>NZ_JAUSZQ010000007.1 GCF_030817695.1 Neobacillus niacini | reverse complement strand
CCATTAATGTACTTCTGTGGCTTCTTCTTAACTCGACACTGAATCTCGAATTTCTGCATAATCTTTTGTACTGTTTTGCGGTTAACATTTATACCGTGCTTTCTGTTTAGTAATGATTTAATTTTTTGGTGACCATAATGATAAAAATTTTCCTCACACAGTTTAATTACTAGTTCCTCTAAAGGAGTTAACTCATTAACTTTATATTTCTTCTTCCACCGATAATACGTTGCCTTAGGAATGCCTAAGACACTAAGAATATCGATTACTCTAAACTTGGATGAGAGATCTTCTACTACTTGTACAACTACTTGTGGCTCCAACTCCTTTCGATCTCCTGGTACTTTTTTAAGATTGCCAATTGAGCCTCTAACTGTTTATTCTTTAGTTTCAATTGTTCAAGCTCACTCATTTCCTCCGTTCCCTTACCGTAGGAATATTGTTTTCCCACTTGTTGAGAAAACCGATAGGTTTGACCTGTTTTGTACCATCTCATCCATGTTTTAATTTGGGTCTTATTTTTTATCCCCAGCTGCTCCGTAATTTCTTTGTTTGTCTTTCCAGCTTGTTTCATCTTAATCGCTTCCCACTTTATTTGTTCTGGGTAATGTACTCTCGTGCTCATAGAAAAACACCCTCCTAAGAATCATATTGTATAAATACGATTCAGGGGGTGTTTTTTCCTTGTCTCATTTATCTGGGTCTCTCCAAATCATTAGTCGGTTGGTTTTTATATTAGAAATCATGCATTCAAATTTTAGGCAGTGTTTTAATTATTGCTATTCCACACAACTTTATTATCTTCGATTACGGTTACCGTACCACGCTGATTATTAAACTCATTTAATCGATTGGCAATGTCTAAACATTCTTGGTTACTAGTTTCAATTGCTTCACCAATTTCACTGATTACTGCTGGATGGATCGTAACCCGTTCAACACTAAGTCTTTTATTAGAAGTAGTTAGTTTGATATCTGCAATACAGCTTTGGCGGTTTTCTGGGAGCTTAGGAGGGAATTTAATGGTACAGGAAGACATATCCAGCCCTACTCCTGAGTATTCGTAATGAGAAATGTAGTTTCCAAGACTGTAAAGCACAGGCAATTCTTTTTCATCTTTGCCTTTGAATGCTTCCATTCCATATGGAGCATGTGCATGGTGCCCAAGTATAATATCGACACCAGCATTGGCTGCACGTTGCGCAATGATTGGTTGATATTCGGCAATCACACCTTGATATGGAACACACCACTGAGGCGGTACACCCCAATGAAGAGCTAATATAACGAAATCTGCTTCCCTATTCGCCTGCTCAATCACTTTTTCAAGTAATACTAGATCTTCCTCAAACGGTACTGATTTAATATACGGAGCTGTTCCAGGCTGCTCCAAATCAAGACTTGGTCCTAATTCATAGAAGGATGTAACCCTTACACCCGCTATACCTGGACGATTGTGCATGGCCTGGAATCCTGGTGACAGCGTAGTGGCCCAAGATAGGAATGCAATTCTATGATCGCCTGCATGAAAATATACAGGTTTGATGGCTTCTTCCAGATTCCGGCCTCCTCCAGCATAGCTTACGCCAATTCGATCCAGTTCTTCTTGTGTTTGAAAAAGTCCCTCTGGGCCCCAGTCCATCGTGTGATTATTAGCAATCGAAACGGCTGTAGGATTCAACTCTTTCAGCCATTCCCCTGCTTCTATTGGCTGTTGCAATCGAAATTGCTTATCAGCGGGAGCACCCGGTGTATGCATGATTGGCGACTCCAGATTTCCAATTCGAATATCCGCAGCATCCCATACACCCCTAAACAATTCCTTTCCAACTTTCTGCGAAAGAGTAATATCACCTACAGCAGCAATACGGATTGATGACATTTGTTTTACCTCCAATATTTTATTTTTATGAAAAAATCAACTAGCCCTTAAATGAGTGGGCGTTTATATCCTCCATTAGCGGTTTGGAAAGTATCGGCAATGCGATAAACGGTTGCTTCATCATGGTGACGCCCAATGAACTGAAGACCTACAGGTAAGTTTTCAGATGCTGTAAGGCCTGCGGAAACCGTTAATGCAGGATTTCCGGCAATATTAAACGGAATGGTTCGTTGGAGATAATCATACGTCGTGTCCTCAAATGAAGGATCACGTTCAGTAGCAGGACTTGGTGAGGTTGGACATACAAGTACGTCAACACGATCGAATAGACTGGCGATTTTTTCAGTAAACTGTCTTTTTCTTTCTAGTGCTTCCACATAACTTACAGCTGGAACCTTGAATCCTTCCGCCAAAACGATCTTCGTTCCTTCGGCGTAATCAGCTGCTCGTTCTGGATACCATTTCTTATGATGGAAGGAACCTTCTGACATCAATATTGGAAGAGCGATTTCGCCTATGGTTGCAAGTTCAGGAATTTCGATGTCCACGACTTCAGCATCTAATTCAGCAAGCTGATTAATCCCAGCATTCACCAATTCTCTTGCCCCTGGATGAATGGCTGCTGAGTCGATCAATGAACGGATGACACCTACTTTCATACCTTTAATCGAACCGGTAAAAATAGAATTGAAATTTACTGGAATAGAAGAAATACTTTCCAACACAATCGCATTGTCACGAACGGTTCTCGTTAGCGGTCCAATATGATCCAATGAATGGGATAAATGGAATAACCCCTCACGCGAAACTCTATCATAGGTAGGCTTTAATCCGACAATCCCACAAAATGAGGATGGCAGGCGGATGGAGCCTCCTGTATCGGTTCCAATGGATGCAAATCCAATCCCGGCGGCAACGGAAGATGCCGAACCTGTACTTGAGCCTCCGGAAGTTCTATTGACATCCCAGGGGTTATTACACTGGCCATAATCAGGATGAACAGAACCATATGCGAACTCAAGCATATTGTTTTTACCAAAAATAATCGCACCAGAAGATTGTAGCGCTGTAAAAAGGTAGGCATCCTCATCTGGAACATAGTTTTGTAGAATCCTTGATCCTAATGTCGTTTTGATTCCCTTGGTGTTGAAGATATCCTTAATCGATACAGGCACACCATACAATTTGCCTACTGTTTTTCCTTTAAGAAATACAGCTTCCGCTTCTTGAGCTTTCAGGAGGGCCTCTTCCGCCATCACTGTAATAAAAGCATTTAACTTTGGTTCGAGCTCATCCAAACGCTCTAAAGTTGCTTTTGTTACTTCAACCGGTGATACCTCCTTACGACGATACAACGTTCCAATTTCATCGATTGTTTTAAATAGTAAATCTTTTGCACTTTTTATTGCCATTTCGGTTTCTCCTCCATTTGCTAGGCTGGTCTGGATGAGCCTTAAATGCGTCATTCTTTATTCACAAAAGGAGTGTCAGCAAGCTCCTGACACTCCCAGCAGCAGACACTCTTAAGATAGTAATTCCCGGGCTTGTTGCAGGGCCCAAATGACACGGTTTTGGCCACGAGTTAAATGAGTTTTTAAAACCTTATACTCATGAGTTCCTTCTTGTACTTGTTTAAAGTTTAAGGCAGGTGCAATGTCTGGTAGGGCTGGAACATTAAGAGCAGGATCATGCCAGAATTTCCCACGTTTTGTGAAGTTGATTGGAACTAAGATTCTCGCTAATTTTTCAATGACTTCATTTACTTGTTTCACCAGAGGGTTGCTGATTTCCAAACCTTTTAATGCGTTTGCTTTTTCATAGAATGCTAGTAAATCTTCGCGAAGTGCGGAAACCTCATTTAATGCTAGAGTAAAATCAAAATTGGAGCCTGCTGCATCCTGATAGGATTTAATCGTATTGTCAAACTCTTCCGCTGTCTTCACAAAATTAAATGGATGAACAACGCTATTGGCTGCACGAAGCACTCCGGTAATATAGACTTTAATGTCCTTTACAAGGATATCTAAGTCAGCTACATGCATTAAATCTTCTTCTGTGTGCCATTCAATGTTTGCTCCACAGCCGCCTACAGGATAGTAGCCTTTTTCTTTTAGAAGCTCCTCTGGAATGCTGGAAGAAAGCATAAAAAAGGATGTAATACCAATGTTGTTAAAGGAATAATCACCTGCACGAAGTGGTCGTGATCCTTTTGAAGGGAGATTGACAGCATCCGTAATAACTTCTGTACAGAATTCATCGACTTCGCTCATCCACATCATATACTCATAAGAAGTCGCCCAGCGGCAGCCTGGAGAGTCACAGTTCACCTGTGCAATGCAATTTTTATCAAGATCCAACCCGAATTGATCAACGAACCAGCTTGAACCGGCATATCTACCCGTTGAGTGACCTGTCCAAACAGCAATTCGGACACTTCTTTTTAACTTGTCACGGTTCTTATAGAAGATGCGAGCCATTTCAAGTAATGCTGCATTACCGGTAGCATTATCCCCGATTCCCTCGTGCCAGGAATCTATATGACCATGCAGGAGAACGTATTTTTCTGGTTCTTCTGTTCCTTCAATGAAAATATCGATAACCGGACATTCCATCCAGCCTTTTTCAAGGAACGTCTTGAATTCAATGGTTACCGCTTCTTTTTCAATTAATGCTTTTAACTCATCGCCATCATATTTATTTATCGCAAGGACTGGAATTGTAGGTTCGTTATTCATGTTATCTAAATCTGGTGCTCCCCATATTGGAGTACAAATGCCCTCGTGTATGTTTTTGCCAGGGTTGACGAAGATCATCGCATTTGCTCCCATTTCGGCAAATTCCCGTACCTTTCCTGGCATTGCATATCCTTCAGTAAGGACGATTTTACCTTGTAAATCTCCTAAGTCCCCATCTACTGCCGTTCCGAAAATATCATTAATGCCCTTAGCATATCCTGTAGATATGTAAACAAGCTCGCCACTGAACGAATCATCACCGGTTGCAACTGAAAAAGAAGGTGTTTTAACGCGAATTTCTTTTTCAATCGGAGCCGTTACTTTTAGATAAGCCTTTTTTGGTACGCTTAAATATAATTCAGGGTGATGGACCTTATGCGGAACTTTCCACTCTTGTAAATAATTTTCTAAAAACGCAGCTGCAATTCTTTCATCCTCACTTCCAGATTCACGAATTAACGTACTGAATCTTTCCAGGACCGCTTTAGGAACCTCCGTATTAATTTCATCAAGTAAGCTTTTCTCAAGAGCAATATTTGTAACAGTTGCCATAGATATTTTCCCCTTTCTCGAATTCATGGTTTCATATACTATACATGCAAGTAATGTGCCAATTTATCAAATTACAAAAGTCGTAGAAATAAAGAACCCATCTGCAACATGGGATGTCTATTTAGGGTCTAATAGGCTAGAAAAGGCTGCCCTTTTAGGACAGCCTTTTCATTACTTTTTCGTTTTCACTTATGATTCTTTCCATTTCTTTCATGGTATTCATACCCATTTGGGTTAATTTGCTTCCCTGGCCTTTTGTTCCAGATTGAATAAATCCCATATCCCTCAACGTTTCCATTCTGCGCCGAACTTGTTGATCCGTTAAGAGGACTCCGTTTTCTTTAGCATACGAAACAATTTTCCCCCTGCCAATGCTCTTCCGCTCCTGCATTGCTTCCAATAAACTAGATAGAATCGTATGAAAGTCCACCAAGTCTCCTTCTTTCGTCAACTGCAATAGAGTATCATCTATTTTTACAGAGGGACCTGTCCGTTGAAATTGTTCCGGTAAATCAAGAAAAGTGATGATGTTATTTTCCATAACCGTAATCATGTATTGGACCACACTGGCAAGTTCTCTTACGTTACCAGGCCAATCATAACTGACTAATTCATTCATGACATCATCAGATATAGATGGAATGGTTGGACAATATTCTTCAAAAAAATGGGTAATTAATTCCGGAATATCCTCTTTTCGATCTCTAAGCGTCGGGACACGGAGCGGCAATACAAATAACCGATAATAGAGATCTTCTCGAAAGCTTCCTTCTTCGACCATCTTTTTTAAATCCTTATTTGTTGCGGCTATCACACGGACATTGACTGGGATGATGCTTCTCCCCCCAACCCGCATCACTTGTTTCTCTTGCAATACGCGTAAGAGCAGCGTTTGAAGGTTTTTAGGTGCATCCCCTATTTCATCCATGAAGATGGTACCATTATGTGCTAATTCAAAAAGCCCTTGTTTGCCTCCTTTTACTGCGCCTGTAAATGTCCCTTCTTCATATCCAAAGAGTTCGCTTTCGGCTAACGATTCTGGTAAGCCTGCAAAATTCACGGGAATAAATGGGCCGTTATGACGGGATGATAATTGATGAATAGAATGGGCAAACAATTCTTTTCCGGTTCCATTTTCCCCTAAAATTAATACGGACCGGTCTGTTTTTGCGAGCTTATTAATAATATGCAAAATATCCTTCATTCTCTGACTTTTACCAATGATGTCCGATATGGAATACTTTGAAGAAAACCCCATTTTTTGTATCTTTTTCCTGATTTCCTGCTCTAAAGCCTGAATCCTTGTTACATCCTGAAAGGCTGTGACGTCTCCAATATTTTTTTCTTCCACTACAATGGAACTATTATTGATAATTAATTTTCTTTCATTAAAGGATATAACATGGTTTTTTTGCGATAAATCATCATGTATGTAGGAATCCAATCTCAATTTCGGAAGTATTTCTGAAACTTTCTTTCCTATGATCTCATTCTCCGAATGATGCATTCCGAGCATCGATTTTGCGGATCGGTTAATCTTTATAATATTCTTTTCCGCATCTGTCGCAAGAATTCCATCATGGACAGTGTTTAATATCGCATCTAACTGATGATTGAGATGAGCAACCTCTTTAAAGGAATATGAAAGGTTTCTGCTTAATTTTATGATTTCTTGGATGTATCGGGCAGACTGGATATTTGCTCGATCGATATTGATGTTTAACTTCAGTGAAAGTTCTATGAGGGTTGAAAAGTCTAATGGGCGCAACCCGATATTGATCATTCTTTTTATCCCTTTTGGAACCATTTCAAGAGCCTCAGGAATAATGGCGACCTCTACTTTTTGATACGTTTTGATTCCAGGGTAATAGGGATAGAACTTTAATTCAAACCCGAGGTTTTCTAAGATTTCGATTGTTTCAGAGGAAGTGGAGCCTAAGTTATTCACTACAAGGCATTCAGTTCCTGCCGGCAAAGAGATTAATTCTTCTAATCTTGCAATGTTAATGGTCCTTCTAGCGATTAACACTTTTTCTTCGGGATACAGGTCGTCTTGAAGCTCTTTATTAGAGAGCAATATGATATCAACTTTTTCATAATCATGACATTGCTCGCTTGATAAAATGGTCACTTTTCCATTAAAAAAGTCGGAAATTTGTTTGAAAAACAATTTATATGTACGATTATCCTTAGTGACCGCTAAAATCTTAGGCACCCTAATCCCCCCTAAATCCACCTATCTTAAAGGATATTGTAAAGTTTTTTGATTTTTTAGTCAATGGACACTATTAAAAAAAATAAAAACAGCCAACCGGCTGTTTTTACAATTGCAGTACCTTTTCAGCTTATTCTTATCACTATTTTCCCAAAATGCTTTCGCTCTTCCAAATCTCGCTGTGCCTCAACAATTTCCTCGAAAGGATATACTTTATGAATAGCAGGATGTAGTTTTCCTTTCCAAATCAGGTTCATCACCTGCAAGAAATCCTCCCAATTCCCCATCGGTGCGCCTAGTATTTGACGATGACGCTGATAAATTTCTCTTATACTTAAATCTGGCGAATCACCAGCTGTTGCTCCGGATAGGACAATTTTCCCGCCCATTTCTAGGCAACGTAAGCTTTTCCTTAGTGTAGGAGCACCTACCGAATCAAAGGCTGCGCTTACCCCCTGGCCATTGGTCCATTCCATTACTTCTGCTTCCCAATCTCCATTTGAATCAAACATGGCGACAGCGCCTTTTTGACAGGCTTTTTGACGTTTCTCTTCCGTACTGGCAATTCCCAATACAGTAGCGCCTGCTGCCGTTGCAATCTCCACCTGGGCCGACCCAAGACCTCCAGATGCTCCAACTACTAGGATCACGTCTGATGGTTTTACCTCCGCAACCGTCATAACGCCTCTCCATGCAGTAGTGTAAACTACTGGAGCAGCTGCAGCCATTTCCGATGGGATGTGAGCAGGTACAGGAATAATATTGCGTGCAGGGGCCACTACATATTCAGCCAAACCGCCCCAAAAATGTTCCCCCAATATTTGATAGTCAGGGCACATACTTGGTTCTCCACGTCTGCAAAAGCGGCACTCATTACAACCGATAGCAGGGTTAATGATGACTCTTTCTCCTCTAGCCGGTCCGCCTTTTTGTCCTTGGAGCTGGGGACCATAATATTCAACGGTTCCGACAATATCTACACCTGAGATATGCGGTAATGTGATTTCTGGGACCCCAGGTCCTTTTAAGCCCTCTCTTGCAAAAATGTCAAGGTGATTTAATGCGGTTGCCTCAACTTTAATCAATACCTCTCCAGGACCAGGTACGGGAGTTGCGATCGATTCAAAATTTAGTACTTCTGGTCCGCCATGTTCCCTGATGACAACAGCTTTCATGGTATCAGTGACCTGGTTCGGCTTTATGATATTAATTGAATCGTTTTTTAACATGCAAATCCCTCCTTCCGTCTTATCCATTTCTTTCATTTATAACGATGGCTGCTTGTAGCCGCCTGTAGATTGTTGGAAGGCATCCGCTACACGATAAATGGTTTCTTCATCATAGTACCGTCCAATGAGTTGCAGCCCTACTGGCAGATTTTCTGAACTTGTATTGCCTGCTGACAGTGTTATGGCCGGATGTCCACTCATATTAAAAGGGATCGTACGCTGAGAAATATCAATATTTCCATCCTCAAAGGAAGGGTCCTTTTCTGTAGCTGGATATGGGACAGTTGGACAAATCAGCACGTCCACCTGTTTTAATACTTGATCTACAGCTTCTGTGAACCGTTTTTTCTGCTCCAACGCTTCCAAATAGCTTACTGCTGTGACCCTATATCCTTCTCTTAGGTTGGCATAGGTGTTTGGAGCATAATCTTTTTCCCTCGGTTCAAACCATTTTTGATGATACGTTGAAGCTTCTGCTAGGACAATAGGCATTGCCGCTCTTTCGATTGATTCAATTCCTGAAATCTCGACATCGTAAAGCTGAGCCCCTAATTCCTTAAGCTGCTGAATAGCAGATACCATTAACGCAGTAACTTCCTGATTCTTAATGGAATCGGTTAGTGATCGAATAACGCCCACTTTAACCCCGCGAATTTCTCCCGTGAACAAGGAATCGAAATTAAAGCGGCGGGAAGAAATGTGCTCCAGAACAATAGCATTGTCTCGGACTGTCCTAGTTAGCGGTCCAATATGGTCCAGGGAATGAGATAAAGGGAACAAACCTTGTCGTGAAACCGTTTCGTAGGTTGGCTTAAGCCCAATAATACCGCAAAAGGAAGCTGGAACGCGGATGGAGCCTCCTGTATCGGTTCCGATTGAGGCATATCCAATCCCAGCAGCCACTGATGCTCCTGATCCAGTACTGGATCCACCAGCTGTACGGCTTACATTCCACGGATTATTGCATTGACCATAATCTTGGTGTACAGACCCGTAAGCAAATTCAAGCATATTATTTTTCCCAACAATGATTGCACCCGTATCCTGTAATGCCCTATAGACAAAAGCATCTTCATCTGGAACAAAGTCCTTCATAATTCGTGATCCAAGTGAGGTACGAATCCCTTTTGTCATAAAAATATCCTTTAGTGATACAGGTATCCCAAATAACTTACTAACATTTGCCCCATCTAGGAAAGCAGCTTCAGCTTTTCTTGCCTTCGCCAACGCTTGCTCACTTAAGACCGTAATAAATGCATTTAGCTTTGGCTCAAGTTCCTGTAAACGGTCTAATGTTGCTTCCGTAATTTCGAGAGGAGATACCTCTTTTTTTCTATATAACGTACCGATTTCTTCAATTGAATGGTAAAGCAATTGCTTCGTATCTGTTGAGGGCAATGGAATTTCCTCCTTTTATCCTGCTATTGTGTTTCCAGACTCTGTTGCTTGGACATCTTTAAAAAATGGCATTAATGCTTGTTTTGACACCGGCTTCGTTAGTAAGCTGACAAACACCATTCCTAATAGACTCACCGGTACACTGATATAAACAGGATCCAATCCAAATGGGTTGCCAAGTGATAGCCAAAGTATAGCGCTGCCTATCCCGCCAACCATGGAAGTAATAGCACCCGCTTTTGTTGCCCGTTTCCAGTACAACCCTAGCAAAATAGAGACCGCGAAGGATGAACCTATCAGGGCAGCCGCATTAATCCAAATTTGCTGTATTAATGGCAGCGGGTTTAACGCGAATGGTATTGGTAAAATCCCCATAATCAAAACTACGATTCTGGTAATCTTTAATTGTTGTTTGTCGCTTAACTTTTTCTTCATTACGACTTTCATAATATCATGAGAGATGGAGCTTCCCAGCATTAATAAAATGGCACTGACAGTCGACTGAATCGCAGCTAGAATGGCAGCTAAAAGCAGTCCACCCAATACTGGCGGCAATAAATCCATCGCAATTGTAGAGCTGGCTAAATCAGGAGAAGATAAATCAGGATATAGAACTTTTGCACTGACGCCAAGAATGGCGATAGAAACGGCTACTATTGCCTGAAAAATAAATGAAACACCTACAGCACGACGGATTGTTTTATTATCTTTTATTGAATAAAAACGAATAGCAATAATCGGATACCCGATCATCATGATAAAGAATGATAGAGCAACTCCCATTAAAACTGATGAAGGCATACCATTGGCAACAAGATTCGGATCAATCGAAGATAATGTTTCATTTAATTTACTAAAACCTCCTGCCTTTGATACTGCAAAAGGCACTGCAATGGCAAACCCTATAGCAAAGACAAGCATTTGAAGTACGTCTGTATAGGCAATGGCAAATAACCCACCCATTACCGTGTAAGCAATAAATATACATGCAATAATTAATACTCCCCATGTAATAGGAACATCGAAAACCACATTTAGTAGATATGATCCACCAACTAATTCAGCTACAACTGTCATCCCGTAACAAATTAATAGAATAATAACTGAAATCACTCGGATGGCATTACTTTCATAGCGGGTACCTAATAGGTCAGGAATCGTTAAAGCCTTATTTGAATTAAAGAATGCTTTCATTTTAGGGGCAATAAAGATGGCCATGATGACCCATGAAGCCCAAATCGCAAGCCAAATCCAAGCAAAATTATAGCCTACTTGATAGTGGAAGCCTACCGTTCCAATCGCTGTACCTGCACTCATCTGAGTGGCCGCAAGCGTCATACCTCCAACCCAGACCCCTAATTTCCCTCCAGCCGCTAAAAAATCCATTTCATTTTTAATACGGGATTTCATGTAATATCCAATCCCAATGACAGCAAGCATATAAATGATAAGAACAGCGATAGCCATTATTTTTTCTCCTCCTTTTTATTTATTGCTTCAGTGATCACAAAATAGGCGATAATGAAGACACCCATTGAAATCCAAATCATCCAATTTGAAGCAGATAATCCCAAAAATGTACCCATCCTTCTTCAGCCCCTTTTTATAATTATTTTTATATTTTGAATATTCGAGATAAAATTCTGCTAATCCGTGACCAATTGTTTCGTTCCACAGAAATTTTTACCAAGAACCGTTAAGATTTTTGTCGTCTGGATTAAATCCTCGATTTCCATGAACTCATCATATCCATGGAGATTATTGTTATTTGTGCCAGGACCAAAATTAATACCTGGGATTCCATTTTGGATAAACCAGCGTGTATCTGATTGACCTAACATTCCTACTACAGGAATTGTGGTTTCTCTTACCTCTCGAATGGCCGATTGTAATTCCTCAATTAGAGGTGAATTCGCTTCCGTTACGGTTGGATTGGTTTGAAAATCCGGGACTCGCTCTACTTGAATGTTCACCTCTGGATCTTCCATCTGAAGCCTTTCGATCATAGTAGATACCAGATTATAGATATCATCAAGGGATTGCTCAGGAATTACTCGAAAATCAACCTCAATCTCACATGTTCCAGGGACAACATTCACCTTGGTTCCCCCATTGATGACTCCAACATTGACGGTCGTATATTTCATTCCCTCAATCTCTGAAGGTTGATGTTTTAATTGTTCTTGTAGGTTAGTTAATTCTAGTATGACTTTTGCCATTTTTTCAACGGCATTTATTCCCTTCCATTTAAAGGCCGCATGTGCAGGACGGCCGGTTGATTTAATTCTTAACTGAAGAACTCCAGCCATAGCCCGAACGATATGATTGCTGTAGCCTTCCACAACCACCATATCACCAGAAACTAATCGTTGACCGGTGACATAGCCAGCTCCTAGCACACCGCCCGTCTCTTCATCACAGGTAGCTGCGATCACAATATCACCGTTAAAGGGAATTCCGGACTTCTTTAAAGCCACAGCAGCCATAATATAAGAAGTTAATCGCCCTTTGGAGTCTGTTGCTCCTCTTCCATATACCTTACCATTTGCAATCGTTCCTGAAAATGGCGGATAGGTCCATTGTTGCAAATCTCCTACGGGAACCGTATCGAGATGAGAGTTAAAAATTAAATTTTTTCCTCCCCCATTCCCCTTCATGACAGCAATAACATTTTTCCGTGGTGTTGGCAGATTTAATTTCCTCGTCTCTTCCTCCGGTACATCGACTACCTGTACCTCAAATCCTAATGAATTTAGCTCCTTCTCCAGAAAGTTACAAATTTGCTCATAGTTTCCGGGTGGATTTTCACTAGGAATTTGAATCATTTTTTGCAATAGAGATACGATTTCATTACTCATCGAATCTACTACTTTTTCAATTGCTACATTCATGGTGGCACCCCTTTCTATTTACATAAATATTAATGCAATTTTTATGCCAACCTATTTACAGGGGTTTTAATTACTATATTAATAGTTTCGATGTGAATTAGGTTCATTTAGGTGAGGATATGTGACCTAATTTTTATTTTTCAACCTAAACGAACATTCAATTGACCAATTCACAATGAAAAAAGGGAGGATTAACCCCTCCCTTTCTTCATTTACTTCACATCCTCAAAGAATGGTTGAAGCGCTTCTTTTGGCACCGGTTTTGTTACTAGACTGACAACAATAAATGAGACGAAGCTGACCATTACTCCAGGTATAACCTCATTAATCCCGAACGGATTACCGGCTAAATACCAGAACAATGCTGTGAAAAAGCCGCCGATCATCGAAACAATGGCACCCGCTGCCGTACCTCTTTTCCAGTTAAGGCCTAGAATCACAGTTGCAAAGAAAAAGCTCGCTGTTAAGGAGGCCTGGAGAACGACTATGAACTGAACAATGTCCAACTGCCTTAAGGCCAAGAAAATAGGGATAATTCCTAGTACCAGTACCGCAATTCGGTTAACCCTCATTTTTTCACTGTCACTGGCGTTTGGCTTGATCATTGTGGCATAAAAATCATGTGAAAACGCGGAAGCAGATACCATCATAATGCCGGAAACTGTACTCATTATCGCTGAGAGAATGGCTAAAATAATCAAAGCCCCCACAACTGGCGGAAGTATATTAATGGCCATGATTGTGGAAGCAATATCAGGTGTAGGCATATATGGGAAGAGTGCTCGAATGGCCATACCTGCTGCTGCAACAGAAATACCAATTACTCCTTGGAAA
Organism: Neobacillus niacini; assembly: GCF_030817695.1. Classification (GTDB taxonomy): domain Bacteria; phylum Bacillota; class Bacilli; order Bacillales; family Cytobacillaceae; genus Neobacillus; species Neobacillus niacini_F. The sequence continues at coordinate 340,793 of NZ_JAUSZQ010000007.1, read as the reverse complement.
ATAAATGAAAATCCGATTGCTAATTTAACGGTTTTCCGATCTCTTAATGTATACATTCTTGCTAATTCATATGGGGCTGCGGCCATCGCAAACCCAAAGGCTGCACCAAAACCAAGCAATTCCCTAAAACCGAAATGCCAACTTAACATATTTGGACTAAATTCTGATAAGAATTTCCCGACAAATTCTGTTCCCCCCGCTTGATTAAAGAGCAATGGCAGGGCAGCAAAAAAACAGCCGGCCATTATAATCGCCTGAACGAAATCACTATAGGCTGTAGCTCTCATTCCGCCAATCATCGTATAAAGTAAAGTGATCCCAACGGTTATGATCGCTCCCCATATGAACGGAATTCCGAATAGTGTCTGGAAAATATTTCCTCCCGCTTGGTATTGTGCAGTTAGGTAAACGGTATAGGCTACTAATATTAAAAGGGCTGATATTGCACGAGCCGCTTTACTATTAAATCTAGTACCTACATAGTCAGGTACTGTTAACCCTTTAAAAGCTTGGAACTTAGGTCCGACTAGGGTAGCAGCAATTAACCAACCGAACCAAAGACCCGCCCAAATCCAAAGGAAGCTCCCGCCAGTTAAGTAATGAACACCAAGTGTTCCAACGAATGTACCTGCACTCATTTGTGTTGCTGCAAATGCAGCACCACCTACTAAAGGTCCAATGGATCTTCCTGCTACCAAGAAATCCTCTGTTCCTTTGTTCTTGGTTCCCGACCATATTCCGATACCAAGAATGACGGCAAAATATAAAACCAACACCACATAAAACGTCGTACTTACTTCAAACATTCACGATCGCCTCCTTCTATTTATTTTTCACTTTTAATAGCCCATAGGAAATATCCAGCAATCCAAACAATGGTATAGAGGACGAAAAAGGTAAAGGGAGCACCAAGATTAAACATTTACTACTTCACCACCCTTACTTTTTCTTTCACTAATGATCCAAGCCAAAATAATTCCCAAGATGACAGCCAATCCAAAAAAAGTATATAGATTCGAAGTTGTAAATAACCCTGCAGGCGAAGAACCTGTTTCAAGATTTACGTAACTTGGAATGTTCATCATATCCTCTTTGACCATCCCCGAATCTCCAGAATCAATGATTGGGAATGATTCATGAAGATATTTCCCTTTTGGGAGATTGACATTTAATGAGACTACATTACCATTTCCAGCTGCATTAACAGCCGGGACGACAAATGGAATTTTCTCGTTACCCAAATCTGAATATTGATATGTTACCGTATAGGTAAATTCTCCTTTACTGCCGGCAGGAATAGATAATAGTACTCTATCAACAGAATTTCCTTCGTTTAATTCATAGGTAAGCTCCTGACCCTCTCCATTAATAACTAAATCTTCAAACTGTTCACCCCCGATTTTGGTTACTATATGTTCTAATGTTCCCTCAGGGATTGCTTCAGAGTTGGCAATCGTTATTTTTTCCGTTACTTTAATAACATCTTCATACGTTACTTCAAGGTTGGCGCTTTTTAAAAACGGCGTTGCTTCTTCTGCCGAAACGATATTAGCTGAAAGCAGCATCACGCCAAATAGCAACATGAATATTCTTTTCATTTTCACTCTTCCCCCTTTATTACGTTTTTTGATTGTTTCAAGAAATCCTTGTCTATTTTCTCAACACCAAATTCTGTCAGTTTAAAATAATCTGAAAACTAAGTCCAAAAAAATTAAATACTAATTTCTTTCTCTGAATCTATGACTTGATGATGTTCAAGCTCTCCGAAAGTGAATATAATTCGAATCAGACAAGCAATAAAACAGACGATCCAGATTATTTGGAAACTCCCGAACGTTTCATATAGCATACCAAATACATATCCAGATATGGCTGATCCTAATTGGCCAACCGTGTTCATGATACTAATAAGCGATCCCGCGCTACTAACATGAACCAATTCCGTGGCGAGAGTCAACATCGGGGCCAAAGACCATGAAATAGCCATGCCAATCACAAAAACTGTAAAGTATATCCCCGTGTCGTTTAGGAATATCAGCCATAAACAACATCCTGCTGCTAAGATAGAACCGATCATGAGAGTTGATTTTCTTTGCCCTACTAAATCAGAAAGCTTACCTGAAAGCGGGGCTCCAATAATTTGAGCGATCATCATAATGGCCATAATCAGACCGGTCTCTTGTTTTGTATATCCCATAGCCGCTTCCAAATAGGTAGGCATCCAGGCAAGAAAACCATAAAGTCCAAATAATCCAAAAAAGGAAATTCCCAAAAGACGGTGGATTTTTTTGTCTTTGAACAAATTCAAGAATACCCTTGGCTGGACTTCTTTCTTTCCCTCTTTTTCTGAAGTGTTTTCACCCTTTGGCACCTTTAGGAATAGCAGTAATGTTGGCAAAAGGAGAATGGATAAAAACAGAAATAATGTGTTCCATTCTACGTAGATTGAGAGAAGCGGAAAAACAGTTAACGTTAATAACGATCCAGCAGCTGCGGCACCTTCTAATATACCAATGCTTAATCCCCTTTTTTCTCTAGGGCTATGGATTGATATCAGCTTTATAGCTGGAGAAAATATCATTGCTGCTGAAGCCCCCATAATAAACCTTAAAAAAAGTGCCAGGTAAAGTGAGTGCGTCAGTGAAAAGATTATGGACGAAATCATCATCAGAGACAATCCAATCACAATTAAGGATATAGGTGAGTATCGGTCTGCAAGGGTTCCTGCAGGAATTTGGAAAACGGCATATCCAAGCAAAAAGGCGGATAAAAGCCCTCCTACTTCAGTAAAGCCTACATGATACATATCTTTTAGATCCACCAGGAAAGGAACTACTTCCATTCGATGAGAGAGAGCTAGAAAGTGAATAAAGCTGACGAAACACACCATGAACCATTGAAATCTATTCACATTACTGCTCCTCCACTATCTCATCGAAGATATCTTCCATCCCGAGTCCTATACCATTCGGTATTTCCATTACTCCTTTTATGTCCACCACTCCAAATGGGTCGTCCTTTAAATAATAAGGACCAACCATCTCATGCGAATAGTTTCCCGGTAAAATGGTGGAAAGATGGAGACTTGCAAAGGTTCCAAGCAGGGTGTCCCATGGACTGATTAACACACATTGAAGACCTATCGCTTCAGAAAATTGCGCGATTTGAATGGCTGGAGTGATACCACCACATTTGATTAGCTTAATACCAACAAGGTCGATGGCCTCCTTTTTGGCAAGCTCGTAAATATCCTTTAACGTGTGAGCACTTTCATCGGCCATGATAGGAATGGATGAAGCACTTCTAATTTGTCTTAATCCGTCGTAATTCCATCCAGGGACTGGTTGTTCAATGTAGTCAATTTTATATGGCTCGATTTCTTTAATCACCTGGATAGCCGTTTTCACATGATACCCCTGATTTGCATCAATTCTTAAATGAACGGCTGGACCAATCGCCTGTCGTATTTGAGAAATGGCCTCAATATCTTTTCGAAAATCGCTGCCAATTTTAATCTTAAGCGTATCGAAACCAGCATCCGCCCTTTCTTTTGCGGCTCGGGCCATTTCCTCCGGTGATTCATCCCCTAAGACGTAGGCAACTCTGACAGGCGGTTTCCTTTCACCCCCTAAAAGCTCGTATACTGGGGTTTTCAACCTTTTTCCTTGAACATCCCATAAAGCCATATCAATTGCTGACTTGGCACCCGTTGCATTCCCGAGAATTATTCCCATTGCATGATGTATATCTCTTAACGAATACACCAGTTTTCCAATAATGGCAGGGCCGAGTTTTTTTTCCACCAACACCTTCATTGTTTCAACTGTCTCTCCAGTGAAAAAAGGCAATTCTGATGCTTCTCCAAGACCTGTTAATCCTGTGTTGGTGGTGATTCGAACAATAAGATGGGATTGATACGGAGGCATTTCCCCATATGTCATTTTAAAAGGGACATTTAAGGGTGTTCGTACGATCTTTGCCTCTACCTTTGTAATGTACAAAAATCCCCCTCCTTCTTAAGTAATCGATCATGTAATTAATGTTCGTTATTTTGGTACATTAGGTTGTTTTAGGGTTGATTAGAATATAAAACACAACCTTGTATCATAGAGGCATTAAAGGTATACCGTTATTGAACGATTTTGTTTTTCTTTACAAGCAAGCCTTTAGAAGAGCTAACCTGTCCTGATGAAATCTTTGGCGGTGTAAGATAGGCAAGCTTGGAGTGTGAAATCCCTGCTCCCACCAATGCTTCTGCCATCTTTAATGAGGTTTTTCCAGGATTGATAACAGGAACACCAAGTTCCTTAGACATTTCTTCCGCAACATTAAGGAAGCCCATTGACATACAGCCTAATACCAGCGTATCTGCCCGATCTTCCAGAATGGCTTTTTTCCCTTCTTCGACTAGCTTTTGGATTGTTCTTTCACGATCATTGGCAAGTTCGAGAACAGGTGTATTAATGGCACGCACGGAAGCTAGCTTCTTGCCAACCCCTGCTTTTTCCACTAGATGATGTAGTGGATTGATAATGCTATTTGTAACGGTTATGATTGAAAATCGGTAACCACACATTGCTGCGGCCATTACACCAGCTTCACCAGGTCCTACTACCACCATTTTTTCCGTCACTTCTCTAACTGCATCCAAACCTGGGTCTCCATAACAACCTAAAATGGCAGCATCATACCCTTTTTTCTCCATCTCCAACATCAAATCTACAGTATTTGGTATACTTAGATATTCCTCATATAGGGATTCAATGGATGCAGGGCCTTCATCGACATCTACAATATCAACATGTGTACCAGGCGCTGCATAGGAGCGCAAGATTTCTAATCTTCTCTCCATTTCTTGACGTCCTTGTTCCGTCCGGCTTATCGGTCCCGGCAGTACATAAACTATTTTCATAGACATTCCTCCTTTAACGTTCTCGTTAATATTACTTGCAAGTTCTATGCCAGTTTTGGACATCCAGTCGGATTGGCATAAAAATTGCATTTTCATTTAGGAAACAGTAGAAATACGAAGGTTGTGGAATTCATGAAACAAGATCTCAATTTTTTTATAAAGGAAAAAACAAGCCAATTCTGGAAGGCCACTATTGCACTCAGTTTCGGGTCTTTCCTCGTATTTTCAAATTTACATTTCACACAGCCGTTACTTCCATTACTATCTAAAGAATTTGAGGTTTCTCCTGCAATGGCAAGTTTAACCATATCCCTTGTGACATTGTCATTGAGTTTGTTTTTATTATTAGCTGGTCCTATTTCTGACCACATCGGCCGAAAAAGCTTAATGTCTTTCGGACTCTTGTCCTCATCTTTATTTTCACTTGCGATATTTTTTGTTTCCGATTTCTGGTTCCTTCTTTTTTTACGAACGCTCCAAGGGATTACCCTAGCTTGTTTACCGGCTATTGCTTATGCCTATATTGCTGAGGAATTTGAAAAAAGAGCTATAGGGGTTGCAATCGGACTCTATATTAGCGGAAACACGATTGGGGGAATGGGCGGGAGAATCATCGGTGGATTCACCTCGGATTTATGGGGATGGAGATACGCCTATTTAACAATGGGTTTGATTGGTCTTTTCTGTTTTCTGTTCTTTGTTTTTTATTTACGCAAGACATTTTTCCCCCAACTCTTTGAAGCTTAAGGAGGTTTTAAGGCATTTTATTATCCATCTAAAAAATCGCGAACTAAGATCGGCGTATTTTATTGCTGGAATCATCTTTTTTATTTTCATGGGATTGTTTAATTATTTATCTTACCATCTGGACGGAGCACCGTATCATTTATCTCCTAGCATTATCGGTCTTTTATTTCTTTCCTACCTTGCTTAAACATTTAGCTCGACATTATCTGGGAAACTGGATGCCTTTATGAGTATTCCCAATCGGATGTGTGCAGGTCTCCTACTTATGTTAGTAGGTGTTTTGCTAACGCTTTTCACCCCGCTTTTAATGATTTTAATCGGCCTTACCATTGTCTGTTTTGGTTTTTTCTTTGTACACGCTGCTGCAACCAACTGGGTTAGTATCCTAGCGAAAGAGGCAAAAGGAAGTGCCTCCTCTCTCTACTTATTTTTCTATTATGCAGGAGGAAGCCTGGGGAGTTATGTCTTAGGGTTTGTTTGGGAGTATTTTGGGTGGTATGCGATTGTAACGGTAACCATCTTGTTACTATTGGTGGGTTTAAAAATAACCCTTGGAATGGTCGCCGTACAAAAGAATGAAAAGTTAAAAATGACTTTGTAAAAAGGGAGAAATGGATCGACCATTCTCCCTTTTTTATATCATTATTTACTTATTTATTTGCTCAACGGCGAGGTTAACGGTCCGGATTGCTTTTAATAGGGCATAGTTTACTTTATTGAGATTGCGTTTTAATTCGGTTAGAACTAAATGATATTGATGACTTCCTACCTCTAAGTCTGCTAATTTCTCACAATTCGCTAGTAACGGGATTGGAGGTTGCTTTAATGCTGTATCATGGTTGAATATGTCCCCTTTTACATAATTAAGGGGAACTAAAATATTGGAAAGTTGTTTTAATGTTTTGTTAGCATGAGTAACTTGTGGGTCTGTAAGTGTCGCTAGCAAACTGCCAAACTGTGTTAAGTTATTTTTCAATTCCTCGATGCGGTTATTTGTAATGCTAAAATTCAGGTGGCCATTTGTTTTGCTTTGATAGTCCTTTATGCATGTTTCCAATTCTTCGACCGCTGCCAATTGGTTAACAGGCAAAATCTCCGTAGTACATGCTTCATACACGATAGATAAATAAATTTTGCAATCACGGGCAAGATTTTCTGGAGAAATCTTGTCAAGTGTATCTTCTGTTGTATGCCACCACCAGCCAAATCCGCCGGCTTTTCCTGCTCCAAATAATTGAGAAAACGCTTCTGATGCTGGATTATTGGACTGAGGCTGTTCAGATAACCCCATAAAAAGTGACGGAACACCAGGGCCCCAGAAGGATTGATCCCCTGCTCTGCCAAATCGTGATCCTTCAAACTCATCTCCGGTTAGTTCCTTAATAGACCGTTTAGCAAGATCCCTAGTCTCAGCCATACAATTAGCCTCTGTTATTATCGTTGCTCCTTTGCCGCCAACTGAATCAATATTAATATGAAGAACACAATTTTCGTGAAGGTCTTCCCAATGTTCATCACAATACAAAGCAGAACCTGCATAACGGCCATGCGAGTGGCCTGACCAGAAGGCAAGCTTTAAGCTGCGACGAAGATTGTCTTTATTTAGGGCAAGTATTCGTGCAACTTCCAACATCGTTGCATTTGCTGTTCCATTATCCATTACCCCATAATGCCATGAATCAATATGGCCGCTAAATAATACAAAATGATCATTCTCGTCATTACCTGGAATCTCAGTAGTTAAAGTTGGAATTTTTCTCCATCCAGTATCAACCTTAGTTTTTAGCCATCCTTGACAATTGGTGTGATTTTTTACAGTGCTTTTCATCTTTTGTCCATCATGAAAATTGACCGATACAACCGGAATCTTTGGCAAATTGTCATAAGTATGAGATGTTGGGTTTCCCCATACTGGTGAAACGATCATTTCATGCGTATATTCAGCATTTATAAAGATAATTGCTTTTGCTCCTGCTTGCTGAGCCTGAAGTACCGCTCCTGGAATAGCGAGACCATCTAGCAGGACTATTTTTCCGCTAACTGGATTTTTTTGATAGTCTACACTTACTGACTTACCTGAATACACAATTTCCCCTTCTAACCATGTTTCATCCGTAGAAACGGCCATTGAATGAGTAATGGCAGGAAAGCTTTGACCGTTAACCTTTAGCTCCGTTTTTCCTGGAAGACTAATGTAAGCATCATTAAATGTTAACTCTGTTGTTAAGCCAAATTCTTCAAGCTTTGATTTTGCATAATAAAAGGCACGGAGCTCTTCCTCCGTTCCTGATAGACGAATTTCTGAAGCAACGTTTTGAGTATATTCCATTAATAGATCCTGATTTACTTCCTCAAGCATTTGGCTTTTAATAGATTCTAAATTGACCTTCATCAAAAATCCCCCTATTGGTTAATTTGCTAACTCCTTAATCATCAAAGCTAATAATGCACTTCTTTTCGGCATTTGAGAAATAATGATATGTTCATTAAGAGCATGTGCCCCGTCACCAACTGCACCTAAACCATCCAGGGTTGGAGCAAACGGTGCAGTAAAGTTCCCGTCACTTCCTCCACCTGTTTCTTTCTCTTCCAATTTAAAACCCAGATTTTCCTGGGCCACTTTCTTTGCCATGTTAAAAAGTGAAATAACTTGATCTGTTCGTTCAAATGGAGGTCGATTAATACCGCCGGCTACTCTAACTTTAACACCAGCCATACTTGGCTTCAGATTTTTGATGATTGGTATGATCCGATCAAATTCTGCTTTCGTTTTTACACGTAAATCGATATCTGCTTCCGCTTCTGCTGCAATCACATTTACGGTTGTTCCACCTGTGATTTTTCCTACATTTACGGTTGTTCCTTTGCTATAATCCGTTAATTCATGTAAATAAGTTACTTGTTTACTTAATTCAAGAATGGCGCTTATTCCTTTTTCAGGCTCTACTCCGGCATGTGCCGCTCTTCCTTTAATATTTAGTTTGAATATTCCTACACCTTTTCTGGCAGTCTTTAAGGCGCCCTGCTTCGATATAGCTGGTTCTAACACCAGCACATATTTACTTTTTTTTGCTTCTTCCTCTATTAGTTTTTGAGAGGATGGGCTTCCCAGCTCTTCATCCGATGTACATAAAAAAACGACCTTTTTGTTTAATGGTGCATTTGTTTCTTTTAGTGCTTGCAGTGCATACAACCCCTGGACAATACCGCCTTTCATATCAAAGACTCCTGGTCCATAGGCGATATCTCCTTGAATTTTAAAAGGAATTTTTTCATTTATGTCCCCTTTTTGCCAAACGGTATCATAGTGTGCCAGGAGGAGAATTTGTTCTTCACCATCTCCAAATTCCCCTCTGACATGATTACCAAAGATCTCATTTTGAATGATGGAAGCTTCCCCGGAAGTTAATTTTTCAAATAATCCTGCAATGTAAGTAGCTAGTTCATCTGCTAATTCTTTATCACGGGTAGGCGATTCTTTTTCTACTATTTGTTTTAATGTCTCAAGCATCACCGCTTGATTTTCCTTTAGATTTTCGACGAGATTGTGCATGGTTGCCCTCTTTTCTGATTCTTATTGTTGAGAAGTTTGGGAACCAACTTCCCAATCATAGCTCTGCTTAAAGATTTCCAAAAGCAATGATGATTCCATCGATTCAATTCCATCGATTTGGCTAATGTCATTTTTCATAACCCGATAAAGTTCCTCATTCGATGACGTAATCACTTCAACATATAAGTCATATACACCCGTTGACGCCGCTACAAAACGGACCTCTGGGATTGCAACTAGTTTTTTTATGACATTGTCTAATTTTTGAAGACGAACCTTCAATCCAAAGATGGTCACACTAGGACTTCCCGTCTTAAACGGATTGACAACACCTACAATTTTAAGAATTTGGTTTTCTATCAATCTTTGAACTCTGTTTCTCACAGTACCCACAGTAATACCTAGATCTTCCGAAATGTCAGTATACGAGGTTCTACCATCTGTTTGTAACCGTTTAATAATTTCGAAATCTAGATCATCCAAATTCAGTGGGGCTTCCTCAACCTTTTTAATGGAACTCAGCCTCCTTTAAAAATTCAAAATTTTCATTTAATTACATAATAAATTATAAATTTTTCAATATCAATTATTATTTTTTTATTATTTTCAGAAAAAAATCAGCTCCAAAAACTAGAGCTGATTTATTATTTTCATATGTTTAGTCGATTCTTACCCGAAGCTTCCTTTCAGTTCCATTATATCAATTTCTAATTTAATAATTTCTATGTGCTATATCAAATTCCACTCCTAATTGTATGCATTCATTCAAATGTTTTATTTTTGCATCAACGTTATTAAAAACGATGATAATTTTACCAGATGCTCTCAAAACAGGATAATGCCTCTGTTTAATATTAAGTCCTAATCCGACCATTTAAAGTTTCTTGTATTGCTTAAAGCATAACTTTTCCAAATTGGAAGGGTTATGCTTTAATTTTGTTTGGAGGATTTATACTTTAGTGATGTTTATTAGTGCGAGAGATTCAGTGTATTGAAGTAAATTCCAGTTCAGTTAGTGAGTAGAAAAAGGAAAACGCAGTATCCTATAGACTAAGGTCTGATTTAGATCACCAGAACAGCCTTGTTATCCGACCGCGTATTGCCGATATTTTTATACAAATAATAAAATAACAAGTTTTAACGCCGTTTATCGTGAAAAGTGATTAATTGAAATGGCGACGATAGATGGGAGGTGAAAATGACATGAAAATATCGATGATCTTTTTTTTGTCCTTTTTATTAGCTGTAGCTATTGCTATCATGATGGATTTGATGATAGGAATGAGTCTTTTTATGTCTATAACAAATTTGAAAAACCCATTTTGGGTTATGACACTTCCTGAATACGTTATCTTGTTTATGATGCTAGCCATAATGTTCACGCCAACAATGAGTTCTTTCTTTAAACAAAGGAAACAAACACAAACAAGTAAAAAACCTTAGCTGATTATTTATGGTCCCCAGATATATTGGAACCGTAGAGGCCCAATCGTTTGCGAATCAGATGGACCACTAAAAGAAGCAAGGGAATGACAACAGAAAAAAGAGGCAAGAGAAACGTGAGCACAAGTTTCGCCTCTTCAAATTGTTCCAACAAATTACTAGCTATCATCATCGAGAGGAATAGAACAATCATTCCAAAAGGTACGACCAACTTTTTTTTTGTCTGTACCTTGAATAAATCCGATGCCACGATTACGGCGGCATAACAATAGATGGATATCTTAAAAAAATCACCAATAATCAAAGTGAGAATGGCAATCACGTCTACTCGCTGCAGGAAATCTGCGATGTTTACAAAGCTAATCGTTGCAAACAAAGGAAATGTAGTCCGGCTGTAGATATCCACCCCCAGTACAGAGATTTCTACTGCATGCGTTATACTCAATATGATGGCGCTAAACAGTAAGGCCTTTACACCTGTCTTCCTTCCCGCTTGGAGTTTATTTAGATAGGGAAAAATTACAGTAAAACAAATCATTTCACCAAATGGAAACATGAATATATATGGGTATGCATCCCTTAAAACGGGCTTCCACCCTTTGCCTAACACAGGAAGCAGATTATTAACATCAATTATGCCAGAAAATAGCACCAAGACATGTCCTAAAACACCTAAAACAATTAGAATTATCAGGTAGATTTCCGCCATTCTAGCCAACACTTCTATACCCTTATTCAGGACATATACAATCGAAATGGTCATTAAAGCAACGACCGCAAACAATGGGGTACGGTCATACGCAGCGGTTACCAGTAGATCACCGGCTTCCCGTAAATCTCTGGCTGCGATATAAAGGAAAAAAGGAACGTATAAAAAACTCAATGGCCATCCGATATATTTGCCAAGAATTTTCCGGGCATACCCACTTAACGGCAAATCCGGATATTGACGAAAAAAATAATCGTAAACGAGAAATAACAAAATGCCTCCAATCGAAGCAAGCAATATCGACAGCCAGACACTTTTCTCTCCTGTGAATCCTACTGGAACAACAAGTGCAGTACCCATTTCAAACAACACGATCAAGGCAAACAATTGACCTGGACTAATTCTTTCTTTTTCCATGTTTACCCGATCCACCCCTCTCTGTGACCCTTAGTACTACTTTTCTTCTACCGGATTCGTCCGCTTGCCTGGAAGCCGGATGAATGCATCCACCTTGACATCTACCTTGCTTTCGGCAAAAGTATTGTTCCATTCTTTCTTCATCTTTTTCCACGCTTTCGGGTTAGCCCGATTCACAACTTCACCGAAGCCAAAGATATCGCTTTTCTCACTCTGAGCGGCTTTCACAGCCTCCATGACTTGTTTCTCTGTCTCTCTTTCCCATTCTTTTTCCAATTTCGTGATTTCCTCTTTCTTAGTCAAATCAATGGGGCATGTCACCTCACCTACATACCCTTCTTGCCGTATATTGATATGGATAATGGGTTTTTCGGCTAGTACTTCCGCGGTAACACCCGTTTTAGCTCGAACAATTTCAATGCTAATGGCCTCTTTTTCATCTTTACAATCAGTAGTAATAATGCTGCTCTCTATTTTATTCTGAATCCACAAGACCCCTCGTACCTTATCTCCATCCAGCCAGCGCCTTAACTTTCCCTCCTTGAAAAGGGCGACCCCTTTGATCTCTGCCAAGGCCACCGGGTCTGTCTGTTCCAAATTCGATTTCTTGTTTCCTTCTTCTAGTTTTCCGACAATTTTTACCCCGCTGATCACCGGCTCTTTTCCCTCGCCTTCCAACCCTTTTATCACATCAACCATTACGATATTAACGTTCTCTGCCCATACTTTTTCTGTTAACTCCATTTGTTGTGCGATACCATTTGCCGAAATTTTTTCTACTGGAGTAAGGATTTTCAACATGGACTCTGCTTCCACGTCTCTCGTTACTAGTACCTTTGTAGTCAGACGGGTTTCTGGATTCCTTTCGAAGAAATCAAATAACTCCTGGATTCCTTCCTTTGCGATTGTTTCTCCAATGATTAACAGCTGCATATGTGAAAAAAAAAGCTGCCGCGGCACTTTTTGCGATGTTTTTCGAACCGCATTGAATAGGGTTTTTTCTGTACCGGTAAAGACAGTTATTTGTGTACCATTACCTCCTCCCCCTGTTGTTCCTGTCGCGACGGCTCCCGGATTAACAACTTGGAAAGTTACCCGATATTCACCTGTCTCTTCGACTTTATCTACCCCCATTGCCATGACGATGGCCATCTCGTTTAGTTCTCTTCTGTTCCAGCAGCCTGTCAACAGTAACACCATCCACAAAAGTAAGAAGGTTTGAATAATCCATTTAGCTTTCATCTGTATTCCCTTTCTTTTGCTTAGGAGGAGAAGGCTGTTGATCATGCTCCATTCGAGTTATTTTCTTTTGGCTAACCAATCGTGGGCGAGTCATAAGTGACCAAAAGGGAAAACGAATTAAGGTATCCTTCTGATCTCCGGGAATAAACGGGGCAAGAGGAGCCATATAAGGAATTCCAAAAGAACGCAAGCTGCACAAGTGAGCGATAATCATCATGTTGATGATTGCAATCCCATAAAAGCCGTACGTCGCCGCGGTAATCATGAGTAAAAATCGGAGCAAACGTACTGAGATTGCCATATTGAAAGTGGGAGTGGCAAAACTGGAAATCCCCGTAATAGCAACCACGATCACCATTGCTGAAGATACGATACCTGCTTGCACCGCTGCCTGCCCCAAAACAAGTGCCCCAACGATGGAAACAGCTTGACCGATCGCCCGTGGCATACGAACACCGGCCTCGCGCAAAATCTCAAAACTGACCTCCATTAATAAAGCTTCGACAAATGCAGGGAAAGGCACACCCTCCCGTTGCGCAGACAAACTGATTAATAGAGGAGTAGGAATCATTTCGTGGTGGAACGTAATGGCCGCGACATAAACGGAAGGTCCAAATAATGCAATAAAAAAAGCAAAAAACCTTAGTAAGCGAACCACTGTTCCAATATCATATCTTTGATAATAGTCTTCTGAAGACTGGAAGAACATAAAAAAAGTAGTCGGTGCAATGAGGACAAATGGTGTTCCGTCTACCAAAATGGCGATTCGGCCTTCCAATAAATTTGCAGCAACACTATCTGGCCGCTCCGTATTGTAAACAGTTGGAAATGGGCTAAATGTTTGGTCCTGAATGAACTCTTCAAGATAACCCGATTCCAATACGCCATCAATTTCAATATCATTTAGCCTTTGTTTTACCTCTTGCACAAGTTTATCGTTTGCAATCCCTTTGATATACATGATTGCTACGTCTGTTTGTGTAACATTGCCGATTTTCATCGGCTCCAGCCATAGGTTGGGACTTTTAATACGACGGCGAACGAGGGATACGTTAGTCCCTATAGACTCACTAAAACCGTCTTTCGGACCACGAATAACCACTTGTGAAGACGGTTCCTCAATCCCTCGCGATTCCCCCCCTCTCGTGCTGCCACTGATCGCTTTCACCCAGCCGTTAATCAAGATGACCGTATCTCCGGACAAAATGGACAAAATTAATCCGTTCCAATCATTGATGACTTTTACTTCTCCGACAGCCAAAGCATTATTCTTAATAAAATCAAAAATATTTTTATCCGATTCCATATTTTTATATATCTTTTCAGCGCTATCGATCATCAATGAACGCATCACAAAATCACCGACCATCATCTTGTCGGCTAAACCGCTGTTATAAACTACGGCAATTTCAACTTCCGAACTTCCAAGCTCAAATTCACGGATAATCACATCAGGACTGTTTCCAAGCTCCTGTCTAATTTGGTGAAGGTTGTCTTTTAATATAGGATGAAGGGAAAATTCTCCTGTATTCCCTGACGTTTCTTGTTTATCACTTCGTTTTTCCCTGCTCGTTATTTTACGGTATTGGTTCCGATACCTCATGTTTATACCTCCTACACATAATTCCTTTATTTACGGATTAATTTGTTTTTATACATTTGGGTAGCGATTATGTAAAAATTCACCAAGATGCTTTTGACTTAGCGTTTATGACTGGAAATATTAACCCTATTTAGGAACTAAAGAAAGGTTCAGGGGAAAGCGATTCTATTATTAGGAGTGTTTAGTCGGTGGGCAAAATATAGGGAACTTGCTTATTTGCTTCAAGGACTTTTTCTTTTCGATACAGCAGCAAAAACTCATTTATATAAAGAGGCTATATAGATGGAGCATAGCTTAGACATTAACATATAAGAAAAACGATACCTCGTAATTGAAGTATCGTTTTACAGTCAGCATAATAATATTGCAATTCCATCCAGTTTTTCCACAACCTCAGGCCAACTTAATTTTAACCTACGGCATATGGTTGTACTATAAACTTGCCCTTTCTTCTTCAACAAATCATAATCTCTCTGGTTAGTTGAATCGATCCGAAGCAATTCTCTTTTTAAATCATTAAGGGTTTCTTCATTTGATTTCAATAAAACTACCCCCTATTTATTCCGACTAATCCTTGCACATTATTGGAGTATAGACTTATTAATTAGTTTTTCTTTCGCCAACCATGCTCCTCCAATCACCCCTGCATTATTGCCTAGTGTGGCAATAACAATCTCTACACCTTGTGCCACTCTCGGAAAAGCAAATAAAACAAATTCCTCTTTTAAAGGTCCCAACAATGTGTCACCCGCTTTCGAAACACCGCCTCCAATGACAATTTTTTCAGGATTTAAGCCATTAGCTAAATTCGCCAGAGCCAATCCTAAATGGTGGGCAACCTGATGAATGACTCGCTGGGCGAGTTCATTCGCTTCGTTTGCAGCATCAAAAACTTGTTTGGCAGTTATTGTTTGATGCTTCTCATAATAGTCTCCTAATTGACTTATATAATCGCCAGAAGCTAATTCCTCTATTGCTAAGCGGACAATACCTGTTGCGGATGCTACAGTTTCCAAACATCCCGATTTCCCGCAATTACACGGTGAACCGTTTTTAGGAACAGATGTCATATGACCAATTTCACCACCGGCTCCATTTACACCATGCACAACCTCTCCATTAACGATAATTCCGCCTCCAACACCCGTTCCTAATGTTACACAGATTAAGTTTTTAGCCCCTTTGCCAGCACCTTTCCACATTTCACCTATTGCTGCAATATTAGCATCATTGTCAACAACTACCGGCAACGATGTTTCCCGCTCGAGAATAGCTTGTAAAGGGAAGTGCTCCCAGCCCAAGTTAACAGCCACTTCAATCGAACCGTCCTCCGCATTAACAGGACCCGGGGCTCCAATTCCGATACCGATTAGTCGGTTTTTGGTTTGATTTAATTCTGTTAACTTTTGATCTATCGATCTTGTAATAGAAGTGGGGATATGTCGGCCGCTATCTCTTTTGTCCGTATCGATTTCCCAGCTATAAAGGATATCGCCATTAAGACTGATAAATGCCATTTTAATTGTCGTACCACCTATATCAACACCAACTAACCATTTTTCTTCCATAACCATTCACTCTCTTCCCCATTATATTTGTGATTTTCTTACCCTAAAAAGCACCTAAAATCTACTTAGGATTTATTAAGATTCTTTATTTATTTCTACAAAAGAGGCTCCTCAATTGAGAAGCCTCTTTTCATATATTTTATTTTGCAGCTACTGCTGTTTTTTCAATATTTACCCATTGACCTTTTTCAGCTGATTCAAGGATTGCATCTGCAATTAATTCAATTTGGTAGCCATCATTGAAGTTTGGTGAAAACTCTGTATCTTCAGCAATTGCTTTAAACAAATCATATGTTTCAATGATTTTTGTTTCGCCGTAACCAATACCTAGAGCAGGGATTGGCCATAATCCTTCACCATAAGGAGTGGCAGGTCCTGTATAAACCGTTCTGAAGCCTTTTGCATCGCTTGGATCATCGGCGAAGCAAACTTGAAGCTCGTCACGGCGCTCATAGTTAAAGTATAGAGAACCTTTTTCACCGTGAATTTCAAAGGTTAGGAAGTTGTTACGTCCCCATGCATTACGTGTTGCTTCAATCGTTCCAATAGCACCATTATCAAACTTAACCATGGTAATCACTTCATCGTCTACATCTACTGCCGCTTTTGGAACATCATTGCTGCCGCTTTTCACTGTACCTAGCTTGTCAATACCGCCAGTTTGGATAGGTCTTTCTGGAATCCATGTTCTTGTCATCGCATTTACATCTGTAATTTCACCAACTAAATAACGTGCAAAATCCACCACGTGTGTTCCGATATCACCTAGAGCACCAGAACCAGCGATTTTCTTTTGGAAGCGCCAAGATAACGGTGAATTTGGATCAGCTGACCAGTCTTGTAAATACGTTCCGCGGAAGCTTAGAACTTTTCCAATTCTTCCATCCTCAATATATTTTTTCGCAAGAGCAACGGCCGGTGTTCTTCTGTAGTTGAAGGCAACCGCATGTTTTACCCCTGCTGCTTTTACTGCTTCTAGCATTTCCTTTGCTTGTTCAGCACCTAATGCCAATGGTTTTTCGCAGATAATATGTTTACCAGCTTTTGCTGCGGCAATCGCAATTTCAGCATGCGTATTATTTGGAGTAACAATATCTATAACATCAATTTCCGGATCGTTAACTACCGCTCTCCAATCTGTCGAATAATTGTCAAATCCTAATCTTGCTGCTGCATCTTTAGCCAATTGTTCGTTCACATCTACTACTGTATGACGATGAGGGATTGCTGGTGCAGGCCAGAAAAACATTGGCATTCCTGCATAAGCAAGTGAATGCGCTTTACCCATAAAACCTCCGCCAATCATACCTACGTTTAATTTTTTCATTTTAAATTCCTCCCTAGATTAATAAAATTTTTATAATAGTGCTGCAGAAATCGTATGTTCCTGCGACCAATTTTCTTTAAGTTTTAGTTTGCTGTTTTATCATTCTGGAACTACGACATATTAATCATTAATGTTAAGCTTGATTTACTTTTTCAAATTGAGTTAAATAGCTGCGGCTGATTTTAGCCCCTTGTTTTGGATCTGGATAGCTGTCCAACTCTACTGTAATCCAGCCATCATAGTTTGCTTCTTCTAATACATTAATCATCTCAGCAAATTTCTGATGACCTTCCCCTAACGGTAAAAACTCTCCATTTTTATAATCTTTAAAATGAACATATTTAATACGATCTATATATTTTTTGATAACCGCAACAGGATCTCCACCACCTGCTTCAATATGCGCTGTATCTGGGCAAAGATTAATCTTTGTTAAAGGCATTAATTTATCTAATTGCTCAGGCGCCTGAACGTTGGTTCCCAAATGAGGATGATAACTTGCAATAAGATTATATTTTTCAGCAATTTCTACTACTTTATTAAGAGCATTACCAAGAGCTGTATAATCGCTTTCAAGGATTCCGTTTGTACGCACAGCTCCGCCGCCGACAACAAGATGCTCAGCACCGACTTCTGATGCGAATGCCGCTACACTTTCAATTTTCAATAATTCTTCTTCTAAAATATCCGGGAAAATAAAATTACCGCCTGTATATACGCCTACCAAAGTTAATGAATGATCACTCATTAATTTTAAAAACTCTTCCTTTTTATCTTTGTATTGCACTAAGTTTCCATCAAAGATTTCAAAGCCAGTATAGCCAGCTTCCGCAATATCCTTTAATGCTTCTTCTGTTGATCCATTGGCAAGGTAGTAAAGATCTTTAACAGAAGTAACACCTGCTGGGTGACCAACTACGCCGCCCCATGTATTTGTTTGATATCCTAATTTCATGCGATTACCTCCATATATGTTGGAATTTAGTATGCCATATTTCATAGTTGATAAATCGAAGCAAGTACACCTCTGAGAATAGTAATCGATTACATTGTTTGATAAAAAATGTATTTTCTTTTTTTCTAACAATTATAACACCAGGCTATTTTTTTGCATTTAATACAAAACTATTAAACACCTAATAATGTAATCCATTACACTTTTCTTTACAGATAGCAACTGCCTTCTAAAGGGAACAATGAATTATTCTCGCTTTATTTAAAGCAAACAATCACCTAACAAGAACAAAGATTTTTGTATCCCTTACATGAATTAGTGTAATCGATTACAGTTAAAAATGCAACCCATATTTCGATTGTCACACAATATTCACCAAACATTTTTTGGGCTACTTTATCCACCACAATTGTCGTTCCTCTTCCTTCTTCGGCAGGGTCTAAAGAAACTTTTTATCTTAGAGGCTTGCAACTGATCCACCATCAACTCGAAGGTTTACCCCATTAATAAAAGAAGCCTTGTTTGATGCAAGGTAAACAACAGCAGATGCAACTTCCTCAACTGTTCCTGGGCGTTTCACTTCAACATGCGGACGATTTTTCTTTAGAAATTGTTGAATAGCTTCATCGTAGCTTATATTCAGCTTTTCCGCGTTACCTTTTAACAAGTTCTCCAGCATAGGTGTCATAATAAAGCCGGCGATACCGTATTAACGAGAATTACATCTGCAGCATACGCCTTTGATAAACTTTTCGTAAAATTATTAAGTGCCGCTTTGGAAGCATTATAATGTGGTGATTAACTCGAACCGATACTCGGCTGAGTTAATCCTTTACTTGTCTACTATTTATTTTTTTACTGATGCCTCAAAAAATTCTACATGGATTGGTTCAGAAATTAATGTTTCAATTTCCTTTACAAATTTCTTAAAGTGAGACGTTTCCTCATGCTGTTGAATCGCTTGTTCATCCTTCCATTTTTCAACAAAAATAAAGCTATTTGCCTCTTCCGAATCCTCATAGTAATGATAACTAATATTCCCAGACTCAGCTTTAGAAGATTTTGTTACAAGTCTAGCCTCTTCAAGAAATGCTTCGCGATACTGCGATTTTACTTTAATGTTTGCATGAATGATAATCATGGTTCATCCCCCTTAACTTGTTCCTTTATTCAAAATGATTTAACCTGCCTGTTTCTCTAATAGAATTCCTTTTTCATTTTGTTTCTCTTCAGAAGGAAGCTTCATAAATTTCATTAAATAGGCACCAAGAAAATACGTGCCTGCGAAAATCCAGATAACCCCTTCTGCACCGATAAGTCCGATAAATGCTCCAACGATTGCCGGTGCAATAAAGTAGGACATTCCAGCACCAAAGCTTACAATCGCCATCGCAGACCCTTTTTTCTCAGGTGCCAGCGATGCTACCAAAGCTGAAAGTGGGACGAAACCACAGAGAACAATTCCCATGATAATACCAACAATATTCAAGGCCAAGAAACTGCTGCCAAAAACTTGCGGCGTGTAAAGCATAACCAGTAACATGACACCCATACCAAAGCTGCCAAGCCATTGAATCGTTTTGCGCCATCCTAACCATTTATCACTAATGTAAGGAATGATTAGGTTAAATATGATATTTGCAAACCACATGGTTCCCCACATTTGCAGAAACTGTTCAGTGGTGAATCCATATTTATCAGACAAATACATCGGGAAAAAGATAGGCAGTGCACCGATACCTGTCGAATTGATAATCCGAACCACTCCACCTATGGCAACTTTCGGTTTTTCTTTACAAATCGTAAATCCACTCATTAAGCTTTTTAATTTTTCTTTTGGATCTCTTGCTTGTTTTTTTATTCCTTCGTCTTTTACCACGATAATGCCAATAATACCACCAACTAATACCCAAGCTATTGCACTCCACATCAACCCGATATATCCGATCTTTGGAAGCATGTAGGCTGGGAAATAACTGCCCACTACATAGAGACCGCCGCTCCAAGCTGCCCAAAACAGACCAACAGCTGTAGCCAAAATGCGATCCGGACTGCGATAAGTAACCCACACTAAGAAAGAGTAGCAAAATAAAGGATAACCCAAGCCGCGAATACCATAAGTTGGTAACATAATAGCGTAACTGTTTAGCTTTAAACCGTATTCAATAAATAGAACTTGACCAATTAACCAAGTGACCAATCCGATAATCATAACTTTCCTTGGTCCCCACATTTCGGTGAGTACACCAGAAAAGTAAGATGCAATCGCCAACACGGCTCCATACACTGCAAAAATAGTGGCAATTTGTTGAACAGTCAAACCCTTTTCGATAAGATATGGTGACAACCACGCGTGTTCAAGACCGTCACCAGCCATAAAAATTAATATTGCAACAAATCCCCAAACCACTCCCATAGGAAGGCCGCCGAGAGTACGTTCCCCACCTACAACCGCTTTCATTTTTAACACCTCTATTTTTATTTTTTTATTTTTTTATTATTGGGCGATTAGGAGAAGCCCCCTCCTAATCATGTTTTCTAAATTAAGCCCACCAAATTTCCGTTAATTGCTCTTTAAACAAGGTTCCCTTCAACAGCGTGATCGCTTTCATTAAGCCTTCATCGATAGATGCAAGCATATCTTCGTGTTCAATGGAGAGAACATAATCGTATCCCACAGCACGCAGAGCGCTTACAATATCCTTCCAAACTTTTTCATTATGACCATACCCAACCGAGCGGAATGACCAAGATCGATCCAAAACTTTACTGTAATGTTTTGTATCTAATACTCCGTTCACCTTGATATTCGATGAATCTAAGTAGGTATCTTTGGCATGGAAATGGAAGATGGCATTTTCCCGGCCAAGTTTTTTAATGGCTTCAACCGGATCAATTCCTTGCCATACAAGGTGACTTGGATCGAAATTGGCGCCGATGCTTGATCCTACATTCTCTCTTAGTTTTAGTAATGTTTCCGGGTTATAAACAACAAAGCCCGGATGCATTTCAAATGCAATTTGATTGATTCCATGAAGCTCTGCGAATTTAGCCTCTTCTTTCCAATACGGAATCACAACTTCATTCCACTGCCAATCAAGGACTTCCGCATATTCAGGCGGCCAGGAACAGGTCACCCAGTTTGGATGCTTAGCACTTAGATGATCTCCTGGACAGCCGGAAAATCCATTAATTACTGGTACCTCCAACTGCTCGGCCAGCATCACCGTTTTTCTCCAAACGGTATGGGCCTCTCTGGCAATCTTTACATCAGGATGAAGGGGGTTCCCATGACAGCTTAGAGCACTAATGGTTAATCCCCTGCTTTCAATGGCCCGTTGGAACGATTTGATTTTTTCAGGGTTATCTAGTAGATCGTCCGGATTACAATGGCTGTTCCCAGGAAAATTACCTGTCCCTAACTCGACGGCTTCAACTCCCATTTCTGACAATTTATCGAGCATAGCCTCGAAAGGAAGGTTTTGATAGAGAACAGTAAATACACCTAGCTTCATACTAATACCTCCTGATTCGCCTGAACTTTCACCCATTTTTGCTGCTCATGACTTTCTAGAATAGCGTCCGTAATGGCCATTGAAATATGTCCGTCTTCAAATGTTGCAAAATTGGCTTTATCCTTCAAAGGATCTTTGCCTTCACGAATGAACGTATAATAATTGAACATCATATTTTTCAACGCATCCGGCCAACCTTCATTATGTCCACCTGGATGATGAATCGCATGTTTTGCTTCCGGTGAAAACAGGGCTGGATCAGCAAGAAGCATTTCATTTGGCTTATCCCTGTGTCCCATCCATAATTTTTCAGGCTCTTCTTGATTCCAGAAAGCAGAGCTTTTGCTTCCATTAATTTCAAAACTTAGTCGATTTTTTCGTCCGGCACTTACTTGTGAAACGGTAAATACTCCTCGTGAGCCGTCCTCAAATCGAACAAGAACGGATGCATAGTCTTCTGTATTGATCGGCACATCCTCATACTCTGTTACTTCAGTGCTTTGAGCACCAAAGGTAGCCACATTTGCTTTTGGTTTCTTTCTTACCGGAATAACAGTTGCTAAATCGGCAAATACTTCAACAATCTTTTTGCCAGTAACAAATTGAACGGTGTCACACC
Source organism: Neobacillus niacini (assembly GCF_030817695.1). Taxonomy (GTDB): domain Bacteria; phylum Bacillota; class Bacilli; order Bacillales; family Cytobacillaceae; genus Neobacillus; species Neobacillus niacini_F. Next base: position 318,183 of record NZ_JAUSZQ010000007.1, on the reverse strand, counting down.
AATGGGAACCGATATCAGCTACAGCACGTGATTTTCCGCCCACTTCCGGTGCTAAACGCCAGTTATAATCGGTCTCATACAATAACCAATCCTGCAAGTAGCTTCCGTGTACCAAGTTCACTTTCCCAAAATCACCGTTAGCGATTTTCGCTCTTAGATTTTGTACACTTGCATGCTGTCTGTAATTAAAGTTCACACCATGTACGACACCCTGTTTTTGAGCTAAAGCCAATAATTCATCTGATTCCATGCTGTTCATCGCCAGTGGTTTTTCAGATACAACATGCTTACCTGCTAAAATGATCTCTTTATTAATCGTAAAATGAAGATGGTTTGGTGTGCAATTGTGAATAACCTGTATTTCAGGATTCTGAAGCATTTCGCGGTAGTTGCCGTAGGCTTTGGGAATTCCAAGTTCAGCAGCCTTTCTATCGGCTTGTTCTTGGCTAGTCTCTGCTAAGCCAACGACTTCCACGAATCCAAGTCTTCTGATTGCTTCAATATGTGTCGGGCCAATAAAACCTGTCCCTATGATTCCTACATTTATTTTTTTCATTTTATTTCATCCTCCAAAATCGAATATATTTAAAAGCCGCGCGAACACTGTAATCGATTACACTCTTGAGTAAAAAAATTAGGATTTTTATTATTAAAACTATTAAATAACTGAAACGTTTATTAGTTTATATATAAATTAAATGTAATCCATTACATTTAAGTCGAAAAAAATTCCTCTTGTTTATTGTTTAGATATGGATGTTTAACTCTTTTTTCGACATCCTTATTGTAATCGATTACAGAATAGATATCAATATTTTTTTTAAAACTTCCTTGATTCTTTTTTGAAAGAATCTATTTTGGAATGATTTAAATTTGTTTCCCACACTATAATAACGATGAAAAAGGAGTGATTCCTGTTCAAGAATTACTCCTCTTTTGCTTTTCATTAAATTTTATTTATGGCTTCTAACAAAAATCAAAGAACTACCCATCTATGGTAAGTTCTTTGCATGAGTCACGAACAATTAGTTTATCAGGAAGAATAAATTGATCTTTTTCTAATTCTTCATTATTAATTAATCTTAGCAGTAGATGCATCGCTTTTTGGCCCATATCGAATGTTGGCTGTGCAATCGTTGTAAGGGCAGGTTCAAAAATCGATGCAAATTTAATATCATCAAAGCCAACAACAGATAAATCTTCTGGAACTCTAAAACCTTTAGTTTTAGCAGCTTTTACTGCCCCCATTGCCATTTCATCATTTCCAGCAAAAATGGCTGTTGGGGGTTCTTCTAGTGACAAAAATTTCATCATTAAATTAAATCCACTTTCAAAAGAGAATTCGCCTTCCTGTACCAAACTTGGATCAACGGATAGGCCGTGTTTTGCCATCGCTTGATGAAATCCTTTACATCGGTCCCGGCCAACGACAACATTTAAGGGTCCAGAAATATGTCCTATTCTCTTGTGTTTTAAGCTAATTAAATATTCTGTTGCCTTTCTTGAACTGCTAACATTATCAATTGAAACTGTAGGAAGCTGGGTGCCCTCATAGTATTCACATGCCAATACCACAGGGTACTCCTGGGCTAATTCTTCTAATATCTTTTGCTCTGTCCTTGCTGTTAATAAAATTAAACCATCTGCTTTTTTCTGCCCTAAAATAGTCAAATAACTGGCTTCACTTTCTCACAATGTTTTGTGTATCTCCAAGAAGCACCTGATATCCGTTTTCTATGGCAACCGATTCAATTCCCCGCAGCACCGCAGAAAAAAAAGTATTGGTTATGTCAGGAACAACAACAAGAATAGTTTTTGTTTCGGATCTTCTCAATTGTCTTGCCAGCATATTGGGTTGGTAATTTAGTTTCTTAATTGCTTCTAAGACCTTTTCAGCTGTTTCTTTTTTTACAGTCCCTGCATTACTTATCACCCGGGATACTGTGGCTGTTGAAACATTTGCCATTCTTGCAACATCCGCAATTCTTACCATGCATTTCTTTCCCTTTCAGTGTTTCTTTTACATTCATTGTAATCGATTACATGAAGAAATACAATAATTTTGTGTAAATCCACAAAAAATGGTTCTACGGAGGCTGTATGATCCTAAAATAAGGATTTATGGGAATAATTTAAGGAATGATAATTACCAATAGAAAAGCTTGGCAATAAGCAATAAGCCTTAATATACAAGTTTGTACTTGTATATTAAGGCTTATTTTTAGTATTAAATTGTTGAACCCTACAATTATAAGACCGAAACATCTAGTTCATAAAATCTTTCTCCATTAAAAGCTATAACCGGAATCAAATCACCATCCGGAGCTTTGAATGAGATGTTGTGTTCTTTAAAGTGATATTCTTTTGGGTAGGCCGCAAAGCTTTTAATCAAGTAATAGTCATCCACTTTTTCTATTTCTCCATTCATGCACTTCAATTGACCATCTTCTACATAAAGGAAAGTCTTTGTTCCAAAACCATGAAGATATGCAACTAATTCCTGCCCCATATCCCAATCATCACCTGATGCATTTTGGAATAATCCACTAAACAACTCATTATTACTGTTATCATTGATGAAAACAGATTGTCCGAAGCGGTTTCTCGATAACTCCACATAGTTATAGTTAGGATTAGCAACACAATAGGTAGAGGCTGCTTCTCCTTTTTGTAAGATTTTGTTTGTGGATTGAATATTCCAGTCATAGCATAAGAAGACCGGCATCATCGAACGATAAGCTGCATTTAAATACTCCGGATTCCCCAGTTGCTCATATGCAACCAAAGTGGAACTTGCAACCAGTCCACCCCATAAGGAATGCACCATATAGGCCAGTGCTTCCCACCAGCGGTCAGGATTTTGAGCGCGGTAATCGTTGCTAAATCCAATATTCGCTAAAAGCAATTCACCATATTTTGCTGCTTCCTCTTTATAGCCAAATAGAGCAAGGGTTTCACAAGATGGCCCAAAACCTGCATTGTCATAGTAATGTTCGGTGATCGCACCGGCTAAATTGCTGCTCTTTGCCTTTAACTGTTCCCCAAAAGAGTCCCATAGTTCGTACAGCTTTTCAGCATTTTCAACGTCTCGCACTTTCGTTTCCAGTAGAAGGTCTTTGATATACGGACTAAAAACTCCGCAAAGTTTCGTTTCATTTTTTTCACGCTCATCTACATGCATGGACTCATCGAATCTCATAATCATAATCTCTGTGGCCCATTTTAGATACGTTTCCGAAGAATGATACTTTAAATCCTCATCGTTAAATTTTGATAAAAGGAAATAGACGTGGGCAATGTAATCAAAATCAAAAATCCTATAAAAACCGCCGTATAGTTTACGAGGCAAGGTGAAATCTCCATCAATAAACCATTTATTTTTTACATAAAAGACTGCACTTTCCTCTACCTTTTCGATTTCAGCTAGAGATTTTTCTCCTATTAAATTCTTCATCAAGATTAGACTCAACTTACCTATTGATTCACCTTGATTCGAAATCGGTTTGAATGCAGCATAGTTCTCATCTTGTTGATCACTAATAAAGGAGTTTTCACATAGATAGCGGATTCGTTCTTCTATGATGTCTTTTATCAGCTCTAACATATTAAATACTACGAAGTCAATTGTTCCATCTTCAAATTGTACAAGGAGCTTCTTCTCTCCTGGTGTTTTGAATAGATAGTTGATTGTAATAAGGTCAGCCAGATCTGCTTGGGAGGTAATATCGGTTTGCTTAATTTCATGTCCGACATATTCTTCAAAGCAAATCTTTTGAATTTTATGATTAGCAGGAATTCGAACATCACAGTTAAATCTGTGATTCTTTGTGATGACTGGAGTGTAATGGATAACTGGATGTTTTAACTCTAAACTATTTTCATAAAAATCTTGTTTCGTCTTGAAGGGCTTGAAAGTAAATTCCCATACTCTCGTCTCATTCGGTGCTAAAACCTTGTCTTGATCACTCGCATAGTTATAGATCCAATCATTCTTGGTTACTTTGTCCCTTTCGCTGCTGGTGATTAACTCAAGCGAATGGAAGATACAGCCATCGAGTGATGGAGATACTTGTTCAAAAAATAAATTTTGGTAACGGCAGAATGATCCAACGGAAACAAGAGCACCTTTGGAATGATAAATTCCAAGATGCAGTCCTTTGTTATTCCGCCTTACACAAGCAATTTTGCTATAATCATTGGATAAATGCGGGAAAACCGCACATGATTCATTGATATTTTTCATTACGTTTTTATCCCGAAACATAATATAGGCTATCGATGCCCAAACATGAAAGGAATCAATGACAGTCGAATCACTACTGTGATTTGATAGTTTTATGTACCAAGCCATTTCATCCGCTTTCGTTAAATCATACGTATACGAAACCGAAAGGGAATCGAGTGTATACACTATTTCTGTTTTCTTAGAGTCGATTACGTTCATTACTGGTTTAACATCCACACTGTTGTAGGATGAATTTTTGGTAGTTAGGATACACTGCCCAAACAGTTTATCCTTATCCTCATATCCATATTGGTTTAAGTACTCTTCCGTTATTACCCAATTCATACCAAATGGATCTTTTCGGAGCAGAAGTTTATCCATGACTCCATGATTGTTAAATCCTAATGAAAATGTTTCATTCTCTATCTGATTCATAGGGCTCCTCTCCAGCTTTTTCATATTGTATAGAATTATAAAGCTAGTTCTGTATTAAACTCTTATTTTTGATTTCATTAAAATCAGCTGATCCGAAATGATCAATTAATTTCCAGTAGCAAGAAACGGCAACAGCAGGAATCCACGGGAAGCATGTTTTGTTTCCTTCACCTTTCCAGCGTTTTCCAAAACCAGTGTTCCCAAACATTGGATCATCATTTGCCCACCAGCTGATGAGGTAACCTTCCTCTTGAAGACCTGTATATGCATAACCCCAATCTTTTTCAGGAGTCGCAACTGTTTGGTTGCATCCATGCCATAAAAGTTCTGCGACGGTCATTAATTCTCGATCATTTGTTAATTCTGCGATTTCGGCTGTTTCCGCCACTCCAGAAAGTTCAAATGGATGAACATATCCTGCCCCAGGGGTATCACATGCACCTATACCAGTACTTCTAAAATTAAACTTAGCAAGCGTACTTTCTTCTGGCATTGGAACATCCCACAAAACTGTCCAGGAAGCGTTAATTCTCGCCGCATCATGAGCGCCTTTTAGGAAATACTCTTCTTTTGTTGCTTTATATAAAGCCAATAGAGCAATCATTTGAAAATAAATACTTTCATTATCAATTAACTGACCTTTTGCATAGATACTATCGTGGATACCGCCATTGAAGCGGACACGGTTCACAATGATTTCACGGACAAATCTGCCCGCATTTTCTGCAGCTTTTAAGTATTTCTTATCACCAGTGATTTCATAGAGTTTCACTAGGAAAGGAATAGATGTCGCTGTAGACGATTTTTGCTCGTAAATGGTTGTCCCAAACCAAAATGCTGGTTCTGTTATCGGATTTCCTTCTAAATCGTATGCTCGGTACCAAGATCCATCTGCTTCCTGTGTTCTTAATAGAAACTCACCGTAATCAGCCTCAAACTGTATTAAGGACAGGTTAAACACAGCAAAAGAGGCTTCCCAATGAGAAGCCTCTTTTCATTTTTTTACTGCCTCAGTAATTTTTTTAAGATTTTACGCTTAACGTATCGTTACACTAAACTACTTAGCAGAATCTTGAATAATTTGAGGTGCATCAGTTTGATAAACAGTTTTCCAAGAATCCAAAATATTGTCTTTCGTAACTTTTAGAGCAGGTACTGCAACATAAGCAGGAGTTCCTTTTCCAAGAAGTGAATAGCCAGCAAGTATGGCTTCGGCAACACCTTGGTCGTATGGTAATTGCGCACCTAGTCCCTTGATCAAGCCATCCTTCGCTATTTCAAGGCCGACATTTGTTCCCAAATCGATGGTGGTAATAACGAGATCCTCTCTACCTGCCGTACGTGCAGCTGCCATCGCACCTTCTGCAGGAGCATCCCATACTACAAAGAGTGCTTTCAATTTAGGATTTTTGGTCAGCATGGCCGAAGCAACTTTCTCACCATCGTTCGGTCCCATGATACCTCCTCGTGCAGGAATATTAATGTCCGGATACTCTTCTTTTATCGTTTTTTCAAATGCCTCTGTTCTTTGTTTGGTCACAAAGAAGTCCGCATCATGGTATATTACGCCAATTTCACCTTTTTTACCAACCTCTTCAGCCAAAATATGAGCAGCTTCAACACCATTTCCATAATTGTCAGCAGAAACAACACTTACATAGGCTTTTCCATGCTCAAAACCATCCGGTTTATTGTCCATAAAGACCAGTTTCGCACCATTTTCGGCTGCCTTTTTGAAAGCTGGTGCGGTTGAAACTGGATCTACAGGGATACTAACAATAATATCTGGTTTTTTAGCCATAATCGTTTCAATATCGGCAACCTGTTTTTCCGATTTGAAATTTGCATCAGTTTTAGCTACAATTTCAATACCCATCTTAGCAAAGGTATCCTGAAGGCCTTTGACTTGTGCTGTTGACCAATCGTTCCCTCCATAATGCAAGGAAACAGCAGCTTTGTAGTTTCCTTTTTTGATTTTTTCCAATTCTTCCGCAGTAAGCTGCAGGGTTTTAGCGGATACTGCACTTTCTCCATTAGGACCTTTACTCAAAATCTCTTTATCTGGTAGATTCAGATTAATGGTTAATGGTCCGTTGACAGAAGTGTTCTCCGATTTATTGTTATCCGACGAAGTATTATCTTCTGTAGCAGCAGGCGTACTTCCGTTTGTTTTATCGCTATTTCCACATCCAGCCAATATAATTCCAAAAATTAAGAACATTAAAAATAATCCAGATAATTTTTTCATTTTTGATAACCCCCCTCTGTTAATTGGAACTGTAGTTACTATTAAAATTTAAATGCTCATATTCTAAAAATCTTCATTCTATAGTACGTACTTTAAAACCTGGATGACAAAACGTGTTAATTCACAATTTGTCCAAACCGTTCCTTCATCCATAGGCAAACTTGCCACAAATCGGCAACCGGCTCGTTCGTGAAAGGCATCCTTGGCATATAAGGCGGCGGACCAAACTCTGGTGTGAAAGTAAGATGGGTACCTGCAAGCACGTGTGCCCTGGCGATTTGTTTCCACCAATGTTCATGTGAACTCAGCTCAAGCGAGTATTCCTGAGCACCTGGATGTGGAACTTGCGGGCCTTGCGCATATCCGACCCGTGCATGGATATGAATCGTGCGTTTGAACGCCAATTCCAAATGATCAATCTGATCCTCCAAAAGCGACTCACATACGCATATCCAGTGGCTGAAATCCGCAGTAAGCTTGAGCTCGGGAAATTCCCTGAGTAGCGCCCCTGTGGTCCAGGGCGTAAACATGGCTCGTCCCCTATGGGTTTCGTGGCCAACTGGAATTCGCACCTTCTGCTCGATGGGTAGCGCACTTTCGAAAAATTCAGCCTGTTCAACAAAAGTCATGTTATCCCTGGCACTATGCGAATTAATCATGATGGGGTCCAATTCAGCTGCACGTTCAACTTGCTCTCGAAATGATTCGGCATGGTTGTCACCGCCTGTAAATACCATTGCTATATAACCGAGTTTATATTGGTCCAGCAGGTTTCTGAATTGCTTCTCCTCTACAGGAATCCCTCCAATGATGGCCAGATCAGTTGGCAGCGGGCTTTCAATACCATCGTAACCCGCATTGGCAATCCTTTCGAACTGGCTCTCTAACGGGCCGTCCATCCCCCAGAGCGACTTAATGCTTTTTAATTTAACCAACTTTCAACCCCCTAAAAAGTTATAACTTACAATCGTTCCGATTCTCCCCCTCAGTCAATCTTAATAAAGATATTACCCGCTTCAATCTTAACAGGATAGGTCTTTATTTTTTTACAAATCGGTGCGCGCTTTGGTTCACCAGTTTTGAAATCGAGCCGGCCATTATGTTTCGGACATTCAATTTGAGTACCCGTCACGAGTCCATCCGCCAAATGAATCCTTCCGTGTGTACAATATCCATCGGTCGCGTAATACTCGTTTTTGTCTGTACGATAAATGGCAAATGTCCGATCTTCATAATCAAACCGGATTACATCCTCCTCATCGATATCATCGACAGAACACGTTTCAATCCAATCTTTAACTTTCATAAGATATGTCCCTCCATATACAAAGGTAAAATATAAGTCAAATTGTTAAATGATAATGCCTACCTGAAAAGTCTGAAGGTAAAAAAGAATGCTTTATTGGACAGGTATATCACGCCCTGGAGATTCCTGTCGTACTGATTTTGCTTCTTGTATAGGTGTCGAATCTTCAGCCACTGTTCCAAAAGGACTAGGGCCATATAGATAGGGAAGTGCGGTTTCGGGCAACTTTCGGACTATCGTATAGGTTGGATCATTGCGCTGTTTTGCAAGGGCTGAAAAGACCTCTTTTAGGGCCGCCCCAATACTAGGGCTTGCCGGCGGACAATCATGCTTCATCTCTTCATGAAGTGCCGGTAAAGCATGATACGGCACCATCGGAAACATGTGATGCTCGATGTGATAATTCATGTTGCAGTATAGGAATCGAATAAACGGATTCATATAGACAGTGCGAGTATTCAAACGGTGATCGAGAACATCTTCATTCAGACCTAAATGCTGTGTCCACGCAATAAGCATAACGGCGTAGAAACCGAAAAAGGTCGGGAGAACAATAAACATTGCTGGCAATATACTTCCGGTGTACACACAAGCTACTGCTACTGCCACAAAGATGAGTAACCACACACGCGCTTCCCAATAACATTTTTTGAACTCTGAAGGTGGAATATATTCCATCTCCTCTTTATCCATCTTACCGAAGGCATGCATGACAACTCTTTTCAAGTCTGTTAGTCCACCCATCACGTGGAACAACTCCACCATAAGTACTCGCCAGACCGGCGGCCTCGGGGCATGAATCTCGGGATCCCGACCAACTATATAGGTATCCGTGTGGTGACGAACATGACTCCATCTCCAAGGCGTTGCCGGAAATAAGTTCATAAAAGAGGCAATCTGATAAACCACTTCATTCTTCCAACTCGTTTTGAACATGGTTCCATGGCCAGCCTCATGCCACCTGGAATTACCAGTCAGCGCATAAACTCCGCCGTATGCTGCAAATGCAGGAACAGCCCACCATGTCCCCCAGCTATGATAGGCAATAATCCCTAGGATAATCAGCAAACCAAACCAAAGGATCGTATCACGAATCGCCGGACCGTCCTTTCGCTTCATCAGCTCCTTCATCCTTTTGCGAGGAATCGGGGAAGCGTACCATTCAGCTGAGGCAATTCCTTTTTCTTGCGCCAGTCTACTCTCTTTGCCTGATAGACTATAGTCCCTTCTATTAATCTTTGTAGACATGATTTTTTCCTCCTTCTGTCATTGCTTCGTGGTAAATGTAACCGATTACATTTTTTCTGTAAAAGTATCTTCTACCCTAGCATCAATCGGTATAACACTAGTAAATACTATTTACATATTAATAATACATTTAATAGAATTTATAAAAAATTAACAAAATTGCGAATTAAAATACACAATTTTGTTAATGCTTACATGCAAGCTGACTTAAAGTTTTTCAATAAAGGTATTGTTAAAATTTGCAATAAAAATACTCTAATCTTTCCTTATGTTTTAGAAAGATTAGAGTATTAGGTTTTCATTCTTCTAAATTTGCCTGGCGGGCTTCCTGTCATTTTTTTAAAGAGTAAATTAAAATAATTTGGATTTTCGTATCCGATAATGGATGCAATTTCTCTTACAGAAAGATTGGAATGTTTAAGTAATCGTTTTGCTTCTTCTATACGGCAATGAATCAAATATTGTATGGGAGGCAGTCCCACTTCATCTTTAAAAACATGAGATAAATGGTAGGGGCTAACATATACAATATTAGCTAAATCGTTTAATGTTAGCTCTTGTCTAAAATTTTCTTCTATATATTTTTTTACTTCAAGGCAGACTGGAGAAACGGAATGATGATTCGTATTTTTCAAAAGACGAGTAATTTTAATAATAACGGCTTGTAATATCGAGGAGATCACATATTGATATCCAGAATGCTTCAAGTCATATTCACGTAGTATAGCATGAAAGTAGTTATGAATCTCATTTTTTTCTTCAAGCAAATGAATAATCGGAAAATCAGTAGGATCTGTTAACCAGCCTTTATCGTTACCATTGATATGCAGATTTGAAAAACAGATAGAAATCCCTTTAAGAGGATCATCGATACAAGATTTTCCTTCGATAGGACTAAAAGGATGAAAAATAATAAGATCTCCTTCTTGTCCCATAAAAGGTTTTTCTTCAAAAATAAATTCTCCACACCCCTGTTGAATATATATTATCTCTGTATAATCATTATCGGAATGTTGTTTAAACCAATTAGGACTATTTTCATTTATTTCTCTTATAGTAAAAAACCGAGGAGTATTTAATAGAATAGAGGATTTCTCCACACTGCATGTCCCCTTATAGTAACTAGTTATAAAAATTAAAAGCTCAGCGGGCAAAATCATTTTTTGCTATACCAACAAATAGAAAAGCTAGTATCTTAGAATGAGCATATGCCCGCAAAGGTTATACGTTGTTAGTTATACACTTGCTACAGAGCCGCCATCCACTCGAAGATTTACCCCATTAATGAAAGAGGACTGACTTGATGCTAAATAAACGACAGCTGAGGCCACTTCTTCTACTCTTCCAGGTCTTTTTACTTCCACATGAGGGCGATTCTCCTTTAGAAATGCCTGCACGGCTTCATCAAAGCTGATATTCTGCTCCGCTGCGGAATCATTTAACAAGTTCTCTAATAATGGTGTCATGATAAATGCAGGGGAAACGGTATTGACTAAAATTCCATTCGCTGCATACGCTTTTGATAAGCTCTTTGAAAAATTGTTAAGTGCCGCTTTGGAAGCATTATAATGCGGTATAAACGCATCAGGCTGCTCTGCGCATTCAGAAGAAATATTGATGATTCTCCCATATTCCGCCTTTTTCATATAAGGGATAACAGCCTTTGTTACTCGTACGGCGCCAAAAATATTGACTTCAAAAAGCTTCTGCCAGTCCTCTATTTCCAAAGATTCAAAATCATCGAATCTATTAACAACACCGGCATTATTAACTAAAATATCAATGGTTTTAAAGCAGTAAACCGTTTCAGACACAAGGCGCTCTACATCTTCTTGGTTTGATAAATCTGCTTGTACGGCAATCACCTTTCCTCCAACTTGTTCGATCTCATTTCTTGCTTCAGATAATGCCTCTAATCCTCGGCCACAAATGACAACGTTAGCTCCTTCTGCTGCTAAAGCCTTTGCTATTGCTTTCCCTATTCCCTTACTGCCTCCTGTTACGATGGCCGTTTTATTTTTTAATTGTAAATTCATTTCTGATCATTCCCTTATTTAGTGAATTCTCCAAAAGATTCTATCGTTCGTAATGTACTAACTTAACCTGACGTAATGTTAAATTATTAATACTATAAGAAAAGGATTAACTCTTGCTCACACATAAGTAGAGAGTTAACCCTTGTCCTTTATTACCAAACTTTCAAATTAAGAAGTGACTCTTGAGTCTTAAACTCTGTTGGGGGGCAGATGCCCACTGAGGTTACGTTTCACCGTACTAGGGGTCAGACCCTCACTCAATTAACGCTTTACTTTGAGTTAGGCACCTTTTATTTCGGTCGCTTCAAATAGTTGTACTTGGATTGGTTCGCTTATTAGTCCTGGGACAGCATGGATAAAGTTTTGGAAATAAGCGGTTGCTTCATGAACGTCAATTGCCGCTTGATCCTTCCACACTTCTACAAACACAAAGGTATTGGCCTGTTCTGGATGTTCGTAATATTGATAGCTAATATTGCCTTCTTCCGCTTGAGATGGTTCCGTTACTAGTTTAGCTTCGTCCAGGAATGATTGGCGATGCCCTGGATCCACTTTAAAATACGCATGAATGATAATCATCTATAATTTCCACCTTTATACTTAATCTCTTTTATGATATTGCTCCAACAATTTCTTTCATATGTTCGATAGATTGCTTCGTGAAGTCATCAAAAATAGTAGATTCACCTTGAAGGCCTGATGCTACGTAAGGATTTGACACGGCAGGCAGGAACTCCATCGTAATATAGCCCTTATAACCCAGTTCTTTAAGTAGCGAAATGACTGGTCCAAAATCCGTTTGACCTAGCCCCGCTGCTTCCCTTGTGTTATCAGCGATGTGTACATGGGCAAGATAACGTGAAATTTTGTTTATCGATTCAGTCATACTACGTTCCTCTATGCTCATGTGGAACAGATCAGCCATAATCCCCAGACCTTCTACATTGATTTCCTCAACAAAACGTACGGCTAAAGTCAAATTATTAACTAAATAGGTCTCATAACGATTCAATGCTTCAATGGTAAGAGTAATTCCTTGTTCCTTCGCATATAGCGCTGCCTCTTTCACACTCAAAATCGCATTATTCCATTCCTCCTCAAGAGTCGTTTCTGGACTTAGTTTACCAACACATGTAGGGACGACAATAAGGGTTGAAGCATTTAAAGCTTTAGCTAACTCAACCGATTTTTTTACATATTCCACGGCATTTTTTCTAATTTCATCATTTGATGACGAAAGATCTCTTTCAGGAGTAAAAATCCCACAAATGGAGCTGCATTCCAATTCATATTTTTTTAAAAGTTCTTTGGTTTCCTCAACATCAATGGTATACGGCTCACCAGCTAGTTCGACACCCTGATAACCATATTTTTTCAGCCTTTTTAAGCTATCTTCTAAACTTTCATTTCCGAATATCCATTGTGTAGCACTATATTTGAACATTCTGATAATCGCTCCCTACAACTTAAAATTTTGACAATGCGGAATAAATGAAAGGGATAAAAACTTATTTATCCCTTTCATTCGCTAGAAATATTCTCAGTCCATTTATTATTCAATTTCAACCAAGATTTTAATCGTGTCTTTGTTTTTATCTGCCTCTACAATACCTTCTTCTAATTGATCTAATTTAATTGTCTTACTGAAGATGGCTTTTGGATTAAATCGCTTCGAAGAAAGTAATTGAATCGCTTTAACCCATGTTCCATAAGTACCTGCATAGGAGCCAACAATAGTCAGTTCCTTACTAAAGATTTCAAATGGCTTCACATCAAGTGTATGATCGGCAGGGGCCGCACCGAAGGCTACGATTGTCCCACCTTTTCTAACCATTTGGAATGCTTGTCTATAGGTTGGCATTGCTCCAACTACTTCAAATACAACATCCGCCCCTCTTCCTTCCGTCGCATGAAAGACTTCTTGAATAGGGTCCTTTTCTGATGCATCAATAACAACGTCTACTCCCAGTTCTCTTGCTTTCTGAAGACGCGCTTTGTTCATTTCCGAAATAATTACCTTGCTTGCTCCATTTAACTTTGCCATAACAGCATGCGCCAGACCCATTGGACCTGCACCAATAATCGCGACGATATCTCCCATGACTACATTTGCCCGCTCCTGCCCGCGAATAACACAAGCTAGCGGTTCAATGTAAGCACCTTCCTCCCAAGACATTCCTTCTGGTAACTTATAAGTATTATTTTCCGGCGCTTTTACAAATTCAGCAAATGCTCCGTTTGTATGAACACCAAGTTGTTTAATGTTCTCACAGAAAAGCTTTTGGCCTGTACGGCAATAATAACAATTTCCGCAGCTAATATTAATATCAGCAGTTACTCGATCACCAACTGCTACACTGGTAACGGCAGCTCCTATCTTGACAACTTCGCCAGCAAATTCATGACCTTGGATTAATGGCATAGGAGCAGGGAAATGACCGTTGTAAATATGTGGGTCTGTTCCACAAATTCCACAAGCTTTAACCTTGATGAGAACTTCGTTATCGTTAATTTCTGGAACAGGTACCGTTTCAATTTTTAAGTCATGTGCTGCATAAGTTACTGCGGCTTTCATTTCTTTTTGATCAAACCCTGAATCTGTACCTTGATTGTTAACTAATGTGTTCTGAGCCATTTTATTCTTCCTCCTTAAATAATTTTTTTAGGAAAACGATTGACTCTTCTGTATATTGATCATAAAACTCTTCACATCTTGTTCCATTAAATGGATCTGCAAACGGAGGCAATAGCTCCATCGTTAAATATCCGCTATAGTTAATATCGCGCAAAGCCTGAGCGATTGGCTTAAAATCGATATGTCCCCTGCCTGGTGCCGCTCTATTACTGTCAGCGATGTGAAGGTGATATAATTTATCTCCAACCATTCTGATGGTATCCGCAATATCGACTTCTTCAATATTCATATGATACGTATCACCCATAACTCCTACGCTTGGCAGATTAACACGATTAACCAGCTCAAGTGATTGCTCTAATCGATTGATTAAATAGTTTTCGTAGCGATTCCATGCTTCTACTGTCAACCTGACACCATGTTCTCCTGCATAAATACCAGCTTCGCGTATTCCTTCCTCAGCCCACTTTAGCTCAGTTTCTCGATCGGCCTCTTCATAAATTTTCATACAGGCAGTTGGAGTCAGCGAGATTCCTTTTGCTCCGATTTTGCTGGCAAAATCGACACAGCTTTTTAAATAATTGACTGCATTTTTTCTAATATTTTCATTACTTGAAACTAGATCTCTTTCAGCATTATAAATAGCACAAATTGTGGAAGCTTCAATATTATATTTATCAAGTAATTCTTTAATGCGGTCAGCATCCATTTGTTCTGGCTCGCCAACAAATTCCACACCGTCATAACCATATTTAGCAAGTCTAGCAATACTAGTTTCAATATCTTCTCCTGCATATACTAGCGTGTTGTAAGAGTACTTAATCATTCGAACATCTCCTAATCACCAATTTTAATAGTCTATGAACTTCCCCTAGATTTCACATTCTTTAAATAGAGACCGTATTTAAAAGCGGCCACTACCTGAGTTTTTAGTTCTTTTATATGAAGTTTGTAATCTACTTTCCTAGCTGCTAATTGATGTTTATTTTGCTGCGTTTTGAATAACTTCTGGGGCATCTTGACGATAAGCCATTTTCCAAACCTTTAAGACATTTTCTTGTGTTACTTTCATCGCTGGAACAACATAGAATGGATCTAATTGCTTACCAAGTAATGAATATCCAGCAACAAGGGCTTGGGCAGCTCCATTTTCATAAGGTAACTGTGCTCCAAGACCTTTTACATTTCCTCCAGAAGCAATTTGAAGCGCTACATTAGTTCCCAAATCAACTGTAGTAATGACTAAATCATTTTTCCCTGCTGTACGAGCTGCAGCAAGTGTTCCTTCCGCTGGTACATCCCAAATCGCAAAAATGCCATCTAAATCTGGGTTTCTTGCTAACATACCAGAAGCTACTTTTTCAGCATCATTAGGAGTTATAATTCCACCACTTACAGCAATTTTAATATTTGGATATTTTTCTTTAATGGTTGTTTCGAATGCTTCTTTACGCTGGTTATTTACAAAGAAGTCAACATCATGGAAGATAACACCAATCTTACCTTTTCCTTTTAGCGCTTCACCCATGACTTCGCCTGCATAGATACCGTTTCCATAGTTATCTGATGAGACAACGCTTACATAATCTTTTCCAGCTTGGAATCCTTTTGGCACACTATCCATAAATATTAATTTTACGCCTGCTTCTGCAGCCTTTTTAAAAGCGGGAGCAGTAGCAACTGGATCGACCGGCAAACTTACGATAACATCTGGTTTTTTAGCCATGATTGTTTCGATATCTGAGATTTGTTTTTCAGGCTTAAATTGTGCATCCGTAACGGCAACAACTTCTATGCCCATTTTTTCAAAAGTATCTTTCACACCATTGATGATGGCAGTTGAGAAATCATTTCCTGCATAGTGCATGGAAATAGCCGCTTTGTAGTTACCTTCTTTAATTTTCTTTACATCCTCTTCAGACAATTGCAAAGTTGCTGCAGGAGTGGCTGTTTCTCCATTTGGACCTGTACTTAAAATTTTCTGATCGCTTGGTATTTCCGGGTTAATGGTTAGAGGATAAGTAACTTTTTCTGTTGCTGCTTTTTCATTTTTTTGCTGCCCCGAAGTATTGGCACTTTGTTTTCCACAGCCCATAAGAGCCAAACTGCTAATTAATAGTATCGTAACGATTAATGAAGTAAGTTTTTTCATGATAGCCTCCAATAATTGATTAATTTAATAATGTTGAATTTTAGTATTGATTTGGAAATCAAATAATAGTATTTTAATGCCCTTGCAAGGTTAAAATTTCTTGTTCAAGCGGGCCAACCTTGTAGAATTTTAGTATCTAGGTCAGCCCTGTTATCAATTCATCTTAAAAATTTGAGGTTTAAAGCTTACTTACAGCCAATTTCTTTTAATTTTTCTTTCAAGTAGTCAATGGATGTTTTCGCATACCAATCAGGATCCGCTTTTCTGGTACCAAAACCAATTTCCATGGAGAGGTAGCCCTTGTAATCGATTTCCTTTAATGCTCTTAATACCGAATCCCAATTTACGGTTCCTTGTCCAGGCGGTAATCGATCGTCATCCGAAATATGAACATGATGCAACTTATCTTTCATTTTATATACATAATCACTCGGTACTTCACTACGGAATAGGGCATGGAAAGTATCAAACATCACTTTCACATTGGATTCACCTGATTCTTCTGCCAGCTGCAAAGCATCATCCGCGGATTCGATTAAATTACAATCAGCTGCCTGAGGTTCAACTACTAAGGTGATTCCTAGATCTTTCGCATATTTTGCGACATCTTGCAAACCCTCCAGGCTATATTTCCATGCCTCTTGTTTGTTCATTCCAAAACCGAACCAGCCGGCAAGCCACATAACAGTTGGACATTCCCAGTCATGTGCCAGGCGAATGACTTCTTTATAATGTTTTATCGTAAATTCACGCTCTTCTTTTAAAGCCGAGGATGGATTGACTCCAGGTCCTCCCCCAGGTGCAGGAAGCATAGCCGCAACATTAAGATTGTTCCGTTTTAAATGTTGAGCTATTTCTTTTCTTCTCTCATTGGAGAGATAATCCGGCCAAGCATGGGGACTCGCACAACCTATTTCAATTCCATCATAACCAAATGCAGCGATTCGATTAATCGTTTCTTCTAATGGATAAAATGGCAACATAGATGGAAAAGAATTATAAACCCAAGTATTAAATGCAAGCTTCATTCATTTATCCTCCTCAAAAATCAAGTTACAACTACTAGTTTTGTTAATCGTTGGTGATTATTCCCAAACAAATACTGCTTTTTCTGTTTTTCTTTCATCAAACATTTGGAATGCAGTTTCCGCTTCTTCCAATTTAAATTGGTGAGTAACTAATTTTTCAACAGGGAGATTTTTTCTGACAATAAACTCAGCAATCTCATCGAACTCTTGAATTGGGAAGTACCATGAACCCATCACCGAAATTTGTTTACGAATTAACTGCTGACTAGGCTTAATCGTTGTCTCTTTGCTTTCGCCGATAAAGGCCACACGTCCATGTGCTCTCACACAATCTAATGCATCATTTTCAGCATACGGGCTTCCGGAGCAATCGATCGCTGCGTCTGCACCGGCACCATTTGTAATACGGGCAATTTCTTCTTGAACATTCATCGTTTTCCCATTGATGGTGTAATCTGCACCTAATTCCTTCGCAAGCTCCAAGCGCTCATCCAGCATGTCAACCGCGATAACCGTTGCACCTAATCCTTTAGCAATCATCACACCGGCACCGCCCATAGGGCCCATTCCAAAAATGACAAGATAGTCTCTGCCGGAAATCCCTAATCTCTTTTGTGCGTGATACAGGGTCCCTACTGCATCTGTTGAAACGGCAGCTGTTACAAAGCTCATGCTATCCGGAAGTCTCATGCAGTTTTCAGCAGGAACTACCATATACTCAGCGTCGCCGCCATGAGAGTCAAAACCAATGCACTTAAATTCCTTACAGAACATTTTGTATCCGCTCTTACAATGAGCACATTCACCGCAGCCTAATGCTAAGTAAACAGCAACCCGGTCACCCGGCTTGAAATTAGATACACCATTACCTACTCCTGTAATAACACCAGCCGGCTCATGTCCAGGAACCGTGCATCCGCATTTTGTTCCTTCAAAAACAGATGTTCCATAGTACAAGCTCATATCACTGCGGCAAATAGCAGACGCCTTTAATTGAATGAGTACTTCTCCTTGTCCTGGTGTTGGGATTTCAACCTGACGAATTTCTACCTTTTTGTCTCCTGGAAAAAATACAGCTTGCATTGTTGTCATCGTACTGCCTCCAATAAGTTAGTTTGAATCACAAAAATTAAGCCCACCACATATCAGTTACTTGTTCCTTAAACATGGCGCCTTTTAATAGAGATATCGCTTTCTTTAATCCCTCGTCCGTTGAAGCCAGCATGTCTTCATGTTCAATGGAAATGACATAATCATAACCAACCGCTCTTAAGGCACTCACAATGTCTTTCCACATTTTTTCATCCGAGCCATATCCTACAGATCTAAATGTCCATGAACGGTCTAAAATTTCGCTGTAATGCTTTGTATCTAAAACACCATTCACACTAATATTGGTTTGATCTAAATAAGTATCTTTCGCATGAAAATGGAAAATCGCTTTTTCACGGCCAAGGTTTTTAATCGCCTCGACCGGGTTAATTCCTTGCCAGATTAGGTGGCTTGGATCAAAGTTGGCGCCAATATTTTCTCCGGCATGCTCCCTTAACTTCAGTAATGTTTCTGGATTATAGACCACGAATCCGGGATGCATTTCAAAAGCAATTTGATTAATGCCGTGCTGTTTTGCGAATTTCGCTTCCTCTTTCCAATAAGGAATCACGACTTCGTTCCATTGCCAGTTCAACACGTCTAAATATTCCGGCGGCCATGAACATGTAACCCAATTTGGATTCTTGCTGCTTAGATGATCACCCGGACAGCCGGAAAAACCATTGATAACAGGAACTTCTAAATGTTCTGCCAGTAATACTGTTTTTCGCCAAACGTCATGTGACTCTTTGGCTATTGTTACATTCGGATGCAGCGGATTCCCGTGGCAGCTTAAACCACTGATGGTTATTCCCCTTGTTTCAAGCGCTCGCAGGAATGCTCTGGTTTTTTCAGGTGAGGCAAGTAATTCATCCGGATTACAGTGATGGTTGCCGGGATAATTTCCTGTCCCCAATTCAACGGCCTCAACACCCATGCCTGCTAGTTTATCCAGCATTTCTTCAAATGGCAGATTCTGATACAGCGGGGTAAATACACCTAGTTTCATGAAAGTACCTTCTTTCCTGCAGAAACCTTTACCCATTTCTGCTGCTGGCTGCTTTCCAAGATGGCGTCTGTAATACACATCGAAACGTGTCCATCTTCAAATGTAGCAAATTTAGGCTTATCTGTTTTCAGGCTCTTGTTATCGCGAATAAAAGAGTAGAAATTCAACATCATATTTTTCAATGCATCCGGCCAGCCTTCATTGTGTCCGCCTGGGTGGTGAATCGCAGACCTTGCATCTGCCGTAAACAGGGAAGGATCCGCTAACAGAAGTTCATTTGCTCGATCACGATGACCAATCCATAGCTTTTCAGGTTCCTCTTGGTTCCAGAAAACAGAGCTATTGCTTCCATTAATTTCAAAGCTTAATCTATTTTTCCGTCCGGCACTTACTTGAGATACGGTAAAGACTCCTCTTGATCCATCTTCAAAACGAACAAGAACGGATGCATAATCTTCTGTATTAATTGGAACATCTTCATATTCCATATCTTCTATAGTCTGTGCCCCAAAAGTAGCTACGTTTCCTGTAGGCTTCTTTCTTACTGGAACAACAGTTGCTAAATCAGCAAATACTTCCACAATCTTTTTGCCTGTTACAAATTGGACTGTATCACACCAATGGGACCCAATATCCGCTACCGCCCGTGATTTTCCGCCTACTTCCGGCGCTAAACGCCAGTTATAATCTGTTTCATACAATAACCAATCCTGCAGGTAGCTTCCGTGTACCAAATTCACTTTTCCAAGGTCACTTTTTGCAATCATCGCTTGTAAGTTTTGGACACTGGCATGCTGTCTGTAATTGAAGTTCACCGCATGGACAACGCCGTGTTTTTCTGCTAACTCTAGCAATTCCGCTGATTCTTTACTATTCATTGCCAGCGGTTTCTCTGATACGACATGCTTTCCTGCTAAAATGATCTCTTTATTAATTGCAAAGTGAAGGTGATTTGGTGTGCAATTGTGCACGACCTTAAATTCGGGGTCCTGGAGCATTTCACGATAATCACCATACGCCTTTGGGATTCCAAGCTCCGCTGCCTTTTTTTCAGCTATTTCTTGACTAGTTTCCGCCAAACCAACTACTTCTACAAAGCCAAGTCTTCTGATGGCTTCAATATGTGTTGGCCCGATAAAACCGGTACCAATGATACCAACTTTAATCTTCTCCACTTCGTTTCCTCCTGTACATAAGTTTTCTCATGTTGCAGTATTGTACTTTTTAAGAGTGTTACCTCATGCCATTGATTCTTTTTTAAAACTAATTGAGCATGAGGTAACTCTAATTTTATAAAAACCTATCGCTTCATCGCTTTCTTACCAAATGCCACAGCCAAGATGATGATAATTCCTTTAATAATCATTTGCTGGCTGACATCCAGACCCATAATGATCAAACCGTTATTAATCGTACCAATCATCAAGGAACCTACAATCGTTCCGATGATCGTTCCTACACCGCCAAACAAGCTTGTTCCCCCAAGGATAACCGCAGCGATAACAGAAAGCTCATCCCCTTCACCGAAGGAAAAACGTCCTGCATTCATACGACCCGCGTAGAGAAGACCAGCTAAACCAGCCATTACACCCGTTCCAAGGAATACCATCAGCTTAATTTTCATTGTCTTCACACCTGAAAATCTTGCAGCGTTTTCATTTCCGCCTGTAGCAAGCACCTGACGGCCAAATGCTGTTTTACGAAGCAACACATGGGCGATAACCGTAAACACTAGAGTCCAAATAAGAAGAACCGGAATTGGACCAATGTCACCAGATCCAAAAATAAAGTTGAAATTTGCATCTACAATTGGAACTGGTGCTGTGTCTGTAATCCACATCGCAAAACCTTTAACCGCTCCCATTGTTCCCAATGTTACAAGGAAGGAAGGAATGGCTACCTTTGTAACAAGCAAACCATTGATTAAACCAACCACAAGTCCTGTACTTACACCGCCAATGAGTCCTCCCACAATGCCATAACCGGCTTGGATTGCCAATGCACCCACCAAGGAAGAAAGAGCGGCAATGGAGCCAACAGAAAGGTCAATTTCACCTGTACTGATTACAAATGTCATTGCCAACGCCATTAAGGAAATGGTAGCTGTTTGTCTAACAATATTTAACAAGTTTCCTGATGTTAAAAACCCTTCATCACTTAAGCTGATAGAAAAATAGATTAATACTCCTACGAAAGCGAAATAAACAATATAATTGCGCCATTCGAAGCCTTTCAATGCCGGAGCTGCCGGCTTTTGTATATTAGAAACCTTGGATTGCATATTGTAATTCCTCCTCTGTTTTAATCTCTTTGCGTGTCATCTCCTTCTTTATTTTCCCATCATGCATGACGACCACACGGTCACTCAAGGCAAGCAGTTCTGGGAGTTCAGAGGAGACCACAAGGATTGCCTTGCCAGTTTCGGCCATTTCTCGAATAATTTCAACGATTTCTGTTTTTGCACCAATATCCACACCAATGGTTGGTTCATCCAGCATGAGTACGGTAGGATCATTGGCCAGCCATTTGGCGAGAACGATTTTTTGCTGATTACCGCCTGATAACAATCTGGCTTGTTTAAAAATATTATCCGTTTTAATATTTAGCTTCCTTACAAAATCCTTACTAATTTCATTTGATTTTTTATTATCAATAAAAGTTCCTTTTTTAACCTTCGAAAGAATTGGAAGAATCATATTATCCTTGACACTATGTTCAAGGACCAATCCTTGCATCCGGCGATCCTCTGGAATCAAAGCTAGACCCGCATCGATTGCATTTCTGGCATTTTTAATGGATTGCTTCTGACCATTAACATAGATGTCTCCACTGTCAATTGGATCAATCCCAAAGAGACTTCGAAGCAATTCAGTCCTGCCGCTTCCCATCAACCCAGCAATTCCGACAATTTCGCCCGGTTGAATTCTAAGATTGATATCTTGAATCTTCCCCGCATTTAAGTTTTTCACTTCAAAAACTGGCTCTGCCTCACGGGAGTAATAACGTTCCTTCCATTCAAAGGCCTGGTCGAACTCCATGCCAACGATATGTTGAATGACCGTGTCAAGATTGGTTTCACTGCATGTTTCAGTTGTGATATACCGGCCATCACGTAATATTGTAATTCGGTCACATATTTCAAAGATCTCATCCATCCGGTGAGAAATATAGATGATGGAATATCCTTTTGCTTTCAATTTGTTAATAAAGCTAAATAATATTTCTGTTTCATTTTTGGTTAACGAAGAGGTTGGCTCGTCCATGATAAGTATTTTCGCTTCTTGGGAAAGTGCTTTGGCAATTTCCGTCATCTGCCAATATCCTACTCCTAGGTTTTGTACAATATCAGTTGGTTTAATATCTACGCCTAATTCTTCTAGCAATTTTTCCGTTTTCTTCTCACAATCCTTGTCATCGAGCAGCCCTAATGATGTCTTCTTCTCACGTGTAAGATAGATGTTTTGGGCAACAGTAAGGGTTGGAATTAAACTAAACTCTTGGAAAATCATCGATATATTGTTTTTTTGTGCTTCTTCATAACTCTTAATGGTTACAGGTTTTCCTTCAATCTGAATGTCACCGCTATCTGCTGTATACACACCTGTTAGAATTTTCATTAACGTGGATTTCCCGGCACCATTTCCCCCCATCAAGGCGTGAACTTCACCTTTTTTTACGGAGAAATTAACATCTTTTAATACGGGAATCCCGTTAAATGTTTTACAAATATTTTTCATTTTAAGAATAGGTTGTTCCATCCAAGTTCACCTTCTTTTCATGGTAGAGGCTGCTTTTCAAGCAACCCCTATCCTATTTTTATTTCATTGCATCTTGAACTGTTTTTGGTGCTTCTGTACCGTAGATAAGCTTCCAAGAATCTAATACATTATCTTTTGTTACTTTAATCGATGGCGAAGCAACATAAGCTGGTGCTTCCTTACCTAATAGTGCATAGCCGGAAAGAATCCCTTGTGCAACACCTTGGTCATATGGCAGCTGAGCTCCAAGCCCTTTTACGATTCCATCCTGTGCAATTGAAATTGCAACGTTTGTTCCCAAGTCAACAGTTGTTACAACAAGATCATTTTTGCCTGCAGTGCGGGCAGCTGCCATAACACCTTCAGCAGGTACATCCCATGGAGCAAAGATTCCATCAATGTCTTTATTTCTTGTAAGCATCGCAGAAGCTACTTTTTCAGCATCATTTGGACCCGTAATACCGCCTTTGTCTACAATTTCAATATTTGGATATTTTTCTTTGATTCTTGCTTCGAATGCATCAGAGCGGTTTTTTGTTACGAAGAAGTTTACATCGTGATACACAATACCAACTTTACCTTTTCCACCAAGTTTTTCAGCCAGAATGTCCGCTGCTGTTGCTCCGTTACCCGCGTTGTCACCAGATACAATACTGATGTAATCTTTTCCAGGGACAAGGCCTTCTGCAGCTCCATCCATAAATACTAATTTAACCCCTTGTGCAACTGCTTTTTTATAAGCCGGTGCTGTAGAAACGGCATCAACTGGAACTGAAATCATGATGTCAGGTTTTTTTGCTAAAACCGTTTCAATATCATTTACTTGCTTTTCTGCTTTAAACTGTGCATCTGTTACAGCAACTACTTTGATACCCATTTTCTTAAACGTATCCTGCATCGCACCAACTGCGGCATTCATATAGTCAGTACCAGAATAATGCATAACAATGGCTGCTTTATATTTTCCATCTTTAATCTTTTTTAGCTCTTCTTCCGTAAGCTGTAATGTCTTTGCTGAAACAGCTTGTTCACCGTTTGGACCTTTATCTTTAACTTCTAAGTCCGGAATTGCTGGATTGATCGTTAATGGACCTGAAGCTGTTTCTGAATAGTTTTCATTCTTTTTTGTCGTTTCTTGATCACCTGAAGTAGATTTATTGCCGCCGCATCCCGCCAGCACGATACTTAAAATCAATAACAATAATACCGAAAGTGAAAAACTCTTTTTCATTTGGTTAACCCCCACTATTTTAGTTATTTAGTTGAAGCTCGTTATTTTGTTGGCACCACCCTTACAATCTAAAGTGTGGCACCACCCCCTTTTCATAAATTGAAAGTTTAGTAAATTTTATCTAGTAATCGTTTACATTTAAGAGATAGAATAGGAATCTCATGGACTTCCAAAAAATGCAAAGGATTACATTTCTTATTAAAAATTTTTAAATAGTTCTGACAGACTCCCTTACAACCAACTGGTCAGCTAAGATAATTTGCTCGCGTTTGACTTCCTCTTTGTTGATGAGCTTCATCAGTAATTCCATCGCGTTCTCACCAATTTCGAATGCTGGCTGTGCAATCGTTGTAAGACCCGGTTCAAATATGGAGGAAAATTTTAGATTATCAAAACCTAGAACCGAAATATCCTCAGGAACCTTAAGACCCTTTGATTTAATCGCCTTAATCACTCCCATTGCCATATCATCGCTTGCAGCAAATATCGCTGTTGGGAGTTGGCCAAGAGCGAAAAACTTCATCATGAGATTAAAACCGCTATCAAATGAGAAGTCACCCTCCTGGACTAACACGGGGTCAACGATAAGGTTTTTCCTTGCCATCGCCTGATAAAATCCTTTGAGGCGGTCTCGGCTCAATACGATATCGAGAGGTCCAGTGATGCAGCCAATTCTTTCGTGTCCCAAATCGATTAAATATTCCGTTGCCTTTCTGGCACCGCTGATGTTATCAATCGAAACAGTTGGGATCGTGGAGCCTTCAATATATTCACATGCCAGCACCACCCGGAAAACTTCGGGCCACCTCTTCAACGGCTGCTGCATCCATTCTGGCGGTTAATAAAACCATTCCATCTGCTTTTTTTTGCTGCAGGATGTTTAAATACCCCTTTTCTCGTTCCACATCATTGCCTGTATCACCGAGTAAAACCTGATATCCTTTTGCGACAGCGACAGCTTCAATCCCCCTTAACACCTTTGAAAAAAAGGGATTTGTAATGTCAGGTACAACAACTAGGATCGTATTCGTTTCGAGCCTTCTTAGCTGGCGCGCTAAGAGATTAGGCTGATAATTCAATGCTTCAATCGCCTTTAACACTTTTTCCGTCGTTGTTTCCCTTACTGTTTCAGGCTTTGTTAAGACTCGAGATACTGTTGCAGTAGAAACATTAGCCTTTTTTGCTACATCGACAATCCCAACCATCATTGTTTTTTCCTTTCCTGTTTCTATACTTGGATTGTAATCGTTTACAAATTTTTCGTCTAATCGCCTTTAGACATGCTTTTTGTCCATTTGGCTGCTAGTTACTTTCATTCAGAAAGCCCTTTCATTCATTCGAACAAAAAAAGCATTTTTTTAAAAAAAATAAGACCCAGTAATTTTTCATTACTGAGCCTTACTTTTTACAACGATTTACATTTTTGTAATTCAACTAGCTTATGCTTAGAGACCCTTGCTGTTTCTTCGTAATTTTTAAAATGAGCTATATACGTTTGGCCAGCCACTTCAATTCTTGTTAAATACTGCAAATTGATAATAAAAGAACGATGAGAAACAACAAATCGAGAATCAAGGAGCTCATCGAGATTGGTTAAAGCCTCATATATTTCAATTTTTTTATCAATCGTATGAATGACGGACTTTCGGTCTGCTTTTTCAATAAAAATAATCTCGTCTAACGGAATAAAGGAATATTGATTTTGTTGCTTAATCATTAAATCCTTTTTGACAGGAACAGATGGCGTAACCGTGCCGGTTTTCTTCGAAAAGACTGCTGCCCGCTCTAAAGCGGAATAAAGCCTGTCTCGCTCAATCGGTTTCACAATGTAATCGATCGCATTCACCCCAAAGGCTTCCAGCGCGTATTCATCATGGCCTGTGATAAAAATAACCTGCAAGGTTGGCAGAATTTTTTTACACGATTTAACAGCTTCCATTCCGTTCATTAAAGGCATGTTAATATCAACTAACACGATGTCGGGCTTTTCCATCATTACCTTATTGATTAAATCCTCACCATTTACTGCTTCTCCGACAATTTGATAGTTCGGAACAGATTTAATCAGATGCTTTAACAATTTTCTAGATGGTGCATTGTCCTCTGCAATCAAAACTTTCATAAATCATCCCTCATGTAATTAAGTTTGGTTTAAACTATATCACATAACGTATTAACTAGATAATATGTGAAAAAATGAAATAAATGGCTTCTTATTTTTTAGTTAGTAGGCAATCTAACTGTTTACAGTATAAGACAGTACATCCGGCTTAGGTAGTTTTTTCGAATCGAAAGGGAATGGTGGAGAAAAAATGGAAATCTTTTATAAAGATAATTTATATAAGGAAGTTCTTCGGACCATGTCCGAATGTGTAATGATTCTTGAAAAGTCGGGGAAAATGGTTGCCCTAAATGAAAATGTAGAAAAAATACTGGGGATTAAATCAGAGTTCTTAACTGAATCCAGCTTGATGCAACTAGAATATGTAAATGAAGACGGATCACCGTTACCCTATTCTCAGTTACCAGGAATAATAACACTTAAGGATGGTATTCCTTTCCATGATTTCATATTAGGTATTAACGACGGGAATAAGGAACCTAAATGGATCTCAGTCAATTCAACGCCTCTTAAAATTTGTGAAAATGAAGAACAGGCTGCCCTTGTTACCATTTCTGATATCACCGAACGAAAAAACATGGAAAATGCCTTAGTTCAAGCTAAAGAAGAGGCAGAAAAAGCAAATATGGCTAAATCCGACTTTCTGTCTAAAATGAGTCATGAACTCCGTACACCATTGAATGGAATCCTTGGTTTTGCACAGCTATTAGAAATTGAAGAAACCTTAAATGATGATCAGCGTGATTTTGTCCAAGAGATTTTAAGTGGAGGGAGACATTTATTAAGTTTAATTAATGATATTTTAGATTTATCAAGAATAGAAACGGGCCAGATAAAAGTGTCGATCGAAGAGATTGATCTTCTGACGATTATCAATGAATGTATCAATATAGTGCAGCCGCAGGCCAACATGAAGAGAATCAGTATACATAACCAATTGGATCAATGGCAAAACATATTTGTTCTTGCCGATCCCATTCGTCTTAAACAAATCTTTCTTAATCTTCTCGATAATGCGATCAAATATAATCGGGAAGGCGGCAAAGTTATGATCTTCTCTTATTTGAAAGGAAACGAGCAGATCATTCATGTTGCGGATACAGGGATCGGACTTTCAGTTGAAGAATATCAAAAGGTATTTGTTCCCTTTTACCGAATTGAAGGGACACAAGAAGAAGGTACAGGTATTGGATTGTCTTTAGTAAAACAGCTCGTCCAGCTAATGGGGGGCAAAATTAGTGTAACGAGCCAAAAAGGAATAGGTAGTGATTTTTTCTTTAGTCTGCCGCTTCCAAATGAATTAAAGGCGGTCATGAGATGGGGTGAAGAGGTTGGACTTACTGAGAAAAATATCCGTAAGGAAGATGACTACCGTTTGTTATATATTGAAGATAACGAGTCGAACTTGAACTTAGTAAGGAAAATCATGAAATCCCAGCCTTCTTATACACTTTTATCAGCCCGTACTGGAAAAGAAGGATTAGAAATGGCTGCGAATGAAAAAGTGGACTTGGTTCTGCTTGATCTAAACCTTCCCGATATCCACGGCTACGAAATATTTGATAGGTTAAAAACAATAAAACAAACTAAAGATATTGCAGTAATTGCTGTAAGTGCCAATGCGCTTCCGCAGGATATTCAATATACATTAGACAAGGGGTTTGATAATTATGTAACAAAACCCTTTAATGTTAGAGAGTTTTTGACCATCATAATAGAAACGCTGAATAGTACGATTAACCAAAATATTCCCATTGATGAAATTTTAAGCACAGGGCCGCATGGAGAGGAAGCTGTTTCAGCCAAAACACTCCAGTTATCTTTAAAAGACCTGAAAAAGCTTAAGGAAAAGAATTATAAGGCAGCTATTGCGATGCATTATACAGAAAATGACTTTTCAACTGCGATCATCCGTGGTTTGAAAGATACTTTTGAAAAAATGGGTATTGAAGTTGTGGCTGTTACGGATGCACAATTTAAGCCTGAAAAACAAATTTCAGATATCGAAATTATCATGGCTAAAAAACCAGATGTTATCGTTAGTTTACCGGTTGATCCAGTGGCAACTGCTCCCGCTTTTAAAAAGGCTGCAGAAGCAGGAATCAAACTAATTTTTATGGATAGCATGCCTGAAGGATTAGAATTTGGTAAAGATTATGTAAGCGTTGTTTCATCTGATAACTATGGAAATGGTATATTTGCCGCCGAGATCATGGGTAAAGAACTTATAGGGAAAGGTAAGATTGGTGTTATTTTCCACAATGTTGATTTCTTTGTAAATAATCAGCGTGTAGAAGCATTCGAAACTACGATTAAAGAAAAATATCCCAATATTAAAATTGTTGCACGTTCTGGAATAACCACCCCATACGATGCGGAAAAAGCAGCCTCTGGTATGTTAGCAAAAAATCCAGATTTAGATGGTATTTTTGCCATTTGGGATGAACCCGCGGAAAGAGCACTAGCTGCAGCACGTAAAGCAGGGAAAACTGATATAGTCATTTCTACAGTTGATTTGGGAAGTAATGCGGCATATCAAATTGCTTCTGGAGGAAATGTAAAAGGTCTTGGAGCCCAATTACCTTATGAAAATGGAGTTGCTCAAGCAATTATTGCGGGATATTCATTACTTGGTAAGGAAGTAGCTCCTTTCTATGTTGTACCAGCGATGAAAGTAACAAAAGAAAATGTCTTAAAGGTTTGGAAACTGGCTTATCGTCAAGATGCTCCATATGCCATTCAAAAGTACTTTTAATTAGCTTGATTATACCGGTAACAAGAGTATCAACCCCAATATTACCGTATAAAAAGGAGAGGCCGGATTCATGTTGAAGCCGGCCTCTTTTTAGTCGAATAGACCTCTTATTTACGACCTCTTTTTCTCTCAGATTTCAGGCTTCATGAACAACTCATAAAAACTGTTTTCACTAAAAACCTAAAAACCTTCTACAAAATCCGGGGGGGACGTAAGCCCGAATTATAAAAAATAAGCGCACCTTTCCGGTACACATTACAAATAGCCGTACATCCTGATTTTTTTAATCGAATATACGGCTTATATCATTTATTTGCTACATTCTGCTTGAATCATTTTTGACCAGGGCATGTATTGATCTAATATTTCAGGGGTTTGATGGATGCCGAGATTCGGTAGATCCGTCAAAAGTTTCTTTATGTATTCATAGAAATCAACGTCGTTACTTTTGGCTGTTTCTGCGATACTCAAACAGATGGCGTTCGCTTTTGCACCAGCCTCACTGACCGAAAAAAGCCAGTTTTTTCTACCCAAAACGTTGGGACGAATGGCATTTTCGGCTGGATTATTGTCAATTTCAATGCGCCCATCATTCAAGAATGCTTTGAGTCCATTTGCCCTGTTCAATGTATATTCAGCGGCCTTCGCGAGGGCATTTTTTCCGTAGAATGGTGACGTTTCAACCCATTCAAGGAATTTTTCTACAATTGGCTTCGAGTATTTTTGGCGTTTTTTTCTTCGCTTACTCGGAGATAAATGTTTAAATTTCCTTTCGAGTTGGTATAAATCGTCACAATAGCTCACACCAATTCGACCATTTTTGCTGTCCGCTTTCAGCCAATAACGACGAACATGCGCCCAACAATTTGCGAAGGTAACGCTTTCCAACTTATTATAGGCAGAATAACCATCACAAATAATCGTTCCAGAATAGCCTTCAATGAAACTTTCAAGGACAGATCGAGCCCGCTTTGAAACAGAGTAATTGTTGGCCCTTGGCTTGGCACACTTCGATACACCCAATTATAGGCATTGGTTTGACCAGATTTCCCATCGGATCGGTTGATAATTTGTCCATATGTTTCATCGACATGTAAAATCGATTTATCCATCATCAAATGCTTCATTCGTAGGTAAATAGGCAATAGCCAATCGTGTGATGCACGAATGACCCAATTCGAAAGGTTCTTATCATTGGTATTAAGGCCATAACGATCCCATTCCTTTACCTGACGGTAAAGTGGTAAGTATTGTGAAAATTTATCATACATTACTTTGGCAAGTACGCTAGGACTTGCCATGCTACGTTGAATAGGAGGCTGTGGTGCTTTACCACGTTTAATTTGCGCCTTTTGAAAGGTATCGCCTTTGCAAATTTTACATTTATAAGCGTGTTCAATATGTTGAACTTTCTTCATTTTTGCAGGAATAAATTCTGCTTCTTCACGTACGATTGTACTGCCATACCAATCTGTATGGTTTACCGGGAAAATTATTATTAGTATGGAAAAACAACCGAAATTTATACTTCACTAATAACAACTATAAGTAGAGCTAATATGACACTAACTCAAACAAATTTAAGAACTGAAATTTTGGTTAATACTAGTCCTATAAGCCCACCAACATCTCAATACAGTTTTACTAATGGTGGTGAACGTGTAATGAGATGTGCTATTTATGCTCGTGTATCGACAGAATATGATTCGCAAAAAACGTCCATTGATAATCAAATAGATATGTTTCGAAATTATGCAATCTAACGAGATTGGGAAATCGTTAAGGTGTATACTGATAAAAAATCGCAAACTAAGGGTAATCACCCTGGTTTAAAAGCTTTAATTGAAGATGGTAAGGCTGGATTACACGATGTTATCTTAGCGAAAGAGTTATCAAGATTTGCTCGTAATGGACGATTATCCTATGAGTTCACCAAACAAAAGGGGTTATCGATCGTCCTTGAAAATAAAAAAACACCACACTGGATGAATGGCGTTCCGATGTAGTTCAGAAATAGTTCCGAACATTATCCTAAAATTAAAACCCCTCGACTTTGTTTGGTCGAAGGGTATAATATTCCCACATCGCTGTTGGGCTGATGCCTACAATCAGCATATGCAGGCCCCCCCTATATATGCAGGTCCTATGATGCTTTTTCATTATTTTTTTTCTCTTTTTCACCTTCGGTCGTTAATTTAAGGTATTGCTCCATTATTTCTTTTTCAACTTCTTGATAAGGTCTACCGAAATGCAGCAAACATTCCTCCGAAAGTTTTGAATTGTCCTTGTATCCATATCGTTTAGTTGGTTGGTCTAATCCTTTTGCTACAAATGGTTGTTGTTTCTTTCCTTCTGCGTGAATGACATGTAAGAAATAGTGTTTTTGTATCTTTAAACATTCCTCAACTACTGTAGCCGGATCTCCTGTGTATTCCTTCAGTTCTTCTTTTAATGAATTAAATGTTTTCTTTCCTCCAGAACCAATATGCAAGTGTGTTCCAGCTCCTAAAAGAATATCTCTTAAATCATTCGGCACCTGTGCCCAATCGTGGAAGAAATACCACGGGATTAAACCATATTTACGGATTTCTCCACTCATATCTTCTAATGTCTCTACACTTTCGCCAATAAACTGGTGAGGTTCGTTCATCATGACATTAACTGTTCCTTCACTACCCATCACCATTTTAGCAAGCCATATCTTTGTAATAAGGTATTTGAATATCCGTTCTGTGCCAGTTTTAGTGAATTTGTTTTTAGGGAACTTGAATACAATGATTTTCCCTTCACGGATCCATTCAATTAAGTTTACGGCTGGTTTCCCGTCAATCATTTTAGGACGTTGACAGAAAATATTCCTCAAAAAGTCGTCTCCAATCAGTTTGTGTAATCGAGTAAGGACATTACCAGCTATTTGTGCTTGTTTTTTATCACCCATTGAATCGAAATGCTTCCAGGTTTGCAATAAGAAAAACTGTTTCTTTGCTTCTAAATCCTGAATTATCTGTTTCCGGTATTCTTTCGATGTAAGCAGCTGTGCAATATCAAGAATATTATCTCCTACAGCCTTTGCTCCGTCTTTTAAATACATATCTGTATCAACCATTTCATGAGTGCCAAGAAAGCGAGAGAGCTCATTTGAAAGCTTTACGAATGCTTCACGGTCATTACTTCCCAACCCTTCGGACCAATCAAGATAAATAGGATAATCAGTACGGCCAAGGTTTATTTCAATGTAATCTTTTAATTCTCCCTCTAATAAAGAGTCTCTTACCTGGTCGCTCATTCCATCGCCTTCCTGATCTACAACATCAATAAGAATCGAAGCAATTTTACTCTTATGATTTTCCTTGCCAAACGGCACCTCTCTTTTCCGATAGGATTCTACGACTATATTTGATGCTAAGGTATCTTTGCCGCCTCCTTGTTCACAAATCACAATATGTGATAAGGCATGTTCATTGCGATTGGACAAAGGCAAATGTACTGGAACCTTATTCCCTTTTTCTTCTGCAACCCCTATCGGTAATCCATTTTTATCTTTCACACAAGCAGGTAAAGCCACTTCCCTGATTTGTTTGGTTGTAAGGTAATCTCCAAAATCCTTTTGTAATAAGGCAGTTGGCATTTGATAAAGCTTTCCTAATTCGTAATTTGATAGGATATTAGAATCTATATCACTTTTGCTGTAAACCGTTAATTTGAAGCTATTAATCTCCTTTAAACTCTGTTTCTGTTCTTTTGGAGATAATTCCGAAGGTTTCATTTCGTTGTTTTCAGAAAGCTGATCAAAGGCAGTAACCATAGAATTTAAAGTCATGGTCCGTCTTACCTCATTAACCGAATGGGAAGCTAATCGAATATAAGTTTTAAACACTGGTGCAGTTTTCTTTTTGTCCGTTTCACTGGATAGTTTTCCGTCAATCATAACCTTTTTCTTTTCCATATCTGCCTTTTGTTTTATCCGTTGCTTATCGTGGTAAAGGCTGCGTTTCTCCTTACTTCCAATGCTGTCGATTACATCAATCACTTCTGAAACCAAGTAGTTTACCCATTCATAAACCTTATCCAATACACCTAAAATCATAAGAAATGTGTTTTTACCGTTTAATCTTACCCTCTTAGGTGTCTTACCCTTCTTGAACCGTTCATGAGCAGATTCGGCTATACTGTTCCATTTCAAACGGTTATAAGGTTCAACACACATGGATATTTTCGCTTGATCATTCCCTCTTAAATCATGGATTACATTTAAAATTGAGGATAATGGAGTAGTTTGCTCTGTATAATCACACTTTAATGAAAAAATATCGTGTTTAGTTAACTTTAAATCGCATACCGTTGTATTATCATTGGGTATTTCTGAAGTCTTTATATCTATTTGTTCCAGGGTGACACCTGGACTATTTTTTTGCATGTAATGGTGTTCTAATTGGTGTTTGATATGCTCGCCATAACGAGATGGGCAAGCCAAGTAAAATTCGACCTGCTTTTTATAGGTTGGATTGCCCTCTTCATCGCATCCTTCTTCCTTTGAACGAAGCGTTACATCAATCCATATACGTTCCTTTATTCGATAATGAAGTTTTACCCCTTCTCTTCTTAATCGTTCGAAATTACCGCTATATATACCGTGTAAAGCCCTCCATAGTTTATGGCTTTGATTATTTAGGACAGAAGCATGAGGTATGATTCGAAATGCTGTCATTGTCTCCTCTTCAAGCTTAAAAAAGGTGTTCCAATTGATTGTTTGTATCTTCTTTTTAATCATCAGAGCAACACCACCAATGTAGTGCCTAAAACAACCACCATACACGATCTACTAAGCCACTTTCTTAAGTCACCAAACATCATGATTAATCCGCAAACCAATAACGCCAATCCTGTTAGTTCGGGAAGTATATCAACCAGTAAATCTATTTTTGTTTCGAAAAAGAACTTAATACCTTCATAGATTTTATCAGCTAAAGTATTAGCAGTTTGAGATATAATCCCATCGTCTTTTACCATTGGTTATACCCCCTTTAAAAATATGACAAAATCCCATGCCTTACGGATAATTAAATACCCTGCTGTTACCCCTATTCCACGTTCGATTGCAACCGTTCTGTTGTTAAACATCCAAGAAGCACCTGCAAAGATGAAACCACCCCACGCTATATAATCCGCTACACCTAATAATTCGAACATCAAACGAGCTAAACCGGTAGAATCCGCACCAGGAACCGCCGCTAATACTACAGTCGCTTTGCTTATCATAAAAGTACCACTTATCAGTGAGGGTATTAATGGACGTCGCTTTTCCTTTGTGACAATATCACCATTCATAAAACTTCCCCACTCTAAATCAATCGTTTTTTTCAAGATTTCCACCTCTTCCAAAGTATTTTAAACTCGACGCAAACCCCATAAACGACCAAGGACATCCCGATTATTACTCCTGAATACCAAATCCAAATAATTTTGACCACCTCCAGTTATGAACCTTAAGAATTAATGGAATACTAACCTAAAAGGAGTTGAAAACATGCCGTATATATGGATAGGAATAGCGTTAATTCAAGTGTCTAAGTTCATGATTGAAAGAATGTGATTTATAATCGATGCTTGATTACTCCATTTTTAGAACGAATTACAATACGCTCTTCTTTGATTTTGTTCTTATGGGCTTGGTATGCACGATCTAATAACGTTCGAAGAAAAGCACTACTGTTTCTCTTTTGGCCATTTGGCAGGTTATTAACGAAACGATATAATTCTCTTTGCTCTGGGTCATTGATGTTTAAGACGAGAGAAATTTTTTTTATTCCCTGCTGCATTCCTTTTCCCCCTTTCGGAATTATGTCAGAAGTAGTTCCCATATCCGAATCTCATCAGAAGTAGTTCCCACCCTGTTTTAAAGCCTATGACTTATCGCTTGTCCAACTTTCCTCATTTTTCAGGAATTTATGGTTTATTTTTCAGGATTCTTGGACATTACTGGAGCTAGGGAGTGATGGAAAATGTTTGGGCTAGGAAAGCGACGCACCAAATTAGGAAAATGGATTGATAAAAGAGGAATAAGCCAATCGTGGATTAGGGAAAAAACAGGTTTAAATAAGAATACTGTTGGGGATTTAGTTAATGATACAGACCGGTCTCCTACTCAATCGACGATGAAAAAAATCCTCAACGCTTTAAGAGAAATAGACCCTAATGTGAAAAGTGATGACTTTTGGGATATGTAGGAGGGTGAAAAGTGGAGAGTAGAAATAGAAAGCTAAGCTATATCTTTAATCATCTTATTGTTGTTAAAACGAATTATTTGGAGGAATGTAACAGGGAACTTGATAACGACAATCATAACAGCATTGTTAGAAAGGCGTTATTGACCTATAAAACGAGCTGTTAGTATGTTTAGAACTGTATGACCACTATTTGATGAATAAGGAGTATGCAGGGGGTTAGAAAGGTGAAGAATGTGACCGGAGCTTGATAACTGGGATTAATCCTTCACAGTGAAAACTGCACTAATGCATTATAAATTAGAGCTGCAGAAGACTTAGAACGTTATAAGGAAAAGTTAATAAAAGCTTTAATGGAATCAAAAGGAATTTCCTAAAAAAAACAGTTCTATACTAATACATTACTATAATTAGGGATAGACCTTAACGTATTCTACGTGGGATTTAACCCTTATTGTTTACTTAAAGACAATAAAACGCTATGAAAAAGTAATGTAAACAAAGTATTAAACGAACGTGATTTTAACTTTGTTAATAAGGAGGACATAGTAGCCAATTTATTAAAATACATCAAGATAAGTCAGTTAACCCTTCCAATAATTTTTTAGGAGTAAGTATAGAGCAAATACACAGGCTACACTATACATGAGAGCCTTACTACCCTTCATCGATAATTTAAAGTGCCCTACTTTGAATTATCGATGAAGGGTTCAACAAGCGAAGCGCGTTAGAGTATAAACGGATTAATCACTAATATTATTAAAAAGTAGCTCCTACGTTGTAACTGACATGACGTAGGAGCTATTTAGCTTACTTTATTTTTATTTCCTTAGTCTTAATTTTTGAGTATTGACATCACTTGATATTGGTTCTTAAATTAACGTAAGAATCAGCGTTAGTGCGGTGTCATTTTATATCCTTTATAAAATGTGTGACATTAATTAAGGCACAAGCAAATCAATGCTTTGTGCCTTATTTCTCTATTTAATGTTACATAGTAGGCAAAAGATTTTCTTTTTCTCTTTCCTTCTTTGCATCATGTTTAGACTTTAAATGCGAACCTAACTTTAATACACCATATCCACTAAGACCAATAACACCAACAGCACTTACACCAATAACACTATTACGCAAAATGAATGCGAAATTTTTTTTCATCAGGGTTTCCGTATCTGCGATTATCGTATTCATTTACTCGTTCTAATGACACCATTTTACCATATCTTAAAACTTTCTTTTTAGGGTCATAGTCAGGACCATAATACCAATCTATTTTATTAAAGTCATCCCTTAATTTAGCATAAATTTTATCCTTTATTTTCCGCATAACCTCTCACTCCTTTAAGTAAATATTTCTAAAACCGACATACCTTATCTATACTCCAAATTATACTACAAAAAATATTAAGGAGCATAGGGAAGTAATTCTTATTGAACTACCATGAAAATAAACTTCTGTAACTCAGAGAAAAAGGCAATACTAAAGAGGACGCAGCTCATTCATTTTTTAAAAAAGGGGAGAGCGCCAGATTCATGGATCTATGGTTTATAAAGTGACTGGATTAAGATGCTTTAGGTTCTTCTAACGTAACGGTGTATCCTAAACTTTCGAGTCGTCTTAGTGAATGCCGAACGATAGATTGTTGTCTCTGCTTATCAAAGTAGTCTTCGCCTAAGTCTACATACATTTCTTTTCGGGTTAAGAGATAATAAGAGATACGTAACATTGCATGGGCGACCACAATACCAGCACGTTTCTTGCCTTTTCGTGATGCTGTACGCCTATACAGTGCTCCGAGATAGTTTTTGGATCCTCTTACTGAATGAGCTGCTTCCGTTAATGCCGATCTTAAATACTTATTTCCTTTTTTAGTCTTGGCTGATTTTCTTTTCCCCGCACTTTCGTTTTGCCCAGGAACCAAGCCTGCCCAAGAACACATATGAGCTGCAGTGGGAAATTGGTTCTTTACATCAGTCCCAATTTCGGATAGGATTTGCTCAGCCATTCTGGTCGCTATACCAGGAATGGAATCCAATCTTGCTACATCTTCTTGATGAGAGCTTACTCTGTCCGCAACTTCCTGATCTAGCATCTCGATTTGCTCAGTCAGAAAATCTATATGACCTAAAATCGTTTTTTAACATGAGGCGTTGATGTGAATTGATATAGCCTTTTAAGGCGAGTTCGAGTTCCTCTTTTTTCTTTTTCATAGTCCGTCGAGCGAAGTTTGCTAGTTTTTCGGGATCCTCTTCACCATCGGCAATGGCATCAAGCATATCTCGTGCTGACACACCTAACACATCTGAAACAACAGACCCTAACTTAATGTTCGCGCCTTCTAACACCTTTTGGATTCGATTATGTTGTCTGGCACGCTCTTCGATAATACTTCGACGATAGCGAACGAGTTCACGCAGTTCACGTTGATTTCGATCAGGGATATAACTAGCTTTAAGTAGTCCATGGCGAAGAAGTTTGGCAATCCATTCTGCATCCTTGACATCTGTCTTGCGCCCCGGAACTGCCTTCATATGTTGGGCATTCACCACTAAAAACTCAATATCCTCAGCTTCTAGTAAATTCACAATAGGCTTCCAATAAACACTCGTGCTCTCCATGGCGACATGGGTACAATTATGTTGTTTAATCCAGTCAACCAACTGTAGTAGAAATACAGTTTTAGTAGAAAACGTTTGAATCTCCTTTCCATCAGGTGTCATAATACAGGCAGTAATATTGTCCTTATGGACATCCATACCGCATGCTCTTTCAATGACTACATCCATTGAAAACATCCTTTCTACGGCGATCATTAATTTAGAGGCTGGTGCAACAACCAGAATAGGATTAATCTACCATGTGTACTTCCCGTAAGGGAGCGACAGTCAGTGGTGCACCGTGGTCGGTGGAGTCAGACTAACGGATGGGCTCTAACGCACCATAGTTAAGCGACCTTCCTCTCCCAGCCGTAGAATCAGTATTGACGGTTCGTGACCATTTTCATTCTCTGTGGTGAAGCGCTGATTTTTGCGCTTCATGTATGGCTAACAGGTGCGTTCAATAAGGAATGAACAAAAGGACTTCATAAGAAGTCCTTTTCTAATAACCAAAAAAAACAACATTGTGGTTTAACTGAGCCTTTTATATAAAAAATGACCGCTAAATGGTTCCCACCGTCGATACCTAAAATAAATTGTTGGCCTGACTGATATACCTTCATGAAATACCTCCCTTGGTCGTCTATTAAAGAATAACTGGTTTTGAAAGGGTTTTCTTTTGGTAATGTGACAAATTTCTAAAAATAATATAAGACTAAAAAAGTATATCAGTTGCACTGGGTTTCAACCCATGTAGGAACCGTTG
The DNA here is from genome assembly GCF_030817695.1 of Neobacillus niacini. Lineage (GTDB taxonomy): Bacteria > Bacillota > Bacilli > Bacillales > Cytobacillaceae > Neobacillus > Neobacillus niacini_F. Next base: position 279,315 of record NZ_JAUSZQ010000007.1, on the reverse strand, counting down.
GGTCCCATGTATATTCAGTAACACCTGTAATGCGGTGTAGAGAGCGGAGCTTTTCTTTTACATAATCGTCTGAAACAAAAAATTCAGCGTTACCACTAATGTATCCAGGTTTTATTCTACAATAGTCGAATTCAAGGAAGTGGACATGCTTATCGTCACATAAAAACTGTCTAAATTGCGTCGTTACTTTCCACTCTTCTCCTTCTAATATACTTTTATCTACAAATGTGGGAAATGACCATTTCTTCGTTGGAACTGGATGATTGGTTAGGATAATTGCTTCAGGTTCACTTCTTAATGAATAAAACATTATCGTAAAGTCCCTAAATAAAAAATGCTGTCATTTTGACAGCATTTTTTCCATGGCTTTATTAATACCTTTATATATCCCCAAATACCTCTTCAATCAATTTTCCCTTAAAGGCATCTAAAATCAAATCAGGGTCATTAAAAAAGTGCAAAATCATCCTTCCCCAATCTAAAATATCTACCTCACCTTCAACTAGCCATTGTTTGACGTGTAAGTTGGCATGAGCGTTTATTTGCTGATTTACTCTAACTTTATAGTTATCATAATCATAAAAATTAAATGATCCATCAACATGAACAAACTTATTTGTCTGAGGGTTATAGATTGAATGTAAATATCGTGTAATATAGGATTCTTGGACCTTTTTTTCGTCAATGTTCCAAAGTTCCTCAACTTCAATCCAGTGTTCTAAATCCCTTCTATGAGAAATTTTAAACTGTATTTTCTTCATAGTTTCAGGGTTATAAACACAGAAATATTCGTTTTTTCCAGGATGAAGTGGGAAATGAATATCATCAAGGTTAATTTCTCTTCCTTGGTATACTTCAGAAAAATCCCTCATAAATGGCTTATAATGATCTTTTGATAGACTAATTGTTTGATCAAGGCGTAATGAAACAGAGTTTTTTAATTTCATCTGTTCAGTTAGAAGTTGAATTAGGTTTGGCGGAGTTTTAGCATCTCTTGCTGCTCTATACAACGGGTTGTAATAATAAAATTTATCTTTATAAAAAACTCCCTGATGATTAGCGGAGCTTTTATCATCCAATAACACAATTCCGTATTTAGGATCTGCAGTATCAGGAAGAGACTCAAGTGGTATTGAGAATATTTCTTGTAAATCAAGTAGTTTTTTATTTAATAAACTTAAAATCACCAACTCAGTATATATTTGAGTTTCTTGCAGCAAATAAGCTAGATATGGTTCTATATCCTCCAGATATTTCATTAAATCTTCTCTTGCTATTCCTTTTTGGTGCATTGTCTGCCGCATTTCATCCAATGCAGGGTTAATATTATCCCTATAGCCGTTAGATTTAAGCAAGTCCACCTTATTAGGTACTTCATAATAAGCCATACCCATGGAACGCATGAAGTATATTGCTTTTTTCACTACAACCTTTTGTGATAAATTCTGGAGAAAATCGTACATTTCATTCATCCTTTTGTTCCAATTTAAGTGCATTAATAGAGTTTTAACTTGCTTTATAAATTAATTGAGAATATCATCGACTTTTATTTCAACCCATCTGTAATCATTTGATAACCAGCTGAAATGCGTAATATTACCATTCGCATCTTCTGGTCTATAAACTGTCTCTTTTTTTAATTTTTTTAGAATCTTAATTACTTGCTTTATACGTGTTACTCTGTTCTTGTTACTGCCCCAGGCAATGTAGGTATTCTCACTATTTTTAATAGCGTGCGAAATCCAAAAGTCAGTATTCTTATCGTATCTGTCATCATAACTTGTCTTTTCTAACAATAATCCTTCTCTTTTTGCAATATAAGAAAATAAATTAACTACATAAAAACCCCCATAATTTTGTTCAACAAAATCGTTCATTAACTTCATAAGTGTCTTATCCGAATATAATGCATCCGCATCAGTTGGGTTTAGCATTATTGCTGCTGCCATGGGAAGGTCTTTATTCCAAACACGTTGTAAAAAATACCTATGGTTACCATCTTCCGAAAACTGTGCTTCACCTTTTACAATACTGCTTTCATATTGCTTTCGGAGTTTTTTCATACCCCTGCCTCTTTTCTGTAACAATTATTTTCACTAACAAAATCTATAAATCTATAAAAAATTTACAAATAGAATAATTTTCCATAGAATTATTGTATCAGGAAGGTATTTTTATGTCGAATATTGAAATTTATTAGAATATAAATTTTTCTAGGGGGAAAGCAATGATAAAAAAGTTAATCCTAAACAATGTGGCTACATATTGCCCTAACGGTGCAGAGCTTGGGGATCTTGAAAAAATAAATTTCATTTACGGAAGCAACGGTTCAGGAAAAACAACTATTTCCGAGGTGATTCGAAATCCTCAATTATACGGTGATTGCGAAATAGTTTGGCAGGAAACTCCCTATAAAGCTCAAGTCTATAATAGAAACTTTATTAAAGAAAACTTCCGAGATGACAGTCGTATTAAAGGAATTTTCACACTGGGTAAGGAGTCCGCTGAATTACTTGAAGAAATTGAACAAAGAAGAATCGCTATACGCAAAATAGACGACGACATTAAGGGATTAAACAACCAATTAAAATTACAACAGGACAATCAAAGTGAAAATACAGATAAATTTAGAGAACATTGTTGGCGATTGAAAACCAAATATGATACTGAATTTAAAGAAGCCTTCGAAGGACTTCGAAATTCTAGAGAAAAATTCATGGAAAGATGCATCAATGAAGCAATGAGCAACAATTGTGAATTAGTCACAATTGAAGACTTGAGAAAGCGAAAAGAATCGATATTTGGCAAGCAATTGCAGTATCTTGATCCGTTGTCACCCATTGTGTTTGAAGACAATTTCCACGATGAAAAGATCCTTACAACGAAGATCATTGGAAAAGAAGATGTAGATATTGCATCTCTTATTACTCGTTTGAAAATCAGCGACTGGGTTCAACAGGGACATAAACATACAAAAGATACTGAAGGTTTATGTCCATTCTGCCAACAACAGTTACCAGTAGATTTTAATGAAAAGTTAAGTGAATACTTCAATGAGACATTCACTGAACAAATAAGAGAATTAGAAATGATTCCAAATCAGTACAAACAATCATTTGGACGGTTTTTTCAAGAAATAGATGCGATTAAATCAAACCAAAACCAATATTTTGATTTTAATAGAATTGCCCCGATTATGCAGGTTATAGAGTCACAATTCAATGAAAATAAAATTTTGATTGACCAAAAAATAAAAGAGCCTAGTCGTGGAATTTCCATTTCATCGGTCCAACATTATATTAATGAAATCAACGAGGAAATAACTAATTCAAACAAATTGATCCAAGAACACAATGAACTTTTAAAGAACCTTAAATTAGAGAAATCTAACCTTGTTCAAGATATTTGGAGATTTATAGCCGAAGAAAACAAAACAAACTTTGTTTCATTTAACCAAGAATCTACTAGGTTAGAAAAAGCTATAACTGGAATCAAAGGTGCCATAAAGAAGAAGAGTGGATTTAGGAAGTTAGAAGAAGATGCTAATATTGAAAACGAACAAAAAATAACAAGTATTACTCACTCAATAAACGAGATAAACCGTATACTCAGTTCATTTGGTTTTAAAAATTTCAAATTAGCTGATGGAGGAAAAGGAAATTACAAAATTATTAGAGAAGACGGTCAAGATGCAGAAGCAACACTTAGTGAGGGTGAAAAGACATTCATAACGTTTCTCTACTTTTATCAGCTCATAAAAGGCAATGATAGTAAGGAACAAATTACAGCAGATAAGATAGTTGTTATTGATGACCCTATTTCCAGTTTGGACAGTAACGTGTTATTCATTGTAAGTAGCCTAATACGAAAGATTATTGATGAAATACGTGAGAATCCACGTTCTAATTTTAAACAATTAATTATTTTAACTCACAATGTGTATTTCCATAAGGAAGTATCCTTTAATAAAGGCAAAGGGTCCAATAAGCTTAAAGAAGAGACTTTCTGGATTGTAAGAAAAATAAATAACGAGTCTCACATAACTCGATACTCTGAAAACCCAATAAAGACTTCTTACGAACTACTCTGGAAAGAATTGAATTATATTAAAGACGAAAATTTGATTACAGCACAAAATGTTATGCGGAGGATACTTGAAAATTATTTTAGATTCTTCGGCAACATAAATATAGAAGCGGAAATTGATAAATTCGCTGAAGAAGATAGGTTTGTTTGTCAGTCTCTGCTCTCTTGGGCTAATGATGGTTCCCATCATATAAATGAGGATTTATTTGTTGAGATTAGCCCTGAACAAACTGAGAGATTTTTAGAGGTATTCAAGAACATTTTCTATAATATGGGGCATGGTTCACATTACGAAATGATGATGGTAGGTTATGAAAAACAATCTTTAGCATCAGAAAAAGAGTTGGTTTAGGTTTAGGTTTAGGTATCTAGAGTTTAAGAACTATAAACGCTTTTAATCATTCTTCATTATACATTTTTATACGAATATTCAGGAGGGAATAATATTGCCAGCTACTAGAGGGAAAAATCTCCGCTCAGGTGACTTAGCAGAACAGTTGGGCTTATTTTTATTACAATCTGTTTCACTAACTGCTCCCGTACCAAGGACAGAGGACGTAGGAATAGATGTTATAGGAACATTAATTCGAGAATTTGATCAGTATCGATACATTGCGGCCAATTCATTTTATGTGCAAATTAAATCATCAAGTGTTGAAACTGTTACTTTTGACGAACATGAAGTACAGTGGCTTACTGACTTAGAATTGCCATTCTTTATTGCTTCTGTTGATAGAAAAACCTCCAACATAAAGCTGTTTTGTGCACATCGTTTGTCTGATGCTTTTGTATCAAATCCAAATAGGAATTCGCTCACCTTACACTTAGCAGAAGACACTGTAAGAGAAGATTGGGTAAAAGCAGATGACAATAATGTTTATATCGGACCACCAATAATAGAATGGTCTATTAATACATTAAATGTAGACTCTGAATTCCTATCAAAATTTTACGATATAAGTAAAGAATCACATTGATGTAGCCAAAAATAACATGCAAACCAGACTTTTTGGATTTATCAATAGGCTGAAGTGGGAAACCAATACTCCTTTAGAGAAAAAAGGTTGGAAAATGTTATGTATAGATGATAATCCAGTCAAAGCTGTAGCGGAACTTAATGAAAAAATGTCCCCCTATTTTACTGTGTGGCTAAGTCAGATTGGCCGTACAGGAGATACTAGTCTGTTTGATGGAGAGCTATCATTAATAGAAAAAACACGTAGGGAAATGGAGTGGCAAATTCGAAAAACAGAAATGGGCGATGATAAATAAATTATTAAATCATCGAAATTACGAGGAGAATACTGGGGCAAAGTCCCGCAGCGGGCAGCGGCTGATCTAAACTACAATAATCCACTAAACTACATTAAAAGCAGATATAAAAACAATGAGTTTTGTTATTAATGACAACACCAAGGGTTATTTATATTGGATTAAGTTTTTAACACTGTAAACCATATGGCAAATGAAACGGATAATAAAGTCTCCTTAAAGTAAAGTGAAAATACTCATGAACTTTTATTATTGAACTAATTATTTCAAGTAGTGACTGAAATTGTAGCTCTTTTTACATTTAATTACCACAAAGAAACAAAAAGTCCTCATGATACAATGAACATGAGGTGTTATAAATGTTTATATCTCCTATGTTACTTCATAAGAAAGAGAGTCCTTTTGACGACGATAAATTTTTAACAGAATTGAAGCTCGATGGTTTCAGGACCATCTGGTCTAAGTTTGATGATAAGGTGAGGATTTTCACACGTCACAATAATGAGATTACTAGCAAGTTCCCAGAGCTGGTTCACCTTCCACTTCCAAACGGAATCATCCTCGATGGTGAAATTGTAGTCACAGATGACAAGGGAAGGCCTGACTTCGAGGCAACTATGGAAAGGTTTATGTCAAATAAGTATGGCCATGACATTTCTTACAGTGTGTTTGACATTATCTATCATAATGGAGAGAAGATTACGGGTTTACCGTTATTGGACCGCAAAGAAATCTTGGAAACAGTTGTCAAGGAGGACTCTCCACTCTTAAACAAGGTCAAATGGATTGAGGGAAATGCGGAACAATACTTTGAATTAATTAAGCAGTACGACTTGGAGGGTATTGTCCAAAAACGAACGAGCTCAACCTATCAAATAAATAAACGGTCTCATGACTGGTGTAACCGTCAAGTTGTTTTGAACACTTTTTGCTAATTAAGTTTGAACACTTTCTTTCTCAAAAATGGTAAATCGGTGCTTTAATCTATAGCTGTCATTTTCATTTAATTGAATAACCTCTACTCGGTGAAGTAAACGATCCAATATTGCCGTTGTAATCCCTTGATCTCCCATTAATTCAACCCATTCTTCTGGTCCTTTATTAGAGGTCGAGATTATAGAACTTCGTTCATATAAATGGTTAATTAGATGAAAGAATAGGTTTGCTTCCCGTTGATCCATTGCCAAATACATTAGATCATCAATAATAACCAAATCTGATTCTTTTATTCTCTTTAACTGCATCTGTGATTTTCGAATATACTCTTCTGTTTTTAATAGATGAACAAGTTCGCCCATACTTGAAAAGGAGACTTTATAACCCTTTGAAATGGCTTCTATTCCTAGGCCAATTCCAATATGAGTTTTCCCCGCACCAGGCGGTCCTAATAGAATAATATTGTATTGCTGCTCAAGCCAATTGAGTTCTCTTAATTGGTTTATTTGACGTTTACTAAGAGATTCTTGTTCTTCAATATTAAATTCATCTAATGTCTTATGATAAGGGAATTTGGCCAACTTCAGCCTTTTTTCCACATTTTTCTCTTCTCGTCTTTTCATTTCAAACAAAAGTATTTCCTGCATAAACTCTTGATAAGTCCATGACATTGTTTCTGCATTACGAAGTAATACCGGCAGCTCATTAGCCGTTTCCGTCATCCGAAGATGACGGAGTTGCTCTTGAAGAATATGTACCGTTGTAGTCATTACGAAACACCCCCAATAATGTTGAAATAGACATTCATTTCCCTAGTTGCTACTGTAGCCTTTATAGCGGGGTTATTATTTTTAACTTTTTGTTTTGACGGAGGACTAGGAGTTTTTGTTTCTTTTAATCTAGTAATATGTTGTGCAATATCCCGTAGGTCGTTGGCACTCCATAACTGATCTTTTATACAAACAGATAAGGCTTCTTCTATCTCAGAACGGTAATGGGTAATTGCTTGTTGAATGACTTGAAGCTGATCTCGTACATATCTTGGATAACGGACTGCTACTTCATGAATAAATAACTCTGCCTTTTCTTGGTCACTAAACTGTCGAATAATTGTCTCCTTATAAGCTTGAATACCTTTTGAACGATCTCTTGTATGCTGACGATTCTTAATCAATTCACCTTTACCATGACACAACCGGTGTTTGGCTAATATTTCTCCTTGCGGAGCTACGCTAATAATAAGCTCTTCCTCTTGAATTTCAATAAAAACTGTATTATTACCTCTTGGACGGTATGTACCTAAGGGAACTGAATAACGATTGGATTTATATTTAATTACATTGTCCTTTTGAACTGTTCTTGTTATACTAGAACCAATGTTACTCTCGAAAGAGAGTAGGGATGAGACTGGCTTTAAGTGTTGCTTTTCCAGGGCGTGCACTTCTACCGGTCTCTTTTTAATTGTGTTATGTACATTGTAATTACCCGTTCTTTCTAACCACGATAGACACTTCTCGTTCCATGTATCAATATTTGAAAATACCCTATGTTTTGCAAAATTTCCTTTTACAAATTTAACAACATTTTCAACCTTTCCCTTTGTTGCTGGATCTGCTTTACGACATAAGTAAATTCGGAAACCTCGTTCTTGCTTGTATGCTTGAAATTCTCCTGTTAGTATAATATCTCCTGCATTTTCGCTTACTGTAATAAGATGGTCTTGATCATAAACTATTTCCTCAGGCATGCCACCAAAATATTGGAACGCTCTCTCGTGACAATGGATTGTATCTCTAGTAGTAAACGGTCGGGCTAACCATTCCACGTATTTATACCGTGAGTGAGCGAGGACAAAGGTAATAAAGTATAATTTAACTTCCTTGTTTAACGAATTCTTTACAGTAATTTCTCCCCAATCCACTTGTACTTGTTGTCCCATCGGCAATTCCTCTACTGACTCATGATGGCGAATATGAATTCCCTTAGGGATATGATAAATATCTCTTATTTCACTTACATATCCTCGAATAGTACTTCCTCCAATTTCAATTGTAGGATCTCTTTCTCTTAACCAATCTTCGATTTGAGCAGATGATAAATCTGGATGTTCTTTTAACCAATTAATAATACGAGCCCGATAGGGATCTAACTTCTTCCTTCTACTACCTAAAGAATTAACCCAATCTGACGCTTCCTCCAAATCCATATCTAAATATTTATAAACAGTATTCCTAGAAAGCTTTAACTTTTTGGCAATTGCTGCAACCTTAAATCCTTGTTCTTTTAATTGATGCACTTCTAAAAACATTAGTAATCTTTCCACCTATCTTATCCTCCAGCCAAACAAAGTTGTTAATAGTATCATAGCTTAGCTGGAATAAATATTGGTAAAAAAGTGTTCATTCTTATCTGGCGGAAACTGTTAATTATAGTCTAGCAGTTACAACTGGTTAAAAGTGATCAATTACAAATATCAAAATGTATATATATCTGGGTTGAGGAAAGACGAATTTGGTGTGCTCCTAAACTTTGAAAACGGAGATTACGCAGGCCTTATGGAGTTTATGGCTCCGCTAGGAAAAAAGGAACTCTACAAACAATACAATGACCTTATTGTGGAGGAAAATGATAAGTTCGTTTATCTAAATCCCAAGCTAAAAGCAAAGGTAAAGTATAGGAACCTCACAAAAAAAGGTTTGCTAAGAATACCGTCTTTTGTTGAATGGATAAGTTGAGGAAAGAGCGACTGATGAATAAAGTAACAGCACCATTCCTTATTTGTGGAAAGGTGCTGTTTATTTTTACTTGTTTAAATGAACATTTGTTGCATAAACCATGACCTCTGTTGTTTAAGTAATTCTAATTTTTGTTCTTCTAATCGAATTTTCAATTCTAATTTAGATAGAAATTCAGCTATTTTTTCTTGTTCTTCTAAACATGGTAAAGGAATTTTAATGTTTGAAAAATTCTCATAGAATAAGTATTCTCGAACACTGCCTTCAGTATTTCTTATAACATCTTGATTAAAATAAGGTGAATGCATATAGACTTTTAAAAATGCGTTTGATAAAGAGGGTAAGGTTTCAAAAATTACATATAGAGAGCTAACGATAGCTATATCTGCCACATTTTGAAAGCCGAAAGATCCGACATTTATACGAGATGGATTATAAGCAAATTCATTTTTATGAACCAACCTATAAGTTCTTATATCAACGTCTGCATTTGAATAATTTCTGTCGCCTTCTAATGTAAATCCTTTTTTATTACTAATAGCGGCCACAGGGTATTTGATGCCTTCTTTATTTTTATTACCTGTTTTTTTAGTAAGTTTACCTAATTTGACAAATTCCCATTTAGGATAGTCCTTACTGTTCCCATTTTTAATTCTCAAATCTTGGGTAAAGATTTTCTGCATATATCCTTTTTTCTGTTCTTTCAGCAAGTCGATTTTTTGTTGTTGAAAATGGATTTTCTTTATTAAGTTCCTAATAAAATCTGCATTTTTTAGTTGCTCTTCTTTAGATGGTACTTTAAATTCAAAATCTTTTAACGCTGGAATTCTAATGTTGCTCACTGTTGAACCACTTGATTTAATAGGCCTTATGTGTTCTTCGAAGGCTTTACTTTGCAAAAGTAGATAGATATATATAGGATTAGCTAGACTTAAGTTAGTTTTCAATTGTAAGCATCTTTGTCCTAAGAAAAATTTTTCTTTTGAATTTTTAGGTATGATAGCAACTTCCCCCATAGGAGCTTCACGAGTTAGTATAATATCATCCTCTTCAAGATACCCTCTGATAGACCATTTATGATACGTCTCTTCATCAACGGAGTCCATAGTAGGGATAATCAGTTGTCCATTTCTGACATTCCCCGTTCTAATCATCTTATATTCTGTTGGTTGTGAAGATACAGGAGCTGTATTATGTTGACAGTCTGTTACAGTGACTAAATCATTTAATTTATAAGTCCTAAAGGAATCTTTAAATTTTTTAAATCTTAATAGAGGTGCATTCATTGGTTACACCTCCAACTCTTTAAAGTACTTGTATAACTCACGATCTAATTCTGCAATTTCATTATCGATGTCTTTTAAACGTTGTGCCACATCTTGTAAATCAATTAATTCTTCTTCTTCAAATGTATCCACGTATCTAGGAATGTTTAAGTTATAATCATTTTCCTCGATGTCCTTTAATGTAGCCGCATACGAATATTTATCGATTGTTTCACGACTTAAGTAAGTAAAAACAATTTTTTTAACATGTTCATCTGATAATAAGTTCTGATTTTTTCCTTTTTCGAATTCATTTGAAGCATCAATAAAAAGAACTTTGTCATCATCCTTACGACATTTTTTAAATATTAAAATACATGTAGGAATGCTTGTCCCATAGAAGGCATTGGCTGGTAAACCAATGACTGCATCTAGATAGTTTTTTTCTTCAATTAAATATCTACGAATTGTTTCTTCTGCTGCTCCACGGAACAATACACCATGCGGTAATACAATAGCCATCGTACCGTTGTCATCTAACTGATGAATAAAGTGTTGAATGAATGCAAAATCAGCTTTGGATTTTGGTGCTAGTTTAGCATAGGCACTAAAGCGTTCATCATCTTTAAACTTGTCGTCAGCACTCCATTTCGCACTGTATGGAGGATTGACGACGATTGCTTCAAAGCGTTGGTTTAAATGTTGGGGTTCTTCAAGTGTATCTGTATTTTTAATATCAAAGCGTTGATAGGGAATGCCATGGAGTAACATGTTCATTCGAGCTAAGTTATATGTCGTAGATACTTTTTCTTGACCATAATATTTGTGTACTTTTGCTTCTTTACCTACACGTAATAGTAACGAGCCTGACCCACAAGCACCGTCATATACATCACGAATTTCTGTTTTCCCAGCTGTAACGATTTTTGCTAAGATTTTTGATACTTGTTGAGGCGTATAGAATTCGCCTGCTTTTTTTCCAGCATTTGCTGCAAATTGAGAAATCATATATTCGTAGGCATCACCTAAAATATCAATTTCTGCATCGTCTTGTGCAAATGGTATTTCAGCAATACTTACAATTACTTTTGCGATTAACTTTGAACGATCACTCACAGTACGACCTAATCGTGAAGATGTTAAATCCATATCGTCGAATAGGTTTTGAAAATCTTCTTGACTATCAGTACCTAGAGTAGATGCCTCGATTGCTTTTACACCATTTTGCAATAACTCAACGTCAAAGTGACCATTTGAGCCTTTTTCAATTTCAGCTAGAAAGTGAGAGAATAAATATTGTGGTTCAATTACATAACCTAGTTCATCGATTAAGTAAGATGCTAAGTCCTCACGATATTCTTCATTTTCCCATGCTTCTGCAAACGTAATGTTATCTTCTTTTAATAGGGTATTTGCACGGTCCTCTACTTTTTCAGATAAGTAACGGTAGAAAATTAATCCTAGAATGTAGTCTTTGAATTCACTCGCATCCATCTGACCACGTAAATCGTTTGCCATTGCCCACAGTTTCTTATGCAATTCAGCTTGTTGCTGACGTTGTAGTTCACTTGTTGTCATGTTTGCTTCTCCTATTGCTTTATATTTGGTTTAACAACTGTTTCTTGAGTTATTTACCATTAAGCACTGTATTTTTCAGTAAATTCACGAATAAATGACGTAATGGCCTTGATTGCTTTATTCTTGTTCAGGAATGTACCAGATAAAGCATCCATTATTGCCCTTTTTTCTATTAAGTTCGAGTATTCATATGTTGCGACTTGTTCACGTAACACGGTATCTTTAATTTCTACTTGCTTTGCAAACTCTGTTAACTCTTTTTCACTCATTTCTGCTTCATAGCGATTATAAGCGTCTATGATTGAATCGTTTGATTGTAGAGTTGGAGCTACTTTATCTAGGAAGTTTTTAATTAGTTCAACTTTCAAACGTAACTTTGGATCAGAAGCATGGTCTAACTCTTGTTTGATAAAGCGAATTTCATTATCACGAGACATTTTATCATCCATTGTTAGATTTGCAATCAGATTGATTATATAACTAACATTGATTCGGTCTGTATGCATCAGCTCTAATTCGAAATCGATGTCATGCAAAATAGATTCCTTTTCAACTTCACGTTTCACACGTTCAACGATTTTAAAGTACTTACTTTTGAAATCTTCATATGTCTGTTCAGAGATTTGTAATTGGCTTTCATCGAATTTAAAGTCCGAGAAGGATTGAAGCTTTTGTAAGAACTTCGTCATGTTCTTGAATGCTACTATGAATTCCTTTTGATCTTCCTCACGTTCTAAATTATCTACATCTTCAGGTTTCGCTGCAATCTCAAGCAATTGATTACGTGCAGTTAAAAAGGCAGCTAAATATTCCTCATAGCTGTGCATTAACACGTCATTCACCGAATTTGTTTGCGAGAACAGCTTAATGGCTTCATCTGTATTCTTTTTCAAGTTACGGTAGCACACTATATTTCCATATGGTTTCGTTGCTTTCTCTACACGGTTTGTACGACTGTATGCTTGGAGTAAGTCATGATAAACCATGTTTTTATCCACATATAACGTATTCAGCGGCTTACTATCAAAGCCTGTTAAGAACATTTTCACAACCAATAAAATATCGATTTGTGCATTCTTCACTTTTTTCGATACATCAGAGAAGTAACGATCCCATGTTTCTGTCGAGAAATCCGTATCGTACATTTTGTTATAGTCAGCAATCATACGGTCTAATGCTTCCCGAGAATGTTCTTCCGTGCCATCGCTTTCCTCATTCTGACCATATGAATAAATACCAGCAATCTTTAATTTCTGGTTCGTCTGTTTGAATACATCATAGTACTTGATAAGTGTTGTAATCGAATCCACAGCAAACATCGCACAGTAACCTTTACTTTTTGAACGTCTTACATGGTTAATTAAAATATGGTCGGCAACAAGGTTTAAGCGTCTTTCATCATGCCATACTTCATCTGTATTGATAGCTTTTACTTTTGTTTGGTCATTTTCATCAATTTTTGCATTGAAGGTCCGAATGTATTCTACTGAAAAGCCAAGGACATTTCCATCACGAATGGCATCTTTAATTAAGTAATGATGTAAGCATTTTTCAAATAAGTCGGCTGTAGTACGTCCATCTTGGCTTTTGTTTTTTACAAAACGTGGTGTTCCTGTGAAGCCGAAGTATTGAGCGTTTTGGAAATGATGATCAATCTCTTTTCGCATATCACCAAATTGGCTACGATGACATTCATCAATGATGAAGACAACATGTTCTTGTTTATAAGGCTCCATAATCTTTGCATATTTTGGGCTTTTAATGGCATTATTCATCTTCTGAATAGTTGTCACGATAAAACGTTTCATTGGATTTTTGACTTGTTCAATGAGTATTTCCGTTTTGTCTGTGCGGTCTACAGAGCCTTTTTGGAATTTATTAAATTCCGCAATCGTTTGGCTATCTAAATCTTGTCGGTCAACAAGGAAGAATACCTTTTTTATGCTTTCTTCATCTGCAAGGATTTGGCCAGCTTTAAAAGAGGTTAACGTTTTCCCTGAGCCTGTCGTATGCCAAACGAAGCCATTATTATTTGTTTCAGTTGCACGCTTTACCAATGCTTCGACAGCATATACCTGGTAAGGTCGCATCACCATTAACACTTTATCTGTATCATTAATAACCATATAACGACTAATCATTTTAGCTAAATGACAAGGTTTTAAGAATGAACTAGCGAAATCCTGTAGGTTCATAATGAGTTCATTTTTCTCATCTGTCCAAAAAAAAGTGAACCCAAATTGAATGTCATAATCAGAATTTGAAAAGTATTTTGTATCAACGCCATTACTTACTACAAAGATTTGTAGGAAATGATACAGACCAGGGAACGTATGACGACGATAGCGTTGGATTTGATTAAAAGCTTCTTTAAAATCTAGTCCTCGTCGTTTCAATTCGATTTGAACAAGTGGTAAACCGTTGATTAGAATCGTAACGTCATAACGATTGGTGTATTTCCCCGTCACCGTTGTTTGTGTTGTAACTTGGAAAAGATTTTTACACCATTCCTTTGTATTGAGTAACTCTACATATAATTGCGTTCCATCTTCACGTTCAATCAATAGTTTGTCACGTAAGATTTTTGCTGAATCGTAAATGCTTTTTCCTTCTATTAATGTAAGAATCCGATTAAACTCTTTATCTGTCAATGGTTGTCCATTCAATTTAGGTTCATTAAAAGTATTCAGTTGCTGCTTGAAGTTAGCTAATAAAGCATCATAGTCCGCAATTTTTACTGCTTTGTAACCTTGATTAACAAGCTGTGTATGTAAATCTTTTTCAAGTTCTGCTTCAGGTTGGTATGCCATGTTGGGGGACCTCCTTACTACATCATCTTCTTATTATACAAAAAAAGTAATGCATAAGGCTTATTTTTAATAGTAATTTCTTAACATTAAAGTAAAATAAATCTTTTGAATTGTGCTTTTTAAAGAATGTAATGTATAATAATGGCAAAAAGGGGAGGATTTTTTTTGGAGAGAGGAATAGTAATTTCTAATGTTATAGAAAATTTTGAAGAAAGATCTGAAACCAGAGTGCCGTTAACGAATCCATTATTAGATCCAATAAAACTTAGGCAGTATTTACTTTACTGGGATAAAATAGATTATCCAGAAGCTGTTTTACCAGACAAGGAAGAAACAGAAAAAAAGACATATGAAACCCCAGAAATGAATTATCTGAGAAATGCAAATGTTTTAAAGTATACAAAAATGACCGTTGAATATCCAATTTTCGGTGAATATCCAAATTAAGGATGCGGATAAAAATGATAAACATAAATATTTTCATGACCTTTTTACTGGGCTCGCAATAAATGTTTTAAAGGCCCAACATGATGTATTTCAATTAAATAATGAATCGGAAAAAGGATGTTGGTCATTAGCCCAACCAAATGTTAAATTGCTTTTACCAAAAGAAGATGCAGTTTTAACAAGAAACCTAGAAGTCGACTTATTTCAATGTTTACCCATTCCCATCAAATGAAGTTCCTTTAGAGGATATATTAGAATTTAAAGAACATAGAAAAGATGAATTGTTAGAGTTTAGAAGTTTAATGGACAATCTTTACTTGGAAATCATTGATTCTGGGGATCCTGATCGAATTAAGATCAAGAATATTGAACAGATACAACGTAAATTAATTGAAATAAATAAAGTAATGAGTGAATCTAGGATAAAAAATCTTTTAGGGAATTTAAAAATTGAATTCGATGTATCGCAAATGATCTTAAAAACAGCAGGGGCAATAGGAGCGGGTACCCTCTTTAATTTTCCTGTTGGAGTAAGTGCTGCTTTAGGATTTGCTTCGTCTTTTATAAATGTCAAGTCCGAGCTTGGGTTAAAACCAAAGAGTATTCCAGAAGAATTGAAAGACTATGCATATTTATATTATGCAAGTAAAGATCTTGTTTAGTTCTTAATGAGGAAGTGATTTATATGAAAACCTTAAAAAGGTTAATTAAAGAAGGAGATAAAGTATTTAATACCGTAATCAGGGATTATTTCCAGAATGGCAAAAATAATGTTGAATTCGGTTATACGGATGCCGTTGTTTTAGGTCTATTGGAAAATCTAATTAATCATTCAAAATCTATAGTCATTCTTCTCGAAAATAAACATCATTCATCTCTAGATTCAATATTAAGAACAGTATTCGAGAATTTTGTCTATTTAAAGTTTATATTTCAGAAAGATACAACAAGAAGAGCTCGTTCATATGATTATTCAAATAGGATCAAAATAATAGGTTTAGCGGAAAAACTAACGGAAGATAGCATGGACGGGGTTAAGATGCGAGAGTTCTTGGAAATGGGTAAAGATACCGTTTTAAAAGAAATTACCAAAGGTATCGATGATGAATTTAAAGCGAATACGATTAATGGTTATTTAAAAGAAATCGGCATGCAAAGAAAAGAGCAAAAATGGTACAACCTAGATGGAAAAACCAATAACTTAAAAGCTGTGTGTTCACAGCTGGATTTATTAGTCCAATATGATTTACTTTATCCTATTCTCTCCATAGAAACACATGGGAAGAATGCAATTCGTAATTTCAGTTTTTGGGAAAAACGGGTTGATCTACTCAATATAATGAAAAATGAGGAATTTTATATTTCGTTGAGCTCAATTTATGTCATGGAATCTATAAAATTAATCTATAGTCACTATAAATTAAAAAAAGCCTTAAAGAGTTTCGAAACCATATTTGCATTAAATGTCCAATTTAAGTAAGCAAATTAACGTTCCAGAGGCTATTCTGGGCGTTTTTTTAATTTAAGCTGTGTTAAACAAGTATGTTGATTTTCGGTTATAACGCTTGCTCGATTAGTTATAATTCCTTTTAGGGTTGTTGGTTCCCATAGGAGGAAATAATGAAAATGATGAATTCATATAACACCAAAAAGCATGAATCAAGAAAGGTTAAAATTTATGGATAAAAAGGAACAAGTAGCATTAGAAGTATGGAATGACAAAATATCTATAAACATTACTGGGATGAAGAAACTAGCATTTGTAGACTACACTCCTGAAATGTATGACCTAATCAGAAATGCAAGATTTAGAATTCCTGAATCCGAGGAAGCTAAAGAAAATTACAAATATCCGTATTCAAATGAATATAAGAAATCATTACATCAGATTTCATTTGATTATTATTTCGGGGAAGAAATGCGAAAAGCAGCATATAGTAAGGATTATATAATTGAGCACCTAGATAATGATGGATTTAATTGCTCAATATCAAACCTTTTTTTATTGAAGAAAATTAAAAATACTTATAAAGGCTGGAATTTTGACAAGGTAGTAGATAGTAGCAAGAATATTGCAGCATTGACCATATATCATGTTTTAGAAAACAGGACATTCCAAATAACTATTGCATTCAATGAGTTATACTGTAATGATTACACAGGAAAGTCACTTGAAAAAATTCGATTGCTCTACCCGTATAATTATGAAGTTGTACTACAGGACGCTGAACAAATAATTGAAGCTATATCCAATAGAGAAAATATCAACTTTGAAAGATGGAAAGAAATCTACAGGTTCAAAGATATTCGTATCGAGTATGCACCTGAATTACAATTAACGGAAGAAGAGAAGCAACAACCACCTGGTTCATTAGTGATCAGAGATGGTCATTACTATTTGCTTGTTGGGAAAACAGATACTTCCGTTGGACTCATCACCTCGATACCTTATGATGAAAATTGGAACATTGAATTAAATAATAGTGGTTAATGGTAAACTTTGTGATGGAATTACTTAAACTAAACAAGTGCGTTTCTTAAACAGGAACGCTTTTTCTTTTGATGGAATTTAAGGAGTTTCTAATGAAGGAATACGATTTTTGTGAAAGCTTTGCTGTTGATTACTATTGAAGAGAACTTTCCACGATCAAATAATCACTTCCGTCTTGCTGCTGAACGATTCATTGCGTTTAAATGTAAAATAACAAAAATATAAGTAGATGGGAAATTGCGGCCACTTTCCTGGTTAACAGGAGTGGTCTTTTAGTGTTCCACGATGATGTACTTCATAGGGTACGGTTAAGTAAAACGGATTATATATATAATAGAAGCTTTAGCAATTTATTTATTATGTTGTGGTAGTAAAGTTGTTGTAGTAACAGAGGTCTGTTAAAAGAGGTCTTAATAAGAGTCTTATTAATAATCTAATATAATATTTACTTTTGTATATTAAAAGACATATAAAATTGATTTTATCCACGTATTAATCTAATGGATAATATTTAATCCTTGATACATAAGCATCCATGTATATATACCCTTAATTATCTCCATACATTGTTATACAAGTACTTCATCCAAAAACAAGATTCCATTATTGGATTGTTCTATCAGATGTAACCGTCAAGTAGAAATCAACAGTTTTTAGTATATAAGATTAAACAGTTTTCATTAATTAAGATTCAACACTTTGATTATCAAATAATACTTTTCTGTATTTCATTCTGATACTGTCCTGTTCTTCGCTGAAAGTCAAAATTTCACTCCTATGAAGGAGACGATCCAATATTGCTGTCGTAAGTGTTGTATCCCCAAGGAACTTTCCCCATTCTCCAGGGCCTTTATTAGATGTAAGGATAAATGCAGCTTTGTCATACATCTCATAAATAAACTGGAAGAATAAGTGGGCATCCTGTGGTTCATACGCCATATACATGACATCATCGATTATAATCAGGTCAGATTTGATAATACGGTTGTACCTTGTTTTAGATTTACTGATATACTCTCTTGATTTCAATACATAAATCAAACGATCCATTGATATAAAAGAAACCTGGTATCCACGCTCAATAGCGTGAATACCCAAGGCAGTTGATAGATGAGTCTTGCCGACACCCGTTGGTCCCATCATAATTAAGGTAAAATACTCATCGACCCATGATAATTGTTTTAATATATTCAGTTGTTTTTCCCCCAATCGCGGTCTGTTCCTCAAGTCGAAAGTTCTCAAATGTTAAAGCTTCTGGAAACTCTGCCCACTTCATTAGTCTTTCACTGTTTTTTCTTTCCCTACAACGCATTTCATGACTAAGAAACTCATGGATGAATTCATGATATGTCCATCCCTTTGCTTCAGCTTCCCTTAGAATAGAAGGTAACTCCTTGGCTGTCTCAGCCAGACGTAAGGTACGACATTTATCCTGTAGTGATTCGTAAGGTTGGCTCATCGGTTTGATCCTCCCTGAAGGACACTTAAATAAATATCTTCTCTTCGTTCGGGGGCAACTAAAGTCTTATATTTCTCATTCAGGATTCCAGTTTCTTTATGTTTCTTTCGGCTCTGCATTTCTAATGAGATGGCAATATCCCGAAGATCATTTGCACTAGTCAACCGTAAACGTCTCATTTCATTAAGTGCCTCATCAATGAAAGCTGGATATTTCAGAATGACAGATTGTACAACTTTAAGTTGATCTATCATATGGCGTGGATATTGATTAAAGAGAATTTCAATTAGCCAATTTGCAGCTTCTTTATCGGTTATCATTTCTTTGATTTGCTGTATTAATAGATCACGTTTAGATTGTTCACGTTCCCGATGGGAAGGGTCTGAAATAACAGCACCACTTCCTTGTGCGATTTTGTGTTTAGCTAGTGGCTGCCCAGTTTGCCGCAGTCGTATGTATAGATACTCAGTATCCGTCTCGACATAAGCAATATTGGGAGCTCCTTTTCGGTAAGTACCACGAGGTACGCTGTACCGATTCCCATCAAACCGGATAACATTGTCTTTGTTAATCGTTCTTGTTATACTAGAATCGAAGATATCTTCAAAAATGTAAGTACCGGAGACCGGTTGTAGGTGTGGCTTTTCCAGGGCGAACACCTCGACAGGTCTCTTTTTCGTATTATGATGAACCTTATAATTTCCTGTTCTCTTTAACCAACTCAAGCAAGATTCCTGCCAATCTAGTAGATTATCGAATGTACGGTTCTTCGCGAAATTATTTTTTACATACTTTACTACCTGCTCAATTTTCCCTTTAGATTCTGGATCAGATTTTCTACATAGGTAGACCTTAAACTTTCTTGTCTGTTGATACTTAGTAAATTCTACTGTCATAATTAGGTCTCCGGCATTTTCACTGACAGCCAATAAACGATCTTGATCGTAGACGATTTCAATGGACATGCCCCCATAAAAACGGAAGGCATTTTCATGCATTCTAATAAGATCTGATGCTCGAAACGGCCGATCGAGCCATTCTACATATTTGTATCTGGAATGTGCCAGTACAAAACCAATAAAATAGAGCCGTTTGAATATCCCATTCGTTGTAGGAACTCTAATTTGACCAAAATCTACTTGTAACTGTTGACCCATTGGAAGATCAGGTACTGTACTATAATTTCTTTCTGTTATTATTTTCGGAATATGATAAGCCTCACGTATCTCATTTACATAATTCCTCACAGTTCCTTCTGTTACAGTACTGACGTTTAATTTTTCCCCCAACCAGTCCAATACTTGCGCTCCTGATAGGTCAGGATGGTCCTGTAGCCATCCTAGAATTTCCTCTCGAAAGGGATCTAGCTTTTTACTTCTGCTTTGTAATGAGATGGCAAACGTGTAAAACTCTTCTGGAGACATCTTTGCGTATTCTATCACTCTATTCCTAGAAATCTTTAATTTCCTAGCTATCGCGCTATTTGAAAATCCCTCACCGCGAAGCCTATGAACCTCGTTATAAATCATTAGCCTTTCCACTCCTGTTAATTCCTCACTTTCCATAAACTGCTTTAAGTATAAAGAAAGTGGGTTATTCAAGGTAAACTGTTGACTCTTATTTGTTGAAATCTGTTTATCCTTATTTGTGGAAAACTGTTGATTCTAGTTTATCGTTTACATCAGACCAACCTGATCCTTTAACGCACCTGTAAAAGCTCCCTTGGAATGACCAAATAAAAAACTTGATAATAATTCAGGATTATTTGCGTATTGAGCACAATTAAATACAAAATAAGGAGCATGATCAGCAATGATTTTTTTAGCTCGTGAATAATCATATATAAGTTTTGCTAAATAAGTTTTTCCTACTCCAGTGGGTCCCAGGAGTAATAAAGGCAAACCATTATCTGGGTAGTAGATGTTTTAACTTGTTCAATGCATTCTTTCAAACTTTTCTCATACCCAATTAACTGTTTAAAAATCTCTTTTTTTTGTGGTCGGAAATCAGTTCGTTTTCTACCGATTCTAAACTATCATATATAGTATTCTGCAAACTTCCATAATTTTTTTCTAACGTGGCTCTATGTAAAAAACAAACGGGCCGAGTATTAATTTTTATGATGGTGTCTTCTTTAACCAGTTCATTTAATAACCTACTTGCTCTTGAACGATCTAGCCCAAAATGACCTGCTACTGCCTCTGTTTAATACGATTCAAGGCGCATCCCTTTTTTAAATGAAAACTTACTAGTTACTTGTACCATATATTCAACAATCTCATTTCTCATTGATTTTCCTCCTTCCTGTTTCTTTTGCTTAACTCCATTATTCTGAATGTTCCAAAAAAACTTTTTTCTTATTATACCTTAAATTTAGTCTATTTTTGATAGTGATTCCATGTTTTTAATACCTTTATTATTTTCATAACCATAAATTAATGAAAATTCACAAATATAGCAAAAAGCTATGGAAAGATTTCATAGATAGCAAGAAAACAGCTGCAACTGCAACCGTTTTCTTTAATTCCTGTATCTTCTAGAAGTCCACCAAAAAGCAGTAATAAAAGGGCCTAACAGTTCACTATTTTAACCTGCCTGAGATTCAACTCCTATTCCTTCTAGATCAATGACTGTTTTTATCTTTTCTATGACATCCCTTTCATCTTCCCCAGCAGCCGTAATTTTTACGGCCTCTCCTGGTGTTATACCTATTGTCATAATCCCTATAATCAATTTTAAACTCACCTGTTTTTGTTTATAAACTAGAATGGTTTCAGAACTAAATTGATTAGCAGCCGAGCATAGGTTTGAGCGTTTTTGACATAACTGGCTGCCTTCTCGTTTTGTTGAGTTTCGTAGTGATAAATAGCCAATACACTCCCCGATCCCAAAAGTAACACTACAAACGGAAGCAAAAACGGCCAATAATATTTTTCCTTCTCCCTATGAAGGTGAGGCATATCAGACTTAATATTAGGGTCGGTGACCACCGATATCGATGGGTTTAACTGGGTTCCACAATGAGAACAAAATTGATCGGTTTCATGAAGTTCCCTACCACATTTCCGACAAAACAAGTATCTCCCCCCCTTTTTTTCATGTAATAATACTAGGTTATCTCCTATTATGAAGAGGATTTGTATAATTTTGAAGAGTTTTTCTTTGTTTTTTTATAAAATTCTCTAAATTGAAGAAACAACATAAATCAAGGGACTTTAAAAATAAAATAAGCCCCAGGTATGAATACCTGAGGGACTGTTTTTACACACGGCCACATCTATATTTATTCTTTTAAGACTAGTAGTGAACAGCACTCCACATGTGTTAAGTGTGGAAACAAATTCTCTAATTAAAAAATTTCAATTATTCCAATCAAAAAACTCACTATTTGAGAAATAGGGAAGGCAATACTATTAGAAATTTGAGAATTGCCTTTAAGCCTGGAATTAGTACTAAAAGGACAACAGTGAGGTCGACTTTTCTTTATCTTTTTAATAGAAATCTCCTAGCTACCAGTTTTGTGGTTCCACCCATAGCCCCCATCATTCCTCTTCCAGAACCTGATGAATACCACATATTTCTAAGTACTGATGGACTCTTAATAAGGAGAATACAACATCCCATGAGTAATAGAAAATTAAGAAACGTAATATTTTCATTGATTAATATACTTAGGGCTACAACGAATAAAAAGATTTTTGCCAGAATGGTAACAATCTGGCTTAACAATTCACGCCACCACACACCTAAATATTCATTATCATCAGCAATAACCGACACACATGCCAACGGACTCAATAAATATAAGAGCATAACGTCTGCATGGAATACAGCAACTGAAAATAAGAACGCTATAAACGCTACTGCAAATACGGCTAGTAAGATAAGAAGTGCAGCACCTTGAAAATGGAGAGTGGCAAAGTTATTTGGATCAAACATATCATTAATTTTTTCCTTACTTACCTTACTTCCTTCTCCAATCATCCAGTTTCCCATATTATAAGCAACTTTTTCTAACAAGATTTTCTGGATAAAAGGCATTGCGGGAATTAGTAAGGCACTTTTTAACGTATTTACTATTACAGGCCCGTAAGCAATCGCATCTCCTGCAGCATTCCTTGTAATAACCTCGATAATTTTATATAAAACGATTGTTATAGCTATTGTAGAAGTTAGAGCAAGTAAGAAATTATTGACTGATTCAAAGAATTGAATCTCAGGATTTTGTTTTAATAAAAGATCATTACATATTAGGAGTGCCCATTCAATAAAATCCTCTAACATTCCTTGGATAGCCTCAACAATTTTTTCCTTAAAATTAAACAAGATTTTACCACCTCTTATTCAGGATCTTCAACTTTCACAATTTTCCAAACATCTTCCTGCTTTTCTAAGGTAATCAATTTATGATCAATCTCGTAACGTTGCAAATCAAAAGTAAACTTTTTATCAGTTTCATTTAAACTGATATTTTTAATTTTTGCACTTTGATTAAATAGTAAGTTTGATTTTGTTTCCCCATTGGGTAAGTCTTCTGCTTTGTTGAAAGTTAATATATATAATAGATGTTTTTGCCCCTCTTCACTTAGATCCTTAGAAATTGCTTTAGCATTCTTTTCTTTAATTTTCTTCCATGCAATTCGATTTGCTTCATCACGTGTTTTTGCTTCAGCTAACTTTTCTTCATCCTCAAATGAAGTTAAAACGCTGTTAATTACTTTTGTAGCTTTTTCTTGCTCAACCTTTGAATCAAATTGATTACCACCACTACAAGCAGCCAGAAATGTACTCAACATTAATACGAGTATAAGCAAATTTGTTTTTTTCAACTTTAAGAGCCCCCTTCTTATGTTGGATTATTACTAGAATCTGAATTCATTTGAGAAAAAAAGCTCCTGGCAAGTTCTTCTTGCTTTTCAGCCTCTTTCTCAGCTTTCTTTACCTGTACTTCATGCCATTCAACCTCAGCTTTTTGTAAGATAACTTTACGATTAATCGAATGAATGTATTGTTCGTATTCCTCTTTTTTAACTTCAAACCAATCTAGTACCTTTGGTGATGGGCTATTTTGATATTCTAATTGACTAACATAAAATAAGCTTGTGATATTTGGAAATAGAAGATATTGATACGCTTTTTTCGCCTTTATTGGGTGTTTTCCGGTAATGATGATAATGCAATCATCTTTATGCATGGTTAGAATCTCGTCTTGATTCATTAGGTTACGTGCTACATAAGAGTAACTAGATGAAGAAGAGGTACTTGATGATTGCCCTTTTGATTCTGAGGATGAACCCGTATCCACTTTTGCGGTTGTTTTCCCCATTAACTGTGAAAAGTATTTGGCAGTAGTTTCGTTTACATTTCCTAAGCAGATTTTCGTTCCACAGTTACCTAAAATGGATTCAGCTTGTTCTCGGCCATACTTTTCTTGCAATTGAGTGATATTTTGAACAATCGTAAGAACTCCAATTCCGTACCCCCTACAGGTTGCTAAGAACTTTTCATAGTCTGGAAATTTTCCTAAGTTCGGGAATTCGTCTAAGATAAAGACAACGGGTTGAGGGAGCTTTGCCCTGTTTTTAGCACCCACTTTATACAACTCCTGAAACATCTGATTAAAAAATAAATTAATTAGGCCTTCCCATGTAGAATCCATTACTGGAATAATCACATATAAAGCCATTTTCCTTTTTCCTACATCCCCTAAAAAGAAGTCGGAAAAACTCGTAAACTGTGAAATAGAACTGGAAGTAAAATCTCCTATTGTTGTGAGTAAAGAAATAATAATGTTTGCGCGGGTTTTTTCTTGAGACTTTTTAAATCCTAATTCATAAGCTCTTCTTGCTGGATGCGACTTATCTAGCCTTAAAAACTGTTCATCTAACTCACTGGCTCCATCTACGCTAGCTTCTGGGTCAAATTCTTGCAAGAAATCCAATACACCCGTCATGTTTCGTTGATCAGGTGGTAACTCATGAACTGCATATAAAATTAACGCTTTTAACAAGCTAAATTGTGCATTGTACCAAAAATCTTTTCGTTTAGGATCATTTTTAGAAGCAATAATTGCATTTGCTACCGTTGACGCCTGGATTTCCTCCCTAACATAATCAAAAGGATTATACCGATCTGAGTACTCCATTTCTGAAAAATTCACCACATGAACTTCATAGCCTTGCCTCCGTTTGACCTCAGAAGTCATTTCATAGACCTCACCTTTTGGGTCTGTTATCACTAAAGAACATTCCTTTTCATGTAACACATTGGTTACGACATACCCCTGTGTTTTCGCTGAACCAGGACCGCCGGCTACAAAGTGGTTTCTGTTTGGAAGGTTTGAATCCGTTGGCTGCACGATAACAGAATGATTTAAAATACCTGCTATGATTCCATTATTTTTCATAAAATCTACAGCCATATCACTTCTCCCCTTTCGAAACTAGCATACTAGCTTCAAGATCTTTCATAAGTTGTTTTGCAGGAACACCAACCGTCTCTCCCTGCTTAAATATTTCATGCCTTTGAGCGAACCTGCTTGAACCATGGACCCCATATTTGTCTGCTAACTCATATTTGCCTTTGCCACCTTTCATAAAAAAAGTTGCATAAATGGTGAATAGGACAACTGCCCCACTACCAAGGAAAAAAAGAGGATTCTTCTCTTCTATCATGTGAGTAGAACTTTCAATCGGATGCTGTAGGTTATCCGTTATAAATTCCATATATGGAGCATCAGATATATTTGCCTTGTGAGATGCAATAAACGGAAGAATACCAGCTATGTTGATTACGAGTAGTTCAAGAAGGACAAGTAAAAAGACCGTTAACAATAGGCGCAGCCCAAACATTTTCATGAGTATATCTCCTTTTTGATTACTGTTAACCAACTGCTAATTTAGTTTTCTTCAAACGGTTCAAAAGATCCCATTAACTCTAATTTATCAACTAACCACTCATTCCCATTTTTAACAAGTGTCACCTCATACATTTGATTTCTTCTTGGAAATTGGCTACCACCTACTGAATATTGTGTTTCCATGTTTACAAGAGCTTTTGCTTGGTTCTTTTCAACCGCACTTAGATAGACATTTAAAGCCTTCACTTCATTTTTGAATTCAATTTGTGTACTTCCCATTTCTCCTGAAGATTTTAGTTTTGAAATGACAGACTCTGCTAATTTGTCGCGGATCTGATCAAAACGTGCAGCATAATTTTTGTTATCATAATTAAATAATTCTCTAAACGTTTCATCTACAAAACTTTTAATCTGTTCACTATGTTCAATTTCGTAAAAAGCTTCATTTTGTTGAAAGGTATTAAGTACTTGTTCCTTTTTACGCGATTCGCTTTTTAAATGATCCATCTGTTTTTTTGTTTCTTTGTTTTTTTCTTCTGCTTGGGTGACCATTGTTCTTTGACCAAAGTACATAAAACCCAAGATTACATTTGCTAGAATTGATATCCCTAGCAAGGCAGCCAATACTTTACTCAAGGTGTTCCCCTCCTAATGTGCCACTCTCCCAAAGCCAACCATATGGGATTTCCAGTAAGGTGAATTGATATCGTGAATTCCTATACCAGATCCGTTAGAATCGAACATCTTACCGTTTCCTAGATAGATTCCTACATGTGTGATGTATTTGTCGGTCTCGTACGTTCCAGTATAAAATACAAAATCACCTGGCCTAGCCTCTGCTGGAGATATTTTAGTAGAAACATCATATTGTTCTTGAGCGGTTCGTGGTAGTCTTATCCCAGCCTTAGCAAATGTCCATTGTGTAAAGCCTGAGCAATCAAATCCTGTATTAGGGTGTGCACCTCCCCATACATAAGGCCAGCCTACATATTTTTGTGCCTCTAAAATAATCGCATTAAATGCTTGTTCCCCCAATGGAGAAACATCTCCGCCACCTACAGCAATACCTGTAGGCATTAGGTTTTTCATGACTTTTTGTACATATGTATAATCACCATAACAGTACGGACCTCTCCAATCAGAACAGCTCCACCCTAGTTTGCCAGACTGACTCAATGAGAACGCTTGAGCTAATTCGACTGAATGTTTCCCGCCGTTCGAGGCAACAAAATTAAGGTAACCAGAACCAAAGTTGTAAGATTGAACGATTGCAGCAAAATCAACTCCAGCCTTTTGTCCTTGTTCTAACACCGATTTAAAATGTTGAACACCTAAATTTACAGACATAACTGGATCTTGAATGGCATTCGGTGGTAACCCGGCAGATTCTGAACTTTGCATAATATCTAACGTCTGGGAGCTTCCTAATTCTTGATACATGATTGCTAGGAGAAAATCTGTGTATTCTGGGATACCGTACTTGGTCGTATATTCGTGTACTAGCCCTTTCCATTGTGTGATATGAGGAGGAACATTAGCCATCCCAAACGGCGAGTCAATGGTCCCTAATCGCTCTTGTTCTGACGACTCAATACCAACCAGCAAACCGGCCATTACTATTAAAGAAAAGACGACTCCTATAGTAATTTGCTTCCAGTTTCGAACAACAAAAATGGTTCCCTTAACAGCAACAGTTGCTGTCACTTATTTTCACTCCATTTCTATATTGATTTTCTCAATTTCAGCTTTAATGTTTTCCAGCTCCTTGTTTTTAGGATCAAGCTCTTTCTGTTTGTCTTCTAGTTTTACATCTTCATTTTCGTTAATTTCTTTTATTTGTTGCTCTAATGTAGCAACTTGTTTTTCCAATTCATTTTTTCTTATAGCAGTCTCTAATTCTTTGTTTTTCAGCGATTGGTTTAAACTCTTAGCATCTGCAATATCTCCATGTTCAGCAAAAGCTTTGCCTATTCGAAGTTGTTGGTCTTTATCTTTTGTAAATGCTTGCATGGATAACAAAGCGGTATAATCATAACCTACTATTTTCTTTTCAATCTCCAAATAATTACTTTCAGCTTCCAAACCTAGTATTTCATCCTTTTTATTTACTTTATATAAAGCTTCTACAGTTGGTTTAATTAAATATGGATCAGTATCAATTGCCTTTTGATACTCACCTTTTTTAAGGTACACATACGCCATCTCTTTTTTAGAGCCACCATTTTTCCTCAGTAACGAAATGGCCTCATCATATTTTTCTTTACTTAGCAGTTGATAAAACCTTGATTCTTGTTCAACTTTTTCAAGTTCCGTCGCATAGACAGTTTGTACTTTATTTTCTGCTGATTGTTGAAAAAAAAGGGCTAAAACAAAAGCGGCTGCACAAATACCTATCGATAATCCTGCCAATATCCTCTTTTGCTTCTTCATTTTTTGTTTTTCCGTTTCCAGACCGAAGAAATGTTTGGTTTCCTCTTGCCGTAGTCTTTCGGAAATCAATCGTTTCAAACCTATAAGGGAATCAGCATTTTCAATTCGGAAAAGAAATTCATCTTTTTCCTTTTTTAAGAGATTATCTTTTTCCCTTTTATATTTTTCATAGGAGAAACGCGAGAACATGGAGATAATTAAAATTTTGTACTGTTCAAGCTTTTCTATTTGCTCATCATAGGGCAACCATTGATTGCTTCTGTAGAGAAACTTTAATGTTGTCATATCTTTAAAGAAAATATTTCTAGGATGGATTAATACTTTCTCTTTTATCGTATTTAATGGGTCAATCTCTAACAACTCATTTAATAAGGCGAGTCGTAATACACTTGAATATTCTTTTGCTATTATGATTGGTTGGTAATCGTCTCCCTTTTCATAGTCGAGAATAAATCGATCATTTTCTCTTTTTATATTATTTAGAGTAAAAAAATAAGGTGATTCTTCCAGAAGATCTTTTAAATCATCTAGTCGTTCTGCCAACACTTTATTTGCTGATATCTCCAAACGATAGTGCTTATTCTGGTGGATAAATAACGTGCCATGTTCGAGTAATTGGATTTTCACTTTTGTGCCCCTCCTTTACAGAACAAAATTTCTCACTTCCTCTTTTTCAATTGGAGTCATTTCGTTCCTAGCCTCATAGTCTGGGATTTCGTCAGGGTCTAACCCGTACTTTTCAAAATATCGCTTTTTATTCCATAGACGAAGTTCTTCTTGTGTAAGCTCTACCCTAATAAAAGCACGTTGTGATCCATATGTGATTAACGCTTCTCCTTGCCGTTTTGCCCTTAATAAGGAAATCTCTTCATCAGAAAATGATAGATTAATTTTTTTTACGACATCGTCTACTCCTTTGTTGTCTAGGCCGAAAAACACTTTTGTATGGCTGTTTTCAATCATGGCTGCACCTAGATTGTCAACGGTATCGAGAACATCGATAATTTGTTGTGTACCTGCAATGGCTCCAGCATTGTATTTTCTAAATCGTTTGTACGCTTGATAGAAAAACCTCATGGAGTCAGGATTTTTAGATAAGAAGTGAAATTCATCGATAAAAAGATAAATTAACTCATCTTTTGTTTTTGTTACTTCATCCCATAAGAAACCAAAAATGTTAAAGTAACAGGCAGCCTGTACGTCTACTTCATTTTGAAGCGATTTTAAATCAAAGGAGAACAACGAGTTATTGATATTCACGTTCGTGTGCCCGTTAAATAATGAGTTTGAGCCATTCACATAACTCTCTAATATAAAATAAAAATCTTGGATTTTTTCATATCGTTCGATATCCTTTTTCTTTAGTTCCCCTAACTCCTTGTAAAAGTCTTCAAGAATAGGATAGTCGGTAGCTTTCAGGCTTTTAAAATCTCTCTCTTCATTAATTGAAAAGCGATTATAAAGAGTGGTAAGAGACTTGTCTAAAATGCTAGATTCTACCTGTGTTAAGTCGGATTTTAACACTTTGAAAAAAGCCTTAAGGCGTTGAACCTTTTGTTTCACAAGGTCTCTTACGAATTCTGCCTCATTATTAAAGTCTTCAGTGTCAGTAATTTCTGTTGAGAATATCTCCAAAGGATTAATCTTTGTTGCACTATTACCGCTAAGGTGTACTACTTCTCCACCGAGAGTTTTCACGATATGGGAGTACTCATTTTCCGGATCAATGATATATACTTTGACTCCCATAGCAAAGCAGCGAAGAATCTTCTGAACCATAAAGGTTGATTTACCAACCCCCGATGTTCCGATTACGACCATGTTTTGGTTTAATGTACGCTGCGTATCTAAATAATCAATCGCTACTAATGAATTGGTTGTCTTATTAATCCCTTCTACTTGAGCTTTCGGTGATAAGTAACAAATTTCTGAATCATCAAATGGAAAAAAGGAAGAGGCGGTTTCACTGTTGCACATCTGATATGTATAATCCTTTAATTGATTATCCCCTAAAGGTAGAGCGGACCAGAAAGCCATAGGTGTAGCGTAATGAGGATTTAAAGCTTTCATTCGTAGTTTTGTCAGGATTCTCTGGACGTTATCCTCTAAAGTCTTTAGATCTTCTAGGGATGTAGCTTGAATAAAAATATACGTATACAGATACATAAAGTTGGAACGGTTTGTTAAAACCTGATTGAGTTGGTATCTGGCACTGTCAACTTCTGACCTTAACCTGATACGCGTAGCCGGGTCTCTTGTTTTTAATAGTTCTGCATCCTTATTTTTAATAGAGTCATTGTAATAACTAATCATTCCTTCAGAGTTAGCAGGCTCTAGATATTGGACAAAGGATATGCTTCCCTTTAACCGTTTCAAATCAGATAGCCAGTTCCCTTTCTGCTCTTTAGGATAGGAAACAACAGCCAGAACTTTAATAAAGTTGCCACCACTTTCTATAAAACTCTTATTTTCCTTCCAAACAAAAGGATAGATAGAATTAAGTTCTTCTGTCTCTAAAATCCCATGTAGGAAGTCTGGATGGCTTTGTCCCACCTGTTCATCTTGTTTATTTTCTCGTTTTCTTGATGGAAAAAGTGATGCTAAAGAAAAGGGCATAAGATTTTCTCCTTCCCGATTGGCTAACCATATAGTTTCGACATTTCAAAATCAAAGTGCCGGTACAGCAGAGTTAAAGTATCTTTCTCGGATAATTTTTTTATCGCTAAATCGTAGGTCTCAAAAGTGGACCGTAAAGAGTTTGATATTTCCTCTACCTTTTTTGTTAAAATGCTCTCCGCACGGTCTAATCCCTGAAAAGTACGTTTACTCATTTTCTCCCTAATGACAATAAAATGTTGTTTCGTAGACATTTCATCTTTTAGCCTGATACCTTGAAAGTGATCTATATACGAAGCGATTAATTTTCGCTTATATTCATTTCCAGCATTGTCTTTATTTTCAAGTTCTTGAAGATATCGTTTTTTCCAACCTAAGTTGTACGATCTTAGGTCAACGGGTACCGTCATGGAGACGGTTTGTAATTGATCTTGGACTTGGCTCATTAAAAATGACCCGTAGTCCTCAAATATACGATTCTGTTCATACTCAGCTAATAAATCCATATTGATTCCACTCACCTGTAAAATGGAAATTAAATATCCATTTTTCAACAGTACATAATCCTTATAAATACCTTCAATCACACTTAGATCCTGAATGGTTCTTTGCCCCTTTTTTAATAGGCTTTCAATTTCATAGTCAAATTCTGTTCTATCCATTTTCTTTTTTTTATTGGCCATTAAATTCATCCCTTTTATTCGGTTTCATAAAGAACAACTTCTGTCGACTATTATATTGAAAAACTCGTTTCAAATAGTTACTGTAAGTTATATTCGGTCGAGATGTAATAGGACGTAAAACAGCAAATGTAAAAGAGACTAACAGCAATAAGGCTACAAAAAACATTTTGACCATCGTAAACCCTAACGAGTAGGGTGGAATTAGTAGGATGACTGCTGCAATGACAACGGCCGGTAAAATAAATTTAAAAAAGTTTCCTATCGATAAACCTTTCACAATGTTATAGGATCGATCTACATTATCAGGGAAAACAAACGTTTTCCCCTTACGAATGCCTTCTTGTCCTAATAATTCTTTTAAAACTTCTTTCACATCTTCTTTAGTAGTCATACAAATCCCCTCTATTAAGCAAATAATCCATATACCCAAGGCACAATCCATACAAGAGCTGATGCTAATCCAACCCCTGCAAGAGCCATTCCTACACCTCTGAACATTTCATTTTTTGTATGTGGATCGTCTACTCCAGGTAATTTTTTAATGATTATCCAAACGCCTACACAGATACCAACTATGACCACAATACCTGTTAAAAATGCTTGAATTTGTTTTAGTCCTTCTTTCACCTTTGCCTCAATTTCACTAACAGCAAATACCTGTTCTGGCATGACGTATAAACTTAACATTATGATTGCAAACAAAAGCATAGGTTGTAATTTTTTGAGCGTTTTCACAATTCCTCTTCCTCCTTCAATATTTATCACTACTGTCTAATTCGATGCTTAGCTCTGCTCCCTTATCCTCGTATCTTTCTTTCTGTTTATGTAATTGAATATGATTATGCAAGCTTTTTAATTGTTTGTTGGCCTCCTCTTCAGAGAAGTATGGTGATAGTTTTTTTACCATACCAGTCCCACTAAACTTCCCAATGTATGAACCTTCTTCATTTGAGATCACCTCAAAATCATGCTGCCTCGTTTGAAGCTCATTATTTATCTCAAGACCATAAAAGGTTAGAAAACCTTCTCCAATAGAACGACTATTCATGATAAGTTCATCAAATGCTGCTGTCATTCTTGAATTGTCCCTTACTCTTTCCATCCACTTTTCATCAAAATCCGGTAACCTGATGTTTTGTTCTTTTTTATTCACCTCAAAAGAGACCCAAACCCCTTCATTATCTTTGGATATACTGTTTAACGTGACAGTCTTTCCTATAAGGTCCAAAGGAATAAAATGTTCCTCTAACGTTCTACGAAGGGCTTGTATTCTCAATTTGGGCTCCTTCCTTAGTTCGTTCTTTACAACTAAGGAACGTGCTTCTTTAATATTTTCATAGAATGCTAGGGTTTTGAAAGGTTTCACTAAATTCAGTCGAAATTGCTTATTATTCTGGAGAGAGAATACTTTTCCGTCGTTCGAAAGAAATAATGTATGCCCTCTGAATTTTTCGAATTCAGAGGTTCCGAATGTATACAGAAGTACTTCCTCTTTAGAATGAAAAAATTGAGTCACTATGTGAGCATCTTTGGCCCCCTGTTTATAAACACCATAAAATTCACCATTATTATGAAAAATTTGAAAAGTACTTTTGTCTTTATCAACTGGAAAGGATTCTACATAGTCTCCGTTTACTTCAAATAGGTCTGGGCGCCGTTCTTTTATTAAGCCGTAATAAAGTTCGTACTCGGCTTCTCCCCTTTCTTCATTCAATATAGAAAGCTTATCAGGAGTTGCGAGCCTGTTTCTATCTAATTCTTTCTGCTTTTTAGCCTGTTCAATCATTTGCAAAATGGAATCTGCGATAGTGAGCATGGTATCATTAACGGATCTTTCAATGGAATCGTTTCTCACAAGATATTCACCTCTCTACAACTATGAGCTAATCGGAACTATCCTAAGTGTCCTTATAATCTTGGACCAAATTATCTAGTTGCTGATTGTCAGTTGCTATATAATATTTTTGATCCCATAGACTACCACCATTTTTTACTTTAGTTTCCGGAAACTGCTTATACAAAAACCTTGCCGATCCACCTTTTAAAGCTTTCATAATATTAGGAATATAATGTGTCGTTTTGCAATTGATAACTAGTTTTACACTGAATCCTTGGATCTCCATTCCCACTATTTTAAATTCATGACGAGTGGATACGTTTTTAAAATAGGACTTTACAAAGTCTATTTCTTCCTTCTCCAGCAAAATATAATTATTTGTAAAAAACGTAATATGATATTGCAAGCAACTCACGTGGTATTTGTTTGAATGAATTTCATACATATGTATTTTTCCGTTCAACTCCCTTATATGATATTGCTATATATTGCGAATATTTGTTCTATTCATACTTTACCAAAATAATACCATTTTTGGTATGTTTAGATAGTACTATCTTAAAAATGAGACATTTGCATTGTATATGGTAAAAAAGCCCAACAATAGTTGTCGAGCTTTAACAGACTATAGTCATATTGTTTCGGGATTAATTTTTAACAATCTTTTTCTTACTTTCTTTTCTCTATTCCTTTTAACCGCCAGAATGTTTAGAAAATCGGTCATAAGGGCCATTATTTTTTTCCTCTTAAATGCCGTAATTTTGCATAAAAAAAACCCTTTTCCATCCTGGAAAAAGGTGTGTTTTATTATAGCCTGTCCATTTTAGCAAAAGCGATTATTTCAAGTAGCTAAATCGATAGTTTATACAACTGTATTAGAGAATATCTGTTCATTCTTTACTTCATCAATAAAGACAAAGCCATACCGTTCTTATTTACTAGATAGGCCTCTTCATAAAACATATGTTTTTAAAATTCTAATTTTATTATTTTTCTGCATTTAGTAGTCTTTTAGTATCATTGTTTGTTTCAAGCTGGAAATTAGAGAATGCTGTCTTCTCTTCTTGAAGTAGTGAACTCAACTTTACCTTTTCTTCTTCAAGCTTTTTAATTTCTTCAGTATGGGATTTTATTTTCCCCTCGACTTCATGTTCCATCTTTTGCTTAAGGTTAGTTTCTAACTCCTTTGCAATTTGGTCAATATCCACTTCTTCAGCCTTTTTGAATAAACCAAAGAAAGAAGGTTTTTGAATAGTTTTCCTAAGTGATGTTGTCAACAATTGAGATTGTTTTTGTTCTAAATATCGCATGTATGCTTCCGATTTTATTTGTTCAATAGAAGCTTCCTTGCTTTCTATTCTTCTTTCCAAATCTGATAAGTCTTTTTCGTATTTTAGGATATTGAGCATTAACCCCTGCAAACCTATGTTTTTTTCAAGAGTCGTTAATCTATCATTATAATCGTTAGTTTCATTCCATTCTTGCAATTCCCTACTTTCTGACCTCTGAACTCTTTTTAAATTCCCACCCATAGATACAGCCGGTTGCATACCTAGTTCAGCCAGTAAGTCGACAGTTGTTTTAGCTGCTTTCTCCATTAAGACGAAAATCATATGCAATCGAAACACACTTTTATAATTCAACCTGTAAAACTTTCCGAATTTCTCTGGTTGAATGTAATCAATTAAGTCTGAACGAAAATGATTTCTAATTGTTGAATCTGATCTTTCAATAATTCTACCAGTTTCTACTGTACTATATGTCATTTCTTTATGCATGGACAAAATTCCATCTGTAAATAGACTATCCTGAAATCCATTTAAAATAGCCATGCGATAAATCGGATCATTTTCAAATTCTTTTAAAAGTAATTCCCTTATATCCAAGTTTTCCATCTACTCACCCCTCTACTGTAGATTTCTACAGTCGCTCATAAAAATATTACACTTTAATACTCAATAAATCAACCAAAACCATTGGTATAACAAGCGTTATCCCTACCCGAACGATTCACAGCGCTTTTAATCAACCCCTAAAACGATACACAGCGTTACCGCTATCTAATATAATCCAATTGTTCGAATTCGTATGTGATTAATTCATCTACATCTTTATCACTCACTTTTGTAAATGAATTAATTCGAACGGTGACCACAAATATTTTACAACAGGCTTAAAAAAATCTTTATCCAAAGAATGAATAAACCGTTGTATAACAAGCGCTATTGCTTTTCTAACGATTCACAGCGCTATCGTTTAGCTTCACTGCGTTACGTAGCGTTACCGCTAGATAACATAATCCATCCATTCTGGTACGAACGTGATTAATTCACTTTCAATTGATTCGATCGTGTTCATGTTTGAATCTACCTGAACGTTAATGAATGACTTACTAACGCTTGCGCTACACATCGTTCGTGGATAATAACGCCTTTAATATCAAGTTTTCTACAACTATTCCACTTGATGAATTTGCGTGAATTTAAATGAACGTTTAAATCCTGTTTTTCTCCTAACGCAATCGTCCTTTGCCTTTTGAATTTTAATGATTTTAATTCATGAAGTATATAATTATGACTTTATTAAGAAATACTGATTGTAGAGTATAAGAGAACAAATAGAAGAAAATAGCTTGTTACCAAGAATATCAGGGAGGGACCTAACTAGTAAAAAGACTCATACTATTTTGGTTATATAAGAGTTCCCAATTTACATGAAATAGTCAGAGAATAAGGCCAGAAAGCGGAAATGAATGTATAGTGGACATTTATTTATATAAAAACAACACGGACTATGTAATTTGATAAATAAACCAACTGCATCTAGGTTGTAAATTATAATAGGTTATTCCGTAAAAATACTTCGCGATTAATTAATCATTACTACCTTAAAACATAAATGTATATCAATTGTGGACCTTAACAAAAATGCTGTAGTATCAACGGTTTTTAATAAAATAAACATTAAGGAACAATATTATGACCATAATCTACATCTATTTAAAGTTACAATCATAAGGAAGAGGATAGTAGCTACATAAAGTCAAAATGCAAGAAGAAGGCAAGAGAACGGTAATGAATGTTCAGTGGACGATGATTTTAATAATTCTGTGGGAAAAACAGCACTGGCTGTGAGTTTTGATAAATAAACCCAGGAAAATAAAAATGAAGAACCAGTTAAGCATGCCAAAAGATCGGATTGATTTAAAAAAGGGAATGTTAAAGGGTATTTACAATTAGTTCAGACGTGAATAACAATTATAAGGGCTTAGTTAAGTGCTCTAAGATTCCCATTGTAAACATTACACCGTTAAATACTTGAGCTTGAGAATCAATAGCTTTCTTCTTATAAACAATTTAAGATTAAAGTATCTAGGAAAATACTGAGGATTCCAAAAGGGAAATTTATAGATGAATAATGAACTTAATTTTAGCTAAATACACTCCTTAAAACATAGTGTACCTCAATTATGGACCTTAAAAAAACGCTGATATATTAACGTTTTTTGAAGAGTACTAACATTAAGGAACAATATTATGTACCACAATCTACATTTTTTAAAAGGAACAATCAAAAGAAGGATAATAGCTAATTTTTTTTACATATAAAGTCATAAAGGGCAAGAAGAAGGCAAGAAAACGGCGAATCTACAGTGAGTGAAATTTTTATAAATAAGTTATAACTATGGGGAAAACAGGAATTTGCTGCTTTGATAAATAAACCTATGAAATAAAAAATTAAGAACCAGTTAACATATCGATAGATTAGATTGATTTTAAAAAGGGGTATGTCATGGGGGAAATTAAATTGAATTTGGACCTGGATAAACAACTGTAAGGGCTTGGTTAAGTGTTCTAAAATTCCCACTATATCTATGATGTAAATTGGAATAAGTTTTTTCATTAAATACTTGGGTTTGAAAGATCAATACCTGACTTGCTAAAACCAATACAGGTTCAAAGGTCCAAGAGGGAAGATAGGGAAATTCATAAAAGAATAATATTCGATTATTTATCAAGGCAACCTAAATAATACTTCCTTGAAATATAAATGTACCTCAGATTGTGGATCAAAAAAACTGCCGATATATCAACCTATTTCCAAATTCAAATACTTTAAGGTGCAATATTATGTAACATACTCTATAAGGCACAATTTAAAGTTTCCTTTTAACCGAATTATTCAATGAATTGTAGAAAATGAGGTAACATTCTTCTTAGAAAGCGATAGGGGGGAAAAAATTCCTAATTGAATGCCTCGTAAGCGTGGTAGGATTGCTAAAAAACGTGGGGTTTTCAAAAAACAAATATGTATAGTTGATCTCACGATTGAAATGTTCGAATCCTTTCTCAAACACCGAGAAAAGGGAGTATTTCGTTATTGAGTTAATTGAGTAATAGAAATCTTATTCACACCTCTGTTTTCCTTAAAAGATACAGAACTTAAAACAAGCAATTTGTTGTAATAAAAAGGGTTATCTCTGTACGTTTCCTTGAACTAAATAAGGAATTTCCTTTTCAGGAAAGTGTTAACTGTTATTTTATTAACCGAGCCCTAATAAAAAAACGACTTAGGGGATTAACCTAAGTCGTTTACATCCGAGTGATTTTTTAGAAATCTATGTCGTCTAAATCTGCAACTTTCGCTTTTTTAGGTTTATCTGCAGAATCATCATCGTTTAGATCTTCGAATGTTAATTTCTTTCTCTTAACACCAGAGTTTCCTGAAGAGAAGAAGTCCTCAAATTCATCCAAACCAAGGCTTGAAGCAGCTTGTTTTTTTGCTTCCTCTTGTTCCTTTTCGATTTGTTCCCATTGATTCAATTCTTCTTTTAGTTGCTGAATCCTAATAGATGGAGTTGGATATACCGCTAACCCATATAAGGTTAAGTTGTCTAATTTGCTGTTTTTAGAAATCGCTAAGTTTACCTTAGTGTTAAGCAAATCAGAAGTATATCTGTACACATCGTCAGCAATCTTTGGTGAAACATTCTTTGATGATGGATAAAGAACAGCAACGGCACCAGCTACAGCATTTTGGACCTTATACGTTGCAAGCACTTCATTTTTGGTAAAAAGGTTCTTAATGACGGATTCAATGTTTTCATCACTCTTTAATTCCTTGTGTTTTGAAAGTGAAAGCCATCCTGGAGTAGACAAGGTAGTAAGTAATTCTGTTTTATCAAATACAGACCGGCCATCCAATAACGGTAAGGAGGAAATTTCAGCTAAAGCACTTGCTATAACCATGTTACTGTATGATTTAGCATCTATTTCAGTACCACCGTATGTTTTAAGTGGGCTATTAGCATAATAGTCTTTCATTTTCTCATTATCTATTACAATAGCTGTTCCCATCTTATTCTCGTTCATTAGTTGTTGAATGACACTTATTCCAGCCAATGCGTTCTTCCTGAAAGCTGAGCCTTTTTCATCAGAAGAAGGTAGGGAGCAAATAACACCTAGTGGGATTTTTCCACCTGGTAAAGTTCTGTGTTCTCTAACTTTCGAGAGATATGATAACGCTACTTTTAATGCACCATTCCCAGTACCTCCGCCTAAACTGACAGATACCCAAACAAATTCTGAATCTTGAATAGCATCATCCAAGGCTACTTTTTTGTAAAGATCAGCATTTTCTTTTGCTATTTGAAAACCGAGTTGAGCGTTTTTATCCGTTCCTTCTAACTCAGGGAAGTCCTTGCTTGATGTAACAATCCTCCGCGTTTCAGAAATCAAATTTTTGTGTTCTTCCATATCTGATTTAGAAGAATTCAACAAGAATGTTGGAAAACCGAAACGTGATAATTCAGCAGCAATTCTGCCTCCACCTTGTCCTAAACCAATTATAGCCTGGGATGGGAAACGGTTCATTTCTAATTTTAATTCATCTGATAGTAGGTGTGGGGATAATAAAGCTTTAATTGCACCTAATTTTTCATTTTCTAAGAATGGTTTAATCATTACTCAAGCTCCTTCCTCATCTTTTCTTCTGCCAATAATTGTCCTAATTGTCTTCCTCGAATTGTTACATAATAAGGAGTGGCCGTTCCATCTTCTTTTTTCTCGATAAATCCTTGAGATTCCAATATCAAGAAAGCAGCATCATACCTTTTTCTCATTCCGTGAAAGTTCTCCAGTCTAGTTTTCACCAAACCCTTATGGAGTTTATTCTCTTGGACTATTTTTCTGAAAATATTGATTGTAAAATCATCGAGTTTCTTTCTAAGAAAACGTAAAGTATCTTCATCATATCTTAATTGATCCAAGTCTTTATAACTCTCTTTTGGAGTTAAAAGCTCACCCATTTCCCCACCACCTTATGAACCTTAAAGACCCTTATTTATGTATCATTAAGGAACATTATAGAAAACAAACCAATTAAATGCAATATTAATATGAAAATTTAACCATATTAATCTATTTTGAAACTCAATTTTGATGGTATAAATTGGTTTATTGTACCGTAATTGTGTACCACAAAGGAAAACCTAGTATTATAGATTTTCTTTAATAAGTAGCTATAATCTGTATGATACTGTACCACAATTGTGTTCCTTAAATAATTTCTGAGAGCAATAGCTAAAGTTCGGGGAGATACTTTTTATAAGGAGCTTGTGTCCCAGCTAACCAAACAGTCCCTTCGAGTTGTATACCGGTAATGGAAAGATAACTGCTATTTATATTAAAATTAATGCAAGTTAAATACGCTATACATCGTCCTTATGAAATTCATCATATATTGATTGTAATCATGGGCAATCAAGTCAAACGGATTACGGATTGGGCCGTAATGGACGGATAGCAAACGCTCATGTTCATTCAAACCTTCGATTTAATGTAGCTCCTATAAATAGGGCAAACCTTTTGGCTTATAGCATCCTTACTGGAAAGTCTTCTTTATCCAATGAAGTACGTTCAAGTGAAATCGAGGCTAATCAGTCTCTATTGATTATGAAAGTAAGTTCAATTACGAAATTGAGCAACCGGACGATGTTGATTTTTATTTACCGGATGTAAAAAGCTTTCTTAATACGGATGGAATTATTAAAATGGGTAACAGCGAGAATACATAAGTCGTCTTGTTTAAACTGATAAAATAGGGCAGCTCTAAATGTTTTGGATGGGTTAGCTTAAACTAACACCTTACGGGTGGAAAAGCGATTCAAAAGAATAGTAAATAGAGTTACGCTTTTAGTCAATCAATCAGAATTCGAATATGATTCTCTAGGGAAGCTAGAGTATTTGGAAAAAATCGCTATAATTCAAGAGTAATAGAAATAAGAAAAACAAGGCTTTTTCACTTAAAATATATACTTTGAATAACATTTTCTTTATAAGTTTAATAAACAAATAGTATTTTCATAATTTTAAGTATTAAAGGTTACTAACTTGTGAAATATGTAGATACGGAAGGGTAAAAAAGGAGGTAAATATTATGAATTCGGAAAATAAACAGGTCATATCAGTATTTTTTCATAAAGATCGATTTAAACTTAATTCCTATCTTACATATTTATTTAATGAGTTTAAGAATTTCAAAAACCACCTGGAAGATGGAGATAATAAACAATGCAATAAAACATATAAGGGAAGGGTATGGGAAAATGATAAATACGGAAAAGTGTAAGCGGCTTTTTATTCCATGAGAATAAAAAGGGCGCTTATTTTTTTATTTTTAGGAATACCATTTTTCGGGGGAGAGTGAATTATCTTACGAAAATGATAGGTCAAAATGGACTAAAGAAGAAAAACAGGTCGACATATAATGAAGAACACTGCAAACAAGACAAACAGGTGTTTGATTATTAGTAAGAAGGATAAAGTAAATGTATCCCTTTTACAAGGGATGCTTTTGGGACATTTCCTCCTCCTCCAACTCTATATATCTTATAAAACATGGAAAAGTGGAAAAATGGCCATGAGATAAATCTAAAAAGGGGGGAAAAGAAGAAAAAGGGAGGGAGAGTTTTAGTGTTCAACCATTTATTTAAAAATAAAAAGATAAACAAATTAAAAAGTTTTTTACTTGCTCTGCCCATGAAGTTTCCTAGACCTCTTTTTAGCTTTAGCTCAGTTACTCTTCTATGTAAAGAGATCCATTTATATAGAGAGCAATGCTTAAATATTAATAATAATATAACATTCTAATTCTCATCTAATTCAATTAATATATAATCAACCACTATCTAAATAACCTCATTATATACAGCCACTTTTTATAGGCCGTTATCTGCGTTTCTAATTATTTTCTTACCGAATTTCCACCTTTACTAATTTTACACCCGCCTTTTTTGCATCCTGCACCGCTTTTTTCAACTGCTTTGTCACGTTCTTATTCTTCTTTTTATTCGACATGTTTCTGCTTCCTTTCTACAATATATTTGTAGTATCAATTATTCCCTTATTCTAAGAAAATATACAAAATGGTTCTAAATTCTCCCTTCTCTTTCTATATATCTAATAAAGCATGGAAAAGTGGAAAAGTGACCATGAGCTAGATTGAAAAAGTAAGAGGGGGAGAAGGAAATGGAGAGCATAAACCCGATGTTTCAAAATACTCGTTCAAAAAAAATGATTTCAAAAAAAGAGGCACCAGAAAATCATCGAACGAAAAAGCGACAAACACGGTCTGATAAATGCCACAATATAAAGTTCCCTGTGACACCCATCATGCAGATGAAACTGCGTACCTACTGTAAGCAAACGAGGAGATTTTATCAAAATAAAGATGGACAAGCCCTAAGCCAAACAGCATTCAATACGGC
The DNA here is from genome assembly GCF_030817695.1 of Neobacillus niacini. Lineage (GTDB taxonomy): Bacteria > Bacillota > Bacilli > Bacillales > Cytobacillaceae > Neobacillus > Neobacillus niacini_F. The sequence continues at coordinate 237,044 of NZ_JAUSZQ010000007.1, read as the reverse complement.
CCTATTGCAGTTCGGCTTACAACATATTGACATAGTGGACTGGGGGTTGGAATATGGAGACACCAAAACCTATATGCATACCATGTTAATAGAAAAACATTACCACATGATTGGCGGTCCGTATGGGCTAGCCATTCAAAAACAACTATCTGATCGTAAGGTTGTTTTCTTTATAATAGCTAGCGTCTTATACTGGATTGAAAAGGGTGGTTCAATTGAAGAAATCTTACAGTAGCTTAAATCTTCTACAACAAAAATTACAAGGGATCTCTTCTTCAAAAGGATTCTTTGAGTATATTTTTAGCAACCGAAAATACCTAACTATAGTCATTGGATACTATGATTATTTAAGAGGCAAAGTGTTTATTGAAGACATGTATGATATGTATGAGGATGTCCCCCATGGGTTTGATTTGGGGGTACTAATACATCTGCTTTATAAGGACTTTATGACCCAGATAAAAAAAGGGGATGTAAATAAGCAGGTGGCTGGATTCCTGCTATCAGGAAAGAAGCAATTTTTACAGGTAAACAAGGTAGAAAAACGTGTCATGAAGGCATTGAGTCAGAATTTGTTTACGTTTGAGTCCATTGAAGAGGATACCTTCGAAGAAGAAGTAGAAAAAGAAAAGAAAGCCTATCTCACGATTCGAATAAAAGAATCTGAAATATTAAGGGGAGAAGTCTTCTTACATGACCTCACCCCTTACCTTAAGAATCAGCATATAACAATTGAGGAGTTGCTGACCATCCTTTATTTAGACTTCATCCACCAGATCAAGGAACAAGGGAATTCAGTTAAAGTACAGAAAAACATCCTATATCACTTGAAATCTCACCTATAAAACAGAAATCATATGGGAATCTAAACAGTATGAACTTAATGTGTTTTTGGATAAAAATCTAATCTGTATGATTACGAATTTTTTTCCACGAAAGGGGGGCGTTATTCCAAACATCCCCAAATCGGATAAAATCATCATAGCTCTAATATATCTATTAATTCATCCTCTTCTCTTAATCACGCATACCTTATATTTGGGGAATTATAAATTGACTTACTTCTTTTATCCTGTATTTTTCGAGTTTTTGGGATAAAAATGATGTGCTTGTATTTGTCAATATTAATTTGAGCCAGAGCGATCACTTCAAAAGTGAGCCACTTCATTCAGAGTTATTTCCATATTTGGAGAAGGAGTGGGAGTTTAGGGTATCTTGCCCCGAGGGGCAAGATACCCTAAACTCGTCGTGCCCATGCCTACATGTCGCTATCTTCCTTCTGTTTCATACTTTGTCTAAATCGATAGGATTCTCCATTTAGGAGGAGGATATGAGCCCTATGGGTTAATCGGTCTAGAAGGGCTGCAGTCATCTTTTCATCTCCAAATATAGAGGTCCATTCTGTAAATTCTAGATTCGTAGTTATCATAACGCTTGCTCGTTCATAACGACCGGCAAAGAATTGGAATAAGAGCTCGGACCCAACTTTTGTGAACGGTACGTAGCCAAGCTCGTCAATAATGATCAAATCAAATTTGAGCCACCTTTTTTCTAATGCACCTATCTTATGTTCTTCATTAGCCAGGAGAAGTTCTTCCACTAATTCTGCAGCCGAAATAAACTTAACCTTATAGCCATTTTTAATCATTTCAATGCCGAGACCCGTTGCCAGATGCGACTTTCCAGTCCCACTGTTTCCTAAAAATATTATGTTTTCCTTCTTCTCCACAAAATCTCCCTTTGATAGAGTTAAAAAACGATTCCTATTAAGACTTGGCATTAAACTAAAATCATAGCTATCTAGTGTTTTATGAACAGGAAAAGCGGCTTGTTTAAGTCTTCTTTGCCTTTGGTTATCTTCTCTAGACTCTGATTCAGCTTCTAGTAAAGCCAATAGAAATTCCTCATAGCTTAAGTTACGATCCTCTGCCTCTCTTGCGAGGGAACGATATTGTGCTGCGATAGTCGGAATCCGTAATTGTTTAGTTAAGTGATCTAAAAGTAGTTCAGTTGTCATTTCCGAATGCCTCCTGTCAATTGACCGTACTGTTCAATGTTGGATTTGTTCACCTTGTAATCAAGAAGATTGATAGGTGTTTTTTCCGTTGGAAGAGTACTGATTGGTATGTGCTGGTTTGTAAGCCTTTGAATGATTTCATGGACTTTCTCATATCGGAAAACTTGCGTTTTTTCAGCTTCCAATAAGGCTGTCGTTAAACTATCCATACCAATGTCACGATGAAGGAGGAGAAGTCGTATAAACTTCCTATCACCTAGAGAACCTTCTTGCTCTCGCATTTTCAGATGGAATCGCCTGAATACTTCAGGGATATCATTTGATTGGAATGCATGTGCGTCACGAATTGCTCGTGGTTTTTTAAGCAATACTTCCAGATAATGATCAAGAATCGTAATCATCTGATTGCGTTCATAGGAACGAGTGTGTTCTGCGATCACATGGTTTTGAGCCACAACGATTACACGATCGACAAAAATTTTTGCCCATACAGCTTGACCCACATAGCTGCAGGGTACAGAATAACGATTGGTTTCCACTGTAATAAGGGAAGTTTTATTAACCTTGCATGATAAAAGCTTACAAGCTTCAAATCGATTCGTCGGTAGGGGATGAAGATATTCTTTTTCTTTCACCCACATTTCTAAGACAGTCTCTGATTTATTTGGGACGTGAGTCCTTCCGGCCTCTTTTAAACACCAATCCAAGAGATAGTCATTCAGTTCCTTTACTGATTGGACTTCCGGTAAAGGTACCAAGGCATTTCTTCTAACGTATCCTACTGTGCCTTCAACTCGCCCTTTTTCATTGCCACTAGCAGGATTACAGAATTCTGCTTTAAACACGTAATGTGCTTGGAGCCCAATGAAAGATTCCTGTTCTAGCCGATCTCTTCCTTGGAGTATTTTTTGTACGGCTGTTTTTAAATTATCAAGAAGGCCCTCTGTAGGGACACCTCCTAAGAATTCAAACGCATGGACAAAGCCATCCAGGAATGCTTCCTGTTTTTCATGAAGATACGCTCTGACAAACCTCATACGGCTTGCGGAGAGCTGAACACAGAAGAGGAAAATGCGTTGTTTTCGACCCTGTAGAATAATATCCGCCTCTCCCCAGTCGAATTGGAATTGGTGGCCGAGTTGAAAATCCAGAGGAATGAAGGCTTCCTGAATTTGTTGTCTGCGTTTGGCTACAATTTTACGAATGTTAGATGCAGAGCCTTTAAAATCATATTCATCTTGTAATCTCTTAAAGATTTTAATGGCAGTATGCTTTTGTTTTCTCCAGTTCTTTTGATCTTCTTCTAACCATTGGTCGATTATAGGAATAACCCGTTTTGTTTCTGGAGAATATTCCTTTGTTCCATAAATGTTTTTTCTTAACACTGTTGTCGGAGCTGAATTGTTTTTTAGGTATTTACTCACTGTATTACGGGATATTCCAAGTTTTGTCGCTATTTGTCTTTGCGATAAACCTTCAACCTCTTTTAAGAATTTGATATTATGAAATTGAGCCATATCGATCATCCTTTTCGTCCTCTCATATGAAGTAAGTTTGGTCACTTCCTATCATAAGAGAGGTTAATAGAATTGGAAATTATGTGGCTCATTTTTTATGCGATCAAATCGTATAAAAGTGGCTCAAATCTAAATTATCAAAAACAGTGCTTAATATTTATTCTTATTCTAAGCAGAGCAGATTGTAACAGTTGATAAATCCAAATCGAATACGAGTTGACTGCTATTACGTAAATTAATGTACATTTAGTTTCACGAATAAAAAAATAAGCACCAAATTTATGATGCTTATTTTGCATTAATCCAATCCTTCATTTTATCTATGTTCTCTGTATAAGGACGTTTAATCAGGTTCCTTTCATATCGGGATAAAGTACTATGGGAGATGCCCATTTCTTTAGCTGCATCTACTATGCTTAATCCACGGTTAATTCTTTCTTTGTTGATGGTTTCAGGGGTCACCAGCTTTTCTTCGACCCTCTCTATAGTTGCGGCAGTCTCCCTTTCCGTCATCCCCTGTAACATGGTTGAAAAGTTCATTGATTCATAATCATGATCCTCAATTAAAAATAAGTTTCTATCATCCCCAATTCCCGTGATTTCGATGGGAGGGATAATTTGGACACGAGCTTTCAACCATGTGTTTGCAAACCAATTTCGTTCTTGCTCAATCTGCTGCTCAATGTCTTTTTCTTTATAGCTCCACTCTTTAATGATTCCGTCCTGCTGCAGGGTATCTAATATTTCTTCAAATTGTTCCTTAATCCTTGAACCATATCTTGGGTTTACATCCAAATCCATGACTTTTAGTAGCCCTTTATCTCCACCAATATGATAGGCTCTGAGATAGTCTGCACTCTTTTGGCGAATCCTCCACTGCCAGGATAGGTACCGCGATAACCGTTTATGGTACTTTTGCTTTGTTGGATGGTATTCGAGCGTTTTCAAAGCCAACAACCCACTGCTCTTTTGGGAACCATACAGGAAGTTGGCAAGTAATTCCCCTGGACGAATGCTGCATTCATAAATACCAATCGGATTTTCTCCTCGATAGGCAACAGTTACGCTATCTACCAAAAACAAGGGATTGAATTGTACTTGCCCGATTTCCTCAAAGTTCCCCTGATCCTCATTGATAAACCTCAAATTTTCTCGTTCAATCCTGATCCAAATGGTCGTAAGTGCTGCCAACCTTTTCATGATATCATCTCGTTCTTTTTTCCGATAAGAGGTTTGAAAGCCGTCCGGATCTTCACTCCGTCCTTGCAACCTCCTTAGATTCAAAGCATCATCCGTATGGAAATGAATCATTTGGTCTTTATGAGTTGCTTGTTGCATCCACAAAATCGAAACGATATCGAAAATGTCTGCCGTTAAGTCATCCATCGAGGTGATGGCTTGAGAGGTGAGATTTTTCCATTGTTCAATTGCTGCATTGGATTTCATTTTTAGATAGGCATTTTCTGACCTTAACTGAGCAGTCGCTTCTAATGATTTTTCAGCAATCTTTGCAGTGGGAATCTCGGTAGCAATATCAAATTCATTTTTACTGATGGTCTCCCTTAATTTATGAAATAATAAAGCCGAACCGGATTCGGCAAAATTCTGATTCAACAAGGAATTGATTACTTGCCTATTGTTAGACTTTAGGGAATAAGGGGCATTCTCTTCCCCGACTATCCGTATGTAAGGAAGGACAAAATTTCTAATCTCATCTTTATAAGAATGGGCCCATTGTTCCATATTCTCAAATTTCAATTGATGTGCTTTCACTAAGCGATCTATGATCACAAAAAACGCCTTTAATGATTGGCAAGGCTGATAATCCTCTTGACTTGCCATAAGATGACGGATATCATCGTTCCACTCAACGAAGAGTTGGGGTTGATCGGGAAAAATCGTTTTCGTAACATTCAAAAATTTATTTTGCAAGGTGTTTAACATGATTCTTCATCCCGTCCTCTCTTAGTAAGCTCTATGTTTTCAAATGAGTATTGGTAGATGTAATCATGGAAAACATCCGTTTCCAAAATACCCAAATCATGCAGAAAACTAATGGATTCAAAAGAAAGGAACTGAGCAATCGGATTTTTTTCCAAGATGGCATTTTTTAGCTGTTTAATGTCCTTTTCCTGATATACGTTATAATTCCTTTTAGATTCCTTAATTTCTTCAGGTGAATAGCTGGTTTCTTTGATAGGATAGTTAGGTTTACATTCATATACTAGTTCACCCTCAATATAATAAGTCGTTACACAGGATTCTTTATCAGCCTTATAATATTCGATTTGTTTACGAAACCATATCGGACCGCTTGATAAGCTAACCACTGGTTTCGGCAGCACACCACGTAGATGATAGGTGGAGACCTTTCTCCGATCCCATCCAAGGATTTCCCCGACCTCTTTAACACCTACTAAAAATTCCATATTTAATCCCCTTATATTCTAGTATATAGTTATTATGAGTTAGGTTTGTTGCATTTGTCAACAGTTCCTGATTCTTATCATTCAAATAACTCAAATTACTGTATTTTTTTTACAATACATGTACCATTTGGCAGTGCAACTCTTTCTTGTGTTGACGTTTCCTATCACAATGTGCACATTCTATAATTCAACCACTTCTTTTAAAAACATTCAAACCGTTCCTCCATCCAGTCCTGCGCTATTCTGAACCCTATAGAGGGCAACTTGGACTCTAGGTTCTAGCTTTATCAGTTGTGAAACACTGTGGCAAAGGCCTGGCGTATCATTGTCCACGGTCGATAAACCTATCAATCTTGTAAGCCATAATGACCTCTGTGCTTTCATTTTTAATAAAATTAAAACGGTTACCGAATATAAGATAAACGATGCAATGTGTAATGGAACCGTGATAAAGTTGTGCAGTTACTTGATAGATAGTTAGGTCGATTAAACGCCAGGCATTATATACGGAGAATAGAGGATGGAATGTACTAATAAAGGGAACAACACCAGCTATTTCGTAAGGAACGAGAGATACCGAAGTTTTATAACTGCTTGGAGTCATAGGCGAAATAAATTAAAAAAGAATTTAATAATATGTGCTTTCGTTTACGTGATTAATTGCAAATATAATTGGAGATATTGCAGGTGTGTATAAAGTATGAGTCTTATTACGTCTGACATCATGCATTATAAATAAAGAACACGGAAAATCATATTGTAAAATTTCCGTTTTTGAAGAGGAGTTGCACTTCGGTCAGACTGTATAGAAGAAGTTAGTAGACCATATCCAACTTATCGGACTATACTATGTTGTTTTACCAGCTGCGTGTCTTTGGCGTATCACCCCTTGAGCACTTTGTGAAGAAGCACAGTATTTTCAATGTCTAATGTGATATTTTACGTAATGAAATGTTACGGACCCGTAATTTAAGATACTACAATTTAAACCAGTCGTGTGCCCTAGACCAACACCTGCCAAAATCAATGGGTGTATGTAAAAATAGTTATTAGATAGCTATTCTGCTAATCAGTGTGATACAATAAGGTTAACCAAATAAAACTTGGTTAACCTGTTAATATATCTATATTTACCGGTTAACACCTGAAGGATGATGGAGAATGGCTGACAAAACATTCGGAGTCAAAGTTAGCGACGAACTCAACGAAAAAGTCCGGAATATGATTGAGGCAAGTGGAGATTCGGCGAAAGAATGGTTTGAAAAGGCGGTCGCATTGGCGGAAATCAATTCGATTAAGCAGGGAGCCACCGATTACAAGCAGGATTTAACGGAGTTAGAAGTGCACACCGCGAGAATTTACGAATTAGTTTCTAATATGGTGCAACGGTCAATTTATTTAAAAGACGAAGCCATACGTGAATTAACTGAAAAACTAGATCAGCGCGAGGTTGTTATTGGCGAATACCAGGCGAAAGCAAAAGCAGCAGAAGAAGCGCATAAAGTATCTGTCGAGCATTTAAATGAGGCAACTCAAGAAAAAGAGGAACAGGCAAAAGCGATTCGTGAATTACAATCCACTAACGATAATAACAAGGCACTTATTGGTGAATATAAAGAAAAGATTGATACACTTAGCGGACTGGTTAGCAAATATCAGGGCTATGCGGAGGAAAATAGCTTGTTAAAAGAGCAGTTTGCCCAGGAAAAAGAACGGCTTCAATCGCAACTTACAGCGGTTATAAGCCAAAATGATGACCGACAGGACACAATAATGCGGTTAACAAGTGAGTTGCAATCCACGAAAGCAGCACATGAGGCGGAAGTTGCCCGGTTAGAAGAAAAGAGCGCCGACTTCCTTGATCGTTTAAATGAGAAAAAGGATTTCGAAAAGGAACGAGCCTTGCTGGCACTAGAACGCGATTATCAAAGCAAAATGGCGAAGGCAAGGGAAGAGCACCACGCGAAGATTGAGTCGATGTACGAGGAAATTAACGAGTTAAGGAAAGCCTTGCAGTCACAACCGAATAAAAAGGATAACTAAGGCGGGGATTTTACCTCGTCTATTTTTTCCTCCCTTTTGGCTGTGTTAAAAAGATATAATTCGAAGACAATTCTTATCATTCTAAAAACTTAAAGATGCACCTTGCGCAGTCTATTTCCTAAAGAATTTACTTGTTTTGACGTTTCCTCTCACAATGTGCACATTCTATTTTTATTCACATTATTTTACACCATTCAAATCTGGACCAGCAATTCTGGCACTTTTTAAAACCTTAGATTGCAACTTGCACACTATTGGTTAAAGAATCTTACTTATTTTGACGTTTCCTTTCACAATGTGCACATTCTATTTTTTATTCGCCTTATTTCAAACCATTCAAATCGTTTCACCATCAATACTTGCGTAATGTTTTTAAAACCTTGGATTGCAACTTGTAGTCTATTGGTTAAAGAATTTTACTTACTTTGACGTTTCCTTTCACAACGTGCACATTCCTTTATTTGCCTTATTCCAGAACATTCAAATCGTTCCACCATTAATACTTACTTCATTTTAAACCTTGGATTGCCACTTGCACACTATTGGTTAAAGAATTACTCATTTTGACGTTTCCTCTCACAATGTGCACATTCTATTTTTTATTTGCCTTACTACAAACCATTCAAATCGTTCCACCATCAATACGTGCATCATTTTTAAACCTTGGATTGCAACTTGCAGTCTATTGGTTAAAGAATTTTACTTTGACGTTTCCTTTCACAATGTGCACATTCTTTTTATTCGCCTTATTCCATACCATTCAAATCATTCCACCATCAATACTTACATCATTTTTAAACCTTGGATTGCAACTTGTAGTCTATTGGTTAAAGAATTTTACTTGTTTTGACGTTCCCTCTCACAATGTGCACATTCTATTTTTTAATTACCTTACTTCAAACCAATCAAATCTTCCACCATCAATACTTGTACAATTTTTAAAACCTTAGATTGCAACTTACAGTCTATTGGTTAAAGAATTTTGCTTACGTTGACGTTTCCTTTCACAATGTGCACATTCTTTTTATTCGCCTTATTCCAAACCATTTAAATCGTTCCACCATCAATAGTTACATTATTAAAACCTTGGATTGCAACTTGCACACTATTGGTAAAGACTTTTACTTGTTTTGACGTTTCCTCTCACAATGTGCACATCATATTTTTCTATAGACCTCTCATTCCTGAAACTCAATAGAGATATGCTCATCATTTATTGGAAGTGCAACTATCTTATACTCCTTGACGTTTGCTCTCACAATGTGCACAATGAAATCTTTAAACATCAATGATATCAATCTTACGACAATCGGACTAACATAAATAAGATCAAGGCTTCCTTGTACAGTAGGTTCATCATTAATTCATGTGCAACCTTTGATAATAATGACGTTTGCTCTCACAATGTGCACAATACCCTGAGTAATGAATAGAAAAAAATTCGTGGATTTCTTAAATTAAAACAAAATATTGCACTATTTTCTCTTTCTGTTGTTAGAAAATGAAAAAAAATGACGTTTCCTTTCACACAAACTTACACTTAATCATGTGCAAGTTTTTTATTCTTTTATTCTTCTTTTAATTTAATTTTCATAAAAACATTGATATATCAACGTTTATTAAGACCTATTTATCTTCCAGCAATGACGCTTCCTTTCACAAGGTGCACATTTTATGAAAAAAGAATGACGTTTCCTTTCACACAAAAAAATTTAGAGTTTTTTTCAAACCCTTGTCCCCCAAGGGTTTGACGTTCGTTGTGCAACTTTGAAAATCTCTAATAAAGGGTATCATTTCCTCTATTTCCATTCTGCTATAATTCAATCTAGGAAAATAGACGAGAGGAGGGTCAAAAATGAACAAAACTAAAATAAGAATTGATGGGTTTCGAATGCATCATGCCATATTGGAAGAATTCCGTTTTCTTCGCGATCAGTCATTTGAGCGCCCTCCTGCCTCTGCCTATGTGGTATATATGACCATGTTAAAACAATTGCATGTGGAACAGAATCAACGCGGCATACTAAAGGAATTCAATCTTTCTACCTGGGCAAAGAAACTTGGAATCTCGTATTCCACTCTTTGGGGAGGTAAGAAGTTTTTAGAAGATCATCATTTTGTGAAAGAGGAAATCCACGAAGGGTTACCTGTTTTGGTGTTAAAAGATGTTGAAAAATATAATACACCTGAGTATGGCGGTGTTCTCAATTACCTGATCATACCACATGCTCTTTTTGATACCAATATTTTAGCTGAATTCGTTCGAACATCAAACCCAGAAGGGATTGAACTTCTCTTATCCTTACTTAACCAATTCCGTACTGGTATGTCTTTCAGTAAGACCGGCGAAGTAGAGAAAGTAAAGCAAGAACGTACTATGAAGACACTTAAGGCTCAACTCAATAAAAATGCAAAAGGGGTCCGTAAAACTTTAAGCGTTTTAGAACCTCTATTTTCCATAGATTTTTCTGGGATTGAAATTCGTGGAAAGCAAATATGGATTAAGAAAGCTTCCTTTTCCTTGAAGCCGGAATGCGTGGAAGAGAACACAGATGAATTTAACGTAAACCCATTGATAGCAAAATTGTCGAAAGAGCTTACCTACTTCTTGGATGGACACCAGATAAAATATAAGCCAAGAGATCAAATCGATGTCATGATTTCTTTTAAACAAGAAGTAGTGAAAAAACTGAACTATCTTATGGATGAAGAAAAAGAGACCTTCACTGTGCGTGATCGTTTCATGAAAAATTTCTTTTTAGAAACAATGGATCAGATTGGAACCCATATACAAACAGAAAAAGAACGAAAGGGGACTTTCCATTTCTACTCAATCGGAGCCTTTTTCAGAATGGCTTTCAGAAAGTTTCTTCCTGGAGCTTTAAAAAAGCTGCCTTATGAACTAATCTTTGAAGCTAAAATTAGAGAATTCACCATAACTGGGCAAGAACCAGCACTTTACAATCTAATTTAAAAAAACAGCCTTGTGAAAAAAATGAACTTTCACAGGGCTATTGGTGTTTATTATAAATTTAAATACAACTCCTACAGAACAAAAAAATTCCTTCGTGTTTAATTCTGTCCCAATCTCCGACAGTTTTTTTACGAAGGAATATTTTTTTACATAAAAGATGTTCCGAATAACACCTTGTGGATTCGTTAATATCTAAAATAAACCCCTGTGTACATGTAAATAATCAAAAAAAATACTTGTGTAGATGTTTATTCTTTTACATTATCTTTGTGCAATGGTGGAAACTATGTTATTACGAATCTCAAAAATGGCTGAAACCCTTGTCCCCCAATAGATAGATCATCCAATTTAAAAATGCTTATTAATATTGTTTCTTTTATTAATTATGTCCTTTTTAATAAATATGTATGATTTTAATAAATATGTATTTTACGATAAAAAATCCACTTCCTAACTATTCTAATAAATTACTAATTTTAAGATATTCCACAAGAAAAGTGATGATACTACTAAAACTAGAAACAGTTAAAATCGTTTAACTTAGCAGAAATTAAAGATAGTAGTTAGTATGGAAGGATTAGAGATGTATGGGTGATGCTTGTTTAAAAAAAATACAAGGTTGTTGTAATAAAAATATAAACTATAACAATGTGTGTTATATCCAAGTGATCAATAAATCAGAAGCATAGGTGTCTAGAGAAACGGACAAAATGATAATACTTTGTAGTAATTGGATGAAAAGCCCCCCTTTTTAAATGGAAATTTACGAGAGCCTAATCAAAAAGTAAAATCTCTTACATACTTGTGAAGTAAATTTTTCACAAGTGTTTTTTGAATCTAATTCTTCTTTTTTATTAAAATAATGGTGCAATTGCTCAACAATGGTAATCGCTTCTTCTTATTGAAGTAATGGTGAATAGTTCAATATGAAAAATTAGCAAAATAGGTTTTCTTCATACTTAAAGGGGGAAATTATGAAAAGAAGGGGCTTTGCAATTATTTCAAATTTAAAATGACTTAATTTGAGACTATTTAATTAAACTACAATATTGGAGGTAATTTATAATGGGAAAACTATCAGGAAAAGTTGCAGTAATTACAGGTGGTGCGTCTGGAATTGGTGCTGCAACAGCAAAATTATTTGTTCAAGAGGGCGCAAAAGTAGTACTTGTTGACTTAAATGAAGAAAAAGGAAAAGCCTTTGAAGATGAGTTAAAAGCACAAAATGCAGAAGCGCTTTTTTTAAAAGCAAACATTACAGTTGAAGCAGAAGTACAAAATATTTTTAAAGAGACACTAGATGCCTTTGGAAAAATAGATATCGTATTTAATAATGCTGGGATTGGACGTGTAACACCAACGGATGAGCTTTCCTATGAAGAATGGCGCAACACAGTCAATGTAGACTTAGACGGTGTATTTTTAGTAGCGCGTGAAGCCATTCGTGAAATGCTAAAATCAGACGGTGGCTCTATCGTCAATACAGCTTCCATGTATGGTTGGGTCGGTTCACCTGGTTCAGCAGCATACAATGCAGCAAAAGGTGGGGTTCTCAATCTAACACGTTCCCTTGCATTGGAATATGCAACAAAAAATATTCGTGTGAACTCTTTAGCACCCGGCTTTATTGATACACCCATTATTCCCGAAGAAAGTAAAAAGGAGCTTGCTTCTCTTACACCCATGCAACGTCTTGGTACAGCAGAAGAAATGGCAAGAGCTGTATTATTCATGGCTTCGGATGATTCATCCTTTATGACAGGCAATACACTAACAGTTGACGGTGGATATACCGCACAATAAGTTATTTTATGAAAAAAATAAAAGAGAGGAAGAATATAATGAGTAATCGTTTTGAGGATAAGTAGTAGTAGTTACTGGTGCTGGGTATGGTTTAGGTCAAACCTCTGCATTACAAATGCAAAAGAAGGGGCAAAACTTTCCTTAAGTAGATGTAAATAGTCATTCTTTAGAGGAAACAAAAAAATTAACATTAGAAGTAGCACCAGAAGCAGAGGTGCTTTTAATTACTGCAGATGTTTCTAGTGAAGAAGCAGTGAAAAATTATGTAAACAAAACTGTAGATAAATACAGCAGAATTGATGGGTTCTTTAATAATGCAGGAATAGAAGGAAAGCAAAACATTACTGAATAATATGGCATTGACGAGTTCCGTAAAGTAGTGGGCATCAACCTAAATGGTGTTTTCTTTGGAATGAAGTAGGTTTTAGAAGTAATGAAAAAACAAGGGTCTGGCTCTATTGTTAATACAGCTTCTGTTGGTGGTATTCGGGGGGTAGGTAATCAGTCAGGATACGCAGCAAGTAAGCATGGTGTTGTTGGTTTAACAAGAAACTCTGGTATTGAATACGAACAATTCGGTATTAGTATCAAAGCAATTGCACCAGGGGCAATTATGACCCCAATGGTCGAAGAATCATTAAAACAAATCGATCCAGTAAATTGGGAAGAAGTAGGAAAACAATTTGTGAGCCAAACCCAATGAAGCGTTTCGGCAAACCAGAAGAATTTGCCTATTTAGTTGCATTCTTATTGTCTGATCAAGCAAACTTCATCAATGCAGCCGTTATTCCAATTGATGGCGGACAATCTTATAAATATTAATTAAAATACTTTTAGAGTGGATCAAACTTTTGGTCACACTTTTACGAAAATTAAAGGGAAATCTCATTTACAGAGAGATCCCTTATTGTTCTTCTATATTGTATTCCTTCATCAGTTTCTTGGCTTGTTCGATTCCTTTTTCTGTTAGATACACTGATTTTGATTGCTTGCTGCCACGAATGTAATCATTCTCCGTTAATTCATTTAGTGACTCAAAAGGATAACCCTTCCAACTCCTCTGAGCATTACCCAATCCATAATCTTCTGTAAAAGATGTTAAATGCAGTAATAATAACGTTAATTCATCAATCTGATCTTTCATTTTATGCATTCCTTTACTTTTACCCATATTATAACGAAAACAATGTTTTAGTAAAACTACAGGGATGTTATTTGGTATAAAGAAGACAAATTTGTAAGTTTGGATATTTCAACTATGGCAGATAAAGCAAGAGTGATATCGAATATGGTTTAACGATATCTTTTAAAATTGGAAATAGGAACTTGTATCTCTTCCGGACTTTTCAAGTAAATTACCCTATTGATCTTAAAGTATATATCGTTGCATGAAATGAAGTTTATTCATTAAATCTATGTAAAAGGGTCAACTATCAAATCTTTACTTTTTAGGCGGCTGCACTACGCACTGTAAAGAAAGGAAAAGCACCTTTCTTACATTCCATACGTGTCGCTTCGGCATTAAATGGCTCGATAACCACGGATTGTATGGCTCATACTTCGCCAACAATTCCATAGGTTCCTGTTCCATTTACGGCTATTATCGCCGCCATACCGAACGAGCCGAAAAGCTCAAGGATTATAAGACAAAAGGAAGCAGCCGACTGGCTGCTTTTATTATTTATTTTTCCCTTTGCCTTACGAATCGTAAAACAGCGCAAGCCGACTAACCTTTTCAGCCGGTAGGACACCCGAACCTTTCCGGCTAAAAGCTAAGACGGCTAGTCGCTCAATCAAGGGGCAAAAAAGTTTTTTTCTTAAAAGCACTTCGTAACAGCAAAAAACTTTTTGTGCTATTCCCTTGACCGACCGACTATTCGTGTTTTCCGTTCTCCATGTCAAAGGGGAAAAATCATCCCCCTTTGGGGAATATATTCGCTTCGCAAGGCAAGAGGAAAAAGAAAAGAAAAAAATCAAAAACAAAAGGGAGTTTTGAAAAAATGGAATTAACGTCAATCTTTGAAGTCGTCCGAATCAAACAAGAAATTAAGGAATCCTCCGTTCCGTTTGTACTGTATCAAATTCGTTCACCAGAGGATGCTCAAACATTAGCGGCCGCACATATTGCTGATGAAGATAGAGAAGTATTTCTTGTCATGATGCTCAATACGAAAAATCAGGTAGTGGGGTTACATAGAGCGCATATAGGAAGCTTGAATGCGAGTATCGTTCACCCTAGGGATGTTATGAAATGTGCCATTCTTAATAATGCGGCATCCATTATTGTCAGCCACCAGCACCCAAGCGGAGACCCAAGACCGAGCAAAGAAGACATTGAGGTGACTAGGAGACTTGCAGAAGCCGGGAAAATTATAGGAATTGATGTCCTTGACCATGTGATTGTCACCCATACAGGAAAACACATCAGCCTAAAAGAAAAAGGTTATCTATAAAATTAGGAAAATAACAAAGGGGCTTTGCCCCTTTGTATAAAAAGAAAAAGCATTGTGAACGAGAATATAATAAAAAGTTACTTAAAGGTTATGAAATCAGTTGCGGGCTATTATTTAGGATGGGAAGGCCTATACAAGTTGAACCATCCTTCCTTATAATGGTTGCAGTGATTATTTTGCGAATGCCAGGGATGCTGAAAAAATACTAGAGAAAATAAATCTATAGAAGGAACTACATCGGCTAGATCTACAGCTGGTGCAGGGTTACGAAAGGAAGAAAAAACGTCCGTTTTTTCTTGATTAAAAGCAGGCATCGAGCCTGCTTGATGCTTGCTAAAAGCAACCTAACCTTTTGAGGTTTATTCAAGGGAGAAAGGAAAGCATTTTCTGAAGCAAATGTTTCTATTTTTTTGTTTCCGTTCTTAAATATTATTAGGGATCGTTCCAATTACAACGGTAAGAAAGAAGATTATTAATACCAGCTTATTCTCATAAGATGTTACTTACGAATGTTTTACATTATTAGGATTTGCCTTTTATAATATACGGTTTATTCTAGCCTTATTTAGGGGAAAACGATACTAATAGAAATATAAACCAATATTGGTTTGACAATCAGTGGTTTCATTTTTGATGCAGAAGAAAGTAAAAATTCACCGTAATTTTGAAATGATAAAATTTACGGAATCATGTCATCATCTTTTTCAAAAGAATAAAGGGAACTTTGGAAAGATGATTTAGTGAGATCTATTATCGGATGGGAAAATGTTTTAAAGAATTAATAAGTGAGAAAAGGACGGATCGATTGCGTGAAAATTTTAGATGCCTTAAATGAGATAGTAAAGATTTAACTATAAGGGTTGTATAGTCAAAAGGGACTTCGTTTAGGAGTTTTTTTAGTACTAAACATACAAAAGTAAACCTTCACAGAGTTACACCCCATTTTTAAACCAATCACCTAGATATAAATGTATATTCATAAGCCCGCGTTTATGAGTGACCGTTATCAACCTATAGTTAACTTTAAAGATGAATTTTCTTACATGAGATTGGTTAAAAGGAATGCTAAAAATAAAAATTTTTACTAAGTTTAAAAGCTACTTCTGGTGGCAGCACTACGGACTGTAAAGAAAGTAAAATCCGTCTTTCTTTACAGTCCATATGTGCTTCGGTATTAAATGGTTCGATACCCACGGACTATAAGTCTCATTCTTAGCCAATATTCCCTAGGTTCCTGCCTCATTTACGGCTATCGCCGCCATACAGAACGAGCCAACAATCTTCAAGATTAAAAGAAAAAAAGAATAAAGACAAAAAAATAAAATGTTTCTATCACTTTATTTTTTTCTCCCATCAAGGAGTATCTAGTGGGCTTTCAACCCTAAATATAAAGCACTCATCACTCTGGGTGCTTTAATTAGATTTTTTTGATTCGTTGGCCTCTGTATTTTCCATTATTTTTTGAATTTGTCGACTGACATAATCGCTATTCTTTTTCTTGAAATCAGCTAAAACTTTTAGCAATAATTCTGTTTCCAGTAGAGACACATTTTCATTTTCTAAGTACTTTTCAAAGAGTGCACCTTTTTGTATCAATCTTCTAGTTCTTGCTCGACGATCTTCAGTTGTAATTTTGTATTCTAGTGCTTTCTTTTTTTGTTCTAAAACTTTTATTTTATCATCAAGTTTACGGACTTCTTCACTGGACACGTTCATCATCACCTTAAAGGTTTTTATGACAGGTTACTTTCTTGTTTTTTTTCCCCTTCGTTAGATGAAGATACCTCTTTATATGAATGTAATTGTTCCTTAAATACATCGATTAACTCCTTTGCTTCGGTAACGTCTTCGACTCCCCATGTTTCCATTAAATACTTTCCAATGTTTTTTTGAGAATCAATCAAAATACGTTTTTGTTTTTCTTTTAGTTTTTTAATTTGTTCTTCAATACTTATTATTTGCTCTTTTGTATTTTGTTTTGCCACGGTCTGCACCTCATTTGGGTAGTTTACTATATTATAGCATTTGACCCAAATTATGGGAAGTGATACAATAATCCCGAAAATAAAATTAAGGGCGCACTTATATACCACTATCGTGATATGGTGCGTTAGCTCCTTCTTTTAAGGAACTAATTTCGTGAGGCGTCTGAAAAATTCGCTTCGCTCATGTAATTAAAAGAAAATGGGGTGACTATGACAATGGCAATCTATCATTTTTCGAATCAGATCATTTCAAGAAAAAAACAACAAAACACCATAGCGGCGGCTGCCTATCGTTCTGGTGATAGACTGATAGATGAAAGAACGAGTGAGGAGAAGTTTTACAAAAGGAAAGTGAAACCGATTACTCATATTCTTGCGCCTAATCATGCACCTCAATGGGTTTATGATCGCCAGCAATTATGGAATGAAGTGGAGAAAAAAGAAAAACAATGGAATGCTCAGCTTGCTCGTGAAATTAATGTAGCTTTGCCAAAAGAATTATCCCATGAAGAACAAGAACAATTAGCCATTGAGTTTTGTAAAGAGGTTTTTGTAAAAGATGGGATGGTGGCTGATTTATCAATTCATCGGGATGATCAAGAAAACCCTCACTTTCATGTAATGTTAACCATTCGTCCATTTAATAAAGATGGAACATGGGGAAATAAACAAACGAAAGTGAAAGAAATGATTGATGGAAACAAACAGGTAAAAGCTGTACATACAACTGATTGGAACACAAAAGAAAAACTGATGTATTGGAGAGAACAGTGGGCGCAATATGCCAATCGTTTTTTAGAGAAAAATGGTTTTTCTGATAGAATCACTCATTTATCAAATAAAGATAGAGGGATTGAAATACTTCCAACTATTCACGAGGGTTTCATTGCGAGACAGATGCAGAGGGAAGGAAAAGAATCCGATCGAATTCAAATAAATAATGACCGAAAAGAGTACAACAAAACCGTTATTGAATTGGCAGAAGCGAAAAAAGAAAAACAGATTAAAGAAAGAACTGAAAAGTTTGTTCGTCGATTTACTCCTTTAGAAAAAAAACAATTACGTGAATCTGCTAAATCCTTAAGATTATTTGTGAATTATGAAAATATTAACACTCGAAGATTACAGTTGGAAAAGTGGAAATCTCGACTTGAATTTAGTCAAGATTCAATAGAAAAGTATAAAAAATTAAACTGGATTGAAATAGAAACAGATGTATTAAACCAAGCTGAAAATATTCTAGAAAGGGAAGCCAAACGATTTTTAGAAAAATATTATCCAGATCTAAAGAAAGATGAACTAACTAAAGATCAAATAATTGAAGTGGTTGAAACAACGGTTTCTCAAAATAAAATGTTAAGCAATAAGGATATAGAAAAGGTCTTTAATGAATTAGAAAGGAAGCAAATTGAAAAAGACCTGGATGTTTTATTGAATAATAGACCACAATTCGTTTTATTCTTGCAGGAAGAAATACAAAATGTAGAGAAACAATTCGAACACTTACGGTTGAAAAATGGAGTTAACTTTGCTGATCCATCTACCATAAAAAATGCTTCTGATAAAGATTTAAAGAAAATGCAGTTTTTATTAAAACAAAAAGAAAACATGAACCAATCGTTAGATTTAATGGATCTGCTTTATGATTATCAGCTTGAAGAATTGTATCCTCATTGGGATGGACGAGATTATTTGACCCTTGAACAAAAGGAATTCTTTGTCATGGCCGAAGAGTATTTTGGAAGCACCATTATGCCTGAAGATTTTTCATCCCCTCCAAGAAAGTATTCGAAAGAAGACCAGCATAAAATTATTTTCTCCTTGTATCGAATGAATACTAAAGATGAGAGAGCGATTCAAAATCAATATAGGGAACTTTTACTTAATGATTATCCTGATTTCCAAATCAATAACCAGTCTTATATGAATATGTTTTATCATGAATGTATGAGGTTTGCTGATGAAATTGGTCCTGAGAGAATTGATCAACTTCGCAGCGTGTTCGATGTTCAATCGTTTGATATTGTGGAAGAATCACGATCTGAAACTTCTAACACCTTTACATGGTATTCAAAACCTTACCTCCCAGCGAATGGTTCCGATTTCTTCTCTATCCTCGAAAGTGCCATCCGTGAAGCTGATCGTAAATGGAGGGAAGATGAATTCGAGCAGCAGCATAAAAACAAGAAGAAAAAACGGCAAAGAGGTATGAATCGTTAGTCAAACCATACTAATTATTGTTAAGATCCTTACGCCGATCCAGAAGAAGTTTAAAGAAGAAAAAGAAAATGATACAGGTCAAAATGAATTGGAAGAGGTATCGGAAATCGTTGGGTTTCGAGCTGTACCCGTTTATGACATCCAACAGACCGAAGGAATGACCCTCCTGTTTAATCCCATAGTTCCAGATAAGGTAGAGTCGAGTGATTTTGCAGAAATAATCTATGAGCATTTAAAAAACAAATTTAATGAAGAGCTTTCGATTACAGAAAAGACCTTAGACAGAGTAGGCTTATATGGATATTACACACCTTCCGAGCACTCCATAACTATCATTGCATTCTATTAATCAGGGAATGTGGGGATTTAATAAGACTATTGCTAGTTTCACCCTTTATTCCGTTAACGAGTTGATGACATTTGATTTAATTAGTCAAATAGTTGATGAAGCAGGAATTATGAGTAAACGAATCTATGAGATTATGTCAGGGACTTTCTTATCTTTGTTTGTCGTAATAGTTGGAGGAATAGCAGCATGGCGCTATTTTGTAAATCAGCAGGTTGGCTATGCGGTAGAAGCCATTATTGGCGCTTTGGTGATCATGGTCCTTATGTTTTGGTTTTACTCTGATGCGACAGGAAACATTAAATGGCTCAATGATCGAGGAGCGGAACTAGAAGGGATCGCAAGCTCAGTAAATGTGTTAGTTAGTTCTGATGAGTTTAATAGTAACGCTGCCTATGATTCGAAAGAAGGAATTGCGGTACTGGTAAATCAATTGTTTAATCTCATGATTAAACGTCCATATTTACTTTTAAATTACGGTTCAACAAAGGAAACGGAAGTTGTTAGTGAAAATCCCAATAGGGTCGATAGTCTTTTAGAAATTAAGCCGTATTCAGCTGAAGGTAAAGAAAAAAGAAAAATTATTGTTCGTGATGAGGTTTCTAACTTTGACAACAAGCAAATGTCACCCGATTTTAGCGGTGAACGGTTTGGTCACCTAATTGTCACTATCCTTTCAAATATTGCACTATCTATTCCGGTCCTGTTATTAGGAATCTTTAAGTTTTTGCTTCAAGTATGGTTTTTGGCATTGGTTATTTTTACGGCTATTCCATTGGTTCTTTCATTAATTCCATCTTATAGCGAAACGGCCTTAAATCACGGGAAAAAGCTGATGGGTGTACTCTTGATGAAAGCAGGATTAGTGCTTTTGATTGCGGTTATTACGGGACTTGTTACATTGCTCTATGAATCTATTAAAGTAACGAGTGGAGTAGAGGGATATGCTTTTGTAGTTTTCTTAATTTTCATTACCATTTGGGGACTGTTTAAATTCCGTTCTGAAATTTTTGAGGTTGCTTCTGCTGGAATGATTCAAGGCAGGAATATGGTTGAACGCATGGCATATTCGACCACAAGCTCAATCGGTGAGGCTGGGGAAAATAGCTATAAAGGATTAAAGCGCATAACGCAAGGGTCTTATTTAGCAGGTGGAATGGTAAGAGGTTTTCTAAATAGTCAGAATGGTGAAAATGAAAAATCTTTTGATTCTCCAACTAAGGCAGGGATGGGGCAATCACAAGTCACAGGACCGAAATCAGCTAAACGAAGTCTGATTGGAGAAGGGGAACAAAGTAAGGGGACAGCAGCAAAATTGGCTATGAGTAAAGATGAAAAAACAGCCACAGCAGCAGTCGATGATGAATCTACCACTCGATCAGCTTCCAGAAATGCCGGAGCAGCCATTGTAAATTTAAATCATTACAAAAAAGAAAAAGATGAGAGTACTTCAAAAAGTTCTGTTTCTGGTCAAACAACTCCAAACCGTACAGTTTCGGAAGCTCGGAACCCGAATGCGGAAGGTGTAAAGACCTCTGAAAAACCTGTAGCTGGAACAACCAACCGTCAAAAGCCACCTTCTTCCCATCGAGATCCGGCTGCGCGAATGGAAAGTCAAAAAGAAGTAGCAGCTACAAAAGAATCTGCGAAATACTTAACAAAGTGGGAAGCTCAGCAGCAAATCGATGCCAGAAAAACAACCTCATCTTCTAAAACATCCAAACAATCAAAGAGCAGGAACCATGAATCTGAAGAATAAAAATGAATCACAAATGTTATGGAAAAAGTGTTTTGATACATTCGGTTCATTAATAATCTCTATGATAATAACGTCCAAGCCCTATAGAAAGGAGATCACATGCAGGGAGTTTTGAAGAAAGGTCCAAAAGTCGTCGGAACCATTGCTATTCTTAAAAACCCTATTACATGGATTCTTACAGGCATTTTTCTCCTTCTCACTTTTCTTTTCGGAGTTGCTTTGTTTGTTTCAATCGGCTTGGGCGGTGAGAACCAGTTTGAATCTAAAATGTCTGGAGAAGTGGCCGGTGGAATGGCGCAAGTGTCAGCTGAAGTTATACGATACGAGCCGTTAATTCAGAAGTATGCGAAAGAAAACGGAATGGGTGAATATGTCGGGCTCATTATGGCACTTATTCAAGGTGGACGGCACTTAGATGTTATGCAGTCTTCCGAATCGATCGGACTTCCACCTGGAACTATTACTGACCCTGAATACTCTATTCAGATTGGCGTGAAATATTTTGCGGAAGTAATGAAGCAAGCTAAAGGTGATATTTACATAGCTTTACAGGCATATAACTTCGGAAGTGGATTTATTGAATATGCTTTAGATCGTGGGGGCTATTCAAAAGAAGTAGCTATCCAGTTTAGTAGCATGATGGCAGCAAAGACAGGATGGTACCGTTATGGTGATGTAAACTATATTGAACATGTTTTACGTTACTACAACGATGAAAATGGAAGCATGGTGCTCAGGATTGCTTGAATATGCCTTTGCACAAGTCGGTATTAATTTGTATGGGACAGCTCAAGCGCAGTACAACAAAACGAAGCCGGATCCTGAAGATCAAATAAAGCCGGGGGATTTAGTCTTCCCGTATTTAGAGAAAAAAAGGATATCATTAATTTCTGCTTTATGGTGATTGAACGTTCCGTGGCTGGTGAATTTGTCTATCATTCTACTAAAAATGTGACATACACAATATTTCCATTCCACTACATGGGAATCAAAAAAGTTTCCGAATTTTAAAGGTAAATTAAAGGCTAATGGGAACATTTTAACAATGGAAGAAGCAATGAAGGGATTAAAAGAAGTTGACGAGGTATTCTTAAGATTAACTTGGTATTTTGAAGCACCTGAACAGGAAAGTTTTAATATCGGATTATTGTATCACCATTTAGAGAATGAATGGCTTGAATTTTTGCATTAGAGTTAATGACTCAGTTCTTTAGAGAGGATACGTATTTAATTCAAAAACCAACTTTTTCCATTCCTCGAGAAACGCTGGCTGATTATTTTAATCAAAAGCAGTTTGCTGACTTCATATCGGAACATGGATTGAATTATGATAAGCGGAAATTAAATGTGTATTACAGTCGAGGTAAATTGCCCAAAGCGGATGTTGAACTTGCTGGTATCCCCTATTGGAGTAATGTGAAAAGGAGAAGGAACGATTGAAAAACAAATAGGGTAGGAGCTGTTAATGGGAGGTTACATTTTGAATTCTATTATGAATGAATCGGTTAAAATCTTGCGAATAAACCTTTTATTTTGACTCGGATCCTTTAAAGGAAAATAGTCCGTTATGGTATATACCGGCCGAGAAATTTTTCAAAGCGGATTCCTACGAGGTATTAACTCAATTCAATGCATATGTACAGCAGCTTAATGAAAATCAGTTAGGTGTTATTTTAATAATTGCAAAAGTATTTGCAACTTTTGTATCAATTGTTTATACTATGGGGAATAATAATTACAATTTTCAAAGTATTTATATCATTTGTGTACTTAGAAAATAAAAATAGTTGCATCTTAGGGGGTATGATAAAATACACTGGGGTGAATTTAAATGGCTGAAAAATCATTAAGAGATCGAATTATAGAAACATCGCTGCGCATGTTTGAAGCAAAAGGCTTTCACAAGGTGACTGTTGATCAGATTGTGAAAGAAAGTAAGACTTCGAAAGGTGGATTTTATCACAATTTCACGTCAAAAGATGAATTGCTTTATCTTATCCATGACCATTTTATTTCCTATGTCTTAGAACAAGGGAAAAAAGCAAACGAACAGTGGGATACGCCGACGGAGAGACTCCACGCGATCATTAAGTCGTTTGTTTCCATGATTGAACTTTATAAATCAGAAGTAACGGTGTTCTATGAAGAGTACATGTATCTCGCTCCTGAATACATTAATGACATTAAGATAAAAAGGGATCAATATAAACAATTAATGTTTAAGGTGATTCAGGATGGAATGGATTGCGGTGAATTTCGAGACCTGCCAGTCCCTATTATTTCGATGGCTATTTTCGGAATGGTGAACTGGACCTATAAGTGGTATAAACAGGATGGTCAATACTCAATTGAAGAAATTGCAGACATGTATGCCGATTTTATCTTGCATTCATTATTGACTGAGGAAGCGAGGGAAAATCCGGAATTTTCAAAGTTCTTTCTGAAGTCCTATCCGCAAGACTTTAAAACTCAGTTGTTCTAAAGAGAAATAGTGATGCTAGTTGGTCAGGATTTGGCCTGTTTGAAGGTATCCTTTAAAGGTCTTAGTTTGATTCAGGATCATGTAAAAGGGTTAGTTTAATTCGAAGACCAACTAGTTGGTCTCGTTAAAAAGGACTAACCTTCAATACATTAAAAAGGTTTTTTTATCACCAAAGACCAACTAGTTGGTCTTGTTAAAAAGGACTAACCTTCAACACATTAAAAAGTTTTTTTTATCATCAAAGACCAACTAGTTGGTCTCGTTAAAAAGGGACTAACCTTTAACACATTAAAAAGGTTTTTTTATCATCAAAGACTACAGTTGGTCTTGTTAAAAAGGACTAACCTTCAACACATAAAAAAGTTTTTTTTATCATCAAAGACCAACTAGTTGGTCTCGTTAAAAAGGACTAACCTATAACACATTAAAAAGGTTTTTTTATCATCAAAGACCAACTAGTTGGTCTTGTAAAAAGGACTAACCTTCAACACATAAAAAAGTTTTTTTTTATCACAAAGACCAACTAGTTGGTCTCGTTAAAAAGGACTAACCTTCAACACATTAAAAAGTTTTTTTGTCATCAAAGACCAACTAGTTGGTCTTAGTAGCAAACTTGAGCTCAACGGATCTTCATCGTCGTGTTTCCATTCATTGAGATTTGAAAGTATGTCGAAAACAAACTGGCAGGAGTGTTTATTTATGATAAAAATGCTTGAACTACGAGAAATGATTAGATTAGTCAGCGAGAATTCCATTCAAGAATTTAGCTTAAAAAATAATGGAGTCAGAATTACGATGATAAAACAGATTTCAAAAATCTCCGGATTCACAGAAGAAACCGTTCAAACGGCCTTCAACGAGGCGGCTAACACATTGGAACAGGCACCTCAAAATTCAGCACGGGTTGTGCCAAATATAGAAGATGAGGGATTTGAGGTAGCCTTGCACCAAATTGTTTCGCCTGTAATCGGTGTATTCGCTTCCTCCGCTGGACGAGGTGGCCAACCGTATGTAACCGTCGGCGACCATACCACAAAAGGTACTATTATAGGTCATTGCAAAGTGGAAAAGTTAGATCTGGATCAGGAAATCATATCCGATGTAGAGGGAGAAGTGGTCGAGTTTCTTGTGGAAGACGGCGAGGTCGTGGAATACGGACAACCGCTATTTTTGGTGAAGTTAAAAAGCTAAGGGGGAAGGTCGAATGTTTAAAAAAGTACTGATTGCTAATCGTGGAGAAATTGCTGTTCGTGTCATTCGTGCATGTAAAGAAATGGGGATTCAAACCGTGGCCGTCTTCTCCGAGGCAGATAAAGAAGCCCTTCATGTAAAATTGGCCGATGAAAGTTTTTGTATCGGGCCGACTGCGTCAAAAGATAGTTATTTAAATATGACCAATATCATGAGTGTTGCCTTGGTATCCAATGTGGATGCCATTCATCCTGGATATGGATTTTTAGCGGAAAATGCTGATTTCGCAGAATTCTGTGCACGAAAAGATGTGACCTTCATCGGACCGGATGCCGAAGCGATTAATAAAATGGGTGCGAAAGCGGTGGCAAGGGAAACGATGAAACGTGCCGGTGTTCCGACTGTCCCGGGTACAGAGGGGCTCGTCGACGATATAGAAGAAGCAGTAAAAGTTGCTAAAACAATCGGTTATCCGGTGATTGTCAAGGCCACAGCAGGTGGTGGTGGAAAAGGTATGCGGGTTGCGAATGATGAGGATGAATTGAGAAAAGCGATTCGCCAAGCGCAGAAAGAAGCTGAAACCGCATTTGGCAATCCCGGTGTTTATTTAGAAAAGTATTTGGAAGAGCCCCGTCATGTAGAAATTCAAATTATGGGCGATCAATACGGAAATGTGGTTTACCTAGGGGAGCGTGATTGTTCGATCCAACGCCGCCACCAAAAACTTGTAGAGGAAGCGCCATCCCCAGCTCTTGATCAGGAACTCCGTGAAAAAATGGGAGAGGCAGCTGTTGCTGCGGCTAAGGCCGTTAACTACCATGGTGCCGGAACCGTTGAATTCCTATTAGACAAACATGGCCAATATTATTTTATGGAAATGAATACCCGCATCCAGGTTGAGCACCCGGTTACGGAAATGGTAACAGGATTTGATTTGATTAAAGAACAAATTTCTGTCGCTGCCGGGAACCCGCTTTCATTTGAACAAAGGGATGTACAGATTAATGGTTGGTCGATTGAGTGCCGCATTAATGCAGAAAACCCTGCAAAGAACTTTATGCCATCTCCTGGAAAAGTAGAGGTCTATCTTCCACCAGGCGGGTACGGCGTCCGGGTCGATAGTGCCGTTTACCCAGGTTATCAGATTTCTCCATTTTATGATTCGATGGTAGCGAAAATTATTGTTTGGGGAAAGGACCGTGATGAAGCGATTCAACGAATGAAGCGTGCATTAGAAGAATTTGTGATCAGCGGGATTAAAACTACGATTCCGTTCCATCTGCAATTATTGGAGCATGAAGCTTTTGTTAAAGGCGATTTTAATACGAAATTTCTAGAATTACATCCGATTAAAATTGAGGATTAAACCCATTGAAAAAAGGAGCGAAAGTCCATGTGGAAAATGCATGAAATTAGAGAAATGATTAAGTTGTTTGAAGAATCAGCGCTTGAGGAAATGAAAGTCGAACTAGAAGGATCAGAATCCAATATTTTTTTAAAAAAGCAAGCAGGAGCAACGATTCAATTAAGCAATGAAACTATCGAAACCGTAAAACCAAGCATGAAGCAGGAACCTGTTGCTGTAGCTATTAAGGAGGCACCGGCCTCAATGAAAAAAGAAACAGCGAAGTCTGTTCAAGAAGAACGTCCGAAACCAGTTAATACTGATAATCCAAGTTTAAAGAAAGTCGTTTCACCAATGGTTGGGACGTTTTACAATGCCCCATCGCCTGATGCCAGCCCGTTTGTGAGAATCGGCGACAAGGTTGAGTCTTCCACCGTCGTTTGTATTCTTGAAGCAATGAAGCTATTTAATGAGATTGAGGCGGAAGTTAGCGGCGAGATTGTCGATATTTTAGTTGAAAATGGCCACTTAGTCGAGCACGGCCAAACACTGTTCCTTGTGAAACCAGAATAGGATGATAGTTTCCTAGATGAAAGAGGGATCCCTAATGATAATAAATGCAAATATGGATGAAAAAGAAAAGCTAAATAAAGAAAATAGTGGGTTCGCTGAGTTCCCAGCTCCTTCTTTTAATGAGTGGAAACAAGCGGCGGTTAAGGCGTTAAAAGGGGCGTCATTTGAAGAGAAGCTTGTTACAACGACGTACGAAGGGATTGCCATCCAACCAATGTATACAAAAGAGGATGTAATCGGAATTTCTCACCTTTCCTCATCACTCGGGACCGCTCCATTTGTACGCGGAACAAGGGAAATAGGAGAACAAAGAAAACCGTGGGAGGTCAGTCAAGAGCTGCCTTATGGCACACCTTCTGAATTTAATGAGGCGGTAAAAATCGACTTAACCCGGGGCCAGACGATGGTAAATCTTGTTCTTGACCGTGCTTCAGCATTGGGAAAGGATCCGGATCAAGCAGCACCGGAATGCGTAGGGGATAAAGGGGTCTCTATTAGTTCTCTAGAGGATGTCAAAAAAGCCCTTGAGGGAATCAACCTTGAAAAAACTCCACTCTTTGTCCAAGCGGGGATGGTGGGACTCCCTGTCTATTCGATGATTGTTGCCGAGGCAAGGCAGGCGGGAATGGATATCCGTCAGCTGCGCGGTTGTGTGGGAATGGATCCGTTGGGGACTTTGGCAAAGGAAGGAACTTTACCAATTTCGCTGCAAAAAGCGTATGAATGGATGGCAAAACTCACCTTATGTTCCAAAGGCGAAACGCCGGAATTAAAGACGATTCTAATCCAGGCTGACACTTATCACCAAGCTGGCGGAAATGCAGCGCAGGAATTGGCATTTGCATTGGCAACAGGGGTGGAATATATCCGGGAAATGCAGAACAGGGGATTGTCGATCGGAGATGTGGCCCAAAGCATGATTTTTACCTTTTCCGTTGGGTCCAATGTCTTTTTGGAGATTGCAAAGCTGCGTGCGGCACGCCTCCTTTGGTCAAATATTGTTGCTTCATTTGGCGGAAAGGAAGAAGAGCTGAAAATGTCCATTCACGCGCGCACATCTTCCTGGACAAAAACAGTATCCGATCCGTATGTAAATATACTGCGAGGAACAGCAGAGTCGTTCGCGGCTATTATTGGCGGGGCAGATAGTCTTCATGTGTCACCGTTTGATGAAGCCGTTCGAACACCTGATGAATTTTCCCGTAGAATCGCACGAAATACGCAAATTATTTTAGATAAAGAGGCACACCTCTCAAAAGTGGCAGATCCTGCAGGTGGGTCTTGGTACGTGGAATCCCTTACCGATTCACTTGCCAAACAGGCTTGGCAGTTATTCCAGCAAATTGAAGCGAGCAGTGGTATGTTCAATTCTCTTGAGAAGGGCGAGATTCAGGAACAAATAAATGCGATCGCGAATCAGCGATTTACCAATATCGCCCACCGCAAAGAACGCTTGGTCGGAACAAATATGTATCCGAATTTAACAGAAAAAAAGCTTTCTAAGAATGCGGAATCCGTTTATGAAGTACGTTGCAAAGAGGTACGCTCGTACCGGGAGACCGCCTCTCCAGAAGGGAAGGAAACGTTGCTTCAGCGATTGGGAGCCGAACAAAACCTAGAAAGTTTCTTAAACGTATTTCGTCAAAGGCTCACCATTGGGGAAGTGATGGATGTTATTCACCAAAATAATCCAGATGTACCAAGCATCCAAGCGTTGCCTGCCCGCCGAGCATCAGAACAATTTGACTCCTTACGGGAACGTGCTGAAAGCTATAAAGACACGTATGGTTTTTATCCAAAGGTGTTCCTAGCTAATCTCGGTAAGCTTGCACAGTTCAAGCCAAGGGCGGATTTTGCAACGGTATTTTTTGAAGTCGGCGGTTTTGAGGTTCTTTCAAATAACAGCTTTGAAACGGTAGATCAAGCTGTTCAGGCTACGGTAGAATCGGAAGCTTCGATTGTTGTCATTTGTTCTCATGATGACGTCTATGCCGATATGGTCCCAACGCTTGCAGGCGAACTGAAAAAGATGAATCCGGAGCTAACGTTATTATTAGCTGGTTCCCCAAGTTCCGAACATGCAGAATTGTTCAAGCAAGCTGGGGTAGATGAATGGATCCATATGAAATCAAATTGTTATCAAGTGCTGTTTGACCTTCAACAGCGGAAAGGGATTGGACAATGAGTAGAAAACCAGATTTTACGACAATTGCCTATAATGAAAACGCTCCATCTCTAAAAGGGAAGCAAATGGTTCAAACTTCATTCGAACAAGATGCATGGCTGACGATGGAAAAAATTTCTGTAAAGCCTTTCTATGAGGAAAAGGATTTGGAGGGGATGGAGCATCTTGATTATGTAGCCGGGATGGCCCCATACTTGCGCGGACCTTATCCAACGATGTATGTCACAAAGCCTTGGACAATTCGCCAATATGCCGGATTTTCAACTGCTGAAGAAAGTAATGCTTTTTATCGCCGAAATCTTGCAGCCGGACAGAAGGGACTTTCGATTGCCTTTGACTTAGCAACGCATAGAGGATATGACTCTGATCACCCTCGTGTAGTCGGGGATGTGGGAAAAGCAGGTGTGGCTGTCGATTCGATTCTCGATATGAAGGTACTATTTGATGGGATTCCACTTGATCAGATGTCGGTTTCAATGACGATGAACGGTGCGGTTCTGCCAATCATGGCTTTTTACATAGTTGCCGCTGAGGAGCAAGGGGTTGAGCAAGCGAGTCTTACCGGAACCATTCAAAATGATATTTTAAAAGAATATATGGTCCGGAACACGTATATTTACCCACCAGAAGCTTCAATGAAAATTATTGCCGATATTTTTGAATATACATCCAAACATATGCCGAAATTCAACAGCATTAGTATTTCTGGTTACCATATGCAAGAAGCGGGTGCCCCAGCAGACATTGAGCTGGCTTATACATTGGCGGATGGCTTGGAATATGTTCGCACAGGGATAAAGGCGGGCATGGATATTGATACATTTGCGCCAAGACTATCATTTTTCTGGGCGATTGGCATGAATTATTTTATGGAAGTGGCGAAAATGAGGGCCGGACGGATGATTTGGGCGAAACTCATGAAACAGTTTAATCCGAAAAATGAAAAGACGATGGCACTCCGCACTCATAGTCAAACTTCGGGGTGGAGTCTGACCGCGCAAGATCCGTTTAATAATGTCACAAGGACCTGTGTGGAGGCAATGGCAGCAGCATTGGGCCATACACAGTCGCTTCATACGAATGCACTTGACGAAGCAATTGCGCTGCCAACGGATTTTTCCGCACGCATTGCCCGGAATACGCAATTGTTTTTACAGGATGAAACAGGAATTTGTAACGTCGTGGACCCATGGGGAGGTTCTTATTACGTCGAATCGTTAACAAAGGAACTTGTCGACCGTGCTTGGGAGCATATTCAAGAAATTGAGTCACTTGGCGGGATGGCGAAAGCAATTGAAACAGGATTACCGAAGATGCGAATCGAGGAAGCCGCCGCTCGTCGCCAAGCACAAATTGATTCGGGGAAAGAATTGATCATTGGCGTCAATCAGTATCGGCTTGAAAAAGAGGATCCGCTTGAAATTCTTGAAGTAGACAATACCGCGGTTCGCGAAGCACAACTTCGTAGATTAGAAGAATTACGCGGCAATCGTGATGAGACATTAGTGAAATCAACCCTTGAGGCGATCACAAAATCGGCTGAAACTGGGGAAGGCAATCTGTTAGCTTTAGCGATTGAGGCCGCTCGGGCAAGAGCAAGTCTTGGAGAAATATCGGACGCTTATGAAGAAGTGGTTGGTCGTCATAAAGCGGTGATACGTTCGATTTCTGGAGTCTATAGTGCAGAATTTGGCGAGAACGAACAAGTAGCCGTTATAAGAGAAATGGCCGCTGAATTTGAACAACAGGAAGGCAGACGTCCAAGGATCATGATTGCAAAAATGGGTCAGGATGGCCATGACCGCGGCGCAAAAGTGATTGCTACGGCCTTTGCCGATTTGGGATTTGACGTCGATATTGGTCCGCTTTTCCAAACGCCGGAGGAAACAGCAAGGCAAGCCGTTGAAAATGATGTGCATGTCATCGGTATGAGTTCCCTAGCTGCTGGACATAAAACTTTATTGCCTCAATTAATCGAAGAATTGACGAAGCTTGGTCGTGAAGATATCGTTGTCGTTGCCGGCGGGGTCATTCCTGTACAAGACTATGAATATCTCAAAGAAAATGGGGCTGCAGCAATTTTTGGACCAGGTACTGTGATCCCTGTTGCGGCGCAAAAAGTATTGGAAGAAATTAACCGCCGACTTGAGGATGAGATGTAATCATGGATAACAATAAGATAAAGCCGGAATGGTTCCCGGAAGGCGGGGGAAGTGAATATGCTTCCCGTGTAGTGAAGGGGATTTCAACGGATGAAAAGCAGGCAAAAGCGCCAACCGTCCCACTCTCCCCTCGCCGGCGCCGGTTAAACGTCAGTGACTATGTTGAAGGTGTCCTTTCCAGGAATCGGACGGTCATCGGCCAAGCAATTACGCTCGTTGAAAGCAACCACCCGGCCCATATGGAGCTTGCACAACAAGTGTTGAAAGAGCTCCTTCCGTACACCGGAAAGTCGATTCGTATTGGAATCAGCGGTGTGCCTGGTGCGGGGAAAAGCACGTTGATCGAGACCTTTGGAACGATGCTCTGTAATCAAGGAAATCAGGTGGCTGTCCTCGCAGTTGATCCAAGCAGTTCCATTACAGGTGGAAGCATTCTTGGTGATAAAACAAGAATGGAATTACTGTCGCGAAATCCTAATGCCTTCATCCGGCCATCAGCAACAGGAGGAACCTTAGGCGGAGTCAATCGTAAAACACGGGAGACCATGCTCATTTGTGAAGCGGCAGGTTATGATGTGATCATCGTTGAAACCGTTGGCGTCGGCCAAAATGAAGTGACGGTCCGCTCGATGGTCGATTTCTTTCTATTGATTATGCTGACCGGGGGCGGAGATGAACTTCAGGGGATTAAAAAAGGGATAATGGAGCTGGCTGATGCGATCTTCGTCAATAAAGCCGATGGTGAAAATAAACAGCGCGCTTTAGCCGCAAAAACGGAATTTAACCGGATTCTGCATTTTTTACAGCCAATTACAGGAGGATGGGCACCTAAGGCCTATACCTGTTCTGCTTTCACAGGGGAAGGAATGGCAGAAATGTGGCAGTTGATTAATGATTTCAAAGAGAAAACAACTGTGTCTGGTGTGTTTGGCAGGAGGCGGCAGAAACAAACGCTTGACTGGATGTATACGATGGTTGAGGATTACTTGCGGTCAAGCTTTTATAACAAATCAGAAATAAAAAGGACCCTGCCGGGAATTGAAACAGTAGTTATTAACGGGGAAGTTTCAGCAACAATGGCAGCAAAACAGTTATTGAAAACATATAACGACCATTAAAAGTAATAAAGGGGACGGGAAAATGTCGGTTAAACCACCAAAACAAATTGAACATATTGGGATTGCCGTTAAGGACTTAGAGAAGTCGGTTCAATTTTACACGGAGTTTATTGGGTTAACATGCGTAGGGTACGAAACAGTGGAAAGTGAGAAGGTTCGTGTCGCCTTCCTGGAAATAGGAGAAACCCGCTTGGAACTGCTAGAGGCGACCAGTGAGGATAGCCCGATTGCTCAATTTATTGAAAAGAAAGGGGAAGGCATTCACCATATTGCCCTTCAAATCGATAATTCTGTCAAGCGCTTGGAGTTTTTAAAGGAGCAAGGAGTCAAATTAATTAATGAAGTGCCAAAGCAAGGCGCCCATGGAAATCTTGTCGCTTTTCTTCACCCGAAATCGACAAATGGAGTGTTGCTGGAATTGTGTCAGCCTAAGGGCAAATAACCTTTCCGAAGCTCAACGCTGAGGGATTCAGATTATAAGAAAGCTAGGTGAGTAAATTCGATGAGTACAATGTATGAAAAAATAAATGAGTTAATGGATAAAAAGTATAAAGTTGAGCTAGGCGGAGGGGACGACCGGATTGAAGCCCAGCATAACCGCGGTAAGCTAACCGCTAGGGAACGGATTGATCTGCTCTTAGACGAAGGCACATTCGTCGAATTAAATCCATTTATCCAACATCGAGCCACAAACTTTGGGATGGATAAAATCGAAGCCCCAGGGGAGGGAGTTGTCACTGGTTACGGAAAAATTCATGGCCGAATTGTTTATGTGTTTTCACAGGATTTTACCGTTTTCGGTGGGGCGCTTGGTGAAGCGCATGCGCTGAAAATTTCGCGTATTAT
Source organism: Neobacillus niacini (assembly GCF_030817695.1). Lineage (GTDB taxonomy): Bacteria > Bacillota > Bacilli > Bacillales > Cytobacillaceae > Neobacillus > Neobacillus niacini_F. The sequence goes on along the minus strand of NZ_JAUSZQ010000007.1, from coordinate 203,596 downwards.
GGACTTGGCGGCCAAAAACGGAGCACCAATCATTGGTTTGAACGATTCAGGCGGCGCACGAATTCAAGAAGGGGTCGAGGCCCTTGACGGCTATGGCCATATTTTTTATCGCAATGCGATTTATTCCGGGGTCGTTCCGCAAATCTCTGTTATTTTAGGACCATGTGCTGGTGGCGCCGTTTATTCGCCGGCGATTACCGACTTTGTGTTTATGGTCGAGAAGACAAGTCAGATGTTTATTACCGGTCCAAAGGTGATTGAAACGGTAACAGGAGAAAAAATTACCTCGGAAAACCTTGGCGGAGCAAGTGTTCACTCAAGTGTAAGTGGTGTTGCACATTTTACCGCAGAGTCTGAACCAGAAATTTTAAATGACGTTAGAAAGCTGATTAGCTTTCTGCCACAAAATCAGTCGGAACAACCACCGGTTGTTGAAGCAGAACAAGATAATGGCTGGAGCGATGAAATCATTGATCTCGTACCGATTCAAGGAACAAAGGTTTATGATGTGTGCAAGGTGATTGAACAGGTTGTCGATCATGGGGAATTCATGCAAGTTCAAAAAAACTTTGCGAAAAATATTGTTGTTGGATTTGGCCGTATTGATGGTCACAGTGTGGGAATTGTCGCGAATCAACCGAAAGTGATGGCTGGAGGATTAGACATTAACTCATCCGATAAATTGTCCAGATTTATCCGCTTCTGTGATTCATTTAATATTCCTTTGATCACGTTTGAAGATGTTACAGGTTTCTTTCCTGGAATCAATCAGGAGCATGGCGGAATTATCCGTCATGGTGCGAAAATTCTCTACGCTTATTCGGAGGCGACGGTGCCGAAAATTACCGTTATTCTAAGGAAAGCCTTCGGAGGAGCCTATGTTGCTTTGAATTCGAAATCGATTGGCGCCGATATGGTTTATGCGTGGCCAAACTCAGAAGTCGCGGTAATGGGACCTGAAGGAGCAGCGAATATCATCTTTGCGAAAGAAATTGAACAGAATGAAGACCCAGCGGCAACGAGAGCCCAAAAAATCGCTGAATATCGCGAAACTTTCGCGAATCCATACCAAGCAGCATCAAGAGGCATGGTCGACGACGTCATCGACCCCCGTGAAACTCGAAAAAAACTCAAAGAATCCCTTGAAATGCTACGGACGAAAAAAGAAACAAGACCTGCGAAGAAGCATGGGAATATCCCGCTTTAGCGACAACTAGTCGAAATCATGGTCACCAATAGTCGTGGAATGGTTAGTGTCGGAATTGAAAAGCAACGAGCCTTTATTAAGATGGAACTATCTTTTCAAGATTCAGCTTAATACGGATCATATCTGACCATCTTATGCAATATCAGTGGATGTTGCTGGGCAACAACAGGGATATCAGCATTTGAACGTTTTGATACGATAAAAGCGATTAATAATCCAAACAAACAGTCAAGCGATTTTAAAAGACCTGGTCAAGTTTTCCCCTATTGCTCATCAGGACGGTATTTTCGGAAAAACAAAGTCATATTGAAGCTGGAATTGAGCTCGCAAAACTATGCAATTCCTATCCTTCAGCCGTCATGTGTGATGTCTTAAACGAATATGGAGAAATTTCAAATTAAAGAGGCTGTCCTAAAAGGTATTAAATTGGGACAGTCTTACTTTTCAGCCCCATTATTCATTTAGTTTTTGGGTGGAAAAGTCCCTTGGGCGGAGATGCAATAATCGTAGTGGTTTCCTAAGGTATAGTTTCCATAGAATTCGGCGGTCGCACTGTCCCTCTAAGACGGTACGTAGCACCATAAAGTACTTAAGGGGAAACTATCTTTATCACACCCGTATAGGAAGTGCCATCACACGTGGAAACAGTCATTATCGGCAATCCCCCAAATAAGATGACGGCATCCACTTGGATTCTTGATAGTGAACTAGGTTAAGTAAGGCTAGAACTGACAAGGAGGACCACCTACCATATTACCGCATGGCTGTTCCATTTAGCCCAATTACTACTTAAAACATAGCAAAAGTTTCTGCAAAATACTCATCTGTTTAATAAAAAAAGCTGATGGATATCTTTTACCCATATTATCCTACCCTCTAGCCCGAATTCACCCCTCATTAATTAATAAGAATCCCCTTTCGATTTCGGCTCCCCATTTTTGGGTATAGACAATCTTTAGTTTGAAAACGCGTATTTCCAAGATAATTTATCGAATGAAACAAAATACATAAAAGTTATTTTTTTATTTAAAGCTTCTTATTTGTTGCATATGTCTAAGCATTCAAAATAACTAACCAGCTCCTTTTTTACATGTCTAGAATCTATTGTTGTTTTTCTGGAGAAAAAATCAAAGTGTTGGTCCTATCAAATTTAAACATACGAATGTCTACTTTGAATGGATAACGGGGGGCAAGTTTTATGAAATAACTTTAAAATTTTTTAAATGAATATACATACACAGGTGAAACAGGTTATGAGGGTTTTAAGTTACCTACTTTCTTCTCATCCCTTATGATCTCCTAGTGAAAATTTAGATTAGTTTGATTTTTATATAAATTAGCGTAAAAATAAATACTTTACATGAAGGTGTTTAAGTAACAAAAAAACAATTGACAGAATAAATTAAAAATATTAATATTTAATTGTTAACCTATTATTATATTTGGTTTACATATATAAGTGTGTGTTGGTAAAAAATAGTTATTTTGTTATTACATGAGGAAGAGGACAAAAAGTATGGAAGCGGATAAGTATTATAGCGTAAGAATGAGAGCTGCTAAGAATGGCTCATATAAACATGGGGGGAAGCATATTTCTGGCGGGGAACTACTTTCAACCTATAGCAATATGAAACAAGCAGTGAATGATTTATTGGAAAAAGGTTTAAATCATTCAAGAGGAAATCCGGATTTTATGCAGATCCAATTTGAACTGATTGACGAGCCAATTAAATTTATGAAACCATTACAGGTTGCGACAAATGAAGTGGAATCAGTAGAAATGGGACAAGCATTGTGTAGAAAGCTTTTAGAGAAGGCTGGCATCGAAAGAAAGATTATTGAAAAAGCCTATAAAAATATGACTGAATATTCGGGAATTAGGGGCGCTATTTTGATTGATATACATTCAGGTGAACGTATTGATGATCGGAAGGATAAAGGCGTACGTGTTTCCAGAATGGACTGGTTGAACACTAATTTTAAAAAATGGGCTGACTACTACAATATACCTAAATACTCCAGAATCAAGGAGGCACTAGTGCTTGCAACAAAGGTGAGTGAGCATCCGTCTACTGTCGCGGAATTATGCTGGTCAGATGATCCTGAATACATAACAGGGTATGTTGCAACGAAAAAGCTGGGCTATCAACGCATTACTAAGTTAAAAGAATACGGAGATGAACGAGGATGTCGGATCTTTTTTGTTGATTGCTTAAGAGATCTGAATTCATACATACACTACTTAGAAAAACAGCCCGTTTTAATTCAAAGGGAGGAAGAGAATGACACAAGAATTAATTGAAAAAAGTAAAAAGTTTCTGTGGTTACCTTTCACACAAATGAAAGACTATGATGAAAATCCTTTCATTATTGAAAGTGGGGAAGGAATCAAAGTCAAAGATATTAATGGTAAGGAATATTATGATGGCTTTTCTTCTGTTTGGCTCAATGTACATGGTCATCGAAAAAAGGAATTAGATGCTGCTATTAAGAAACAACTTGGAAAAATTGCTCATTCAACATTGTTAGGGATGACAAATGTACCAGCAACGGAGCTTGCTGAAAAACTAATTGAAATAAGTCCTGAAAAGTTGACACGTGCCTTTTATTCAGATAGTGGAGCAGAAGCGATGGAAATTGCTCTTAAGATGGCATTTCAATATTGGCAGAACATAGGTAAGCGAGAAAAACAAAAATTTATCTCCATGCAAAATGGCTACCATGGCGATACGATTGGTGCCGTAAGTGTTGGTTCCATTGCACTATATCATCAAGTATACGGCCCATTAATGTTTAATAGTTTTAAGGCACCCATTCCTTATGTATATCGTTCTGAGAGTGGTGATCCTGCCCAGTGTCGGGATGAATGTTTAGCTACACTTGAACAGTTACTGATTGAAAATCACCAAGAAATTGCTGCACTTACAATTGAATCGATTGTCCAAGGAGCTGCAGGCATGATTGTGATGCCAGAAGGATTCTTGGTCGGTGTACGTGAGCTTTGTACAAAATATGGTGTCTTAATGATTGTAGATGAAGTAGCAACGGGTTTTGGCCGTACTGGGAAAATGTTTGCGTGTGAACACGAAAGTGTCCAGCCAGACATCATGGCAATCGGAAAAGGAATTACAGGAGGCTATTTGCCGATTGCTGCTACATTGGCAACAGAGGAAATCTACCTGGCATTCTATGATGACTATGAAAAGTTAAAAACATTGTTCCATGGTCATTCTTATACAGGAAATCAGCTTGGATGTGCAGTTGCACTTGAAAATTTACGTTTGTTTGAATCGGAAAAAATCGTAGAACAGGTAGCCAAAAAGTCAGAGGATCTTCATTTACTCCTTAATGAATTAAAATCACTCCCACACGTAGGAGACATCAGACAACTTGGTTTTATGTGTGGAATAGAGCTTGTTCACTCAAAGGAAACAAAGGAGCTCTTTCCTGCTGAAAAACGAATAGGTTATCAGGTTACCTTAAAAATGCGGGAGCTAGGGATGCTAACGAGACCATTGGGTGATGTCGTTGTGTTTATGCCTCCGTTAGTTAGTACACGAGAAGATCTGAGAGCTATGGTCATGATCATAAAAGAAGCAATTAATGAAGTAACAAATGGAGTGAGAGCTGTTGAAGTTTGATGGATGGCTAAGTTATCGATTAGATAAGACGAAAGAGGCTGGTTTAAATCGAAAGGTACGAACGATGGAAACGGCGCCTCTTCCACTGATGACAATTGATGGTGAGAAACAATTGGTCTTTGCATCGAATAATTATTTAGGGCTGGCGAATGATAAACGATTGGTTAATGCAGCAGAAACGGTCCTACATGAATTTGGAGTAGGAAGCAGTGGTTCTAGGTTAATAACAGGTCATACAAATTGGCATCAAAAACTTGAAGATAAAATCTCACAATTTAAGCGAACCGAGGAAACCCTGCTGTTTTCTAGTGGCTATTTAGCGAATGTAGGTGTACTCTCTTCATTACCCGAAAAAGGGGACGTTATTTTAAGTGATGAATTGAATCATGCGAGTATCATTGATGGCTGTCGACTATCAAAAGCCAACACATTGATTTATAACCATGTGGATATGGATGATCTTGAAGAAAAGTTAAAAGCAACAGAATCTTGTCAGCGTCGTTTTATTGTTACAGATGGTGTATTTAGTATGGATGGAACGATTGCGCCACTTGATAAGATTATGTCACTTGCAAAACGCTATCATGCCTTCGTTATTGTTGATGATGCTCACGCAACAGGTGTGTTAGGAGAGAACGGCAGGGGGACAAGCGAATATTTCGGTGTCTATCCAGATGTGATTATTGGTACCTTAAGTAAAGCCATTGGTACAGAGGGGGGGTTTGTCTGTGGCTCGAAGGTGTTAATTGACTTTTTATTAAATCATGCTCGAACGTTTATCTTTCAAACATCTCTTCCACCAGCCATCTGTGCAGCATCCTATACAGCTTTTGAAATTATTAAACATAGTAAAGACAAACGACAACTGTTACATTCAAATGTAAAAAAGATAAAAACGAGTTTACAAGAAATGGGTTATACCGTGAAGGGGGACGATACACCGATTATACCTGTCATCATTGGAGATACCCATAAGACTGTCATGTTTGCGAAAAGACTACTGGAAAAAGGAATATACGCACCAGCGATTCGCCCACCAACAATACCATTAGGAGAAAGTCGGATTCGGTTAACTGTCACAGCTGACCATAGTTTAAAAGAAATAGATTACTTGTTAAAGTCTTTTAATTTAATTGGAAAAGAGCTGAACATGATCAAATGAACGGTTTTTTTGTAACAGGAACTGATACAGGAGTTGGGAAAACCATTATTTCTTGTGGACTTGCAGCTGTTTTAAAAGCGGAAAGGATGGACTTTGGCGTATTTAAGCCATTGTTAAGTGGGATATCACGCGATCATCCAGAAAGCGATACAAGCCTACTAAAGAAAATGTCACAAACGTCTCTTTCCCATGAAGAGATTACCCCTTTTGAATTTAAGGAACCACTTGCTCCGTATGTGGCCGGAAAGCTGGAAGGGAAGGTCATTGGGATTGAAGATGTGTTGCACCGATGGGAAATGATTAAAGGAAAACACCAATACTTTATTGTAGAAGGAGCTGGCGGTATTTCAGTACCATTGGGTGAAGATTTCTTGGTTAGTGACTTAGTCAAAGCTTTACAGTTACCAATTTTGATCGTTGCTCGAGCTAATCTTGGTACGGTCAATCATATTTTTCTAACTGTTCAATATGCGAAAAGCTTAGGTCTTAGAATTGCTGGAATCGTAATAAACGGCATAAGTGATCATCCTGACATTGCGGAAAAAACAAACCCGAAACTAATTGAAGAGTTATGCGGTGTGCCTATAGTAGGAATAACACCTAAACTTAAAGACTTATCATCAGAAAACATTAAAAAAATGGTAAAGGATCACGTAGACGTGAGATTCCTTAAAAATCAAATGGAGGTAGGAAGATGAATCAATGGATGGAATTAGCTGATCGAGTGTTAGAAGGGCAGGGAGTATCAAATGAGGAGGCCCTTTCAATTTTAGAATGTCCAGATGATGACGTATTGTTGCTAATGCATGCTACTTTTCAAATTAGAAAGCGTTTTTATGGAAAAAAGGTAAAGCTTAATATGATTATGAATGCGAAGTCTGGACTGTGTCCGGAGAACTGTGGCTATTGCTCGCAATCTTCTATTTCGACAGCACCGATTGACTCTTACAGAATGGTAAATAAGGACACTATTTTAGAAGGAGCAAAGCGTGCACATGATTTAAATATCGGAACCTATTGTATTGTTGCTAGTGGCAGAGGACCATCTAATCGGGAAGTTGATCAAGTGGTCGAAGCCGTTAAGGAAATCAAGGACTCATATGGATTAAAAGTTTGTGCCTGTCTTGGTTTGTTAAAGCCGGAACAAGCGCAGCGTCTTAAACAAGCAGGTGTAGATCGCTACAACCATAATATCAATACCTCAGCGAGCAACCATGAAAACATTACAACTTCACATACGTACGATGATCGAGTCAATACGGTGGAAATGGTAAAAGAATCGGGAATGTCTCCATGTTCAGGTGTCATTATCGGGATGAAAGAAACAAAGCAGGATGTGGTCGATATGGCAAACAGCTTAAAAGTGCTTGATGCGGATTCAATCCCAGTCAATTTTTTACATGCTATTGATGGTACTCCACTAGAAGGAGTAAAAGAATTAAACCCAATTTATTGTTTAAAAGTTTTGGCATTATTTCGCTTTATCAATCCAACAAAAGAAATTCGAATTTCAGGAGGACGAGAAGTCAACCTTCGCTCACTCCAACCATTTGGACTATATGCAGCAAATTCCATCTTTGTTGGAGATTACTTAACAACTGCTGGGCAAGCAGAAAGTGAAGATCATAAAATGTTACTTGATTTAGGATTTGAGATAGAGTCAGTAGAAGAAATGAAAGCTAGTCTAGCCGTAAAAAATTAACAGAAAAAAGTTTCAAAAATTTACAAAGATTCGTTTATTCTAATGGACGCATCTTTGTAAAACGAAAGTGAGTGTATTTTAAGGGGGCATGAAATGAAGAATTATGTAGATGGAAATTTAGAAGCTATGGCAACCATTCCATTTTCGCTGACTTCTCCTGAGTTTATCGAAAATCCTTATCCTTTTTACGATAAGCTACGTTCCATTAGTCCTATATACTGGGGGAATTCAGTAAAATATCCAGGATGGTATGTAACCGGATATAAAGAGGCGGTAGCGATTCTTAAAGATACCAGATTTGAAAATCGTATTCCCTTACCACAGACATCAAAAAAATATGAGCATCTTAAAAATTTACAGAACGATATGCTGCTTTTTAAGAATAAAGTTGATCATAAACGGTTACGTACGCTCGTTAGTAAACTTTTTGCCCCAAATGTTGTGGAATCTTATCGTCCTAATATAGAAGAAACTGTTAATGAATTACTGAATGAGGTGCAGAATGAGAAGAGAATGGATCTTGTGTCCGATTTTGCCTTTCCATTTGCAAGCCTTATTATCGCCAAAATTTTAGGAGTACCAGTTGAGGAGCGTCATCAATTTAAAGAATGGACTGTAGACTTAATTCAAACAATCGATTTTACTCGAACGAGAAGGTCGTTAGCAGATGGTAACGATACGATTAGGATATTAATAGATTATTTTAGAGAGTTAATTGAAAAGCGGAAACTCAACCCTCAAAATGATCTCATTAGCTTATTAATGAAAGAGGAACAGCAGGGTGACAAGTTGTCAAATGAAGAATTACTAGCCACCTGTATTTTACTTGTCATAGCTGGACATGAAACAACCGTTAATCTCATTACCAACTCAATCCTTTCTTTATTAACTCACCCTGAGCAATTAGTGGAGCTAAAGGAAAGTCCATTGCTTATTGAAAAGGCAGTCGAGGAGTTTTTACGCTATGAGAGCCCGACACAGATGACAGCTCGCATTGCATCTGAAGATATTGAAATAAATGGAATGACCATTAAAAAAGGTGAACAGGTATATATCCTTTTGGGAGCTGCCAATCGGGATCCGAAAAAATTCAATAATGCTAACGTACTCGATATAACGAGGAATCCTAATCCTCATATTGCATTTGGATATGGTATTCATTTTTGTTTAGGATCTTCATTGGCACGTTTAGAAGCACAAATAGCGATTCAAACACTTTTGCAACGATTGCACAATCTTCAAATGGCTACTCCTGACCTACAATGGCGAAAACTTACTGGTTTTAGAGCGCTCAAAGAACTGCCAATTACTTTTAATTAATTTTAATGAAAAGAAATGCAACAGAAAAAGCTTTGAAAAGGAAAATAGAGTTTCTTTTAAAGGAATTAGTTCAAATTAGGGTCCTGCCGACAAAACGCGGATATTATACTGTAAAACTTTTTTTGAAGATAAAACCCTGATTTTTCTACGCTAAGGTGAAAAATCAGGATTTTATTTATATTCTAAGTGGGCGCAGGGAGTGGACAGATTTTGAAATCTTAGGTTTAAATGAATATCTCACCTATGAAGTTAGTATGTTCCCATTTCAAAGGAGAAAGTAATTCCTCTTCTAAATACTAATAGCATTAATAATGAGGTTTAAGGCGCCTCGTGCCTTCGATTTACTGGGGTTGTCCAGCCTGAGAAAACAGCTTTTGTGGATTAGGGGTAACAGGGCCGGATAATCCGGGCGCAAGCTTTGAGACACCAAGAGAAGGTGTACTAGCCCATTTGCAACATTTATTTGCATATGCGCCTATCTGAGTAAGTATAAATCTCCAGACATTGGTATTAGTGTAAATACAGGATTATGAGGTCTTTAGCTCGACAAGCAGATTAAAAGGATCTTCAAACGACTGAAAGATCCTTTTATACTTATGCTTTATTCTTGTCTCGTAAGGACAGGTCGATTTTCTTTTGAATTTTCTCTTTTCGGAAATCACGCAGGGCTTTGTCTAAAACCATTTCAGAAATAGAGAATCCATGACATTAACTTCAGGTTGTGGTGAATTAAGCAAATTCTTTTCCATAAAAAATCAACTCCTTGACCTTTTTTCTATTATACTAATTATTTTCCGACTATTCAAATAATTAAAAATGGTAATTTTAGATAGCAACAAAATGTAACATACTTTATCTACATAGTTGGTTACGAATGAATTCATGAGTACGGAGGATCAATTTGCACTCCTTCTAAAGAGATATAAGTTATGAAAGAAGACGATTAAAAAAAATGATTTTGATTTCCTTTTATGCATAAGAGGAAAAATAAGTAAAAAGGAAATGTTTGAGAGTATTTAGTAAGGTGAAGCAGCAGGGCTACCCCTGCTTTACTCATTAATGAAAGATTATGTGCTTTTTGTTACGATTGTCATTTTTATTCGTTCGTAAATGTACACTTTTGCGAACGGATATTTTTTGTTCCAAAACTTCCATTTTTAACGTCCATAAAAGTTAAAAAATAATTTACGAACGTTCACAATTTCAGGTTAACTTTAATAACCAGTTAACTCAGTTAACTGACAAAAAAGAGTTGGAAAAAGAGCGTATCTTAATCGATGTGGAACGGAAATATCAAGCAAATTACAAGAAGTACATGAATCCTATAACGAAAAACTTGCTCGCTTGTATGAAAAATTTGAAATGAAAGAAAGCGAAGGCAAACCTAAAAGGCAAAATAACCAAAAAGAGCAGTAAGGGTGGAGAATTTCTTCATCCCTTTTTATTCTCCTTAAAGATGCGTTAGGAGATTTTCTACAAAAGCGTCTACCAGAAGGTTATGCAACAGACACCCCTTTGGATTGGTACACTAAAGGGGTTTTTTAAAAGAATATATGAAGTTGAAAGTGGATTAAGAAATTGTTAATTGACAATAGAGTTTTTCCGTTAAAGGGCCATTTAATGGAGCAAGAATCTCAAATAAAATCGGGTATTTATATTAATTATTTTAAATAAGAAATAAGTAATTAGTTTGCACATATTATGATTATATTCTTTTTCATTTAATATTTGATTTAAGATAAGAAGTTGATATAATTAGCTTGCTAATTAAAATACAACAGGGAGCAATCTATATGATTGAAGATGAAATCCGAGAACTTCTTGATAAAATATCAGCTCAAATGCGTCGAGACTACAACCATTTGTTACACGATGTAAACCTTCATGTTGGACAGGATAATTTGTTATGCAAACTATGGACAAAGGATGGAGTTACACAAGTTGAATTATGTGAACAATTAAAGTGTGAACCACCTACTGTAACAAACATGGTTAAAGCCCTTGAACAAAAAGGATTAGTTTATCGCCAAAAAGATGAAAAAGATAGAAGAGTAACTAGAATTTATTTAACGACTGAAGGTTTAAATTTGAAAGATCCAGTTCACGAAAGATGGAGAAAACAACAAGATAAGTTGTTAGCAGGTATTTTACCAGAGGAGCGTTTGTTATTAAGAAGACTCATGAAACAGATGGAGGAGAATCTTTTTTAAACTCTTCCTTCTTAATCATTTGATTAGCAGGCTAATAAAATTCAGAGTCAAAGTTATACATAATTCAAAAGGAGTGTTAACATGGCAACTGAAAAACAAGTAAGTAAAATGAAAATTGGTGTTGGCATTATTGGAGCAAGCCCATTAAACCCTAATAGTTGGGCAATGAACGCACATATTCCAGCGATTAAGGCATTACCTGAAGATTATGAACTTCGAGCAGTAAGTACGAGCCGTCGTGAATCAGCAGAAGCAGCCGAAAGAGAATTTGGAGTGCCAGCTTTTGATAATTATAAGGATTTAGTAAATCATCCTGATGTGGATTTGGTTGTAGTAACAGTAAAGGTTCCTTACCATCATGAACTAATCTCTGCTGCGCTAGATGCGGGTAAAATGGTGTTTTCTGAATGGCCACTTGGTAATGGTCTAGAAGAAGCAAAAGATCTTGCTAAACGTGCTGAGTTAGCTGGTGTTCGCACTGCGGTAGGTTTGCAAGCACGTTTTCAACCAGCTATTCGTTACGTGCATGATTTAATTGCAGATGGTTATATTGGTGAGGTGCAAGGATCAATCCTAGTTGGATCAGGCATGGCTTGGGGGAATGTTACAAATCGTAACTATGCATATTTATTTGATGCAACTAACGGAGCAACGTTGCTATCTATTCCAACTTTTCATGCCTTAGATGCTCTATCTTACATGCTTGGTGATTTTACAAGTGTTTCAGCTAACCTTGTAGCCAATCAAAAAGAAGTTCTGTTAATGGACGAAAATAAAAGTATTCCTGTTACTTCACCAAATCATGCTTCTATTATAGGTACAGTAGATAGTGGTGCAGCTATCTCTGTATTTTATCGAGGTGGTAGCTCTCGTGGAGAGAATATGCATTGGGAGATTAACGGAAGTAAAGGTGACTTAATTTTAACTGCTTCATTTGGACAAGTTCAGGTAGCAGATTTAAAATTGGAAGGTGGCCGTGGGGAAGATACAATGGTCAGTGAGATGGCTATTCCCTCTTCTTATTATGAACTGGCTAAAAATGTACCAGCTGGTTCAGCAAGTAATACGGGAAGACTATATGCGCAATTTGCAAAGGATATTCGTGAAGGTACTAACCTTACGCCTGATTTTGCCCATGCTCTAGCTCAGCATCAGTTTCTTGATGCAATTGAATCATCTTCACGTACAGGAATGGCACAGAAATTAGACTAAAGCTCTTTAACTAATGAAAAGAACTATATGACATAGCTAATTTCTATAAATAAAAAAGGTAAAGAGTAAGATTAAAAAGACTATCCACTTGGACATAGCTCTCTGGATAGTTTTTTATTTTCAAGTGATTTCTACTTAACACTTCTATTAGAGAGCGATTACATACATTTATTCCAGAATCGGGCGCGATTGCTGAAGAGAATCATAGGTAGATAATGATCGAAATTTTAAAGGTAGTAGAACTATCACTCAATCGAGTATACGAAATCTCTCCTGAAGCTTATACGTCTCAGGAGGGATTTTCATAATAAACCATTTCGGGATATGCAAAAATACCCAATATAGATATATCAATGGGTTAACCGTAGTTAACTAGGATAACTAGATTAACCAGGGAAACAAAAAAACATCATTTTTGTCCTAATTTTATTGCCTTTGCAATCAGAACAAACGATATAAGTATAAAAACGACTATTAGAAGGTCCTTCACCTTTATAAAAATGCCTTCCACACCATTCGCATACCGGATATTTATTGTGATTGCAATTATGACAAAACCAATCCCCGTCATCATTTCGGTCCATGTCAAAATTATCACCGCAACTTGGACAATTTGGTACGATATTCAGTGTTTCACCATCCTTTTTAGGCGTTTCTTTGTCTATTTTCGATTCCAGGGAAGCTTCCAGTATGCTGCCATTACTTCAGGGAAGCACTTCGTACAATACCAGTTATCATACTCTTTTTTTGGTAGTTGCTGCATTTCTGATTCTGGAAACCATTTAGCACAGTAGATACACATTCGCTTTTCGACCGCCACGTTAATCGCCAATCTCCTTTGCTTTCGCATAAATGGTTGAACGTGGGACCCCTGTTTGCTTTGCAATATCATTTACACTCAATCCATTCTTTTCACGTTCAGCAAATAGCTTCAATGCCCTTTTGATTTCCTTTGTATCCTGACCTTTTCTTCCTAAGTGCTTTCCTTGTTCCTTTGCCCTCTCCCTGCCTTCTTTGGTCCGTTCGTTGATTAATTCCCTCTCAAATTCTGCGATTGCGCCCAACATGGTAAACATTAATTTTCCGGCTGCTGTAGAAAAGTCAATTTGTTCCTTGATGAACACAACACCGATGCCTTTTTCTTGCAGATCATGGACGATATTATGTAAATCTCTTGTGGATCTCGCCAGACGGTCAATCTTATAAACCACTAACTTATCACCTGCTCTTAAATACTCCAGTGCTTTCTGGAGTTCTGGCCTTCCCGTATTCTTTCCACTTTTCTTTTCGTAAAAAATCTTAGTGCATCCATACTTTTCTAGTTGTTCAACTTGTAAGGCATGATCCTGATCTAAGGTGCTCACCCTCGCGTATCCAACAAGTTCACCCATTTTTGATAACTCCCGTCTAAAAGATATATAACTTCCTGTACATTAATTATATACTAACTTTTGGACAGGAATGTCACTTTAGGAGTTATTTTGCACCTATTTTAAGTGCTATTTTGCACTATAAGTAAATATAAAAGCCCAATTTCTGAGAAATTGGGCTTTTTATATTTGTGGTCCTGACGCTACCCCATACCCATCAAGCTAACTAGGGAAAATCATGATACACTATTAATAATATTCATAAAGTCAATTAGGAGGAGCTTGAATGGTTATTTATATTACGCCCAGAATAGATAATAAAGGTTTTATTTAAGGTGGTGTATAGATTTTGAAAATAATTTAAACCTACTTTGTTGACAAAGAATGTAAAAGGATTGTATGGTTAATTTCATGAACATCGAAATAAGGATAGAATAGAGGTTTTGAATGTGAATGACGAAATGGCAGTAAAAGTTTATAAAGCAATTGGTGAGCCAACTCGTTTACAACTTGTAAAAAAATTAGCCTCTGAACCACAAATGGCTTGTATGGAAATAACAGATCAACTAGATATTCATTCTAATTCCACGTTAACATATCATTTAAAAATATTGATCGATTGTGGTTTACTGGTTGTAAGAAAAGAGGGTACTTACCGTTACTATAGTCTTCAACGTGATGTATTGGAGAAATACGCACCAACTTTAATTCCAGATTAAAGTTTTTAACTTATATTTCGATATATATAGAAATACTGAATAAGTTTTTTATGGTAGAAAGTTAAATTTTTATTTATGTGCAATATTTCGACGTTTATAGAAATAATATATTTCAGGTTTAGAGGACTTTATTGATTTAGTTGTTCCGATTTTACAAGACAGAGGCATTTTCCGTACAGAATACGAATCAAATACGTTACGAGGGAATTTAGAATTACCTTATCCAGAAAGTAGATACGCAAAATTGTATTAGGAAATGATAGATCTAACAGTTACGCACCGTTTTAATCCCAAATTAAAGCTTTATCATATATTTTGATATCTATTTTATAAACAATAAAGGGGTGTAGATGATGATGGCCGATAAATATCGATTTGAAACTGGGGATTGGGTACAGGGTAGGTCCAGAGATGGGGAACTGATCCACGGGTATGTTGAAAACGTAGACTCTAACGAAGGAATTGTAAAGGTAAATGTGGTAGATAGTGACAATGAAAAAGCAATTGGCAAATCCATTTGGATCGTAAATAGATGGACTAAAAAGCTACCCGATTTAATTATTAGTAATGAAAGTGAACTTTTAACATTAATAGATTTGGCTTTACTATCAAAAGATGAGCAGTGGTTTATGGAATTATCTGCGAAATTAGCATCTATTAAGAAAAAACCAGAAGTGCAAACCAAGGAATCTGGACTTCGAATCAGCAGGAACAGAATTAGTAATTTAGGGGAAAAAAGGTAATAGATTCAGTTAAGCGAACGATTGAATTGTGAACCGCCAACTGTTGCAAATATGTTAAAAGCATCGGAAAACTACGGTTTAATCTACCGACAGCGTAATAAATTAGATGCTAGAGTCAACAGAGTCTATTTAACAGCTAAGGGTTATGTCATAAAAGAGCCAATTGAAAAAGTTTGGAGAAAGCAGCAGTTTAAGTTATTGGATGGAATGTCATCCGAGGAGCTTTTATTTTTTAAAAAACTTTTGAAAAAAAGGCTGAGAATATATCATAAGCTCAGCCTTTTCAAGAAAAACGTTAGCATGCCAATTATTTTCTGAATAATTAAAGGCGTAATCGAATGGTTTACAACTCAATCGGATGTAACTAGATATTGAATATAAAAATGAAGGAGCTTGATCATGATGAAAGTTTTCGTTGTTGGAGCAACCGGACAAATTGGACAATATCTTATCAATCTATTAAAAGATAGTAAGGAACATACAGTAAGAGCGATGGTTAGAAAGGATGAACAAGTAAAGGCCTTTGAAAAGTTAGGAGTAGAAACAAGGCTGGCAGATTTGGAAGGAAGTGTAGAAGAAATAGCAGAAGCTGCAAAGGGCTGTGATGCTGTTGTCTTCACTGCGGGATCTGGCGGACATACGGGTGCCGATAAAACACTCTTAATTGATTTGGACGGAGCGGCTAAAACGATAGAAGCTGCTCAGAAAATTGGTATCAAGCGCTTTATTATGGTAAGTGCGATTCATGCCCATAGGAGAGAAAAGTGGAGCAGCATCAAACATTATATGGTTGCCAAACATCACGCAGACAAAATCCTTGAGCAAAGCGGCTTAACCTATACGATCATTCGACCTGGAGGACTATTGAATGAGCCTGGTACTGGAAAAGTTTCAATTGCGGAAGCTTTAGAATCCGCCTCGATTCCACGTGAGGATGTAGCACAAACGATTATAACTGCTTTAACGATGGAAAATACTTTTAGCCGTTCATTTGATCTAGTGTCGGGTGAACATCTAATTTCAGATGCATTGAATAAGATTTGAATATTCAGGCGGACTAAAAAAAGTCGATTGGCGGATAGGATAAACTGATAGAAAGGATGTTTTAAAGGATGAGATTAAGTATATTGGATCAAGCCCCCATTACGAAAGGGAATACGGCGGAGGGTGCTTTGAAAAAGGCGGAAGAATTGGCTATTTTGGGAGATGAGTTAGGCTATCATCGAATGTGGATGGCAGAGCATCACGCAACCAATACTTTTGCAAGTTCAGCTCCTGAAGTAACGACAGCTCATTTGGCTGCAAAAACGAAAAAAATTCGTATCGGAACCGGGGGAGTGATGTTGATGCATTATTCCCCATTTAAACTAGCTGAGGTGTTTAAAACGCTAAGTGCATTTTCACCTGGCCGCATTGATTTTGGTGTTGGTCGAGCTCCGGGTGGGGATCAGCGTTCCATCTATGCTTTATCTGAGGGACGGCAGCCGCTACTGCATAATATGTATGAAAAATTTGATACAGCATTGCAGTTAATCAATGATGAAGTACCCGAAGATGACTTATATAATCAAACAATCGCTACACCATCCCAAGTCGTTTTGCCAGAAGCTTGGCTGTTGGGGTCGACTGGCAATAGCGCTGTTCAAGCTGGACTTAGAGGCGTAGGCTATTCTTTTGCACAGTTTTTCAATGGTGAAATGTCCAAAGAGATTTTAGATGCATACAAAAAGAACTTTCAACCTTCAGCTTTTATGGAGAAACCGCAAATCAATGTTTCCTATATGGTAACAACAGCCGAAACAAAAGAAGAAGCTGAATTTGAAGCAAAGCCTCAAGATATTTGGCGTTTACTGTTCATGAGAGGCAGGATCGGGGCAGTTTTGACACCTGAAGAAGCCCGTGATTATCCATTGACGGAAATGGATCGCATGATCATTAAAGAAAACCGTAAAATCCATTTAGTTGGAGGTGCAAAAGAAATCGCGACGCTGTTAGTAGAAGAACAGGAGCGTTATGGATTCGATGAAGCGATGATTGTCAGCATTCCCCATTCACAAGAGAAACGTCTGGATGTTTATCGATTATTGGCGCGGGAATTATTTTAAATATTAATGAAGAAAGAAGAAATGTTGGGTGACAATAAAGTTTAATTACAAATAAAGTCGATTCATTTACAATAAAGTTTTCCTTTTCCCATATTTTTTGTTGCACTAACTGGACGGTGTAGTTCAAATCGCTTTCCCCACGCCATATTAGGCGTTATCAGGAATAGCTGGTGGAAAGAAGCCCCTATGTACAAAAGAAGGGCTCGTACTCTCCGGCAACCTTGGCCAGAAAAACAACGATTATGAAAAGCCTCCTACAATTCATGTATGAAGTGGAGTATATTCATGAACCATTGTATAAAGGATTATTCACGGCAACCGTCAGAAAGGATGATCGGCCTAATCGTGATCTCGGACCACAAGAAGTCATCCAGCTGCTCGATCATTTCCGTAAAATCCATCATCCTGTTGTCTTTGCTATGATTCATATTCTGACCACAACGGGTTTGAGAAATGAAGAACTTTGTCAGCTAAAGGTAAGGGATCTCCAATATGATTCCATCAATGGGGGCTATTATCTGGACGTATTGGGAAAAGGAAACAAAAGGAGACAAGTCTATTTGCTTGTTGTTTAAGCGATGGCAACTTCATTACTTTATTGAGCTAGTAAACAATTATGTTAGGCTCTAGTTTTGGTGCAGTAGAATTTGCAATGAAAAAAGGACTTGGTTATGTTTTTGCGGCGCATTTATCGCCAGAACTAGCCATTCCGGTTCTTCGTTCATATCGTGAAAAGTTCGAGCCGTCTAAATACTTGAAAGAACCAAAAAGTATATTATCGATTCCCGTCATTACAGCAGAAACAGAGGAGGAAGCAAAATATTTAGCAGGCCCAATGGAATTACTGTGGGCAAGAATGGGTACAGGCTCTAGCAATCTTGCTATCGTATCGCCAGAAGCAGCAGCAAATCACAAATATACCAATGCAGAAAGAGCTGCTTATAACAAAAATAAAAAACGATATATCATTGGTGACATAAAGACAGTTGCACAAAAACTAAGAGAATTAGCAAAAGAGGCAGTAGTGGATGAAATTATGCTTGTTGACTTTTTTGGAGAACAAGAAGGTCGCTTAAAAGCTTATACTTTACTTTCAGAAGAATTCTTAATTAATCATAAATAATCGTACTAAAGTAATCAATTATAGAAAGAAGGTTAATCAATGGCTAAAAGAAAAAAGTTAAAATTAGGTGCTGTTATTGAAGGTGTTGGCTGGAACTATATGAGTTGGAGACATCCAGATATGCCCGCCGATGCGAGTGAAAATATTGAATTCTATGTAAAACAAGCAAAAATAGCAGAAGCAGCAAAATTTGAGACGCTGTTTTTAATTGATGTCAGCCATGTGGGGCCAGGGAATATTCCACATTACTTGAGTATGTTTGAAGGGGTCAGTATTATGTCAGCCCTTAGTATGGTTACTAAAAATATAGGATTATCCGCAACAATTGCCAGTTCATATGCGGATCCATATTCAGCAGCTAGGCAAATCTTGTCACTGGATAAAATCAGCAAAGGGCGTGCTTCTGTAAATATAATTACATCAAATGCTGGGGGTATGGTTAATTTTAGCCGCGGACATTTGTCAGAAAGTGATTCATATCCAATGCAAAAAGAATTTATGGAAATTGTATTAGGATTATGGGATACATATGAAGACGATACATTCATACGTGATAAAGCGCGCGGAATCTACTTCGATCCAAGAAAAATGCACACTATAAATTATAGAGGCAAGTACTTTTCAGTAGATGGTCCGTTAAATATTAGTCGTTCTGTTCAAGGCAGACCAGTGCTTTATACGGCAGGTACATCTTCCAGTATGATAGAAAATGCGGCAAGGTATACAGACGCAGCCCTAATTCTTGGTGAATCTTTAGAGCAAGCCAAAGCGATGACGACCGAGCTGAAAAAACGAGTAGCCTCAAAAGGACGTTCACCAGAAGACTTCATCGTTGCTATGACTCAAACTCCACTCGTCGGAAGAACTGAAAAAGAGGCAGAGGAAAAATTTCGAGAAATGGAAAGATTAATTCCCCTTTATAGAATACAAAAGCCTGTGTTTTTCGGTTCAGCCGAGAAAGTAGCTGACCAAATTCAGGAGTGGTATGAAGCTGGTGCCATGGATATGATCATGGTACGACAAGAATATCCAACCGGACTAAAAGACTTTGTAGATTTAGTCGTTCCAATCTTGCAAGATAGAGGTATTTTCCGTACAGAATATGAATCAAATACGTTACGAGGAAATTTAGAATTGCCTATCCCAGAACATCGATATGTAAAAGTATAACAGGGAGTTAATTATAAAAGTGATCAGTAAAAACAGTTCGGACCTTCTATCTAACTTAATCTTATGAAAAAACGCATACTCTCGTAAGTAGATTACGAGAGTATAGCATACTAGAAATGAATTGTGGCATTTCACATTTAAGTGATTAGATTTTGTTGGGGTAGAGAAAAGACTGTGAAGATTTCCACTTAAACTACCATGGGACGTTAATTGGAGATAATAAGCTTATTTGCATCTGTGTTTCTATTTGTGTTATTCCATTAAAGAGCGCGTTTTCAGAGGATGAATTTGCGCTCTTTTTGCTTTTAAGGGCCATTTTCTTTAATAATACTCAATAAAGAATTAGATATTTATGTTAGAATTTTGGGAGGTTGTGAAGAAATATACTTAAATTTAATGAATGTGATTGCACAATAAAAGGAGTCGCTTCTTGTGTTAAAGAACAGTGTACTTCAATAAAAAAAGAAAAGGTGAAATTACTGAAAAAGGGCTTAAATTGTAGGTATTGCTGCTAGGTTAAAGCTTATTTTTGTATCAAAGTCTGGCTGAGAATGAGTAAGAATGAAATGGTGTTATTTGCATATTGTTGGCAAATCATGCAAATGCATTGTATACTTATTTTCATAAATATCGAAATAATAGAATTGAGGTTTTGAACGTGTATGATGAAATTGCAGTAAAAGTTTATAAAGCACTTGGTGAGCCAACTCGATTACAAATTGTAAATAAATTAGCTAATTCACCAGAGATGGCTTGTAACGAAATAGTAGATGAACTAGATATAAACTCTAATTCCACGTTAACTCATCATTTAAAATTATTGATTGATTGTGGTTTACTGGTTGTAAAAAAAGAGGGTACTTATCGCTACTATAGTCTTCAACGTGATGTGTTAGAAAAATACGCACCAACTTTAATTCCAGATTAAAGTTTTTAACCACTATTTCTATATTTATAGAAATATAGAATCATTTAAATTGAAAGGAAAAAAATATTAGTGACATTGTTATTATTTCTGGAAGTCCTTTTAAAAATTCTAAAGCTGAGAGGGTTCTTAACTATTTGGGGACATTGATTGAGCAAAAGGGATTCTCAATAACACATATTTCGGTTTATTAAACTAAAAAGAGTTGCACGCTTTTTGCATAGAAAACAATATTGTCCTTCAAGTCTGGAGCCTATTAATGCTAGGGAACTTGGATCATCCTTTATTAGTAAAACTTGGTGAAAAATATAAAAAAACACCTGCCCAAATTACTCTTCGGTGGGATTTGCAACATGGAATATCCGCAATACCTAAATCTATCACCCCTTCACGTATAGAAGAGAATGCGAATATCTTTGATTTTGAGCTTTCAGAAGAAGATATGCAACAAATCGATGCATTAAATAATGGACAGCGATTTGGCCCGAATCCGGAGACATTTGTACCTTAATTTCTATTTATATTTGAAGGAATGTGAACCTCAGCTTTTTTAAAAGAATGTTTAGCATACTAATGACTTTCGACAAAGCATTTGACCTTGTGTCTGGTGAAACGTTCATCTCAGATGAGTGAATAGGGTTTAAGTACTTTAGATACATAGGTACAGAATGATGATTGAATAAGAAGATTGGAAGGTGTAAAAAATGAGATTAAGTATTTTAGACCAAGCCCCTGTTATGAAGGGAAACAAAGCAGTGGATGCTTTAAAAAAGGCGGAAGAATTGGCTATTTTAGGTGATCAATTAGGCTATCATCGAATGTGGATGGCAGAACATCATGCCACAAAAGACTTTGTGAGTTCAGCTCCTGAAGTAGTGGCGGCCCATTTGGCTGCGAAAACGAGCAATATTCGAATCGGCACCGGGGGCGTGATGATGATGCATTATTCCCCATTAAAATTAGCCGAAGTGTTTAAAACCTTAAGTGCATTTTCACCTGGCAGGATTGACTTTGGCGTCGGTCGAGCTCCGGGCGGGGATCAGCGTTCCATCTACGCCTTATCCGAAGGACGTCAGCCGATGCTGCACAATATGTATGAAAAACTTGATACGGCATTGCAGCTGATTAACGATGAAATACCCAAAGATTCATTATATAATCAAACATTCGCTGCGCCAACTCAAGTCAAATTGCCGCAAGCTTGGCTGTTGGGCTCGACTGGTAATAGTGCGCTTCAGGCAGCGATTAGGGGGATTGGTTATTCATTTGCACAATTTTTCAATGGGGAAATGAATAACCAAATTTTAGATGCCTACAGAAAGAACTTTCAACCTTCTGCTTTTATGGAGAAACCAGAAATCAATGTTTCCTACATGGTGACAACAGCTGAAACAAAAGAAGAAGCTGAATTCGAAGCAAAGCCTCAAGATATTTGGCGTTTACTGTTTATGAGGGGAAGAATCGCACCACTTTTGACACCGGAAGAAGCACGTGATTATCCATTGACGGAAATGGATCGCATGACCATTCAAGAAAACCGTAAAATCCATTTAGTGGGAGATGCGAAAGAAATTGCGAATCGGTTACAAAAAGAACAAGAACAATATGGATTTGATGAAGCAATGATTGTCAGTATTCCCCATTCACAGGAAAAACGCCTAGATGTCTATCGTTTATTAGCAAGGGAATTGTTGTAGTTTAAGTGAAGGATTAATGAAAGCAAATTTTCTTGTTACAAAATATCAATGTGACTAATGTGCAGCAGGAGAACGAATAAATGAATAAATTTCAATCACATAAAGGGTTTGCGCGAACATTTGTGGACCGCCAATTAACTCTGGGACTCACATTTCCTTTAGAGTCGTATACGGGAAGTTTCCCTACCTTTAATTTAGAAGAGCAGATGTCACTTGCAAACAAGGCAGAAAACCTAGGTTTCGCTTCCTTGTTTGTAAGAGATGCGCCACTTTATGATGCGAACTTTGGCGATGTAGGTGCTTTTTATGCCCCTTGGATATTTCTGGCATATGTTGCGGCACATACAAATCAAATCGCACTTGGTACTGCAAGTATTGTTACGACTTTACGTCATCCGCTTCACGTAGCGAAGTCAGCAGCATCCATAAATATCAAAACAGCGCTTCTTATTGGGGGCTGCGACTGGTGACCGGCCCATTGAATTTCCGGCATTTAAAGTGGATCCTACCGAAAGTGCAGCATTATTTAGAGAGTCTATAGAGGTCATGAAAAAGGTTTGGAAAGAGTCATTTTCGAAAGTGATGACTAATAGAGTGGAATTGGAGCAAGGAGACATTATTCCCAAGCCCACTTTATCCGACATTCCCATTCTGGGAACAGGGTATTCCGGGCAAACGATTGAGTGGTTAGCCGAGCATACAGATGGTTGGTTATTTTATTCGCAAGGCGTTAATGATCAGCGCGAACTTGTGAATAAGTGGCGAGAATCGACCGGTGAATTCAAACCATTTGCACAAGCTTTAGCGATTGACTTATCAGCGAATCCAAACGAAGCACCTAAACCGATACAAGGAGGTTTTAGAGCGGGTTATCGATTTTTAATCGATTACTTGCGTGCCTATCAGGATGCGGGCGTGAATCATGTAATATTTGGTTTGAAACACGGGACACGTCCTGCAGAAGAAGTGATTGAGGAATTAGGAGAATATGTGCTTCCTCATTTTCCGGCACATAAATTGTAAAAGGAGTGAAATATAGATGATTAAAGGCTTAGATCGAATTAATGAATTGGCGAAAAAAGAGCGTGAAACTGGATTAACAAATGCTGAAATGGTTGAACAGATTGTATTGCAACAAGATTATTTGCGTGAAATTCGCGACTAGGTGAAGAAAATGTCAGCATTCTTGAAACAACACCAGTTCAATTTCATTGTGAATGTTCAAGAGAAAGAATCTCTAACGCTATTGTAAGTCTCGGAAGAGGAGAAATTCAAGATATGATAGATACAGATGGACAGGCTGAAGCACAATGCCATTTTTGTAATGAAAAGTATCAATTTTCACGAGAAGATTTAGAAGAAATTAAAAAAATAGCTATTTAATATTCTTATCCCTTTGATATAAAGTTTTTTTTCGAAGATTGTAAGCAGTGTACTTAAGGTAAAGGGTAGCGGTTGTTCAATAAGAGCAATCGCTTTTGTTGTATTGGAATCTTAAATTTCAGCTGTTTAGCCACTTGAAAAATTCTGCTTCCCCACCAGCTTCTTTAATTAGTTTGACTGTTTCATTTCCTGATTCCTCATTAAGATCTGAAACCATTACTTTAGCACCTTCTCTTGCAAATGCCAATGCACTTGCTCGTCCAATTCCAGAACCTGAACCTGTTACTAGACCCGCCTTACCTTCGTTAATTTAGCCATATAAAATTATCCCCTCTTATATTAATACGTTTACATTATTATTGTAGTCTCCGTACATGCAATTTTCAATACATATGATTCGAGAATATATATGATTCGAGAATATATATTGGAGATGTTTCTCGAACAGTACGATTAGTCGTTTATTAAACTAACGGGTGCGCGCGACAAGTTCTGTTATAAACGCTTTCTAGCGTGAAAATACAGGAAGTTTACTAGAAAAGCTTCAACTTTACAACGGAGGATTGGAATGACGGAACCAAGTTTCCTGAAACAATCCCATCAAGACTCCTGCGTGCGTCATGAATGACAGTTCATGGGGTTCGAAGCACAGGTAGAGTCGGCAGAAGGAAGACTAAAGCCATTCCAATGGAAAAGGTATGTTAACTGATATGCCGGATGGCTGAAAAACTAGATATGGTGAGAATGTTCCACTCAAAAGGAACTGACAAACTTCTGAATTTAAGGGTCTAAAGTTAGAACATAGTGTAATGCTATGTCCCACCATACGTTGGGGCGAGTGGTGTTGAGTAAAACTGCACCCTCTGAAAAACGCTATACCGAACAATGGCGGTATCAAGCTCGCAGGCTTAAAGGAAGCACCTACGTCTAGAATGGATAGCTACGTTGTAAGGTACTTGGGAAGTAAGAAACGTTGAAACAAGGACTGTCATCCGAAACGTTTGCTATAAGGCAAAAGCTGAAATGCATTTATTCTTGCGAAGGTAGGGGTACGACTGACGAAACTCCTGTAACGGGATTGGAGGAACAGCCCCAAGTCTAGCGAATTAGAACGATTATTTTCTTCACGTGAATGACACCGATCGGGTAAGAATGTGGGGACATCACTCATAAGGAGGGATGCCACAGTGTCAACTTTGAGATATTGGGATTACTACAATATGATAGGCTTTTGTGTGGAACGTGGGAACCTACGACATGGATGTTAAGGGAGAGATTTCAAGTGGAAGCCCCATGAGAATCAGAGTACCAATGCCATGTATAGGGGCGGAATAACCCGTAGTAGCTATAAAACCTCCTAACGGAGGTGGAGCAAAGGGGTTATGTTATTCAAATAAATTATGTCCACTATGTATAATATGTGAGCGTTAGCGGTCCCTTTACTTTGAAGAAGGGGCTTGTAACCTTGATAGGTGTTGGAGTAGGAGTATCCTGCTCCCTATCAATAAGAAACACGCCCCTGCAAGGTTCGAAGTCAAGGGCACATATTATACATAACTAATATGTAAGAGCCTATTAATGAAATACTTAGCTACACGGTTTTCAACTTCTGTTGGGATCATCTTCCCATCACCAAACCATGACGTTCTCTCATCGATACTTCACCATCAACTAGAATTTTATAGGAATCGTGAACAATGCGGTCAAGAATCGCATCTGCTATCTGTGCCTGTCCCAACTTAGAGTGCCACCCTTCGGGTGAGAATTGGGAACAGAATATAGTAGAAGTTCTCTTTATTCTTGACTCAATAATTTCCAAGACGTGAAGGGCATTCTCCTCTGAAAGCTCAGTCAATAACCATTCATCAAGTATCAATAGATCAATCTTCTTATATTTTTGGATGAGTTTACGGAAGCTTCCATCGGCTTCATACTTCGCGACAGCTAATTCATCAAGCAATTCTGGCAATCTGATATACTTAACCTTGTAAAATTGGCGACGGGCGTGAATGCCGAAGGCGTTAGATATCCATGTTTTGCCGTTCCCTGAAGCACCCATTAATATAATGTTATGATGATTCTGTATATAGTTCCCTGTTGCTAGCTCCAATATTAGCTTTTTGTCCAAGTTGCGATCAGGATGATACTCTATGTCTTCAATGGCTGCGGTAGAGTCCTCAAAGGTGGCTTGTTTAATCATTCGTTCTAATCTATTTGATTTTCGGCGATCATATTCATAGTCTACCAGAAGATTGAAGCGATCATCGAAATCCATAACTTGATAGTCTTTGTTCTGGCTCTGTTGCTGATATAATTCTGCCATGGCCCCCATTTTCATTTCGGTTAATTTGCGTAATGTTTCTTGGTTCATCATTTTTTGTCCCCTCCAAAGTATTTGGCACCGCGGGTAAAGCCGTGGTCATTGTTGTTGATTTGGTGATTATCAATTTTAGACTTTTGCTTGCGCTTTTTCCGCCTGTCTAATACCCCTTTTAAAACGGGAATTGTCGGATTTGTTAATATTTCAAGCAATGTATGGGTTGCCGACTCGAGTTCATCCCTTGTATGCTTGTTTGATAAATTTCTTAACGCGCTTAGAATGTTTAAAGCTTTCTTTTCTGCATTGGTTTCCAGGATATGAGAGACTAACTGCTCCATGGAGGGTCCAATGGTCTCTGCCCATTTACGATTGTTTTCAGGGTTATGCTCCAGATATAATCTATGGTTATCTGGCATATGATCCTTGTTCGTAGAAAACTGGCTAACTTCCCCATTTAACCGTTTATGGGATGCAATTCGCGTTTCCTTAAAGTAAACTTCAATTAGATCGGTGGTCAGTCGAACATCGACTTGTTCACGGACGTAATCATATGGAACGGAATAATACATTCGTTCAACTTGGATGTGGTAGTTCAATTGAACTTTTGCTGTTTTCCATTCCGCAAGTTTGTAACTGGTTTGGGGAAGCTGTTGAAGGTGGGATTTCTCTTCTTCCTCAAACACCTTTTTACGTGAGCCAGGACGTTTCTGAAAATCAATCGTATTGATTTCTTCCAGCTTTTCATGGATTCTTTGATTTAAATCCTCTATATGAAAACATTGATAGTTTCTTAATGAAGCTATGATCTGTCGTGAAATGTACCCAACAGTTCCTTCGACACTGGCCTTATCCCTTGGTTTTCGAACCCGGCTTGGCACGATGACTGTGTGGTAGTAATCTGCCAGTTCACATAGGCTTCATTGAGGAGTGGCTCAACTCGCAAAGCCTTTATTACCCCTGTTTTCAGATTATCTGGAACCAAGGTTTCAGGAACGCCCCCAAAGTATTCAAATGCACGGATATGAGCTGACAGCCAATTTTGTGATTTCATATCTAAAAATGCTTCCACGTAACTTAACTGGCTGTAAGGCAAGGCTGCAATGAAAACATGAGCCGGAATCTTTTCTCCAGTAAAACGGTCAATGATATGCAGCGTAGATCCAGCCCAATCCACTTCCATAATTTCACCTGGTTTTCTGCGAATTGGCATCGTCAGTTTATATTTCTTCGCATACTTCCCATACTTTTCACAAAAAGTCCTGTAGGCATAGGGGACTTTTCCTCCCTCGCGAGCCTCCACTGCATACTCATGATGCAATAAAGCCAGGGTGACATTCTTTTTTTGCATCTCCTTATGCACCTTCTCCCAATCAACCGGGAGATACCCTTTTTCACTAGCCTGTTTCTCCGGAAAGAGAAATTCCCCCAACCATTGGTTGGTCATAGTATCATTCAAGCTTTCTAAGCCACGTTTCTTGGCACGTTGAACGACCTCGGAGACTGTATTCCGGGAGTGCCCAGTACTAGAACTGATCGTTCTCTGACTGATCCCTTCAAAATACAGTTCCAGGATTTTACGACATTAACCACAAAAAAACCTCCTGTATAATAATGTCATGCTTGTTTGCATGCATTTTTTATTATACAAGAGGTTATTTTATTTATCGCACTGGCTCTCAACTCCGCAGAAGGTGGCTCACTCTTCCGCTTTAACTGGCTCAAAACTCCGCATATGTGGCTCAATTCATATGCAATAATCAGATTATCAAAAAAAAGAGATTTTACAGAAGAAATGCCTTGTGACTATTGTGAAAAATCAACAAGTTAAACACTGAATTAATAGCTTTTTTGAAGCTGGATTTAAAATTTATACACGAATAGCGAACTGAATTTTAATCGTGGTAATCGTGCAGTTATTATTTTTTTGTCCGAAGTGCCTAAAAAAATAACGAAAAGAAACAAATCCTAACAATGGGTTTCAATTACTATAACGATTTCGATTCGGAATATCCTTTTGTTGATGGATCGGATAATTATTTTGTTTGGGAAATAAATGAAAATTACAACGAAAAAAAGCGAATGTACCAGCATGCTGTTGCTACGATAGGAGCTAACATTGGCGGTTTAAAGAAATATAAAACCAAAGAAGAATTGAAACTTTCAAAAGTAAATAGAGAATTAGTCTTTCACTTTTTAAAAAATTACTAGAAATATCAAGACATATAATCTGTTATTAACAAATGCATGCCCTCCTTACATAACTTAAATCCATTATATCGAATTATTGATAAAGGTAAATTTTTTCTGTTAATTAAACTTATCAATTTACACTCAACTGTTAACAAGTATTAACAACACACTGTATACAATCCCTTGTCAATCAGCCGAAAAAAGTTGGCATGGTTATTGCATTATATATTGGTGAGTGAAAAATAAATGGAGGTGTTAAGATGATTCAATTAAAAGATATTGATGAAGAAATCTTGTTATTAAAAAAGTCAGTTGAAGCTTTTGCTAAAAAAGAAATTGAACCATATTACCAGCAGTGGGAACAGGATGGCGCTTTTCCAAAAGAATTATGGAAGAAACTAGGGGCAGCGGGCTTCCTTTGTGTGGATATTCCAGAGAAATATGGTGGATTAGGTGGCCCCTTATCCTATTCAGTAACAATTATTGATGAGTTAAGTAGGCTTGGCTATAGCTCAATAGTCGGAAATTTATCCGTCCATTCTATTATTATTCCACATTACATTCTAAATTCAGGCACGGAAGAACAGAAGAATTATTATTTACCTAAGATGGCAACAGGGGAATTAGTAAGTGCCATTGCAATGACCGAACCCGGTGCTGGTAGTGATTTGCAGGGTATTCAAACTTCAGCAGTTAAAAAGGAAAATACAGACGAATATATCATTAATGGTGCAAAAACGTTCGTCTCAAATGGTCAGAGTTTTGATTTTGTGATTGTCGTTGCCAGGACAAATCCGGAAGTGAAAGCTTCCAGGGGAACGAGCCTATTTATAGTGGATGCAAAAGAACAGGGTGTAATCAAGGGGAAGAAATTAAAGAAAATAGGTCTGTACGCTAAAGAAACATCTGAGTTATTCCTTGAAAATGTAAACGTTTCATCAAGTCAAATATTAGGTGAACTAGATGCTGGTTTTGTAGTTTTAATGAAAGAACTACCAAGGGAGCGGATGGCACTGGCAGTTATAGCATGTGGGGCTATGGAGGGTGCACTTGAAATTACAATAAAATATCTCGGGGAAAGAGAAGCTTTTGGAAAACCTCTAAATCAACTTCAAGTGATTCGTCATAAAGTAGCTGAAATGGTAACAGAAGCAAAGGTAAATCGTGCATTTGTCGATCAATGTCTCCGATTATTGAAATCCAACGAGCTATCTACTGCGGATGCAAGTATTGCAAAGCTTTCAAGTTCGGAAGCACAGGGAAGAGTTGCGGATGGTTGCTTACAGCTCTTTGGTGGATATGGCTATATGAAGGAATATCCAATTTCAAGGGCATATACGGATGCAAGGGCGCAGCGAATTTATGGTGGCACGTCAGAAATTATGAAAGAAATAATCAGTAAGGATATATTTAGCTAGTTGATGGCGGGAGGAAATAACATGGGTGTTTTAAATGGATTGAAAGTATTGGATTTTACGACGCTGCTGCCGGGACCGTTTGGATCAATGATGTTAGCGGATATGGGGGCAGATGTTGTTAAGGTGGAATCGCCGAATCGAGAAGATTTGTCAAAGTATATTCCACCGATGATAGGTGAAGTTTCGGCAGTGTATGCACAGCTCAACCGCTCGAAAAAATCCCTCGCACTTGATTTGAAACAAGACGAAGCAAGGGAAATCATCTTTAAACTCATTGAAGAGTACGACATTATTATTGAACAGTTCCGACCAGGTGTTATGGATCGGTTAGGAATTGGCTATGAAACTTTGAAAGAAGTAAATCCGAGCATTATTTATTGTTCACTTACAGGATATGGACAAACGGGACCACTTCGAAATAAAGCTGGGCATGATATTAATTACTTAGCCTTATCAGGCGCTGCGAGTTATTCATCCCGGAAAAATCAGGCGCCTGTTCCGGCGGGGATTCCAGTAGCTGATATTGGCGGCGGATCGATGCCCGTTGTGATTGGTATTTTAGCAGCAGTTTATCACCGTACCCAAACAGGAGAAGGTCAACATATTGATGTAAGCATGATGGATAATATCTATGCTTACAATGCTTTATCTGGCTCAGGATATTTGGCAGGTGGTGAGGATCCAGAGGCAGAATCATTATTACTTAATGGTGGTACTTTTTACGATTATTACGAGACAAAAGACGGACGATACTTTTCTGTTGGTGGTGTGGAGCCGAAATTTCAAAAAGAGCTGTGTGCTTTACTTGGTGAGCCAGCGCTCTTATCGCTCAGTGGCAGTACAAAAACAGAGGATCAACTGCAATTTAAGGAAAAGGTAAAGTCTGCGTTTAAAGAAAAAACGTTTGACGAATGGCTTGTATTACTCGGGGATGATTTTGATGGTTGCGTGGAACCCGTTTTGAAGTTCTCTGAAACTGTCAATCACCCGCAAATAAAAGCACGCGAGATGATTGTTCCAGTAGCAAAATTGGATGGTGGTACACAGGATCAAATTGCTTTTCCTATTAAGTTTTCTAATCAGTCTGCTTCTTATCGTTTTGCTGGTGTGCAAACTGGAACGCATACGAATGAAGTCTTAAAGAATGCAGGATGGAATGATGAAAAAATAGCAGAACTGACCAAAAAAGGACTCTTTGGTTAATAAAATTTTTAAAGGGGATGGGAAACATGGATTTACGAGAGAAAGTAGCGGTAGTTACAGGTGGAGCATCGGGATTGGGACTTGCAACTGTTGAAATGCTGGTAGAAAAAGGAGCAAAGGTTGTCATTTTTGATTTAAATGATGAAAAAGGTCAAAGCGTTGTCGAGAAATTAGGTGAGAGTGTTCGTTATCAAAAAGTGAACGTGACGGACGAGGAATCTGTGCAAAAGGGAATTGATTTAGCTGTCGAATCCTTTGGCACGATTCATATTTGTGTAAATTGTGCTGGTGTGGGGACGCCAGGTAAAACAATTGGTAAAAAAGGCATATTGCCATTAGAAAAATACAAACAAATTATCGATATTAATCTAGTTGGTACATTTAATGTCTTGCGCTTAGCTGCAAATGTAATGAAAGATAATAAACCAGTTACAGATTCTGGTGAAAGGGGAGTCATTATTAACACAGCTTCTGTTGCAGCATTTGATGGTCAGATGGGGCAAGCAGGATACGGGGCAAGTAAGGCTGGTGTTACAGGAATGACGCTGCCAGTGTCACGAGATTTATCAGAGTTTGGGATCCGAGTAAATACGATTGCACCTGGTTTATTTATGACACCATTGGCTGAAACTTTACCGGAAAAAGTAATAGCGAAACTATCTGAAAGTGTTGAGTTTCCAAAGCGCTTAGGAAAACCGAGTGAATTTGCAGATCTTGCAACATTTATGATGGAACATGAATATTTAAATGGGGAAGTTATCCGTCTTGATGGTGGCATTCGGATGTCCCCAAGATAAAGCTTTAGAATGGTAGTTTCGTAAGTTCTATGAAAATTCAATAGGTGTTTAGGTTCTTTCCAATAAATTAGTGGGAAGGCCACGCAATAGAATTCGGGGTGTGGCAATTTTCTTGCTTTAAAAGCCACTATCAAGGCATTTTATAGCCTATTTCTTATAAAAGGTTTGACAATATGTTTAGAATAATGGGAGGTAATGAAATGAAAAGTAATGCAAACGTTATTGGTGTGAGTATGGTCAAGTTTGAAAAGCCGGGGAGAAATGAGCCGTATGAAATTATGGCATCGAAGGCAATTACCAACGCGTTAAAAGATGCGGGCATCAGTTATTCGGATGTCGACCAGGCTTATGCGAGTTATGTATATGGAGATAGTACATGTGGTCAAACCGCATTATATCGGGTTGGAATGACTGGAATTCCAATTGTCAATGTGAATAATAATTGTTCTTCAGGTTCGACAGCGCTCTATTTAGCGCGTCAAGCAGTAGAAACTGGTGCTGCTGAATGCGTGCTGGCATTTGGATTTGAAGAAATGCAACCAGGGGCATTAGGTGAGCATTGGTTTGATCGAACGTCACCTTTTCAATGGTTTAACGATCAATTAGCCGTATTAAATCCTGAATTGCCAGATGCCCCATTTGCTTTAAAGGTATTTGGTGCAGCAAGATTAGAGTACCTAAAAAAATATGGAGCAAATCCAGATATATTTGGAAAAGTTGCCGTTAAATCGAGACAGCATGCAGTCAACAATCCTTACTCCTTGTTTACAAATGAAATTACACTGGATGAAGTCATGCAATCGCCAGATGTGTATTCAGGATTGAGAAGATTAATGGCATGTCCACCAACCTGTGGTGCATCGGCGGTAATAGTTTGTAGTCATGACTTTGCAAAAAAACATAACATACAAAACGCTGTGAAAATAACTGCACAATCGATGACAACGGACCAACCCGACACGAAGGAAAATGCCATACATCTAGTTGGCCAAAAAATGGCAGAAAAAGCAGCGAAAGAAGTCTACGAAAAAGCAGGCATTGGTCCAGAAGATGTCGATGTAGTAGAATTGCATGACTGCTTTACACCGAATGAAGTTATTAGTTATGAGGCTTTAGGGTTGTGCGCGGAAGGTGAAGCAGAGAAGTTCATCAATGATCGGGATAATACTTATGGGGGTAAATATGTCGTCAATCCTTCCGGAGGCCTGATGTCTAAAGGACACCCGCTCGGAGCAACAGGACTGGCGCAATGTACGGAGCTCGTTTGGCATCTCCGCGGAGAAGCAGGTAATCGACAGGTTGAGGGCGCAAAGGTTGCCCTGCAGCATAACTTAGGAATTGGTGGCGCTTGTGTGGTAACGATGTATCAAACAGTATAACGGGACGTGGGTCGGAGCCGCTGTCTCAGCTAAGAAGTGGGAAGCGGGATCTGCCTATTAAGAGAGACTACTTTGGTACGAATAAATTCTTTAGTTTATGCGGGCAAACGGAAATAGGTCCAGGAGGAATCATGCTTTATCCAGAGAATCATGATGAACATGCTGGTATGTCAGGGAAAGCCACGACCATTTTTACATTGATAGATATTGTTCGTCCTGATGGGGAGTCAGCAGAAGTAGGAGAAGTCAGTGAACTGATTATGAAAGTACCTTCCCAAATGAAGGAATATTTTAAGCATCCAGAAGCAACAGCTAAAACGATTATCGAGGGGTATGTATACTCGAGGGATTTGGCTGTGAAAGATTGAAATGGCTATATACTATTAGTTGATAGCAGCAAAGATATGATTATTATTAGCGGTGGAGAGAATATTTATTCTATCGAGGTTGAAAATGCGATTTCTAAACATCCCCAAGTAGCAGAAGCCATATACGAAGGAAAATATTGAAGGATATGAAGCGCCATAGCAAGAATTCTTTGTAGATGAGTTGCCTAGAAATACTTCTGGAAAGCTACTAAAATATCAACTTAGAAAACAATATGCCCCATCCATTGGCTAATTCATTTAAAAGGAAGTGTAAATGTGCCCAACGTCAAAACAGCTTTTGATAATGGTGTCTTAGAAATTGTTCTTAATCGTCCGGAACGATTGAATGCAATAAATGCAGATTTACTTTCGGAACTAACGGAAGCAGTTAATGAGGCAAAAAGAAATCCAACCGTTCGAGCGGTATTACTATATGGTGAAGGAAAGGGATTTTGTGCAGGTGGGGACTTAAATGACTTTGGTATTGATATTTCAAATTCAATTGAAGTAAAAGAATTCGTGCAACGTGGACAAGAAGCGGTATTGGGTCTTTATAATATGGAAAAACCAGTAATTGCCGCGGTACACGGCCCAGCAGTTGGGGCGGGTTGTAATCTAGCTTTTGCTTGCGACATGATTATTGCAGAAGAAATATCCTCCTTCTCTGAAGCTTTCGCAAAAGTAGGTGCATTACCTGACCTTGGTGGCTTGTACTTCCTATCTCAAAAAATAGGGATGCATAAAGCAGCCGAATTAATCTTTACTGGAAAAACAATTAATGCAAACACTGCATTAGATTATGGCTTAATTAATGAAGTTGTAGCAACAGGACAATCTCTTAAAAGAGGGAAAGAACTTGCCAATTTACTAGCAAGCGGACCAACAAAAGCATTAGGGTTAGCAAAACGCATCATGCATCAAGCGCCATACACATCATTGGAAAGTATTCTAGAAATGGAAGCACTCGGACAAGCTACTATCTTTCAAACAGAAGATTTTAAAGAAGGAAAACGGGCATTTATTGAAAAAAGAAAACCTGCATTTCATGGATATTAGATTCTAATTCTGAAAAATAAACTGAATATTTTTTCAATGGCTAGGGGGCTAAAACATGCTGAATGCAAACATGGGAACAAGATCACTAATTGGGGATGGATTAAAAAGGACTAGTTATCGGTATCCAAATAAAGCAGCATTGGTTTACTATAGTGCAGATGGAGAACAAACAACGTATACCTATGAAGCATTAAATAAACAGGTAAATCAAGTGGCTCATTCACTACTGGAAGCAGGGGTTCAAAAAGGGGATCGGATAGCTGTAATTAGTAAAAACAGCCCAGAAATCGTTATTTTATCCTATGCTCTATTAAAAGTTGGAGCTTGGTATACACCATTTAACTTTATGCTGAAAGCGGAAGAAATTAGCCAACTTATTCATACTTCCAGGCCGCGAATGTTTTTTGTGGACAAAGATCATATTGAACAGGTGCATTCCATTGCTGATCAACTAACTGGAATTGAAAAATTTTATAGTCTTCGTACAACGGAAGTTCCTAATGGTTGGGGAGATTTTAGTGAACTACAAAAGGGAAGTGAAGATGAACTAGAAATAGAAATATGTGATGATGATGTTTTAGCACTTTTTTATACGAGTGGGACGGAGTCTGCTCCAAAAGGTGTGATGGTAAATCATAGAAATTTTTTCCATGCGAATTATACCTATATGGCAGCAGGTGCGTTTCAGCCAGAGGATAAAATACTTTTATCTTTACCATTGATCCATTTGGCGGGATTTCTCTTTTTGCTAAACAGTAATATGGTTGGTATGACCATCATCATGACGGAAACGCCTATTCCTACACAAATGGCAGAGTTAACAGAAAAACATAAAATTACTTTCACCGCTCTACCACCGACTCTATATTTAGGAATAATAGGAATTTCAGATAAGTATGATTTAACTTCTCTTCGCAAATTAATTACTTGGTCAAGTACGATTCCTAGAAGAATGGTGGAAGGGTGGAATGAAATAGCACCTGACGCAAAATTTCTTACGATACAAGGTTCCAGTGAATCAACAGGAACCCCTTTAACTGGTAGTTGGTTTAAAACATGGGATGAAGTTCCAAATGGGGACGGAAGATACGTAGGAAGTGTGATGCATACGGGCAGTGAAATTAAATTAATTGATGAAGATGGAAATGAAGTTCCAGATGGAGTGCCAGGTGAACAAATTGCTAGGGGTCCAGTTATCATAAGTGGTTATTACAATAACGAAGCCGCGAATTATAAGGCATTTAGAGATGGCTGGTACCATACTGGTGATGTTTTGATTCGTGATCAGAATGGCAATTATTATTTTGCTGATCGTAAAAAAGATATCGTCAAATCAGGTGGAGAAAATGTTTCCAGTCAAGAGGTAGAGAATGTTTTAAGTCAGCATCCTAATATTTATCAATGTGCAGTCTTCGGTGTACCTGACCCAAGATGGGGTGAAGCCGTAGTCGCTGCAGTTGTATTAAAAGATGGTGCAACACTTACTGAAGAAGAAATCATTGAGCATTGCAAGACGACACTTTCTGGTTATAAAACGCCGAAGCACATTGTGTTCCGAGATGACTTACCTTTAACCTCTTCCGGAAAATTATTAAAGCGCTCATTAAAGGATGAATACAAAGAATTATTAATGGAAAAGAGCTAGAAATATTCCATCAGTGGAAAGGAAGAATATTTCCACTGATGGAACGTCTTCCTTCATTTTAAGTGATAATAAAGGATTGAGGTAAGGCTATGAAATTTGATGAAGTAAACATTGGGGAAGTATTTAATAGCAGTTCTTATACGATAAGTAAGGAAGAAATTATAGAATTCGCCTTACAATTTGATTCGCAATACATGCATGTTGACGAGGAGAAAGCGAATCAGAGTATATTCAAAGGTATCATTGCTTCGGGGGTACACACCTTGAGCCTTAGCATTAAATTATGGAATGAGATCAGTGTCTGGGGAACCGATGTCATTGCAGGAACAGGTATGAAAAATATTGAATATACGAAACCAGTCTACCCTGGAGATGATTTATATGTAATGGCGGAAGTGATTAAAAAAAGGGGTAAAAGGAAGTCTGGAGAAGTGACAATATTACTCACTACTTACAAAAATGATGGAATTCAAGTTTTAAAAGCTGAAATGTCTGCATTATTAGTTAAATAACAATAATAAAAAGGGGATATACAAAATGAAATATGAAGAAATTATCTATGAAAAAAAGCAGCAATCTGCTTGGATTTATTTAAATCGACCAAAAGAAATGAACTCTTTATCAAAAAAACTAATAACAGAGTTACTTGAAGTGCTAAAAGAGATTGAACAAAATGATGAAATACGGTTAGTTGTATTATCTGGAAAAGGTAAAGCATTCTGTGCTGGTGCAGATTTAAAAGAACTCCTAGAAGATTTAGATAAAGGTCCAAATGGACAAAAAAGCTTATTAGACTGCGCGGAAGAACTATTTACTAAATTAAATGATTTATCCAAACCGCTTATCGTAGCACTAAACGGTGTCACAGTTGCTGGGGGCTTAGAAATTGCGATGACAGCAGATGTCGTTGTAGCTTCTGATAAGGTAAAAATTGGAGACGGTCATGCCAACTTTGGTGTTCTTCCTGGAGGCGGCGGTGCTGTAAGGTTGCCTAGAGAAATAGGTATTAATCGCGCCAAATATCTTTTACTTACTGGAGACATTTTGCCTGCTGAGGTATGGAAAGATTATGGATTTGTACATGATGTCGTTTCAGCTGAAGAACTTGAAGAAGCTGTACAGAAAATAGCAGTTAAAATATCAGCAAAAAGTCCACTTGTCTTAAAAGAAATCAAGCGACTAGTGACCGATGGCTTAGATCAATCACTAGACACTGCGCTGAGACAAGAACTGTTGGCTCTAAAAAATCATACACAATCACATGATTTCCGTGAAGGCTTAGGTGCTTTTTCGGATAAGAGAGAGCCTGAATTCAAAGGGTATTAATGAAAAGTTTCGATTTGTTAGTAGAGAAAGAGGGATGGGTGACAGGTAACCCGTCTCTCTTTCCAGTGGCATAGGAATGGAGCTTTCTATTTGCTCGCGCACTTCCTCAAAAGCGACGCCTGTTTTTTCGGCTTGTACTTGATCCAATTGATCAACGTATTTGCTAGAGGAACATTTTGAGGCAATATTGACTACGATTATATTGTTTTTTCAGATACGGGTGCAGAGCCCACAATTAGCCCTTTTTTACTCTCATTATAACAAAAAGAATTGAAAGTGTTAACGGAAAATTGTTAAGAACTTTACAATTTACAACTTTCTGTTAACGATACTTTACAAATTGAAGAAAATCGCTTTATTTTATAGCATTCAACACTTGGCATGGAATTTGCATTAGGTATAGATAGAAAGTTATAAAAGGAGGAGGAAATGATGAATCCATCATTAAGCCATTTATCTTATTTAAAAATCTTATCTCTAATGGACAAAATAAATATGTGTGAAGGAGGTATTGTAAGTATTGAAGGATGCCCCTTTTGAAACTCTCAACAAATTAAATGTTTTAATAGAGTATAAATTGGTAGCTGAAGATAAAAAAAAGGAGCAGGAATAATTTAATGTCTAGATTTATTAGAAAACAGAGTCTAAACACTTATTAACATAATAAATGGAGGAATTTTATGAGTGATCAAGAAAAAAAGTTACAGTATAAATCATCTATTATTCTAGGAAAAGATACTAGCCAAATGAGATTAAACGATATTATTGAGGAACTGATTTGCGTTTTTGAGTCAAAAACGAGGATG
The DNA here is from genome assembly GCF_030817695.1 of Neobacillus niacini. Taxonomy (GTDB): domain Bacteria; phylum Bacillota; class Bacilli; order Bacillales; family Cytobacillaceae; genus Neobacillus; species Neobacillus niacini_F. The sequence goes on along the minus strand of NZ_JAUSZQ010000007.1, from coordinate 165,399 downwards.
ACAAATATTAATAATGGACTAGAAATTCATGAAGAACAATACTGTATATAGTAAAGGTATAAATTAAATTGTGCAGAAAAATTAAAATTATTAAAGAAATATATTTATACAAAAAACTAGTGATATTGCAAAGAGGTGTCTATTTGGAAGAAGGCATGACCTTATCACTTTTAGATGCGAAAAAGAAATTCTTAATATGAGAAATAAAAAGAGTACAAATAAAGGTCTAATCAAGAAATTTTTTCATTCTTCAATAAAGAATAAAAGGTAAGTGGAGTGAAGCGTTTTATGTATAAACTTAGTACGGAAGAATTGCTAGACATATATAACAAAGCAATTGTTTCCAAATTATGTAAAGATTTTATATTATTATTATCTGAAGAAATCAATAAGCGATTAATCAATAATCTTTATAAAAAGGTTAAATATAAAAAATATTAAAATTAATCAGAGTATAATCCAGTTTCACCTTAACTGAGTGCAGTATGTGTTTCTTCTGATTGCATTCCTACTTATTGGCATTTTTTTGCAATGTCATCAACCATGATTTCAAGTTAGCTACGGTCATGTTCGATAATTGTGCTGCCCTCTACAGCCTGCTTTTTCCTTTCAAGGCTACGGAAAAACGCAGTTATACGGGAACGACAGAGTCATTCCTAAAATTATTACTTTTTGCACAATTAGAAGAAATTGAAAGTCTTCATGCGCTCGCCGTCTCTCAAGGTTGTATTAAAAAATTTTTCTCTTGTCCATGCGATAGTCCTTTTTTAGTGGGTTTGGACGGGTTACCATCTGAATTATCCATTATATAGGACTTTTTCTTTGTACAAAACAGGAAAAGTGAGCATTTTGAGTATTTTTAATAGCGTGTAGATGGCGGGAAAAGCTTGGGAGCACGAAATATATTCAGAGGAGGGAGGTATAATATTGGCAGGGTTAGTAAAACCAAAAGAAATGGCTCAAGGAATATACCAGATCCAGATACCAACGCCTTTTTCTGTAGGGCCGGTAAACGTATACTTACTTGAAGGGGACCATCTTACACTTGTTGATACGGGACCTCTAACTGAGGAGGCATGGGAAATACTAAATCAGGGAATCAGGAATATTGGGTATGAAGTAAAAGACATTAGGCAAGTGGTGCTGACTCACCATCATGCTGACCATTCCGGCTTGCTTGAACGTGTTCGGCAAGCTTCTGGAGCATCAACTTTCGCGCATTTTCAAGCTGTTCCTTATGTGGAATTAAATGATGAATTCATGGATTTTCATGCTCGTTTTTTTTATGAGCTTTATCATCAATGTGGAGTTCCGAAGGAATCCCTCATTATTATTGATAAATTCCATCGTCGGACGATGTCATTTACAGAGCGAAGCCGCATTGATGAATGTTTAAAGCATGGAAAGACACTTCCCCATCTTCCAGATTGGCAAGTATTGTTTACACCAGGTCATTCGCAAAGTCAAATTTCCTTATATCGATCTAATGATCGTGTATTGATCGCAGGCGATCACATTATCAAGAATATTTCATCCAATGCGTTAATTGAACCACCTTTAGATCAGTCCCGCAACCGACCGCTCACCTTGGTCCAGTATCGTACGGCATTGGAAATGTGTGCTGACATGGAGATCGATATTATTTTCTCCGGTCATGGCGAATCAATAACCAATCATCGGAAACTGATTCTGGAGAGGCTGCAGAAAAATTGGATGCGAACGGACACGCTGCGCAGCCTGCTGAAGGACGGAGCTAAGACGGCTTACGAATTAACAACCTTATTATTCCCCCATGTTTATCAAAAAGAGCTGTCGCTAACCCTATCGGAGACATTAGGACATATCGACTTGCTGCAGATCCTTAATCAGCTGGAGGTCAAGCAAAGAAATGGGGTTTTATATTATTCTTTGTAAAGTAAGATTGAAGAATAATTAACCATCAAAGTTGTGTGGATTGCGTTGGAGTAAGCCTCTACTTTTTTGATATAGAGGATCCGATTTATGATATGCTCATTGGAATCAATAGAAAAAAATGTCAACTGCTTAGCTGATAATGCTGAGCAGTTTTAGCTTTACATAGTCAAAAATTGCACCGTGACTAGTATGTTGAAGAGATTTCCAAATCGTTTCTTGTTTTTCACTGTCTACTTTCAAGGCGCAGTTCATCATCCCACCTGACCTAATTCACCCCATACTCCTTCATCTTCTTATAAAGCCACGGCCTACTAATACCTAGTAACTTACTAGCCCTTGTTTTATTCCCCTGCGCCTCTTTCAAAGCAGATACAATTGTTTCTTTTTCGGTCATATTAATTCTTTCCTGATAATTATAAGTATTCTCAGTGGATATTCCTTCACTATTATCCGGAATAGAAGAAAGGTCATCCACATCAATATAATCCCCAGTCTTCAAATTAGCCGCTCGCTCCAAAACATTGTGTAACTCCCTCACGTTACCTGGCCATGAATGGCTCATTAATTTTGTCAGAGCAGAATGTGTCACACCTCGAATATAAAAGCCATCTTGATTCAGCTGCTCAATGATATGATTAATAATATCTGGTACATCTTCCATCCTTTGGCGCAATGGAGGAATGGTTAAGGTCATAATATTTAGACGATAGAATAAATCTTCTCTAAATTTGCCATCCTGGATTAATTTTCTTATATTTTGATGGGTTGCTGCAATTATTTTCGTATTTAAGTGAATCGTTTTTGGACTCCCAATTGGTCGAAATTCTTTTTCCTGTAATACGCGTAGCAATTTTGCTTGTAGCGGGAGCGGCATATCACCAATTTCATCTAAGAAAATTGTGCCATTTTGTGCAAGTTCAAATTTTCCTTTCATCCCGCCGGGTTTTGCTCCTGTAAAAGCGCCGCCTGCATAGCCAAAAAGCTCCGATTCTAGAAGTTCTGACGGAATTGCAGCACAATTTATTTCTACAAACCTTCCTGCTTGATTAGAAGCGGCGTGGATTCCTTGAGCGAACAACTCTTTTCCCGTACCAGTTTCCCCGGTGATCAAAACAGTAGAAAGACTTTTCGATGCTAGCATGGCATCATCTTTAACCTTCCGGATGACCTTTGATTCTCCAGCAATATCATGTAACGTATATTTCGTTCCTTTGCTGTTATGGATTTCATCTTTATAGGCAGAAACTTGCTCTTCTAATCTTTTTACCTTTGTAAGTGCTTCTTGTAGATTTTTTAATCCGCGGAAAGAGATTTTACAAATCGCACTATTTACTACACCGTTTTCCCTAACCAACTTGATAGAAATGAGGCATTGCTGGCCACCTATAATTTGTGGAATGTTGCTAATGCTTGTACCATGTTTCATAATATTTTCGATTTCTAATTCAGGGAATAAATCTGAAGTAGATTTAAACAAAACTTCCTTACTGCTTAGCTGAAATAAATCGGAGAAACTGTTATTAACCATTGTTATTTCCGCATTTTTATTTACAAGAATCATAGCGTCATAGGCAAAATCGATAAGGGATGTTAATTGATTATGGACGATATTATAGGAATCCAAAAGTTCCTGGGTTGAAAGCAAGCCAATAGGATTTCTTTCCTTATTGATTACAGGAGCATGTCCAACATTATGTTTCAATAAATAAATTCTTGCTTCTTCTCGAGAGTCCATTTCACTTAAGAATATCGGATTAGCTATATAAAAATCCCTAATGTTCGTCTTGAATGATATTTTGCTTGCTAACAGGCGAAAAATTTTATTTTGTGTAACGATACCTATTAAAACATTTTCCTCATTCACAACTGGCAATATTTTAGAAGGTGTATTTAAAAACTTCGCGGTCACGTCTTCTAATGTCTCTTCCATTGTACAGCTTACAAAGTTGGTCGACATATAATCTGTGATTAACAAATGCATTCCCCCCTTACAAAACTTAAATCCATTATATCAAATTATTGATAAAAGTAAAAATTTTCTGTTAATTAAACTTATCAATTTACACTCAACTGTTAACAAGTATTAACAACACACTGTATACTTTCCCTTGTCAATCAGCCGAAAATAGTTGGCATGGTTCTTGCAACATATATGGGTGAGTGAATAATAAATGGAGGGGGTAAGATGATTCAATTAAAAGATATCCAGGGTTAAATCTTGTTATAAAAAAAGTTTGACAATACGTTTTATTTGGAGGGGGTTAATTTATACAATAAAACCTTCTATTAATAAACATTAATTAAGTTGTGTTTAGAGACTTCAGTTTGTGACTACGGTTTATATAATTATTGTATAGTATAAATTTAAATAAAGTAATTAATAGGAATATTCGAGTTTCCTGATAATTTGTATGATTAAGCGAATTCAGTTAATATGTTGTAAAACTTTTCTAGAATAAGAGTAAATCGAGAGGGGTATATATTTTGGAATTAAAAAATAAAGTAGCAATTATTACAGGTGGAGCGCGTGGAATAGGATGGGCTTGTGTTGAGAAGTTTTCGGAAAAAGGTGCACAAGTAGTCATTTTTGATTTGGAAGTAGATAGAGTAAAGGAAGAAATGGCTAATAAGAAGATACAAGGACTAGCAATGGCTGTAGATATCACTAGTAAAGAGCAAATTGAACATGGTGTAAAAGAGGTCATTAAGGAATATGGGAAAATCGACATATTGGTTAATAATGCTGGAATTTTTAGAGATGTTAGACTTGTAAATATGTCCGAGGAAGATTGGGATACGGTAATGAACGTAAATTTAAAGGGGTTATTTTTTGTTTTACAAACTGTAGCCCCATATATGATAGAAAATAAATATGGCAAAGTTGTAAACCTTTCATCCATAGCTTATAAAGGTAATTTTGGTCAAGCAAATTATTCAGCCTCCAAAGCTGGTGTAGTAAGTTTAACTAAGACTGCTTCATTAGAACTTGCACCTTATATCACAGTAAATTGCGTCGCTCCTGGAACAATTGACACTCCATTATTACATTCCATGGATCCTAAAATAAAAGAAAGGATGCTTAAAAAAGTTCCATTAGGTAGAATTGGGAAACAACAGGATATTGCAAATACTGTATTGTTTTTTGCTTCTGATGCATCAAGTTATATAACTGGGACAGTTTTAGATGTTGATGGGGGAATGACACAAGGTCTTAATTTAAGGTAGTGTGTTCGCCCATAGTTCATCGAGTGGAGCGTCAAGTTAAGATTAGAGTAGAAAGCGTTAAAGCGTTTATTCAAAAAAGGGAACCTACAGTTACAGATAAGTAAGCTATAACCTATTGATTTTCCGAAAGGAGCGGAACTATTGTTTTCTAAAATTTTGATTGCTAATCGTGGTGAAATTGCTTTAAGGATTATTTACACTTGTCAAAAGTTAAACATTGATTCTGTCGCAGTATATTCAGAAGCAGATGCAGAGTCACTTTATGTTCGTGAAGCCACGGAAGCGTATTGTATTGGAAAGCCTCCTGTCAATCAAAGTTATTTGAAAGCTGACGAAATCATTCGTGTGGCAAAAGAAAGCGGGGCAGAAGCGATTCATCCCGGATACGGTTTGTTATCTGAAAATGCTGATTTTGCAAGAAAATGTAAGGAACAAGGGCTAGTTTTTATTGGACCTTCTCCAGAAATCATTGCCTCGATGGGCAGTAAAATTGAAGCGCGCAAAACAATGAAAGAAGCGGGCGTTCCAATTATTGAAGGAATCAATACGTCACTTGAAAGTGAAGAAGAAGCAACTATGGCTGCTGAAAAAATTGGCTATCCACTGATGTTAAAAGCCTCTGCAGGCGGGGGCGGAATCGGTATGCAACTCGTTCACTCAGAGGAAGAACTAATCAAAGCGTTTGCTGGGAATAAACGCCGTGCAGAATCTTTCTTTGGTGATGGAGCGATGTTCCTTGAAAAATATATTGAAGAACCACACCATATTGAAGTGCAAATTCTAGCTGATTCACATGGAAATGTTATTCCACTTTGGGAGCGTGAATGTTCAGTTCAGCGCCGCAACCAAAAGGTCGTAGAAGAAGCACCGTCACCATTTATTACTGAGGAAACGCGGACAAAAATGCTCGACGCCGCAGTCAAGGCCGCTAAGCATATTGGTTACACCAATGCAGGAACAATTGAGTTTTTAGTAGATTGTGAACAAAACTTCTTCTTTTTAGAAATGAATACGAGATTACAAGTAGAACACCCTGTCACAGAGGAAATTACTGGATTGGATCTTGTCGAACAGCAATTAAAAGTGGCTAGTGGTGAAGCTTTGGCCATTCGTAGGGAAGATGTAAAAAGAAAAGGCCATGCCATTGAAGTACGAATTTACGCTGAGGATCCTAAAACGTTTTTCCCTTCACCAGGAAAAATTACCACATTTGAACTTCCAACGGGAGAAGGCATTCGTAATGAATGCGCCATAGAGGCTGGATCACAGGTGACGTCATTTTATGACCCGATGATCGGTAAGTTGATTGCTTGGGGAGAAACAAGGGCCGAAGCTTGTGAGCGAATCAAAGCTGCTTTAGAAAACTATAAGATTGAAGGAATTAAAACAAATATTCCGATGCTCATTGCAACGGTTTCACATGAGCAATTTTTATCGGGGTACACGACAACAAATTTCATAAATGAATATTATTTACCACTAGAGACGACTGCGAAATAGGGAGGAAATTAGAATGACGACAGTTGTAGCAAGTATGGCAGGAAATGTGTGGAAAGTATTGGTTTCAGAAGGTGACACAGTAAAGGAAGGTCAGGATGTTGTCATTCTTGAATCTATGAAAATGGAAATTCCAATCGCTGCTGAGCAAGATGGTGTAGTGAAGAAAGTTTATATTCTAGAGGGAGACTTTGTTAACGATGCAGAGATGCTCGTTGAGATTGAATAGGAGGTTATACGATTGAAACTTCCAAAAAGAGTCACAATTAAAGAAGTTGGTCCAAGGGATGGCCTGCAAAATGAAAAGGAACAAGTCTCCACAGAGGATAAAATTGCTTGGATCAATTCTCTTTCAGAGACAGGCATTTCCTACATTGAAGTGAGTTCATTTGTTCATCCGAAATGGATTCCCCAACTTGCAGATGCTTCGGAAGTATTGAGAGGGATTAAACGACACAAGGGCGTCACCTATGCTGCCCTTGTTCCAAATATAAAAGGGCTTGACCGAGCATTAGAAGCAGATGTCGATGAAGTCAGCGTCTTTATGTCTGCTAGCGAAGGACACAATATGAGCAATATTAATAAGTCTATAACAGATACATACCCTGTCCTTGAAGAAGTGGTGAAAGAGGCAAAATTAGCTGGGAAAACGGTGAGGGGGTATGTTTCGACAGTCATTGCATGTCCGTATGATGGCGCTGTCTCACCAGCCCAGGTTAGAAAAGTAGCTGAACGCTTGTTTTCCATGGGCATTGATGAACTTTCGCTTGGAGAAACAATTGGTGTGGCGGTTCCAAATCAAGTAGAGAGATTGCTGGAAGAAATACTCCCGCATTTCAATGTCGATCAACTTGCCATGCATTTTCATGATACGAGAGGCACGGCGCTTGCGAATATTATGAAATCTGTAGAAATGGGGATTACCACTTTCGATAGTGCTTTGGGAGGACTGGGCGGCTGTCCATATGCAAAAGGAGCCTCGGGTAATGTCGCGACAGATGATTTGTTATACATGCTTAAAGAGCTGGGCATCGAAACAGATATAAATCTTGAGACTCTTGTAAAATCGGCACAATTTATTGAAGCTGCCTTAGGAAAAAAACTGAACAGCCGTCAAATGGAGATTTTACGTGCTCAAGGAAAGGAGCAGATGTCATGAATGAAACGATCGTGAAAACTGTTCAAGTGGAAAAGCGAAGTGATGGAATTGCAATTGTTACGCTGAACCGTCCAGAAGCAGCCAATGCTTTTTCAAAACAAATGCTTTCGGACTTTCGTCAAGTCCTCTTCGATCTAAAAGTTGATGATGATGTCCGAGTAGTGATTATCACGGGTTCTGGTGAAAAAGCCTTTTGTGCTGGTGCTGACTTAAAAGAACGAAAGGGCATGTGTGATGCCCAAGTTAAGCAGGCTGTCCGCAATATAGGTTCAGTAGTAAAAGCTGTTGAAGATCTGCCACAGCCGACGATCGCTGCCATCAATGGTGTAGCTTTTGGCGGCGGGCTGGAGCTTGCGCTTGGTTGTGATTTACGAGTCGGTGCGACCGAAGCAAAAGTAGGGCTTACTGAAACTTCCCTCGCAATCATACCAGGAGCAGGAGGGACGCAGCGGCTGCCTCGTTTAATCGGTCTTGGAAAAGCAAAGGAACTGATATACACAGCAAAACGCTTGAATGTAGAGGAAGCAGTTTCAATCGGCATTCTAGAATATGCGGTTCCCCGTTCAGAATTACTACAAAAAGCGTTAGGACTAGCAAGTGCCATGGCTAAAAATGGACCGCTGGCATTAAAACAAGCGAAGATAGCAATCAACCAAGGAATACAAGTGGACTTAGCGACCGGATTGAAAATCGAAGAACTCGCATATGATGCCTTAATTTCTACGGAAGACCGGTTGGAAGGATTAAAAGCTTTTGCCGAGAAACGATCACCAGAGTATAAAGGTCAGTAATAATTTGGGCTCTACATGAGATGAAGGAGGAACTTTAATGAACGAAACAGTTATCAAATCAGAATACCAATTAAAAAAAGAGTCAGTCCTAAAAGGCGGCCACGAAAAAAATCATAAAAAAAACCTAGACCAAGGAAAATTATTTGTTCGTGATCGCTTGAAATTGTTATTTGACAATGGCCTTCAAGCAGAGGATGGAATGTTTGCGAATGTACTCGCTGGTGATCTTCCAGCAGATGGCGTTGTGACAGGAGTTGGGAAAATCCATGGCCGCATAGTTTGTGTGATGGCCAACGATTCCACGGTAAAAGCAGGTTCCTGGGGAAAACGAACTGTTGAGAAAATAATTCGTATTCAAGAAACAGCTGAAAAGTTGAGATGCCCAATGCTTTACCTTGTTGATTCAGCTGGTGCACGGATTACAGATCAATTAGATATGTTCCCAGGCCGAAGAGGTGCTGGCGGAATTTTCTATAATCAAGTGAAAATGTCTGGAAAGGTTCCACAGATTTGTCTTTTATTTGGTCCATCAGCAGCTGGAGGAGCTTATATCCCTGCTTTTTGTGACATTGTTGTCATGGTTGAAGGAAATGCGTCGATGTATTTAGGTTCGCCAAGAATGGCTGAAGCGGTCATTGGTGAAAAAGTGACGCTTGAACAAATGGGCGGAGCAAGAATGCATTGTTCTGTTTCCGGTTGTGGAGATGTTTTAGCAAAAACAGAAGAAGAAGCAATTGCCTTTGCCCGAAACTACTTAACATATTTCCCAAATAACTATACTGAAAAGCCTGTTAAAGTAAAGCCCATTGCACCAGCCACATTTGAAAAATCTATTGAAGAAATTATTCCAAAAAACCAGAATGCTCCATTTGACATGCGTCAATTGATCGACCGCTTAGTAGACGAAGGATCTGTTTGTGAAATAAAGAAATTATTTGCACCAGAACTGATTACAACACTTGCGCGGATTGATGGCCAGCCAATTGGAATCATTGCCAATCAGCCGAGAGTAAAGGGCGGCGTACTATTCCATGATAGTGCAGATAAAGCGGCTAAATTTATTAACCTATGTGATGCGTTCCATATTCCACTATTATTCCTGGCTGATGTCCCTGGATTTATGATTGGAACACATGTAGAGAAAGCAGGAATCATCCGCCACGGGGCAAAAATGATTTCTGCGATGAGTGAAGCAACGGTTCCAAAAATGACCGTCATCGTCCGAAAAGCATATGGTGCAGGGTTATATGCAATGGCCGGTCCAGCTTTTGAACCAGATTGCTGTATCGCACTTCCAACCGCATCCATTGCCGTGATGGGGCCGGAAGCAGCTGTAAACGCCGTCTATGCTAATAAAATTGCAGAATTACCGGAAGAAGAACGTGCATCATTCATTGAACAAAAACGCGAAGAATATCGTGAAGACATCGATATCTACCGACTCGCTTCGGAATTAATCATTGATGACGTAGTTGAACCCAATCATTTACGTGATGAACTAGCAGCACGTTTAGAAATCTATATGTCAAAATATTTAGTATTTACAGATAGGAAGCATGGCGTATATCCTGTTTAACATTTTAGATCTTAAAGCTTTAGAACGAGCAATCGATAACAAAAAGAATCGAAAGAGTTAACAGAAAAATTGTAAATAACTTTACAGTTTACAACCCTCTTTAATCAATACTTTATATATTGAGGAAAAAACGCTATATTTTATAGCATTCAACACTTGGCATGGAATTTGCATTAGGTATAGATAGAAAGTTATGAAAGGAAGCATGATGGAATGATGAAAAAATAGCAGAACTGACCAAAAAAGGACTCTTTGGTTAATAAAATTTTAAAAGGAGATGGGAAACATGGATTTACGAGAGAAAGTAGCGGTAGTTACAGGTGGAGCATCGGGATTGGGACTTGCAACTGTTGAAATGCTAGTAGAAAAAGGAGCGAAGGTTGTCATTTTTGATTTAAATGATGAAAAAGGTCAAAGCGTTGTCGAGAAATTAGGTGAGAGTGTTCGTTATCAAAAAGTGAACGTGACGGACGAGGAATCTGTGCAAAAGGGAATTGATTTAGCTGTCGAATCCTTTGGCACGATTCATATTTGTGTAAATTGTGCTGGTGTGGGGACGCCAGGTAAAACAATTGGTAGGAACGGCATATTGCCATTAGAAAAATACAAACAAATTATCGATATTAATCTAGTTGGTACATTTAATGTCTTGCGCTTAGCTGCAAATGTAATGAAAGATAATAAGCCAGTTACAGATTCTGGTGAAAGGGGAGTCATTATTAACACAGCCTCTGTTGCAGCATTTGATGGTCAGATGGGACAAGCAGGATACGGGGCAAGTAAGGCTGGTGTTACAGGAATGACGCTGCCAGTGTCACGAGATTTATCAGAGTTTGGGATCCGAGTAAATACGATTGCACCTGGTTTATTTATGACACCATTGGCTGAAACTTTACCGGAAAAAGTAATAGAGAAACTATCTGAAAGTGTTGAGTTTCCAAAGCGCTTAGGAAAACCGAGTGAATTCGCAGATCTTGCAACATTTATGATGGAACATGAATATTTAAATGGGGAAGTTATCCGTCTTGATGGTGGCATTCGGATGTCCCCAAGATAAAGCTTTAGAATGGTAGTTTCGTAAGTTCTATGAAAATTCAATAGGTGTTTAGGTTCTTGCTTAAAAAGCCACTATCAAGGCATTTTATAGCCTATTTCTTATAAAAGATTTGACAATATGTTTAGAATAATGGGAGGTAATGAAATGAAAAGTAATGCAAACGTTATTGGTGTGAGTATGGTCAAGTTTGAAAAGCCGGGGAGAAATGAGCCGTATGAAATTATGGCATCGAAGGCAATTACCGACGCGTTAAAAGATGCGGGCATCAGTTATTCAGATGTCGACCAGGCTTATGCGAGTTATGTATATGGAGATAGTACATGTGGTCAAACCGCATTATATCGGGTTGGAATGACTGGAATTCCAATTATCAATGTGAATAATAATTGTTCTTCAGGTTCAACAGCGCTCTATTTAGCGCGTCAAGCAGTAGAATCTGGTGCTGCTGAATGCGTGCTGGCATTTGGATTTGAAGAAATGAAACCAGGGGCATTAGGTGAGCATTGGTTTGATCGAACGTCACCTTTTCAATGGGTTAACGATCAATTTGACGTATTAAATCCTGAATTGCCAGATGCCCCATTTGCTTTAAAGGTATTTGGTGCAGCAAGATTAGAGTACCTAAAAAAATATGGAGCAAATCCAGATATATTTGGAAAAGTTGCCGTTAAATCGAGACAGCATGCAGTCAACAATCCTTACTCCTTGTTTACAAATGAAATTACACTTGATGAAGTCATGCAATCGCCAGATGTGTATTCAGGATTGAGAAGATTAATGGCATGTCCACCAACCTGTGGTGCATCGGCGGTAATAGTTTGTAGTCATGACTTTGCAAAAAAACATAACATACAAAACGCTGTGAAAATAACTGCACAATCGATGACAACGGACCAACCCGACACGAAGGAAAATGCCATGCATCTAGTTGGCCAAAAAATGGCAGAAAAAGCAGCGAAAGAAGTCTACGAAAAAGCAGGCATTGGTCCAGAAGATGTTGATGTAGTGGAATTGCATGACTGCTTTACACCGAATGAAGTTATTAGTTATGAGGCTTTAGGGTTGTGCGCGGAAGGTGAAGCAGAGAAGTTCATCAATGATCGGGATAATACTTATGGTGGTAAATTTGTCGTCAATCCTTCCGGAGGCCTGATGTCTAAAGGACACCCGCTCGGAGCAACAGGACTGGCGCAATGTACGGAGCTCGTTTGGCATCTCCGCGGAGAAGCAGGTAATCGACAGGTTGAGGGCGCAAAGGTTGCACTGCAGCATAACTTAGGAATTGGTGGCGCTTGTGTGGTAACGATGTATCAAACTGTATAATGGGACATGGGTCGGAGCCGCTATCTCAGCTAAGAAGTGGAAGCGGGGTTTTCCCCGCTGTTTAAAAAATAATCTAAATACGATGGAGAGTAAAACTATGAATATTGTAGAAGCGTTAGAAATTAATGCGGAAAAGCAGCCATTACATGAAGCTTTGCTTTACGAAAATCGACAATACAATTATCTCCAATTTAATGAGAGCGTTAACAGGTTAGCGAATGGATTACTGGAACATGGGGTTAAGAAAGGTGACCATGCAGCAATGCTGATGAAAAACTCCGATTACTTTGCTATCACCTATTTTGCGCTTGCAAAGATCGGTGCAGTTATTGTACCAATTAATTTTAGGCTGTTAGCTAATGAGCTTTCGTACATTATTGACAATTCAGATTCGAAACATGTGATTATAGAGGCAGAATTTGAAAAAGAAATCTTGAAGGCTGTCGACCAGAATAAAGCGGTTAAAAACTTAATTTCTGTACCTGAAACGACGAATAAAGCATTCAAATCTTATCAAGACATACTTTCCACAAACACGCAAAATCCTGGCACGAAGATTTTAGGGACAGATCATTGTCATATGTTGTATACCTCAGGTACAACTGGTAACCCAAAGGGAGCACTATTTGATCATAAAGCCGTAAGATCTGTCGTTATACAATACATTGCGTCTCTAGGGTATCACCCAAAGGAGAGATGGCTGCATTTCGCTCCATTTTTCCATGCTGCACAGCTGGCTGTATGCCTACTCCCTCAATTCTATGTTGGAGGGTTTGGTGTTATTTATCGAGAGTTTAATCCGAAGTTAATACTAAAGGATATCTCTAAGTATAATATTACGGCAGTATTGGGTGTACCTACAATGTATAAAGCTTTTCTTCAAGTATCTAAAGAAGATGATTTCGATTTTACATCTATTGAAAAGATGATTTACGGTGCAGCTCCTATGTCAGGGAGCGATGTAAGTAGGGCTATTGACTTTTTTGGAACCAATAAATTTTATAGTTTATGTGGTCAAACGGAAACGGGTCCAGCAGCATTAATGCTTTATCCAGAAGATCATAAAGAACACGCTGGTATTGGAAAGTCAGGAAAAGGTACCACGATGTTTACATTATTCGATATTGTTAATCCAGAAGGGAAATCAGTTGAAGTAGGGGAAGTCGGCGAAATTATTATGAAGGTACCTTCTCAACTGAAGGAATATTATAAGAATCCAGAAGCAACAGCTAATACAATTATAGATGGGTATGTGTACTCAGGGGATTTGGCTGTAAGAGATGGAGATGGCTATATTCAATTAGTCGATCGCAATAAAGATATGATTATTAGTGGTGGGGAAAATGTTTATTCAATCGAAGTTGAAAATACATTATCTGCACATCCTGAAGTCCTCGAAGCAGCAGTTATCGGAACGCCAGATGCTAAATGGGGCGAGGTGGTGACTGCAATTGTGGCCACAGATGCTGATTCCCTTCTAACGGAAGAAGCATTGATCGCATTTGTTAAAGAAAACTTAGCAAGCTATAAAGCGCCAAAAAAAGTAATATTTGTAGATAGTCTGCCGAGAAACACATCTGGGAAACTACTAAAATACCAGCTTAGAAAGACATATGATCCATCAATTGCCTAATTCATCTAAAAGGAAGTCTGGAGAAGTGACAATATTACTTACTACGTACAAAAATGATGGAATTCAAGTTTTAAAAGCTGAAATGTCTGCATTATTAGTTAAAAAACAATAATAAGGGGATATACAAAATGAAATATGAAGAAATTATCTATGAAAAAATGCAGCAATCTGCTTGGATTTATTTAAATCGACCAAAAGAGCTGAACTCTTTATCAAAAAAACTAATAACAGAGTTACTTGAAGTGCTAAAAGAGATTGAACAAAATGATGAAATTCGGGTAGTTGTATTATCTGGAAAAGGTAAAGCATTCTGTGCTGGTGCTGATTTAAAAGAACTCCTAGAAGATTTAGATAAAGGCCCGAATGGACAAAAAAGCTTATTAGACTGCGCGGAAGAACTATTTACTAAATTAAATCAATTATCCAAACCGCTTATCGTAGCACTAAACGGTGTCACAGTTGCTGGGGGCTTAGAAATTGCGATGACAGCAGATGTCGTTGTAGCTTCTGATAAGGTAAAAATAGGAGACGGTCATGCCAACTTTGGTGTTCTTCCTGGAGGAGGCGGTGCTGTCAGATTACCTAGAGAAATAGGGATTAATCGCGCCAAATATCTATTACTTACTGGAGACATGCTGCCTGCTGAGGTATGGAAAGATTATGGATTTGTACATGATGTCGTTCCTGCTGAAGAACTTGAAGAAGCTGTACAGAAAATAGCAGTTAAAATATCAGCAAAAAGTCCACTTGTCTTAAAAGAAATCAAGCGACTAGTGACCGATGGCTTAGATCAATCACTAGACACTGCGCTAAGACAAGAACTGTTGGCTCTAAAAAATCATACACAATCACATGATTTCCGGGAAGGCTTAGGTGCTTTTTCAGATAAGAGAGAGCCTGAATTCAAAGGGTATTAATGAAAAGTTTCGATCTGTTAGTAGAGAAAGAGGGATGGGTGATAGGTAACCCGTCTCTCTTTCCAGTGGCATAGGAATGGAGCTTTCTATTTGCTCGCGCACTTCCTCAAAAGCGACGCCTGTTTTTTTGGCTTGTACTTGATCCAATTGATCAACGCATTTGCTAGAGGAACCTTTTTGAGGCAATATTCACTACGATTATATTGTTTTTCAGATACGGGTACAGAGCCATAAAAAAAGAATCGAAAGAGTTAACAGGAAATTGTTAATAATTTTACAATTTACAACCCTTCCGTTAACAATACTTTACACTTTGATGAAAATCGCTTTATTATTTAGCATTCAACACTTGGCATGGAATTTGCATTAGTTATAGATAGAAAGTTATTAATGGTTTGATTCTTTAACAAGTTATATCAAGGGATCATGGGTCTTTCTATGTGCGAAAGTCGAGTAAATTAAAAAGGAGTTGTTAATGTTGGTTCATAATTTTAATATTGGCAGTTTACCACTTCGGAATGCAAAACTTTATGCAAACAGTAAAGCTTTGATTATGGATGATCGCTTTGTAACATTTAAGGAATTTAATCATCGTGTTAATCAACTTGCTAACGCCCTAAAAAGTATAGGTATAGCGAAAGGTACAAGAATTGCGACATTACTTCCAAATTCATTTGAACTGGCTGAAGTTTACTTTGCTGCTGCTAAGTTGGGTGCGATTGTAGTTCCAATTAATTTACGAATACTTCCTCAAGATGTCACCTTTATTTTATCTGATTCTGGAGCAAAAGTTGTTTTTGCTGACAGTGATACTCTAACATTGCTTGAGCCAGAAGCGAGGAACTTAATGGAGAATATAATCATAACAACTGAAAATAATCCAGAGTTAAATTTGGTAGATTATCATTCATTACTATCAGTCTCAACTAAGGATGAACCAGTAAATCAATATGATATAAATTCAAAAGATACCTTGATGATTTGTTACACGAGTGGAACAACAGGAAAGCCAAAAGGATGTATGATAAGTCATGGAGCATTTTTAGCAAGTAATTATAATATAACAATGAGATGTGGTATAGAAGCTAGTGACTGTTGGTTGAATGCGTTGCCATTTTATCATGTTGGGGACCTTGGGTTTTTCTTTGCATATTTTCAAATGGGAGCTACTAATGTCCTTTTGAAGAAGACAGAGATACCTTTAATAGTAGAAAATATAAAACGTCATCATTGTACCAGTACACTAATAGCTCCACCATTAACAACGGAAATAATTAATTTTCAAAAACAATCGCCATTTGAGATCTCTTCATTAAAATTCATAGTTGCTCCTGCAGCACTAGATTCTATGGAAGTCATTCGAGGAATAACGGATATCCTAAAATGCGACTTTCTTGGGATCTATGCTCAGTCCGAAGCTGGTGATGTTATTTCTTCAATTGGCCTAGAAGAACAACTTGAACGTCCAACTTCCTGTGGAAAGCCAGTTGCAAATTTTGAATGGAAGCTCGTTGATGAAGATGACAATGAAGTGAATTTAGGTGAAAAAGGTGAACTCGTTCTTAGAGGACCATCAATCATGCAAGGGTACTGGAATAATAACGCTGCTACAGAAGAAACATTTAAAAATGGTTGGCATCATACCGGGGATATTTGTAGGGAAGATGAAGACGGCTATCTGTATATGGTTGACAGAAAGAAATATCTTATAAAACCAGGTGGATTGAATGTTTATCCTAAAGAGGTTGAGTCTTGTCTTAGGGAACATCCTGCAATTCAGGAGGCTGCAGTTGTAGGAGTACCAGATTCGAACTGGGGAGAGGCTGTTAAAGCATTTGTAGTCTTAAAGCCAGGTAACACATTAACACCAAAAGATGTTTACGATTGGTGTACAGGACGAATAGCAAATTTCAAACGACCAAGTTGGGTAGAATTTATTGAAGCTATTCCTTACAATTTTACTGGGAAACTATTGAAGGATGATCTTGTTAACAGACCATTATCCCCAGAACACAGCACTAAAGTACTAAGTAATTAGATTAATAATATTTTAAGATAATTACTTTAAAGAAAAGGATGGTGGGTATGAGAACAAAAAATATAGGCACACTTTTGGGGATTAAGCATCCTATACTTTTGGCCGGTATGGCTGGAATTTCTGATGCAGTATTGGCAGCAGCAGTATCTAATGCTGGTGGGCTTGGGACAATAGCGGGTGCTATGGAGACGAGCAAGTCTTTATCAGAACAAATAAAAAGAATTCGAGAATTAACGGATAAACCTTTTGCAGTAAATATCCCCCTTCTTTTTGATCACACTGAAGAACTAGTAGAGACGGTAATTAAAGAAAGGGTAAAAGTAATCATTACTGCAGCAGGAGATTGTCAATTATATACAGAACGATTGAAGGCAGCAGGATGCATAGTAATACATGTTGTACCTAGCCCTAAACAAGCTAAAAAAGCAGAGGATGTAGGTGTTGATGCGGTAATTGCAGAAGGGTTTGAATCAGGCGGAGCAGCCTCACCATATGAAATTGGGACGATAGCTCTTATCCCACAAGTGGTCGATTCAGTAAATATACCTGTGATAGCAGCGGGTGGGATCGGAGATGCACGAGGTTATTTATCCTCTTTTATTCTTGGAGCTTCAGGAGTCAGTCTTGGAACTGTTTTTTTAACAAGTAAGGAAGCTCAAAAGGCAAGTAGTTTATATAAAGAAATGTTGCTTAACTCAGGAGCTGCGGATACTGCCATTGCTGCAAAGGGAGTTTTAGGAATTAGATTATTAAAGAATAATTTGTATTATGAGATAGATAGATTAATAAATAATGGTGCAGACCGAAATGAAATCAAGTTTTTAATATCTTCCAGAAACAGTGAGTTATTAAGTTGTGGTCAAGGAGTGGGCTTAATAGAAAATATTAGAAGTGTATATGACATAATTGAGGATCTTATCAGTGGTGCAAAGGAAATTATCGGAGAGCTGGATTACAACCGTCTTTAACCCACGAGAAGGAAGGTGAAAAAATATAAGGAACTAGCCAAAAGACTAGAGCTTTCAGGAAAAACTAATTCCGAGAGTCTTTTAGGAGTATCAAGAGGTACGATGAGTCTGTTTGCAAAACGGTAATAGCCGAAGCTGGATGGAAAAAAGTTTGAGTGCCATGATTGCAGAAAATAATGAATGCGTTTTCGATTTTATAGGCGAAAATAGGTATACATCAAAGATTCTATCAAAGTATCGGGGAGTTAAAAGCATTTTCATTTTAGGTATAAGCCAAAGTAATAATTGAGTATAAAGGGGACATGTAAATGCGTACAATAGATGTTGGTAAAATAATTGATGAAAGTAAAGTTAATCGCTTTCATTTGGGTGTGTTATTTTGGTGTTCTTTTATAATAATATTTGATGGTTATGATATTGTAGTATACGGATCAGTAGTTCCTATACTGATGGAGGAATGGTCTATTACAGCGCTTCAAGCAGGAGTAATTGGGAGTTACACAATGTTCGGTATTATGTTTGGAATGTTATTTGTTAGTCCAGTAGCAGATAAGTTTGGCTGGAAAAATGTTATCATATTTTGTACTGCATTATATTCTATATTTACAGGTTTAGTGTGTTTTGTAAATAATCCCACTATGTTTGGCATTTACCGTTTTATTGCCGGAATTGGGATGGGTGGAGTAGTTCCGGTTCTCATTGCTCTCACAGCA
This sequence comes from Neobacillus niacini, assembly GCF_030817695.1. Lineage (GTDB taxonomy): Bacteria > Bacillota > Bacilli > Bacillales > Cytobacillaceae > Neobacillus > Neobacillus niacini_F. The sequence goes on along the minus strand of NZ_JAUSZQ010000007.1, from coordinate 146,588 downwards.
GAATATTCTCCAAAAAAGGTCCGTAGTACATTCATATCTATCATGACAAGCGGTTATTGTTTAGGAGGAGTAATATCAGCAGGGATAGCCATTGTTTTGATTCCTGAATTTGGCTGGAAAGTGATGTTTTTAGTGGGTGCACTTCCTGTCCTTTCAATTCCATTTTTATATAAATATCTTCCGGATTCGCCAAGCTTTTATTTAGCAAAAAATCAAAAGGATAAAATTAGTTACCTTTTGAAAAAAGTTAATCCGGAATTTAAATCTCAAGAAGAAGACCAGTATGAAATAATAGTTCCAAAGAAATCAGAAATACCAATGATGAGACTATTTTCCGATAGGAGATCTTTAAGTACAATTATGTTTTGGATTGCTTCTGCAATGTGCTTATTAATGATTTACGGACTAAATACATGGCTTCCTAAATTAATGACTGAAGCAGGGTATGCACTTAACTCCAGTTTAATGTTTTTATTGGTATTAAACTTTGGAGCTATTATAGGCACTATTGTTGGAGGGTGGATATCTGATCGATGGAGTGGTAGAAAAGTAGTAATTATTTTCGGTATTGTGGGAGCATTGTCCTTTATTTTATTGGGCTTAGGTGGAAATATTTACATCCTTTATCTACTAATTGCCCTCGCAGGAGCTACTACGACAGGTACTCAATTAACCACATACGGTTATATATCACAATTTTATCCTCCCACCATGCGTTCCACTGGTATTGGGTGGACATTGGGAATCGGAAGGATTGGAGGTATAGCAGGCCCGGCCGTTGGTGGAATCTTGATATCCATGAGTTTACCATTTCAAGTAAACTTTTTAATATTTGCCATTCCGGGTATAATAGTAGCTCTTGCATATATATTTGTACAAGAAAAACATAGTTATTCAGCTATAAATACCGAACCCAAAAGAAATATACCTGAATCAACTTCAGTTAAATCCTAGCTACAAATAGCTCAATTTTAATTTGCACAATTATTGCAATATTATGAAATATTACCAACTCTAAATGTAAAATTTTTTCTAAAGAGCTGTAATCAAAAAAGAATTTATGACTAAATCCACTCTATTTATAACTGGGATAAAGTCAAAGTACAAAATTAATAAAGTTGTTCATTTCCATGTAAGGTCTGAAATTGCGAATTTCAGAGAAAATGACGAAGAAGAGCCATTTTTCCCTGTGGAACTCTTAACAAATTGAACTGTCTTAATAGAGTATAAATTGATAGCTTAAGATAAAAAAAGGAGTAGGAAAAATTTAATGTCCAGATCTATGAGAAAACAGAGTCTTTATCAGTTAACATTAGAAAATATAAAAGAATTAGAAAAAGATAGAAAGCTACTAGAACAGATTGAGAAAAAGATAGAGAATAAGTATATCAACGAAGCAAATAATGCTAAAAGATGAAATAAAGAACAGACAACCACAAATGCAGGTTTTTGTTGAACGATTCAGTCAGGATTATCCGAATGATCCTCTAGTTGGTTCATCTATGACAGGCTGGGGTGCAGCTGAACTATTAGTCGAAGAGATTAAGAGGAATGGTGATGATTTAACTTGGGATAATTTTCTTCAGTCATTCTACCCTTTTGATAACTGGGAAGACTCCATTCATTCAAGCATGAAGTTTGGTAAGGGCAACTACTTTGGATTGACTAGTAAGACGATTACTCAGGCTAAAGACGGAGAAATATCACCAATTTCTAACCCAGCTACATTTGACCGTGCATCGAGAGAATAAAGTTTGAAGAGTAGATGTCAGTATAGTTAGAATAGGGTGGGTTTACCATACTCCGCCCTGTTCAATTATGAATGGACTAGAAATTCATAAAGATGGTTTTTAAGAAAATAAATAGTTCGTCTTTTTTTCAGGTTTTTCTAAACTGTGTACAGTATGTGTTTCTTCTAATTGAATTCCTACTTATTGGCATTTTTTTGCAATATCATCTACCATGATTTCAAGTTGGCTACGGGAAAACGCAGTTATACGGGAACGACAGAGTCAATCCTAAAATTATTACTTTTTGCACAATTGGAAAAAGTTGAAAGTCCTCATGCACCCGCCGTCTCTCAAGGTTGTATGAAAAAATTTTTCTCTTGTCCATGCGATAGTCCTTTTTTAGTGGGTTTGGACGGGTTACCATCTGACTTATCTATTATAAAGGACTTTTTCTTTGTACAAAACAGGAAAAGTGAACATTTTGAGTATTTTAATAGTTGTATAAAATTAATGCAACACTAGTGATAATGCCGAGCAGTTTTAGCTTTACATAGTCGAAAATTGCACCGTGACTAGTATGATGAAGAGAGATTTCCAAATTGTTTCTTGGGTCTATTTCAAATTTCCATTTGAGACAGTATCGATGTTGGCTAGGGGTATACTTAAAGTTGATAAAAGTATCATAATCATAATTTTGTCCGGTGCAATAGAATCGTGCTGCAGATATAGCCAACCAAATGAACGAGAGTCCATTTCACTTAAAGAAATCGGATTAGCTATATAAAAATCCCTAATGTTCGTCTTGAATGATATTTTGCTTGCTAACAGGCGAGAAATTTTATTTTGTGTAACGATACCTATTAAAACATTTTCCTCATTCACAACTGGCAATATTTTAGAAGGTGTATTTAAAAACTTCGCGGTCACGTCTTCTAATGTCTCTTCCAGTGTACAGCTTACAAAGTTGGTCGACATATAATCTGTGATTAACAAATGCATTCCCCCCTTACAAAACTTAAATCCTTTATATCGAATTATTGATAAAAGTAAAAATTTTCTGTTAATTAAACTTATCAATTTACACTCAAACTATTAACAAGTATTAACAACACTGTATACATTCCCTTGTCAATCAGCAGAAAATTGTTGGCATGGTTTTTGCAACATAATAGGTGAGTGAAGAATAATGGAGGGGTTAAGATGATTCAATTAAAAGATATCCATGGAGAAATCTTGTTATTAAAAAAGTCTGTTGAAGCTTTTGCTAGAAAAGAAATTGAACCATACTACCAGCTGTGGGAGCAGGACGGCGCTTTTCCATCAGCAGGCTTCCTTTGTATGGATAATTGAATTTTGATTTGATGTGTTTAGAGACTTCAGTTTGTGACTACGGTCTATGTAATTATTGTATAGTATAAAGATGCTCGTTGAGATTGAATAGGAGGTTATATGATTGAAACTTCCAAAAAGAGTCACAATTAAAGAAGTGGGTCCAAGGGATGGCCTGCAAAATGAAAAGGAACAAGTCTCCACAGAGGATAAAATTGCTTGGATCAATTCTCTTTCAGAGACAGGCATTTCCTACATTGAAGTGAGTTCATTTGTTCATCCGAAATGGATTCCCCAACTTGCAGATGCTTCGGAAGTATTGAGAGGGATTAAACGACACAAGGGTGTCACCTATGCTGCTCTTGTTCCAAATATAAAAGGGCTTGACCGAGCATTAGAAGCAGATGTCGATGAAGTTAGCGTCTTTATGTCTGCTAGCGAAGGACACAATATGAGCAATATTAATAAGTCTATAACGTACTATTGAAGGTTTTAAGAAACCAGGACACATTTTTCCGGTTATATCAAATAAGAGAGGATTATATGATTGTATATCTGTCATTGAAGGGGCGACTGATTGTACAAAAATACTTGGTTTACATGATGGAATGGTAACAGTGTGTGACATTATGGATGAAGAGGGCAGGATGGGAGATACTTCTTATGCATTACAGTTAGCTCATAGGCTGCAATTATCAGTAGTTTATCTTTCTGATCTTTTAAAATATAGACTCATAATGGACGGTTTGCTCTCGTCTAAAAATACCCTAAACATGCTGATTGATGGCTGTTCCATTCGAATGTATATATATGAATTAATGGGGCGTGATTATGAAGTTTGTTTGAATCTATTAGAATTAGAAAAGGTAAGAACGAAATTGATGAGTGCCAAAAAGTGGCTAAATGAAAATCCATATGATTCAATGAGTAAACTGCCAAATTTTCAAAGATCTTTTTCTAAAGTAGCAAGGCAGTTCAAAAACAATGAGCATTTGGTCGTTCGTGGAGAGCAAGAACCCTCTAATACTTTTTGTACTCATAGGATTTTTGAATTAATTTTCAATGACTTAGAGCATGAATTGAAAGATCTGATGATTAAAACTTCGAAACAAGTAAAAGCAGTTTAGTCAAACAGTTTAAATTGGAGGAAAACTCATGAGAATCAGAGGGAAAATTTATAACAAAAGATCATATATAGATGACTATAAACAGAATAAAACCAGTATTTTATTTGTTGAATTAGAAGAAAAGCTAAAAGTTAATGGCGAAATGATTAAGTTTATTCCAATGATATGTGCCGGTTTATCTGATTTTAGCATAGGGGAGAAGGTAGAGGTTGATGGGATTGTCAGATTTGAATCGATTAAGACATTAAAAGGAAATCTAAGTTTTTCACCCATTCCAGTGATTCGCCCGTTGTCCGGGAAAATTGGCTAAACTCATTGGGACAATATCTCTAAATTAATAAAAAAGGAAAATAGAATTTTTTACAAAGGGGGTATGATACGATGCACTTTCAATTATCTGAAGAGCATGAATGATTCGAAAGATGGTGCGTGATTTTGCAAAAAAGAAGTAGCACCTACAGCGGAAGAACGTGATGAAGAAGAACGCTATGACCGGGAGATTTTTCGAAAGATGGCCGAACTCGTTTAACAGGTATTCCATGGCCTGAAGAACATGGCGGCTTCGGCAGTGATTATGTTTCGTACTGTATAGCGATAGAAGAAATCTCTCGTGTTTGCGCTTAAACCTGTGTCACACTCTCTGCACACACCTCTTTAGCAGGATGGCCTGTTTATAGATTTGGAACAGAAGAACAAAAACAAAAATATTTAAAACCGATGGCACAAGGAGAAAAAAGCGGGGCTTAAGTATTACCGGAACCTGGATCCGGTTACGATGCTGGCGGAATGAAAACAACTGCCCGCAAAGGAGGGAATGAGTATAATCTGAACGGCTCCAAAAAAAACGGGGATTTGATATTGTTCATATCTGTATCCCATTCTTCAAGTCTGCTAAAGAACGTTGTGCGCGGCCTGTGGCTTGAGAATTATAAAAATAGTGGAGAATCTACAAGTTTAGATAAAATAAAAGTTAAGGGATGTTACAAATTAACATGAAAGGATAAAACTAATGATTCTGAAAAGTGCATTAGACCTAAAGAACAGTATAAATAAAGATCGTCAGAGATTGTACCAATTAGCAAAAAATATGGGAAATTCTGATCCGAATGTTATTCAAATAAGCCGAAAATTAGATGAAAAAATTTTTAAGATGCAACAATTAATGGAAGTAATTCGCCGCTCATAATGAGATTAATTAGTCTTATAAAATAATAGTTTAACATATTTTAAAATCGAACTTCAATAAAAACCAACTATTTGAAATAATAACCATATTATAAAGTCAGATTCATCTAGAAACTCCGACAAGGTCAAAGAGCAGCCATGCCAATGTTTCTAGACCTAAGCGGATACTGGATATTTAAATAACTGTTTGTGAACTCGTCTCAATTAAATGTAGAAGTGTCGAGTTATCAAGTAGGACTTATATAATAAAAAGGAAGGACGTTCATTATGTTAAAGAATCATCTTACGTATAGAAAATCATTTGAAGAGCTAGTAAAAGAGAATAAACAAGAATTACTTAATGATAAAGAAGTACTAGAAAAAATTGAAATGCGTATAGAAAAACGCCATGAGTTGACGAAGCCAGTGTAACAAAGCTGGCTTTATTATGCTTTATATACTCTATATATCCACCTAGAAAATTCGACATGGCCAAAGAGAAATCATGTCAAGTTTTCTAGACCTAATTTGAGGATTTTTAGGGGGGTATAAAGTGGGATGCCCTTAATTTATTTCAACAAAACGCGTGCGTTAGCACACGAAATCTTCAAGCGTTGGACGTGATTTATTATCAGCAATCTCTATACATTTATTGAATAGTTCTTCATTACTGACAATAATTCTATATCCGTTTAAATAACTAGTGGTGAAGTATTGATATTCATTTATGTTAAGATCTTCAGCAATTGGATTAGACTTCTTGTCCGAATAGTTTAGACTTTGTTTATTTTAATTATTCGTATAATACATGGAATGATTTATAGTAATAAAATACATATAAACAGCAGCTTTTTGTAACAACCTTGGATAGTATTCAAAATCTCCAAATCCCTTTTGTGGCATAGCAACTTTGGCTTTAATACAACCCATGTCAAAGCCTTGTAATCCACCATAGCGTTCTAAAGCTAAATCGTGTACATCTATGATATCTTCATACGTTAAATAATCGATGACAGTTCATTTTCTCTTGGTTTCATTTCAAGTGTTTAGAATGCAGGTTCTATTTGTAAAGATAGAAACCCTACTCCGGGCGTCTGTACTAACAGACTGTAAAGAAAGGAAAAACGCCTTTCTGACATTCTATAAGTGTCGCTCCAGCATTAAATGGTCCGATAACCACGGTCTGTACGGCTTACACCTACATTCCGTAGATTCCTGTTCCATTTACGGCAAGCCGCCATACTGAACGAGCCGAAGACTTATAAAGATAAAAATCCTAAACCTAAAAATCTTAAGACCAATGGAAAGCAGCCTTCAGGCTGCTATTTTTATTGGAATTTTTCCCTTTTGCCTTCCGAATCGTACAATCACACAATCCGACTAACCTTCAAACAGGGGCAGATTCCTAGGCTTCGCCCTACCCCGGTTTGAAGCTAAGTCAGAGCGTCAGACGTTCAAGGGGCATAAAACTTTTTTATTAAGAACGCTTTTTGCAACATAAAAAACTTTTACGCTAAGAGAACCCTTGACCGCCTGCCGATGCTCCTTGTTCGTTCTACTTGCAAAAGGGGAAAAATCTTTGGGGAACTGATTCGCTTCGCAAGTCAAAAGGAAAAAGAAAAGAAAAAATCAAAAACAAAAGGGAGTTTTGAAAAATGGAATTAACGTCAATCTTTGAAGTCGTACGAATCAAACAAGAAATTAAGGAATCAACTGTACCATTTGCACTTTATACAATCCGTTCACCAGAGGATGCTCAAACATTAGCTATGGCACATATCGCAGATGAAGACCGAGAAGTTTTTCTTGTTATGATGCTCAATACGAAAAATCAAGTAGTGGGGTTACATAGAGCCCATGTGGGAAGTCTAAATGCAAGTATAGTCCACCCAAGAGAAGTGATGAAATGCGCTATTCTCAATAATGCGGCTTCCATTATTGTTGGCCATCAGCATCCAAGCGGCGACCCGACACCGAGCCGGGAAGATATAGAAGTGACCAGAAGACTTGTAGAAGCAGGAAAAATTATAGGCATTGAAGTTCTTGACCATGTGATTGTTACCCATACAGGAAAACATGTCAGCTTAAAAGAAAAAGGTTATCTATAAAAATAGAAAAACGAGTAAAGGGGCTTTGCCCCTTTGCTTAATGAACGAGAATGTAAGAATAAGGGAGTTAAAGGCGATAAAGTCCGTAGCCAGATACTATTAGGGAGAGGAAATAACCGAAAAAGGCGGAATTCCAATGCCTTATAATCGGCAAAGTGATTTTTTTGAAAATGTAACGGACGGGAGAAAAAGTACTCGAGGGAATGAATCTTTAAAGAAAATGGCACAAGCTGGATCTAGCTGGTTCCGGGCGCACAAGGAAGAAAAAAACGTCCGTTTTTTTCCTTAATTAAGGGCAGGCATCGAACCTGCTTGACGGTTGCTGAAGCAACCTTTACTCTTTGAAAGATTATTCGAGGAAGAAGGGAACCATTTGCAAAAAGCAAATGGTCCTAATTAAATAAAATAGGAAATACGAAACTCTTGTTGTGGAATTCATCGAATGCACCCTAATGCAGCTACTCATATTACATTCAATCGTAAAAGAGATTGAGAAATTTTAAGTACTAGTAAAGTGTTGGTATGATTTTGAAAGTATAAGTTTTTTATAAAGTGTAATTGATGCATAATCAATAATTTATGTAGTCTACTTCAAAATACTTTGTTAATGTTGTAAAACTCCACTCATGTTGCTCCACTTAAGGGCCAATAGGGGTATTACATTAGAGCAACCATGCGACTTTGAACAAATCGTAGATCAAAAAGCTTGGATGAGTTTATTCAATTAGCGCAAACGTAATAAAGTATGTTCTGCAACCATCTTGTGGACTTACTATGTAACTATCAAAAGAAAATCAAAAAAATTCCCGTATTCATTGTGAAAATACAGGATTTTTTAATCAAACTTCTGTATTTGTTGATTTTTACTTTTTTGATACGTCGTGATGAGTTCGTCTAATTTCCGACCGCAACGAAGAGTCTCACTGCTATTTAAGCCGGTTGTTTTTGCAATTTGGATCAATTCTTCTCTTAATTGTTTGATCCGGTCTTTTAATTCCACGATCTGGCTAACCATCACCCATTCCCCTGATTCTCTTTAAGTGTTTAAATTGATAATGTTGTCCGCACAATTATTATTATTATGCAAAAAATTCCAAACTATTAGAATACATCTGACAAAACCCCTTAAGAAGTTACAAAAAATTCTTTAGAAAGAAGAAATGGGGGAGAAAAGAAAGGGAAGAGAGCTCTTTTTTTTGTAATTGTCGATTTTTCTGGTTTTCGCTTACAATCTGTACATTTCCATGGGATTTAGATAGCCCTGAGCCTACTTAAACGTACGATGGCTACTTATAAACTCCCTTTCCTGTTTTTAAAAATTATATAATGCATCAACAAATTTTTGTAGGTGTCATAACCTAATTAACTTTTTTTCACCGTCAATTACGATTTGGCAACATTCTGTACATCTAAGGTCCAACGTGAATGAGACTCCTTTAGTGCTGTATTTACGTTTTCAATGCCTTCCTGATTCCAAAGACTAAGATTAGACGTAGTAATTTTCTTTTCAATAAAATTGGTTATTTTTTGGATGGTATATTCTGCATCTTTTCCCTTTACAATGAGCGTAAACTCTGTGCCAATCTTCGAAGGTATTAACAGGCTCATAGCTCCTAAAATGCTCTTAGCATTAATAATTTTATTATTCTTTTCAACATATATTTCAGCTTCGAATGAACTATTTAACTGTGTGAATTCCAAAGTCTTTTGAACAGTAAATCCACCTTCTGGGATGTTAAATACTCTTTTTTTCTCCATGCTTAATTCCTCCTTCAATTGTTATAAACACCAATGACTTATACCGATATTTAGAAACAAGGAACGCGACACGTCTTCTTACATATTGTCATCATACCAGGAGAAATCCCTGATACGACCCTTCCAAACTGGAAGTATACTCATTACATCTTTTTATAAATGTATATTTTCATAAAAAATGTAACGATACATTGGTAAATGTACCACCAGTTCCGATATCTGTATATATTTTCGTCAGGAAACATTACACAGTTTTACATATTCGGTTCGTTTCATTGTTATATAGGTTTACCACCCTCGTTCAATAGCGGCTGCCTAATTTAGAAGAGAAGATTGTAGCAAACACCAATGGATTATTAGCTGAAGAGGCATTGCAGTCACTGTCTCAGGTGGATCAAACATTTTTAAAATTAGCATGGTTTTTTGAGAATCCGGAACAGGTGAATTTTAATTTAATCTGTCTATATCAGAATTTGGACAATAGTTGGCTGGAATGGGCGTTAGAACTGATTACGCTCTATTTCCAGGAAGATACGTATTTAATTCAAAAGCCTTCTTATTCCATATTCGAGATGGTTCTGAGTATGTCTACATTCCGTAGGTTCAAGTTCCATTTCCCTAAAGGTCGTACCAAACGAGCCAAAAACTAAAGGATTGAAAGAATAATGATTAAAAGATTGTAAGAACAAAATAAAAGAATAAAAGAATAAAAGAATAAAAGAATAAAAGAAGAAGCTGTGATGTAGCTTCTTTTTTTGTGTCATTTCTCCCTTTTGTCTTCCGAATCGTAAAACAGCGCAAGCCAACTAAACTTCTAGCCGGTAGGACACCCGAACCTTCAGTTACGTTAGCTGCTAACCTTGAAGAAACATATGAATGGGGTCAAGCAATTGCTAAGGTATTACGAGAAATGGACAAAAAGGTAATTTTCGTTTCAAGTGGTGCTCTTGCTCATAACTTAGTGGGTGGAAGACATAATATGCCAACCCTTTCTGAACATGCCTTGATAAAGAGTTTGTCGAACTAGTAATGAATAAAAATTATAACGCTGCCTATGATATGCTACCGCAATATGCAAGCCTGGCAATAGTTGAATCAGGTGGCCGAGACAATGGTTACCCACTTTACGGATACTTGGATTGTTTTAGGCGGCCATAGTCTTGAAAAAGAATTTGATATCGATATTGCTGCAAAAACAGTGGCAGGGATTTGGTATTATTCATTAAATTCTAAATAAGATTTTTCCATGTAACTTAAAACTGCTTTCTATGTCTACCCTTGCTATTTTGAGAAATCACGTTAGCTTTAGTTACAAGCTGATTGAATTAAAATTTTTGAGCCACTATAATCTAAATCATATAAAAACTATGAAGTTTAATAGGAACGTCGGTGATGAGCATAAAGTTAGACATACAACCAATCTATCATCCTCACTAATGAAAAAGGGAGTGAGCACCATGATCAGAAGAAAAAGGGATATTTATGGATTTCTTAAAGACTTCGAAATATATACGAACTGGGACGGAGTAAAATGCTATTTAAGTCATTGCCGGTGAATTGAAAATATCTTAATATCTTAAGTCCTTTCCTATTTACATTGGTTTATATTTAAAATCTCACTATCTGTTCTAAAATCGGATTTCAAGAAATAAATGAGACCTTAGTAGAAAAAATCCAATAGACGTGATCAAATTTCCTAACACTAATGAAAGATAAAATATTGTAATTTGTTTGTAAATGTTCAATTAAATCGACAAACATTTTACAATCGCTTATTTATAATGGGGTTGGAGTGAATTGATTTTTTACAAAAAAGATTCAACATTTTTATAGGGGGAGATGTATATAATGGATTTTTATAAAAAGTTACCTACTGATTTTTTAATTGCTTTTTATTATGAAATGATGAAAAACATCGATAAAGGATTATTAACAAAAAATATGTATTATGAATTAGGTCTAATCATTTCCGTTGCTAGTCAAAGAGGGATTACCTTAGCGCAACCATGCGACTTTGAACAGGTAGTGGATCAAAAGGAACTAGATGATTTTATTCAATTTACGTACAAATGTAACGAAATAAAGGATGTTTCGCCCCCATCTTACGGACTTTGACTTAGTAACCCTCAGAAGAAAATCAAAAAAATCCCATATTTCATAATGTGATCAATACAGGACTTTTAGTCAAATTTTTGTATTTTGTTGATTTTTCCTTTTTTGATACAGCGTGATGAGCTCGTCTAATTTCCGACTACAACGAAGGGTGTCATCGCTATTCAATCCAGTTTCTTCTACAATTAGAATTAAATCCTTTCTCATTTGATTGATTTGGTGTTCCAATTCATCGATCTCTATAACCATCCTACATTCCCCTAATTCACTTTAACTGTTTAATTCGATAAAATCGATTTTCAACGTAATTATTATTATGCGGAAAATTTTAAACAATTGGAATACATATGACAAAACACCCTAAAAAATTACAAAAAGTACTAGGGATTAAAGAAGAGAGGGGACGATGCAGCTTAAAAGACAATATATTTCTTTTAAAATGTTGATTTAGTCAACATTTTATTTTATGATGGTGTTGACTAAGTCGACAGGAGGGATTAGGATGAAACGCTCAACCAAACGAATCATTGAAAAGTTCCCGAAATTTAAAGGTAAATTAAAAGCTTATGAGAACATTTTATCAGTGGAAGAAGCCCTGCAAGGATTAACAGATGTTGAAGCTGTATTCTTAAGATTAGCTTGGTTTTTTGAAGCTCCCGAACATGAAAGTTTTAATATCGGGTTATTGTATCACCGTTTAGATAATGAATGGCTTGAATTTGCATTGGAATTAATGACTCTGTTCTTTAGAGAGGATACGTTTTTAATTCAAAAACCTACCTTTTCCATTCTTCGAGAAATGCCGGATCATTATTTTAATCAAAAGAAGTTTGCTGACTTCTTATCGAAACATGGATTGAGTTATGATAAGCGGAAACTAAATGTATATTACAGTCGAGGTAAATTGCCGAAAGCGGATGTTACGCTCTCAGGTACCCCTTATTGGAGTAAATCAACTGTAGAGGAATTTTGTGAACAGGAAAAGGAACGATTGAAAAACAAATAAGGTAGGAGCCGTTAACAGGAATGTAGCTTGGGTTTCCAAGCTATTTTTTATTTGTATTGTTTTGTGAATGAATCGGTGAACTTCTTGTGAATAAACCAAGGATTCATTTACGGTTTGCTGTTTGGCAAGGATAAGAATACACTAGCTAAAGTAAAAGCCGATATTCTACATCTCTGAATGTTGGCAATTCAAAATAAACACTACATTGTCGAGTGACAATAAAGTTGTTTAAAAGTTCCAGCCCTTTCTCCTCAACAAACGGGCCATTAAATGGAATAAGAAGGAATCTTTGAAAAGATATAAATGTGGTTATTCTTATGGAGTTTCAATAAAAAAGGCAGATTAATTAGAAGTGGTACAAAACTTTCACCTATAGACTACACCCATCCTTGAGCACTTTTAAGAGCCTGTTTTTTTTCTCTCTTTTTTCAAAAACAGGCTTTTTAAATATAATGGATGATAGGATATTGCCTGAATTTTTATCATTATATTGAAGTACTCAGCCTTTATCCAACATCTGTGTTTTATTTTAATTGATGTATAATATAATCCGCCGTACGTATTGCTAATGCAACGGTTGAAAGTGTTGGGTTCGCTCCAAGAGTAGGCAAAACGCTGTTATCCGCCACATAAAGGCCTGATATCCCGTGAATTTGACCGTATCGATTGGTTGCTGAAGTGTAGGGATTATCACCTATGCGACAGGTTCCTGCTTCATGGTTATCCTCTCCTGGAGGTCGTAGGAAAATGGTAGGTTGGCATTCAATCAAATTTAAGGATGATATAACCTGTCTCATCCCTGCAGTCAACTGTTGAATCACAGCCAGATCCCTTTGGCTATAATGAAAATTAACCTGGATCTTTGGTACACCATATTTGTCTTTTCGATTAAGATCAAGAAAGACCCTATTTTCAAAACGTGGCTCTACGTTTCCATAACCATGAATGATGATTTCCAATTCGTCTTGAAGCGGTTTTTCTTGTACGCCAAACTCTATCTGATAAGGGTTATCCTTCGTATTTGGAATCAAAACGCCAATCAATCCTAAGTCCTCCGGAAAAAACTTACGGTTGATTGTCCCAGTGGCTCTTACAGCAGAATGATCGATTAAATAGTTACCGATTGCTTCTCCAGGAATCCCTGAATGGAGCAGTAAACGCGGTGTTTCAAAAGTACTTCCCGACAATACAATTGATTTTGCTTTGATCCAGTAGGATTTCATATCCGGGGATATGACCTTTACACCAACGGTTTTCCCTTTTTCGGTTAACAGTTGAATGGCACGAGCCTGTACAGCCAGATCAAAGGACTTGTGATTTAAAGCTTCTGCAAGGAAAAGGATGGAACTGAATATTGCGTTGGAACGAATCTCTCCATATTTAGTGGATTTTATGTCGACAGCAAAAGGAATACCTGTCGCATTAAAAAATCCATTTGCCCAAAGTCGTTTTAGGATAATTCTAGTCGGTAAGCTTGACTGGGAAAAGGTTTTATTCACGTTCATGACTTGTTCAGCGATGTTGTAGTAAAATTTCATCTCTTTTATTGGAACAGGCCATTTTGATATAAGGTATGAAGGAATTCGTGGACTAGCTGCTGCCCATTGTATAGTTCTTCCACCAAGGGCAAAAATTTGTTTTGCACCTGAAAATTCAGGAAGGGTTCTCCCAATTGGTCTTGTTATAGAAGAAATATATTGTTCCGCATGCCCGCCGGAGAGTAATGCGAGATTCTGAACATGTGTTGACAGCAACAGGTCTCCTGCTTCAATCATCCCAACTCGTTTTCCATTATTCCTCCATTGGTCACATAGCCGCCATAAGGCTGCGCCTCCTCCTGCTCCGCTCCCTACAATCAATACATCATATTCCGTTTGTTCCATTTTTTCCAACGGGGTGAGTGGAATCCAGGAATCAACCGTTTCCGATGAACTTACCGGTGGACAGGGAGAGGGAAAAGGAGCTTGGCTCTTCATAATTACAGATGGAGGAGAAAATTTCCCCCGAGTACTCAGATTGGGATTCCCATTCCACTTTAATCCTACCTTATGCAAAAGCCTCTTCAAGGCTTTTGCAGCAGCCGGAAAAAAATCCGGGTCTGCGATTCCTGGTGTGCCTCTCGGTTCAATAGATATAAATCCGGAATATTTCTTTTCTTTTAACGTAGTGAGCAGCTTTATAATTTCTGCGTCTCCATCTCCAGCCGGAACCACTTCACCCGTATCTATCCTTATATCCTTCATATGAATGTAAGAAATATAATGCTCTACGAGTGCATACGCATGTGTCATCGGCAGCACTGAAGATCGAATGAAATTTACAGGGTCAAATGCAAAACGAAGATGAGGTGAGTTGATACTTTGAAGAATATCCTGAGCGCGTTCACCGATATCTCCATACATTGTCGTATCGTTCTCAAGAAGTAAAATGACATCTTCCTGTTCAGCGATAAGAGCCATTTCTTTTATTCTCCTTAAAACTTCATTTCTATACTTTAAAGGATTTTCACCTTTAGGAATCATGAAAGAGCGAATGCGAATAAATGGAGTGCCAAAAAATTTGGCTAAATAAATGGCCCGCATCAAATCATTCAGCTGTGGAGTAAAATCATCCGTTATAAGGCTAATCCCTATCGGTGAAGCAATGGATGAAATGAGAAAACCACGAGCATCCAGCCGTCTTTTTATTTCTGCAATCTCTTCATCACTGAGCTGTAAAACATTTTTTTCTCCTACACCGCGTAAATCAAGATAATAAATCCCCTCAGAGGCCAAAAAATCCATTTGAATTTCCAAATCAGGTGAAATTTCATCGCCAAATGCTGATAAAGTAATCATGTTAAGGCACTCTCCTGACGGATGATATAATCCGCTGTACGAATGGCTAATGCAGCCGTAGACAGTGTCAGATTTGCCGCGCCGATGGAAGGGAAGACACTGTTATCCGCTACAAATAATCCCTTTATGCCATGTAATTGTCCATACCTGTTTACTGCAGAAGTGGATGGGTCATCACCCATCCGGCAAGTTCCAGAGTCATGATTTTGATCTCCTGGCGGCATAAGACAAATGGAAGGCTTATTTATACCGCAAAAAGAAGATACTTGTTCGATAGCTCCAGCGATTTCACGGATAATGGATAGATCTTTTTCACTAAAGGAAAAATCTATTTGTACTTCGGGTACACCGAATTCATCCTTTCTATTTGGATCTAATGTAACCTTGTTTTCAAATCTAGGTTCAACTTCACCAGAACCAAAAAAAGTTATTTCTAATTCGTGTACAAATGGTTTTACTTGATATGGTTGATACCAAAAATATCCATTTGGTCCTCTTAGCTGTATTTGATAGTGTCTTTCTCGTGTTGAAGGAATCAATATACTCAAAGTCCCTAAAGGTTCCGGAAACTCCTCACGGCTTATTGTTCCATTGGCTAACACAAAAGAATGATTCATTAAATAATGCCCGATTGCTTGCCCTTGGATTCCCGAGTGAAGAAGCAAGCGAGGGGTTTCAAATGTACTAGCGGACAACACAACGGTTTTTGCTTTTAAAATATAAGGTTTTTTTTCTGAAGAGATGACCTTTACTCCAACTACTTCTCCATTTTCAACAAGTACTTTAACTGCCCGGGTTTTTACAGTTAAATCAATTTGACGATGATTTAATGCTTTTGCAAAGAAATTAATGGCGCCAAAAAAAACATCTGAACCTTCCTGTCCATAAATTGCAGGACCAAGATCAGCTGCTATAGGAGTAGCGGTTGCCTCTGTAACCCCGCTTTGCTGCAATCGGTTTAATAAAATTTCTGTGAGCGAAGAACCCTCTGTATACTTCTTGGATACGTTCATGACCCGTTCAGCGATATCATAATAAGATTCCATCTCTTGGAACGTGACAGGCCAATCTACCAGTTCAAACAAATTCATGCGTGGACTGATCGCATTCCAAAATAAAGTTCTCCCACCAAAGGCAAAAACCTGTTTAGCCCCCTGAAATTCGGGATTGAATTTACCTAATGGCTTTGATACATATTCATGAAGTTTACCCATGCGTTCACTATTCATGGTAGGAATGTTGGCTGCTTGTGTCGGCAGCAAGAAGTCTCCTGATTCAACAACACCTATCTTTTTTCCATTTTCCCCCCATTGTTCGCATAGTCTCCACGTGACAGCTCCTCCTCCCGCCCCAGTGCCAATAATTAAAACATCGTATTCCGTATTGGCCATCTGCTCAAGGGGAGTAGGTGGAATCCAATTATTCCTCAACGGTTCTCACATCCTTTTATAAAAGCCTTAAGTACTATTCGAAAAAAACGGGCTGTAACGCAACGCAATTTATTTAAAGTACAAAAATTAAATGCCAGATATCTTCACCAGGTATATTCATATGATTTACGATGGGTAGGTATTCCTAAAAATTTCATTTAAACTTAAGTTCTGAATGTTGATCCCTAGAGGCTTTGGGCCATGATGCGAATAGATACGTTGAATTTTTATAGAAATGGGATATTGTAGAATAAAAGAAGCCAAGTGCTTTTTTAAGAAAAAGCACTTGGCAGTGTTATTAGAGTCTTTGATTTTTCTGGAATATACTAACTTAGGACTGTTGTTAATAGGTTTCGTCTTTCCTTTCAATTTTCTTCCCTGTGAAAAGGACGATAATTGTAATAAGAAGCAGAGGGAGTACGGCAACGATAATCATAATGAGTGGTAAAACCACGAATACGGCTTCAAAAAACTCAATTTCAGACTTAAACATCGTGAGGGTAAGTAGCAGGGAAATAAACATAACAGGAAAAATAATAATCCGTTCATCCTTCAATCCCAGCACTCTTGAAAGCGTCTCCTTAAGAATGAACAGCATGATGGATGTTTTCATATAGGAACCAACAATTAATGCTATTCCGATAAAAGACTCGATCCTCGTAATAATTTCCCTAATATTAACCAAACGTGCCAGTTGAAATAGTGAAAATTTAAAGGTACCTGAGAGTGATCCTAAAGCCATAATTGTACAAAGAATAGAGAGAATTAACAAAAACCCCTGTATTAGAAGTGCTAAAAACATATATTTTTTTATTGAGTTGTTCTTTTCCTTCTGAATGAATGGGAGTAATAATGAAAAAAAGACTATTTCACCATATGGGAAACCAAGTACCATATAAGTACTGTGAATAACTGGTTTCATTCCTGCTGGAAAGACAGGTAATAGATATCCTAAGTGATAATTTGGTAAATTTAACACTATTACCATGAGTGAAAAAATGATCAAATAGCATAAAAGCAAAACAAACATTCTTGCCATTACTTCCATCCCTGCTCTTGCTGTCATTGCGGCCACCAGCAAAATTAGAACATGAAATACATAAGGGGGGGTTTCCCTCAGCATAGCGCTAGTGAAAAATCCCCCTATATCAATGACAATATAAGAAAGAATTAAAAAAAGAAGGAGTAATATAGGAATAGAAATACATAAAGTGATCCATTTTCCTAAGATTTTTCGGCTATAATCGATAAAAGTAAAATCCGGATTTTTACGATATAAATATAAGATACATGCTAATAAAAACATGCCAAAACCATTTGCAATAATTACTGATAGCCACGCTCCACTATTCCCTGATTGAGTTAAAGGTTGTGGGATGTTAATAACGGCAGAGCCAAGCGTAAAAGAGAGAAATAAACACGCCATTTGTCCAGAACTAACCGTTTCTTCTTTCCGCATTATCTTCTCTCCTTTAGTTAAAATCTAGCTTATTTGGGAATCTTTATTGCTTCAACAATTTGCTGTGCCGGTTTTAAAAAAAAGAAGTGAAAGAGTTCATCTAAAGACGGCCATCCTAAATCCATTAAATAAATGAGACTTAGGTAAATGATCGGAATCATCAACATTCCATAAACGATTCGCTCTCGACGATTTGTTCGTTTTAATTTCGGAACGTCGTAAATTAAAATTCCCAAGGATACGATAACTAGAACGATAATTTTTTCAACCATGTTTATTCTCCCGCTACTTTTTCACCGACTGGTATACCTGTCCCCTGAATGCTGACTTCAACATTTATTTCAAATTGGGTTTCGGCAAAAATGTCGTCCCAATCCTTTTCCCACTTTTCCCACAAATGAGGGTTTTGTTGATAGAGATTATTTCCAATACCCAGCACATCCACTTTCTTTTCCTGAAACCGTTGGATAAGTACTTCGATTTCTTCTTTTTTTAGTTTTTTTATGTGATCCTCTAATTTTTTTAATTCTTTTTCATCCTTTATCGACGAACATCGCAGCTCTCCAACTAATGCCTCTATTTTGGTCAACATTTTTATAGTGGGTGGATTCTCGGTAAATTGGGGAGACACTTTTGTTTTAATAGATAAAGTCTCTAATGTTTCCTTTTTCTTCTTTTTTTCACTATCTTCATTCATACAGGGGAACTCAATAATTCCTCCTTTATATTCATTCGTTAACATAAGAATTCGCTGAACTTCACTTGATGATAGGTAATCAACCATTTTCCCTTTATGAACAATAGCAGCACCACTGCTATATAAAGTTTTTGGTTGTTCTTTAGTAGGTTCGATATACGGAATCAGCACCGTTTTTACCTTACTATTTAATTGCAAGGCTATATCTAACAGCTTGGCACTTTTTGTCTTTCCAGAAGTAGCGGAACCCATTTCTATTATGGTTAATAATTGCTGACTCATTGATCGCTCGATAAACGGCTTTTGCTCCCAATAGTCGGCCGCTTTTCCCTTGACAATAATAACGAGCATAGTAAGCCTTGCTTCATGATCACGATAAAAGTAGTCAAGAATCTCCCCAATATCGTATTCCTTAGCAAACTGTTCTCCAATTAAAATGACACGCATATGACTCCATTGGGCTTTACGCCCTAAATAAAGCGTTAATTCACGTGCTGCATCAAAGATACTATCACTTACCGTTTTAATCGTAACATATGGCGGTTTTCCACCACCGGTACCTGCTCCTCCAACCGTTTCCATCGGTCGATATACTTGTGTGTTTAATTCAATGCTCCCTTCATCTGTTTGATCTAAGCTTACACCCATTAAGAAACCAAAATCGGTTAATTCCTTACTGTTCCAACATCCAGCTAAACATATCAATAAGCAAGTAATAGACAAAGCTTTCATGGAGTTAGAAACGATTGACTTCATAACCTACCATTCTTTCTTAGGAGATTTAGAATTTACGCATTTCGCGTTTTCTAGGAGAATCCCACAATGTTTTAATTGGGGCCCGAATTAAAGCATCAAGTAGTTGTTTCGGTCTTAATGGTGTTAGTGGACTAAAGTATGGCTGCCCTAATGACCTTAATTGAGTTATATGTAACATAATGAGCAGGAAGCCGATCATAATTCCGAATCCACCTAATACAGCAGCTAAAACCATCAACGGGAATTGAAGGAGGCGAATTCCTATGGCAATACTGTAGTGGGGTATGGCAAACGAAGCAATTCCAGTTAATGCGACTAAAATGACAATAGCAGGAGAAGCGATGTTAGCATTAATGGCAGCATCTCCAACAATCAATGCTCCAACGATACTTACCGCTGATCCAACAGGCCTTGGCAAACGGATGCCGGCTTCTCGAAGTAATTCAAAGAAAAAAATCATAATGATTACTTCAACAAAAGCTGGAAAGGGTAGCCCTTCTCGAGTATCAAGAATGGCCATTAAAAGGTTTGTCGGTATTAGTTCGGGATGAAAAGTGGTTAAAGCGATATAAATACTTGGCAATGTTAAGGAAAAGAAAAACGCTGCGATTCTTAAAAGACGGATAAATGATGAAAAAACGACACGATGATAATAATCTTCACTGGCTTGAAAGAATTCAATTAACAGTCCGGGACAGATTAAAATGGTTCCCGTACCTTCTACCATTACGATAATTTTTCCTTCTAATAGGCTAGAAACGGCTACATCCGGACGTTCAGTAGATCGATATTGAGGAAATGGCGAATAGGTAGAATCTTCAATCAATTCTTCGATAAATCCCGTTTCCAAAATGTCTCCTTCTTTAGCCACTTCAATCCTTTTTTTAAATTCAGTTAGTGTTTCTGTGTCAACAGTTCCCTCGAGATAACCAAAAGCAACCTCCGTCCTGGTTGCTCCACCAGCTCTAAACTTCTCAATCTTAAAATGAGGGTTCTTTAATCGTGTTCTCAACAACCCAATATTTCTTTGTAGATTTTCGACAGTCCCTTCACGGGGACCTTTTACCACAGATTCTGTTACAGGTTCAGTAACTTGTCGCATGTTAACATCTGAGGCTTGGGCATAGGACAATACTTTATCCCAACCATCAAAAAAAATCACAATGGCCCCTTGTAAAATGTTGTCCACAGCCAGTTCAAAGCTATCAACAAGAACAGCATTTTGACTAGATATACCATGCTGGCTGAAAAAGTTTATCACATCTTTCGGTGAAATCATCGTTGCTGGTCCAACTTCATGAGGGACCAGATCTCGCATGGTTTCTTTCATAAAATTTACTGTTTTTTCTTGAACCATTGTCTCAAAATAAGCTGAGAAAGCGGTGTGTGTTAGTTTCGGTCCATATTGCCAAGGAAAAATCTTAAGGTCTCCACAGTTAGACAGAACAATTTCTATCTGCTTTAGATTTTCCGATAAATTTTTTGAGATTGTTGAAGATGGTTTTTTAAACATAACTGTAACCTCTTTTTTCCATTATTGTTTTATTATGTTACAAAGGTTTGGAAATATTCAGTGATGAATCCCGTAACACTTATATAAATTTTTATATTAATAAAAAATGATTATCCCACTAGCTCAGAATAAGTAATCGTCTTTGTTGATGCACAGAGTGTCCCTAAACGGCTAAACCATTCAGCTTTGAATTTCCTTCGATTAAATCGATAACAAAATTCGTCTAAATAAGCTTGGAGATGCTTTGAGTCAAGCCCGTGGAATGTTTCACGCAACAAATACTTTTGCATTCGAAAGAACAGTATGCCCAACCAGTGTAAATGGTCTGGACTTTCTCTGGCATTGTAGACTTGATATTCGTGCTTAAAACCAGCTCATTCAAGTGCTCGATAGGAATGATAAGCATCACTACTAATCGTCGAACCTGGTTGGATGCTTTTCTCGGCAAAATCAACCAAAGTTTCCCCTTTGATGTTAGGGACGACCTCCATTTTCAGATAAAGCGGATGTCCTTTTTTGTTTAAGGGTAAACCCACTAAAACCTTGGTTTTGTCTGTGCCACGCCCGCGTTTTCCGCCTTCGGACGGCGCACCAAAGAAAGCATCATCTAGCTCTACTATTCCAGCTAAGGTGTATTCTGCATCACGTTTTCTCATGGCTTGGCGGATTTTATGAAGCATGAGCCAAGCGGTTTTATATGTCACTTCAAGTTCTTCAGAAAGCCTTGTCGCAGATACACCGCGTTTATCGTGAGCGATTAAATAGATTGGCTAAGAACCACTTAGTTAAGTCCGTTCTTGTTTTTTCTATCACGGTTCAAACCGTAACCGTGGCTTGGTAACGGCACTTTTTGCATTCATAGAGCACAAGGAGAAATCCAATCTTCGATTAATATAGATGGCGTTGGATATGTTATACGGTCCCATATACTTTCGTATACTCATATATAAAAAAAGGTATATGCAGAGTTTATTGACACACTAGTAGATCAAGTGATGAAAGGAATTGACGCCCCTTGACCAGTACGTCACTTAACAAAAGAGTCCAGAAGTAGGTACTCTCAATATCTCGGGAATGTTGAATTGAAACCAAAAAGGCGCTTTTAAAATTCGTAAGTATTCTTAGATATATAATGAATATAAGGTCCTTGTTCCAAAACATTCACATATTATAAATTTTTTATTTTAAAGTATAAGTGCATATCGGTTTAAACAGCTTTCCTTTAATCTTCCACAATCGGGCATTTTCTTGTAATAAGGAAAGTGCTTTTTTCTATTTTAGGGCTATTATATTGAAATAGAGGTTGCAGGAGTGCACAAGCAGCTGAAGAAGAAAAGGCGAATACAAAGTTAACAACAACATCGGACATATTAACTCCTTCAAATCAGACGTTATTAATGATTGATCATCAACCACAGATGGCTTTTGCTACAAAGTCACATGAAATGACTTTAGTTCGTAATAACGGCTGGATTAGCGAAATCAGCGAAACTATTTAACGTACCAACTATATTGTCAACAGTATCTGCAGATACATTTAGTGGTCAAATCTTCCCGGAAATTAAAGAAGTATTTCCTGATCAAAAAATTATTGATCGTACATCCATGAATGCTTGGGATGATCAAAATGTTGTCAAAGCAGTTGAAAACACTGGAAAAAAAATTAGTCGTTGCGGGTCTTTGGACTGAGGTTTGTGTAGTTATGCCAGTACTAGACGCACTCGAAGACGGTTATGAAGTCTATGTAGTAACAGATGCTTCAGGTGGTGTAACTACAGAAGCACACGATATGGCTATTGATCGCATGATTTAAGCTGGTGCAACGCCAATTACATGGATGCAATATATGCTGGAATTACAACGTGACTGGGCAAACCAAGAGACATATAATGAAGTATTGTCTATCGCTAAAGAACATGGTGGAGCATACGGATTGGGCGTCCCACTACGCTGAAGATATGTTCAATGCTAAAGAAGGTAAGTAATTAATTAATTTTCAAAAAAATACCTCCCTATCAACTTTTGATAAGGAGGTATTTTTCTATCCTTAGCCTTTCACAATACTATTGATCTTCAGCAATCGGACGCCATTCCTATAAGAAGGCGTGTTTTTATCAGCAATCTTGTTGATGCACTGAAAGTTTGCCATCCAGACATTCGGAATAAAATGATTGAATACTTTACAAAAGCAGACGAAGATTATGGCAAACGAATAAAAGAAGGCATTGCCAAAGTAGGAGAAATGGAAAAGGACATCAAACATACAAGCTCGGCAGCAACAGATGTAGCTACCGATAAGGAAAAAAGAATGGGACATGAAGCGGATCCATATTAAGATTAAATGGCTGAATTTTCTTTAGTTCAGCTATTAAGCATCTCAAAAGATTTTCATCATTTAACCCCAAAAAAAGTAAGACTAATAAAGATTAGAATTTTATAGTACAGAATATTTATCTTGTTTATTCCATAATCGGGCGCTATTATTGAATAAAACATTGATTTTTCAACGACTTTATTGTTATTTTTTAAGTTCAGTGAAGCATTTTTTATCAAAAATTAAACAACTTTATTTTACCCCCTTCCTAAAATCAGGAAGGGGGTATGCGTGTTTAAGGTTTTAAAATTAAATTACTTTATTGTCAATCTACATACATGCTATCTATCTCAATATCCATAATTTTGGTAAAATGCTTATAAAAGCTAGTTTGGAAGAATCGTAATTAAAATCATCATTATGGGTTCTTCATTTTTGATATTTTGCCAATAGGATGCATTAGCCATAAAAGGGGATTAATACATGTGGATTTGGATTATTGTTTTTATTCTGTTTATCGTCCTATCAATCGTGCTTGAGGAGGCAGGCTATTATATTTTTAAACAATATTTATACGGGTCTAAATATGGAAAGCAACTAAAATGGAAGATAAGAATGCTGACACTTTTAACTTTAATTAAGAAAAAATTTCAAATCAACACACATCAAACGAAGAATGAAAAGATTCATAAGGAAATCATGTAAGAAAGAAAATTAATAGGCTTACTGTACTTTATTTGGAGGGGAAAAAATGATATTCAAGGCAAAAGAAATTGCAGAAATGGGAGATTATATTCTTTTTAAGAATGGAATCAAAGGGTTCGTTGAGAAGGTCAATAAAAATTCAGTCATTGTGAATATAACCGAAAATAAGACGGAATTGGAGTTTGAAGGAAATAGAACTGTTGTGGCACATAAAAATTACAAGATTTTGATTGTGCATGATGTGAAAGAAAACGTCATATATACCAGTTTTAAATGAATTGATTCCCTTTTATAGTCAAAAAGTGTTTGACCGGAGAGGATACGGTTGGATTTTACCCAGTTATACATAAAGTAACAGCAAATATAAAACTATAAGAAAACCTTTTTGAAATTCTATTAAAGTTGAAAATGTAAGCGTTTTCTATTATAATAAATAGTGGGTTGGATGGCATGCGTGGCCGTCATTGTATCTGGCGTAGGTGGGGCCGATACTAGGGACAGATGTAGATTGTCCTTATAATAAAATACTTAACATGTTCGTTAAATCATGTGGAAAATGGATGAAGGAGAATTATAAGAAAAACTTCATATAAATAATACGTACTGGAACGATTAAATCGATATCCAGTTTTTTATTGTTAGTAGGTTGAATACTTCGATATTTAGAAACGACTCACTTATCCATTTAACAGCCCTTCTCAGCTTAAGCATATGTACTCCACATTTTGCCGGAAGGGCTAAATATATTAACTAGCGGAAATACTGAATACTGTTCACCATTACATTCGTTGTATTTCATTCATTTTTTCGTTTTGTTCCACTTGATTTAATTTATTCTTTGTGTATCTATTGGAGAAAAATAACATTAGAATGAAAAAAATTAAACATCCACCCATAATCAACAAGAAATATTGCATCCAATCCATGAGAACTGAAAACTCCATTCAAATCCCCCTCGTATAATACTTGTCTTCTATGTATTTCTATGAATGTAAAAAAATTTCTGCTATTAAAGTGCAATCATATTTAAGGCATGCCATTTTTATGATAAGTATTTATTTGACTATTACATTCGTTAAGGAATAGAAATCAAGATTAATGGTAGATTTACGTTCATCCTGAATATCAATTTTTGTTTCAAATCCAACACATGAAGTAAAAAAACCGCTTGTTCGGGTGGTGATTTCTAAAAGCATATTGGTAGCCGTGCTTTCAGATATTAGTCGTTCCATCTCTTTTATTTTTGTTTCATCAAGATGTGGTTTAGAACTTTTATTATCATCCTCCCCAAGAGCTTTCAACATTTTTATGGTTTCGGGCATGAAAAAGCCATTCTATTTCTTCATTCCACGATCTTTATGATCCTTATTCATTATAAATCCCCCCTCTTCTAATATTATAGGAACATTTGTTCTTGCTGTTCAAGGAGTATGTTACAAAAATTTTTGAAATTCCTACATCCCCCTACAGATTTTTGCCAGTCATGCAGCCTTAAGGCTGTGATTTTTCTTCAGAAATAAGGACTTTATAATCTTAAGGTTAAAAGCACACAGAACGA
Organism: Neobacillus niacini; assembly: GCF_030817695.1. Lineage (GTDB taxonomy): Bacteria > Bacillota > Bacilli > Bacillales > Cytobacillaceae > Neobacillus > Neobacillus niacini_F. Next base: position 120,985 of record NZ_JAUSZQ010000007.1, on the reverse strand, counting down.
CTTTGGGTGGCAGCACTACGGACTGATCAGAAAGGAAAAAGCAGCCTTTCTGGCATTCCGTACGTGTCGCTTCGGCATTAAATGGACCGATAACCACGGTCTGTACAGCTCACGCCTACATGCCGTAGGTTCCTGTTCCATTTACGGCTTACGCCGCCATACCGAACGAGCCGAAAACCGGAAAATCAAAAGATTGAAAGATTAAAAGAATAAAAGATAAAAGGAGAGCAGCCGAAACGGCTGCTTTTATTGTTTATTTTTCCCTTTTGCCTTCCGAATCGTAAAACAACGCAAGCCTTCTAAGCTTCCAGCCGGCAGGACACCCGAGCCTTTCCGGCTAGAAGCTAAGAAGGCTAGTCAATCGGTCAAGGGGCAAAAAACTTTTTTGCTTAAAGGCGTTTTCACAACAGCAAAAAACTTTTTATGCAAAGAGCGCCCTTGACCCATTACCTATGCGTGTTTTTCGTTCTACTTGCAAAAGGGGAAAAAATCATCCCCCTTTGGGGAACCGATACGCTTCGGAATCCAAAAAGAAAAAATGAAAAAAACTAAAAACGAAAGGGAGTTTTGAAAATGGAACTCATGTCAATCTTCGAAGTCGTTCGAATCAAACAGGAAATTAAGGAATCGCCTGAACCGTTTGCACAATATGCAATTCGTTCACCGGAAGATGCTCAAAAATTAGCGGCCTCCTACATTGCGGATGAAGACAGAGAAGTGCTCCTTGTGATGATGCTCAATACGAAAAATCAGGTAGTAGGGTTACATAGAGCTCATGTAGGAAGCTTGAACGCGAGTATTGTCCATCCTAGAGAGGTGATGAAATGCGCAATTCTCAATAATGCGGCATCCATTATTATCAGCCATCAGCACCCTAGCGGAGACCCCACACCAAGCCGGGAAGATATCGATATAACCAAACGCCTTGCAGAAGCAGGAAGAATTCTAGGCATCGAAGTCCTTGACCATGTGATTGTTACCCATACCGGGAAGCATGTCAGCTTAAAGGAAAAAGGTTATCTATAAAAACAGTAAAATAGCAAAGGGGAATTTCCCCTTTGCCCGAAAGGAGAAAGTTATGATGATGATTATCGTATCTAACTTTTTTAAAGATGAGACAGAAGCAATTGAAAAGGTCGGTCTAAAGGATGAAATTGAATATCATGTAATCGGAATACGGTTGTAAGCCGAAAAAAGTCTATATTTTTCCATTTTTAGAAGCAATGAAAGAAAAATATAAACCCACAAAAAATACGATGATTTTATCAGTGTAAAAGATGAACCCGAAAAAGACATCGGTTTGACAGCGCCGATGTTGGTTCACGAATGGATAAAAAACATCCGTTTTTTCTTGATCATATAACGCAGGCATCGAGCCTGCTTGACGGTTGCGGATGCAACCTTTTGAGAGATTATTCGAGGAAGAAAGGAAACCACTTGCCAGGGCAAAGGGTCATTTCCTGTAATTAAGAAATTTAATACATAAGGAATGCCTGACGTTGACACCAAATGTAGTCAATAATTTTATTAACCATACCATTTCTTTCTGTTTTACTTCAATATTACTTTTTTGTTTTGTAATTTCACAATGTCACATAGTTTTTCCTCCTTGAGTCATGATTTAAAATAATTTTGTTTTATTCTTTTTTAAAACCTAATACTTGATACACGATTACGAGCGATACATTTTGATCATTGTAAAAATTAGTAAACTTTTTATAGTTTTAAAATTGATTTAATAATTTGGGTGGCAGCACTACGGACTGATCAGAAAGGAAATAACAGCCTTTCTGTCATTCCGTACGTGTCGCTTCGGCATTAAATGGACCGATAACCACGGTCTGTACAGCTCACGCCTACATTCCGTAGGTTCCTTTTCCATTTACGGCTTACGCCGCCATACCGAACGAGCCGAAAACAAGAAATTCAAAAGATTGAAAGATCAAAAGAATAAGAGATAAAAGGAGAGCAGCCCGCAACGGCTGCTTTTATTGTTGATTTTTCCCTTTTGCCTTCCGAATCGTAAAACAGCGCAAGCCTTCTAACCTCCCAGCCGGCAGGACACCCGAACCTTTCCGGCAAGAAGTTAAGAAAGTGAGTCAATCGGTCAAGGGGCAAAAAACTTTTTTGCTTAGGGGCGCTATCGTAACAGCAAAAAACTTTTTGTGCAAAGAGCGCCCTTGACCCATTACCTATGCGTGTTTTTCATTCTACTTGCAAAAGGGGAAAAATCATCCCCCTTTGGGGAACCGATTCGCTTCGGAATCCAAAAAGAAAAAATGAAAAAACAAAAAGGAAAGGGAGTTTTGAAAAATGGAACTCATGTCAATCTTCGAAGTCGTTCGAATCAAACAAGAAATAAGAACTTTCACTCAGGTTGAATCAGCAATAAAAAAAGGGTAATGGTGTAAAAACATTACATTGCCCACCAATCCTGAAGAGCTCTTGAAAAAAGAAATATTTTCAATTCAATAACGAGAAGAAGCCCAGATTTATAGTTGTGACCAGAACTCGACGCATGTGGTTGTGAGAACAAGAAAAAAAACTTTAGCCGTAGGTCTTTTTTTGCCTAACGGCTAATTTAAATGCTCATACCTTTGCTCATCGTATTTTTATTTTTAAATTAAAATATTAAAGAAAAAGAAGAAAAATAGGTTGTATTTTGAGCGCTTAAAAATGCTCTTCTTTGTGGCCTAGTCACATCAAATCGAATTACTCTTTAAAACATGGAAATCCTTCTTTGAAATCGATCATTGTAAAGTGATCAAAAAAGAGCGATTAGAATGTCATCTCTATGGTCAACTAATTGCCATCCTCCTTTGTTCTTCTACCATGTTTTCAAATGCGGCAGCTACTCCTCACCAAGAAAAAAAGGGAACTCAGCGAATATAAAGCCATTTATATCATCAAAGATTATTTTTTATTACTATTTCAATCAATACAAAAAAGCACCCAAGAGCTATCAAAGGTACTGCTTCGCCTGTTTGTCCTCCTACAGAAAAACGGGCGAAAGTCCCATCGATACGAGAAAAAAACAGTCTTTGATATTTTGGGTGTTGTTAATCAGTATACCATGAGTCATAAGAAAGCAGCATAGCGTTAAAAAATTGGCCTTTTTCCATGCTTATTTGGCTTGCTTTTCTTCAGTATCGTAGATGGTTGTCTTGCAGAAACGGCTCTACTCTAAGTGTTCGTCAATGTTAACTTGATGGGCATGTGGCGGTACCCCAAGAATGAAAAAGTCGAGCTGCGATATAAGGCTCGACTTTTTTCATGCCTACTATCTTTTTTTTCAAAAAAACAATTTAAAAATTTTTCAACAATATTCGTCAATTTTCTGTTTTGCCTCTATCTTTTCTAAAAGTTCTTCATATTTTTCTACTACTACAGGTTTTTGGTTAATGACTGCAAAACTCTCTGTCATGCATTGCCCACAATTGCCCAGACAGTAATCTTCTTCAATCGTTATTTTAGGGTTTTGTTCCGCCATTTCCTTGATTTCATAGGATCCATTGATGTAATTTGAGGTGCAAAATTTTACTATACATTCCATAATTTTTCCTCTCTTTTAGCTGATAGTGGAACTAATTATATTCAGGAAAATTTGTAAATGCAAACGCACACATCAAAGTCAAAACGCTTTAATCCGGTAACGCTTTGTCGTTTTTTGGTTTTAATGTAAGTTTTTGCGTAATAATATTTTTCACTTTATAATGGCGATATTGTTACAAAATTCCAAACGTTTTCAATAGTAAAAATAGTGAAAGCGAACAAAGGGAGGATACATTATGAAAAAACAAACTGGGTTAGAAAAGAATGTACTAGAAAAGGAGTTTTTCGCTATAAAAGAAATTGATTATATTGAGTTTTACGTTGGCAACGCTAAACAAACAACTTTTTACTTATGCAACGGATATGGTTTTCGTCCCCTTGCTTATTCAGGATTAGAGACAGGTCAAAGAGATAAAGTTTCTTATGTCCTTCAACAAAAAAACATTCGTTTTGTTGTAACTGGTGCTCTTCAATCCGATCATCCGATTGCTGAGTTTGTAAAACTACATGGTGATGGTGTAAAAGATATTGCTTTACGTGTGGATGATGTTGAAGGCGCTTACAAGGGAGCGATTTCACGTGGTGGTATTCCAATCATGGAACCTCAAGTGTTAGAAGATGAAAATGGATTAGTTAAAAAAGCAATTATCGGAACATACGGTGATACTATTCACACACTGATTGAAAGAGATAATTATAAGGGTGAATTTTTACCAGGATATCAAAAAGCAGATTTTGATTTTCCTGTTGCTGAAACAGGATTAATTGGAGTCGACCATATTGTTGGGAATGTAGAGCATATGGAAGAATGGGTTTCCTACTACGAAAAGGTAATGGGCTTTAAACAAATGATTCATTTTGATGATGAAGACATCAGTACTGAATACTCTGCCCTTATGTCAAAAGTTATGCATAACGGTGGAAGAATTAAATTCCCTATTAACGAACCAGCGGATAGTAAACGCAAGTCCCAAATCGAGGAATATCTTGATTATTATAACGGAGCAGGAGTTCAACATGTTGCCGTACTAACGAATGATATCGTTGCAACGGTAAAAGCATTACAGGCCAACGGGGTGGAATTCCTTGATACTCCTGACAGCTACTACGATATGCTGACAGAACGAGTAGGCGAAATTGATGAAAGTATTGAGAAATTACGTGAGCTAAAAATCCTTGTAGACCGTGATGATGAAGGATACCTATTGCAGATTTTCACAAAACCAATTATGGATCGTCCAACTGTATTTTTTGAAATCATTCAGCGAAAAGGATCTCGAGGTTTTGGAGAAGGCAACTTTAAAGCATTATTCGAATCTATCGAAAGAGAACAAGCTCGCAGAGGAAATTTGTAAGATTTTATTATGAACCAATAAAGGGGAGGAGCACATGAAATTAGATGATAATAGATAATTTCACTCAAAATACTAGTCTATATCCCTTTTTGAATCAGTTAATCGATTATGCAGGATTGTTTCCACCAACAAGTCTTACCTTAGATGAAGCAATTTGTAACTATGCTTCCTATCAGTTGGACAAGGATTCATGGATGCTTGGACCGTTTATCGTCCAGGCATCCCGTTTAGATGAACTGGATCCATATATTACTTTGTTTTCACACGAACGGCCGTTAACGATTTCAGCAGTGGGAACGAGAACTAGAAATCCAACAGAATACTATAAAGGTTTACTTGCTGATTTGAAAAAAATTGATTTATTTCGGGAACGACATGGTCAGGTTGTACAAATAACTACTTTGGAAATGCCATTACCTCCCAATATACCAGACTTAAATCTATTAAATATAACCTCTACAGAAACAGTGAAGCTTGGATTACAAACTTACTGTGAGGTTCCTGCACCTTTAAATACTGAATGGGAAAAAACATTACATAAATCTTTAGATGTTATTGCTACCCATAATAGCGAAAGCCCAGTGACTTTAGGATTTAAACTCCGTACTGGTGGCGTAACCGCTGATGTTTTTCCAACTCCGAGACAGGTTGCGGTGGCAATAAAAGGATGCCGTGACCGCAATCTTGCAATAAAATTCACGGCTGGATTACATCATCCAATTCGAATGTATCGAGAAGAGATAGGCGCGAAAATGCATGGGTTCATCAATGTATTTGTAGCAGGAATGTTGACCCATCTTCATCATCTTGATTTATCAACGATAGAGAAGATACTCGCTGATGAAGAGGTAAGCAACTTTACTTTTCATCCGAATGAAATTTCTTGGTGTGGTTTAAAAATGACCAGTAGCGAAATTAAAAGTCTTCGTGACTCAGTATTACGTTCATATGGATGTTGTAGTTTCAATGAACCGCGCGAAGACATGAAATCATTGGATATTTTATAACATAAAGGAGGATATAAATGAATCATTCGTTTATTGAAGTTAAAGCAGATTCCCATTTCCCAATTCAAAACCTTCCTTATGGGGTATTCCAACCTAAAAATGGAGGCTCACCTCGTGTTGGTGTGGCGATAGGAGATTTCGTCTTAGATCTTTCTGTTATAGAAGATGCGGGACTTTTAAACATCCCAGAATTACAGGGAAAAGAAGTTTTTAAACAATCCATCCTTAATGCATTTATGAAGACGAACCGGAAAGTATGGAGCGCAGTTCGTACAAGCCTTCAAAACCTATTAAGTTCTGATGAACCAACTCTTCGGGACAATTCTACCCTTCGCGATCAAGCATTTTATCAACAAAAGGATGTTGAAATGCTTTTGCCTGTAGAAATTGGTGATTATACAGATTTTTATGCCTCAAAAGAACATGCGATAAATGTAGGGATAATGTTTCGGGGGAAAGAGAATGCATTAATGCCAAACTGGTTGAATTTACCGGTTGGATATCACGGACGTGCTAGCTCAATCGTATTAAGTGGTACAGATATACGCCGACCACTTGGTCAAATGAAAACGCCAGAAAGTGACACTCCTATATTTGGGCCTTCCCTTCGCTTTGATTTTGAATTAGAAATGGGATGGTTTATCGGCCCAGGCAACAATCTTGGAAAATCGATTCCAGTTGATGAAGCGGAGGATCATATCTTTGGTCTCGTTCTTGTAAATGATTGGAGCGCACGTGATATTCAATCTTGGGAGTATCAGCCACTAGGACCTTTCCTAGGCAAAAACTTTGCTACCTCGATCTCACCTTGGGTTGTACCACTAGAGGCGCTAGAGCCTTTCCGAGTAGATGGGCCTAAACCAGAGATGGAGCAACTCCCATATTTACAACAATCCGGAAAAGGATCCTTTGATATTCAATTAGAAGTACATCTCCGCGGAGAAAAGATGGATTCACCGGAGCGCATTTGTCAAAGTAACTTCCGCCACCTCTACTGGAGCATGGCTCAGCAAATCGCTCATCATACGGTAGGTGGTTGTAATTTACGTACAGGGGACTTGCTAGCTTCGGGAACCATTAGTGGGTCAACACCTGAATCACGGGGAAGCTTATTAGAATTAACATGGGGAGGATCTGAACCCATTCAAATGAATAATGGTGAACAGCGGAATTGGTTAGAAAATGGCGATGAATTGACCCTAACTGCATGGTGTCAAGGAGATGGCTATCGCATCGGATTTGGTGAAGTAACTGGGTGTGTTCTCCCCGCACTAGAATACTCTAAAGTCTAAAAATAAACCTTTTTTCTACTAATCTATCATCTAGGAGGAATCGTTATGCCATTTTACAAAAAACTAGGAAACATTCCTAGAAAGAGACATACTGCTTTTCGAAAAGAAGATGAGTCTCTTTATCGTGAGCAAGTCATGGGGACAAAAGGGTTCTCTGGTATACAATCCATTCTTTATCATCATGATGCTCCTACAGAAATTGTAAAATCTGAACTATTTGCAGACTGTCACCTTGAGTACGAGGAACAAAAAGATTTATGCCACCGTCATTTTCAAACGGATTTTGAATCCAATCTTGGCGATGCTGTTAGCGGGAGGCAGTTCATTCTTGGTAATGACGACTTGCTAATAGGAGTAGCGAAAACAACTAAAAGTATGGACTATTACTACCGGAACAGTGACGGGGACGAACTACTTTTTGTTCACTATGGTACCGGGAAAATAGAAAGCATGTTTGGAACGATTACATATGAACCTGGGGACTATATTGTTATTCCGGTTGGAACTATTTACAGAGTAGTACCTAATAATGAGGAAACCAAGCTTCTAGTGATTGAAACAATCAGCTGGATTACAACACCGAAACGTTATCGAAATGAGCATGGCCAACTTCTTGAACATAGCCCGTTCTGTGAAAGAGATATTTTTGGACCGGAAAAACTTGAAACTTTTTCGGAAAAGGGAAGTTTTGAAGTAAGAACAAAATCAAGAGGATTCCTTCATTCTCATTTTCTAAGTCACCATCCAATGAATGTTGAAGGATGGGATGGATATTTATATCCATGGAAAATTAATATTAGAGATTTCGAGCCAATAACAGGCAGAATTCATATGCCGCCACCAATTCATCAAATGTTTGAAGGACATAATTTTGTTATTTGTTCCTTTGTTCCTAGACTATATGACTATCATCCTGATGCGATCCCAGCACCTTACTATCATAGCAATGTGGATAGTGATGAAGTTCTCTATTATGTAGAGGGGAATTTTATGAGTCGAAAAGGAATAAATGAAGGTTCAATCACCCTACATCCTTCTGGTATTCCTCATGGCCCGCACCCTGGAACCATTGAAGCGAGTATAGGCAAAAAGGAAACATTAGAATTAGCGGTTATGATTGACACATTCAAGCCTTTAAAAGTGGTAAAGCAGACCAACATTTCGGAAGACTTCAATTATAAATATAGTTGGGCCCCAAAATAAGTTTCATTCTTTAACTCTGCTAGACATGAATACTTTCCTTTTTGCCACCCAATAAAAATGGATGGCAAAAAGAAAAGCAAGAAAAAAATAATCAATAAAGAATGGAAGTTGCAAATAAACTTGTTTTTATTGCAAACGCTTTTATTCGAAAGAAACCATTGTAATCTTTAAGGTGCCAGTCCTCATTACAGAAAATAAAGGAGAAGATATATGAAAAAACCTTCATTTCTAGCCTCGATAGTGGTTGTGCTGAGTGTTATTACTTTATTAGGTATAAGCATTCTTCATTATGGTGTTGCACCTCATATTCCGATTGTCGTCGCAACGATTCTCGTTGCCTGTTATGGCCTTACATTGGGTTACAAATGGAAAGAGTTGGAGAATGCCATGGCGAAAGGGATTTTTTACGGAATCCCATCCATCTTAATTCTCTGTTTAATTGGAATATTAATAGGCGTATGGGTTCTAAATGGAACAGTCCCAACAATTACTTATTATGGTTTACATATCTTATCTCCTGAATTTTTCTTAATGTCAACATTATTGATCTGTTCAATTGTCTCAGTTTTCTGTGGAAGTTCATGGAGTACTATTGGTACTATCGGGGTTTCTTTAATGGGAATTGCGTTCGCTTTAGACATTTCTCCAGCAATGACAGCTGGTGCGATTGTCTCCGGAGCTATTTTTGGAGATAAAATCTCTCCCCTTTCAGATACTACTAACCTTGCATCAGCAACAGCAAAAGTAAATATTTTTGAACATATTAAACATATGCTATGGACAACAATTCCGAGTTATATCATCACATTGGCTGCCTTTACCTCTATCGGATTATTTCTGGATAAGGGCGAAGTAGATAGTAAACAAATCGAAACAATTATTAATGTTCTAAATTACGAATTCATGATTACACCCATCACACTCCTTTCACCACTGTTAATCATTATTCTAGCTGTAAAACGTGTGAGTCCTATTCCATCACTTGTGATCGGTTTAATCGCAGCGATTTTAACCACTTTCTATACTGTTCCAAATGTCGCGATTGAGACCATTATAGGAACAGCACATAATGGTTATGTTGCAGAAACAGGTGTAGAAGCGATTGATAATTTACTTTCTCTCGGTGGGTTAAGCAGTATGTTATTTGGGGTTTCTCTCATTTTAATATCACTTGCCTTTGGAGGAATCATTCAACAAATTGGTATAGCCCACTCCATTATTGAGGGAATTCAAAAAATGTTGAAAACTAGGGGAAATGTTATCGCATCAACCGTTTTCTCTTGCCTTGGCATTAACCTAACTGTCGGTGAACAGTATCTATCCATCATTTTACCTGGGCAGTTATTTGAATCAGCTTATAAAAAGGTAAAACTCCATCCTAAAAATTTATCTAGAACGTTGGAAGATGCAGGGACAATCATCCATCCAATGATCCCATGGGGAGTAACAGGAGTCTTTATTATGTCCACTTTAAATATAGGCATGGAATATGTCCCTTATGTCTTTATTAGTATGATCAACCCGGTTGTTGCGATTATCTATGGTTATACCGGAATTGGTTTGGCACCTTTGCAAGAAGAAGAAATAGAAATAGCTGAAGACACAATTGAAGTAACAAGAAATGTAATGGAAGGTTAATAACTTACCAACTTACTAGGAGGAAATCAAAATGACTTTGACATTACCAACAGAAAATACAACTATACAATCAACAGGTTCATTCGACATGTTTACTAAAATTCAAGGCCATGAACAAGTATTATTCTGTAATGATCCGACGACAGGCTTGAAAGCCATCATTGCGATTCATGATACTACCCTTGGTCCAGCATTAGGCGGTACGAGAATGAGACCTTATCACACATTTGAGGAAGCCTTAGAAGATGCTTTACGGTTATCAAAAGGGATGACATACAAAAATGCTGCAGCTGATAATGACTTCGGTGGTGGTAAAGGAGTTATTATTGGAGACCCAACGAAAGATAAAACTCCAGAATTATTCCGTGCATATGGACAATTTATTGATTCCTTAAATGGTCGATTTTATACGGGAACGGACATGGGGACTGTCCTAGAAGATTTCGTTCATTCACATAAAGAAACAAACTGTATTGCCGGTTTACCAGAGGAGTACGGTGGGGGCGGTGAAACATCAATTCCTACAGCTCTTGGAATTTTATACAGTATTCAGGCAGTTGCCAATACATTATGGGGACACGAAAATTTAACTGGAAAAAGATTTGCTGTTCAAGGATTAGGTAAAGTTGGTTTTAAAGTAGCAGAACATCTACTAGAACATGGGGCTGATTTATATGTTACAGATGTTTCCGACGAAGCAGTACAAACATTAGTAGAAAAAGCAAAACAAATGGGCGGAAAAGCAATCGCTGTCGAGGGTAATGAAATTTATGGAATGGATGCGGATATATTTGTTCCATGTGCAATTGGGGGCATTATCAATGATCAAACCATTGATCAACTAAAAGTACAAGGAATTGCGGGTGCGGCAAATAACCAACTTCTTCATGAAAGTCATGCTAAAGTTTTAAAAGAAAGAGGAATCCTCTATGCACCTGATTATATTGTAAATAGCGGCGGCGTTATCCAAGTAGCGGATGAATTATATGGACCGAACAAAAGCCGAGTATTAAGTAAAACGAAAAACATTTATCGTTCCATTCTTGAGGTTCTAAAACAATCAGAAAACGAAAATATTACAACTGTAGAAGCGGCAAACTTGATATGTGAAAAAAGATTGAATGTAAGAAAGAAAAGAGATAGCTTTTTCTCTCCAAATAAACGTCCGAAGTGGCAAATCCGTCATTAAGCTGGAAATTTAAAAACCCTACAAGAAGTGGGGAAGAGAGCTATATAGTTATGAATACTTTATGAATCAACTATGTGTTTAGATAAAATTCGGTGAACCATATTACAAATCATTGTAATATATAACTAATGATTTTGTTATTAAGATAGTTGGTAGAATAACTGGTGACATTTTTAATAGCTAATTCTCGTATTTTCATTCTTCCACAATCGGGCGCTTTAATGGAGGAAGGATCACAGAAATGATCAAACTTTTTTATAAAAGAATGATTCAATTGAAAATATTAGTAGCTGTATAAAATGATTTCAATCCTAACATCGAACGAACTCGCTTCTTTATAAAACGATGATCCTGTTCCACCATATTATTGAGATATTTCACTGCCTTATTTGGATGCTTTCAGGCATATGTTTCTCTTCTTTTAACTCTTGAATCGCTACAGGATAGGCTGGATTTTTATCGACGGTTATGACGCGAGGTTACAAACATGAGAAGCAGCCAAGGCTTTCTTGAAAAAGCGCTTGGCTGCTTGTTTATCTCTTGATTCATTTAGATAAAAATCAATGGTATTCCCTTCTGAATTGACTGCACGATATAAATACATCCATTGACCTTTTACTTTGATATACGTTTCATCGACTCTCCAAGAGTCATTTGTTGGCTTAAGATGACGACGTACTCTTTTATCTAATTGAGGTCCATATTGATGAACCCAACGCATAATCGTTGTATGAGCCATGGATAAGCCACGCTCCTCCATCATTTTCACCAAATCACGAAAACTTAAGTTGTACCGTAGGTACCATCTCACCGTTAATAAAATAATATCAGGCTGATAATGCTTCCATTTGAATAAATTTTGATTCTCCACACTAACACCATCCCTTTTCTAGATTGATAGTTAGCTGGTCATAGCAATATAGCGACCACAAGTAGATATTTGAAGGATTCGTATAGTGATTTGGCGGATGCTGTGGAAGCTATGCCGAAATTTTAAATCTGAAAGATGATCTTTTGAAGCTGGAATTTTTGTTGGATACAACAGTTTAAGGATGGTTTAAAAAAGTTCTTTCTTGGATGGCAGAAGACAAATGCAACCTAATTTGGAAAAGGTATTATGAAGGTATTGGTGTAGTTTTAAAAAGAGGTATAGATTTTGGCAGACCAATCATATTGATAAACGTTTCTCCGACGCAACATTTATTAATTGATTTCTTATAAGACCAACATGAGTCTTTACGAAGGCGCGCTCCTTCTTTTTTAAAAACCCAAACTAATAATTATTACTTCTGTTCCTTTAACATTCATGTATTGAAAACACGTAAAAATACCCGACAATTCCTACCACAAGATGATCGTAAAGTTGGTGGCTATGAAGATTTATAAAATAGATTCATGGTAGAAGTAAAGGTGATCGAGAAAATCGGAAAAAAGAGTTCAATTGACCATTTAATTGTTACCCGTATTGTAAAGCATGTAAGCCTTAATGAGAATGGCTATCTATAAAAATAGCAAAGGGGGGATGTATCATGTTGAATATCGTACATCGGTTGAATGGGCGATATTCCAAAGAGTATCACCTGTTGCAAACGAGTACGTCGTTGTTGTTTGAACAGACTGTGGTTCACCGTGGTCGTTGGAGTCAGACTAACGGATGGGCTGCATCATAGTTTATCGACCTTCCTCTACCAGCCTTATGATCAGGGGCTTATTCCAGCTACTGATCTAATGGTGTCTGGAACAAGGTATTGGAGCAAATTAACAGCATTACAAAAATGTGAGAAATAACAAAGACGATTAAAATCCTAACATGAATGCTAGTTAAAACTTATAGGGTACAATGACAGTTCATTTTTTCTTGGTTTCATTGCAAGCGTTTAAAATGTAGGTTCTATTTGTAAAGATAGAAACCCCACTCCAGGCGGCTGCACTAACAGACTGTACAGAAAGGAAAAACGCCTTTCTAACATTCTATAAGTGTCGCTTTAGCATTAAATGGTCCGATAACCACGGTCTGTACGGCTTACACCTACATTCCGTAGGTTCCTGTTCCATTTACGGCAAGCCGCCATACTAAACGAGCCGAAGACCTATAAAAGATAAAAATCCTAAACCTAAAATCTTAAGAACAATGGAAAGCAGCCTTCAGGCTGCTATTTTTATTGGAATTTTTCCCTCTGCCTTCCGAATCGTACAATCACACAATCCGACTAACCTTCAAACAGGGGCAGATTCCTAGGCTTCGCCCTACCCCTGTTTGAAGCTAAGTCAGAGCGTCAGACGTTCAAGGGGCATAAAACTTTTTTATTAAGAACACTTTTTGCAACATAAAAAACTTTTACGCTAAGAGCACCCTTGACCGCCTGCCGATGCTCATTGTTCGTTCTACTTGCAAAAGGGGAAAAATCATCCCCCTTTGGGGAACTGATTCGCTTCGTAAGTCAAAAGGAAAAAGAAAAAATCAAAAACAAAAGGGAGTTTTGAAAAATGGAATTAACGTCAATCTTTGAAGTCGTACGAATCAAACAAGAAATTAAGGAATCAACTGTACCATTTGCACTTTATACAATCCGTTCACCAGAGGATGCTCAAACTTTAGCCATGGCACATATCGCAGATGAAGACCGAGAAGTTTTTCTTGTTATGATGCTTAATACGAAAAATCAGGAAGTGGGGTTACATAGAGCCCATGTAGGAAGCTTAAATGCTAGTATTGTCTGTAATGAAATGCGCTATTCTCAATAATGCAGCATCTATTATTGTGAGCCATCAGCACCCAAGTGGTGATCCGACACCGAGTAGGGAAGATATAGAAGTCACTAAAAGACTTGCAGAGGCCGGAAAAATTATAGGAATTGAAGTTCTTGACCATGTGATTGTTACCCATACTGGAAAACATGTCAGCTTAAAAGAAAAAGGTTATCTATAAAAATAGAATAACGAGTAAAGGGGCTTTGCCCCTTTGCTTAATGAACGAGAATGTAAGAATAAGGGAGTTAAAGGCGATAAAGTCCGCAGCCAGATACTTCATCTTCTTGGAAAAGTCCACCTACATAATAGCCTTTGCTTGATTTTTCTATCTTCAATCCTTTAAACTTGTTTCCATTCTTAAGTCAATACACAATTTGTTCGACTAACTGATAATCTCAGCAGTAAACAAGAAGCGATTGAATGGCTCGAAACCATGATGGAAGAAGTCGCAGAGAGGAAAGAGGGGTAGCTCCCTCTTTTTTAACTTTAAAAAGTGTACCGAAGACCATAGGAAATTCCCGGTCTAACGCCAGGAATCGTGTAGCTTGCTTCGCTTTGCTCCTAATGATTGAAAGAGCGTACTGCCTCCATGATTTCTTTTGGATCGGGTTCTATGGCAGAATATCCTGTTGTCGTTTTTTTGTTGAATTGAATCTTAAATACCCTATACAGGGTCCAATTGAAAAACACGAAAATAGCAATAACTGACTCACCGATGAGCGAATTTTCGTTTTGAAAGAATTAAAGGTTACTTTTATAATAAAGTTGTTTAAAAACATTAGTCATGTTATTCCACAATCGGGCCATATTGTGGAAGAAAGGTTGGAATAATTGTTGTTTATTGACAAGTATAATATTTAGCATGGTGAACGGTATCATAAGTAAGTGCGATTTTTATTATCTAAAAAACTAAAGCCGATAACCTAAATAAAGTGTAGCCTTTGTAAAGGACATTTTAAAAAGATTATCGGCTTCTTCAATTCAAACCTCAAACAGTAGCAAAGGCCAAACGGTCATTGAACAGGCTCAGCAGCTTGGCTTCTAATGTTGCATAGTCGTAAATGCGTTGTTCGTTTTGGTCGAAGTACATGATTTTGTCGAGTGGGATGGTTAAGTTTAGTGACTTATTGTTTTCCTTCCATGTGTTTTCGGTTTTGACGAGTAGTTCGCCTAGTGTTGTTTTGACATGGTAAATAGCTTCGCTACCGAGTAGTTCGACAGAGATGACCTGACCTGTTAAGTTGAGTGCTTGTTCTTGTTGTTGGTCAATTAAAATATGTTCGGGTCTAATGCCGACAAATACGTTGTTATGTTCCACGATATTTGTTGGAGGAGAGCCGATAAATTTGGCAACAAATAAGTTGGCTGGGTTCATATAAATTTCTTTTGGTGTGCCTTGTTGCATAATTTTTCCTTTGTTTAAGATGATAATGTTATCGCCCATCGACATAGCTTCGAGTTGATCGTGTGTGACATAAACAAATGTTTTGTTTAGCTGGGCATGTAGTGTTGAAATTGTTTGGCGCATTTGATTTCTTAGGCGAGCATCTAAGTTTGAGAGAGGCTCATCCATTAAATACGCAGCAGGTGATTTGACCATGGCACGTGCTAAAGCTACACGTTGTCTTTGGCCCCCTGACATTTGTGCAGGTAATTTGTTTGCTTGGTCTTCGAGTTCGACCATTTTGAGTGCATTGAGAACTACTCGTGTACGTTCTTCTTTTGGCATGCCTTGTACTTTTAGGCCGTATTCCACGTTTTTGTAGGCAGACATATGTGGATATAGGGCGTAATTTTGGAATACCATGGCGATTTTGCGGTCTTTTGGCTCGAGATACGTAACGTCGTGATCATCAATTGAAATTTCACCGGATTCGATGTCTTCTAACCCCGAAATAAGTCTTAGTAATGTAGATTTACCACATCCAGATGGTCCTAAAATAACTGTAAAAGATTGGTCTGGGATTGTTAATGTCATATGATCGACAACGACTTGCTTATCATATTTTTTATAAATATTTTTTAGCTCAATCTTGCCCATTAAAATTGCCCCCTAGCAATGCTTCTTTTAAGTGTTGTTGTTCATTTTTCTCGATACCGACTGCTACTAAATAGTTTTGTACATTTTCGTAGTTGTCTTCAATATATTGGAGTGTTATTCGTGCATCGTCTTTATTCGATTCGAAAATAAAAGCCGGCACTTCATAACCTGCATTAGCGATTTTTTGCTTTTGATGTATAAATACAGGCTCCATTAGTGTGGCGCTCCAGCTATAATCTTCAATAATTGTTTCTTTTTCAATATCGCAAAGTAAAAGAAGTAGCATCGCAATTACACCTGTGCGATCTTTTCCAGCAGCACAATGAAAGAGAACGCCATTATTTATGTTGTAGGAGATAATATTAAAAACTTTTTTAATCGATGGCTGGTTATTTTTTAAAATATCAATATACACATTTGCTAAAGAGTCCATTTTAATCATATCGCTAGCATTGTTAAGCATACGGTCTAAAAAAGGTACATGGACATACTGAATGTCAGGGTCGTGCATAAACGTATCAGGACGTTCTTCTACTTCTCTTGTGCTTCGTAGATCAATAATTGTACGCACACCATACTTAATTAAAAATGCTTCGTCTGCTTTCGATAATGAATGCAGGCCATCACTTCTTAATAATTTATGTTTCAAAATCGTTTGGCCATTTGGCGCTCTGTAGCCACCTAACTCTCGTAAATTGTAAGTTCCCTCAAGCATGATTAGTTTCTCCGTTAAGTAGGCTATCATTATTTAATTCCTTTCTTTAAGAACGTATCCATAATTGAACGCTGTAAAATGATGTAGGCAATAAAAATCGGTATACAAGAAATCGTCGTTGCGGCCATAAGTGAGCCCCATAAATTACTGTCGTTACTTACAAATGATTTTAACCCGATTTGGATGGGTGAGCTTTCGAGTGTGCGTGATACGAGCATTGGCCATAAATAATCATTCCATGAGCTAATAATTAAAATGATGCTGAGTGCTGCAATCGTCGGCTTCATATTCGGTAATACAATATCTACTAAAATGCGCCACTCGCTAATGCCATCAATTCTTGCTGCATCAAATAATGCTTTTGGGAATGCATTAAATGATTGGTATAAATAAATATTGGCAAACACAGAGCAAAGACCAGGTACGATAATGCCCCAAACGGTGCCGTTAATGCCAAGTTCGTTAATTTGAACATAGTTTGGTACCATAATCGCTTGTAGTGGAATTAACCATGTAACAGATAGTGCTAAATAAATAAGCCCTTTAAATTTAAAATCCCAACGTGTAAAGGCATAGGCGAATAAAATCGCAATAATTAATTGGCCGGCCGTTGTTAAAATACTAATCGTTACAGAGTTAAGTAGCATTTTAACAAGAGGCATCGTTTCAAAAGCATAGCTATAGTTAATAAATGTTAGGTCTGACGGAAATAACGAAAAACTAAATATTTCTGATTCGCTTTTTAGAGATGAAATAACCATCCAATATATCGGGAAAATGGATAATATCGAAAAAATGATCAGCACGAGATGGTTTTGTATATTAGCTTTTTTTATCATAAAATCCTCCACTAGTTATCATAAAATGTAACTTTTTTTGTTATGATTTGTAGGATGATGGCGATGATGCCAAATAAAATTAAAAACATAAGTGATGCGGCTGCACTTAGCCCGACGTTCATATCTTTAAAGGCAAAATCGTACATAATGTAATAAAGATTTGTAGAGGAGCCGTAAGGTCCACCAGAAGTTAATACGTCGATAAACGCAAATGTCCATTCATTCGCGAATAAAATGCTCATCGTTAGTATTAGCATTAACGTTGGCGAAATAAGCGGAACCGTAATCGTATAAAACATTCTACGTTTACTAGCACCATCTAAACGAGCCGCTTCGTAATAGCTTTGGTCAATGGAGCCAATGCTCGCGGAAAAAATTAATGTACTAAAGCCGATCATTTTCCATCCAGCAATTAACGCAATCATAAATTTTGCCCAAAATTCATTTGTGAAAAACTGAATGCCGTTTTCAATAAGTCCTAGTTGTAACAAAATATTGTTTACTAATCCATTCGTTGGGTGCAGTAGCCATTGAAAAATAATGCTGATTGCTACAGGTGCAACAATCATCGGGACAAATAGTAATGCGCGGTAAAAATTCCGATAGCCTTTTGATAGCTCCTGTGTCATATTCGCTAAATAAAGCGGGATGATAATCGAAAAGGGTAGCATAATAATAATGTAAAAAAGCGTGTTATAAATCGCTATGGAAAAATCTTTATGTGAAAACAGTGTTGTAAAGTTTTCAAAGCCTACAAATTGAGGAATTGTGCCAGGAAGCATATTCCAGTCATAAAATGTATAAGATAAGTTCTGTAATAAAGGTTTGTATAACCAAAACGTAATAAGTAACACGGTCGGTAAAATAAATAAGTATGGTAGCCAGTTTTTCTTTCGTTTTGTTGTCCTTTGGCTCCATTCAGATGACGTTGGCGATTCATGAATTGTAGTGTCACTTTTAATAACCATAAGAGCTCCTTTTAATTAAAAATTGTATGTGGCCAGAAATGGCCACCATGTAACTTATTCTAAAAGTAAGTTAATTTCTTCTTGTGTCTCTTTCACTACTTCGGCTACGTCTCGATCTGTCGTCAATGCTTTATCGAACATATCTAAATAAAGCTGCTGTACTTCGTTCGCGGTTTCACCAGGCCAAATTGTGGCAGGTTTAATATTTGATAGACGTTCAATATTTAATTTAATAATCGGGTTTTCGTCTACGAAGCTTTTTAAGTAGTTTTCATCTTCAGCTAAGTAAGGACGTAAAGGTAAATAGCCGATATCTTTTGTAATAGTTGTGTAACCTTCATTACCTGTAATATATTTAACAAATTCCCAAATCGCTTGTGCCTTTTGCTCTGAGTCTGGTCTTACAGCAATCGCACTACCTGAGTTTGTCGGAATTGATTCTTCGCCTTTAAAGCCTGGCATTGCATATCCATATAAATCCCAACCTGCAGATGCAGCAGTTGATTTAAAGCCGCTATAAAGTGAAGTCGATTGAAGGTGCATCGCTGCATTACCAGATAAAAATGCTTGAACAGCATCTGTATCTGTACCACCGATTGCTACATTTTCTGCGTAAAATTGTTTCCATGTTTCTAACGTTGAAATGGCATTTTTATTGTCAAAAACAACAGCAGTTTTATCTTCGTTTAAAATTTCTGATCCCCCGCTATATAAAATACTGTCTGATACCCAACCAGTAGAGTTTGATGGAGATAATGCTAGACCATAGATACCGGTTTTTTCCTTAATTTGTTTCGCCATTTTAAACATTTCTTCCCAAGATTTTGGGGCAACTGTTGGGTCTAAACCAGCCTGTTCAAAAATATCACCGTTAACATATAAAATTGGTGTACTAAATGTGAATGCCATACCGTACATTTTGTCTTGAATAACACCTAATTGTAATGCAGTGTCTGGAATCCCTTCAAGGTGAGCGTCTAGCTCTTCTTGTGGGAAAGCATCTTCAAATGCTACTACGCCTAAATCGTTACGCGCGCCGTCTAATCCAGGGAATGTTTGTTGAATAATGTCTACTTGTAAACCAGATTGAATATCTGTTCTTGATTTTGTGTAATCTGCATCAACGACACCTTCAACGACAATACCTTTTTCAGCACCGATCGTTTCGTTAAAGTTATTAATTAATTTTTCGACACCGTCTTTCATGGATGCATTACCAAGGCTATACGAGTAAAAAGTGACTTTTGTCGGTTCGTCAGGGTTT
Source organism: Neobacillus niacini (assembly GCF_030817695.1). Classification (GTDB taxonomy): domain Bacteria; phylum Bacillota; class Bacilli; order Bacillales; family Cytobacillaceae; genus Neobacillus; species Neobacillus niacini_F. The sequence goes on along the minus strand of NZ_JAUSZQ010000007.1, from coordinate 101,171 downwards.
AATAAGTTCTCTTCCCATACAACTTCTTCTGATGGAGTTGTTGTTTTTTCTGTTGTACTGTCATCTTGTCCACAAGCAGCTAATAGTAATAATGTGAAGATAACCATAAAGGTGAGGATTAGTTTATTGTTTTTCATCGTCATTCTCCTTAAACTTTTGTGTTTTCTGTAGCGTGTTTTCTAAAGGCTTGTTCGTATTTTACTGTATAAAGTCGTTCTAAATCAGGTTTAATCTGTGAACGTTTCATTTCGATTAATTTATTTTTCACTGTGTAAACGTTATAGCCGCTTTGGTTTGTCAATGAAAGGCAGTTATCCTTTTCTTTTACTAATCCAAATGCCACTCCTTCTGCCGTAAATTGCGGGATATGCTCGATATAGTGTAAGCCGTTCATATGTGTATGCCCTGTGAAAACGCCAATGGTATCACTATTTGTAAGGATAGAAGTAAGTTTTTTTGCGTTCTCCATGCAAACTGCTTCTTCCTCCCAGACGATTGGGTGATGCATAAAGACTAATGTTCCATGCTGATAATTTTCTGCTAAAGTTTGTTCGAGCCACTGTAATTGTTCATCCTGAATTGCTCCGCTATGCTCACCAATAATTGCTGAATCTAATACAACAACGCGGTAATTTTCTAGGTTTTTCACATAGTAATAAGCATTTGTATGTTCTTTGCCTAAAAATACTTTGTTGAAATTCTCTTTCACATCGTGGTTACCTAAAGTTAAAAACACAGGCGTATTTGGTACGTATGTGTCTAGTAGTTTTTTTAGCTCTGCATATTCCTCAACAGATCCTTCGTGAATTAAGTCTCCTGTAATCGAAATGAATTCTACATCCTCAAGTACTAAATCGATTAATGCCTGTTTAAATTTCTCATTGTGGTTCGATAGTTTTTCGAAAATAGGCTTCAAGTTTGTTGATTCAAGGTCCTGTAGTAAGTGCGTATCAGTGAAATGTACGAATTTCATTTTTACTCTCCCTTTTTTGTTGTAATTTATCTGACGAATCAAATGTACAACATAACGGAGTAAAATTCCATTTGTTTATTGTAAAAAGAATGTAAATTCTGTGGATGTGCAACTTTACAATTTTCGAAGATGGAACATGGTAAGATAAATGCATCTATATGAATGAGTTTGGAGTTAGGAGTGAGCAATGAGGATGGAGAAAAACCCGTTATTAGTCATTGAAAGTATGTATGGAGGATTTCATCGCGGAGAAAAGAAAATTGCAGACTGTATTTTAAGCAATAGTAGCTTTATCATTAAAAATAATTTAAAAATGATTTCCTCACATGTGAATGTTTCAGAATCAAGTATTATTCGTTTTTGCCAGCTGCTCGGCTATCGTGGTTTTAGCGATTTTAAAGTCGCATTAGCGCATCATTCAAAAAAGTTAGATGATGAAATTTTTCAAATTGAAAGCTTGGACTCGGCAGAAGCGATTACGAAAGCAACGTTGTTAAATAATATGAATGCTCTAAAAAACACGCTCGATTTTATTAATTACGATGAGCTAGAAAAGGCCGCAAAATTAATTGCACAATCGAAAAAGGTCTTTATTGCAGGATCTGGAAATTCTGGCTTTATAGCGAAAATGTTTTATAGTCGAATTTTGACGACAGGATTAAATTTAGTGTATGCGACAGATTCATATGGCATGAAGCAAATGCAATTTATGTTGGATGATGAAATGGTTATCATTGGAATTTCGCAATCTGGTAAAACAGCGGAGCTCATTGAGTTATTTGAAACTGCATTACAAAAAAGTGTGCCAACAATTGCATTAACGGCGAGCACGAACAATAAGCTCACTTCATTAGCCAATATCCACCTCGTGACAGCAATATCAAATAGCAATTATATTCGCAACTACTACGCTACAGAGGTCGTATTTAAATCAATTCTCGACAGTTTAGCTACTTATATTAATATACTGTTAGGTATAGAAAGCATAGACCAATCAAATACAATTGCTCAAAATATTTTCTTAGAAGCAAAGGCGCTGATGAAGAACATATGAGTTCGGTACTGACCAAGTTCGATATGCAACCCCACCTCAATTATGTCATATGGTGGGTTTTTTCTCTTTATTGCTATTTAATAGCAATACGTCATATTTCATATTACATGAGGAAAATAAAACTTAATTTAGATATACAAAGGAGAACTTTACCATAAGTTAGTGTGGTTTTTAATCATGAAACCTACGCAATCACTTAGTTTTCAGGGAATTAACATTCCCATTTGAAAAAAACGATGACCTGGACATACAGACATGAGCCTACTTTTATCCTAATAATTGGTTACACCTCCATCAACAGTATAGATAGATTGTGATAAATATGAGGCTTCATCAGACAGCAAGAAAGAAACCACATATGCAACTTCTTCAGGTTCACCTATTCTTCCAATTGGAACTAAGGCAGCAATTGCTTTTCTTTGCACCACGCCAATAAAAGACTTCTTCAAGTAAAGGGTTGCTTATGTTCAATAAGTACGAACCTGTTTCAACGGCCTTTGATCTTCAACAATCGGGCGCTTTTCTTGAGTAACGAATTTAGTAATCAACTTTTTTCAAAAAATATGTGTTTGATTGTGGGTTTTAAGTCATAAGTAAACAACTATTTTCATTGTGAATATCATGAAAATAAGACTGAATTGAAGTTTGAAGGAAATAGAACCGTTGTGGCAAAAAATTACAAGATTTTGATTGTGCATGATGTGAAAGAAAACGTCAAATATACCAGATTTTAAATGGAATGATTCTTTTTTGGACAATAATTGTTTTACCAAATAACATAAATATAAAACTATAAGAAAACCTTTCATTCTATTAAAATTGAAAATGTAAGCGTTTTCTGTTATGATAAATAGTGGGTTGGATGGCATGTGTGGCCGTCATTGTATTTGGCGTAGGTGGGGCCGATACTGGGGACACATGTAGATTTGTCTTTGTGGTTATATACTTACCATGATTCGTTGCATCATGTGGAAGGTTTAGGCTGAAGGAGAAATACATGAAAAACCTCATATAAATATGACGTGCTGGATCGTTTTAATTGCTATCCAGTTTTTTATTTAATGAATTGGGAGAAGAATGAAAATCCATATTGATTTAGTTCAACTCCACAAAATTGGCAGTAGATAGAATCAATCAAGAGTTAAATCCAAGAACTGAAATAGCAGCTTAAATTTTTTAAAAATATCCACAGAAATACTAAAGGTATAATTTTCAGGTACCAACTATTATGAAATTGATTCAAATGTTTAATTAAATCGACAAACATTTTGCAATCTTATATTTTATAATGATGTTAAGGTGTTTCTTTTTTTGTCCGAAAAGGTTTTCCACATTTTTTTGGGGGGAGATGTCATAATGGATTTTTATGAAAAGTTACCGACTGATTTTTTAATTGCATTTTATAATGAAATGATGAAAAGCATCGAGAAAGGATTATTAACGAAAAATATGTATTATGAATTAGGTTTAATCATTTCCGTTGCTAGTCAAAGAGGGATTACATTAGGGCAACCATGCGACTTTGAACAGGTAGTGGATCAAAAGGAACTGGATGATTTTATTCAATTTACGTACAAACGTAACGAAATAAAGGATGTTTCGCCCCCATCTTACGGACTTTAACTCAGTAACCCTCAAAAGAAAATCAAAAAAAATCCCATATTTCATAGTGTGATCAATACAGGACTTTTAGTCAAATTTTTGTATTTTGTTGATTTTTCCTTTTTGATACAGCGTGATGAGCTTGTCTAATTTCCGACTGCAAAGAAGGGTGTCATTGCTATCCAATCCAGTTTCTTTCGCAATTAGGATCAAAATCTTTCTCATCTGATTGATCCTGTCTTCTAATTCCTCTATCCCCATACCCATCATACATTCCCCTAATTCACTTTAACTGTTTAATTCGATAAAATTGATTTTCCGCGCAATTATAATTATGCAAAGAATTTTAAACAATTGGAATACATATGACAAAATACCCTAAAAAATTACAAAAAATTTTTCAGAGTACTAAGGACTAAAAGTAGAGAGGGTACCATGTAGCTTAAAAGACAATATATTTTCTGCCATAGTGTTGATTAAGTCAACAATATTTTTATTATGGTGTTGATTAAGTCGACAAGAGGGGTTAGGATGAAACGTTAAATAGAAAACTAGAAAATTTTTACGTGTTCAGAAATTGGTGAGTTTTTTTACAATTTTCATTTGGGAGAAATACTTGGTACTTAATTACCTGACTTCGTCACATCTAGTAGGTTAATTTTTAGCTCTAAGGTAGTGAATAGATAACTAAATATCGGATATCTTATACGACATTAGATTTCACCAGTATAAAAAACAAAAAATATTGACAGTATCCAACATTAACATGCTATAATTCATTTAATAACAAATAAATCGTAATCATTACGTTTTATTTGTATGAAGAAAAATAAAAAATAAAGGTAAAGGATAGTTGTGATGAAACAGGAAATAGATTTTATTAAATTTAATCCAACACAAAATATGACAATTCTTGTTAAAGCTAATTATCCAGTTGAGGAGTATAAGCACGTTGCTTCAAAAATTATGTCATATGACAGCGTGCATGCTGAACAAGTAGGCTTTATAGAAAAACCTATAAATAATAAAGCTGCTGCACATCTACAGATGGCTGGAGGTGAGTTTTGTGGAAATGCTTGTATGGCATTGGCAGCTTTTATTGCGTTTGAAAAAGGACTAAAGCAAAATGAAATGACGGAAGTTTTATTAGAAGTATCAGGTACAGATCAATTAATAATGGGTCAAGTGAAAAGAAATATAGATGAATATTACTGCCAAGTAACTATGCCTATCCCTAAAAAGATAGAACAGAAAATAATAAAGTATGATGGCAGTGATTTAAATATAATCATAGTGAGATACAAGGGGTTCATACATATTGTGATAGAAGTGGAGGAATTTGATAAGTCAATAAGAGAAAAAGCAGAATCATTAGCAAAGTTGCTAGGAGTCACTTTAGGTACTAACTTGATCGGCATTTTATTGTATAAAACGAAATCTGATGAATTGGCTCCCCTCATTTATGTCCCACATCTAGATAGTTTGATATGGGAAAGGGGGTGTGGTTCAGGTACAGCCTCCTTAGGAGCGTATCTTGCATGGAAGAATAAAGGAGAGATTGTTGCGAAAATAAGGCAGCCTGGTGGGATTATCAATGTAATTGCTAGCTGTTATGACGAAGAGTTGGAAAGTCTTAAGATTGAAGGGTCTGTTGGAATAGTGGCACAAGGTAAAGCTTTTATAGATGTTTAACTATTACATATTATTGGAGTGGAATAAATGAATGTATTAAAGACCAATACTTTTCAAGAAAATTTAAATCAATTTTTAGTAAGATTTATAGATTTAGCAGCAAAATATGACCATACTATCAATCACAGTTCGGAGTTTGAGGTATTAATAGATGATTATTCAAAATTCATAATAAACGAGAGGAATAAAGAAGCTTGGAAACAACTAGAACAACAAGAATCTAGTGACTTTAATCAACTAGTCGAGGATTTAAGAAAAAAATCAGCACTTTGTGTGGCTATTATGGAGAAATATCGTGCATTGAAGCTGCTAAACGGAACTACTGAGAGGACCGATTATTTTAAGAATATAGAATCATGTATTGAAAAGGAATTTGGCCAGTTTCAAATTACTTCAGAGTCAAAGGTATTATTAGTGGGGTCAGGCTCATTTCCTATGACACCTTTATTAATTGCTAAGCGAACGGGAGCAGAGGTTGTTGGCATAGATATTGATGATGAGGCTATTAAACTTGGACGAAACGTTGTAGAGAAATTGGGTGGAGACTTAAATATTCGATTAAAAAAAATAGCAGTGGAAAATCTTGAGTATGCGGACGAATTAACCCATATCATTTTCAGTTCAACTGTAGAAGATAAATATGACATACTGGATCAATTATATACATTGACAAATGAAAATGTAGTTGTAGCTATGAGATATGGTAATCAGCTGAAATCCTTATTTAATTATCCTATAAGAGAGGTGGATGGGGAAAAGTGGAGGATGGTTGAAAATATATTACGCCCAGATCATGTGTTTGATATTGCGTTGTATAAAAAGGCATAGCTTACTTGTTAGTGAGAAAGGAAGTATTTTATGAGCGATTTTAAACGAGTCTTAATTTTAGGTACAGGTCCTACATCAATCCAGCTTGCTGTAAGTATTAAAAAGCATTTAAATTGCTACGTGGGGATTGCTGGCAGAGAGTCTGTTCGTTCGGAAACGTTTTTTGAGGCGCTTAAGCAAAGTGATCATCTAATACGTGTAAGCGTTCAAAATGAAAAGCATCGAAGTATGGAAGGTGAATACTTCGTTGATCAAGTTTTTAATGGGTATGAAACAATTAAGGGTGAATGGGATACCATCATATTTTCTGTAACAACGGATGCCTATATTGAAGTAATAAAACAGATCAGTGATAAGCTTTTAAAACAAGTAAAGTGTATTGTTTTAATTTCTCCGACTTTTGGTTCAAACAGCTTAATAAGTAATTTTATGAACAAACTTAATTTAAATGCGGAAATTATTAGTTTTTCTACATATTATGGTGATACACGATGGATGCACGATAGCCCATCTAATCATGTATTAACAACAGCAGTCAAGAAAAAAATTTATATAGGATCGACGCACTTTCCATCTAAAAATATTGACAAACTATGTAAGGTATATGAGCAACTAGGAATCACTCTAGAAATTATGAAATCTCCAATTGAGGCGGAGACTAGAAATATTTCTTTATATGTACACCCACCGTTGTTTATGAATGATATTTCATTAAGTGCAATATTTGGGGATATAGAAACGAAGAAATATGTATATAAAATTTATCCTGAGGGGCCCATTACGCAATATTTAATTCGTGATTTGTTGTCCCAATGGAAAGAAATTATGAATATTTTAGAAAAAATAAATATAAAAAGTATAAATTTACTACAATTTATGACAGATGATAATTATCCAGTGAGATTAGAAAGTTTATCGCGTCAGGATATAGAAAATTTCAATCATTTAGAGACTATTCATCAAGAATATTTACTGTATATACGTTATACATCTTTGTTGATCGATCCTTTTTCAGAACCAGATAAGGATGGAAGATATTTTGATTTTTCTGCTGTTCCGATTAGAAAAATGTTTATCAACAAAGAAGGGTATTTGGATATCCCAAGAATGCCTAAGGAAGACTATTATCGTATCAAAATCATACAGGGTATTGCAAAATATTTAGAGTTGAATTGTCCAACAATAGATAAATTTATTAAAACATATGAGAGTAAAATTGAGAAAGTTGCTCAATCTCGTAGAGGCGAATTCTTGTCTCGTGCATTTGTCGTTCAATATTTTGAAGAAGATTTGAATATGATATGCGGTGAAATAGGAAAAAACATAGCAGAAAAGACGTTGGAATAGTACTTGTAATAAAACAATAGAGTAATATACTATTCAAATAGGAATGATTTCGATTTGTGGGAGGGGTGTTTAATATATGTTGGAGTGTAGATCAGTTCCAACAAAAACGAGTTGTATTCATATTAAGGAGAACTTAAAGGGAGAGGATTACCATGTTTAGTAAAAGATTTAAGTTAGTGGCACTAGTTTTTTTGGTTTTATCTATTCTAGTTGCTTGCTCTTCAAATTCGGCAAACTCTGATAATCAGAAAAAGAAAGATAATGATAGCAAGCAGAAAGCAGAAATAGTTTATGCATCAGCAAAGGACATTAATGATATGAATCCCCATCTTTACACAGGTTCAATGCCTGCTCAAGGGATGGTATATGAATCATTAGTTGAAAATACGAAAGACGGAATTAAGCCTTTACTTGCTGAATCCTGGGAAGTTTCAGGGGATGGAAAAGTGTACACGTTTCACTTAAGAAAAAATGTGAAATTCCATGATGGAGAGCCGTTTAACGCAGAGGCAGTGAAGAAAAATATTGAAGCTGTGCAGAATAATGCAGAAAAGCATGCTTGGATTAAGTTATCTACAAAAATAGAAAGTGTAAATGTAGTAGATGAGTTTACAGTTGAATTAGTTCTTTCAGAAACCTATTATCCAACTTTGGTTGAATTATCTTTGACAAGGCCATACGTATTCATATCTCCTAAAGATTTCATTAATGGCGGAACAAAAGATGGTGTAAATGGTTTTAACGGTACGGGACCATATATTCTAACTGAACATAAAACGGATAAGTATGCAACGTTTGAAGCAAATAAAGATTACTGGGGTGGCACACCTAAAATAGAGAAAATTACATCTAAAGTTCTTCCAACAGGAGAAACGACGTTTTTAGCATTAAAAAAAGGAGAAGTAAACTTTGCTTTTACGGATGATCGGGGCGCCGATAGCCTTGATGTTGAAGCAATGAATCTATTAGTTGAGTCAAGTGATTATCAACTTGTTAGAAGTGAGCCAATGAATACGAAAATGATTGTAGCAAATAGTAGTAAGACTAATAGTCCTGTTACTGAAACAGCTGTTCGTGAAGCTATTTGGTACTCGATTGATAGAGAAACAATTACAAAGGATATTTTAAATGGTACTGAAACAATAGCCCACACACTATTTTCTCCGAACGTGAATTACGCAGATGTTGATTTAAAGAAGCGAGGTTTTGATATAGAAAAAGCGAGGGGGATTCTAGAAGAAGCTGGTTGGGTATTAGCAAATGGTGATAATGTTAGAACAAAAGATGGCAAGAAGTTAGCCATGAAACTTTATTATGATAGCAATTCTTCTTCCCAAAAAACTCAGGCTGAATTTATTCAAGCTTCACTAAAAGAAATTGGTATTGAATTAGAAATTATTGGTGAAGAATCAACTTCAATTGCTAATAGAAGATCCACAGGTGACTATGATTTATTATTCAATCAAACCTGGGGTCTAGCTTATGATCCACAAAGTACAATCGCTGCTTTTACATCTGAAGCTTCATATAAGCATACGACAAGCGGCATTGATAAAGCAGATGAACTTTATAAGAAAATTGAACAAGTTATGGTGTCAACAGATGAGCAAACCAGAAAATCATTGTACGCTGATATTTTGACGATTGTTCATGATGAAGCAGTGTTTATTCCTATTTCAAATGGAAGTGTTACTGTAGTAGCGCCCAAATATTTAAACGGAATATCTTTTAAACAAACTCAATTTGAGCTGCCATTTGAGTTGATGAACTTTAAATAAAAATAAAAAGGGGAATTTTCCCCTTTTTATTTATGAGAAAATATAAACGCTTAAATATTGATATTTTAATAGAAAGGAGATCTTTTATGGGAAGTTACATCATTAGAAGGATACTAATATCCGTCCCTTTACTTCTAACCATTTCGTTTTTGACCTTTGTTTTAATCAACCTTTCTCCTTTAGATCCAGCCGAAGTGGTATTACAAGCTCAAGGTGTTCCACAGATAACAGAAGAATTATTAGAACAAACAAAAGAAGAGTTTGGGATGGATAAGCCATTTATCTTACGTTATTTTGATTGGCTTATTGCCTCCTTACAGTTGGATTTTGGAGATTCATATATTAATGGGAAACCAGTTTGGTCATTAATAGGTCCCGCATTTTTGAATACATTCAAGTTAACGTTAGTTTCATCTGTTGCTGTTATCTTTATGTCTATACTATTAGGTGTAATTTGTGCGTTGAAGGAAGGAAAAATGATTGATAAATCGGTAAGAGGAGTTTCGTTTTTCCTAACAGCAATGCCGTCATACTGGCTGGCGTCTATTATGATCTGGTATGTCTCGGTTAAATTAGATTTATTACCAACAAGCGGGATGGAATCGTATAAAAGTTATATCTTACCGGTTATTGTCATCACGATCAATTATGCCGGTATTTATTTTAGAAATGTTAGAACTTCCATGTTAAACAATTTAAATGAGGATTATGTTTTATATGGAAGGGCATCTGGGTTATCAGAAATCAAAATCACTATGCATGTACTAAGAAATTCATTACAGGTTGCTATTTCGATATTTGGTATGTCTATACCTATCATAATGGGAAGTACAGTAGTTATAGAAAACGTTTTTGCTTGGCCAGGTTTAGGGAATCTGAGTGTTAAAGCAATTCTAAGCAGAGACTTTCCTATTATACAGGCATACGTTCTTATATTAGCAGCAGCCTTTGTTTTGTTTAATACAATCTCCGACATTATAAATGTTGCGATGAATCCTAAGTTAAGGAATGATCTTTAAATGAGAATATTGAAAAACTTAAGTAAAGATAAGTTAGCTATGCTATCTTTAATGATCATTGTTGTCACAATTATTGTTGGTATTTTCGCACCATTATTTGCTCCACATGACCCTAATGAAGTCAATATGAGTCTTCGCTATGCTTCACCTTCATGGGCATATCTATTAGGTAATGATCATCTAGGGAGATGTATTTTATCCAGAATCATATATGGAATTCGACCAAGTGTATTATGGGTTTTAGTTGTTCTGTGTATATCTGTTTTAATCGGTGCAATCTTAGGTTTTCTAGCTGGATATTTCAGAGGAAAAGTCGATGCGATAATTATGAGAATATGTGACACGATGCTTTCTTTTCCAGGATACGTTATGGCACTGGCGGTTATTGGAATATTGGGCGTAGGTCTTGAAAACATCCTAATTGCATTTGCTTTGATTAAATGGGCATGGTTTGCTCGAGTCATCAGAACTTCTGTAATGCAATATGCTGAATTAGACTATGTGAAGTTTTCCAAAGCATCAGGTATTAGTGATATAAAAATAATTTGTAAGCATATTGTTCCAGTTACCTTTTCTGATATCACAGTGATTTCAAGTGGTGCTATTGGAGCGATGATTTTGCAAATTTCAGGGTTTTCATTTTTGGGTTTAGGAATTCAAGCCCCAAATGCTGAATGGGGGATGATGTTAAACGAAGCGAGGGAAGTTATGTTTACGAGACCGGAATTAATGCTAGCTCCCGGTTTAGCCATCGTTATAGTGGTATCGGCGTTTAATTTTTTATCTGATTCACTTCAAGTTGCTCTAGACCCCAAATTAGTAAACTCTAAAAACAAGCATATAGAAAATTTACCACTTTCTAAAATAAAGGTTCAGGAAAAAGAGGTGGCTAATTAGATGATGAATATATTAGAAGTTAAAAACTTAAAAGTATGGGATGTTAATTCTGGAAAAGAAATTATTCAAGATAGTTCATTCCACTTAAAGTCCGGAAGTTGCCTTGCAATTGTAGGAGAAAGTGGAAGCGGTAAGTCTATCACTTGTAGGGCGATAATGAGATTAAATAGATCCCCTCTTCACCAAACAGGGGACATCCTATTAAAAGAAGAGAACATAAACCTTCTATCTGAAAAAGAGATGAGAAAGAAAAGGGGTAGAAACCTTTACATGATTTTACAAAATGGGATGAGTGCTTTCGATCCCTCTTGTGTAGTCGGTGTACATTTAAGGGAAACACTTGCTGAACACTTCAATTGGAGTAAAAACGAAATGGAAGTAAAAATGACAGGTGCGATGGAAAGTGTCATGCTGAAAAATCCCCTAGATATTATGAATAAGTATCCACACCAGCTATCGGGTGGAATGTTGCAGCGAATTATGATTGCATTGGCGTTAGTATTAGAGCCCGACATTGTTATCGCTGATGAACCGACAACAGCGCTTGATACCATTTCGCAGTTTGAGGTCATTGAACAATTTATTAAGTTACGAGAAAGAATGGGTTGTTCGATGATCTTTATTTCACATGACTTAGGTGTTGTAAGAAAAATTGCTGATGAAGTTTTGGTAATGAAGGATGGAGAAATTGTTGAAAGAGGAAATACTCAAGCCATTTTTTCAAAAGCGCAGCATGAATATACGAAGTATCTAGTCTCTACTAGACAAACCTTGAGCGATCATTTCAAGAAAGTAATGGGGGGAGGGGCTATCGTTGTTAATAGTTGATCGTGTGGAAAAATCCTATAAAAAAGGCGGCTTGTTTTCAGCAGAAAGACAGACCGTTTTAAAGAGTGTTAGTTTTGAATGCAAGGATGGAGAATGTATCGGCATCATAGGAGAAAGTGGAAGCGGAAAATCAACTTTAGGGCGTTTGATATTAGGAATTGAAAAGCCTGATCGTGGAATGGTTTTATTTGAGGGAAAGAATGTAGAGGATAGAAGAGTGAGATCAGGCAACATCAGCGCTGTTTTCCAAGACTATAAATCTTCTATTAATCCATTTTTTACTGTTGAACAAGCAATCATGGAGCCATTGAAAATTCAGAACAAGAGTAGGAAAGAGAATAGAGAAAAGATTGTTAATCTATTAAATCAAGTTGGATTACCTTCGTCTTATCGAAACAAATATCCTCATGAGTTATCTGGAGGAGAGGTTCAGAGAGTATGTATTGCAAGAGCTATCTCAGCAGAACCAAAATGTATTTTATTAGATGAGGCAATTAGTTCTTTAGATGTATCTGTTCAAACACAAGTTCTTGAATTGCTCAAGGATTTAAAAAGAATCTTCAACATGAGTTATGTTTTTATCACACATGATTTACAGGCTGCTGCCTATATTTGCGACAGAGTCATTATTTTTAGGGATGGTCAGATTGAAGAAATAGTGGAAATTGAATACTTAAAGGACGTTAAGTCAGCTTATACAAGAAAATTATTACAGTCATTAATAACGTTTTAACTAGGTTAACTGCATAAAGTAACAGAATTTGTTTCAGGGTTGGAGGAGAAAAACTGTGAGTGGAGCTATGTCTTGGCCTTTTTTACGATTGTATCTGTTGGTGCTTCTTTATTTTAGTGCCAATTCTATACTAAATGTTATTATCCCTTTACAAGGGGGGGCCTTAGGAGCCACCAATACAACAATAGGTTTGATTATGGGGGCATATTTGTTTACAACCATGTTTTTTAGACCATGGGCAGGTCATATTATTCAAAAGCATGGGCCAATAAAAGTGTTGCGAATTATACTTATTATCAATGGTTTTGCTTTAATCTTATATACGGTAACTGGGCTAGGTGGCTATCTGGTTGCTCGTATGTTACAAGGGGTATCAACGGCTTTCTTTTCAATGGCACTACAGATAGGAATCATTGATGCACTGCCAGAGAAAGATCGTTCTCAGGGAATTTCACTTTATTCTTTATTTTCTTATATACCAGGTATTGTTGGTCCTTTATTGGCATTAGGTATTTGGCAAGGAGGAATGGAATACTTTGCAATCATGATGATAACAATTGCCATTTTTACTGGGGTGTTTGGCTATAGTGCCAAAATGGATAAAGCCGAAACCCAGCCTTTTACAAAAAATGCTGAGCAGGGTGTAAATATGTTTAATTTATTTGGACAGTTAGTGAAAAATCCGCATTTATTTAAATGCAGTGTTCTTATGTTAGTTGGTTCTATTGTATTTGGAGCAATTACTGTCTTCATACCTCTTTATGCCGAACAGGTGAAAAACGGAAACGCTGGAATTTTTCTAATGATTATGGCAGTAACCGTTGTCTTTTCTCGTTTTTCCTTAAGGAAAAAAATCCCTTCCGATGGAAAATGGCATTCATCGTTTATTATGGGGACTATGCTCCTTTTAGCTATGGGAGCGCAATGTGTAAGCTTTGCTATAAATGGCGGGGTTATCTTTTTCTATCTTGGTGCTACTTTTATGGGAATAGCTCAGGCGCTCCTCTATCCAACACTAACAACGTATTTAAGCTTTGTCTTGCCTCAGATGAATCGCAATGTGTTATTAGGTTTGTTTATTGCGATGGCAGATTTAGGAGTTTCTTTAGGTGGTGTTCTTATGGGACCAGTCGCTGATTTTTACTCATATTCAACTACATATATGATTTGTGCTATTTTAGGTGTGGCAATGCTCTTCTTTGCCTATGACCGGCGAAAGATATTTGTCGGATAAACCTAATGAGAGAGTCGTTCAAAAGTATCATTTGCCTTTTAAATAGTAATTGTTACGATTTATATATTGAAATCTTCCTTGAAAGGCTGTATTCTTTAATTGATAATAATTATCAATTAAAGAGGAGGGAATTCCTTTTATGAGCACAATGTTACGTGAAGCAATACAAATCAGAAAAGAGTTTTTAATCAATCAGCTTTTAAGCATAGGTGTATATAAAAAAGAGAATGTTCAGCTATATCAGCTTTGTCTTAGTGATCTAGAAAGAGAATATAGGTTATTTAACGAGATGGGGAAAACGAGTGAAAAAAGAAAACATTGAAACAATCAATGAATGAAAATAAAAACAATATTTTAAAGGATAAAACCCTCATAGAGAAGATCTACAAAAAAATTGAAGATAGAAAATTAAAATCAAATAAGTAAGAAAAACCTTGGTATAGAGAAAGAAGCAAGTTTAGAATTTAGTCCGGCTTCTTTTTCAATGAAAGAAAGCCGATATTTCCTACGTTAAGGAAACATCGGCTTTCTTTATGTCGAAATTTGCTTAGCGTATGTTTTCCGCGTTTTGTTGGTAGGACCCCAGGAAACGCTACATTCTATCTATCTCAATATCCATAATTTTGGTAAAATACTTATAAAAGCTGGTTTGAAAGAATCGTAATTAAAATCATCATTATGGGTTCTTCATTTTTGATATTTTGCCAACAGGATGTATTAGCCATAAAAGGGATTAATACATGTGGATTTGGATTATTGTTTTTGTTCAGTTTATCGTCCTATCGATCGTGCTTGAGGAGGCAGGCTATTATATTTTAAATTAATATTTATACGGGTCTAAATATAGAAAGCAACTAAACTGAAAGAAAAGATTGCTGACACTTTTAACTTTAATTAAGAAAAAATTACAAATCAACACACATCAAACAAAGAATGAAAAGTTTCATAAGGAAATCATGTAAGAAAGAAAATTAATAGGCTTACTGTACTTTTTTTGGAGGGGAAAAATGATATTCAAGGCAAAAGAAATTGCAGAAATTGGAGATTATATTCTTTTTAAGAATGGAATCAAAGGGATCGTTGAGAAGGTCAATGAAAATTCAGCCATTGTGAATATAACCGAAAATAAGACGGAATTGGAGTTTGAAGGAAATAGAACCGTTGTGGCACATAAAAATTACAAGGTTTTGATTGTGCATGATGTGATAGCAAACGTCATATATACCAGTTTTAAATGAATTGATTCCCTTTTATAGTAAAAAAAGTGTTTGACCGGAGAGGATAACGGTTGGACTTTGCCCACTTATTCATAAAGTAACAGCAAATATAAAACTATAAGAAAACCTTTTTGAAATTCTATTAAAGTTGAAAATGTAAGATGAGTAAGTCGTTTCTAAATATCGAAGTATTGAACCTATTAACAAAAAAAACTGGATATCCTTTTTAAAGTAAAGCATTTATTTGACCACTACATTGGTTAATGAAAAGAAATCAAGATAAATGGTAGATTTAAGTTCCTCATGGATTTGAATTCTTTTTCAGATAAACAATGTTTGTGACAAATCCAAACGTGAAGTAAAAAGGCCATTTGTCCATGTGGTAATTTCTAAAAGCATATCGGTAGCTATGATTTCAAATAATACCGTTTCATCTCTTCTGTTAGCGTTTTTATCCAGATATGGTCTAGGATTTTATGATCATCATGCCAAAGGTCCTTCAACATTTTTATGTTTCCAGCAAGAAAAAGCCATTCTTCTTCATTCCACGATCTTTATGATCTTTATTCATTATAAATCCCCCCTCTTCTATATATTATAGGAATGGTTGTTCTTGTTATTCAAGGAGTAAGTTATAAAAATTTTAGATATGTCTACATCCCCTACAGGTTTTTGCTAGTCACGCAGCCTTAAGGCTGCAATTTTTCTTAAGAAATAAGGACTTAAAATCAAAGTTAAAAGCATACAAAACGACTTTGGGCGGCAGCACTACGGATTGATCAGAAAGGAAAAAGCACCTTTCTGTCATTCCGTACGTGTCGCTTCGGCATTAAACGGACCGATAACCACGGACTATACGGCTAGCACCTACATTCCGTAGGTTCCTGTTCCATTTACGGCTTACGCCGCCATACCGAACGAGCCGAAAACAAGAAATTCAAAAGATTGAAAGATCAAAAGAATAAGAGATAAAAGGAGAGCAGCCCGCAACGGCTGCTTTTATTGTTGATTTTTCCCTTTTGCCTTCCGAATCGTAAAACAGCGCAAGCTTTCTAACCTTCTAGCCGGCAGGACACCCGAACCTTTCCGGCTAGAAGCTAAGAAAGCGAGTCAATCGGTCAAGGGGCACAAAAACTTTTTTGCTTAAGGGCGCTACCGCAACAGCAAAAAACTTTTTGTGCTAAGAGCGCCCTTGACCCATTGCCTATGCGTGTTTTTCGTTCTACTTGCAAAAGGGGAAAAATCATCCCCCTTTAGGGAACTCATTCGCTTCGAAAGTCAAAAGTGAAAAGAAATTCATAAGAACAAACATCCAAAATCAAAATCATTAGAAAATCAAAGGAGGAAAAGCAAAAATGACAAAAAGCGTTTATGAAATCATTACAGAAAAAATCATTGGAAAATTAGAAAAGGGCGTTGTACCGTGGCGCCAACCATGGACCAATTCAAATGCGGTCAACTGGAAAACACAAAAACCATACCGTGGAATTAATATTTTCCTAGTGGAGCCGGGCGAATATGCTTCCAAAAAACAGATTTTAGAAGCGGATGGACGAATTAAAAGAGAGGAAATGAAAAATTCCCAAATCATTGTGTATTGGCTTTGGAAGGAGAAGGAGGACGAGGAAACGAAAGAAAAAAAGACTTTTGCAAAACCGTTCTATTATCGAGTTTGGGAGATAAATAAGCAATGTACCGGCTTAGAGAGTAAAAGAAATGTTGAAATATTCGACCATGACCCAATCGAGAAAGCAGAGGAAATTTTTAAAGGATATATCAATTGCCCTGATTATACATTCAATTCAGGAAAAGCCGTTTATTATCCGACATGGGATCGAATTAATTGCCCACCGCTCAAAGATTTTAAAGTTCCGGAGGAATTTTATTGCACCCTTTTTCATGAACAAATTCACAGCACCGGGCATCAAAGTCGTTTAGCTCGCCCAGGCATCACAACACAAGATGTAGCGTTTGGAGATAAAGTGTATTCCCAAGAGGAATTAGTCGCGGAAATGGGTGCAGCGATGTTGTGCGGAGTGGCCGGAATTGATAACAGCACTTTAGAAAATAGCGCTAGTTATATCGATTCATGGCTAAGAGCTTTAAAAAAAGAAAGCCGTTTAGTCTTACAGGCAGCTGCTCAAGCACAGAAAGCAGCAGATTATATTTTAGGAGAAACAAAGGAACAGTCTATAGACGAAAACTAAAAGGAAATAATCACTCATTAAATCATAAGCACAAATTTCACCGGTTGACGGATCAGCCGGTGAAAGGATAAATCGAACAGGTTGAACTAAATCCATAGTATGCTAATAAAAGGAGTGAAGAATATGAAAGTGTTTCGAGTTGTTTATTTTGCTAAAGGATTTCAAAGGGTATCGATTGTAGCTGCTAAAAATGAAGAACAAGCAGAAAAAATGGTTTCTAAAGACCTTGATATGAAAGATCATTACGAATTAAAATCGTATCAAAGAATGTGAACTTAAATCCGAAAATATTATCCATACGGAAGTGATAGAAATTGTTTGATACAAATTACTAAGATCAGATACCCGAATACTTATAATTTTAATAATAAAGAGAACAACACCGACTATGTTCTAGCCGGTGAAGCTTTGCGGATGATGGAAAAAACATTTGTTTTTTCTTAATGAAAGCAGGCTGGACTTAAAACCTTAAGATTAAGAGACTAATATATCCACCCATGTACAACGATTGGACCAATAAAATTTCTCTTAGGGTGGAAAGTTCAAATAATAGGATCAAAGGAGAGGGTCTGAATGAAAACTTGTCCATATTGTGGCAGTCATATCGAAAGAATAGATCATCAGCATTACTATTGTGATTTTTGCCGCATGAAGATTGATATCAGGATTGTTAAAAAGAATCAAGAACGACTAGACGTTCGATTTCGTGATTTTGCTTTTGCTTCATATATTGATAGGTCCACACCAGAAATCATGACATTATCCACCTTTGAACTCCTGTATTTGCTCAAAATGATCCGGAAAGAACGCAATGACATGTATCATCATATGCATGTGTTTCACCGTGCTGGTGAAGAAAGCAATGATTTTAAAGAAGCTGAAAAGGAATCAGGCCGGGATTATTTGTATTTTACAAAAAAGGCGTTTGTCGTGGAAAATCTCATTCGGACCCGTTTAGGGTATGTACCGGAACGGATCACGGAAAGTTATCTGGTAAAGTATCTGCAAAACATCAAAAATGACAAAAAAACGGGTCCTATGATTATTCGGAAACAGCGGAAGGAAAATAAGGTCAATGAAAAGGGGTAATGTCGCTTTAAAGATAGAGGAAAATCGGATATTTCTATTTTATCTAATACTCTTGTACTTGAGTATTGTATGTAACTGCATTGCTCTGGCTGATCCCCGTTTCCGTTTATAAAGATATATAAAAATAAAGCTGATTTACCTTATAGTACGAGAAATCAGCTTTTCTTTTTCATTTTGTAATAGTTAGTGTGGGTTGTACGAGAAACACAATGAAACGCGTTCTATACTTTGAGGGTGACAAGACAAATAAGACCTGGTGTAGAAAAGTTATGTAAAAACTGACACAAAAGTTTACCTATCATATCTAAGAGAAAAAAATTTGTATTTTGTAGACTATATCTTATTTTTGCTATTTATTTTAGATAAAAGTTCCATCCAATTTGAAGGAAAACCAATTTGTGTAAACTCGATTTCATCCTCATATTCAAGAACAAGTGCTTCTAAGTCAGTAATGAATCTGTTACCCTCAGTTTTTGTTAATAATCTTTGAATAATATAAATTGCAGCAAATATAAGTTGATTATCAAATTGCTTACTTTCTTCTCTAAACAATCGGGGTTTAAATGTTAATTTTTTATTATATACACGTCCATAATGAGCACAAACATTTCGAACATTCGATAATGACTGTAACCAACTTTCTAGGTAATAATAAGGGATGTTGTAATAAACTTTGGCTATATGTTTTTTTACATCCTCGTTTAAATTTCGATAAATTTTAGAAAGGAATCCGAATGAAGTGACTTCAATCACTGCCCAAATAGGAATTATTCCTTCATATTTTTTATAATGATGCTCAATAAATAATTCGCCTTTACGGCTTTTTTTAATCAATATCTCCAGTTCATCCAGAGACTCTTTATGAAACTTTTCATTAATAAAATTCTCTTTATCTTTATATCCAAGTGGCCCAAATTTATGAGCAATTTCATAAGATATGTGTGTTCGGAAGGCTATTTCAATAGTTTCTAATACTCCTAAAAGTAATAACCTTAGTCTTCTGTCAAATTCATATAATGAGAGCATTTTATTAAATGACGAACTGCTGATATATTGATTTTTATTAATTGGATCTTTTAGGGTTAGTCCATAAGCTGATAATCGGTAATAATTTATTCTTTGTAGTATTTTTTCGGCATATTCAGAATTTTCTATGTATAAATTTCTATTTTTATATAATTCTACTTGTTCTTTATAAGTTTTAGGTGGCTTTACATTAGAGTAGTCTTTTTCAGGATCCATTTTGGCCAATTCCCCTTGAAAAAAAATGACCCACCTTGGTCCGCATTGTTAAGAGGCGTGGTGGGTTCTGTTATTATTATAATATATCCTTTTGCTGTTTTTGTCAAAGAATACTAAGCCGTAAGTAGGTAAGTAAAGGTCGATATTATGGACAAAACGCTGAAACATAAGTAGATGTTTTATGAAAATTGGGGTAAGCTGTGGGTTCAATAAAATAAGAACAACGCATTTGAGCGGCTTTAGAAAAAAAGAAATTATCATAATTAGATAGGCCGAATTTTTCCAGTTTTGTACAATCTTTTTTTCCTTGGACTAATTAGAAGGAAAGAGTATTTTCTTTCCTTTTTAATGTGCGCCCGGCATGGGTGCAGCCTCTAGGGTGAAAGTCCCGAACCATGGAGGCAGTAGTAATGGTTAGCTTAACGCAAGGGTGTCCGTGGGTGACCCGTAATCTGAAGGAAGCGAGCGGCAAACCTCCGGTCTGAGGAACACAAACTTCATATAAGGCTAGGTATCATAAGACCTAACGCAATTGGTAATGCTCCTGTCACAAGAGTTGTGATGTGCATATTTGCACCAAACCAAATAGGAAATAAATCGCGAGCTTTCCCGAACCTCTCTTCTGCGGAATGTACTAGTAAAAAGCAGGGTTAACTCTCCTACTCACTACTCAATTTATCTGTATTATCTTTCCCTAACAAACGACATTATCCCTTATAATGTGTTATACAATTTATGATTGACAAACTAAATGTGACATACTATTATAATATTAACGAATAAAAAACGCTTACATTTAAAGAAATTAGAATTGTCTATCTTATAAAATTCAAACAAAAGGGAGTTTTTCTAATGGGAACTATCATTTGCCAAATTTGCAATAACACAATTGATCATTTTGAGAATGAGAAAGTATCAACTTTATACGGACAATGCACTTGCTGTGATAAAAAACAAAAGAAGACTTCTAAATAATTCAAACATAAATCAATACTATAAAAGCCGTTCTCAAATGTTGAGAACGGCTTTTAGAGTTAATAAATCATCAATATATGGTATTTTTTCTTAGGATAATAACCAAATATGTAACTTCTGAGTCTATTTTGTTATGCTCTTTTTTTGGCTTTTTGAATTTTCATGGGAGCGAAAATAATTTTGTTTTTTATTACATAATTGATTTCACCTTAATACTTCTAATCGGTAAATAAGCCTTGATATAACTTGGAAGGGGAGATCCACTGTTCAAGTTGACTTTGATTTAACTTTTTGAGAGAAAACTTCCGTCCAAATAACGCAAAAAAATCCTTGCCTGGACTTCATGATGCTTTCAAAAGTTACAAGTTAACTTTAATGGGTGGGGAGGGAAACAGCGGAAGGAAAATAAGGTCAATGAAAAGGGGTAATGTCGCTTTAAAGATAGAGGAAAATCGGATATTTCTATTTTATCTAATACTCTTGTACTTGAGTATTGTATGTAACTGCATTGCTCTGGCTGATCCCCGTTTCCGTTTATAAAGATATATAAAAATAAAGCTGATTTACCTTAGAAAAGAAGAAATTACTATAATTAGATATGCCAAATTTTTTTCAGTTTTGTACAATCTTTTTTGTTCTTGAACACGTTAGAGGGAGAAGAGTATTTTCTCTCTTTTTTACTTAATTAACTTTGCGTTAAATCCTTCTTTAATGAATAGTTTAAACTAAACTAAAAAAGAGAGAGATTTTTTATCCCTTTTCCCCTAAGATTTATTTTCCCGACGCTTATCCAAGAGTTCCGCAGCACGTCTTGCTTTTTCCCTACTAGTGTTAATGTAAAGTAAGGAAATATCTGAAGATGTATGACCAAGTTGGGACATGATTAATGGGATATCCCCATTGGTTTGCTCTGCTAAGTTGGTAGCATATGTATGTCTCAACTTATGTGGAGACATTCTTTTATCAAACGATTTGGTGAATTTGTAAACAATATTTTCAATCGCGCGGTTGGTAAGAGGCTGCACCTTATTTTTAAAAAGTTTTACATATACATACTCATTTTCACCGTCACCAGCTCTGTATTTTTCCTGCCTAACTGATAAATACTTTCGCAGATCTTCTAGGCTGGAGGGCGTAACTGACACAGTATCTTTTTTATTTCCTTTTCGGATAACACTAATTTCTTTTGAAGTAAAATCAATATCTTTAATTCGAAGATTGGATAATTCATTCACGCGAATACCGGTTCCGAGAAATAGGGAAAGGATACTTATATTACGTTCCTTATCCCGATGGAAGTAATTTTTCTCAGTAAGGGAGAGGGAGTCTATATATTCACCTTTAATATAATCCAAGAAATCCAAGTCTTTGTTATCGATAAAAATCTTATCAGTAAGATTTTTAGCCCGCTCATTAAAAGTCTCTGACACTTTCGTTACTTCGATCTTTTGCATTACGTTACGATGGAAGTAGGGCTCTTTATTTTCTAATTCTGCCTCAATGGTTAGGTACTTAAATAAGGAGCGGAGGGAGGACTTATGACGATTAACTGTTTTGGGATCAATCTTCTTTGTCTCATCGTCTTTTTTTGATACCTTGTACTTTTTTCTACCAATAAATTTAAAATAGTTCCTTGCTTCATCCAAAGATAAATTCGCAAGTAAATCTGGTGAAATATCATTGATTCGTTCACATTTTGCGATACCTTCAGCCACTAACCAATTAAAAAATTCTCGGTAATCGCGAACATAATTAAAAAGGGTTATGGGGGAGCGGATATCTTGTTTCGCGTCCACATATTCTGCAACATAATCAGGCATTTCATTAAGTAAAGCTTCTAATTTTTTCTCATAGTATTCATGTTGTTTAGAAATGGCCATTAATTACACCTCATGTAGATAAAAATAAAAACGAATGTTCGTATAATACATTTTTTACGAATAGTAGTTTACATAATTTTTTTATGGTAACTTAAATTAGTATAATAGAATGGTTCTTGTAAATTGCATAAAGTCCACTAAATGGTTTTCTAGAATCTTTTGTAAAATTACTAAGTTGATTTCTTGATAATCATGAACAGCAATGTTCCTGAAGCCCACCATCGCTTTCATTTTTTTAGCGAGAGAAGGGGGGATAATACCTTCTTCTTCTAAAAAGGAAAATCCATCCCGGCTATTTTGTGGAAGCCCTAGTTTTTTCTCTGCAACAATATGCATTGCAAGATCAATACTCGCTTCACATGCTCGTTGCAAGTTTAAGACAATAGAGTCTTGTTTTGTAAAGTTGTTTAAGTGTTCTGGATTATTTGCATATTCATCATGAATACGTTTAATGCAACGTTCAATTATACTCACTTTATTTAAAATAACATCATTTTTCATATATAGACCCACTTTCATCTACATTTTTCAATATAGGAGTACGCTCTTCATTCAATTTTGCATACATTTTAAAGGTTTTTAGTTCATATAGAGCTTTTTTCTGCTCATCTGTACAATGAATTACTTTTCCAGTATGGACAACTTGAGCTTGGAATACTGTACTTGCTTGGTTTAGGTCAATAAGGTCAACATCCCGATTAAGCTCTGATGCTATCTCTTGGGCGATCATAAATAATTCATATTTGTCTAATTCTTTATCATCACTTAGAAAGGCAATATCAATGTCACTATCTTTATGTATGTTTCCTTTAGCAGTAGATCCAAATAATATTATTAAAAATGGAGACACTTTTTCACTTAAAATATCGACAATGATTCGTTCCATATTTTTACTCAATGTCTAAAAACCTCCATATTTTTCTTTTATTATAACAAATGTTTTTATGTTTGTCATATTATTCGTAAAATTAGTATTATACGAATAGTTTAAGTGAAAAAAATAAACCTTAGAAAGAATTGGTCTTCCCTTTTACAAGGACAAAAATTTCTAAACTGATAAGACAAAAAAGTCTAAACTCCTTCTACTATCATTGTTTTGGTACAAAAAAGTCTAAACTAAATTTTATTCTACTCATTCTTATACTAGGCTAATTAGTAAGATTAATTGAGAAGAGCATGATTTGATTAAATCTTTTTTCAAAACATGCTCTTCATTAAAATAATTATTTTATAAAATAACCTTTACCTTGGTATTTAGGAAGAATAAACATTGGGCTTATCCAATGTACTCTCTCTTTCCAGACTACACAAATAGCACCTACAAGGATATTATCAACTAATATTTTGTAAAACCCACCATTAGGGTTATTTATTCTTGTAAAAACTCTATCAATGGTTTCATTTGCTGGATTTGTATCATAATCCTTATATTTTTCTAACAGTGGCATAAAAGCCTTAACTTGCATATCAAAAATAGATTGTGCATCATCATTTGTAGCTTTCTCTAAAATAACGTCCATAATGTACACCACCACATCATTTGTAAAATTTCATATGGTTTTTATCGTGTCTATAATAATCTAATCTATCTTGTAATGTACCTGTATGAAATTCGAACTTATGACCATCAGGATCAGTGAAGTAAATAGAATTTTTATCTTTTTTATCTCTTGGGCGACCTGAAAGAATGTTCACATTTAACTCCTTCAGTTTTTCGTACATTTTTAAAAAGTCTGCTTCTTCTATTGAAAAAGCTATATGTGTGTATGAATGGCTTAACTCATTACGAGGAATGTCTTTTTCTTCATTTAGAGCAAGCCACATACAATTTAGGTCAAAATAGGCTGTGCATTTCCCTTTAACTAATAGCTTTGCATTAAAAACACTTTGATAAAACTCAATTGAATTTTCTAAATTAGAAACTGAAAATAAAAAATGATTCAGACCTTTAACAGTCACTACATCACCTCATTCCTGCAGAAAGGCGCCCTTTTCTTGAATTAAACAATAAGCTCCTATTAGCTGGTATAACAGAATAAGTCTATTGTCACTGAATAGTTCCTTAATCCACATTTTAATTCAGATGTTCATTTCCTTTCAATTTAAAAACACTCCTATAGTTAACCATATCCAAAGGGGTGAACAGTACAATTTTTCCAAACAGTTTAACTTTGTTATAATAACGGTTCATTTTTTTTTCAAAGCTACACAAGGTATCTTTTCACCTGATTATATAAAAATGCTAAGAGATATGAACAGTACCCGCTTAGCTATTGTTCCATATTCTTATAAAATTTAGAGAAAAATTGAACAAATGGACATAATCATTAAAAAACACAAAAATTTCCGAATCGAATTAGGTCCGGGACGGATAATTCGGTAATGAATCAACTAACTAACTGTTTATGACTGATATCTGATCAGCTTGTTCAGCTCATATGCACCTTCTAAGAGAGCTGGTAAGTACTCCTGCATTATTTTTTCTTCTGTTGATCTTATAGTATTCGTGGAAATATTCATAGCCGCAATTGGCTCATCTTTCCATGAGAAAATAGGTACAGCAATCGATCTTAACCCAATTTCCAGTTCGCCATTTCCTTCAGCGTATCCTTGTTCACGACAAATTTTTAGATGTGCTTCAAACTGGTCAAAGTCTGTTATCGTTTTGTCTGTAAAAGCTTCAATCTTGGCAGAATCCCATATTCTCCTTCTTTCTTCTTCAGAAAGCCAGGCGACAAGCGCTTTTCCTAAGGAAGTTGCAAAATAAGGTAGCCTTGAACCCACTCGTAAATTCGCCCCAATGATTTGCTTCGCCGCATTCACCCTTGAAACATAGACAATCTCTGCTTCATCCAATACGGCAAGATTCGTTGATTCCGTGACTTTAGATGCGATTGACTCAAGGATTGGATAAGCCAGATTTGGAAGAGTTAAGGATTCTAGATAATGTGCTCCAAAATCCAATACCTTTGGACTTAGGCAGAATTTATTATCCTGCAGCTTTAAATATCCAAGATCTACCAACGTTAGAGCGAATCTCCTAGCTGTCGCCTTGTTGATTCCGGTTTTTTTCTCCAAATCGCTTAATGATAAAAAAGTAGAACTAGAATCGAATGCTTTTAACACTTCAAACCCCTTTGCAACAGAATTTACAAAATAATTAGAGGACCTTTTTTCACTCATTGTTTATATTCTCCTTTAGATTTATTTATTTTACGAAAATAATAATTTTCAAAAAAATCTTTAAATTGTGTTGATAGTTGTTTAGATTACGATTATAATAAACGTACAAATTACACTATTCGTAATATTGTACGCATAGTGTAATACAAATAAGAAATAATAGCAATCTGTATTGCTTGGGGATATCTAGCTCCTAGAATTTAAAACGTAGAACTCCATTAGATATTAAATGTAAGGTTAGATGTTCTTATTTACCCATTAAATGTAAGGGATTTCTTTCCCTTCAGTATAAAAAAGGAGGATATACCTTGAATAAAATTGTATCTGCTAAGGAAGCGATTTCTCAAATCAA
The DNA here is from genome assembly GCF_030817695.1 of Neobacillus niacini. Classification (GTDB taxonomy): domain Bacteria; phylum Bacillota; class Bacilli; order Bacillales; family Cytobacillaceae; genus Neobacillus; species Neobacillus niacini_F. Next base: position 75,041 of record NZ_JAUSZQ010000007.1, on the reverse strand, counting down.
GAACGGGGATACAATCGCTGTTGGTGGGTTCGGATTGGTCGGCTGTCCGCTTATGCTAGTAAATGCTCTTGCCGATCATCCCGTTTCCGGATTAACTGTCATTAGTAACAACTTAGGCGAACCTGGTGGGAAAGGGCTTGGCAAAATCCTGCTACAAAATAAAATCGTCAAAGCAATTGGTTCCTACTTTACTAGTAATATCGACGCTGTTCGTTATGTAAATAAAGGAAAGCTCAAAGTCGATCTCGTACCACAGGGAACGCTTTCTGAACGACTTCGTGCTGGTGGAGCTGGAATTGGTGGATTTTACACAAAAACTTCAGCCGGAACCTTACTGGCTGAGAATAAGGAATCACGCTTGATAAATGGAGAAGAGTATGTGCTGGAATACCCACTCCTTCCTGACGTTTCGCTGATTAAGGCAAAGAAAGCCGATAAATTAGGAAATCTCATTTTCTCAAAAACAGCTCGTAATTTTAATCCTGATATGGCTAAAGCAGGGAAAATCACAATTGTGGAAACTGAAGAAATCGTGGAAACTGGCGAGCTGGATCCAGAACAGATTGTTATTCCTCATTTATTTGTCGATTTTATCGTAAAGGGTGGAAAATTGTGAAGAACATAAAACAAAAAATCGCAATGCGGGCAGCAAAGGAAATTAGTGATGGAGCCATTGTCAATCTTGGTATTGGGATTCCAACCCTTGTTGCTGATTACTTGCAAAATGACAAAGAAGTTTTCTTGCATACAGAAAACGGTCTGCTTGGGGTTGGTCCCACCCCTCGTGAAAACGAAGTTGACCCGGAAATTATCAATGCAGGCAAGTTGCCTGTTACAGCTAAAACGGGTGCCTCTTATTTCTCTTCGTCAGAATCCTTTGGGATGATTCGTGGGAGTCATGTCGATATCGCCATTCTTGGAGCTTTACAAGTAGCAGGAAACGGAGACATCGCAAACTGGGCGATTCCAGGAAAAGATATTCTTGGGGTTGGCGGAGCGATGGACTTAGTTGCAGGCGCGAAGAAAGTGATTGTAACCACCCAACATTGCACGAAGAACGGAGAAGCGAAAATTCTTAAAAGCTGCGAATATCCAATTACGGCAAAAGGCGTAGTGAGCATGCTGATTACTGAATATGCGGTTTTCTCTTTTATTGATGGAAAAATGGTACTTGAAGAATTAGCGGAAGAGATATCACCAGAAAAACTAAAAGAAATCACTCCTGCTGAATATACCATTTCCCCTTCTCTAAAAACCTATCAGATTAGCTAATTGAAAGGAGAAATATTTTATGGTTCAAGAGTATGTAATAGTCAGCGCCAAACGAACAGCTATAGGAAAGTTTGGCGGTTCATTAAAAACAGTAAATTCTGGAGATTTGGGAGCAGCCGTTCTAAAAGACGCTCTTCAAACAACTGGCATTCCATCCGATCATATCAATGAAATCATTTTAGGTGAAGTTCGGCAAGCGACAGAATCTTCAAATGTAGCACGCGTTGCTGGACTAAGGGCAGGCATCGCTGATGCTGCTACTGCTTATACAGTAAATCGCCTTTGTGCTTCAGGCATGCAGGCTGTTGTTTCAGGAGTCCAGCATCTCGCCTTCCATCCAAATGAAATTGTGATTGCAGGTGGTACGGAAAATATGAGCCGAGCGCCAATTTACGTACGTAATTCCCGCTTTGGTGAAGGCAATCCCTATCTGGTTGATTCCAATCTTGAAAACGGGCAGCAACCGATGGAATTGTATGGAAAGGACTTAGGGATGGGCATGACAGCAGAAAACGTTGCTGAAAAATACGGAATATCACGAGAGGACCAAGACGCCTTTGCACTCGAAAGCCAAAAACGTGCGAAATTAGCTTGGGAAAACGGAAAATTCAATTTACAAATTGTCCCAGTTGAAGTGGAAATGAAAAAAGAAACTACTTTGTTTGCAAAAGACGAGCATATGCGTGAAACAACATTAGAAAAATTGGCAGGCTTAAAGCCGGTTTTCAAAAATGATGGGACGGTTACTGCTGGGAATGCATGTGGTCGAAATGACGGGGCAAGCGCCATCGTTTTAATGACAAAAGAGAAAGCGTTAACATTAGGTCTCAAACCACTTGCAAAAGTTAAAGACTGGTCGACAGCAGGAGTAGATCCTCGCTACATGGGTATCGGTCCGGTTCCAGCTGTTACTAAACTATTAGAAAAAACCGGACTGCAAATGAACGATATTGACCTTGTTGAATTAAATGAAGCCTTCGCTTCCCAGTCAATTGCTGTCATCCGCGAATTAAATATGGATATGGACAAGGTGAATGTTAATGGTGGTGCGATTGCGCTTGGTCATCCACTCGGGGCGACGGGAGCAGTTATTTTGACAAAACTTATTCATGAAATGAACAGCAGGCAGGAACAATTTGGGATCGCGACATTATGTGTCGGCGGTGGACAAGGGATGGCTATTTTGCTGGAATCTGTTTAATCGATTTTTCTATAACATTTAAGGGGGGTTTTTCACATGGAAACTCAAACAAATAAACAAATTACTCCTCCCTTCTACATTGAAGGAAAAGGTGAAGCATATGGGACCAGGACTAATTGTTGCTGCAACAGGGGTTGGAACGGCAGACTTAGTTACTTCCCTGGTCATTGGAACCCAGTTTGGTATGACATTTGTATGGGCGATCGTTATTGGAGCTATTTTGAAATATTTCATGAATGAAGGTGTTGGCCGCTGGTACCTAGCTACTGGTCACACCATCCTCGATGGTTGGCATAAGTTAGGCAAATGGGCAACTGGCTATTTCGGGGTTTATTCGATCATTTGGGGCTTTGTCTATGGCGCAGCTGCTGCATCTACCTCTGGTATGGCGATGCATGCATTGTTCCCAATCATGCCTCTATGGGCTTGGGCAATCATCCATGCAATTGGTGGCTTCTTACTTGTTTGGTCTGGTCGTTATCTATTGTTTGAACGTGTTATGACCGCATTAATCGGGATTATGTTCCTCACAATCATTGGTACTGCTATCCTATTCCTGCCAAGTTTTGGTGAATTTGCTGGTGGTTTTGCTCCACGTGTCCCTGAGGGGTCCTTCATGCTTATGTTAGGTTTAATTGGCGGAGTCGGGGGTACGATTACTATGGCATCCTACGGCTATTGGCTTAGTGAAAAAGGTTGGATAGGAAGTAAATGGATTTCTACTATGCGATTAGATTCAAAAGTCGCATATACCCTTACTGCGATTTTTACTATGGCAGGTTTAATCATTGGTGCGCAGTTTCTTGCCGGTAGCGGTGTCAGTATCCGAGATGACCAAGGTTTAATTACGCTTGCGAATATGCTCGGTGAAGAATTCGGTACACCAATGCGCTGGATGTTCCTAGTCGCCTTTTGGTCTGCAGCTTATACTTCCCTTCTTGGGGTTTGGAATGGTGTACCGTACCTATTTGCCGATTTTATTAAAACCATTCGCAAAAAGAAAGAGGAAGGTATCCAGTATATCTCTGAAAAAGAACCAGCTTACCGTTTTTATCTAGCATGGCTTACCTTCCCGCCAATGATCTTAATGTTCTTTGGTAAACCGGTAGAATTAATTATTCTATATGGTGCTCTTGGTGCATTGTTTATGCCATTCTTAGCCATCTCCCTGCTGATTTTGCTGAACTCAAAATCAGTCATCGAAGAATATCGTAATAAACTGATTGCAAATCTGGTACTGGTTGGATGTCTTGTTCTCTTTGCCTTCCTTTGCATCAATCAACTAGTTAATGTTTTTGGAGGATAACACTCCTTAATAGATGTTTTATAGGCTGCAGACAAAGTCGATTACCGACAAGTTGTCTGCAGTCTTTTTTATACAAAAGTGATATTTTTCAAAAAATTGCTCTACAACGAAATGAAAAACTATAAAGCCTTATAAATACTCATTCGATAAAAAATTAAGAAGATCCTAGTGAGACTGCTGAAAATATAAGCATTTTAAAATTACCGCAATGAAATAAAAAAGATTAGGGGATGATTTTGAACATTCCCTAATCTTTTTTTTCGTGTTTTGGGTCTTGAAGGGTTAAATAATGTGTTATTACTAACCCATTAACGTGATGATTCGTTTCATATCCACTACGAAGATCGTTGTTGCACTTTGTATGTGCATACCTAAAAGACCATGGGAATGACTTTTTTTAAAACCATGGCGATTCTTTAGCACAGCGTTTTTAGCCTCAATCATATACCTGTTTTTCGCTAACTCCTTGAACTCCTCTGTTTCCTGAATAATTTTTTACCCAACGACGAATATAAGTGTGGTCAGGTAAACCAAGCATCTTATTTATGGCTTTATAACCCATTTCATCTTTTAAATACTCATTTACTGCCGAAAGTTTGAACTCAAAAGAATAATTTAAGAATTTTTGTCCTTTTTTTGCCAAAATAAATCCCTCCTGTATGCAGTATGGTTTATTTTCATACTGTCTACACAGAAGGGATAATATCAATGGATGTTAAGAAACATTTTGCGGAAATAAAAATATTCCACCAACAACTATAAACACAATAAATCCTCTCCTCAACCACCTAAGGTCAAGAGTAACCTCCAATTCCACTCTATTACCTTTTTGGTCTTTAGTTAGAAACTTGTTAAAAGGGATTGTTTGTATATTCAGGTTGTCTCAACTCCTCATGGAAAAAGTACCATATTAAATAGGTATTATGAAGGACTTTTCTTATAGACCATTTATTAATATTTACTTCTCACAAATCTTTTAAATCGAAATAAAAAAGCACCCCTGAAGGATGCTTGCATTTACCTATAAATCCCTATTTCTAACAAGGTTTAATACGCCTAAAATGGCTTCTTCTACTGCTTGCTCTTTTGTGTCTCCAAATCCATTATGACAATACCACTCTGCATTTTCTGCAATAGCCACTGCATGCCAGTGACTTCCATTACGGAAGGTATCAATTAGGATACCACATGTAGGATCATCATAATGAAATCGTTCTGTTTCCCTTATCAAATTAATATCGATTTTCATTATATTCTCTCCTTGACCGTAAACTTTCGATAATAGGAGATATTTTTCACCAAATTTATGATATATATTCAACAAAAGACGGGATCCTTAATAAACCAGCCTGTGTAATTTCTGAACTTAACACGACATTTTATTTTGGAATCCAAGAATATAAATTTTTTGTTTTCATCAACAATTAATTCTGAAGATTGTAGATAAAACTGTTTCTTGGCAGCTAGCCTCATAAACTCCATAATCCCACCTGGTTTTAGCACCCCATCTTCCTCAACAGATAGAAGCAATCCAAAATCACCTTTCCTCATTCCAGTTACGTAAGCATCGGTGTATTGGTAGTTAATAACTTTTAAACAATCATAAGATCTCTTATTCATTTGGTAAGTGGAATAGGCACGTTTTAAGACAACTCCCTCAAGCTCGTTCTGCTTTACTAAATTAAAGTAAGCCTTTCTGCCATACATCATCCATTGAACCTTGGTAACAGCCTCTGTTGGCTCTATAATAGAATCAATAAGCGCTTTCTTTTCAACCAAAGGGTACTGAGTTACCTTTTTGCCTCTAAAATAAATAATATCAAATATACAGTATTGAATTTTATGATCTGTTTTACTAGACATAAACCTTTCCATAATGGCTTCAAAGTCTATTATTTCCATTTAATGGTATTTATTACAACAAAAAGCACCCATTTTCATGACCGCTTTCTCTGCGGCCGATATTCTTCAATCATCTTTTCTTCCTCGATGAATTCCTTCATTTTTGCATTTACCTAGGGAGATAACTTTATTCCCTTTTTGGCTGCATATTTATATAACTCATCAAGCACATCCGGTTCTAAGGTGATATTTTGTCGTGTCATAGCCGCCAATCTTACCGCGTCCCTTTGGTAATAATTGTCGGCTATTTGGACAAGTAAATGCAATACGCATTAATATCTACTTATACACACATAAGAGATTCGTTACTGTGATAGTCAGTGTAATTTTACACTGATTTTTCAAAACCAATTATGGTCATTCTTTGTTCCGACTGCCTTACATTGACACAAGTATTGATATATAAGCATTTGTTAGCACTTGTAGAGAGTCGTAAATACAAATGTGACATTAATTGGAAGAGAATCCATGCTCCCTTGCACACACGTTGGCGGGACTGCGTGGGAATCGAACCCACCAGACCTGGCACGCAGGTCTCAAGCAGTTTTGAAGACTGGACGTCCTTTTTTATGATTATCTTCTTATCATCTAAAGCAGTTTAACCCCCGCCAAATCAACTTCAAATGAGTTTTATAAGATATAATCACTAGTATTTTTCTATTTAAATCACTAGTATATATGTCAAATCCACTAGTTTTATTTTATCATACCTTTTACCTTTAAATGGAGAATATCACCTTGGGAAAACATCAAAAATTATCACTAAAAAAACCGTCTATTTTCAGACGGCGCTTCTTACAAAAAAATTTAAATTTATTGATAGGCAAAAATAATTGTATTATAAATGCATTCACTTGTTTCAACACTTCTCCGGTCTTACCTTTATTAATCAAGTCAAAGTTATGATTTCCCTCGATCTCTACATTAATATAGACGGTTTTCCGGTCTGTCATTTGAGGCAACTTGCTGGGTATTCTTCAAGGCTTGTTCCCCTATCTCCCCAACAAAAAAATCAACATACCTACTACAATAATGACAAATGTCAAATTGACTCTGAAAAATATTTTATTCGTTTTCGTTAGCATTTTTATTTGTGCTTCATTCTCATCCTTAACAGTTTTAAGCTCTGAAATCACAGAACTTTGCGTTTCGTTCATTAGCTTGTTAATTTCTATAAAAGAAGAGATCATTCCCTTTTCACTTTTTTCCAGAAATTGCTTTAATTCCGCTAATCCAGCAATGATATTACTTTGTGATTGCTCAATGGATTGCTGTTTTGAATCAATATTATTGGCGGTCGCTTGGAATAATGCTAACTTACTTTCCACAATGCCTTGAATAAGCTGTAGCTTTGCTTCTGATTGTGTTAATGTTGTTGAAGTCCTTCTCACTTCATCCTGAAACTGCTCAATTAATTTTAGATAATCCGATGCCTTTTTTACATTCTTTATTTCATCGCCAAGGTCTTTAATGTATGTTTCCAGCTGCTCAATATGGTCTATGCTTCCCATGGGTATCCTCCGTATGCCTGCTCTCTAATAGTAGAATGTAGCGATTTAATCATGCTGCCATAACTAAATGAATCCTCAAGACCTAAATGGATTTGTTTCAAATCCTCCATTAAATCAAACCCGTTTGTAACCAACACTTCACTTAACTGATTTCTTTGTTCAATGGTTAAAAAGTCATCTGCTGTTGATAAAATAGACGCCAGCATTTCCTCCCGCTGCTCCGGCTCCAGTCTGGCAATGTCTCGAATTGCCGGCGCCATCCGTTCTCGCCCGTCAATTGAATCGAATTCATCATTTGCCAAACAAATAAACCCATTTATTAAATTTAAGCTTATGTCGTTATTGTAACTTTCCAAAAAACGGCTGACAGTTATTTTTAAACTTTTAAAAGTGGTTAATTGTCGAGGCTTGTCGTCCTGCCCCTCCTCTTGGACATAAAAAATTTTAAACCAATCCTTTAATCGTTCCTTCCGGGCCACAGTCTTTTCCAGCAAATAGACATCATCATTTCGTTTAAAATAGGTTTCAATTTTTTGATGTAAGGACTGACTGTCTTTAAAATCATCCGCTAATTCCTTCATTAATAGCATTGATCGCTTCCGTGAATATATGACATTATCGTTATACCACTTTAGCAAAACAAAGAGAATTTTTTTTAAGAACGGATTATTGCTCGTGGAGAAATGCTCAATAAGCTCATGATGCTGTTCAGACTGTTGGTCTGCATGGTCTAGTGTAAACGTATAATCATATTTTTTAATATGATTCGTTAATTTTTCAACAACCGAAACTTCTGTCCACTCAGCCATCTAGGGAAGCAGAAGCAAAAGGATGGACATATCATGAGTTCATCCATGAGTTCCTTAGTCATGAAATGCGTTGTAGGGAAAGGAAAAACAGTGAAAGGCTAATGAAATGGGCGGAGTTTCCAGAGGCTTTGACATTTGAGAACTTTCGCATTGAAGAACAGACCGCGATTGGAGAAAAACAACTGAATATATTAAAACAATTATCATGGGTTGACGAATGTTTCACCTTAATTATGATGGGACCAACGGGTGTGGGGAAGACTTTTCTTTCAACTGCCCTGGGTATTCACGCTATCGAGCGTGGATACCAGGTTTCTTTTATATCAATGGATCGTTTGATTTATGTATTGAAATCAAGAGAGTATATCAGTAAATCCAAGACGAGGTACAACCGTATCACCAAATCTGATTTGATTATCATCGATGATGTCATGTATATGGCATATGAACCGCAGGATGCCCATTTGTTCTTTCAGTTCATTTATGAGATGTATGATAAAGCTGCATTTATCCTTACATCCAACAAAGGTCCTGGAGAATGGGGAAAATTCCTTGGAGATACGACACTTACGACGGCAATATTGGATCGTCTTTTACATCGGAGTGAAATTTTGACTTTCAGCGAAGAACAGGACAGTATCAGAATGAAATACAGAAAAGCATTATTTAATAATCAAAGTGTTGAATCTTAATTGATGGAAACTGTTTAATCTTAATTATTAAAAACTGTTGATTTCTACTTGACGGTTACAGCAAGTTTTCAAGTCTTCTTCTATAATAGTAATGTTTCTATAAAAGATTATGGTCCAATTAACAAATACCTATCTTTAGATAAATACAAATAACCGTGAAAGATGGGCCTTCTTGTTTCATCCCTTATTAAATTAACCTATTGCAGAGTACTTTTCACTTTATCCCACTCTATCCTGTTTAAGCCAGCTTGTAGCTGCTTGAATACTATGACACTCTTTAACAAATTTGTCTTCTTAGCCGCAGTTTTTAATTATTTTCTAATGTATGGTTTAAAATTGGATTCATTAACAAATATTTCGTTTTTCGTTCATATATAAAATTTGATTGTTGTTCCAGAGTAACTCTGTAATTAAATGAATGGGTAATTATATAGAAACTGCAATTTAATTTCGTCTGAGAGCGAATCTCAGACAGCCAACACTTCATTTTTTTGCTACTAGTGTTCAAGATGTTTTTTGTCCCTTTTTTAATAATAAATCCTGAGGAAGAACATAGATAGAACACATATTCTATGATAAAATATAAGTAAAGATAAGTAGGAGTTATCTTTACTATACATAATTAAATTATTTTAAACTAATTCTTAGGAGGTCAAAAAATGAATGACTTGACGCTTCTTAATAACTTGATAGATAAACAGTATTTAGCTAATTTACAAGAGCATCTAAAAGATCGGCATCTACTTGACGAAAATAGAAACCTTTCTCTCGCGAATAGTTCCGAACAGGATTTTCTGGAATTGTTTTTTCTAGAGAAAGTATTTCCACAAGATAAGCAGCTTTCCCCTCATACGGTCAAAGCATACCGTTCGGATGCAAAAACTCTGCTCACTTTTTTAACCAACCATTCCCTTTCTTTTCGGGATATTGGCTTTCCAGAAGTAAAAGCCTATAACAAATTTATCAAAGAAAATTATGCAGCTAAATCAGCCATACGAAAACTGGAGTTTTTCAGAAGATTATTGGACTTTGGTTATGAAACACAATTTTACAAAGCGCACCTTTCTACTTGGATCTCTAAACCGGTATCAAAAAAAGGACACTATATAATAGAAGAAACTCGTCACGAAGAAGCACAAACCCGTGTTCAAGTGAGGGAATTGAATCAGCAGGATGCAGAATTTCTTATCTCGTTCTTTCCTAAAATTGTGAAATCTACACGAAATCAAGAACAATTGGAAAAACGAAATCTACTGATTGGCTACCTCCTCTATACAACGGGGCTACGTGCAAGTGAGCTTTTAAGCTTGAATTGGGGAAGTTTTCGTTATAATCCAAAAGGGTATTTATTTGCAGATGTCATTGGTAAAGGGAATAAACCACGATCTATCCCTATAAGAAAAGAAACCAAAGATATTTTATTTAACTATCGAAAAAGTATGGGAGAATCAGTTGAAATTAATATGCAAGATATCAGCCCGCTTTTTTTCGCTTTATACAATAAAAACGAACCTCTAGTTAATAAAAAACGAATAACTTACCCTACCCTATATAAAATTGTGAAGGAAGCTGTACAACTTGCTGGACAAAATTTAAAAGTTACGCCTCACTGGTTCCGTCACACATTTGTTACTCTTCTGTTAGAGAACGACGTACCTCTTGCGGTAGTTAAGGATTGGGCTGGTCATTCAGATATTTCCACAACAAATATATATTTAGAACGTATCAACCAAGATAATTCATATCTTCATTTAAACAAAGTTGACTTGTTTTAAATACTTTTTGTTTTCTTAACAAAATCGTAAACAATGTTTCATAGCAAGGAAAATAAAAAAAGGCAAATTATCGGCTATTTTTTAATTTTTTTATTTATTTATATCTTGTATTTATTTAAGGTGGTGTGTTATTCCTTAGCTGCCTATTTTCATTAATTTTCAAAATATTAGGGTACGTTTGTACCCTAATATAGCTAGGGACATCCTCCTTTTGTTAACTTCATATTAATAAGTGACTGGGGATGAAAGAATGCCTTATGGATTTATTAGACATATTGAAAATAAAGGATACAGTTTAGAGACAGTAAAAAGTTATGAGAAAGTTATTAACCATTTTTTTAAGTATATAAAAAAATCTTACCCTTTAAATAAAGAGCCTTTTCAAATCTCGCCAACTGATATTAGAAATTACATGGAAGAACAACTAGAACAAGATAAGAGCATTTCTACGGTTAACAAAGAATTAGCGATTATAAAGACATTTTTCCATTACCTTTGGGAAATTAACAAAGTACCCTTTGATCCTGCTGTAAAAATTAAACGTTTGAAACTTGAAAAGGAGCTAACAATTATAATTACTTATGAGGAGATACTCTCAATTCTAGAAAAGGTGTTGTCTAACCATGAATATTCTAAATTGAGAAAAGCCGTTTTCCTTTTAGCGGTTAAGGGATTAAAGACAGCAGATTTTCGCTTTAAGAAGGAAGATGTTTTAGATGAATTCGAAGATAATTATCTTATCATACAACTTAAGAATAGATCAATTACCTTAAGAGATATTGAAGCCACCTGCTTTCGCGAGTATTATGATGAAGCAATGTTCAGTGAAAATGATTATGTCTTTACCACTACACCACACGGAGAACATTCTGGGGGACCTATTCAGGTTATGTCAATTCTTAACCATTTAAGAGCGATATCTTCAGAATATCTAGGGGAAAACCATCAACCTTTGACACTGATATTAATACGTAGATCCATAGCCTTATATATGTATTTAAAACAATATCCTCTACAAATAATTGCAAAAGAACTTGGAATTGAGGAAAATTCAGCTTCAAATTATTTAAAATATATTACACAAAGTACGTTGATCCAAAAATGACGTTCTAATAAAAAAGATAAAAGGGCTTTTCATAGATTTTTTATGACTCTCTTTTCAATGTAGTTTAAGTTTATATAATTACCAAATTGTAACAACATTATTTGTGCTTAATTTAAGATGTTGGAAATTTCTTTCTAAATCATTGCATGTTTAATATGCTGCTACGTGATCCCCCTTAATATTATTAAACCTATTTCTATCCCAAAAAAAATAAAAAAGAGAGAGTTATAATATTCTGAATTTAACGCTATCTCAAAAAGACGGAGATATAAAAGATACTAGAGTTCTAATACATTAGTTTTTGTAGAAAAAAATTAGCAGCATAATATTCAAAATATTATGCTGCCTATAAAAAATTTATAATTATATGATTTCGAGTTCTAGCTTGTTTGATTTCCCAATAGATACGTCAATCCATTTCAATTTTATCATCTGATGATGTCTAGGCAAAACAGACTGCTTCTCAAATAACATATACAGAACATAAGGATCCTCTGGAATGCGATATACAATAGTCCTAAAGGTAAAACCATCAATTTCAGCCTCTACTTCGTATTCTCCATAATTCGGAAGCAAACAACGTTCATGAACATTAATTTCACAAATATTCATTCCTTTTTTCACATTTCTAATAACTCCGTTTGTACGATAGAAATCTCCTAATAAATTTGGCAAATCAGAGAGATTCCCATGTTGAATTGCCATTCTAATACGTGTTGAGCTAATTTTTTCATTTTTAAAATGAATTTTCTCAATGACTGTTGCACCATAACACCCTAAACCATCTGCTACGATCGTCTCCATATTGCCTTGACCACGAAAACCATATGTGAAGTCAAATCCCGCAACAACATGCTGTATTTGAAAATCAACAAGATAATTTTGAGCGAATTGCCAAGGCTTTAGTACAGCAAATTCTCTATTAAACTCAATTAAATATAGAACGTCTACTCCTAATTTTTGAAAAATTTCTTTTTTTGTTTCGATTGAGGTCAAATAATCCACTTTTTGATTTCCTAATACTTCTTTTGGATGTGGAGAAAAAGTCATCACAATGGACTGAATGTTACGTTTTTTCGCCATTTTAACTGCTGTTTTAATAACCTGCTGATGTCCCAAATGAACACCATCAAAAAATCCGAGAGCTGCTACGCCGGGCTTTATCACCTCTAAGAAGGAACCCCGATTCTGACTGTTTATATAAAGGGTTTGCACTCACCATCTCTCCCTCTCATTTATATTTCTTCGATTTAGTTCAAGTATTCCTTCTCCACAAAAAGCAATGAATAATCTGTGTATATTACTGCCTTTTTAAAAAGGAACGGGATATCTCCCATTTACATAAACCTATTTAATCTTGAATGAGCCTCTTTTATACAATTTTCTCCTCTATCGTTTGGAGATTCCGATATTTACCACCAAAATAAAGCAATGGATCGCCTTCGTTGGTTTTCATTTCCGTGACTTCACCGATAAACAAAACGTGATCCCCAGCTTTATGAATATCGACCACGTTACATGATAAATTTAGCAGGGAACCTTTTAAAACAGGTATATCCCCAACTCGTTCAAAGTCCGCTTCAATTCTTTCTTTTATTTGTCCAGCAAAATTCATTGATTGCTGTTGTTGGTCTGAACTTAAAATGCTAATGCCGTACTTTTTTGTTTTCTGAATTTTTTCAAGCATTTTCGCTTTGTTGTCGATAGAAATTAACACAAGTTTTGGGTCAAGTGAAACTGACATAAAAGCATTGGCAGTCATACCGCTAACTTCTCCATCTACTTCTGTTGTGATTACTGTGATTCCTGTAGCAAAAGTACCCATTGCATTGCGAAATGTTCTACTATCCATAAAATTCCCTCCAAATTTAATTTTAAAAAAACTACTCCTTTACTTCCAAACAACTACTTAACTAAAGACTTTTCCCCTACTTTAGATAGCTCTGTAGCCATAACAACAATCATATCTTCTCAATTTAAGAAAAGGTAACTTCGACTATTCCTAAATGAGTAAAACCGGCTGTTATTCGATCTCCTTTTTGTACATTCACTGCCGCCGAAAGGGCTCCTGATAGAATGACTTCTCCGGCTTTGAGGGTGACATTGTATTCATATAATTTATTTGCGAGCCAAGCTACACATGTTGCCGGATTACCCAATACGTCTAAACCATATCCTACATTCACTAGCTCTCCATTTCGAAACAAATTCATTTCTATTTTTGTCAAATCCATATCAGCCGTAGAGATCCTTTTATCCCCTATCACAAAGAGGCCGCTAGAAGCATTATCAGCAATGGTATCTTGTAACTTTATTCTCCAGTCAACGATTCGACTATCCACAATTTCTAAGGCAGGGACAATATATTCTGTTGCGTCTAATACATCATCTATGGTGATAGATGGACCTTTAAGATCTTTGTGAAGAACAAAAGCAATCTCCGCTTCCACCTTGGGTTGGAAAAGACGATCCATTGAAATAACGTCTTTATTACTAACTTCCATACTATTCAACAGATGTCCATAATCTGGTTGGTCAACCCCTAACAACTTCTGCATGGCAAGAGAAGTTAAACCAATTTTTTTGCCGACAATTCTTTGGCCGTCCCGAACTTTCTGGTTAATAGCTCTCATTTGTACTTGATACGACTCATCAACTGTCATATCTGGATACAAATCCGTAAGTGGTAGAACAGTTTCCTTCTCCACTTCCGCCTGAAGAAGAAGCTCATATGCATGATGTACTCGATATGTTACTTGGTTACTCAAAGCAAAAACCTCTTTCTATAAAAAGTAAAAGAAAGCATGAGAAATATTCTAAACATTCCTTATGTTTATTAACCTATAAAGCTATATCTTCTATTTTATTCTCATTATTTGTTCTATTAATTACACTCAAATTTCCATATTTATCTTGAACTAATACTATTGCCAATGCAGCAAGAATGCATGGAATCGCAAATACCAAGAAATTCACTTGAAGAGATAGATTAAAAGATAACAAGATCCCTCCTAATGTTGGTCCAAGAACAGCCCCTAACCGTCCTATCCCCAAAGACCAACCGACACCTGTTGACCGAATGTGCATCGGATAATATTGAGATACATAGACATTGGCTACAATCTGAGAGCCGATTGTTGTCGCTCCGGCAAAAGCAAGTAAAATATATAGCAAGAACATACTTGGCTTAAAGCCTAATAAAATAAGAGCAAGGCATGATATCATGTAGTACGTTACAAGCACTTTTTTAGGATGCCAACGATCTGACAGCCACCCTCCGAAAACAGATCCAATTATGGCACCGAAATTTAAGGTAAGTAAGAACGTTAAACTGGATCCTAGAGGATAACCAGCATTAACCATTAACTTTGGCAGCCAAGTATTTAGTCCGTATAAAACGAGAAGGGTCATAAGTGCATTAGTCCATAACATGAGAGTACTCAATGCACGTTTTTTGTGAAAAAGTTCTAGAATTGGAATTTTATTTTCTTTACTCACTTCGAGTTGATATACATGCGATGATTCGTAGGTAAAATCAGGATTAACTTTTTCGAGAATTTTTCCAACCTCTTCATTTTGATTTTTACGTAGATAGAAACTAGGTGAGTCAGGTAAATATTTATACAAAAAAGGAAGAATCAGAAGTGGAATTGCTCCGATAAAAAAGACGGATTGCCAACCGAAATTTGAAATTAAGCCTATGGAAAGAGCAGCTGACAACACTCCCCCTATTGCATATCCGCTGCACATAGTGGTCACGAGCATACCTCTCATATTTTTCGGAGAATATTCAGTCATTAACGCAATCACATTAGGCATAACACCACCTAAACCAAGGCCTGCCAGAAAACGGAACAAACCAAAAATTCCTGGGTTTCCTGCAAAACCAATTAAAGCAGTAAATAAACTGAAAAGTACTACACAAATTAAAATTACTTTTTTTCTTCCTATTTTATCTGCAAGCGGTCCAAATATAGTTGCCCCAAGCATCATTCCAAATAATGCATAGCTTCCAAGCGCGCCTGCCTCAATTGCAGTTAAAGACCATTCCTTCATTAAGACTGGGACTACAGCACCATACACAACAAGATCAAATCCATCGAACAAAAGGATTATCAATCCCCATAATAAAATACTGATATGAAAGCGATTTAATTTGCTTTCATTAATAACTAGATTCACATTAATATATTTCACAATCATCCACGTCCACTCTTTAAATTCATTTTGATTTTACTTTTGACATGAATCATTTTAAAAAAAGCACTATTAAAAGATTCAGCATTAATATTATCCACATGTGAATCAATTCAATAGTGCAACAGACTATTTAAATACTAGAATATTAGATTAGGCATGAAAGCTATGTTAATCATAATGTTTTCGCTAACACATTAGTGTCTTCAAAATTAATTTGATTAAGTAACCCCTCTACAAGAGACAAACATTCAGTTTTGTCGTAATTTTTATATTGAGAGTTAATTCTTAAAAACAACGGGTCACCTGCATAGTACCGTTCATATAGCTCATGACGGGATCCAAACCCAGAGACAGCAAGTTCAGAAGCAATTTTATAAATTTGAATCTTCTCTTTTGCTGAAATATCTGCGCCTCTAAAGTATTTTTCAATATCTTCTTTAATCGGACTATTAAAAACACTGAATGAAGAAGGCTGGTACATCAATCCTCCGGCTAAAATTAATTGAAGAATTTCCCGTGAACGCGGGTACCAACGGTTTCCAGAGTTCCTAATTGCACTTAAAGGTCTAAAATCCGGAATATAAATCCCGAGTTCATTTGGTTGTGCATTTTCTTCAGCAGCCGTAATCGCAGCTCTACATAATTCAATATACGTTGTTAATTCACCTATCAAATCTTGAACTTGAGGAAATACATTCGTATTAATAACATCTGTCGCCTTCATTGCAAGCCCAGCAACAAATTGTAGCTTTGTCATCAAGCGGATCGTTGATTGGTGTCCTGTATAAAGGCTTGTATACTTAAGAACTTGATTGACTTTTGCCGGATCTTGATAAATAAATACCCGGTCCCATGGAACCAACACATCATCAAAAACTAAGATACCGTCGAGCTCATCAAATTGACTCGCTAAAGGATAGTCCTGTTTAGATTCTTTCACGTAGGATTCTCGGGCAATTACTCTTAGTCCCGGTGTAGACATTGGCACCGCAAATGAGATAGCATATTTATAATCTTCAGGGCTTACTTGTTGATTAGCGAATGGGAAGACGAGCACTTCATCTGCATATGGTCCCGCAGTTGCCATCATTTTAGCACCCCGAACGATTACTCCCTCTTCCGTTTCTCGTACAACACCAAGGTAAGTAAATTCATCCGGCTGTTTGGATGGCGGCTGACTCCGATCCACCTGTGGATTAATTAGTACATGCGTCAAATATAAATCTTTTTCCCGAATATAATCAAAATACTTTCTTACATTTTCGGCATACTCGCCAAAGAACTCCGCATTGGCGTACCAGCCTAAAAGCATGGCGCTCATAAAATCAGTTGAGCGGCCCATAAATCCATAAGATGCTTCCGCCCACTCTTGATGCATTAACCTTCTTTTTTTCAAATCTTCTTTCGACCTTGGTACCAAAAATTGAGTACCCGTAAGTTCACCGGTAGTGGAATCTGTATAAAGCATATGATTTTTTTTATCCAGATCCCACTGCAAATCATATAGTTTGGCAATAGAATTGGCTGGTGGGGCAACGAGTGGGTGCGAGGTCGGATCTACTATCCTTTCGTCCCCCATCCAGGTTTCTGGAGGATTTTTTTTCAAACGATTTAAGTAATCAACACCTTTAATTGCAACCATTACACATTCACTCCTTTAGCAAATTCAATCTGGATTTCATTAAATTCTTCGTGCTTTTCCCATTGTGGCCAGTGTCCGGCATCGTTAATTATTTGAAGCTTACTGTTCGGAATAAGCTGTTGAAGATATTCTGCATCCTCTATTGTGGCTGTTGGGTCATGATCAGACATTAAAATAATAGTTGGTGCAGTAATTTTGTGTGTCCACTCTGGTTCCCACATGAAATTTTTACGTACCTCCCAATCTTGTAATACGACAATGTTATGAACTGCTTGTTTAAATTCCGGCTGTGTATAAATTTTATATCGTGACTCTACTAATTCTTCTGTAACAAAATTGGTATCATAAAATAAAAATTCAAGCCTAGTTCGTACAGTGTCGTAATTCGCTTCTAGTACAGCTTTTAACGTAGACTCTTTCAGCTTCTTCATGACATCTCGTTTGCCTTTAATATTTCCTGGTGTATTCAACAATAATGTTTTCACATATTGTGGGTGACGGGCTGCGAACCAAGCAGATAACCATCCTCCTAAAGATTCACCAGATAAATGAACATCGTCAATTGAGAGCGCTTTTATTACTGCCAATAAATGATCACTATATTCATTCAGAGTGTACGGATAATCAGGTTTCCCTGTATAACCATGACCGAGCATATCCATAACAATGACTCGGAAATGGTTACTTAAACTTTTAATATTCCTTGCATACGCTTCAATATGACCACCGATGCCATGTAACATGATAAGTGGTTCTCCTTCACCAGCTTCTACAATCCTTGTACTTACTCCATTTGCATCCACAAAATATTGCTTAAAAGGAATTCCAGACAACTCATTCCAAATACTCACATCATACTTAGACATTCTTTTTTCCTTCTTTCGTTTTTTATTTTTAAGGTTGTTTGAATTTAACAATTGCCATTCCTGTGACCCATTCCGGGATAGGTTCATAGCAGATTACTTCTGCTTTAAAATCTTGAAGTGTGCCGAGTAACACGAGCCAGTTTCGAATTTCTTGTCCTCCGTTTCCGCCGTTTTCCTCAATATAGTTATAACTCCATTTTCTCAATGAATTGAAATCGCCCTCAGTAAGCGCATTCAAAAATGTCCTGTCCCATTCTTCGTTAACCGGACCCGTTTTAATTGTCGTTACTCTTTTTTCTCTTGTTTTCTTATATTCATCAGGATCTTTAATCTCGGGACGACCATTCTTCAAAATATGAATCATATTTTGGTCTTCTTCTTTTTCACTGTCAATTTTAGGAATTGGTACCCAATGCGATAACCCTCCTGAAGCAACGATTGCCACTTTTTTATCCGAACCCCATGATTGGATAGCTTCACGAAGAATTACACCTAACTGAAAGCAGCGATCCATTGTAGGTAGCGGTGGTGCAGATGTATTGATTGCAATAGGAATGACAGGAATATCCAAATCAGGATTTAAGAAATAAATACCTTGTGTATGACCGTGATCCACTTTCATTGACATTGTAAAAGCGAAATCCACACCTTTTTCTAGACCAGTATCTAAGATATGTTTTGCCAAATCTTTTTGAACTGGAATTTGGTACTCCGGTAACTGCCAGTCCCCCCACCCTTCACATTCTCCAATTCCAATTGTAAAAGATGGCATATGGTTGTAATAATAACTATTGAAGTGGTCATCTGAAATCAAGACCAAGGCATCCGGATTAACTTCCTTCAACCAATCCTTCATTTCTTTTGTTTTATCTAGAAAACGTCTACCTCTTTCTCCTCCAGCTTCTTCACTAGTCATAATTAAAGGACTGTGAGACATTGCAATACCCGTTACAATTTTTGCCAACTTATTCACTCCCTTAATTTTTAAGTTTTTTTGAAATATATTAAAATTAATACCTATAAACACTGTGAAAACGTTTCCTACAACTTAAATACTAATATATTAGTTTTTGTTTGTCAATCTATTCTGAATATTTTCTCTCTAATTAACTGCAGTTGATTTTTGATCTTCAGATGATTTTGTCCCTGTATATTTTTTGTTTCGAACTTTATACAAAATCAACTAAAAA
This sequence comes from Neobacillus niacini, assembly GCF_030817695.1. GTDB lineage: Bacteria > Bacillota > Bacilli > Bacillales > Cytobacillaceae > Neobacillus > Neobacillus niacini_F. The sequence goes on along the minus strand of NZ_JAUSZQ010000007.1, from coordinate 55,570 downwards.
AACGTTGAATTACATATGAGTAATTTCAACGTTTTTGTTTAAATTAAGGAAGCTGCTCTCTCAATTTTTCCATATAGGCACGAATATGCTCTTCCATTAATACTTTTGCCTTAATTGCATCTCTTTCTTTTATAGAAGTTATAATTTGATCATGTTCATTTATTGATTCAGCAATATCGAATTTTAATTTATCAAGGGAGTTTAAAAGATAAAAATCATTCAAATCCCATAATTGTACACTTTGATTTTGTACTCTTTCTGAGTGCGTCATTAACATAATATAAGCATGAACTTCACGGTTATATTTAAAATAATAAGCCTTATCATTAAACTTTTCTAAATTTTTTTTGACATTTTCCTGATAACTGCATAAAGAGTTAATTTCAGCACTTGTATGATTTTTGGCTGCTAATTCAGCTGCTATTGACTCAAGTGCAGAACTAAGTAAAAGTTGATCTAATACATCCTTCTTAGAATAATCAACTACTTTACAACCAGACTGAGGAATTATTTCAATAAACCCATTACTATGCAGTAATTTTAACGCGTCCATTACTGGTCTTCTTGAAACATTAAACTTTTCAATTAAATTATTTACAAATATTTTCTCTCCAAATTTCCATTCTCCTGATAATAATTCTTCCTTCATTCGTTCATAAACTTGCATTGACTTCATAACTGGAGCTTTTTGAAAAGATTTATAAAGTTCTTCCATAACTATGTCCTCTTCCCCTCGTTGAATCAAAACGTGTTTTTACTGTTATTTATAATCCATATAATACTTATATATTAGCATATTTGTTTACACTTTAGGACTTACCTAGATTGTTTTTAATGCTCCTATTTGGGTTTTCCTCAACCGATGTACATGTATCGTAAAGTCGAAATTTATTTTCATACATTTTCCAATGTAAAAAACCTTTCTTATTAGGGAAAGGCTTTGGGCTTATTGATTTTGGATGAGGAGAGAAAGCTATTACAATCGACTGTACTTAAAGCTTTTTTATTTCAACTGCCGTTTATTTACTTTATGATATCCCATTGAACATCATCTAAAACAAGAGCAGCAACACCAGGTATTACATTTTTTAAAAAGGAACGCCGATTCTTACAACTAATATTAAATGTTTGCATAATACTCGCTCCTTCTTTACACCCTATTTTCTTGTTTATCCACCTAAATAAAGCCTCCGAATTTCTGGGTTTTCTTTGAGCTCTTCGGATCGACCCTCTAGAGCAATATGCCCGTTTTCCAAAACGTAAGAATAATCTGATATATCCAGGGCCATATTTGCATTTTGTTCAACTAATAAAATCGTTGTACCTTCTGAGTTAATTTCTTTAATGATTTCAAATATTTCCTTTACAAGAATAGGCGCAATTCCTAATGAAGGTTCATCCAATAATAATATTTTCGGGTTACCTACTAAGGACCTTCCTATCGCTAGCATTTGTTGTTCACCGCCACTGAGTGTTCCTGCTTTTTGATTTCGACGCTCTTTTAGTCTAGGAAAATAGTTAAAGACTCTTTCCATATCATGATTTATTTGCTTTTTATCTTTCCTAATGTATGTTCCAGCTTTTAAGTTCTCCATCACTGTTAATAGGGGGAAAACTCTACGCCCTTCGGGACAATGAATGATTCCTGCCTTAACTACATCACTTGCTTTCATCTTTAACATTGGAGTTTCTTCGAATAGATAACTTCCTTCTTTAGGCTTTAAAAGGAGAGAAATTGTTTTTAACGTGGTTGATTTCCCCGCACCATTTGCTCCCAAAAGCGAAACAATAGAACCCTTTTTCACTTCAAGTGAAACACCTTTCAATGCATGGACATGGTTATAATAAACATGAATATTATTTAACCTCAGCAAGTGATTTTCCCTCCCCTAAATAAGCTTCAATCACCCTAGGATCTTTTTGAATTTCCCTTGGGATTCCTTCTGCAATTTTCTGTCCAAAGTTCATAACAGTTACATAATCTGAGACCTTCATAACCAGTGACATATCATGTTCAATTAAAAGGATCGTATAATTCATCTCTTCCTTTATTCTAAGCAGTAACTGACAAATTTGCCCTGTTTCCACAGGATTCATTCCTGCAACTGGTTCATCTAGCAGCAACAATTTAGGTTCAGCCATCATCGCACGCCCAATATCGACCATTTTCTGATACCCAAATGATAGATTCGATACTTTTTCATTTGATAAATGGGTTAATTGCAAAAGGTCTAATAACTTATACGCTTTTTTAATTGATTCGGCTTCGTTTTTGCGAACGGATGGTAAATTCAATGCGATTGAAAAAATATTTCTTTTTAAACGTGAGTGTAATCCTGTTAACAGATTATCCAAAACTGTCATCTCTGAAAAAAGTTCGACATTTTGAAAACTCCGTGCGATTCCTTCGCTAATGATTTGGTGAGGTTTTACAGTTATTAAATTTTTCCCTTCAAAGGTTATTGCACCCATTGATGGAGTATAATATCGACTAATGCAATTAAAAATGGTTGTTTTACCTGCACCATTTGGTCCAATAATAGAGTGGATATTACCTTTTGAAACTTCAAAAGAAAGGTTATTTATTGCTACTAATCCATCAAATTGAACCGTTATTTCGTGAAAATTCAACATCCTGTTTTATTCCCCTTTCAGTTTTTTTCTTATTATCCTTTATTCTTTTTATAAAAGAATCATAAATGGATATTAAGCCCTTAGGACGGAATAGAATGATAAGAACAAATGCAATTCCAATCACAATGTTGGTTACGCCGATAAATGAATCAGTAAAATGTGGAATGATGGTTAAAAGTACGGCCCCAATGATAGAACCAGGTATAGACGCTGCTCCTCCCACAACAACCATACCAAGTATTAAAAGGGAACTTACAATGGTGAAATCGTCAGGACTTACATAGCCAATCCAATAACTATAAAGCCCCCCTGCAATACCAGTAAAAAAAGCACTGATTGCAAACATCATGGTTTTATAAAAAGCTACATTTATACCATTAGCTTGGGCGGCCACCTCACTGTCACGGATGGCAATAAACGCTCTTCCTAATTGACCTTTTAAAATATTCCTTAACATCCAAATAATAAGTAATGTGATACCGACAACCACATAAAAAAATGAAGAATCACTTGATGTTAGTAATGGCCGTGTAACAGTTAGTCCAGTGTACCCATTTGTAAGTGATTCCCAGTTCAATGCTATTTGTGGCACCGAAATACCAAACCCAAGAGTAGCGACTGCAAGAAATGGCCCACTTAATCGTACTGCTGGAATTCCTATAACGATACTTACTATTCCAGTAAATATCCCTGCTAAAGGTAACGTTAACCAAATAGGCAGGACAAAGATATTCGATAATATAGCTACTGTATAGCTGCCAACTGCTAAAAAACCGGCATTTCCGACTGAAATTTGTCCACCATAACCAACGAGTAAATTTAATGACAAGGAGCAAATGATATAGATACAAGTCATTACAAAAAGCGTCGTGAAATAACCCGATCCACCGACCATAAACGGGATTAATAGTACTAACAGTAGCAATATTAATAGATATAATTTACTTTTAGAAAATGTAACCAACACTTATCACACCTTTTTGATAGTTTTTCTTCCACCAAATATCCCTTGAGGCCGTATATAGAGTACTAAAACAATGAGTATAAAGGTATATACGATTTTTAATTCAGGTGCAATGTAATAACTAACGAGATTTTCAAATACCCCGATTAGCAGTCCACCTATAAGAGCACCAGGTAAGCTTACAAATCCTCCTAATACAGCTGCAGCGAAAGCCATAATTAAAACATCAAACATCATATTTGGTGTTAGAAAGGTAATGGGCGCTGTCATCATTCCGGCAATACCTCCAAGGACTGAACTAGCAAGCCAAGTAGCCATAAACACTCTTGAAACTTTAATCCCCATGAGTCTTGCTGCCGTTATATCTTGAGAGGAGGTTCTAATCGCTAAACCAATCTTACTGTATTGAAAAATGAGAAAAAATACGACCATTAGAACGAAAGTCAAACCAACCAAAAAGATTTCGTTTGGTGTAATAAATATACTTCCTAATTTATAAGCATCTCCGTGGATGGCTTCCGGATAGCTAGTAGGGTTATGCCCCCAAATTAAACCCGCAACCCCATTAATTATTAGAAATAGTCCGAGGGTAATAACCATTTGATTTAGAGGCGACTCTGATTGTAAACGCTTCATAAAAATGACATAAACAATGATTCCTAAAATAGCCGAAATAGCTAAAGCAATCAAAAACGAAGTTAAGTAAGGTAAGTTCATACTCGTAAGAAAGATATAGCTTGAAAAAGTACTAATCATTGCCATTTCACCTTGTGCGAAATTGACAACCCCTGTGGTTTTAAAAATTAAAACCATTCCCAATGCTGCGAGACCATAAACACAACCAAAAATTAATCCACTTAATATAATTTGAAACATTACATCTCACCTCTTGGTCCTTTAATTAATATAAAAAGATTGATAAGAAAGGAACAGGAATGAATCAATCATCCCTGCTCTGCTCCTTTCAATTAATAGCTGATTCCTCCTGATACTGGATCAAAGGTAATGACGTCAGATATAGGTGTAATTTTTCCATTATTTGCTTCAGTCATAAATAATGAAGTAAGGCCATAATGGTTATCTTTTGAGAAAGATACATCTACAAACATGGAATCCTGCCATTTATCAAATGTATAAAAAGTTTCTAAATATTTCTCCCAAGTCAAATCTTTGCCAGTACGTTTTAATGCTTCTACAAAAACCTCTGCCTCTGCCCATCCTAATTGTCCATAACCAATTAGTGGAGCCTTCGGCCAATCCTTGCTAAACCGCTCTTCATATAATTTTGCACTTGCATCATCCGACTGTTGAGGGATTTCAATCATCGAACTTGAAATCGTACCATTCCAAACATCTGTACCCGCAAGGTTAAATAAATTTGTATCCCCTCCACCTACATATGAAACCATAAATGGGATATCCTTTAATCCTATTTTATACATTGATTTCTTAAGATTCGCCGCAGGCGCAGGTGTTGAAAAATGCAAAATTACATCTGGGTTTGCTTCTTGAAGTTTCTTAGCTTGAGAACTTAATTCTACATCGGTAGATTGGAAATTAACTTCCGCTGCAATTTCTACACCTTCATAATTTTTAATAGATTCCTTTATAGAGTTATACCCTTCCTTTCCTAAATCGTCATTTTGGTAGGCAATTGCTATTCTTTTAGCACCAAGTTTATTAACTGCATAATCCAGAAAGACTCTACCTTCAATACTGTAGTTTACGGTATTCAAACCCATGATATTTTTAATTGGTGGATCAGCAAATGGCTTTGCACCTGAACTAATGATTGTAATTGGAATTTCCTTTTGCTTATAGTAATTTAAAACTGCTAAATTGTTGGCAGTTCCAACTGGTCCTAACATGGTAAATACTTTATCCTCTTCAATTAGACGTTTAGCCAATTGCACAGCTTTAGAAGGCTGATATTGATCATCATAAGCAATTAACTTTAGTTTTCGTCCATTAACTCCACCATTTTCATTAACATATTTAAAATAAGATTCAATCCCTTTTCTCATATTATCAAATGTTGCTGCTGGCCCTGACTGTGGTCCTAAATGTCCTACAAGAATCTCATCATCTGTAACTCCTTGTAAATAATCGCCTGATTTGGTATTTGTATTAGCTGAGTTAGAAGAATTACTAGAACAGCCGGATATTACCAAAATGAAAATAAGTAAAAGATTAATATAAAGAGCCTTTTTCATATTGAAACCCCTTTCAAAATAGTTGTTTGGAAAAACTCTTCTACAATTTCTTCACTTTTTCTAAGTTGAGAAAATGGATCATGATTAAATTCCTTACTTTTTAAGATACTTTAATAATAATATCAAAATATTTGTTCTACTTTCTTTCAGTAATTTCTCTTTTTTTCTATTTTCACCATATTATTATCCTTAGAAACAGCACCTCCTTTTAAAATACTAATATATTAGATTTTAATGTCTACATATTCTGAATAGTCTATTATTTTTTTATCAAGAAATATAATTATTATCTGCTAGTTTCTTCCCTTTTAAATGCAGCTTTTATAATATCTACTACACGGCTGCCAACCTCCGATGTTGAAGAATGTCCATTCATGTCAGGTGTTAGAAGCTTTCCTTCTATAAGTAAATTTTCTATTGCAGCCAATACTTGTTTCCCATACGATTCATATCCCCAAAAATTTAACATTTGGCTTGCAGACCAAATAGCTGCTAGTGGGTTTGCAATCTGCTTTCCAGCTATATCAGGTGCAGAGCCATGGATTGGCTCAAACATAGATGGAAACTCTCGCTCTGGATTTATATTGGCACCTGCAGCCAAACCAAGACCACCAGCAAGGGCTGCTCCAAGATCAGTTAAAATATCCCCGAATAGATTGGACGTTACGACAACTTCGAAACGCTTTGGATCTTTTATCATCAGCATCCCAGCCGCATCAACTAAGTAGGAACTTGTTTCTACATCCGGATATTCCTTACTAATATCCTCAAATACTTGGTCCCAAAATACCATAGAATAATTTAAAGCATTTCCTTTACTTATACTCGATAAAGATCTTTTTTCTCTCCGTGCAGTATCAAAAGCATATCGAATGATTCTCTCAGTTCCTTTTCGGGAAAAAACACTGTTTTGTATAACAACTTCCTGTTCTTTTCCTTTATAAAGCCAATCACCCGCACCAGCATACTCACCTTCACTATTCTCGCGAATAAAGAGCATATTGATATCTTCCCTTTTTACATCTTTTAATGGATAAGGTGCTCCATTTAATAGAGTTATAGGTCGGATGTTTACGTATTGGTCAAAGCTTTTTCGTATTTTTAAAAGAAGGTCCCAAAGAGAGATATGATCGGGAACTCCGGGGAATCCCACTGCACCTAAGTAGATGGCTTCATATTCCTTGAGCTTTTCAATTCCATCTTCATCCATCATTTTGTTATATTTGGAGTAATATTCACAGCCCCAGGGAAAGTATGTGAATTCGAATTGAAAACGTTGGTCTAAATCGGCGATTGTTTTTAATACTTTAATTCCTTCAATTATTACTTCAGGACCTATTCCATCCCCAGGAATAACTGCAATTTTATTAAGTTTCATAAAGAAAGCAAACCTTCTTCCTTAGCGAATCATTTAATATCATACAACCTGTGGTTCATTCTTGAAAAAACCACTCCACTTGTGTTGTCTTTAACTTTCTAAGTATTATTTCTATAATCCTAATACGTCTACATAGAAGTCTTTTGATTTATTTAAATTGCTTACAAAAAGTTCAATTTTTCCAAATCGTAAGATCATATATTCTCCTTGACACACTAAATTAAAATACTAATATATTAATTAATAGATAAAAAAAGTTTTAAATTAGTTGCTTTACTGGTTAGTTTTATCTGTATTGATTTGGTTAAGTAACCCATCTACAAGAGATAAACACTCAGATTTATCATAATTTTTTTATTGGGAGTTGATTCTTAAGAATAATGGATCACCTGCATAATAGCGCTCATAGAGCTCATGTCTTGAGCCGAATCCGGAAACGGCTAACTCAGATGCAATTTTATAAATTTGTATTTTTTCTTTCGCAGAGATATTTGCACCTCTAAAATTTTTTTTAATATCCTCTTTAATCGGACTATCGAATACACTAAATGAGGCTGGTTGATACATTAATCCACCTGCTAAAATTAATTGAAGTATTTCTCGTGATCGAGGATACCAGCGATTTCCAGAGTTACGAATAGCCCTTAAAGGTCTAAAATCAGGTATATAAAATTCATTCTTCATTCGGCTGTGCATTTTCCTCAGCGGACGTAATCGCAACCCAGCATAATTCAATACAGGTTGCTAATTCCCCTATCATATCCTGAACTTGAGGAAAAACGTTAGTATTAATTACTTCAGTTGCCCTCATAGCTATACCCGCAACAAATTGTAATTTCGTCGTTAAGGATTCTTTCAACTATTTCATAACTTCCCGTTTGCCTTTAATATTTCCTGGTGTATTGAGTAACAATGTTTTAACATACTGTGGTTGTTTTGCCGCGAACCAAGCTGATACCCTTCCACCTAGAGATTCACCTGATAAATGGACCTCATCTAGTGAAAGCGCTTTAAATTTGATAATAAATGATCACCGTACTCATCTAAAGTATATGGGCTATCAAGTTTCCCCGTATAACCGTGTCCTTGCATATCCAATTTAACAATCACTCGGAAATGCTCACTTAAACTTTTTATATTTCTTGCATACGCCTCAATATGGCCGGCTACTCCGTGCAGCAAAATAAGTGGTTCCCCTTTAGCTAATTGGGTCAACACGCGGATTGTCGAGGCAGGTTCAACAAAATATTGCTTAAATGAAATACCAGATAATTCATTCCAAATGCTCACATCATATTTAAAAATGTTTTTCCTCCTTTAACAATATTAATTTTTAATTTAAGTCCTATAAACACTATGAAAATGTTTTAATCCCTTCTTAAAATACTAATATATTAGTGTTTGCTTGTCAATATATTCAGAATAGTCTTTAAACGATTTTTGTTATATTTAATAAAATTTTTCAATATTTCCCCAAGCAATTTTATACAATATCACCTAATAATAGAATATTAAAAAGCTCAAAACTCTTTTAAGTAAAAAGTTTGGGCTTTTTATTTTTAGAACAGGTACCAATCCTACTTGGACAAGGGAATTTAACCCCTATCCCTAACCAAAGTCTACATAATTAATTGTTATTGGATTCAGTGTTATCTAAAATACACAAGAAAAGTAGAACAGAGACTATTTTGTTATTCGGAGTAGCAACCAATTTTAGTATTGGGGATTTTAACGATGCGATTAGAGGTTGGCAAGTATTTTTTCGAATAGGTTTTGAATGACGCGGCCGTTTCCGAATTGAGGGGTTTTCACCACAAACATTAAAGGCATATCGTCTTCAATAGACAGTACTTATTCGGCATTTTAAAGATGTAGAGATTGGAACTCTAAATACAGATCACTTAAAGGAATACTTGGCAAAATCGAGTAAACGTCTAAAACCATCTCCCTGGCTTAGTGAATACGATTTATAAAGTCATTGTTTCGCTGGTCACATGAAAAAAAGGATACATATTAAAGAGCCCAGCAGCAAAGATTAAAGAACCAAAAGTGGAGAAACGTATTCCAAAATTTTAACTGAAAGAGAAATTGAGCATTTACGAGAAGCCTGTATTACCCCTAACCTCTCTCTTCTCTAATCAAAACCAAGTCCCATCATTGTTGTTACTTAAACCTAATATATTAATATTTATTTTTCAATATCATTTTGAATTTTTTAAATATTTTTTAATATTAATTGTAGTAATAGGAATTAACGCTACTTTTTAATTGTAAAAAGGGACTAGAAGGATGTAATGGGGGATTTTTATCATAACAAAAAAGCGTCTAGTATTGGCTTACTTTCTTTTAGAAGTTATTTATACTGTCTTCTGGACTTAAATCCTTTAATTCTCGCTTTACGAGAAAAAGTTAAATATCCATATTTATACACTTTATGAATTAGAGTTTTGAATATAAAATTTTATTTTTTCTACTTGTCTTTTCAATCTGTAAAAAGTTTTCATTCTGAGGTACGGTCATTTGTTCACTCATAACTGCTGTTTTTTTGCTAAGTTCCGATAACTATATATTATCGGAAGCTAGAACATTTGTAAATAATGGAAAGATAAAAAGGGTGTCAAATCCCGACCTAAAGGGTGTGAAAAAATAGATATGAAGTGTTAGCTTCTGAATCTCAACAGAAAATTGATCTTCTTGTTTATTTACTACTAGTGTCTCAAATAATTGGGTCATGATTATTACTCCTTTATATCTTGAATTTTGTTTTGTTTGTCTTATCAACATTACGTCTTCTCCCTAAGAAATAGTTTTTATTGTAATTTCTTGGTTAGAATCATAAATACCTTTTTATTTCTTGTTCAACGCCCATTTAATTCAAAATATTTATCCTAAGTTTTCCTTTTCAATAGTTATGGCAATATTCGCAATGCGAAGGCAGCAGTATAAGCCGGTGTTACAAAGGGACAAATCGTTGTTAACGCGATTAGAACTACCGTAATGGGACTTACCAATCCCGCATCCACAGCTGCTTGGCCGATAACCAGCATCCCCACAATCGATAATGATCCACCTACTTGTTTCGGCAGACGAACGGTTGCTTCCCGTAACTCCTCCATTGAGATTTCTATTACTAATACTTCGATAACAGCGGGAAATGGAACACAAGCTCGTCCTCCTGTTTTATTGACGCACATCGGGATAAAATCAAAATTACTGAATTAGTGGAGATCACAGGCATGTCCCGCTTCCACCAAGCTTGCTACTGTTTTGTTCGGTCTTTCCGTTCTTTGAACTTGTGGGAACGAACTGGTCGATGATCAAAAAATGTTCCCTTTTAAATTAATTTAGACATTTAAATCCAAATTTTTCAAAATTCTCCATAGACTTTTCGTTTTGGAGATAATCGTAGAATAGTTGAGCTTCTTCTTGATGAATACTGTTTTTAATCACACCCACTGGATAAATAATTGGTTCGTGAGTATTTTTTTTAGCTGTTGCTACAGCTTCAATTTTTTGTGAAATCAACGCATCGGTCATATAAACTATTCTTGCGTCTACATTTTCCGTTTCTACATACGTTAGCACTTGGCGAACATCCTTGGCATATACGATTTTTCCTTTAACAGCTTTCCAGACATTTAAGTCTTCTAAAGTCTGCTTAGCATATTTTCCTACCGGTACAGACTCCGGGGTGCCAATGGAAAATCTTTTAACTTTGGTGATATTCTCAAAAGTTTTGATGACTTTATCTGAGTATTTAGGAACGACAAGTACAATTTCATTTCCGACAAGGTCTATACTTTTTTCCTTTTCAATTAGCCCTTCTTGTACTAATTGATCGAATTTGTCCTCAGCAGCAGAGAAAAACAGATCGACAGGTGCTCCCTGAGAAATTTGTTGTTTAAGAGCTCCTGAAGATCCAAAGTTATAGACTACTTTTATATGAGGATATTCCTTTTCAAAAGTCGTTTTTATGTCATTTAAAGCTCTTTGTAAACTTGCAGCGGCTGAAACAGTTAATTCCACTTCCTGATTAGAAGAATCGTTATTCTGTTCTTCTGGATTTTTACCTTGTTCATTAATTGAACAACCAGTTGTAACTATCATTAACAACATAATTGAGGAAAATAAATGATATAATTTCTTCATTATTCTCATCCTTTTCTAACTGAGGATTTTGCAAAAATAGATTTTTAAGAAAAAAGTTAAAAAAATAAAGCACCTGGAAAAATGTGATCTCTATGATGCTTCAAGAAATATTCTGATGATCCTGTTTTTGGGCATACCTGCAGAATTTTTCACTATTTCTTTTTCAAGCGGCTTTTTCTCTATATTTTCCTTTGCCATCGCTAACGCTGAAACAAGTAATATAATTGCATTTAGGAAGATATGGGTCTTTACTTTTTTAATTCCCATACATGTAGGGAGTTTGCAGTAAGGAAAGTTTTCATTCTATCACAGCTTTTATTGGCGGGCTTCTTCTACGTTGAAGAGACTTTTATATCATGTTTTTTCATTTTGCGGATTAAAGTCGTATGTGAAACGCCCAAAGTCTTGGCTGCTTTGCGAATACTCCCTTCCTGCTGGATCATGCTCTCAATTAGATTTTTCTCCACAGACTCAAATAAGTTTTTTCCAGCTTTCTCTTTTTTTAGGAGTTTTGATAGATTGACATCTTCGTTTTTCTTTGCTATGGGCAGCTCATTAGGTTCTATTACATCGTTTTTGGTGGTAAGAACAAGCCGCTCTATGATATTCGATAATTCCCTGATGTTACCTGGCCAGTGATATGCACAAAGAATGTCTATAGCGGCCTTAGAAAGTGATTTATTTTTTTCATATTCCTTATTGACATTTCGAAGAAAATGACCTATTAACAATGGGATATCGTCCTTTCGTTCCCTTAATGACGGAATATGAATTGGGATGACATTCAATCGGTAATAAAGATCTTCCCGAAATTCTCCTCTGGAGACCATAGATTCCAAATCCCTATTGGTTGCTGTGACAATCCTCACATTGGCCTGAATCACCTTCGTTCCTCCGACCCGAGTAAACTGCTGATCTTGAAGGACCCTTAAAAGTTTCGCTTGAAGATGCAGGGGGAACTCTCCGATTTCATCCAAAAACAATGTTCCTTGATCTGCCAGTTCAAATAGCCCCGGCTTCCCTTCTTTCTTCGCACCGGTAAAGGCACCGGTATCATAGCCGAAGAATTCAGATTCCAAGAGATCCTTTGGGATGGCCCCGCAGTTCACTTTAATAAAAGCTCCAGAATCTTTCCGCTTACTTGTCTCATGGATTTCCCTAGCCAAGACATCTTTACCTACCCCAGATTCGCCCAATAGAAGTATCATCGAGTCAGTCTGACCAATATAATGAACAAGCTCGATGATTTCCTCCATTTGCCTGTTAGCGGTGATAATTCCCCGTTTGGAATGGTGCTGTCGAAGTTCCAAAAGTTCCGTATAATATTTGGAGGAAAGCCTTTCAATTTCTTCTACCTTTTTCTTCATATTTATCAGCTCGGTAATATCATGGGTAATGGACAGCATCCGAATTAAACGGTTTTCATCATCAAACATGGGGATTGCTGTAACCAAGACATTAATTCCATTCTGATACTGTTGAAAGTCGGTTATCATTTGTTTTTCCTGTAAGGCTCTTAAGGTGACAGATGGTTTTTGAAAGATTCCACTATTTACAATATCCCGGATATTCCGCCCAGCATAGGCTTTTCGAGGCAGGTCACTTAATTTGAGCATTGCCTGATTGACCAATAAAATTCTTCCTTCCTGATCCATCACCAAAATTCCATCATGGAAATTTTCCACAATCGTCCGATATAATTCTAAGTCAGGCACCATTGTAAGTCCCATGTCCCCCTCCTACAATCTAATAGTATAGTATTATTATTGAAGAGAATATTTTTTGTATTGACTTTTCACATCATACAAGACGTTTGTAAATTATGAGACTCTTGCTTTACGATAAGTTAAGCTTTAGTAGAAACGCTTCTAAGTCTCATAAAAAACGAAATTCACCCTAAAATACCAATAGTCTGAAAAGAATGATTCTAAATCAAAGGAATTATTGTTATCTTCCTTTAGCGTATCTCCTCAAGGGCAACCCCAAATTTTTTCATTTTATTAAGTACAGTTGTATGGGATACTCCTATGGCCTTTCCGGTTTTTCGAACTGATCCGTATTTCTTAAGGGCTTGGATCAGCGCTTCCTTTTCCACGTGCTCGAACAGGTTATCTCCTTCTGCCGGATCGTTCCAAAACAGCTTAATGATATTCAAGTCAGCCTTAGGTTCGTCCTGTTGGATCATCGTATTTTCTTCCGCCTTGCTGCATTCGCGTATATGCTTGGGAAGGTGGCGCGGTTCTAAGACATCATCACGGTAGGTTAGCACGAGTCGTTCCACTATATTGGACAATTCCCTCACATTCCCAGGATAGTGGTACAATAACAATTGATCCACTACTTCTTTTGAAAAGCGTTTCGTATATTGATATTTCTCATTAAACTGCTTCAAAAAATAACCAAGCAGCGGAGTGATATCATCCTTTCTTTCCCTTAGCGGCGGGATTGTAATTGGCACGATATTTAAGCGATAATAGAGATCTAGCCGGAACGTACCTTCCTTCACCATCTTTTCCAGGTTTCGATTAGTTGCAGCGATAATCCTTACATTAACCTTGATCGTTTGTGTCCCACCAACACGCATAATTTCCTGTTCCTGAAGAACCCGCAACAATTTTACCTGCATTTCCAAAGGTAGCTCTCCGATTTCATCGAGAAAAAGGGTTCCGTTATTGACCAGCTCAAACATACCTGGCTTTCCTCCTTTTTTCGCCCCAGTAAAAGCGCCCTGTTCATATCCGAACAATTCGGATTCTAGCAAATTAGGGGGAATCGATCCGCAGTTGACTTTCATGAATGAATCTTTTTTTACACGCAGGCTGTTTTCATGCAGCACCTTGGCAATGACTTCTTTCCCAACACCGGATTCTCCTAGTAACAGCACAGTAGAGTCGCATGATGCAACATGATAGACAAGGTCAAGAACTTCCTGCATTTCTTGGCTATGGGCAATTATTTTCCCTGACGCATTTATTTTCTCAAAGCGCAACTGTTTGAGTTCAGATTGATAAAGGGATGTCAACTTTTTAGATTCATCCAGTTGTTCCTGAATTCTAGTTAATTCAGAGATATCCCTAACGTTTGCCAGAACCCGGATCAAATCTCCTTTTTGGTCGCAAACCGGCGTGGCTGTAACCAAAGTATATAATCTAGTGTTTTTATACTTCTGAATGTTAGTATAAGACTTTCCTAATTCAAGCGTTTTCATCACAACAGAATCATTCAGAAAAAGTCCTTTATCAACTAAATCGGTCATGTTCATCCCGATTATTTCCTCTTTGCTCAGCATAGCTATCTGTTCAAATGCTTTATTGATATGCAGGATACAGCCTTCTCCATCGGTAATCAGTATGCCATCGTAAGAATTATCTATGACCAGCATCAACTGATTCAATTCATCCTGCAGGTAGCGATAAATTTTATCCGATCTAATACTGCCGCAGTAAATTCCGTCCTTTACTACAGGAAGGAATTGATTGGTGAAGGATGGCAAGCGATGAAGCTCGGTTGTACAGTCGATTGTTACACATTTCTTATCGATGTACTCTTCGATGGATCGATCTGAATCTGTATTTAGTAAATCTCTCGCATGAATAATTCCTATGAAATTCTGATCAGACAAAACAGGAAGCTTATCTAATTCTGCAATCTTCATGTATTCAGACACTTTCCAGATAGGATCAGCACTCTGAACAACAGGAACATTTTGTTCGATAATATCTGTCCATTTCATGGTACATCACCTTATTGTCATATTTTTTGCAAGAATTGCATATTTTGGGGAACATTTCTAAATGAATAGATGAAAAGGAAGGAAATCATTTTGTGCTATTTTAATATTCATCCACTCTTTAATAGAAAAAAAGGTTTGAGAATCTAAAAATAAATAGCTACACGAAATTTAATGCACGTTATTGGTATAAGAACAAAGTTGTCTTAGAAACGCTAATTAACTTAAACATTGTTTTATTTAACAGCTTAGTTAAAAATCACGATCGATTATACCTTTACTTAAAAGAATTGGCTGAATCCTTTTACATAAATTGATTATTGTATGATTTCGCTCTCCCTAAAGTAAGTAATAAGCCATCGTATATTCATTTACGATGGCTTATTACTTACTTTAACCTATTGTCATAGCATAATAAAAAAATGTTTTAATAATTAGGGTAAAAGCAAAATTGTCATTTACTCTTCTTCTTATTAAACAATATATAGTAAACGCTTTCATAACTTAATATACAATAAACCCCTAACATGTATTTTTAAAATTTTATTTAGTTTATTTTAAAAATTTGTTTAAGTTAATTGCAGCTAACATGAAACAAGTCTCTTTTTTCTATGAAAAGGAGGTCTGCTCAAAATCAGAAATATCAGTTGTTGGATTATCTTCATTAGGAATTAATTTAGAGGAAACAAGGAATCCATGTCTCTAGTGAGTGGTTTTTGTACCAGAACCATTATTCTGCTAGAAATCTGTATGA
The DNA here is from genome assembly GCF_030817695.1 of Neobacillus niacini. Taxonomy (GTDB): domain Bacteria; phylum Bacillota; class Bacilli; order Bacillales; family Cytobacillaceae; genus Neobacillus; species Neobacillus niacini_F. The sequence goes on along the minus strand of NZ_JAUSZQ010000007.1, from coordinate 39,748 downwards.
GTCTCTCATCTATCAACATTCTTCGTATCTTAACCATCTAAAGATTTGTTTTTTCATCTTAATAATTCCTCAATTATTTCATACCAACGTTTGATAACAGTATCTGAATCTTTTAAATTAATTTTGACCCCTGACGTAATGTCCGCATATTTTGCTGTATCTTCTCGAACTGAGACAACTTCTGCTGAAAACCGTTCTCTTGTATGCTTTGCATTTGATAAGGGAGTCAGCCTCTGTAGGGAAAGCCTAATGTAATGAGCTTTTCCTGCGAAAAATACAACAAAAGTGGCTTGACTAGTTCGAAGGATATTATGAGTTGTGGTAGTATTCGGCCAAAGCGCCAATCTTAGCTTGGTACAATCCTTTGCTACAATCTCACCCACACTAATCATAGCTATATGAGGCCAAAAGTCTTCGGTCATAGTAAGCAACATCATAGCTTCGTGTTGTTTGGTATCCAAATTTTCCCCGTTTAAGAGTTTATATAACTCCTTTGAAATCTTCTGATTATCCATATTTACTCACCTTTTCCTATGATATCAACAAATGACTGCAGTTAAAGTTTAACTTTCTAATGTGGAGAGGAACTCCTTTAATAAATGATTAAACTCCTTCGGCTGATCCACATTAGCCAGATGACATGCCCTCGGAACAACCATTAGGTTTGAACCGGAAATACTTTCTGCAATCACTTGGGAGTAGGAGAGTGGAGTTTTTTGATCATTCTCTCCTATCAATACAAGTGTTGGAATATTTAAGTTCTTTAATCCGCTATCTAAGCTTGCGGAAAAACAGGCTTTCGCTGATTTCTGGTAGGCTCCTGTCTCCATCTCTGCTATACTCTTCCGCAAAGTTTCGCGAATGGCTTGGGCTGTATTCGAAAATGATAGAGTTTGATCCAGGTATTGGTTTGCATACTTTTCCATCCCCAATTCCTTGGCAATTCCCGCCGTCAATCTGATTTTCTCAGGTACTGCTTCCGGTTCAATCCTGGCGAAGGTATCTGCCAGTACAAGACCACTAACACGATCTGGATATCTTTGTGCAAAAGCAAGCGCCTGAACACCCCCCATAGAAACACCGCAAATAATTATCCTTTGTAAACCTAAGAAATCTATTAACTGTAAAATGTCATTCACCCAAAGATCCAAGCTGATTCCTGTATTCCAGGTAGATTTTCCATGTCCACGGGCATCGGGTGCGATTAATAACCTTCCCTTTCCATCTAAATCCTCTAATTGATATTTCCACATCTGATGATCTGTACCCAAACTATGAAGGAATACAATTCCCTCATGGGTTCCTGTGGTATTCAGATTCTCGGTCTGATTATGATAAAATAAACTTTCTTTATAGGTTTTCAAAAAAGACATAAATCTCCCTCCAATTAAAAAAACTTAGATGTTACAAATAATTATTTTGGTTCAAAACCTTTTATAAATCACTATTTATCATGTTCATAATGATTGTTTTTCGAATTTGATTAAGAGCATCATTTAATCTCTATAAAAGGCAGTTTATTCTAACTTTGTTAATAAGAAAAGCTCAAGGCGCACGTCTATCGGCGCCAAGCATAAGACGAGCCGGCTGGAAGGTTGTTCTTTAACCTTCTAGACGGATTGGCTTATGACCTCGAGCCGATGGCGCCTGGAGCTAGATAGGAAAATGAAAACTAAGTACAAAAAACATTCTTATCTTTTCCTGCTTTTAAGTCGGCAGGGTTCAAGTATATAGCATTTGTCCGGTAGACGAAAAATAAGAGTGCTGCTACAGGGTTTGCTGTGTTCTAAAAATTTCCCGACTTAGAGAGAGAAGCATCTTGTTCAGACACGATTAGCTGTTTCTTCTGGTGCAGTTTTTGATAATAAAGAGTAATGACAAGCACACCCGTTCCTACCAGGCTTGTAATCGTCTCAGGGTAGATTAACAGCATGGAAGCGACGATCAAGAAAGCCCTTACAATTGAAGCCGTATGTGTAAATACGTGACCGATAATGGCTGCAGAAAAAGCAAAAACTCCTAATATTGTAAATAATGTGACAATAACAATTTCTAGAGGAGATCCGATTAATAAAATAGCTGGATTAATAACAAAGGCAAACGGGATTAAAAAGGATGAACCTGCTAGAAACATAGATGTCCAACCCGTTTTTGACAAATTTGACTCGGCGATTCCCGCTGCACTGTAGGAGGCCAAAGCTACTGGAGGTGTGATCATTGACAAAATGGCAAAATAAAAAATAAACATATGTGCCCCAAGGTCAATAATGCCGAAAGTGACCAAGGCCGGTGCCATTAAAATGGACCCCATAATGTATGCGGATGTAGTTGGTAAACCCATCCCAATAACAATAGTGGCCATCGCAACAAGAATCAAAGCTAAATAAAGATTGCCGTAAGACAGACCCATTACCATTTCGGTAAATTTCAAACCTAATCCGGAAAATGAAATGACGCCGATGATAATGCCTGCTAAGGCACAAGGAATGGCTACTTGCAAGGCCTGCTTTGCCCCGCTTTCTAACGCTTCAAGAACTTGCTTGATATTCATACGGGTAGTTTTACGCAAAAAACTTATAACAACCGTAGCAATAATGGCGTAATACGCTGAAGTAAGGAGAGAAAATCCTCCCATCATAAGATAAACCAGCAGGATAAGAGGAATTATCATATGGGCCCGATCTTTTACCTCTTTTTTAATATCAGGCATATCTTCCTTCGCCATCCCTTTCATGCCGTCTTTCGAAGCCTGCAAATGGACAACTAAGAAATTTTGAATATAGAAGAGGAGGGACGGAATAATCGCAGCAAACGCAATTGTTGCATAAGGATAACCAAGCGTCTCTGCCATTACGAAAGCGGATGCCCCCATGATCGGTGGCATCAATTGGCCCCCTGTGGAAGAAACGGCTTCTACTGCTGCAGCAAACCTGCGTGAATATCCTGTTTTTATCATCAAAGGAATCGTAAAAATACCAGAGGCAACCACATTTGCTACGGCACTTCCACTGATGCTTCCCATTAAACCTCCAGAGATGACGGCTGCCTTGGCTGGGCCGCCTTTATACCTTCCTGTTAACCAAAAGGACAGGTCATTAAACAGCTTTCCGCCTCCAGAGACTTCAAGAAACGCTCCAAATAAAACAAAATAAAAAACACTGTCAGCGGAAACCGCAAGTGGAACTCCAAAGATTCCCTGAGGAGATAAAAACTGCAAATCGATCATGTCCTTTAAACTTAAGCCTCGATGCGCCAATAGCCCTGGAACCTTATCCCCTAAAAATCCGTAGGCTAAAAATATGACTGCCAATATTGTCATGGCGTTGCCTATTATTCTTCTTGATGCTTCTAAAAGCAGTAAAATCAAACTAATTCCGAAAAAGTAGTCTGTCCCGTTAATCCCATCAACAAACCATACCCTTGAACCTATCCTGTCTACATTCACAAAAATATATCCTGCGATGATCATCGATAGCATGGCACAAAGATAGTCAATTGCCCTTACCCACTTTTTGCTTTCATCTTTCGATATCCGAAAAAGCAGGAATGCCAGAGCAAGAGCAAACCCGATATGGAGCGCCCGCTGAGCAAGCGCTGGTAATGAGCCAAATGCTGCTGTATAAAGATGGTATAATGACCAGCTGACCGCCACCAAAAAAACCGGACTTTTTAACATTTTCATTATTTTAACCATCCTTTTTCTTTATAGTATTTCTCTGCTCCCGGATGTAAAGGGATACCTAGTTTTTCAGGCTTCCAAGCTTCTTCCGGATTAAATGCTGCCAATGCTTTGTGCACTGCAACCAAATCAGATTTATTCTCAGAAATTAACTTAGTAATGTTATATGCCTGTTCTTCCGGGAGATCTTGATTTGCTATAAGCACTGTCGGGAATCCAACCGTTTTCACCGGCTCATCCTGTCCTTTAAATCCGCCGGCTGGAAGTTCAGCTGCTTCATATCCGATTCCTTCTAATTTTCTTACGACATCATCGTCAATCGGCATGAATTTTACCGGAGTACTGAGGGCAATTTCGGTAAAGGCCTGATGTCCCTTTGTAATAACCTGGATCATCATATCGGCCCTTCCATCCTGGAAGGCTTGTTGAATCACATCAAATGTTGTATGTGATACAGATCCGCCATTTTGTTTAATATTCTCGTAAGTTAAGTCGTATTGTTCCAAGATCTGACTGGTCGCAAATTCTCCTAAACTACCTACATTAATAGCCATTAACCTAACTGGTACTTTTTTCTCTTTTAAGTCTTTGAGGCTTTCAATACCGTATTTGTCTGTAAAATCTTTTCTTAATACGATTCCTACATAATACTGGTCAAAATTTCCTGCCAGTGCACGGATATTATCATGTTTTTTTTCATAGGCAACGTTGCCTTCAAAAGCCCACTTATTCGTCACACTGAAACTAAGAGCGAGCTCTGACTTTTTATCAGCCACCATTGTTGGATTACCTATCCCGCCTGCATAAGGAAGAACGTCAAAGACAGATCCAGCAGGCATGTTTTTCCTTAAAACTTCCGCCATTGCCGCACCGTAAACATACCAGGGGCTTCCCTGTGTCAAAGTTGCTATTTTCAGCTTAACTGAGGGACCTCCAATTTTCTCTTTACTAGTTTCACTTTGTGCCCATAGCTTTGTTGTAGTAATCTTCACTTGATTAGAAGGCAATGATGAGGAACATCCTACTGTAAATAACAAAAAAGAGGCAAAAACAATAAATATTGCCTTTACTTGCTTTATTCTCATTTGAAATCCTCCTTAAGAGTAAAATCTTATTGATTTTATCCAATGGTGTGAAACAGTGCAGTTTTCGTAAACAAGATTCACATCCCGCTCTATCGATAAACAGGTTAGCCTCCATTTCGAACTGGTCTAATGCTTTTTGTATAGTTCGGCTTACAATATGTCCACTGTTTATAGACTTAGGCGGCTGATGTTTTCACATCATTTACGCTACACCTGCCACTTCGTATTTGAGGCTTACTTCCCTGTTATTACTGCCAATCTGTCAGTCGCTTGCAAGTATTCCAGCCTGGTTCGAAATGATTTTGCTCTCATTTGTTATGAAGGTAAACAAAATAAAAATTGAATTATACTTTTTCATACATTAAAGGGTTTCCATTAAAAGGTTCATCAGCTATTTTAATGGAATCAGTCGGACACCCATCAATGGCGTCTTCCAAATCATCACAGAGATTTTCTGATATTGCGGTAATTCCTTGGTTATTATCAAGTATCACATACGAAATTCCATCATCATCATAATCGAATATATCTGGAGCACTGGAACCACATGCTCCGCAAGCTATGCATGTCTCTTTCTACAATTATATATTTTGCCATCTCCAACACTCCCAGTAGTTGATTTTATAACCTTTACATAACACAATGCTTCAGTAAACGTTTAGACTATCCTTAAAGGATAGTCTAAACGTCTTTTCATGAAGTTTTGCTCTGTTTTACAAATTTTTATCTCCTTCAAGATGAACAGATTGAATCGATTTATCAGGATTGATATAGTCTTCTAGATTGCCCTCATTATAACCAGGAATTTGAATTCGTAAGTATTGCATCGGTTCACTGTTTAACGGAACTGTACAGTCAAACCCCATCTTTGAGCCAACTCCATCGCGGGTAGACGGGTCAAGCTTCGAACCCTGTGCTTCATGGATTACTACGAAATCTCTGTCCGCTTGAAAGCGGGTAGCGATTGCCCATTCCACCTCTTCCATATTAAAAATATCAACCTCTTCATCAGTAACAACAACATGCTTAATATCAAAACTGTTAGCAAGGGCAGCAAAAATTGCATTTTTCGCTTCACCATCATTTCGTTTTTTTATTGAAACAATGGCATGATAGCGACATGTACCACCTGGACTCATATGCACCGCTTTTACTGACGGAACAGTCTGGCGAACACTTTGGAATAGACTTGCTTCACGGGGAATGCCACCAAGCAAAAGGTGTTCATATCCAGCAGGGACAATTGTATAAAAAATCGGGTTATTTCGGTGAGTTACCGCTGTAATCTCAATCACCTCTTTGTCGCTGCGTGGTCCATAGTATTTCGGAAATTCTCCGAAAGGTCCTTCAGGCTCACGAACATGAGGAAGAATTTTGCCTTCTAATACAATTTCCGCGTAAGCCGGGACATCGATATCGACCGTCTCACAACGAACCACTTCCAATGGTTCTCCCCGAAGCGCGCTTGAGATTTCAAGTTCATCTACTCCGAACGGAGTGCTTGCCTGCGATGCTAATAAGGTCACCGGATCAACTCCAATGACGATCGCACATTCCAGTGGTCTTCCCGCCTCCTCGGCCTGCTTATACAAATGAAAAGTATGGCGGGGTAAGATTAGGGCCCCTATTTTATTTTTTCCTGAAATTTGGAGGCGGTGAATCGAAACATTCTGTTTCCGAGTAACTGGATCCCGAACAATAAACAATCCAGCAGTGATATAATTACCTGAATCTTCCTCATGGTGCACAGGAATTGGAAGCATTTTCATTAAATCGATATTTTCTAAGATAATATTCTCCTTGACAGGCGCTTGTTGTTTGTTTAGCAATCGGCAAGGAACGGGAGAAGCCACAGCTTCGGTGAATTTGGAAATAACCCCATATTGGTCCGTTTCCAACGCTTCTGCAAAATCTTCCCTTGTCGAGCAAATACCAGAAACAACAGGAATAGTATAATCTTCAACCTGCGTAAAATATGATGCTTTTTTGCCATCCAATTTTTTCGCTACTTTTGCAATTTCATACTGTAAACTAACATTTCGATCAATTACCGCCAAACGGTCAGTCAATTGAAGATGCTCTAACCAGGTGCGAAATGTCCTTGCTTTCATAAAGTCTCCTCCTTAAACGGTAACTGATGTACCTAATATATCTTTAAGTCTGCGTTCGAACATTTTCGTCACCCTTTCACGCCCCTTAACTTCAGGTGGAGTTGGGTATTCCTTTCCATCTACAACGACAGGTTGATCATATCGGATCAATATAAGGGGAAGATATTCCTCGTACAATGCAAGAATTCGCTTGGCATGCTCTGGTTTACGGGCAAACAGCTTTAGCATACGAAGTCCGAAACCAACATGACGTCCTTCGTCTTCCTTAATCCGAGCATATCCTTCACCCAAACCAGGAAATAATCCTTTACTTCCGTATACCGCTTGGAATACATCATATCCAGTCATCGCTTGAACACCTTCTATAATCCCTTGGTAATGGGTTAGCCCTTCAACCAGTGCCTCTTCACGTTCCTCTTCTCCCTGATCAAGAGCAGCCAGCATCTTTTTCACACGCTCATCGAGCTTCTGCTGAACCGCATTTTTCACTGAAGGAATTCGCTCACGACCAATTACTTCTTTAAAATAGCGCATAAAGAATTCTGTATGCTTAAATTCTTCGAGCAATTGAGTACTGAGGAATGCCTGTTGTTCTGTAGAAGAACCTAACATGATCCAGGGACAGAACTTTAATGCTACATTTTCTTCAGCATCGAGAAATCCTGTACAGAAATGAATAAGATATCCTTTTAGATCCTCATCAAGCGCTTCATAGTCTCTTTTGTCTTGGCTGAGGTCAATAGCAGCAGGATCCCAAGTTCCAAATCGAATGGCTTTTCGATATAAATCCCATGCTACTTCATCCGTCGTCTTATCAACACTAGGAATTAGCTCTTCAGTCTTATTTACATTTTCAGTCATAATCATTTCCTCCTAAATATTTAATGTGAATTTAAACACTTTCTTCAAAAGCTTTATATTTTCTAAAAAAGTTGTTTGAGTAGCCCCAAAATCTCTTCTTCTGTAGCTCGTCGAGGATTAAATTTCCACATTCCACTTTTCACAGAATCATTTGCAATCGCCTTTAGCTGCTCTTCTTTAACCCCTACCTGTTGTAATTTCTGCGGTAGTCCAACATCGTCACGTAACCTCGTTACCTCTTCTATAAATTGGTCTGTAATCTCCCAATCAGGTAACGATAGGTCGATGTCTCGAAAAACGCTGGCCATTTCAACGTACTTATCCATTAAGGATATCGAATTATAACGAATAACTCCCGGTAACAGGAGACCTATCGCCACACCGTGACTAACATGGGCATGACCGCTTACTGCACTGCCGATCGCATGTGTCAAACCTAGGAAGGATTGATTGAAAGCCATTCCTGCTAAAAGACTAGCCTCTGCCATTTTGATCCGTGCCTCAACATCCTCCCCATTATAAACGGCCCGACGAAGGTATCTGCTGACAGTGCTCATGGCTGACAGTGCAAGCACATCACTGGCAGGCTGGGCTATCCGTGACACAAAGGTCTCTGCCCCATGTGCGAAAGCATCGAACCCTGATGCTGCTGTAATTTTCGGTGGCGCAGTCATCGTCATTTTAGGGTCAACAATACTTATATCCGGTGCAACAAATGGGCTCGTTACCGTAACCTTCCGATTCTCCTCACAATCCGACAAAACAGCAAAAATAGTTACTTCACTTCCAGTACCAGACGTTGTAGGTATCGCAATGAGAGGTATATTGGAGGCCTGTTTGATAAGATTGACTCCAGCATAATCACGAATACTTCCACCATTGCTAGCGATGACACGGACACCTTTTGCTGTATCTATCGGACTGCCCCCACCAATGGCGATTAAAGCATCGCCTTCTTCCTGTTGAAACACTTGAGCTACTTTGTCAACGGTTTCAACACTCGGGTCCGGTTCCACTTCATCATAAACAACATAAGAAATTCGGTTGTCTTTTAATATCTTTGTTACATGCTCAATTAGACCCGAATTTAATACCCCTTTATCGGTAACGATAAATGCACGTTTTACTTTAAAGGGTAAATTGCCAAGTTGTTTGATCTTGTTATAGCCAAAATGAATTTTCGTGGGCAGATGAAACTCAAATGAAGGATACATAGTGAATTCTCCTTTATTCTTCAATTTCGATATTAATATGTTTGGTTTCGGTATATTCCAATAATCCTTCTATTCCCCTTGTGCGTCCTATTCCGCTTTCTTTATAGCCCCCAAATTCAGTTTGCGGGTAATTCTTGTTATAGGTGTTAATCCAAACAGTTCCCGCCTCCACTTTTTTTGCAATACGCATTGCTCTGTTGACATCTTTTGTCCAGACCCCGGCAGCTAACCCAAAAATAGTTCCGTTAGCGAGGGAGATCGCTTCTTCCTCATCCCTAAACACTTGTACGGCAAGTACGGGGCCAAAAATTTCTTCCTGTGCAATTCTTGATTCCATTGGTACGTAATCAAAAATTGTCGGCTCGATATAAAAACCTTTATCGAGTTCGCCTCCGATTAGCCTATTTCCCCCTATAACAAGCTTTGCATCTTGTCTACCAATCTCGCAATATTCCAATACTTTATTCAGCTGTTCTTCCGAGATTACAGGTCCCATATCGGTAGATTCATTTAATCCGTTACCTATTTTCAGCTTTTCAGCTTCTTTACGTAACCCTAGTACCACTTCCTGATGTATCGATTCATGGACAATCACTCTTGAACCCGCGAAACACATTTGGCCGGCAGTAATAAATGCTGATTTTGCTACAGTTGGAATAGCCTTGTTTAGATTTGCGTCAGCAAATAATATGTTTGGAGATTTCCCCCCAAGTTCAAGAGCTAGTTTCTTCACCTTTTCTGCTGCTTTTTTCATTAAATTTTTGCCGGTAGTCGTGTCACCTGTAAAGCTGATGGCGTTAACATCAGGATTTGTCGTCATTTCATCTCCGATAACCTTACCGGGGCCTGTCACGATATTAACAATTCCAGGTGGAAAATCATCAATTTTTTCGATTAATTTGACGATCGCAATGCTCACAAGCGGTGTTCGGCTTGCCGGTTTTAGAACTACTGCATTTCCTGCAGCAAGTGCAGGAGCAATCTCGCGAATCATTAGCATTGCCGGCCAGTTCCAGGGTGAAATAATCCCTACAACTCCAATCGGCTCTTTGTCAATAATGCCATATGAAGTGGAGGAAAGATTAATTGACCTTCCGAATATGCTACGAGCCATACCTGCAAAATATTTTAGGGTATCAATACAAGCGTCCAATTCTATACGTGACTCTTTGATTGGTTTTCCGTTCTCCAACGTTAGAATTCTAGCAATTTCTTCTCTTTTTTCCTTCAAATTATAGGCCCATTGCATTAAAGCATCAGAACGTCGCGAAGAATTTGAACGCCAATCTGATTTTCCAAATGCCGACTTCGCATCCTTAATGGCCAATTTAATATCTTCCAAGCCTGACTTTTGCGACTCTCCAATAATCTCAGCCGTAGCAGGATTGACAGACTCCATCGTTTCTCCAGTTTCAGCTTCCCGCCACTCGCCATTAATGTAATTTCTAGTAACCTCTATTTTGGTAAGCATTTTTTTCCTCCCTATTTATTTAAGATTGCCTCTTGTCTCCGGTACGATGAGGCTTCCAATGATGTAGACAAGAAAAATTCCAATTGCAAAATACATGAGTGTATTAGGTATGTTTTCAACCGTACCACTCGCTAAGGTGACGAAAGTTGGCATCATACCGCCAAGTGCGAATCCCATGTTCCATGATAATCCGGTTCCTGTAGAGCGTATGGCTGTTGGAAAACGCTCATTAAGAAAAATTAGTACAGGTGCATATGCTGCATTTCCTAAAAATACAAGTCCCATAGCATTCAAATAAATCGAAAAAGTGGTAACAGAGTCTGCTAATGCTAGATAAAAATATGGAAGTCCAATAATATTTAAAAAACCAACAAGTAAAAAGGTTTTCTTTCTGCCAATCAATTCACTAATGTGACCAAACAGCAGAGCCGCAATGATTGTCACAATACTCGTGGAAATGAGTACCCCTGATAAGACTTCTGACGATACTTTATTAACTACTTTCAGGAACGTGGGAATAAAACCAGACGTAAGGTAATAGCCTGAACCGCCTCCAATAACGATCATTAGGTTCACAATCAAAACACGGGAGTATTTTTTAAAAAACATTTTAAGAGGTGATTGCTCCAATACAACCTCTTGATCTTTATCTTTCTCATCTTTCACTTTATTTTCTTCACGTAATTGTACCCATAGGGGTGACTCGTTAAGGGATCTAAATACAAAGAGTCCAGCACCAGCACCAAGAATCCCTGTAAAGAACATCACCCGCCATCCCCAATCATTAAATGCCTCACCAGGAAAAATAGCGGTAACAATAGTAAACGTCAGTGAAGCGAACAAAGCCCCTAATCCCGCTCCTCCACCGCCAATTAGACCAGACATCAATCCGCGCCATTTAGGAGAAGCAGATTCTGTTCCAATTGTATGTGTAGATGCCACGACACCACCGACAAAAACCCCTTGAACTAAGCGTAAAATTAAAAAAATGATTGCTGCCATAAAACCAATTTGTGGTACTGTAGGTAAAAGTCCGAAGGCAGCCGTACTTACACCAACCCCTACAACAGCGACGATCATCGCTTTCTTTCTCCCGTTTTTATCAGCATAAGATCCAAATATTGCGGATCCAAGCGGTCGCATAAGCAGCGTTACAGCAAAAGAAGCATACACAGCAGCTAAAGAAAGCGTAGGACTGCTTGTTGGGAAAAACAATGCACTTATTGTGGGAGCGACATAAAGAAGAAGAAAAAGGTCATAGAGATCAAAAGACCATCCTAATACTGACGCAACCATTGCAGACCTAAACTGACGTCCGGTAACTGTGACTTTTTCTTGAGTTGAATGAGTGGTTACAGCATTCGACATTAGAATCCCCCCAATTTTTTTAACATGTTCTGTAGTTCCTGTTTAACCATATAAAATAAAGTAGTGTTACCGAAAAAAATAGTAGAGCATAGGAAAATATCATTAACCCGCTTAATTATTTTGTTATTGATTCTTTTTCATTTAGTCCTGACCACCGTTCAAAGAGTTGAGCATCAATCCCAAATTGATCTAATGCCTTCCCGACACTTTGATTAACAATATCATCTAATGATTTCGGTTTATGGTAAAAGCTAGGAACAGGAGGGAGGATAACTGCACCACTCTCTGTAACTGATTGCATGAGCCGCAAATGGCCTAAATGAAATGGTGTTTCACGTACCATTAGTACCAATTTCCTTTTTTCTTTCAAAGTTACATCGGCCGCCCTCGTGATTAAATTGTCATTAAAACTATTAGCAATTGATGATAGAGTTTTGATAGAACATGGGGCAATAATCATTCCATCCACATGAAATGAACCACTTGAAATGCTTGCCCCAATGTCTTGTAAGTCATATACAAAACTACACAGTGATTTTACTTGTTCCACCGAGTATTCTGTTTCATATTCAATCGTTTTTTCAGCCGAAGCACTAATAATGACATGACTCTCTATCTGCAGCTTGTTTAAAGTCTCAAGACACCTGATACCGTAAATTGATCCACTTGCTCCAGTTATACCTAAAACAATTTTTTTCATCTTTGTTGTCCTCCTGTACTTGAAATCGTTTTTCAGAAAAAGCACATTGTAATTTTTTTAACGAGAAGGCAATCATCAAGAACCATTAAATGTTGAATAGAAGAATTTTTGAAACGCTTACAAAAATATGGGTGAGAACTCTACCAATAAGCCAAAATCATTAAAAAGAATTCATTGACGATAATATTTAGCTGTAGACTGGCCTGCTACGATATAAAAAAATATTTCGGACAGTGTATTTAGCGCTCTTTCCTCCAGCTTTTGCATTATTATCTAATCTGTTTTTTCCAGTTTATTAGCTGTCAAAGTTAATCCCCCCTTAAAACTTTTCATTATATATACTTGCAAATTTTATGCCAATAATGAATTCGCTCAGAACCTAATTTTGTAAGCCCTTTGATCTTCAAACTGGAACGTTTGTAGTTACAGGTGGAACCTCTGCAGTTCCGTAATTTAGATGGAAATCATAAAGGGGATGACTCAAAAGCAAAGTGCCTGGCACTAATGAGTCATCCCCTTCAATTGAAAAAGATATGTGACATAGAAAGTCACTTTTTCATATTATTACGTTTTTATTTTATGATCCTATATTATTCTTAGATTCTTCCAAAGATTGCTCTAATCTTTGATTTATTAATGTATATTGCATCTTACTTAATACCCCACAGATGAACTGGAAAAAGAATATCCCTTCATCCCGATTATGAATAAAGATTGTTTGGCATCACAACCAACGATTCCAAGTTTATATCAATAATTTGATTAAATTGAAATCATTTATCTAAAATCATAAAATTAGCTCTTGCTGTTGCAATATGTTTCCCATCCTCATTAAACGCATCAGCATTTACAACCGTTATACGCTTTCCTCTTTTTACAATACTTGCTTTTGCAACCAACCGTTTTCCAAACATCGGACGAAGATAGCTAGTATGTAAGTCAATCGTATTACTATATTTATTGCTTTCCAATGTTGTAGAGATTGCTGCAGCCATTGACATGTCAAGAAGAGTTCCAATTAAACCTCCATGCATCGAATGATAAGATTGTGTAAAATCTTCTTTTACCTCTATTTCTAATTCACATTCTCCATCATTTCCTTTCACCACTTCAACACCCATCATTTTCCACACTTTTCCCTCTGCCATTGCTTTCACTCGTGAATGAATTTCCATGATCTATTCCCCTCATTTCTCAGATATTTGTTGGTCATTATAGTAAATTACTTCTGTAAGGATTTTGCAGCCTTGAAATTTCTTGAGACCTTCTCTTGCTTCTCTTTCTATGTCAAATTCAAACATTCTAATATGTTCTTTTGAATATACAGTGATTACCCACATAAAAAAATCCTCCAATTAAAGACAATTTTCTACCCCTTTGCTCTTTGGTAATTCTAGAAAGTAACAGCAGCTAGTATCGAGATAGTTTTTCTAAAAGAGCATAATAATAGTATTTTAATTACTGATGCAAACATTATTTTATACTTTCCCTGGTCAAAGGAGACCTTCGCAGTTGTGCACAACCAACTTTAAATTTCTGGAGATTATACAAAAAAGCTTGCAGAGAAAAAGAACACCCTCTTTCTCCACAAGCTGGCAAAGAACTGGTTCTCTATTCTTTCCTTTTGCTTGTTAGAACTTTTAGTTGTTTGTCAACAGCATAAAGTATCGATCTTACTTCCCTTTAAAAATAGGCTTTCTTTTCTCAACGAACGAATCTACGCCCTCTTTAAAGTCTTCTGTTGTGCGCAAGAGACCGTATGCTTTTCCTTCCATTTTCAAGCCAACACTTAGCGGACTTTCTTCTGATGCATTCAACACTTCTTTCGCGACACGCTGGGCAAGCGGTGAAAACTTAACAAGCTCCTCAACCAATGCATCGACCGTCTGCTGAAGTTCCTCTTTGGATACAACCTGTGTTAACAGACCCCATTGGTACGCTTCATCTGCCGGGATTTTTCTTGCACGCATAATCATGTCTTTCGCTCTTGTTAAGCCAACTACCTTTGCAATCCGCTGTGTACCGCCGCTCCCTGGAATCATTCCGAGGTTCATTTCCGGAAGGGCTAGCAGTGTATCTTCCCGTGCGATTCGGAAATCACAAGCCATCGCGAGCTCCAGTCCTACACCGAACGTATACCCTTGCAGCTGAGCGATGACCGGTTTTGGGGAACGCTCAGGAGCTGCTACGTTCTCTGCTAAATGGGAAAGCTTTTCTTGATGTGTCGCCATAAATTCAGGAATGCTTCCTCCTGCACTGAAGCATACATCACCTGCTCCTTTGAGGATGATGACACGCACTTCATCGTCTTGATTTAAACCAGCAAAAATTTCTGTAAGCTGATCTCTGCCGAGCATACTGATATAATTCATTTTCTCTGGACGATCGAACACGATTGTTGCCGTTTGTTTTTCTACATTTTTCTCTACTCGAATGTGGTCATAAGTTTGTTCTGTTGTCGTCATATCTTTTTACCTCTTTCTACTTTAAGATGAAATCAGTGTTTTTTTATCTTCAATTGTTTTCTCAATTGCTTTAACGATACCGTCATACCCTGTGCAGCGGCATAAATGTCCAGAAAGCATTTCTTTTATTTCTTTAGTAGAGGGATCTGGGTTTTTCTCAAGATAATCGGACGTAGACATTAAGATACCCGCTGTACAGAATCCACATTGCAGACCATGACACTCAATAAAGTTTTTCTGTAAATCTGTTAATTCACCCTTATCCGCTAACCCTTCAACTGTTTTAATGCTTTGCCCATCTGCTTGTACGGCAAACATAAGACAACTTCTCACTGCCGCGTCATTGACGTTTACGGTACAAGCACCGCAAACACCGTGTTCACATCCAACATGTGTACCTGTCAGTCCGCATACATCTCGAATAAAATCACTTAACAGCATTCGAGATTCCACTTCTTCTTGATAAATTTTTCCATTAATTGTTACTTCTATTTGGTGTCGTCTCATTTCGCTACCTCCTTGCTCTTTCATAGGCTTGAGTTAACGTACGCTTTGTTAGTATTTTAGCAAGATGTGTTCGATATTCTGCTGCAGCATGAAGATCAGATTCGGGCTCAACTGCCATTTCAACACTTTCTAATAACTTATCTATTAAAGAATCAGACAATATCTCTCCTACCAATATATCTTCTGCATCCTCAATTAATAAAGGAATTGCCTCAACTCCGCCGAGAGCTAATCTTACTGAAGAAATTTGGTTTTGATCATCAACTGTCATAAGACAAGACGCAGCAACTAACGCGAAGTCTCCATGACGCCTTGCGATTTCCTGAAATGAATATCCGCTTCTACCTTCGATAATTGGAATAGAAACCTCAGTTAAGATTTCTGTCGGCATAATATCTGTTGTCAAATAGGTAATAAAGAAATCTTCTGCATCGACGTTGCGAACCTCATCTTTTGAAGCAATTTGCACAGAACCGTTCATTGTTAGCAAAGCAAGCGGGAGTTCTGCACTTGGATCTGCATGAACGATGCTTCCTCCAAACGTTCCTCTGTTCCTTGTTTGCACATGTCCAATTTGAGTAATTGCTTCTAATAAAAGACCACAGGCATTTGCAACGATCTCCGATTTTTCAACTTTGCTTTGTCTTGTCAAAGTGCCTATTTTAAGGACATTTCCTTCATGTTTAATATAATCAAGTTCATTTAAACCATTAATATCTATTATGCACTTTGGTGATGCAAGGCGCATATTCATAATCGGCACTAAACTTTGCCCCCCAGCAATGATTTTTCCATCATCACCGATTTCTTCTAAGAGATCCAATGCTTCACTAAGTGTAGTAGGTTTATAGTAATCAAACTTCGGTGGTTTCATTTTCTCCCTCCCCTTCAGTAATGGTCTTTAAGATTCATGTTTAATTTTCGCTTAAGGTGTTAGCATTTTCTCTTTTGCTTCACTAAGTAATTTCCAAATGCGGTTTGGACTTAATGGCAGTTCATCAATCACAATATCTAAATGTGCTAATGCATCAGTTACTGCATTAGCAATTGCTACTGGTGCACTCATTGTATTCCCTTCACCAAGCCCTTTAGCACCTAAAGGAGTAATAGGGGATGGCGATTCAGTATGTTTAATGGTTACTTTTGGGATTTCAGGTGCAGTCGGGCATAAGTAATCCATAAAAGATCCCGTCAAGAACTGACCATTTTTGTCATAAGCTAGTTCCTCGTATAAAGCTCCGCCTAAGCCATGTGCAAGACCACCCATAATTTGTCCATCTACAATCAACGGATTTAGTAGTTTCCCAGCATCATGAACGGTAAAATAATCAATTATTTTCACTTCGGCTGTATCTGGGTCAATTTCAACTGTAACCATATCAGCAACAAATCCATATGTGACAGAAGAATTGATTCGATCGTTTTCATCAGGAGCCTCTGCTACTTTTGCTTTATAATAATAAGTTTCATAGATTCCTGGTTCCATATCTTCAGGCAAGGAAAGCGGATTCCAGTGAGCAATGCCTGCTGCGCGTTTTATCGGAAACTTTTTAGAAGGATTATCCTTTACGTAAATGACACCATCCTCTTGATCGAGCTCTGATACGTCAACTCCAAGTTGAGAAGCTGCAATTAGATATAGCTTTTTTCGTACTTTATGTGCAGCATAATAAATCGCACTTGATCCTAATGAGGCAAAACGACTTGAATAGCTTCCTGATGCAATAGACCATGGACTCGTCGATGTATCAAGTTCTGCAATCACATTTATTTGTTCTCTCGGGATGCCTAAAACTTCAGATACAATTTGTGCCGCAACGGTTTCATGTCCTTGACCTGTTGGCGTTGTGCTAATTCTTACGTTAACACTCCCTAGTGGATCCATTGAAACAGTAGCAGCTTCATTAGCTCCTGATTTCGGTAATGATTTCGCCCTCTCTTCTGGTGTTAAGGCAACAGTGATATATCCCATATTAGATCCTGATGGTTCGACAATACAGGCAAGGCCTACGCCTATAATTTTTCCTTTTTTACGTGCTTCTTCCTGTTTCTTTCTAAACGTCTCATATTTCCCAGTGATAAGCGCAAGTTCAAACGAATTCACATAATCCCCGCTGTCGTAAATACCTCCAGAAGCTGTTGTATATGGAAATTGTTCTTTTCTAATCAGATTTCTTCGAATAACATCTGCATGCTCCAGTTCAAGCTCTTTAGCGACTTGGTGCATGATTCGTTCTAATGAGAAGTAATGCTCCTGTCCACCGTAGCCACGAATTAAGCCTGTAGGTGACTTATTTGTCATGACAGCATACGCATCAATAGCTAAGTTTGGAATATCGTATGCCCCTGTTGAGTTTGCATGGTTACGATATAAGCTGGCTGGTTCTGGTGCTCGAATATATGCACCAACGTTGTCAATTAGTTTCATTCTTAATCCGGTAACCTTGCCATCACTTTTTACTGCTGCTTCAATGTAAGTCACGCGATCGGTTCCACTGGCACTTGAAGAAAGATGTTCTTGTCTGTCTTCAATCCACTTTACCGGACAACCAACAAGCTTACTTGTGATTGAACAAAGAACGATATATGGGAATATTCCTGCTTTTATTCCATAACTTCCACCGATATCCTTTGGAATAATAATTCTTAATTTGTTGCTTGGAATTTGTAATGATTGAGCCATAATAGAATGAATAACAAATGGTCCATGAAAATTTGCATTAACTGTATATTGATCATGAGCCGAATCATAGTTCGCAATCACGCCATATGTTTCTACAGGGGTAGCTGTATATTTTGGAAAGTTGTATTTATGCTTTACGATTCGATCGGCTTCCTCGAATGCCTTATCAACATCACCGTAATGAAATTGTCGATGATTTGCGATATTTGAACCAACATTTTCATGCAATACCGGTGCATCATCATTTAATGATTTTTCTATATCAACTATTGGTGGTAAGGATTGATAAGATACCTTAACTTTTTCAAGAGCGTCCTCCGCAATATAACGGTCCTTGGCAACTACGATGACAACAGGCTCTCCTACATACCTCACTTTATCGATTGCAAGAGGAAAATACTTAACAGGTGCAGTAACACCAACACTAAAAGGCTTTAAAAGATTTTTAATGTCTTGTCCTGTTACAATTCCTTTAACTCCCGGCATTTTTTCTGCTTCCGCTGTGTCAATGGATTTAATATTTGCATGAGGGTGAGGACTTCGCAAAATAGCCGCATGTCCTGTTTTTGTTGTCGTACCAAGATCATCTATATATGTCCCTTGACCGGTTAGAAGCCGTTTGTCCTCTACTCTCGTCGCAGACTTACCAATTATCTTTGTCATTTTCAAACCTCCTCTTCTTTAATCAAGCGTTGATAATCTTCCAAAGTGTCAACATCAGGTATGTTCATCTCGTTCATTTCGGCATAAACAACCTCCCTGGTGAACTTTTGAACCACTGACTTTCCGCCACTATCTCCATCTATCTTTAAAAGATGAGGAAACAATTTCCGATTGAATAATACTGGATGACCTTTTTCGTTGTTCAAAAAGACAGACTGGACAATTGATGGTTTATGGTTCAAAAGGTAAGTCTCTACTACTTTGTTAATTGAATGTTCATATATTTCAGGCTGATCTCCCAAAAGAATAACTGCTGCCTCTACTTGTTGAGGTAATGAATGCAATCCTGCTTTAATAGAGGTTGACATGCCTAAATGTGAATCATTATTTTTGATGACTTCCTTTACTCCAGGAATTGAAACTTCCTTACATAACCCCATAACTTTTGGATTTATGACGACAACCAAACCATCAAGAACTGAATTTAAAGACTTCTCAATAACATGGCGAACAAGGGATTTTTGCTGATAAGGCAAGAGCATTTTCGGGGTGCCCATTCTACTTGATAATCCTGAAGCTAAAACAATACCCCAGACTTCATTTTTCATATTTGCAATGAAAAATCACACCCCTCTGTTGAATTGGCCGTATTTAAAAGGCTGTTCCCCTTTGTTTGTTTTAAGTGCACGGAATTGCCATCCCGATGAACATTGACCAATTCCGAAGCAATACTTAAAGCAATTTCTTCAGGATTTTTTGCACCGATATCAATCCCTACTGGACTATAAATCCGATCAAGTTTTAATTCGGCAATGGAATACTTGTTACATATCGGCTGCAGCAGTTGTTCTGTTCTTGTCACTGGCCCGAGCACTCCGATATAGGGAATGTTTGACTTTAAAAGCGTTTCTAAAACAATTTGGTCTTGGATAAATTGATGGCTCATTACAACGGCATATACATTCTCATGTAATCCAACTTCAGGACTTTCATCTCTTTGATAGCAAATTAACTCATCAGCTAATGGGAAATTAGTCTCACTCACAAAGCCTGGTCGATGATCAACTACCTTTACCAACCAACCTAAGTTTTTCACTGTCTTGACCAATGGCGCAGCATCTGGTCCAGCTCCAAAAACGCACAGTGTAGGCACGGGATCAATATAATCAAAGAATACCTCAGTGTTATTATTCAGTGAAGCAAGCATTGATTTTCCCTTTAATAATTTGGAGTAGGGATTGGTTTTTACTTCAAACCGATTAATAGAAATAACTTCGTTTTTAACAGAAACAATCCATTTATCGCCGATTTCAAATTCGTTGTTAGATGCTGTAATCGTTGCAATTATTTCTGTTTTACTTGTTGTAAAAGCTGCTTTCATTAACTCGCATTTTTCAGGATGACCGATGGGATCATATAGTTCGAGAAAAATTTCTATCGCGCCGTTGCAACCTACTCCAAGCCCCCAAATTTGGTCTACTTCATCTCTGAAATCATAATAGATTTTTTTGGGCCTCCCAGTTTGTAAAACTTCTTTTCCGTGTTCAATGACATCGCTTTCAACACATCCCCCGCTTAACAAGCCTATTAGCTCTCCATCCTCAGCAATAAAGCATTTTGCCCCTTCTTTCTGATATGCTGATCCTTCTACGCGAATGACGGTGGCCATGACGCCTCTTTTATTCTCTCGACCACACCTTTCCATCTCATTTGTTATTGTAAACACAACAACCCCTCCTGAAGTTTTAAAATTTTGTCAACGTTACAATATTCATTTATATTTTTTCTGTCTGATCCCAGAAAAAATGCTCACGATACTGAGTTGGTGTTTTCCCTTCTATTTTTTTAAATGTTGTTGCAAAGTAACTAGAATTAGCAAAACCTGCATTATTAGCAATAACGTCAATTGGTAGTGAAGTCATTCTTAACATATTTTTTGCCTTATGAACACGAATCCAAGATAGGTATTCGACAAAAGTCATCCCTATTTCTTCCTTAAATAATTTACTAAAGTACGATGGACTTAAATAAACTTTATCAGCAATATTTTTAAGAGTAAGACTTTCGTTGTAATGTAACTGAATGTACTGCACTGCGCTTTGAATTGGCTTTCTTAAGTCAAAATTGATGCTGTCTTCATCATTCACTGTCTCATTTATTTCCTTTTTAATTACAGGTTTTAAAACACGATCGAATGTGTCCAAAAGTTGATTTTTAGTAAGCGGTTTCAATAAATAAGCTGAAAAACCTGCATTAATTGCTGATTGGACGATTTCAAACATTTTTAAACCGGTAATTACAATGATAGATAAATCCGGATAAAGCTGCAGTGCATTTTTTCCCAAAGTTATCCCATCCATATCAGGAAGTGAAACATCCAACAAAAGCGCACTTGGACGGGATTGTTTAAGCATCAACATTGCCCTTTGTGCGGTATTAGCTTCATAAATACGAAGAAAACTATAGGCGCTGTTTTCAACAATATGACGTATATCACTTATACTACTAGAGTCTGTATCAACAATTAAGAGTTCAGCCAAAAGATCCCCCCTTACTTATAAATCTTTTTATTAAACATATTATTTTGAACTTAATTATAAAAATAATTCAGGCATAACTGTTTTAATTTTTTAAGATGAGTATTATAAAAATTTATCAAATATACAAACTATAATAAGATTTCTAAGCAATATTAAAGGTTCTTATACAAAATCTACTTGCTATAAAAATTTATAGATTCCTTACCTATAGTTTAAAAGTTTGCACCAGATCAATTTGATTTTAAAAATATTCAACTTATTATCCTCCGCTGACAGGAGGGATCAGAGCAACAATGTCACCTTCTTTAATTAAGTCCTCATCAATCGCATATTCTTCGTTGATTGTAATCATGAAGGGCTGTCCTTGATTCCAACCATGTTCTTCTTCTAATTTTTCTTTTAACGCTGTAACCGTTAATTCTGTCTTATTGATCATAATTTTATCTGTTCCTAACTGTTCTTGCAGATGGGCAAATAATAAAACAGTAATCATTCATTTTCTCCCATTTCCGGTCTCCCTTTCTGATACGGTTTTTGTTCGAGCTGATCGCCGATCCACATATCACCGTCTTCCCAATGCTCTTTTTTCCATATAGGGACAATTTGTTTTATGCGTTCAATAGCGTATTCATTCGCAGCATATGCGTCTTTTCGGTGTGGAGTTGAAATAGCGATAACGACGGCAATTTCGGAAATGTCCAGTCTTCCTATTCGATGGGTAATTGCCGTTTTCGCTTCAGGCCATTTCTCTTTAATATCTGTTCCGATTTTTTCAAGCATTTTCACCGCCATCGATTGATACGCTTGATACTCTAGATACAATGTTCGTTTCCCCTTCGTAATTTCCCTTACCGTACCAATAAAAGTTGTCACCGCTCCTGCTTCTCGTCTTACGACACTATCAATCACTTTCTGTACATTTATAGGTTTATTAATTACTTCGAATAATGATTTATCCACGGCGTTATTTCATCCTCTCCTTGAGCAATTGTATGTTAGAATTTGGGCTATATTTGTTAACGAATAACCAAATAATCTAACAATCTATCTTCCTCGAAACAAATAAGAACCTCTTTTTGGTTCTCGTTTGCAAAGTTCATCACATGTTGTACCGCAACAGTCACTACAATCGTAATTCTATCATTCTCCTCATTGTTTCAAATTTATCCTAAATAACGGTGGTATAACGTTTTGGCTTCCTTTACATCTTTCGTGCCATGAACAAACACCCGGCCATCCCGAAAAATAACAATCCTGAAAGATTTAACTGTAAATGATATCAAATACGGGTTTTGTTCTACTTTCCCTTCATGTGACAGCTGATCCGCAAGCTTTTTCAATTCATATTGAACTGATTTCGGCGGCCTAATTTGAACAGTATCCCTCCCGCATAACACTTCCGTTTTCATTTGATTTTCGAATGAAAGAAACGGATAAATCGGATTGTCACCACAAGATAAACATGTGGCTTTTTTCATTTTTCCAACTTTCACAGCAGTATGCTGGTTTTTCCATAAATCAAAAGACACAAGGGTTTTCCTTAACAATTCTTCGTCTTCTACTAATATTTTCATCGCTTCTGACACTTGGTAAGCCACAACCATTTGGACAGCAGGACTGATAATGCCAGCTGTATCACATGTCACTCCTCCAACGGGTACATGTTCAAGCAAGCAATGTAGACACGGCGTTTTTCCCGGAATGATTGTATAGCTCATACCGTAACTACCGACACATGCTCCATAGATCCAAGGAATATCATGTTTTTGCGAAAGGTCGTTGAGCATCATTCTTGTGTCAAAATTATCCGTTGCATCCAAGATGAGATGAACTTCAGGCAAAAGCAATTCCAATTTCTCAGCTGTACCATCGATCACATGTGGAATAATTTCAACAAAGGAATTTACTTTACTTAAGCGTTCTTTCGCCGCTATAGCTTTTGGCATTTTCCTTCCTGCATCCTCTTCATCGTACAATTGTTGGCGCTGAAGGTTGCTCCATTCTACATAATCGCGGTCCACGATTGTCAGCTTGCCGATTCCTGCTCTTACGAGGCCTTCTGCGCTGGCTGTTCCCAATGCTCCTGCCCCAACTACGAGCACATGCTTGTTCGCTATCTTTTTCTGTCCCTCTTTTCCAATCGATGAAAAAAGTTCCTGTCGAGAATATCTATTGTTCAACTCCAATCATTCCTTCCCGTATGATCTTTGCCTACTCGTGAAAAGGATTGTGCCATTGATGTTGTTGACACGTTTTTTTTATTAACCGCCAATATAAGACATTTCAATTCTTTTCCGGTTTTTCACCGTCTCTTCCGTTCGTTCATCAGAATAGCGGTTTTTTCTGTTATTCCAAACTTCCGTAACGGCATTTGCTATTTCTTCGTCTGATATTTCTGACCTGACCACTTCCCTCAAATCAAAGCCTTTTGCCGCAAATAAACATGTGTACAGTTTTCCTTCGGCTGAAATGCGTGCTCGTGTACAGCTTGAACAAAATGATTCCGAAACAGAAGTAATGAAGCCAACCTCCGTTTTTGTTCCCACGTAACGATAACGTTTTGCTACCTCCCCAAAATAGGTAGGTTCCAGCGCCTCAAGCGGATAGACAGCTTGAATCCTATCGAATATTTCCTTTTTGGAAACAACTTGTTCAAAATTCCAGCCGTTCGTACTTCCCACGTCCATAAACTCAATGAATCGTAATGTAATGCCCTGCTCTTTAAAATAGGAAACCATCGGAATAATTTCATGGTCATTCATCCCTTTTTTCACAACCATGTTCACTTTTACTTCAAGCCCTGCATTACGTGCTGCTTCAATTCCTTTTAAAACTGCTTTCGTGCTGACACCGCGTCCATTTATTTTTTTGAATAACTCATCATCGATTGCATCGAGACTGACATTCACCCGCTTTAAACCAACCTTTTTAAGATCAGCAGCGTGCTTTACTAGATAAACGCCATTTGTCGTTAACCCTATGTCATCAATTCCATCAATCCTCATCAGATTCTGGACTAAAACAGTCAAATCTTTTCTTAATAAAGGCTCACCGCCTGTTAAACGAATTTTCTTCACCCCAAGCTGAACAAAAATTCTTGCCAACCGCTCAATTTCTTCAAATGTGAGAAGGTGTTCCTTTGGCATAAATACATAATCCTGATCGAAAATTTCTGCAGGCATACAGTACGTGCACCGGAAATTACAGCGGTCTGTAACGGAAATACGCAAATCACGCAATGGACGGTTCAAATGATCATGTATTAATAAATGTTTCATGATTGTCACCTCAAATTCAACATTCTCCTATCAAGTGCAGGTACTTGAACTAGGCCATCATCCAAAACACTGAACCCTTACGGGGGATATGGTCTCATTCCCTCTATACGTTGAAAGCCCCAATGAAAGAAGTTTCACTTTATTTTAAACAGGAGCTCATCCATAAAAAGAGGAAGGAAATGGCGATGGACACGGCCACCCACAGCCAAAGCTTTTGCATGTCACTAGTTTCATACGCCATATAAATAGCTACAGGAACAGTTTGGGTTTTTCCAGGAAGATTGCCTGCAAACATCAAGGTTGCACCAAACTCACCAAAACTGCGTGTGAAACTTAAAATGATACCTGCTGCGAGCTGTTTTAAAGTAAGCGGTACTTCTATTTTCCAAAACACCTTCCACTCTCCTGCCCCATCGACGTAGGCAGCATTCGTGATATCTCGATCTACGGATAAAAATGACTGTTTAGCGGTTTGAAACATCAACGGAAAGGCGACCACAATGGAAGAGATAACAGCCGCCCACCATGTAAACATAATGGAGTATTGAAAGAAATTAAGCGTTTTACCTATAAAGCTTGTGTTGCCAAAAAAGAGAATTAATATCAGCCCCACAACCGTAGGAGGCAGCACCAAAGGAATCATCAATATTGTCTCTAGTACGATTTTCCCTCTAAATAACTTTCCAGATAACCATTTTCCCGCATAAATTCCAAAAAACGCCGTAAAAATGACTGCTACGATAAATACTTTTACGGATAAAAAGACTGGAGACCAAAAGTCCTGCATGACATCCACCTCTCTTTCCCCATAAATCTCCTACTAATTTTTTATTCTTTTCATAAGTGACATACTGTCTGTGTTCAACCATTCCCTCCATACTTCTAGAACCTGGGGAATGTTTATTATTTCACACTCCATGAGATACTTTAGAATCTGCACCTTTTACGTTTTGATGATCACGGGTGGCTTTAAAATCAGCTTTTTCAATGATCAGAGAAATAGCAACACCGCCTAATATCGCCCAGAATGGGGAGCTTACATCATAAAAATGGATTCCTGACATCGCAATGATGAGGGCAAAAAATGAACCAACCTGGAAGTGAGGTTTAGAAAACGCTTCCTGCAATGAACTTAAAAGAACTCAGCCAGTCCAGCAACAGTACTGATTAATACTTTCGGCATTGCAGCTACAAAAGGTATGACTGAACCTGCAAACAGTCCAAATGTTGAAAATAACACACCACAAACAACGACTGCTGCATATCTTCCTTCCATTTGACCAGCTTCTTTTGATGCACAGATTGCTGTCATTGCCCCCGCTATATTCGCATTATGTCCTCCAAAAAAAGACGTAATAACCCCGCCAATGCCGCTTAAAATGGTCATCTCATTAATCGGTGGTTTATATCCCTGTGTCATTAACACACCTGTAGCCTGAGCGTTTTCAGCACCAATTACTAATAGTGCAAGTGGGATACCGATTGAAATAATCGCATCAATGTTAAACGATGGTGTAACTAGCTGAGGTACGATAAAAACTGATTCCAAATCTCTCACTTTGAATTCTCCCATTGTTACCGATAAAACGATAGCAACTGCTAATGACATTAAAATGGGTGGGAAAATTTTTTATATAACGGAATGAGAGAAGATACACGAGGATTGATGAACCTGCAATGACTGGTGCTTTTTCGAGTGATGCAATCATCTCTGTCCCAAAACTAATCATTGCTCCAACAATCATCGCCATAACAATTGGAACCGGAATCCAGTGCATCACTTTACCGATAACCCCTGTAATCCCCAAAATAAATACAATGATCCCTGCCGCTAAATAAGCACCTGCAGCTTCATTTAAAGAAAAGTTTGACAATGAACCGACAACAAGCACAGCACCAGGAATTGAATAAGCGCCAGCAATCGGCTGTTTATTTCTCAGGGAGATGAGTATTCCTAAAACCCCACCAAAAAAATATATTGCAAATAACCAAGAAATCATCTGTGTTTGAGTTAATTCACCATTTGCTGCTCCGTTTATTATAATTAATGACGGACCAGTACAGCCAAAGATTGCTGCCATCGTTCCTGCACTAATAGTATTTACATTCAAATGACTTGAAAACCCTTTCTTGTTTTCAGAAACCTTGTTTAGCTGCATGCCAACACTCCTTCTACTATCTATGTTCTATTAACCCCCTTGAAGCATACATGAATTGTAATAGTAACTTTTTTTGAACTCCCTTTATAAAGAGATAATCACCGGCATCCTCTGCCGGTGATTATCTCTTTATTACACTCCTGTAAAAACAGGTTTCCTCTTTTCAACGAACGAGTCTACGCCTTCTTTAAAGTCTTCTGTTGTACGCAAGAGACCGTATGCTTTCCCTTCCATTTTCAATCCAACACTTAACGGACTTTCTTCAGAGGCGTTTAACACTTCTTTAGCGACACGCTGGGCAATCGGAGAAAATCGAACAAGCTCCTCAACTAGTGAATCTACTGTTTGTTGAAGGTCCTCTTTGGACACTACTTGTGTTAAAAGACCCCATTGATACGCTTCATCAGCAGGAATTTTTCTTGCACGCATAATCATGTCCTTTGCTCTTGTTAAGCCCACAACCTTTGCAATTCTCTGTGTACCTCCGCTCCCTGGGATCATTCCTAGGTTCATTTCTGGAAGGGCAAGCAGCGTATCCTCGCGTGCGATTCTGAAATCACATGCCATCGCAAGTTCTAGTCCTACACCAAACGTATACCCTTGGAGCTGAGCGATGACAGGTTTTGGAGAACGCTCAGGAGCAGCAACGTTCTCTGCTAAATGGGAAAGCTTTTCTTGATGTGTCGCCATAAATTCAGGAATGCTTCCTCCTGCACTGAAGCATACATCACCTGCTCCTTTGAGGATGATGACACGCACTTCATCGTCTTGATTTAAACCAGCAAAAATTTCTGTAAGCTGATCTCTGCCGAGCATACTGATATAATTCATTTTCTCTGGACGATCGAACACGATTGTTGCCGTTTGTTTTTCTACATTTTTCTCTACTCGAATGTGGTCATAGGTTTGTTCTGTTATAGTCATTTGTTATTTCCCCTTTTCTATTTTAAGATTTTTATTTGCTGATAGTTTCACTTTGATTGTGCAGCGCATCAAAATCACCTTCACGCAATTTTCGGCGAAGAATTTTTCCTACAGGACTTTTTGGAATTTCTTTTACAAACGTATACTTACGAGGTCTTTTGAAATTAGATAAACTGGGAAGATTCTTGCAAAATTCATCCAGTTCTTGTGCTGTAACTGATTCGTCTTTAGAAACAATATAGGCTGATACGATCTGTCCCCAGCGATCATCCTGCTCCCCAATAACGGAAGCTTCCAAAACTTTAGGATGTTGAGTCAGACAATCTTCAACTTCTAATGGATGAATGTTTTCTCCTCCAGAGATAATCATATCGTCAACCCGGCCAACAACGAATAAGTCGCCGTCTTCATCAATAAAACCAATATCCCCTGTAAAATACCAGCCCTCGCGAATCGCTTTATTAGTAGCATCAGGGCGATTCCAGTACCCCTTGAATGCTTCAATGGAATCCAGGTTTGCAATAATTTCACCAACTTCTTCTTTCCCAACAATATCATCAGGAGTAGAATGGCCATCTGGATCTGCTTTTACCAGACGAATATTTTGGTGTATACCAGGTTTACCAGCACTGCCTGGCTTTTCATGAACATTTGGGCAGATGGTAAACGTATAAACTTCCGTACTGCCGTAATGATTTACAAACAGTTTTGGTTTAAGTAAGCTCATACATTGATTTACTAATGTCGTTGTCATTGCTGCACCGGCATAACCGATTTTTTCAAGCTTAGAAAGGTCATACTTGTCAAAATCTAGGTGTGTTAGCATATCATGATAAAGCGTCGGCACTAAATAAAGGGAAGAAATTCCTTCTTTGTGTACAATTTCAAGCGCCTCACCAGCATCAAAGTCACATTCTGGTAAAAGGGCAAATTTTCCATTTAAAAAAGCTATTGAGAGCAGCGAACGAACTCCCATTGTATGATAAAGCGGCATTACTCCTAACGTGCTTTCCCATAACTGATACTGGTTTTGGACGATATGTGCCATTGCTGAGGCATATTCATTCCTATGGGTTCGTGGTACACCCTTTGGACGTCCTGTTGTTCCAGATGTGTAAAGCATAATCGAAATATCATTTTCATCTAAAGTTGGCTTTTGATAACTTCTTGGGCTTCTGTCTACTAGTTCAGGATAAGAAATATCTACACCATTGTAATTCTCAACACCAATCAAGATTGGCCTTTCAGCAAAGTTCGAACCTAACACAGCATTTTGACTTGCTAATTCATAGACGACCGCTTTCGCTTCAGCATCGTTTACACAATACTCGACCTCTTTAGCAGATAAGCGGTGATTTATTGGAGTATAGATCGCACCGATCTTTTGTAATGCCCAGTAAACCATAACATTCTCATGTCTGTTCTTTAAGATTACGACAACACGGTCCTGCTTTTGAATGCCTAGACGCTGCAAAGAAGCAGCTACTTTTTCTACTTCATTTTGCAATTGGACATAAGTATAAGATTTTAGTCCTTGAACTAGAGCGATATGGTTTGGATAGCGCTCAACCGCAAAATCCAATAATGTACCTAAATTCATAAAAAATCTCTCCCTTCTCCCCTTTATTGATTAATTATTTAATTAACTGTGTACGTTTGCTTTTTTTAATTCTTTCCCAAATTTACTAAAGAAGTCTTTAATGACCAACTTGGCTACGCCACCTAGCATTCGTTGACCGACCATCGCAACTTTTCCTCCCACTTCTGCTTCAAAGGTGTAATGAAGAACAGTTGTGTTTTCATCTACTGATTCAAGGTTAATATCTGCGACAGCCTCAATACTTCCAGGACCGCCCTCACCTTTTACGATCATTCGATAAGATTTAGGTTTATCAATATTTGCTAATTCAATAGTAGAAGAGTAGTCACCCTTCACTGCTGCAACACCCATAGAAATATCAGCTTCATACTTATTTTCTTCTACTAGCTCTAATTTTTTGCACCCCATAATGCATCTTTTAAGCACCTCGGAATCTAATAACACATCCCAAGACTGTTCAATACCTGCTGGCAAATTCAACTTCCCTTTACCTTCCATCGTTAACTCCTCCTATTCTATCTTTAAATAATTTTCTAAATTTAAAAAACTTTTAAGAAAGCGGTTACAAACATTAATGAAAAAAAGTTAAAAAAGAGTATTAAATATTTATGGAGCGTTTAGGTTGATCTCACCTTTCATTAATAACATAATAATCGATAAACTTACTTTCTGTTTTCAAAATCTTGTTTTAATCATTTAAAATATTTCTTATTATTTCAAACATTGAATGTTTTTGACCAGATCTGTTTTCTTTTCGTTATACTAGATTTATAAATAACAGGATGTATTTTCTTATATTAATGAATAGTCACTTTTTGAATACCACCTTTTAACGAAGATTAGACGTGCGAATCCTTATCGAAAAATGGGTAAAGCACCCAAGAACACCGTACATGCCATAGCTTACTAAACCTTGAGTTTAATCAAGAAAAACCAGGTAAAGTGTTATTGGCGGATATTACGTATCTTTATTACGGAAAGGGACGGAAAGTTATCTTGTGTGAAAGATAGGGCAACACGAGAAATGGTTACCTATCATCTATCCAGTTCTTTAGATATTGTCTATAAAACATTGATTAAGTTGAAAGAAGCTATAGGTGAACAGTTTCACCCTGATGTCATTTTCATTCTGGCTAGGGTTTTCATTACACCCATCCTCTCTTTCAAGAGAAGATCAAAAAATTAAAGTTAATACTATCATGTGTCGGAAAGGAAACTGTTGGGATAACGCTCCAATAGAATCTTTCTTTAGTCATCTTAAATGATCATAAATCATGTGAGAACCTAAAGGAATTACAGAAAAAAGCAGACGTATATATTTACGATTGTAATTATGAGAGATACCAATGGAGATTAAAAAATGACCCCGGTTGAATACCTGGGATCACCTTCTAGTAGCAAGTTCCTGTTTATTAAACTGTCCATTTTAAAGGATACAGTCCAGGGTTGAATGCCGCTTTTTTAAAAAATTATAAAGCCTATATATTATGCACTTTTTGCTTTTTTATTTTCTGTCTGCATTTTACTTTTTGCTTTTCTATAGTCCTCTTGATCAAGTAATAAAGAAACGACAAATCCTACCAATAGAGCCCAGAAAGCGGCACCAACTGAAAATACGGTTACATTAGAAATAGCTATAAGAAATGCTACCATGGCTCCATTTTTAAATTTCCCGTTGAAAGCTCCAGCAAATGTGCTTATAAACACTCCAAATATAGCAAGACCACCGAGCACGGAGAGCAATTGATTAGGAACAACCGTCGAAACTGCAATAACCATCCCTGCTACTAAACCAAAACAAATCCAAAGAAATCCATCAAAAGTTGCTGCTACATATCTTAAATTTTTATCCTCACCTGCTGCATCGCTAGAAACCATAGCAGTACTTGGTCCAGCTATAACAGTAGGATGTCCTCCAAAAAGAGAGTTAACGATTGTACCAATACCTGGAAGAGTAAACATAGCATTGATAGGAGGTTTATATCCTGTAGCATAAAGCACCCCGACAGCCTGCATATTCTGAACACCAATAATAAGTATTATTAAGGGTAACGTGAGTTCTAAAGTAGCCTGTATACTAAATTGAGGCATTACAAAGATGGGTTGTGCAAGTGCAGGTTGTATCGAGCTAAAGTTTGTCTGACCAATTACTGCAGCGACTACCCCTCCTATTATCATTGCTCCTAGAATAGGCGGGAATTTTTTTGAGAATTTTTTCATCGCTAACAAGAGGAAAAATGCTGCAAAGGAACTCCCTGCAACGGCTGGTGCCTCTACCACAGCCTGAATTGCTTTAATACCAAAAGAGAGAAGGACCCCAGCAATCATACCTAACATGACCGGGAGAGGAATTAATTCTATAACCTTCTTGATCAAACCTGACATTCCAAGAATAGTAACCACTATTCCAGCAACAATAGATGCACCAATTGCCTCATTAAAAGGAATATGTTTTAAGGCATTACCTATTAGAATAGCACCAGGTATGCTATAAGCAACCACAATTGGTATGCGATAGCGGAGTGACAAGATAATTGTAAATATACCTCCCGCTGTATAAATAATAAACAACCAGGAAACGGCCTGCTCAACAGAAAGATTCCCTTCTTTAGCTGCATTCATTACAATTAAACCTGGCCCCATAATGCTAAACAACGCAGCAACCAGACCAGTTCCAAGAGCAGAGGGAGTTAAATTACCGAAAAAATCCTTAATATTTTTCCTAACGTCTGTACCTCGTTCGATACTCATGTTGGAAACCTCCTTTTTTATCATTCCATTGTAAAGAAAAAGATACTTGTTCCTGGTCGCAGAACCAGGTCTAAGTCCGGATTACCTAAAACAGCAGACGACTCCTCCTAGCACATTAGCCAACGTGATAGATGGCTAATCCCTTCTTCCGAAGATAGACTACTTCCTTTTACCTTCCATTATTCATTCCCCCTATTCTATGTTTTAAATAATCTTTCAAAATTACAAAATAATTAAGAAAGCGTTTTCAAACAATAGTAAGTAAAAACTATCAAAGAATTTTTATCATCCACCATGAAGTAGAATTAAAATACGATCCTTGATAATAGAATAATCAATTAATTTACTTTACCCTTTTAAAATCTTATTTTTCTTTTTTAAAAATATTTCTTACTTCAAACACATTGTTCTAGAATCTATGTTCTTTAGTAGGGGTATCGCCGACAGAACGCAAAAAACATAATTTTTTCGCTTTTTGTCGGCGATATTCCTGATATACTTGTTTTTCACAATTACAGACCTTTTTTATTTACTAATAATCGACACCTTTTGATTTTTCTGAGTTTTAAATTGTTATGTGAATACCAGGTACATTGTATATCAAAAGCCGCTGTTACATAAATGATACTAAGACTTCGTATAATTAAATAATCATTGATATAGATTATATATTTAATAGAATGTTTTTTGTACAGAACTTAAATTTCAAAGAAACTAAGTTTACTTTTTCTTTTTTATTATGGCTACTGTACAGCGAGAAACACATATAAGTTTTTCTTCTTCGTCTAAAATTTTGATATCCCATACCATAGTGGTACGACCCTTATGCAACGGCTTTCCCACAGCTGTCACCATCCCATCCCGCTTTCCTCGGATATGATTGGCACTGATTTCAAGACCGACTGCTGCTTCGTTCTCTTGGTCAATTAAATTCCATGTTCCCATGCTGGCAACAGTTTCTGCTAACACTACCGAGGCACCTCCATGAAGCAGTCCAAATGGCTGA
Organism: Neobacillus niacini; assembly: GCF_030817695.1. Classification (GTDB taxonomy): domain Bacteria; phylum Bacillota; class Bacilli; order Bacillales; family Cytobacillaceae; genus Neobacillus; species Neobacillus niacini_F. Next base: position 6,683 of record NZ_JAUSZQ010000007.1, on the reverse strand, counting down.
TGGGTTTTCGCATGAACCGGCATAGTTGCTATTACTCGATCTTCCGATAGTTCTCCTAGTTCAATACCCAAAGATCCCATAATTGTTTCTTCAATTGGCTTTATTTCCATCTAATTTCTCCCCTTTTCTTAATTTCATATCCCAATTTGTGAAAACATACTCTTTAGCTCTGTCTTTTCATTGTGAATCCTTAAGCAGCTAGATGAAAATAGATATATGCTCTACTTTAAGTAGATGACCAGCCTTAATGGTAATCAACTTTTCTTCAACTTTCATGAACAAAATCCTGCAAGTTAACCTACTCACCAGGGCGATGTCAACAACATCACTTATTTTCATTAAAAAATTAATAATCATGGAACAAGAGATAAAAAATATTCAAAAAAGCATTATCGTTTCTGTTTCTTCAATAAACATCAACCATTTTCTTAATTAAATTATTATTAATTATACATTTTTTAAAAAAACGTAGTTTAAGATTCTTATTCACTTCACTTTCATTTTCTTACTTACAATTACCGCCCTGACTCTTTTATGTTTAATGCTTTTATTCAGTAGCTGTAGCTCAGTTTATTTTTCTATCATTAAATTTACCTCCAATATTAATTTTTATGAATATCCCTTTTACTCAGAAGGTTTTTTATCAAGAACGAATGTTTGGTAATAATGATGATATCAATTGTTCTTGAGAGGGTGTTTTAATTGACCAGATACCAACAAATGAGTTTGATTTTTCTTTCCAAAAACAGTTTTCGACCAAAAGATGCTTGATGACCATCTATTTTTATTAAATTGGTCGAACTGCCTCTATTAACTTGAGAAAATAGCCTTTGTTAGATTTTCAGGAAGATGCCCTAAATCAATATGCTGTGCTTGGACAGTAAGAACTAGTCTTTCAATAGTGTTTTGTAATTCTCTTACATTTCCTTTCCATTCATAATCTGTGAATATGTGAATTACTTCTTGATCAAAGGTTTTGAATTTATTGTATTTATGACCATACATATCTAGGAAATGGTTTGCGAGAAACGGAATGTCCTCTTTCCTTTCAGATAAAGGAGGTATCGTAATCGGTAAAACAAATAATTTATAAAATAAGTCTTCGCGAAACTTCCTTGCCTTACCATTTCCTCCAGGTTACGATTTGTCGCTGCTATAAACCGGACATCTACTTGAATAGGTTTTGTTTCTCCGAGTGGCATAAACTGTTTTTCTTGTAAAAGTTGAAGTAATTTCGCTTGTAAATTAAGTGGCAATTCACCGATTTCATCTAAAAATAAAGTTCCTTTATGAGCGGCAAGGGCTAACCCTTTTTTTCCATGTTTACTTGCGCCGGTGAATGTACCTTTTGAATAACCAAAAAGCTCTGATTCCATTATACTTTCCGGGATTGCCCCGCAATGTATTTTAACGAAGGGTGCTTCTTTTCTATTGCTTAAATTATGTATTGTTCTCGCCATTACTTCTTTACCAACACCTGTTTCTCCATTAATATATATAGTAGCTTCGACATCGGCAATCCTGCACGCAAGTTCATATACCTTTTCCATGGCCTTTGATTTAACGACTATCTCCTGATCTTTCGTCTGCAGAATGCTAAGCTCCTGCCGATAGTAATCTAAAACACTCTTTGTCTCTTCCAATTTTTTTTGCAGGTTATCTATTTCAGTTACATCTTTTGAAATATTAATTACTCTATTCAATTTTCCATCATCATTAAAAATTGGGTGTACTACCACAATTAAGCGACGGCCGGACTTAGTTATTTGATTCATTGTAATTTTTCTTTTCTGAGCAATTACATGTGTTGTTGACGAAGCGTTTATAACACCACCGTTTTTTTCTAAAGTAAAAGCAGACCTTCCAACAAAATCATATTCCTTTACACCCATAATCTGCTCGCAAGCGTTGTTAACCCTTAATACTATTCCCTCTGCATCAGTAATCGTAACTAATTCACCACTCAAATTCATGATGGCTTCCATTTCTTGTTTTAACTCAATAACTTTCGCAGATTTACTTAGAAATTCCTGACTAAACTTCTTTAGGGAAATAGTATCACGCCCAGTTTTCCCGGTATTAAAGAGATTTTCATTAAAGGCATTTCTTCAGTAGAATTATAGGAGGATATTTGAAATTCCCCTTCTTTTATAACTTTAATAATGTTACTTTCAGGCAAAACATTTTGTATTAATTTCTTGGTGGTATTTTTGACTTTTAGCATACTTTCACAGAGCTGGTTACCTTATAATATGTCTCCCTGATAATTTACTACCAAAAGGCCAAAAGGAAAATATTTCCCCATTTCTTGTAAATCATACAAATTGATGTCCTCCTTTTATATTCACTAACTTTAATAACACTAATTCTATTTCACCACCAAATAAACCGACAGGAGACTGCATCTGTCGGTTTGAAATGAGTTGTAGTTTCTTAGTTTACTTTTACAGCAGTTTTTTCAAGACTAACCCATTGTCCCTTTTCCGCCGATTCAAGTATGGCATCGCTAATAACGGAGATTTGGTATCCATCATCGAAATTCGGAGAAACCTCTGTATCTTCAATTATAGATTTCAAGAAATCGTACGCTTCAATAATTTTCGTTTCTCCATACCCAATACCTAAAGCTGGAATCGGCCATAATCCTTCTCCGTATGGATGAGCCGGTCCAGTGTAAACTGTTCTAAAGCCTTTTGCATCACCTGAATCATCTGAGAAGCATACTTGAAGCTCGTCACGACGCTCATAGTTAAAGCAGATCGAGCCCTTTTCACCGTGAATTTCAAATGTTAAGAAGTTATTTCGTCCCCATGCATTAAGTGTTGCTTCGATGCTTCCAATTGCGCCGTTTTCAAATTTTACTAATGTTGTAATTTCATCATCAACATCAACTGTTCCTTTAGGTACATCAAATGCTTGATGTCCTTCGCCTAACGGTAAAAACTCTCCGTCTTGATAGTCTTTGAGATGAACATATTTGATACGGTTGGCATATTTTTTTATCACTTCTACTGGATCTCCGCCACCTGCTTCAATATGTGTAGTATCAGGACATAAATAAATCTCGGTTAATGGTATTAATTTATCTAACTGCTCTGGTGACTGGACACATGTTCCTAAATGAGGGTGGTAGCTCGGAATGAGAGCGTATTTTTCAGCAATTTGAACAACTTTGTTTAATGAATCACCCAGATACTTGTAATCGCTTTCTAAAATGCCGTTCTTTCGTACTGCTCCTCCTCCTACAACTAGGTGCTTCGCTCCTAATCTTGATGCCAGTGCAGCTACAGTTTCAATTTTCGCTAATTCTTCTTCTAAAATATCGGGAAAAATAAAGTTTCCTCCGGTATATACGCCTATTAAAGTTAAAGAAAGATCAGCGAGCAGTTTTGGAAATTCTTCTTTTTTATCTTTATATTGCATCAGATTCCCGTCAAAAATTTCAAAACCTTTGTAGCCAGCTGTAGCAATATCTTTAAGTGCATCCTCTGTTGAACCGTTTGCAAGATAATAGATATCCTTTACAGAAGTAACTCCAGCTGGGTGGCCTACTACGCCTCCCCAGGTATTCGTTTGATAGCCTAATTTCATACTTTTCCCTCCAATAAGAGTAATTTAATATGGTGTCTTAATACTAAAGTCAACCACAACCCCGATTTCCTAAACCGTATTCATACTCCCATCACATCTTTGTAGTATCCAACTTATCTTATACCCACCACATCTCGGTGATCTGCTCCTTGAACTAGACCCTTTTAGCGAGAAATTGCTTTCCTTAAAACCTCATCTAAAATAATCGCTTTATTAATAGCAAAATGCAGTTGATTTTGGATTTGGGTTGCAATTGGGAACAGCCCGAATTTCACTGTCTTTCAGCTTTCACGGTAACAATTCAAAAGAAATGTAATGGATTACATTTCTTTTGAAAATTTTTAAATACTTCGCAAGACTCCCTCACACCAACCATCTTTGTTCTTTTTTCCTTTCCTGTTTCTACACTCAAATTTAAACCGATTACGAAATTGTCGTCGAATCGCCTTCAGACAAGCTTTTCGTTCATCTAGAGACTGATTTTTTTCTTTCGGAAAACCCTATCATTCATTCCAATAAAAATAGCATCTTTTTAGTAGAGTAAGAAACTGAACGTATGTTTTCCTTCGTGCGGTTTTCCGAGGTTGTTCTTTTCCATTAAAGAACTCTTGTTTAGTTTTTTTGTCAGTAATTACTTTTTATGAATATTATTTCGAAATACTCTTATCTTCCAATATGAGGAGTCAGAAAAACCATTGGGTTATTCGTAACGGCTTGTAAAAATTTTTTTCTTATCGATTTTGCAAAGGTGTTATGCATGTTAGAACTATTATCACTTCTCAAAAATTATTATGATTATATTAATTTAAAGGCTCCATATGGGTTTTCCCGCCACAATCATCTATAATGTATAAAAAAACATGGATTAGAAAAGGTTACTAAAGATTAGGCTTTTTTTATATCTGATTTTAAAGAAAACTGGCTGATTGGCGAGCCCCATAGGGTGAAGACATAGGCGTAGTTGCACTTATGCCTGATAGGAAAGTTATACTTTCCTATCAGCCAAAAAAGAATTTATCTTTTGAGAAAGAATGCATTATAAGTCCCTTCCGATATTCCAATGTTATGAACAACTTTTAAAGGTGGAACTAATACCATGAAAATAGTCTTACTCATTATTTCTTTAATTAAGTATCACTTTTAATTTCGTAATCAATCTTCTCATGGGAATCAAATTTTCAAATGCTATTCGTGATATTAAAAATCCCTTTTGGGTTATAACATTTCCAGAATACCTTATCATTATCTCCTTACTATCCACCATTTCCATTCTACTCATTGTTTCATTTTAAAAAAAAAGGCGGAAAACAAGAAAAGTGTGAAAATGATTACTTACTTTTTTCATCAGCGTTAATACTAGCATGTTGCGGGCCAAATTGTTTACGAATCAGATCAACCACTAATAGTAATACAGGGATTACGACACAAAACAGGGGGTAAACAAAAGTAATAAGGAATGTCCCTTGCTGAACTTGCTCTGTCCAATTACTTGTTACTATCATAGATATGTAAAGGACTACGATTCCAATCGGCAGCACCAGCTTTTCTTGATTTAGAATCTTGAATAAATCAGCAGAGACACTCACAGCAGCATAAGAAAAAATGGCGATCTTAAAAAAAACGCCGATAATCAAAGTGAGGATGACAATGGCATCCACACGTTGCAAGAAATCGGCTTCGTTCACTTTGCTGATTGTGACCAATAACGGAAAGGTAGACCGACTATACATATTAGACCCAAGAACAGAGATTTCAACTGCATGTGTAAAGGTTAATAAGAGGCCGCTGAAAATGATAGCCATAACACCAGTTCTCTTTCCTAATTTGGATTTATTTAAATGGGGGAGAATAGTTGTAAAACAAATAAACATTTCTGCGAATGGAAATATGAATATTTTTGGATAAGCCGAGTGCAAAATGGGCCTCCACCCTTTTTCTACTATTGGTAACAGATTCTTAACATCGATTATGCCGGAAAATAGAACCAAGAGATTACCTAAAACACCTAATACAATTAGAATCAATAAGTAGATTTCAGCAATTCTCGCAAACACTTCTATCCCTTTGTACAGTACATAAACAACCGCAATGATCATTATAGTATTTATGATTAATAGCGGAGTCTGGTCATATAAAGCCGTGACTAATAGGTCACCCCCATCCCTTAAGTTTCTTGCAGCGGTATGTATGAAATAAGGAATATATAATAAACTAATCGGCCATCCAATATATTTACCGAGAATTTTTCTGGAATAACCACTTAATGTCATATCGGGATATTTACAATGAAAATAGACAATAACTTGAAATAAAACCACAGCCCCGAATAATGCAATTAATACTGAGAGCCAGACACTCCGTATCCAAGAAATCCCAATTGGATAAACTAGTGAGATACCAGTTGTAAACAACACCATTAAGGCAAACAATTGACCTGGGCTAATTCTTTCTTTTTCCACGTCTAACCTTTCCACCCTTCACTGTTACTCTTTTTACTCTTGTTTCGACATATATGGTTTCAACCGCATGCCGGAATTCCGGATGAATGCATCCACCTTAACGTCTACTTTGCTTTGAGCAAACGTTTGGCTCCAGTCCTTCTTCATTTTCTCCCACGCTTTCGGGTTTGCACGATTCACTGCTTCCCCAAACCAAAGATATCGCTTTTCTCATTCTGGGCGGCTTTCACAGTAATCATCACTGCTTTCTTTGTCTCAGTTCATTCTTTCAGGGTTATACCAAAAGACCAGTGGAGAGATTCGAGTAAAGGGAAAAGTTGTTGAAATCAAAGACATAAAACATGCTCAGGAACTTGGGGTTAGTACAATTTTCCAGGAGCCAACTCTTGCACCGGATTTAACTGCAGTCCAGAATCTATACCTTGGTAAGGAAATCGTTAAGCCAGACTTCTTGTGTGGCTGAAAGAAGCGAGTGTTTTTACTATTTCGTTGTTATATAGGTTGATAATCGTTGATAAATACATCATAGTCGAGCCATAAGGTAAGTAGGTAATATCCGTTACCCATTTTTCATTTTGTTGACTCGCTTTAAAGTTACTATAGAGAATGTTCGGTACAACAATATTACTCTCA
>NZ_JAUSZQ010000006.1 GCF_030817695.1 Neobacillus niacini | reverse complement strand
GAATTCGCCATTCTCCCCCAAACTACTGCCTAATTTAACATGATTAATTCGACCTAGGGAAACCATATTCCAGAATTGCGCAAACAAAAATTAGATCGATATAATAATTTATTAAGCTTTGGAAATCCAATAATGTGTTATGTGCTTTTCTTTCAAAACAATCCTTGATGTTACCTGTTTCCTTTATTATGAGTTAATCTTTTTTATAACAAACAATTCAATTTAAGAGATTCTAGCTGCGTTTTTCCGTACAATGTTTATATGATTTTATATTGTTGAAATATATCCAGGGGTTAAGTGCCCTTCTACATAATAGTCAGAACCTAAACATTTTTAATCTTGTCTAAGGGTTGTAATGAATCACTTTGTTATGGTTGATGAATCGCTCGATTAAACGGTGAACACCATAGTCCAAATCAAAAGCAATTTGTTTAGTAATCTTATAAATCCTAAATTTTTTACTTTTGCTTGTTATTTCACATGCAGTATTCATTTATTCCACTAGTTTTAACCGCAAGTTATCTGGTATGAGGATGGTAAACTTTTTAGTTTGCAAAATTCCTTTTCTAAAAGGTGTTTACAATTTATAATTTAATAATTAATAGTTCCGAAATTTTTGATGAATGCATGCATTAGACGCATCAACGTGGAGTGGTAAAAAAATGGAGACAAGACAAATTCAATACTTCCTAGAAGTAGCAAAAAGGGAGCATGTAACGGAGGCAGCAGATGCGTTACATATTGCCCAATCTGCCATTAGCAGACAAATTGCCAACTTAGAAAAGGAATTAGGTGTAGAACTTTTTATTCGTGAGGGACGGAGCGTAAAATTAACCCCTCTTGGCAAAATTTTTTATGAACGGATTAAACAAGTGTGGTATTTGATGGAGGATTCTAAGCGAGAAATTAGAGAATACTTAAATCCAGAAAAAGGAACCGTTCGCATTGCTTTTCCGATTAGCATGGCAGCTCATACATTGCCACACATCATTTATTCTTTTCGAACTCGTTTCCCAGAAGCAAAGTTTCAAATGAGCAATGCCCTTTATTACAAATTAATCGATGGTGTTGTAAATGGCCAATTTAATTTGGCAATGATTGCCCCGATGCCTAATCTGGAAAAAGACAAAAAGATTAAAGGGGATATTCTTTTCACAGAGAATATCGTTGCCCTCATACCTCTTCATCACCCCTTATCGGACCGGCCAGCGATTCAATTACGGGATTTAATGAATGACCCCTTTTGCGTTCTTCCTGAAGGGTTCGTATTTCGTGAACAAGTGGTTCAAGCCTGTAACGGAGTGGGTTTTTCACCAAATATAGCCTTCGAAGGGAAAGATATTGACGCATTAAAAGGGTTAGTATCCGCAGGCTTAGGTGTAGCCTTAATGCCTGAGATGACATTGGTAGATAACACACCACGATCTACAGTCGTTATTCCGCTGTCAGATTCGAGACTCACGCGAACAGTTGGTGTTATCTATCCTGCTGAACGTGACCTTCTTCCAACTGAAAAGCTGTTTTATGATTTTCTTATTGATACTTATGAAAGATTGAATGAGTTTAAAAAGTAGAAAAACATCAAATTAAGACTAATTGAAGGAGATAGCTATGATTATTCGGGAAGTTACAAAAGAAGACAACGCAAAAGTAAAAGAAATCATACAAGATTCTTTAAAATCACTTGGATTAGCGATCCCTGGAACAGCTTATTTTGACCCACAACTTAACGACCTCCATCACTATTATAATAATTTAAAACATGCAAAGTATTGGGTAGTAGAAATGGACGGAGAAGTTGTTGGTGGAATTGGAATCGCACCTTTTAATGAACATGATAAAGTTTGCGAATTGCAAAAGCTTTACTTAAGTTCAAGAGCAAAAGGCCTGGGACTTGGAAAGAAGCTAATGGAAACAGCTTTGTCATTTGCATCTAACCACTATGAAAAATGTTACTTAGAAACAACACATGAACTAAGAACTGCATGTTTGTTATATGAAAAATTTGGATTTGCACTTTTAGATGAACCGCTAATGGGTTCTGACCATTCTGCTATGAATGCGTGGTATTTAAAAGATTTGAATTAACCAAATCAACCTTATCTTGCAAGCAAAGAAACACCCCAAAACATTGATATATCAAAATTTCGGGGTGTTTTATGGTCTATTAGGACATTCGATTTAATCAACTAATTTTTTTGAAAAAGAGCGATGATTTAGCATTTTTAGCTAGAGCTTCTTTGATCGATTTGCCATAATCAAACTATATATTTCTATTAAAAACGCTTGGTGTATAATTTCCCTCTGTATATTTAGTTGTTTTGACCTTCTCAGTTGAATTTTGTTTATCAGAGCCCTGGAGACTGCTTTTATTTTTCCATTGGTCATACGTTAACAGGCCCGTACTTTGATCATTTAAAAATTTGATATAATCTTTCCCATAAATATACATCCAAGGTTCACCTCCATTGTATAGTAATAATGTATGCGCTTACATATATAAAAAACACCAAAACACGGTATAAAAAAAGTGTCACAATTCCATGTGGTTTTCCCTACAAGGAGTTCTGACACCTGCTTGATTACTTTATGATTATCTTTTTAAGTTGCCTTAAAAAGGCATGTCACCCATTCGTTACTTTGTTTCTTTTCCTCTAATGAGAATCCTGCATTTTTAAATAAATCCTCTACGCGTTGGAAATTCCATTCAAGCATACCTGACGTTAAGAATGTAGTATCTTTGCAATCTAACAGTCTTTGAGCATTAAGGATATCGATATTTTCCTGCGTTCCTATATTAAGGAAGACCCAATCATATTTTTTGTTGATTCGATTTTTATTCTTGATTAAATCAACTTGAAACACATTTACCGGCTTTACAGTATTTAATTCACACTGATATAGAATTTCGCGTTCAACAGGCTGAATGTCATATGTATCGATGGTACTTGCTCCCTTAAGCGCAGCAGCAACACTTAATACGCCTGAACCTGCTCCAATATCCGCAGCACTCAACCCTGTAAAATCTTGTTGTAATATGAAGGACAAACAATCTTTTGTCGTTTCATGATAGCCTGTACCAAAATTCCCTTGAGAGTCTAGTACAATCATCTTTTCTTTTTCGTACTGATTCCTTCTATCCGGTGTCGTGATGACCCATCCATCCTCAAGGAATATGTCATCAAACGATTGCTGGTAATTCAACTGATTTACTTCCTTAACGACTAAACAGGACTCATCAATGGCCAATAATTCTACTAACTGACGTCTTTCCCTTGCTTCGATATAATCATTTAGATAGATATTAAGTTCGGTTGTTTCATCCCTCTTCTCAACAAAGGCATAGCCGTTAGCGTCTGTGACCACATCTAACGGAACCTCATAAAAGGTTTGGTAGTAGCCTTTTTGGTATAGATGTGTAATGATTCTTTCGATCTTTTTCGTTGGGAGTCTTACGGTTATTTCATACATGGTTTTTCTCCTAGTAGCTGTCATCATCGATTATACTTTTTATCATTATCGCCAGTTGATAGAAATTGAAAACGTCTTATAACACAAAGACTGAAGAATTCTGATAGAAAGGAGCAATAGCTACTCAGACCTTCCTTCCTCTCATCAAGCATAATTAACCATTCTATAGGAATACTAGGTAGGTAAAAAATTATTCACAGGAGGTTTCCATAGGTGAAGTCAAATGATGAGAAATCTAATAATGAATTAAATAAAGTCGAACAGTTTTTACTTGATAAAACTGATAATGTACAGATTGATAAGAATATCACTTCTGCTAAAGACGGAATCAGGTACGATTACAATGATTCTTCGGATTTTAATGAAGATAATTTCTAGTCACGTTGGACTGCATAAAAAACAGACAGAAAGCATTAATCTTCTGTCTGCTTTTTCTCATAATTTTTTTGCGGAATAAAAAAGTGAGTGAGGTATATGCTCTCCAAATATTATGAACAACAAGAGGATGAGGGATTGACTTCTACTTTTACTGGTTCGGTTGCACAGCATGCCGATTCCATTTTCATGGTTTCTATATCGCCCTTGGTATAGAAGAACTCCCACTCGTTTCCGTCTGGATCAGTTACCCAGAATTTATCTTGGGTTGCATAGCAACAGCTAACATCCATCTCTTCCCTTGCAAAAAAGCCCACTTTTTCTAAACACGCTTTATGTTGAAGAACTTCTTCTAAATTTTCCACTTGAAAACCAAAATGTCCAACATGGTTCCCTGAAACAGCGTCCTTCAAGTTTAATGTAAAATTAAGAGCTGGATCATCTAGTAAAAATTTTGCATAGTCTGTTTTTACTTTAACGGGCTCAGCATTAAAAACCTTTGAATAAAATTCGATTGACTTGTTTAAATCTGTAACATTTATCCCAACATGCATTTTCATTCATAACAACTCCCTTATAACTATTTTATAAATCAAATATTTTTGATTTATAATTCATAAAATCAACTTTTTTTGATTTAACCAATTGACACATGAAAATATTGGATATATGATGAATGTATCAAGTTTATTTGATTAAAAGAAGCAGGTGACAAAGGTGAAAGAAGAAATTCAATTACAAGATATATCATTAGATAAAGTGTTTGAAAAATATGAACAAAAATTTAAAGCTATTGCTGATAAAAAGAGACTCCAAATCATGAATATTTTAACTCAAAACGGTTCTATGTGTGTGTGCGATCTAGCTCCCCTAATGGATATGGCTCAATCGAAATTATCTTATCATTTAAAGATTTTATTAGATGCGAACATTATCAAAAAAGAAACAAGGGGTACCTGGAGTTATTATGAACTGAACCAAGATGAACTAAATCATTTATTGTCCCATGAACTATGCTGTATCTTTAAACCAACTCGCAGTTAATTTTTTTATGCTTTAAATCAACTTTTTTTGATTAAAACACCATTATTATCTGATTAATAGGAGGAGTTCAACATGTTTAATTATTATGAAGTATATCAATTGATGAAATTACGCCAAAAGGAAGTTGAGAAAAATGAACAAAATGCCCAGGGAGTAGGAGCTTTTCAAAAAAATACATTATTTCATAAGTTAGTTGAGAAATTTAGACCGATAAAAAAAGTAACTATCGTGAAAACAAATTGCAATTCCGTGTGCTGTTGTTAAGATATTTCCTTTAGGAGTCATGGGCAGTAATATTCAGGATCTACACTAGGGCCACATACACCTGTGGGACAGCACAATGCTGGGTCAAATATTACTACTTTACTCATTAAAAACACTCTCCTAACGAAAACAATATAAGTAATTGCTAATATGAATAAAATAGATTAAGCCAAGAGCCTAAAACTCTTGGCAATTCATTTCTCTTACTCACCAGTATCGGCAAAACGTTTAATACGATCTCCGATTTCATCACGGACACGTTGGAAAAATGCCCATTTTTCTTCTTCAGTTCCTTCCGCTTTTGCAGGGTCATCAAAGCCCCAGTGAACTCTTTTTACATGCGGAGGCGTTACAGGACAGTGATTTGCTGCATGTCCACATAGTGTAACAACTAAATCAGCATTGTTAAGAATTTCTGGATCGATAACATCAGATGTTTGAGTAGAAATATCGATACCAGCTTCCTTCATCGCTTTTACAGCGTTAGGGTTTAATCCATGTGCCTCAAGACCCGCACTTTTTACCTCCCACTGTTCACCTAAATGTTCCTTTGCCCATCCTTCTGCCATTTGGCTGCGGCAAGAGTTACCAGTACATAGAAAATAAATGGTCTTTTTAGACATGATGCATTCTCCTTTTTGTCTATAAAATTATGTTTAAATGAATACCAACCATATATAGAGACCAACTAAGGTAATGAACAAGGTTGGTATGGTTAAAACAATACCCGTTTTAAAGTAAGTTCCCCAAGAAATCTTAACTCCCTTTTGCGATAAAACATGTAACCATAATAACGTTGCTAGGGAACCGATAGGGGTTATTTTAGGACCTAAATCAGAGCCAATTACATTTGCGTATATCAGTGCTTCTCTAATTACACCACTTGTATTGGTATCTGCAATGGCTAAAGCATCAATCATTACAGTTGGCATGTTATTCATAATCGAAGATAAAATTGCGGCAATAAAACCCATTCCAATGGTTGCTGCAAATAATCCTTGGTCGGCTGTTACTTGGATAAGGTCGGCTAAGACGTTAGTTAATCCCACGTTTCGTAAGCCATAAACCACCACATACATTCCGATTGAGAAAAATACAATCGACCATGGTGCTCCTTTAATGACCCTTTTTGTTTCGACAGCATGGCTTCTTCTACCCATAAATAAAAAGAATATAGCCACTATACCTGCAATGATAGATACAGGAATATTTAGAAATTCACTAATAAAATAACCTGCTAATAAAATGGCGAGGACCACCCAAGACAAACGAAACATCTTTTGATCTCTAATAGCTTCTACAGGTTTCTTTAAATGACCTAAATCATATTTCTTAGGTATGTTTCTTCTGAAGTAGATGTATAAAACTAAAATACTAGCCACTAGAGAAAATAAGTTTGGAACAAACATTCTTGAGGCAAACTCTGCAAATCCGATACCAAAAAAGTCAGCCGAAACGATATTTACAAGATTACTTACTACTAGTGGCAATGAAGTTGTATCAGCTATAAAACCACTAGCAATAATGAATGGAAATACCATTTTTTCCTCAAACTTTAAATTTCGTACCATCGCTAAGACGATTGGTGTAAGGATTAGTGCTGCCCCATCATTTGCGAAGAATGCTGCGACTAATGCTCCAAGAACGCTCACATAAACAAACATTTTAATTCCGTTGCCTTTAGCCGCTCTTGCCATGTGGAGTGCTGACCATTCAAAGAACCCAATTTCATCCAATATCAAGGAAATAATGATGATAGCAATAAATGAAAAGGTCGCATTCCATACAATTTTGGTTACTTCAAGAACGTCTTGGAAGTCAACCACTCCTACAATTAGAGCGAGAATCGCACCCCCACAAGCGGACCAGCCAATGGATAAATTTCTAGGCTGCCATATAACCAGAATAAGTGTAATCAAAAAAATCAATAATGCCAGTATCGTAGATACCAATGTTGAAACCTCCAATTATTCACATGAAATTCGTAAACCCTGCTCTTCTAATTCCTTTAACTTAAAATCTTGGTTTGGAAGATGTAATAATATATCTTCTACCAATGGAAAATATTCACTATCTTTATTCAGAGAGTAGATGATCCATTGCCCTCTTCTTGTTTCCCTCACCAGCCCAGAATCTTTTAACTTGCGAACATGTTGACTAATTGCTGGCTGACTCGTTTTAAATATTTCTACAAATTCACAAACACAACAATCATGGTTATCAAGAAGCTTTATCATTGTTAAGCGGGTTTTATCCCCTAATAACTTTAAAACATTGGCGGCACGCTCTAATTCAACTGCTGTTTTGCCCGATTCTGACATATTTATCCTCCTTACTATATAAGTAAATAACAATATCCTTATAAAGTGTTTAATTAAAGTATTTGATTTATTTTTTGCAGGGTTGTCCTTTTTATGCAATTCCCCCATACGAAACTAACTTCATCTATCTATTGGTATATAATTATCTGCTTATATAATATTTTACTTATTAATAAATTTCAAGTAGCAGAACGTAAAGATCATGTAAAAAATGTTTGATAACTGTTGTTATCAATTCCACTTCCGCTTACTAATTGATTCTTCCTGATTCCAATTTCCAGATAAAACTTTTTCTTCAGCATATGATTTAATCGCTTAAGAAAAATATTTTTGATATTCATCGGAATTCATTAAAACATTTTTTAGTTCATTGCCTAAAACAGGCTCGTTTTTTAGGTATAAGTCCATTTAATTTCATTATTAGAACATATAGTGTTGATGTATAGGGAATTTATTAGAAGGAGAGATTTTATTGAATTACTATTACCAACCCCAAATGAATCCTAACGAACTACAACAATTTTATTACCTTGATACTTTAAATGGACAACAGCGTTTTGGACAGCCCGATGGACAGCCTTTTGGACAGTCCTATGGACAACCGCCTTACTATCCTCCTTATCCCCCTCGACCTCCTCGCTGTCGTTGGGTTCTTGAATGTAGATGGGTTCGCCGTTGTAGAGATGACTACCCTCCATATGATTATAATTACAACTATTAATCTACAAGAACGGTTAATTATAGGAGTTGGAGATTCTCTCTCCAGCTCTTAAGTCTTTTTACTTTTATATGTCCATTTTAACCTGATCTACTAATTTATCTGATAAAGGAGATTCCATTGAAGTCGTTACTTCGTAATCAAACGACATCGGAATTGGAAGTGAATTATTCCTCAAATACTCACTAAAAACATTAATGTGTTTTAATGCAATGTCCTTTCCTCTTAAGATATAATTACGCACCTTATTGGACGCTGTAACTTGACTAAAAGCTGTAGCTATACTCGTGCCTAAATGATTTGTTTGAATATTAAAATGTAGCTGGTTTACCTCTTCTCATGTAAGTGCATCCCTTCTAAACAATAGCCCCGATTTTGTAATAAAATCGGGGCATTTGGAAAAGTGTAAATCATTTATTAAATTAAGCACGTCTAACCGAACGAAAACGTGGGTGCTCGGCCAGCATGGACTCTCTCATTTTATCTACTACAGGATGTTCTGAAGTAAAAAACTGTTTTTTACCATCGTAAAGCTCGATCAATTCTCCTTTTTCTAGTACACCTAATCGATCACTAATCCTATAGGCAGCTTTAATATCATGTGTAATAAAGAGATATGATAACCCGAAGTCTGCTTTTAACTCCTTTAGTAATTCTAAAATAAGGGCTTGATTCACCATATCTAGACTACTGACAGATTCGTCTAAGACAATAAGTTTAGGCTTGAGTGAGATGGCTCTTGCAATATTGATTCTTTGCAATTGGCCGCCGCTAAATTGATTAGGGTATTTTTTCAAGTCCGCTTCACTTAGCCCTACTCTTTCTAATAATTCAATAACGGTCCGTTTTTGCTCAGCAACTGTTAGTTTTTCATAGTTTTCTAGCGGCTCTGCAATAATTCTTTCTGCCGTCATTCGAGGATTAACAGATGAATATGAGTCCTGAAAGACAGCCTGAAGATCACGACGAATTTTTTGCCGGCTATGCTTATCTGCGGTATAAATATCATGTCCTTGGAACAGAACCTGTCCAGATTGCGGTCGTTCCAGACCAAGAATCACTCTTCCTAAGGTACTTTTACCAGCACCACTCGTACCAAGCAAACCCAAACAGGTACCTTCCTCTATGGAGAGAGAAATGTCAGAAAGTATTTTTTTAGAACTGCCTTGCCAGTTGAAAAACGTTCGGGATCCATAGCTATGAGTTACTTCCTTTACTTGTAATAAACTCATTTTTTCACCTCTTATAGGTCAAGCCAAGTGAATGACAGCTTCATCTAAATGTAATGTTGAGCGTGCATTTAATAGTTTTTTTGTATACTCATGCTGAGGCTGATCAAAAAGTTGGAACACATCCGCCTTTTCTACGATTCGACCATTCTGCATAACAGCAACTTCATCTGCCATTTCGGAAATCACCCCGAGATCATGGGATATTAATAATATGGCTGATCCATATTCAGAGCGAATTTTATCTAAGTGGTACAGTACTTTCTTTTGATTATTTACATCAAGTGCGGTTGTCGGTTCATCGGCAATAATTACCGCAGGGTGTAAGCACGCTGCAATCGCAATCATCACCCGTTGAAGCATACCGCCACTCAATTGAAAAGGATAGTACTTTAATAGTTTAACAGGATCTGGTAAGTTCACATGGTACATCGCCTCAATTGCAAGCTCTGTTGCTTGCTTCTTATTCCATGGTGTATGTGAACGAATGGTTTCAATAAATTGGTGGCCAATTGTAAAAACAGGCGTAAAAGCATTCATCGGATTTTGCATAATAAAGGCGATATCCTTGCCGCGTACCTTACGCATTTCTTTCTCCCCTAAACCGTTCAATTCGCGTCCTTGTAATACGATACTGCCTTCAATCGTTGTCGATTTCCGATTGAGAAGCTGAAGAATGGACATACTTGTAACCGTTTTACCGCATCCACTTTCCCCAACAAGACCCAGTACCTCCCCACGCTTCAGTTCAAAATTGATATCCTCAACCAGCGTGGCAGTACCATTTTTTATTTTTACCTGTACATGTAAATTTCTCACTTGTAACACATTCGACTGTTCTGTACCCAACATTCTCATTCCTTTTTATCGACGTTTTACACCGTAACGTTCTGATAACGCTTCGCCCAATAAATTAAAGGTCACAATCACGAGCATAATCATCAAACCTGGATAAAGCATTAATTCTGGGTTCGTCCGAATATACGACTTTCCTTCGTGAATCATCGCTCCCCATTCAGGTGTAGGCGGCTGTACTCCTAAACCAAGAAACGACATGGCGGATATATCCATAATGGCCCAACCCATTTCTAATGTACCCATGACCACAAGTGGCGGCAGCACATTTGGGATAATATGATTTCTAATGATCTTCCATTGCGATGAACCGCTTATTTTCGCCGCTGCAATAAAGTTTTGTTCCTTGAGACTTAGTACCATTCCTCGGAACATTCTTGCGTAATATACCCATTGCACAAGCATCAGAGCTAAAATGACCTGTGGAAGTCCAGGACCGAAAATACCAACCAGACCAAGTATAAGGATAAGACTAGGAAACGCCATCACACCATCACAAAATCTCATCAAAACCTGATCTACCCAGCCGCCTTTATATCCAGAAAAGGTTCCAATGATTAAACCAATCGTTAAAGATGAAATGAAAATGAGCATGGCAAAGCCTAAAGATATTCTTCCCCCGTATAAAAGGCGTGATAAGTTACATCTTCCTAAATGATCAGTTCCTAATGGGAATTCCCAGGACGGAGGCTGTAGTTTATAAGCTAAATTGACCGCAATCGGATCATTGGGTGCGATCCAAGGAGCCAATATCGTGATGAGAAAAAGAATTCCTAATATTATGGTACATGTCGGAATCACTTTTTGACTTATAAATATCCTGCGTAAACTGGTTATCATCGTTGTTGCCCTTCTTTCCTGGAGATGCGCGGGTCAATGAACATTTGAATCAAATCCACCATTAGGTTACTAAGGATAAATAAACTAGCGGCTATTAGTACATAGCATTGGATGATAGGTATGTCACGGTTAAAAATTGCCTCAATAAAATAACGGCCAAACCCAGGCCAAGAAAAAACGGTCTCAACGATAATCGTTCCAGTCAGCAGTTTCCCAAGATTCATCCCCAGACCAGTAATCATCGGGGAAATGGCAATTCTTAGGATATGCTTGGCCATAATCGTTTTTTCTTTAATCCCCCTTGTCCTTGCGAAAAGCACATACGGCTCTTGTAAATTTTCAAGAATGCTAGTACGTAGCAATCGTGTGTACATCGCGATTAAAGGAAGTGCCAATGTAACGGAAGGCAAAACAAGATGCTGCCAGGTTCCAAACCCCTCAACCGGAAAAAGGTCTAATTTTACAGAAAAGAGAAAAATCAATAGATACCCCAGCCAAAAGGAAGGAATAGAAGCCCCGAAAAAGGATAGAATGCGACTAAAATGATCAATCAGGCTGTTTTTCTTTACTCCTGCAAGAAAGCCAAGAGGGACACTGACAACCACCGCAATAAATAAACTCCCTAGAGCGAGCTGAAGTGTCGCTGGAACCCGGTAGACCACCTCGTCCCAAACGGGTTTATTCGTAACATAAGATATGCCAAAATCCAATTGGCATATCTTTATAATAGTGTTCACATATTGAATGAAGAATGGTTGATCTAAACCAAACTCATGTCTTTTCTCGGCCAAAATCTCATCGGTCAGTTCGATATGGGCTGCTGTTAAAAAAGCCTCGGCCGGATCCACCGGTGAAAGGTGAATCATCCCAGTCGTTAGAAGTGCGGCCAAGAGAAAAACCGGGATAATGGACATTATTCGTTTTATTATATAAGTGCCCATAATAGCCTCCTGCCTGCTTACTGCTCGATGCTCATTCCTGTGAATGGATTTTCGTCACGATTTGCAGAGAAATTGAAGTTCGTGACATCTTTTTGATAAATCGCTGTTTTCTTAATATATGAAATTGGAACAATGGCTCCCTGCTCTTGCAGTGACGTTAATATTGATGTGTACAGCTTTTGACGTTCTGCTTCGTCCGTTGTCTGAGGAACCAGTGCTATTTGTTGGAGTAATTCCGCTTTGTTCGGATACGCCGAAATGGCTTCATTAAATCCAAATCCTTCTTTTGCTACAATGTTTATAAATGTATGCGGATCATATGGAGCACCGTAGTTACTAAAGAAGTTAATATCAAACTCATTATCTTTAAATCTCTGAACTTGAACCGCAAGTTCTACTCCAACAATATTTAATTTTACACCAATGGCTGCCCACTCGGATTGCAGCGTTTCTGCCATTGTTTTTTGAATGGAATCTGCAGAATCGTACATCATCTCTATTTCAAGCAGCTGTCCATCTTTTTCACGAACCGTTGTCCCCTTGGGAAGTATCCAGCCCGCTTCGTCTAATAACGCTTCTGCTTTTTTAACACCATAGTCAATGGACTTAACATCAATATCGGAAGTGTAAGGCAAGTTTGTTGGTAAAATAAACTCAGCTGCTTCTTCAAGTCCAGAAGTGATTCCTTTCACCATTGCTTCTTTATTAAATCCATAATGTAACGCTTGACGAACACGTTCATCGGAAAGCTGTTCTCTAGTTGTATTCATTACAAGCTGTCTTGTCGCCACTGGCTCAGAAATGCTAGTTTCATATTTATCAGTTGATTCGAGTTGTTTGAAAGCGTCTAAACTGATAACACCTTCTCCATAAATTAAGTCTAGCTCACCTTTTTCAAACGCAAGCACTCTCGTTTCCGCATCCGGAATGACTTTCACTTGAATTTTTTCTACTTCTGGAAGCTCGCCCCAATAATGTTCATTTCGTTTAAAAATCGCATATTCATCCGCTTTATATTCATCCAAAACCCATGGACCTGTACCGACTGATTCCACGACACCTTTTGAAGTATCACCATCTTCAGGGAATCCAGCTTCACCTAAGAAACGAACTGGTCGAACAACAGCCAACTCCTGAATCGTTGGGTAATATGCTTCCGTTAATGTCATCTTAAACGTATGTTCGTCGATTACCTCTGTACTTGCTATTTTCGAAAGGAATCCCAACCAACTATGTATTTTAATATTATTCAAAATCGTATCAAAATTCTTTTTTACAATTCCTGCATTAAAACTTGATCCATCAGAAAACTTTACATTTTGACGAAGATGAAATGTATATTCCTTTCCGTCGGCTGAAATGTCCCAGGATTCAGCCAAATGCGGTTTGAGCTCTCCACCATCTTTGTAGCTTACTAAAGGTTCAAACACCATGGATTGAGCAAATAATTGTGAAGGGTTATAAACATGTGGGTTCATTGTGCCGACATCCCTTGGCCATGCAATCGTAAGCATGTTTTCATTCGTCTCGTTCTTGGACGTTGAAGCCTTATCACTAGCATTTGTACAACCAAGTAAAACTGTTGATAATAACAAAATAAAAATAGATGTTAATAAAATATTCCGACCACTGTTTGTATAAAACATATCGTTGCCTCCAATTGATGTTGATAATCATTTTCAATTGTAAGAGTATGATATAGTCTTGTCAATGTAATCTTTTTTAATTTTAACTAAAGTTTGCTCTAGTTAATTTCGGGACAAATAATGATAAGAAAAACGACCGTGATAGGCTAAATAAAATAAATGAGATCCAAACCCCAGTATTGTGATAGATGGGTACGAGCAGCCAAGAGCCGCCAAAAATACCATGTACCTGTCCACCGCTTAATTGAAATGGATAGCTTCTATTGACCTGATCCGAAACTAGGCCCAATTTTTCTAGAACCTCTAAAGAAATAAGCCTCGCTTCTTTTTTACTAACATCATAATGAGTACAGATTGTTTCAACCATTTGTTATCCAATTTAAGAAAAAGAGTACAGCATGTCTAAGTTATAGAAAAGCCAATCTTCCACTCTTGAAAATCGGCTTTTTTCTGATACTTTTAATGTTACCATTTGATTTGTTTTCTACCTCTGAAGAATCCCCCGTTCGGTCCTTCAGGTCCAATCGTCGCAACCACAGGATAGACTGTGCTGCTTGCTTTGGTGTTCTTGGAGCAGATGGTCCACCCATATCTGAGCTTACCCACCCCGGATCGACTGCATTTATTTTGATATCACCATAGATTTCCGCAGCAACCAATCGTGTCAAACCATTTAAAGCAAATTTAGACAACTTATAAGCTCCTACTCCTGGATAAGACATTTCGCTCATCGCCCCATATTCTGAGGAAACATTAATAATTCTCCCGTAGCCATGTTTTTCCATGAGGGGGATAAAGGATCTGATCACATGGTAAACACCAAAGAAATTTGTAGCCATTGTTTTCTCCAGAATGTCAGGGTCCATAGCCAATAACTTTTCCTTCTTATCTAAATACACACCAGCATTATTAATCAATACGTCTAATCTTTCATACCGTTCACTTACTGTAATCGCAGCTTGACTGATGCTTTCTTGATTATCTACATCCATTTCCACAAAAGAAACGTCAAGATTGGAATCCATAAGTTTTTGCGCAGCTTCATGACCCATCTCTGGATTACGACTTGCTAAAATGACCTTAAAACCTTTTAACGCCAATTGATTGATCAGTTCATATCCAATTCCTCGATTCCCGCCGGTGACAAGTGCAACTTGTTTATCCTGTGACATATAATCCCCCATTTCTCGTCTTTGTTTGAAAGCCTCTAATAAAACTAATAGGACTACACCTATGCGGAGAGTTGTTTTGTAGGACTATACTGACAAGGGATTGCTTGACTTTGGACTTTTAATTCAACCCGCTGATTTATCAAAATACAATTATATCGATATCCCTGCCAAAGATGTTTGGGGTGTTGTGATGAGGAAAGACAGTCCTCTTGCTGTAAAGGATACCATTCAAGCCGTCAATCTATTAAATGTTCCTGTCATCTGTTCACGACAGGCTATAAAACAGACCTATTCTAAAAATGAGTTTGCGGATTGGTTTGGTGAAGATTATGATAAATTAAACGTTGTGACTACCTACAATCTTGCCTATAATGCTGCCATTATGGTGGATGAGGGCATTGGTTATGCCATAACCCTTGATAAAATAGTAAATACGTCTAGTGATAGTAACCTTTGTTTCAGACCGCTAGAGCCAAGACTTGAATCTGGCTTAAATATCGTTTGGAAAAAACATCAGGTATTTTCCGCTGCTGCTGATTTGTTTTTAAAAGAAATTCAGGTGAAGTTTTCAAATCTTTGAACCGCCGGCCATATTCCTCCTATCGTTTAATATTCATTTAGTATTATTAGCTCATCACTTTTTTATAAAAGAAAGAATTAAACTATCTTTTTAGAAGCATTCTATATTTTGTATAGCAAACCGACTATTAAAACTAAAATCGAGGTTGATGAATAATGCCCAATGAAAACACAGACACACCCAATACAATTAAATATAGTATATGGAATACACGAACAGATGAGCCTATACCAGAAATCAAAGATAGAATCGTTGAATCGATTGACAAACCTATTCTTAAATCAAAAAACACAGTCAATCGTGATTAATTAACTTGTTATATAAGCGACAGACAAGTTAAGCCCTCTTCACATTCTACTTTTTTTAAAAGGCTGTTAAATTTAAGTGTTGATTTTTCGTATTTAAAAAGGGAAACCCCTTTTGGTTAGGTGTTTCCCTACCTAAATTTCGTTATTTCTCACCGTATTTCCTATCTCTAACTGCTTTTCTAAACTTTCCATCTTTTTCTTTAATGGCAATCGCTTCTTATGTACTTATTCCTTTTAGGGAGTAGTATTTAGTCCCTTTTTCATATTCTTTCGAGAAATTTTCTTTGTATGTGCCTTCTGAATCCGAATGTTTTGTTACTTCACCAATTTCACCACATAGATGTAGAAGGGACATGATACATGTCCCTGGTGAAATCAATTTGGAGATTGGATGTTTTGGTGTGATAGTAAATCTTTCACTCTGTTACCAAAACCATTCCTTTCCAGCTTCGGTATATATAAAGACAAGAAGAATGATCTTGCTGAACTGAATAAGATGAAGCTCAGCCAGATTCCTGTGTTCCCCAAGACAGGGGTAGTCAGCCAAATTACCGGCAGGAACAGGAGCAATGCCAACAGGATGGAGTCACGTATCTGCCCTGCTTGGGTGGCACCAGAGAAAATCCCTTCCAACTGCAGTCCCCAGAAACCTAAAATTGGGAAAATTACCATCCAGATAAGTTGGTCATTTGCAGCTGCCTGCACCTCTTTTATTGTTGTGAAAAGGGCAACCGCCTCTTGTCCCCAAGATAAAATAACGAGCGAAAGTAGGATGGCAGAGGCCAATCCCCATTGAGCAGATAAGTAAAAAGTACGTTTGTATAGCAAGCGATTCTTACTACCAATCGATCTGCCGACAAGGATGCTGGAGGCATTGGCAAATCCTCCGAATAAGTAAGCGATTATATAATGAATTTGTAAAAGGATAGCGTTAGCTGCGAGAATGACTTCTCCCATGCTTGCTCCTTTTGAAGTGAAAATAATAGTCATCGCCAAGAGGCATACCGTTCGCAGGAACAAGTCCCGGTTGACCTTGAACATCCTTCTAAGCGGTTCGAGTTCAACTAGCATCCTCAAACGGAGGTCCTTTAAATCAGTACGGACCCCCTGAAAGATGACAATCGCCCCAAACAATACCGCTGTCACTTCAGAGATAAGCGTTGCGAAGGCAACCCCGACAACCCCCATTCCTAAACCTAGCACAAAGATAAAATCCAGTAAGATATTCAGTACATTCATAAAAATTTGGGTTGCGAGTGCCAGCCGGACTTTTCCCATCCCAATGAGCCAGCCTATCATTACATAACTCAATAATACGAAGGGCGCCCCCCAAATCCGTATAGAAAAATAGGAAGCTGCAATATCTGAAACGGCTTCGTTTCCTCCTATGAGGTATAGGGATATTTGCAGGATTGGTACCTGAAAAAGCAGGAACAATACACCAAACAAAACGGCCATCGTCATAGGCCTGAAAAAGGATAAAAGGACCTCTTTTTGATCCTTGAGTCCCTCTGCCTGCGAAGTAAAACCGCTGGTGCTGACTCTCAGAAACCCAAGCAGCCAGTACATGGTATTGAAAATGACGGCCCCGATTGCTACTCCCCCAATGGAAGCTGGATCGGGTAAACGGCCTACAACAGCCGTGTCCACTGCTCCAAGTAACGGTGTTGAGATTCCCGATATGACGAGAGGGATAGCTAAATGCAAGTATTCTTTATGGCTGCACGTATTTTTGATTTCTAACGTTGGTACTGCCGATTTCATATAATTCTCCTTCTATCATCCTCTTTTTACGCAGGATAATGGCATTGTTTAGATCAAAGAGGTACATCAATAGCACGCACTACTGACTCAACAAACATATAGTTAAAATATTGACACCAGCTCTTTTGTATAGGGATGACGTTCTTGACTAAATAAAAGCTCTCCATCAAATTGGTCAACAATCTCTCCTGACTTCATGACTATAATTCGTTGACTCATTTGGCTTACTGCAGCAAGATCATGTGAGATGAATAAATAAGAGAGATTGAGTGTTTTCCGAAGCTCAGTAAGCAAAATAAGTACAGCCTTTTGTGAGAGCACATCAAGACTTGCAGTTGGCTCATCCAAAACAATGAGTTCTGGTTCAATACTAATTGCTCGTGCAATCGTTACACGCTGTCTCTGTCCTCCACTTAATTCATGTGGATATCGATCAGCCAATTCTGAGGGTAATTCAACAGCGTCAAGTAACTGACGGATAAACTGCTCCTTGGAACTATATGAAAAATAGCTAAGCTTCAAAGAACTGCAAAACTGTTCATAAGGATCAAATAATGAGTCTTTTATTTTCAACCTAGGATTTAAAGCAGCTGCAGGATTTTGAAATACAATTTGTATTTTTTTTACGATACGGATACAAACGACGTTCATTCAGTTGTTCAATCGCTTCACCGTTAAAATAGATTGAGCCACTGTCTATATTTTCAACCCTTAATAAACAACGGGCTAGTGTACTTTTACCACAACCACTTTCTCCAACAAGCCCGAGACATTCTCCCTTATCCAAATCAAACGAAACGTTGTTCACTGCTATTTTTCCAGATTTAAATGTCTTTGTTACCTCTTTAACAGTAAGCAGACTCATATAGGCTCCACCTTCTGTAATCCTGATGGTAGATCTTTTCCTAAAATTGGTGCAGCTGAGATTAGCTGCTTTGTATAAGGATGACTAGGATGGTCAAGTATACGATGCTTATTTCCTTTCTCAACAATTTTTCCACCCTTCATGATGGCAAGGTGGTTGGCATACCGCCTCACATGGCGCCAATCATGTGTGATAAAATAAAATGGTACAACCTGTATCCTTTTGTCTGGCTGCCAACAACTCTAGAATTCTATGACCTGAGACACTATCAAGTGCTGTTGTAATTTCATCTGCTATGATTAAATCTGGTGACAACAGCAGGGCTATTGCAATAGAAACCCTTTGTAACTGCCCTCCACTCAATTGGAAAGGATAACGATTAGACAATGTATGATCTAAGCCAACGGATTCCAGAGCGTCGATTGAATTTTGTAATCTTTGGTTCTTATCATCAATTCCATGTGTTTTTTGGTATTCGTCAAGATGCTGACCAATCGTTCTAAAGGGAGTGAAGGAGCCTTGATAATCTTGGAAAATATAAGATATTTTGCGCCCTCGAATGCTTCTCATTTCCTTTGGTCTTAATGTCAACAAATCCTCACCTTTAAAAATGATCTTGCCTTCAACCTTTAAATTGGGTGAAATCAATTGTCCTATTGCCTGTGAAAGCAGGCTTTTTCCACTCCCACTTTGACCAACAAGAGCAAACCATTCTCCTTCATTCATCGAAAGTGATACATGATCAACAATGTTCTTTTCTTTGCTTGATATTGAGAGTTGTTCAATCGATAATATCACTACCGCACCTCTTTCTTTACATCAAAAGTATCCCGAAAAATAATCACCTAACATATTTGTTAGCAACACTACCCCAACAATGGCTAAACCAGGATAAATCATCAACTCCGGCCTTGATTGGAAATAAGAACGTGAGTCATTTAACATCGCACCCCATTCAGGAGTTGGAGGCTGTACACCAAGTCCAATATAAGAGAATGCAGATATGAGTAATATTATCTTCCCCAAATCAAGGCTAGCGAGGACGAGTACATGCCCCACTATGTGAGGAAATAAATGCTTTCGCATAATTTTCCTAGATGAAAGTCCATTAATTTTTGCTATTAGTACGTATTCCTTCTGAGATTCCGATAATACTGTGCTTCTTACCAAACGGGCATAACTGACCCATTTAACAAATACAATCGCAAGGACTAAATTACCAATCCCCGGTCCAAGAAGACCACTTAGTACAATCGCGACAATCGTATCTGGAAAAGACAAAAATCCATCGGCAATACGCATAAAAATCTTATCAACTATTCCACGTTTATAGCCCGAAATTAAGCCACAAGGGATACCAATAAAAAGAGCAACACCCAGTGCCAGTAAACTATAACCCAATGGTTTGTTGACCACCTAGCAATAATCTAGTTAACACATCTCGACCAAGCTGATCTGTTCCGAGCGGATGCTGAAAGCTCATTCCTTGTAGCCGTCCGTCGAGATTAGTCAAAAAAAGGGGTCATGCTTTAAATACAAGAATGTATAAATGATTACACCCAAAACAACAATGATAGCAGAGAATACTACGAATATTTTCCAACTGTATGTTTTTTAATTTTTGTGCTTGCAGCGACGTTGCTTTCATCAGTTGGTCTCCCTTTCTTTTAACTTCAATTCAGGATTGAGATAGCGATACGATAAATCTACACAGGTATTAACAACAAAAACAGCAATGGCCATAATTAAAATATATCCTTGGATAAGGGGATAATCTCGCTGACGAATAGCATCAATAACTAGCTTGCCGATTCCTGGGTAAAGCAAATAAAACTTCAATAACAACTACTCCACCAATTAAGCTTCCTAAACTAACCCAAATACTGTGATAACGGGAGGGGAGACTATGTCGAAAAGTGTGTAAAATAAAAATACGTCTTTCTGACAACCACGTGCTCTCGCTGACCGAACAAATTCCTGACTTAATGACTCTAGTAAACTCGAACGAAGTAAACGTACATAAACACTTGAGATGGCTAACCCAAGTGTTAGTGAGGGTAAAATTATAGAAGCAAGACCATCTCGACCCATTGTAGGCAAACCAGCTAAGTCGTACTCCAAATAAAATCTATTAAAATTAATCCCAGCCAAAGCTAGGTACAGCAGCACCCAGAATAGATAGAATACGACTCATATGGTCAACCCAACTATTACGATAAAGAGCAGATAGCGAGCCTAATGGTAGCGAGACAGCCAACATGACAAGTAATGAACCTAGGGTCAACTCAAGCGTGGCTGGAAGACTAGTAAGGATCATTTCCATTACAGGTTGACCAGTCACATAAGATGTTCCTAAATCCATTTGAATAAACTTCATTAACCAAAGTCCATATTGAATAAGCAAGGGCTTATTAAAGCCCATGTCTTCTCTCAATTTTCTCAACTTGCTCTTGACTAACTGATAACTCATCAACATTTAAAATTGTTAATACAGGATCTCCGGGAGCTATTCTTACAAATAGAAAACTAATAAACGTAAGAAATACCATAAAAATGAGAACTTCAAGAAATTTCCTCGCAATAATTCGAAGCATTTACTTCACATCCAGGTTATTTGTAATCATGTAGTATTCACTACGTGTGGTAACCCAATTGGTTACCTTATTTTCGTTATATGCAAACAATGGTAGAAGGATGTAAAAACAAAGGAGTTAATCACATTTTCATGAACATATTCGGCAGCCTGTTCTGCAAGCACCGCTCTTTCTTCTTGGCTTACTGTCTGGTTTAGTTTATCAATGATCTCCGTTAATTCCGGCTCATGGGCACCACTAAAGTTAAGAGCACCAGTTGGATGATACGTAGCATTTAAATAATAACCGGCATCTCCACGAGGAGCTGTTAAATTACTGTATGTGGCCAAATCCCAATTACGATTTGATGCCATATATTCTTCTGGAGTATCGATTTGACGAAGCTCCACATCTATTCCAATTTGTTTTGCATCTGATTGAAATACTTGAGCAATTAAAGGTAAATCTGCTCTTGCACTATAGGTTTAATAGACGTAAATGAAAGTTGCTCTCCGTCTTTTTGCATTTTTTCCATCTTTAATCGTGTAGCCAGCTTCCTCTAAATATTGTACCGCCATTTGTTTTCCTGTTTCTTTACTTTGTTCATAAGTTGGTGCAAATGGTAATGAAGGTGCAAATGGCCCGATAGCAGGCTCTGCATATCCTAAAAGAATGGTGTCCACAATCTTTTGACGATCGATTAACGCATCAACAGCTCGGCGAACATTAACGTCCTGTAAGCTTTTCCGCTCCATATTCATTGTCATTTGGTGGACTCGAAACGTCTCCGTTGCTTCAACCTTCATGCCATCTTGAGTCTTTAAACGATTCTAAGCTTTCAACCTCTGGACGATAAACAATATCAACTTGCCCAGATTTTAGAGCAAGCGTTTCGAGCATTTGCGTCCTCATTAAACGAGAATGTAACAGAATCAAGATTTGAAAGTCCATCCCAATATTTATCATAACGCTCAAGTTCGAGCTTACTCCCAGGTTCAAATGATTTTAATGTGAAAGGTCCTGTACCTACTGGATGATTAACAATATCGTCTTCTGTTACATCAATAATGGATACATTTGGGTTTACAAGTTCAGATACAAATTCTGGGAAGGGTTGCTTTGTAGTGATATGTAATGTGTAACCATCTGCTTCAATTGTATCTATTTTCAATGCATTTTTGAATCGCAACACTTTCTTGAAGAGCTCGTTCCAGTGATGCCGTTACTGCGTCAGCATCCATTTCTTTTCCATTGTGAAATGTTATTCCTTTACGAAGATTAATAGTCCAATGTATTCCGTCTTCACCGCTCCAATCCTCAGCAAGCCAAGGGGCAATCGTTAAGTTCTCTTCATCTAATTTAACTAACGTTTCTGTTATTCCTGCTCTAAGTGGAACATAACTTGAATCAACATGCGGATCAAGAGAATTAGTAGAAAAAATTATAAAGAAAATTGATGTGTTTGCTTCCTTCTTCTTTATTAATTACCAACTGCGTCTGTACACGCAGATAACAAGCAAACAACGGTCAACATGACAATCATTTTTAATGAGAACTTGCTGATATCCCGTTTTTATACTCCTAGCTAAATTCATTAAAATTCCCCCTTCCTCATTCAAAACCGTAATTATTACGTTTTGGATTATATCGTAATAATTACGATTTATCAATATGTTTTTTTTCTTATACTATAAGCCGCCAGAAAGTTTATCTTTATTAGATGGTGTATAAGAGTTCTCTAGATTGCAGTGGAAAGCGTAAGAAAGTAGTTTAATTCGCAATGATTTAGGTACATTATTAGTATTGTTTATTTTGATATAATCCAATATTTTTTCACACTTTTAACAAAAATTCACTTGTTTGTATTATACTAATAGGCTAGTCTTAATGATGGTAATTTAATGAATAAATGTAGTTCTTATCGTAAAAGCTGCTGTCATTCAAGAAAGTAGGTGGAGAAAAAAAATGGATGTTGAAAACATAATTGCAAATCAACCCCAATCAAATGACAACCAAACTCGTAACTCTTTCTATCAAGCTGTTTGGAGATGGCACCTTTATGCTGGACTTATTTTTGCTCCATTTCTTATTATTCTTGCCGTTACTGGTTCAATCTACTTATTTAAGCCACAGATTGAAACAAGTAATTTATAAAGAATACTATGAAGTAACTGAACAAGGTGACAAAATAGCAGCGTCTGAACAGATCGGTGAAGTTAAGAGATTATATCCCGGTGCAGTGATAACGAAGTATCGTCCAGGGGAGAATGCCACGCGCTCTAGCGAAGTAAGTATTCTATCAAATGGTAAGTCGATCACAGTATTTTTAG
>NZ_JAUSZQ010000005.1 GCF_030817695.1 Neobacillus niacini | reverse complement strand
GATCAGAAAAATCATCCTTTAGTCTTTCATACATAACCTCACCCGGCCAGTTTTGCTCTACCCAACGCATTCATTCCAGCGTAAGAAATTTCACCCTCCCCGATGTATCCGGCATGGTAACCTACACTAACCTTTAGAGTGTCCGGTTTCTTTTTACCAGTACAACCAGAAACTTCTATGGTATCAGGTGCTATCTCTCTCAAACGGACCGTTGTAAAATCTGCAATGACATCTGGTGTCATATATTCATTCGGATTCGTTACCTCATAAAGAAGTTGCTCTTTAGCAGTCGCTAACGAGATGATTCCTCCCGTTCCCTGTACTTTACTGATGATAGCCGTTCCATCACAATCAACATCAGCATATGGAAAACCTAAATAAGCAAAGTTTGGAACGTCTTTTTTCCCAGGATCCGCAAAATATCCTCCACAAATTTGACTGCCACATTCTAACAAATGACCCACTACTGTCCCTTGTGCAATCCGATTTGCATCATCCAATGACCAACCATAATGATGAATCATAGGTGCGACAAATAAAGAAGGGTCGGCAACTCGTCCCGTGATGATGACATCTGCACCTGATTCCAAAGCAGGCAATATCGCCTTAACACCCAGGTAAGCGTTTGCCGAAATTAGCTGCCCAAAAGAAGATAATGGTTCATCGACTTCTAGTGCGTTTTCCTCAAGATCAATAGAGTGGTAGACATCATCTCCTGTAACCGCCGCCACTTTGACTGAAACTCCGAGTTTTCTTGCTAATTCTACAATCTTTTCAGCTGCCCCAATAGGATTGGCTGCCCCCATATTCGTTATAAGACGAACTTTATTTTTACTGATGACAGGCAAAAGGAGCTCCATTCTCTTTTCTAATAAAGCATCATACCCCAACGAAGGATTTTGAAGTTTCCGTTTTTGGGCCAAAGCAATGGTTCGTTCAGCTAGACATTCCAATACTAGATAATCTAGCTGTCCGTTTTCTGCTAAAACAACTGCCGGTTCCAATCGATCTCCTGAAAATCCTGCGCCAGAACCAATTCTTATCATACGTACCACCTCAAATAGATATAGCTCCTGTGAATAGAGCAATTATTGTCATTACGATTGTTGTTGCAAAAGCCCATTTAAATATAAAACGTTGATGCTCTCCTAAATTCACGCCTGATAATCCAACAAGAATAAAAGTGGACGCAGTAAGAGGGCTCAATGGAAATCCTGTTGTCATTTGACCAAGTATCGCTGCCCGTCCAATTTCAATAGGGTCAATTCCAAAACTAATAGCCGCTTCACTAATGACTGGAAGAACACCAAAATAATAAGCATCTGGAGTAAATACAAGACTGAGAGGCATACTCGTAATGGCTACGATTAACGGTAAAAACCCTGCAATTTGTTCAGGTATAACGGAAACCATCGACGATGCCATTGCATCAATCATTTTCGTTCCTGTAAAGATACCGGTGAAAATACCTGCAGCAAAAATCATTGTAGAAACCATCACAACACTACTTGCATGACTAGACAGTCGTTCCTGCTGTTCTTCTAACTTTGGATAGTTTACAAGTAATGCAATAACAAATGCAAACAATAAATAGGACAGGCATCGGCAGCCATGCCATTACCAAAGCAACAAGAAGTAAAATGGTTAACATTAAATTGAACCAAAATAGTTGTGGTTTCCTGCCTTCCATTGCAGCCGCATGTTCGGACATAAAATCCTCATAATTGCCCTTTGTATCACTAATTCCGAGCCTCGCACGCTCTTTTTTCCCAAGCCAAAACGCTGAAAAACAATACCCATACAATGCCGCCAATCATTGCAGGAAGGACAGGATTAAATAAATGGGCAGAATCTGTATTAAGCATTGACATGGCTCGTGCTGTAGGGACCACCCCATGGTGCAATATTCATAACACCTGCCCCTAACGCAACGACACCAGATAATACAAGAGGATTCATATTTAGCCTCTTATAAAGGGGAAGAAATGCCGTAATGGTTATCATAAATGTAGATGCACCATCGCCATCCAAGGCAACAAGCATGGTAACAATGGCTGTACCAATGACAATCTTCAGTGGATCTCCTTTAACAATACGAATCATTCGAGAAATAATTGGATCAAAAAAGTCCTGCATCCATCATCAGTCCAAAATACAAAACAGCAAACGCTACCATAATTCCTGTAGGTGCAACTTTTTGAATTCCTTCCAGCATCATAGGTCCAAGTTCGGCACCAAATCCACTAATCAGACCAAAAAACAATCGGTACAAGTACAAGAGCTATAATGACAGACATCCGCTTCGTCATAATTAAGAAAAGAAATGTCCCAATCGTTAGAAAGCCTACTAAAGCTAACATCAAATTCCCCCAATTTCCTTTTGATTACTGACCTACCCCTTTGTCGAAACTCCAGCTAATACTAAACCTTCTAATAATACCCCCTTTTCAAAAACTGTTAAGCTACTTATCTTTAATACTTGCAATTACCGTGCCAATAATGTGATCATATCACTTAATATCCATCATATATTCAAAATCCCCTTATTTTTACGGGTTTTACTTAATAGGAAAAAAAATAAAAATAGAGAGCGCTATCAAACTAGGCACTCTCTTACTTGGATATCTTATTGAAATTTCTAAATTTTTAGAAAAGAATACGAATAACTGATGTAACTTGTTATCCACTGTTACAGTAATATTCATGATTTCTAATATTTTAGAATTAGAATGAACAAGATTCTAAATCATTAGAAATCTATCTTATATCGTTTGAGTTTGTTGTATAAGGTAGCGAGTGAAATTCCTAACGATTTGGCTGCCTTTTTCTTTTCTTCAATGTCGCTGCCAAACCTCTTTAATGTATCAATAATAAAATTTCTTTCTGTTTCCTCCATTGCTTCTTTTAATGATTGTATAGTCGAACTATCCTTTGATTCATACATGTTGAAATGCTTTTTTGTAATACGTTGTGGCAGGTGTTCAATCCTTATCTCCGTTCCCTCTGCCATACAGGAGGCATAATCAATAACATTTTTTAATTCGCGTACATTCCCCGGCCATTCATACTCTTCCAAGAAATTCATGGTTTCTCTGCTGATGGTATACTCATTTGGGGAGTTTTCGATGGATAGGTTCAGTTGGGATGAACGAAGCATCGAATAGATAAGGTCAGATATATCTTCCTTACGCTCTCGTAAAGGCGGTATTTGGAGAGAGATAACATTTAGTCTGTAGAATAAGTCTTCTCTGAAGTGAGTCTTTTTGACCAACTGCTGCAAATCACGATGGGTTGCAGCAATAATCCTTACATCTAGGCTCCTTTCATTTGTTTCTCCTACTCTACGAATTTTTCTCTCTTGCAATACCCTTAACAGTTTTGCCTGAAGATCATAGGACATATCACCTATTTCATCGAGAAAAATAGTTCCGTTATTCGCCATCTCAAATAGACCGATTTTACCGCCCTTTTTAGCATTGGTGAAGGCCCCGTCCCCATAACCGAATAACTCGCTCTCTAAAAGAGCCGATGGTATCGCAGCACAATTGACAGGGATAAAAGGTTGATTTTTCCTGCTGCTTTCATTATGAATAGCTTGAGCAAATAACTCCTTTCCAGTACCACTTTCACCTGTAATGAGGATAGGCAAAATCGAATTCGCTACCCTTTCTGCCACATAAACGGCTTCTTTTAGGCCGCCATTTCTTCCAATAATTTGGTTCAGTGTGTACTTTGCTTGATAAAGAGAATCTATTTTATTTTTTAGTTGATTTAATTTTTCCCCTTTTTTCTTCAACTCTAGGGATAGTTTATGTACTTCAGTCAGACTTTTGCAGACAGATACAGCCCCTATGACTTTATCGTTTATAATAATTGGCGCCATATCAACAATATATTCCCGTTTATCAGTTTTCCGATAAACTCCCACCCTGCACTTTCTATCTATTAATATCTCAGGCAGCTGTGCACCTGGTCTATATTCTCTCAACTTTTTTCCAACAATATTAGGGGTCACACCAGTAATTTGTGTATACTCAGGGTTGATAAGTCTTACAAAACCCTCATGATCGATGACTAGGACTCCATCATTAATGGAATGGACAATAGCCTTCCACCATTCTATCTGGTTTTCCAAAGGAAATTCTGTATATTGATTCTTAATTCTTTCAGGCATAAATTTCACTTCCATTCTCCATCTACCTGCTAATATATGCGACGACAACATCTTGCTTATCAAGGGCTGGCTTTATCCATGAGATTGGTCCTTTAATAGTGGATTTGGACGGGTTACCACCTGACTTATCCATTATAAAGGACTTTTTCTTTTAACAAAATAAAGTTATTGAAGATTTCGAGTATTTTTAATAGTGAAATTAAATTATTTCAGAAGCCTGAGAGTAAATTTTTATTTTTGTATCCTTAATTTCTAATTTTACATTGTTATTTTTCCCCTTACCTGCAAAAAGACAAGCTCTATCAATACCCTTTAATAGCTGATTTGTGTTAAGCGTTATGATAATAAAGGTGCCAGAAGCCATCCAATATCTGGATGGCACCTAGCACCTTGTTCATGAAGTATAAATAGGAAGTGTTATTCTTATCGTTGTTCCTTTATTTAAAACACTATTTATCTTAATTTTCCCATTCATTGTCTCTATTGTTTTTACAACAACCATTGAACCTAATCCAGTCCCCTTTTCTTTGGTGCTGTAATAAGGTTCGCCAAAACGGTTTATTTGTTCTCTGCTCATTCCAACACCATTATCGCTTATCTCAATAATGATATCGAATTTACTCACGAGTGTAACTAAACTAAGCTCGCCACCGTTGGGCATAGCCTCTATACTATTTTTAATCAGGTTTAAAAAACATTGCTTGAAATGTTGAATATTTCCGCGTGTAATTCCTGGCACTAACTCTTCTGATATCTTCACCGAATTCATATTGGCCAATGGTTTCGTCATTTCAATAATACTTCTTATTTCACGATCTATTAAAATAATGCCAATATCTTCGGTTGCAGGTTTTGCATATGCTAAGTAATCACTAATAATTGTCTCTGCAGATTTAAGCTCTCTAACCACATGTTGAAAGTACTGTTCTCTAACCTCTTGAGAAAGGTTAGGGGCTTTTAGGAGATCAATAAACCCCTTTACAACTGTTAAAGGATTTCTAACTTCGTGGGAAATACTCGCTGCTAACTGGCTAACAACTTCCATCTTTTCTAGCTTTGCTATTTTTGACTTTACACTAATTGCGTCACTTAATATTTCTATTATATATACAACGAAAAACATGACTATTGGAGGAAGGAAAATAAAATAAAACATATAAGCTTCAGTCACCCTAAATGAATCAGATATGGTAACAGCTATAGAAGTTGTTAATATTCCAAGACACAAAGATAACAGAACTGACAAAATAAGCTTATTTTTTCTATTGAACATGATGAACTTTTTTGAGAAAAGTGCCGTTACAATAAAGATCACGATATAAACAATAAGAGTTAGAGAATTGAATCCATAGATAAAAAATCTAATCGCCAACGAAATTATCAACAAGGCAGCCCCGACAGGCCATCCGCCATAAAGTATACCAATTAAAAAAGGAATTTGCCTTAAGTCATGTACACAATATTCATCAATATAAATAGGGAATTTCATACATAAAATACTTGGTAAACTCATGCATGCTGTAATAAGGGTTTTTTGATAATTTTTAAGCATTTTAAAATTATCAATTAAAACGAAGAAAACAAAAATACTTACTAAAATGTAAAACAAGTTATCTAAAACATTTTGATTAATATAAATGAAGTCCATATTTGATATCCTTTGTCCAAATTTATTAGCATAATTAATTATAAGGGAAAAGTCCTATAAAAGAGAGCTTTTTTTATTTCCACTAATCTTTATACCTGGCAAGATTGGGATAGGTATTTTTAAAGATACTGATTTATGAACATCTGAAATTGCCTTGCTAAAATATTCATTATCTATTATAAATTCAATCTAAAAATCTACCCATTAATACAAGCATCCATTAAATCCCCAGTTTGTCACATATTGCAGCCTGCTCCATATGTTAATCTTCTCCCTTTTTGCTAGATTTTCCTCCTTCCTAAATGTTTCGAGGTATGTATAGGGTGGATTCATGATATACGCCACTCGTGCGTACCCCTCTCTTAGCAGCGTTCCTTGAATCGATTTTCCATCGACAAAAACATAGGCTAACAGTCGTCCGTAGGCATCTCTTGTGTTTTCCTGTTCAAACTCCAAGGTTAACTTTCCGCTTTTAACTAGCTCGCTATTCCGTAAGAACGCCTCCTTTGCATAGAGTTGCACACAAGTTTTTGGATTTTTTGACTCCGGTGTATCTATCAACAAATAACGTACCGTTTCCATTTTTCCATTAACATTCACTTTAATGGTATCGCCATCGATGATTTGTACTACTGTAGCAGGTACGTCCCTTGCTTGATTTTCAGCTACTTGAAGAATGATCTCTTGTGCACTTTCTTCTTTCTGTGATGGCATGGAATAGAATGCTATATAGGTAGTTGCTGCGATTATGGCGATAACTCCGGTATGTTTTTTCATGAATACTCCCTCCTAACTAGCAATATGGCTTTTTAAAATAACCCGCTATTGCAGGAAAACTCTCGAATTCCTTCCTCATGTCCCGAAACGAAATCACCTCATTTCCTCTAGCAAGCTGAAAATCTAGTGTATATTCGTGACAGTTCAACGGGGACTGATAAAATGTATTGGTATAGAACTGGATGGCCTCTTGCTCGCTGCCTGCATAGATAAACACAAACTCCTTCTGGTTCATTTTCAATGAGTAGACACGAATTTTATGAATACCTAATACATTGTTTTCAATCATTTCCCTTACTCTCTGATGATCTGCCTGTTCTAAATCTATCTTGGACATATCGTCATCCAATGAAATTTTCTTCTCAGCGAGTAAATGATGGATGTAATGGGCCAATGCTGATTCTTCATAAAGTAAACTATCAAGATATGCTTCTTTTACAAGCATGTGGTTACACCTCGGTAATAGATTTTTATTATTCTTAAATGGTTAATGAAAGTTTACAAGTAGATGACTTTATCCCTTATGGTCTTCAATTTTTCCTGTATGCTCGTTGTAATTCACTGTGATGGTAGCTACCGGACCATTTCGATTTTTCGAAACAATGATTTCAAGGGTATGATTCTTAGCTTCCTTTTCATAATACGCTTCACGATACAAGAACAAGATGACATCCGCGTCCTGTTCCACACTGCCCGATTCCCGAATATCAGACATCATCGGCCGCTTATTCGCTCTTGATTCCACAGATCGATTCAGCTGCGCCAAACAAATAACGGGGCAATCAAAATCCTTCGCCATTGCTTTAAGCGATTTGGATATTTCCGTTACTTGTAAATGGGAATTTGCTCCGTAAAATTGACCAGAATGGATCAGTGTTAGGTAATCGATAAAAAGGATGGGTTTCTTGTGTGGAAATTTATTCATCATTTTTCTCGTTTTCGCTCTTATTTCCGCTATCGTTTGTCCAGCCCCATCAAAAATTTGCATATGGGTATCATTGAGATCTCCAATCACATCTGACCATTTATTTTTTTGTCTTTCCGTTAGCATTCTTTTTGGATCTCGCATTTTTCCACGGTTAAATCCCCCTGTCGAGGCAATTAGTCGGGAGGTGATTAGCTTTTCAGGCATTTCAAGAGAAAATACGAGTGGCAAATAACCCGCCCAGCCCGACATTTTTGCAAAATGAAGCATGACATCGGTTTTTCCCATCGATGGTCTAGCTGCTAGAATTGTCACTTCCCCGTCCTGAAAGCCTCCTGTCACTTCATCGAGTTTTTTTATGCCCGTTGTTGCACTTCTCAGCGTTAGTTGATCCTCCCAGGGTGCCTCATAGATATCTGATAACGCCTGCTGTAAGGATTTGTGATCATTCATCTTTGCTTGGTTAATTTTATCCAATTCATCAATAACCTTCGCAATCTCCCAATCATTCATAGAGGCAACATTTAAGATATTTCTCTTTTCCCGTTCCTTCCACAGATCAAGAACAATCTTCTCCATTCCGTCAAATTTCTCCAGATCCGCATACGATAACAGCTCCGAAAGATAAGACATTCCGCCTAATGAATCAAGGTCGGGTAAAGTGGTAAACGTGATCAAATCAATATTCTTACCGGCACGGGTTAACTCTAGCATTCTTCGCATGATTTCTTTATGCCGTGTACTTTCCAGCTGTTCAGGCTGGATTACCGAATCCTTAAGCAAGTATTCCGCTTTCATCAGGCTTCCTAAAAATGCTTTTTCTGCTATACTCATCACTCTTCACCAGCCGTAAGATCAAGTTCAAATCCAGCTGGTATTGCTCTTCCGGCAGAAACCGTTTGTGTTGATTGCTTTTGTTTTAGAACGGGCTTTTGGTTCTCAAGGTAGGAATCAATTTCTTCAATGGTCAGTAACGATTCATTTTCCCAGTTTTTCAGAATCCCAACCACATAACTCAGCCTTCGCTTGTTATTGGCACACGCAATATTCATCGCTTTTAAAATCATTTCTTTCGGCTGTAAAAAACTAGAATCATCTAACCAAGCTAACAGCTGCTGTTTCGCACTGACGTTTGCAAAACCAAAACCATTTGCATCCCAAAACTCAATAATTTCTTTCACATCAGTTTGACTCTGCTGAATGGGATTCCCCATGTATGAATTATCCGCTAGATCTTGAAAAGGAGCATTTTGTTGTTGGTTTTCTATTTGCTCAAGCGAAATCACTTCGTCAAGCTCTTCAAAGTCAGAATCTACATATGTACCGTCTTGATCTTGATTGATATCTTCCTGGTCGTTAACCGTTCCTACTTGCTCACAAAAAGATATATACAAACTACGAATTTCCTGTTTCTCAATGGGCTCTGACACATATTGAATCAGTGAGGTATCCTCGACTTTCTTTAATTCACTAAGCATACAATCCATGACTGGTTTTCCTGCTTTATTCAGGTTGTCATTCCCCCAGCTTCTAATCGCGAGTTCCCTCGTTACAGGATTATAACGAATTACCTTGTGATGATGGGTGAAACGTTCCATTAATGAATTAACAACCTCCTTCGTAAATCCTAACTCTAATGCCATTTGTCCTATGGTAATTTTATAGATTCCAATTTGAGTCGTATTTGGATTCGTAAGGAGGTAAAGGTAAAATAACTTGTCCTCTGGCGTCATCTCTTCCAGAACAATCGGGTTCTTCCAAAATTCATTACGTATGATTCTAAACTTTGCCATCTTCCATCACTAACCTTTCTTCACTTAAGAGTACTTTCGCCCTTTATATATAGAAAAAGGAAGAAAACGGACAGGGTGATATTCCTCTAGATGTGAATAGTTTGTGACAAAACAAAACCTGGTACCTACGACCACTCTTTTAAGCTCCATACAACTTGTCTGGAAGTTTGGCAGCTCTATACATTTTTACATACAAAAACACTCACAAACATTGATATTTCAACATTTGTGAGTGTGTTAAAATTACTAAGATATCTCTTCTAAATTCATTCTGAATCCAACTAAGAAATTCGAATTAATGATCCCATTACCCGTTTTCATATCATGTTGTTCATACATACTTTCACCATTTAGCGCATAGACAGTGATTGAATGTAGCATCGGATTTACAATCCAGTATTCTTGAACACCATAATTCATATAAAGATTTAATTTAGCTATTAAATCATGCGATTGGTTCGATGGGCTAAGTATTTCAACTATAAGATTTGGAACTCCAATATAGCGTGATTCTGTAAAACCGCTTTTTTCACAAATTACGCTCAGATCTGGTATGACAATTTTTGTTCCTTCATCATTTCATTTTTTAACTCAATATCAAACGGAGCATGAAAAACTTCACAATGCTTTCCTTCGAGGAAATTGCCCAGTTTAATATGGAGTTTGCTAGAAATTCGTTGATGTTTTGTCGATGGAGATGGTGACATATAGACAAAACCGTCGATATACTCTAAAAGATGTTCAGACGTCTCACGAATTTTAAAATAATCATCAAATGGACATTGACTCATTACTGTATAAATTCATTCCAACCCTCTCCTAAACGCATACGTTTTATTCATTTCATCATGATTCATAAAGTAAAGAAATCAATGCTAACAACATACATACTTGCGTTGAAACAAAGCATTTATTCTTGTGTGAAAACATACGACAACTTCTTTTACTGATCCGGATTTTTCTCTATATTTGGGTAAAGATCTTCTTGTTGTTGTTTTTCTTTTTCTTTTTCTTTTTCTTTTTCTTTTTCTTTTTCTTTTTCTTTTTCCCCACGTATCGTATAACTTTCATGAACGTATCGTAAATATCTTCATATCCGAATCGTTATAAGTCAATCTCATTCTTGGCATTATATTCAGCAATACCACGTTCCTTAAAAGTGATGTAATTGTAAAGCAAGTGGTTGGTAAAAATCCTTATGAATTGGATGGTTCGTTACATGGAAAATTACTCTATGATAGTTATGACAATCTAAACGTAAAGATTAAAATGAGGACATACAAGTAAATTAGTAACGAGAGATTATGACTAAAGGAGTCGATAAGAAATGACATGGACCATTGCACTTACGGTATTGCTTGGAATTGTGCTTAAAATGGTAATGAGTCCTCCAAGTGCAGTTGTGGAATGGATTTTTAGTAAATTTGCACTTCATCCAAAACTTAATTCAAAAGATGTTACTGTCACATATATTGAAAAGTACTTAGACGATGTAGAAAAGATTCGATTGATTGACAATTTTAATGAAGCTACTTTTTTAAAACAATATGATATCTTTCCAGGCAAAGAAAATTTATTTCTACATCCAGAGACAAAGGTTACTCCATTTGTTATCAACGTAAAAAGAGGGAAAAAAGATAGTAAGATCTTTGTTTATTGTTTGGCTGATTACGTGTATGTAGTGAAGGAGTACAATAAGAAAGTAGTAGCTTATGATCTTAGGTCTGAAAGTCTACAAAAATTCACCTTATCTACCAAGGTAATGACTAAAGATGTAATATAAGACAAGCTGCAAGATGGCAATAAGGATAATATTTGAAAAAACGCAAGATTATACCTTGCGTTTTTGTAGTTTTGTTTAGTTGTATAGGAAACGTCTAGGCTATCAAATCTAAAGGACCTCAATTCCTAATGATTACGATAGTATCGGGATAGCTCCATAATCATTGCTCCCATTCTTTCATGTTCAGGGACAAGCATTTTCTCAACTCCCTCTTCTCTTAAAGCCTCCGCAGTAACTTTTCCCACTGCAACTGCAAGTAAATGCTTATTAAAAGAAGTTAAAAGGCTGTCTACACAATTCTTCTCCCTTGCAAAATTAAAAAGGGAACGGACTTGAATGGCAGTAGTAAAACAAATTACATCCAACTTTTTCTCCAACAGCTCTTCCCATAATGTTGCAACAGTTTCTGTTGCTGGTGGAATGTGCTGGTATGGGAGAATCAATGTTACATCTGCACCTTTTTCTTCAAGGAATTTAATTAATGACGGCGCTTTTTCACCATGAAGCTGTACCATGACTCTTTTTCCGGTGAAGTCAAATTTCTCCAAGGATCTTATTAAACTTCTAGTTGTACCATCTTCATCTTGGGCTTCCGGATAAATTCCCAGTTTCTTTAAAGTCGAAAGTGTCTTATATCCTCGCGAAGCAATCTTGGCTTGTTGGATTATGTTGATAAACTGCTGTTTAGTCCCCTGCTTCTCTGCTATATCCAACAACGTGTCCATACCAATCCCCGTTGTAAAAATAGCCCAATCTGTTCCTTCTTTTACAATTTTATTCAGATAAGGTCCAACCTCTTTTTCCGCCAAAAATACAGTCCCTTGCAGCGACCGAACAATTGGAACACCTCCCTGTTTTTCAATAAGTGTACTTATCTCATCCGTTTTCCGGGATGCACCTATAGCTATCCTTTTCCCCGTCAATCCTTTTGACATACCGCTACCCTCTTTCTATTTATAATGGTTAACTAACTAAAATAAGGTTTCTTAATGCTTAATGGTTGGACTCAGATTTGCTAGGAAACAAACTCATAAAATATCCAGAATTAAAAGGATAATAACCCCTAGCTTCCTTATCTTGAGTAATTATCTCTTTTACCTTCGTCGCCCGCAGCTTTATTATATTATGTTTTTTACATTTTTCCTCTTCAAACTTGCTAGATTGCAAAGAACGTAAAATGACACTCTGAGACAAATGAGAACTGCTTGATATCGTTCCTCTAATAAGGCCGTTTGTTTTTTGTTCCAAAGCTTCAAATATATTTGGACTATCAGACACAAAGTTTAAAAAAACTACTCTTAGTCCCCAAACATAATTTTCTTTTGTAGCGCCATCACCCTTAATCGGTAAGATTCTTGGATGGATTCCTGCCAACCTGCCAAACAATGACTGTTTTACAGAGTCTTCAAAAAACAAACCGAAATAGCCATCGTCAAGAATTACCGGTAGATTAATACCAGCGTCTGCTGCTTCCATTAAGACTGAGATAATCCCTTCAACTTCACTATCCTTTGGCGTGTATCCCGTCGGGTTATTCGGGAAATTAAGCAAGACAATTGCCTTACCTACATCCTTTTGCTTTAGTAAGCATTGTCTGAATGAGGGGACATTAAAGGTGTCACTGTCATCAAAAAGCTTACAATTTTTAAGATTACCTCCTCTACGTACATGAAATATTGTTTGATAATTTCCCCAATATTTATCTGGAAGAATAATGGTCCTTTTGGGTAATATAACTTCCTACCCAGATTCGACAGTAAGTCAAATACATGCGGATTATTTTCTTTGATAAGTTCGTTTAATTGTATAGCAAGTTCGTTCATTTTGTCTCTCCTTTTAATTGTATTTTTAAGAGGATTGGACTTATTAAAGAATTACGGTCAAACATTAGAAAATAGGTGTTTCATGATGAACATCTTGATAATAAGATGAGCGTAGGGAATTAACCTTCAGAAACCTACATTAAAAAGCAAACTATTATTTACTTATTAAATAAAAATTACTATTTAATGAAATACAAGAATGTGATATTATTCACACTACACCCAGTCTTCAAGATTTGTTACACAATATGTTACAGAATAAGAAAAATTAAAAATTTGATTTTTTAAGAGTGAAAATAGTGCATGATGCAAATAGATGATATTTGAGGATTTTGGTTAATAAATTCAACTAAGAGACAATAATAAAAAGTGGATGCTAATAAAAGTTCAAAATTGGATGGGTATAAAATTTTCAAAATCTTCTATGATTAAAGAACAGCTTTTATTGCAACCATTACATAAAGGTATAAATTTGCGAATGGAACTTACAGAGATACTTTTTAACTAAGAAGGAACATAATGGTGTGAAACTTACCCAAGAAAAGGGAAAATGGGAAAGGAATATATTTCTTATGAAAGACTTAAATAACAAAAATATAGCTGCGGGGACCGTTGCGGGAATATTCATTATAACTGGACCAACTGCTTTAATATTAGAAGCTTCATCAAATGGAAATTTTAGTGCAGCACAAACCATCCTATGGATATTTGCCGTTTATGTATTCGGAGGTTTATTCGGAATATTCCTTCCTTTATACTATCGAATTCCTATCGTTGGAGGTCATACTTTAACAGGAGCGGCATTT
Organism: Neobacillus niacini; assembly: GCF_030817695.1. Classification (GTDB taxonomy): domain Bacteria; phylum Bacillota; class Bacilli; order Bacillales; family Cytobacillaceae; genus Neobacillus; species Neobacillus niacini_F. The sequence goes on along the minus strand of NZ_JAUSZQ010000005.1, from coordinate 33,814 downwards.
CTTGCCACTATGACAAATCAGTTTACTTTTAATGAATTAATCGGGGCATACATCGTTTCAGGATTGTTGATGTTAGTGGTTGGATCATTAAGTTTTTTTTCAAGATTAGTGAATTTGGTGCCTCGGGAAATTATTTCCGCCATGCTGGCAGGCATGATTATGAAATATATGGTGAATTTCATAATTTCTATAACCCAACTTTTGCTCGTTGGAGCTATTTCTTTAATCACTTTTTTGGTATTTAGTAGATTGAGGACAAAAATTCCTCCTGTGATTGCGGCAATTGCTATCGGGACGTTTGTACTATCCCTAACCTACCCCATAAATATCGGTGATATGGTCCTTGGGGAGTTTCTTCCACAAATTCAAAAGCCCGATTTTAATACAGTCAGCTTTCTTTCTGTATCGATACCACTGGCATTACTAATTTTAAGTAACGATGTGGCGGTTGGAATAGGTGCATTAGAAAAAAATCATTATCATCCTCCCATTAATCGAATTGTTTCCTTAAGTGGAGTATTTTCTGTTATCTCAGGCTTCTTTGGGGGGCAATCGGCAAATATTGCCGGTATGGCAACAGTCATATGTTCGGATGAAGAGGCTGGTCCGAAGGAAAAAAGATACATAGGGGCCGTCGTTGCTGGTGTTTTATTATTAACTTTTGGGTTATTTTCATGGAAACTAGTTCCTTTTATTCAAGCCTTACCAAAAGAATTTATCTCCATTATTGTTGGATTTTCACTTCTTGGTGTGTTCGGTAAAAATATCCATGAAAGTTTCTCTAATCCATCAATGAAAACAAGCACAACATTCGCCTTAATTATCTCCTTATCCAATATTACAATCTTTAATATAAGCTCCCCGATTTGGTCCTTATTGATAGGTACTTTAATTGCTAGATATATTGAAAATGAAAAGGATACAATGGAGAAAATTGAGAATGATGGAAAAAGAACTGCGTAAAAAAAGAAAGCTGCTTGACTATCGGTAACTAGTTAAGCGGTTTTCGTTTTAAGAACTATTTAGTGGACACAGTAATAAATCCAATTCTTATAACCATACAATCAGACAGTTTTTCAACCATCCATTTTACTTCAAAATAAAAGAACCACGATTAAATCATGATTCTTGGTAAAGAAAAATATAAGCAGAAATTGTTGTTAAAGAGAATTAAGAGCTTCCGCAAATTTTTTAATTCCTTCATGTATTGATTCCTTATCTTCCCTAGCGAAAGTAAAGCGCACAAAACCTTTTTGGGATCCCATCGTGGAACCTGGGACATATATAACACCCCTTTTTATGGATTCCTCCAGTAATTGCATTTCGTTAAAGTCTTTTTTTATCCGGCACCATAAATGAATGCCTCCTTGTGGAATTGAAAATTCAACTTGTTCCTCTAAATAAAATTGAAGACTATTAACAATTTGATCCCTTCGTTTTTCTAACTCTTTCACCAATCTATTGATATGTGAATGAAAACTTTCCGATTCTAAAAAATCATTTGCAATCCATTGAGTAAAGCTTGCATGCCCAAAGTCTATTTGTTGTTTCGCATCGGATAGCCTTTCAATCACTGGCTTTGGTCCGATGTTACTGACACCCTGTTATGACAAGAAATTGACGTACGTATTTGTCCAAATTCTGACGGAAATGTTGGCCGATAGAAAGGGGAAGCACGCATTAGCTTCCCCTTTTACTAAATACTAACCTGATAAATTTCATTTGGTTTTAGATAAAACTTCGTATCATTTTGTCCAACAAGAATGTACCAGTCACTACCGAGTTCCATTCTGCACAAAAGGTGCACCCCATTGCCAAGATGCAGTTCGAACGAATCCCCGCATCGAATCTTGTAATCACTCTTACTTTCGTCCCAAAAGATCATCCAACAATCAAGAAAATCATTGTATACCATGTTTCTCCATCGTTTTTTCATGTCAGTTCACCCTGAATGACATGCTTAATCATATGGTCATCAATTATTCGACGTCCGTTTTGTGCTCCGTAAAGGAGGCTATGTGTACAAACCTTATTAATAAGTCTCGGGGTGCCACCAGAAAAACGATGTATTTCTTCTAAGGCACCGTCTGAAAAGATTTGTTGGTCAACTCCGGCATATTCTAGATGTCGAGAGACATACTGATCCACTTGTGATCGATCATAGTGACTTAATTTGAACTGAATATCAATTCTTTGGCGTATGGCTGCGTATGATTGAAGACGGAGACGATCCCATAATTCACTTTGTCCTACAAGGATAAGGGCCATTGGGCTTTGTGCATCCATCTTAAAATTGAGTAAAAACCGTACTTCCTCAAGCATCTCACGGTCTAGAAGATGTGACTCATCGACCACAACGACTGGCTGGATTCCATGAATACCCCTCATTAACTCAATTTCTCGATGAAGCTGTCGTTTGGCATCGCCTCTATAAAACTTTGATTCGGAACCTAGCTGTTCTAACAATCCTTTATAAAAATGCCTAGGTGTCAGTTTGGAATCAGATAAATAAAGCACTTGGAATTTCCCATGATCTAGTCCATCGACAAATTTCCGAATCGTGGTAGTTTTACCTGTACCACAATCCCCTGTTAAAACTGCAAATAACTGCCTTTCTGCTGTATACTTTAAACGACCTAATACTTCCTGCATCGTAAAGGAATCATACAGTTGAGCAGTAGGTACATCCCTGGTGAAAGGAGTTTGCTTCATTCCGTAAAAAGATTCAAACATCCTCGCCATCCTCCTTCCAGACAGCACGGAATGACACAGCCGGAGCTTGTGCAACTTTTCGGTCTTCATGTTTTTGTTCGGCTGCTTTTAGTAGTCTAGATGAATCCGCTTTATGTGCTTGTAGATGCGAAGGTAATGTTGGCCGTTTTCCAGCCTTTTCACCTATTACTAGCTTTTTAGCCTTCCACGGAGAATGTCCTTCATATTCAATTGTTAATTCCTCAAGATCCGCAGGATCATATACAACATCCACTTTGCGCCCAATGAAGGAAAGTCCCACTTCATATTTCTGATCCATAAAACTAATACATCCCGATTTATCAACTTTTCTTGTTTCACAATGTAAGAAAGCATTAGCCAGTTTATCTGGATCTATAAAGCGAAGGGCCTTTTTATCACTTCGAAACGCAGCTTCAGGACTAATATTGTCAAGACCCGAGTGTGGTTTATTTTGATAACACTCTGATAACCATACTTGAAAAAGCTCATTTAACCGATCTAAAGAATTAGGCTTTTCTAGGGCTATTTCTCCTAAGAACGAATCTACGATTCTATTAAACCGTTCAACCTTGCCTTTAGATTCTGCCGCATACGGTTTGGCAAAAATCAGTCTTGTCCCTAATTTGGAACAGGTACGAGACATCCATTTGGTCCGATACTGTTTTCCATTATCAAAGTAAACAGCTTCAGGTAATCCATATTTTTGAATCGCATTTCGAAAGGCATCCTCAATAATCCTAGAATCCAATGTCGGATAGAACGCTCCATGTAAAATAAATCGAGTTGCATCATCAATTATTGCGACTAAATAAACCTGTTTTTTTGTGCCATTTGGCCCTATGGGCAAATATGGTCCAAATTTAATATCTGATTGCCACAGCTGATTACGATGACGCTTTTGAAATCGTCTAACAGCTACTCCTGTTTGAGAGTAGAGCTTCATTTGGCGAGTACTGTATCCTCTCTCGGTTAACTTTTCCTGAAGAGTAGAACGTTTAATCTGCCCTGGTTGGGCCAACCCCTCCCACTCAAGAATTTGAATAATTTGGGCAACACTTCTAGTAGGAGCTTCTTTCCTAAGTAGTATCGCCTGTTCTAATAAATGAGGAGGGATGGCCTCTTTTTTCCCTTTTTCCGATATTCCTTTTGGTTTTAATCCTCCGAACCCTTCATTACGGTACTTTTCAATGTAACGTCTAATTGTCCTTTCAGAAAGACCGCTGGTCCTACATAATTGGTTTTTTAATTCTTTTGCTTTCCCAGCATCTAAACCTTCCTCCAAAAGAGGGGCGATCAGCTGGAACCGTTGAACTGCAATTTCTTCTGCCTTTTTATGATCTTTCATGATAACACTCCTCTACATATGTGATTATCATGAGTGTAAATCAGCTATCTGCGGACAAGAATGCAGAACGGGTATGTAGCCACAAATTAATATTCACTATTGGACGGACAATTCTTTCTAGCCATCTCGGGGCATTCCCCACCAGTCGTCCTATTCTATGAAGTGCAGTCTCTGAATTTGCGGACGTCAAATTCAAAGGGACCTTTACCTGTTTCGTTCGAAGCACAATAGATATGAGGCAATTAGCCCAATAATCCACGAAATGATTAAACCATTCAAACCAACGAAATAGTGTAGACTCATCGGCTGGAACATCATGTGTAGAAGGGTTCGTAAGAACCGACTCAATGCATTCAGCCTCATACCTCTTATATGGAACTAAGAAATCTGGTAATTCATGATGAATCCGGCCACATTGATCACAACGCATTCGCCGAATATTATATAATTTTGTCTCTCCAGACCTTTCTCTAGATTTTCTATCTCTAGTACCAATAACGCTCATACTTTTCCCGCAACAGGGAGAAGGAATCAACCCTGCACCCCTAACAAAAAACTCCATTGTTTTCAATTAATTTATAATCTGATACAATAATCATATAGTTTCTTTTAGAGGACGTCTCCCGTATATCTGTTGGCGCAGATATACATTATGGGAGGCGTCTTTTCCTTTCTCCATAATTATAAATGTCGAAATGTTTCGAATTATATACTGACATTATAATCGTCAAATTCTGGACAGGCAATACCGTCAACTTTAGGTCATTTGGAGAGGGCAATAACAGTCCGATAATCCAGCCAATCCTTAACCCAGAAGCAACAATTTTTGATAAAGAGCTAATATATAAGACGTTGCCATGAATATCCATGGATTTTAATGTTGTAACCTCTTCCCCCGTAAAAGAAGTTAGACTATATGGATCGTCTTCCACGACTGGTATCCCATGTTCAGAGGATATTTCTAAGATCGCTTTCCTCTGTCTTTGGTGAAGTAAGGTCCCTGTAGGATTTTGAAATGAAGGGTTTAAGAATATCATTTTAATTCGATGCTTTTTATGTAAAGTTATTAATTCATCTGGGTTGATTCCATCCTTATCAACTGGAAGAAAATATGGTTTTATTCCGGCTGATTTAAAAATCGGAAGATTATAATTATAGGAAGGGTCCTCTAAAGCAACGGCATCTCCAGGCTTTAATAGACACTGTACCACTAGGTGCAAGGCCTGCTGCGCGCCAGATGTAATTAATATCGAAGAAGGATCGGATTCAATTCTCCGAAATTCCTTTACATGCTTGGTAATAGTCTCCCTAAGAATAAGGTTACCTTGTGGATGGTCATATCCTAAGCTTCCGATAAACGATCTAGAAGCCGTTATCTGTCTTAAAGAATCTAAGGGAAAAAGGTCTTCGGATAGTTCTCCACTGGCTAAATTAATGAGTTTATGTTCGACTGCCTCTTTTCGGATTCTTTGGGTAACAGGTAAATTTGGTAAAAATGATCCTGCCTCAATGTACCTGTTCCAGCTCGGAATACGTTTCTTCGTAATCCCCCAGATATCCTTGCTTACGGTTGTCCCACTTCCCCTATTTCGTTGAATCAGTCCATTAGATTCTAACTCATCATAGGCGGAAACCACTGTACTTCTGTTTACGTTAAGTTCCTTAGCTAAGTATCTTTCTGATGGTAATGGTTTATCAGGCGGAAATGTACCATTTGCAATTCCATTTTCAATATATTCAGCAAGCTGTTTATAGATAGCTTTTTTAGCTTTACGATCTGGTTTCCAGTCCATTGAGTACAGTCCTTATGATTTTATTTTTATTCATACTTCATATTATTTTTCTATTTCATTAATTTTACTCTTGAGTTATTTTCTTCAAAAAAGTCCATAAAAAATAACCTATTGATTTATTAAGTCAATAGGTAACAAAATATACTATTTATGCAAAAAATCTAATATACAATCCTAGAGAAATTAAAGATAAGGTAATAATCACAACATAAATTAACGTTAAATTTGTGGTATTTTTTTTTGTAGAGCTGCTATAATTTTCATCACTTTTTCCTGTGATTAGTAGTGTTGAAACAATTGCTATTAATAAAATAATAATGACCAAAACATACATAATACTCATGTAACACCTCTTAGAAGAATTTTCTTAACCTATGTAGAAAAAGTTATCGCTAACGATCGCGGATAGCGCTTCAATAGTAGATCATCCTGTAAGGACATCAATTTTCTAAATAAATCTATTATAATAAATATATACCTAAAAATAACCATCCACTTATCAATAATTTTAACCAACCACTTTCTCTTTTCCTTATAATAAATGCACCATGACAGATGTAGTAAATCGATATATGGTTTCTATTATTGAAGACGAGGCAATTAAAGCCACTTTTGAGGAAGCTATTAATACATTTGAAAAACAAAAGAGACAAATCGTATATTTTATGGAGAACGAGGGATTTCCCATTCCAATTGGATTTACTGAATCTGACCTCTTTACAGGCAAACCAAGATTGTTCACGGATATTTTTTGCCTGAATTATTTACATATCATGACATTACATGGTTTGCTGGGACACAGCACTTCATTAGCTGTATCGGTTAGAAAAGATTTAAGAGAGTTTTACGATTCTTGCGATAACGATGCAAAAAAAAATGTACAATCAAACCATTGAGTTATTGCTTGAGAAAGGAAATTTTCAGAGAGACCCATTATTTTATCCAGCTCAAAACCCTCAATTTATTTCAAGCCAAGATTTCACAGACGGATTTTTCGGAAAGGGTCGAAAATTAGCAGCGACTGAAATCATTAGTATTTCTTTGAACCTTAAAAAGAGCGTTATGGCTAAAACTCTATCTATCGCATTTAGTCAAGTCGCTCAAACAAAAGAAGTAAGAAAGTTTTTAACTGACTCAGAGAAAACGGCTGACCAACAAATAAAAGCTTTTTCAAAAATTATGCAAGCGGATAATTTACCCGTTCCGAAATCATGGGAAACAGAAGTTACAACTTCTACTGATTCTCCTTTTTCGGAAAAGTTAATGTTGTATCATATCGGATTCTTATTTCAAGCGGCACAAAACTATCATGGAGCAGGCCTTACCTCATCCATGAGAACGGATCTTGTGACAGCTTATGAGGGTACTATCTTAAAAAATCTTATGCTAAAAAAAAAATGGTTTGATTTGATGGTACAATATAAATGGTTAGAACAACCGCCTCTTGCTCCAAATAGAAAAGAAATCGCACAACAAAAATAATAACTATAGTGTCCATCTACATAAGAATGGGCATTTCTGTTTATAAAAAAAATTTAAACTAAACCGTCTTATAGTTAAACCTTATCCTCAATAAATTTATCCCAATATCTGCTCAATAACAAAGTGCTATGCTAAATTCTTCGGATTTTAATAATGATAATAACTAATCAAATTGAACCGCGTAATAAAATGAACATTTATAGAGGGAGGAAATAAGAAAAACCGGGCAAAAATCGCCCGGTCCCTTAGAAAAAAATTATGCTGCAGGGTTAACTTCTAATTCCACTTTAATTTTGATGTCTTTCCCTACAAGTACACCGCCTGTTTCAAGAGCTGCGTTCCAAGTAAGACCGAATTCTTCACGGTTAATTTTAGCTTCTGCTTCAAAACCGTAAACTTCTACGCCCCAAGGATTTGTACCTTTTCCATTAAATTCAACGGAAAACGTTACTGGTTTCGTTACATTTTTAATGGTTAAATCACCAGTTACGCTATACTCATCTCCATTTTTTGTAATGCTAGTTGATGTAAATGTAATCGTTGGGTTATTCTCAACATCAAAGAAATCTGCAGATCGTAGATGGTTATCACGATCTTCGCTGCGTGTATTGATGCTTGCAACATCCATTGTGAATGCAATAGAAGCTGAAGTTAAATCTGTTAAATCTGCTGCTTCTACTTCGGCTGTATAAGATTCAAATTGTCCTTTTACTTTTGACACCATCATGTGTTTTACTTCAAATCCTATGCTTGAGTGTGAGGAGGTTTCCTGTATGGTTGTTGCTTCCTTGATCGCTGTGAAGGGTACTTAGGCATGGTTATGTATCTTTATTAATGATCTTGTTCTTTACTCTTGCTTTAATTAAAAAATAAGCATTGATCCAGGCAGTAATCGGAATAATGAGAGCGACACCTATTCCCGCACAAAAAATGGTGATTAGTTCAGCACTAAAGATTTTTGAATTTACGATTTCTTCAAGAGTATAAGATAAATCTTTAAACCAAATAAGCAGGGCCAAATAGCCTCCAAAGAAAGCAAAAAATAACGTATTCGTACTTGTTCCTAAAATGTCTTTTCCAATACTAATTCCAAAAGCAAATAATTCTTTTCTGCTTATGGATGGATGATGGTGAAACATCTCCCGCATAGGAGATGAAATGGCTATGGCTGTATCAGTAATTGCACCAATGGTGCTCATAATAATGACAGAAGCAGCTATTTTCACAAAATCTACCCCAATATAAAGGGAAAAGAATGAAAGTTCCTCTATTTCTTCTGCGCCAAATCCTTGAATCATAGCACTTTCTGTCACAATCAGAATAAAAAAGAGCAGTATAACAACTGTAATAATAGTTGAAATGAAGGCTGTTATGGTTTTGTTATTCACTTCATTAATATAAAAGAGATTAATGCAGCTGATTACGGTTGAGGCGATCAATGTTAAGATAATTGGATCCGCTTTGGGAATAGTCATAATAAAGATAGTAAAAAAGATTACTCCAAAGTTTAGGAATATAGCAATAAATGACCGTTTCCCTTTATTACCGCCAATAAGAATCATCAGGATTAATAAAATGGCTGCCAGCCACAATAATACATTCATACTCTAGCCCTCTTTCGATTAACGAAAAAAATGGTAGTATATAGCCCTATCGGGATTGTAATGACGATTCCTATACCGCCTGCCAGGGCCCGAGCCATTTCCAAAGATAGATTCATGGAAAGAGTGAATATCAATGGGGAATTATTCTTAAAATACAAAATAAGCATTGGAATGGAGCCACTGATATAGGCAAAAAACAAAATATTCGTCATGGTTCCCATTATATCTTTTCCAATCTCCATTCCTGAAGTTTTAAGTGCTTTAATTGGAATGTTGTGATCCTTCTCATACAACCCAAAGATAGAAGAAGACATGGTAATGGCCACATCCATTACGGCTCCTAACGATCCGATAAATAACCCTGCCATAAACACTTCTTTATAAGGACGAGTTAAAAATTGCATTTCCTCATATCGAAGTCCTTTTTCGGCCGTTAACCACATTACAAGATAGGTTATGAACAGCGAGATAAAAGTTCCCAATAATGTTGCAACAATTGCAGCATATGTTTTTTCATTAAATCCGTTAACGAGCAATAAAGAAATGACCGTAAATAATATTACACTTATACTGCATATCCATAACAAACTGATGCCTGTTGTTTTTAAATAAACATCCAATGCATAGGATAACAAAACGGCATTGACAGCCAAGCTGATAATAGAAAACAACCCTTGCTTTTTTCCGACAAAAAGGAGAGTAAAAATAAACACCCATGCTACCAGCAATATGTATTTATCGCGCTTTACTTCAGTTATGCTTCCAATTAAATCTGTATCTTCCTTTTTTTTTCGTATCAATCGAAACAAACAATTCATTTCCAACATGATATTCTTGATCATACGCTCCCGATATGGAATACTCATTTGTTAAATGGATATGCTGTCCTTTGTGGTCACCATTTTTTATTTCGGCTACAATCTGTTGAATGTAAAGACGGTCTTTATTTTCATGCATATCAATCATTTCTGTAGAATCGGCCAACTCTATTTCAATGACCTCAACTAATGGTCTTTCGTAAAATGAATGATTGTGATAGACAAAAAAAACGGAGGAGACAAAAAAAAGTAAGATGATCGAGTACCAAACTATTTGTTTGTAAGTCATTTTCTTAAATAGATTGACTATAACCTTCAAAAAAAAACCTCCAACTTTTGGGATAGAATCCAGTATACAAATTTTTAACAAAAAAAGTATTAGTAGCAATACATCGCGTTTACAATGGACTAAGAATATCAAGAATGATTTTGAACCGTCAAGTAAACTCCACCCACTTTTCACAAACAGTACTATGGATATTTGCCGTTATTGTGGTCGGAGGTTTATTGGGAATTTTCCTTCCTTTCTACTATCCCACAAAAAAACGCTAAAACATTCGTTTTAGCGTTTTTTGGTAGCTGTTTGGTATATAATAGATGGTCCTATAGAAACATTAGTCAATGCTTAAAACAAGTTTACCCTTTCCTATACCCTTTTCTAGCTGTTCAAATCCCTGCGACGCTTGCTGGAGCGGCAACGTTGTACCAATAATCGGACGAAGTGCACCACTAGTTAACATGCCTATAACACCATGAATGCTTTGTTCATATTCATCCTTTGGTGCGTTCCAAAGAGCTGTCGCTAAAATATCACATTCCTTTTGCATGGCAAGACGTGGATTTATTTGTACTGAACCACGATTTCCAATAATAACAATTTTACCGTATGGTGCAATCAGCTTTAAATCTGTTTCTAAATTCTTATTTGCTAAAAACTCAATAATCACATCAGGTCCATTGCCATTTGTTAAGCCTAACACATCTTCAATCGTTGTCTCGGTCACATGATCCATGACAAAGTCTGCACCAGCTTCCTGAACCATTTTTTTTCCCTCTGGCTTACTTGCTGTTCCAATCACTTTCGCACCGTGAGATTTTGCCATTTGCACTACCTGTAAACCAACGCCGCCACTAGCGCCATGTATTAACACGGTTTGTCCAGGCTTTAGACTGGCACGTTGAAAGAGAGCACGATATGCAGTTAATGCAGGTACCCCTAATGACGCACCTTGCTCAAAAGATATATGCTCTGGTAGTGGATGAACCAAAGCCGCATCACATACTACTTTTTGTGCAAATGTTCCTGTACTATTACTTCGCATGGAGGACGCTATAAATACACGATCACCAACACGAACATTTGTGACTTCATCACCAGCCGCCTCCACAATCCCTGCACCGTCTAAGCCTGGGGTATATGGCAACTGTGGAATACCAAACGCATATGTACCTGTTAAAGTGTAAGTATCACTCGGATTCACACCCGCTGCATATAACCGAACACAAACTTCTCCCTTTCCTGCTACTACATCCTTCACATCTGTATAGACTAATTTCTCAGGTCCACCAAATTGTGTGACTTGAATGGCTTTCATATTACCAACCTCCTCCTCTAATTATATATCGAAAGTATTCATTTGAAGAGATTTTTGCAAGTGAATCATCTCATTCTGTATACTCGGGAAGTATTTTATTTCAGGAACGTTGTTAATAGACGGCAACTGTTTTCGTCCGGCAGCGTTTGCTATCGTGTCAAAAATATACAGTACTTGCCCACGCTTCTTCTCATTGTGGAAGACTGCAGTTCCTCTCATGATAGATTATAAAACATTATTTATTTCCCAGAATTCCTTTTCTAATATATGATTACAATTTATAATTTAATAATTAATTGTTCAGAAATTTATGATGAAATTAATGCATGAAACGCACGAAGGTGGAGTGGTAAAAATGGAGACGAGACAAATTCAATACTTCCTAGAAGTAGCAAAAAGGGAGCATGTAACGGAGGCAGCAGATGCGTTACATATTGCCCAATCTGCCATTAGCAGACAAATTGCCAACTTAGAAAAGGAATTAGGTGTAGAACTTTTTATTCGTGAGGGACGGAGCGTAAAATTAACCCCTCTTGGCAAAATTTTTTATGAACGGATTAAACAAGTGTGGTATTTGATGGAGGATTCTAAGCGAGAAATTAGAGAATACTTAAATCCAGAAAAACGAACCGTTCGCATTGCCTTTCCGATTAGCATGGCAGCTCATACATTGCCACACATCATTTATTCTTTTCGAACTCGTTTCCCAGAAGCAAAGTTTCAAATGAGCAATGCCCTTTATTACAAATTAATCGATGGTGTTGTAAATGGCCAATTTAATTTGGCAATGATTGCCCCGATGCCTAATCTGGAAAAAGACAAAAAGATTAAAGGGGATATTCTTTTCACAGAGAATATCGTTGCCCTCATACCTCTTCATCACCCCTTATCGGACCGGCCAGCGATTCAATTACGGGATTTAATGAATGACCCCTTTTGCGTTCTTCCTGAAGGGTTCGTATTTCGTGAACAAGTGGTTCAAGCCTGTAACGAAGTGGGTTTTTCACCAAATATAGCATTCGAGGGGAAAGATATTGACGCATTAAAAGGGTTAGTATCTGCAGGCTTGGGTGTTGTGTGGTAATGTCCTGTGGATTCTAGTATTACTGTTGGCCTAACCTTAGCCTCCTTTTCCATCCCTTCCAAAAAGTGAAGTAGTGTAGTCAATTCCTCAATAGTATGCGATACAGTGAAACTTTTTCCATATGGCTTTCCTTTATCTAAAAATGCTTGAACCTGACTTTCCCCTTTTGAAAACTCCAGACCAACTACTGGATTCATTTTTTATCTCTTCCTCTCACAAATTATTCACCAGTAACCCCTATTCCACCTTGAAGTATCATAGCTTCGCTTGTTATACGAGATCTGCGTCCCAACCAGCCTCAAACATGTTTCTACAAGTAGGCGGCGGACAGTTTAGTTGACGGGATCATTGTCCCACGCACCCGTACGTCCTACCCTGGCTACTGATATAATAGAATCTATTAAAAAAAGGTCAACCAGTAAAAACTGGTTAACCTCATAATACGAAGTCGTATATTATCTTTAGAACTCATTTATTTAACGAATTTCCTTTTAATATTGGTCCGTTTTTGGTAGGGTCTATGTAGATATTAAAATGGACATATGGAAATTTTAAACAGTTTATTTTACTTAATGCCACTGTTAATGCTTTTTTTGCATTTATTTTAGTGAAGTTACTGGAAAAGTTAAAAGTAGCTAAATTAGTTCGATTAAATAATTTTCTTTTTTTTCTGTATTTCTTTTACAAAGCTCCTTTGTTGTATGGGATTCAATACATTATTGAAAGTAAAAAAAATTCAAATGAGCATAAAAGATTGTGAACTAATTCACTTAAAGTAAAGGGTGCAATAGTTAATAAAGATGGAGATCGCTGCGGCGATCTTTTTGTTTGTGATATTAACGGGGGAGTTTAGTTGTGCGAAATGTTTCTAGCTTAAATGGAGGATGGTCACATTTCTCTGTAAAGGCTAGACAGTTCCTGTCGGAACTGAAGGATTATATCGAAGAATCAAATGATGGGGTAACGCCCTGAAGGGTTCTCTCTTAGTCGAATAGCACTGGATTTGTGAAGTCATTTCTTCTTATTTTGTATTTCCTTTATGGATTTGCCAAAATATCACAGGTGCTCCGCCACGGCATACAATCAAATTATTTATTTTTATTAAAAACGCTTGGAGAATAGTTTCCCTCAGTATACCTAGTTGTTTCGACCCTTTCGTTTGAATTTCGTTTACCTGCGCCCTGTGGACTGTTTTTATTTTTCCATTGGTCATACGTTAACAGGCCCGTACTTTCATCGTTTAAATATTTGATATAATCCTTACCATAAATATACCTTCAAGGCCTCACCTCCATTGTATAGTAACAATGTATGCGCTTTCATTAATAAAAAACACCAAAATTTTAATACCTTGCAGCTTTAACACATCAGCAATGGTCTCACCAAGGAGTATCTGAAGACCTTGCAAGCCATACCTAGATTCGCATACAATCAGCAAAAATAACCCCCGCTAGATCCAGCGGGGGGTTGAAATTAAATATTCACTCTTGCGATGTTATCTTCTTCATCACCTGTTAAAGCCGGTTCTTGATTTTTCCCTTCATTTTCAATTGCTTTGGAATAACCTGAATGGATGCCAAGTGCTTTGAAAACATAAAATGAGACGAGATAAATAACCATCGATACAATGACACCCAATATAGAAGGAACAATCCAAGGCTGCGCGAGCAAAGCAACTGGTTGCCATCCTAAAGTCGGCAATCCAGTACACATAAGAGTAGCGATGATTCCAGCTGCCGCCGCGATCACGGAAGTGATATTGATCTCCGGTAATTGATCAAGATATTTCACCTCATATTTTGTACGGTGAACAATCCAGAAGTCAGCAATCATGGGTCCTGCTAATGGCGGAATAACGGCGGCTATCCCCCCAATAAACAAAGAGAATTGTTCAAAGAATCCCAAAAGCACCTAACATGGTACCAATCAGTCCACAAATGACTACCGCTACTTTGAATGGCCGTTTAAAAATTGCTGCCACTTGAGTGGAAGGTAAATATAAATTGGTGTTGGATGATGTCCACATGGCGAGTGTCATTGCGATTAAAGCGATAATTCCCATAACTGGCGATATACCAAATAAATATTGAGTGAAATCATAGGAACCACTGATGACTGCTCCAATTGAACCCATTCCAATTAATAGCACCTGGGTAAAGAAGAAACAAATCGCTAACATTCCAATGGCCACCCATTTATTTCTGGCAAATCGAGTAAAGTCTGATGTTAACACGGCTCCGGCTATCCAAGAACCAATGACCAAATTGATCGCGGTCGCCATCGACATCGGTCCGCCATCCACATTGGCAGCCATCTCGATGGTTTTGGAATTAAAAGCACTCCAGCCCCCCACCTTACTAATATTGTAAAAGATGGCGTAAACACTGATGAAAATTAATAAGACCATGGCTGGGTTGGATATTTTTTCGATCAGATTAATTCCAACATAACAGGTATAAGTAAAGAGAAGTCCGAAGAATAGTGCTACCCAGAAAAACGCAGGATGGTCCGTTCCCTTTAGCCAAAAACTGGCCGTACCACCTACGACAATCCCTTGAAAACCCATAATGACAACCAGTAAGAAGATAGCCGGCATTCGCCGGCCTTTTTTTCCATAGGCAAATTGGAAAGCCATGTCATTCGTTCCACCCAATTTGTACCCTACCATTCCTGTTAACACGGCTATCAAGAATAAAACGAGACAGCCTATGATGGTTGCAGGAACGGTACCGCTGTAAAAAGGCATGTAAGGGCCAATGGTTCCACCAATTAATAAGCCGGTAACTAAGAATCCCCACGTGAATCCGAGAATCAATAAAGGGAGAGCGTTACGCCTTTTATCAAATGTTAATGGCTTATGAACAGAATCATTTGATTTTGCTTCTTCCTCAGGGTTAAAAGTCCACCAATCTTTCAATTTACCCATCTCTTCTTCCTCCCTTTTAATCGTCCGTCTTTTTTCCCAGGATTTCTACTTCATTACTGCCTGATTCACCTTTAACGACTTCAAATACTCCTCTACTTTCATTTTTGAAACGACATCCGCATATCTGGCATTCACATCAAATAAGTTGGAATCATGTTGTTGTTGCGATTGATCGCCGACACATTCTTCCGGAATGATTGTTTTAAACCCATATGAGAAGGAATCAATGACCGTTGCCCGGATACATCCACTTGTCGTACAACCTGTGACAATCAACGTATCTACATGTTTGGTCGTCAGCAATGACAATACTTCGGTGCCAAAAAAGGCGGAAGGATATTTCTTGATTACGACAGGTTCATCCTCTTTTGGTACCAGGATGGGTGTAACCTCCGCCGCTTCAGACCCCAGCGTAATCCACCCGATATCGGTTTTCCAATTTCCAATGTCCCATTGATCATTCCTGTACGCTACAACTGTGTAGATGACCGGAATGTTGTGAGCACGAGCCAGCTTCAACAGATCTGCCGTATGTTCTGCGGCTTGTTTAATCAAGGGACTTCTGCCGGTAATAAACTTCTCTCCAATAAACGCATTTTGAAAATCCACCAATAATAGCGCCGGGGACTGTCCAAAACCTACTTCTCTTTGCCCATATCCTGCATTTTTATAAATCTCTGAACGCTCATGTATCAAATCGACCCCTCCTAAAGTTCTTCTATCGTACAACTTGATTGTATTTTTTCTGTCCCGAACGCAACAGTTGTCAGTATGTTAAAACTGTTTTTACAAATTGCCATGTAAGGTTACCTATCACAGTGTTTGTCACTGCATTTTGGATATGTTAGAATTTTCACAAAATAAACAACTTCCTAATGATCAGCTTTTCTTGAAAGGGGAGAATAAAATGAACTCTAAAGTCCTAATTCTTAGCCATCCCAAATTGACTCAAGTGGTGCAACAGGTATTATCCGGAATGGAACAACCCCCGGAGGTAATGATTAAGGATGTTGGTTTTGGCGCAGTGATTGAGTTTTTGGATCGTCATCTCGAAACGATCAGGCCAAACATCATCATCACCGGCGGCGCTCATTGGGGTATGCTGCATCGAAGTGATTACAGCCCGAATGTCCCGATTATTCCGATCCCTGTTACAAGATTTGATTTGTTGCAAGCAGCTCTGCAGGCTTGCCAATATGGAAAAAGAATCGCCGTTATTGATTATGGAGATGAATTGGGAGATTGTCAGGATGTCGTAAAAGACCTTGATTGCGAATGCAGCTTCTTTACTTATTCATCAACAGAAGAGGCTTCTTCCCTCATTCAGTCATTGAAGGAATCCGGAATTGAAGTGATCATCGGTGCGGGCTTGATTTGTGCTCTTTCTGAACAGTTTCAGCTTCCCTCTGTCTTAATCCATTCTAAAGACTCGATTATGAAAATAATTGAACATGTAGACCGTTTAGAAACTGCACGTCTCGATATTGCCAGGACAGCCCAAAAATGGTCGATGGAATTTATGAAGCATCCGATAACATATGATGTTGAATCTCATACGGCCAACTCCAGATCCTTACTACCTCATCTCCTACCAAAAAGAAATATATCCGAGACGATGAAGAACATGGATATTTTAGAGAAGTTTCTATTTAATCGACGAATTTCTACTTTTTTTACAAGAGAAATGTCTATAGGAAATGTCAACACATTTGTTAACGATGAATATCCGTTTATTTCTTTGGGAGCTTTTCTTTGTAAGGAGGTCAAAAATTCCATCATTCCTTTGTTGGAGAAATTTGAACAAACAGAAGAAGCCCGTGCTTTTTATGTCTTAAAGGAAGGTGAATGCCGTGTTGTTCTTTTAACAAAGTACGAAAGGACAAGTGAATTTTT
Organism: Neobacillus niacini; assembly: GCF_030817695.1. Taxonomy (GTDB): domain Bacteria; phylum Bacillota; class Bacilli; order Bacillales; family Cytobacillaceae; genus Neobacillus; species Neobacillus niacini_F. The sequence goes on along the minus strand of NZ_JAUSZQ010000005.1, from coordinate 16,541 downwards.
GAACAAGATGCAAAAAAGTGTAAGGAATAGTAGATCTGAAGCTTTTTATGGGGGTATCAGTTTCCCTTCTCTTACGAAAGAGGTATTTTCAAGCGAAGAGACACTATCTAAGAAAATCTACGAAGCCAAAGTGGCACTGGAATTAGCTAAGATGGGTGCGGTTTCTGACCCTATATGTGTCCTGGAACCATCTACACCATTATCGATTATCTTTCAGATTATACAGCAATCGGGCGGGCTGGAGCCAAATTTACTGATTCCGCTATTTGGGCATCGGAATACAGATAAATTACTTTATACACTGAGATTGCTCCTGGATCATGGTTTATCGATTACAGCTGTTGCGAATCATTTAGGCACTTCTCGCCAAACCGTCTACGGTTTAATGCAAAGAATTGAGAGTTTAGTTGGCTTATTGACAGATCCTGAAAAACGATTTTCTCTATCACTTGAATTACGAATGTTAGAGATGAGTAAAGCCATTGAGAATGTTTCTGGTGCTCAAAAACATTTGGAGCCTGCTTCTCAAATTGTTTAATCCTCTCCTAAAAGACTCGAGAACATAAATAAAACTGTGGTAAAAGATACACCACAGCTTTATTTCCCCCTAAACGAAAGCGCTTCATTACTTGGTTTTTGCCATCTTACACCCAATTATTTTCTACCAAAGCAGCAATAAACCCCCAAATACGGGTAGAAGAATCATCGCGGTTCTAAGAATTAAGACGGATGCACGTTTCGTGAATTTTGCACCGATATAAGACCCTGTCATCGTTCCCGCCACAATTTGGACCAATAGAAACCAGTCGATAAATCCAGCCTGGTAAAATCCGATGGCTCCAAAAAGTGAAACAGGGATTAAAATGAGCATGCTGGTCGCAGCCGCTTGTAGCAATGTCATATTTAGGAAGATCAGTAATCCTAACTGAATTAACGGTGTCGAGCCGATTCCAAAGCATCCGGATAAAAAGCCGGTGATGAGCCCAATGGCAGGAGCTATGATCCAAAAGAGTTTGACTTTTTGATCGGAAGTTTCCTGTTTTACGACACGCGTGCGGACCCATATTAAAAAGGAGGATAAAAATAATAGACTGGCAGAAATCCAGATAAGCAGATTCTCTGGCAGTAATCCCGTGACCAATGTTCCCGTGTATGACCCAATTGCTCCAAATCCCCCGATGATCAACCCTGTTTTGATTACCATGTTCCCTTCCCTCAAATGGCTTGCTGTTCCGGAAAGAACGGTAAAAACCATAGACGTTGTCGAGGTTCCAAGTGCCGTGTGGATCGGAATATTAAAAAACACTAATCAATAATGCTAACACAAATCCGGAGCCGCCACCGCCAGCAAACCCCAGGATTAACCCCAAACTAAGCATCGTAAAGAAAATTGTCATGGTTATCGTAACCTTTTCATAGAGTGTATGTCTGAAAGAAAAGGAAGAAGGCGTCCTCGGTCAGTAAACACACTTCCCGAGGCCTTCTTCCTACTAAACTTGCGTTCAACTAATTTTGGTTATCCGCTACTAATTTCGGCTATCCGCTACTCATTTTGATTATCCGCAACTATACCATTACTTTTTTTGAGATTGAACCCATAAAAGTAGTAAGAGAAGCTGTTAATCGGCTCGTAACCTCTTCTGCGATCTCGAATGTGCCATTTTCATTTCGCTTGACTTGACCATCTTGAACAAAGATTCCTTGTTCGATGTGTGTTGCGCCCAAAACGGATAATACCGGTTTTAGTGCATATTCAAGCATTAATAGATGAGCCGTTGTTCCTCCCATGGCAATCGGCAAAATCTTCTTATTTTCAAGGCCCTTTTGCGGGATTAAATCCAGGAACACTTTTAATATTCCAGTATAGCTGGCCTTATAAACCGGTGTCGCAATAATCAAAGCATCAGCCTGTTCTACTAATGCATTTGCTGCTTTCACCGCCGGACTGTCAAACTTGGCATGAAGCAAGTCTTCCGCTGGCAAATCTACCACTTCCAATTTACTGACAGAGAACCCCTCTTTTTCCATGCTTGAAGCAGCAAACTCGAGGACCCCTTTTAATCTTGACGATTTTGAAGGATTTCCTGAAATGATTACGATTTTTCCCATTATCCATCTCTCCCTTTTTTACGGACTCCAAGGGGTGTAAAACTAACACTTGGAGTCACTTTTTAAATCTCAATTTTTTGCAAAAACATTCACATTAGGAATATATTTTTGATAGACCTCCTGCTTTCTCTCTCTCAAAAAGTTCACTCTTTGTTTAGATTTTTCAATTTCAGCAGAATTGATTTCACCCGTTACATACGTCCATTCCTGCTCACCTGTGACTGCGATTTTCTCCCCAAACGGGTCAATCAGGCAGCTTTGGCCGAAATGAGTTCTTGGGATAAGTTCTTCTGGAAGCTGTTCGAAACCAGCTTTATTGACACCCATGACGTAAATATTATTTTCTAATGCTCTTACTCTCAATTCCTCGACATATAAATCCTTTCGAAATCCGTAGGTAGCGGTTGGTACCACGATCAAATCGACTCTTTGAAGGGTTAAGGCCTTCCATGCTTCAGGGAAAGATCGATCGAAACAAATGAGTATTCCCAGTCTGAACCCATTATCTAATGTGAAGACAGGAAACTCTGTCCCCCCTTCGAAATAATACTTTTCATCCGTTTTCATACTTTCTACAGCTACCTTTGGTATATGCACTTTTCTGTAGCGCCCAATTACCCCTCTGGTCGGAGAACAAACAAAGGCCGTATTGTAATAATGCATGGAACCATTCACTCGTTCTTTTTCAAAAAAAGTTCCAACGATGTGGGTTTTCGTTCTGGCAGCCAGTTCTTTCACCGTTCCGACAGTAGGACCGTTCATAAATTCAGCATACTCAAAGAATTTATCATCTGGTGTTGGGACGGCAGCAAAATAAGGCGCCGTCATTAACTCAGATAAGACTAGAAGGTCTGGTTTCTCTGAATCTATGATTTTCTTTGAAAATGATAGGATCTGTTCCATATTTTTTTCGTATGATTGCTGGTAAGCTCCTAATTGAACCCCGGTAATTCTCATCTTTTTTTCCACTTTCAGACGTCCACTCCCTTCTCTTTAAGCTTCTATCTTTTGAATGACTTTATTTCTCAAACCCCTTGCTTCTATTAGAGGTAAAATCTTTTCCTCAAAATAATCCGTGTCTTTAATAAAGTCAGGAAAGGCAAATAACAAACCATCGACCTCTGTATTCGTTGATAGGTGTTCAATAAAATCAACAATGGTTTCAGGTGCACCAGTAAGTGTAGGAGCCAGATAAATATCCCCGAGCAATTTTTCAGTCGTCGATCCTGCCTTGTCGTTACTTCTTGCGGTTTGTAAGCCCGAGAAACTATCCTGATCGGTTCCGTCAATAAAATGCTGATAAATAGACTGTGCTTCTTCATCCGTATCAGCTGCGATTAGGGTATATAAAGCATACGTTTTGATTTCTTTCCCCATCTCTGCCGCAATCTGCTTTCCTTTTGCACTTACAGAGGTTATTTGCTCCAGATCTCCTGCAACGAAATTAACGTTACAATGCTTTACTGTAAAACGGAGACCCTTTTCTGACATCCCTGCACAAACAATGGGAGGATTCGATTTATTGACGGGAGCCGGCTGACAGAGACAATCATCCAAGTCAAAGTATTTCCCTTTATGGGTGAGACGGCCATTGTCCCATAAGCCTTTTACCACCGTTAACCATTCTTCGGCATAATTATAACGGTCATTATAAAATTCATCTCCAGGCCACAAGCCCATTTGCGAATATTCATATTTATTCCAGCCGGCCACCACATTCATACCAAATCGTCCATTACTAATATCATCGATTGTTGCAGCCATTCTTGCCGCCATTGCAGGATGGAGAGTGAGAGGCTGTACCGTTGCAAAGATACCAATTCTCTCTGTAACAGCTGCCAATCCCGCCATCATATTGAATGAATCCATCGCGTAATCCCAATGCTCGGTCTCCCCTCCATAGCCCCTAAACTTCACCATGGATAGAACAAAATCCAGCCCCATGTTCTCAGCTTTTATTGTTACTTCCTTGTTTAACTCAAATGTGGGCATGTACTGCGGAGAATTCTTAGAAATGATCCAGCCATTATTCGCAATCGGTAAAAAAATTCCAAAATCCATTACCATCACCCTCATTCCATAAAATTTTTTTAGGTTAAAATTCTTAATTACCAACTGACTCTATTGATTTATAAAGTCAATGAGTAATTCGATAAGATAATTGTATTTGAATTCTAATGCCTTCATCAGCTTACAAACTGTTAAATAAGAGATTACACATTGTATGTAAGAGTACAGACCATTAAGTAAATAATCTAAGAAACTCAAGATATATCTGCGAAACTCAAAATCAATTTAAGTTGCAGCCTTCAATCCATGGCATAAAAAAAGTGTCACAATTCCATGTAATTTTCCTACAAGGAGTTCTGACACCTGTATTTTATTAATGATAATATGTAATATGTCAACCGCATAATTAATTGTGGTTCATAAATCACTTTGGAGCATTTGATTCCTTGGCTTTTGTGAACGGACAAACAGTGGAGCTAATACTGCTCCTGTAAAAGCCACTGTACCGTAAAAAAACATCTACAAGAAATCTTTCAAACAATTGCATTGGAGAAAAACAAAAAACGCTTCTTACAAAGTGTAAGAAACGTTTTTTAATTAGGATCATAAAGCTCATAGGATAATTTCAACGAATCAACAATATAATCAGCAATTTCATTGGCATTTAAATGATCCGTTTCAAGTCTAGAATGATGATTCGTATAAATGCCCTTCCTCCTATTAAACAAATCTTCAATTTCTTCCATCGTAAGTCCCTGTAATACCGGTCTACTATCAATAATGATATTGAGTCGTTCTTTCCATAATTTCCATGTAATATCTAAAAAAATGACAATACAATTTTCTAATGTAATTTTACGTATTTCATCTTGTAAAAAAGCTCCGCCCCCTAAAGAAATTACTTTAAGTCTTTGAGTGCAGATATCCATAATAACTTCTTTTTCTAATTTCCGAAATGCCTGTTCACCGATCTGTTCAAATACTTTAACAATAGGACCATCAAATTTTTCCTCAATAACTCTGTCTATGTCAATAAAAGTCCGGTAAAGTTTCTTAGCAACCAATTCCCCAACCGTCGTCTTTCCCACTCCCATAAATCCAATGATAACAATACTTTTTTCTCTAATCGAGACCCTTCCGTTCATATAAAATAGCACTCTTTCCTAAAGAAATCATTAATTTCTTTTAATTTTTTCACCTTTCTTAAAATTTAATCTATTCTTGCCTTTTTTTCAAGGGCAAATAGCATTTCTAATTTTTTTTGATCGTCAAAATTACTGTTGATCACTTCTGTCACTTTGCCCTTAAGGTCTGGATTATTTTCCATCAGTATTATTAAATGAGTTAATTGCATTTTTTCTTCTTCTATCAAAGGCTCTTCATCTACACCTAGTAATACCCTCAAAGTTTCATACCCCAAAGTACTAAACATTTTACCGTAAAAAGACATGGTGTGTCCCCCCATCATAAGATCATACTTTATTTATAATTAAGAAATGACATTAGAAAGCCCCAAGAGAGATCTTTTTCTAGGGGCTTTCTTTCAAAGTTACTGTTAGAAGAAGGAACTAAACCCTTGTTTATTATTTCACCATTTTACAGGACTATTGTAAGAGGAACAAAATGTACGAAAATTGAAAGTCTTACTGGTTTTTAATGTAGTGACGGACTCCATCTTCGTCCATTTTCCAATGTGAAAACCATTCTTCCCATAATTCCCACACTTCAGACACGATAAAGTTATGGGCTCTATCCTTCGTCTGGGTATATTTGTACATTGGGATATCATTTTCATCGTACCATGTGTACGTTTTATATCTATCTTTTGTCGTCACTACGGCGTCGTCGAAACCACCTAGCTTATTTCTATTAAGCCAGTATTCTACTGTATTTTTGGTTTGACCATTTCTAGTAAAATCCCAGCTCCAAATGTCATATTCACCAAAGAGCAAGTAGGCCGGCATTTTGTCGGTTTTTCCTTCAAGTGGTCTCAAAAGTGGCCCGGAAGTGGACCCGACAGTGGCAAAGTATTCTGGCATTACTGCAGTTGCATAATTAGTGAACATGGAACCAAGAGACTGACCAGTAAGATAACGCCTTCCAGGATCTACATTATAATCTTTATCGATTTGTTTAATGACCTCTTCAAGGAATACGAAGTCGTCTTGCTTATTCGGAGCATAATTTACATTCCAGGTCACTTCAGTAGAGGAATTGTATTGCTCACTTGGCATCACAAGCATGAACCCATATTTGTCAGCCACTTCCCACCAATGGCTGGCATCGAAGAATACGCGGGCAGTTTGTGTATTTCCGGCAAGGACAAATACTGCAGGAATATTTTCCTTAGGGGCGGATTCTGGTACGTATACTAGATACTCACGTTTATAACCATCCAGATCCATTTCCTTGATTTCTACACCCATTGCTTCATAATCAGGTCTATCGCCGAGAACATTTCCGTTAATAGTAGTACTGTCATAACGTGTATAATTAGAGAGGAAATCATTTACTTTCTGTGTAAAACCTTTACTATAAACTCCATTGCCCCCTTTTTCAAAAACCGCTACTTGAGAGCGGACATCACTATAAGAGGTAACAATATTATTGGAATCTGCTTTTTGCATAAAGACTGTACTGCCCATAGCGCTGTTTGCTGAGATTTCACCTTTAGCAACGGTGTCATTTGCTTTTTTCCAATATTCAATGAGATTTTTCACTGAATGTAAATCCTTGTTCACAAACCAGGTTGGTACCGGAACCTCGCTGTAGGAGATAGTTTTATTCTCAGTGAATGTTTTCGCACCAGTTTTTTCCATAAAATCTGTATCCAGATCTTTCGTTTCAATAAAGGTGGAACTGATTACAGATAACGGGTTTTCCATGGCCCATGCCTGGAGTGCTGTACCTCCTTCACCATATCCTGCAAGATAGAATAGACCAAAGGTATTGTAATATTTGGTATCCCTGATGATTTTGAACGTTTCGTTGATATAAGCAAGTTCTTCTTCAGCAGTTCCCCAGCCACCTTCACCTGGCTCAAGAATAAACAAACCTTCTGATTTTTTATTGGCAATGTCCAGCCAGCCGCTTTTCTTTAGAAATTCTTCTGTAGACATGCCGTCCGGTGCTGCAATGACCGTGAAGTAATCGCGTACGGTTGTATCCGGTGCTACGTAAATCTTAACCGATCGAGTCTTCTCACCAACTGTAACATTACGGGTGAAATAACCTGTCAATGGCAATTTGTTTCCCTTTGTGATATCGATGGAGGGCTTTTCCATTCCATCTAGTGAAATGGCTCTTAGTTGTGTTTGTGTTATATCTGCAGCGTTATTAGATGCTGCTGAAACTGGCATAACTGTACCTGAAACTGGTATGACTGTACCCGATAACATTAGTGAAGCAGCAATCACAGAAAATAGTTTTTTACTTTTCACTCCATTACTCCCCCGATCTACTTTTTGTTTAATCTTCAGGTATTTTTAAGTGATGGGCAAAGCTTTTTTTAAGTGCCGGCCGCCAATAGACACTTACTTTGCTTTACCCATCGATGAACCATCATAAATGTTATTTTTTATCTACCGTGAACGTATAAGTACTAGTTGTAACTTTATCCGGTGCTATTATGTCAATGGTGATAACGGAACCGTCAGAGACAGGTATAGTTGTTCTTGAACGATAATCTACTTTTTTGCCATTAATCCTGATTGATTTGACCATTGTAGACATAGTTGTCGGAATGAGCGTTAGGCTATCATTAGACTTAGGCACTTCAATCGTGTAAACATATGACCAAGGATCAAACTTGTTTGGTAATGAGTTGTTTACGGATATAGTGTTTCCTGCCCATGTGAACGACCTTGATTGTGCCCACTGGACCGTCTTTCCAACGAGCTTCCCTCCTTCAATTTCAATATTGGAGAGCACGGAATATTTCATGAATCCGTCTTGGCCATTATAGTTTATTGGTGATGAAGTCAGATACTCTGTATTGTCTCCCTTTATACCAGGAAGCTTGATGGCCACCCAATTAGTGCCATCCTTCCACATATCACCAATAATAGTTGTTCGGCTGTTAGGGGCATCATTATTACCGCGCAAAGTTGGAGTAGTGCCTGCTTCACCCTTATCAATTACCTGCTGCAAGGCAGCTTCGTAGATTCCTAGATGACTAGCCTCAAGTGATGATTCATCATGTCCGGTAAATATTTGAGTAATTTTGCCGCCGTCTTTCTTGAAATTAGAATAGGTTTGCTGAACAAGGGATAGGAAAAGGTCTGTTTTTACTCCCATTACAGCTACATTGTCTGCAGAACCTGCTCTAGTACAGCCGTAGATATCAGACGCGAATATCAATCCATTTTGCTTGTCTTGAAGGATGATATCACTGTGGTCGTGCCCTGGTAGGGCATACACGTGAAGCTTACTACCACCTATATCAATAATATCGCCCTCATCAATATTTTTAACTTTAGCCTGATCCTCCGGATGATTTAGGACAGAACTAATAGAAGCCCATCCGCGTTCATTCACATAGATGTCGTGGTCATCTGCAAAGTTTGGTGCCTGGGCCATGTGATCCCCATGGGAGTGCCCGACGACCACGGAATAAGGTTTTTTAGCAATATTTTCATCGATATACTCTTTCAGGTTTTTCGCATCGGCCCTAGTCTGTAATGCATCGAACAGGATACCCTTGTCTTGACCTTCGATATACCAAGCCATTGGGCGTACAGATTCCGAATCGTTATAAAGTTGATATACTGCCGGACTGGTGCTGGTTTTTTCCTTAATCAGTTTGTGCTGGAACTCATCAATGACAGGACGATAAAGATGCCAAGTAAAAGTTTGAACAGGACTTGTTACCATTCCGTCTTTTACTGCGATGGCCTTATATACCACTGTTCGCTCAGGCAGCTGACTATTATTCAGCATTTCATTAATGTGTCCCGTGGATTCAACTGTGTATACTTTACTGGAAGTCGTTGGTTCTGATCCGTCTGTCGTATAGTAAATGGTAGCGCCTGGAGTAGGAGTGTACAGCTTCACATAACGTCTTGGAGCGACAGCATTTTGTTTCGGTAATGCTTGAACGGGGGTAACTATCTTGCTGGTTATATTATTGAAAATCTTGTCAACTTCCGACCTCTTAATAGGTTCATTTGGCTTGAACAAATCAGGCGTTCTTCCAGACATGAAGCCCCATTCTACCAGTGCATTTACACTGCCCCTTGCTTCTTGACTAATACTTTCGTAATCTGAAAATTTGGCCGCATTGTCCGACTCAGTAATTTTAAACACATTGGCAAGTATAACCGCAGCGTCTTGGCGGGAGATCTCGTTGTTAGGATTGAAGTTGCCCTCAGTATCAGGATTTATGATTCCTTCCTCATAAGCAGCCTCAATTTCTTTACCGTATTGATCTGTAGTTTTCACATCGTTAAATTGCTTAAGAGGAGCCTTCCAAATATCGTTGTAATCACTTGGATGCGGCCAGGCGAAATAGGTGGAAATCTTCCCGACAAATTCAGCTTTACTCATTAAATCCCCTTTTAGCACCTTTTTATTTTCGTTCTGTGTGGATGCATAAAAAGAGCTTGGAAGTAACATGACAGCTATCAACAACATTAAGAAAAACTTAGATTTTTTTAGATTTCTCAACACAACCATACCTCCCCGTTATCGTATCCTGCATACTTTTTTCCGTCCTGATCGACGGTTCTTATTTTTCATTACCATTGTCAGGATCGTTAAAATTTACTTAACCAACTGTCCTTCATAGTAAAGGTTTCCTTCTTTATCCTTTGTCCACTTAGAGAACCATTCTTCCCAGAATGTCCAAAGGCTGTCTACACTGACATTGTGGTTTCTTGCTGCAGTAACACTGTATTGTACCAGAGGGATATCCTGCTCATTGGCCCAGCTGTACATCGTTGTCCGTTGAAGCATCCCGATACCATATTTAACATCCGTAGGAGCGTCAATATGGCCAAGGCCGTTTCTGTCAAGCCAGTACGAGACAACATTTCTTAGGTTTCCTGGCTGCGAAAGGTTGTAACTGCTATTGTCATTTTCTCCCCAATTCACATGGATAGGCAGTACTGAAGTGGCGCTGTCAGATATTGGATTCGAGGTAGCACCTGAACCGGCAATAGCAGTGAAATACTCCGGCATTCTGTAACCAATGGCATTTCCAAACATAAAGCCATTTGAGTGCCCGGCGGCATATCGTCTGTTAGGATCAGTGTTGTAGTCTGAATCGACTTGAGCGATTAACTTTTTAACGAATTCGAAGTCATCGGCTCTCTTATCAAGATCCGTATTTAAATAGTTCCATCTAGTTTCCAGCGGAGTATCGGGATTGGCGGAATACTGTGAGCAAGGTACGACAATTATAAATCCGTATTTATCCGCAATCTCCCACCAGCGCGTCGCATCAAAGAAAAGCCTGTTAGGCTGGCTGCCGCCCGGAAAAACATAAACTGCTGGAGCTCCCTCAGGATAGATCTTATTGGAATTCTTCGGTACATACACCATGTACTCACGGTTCCAGACCTGGCCGTCACTCTCAATAACAGTCATGTTTTTAATATCAATGCCCAGCTTCTCGTAATTCGGCCTTACCCCAAGCACGTTTCCGAAAACCGTGGTATTGTCATAACGAGTGTAATAGGACAGGAATTGATAAACTTGCCTAGTAAACTGTTTATCTTCATATCTGACTTTCTTCTCAAGAAGAGCAACCTTCGAAACTGGATCGCTATACCATGTGGTTATCCTATTAGAATCTTCCCTCTGGGAATATACCTCTCCAAATCCTCCATTCCTGTTGGATTCCAAAACGCCTTTCTGGTTGCCAACCCCATTTCCATTTCTTTCAGGCTGGACAACATCGTTGGCTCCCTTCCAGTACGAAAGGAGATTGGAAATGTTCGACGCCTTCTGATTTACAAACCAGACAGGTAAAGGCACTTCATTGTAAGAAACAGAAGTAAAACGAGAATCTAAGCCGGTTTCAGAAAACTTTGGGCTGAAAGTAAATTGCTGTGCACCTATTTCTTCCAGATTGTTTAGATCTTCAGTATCAATAAACACGGTGCTAATTACAGACAACGGGTTGTTGGCTACATAGTTTTGCAAGGCCGTTCCGCCAGAACCGTACCCGGCCATGTAGTGAACGCCATGGGTGGAATAAAATTTCCTTTCTTCCATTACTTTCAAGGCAGCGGTGATGTACTCACCCTCGGCATCTACACTACCCCATTTGCCTGTTGACTGGTCGGGCTCGAGTACAAACAAGCCTTCTTTGCGTTCACTCGCAATATCCATCCAACCGCTTTTAACAAGGAAATCCTCGGTTTTCCAACCGTCCGGAACGCTAATAACGGTGAAATAGCTCCGGATGGGAGCCCCTTCAGGGATGAATACCTTCGACGTCCTTGTTGTATCACCTACAGAGACCTCCTCCACGTAATAGCCTGTTACAGGCAGCTTATTACCAAGGGAAGTATCGATGGGGGGTGGAGTCGGCCCCGTATATACCTGGGGTACTAATTCTGATCCCTTGTTTACAGCATGGCTGGTGCTGACTCCTGTTACCAAAAGAACTATGACTAAAAAAACCACTTCTAGTTTTTTTAATAATTTCATAATATCTTTCTCCTTTTTCATTAATGGCCTTGATAATAGATGTCAAGTTCACTGTCGATACGATACTATGACTATTTTGATAAAAGAAATTTTGGGATTAGACAACCTTTCCGTTAGGCAGCAGATGTATTGTAAAAATAACACTTTGTTATGGTCACATAACATTAAAAATGAATGAAGGAATCGTATTGTGAATCCGCTTTCATTTTTGCGGTAAATTAATCACTGAATCGAAATACTTTTATTACTTGACCATTTTTGCACAAATTCATAATTCTACAATTAGAAACTAGTTGTAACCACTTTTCTCTATAAGCAGCACCCCCTTGGCGTTCCAGTAGAAAAAGTTTACTAGAGTACTGATCTGGGGACGCACATAACAGATTTCACATGTTATTCGATTTTCCCCTAGTATTAATAACCACGCGCTATCCTCATGAACGGGATATTGAACTTAAATAAAACAAAAGAAGAGGCTGCCCAATGTCTTCATTTTTGTAATTTAGAGCAGCCTAATTCAATAGATTCTAACTTTTTGGGCTACTTTTCTAGCTCAGGATCGTAAAACTCTCCGAATAACTCCTCATCAGATGGTTTATCTTCCGGAATAGGTTTTGACACCCATGTGTAATTCATATAATGCTTCAGGTTAACGTTTTCAGAGATAATATTTCCACCCCACGTCCCGCATCCAAGGCTTGATGTCATCGGCATACCATTCGTAAATGACCCAGCATTTGCTTTCGACTGGGGCTGGCGAACCATAATCCTGCTAACAGGTGCGGCTAGAGCAAGTCGGTGAATATGATCATCATTGAAAGAATAGATACCGCACGAGTGTCCCTTTCCTCCCACCTCATAAATCGACCTCATCATATCAAGCGCATTTTCAAATTCACCCTCATATTGGTATACAGCTAATAGAGTCGTCAATTTCTCGCCGGAAAATGGATACTGTTTACCAATTTCATCTCCATTGACGATAATAAATTTACGGTCATTAGGAATAGTGAAACCAGCCTTTTCTGATAATTCCTGGGGTGCAATTGCGACAGTAGCTGGAAGTCTGTGACCTGCATCATCCCACATAACAGCCCTAAGTTTTGCTTTTTCTTCTTCAGTAGCTAAATATCCGCCAACTCTCACTAACTCTTCAATCATTGAATCATAAACATTTTCACTAATAATTAAATTTCCATCCGCTGAACAACCTGAACCATAGTCTGAAGTTTTACTTAGCATCGTATTAAGTGCTGCCTCTTTGATGTCAGCTGTCTCATCAATAATCATTGTCGAATTTCCTGCTCCTACACCGTAAGCCGGTGTTCCGGAACTATAGGCACTTTTCACCATATCCTTGCCACCCGTTGCAAGGACAAGATCAGCTCGCTCCATAAGCGCTTTCGTCATTGGGATATTGACTAATGTTAAACACTGTAATAAATCAGCCGGTGCCCCTTCGCGTTCGAGCGCTTCACGCATAATCCGGACGGTTTCAAACGAAGTTTTTTTAGAACGCGGGTGTGGTGAAAAAATCACAGCATCCCTTGCTTTTATAGCGTAAATGGCTGTCCCCGCTGGAGTTAGGTCAGGATTGGTGGTAGGAACAATGGAGCCAATAATTCCAACAGGCTTAGCATATTTTATAATTCCTTTTTCTAGAATTTCTTCCACAATCCCAACACTTCTTTGCCTTAGAGCATCTCTAAGAATTCCACGAATTTTCATTCGTTTCCCCATCCTACTCACAGGGTCTCCGAGCCTGCTTTCCTCAATGCCCATATCTACTAATCTTGTAAAGTTTTTTTTGTTAGATACCGCCCAAGCAACGGCCTGACATAGGCGATCCAGCTTTTCTTGGCTATAGGATTCTATTATTTTCATTGCGTTTCTGGCTTTTTCAAAAGCGAAATCTAATTCCTGCTGTTGCTCTTCAGTAAGCTCGGTCATTTTTTTTTACTGCTTTTGTTGACACTAAAATTACCTCCCTTTTATTAGATCGATCTAAAGATTTAGATCCTAAGGCTAAACACTTATGATACAGTAACGTGATGAACATTTTTCCCAGGAGAGTAAATGTCCATGATATTCCAGTGTCCATCGGTTGGAACCGGGTTATTTAACATAGCCACATCAATGACAATAGGTTTATTTGCTTTGATTGCTTTCTCTAAGGTTGGCTTAAAATCCTCTGCTGCTTCAACCTTTATTCCTTCAACACCATAGGCTTTAGCAATCGCAGCATAATCTGGAGAATAAGGCTTTCCGTCCTTCTGAAATACTGTCCCTAAAGTGGTTCCGAAATGAGCCTTTTGCAGCCCTGCTATTGTGCCAAAGGCAAAATTGTTCATAATGACCCATATAACTGGAATACTCTCCTCCGCCGCTGTTGCGAGTACGGCTGGATTTTGACCAAATCCTCCGTCTCCAACCAATGACACAACGACTCGGTCCGGAGCAGCAATTTTTGCACCTAGTGCAGCCGGTGCGCCAAATCCCATTGTTGCGAATCCACCCGGAGTCAAGATTGTACCCGCCTCATAAATTGGAAATTGCTGGCCGACACCATTTTTATTCCAGCCAACATCGGTTGTAATCAACGCATTTTTAGGTAGGACTTGCCGGACCTCTTCCACAATCCGTTGAGGCATCATTGGAAAGGAATCATCTTCGATAAACTGGCGATTGCTTTCCTTAAACTTTTTACGATAGTCCGCAATCTCTTCTTTCAATTTGTCTAAAGAATCACGCTGTACCCCGTAAGGGAACAATTCTTTCGCAACATGATTTAACACAGTCAAGGCTTGTTTAAGATCTGCTACAACCCCCATTTCAGCTGGAAAGTTTCTGCCAATTCCACTCGGATCAATGTCGATTTGGATTAATTTTGTTTGTTGATAATTAAAGGTATATTCCGGTTCCCATGAACTGCTATCTGCTTCAGCGAAGCGGGTTCCTAAAACCAAAAATATAATCTGCTGTTTTACATTTGTCATTAATAAACTTAGTGCCCCAAAAACCAGTCATGCCTAACGTTAGCGGGTGCTCATCTGAAACTGCACCCTTACCCATTAATGAATAGGCTACTGGCATATTCAATCGATCTACTAACTCCCTGAGCTGTGTAGCAGCATCCGCCAACATAACTCCGCCTCCAACATAGAAGATTGGGTTTTTGGCATCTGCCAAAGTTTGAATCACTTTCTTGGCGGTTTCATTGTCGATGGATGGTTTATAGAGGGATTTTGCATTCCGCTTTTGTTTTTCGAAAAAAGAAGTTTCAATCTCTTTTGAAAAAATATCCATAGGCACAGAAACTAATACAGGTCCCGGATTCCCACTTTCGGCTAATTGAAAAGCTTTTTCAAGAATCTCTGGGAATAAATGTGGGCTGTCAACTCTCCAGGCACGTTTTACAAAAGGCCGGTAAATCTCATACTGTGTCGCATCTCCATGAAGATTTACTTCCTGGTGGGGATGTTTTCCATAGTAATGTGTTGGAACATCGCCAGCGATCACAACCATAGGAATGGAATCCAATGCTGCATTGGCAACACCAGTTGCAGCATTCGTCAGCCCAGGTCCCAAATGACTGAGAAGGGACTGAAGATTTTTTCTTTACTCTTGCATAGCCATCAGCCATATGGGCCGCAACTTGCTCATGCCTTACATTCACAAATTTAATTTTACTATTTTCTAAAGCTGATAAAACGGCGATATTAGTATGTCCGCACAATCCAAAGATGTGTTCAATCCCTCTTTCTTCAAGATAATTCACCAATTGATAGGAAATGAGTTGTTTCATTGAGAACCTCCTTGAAAATCTAATAAAATTTTTCCGCATTGACCTGAAATAGCATATATATAAGCCTTTTTATACTCGTTGAGAGGATATATATTAGAAATAATGGGACTGACTTCAAAATCATCATTAAGTAAATAGGTGACACACTTATAGAAATCCTCCGGAAAGTTATAAATAATAGACCCGTGTATAGTAATCTCATTTCTAACAATCTCAATAATTGGTAATGTCGCTTCCGGTGTTAATCCTATTAATATAACGGAACCACCTTGTTTGGCGATCCGGACTGCCTGTTCTACAGCCTGCTTGACACCCGCCGCTTCTATCACAACATCAAATTTCTCATTTTTCACCTCATGAGGGAGGAGAATATTTATTCCAAAAGCAGCTTTAACCTTCTCCAGTTTCGTTTGGTTAATATCGATTGCCGTGACCTCTGCACCTAAATAGGTTGCTAGTGCTATGGCAAGAGTACCTTCAGTCCCACATCCGATCACCGCAACTGTTGTATTTTTTGTTATTCGAGCTTTTTCAAAGGCGTGTGATATGACAGCAAAAGGTTCAATTAAAACCGCTTTCTTATCTTCAAGTTCCTCGGGTATAGGCAATACATATTTTGAAGAAATAATGATTTCTTCAGAAAATATGCCATCAACATTTACCCCTAGTGATTCCTTATAAATGCAAATATTTCTATAACCTTTGAGGCAATTCTCACATTCTCCACAGAAGGTATTTGGGGTAACAACAACCTTTGTTCCTATCTCTAAATTCACATTTTTACCTATATCCATTATTCTTCCCACTAACTCATGTCCTGGTCTGATTGGATATTTTGCATGGCCGATTTTACCCTTATAAACACCAATATCTGACCCGCAAATACCTCCATATATCAATTTGATTTTCACATCATCATCCCTGAGAGGGGATTCGAATGAAAATTCTTTTAGTTCTAGTTCCC
>NZ_JAUSZQ010000004.1 GCF_030817695.1 Neobacillus niacini | reverse complement strand
TACCATCCCGAATAAACAAAGCTCCAATGCCCTTTGGTGCATACAGTTTATGACCCGCAATGGTAAGTAAATCCACTTTTAACTCTTCCACATCCACTGGAACTTTCCCAACGGATTGTGAAGCGTCCGTATGGAAAGCAATGCCATGCACATCTGCTATTTTTCCTATTTCATTAATGGGCTGCAGGGTGCCTGTTTCATTATTCGAATGCATAATCGTAATTAAGATGGTTTCTTTTGTAATAGCCTTTTTAATTTCCTCTGGTGAAACTCTGCCATATTGGTCTACACCGACGTAGGTTACCCGAGCTCCGATTTTTTCAAGGAACTTACAAGGGTTAATAATCGCTGGATGTTCAATTTTTGAAGTAATAATGTGCTTCCCTTTATGTATGTTTTTAAAATAAAAGCCTTTTAGTGCAAGGTTGTTGGCTTCACTCCCACCAGAAGTAAAGATAATTTCTCCAGGAGAACCGTTTATAAGTTTTGCAACTTGTTCTCTCGCTTTATGTAATATGGCTTTCACAGGTTTTCCAGCCCAATGTAGTGCTGAAGGATTCCCATAGTAATCGTTCAGCAGTGGCTGCATGGCGTCAACTACTTCAGGCGCCAATGGTGTACTTGCGTTGTAATCTAATAAATTTTTTCCATTTGATCAACCATTCCTTCCACTGAGAAGACTTATTTCTAGTTATATCTTATTCTACTAAAAAAATGGTTTAATAGTTCTAAAATTGTCCTTAATTAATAAGAGGTCCATTTACAGTTTGTACGGAGTACTTTCTGAAATGGACTTTTTTCAACACGAATTCTTTATTTTGGTTTACATAATCAAATTATGTTTTCTACAATCTGTGCTTATGATTTTCCCCGCTGTTATATCGTTGTATGGCAGGATCAGCTTTCTCACTCTATCGTAGTTCATTGAACTGATTTCACGGATTAATCTTGGAATCGCTTCTTCAGGGTATCCATAATCACGAAGCAGCTTTTCCATCTTTTTAATTTGGTCCATACAGGTTCCTCCTAAAATGCTTGTTCATGGTTTAACGAAGTGTCACTCTTACTATTCCCTTAATGATAAAAGAGTTAACAGAAATTTTTTTTCTGTACGGCTTCTCCAACTGCATAGTTCAGCCATTATTACACAACCTATTTCTGTTTAGGAGGTGAATCATCATGGCAAATAAACAAAATGATAAAGGCGTTGCGGAAGGCGTTAAAGAAACAGCAGGTGCTGCTTTCCATGCCCTTCATAGTGCATTAGAAACAACTGAAAACGTGGCTATGAATGCTGTGGATGCAGCTAAAAATGCTACAGAAAATTTAACTGGTAATCGAAACGAAAAAGGCCAGAGAAATCAAGATTAGCCATAAAAAAATCCCTTTGATTGAAAGGGATTTTTTCAATGGTTTCTTTATCGTATACTTGCTACTTATTTTGTGATTTTGTAATTTTTATGATTGACAATGGTTATTAGTGGTTCATCCTTATCCTTTGACATTCCGTATTGTACCATCACGGAATTTTCCCTTACTCCCGTGACTACACCTTCTAAAGAGTTCCCATCGCGTTTAAAGGAAATCTTATCGCCAACTTGTGCATTAGCCATTCTATCACCTCGACTTTATATTTTCCAAAAATTATAATTAAAATACTAGTGTTCCTCATCAAAATGATGATTAAAAAATTAAAAAAAAAGAAGAACCAGAATAGCAAGTGTTAGAAAAAATACAGCTATTGCACTTATTTTTTGTTTTGCCTTCCATAAGGTTATACCGAATCCAAAGGTATAGATAGTAATACCGACTAGAGTACCGATTATAAATAATTGCATCCGCTACTCCCCCAACCTTTTAGCATTTCTTGTTCGATTCCCATAATCAACAATTATAATATCCACTTTTACATCGATTTCAGCACGCGGGTAAGCTTTCACCCAATTGAATTTTTTAAATTCCTGTATGGTTGCAAAATATTTTTTTGAATATACAGGCAAAGGGTATGGAATTCCTTTTAATTTTGTTTGTGTCTTCTTTAAAAGTTCTATATTTGCTTTTTCAATATGATTTGCGATATGTTTTTTTATGATTTGTTGGTTTTTTTCCTTTGCAAAGTTGACCATGCTAGGGTTAGACATAATTTCTATTTGTAAAGGAATCGTGATGAAAATCTTGGGTGTGATCCCCTTTAAGTTCATTTTAATTTTATTGTTTTCCGTTTTCATAATTCTTGCAGCGAATTGCTTCTTATTATCTGAAAAAGGATCTGGAATATTTATTAATATATCTTTTATATCGGTAGTATCATCTAGAATATTGACTGTACGGGTTTCTTGACCGGTTAGTGTAGCAAACATTACTCCACTCTTAAAAACAGCTGATCCGATAAATTGTGTCTCATCCAGTTCACCCGTTGCATTTAGTTCTCCTGCCGTGTATTCATCCTCCCTTTTTAATTTAGGGTCTTTTTGTCTTTTAGCGGTTGTATACATGGCCAAAAAGAGATCGCTTCCTCTTTCGGCCGTTTGGAAATAACGGAAAAGGTTAGAATCGGGAATGAGCCCATTTTCAATTCCGTGACTGACCATAAATTGAAAGTATTTATGCGGCCTTGTTTCCATTCTCGGTTTATTATTCACAAAATACTGTGACGCCTTTTCTTTAGAAACGGCGATATAACTATTTAGGCGGATTTCTTTATCTTTTAAAACATCAGTAAATGTAGTAGCAAAACTTGAATCTCTAGCAAATTCTTCGGAAACTACAAATATCCTTAATAGTTCGTAGCTAATATTGCGAGAAATGATTGAATTTGCAGTTGCTTTTGCTGCGATGAAATCATTTGCATCAAACGTAATGATTTCCCGCGGTTTCTCTGTTGAACCCCCGCCTCCTTGCAAACTTCCTACTTCGGGGTTAGCAAGTAACATCGTAATTTTAATTTTATCTTTATCATTAGAACGATCAAGTCCTAGTCCGATGACATAGGCTTTATCCTCTAGTTCTTCCCGATCCCAACACCCTGATAATAAGCAAATCATGATAAAAAACAACAATAATCTACATAGTGTTTTTGTTTTTTGCATGTTTAAATTCTCCCTTTATCAACGCAACTAGCCATAAAAGTATTGAAATTCCGGCGAACGCAGGACCTGCTGTACTCATTATGATCCGTTTAAATTGCAGACTGACATTAATCGGCGCTTCAGGAATAGAGCCTACCATCAAATAAATCGTCGCCAGTGATGGGATTAGGTATTCAAAGTCTTTAATTTTAAACAGATGACCGAACATAAGGGCATTTATATACAAAAATGCGGTAAAACGAATAAATGCAGCCATGATCCAGATGATGAAAAAAATGATTTCAACATTCGGAATGTAATGGCCAAGTGAAATAAAACGAATCAATGTGTGGAAAGGGTATGCAACTCCCCCTAAAGATTCGTCAAACATACAGACAAAAATAAGAATTGCCATACTAATTTGAATGGAGATATAAATATAGGAAAACCAGGTTCCTTTTTTGAATGCTTTGTTTGATGTGAGATATGGTACAACCATGGTCAAAAGAAAAAAATCAGCAAAGATTGTGACCTTTTGTGAACCTTCCTTCATGAGTGCAAGTGCTCCAGTGCCCCAAAGGGGAAACATCGAATTAATATTGGCATGCTGCGTACCCAGCCATAAGGCTATATACAAAGAAAATACTGCATAAAACACGATTAGATAAGAAACTGATCCAATATGTTGAAGTCCTTTCTTTGCGCCATATGCACAAATAAACATTAAAATGGCGTAGATAATAAGAGTAGGTGTTGTGGTAAAGTAAAATGATCGAATGATGTTGGTATACGTTCTAGTATCAATCGAAACAGCAAATGAGTTGATCATAAAAATCACAAGGCAAACGAAAAAACCTAGGTATTTTCCCAGTATATTTTTTATAACTGAAAACAAATCCTTTTCTTCATATAAGGACATCGTTTTTATTAATAAATAAAGAGGGATAAAAAAGATTCCGGCTGAAATCAACGGAATCATCCATGCTGCATTTTGTACATGACTGTACAGATGGGCCGGCGTATCCTCAGTGGCTTTCGACCCTACCATTAATACTGCGATGGAAACAAATTCACGGACTCCAATTTTATTAGATTGCTGTTTCATATCGTTTTATCCCTTTCTTTGTTTAACCATATCCTTTGGTTTTAAATATCCTGGACGAAACCTTTCCTTCATTGGAATATGGCGAAGCAGCAGATCCTTTGAAGAGAAGGAATGGGGTGTCATCGGTGCAAAATAAGATGTTCCGAAGGACTTTAATGATACTAAATAAAAGAGTCCTCCAATAAATAAAGCAGTGGCTCCATAAATTCCGATAAATCCTGCTGCTAAAATAAATAAAAAACGGGCAATTCGAATGGCAAAATTCATACTTATATCAATGATAATAAAAGAGCTTAACCCGCTTAATGCAATAACGATAATGACGATTGGACTTATGATATTTGCTTGAACAGCAGCTTGACCTAAGATTAATGCACCCACAATCCCAATTGTTGGACCAATCGGTGAGGGAACGCGTAATCCCGCTTCACGAATTAGCTCAAAGGCAAGCTCCATCATAAACACTTCAATGATTGATGGAAAAGGTACCCTTTCCCTTGTTCCTGCAATCGCCATCAATAAATCCGGAGGGATCATCCCAACATGAAAGTTGGTAATCGCAAGATATATAGGGGAGGTAAAACAAGCAACAAATAGAGCTAGAAATCGTAATATACGAATGAAATTACCGTATGGTGCCCGCAAGTAATGATCTTCCGGAGAATGAAACATCGCCCAAAAGGTAGCAGGCAGGATTAAACAGCTTGGTGAGTTTTCCATTAGTAAAATAATATGACCTTCTTCTATAAAAGCGGCGGCACGATCAGGACGTTCTGTATATACAATGGTTGGAAATAAGGATCTTGGACGTTCCTCTAGATATTGCTCCAAGATGCTTAAATCAATCGTACTATCAGTTTCAAATGATTTTAGCCTTTCTTTTACATTTTGAAGCAGGTCCTCATTGACAAGGTCCTTTTGATAGACAAGAAATACAGTATTTCTGGAACGTTTTGAAATCATCTGCGTTTGAACGATAAGGTTTTCATTTTTAATTTTTTTCCGGATTAAAGCAATATTGTCAATGACCTTTTCATTAAAAGCCTCTTTTGCTCCTTTTACAATGACTTCATTTTCAGACTTTTCTATCGAACGCCCGCGAATTTTTGTCGTTTCAAATAAATAGCAATCGGGGTCTCCATCAACAAAAAGTGCCGTGACACCTGCCGCAATGAATTCCGTGATATCCCCAATGTTGGTAGCGGTTTTTTCAATTGGGTAGGAAACGATATCTTTGATTTTTGTTGCAGGGTGCTCGCTATCAATTAACGGTCCCTCTATGCCTGCCATAATATTTTGTAAATCTGCCATTGTACTGATATATAGGAGAAATGCCTTACGGTTTAGTTGTTGAATCGTAAACTCACGTAATTTGACATCGGCATTATCCGGTATCGTAAAGATCTTCATAAATGTCTCTAGATTTTTCTCAATAGACGTATTTATATCTTGGTTTTTTATTTCAATTTCCTGTTCGTTGGTTTCTTCTTTAAATTCAGGTTCAGTGTTGAGATTTTTCTTCAACAACTTGGTCATCTTTTTCCTCACAATAAACCCCTCCCAGTTTTTATATCATTTTCCATCTAAAGGAGTTTTATGTATGAATAGGTCTATTGAAAATAAAAGAATAACAAATGAAAACAATACTAGTTAATAAGCATAATCATTTAGTAAAGTTTGAATAATAACTTCATAGTAAATTCAGTTTACGAAGTACATTGGCTTCATCATTAGGGGGAGTATTCATGGAAGAGGTTAATCATAACGTTGAACTTACATCAGCAGAATTAGCAAATCTTTGGACTCAATACATAAATGATTCATCATCGATATGTATTCTTTCTCACTCAATTGAAAAGGCGAAAGATGAAGATATTAAAGAAATACTTTTATTTGCTCTCAACCTAGCTAAATCCCATATTGAAAAAATTACTGAATTTTTTAATCAAGAGAATTTTCCAATTCCTAAAGGATTTACTCTCGAAGAAGATGTTAATCTAAATGCCCCGCCCTTATTTACAGACACTTTTATGCTCGTTTATATGCATGTGATGACATTACTAGGTTTGACTGGATATGCTGGTGCAGTTGCCACTTCATCACGAGAGGATCAAATAAACTATTTTATCCAATGTAATAATGAAACAATGGAACTGTATAAACGAATTGCACGTGTAGCTCTTAATAAAGGAATAAGCAGTAAACCCCCACGAATTAATACACCAAATGGAATTGACTTTGTGAATGCTCAACGTTACTTAACGGGATGGTTTGGTAAGAAACGACCTTTAAACGCTATAGAAATCAGCGGAATTAGTTATAATATGGTAAAAGTTGTTGTTAAAGTGGTTTTAGAAATTGGATTTGGACAAGTCTGCCAAACAAAAGAGGTCCAAAAATATTTTCAACGAGGGAAGAATATCTGTGAAAAACAATTCGGTACTCTTAGTTCTATCCTAACGAAAGATGAATTGTCTTCCCCAGTTTCGTGGGTTTCTGAAGTTACAAATTCAACAGTGCCTCCCTTTTCAGATAAATTGATGTTAAATCATATTGTTATATTGGTTTCCGCTGCAGTTGGATATTTCGGAGCTGCTTTATCCGTTTCTCAAAGAAGAGACTTGGCTATTATGTATACAACTCTTATGGCGGAGGTAGGATTATATGCTGAGGATGGAGCACAACTATTGATAAAATACGGCTGGTTGGAGCAGCCACCGTTAGCTGATGATCGAGAAAATTTGGCGAATAAGAAGTAATGTGAAACATAATAAGTAGGCCATTAAAATATACAATGGAGCATCGCATTAATAGGCTTTGCTCCAGTTTTAAATAGAAACTATTTATTTATCCAATCCTATCCCCTTTTACTCATTGTTCAACAACGCTATTTTTTCCATTTCGATGATTCTTTTTAAATAATCATATTCAGGTTTTTCGAGGATGTCTATTTCTCGGTTTGTTGCCAGGAGAATTTGGTCCCTGCACTTGGCAACTCTTTGAATCATCGGATGTATGGTTAAACTAGATAGATTCACAAAGTCGTACAAATCATTTAAACAAACAGGGAGCTTATAGCCTTTATTGCTGGAGGCAATTAGTAAACCCTGGTCGCGCAGCTTTGAAACGATATTAGACCGAAAATAATGCTGCTTGATTTTATTGATTCTAATCGCATTAAGGTTATCAAGGATTTCTTCGGTATAGACATAATCATCTGGATTCTCTTTTAAATTGAATAATAGAAACTTTAATAAATCAATCCGAACTTTCTCATCTTCATCTTCGCTTTTTCGATGTTTTTCAATGTATTGATAAGCCAAATTAACGGCTTGTTTAATGATAATTTGATCGGTTTCTAAGTCCGTTTTCTCATAATGGTAGTCGTAAAGGTAGTGCTTATAATCGTGCGGCCAAAGATTAATCGTGATGATTTTATTTTTCATTAGTCTATAAAACGATGAATACTGATTAGAGTGATGTTTTGCATCATAGCCTTTTGCAATCGTCTCAGCGAAAAACCCGGCCAATTCTAAAAGAATATCGGACTCGCTGCTATTAAAACCAAAAGTTGAATAATTAAATAAGTCTGGTATGCACCTCTGTTTTACGTAAGCAATAAATTCCTGCATAAACTCCTTTGATCCCTGTTCATCCGCGACAAGGTCAAGGCTGTCAAAGGTACGATATAAATCATCAAAGATTTTTCGATTGAAAAATTTAATAAATGTTTTTTCATAGGTAACGCCGCTGTCTTCCCGAATTTTCCGCTTATCAATGACATATGCGTACACCTTAAAGGGTAATTCCTTTAATTCCTGTAGGATTTCCATTCGAAGATTATCGTCAATACCCTTTTTTGAAATGTGCTTTTGTTTAATTTTTTCTACTTCCTGCTCGAGTGTTTCTTTATTAGAACCTTTTACTAAAATAGAAACGATTATAAAGTGGGTCGAAGTCTCAGGTTGATCAAAATCGAATCCGTAATGGCCAAACTCATTTATAAAAGCAAATTGGATATCATTCAATTTTTATCCCACCTCACCAATGGAAAAACTTACTATACTTATTTCAACAAAAACTCCTCCAAACCTTTTAAATCTGCTATTTTTCCTTGAAAAATCCTTTGGGACTTTATTTATGGATAGAATATTATAGAAGCGAATAACCTGTTAGGGGTAGTTTAAATATATTTTCAAAAATAATTAGGGATTGCGGTAAATGTGTGCTATACTGTGTCTACCATTTGCTTTACGTTTTACGTTTTTCGATTACCCGCCCTGCTCAATTACTGAGCAGGGTTTTTTTGTTTAAAAGGGAACGTTTCGTTATAGTTCACCTCACTTTCCTCGTTCATGGGATATCCCTATGGACGAAAAAAAAAGACTCTCATAAAGAGAGTCTTTTTATATATGTCGGTTCAATTATGCTTTACGAACGTTAGTAGCTTGGGGTCCACGTTGACCTTGTTCTACTTCAAAAGTAACTGCTTGACCTTCGTCTAAAGTTTTGAAACCTTCGCTTTGGATAGCTGAGAAGTGTACGAATACATCGTCTCCTGCTTCTCTTTCAATGAATCCGAAACCTTTTTCTGCATTAAACCATTTTACTTTACCTTGTTCCATTTGTTGTTTCCTCCTCGTGTGCTGTGCACACATTGTGTTACTATCCTTGCTCAGTTCTTTAGACGTAAAGTTTGAAAACTTTTTAATCCAACTGACAAACAAAAATAATTCTTCTTTACTATAACAGAGATATCCAATTAAAGCAAATCAATCTCAAAAGTTTTTTTCTAAGCTGTTTCCAATACTACTCTTCAATTGGATTCTCCACTATCCCCTTGTTTCTAGTTTATCTAAATAATATTTCATAAGGTCCTGATATTCCTGCACTTCTAGCCTTCCCTTTTCAGTAATCGCATAGGTACCTCTCTTAATCCGTTCAAACCATCCATAATAGTTATTTGTTAAGATTGAGGGAATTTTATCTCCAGCACCCATCACCTTTAACACCTTCGGAGAAAGTGGTCCCATTTTTTCTAGGATACAGGCGATTTGAATGCAATTTTCTTTGTAGGCGGTCATGATCTTGGTCCTGCTGCTTCCTCCCACATTGAAATCGGCACTGCGTCCACTAATTTCTTTTAAAATAGCGTCTCTCTTCATCTTGTTTCTACCGGTTGCTATTTTACGATTGAAAGGAGTTGGATGAATCAGGATGTCTGCTTTCGAGCCGTTACCTGGAAAGGAAACGACAATTAAGCCAAGCTCTAACCTTTTCACTAGATGGCATTTATCTGCCCATTGCTTTGAATTCAGCCTGCCTTTTGGTCTAGGAATGGCAATGTATACTTGATCCGTTAATTTTTGCCGTTTGGCTGCCTGAACAAGAAGATCCACACTTAAGGTGAGTTTTAATTCAACAATAACCAGCTCATCCTGTTTCACTGCGACAATATCACAGTCCTTCACTTCACCATAGACTTCATAGCCTTCTCGTGAAAAATACCTCTGAATCGATTTATATAAATCTACCTCTTGCAGCTTTTTCTTTTCTGTCATATGTATCTCCTAAAAAACATTTTCTCCTAGTTATCTTACCATGAAAATAGTATGAATTTTATCTATTCCCTAGCCAAGTTATTACTAACAATTTTTTACAAATACGTGTATTTGCAATAGCCTATTCTGTCAGAATTATGTTACTATTATTTTTGTTAAAATAAATAGAGAATTTGAAAGAGTATCATGGGGGTCTAAAATGAACAAAAAGTTCGCAGCAAAGCTTTATTGGATTGTACCTGGGGTTATTCTCGTTTTAGGAATTCTTCTATTATTCTATGAGAACTTTTCCGATGTGACCGAACACCCTGCAGATGATTGGAGCAGGGCCCTGACTATAGGAGAAACTGATTTGAATCAACTGCCACCTGTCAAAGTCACGGAAAATGGAGATTTTGTTTTCACGCGATTTGAAGGTGGAAAATTAGCCTCTACAACTTTGGGGAAGGATTTCACTGTTAAGGATCAGCAAACGTACAACATTCCGGTGAATAAATGGACGCAAATTTATCAGCAGGAAGACACGATTATCTATTTTGATTTTACAAATATCTATGATCAAGACAGGAACATGATCGTCCCCGATGTTGAGAAATTTTATCCTTTGGAAACGACCACTCTTTATGTGAAAGATCATGTACTATATCAACTATCACCCGAAACGAAGACTTCTGAAAAAGTGATGGATATTGATTTGGATAAACTGGATATCATTCCTCAAGAGAACGAAGATGGAGTAAATCTATTAACCTATACATCCGATCCAACTGGCGTCAATATTACACTGCAGGAATATGCGAATGGAAGCATGAAGATCGTATATCAATCGAGAATAAAAGTCGACCCAGGTAAAGTTGTGAATGATATCTCATTTGCATTG
>NZ_JAUSZQ010000003.1:780000-786845 GCF_030817695.1 Neobacillus niacini | reverse complement strand
GTTGGAAAAATAACCGGCTCCATTTTACGGTCAATAAACACAACCGGGAATTGAGCTTTTCTTAATTGTTTATAGGACTCTAAGTTCCCTGTCGTTGGAAAAATAATCAAGCCGTCTACTTGCTTAGCTATTAACATATTTATATAGCTTTGCTCTTTTTCAGGGTTATCATCTGCATTACAAACGAAAATATGAAAATCATTCTGCTTACATGTATCCTCAATGACTCTTATTATCTCCGTAGTAAAGGAATGAAGGATATTAGCAACAATAACCCCGATGGTTGCTGATTTCTTTTGTTTTAAACTCTTCGCCACATAATTTGGGATATAGTGAAGATCTTTGATCGCACTCTCAATTCTTTTCTTGGTGGCTGGTGCCATATATTCATAGCGGTTGTTTATATACTGGGAAACAGTACTCTTCGAAACTCCCGCTTTAATAGCAACATCTTTCATTGTGACTTTTTCCATCTGCATCTCTCTCCTAAACCGGTTTAGTAAATCGGTTTAGTGAAAGTATAAGTGAAAACACTTACATTGGCAATACCTTTTTAAAAGATTCTGAAAACAAACTTTCCAAGTGTTATTTATAAGTTAAATCTATTACCTTTTCGCTTCTTTAAATGCTTGACTATACGCACGTGCTGTCTGCTCAAGTTCTGCAAGGTATTGCTCATTGATTTCCCGCTTCGTATTCACAAGGTTGCTTCCAATTCCCGCCGCAACAGCGCCTGCTCTCACAAAATCACCAAGGTTTTCAAGATTTACACCGCCGGTAGGCATTAATGGAATTTGCGGAAGTGGTCCGTGGACATCTTTTAAATATTTCGGACCAAACACATTTGCCGGAAACACTTTGATTAGATCTGCACCATTTTCAAAGGCAGTTAAAATTTCTGTCGGAGTTAACGCTCCAGGAATGCTTAGGACTCCATAACGTTTTGTCATTTTAATCGTTTCTATGTTCGTCGTTGGAGAAAAAACAAATTTTGCTCCGGCCATAATCGCTGCTCTTGCTGTTTCAGGATCAAGGACTGTTCCTGCACCAACAATGACTTCATCCCCAAGTTCTGCGGATAACTTTTCAATTGTCGAAAGAACTCGAGGTGTTTCAAGTGTAATTTCTAAGGCAGTAACGCCGCCGCTTTTTAAAGCATTTGCAATGGGGATAATATTTTCTTTTGATGCACCGCGAATAACAGCTACAATACCTGTCTCTTTAATTTGATCTAGTAAAGTCATAAAATCACCTTTCCTTAACGAATGACATCGTTTTCATTGTTTGATAGAATTTGATCAATTTCAAATCGATCTGGAAGACCTTCAACATCTCCCTTGACCATAGTCACATGTGCACCTACTGCGTTCGCACGTTTAACAGCTTGTTCAAGCGGTAAGTCATCAATCATTCCTGAAAGAAATCCTGCTGCGAAGCCATCACCCGCTCCAACGGGATCAACAACATGCTTGACTGGAATACCAGATACTTTTCTTGTTTCATTTTCGGTAAAATAGATAGCTCCTTCTGCCCCGATCTTTAACACAACAATCGATGCGCCCAACTGTAAAAAACGTTTTCCAATTTCTTCAGGTTCGTCAACCCCAAATATAAATTGACCTTCTTCAACACCAGGCAGAATAATATCCGCTTCAGAAGCAATCTTCAGTAATACTTCTCTAGCCAAATCTTCTTCCCAAAGTTTTTTTCGAAGGTTCGGATCAAAAACGACCTTTACATTTCTCTCTTTTGCGATTTTGATAGCTTCATAGACCGTTTCACGGCAGCTCTCGCTGAGTGCTGGAGTAATTCCCGTGATATGGAGATATTTGGCTTGGCCAATATAGTCCTTATCTAAATCTTCCTTTGTCATCCTACTTGCGGCAGAACCTTTTCGATAATAATAAATATTGATCACGCCTTCGCGTTTATGTTCTTTAAAATACATCCCTGTTGGGGCTTCATCTGTTAGTTGAACCGTACGAACATCGACCCCTTCACCGCGGATAAACGAAAGCATGCCTTTCCCAAATTCATCATTCCCTACTTTACTGATCCAGCCTGCCTGATGACCAAGCCTAGATAAACCAATGGCTACATTCGACTCAGCTCCCCCATACCTTTTCGAAAACTGCTGCGAATATCTTAGCGGCCCCTCCGCCTCAGGAGTAAACAGCACCATCGTTTCTCCAATGGTTACAACGTCCATCACTTTTCCCCCTAACTCACTTACTGTATCCCATTCTTGCTGATATCCTTTCAGTGGTTACTAATAAATTGCTTACAATTCTGTCCTTATGCATGAGCATTCTCTCTTTTGGACCAGCAACACTTACCGCTGCCTTTATCCTCTTGCTTACATCATAGACAGGTGCTGCAATACAAAGTAATCCTTCTTCATTTTCTTCTTCTTCAAACGTATAGCCTAGTTCAAAAAACTCAGATAATTGCAATTCCAAAGCCTGACGATCTGTAATCGTCTTTGGTGTAATCGCCTTCAATTCAATCTTACTTAAAATCTCTTCCCTCTCACGAAAAGGAAGGAAAGTTAAGAATGCTTTTCCCAAACCAGTACAATAAACTGGCCTTTGCATTCCAATATAAGCACTTGTCCGTATGGAACGCTCAAACTCAAACTTATTTACATAAACCACTTTGTCTTCTGAAAGGACCGCCATAAAAACGGTCTCCTCTACTGTATTCATTAATTCTTGCAAATACGGTTGAGATTCGGTTACGAAATCAAAGGAATCTAGTGCTTTTGAACCCAGTTGAATAAGGTTCGCACCAAGTTTATACTTTTTTGAAGCTGATTGTGATAAATAGCTTTGATTGTATAGGGTTTGAATCAGATT
The DNA here is from genome assembly GCF_030817695.1 of Neobacillus niacini. Classification (GTDB taxonomy): domain Bacteria; phylum Bacillota; class Bacilli; order Bacillales; family Cytobacillaceae; genus Neobacillus; species Neobacillus niacini_F. The sequence goes on along the minus strand of NZ_JAUSZQ010000003.1, from coordinate 783,990 downwards.
AAAGGTACTACTCTGGGGCCAGCCTAGTTTGTCACTCATTTCTTTCACGGTTAATCCATCAGGATATTGAGCAAGCAATTCAAAAATTTGTAAAACGCGCAGTGCAGACTTAACGGTCAAAATAACACCTCACTTTAAAATCACATATGTGATTGTATATATGAATCATATATTCGTTTATTGAGGGTGTCAATGCATTCTCTTTAAATATTGAGAAAATAATAAAAAAAACACTCACAAATGTTGATTGACAACATTTGTGAGTGTTTTTTGATACCGGTGGTCGGGGTCGAACCGACACTCCAGAGGAACACGATTTTGAGTCGTGCGCGTCTGCCAATTCCGCCACACCGGCAATATAAAATTTGTTAAAGTAATGCCGAGGACCGGAATCGAACCGGTACGGTAGTCACCTACCGCAGGATTTTAAGTCCTGTGCGTCTGCCAGTTCCGCCACCCCGGCGCAATAAAATGCGCTATTAAATCTTAAATTAAAAAATTAAAGGCGGCAACCGGATTCGAACCGGTGGTAAAGGTTTTGCAGACCTCTGCCTTACCACTTGGCTATGCCGCCATATTATGGAGCGGAAGACGGGATTCGAACCCGCGACCCCCACCTTGGCAAGGTGGTGTTCTACCACTGAACTACTTCCGCGTATTGGCTGGGCTAGCTGGATTTGAACCAACGCATGTCGCAGTCAAAGTGCGATGCCTTACCGCTTGGCTATAGCCCAATGATAATTTTTTCTTCATCCAAAAATGGTCTTATGGGGCGACTGATGGGAATCGAACCCACGAATGCCTGAACCACAATCAGGTGCGTTAACCACTTCGCCACAATCGCCACAATAAAGTTAATTGGCAGGGGTAGTAGGAATTGAACCCACACCAAAGGTTTTGGAGACCTTCGTTCTACCTTTAAACTATACCCCTAAAAAAGAAAGCTATTCTCACTGTATGAAAAAACTATGGTTAAAATTCAATGTCGTAAAACTAAATTGGTGGAGGGGGACGGATTCGAACCGCCGAACCCTGAGGGAGCGGATTTACAGTCCGCCGCGTTTAGCCACTTCGCTACCCCTCCACATAATATGAAATTTCCACCTAATGGTGCCGGCTAGAGGACTTGAACCCCCAACCTACTGATTACAAGTCAGTTGCTCTACCAATTGAGCTAAACCGGCAAGCATATAATCAATAGAATAAAAATGGTGGCTCAGGACGGAATCGAACCGCCGACACAAGGATTTTCAGTCCTTTGCTCTACCGACTGAGCTACTGAGCCACTATATTAAGCCTCTTTATTAAAACCTAATGGTTTTAGAATAAAAATGGCGGTCTGGACGGGACTCGAACCCGCGACCTCCTGCGTGACAGGCAGGCATTCTAACCAACTGAACTACCAGACCGAATTGCGGGGACAGGATTTGAACCTGCGACCTTCGGGTTATGAGCCCGACGAGCTACCGGACTGCTCCACCCCGCGACAATAAAAATATTTTGAAGATTATTTTCACTTCGTGAAAAAATCATGGTGGAGGATGACGGGATCGAACCGCCGACCCTCTGCTTGTAAGGCAGATGCTCTCCCAGCTGAGCTAATCCTCCATTTTAAGAAATAAATTTTTTAAAAATATTAAATGGTGACCCCTACGGGATTCGAACCCGTGTTACCGCCGTGAAAGGGCGGTGTCTTAACCGCTTGACCAAGGGGCCATATAATAATAGATAGTGTTTTTATGGCGGAGAGCAAGGGATTTGAACCCTTGAGACAGGGTTACCCGCCTACACGATTTCCAATCGTGCTCCTTCGGCCACTCGGACAGCTCTCCATAAAAGAATGGCTCCGCAGGTAGGACTCGAACCTACGACCGATCGGTTAACAGCCGATAGCTCTACCACTGAGCTACTGCGGAATAATAAAAGTATTGCAGCCTGGCAACGTCCTACTCTCACAGGGACAAAGTCCCAACTACCATCGGCGCTGAGAAGCTTAACTTCCGTGTTCGGTATGGGAACGGGTGTGACCTTCTCGCCATTATTACCAGACTACTTTTCTCAAAGACAATCTTTATTATACTGTCTTTTTGAGATTTTTCAAGAGGTTTTTGAAAAAAATTCATTCCCTCAAAACTAGATAATTTCAGAAGAAGTGTGTAAAAACGAGTTCACCTAAAAAATTGGTTAAGTCCTCGAACGATTAGTATCAGTCAGCTCCACACGTTACCGCGCTTCCACCTCTGACCTATCAACCTGATCATCTTTCAGGGTTCTTACTAGCTTGACGCTATGGGAAATCTCATCTTGAGGGGGGCTTCATGCTTAGATGCTTTCAGCACTTATCCCGTCCGCACATAGCTACCCAGCGATGCCTTTGGCAAGACAACTGGTACACCAGCGGTGCGTCCATCCCGGTCCTCTCGTACTAAGGACAGCTCCTCTCAAATTTCCTGCGCCCACGACGGATAGGGACCGAACTGTCTCACGACGTTCTGAACCCAGCTCGCGTACCGCTTTAATGGGCGAACAGCCCAACCCTTGGGACCGACTACAGCCCCAGGATGCGATGAGCCGACATCGAGGTGCCAAACCTCCCCGTCGATGTGGACTCTTGGGGGAGATAAGCCTGTTATCCCCGGGGTAGCTTTTATCCGTTGAGCGATGGCCCTTCCATGCGGAACCACCGGATCACTAAGCCCGACTTTCGTCCCTGCTCGACTTGTAGGTCTCGCAGTCAAGCTCCCTTGTGCCTTTACACTCTGCGAATGATTTCCAACCATTCTGAGGGAACCTTTGGGCGCCTCCGTTACTCTTTAGGAGGCGACCGCCCCAGTCAAACTGCCCACCTGACACTGTCTCCCACCCCGATCAGGGGTGTGGGTTAGAATTTCAATACAGCCAGGGTAGTATCCCACCGACGCCTCCACCGAAGCTGGCGCTCCGGCTTCTCAGGCTCCTACCTATCCTGTACAAGCTGTACCAAAATTCAATATCAGGCTACAGTAAAGCTCCACGGGGTCTTTCCGTCCTGTCGCGGGTAACCTGCATCTTCACAGGTACTATAATTTCACCGAGTCTCTCGTTGAGACAGTGCCCAGATCGTTACGCCTTTCGTGCGGGTCGGAACTTACCCGACAAGGAATTTCGCTACCTTAGGACCGTTATAGTTACGGCCGCCGTTTACTGGGGCTTCGATTCAGAGCTTCGCTTGCGCTAACCCCTCCTCTTAACCTTCCAGCACCGGGCAGGCGTCAGCCCCTATACTTCGCCTTGCGGCTTCGCAGAGACCTGTGTTTTTGCTAAACAGTCGCCTGGGCCTATTCACTGCGGCTCTTCGAGGCTATTCACCTCAAAAAGCACCCCTTCTCCCGAAGTTACGGGGTCATTTTGCCGAGTTCCTTAACGAGAGTTCTCTCGCTCACCTTAGGATTCTCTCCTCGCCTACCTGTGTCGGTTTGCGGTACGGGCACCTTTTATCTCGCTAGAGGCTTTTCTTGGCAGTGTGGAATCAGGAACTTCGGTACTATATTTCCCTCGGCATTACAGCTCAGCCTTAACGGTAAGCGGATTTTCCTACTTACCAGCCTAACTGCTTACACGCACATATCCAACAGTGCGCTTACCCTATCCTCCTGCGTCCCCCCATCACTCAAACGATAAAGAGGTGGTACAGGAATATCAACCTGTTGTCCATCGCCTACGCCTTTCGGCCTCGGCTTAGGTCCCGACTAACCCTGAGAGGACGAGCCTTCCTCAGGAAACCTTAGGCATACGGTGGATGGGATTCTCACCCATCTTTCGCTACTCATACCGGCATTCTCACTTCTAAGCGCTCCACCAGTCCTTACGGTCTAGCTTCAACGCCCTTAGAACGCTCTCCTACCACTGACACCATATGGTGTCAATCCACAGCTTCGGTGTTACGTTTAGCCCCGGTACATTTTCGGCGCAGAGTCACTCGACCAGTGAGCTATTACGCACTCTTTAAAT
>NZ_JAUSZQ010000003.1:12500-777500 GCF_030817695.1 Neobacillus niacini | reverse complement strand
GAAGATTCCCTACTGCTGCCTCCCGTAGGAGTCTGGGCCGTGTCTCAGTCCCAGTGTGGCCGATCACCCTCTCAGGTCGGCTACGCATCGTCGCCTTGGTGAGCCGTTACCTCACCAACTAGCTAATGCGCCGCGGGCCCATCTGTAAGTGTCAGCGTAAACCGACTTTCAGCTTTTCCTCATGAGAGGAAAAGGATTATCCGGTATTAGCTCCGGTTTCCCGAAGTTATCCCAGTCTTACAGGCAGGTTGCCCACGTGTTACTCACCCGTCCGCCGCTAACCAAAAGGTGCAAGCACCTTAAGATTCGCTCGACTTGCATGTATTAGGCACGCCGCCAGCGTTCGTCCTGAGCCAGGATCAAACTCTCCAAGAAAGTTGATATAGCTCATTTGTTACGTTGGCTAGTTTCTATAGAAGAAACTAATATTTTTTGTTGACGTTCTTGTTTGTTTAGTTTTCAAAGAGCAATGTTTATTTCTATCACTCGTAAGCGACTTTTATAATATAACACATTCTGTTTTACAGTGTCAATATTATTTTTCAAAAAGAAAACCGTCACTCACGAAAACTTAAATTCATTCGTTCGCAGCGACGGTTATTAATATACCGTGTATCTTAAAAAAGGTCAATAGTTTTTATTATTTTTTACAATAATTTTTTACTTACCTGATAACATCGATGATAAATACCATGACCCTTTGTTTCTAAACTAACAACATCAATTAACCCTTTTTCAATTAGATACTCAATTAGGACCGCCAAATCAACAGAATAAGGGATCAACTCGTTATCATTCTGGATCTCATTAAAGGACCAGTATTCTTTCGTGCTTAGAACTTCAAGCAGATGAGTACAGCCAACTTTCGTACGAGAATGTATCATAAACTCGCTGGCCAAAAATAATAACTCCAGCCTTTTTTCAATTGGCTCTTCACTGTTTACAAGCTCTTCATATAATTTTACTATTTGGGGTTCTATCTGTTTAACCTGCTGCCAAACGGTTAATTCAGGATGAAGTCCATTTTCAATTACGGCTAGTCTCGCTAAATGGTGAAGAGAATGAACAACATAATTATAGGCGTCAAGATATTGTTTGTTTTCAAAGAGAGCCTTTCCATCGACATACCTTCTGATTAACTTCGCAAATTCTAACCCCATTTTAATTTTCCGTCCGTTAAACGGAAATTCGCGGAGCTCTGTTTTAAGATTTTCTATATATTCATTGCGATCAAATAATATTTTTGCGGTGTCGAGCCATTCAAATATTTTTCGATTGGTGCCTAATAGAAGCCATTCTTTCAATTGGCCCTCCGTAATAATATGCATCGCTGCCTTACTTTCATTATAAGTATAATGCTTTATTAATAACGGCTGTTCTCCCTCTTTTACAATAATTAAAAGGATTACATCAAAGGTGTCCGTAGTATGACTTGATTTATGTCTTTTTTCTATCATCAATACGCCAAGTGTATTGGATTGACTAGCCCGTTCCTGATAAATGGGCCGAAGAATGTCTTTCATACATCATTCCTCCATTATTTTCGATAACCTATATGTTCGACAGTAATAATAAATCTCCTTCTTATAGAAGAGACAAATTTCGACATCTTTTAACATAACATTTTTTCAGTAGATGTAAATATGGTATAGTTTGTCTAGGAGGGGAATTATGGCTAAATATTCAAGTAAAATAAATAAAATACGAAGCTTTGCATTATCCTTAATATTTATCGGCTTTATTGTTATGTATGGCGGAATATACTTTCGCAACTCACCACTTATTATGACCATTTTCATGCTTTTTGGACTTTTATTTATCATTGCAAGTACGGTCGTTTACTTCTGGATTGGGATGTTATCAACTAAAACCATACAGGTAAAATGTCCAGGCTGTGGAAAACACACGAAAATGCTTGGAAAAGTGGATATGTGTATGTATTGTCGTGAACCATTGACACTGGATCCTAATCTTGAAGGCAAAGAGTTTGATGAATCCTATAATAAAAAGTCAAAAAATAAAAAGCCGATTTCTTAAATCGGCTTTTTATTTACAATATTTAATGTACTTCTTTACTTGTACACTCAGGACAAGTCCCGTAAATTTCCATACGATGATTATTCACTTTAAATCCAGTTACATGTGAAGCAAGTTGCTCCACTTCATCTAATCCTGGATAATGGAAATCAACAATTTTTCCGCAGCTCTCACAAATCACATGATAATGATGTGATGTGACAAAATCAAATCGGCTGGAAGCATCGCCATATGTTAATTCTTTTACTAAACCTACCTCACGAAATACTCGTAAATTATTGTAAACTGTTGCCACACTCATATTAGGGAATTTACCTTCCAGGGCTTTATAAATATCATCTGCTGTAGGATGTGACATCGAGTTTATTAAATATTCAAGTATCGCATGACGTTGTGGAGTAATACGTACTCCAGTTTCTTTTAAGGTTTCCAATGCTTCTTTTAACTGATTCATCGCCATGCACCTCTATTCCAAAAATATTCTTAAATTATAATTGTTATAATTAGTTTACTAAGGAATTAATACTTTTGTCAATATCGTTATATCATTATTAGGCAATTGTTATCATTTTTCTTGGTGTAACGTCTGCTCTTTTATGCCCACTGCATGATTAACATATCTAGCTGTTACAAATAAAAGGTCCGATAGTCGATTTAAATAAGCCAATACAAGAGAATTAACATCTTCCCCCAATGAAACTGCACATCTTTCCGCTCTTCTGGCTGTTGTACGTGCAACATGGAATGCTGCACCAGCGGAATGTCCTCCAGGCAGGATAAAGTTAGTCAGTTCTGGAATAGATTCATTTAATTCGTCTATCTGCTTTTCCATTTCCTCAATATCACTGGCATTAAGAGACCACTTTACTTCCTTCCCTTTAGGGGTTGCCAGCTCCGCACCAACGTGAAAAAGATTTGTTTGTATTTTATGATACATATTCTCTATTAATTCTTTCTTTTGAAAAGATTCATCTTTTAAATAACTTAATGCAAGTCCAATCATTGAATTTGTTTCATCACAGGTCCCATATGCCTCAACACGCAAATCATTTTTCGCGACCCTTTGCCCATAGATCAATGATGTTGTTCCTTTGTCACCCGTTTTCGTATAAATCTTCATATTCTTTCCCCCAATTTTGTTTATTTTTTATAATATATGTACCCCTTTTGTTTACTTCATTTTATCACCTAATTGGCTGCCAATAAAACATGAAACAAAGTGGTTTCGATCAATCCATAAAAAAAAGGGTCGATTACCGACCCAACAAGTTTTATCTGAGGAGGTATGCCCTAATAAAATGATATTCAAATTACATTCGTTTGCATTGGACAAATGCCTTTTCTTTAGAAAATAGGCTAGACTTGGTTACGATAAATGCTACATTACATTTCGATTTATGGATTCACTGCTAAGCCATCCACAGCAGCTATAATTTCCCCTTTAAAACCAGCATCTGAAAATACTTTCGAAATACTCTCTTTATCTACATTTCCCAAACCAATGTGGGTTAAGACCACTTTTTTAATTGCGTGAATCTGCCGCCATTTTGGCAAGATCTTCGATGGTGGCATGCGATTCTTCTAACCCGTTCTTTAATGGGCGCATCACTAAAACCCAAATGCAAACAAAACCCAATTCCCAAACAGACCGGTCAGTCCAATTTAGGTTAAAAATAAAAAACGATTGAAAAGGTGAGTGATTGATGGGTCTAATTTGCCCTACAAAGCTGCTTTTTCCTGTGTAATCGCTTTCTTACAACGTGAATCTATAATGTAATCTTGATTGTTAGTAACATATTATAATATTGTTATACCAAAGTAAAACAATTTTAACTTTTCTAAATAAGGTTAAATATTAGACTATTATTTTAGTATATTCATATTTATGCCAGAAGTTGACCATTTTTTAGATAAAAAAACTGCCTTAATCATCAGGTTTAATGACTTTGGACAGCTTCAAAAATTATTTATTGGATAATAAAAAAAATCAATCTGGATCGTTCAGTACCTTCATTAATTCATGAGAGATTACCTTTAGCGGGTGAATTGATTTTTGTGTTAAACAAAGCATGATTGCACCTTCTATAGAAGCAATCATCATGAGAGCTATGGAATTTGCTTTTTCTTTTGAATATCCGTCTGCTTCTAACTTGGTACAATATATCTGTTGCATTTTCAGGTAAAGATTCGAACAGGCATTACGAACGGGTTCACTGAGAGAACCTATTTCACTTACGATACTAGTAAATGTAGAAACAACAATTCTTCCTTCAGTTTCAAAGTCCGATACTAATATGTCAATCATCGCTAGTGTAGCTTCTTGAGTCGTTGGATATTGTTTGAAAATATCCTTCATATGCGTAGTAATTGTTTCGTCAATTGACTTCAGACAAGCAATTAGTAATTCTTCTTTGCCATTAGGAAAGTGATGATAAAACGAACCTTTTGAAATGTTACATGTCTTTATGATTTCTGTTACTCCTACACCCTTATATCCTTTTTGCTGGAATAGAGGTATTGAAATATCGATTATCTGTAATATTGTATCCATTTAAAAAAACTCCTTCATACCAACAATTCTTTTTACTACTATATCACTAAAATTTTCCATACTCCAAGGATTTTACTATATTTGTTTACAACACAAGCTATGATAATATAGGATTAGGGTTTTAGGAGGTTTGGTATGGAAGTAATTAAAAAAGGAACAACCATCCAATCTTTAGAAGTAGGGATGGGCATTATAGAATCAATCGCCAAACAGGGCAGGCCGATAAAATTTTCCGATATTCAAGAGTTAACTCAGATTACAAAGAGTAATCTTTATAAATATTTGAATACCTTCACACAATTAGGCATCCTCTATCGTAACAAGGATACCGGAGAATATGTATTGGGCAGCAAGTTAATTGAATATGGGATGGCGGCAGTGGATCAAGAAAATGTTATCGACCGGATCTCACCTTTTCTCCATGAAATAAACGTGAAAAGTTCAAGTACTGTTTTATTTTCCACTTGGACTCAAAATGGTCCAATGATCGTTAAAGATTTTAATAACAATCGAGGGCTTAATATTGGTGCACAGATTGGAACATTTCTTCCAATTCGATCAGCAACAGGCAAAGTGTTTATGACCTTCATGGAGGAGCAAAAGATTCGGGATTGGAAAGAGAAGGAATATAAGCAAATACCCCCTGATAAAGTAAGTTATCTTGAAGTTGAATGCGAATCCATTCGGGCGAAAAAAATTGCCTTTGCTAGGGAACCGCTGGTCTCTTCCGTGTCTTCCGTTTCCGTTCCGGTCTTAAACTATAAAAAACATCTCCTTGGAGCTGTAACCGTTGTAGGCTTTTCTGAGTTTATCCCGCAAAATGAAAATAATGAACTATCTCGTTATTTATTAGATATTAGCAAAGAAATATCAGGCAGTTTCGGTTATCGATGACTTGTGGGGGATTTCCCCTACTTTTTGTGCATACAAAAAAGCTTTACTCCAAATTGAAGTAAGGCTCTTTTAGTTTAGACATGGAACTCATGCTAGATTCTCTTTTACATACTGTAAAGCTTCTCCCACATGCCCTTTTACTTTTACTTTTCGCCATTCTTTTGCTATTCTGCCTTCTTTATCAATGACAAATGTAGATCTTTCAATTCCCATATACTCTTTACCGAAATTTTTCTTTAGCTTCCATACCTCATACAATTCAGAAACACGGTGATCTTCATCAAATAAAAGTAAGAAAGGCAGGTTATACTTATCTCTAAATTTTTCATGTTTTTCTATCGGGTCGGGGCTGACTCCAATAATTACGGAATCCAACTGAGAAAAGTCACTGTGATAATCCCTAAAATCACATGCTTGGGTCGTACAACCTGGTGTCATATCCTTTGGGTAAAAATACAATACAACATTCTTGCCTTTAAAATCTGACAACTTCACTTTTTCACCATTACTAGCTAACAATTCAAAATCAGGAGCTAGTTTCCCTAACTCTATTGTCATACCTCATCACCTCATGGAAAATATACTCTTCCATAAGCCTAACCAAACAGGATTAACAATACAACTATTTAATTTCATTAACTTCCCGGTCCATTAATGCACGAGCTACAAATGCTGCAGGCATCGTATAACCTATTAAAGCTTCTACAACGGCAACCATCCTCCCGAAGCCATGCGGAATTACATCTCCGTTCCCAACCGAAAATAATGTCATCGCACTGAAATAAAAGCTTGTTTCAAACAAGTTATAATTGTTTTCATTATTTACTTCTACAAGTAAGGAGATTCCTTTTAATTCAAACAATAAATAGATGAGTCCAAATCCGAGAATAACAGTTAAATAGATAGAACCCAAAAATAGAGCATTTTCAATAGATACAAATTTTCCTTTTATGGCGTTTGGAATAAACAATGTCCTGATACTCATAAATATACAGAAGATTACGATTGGTAATAAAAAATAAAACATCAGCGGACACCTCTATAGAGTCAGTTAGTCTCATTCTATGCCAGCTTGGGCTATAAAATATCAACAATCCTGACTAAAAAGGAGACACCTTAAAATTTTTCAAAAGTAAAACAAATAAAAGTAGATAAAAAAAGTGCTATTATAGGAAGGAATCCATTTCAAGGAGGAAAAAGAATGCAATTTACAAATTCTGAACGAATACATAATGAAGCGTTAGAACATATTGTTGGCGGAGTAAACAGCCCGTCTCGTTCCTACAAAGCTGTAGGTGGAGGAGCTCCAGTGGTAATGGAGCGCGCCCAAGGTGCTTATTTTTATGATGTTGACGGAAACCAATATATTGATTATCTTGCTGCTTACGGCCCCATTATCACAGGTCATGCTCACCCACATATTACAGAGGCAATCAAAAAGGCAGCTGAAAGTGGTGTTCTTTATGGCACCCCTACTCCACATGAGGTAAAATTCGCAAAAATGCTGAAGGAAGCAATGCCTTTTTTAGAAAAGGTTCGTTTTGTGAATTCAGGAACTGAAGCGGTCATGACAACGATTCGTGTTGCCCGTGCCTATACTGGAAGAGATAAGATTATTAAGTTTGCCGGCTGCTATCATGGTCACTCTGACCTTGTACTAGTTGCTGCCGGGTCAGGTCCATCAACACTCGGGATCCCTGATTCTGCTGGTGTTCCAAAGAGTATCGCCCAAGAAGTCATTACGGTTCCCTTTAATGATATTGAACCATTTAAAGAAGCGTTGGAAAAATGGGGCGACCAAATTGCTGCGGTTCTAGTGGAACCTATTGTCGGGAACTTTGGGATTGTTGAACCAAAACCAGGTTTCTTACAGCAGGTTAACGACCTTACCCATGCTGCAGGTGGGCTTGTAATCTATGATGAAGTCATAACAGCTTTCCGCTTTATGTATGGCGGAGCACAGGATTTATTAGGTATTCAACCTGATTTAACTGCGCTGGGAAAAATTATTGGCGGCGGTCTGCCTATAGGAGCATATGGTGGACGTAAAGAGATTATGGAACGAGTTGCACCACTGGGGCCTGCCTATCAAGCTGGAACAATGGCGGGTAATCCAGCATCCATTCTGTCAGGGATTGCTTGTCTCGAGGTACTAAAACAAGATGGAGTTTATGACTACCTCGATCGTTTAGGTGCCATGCTTGAACAAGGAATTTTAAATGCCGCTAGAGAACATAATATTCAAATTACCATCAATCGTTTGAAGGGTGCACTTACAGTTTATTTTACAAATGAAAAAATTGAAAACTATGAGCAGGCAGAAAATACAGACGGTGAAATTTTTGGTAAATTTTTTAAGTTAATGTTGCAACAAGGAATAAACCTTGCACCATCTAAATATGAAGCCTGGTTCTTAACCATTGCTCATACAGAAGAGGACATTGAGGCCACACTTCATGCGGTAAATAATGCATTTTCTCTACTTAAAGACGAATAAATATACATTTTTCATTCACTAAAAGAGAGTGGTTAACACTCTCTTTATTTTGTTATCTCTCATTGAAAACGTTTACATTATAACCTTTCATCCCTTTTTAACCATAATTTTACCTGAATTTTCTATCCACCTTTTTGTATATTTATTTGATTTCTGAAAATTCTTATGATAATATTGATTTATTATTCTTAAAACAAATTTTCCTATTAAACTGTGCTTTATATGTCAAAAATTCTCACATTAAAACGATAAATAGGAGGTGAATCGGCTTTAGAGGATCTCCGCTGAAGCCAATTTATATGAATGAAAGATGGAACCCTTCCCTTTTTAAAGATTTCCATAAGCATGAACACGATGCCTGCGGTATTGTCGCTTGTCTTGAAAAAAACAAGCTGCCTACTAGAAAAAACATTTTTGATTGCATAGACGCCCTAGTTACCATGAATCATCGTGCTGGCTTCATTAACGGTGAAGGAGATGGTGTTGGAATTCATGTTGATATTCCAACAGCGCTTTGGAAGGAAAAATTACAAAGTGCCGGTTTAGACCCATCTCATACAGATAATGCGAGCTTTGCGGTAGGTCATGTTTTCATTAGCCAAAAGGCTGACTGGTTATCTACTAAACAAGAATTACTTCAGAAACTAAAAGACTATGATTTAGATATCATCTTTGAAACGAATCAAGTCACCGATTCAAGTGCATTAGGACCGATTGCTATCCAAGAAAATCCTGTTTTTTGGCAATTTGCCTGTCTTTCTGAAAAATCAGGGCAAGAATTAACGAAAGTCTTATTCGAAGCAATCGTCGATTTAGAAACCAATGAACATGTACATGTTGCGTCTCTAAGCCAAAATCATGCCGTATATAAAGTGATGGGTGCTGGCGATATTCTCCCTCGTTACTATAAGGATTTAGCTAGTCCGATTGTTGCATCAACGATTACTCTTGGTCATAACCGTTATTCAACGAATACCCTTTCCAGTTTTTTCCGAGTCCAGCCTTTTAGTGTACTTGGACACAATGGAGAAATTAATACGATTGCAAAGCTTCGTGACGAAGCGAGAATGATTGGTGTACCACTCGTAAAGGATGGCAGTGACTCACAAGACTTAAGCCGGACGATGGAAACCTTAATTTGCCGTGAAGGCTATACATTATTTGAGGCAATGGATCTTTTATTCCCGCCAATTATCAATGAGATTAAAGCCTACTCTCTTGATTTACAAGATTTATATACTTATATTCGTGAAGCTTGGGGTCATTTTGCGCAAGGTCCAGCTGGCATTATTTCTAGGTATGGAGATGAAGCTGTTTTTAGTGTAGATGCATTAGGTCTGCGCCCGCTTTGGATGTTAGAAATCGAGACTTCTTATTTATTTTCATCTGAGCCAGGGATCATTCCTTCCAGTGAGTATGTAAACGATCCTAAGCCTTTAGCTCCTGGAGAAAAAGTCGGCTTTAAGTGGAACAATAGTAAATTAGAAGTTTACGAGCAGAAGCGCTTCCAAACAGAGGTTTATAACCGTTATTCTAACCGCTTAAATCTTGAAAATTCTAGATTACGTTTACAAGTACCAACGTTAGAAAAAATGATTACCATGAATTATCCGGACAAAATTCATAATGGACAATATAAAGCATTTGGCTGGGAAAGAGATCACATTCAATTAATCGAGCAAATGGCGGAAAAGGGTGTCGAGCCTATTCGTTCTCTAGGTCATGACGCACCACTAGCTGCTCTTAATCCAGAACGCAAAAATATTGCCGATTATATTAAAGAAAGCGTAGCAGTTGTTACAAATCCGGCGATAGACCGCGACCGTGAAACAGAACATTTTTCTACACGAGTGATTATTGGTAAACGTCCAGGTTTATTCAGTAACGAAAAAACAGAAACACTTCTTGAGTTAACCACCCCCCTTCTTCTAGAAGGTAAAGCTGGTTACAGCTGTTCTGAAGCCATTGGTCAACCTAGCTTTGATCAAGTTATTCACCATTTTCACAAGCAGAAGCTTGTTGCATTTATTTCTACAACCTTTAAGAAAGATGAGAACATTGATAGTGCTCTCACAAGAATTTCGGATGAAGCCGTTCAAGCGGTCACTTCAGGAAAGTCATTAATAGTCCTTGATGACGCAAACGCACATCAAGAAAATTCTTATTGGATTGATCCACATTTAGTAACATCTGCTGTTGATCAAGCATTGGTGAAGGCTGAATTAAGAAGAAATTGCTCATTAGTGCTGCGCTCAGCAGCCATTCGTTCTCTGCATGACATGATCACTGTTTTTGGGTTAGGCGCGGATTTAATCAGCCCATATTATATGTTCATGACAGTTATCGATGAAGATAATAAACCTCTGATTAACCTATACAGTGCATTATCAAAAGGACTTGAAAAAGTAATCTCAACCATTGGTATTCATGAACTGCGCGGATATGGCCGACTATACTCGAGTATTGGCTTACACGAAGATATTGCCAATGTATTGAATATTGTTAACTTTTTTGGCTCTAAAGAGATTGAGAATGATTTTGAAGCAATGAAGAATGACGCTTTTGCAAGAGCTGAAGATTATCAGAATGAAAAGGAAAGAGTCGGGAAAACCTTCCACCTCTTCCCGCGTATTTGGAAGGCAATAGGTGAAGTTGCTGCTACTGGTGACTACAGTGCTTACCGGGAAAAAATCAGTGAACAAGAAGAGCAGAATCCAACGACGATTCGTCATTTACTTCAATTAAAGAAGAGTAATCAATCAATCTCACCAGAAACTGTTAACATTGCAGTTGGCGAGCATGATTTACCATTTATTATTTCATCCATGTCGTTTGGTTCACAGAATGAGATTGCCTTTAGAGCCTACGCTGAAGGTGCTGACCGCCTAAACATGGTCAGTCTAAATGGTGAAGGCGGAGAAATCAAGGATATGCTTGGTAAATATCCAAAAACAAGAGGACAGCAGATTGCCTCTGGACGATTTGGGGTAAACGCTGAGCTATTAAATTCTTCTAATCTATTAGAAATAAAAATCGGTCAAGGTGCAAAGCCTGGTGAAGGCGGACATTTACCTGGGTCGAAGGTAACCGCCAAGGTTGCTGCTGCACGTAACGCAACACTTGGTTCTGACTTAATTTCACCATCAAACAACCATGATATTTACTCAATCGAGGATCTAGCGCAAATGATCCTAGAATTAAAAACAGGTAATGACCAAGCGAAGATTGCTGTAAAAGTACCTGTAGTGCCAAATATCGGAACCATTGCTGTAGGAATCGCTAAAGCAGGCGCTGATATTATTACATTAAGTGGTTTTGACGGCGGAACCGGTGCTGCCAGAATTCATGCTCTGCAGCATGTAGGCCTCCCTGTTGAAATTGGAGTAAAAGCCGCCCATAATGCCCTTCTAGAAAGCGGACTCCGTAATAAAGTAGAATTATGGGCAGATGGTGGAATGAAGAGTGCTTTAGATGTCATGAAGGTTATGCTTCTAGGGGCAAACCGTGTTGGTTTCGGAACTCTATCCATGCTGGCAATCGGCTGTACCACATGCCGTGGATGTCATTTAGACACATGTCACGTTGGAATCGCAACCCAAATTGAATCTGAAGTTCAAGCAAAGGAACATGGACTTCGCCGCTTTGTGCCACGTCAACTTGACTTAGCTGTTAATGGAATTATGAATCTATTTTCATCCTTTGCAAATGAATTAAAAGCTCTGGCGGCATCTGTTGGTATTACTAATTTACAGGATGCAGTTGGACGCTCTGATTTATTGGAGCAGGTTAAAGGAAAAAATCAGCTTAGCCTATCGTATTTACTAAAGCCGTTAGAAATCGGCCAATTTACAAAAACAGAAGAATCCAAGGCGTTACAAGAGGTTCAAATGCAAGTAGCTGTTGGTGCTGAGTATTTAGATGCAAGTGTGGATCAATTACATTCTTCTCGCGAATTTGACAGTATTACCTCTGAACAGCGTGTATTGGCGAGCAGAGTTTCTTGTCACCGTGTTCGTGGAAGACTTGATGGATCATATCATCAGCTCCCTCCTGTCCAGCTTAAGTATAAGAATGGCTCGATTCCTGGAAATGGTTTAGGGGCCTATAATAGTGGAGGAATTGAAATTACCGTTAACGGCGGCGGTCAAGATGGAGTTGGTAAAACTTCATTTGGCGGTAATATCTATATCCTGAAGTCCAAAGGAAAAGATGGTAACTATTATAATGGTTCTGTCGGAAAAGGTTTCGGCTACGGCGCACAAAAAGGTCTTCTCGTCGCTCAGGGTAATGCTGATGCCCGCGCAGGGATTCGTCTTTCTGGTGCTGATTTAATCATCGGCGGCTTTGTAAAGCAGCCTATTCCTGAAAAAGAAACAGGAAATATCGGTGCCAATGCTAACATTAAAGGATTTGCCTTCGAATACATGACGAACGGCCGAGGATTAGTGTTAGGAGACCCAGGTCCATGGATTTGCGCAGGTATGACTGGTGGTGTCGTTTATGTTCGCCAGCAGCCAGAAGTTGGTTTAACAGCTGAAGCAATCATGAGAAGGATTGCTAAAGGTGCTAAAGTTTCAGTCCTGAGCTTAAGTGAAAATGGCAAAAAAGATGTGAATGAGCTTCTTGGTAAGTATACAGATGTACTAGAAAATGACGGTCAGACAGAAGAAGCAAAGCTGCTTCGTGACTTACTCGCTAACCCCGAAGATCACTTTATTCAAATTGTTCCAGTTAAAGAACAAGCTGACCCAGCTGTTTCTACGGAATGATCTAAAAGGAAACGTCCGCTTTTTAAAGTGGACGTTCTTTTTTTGAGTTAGAACAAATTTCTTTAACTATTGCTGAAGAAAATTCATATAATATCTCTTGATAAAATAACTTAATCCATGTATAGTACGTAATTGTTCATTAATGAAGTAAACTATGGACAAAAAATCAATTAAATTTGAAAGGAAACCATTTGGAATGAAGTTAGGTGCCCGCATCTTTAAAACGGGAATTGCAATTGTCTTATCCCTATACTTAGCACAGCTGCTGCACTCACCCTCTCCTGTATTGGCAGGCATTGCTGCAATTTTTGCGATCCAGCCAACCATTTATCGTTCCTATTTAACTATAGTTGAACAAATACAAGGGAATTTATTTGGTGCAATTCTTGCAGTTATTTTTGTCCTTCTACTGGGAAATCACATTATTATCATTGGGTTAGCCGCTGTTATTGTTATTATTATCAACCTTAAATTAAAGATTGGAAATACAATCGGACTTTCTCTTGTAACGCTTGTTTCCATTATGGAAACCCCTGGCACTGATTTAATTCCGTTTGCCGGAATCCGTTTTTCAACCATTATGATTGGAGTGTTTTCAGCGTTTGTGGTAAACCTTGTTTTCCTGCCGCCTAAATATGAAAATAAGCTTTATTTTAAAATCACAGCGACAACTGAGGAAATTATTCGCTGGATAAGATTAAGTACTCGGCATGACTTTGATCACAATCTGCTAAAGGCCGATATTGAAAAATTAAAAGATAATATCATTAAAATAGAACAGTTTTATTTAATGTATAAAGAAGAAAGAAGTTATTTTAAGAAGATTAGTTTAGAAAAGTCACGAAAATTGGTGGTCTTCAGACAAATGAGTTCGACTGCCAAAAAGGCACTGGATACATTAAAAAAACTTCATCGATTTGAAAACGAAATTCTTCATTTACCGGAAAACTTTCAACAGTCGATACAAGAGCAGCTCGACAGTGTCATTTACCACCATGAGCAATTAATGCTGCGGTTTATTGGCAAAGTTCCAACACCCTTGGACAATGAAACCACTACCTGTATTAATAATAAGGAACTATTTGAGTTATTCTTGAGCCATCAAAAGCTCTACAGTGATCAAGACAACCCGCATTTATATCACACCATGCAAATAATATCTTCAATCATCGATTACGGGGAACAGGTTGAACATCTGGATACACTAATAACCAGCTTTCACTCCTTTCATCATAATGAGGTATCCATTGAACAGAAGGAAATCGAGTAAAAAGAGAAAACTTACCAGAGTTGGTAAGTTTTTTTATTTTCTGGAGCGAAAGCGGATAAAAAAGAAAAAGTGTCCCCGGCAGTGGAAGCATTTGTTGAACTTGTTTTAAATTCAACTAGTAAAACTGCAGGTAAACACTTTTTTATCGTTTAGAAGTTCATTCGGGAGAAGTTTTTTTATCTAGAACAAAAGTATATTTTTACCTGTTATATGCAACATAAAGGAAAACAGCTGAGGAGTATTATAATGTTAATTAGTAAATTTTAAATCCAAACACGTTTTTTTCGTTTCGATCTGTTTTGCTTTTGTTATTTATCCCTACCAATTATTTATATCTCGAACAAAGTCCAGTGAATGAAACTGGATTTTTTTATTTACCCATTATATTAGAAAGGCTTAACAAGGGTATTTATGGGACCCCATATTAGTGAGTAAAACCATTTAAGTTGGGCAAAATATGTTGAGGGAACGGGCACGCTAGGATGCGATTCTTCCCGATTACAAATAAGGGAGTGAAATGAAATGACTGAAAATAACGAACGTAAGCGCAACGGCGGAAATGCAAACCAAGCTGGTAACAATGCGACTAATCAAGGTGGCAGTGACGTTGGTGAAGCAGTAGGTACTGTGGGTGGCGGTGCTGCGGGTGCCGCTGTAGGTTCTGTTATGGGACCACTTGGTACCGTTGCAGGCGGTCTTGCAGGCGGTGCACTTGGTAACCAAGTGGGCGAGGAAGTTGGCGGCAATAACAATTCTGCTAACAACCGTAATGCGAACAATAACAGGGGTTCTATAAACAAGTAATTACAGTTAGGGGGCATGAGCAATCTGCCCCTATTAGTTTAACTCTCAAATTCATTAAATAATGAGAGATGAATTTTTTACTTGTTCTCGAACTAATCTTCACCAAATAGTCCATTAAGAACTTTAAGCCAAAAAGCACATTAATCTTGCCTAGGATTGATTCCCACATTGGACTTTATCTCTATATCTTTTAATATCCATTTAGCAGCGGAAAACACATAATGACCATAAAATCGTTCCTCAAGAAGCCCTATTAGGGCTTCTTTTTTTAATAAAAACATGCTATCGTTAAGGTTTGTTAGGGAGTGTTTTCTCCTTATACGCTTTTCTTTGGTATAGTGTAAAAAGTGGGGGTTGATAGGATGTTTTCCTTGGAACTATTCGAGAAGTTGCCCGTAAAAATCTTAACAGTGGCACTGCTGATTATACTTACAGTTTATTTGATTCGTAAATCCATCAAGCTTTTCTTTGACAAAACGAGCTTCTTGGACGCAAAGCGGGAAGAGACATTGATGCATTTCTCCAACCAGGTGACAAAAGTAATTGGGCTGGTATTATTTATAATTTATGTACTTAGCCATTTCTTCAACCTGACAAGATTCTTCACTGGTTCGGTAGTGGTGGCAAGTGCCTTGGCATTAATTCTTCAGCATATCATTCGTGATTACATAATGGGGCTAACCTACTTGTTTGAGCGCCAGATCCATCACGGAGATTTTGTCATCATCAATGGGAACCGTCAGGGAAAAATTGAAGAAATCAGTATGCGCTACCTAAAAATCCGCCAGTATGACGGATATCTCTATACGGTCTCCTATAGCAGCATTAAGGAACTACAAAACGGGAACCGGGGAATGCGCCGGGTTATTGAAAGCCTTGTCCTCAACTATAAGCAAAATCCAGACGATGCCTTCAGGGTAATGGAGGAAGTGGCACGGACATGCAACGAGAAATACGGTGAATACCTGTTGAAGGATGAGAACGGAGTTCCCTTAGAGAGTTTCAAATTCAACCATATCACCGAACTGAACGTGGATTTTAGTGGTCACCGGTATTCAATATCGGGTCTTGTGAAGGAAGAGGACTTCGTGGAAGCGGGCAAAAAGGTTCGCTATGAACTGGCAATGGCTGCCTACAAAAACGACTTGATGATGGCAGAGAGCCTAAGCACAATCCGATAACATTAAAAAATGGTCTGTCCAAAAAGTCGGTTATACGACTTTTTGGACAGACCCTTTGTTGCTCTTTTCTATGCTTGTAGCGGAGCGCTTTCTTTATGCTGTTCTAACTGCTGGACTTGAAATAACTTATAATAATGGCCCTGTTTTACCATTAACTCATCATGTTTGCCTACTTCGACAATTTTGCCATGTTCGATTAAGACAATTCGATCAGCATGGGTGATGGTGGATAAACGGTGGGCTACCACAAAGGTCGTCCGGTCCTTCGCCAGCTTATCAAGGGCTTCTTGAATCAAGTGTTCACTTTCTAAATCAAGAGCAGAAGTTGCTTCATCTAATATCAGAATCGGCGGATTTCTTAAAAACACACGGGCGATGGCCACTCTTTGCTTTTGACCACCTGAAAGCTTTACTCCCCTTTCACCGACCTTTGTATCATATCCATTTGCCAGATTCACGATAAAATCGTGTGCATTGGCCGCTTTCGCAGCTTGATAGACTTCTTCATCTGTTGCCCCGGGTTTCCCCAATAATATATTGTTCTTAACAGAGTCACTAAATAAGATATTGTCCTGAAAAACGACCCCTATTTTGTCTCGCAAGGATTGGACCTGGAAGTGGCGGATATCCACTCCGTCTAAAAGTATTTTCCCTTCCGTAATATCATAGAAACGAGGAATCAGGCTGACAAGCGTCGACTTGCCACCTCCACTCATCCCAACAAGGGCAATCGTCTCACCTTTTTTTACATCAAGATTGATGTTTTTCAAAATCATTTCCTCAGATTCATTGTAAGTAAATTGGACATGATCAAATGTAATATCCCCCTTCACATCCTTGCACTCAACGGCATTAGGAGCGTCAACAATATCATATTTTTCATCAAGGAATTCAAATACCCGGTCCATAGAGGCAAATGACTGCGTGAGAGTTGTAGAAGAATTCACAAGTCTTCTTAACGGATTGTACAATTTATCAATATAAGCAAAAAACGCCATCATCGTTCCTAGCGATAAATCTCCTTGGATAACAAGGTAGGCTGAGTAGCCGATAACAAGCAAAGGCGCGATATCGGTAATCGTGTTAACAGCTGCAAACGCCTTTGCATTCCAGCTGGTGTGCTCTAACGCTTTATCTAAGAAGTTTTTATTTTGTTTATCAAACTGTGTCTGCTCAAACTCTTCGATTGCAAAGCTCTTTATCACGGGCATTCCTTGTACACGTTCATGGAGGTAGCTTTGGACCTCAGCAAGTGCCTGTGAACGAGACTTCGTGAGTTTTCGTAAATTACCAAAAAAGAATTTTATTGAGATCGCATAAAGTGGAAATAACAAAATGGAGACCAACGTTAGACTAATATTCATATAAAACATTATAATAATTGCGATAACAATTGTCGCAATGTCGAGCCACAGATTCATTAAACCGGTGATGACAAATGTTTTTGTCTGCTCAACATCATTAATAACGCGTGATATGACTTCTCCTGACCGAGTATTAGCATAATACTTAAAGCTGAGCTTCTGGATATGTGTATACATTCGGTCACGGATATCGTATAAAATTTTACTTGATGTCCATTGTGCAAAATATTGGCGATAATATTCGATCGGCGGCCTTAAGAATACAAAAACAACAATCATTACCCCCATGATCAGAAGTAATCTTTCTATTTTCTCATCGTTGGCTAAACCACCTTTGCCAATAATATCATCCACTACATACTTAATAAGCATGGGAATGATTAACGGGATAGCAAATTTTACAACCCCGATAATAATGGTCCCAATAATTTGAAGGCGATATGGCTTAACAAATTCGAGATACCTGCGAACACTGCTCAAAGATTGGCCCCCCTTCCTGAATCACCTTGATAAGAACAGGGAAAGATGATGAAGGCAGCTACTATATTGTGTAGGTGCCTTCATCATCTTTCCATGGCGTTGAAGCATTTTCCATTAACGTCTGTAAGTTAAGTAACGCTCATACCAGATATCAATAAAATCAGGCGCAAATGGTCCTTTACGCTGCCGAATCCAATGAATGAGCTTCTCAACATTTCTTTTTAGTATTTGGTCAATCACTTCGGGATATTTCATTTCACGACGGTGGCGTTCATATTCATCTTCATCTAACAAATTAAACGTCATATCAGGGAACACCTTAATATCAAGGTCATAATCAATATATTTAACTGCTTCGCCATCAAAAATAAATGGTGAGCTGAGATTACAATAGTAGTAAATACCATCTTCACGAATCATTCCAATAATATTAAACCAGTATTGTGAATGGAAATAACAAATCGCTGGTTCCCTAGTAATCCATGTTCTTCCATCTGATTCCGTTACAATTGTGCGATCATTCCCGCCAATTACTAAATTTTGGGATCCCTTTAAAACGGTCGTTTCTTCCCAGACGCGATGGATGTGCCCATTGTGTTTATAGCTATGTATTTGTATTGGTTCTCCTTCGATGGGTACGCCCATGATTCTCCCCTTCTTCCTTCCTAAACGCTTTGTAACCTATATTCACGCACCTAAAAGACAAATGGTAACAAATCATTTACTATTTCTTATTATTATAACGGTTGCATAAAGAATTTAAAACAAAAGAGCCATTGATTTCAATGACTCTTTGAAAAAAAGTGCATATTTTTCAACCATTTCTTCATTTTTGACCTAAATGGAAGGTTCCAAGTCAGTTTGACGATACGATTGAATCACTTCTTCTGTTTGTTTTTCAAAAATTTCCTGAATTTCTTTTAGCTCTTTTTTCATTTGATTGATATCAAATTGGACACTTTCTAACTCGGTTTCGTTTTGTATAGCCAGTAGTTGTTGTTCGATTTCTTGACAACGTTCAAGTTCTCCCTGAAGGTATAGTAATTTTTCCATTGTCATCATCTGCTCAGATACTAAACGGTTAAAATGATCCATTTACCACACCGCCTTATTTTTTCTATCTACTATGTATTCTTTAACAATCAGTTTTATCCTTTGACTACTTATGTAGACTCAACAGAACTTTTGTCGAATAACGAAAAGCGGAAGCGCCTTGTTCATGGGCGACAGGCATAAGACGAGCCGGCTAGAAGGTTGCTCTTTAACCTTCTTGACGGATTGGCTTATGACCCCGAGCCCCTAGGCGCTGTAGCTAGACAATATTATTTAACACAGAAAGAAGACGCTCTATCGAATGAGAGCGCCTTCTGCTTACGAATTTATTAGCTTTGACCAAATTGACCAGAATTGCCTTGGCCTTTGTTAGCTTGAGATTGCTGGTTTTGTCTTCTAACCTCAGCAGCATCTGTTTGGCTAGCGAATTCAGTTCCGAATTGACCAGCAGAACCAGTAGCCCCAGCAGAACCTTGACCGCTTTGAGATTGCTGATTTTGTCTTCTTACTTCTGCAGCATCTGTTTGGCTAGCGAATTCAGTGCCAAATTGACCAGCTGAACCTTGACCTTGAGATTGTGCATTTTGTTGTCTAACTTCTTGGATGTTAGTCCCAGCAGAAGTTTTGTTTGGTTGTTGATTGAAGTTGTTTGCCATTTTAATCACCTCCACAAAAATTAAGATACCCAGGAGGTGATGAGACTATCCAAAAAAATTTTAAAAAAAATTATCATTACACTAATAACGAAATGCCGCCATCAACAATAAGTGTTTGCCCCCGAATCATACTTGATTCTTCTGATAAAAGAAACATAACGCAATTGACCATATCATCGATTTCAACCATTCGTCCCGCTGGTGTTTTCTCCCTTGCTTCTTGGAGAAGCTCTTCACGATTGGGGAAATGAGTTAATGCCTCTGTATCGACAGCCCCACCAGAGACGGCATTAACCACGATATTTTTCGGAGCTAATTCTACTGCTAAATATCTTGTTAAGGCCTCTAAGGCTGCTTTAGATACCCCTACTACCGTGTAATTTTCTAAATAACGAATTGATCCTAAAGAACTTATGCTGACAATCTTCCCGCCGCCATTTTTCTCCATTAGTTTAGCTGCTTCTTGAGCACAAAATAATAATGCTTTGCTGTTAATATTTAGGGTCCAATCCCAGTGATTTTCTTCTAGTTCCATTATAGGTCGTTGAACTCCTGAGGCAGCGTTATTAACAAAAATATCCAGCCTGCCAAATTCCTCCTCGATTTGTTGGAACATTGCCTTTATTTTGCTTACATCACCGACATTTGCTTTTACCACTAATACTTTTCTACCTATCGCTTCAATTTCTTCTGCTACTTTAAGTGCTGATGTTTTACTTCTAGCATAATTGATGACGATGTCATATCCTGCTTGAGCCAGCCTTAAGGCTGTGGCTTTTCCTATTCCTCGGCTGCTTCCTGTTATGAGTGCTACTTTTTGTGTCATTTACTCTAATTCCCTTCCAAAACAAGTTATTATCATTTTAGCGTTTTAATGTATAGATGACAATTGATTACAAAACCTAAGGCTATTAAAATGAGAAAGGAAGAAGATTATGTATGTAGGACGGGATATGACAGAACTTTCTATGGTCTCTAAAGCCGAATGGAGGGACAGCGAACTAGCCTTCTTTCACCACTCATTGCAGCAAATAGCACCCTACTTAAATAGTGAAGGTGTAACCATTCACCGTGAAATCATTGAAGAAATTGAAAATCGCGGCGGGATCAAGCGTCAAGAAGCTGATTATACACATGGAACCAAAGTTAGTTATGATTAATGTAAAAAGAACGCCACACAAGGTAACGTGTTCCGTTAACTATCGCAAACATTAAAAATGTAATGCAAAATGACCTTCAAATTGAAAGGTAATTTGAAGGTCTATTTTTGTTGATATAAAGGGATTTCTATCATTACTTGGGAGAAAATTTGGTTTGAAATGTGGTTTAGTTTAGCTCTGTTATAACTGAATGTTGATCTATCGCTGTATATGAAAAATAAACGGAAAACTTCCGGCTAAATTGGAAAATACCCATATTTCCTTAAAAATAAGGGGAGTTTTTCCGATTATCTTAACCAAATCTTTGGATTTTGTCTTATTTAAAGCAGTTAATCGGAATATCTCCGCTTATATCCGTTCTTAAGCTTCCCTTATATACATTAACAGGAAATTCTCCGCCTATTTATTCTTATACCCCACACAAAAATCTAATACCGAGAGGGCGGTAATGCGTTTTTATAGTGCAAAAAGGGTTCATTTTGGTTCGCATTTTCCTGTGAAAATTGACGTTTTGTGATAGGAAACGGACCCTTTTACTCACTTTTCTAACTATATTCTTTATACAGCTTAAGCATTTTATGAAAAGAAACTGGAAAAGCATGCTCTTCTATTTCATCTAAGGTGATAAATTTCCATTCATCATTCTCCAAAAATTCCGCGTCTATTGTGCCTATATATAAACGGATATTCCAGACTAAGTGGGAAAAAATATGTTCTATTTGACCAATATTTTTTTCTAATTTAATATTCATATCAAATGATTCTCTAAATAGGCCGGAAATTTGGGCACGTTCCATTACAAATGGCTGATGAAGTTCAACATTTGGAAATTCCCATAAATTTGCTAGCAGCCCATTTTCAGGACGTTTATGAATTAATATTTTCCCACTTTCATCCTTAACAATAATTGCAGCAAGGTCAACACTTCTTTGTGAGTTCTTTTTCGTTTTAATGGGAAGTTTTGTCTCGACTCCCTCATGAAACGCTTGGCAATGATCTCTTACTGGACAGAGCAAACAAGAAGGGGATGTGGGGGTACAGATTAATGCACCAAGTTCCATTAATGCCTGATTAAATGCAGAGGGTTCATCATGGGAGATCACCTGCCTAACCGCGTTTTCGAAAACCTTCCTAGTTGATGGCTTTGCGATATCCTCCCAAATCAATAGGATTCTTGATAAAACCCTCATCACGTTACCATCTACCGCCGGTTCAGGTACACCATAGGCAATACTTAAGATTGCTCCTGCTGTATAAGGACCAACCCCCTTAAGGGTTGAAATCTCTTTTGGTGTATCTGGTACTTGACCACCGTAGTTAGCGTTCACTTCTTTGACAGCAGAATGTAAATTTCTTACCCGCGAATAATAACCTAGTCCTTCCCACGCTTTTAGAACTTTCTCTTCATTTGCGTTGGCCAGATCTTCTATTGTTGGAAACCATTCGATAAATCGATTAAAATAAGGAATAACCGTATCAACTCTAGTTTGCTGCAACATGATTTCTGAGACCCATACTTTATACGGGTCCTGATCTTTTCTCCATGGCAGGTCGCGTTGTTCGGCTTTAAACCATGAAATTAAATCTTCCTGAAATTTTTTTATTGAGATTTTTTCTATATTTTTCAACTCATTTACCATTAGTAAAGTTCCTCCAGCCTGTTAAACAAAACGAAATAAGGGAATATAATAATAAGCATTTTTTAACGATAA
This sequence comes from Neobacillus niacini, assembly GCF_030817695.1. Classification (GTDB taxonomy): domain Bacteria; phylum Bacillota; class Bacilli; order Bacillales; family Cytobacillaceae; genus Neobacillus; species Neobacillus niacini_F. The sequence continues at coordinate 755,072 of NZ_JAUSZQ010000003.1, read as the reverse complement.
GCCAAATTGTGTGTTTTGACAACAACTTATTAAAGGAGGATTTTTCCTTTTGGATACTGGAACTCATGTTGTTATGGGAATTGCCCTTGGCGGTCTTGCGACTCTTGATCCGGTGGTTGCCAGTAATTCAGCAACTGCTACAAGTGTTTTAATTGCTACTATCGCTGGATCACAAATACCGGATATTGATACCGTGTTAAAGTTGAGAAATAATGCGATTTATATTCGTAATCATCGTGGTGTCACTCACTCGATACCGGCTGTACTCTTATGGCCCCTTATACTTTTAGCGGTGATTTATCCATTCTTTCCAACAGCTAATCTTCTTCACCTATGGGGGTGGACATTTGCAGCGGTTTTCATCCATGTTTTTGTAGATATTTTTAATGCTTATGGGACACAAGCCCTTCGCCCTTTTACATCTAAATGGGTGGCGCTGGGAGTAATCAATACCTTTGATCCCATCATCTTTGGAATTCACGTGGCAGCCATCGTTATTTGGGTTATTGGCGCAGACCCTGGTTATACCTTTTTAGGAATGTTCATCGTTTTAATTGGGTATTATTTACTTCGTTTTTATGCCCAAGCGAAAGTACGGGAAGCCGTAAGAAAAATAATTCCGGATGCGACAGATATTATCACTTCACCAACCATGAAGTTTAACTTCTGGAGAATAGCCGCTATGAATGAAGAGGAGTTCTTTGTGGGAAGGGCAATGGGGACAAATATTGTGATATATGATCGTTTCAAGCGCGTACCGGTTCCCAAAACCCCAGTGCTTGAAGCAGCAAAAAAAGATAGTAATCTTGCTGCCTTTCTATCCTTTTCCCCTGTGTACCGCTGGGAATTAGATGAGTACGATGACCATTATGAAGTTCGATTTATTGATTTAAGGTACCGAAGCAATGGGCATTATCCCTTCGTTGCGGTGGTTCAGTTAGATTTAGAGTTAAACCCAATAAGTTCTTACACCGGCTGGGTGTTCAGCGAAAAGAAATTACGGAAAAAGCTTAGTATTATTCCAAATTAAATCGAAAAGCGGAAGTACCTTGACAAGGAGCCGCAACTAGACACGCTTATGACCCCGGGCACCTAGGCTGCTTGTGAAGACAATAGAAAAGGCGAGTGACTTTGGGTCGCTCGCCTTTTTAATTCATTGTATTTTTGTCTTCGATGAGGAAATCTTTGTATTTTGGGTTTTTGGCCACAAAATCATGGAGTCTCCCGCCATAATTTTCAATCCATTGTCTAACGATTCTTTCCGTCATTTCGCTGCCAAGATAATCTCTTCCTGCTTTTGCTGCGGTGGTTTCGAAATCCTCCCACATTAACTCAACCCATGTTCTTGCTTGATTATAGGAAAGCAATTCGTTTTTTTCTAACAAAAGTTTTGTTAATCTTTCATGATAATCGTTCATACATTCACCTCATTACCAATTTCTTATAACATAACCTACTCCTAAAATTCCAATACTATTAACACGTGATAAGCACTGTTGTGATGACACTTTGCTATTCACGGTTTCTCATTCCCTTTAACTGGAGGTACAGCATGAGAAATAAAGAAACCAATTTCCCTAATCAGAACAACAACAAGCTCGAGGGAGAGCCAAGAGCAAAAGCAGAATATGCTTCTAGAAGAGCCGATGGCACAATCAATACACACCCACAGGAGCGGATGCGTGCTTCTGGTCAGCGTGAAAAAGATACACCTGAGTTTTTGTAGGGCTTAAAACAGCGAGCAAACCAGAGACTTGTTTTCTGGTTTGTTTTATTTATTTGAGTTCTTTTAACATTGAGATAGGTAAAGCTTCTTCTTTTCCATCACCTTTTAGACGGTACCCCCAAGCAAATACACCATTAAGATAGTCTATTTTAAAATATTCCCCTGGGTCACCCTCAAGTTCATAAATTTCTCCTGGCTTGAAATTGGCTGGATCTAATAGATACGCTCGTGCCATAACTGCCTTTCTTTCGAGCACTGCATATTCACTCACCATACCCATTTGCTCTGCTTTTCTCGCTTTCTCTAACAGCTGGGCGATTTCCTGCTTTAATTCTTGCTCCGTCATGGCGCTGTATCGTCTTTCCTGATGCATTTTCCCCACTCCCATTTTCGTTTTTTCTTTTATTTTAGTATAGTTAGTTTTATGAAATTAATAAAGGAGAGATTACAATGAAAACCATCATTGTAACCGGTGCAGGTTCAGGATTAGGGAAGGAATTATCCTTACTATATTCGCAGCAAGGCTATCATGTCCTATTGACTGGAAGATCTGCGGATAAACTTTCTGCTGTAAAAACCGAAATAGAACAAGTAGGCGGTATGTCGAATTACGTTGTGCTTGATGTTCAACAGGAATCTGATATTTTAAAAAAAGTGGAAGAACTAAGTAAAGACCATAATATCTTTGGTTTAATCAATAATGCTGGTGTCGGACATTTTGGTCCTTTTGTTAGAATAGCACAACAAGAAATTAGCGAGATGCTTCATACGAACGTTTTTGGTACCATTTTAATGACAAAAGCTGTATTACCATTACTCCAAGCACAGGGTGAAGGTCTGCTGATGAATATTATTTCAACTGCAGGACTAAGAGGAAAGGTCAATGAAGCGGTTTATGCGGCAAGTAAATTTGCTGTTAGAGGCTTTACTGAGAGTCTGCAAAAGGAATATGAAAATAGCCCAATTAAAGTTAAAGCTGTTTATATGGGTGGGATGGATACTCCTTTTTGGGAAGGAAGCGATCACATAGCAGATTCTTCACACTTTCGTTCAGCTAAAGAGGTAGCCGAAATGATTCTCGAGCAAATTGATCAGAATGAGATTATCATCGAAAGTAAAAAATCATGACCAACAGCGTCATGATTTTTCGATTTCTCTTAAATATTCTTCAATTAATTCCATTGAAAAGCCCTTTCGAAATAAGGCTTGTTTCATTTTTTGTTCGTATTCAAAACCACTATATTTACTATACTTCCGGAGAGCTTTTTCGCCCTGATACCTAATCGCTGCCATTTCCTCATCTTGTGCTTTATCCATATCTGCTTCATTTAGTGCTAAATGAATAACTTCAAAGGGATAACCCTTTCTTAACAGCAATTGTTCCGCTTTTTGCTTAACAATTCGCTCGGATTCCTTTTTACTTTTTTTTATTAATTTTTCAGATACCTTAATGGCTTTTTCAACTTGTTCCTCTTTAGAGTACTGTGCAATAGCCTGTTTAATAAGAACCTCGGTAATTCCTCTCTCTTTTAACTCCATAGTGATTAAGTCTTGGCCTTTATCTGTCGTATTCATTTGAGTCCGTACAAAGGAGAAGGCATATTCCTCATCATTAATGTATTTTTGAGAAGCCAATTTATATAGAACTTCATTAATGATAGGTTCCTCTACTTCCTTTTGTGTAAGATAATCCTTTATTTCCTTTTCTGACCTCATTCTTCTAGCTAAATAATTAACAGCTAGATTATAGGCCTTTCGAATATCGTCTTGATACTGTATTTCTTGGATGGAAAGTTCATCAATCTCCAACCCTTTTTTTAAATGAAACCTTACAAGTACATCACTATCGACACTAAAGGCATATTCTTCGCCCTTACCATAATCCATAAAAATATTAAAGCGATCTTTATTTTTCTGCTGTGTGGTGATTTTCGTAATAACAGCCATATCCGTCACCTCACCCTTACTTTACCATATTTTTTTAACATTTGAGTATCATTCCATTCTGATAAGGTAAAAATGGAGAATGTGCTTAATTTTTTCCATAAGCTTTTTAACGATTAACAAAAATGTTGAAAGGAATGAGCAAATATGGCAGGAAAAAAGAAAAAGGATATGGGCAGAGGGAAATACAGCCTAACTAGTACCCAAGAGGTACTGTATCAGCGTGACTTTAAATTAGCAGATCGTGCCGGCGGTTTTAACGACAGTAAGACAAAACTTTAATATTTTCCATTAATGGACCCCTTTCAAATGGTAAAGCTAATAGAGGGAACTTCTTACGTTCCTTATTGCTAACATGAAAGGGGTTTTTCTAATGGGTCGTGCGCAGGGACATAAAACTCGTGATAAAAACAAAGCATCACTTCCACAGGTTCCTAAAAACATGAAATCAGATGGTTATGATGTGGAATATTCCGCTGAATTTGCTGATCATGCAGACCTTGAAGCAATGGCACGAGCAAATGCAGCCAACCAGCGCGTAAAGCGCAGAAAAAACAAATAACCCTTTTAAAAAATGGGCAGCATTTTTTGCTGCAAAAAAAAGAAGCAGGTTCTTTCCTGCTTCTTTAAAAAATTTATAAGGGGGAAAAATTGATTAAATCATCGTGCCCTATAGAGAGATTTATGCCATTATTAGGCAATAGGACCCGGTAAAACTGATACTAGGTGATTGTGAATGGATCACTATCTCCTTTACAACTACAATATACTCCCCTTAAATTGCAATAACAATGGTTTTCACAGCTTTTTAACATATTAATGGTATAAATATGAATAGTATGTGAACTTTATAAGTTGTTTATATTAAAAATCAACTAAAGCGGTAACAATGAAACGGTTTCTTTCGTTTTTAAGTGTGCAACCATATCGAGCCATTCCTGCGGTTTATTGGAAAGAATGGAGTAATAAGTGGTTAGAAATTCAGCAACCAGGGACGCAGAAATAGAGTTCAGCTCATCGTTCATCGGCATAAAGCAAAAATCGAGTCCTTTTACAGCTTCTCCATTATTTTCCCATGAAGGATGTACATAGTCTAAATCGATTCGTTTATAACCTAAATGTGAAAGAACCTCACGCCGTACATAAGGGTCCATTACCTTCACACCGCCAAACTCGTGACCTACCCGATATGGATCATAAATTTCGGCAAACATACCGAAAAGCTCTTTACCATTATCACCAGCTAGCTTTTGTAAATCCTTTAAGCGGTTCTGTGCTAAGAACCGCCCTAGGCTGAGGCCAGGCATACTAATGATCGTGAAATCTGTCATGGCAATATTCCAATCCGGATAATAACGATACTCGGTTGCTCCTACAACCTCCTCGCCGTTAACAGCAACGAATACGCGAATACCGGGATCCTCTAAAGGCTCTTTCCATAAGTCATACTCTAAGACCTCTTCCGGCGGGAAAATTTCTCCCATTAAATCATGAAGCTTTTTAAAGTTTGGATCTTCAATCGTAGTAATTCGTTTATATTCCATTATTAACACTCTCCCTATGTTTAATTAAATGGATTTTTCCATTCCATTAGTGCTGCATAATTACACGATTCTTCATCTTCAAGGTAATTTTCTACAATACCAATCGGTTTCCGGCCGCAGCGAAGCAAAAAGGTAATAACCGGGTCCTTTAAATCCCCTGTTAGTAATTTATTTACATACTCATCTGGTGTTATGGTGTCAGCGACTTTATGAAACCCGGGCATCCTGCCGCCGCCAAGCAATCGGACCAGCTTTTTCTGGATCACAACATGGTACATGGCTTGCATCATCAATTTTCCTAGACCTAGTTTTCGGAACTTTGGGCGTACACTAATATCTACGATATAGAGTGTATCACCGCTTGGATTATGATTTTTAATGTATCCATGATCCGTAATTTCTTCCCATGTATGCTGCATATGTTTGGGATTAAACTGAACACAAAGGCCTGTAAGAGACCCAGCTAATACTCCATCTACTTCAATACATATGGCACCCTCTTGGAATCTCATCACATGGTTCGATAATTGTTCTTTATTCCACCATAAATCTGAAGGAAATGGCGGTGGAAAACATTCTGACTGTATTTGTATAAGTTCGTCAAAATCATCTTGAGTGTAATTGCGAATAGTCACAGGAACTGGCTTATCTTGGTCAAATACATAGAATTCACTATGATACACTGCAATTCCACCCTTCCACTATTTTTCCCAATCCGGATATAAATCCGTTCTCCGGTCACGCCACGTAGTTACGGACCCTCGTTCTCTAACTTCGTATAATAACTCCAAATCTAGGTCAGCTGTCACAATCATATCGTTGTTCACTTCCCCTTCCACGAGAATACCTTTTGGCGGGAACGGAATATCATTTGGTGTAATAATAACGGCCTGACCGAAATTAGCACGCATAAAATCAACGGTTGGCAGTGCACCGACAGTTCCGGTTAAAACGACATATACCTGATTTTCAATAGCACGAGCATGACTTGTATAACGTACACGATGGAAGCCGTGGCGGTCATCAGTACAAGATGGACAAAAAATCACGTCGGCCCCTTTAGCTTTTGCGATGCGGACGATTTCAGGGAACTCAATGTCATAACAGGTAAGCAGGGCAATTTTCCCTTTGTCTGTTTCAAAGATTTGAAAGCTGTCACCTTTCTCCATGTTCCATTCGTTTACTTCCGTAGGGGTAATATGAAGCTTTGCCTGCTCGCCTATCCTTCCATCTGGGTAAAATAAATGAGCTGTATTAAAAAGCTTGCTGCCTTTTTCAATAACATGTGTACCTGCAATAATGTGCATATTGGTTTGCTTGGCAAAATTCGAGAACAATTCTCGGTATTGTTCAGTGAAACGTGGTAAGTCATTGATTGTCATACGCTGTCCCTGCCCATTTCCAATCGATAGCAGCTGCGTAGTGAAGAATTCAGGGAATAGGACAAACTCTGCTCCAAATTCCTCCGCCGTTTTTATATAATGCTCGCATTGTGCCGCAAATTCTTCAAAGGAATGAATCGTATGTAAGTGATATTGTACAACTGAGACACGTAATTTCATCGTTCTTCCTCCTCTATAAAACTCATATGAGGAAATTATCCAATATTTTGGATAATAAAACAAATAAAAAACCACCATTCGGTGGTTTTCGTTTATTTACCTAGTTTTCCTTCGCCAAGCTCGATTTGTTTGATCACCTGTTCAGGCGATGTACCACCGAAGCTATTACGAACGGCTACTACATGCTCTGGAGATAATACCTTATAAATATCCTCTTCAAATAAGGAACTGAACTCTTGATATTCTTCAAAGCTTAAATCAAGTAAGAACTTTTGGTTTTGAATCGCATATAAAACAATTTTCCCGATAACTTCATGTGCCTCTCTAAATGGCAGACCTTTTCTTACCAAATAGTCCGCAATATCAGTAGCATTAGAAAAATCATTATTAATCGCTTTTCTCATAATATCTTTATTTACCGTCATTGTTTCAATCATTGGCGCTAATAGCATTAGGGAGCCTTCCAATGTTTCAACGGTATCGAACATTCCCTCTTTGTCTTCTTGTAAATCCTTATTGTAAGCTAATGGTAATCCCTTCAGGACTGTTAGTAAACCAATCAAATTACCAAATGTACGGCCAGTCTTTCCTCTTAGCAGTTCAGGAACGTCTGGGTTCTTCTTTTGCGGCATAATGCTGGACCCTGTACAAAAAGAATCATCGAGTTCAACAAATTGAAACTCTTGGCTTGACCAAATCACAAGCTCTTCAGATAGTCTTGAAATATGAGTCATGATGATTGAACCAATTGAGAGGAATTCTAGGATAAAATCCCGGTCGCTGACTGCATCCATGCTGTTCGGATAAACCGTTTCGAAGCCCAGTATTTCTGCAACTCGTTCACGATTAATTGGAAAAGTGGTCCCTGCTAAGGCACCAGAACCAAGCGGCAGCCAGTTAACGCGCTTTAAGCTATCAATCAGTCTCTCTTTATCACGTTCAAACATCCAGAAGTACGCCATCAAATGATGAGCAAATGAGACCGGCTGAGCACGCTGAAGATGTGTATAGCCTGGAATTAACGTGTTAACATTCTCTTTTGCCTGAACAAGAAGTGAACCTTGAACATCCTCAAGTAGTTTAATTAATTCCGTGGTCTTTGTTCGTAAGTATAGATGCATATCTGTTGCTACTTGATCATTTCGACTACGGCCAGTATGAAGCTTGCCGCCAACAGGACCGATTTTTTCAATTAATAATTTTTCAATATTCATATGAATATCTTCATCTTCCACTAAAAACTCAACTTCGTTATTGTCAACCATCTTTTTGATTTCAAGCAGGCCTGCTTTTATTTTTTCCGCATCCTCAAGCGGAATAATGCCGCATTCACCTAGCATTTGGACATGTGCCATACTGCCCGCAATATCCTCTTTGGCAAGCTTTTGGTCAAAGGAAATGGAAGCTGTAAATTCTTCCACTAACTTATTGGTTTCTTTCGTAAAACGTCCGCCCCATAATTTGGACATTGTTTGCCCCTCCTCAAAACTAACAAGTTTGCCCTCGAAAAGGTTTCGAGGGCACCTGGATTATTATTTCATTATCTTTTCTTTATTATTTACTTCAGCATTTACCTTTGTAGGCAGTCCCCAAATTTTGATGAATCCAACAGCCGCATTATGGTCGAAAGCGTCCCCTTTTGAATAAGTTGCCAATTCTTCATTATAAAGACTGTTTGGCGACTTACGACCTACAACTGTATGGTTTCCTTTGTGGAGTTTCACTCGAATCGTACCTGTAACTACCTTTTGCGTTTCATCAATAAAGGCATCAAGAGCTGGCTTAATTGGTGAGTACCAAAGTCCTTCGTAGATGATTTTTGCCATTTGCTGTTCTACTTGGGTTTTGAATTGTGTTACTTCACGTGTTAGAGTTAAAAATTCTAATTCTTTGTGAGCGTTAATTAATATTAATGCAGCTGGATTTTCGTAAACTTCTCTGGATTTGATTCCAACAAGACGATTTTCGATATGATCAATACGGCCAACGCCATGCTTGCCGCCAAGTTCATTCAAAGTTTCGATTAATTGCACCAATGGCACCTTCTCACCATTCAATGCAACAGGAACACCTTGCTCGAATTCAATTTCGATATATTCAGCTTTGTCTGGTGTTAATTCAATTGGTGCAGTCCAATCAAAAGCAGCTTCAGGCGCCTCTGCCCATGGATCTTCTAGGACACCAGCTTCACAAGCACGTCCCCAAATATTTGCGTCAATCGAGAATGGATTTTCTAAATCTACTGGAATTGGAATACCGTGTTCCGCAGCATACTCAATTTCCTCATCACGCGTCATGCCCCATTCACGAACAGGTGCAACAACCTTTAAACTTGGGTTTAATGCTTGAATGGAAACCTCGAAACGAACCTGGTCATTTCCTTTTCCTGTACAGCCATGAGCAACTGCTGTTGCTCCTTCTTTTTCAGCCACTTCTACCAATAATTTCGAAATTAATGGTCGTGAAAGTGCCGATGATAGTGGATATTTTCCTTCATATAAACAATTCGCCTTTAAAGCTGGCAAAATATATTCTTTTGCTAACAGTTCTTTCGCATCAATCATATAGGCTTTAATCGCACCTACGTTCAATGCCTTTTGTTTAATTGCTTCTAGATCTTTACCTTCACCAACATCTAGACCTAGTGCAATGACATCATATCCGTATTTCTCTTGAATCCATTTCACTGAAACGGATGTATCTAAACCACCTGAATAAGCTAAAACGATCTTTTCCTTCGCCATTATATATATCTCCTCGCATGTATGTGAATTAATATTCAATCAATAGAATTATTATACAACATAATTCAAAAAAATCTACTACTTTAGTAAATTTTTTAAAATTGCTTTTTGAGCATGGAGGCGATTCTCCGCTTCATCAAACACCACAGAGTGTGGCCCATCAATAATCTCAGCCGTTACCTCTTCTCCTCGATGTGCCGGTAAACAGTGCAAAAAGATATAATCTTCTTTAGCATGCTGACAAATTTCTGCATTTACTTGATATGCCGCAAGATCCTTCAATCTTTTTTCTGTTTCTGCTTCCAGACCCATACTGGTCCAAACATCTGTTACGACAATATCGGCATTATTTATAGCTTCTATCGGATCATGTGTAATGGTAATTTTGCTTCCAGTTAATTTTGCTGATTCAATCGCTTTTTCTGTAATCTTCCCATTTGGTAAATATCCTGGCGGACTAGCAATGCTGATATGCATTCCAACCTTTGCCGCTCCCTCCATTAATGAATGAGTGACATTATTGTTGCCATCCCCTAAATAACACATTTTTAATCCTGCCAATTTTCCTTTGTGCTCTTGAATGGTTAATAAGTCTGCCATTACTTGTGCTGGATGATGTAAATCTGTTAGAGCATTAATAACAGGTACTGTTGCATGTTCCGACAGTTCTTCAACCGTGCTATGTGCGAATGTCCTGATCATTATGCAATCAATATAACGTGATAAAACTTTAGCTGTATCTGAAACACTTTCACCCCTGCCAAGCTGCATATCTCTTGGACTTAGGAAAATCGCATGGCCTCCTAATTGGAGCATCCCGACCTCAAAGGAAACTCTAGTACGAGTAGAAGCTTTCTCAAAAATCATCCCTAGAACCTTTCCGCTCAAATAAGGATGTGGTTTTCCTTGTTTTTGAAGGCTTTTCAGTTCCTTTGCTTCCTCTAAAAGGTAAAGAATCTCATCTGTATGAAAATCGGACAAGGATAAGAAATCCTTGCCTTTTAATTGTGGCTGCTGTGACACACCCTTCGCGTTCCAGTTAATCACATTTGACATGTTCCACACCGCTCTCTTTGATATTGTAATATTCCGTTACTGTACGTACCTCTGATTGAGTAATAGTTTGAGCCTGAAGGCTGACCATTGCTTCCACTGTATCTAAATGAGTAAATACTGGTACATTGTAGCGGGTCGCTTGTTCACGAATGTAAAAACCAAACTTAATTTTATTTCTACCTTGGTTCGGTATATTGATGACGGCTTGAATCGTATTGTTTTTGAATAGTTCATTTACATCTTCGTTATCCTTAATAACCTTTTCAATTATAAGGCCATTTTCTTGTAGGAATTTTGCTGTCCCTTCCGTTGCAGTTAGCTTATAATTTTCATTTACAAACTGCTGAAGAATCGGAAGGCTGGCTTGTTTTTCCCGATCGGATATCGAGCAGAACAAATAGTTTTCTGTTTCATCGCTTGATGTAGGGAAAGCCTTTTCGAGCGCTTCATGGAAGGTTGCTCCTAAACCTAAAACTTCACCTGTTGATTTCATTTCCGGTCCTAAAACGTGGTCGACTCCCTTTAATTTGCTTCTTGAAAATACAGGTGTCTTAACTGAATAATAATTTGGTTCTGCTAATAAACCAGTTTCATTAGATAGAGAATCTAAGGAGACCCCTAATTGAACCATTACTGCCCACTCAATCATTGGAACGCCTGTAACCTTGCTCATAATTGGAACTGTACGTGAAGAACGTGGATTTACTTCTAGAACAAGGACTTGACCCTGATAAATAACAAATTGGATATTCATTATGCCGACAATTGGTGCCGATGTAGCGATCTTTTCAGCATACTGAATTAATGTTTCCTTTATCTCTTTCGCTAATGAGATTGGTGGGAATACACTAATACTGTCCCCAGAATGTACTCCAGCTCTTTCGATATGTTCAAAAATTCCTGGAACAATGACATTCTTTCCATCACTAATAACATCGACTTCACATTCTAGTCCTGGCACAAAACGATCGACTAATAATGGCCACATTTTCTCCTGCGAGCTATTTTCCTCAAGCTGTAGGATGTAATAGTTCAGTTCTTCCTCCGAAAAAATAGTAAACATCGATTGTCCGCCAATTACATAGGATGGACGAACTAACACGGGATAGCCTAGTTTTGCTGCTGCTTGAAACAATTCATCTTTATGATTTACGGTCTTGCCTACAATATGTGGAATCTTCAAATCTTCTAGCAGCTGATAAAATTCTTCCCGATCCTCAAAGCGGTCGACGTTTTCAACGGTTGTCCCTAGGATCTTTACTCCCTCTTCTTTTAAATCATGTGCTAAATTAATCGCTGTTTGACCACCAAACTGAATTAACACACCTTCGATATTCTCTTTTTCAATCACAGTAAGAACATCTTCTGCCGTTAACGGTTCAAAATAAAGGCTGTCAGCTACTGAGTAATCAGTACTAACTGTCTCAGGATTATTGTTGATGACGACTGCCTCATAGCCCATCTTCTTAATCGCCTTTGCTGCATGTACAGAGCAGTAATCAAATTCGATTCCTTGACCAATACGGATTGGTCCTGAACCAAGAACAAGAATCTTCTTACTGTTTGTAACTTCTACCTCATCCGCTCCAAGCCATGTCGAATAGTAATAAGGGGTAACGGCATCAAATTCTGCAGAACAGGTATCAACCATCTTGTAGCCAGGTTTCCAGTTAAGTTCTTTCCATTTACTTCTTATTTGCTTTTCCTCAATGCTATATATTTGTGAAAGGAGCTTATCGGAAATGTTATGACGCTTTGCTGTTTTTAACAGGGAAAGTGGTACATCATTCCATCCATAAGAAGCTAATTCGACTTCTAAGTCAACGATCGAGCTGATCTTGTATAAAAACCATGAATCAATTTCCGTCAATTCCTTAATTTTTTCAAAAGAAATGCCTCTTCTAAATGCTTCTGCGATCATAAATAGTCTTTGGTCATTTGGTCTTTGAAGTTTTTCAAATAAGACTCCAGTGTCTACACTTTTGTTTGATTCCAGACAAAGTCCAAATATATTTAATTCCATTGAACGGATTGCTTTATTTAGTGCCCCTTCAAAGGTTCGGTCAATTGCCATTACTTCACCAGTTGCTTTCATTTGTGTACCTAATGTACGGTCCGCTTCTGGGAATTTATCAAATGGAAAGCGTGGAAGTTTTACAACAATATAATCAATCGCAGGCTCAAAGGACGCAAAGGTGTTACCTGTTATTGGGTTCACAATCTCATCGAGATGATACCCAACCGCACATTTAGCCGCCATCCTTGCAATCGGATAACCTGTTGCCTTTGACGCTAAAGCGGAAGAACGGCTTACCCTTGGATTTACTTCAATAATGCAGTACTGATTTGAAACAGGGTTAAGTGCAAACTGGATGTTACAGCCGCCAATAATCTCTAATTCTCGTATTACTTTTAATGAAGAATTTCGAAGCATTTGATATTGCACATCTGTTAATGTTTGTGATGGAGCAACAACAATGGAATCACCTGTATGAACCCCAACAGGGTCCATATTTTCCATATTACAAACAATGATACATGTGTCATTGGCGTCTCTTATCACTTCATATTCAATTTCCTTCCAGCCTTTAATACTTCTTTCAACTAGGACCTGATGAATCGGGCTTGCTGCTAATCCCTTCTTTAGAACATTTTCAAGTTCTTCCCCATTATGGGCAAAGCCGCCGCCGTGTCCACCTAGTGTATATGCCGGTCGGATGATAACTGGAAAACCTATTTCATTGACGAACGATACTCCCTCCTCGTACGTATGAATAATTGCTGATTCTGGGATTGGCTCGTCAATTTGTATCATTAAACTGCGGAACCGATCACGGTCCTCGCCATTTTTTATCGATTCTACAGAGGTTCCTAACAACTCTACATTGTATTTTTGTAGAATACCTTTTTCATAGAGTTCTACCGTTAGATTCAAACCAGTTTGACCACCTAAAGTTCCAATAATTCCATCAGGCTTTTCTTTTTGGATAATTTTTTCTATGGTTTCAACATTTAATGGTTCGATATATACTTTATCGGCAACTGTTTCGTCCGTCATAATCGTTGCTGGGTTACTATTGATTAATACTACCTGTATTCCCTCTTCTTTAAGAGCGATACAGGCTTGTGTTCCTGCATAATCAAATTCAGCTGCCTGCCCGATTACAATGGGACCTGATCCAATTACTAATACTTTTTTTAGGTTTTTATTTAATGGCATAACGTTTATCTCCCACGGAATTTATCTGGTATACAAAATTTTCAAGGATGTATTCGGTGTCACTAGGTCCTGGATGTGCTTCCGGGTGAAATTGCACGGTTTGGATCGGAAAGCGTCGATGCTTTAACCCTTCAATGGATTTATCATTAACATTTCGGTACGTGATTTGGAATACCTGAGTGTCAATACTTTCATCGACCACCACATATCCATGATTTTGAGCAGTAATTTTCACTTTACCTGTTGCTAGTTCTTTAACAGGATGATTGCCTCCGCGGTGTCCGTAAGCGAGTTTTTCTGTTTTTGCTCCATAAGCAAGGGCAATTAATTGATGACCCAGGCAGATACCTAGAGTTGGATAATGTTCTGTAATCTTTTTGATTTCTGGAAACCATTGTTTCAGTGCCATTGGATCTCCAGGCCCGTTACTTAATAACACTCCGTCTGGATTTAAAGATTTAATTTTTTCAAAAGAGGTATTAAAAGGGACGATTGTAACCGAACACTTTTCATCCAGTAACGCATTGAGTATTGATTTCTTATATCCAAAATCAATCAGGACAACGTGAGGTCCTTCATTATTAAAATATTGAATGTTTTTCGTTGAGACTTTCTCTACCCAAAGTGGAGTAGATTTGTTTTCAACAAAAGTTTCAGTTTTAGACTTACTTAGATATCCTTTTACCGTTCCACGGCTTCGAATCGTTTTAACCAGTAATCTTGTATCCACTCCAGCAATTCCAGGAACGCCGGCCTGTATTAATTTTTCCGAAAACTTATTTATAGATTGGTAATGACTTGGTGTTTCACATAAATCACCAATCACCACTCCTGCTAAGGAAGGGGAAATGCATTCATCGTCCATCGCATTGATTCCATAGTTTCCGATAATGGGATAACAGAACGTGATAAGCTGCCCAGCATAGGAAGGATCTGTAATGATCTCCTGATAGCCAGTCATACTTGTATTAAAAACAACTTCTCCGATTGAGTCCTTGTTCGCACCTATTAGTATTCCTTCAAAAACCTCTCCAGTTTCCAAAGTAAGATATCCCTTTTCCAAAATCCTCACTCGCCTTTCTCTATACTTTGGAAAGTCTTTTCCAATGCTTTGGTGAATTGGTTGATTTCTTCTTTAGTTACCGTTAATGGCGGAAGCAGCCTAACAACATTTGGCCCCGCTGTTAAAATCAACAGTTGATTTTCGATTGCTTTTTGAACAATTTGAGGAGCCTTATCTCCGACAACCATCCCTTTTAAGAGACCTTTTCCTCTAATATCCTCTATAAAAGTATACTTTTCTTTAAACTTCGTTAACTGTTCATCAAAGTACACTGAAATTTCATTAACATGATTTAGTAAATTACTTTCAATGATATGAGATATCGTTGCAACCCCTGCTGCAGTTGCTAATGGATTGCCGCCAAACGTACTTCCATGTGTACCAGGCTCGAATGCTTTTGCTGCCTTTTCTTTAGCAATGATTGCACCTATTGGGAACCCAGAGCCAAGACCTTTTGCGATACTAATAACATCCGGTTCTATACCGTATTGTTCATATGCGAACAGTGTGCCGGTCCTGCCGATTCCTGTTTGAATTTCATCAACCATTAAAAGGATGTCTTTCTCATCGCAGATTTCTGCGATTTTCTTGACCCATTCGTGATTAGCTGGAATGACTCCACCTTCGCCCTGGACGAGTTCCAATAAAATGGCTGCTGGCTGGAGTGTTTTTAACTGCTCTAGTGCTTCAATATCATTAAATGGCAGATAACTAAAGCCTTTGACAAGCGGTGCAAATCCATTCTGGATTTTTTCCTGTCCTGTTGCCGATAACGTCGCTAACGTTCTTCCATGAAAAGATTGTTGAAAGGTAATGACTCCAAATGAATCTGTTCCTTTTACCTTATGTGCATATCTTCTTGCCATCTTAATCGCTGCCTCATTTGCTTCCGCCCCACTGTTGCAAAAGAAAACTTGGTCGCCACAGCTATTTGCTGTGAGAAGTGCAGCCAGTTCCTGCTGATTAGGAATATTATAAAGGTTTGAACAGTGCCAAAGATTTTGAAGCTGCTCCTCAAGTTTTTCTTTCACCACATCCGGTACATGCCCTAAATTACAAGTGGCAATGCCTGAAGTAAAATCTAAATATTTTTCCCCTTGATCATCCCATACATAGCTTCCTTTCCCCTTTACCAACGTAATGGGAAAGCGGCTATAGGTTGCCATTACCGGCGAAATTGGGGTTACAGAAGTGTTGGTGGTCATTAGGCAATCTCCTCGTCTAAAACAATTTTTGTTCCAATATTTTTGCCGTTCACGTATTCTACTAAGCTATTTTTTTCAAATCCATCGATAATACCGACCATCGGTATTTTATGAACTAATCCATCAATGGCTGCTTTGACCTTTGGAATCATCCCGCCATAAATGGTTTTATTTTCAATCAGTTCTTCTACTTCGGCTTTTGTAACCATATCTAGTTTGAACTTTTCACCATTTTTTTCCACTAAAATTCCCGGTATATCACTGATAAAGCAAAGGTTTGCTTCCAGCGCCTTGGCGACCGCACTGGCGGCAACATCTCCATTAATATTGTAGCGCTGTCCATTTTCGCCAATCCCGATTGGTGAAACGACAGGTATATGTCCTTGTTTTACAATACTTTCGATGACCGTGGTATTCACTTCAACCACTTCGCCTACAAAACCTAAACTTTCATCTGTAGTCGGAACAGCTTTTAACAAGCATCCATCCACTCCACTAACACCAAATGAACTGCCGCCTGCCTCAATGATGTTCCGTACTACTTGTTTATTCACCGTTCCGCTTAGCACCATTTCTACAATATCTAATACCTCGTGATTGGTTACTCTTAAACCATTTACAAAGGAGGTTTCTACATGTAAGTTATTTAACAATTTATTGATAAGCGGACCTCCGCCATGGACAATAATCGGCGTCCAATCTCCGTTTTGATGGAGGGAAATCACATCTTCATAGAATGTCTTTGGCAGATTTTCTAACACACTTCCGCCACACTTAATGACTATATAATTCATTTTTTTCCCCTCACTTAGGTGCGGTAGGATGCGTTGATTTTTACATAATCATAAGTTAAATCGCAGCCCCAAGCCGTTGCATTATCATCACCTTGATTTAATTCAACAAGAATACTAACGGTTTCCAGTTGTAGGTACTCTTTTACCTCTTCTTCAACAAATGGACAAGGTAAGCCATTTTCAAATACTTTGTAAGGACCAATAGCTACTTTCAATTTATTAGGTTCAACAGGAATTCCTGAATAACCTATTGCTGTAACGATTCTTCCCCAGTTCGGGTCAGTACCATAGATGGCTGTTTTTACAAGATTTGAAGATATAATCGACTTCCCAACTGCTCTTGCAGCTTCATGGCTGTAAGCGCCGTTTACTTGAACTTCAACAAGCTTTGTTGCCCCTTCGCCATCTCTGGCAATCTTCTTCGCAAGCTCTTCACTTACTAGCTTTAAACCTGCTTTGAATAGATCCCAATCTGGGTGGTCTTTGGTTAGCTGGTCATTACCTGCTAATCCGTTTGCCATGACTAAAACCATATCATTCGTACTTGTATCGCCATCAACTGTGATCATATTGAAGGTTTGATTCGTTATATCTTTTAAGGCTGCGTGTAAATCCTCATGGGCAATATTAGCGTCTGTTGTGATAAATCCAAGCATGGTTGCCATGTTCGGATGAATCATCCCAGATCCTTTTGCTGCACCGCCAATGCTGACTGTCTTTCCATCTATTTTTATTTGAACAGCAACCTGCTTAATGCAAGTATCCGTTGTTAATATCGCTTGTTTGAAATTTTGCTCATCTTTAAATTCTGGATTAAGGATTTGTTTAATCCCCGTTGTTACTTTATCCATTGGCAGAAGTTCTCCGATAACACCAGTGGATGTAACAGCAACCAGGTGCTCCTCGATACCTAATTCGTTTGCAAATCCTTTTTGCATTTGAAATGCATCTAGTATTCCCTGTTCCCCTGTGCAAGCATTGGCATTTCCAGAGTTGACGATTACCGCCTGGATTTTATTTTCTTTCGCAATGCTCTCTTGAGTAACTAAAAGGGGGGCTGCTTGAAAAATATTCGTTGTATATACGCCAGCAGTTGTGGCTGGAACTTCCGATACAATATATCCAAGGTCAAGTCGCTTTCTTTTTATCCCGCAATGCATGCCGCCTGCCGTGAATCCCTGCGGTAAAGTAACACTTCCTTCTTTTAGTACAACGATTTCTTTATTTGACACTACTGGCAACAAATTAATTCCCCCTCTATTATAGGTAACCCATTAAATATTATGGATACATTGGTATGCTATTAAGCCCCGTCCTGACATCCCAATCGTTCATTATGTTTGCATTTTGAATGGCCTGCCCTGCGGCACCTTTAACCAAATTATCGATTACTGAAATGATTGTAAGTCGATTCGTTCGTGGATCAACATGTAAGCCAATATCGCAGTAGTTGCTGCCACTTACCTCTTTTGTAGAAGGATATGTCCCTGTTGGCCGTACCCTTACAAAAGGATGATTTTCATAAAATTTCTTGTATAGATCGTGAATTGTATTAGTTGAAATTTTTTCAGTTACGTTCACGTATGCAGTAATCATGATTCCCCGCGACATCGGTACTAAATGCGTTGTAAACGTGACGGTGATTGGATTACCTGTTTCATCCGTTAGAACTTGTTCTATCTCCGGAATATGTTGATGGGCACCAAGTTTATAGGCTTTGAGATTTTCATTTATTTCAGCATAATGGGATGTTAATGAAAGTCCCCTGCCAGCACCAGAAACCCCTGATTTGGCGTCAATAATAATAGATTGTGAATCAGCTAGATTTGCCTTCAAAATTGGCAGCAAACCGAGGCTAGTTGCAGTTGGATAGCAGCCTGGATTAGCAATTAGTGCTGCACCTTTAATTTCTTCTGCATAAATCTCACTTAATCCATAAACTGCCTGACTTAAATATTTTTCCTCAGGTGCTGAATGTTTATACCATGTTTCATATTCAGTTTGCGACCTAAGCCGGAAATCTCCTGAAAGATCGATTACTTTTATTCCATTATCCACAAGTACTGGGGCCAGTTTACTGCTGACGCCAGATGGTGTGGCTAAAAATACAATGTCATTTTCTTTTGCTAATCTATCCGCATTAAAGCTTTCAAGTGGTTGATTAATAATTTCAGTTAGGTGTGGGTAGGATTCGCTAAAGCCGTTACCCGCTTGAGAGTTGGAAACAACCGAACCAATCTCTAAATATGGATGATTGTTCATAAGCCTGATTAACTCAATTGCTCCATATCCCGTTCCACCAATTATCGCAGCTCTCATTTTTCCAACTCCTACGTCTTATATAATGAATCATTATACATACTAAGTAATATTTATTCAACAAAAAAATCGCCTAATTTTCAGTTTTTATCGATTTTTTTTAGTGTAATTTTTGAAAACGTTTTCATTTATTGGTGTATAATCATACGATTTTTATGCATTTTCTATGCATATCATATATTATACAAATTAGGTACCTATTACAGAAACCGGCCAATTTATTATTAGCCGGTTTCTTGTTTAGTATAGATTTGATAGTTATTTCTTCCTTTTTCCTTTGCACTATATAAGGCTCGGTCTGCATTTTTAAATAGTGTTTTTTCATCTAAATCATAATGGTTATATAAAGAAATTCCAATATATTACTGTTAAAATAAAAAAAGCTCACCCAAAATAATTAATGGGTGAGCCTTAATCATTAGTTTTTTTGACCTGTGTAGATATGAATTGCGTCCCTTAGGAACACTGCAGTCCCTGGTTGTTCTTTATCATAATAAGCTGTAAATCTTTCGTCGTCTACATACATTTGTGCTAGACCTGCATGAGCTTCCTTGCTGTAATCCTTCCAATAATAAGTGAGCCATTGCTTGTGAAGATGTGCTGCTTTTTGTGCTAATTCACCTGCAGGGTCTCCTGTTTTAAATGCTTCAGCTAGTGTAGTATGGATTTGTTCCGCTAATGCTGTTACCTCTTGATATTGCTCCTCTGTCATGTTCATTACTTTTGCATTGGAAGCCTCAACACTTTCCTTGCCATATTTATCACGAATCTCTTTTCCGTATTTTTTCTCGTTATCTTCAATCATCTTCTTCTTAAAACCTTCAAATTTCTCTTTATTTGACATGGTGATTCTCCCTTCCGTAAGTGCTATCGTTTTATTGACATTGGCAATTAATATATCTAGCTGCTCTCTTTTTTCGAGGAGTTTTTCACGATGCTCCCGCAGTGCTTTAGCCCCATCGAAGGAAGGCGCCGTTACAATCCCCTTAATGCTGTCTAAACCGACTCCTAACTCTCTGTAGAATAGGATTTGCTGAAGTGTGTTTACTTCCTCCTGTCCATAGATCCGATATCCTGATGAATTAATTCTTGCCGGCTTAAGAATTCCAATTTCATCATAATATCTGAGTGTTCGAGTGCTGACACCTGCGAGACTAGCTAGTTTTTGTATTGTATATTCCATGTGATCATCTCCTCATAAACAACGATACACCTTTACGCAACGTTAAGGTCAATAACTAGTTTTCCTATTTTATAAAAAATAAGAGGCATTCCTCTAATGTGTTTCAACACCTGAGGAATGCCTGCATATCATTTATCTATTTCTGTTAAATCAGCTTCAACCGGGCTTTTTTTAATTATTTGAACCAGCCTTTTTCTTTGGATTGTTTGATGGCTTCGATACGGTTTTTGACGTCTAGTTTGTCTAGGATAGTTGAAATGTAGTTGCGGACGGTTCCTGTTTTGATGCTGAGTTGTTCTGCGATTTCTTGTGTGTTTTTGCCGTCTGCGACCAGTTCTAATACTTCTTTTTCACGGTCGGTTAGTGGATTTTCTTCGGAGTATACATCATCCATCAGTTCTGGAGCGTATATGCGTTTTCCTTCCATAACGCGCCGGATGGAGCTGGCCAGCTCTTCACTGGGACTGTCTTTCAATAAATAGCCTCGAACTCCAGCTTTTAAGGCACGTTGAAAATACCCTGTCCGGGCAAAGGTTGTTAAGATTATGACTTTACAATCTAACCCTTTTATTTCTTCTGCCGCTTCAAGTCCGGTTTTACCTGGCATTTCAATATCCATAATGCAAATATCCGGCTCGTGCTTTCGTACCAAAGCTACTGCTTCATCCCCATTTGAAGCCTTGCCAACCACTTCCATATCCTCTTCTAAATTAAGAAGTGACCCGAAGGCGCCCAACAGCATTTGCTGGTCTTCTGCTATTACAATTTTAATCATTTTTACGCCTCCTCCTTGTCAGACGGTTTTACGTCATTAGGCACTCTGATTATTAAAGTTGTGCCCTCTTTTGTTTGAAGCTCTAAGCTGCCATTAATAAATTCAAGGCGTTCTTTCATTCCTAAAAGACCGCTTCCCCTCGTGTCTTTGTCTCCATCGCTTTTAAATACACCATTATCATGGATGGTCATCACCAATTCCTTCCATGATTGTTCAATGGAAATGGAGCAAGAGCTGGCACCACTATGTTTGACTACATTATTTACAGCCTCTTTCATACACATGCTCAATATGTTCTCCGTTAATAACGGAACATTTTTTATTGAAAAATCTTGGTTTCCCTCATAGTTAATTTCGGCTGCCTTCAGAATTTGTTTCACACGTACAATCTCATCCTTTAATCGGATTCCCCTCATGGATGACACCATTTTTCTTACTTCGCTTAACGCCGTTCTTGCAGTTTGCTGGACATCCTTTAACTCATTACGTGCCTGATCCGGATCTTTTGTAATTAATCTCCTCGCTAAATCACTTTTTAAACCAATGAGCGATAGCTTTTGCCCTAATGTATCGTGAAGGTCACGGGCTATTCTCTGGCGCTCCTCGAGCTTAACTAGTTCTGAAATTCGCTTATTGGCGTCTTCTAATTTCTCTTCAAGCTGCCCCATTTCTTTTTTATTATGAATATTAAAAGGCAGCAAAATAACACTTATCCAAATGATAATGACAAAAGGCAATTGCTTAAGAAAAAGTTCATCCATCTGCACAATACTGAAATTAATAGAGGCGGATGTACTTATCAAATGAATAAAATATAAGGTTAGAAACGTGACACGGTCTTTAATATTACCGATAAAATAGGAGAGAAAGAAAGCAAAATACACATAGCTGAAAAGACTCGTAGATGTAATTGAAATGCCTATTAAGATGAAGGTCCAAAGATAAACCGGCCATCCTTTAGCAAAGAATGCAATCCGATAGAAGATGAAAAAGAGTATAGTTAGGATAATTCCAACAATAATTTTAATAGGTGAGGCTGTTTGAAAAATAAAATAAAATGGTAATATGCAAAGAATGGTCCATATATATGGTGATATACCGCTATTTTTCTGGAATGTCATATACCTTTTGATCATGAAGGAACCTCATTTTCCACTTTTAATAATAATTTACCTCAATTTTACCACAATTCCCCTCTATCTTCATTTACTACTATTTATTCCGCCATTACCCCCAAATAGAACAGTAAAAAACGACAAGCCCCTAAAAAGGGCTTGCCGAAATTAAGCTTTCTCAGGTCGAAGTATCTCTTTCTGTTTTTTTAATAGGACCTTAACCTCTTTAAAACCAACAAACTTTTTGCCTTTCTCATCCCATAGTCGGAATTTGAGTGAGCTTAAGCTGGTTGCTAACGTGATCGTTGGCACATTTTGCAACGGCAGTGTGTTATTATGTGCCTCTTCCAGCTTATAGTTAGGAACTCTCGGGCTTAAATGGTGGACATGATGGTAGCCAATATTCCCCGTCAGCCATTGTAAAACTTTTGGAAGCTTATAAAAGGAACTGCCTTCAACCGCTGCTTTTACGTATTCCCAATGCTGGTCTTCCTCAAAATAGGAATCCTCGAAAGTATGCTGTACATAAAACAACCAGATTCCCAAAGAACCTGAAATTAGGAAGATTGGAGCTTGGACTAATAGGAATGGCTCCCATCCAATTGTCAAACAAAGTAACGCTGTCAAAGCAGCAATTCCTGCATTGGTTATATAGGTATTCATACGTTCATTGAACCGGGCACCTTTTCGATTAAAGCGATTTTTAAGCAGGAAGACGTAAATCGGACCGAGTCCAAACATAACGAGTGGATTCCGATATAAACGGTATTTTAATCTTTCCCACGGTGAAGCAACTAAGTATTCATCCACTGTCAGCACCCAAATATCTCCCGTTCCCCTTTTATCCAAGTTGCTGCTAGTTGCATGGTGAACAGAATGATCGTGCTGCCATTGATGATAGGGAAATACCGTCAATATACCGGTTATCGTGCCAAGAATCATATTTGCCTTTCGATTTTTAAAAAAGGAGTGATGGCAGCAATCATGAAAAATAATGAATGTTCTCACCAAAAAACCCGCTGCAAGGACAGCTATCCCCAAAGTTAATATGTATGAAATGGTAAGACTTTGATAAGCAAGAATCCACAGTAAAAAGAAAGGTACCAGGGTATTGATCATCTGCCAAATGCTTGCCGGTAGGTTTGATTGTTCATAAGGTGCCACTTGCTTTCGTAAATTCTTTTGGTTATGTTCCATCATCACTTTATTCCCTTCTTTCATTTTTTATCAAAAGTATAGCCCTAGTAAAACAACTTTTTGTAGATATAGCTGTCATATGCAAAACATGATAAATGTCATATTCCCCCTATTACGCAAGAGAGGAGAAGCTCATCTCCTCGAGCCTCTCCTCCCCTTTTGGGCAATTTTATTTTCTGCTTTCATCGAGAATATTAACCCTAATTTTTAAAATTTCACTATTTCATTCATGGTTTGTCCCAACTTTTGCATACCGTCCTTTTACCAGATTGTTTTACTCAATCTGGTTATTTTTTTATGTTAAAATGATGAAAAATGGGAAAGGGGGAAATGATTATTTTTATTAAAGAAAAGGTGAAAAGTCTTCCCTCGACCCCTGGGGTCTATTTAATGAAAGATTCTCGCGGCTCTATTATTTATGTCGGCAAGGCAAAAAATTTAAAAAGACGTGTTCGGTCCTATTTCCAACAATCAAAAGCACATCCGCAAAAGATTATTAAACTGGTCAGCAATATTCGAGATTTTGATATTCTGCTTACCGATACCGAATTTGAAGCATTTATGCTGGAATGTAAATTAATTCGCGAGATAAAACCTCTATTTAATAAAATGATGAAAAGCCCCCAATCCTACTCCTACATTGCGATTGATAAGGCCACGAAGTACCCTGACATTGTGATTACAAATCATCGGGATGAACAGGACGGGAAACTTTATTTTGGTCCCTTTCCTAGCAAAGCTAGAGTCGAATCTGCGATATTGGGCATGAAGGAGGCCTATAAAATACTTTGCAGCAATCCTAAGCGGCAGAATTCGCTGTGCTTTAACCATTCTATTGGGTTATGCATCGGGATGTGCGGCGGTGGAACGGCTTTACAGGAATACTATGCCATAATCGAAGATATCATTGCTTTACTAAATGGTGAGAACAAATTAATCCTTGATCGTATAAAAAAGGAAATGGCTGAAGCCGCAGCCGATTTCGACTTTGAGGCTGCTGCTAGATATAGAGGTAGGATTGATGCCATTCAGTTTCTGCTTCGAAAAGAAAAGGTCATCGAGTTTACGGAGGAAAATAAAAATCTGGTTGTCATAGAAAATTTAAGCAAGGATTCCTTCAAGCTCTTTCTCATAAAACGAAACGAAATTCTTTTCAGTAAAATCATTACTCTTGGTAGTGCAGAGGCTAATCAGCTCAGCAACCTCATCATCACAACTTTTAACAATACTGCTTTTCCTAAGGTAAGCCATGTAAAAAAAGATGAATTTGATGAAGCTCAAATTATTTATAACTATTTAAAAAGCAGCCATTGCCGCTATAAGAAGATTCCCGATAAATGGATACACAACCACTTAGATAAGGACATTGAAAATGCAGTAACAAAATTAATTTATAAAAAACAAAAGATCACAAATTAGCCCTCGATTGTCTCCATTAGACACGAGGGCCATTTAATATGCCAAACGATAAATTAAAAATCGCTCATTGGCATTATTTTCATATAAATCAGGAAGTTGAATTTCTTTTATTAATTCAAATAAGGTGTGGTTTTCTAAATAGTAGATATAATCCTCAGATGGATAATATAAAATCACATCTACTTCGCGTTTGAATTCTTCTACCGAAACCAAAATATTATTAATGATTTTCCAAAAAATCGGTATCGTAAATGGGTTAAAAAAGTAAAAACGATTATCAAGAGAACTAATTTCATATTTTTCTGCTAAACAGCATTGAAATTGAATCTCACCTTTATTTTTAGCTTTTATTAAATAATTCGCTTTGTTCTCCAGCGCTTCTTCGTATAGCTTTTCGTTCATCTCAACTCCTGTAACAGATGAATGAAATAGGTAATGAATAAAGAAGTTGAGTCTTCCTTTTCCACAGCCAAAATCAACGATATGATCGCGGCTGGTTAATTCATATTCTGCGAATAATTTTTCAAGTGCCGGGTAAGGAGTTGGCTCGTAGCGGTGATAGTGAAAGGACTTGTTAAATCCCCTTTGAGTTCCTTCCGTCTCGATATTCAGCAATTCATCGTAATTCGTTTCTTTCATTTACTTCTCCTGCCTGCCCTCTCATTTATATGCGGTAGGGTCGATAAAAAAGTTATAGCCTAAATAGACTACCATCCCAATTGCTGTTGTTAAAAATCCCCAGCCAAGTGTTACTTGCTCGATGACTAGATAGTTATTACATAATTGCACAGGTGACCAAATATATAGCCATCCTAAGCCTATAAAAAGAACCGTAAAACTAGTAATAATGGAATTTTTTCCGAAAGGATTTAGTTTTCTCCAACTGTCTCTTAAAGAAAGTCCAGCTAAAAATGGTAAACTGATAAATTTAAATCCTTCTACAAGGTGAGAAGTTAATGCTTCATCCATTGTCCGCGGTAACATCCAGTATACCATGATAACAACAAATAACGTAATTCCTGGAACCCCATTGCTGTTCCACTTTTCAAAAAATCCTGGAAAACGTTTTTGGAAAAAACGAGCCATTAACATTCCTGCAATAACCAGCATCGGCATTTGCATATGCATATGAATAACCATAACTGATTCCATAAAATTTGCGACTGGAGGAGCAACTAGGAAAATCCATAATAGCAAACCATAAAATGATTGATTCACAGCTTACTGCTCCCCTCTTTCTAGAATGTTACTAACCTTTTGAGCAGCTTCGTTGATTTTTTTATAGTCCATTACATCAATCAAACTGCCTTTTTTATTCACTAAATAAAAGGCAGAATTATGAGCAAAATTTCCGTTATCATCGCGAATTACAATGACACCAAATGCCTTTAACAATGAATCTAACTCAGTCTGATTAGGGATTCTAGCCATCCGCCAGGTTTCACCATCACTATTAAAATAGTCTTTGTACTTGTTTAATACAGCCGGTGTATCTCTTTGGGGATCGAAGCTTATGCTTAAAAAGACAATTTCTTCTCCTTTCACGCCACGCGGGAGTTTATCGTAAACTTGCTTCATGTTATATTCCAATTCAGGGCAAACGGTGGTGCAGGATGTATAGAGAAATGTAATAAATACATATTTATCTTCAAATTCAGAGATTGAATATTTTCGTCCCATGCTGTCCTCAAGGGTAACATCAGGGAATTTAGGTTGATTATCTTTAAGCTGCTGCACTCTGGCAGTTTCGGCAGTAAAGGCAGTGAAGCCATCGGTTCCGAAGTAAAACAATCCAAGGCCAAAAATTATAACAAGAAAAAATGAGATTTTCGTATACCTATTATGATTGATCATCATGATCACTTCCAAATTTTTATTAGAATAAAGAGATAGCCCAATATCTTGGAGCTATCTCTTTTTTACATATTACCAAGTCTTAAAAGGTGGTGATCCTGGCGGTGCGTTTACGATAAATTCTGTTAACGGAATTACATATGCCATTGCTACTACGATAAGCATGACTACAATCCAAATGCCCCAGCGTTCTGTGATATATGGAGTTTTTGTTGCGTTATCTTCTTCTTCAGCAATTGGGAATTCTATTTCCCCTTTTGGTGCAAAGAACATCATATTGAATACGGCATACACTTGAAGAATAACCCCAATGATTAACAGTGTTCCCCCTACTGCTAAACACATTAAGTATGGGTCCCAGCCCAAAGCTGTGGCATGGTCGCCATAAGTTGTATAAGAAGTTCTTCTTGGTGAACCTAGAAGCCCAACGTAGTGCATAGCACCTGCCATAAAAATCATACCGACTGTCCAAATCCATGTTTGGATAATACCTAATCGGTTAATTTGCGGCGTTAATACGCGGTTTGAAATAAAAGGAACTAACCAGTAACTGATTCCAAAGAATGTCATAACCACTGACATACCTAATGTTAAGTGGAAATGCCCAACAATCCACATTGTATTATGAACAACTTGGTCTAATTGGTTTGTACTTTGTGCAATACCACCAGCTCCAGCTGGAATAAAGGCAACCATGGCAATAAACGGTGCTAGGAACCTGACATCGCCCCAAGGCATTTTTTTCCACCAGCCGATTAACCCTTTACCTCCTTTTCTTCTAGCCGTGCGCTCAAATACTGCAAATAGTGCAAATGCTGTCATTAAAGATGGGAATCCTATTGCTAAACTCATAAATACGTGCATGAATTTAACTATTTCATTTATACCTGGGTCAATGATTTGGTGATGGAAACCACCAGTGATGTTCATGATGACTAAAGCGATAATAACTACACGTGTTAGTAAATCACTCCAGCGCTTTCCGCCGATCACTTTTGGTACCACTACGTACCATGCAGAAACTGCTGTTAAATACCAGATGTTAACCAAAGTGTGTCCAAAAGCCCAGAATAGTGTACGAGCGACCATAACATTGATCGTGTCGACCCAGCCAAATACCCATGGAATAATCATAAATAATACTTCAACTGCTACGAACATTAGAGCGAAAAATAATAGAACGAAAACACCAGTTGCAAAGTAAGAAAGGATCGGAACGTGTTGCCCTTTATGACTTTTTCTCCAAGTCGCTACTTGGATAAATGCTCCAATACAGCATAACCAAACACCTACTACGATTAATGCTAAACCAATATAAAATACAGGGTGTGCAGCCATCGGCGGATAAAAGGTGTACATAACCGAAGCTTCATTCATTAAGATTGGAATAACGGCTAATACAAATCCTACAAGCTTTACGAAGAATCCAGTCCAAGCGAGCTTTCTTACTTTTGGAAGAAGCCCCCCTAAATTATGAGAAAGTGCTGCATAAAAGTATCCAATGGTGAAGAATGCTGTTAACACGAGGATTAGCAATAATCCATGCGCAGTCAATACTTGATAATAATTAAACCAAGTAGGTAACTCTAACAATCCTGCTCGATTTAATCCTTGTAATAATCCTAAAAATCCACCAACTAATAATGCGATAAATGCTACAGCTATATATGATTTCGATATTTTTGCATCCTCTGGGTAATATCCCAGCATCTTGTCTGTTTTATCTTTAAAACCTACTTTTATATCTGCTTCCATTTTCATCTGCTATCCCCCCTTATTTAACCGTAATCGTTGTACTCATTAATTGGTGACCGGCACCGCAATATTCATTACAGATAACTAGATAACTGCCCGGCTTATCAAATGTTTGGGTGATTTTTTGAATATGCCCTGGCATTACCATTGCATTTATATTTGTTCCAGCCACTTCAAATCCGTGAACAACATCCTTTGAAGTCATAATAAACGTAACTTTTGCCCCAGCAGGTATTTCAATGTTATTAGGAGTAAAACCAAAGGCTTGTAAGGTCATAACGACTTTATATTCATTTTCACCAATTTTTTTAACACCTGGGTTATCAAATGGTGCAGTTTCATCAACCTTCTGTGGATCAATGGTTTCCATATTACTTGGTGGTCCCATTTCTAGTGCAAAAGCTTGGTAACCTGTGATTAACATGAATCCCATGATGATACCAAAACTTATCGTAAGCCATATTTTTTCATCGAGATGCATTTTCATCTCTCTTTTCCCCCTTTATATTCTGGCCATATAAAGACCGTATAGAATGATATACGTAGCAACAATCACGACTCCCACAACTGTTACAGAAATCCATGTTCCTTTTAGCGGTGCTTCGTG
Organism: Neobacillus niacini; assembly: GCF_030817695.1. Taxonomy (GTDB): domain Bacteria; phylum Bacillota; class Bacilli; order Bacillales; family Cytobacillaceae; genus Neobacillus; species Neobacillus niacini_F. The sequence goes on along the minus strand of NZ_JAUSZQ010000003.1, from coordinate 725,990 downwards.
TTCCTCTTTTTTACCTTTATGAGTTACCTTTGCAGCTGCCATCGAAAAATCAACCCCCTTAATTTGTTCTTACCTTTATAATAATTGCGACTGATTCTCAATGTAGTGAACTGAATCACGGGCGCAGTTATTTTTATAAAAAAAAACTGTCCCTTAAGTTGCACTTGTATGCAACTCAAGGGACAGTTCATTTTTTGATTCCTAAACGGTAACAATAACCATTAGCAAAAAAAGAATCGTTATATAATTTACGGAATATAAAAAAACCACGTGTGCCCACTTTAAATCGTCCTTAGTGAAAAATCCGCCGATACTTACAGCTAACCAGCCTAAATTAAATAGAGTGGCAAGTACAATAAAGGCTGTACCTAGAGAGGTTAAGAAAAATGGTAAAGGCAGCAAACAGGCTACATAGACGACTATTTGCACTTTGGTTACAGCAAACCCGCGTACCACTGGAAGCATCGCTACACCCGCAGCGCTATATTCTTTACATTTCTTCATCGCAATGGCAAAAGTATGCGGCATTTGAAAAACAAATAGGATTAGAAACAAGATAATCGGGACGATATTGGCGCTAGATTCAATGGCTGCCCAGCCTATTAACGGAGTTACAGCACCGGATACACTCCCTATTAACGTATTAAACGTATATCTCCGTTTTGACCACATGGTATATAAAAAAACATACGTAAACCAACCGACGAATCCATAAATGGCGGCTTCAATGGTCGTAAAAAGTAAAAGGGTGAAACCGAGTATGGTAAAAACAATCCCCAATATTAACACAATATTTAATGGAATATTCCCTGTTACGGTGGGGCGATTTTTTGTTCTCTCCATTATCGTATCTATATCTACATCATACCAATTATTTAGGATAAGTGCTCCGCCCATGACCAATGTACTGCCGATTATTGTCAGCAAGAATAATTCCCAGTAATTCACAAAAGCTTTATTAGAAAAATGAAGCGCTAACCAGAACCCTGAAAAGACGGGCAGGACATTAGCTGCCAAAACACCTGCCTTTAAGAGTGCTTTTAAATCTTTGATTAATATAGTAGCACTTAATAAAGGTGTTTTCCTATTGTTAATAGAAGGTATTTCGTTTTTATTCATTTACTATACCTCCCCGCACAAATTCCATCACCTTATTAAAGCACACTTTGATAACCTTTTACATGATTTGAATCACTTTTAAGGTTTACAATTACCATCCACGACCTGCACCGCCGCCGCCTGAAGAACCTCCTCCCCCTCCTCTAGGGCCTCCTCCTCCTCCTCTTCCCATGGAGATAATAGAAAGCAGAAGATAAGTGAGTGTTCCTCCAAAAAACTTAAAATCTAGAAACACAACAGCAACGATAATAATGATTAATAACCAGGCGGGAAATCCTCCCCCTTCATTAGCTGGTGATTTTTGAGCTTGCCCTTCAGGGGTAGACTGCCCTCCGTCTTTCCCATATTCCGCTAATACTTCATTCGCAAGGACCTTATACGTTTCAATTATGGCTTTGTTTGGCTGACCATTTTGAAGATAGGGAATGGCATTTTGATCAAGAATCCGTCCTGCTTTTCCGTCAGGTATCCTTCCTTCCAACCCATAGCCCACTTCGATTCTAATTAAACGATCGGTTACGGCAATAACCAGGAGAACTCCATTGTCTTGGGTTTCATTTCCTATCCCATATTTCCTAAAGGCTTCGTTCGCAAATTCCTCCATTGTGTGCTCACCAATGGTGTCCACCGTCAAGACAGAAATTTGTGCGGTTGTTTGATCTTCTATCGTTCTTCCTAACCTTCTTATTTCTGCTATTTCAGCCTCAGTTAGTACCTTAGCAAAATCTTGTACATAAATATCGCCAATCGGAGCCGGCATTTTTATATTCTCAGCAGATGCTCCACTTTGAAGCAAGAAGAAAAGTAATAAAAGAAGGCTGAAGAACGTTTTCGGTTTCATTCCCCATTTCCTCCAAAGTCAACCTTTGGAGCTCCTGCTGCTTTTGGATCGGCGTTGAAATACTCTTTTTCATCGAAACCTGTTATTCCCGCAATAATGGCACCTGGAAATTGCTTAACCCTTTTGTTATAAACTGCCACCTGATCATTGTAATCTTTCCTAGCAACTGAAATTCGATTTTCAGTTCCAGACAGTTCATCCATTAATTGGGTAAATTGCTGATCTGCTTTTAAATTTGGATAATTTTCAACGACGACTAGTAATCGACTTAATGCACCACTTAACTCAGCGTTAGCTGTAGCTTCTTCCTCTACCGTTTTTGCTCCTGCTAATCTTGCACGAGCATCCGAAATGGATGCAATCACTTCTTTTTCGTGTGAAGCATATCCTTTCACGGTATTTACTAGGTTCGGTATTAAATCCAGTCTCCGTTGCAGTTGATTTTCAATTTGTGCATAGGATTGGTCCACATTTTCTTGAAGGGAAACAAAGTTGTTGTAGCTCGACATCAACATAACACCGACTAAAACAAACGCCGCTATAATAATTCCAATTACTACTAAACCTTTTTTCATGTTGAACACACTCCTTTCTACTATTAATTCTCACTTTATTTTCATAATTTGAAAAGCTGTGAGGATTAATTAGCAGTCCGCACAGCTTTCTGTTGCTATTCTCTACTCTGATTTAATTCATCGATTAGTTGTTTCGTTCTTTTGGCATTTCCTTCTGCAAAGTTTTCAAGGCGTTCCTTTAGTTCGTCGTCATCGTGAATCCGTTCAGCCGTAATCAAATAAGTCCGCATTAGATCCTCTTCGATTTCAATGGAATTCTCAAGGATTTCCTCGATGTTCTTTTTCTCGTCTTCATTTTTTCCTTTAAAAATATTTGCAGTCAATGGATACTGCCTCCTTCAGGGTTAGGTAACTAGGCAATAATAATATTCCCGTTTACCATCATCTTGAAACGAAAAGTTTTATTGCATTCTCCCTGCTTGTCTTCTCTCCACTACTTCCTCACTAATCATATTGTACATAAAAAAAGGAATAGACCGTCTAATATCGAATTAATCGGATAGAATGGATTTTGTACATAGCCATTTAGGAGGAGTGAAGAATAATGCCAGTAAATGTTTATCTTATATTTAATGGCAACACCCGTGAAGCAGTAGAATTTTATGCGAAAGTATTTAAAACTGAAGCACCGCAAATTATGACCTTTGGTGATCAACCGCAGCATCCTGATTACCCTATGCCAGAGGAAGCAAAAAATTTAGTCATGCATTCTCGACTGAACATCGATGGAAGTACTGTTATGTTCTCTGACAATTTCCCTGGATCACCATTTATCGAAGGTAACAACGTAACTTTGGCATTGGTAAGTAAAAATTTGGATGATATCCAATCTTGGTATGATCAATTAAAAGACGGCGGAAGAGTTACAATGGAACTTCAAGAAACCTTCTGGGCTAAACTCTATGGCCAAGTAACAGATAAATTCGGAATCCACTGGCAGATTAGCCACGACAGTGGAGAATATGGAAATTAATTTACACACAAAAAGGATACAGCCTGTAAGGACTGTATCCTTTTTGCGTTTAAGTTTAGACCATGAGAACCCAATTATTTCAAGTTTCTGCTTAAGAATGCTTTTGTCCGTTCGTTCTGAGGATTTGCAAATAATTCTGAAGGGTGCCCCGTTTCAATAATTTCGCCGTTATCCATGAAAATAACCCGGTTTGCCACTTCCCTGGCAAAGCCCATTTCGTGTGTAACAACGATCATCGTCATCTGCTCTTTTGCTAATGCCTTTATGACCTCAAGAACCTCTCCCGTCAATTCAGGATCTAATGCTGAAGTAGGTTCATCAAATAATAGAATTTCAGGATTCATCATCAAAGCTCTAGCAATCGCGACCCTTTGTTTTTGACCGCCCGATAGATTTGCTGGGAATACATTTGCGTGATCTGTCAGACCAATTTTCCTTAAAAGCTCTGTGCTTCTTTGCTGAATGGATGCAACTGGCTCGTTCTTTACTAATTTAGGAGGCAGTTCTAGATTCTCCTTAACCGTCAGGTGTGGAAATAGATTAAAATGCTGAAAGACCATCCCCATTTTCGAAGTAATCTTTTTGATTTCCTGCGGTTTTGCGTAGACGCCATCCTTTACAAATGAATCACCCGAAATCGTGATGCTTCCGGCATTAATTTCCTCCAAGTGAACCAAACTGCGCAGCATCGTACTTTTCCCCGATCCGGACGGGCCGATTACCGCTATTACATCGTTTTTATTCACATCAAATGTTATCTGTTTTAGGACATCCAGCTTGCCAAACGATTTCTTCAGGTTGGATATTTCAATGATTGCCACAATTACCAATCCTTCTTATTCAAATTTATATCTTCTTTCAATCCCTTTAAAAATAAAGGTGAGAACGAGTGTCATAATGAGATATATCAAACCAGCTACGAAAAACGGAACAATCGTAAAGTCACGGTTTACAGCAGTTTGAGCATAATGCAGCAGCTCAGGAACGGCAACTGCATAGAGCAGGGCAGTGTCTTTAACGAGTGTTACTGATTCATTCGCTATAGCCGGTAATGTGACCCGAACCATTTGCGGTAAAATAATCCTTGTTGTTGTCTGCCATTTACTTAAACCAAGAACCTTAGAAGCCTCATATTGTCCTTTATCAATGGCTAAAAGACCGCCGCGGAAAATTTCAGCGAAGTACGCCGCATAGTTTAATACAAATCCTATACATGCTGCCACGAATCGATCAAAAACTAAATATTCTCCGACCACTGGCAGCATTGGGAGCCCGAAACAAATCAATAATAATTGCAGTAATAGCGGGGTACCCCTCATTACGTAAATATAGCCCTCTGCAAGTAAGGATAAAGGCTTTAAACTGCTTTTTACAGCAAGGGTCAGCAGAAAACCAAGTGGCACGGAGACGATAATCGCAATGAAAAACAAAAGAACGGTCATCTGTGCCCCTTCTAGCATAGGTATAAGAATAGATGTGAAATATTCTAAAGACATGGTAATTCCTCCAAAAACAAAACAGGGTTCCCATTAGGAAATCCTGTTTGCCTTATATTCATTCTTATTTTAGTACTTTATCTTCACCAAACCAAGTTTTTGAGATTTCTGCAGCTGTTCCGTCCTCATTCATTTCATCAAGTGCCTTTTGGAGCTTTTCAAGTAACTCTTCATTTCCTTTTTTAACACCAATTCCGTATTCTTCAGGAGCAAGTGACTCTTCAAGTACCTTAAATGTTTCTGCCTCTTTCGTCATGTAATAATTGATAACAATTTCATCAATGACTACTGCGTCCAAACGACCACTCTTTAAGTCTGTTAAAGCCTGTACATTATCAGCAAATTCAGTTACTGTCTTTACTTTTTCTTTAATCGGTGAAGCGTTCAGTGCGTCAGAAGCTGAAGATAGTGATTGCAATCCAACTACTTTACCTTCTAAATCATCAAGTTTCGTGAGCTCTGAATCAGCTAGAGTAACAATTACCTGTGCATTCTTTAAATATGGTTTTGTGAATAGGACCTTTTCTTTCCGTTCATCGGTAATCGTGTATCCATTCCAAATAAGGTCAATTCTTCCACTGCTAAGCTCTGCTTCTTTTGTTTTCCAGTCGATTGGCTGGAAAGTAACTTCTGTTCCCATCTTTTCTGCTGCTGCTTTAGCGTAATCAATATCAAAACCTACGATATTGTTATCCTCATCACGGAATCCCATTGGCGCAAATTTATCATCGATTCCAATAACAAGCTTATCTTCCTCTTTACTTGTTGATGTTGAACACCCAGTAAAAATGACAAGTGCTGCAGCTACCATTAGGATCATCGTAACTAATCGTTTTTTCATTTGTATATACCCCTTTTATATAATTTAATTTCACTTTAGTACGTTACCATATTATCATACTACAACATTATAACACTATAATATTATCTATTTCAACATAATAATAAATAGGAGCCTATTTTTTAAAAATAGACCCCCCTCGTTAATATTTTCCAAATCATATGATCTTGCCCTTGCCCCCAATAATCTCTTAGTAAATAATTAGGTTCACCATATTTCTTTTTCCAGATAGTTTGAGCATTTTTGAAACCGCTATCGAGACAGAATTCTACGATTCCCCGAGCTTTTAAGGTATGAATCAATTCAGCTAGCAGCTTGTTCCCGATCCCCTGTCTTTGATGATCAGGGTGTACAAATACCGTTCCTACTTCAACCAGATTCCCCAGTTTCCCATTCGTACAGTCTTGAATCAGTTTACTAGCGGGACCGTATTCTATGGTTCCGATAATTTTATTTTCAGCCAAAGCTATTAAAAAATACCTTTTCTCACCCTTGCTATCCATATCCAATTGCAAATACCTTTTCTTACTATTAATCTCAGCTTCAATATCGCCAATTAACCCCGCTAGTCCTTCTCTTTCAAAGGTATCGGTAATGACAATCCTAAAAAATGTATGCAGCTCTGCCATATCATCGGTTCTAGGTCTCCTTATCTCGACTTTTTGCATCCGAAAGCCTCCTGCATCACGTTGACATATTTTTTTGAACACGGATTTTATTTACCACAAAAAGTCTAGGTATTGATCGTTTCTTCCCCAATTTCTGCTTCTCTTCCAAACAGTCTGGCATAGACACCATTGCTATTTTCGAGTAAATCCGCGTGTCCGCCTTGTTCGGCAATTTTTCCATTTTCTAAAACAATAATCTTGTCTGCAGAGAGAACTGTAGAAAGTCGGTGAGAGATAATAAGAATGGTTTGTTTCTTACCGGATTTCAAAACCGACTCATTGATTTTCGTTTCCGTAATAGGATCGAGGGCAGAACTTGCTTCATCAAGAATAAGAATTGGCGCATTTTTAATAATCGCTCTAGCCAGCGATAAGCGCTGCTTTTGTCCTCCAGAAAGTAGGCTTCCTCGTTCTCCGACTTTTGTATTCAAACCTTCTGGCAGACTTTCCACTAGTTCATCCAGACCGCTGTCATGCAAGGCTTTCAGTAATTCTTCATCCGTGGCATCCGGCTTACCAATTCTTAAGTTATCCGCCAAAGAACCGTTCCGTAATTGAACATCCTGGGTCACAATTGCCATTTGTGACCGCAGCCACGCTGTATCCCATTCAGTAATGTTTCTTCCATCCACTTCAATCTGACCACTTTTTGTTTCATATAACCTAAAAAGCAAATCCACGATGGTAGATTTTCCTGAACCACTTGGGCCAACCAAAGCTACTTTTTCACCTGCTTGAATATCAAACGTAACACCTGATAGAACGTTTTCTTCTTTTTCTGGATAAGCAAACGTTACGTCTTTCAATCTAATACTGCCGCTTGCCCTTTCACCTCGAATGCCTTCCTTGATTTCAGCTTCCGCGGGCAGGTACGAGAGAAGAATATCTGAACGGTCCAGCGCCGGACCTGTTCTTCTAACAGAAAGCCAGTTACGCAGCAATCGCTGCATTTCGTTGGCAGCAATGGTAACTAATCCTCCTGCCGTCAGCATTTGTCCGCTTGTCAAATTATCGTTCCAAATTAATAATGTACTAATTAAGTAGACAATTCCCAAGGCGAAGCCATTATAGCTGGAAATGACCACCACAGACTGCATCCTAGCCTTTAATTCTTTAATTGAATGCTTTACGAAAGAGTTTCGGATGGCAATAACACTTTCCACTTCATTTTCAGAGACTCCCATTACTCGTGATAAATGGATTCCCGTAACGGATTCTCTCAGTCTTTCAAGGTACCTAGAAGCCTCTTGTCTCGCGTCAGCAGAGGCAGCTCTCGTCCGGACCCCGACATAGTTGGAGGTCCAATAAAAGATCACACCTAGAACCACACTGGTAATCATCAAATAAGGATGAATCCAAAGGAGTACCAGGCTATAAATGAAAACCCCCTGAACGCTTACCATGAAGGTGGAACCTTCCCAGGCAAGAAAATTGTGGAGCGTATCCGGGTCATCCGAGACTCTTGCCAGCAGTTCACCAGATGAATTGTTATGGTAAAAAGAGTATGGCAGGATCTGCAAATGACTAAACAGACGCAGCTTTTGCCAATTGGTTACTGTCTTTGCTGTTTGATGGCAAAAATATTCATCAATGACCATCATGACTAAATCAAATATCGCAGAAAAAATTAATAACCACATTAATCCCCACAGCCAGGAGTGGTTTTCATTCGGAATGATTGTATCCACAAGCCAGCTAAGCGCTAATGTTGGGATTAAAGCTGAAAAAACCTGACTAATCGCAATAACAACTGAATCGGCAATGACCCACTTTTTATATGGCCTTAAAAATGCCAAAACCCTGCGGCCATCACGATTTTTATTTTGATGGGAGACAGTGTCTACACTCATCCAATCATCTCCTTTTCCAGCTCACTATATTGGGCTTTGTATAATTCATAATACTGCCCTCTTAATGCCAGCAGTTCTTCGTGTGTTCCTTCTTCCGCAACCATGCCCTGGTCTAAAAGGAGGATTTTATCTGCATTCCTGACCGTGATAAGCCGGTGGGCAATGGTGATGGTCGTTCTGCCAGGAATTAATTGTTCCAGAGCTTCCTGAACCTTTTCTTCCGTTTCACCATCTAAGGAGGATGTGGCTTCATCAAAGATTAATACTGGCGGCTGGCGCAGGATGGCTCTAGCAAGTGCGACCCTTTGCCTTTGACCCCCGGATAGCTTTAATCCTCTCTCGCCGACCACTGTTTCGTACTTATCTTCCAAGGACTGTATTAATTGTGTTAACCCCGCAGCTTCTACTGCTCTATCTAATTCTTCTTGAGTTGCATCCTTTTTTCCATATAAAAGATTATTGCGAAGCGTACTGTTTAATAGAAACGTTTCCTGAGAAACAACTCCTACCTGCTGCCTAAAGCTGTTTCGGTTGTAGTCAAAGAGATTCTTTCCATCTATAAGAACAGACCCTTTCTCAGGTTCATATAAACCAAGGAGAATTTGTATCAGTGTACTCTTCCCTCCTCCGCTTGTACCCACAATACCAATGTGATTCCCTTGTTCCATTGAGAGCGAAACGCCTTTAAGAATTTTTTTATCGCTTCCTGGATAAGTGAACCAGATGTTATCTAAGTTTATATTTCCCTCTATCACACCAAAGGATGGCAGATGTTCTTCATGTTCTTCCGGTAAATCAAAATATTCATAGATTCTCTGTAGAGCCGGAATGGCCTGTTGGATGGTTAAAGCGTTTTCAGCCAACGAGCGGACTGGCAAAAACATGATGGGAATAAAGTTAAGGCATGCAATCAAGGTTCCAATCGTAAGATTGCCTTTCCAGATGGAAAATCCCCCGATTAACATAACAACACCGGGAGTTGCGATATTGAATAAATTCCCTAGCCGCCAATTGACCTTTCCAATTAACGCTGCACGAATGGAGTAGTTTTTCCATTCTGTCTGTTTTCTGCTGGGTTTCAATTTCCTTTTTTTGCGTTTGAAATGTCCTTACAAGCCTAGTACTTTCAATACTTTCCTGTAAATGCTGATACATATCTGCGCTCATATCTCTTTGTACAGCGCTCATTTTTCTCATTGTTTTTCCGAGCTTAAATGAAGGAAAAATATAAATAGCAAATACAACAAACATTACAATTGCAGCTGGCCAATACAAAGCAAATACCGCTGAAAATGCAGCAACTGCACCGATTACCTGCTGTAAAATTCGTGGAACCACCGTATTATTTAAGTTTTGAATAGATTCGACATCATGAGTTAACCGGTATAACATATCTCCTCTTGGTGTCGTTGTAAAAAAAGACATCGGTGTCCGATGAAGCTTTTTAAAAGCTCGAATCTGCATATCAGTTATTAAATCGAGACCGATTTTCACCTGTACAAACTCCTGCAAGGTTTCAAACAAGGACTTACCTAGGAAAGCGACTAGAACCCCTGCCACAATCCATAGCAAAAAAGTTGTATCCCGTGCTCCAATTACCTCATCTACTAATTTCCCAGCCAATATAGGAGGCAAAATCGTGAATGCTCCGCCAATTAATGAAAAAGTAAGAGCAAACAGCAATTTCCTCCAATATGGTTTAAAATGACCCAATGTTGTTTTTAATAAATTCATAATTTTCCCCCTCACCGAGATATTATTTTATTACAAATTTTAGAAATTTTCATTACTATTTAAAAAAATTTTTTCTAAATAATATTTCATCTTATACCGCCGCAAAAAAGGTAACAGCCCTTGGGTTGTTACCTTTTTTGTGTATGATATTTTAATGATCTCGGTGGACAATATAATTTAATAAATGCCTTAGAAAAGCAGTATTTCGCGGAACCTCTTGCAGGGTTTCCATGGCCAGGCAATAATGTTCCCACATTGCCTTTTTAGCACCATCTAATCCTAAAATTGATACAAAGGTAGAATTATTATTTTCTGCATCTTTTCCGATTGATTTTCCAAGAGTATTTAAATCGCCTTCAACATCCAGCAAGTCATCTTTAATTTGAAAAGCGATTCCGGTATGATAGGCGTATTTTTTCAACGCCTGCATTTCCAAGTCTTTTGCGTTTGCAAGAATAGCAGGCATAATGAGAGCAGCTTCAAAGGCGATTCCGGTTTTATAAAAACACAACATATTCAATTGATCCAGTGTTAATGGTTTACCTCGCGAGCCTAAGTCCATCGCCTGCCCTTTACACATTTCTGCCGTCATTTGTGCAGAATATTGAATCAAGCTAAGCACCGTTTTCGAATCAAAATCGTTAAGCGATGCTTGTTCTTCAATGGCCTTCTGGGTAAGAAAAAGTCCCGTTAATTCGGCGATTGCATTGTTGTAAACCATGTGGAGAGTGGAACGCCCTCTGCGGAGAGAAGCATTATCTTGGGATGGCAGATCATCAAAGATTAAGGACGCAGTATGCATAAATTCCAATGATCGTAACAACGGAACAATGGCTGACTGACTTAATCCGTATTCGTTTATACCCATAATCCACGTAATGATAGGCCTCAGCCGTTTTCCATCGCCTTCAAGACTATAGTTTGCTGCATCGGTAATCGGTTCTTTCAACAAAGGTGTACTTTCATCTTTAGGGATAGGTAAAAGGTCGTTGATTTGTTCTCGTACACTTTCAATACTCTCTTGAAATTCTTCTTGTTCTTTACGTTCATTTTTAAGATTGGTAATCATATAATCCCGGAGAAGTTTATCAAAAAAATCAACATCATCCGCTTTGCTGACCATTTTTTGAATTACTGCATTAAATTTGAGATTCCCAGAAGCAAATAATTCCATTACTTCATCGTACTTTTTTGTACCCACACGTTCTTTAAATCTTTTTAATCCATTTATTGCACGATTTAAAATGACTTCACGTGCCTTTTTATCTGAATGATAAACATGATGAATTAAATTGGAAATGACACTCCAATATAGTTCAAATGGATTTATAAGGTCCACACGCTTTTTATGATATTTAAAATAATACGTATAGGGTGTTACTGCACCATTTTCCAAGTCTTCAAACATATCTGCAAAGTCATCCGCAAGTTGGTTGTAGATACCATAATAAAAGGTTCGATTGTCAAAGCCCTCATCTTCATCGGCTGTAATGACGGAGCGGACAATTAATCGTGATGAGGCAGATTTTAGAATAACGGGAATATACAGCTCTTCATTACTGTATTTTTCATTTAATAGATCCTTTTTACGGTCCACTTCCTGTGATTGAAAAAATACATACGATTGTTCAAAAAATGATTTTATTGTCTCCGGCCGCTGCTCCGCTTTAATATATTCAAATCCTTCTCGAAGCTCCGAATGAATAAACGTGATCAAATCTTTGTTCTTTTCATCCCAATTACCGCCCAATTTTGGCACTGCTCCAGTAGTAAGTGTGGTACGAATTAAATTGGAATATTGTTTTTTCTCTTTAGGGGATAAGACTTTGGAATCTAGAAGGTCATCAATGAATGGATAGGTCAAACCATAGGCATAGCCTAACCGAATGGCTCTATCAAGTCTTTGAGCACGTACTTCAGGCTGGGTTTTATCACCCATTTCTTCAATCTCGTGCATAATGACTCCAGCTATAATTTTAATTAGCTTACGCTGGGCATGATTCGCATCCATCCCTTGAGGAATATGATTAGCTACCGTCTTTAGTTTGTTCATTACCCAGATAATCGTCAATTCAATGGATTCCTGCTGGGCCCATCTGTACAACCAAGCCATGGAGAAAAGCTCATTCCTATTTTCACGTTTTTCTCTGGGTTGAGTAAGATTGTTTTTTAAACTGTTAACTACACTTTGAATCCTTGTCTGTGTCTCATTTGAATCCAGTGCTTTTCCTAAATCACGCATATAAATATAAGAAATGCTCCTATCCAAGTAATTATCCAATTTCCCTGTATAATCCAGCCATTGAAGATAACTATGATACTCAAAGGAAGTCGGCTTTCTCTTTCTGTGAGAAAGAAAAGTTACTAATGAATGATGGTGAATATGGTTGTGCTTCCAGGATTGTATATCTCTCGTTAGAGTAGAAACATAGCTTTTTTGCATAACTTGCTGATATAATGATTTAAAATAATCACTTGCCTTTTGCTCAGCCATACCATAGCATGTATTTTTATTTATTAATAAAGCTTCATTCATTCGACATTACCTCTGCTTCATGTTACTTAGTATGTATGTTATATGATACTATCAAAATTAATACTTATTATACTATTTTATATTCTATCTTTCCGAAAATTATATATTTCTTTTATTTACAAAATTTGCTAACGAAAAAAATTCCCTTAGGTTTCAACTTAAGGGAATTTTTTTATTAGTGCTATCATTTTACGTTCCGCAAAAGGTTCGGTAAGGCTGGGTTGAATTAGCTGGCAGCATACAATACTCCTCTTGCTCTGGGGTGTGTGCATAAGGGTTGGCGAGCACATTAAGCAGCCGTTCCATTACGCTGTAGTCTCCATTTTCTTCTGCTGCTTCAAGAGCTTCTTCAACCCGATGGTTCCGCGGAATCACAGCAGGATTACTATTCCTCATTAATTGAATGGAGGCTTCCTTCGATTCCTCCTGCCTCCCTAATCTTGCCTTCCACCGATCAAGCCACTGAGTGAATTCTGTTTTCCCTTGCAGAATGGTTTCTTCCGGTTTCTCCAAAGTTAATGCTCTGAAAGTGTTGGTATAATCTGCACCATGCTTCCGCATTAAATCTAAAAGATCTTTAATAAGGGATTTATCTTGTTCCTCCTCATTAAATAATCCTAATTTTGCTCTCATTCCTTCGAGCCAATTCGTTTCAAAAAGGTGAGCAAAGTCGGAGAGCTTATCTTGTGCAAGTGTAACTGCCTCCTCCTGATTCTCATGCAACAGCGGTAACAGCGCTTCAGCTAACCGTGCTAAATTCCAGACACCAATATTTGGTTGATTACCATAAGCATACCGACCTTCTCTATCAATAGAACTAAACACAGTAGCAGGGTCATAGGTATCCATGAAGGCACAAGGACCATAATCGATGGTTTCTCCACTAATCGTCATGTTGTCAGTGTTCATCACCCCGTGAATAAAGCCAACCAACTGCCATTTCGTAATCAACATCGCTTGACGTTTAATCACTTCCTGAAGGAATGTAAGGTATTTGTTCCCGTCGTCTTCAATTTTAGGATAATGGCGTTTTATTGCATAGTCTGCCAGCGTCCTTAGTTCCTCTTCGCTTCCCCATCTTGCTGCATATTGAAAGGTTCCTACACGGAGATGACTAGCAGCCACACGAGTTAAAATAGCACCGGGCAAATAGGATTCGCGGGCTATTTCTTCACCAGTTGTTACCACCGCTAAACTGCGAGTGGTAGGAATACCTAAACCATGCATGGCTTCCGAGATAATATATTCACGCAGCATTGGTCCAAGTGCAGCTCGGCCATCACCTCCACGTGAGTAGGGAGTTCTTCCTGAACCCTTAAGCTGAATATCAAATCGTTCACCGGTTGGTGTGATCTGTTCTCCGAGAAGTACAGCCCGCCCGTCGCCTAACATTGTAAAATGTCCAAATTGATGTCCGGCATAAGCTTGAGCAAGTGGTGAAGCCCCATCAGGTATTTTGTTACCCGCAAACAGTGCCGCCCCATCTTCACTATGTAACGCTTCTCCGTTCAAACCTAGTGCTGCTGCCAATGGTTTATTAAAAACAGCTATTTTTGGTGAACGTACGGGTGTTGGGTTCTGTGCGGTAAAAAAAGTTTTCGGCAAACGAGTATAACTATTTTCAAAATTCCATCCTGTTTCACTTAATTCCTGTGTCATCGTATCCTCTTTTCTTTTTTTAATTTCTATTTAGTTTATCCTCTAACCTTATTATAGTATCCTGCCACAAATCCATTAATAATTTTTTGTAAATAGAAGTGGTGTATTGGGACTTGATATGTTGACCGTCAAATTATAGGATTAATCTACAAGTAAATATCTCAAAAGAAAGGGTGATTAATATATTGGAGAAAAAAATCGGGGTTATTGATATTGGATCAAACACGATTAGATTGGTGATTTATGAATGGACCCAATCAAGAAGAAATTTCAGGGAAATACAGAATATAAAAGTAACAGCCAGATTACGCTCCTACTTGAATAGTAGTCAATCACTAAGCGATGAAGGCATAAACTTATTAATCGATACTCTTCAAAGCTTTCAGACGATGATACGTCATTATGAATTAGCGGAAGTTATTTGTGTAGCTACCGCTGCGATTAGACAATCAGCAAATAGGGAAGAGATTCTGCGAATACTTCATGAGAAGACAAGCTTTTCCATTAATCTGTTGAGTGAATATGAAGAAGCATATTATGGTTATCTATCTGTGATTCATTCTACAAATATAAAAGAAGGAATCACAATTGATATGGGAGGCGCAAGCACTGAAATTACATATTTCCATGATAGTAAGCTTGTACATTATCATAGTTTCCCATTTGGTTCATTGTCTTTAAAGCTTCAGTTTGTTGCAGGAAGTATCCCAACTGCAAAAGAACGTGAACAAATCCGCCAGTTCCTCCTGCCTTACTTCCAGAGTCTTCCATGGTTACGTGGTAAACATATTCCGGTTATTGCTATGGGCGGTAGTGCTCGAAATGCAGCTAGGATTCATCAGAATTTTATCAAATATCCCCTAACTGGGCTGCATCAGTATGAAATGAATAAATTGGAGCTTTTAGAGATAAAGGAGAATCTGGAGGATTTATCTTTTACGGATTTGCAAAAGGTAGAAGGACTTTCCAAGGAGCGCTCAACTACGATTTTGCCTGCTTTCGAATTATTCGATATTTTGTTTAACATTAGTGGTGCAACAAAATTTGTTTTTAGTTTGAAAGGATTAAGAGAAGGTATCCTTTATCAAAAGATGAACGATGAAAATGACGATTCCCTTCCATTAGCAGAGGCAAGTATGAAGGAGCTTATCCAAGAATTCCGTATTGCTCCTCCAACTGTAAATCAATTAATAAAATTAGCAGGTTTATTCTATTCGCAAGCAGCTTCGATCGTTGGAGAAGGAACTTATTTTAATGAGGATGATTTTGAATTATTAATGAGAGGTGCACAAACCTTCCACTTGGGACGATATGGTGAAGAAGATTCTAGCAGTGCAGCCTTTTATGTGTTAGCAAATCGAACGATAATGGGACTCTCACATAGAGAACGAGTGAAATTAGCCTTAGTGGCTTCTTATAAAGGAAAGGGCACTTTTCAAAAATATTTACAACCAGTAAAGAATTGGTTTTCGAAAGAGGAACAAAGAAAGTTGTGTATTATAGGCGCCATTTTAAAATTAGCTAAAAGTCTGGATTCAACCCAGAAAAACGTTGTAGAAGATTTTGTTATAACTGCTGATGGAAATAGTTGGAACATCAACATTCAATGTCAGAAATACTTTAAATTTGAGGAATACCAATTTGAAAAACAGAAAAAACATTTAGAGAAGTTATTAAAAATCTCAATAATTTCCCGCTTTCATTTAATCTAATCGTCTCCTTAATTTACATAAAATTTACACAATATTAATTTTTCCTTAACTATATTTTGGTATTTTTAAATGTAATGTAATTTTTGGCACTGTAAAAAGGAGCTGTAATCAAAGTGGAAACATCGAGTAAAGAGACTAACTTAGAAGACCATTCTTATTATAATAATCGAGAATTAAGCTGGTTAGATTTCAATTACAGGGTTTTGGAAGAGGCTATGGATCGACGCAATGCATTACTTGAGAGATACAAATTTTTGGCTATATTCAGCTCTAACTTAGATGAATTTTTCATGGTACGGGTTGCAGGGCTGCTTGACCAAATAAAGGCCGGCTTCAACAGACCAGAAAATAAGGCTGGATTAACTCCAAGTGAACAGCTCGCTGCAATTTCTAAGATCACTCATCAGCTAATTGCGAAACAAGATCAAACCTACTTACATGAGCTTACCCCTCAATTGGCAAAAGAAAAAGTGAAAATATTGTCTATAGTAGAATTACATGTTGGTGATTTATTTTTCTTAGAAAATCTTTTTGATGAGCAGCTTTTCCCCGTTTTGACACCTATGGCGATTGATGCTTATCGTCCATTTCCCGCGTTATTAAATAGGTCGCTAAACTTAGCAATTGTTATTGGAGAAAAGAATAATGCGCAACCTAGTTTCGACAAAATGGCCATTGTCCAAGTTCCTTCTACTATAAAGCGATACATTGAGCTCCCATCTAAAAAAGGGGAAAGATTTTTTGTTCTCCTTGAAGAAGTAATTTCTCACTTTATACATAAATTATTTATTGGTTTTCAAGTCATTTCAGTAACACCATTCCGTATCACAAGAAATGCTGATTTAACCATTCATGAAGATGAAGCCGAGGACTTATTGCTAGAGATTGAAGAAGAGCTTAAAAAGCGTAAGTGGGGATCAACGGTTAGATTAGAGGTCCAGAGCGATTCCCACGACAAGCGGGTAATTGACTTTTTAATGGAGGAATTAGAAATCCATCATAATGATGTGTATTTTGCAAAAGCACCCCTTGATTTGACGTTTCTATTTTCTTTTTATAAAACCGTTCAGGAAACTCACGAACACTTAGCGGAGGCTACATATATTCCACAGCCTCCTCGAGATTTAATAGAAGAGAAAGATATCTTTGTCAAAGCTCTTGAACATGATGTTTTCTTCCATCATCCATACGAATCTTTTGTGCCCATTGTCGATTTTATTTCACAGGCTGCAGATGATCCGGACGTCTTAGCTATAAAGCAGACACTTTACCGGGTAAGCGGTAATTCTCCTATTATAAAAAGTCTAGAAAGGGCTGCTGAAAACGGGAAACAAGTAACAGTCCTTGTAGAGTTAAAAGCTAGATTTGATGAAAAGAATAATGTCCAGTGGGCAAAGGAGTTAGAAAAAGCAGGTTGTCACGTCATTTATGGTATGACCCATTTAAAAATCCATAGTAAAATTACACTTGTTGTCCGGCGTAAAAAAGGAAAAATTGAAAGGTTTGTTCATTTAGGGACAGGCAATTATAATGACGCCACCGCCAGGATCTATACGGATATGGGTATCATAACTACTGATGAAAAAATTGGGATCGATGCCACAAACTTTTTTAATTACCTTAGTGGTCATATGGAAAAACCACATTACGAACATTTAATTGTTTCCCCCTTTGACATAAGGGATAAATTCTTTGAACTGATTGATCAGGAAATTTCTTATCATAAGCAATTTGGAAATGGATATATCATTGCAAAAATGAATTCTCTTACTGATAAAAAGATCATTATGAAATTTTATGAGGCGTCCAATGCAGGGGTTAAGATTGACCTAATCGTACGAGGAGTTTGTTGTTTGCGTCCGGGAGTTAAAAATGTAAGTGAAAACATTAGAGTTAGAAGTATAGTCGGCACTTTTTTAGAGCATACCCGAATCTATGGCTTTCATCATAATGGGGACAAAAAGGTATTTTTATCTTCCGCTGATTTGATGACACGAAACATGGAAAATCGTGTTGAAATTTTATTTCCAATATTGAACAACGAAATAAAACAGAGAATTTATAAATCCATTGAACTTATGCTGGCAGACAATGTAAAAGCGCGTGAACAAGAGGCTTCAGGTCATTATCACTATGTACAAAGAAAAGAAGATGAAATCGAAGTTAATAGTCAACATTTGTTATGTGAAATGGCTTATCATGCAAGGAAATCTGAAATACATGAAAACAAATCAGTACACGATCTAAAACAAAAAATAGTAAGGTTTGGCAGTTTATCAATAACTGGCTTAAAGAAACTATATAAATCAAAATCTTAATAGTACGAATAGAGCCAGACTCTTAGAGGTCTGGCTCTCCCTCATTTTAAAGAAAATTTTTGTCGTACTGTATATACTTAATGCACTTTTTCAGTTAATTGTTTTACTTTTTGATGGTTTTCCTTAATAGAGATTACTCCAATTAAACCAATTATGGAAAAGATAACTGGAGTAATAAAACCGTAGTAGTATCCAGCACCAATAGTGCCTGAAGTAATCTGAACGTGATCTAATACCATACCAAAAATACTCGGGAGCAGGACGGCACTCAGAAATCCACCCGTATTTGCAAACCCAGAAACAAGACCCGATTCTTTTATAGGAAAGGTTTGACGAACAACAGCAAAAGTTAAGGCACTTGCTCCATAGCCAAAACCAATAATAAAGAAAAGCAAAATTAGCATGAGAAGCGGAGGATTCCCATTAAATAAAAGAAAAGTGGCCCAGCACAATAAAATAATCATATGAATCACAACATAAGGACGTTTAATGGTTTCCAGACGGCTTGATATCCAACTAGATAACGGAGCTCCGATTAATGCTCCGACAAGACCAATCATAATGAGCTGACTCGCATCTGACCGTGTCATTCCATACATATTCATCCCATAAGGCACTGCCCATGATCCAATAAATCCTACATAGGCTCCAACAATACCAAAGTGACACAGAAATAAAGCCCATGCCTGTCGATTGGAAACTAACCTTCGTAGTAGAATCAACGTTTTTTCAGGATGAAGCTCTTTTATGACAGAAACCGATTCGTTTACAAAGATTTGTTTTGGTTTTTTTATCAGAACAAAATAAAGAAGTATGCCACACAAACATAATAGTATTCCAGCTGAAAAAAATGCCGCTCTCCAACCAAGTAAGTCAATCAATAGGGAGAAAGGGACCGTCGCCAAGAGAAAACCTAGGCTTCCTGTCATTCCCGCAATCCCAATCAATCGGACGAATTCCTTTACTTTAAACCATTGCCCCAATATTAACACCATATTTACCCAGATAGTCGCATCCCCTGTCCCCGTAAGGATTCTGGCAAAAAACAAGACAGATTCATGCGTACCTAGACTATAAATAATCGTACCTAAACCAGTAAGGAACGCCCCTATAATGAGAAAAAAGTTAGGACCATAACGGTCAGCTAATATTCCCATCGGAACTTGTAAACCAGTATATACAAAAAATTGAATACTTGTAAGTAACCCAATCGTCGAGGCAGTCACATTAAAATCTCTCATCACTTGGTCTGTAATCAATCCCGGAGCAGTTCGTTGACTGGCCATTAGAAAGTAAGTAAACAATACAGAAACAAATACAATCCATCTAAATTTGCTACTTTGTTTATCCAATGATTTTTCTCCTATTGGCTTTTACTTCTATATATATGGATATTTTATAAAGTATCATTGTCATTTACAGGGATTGCAGGCCTGAAATAGAAAAAGGAAACGCCCATATGATCAGGGTTGTTGCCTTTTTTAGAATGGTTTACTTATTAAAATGCTTTAGACTAACGCAAGACCCGAGAAGCAGTAGAAAATTGAGACGGATTAAATGAAGCAATTTTCACAACATCACCTGTTTGCGGTGCATGTATATATTGTCCGCCTCCGATATAAATACCGACATGATAGGCAGGAGAACCTCTGAATACTAAATCTCCTGGCTGTAGTTGATTCATTGATACCCTTGTTCCTACATTTTGCTGAGCGCTCGACGTCCTCGGAAGACTAATGCCCACAGAACGATATACATATGAAACAAATCCAGAACAATCAAATCCGCTTGGCGTTGATCCACCCCATACATACGGAACACCCAAATATTGTTTAGCGTTGGCAATAACCGCATCTGCACTTGCTGAGCTTACTGCATTTGCAGCAACGGCAGCAGGTGCTGATGGTACTGATACTGGTACTGGTACTTGTGCTACTGCTGGTGCAGATGTTGTCGTGGTGGTTACCAAAGATTGTTGCTCCCACTGTTGTCGAGCTTGTTCTGCAGCCTGCTGGGCTATTAAAGCCTGTTGTTCAGCCGCTTGTTGAGCCAGTTGAGCCTGTAATATGCCCTGTGCATCAGCTAAATCTTTTTGAATTTGCTCTTTATCTTTTTCAATCTGTTGTTGTTCAGCGACTAATTCTACTTGACTCTGTTTTAATTGGTTAATTTGAGTATGTAATTGTTCCTTTGCTTCTATTAAGGCTTGTTCTTTTTGATTTAAACCGTTTAGTAGTTCGGTATCACTTTCGATAAACTGCGAAATGGCTGTAAAACGATTAAAAAATTCAGAAACGCTGCCAGAAGAAAGCAAAAGTTCTGCATAGGTAATGACAGATTGATTTCCCTTTAATTGAATGCTTTTAAGGCGTTCTGAATAAACCCCTTTATGATTTTCTAAAGCAGCCTCAGCTTTGACAATTTCAGTTTCAGTTTCTTCAATTTTTCCTTGTTGATTTACAATTTTTTCATTCAGTTCTCGACTTTTCTCCATTGCTAAAATAATGGAGTTGTCCAATTGTTGAATCTTTGTTTCAAAGTTATTAATTTGTTCCTTGGTGGCGTCGATTTGTCCGTTTGTTATTGGATTTGCATAAGTAGGTGTTACTTGTATTGTAGCAGCAAGGATGGAAGCGGTTACTAGATATTTTATGTATTTTTTTAACATCACAGAATCTCCTCTTGTAAGGTAACATTTATTTAAATTGTTAATATATTACTAGTTTATAGTCTAAGAGGGCTAAAAAACAATGATATAGTCGGAAATGTAATTAAATTGTAATTTATTGTTGAATAATCTATTAAAATAGTCAGCTCCTGGTTAATATAGGCAGAATGTAGGTATTTTTGTCGTTAGGTGTTAAGGGTTAAAAAAGAATAAAAAAAGAAAGGCTGGTCATTCCGCCTTCCTTCATCCTTTATGTAACCACCACTACTAAACCTTTTTATGTTAAATAATTACAAATAACACAAAATTGACTTTTCAATCCAATAGGTAAATACAGTATCGGGACTCTGTTTTTCAACCTTTTTCATTTCTAAATACATGTCGATTCCATCCGAAACATCATGCCATAAATCCGTAAATACAAAATCATAGTGACCCGGAGTAATGTGAGTTTGTGCGTATTCAAAAGCATCGGCCGTGATAATCTTCTCATCCGTTCTAAATTTATTTCTTATTCTCAATAAACACTTTACTTCTCAAAATGTTTTTTCAACTCCATAAAGTCAATTCTAGAAGTTAAAGATCCAATTTTGGTTGTCGCTTGAGCACCAACACGATTGGCAAATTGAAGATACTCCGTTAATTCCGTCTTACCTGCTGGCATTCCCTTTTCGTGAAAGCAATACAAAAGTCCGGCCATAAAAGCGTCTCCTGCACCCGTTGTATCGATTGTATCTACCTTTGGAGCGGGGCTGAAAACTGTGGTTCCATTCATCACTGCACAGGCACCTTTTCCTCCCATCGTGATGAATAGGTAAGGAATGTCCCATTTTAATATTTTTTCTAATCCAGCCTCGAGTGAATTTGTTTCCATTAAAAAATTCAACTCATCTTCAGCCAACTTGACGATAGTAGCATGTTTAAGGAACGAAACCACTGTTCTACGGCAATGGCCCTCGCTTTCCCACCGTTTTAAACGAAGATTGGCATCAAAGGCGATTAGATTGGAAAATTCATTAGCATATTCGAGTGCGGCCTTGGTTGTCTCTTTAGATTTTTGTTGAAAAAGGGTACCCGAACCAAAATAAAAAATTCTTGTCTTTTCAAATACATCGCTTCTTAATTCGTCTTCTCTTAAAATTTCTTCCGGAGTATGGTTTATATAGGAATGGAAGTTTCGCTCGCCACTTTCTGTCAGATGTACGTAAACCCCACACATTCTTTTCGTATCAGAACGAACAGAAAACGCAAGATTGACTCCTTCCTTTTTTAATTTTTGTTCCACAAATTGGCCGTTTGAATCTGTCCCTAATTTACACAAATAATAAGCAGGCAGCCCCAGTCTGCTGGTTCCAACCGCCAGGTTAACAGTAGCGCCACCCAGCAACTGCCGGAATTTTGTATTGGTACTATCAGTTGAAATATAATCAACAAAAGCCTCTCCTAGTGAAATAACTCCTTGTTTTTCCAAAAATGTCCTCCTTCTGGAAAGTATAAAATCCATTATAAACTATTATTAACTTACTTCTGGTGAAGCATAATGAAAATCCCTTAAACTCTAAGTCTGAGGGATTAATAAAAGCACTTCACTATACATATAAGTCAGCTGAAAATTTCTTGCAGGCATCTAAAAAACTTAGTTAAGTTTATTTTAGAGTCAAATAAATTATTATCGCATTTTTATACCATTTTTCAGCTAGGGTTAGCTATATTAAAGGAGACTTAAGAAATCCGGCTCATTCATTGGGCCGGATTTTTTTCAAATTTAACTTACCTTTTGATTTATTAATTGCATAATACTGCGGATAAAAAACATTAGAATAAAGGTGCTAATAAATGTGTGCATCCATGTCCATGTATGGTATTCAATTAAATCGGTATATCTTTCAAGTAGAACCTCAATGACTGTTAAAGCAGAGGTGAACAATAAACAATATAGAAAAATGCCTTTAAAGCTGGAGTTATACGTTTTTTGATATAAGTAAATACAAACAACGGGAAAGAGAAGATATTCATACAGAAGGCTCGAAGTGAAATAGTTATCTAAAAACCTTATTGGATATTCAAGCATGTTTTCTTCTACAACAAGAACGCCAATTAACGTTGAAAGATAAGCATTCAATAAAAAAATTAAAATCCAGTCTTTGATGAAGGGCTTTCTTAAACTGAATATTAATAGGGTAATTCCAACTAGTAACAATGCCCACAAAATGATTCTTTCCATAAAAAATCCGCCTTATAGTGTTAATTTCTCCTTTTATTATTACCAAATCTACAAATACATCTCAGTATTCAACAAAATTCGAGCAGCATCCCCTAATCAAACGTTTGATTAAATGTCCAAGAACCCTTTTGAAAAAAGAACCTTGGATAGTCTTGAAGAGAAATTATTGTCGAGGAAATAGTGACGGTTTTCGCTAATCATCTGCAGGAATCGTGAAAATAACTTTTTTCAACATAAAAATGTATTACACAAACGTTTGATTAGATTCGGTATGATTCTTTCACATAGCAGCTTTTTATCTCAAAAGCAGGGAGAAAATTGTCAATAATTAAACAACCAAAACAGCCCCATCTCGATTGAGAGGGGCTTTAAAAGTTTTATTTTGTGTTCATTAAGCAGTGAGTTCACGAATCGTATCAAGCGAGCGATTTAAGAAATCTTGCAACTTCTGTAGGAATGACTGCCCCTCTTCCGATTGCAAAAATGTTGAGACTTTTTCTGCGGTCACACTTAACTGTTCTTTTACTTGATTCCAATCAATATCCATCGCCTTCAGTTGGTTGAAGAAGTCTACTAACATATCTAACTCTGCATCTGTTAATGTAATCCCCAGCTCTGCGGCCACTTGTTCAATTAACGCACGCAAGTCAGCTTCTGTTTTCGGTTCATTCTTGGCGATTTCATCCTTGACTTTTCCCATGAGAGAAGCAGCATTGTCCGCTCCAATCGAGTCACCAAGCTGTGCGGTTTTCACCATTTCTTCATTCGCCACTTTTTTGATTTCTTCCGGAATTTCTTTATTCGTTGTTGCCTCATAAGCTTTCATAATGCCTGTCAAAGCAGCTGTACCTGATACTTCAAACGGAGCAGAAATCTGTATGGTTGCATCCTTTACACCGGCTGTAGTCAAGGCATTGATATACATTTCATCCGTAACCCATGTAATATTGTTTGTCTGAACCTCTAAACCAGAATCCTTGGCACCCATCGTAATACTCGCTGATGAAATCGCACGAGAACCAATTTGTGACTTAGGAATAAACTCCCCTAAATAATCATGCTCTTCTTTATTGGACACCGTAATCATTTGTGCGTTTTCCGGTACCTCTAACTCTGCTAACATATCTTTTTCTTGCTGTTCCGTTAGGTTTTCTCCTAATGAAACAATAACATCTCCTTCTACTGCATCAGCAAAGCTGATAGAAGGAATAGAGATAAGCATTGTTATTATAAGCAACATTGCAAGTATTTTTCGTTTCATAAAAGGACCTCCTATTATACATGTAACCATTCTAAAAAAAATGGTTCATGTTTAGCCAATAGATCAAATTGGCTTTGCATTATCTTAACATAGGGGCTTGGGATTTCATTATAAGAATGGATAACATTTATGCTATTTCTATTAAGATTCTTTCAAGCTAGATAATAATGTTACAGCCTTTAGTTAAACCACAAATTAGTTTAATAAATATGACTAGTAGATTGCGCCCAACAAGAACGTTAGTTCGATAAAAACACGACTATAGTAACTGGTTAATTATATTCTGAATTGTTAAACTATTATCAACTCCCTAGAATACACAGAAAACTAATTCTGTCAGGAGGGATACAAATGAAGCAAAGATTACATTTAATTCCGTATCAAGTGAATGCAGTGGTCGAAGTGGTGTCTGAGGTGCCAAAAGGTATTGAGCTTATTTCGGCTCCAAAAATTTGGGAGAAATCGAAGGGTAAGGGAATCACGGTTGCGATATTGGACACAGGCTGCGATTTTACCCATCCTGATTTAAGTGAGCGGGTTATCGGCGGACGGAATTTCACGGATGATGATAATGGAAATCCTGATGTATACACTGACTATAATGGTCATGGAACTCATGTGGCTGGCACGATAGCTGCCACCCAAAACAATAACGGAGTAATTGGTGTTGCACCAGAAGCAAGTTTATTGATTTTAAAGGTGCTTGATAAAAATGGATCAGGACAATACGAATGGATTATAAATGGAATTAACTATGCAGTTGAACAAAAGGTGGATATCATCTCCATGAGCCTCGGCGGTTCTGAGGATGTATCTGAGTTGCATCAGGCGATTCAAAACGCCGTTGATAATCAAATTCTGGTCGTTTGTGCTGCTGGTAATGAAGGAGATGGACAGGATTCTTCAGATGAATTCTCCTTTCCTGGCAGCTATAATGAAGTCATCAGTGTCGGAGCGATTAATCTAGAGCGTGGTTCTTCTGAATTTTCAAATTCGAATAATGAAGTCGACTTAGTAGCTCCGGGCGAGGAAATCCTTTCAACGTATTTAAACGGATCTTATGCAAAACTAACTGGTACTTCGATGGCAACTCCGCATATATCCGGTGCACTTGCGCTCATAAAAGATATTGCCAACAAAAACTTTGAACGAAATCTGACAGAGCCTGAGCTATATGCACAATTAATAAAGAGAACGGTTCCTCTAGGAAACTCGCCAAAACTCGAAGGCAACGGATTGCTGTTCTTAACTGTAGATGACTACTTATCGGATGTGCTCAACGATAAATTATCAGGCCAAGTGCTAAAAATATAACGTAATAGGACATCCAAGAATTATAGATTGAAAGAAGGGCAGCCATTCGGCTGCCTTTTGTATTTTTATACTTTGTCAGAATTGTGGTCATAATAGGTATAATTAATTATTTTAATTTTCTAAATTATAAAATAAAATATCGGTATAATATGGAAAAGGTGGCGATGAAATTGAAAGCGCTTAAATCAATTGTTATCTGGGGATTAATTGCAGCCCTTGGAGCAGCAGGTTTTGCAGTAATGGCCTTAAATAGCGGCGAGAGCATTAATGCAATTTGGCTTTTAACAGCAGCTATTTGTGTTTATGCAATTTCCTACCGTTTTTACAGCAAGTTTATTGCGAATAAGGTGTTCCAGCTTGATGACAAACGTAAAACACCTGCAGAAATACATAACGATGGAAAAGACTATGTGCCAACAAATAAATGGGTGCTATTTGGACATCACTTTGCTGCCATTGCCGGTGCAGGACCATTAGTGGGTCCAATTCTTGCAGCGCAAATGGGTTATTTACCTGGAACTCTGTGGATTGTAGTCGGTGTTGTTTTAGCTGGTGCTGTTCAGGATTTTATTATTCTATTTGGATCTATGCGCCGAAATGGTAAGTCCCTCGGTGAAATGATTAAGGACGAAATGGGGCGTGTAACAGGTCTTATTTCAATGGTTGGTATATTAGGAATTATGGTTATTTTATTAGCTGTTTTAGCATTGGTAGTTGTGAAAGCCCTAGTGGGAAGTCCATGGGGAATGTTTACAATCGCCGCTACCATTCCAATTGCTATTTTTATGGGAATTTATATGCGTTATATTCGTCCTGGGCGTGTCGGAGAAGCTTCTCTAATTGGAATTGTATTATTACTTCTTTCACTATTTTTCGGACAAACAGTTGCGGAAAATCCAACGTTAGCAGCTATGTTTACCTTTAAAGGTGAAACGATTGCCATTATGATGATTATTTATGGTTTTGTTGCATCTGTATTACCTGTATGGCTTCTTCTTGCACCACGTGATTATTTGAGTACATTTTTAAAAGTAGGGACCATCTTGGCACTAGCATTAGGAATCATTATTGTTGCACCGAATCTTGAAATGCCTGGAGTTACAAAATTCATTGATGGTACAGGTCCAGTTTTTGCAGGAAATCTCTTCCCGTTCTTATTTATTACAATTGCCTGTGGATCTGTTTCTGGTTTCCATGCTTTGGTTTCCTCAGGTACAACTCCTAAAATGATTGAACGTGAATCACACGCCCGTCCAATCGGTTATGGAGCAATGCTTACAGAATCTTTTGTTGCAGTGATGGCAATGATTGCTGCCTGTGTATTGACACCTGGTATTTACTTTGCCATTAACAGTCCACCTGCCTTAATAGGTACGGATGTTGTCCAAGCTGCTGCTACGGTTTCCAGCTGGGGCTTTACCATAACTCCTGATGATTTAAAAACACTCTCAACCGACGTTGGGGAGCAAACGATTCTTTCAAGAACTGGCGGTGCACCGACGCTTGCAATTGGTATGGCTGTCATATTTTCAAATGTAATTGGAGGAAAGGCGCTAATGGCATTTTGGTACCATTTCGCAATCCTATTTGAGGCACTGTTCATTTTAACTACGATTGATGCAGGAACACGTGTGGGACGATTTATGATTCAAGATCTTATCGGTACTGCTTATAAGCCGTTTGCGAGAACGGATGCGTTAATTCCAAATATTATTGCAACGGCTTTATGTGTATTGTCTTGGGGTTACTTTTTATATCAAGGTGTAATTGACCCGCTTGGAGGAATTAATACTCTATGGCCGCTGTTCGGTATTGCAAACCAAATGTTGGCTGCTATTGCCCTCCTGCTCGGTACGACGATTCTCTATAAAATGGGCAAAAAAGCGTATGTTTGGGTAACACTGCTTCCGACAACATGGCTGCTAATTGTCACTTTAACTGCAGGCTGGCAAAAATTATTTCATGAAAATCCAAAAATCGGCTTCCTTGCCCATGCCAATATATTTAAAGAGGCATATAACGATGGGAAAGTACTAGCACCCGCTACCTCACCCGCACAAATGAAACAAATTCTAATAAATGATTATGTTGATGCTACGATATGTGCTATTTTTATGGTGGTTGTCATCGTCGTATTAATTTCTGCGATTAAGATTTGGTTTAAAATTATTAAAAATCACAATTTGCCATTGCATGAGACACCACCCGTGCCTCGTGACGGAGGAGATTTGAAAAATTATGCTTAAAAAATTTAAGAAAATCATTTCATACAGAAAGCAATTCCTTAGTCTTCTTGTCGGTGTTCCAAGCTATGAAACATACGTCGAGCATATGAAAAAGCACCATCCCAGCGATTCTGTGAAATCTAGAAAAGAATTTTTCTGTGAAGCACAGGAAGCCCGTTACAACGCCAAAGGCGGTAAAGTCTCAAGATGCTGTTAACGAAAAAAGAACAAAGAAAGTAAAATTTTCACCATCTTTGTTCTTTTTAATGACTTCACTATGTTCGCCTGTTTTTTAATAGAATTTACTTGGATTACAAGAAGGTAAGAACCTGACAGTAAACTTCAGGTTTTATGATAACTTAAAGGTCTTTCCTCACAATCACATTTCATATTTAATCTTTTCTTATGCCGAAATATGCATGTTTAGTAGATTCATATCTTGGGGTAATATCACAAAAATACAATTAAATTGACGAAATTCCCGAATATTGTAGAAAAATTAATTAAAAAGTACTATACGATTATGAATGAAATAGTTCTTTCTTTTCGGCAACATTACTTTTTAACAGATCCATTGAAAAAAGAAGTGCAGGAATCGCACTTCTTTTTTTTCTTACCTGCTTCTATTTGTTTTTAAGATTACCTAAGCAACCACCAGTGTATTGGGATAATCTCGTCACAACCGCATGGTGTGAGTCCCTAAAAATCAAGAGGGTGCTTTTTTCTACTGTCTACTTGACATGCGTATATCCATAATTATTGGAAGAGAGAGACTCTTTTCATAAATTTTTTAAAATCGTCATTTGAATGGTTTTCGTAGCTTTGCCAATGGCACCGCCATCATTTTTAAAGATAGTTGATTTGTTTTCGTCTGATGGCTCAATGTGGATGGTCAATTTGTTTTCTCCTTCTTTAAGCACAATATTATAGGAAAAGGTCATGTCTTCTTTTATTGTTACTGGCTCGCCATTAATAGTGAGAACTCCATCTTTAATGGCGTTCCCCTGAAGGGTGATGCTGTCCGCTGTGACGGATTGCCCATCCGTATGAGAAGTCACGACCACTGGCATATCAATCCAACGAAGGATTTTATCTTGAACCACCATTTGGTTACCGCCTTGATTGGTTACGATTATAGAAAGGTCAGTTCCCGTTGCTCCGTAACCATAGTAACTTACGTCATCATCATTTAGGTTCAATGGAGTGTGGTCTGCTAAACCTTCTTGCTCCCAAGAGCCATTTTTGACGTATTTGTAAGTAAGTACTTCCCCTTCCTGTGCTTCGATTGTATACTCATAATCATTTGTGACGGCGCCGCCGCGTGTCATCTCCCAAGCACCCGTATTCCAGCCGTTTTTCGTTCCTGGCATGGTAATGTTGATTCCTTGTGGAGTGTACGCCGGTGCGTTGACTTTAAACGTTACCTTTACTGTTATAAGTTCAGGCGTCACGGCAACAGCGTTTGATGTAACGACATTCCCGGCCTGATCATACAGGTGCACTTCGTAGGAATATAGCTTTCCATTCGAGACATTGATATCTTTGTAGGATTGCTTGGTTGGATCAAACAACATATCGATGATCGCACCATCGCGGACTAAAGCAATCATATAGGGATCGTTCACACCTTCCAGCTTCCATGAAAGATTGACCTGTCCCGATTCCTGCACTGGCTGATCTAACGTTACTTTATCAGCCGGATCAATCCTATCTTCCCCTTTTGTAAAACGTACCTCCTGGGTTTCACTCGTGACCCAGTTTCGGCCAAGGTCAGTTGAAAAAGCAAATCGATATTCATAGTTACCTTCTTTATATGGTAGGAAATTTCCACTAAAGACATTTGAAGTTTCCTGTTGATTGATATAGGACACCTTATAGGTAGTCCAGTTTTCATTACCAGGTTGCTTTACTTCGAGCTTTGCCTGTAAGCCTTCCATCTGATCTGCTTCCGTTTCACCTTGTACAAAGATAGCAGCGGTGACTGTTTGTGGCTTCGAAAGGTCGATAATCCCCGTTTCAAGTGATGATACGTTCGTAATCTGGTAATTTCCATCTATTAACTCAACATGTGGAATAACGGCATTCTCTGTTGCTGTTTTATCAGAAGGATTCCCGTTTTTATCAAGTGCTGCCACGGCAAAATAATAGTTGCGGCCATTGTCTAAACCATCGATGGTGACCGTATTCGCAGACGTATCCATTACTTTTTTATAAAATGCTCCAGAAATAGTAGTTTGATAAATGGCATACTTTGCTGAATCACCTTCCCACTTTAAAGTGGCCGAGTGGCTCCCTTCTTCGACGGTTAATCCCGTGACGGCAGCCGGACGTTTCAGATTTTGCCCCTTATCAGACACAAGCATGCGCCCGCTCATCGCTGGGATCGTGACAGTAAGCTTTCCGTTCTTCGTTACCACTGTGTACTTGTTATCAAGCTGATCGGTAAATTTTACACCATTGATTAATAAATCTTCTATATCAAGTGCAACCGTCTTTTCTTCATTGCCTCTGTTTGTTAATATAACAGCGAAGTTCTTTTTGTCTGAACGGGAGAAAGCAAGCACATCGCCTTTTGCATAAAGATGGTTTAAATCACCGTAACTGAAAAGGTCATGATAGGTATTTCTTACTTTTCCAATTGATTGATAATGTTTTACAAGATCGGTGTCCTCGTTACCCCAAGGATAAGTTCTGCGGTCATCGGGGTCCTTCGACCCTGTAACACCCGCTTCATCGCCGTAATAAACAGTCGGCGCACCAGCATAACCCATTTGCAGGGTTGCGGCAAGCTTTAGGCGTTGAATTCCGAGTTGATGGTTGTAATTTTTATCGTACTCTGCACGTTCAAAGGAGTCGGTTCCATTACCTAACACAAACGCTGCGCGCGGGGTATCGTGCGAGCCCATTAAGTTCATCAGGGAGTAAAATGCTTCTTTCGGATAATCTTCATATACCGCATTCAACTGATTTTCTGCCCCTTCGGAATTTCCATTTTTTAGGTAATCGATAAGAGCACCGCGGAATCGGTAATTCATAACGGAATCATATAAGTCGCCAAGGAAATATTCAGAAGCATCATCCCAGATTTCACCTAGAATCAGCGGTTCATCTTTCTTTCCGGTCTTAAGCTCATTACGGAATTCGCGCCAAAATTCTGGATCGACCTCGTTCGCAACATCTAAACGCCAGCCTGTTGCACCCCGATCCAACCACGATTTGGCAACAGAATCGTCATCATACATCATGTAGTTAGCAAACTGCTTATTATTTAACTCTGATGGATAGTCCACCACTTCTCCAGGAATCGATTTGATTTCTGGCAATGAATCAAAGCCCCACCATGCCTGGTATTTATAAACACCATCAACCTTCACATTTTCAATGGTAAACCAGTTGTGGAAACCGTATGGGCTAAAGGTTTGTCCTTCTGCCTTTAATTTTTCTTCCACTTGTTTCTTTGCCTCTTCTTCTATAACTCCTTTATTGACAAGGTCATAAATCGCTGACCAGTATTCATAAGCACCAACCGTTTCATATTTTCCATAACGGTCAAAATAGATGGAATCGTCACCGACATGGTTAAACACGCCATCTAAAATTAAATGCATTTTCCGTTTCTTTAATTCTTTTGTGAAAGCCTCAAATTCTTTTGGAGAACCAAACATTGGATCGATTTCCTTGTAGTCTGTCGCATCGTACTTATGGTTCGATGATGCATAAGCGATTGGGTTTAGATAAAGTGTGTTGACCCCTAAAGATTGAATGTAATCCAGTTTCTTTTGAACTCCAGCAATGTCACCACCGAAGAAATCGTTGGACCAAATTTCATCTCCAGTATAGCCTTCGGAAATAGCTTCACGAGGGTTGTCCGGAAGTTCGCTCCATTCTTGATGTTCAATTGGCTCATCACCGCGTGCCGTATCTTTGGCATCGTCATTTTTTTTATTTCCATTGAAAAAGCGATCCGGAAAAATCTGATACACGACCGCTTCCTTCATCCAATCTGGCGTTTTGTACGCTGGATCAAAAACCGTTAATTGGAATAGAGAAGCATTGGCATCAGAAGTTGTCCCTTTTCCACCTTCAGTAATATCTTCACCGTATTCCTTCTGAGATTCTCCGTCACGTGCAATAAATTTATATCCATAAACGCCCTTTTCTTCCGGCTTTATATCAGCTTCCCAAAACTCTACTGATGCAGCATTTAGCTCAACCCATCCGGCATATTCCATTTCCACCATGATGGTATTACCAGTGTTGTAGTTTTTTAGCTGAACCTTTGCAGCGGTTAAATCGCCTTTCTTCGCTTGGAGTCGAATCTTGACCGTATCCCCTGCCTTTACTGCCCCAAATGGTGACCTGTAAGCTGGACCCCAAGTGTCGTGAAACAGCTTATCTCCTTGGACATTGCCATCTGGCAAACCAGGATCATAATCGGTGTACACTTCCTTTGTATCATGGTTATAGAAGAATGTAACCATCGTGTCTTTTACTACATTCAGAACAAAGTTATTGGCTGGATACGCCGGAGCAGACCAGTTGTTCCCAAGAACAAGCTTAAATTCATGCTTTCCTGTCGGCACTTGTGCTGAATAGGTGTAAATGTTGTCGAGGTCTTCATCCTTTAAAATAGCAGTTGATTCACCTGGCGCCCATTCTCCACCAGCGTTCAGCTCAGGCTGGATATCTCCCACAATCCTTGGTTTCTGGTCGTCTGGCAGCTCTACAGGAACAGAAACTTTGTGGGTAACATCATCATAAATAAACGTGACTTGTTTTTCCTGATCAAGAGACAGCTTATAATTATCGCCGCCAGGAACCCCGTTTACTCCATAGTTTTCATCCCATGAACCATTAATCGCAATTTTATATTCATAGTTTCCTGCAGGAAGCGTGCCTGTCAGCTTGTACTTTCCATTTTCCTGAAGGGTCATTCTTGTTGAGGCATCAGCCGGATTCCA
Source organism: Neobacillus niacini (assembly GCF_030817695.1). Taxonomy (GTDB): domain Bacteria; phylum Bacillota; class Bacilli; order Bacillales; family Cytobacillaceae; genus Neobacillus; species Neobacillus niacini_F. The sequence goes on along the minus strand of NZ_JAUSZQ010000003.1, from coordinate 693,015 downwards.
TTCACCTGATCCGCCAAGTTCATCCTGTAGATTCCCCACTAGCGTTACCACACGTTCTGCCGCGTTTGATTCAATTGGATTAATAAATCCAAGAGCAATCGTTTGCGCAAATAAAACAAAAATAGTTATGAAACTTATAATCTTTCTCGATTTACCCTTCATGCATTTAACTCCCTTTTAAAATGTTTTTGAGCAAGCGTTTGCACAAAAAATTGTGAACGCTCCCTTAGAATGTATTATCTCATTATCTGTATTTTCCAAAGAATAGGACATTTCTACTCATTAAGAGGTTTGGTTATGGGTCTTTATGCTTGTTTTTGGTAAAAATAAGCAATTCCAATTAAAATAGCAAAAGCCCCTATTAAAATTAGGGGCTTTCGTGGATTTTACTTGTTTTTTAGATGGCAGCATGATGATCTTTCAATTAATTTATGAGGAATGATGATGCGCTTTATTGGTTCGTTACTGTTTTCAATCCTTTGAATCAAGTTCTTTGATGCTTGATAGCCAAGATCAAATATATTGATGTCAACAGATGTTAACGGGGGCTTCACCATTTCTGAAAGAAGTACGTTATTAAAGCTAACAATGGAGATATCCTCTGGAACGCTGATTCCTAACTCATCTAGTGTATTCAAGACACCTAAAGCCATAAAGTCGTCAACTACCACGAGGGCAGTAGGTGGATTTTCTAGTGACATGAGCTCTTTAACAGCTTCTTGACCGCCTTCACGTAAAAATTCTTCATGAATAATATATTCATTTTTCAATTCAATACCAGCATTTCGTAATGCCCGTTCATAACCAAGTAACCGCTCTACCGTTACCACAAGCTCAAGACATCCACCGATAAAAGCAATTTGATGATGGCCCTGCATGATTAAATGTTCGGTAGCTTCTTGCATGGCACGAAAATTATCGTTATCAACATGGGTAATTTCTTCTACATTTTTATAAGGTTTACCAATAAGGACAAATGGAAAATTTCTTTTTAGTAAATAGGAGATAATTTTATCCTCCACCTTAGATTTTAGTAGAATCATCCCATCTACTCTTTTTCCCTGAACCATTTCAACCACTGCTTCAAGTGTTTCCTTTTCTGATTTTCCAGTTGTCATATGCAAAGCGTATTTTTTTTCATGAGCCCCTTCACTAATTCCTTGTAATACGGTTGGGAAAAAGGGATTCTGAAATACGACATCTCCTGAACTCGGCATGACAAGCCCAATGGTTTGTGTCGATTGGCTCGCAAGACTTCTTGCATTTAAGTTTGGATGGTACCCAAGCTTTCCCATTGCTTCATTTACTTTACGCTTTGTTGCTTCACTTATTCTCGGACTATCGGCAATCACTCTTGAGACTGTTGACGGAGCAACATTCGCAAGCTTTGCAACATCCTTAATTGTAACCGCTATGTCTAACACCCCTCTCGTAGGGAGTTTTATGGAATTCTCATATACTATTATATAACGATAATGACCCAATCGGAAATTGTAAGACACTCTCCCGCAAAGAATTAGCCTTTTGTACCGCCTGCAGTTAAACCAGATAAAAAATAACGCTGGAATGACAAGAAAAGAATCGCTATTGGAACAGCAATTAAAACGGCCCCTGCAGCAAAAGTGGTAAATTCAGCTCCGATTTTGGTAAATTGCCAAATAATCCAAAACAAAAGAGCCCAATTTTTAAAACGTAATTGGGCTCTTAGCTATTTTTACACAAAATGTGAAGTTGTTTTCATTGGTGACAGGCACCAAGATATTATAGAAAATCTTTTTTTAGAAATTTTTCACAAGCTTAATCTCATCATTTTTTGAGATGAATCCATTAATGCTTTCGAACTTTTTGTCTATTTTTAAATGATCTTGGTTCTCTATTTCATATTTCATAAAAGAACAACAAAAGAGCTTACGTGCTATTCTTCCTTTTTCACCAATTAAGTTAAACCACCCTTGTCCAACATAAAAAGGGTTCGTGAGCAATCTATCAACAATAATTGATATTCGGTCATTTTCTTCATTTGTTTCAAATTCTGTTCTTGAGGAAAGAGCCAATACAAAATAGTTTTTAAACTTATCTAATTCAAGTAATTCAAGATGGTACCTTTCATGGTGCTTTATATTAAATTCCTTTAGAACCGTTTTAATACTTTTGTCAACATCTATTTCATATTTACCTGCGTCTTTCCAAGTCGTTATACGCGAGTCAAAAATAGACAGTGTCATGATATAATGTGAAGCATAATTTTTTGGATCAAATGATTCTTTACCATTTAGCTTTTCATCGACCGGTGCAACAATAAATTTTTTATAGTCAGCAAAAAACTTTTCGTTCATACGGCATACCTTCTTTCATAAATTGATTGGGCTGGATGAATAAATGATTCTGATCCTTTTTTGTCTGCAGCTGCCTGAGTTAAGGGAAGGTTTTCCTAGTGGAAAGAATCCATTGTGTATTACCGTTTCATAATTGTAGGTTTTTTGTTCTTTGAAAAACTAGTTGTTATATATATTCATTTTTAAACATTAAAATCCTGCTTTTTCTTTCATGAAACTACATATTTCACTTTTTTTAATCAAAAAGTCCTATTCCTAAATACAACCTGTGTCCATTACTAAAATAGTATTTTAATGGTCTATAACAAACTACTATATTATACTTATTGAAAGAGCTAAGGGAGCGAAAATCGATGAATATTGAAATGGATACTGAATCAAAACAGTGGATACAGTCGAAGGGCAGTCAATTGACCGTAAAAACGCTTGAGGTGAAGGCTTGTTGTGCTCCAGGTGTCCAGGAGCTGGTTGCAGTCCCTGGAAAACCTAAAACGTTAAACCAATTTAATAAGGTTATAATCGATAATTTATCCATCTATGTACAAAAAAGTATTAGAAGCAAGGAAAAACTAATACTCAAATTATCTGGTTTCGGTTTCTTTAAATCTATTTCTGCAAAGCTTCAATGAGGAACTCTAAAAAAACAGCACCCATTCATATAGTCGAATGGGTGCTTGTTATGTTATTTATGCTACTTCTTTCTCCGATTGTTCCACTAATATATGTTGTGGAATCTTCCAAAGCTTAATCCATTTGTTTATTGAAGCTACCATAATTACTATACCAAGAATGAGCATGATAATGGATAGAATACCGTTTAATACGTTGAAACCAGGATTATCTGCATTGAAGTAAACATTTTTAATCATCCAGTAGCCAGCAGTCATTACAGTTACAAATAGGTAAGCAAGCGGGATTAGACATGTCAGCATGTACCAGCGTTTTTCGGCAATCTTAAGGATTACTGTTGCTCCGATAATGAGTCCAATAGAAGCCATTAATTGGTTCGATACACCAAATAGTGCCCAAACGGAACTGATGTCCCCTGAGAAAAGAAGATATCCCCAGACGAAGCAGGCTAATGCACTGGCAAAGATATTTGCTCCGAGTGAATCTGTACGTTTTAATGGTTTAATAAAGTCTCCAAGGAAATCTTGAATTAGATAACGAGCAACCCTCGTTCCTGAATCAATCGCAGTTAAGATAAAGACAGCTTCAAATAGAATGACAAATTGATAGAAATAAGATGCTAATTTTGCGAAAAATGGAACTGCTGTGAAGATGTATGTCATCCCTACAGCGAGGGTAACGGCCCCGCCTGTTCTTCCTTCAAGATCCATTCCCACCTTTTCCTCGAGTTCGTTAAGCTCAACGGTTTCCATTCCAAGTGTTGCGAATTTCTCTGGAGTTGAATTGATTGCAAAATAATCCCCCGGCTGTAGAGAGATAGCAGCAATTAAAGCCATAATTGCCACTAAGCATTCAACAAGCATTGCCCCAAAAGCTACACCTTTAATGTCGCCCCAGCGGCTGACCATTTTCGGTGTTGTACCAGAACCAACGAATGCGTGGAATCCTGAAATGGCTCCGCAAGCAATTGTAATCGAAATAAACGGCCAAACTGGACCAGCAACAACAGGACCGCCGCCATTAATAAACTCTGTAAATGCAGGAAATTGAACTTCTGGGTTTACAATGAATACCCCAACGATCAACGCTGCGAATACCCCTATCTTCATAAATGTACTTAAATAATCACGTGGTGCCAGTAATAACCAGACTGGTAATGCTGCTGCAAAAAATGCATAGATTGGCAGTATAAGAGCAAGCGTACTTTTTTCAAGTGTTAACAAATCACCTAACCATGTACCTTGAATGTTTGGTCCCCAAACAATTGCTGCCATGATTAGAATAAAACCAACAGTTGTAGCTAATTTTAAATTGCCGGTCTTTTTATGATATAATCCAACACCCATTGCAATCGGAATGGTGATTCCAACTGCGAATGTTCCCCATGGGTTTCTTTCTAGTGCGCCCAACACAACCATTGACAAACCCGCCATAGTAATGGTGATAATGAATAACATCGCTAATCCTGTACAGAATCCTGCTACAGGACCGAGTTCTTCCTTTGCAACCTCTGATAAAGATTTTCCTTCTCTGCGCATGGATGCAAAGAGAACGACCATATCGTGGACAGCTCCACCTATTACGGCGCCAATTAACAGCCAAAGTAGTCCTGGTAAATAACCGAATTGCGCTGCCAGGATTGGACCAACTAAAGGACCTGCTGCAGCAATCGCCGCGAAATGGTGTCCAAATACAACCCATTTATTTGTAGGTACATAATCTTGTCCATCTTCTAATTTCTGAGCAGGTGTCGGCTTTGAATCATTAAGCTTCAAAACTTTTGCCGCCATAAATGTCCCATATAAACGATAAACGATTAAGAGGATACATATTGAACCAATTACAATTGAAATCGCATTCATTATTTACTCCCCCTCCATTTCTTCTAATTAATTATCTTAATCTTACAAAATGAAAACGTTTTTATTTTATTTTCAAGATAACTTGCAAGAATGGAAAGGTGAATTGCAAATACCGACAGATGAAATACACAAATGGCCATATGAAAAACAGAAAATTTAAAATCCTAAAATATGCCTTAAACCTTTTACATAGGTCCGGCTCACTGGTACTTTTGAGCCGTTCTTCATGATTAAATTATAGGTAGAGTTAAACCAAGGCTCTATTTCTACGATAAAATCGATGTTTACAATAAAACTGCGGTGGACACGAAGAAATTTGGTGTTCGTTAACTTCTTCTCTAGTACAACGAGCGTCTCACTTACTTTGTGCTTTTGGTCCATCGTTTCGATCGTGCACTTACCCTCACTGGATTCTAAATAAACAATGTCATCTATCGTTAATAAAATAATTCTCTCATCGACTAGGACAGCAATTTTTCCATTTTGGCTGTTTTTCATAGAGGAAATGGGAAAATCCTGATCCCCCATTTTTTGCATCCTTTTAATTTTTTCCAGTGTTTTTCCGATTCGTTCTTCATCAAAGGGCTTTAATATATAATCCACCGCATTTAATTCAAATGCCTTTAATGCAAACTCATCGTAAGCTGTAGCAAAAACAATCGCTGGGGCTGGTTTAAGTTTTTCTAATTTCTTCGCTAAATCCAGTCCGCTATCTTCATCCAGTTCAATATCTAAAAAGACGAGATCTGGTTTTAGTTCAATAATATCTGCGATGGCCTCCTCGACATTATCACTTTCACCTAAGGCAATCACCTGTTTGCTGCGAGCCAGCAAGTATTTTAATTCATCTCTTGCTAATGGTTCATCATCCACTATGTAAGCTTTAAACACTTTGATCAACAACTCCTTTATTGTCGAGCGGAATGGAAATGGTTACTGTTGTTCCATGATCCACTTTACTTTTTAACGTTAGACAGGCTTTACCATTATAAATTCCTTTAAGACGTTCATTTATATTAAAAATTGCTGTACCATTTCCTTTTTTAGAAATTACAGTTTGTTTACCTAACACTTGTATCCTCTCCTCGGGAATGCCTTTTCCATTATCCTCAACAATTATTTGCAATTGATTATTTTCAGAAAAAATCCGGATGGTGATTCTCCCTTCAGATTTACTTCGAGGAAAGCCATAATGAATCGCATTTTCTACCAATGGCTGCAGGGTAAACGGCGGAATCAGTACCTTTTCGAGACCTTGTTCAATTTGAAAATCTACGATGTACTTATTTGGAAAACGGGTCTGTTCCAAAGATAGGTAAGCCCTGACATTTGCCAATTCGTTCTCCAACGGGAGAAGCATCTGCCTGGCTCCCTGGAGATTTCCGCGAAAAAATGAACTGAGCTCTAACAGTAATTTACGAGCTTTATCTGCATCTGTACGGCAAAGTGCTGAGATCGTATTGATACTGTTAAATAAAAAATGGGGATGGATTTGTGCCTGTAAAGCTTTAATCTCTGCATCTTTTAATAGCTTCGTCTGTCTTTCTGCTTCTGCAAGCTCCAGCTGTGTAGAAAAGAGATTAGCAAGTCCTTCTGCTAATTCCTGCTGGACTTTATCTAATTTTTCAGGCTCGGTATAGTACATTTTTAATGTACCAACGATTTTATTTTTAACCTTTAATGGCAGTACAATGGCTGCTTCTAATGGACAACTTTTATAAACACAGAGAATTTCTTTCTTCGACCTTGCTATTGAAATCCTTCCGCCTTCGAGTACTTTTTTTGTCAAACCCGTCTCTGGCTTTGACTTAGGAATATGGTGATCCGAGGCCGCGCCGACATGGGCTAAGACTTGATGGTCATCGGTAATGGAAACGGCATCGGCATCGGTTAGTTTTAGCATAATTTCCGCTATTTCCCTGCAGGAATTGATGTTTAAGCCTTGTCGAAAATAAGGAAGAGTTTGATCAGCAATAAGAAATGCCTGGTTGGTTTGATTTGCACGGGTAAGTTCTTTATCACGTTTTATTGCTTTTATAATGAACATAAACAGCAATGTACCTAATCCACTTCCGAATATCATCGGAAAGCTAATGAATTGTACAAGACTCCACGCTTGTTCAATCGGTTTAGCCATAACAAGAATGAGTAACATCTGTACGGATTCCATTATCATTCCTATCATGACAGCAAATCCAGCAGTGATTTGTTTCCCCATCTGTTTTCTTTTTTGTCCAAAGTAACCTGCTATAATTCCAGCTAGAATAGTAGAAATTCCACACGAGAAAGCGGTAAAACCGCCAAGGGTGTAACGATGAACTCCAGCAACCAGTCCTGCACCAACACCCACTATCGGACCACCAAGCAAGCCTCCAATGACTACCCCCATCACTCTTGTATTTGCCAGTGCACTCTCGTGTTCTAGTTCAGAAAGCCACGTCGCTCTATTAATAGAATTATAATGAACTTCAACTCCTGTATAATTACTAATAATTCCGAATGCACCAAATAGTAAAATAAGCAGGATTCTCTCATTTGTGTTGTGCTTAGCTTGAATAATATGACGAAATGATTTCATTTGCGAAAGTAAATAAGCAACAATGACAATGATACCGACTTTCTCAAGCATTAATGCTGTTAAATTGAGCATTTTCACCCATCCTTTATTTTTTTGCACTAAAACATGGTGCAGGCAGAACATCGTGCCTTCCACCTTTTATTGAATCCTATTAAATTAGGAATAATAATTGATTTTATTTTAACATTAAATGGATGCCTGCCACGTGACTGGATTTGAAAGATTTTTTTAAAATTGTAATGGTAAATTTGTAAAAAAATCTAAAACACCAGAGTCTAATTTTTATACCAATAAGGTCATTTTACACAAAAAAACATCTACAGTTTTATGCAGATGCAATAAATTTCTTTAATTATTTACTAATAAATTAAAATAGGTATTTTTTGGGGAGATAAGAAAAAATAAAAAGATTATCTGGAGATGTAACATGTGAAGGTATTTACTATATAGCGGATACTGGCTATGCTCGGACTTTTTAGTATTTAGCAAACAGTGTTAATACATTAGCCAAAATATATTTTTACACTCCCTTCTTTTTGGGCAGTTGCCAAACAGTTTTGGATAAAATCCTGGATTTGTTTTAAATCCCAATCTCTTTCTGATAGGGAATTACCATATAATTGATTGTAGGTATTTAAAGCTTTTTCAATTTGTTTAATTGAAAAGGTGGAACTTCTGCCTGATCCACTAACTCCTGCATAGAATTTATTTGCGTCTAGTAAACTGTAAAGAATGGTAGAATTATAATTCCCCATGCTAAAACGAGCGTAAGCAATTTCGTCTCCTGTATTATTGAATCCTGATATATCGTGACCCATTAGTGATCCTCCTTCAAAAAATTTACATACCTGAAATAATTAGTATTAGGAAACTTATATGTTTACATGGATTACCACTCCCTTCAGGTTGGGTTGTTATCTATTAATCTATTAGGAATAAGTAGGTATTAAGGCAGAAACACGTGAAGATTCAATATGGAGGTTGTTCAAAAAGATCATGATAATTTGAATGTAGCTTTTATTATTGAAGGTTTTCATATAAACATTAGTTTGATGGGAGATTGACGGAGGACAGAAACACCAAAATTCGAAAGTGTAATTTTTAAATTGTCATTATTTTGATTTTGGTACATCCTATTAGATAGAATAATATCACATTACAACTCAGATAAATTTAGTCCCTTCAAAAGCTTTTCTACAATTTTGTGACATTAGTAAGTCATTAAGGTCTGACCAAAAATGACCATTTTAGCGGTGTTTTTTACTAAAGCTTTGTTAAAGTTTGATGTTGATTTACTGTGTTTGAAAAATAAACGGAAAAATTCCGGCTAAATTGAAAATACCCATATTTCCTTAAAAATAAGGGGAGTTTTTCCGTTTATATGATCCAAATCTTTAGATTTTGTCTTATTTAGAGCAGTTAACCGGAATATCTCCGCTTATATCTGCTTCTTAAGCTTCCTCTATATACATTAACCGGAAATTCTCCGCCTATGAATTCTCATACCTTTCACGAAAATCAACAAGCCTTTACTAAAGCAAAAAATTGGCGGGAATGAGTTCGGTATAATACCGCCTTCACACCAGCCAATTTAGGACTCTCCTACTGTTCCCCCATGCAGACAAGATACTTTGACTCAAAGTTATCAAGCAATGCACGCACTTCATCTGTTGACTCTGTGTTCATCAGTTGATTTCTTAATTCACCCGCCCCTCGAAATCCTTTGACATATATCTTAAAAAAGCGATGAAGAGTCTTAAACGAACGGAGCGTTACTTTTGAATATTTATCGTGGAGATCCAGATGCAGCCTTAAGAGATCAAGCAATTCCTTACTGCTATGATCTTTCGGTTCTTTTTCAAAGGCAAATGGATTATGGAAAATACCACGCCCAATCATTACCCCATCAACACCATATTGGCGGGCGAGCTTCAAGCCAGTTTGACGGTCAGGAATATCCCCATTGATTGTCAAAAGTGTATCTGGTGCCACCTGGTCACGAAGTTTCTTAATCTCCGGAATCAGTTCCCAATGAGCAGCTACTTTGCTCATTTCATTCCTTGTACGCAGATGGATGGAAAGATTTACAATGTCTTGTTTCAATATGTGTGTCAGCCAATCCTGCCATTCGTCTACCTCTGTGAAACCAAGCCTTGTCTTTACACTTACGGGTAATCCTCCTGCTTTTGCTGCTTGTATTAAATCTGCCGCAACTTCTGGACGAAGGATTAAGCCGCTTCCCTTCCCATTCTGTGTCACATTAGGTACAGGACAGCCCATGTTGATATCTATACCCCGGAAGCCTAGTTCCGCCATACCTGTACTCATTTGCCGAAAGTATTCAGGCTTATCCCCCCATATATGCGCTACAATTGGCTGTTCATCCTCTGTAAAAGTCAAACGCCCGCGGACACTTTGGATTCCCTCTGGGTGACAATAACTATCCGAGTTTGTAAACTCTGTAAAAAACACATCAGGTTTGGCTGCTTCACTCACGACATGGCGAAAAACAACATCCGTCACATCTTCCATTGGTGCCAGTATAAAAAACGGTCGTGGTAAATCACGCCAAAAATTATCTATCATGTTCAAATTCAATCCTCTCAAATTAGTTACCAGGCTAAACCATTATCCCAAAATTAAAAAGCAACATGGTCCCTGCATACGGATTGGAAAATTATTTTCACGAAATCGGGTTTGTATCATATATGTTACACGGTATTAACAAAGGTTAAACAGGAAAAACACCAAAGACCCCGAAATCGCAAAAAGTACTTTTTAACGAAATCGGGGTCGAACTATTAACTTGCAAGAGACCAGTTCCTGGATGGTGCCTGGTCACCCGATCCGTTGAAATAACCCATACTTAACCTTAAACCTCTCAATAATTTTCATCCAGCTGCTGCTAAACACCCATAAGAAAAAGACGTTACAGACGGCGTGTGCGAGGTCAAAGTAAAAGCTTGAGCTGTAATAGAGCAAAATCGCTGGCCAGTTTAGGTCTTGCATGACGCCGACAACGAACCAGAGATTCATAATCCAGCCAAAGGCAATGCCGACGATGAAGCCGTAAATACATCGGCCAATCTTACTTTGCATGATCCACGTTTTGCTAAGGAAACCGGCCGTTAAGCCAATCATACCCCAGGCGTACATTTGCCATGGAGTCCATGGGCCGTGACCGAGAAAGAGGTTGGAGACGATCGCTGCCAAAGCCCCAATCACGAATCCGCTTTGCGGTCCTAATACAATCGCGGAAATTATAATGACAAAAGTGGTCGGTTGCACGCTTGGAATCGAGGCAAATGGTACCCGGCTGACGGCGGCAATTGCCGCTAAAATCGCGACCACGACTAACTCCCTACTCAATACTTTTTTCTGTGAAAAACTAATCATAAAAGGAAAAAAAGAGGCAGCCATAATGAGCAGGCTTAAGGCAAGAAAGTGTTGAGTGTTAAATAATGGAAAGCCGACGAGCAGAACAAAAATAACGATCGCGATTCCAATTAAGATAGGTTTTGAACGCGCCATATCCGTCTCGCCTCCTCAAAGGTCACAACGGGGTAAGCATTGCTGTTACGAGTAGCACGGTTCAACACCGTCGTATAGTACGTATTTTCATGGAAGAAGTCCCTTGTGTTTTCCGTTACCGTAATTTGCCCTTGGAACAGCATACTGCATCTAGTCGCATAGGTGGCCGCAAACTCAATATCATGCGTGACCATCACAACGGTCAGACCTTCCTCTACTAAAGTGGAGACAAAATCCCCAAATGCAATCTTCGACTCAGGGTCCATTCCTTTTGTAGGTTCATCAATCAGCAATATCGTAGGTTCGACAAGCAAGCTGCCGATTAAAGCGGCTTTCTGAAGTTCTCCCCCACTTAGGTCATACGGATGGCGATTGAGTAAGTGACTGATCTGAAATTTTTCCAATAGCTCTTGGATCCGCGCTTCCGAAGAGCCGATTCCATACTGCATCGCTAAGGAATCAAACTCCTTTTTAATTGTATCATGGATGAAAAAGAGCTTCGGGTTTTGCGGTAGGTAGCTTACTTTTTGCAGGTCCCACTTTTTCACCTTTTTCCCGTTGAATTTCATCGTTCCATGCTGGGCTTTTAAAATACCGCCAATCACCTTTAAAAGCGTAGATTTTCCTGTGCCGTTTGCACCGACAACCGCCAGCCATTCGCCGTCATATATGGTTAAATCTAAATTGTACAATACAGGCGGCGTATGTTTTGCATATTGGTAATCGACTTCTTGTAATTCAAGGATTGGCTGTTTGGCTGTCTCCTTTACCGTAGAAGGTTCTTCCCATTCAACCTTAAGTCCTTGCAGCCACTGTCTAGTTTCTTTTACATTAAGCGGAATATCTTCTGCCTTACCATCTGGCTGAAAATCTAAATACAATAACGCAGAGCCCGGTAAAAAGTTCCGCATTGTTTCATGAATTCCTAGCTCACGAACCATTTCCCTCGGGGGCATGTCATGCAGCAGTTTGCCATTTTCGAGCAAGATGACTCGGCTCGCAACGGGAAATAGTTCCTCTAACCGATGCTCGACAATAACAATGGTAAGGCCAAATTCATCGTTCAACCGTTGGAGCATATGAATGAATTCTTTCGCAGCAATCGGGTCGAGCTGAGCAGTCGGCTCATCTAGCAACAAAACAGTCGGCTCGAGCAGCAACACCGCAGCTAAGTTGATTATCTGCTTTTGGCCTCCAGACAGTTCGTCCGTTTTTTTATTCAGCAAATGGTTTAAACCGAAGAAATTTACCATTTCCGCTATCTTTTTGCGCATTTGTTCTGTCGTAAACCCCAGGTTTTCCATTCCGAAAATAAGTTCTTCCATCACATTGTCCATCGCGATTTGGTTTTCCGGATCCTGAAAGACCATACCGATTTCTTTCGCTCTTACAATTGGGTCCAGTTCCTCCAGTGGTTTTCCTTGAAAGGAGAGGGAACCTTCTTTTTTCCCATGGGGAGCAATTTCCGGTTTAAACAAGCGAAGCAGGGTAGATTTGCCGCTTCCGGACGGTCCACAGAGGACAACGAATTCTCCCTGCTGCACTTCGATGTTAATCTCTTTTAATGCGTTTGTCGTTGCGTTAGGATAAGCGAAACTTAAGCTTTGCGTCGCAAGTATTTCCACTTAACCATCTCCTTTCCTTCCGTCCAAATCGGAAAACCAATGAATATAAGAAACAGGAAGAAATACAGCCATTCCCGCCCCTGCAGCCAAACGGTTTCAAGGATGGGCAGCAGTGTTAACACCCCATCCCCAAGCCACCAGCCAAACAAGACAAGGGAACCTGCCAACACAAGAAAAACTAACGCAACCCAGTCTCTTTTTTTCATATAAAAGGGTTGGTATTTACTCCGCCTCCCAAGACCGTACCCCCTTGCAGTCATCGAATCGGCAGTTTGAATTGACTCCTCTAATGACCAGGTAAGAAGGGTTTGCAGGAGCAGCATTCCGTTTTCGGCGCGCTTTTTGAGCGAACCGCTTGTTACCGACAATCCCTTTACCCTCTGCACATCGCCAATTTCAATAAGCCGTTTCCTTAAGAGCGGGACAAATCGCATCGACAGCATAATCAGCAGCGCCCATTGAGGAAGAATTTTTGAAAACAGAAAGACGAATTTATCAGGTGTGATGACCATATTAAAGGTCAAAAATAAGGTTAGGATGCACACAAGCGTTAAGGCAATTATCACTCCTTGCCATACTGCCTCTAACACCACTTGCTTTTCAAAAAGATAAAAAAGAATGTAATTGCCGCGCTGATTAAAGAACGGTGTTAAAATAAGCGAGAGCACCCCCATCACGATTATCATCGTCCGCCATTTTTTTAGCTCCTGACCCCCATCAAGCAAAAAATGAATGAAAAGAATCAAAAGTACCGCCACACCTAAAAACACCGGGTGCTGGTAAAGCATAATTCCCGCTAGTGCAATGATGTAATAAAGTAAAAGAATCATAGGATGAAACGATTGAAATCCTCGTACCATATACTTCAACTCAATCCTCTAGTTGTCTATTTCGTATAGTCCTTCGTATACCGCAGCAGAATCGCTTGCCCTGGCTGTACCCCGTACACCCCAGCGCTTCTGTCTAGGGCTTTTCCATCGACGAATATTTCCCAGCCACTAAGCGGGCCGTGGTCAAATTCATATAAATTATCAATCCCTTGTATATAAGCTGTTGCCCCCGAACCAGTGACACTTATTTGAATACCCCGTTCCTTGACAGTCCTTTGGGTAACAGAAAGGACCGTGTCTCCACCATGCATTTCCACCGTCGTAACAGGTACAATGGTTCCTTTTACCTCAGGAGCAGTAATTGTAATCGTGACCGTTTGTTTCGGTTTTGTTGGTTCCGGTGCAGGTTGGGCCGGTTCTGGAGCAGGCTTCGGTTGGGCTGGCGATTCTTGTTGTTTTGCTTCATCTACTGATAGTTTTGACGGTTCCTGTTGCGAACTAGCAGTACTTGGTTTGGTTTGAGATGGTGTGGCCACTTTTGAATCGGCGGGTTTGGCAATCTCTTTTGTTTCCTTCTGAGCAACAGCTGCTTCCTTATTCGAATCCACTGTGTTTTCAGAGACGGCTTCCTTTTCAGCCGATGACTCCTCCTCCCCATCTACATCTGCCGTCTCATCCGTCTTATCCTCACTCACAGCATCCTCTTTCGCCAGCTTCTCAGACTGTTTGACATCGTCTCCCGCCTTTGGTGCGACAACCTCATCTTTTTCACAGCCAATGACTAAAAAGAAAAATATCAGCATTATCGTCGGTAGTATCCATCGCTTCATACTTTGACCCTCCCTACTCATTACAATGAATGAGGGTAATCCAGCAATGAAGCTGAATTACCCTAATTTTACTTATGATACTTTTTTACGATTTAAATAGAAAAGAATCAACCCCACAAGTAATAAACCAAGTCCGAAAACCATTAAGTTGGCTGTATTGGTTGCCGTATTCGGCAGTTTTTTCCCTTTGGCAGAATCGGATGGCACTCCTGTATCATCCGTAGATTCTACAGTTTGTCCATTTTTATCTGGAGTTGGCTCCACTGGCTGGTTTGGTTCTACCGGCTGGTTTGGCTTCACTGGTTGTCCTCCTGGATTATTAACCAGCTCATACTGGTAAACTAATTCGCCATTATTTACAAAGCTTTGATACGCTGTTAGCGCCAATAATGCTTGTTGTGTGGCCATTTCACTCGATTCACCAGCTTGTAAATGACTAAAGCCGCCATCATTTTGTTTAAATTTCAGCAAATGCTGCACAAGATTTCCGCCAGCTTTGGTGAAATTCTCTCCTGTAGGATCAACACCAACAGAAGCAAGACCTACGATCGCTTGGGAAATTGATTCACTGGCATCTCCACCATTCGAATCTATGTTATATCCGCCTGTCTCTCCTTGTGCATTTGATAAGTAGGTCACCGCTCTGTCGATTGCCGCTTGGACATCCGCTTGCTCACGGTAGGGCGCTAACGCTGTCAAGACCATTCCGGTAATGTCTGGACTCGGAATCGAACCGATGAAGCTCCAGCCTCCCCCTGCTTGCTCACGTGATAGAATCGCACTTACTTGCTGTTCTCTAAAGCCTGCGGGTGTATCATACTGTCCGCTATCAACAGCGAGTAAAGCGTAGATATTCATATTAATCGATGAATTTTGTAAACTAGCATGATTGACCAATGATTCTACTAGATTATACCCCTCAATCGATGTCGCATCTGTACCCGCAGCTGACAATCCAATAATGATTTTTTCTAAATCAAACACATTGCGGAAGTTTCCGTCTACTTCCTTCACTTTTTCCTTCACACCCGTTACATACGAAGCTGGGATTGCCCTATTTGTATTGGCTAATCCCCATACCCACCATTCGTTTCCGTAGGAGAATGTGATATTTTTTGTATCAATGTAGGACAAGATATCACTAATGTTATCTTCGATGGCTTCATTTGTAATCGGGTTCCTATCATTTGGAGCAGTTGGGTCTTCTGGCTTATTTGGTTCAGCAGGCTGTTCTGGTTCACTTGGCTCAGCCGGCTCATCCGTAGGTGGTACATAGGTTTGAACAGTTAACTGAACATGGTCGTTTGGCTGAACAGTATGAGCGACAATACTAGTAGTTAAAGCATTATCATTCACTCCCACACTCCACCAATCAGCATTAGGGACTAACTCTGTATTTCCGACATTATTGATATAAGTAAAATAAGTATCATCAACTGTCGCTTGCACGGAAATTCCATGTTGTGCGGACGCCTGGATTAAGGCATCATAGGCACTGGCACCCTTTATTAAGGTAACATCTGTTTCCGGAATCACTTCTTCCCCATTTTTACCAACCGCAGATACTTTTGTGGTTACAGTTGGATTTGGCCATTCTGTGATTGCAAATAGCAGGTGCTCGCCATTAGCTACTTGATGAGACGAAATACCAGTTGAAGCAGATACTCCATTAATATTAAAAGACCAATAAGCGGTTCCTGATGGAGATATTCCTCCAATACTATTAATAAATACACCATACTCACCGTGGGTTGTATCAATTTCTTTTTCCGTTTTCTCTCCGGCTTCTAGCAAGACATCATAAGCCGTTTCTCCTTCTTCAAAACTAACAGCGGTTAAAGGTAAAACAACTTCACCTTTTTCATTAATGGCTTTAATTGTTACCGCCTTATCTAGTGTCGCGGCATGGGCGTATGGTTGGATAAATGCTAGATTACTAAGGATAAGTAAAAATACAGCAAATAAGGCAGCCCAACGCTTTGTGAACACAATATTGTTCATACAAACTCTCCCCTTATATATTTTTTTACAAAAAAAAACACCCCTATTTGCTAGAGCTGTGTACATATGTATGATCCTGCTTTTATTATGTATAAATACATGAAGTCAGAAACGTTCGTACACTCCCTATCCGCGTAGGTCGAATGACATCAAAAATAGGCAGGTCTCCTGGCTCATGATCAACACTTTCTATCCCCTTCCCATCCTTTAGACAGTGGCAATTGATAGAAAGCTCCCATACACAGTGGCGGGACCGCGCCGGATTTTCACCGGCTTCCCTTTTTGAATTTACATTTGGTAGAGTAGTAAATTCAACCTATTCTTTCCGTATTCAATTATCTTTAGAATAGATAAAGTGAAGAACATTGTCAATATAAGCCGAATGGACGGAAGGCGCCATTTGCCTCATTTCACTGTCCTCGTCTCATCAGCATTCTTTTCCAAAGTTATCAAGCAACGCACGGACTTCATCTGTTGATTTCGTGTTCATCAATTGATTTCTTAAGTCAGCCGCTCCAGGGAATCCTTTAACATAAATTTTGAAAAAGCGATGCAGCCCTGTGATTGAACGTGGCACTAGTTCTGCATATTGATCTTGAAGATCAAGCTGGAGTCTTAAAAGGTCAAGGTATTCTTTACTGCTATGCTCTTTTGGCTCTTTTTCAAATGCAAAAGGATTTTTAAAAATACCTCGCCCGATCATAACGCCATCAATACCATATTGTTCAGCAAGCTGCAACCCAGTTTGACGGTCAGGAATGTCTCCATTGATTGTCAAAAGTGTATCTGGTGCCACCTGGTCACGAAGTTTCTTAATCTCCGGAATCAGTTCCCAATGAGCAGCTACTTTGCTCATTTCATTCCTTGTACGCAGATGGATGGAAAGATTTACAATGTCTTGTTTCAATATGTGTGTCAGCCAGTCCTGCCATTCGTCTACCTCTGTGAAACCAAGCCTTGTCTTCACACTTACGGGCAATCCTCCTGCTTTTGCTGCTTGTATTAAATCTGCCGCAACATCTGGACGAAGGATTAAGCCGCTTCCCTTCCCATTCTGTGTCACATTAGGTACAGGACAGCCCATATTGATATCTATACCCCGAAAGCCTAATTCCGCCATACCAATACTCATTTGCCGAAAGTATTCAGGCTTATCCCCCCATATATGCGCTACAATTGGCTGTTCATCCTCTGTAAAAGTCAAACGCCCGCGGACACTTTGGATCCCCTCTGGGTGACAATAACTATCAGAGTTTGTAAACTCTGTAAAAAACACATCAGGTCTGGCTGCTTCACTCACGACATGACGAAAAACAACATCCGTTACATCTTCCATCGGTGCCAGTATAAAAAAAGGTCGTGGTAAATCACGCCAAAAATTATCTATCATGTTAAATTTCAAATCCTCTCGTATTGGTTAGAAGGCCAACTCCTTATCCCAAAATTAAAAAGCAGAATGTCCCTGCTTCTTATACACTTATACCATGTTTAAGCACTTTT
Source organism: Neobacillus niacini (assembly GCF_030817695.1). Taxonomy (GTDB): domain Bacteria; phylum Bacillota; class Bacilli; order Bacillales; family Cytobacillaceae; genus Neobacillus; species Neobacillus niacini_F. Next base: position 675,292 of record NZ_JAUSZQ010000003.1, on the reverse strand, counting down.
TATCAAACTGATTGGATATAACTTCACAATCTCTGTACAACGAAAATATCTCCTGCTAAAAACTACCCCATCAACTAGTATTCCACTGTTCGAGTTAATAGTAAGTTTTGCTTAAAAAAGACTGAAAAGAAAATTGGAAGAGCACTGGACTGACATGGGTTTAGGAGGAAAAAGACCCCGAAATCGCAAGGTGTTTTTTGCGAATTCAGGGTCAGTTTATTTTGGGGTTACACGTATAACAATTAGTGATAGGCGGGAAAATGTGTCAGTCCCTTTTCATTCTAATTATCTTTGGGCTAACTTCTAAATACGCATTAATGCGCCATTAGGTTTTGGTAACTCTTGATCCGTTATCTGATTCATTTTACAAAAATGCTCAAAAAATTGTTGTGCCAGCTCTCGTTCCTTTGGATCACTTTTCAACGAAACGATATCAAGCAAAATTTGAGCCAACCATGAATTTTCAAAATAACGGTATTTACCTGTATTCCATGTGATTTTTTGGGGGGATTTTTCATTTACATAATATTCCCAGAAAAGCATCTGATCCGATTCCTGTTCTGTGAGTTGGAGTCTGTATTTTGAATGAGCAGGAATATTCCCATCTTCACAAAGCTTACCGATAAAATCCTCATTCACCATATAGACACCTAAGATACGTCTGTCTTTTTCAGGCATGCTGGAATCTATTGCTGTTAACAGGACAGCGCTATTTTGGTGCAAGCGGATGGGTTTGTTTGGCTTCCCCTTGTTGTTACCACTTTTTATTACGCCTGAAAAAACCTTCCACTCTGAAAAAGAACTATTCTGTTCTTCTGTGTCACACCAAAAAACCATTTGTGATTCGGTATGAAGTTTATGATTTTTCATAAGTTTTTCATGTTCCAAGCGAAGTTCCTGGTTTTTTCGTTGTAGTTGTTTTTCCTCTTCCTTCTTCCATTCTTCCTTCTTTTGTTCCATTTCCTTTTTTTGTATAATTTTTTCAAGTGAATTAGCATCACTTTTATCATGCAGTTTTAGGTGCTTTCCAAATACATCAGGGAAAACAAACTTTTTACTTTCCGATGCGAAATGTATTTCAATACTAGAATCATTATGTTTAACTATACTCCCCATGCCAAAACGCTCGTGTGTAACTTTCTTATTGATTAGATTCAATATTCTAGGCCTCCTTGTAGAATAAAAACTCGGTTACTGTTAGATAGTAAATTGATAATTTTATTCAACTAACTTACCTTTAAAGCTCACACAATTGTTTGAATTCTCTTCGGTAAAAAAAATGGATATTAAAAAAACGTATCCATAATTCTATCTGCAAAAAAATACAGCAGAATACGGAATACGATTAAAACAATTGTAAGACTTATTATAACATTTTTTATAAAATATTACAAATTTCTTGTTGACAACATATTTTACTGTAATGTAAAATTGAATTTTATTCTCTGTACTTACTTGAAACAGTTATGAAATATAGGCGCTGTGACTTCATTGACTTTCCGTGTCGATCTTAGTTAAAAATTCCTTATCAACCCAAAGGAAACCGTACTTCAACTTCAAGTTATTTTAACAACGTTGTCTGGAGGAATTCTTTTGTACGCTGCTCTTTCGGATGATTAAAGAATTCATTTGGCCGATTCCTTTCGATAATTCTCCCATCGTCCATGAGGACAATCCAATCAGCAACCTCACGAGCGAAGCCCATTTCATGGGTAACCACTACCATCGTCATTCCTTCATCGGCTAACGCCTTCATGGTTAGCAATACCTCACCAACAAGCTGCGGATCAAGGGCAGATGTCGGTTCATCAAAAAGCATGATATCCGGCTTCATGGCCAGTGACCTGGCGATTGCCACACGCTGCTTTTGACCGCCTGACAATTTGCTAGGATAAACATTCGCCTTATCAAGAAGACCAACCTTTTGGAGCAACTCCTTTGCTTCGGCAATGACCTGGTCTTTTGGGATTTTCTTTACCATGGTTGGTGCTTCAATAACATTTTCAAGGACGGTTTTATGTGGGAATAGATTAAAGTGCTGGAAAACCATCCCCACCGTTTGCCGGACATTGTTAATATCGTGGGTTTCCGGGCTAATCTCTTCCCCTCTGATTGAAATTCTCCCACTTTCCCTTTTTTCTAAAAAGTTAAGGCAGCGCAGCAGCGTACTTTTACCAGAGCCGGATGCTCCGACCAAGCAGACAACTTCACTTTCATACACCGACATATTAATATCTTTTAATACATGTAAACTCCCATAAGATTTATGTAATTTTTCTATTTTTATCATTTCTCGTACATTCACTTTATCGTCCTCCTATCGGTCACTAATTGCCAATCTCTTTTCGAACAAGCTCACCAGCATGGTTAATACGGCAACAAGTACTAGATAATAAACGGCTACTATTAATAAGTAGGTCATTTCATCGAAATTATTGGAACCCAGCGTCGTCGCAACATTGAACAGTTCATTCATGGAAATAAAGGCTGCCAGAGATGAATCCTTAAGTCCAATAATAAATTGGTTTCCAAGGGGAGGCAGTGCCCTCTTGAAGGCCTGTGGAAGAATGATACGGCGCATTGCTAGTATCCTTGTCATGCCGAGAGAGCGTGCCGCTTCCATTTGCCCTTTATCAATGGACTGAATCGTCCCCCGGAAAATTTCTGCAATATAGGCACCGTTATGGAAGGCGAGTGCAAGAGCCGCTGCCCAAAAGTCAGGAATGAGGAAAATTCCGCTGAAGCCAAAATACAGAATGAAAATCTGGACAATGAGTGGAGTTCCCCTTACAAGGAATACATACGCATTTGATATATAGCCCAATATTTTAATCCTTGAAATTTTTAAAAGAGCAAAAAATAATCCGAATAAAATCCCAATTAAAATGGAGACAACCGTAAGTTTTAATGTCAACAGCGCTGCATCTATGAAAAGGTTTTTGCTGCTGATAAACGTATGTAAAAAGTGCGAAAAACTAGGCAAAATAACTACATCCTTTCTTTCTATTGATCAATCTATTATTCTGGTTTTTTCGTAATATCCTCACCAAAATACTCTTGACTGATTCGGGATAGTGTTCCATCATTCCGAAGTCTTTGAAGTGCGTCATTAACTCTCTTGAGCAGGATTGGATTATCCTTCGGAATAACAATTGCCTGCTCGCTTCGCTCGATTAACTGCTGACCCTGAATTTTAAATCCTTCCTTTTTTGCACTTTTACCAGTGACAAAATCGGTAATAACAGCGTCATGCCGGCCAATACTTAGCGCTTTTAATGCCGTAATATCACTGTCGTACATTTTAATATTGCTGGTATACTTTTTGGCTGTATCCGCATAGGTAGATCCCTTTGCTACGGCAACTTCTTTTCCTTTTAAGTCATCTACTGTTTTAATCTTGCTGTCAGGTCTAGTGAAGATCTGTGGACCTGAGTAATAGTAGGGTGTGGAAAAAGTAACGTGTTTGGCGCGTTGGGGGTTAATGGTATGGCTGGCGACGGCTGCGTCTGCCCGTCCCGTTTTAATGCCCTCGATGAGTCCTTTAAATTTCATCCTCTTCTGGACTGGTTCAAGACCCAGTTCTTTTCCGACTGCGTTTCCTACTTCAATATCGAAACCAGTCATCGATAAATCATCATTGCTAACATAGCTAAAGGGCTTAAATTCTCCTGAAGCCGCAAAAATAAATTTCTCCTTATCTATCAGCTTTGTTCCATCTGGCAGCTGATCCTTTTGGATACATCCAGTCAGCATCCCCATCAGAAACAAGCACGATAGAATCATTATGTATCGCTTTTCCATGCTTGATTTTCTCCTCTCTCGTTCAAGCTATATCGTTACTATCACAGTATTTATGAAAAGGACTGCTTTTCTGCTTTTTAAGCACAAGAAGCAGTCCCCTTGTTTCATTCACGAAGCTCGAAAGTTCTGCAAGCTGTTTCTTCCACAGAATCAGCCTGTCTGCTGCCGTGTGGACCTATGACATAAATAGAGTCAGCCACACATTGGTCGCCATCTGCCCAATACTTGCAGTTTTTAACATTACATTTCACATCCAAGTTCATTTTGTGCCACCCCCTCAAAAGGTTTTCTTATTTAATACCCCCTTCAAAGTTGGTTAAAACATGATTTTTCGACCAATGCCTGTCACTGCCAATGTCGCCTCATCATTTCTCAACAAGTGTGGCGAGTGTATTTTGGCAACACAATAAGATGTTGGTGAGTTTACCTTGTTGCTTAAGGTCCACCATCAAAATAATTCCATTTTAAAAGGAAGTCTTGTCCTAAGGTATCCAGTCGAAGTATAATAAGCGGAGATTTTCCTGTTAAATGTATATCGAGCTCTTTTTATGGGTATATAAGCGGAGGTTTTCCGTTTATTCAGAGCAATATCCCCCATTTTCATGTTTTTCGATTCGATAGGCGGAATTTCTCCGTCTATTTAACCCATTTTTTAGTAGTGTTCAGTCATTAAGCGAAATATCTCCGTCTATTTATCAGATGGCGTGCTTGAATCGAATTATATTTTTCATAAAAATAACTTCAAGATAGAAAAAGCATTATAAATCTAGTAAGATATCCACATGTGACATTAGATAAGGGGTTAAAAAAATGAGTGTATTAAACGTACAAAATTTAAGTCACGGTTTCGGTGATCGTGCGATTTTTAATAATGTGTCTTTTCGACTTTTAAAAGGAGAGCATGTTGGACTAGTTGGGGCAAATGGTGAGGGTAAGTCTACTTTCATGAATATTGTTACTGGGAAGCTGCAACCCGACGAGGGGAAAGTGGAGTGGTCACGAAAAGTTCGTGTAGGTTATTTAGATCAGCATGCTGTCCTTCAAAAAGGTACTACGATGCGTGAGGCTTTGAGTACTGCTTTTCAATATCTTTTTGATGCTGAAGCAGAAATCAATGAACTTTATGCAAAAATGGGTGACGAAGGTGCTGATATCGATGCATTACTTGCCGAAGTTGGAGAGCTACAAGAAACTTTAGATAGTAATGATTTCTATCAAATTAATTCAAAAGTTGAGGAAGTTGCTCGTGGTCTAGGATTAGACGATGTTGGACTCGATCGAGATGTAGATGATCTTAGCGGCGGGCAGCGTACGAAAGTTTTGCTAGCTAAGCTTCTGCTAGAAAAGCCTGAAATCCTTTTACTAGACGAGCCTACGAACTACTTGGATGAACAGCATATCGAATGGTTGAAGCGTTATTTACAGGAATATGAAAATGCATTTATCTTGATTTCGCATGATATTCCATTCTTGAACAATGTTGTTAACCTGATCTATCACATGGAAAACCAAGAGTTGAATCGCTATGTTGGTGACTATGATAACTTCCTAAATATTTATGAAATGAAGAAGCAGCAGCTAGAGTCTGCTTACAAACGTCAACAACAAGAAATTGCGAATTTGAAGGATTTCGTTGCTCGTAACAAGGCAAGTGTTGCGACTCGTAATATGGCGATGTCTCGTCAAAAGAAACTCGACAAAATGGAAATTATCGAATTGGGGAAAGAGAAGCCGAAACCAGAGTTTAACTTTAAAGAAGCTCGTTCATCTAGTCGTTGGATTTTCGAGACTGAAGATCTTGTTATAGGTTACAATGAACCACTTTCTCGCCCTCTGAATTTGAAGATGGAACGCGGACAAAAAATTGCATTCGTAGGTGCAAACGGTATTGGTAAGTCCACTCTTCTAAAAAGTATTCTTGGGTTGATTGATCCCATTTCAGGTAAAGTGGAACGTGGTGAGTATCAATACGTCGGTTACTTTGAGCAGGAAGTGAAACAGTCCAACTACAACACTTGTATTGAAGAGATTTGGAGCGAGTTCCCAAGTATGAATCAAGCTGAAGTCCGAGCTGCTCTTGCAAAATGTGGATTAACGACGAAACATATTGAAAGTAAAGTCGAAGTCCTTTCTGGTGGCGAAAAAGCCAAAGTTCGATTGTGTAAAATTATTAACACTGAAACGAATCTATTAATTCTAGACGAACCTACCAATCACTTGGATGTCGACGCAAAAGAAGAATTGAAGCGTGCTTTAAAGGCATATCGCGGAAGTATCTTGATGGTATCCCACGAACCTGATTTCTATCGTGAAATTGCGACTGAAATTTGGAATTGTGAGGATTGGACTACGAAAGTGTTTTAAATAAAGAGTAAGGGGTGCCCAATGAATTAAAATCCACTTGGGCACCCCTTTTTATTAACCATCCAAAATTTTATAAAAAATATACTTTTAGATTTCTTAAAAAAGCTCTTCCAAACTAAAGTTAGAATGAGCTTCTATCTATTTCAATATTAATTTTGCAACAGCTTCAACATGCGTTGAGTGTATGTGACAACACTCACATGAGGTGCTGGTGAGAACCTCTGTCTTAATGTAATTGCTTTATAAAACTGGAGCATATTGCTCTTGTTCTGATGCCTTCCAAACAGCAATAATAAATTCCGAGTCATCTGGCGTGACCCATTCAGATTTAGCTTGGTTCAAGTTATCCCAATTATACTACTCTAAAACAGTCGAGTTACTATGGTCGAGTTCATGATCTAGCCGGATTCCATAAGAGGATTTAACAATATTTAATAACCTAACAGGTATTTCCTCAAGTTCTTTTTCCTGTAAATACTCATATGCGGCAAAAGATTTGGAGCTACCTTTTTCATAATCTGGAGGCATTTCCTCCTCTAATGTATACTGGAAAACAAACTTTTTGTTACCTTTTATATCGCACAGTCTCTCAATTTTATTATTCAATGTTAAAACCTTTTTAAGTGCCGCTACTGTTTGGGTTTCTCCTTTTTTATTGAGTTCAGTTATATCGAAATCATGTATGCAAGTATATTCTATCCCAATATTATTAAGAACGTTTAAAACTACATACATAGTGCCTTTTCCTGCACAGTTCACCACAGATGTTCTATTATATATCCTTTCTAAGTCTCCATTACTAACCAATTTTTCTCCAATTAGTTTTAAAGCAATTACCTCGGTGTCACCTTCAACCAAAATAACATTATTAGCAAAAAATATTTCATTTACATATGGATTAAATCGTAATAACGCCTGAAATTTATCTTTTTCATGACTTGGTAATCCGTAAATATCAGAATCCACCTGACTTACAATTACATTCTTCTCTTCATTTAATGAAAGCTTAGCAAGTGCAAGTTTGTTAGAAAGATGGTTTGCAGGTAGTCTGTATAGCCATTATCTTTCCCGTTTTTCTGTGAAAACCAACGACCGTTAATTCAGTTTCCTTGGGATTTTCTTTTCCCCACAGGTGCCACATCCACTTTTGGTTTATGTGTATACTTGGCATATCAGCACCAATAACACCTTATTTATTTTCATTCCCAAAAATATTGTTACCTAAATTCACAGCTTTTCGGTTCCAGTCAATTTCTTCAAAGTCGCTTGTTTAGATTACCCAATAAAAAAAGTGCCAGGCACCTCATCGGAATCTTTCCTTTTAGGTCCTTGACACAAATTTTTTAAAAAGCTCTAATCGCCTACTCCCAATTATCTATTCCACTTTATCTATTAGGAACGTTGCTATTTCTGGGAAAATGGAGAGTAATACGATAAAAAGTACCATAATTACCGCATAGGGAATAACTCCTTTTACAATTTCTCCGATGGTATTGGTTCGGTCTATTCCCTTTAATACAAAAAGGTTTAGTCCGACAGGCGGTGAGATTAGAGCCAGCTCCATGTTGATAACCATGATAATCGCAAACCAGATTGGATCAAATCCTAGCGCTACAACGATTGGATATAGGATTGGTAGAGTAATAACCAAAATCGAAATGGTCTCTAAGAACATACCCAATATCAATAAAGCGATATTTATTAATATAAAGATAATCCATGGAGAAATGTCTTGCTCTGTCGCATAGTTGGTTATCGTTTGCGGAATTTGTAAGATTGTCATGATGTAACCAAGTAGCATAGCGCCGACTATAATCATTAAAATCATCGCATTCGTTTTAACAGTTGAGAATATAATCGTTTTAATATTCTTTAGATTTAAATTGCGGTAGACAAATGCTGAGATCGCCAGACTAACTACAACCCCTACCGCAGCTGCTTCAGTTGGAGTGAAAATACCACTATAGATTCCACCAATAACAATAATGGGCAGTAATAATCCCCAAATTGCAGTTTTGGTAGCTTCCATCCGTTCCTTCCAGGTTGCAGGTGTTTCCCTGATATGTCTTGTTTGATATGAAGCAAAGATCATAAATACAATTGTTAAGATAATACCAGGCACAATACCCGCAACAAATAATTTACCAATTGACTCTCCCGTTACAGAACCATAAATAATCATTGGAACACTTGGAGGAATTAATATTCCTAATGTTCCACCTGCAGCGAGTAATCCCAATACATACCTTTTATTGTACCCACGTTTTACCATTTCCGGTAAAGCAACTGAACCAACGGTTACAGCTGTTGCAACACTTGACCCTGAAATGGCAGCAAATATCGCACAACAAAAGAGAGTTGCAATGGCCAGACCACCAGGGAAATGTCTAAACCAACGGCTGGCCATTTCATAAAGGTCGCGACCCACACCACTAACAAGTAAGATTTGACTCATCAACACATACATCGGCAACGAGGTTAAGGAAAAATCATCAAGAGACTTATAGGAAATAATCGGAACTTGTGCAAAAGCAAAGGTTCCACCATTAAAAAAGTACATTCCTGCAATGGCTAGCAAAGCGAGAGCAAAAGCTACTGGTACTCCGAGTAACAAAAGACTCCCCAGTCCACCAAGGAAAAAGATATTCATAGGTGTTCCCCTCCTTTATGGACTCCACCATCAATAATTTGCATAATAAACGCTATGCACAGTAATACCCCGCCTATCGGAAGTAAGGCTTCTGGAATGTACATCGGAATTCTCAATAATGATGCTGAAGTAATCCCTAGCTCCATTGTTTTCATGACGTGATGGAAACCATAGAAAGTAAAAATAATACTAAATACTAAACCTAAAGCGTTCGACAAGTAAGCAAGAACGGTTTTAATTTGATCATTAACATTATTAATCAATAAATCTACGGTTATATGAGAATAGGTTCGCACTGCATAGGCACTTCCCAAAAAACAGCTTCCAATAATGGCATAAATGGAAAACTCAGTTACCCAAATCGTCGGCTGATTAAAAAACTCTCTTGAGACAATCTCATAGAAAATCATAAACGTCGTTAGAATAATGAAGAATCCTGCTAGATACGCTCCTATATTAATAACTTGATCGGCTATCCTGTAAAGTGCCTTCATGTTGCTCCTCCTTATTCCTTATCAACCATTTTTAGCAATTCTTTACCTAAATCTCCACCTGTTTTATGGAAAGCATCCCAAGCTGGTTTGGCTGCCTCTTTCCATACTGAAATATCTTCCTCCGGAACAACGTATACTTCCATCCCTTTTTCTTCTAATTGTTTTGCCGTTCTCTCGTCTTCAGCCTGTGCTTGCTGGCGTATCCATTCTTCTGTTTCTTTAGCCTCTTCAGTTAATAATGCCTGCGTTTTTTCAGGTAAACGATTCCAAAAATCCAAGTTAACAGCTAAAAGGAATTCTAGGTAAGAGTAATTATTGATTGTTAAATACTTGGCTACTTCATCGTATTTACGTTGTAGCATCGCTGTTGTACCAGAGGTAGCGCCATCTACTGTGTTACGTTGAAGTGCCATATATACTTCACCGCCACCCATGAATACAGGTGATGCACCGTATGCTTTAATCATTTCGGAAGGAATATCTCCAATACTGCGAATCTTTAATCCTTTAAAATCTTCAGGTGATTTTAATGGACGTTTGTTATTAGCAAATTGTGCAAATCCATAGTCAGCAAACAATAATACCTTTGCCCCTTTTTCTTCCATTGCTACTCTTAATTTATCTCCAAATTCACCATTAATGGCTTCTCCTGCTTTTTCATAATTAGTAAACACATAAGGGACGTCAAAAATACCCATTGCCGGAACGGTGCTTGCCCATAATGTAGCGGAATTGACCCCCATCTCAACTCCACCTGTTAAGATGGATTGGTTCATGTCTTTATCACTAAGTAATTGACCAGCAGGATATACTTGAACATTAACTGCCCCATTAGACTTTTCCGTTACATCCTTTGCAAATTGTTCAATTCCTTTAGAAATGTGATGGTCCTGTGGTAAATTGTAGGCTAATCTTATTGTTGTCTTTTCATATCCATCACTACTTCCGCTAGCATTACTCTCTTGATTTTTTGCTGTGTTGCTGGTATTACAAGCTGATAATAATAGTGTCGTTCCCATTACAACAGTCATTGTTTTAATCCATTTTTTCATCCTAATTTCCCCCTTAGTGCTTTCTTTCAACATGTCTATTTCTCCCTAATGGTTTTTTTGAAGAAATACTAGCTGCGTAGTCAGTAGCATTAAGCAATTTTTCAAAATTTAAACCGGTATCTAACCATTTCAAAAATTCGAACACCAGCCTGATAGGTAGAATATGCATTTGCTAATCCTAATCCTCTATTATCATGTAAATGGATTGTTACAGGTGTATCCCCGGCAATATCTAAAGTTTTTCTATAGTCTTTCGACATGATTGGGTGTCGCAATTCCAATCGTGTCAGCAATTCCGATCCGGTCTGGTCCCGCCGATTTCACCCGTTTGACGTGATTTAAGACCTGTTTCTCAGACAATTCACCCTCATATGGACATCCATAACTTTCGGCAATGTAAAAGCAGGTTTTAATGCCATCCTGTCTAGCATGTGCTACGAGTGCTTCGAAATATAAAAAGTTTCCATTGAATAAAATGCAATATTTTTTTGGTTAAAAAAATCCCCTGTTATGCCTTTCAGGTTAGGTCGTTGTGTTTCCTCTATTTAGTTTTGGCATGCTTTTACTTTGTGAAGATGACCCGTCAGTTCCCGATTTGTAATCGGCTTCAGTAATTCGGTGCAAGCTAGAAGTTGCCCGAAATCAATTCCCGTATCAATGCCCATTTCATGCATCATGAAAACAATATCCTCTGTTGCCGCATTACCAGCTGCACCAGGCGCAAATGGGCACCCGCCAAGACCGCCGATAGAAGCATCAAAACGAGTGACCCCCGCTTCTAATGCAGACATTACATTTGCCAGCGCCATACCATAGGTATCGTGAAAATGAGCAGAAATACTAGACTTTGTTTTTAATGAAATGACAGCTTGAAATAAATCGAAAACCTGCTTTGGATTCGCTCTGCCAATGGTATCGGCAATTACAATTTCATCTGCCCCGAGCATTTCTGCCTCCTCGACCATTTTAAGAACCAAGTCAGCTTCTACTTTTCCTTCAAATGGGCACCAAAAAGCAGTTGCAATACTATAGCGGATAAAAATATCATTTGCTTTTGCTTTTTCGATTACCGGTGCGAAATTTTTAATAGATTGCTCTCGGCTCATTTTTACATTTTTTAAATTAAAGCTGTCACTCGCCCCTACTACAAGTGATAGTGCATCGACTCCGCCTTCAATTGCCCTTTCATACCCCTTCTCATTAGGAATCAACGCCATATATTGAACGGAAGGGATTTTTTCTATTCCGTTTAGCACTTCCTTTGCATCCTTCATTTGCGGCACATATTTCGGATGGACGAAAGAAACAGCTTCCATCCGTTTGATTCCGGTTTTACTAAGTGCATTGATTAGCTCTATTTTCTTTTCAGTCGGGATAAAATTAGATTCATTCTGAATCCCGTCTCTTGGTCCGACTTCTATTATCTCTACTTTATCCGGAAAATTCATAAGACATCCCCTCTACTAAATTAGGAAATTCCAAGTTTTATAAATCGGCTGGGATAGTGTTTCCCTTAAATAACCCCTTTTGCTTTTAAATCCTTTATTTGCGCTTCAGTCAGACCTAGATTCCCGCCCAGAACATCCTCAGTGTGCTGCCCCAATTCTGGACCTGCCCACACGATTTCACCAGGTGTTTCACTCAACTTTGGCACAATTCCAGGCATCTTCAACATTCCAAGACCATCAACGGCTACTTCTTGAATCATTTTCCTTGCTTGATAATGCGGGTCATTTACTATATCCTCCACAGAATAAATGGACCCCGCCGGGACCCCAGCTTTATCTAAACATTCCTTTACCACCTCGAATGGCAGACTTTTAGTCCATTCTTCGATAAGACCGTCTAAGAATTCAGCATGTTCAGATCGTTTGGCATTGTTTTCAAAACGCTGATCCTCGGCAATGTCCTCCCGTCCCATTGCATACATAAGCCTTTTAAAAATGGCATCTCCATTCGCACCAATTACGATATACGTACCATCCGAACAAACATATGTATTCGATGGTGTAATTCCCGGCAGCATACTTCCCGATCTTTCCCGAATCAACCCTGCCCGGTCATATTCGGGAAGAACACTTTCCATTAAACTAAACACCGATTCATATAGGGCAACGTCAATTACCTGTCCCTCACCTGTACCATGCACATCACGATGGTAAACAGCCATTAATGCACCTATCACTGCATAAAGTGATGACAAGGAGTCTCCAATACTTACACCTACTCGTACCGGCGGGCGATCTGGATATCCCGTGATATAGCGAAGACCCCCCATCGCTTCCCCAATCGATCCGAAACCCGGTTTATCTTTGTACGGGCCATCTTGCCCATATCCGGACACCCGAATCATAACCAGACCTGGGTTGATTTTTTTTAATTCCTCGTATCCGAGACCCCACTTTTCCAATGTCCCCGGGCGAAAGTTCTCTATTAAAATATCAATTTCTTTCACCAGACCGCGAATCAACTCTTGTCCTTCATGGTGCTTCAGGTCAATTGTAATGCACTTTTTATTTCTGGATTGAACATACCACCATAAACTTGTGCCGTTTTCTATAACCCGCCATGATCGGATTGGATCACCCTTAGCTGGAGGTTCAACTTTTATAACCTCTGCACCAAATTCCGCTAATAACCTAGCGGCAAATGGACCTGCAATTAGCTGTCCCATTTCAAGCACTTTTAAACCTTCTAATGCTTTTTTTCCCATTTATGTTCATCTCCTATAAACTAAAGCAGATTCTGCTTATAAAGTGATACTAGTGCCAATAAATCATGCTCAATGTGATTTTGCATTTCTTTTGCGGCTTTATCCCCATTCCGTTCTTTAAGTGCTGAAAGGATACGAGCATGTTCTTCGATACGACTATCATCTCGCATTCCACCTTTAACACTACTGTTCCTGAAATAGGTAACTTTATCCCGAAGCATATTTGTTAATGAAATCAGCTGACGATTACCGGATGACTCCAGGATAATCTCATGAAATTGGATACTCAATTCCACTACATGATTTTTATCCTCTTTTATCCATGCTGTTTTGGTTTCTTTAACGATGTTTTCAAGCATTTCTAATTTTGAAGATTCAATGTTTTGAGCGGATAATTTAGCTGCGAGCGATTCCATTTGTTGCCGGACTTGATAAATATCAATCATGTCGGATAATGAGGGATTGAACACATTTATTGCATTCCCTTTTTGCACAAGCAATTCATCTTGAATAAGCATTTTTAGAGCTTCCCGCACCGGACCGCGGCTGACACCGAATTCTTCTGCAAGTCTCACTTCTACTAATCGTTCACCAAGAGCATAATAACCTTCCAATAAGCGCTTTTTTAATAATTGATAAATCTGGGCATTTAATGTCTCTTTCACAAGCGATAACAATGAAAGCGCCCTCCTTTCTGAACAAAAAACTATGTAAACGCTTTCTTATGGTGTTTATAATTTTAAAATAAACTATGTTGACTGTCAACCGTTAACATTTAGTATTTTTTGTGTTTTCTGAATTTTATTTTTTCTAATAAATTGTCTACAAAAATTCAGAAAAGCTCCAATGATTCCGAACTCAAAAGATAAAAACCCTTTCTTTAATAGTGAAAGGGAATCAAGTCTCTTATTATGAACAAAAGACACGAAGGAATTCTTTTATTAAGTGCTTGTCAAAACATTGTATTATTGTTTTTAAAATCTTCTGGAGCTGATATTTTTTGAACAACATCCCAATGTTCAACGAACTACCCATTTTTGATTTTGAAGACATCCATGTGCGCTTTTCCATAACGATTTTCGCGGTTTCTGACACCAGTGATTGAATGGATCACTACCTTATCATCTTCTTCAATAACCGATTTAATTTCAGTATATAAACTTGCATACTTAGGTTTTAATAAAATGGATGAAAAGTGTCTAATAAACCCTTCTTTTAAATCGGGGACATTAAACCAAAAAGAAAAAGCCCAGCAATAAATGCTAGGTCTACACAATTTTCTCCACCTATACCATTTTATTTTCCTCTAAAATAGGATCTATAAACCCGAATTCGATTTTGCCATCAAAAGCTCCCTTTAATTCCTTTTTATCCACAAAAGCTCCATTAGTCTTGGCAATATACTCCGATGCTTTTAACCGGTCCTTCATGTCAGCATTTTGATCCCTCATAAATTCCGTCCAAACGCTTTGTTTCCGTTAGTGGCCCATGTTGGTCTTTTAATTCGTCTTTTAATTTTAGAAGTAGTTGCTTGGCCTCTGAGTATTGTTTTTGTTGGATATGAGACTTCACTTCATCAATTTGTTGATTCCAATTTCGAATAATTTCTACCAGTTTTTTTTCTTTCGAAACCGACAATTCCCCAGGGGGCGGATTTTAAGAGCATGATCGTATTTTTTCACTGCTTTTTCCCACTGGCCATCTAGAGCATAGGTTTGAGCATTTTTGACATAACTGGCTGCCTTCTCGTTTTGTTGAGTTTCGTAGTGATAAATAGCCAATACACTCCCCGATCCCAAAAGTAACACTACAAACGGAAGCAAAAACGGCCAATAATATTTTTCCTTCTCCCTTTGAAGGTGAGGCATATCAGACTTAATATTAGGGTCGGTGACCACCGATATCGATGGGTTTAACTGGGTTCCACAATGAGAACAAAATTGATCGGTTTCATGAAGTTCCCTACCACATTTCCGACAAAACAAGTATCTCCCCCCTTTTTTTCATGTAATAAATAATTTTGAGGAGTTTTTCTTTGTTTTTTTATAAAATTCTCAAAATTGAAGAAACAACATAAATCAAGGGACTTTAAAAATAAAATAAGCCCCAGGTATGATTACCTGAGGGACTGTTTTTACACACGGCCACATCTATATTTATTCTTTCAAGACTAGTAGTGAACAGCACTCCACATGTGCCGTCTGCGGGAACATATCTACTGGCTGAATATACTTCACTTCGTATTTAGCACTTAACATTTGAATATCCTTGGCCAATGTGGACGGATTGCATGAGATGTAAATAAGTTTTTCGGGTGCTGTTTGTAATATGGTTTGGATTAATTGTCCGTCGAGACCGGTTCTTGGTGGATCAACCACAATCACATCAGGCTTCCAGCCCTTTTTCACCCATTTAGGAAGTACCTCTTCTGCTTTACCTGGTACATATTTTGTATCGGTATACCCGTGGCGTTTAGCATTTTTCTTTGCGTCTTCTATCGATTCCGGAATTACATCCATTCCACGAACTTCAGCTGCCTGGTCTGCTAACCATAAACCAATTGTTCCTACGCCACAATAAGCATCTACTATTTTCTCTTTACCAGTCAGCGCCGCTGCCTTTTTCACTTCATTATAAAGCTTAATGGTCTGAACAGGATTTAACTGAAAGAAAGTCCTTGCGGATAACTCAAATTGCAAGTCTCCCAATGTTTCTTGGATAAACTCTTCTCCTGCTAAAGGCAAAGTTTCTTCTCCAAAAATAAGCGACGTTTTTTGTTCATTAATGTTTTGAACGATGGATTTTACATTCGGAAGTCGTTTTTGGATTTCCTCGATAATCTGTTCTTTCTTTGGTAACTCTTTTTGATTTGTGATGAGCACAATCTGGAGCTCGCCACTTTGCACTCCTACGCGGGTAACAATTGTACGAACAATCCCTTTACGAGTTTTTTCATTATAGATTGTAATTTTCAACTCTTCGAGAATCTTTTTAACAGCATTTACGGCTTCATTCGTTTGTGAATGCTGAACTGCACAATGTTCAATATTAATTAGTTGGTGAGAGTTTAAGCCATACAATCCTGCTAAAACCTTTCCGTCTCTACCAGCCAGTTGAAAACTACTTTTATTCCGATATCCCCATGGGTCTTCCATTCCAATCGTTTCTCGGATATCAAGTTTATCCACTGTAAGCCGGGTATGGCGTTCAAGCGATTGAATGACAATATCCCGCTTTTCTTTTAATTGCTGGCTATATTTTAAATGCTGCAGCTGACAGCCGCCGCATTCCTCATAGACTGGACAAGGAGGCTGAACACGATGCGGTGATTTAATACGAATCTTCTTTATTTTTGCCTCCGCAAATTTAGGGTTAATTTTTGTCGCCTCGACCACTACCTCTTCCCCAGGAAGTGCACCTGGCACAAAAACTACCTGCTTTTTAAAATAACCAACACCTTCACCATTAATGCCAAGTCGTTTGATGGTTAAGGGAAAGGTCTGGTTTAATTGTATTTTAATTGATTGATCTGTTTTCATTTCGTTCACTCCAAATTCCGGTTCCTGTTTGATTTCACCGTATTATAGCATTATTAACAGAGAAAAGCCGAATTCTTCACGAATCCAGCTTTTTTCTCATTATTTTCTCCAGAAACTCGGTATGATCTTAGAAAGACCTTTCTTTTCTGGTTTGAATTCATCCAGGCTCTTAAATTTATAACCTTTCTTTTTCAAATCCTTAATCACTTTTTCAAGCGCATCGGCATTATCCTTTGAAACTGTGTGCAGAAGCAACACACTTCCAGGGTGGATTTGTCTCATAATGTTATCGTATGAATATTGCCAGCCTCTCTGTGCGTTGGTATCCCAGTCCACAAAAGCCAATGACCAGAAAACATGCGTATAGCCTTCTTCCTTCGCAATTTGCATCGTTCTCTCACTAAAAACGCCTCTTGGCGGGCGCAAATACTTCATTTTCTTTTGACCGGTTAACTCTTTGGTCTTGTCCTTCACTTTTTGAAGTTCTTCACGAATCCGCTCATCACTGATTTGTGTCATATTGGGATGATGCCAAGAATGATTGCCAATGATATGACCTTCATCCACCATGCGCTTCGTCAATTCAGGCTGCGATAATAAATAGTGCCCCGTCACAAAAAAAGTCGCCGGAACTTTTTCCTTTTTTAATACATCCAATACTTTAGCGGTATACCCTGCTTCATAACCATTATCAAAGGTTAGATATAATATCTTTGAATTTGGATCACCCTTATAGAAAGCACCGTACTTTTCAAGTACTTTCTCATACTCAGCACCAGCATCGGGCGGCTGTTCATCCACAGCTTTTTTAAAACCCCAATGGATCGGCTTATTAGGAACGTAGCCATACGTAACCTGAGGTACCATTAACAGCAGCAAACTAAGGATGCATATTAATTTTTTCATCCATGTTCCCCCTATTTTGTTTTTTATAGTGTTTGTTTGTAAGTGGGAAACATGATTAGTATTTTAAGGAAAAAGAGTTGGATGGTGGTAAACACGACCTTTATTTGTTCCTGTATGAGGGAATTTTAAAGCGGACAACAGATAAGTAGCCGCTCTTGCAGAAGGAAGATGGAGGAATTCCACTAATTCATGGTTTGTAATAGTGGGTTTGATAAGTAGAAAATAATCATTTATGGCTTTAATAAAAGGATCTCTCGCTCTCATTTGACAAGACAAACATTCCCAATATCGACCTTTATATAGCATTGGAATAGCTAAACATTTTGGGCACTGAACACCGGTTATTTCACTTATATGAACTCCGTATTTTTGCAAAATATTAGGTAGCAACGGGGTATGTTTATTTTTTAATAATTTACTCAGTCTCCCTACTGTTTTATCATCAAATACATCTTTGGTATAGAACTTGTCATTTTCCTCAATTTTATGCAAAAGATTCTCTGCACGGGTAACCCTTTTCTCTCCGTCTATATATCCTGGACTTATGATTATCTTTGATGATGTATTCGCAATACAGACTAAGTGTTGAATCGGAATTACTGGAAATTTATTTTTCTCAAAGAAGTATTTAAGCAGTATGTTATGGTTTTTTGCTTGGATGAGGGGATTTTGGAAGATTTCATTTTCAGTCGATCCATTTAAAGTTCGAATTAATTGATGTTTTTCAAATAGAAGTGTGCCTGCGTAGTTCTTTGACTCAATGAGCAAACCAGATTTAGTAGATATCAAAAGGGAATCGATTTGGAAAAAGTTTTTTCCGATTGGCAGCCTCAACCCTTGAAAGATATGATGCCTTTTTGCAGGAAGGGAATGTAAAAAGTAATCAACTGTCTTTTCTCCTCGATAACCAGCAGCTAACTTTTTAAGATTTCCTTCAACCTCGAGAAATCTCGGATGATTTTTATCTAATCTCGCGACCAATGCCTCATGTTTTTCTAAATTATTCGATTTGGTTAGTTCTAACTCAAACACATTATCCCTCCTACATCATTTGGGATATTAATTTCTGTAAAAGTAGGTAAAATTCCTTTAATTAAGTCAACTCGTTCAATATATCTACACATTTTAACAAGCTGAGTTTTAAATATCTACACAGTTTGGTATTATATCTACACAAATTGAAATTTATCTACACAAATTCTAATTTTATCTACACATTAATCGTATTTATCTACAAATTGGTAGATTTGCTAAACTTATAACGAATATAACCACTAACTCAAGCAGTAATATATCTACACGAATTCTAATTTTATCTACACAGATTAATGCAATATCTACACACTTTCTCCTGATATCTTTACAAATCTAAATATATCTACACATATCCCGAATATATCTACAAATTGACCATTCCACACATAAAAAAGAGCAGGCCCACTGCATGAGCCTGCTCCCAAAACCTTAATTAAACACCTTATCCTTAAACTGTGCCAATTTCTCCAACGAAGACTTATCCACATCTGCATGCAAACTGTTTCCGTGCGAATCCATTGTTACGACAGCTGTGAAGCCTTCCACGCGCAGGTGCCACATTGCTTCAGGGATACCAAATTGCATAAGGTCGACACCTTCAACCCCCTTGATACAATCTGCATAGTATTGTGCAGCGCCGCCGATTGCGTTCAGATAGACGCCGCCATGCTCTTTAAGTGCAGCCAGCGTGCGAGGACCCATTCCGCCTTTACCGATTACCGCGCGAATACCAAACTTCTTCATAATATCACCTTGGTAAGGCTCCTCACGAATACTTGTGGTTGGGCCGGCAGCTTTAACATGCCAAACTCCATCTTTATCCTTCAACATAACCGGGCCACAGTGGTAAATGACTTGTCCATTTAAATCCACTGGTGAATCGTGATCAGACAGGTATTTATGAATCGCGTCACGACCGGTGTACATCATACCGTTAATTTGAACAACATCGCCAACCTTTAATTCGCGAATTTGTTCTTCGGTAATTGGTGCTTGAAGGGTAATAACGTCATTAGAGCGTGCAGCTGCAGTTTCTTTTTCAGCTTCAGTCTCCTCAAAATCAATGAAATCACCTTCTTGATACATCCACTCGTTAATTTCACCTGACACAGGATCAACGCTAACACCTAAGCGGCGGAATGCCCAACAATTGTAAGCTACAGAAACATAGAAGCTTGCAGGAATTCGGTTCATTACTCCCACTTTACAACCTAACAGCGTTGCTTCTCCTCCGAAGCCCATCGTACCGATACCCAATTTATTAGCATTTTCTAATACATACTCTTCTAGAGCGCGCAAATCTTCGTTTGGATTAACATCATCCAACGATCGGAATAACTGTTCTTTTGCTAAATCGTAGCCAGATGAACGGTCACCGCCGATACCTACTCCAATGAAACCAGCACTGCATCCTTGTCCTTGTGCTTGGTAAACGGAGTGCATAATACACTTACGGATACCATCAAGGTCGCGTCCTGCTCTTCCTAGTCCTTCTAATTCACATGGAAGACTGTACTGGATGTTTTTATTTTCACAGCCGCCGCCTTTTAAAATCAGGCGAACGTCGATATAATCTTTTTCCCATTGATCAAATTTCATAACCGGTAATCCGGCACCAAGGTTGTCGCCGCTGTTTTCACCTGTTAATGAATCAACAGAGTTTGGACGCAGCTTACCTTCTTTTGTTGCGATGACAATCGCATTTTTAATCGCCTCTTTTATTTCTAATTGGTTTACCCCAACAGGCGTTTTAATTTTAAAAGTTGGTAATCCGGTATCCTGACAAATAGGTGAAACTTGATCATCTGCCATTTTAATATTATTGGTAATTGTGGCGAGGCTCATTGCTGCGCTCGTACCCGCATTTTCCTTCTCCTTTGCCGCTTTAACTGCACGGCGTACATCCTTTGGCAGCTTTGTAGAAGTTTCAACCACTAACTTGTACATGCTTTCCTGAAATTTCTCAATATTCACCTAAAATACCCCTTTCCCCATGTCCGATTCGCAATCTATTTAAAAATTACAACTATTTGACGATTATTATTATACTCCTCTAATCAAATCTTTTAAAGGTAAAGGTTTTCAAAAAAATAGAGCCTGTAATTAAACAGACTCTGGTGCTTCACGATGATTGAATTCTTTACATTTTGATTCTAGTTCATCAATCATTTTGATTAAGTTGTCAATATCATCAAGATCCGTATCCTCCGGATCGATTGCGTCTAGTACATCTAGAAACATGTTTAAACGCTGTTTTAAAAAACTAACTTGTGAATTTTTATCATTTGTCGGACTGCCCAAATTTACTTCTCCCCCTTCTATGTCAATTATCTTACACTTTCACCAGCACTTTTTCAAAAAAGAACCCCTACGACCTTAGTAGGAGTTCTTTCTCCATTATCATCTTGGTTTTTCTGAGGCAGCAAAACCAAATGAAACATGGTCCTGAACCGGTATCCATGCTCCGATTCCTTGTGAGGTAACATTTTTAACAACAATTACTTTTTTACTTCCCTTAAGCATTAAATATACTTCTCCGTAGGTAACTTTCCCTTTTTCATTCACTGCTGGTGCGTATGCATATAAGTATCCTAAGCGGTTGACAGGTATATTGTAGACATGATCGTTTTTCGTGCCTGCCCCGATAATCGTATCAAATGCAAGTGGTAAACGTGTTTTTTCCATCGCTTTTAAAAGCATCATTTTTTTAACATCTTCTGCATTTTCTATTTTTGCTGTTAATCCGCCGCGGATGATTTTTTGTGCTTCCTGAACATAATGAATCTGGTAAGGTACATTTCCGCCTCGATTATCATAGTAGTTTGTATTAATTTTTTGATATTCCCAGTTCGGTGCGGTTTCTGTTGATTCATAATTTAATGGCCATTGACCTAGGTATACAATTGCTCGGTAACCAAGGGCAAAGGGTGTACTATTAATGCTAGACTCATTCAGCATACGGATTAAATCTGGATTTTCAATTTTTACCTTAGCAGAGTTAATTAGCTGCTTCGTTAATTCACTAGGCTGCAAAGTTGGCAGATCCTGAGTGGAATTGGGATACGTATTTTCCTTCGTAATATTACGAACTGAAGAAGGAATCTGATAGTTTGCAGGTTCTTTTTTAGCATTTTTGTTTTCAGCAGAAGCTGTTGGCAGGATAGCTAACAGTAGTAACAGTGTCACCATTGCAGGAAACCATTTTTTCACAATGAAAAACTCCTTTCACAATATAGCAGTAATAAGTCTGCTCATAGTGTTTTCGGAGTTGAAAAGTTTTATCCATTTCCACGAAATATTTCAATATTTCTCCTAATATGTACTTTCTATCAGTCGATTCATTAATTTTTCAAAATACGGAAAACACAGTTGTACAAAGGGACCGATGGTAAACGTAATAATGATGGTCCCAATACCAATAGGTCCTTGGAGCAAAAGCGCTGGAAATAAAGCAACAAGTTCCCCAATTGTCTTCGCTGTCATTAAATTAACTCGAAAACGTTCTCTAATGGCCATCATAAAAGAATCAATTGGACTAGAAGGAAACTTTGCCTGCAAATAAATCGCCGCACCCAGCCCTATAATGAAAATACCAAGTATTAAAGTAACGACTTTCAGCATTAATCCGTATACTGCAAACGACCCAAATATTAAATACATCCATAAATCAACCAAAGACCCAATTAAGATGATGGTTAATAGCGATAATAGCTCAGGTCTTCTTTTTACCAATAATGAATTTACCAACACTAACACTGCACCTTCGATGATAATCCAGCTGCCTATCGTCAAACCTATCCATTCAGTAAGTGCAACATTTAGCGCATCCCAAGCCCCAGCCCCAAGCTCTGCTCTAATAGTTAAACACACTCCAAAAGTCATAATGGATAAACCTGCAAAAAAGAAAAGAATCCGATAAAATAATGCCATATGTAACTCCTTAAAAAATAGTAATCAGAACATTTACAAAATTCAATTAATCAATTATACTATACTTAACCTTTAAAGAAGGAGGGCAGTAATCAATCGACGACCATTTACTTTAAGGAGGTTGGGATTCCACTCATATATGAAATTCGACACTCGTGTTTTTCTCTTATAAATTAAACATGAAGGTTGGTGATTGATGGTCCCAAGTAACGCGATTGGTTTTACCCCGCAAACGGATAATGTTTAAATATTATAGCACAGTAAAAGGATTTACCCTTACATCGAAATGAATAATTAATAAAAGACTCTGCGCCCTCGGGCACAGAGTCTTTTTACGTTATAGATAAATAATCCCTCCGATACGATAGTTCCCTCTTTATGTGCTATTTAACGGGATTAAAGAATATTATTCTTGCAAATGCTTTATTTTCCCGATAGCATCGAATGGATTAAATTATTTAACAAACGAGGAATCTTCTATGAATAAAAGTTCCCATCGATTATGGATATTAGTTACAATTGTCGCCATTTCTGGTTTCTCACAAGGAATGCTGCTCCCATTAATCGCAGTTATTTTTGAGAAAGGCGGGGTTTCCTCTTCTCTTAATGGACTAAATGCCACCGCACTCTATATTGGAATTCTTCTGATCTCTCCTTTTATGGAAGCACCGCTCCGAAAATATGGGTATAAACCAACGATTATCCTAGGCGGTGGACTTGTGATTCTGGCATTGGCATTGTTTCCGTTGTGGAAGTCCTTTTGGTTTTGGTTCGGCTTACGAGCACTCATTGGGATAGGTGACCATGCCTTACATTTTGCCACACAAACCTGGATTACCTCATCCTCTCCATCCGAGAAAAGAGGGCGGAACGTTTCATTGTATGGATTATTTTTCGGAATTGGATTTGCGAGTGGGCCATTAATGACTCCTCTAGTTGACGTAAATGAAGCATTGCCATTTATCGTTTCCTCTATCTTATGTTTAATTGGCTGGGTATTCATATTTACGCTTAAAAACGAGTATCCTGAACAAGAACTTGGGATCAATTCATTTTTCAACACCATTAAACGCTTCAAAAAGACCATGAAATATGGCTGGATAGCCTTCCTTCCAACTTTCTGCTATGGTTTCTTGGAATCTTCCTTAAACGGCAGCTTTCCAGTGTATGCTTTACGAAGTGATATCGACGTAGCG
This sequence comes from Neobacillus niacini, assembly GCF_030817695.1. GTDB lineage: Bacteria > Bacillota > Bacilli > Bacillales > Cytobacillaceae > Neobacillus > Neobacillus niacini_F. The sequence goes on along the minus strand of NZ_JAUSZQ010000003.1, from coordinate 651,612 downwards.
AGTGTTTCCTTGGTGTTAACCGCCTTTGCCATTGGAAGCGTCATCACCCAGCTGCCATTAGGAGTCCTAAGCGACCAGTATGGGAGAAGAAATATCTTGATGATCGTGTTGCTTCTCGGATTCTTAAGCTTTTCAGCTGCAAGTATCTTTGAACATTCCTTTATCGGGTTATTCATCTCTGTACTTTTATCAGGAATGGTAGTGGGATCGACATTTTCTCTTGGAATCAGTTATATGACGGATTTAGTGCCTAAGAATTTGTTGGCGACCGGAAATTTATTATGTGGAATCTTTTTTAGCTTAGGCAGTTTAAGCGGCCCGATTATTGGCGGTCTTTTCATTCAATTTTTCGAAAATATAAGCTTCTTTTATATTATAAGTACCATGCTGTTAATCTTATCAATCGTCATTTATATATTTGGGAAAAAGACATATTCCATGGCTGAGCAGCATCACTCTTAACCTTTATTTTTGGAGCATTTATCTATATTAAACATATACTATATGATAAAATAGAATTAAATTAATCTAATAATTGTTTTTGTAAGACTGCTGTCATCTTAATTGATGACAGCTTTCGTGTTTTTTAGGGGTAATGATTTTGATTATTTTTCTCAATTAGGGGGAGGGAATTGAAAATGAGTGCAGATGCTAAGAGATTATCAAAGGTAATACCCAAAGTAGGTATTATAGAAAAAATTAAACCTCATGTTGAATTAATAGCTGCTGGTTTAAGCGGTGTTTTCATTGCTGCTGGATGGATTTCAGATAAGATGAATGATCAGGTGGCTTCTATCATCTTTTATTTATTAGCCTTTGTTATTGGGGGCTTTGCCAAGGCCAAGGAAGGTATTGAAGCAACGTATGAAAACAAACAGTTAAATGTAGAAATGCTGATGATTTTTGCAGCGATTGGGTCTGCGATTATCGGTTACTGGACGGAAGGTGCCATTCTAATCTTTATTTTTGCTGTTAGTGGTGCCCTAGAAACTTATACGATGAACAAGAGTCATAAGGAGATTTCTTCACTAATGAAGCTTCAGCCTGAGGAAGCACTTCTTATTAACAATGGTGTGGAAAGGCGTGTACCTGTTTCAGAGCTGAAAGTCGGCGACCAAATTCTTGTTAAGCCTGGGGAAAGAATTCCTTCCGATGGCGTCATTAAAAAAGGACATACCAATATTGATGAAGCTGCTATTACAGGTGAATCAATGCCCGTCTCAAAAGGACTAGAGACGGAAGTGTTTGCTGGGACAGTGAATTTAACAGGCGCTATTACTGTTCAAACAACAAAAGCTAGTAATGAAACACTTTTTCACAAGATCATTGAGCTCGTACAATCTGCTCAAAGTGAAAAATCTCCATCACAACTGTTTATCGAAAAGTTTGAAGGTACCTATGTAAAAACTGTATTAGCTGCTGTTTTATTGATGATGTTCCTGCCCTATTTCTTACTGGATTGGACCTGGAATGAATCTTTTTATCGGGCAATGATTTTATTAGTGGTTGCTTCCCCATGTGCGCTGGTTGCTTCCATTATGCCTGCAACATTGTCAGCCATTTCAAATGGTGCAAAGCGCGGGATTTTAGTAAAAGGCGGCGTACATTTGGAGAATCTAAGCCACTTGAAAGCCATTGCCTTTGACAAAACTGGTACGCTGACGAAAGGGAAACCTGAAGTTACCGAAATTATTATCCATGAAGACTTTGAGGAAGCTGAGCTATTACGGAAAGCAGCTTCCATTGAAAATCAATCCAATCATCCTCTTGCACAATCAATTGTTAAATATGTAAAAGCCAATTTTAACACCGACCTTCTTCAGCCAGAAAATCTTGAAGATGTTTCGGGCTGGGGTGTAAAAGCAGAAATTAATGGTGAGCAGTGGAAAATAGGTAAAGCTGATTTTGTTGGCAGAGAAGCTGCTTTAACATTTGCGGACGGCAAAGCTGCTCACCTGGCAAGTCAGGGGAATACACTTGTATTTGTACAAGTAAACAATTGTTTAGCGGCAATGATTGCTTTAAAAGATGTGGTTAGACAAGAAACGAAGATGGCCATCGATCATTTAAAGAATCAAGGTATCTTCACGGTTATGCTTACAGGAGACAGTGAGAAAACGGCAAATGTGATTGCAGAAGAAAGTCATGTGGATCAGTTCTTTGCAGAATGTCTGCCTGAAGAAAAAGTCGAGCAGCTAAAAAAGCTGAAGGAAAAGTACGGAACCATCGCGATGGTTGGTGACGGCATTAATGATGCCCCGGCTTTAGCGATTGCAAATGTTGGCATTGCCATGGGAGAAGGCTCGGATGTGGCACTTGAAACTGCGGATGTGGTCCTCATGAAAAACGATTTACCAAGGATTGCCGAAGCGATTCATCTTTCGCAACGGATGAATAAAATTATTAAACAAAATGTAATCTTTTCCATCACGGTGATTATGATCTTAATTTCATCTAACTTTTTTCAATTGTTGGATTTGCCCTTTGGTGTAATCGGACATGAAGGCAGTACCATTCTTGTGATTCTTAACAGTTTAAGACTTCTCAAAAATTAAAGAACCGGGCTTTTAGCCCGGTTCTATTTAATGGTATCCATTGCTTCCGTTTGCAGATCCTGAAGTTTTATTTCCTTTACTGCCTTTACCCTTTTGTTTTGTACCGCCATCTTTTTTTGTATGTTTAGTCATGGTGAGACCCCCCTATTTGTTTTCTGTTCCCCACCTATATTGTTTGCAATAAAGCATTTTTCATAAAGAAAAATTTTAACAGTTGGATTTACTCTTTTCACTATAAAAAGCATTTATCTCGCCGCCGAGAATGATAATAAACCCAGAAATGTACAACCAAATGAGTAAGACAATAATGGCGCCAATACTCCCATAGGTCAGTGAAAAGTTGTTAAATTTACTTACGTAAAAAGATAAAGCATAGGATGAAAGGATCCAGCCCACGGTTGCGAAACCTGCTCCTGGGAATGCACTTCTGCAGCGTAATTTAACATTGGGAGCAATCCAATACAATCCAGTAAAAATAATAAATAATATTAGCGCACTGACGACTAATCGCAACATTTCCCAAAGACGGAGGAATTCCAGCTTAAAACCTAAATAAGAGAAAAGAAAAGTTCCAATTTCCCTTCCGAATATCGGAAGTAATACAGCTACGATAAAAACAAAAATCATGCCTATCGTCAGCAAGATGGCCATACCTCTAGAAACAATAAAAGAACGGCTTTCATCAACATTGTATGCCTTGTTAAAGGCCCTTACCAAGGCATGAATTCCATTAGATGCAGACCAAATCGTTCCAATTACCCCAAAGGAAAGTAATCCTCCATTGCGATTATTCATCACATGGTTAACATTTTTTTCAATTAAATCCATTGTCTGCGGGGGGGCAAACTCTCTAATACTCCCTAAGATATCGGGGTATGGAATGGGCAGATAAGGCAGTAACGTAAAAATGAAAATAAGAAGTGGAAACAGTGATAGTAGAAAAAAATAGGCGAGTTGAGCGGATAAACCTGGTATATCATCTTCTTCAATCCGGTGCCATAACAGCCTCACCAAGGATTTGCGGACATTCGCTGTCTTCTCCATTTTCTTACCTCTCCTTAAAACAAATTCCTTTCATATTCCTACTTGTCTGCTGAGTCTTCTTCCACATTAACCTCTTTTAATAAATCTTCGACGACTGTTGAATCTTCATGTTTTGAGAATGTACTTTTCGTTTCCTTTACCACTTCTTTTACTTGGGGTGTTAACTCACGGAGTTCGTCCACTTTACAGGTAATATAAGAAATGTCCTCGCTAACCTGTTCAATTGTGTTTCTAATTTTTTCAGCGGTCTCTTTAACATTTTCCGTGATTTCTTCAGGATGACGGACAACATATGATACCTGCTCGTACGCTTTTCTCACATTTACCTTCATATCCTGCCGTGTTTTTTTATCTAATAAACTAAGAGCTCCACCTGCTAAGGCACCGTAGAACATGCCTTTCAAGAATAAATTTTTACCCATTTTTTTAACCTCTCCTTCCAACTTGTTTTGATTACTATGTAAAAAATACCAATATACCCCACTTTATATTTTGCTTTAACCTTGCAGCCAAATGCAAGAGTTCAACATATTTTTATCCTATTATGGTATTACCCATCAATAGAAGCAATGAAACAAGTTTAGATTGACATCTGCCAATGAAAATGGAAAGATAAAGTTACGAATACTGAAAGGGTGACGGAATGAATTTATCAGAGAAAACAGTTGAAAATGTAGAGTATATGATTGAACAAATAAAAGAAAAATTAAAGGTATTAAATCTCGGAGCCATTAAACCATCACACTTTGATGAAGAAATGTACGAAGAACTAAAAGAAATTTATGAGATGGTGATGAAAAAACCTTCCTTTAGCCCTAACGAAATGCAAGCTTTGGTGGAGGAATTAGGAAACCTTCGCAAAAATAAATAAAACAGATCTCGAGGGATCTGTTTTTTTATTTTTACTGTTCAGTTAAAATAATCGGACCATTCTTGGTGATAGCAATGGTGTGCTCATATTGAGCAGAATATTTACCATCAATCGTCCTGGCTGTCCAGCCATTACTATCCATTTTTGTTTGATACATGCCAATATTAACCATTGGCTCAATAGTAAATACCATACCTTCTTTTATTCTAGGTCCTTTTCCAGGCAGCCCGTAATGTGGTACATCGGGTTTTTCATGAATGACGGCACCTATTCCATGACCAATAAAATCACGAACAACGGATAAGCCTTCTCCTTCTACATAGGTTTGAATAGCATGACCGATGTCTCCAATCCTATTTCCAGGGACAGCCTGCTCAATTCCTTTATAAAGCGCCTCTTTTGTAACCTTTAATAAATGCTCAGTTTCCTTAGATAGGTTCCCAACAGCATAGGACCATGCTGAATCCGCTAATCCTCCATTATAATTGACGACCATATCTACGGTGACGATATCGCCTTCCTTTAATGGTTCCTTTCTTGGAAACCCATGGCATACTTCGTCGTTAATACTCGCACAAGTGGCGTATTCATAGCCCTTATAGCCCTTTTGCTGTGGAGTGGCATTGTGTTTTAAAAGGTAATCATCAACAAATTCATCAATCTCCCAAGTTGTTATACCTGGTTTAATCATTTTTGCAATTTCTTTATGGCATGAAGCAAGAATTTCCCCTGCTTTTTTCATTGCTTCGATTTCCCGCTGTGATTTAAGAACAATCATGATCTTCCCAACCTTTTTATATTATTTTTATGTATTCTTACAGAATTGGAAACACACTTTAATATTATAGCTATGCTATCATTTTTTCAAAAAATTATCATTTTAAGAAATATTTTTGTCATTATAGGCCGTTCTTAATATGGAACTTTCCCTGCATTTCTGATAAAATTATTATAGTAATAATAAAAACTAGGTGTGTGAGCCCATGATAGGTGATCGTGTAAAGAAACTACGGTTAGAAAAAAAGATGTCATTATCAGAACTTGCCGAGCAAGCAGGGGTTGCTAAATCTTATTTAAGCTCTCTGGAAAGAAACCTGCAAAGAAATCCATCTATTCAATTCCTTGAAAAGATATCTTCTGTATTAAATGTTCCTGTTGATCATTTAATACATGAACACATTAATAAAGAAGAATTAGATAGTGATTGGATGAGCATTGTAAAAGAAGCGATGGATTCAGGTGTCTCAAAAGAACAATTTCGCGATTTTATTGAATTCAATAAGTGGCGAATTGGCCAAAACAATAATAATGAATAATAAAAGAACAAAGCATACTACCTTGTTTGTTGTAGTATGCTTTGTTCTTTTATGTATCTTAGCGATTCTTTAGGACTACCTCTTTGACTTCGTTCTGATGGAGAAAATTTAGGATTGTTTCCTTTGAAATCCCCGCCTCTTTTGCCTCTAAAATAAGAGCTAACCATTCGGCGTCGATACCATTATTCAAACTATCAGCTATTGCCACTCACATTCACTCCCAAAATACATATTCGTATTCCAGGCAGCCCGGCCATCATAGTAAAATCTGTACCTTAGATCCTCGGCTTTGCGTCCCCATTTTTCAATAGGTTTGCCCTTTTCTGCTCCTTATTGCCCATAAACCTTTGATTATTCAGTATATTTGGTGTACAAGTTTTCCTGATTCATAATGACTAAGTTCATTATACCTAGTACTTTTTTAGTAACGTGTTGTATTTTGTCAAAAATTTCATTTTTTTGAACCTTTTTTTCACACAAATTATTCCAATTTTCTACAAAATACCCTTAAAGTATCATGGATAGTGACTAAAGTTTCCAAATCAAGTGGAAATTTATTGGAAAATAGACAGAGTTACAGTCGAAAATAGTTTTTTTACCTAGGGAAGGAATTTGTAAATGAGATGAAAAGACTAGAAGAAACTGTGAAATTTGTCTATTTTGTGACAGTTGACTTCACCTATAAACACCATTACAATATACTAAATATTACAAATATTCAAATAATGGCGGTGAATCTTATCAATGACAACCATTCATGTGTTGAATTACGCTATTCCGATTGTCTTTATTGTATTTTTTGGTTACCTACTTGATCGTATATGCAAACCTGCGGAGTCTGATGAAAAAATAGAAGGTGAATAATACACTAACCTTCTCGTCTTCACTCATAAATTTCCTTCGTTTGGGAATGATACATTCGAAGACGAAAGGAGTGTTTAATTTGGCACGTGGAGAACATTTTAACCATAAAAAGAAAGGTCATCCTGGAGATTTACCAAAAGATAACTTAGTTGAGAGACACTCAAAGGATGCCATTGGAGACGAAGAGTTTATTGTGGTACAAGAAGCATTTAAAAATCGAGTTGAAACGAAAGACGTAGAATAAAAGGCGTGAATTTCACGCCTTTTTTGTTTACTTAACATTATCAAATTTTTGAATGAGTTTTCCTAAGTCCAATTCTTTTAGACCTTCTGCGGCCCTTTCGATATCTTTAGAAAAGATTCGATCCTTTTTTATGGAAGGAACAAGCTCCCTCCCCTTCTCATACACCTTCCTGGTCTGGCTGGCCATTTTTTCTACTCCGCGAATTTCAACCGCCTGCATGGCACAAATTAGTTCAATCGCCAGTACTCTTCGAGCATTCTGGATAATTTGATACGCATGTCTAGAGGCTATGGTTCCCATACTCACATGGTCTTCTTGATTTGCAGAAGAGGGAATGGAATCAACACTTGCAGGGTGAGCAAGTGTTTTATTTTCTGATACTAGTGACGCCGCGGCGTATTGCATAATCATTGCACCAGACTGCAAACCTGGCTCAGGACTTAAGAAAGGCGGCAGATCATTCAACTGTGGATTTACTAATCTCTCAATCCGTCTTTCAGAAATATTCGCAAGCTCGGCAACTGCAATTTTCATAAAGTCCATTGCAAAAGCAATCGGCTGTCCATGAAAATTACCGCCCGAAATAACCTTTTCCCCGTCATCGAATATTAATGGATTATCCGTTGCAGCGTTCATTTCAATTTCCAATTTTTCCTTTACATAATCAAGTGCCTGCCAGGAAGCACCATGAACCTGTGGAATACACCTTAATGAGTAAGCATCTTGGACACGGTATTCCCCTTGGACCGTCATTAATAAACTGTCACTTACGTAGCGGCGGATCCGTGCTGCCGTATCAATCTGCTGCTGGTAGCCTCTTGCTAAATGGACTTCCTCAGCAAACGCATCAATGATTCCGTTCAACCCTTCAAGAGTCATCGCTGCGATCAGTTCACTTTCATATGCCAGCTGCTCTGCCTCTAAATACCCAACAACACCCATTGCTGTCATCGCCTGTGTACCATTTATTAATGCAAGACCTTCTTTTGCTTCTAAGGTAATTGGTTGAATCCCCTCAATTTGCAGGGCATGAATGGAATCCATCCGTGTTCCTTTATAAAAAACCTCTCCCTCACCAATCAACACTAATGCTAAATGGGAGAGCGGGGCTAAATCCCCACTTGCACCAAGTGATCCTTGCTGCGGAATAACCGGGTTAATATCTTTATTCACCAGCTCTAATAAACTGTCGATAACAATCGGCCTGACCCCTGAAAACCCTTTTAAAAGTGCGTTTGCTCGTAAAAGAACCATTGCCTTCGAAACGATTTCCGGAAAAGGCTCACCCACTCCGCAAGCATGGGAGCGGATTAAATTAAGCTGCAAATCCCTTACATGATCCTTATTAATTAGTAAATCACTGAACTTTCCAAACCCAGTATTAATTCCGTAGACCACTTTGTTCTCAGAAACGATTTTCTCAACTGCTTCACGGCTCTTTTTTACAAGATCCATACTTTTCTCCGAAGCAAAAACCTTTTCCTTACGAAATAAAATCTCTTTCATTTGTTCCAACGTTAAACTTTGACCTGTTAGCATAATCATATTTCTCACCTCTACCACTTTAATAGAATAAAGAAAGAGGCTGGATTCCAATTCGATTAGATTTGGAGTCCAGCCTCTTTTTTAAATAATAAATCAGTTTGTGTTTTTGGATGCAGCATTGGTTATCATTCCATTCGATAATTTCTATTAGTTCAATAATTATTGTATGTGATAAAAAGCTTGATTGTCAACATAATTGTCAGAATTTTAGCACGATATCACTTTAGCGAGATAATATATGAAAGGTTGCCTCTGTTTACAATTAAAGGGGTCCGTTTTGAGGTGATTTTCTTAAAATACCCGTCGAAATGACAGTCGTATTGGCTAGCGTTATTGGTATGAGTAACCAGCAAAAAGTAAAATAAACGGAAATTTTCCGGTTAGCTGCAAAATGGAGCTCGTTTCGGGGTAAATAAGCGGAGGTTTTCCGCTTATTCCAAGCAAAATCCCTCATTTTCGAATTTTCCGAGCCAATAGGCGGAATTTCTGATTGAGTCCATATAATTGTGTAAAAAGAAAATGAGTCAAATTAACTCCTCATGGTTACAATGTTAACGGCGAAGAAAACAATGTGGAGGAATTAATTATGACTCAAATACAGTTTAACCTAAATATCAATGATTTAAAAGATTCCGTTATGAACTCTGATATAGACGCTGTGATCAAAGCGTCTATCGTCTTGGTTTTGAATTCTGTGATGGAAAAAGAACGGGATGATTTTTTAAAAGCTGGTTCCTACGAACGTTCCATTGAACGTCGTGACTATCGAAATGGCTACTATGAACGTGATTTATTATTAAGTATTGGAAAAATAACTTTAAGAGTACCTAGAACGCGTAACGGTGATTTTTCGCCATCAGTATTTGAAAGGTATGCACGTTGTGATCAAGCATTTGTCCTCTCTATGCTTGAAATGGTTGTGAATGGGGTTTCCACCCGGAAAGTAAAGAATGTTGTCCAACAGTTATGTGGGGAAACTGTCTCAAAATCGTTCGTTTCCTCTCTAACAGAAAAGCTTGACCCAGTTGTTAATCAGTGGGCTAATAGGCCAATTAATACGATGTATTATCCCTATATTTTTGCAGATGCCATGTATATTAAAGTGAGAGAACATCACCGAGTGGTTTCTAAAGCAGTTTATATTGCAACTGCAATTAATGAAAACAATGACAGAGAAATTCTTGGCTTAAAAGTGGACCACTCTGAAAGCTATGAAGCTTGGCAAAGATTTTTCCAACACTTACAATCACGCGGTTTACAATCGCCAAAATTAATCATTTCTGATGCACATAAGGGCCTAAAAAAGGCAATTGGCAGTGAGTTTGTGGGAACCACTTGGCAACGCTGCACGGTACATTTCAAACGAAATATTTTTAATAAATTGCCGAAAAAAGATATGGAAGAAGTGAAATTAGGTTTAAAAAGGATTTTCGAGGGATTGAAAATTGAGGATGCTCGGAGATTTAAAGAGGAGTTTTTGAATCAATTTGGTGATAATCCAAAGCTACAAAATGCAATAGATATATTAGAAGATGGCTTCGAAGATGCCATTCAATATTTCAATGAACCTCAGAAATATCATCAATTTATTCGTAGTACAAATTCATTGGAGCGGTTAAATCAAGAAGTAAGAAGAAGGGAAAGAGTGATCCGTATTTTTCCTAATACACAATCTGCGTTCAGATTAATTGGAGCGGTCTTAATCGACTTAGCCGAAGAACAAACTACGAGAAAAGTAGTGCAAGAAAAACAATAGGCGCGAAGCGCGCGAAATTTTGATGTTTTGGAAGGGGGGTACCCCCCTTCCAAAACATCAAAATTCTATACTCCTGTTAAACATTGTAATGATGAGGTAATGAATTTACACAATAACATGGACTTGACTGAATTTCTCCGTCTATTTGAAGCTCTTTTTAATACTAATTACGAATTAAGCGGAATTTCTCCGTTTATTTAATAACTCAGGTGCTCAACCTGATCCCCCAACCGATAAGTGCGTACGTCTTTTAAATGAATACACCCAAAAACGGAACCCTTTGTTTACAATATGGGCTTTATATACAAACTAGTATATAGAGCCCAATTTTCTACAGGGGATTGTTATTGATTTTCCTTACTTCAAATTCAACTTCTTTAAGGCATCTGCCAAAGCTGTATTAATCGGTTCTTCTTCCTTGTTTTGGTTTTTCAGATACTTTTGCACCGTACGTTTATCTACTTTACCACCAGATTCTTTTTTGCGACGTGCTTCAAATGCGGATAATTTTTCACGATGTCCACATTTACATGCAAAGACTTGGCCCTCACCTTCACCACGCAATTCCAGTTTTTTATGGCATTGTGGGCATCGCGCATTTGTGACGCGCGAAACGTTTTTACGATGTCCACACTCACGGTCTTGGCAAACAAGCATTTTACCTTTTTTCCCATTTACTTCAAGCATTGGTTTTCCGCAGTCCGGACAACTTTTTGTAGAGATATTGTCGTGCTTATACTTTTTATTACTCGCTTTAATTTCAGCAACAATTTCTTTTGTGTACTTTTTCATTTCACTGATAAAAACATCTTTTTTCAACTTGCCTTTGGCAATTTGATCAAGCTTTTGCTCCCACTCAGCAGTCAATGCAGGAGATTTTAGTTCTTCAGGTACCAAATCTAACAATTGGCGCCCTTTAGAAGTTAGGTAAATGTCTTTGCCTCGCTTTTCGAGTAGAAATGAATTGAAAAGCTTGTCAATAATATCAGCGCGTGTAGCCACAGTTCCTAACCCGCCAGTTGATTTTAATGTCTCTGCCAGTTGTTTATCATTGGTTTCCATATATTTCGTTGGATTTTCCATTGCCGTCAGTAATGTTGCCTCATTAAAACGGGCAGGAGGACTCGTTTGACCAGATGTTTGCGCGATTAATTTCAGGTTAAGGATATCGCCTTTTTCGATACGTGGCAATATCTGTTCCTTTAGATCGTCTGCTCCATCTTCGTCTTCAAAGCGATTCTGGTATACTTCTTTCCATCCAGATGATAAAATCGTTTTTCCCCTTGCAACAAAGTTCTCCTCCCCGATTTTTGCACGAAGCGTAAGCTGCTCATACTCAAATGCTGGGAATAACACGGCTAAGAATCGTTTTATCACTAAGTCATATATTTTCCGCTCTTTATCTGTGAAGGCTGAGAAGTTGACATAACCTTCTGTTGGAATAATCGCATGGTGATCGGATACTTTGCTGTCATCTACAAATGATTTTGAAACTTTTATTGGCTTGCTTAAAATCTTATTTGTTAACGGACGATACTCTCCTACTCCACATGCTCTCAAACGTTCTGCAAGCGTTCCTACAATATCTGAAGAAAGGTAACGTGAGTCTGTACGAGGATAAGTTAAAACTTTATGCTGCTCGTATAGTTTTTGCATGATATTTAACGTTTCCTTAGCAGAATACCCAAAAATTTTATTCGCATCGCGCTGTAGTTCGGTTAGATCATAAAGCCCAGGAGAAAAGGATTTTTTCTGTTTTTTCTCAATTTCTTTTATTAAGGCGTTTTGTTTGCCAAGTTTTTTCACAATCGCGTCGACTTTCTCTTTATCAAAGCTTCGGCTATTTCCGCTTGCGTCCTGCCATGTCAATTTTAAATTCTCTGAGGTTTGCGCTTCGATTCCGTAAAAGTTTAGAGGTTTGAAGTTTTTTATTTCATCCTCACGTGCTGCAATGATTGCAACCGTTGGGGTTTGAACCCTTCCGCAGTTTAGCTGGGCATTAAAACGAGTTGTTAATGCACGGGTTGCATTCAGACCGATATACCAATCCGCTTCTGACCGCGCAACAGCAGATGCAAATAAATTTTCATAGGCTTTGCCGGGCTTCAGGTTGGCAAAGCCATCTTTAATTGCTTTATCCGTAACGGAAGATATCCATAGACGTTTTGTAGGTTTATTAACCTTTGCCTTAGCCATTATCCATCTAGCAACTAGTTCTCCCTCACGGCCACTATCTGTTGCAATAACAATCTCCCCGACATCAGAGCGTTGCAGTTGGCTTTTCACAGCATGAAACTGCTTACTCGTTTGCTTAATGACAACAAGTTTTAACTCGTTTGGAAGCATCGGTAAATCTTCTATTTTCCAGGTTTTATACTTATCGTCATACACTTCCGGATCTGCAAGGGTAACTAAATGTCCTAGTGCCCATGTAATAATATATTTATCTCCTTCTAAAAAACCGTTTCCTTTTTTATGACAATTCAATACTCGTGCTAGATCACGAGCGACAGAAGGTTTTTCTGCTATAACTACACTTTTTTTCATTAATAAACATCCTTTCAGTGAACCATTGAATAATAATATAGCATATTATGACTTGATTTACAGAAATGCATTGCTTAAACCAAGCTTTGAAAGTTAGGACTAAATACCGGATAGGTACATTCATTTTTACCTATCTTTTTTTCTTGTATTTATCTCTTTGGTGATAGTATGATGGAAAAGCGCTATCATACATATTGGCTCCGGAGGTACACATGAGGATTAGAGATTGGGATCCTAACTTAAAGGTTCGCTTATTTAGCGAAGCCATGATGAACATTACGTTTTGGATGTTCTTTCCGTTTTTAACTATTTATTTTGCAGACGAATTCGGTAAAAGTAAAGCCGGTTTTTTGTTGGTATTTTCACAGATATTTTCAGTCCTCGCGAACCTAATGGGTGGCTACTGCGCCGATCGTTTCGGGCGTAAACGGATGATGGTTCTTTCTGCTTTTGGCCAAGGCCTTTCTTTCTTAGCTTTTGCTGTGGCAAGTTCTCCTTGGCTTCAATCACCTTGGTTGGGATTTATCTCGTTCACCATTGCTGGCGTTTTTGGTTCGTTTTATTGGCCAGCCAGTCAAGCCATGGTGGCAGATGTCGTTGACGAAAAGGATAGAAGCAATGTATTTGCCATTTTCTACACCTCGATAAACATTGCGGTCGTGATTGGTCCAATTTTGGGTGCCATTTTTTACGTCAACTATCGTTTTGAAACGTTACTGTTTGCTGGTATTGTTTGTATATTACTAGGCTTAATCTTAGCAAAATGGACTAGGGAAACAGCACCGTTACAAAAGGCCGATCCCTTGGAAGCTGAAGGTAAATGGTATTATTTCCTACAAAACCAGCTGAAGGATTACACCTTAATCATAAAAGATAAAACCTTCCTTCTTTTTATCATTGCGGGTGTCTTAGCTAATCAAACATTTATGCAGTTGGATTTATTATTTCCTGTTTATATGAAAGATGTAATCGACCTTCAAACTCTGTTTTCAATTGGAGACTGGTCATTTACTGTTAAAGGAGAGCAAGCCTTTGGAATTGTGCTTGCTGAAAATGGCTTTCTTGTAGCTTTATTAACGGTTGTCATTACAAAATGGATGGGTAAGTATAAAGAACGGAGTGTATTTGTTTTTTCCTCGGTTATTTATGCAATTTCGATTGTCCTCTTTAGCCAAACTCATTGGATTTGGGGATTTATCATCGCGATGGCGGTGTTTACTTTTGCTGAGTTAATGGGGGCTGGCATTCAACAAAGCTTTGTTTCGAAGCTTGCACCTGAGCATATGCGGGGACAATATTTTGCTGCTGCGAGCTTACGTTTTACAATCAGCCGAACCATTGCTCCATTATCAATCCCACTGACCGTTTTGATTGGGTATGAGTGGACATTTTTCGTTTTATGCCTTTTGGCGCTTGCAAGTGCTGGATTGTATTGGCTCATGTTTTATTCCTTTGAAAAGAAAACTGCATTGGATCCTCATTAGGATCCTTTTTTTGTTCAAAAAATTGTCAATAAATTGTGCTGAATCGTTCACATTTTAGATGTTTACTATTATAATTAATTTGTAATCGTTTTCTAATATAAGGATGGTGATATTAATGGAATTATCCCAATTTATGTCCCCCACTTCATGGTCTGGTTTTATTACATTTTTAGTAATTTTTTCAGCGGGTGTTTATTTTAATATAAAAGTATATGGCAGCAAATTAGAGTAGAGATGTACATCCCTACTTATTTTTTTACCTAATTTCAAAGGGAACAACGGTAAACTGTTATCAGTTTCTTTTTAACATTAAAAGGGCTAAAATTAAAAAGGTAGATTCTGAAAAAGGGAGACTAAACTATGAGTGAATTTCAAAGAAACCTTGAGAAATATGCAGAGCTTGCTATTAAAGTGGGTGTAAATATTCAAAAGGGGCAAATTTTGGTTGTAAATGCGACCATAGACGCAGCAGAATTTGTCCGTCATGTTGTGAAAAGTGCCTATAAGGCAGGTGCAGATAACGTGGTAGTTAACTGGACCGACGATGTTGTATCCAGAACAAAATATGAATTAGCACCAGATCATGCTTTTACTACATATCCTGTATGGCGTGCAAAGGAAATGGAAGACTTTGTTGACCAAGGGGCGGCTTTTATGGCGATTGTTTCTTCCAGCCCAGACTTATTAAAAGGAGTTAATCCAGAACGTATTTCTAATTTCCAAAAAGCTGCAGGGACGGCGCTGGCAAAATATCGTCAAGCAGCACAATCGGATAAAGTCAGCTGGACAGTAATTGCTGCTCCATCTCCTGAATGGGCTAGAAAGGTATTCCCTGACGCACCAAGTGATCAACAAGTTTCATTACTTTGGGACGCCATCTTCAAAGCTGTTCGTGTCGATACTGAAAATCCTGTTGAGGCTTGGAAGAAGCACGATGAAACCTTACATGAAAAGGTTAACTATTTAAATGAAAAACGCTATCAAAAGCTTCACTATACCGCGCCAGGAACTGACTTAACCATCGAACTCCCGCATAACCATCTTTGGGTTGGGGCTGGCAGTATAAATGAAAAAGGCTTTGAATTTATGGCGAATATGCCAACAGAAGAAGTCTTCACTGTTCCTCATCGCGATGGTGTTAACGGTACAGTCGCAAGTACGAAGCCATTAAGCTATGGCGGAAATATTATTGACCGTTTCTCCATAACCTTTGAAAATGGAAGAATTGTTGATTATAAGGCTGAAGAAGGTGAAGAGTTCTTAAAGCGTTTAGTTGAAACGGATGAAGGCTCACATTATCTTGGTGAAGTAGCTCTCGTTCCTTTCAACTCACCAATTTCACAATCTGATGTACTGTTCTATAATACTTTGTTTGATGAAAATGCCTCAAACCACTTAGCAATCGGAAGCGCTTATGCGTTCTGTATTGAAGGCGGTAAGAAAATGTCCGCTGAAGAACTAAAAGAAAATGGTCTTAATGATAGTATTACACATGTTGATTTCATGATAGGCTCTCAAGATATGGACATTGATGGCATTAAAGCCGATGGCACAAGCGAACCGGTATTTAGAAAAGGCAATTGGGCATTTTAATGGTATAATAAATGGAGCAGCTTCTGAATTGGAAGCTGTTCTTTGCTGATTACATGAGGATTTGGAGGTTTTTTTATGTTAAATGAGTTTAAGAAGTTTGCCATGAGAGGGAATGTGATTGATCTCGCTGTTGGGGTTGTCATTGGCGGAGCATTCGGGAAGATTGTTTCCTCACTGGTTGCAGATATTATTATGCCAATCGTTGCCATGCTCGTGGGAAGGGTTAGTGTTGCGGATTTAGCGTTTGGGGAAGTAAGATATGGGGTATTTCTACAATCGATAATCGATTTCTTAATCATTGCATTCTCTATATTTATGTTTATTAGATTCCTTTCTCGTTTTAAAAAGAAAGAAGAAGAAGTTAAAGTGGTGGTTCAAATTGACAAGAAAGAGGAACTACTTGCTGAAATACGAGATTTATTGAAAGCAGAAAAAGATTTTTCTAGATAAATGAAACATCTTGACCTTTCCTTCGTATATTCTAGATATAAACTATTTTCGAGGTGAAGAAAAATTGTATACTCAAACATCTACTGAATTTTTGCCTTCTGTTATTCGGACATTTGCTCTTTCTTTAGCCATCGCCTTCGTTGGGACCATGGCAGGAACCTTTGTACCACCGGCATTATTTTTACCATTAGCAATCCTTGAATTTGTTTTGTTGATGATCGCCTTTTTCTTTAGACGTAAAAAAGCCATTTCTTATACTTTCTTATATATCTTCACATTCATTTCAGGGATTACGTTATATCCAATTGTTTCTTATTATGCAATGACGGCTGGAGCAAATGTGGTCTTGATGGCTTTCGGAACTACCACTGTCGTGTTTACTGGAGTAGCCATTTATGCAACAGTGTCAAAACGAAATTTCTCCTTTTTAGGCGGATTCCTGCTAGCAGCCTTACTTGCGTTAGTTGCCATTTCTATTTTTAATATTTTCATGCCGCTAAGCTCAACAGGTATGCTTGCATTCTCTTTTATTGGCGTATTGGTTTTTAGTGGTTATGTGTTATTTGATTTCAACCGTATGAAGCATTATGGAGTAAGTGCTGAAGAGGTTCCTTTGATGGCATTAAATCTTTACTTAGACTTTATCAATCTGTTTGTTAGTATTTTGAGGATTTTTGGAATTCTTTCATCTAAGGATTAATAATAGAAGCCGGGAGTTCTCTCCCGGCTTTTTATTGTGCAAAGGGTTGGATTCGTTCTAACTTCCTTAATTATTTTTTTGAATAAGCCCTCGCATAAATATAGATACACCTATTTTTTTGCAAATACTTAAGTAATGCATGAGTGCTAATAAGACGGAGCCTGTATTCATCGCAATAATCACGCCGTCCACCCTCCATTCGGGACGCGAGGCAAGGAGAATGATGATAGCAAAGGTAACAATCGTCGACCAAATACCATGAATAAACGTTTCCTTGATTAGTCCTAATCCAATTAAAAATGCCTGCATCGGCATGACAAAAAAATGAAAGAGAAAGAATGGCCATAGCATTTGTAAAAAAACAGCTGCAGTAGATGAGGTAAAGAATATTGATGTAAGAGGCTGGGCAAAAAGATAGAATACCACTACTGCTGGGACCCCATATAGGAAAGTCAGTGTCATTACCTGTGTCAGCATTTTTTGCAGTGTCGAGTAATCTCTCATCGAGTAGGTTTTAGAAACAGCTGGAATTAAGACAGTCATTAAGGAATGAGCAATAAATGCTGGGAAAAATCCAATTGAAACTGCAACCCCCATTAGCATGCCAAAATGCTCGGTTGCGATCGTTTCAGAAAGACCAGACTTGACCAATGCAGCCTTGATTAGAAAGGGTTGTATCGCCCCTGTGAATGCAGAGAATAATCGTAATCCGGTGGTTGGGACAGAGACAGCCATTAAATTTTTCCGAACAGCCTTACGATTTAAATTTGAAAAGGGCATTCGTTTTAGCTGCTGGAATTGAATAATTAACATGTAGCATAAATAAAGAAATACAGCAATTTCACTTCCAATAAAGGAGGCGATTGCAATGAGTACCGAGGCTTCTGAATCAAATTGGAAGAAACGAAATAATGCGAATAACAGCACTAGCTGAATAGATTTTCTTATGAAGTTTGCAATGGCAATCTTACCCATGTGATGCCTGCCCATGAAATAACCGCGAGCTACAGAGGTAAAGGAAATAACCGGAACAAGCAGAATTATGAGCCAGCGGGTATAGGGATGGTATCCATCAAAAACTGAAATAAATGGAATGAGAACCATAGCAAACACCAGCAGAATACATGTAAAAATAATGGTTATTGTAATTGCATGATAAAGGATATTCCGATGAAACTTTTCCTCTTTTTCGGCAACAAACTTTGATATTGAAACTGGCAGCTCAAAGCTCGATAACAGGACTAAGAGATAAATAGATGGAAGGATTGACATATATAAACCTAATCCATGCTTGCCCAATTCTTTCGCTAGAATTAAATTAACTAAGAACTCAACACCTTCCCCTAAAAAGGCGGATAGGGCTAAAAATAAAATACCTTTGTAAAAGATAGCCATTACGAACTCCCCTTTAAAACAATCTCGCTTTTATAAGCTATGAGACAAGTTCTAAGATTAGTAGGGAATTTTAGAAACTAAACATTAAAATAAGCGAACAGTGCAATTCCGTTCGCTGCATGAAAAACTATTTATATTCAAAATTCCACTTCGAACAGTACATTCTTGGTAAATTTTTTGACTGCAACACAAAAACTGGATGAATTTCCAGTATGGTATTTTTCCACACACCATTAATTTTTGCGAAGTTACTCATATCTAGTTTATCCGTCTTATTTGATTAGAACGTCTAAAAAGATTTTATGATGTAGTCTGTTCTTTTCTTATTGTTTTTAATCGCTTCATAGTATCTCTTGTATATTTTCCAAAGTGGTCATATAATGCCGAATATTCACTGTACAAACGATCATATATTTCTTTATTTTCTGGAATTGGATAGTACACCTTATCATCCAATTTCCCCATTACTTTGCCTGCTTCAAAGACATCGTCATAACCGCCTCGATCTGAACCGGCTGCAACAGCACCAAATATTGCACTAGCTAGAGCTGGAGCTTGTGAGGATCCACCGATTTTAACCGGCATATCAAGTACATCGGCATAAATTTGCATCATTAAGGAGTTTTTCCGGGCGATTCCTCCAGCAGCAAAAAATTCATTCACTGGTACACCATTATCCCTAAAAGTTTCAACAATTTTCCTCGTACCATATGCAGCTGATTCGAGTAATGCGCGATAAATTTCTTCCGGTTTTGTTTGAAGTGTCATTCCAACAATCAAACCAGTTAAATCAACATCTACCAAAGTTGAACGGTTGCCATTCCACCAGTCCAAAGCTACTAATCCATTTTCACCTGCATGTAACTGTTGTGCTTTTCTTGTCAAATATTCATATATACCAATTTCTTCATGATGAGCCAGTTTATAATACTCTGCACTTACGCAGTTATCGACAAACCAGCCAAACGTGTCACCAACACAATTCTGACCTGCTTCATATCCGTAAAATCCTGGGCATATACCATCTTCTACAACTCCACAAATACCTGGTACTAACTGTTCTTCCTCGCTAAGGATTAAATGACAACTTGAGGTACCAATGATATTCAGCATTTTACCTGGGCCATCAATTTTAAGTGCTGGGAAGCATACATGGGCATCTGCATGGCCAATTGCTACTGCTGTGCCGACAGTTAACCCGGTCATGTCAGCTGCCCTTTCGGTTATTTCCCCTGCTTTTTCTCCAAGAGGAGTAATTGGCATATTAAGCTTTTCTTCAACAACATTTTCTAAACGGGGATCGAGTTCTTTAAAGAATTCCGGGTCTGGATAACCATCCTGCTTATGCCAAATAGCCTTATAACCTGCCGTACAGGCATTACGTGTATGGTTACCTGTTAGTTGCCAAACCACCCAGTCTGCCGCTTCAATAAAATAATCGGTTTCTTCATAAATATGTGGGGCCTCATCTAAAATTTGCCATACCTTAGGAAATAACCATTCAGAGGAAATTTTTCCTCCATAGCGATCAAGCCATTTCTGCTGATCCATTTTTAAGGCTATCTCATTTAATTGATCTGCCTTATCTTGAGCTGCATGGTGTTTCCATAATTTCACATACGCATGTGGTTCATCTTTATATTCATTCAAAAAGCAAAGCGGGGTTCCATCTGATTTAATAGGAATGATTGTACATGCTGTAAAATCAATGCCTATTCCTATTATATCGTCAGGAGAAACACCGGCTTCTCCTATAACATTCGGTATCGTGGTCGAAAGTACATCGAGGTAGTCTTTTGGGTGCTGTAATGCCCAATCCCGAGGAAGTTTCTTCCCACTTGGTAAAGAATTATCCATAACTGCATGCTTATACTCTAAGGTACTAATCGCTAATTCTTCTCCTGTGTTCACATCAACAAGAATGGCACGCCCAGACAACGTACCAAAATCAATTCCTATTGTATATTTTGACATGAATCATACCTCCAAGCTAAATTTCTCTGTTAAGTTACATATCTTGAACGTCTTCTAGCTCTTTATTTTTTCTCTTTAAAGTATTTCCTACCTTTCCACCTGGATGGATGACAGCAAATTGTTCTTTGGTAAAGCCTCTAAATCTAGTGATGGCAATACAAATTGCATCAAAAACGGCAATCGTTGCTAAAATACTAGACGTAGCCAGCATATTAAAATCATCGGGTTCTTTACTAACCTTTATTTTTAATAGCGCATCAGCTTCTCGTGCAATATATGAACCTTCTGATTCGGTAATAGCGATGATTGTTGCACCTTTAACTTTGCAGCTAGGAATGATATTATTAATTTCTTGAGTTTCCCCACCTTTAGAGAATACAATAACAATATCCTGATTTCGCACTACTCCTAACCCGCCATGGACTGCATCTGAAGGCGATAAAAACAGTGCAGGGCATTCTATGCAACTGAGGGTATGTGCTATTTTTTTAGCCGCTGCTGCAGAAGTTCCACAACCGGTTGTGATAATTTTCCCTTTACAATCCATTACTAGTTCAACAATTTTATTAATTTGCTCTTCATCCAAATTAGCATTAATTTCTTCAATTGCTTCTGATTCTTTAATAAGTGTATCTTTAACAGAATCTATAATTCTTGAAAACAATTTAATCACTTACCTTTCGTCTGGTATCAAATGATAGTTAAAGGTCTTTTAAAGTTATGCCGTTACCATAAACTATCTCCCAATCACTTTTAAAGTTACTAACGGCCTCTTCAATAGCAGGCATTTTAAGCGAATTACTAAGCAAGCTAGGGTCAACGGTTGCACAATGTGCACCACTCTCATACGCACGCATTACTTGTCCGATATTCTTAAAACTAGCTGCTAATATCTTTGTTTCCATATTATATTCTTTAATTAGGTTACTAAAATGGTTAATAACGGAGGTTGGGTTAATGTTAATATTCTCCATTCTATTGAAATATGGAGCTATGTAATCTGATCCAGCCATGATGGCAAAATCACCTTGAGCCATAGTGTAAATCGCAGTTGCTGTTATTTTTAGTTGCTCCCTTTTGAGAATCCGTATCGCTTTTAGACCTTCCTCATTAACAGGAACTTTAATATATATATCTTTACCAAGTCTCTCAGCTATTGTGTACCCTTCTTTCACCATTTCATCACTTGTATTAGTTGTAACCTGGACATGTAAGGACCTATTGGTTCCTATGATGTTTTTGATTTTCTCCAGATGATTAAATACGTCTAAGCGACCTTCCTTTTTAAGGATACTTGGATTCGAAGTTACCCCTTTTATCGGAAAAATTTTTGAATAATATTCAATCTCATTTAAATTTGCAGTGTCAAACATTAATTCCATTTGAAATCATCCTCTTCCACTACTTTTATAATTTCATTTGAAGATTCCTATTTTGTAACTTCATAGAAATTTTCATAAGCTTGACTACATGCTTTCAATAAATCGTCGTCCAAATTGAACAATCCAGAGGAGCCAAGGACAAAAACATCTGCTCCAGCATCTTTTAACCTTTTAAATGTTGTTTTATTAACAGCTCCGTCTACCTGAATTTTATAGGTATATCCGTTCTCTTCCCTTAATTTTGCAGCAGCTCTTATCTTATCAAGCATTTCACTGATAAATGGCTGCCCAGCAAATCCAGGGTCAACGGTTAGAATCGTTAATAACTCAACCCTGCCTAAATATGTTTCCACAAAATTTATTGGTGTTGCTGGATTTAATACAACACCCACTTTACAACCCGCACTCTCTATCATGTTGAATATACGGAAAGCATTATTACTAATTGTTTCCGCATGGGGGGAAATATAGGTCGCTCCTGCCTTTGCACAAGGTTGAATCCAATTCTCAGGATTAGTCGTTGCCAAATGAGCATCCATCGGTTTATTTACTACTTTAGAAAAAGCTTGAATAAGATCAGGTGATAAAGAAAGGTTTTTGCTGTAATGACCGTCAATTATATCAATATGAAAATAATCTACATAATCATTTAATATTTCTATTTGTTCCTTCACATGTAAAAAATCCATACACATTAGCGAAGCTGAAAATCGTGGTTTCATTTTCTTCCTCCTCGAAAGAAACTAACAATAATTATAAAATAGATAAAAAATTATTCGAGATTTGCATGGCATTGCCATAAATCGTCCAATACAATTTGCTTATCTTCTAAAATCATGGCGGCAGTAATATCGCCGAAAAGTAAAAGCGATTGTTCAAACAAAGAAGTCATCGGTTGCTTGGATTGAACTTCATCTAAATTTTTCAATTTACTTGCCACAGGGATTCTTAGGAAAAAATCTGTATATTCCTTTATACTACCCTCTGGGTTGCTTCCGATATGAATGACTGTTGCCCCAATTTTCTTTGCTTTCTTGGCAATTTCTAAAGGGATTAAGGTATTCCCACTTCCAGATCCAACTACTAAGACATCTTTGGCTGTTATAGCGGGCTCCGTTATGTCCCCTACAACAACAGAATGAATGCCGATATGGGCATATCTCTTACAGATCGCTTTTAACGATAGTAATACCCTGCCAACGCCAATAAAGAAAACTTTTTCTGCCTTTTCAATCATCGTTATATACTTAACAACGCTTTCTGAATCTATCGATTTTAGTGCTTGCATACATTCATTAAGGGCAATCTCTCTTTTTTCCTCATACATCTGCACATTTACCATATGAGATCCCTCCTGGTATTCTTCTTTTATCTGACTAAACTAACAATTGTTTTATCATTTTAGCCGTTTTTCTTCTATCATCTTGGCCAGTAATACCATTGCCTACTATCATAATTTCAGGTTTGAATGGGATAACTTTATCTACTGAATGAATATTTATACCTCCCGCTATCGCACTATGCTGCGATCCAACCATGTTCTGAACTTTAGATAGGGAATCAAAGGGACTTTGCTTGTCTTGAACATCAAAGGCAGTATGGACACAAATATAATCAACGCCTAGTTCTACCAATTCTTTCGCTCTTTCTTCTAAATTCTGGACGCACATCATATCTGCAAGTATTTTTCCATTTCCATTTTTAGCGGCTTTGACAGCACCTTTAATCGTTTCATCATGAGTAATCCCCATAACGGTTACGATTTGTGCACCTGCCTTAAAGGCTATGTCCGCTTCATATTCACCTGCATCCATAATTTTCGTATCAGCCAATACTAATTTATTGGGAAACTCCTTTGAAATAGCCCTTACAGGTTCCATTCCATACTCAATAATCATCGGGGTTCCAACTTCGATAACGTCTATAAAATCTGCTACATCATGAAGAATAGCTAGAGCCTCTTTTTGATTACATGTATCTAATGCAATTTGTAGTTTCATAACAATCCCCTCATGAATAGATGATTTCCCTAAATTTATGACAATTCTCAATAATCGAGGATTCCTTGTGAAAAATGCTGGAGGATCCTCCGACGTAAATATTCGCTCCTTTTTCATGCATAAGCTTGGCGTTCTCAAAACTTACATTCCCATCTACTTCTATTAAAATGTTTTGATAACCACTTTCGTCTAACATATTTCGAAGTCTAGCAATCTTATCTAGTGTACTAGGGATTAATTTCTGTCCAGCGAATCCTGGATTTACCGTCATAATGAGAACCGAATCCAAATCAGGCAACAAATCTTCTATCACGCCAATTGGTGTCCCAGGATTCAACGCAATACCAACCTGTGCACCTAAATCCTTTATCATTCCCAGTGCTCTATGTACATGCGTTGTCGCTTCATAATGAATGCAAATGATATCTTCTGGATTGCAATTCTTTAGATAATGAAAGCTGTTCTCAGGATTATTGATCATTAAATGTATATCTAATGGAATCGATGTAATTTTCCTAAGTCCATGAATAAAATCAAAACTAAGCGTAATATTAGGTACAAAGTGGTTATCCATAATATCTATATGGAGATAATCTACTTTAGCCTTTTCCAATAAGCGCAGATCATGCTCAATGTTCATTAAATCGATACACATTAAAGATGGTGCCATCTTCCTTTCCATACCAACACCTCCAGGATAGTATTAAAAAATAATTATTTTTAATCAATTAATTCAAATTAGCACTTCTATTGATTTCATTTAAAAAGACCTGAACTTCTTCCGCATCAGGTATAGAGCTTTGAGCTCCATTACGAGAGACACAAATGGCTGCAGCTGCCTGTGCAGATTTAATACTCATTTCCATTGGATAACCCTGACATAGTTTTATCGCTAATGTCGCATTAAAAGTGTCTCCCGCTCCTGTAGAATCAACAGCATCAACTTTGAACGAGGCATACATTTTACCCTCTATGCCATCGTATACATAAGCCCCTCGACTTCCCATCTTTAAAATGACAAACTTTGGGTTGACCCTCTTATAAAGTTGCTTAGCTGCTTTAAACGCTTGTTCTTCACTATCAATAGATATCCCTGTTAAGGCTTCCGTTTCAGCTTCATTCGGTGAAATAATATAAATCCCTTTTAAGCGATCCAACGGGATATTCATAGCAGGACCCGCATCTAGGAATACTGGAATGTTGTTCTCTTTAGCAATTTCATACGTTCGATAAACGGTTTCTAAAGGCATTTCTAATTGCATTAAAACCATATCATAATCCTTTGCTGCAATTGCTTTCATTACATCATCTGCAATCAAATGATTATTTGCTCCCAGCACCGTTAAAGAAAAGTATTTGCCTTCTTCATCAACCATAATCGGTGCAAGACCCGTTTGCGCTTCTTGATCAGTAACAACAAAAGTTGTATCAATACCAACCTTTTTTAATTCCATTTCAATCGTATGACCATTGGTATCATCGCCTATTCTTCCTACCATACTTACGTTTGCTCCTTGCAATGCCGCGGCATATGCTTGATTAGCACCTTTACCCCCTGTGGCATAGTGATAACTGCCGCAAGCAATTGATTCTCCAAATTTAGGTATTTTAGGAACACCATAAACGATTAGGTCCATGTTAATACTTCCAACGACAAGAATGTTCGTTTGTTTCATATCAGTCACCTTTTTCCTATTGACTCATTCTGATTAACTTTGCTTCTTTCTTCTTATCCAAAACATAGTTGACAATTAAAATAGCAATCAGCGCAATACCAAAAATCATATCTCGGTAGAAATTGCTGATTTGTGGGAACATATTTAAGTAAGAAGAAATAAGTTGGACAATGACTGTAGCAAGGAAAATACCGTATATCTTTCCTTTCCCTCCGTCGGGATTAACCCCACCTAACACGGCAATCAAAATTGTCAGCATGACAAAACTAGACCCAAAGTCTGCCTTTGCCGAATTTATTCTTGCCAAACTTAATAATCCAGCAGTGGCTCCTAACATACCTGATAGCATATAAGCTTTAACGATGATGTTATTATTTTTTATTCCTGCAAACTTAGCTGCTTTGCTATTGGTTCCTAATAAATAGACACGCATTCCGAATTTTGTTTTGGCGATCATATAGGCAACAACGATTACAGCTAAAATATAAATAACAAATGATAGAGGGAAAATTCCAAATACAATCGTCGACCCTAACAGAGTAAAAGGTCTTGGCAAACCACTTACAATCCCTCCACCAGTAATAACAATCGCAATCCCCATATATAATTGCATAGTTCCTAATGTTGCTAACATTGCTGGTATACGGAGGCGGGCGATTAAGAATCCATTAAATGCGCCACATAGAATGCCAGTTAGTATGCCTAGCAAAATGGCGATTACGATAAAAAATACCTGTTCCGGTCCAGTTGCCATTAATGCGAACTTTTGCATAAACATTCCAGATAAGATGGCACTTAGATTAGCAATATAAACAACAGAAAGATCAATCCCTCCTGCAATCATAGCTATACTTACTCCGATTGCCATCAACCCATATTCAACCAGCTGTTTTTCCATTGATAGAAAATTAGCTAAAGATAGAAAGCTGTCGGGTTTGGTCATACTAGCAATCACAAAAATAGCAAGCATGATAGTTACTAATCTGACAATATTTCCATCTAAACCAGTAAGAATAAATGGTTCCCTTTTTTTCAGATAAGGTGTTCTTTTTAATTCAGTATTCATCCTAAGCAACCCCCATCTTCTTCCGTTTTATTCTATTGAAACCCTTTACGTTATAAACTTGAATGACTGAAATGGCAGTACCAATAATAATGATTGCTCCGATAATAAATTTTTGCCAATAAATGGGGACTCCAATAAGAATTAAACTATTCGTAACAATCGTTAGCAATAAAGTACCTAAAACACAACCTGTCAGTGTTCCTACACCACCCATTAACCGGGTACCACCAAGAATAACCGCAGCAATCACGATCATTTCTTCCCCTGCAAACTCAGTAGGTAAAAAATAAGAGGATTCAACGGAGTAACAGACACCTGCGATAGCTGCAAGTCCGCCGTTAATCGTAAACACACCGAACCTAGTTCGCTTAACATTAAAACCGGCCCTTTCTGCTGACGTTGCATCCCCCCCCACGGCAAATACTCCGCGGCCTGCCATCGTATAGTTTAGAATAAGGTACGTAATCAGGTACAATCCAACAGCAATAAGAAATGTTACTGGAAGTGATGATCCTAAACCAGTTTTTGCATTTGTAACGGTTATGAGCGATTGTTGTCCGAATTCAATCATAGAGCTTGGAAGTTTAATACGACCGGCTTCAAAGACGCCTAATAATATTCCACTAAATATGGATGTAGTCCCTAATGTTACAATCAAGCTTGGAAAATTATACTTCGCGATAATAAAGCCATTAATAGCACCCATCATTAAGCCAAAGAAGATGGCTACCAAGAATACCACAACGATTGGACCGCTATATCCAGTCTGAAAAACAAACTCAGTTGCTAAGTATCCACTCAATGCTGCAATTAAAGGAAATGATACATCCGGACCTGTACTAATAAAGCCAAGATAGGCACAAATTGCATAAATTAATGGAACGGTCATGGAACGCAAGAGATCAACGATATTATTATTTGAAAAGAAAAGGCCCGATTTAGCCTGGATAATCATGCTCAACATAATAATAATTAAGAAAACATAGAATTCAGGTCTTGTTGAAATCTTTTTCATGTTCTTTCTGGAGAATACACTCATAATTCACACCCCTTGTTCACTAAATATAGTTAGCTAATACATCTGCATGTAAATTTACACCGGCAATTTCACCTGTTATTTTTCCATTTTGCATAGCAATGACCCGGTCACAAGTAGTTAGTATTTCAGATATGTCATCAGATGCGACGATAATCCCCATACCCTCATTGGCTAATTTACGCAATAATTTATGGATATCATACTTAGCCCCTATATCTACTCCTACAGTGGGGCCATTCAATATTAATACTCTAGGACCAACAGCAATCCAGCGAGCTAAGACCACTTTCTGTTGGTTTCCTCCTGATAAAGTAGATACCGGAAACTCATCATTTTTGGTTGCAACACCAAGATCTTTTACCCCTTTGCGTGATTCTTCATTAAAAGCATGATTATTTATTACCCCTAGGGAATTGGAAAGGTCCTCTAATTTGGTGACGGCTATATTTTGCTTGATAGATTGTGGTAAAAATAGTCCTTCTGTTAATCGATCCTCTGGAACTAAGGCAATCCCAAGCTCTTGAGCTTTTGTAGGATTATGTATATCGACCTGTTTATTTTCGACCAAAATTTCCCCCTCATAGGGTCGTTGTAAGCCAAATAATGCCAATGTTAATTCAGTTCTACCGGAACCGAGCTGTCCAGTAAGTCCAAGAATTTCACCCTTTCGTAATTGGAAACTAACATTCTCAAACCCTTCGGAAGAAAGATTCTTCGCTTCTAGTACTGTTTCTCCAATACTCGTACTTTTACTCAATCCTTCTCCATCAAAATGACGACCAGTCATATGATAACTGAATTTCTCTTCATCCATCTCTGTAACGGGACAAGAGATCACATTTTCACCACTTCTTAAAATCGTAACACTGTCACAAATTTCGAAAACCTCATCTAATTTGTGTGAAACAAAAAGAATTGTAACTCCCTCTTTTTTGAGCCTGTTGATTATTTCAAATAATCGTTTTACTTCCTTCTTTGTTAATGCGGTGGTCGGTTCGTCCATAATAATTAGTTTTGAATCATCAAGTAATGCTCTGGAAATGGCTATTAATTGTTTGTCAGCAACCGGAAGGGTTTCGACTAACGCATCTAAATCAACGTCAAAATTAATTTTACTGACTGCTTCCTCAGCAATTCTCCTAAACTCTTTTCTATTCACAAATTTCTTTTTTCTTGCTAAAACCTGATTAAAAGCTAAGTTTTCGACAACTGTTAGGTTCGGAAATACAGAAAAATCTTGATAAATAATTTGAATGCCTTGCTTTATAGCTTCAGCCGGTGTCATATTGGTAAATTCTTTTCCATTTATTTCAATTACACCTGAATCTGGTTGGTGTACACCAGAAATAACTTTAATAATGGTAGATTTACCACAACCATTTTCTCCAGCTAAGCAGTGTACTTCACCCTTCTTTATTTGTAAGTCAACACCTTTTAAAGCATGAACTCCTCCAAAAGATTTTTGGATGCCTTTTAAAGATAAAATATCTTCTGCCATGTTACCCCTCCTTCAAGCATAGAACGTAATAAAAGCAACTTTTTCTATAAAGAAATACCGTATCCACCTTCTTAAAACAAATAACAAAGGATACGGCACTTCTTTATAGCTCATTATTTAAAATAGAAGATTATGTTTTATGGAATCTTTTTTTAGAAATCGTATTGATCAATGTTTTCTTTTGTAATTTCGAGTGGTGCATTACCGATAAGGGTTTTATTAGCGCCTTTAACGATTTTTACACTTTCATAACCTTTAATGCCTAAGTCTGCGCCTTCAGTAATTTCCTCACCTGCTAGAATCTTGGCAGCGACGGAAACCATTGCATAACCAGCGTCTGCAGGATCCCATAGTAATAGTTTATTAATGGTGCCGGCCTTTACATAATTAGAGAATTCATTTGGTGTTCCTACACCTACAATACTAACTTTTCCGGATAAACCTAACTCCTCTACCGCATTCGCTATCCCAGGACTGTCAGTAGAAGCTACTCCTGTAAAACCTTTCAAATCTGGGTTCGCTTTTAAGATTTGTTTTGCTTTTTCATAAGCTACATCGACACTTTCCTCTGATTCTGCACTTGGAACTTCACCATTATTAATAAGTTCCATGTCCTTAAATGCTTCTTCTTGACGGGCTTTTTGAGCATTTGCATACTCCATGTGTGTGGTACTTGTCGTATAACCTACCATCACGGCATACTTGCCTGCCTCACCCATAGCTTCTGCAAGAGAGTCCATTATCTTTGCACCAAAATCTTCAGATGTAAAGGCTTCAACATCGAATAATGTATTTTTTTGGTTAGAAGCTTCATGTGTCACAACAACGATACCCTTTGATAAAGCGTTTTCTAAAGATGCTTCAATTGCACCTGGATCAATTGGTACAACAGCAAGAGCATCTACACCCTGTGCAATAAGATCGTCAATTACTTGTACTTGGGAAGCTGCGTCAGCATTAGCTGGCCCTTTCTGAATGACCTTAATATTCATTTCCTTACCATATCTATCGACTCCAACTTTCATACGTTTAAACCAAGCTGCCGTGTTATCTTTTGTGACTACACCAATTGTCCATTCTGATTTATCTTTATCTGATTTGTAGTTAGCTGGATCTAATAAATCTCCATTCCCACTTGATGTTGAACCATTTCCTGTTCCGCTTGTTTCTTCATTGGAACACGCTACCATGGCGAACATCATCACCACCATCAGAACCATTGCAAAAAACTTTTTCATTTTAACCCCTCCTGCTAGATTTTATATTTAATTTCAGTTGCCGTTAATTTAACCGCAACTGCCCGTAAAGGCTTCACTCAAGGTTTGCATGATTTTGAAACATATGATTTGCATCTTTCATTTTTTCTGCCATTAGTTCCATAATTAATCCATCCAAACAAATCAATAACGATTGTTCAAACAGTGCACCCATTGGTTGAATAGAAGTAATATCGCTCGTTTTATCAGACTTTGGAGTTGGTGCGGGTATTTGCAGCGTAGTATCTGCCAAATTTCCTAAGGTAGAATCTACGAAGCTAGTTAGAGTAATGACATTTAATCCTAACCTCTTTGCTTTATTGGCATAAGTTATTAAACTTCCCGTTTCTCCAGATCCAGTACCTAAAATTAATAAGTCCTCTGCCCTAGAATTTGGGGTGGTAGCGCCTCCAACCACATGCACATCAAAGCCCAAGTGCATTAACCTCATAGAGAACGCTTTCATCATTAGCCCAGATCGTCCTGCTCCGGCAACAAAAATACGGGGAGCGTTATGAATATAGCTAACAACCTCAGCTACTCTTTCTTGGTCTATTTTGTCAAATACATCAGATAATTCTAGCGCTATTGACTTTAAATTGGATTTAAACATATCAGAAGCCTCCTAAGTACTTTTATTACTGTTAGCGTTTACATCAACTTGGATTAATTCGATTATAGATGGAATATGTCCCTGTTCCTAGGAGGTGATATTCAGATTGGGGGGATAGTATTCGGAATGTTTAAAAGAAGTAAACAAAAAAAAGACCCCCATTAATCGGGAATCTCATGAAATCATTATTTATACAGATAGGTTGTGGTACTTCTCCCGATATTGCGATGGAGACTGACTTGTCCATTGTTTAAAAAGACGGCTAAAATATTTCGTATCTTGATATCCAACACTTACAGAAACATCATAAATTTTCAGGTCCGTTTTTTCCAGCAGTTCCATCGCCCTTTTTAATCGGGTTTTGGTTACATAACTCAATACTGTTTCGCCAGTCTGGGTCTTAAAGTACTCACAAAAATAAGTAGGGTTTAAATACACATGGTCCGCCACTTTTTTTATGGTAATACTTTCACTAAGATTGTGAAGAATCCATTCCTTTGCCTTTGAAATGGGGTCTGAATGACTAGCTTCCATTTCCATCAACCTATTTACGAGGCTTGTCACCCATTCCTTGATCCCTTCTTTTAATTGAGATAAATTAGCTGACTTTTTTGTTATTTGAATCGCTTTCATTAGCAAATTAATCTCTTCCCCGAATCCATCGTTTTCCATCCAACATTTAATAATACGAATACATAAATATTGGATAGATTCCTGAATTAATAAAGGAGATTTCAACGTCTCAAGCTCATGGAAAAAGCCAGTTATAGCCTGGATTACTTCCCGTTCATTTTTTTCACGGACAGCATTGACGGTCTTCTCTGTATATTTATACACAAAGGATGGCATCATTAACGTTTTTTCATTTGAAAGATTGTTCAAGGTGCTTAGATGAAAGATTTTATTACCACCTTCGATGATTCTAAATTTCATTAATGACAGTAATTGATCTCTCATTGCAGGCAAAAGGGACAGGTCTTCAAATTCATTTCCGAATGCGATGGACACTGTAAATGGAAAATCCCGTTGGATTTTCTTTTTTAACTTTAATAAGTATTCTTCCATTAATAGATTAAAAGAAGTTCCTTCTCTCTCTGGTTCTTCATGTAACAGCAATAACCAAAAACTTACATTCCCTTTTTTCCAGATCCAATATTGTACCTCTTGATTACCGAATCCATCCACCAGCAACTCATTCATCATCTTTTCAACGGCAAAATGCCAATCCCTTAACCCTGATGGTGAAACCCCTTTTACTTTTGACAACATTTGATCAATATCGATGTGCACTAGTTTATAATGACCTTTTGGAAACTGGAAAGTCCAGTCCATTAAGGAGAAGTCTGTCTCATCATTCCATGTCAATTCACTTAAATGGTGAATTTGTTTGGCATACGTAAGTTGTAGTGCCCTTTCCTCGATGTCTTTCCGTCTTTCTTCTTCTTTTTGTTTATTCCTAATTCTTTCTTTTACTTCATCTAATTGTAATTGAAATTTGTCCCTATCGATTGGTTTTAAAATATAATCGATTGCCCCTTCGCGGATGGCTTCTTGTAAATACTTGAAGTCATCATAGCCACTAATAAACATGGTAAAAAAATCATGTGACTCGCTGTTTAATTTTTTGATCAAAGTTAAGCCATCCATAATAGGCATTTGAACGTCCGTTATTAATAAATCAATCGATTCAAATTGATTCACAATCGCTTCATACGCTGCCTGTCCATCCGAAAATACACCTATTACTTCCCACTCTTCCCCATTTGAAACAACCAGTCTTTCAATTCCATTCCTAATTCTTGGCTCGTCATCTACAATTACCGTTTTAATTCCTCTCACTGTGCGCTCCCCCTCGCGAAATTAGCTATATTAGCTTCAATAGTTTTAGGAATTCTTATTACGACTTCCGTTCCTTTATCTATTTCACTCTTGAGCAGCAAACCGTAGTTTTCTCCAAACATCATCGCAATCCTTGCATATACATTAATAATACCAAAACCGGAATCTCTCCTTTTCATTGGATCAGAAGATAACAATTTTCTAAGCTTGACCAATGTAGCCTCATCAACACCTGGTCCATTATCTCTAATAATAAAAAGTATAGCTGTGGGTCCTTCTTCAAGTTGTTCTTCCACGACTTCTATCTCAATAACCAGTTCTTTTCTTCTCTCTAAACCATATTTGATAGCATTTTCAATGATTGGCTGCAGTAAAAATTTTGGGGTATAGTACTTGCTACTATCGACATCTTCACGAATTATAAAGGATAACCGATCTTCAAACCTGAACTTTTGTATATTCAAATAGTCTTGAATATGCTGAACTTCACTAGAAATAGGAATGAGACTGTCTTTATTGCTAATCGAAAACCTCATCATTCTTCCTAAAATAGTAATCATTCGAACGACCTGCTCCCGCTCCCCATCTTCAACCGCCATCCCAATTGTTTCTAATGTATTGTACATAAAGTGGGGATTAATCTGGGATTGCAAAGCGTATAATTCCGCGTTTTTTTGACGAATCTCAATCAGGTAGTTTTTTTGAATCAATTCCCGTATTTTTGTAAGCATCGTGCGAAAACTAGTTGCAAGCATTCCCACCTCATCACCTGAATGAATTGGTACTTCTACGCTAAAATTTCCTGTCTCAACATCTTTCATGATTCTACTTAATTGTTTAATAGGTCTTGTCACGGTCCATGCTAAAAAAATTGAAATAAGTGTTGTGATACAAATAACGATAATAAAGAGGAACACGGTCACATTCCGAACACTGCCCGTTTGTTCTTTTAAATTTTTCAATGGAATACTGTGTGCGAGAATCCAAGGAAATTCCTTTGCTTCCCCTAAACTAATCAGGGTTTTCTGACCATAACTATTCATACGGAAACTGCCATTCAATAGTGGATATTCATGTATGGCTTCCACCTTTTTCCCGATTTCCTGGTTATTAGTGTGATAAATTATATCCCCTTGTTGATCCATGAGCCACATCGTGGTATTTTCTTTCCTTTGCAAGTCTTCAAGAAATTTCTCGAAAAAGGTCACATTAACAGCTACATATAAGGTGCCTAAATTCTTTCTATTATCAAAATCTGTTATTTGTTTAGCTAGTAAAAAATAAGATGGGTTGTTTTTAAATGTTAAATTAAGCTGAGATGGGAGCAGTAACTCCATACCTTCCGCTTGTGGAAAATCTATTTGGTATTCATAAGAACGGTCTTTAAAACTGAATCCCTCATAAGAAGTTCGTGTGCTGGCAAATAACCGATTATTTGATACTAAAAAGGCGCCCAAAATATCAGGATTATTGGAATTTAGATAAATGTTCGTCAAATAACTTTGGACCGTATACTGTCCTTGCCGAAGTGACGATTTATTTTGATCACGATTATTCCTTAGTACTTCCATAACTTCCCCTGAGCTATAGATAAGTTCAGATAAGTTTTCAAGTTTCCCAATCTCGTTTTCTATATTATTATTGGCTTGACTTAATAATTGTGGAATATATTCTCCGACCTGAACCTCGATCGACTTGGAATATTGGTTATACATGACTATTCCTAATAACGCCATCGGAATGACCGTTAGTAAGACATACGTAATAATCAATTTGGTCGATAATCTTATATTATTAATTTGTATTTGTTTATTATGTTTAAAAATCATACTGATCAACATTTTCCTTTGTAATATCAATAGGCTGATCCATTATAACTATATTGTTGTCAAACTCAATTACCCCAATTTTCCGAATCTTTTGTCCGCTATAAGGTGTTTCCCCATCCAGTAAATCTTTTGCCAACCTAACCGTTAAATACCCCAATTTTTGAGGACTCCATAGTGTGACCGTTTGGGCAGCTCCATCTTTTAAGGCAGATTTCATTAATTGGGGTGATGATACGCCCACCACCTTTATTTTACCGATCTTTCCGGCCTCTTTTACAGCATACGCAGCCGCAGGCGGATTAAGGGTGGAAACTCCAATAATCCCTTTTAAATCCGGGTACTTTTGTAATAAGTTTTTTGCAACTAAATAGGCTTTGTCTTTATCTTCATTTGTAGGTACTATTTCAACCAAATTCATATTCGGGTAGTATTCCGCATTATGGATTTTAATCCACTTAATCCAATCATTTAAATTTGCTGCAGTGGGCGAACCCGTCATAATCGCATAGTTTCCCTGCTCATTGACCTCCCATGCAAGCGTGTCCAAAATATGCCGGCCTAATATTTCGGGGTCAACCATATTAATAAAGAAACTTCGGTACTCCGGATTCGTATCTGAATCCCACGTGATCACTTTTATTCCACTATCTCTTGCCCTTTGCAATACTGTGCCTAATTTTTCAGGATCGTTAGCAGCAACCGCAATACAATCTACATTTTGCCCAATCCATTCTTCTATAATTTGTTCCTGCTCCTCCCAGCTAGACGTCGAAGGACCTTTAAAAAGAACATTTACGCCTAGGTCTTCTCCCGCTTCTAGTGCACCAATTTTCGCAGCATTGAAGTAAGGCGCTCCCTCGATTTTAGTTACAAGTGCAATTGTGTATGCTCCATCTTTTCTTGGTTCCTTATGTTCAACTGTCTTCTTTTGGCTATTTACTTCTCCATTATAAACAATTTCATACTTTGCTGATTTATTCCCAATTTCGCCACAACCGCTTAAAATGAAAAGGATTAAAAGGAAAAGAAAATATTTATTTGGCACAGTATTACCCCCATCGACTAGTAAATATTTTAGAAAAATAAGAGGTACAAATACGCTTTTCAATATTATACAAGATTTTATATATTATTATCTTTTTCTACAAAAAATTGTGTAATATACCATAATACGATTATACTATATCTATCATAAGTACTTATAGAGCTGATTCAATAAAAAAAAGGACTTAATCAGTCCTTTTTAGCTTTATTTTATTAACGAATGTTTGAATGCGTATATGACTGCCTGTGTTCGGTCTTGGACGTTTAGTTTACTTAAAATGTTACTGACATGGGTTTTTACGGTTTTTAATGCGATATATAGTTCGTCAGCGATGTCTTGGTTGGTTTTTCCCTCTGCCATTAGCATTAATATTTCCATTTCCCGGCTGGTGAGTTCTTCATGTGGCAGATGCTGCTGTTTCTGGCGCATTTTCACCATCATTTTTCCTGTTACTTCAGGCTCAAGGACAGACTGACCATGATATGTAGCACGAACTGCATTTGCAATTTCATCTGCTTTTGATGTTTTTAGCATATAACTAGTTGCACCTGCTTCTAGTGCAGGATAAACTTTTTCATCGTCCAAAAAGCTTGTGACGATGATCACTTTTGCCTCAGGCCAATTTTCAATGATTTGCTTTGTTGCTTCAATCCCGTCCATTTCCTTCATGACTAAATCCATTAAAATAATATCCGGTCTTAGCTCAAGTGCCAGTTCCACACCTTTTTTTCCATCAGCTGCCTCACCTACGACTTCGATGTCTGGCTGTGCTGATAAATAAGCAGAAACTCCAATTCTTACCATCTCATGATCATCGACAAATACTACTCTAATCATTTACACCATCTCCATTTGTCATAACAGGTACCTTTACTTCCAGCCTTGTACCTTTACTCTGTACACTAATGACCTTGAATGTGCCTCCAACTTCAAGGGCCCGCTCGTGCATATTCTGCATACCATAAGAACCGGCCTTTTTTGTTTCGACTTCAAACCCAACTCCATCATCAACAATTCTTAATATGACTAGATCATCCCGCTTAATCAATAACACTTCAAGTTTATTCGCCTTTGAATGCCTTAGTGTATTGGATACCGACTCCTGAAGGATACGGAATAGATGATCCTCAATTCCTTTATCAAGTGGAAATGCTTCAACCTTCCACTTAATTTCCATTGTTACTTTCTGTGATAATTCGATTAGTAACTCTTCCATTCCTTCTTGCAGTGTTTTATTTTTTAATGCAACTGGCCGCAAATGAAGAAGCAGGGCACGCATTTCAAGTTGTGATTGATGAATCATCCCTTCCACCATTTTCAACTGTTTCGCTTCCCTATCCTCTTCATTCGCACCTTGTCTTGTTGTATTGATGGCCGACATCATCATTGAAGCAGCAAATAATTGCTGACTGACGGAATCATGTAATTCACGGGCGAGACGGTTTCGTTCCTGTTCAATTATTTCTTGAATCCTCGCTTCCTGATTTTCAACCTTCTCTGTAGCCAATCGTTGTGAAAGCTTGGCTTGTTCAGACATTTGCCTGCTTATCTTATCAATTTGATCTGCTATACTTTCCATTTCTGAAATGGCCTGTTTTCCATCAGAACCAATTTGTTTCCCCTGTTCTAACTGATGTAATGAATGTTCTACAGCCTGGAACTGTCTTCTCCAGAATATACCTGAAAAAACGCCCAATAGGATACCAAACGCAATACTGAATGCCGGAATAAATATGATAAATGGGATATCCATAAAATGCCGATTCCATAGTTCAGACCAATCCGAAATTGGAAAAACAATGATAAAGACAGCGGACACCACGAGAGCAATCATGACTGAAGAAGCGATATTCCATACAACCTGCCTTTGGATCGTGCTCATATCCGGCTCACCTCTAAATTGCCCACCAACAAGGAGGTAAAGATTTTAACCTTTTGCTCCGCCTGGTCATAGCCCGCAGTCTTAAGGTGGAAAGCTTGGTTAAAAACCTGAGCCTGATGATTTTCAAAAACAGTAGTAGAACCAACAATACAAGAATGCTGAACGCTTACTTCTACTTCATAAGGTATTTGGATTTGTATATTGCCAATGACATTTCGGATAAAGATAATGGTTTCACCCTTCGGCAAAACAGTATAACTTAAATCTATGATGGTATCTCCAATACCAGATTGAATGTTAATGTCATTCCATTCATAAACACTGCCAGGAGTTTTTTGCTGTCCCAAAAATATATTTTCGAAGAGCGGCTTGGTCTTAATCAGCGTTTCTTCTTTCTGAGCCTGCTCTGATTCTTTGATATCTAATGTAATTTTATTTGGATTCTTTTTAGAGTTAAAATATTGAATAATAAAATGTAAGAGAATAGCCAGTAATAAAAACTTAAAGGTCATCATGCTAAATACTTGGATGATTAATAAAATGATACCAGCGAAGAAAAGAAACTTACCAAATTTTTTTCCTGTTCTTTTTCGACCTAAATAAATCATTCCACAAGATAATAAAAGGGAGAAAACAAGACCACTGCTAAAAAACAAAACCTCTAGCAAGAGAACGACAACCCCAATGATAACTAACCATTCTGTATAATTATTCTTTGTATTTTTAAACATCTGGCCACCCCTCCCCTTCACTTTAATCTGTTTGATAGTTAGGCCAAAAGGTGCAGCATGCTGCACCTTTTTAGAATACCATGTTTTGGTTATTAAATGGACTTGCTTTCTTCCAATTTCATTTCTTTTTCTAACTGGGCAATTCTTGCATCAATGGTATCGCGGTAATATGAACTTTTCACTTGATGATCTAAACGATCTAAGTAAGAATCAATTTCTTGGAAACGTGCGTTTACATTGTTAGACGTATGATTTGAGTCCATCACTTGATTCATGCGATGATTGGCACGGGTAACATTTTCACGGCCCATTAATTCCAAGCGGCGGATTTGCATATCTTTTAACTTATGTTTCATTTCCTCATATTTTCTTTCTAATTGACTAAGCTGTTCTTTCACATGCTCTAGTGAAGTCCCAAGACGTTCAACACGGCTTGAGAATTGCTGATGTTCTGCTGTTGCAAATTCATACAGCTCGGTTTCACCTGCTTTAGAGGCGATTTCCGCCTGATATTTCCTCTTTTCAGCCAATTCCACTGCTTGAGAATATTCTCTAGTAAATTCATCTTTCAGTGCGTATTGACGTTCCACAAGCTTTCTCACTTTTTCAGTCTCTTGCTCACATTGACGAAGATATTGGTTAAGAAGGGAAATTGGATTTTGCTTTTCTTTTTGATCCACTGCAGCATGTAAATCTGCCATAATCGTATCTTTAATTCGTGTTAATAGGTTTGTCATCTTTATCTCTCCTTAAATTTAGTTGTTTATTTCATTCCATTGCCTTTCAAAATTTACAAACGGGTCTGTATCCTCTTTTACAAATTTCTTTTTGCTGCTATTCCAGTTTTTATAAACAAGATAAAGTACATAGGCAGCAACAACACCAATAATAGCCGGTGCGTTATGAATAGAGGCGATTAAGACAAAAAATCCGATAATCCCCAAAACAACCTTTCTTCCAGTGGAATCAGCCTTTAGGAACTGTTTGAAAATGAAGTACAGAATCGCAAGACCAATTAGTAATCCTATCATCGGACCTATAGATGAAAGTAAAATAATCGCTGCAATTCCACCTGCAAGTAATAATCCAAATTTTTTCATTGTTTATTTCCTCCTTTCTTTATCTTGATTTCATCTTACCTCTATTCTAAATTCCTCATAACGAACCAGCGCTTTATTTTCATATCGGTCTTAAGACGTAGAAAGGGTCAGTCCCTTGTCAGGAACTGACCCTTCTTGTGATTATTTTGAGATAAACATTTGTGTCCAATAATGTCTTTGTGATCCGCCTTGTGCGTATCCAACACCTATATGCGTATAATTTCCACTTAGTATATTGGCGCGATGGCCCGGGCTGTTCATCCAAGCTCGAACAACTTCCTGAGCAGTTGTTTGACCTGCTGCAATATTTTCGCCTGCGGAGCGATAGGTGATTCCGAAATTCTTCATCATGGTAAATGGACTGCCGTAAGTCGGACTAGTATGACTGAAATAGTTTTTATCCCTCATGTCCATCGACTTATAACGTGCCACTCTGGAGAGTTCCCAATCTTGAGTTAAGGCCTTTAATCCATTTTTTGCCCGCTCTTGATTCGTTAATTGGACAACTTGGCTTTCAATGCTTTTTGTTGCGTCATAGTTAGGAATATTCACCTTATTTCCTGGATAAATAAGATTTGGATTCCTAAATTGTGGATTTGCTGAAATGATTTCCGAAATCCCGACTTGGTAACGAACAGCGATTTTCCATAGTGAATCGCCAGGCTGTACAGTATAAATCTGCTGGGCAAATGACATGCTTGGAATACTCAATAGTGATAGTAAAAACAGTAAACTTAACCAAAATGATTTTTTCATTTTTACGCCTCCTCCGATATATATTTTTGATTTCAGGTTCAAAATATACAGAGTGTCAAAATAAAATTTTTTATGTAAAGTGTGGAGGAAAAAGTGTGAGAGACATTTCATGGATTACCTATGTCATGTTAATTTTGGCTAGCTATCGATTAACCCATTTAATTGTTTTTGATAAGATTACTGAATTTATACGTAAGCCATTTATGAAGAAAGTGAAAGTAGAAACCAATCATGGAATTGAAACAAAGGAAGTACCAAAAGGCATGTTTGGGTATTTACTGAAATGTTATTGGTGTGCCGGCGTTTGGAGTGCGATATTTCTTGGAGGCGGATATCTTCTTTTTCCCCGGGTAACGTTTGTGAT
The DNA here is from genome assembly GCF_030817695.1 of Neobacillus niacini. GTDB lineage: Bacteria > Bacillota > Bacilli > Bacillales > Cytobacillaceae > Neobacillus > Neobacillus niacini_F. The sequence goes on along the minus strand of NZ_JAUSZQ010000003.1, from coordinate 611,198 downwards.
CATTTTGATTTTTTCAATCGCAGGCGGGCAATCCATTATTGAAACGTTTGTCGGGGTAAATATTAAGAAGGTAGATTATTATGCAGACTTAGAAAAGAAAAAATAAATAATAGAATGCTCCCCCTTTCGCATACACATTAGGAAAGCGGAAGGCGCCTGCTTATCGGCGACAAGCATAAGACGAGCCGGCATGAAGGTTGCTCTTTAACCTTCTTGACGGATTGGCTTATGACCTCGAGCCGATGGCGCCTGTAGCTGGACAATGAAAGGGGGGATTTGAATGGCTGAATGGTGGGTCACTGCCATTGGGTTTATCATTTGTCTTGGTTTTGTTGGGGGTACAATGGTTTATTTTTTAAGAGAAACACTTAACTCTGAAGACTCCACCCGTATTGACCCGGTTAAAAAGGATATGGATTGATCTATTATGCAAAGAACCCTGGTTTCTCCAGGGTTCTTATTTATTATATTAATTCTTTGATAACCATTACATGATTTCAATCTAATTGGAAAAATTAATCATATGAATATAATACTGGAGGAAGACATATGAGTTCATCTGAAAGCACCAACCAATTTCCCAGAACGTATTGGCGTGAAATAGACTTACCAACATTTGAAAAATTGAATGAGGATACTACAGTTGACGTTGCGATTGTCGGTGCAGGTATAACAGGTATTACTGCTGCTTATTTGCTAGCAAAAGAAGGTGTTAAAGTTGCAATAATTGAAGCTGGAGGAGTGTTAAACGGGACTACGGGACATACAACCGCAAAGCTCACTGCTCAGCATGGATTGATATACGATGAATTAATCAGCCATTTCTGCGAAGAAAAGGCTAAGTTATATTTTGAATCCACTTCTAATGCCATCAAATTCGTTGAGAATACCTCAAACGAAAAAGGAATAGATTGTGATTTTAGCAAGCAAGATGCTTTTGTTTATGCAACAAGTGATCAATATGATAAGAAACTTGAAACGGAAATGTCTGCTTATCAAAGGCTCGGGATTGATGGTGACTTAGTTGGAAATATTCCATTTGATATTCAAATAAAATCTGCGCTATTAATGCGCAATCAGGCTCAATATCATCCGCTGAAATTCTTAAAGGGACTTTTAGAAGAGGCGGTTAAAGCTGGGTGTCAGGTTTATGAAAATTCAGTTGCAGCAGGGATTGAGGATGTTGAAACTGCGCAGCCAAAAGTTAAGATAAAGGGCGGACATAAAGTGGCATGCAAACAGGTCATTATTGCCTCCCATTTCCCATTCTATGATAAACCAGGTCTCTATTTTGCAAGGATGTATGCGGAAAGATCTTACGCCATCGGAATAAAAACTAATCAGGAATACCCTGGCGGAATGTATATTAGCGCTGACAGTCCGTCACGCTCCATTCGCTATACACCTATTGAGGGGGGTAATCTCCTTATTCTTGGCGGCGAAAATCACAAAACAGGTCAGGGTGTTGATACGCTCAGCCATTATGTTGCACTTGAGTCATTTGCAAAAGATGTGTTTGGCCTTTCCGAATATCACTACCGTTGGTCAGCACAAGATATGATGACATTGGACAAGGTACCATACATCGGTCCATTGACACGAGATAAAGAAAATATTTTAGTAGCAACAGGCTATAAAAAATGGGGAATGACTACGGGAATTTTGGCTGGCCATCTTCTTACTGATTATGTTTTAAATCGCGATAACCCATATAAGGAACTATATAATCCATCACGTTTTGATGCTGACCCAGATATTAAATCGTTTATTTCAACCAATGCAGATGTGGCCAAACACCTAATTAAAGGAAAACTTGAGTTTGTACCAAAGGATCCTGGGGATTTAGTGAATGGTGAAGGTTCTGTTGTCATGCATAAAGGGCAGCGTGCAGGCGCCTATAAGGATGAAAACGGGAAGCTTTATATTGTTGATACCACTTGTACACATTTGGGCTGTGAATGTGAATGGAATCATGCAGAAAAATCATGGGACTGCCCATGTCACGGTTCGCGGTTTGCTTATAATGGAGAAGTAATCGAAGGACCAGCAAAAAAGGCACTCAAGTCTGTTGGCAACGAGTAAAAAGAATAATAAAACGCCTCCTGTACGGGAGGCGTTTCCTTTATTTGCCATGTGGACGGTTACGTTTTAATTTTTCTCCAGTTTCAAATTCAACCAGTTCTTCAGGCGTTCTCATTGCCTCTTTACGATTGTTATTCCGCTGAGCATTGGCGTTACCGAGTTTTTGTCTACCCATACTATCATCTCCTTTTTAGAGAATACATAAATAGTATGAGTGAAAATAAATGAAGTTATTCTCCCACTAGAACTGGTGCTTTACGGAACTTTGTTAATTGTTCGAACGCAAAAGCCGATTCAATCAACGTTGGTTCACTAAAAGCGCTTCCGGCAAAAGTAATACCAACAGGTTCTCCGACAGATGTATAACCAGCAGGAACTGCAATGGTCGGGTAGCCAGCTTTCGCACTAATATGTGAGGCCTCTTCACTAGGAAACAGAATAACATCTAATTGATACTTCTCAAGCGCATAATCAATTCCTTGCTCAGTGGAATGATACAGATCAAATTCCAACGAATTCACATAATCCGCTTCCGTTAAAGAACCACTTGTTGAATCGGATTGAATCAGGACTTCCTGTCCATACTTAAGCATTGATTCCTCATTTTCCTTATTAAATTGAATTAAATCATTCAATGTTCTAATTGGTATAGATGGATGAAGTTTGTTTAAATATGCGTTTAAGTCAGGTTTAAATTCATAAGTTAATACGTCATACCGCCATTTGCCATTCGCAGATGGAATGTCTATATGTTCAATAATCTCTGCACCAGCTGCCTCCAAAACCGCGACAGCGTCATGGAAAATCTTAAGTATTTCTTCATTTAAATGTTCTGTGAAACCATCTAAGGCAATGCCAATCCGTTTGCCCTTGAGTCCGTCTTTACGTAAATGTTCGGTAAAGTCTTTCTCAGCTAGTGGATTCGTTTTTGTTATTGGATCTTCTTCATCCCTTCCTGTCAATGCATTCAAAAGAATGGCCGCATCTCTGACATTCCTAGCCATTGGTCCGGCTGTATCCTGGGTATGAGCAATCGGTATGATCCCTCTCCTGCTGATTAGACCAACTGTCGGTTTGATTCCGACGAGTGAGTTTTGGCAGGATGGATTTAAAATCGATCCAGACGTTTCCGTTCCAATCGCAGCAGCTGCTAAATTCGCAGCTATGGCCGCACCAGAACCCGAGCTTGAGCCGCCAACATCGAATTGTCCAGGGCCATAAGGATTTAATACCTGACCACCGCGTGAGCTATAGCCGCTTTTCATCCCATAGGCCATAAAGTTAGCCCACTCTGTCATATTCGTTTTACCAAGGATTACTGCTCCTGCAGCGCGAAGCTGTTCCGCCACATAAGAATCTCTTTGCGCAACGGAATCCTTTAATGCTAAAGAACCGGCGCTAGTATGCATTTTATCAGCAGTATCAATATTGTCTTTTATCAAAATGGGAATACCGTGCAATGCACTGCGCGGTCCCGTTTCTTTCCGTTCAGCATCAAGTGCAGACGCGATATACAGCGCATCTGGGTTGACCTCCAGGATTGAGTGGATGGTTTTATCATAAACAGAAATTCTATGTAGATACATCAATACAAGTTCTTTAGATGTAAGCTCTCCCGATGCCATTTGCTCCTGCATTTGAGTGATGGTCGCTTCCTCAATCCAATGATCGATGTATTTAGTTAACTTCGGATTTTCCATATTTCTTCCCCCCCAATATGATAAATTTTATAATAGAATGAAAAATCCAGCAATTATAAAAAAGGCAGAGGATATTCCCCTGCCTTTTAACGACGAGCCTTTTGTTCTGGTTCAGCAATTTGCCCTTTAAAGAATATTCTTTTACTAGGCGTAACGTTTAATTCTTGACAGTAACGCTTTAATTCACGTTCTTCCCGCTCCGTTACTAAGGAAATAACGGTACCATTTGCTCCCATTCTTCCTGTTCTGCCAGCTCTATGCACATATTGAGCAATATCTCTAGGGAAATCCACATGGACAACATGAGTAACCCCTTGAATATCTAAACCACGTGCCGCTACATCTGTAGCAATCAGCATTTTTGTTTTGCCATCACGGAAAGCCTTGAGCTCCGCCTGGCGTTCTAACTTCTTCATATCACTATGTAGAATTCCTGTTGATAACTCTTTAAAATTGAACTTTTCTTTAAAAACTTGAATTTCCCCAATATCATTAATAAATGCTAAGGCTTTGATGTTATCTAAACGAGCAATTTTTTCCAATAACTTAATCTTATCTCTAGGCTCGGCAGAAAAATAAATATGCTCCACCTCTCCAGAGGAAGCAAGCTCATCCTTTTCTATTCGAAGTATTTCGGGCTCCTTCGTTATTTCCTTTGCTAATTTCTCTGTTCCAGCTTTCATCGTTGCCGAGAATAAGACCACCTGGCGGTCACCCATCGTCGATTTAACAATATTATTCACTGTGTTGAGATGTTCTGGAATGAGCAGCTGATCTCCCTCATCTAAAACGACTAGCTTCACTTCGTGCATTTTTACTTTTTTCTGTTTGATTAATTCAAATAATCTACCTGGTGTAGCAAAAATGACATGAGGCCGCTTTTTCAATTTTTCAAGCTGGCGTTTTACGTTAGCTCCGCCAATTATGGAGGTGCCTCTTATTCCACTGCCTTCTGACCACTTTTGAAATTCTTGATAAACCTGCATAACTAATTCCTGCGATGACGCTAAAACTACAGCTTGTAAGGACTGTGAATTAGGTTCAACTTTATTTAATAATGGCAGTAAATAAGCAAGTGTCTTGCCCGTACCAGTTGGAGATTCAGCAATTAAATCTTTTCCTTCAAGAATCAGTGGAATTGCTGTATCTTGAATAGAAGTGGGTTGTTGAAATCCGGACTTTTCCCAGTTTTCCTGTAAAAAAGGGTGTAAGGTATTTAACATTTTGGACTCCTTTTGTTTATCTCATTTCTTCATATTATATCCAGTCATTCCTCTGATACTAACCTATTTAGTAAATTGTGTCCATAAAAAACCCATTCCTAAGGACGGAATGGGTTTTCGCTTCAAATCACATATTAATCAAATGTTCGGACCGCCAATTTATGAATGGTAGAATTTATTTCTTCCGATTCTATGATTGATTCATTATAGTTAATTTCAATTTTTCCACTTCCAGCTAAAATCCTTACCTTTTCTATCCCGTTATATCTCTTTATTTTCCTTTTTATTTTCCCAATACATCCAGAGCAGGCAACATCATTTAGAGATAACTGAATCATACTCACTTTGAATATCCCCTTTCCATAATGGCAATTCTAAATTTATCTAAATTTCATTCATTTTAATGGCCATCAATCGGAAGTGTGCAAGTTCGACTTCGTTGACGATTGCATTCATGCCTAGAGATTGAAAAGTAGCAACCAACGGTTCTCCTCGGTGAGGTAAATGAATTTTAAATATAGTCCCAACCGGAGCTGTTTTCACAAAATTTAAGATCTCTCTGCGTGGATGTTCCCCCTTTAAGACTCTCTCACGAATATCTATGACCGCTCTTTGTCCTTCTATTTGAAAGCTGCTCATTATTTCATCTCCCAAGTTTTTTACCAAGTGTAACATCCTTTTCATTTTAAAGAATTGATTTAAATCACGCACCGAGCATGTTTTTAAATAGGGTTGGTTGATAAATACCTTAACTGTAGAAAAAATACTATTTTTGAACGTATTGTGAACATTATCTTGAATTTGATATAAGCGCTTTGATTTAATGGTAGAATGAAGAACAGTAAGATAACAATATATCGGAGTTGAAAATGATGTTAAATAAAATTGCTCTTCTGTCCTCATTGTTGTTCTTTATTTTTGGGGCAAATGTATTTGCACATTCGCATTTGGAAGACTCTTCCCCAAAAAATGGAGAAATTGTAACTGAGTCACTTAAAGCCATCACGCTAACGTTTGAAACAGCAATTGAACCTACTAGCTCTTTTACCTTAAATGATAAAAAAAATAACTCTATTCCACTTTCTGAAGTATCCATTAGTGGAAATCAGTTAATCGCCAATGTAGAAGACAACCTTACTAATGGAGCGTATACGATTAATTGGAAAATAATTGGAGAAGATGGTCATCCTCTTGAGGGCGAAATTCCTTTCACTATACAGCTTCCTGAGAGTGCAGGAGTTCCGGAACAAAGCGAGACAGAACCACCATCTGCTGAGGTGACGACTGCAGAAACGACATCTGCTGCAGACACAGAGACGGTAATGAAAGATCAAGCAACAGAAGTAAAAGAAGCAGCTTTAGATGAACCTAAAGTCATGAATTATTTACTTCCAGCGCTTATTGGGTTGATTATTGTTTTGGGCTTCGGAAGCTATTGGTTGATATTTAGGAGGAAACAAGTCTAGATGTTTATTGCAGGTATTGTAAGTGAGGCATTACTTTATAGTTGTTTTTCGTTATTACTAGGAAGCTTTATTCTTAATCTTGTACCCAAATCGGTACGGCCTGAAATTAAAATCCCCAAAATTGTACTATTGGGTGCTAGCTTAGGGATAGCACTATTTTCATTTTTACCGGTTTTAAAAATTGTTCTTTATTTATATGAAGACCTAGGTTTAGCCTATACTCTTGAGTCTGTGTTAACAAATTTCGAGGTTGGTAAGACATGGATTAGTACGGGGATTATTTCGTTGATACTATTCATTTATCTAATTCCGATTAAACTTGAACAAAAACCGTTATTCTCTTTGACCGGTCTAGCATTTACACTTATTTTAATCGCATCTCTTGGCTGGTCCAGTCATGCAGCCTCATTATCCAAAATGGCCGGTTTCCTTATACACACCGCCCATTTTTTGGCGATAACGACTTGGGTTGGTATTCTGTTAGTGGTGAGCTGGTTTTCACAGAACCATGATCATTGGTTAAAATTCTTAAAGTGGTTTTCACCTGTTGCTATATTATGTTTCGTTACCACAACCATAACAGGGATATCCTTAATGACTTTTCATATGGAATTGTCCGATTATGTTAGTGTAACGGCGATTTCCTATGGTCAGACATTATTAATCAAACATATCGCCATTTTGCCATTACTAGCATTCGCCTTTATCAATAGCTTTTTGATTCGGAAGAGACTCAAAAATGATCCTTTCTATAATCCACTTCCATGGGCAAAGCTGGAAAGTATAATTGTATTAGTGGTTTTTTCTATTACTGGTGCATTAGGACAAGCCTCACCACCTCATGAACTTAGTTCGATGCTTAGAGCCGAAGGTGCTTCCAAACTGTTTTCCTTTTTCCACCCAGGTCAAATAAAATTCCCAATTGAATTTACCCCTGGAATTATTTCAATAACGCTATTTCTACTCGCTATCTTTTTCCTGGCGTTAGTCATAGTAACTTTTATAAAAAAAGCTCCAAAAGCTTTGGCACTATTAATGAGCTTATTATTTATCCTTACAGGCTATATAGGTTTTATGTTAAGTATTTCATGAAAAGAAGCAGCGGAAATTAACTCCCGCTGCTTTTTTAAATTGGACGTAATATTGCCCTTACCGGACTTCCATCGCCTTCAACCAATGGCAGCGGCAATGCAATTAATTCATAATCACCTGGTTCCACTTCATCTAAAAGAACCGATTCAAGAATGTGAATCCCATTTTCATTCAAACTATGATGAGCATGCAGGTCTTTGCTATCAATAGGGTCTACGGATGGAACATCTACCCCAATGAGCCGTATTCCACTCTTCGCTAAAAATGGACCAAGGTCCGCTTCCAAATGGGGTATTTTTTCTGGAAATTCCGCATCGTTTTTCCATGATAACGTTCGAAACAACACTCTTTGGATACCTTCTAAATCTACATTCTCTAAATCCTTAGCTCCTATACTATCCTTCCCAGTCATATCGAGAACCCTTGCAGGTCCAATGTATAATTCGAGATCCAATTCAATGATTCTTTTTCCAGCATCATCAAAATGAAAAGGTGCATCGACATGCGTCCCCGTATGGGCGCTCAGTGAAAGGCTCCCTACGTTTACAGACCCGCTTTCTGCTTTCGACCATGACACCTCATAATGAAAAGGTGTATCTCCAGGCCAAACTGGCATTCCATTTTCAAGCCTTCTGGAAATATCAATTATTTTCATCCATTCCACTCCCTAGACAGCATTTTATTAGCCTATGTTAAAAATATATCGCTATCCTGGTGTTGTCAATTAATGAAAGGAACGCCAAAAGTCTCCATTTTTATTGATGATGCTGTTTATTTCTTCAAAAGATATGGTGAAGGTTGGAAACCCTGCTGCATAAGGGGCGATTTCATAAGGTTCAAAGTATAGGTTTACTGCTCCTTCGCTAATAAAAAAGGGCTGGTCTGTTTTTATTCCTTTATAGGCATCCGGGAAAACATATGAATATTGATTATCATTTTTTAGTTTGTCTCCAATAATCTCACTGATTTCTTTTACATAATCTGCCCCTGACATAAACAAATCTTTAAGTTCGTAAAACCTTCCCGTTTTTAGGTCAATATGGGCATACTTTTTTACAGGCATCCCATGCGCTGCGCCAAAAGGATAATCATAGCCGTTTATCTCAATGACAACCAGGTTATTCTTATAAAAGCTTACGTCGAAATCGCCTGCGTAGCTTGATTCCAACTGCGTATGTTGAGGGACTGGCTTCACACCAGAAAGTTCCTTCAATTTTTGATTAACACTCTCAAGATTTTCAATACCCTTTAACTGTGGATAGTAGACTAAATAATCTTTATTGGGTTTGAATTTGTTTTCAATAACAGAATAATCGTCGTTTAAAGGAATAATAGTATTTTGTTTCCAAATTAACTCGCCTTTTTTATCGAAGTAAAGAACACGAAGATCGATATCTCCCTTTATTAAAGATTTAACAAATGCTAATGATCCGCTGCCTTGCACCTTTGGAAGGTGACCCAATCTCTGACCACGCTTATCAATAAGGAAAGTCATTTCGTCATTATAGGCTGATGCTATTCCATCCTTGTAATGGGAAACATCGTTGTAAATAAACCCTGTATAAATGTGACCATTAGAATCGGCTATTGCATACTTTTGAAAAAGATATGGCCTTTCTGGATCTTGCGCTTTGCCAAGTGCATATCGATTTTCTCCTAGATTTATCAAACTAGCATACTGGGGTTTGATGATAAATTTTCCCTGTCTATCTATCAGGCCATAATAATTATTTTCAACATTTACAATTGCTTTCTCTTCAATAAACGGCTGTGTTCCCGTAAACTGCGGTTCAATTAGTACTGTACCTGATTCGTCCATGTACCCCCATTTTCCATCATTACTTCTACGAAATGCCAGCATGCCCTCTCGATAATCACCCACAAATGGATAAGAGTAAGAATTCAACACTTTTCCTGTTAGATCAATAAGTGCATAGCTGCCCTCCTTTAATTTAACAAGGGCTTTACCATCCTGAAAGTCACTAGCAGTTTCATAGGACAGCGGAATGACTTCATTTCCTCTTCTATTTAAATAACCATATACATACTTACCATTCTCGGTCGTATTGGCTGCAACTGCTCTGCCTTCCTTATAATCCCCGATAAAGGAATATGCCTTTGAGGTAATTTCCTTCCCACTTTCATCTAATACTGTAAAGCCTTCGCCATCGATGGCTGTGGCACGACCTTCCGAAAAAGGACTGATTGTTTCATATTTTGGTTTCACAATGAAATACCCGTTGTTATCGATAATACCTGTACGATTGTTTAATTGAACAATGGCTAAACCATTTTCCTGAAAATCACCTGCCGATTCATATTGTGGCGGAAGAACAAGATTCCCCTTATCATTGATATATCCCCACTTACTTCCGCCAATTTCTTTGACTTCTGCTGGATAAAGATAAACCATTCTGGATAAGGAAAGCAGGTAGGTAATCCAATTTTCCTGTTCCGTATTTCTTCTAGACATCCGTACTACCCCATTTTATTTTTAGTTATATATATGAAAAAATGGGCGGGATGCAACTTATCTGTTATTAGAAACAAAAAAAGAATCTATTTTCGCACAAATGCTTGAAAATAGATTCTTACGAAATTGATTATATAAAAACATAATTTGTTGCAGCTCTCTGAGCTTTTTGCCTATTAATCTATATATTTTGCTTCTGGTATGAGGATTTTCCATTCCTCATAGCTGATGAAGGTTTCCCAGTGCCCTGTTAGTTTTGCAAAGCCGATAATTAAGAAGAAGGCCACAAAGAATGACACTGGTATAAACCATTTACTTACCTTTTTATTTGCAACGGTCATGTTCAAGGTGTCCTTCACTGGACATGCTTCTACACAGGCCATACATGCCGTACAATTTAAGTTATTTACCGTTTCGACCTTGTGCACTTTTACTCTTGAGGGGCATACCTTGGTGCACATTTCACAGTTTGTACAGGTCTCTTCATTTCTACTGACCTTTGATATTCTAAATATCGAGCCCAACCCGATGAACGCTCCATATGGGCAAAGGAATCGGCACCAGAAGTTCCTATAGAATAGGGAAAGCATAAACATTATGATAAGAAACCCTAAGCCAAAACCACTGATATCTAAGAAAAATGTCAGCATTTTTATATCAGAGATTTTGTTATATGGCTCATTGAGAAAAGCAATCGCACCATAAGTAGGGATGGCGATAACCATCCCTAAGAAAAACAGCAATAATAAGTATTTAATGGGGGTTAGCAGCCAAACGAGCCATGTGGGTACTTCGAAGTTTCTTTTAAACAGTTTTTTCCCTAATCTTGCAATCCACTCACTGAATGTTCCAATGGGACAAATCCAGCTGCAAAAAGATCTTCGGAAAATGACAGCACCGCCAACAAAAAAACTTAACAAAACAAGTCCTGCAGGATGAATGGCATCAAAATCTCCAGTAGCAAGCCAAACCTTTAAGGCCATTAGGGCACTAATCGGCAGGAATCCTTCCACTGCAGCTGGTCTCTCAACAAAAGGTGTTGCCCCAAGGGTTTCAAAATGCATATAAAATTGATAAAAACGGACACCGACATATAGTAAAAATAACAAGAATATCCCTTGAACTACGTATCGTGTTATTTGAACCGGCTTTCTTTTCAACTGTTTCTTGTACCAGTTCATCGACTTCATTGCGATTCCTCCAATCTTCTTCACCCTTAATATAAGGAACGAAGGAAATTGGGGTATGTGATAAAAGTCATCAAGAATAACGTTTTCATAAAGAATTCACAACCGTATTCTTAAAACAGACAAAATTGTTTTGTTTATTTTTTAGATATCTACACACTATTAAAATTTATCTACAAAGTCTAGCGTTCTACTCCAAATACTATATTGTTCTTTTTCCTTGCTTCTTCGGTTACTCTTAGCACAATCTTACTCATTTCCTTTAACTTCTCATATTGATGAACGTCTTTTGTTTCAATAATCTCGGCGATATTTATGCATTCATAGACCATGTCTTTATCTTCTTGAGCAACGCTAAAGATTTCGCTCTCTTTTGTGTGGCTGTCGATGAATTTTATTTCGGTTATCGGTGCCGCATCCTCGAGGACGAAGGTACCCTTTTCTCCATGGATTTCACATGGCATGATCGAATGAGATATCTTAGAACATAGAATTGTACAGATAAAGTCTTGATACTCTAATACCAGGGTACCGCTGCCATCGATACCGCTTGAAAGGATAACTGGTTGATAAGTAACCTTCTTTGGTTCCCCAAATAGCCCAACAGCCAAATAAAGCGGATAAACCCCTAAATCAACCAGGGCGCCGCCTGAAAAAGTACTAGAGAAAATATTTGGGTTCTCTCCTCTTAAAAATGCATCGTATCTAGATGAATACTGTATATAGGGAAGCATGGCACTTCTTAGATTGCCTGCCAGATGAATTTTTTCCTTTAGTATCCGAAAGTTAGGAGTGTGAATATTTCGTATGGCTTCAAATAAATAAACCCCATTCTCCTCAGCCGTTTTATACGCCTTTTCTAGTTCGGCAGAATTTGAAAATATCGGTTTTTCACAAATAACATGCTTTTTATTTTTTAAAAAAGTAAGTGCTTGTTCGAAATGGACTGAATTGGGTGAAGCTATGTAAACAGCCTTAATTTCAGAGCTTTTTGCCATTTCCTCTAGATTAGAATAATAGTGTGCTGCGTTATATGTATCGGCAAGTTCTTTTGCCTTTTCTTCTGTCCGGGAATAGACCGCCGTTAACTTTAGTTTCCCGCTCAGTTTTGCTGCCTCGATAAAGGACGCTGTAATCCACCCAGTTCCTACTGTACCTAAATTAATCATATAATATCCCCTTTCATTCCCTCTATAAGCATTTATTGTAGCCTTTTTGCTTTCTTTTTGCCAATTTCACATTAGTTGGGTACAATGGAAAAATATCAATATTTATGTTATTTATATATGTAGTATATATAGATGAAAGAGAGGTTGAATAGAGTGGACAATCTAGGTTCTAATTTTATAAAAGATGTTATGATCAAGGATTTGGAATCAGGTAAGCATGATAAAATTATCACTCGTTTCCCTCCAGAGCCAAATGGATATTTACATATCGGCCATGCTAAATCGATTATCATTAACTTTGGATTGGCGGATGAATTTAACGGAAAAACCAACTTACGATTTGATGACACCAATCCGTTAAAGGAAGATGTCGAATATGTAAACTCGATTAAAGAAGATGTGAAATGGCTTGGATTTGAGTGGGATAACTTATTCTTTGCTTCTGATTATTTTGAAGAAATGTACAAACGTGCAGTGCTCTTAATAAAAAAGGGATTGGCATATGTCGATGACCTGTCCGCTGACGAAATTCGTGAATACCGCGGTACATTGACCTCTCCTGGTAAAGAAAGCCCTTATCGTGATCGTTCCATTGAGGAAAATCTAGATTTATTTCAACGGATGCGCAACGGAGAATTTGCAAATGGAGAAAAAGTTCTTCGCGCCAAAATTGATATGAAGTCTCCTAATATCAATTTACGTGATCCTGTTATTTATCGAATTTCTCACGCTACACACCATAACACGGGTGATAAGTGGTGTATCTATCCGATGTATGCATTTGCACACCCTCTAGAGGATGCGATTGAAGACGTCACCCATTCCATTTGTACGGTTGAGTTTGAAGACCAACGTCCACTTTATAACTGGGTAGTGGAACAATGCGAAATGGCAAGTAAGCCGCAGCAAATTGAATTTGGCCGCTTAAACGTGACCAACACGGTAATGAGCAAGCGTAAACTGAAGCAGCTCGTTGACGAAGGGTTTGTTGACGGCTGGGACGACCCGCGGATGCCAACTATTTCCGGCATGAGACGCAAAGGATTTACCCCTGAATCCATCCGTAATTTTGTCCGCGAAACAGGTGTATCGAAAGGTTCGGGAGCTGTTGATTCTCAAATGCTCGAACACTTTGTCAGAGAAGACCTAAAGCTAAAGGCACCGCGGACAATGGGAATTCTAAATCCTTTAAAAGTCGTCATTACGAATTATCCAGAAGGTCAAATTGAGTTACTTGACGCCGAGATTAATCCTGAGGTTCCAGAAATGGGCATGAGGAAAATTCCATTTTCACGTGAGATTTATATTGAAAAAGACGATTTCATGGAAAATCCTCCGGCTAAATATTTCCGCCTCTTCCCTGGTAATGAAGTTCGCCTAAAACACGCTTATTTTATTAAGTGTGAAGAGGTAATTAAGGATATTAACGGAGAAGTAGTTGAACTGCGCTGTACCTATGACCCACTAACCAAAAGTGGCACAGGCTTTACCGGCCGTAAAGTAAAGGGCACCATTCATTGGGTGGAAGCTAACAATTCTGTTGCTGCAGAATTTCGTTTATACGAACCATTGATTCTTGATAGTACGGAAGAGGAGAATGCGGAGGAGGAAAAGACTTTCCTCGACAAGGTAAATCCAGATTCACTTGTTGTATTACAGGGATTTGTTGAGCCTAATATGAGAGAAAGTATGCCGCATGATAAATTTCAATTCTTTAGACATGGTTATTTCAATGTAGATCCTAAACATACTACCGTTGATAAGCTGGTCTTTAACCGAATTGTATCCTTAAAAAGTTCATTTAAAATATAGTTAGAAATGCTTTAACGCTTAAGCGCTGAAGCTAGATAATAAAAATAGAACCAGGCATGAATGCTTGGTTCTATTTTTATTGTTTCGGGGTTGATGGGACTTCTAGAATGATCCTTGTTCCCTTACCCGGTAAAGAGTTGATTGTAAGTTCTCCGCCAACAGCCCGTGCTCTTTCATCCATACTAAATAAACCCACACCACGGGTTTGGGAATCCAGTTCAAATCCTTTTCCTTTATCCTCAATCATCACCCTAACAATTTCATCAGATTCTCTAATTGTGACACTTGCATCGGAAACTTCCGCATACTTGCGAATATTCGTTAATGCTTCTTGTATGATACGATAAATCGTTATTTCAATGCTGATGTCTAAGCGACGATTGAGTACGCACTCGAAAAAAACATCGATATGATAGTTTTCTGAAAAACGAGACAGAAAAGAGCGGATTGCAGGAACAAGTCCGAGATCATCTAATACAGAAGGACGTAGTTCCCATGAAATATCTCGTATTTCCTCAATAAGTTGGGTGGCTTCTTTCTGCATTTGATTCAGCAGAGGATGATCTATTTCAGATAGCAGTCGATTGATAGTAATGAGATGACAATATAAATTTTGACCGATTCCGTCATGTAAGTTCCGGGACAAACGCTTTCGTTCTTCCTCCTGAACATCGATAATCGTTGTCATCATTTTTTGCAATTCTTGTTCTACCCGCTTTCGTTCGGTAATTTCATAGCGGATTGCTAAATATTGATATGGTTTTCCCTTATCAGTCATAAACGGAACAATGGTGGTATCGACCCAGTAAAATGTTCCATCTTTCGCACGGTTGCATATTTCGCCCTTCCAAACCTTCCCCGATCCAATTGTTTTCCACATTTCTTTAAAAAAACGGTTTGAGTGGTACCCGGAATTCAATATTCGGTGATCCTGACCTAGAAGTTCTTCTTTTGAATACTTAGATATTTGGCTAAATTGATCATTAATATATGTAATTGTACCCTTTGAATCTGTTATTGCCACAATCGAAGATTCATCTAGAGCAAACTTTATATCGATCAATTCCTGCATTGATTTTTTTAATTCTAACTCAAGGTTTGCAAACTCGCTCTGCTGCCGGTCTCTGTCCATACATATCCTCCTTTAGCCTATTATCTGGTTTTGTAATATCTGCTCTAATTCCAAGGCAGCATCCTGAACCATTTCTTGATCGTCTTCGGAGAATGTGTATGTTTCCCTTTTTCCAACTAGCAGTACACCTTTTGGTAAGGAATTAAAAAATAAAGGCACCGCATAGCAGGAAACAAGTTTCTCTGCAAGCATAATAGGATGATCTGTAACCTTTCCATAAATATCATTCGGAAAATCTATTAGCATCATTGGACTGCCGCTTGAAATAATTTTCCCAGCAATACCTTTTCCAAACCGGACGGTGATTCTTTTATATTTATCATTTAAATTACCTGAAGCATAATGCCACCTTACATCAGGTCCTACCTCATTTTGAAGTGCTAAAGCCACAAATTCACAGCATTTTCTTTTCCTTAATCCCTCACAGACTTCATTTACCCGTGATATTCCCTTAATTTCGGTCATCCTTGAAAATACTCCTTAAATACCATAACCTAATAACCCCTTTTTAACAGCAAATGCGACCAATTCCGGTCTCGTTTTCATCTGCAGTTTTTCCATTAGGTTTCCTTTATGGGTTTCCACCGTTTTTACGCTGATCACTAATTGTTCAGCAATTTCTTTATTAGAATATCCTTTTGCAATAAGTGTAAGGACTTCTTTTTCTCGATCTGATAAAAGATTATAGGTATCATTACTGCCATGTTTGAGGCTGCCCAGGTATTCTTCCATTAATCGCTTTGTTGCAGCAGGATGGAGGTAGGCATTACCGTTAGCAACGGATTCGATTGCAGACATTAACTCATCATGTGGAGCACTTTTTAAAATACAGCCAGAGGCTCCAGCCTGAACTGCGCGGAATAAGTATTCCTCATCATCATGCATCGTTAAAATGAGGATATTAACTTCAGGCATTTGCTTTTTTAATTCTCCGGTCGCTGTTAAACCATCTTTACCATGCGGCATGCTTAAATCCATTACAACTACATTTGGTTTAAGCTTTAACGCCTTTTTGATTCCTTCATTTCCTTCAGAAGCTTCTCCGATCACTTCCATCTCAGGATTTGTATTTAACAGCATCTTTAATCCGCTTCTTACCACAGCATGGTCATCAACTAATAAGATTTTGATCAAATGGCAACTCCCCTTTGCTCCCTAAATAGGAAGAGATATTTCAATAGACGTACCTTCTCCTATTTTAGAGGAAATTTCACACTGTCCGCCAGTTAGAAGCATTCTCTCCTTCATTGTAGCAATTCCAAGTGCATAAGGGTTCTTTTCTAGATATTCTTTTTGAAAGCCTCTGCCGAAATCGAAAATAGTAATTTTTAATTCACTGTTACTCCAAGTCAATTCCATCTTTACATTCGATGTATCAGCATATTTGGCAATGTTTGCAAGCGCCTCCTGACAAACCCGGAACACCGCAATACTTTTTTGTTCTATAATATGCTTTTCTTCTCCTGTGGAGGAAAGCTCAACTAAGATTCCAAAAGTAGAAGTGTAAACCTTAATATAACTCTTTATGGCTGGAAGTAATCCAAGAGTAGTAAGGGCAGGAGGGTATAGTTCAACAGAAAGTAATCGAATTTCCTGCATTGTTTTCTCAATCAGCTGAGTCATTTCATGTAAATAATTTTTATAATGTTCCCCGTTAATCCCGGATTCAACCAATTTTAACCCCGTCAGAATGCTGAATAAGTTTTGTCCTACACCTTCATGAAGTTCCAAGGAAATTCGCTTAATTTCCTCCTCCTGGGTTTGAATGATATAGGAACCAATTTGGTTTCTTTGTGCGGAGTACTCCATTACTTTCCCTCCTTTACCCCTTTTCTATGACATTGATAAACTAAATGATTCTAAATGTGTAGGTTAAACCACTTTCAGTGCCGGACGCAGAAAACAACGTCTTGGATTGAGCCATATCGCTGGCAAGCGGAACAGCTATAAAATTGAAACGATCAAAATAGAAGCGGATATGCGTACGGTCAGGACAATACTCTATTTTTTCTATCTTCTTATTTATAGCTGGTGCTTGATCTCCACCCTGTTGGTCATGAACACTTACTTCAACAGAAGCCCCGACAAATCCCTGCAGTTTCTCTAGATTAATGGGTTCCACAGCTATTACACCCTCTCTTTACGGGGTAGATAAACATTTTATAGCCTTGAAGATATTCCCAAAACTTATCGCCTGCATTTTCCTCAAGGAAAAGAATCGTTTCCTCTTCTGAAGTCCAATTACTCATCCCTTTTACTTCGGCAATCACCATCTCCGCACCCTCAATGGTCTTTTCCTCGAGAAACCAATTTAAACGTTTCTTTCCAAATATCTCTTTTAATATTTCATCTATTTCAATGGAAAATCCACCTGATTGCCCTCGCATAAAACAAAAATCAAGATACGTTTCACTAGTCATTAACATTCACACCTTTTTTATAGATGAGAAACGCAAGTGGAAATAATACGACATTCATGACCGCGGCCACGATGGTATTTACATAATTTTGGTAAAAATACTGATGGACCATATATTGTGTAATGATAATATTCAGCATTAGCACAGCAAGAAGGAGGGCAACAGGAAGGTAACTACGCTTCATATCGTTTCACCCCCACGGCATAAACTTGGCCGTTTTCAACTTTTACATAGATTTCAGGAAGCGGTCTTCTAGGCGGTCCTGCAGTAGGTGCACCTGTTTCGACATCAAATTTGCCGTGGTGACATGGGCAAAGCATTTCACCCTCATCCTTTTTCCAAAAAACCGGGCAGCGGAGATGTGTACAGGCATTTTGATAGGCCACATATTTATTTTCGGATAGCCTAATTAAAATCGCACTATCATGCTCACCAGGGAAATGAAAATCAACTGAATCACCGACAGGAATTGATTTTACATCGGTAATTTTTTGTTTCGGATATTTCTTATCTCCTAAACCAATCAGTTCTTTTGCGGCAACTGCTCCCCATGGAAGTGAGGAAACAGCGAATACACCAGCTGCACCGACTAAAGTCTTCATAAATCCGCGGCGGTCCAGTTTCCTTTCATTGTTGCGGTTTATATTATGTGTATAGTTATCTTCATTGAATGGGATTTTATTATTTTTATCTGTCATGAGTTAATCCCTCCTAAAACAATTTCGTGACACCCTGCAAGATACCAGGGAGATTCACTCTAACATTTGTTTCGCCTTCCAAATAAGGCATACTTGTTACCCATTTACCATTATCTAAATTAAACTGCTTTTGCTTTGCTTCAATTTCTTCATCTGTTAACCACTGTAATGTATTAGATGGACATACACTCGCACACATCGGAGGAATTCCGTCCTTTGTACGGTCGATACAGAGATCGCACTTATACATTAAATTTTGCTCGGTATCGAATTTTGGAATTCCGTATGGACAGGCAATCGTACAGTTTTGACAGCCAATGCATTTCTCCACTAAAGCCGAAAGAACGGCTCCTGTTTCATGAATTTGGATTGCTTGAGCCGGACAGCTTCTCGCACATGCAGGATTCACGCAGTGAAGGCACATAAGAGGCATCGTCTGACGGTTAACAAGCGGGTTAACATCGTATACATAGTTACGGTTGCGCTCCTCATGCCCGCCGCACTGTGTACATGCAGCCAAACAAGAGCGGCAGCCTATACAGTTTTCAAGTTCTAAATATAGCCTCTTTTTCATTTACTGCACCTTCTTTAGTTCTAGTTTTTCAATCTGAGCTGCGCACGCTTTGAATTCTGGCATCCTTGACATTGGATCTAATGCGCCAATGGTTAAGAGATTAATAGATTTATCGTGCCCAAAATGATATGGCACAAATACCGTATCTTTACGGATTGCCTCCGTGATTTTCACTTTATATTCAGCTTCTCCTCTGCGTGTAAAGAGGCGAACAAATTCTTCATGTTTAATGTTATATTTTTCAGCTGTTTCTGGGTGTACTTCTACGTACGGCTCAGGACACATATCGCGTAAGAAGTTGATTCTTCTAGTTTGGTTCCCAGATAAATAGTGATAAACTACACGTCCTGTTGTTAAACGTAATGGATATTCTTCATCAGGCTCTTCCGCTGGCGGACGGTATGGAAGTGCACAAATTTTTGCTTTTCCATCTGGATGATAGAATTTTTTATCTAAGAACATATGTGGTGTCCCAGGGTCATTTTCATCTTTACATGGCCAGAAAACACCGTCTTGTTTTTCAATTTTATCCCAGGTAATTCCGTAGTAATCTGCATAGCCACCTTTTGAAGCTAAACGGAATTCATCACCAACATCTTTCGCTGTTTTTAAATGGGAGAAGTATTTGCCTCTGCCAAGACGTTCACATAATTCAACTTGAATTTGCCAATCTGGTTTAGATTCCCCAAGCGGTTCTTGTGCCTTGTTAATTTTTATACAACGACCTTCAAGATTTGTAACGGTTCCCTCATCTTCAGACCATGTTGTAGTTGGAAGAATAACATCCGCAAATTCTGCTGATTCTGACAGGTAGAAATCAGAACATACCATGAAATCAAGATTTTTTAACTGTTCACGTACGTAATTTAAGTTTGGAGCAGAAACGGCTGGATTCGAGCATAATAAGTACAATCCTCGGATAATCTTTTGCTCCATTAATCCAAACATTTCATAAGCAGAAACGCCCTCTTTTGGCATTTCTTCTGGTTCAATTCCCCAAACCTTCGCAACTGCCTTCACGTGCTCAGGATTAGCAATTTTACGGTAACCTGGAAGTGCGTCGGCTTTTTGACCGTGTTCACGTCCGCCTTGACCATTACCTTGACCTGTAAAAGTAGCGACACCTGCTTTAGGACGGCCGATTTTTCCAGTTATCAATGCCATGTTCGTATATCCAGAAACATTATCTACACCTTTAACCTGCTGCTCAATTCCGCGGGCAAACATGACGATCGCATTTGGTGCTTTTCCGTAAATTTCAGCAGCAAGAATAATTTTCTCTGGCGCAACACCTGTAAGTTCGCTTGTATATTCTGGCGTGAATTCTTTCACTAGTTCCTTTGTTTCTTCAAATCCGTTTGTATGGTTGTTAACAAATTCCTCATCTACATGACCATTTTGAATCAAAAGATTTAAAATTCCGTTTGCAAGCGCCAGGTCTGTACCCGGTCTTAAATCTAAGTGGACATCCGCTCTTCTTGCAATTGGCGTTTCCCGAGGATCGGCGACAATTAAATAACCGCCGCGTTCTTGAACAGCCCATACACGGAACATGGATGTAGGGTGACACTCTGCTGTATTGCTTCCCGCAATGAACAAGCAATCTGTTTCATGAATATCTGTCCAAGGAAGGGTTGACCCCCTGTCAACTCCAAATGATCTCATAAATCCACCGGCAGCACTTGCCATACAAAAACGGCCATTGTAATCAATGTAACGTGTTTGTAAGCCAACACGTGCAAACTTTCCAGTTAAATAACACTTTTCATTTGTCATCGATACACCGCTATAAACACTCAGTGAATCCTTACCATAATTACGTTGAAGCTGTTGGAAATTTTTCACGATTAAATTATATGCCTCGTCCCAAGTCGCTTCACGGAAGCCTTCTTTTGTTCCTTTAAGAGAAGCATCATCTCTGATTAACGGTTTTAATATACGATCATCATGGTTGGTTTGCTGATAAGCAGTAACCCCTTTTGGACACATCTTTCCAACAGTTACCGGCCAATCATAACGAGGCTCAACCCCGATGATTTTATTTGTTTTTGTATTTACACGTAAATTCATCCCGCATTGCATACCACAGTAGCTGCAATGTGTTTTAACAAGCGTTTCATTCGGATGAATAACATTTTCTATTTCTTTAAAAAATTTATCCCTTTGCATTCTGATTTGCCTCCTTGACTTTCAATTGGTGCGTTGCGATTCCTGAGAATCTTGAAATTCGATATTTTCTACGGCATGGCAGGCACAATTCAGCAAGATTAAAGCCATCTTCCATGTTAAATTCGATCGCATTGACTCCCAAAACTTGAATAACATCATTTGACTGTTCAACAGATACGAAATGATCTCCACAAACCTTACACTTTTTCTCTTCCTGCTCTGCGTAGTGCTCACGGTAGTTCCTAGCAAATACACTTACCGGACGGAAAGGTATATGAGCGAGTTTTCCAAATGGTAAATAAATTAACGTGACAATGACTGAAAACTGGTGAATTAATGACATTTGCGGTTGCATCCAGCCATGTAAAAATACATTTTGAACGGTTAATAAAAGACCTGTGATTGAAATAAATAACAATAAATAAAGTGGCAGGAAGTCGTAGATAAACTTTTGTTCTGCTCTTGCCTGCATGTTTTTTAAACGGCGGCGTAAAGCCATACAAACACCCGCTGTCACCATAATCGCTGCGATATTTAAGGCATTGTAGGAGAACCAAGCAATGATTCCATCCGCTTTTACCTCCATCAAGTTCATTCCCATTAAGACGATGGTGTAGTAGCCGTTCTCATCCATTGTGAAGTACATCCAGCCAAACACGAGCGGGAAGGTAACCAAACAAGCAAGTACACAGCCCCAGCCGATTAAAATATGCTGCACCCAGCGGTACAAGCCGCGGTTTTTAATAAATTCATAGATGGCAAGATGATTAACAGCCGTTTTAGGGGTGCTTTTTCTTTTTAATAGCCTTAAACCTTTTTTAATGAAGATTTTGGTTGGCGGTCTCTCACCCCATGCGATAAAGCGGTAGAAAAATCCTCCGATAAAAACAATCGTTCCTACCATATATCCATACAAATTTAAATCAACATGGGTGAACATTCTCGTTGCAATAAAAGATAGAATAACGATAGCAGATACTGTTAAAAATACTGATTTAGCAAATTTGGACGCAAACGCATGATCGATCGAGCGGCCTGTTTTTTTATTAGTTGACGTATTAGTCTGCATTCTGAGCTCCTCCTAAAAAAAATAACACTAACGAGTTTTCTTACTCTTATTGTAAGAAATTCGTTAGTGTTATCTATATAGGGGAACTCCCCCATCTGTCGGGGAAAAAACCCTTAGAATTTTAATTTTAGACAAAGTCTTGTCACATATTAGTTCTGGATGTACTTTTTACGCCAAGAATAAAGAAGTAAGAAAATAAAAATACTGACCTGCAATGAGAAAACGAGTGCATCCCAGAATAGCAAGCTTGTTGGCGGTTGTTGAAATCCAGGTAGCAGCTTTTTAGCTGCATAGATGACTTCTGGAATATAATACATAAAATATAGGACAACCGTTAATATAACCCCAAGAAAATAGAAGAGAGAATAAATAAAAACAATCTTACTTTCACCCGAAAAGACAACTTCTTCCGATGATTTTGATTTAAAAAGTAAAAACTTCTGTCTAAAGGTTTGCTTAGCATTTTCCATTAGGTTGTAACAGCCAGATACATTTTCAAAAACAAAATATAGATCCGTTTTCATGTAGATACAACATTGAAACAACATCCTTAATACGACATCAAAAACAGCAAGGTGCATTAACCCAATTAAAACCCAGTGACCGTTAGGAAACAACAATTGTAAAATAAGAGAAACAAAGAGGAGGATCGAATCAAAACTAAGTCCACCTAGAAAAAGTATATTCCGTTCTTTAGATGTTAGTTTCCATACAGAAGACATATCCGTTGTTAGGACAATAAAAAACATCCGGTGAGAAACCTCCAATTTCGTGGGGAGGTTTTGTGCTCTTAGAGCCAAAATGTGGCCAAGCTCATGGAATAGGACAAAAAGGAATGCAAAAGATAACCATAAAAATACATTACCTACCATTATGTCAAAAACAAATATGTCCTCACGATGTGGAAATAAAGAAGGATTCATAATAAAAATGACAATATTTAAAATAAATATTGCACCATATAATGGGAGTGTAAACTTATTAAAAAAAAATTTCCCTACTTTTGGCGAAATCCATAAAAATCCCATTTTATCTTTTTGATTTTGCTGTTTTTCAACTTTCATATCGTCAATACTGTCTATTAAATCTAGCTCTAGAAGCTGTTCTGCAAAATCAAGTAAATTTACTTCTTCCT
Organism: Neobacillus niacini; assembly: GCF_030817695.1. Lineage (GTDB taxonomy): Bacteria > Bacillota > Bacilli > Bacillales > Cytobacillaceae > Neobacillus > Neobacillus niacini_F. The sequence goes on along the minus strand of NZ_JAUSZQ010000003.1, from coordinate 587,797 downwards.
CTTTGAACTTCTCCTTAAGTACCCTTTCAATCTCTTCTAGCCTTTCACTCTGATTAATCAAGTTAATGGCATCTATACATACCTCTGGCATTTCATAAAACTCACTCGATAGCTTATCTTCAACTATATAATGTTTCTTATCCTTGCGAATTTTGATAGGAACTAATTTAATTCGCGAGTGAAGTGTTATGTTCATTTATACACCGATCCTACTAGGATTTATTATAAAAGAAGGATGCATAGCTTTCGCTTGCACCCTTCACTTTAATTTAAATTCCCCAGAAATGACACCACCAGCAAGTTGTTTTGACCTTCTTTAGCTTGCGGATTAGCATTATTCCACCCCCCTAGGTACTTGTTGTTTTTTTTTCCAAGGATATTCTTTATGAATGGTAACCCATGTTGGGTATATTCTTTTGAAAGCTTCTACTAACGTAGGGTCAAACTGAGAACCTTTCCCTTCAAGAATACGTCGGTATGCTTCGTCAACAGGCATAGCTTTACGATAAGATCTTGATGAAGTCATAGCGTCAAAAGCATCTGCAACAGAGGAAACTCTAGCAAGTAAAGGTATTTCTTCTCCCTTTAATTGATCGGGATATCCTTTTCCATCCCAGCGTTCATGATGATATCTAATAACGTCAATATTATCACTTATACCTTCCACATTCTTAACAGCTTCCGCACCAACAACAGGGTGAGATTTAATAATGTCAAATTCTTCATTTGTTAGTTTTCCTGGTTTCATAAGGATCTGATCCGGAATATTCACTTTTCCTATATCATGAAGCAAACATGCATAATAAAAAGATTTTTGTTCTTCCTTTGTAAATTTCCCTATTTCAGTCGCTAATTCTAATGCATATTTCGCCACACGTTCACTGTGTCCTCTTGTATATGGATCCTTCAGTTCAATTGTTGCAATTACTCCTTTTACAATTCCTTCTAATTGATTATCATAGGAATTGCTAAGGGACCGAACATACCCTTGAAAACGAGCTAACAAAAAGAAGGACATTACTGATAAGATAGCAATTAGAATTATTGGCATGATAACAAGGGATGTAGTTAAAATAGCACCTGTTAGGATATATTTGATAGTTACTCCTAAACTAACTAACCAAAAGTATTTTGTGTTTAAGAATAGAGGCAATGTTAAAATTAAAAATACCTCCACTACATTCCCACTTTTAAAGAGTGCTTCATTATGAAAAAAGGACAAAATATCAGCAAGAAATGATGCGCATAAGTAGCTAATGATAAATACATATTTAATAAGATCTTGCTTATGAACCTTACTTAAGTATAGAGCTACTGGAATAAGAACAATCAATACTACATATGTGAGATACCAAAAATGGCTTGGAAATCCCCTTTCTTTATCCACAATAATAGCAGGTGCAATGTAATAGTAAAAAACATCATAGCCTATTAATAAAATATAGGATATTAATAAGTACCATTTAAGAGTTTGTTTTTCTTCATACGGTATCATAAAATCCTCCCGGTTCCTAACACAAGTGCATAAAAAAGTCATCTATATAGGGATGATTATACTAGCCCTTTTTCCCCTAAAAAAAAACATATTTTTACAAATTACATTCGACTTTCTATATTCCTCTACATTATATCCTATTGATATAAACGTTGTAACATAATATTTTAATGACTTTTGTATAATTATAGAACTATTTTAGTCCATTTGGATGAGATAAAGGAAATGTTAAACTAACTAATGTGCCTTTTTCAAGAATGCTTTCAATAGCAATTTCTCCATGGTGATCTTGAATAATTTGGTTTGAGACCATTAAACCAAGACCTGTTCCTTCAGTTTTAGTAGTATAGAAAGGTTCTCCTATATTAGGAATGCTTTTCTCATCTATTCCGCAACCCTCATCTTGGATTGAAATATTCATCTTTTTACCCTTTAATACCTTCACATCTATTGTTATTCTTCCACCATTTGGCATTGATTCAATCGCATTTTTAATTAAGTTAATAAATACTTGCTTCAACTGAAAAGAATCACAATCTAATGGAGGTAATGGTCCTGCGATTTTTGTCTCTACCGTTACGCCTTGTCTTTCCGCTTGTTGTTGAGTGATCGATAACGTATAAGCAATGATTTCTTCAATGTTAGCTTTATTGAATTTAATTTCCTTTGGCTTTCCAAGATACATCAAATCGTTAACAATAGAATTAATTCGATCAATTTCTTGTATCATGATTGGATAAAAATCATTCGTATTTGGATATCTTTCCTGTTGCAGCTGCGTAAACCCTTTTAGTGAAGAAAGAGGGTTGCGTATTTCATGACCAATACCTGCTGCCATTTGGCCAATTACGGCAAGCTTTTCTTTCCGTCTAAGTTCTTCATGCACTTCAATAAGAGAACCGATATACGAATAAAACCGTATTAAAATAATGAAAGCTATAACACAAATAATAATATAAATAATCATAGGAAAAATTATTCGTGTATCCTGTAACACTATTAAGAATATGATGTATTTCAATACCATTCCTAAAGACACAGTCCAGAAATACCTTTTATTAATGAAAATGGGGGAGAAAAGAATAAATAACACTTCAACAATATGACCTGCAGAAAATGGTTTGTTCGTTCCCAAATAAATAATTATATTATGAAATAAATCTAAAAACAAAAAGCTATATATATAGAAATATTTAATAATATAGGGATTCCCTTTTTTAATAAAAAAAACAGATATAGGAATCAAACCAAAAATAATCAAATAAACCCATAGGCCCAACCCCTCATTCGGTTTATTGGCTATAACACTGCCGCCAGAAGGATTAGGAAATAAATAGAAATAGATAAATTCATATATGATATAAAATGTATAAAATAAGCCCAAAAACAAAATTATCGCTTTTTTCTCTTCTAATATTAATCTAGGGCTCGTGGTACTTACTTTCATTTCTGTTACTCCTTTAGGTATACGTGTAGAATAAAATTCAAATTATCTCTACCATTTTACCATCTTTCCAAGAAAAATCCTTTTATTTTTTTTGGAAATTCGATGAAATTCGACAAAATTCTTCCCAAATATATAAAAAGGACTTGAATTAATCCAAGTCCTTTTTACACATTTAGCAGTATTGAGTTAGCTTACTTTCTTGATGATTTCTTCCTTTTCATTTAACCTCGAATGTCTACGTCCATATCCAAAATACACCAACAAACCAATTACAAGCCATACACCAAAGCTTTTCCATGTAGTGGCTGGAAGCTGGAGTGCTAAATATCCACAGAATAAGAATGCTAAAATTGGAATCAATGGAACAAAAGGTACACGGAAGCCTGTAGTAGGTGCCTGCTTATTTCTACGTAGATATAAAATCCCAATAGAAACTGTCATAAAAGCAAATAGTGTTCCGATGTTCACTAGTTCCGCAAGTTTATTTAACGGTAAGACACCTGCAAAAAATGCTACTAACACACAGGTAATCCACTGATTGACAATCGGTGTTTGTTTCTTTTTATCTACCTTTGAAAACACCTTTGGCAATAAACCATCACGAGAGATTGCATAAAACAGCCTGGATTGTCCATAAACCATTACAAGTAACACGGTTGTAATTCCTGTGATTGCTCCTAATGAAATAAAGCCAGCCACCCAATCCTGGTTAATGTAATTAAGTGCAAATGCCACTGGATTTTTTACTCCAAGTTCTGTATAAGGAACTATTCCTGTTAAGATTGCAGATACAGTAATATACAAAATCGTACAAACGATTAACGAAGCAATAATTCCAATTGGCATGTTCTTTTGTGGATTTTTCACTTCTTCTGCCGCTGTTGCAACTGCATCAAAGCCAATATAGGCAAAGAAAACTGTTGCGGCGCCTGTTACAACTCCTGAGAAACCAAAAGGCATAAACGGAGTCCAATTCGCTGGTTCTACATACCAAACACCAACTGCAATAAATAATAATACTACAGCAATTTTAATAACAACCATGATCGTGTTAAGACGAGCAGACTTTTTAACTCCTTGTGTCAAAAGCATTGTGATAAAAAAGATTATCGCAATAGCTGAAACGTCAACATAGGTTCCATTTGCCGGATCATAAGCACTCGAAATAGCTTTTGGAAGATGAATTCCAAACCCTGAAAGAAGCCCTTGAAAATAACCAGACCAACCGCTAGCAACTGCAGATGATGCAAGCCCATATTCAAGGATTAAAACCCAGCCTAACATCCAAGCAATTAGTTCCCCAAAGGTAGCGTAACTGTAGGTATAGGCACTGCCGGATACCGGTACGGCTGAAGCAAATTCCGCATAGCACAGGGCTGCAAATACGCAGGCAAGTCCTGACAATATGAATGAAATGATTAGCGCTGGCCCTGCATGCTCGGCCGCTGCAACTCCAGTTAGAACAAATATTCCTGTTCCAATAATCGCACCGATCCCCAACATGGTTAAATCAAATGCACCTAATTCTTTCTTCAGGGTTATATCTTTTTGTCCAACTTCCTTAATTAAAGTTGAAATTGATTTTTTCCTAAATAAACTCATGTTTATTACCTCCACTACCAAAAATCAAAATGTTCTGAAAATGTTGTTCTATAAAATGTATATCGGTATAATATAATTAATTTATTAACAAAGCAATATATTTTGAAAAATTAATCATTTTCCTAATAATGCCAATGATTAATTACACCTATAGTTATTTTTAACTTTTTACGTAACTATATTAATAAAACATTTAGGTATATTGAGTTTAGTCCCTTCCTACAACAAAAAAAGCTAACCCCCTTTAAAGTTGGCTAGCTTCGCTTAACTTATATCAAATATTGACTCCTTCAATCATTAACAAATTTCTTGTAATTTTTTATCGATTTTTACCAGAAAATGTTCCATAAAAAACGTAACATCTTCGATCCTCGTCAATCTCCCTTGAATCAAGTTCAAACTCCATAAACTTTCCGTTCTTTTGAAGGTAGATGAAGTCGGAATGCAGCGTTGCCAATATCTCCTCATGTTCCCAAACATCTTTTCCTTCAAGTAATGTAGATGTTGTACCCTTCAATTCCCTGATTTCAAAACCAATGTGGGAATAGATTTTATCGGAGGAATCATTGGTATAGCTTTCTCTTGTTATATACAAAACTGCCGTTCCATCCGGGTCCATTGCGGTAGCCTTAACTGCATATGTCTCTCCTTCTTTTACGAAGAATTCGCAGGTCATTCTTGCCACCGCTTCAACAGGAGAAATATTTTGATAATTCCACAAGGCAGGATATTGTTTAATCTCATCATCAAGTCGATACTCCAACCTCATTTTCCATCCCTCATTTCCTTTTCTTTTTATCTTACCATTGTTTTCCTGAAATTTACTTTTATAATGTAATTATAACTAAAAAAGGAGTTGGGAAGGTGAAGAAAACCCAATGGTTAATCACTGGCGTTCTTACTTCTCTTGTTGCTGGTACCACCCTTGCCGGTTGTTCACAGGCACAGGACTTACCCCCAGTACCAGAAGACACGGACTGTTCTGATTGGGAATGGGATGATGACGAAGGAGTTTGGCAATGTGATGATACTCGGTCAAGTTACTATGGCCATTTCTTTTATGGGGGGTTGTTTTACAGTAGTAGATCAGCACTATTAAATTCGTCTGCTTACAAGTCATATAAGTCTTCCTCTAGCTTTAAGGGAGGATTTGGGAGCGGTTCTAAAGGTGGATTTGGAGGTTAATCACACATGTCCACGTACACAAAGGCACGCATGCAATTTTACTCAAAATTCCCTGAATTTTGGTCGAACTTATATGGAGGCGAATACAGTCTTTATCATGTTTATAGCATTTCAGAACAGACACATTCACTTTTGAAGGAAGCCACGGAGCGGATGGGCAGGGTATTTTTTAAAACAGCAGTTCTCCTGCGCAGTCTTAAAGACGAACAGCTTCTTGAACTTGGTTACCCTGCCGCAAGTCTTCCATTTCTTCGGATGAAAAGTCTTTTTCCTGAAACCGTCATTTCTCGATTTGATTTTGTTTTAACAAGCAATGGGGTTAAGATGCTTGAGTTTAATGCTGACACCCCTACCTTTATCGTAGAATGCTTCCAAATCAACGGGGAAGTGTGCTCGGAATTCGGCTGCCGTAATCCAAATGAAAACCAAGAACGACTTCTTGCTTCAGGTATTACTAAGGCTGTCCTTGAATCTGCAAAGGGCCATGAGTCGCCTAATGTGGTGTTCACAGCCCACCGTGACCATATGGAGGATTGGAATACCACGCTGTATTTAAGTCAATTATGTAAAGTTCCTAATCAAATCCTTCCCATTTCAGACCTACGGATTACAGACGATGCACTTTTAGATTCTAATGGTGTACCAATTGATGTTTTATACCGCCAGACCTATCCTCTAGAACATTTAGTTGAGGATCGAGATCCAACTACAGGAGATCTTGTAGGAGTTGAATTATTACAGCTTGTTAAGGACCGAAAACTATCGATTGTTAATCCTGTTTCAGCATTTCTACTTCAGCCCAAATCCATTCAATGTCTGATATGGGGATTGGCAGAAAATGATGGAATTTATACGAAGGAAGAACGAGATTGGATAAAAAAATATATGCTTCCTACCTATCTTGAAGCGGAAACTTTTGCAGGTACTGCTGCCTATGTCCAAAAACCATCATTTGGCAGGGAAGGCGATACTATTACCATTTGGGATTCATCCAGCAAAGCAGACTCTCAAAATCCCTTCCAGACGTACCGTAACGAACTGCCTGTCTATCAATCATATGTACCTCTTCCTGTTGTTATACTCGAAACAGAAAAAGGGATCGAAGAACTATCTATGGTGTTTGGTTCTTTCCTAATCGCCGGAAAACCAAGCAGTATTGGAATACGTGCGGGCGGAAAAATCACAGGTAATGAATCTTATTACTTACCTGTGGGAATAAAAAAGGAGGAATTTAATTGTTAAATTTCTTAATCTATTTGGCTGTTTCATTAGCTTTATTACTCGTTGGACTCTTTTTAATGGAAATAACCACAAAGGTGAAGGAATTCGCCTTAATGGCGAAAGGAAATAAAGCAGCAAGCTATGTTCTTGGCGGAAGGCTTCTAGGGCTGGCCATTGTTTTATATTCTGCACTTGCTAACTCCATCTCGCTAGTAGATATGGTCATTTGGGGTGCAGTTGGAATCGCAGCACAGATTATTGTCTTTTATCTTACAGAATGGCTCACACCTCGTCGTTTTAACGTATCCCAGAGCATTGAAGAAAATAACACTGCCGTTGGTCTTTTTTTACTATTATTGTCCGTATCGATTGGAATAGTTATTGCAGGTTGTTTGACATATTGAAAAAACGCATCTTCTTAGATGCGTTTTTTCACAGCTTTAAGTATGTATTCTTATCACATATGACAAATAATCTAGCTTCTTTTGGTATAGGTTCATTCCATTTCTTGAGTATGTTCAAATCATTCCTGTCGGCTATTAGCTGTGCCCCTTTTTCCTTAAGTAGTTCATATGCCGCACCATAGGTTTTCCATTCTGTACTTACGCGGACTTCCCAAAGATCACTGCCGCCGTCTCCATCCTGCCTGCTTAGTAATTGAGTAAAAAGATGGCTGGCTCCTTTCATTTGCGCGGATTTCGCCATCAAATTAGAAACGGACCCATTCGATAAAATGAACTCATCAATCTTAACATGCTTAAAATTATCGACATGCTTTTCGTTTACGATTTCTGCAATCGTATAAATACTTTTTTCCGTTCCATCATCATAACGTTCAATAGATGAAGCGACTAAAAGTGTCTTTCCGTCCACTAAGTCAGGATTGGCAATACCTTCTGCTGCAAACAGTAAAACAGCTTGCGAATTTTCAATTCTAGCCTTCCTTAATGTCTCTACATCTGTTGGACTTCCTTGAATATAATGAAACCGTTCATGCTCATAAGGGGTCTTTTCAAATTCATCAATCAATACAATCTCGGTTCTTTCATCACATAATAATAATTCCTTAATTGTACTTTTACTTTTAGCAGTCCAGCCGATAATGACAAAATGATTTTCAGCTTTATAAAACAATTTCCCTTCCTCCTTTCGCTTTTTATACTGCGAGATACCATCTACAATTACTCCAATGACGGTACCAAACAGCCCAATACCTAATGTATAGACGACAATCATCGCCCAAGTTCTTCCTGCTTCAGTGATTGGGTACACATCTCCATAGCCTACCGTAGTCATCGTAGTAAGAATCCACCATACTGCATGTAAGCTGTTTTCAAACGTCTTTGGTTCAAGCAATCTAATTATTTCTGCATTTACAATAATAAAAAGCAAGGTAAACAGAATGACTGTTCGGTATCGATAGCGCGAGGCTGTAAGGAACAGTTTTCGAAAAAAGAGCATTTTTACCCCTCATTTCCTTTTCTATTACTATAATTTCTACTTACGTTCCCCTATTTCCTTTTTTTGAAAAAAAAGCGCCTAGATAAATTATTATATTGACATTTATATAGCCTGGGTGTAATATTATTAATTGTGCTTTATATTTTATGTAACTTGTAATAGATAGATAACGCAATGTAAGAATTTTTTTCTGGCATTCTGCTTATGTTTTAAAAGTAAAACTTATTCACACTGGATCGGCTTCGGAGCCGTTAGGATGTAAGAGAGGTAGGGCTTACGTCGTTTAGGTATAAAACCATCAGGTGGAAGAGTAACCGCGGCAAATTGGTCTTTTAATACCATTTATTATATATAAATACTTACCTTGCGATTGCAGATAATTGGAAACAACCAATCACAAGTTACAATAGTGATCCCTTTTGGATCAAAGCAAAAGAAGGCAGAGGATATTCCTCTGCCTTCGCCCAAATTACTAAAGCATTTTTTGAATCTCAAATCCTAACACCCTTAATTTTTCGTACCAATTGATTGATAACTTCCGAAAAAACAAGACCAAATGCGATCGAGCCTGAAAGTAACGTTACTTTTGCACCTAACGCAATGGCTTGAAAATAATCGTCCTCGACAAAATTCCTCATCGTATCATATGCCAAACCACCAGGAACTAAAGGTATGATTCCGGCAACGCTAAAAATAATAACAGGTGTTTTATAGAACTTAGCTAACTCCTGACTGACTATCCCTACAAAAAGAGTAGCTCCAAGTGTGGCTAAAACAGAATCTCCCGAGTACTTTTCAGCTATATAATAGATTATCCATCCACCCATTCCGACAAGTCCGCATTTTACTAACGTCTCCTTTGGTGCATTAAAAATAACTCCAAAAGCCGCCGTCGCAATAAAACTTGTAATTAATTGTCCAATGATATCCACATTAAGCCTCCATTTACAAAAAGGATAACACTACTGCAATTCCTGATCCGATAGCAAAAGCTGTTAACAATGCTTCGGCACCTTTAGATAACCCCGAAACTAAATGTCCCGCCATTAAATCTCTTACTGCATTCGTGACTAAAAGTCCTGGAACTAACGTCATGACGGACCCGATAATGATTTTATCTAACTGCTGACCTGCTCCTATTTTTACAAGGAAAAAGGATAGTAAGCCAATAATAAATGAAGCCAAAAATTCCGAGAAAAACTTTACTGGTATGAAGCGGTGAAAGTATAAAAACCCGAAATAACCTACTCCCCCCGATAACATGGCAGGGATAAAATCAATCCATTCACCCATAAACATAATCATAAAACAGCCGCTGGCAATGGAGGCTGCTGCAACCTGAACCATAAATGGGAAGGTTACATCCAAAGCATCAAGCTCTTTTAGAAGGGTTAAAGCTGATTCTAGATTTAATTCGCCGCTAGTAATCCTTCTTGAAATACTATTTACCATTGCTACCTTTTTCAAGTCAGTAGACCTTGTTGATATTCGAATCAACTTCGTTTTTGTTGGCTCGGCTCCTTCTGCTGAAAAAATAATCCCGGTTGGAGTTACATAACTGTGCGAATTTTCAATTCCAAAAGCAGCGGCGATTCTCATCATCGTATCCTCAACCCGATAGGTTTCTCCACCACTTTGGAGCATAATTTTTCCCGCAAGCAAACAGACTTCCATTATTTCATAAGTACGTGTTTTTTCGTTTTCCATCTAAACATCACCGCAATTACACTTTCTTTTTATGATTTCCTAAGTTTAATCAAAAACGTTCGGTTTATCAATAAAATAGACGCTATTCCCGCCAAACCTTGTAAAACATGCTGCATAGAAAAAAGCAGGAGCTCCTGCTTTATTATTTGCTTATATTGTTTTGGAGATTTAAAAAATCCAAATCCTGATAATAACTATTTTTAACTAAAATATTGGGGCCTAGACAAGACACCGCAGGACAATGACAACTCAATTCCTTTGAGATTGCCGAGGATTGCCAGTTTTCATACGCATCGGTCAACTTGGTATTAACTACATTCCCTAATGGCGGGGTATCACCAAAATCCGTAACGATAATATCTCCATTAAAAATGTTAACATTTAATCGGGAACGGCCATCAGGATCATTTCTTACCGTTACATTTCTACTTTGGAAAAGTCTAGTTAACAGTTCTAAATCCTCAGGTTTATGACTGCATGCATAAAACGGAAGGGTCCCAAAGAGCATCCATACATTTTCATCACGAACATCTAATAAATGATGAATAGCTTCCCTTATTTCATTCAGGGTTAATGTTTCTAGATTACTAGCAAAATCACTTGGATACATAGGGTGAATCTCATGCCGCTGACAGAGCATCTCATCGACAATTTGGCGATGTATTTTCTCCAGATGAGGCAATGTTCGTTTGTTAAGCATTGTTTCAGCAGATACCATAACACCAGCTTTCACTAATTCCCGGCTATTTTCTATCATTCTAGTAAAATACTTTTCACGTTGCCTGTAATCAGGCTTGTTTGCCATCCTAGCAAATCCACCCTCAACAAAATCATCTACCGTTCCCCAATTATGCGAGATATGTAAAACATCTAAATAAGGAATAATTAATTCATAGCGTGCTAAATCGAGTGTTAAATTCGAATTGATTTGCGTCCGAACACCGTTTTCATGAGCGTATTTTAAGATTGGCAAGACGTAATTTTTTATAGAAGACAGGGAAAGCATCGGCTCCCCGCCTGTGATACTAAGCGACCGGAGGGTTGGAATTTCGTCTAACCTACGTAAAAGCAAATCCAGCGGGAGTGCTGCGGGGTCTTTTGTTTGGAGGGTGTACCCTACTGCGCAATGCTCACAGCGCATATTACATAAGGTTGTTGTCGTGAATTCAATATTGGTTAGCTGAGGCTTTCCATATTCCTTAATATCATTATATGCTTCCCACGGATCATATGCAGGGGTTATTTTTTTAAAATCGATCATAGTAAACTCCTTAAAATAAGTATTAGAAAAACCACTTCATTATAGCTGAAATATTGTTTTTATGGTTAATATTAAGCTTTAATAAAAAACTTATGTTTTTATTTAATCTATTATTCTATACATGCATATTTTATAGCCCATCGATTGAAACTAAAAAGATGGAATGGTTAAACAGTGGATGGTGATGCACAAAATGGAGATGCCTCTCTTAAGTGAGGTTGAAAATCTGGCGTTAAAGAAAGTAAAAATCTTTCGTCAAAGTCTGTTACGGTATATTTTACGATCGATGCTTGCAAGTATGTTTATCGGTTTTGGTGTAATTGTTGCTTTTAAGACTGGTAACTACTTTTATTTAGAACATTCCCCTTTTGCCTACCCTTTGGCCGCTCTTACCTTTGGGTCAGCAATTATTTTAATTGCCTACGGTGGTGGAGATTTGTTTACTGGTAATACTTTTTATTACACCTATGCGGCACTAAGAGGGAAAATGGCATGGTTAGAGGTTACCCAGCTCTGGGTTAGCAGTTACATAGGAAATATTTTAGGTGCAGCAGTTTTCGCGCTTTTAATTTTTACAACAGGTCTTTTTGAAGAATCATCGGTTAATGGCTTTTTATTGAGTGTTGTGGAGAAGAAAATGCAAGTTCCAACAATGGAACTGTTCTTCCGAGCTATTCTATGTAATTGGCTCGTCTGTCTAGCCTTTTTTATCCCAATGGGTCTAAAAGGCGACGGACCAAAAATGTTTTCAATGATGCTTTTTGTGTTCTGCTTTTTTATTTCCGGCTACGAGCACAGCATTGCCAATATGTGTACATTTGCCATTGCGTTAGTCTTAAATCATCCAGGCACTATCTCTTGGGGCGGTGTTGTCCACAACTTAGTCCCTGTAACCGTTGGTAACTTGATTGGCGGAGGCATATTAATGGCATGGATGTATCATTTTGTGAATAAACCTTTTTTGGATGAGTATAAGGAATAAATAATAGCCGTATGATCTGCATACGGCTATTTCTTTATCGACAAATTCCCGGGAAATATCAACAAATTACCTGTGCAGACGACAATTTATATAACTATTTCCTTTTACTTAAAAAATATAGATAACCCTTAATCATAAAGTAACTTACTTCTTCAGGTAATTGCTCTTTAATTGGTTTTAAGCGATCTCTGCCAACGTCTTCAATTGCTTTTTGCAGAAGTGGAATATATTCCTCAGGAATAAGACGGGTGAAATCTACTTCCAACCCTTGTTGGGCACATTGAATTAAATGGTTCTCAACCGTGCTTTGCGCCAACTCACGTTTTTCTACTATTTCCTCGATGGATAAGTTTTGTTGGTGTAACTGAAAAGTCTCTAAGTGAGAATCGCCAACAGCTTTTTTAGCGGCCTTTTTGGGAGCCGAAGTTTGTGACTGTTCGGGCTGGCGCTCTGGATGTGCTTCACAAAACAAACGGATCGTTTGAATAAATTCAAGGCCATACTTCTTTAACTTATGTTCCCCGACTCCACTTACCGTTAAAAATTCTTCGTTAGTTTTCGGCAATTTGGCACACATGTCCTTAAGCGCAGCATCAGAAAAAATCACAAAAGGCGGTACATTTTCCGTTTCCGCGATTGCCCTTCTTACCTCTCGTAAGGCTTCAAATAATGGGTCATCCTTTGAGATTTCTTTGACTTTAACCGTTTCTCTACGATGAACAGTATCCTTACCCAGCAAAACGTCTTTCCCTTTAGGAGAAACATATAAGGTTGGGAATTGTCCTTGTTCAATGGCGATTAGTTCTTGTGAGATTAAGAACTCAATAAAATCACTGACTTCTTTCGTACTTTTTTCCTTCATGATTCCATATGTGGTTAGCCTATCAAAGCCCATTTCGGTAACTTTTTTATTTTTTGAACCGGTTAGTACTTGGGCTGTAAGTGTTTTACCAAATCGCTGCCCCATCCGGATTAGACAAGACATTACCATTTGCGCTTCCTTCGTTACGTCAACGCTAGAGCGAGAATCAAGGCAATTACCGCATCGTCCACATGACTCTGTTTCTAGTTCACCAAAATATTTTAAGATAAACTCTTGTAAACAGTTTTCTGTATGGCAATAATCAACCATCTGCTGCAGCTTTTCCAATTCCGCATGAATGCGTGACCGGTCGCTGGATTGATCAATTAAGAAGCGCTGAACCTGGACATCCTGGGAGGAATAAAGCAGGATACATTCACTTTCTAGTCCATCTCGTCCTGCACGACCTGCCTCTTGATAATAGCTCTCCATATTTTTGGGAAGTTGAAAATGGAGGACATATCGAATGTTAGACTTATCAATTCCCATCCCAAAAGCGGATGTTGCAACCATAACGGAGGCTTCATCTTTCAAGAATCGGTCCTGTTCACGGATGCGCTCGGCGTCCCCCATTCCTGCATGATAACGGGCGACGTTGATATTTTCTTTTTTGAGTCTTTCATAAAGCTGGTCAACGTTCTTCCGGGTCGCGGCATAGATAATGCCTGCTTCTTTTTCGTTCTTTTTTAAATAATCTTTTATAAAGTGAAGCCTGTCCTGACCTTTAATCACAGCAAATGTAAGATTCTCCCGCTCGAAACCGGTAATGATTGAATTCTCTTCATCGATATCAAGTGTTTCGCAGATATCCTCTCGAACCCGTGGTGTTGCCGTTGCTGTTAGCGCTAATACATTTGGTTTTTGTGGTAGAGTATCAACCATATGCTGGATATGGCGATAGCTTGGACGAAAATCATGTCCCCATTGTGAAATACAATGGGCCTCATCGACTGCAACCAATGGAATGTCCATTTGTTTTAAATCCTCGATAAATTCACGGGATTCTAATCTCTCGGGGGCTATGTAAAGGAGCTTGTACATTCCTTGTTTTGCTTCCCAAATTCGTTGATTTGCTTCGCTGTAACTTAGTGAGCTATTAATAAAAGCTGCTGGAATTCCTACCTGTACGAGGGCATCGACTTGATCCTTCATAAGTGAGATTAACGGGGATATTACAATCGTGGTACCTGGTAAAACAAGTGCAGGAATTTGATAACATATTGATTTTCCTCCGCCAGTTGGCATAACACAAATTGTATTTTCTCCAGCTAAAACGGATTGGATGGCACGCTCCTGCCCATTTCGAAAGGATGAATAACCAAAATGAGATTCTAATAATCTATGAGCTTTTTCAAACAACAAATACGTCTCCCCCTTCTACCATATAATCTTCTATCATTATACCTTAGATTTTAATTAAGTGGATTCGTTGGAAGTAAAAGTTCTACGGTTAGGTCGACAGTAAATATTGGTTTCTGGGAGTATTTTCGGCCATCCGCAAGTATTTTCGGCCATCCGCAACTAAATCCCTGCCACCCGCAACTAATTCCTGCTATCCGCAACTAATTCCTGCTATCCGCAACTAAACCCAACCCATCCGCAACTAAACGTTAAAAAAGGCCGCCAAGACCAATCCGGCGGCGACCTTTTCTTTCATCATCCCTGTGTAAACAACTCTTCTAACTGCTTCCGCAATACGAATTTTTGGATTTTGCCACTTGCATTACGCGGCAACGCCTCACAGAATACATATTTACGAGGGCGTTTGTAATTAGCGAGACTATCACTGTTTTTACAGTAGTTTTCTAAGTCCTGTTCAGTCAAATTAGGGTCTTTTTTCACCACAAAAGCGGTAACACTTTCTCCCCAGCGGTCATCTGGCTGCCCGACAATCGCAACATCCAATACACCCTCATGAGCATGTAAAACATCCTCGACCTCACGTGGATAAATATTTTCACCGCCGCTGATGATCATGTCATCCACACGATCATTCACATAGAGAAAGCCATCTCTGTCTAGATAACCAATATCACCTGAATGATACCAGCCTTTGTACATTGATTTTTCTGTAGCTTCGTCACGATTAAAGTAGCCAATCATCATACAAGGACCTTTCACAATAATCTCCCCTGTTTCCCCAACTGGAACTACATCATCAGGATCTGATGGACCATCCTCTCTAGTTCGGACGACGCGAATATCATGATTATATGCCGCTTGCCCAGCTGACCCTGCCTTTCTAAGCTGATCCTTTTCGGATAAGAAGGTGATAGCGGGGCCCATTTCTGTCATCCCATAAGCTTGAACTAACCCGATACCGAATCGGTCGTGGAGAGCATGAACGAGGGACGGCGCCATGGGAGCCGCACCATATAAACCAAGCTTGAGACTCTCCGTATTATACTGGCTTAAATCTTCTTGAAGCAGCATGTTCCACATGGTTGGCGCCGCAAAAAACTTCGTGATTTTCTCTTGCTGAATCAATTGTAAGATCACTTTCGGATTGAATTGATGAAGAATGACATTTCGTGCTCCAGCCTGAATTCTTGGCAAAAAGGCACAATGAAGCTCAGCACAATGGAACATTGGAGCGGTAACAAGTCCTACATCCTCAGAATCTAGCTTTTGGGCCGCAATACATAGCATACTTTGGTCTACCATATTTCGATGACTATGCATGACTCCTTTCGGTCTTCCCGTTGTCCCGCTTGTATAAATAAATGCATAAATATCATTTTCATTAACATCTGCCTGAATCTCTTTAGTTGATGAGCCCGCAAGTTTATCATGATAACCTGCTGCATAAGGTGGCGTTTCTTCATCAATAAACCAAAAAGCAGTTGAATCAAAACGATTTTCTATAGCAGAAATGACAGATTCCAACGCTTTTTCAAAAAGAACAACCTTAGGAGCTGCATCTGATAGAATAAAAGCCACTTCCTCAGGCGTTAAGCGGAAGTTTATTGGATTGAAGATGGCACCTATTTTAGCACAGGCAAAGAACGCTGTTCCTAATTCTTCCGTATTAAACATGAAAGTAGAAACACGGTCGCCTTTTTTGACACCTTCCTTCACCAACGCATTTGCAAGGCGATTTACCTGGTCATTCCACTCTTTGTACGTATAGCGGACGTTTTTTCTAACATCATAAATAGCATCCTTGTTTGGATATCTTTTTACCGTTAATTCGAAAATTTTTCCGATAGTGGTAGTCATCAAATCTCCTCCATTTACAATCCTAGATTTTTAGCTATAATTGTTTTCATAATTTCATTTGTACCTGCGTAAATACTTGAAACTTGAATATCGCGGAATCTTCTCGCAATCTCGTATTCTTCCATATATCCATAGCCGCCATGAAGCTGCAGGCATTCTCCTGCAATTTTCTTTGCAGTATCCGTAAGCCTCCATTTCGCCATCGAAACCTTCGTTACCACATTTTGACCATCCATATGTTCAGCTATTAATTGATCTAAAAAAGCTCTCCCCATCTCGACCTCGGTAGCCATTTCAGCAATCTTAAACTGTGTATTTTGAAATTGGCTGACAGGCTTTCCGAAGGCTTCACGACTTTTCACATAGTCAATCGTACCTTGAAGCATGACCTCTGCTGCTATTTGTGCCGCAATCGCAACCACCAGGCGTTCCTGCTGAAGTTTATCCATCATATACAAGAAACCTTTGCCTTCTTCGCCAAGGAGATTCTCCTTAGGCACTCTGCAGTCCTCAAAGATTAACTCAGCTGTATCCTGACTATGAAGACCGACTTTGTTCAATTTTCTTCCTCTTGAAAAACCGTGAGTATCACGTTCAACGAGGAGCAGACTCACCCCTTTATGTTTTGGCGCCGCATTGGGATTAGTTTTACAAGCCACTAGAATTAGATCAGATTGAATTCCATTGGTAATAAAAGTTTTTTGCCCATTTAATATATAGTGATCTCCATCCAGCTTTGCTGTGGTTTTAATATTAGCAAGGTCAGAACCAGTGCCAGGCTCAGTCATAGCAATAGCAGTAATTAATTCACCTGTTACACATCGAGGGAGCCAGCGCTGTTTTTGCTCCTTTGAGCCGAAAGAATTGATATAAGGGACAACAATGTCATTATGCAGACCCATTCCTACTAGACCGGAACCTACTCTCTCTAATTCTTCATTAATAACAACAGAGAACCCCCAATCAACACCACTGCCGCCATATTCCTCATCTAAATCCGGACATAGAAAACCTTGTTCTCCCATCTTTCTCCACAAGGAGCGGGGAATCATTCTCTCCTCCTCCCATTTCTCATAATGAGGTACAGCCTCTTTCTCCAAGAACTTTTTTAATGACTTGCGAAATATTTCATGGTCATCCGTCAAATATGGATGTTTTTTCATTTTCAACTCCTCACTTTCTTTCGGTTGCCCTGTGTCCCGGAGATATATAAGATTTCTAAATCATCTTCTTCAGAAAATTCAAATCTAGGTTCCATTCCTATCAATATATAAAGCGCTTTCATAAAAATAGTAGCCTAATGTTCGAGAGTTCGCGGTTCCAACATCACTCTATCTTCTGTGTCTTCCACCTTCAGAAAAATCACCCCAACTAATTGTAACAAAAATAGGGAAAATTTAGAATATTTTTACGAAAATTATTTACTTCTTTCATTTATAAAAAGATCAGTCCCTCTCATTTCTAGAGGAACTGACCTTTTGTTTATGATATAATTCTTTCCTTCGGAGTGACTCTCTTTTTCCTAACTTCCAATACAGTTAAAACGATGGCAATAATTAAAAATAGACTGCTTATTCGAAAGAGATTAGCCGTATCAGTGAATTGTGCTATTGTCCCAAAGATAATACCACTTAAACCGATTCCTAAATCAATCGATGAAAAGAACATTCCATTGGCCACACCTCTTCGATTTTCGGGCGTCATGGATAAGGTCCAAGATTGTAAGGTTGGTAATGCACAGCCAAAACCGAGGCCAAACAATCCACCTGCTAAGGCAAGCATGAAATTGGTTTGTGCATAGGAAAGGACCCACAACCCAACAAAGGTAGCCGCAATACAGAAATACACCATGGCGATTGGGCCCTTGTCATCAAACCACTTTCCTGCAAAAGGTCTAGCCGCCGTTGCAACAATTGCATTAAGAATATAGAATAAAAAGATTTGGTCGATGCCTCTTTCTTCCCCATAGATAACGATAAAGGTTGAAACTGACCCATAACCAAGACAAATAATGATGGTAATAAAAGACGGGTACCAGCTCGATTTCTCCACCAGTGAACCCAAGTAGGAGAATTTAAGATTTTCCTTTTTTGTTTTTAAAACAGCTTCAGGAGTTTTGTAATGTACAAGTGCAAGCAGGACAACAGAAATAAACCCTAGAATACCTGAAATAATAATAAGATTGGTAAAGGAGGTAACGTTATATAAAAAGATTCCTAGACTAGGAGCAATAATGAATCCAATCGTGGTTGAAAGCCCAAAATAGCCCATTCCTTCACCCAGCCGTGAAAATGGAATTACATCTACTGCAGCGGTTCCATTCACCGTTGTTGACCAGCCCCACGCAAGACCATGAATAAAACGGATTAACAAGAATATCACGACAATTCTTGAAATTGGATATAAGACGGTAATGACTAATAAAATGACTGCCCCTATTAATACAAGCGCCCTCCTTTGTTTGTATTCGAGCATGTATCCAATAAAGGGTCTTATGAGTACAGCACCAATCGAAAACAACGCGGTAACGAGGCCAATTTCCACGCCTGAAGCACCGATGGATTTTATGTAAGGCGGCAACGTTGGAATAAGCATTTGGAAGGACATAAAAACAAAAAGATTCCCAACCATTAACATAATAAAGGATTTAGTCCACAAACGTTCTTTCAAAAAAAACACCTCCATTATCAATCCTCAGTATAGAAGATTGAGGAAAAATTCGGTTTATTTCGTATCACTAAATAATAGCACAGTATCTGCAAAATAAAAATAGAACTCATCTATTTTCTCTAGTATAATCGTTATCCTTTTTCAGTAAATTCAGGTATCATGAAAATAGGTAATTGAGAACATTTGGAGGAAAATTATGCAAAAGAGGAAAATCGTTATTACGAATACTTTAAATCAAAATTTAATCGATCAAATAGGAGAAATAATCCCTGATTGGACGATCATTGTTGGGAAAGATAGGGATATTTGGCAGGAGCATTTACATGACGCTGAAATTATTGCAGGCTGGAAAAAGGGGATAGAAAAAGAGTGTCTTGCTCCCAAATCAAAGTTGAAATGGCTCCAAACCTGGAGTGCAGGTGTTGATAGTTTGCCGCTTGAAATCCTAGAATCTAGGAATATTATTGTTACTAGTGCCAATGGCGTGCATACTTATCCTATATCCGAAAGTATCTTTGCATTAATGCTAGGCTTAACAAGAAATATCCATACATATGTAAAAAATCAACAAGAAAAGAAATGGCACCATTCAGGCATTAAGCTGGAAATGCATGAAAAAACGATTGGAATTATAGGTGTTGGAGCAATAGGCAAAGAAACTGCAAAGATTGCTAAAGCCTTTGGTATGAGAGTCCTCGGCGTGCGCCATTCTGGAAGGCAACAGGAATATGTCGATGAAATGTACACCACCGATCAATTAGACATGGTGCTGCCAAACTGTGATTATGTAGTCGTCACACTTCCACTAACCAAAGACACCAAACACTTATTTGATTCTAAAAAATTTGACCTTATGAAACCTTCCGCGTTCTTTATCAATATCGGGCGTGGTGAAATCGCAGTTGAAGATGACTTGGTTACCGCTTTACAGAAAGGACTCATTGCTGGTGCAGGTTTAGATGTATTTGAACAAGAACCATTAAGTGATGATAGTCCATTATGGGAAATGGAAAATGTGATAATTACCCCGCACATTGCAGGTTCAACTGAACATTATAATCAAAGGGTAATTGAAAATATTCTGCTGCCTAACCTAAATAACTATATTTCTGGCACTCTCCCTTCGGTTAATCATGTTGATTTTTCTAAAGGCTATTAGTAGAGGAGCACTATTATGCAACACGCCACAGTAGTGAAAACGAGGAGAAAGAAGAGAAGAGGTTAAAAACTATATAAGAGTTTTGTTTTAATAGAAATATCTTGATATAATTCACCAAAAAAACAAGAAAACAAAAGGGGTAATTGGATGGATTTCACAAGTATAAGTTTATTAGCCATCATTCTAGCCGTTGCAGCTAATATGGTGATTGGAGCACTCTGGTATTCTCCTATTCTTTTCTCTAACATTTGGGTGAAAGCTCTAGGTAAGAAAATGGAGGATATTGACCCAAAACGGGCCTATGTGGGATACGGATTAACCACACTCGGAGGATTTTTCACTGCAGTTGTTCTTTCCCTTTTTATTCAGTTATTAGATACTGTGACCATTTTAGATGGAGCTTTATTCGGGTTTCTGATTGGTTTAATTGCTGCATTTAGAGAATTATCCCCTACTTTCTTTGAAAGTCGTAACTACACTTTATTCTTTATTAGTGCAGGCTATCATGTGGTGGCATTGACGATTATGGGAATCATTATTGCTGCCTTCATTTAATAGGAAAGGGTGCCTCATCTGTCGAGGCACCCTTCATTTATTAATAAATCGTGTGTACACCCTTGCCTGCTATTGTGGCCCATTCAAATTGACGTAGTCTCACTTCAAATAGTGTCAATGGGTCGCGGAACATTTCTGGGTTCGTATTCATTTTTTTCAAGATATCTTGATTGATTGCTATTTGAGACAGTGATTCTTCAATTGCCTCACTAAGTGTCTTCAATGGCTGTCTAAAGAACAATGTTATGTCTCTTTCCAATGATTTCTCAAACAGCTCAAACTGTTGGAAAAAGCGTTCAATCACAATCTCAGTTGGTTCAGAATAGCTATCATTTTTCACAAAGGCTTTGTATTTGTTATACAGCATTGCTTTATTTTGAGATAATGCCCCAAAAAGCTTCCCAGCACTTTTTAATAAGAATTGTGAAGCTGTGTTGCGAAGTAAGACATTTACCTTTTCTAATTGGAATCGGCTCGTCATTCGATCCGTATCCCTATGCCAATCATCAAGTACTTTAAAGTCACATTCAGTTTTAATTCGTTCTTCGCCATATAAGCTATTTAAGCCTTCAGCCATTTCATCTAAAAATTCCTGTCCTTGCTCAAATTCCTCTTTACTTCTGCTAATCCATTCCTGGAGTGATGTATAATATTTCGGCATTACCTCTTGCTCAAGGTAATTTTGCAATCTATTATTCATCACCTCATTTAGCTCGATATGAATCGTACTAAGGTTGCTGTCTTCTTTGATTAACTCCGAGCATTCCTGAAGTATTTTTGGTACTGTGTTAGAAATTTCATTTTGGATGCTTTCCTTTATGGCACGGTAAGATCTTGTGATGGCCTTTATTTTTTGAGCCTCAGCATCCTTTAATTGATTAAGGGCTCCATTTAGCTTCATTACTACTTCTTCATTCCACCGCACCGACTCAATTAATTGATTCTCAACGTCAATTCTTTTTTGCAACAGTCTGGAAATAGTCGTCCTAATGAAGAATAAAAGCTTAGCCAAGCGTTTGTCTGCTATGTTTCTAGTATCTTTGATTGATTCGATAAAGCCCTTTAATTCGACTAATTGCTGTCCTCTTTCGTATTGGGAGGAGTAGGCAAATACCTGTGACTCAGGTAAAAAAGACTGAATCTTAGACTTTGTTTCATCGAAAATCCTTATTGCTTCCTGCTCATTAACAATCGTATCCATCTTATTTAAAAGAAAATGGATAGGAATATCAGGTGCAAGCTCAATAATTTGTGATAGAACACCCTTCTCCATCTCCGTAAACGGTGCATTTGCATCTAAGACAAACAATAATGTATCTGCCATTTGAACATACTGCAGTACTTCATAACGATCTTGGTAGCTGCGGTTTAATCCTGGCGTTTCAATTAATGCGAGCTTCTGCTCATACAAAAATGGAAATGGCTGCTGGAATTCGATAATCGACTCGAGCGCATTCCGGCGTCGATCCATACGCTCTTGGAAATGGGTAAAATCCGCGAGTTGAACATTTTCCTGGTCAGTTATTTCATAGATATTTAGGTCTTCACAGTCTTTAAACATTACGAGTGATGACGTTGGGCTATCCTGAATTTCTTCACCCAGGATGGAATTTACGAAAGCTGACTTTCCACTTCCGCTTAAGCCTGTAATGAATAGGTGATGGGTGTCAAAATCATTCAATTGCTGAACCATCCATTTTAAGTGGTTATTTTCACCCATATCATTTGCTTTTGCCCAGTAAATGATTGCCTCGAAGAGACTTAAACACTCCTCTAATTCGTCGATATTACTTACCGTTTCACTGATAAGATTTTCGGCATCACTGACAATAGACATACTAATACTTGTTGGAAACAGCTCATTCCATGACAATACCGCTGCTGATACTAGGACTGTATGCTTTGGTACAGTTAACCTCAGCCAATTTGTTAAAAGGTCTGGTACTAGATTTTCCAGAGCTTTAATAGAATAGTCTCCATTGATTAAACTAAAATAGGTTTGATAATGAAACTCTGAAAGGGATTCAAAATGATCATTTCGGCTAATTTCAAGATTGAATAGTAGATGATTTACCTCTCTTAGCCATGTAAAATATGACTCTTCATCTTTGTAACTTTTCCAAAGAGAAGTTGTAAGCTCTTCAAACTTACTTTTGTCTAAACTATACAATTCAAAGATTGCTTGTATGAAGTAATTTGGATTCAAGCTTTTTGTAAGGTTTTTCTTTACATAGGTATTTACAGTCTCAAACCAATCGATTGAACCTGTCCTTTTGGCTTCATTTACTGCCAGCTCAATCGCATGATCCCAATCCTGCTGATCCTCAAAATAGGAACGAGCGATTTCAGTGACATTTGGATAATCAGGGTTTAAATCAATCGTTCTTTTGATTATCTCAACTGCTTCGTCACGCTTCCCCCGATCAATGTAGAGTGAAAAAAGCTGCAGCGCAACTTCTGTCTTCAATGTAAGATTATTGGTTTCAATCGATAGATATAGATCCTCTGCGTTTGAAAGCAGACCTGATTCATAATACGCATCGGCAATATTTTTTCTAGCCCATAATTCGAGTTCCCCAGTAATATTTTCCCATTTGAAAATCGCTGCTTCAAAGTCCCGGTTATGAAAATAAATTTCACCTTGTGCAAAGCGAATAGATGTTAAATTTGGCAGGTCTTTCTGGAGTTCTTCCTGATATGCGTCACCTAATACACGAATTGGCTGCACGTTCTCATGTTCATTTATATACATTTGATAATACGATTTATTAATTAACTGACCCTCTATTGTCATAACTGTCCCCCCAATTACCACCACTTCTTTTGTATTCATATGGAAAAGAGGCAGAATTATTCCTTTATATAATACGAACTGCGTACTCATTTTTAGTCCCAATTATATCAATTCTATCAAACGATTTTTTAATTCAGATTTCAGATATATTTCAATTTGGATACAATCCATTTAAATTAGTTGATACTTTTATAGAATTTTACAGTATGCCCAGTGTTTGATTTTGGGAGGTGTAAAAAAAAACGGGAGGCACCAGCCTTCCGATTTTATAAAACCTTACTCAAGAAGGCTTTTGTTCTCTCTTCTTTTGGATGATCAAATAATTCATTTGGAATGTTCTCCTCGACAATTAATCCACCATCCATAAATATTACGCGGTCCCCTACTTCCTTTGCAAAACCCATTTCATGGGTGACAACTACCATCGTCATGCCTTCTTTAGCGAGCTGCTTCATAACCTCTAAAACCTCTCCAACCATTTCCGGATCAAGGGCTGAGGTTGGCTCATCAAATAGCATAATCTTCGGTTCCATGGCAAGTGCTCTAGCAATCGCGACACGCTGCTTTTGCCCGCCTGATAAGGAGTCAGGATACGCATCTGCTTTATCCTCTAATCCTACTTTTCTTAAAAGCTCTAAACCTTTTTTTCTTGCCTGCTCAGCTGAAATATTTCTCACCTTCATTGGTGCGAGCATGATATTTTCAATTACTTTTTTGTGCGGGAATAAATTAAATTGTTGAAAAACCATCCCCACTTCCATCCGGACTTTATTAATATCAGTCTTTTTGTCAGTGATATCTAATCCTTCTATATAAACATGTCCGTGAGTAATCGTTTCTAAGAGATTAATACAACGAAGGAACGTAGATTTACCAGAACCAGATGGGCCAATCACTACCACCACCTCTTGTGGCTTAACACTTACAGTAATATCCTTAAGGACCACGTTCGTTCCAAATGATTTTTTTAAATTTTTCACTTCAATCATTCTGTTGCAAGTCTCCTTTCAAGACGACTTAAGATGAAGCTTAATGAAAGCGTTAATAGAAGGTAAATAAGTGCTGCCGTAATATATGGCTCCCATACACGGAAATATTGTCCTTGCATGGCTCGTCCCCAATACATGAGTTCTGGGGCTGCGACTAATGATGCAAGTGAGGACTCTTTAATTAAGACGATAAATTCATTACCTAAAGGAGGAATCATTCGCTTAAATGCTTGTGGAAGAATTACATAACGCATAGCTTGTACATGATTCATTCCAAGAGAACGGGCCGCTTCCATCTGCCCTTTGTCAATCGATTGAATTCCTGCACGAAAAATTTCCGCTATGTATGCCGCAGAGTTTAATGACAGAGTTAGAATCGCGGCAGCAATACCATTCGTACCGCCGGTAAACATAGGTACTACCGCAAAATGAATTAACATAATTTGTACAAGCATTGGTGTACCACGGAACAAAGTGATATACAAGCCAAAAGGAAATGATAGGTATTTATTTCTCATCATTTTTCCTAACCCGATAAACAAACCAAGTATTGTCCCTATTAAAATACCAGCTAACGATAGTCCAATTGTCAGCAGCGTCCCTTTAAGAAAAAAGGGTGCGTATTCCGCTAAAATATTCCATTGAATATCCATAAATAATCCCCCTATAAATACGTTGACCCTCTGTTAAATTATGTAAGACTATAAATGAAACTAAAAATTGCGTAACTTCTAGTTTTCAAGAGTTACGCAATTTCGTAATTATAATTATTGTTGGTCTTTTAGTAACTGTACATCTGGATCTACCTTAAACCATTCATTGTAAATTTTTGCATATGTTCCATTATCAAATACTTCGTTTAGGGCTTTATCAAAATCCGCTTTTAACTTACTTCCCTTTGGAAACATTATTCCGTAAAACTCTTGAGCGAATGCATCCTTATCTTCAATGATGACAAACTTATCATTAGGATTATTTTTTGCATATTCTTCAATTACTGTATTATCCGCAACAACCGCATCTGCTCCTCCAGCCTTAAGCTCAAGAATGGCTAAGTTATTGTTTTCAAACTTTTTAATTTGATCGCTGTTTTTACCAAGAAGACCTTCAACCGCTTCCTGCCCAGTTGTTGCATTTTGAACAGCCACTGTTTTGTCCTTCAAATCTTCAGCACTTTTGATGTCACTGCCTTCTGGAACCATAATCTTATTGGTAGATAAGAAATATGGTACAGAAAAATCATATGTTTTCTTTCTATCATCATTAATGGTAATGGAGGAAATACCAATATCAGCAATTTTCTTCTCTAATTCTACGAATATTGGATCCCAGCCTGTGTGCGCAATATCTATTTCATATCCTGCTTCTTTCGCTACCGCTTTAATTAAATCAATATCAAAGCCTACAATTTCACCCTTATCCTGGTATTCAAATGGTGCATATGCTGCGTCTGTTACTACGCGGAGAGTCTTCTTTCCATCACCTGAATCATCCCCATTACCACTTGTCTCACTTGAACCACAAGCAGTAAGAATTAACATAAAAGCTACGACCAGGAATGTTGAAAATAATTTAATATTCTTCCTCATTAGTATCCCCCTAATATTTTTATAAATAATCTTTGTAACATTTATAATTTTTAGAATATAGCCAATATAACTTTTTTTAGGTATTTATTCAATATATTATTAATAAAACTCTGCTATTTTAAAAGGCTAAAAAAGTAATATGAAAATAGCATTTTAAATAGATATTTGTCCCTCTTGGCTTAATTATTTATGTTGGTTTTTATACTTTGTTAGGCATTTGCCCACACTCTCCGCTTACACCTACATAATCTATAGGGTATTCAATCAAAAAGGAGAGTTGCCCAATGTATCCTTATGGCTATTATCAAGTACCGCAAGTGCAGTACGATTACAATTCATATGACCAGTTAGATCCATATGCCCAACAAGACCAATATGACCCGTATGATCCAGACAGACAACCACAACAACTGGAGCGCAGAGTCACTCGACTAGAAAGAGAAAATGAGCGTCAGCAAAGAGAAATCAATCAACTTCAACGAAGACTTCAACGAGTTAATCAACGCCTGCGTCAAGTGGAAAGACGTTTCAACTTCCCATTCACACCATTCGACGGCGATTATTAAAAAGTATGTATGAACCAGGCAGCTAACGCCTGGTTCTTTTTGAATTTGTGAGATTTCCTCATACAAACACAAAAATCTTGTCAGTATTTCTGACACAAATCCTGACAAATTCAAATTATTTCGTTAACTTTTAGAATACATACTGTTTAGATAAGGGGAGATTGCGATGTATAGGACGATTGATATTGAATTAGCTGAAAAGATTCTTCAGCTAGATAAACAAAGGGATGAATTGTATGAAGAGCTTATGCTAAAACTAGGCTCACGTGCACATGAGCTGATTAGAGCACTTCAAAATCGATAATCAGGGAGTGAAGGAGCATGACAAATCGATTGCGTAAAGGAGTCGAAACACTTAAACTATTTTACATTAATAGATTAATTGAATCTGGTCTTTATAACGCTTCTGACGATGATCTACATTCCCTCACTTTAAGTGAATTACAAAATATTTTCAAAAAACATTCCCCAAAAATAATAAACTAAACAATTGAATTACCAATTACTGAAATCCAATCAAGTAAGGAAAGTTAACATAAATTATGGTATAGAACTTAATCACAGTAGAGCGTGGTGAGATAAAAATGGCGAATGATTCTTCTTATAAAGATAAAAAGGTGATTACGATTGGGATTGTAAGAGACCTAACCGGTCTTTCAGAGCGGCAAATACGCTATTACGAGGAACGAAAATTAATTTTTCCAGAAAGATCCCCTGGCGGGAGCAGAAAATATTCCTTTGCAGACGTTGAGTTATTAGTGGAAATTGCCAACAAAATTGAAGATGGTGTTCAAACTCATGAAATTAGAAAAGAAATGCTTCGAGCTCAGAAAAAGCAAAATCAGACTGATGTTACACGAAAGATGATACAAGGACAATTAAATGCACAATTTGGTTTACGGAAAGGTCCATCTTCTAAATAGAGAGGATGGTTTTCTTTTTGCTAAGAATTGAAAAACTAACCTACTTCCCCCTTATTTTCAAAAACCACGTAAGAAAACCTCACACATTTGTAGAATAGATATTAAATCCATGTAAAAATACAAATACATCAAATGTTAAGAAAATTAACATGAACTTAAGGGGGAGAAATAATGGATACTTTATTCTTAATGAACAGTTTATGGGTAATGGTTAGCGCAGTTCTAGTCATCTTAATGATCGGAGGATTCATCCTGCTGGAAACTGGATCAACTCGCATGAAAAATGCAGGCCATATTGCAGGAAAAACAATACTTACTTTTGGAATCTCTTCTATCGTATTTTGGGCAGTAGGTTATGGTTTAATCTTTGGTGAAGGAAATCCACTTATCGGACTTTCAGACTTCTTCTACTCGGGATACGACATTGAAGGTCTGGCACTTTCCGGTTCCGTATTCTTTTTATTCCAATTAGCTTTTGCTGGAATTTCATTAACCATTGCATTCGGCGGCTTTGCCGAACGAGCAAAACTAGGAGCCTACCTTGTATTCGCAGTACTTTTCTCCGTAATCGTATATCCGCCAATCGCTCACTGGATTTGGGGAGGCGGCTGGTTAGCAGAACATGGTAAACAGGATTTCGCAGGCTCAACTGTTGTTCACTTAACAGGAGCGATGGCCGCATTTGCAGCTACTTTAATCCTAAAGCCTCGTATTGGAAAATATAATAAAGATGGTTCAGCAAATAATCTCGCAGGACACAACCAAGTATTTACTGCACTAAGTGTATTACTCTTATGGGTTGGATGGTTTGGATTTAATGCCGGCAGTACTGTTTCCGTTGACGGTGCATTCTTTGGATTCGTAGCACTTAATACAAACTTAGCAGCTGGTGCCGGAGTCATTGCAGCAATGATTATTTCTTGGATTGTAATGGGCAAAGCAGATGTTCCAATGATGTTAAATGGCGCCTTAGCAGGATTAGTGGCAATTACAGCTTCTTGTGCCTTTGTTGACACATGGGCTGCAGTCCTAATCGGTTTCATTGCAGGATTCCTGGTATTTTATAGCATTCGATTCTTTGAAAGCAAAGGGATTGACGATCCAATCGCCGCCCTATCTGTTCACGGCACTGCAGGTATTTGGGGAACATTATCAACAGGGTTCTTCGCAACACCAGAATTAGCAACAGTTGGAGAGCCAGGGTTGTTTTACGGAGGCGGCTTACACCAACTCGGCGTTCAGGCATTAGGAGTTGTCAGCAGCGGTGCTTTTGCTTTTATCGTCTCTTTTATTCTATTAACCATTATGAAAGCCGTTATGAACGGTCTGCGCGTTACAGAAGAAGAAGAAATTATCGGTCTTGACATGAGTGAGCATGGAAGCTACGGTTACCCTGAAATGGTAAAGACAGAAAAAGCCATAATTAGTTCAAAGCTAAACGCTTAATAAACAGCCTCCATCCCCATTTTAAGGGGATGGAATCTGTTTTTCTTTAAAAAGGAGGTAACTTAATGGATGACCAGCTACTTAGAGATTAGAAGATTTCGTGATGACCAAATCATTTGGGTTTCTCGCAATCATTTACAGTTAAATCAGCTTCATGATGAAATCATCCAGCGCGTCATTTCTGTTTCAATTAAACAAACAGAAACAAAATACGGCTCCCTTCCCTGCCCCTTCACCTTTTTCATGATGGGAAGTGCTGGACGGTTTGAACAATCCGTATGGAGCGATCAGGATCACGGCATTATTTATCAACAGCAAGGAGATTCAATAAACGATTATTTTTTGGCATTAGGAAAAGAAATCTCACAAGGTCTCAAGCTCGCTGGATATGATTATTGCGATGGCGATGTTATGGCAAGTAATCCTTTATGGTGTAAATCATTTTCTGAATGGAGGAAGCAATTAGTAAATTGGTCCAACAATTCCAACTGGGAATGTATTCGCCATTTATTGATTTTTATTGATGGACGTTCCCTTTACGGTGACGCAAGCCTTCTAGAAAACTTAAAAATAGAAGTCTATCAGACTATCCATAAAGAGAACCTTTTTAAAAAAGTGCTTAATAATACGCTATATCTACAAAAAGGAATTGGTGTACTAGGTCAAATACTTGTGGAAACACACGGGCCGCATACAGGTTCCTTAAATATAAAAGAAAAAGCCCTCTTTCCATATGTAAATGCTGTTCGTTTATTGTCTATTAAAGGGAATATCCTTGAAACCTCTACTATTTTAAGGCTGGAGAAGCTGTCACAAGTTGAACTTCCTTCTATTAAGAGAGAATTATATAAACAACAGTTCTTAAAATTACTCAACTTTCGTCTAACACTATCAAAACGAGACAATTACGAAAATAGCCACTATCTGCCTATCTCCACTCTTTCAAAAACGCAAAAGGAAGAAGTTAAAGAAATACTGAAAAATGGGGCTGCACTGTACCGTTATGTAAGAAAATTAATAGAAAAGGAGGATTACTAATGGGAATGAATGATATGATTCATTTTTTTAGGACTATGTCTGGCAGACTTGGTTCCAATATTTATGCGGGTGTTCAAGGTCAAACCAATATGCAAAATATCTCTTTCATTCGTCAGCTGCAAAAAGAAATGAAAGAAAACAACTGCCTAGACACACCACTAAAGGAATTACAGGTTGTTGTATTTGATTTAGAAACTACTGGTTTCCATCCTGAAAAAGGAGATCGAGTCATCTCAATCGGCGCCATCAAAATGAACGGCCACCAACTATTGAAAACGGAAACTTTTTATTCCCTGGTACATTCTCCACAAACGATTTCAGAAGAAATATCCACCTTGACCAACATTACCAATGAGGAATTGCAAAGTGCACCTATAGCCTCCGAAGTGTTATTGAAATTTTATAAATTTGTTAAGAATCATACACTTGTGGCCCACCACGCCAAGCATGAACAGTCTTTTATGCAAAAACTAACATGGGATTTATTAAAAACTAGATTTGAACATAGAATTATTGATACCTCCTTCCTGCTGCGATTATCCAACCCCCTGATTAAATCTATTCCACTAGAAGAGGCTTGCGAGCAATGCGGAATTGAAGTAATCAATCGGCACCATGCCCTAGAGGATGCGAAACTGACAGCACATCTTTGGAGCCATTATTTAATACTAGCCGAGTCCATGGGTTACAAAAATCTTCGTGAAATATACGAATATCTCGCAAGAATTAGATAGTAGTAAAAGCGAAAAACAACTATAGTGAAAAACTAATGTCCGTTCTTTTAACATGAATGGACCTCTAAAAACCAATCTGTTTTTCAGTTGACTATAGTATAATCCCCGTGTGAAATGACTCTTTTTCTCTCTTCTTTTTTGACCTCAAAAAAAATTTTTTTACTATTTTAATTTCTCGCCAACCTTAATCTAACAATGATGTAAACGCTAACAACATTTTTGATTTATTTGAATTGTCAGATTTTTGTGTTGACCAAGATTTAGATTGGGTGTAAGATTACTGAAAATATATTTTGTATTAAATATTCTAATAACTGAGTATGCCTACGAATTCCCTCACAAATAGGAGATAAGGCATAGGAATTTTTTTACAACAGGTTTTAATTTTCTAAAGCGTTGTATGACTAAAAGGAGTGGTTAGGTTGGGAAGTCAATGGATTTTCCTTGGCGGAGAGTTCGTCAAGAAAGAGGATGCTGTAGTTTCAGTTTTTGACCATGGATTTTTATATGGAGATGGAGTTTTTGAAGGCATTCGTGTTTATAGCGGAAACGTCTTTAGACTCGACGCCCACCTAAAAAGACTGTTCGAATCAGCACAATCCATTATGCTGAAAATTCCTTATACACAGGAAGAAATGACACAATTAATTGTGGATACAATTAGAAAAAATCAATTAGACAGCGCCTATATTCGTGTTGTTGTTTC
The DNA here is from genome assembly GCF_030817695.1 of Neobacillus niacini. GTDB lineage: Bacteria > Bacillota > Bacilli > Bacillales > Cytobacillaceae > Neobacillus > Neobacillus niacini_F. The sequence continues at coordinate 556,186 of NZ_JAUSZQ010000003.1, read as the reverse complement.
ACGAGGTAAAGGAAATCTCGGACTGGACCCTTCCTCCTGCCCAACGCCAAGCGTAATTATTATCGCTGAGCAATTAGCTTTATACCCAAAGGAATTTTATGAGCAAGGAATTAAAATTGCATCTGTTCCGAGCAGACGAAATCGCCCAGACGTACTAAGTCCACAAGTTAAATCACTTAACTATTTAAATAATATTCTAGTTAAATTAGAAGCCAATCAGGCTGGTGTACAAGAGGCTTTAATGCTCAATGATCAAGGATATGTAACAGAAGGTTCCGCTGACAATATCTTCATTGTAAAAAATGGAGTTATTTACACCCCTCCTGTTTACTTGGGGGCATTAGAAGGAATTACCCGAAACGCGATTATTGATGTGGCAAGAGCAAAAGGTTATGAGGTAAGAGAATCCCCATTCACCCGGCACGATGTTTATGTGGCTGATGAGGTGTTCCTAACTGGTACTGCTGTAGAAGTCATTGCTGTTATATCAGTCGATGGCCGCGAAATAAGCGGCGGTAAACCAGGAAACGTTACAAACGACCTCTTAGAAGAATTTAGAAAAATCGTAACAACAGACGGAGTGGCTTGTTACCCTGAATCAGCAAACCACGCTATTGTCAGTTAGGAGAATAAAAATGCGAAGCGATATGATTAAAAAGGGAATTGATCGTGCTCCCCACCGCAGCCTATTATACGCAACTGGGGTAACTGTGAAGGACCTAGATAAACCGTTTATCGGTGTCTGTAACTCATTTATTGAAATTATTCCTGGACACAAACATCTTAATCATTTCGGTGAGATTGTTAAAGAAGCGATACGTGAAGCTGGCGGAATACCTTTTGAATTTAATACTATCGGCGTTGATGATGGAATTGCAATGGGTCATATTGGAATGCGTTACTCGCTTCCAAGCCGTGAAATTATCGCTGATAGTGCAGAAACTGTCATTAATGCTCATTGGTTCGATGGCGTCTTCTATATTCCGAACTGTGACAAAATCACACCTGGAATGTTAATGGCAGCAGTCCGAACCAACGTTCCTTCTGTTTTTGTCTCAGGCGGTCCAATGGAAGCTGGTGTTTCCTCTACCGGGAAAAATCTTTCTCTCACTTCTGTTTTCGAGGGAGTTGGAGCCTACCATAGTGGAAAAATGACTCAGCAGGAGCTGCTTGATATTGAAACTGCAGCATGCCCTACTTGCGGATCTTGTTCCGGGATGTTTACTGCAAACTCGATGAACTGTCTGATGGAAGTGTTAGGAATGACGGTTCCGGGTAACGGAACCATTGTAGCAACTTCTGAAAAAAGACATGAGCTAATTCGACAAGCAGCGAAACACTTAGTTGAATTAGTGAAAAAGGATATTAAACCACGAGATATTATCACTAGGGAAGCAATAGACAATGCATTTGCTTTAGATATGGCTATGGGAGGTTCGACGAACACCGTTCTACATACCTTAGCTATTGCTCATGAAGCAGGTATTGACTATGATTTAAGTGAAATTAATAAGATTGCTGAAAGAGTCCCATATTTAGCCAAAATCATGCCTGCATCTGATTACTCTATGGATGATGTACATCGCGCAGGAGGAGTTAGTGCCATTCTAAATGAGTTATGTAAAATTGAAGGTGCACTTCATCAAGATTGCTTAAGTATTACGGGTAAAACTCTTGCTGAAAATGTGAAGGATGCAACAATAACGAATGAAAATGTCATTCGGACCAAGGATAATCCATATAGCCCTGTTGGCGGCCTATCCATCTTATATGGAAACATTGCTCCAGATGGCGGTGTTATCAAAGTTGGTGCCGTGGATCCATCTATTAAAACCTTCCTTGGTGAAGCCATTGTTTTCGAGTCCCAAGATGAGGCACAGGAAAACATTAATAATGGAACTGTTAAGGCTGGTCATGTTGTCGTCATTCGTTATGAAGGACCTAAAGGCGGACCAGGAATGCCTGAAATGCTTGCTCCAACATCCGCAATTGCTGGACGTGGTTTAGGCAAAGAAGTTGCACTCATTACTGATGGTCGTTTCTCAGGCGCCAGCCGAGGAATCTCAATTGGGCATATTTCACCAGAAGCTGCTGAAGGTGGTCCTATCGGACTCGTTGAAAATGGAGACAAGATACGAATTGATCTTCAGGCACGAACCATTGAATTACTTGTTGATGACGAGGTACTGGCAGAAAGACGCCGTCTATGGCAAAAGCCAGAGCCAAAAATCAAAACCGGCTACCTTGCCAAATACGCAAAGTTAGTTACATCTGCCAACACTGGCGGAGTTATGAAAATATAAAATGAAGATTTAGAAACTGTAACTTTAACCTACACAGGGTTTAGGCTCCCTTTTAATAGCCGAGGTTAAAGACATTTCAGTTGATTTGAAAAATTTATAGACAAAATCGATGACGGGAATAAAGGAATAAGAAAATGTATTTTCAGAGAGCTGGGGTTGCTGGAAGCCCAGTAATACACCTTATTCCGACATCATCCCTGAGTATTGAGCTGAACAGTCTTAACTTATTAGGCTCAATCGGGTGTCCATCTTTGGCACCTGTTACAAAAAGAAGCGGTTAAGAATCTTTTTATCGCTTCAAGAGGCAGTATTCGTAAGGATGCTGTAAAACCGGGTGGTACCGAGAAATGGAAGGTCCTTTCTCCCCGATATATTCTGCTTTTGTTTTTTTCTGCAGTTTATTCGGAGAGATTAGGGCCTTCTTTTACTTTTATTAGATATCTAGGTTTTTGGTTTATATCACCAATTTCAATTATTCTGTCAATTTTCTTTATATTTCAGGTATAATCTTAGATATATTTTCAAAAGATTAAAACATTAACAAGGAGGGATTACAAGGTGAAAGTAGAAGCAAAGCCGGACTTCCAAACGAGTACGGCACCTAAAACGGGTGCAGACCTGCTCATTGACTTATTAATTAAGGAAGGTGTTGATACGCTTTTTGGGTATCCGGGTGGTGCCGTACTGCCAATATATGACGCGATTTATCGTGCGAGAGGCACCATTAAACACGTCCTCTTCCGTCACGAGCAAGGAAGCATTCATGCTGCTGAAGGTTATGCACGTATAACGGGAAAACCTGGGGTTGTAATAGCGACTTCTGGTCCTGGTGCTACCAATCTGGTGACTGGAATTACTGACGCAATGATGGATTCTTTACCTCTAGTCATTTTCACTGGACAGGTAGCAAGAGGTGTAATCGGAACCGACGCATTTCAAGAAGCCGATGTCATGGCCATAACCACACCGATCACAAAACATAATTATCAGGTACAAGACATTGCCGACTTACCGCGGATTGTAAAAGAAGCCTTTCATATTGCTTCAACTGGCCGTCCAGGTCCGGTATTAATCGATATTCCAAAAGATATATCGGCAGGAGAATTATTCGAAACACCTGTGGAAGGAGTGATCCACCTCCCTGGATACCAGCCAACAACAAAGCCAAATCCGCTGCAAATCAAAAAACTTGCTGACGCGATTGCAAAGTCAAAAAAACCTGTTATTCTCGCAGGTGCTGGTATTCTACATGGTAAAGCTTCTGCAGAGTTAACAGCTTTTGCTGAAAAGCACAAGATTCCAGTTGTAACCACCCTTCTTGGTCTTGGTACTTTCCCAGCAAACAATCTTCTCTCTTTAGGGATGGGTGGTATGCACGGAACATATGCAGCGAACATGGCACTGTATGAATCAGACTTACTCATCAATATAGGTGCCCGCTTTGATGACCGTCTTACAGGGAACCTTAAGCATTTTGCTCCAACTGCGAAAGTGGCACATATTGATATTGATCCAGCGGAAATTGGAAAAAATGTTCCAACAAACATTCCAATTGTTTCTGATTCGAAGGAAGCTTTGGTTGAGTTAATTAATGAAACAACAAAGTCTCCTGAAAATGAAGAATGGTTAGAAACACTAACCAAGTATAAAGAAGAATTCCCATTATGGTATAAGCATGATCCAAACGGAATGTCTCCTCAATGGCTGATTGAAGCTATTCATAAAGTAACAAATGGAGACGCTGTTGTTACGACAGACGTTGGTCAACACCAAATGTGGGCCGCTCAGTATTACAACTTTGAAAAACCACATCGCTGGGTAACATCCGGTGGACTTGGAACGATGGGCTTCGGCTTCCCTGCTGCAATTGGGGCGCAAATGGCTTCACCAGGAAGTACAGTAGTAGCAATAGTTGGTGACGCTGGATTCCAGATGACGCTGCAAGAGTTATCCGTAATCTATGAACAGAATCTTCCTGTCAAGATCATCATTGTTAATAACGGTGCCCTAGGAATGGTTAGACAATGGCAGGAATTATTACATGGAAACCGAATTTCAGAGTCCATTCTTCAGACTCAGCCAGATTTTGTAAAGCTTGCTGAAAGCTACCATATCAGAGGGCTAAAGATTGAAAGCCAAGAAGAATTGATCACCAAGCTTCCTGAAATATTTGCTTATGATGGTCCTGTTTTAATGGACTGCCGAGTATTGCAGCAGGAAAAGGTCTTCCCAATGATTGCTCCTGGCAAAGGATTACATGAAATGATTGGGGTGAAACCATCATGAAAAGGATAATATCCTTAACTGTTCAAGACCGAAGTGGTGTTTTAAATCGAGTCACTGGTTTATTGCAAAGGCGACAATTTAATATTTCAAGCATTTCAGTCGGTCCAACTGAAACCGAAGGCATTTCAAAAATGACCTTGGTAGTGGAAGTCGAAGATGAGCAGCGCCTTGAACAAGTTACAAAACAACTAAACAAGCAAATTGATGTTTTAAAAGTCTCAGATATTACAGATAAGGCGATTGTCGCACGTGAACTGGCTTTAATTAAAGTAGCAGGCAGCTCTCAGCTCCGCAGTGAAATTAACGGAATTATAGACCCATTCCGTGCCTTGATCATTGACGTTAGTAAAGACAGCTTAACGATACAGATCACAGGCCGGCCAGACAAAATTGATGCTTTAATTGACTTACTTCGCCCATATGGAATTAAAGAGATTGCTAGAACAGGACTAACCGCATTCTTACGCGGACATCAACCACAGGTTAACGAGTTAACTACCTACTCTCAAATAAAATAAACATTTTCGAAGGGATGATTATAATGGCAAAAGTATTATATAACGGAGATATTCAAGAGGCAGTTTTACAAGGAAAGAAGATCGCAGTAATCGGATATGGCTCACAAGGTCATGCTCATGCATTAAACCTAAAGGAAAGCGGTTTTGATGTTGTTGTTGGTCTAAGAGAAGGAAAGTCTTGGGATAAGGCAGTTGAAGATGGTGTTGAAGTAACTTCAGTTGCAGAAGCAACTCGTCAAGCAGAAGTTGTAATGGTTTTACTTCCAGATGAAATGCAGCCAAAAGTATACGAAGAAAGCATTAAACCAAACCTTGAAGCTGGTAACTCTCTAGTATTCGCACATGGTTTCAACGTTCATTTTACACAAATCGTTCCTCCTGCTGACGTAGACGTATTCCTTGTTGCTCCTAAAGGTCCAGGACACTTAGTTCGTCGTACTTATACAGAAGGTGCCGGCGTTCCAGCATTATATGCAGTTTATCAAGACTACACAGGTAAAGCGCGTGACTTAGCTTTAGCTTATGCAAAAGGAATCGGTTCTGCTCGTGCGGGTGTATTGGAAACTTCTTTCCAAGAAGAAACAGAAACAGATTTATTCGGAGAACAGGCGGTTCTTTGCGGCGGTACTACTGCCCTAATCAAAGCTGGTTTCGAAACTCTAGTAGAAGCTGGTTATCAGCCTGAAGTTGCTTACTTTGAGTGTTTACACGAATTAAAATTAATCGTTGACCTTCTATATGAAGGAGGATTAGAAAACATGCGTTATTCTATCTCTGATACAGCACAATGGGGAGATTTCGTTTCTGGACCACGTGTTGTTAATGAAGATACAAAAGCACGCATGAAAGATGTATTAACAGATATCCAAACTGGTGCATTTGCAAAGGGCTGGATCTTGGAGAACCAAGCAAACCGTCCACAATTTAACGCAATTAACCGCAGTGAAAACAATCACCCAATTGAGGTTGTCGGCCGTGAGCTTCGTGAATTAATGCCATTTATTAAAAAGCCTGTAAACCAAAAGAAAGAAGCTGTGGTAAATGGTTCACGTTAACATCTTTGATACGACACTGCGCGATGGTGAACAGTCCCCTGGTGTAAACTTAAACCAACTCGAAAAACTTGAGATTGCCAGACAATTAGAAAGGTTTGGCGTTGATATTATGGAGGCCGGTTTTCCGGCTTCCTCCCAAGGGGATTTCGAGGCAGTAAGAGCAATTGCCCGGAGTATTAAAAACAGTTCCGTCACAGGCCTGGCAAGAGCAACCAAATCGGACATTGACATTGCGTGGGACGCATTAAAGGATGCTGCAGAACCAAGGTTGCATGTTTTCCTTGCTACCTCCCCTATTCACATGAAATATAAATTATTTAAAACACCTGAGGAAGTCATTCAAACCTCTGTCGATATGGTGGCTTATGCAAAACAACGCTTCCCTCATATCGAATGGTCTGCTGAAGACGCTTCTCGTTCAGACCTTGATTTTCTTGTCAAAATCATTACAAAGGTTATCGATGCAGGGGCAACAGTCATTAATCTCCCTGACACGGTAGGTTATGCAACGCCAGCCGAATATGGTTATATGTTCCGTTATATTCGAGAAAACGTTCCAAATATTCATAAGGCTTCACTATCCTGCCACTGTCATGATGATTTAGGAATGGCTGTAGCTAATACACTAGCAGCGATTGAGAACGGTGTTACCCAGGTCGAGGGAACAATTAATGGTATTGGGGAACGCGCCGGAAATGCCTCACTAGAGGAAATCGCTGTAGCACTAAATATTAGAAAAGATAAATACCCTTTTACTACGAATCTTGTCTTAAAAGAAATTAAGCGCACAAGTGACCTTGTCAGCCGTTTTACAGGAATGATCGTTCCCGGAAATAAGGCTGTAGTAGGAAAAAATGCTTTTGCTCATGAGTCTGGTATTCATCAGGATGGTGTATTAAAAAATACCTTAACCTATGAAATTATTACACCAGAAATGGTCGGTATCCAATCAAATGATTTAGTTCTTGGTAAGCATTCCGGACGTCATGCCTTTAAAGATAAAATTGAAAATATGGGCTTTACATTATCAGCTGAAAAGCTTCAAGAAGCATTTACAGCTTTTAAACAGCTCACCGACCGTAAAAAAGAAGTGACCGATGAAGATTTATTTACGATTTTAACAGACATCCAAACAGCGGTTGCAGATGTTAAAAAATATGAGCTTGTGGCTTTCCAAGTTCATTATGGTTCAGCAAACCTCCCTACTGCAACAGTTGCACTGAACACGCCAGAAGGTGTTCGAGTAGAAACTGCCCGTACGGGTTCAGGAAGTGTTGAAGCCTTAATGAACACATTAGAAGCTCTAATTAAAGAAGAAATTCATCTAACTGATTATAAATTAAATTCTGTTGGTCAAGGGCGTGATGCCTTGGCTGAAGTACATGTAAAAATGACGGTTGATGGTGCACAAGTAAGTGGCCGCGGATCGGCTCAGGACGTATTAGAAGCTTCTGCTAAAGCGTTCTTGAATACCGTAAATCGTGTATTATTCAACACTAAAGCTGTTGCTCAAGCTCAAGCTGAACTAGCTCAAGCATAAAAACCTTTCCTGAGGCGATTTAAAAAAATGATGAGGAGGTTGCTTCGAATGAAAAAACGTATTGTATTACTACCTGGTGATGGGATCGGCAAGGAGGTTATTAATTCTGCAAAAGATGTACTCAATGCTGTTGCAGAAGAATTTAACCACAGTTTTAACTTCGAAACCCATGAAATCGGAGGGGCAGCCATTGACCTTTACGGAACTCCGCTGCCGGAATCAACAGTGGACGCCTGTAAGCAGGCAGATGCGGTATTATTAGGTGCGGTTGGCGGCCCAAAATGGGATAACAACCCCTCCCATTTACGCCCTGAAAGAGGATTACTCGGTATTCGTAAGGCATTAGATTTATATGCAAATTTAAGACCAATTAAAGGCTTTAAAAATTTGCTTCATGCTTCTCCTTTGAAAGAAGAAGTGGTTGCAGGCAGTGACTTATTGATTGTCCGTGAACTAACTGGCGGTATTTACTTTGGTACTCCAAGCGAACGCCGCGATAACGGTCAAACGGTGGTTGATACACTTGCTTATACCCGTAAAGAAATTGAAAGAATCGTAGACAAAGCCTTTCAAGCAGCACAAGGACGGCGTGGGCACCTTACTTCAGTTGATAAAGCAAACGTATTGGAATCTAGCAAAATGTGGCGCGAAGTTGTTGAAGAGAAAAAAGCTCAGTATCCAGACGTAGTGGTTGAGCATGTATTAGTTGATGCGGCTGCAATGAAATTGATTACAAATCCATCCAAGTTCGATGTTATTGTTACCGAGAACATGTTCGGTGACATTCTTAGTGATGAAGCCTCTGTCCTAACAGGTTCACTAGGAATGCTTGCTTCAGCGTCCTTGAGTGAGGATGGAGTTGGTTTATATGAACCAGTTCATGGTTCTGCACCAGATATTGCAGGTAAAGGTATCGCCAATCCATCAGCAATGATTTTATCAACTGCATTAATGCTACGTTACTCTTTCCAACTGAATGATGAGGCAACATTAATTGAGGATGCGGTACAGTCTGTGTTAGATAGCGGATTCCATACAGCAGACCTTCACATTCCTGAAGGAAGACGAGTGGGCACAGAGGAAATGACTCGTCTAATTGTTGATTATATTAAGTCCCAAAATGCATCAAAATGTATCATGAGCTGTTACGTTTAAATTTTTCGCAGCTGGGCTCATAGTCCAGCTGCTTCTCCTTATCAAGAATCTTATTATCCGGGGCAAACTACCCCCTCTCTACTAAATCTATTAACGTGAGGAAGGACATTATGCAAAAACCAAAAAATATTATTGAAAAAGTTTGGGAGCAGCATGTTGTACATCAAGAAGCAGGAAAACCTGATTTACTATATATTGATTTGCACCTGGTTCATGAAGTAACCTCTCCTCAGGCATTCGAAGGATTACGAATGAACGGACGAAAGGTGCGCCGTCCGGATCTTACTTATGCGACAATGGATCACAACGTTTCCACACGTGATCGAAATGTAATCAAAGATCCAATCTCAAAGAAACAAATTGATACGTTAAAAGAAAACTGTCAAGAATTTGGTGTTGAACTTTCAGACCGTCAGCACCCTGACAATGGGATTGTGCATGTAATTGGTCCAGAGCTTGGTCTTACACAGCCGGGAAAGACAATTGTTTGTGGTGATAGTCATACTTCTACACATGGTGCATTTGGTGCTTTAGCGTTCGGAATTGGGACAAGTGAAGTGGAACATGTCTTAGCTTCACAAACACTTTGGCAAGCACCTCCAAAAACTATGAATGTAAAAGTAAATGGAAAGCTTGGAACAGGTGTAACAGCAAAGGATTTAATCCTAGCGATTATCGGTAAGTTTGGGGTCCAGTTCGGAACCGGGTATGTCATGGAATATACAGGTGAAGCGATCCGTTCCCTAACAATGGAAGAACGTATGACTGTTTGTAATATGTCGATTGAAGCGGGTGCACGTGCAGGCTTGATTTCTCCTGATGAAACAACTTTTGAATACCTAAAAGGACGCAGACATGTTCCAAAGGGTGAAGCTTTCGAGGAAGCAGTAGCAAATTGGCGTGCCCTTGCCACTGATGAAGGTGCACAGTATGACGCAGTGGTTGAAATCGAGGCATCTGAGGTTGAACCACAGGTTACATGGGGTACTAACCCAGGGATGTGTATCCCGATTACGGCTTCTGTTCCAAATCCAGATAATGAAGAAAAGGCTAATAAAAAGGATGAAATTTCTCGCGCCCTTCAGTATATGGGACTTGAAGCGGGTCAGCCGATTTCAAGTGTTGAGATTGACCATGTCTTTATCGGTTCTTGTACCAATTCACGATTAAGTGATTTGCGGAAAGCGGCTGATGTCGTACGCGGGCACAAGGTTAATCCTAAGGTAAAAGCAATTGTTGTTCCAGGCTCTTTCAGTGTTAAATTGGCTGCTGAAAAAGAAGGCATTGATCAAATTTTTAAAGATGCAGGCTTTGAATGGCGTGAAGCTGGTTGCAGTATGTGCCTGGCAATGAATGATGACATTGTTCCTCCAGGTGGACGCTGTGCCTCTACTTCCAACCGTAATTTTGAAGGCCGTCAAGGAAATGGGTCTCGTACACACCTTGTAAGTCCTGAAATGGCTGCTGCTGCTGCTGTTGCAGGTCACTTCGTCGATGTTCGTAAGTTCACAGCACAGGAGGTATCATAATGGAACCACTACGCATCCATACAGGAATCGTTTGTCCTTTAAACCGGAGTAATGTAGATACAGACCAGATTATTCCAAAACAATTTCTAAAAAGAATTGAGCGAAGCGGTTTTGGACAATATTTATTTTATCACTGGCGCTTTGATGATGATGGTAACCTCCGGAAGGATTTTTCAATGAATCATCCTAAGTATCAGGGAGCTTCTATTTTAGTAACAGGCGAAAACTTTGGCTGTGGATCTTCTCGTGAACATGCTCCATGGGCAATTCAGGACTATGGCTTTAAAGTCGTTATTGCCCAAAGCTATGCAGATATTTTTAAAAATAACTGTGTAAAAAATGGTATCCTCACCATTCAAGCCACTGAAGAACAGGTTCAAAGTATCATGCGTAATGCTGAGAATGAGGAGTACTCACTTACTGTGAATCTAGAAGATCAAGTGGTTACCGATAATCAGGGGTTGGAGTTTACATTCGATATTGCACCCTATCCTAAAGAAATGCTGCTTAACGGCTGGGACGAAATTGGTGTAACTCTGAACTATGAAGATAAAATTTCGCAATATGAACTTGCACATAAATAATTAAAATGAGCTTGGACATCCAAGCTCATTTTTTAATGCTCTTTTCTTAAACTTTGTTGTTTTTGGCACAAAATTAATGATTGCACTAAGTTTCCGCAGAAAACAGAAAAAATTTATTAAGAAAAGAGCTTGCAAACTAAATTCTAAAGCGCAAAATAGGTGTTTCCACGTTAAAATCGGCTTTAAGATTTTAACAACTATTTTTACAAAAACAGCCTTTTTTATTGTCTTGGTGCTAATAATATAACTAAAACACCTATTAAACATATTCCGCCGCCAATCCAGTCATATAAATCAGGAGTCTTTTTATCAATTCCCCACCCCCATAATAGTGAAAGTACAATGAAAACTCCCCCGTATGCAGCATAAACTCGTCCGAATGATGGAAATGCCTGAAAAGTAGCTATCACGCCGTATAAAGCTAAAACTACTCCCCCAATTAGTCCCAAGTAGGATGGCTTTCCTTCCCTCAGCCATTGCCAGATAAGATAACCACCTCCTATCTCTGCAATTCCTGCAAGGATAAATAATATTGTTGCTTGAATCATCCATTCCACTTCCTTGTTTTGTTTGAAAAATTAGCTCTTATAACAATGGCAGGAGCACTCTATTTATTCATTGCCTAAATACTAATTAAAATAGAAAAAAATCCTGAATCGATTCTGGCTCAAAGTATCAATTCAGGATTTTATTTGTTTAATTTTACAGCATTTTCTCAATGACTGCATTCGCAGTGCTCTCTTTATTAAGAATCGACTCCTTGTTGGTTCTTTTAAAATATTCAACATAAAGAAGATCTAATAAGTACAATTGTGATATCTTAGCTGATAAACTTCCACCTTGAAGGGGCCCTTCATTTGCACCACAAAGCAATGTAATATCAGAATAACTCGTTAACGGTGATTTAGCAAAGCGGGTAATGGAGATAATTTTTGCTCCCCTTTCTTTTGCCACCTTCGCAACTTCAATCGTATCTTTCGTTGAGCCTGAGTAAGAGATGAGGACAGCAACATCTTTCTCAGTCATCAAGGCAGCTGACATGATTTGAAGATGAGTATCTATTGAGCATTCTGTTTTATTTGTAATCCTCATAAACTTATTTTTTGCTTCCATTGCGGTCATTAATGATGCGCCTACTCCAAAAAAATGAACTCTGTCTGCTGCAATCATACTATCGATTGCATTTGAAATATCCTTCTCATTTATGAGGTTAAAAGTTTCTGTCAGAGCACTGATATTGGTAGATAAAATCTTAGAAGACAATTCTCCAATTGTATCCTGCATCGTGATCTTTCCAGTAAGCTGCGGGGTCTCTTCTTCTTGTGAAATACTATGAGCTAAAACAATCTTAAACTCTTGATAGCCTTTAAGATTCATCGTTTTACAAAATCTAAAAACGCTCGACTCCCCTACATTACACGCATCGGCCAGGTCCGTTATTGACATGTAGATTACATCCTTTGTATTTTCAAGAATGTAATCCGCAACCTTTTTTTCCGTATTTGTAAAAGAATTATATCTGGAGTGAATAAGTGAAAAAATATCGATATTTGTCATAACGCACCTCTTTGATTATCCCCTTTTAAATGAAGAGAAACTGCACCCAAGACTCCCGCTTTATTTCCAAGAGAAGCCTTCACTATTTTTACGTCGGAAAAGCTCGGCATAATTAAATCTTTTACTTTTCTTGAAACCATCCCAACAAGTTTTTCTTGTTCCATTACTCCCCCGCCAATAATAATCGCGGGAGGGTTAAAAATGTGGATTAAGGAAATGAGACCTATTACTACTTCATTTACCCACTGATCAACCAGCCTTTCTAATCTTACATCACCTTGATTGATTCTTTCAAAGATTACCCTGCCATTGATAAAAGTTGGATCTATGTTTTTTGCTTTTTTAACTAAAGCTGTTGTCGATGCATAGGTTTCATAACAGCCTTTGTAACTACAATTACAACTATTCCCGAAAGGATGTGTGATGATATGTCCAAATTCAGCTGCAACACCATTGTGCCCCTTAAAGACTTGGGAATTGATGATAATCGCACCACCAATACCTGTTCCATAGGTTAAACAAAGGAAATTCTTAAATTCCTTCGCTGCACCAAAATACTTTTCTCCCAATGCAGCAGCATTTACGTCATTCTCTACTTTTACTGGAACCCCAAATTGACTCTCTAATATCAATTTTAATTCAGTACCTGTATAATCTGGGATATTTTCATTGGCATAAATAATTGATCCTTTATCACTATCAACCTGGCCAGCCGTACTAACACCAATAGCCTCAAAGCCATCGTACTCTTTTATTATGTTTATTAGTTTTTCAACTAAAAACTTTCCACCTTTTTTACTCTCTGTATCATATTCCTTAAATAGCTCTATTTTTCCTTTTTCATCAGAGATACAAAGCTTAATAGATGTTCCACCAATATCGGCTGCTAATATTTTCACTAGTTAACACCCTTAGTTAAATTTTTACTAACTAATTATTGCATTCGCAAATCTCTTTGTAATTTCCATCGGCCTTGTAATGGCAGTTCCAACGACTGCTGTATATACTCCCAGGTCAAATACGCACTTAAGTTCCTCTGGAGTCCAAATACCACCTTCAGCAATGACTGGAATGGGTAGATTCTTAACCAATCTCTCAATTAAATCTAGATCAGGTAATTCTTTACCTTTCGTATAATCCGTATAACCACTTAATGTTGTTCCTACACAATCAAACCCTAATTCATATGCTTCTTGTGCCTCTTCATAGGTAGAGCAGTCTGCCATAAAGAGTTGATCTTTATACCTTTCTCTTATAGCAGGAAAGATTTCACTTATGGTCTTTCCATCTGGTCTAATCCTTTTCGTGGCATCTAGTGCAATAATATCGACGCCTTCATTATAAAGAAGTTCTATTTCTTTAAGAGTTGGAGTGATAAAGACATCAGAGCCCTCATACACTCTTTTGATGATCCCAATAATAGGCAGGTTAACCTTTTTTTTAATTTCCTTAATATCCTCTACACTATTTGCTCGAATGCCACTCGCTCCTCCAAGCATGGCTGCATAAGCCATCTTGCCCATAATTAATGGGCAATGGAGCGGTTCATCAGGAAGAGCTTGACAAGAAACAATCAATTTTCTCTTAATTTGTTCAAAAACCTTATCTTTGGTATTCATTCTTTCCATCTCCAAGTTGAAATTTATTCCTTTACTGCTCCAATTGAGATTCCACTAGTAAAATATCGTTGGAAGAAAATAAAAATAAGGAGCATTGGAACTGCAGCTACTGTTGCACCAGCCATCTTGTAAGCAAAATTTGGATTCAAGTCCTGCATTAACGTTGCAATACCAACCATCAATGTTTTCGAATTCTCATCCTGTCCCACAACAAGCTGCCATAAATAGTCATTCCAAACCTGAACGAAATTTAGGATAAATAAAGCACCTATACCCGGTTTCACCATTGGAAGCATAATTCTATAAAAAACAGTAAACTCACTAGCTCCGTCAATTTTTGCTGATTCCCTTAATGAATCTGGAATGCTGTCAAAAAAACCTTTTAGCATAAATACTCCAAACGCTGTAGCCACATTCGGCCATATCATGCCATTAAGACTATTTACCATGCCTAAATCTTGGATGATTCTAAATAAAGGAACAATCATAACTTCTTTTGGAACCATTAGACTTGAAATGAAAATAATGAAAATAACATTCCTCCCTTTAAACTTAAGCTTTGAAAAAGCATAAGCAGCAAGGCAGCTTACAATGATAAGTGCAATAGTAGAGACAAGCGAAACATAAATACTATTAAACGCCCATCTAAATGCAGGCTGATTATTAAAAACATCCACATAATTGCTAAAGGTAATGGTCTTTGGAAACCAATCCGGCGGCATTTTCACAACATCCGAGCTGTTCTTTAAGGAACTTGAAAACAGCCAGTAAAGAGGGAATAGGTTAAGTACAGCAAAGAAGATCACTAGAACATTAAATATGATGTCAACTTTTTCTTTCTTTTTCTTATTTTTATTTACCTTTCCAAACATCCCCATCATCCCCTAATCCTTCTTAAACATAGCTCTTAACTGTGGAATAGATAATACTAATGCAATTAAGAACATGATTACACCAACAGCTGAAGCAGTACCAAGCTGATTGTATTTAAAGGCGTTATTATATAGAAAATACATAAGTGTTGTAGACGCATTGTTCGGTCCGCCGCCTGTTAATAGCTGGATGACAACAAATATCTTCAACACAGCAATAATGTTCATGATTATAATGTAGATTGTGGTGGGCTTAACCATTGGAATAAGGATTTTAAAAATGATTTCGAGCCTGCTTGCGCCATCGATCTCAGCTGCTTCAAAAACGTCCTTCGGTACACCAATCATTGAAGCTACGTATAGAATGATTGCGGAGCCGACGTTGGTTGCAAAAGTAACAAAAATAATAACTGGCAGTACAAGATTGGTATCACCTAAAAAATTAACCGTTGATAATTCCAACTGCCTTGCTGCATACGGGATAAGTCCATTTGCTGGATTTAGAAGAAAGCTCCATACCATACTCATTACAACCATAGAAACCATGACCGGAATATAATAACTGCCCCTAATAAAGGACACGTATTTTGCATTTTTATCAAAAATAGCTGATGAAACGAAAAGAGCAAAGATTACTGTTAAGGCAACAATAAATACGACAAAAATAACTGTGTTAATAGTTGATTTAACAAATACAGGATCTGCAAATAATCTGTTATAGTTTTCAAAGCCAATAAAAGTTTCTGTTTGGTAATTAATTCGATATAAACTTAGCCTGATACCTTCAATAATTGGATACACAACAAATACTAGAAAAAGCAATAGCTGCGGCGCTATAAACAAATATCCGGTTAAATTTTCTTTAATTGATTCCCTATTGATTCTCATTGTTTATCCCTTACCTTTCTATGGCTTTCTAAAACCCCATTTTTAAAGGCTTTAGAAAGCCATACGTCATTCACATGCAGGGTTATTTAGTAAAAATTACTGAATTTGCTTTTGACTCTTCGATTACTTTATTACCATTTGTTTGATAATCCTTAACAGCCTCTGCTGCTGACTTTTGTCCAGTATAAAGGGCTTGAAGTTCTGGGTATAAAACCTGTCTTAATTGGCTGTATCCAGGGACATTTCCTGTAAAGTTAAACATATACTTAGCATTTTTATCGTATGCTTCGAATAAAGGCTTTTCTGCTTTGAATTCTTCCGCTACAGATGTTCTAACGGGAACACCATTTTTCGAAGATTTTACCAATTCAGGATCAGTCGAGAAGAATTTAACAAAATCCTTACTAACCTTCATTCTAGTTTCATCTTGAGTATTAAACACTGCTGCACCCGTTACATAAGTGAAAGTCAAAGGGTCTCCACTTTCAGATGGGATATTAGCTAGTCTTAAATCGAATTTTGGTGTCTTACCGCTTTCCATATCAGCTTTTGCATTGTTAAATAAAACTGAGTTTGTAAAGCTGATTGCAAGCTGCTGATTCTGGAACATTGCATTTACATCGTTTGAAGATACTGATTCAACACCAGGATTCGTTAATCCATCTTTATAGATCTTCTTTAGCCATTCTGCAGCCTTTTCACCTTTTTCATCATCAATGACAAGATTACCTTTTTCATCAAAAAACTCACTGCCAAACATTCTTAAATAAGCAAGGTTCCAAGTATCTGCCTGATTATTGAGGGCGTACAATGCCATTGGAAATGCATTCGAATATTTATCTTTAGGCAGATCTGTCTTTAGGGTCTTTAGAATCTTTTCGTAGTCTGCAAGATTCCAAGTTTTTATTTCATTTTCGCCGCCAATATACTCCTCAAGACCTGCAGCCTTGAACATATCCGCATTGTAGGCTAAAGTACCTGGCATATGTGAGAATGGATAGAAATAGACATCGTCACCGAAAGTTACATTTTCCCAGTAATTTTGTGCAATATCTTTCTTAGCTTCATCATCCACAATATCATTTAGAGGTACGAGTGCTCCTCTATGTGCGTAGTCTCCCATTGCGAAAACGCTTTCGAAGAAAATATCAGGAGGAGTGCCTCCATTCAGGTTAACGTTTAACAGTTCATCCCTTTGATCTCCGGCAACAACTTGTACGTTTACCTTTACATCATGATCCTTATATTGCTTAGAAAATTTCTCAGCGGCATATTTAAAGAAACTGTCATAGTCCGCACCTTCTTCTGCAGGGTCCATAACCCCTTTCCACTGAGGAGTCAGCCAAACTGAAATTTCAACCTGATCTTTTGATTTTGAATCACCATTTGAGTTTGCAGGGTCTTTTCCTGTACATCCAGCTAGAATGGAAAGTACCAGTACGACAGCAGCTGTCAAAGCTAAAAAACGTTTTTTTAACATTCTTTTCTCCCCTTATAAAATAGTTTTTATTTTATTGAAGACAAACTCGGCTAAAAGCCTGTGTCCTTCTTTATCCAAATGCATGTAGTCAATGGTATTCATCGGAACAGATTCCCTTGTGTGAAGAAATTCAGTTCCTTGGAGTTCAACTAATTCCTGTAAATACTTTGGCATTTCCTCTGACTTACGATCACACTCTTTCCCCATTGATTTTCCCACATCAGTGTTAATGTACTCTTTACCGATTGGAGGCGGCGCAATGACTAACACCTTTGGAAAACTGCCTTTTATCCCAGCTGGTGTATTTTTCGCTTTAAGTGAAAGTCTGGCTATCCCTTGTGCGATATTATAAGCAGTCAGATGAAATCTTTCTTTTGTGTCATTGGTTCCAAGCATGATGATAACAAGCTCTAACGGTGCATGACTCATTAAACAGGGATGGATATAGTTGTATGCATTTAAACCTTCAAATAGTGGATCTTCTATTACACTTGTTCTGCCCGAAAGCCCTTCTTCCACTACTTGGAACTCATCTCCTAATAGTTCTCCCAGGATACTAGCCCATCTTACTCCCTCTGGAAACCTTTCCATGGTTTTAGCATCGTATCCCCACGTATTGGAATCCCCGAAGCACACAATCCTTCTTTTCATCCTATTACCTGCCATATTTCAGAATGGCATTATCAATCATTTCTTTAATGCCTTTAATTTTAGTTAAGTCTTCGCCTGTCACTGGCTCTAGTGGTTCCCTTACACTGCCGATGTTTACTCCTTTTAATTTCAAAACCTCTTTAATAACAGAGTACATCGACCCATTTAGAGAACATAAGGCGATAATGATGTCATTAATATCTCGTTGAATACTTCTTGCTTTATTAAAATTACCTGTTGAAACATACTCTTCTGCCAGTAAGAATAACTCTGGCATCGCCCCATATGTTCCACCAATTCCACTATCTGCGCCTATTAATCTACCGGAAACATACTGTTCATCTGGACCATTAAAAACAATAAAATTTTCTCCGCCTTCAGCTTTAAATCTTTCAATGTCTAAGACGGGCATAGAAGAATTTTTCACACCGATAACCTTTGGATTTTCCAAAAGTTTCTTAAATAGATTTATGGAAAGGCTGTATCCAGTTGTTTGCGGAATGTTGTATATTATAAATGGTAATTCGGCTGCTTCCATAATGTCTGTCCAATACTTATAAATGGAACTCTCCGGCAGTTTAAAATAAATGGGTGGAATCGCAGATAGTGCGTCATATCCGAGTTCTGCAGCATATTTTGCTAAGGTGATACTATCTCTTGTTGAGGGTGCACCAACATGGGCGATTAACGTAAGTTTTCCTTTAAGATTATCGGAAACATATTTTAAGGTAGCTTTTCTTTCCTCAAGAGTTTGATAGATACATTCTCCTGAGCTTCCTCCTACATATAGGCCATGTACTTTCTTTTCAAAAAGGTGCTGACACAAGTCTTTTGTTCTTTCTTCTGAAATTTCTCCAAGCTCGTCGTAACAAGCATAAAAAGCAGGAAAAATACCTTTAAATTTTTCTAATACCATATTCTCTTCCCCACCAAAATTAGTTTTTTGTTATCGCTTACACATGAAATATATCATACTTATAATATATTGTAAATTATTTTCTTTATAATTATTATTTTTGAAAAAAATTTTCACCATTTCTCTATTTTAAAAGCAAAAGGCAATCAAAAAACTTCAAAGACTCTCCCTTTTTAAAAAATAAAGAATGAATAAATAGTTTAAGTTTGATACTAATTACTAAAAAGGAGGGATTGAAATGGATGGAAAATATAATACAAGCGATGACGCGAATGTAGAAATGAAGAAGGCCCTTAGTAAAACTACACCTAGAAAGAATCCAAATATGAGCGAAGCTGAGTTCAAGATGAAATACCAGGGTAAGAAACAAATCTAATCAAACAGGACAGAATGTAAATGAAAAATAAACGGAAAAATTCCGCCTAAATTGGGAAATACCGATATTTCCTTAAAAATAAGGGGAGTTTTTCCGCTTATATGATCAAAATCTTTAAATTTTGTCTTATTTAGAGCAGTTAACCGGAATATCTCCGCTTATATTTGCTTCTTAAGCTTCCTCTATATACATTAACCGGAAATTCTCCGCCTATTAATTCTCATACCTTAAAACTTTATAGCATCTAAGATTAGAGATGTTCAACGCGGCTGTTCCTGATTTCTTGATTTCCTTTTCACTTACCACCAGTTTTCCCCTTTCAACCTCCAGTAAATTATATTTCTATCCAAAACCTTTTTATGATTTTTCCATCTTCTTCAATAAAGTCTGAATCGAGTATACCTCCATTATTTATAATCAGAATTTCGTTTAAGCGGTGTCTAATATTAACAGCACCCAGTATTCTTTTGTCTTGGTTTATTAGCCAGAATGTTGAATCTGGCACCCAGCCTTCAGGTAGGTTATGTCCTTGCTCATTATCATTTAAAAATTGAACCATTGCCTCAAAGTTAGTTGGATCTTTTTTAACAACCCAAGGTACCATATCCTCTTTGCTATCTAACCATTCCTTTAATATTGCACACGACAAGGATAAGGAGATTGATCCAACATATATCTATCACCTTTTATTTTTATCTAAAACTATATTATGATTTATCTAGTTATTCATGAAAGGAAGAATCAAATGCTAAAGAAATTCACTATAAAAACAAATTACCGTGATCAAATGATAGAAGTTACACAGCAGGTTCAAGATTTTATCAAGGAACATAATATGCAGGAAGGTTCTATAGTGGTTTATTGTCCCCATACAACCGCTGGCATTACAATTAACGAAAACGCTGACCCTGATGTGAAACGTGATATGATTCGGCGCTTTGACGAGGTATATCCATGGCACCACCAACTGGATCGTCATATGGAAGGCAATACTGCTGCCCATATGAAAGCAAGTACAGTTGGAACATCTCAATATGTTATCGTAACAAACGGACAATTATTACTAGGCACCTGGCAGGGAATATACTTTTGCGAATTTGACGGCCCGCGGAATCGAACCTTTTATGTAAAAATGAATTGAGATCATTCGGACTTTGATAGAAACAAAAAATAAAGCCAAAATTGTTAATTCTTTATGGGAAGGCTTTTTCCTTCTTTTGCAGTCATAGTTATTTGGTTTAAATCTACTTCTATTCGGTAATATAAAAATAAGTATGTGAAATGCAAATAGTGCAGTTATGCAAAGAAAGGGATATTCGGAAATGATTATACTGGAACGGGAACAAAGCTATCTTATGGTAACTCAGAATGACCACGCACACATTGCTGGCGATATCGCCCGGAATTGCAAAGAGGAATACTTTTTTGATGATACCCGTACTCAAGAAGTGATGCTGGCAATCAATGAACATGACCGAGGCTGGATCGAGTTGGACTCGTCTCCGGTATGGAATGATAAAACGGAGAAGCCCTACTCTTTTATTGATTATCCACTATCACTCAAAATTACTTTTTATAAAAAGGGTTTAGATGAAGTAGAAAAAATGAGCAAATATGCAGGACTATTATGCAGTTTGCACTATTCCTCGTTCATTCAGGATTCAAGCGAGCCGGCTGTCAGGGAATTTTGGAAAGAAGAAAAGCAAAGACAGGAACGGGTTTCAAGGGAATTGGAAATAGAGGGTATTGAGAATCAACAAGAAACCCTAATGTACCACTTAGACTTATTAAAATTTTGTGATTATCTCTCCCTGTATATTTGTCTAAATGAACCTGGCGATAATAAAGGGAGCCACCCCTTTTTTCGCAATGGATTTCCACAATTATTTTCCTTTGTTACAGACAAGCCCATCGTAGCCCATTGGAGAAATCAGCAAACTGTTACTCTTTCCTTCTCCCCTCTGAAAGGCGAAATGCAAGTAGAACTGCCCTATAGAGCTGTAATGAAAGAACATATAGCGGAGTACGGCGTGTTACAAGCATACAAAGACACCCCTGTTTCTATTAGGAAGATAGTGTTTCATTAAATTCTAAAAATGCTTTACTCCTTTTCGGAGTAAAGCATTTCATTCATCATAGGTCATCTAATATATTTTGACTTTGTGCAGCTTCATTAAAGGTTAATACCTCTTCAACCGGTTGGTAGGACTCTCCATAAAAGTGTTGATCCTTGTAGGTATGTATCTTATTATACGTCTTTCTCATGGCTTCAAATATTATTTCTTCTGACTCTTTATTTGGAGCCCAATAAAGAATTTCCATTTTATTAATCTCATTTGTTGCTAATGACCTTCTCTCATAGCCGATGGAATTAGCGTGTTCAAATCCTTCACGTTTATAAAAATGAAGCCTTTTTCCTGAATCACTGTCTTGATAGTTAACGGGTTCAACTTCAAGAATAATAGGCTTTCCTTTTTGTTTCATTTTTTCGATAAGCTTATGACCAAGTCCCTGCCCGCGTGCGTCTTTTGAAACAAAAAGATAATCAATAAAAACAAAATCCTCTAATTCAGCATACATCAAAACATGATTCGGACCTTCATCTTTATGATAAATTTTAGAACGCTCCTTCAACAAAGTTTCCATATGCTCTCTAGACTTCATCTCTTCAATCGGAAAATATTGATTTAATTTCTCATACCAATGCATGATAATCCCCCTCTGCTAAAGTGTCTTAATGAGGAAAGTATGTGTGATTTTTCCATATTTAATACTGGGATGAACCTGCTTATTTTAAAATGAGAAGTTCTAAAAATTCCTGCTCTGGTTTCATCACTTTTGTACCTTTATCAGATTGAAGAAAAATTTCTTTTTCATCCTCATAAAAAACGTTTATTTTAATATCAGCAAAATCTATTATCAATGTTTCATTGCGGGAATCTACTTCTTTATTCCAATCCATAGCTTCGTTAATGAACCTTGTGATTTGTTCTATCTTGGATTTATCGTTAATTTCTGTACAGTTTTGAGAAGTTGGACTTTGATAGATACAAATACTATCTGGAACATTCTCAATCCAGCTTGTTGATTGTAAAATTTCCGTTTTATCAAACATGACCTCTGTTTGGTCCTCATTTTGATTGTAATGAGAAGAAATCCATAATTCACCATCAAAATCATCTTTTCTCCAACGAGACATAAATCCGCCCCAATCATTTTCAGCCTCATTATCGTCAAGTGCAGATTTTATATAGTCCATTTGCCAACCCAGCCCAGGAAGTTCGTTCTTGTAGAAATGATAAATTTCCTCCCAGTGATTCCCCTTCATAATATATTGGTGTTCAGTAGGTTCTAACCCTTTGAATAAAGGGATATCTTTGTGTTCTTCGGGAATAATCGACATCCCTTTATAGGTGTCGTCTGTTATTTTTTGATAAGAAAACCAACTAATAATAAATAGCAGCAGTAAAATCACTCCAAAAATGATCTGTTTCTTTGTCATATATCTCCCTTTGCCTCCAGTACTATTTTCATCTTTTCAGCTCTAGAAATGTTTTGTAGAATTTTATGAGACACTCAAGTAAACCAATTAACATTCTATAATCTTGCACACTAATTCCTTCTATAATGATAAAAGTAGAATAAACAGGGTTACCACAAAAGGCAATCCATCTTTCCACTCTTTGATATGAAACAATCGTTGTTAACAACTTAAATATCGTGATAAGGAGAAATTGGATATGAAAACTGAAAAAGAGAAAATGTTGAGTGGTGAACTTTATAATGCTGCTGATTTGGAATTGCTGCAAGAACGTTTAAATACCAGGAGACTTACCAGGTTATACAATCAAACAATCGAAACCGATGATGAGATACGGACTGTGCTTTTAAAAGAATTATTCGGCTCAACTAAAAAGAATATATACATAGAACCAACCTTCCGGTGCGATTATGGCTATAACATCCACGTTGGAGAGAATTTCTATGCCAACTTTGATTGTGTCTTTTTAGATGTATGTGAAATTCGCATTGGAGATAATTGCTTTATTGCCCCTGGAGTACACATCTATACTGCGACACATCCTCTTAATCCTATTGAAAGAATATCGGGTAAAGAGTATGGAAAGTCAGTGACTATTGGTGACAATGTATGGATTGGTGGTAGAGCCGTTATTAATCCCGGGGTCACCATCGGAAATAATGTCGTAATTGCTTCAGGCGCAGTCGTGACAAAAGATGTACCAGATAATGTTGTGGTTGGCGGAAATCCTGCAAAAATCATAAAATCAATCGAAGGATAAAGGCAGATACCTGCTCGATTACACCTTTGATTCGGACTTGCGTCAATGATTTCTTGCTTCGCCTGTCTGAATAGACCCTTCATTCGGACAACGTACCTGCATTTTCCTGCTTCGCTGTCCGAATAGACCCTTCATTCAGATAACGCACCAGCTTCTATATAAAATTTGGAGTTTCCAAGTGAGTGATGTCTCCTTCTAACACAAGTTTAAAACCATTTTCATTCATTTCTACAATTGTAAGGCTCGTATCATGAATATAAGGAGGATCCCATAAGATTTCAATTGGTGTATTTTTAAAAAATGAATACAAACATTTGATTACAACTGAATGAGTAACAATTAATATATTCCCCGATTTATATTCACTTTTTATTCTATTTAAAACCTGAATCGCTCTTGCTCGCGTTTGTTCAAACGTTTCTCCTCCAACAGTCTTAAATAGATGTGGTGCATTCCAGAATGACTCATACTCTGGTTGATACATTTCTTTAATGGATGAATGGGTTTTTCCTTCCCATTGCCCTAGTTTAATCTCCCTCAAATTGTCATCATAAATGACAGGAATATCTCTTTCTCCCCTAATCAAGCTAGTAGTGGCCTTCGTCCTCCCGCTTGGACTTGAATAAATGGCTGTTAACTCTGTTTCTTTCAATCTTTCACCTAACAAACCGCATTTTTTATACCGTTTTCTGTTAGATTTGAATCCAGCCAGCCTTGCATTCTTTTTTCAATATTCCACTCTGTTTCACCGTGCCGTGTTATGTATAGAGTAATCATTCGTAGTCTCCCTTTATTTTTTTCACTAATTACCTTAATTAGTTTTCTCTTTGTCTCTTTTCACTTCATTTCATCTAACATTTAATTTTTAATAATTCTGCTTTAGCAAAAAAAAGGCCGATACTCTCGAGCCTTTTATAAAATATTTTGAAATACTTCTAAAATGTTTAAAAGGAACTGGTAAATCAGTGTGATCAGCTGAGATAAGAATTCAAATAAAGAATCAAACATACAACATACTTCCTTTCATAACGTCCTAATTTATACTATGCTTTCTAGGACGAGCATGAAACGGGTAGTGGTTTACTTTTTACAATAAAATTGAAAGAATAATTTGACTCAGACTAACGATTATGATGCTCTGACCAAAGCCGCTCACGATACCAGTTGATAATCTCAATGTGTTATTACTCATTCGAACTTTCTTTTTTTGGGTCCATCCATCCAAAACCATTGGAACATTTAAAATGATCCCTAGCCAAAGTGGAAAATATAAATTCAAAAAAAACAGTAAAGGAAAGAATAAATATCCTAATAAAATTCCCGTGCACCTAGCACATATGGGCAGTGTATATCCTTTTATTGTTAGACTCCTAGACTTCATACGATGACAAGGTACAATGTCAGTCATCCACTTCAGATTAATTACAATTTGGTCCACAATCACAATCCGGTCCCCCATCACAATCTGATTTACGGTCACAGTCCGGTCCACAATCAAAAGTCGGACAGTCTGGAGTACAATCATCCTTCTTTTTGCGATCCTTCTTTCTCCGATAATAAAACAGTATAAAACAGCAAAAATAATATACCTAGTACAGTGGCGAGTATGCCAAAGACCATTTCACCATTTATTAATAACGTAGTACCAACTACAAATGAAATTATCATCCCTGTCAGCAATAAAAAAAACATAGAGGCTCACCTTTTCTCTAGGAAATTCTCTTATTCTTTAAAATTATGATTCCTAAAATAAGTAAAACACAGTTAATTATTTATATTCCATTGTTTTGTTAAAAAACCTTTTTCTAAAGAAAGAAAAAGAGAGCAGCAACGTTGTGCCACTCCCTTTGCAAACTAAAATTCGGGAAGTCGATCAAGATTGTTTTCTTTTATCCCATCTGGTTCGCTTCGAATAATATCTCTGCCGTATTTATGAAAAACATCGACGTGGGCAATCTCACCTGATTTCGCTTCCGTTAAGGCAGTGATGTAATCCAGCTCCCTGCCTGAGCTGGTTTTGAAAGCGATGATGTCCCCGTCGTTATTTTTCCTCACAGCGACAAATTCCTCTTTTCCATCAGGATTGCTTTGACTTGCCTCTGCCTGCGCTTCGTGCTCACTTTGCTGCTTGTATTCTTCATAGATTTTTTCGTAATCCTTATCTTCCATAGTTTCCACCTCCGAACGTATGTTAGTATTCTGCTGTTTAAGGTCAATAAATATTCAAAATACACAAAACTGACAAAAAAGGTCAATTGTCAGGGATGGTCTATTGGAGGAGGCGATGAAATGAAATCAAATAATGAAAATGTTTGGTTTTTTATTAAGGATTCTCAACAACAAGGACCTGTCTGCCTTTTCGAATTAAGGAAGTTACATTTAATATAAAATAAGCGGAGATTTTTCGGTTAGATTCAGAATGGAGCTCGTTTCGGGGTATATAAGGGGAGGTTTTCCGACTATGCAAAGCAAAATCTCCCATATTCGAATTTTCCGAGCCAATAGGCGGAATCACTCCGTCTATTTAAGCCTTTTTAAATAATAATTATTAATTAAGCGGAATTTTTCCGTCTATTGATTAGCTCAGGTGCTTAATCTAACCTGATCCCCTACCGATAAGTGCGGACTCTCTTATTCCTAGATACGGAATCAGCAGCTAGAGCTTTTCCTTTTAATCAGCCATAATAGTTATATTATGTTTGTTCTTGGAGTGAAGAAGAAATGATGAATTTCAATAAATTCCATGACCCACGAGAAAATGGAAAACTGCTTTCAGAGATTACAGGGAAACATCTTGATATAGCAAAAGTCATTACGGAGACACAGCAGCTTTTTCAGCAATGTCTGAAGAAAGAGCCGGCTCCTCAATTCAACAAGCCATTAATCACAGTTCCCTTTTCAAAAAAAATAAAAGAAGGATTGTTTCGATTATTTGCCAAGCCCTATAGTATATTAGACCCTACACAGATTTACGTCGATGCTGAAGGGAATGTATATCCTGAATGGAAACGTAAACTGGATGACGAGTACGAAGACTTATTGGCTAGCATTACTGAGGAGGTAAATATTGAAGATTATGGCGGGATTGGGGATGGAATTACAGATAACACCGCCGCATTTAAAAAAGCTCTTGGGCATGGGCGGGTAAAAGTAATAGTTCCTGAGGGCGTCTTTATCACAAGAGGTATTCGTCTTCCTTCTAGGACATGCCTTATTGGTTCCGGAAAGGGAAAAACAACGATTAAACTGCATGAGAGTGCCCCCAGAGGAACTAGATTAATTACCAATGCCAACCATTGGAAAGGAAATCATCATGTATATGTGCAGGGAATGAGTCTAGATTGGAATGTCGAAAGGCTTAGGGATGTAAAAAAGACGAGTACGTGGGGTAACCATTCAAGCTGTCTAACATATGCAAACGTCAGCTATGGCTGGGTAAAAGATGTTGAAGCAATCAACCCAGGTCTCCATTGTTTTGATATTTCCTCTACCTTGTACAATTATGCCGGAGACGGATTTCGTGCCAAAGGTGGCAGCCAGTATGTTTGGCTCGATAATCTAAATGGGTATGGTTTTGGTGATGATGGAATTACTACCCATCATAGTGATTACATACTTATTTCAAATTCTCATATGTGTGATCCTAGCGGCCGTGCTCATCAGAAGGGTTTTTCAAATTCAAATGGGTTTGAAATAGATGATGGTTCTAGGAATGTTATATTAGTTAATAATTCATCAGCAAGGTGCTTTGGGGGCATTGAAAGTAAGGCCCATCAAAACTCATCTGCTGCGTCTAATGTGCAAATCGTTGGACATATTTCGGTAAACGATAACCGTTCCTATAACTTCCGCCATATCGGACACCACAAAAGTACAGATACAGAATCAAAGTCGGCTTACAATATTACGGCTGTGAATCTTGCTGCAATTAGACCGATTTTTACAGAGTTATATAAATACTCCACGCCTAGAGGCTTAGTGGTATCAGCGTATAAAAATGTTGTTATCAACCACTTTACTTTGATTGGTGACCCCGATTATGACTACAAAGGCAACCCTGTTATTGCGGTTCAATTCCGTGCAAGGAATGTGGTCCTAAATAATCTTTCATTCAAAGGGTTTAAAAGTGCTAGTACCGATATTAAAATTTACGGAGGGACAAACCGGGCTGATTCCGTCTCCATCATGAATGTTTTGGTTTATGATTCTGCACCCAACTTAATTGATATTGGCAAAGAAGTTAAAGATATACTGGTGAAAAAGTGAATGAACATAAAAAAGCGTCAATTATTTATGACGCTTTCCTTCTTTTTCCACTACAATTTCGTCAACCAGCTTTTCTGCGACTTTACGATATAGGTTACTCATGTGTACCAGCGAAGAAATCATAAGTACCTGCTCGAGATAAGGAGCGTTACGATCTTCCATTTTTGCTACTTCTTCATTAACATCCTTTACCCGCTCATTAATATCCTCATTAAAATCAGCAACATTTTTTTGCGAGAGGTTTAAATAACTATTGTACAAAGAATCTATCTCTATATCCTCTTTGATAATCCTTTTATTTAGCCCATCAAGTGTTCTCTGAATATCGTTAATAGAAAGAGCCCCTTTTAATTGATAAATTAAACTCATCAAAATCAAATGCTCTTTTGAGTACTTCTTATTTTTTATCGGAAAAATAAGCTTCCCTTTCGCATAGTTATTAATCATGGTTTTGGTAAGAATCTTTTCCTCATCATTACGTTTTGAATCTGCAAATTTATTCTCAAATAACTGAATTACTTGATCCATGTATAAATCAATATTCGGTATTTCATCTAGTTTAAGATTGGACTCCAGCCCAAGTCCCTCGAGTATTTCATTGATTTTCTCCATAATAATAACTCCGATCGTGTGTTATCTGATTAACATTATATCGTAACAATTATTCGTTGACTAGTTGTTGTTTTACAAGTATCATTATAAGTAGTTATTAAAACTACATGTTGTATTAGGAGGGTTTTTTCTTGAGTAATTTTATTCGGGAACCGATTAATGGACTGACTCATTTAACGGGAGCGCTGTTATCGTTTGTAGGACTTCTTGCGATGGTAATTAAAGTATCGAGTACAACCTCGTCAACGATGGCCATTGCGGCAGTCATCATTTTCGGAGTCAGCATGATTCTTCTTTATTCTGCATCGGCCACCTACCATATGGTAATAGCGAAAGATCATGTAATTGCTTTTTTAAGACGACTTGACCACTCGATGATTTTTATTTTGATTGCAGGTACCTATACACCTTTTTGCTTCATCAGTTTAAATGGAACAACCGGCAATATTCTATTTTCGATTATTGCAGCGGTAGCTTTAAGCGGGGTTGTTTTTAAGATGGTGTGGTTTAATTGTCCACGCTGGATATCAACAGCGTTGTATCTTGTCATGGGTTGGATGATTGTGTTTGTTTTCTCACCATTAGCCGGGAGCTTGGATCCGAAAGGTTTATTCCTATTAATACTCGGAGGAATTTTTTATACCATTGGCGGTGTCATATATGGAGCTAAGCCAAAATTCCTTCAATCCAAGTACATGGGTTTTCATGAAATCTTCCATATTTTTATCATGCTTGGGAGTTTGTCTCACTTCTTATGTGTGTTTTACTTTGTAATATAAAATAGAAAAACGCCCCTGGAGGCGTTTTTCTATTTACAATTATAAGTTCTTTTTATCTGCTCTTGCAGCTTGTTTCCTTGCTTTTTTACTTAGTCCTTGTTCTGCACCAAATTCCGTATCTGCTTTACTTCCACCCGTATGCGGTTGGTTACGATTGTTATTCTTATTGGTCACTGTTTTATTTCCTCCCTTTATGTAAAGTGGCTAGCAACAACATCTATATACTGCATAAATCAGTAGGAAATTATACCTATTTTTCTTTATTTCTTTATCACAGCAAAGCTTCGTAATATTAGTAGATTAATTGGTTTTGAAAAACGGCAGAATGTATTCCTTGTGGATTTAGCTGCCTCTTTCCTTTCACCAATTTACGTTCGCATCTGGTGCCTTGTCGGCTACGAGATTTAGTTGAATGTTATGCTCTAGATATGCCTTTAATCCGGAGAGTACCATTATATACCCTCCCATAGAATCAATGGCTTGAGCGACCATTTCATCGCCACTCCCAGAAAAGCCAAAGTTTGTAATCGAAACAAACGTTTCATTATCGGTTCGAGAAGTAAATACCCACTCAACCTGGGTGCCATCGGTCCATTCAATCCTTATTAGCTTGTTTTGCTCTAATTCCTTAACATATAATTCATCCCCGACACCATACATTTCCCAGTCCCACCTAATCGTTTTACCTTCTTCTAATCTTCCGCTGCTTTTAGTGAACCAGAATTTTGTAGTGATTTCAGGGTTGATAAATGCTTCATATACTTCCTCAACTGGTCTGCGTATAAGCATTTCTGCTTTTACAATTGGTATTTCGTTTAGTGTTATCATTTGTATATCTCCTTTTCCTATAGCACTATATCTATGTTTTCTCGTTCATTTCTTATTTAAAACTAAATTCCTTTACTACTTTTTCAGATAAGCGATCGGCGATTAATTGATATCCGGCTGGATTCAAATGTAAGGAATCACTGAAATAGGTGCTTTTTGGTCTATCTTGAAAAAGATCAAGCGTAGGAACAAAGTGAGTTCGGTCAAAATTACCAGCTATCTTAACAATCCAATTGTTCCAATCATTTATGGTGTATAAAATTTGCTCGCGATTCGAGTATTCTACATATGGTTGATATAAACCTAAAACAAAAATAGGAGCAACAGAATTGTCTTTTCTAATGTTCTCTAGGATCTTATAAAGGTTTGTTGAGAAAAGAACTTTACCCTCATTTATTCTTTTTACATCAAGTGGATTAAATTGATAATTGGCACTTTTTCTAAAATCATTCGTACCGATATAAAGAATAATACAATTTGCCTTTTTTATTTGTGCCGTGATTTTCTCATCCTGCATTTGTTCAAGAACTTTATCTGTTGAATACCTTGGTATAGCAAAATTACTCACCTTGATAGGAGTCTTATGTAGTTCTTCCAATTTCACTTTAACTCCTTCTATATATCCCTTCTTTGCAGGGTCCCCTACTCCATGTGTGATGGAATCACCGAGGGCTACAAGGTTAATGACCTTTGTACTAGCTGAAGAACCACGAAAACCGGTATAGGTGCCAAACAGGACCAAAATAATACACAATAAAAAGATATAATTTTTCATAATAAAACTCCCAATTGTGTGATTTATTTAGGAGTTTTCCCCGTGACACCCCGACTCATGTAGTATCTGTGAGATTAACTCCATTCATATTGTTATTCTTTAAAGGCACCAAAAAACCATTTATATCTCTTACATATTCAAGAAATTCATGCAATAATCCTCTAAAAAATATGGACATAAATAAAAGAGGAGCCCCTTTATTATTGCGGGCACCTCTTCTATGCATTTACATCATCTATAATTCGGTTTTAGGTTTTTGAGGGCAGTGTCCATACCAGGTGGACACTGTCCACGGATGGTGACAGGCACCATATCATTGGCACCATATCATTTAGTCCTCGTCTTTTATGTCTAGGTCTTCGGGGATGGGTTCGTTTAGGATTTCTTCGATTAGATGTTTGTATTTTTCGATTTGTTTTAAATGGGTGTTGAATTGGTCTTTGTTAATAATCCAATTTTCTCCGTCATGGATGGCGCGGATTTTTTTTTGTTTGATTAGGTCTTCTATTTTTGATTCTGTCATTGATAAATATTCAGCTGTTTCTTTTATTGTTAGATACATGTATTCATTCCTCATCGGTAAAGGTGATTTTATTTACTATTCTTCCTGCTCTTCCTTTTGTTGTGACTGCCTGTGACAGCGAGTTTAAGATCGCTTCCTCTGTTGCTTCTGCGGCTCCCGTAAATAATTGATTCACAAAGGGATGGTCTTCTCGAAGTTGGATTCTTTGTTCCGTCAGTTCATCTGTAAAATGCTCTGACATGTGAGCAGTGGAAAAGGCGATGACGATATCACCGCTGCCATGGCTAAAATGACTGCCTGTTCTTCCCAGACCAATTCCACAGCGTTTTGAAATACGCAAAAGCTGCCTATCACTTAACGGGGCATTTGTTGCCATCACAATAATTATAGAGCCATCTGCAGGATCTGAAAGCCCCTCTACTTTTGAATAGTGAAACTTCTGGTGCTCCTCCTTTTTACCAAAGTTGGTTAGGACTAAGCACCCGATTGTGTACTCTCCAATCATACGAGAGGAAGAACCAATTCCGCCTTTATATCCAAAGCAAATCATCCCTTTTCCGGCTCCAACCGCACCTTCCTCTGTCTGCTGGCCAGAAGCCTTTCTAATCGCTTCAATTGCATGCTCTGGTTTAACTGCAAATTCCCTTATTGAATTCAAATAACTATCATTGCATTCTCCGACTACTATATTAATCGTGCCAGTGGTTTCTCCAATTTCAGGATTCTGAGCCAGCATATATTCTAATGTTCCTTGGGTAACAGCAGGTACTGCAAAAGTATTCGTTAACATAATCGGAGATTCAAGCTGTCCTAATTCATTCACTTGAACAAGCCCGGTCGTTTTTCCAAACCCATTTATGACATAACTTGCAGCGGTCACTTTTTGTCTAAAAACATTTCCAGGATGAGGCAGCACCGCTGTAACACCCGTACAGGCATATTCTTTTCCGGCTGCGTCAAGCGGATAATCAAGCGTTACATGACCTACCATTACACCCTCTACATCCGTTATGCAATTTTTATGTCCGGTTGGCAGTACACCAACAGTTATTCCTGTCTGTCTAACCTTCATCCTAACACTCCCGGCCGATGGTTAAGGAAGTTTTGATAAGCAAATCCTCTCACCTCATCCTCTTTGAAATGCTTCAATAATTCGTTAATGAGATTCTGCGTTTTTGAGGCGTCCTCTAAATCCGTTATAAATGTTCCAATCCCATCAAAATCAGACCCTAATCCAATATGATTTACACCACCTAATGAGCAGAAATAATCGATATGCCTTATTAGATCAGAAATCGTTACCTCTCCTGCTTCTGCTTTTACAAATGGAGGAAAATAAACAACATGAATCATGGCGTTTCTTTTAAACATTGCTTGTGCCTGTTCATCCGTTAAATTACGGAGGTGATGACAAAGTGTTCGTGAATTAGAATGGCTTGCAATTGGATACTTGGCTAATTCGATAACCTCCCAAATCCCTTTATCGCTAAGATGAGATATATCTGTCAAAATTTGATGTTCATTATTAAACTGCACAATCTCTTTTCCAAAAAGCGTTAGCCCGCCACCACGTGGTTCTCCAGCACCATCTGCTGCTAGGTTTGCATTATTCCATGTCAAACCCACTGAACGAACACCCAGCTGATATAAGATATGAAGCTTCGTTAAATCGTTGCCGATGGCGTCGACTCCTTCAAGGGTTAGCATGGCGCCAATTTGACCGATATTGATTTTTTCAAAATCGGACCAATCTTTGAGATGAACCATATCAGGATTTTTCCCTAGTACTTCCTTATAAAAATAATCAATTTGTGTAAGCGCCTCTTGAAACTTTTGGTCTGAGGGAATGTCCGGCTCAATGAAAATGGCAAAGCATTGAACCTTGACCTGCCCTCTATGTAATCTTTTTTTATTGGTCTGTAATTCTGTCGCGTCCGCAAAACGCAGCGACCCTTTTCCTTCGGAAAGTTTAAGTAATGCGTCACAATGCAGATCAATTAATTTCATAGTGAGCTGACTCCTTTTTTAAAAATTTTATCATAAATAACAAAGAAAGGTGAAAAACACTTTACTTGGACACTCTCGTACAACTATAGTAAAAAAATACTAACAAAAATAACATTCAGAATATTAAAAATTACCTATGAATAATAGCAAATAAATAGTAAAATTTATGTATATACTATGTTAATAGAGGTGAATATACCTATGACAAACGGCCCAATTCATTATGATGGAAGTATTCAAAACAATGAACCTTCCACTAGCAATTCAGCAGTAAATGAGCCATTTACGTTAACTGATGAAATGCGTGCAAACATTAGTGGAAACCCTTACTTTACCGAAAATAATAACTAAAGAATAAAAGGAGTTTGCTAACACGCAAATTCCTTTTATTTTTTGTTTATATTTGTTTTTGAATCTGCATATCTATCCATTCAATGCACAAACTAGAATGTATGCTTAGATATGAAAGGATTGATAAGAAAATGACAAAAGTATTGTACATAACTGCTCATCCTCATGATGATACTCAGTCTTATAGTATGGCGGTTGGTAAAGCATTTATTGACACATACAAAGATGTGAATCCTGATCATGAAATTATTAATGTGGATCTTTACAAAGTAGATGTTCCTCAAATTGATGTTGATGTATTCAGCGGCTGGGGAAAACTTCGTTCAGGTACGGATTTTGAACAGTTATCAACGGAGGAGAAAGCAAAGGTTGGCAGACTTTCTGAGATTTGTGAGCAATTTATTTCTGCTGATAAATATATCTTTGTAACACCATTATGGAATTTTTCCTTCCCTCCTGTCATGAAAGCCTATATAGATGCCGTATCGGTTGCAGGAAAAACCTTCAGCTACACGGAAAAAGGTCCAATTGGACTTTTAACCGACAAAAAGGCTTTGCATATCCAAGCGCGTGGAGGTATCTATTCGGAAGGACCTGCTGCAGCAATGGAGATGGGTCACCGTTACCTTGAAATTATCATGCAATTCTATGGAGTCCCGTCTTTTGAAGGTTTATTTGTTGAGGGGCATAATGCAATGCCTGATAAAGCACAAGAAATCAAAGAAAACGCCATCGCCCGGGCTAAAGATTTAGCACATACATTTTAAATTTCTAAGAGCCAACACGCTTCGTTGGCTCTTTGAATTATTTTTCCACTAATAAATCATAAAGGGTACAGGCAATGATCTTGGTAGCAGCCTGTAAATCTGAAAGACGAATATTTTCATCTGCTCGGTGTCCATTTGCCTCTTCTAACACTTTTGGTCCAACTCCAAACATAATCGTGGGAATTCCTGCTGCGAAGAAGTGGCGGGCATCTGTATATAATGGGACCCCGTGGACAGGTAACTCTCCGTCCTCCTTAACTATTGATTTCCAGTTTACTGCCAAAGTTTGGACTAAAGGTGTGTTTTCAGGAGTTGGTCCAAAACTTTTTGCATGAAGGATTTTCCTAATTTCAATTTTAATACCTGGAATATTTGATACAGCTTGCTGAACAAGTCCCCTAAACTCAGCCTCTGCGGCAACAAAGTCTTCTTCAGGAATTAATCGTCGGTCCACCCTAATCGTGCATTCATCTGGTACAACATTGGTATTGATCCCGCCTGAAATAAGCCCCACATTCAAGGTCGGAAAGTCAATTCCTGGGATAGATGATTTTATATCTGCTAGTTTCTTACGATATTCATATAAAACATTTAAAATTTTAGTAGTCGCCTCAATCGCGTCAGTTCCTGTATGAGGAAGGGCCGCATGCGCTGACTTTCCTGTTGTTTTGATTTCAAAATGTAAACAGCCATTATGTGCGTTAACAGCTGAATAGGTGAATCCTGCAACAATTGCATGATCCGGCTTGATATACCCTTGGTCAATTAACCTCTTAGGACCTATCTCCCCTCCTGTTTCTTCATCAAACGTAAACGCCAGGTCTACCCTTCCAGAAAGCTGAGCACTAACCTGTTTTAAGGCAAGCACTGCATAGGTATAAGCAGCGATATCAGACTTTGATACAGCCACCCCTCTCCCATACATTTTCCCATCAACGATTTCTCCGCCATACGGGTCGACACTCCACCCTAAACCGGGAGGAACCACATCTCCATGCGCATTTAATACAACATTTGTCCCTTCACCAAACACTGTGGGTGCGAGGACGTTTGCCATACTAATCATCCCATTTTCTTTGACACTTTCTTCGTCTACTTCGAGAAGCGATACATTTTCAAACCCAAGCTCGGAAAGCTGTTTCTCTAAAACTCTAGCTATCGGTAAACAATCACCAGCGGGATTATCCGAAGGTGTTTTCACTAATTTTTTCAAAAAAGCGATTAGTTCTTCCTCATGGTCCTGTATCCATTGTACAATCTTTGCTTTATCCTCATTCATCGTAATCACTCCTCAGTGGTTGTACGCCAATTGATGTAATAATTGTATGAGTACCTCCAGACCCGTTTCTAAATCCTTTGTCGATGTATACTCGAGTGGTGAGTGGCTAATCCCGCCTTTACTTGGAACGAATAGGATTGTTGTAGGGCAAATTCGTGCAAACAGCTGGGCGTCATGCCCCGCACCGCTATTCATCCAATGGAAGGGAATAGTGCTCCTAGTGCAAATACTTTGTAAAATTTCATTAAGTGTACGATCCATCTGAGCTGGCTGAACTTCATGCCACATCTCAATCTGTATATCCAAATCGTGTTTTTTAGCATGGGTTTTAAAAATTTCGGTGAATTGCTGACAAAAAGAACTTAAAACTGATTCGTTCGGATGTCGCGCGTCTACTGTAAACTGAACTTGATTTGGAATGACATTAGGTACATTGGGTTCGACAAAAAGCTGACCCACACTTGTTACAAGATCTTCATCGTATTCCTTTACACTCTCGTATAAACCATGAATCATGTTTACCGCACCATGAAGAGCATCTCTCCTCCATTTCATCGAGGTGGTACCAACATGATTCGATTCACCATTCAAGGTAATTCGAAACCGTTTTTGTCCGACAATGGCCTTAACAATGCCAATAGATTTTTCTACCTTCTCAAGAGTGGGTCCTTGTTCGATATGTAGTTCAATAAACGTTTGGATATCATTCCGGACCCTGTAGTCAGTAAGACCAAATCCTGCTGCCATCATAGCTGTCTCAAAACTTATACCCTCTGAATCCTTGATATCACTAATATCCTTAAATGAATAAATCCCCGTCATCATACCTGAACCCCAGAGAGCCACCGGAAAGCGGCTTCCTTCTTCTTCGCAAAAAGAGACCACTTCAAGGTTTATGGATGGTGCCCCATATTTCTTTTTTAAAAAGTCTAAGGCCATTATTCCCGCAATGATTCCATAGGCACCATCGTATTTACCACCTGACTTAACGGTGTCGACATGTGATCCAATTAAAATAGTCTGGACATTTGGATTCGATGAAGGTAATCTGCCAAATAAATTTCCAATAGAATCATAAGTTGTGACAAGCCCAGTCTCCTCCATCCATCCTTTTAAGGCTTGCTGGGCTTCTTTCCAAGGTTGAGAATAAAGTGTTCGAGTTACACCTCCATCTGGCTCTCCCCCAAATGAAGCTAACCACTCAATTGCCTCTTCTAAATTACCCATAAACTC
Organism: Neobacillus niacini; assembly: GCF_030817695.1. GTDB lineage: Bacteria > Bacillota > Bacilli > Bacillales > Cytobacillaceae > Neobacillus > Neobacillus niacini_F. The sequence continues at coordinate 519,136 of NZ_JAUSZQ010000003.1, read as the reverse complement.
ACTTCCTTGGCTGGATATACTGACCAAACTTTTCTTGGGATACCCCGGTTTGGTCGTCATAAATTACTTTTCCTCGTAAAATCGTTTTCTTTACTTTTAATAAAAATTTTCTATTTTCATAGGGGGAATATTGATTTCGAAAGGCAATTGATTGCCGATCCGCAACCGTTGTGTCATCCAAAGAAATCAAGGCTAAATCTGCGTCCAAACCGGGTTGAATTCTCCCTTTCTTTCCCGATATTCCAAACACATCGGCAACATTAGCTGTGCCTAGAGGAATTATGTCTTTGAGTGGAATTTTCCTTTTCAATGCCTCATCGAGTAAGGCAAGCCAGGTAAATTGTACTCCTTGAATTCCACCCCATGCATCCCAAATAGAGTCCGTGTTTTTCATGGAATAAAGACAGGGGGAATGATCGGAACCAATGGTATCAATCCAGCCATTTGAAATACACGCCCATAGCCCTTCTACATCCTCCCTTGGTCGAAGCGGCGGGGCACATTTTAGAATGGCACCAGCTTTAAGAAAATCTTCTTCATCAAAAATTAAATAATGAGGACAGGTTTCTACTGTAGCGTTTATTCCACTTTTCTTTGCTTCTTGAATGAGTTCAACTACTCTAGGCGAACTGATATGAACGAAGTGGACCAATGTCCCATATTTTGCAGCTGCCTCTAACGCGTATTTAACCGCCTGTTCTTCCGCTGATATTGGCCTGCTGGCAAGAAAGGCCATACGTTCGTTGATACCGTTTTGTTTTTTATAAAAAGTAGTAAGGTTATTAATTTCTTCCTCCCATTCTGCATGCAGAGCGAGGATTTTATTTTGTTGTGCTGCTATTTTCATCGCCATATTCAACTGGTCTGGTGAAACAAAGGGAAAATCATCGATACCGCTCTCCGACATAAATGCCTTCCAAGCAATAATGCCCTCACTCATTTGGACCAGTTCCTCGTTATTAGTAACGGAATTACCGGTCATGCCGCCCCACAAGGCATAATCCACATAAGATTTGGAGGTTAAATACTCTCTTTTATTGTGTAAATTTTTCACGGTTGTCACAGATGGAGAACAATTTAGCGGCATATCAAAAATAGTTGTCGTTCCTCCAATGGCTGCAGCACGGCTGCCGGTGTCAATTCCTTCCCAATCCGTTCGACCGGGATCATTAAAATGAACATGTGCGTCGATAAATCCAGGAACTACAAGACAGCCACTTGCATCAATGAAATTGACTTTGTTTTCTTTCATGGGTTCAGGTTCGCTTTCGTAGAGAGCCTCAATCTTGCCGCCTCTAATTTTTATACAAGCGTACCGAAACCCTTCTTCTGTAAAAACATACCCATTTTTCACCCAAAGTTCAGTTTTCATAGTTCTCCTAACTCCCTCTGTACGTACTGTACCCTCCTGGTGATATCAAAAGCGGCACATGATAATGAGAAGCCGGTTCAGAAATACCAAATCGAACGGGCACACAATCCAGGAACGAAGGATCTTCAGTAGTTGCTCCACGATTTCGGTAATAGTCTCCTATATAAAAATGAAGTTCATAGATTCCCTTTTTCATATTGTCCCCCTCCAAAAGGGGTTGATTTAATCTGCCATCTTCATTTGTATAGATAGCTTGGAGGAATTCTATTTCTTTGTGAGACCCTATACGTACTAACTCTATCAACACACCATAGGCTGGCTTTCCAATACTAATATCAAGGACATGTGTTGTTAGTTTCCCTGTCATTTACTTGATTCCTCATTCGCATCGAGATCATCACGGGTCATTGAAAAACATTGGAAACCATAAGGGGGACGAGGTTCAGTAAATACTTTCCCTTCTTGTGAGGCAGGAATTTCATCTAAAATCGTTTCCCATGTACGGTTATTTGATTCGAAACAAACCTCTACTAACTGGGGAAAACGTTCCAGGATTCTAGTACCGATTCGGTAAATAAGATTTTGGATGGAGGGAGAGTTTTCTTCATGAAAGACGGTGTACGCAATATCCCTGACCTGTTCTGCTGCTACATAACCATCAGGTGTATTTCCCCTGGCATCCTCCAGGTCGTTATAACGCCAATCAATATTTAAAAAGATAAACAGCGGGCGGTCAAAGGATTCTGGCAAAGTCGTATATTCATCTTTCACATAGCCGTAAAACGAGCTGCCCTTTACCTTAATCAGCTTAAGACCCTTTAAACTGCTTAGGTGATTGGTTGTGATAATTTCATCTTTTTTTCGTTTCACTTCAATGGTGGCTCCAGCCTGTTCGTTTAATGAATAACGAAACACTAATGGGCTTGGTTCAAAACTGCCATTGGTCGGGACAGGAAGCTCTTCAAAGGAAATCTGTTCACCTGAGATGATAATGCCTGTCATGTGTGAATACGTCTCAAGAAAGCGGTGTGAGACAAATTCAAGAAACCCTTCCTGGGTGGCTCCCTGATAATCTCCTGCATGTTTAAGGATGAAGTTTTTCATTGAATCCGTTGCAACAACTAAGGTGTTATCACCATCCTTAAATGAGGAAAAAAATGCTTCGCCTTCAACAGCGACTTTTACATTCATGCCAAAAAGAATGTTTTTTCTACCTGAGAAGGTAGATTCTGGGATGTTTCGAATTTCGGTTAACGGCTTAGCGTAGGTGCGATAAACCCATACATCTGCTTTTCCATAGCTCATCGTTCTTTTCATATTGTATTAGCCTCCTCTTGTCATTTTAAAAGGCTTTAAAATAAGTTATGGTTACCACTTTAGAGATTTTTTTCGGATTTCGGTAACCATGAGCGCTTCATGGTTGCCACTTTTCTAATTTTTCTTGGGTTTTGGTCATCATGAGCCCTTCATGGTTACCACTTTTTCAATTTCCCTCGGATTTCGAGCCTCATAATACGTTATTCTATGAAAATATGTCATTCAATCGAAACTCGGCGATCTTAAACACTTCACGTAAGGCGATGTTATATTCTTCCTCGTACGAATTATGGAACCTTTGCTTCATTGCAGCTAAAATGGTTTCCTTGCTTTGCCCCTTAACTGCCATAATAAACGGAAATTCAAATTTATTAACATACATCTTATTCAGCGATACAAACTCCTCAAATTCCTCTTTCGAAAGCCTATCAAGTCCTGCTCCAGCCTGCTCCTTTTGGGAAACCTTAGACATTTGCAATCTTGTTCCCAAATCTGGGTGCGCACGAAGCAATGCCAACTGCTTCGTTTCATCTGCATTTTGAACAACAGAAATCATCGTTTGTAAGAGATTCTCACGCGATTCAAATGGCATGCAATCCCACGCTTCCGCAGTCACCCACGGAGAGTGTTCAAACACCCAGCCCACTTTTTGAACAAATTCCTCCTTATTCATTTGATTTACTTCCTCCATAGCTTCACCTCTCATCCTCCAGCTGATGACCATTCAGCAGGGGTTCATTTAAACTATATATATTCTAGACCTCTTAAAAATACATCACTGTTCTCTCTATTTATGAATCCTCATAAGCTCGGGGTTTGTCAGCTATGGTTGCACAGCAAACTCGTCCTGCCAATTTTTTACTATAATATCGAAATGCCGAAATAGTATCTACAAACGTGTCATATAATTTAACAAGTTTTTTAAATAGCCCCTCCCAAAAAAGCGTGTAAACAAACCTAACAATAAGGAAGAAATTCTACATGTGTTATAGAATAATGAACTTCAAGTAAACTACCTGTAAATCACTAGCTTAAAATGATAAAAATAGATCAAAGAATGGAGAGATTCCATGTCAGATATCCAATTTATGCAAAAAGCAATCGAGGAAGCGCTGAATAATGTCCTAACCAATCACGGTGGACCGTTCGGAGCGATCGTGGTGAAGGATGGAAAAATAATTGGGGTTGGCCGTAATGAAGTGACTGCATCTAATGATCCAACAGCGCATGCAGAGGTCCAAGCCATTCGCGCAGCCTGCAGTTATTTAAAGGATTTTCAACTGACGGATTGTGAAATCTATACCAGCTGTGAACCTTGTCCAATGTGCATTGGTGCGATTTACTGGGCGAGACCAAAGGCGGTTTACTATGCCTGCACGAAACAGGAGGCCGCCAAGATAGGGTTTGATGATCAGTTCATTTATGAACAGCTCGAACTTCCAATGGAAAATCGAAAAATACCAATGAAACAAATTTTCCCGGACGATGGGGATATTCCTTTTCGTACATGGGAAAACTCTAACAATAAAGTAGAATACTAATCTGATTGTAGAGGGTGTCGAGCAATGGAGAGAAAACAATTAACTCGAAGAATCTCTGTGGCTTCAGGAAAAGAACCGGCGGATACAGTTGTTAAAAATGGCAGGATTATTGATGTTTTTAACGGAGAAATCATCGTAGGTGATATTGCCATTGTCGATGGTTATTTTGCAGGAGTAGGACAATATGAGGGGAAAAATATAGTTGATGCCGAGGGGCGTTATGTACTTCCTGCCTTTATCGATGGGCATGTTCATATTGAATCGTCCTTGGTGACGCCAAGTGAATTCGCTAAAGTACTGCTTCCTCACGGAGTAACGACCGTTATCGCTGACCCCCATGAAATTGCGAATGTCCTAGGTACCGCCGGCATCCACTATATGCTTGATTCTTCAGAAAATATTCCCTTTGATATTTATATTATGCTTCCTTCAAGTGTTCCTGCGACAAGCTTTGAAAACTCAGGAGCTATTTTAAAAGCAGAGAGTTTATTTCCCTTTTATCAACATCCACGAGTCCTAGGATTAGCAGAGGTTATGAATTTCCCTGCAGTCCTAAATGCCGAGGATGATATGCTCAACAAAATATCTGACGCCAAACAGGTCGGCAAAAAGGTCGATGGTCATGCTGCGGGATTATCTGGAAGTGATTTGAATGTTTATATGGCGGCAGGTATTCAGACCGATCATGAAAGTACAACAGCGGAAGAAGCGAAAGAACGCCTTCGGAACGGAATGTATTTAATGATTCGTGAAGGGACTGTTGCAAAAGATTTACAGAATTTGATCCCGGCAATAAATGAGTATAATTCGCGGAGGTGCTTATTTGTTACCGACGATAAGCACTTAGATGACCTTGTGCTTGAAGGCAGCATCGACCACAATATCAGGCTGGCAATCCAAGAAGGAATATCCCCAATAACCGCTATTCAAATGGCTACCATCAATGCAGCAGAATGTTTTGGGCTTAGTGATAAGGGGGCAATCGCCGCCGGTTACAAAGCGGATTTTTCTTTAGTTGAAGATCTTGACACTTTAAAAATCAAACATGTTTATAAAGATGGAAAAGCTGTTGTACATGATGGCAAGCTGGTTGCTGATTTCAGTACCATCCCTAAGGACGGCAGTGACTCCTTAAAAAATTCAGTCCATTTTGAAGATATCAAAAAAGAACATTTTGATATTCCCCTATTTACGAGTAAAGCAAATATCATTGAGATTATCCCTAACAGTCTTGTTACACGGCATATCGTAGAAGAAGTAGGTATCTCCGGCCAAGGATTGTTCCTGCCCTCGTCTAGTACGGATCAATTAAAGCTTGCGGTTATTGAGCGCCATCATTTAACAAAGCAAATTGGTTTGGGCATTATCAAAGGCTTAGGATTAAAATTTGGTGCCATTGCCACTACGATTGCCCATGATTCACATAACCTCATTATTGCTGGGACGAATGATGATGACATGATTTTAGCTACAAAAGTGATTAAAGAAATGCAGGGCGGGATGGTTGTTATTAAAGAAGGTCAAATCCTGGCATCATTAAACTTACCCATTGCAGGATTAATTTCTGACCTTCCCTACCAAGAGGTCAATGCTACTCTTAAAGAACTTCACCTTGCTCTTAAAAAGCTTGGAGCAACCGATCAATTCAATCCCTTTTTAACCCTTTCCTTTTTAGCTCTTCCTGTTATTCCAGAGTTAAAACTTACAGATAAAGGTTTATTTAAGGTTTCAACATTCGAGCATATTAACATCAGTTCCGATTAAATTTCGTGCTTTTTAGACAAACTATCATGCGAGAAACTGAAAAACGGTTGCTTTCAACACCATTACCTGTCAAACTATAAGGATAATGGCACAAATTCATAGAAAAGAGCCTTGATAATTGACTTCATAGAAAGTAAATGTAGGTGACGAACATGATAGAAGTAAAATCTTCAAAACTTAGTGACGGAGAGTTCAATCGAGGAGTATTCGCTACACGTGATATAAAAAAAGGCGAACTGATCCATGAAGCACCTGTTATTGCTTATCCTAATGCAGAGCATGAACACATTGAAAAAACATTGCTTGCCGATTATGCGTTTGAATATGGAATCAACCATACATGCATTCTCTTAGGCTACGGGATGCTATTTAATCATTCCTATCAGCCTAATGCCACGTATGAGATAAATTTTCCAAACCATACCTTTGACTTTTTTGCTTACAAAGACATAAAAGCTGGCGAAGAGATTCTGATCAACTATAATGGTGATGAAGAAGATCAAGAACTGCTTTGGTTCGATAAGGAAAAGCAAGAAAAATAACAGCCAAACTCGGGCTGTTATTTTTTTTGCCTCCTTTCTTCCACTTAGGTAAAAGGAACCATTTTTGGTATTATTGTTAATAGTTCAAAGTTTGTTCAATATTTCACAAACTTTTATCGAAAATTGGTGTTATGATAAAAACATAAAGGAACTAGGAGTGATATGACATGATGATATGTGAATGGAAATCCTTTTCAACAGATTCTGAAACGTATACCCAAAAAGCGTTCGAAGAAACGGTTGGTGATGAATTTGAGGCAATGATGTTTAAAGATAATGAAAATATCCCATGTTACATTTGGACAGTGAATTTTGTCATCATTGTAAAAAAATACTCTAAAGTACTTAATGATATCTCTTTTGAAAAAATACCACGAAATCCAGTTTGTGAGTAAACATGTAATTCCCTATCAATTCGTTTGTTATTATTTTTTTATATAATCTTGTGAAATATTTCACAAGTATATTTTAAGTAATTGGAGGAATTAAAATGGCAGTGGCAGAAAAAATGGGCAATGACAAGGTAAGTGTGACTACAATGATTGATACCCTAGTGGTAAATGGTCTAAAAGCGTTAGAGGAATTCCGCAGCTTTGACCAAGATATGATTGATACGATTGTGAAGCAAATGGCCTTGGCTGGACTTGATCAGCATATGCAGCTTGCAAAACTTGCTGTTGAAGAAACCAAACGAGGCGTTTATGAAGATAAAATCATTAAAAATATGTTTGCAACTGAATATGTCTATCACAATATCAAATATGATAAAACCGTCGGCATCATAAACGAAAACGAACACGAAGGAATCATTGAAATCGCAGAACCTGTCGGTGTTATCGCTGGTGTTACACCTGTAACCAATCCAACATCTACTACAATGTTTAAAGCACTTATATCGATAAAAACGAGAAATCCAATTGTGTTCGCCTTCCATCCATCTGCTCAAAAATGCAGCAGTGAAGCAGCAAGAATTCTTAGGGACGCAGCGATTAAGGCAGGAGCCCCTGAGAATTGTATTCAATGGATTGAAACACCCTCCATTGAGGCTACTCAAGCACTGATGAATCACTCAAAAGTGTCTATGATTCTAGCAACAGGCGGTGCGGGAATGGTCAAATCCGCATATAGCTCTGGTAAACCAGCTCTCGGCGTTGGCCCTGGAAACGTTCCATGTTATATGGAGAAATCAGCCAACATTCATCAAGCAGTAAATGACTTAATTTTATCAAAGACGTTTGACAACGGAATGATTTGTGCTTCTGAGCAGGCAGTTATTATTGACCAAGAGATTTACTCAGCTGTCAAAAATGAGATGATTGCAAATAATTGTTATTTCTTAAATGAAGAAGAAAAAGGAAAAGTTGAAAAATTAGTGATTAATGAAATTTCATGTGCGGTTAATCCGAATATTGTTGGGATGGCTGCTAGCAAAATTGCCGCTTTAGCAGGAGTCACCGTTCCTGAAAACACAAAAATACTTGTTGCTGAATTAGACGGCGTTGGACCAGGATATCCGCTATCAAGAGAAAAATTAAGCCCTGTCCTAGCCTGTTACAAGGTTACTAGTCTTGAAGAAGGCTTAAAAAGAGCAGAAGAAATGTTAGAATTCGGCGGTCTTGGACATTCTGCCGTCATCCATTCTCAAGACCAAAATGTGATTAAGCAGTATGGCTACCGAATGAAAGCCGGAAGAATCATTGTCAATGCCCCATCTTCACAGGGTGCCATCGGTGATATTTACAATGCTTATATGCCTTCTCTTACACTTGGCTGTGGTTCATATGGAGGAAACTCTGTTTCTACTAACGTTGGTGCAATTCACTTAATCAACATTAAAAAAGTAGCCCAAAGGAATGTTAATATGCAATGGTTTAAAGTTCCGTCCAAAATCTATTTCGAGAAAAATGCCACTCAGTATTTAGCTAAAATGCCGAAGATTTCTAAAGCATTCATTGTAACGGACCCTGGAATGGTGAAACTAGGCTATGTAGATAAAGTACTATACTATTTAAGGAAAAGACCGGATTATGTACACTGTGAAATTTTTTCAGAGGTGGAACCAGATCCATCCATTGAAACCGTCATGAAGGGTACCGAAATGATGGCGAAATTCCAGCCAGATGTAATCATTGCCCTTGGCGGCGGTTCAGCGATGGATGCGGCTAAAGGAATGTGGCTGTTCTATGAAAACCCAGAATCTGAATTCTTTGGTTTAAAACAGAAGTTTCTCGATATCCGTAAACGAATTGTGAAATATCCTAAGTTAGGTGAAAAAGCACAATTTGTAGCGATACCAACAACATCAGGAACAGGATCAGAAGTAACGTCATTCTCAGTTATTACCGATAAAGAAGCAAATATTAAATATCCGCTTGCCGATTATGAATTAACACCAGATGTAGCCATTATTGATCCACAGTTCGTTATGACTGTACCTAAACATATTACAGCTGATACTGGAATGGACGTATTAACTCATGCTATAGAGGCATATGTATCTTGTATGGCTAACGATTATACAGATGGACTTGCGATGAAAGCAATCCAGCTTGTATTTGAATATCTGCCAAGAGCTTACCGAAATGGCAGTGATGAATTAGCACGTGAAAAAGTTCATAATGCGTCAACGATTGCTGGGATGGCCTTTGCCAATGCCTTCCTTGGTATCAACCATAGCCTTGCCCATAAGCTTGGTTCAGAATTCCATATTGCACATGGACGTGCAAATACGATCTTAATGCCGCATGTCATTCGTTATAATGCTGCTAAACCGAATAAATTTACAGCATTTCCGAAGTATGCCCACTTTGTAGCAGATAAGCGTTATACGGAAATTGCAAGAACCCTTGGACTGCCTGCGAGTACAACGGAAGAAGGTGTGGAAAGCCTTGTTCAGGCAATCATTCGCCTTGCAAAAGAACTAGAGATTCCGATGAGCATTGAGGCAAATGGTGTTGACGCTCAAGCTTTTGAAAACAAGGTTGACTACCTTGCAGATAAAGCATTTGAAGACCAATGTACCACTGCTAACCCTAAGCTTCCTTTAGTAACAGAATTAGCTGAAATTTACCGTCAAGCATATAAGGGAGTTTAAAAGAGTTCTATAAACAAGCTGAAAAAGCCATCCACAGTGGATGGCTTTTTCGATTTTTTACACCATTATCTTACAAATATCATTCGTAAATTCAACAGGATCCTGGATTGGCAGTCCTTCAATAAGCAGTGCTTGATTGTAAAGTAACTTTGTATATAGGTCTAGTTTTCCTTTATCTTTCTCAAAAGCTTCTTTTAATGATTGGAACACTTCATGATTTTTATTTATCTCCAAGACCTTATCTGCTTTAATATTTTGGTTATCAGGCATTGCTGCTAGGATTTTCTCCATTTCAATTGAAATGTCACCTTCAGTTGCTAGGCAGACAGGGTGAGATTTTAGACGTTTTGAAACTCTGACATCCTTGATCTTACCCTCTAAGATATTTTTCATATAGTCAAAGATTTCTTTGTATTCCTTCTCTTCTGCTTCGGATTTGTTCTTGTTTTCTTCTCCTTCAATTCCTAAGTCACCCGAGGAGATGGATTTAAACTCTTTCTCCTTATAGGTCATTAACATTTTGATCGCAAATTCATCGATATCCTCAGTGAAGTACAGAATCTCATAGCCTTTTTCAGAGACAAACTCTGCTTGTGGCAGTTTATCGATTCTTTCAATAGATTCACCAGAAGCATAATAGATATATTTTTGGTCTTCTGGCATTCTTGATACATATTCATCCAATGTAACAAGCTTCTTCTCTTTAGAAGAGTAGAACATAATGAGGTCTTGTAATACTTCTTTATTTGCACCGAATTCACTATAAACGCCGTATTTTAATTGACGGCCAAACGATTTATAAAATTCTTCATATTTTTCACGTTCATTTTTTAACAAGCTTTGCAATTCACTCTTAATTTTTTTGTTAATGTTTTTAGAGATCAGCTTCAGTTGACGATCATGCTGCAGCATTTCTCTTGAGATATTAAGAGATAGGTCCTCAGAATCCACCATCCCTTTGACGAAGCTAAAATGGTCAGGAAGCAGATCCGCACACTTGTCCATAATTAAGACGCCATTGGAATAAAGCTCTAAGCCTTTTTCAAATTCTTTTGAGTAGAAGTCAAATGGAGTTTTCTCCGGGATATATAAAATCGCATTATAGCGGATAGTCCCGTCAACACTGATATGGATATGTTTAAGCGGCTTATCAAAACCGTAGCGTTTTTCCGCATAGAAATTCGCGTAATCTTCGTCGGTTAATTCACTTTTATTTTTTCTCCAAATAGGAACCATGCTATTGATGACTTGTTCTTCAACATAGTCCTCAAACTCATTATCGCTGCCCTCTTTTGGTCTTCTGCTAGAAATGTCCATTTTAATTGGATAGCGAATAAAGTCAGAGTACTTTTTGATAATAGACTTTAAACGGTACTCTTCTAAGAACTCATCATAATTTTCATCTTCGGTATTTTCTTTGATTTTAAGAATGATCTCTGTACCAATAGAATCTTTCTCAGCGGTCTCAATTGTATACCCTTCGGCTCCATCCGATTCCCACTTGTAAGCTTCATCGCTTCCTAACGCTTTACTGATTACCGTCACAACATCCGCAACCATAAAGGCCGCATAGAAGCCGACACCGAACTGACCAATAATGTCATAGCCATCTTTTAATTCGGTTTCCTTTTTAAAAGCTAAAGATCCACTTTTGGCAATCGTACCAAGGTTTGTCTCAAGCTCGTCCTTCGTCATACCAATCCCAGTATCAATAATTTTCAAGGTTCTATTTTCCTTGTCAGGGATAACTTTAATAAAGTAACTATCCTTGTCGAAGCTTAACGCGTCATCTGTTAAAGCTTTGTAGTAGATTTTATCAATCGCGTCACTTGCATTCGAGATTAACTCTCTTAAAAATACCTCGCGGTGTGTATAGATAGAGTTAATCATCATTTCTAACAGCCTTTTAGACTCAGCTTTAAACTGCTTTTTCGCCATAGAAACCTCTCCTTACTCAAATTTGTTAAATAAATTTTACCTTTGATTAGCACTCTCAACTTAAGAGTGCTAATGCCGACATTAATTAAATATCATATATCCCTGTACAATGTCAATAAAATAGCGGCACACTTTTTAATGTGCCGCTTACTTTTATTTTTTGTAAGTATCTCCTGGGTTTTCAACAATATGTTTAAGGATTGAAAGTTTGTTTTCCCAAAACTTTTCGTAGTAAGACAACCAGTCTTTTAGCTGAGTTAACGGCTCCGGATGCAAACGATAAATTTTTTCCCTTCCTACCTTCCTTCCGCTGACTAATTCGGCTTCAGAAAGGACCTGAAGATGCTTGGCAACCGCCGTTCTGCTTATCGGAAAATGAGCGGTTATTTCTGAAATAGGTAATTCCTTTTCCGCAAGCAGTCTTAGTACCTCTCTCCGCGTTGGATCAGCGATTGCTTGAAAAACATCATGCTTTTGGGCTGAAGCTGACACTTAGCTCTCCAAAAGCTTACGAAGGTTTTCAAGGATGCCTGTCCAGCCATGAGACATACGTTCACGAATAACAGAAGCTTTCTCGCCTGCTTTTCCAACGATTTCATCTGGAGATTTCCATCCGCCATGAATAAGTGTAAATTCGGTATTATCACCCAACTCTTTTAAAATGAAAGTTAAAAACCAGCCGTCCGTATCCCAATTAAACGAAAGAGTATTAGGCGGATCAACTTCGGTCACTTTACATGGTGATGGGCCAAATGGGGATTGTATGTGAAATTCATAACCGACTTCTGGCTTGAAGTCATTTGGCATGAACCAAGCTGCAATACCCTCTGCAGTTGATACCTGATCCCATACCTTTTGAATAGGTGCGTTAATGACAACCGTTTGTTTAATATCTGCTAATGTATTTTGCAAGATTTTCTCCTACTTTCGAATTTTAATATAAAACCATTTGGTTTCACTTCTTGAATTATATAAAACCTTTTGGTTTCATGTCAACGATTTTTTCTCCATTTACTTTACCCCAAATTACCATTTAACAATCAAAAAAAGACACTTCTATTTGAAGTGCCTTGGTTGTTATATACATTTCCTCTTCCTTGTTATAATCCTTGATTTTGATTTACACTTTGAAGATTTAAATATATCGTTTTCTTGTTAAAATACCGGGCGAGGAAATATCCTGCAAGGGAAGCCAGTACTTGCTGGAAAAGCATGCCGACAATAACAGGAACAGCAACAGCTGGTGAAAAATAGGTGACAGCGATAACAGCACCGGCACTAATATTTCTCATCCCGCCAGACAATGTCAATGATACAACTGTATCTCTGTCACTTCGGATTAGTTTACCGATTAGAAACGAAAACAAGTAACCCGTTGCAGCAATAAAAAAGACCATTACCGTTATGCCGATTAGCTTTAGGTTAATATCCTTTAAATAAGGCGCAACAATCGCACCGTTTAGCATGACGACAATGCCGAGGGAAATTTTTGAAAAAGGTGCCAAGCTCGTGCTCAACCTCTTCGTCATGTTCCCATTTAAATATTGATTTAGTAACATGCCGAGAAGTGAGGGCAATACAATCATCCCAACCAATCCCTGCATGATACCCAAGAAGTCCATTTCAATTTTTTCACCTATTAAGACAGATAAACAATAAGGAACAATTACCGGAGACAGGATGGTATCAATTAAGATAATCGATAGGGTCAACGGAATATTTCCTTTATATATCGAAACCCAAATAACGCTAGTCACACCAGTAGGTATTACCATACTTAACACGATGCCAGTGATGGTTAATATATCACCTTGAAAAGCTATATGCCCAACACCCCAAGCCCAGAGTGGCATAAGTAAATGTAATAACACCATTGCAGCAAGAATCGGAAGTGGATGGCGGACCACATCTGATAAAGATGCAAAATTTGAATTCAAGCTCCCGGCAAAAGTCATAAAGGCGAAAATCCATGGGATTAAATAGGAAAAATCCTTTATATAAACAGATAGTAAAACTCCCAATACAACACTTGTTGGAGTAATAAGCGGCATAATTTTTTCTAATTGTTTATTTAGCTTTATGAGCATATAAGTTTCTCCTAGACAGCTTCTATTTTTTTATTACATATAAAAGAATACCACAATTTTATTATTTCGGTATTCGAAAAAACTTCCATATACCATGCCTTTATAATATTAATGTCATGCGTTTTTTCATGTAACCAAAATAGTCCAAATCTCATATCGTATAGAGCCGTGTTTGACTTGAATGATGAAAGGAGCGTTATGATGTATTATTATCACTATCCTTATCCACCGCACCCACACCAGCCCGCTTACCCTGGTTATCATTATTACTACCCAATAACCAGGCAGTATCCGCAGGTGGATGTAAATGTGTTCACCAAGTCGATTAAAGCCTACCGATTATTAATGGACCAGGGCAGTATTTTATTGGACCGGTTAGGTGATGGAGATTTTGACGTTAAGTTAATGACAGCTGCTCAACAGGGGAACCAAGCCGAAGTAGATAGGCTAATTAAAACGATTGGTCTAAAAGTTCCTGTGAAGACAAAATATACACCAACCGGTGTGACCTTTGAACTCTCAACACAACCAGACCCGAGCAGTTACATGAGCTGCTGTACCTTAACCGTACAGTTAAAATGGGGAAATTAAAAGACCTTCAGATGAAGGTCTCCTTTATGGAAACGTAAAGCTTTTCTTACATTCAAGCTTGAGTATGCCCCTTACCTTCTAATAGAAACTTTTCCAGTTTCTCAGCAGATAATGGTTTACTATAGTAGTAGCCTTGTCCGATTTGACAAGCATTCTGTGTTAAAAACTTAACCTGTTCTTCTGTTTCGATTCCTTCCGCGATGACAGTGAACTTAAGGTTGACACCCATATCAATAATTGTTTTCACCATCATCCCTTGATTAGTATGATAGATAATATCGTCGACGAATGATTTATCAATCTTAATTTTATCAATGGGAAGATGTTTTAAATAACTCAATGAGGAGTAGCCTGTCCCAAAATCATCCACCGATAACAGAACACCCAGGCTCTTTAATTGATTTAGAATGATGGTGGAGTTCTCAAGGTTTTGCATGAGACTCTCAGTAATTTCTAGTTCTAAATAATTAGCCTCTAGTCCAACTTCTTCGAGCATGTCCGAAATAAATTCAATGATATATTCATCCTGGAATTGCCTTACTGAAACGTTTACAGCAATGGGAAAGTCACTGAATCCTGCATCGCACCATGCCTTTCTCTGTTCACATGCCTCTCGTAAAATCCATTTTCCCAGTGGAACAATAAGTCCTGTTTCTTCCGCTAACGGAATAAATTCTGACGGTGCAATATAGCCATATTCAGGATGGTACCAACGGATTAATGCTTCGACACCAACAATTTTACCTGTACCTAAATCAAACTGCGGTTGATAGTGGAGCGTCATTTGATTTTGCTCCATGGCTCTTCTTAACCAATTCTCCATCTTCATTTTCCAAGTCGAAATTCCATCAAGATTATTTGAGTAAAATTGATAGGTATTTTTCCCACGATCTTTTGCTTGGTACATAGCTTTATCTGCATTTTTAATCAGTGTCTCTTCATCGCAGCCATCTTTAGGATAAATACTGATACCGATACTTGGCGTGACATAAAACTCTTCATTATTCACTTCAATTGGGTGTGAAAACTCATTAAGAATTCGTTTAGCTACTTGAGAAGCATTTTCTTTATTAACACCTTCTAGGACGATAATAAATTCATCCCCGCCCTGGCGGGAAACTAGCCCTTCATTTTGAACCGCTTTCTCTAATCTGCGTGCTACTTTTTGAAGAATAGTATCGCCAACTGAATGACCTTTCGTATCATTAATAATTTTAAAGCGATCTAAATCTAAGAATATAACTGCGTGTGTTTCATTTTCTTGATGGTGTAAAACTTCATTAAGATGGTTTCTAAACTGATTGCGATTTGGCAAACCTGTTAATGTATCATAAAAAGCCATGAATTTTATCGTTTGTTCTGATTTCTTTCTCTGCGTAATATCTCTGCCTACTACCTGAATGGCAAAACGGCCTTCGTAAAGAATAGACCTAGCTGCCATCTCGACATCTATACTTTCACCATCTATCCGCCTCACTTGGAATTCAAAATTATATGTCTCATTTTCCACCTTATGAGGGGATAAGACCTTATTTTTAATTAAGTCGGTGATTTGAGAAGGGACAAAAATCTTAGCTGATTGACCAATCACTTGGTCAAGACTTTCAGCTCCAATTAATTTACAGCCTGCTTCATTTATATATTCAATGATTCCATCATAAACGACAGCAATTATGTCAGGTGACATCTCTACTAAACTTTGATAGAGACCCTCACTTTCTTTCCGATCTGTTATATCGAATAACACACTGTTAAAATCAACTAACTCTCCTTTTGGGTCAAAGGTCGGTATCCCGCTATCCTGAATCCAGCGAACCTCACCATCGGGGCGAATAATACGATATTGGCTTGTCACATTTTCACCGATGGCAATTTTCCTTGCCCTCTCTTCTAAAACATACAAATCTTCTGGATAAATAACTTCTTTCCAAAGGTGGGAGTTTCGGTAAAATTCTTCCAGCTTGTGGCCGTATAATTTTTCTATCCCAGGAGTAATTAATAGCGTATCGTTCTTTAAATCATGTGACCAAATGGCAACATCAAGAGTATCAAAAATATTTTTCATTTTTTGCTGATTTTTTTGAAGTTCTTTTGTCTTTTTATCAAATTCTATTATAAGAAGGAACAGAGTAAAGATTGCTGCCATATATATGGCGATAGTTACGTAGCCTGTTATTTTTATAGAATGAAAATAGTTAGGTAATAAAATATCAGCAGCCTCCAAAGAGACCAATAAACAAAAAATGAGAATTAACAAAAACCTATATAGATTTCCTTTTATTATCATGGTTGTCTCCCATTTTAGAATTGTTATAGTTTTAAAATAGCAAATCCAAGGATTTATAACAATCTTATTATTTTTCCATATTCCTATTTCTAATTCACCCATATAAGAGAATTTTGAGAAAAAACTTACTCTCTTTTAGTTAAGATGTCTTGTACTTAATTGAGTAAACAGCAAAAGTAAAATAAGCGGAGTTTTTCCGGTTAAATGCAGAATGGAGCTCGTTTCGGGGTAAATAAGCGGAGGTTTTCCGCTTAATCAAAAAAAATCGCCCATTTTTGGATTTTTCGAGTCAATAGGCGGAATTTCTCCGTCTATTTAAGCTTTTTTTAATACTAATTACGAATTAAGCGGAATTTCTCCGCCTATTTCAGCTCAGGTGCCAACCTAATCCCCCTAATGAAATCTTCTAGAAACTCTGATAAACAAAAAAAAGGACGTATGCCAATTCATACGTCAATTCTTGTATCTTTTAATAAGAAAGCACCAAAACGGAACCTTTTAAACTTCACTCCTTACGTTTTTCATATTCATACAACCATTGTTTCTTATTTCAATAGGTATACTCTCGTTTCATATGGCTTAAGTGTAAACTCTTTCCGCAGCTTTTTATCCGCACAGTCATAATTATGAAGGACAAGTTCTGACTTTGAATAAGATACACTCTTAGGTATATGGCACCTCGTTGATTCGTCACTAAAATTATTGATGACGATTGCTTTTTTTCCACCTAATTTACGGGTATAGACAAACAATTTAGGATGGTTAGCTAATAACAATTCATATGTTCCATATACAAACAAGTGATGTTCTTTGCGTAATTGGATCAATTTTTTATAGAAGGAAAGAATAGATTCCGGGTCGTTTAATTGGGCTTCTACATTAATATCCCGATAATTAGGATTAACACCCAGCCAAGTTTGGCTTGCTGTTGTAAATCCACCCATGCTGCTGGAATTCCATTGCATCGGCGTTCGGGCGTTGTCACGGCATTGCTTCCAAATAATTTCCATGATTTCACCATGAGGACGGCCCTTTGCTGTTTCTACCTTATAAAAGTTCACCATCCCGACGTCATTGTAATCTTCAATAGAAGGAAATTGGACGTTGGTCATTCCTATCTCCTGGCCCTGATAGATAAACGGAGTTCCCTTCATAAGGAAATACATCGCGCCAAGCATTTTCGCGCTTTCTTTCCAATATTTCTTGTCATTTCCCCAGCTTGAAACCCGGCGGGGCTGGTCATGGTTTTCGATAAACAAGGCATTCCAGCCTTTGCCTTCAAGACCTTTTTGCCATTTGGTTAAATTCTTTTTCAACGCTGTAATGTCGACTTTCCCCTCTGCATTTTTATCCCATAGGCCTAAAAACTCAAATTGAAAAATCATGTTGAAATAACCGTTTTCTTCGCCAACCCATTTATCGGCATCATCTAGTCCTACACCATTTGCTTCGCCTACAGTCATAATGTCATAGTTTTTAATGGTTTTCTGAGATAACTCCGTTAACCATTCATCAATTCCGTCCACATTCATCATGTAAGGAAAACAAGGCACATAATCTAAATTTTCCGGATTTGGCATATCAGGAAACCCTGGTTCTTTTCTGATATGAGAAATCGCGTCAACACGGAAACCGTCGATTTCCTTGTTTAGCCACCAGTTCACCATATCGTATAAAGCATTCCGAACCTCAGGGTTTTCCCAATTTAAATCAGGCTGCCTCTCGGAAAAAATATGCATGAAATATTCATCTGTGGCTTCATCATATTTCCATGCAGACCCGCTGAATATTGATTCCCAGTTATTCGGTTCCTTTCCATCCTTGCCCTCACTCCAAATGTACCAATCCCGTTTTGGATTGTTTTTTGAAGAGCGGGACTCAATAAACCAAGGATGCTCATCACTTGTGTGATTGATGACCAAATCAAGAATCAACTTCATTCCACGGCGATGTACTCCTTCGAGCAATTCATCAAAATCTGCCATAGTTCCAAATTCATCCATAATATCCTGATAATCGGAAATATCGTAACCGTTATCATCATTAGGAGATTTGTACATGGGAGACAGCCAAATGACATCAATTCCTAATTCTTTCAGGTAGTCCAATTTGGAAGTAACTCCTTTTAAATCGCCAATTCCGTCACCATTGGAATCCATGAAACTTCGGGGGTATACCTGATAGGCGACACTTTCTTTCCACCATTTTTTATTCATTTAAGCACCTCATTCCTTGATTTTACACCCACCACATCTGTGAAACAGGCTCTTCAATCAAGATAGATTTCAAGTTGGATACTGCACGTGTGAACCCTTCTTCTATCGACATAATTGGGTCCTCATGTTCAATACTGACAACATAATCGTATCCATAGGTACGAAGTGCACTCATCATATCAGACCAATCTTTTAAACTATGTCCGCACCCAACAGACCGGAATGTCCAAGCCCGGGTTCTTACTTCCCCGTAGGGCTGCATATCCGTTAATCCATACATATTCACATTTTCTTGGTCAATGTATGTGTCTTTTGCATGGAAATGGTGAATCGCGTTTTCTTTAGCCAAAATTTTGATCGCAGCCACTGGATCAATTCCCTGCCACCATAAATGGCTTGGGTCTAAGTTGGCACCAATCGCATCACACGTTTGCTCACGAAGTTTTAAAAGTGTGTAAGGTGTGTGGACTAAAAAGCCTCCATGAAGCTCCAGCCCAATTTTCACATTATGCTCCTTCGCATACTGCCCGACTTCTTTCCAGTATGGGATTAATTTTTCTTCCCATTGCCATTTCAGCACATCACCATATTCATTCGGCCATGGAGTCACCGGCCAGTTTGGATATTTCGCTCCCTCATGATCTCCTGCCGTACCAGAAAAACAGTTAACAACCGGTACACCAAGAAGTGAAGCTAGCTTAATGGTTTTTAAAAGAGTTTCATGAGAGTTTTTCGCAAATGCTTCTTCAGGCGAAATCGGATTTCCATGACAGCTAAATGCACTTATGATTAGATTCCGCTCCTCGACTTTTTGAATGAATTGCTTTCGGGCTTCTTCACTCTCTAATAAACCGTCTAAGTCACAATGACTGTTCCCTGGGTAACAGCCTGTTCCAATTTCAACGGCATGAAGGCCAGCTTCCTTGACAGTATCGAGCATTTCTTCAAAAGACTTTTCCGCAAATAGGACGGTAAAAACCCCTAGTTTCATAAATGATTTCCCCCACTCTCATATATTCGATCAATAATTTGTGAAACTTGAAGTGCCTCTACTGGCTTCACTACTAACTCTTCCATTCCTAGACAAGTATGAATAAAATTCCTAGCCTGAGAGAGACCTGGTTCTTCTTCACCCGGAATCCAGGCAGCTTGACTATTTAACAGCATGCCATTCTTTGTGGTATAAAGTTCAAATGGAAAAACACTTAAGCCTCCGTCAACTCCGGAAATGCTGAGGTGCTCTTTGTCATCCTTTATATTGGCGGCCCATGATGTTTCAAACAACAGCGAGGCGCCACTTTCAAATTGAATATAGGCTGTTACATGATCATCGACATTAAAGGTTTCATGGTCAAACGAACCCCATTGATTCACTTGATTTGGCATTTTACTTAACGTGTTATAGGCGGTGCCTGTCACCGTTCGATGTTTTGGATTTCCCATCAGCCATAGCGCTAAGTCTAGCAGATGACATCCGTAATCAATCAAACTGCCGCCGCCCTGGAGGTCTTTGTTGGTAAAAACACCCCATCCTGGAACTTTACGGCGTCTTAACGCCTGAACCCTAACCACAAGGGGCAACCCAACTTCCTGCATGGCTTTCTTGGCAGCTAGTGCTTCCTTTATAAAACGGTAATGATAGGCAATCGCGAGAATTTTATCTGCTTTCTTAGAAGCCGCGACCATAAGTTCACATTCCTCTGCAGTTAATGCCATCGGTTTCTCACACAATACATGTACTCCTGCCTCAAAAGCTGCAATCGTAATTTCTGCGTGGAATTTATTTGGCGTACAAATACAAACCGCATCCACCAGTGAAAAAAGCTCTTGATAATCACCGAAAACATGAGGAATGTTATATTTTTCTCCTATTTCTCTAGCTCGGTCGATGTTAATATCACTTAGAGCTGTAACTTCACAAATATCATTCAACTGAAGAAAAGCTGGGATATGGCGGCCTTGTGCAATACCGCCAACCCCGATAATTCCAATCCGTAGTTTTTTCATCGTTCTTTCACTCTTACAATTTGTTTTGTTTCATTGGACTCAAGCGCCGCCAATATAACCTCCAACGATTTCATGCCTTCCTCACCGCTGACAGGGACTTCTTGGTCAAGAACTACAGCGTCTACGAATTTATTAATCACATGTGAAGTATTTTGACCGCCAGCTTCATTAGACTGAATTTTTCCAAGTTGGTAATTCACTACTTCTCCGTTCGCGTATTGAACCACTAATGAATTAACTGGGTCGTCTTCAAGACGAAGAATTGCTTTTTCTCCATAAATAATCGTGGAGTTATCTTCCTTGCTTACGTAAGCCCAGCTTGCCGCAAGGGTACCGATAATACCACTTTCGGTTTTAAGTACACAAACTGCATTATCATCAACGTCAGCAAAATCTTTTGCACTTGTTTCAACAAAAGAACCTACTTCTGTAATTTCTTCACCCAAGATATAGCGAAGTAAATCTGCCTTATGAACGCCTAAATCACCCATCGCTCCAACAAATGCTTTATCCTTTTGGAAAAACCAGCCCTCTTTCCCTTCTACACTCCAGCCTTCTGGTCCACCGTGACCGAATGCAGTCCTGAAACTATAAATCTTTCCGATTTCACCACTTTGGATTAACTGGCGAGCTTTTTGGTGAGAAGGAACAAAACGCTGATTATGGCCGATCATTAACTTCTTGCCGCTTTCTTGTGATGCTGCAATCATCGCTTCGGCTTCATCCTTGGAAGTTGCCATTGGTTTTTCACATAGTACGTGAATACCAGCTTTTAAAGCCGCGATCGAAATTGGGGCATGAAGATAATTGGGAGTGCAAACACTAACTGCATCCACTGACCCGCTGCTTACTAACTCTTCATAGTTCGTATAAGCCTTTACACCATATTTTTCCGCTACGACTAACGCACGTTCCTCATTGATATCACAAACAGCAATAAGCTCAACATTTTTATTCGATTTATATTCAGGTAAATGGCGGTGCTGGGCAATGCTGCCACAGCCGATTACAGCTACTCTTAATTTTTCCATGCTTACTTCCCTCCAATTACTTCAAGTGGTTTCGCATTTCCATAGACTGGACGCTCACGTTTTACCGGTTCTGCCCATTTTACGGCATTGCTAATGACACGTTGAATGTCTTTGTTGTGGTAAGTAGGATAGGTTTCATGACCTGGACGGAAGTAGAATAACTTCCCGTTCCCGCGTTTGTATGTACATCCGCTGCGAAACACTTCCCCTCCTTCAAACCAACTTGTAAAAATCAGTTCATCTGGCTGCGGGATATCAAAATGCTCCCCATACATTTCTTCTTTTTCTAATTCAATATACTCTGAGATACCTTCTACAATTGGGTGGCTTGGGCTTACAACCCAAAGTCGTTCTTTTTCGTCTGCTTCCCGCCATTTTAAATCACAGCTTGTTCCCATTAAGGTTTTGAAAATTTTCGAGAAATGCCCGGAGTGAAGAACAATCAAACCCATGCCGTCAAGGACACGCTGCTGAACCTTTTGAACAATTTCATCCTTTACTTCACCATGTGCTAAATGCCCCCACCAAACTAATACATCGGTATTGGCTAGAACCTCATCAGTTAAGCCATGCTCCGGTTCGTCTAGAGTAGCTGTTTTTACTTCATGACCGTTTTCCTTTAAAAATTCTGCTATTGTACCGTGAATTCCGTTAGGGTATATATCTCTTACTACCGGATTTTTTTGTTCGTGACGGTTTTCATTCCATACAGTTACTTTCAACATAAACAAACCACTCCTTTTTTATCGTTCACTTTACCTTATATTTTAGAGAATATGAAAATTAATGAAACGGCTTACATTGACAAATAGGGTGTAAAATATTGAACCACCCTTATTAACTATGATCCTGTCTGTGTACCCTTACCCCCGTCTTTTCTACAACCTCAGGCCAACTAAGCTTCAATCGGCGGCAGATGGTAGTACTTAAAACCTGCCCTTTCCTCTTTAACAAATCGTATTCCGCTTGTTTGGTTGATCCGATGCGCAGCAATTCTCTTTTTAAATCTTCAAGGGTTTCTTCATTTGATTTCAAGTAATCCACCCCCATCTTTTAAAATAAAAACTAGACCATTATTATTCTTTAGATTTATTTGTTAGTCCTTCTTTTGCCAGCCAAGCTCCTCCAATGACGCCTGCATTATTGCCTAGAGTTGCCGTTACAATCTCAACACCTTGGGCCACTCTAGGAAAAGTAAATTGAGCAAACTCCTCTTTCAGAGGTTCCAACAATGTGTCGCCTGCTTTCGAAACGCCGCCGCCTATGACAATTTTTTCTGGATTTAAGCCATTCGCTAAATTGGCTAAAGCCAATCCTAAATGATAGGCAACCTGATGAATGACCCGCACGGCGATGTCATCCCCATTGTTCGCCGCATCAAAAACTTGCTTTGCTGTTAGATTCTTTTCAAAAAAATCTCTTAATCTACTACTATGATCAGCAGCAGCAAGTTCCTCTGTTGCTAAGCGGACAATTCCTGTTGCAGATGCGACTGTTTCTAAACATCCTACTTTCCCACAATTACAAGGTGAGCCGACTTTAGGAACAGATGTAATATGGCCAATTTCACCACCGGCTCCATTTACACCATGTACAATTTCACCATTGACGATGATTCCGCCTCCTACACCTGTCCCTAAAGTTACACAAATTAAGTTTTTAGCCTCTTGGCCGGCACCTTTCCACATTTCACCTAATGCAGCAATATTGGCATCATTGTCTACCACAACGGGCAGGGAAGTTTCCCGCTCGAGAATAGCTTGTAAAGGGAAGTTCTCCCACCCTAAGTTAACAGCCACCTCAATGGAACCGTCATTCCCATTAACAGGCCCGGGTGCTCCGATTCCTATTCCCGCTAGCCGGCTTTTGTTTTGGCTTAATTCGTTCAGCTTTAGATCAATCGATCTTGCAATATCTGTGGGAATATGTATACCTCTTTCCCTTTTGTCCGTATCGATTTCCCAGTTGGAAAGGATCTCTCCATCCTGACTGATAAAGGCCATTTTAATCGTGGTGCCGCCTATATCAACACCCACTAACCATTTTTCATCCATTACCATTCACTCTTTTTCTTTTTAGTATTAAAACCGTTTTCTTCCCCTTTTCGAAGCACGGCTTCAATATCCACACCGCATGTTCCAAGCTCGGTAAAAAATTGTTCACCGTCTGTTGTCATGTCCTTTAAATGAATAAGGGGTGTTCGATTTTTGTAACGATTCATCCACTCAACCGGATTTTCGCCCGCTTTTGTCAGCCAATAAGTTTTTTCAAAAATGGCTTCAAGTTTTGTTTTACCATTGGACAACTTGGGCACTTTCTTCCCGCAATGTGAACATTTGGACAGCAACTGGAATAAATGTCATCCTTCTCCCCCATATCTTGAAACCTTGATTATTTGATTACATCTTATAGGGTGTTACAGCATTTAAACATAGATGATATAATCAAAACATCTACTATTTTGCTATTTTATTTAAAAAGAGGGAGCATATGACAACAAATATTTTATTCTGCGGCTATTCGTACCACACTCATGGATATCATTCTCAGCACAAATCCGGCTACCCCTCCTATCTATTCCGCTTGCAAACAGAAGGTCATTGCGAAGTAGTGGTTAAGGGTAGAAAGATGCTGGTCGAGAAAGGAGATCTTCTGCTCATTAAACCAGGGGATCACTATGAGCTGCTGGTTAAAGCGGGCCAAAACAGCGGAGATTATCACCTAGTCTGTGATGGTGTTTGGATTGATGAATGGTGGAACCGTACAGAAAAGCCCGATGTCTCCCGAATCGGTCTAGATGATAAGCTATTGGCTTTATGGCGTCATATCATGATCGAAAAACGTCGTCCAACTTCCAGCCAAAACGAAGAACTCATGAGCAATTTGCTGCGAGCTCTCTGTTTAACTCTAGAACGGACAATCAGCGAAACGGTTCCCTCTTTCAATCGCCCCTATACAGTGACACGGATGATGCGTTATATAGAAGAGCATGCTACAACTGCATTTAAAGTAGAGGATGTGGCGCGGCACGTTGGACTCAGCGTCTCACGGTCCGTTCATCTATTTAAAAGCAGCACCGAGAAAACAATGATGGAATATGCACAGGAAATCCGCTTGTCCGCAGCCATAGAGCTGATGAAATATACGAACATGACACTTGAGCAGATTGCAGAAGACTGCGGCTTTGGCACCTATCCTTATTTTCATAGGGTCTTTAAAAAGAAATATAGTGTAGCACCTGGAGCGTACAGACGGTATGAATAAACATCTCCTTATTTTTTTAAAGAATGGGAAGATTTACACATTATTTCTGGTAGAGTAGGTTATGAAAATAATTCATATTTTATAAAACTTTTTAAGAAAGAAACAAATTATTCTCCTGTCGACTACGAAAAATAGCCAACTCAAAAAGTTATAAATTAAAAAGGATTTTCTTACTGTAAATACACAAAATAGCTGGCTTAAAAGTCTAATCAGGCTTCTAAGTCAGCTCAAGGTTCAAATATTATCATTTGCTGCTTCTTCATTTTAATCTTTCATTTCTGGAGACTTAATGGTAAGCCCTGTGCGGACAATGGAAACATGGGGATGTATACTCACCTCGAGGTCGGGGAATTCCTCCATCCATTGTTTTTTATACTGTTCTTTCCATACTTTCGGATATGTGCGGTAAAGAGCATTGCCAAATCCAAATATATCGGAATGAAGCTGTTTTTGCCCCTTATCGAGGGCTAATTGGCATTTTTTCTTTACATCCTTTTCCAGCAATGTTTGAACATAGTGCAACTCTTTAGGGTTGCCTAAATCTAATTTCGAGCCATTTTCAAAGAGTTCAACTTCCGCATTAATATTCACGTTCATCTTTACCTTACGCTGCTCAAGAATCGGTTTCACCTTTGACTGTCCTTTCATAAGCTGAACACTGATTTTTCCCCCTCCCTTTTCCTTCGGTACCGACACTGTGATGTTAGCTTTTTCTATCTCATTACGAATCCATAGAACCCCTTTTGTATCCTGATCATTCATCCATCCTGCCAATTTATCTCCATGAAAAACTGCGGTTCCAACGATGGCGGGAGTCTGCTTGGAATTTTTCCCGCCCTTTTCTTCAGGCATAATGGCGACTTGAGCCCCAAGCGGGGAAATCCCTTCAGTTGTAAGCATATCGATAAAATCCTTAATTCTGATCCGAATTCCCGCTCCCAGTTTCTGCTCTTCCCTAATAGTTTCTGAAGTGTATCTCTCCATGGAAGGAGTCAGTTTCAAAAGAGGTGCTGCTTCTCCCTTTGTAAACAAAATAAAACTACGCATACGTGCTTCCCTTACTCTCGAAATGAAATCTAGAGTCTGAAAAATACCATCCCTGGCTGCCCTTTCCCCAATGATTAGATTCCGGTTATGAGAAAAGAAAATACGACGAGGCAATTTTACTTGAAGTCTCTGGATGGCGTCCATCACCGATTCTCCTGTCTCTGAAATAAGAACAGTAGTTCCATCCCCGGATCCAGTACCACCGGCACCAACTGGTCCAAGCTGCTTTGGGATCGCTACCTGAACCGAGACACGGAATTTTCCGTTATTCATCTTATCGATGGCTGTAGCCATTACGATTGAAAGATCATTGACCTCTATTCTGCTCCAACAGCCAGTCAGTAAGACTATTAAGATGCAGTTGATGATCAGGACTCCTCGTTTTCTCATTGCGTTTCCCTCCAAACCAAGACTCTTCTAGTTCCTTCGACGGGGCGGCCGCGGACGCATGAAATGATTCATCCGTTCTTGATTCTTTTTCCCAGTTTGATTTGAACGATTAATCATTCCCCACCATGGTGTACGAACATAAATATCTTTCAGACCAGTTAAATTCAAAGGTGCCACTGGTGACAAATAAGGGACACCGAATGAGCGAAGCCGTGCCATATGGGTCAAAAGAATCAACGTTGCCACTAAGATTCCATACAAACCCAATGTCGCTGCACAGATCATCATAGGAAATCGAAGTAACCGAATGGCAATCCCTTGACTAAAGGCAGGAAAAATAAAGGAAGATATACCGGTAATCGAAACAATAATGACCATCGATGCAGAAACAATTCCGGCTTGCACGGCCGCCTGCCCAATCACAAGAGCTCCAACAATACTCACGGCCTGTCCAACGGGCCGCGGCAGACGAACACCAGCTTCCCGCAAGCCCTCAAAGGATATTTCCATAATTAAGGCTTCGACAAAGGCTGGGAAGGGAACGGTTTCCCTCCCGGAAGAGACACTTAGTAAAAGAGGCGTTGGAAGCATTTCTTGATGAAAGGCGGTTATCGCAATATAAAGAGAGGGCAAAAGCAAGGCGCCTGCCAACATAAAAAAGCGAAGCCATCGGATTACCGTCGCAACCATAAAATGCTGATAGTAATCCTCACTCGATTGGAGCATTTCATAAAAAGAAACAGGTACAAGGAGAGCAAAGGGGGTATTATCAACCAGAACCCCTATTTTCCCTTCCAATAAATAAGCAGCTACTTTATCCGGTCGTTCGGTATTGTTCACTTGGGGGAAAACAGAATAGGGGTTGTCCTGAATGAGTTCTTCAATATAATTACTTTCTAAAATGGCATCGATATCAATTTGCCCTATCCTTTCCTTTACCTCTGCAACAAGGGCTTGCTCTGCAATTCCCTCTAGATAAGTAATGGCGATTTTCGTATTAGATAACCGTCCGACAGTCATCTCTTCCATTTTAAGCTGAGGGGTTTTTAACCTCCTGCGAATCAAACTGGTGTTGGTTCTAAGGTTCTCTGTAAATCCTTCTCTAGGACCACGGATCACTGCTTCCGTCGAAGGTTCTTCAACCGATCTCATTTCCCATGCTTGGGCGCTAATAAATAGGGCTTGTTTTACTCCCTCCAATATTAAAACCGTTCCCCCGTTCAAAATATGATCCACGACTTCCTTCATCGTATGTCCTATACTCACCTGTGAAATATAGATGACTTGATCCCGTAGAAAAATCTCCATTTCTTTTAGTGGAATTGTTGCAGAAAGAGATGTCCTCTTCCCTAAATCCAAAAGGGGTTTCATCACGTCAGAATCAATCATCTGGGTGTCCACCATGCCATCTAAAAAAATAAGCCCTCCTTTTTGTATCCCGCCTAACTGAAATTCACGGAACACAATGTCGGAAGATCGTTCAAAAATCATTTTCAATTGCTTTAATTCATCCAGAAAATGACCTTTAAGCTGGTTGGAATGTAAATCATCCGCCTTGTTAAATAATCGATGATCATCATTTTGATTCGATTTTAAGATTTTCTTTTCTAACCATCGCAATAGCCGCATCTCTATCCCCCCTTTTTCTAAAAATTTTTCTTATTTTAACCATTTATTAAATAAATTACTAAATTTTGTTTATGTTAATAACTGTTGATTAACAAAAAATGGGATAGGAGGTGGCGAAACCATGGAGAGAATATCAACCGGTCAATTATTTATGCTTACCCTATTGTTCCAGATTGGCACTTCGGTGATATTTGGGTTTGCATCTGCAGCCGGAAGAGATGCTTGGCTGTCAACCCTGCTATCTACTGGAATCGGGACATGTCTCATCTTAATGTATCTAATCTTAATGCGTCTTCAGCCGGGATTGACTCTTGTTGAATGGTTTCCTGCCCAGTTTGGATTTTGGCTTGGAACCCCCATTGCCTGGTTTTATTGCCTTCATTTTATATATAACGCGGGTCGTACAATGGGTGATATAAAGGATCTGATCCCAACGACTATTTTGCCGGGTACACCTAATTGGATCATACTTGGCATATTTATGATTGCCATTACGTATGCGTTGTTTAGTGGAATCGAGGTTCTTGCCCGGCTGGCAGAAATAATATTACCTGTTATTTTAGTGTTGTTTTTGATTGAGATCATCTTAATATATGCCTCTGATATAACCGATATCAAGCGATTGCAGCCGGTTCTGGGGGAAGGATGGGGTCGTATTTGGAAAGCTGTATGGCCGTCAGGTATTCAACAATCATTTGGGGAGACCCTTGAGTTTGCGATGATCTGGACACTATGTTCACCTTCAAAACGGATAATTAAAACGACTCTTTTCGCATCCATTGTATACGGAATTCTCCTTTCCAGTTTCGATGCACTGGCGATTCTTGTCTTTGGCGAAGGCACTTTTTCAACGAGCAGGTACCCCTTATACCGATTAGTCAAAGTCATCTCTGTTGCGGACTTTCTCGAAAACCTGGATGCATTAGGAATTTTGTATTTTATGGGAACCGCCTTTTTTAAAGTGACAATACAAATGTATGGAGCCATTCGGGGAATACAGCAATTGTTGTCCCTTGGTGACAGCAGATTACTCGTTTTTCCTATTGGAGCCGTTGTCTTCTTTTTAGGATTGACAATGTCCAAGAGCACATCAGAACATTGGTTTTCAACAACGTACCTTGGGCAGCCTGGACTAATAATGTATCTGTTCCTTCCTGGTCTGCTATTGATCCTGGTACTCATTCGCAAGAAAATATCGAACGCTAAAATGGAGAAAAGTGGATAACAGTATGAATTGGAGTTGAAATTGAAAATGGAAAAATTTCTTTGGCCGTGGCAGTCGGAAGTAATCATTGATTATCCTTGGATATTTTACGTATTCCTTTTTTCTCTGTCTATTATTTTCTCCTTCATAACATGGGTAAGAAAGAAAAGCAGATAAACCCAAGCAATACATGATTGAAAAACACCGTCCAGCCACAAGCCAAAACGAAGAGCTCACAAGCTATTTGCTGTGAGCTCTCTGCTTAACTTTAGAGCGGGCCATTAATGAAATAGCGCCTTCCTTCAACGTTCCCTATACGGTGACAAGGATGTTGCGATACATAGAAGAACATGCTACAACTCCATTTAAAGTCGAGGATGTCGCTAGGCATGCCGGTCTTAGCATCTCTCGGTCCGTTCATCTTTTCAAAAGCAGCGTTGGAAAAACGATGATTGAATATGCCCTTGAAATCCGTTTATCCGCTGCAATGGAGCGAATGAAATACACAGCCTTAACGCTTGAGCAAATTGCAGAGGATTGCGGCTTTGGAAGCTATCCTTATTTTCATAGAGTATTTCATAAGAGGTATGGTGTTGCTCCAGGGGTATATAGACGGATGGAATACTAGAAAAAAGAGGGATGAAAGCATTCCCTCTTGTGGTGATAGTTTGTCCTATTTGCTTGGAGATACATAATCAGGATAATCGGTAATAATTCCATCTACGTTCATTTCTAAAAGGAACTCTGCTGCTTCTTGGCTGCGAACCGTCCAGGATTGAATTTTCATCCCAAGAGAATGGACTTGATCAACCAATTCTTTTGATACGATTCCGTAGCTCGGGTTAAAGTAATCAGCATACGTTGCAAATTCTTTCAAAGCTTGTTCGGTTGTGTGGGCTCTATTGGATGTAAGGACACCAATCGGTACCTTTGGCAGCAAGCTGTTTGTTATTTTCATAGATAGAAAATTAAACGATTGAATAATAATCTTTTCATTTTGCGGTTTATCGAGGTTTCGCTCTTTTAATTCCTGTGCAACCTGTGCTTCAATTCCAGGATAAAGCTCAGGTGCCTTTAATTCTATTAAAATACCCACTTTTCCATGATAACGGTCAAGGATTTCATCGAAGGTAGGAATCACTTCTCCTTTGAATTCTTCACCCTTCCAGCTGCCAGCATCAAGGCTTCTGATTTGTTCAAAGGTTAAATCCTTCACCATCCCTGTCCCATCTGTTGTTCTGTCAACCGTTGTATCATGAATAATGACCAATTCCCCATCCTTGCTTCTTTGGACATCAATTTCAATATAATCAGCTTTCATTTCGACGCCTTTATCAAAAGCGGCAATCGTATTTTCCGGTGCATAACCTGATGCACCACGGTGAGCAACATTATCCACTTTTCGTAACTCCCCAGTTGTTTCTGCTGCAAAAGCCTGTTGAAAAGGACTAAATAATAAACTAAAAGCCAGGCCTGCTCCAACCACAAATGCTTTTTTCATTTTTCTCCATCTCCCTTTTAAATGTCTACTACTGCAATTAAAATTGTAAGGGAGAATTGTATAGTACATATGTAATTACCATTTAGACTTGGTTAAAGTCATGTAAATAAACATAGTGAAATATTCATAAATTAATTTACAAAAAATTCGTTCTTTTTTCCATTGAAAAAAAGCAGAGAAATGGTACCTATCTCTGCTTATCACTATTTCACATATTTTGCTCGATATTCATTTGGAGTTATTCCCACAACCTTTTTAAATACCTTTCGAAAATACTTGTCATCTTGATAGCCAATCATATTAGCAATTTCATAAATTTTTAACTGACTATTCTTCAATAATGATTTTGCCTTATCCATTCTGATTCTTACAATGTAATCGGAGATGTTCTCGTTAAATTCCTGTTTAAATTTCCTGGAGATATATTCTCTGCTGATATAAAAATGGTCTGAAATCTCCTGCAGCTTTACATCCCGATCAAAATTTTCCTGAAGGTACTTTTCAATATCTGTAATGATATTATTACTTCTTTGCAGTGCACGTTTCTTTACTTTTTTCAAAAATATAGTGATTTCACGCGTTTTTCTCTCTTTATATTTTTCTAAACTAAACGTGCCATTTGAATCCAAAAAGAAATCTATCCGCTCTTCAATATCTTCCGGAGTCTTAAATGAAATATTGTAATGTTTAAACCATTTATTGCTGATGACCATATACTCATTTTCTAGATTTATCACCTGTCTTACAGATAAATATTCTTTTTCTATAATGTCCTTTTCGATTCGATCCATTAATTCTTCGAAAGCCCTAATTTCTCCCGTTTGAATAGCCATTTCTATATCTGAAGAATACACAATTAAACTCTTTAATGAAGGGGGTGCCTCTATATCCGACAGATAGACTCTGCTTTTGCAATCAGTCAATATATTTCTATTTAATAAAACTTTTCTGGCATGTTGATAAGAATCTATCAGCTTGCAGCTATTATTTACAGCTTTCCCGGCAGCAATTGGACAAGAGACGTCTAACATATTTTTTAGCGTCTTATAGATATGGACTAATATCTCTTCTACTAACTCGAACTTGTCCCAAAAAATTAATACAATTTTACCCTTTTTGGTTAAGTAACGAAAACCAATTCCACATCCAGTTTCCTTCAGGATTTCATTAATAATATTCAAAATCGTAAAGTAAGTTAAATCTCGATCCCCTTGAAAAGTCTCGATTGTTTTTCCGTTAACTTGGACGAGAGCCACTATATAACCTCGTGACTGTTTTAACCAGCCGAATTCTTCAAATAAATCTTTCTGTAAATGATCATTGTTTACTAACTGTGTTAGTTTGCGATCTCGATAAACAGGAGTCATTTCATTAATCAGCAGTGTGCTAGTTTCTTTCCTCAGCCTATCTTCTTCTTCTTTCTTCCATTCGTTAACTGCTTTTTCCAATGTTTGATTTAAAATACCTGGTTCGATAGGCTTTAAGAGATAATCCGAACTGCCGAAATGGATCGCTTTTCTCATATAATGGTAGTCATCGTAACCTGTCACTACGATTGTCTTCCTGTTCGGCTGATTTTCTTTAATCCACTCTAGAAGCTGCGTCCCATCCATTTTTGGCATTTTCATATCAGAGAAAATAATCTCTGGCCGAATGGATAGGATAAGCTGAATGGCTTCCTCCCCGTTTCCTGCCTCATATATTTCTGTAATTCCATTTTTCTCCCAATCAGCTAGTATCTTAATTCCATCTCGCACATGTTTTTCATCATCAACGATTAATGCTTTCATGAATGTTCCACCTCTTTCGGCATTACCTTTGGAATTTGAATGGTAACCGTAAAACCACCTTCTTCATTACGGTTAACAGACATGTTTGCCTGGTTATGATAATAGATCCGCAATCGATCATATATATTTTTTAACCCAATTTCTTCTCTTTGCTCGTCTCCTTTTGAAATACCCTGGAACAGTTCCTGACGGATTTTTTCAAGCTGCTCCTCGCTTGGACCCATGCCATTATCCTTCACATTGATTTGGACTCTATTGTCATTCTCGTAGAAGGCCTCAATTTGAATCCATGCTTTTTCTACGTGCTGGTCAAAGCCATGCTTAAAACAGTTCTCTACAATCGGCTGTAAAATCATTTTCGGGACATGTATCTCTTTGACTTTTTCCTCGATATTCAGTTCAAATTCAAACTGTTCGTCAAATCGCTGCTTTTGTAAGGATAGGTAGGATTTCACATGGTTTAGCTCTGAAGCAAACGGAACAATATCGTCCTTCATATTCATACTGTATCTCATAATCGTAGATAACGATGTCAATAATGAATACACCGGAACCGCGTTTAATTTCAGTGCCAATGTTCCAATAGACTGAAAGGCATTATAAAGGAAATGCGGATTAATTTGTGATTGCAGTACTCGGAGCTGTGAGGCTTTATTTTCAATCTCCAATTTATATTCACTCTCAATCAACTCATCAATTTTAGCAATCATTAGTTTAAAATGCCTTCCCAGCATACCAATTTCATCGGTTCCTAATGATTCGAAATCAGCCTTGAATTCACCTTTCTCGACTTTTTTCATATTACCGATTAACACTTTTATAGGTGCCGTAAGCTTAAAGGAAACAAACATGGTTCCCAGTAAAGCAAATACAAGTGTAGCCAATCCTATTAAAATGTTAATAATAGCCGTTTCTCTTGCACCTTTATAAAGGACATCATAAGGGATCCTTTTTACGATTGACCAATCCTTAAAAGAATCAGTAAATTTTTCATGGACAATGACACCCGAAAACTGTTCATCCTTCCACTCAAGACTTTTTCCCGCCTTCCGGCTCCTTCTTCACTTGCTTAAACCACTTTTCTTTATTTTCCTTTCCAATCTCATTTTCATTGGAAGAATAAATAATCATCCCTTTTTCATTCATAATATAAAGATCTTCAACGTCCTTCGTATATAATCGTTCAGAGATTGCACTAATCCTGGAAAGATTAATATCTATCGAAAAAAAGCCTAAAACATCCGCTAACGGGACATCCCGAATCACATTATGGAAACTTAATACTTTCACCTTCTGGGAATTAGGAATCACAGAAATATTGTTATAGCTATAAATCTCATGCGGCGGTTCAATAAGGGAATAGCCCTCAATGGCTGTTAACACCCCATAGTATGGGTGTGAAAATATATTTTCATATGTTGCTCTTCCGCTGATTCTTGAATGATAGTTGGTGTAGGATTCCTTTTCTTCATGAATATAAAGATGCATTTGTTCAATTTCAGGACGTGAATTAAATAAATAAGCAAGCACCCTGCGTACTTCCTCTTGGTTAACAACCAAGTTCGAGGAAACCCCATTTCGCATTACATTCATAAAAGGGGTATACCGGTAAGGGACCGATGACATTTGAGCAACATCGTTCAAATAAACAGTGAGCTCTTCCTTGCCTTTTAAAATCAAATCATGATTCGTTGAAACAGATTGTTCATTAAGTGACTTAGTCGTATAAAAATAAGTAACGGTGATCGCTGTCCCAAAAGGGAGAACGGTGACAAGCATTAAAAAGATAATAAGCTTTTTCCGAATACCCCATCGCATATAATCTTGGTTAGTCTTGTTTGATTCGAAAAACTAACCTGTCCTCCCTTGCAGCGTTTTTAGAACATTGTAGCACAACTTTAAATTTAGTAGAGCAATATTTTGACTGTTCAATATTTTCCACCCTAGTGGTCAATGTAAGCCGTTTCATAATTTTTGTTAATCACTAAAATAAGGTTATGGAGGTGCAGGGAATGAATAACGAAAGTAAGCTGAATACAGTTAAGGGGTCACCCCTCACAAATCAGAGCATCACGAAAGTTTCTCCGTCCGTTTCTTTTCTGAATAAGAAGAAATGGAAAGAAGCTGGATTATTTACCCTATTTGTCGGGCCAGTCTTATTAGCTTTTATCCTTATTGTTTTAATCCCTTTCTTTACAGGTATTTATTATGCATTTACCGATTGGAACGGGGTAACAGGATCCGTCAAATGGGTGGGACTTGATAATTTCAAATACTTATTTACAGAGGACAAGCAATTTCAAGCGTCCTTCATTCTTACAACAAAATACACAGTTGTTGCCATTATCTTAACAAATCTAATCGGGTTTGGGTTAGCCTTATTGGTTGCTCAGAAGTTGAAAACCAAAAATGTCTTACGAACTGTTTTCTTCATGCCTAACCTAATCGGCGGATTAATCCTAGGATTTATCTGGCAGTTTATTTTTGTAAAGGGATTTGCTTCTATTGGTACGTTAACAGGGATTCCTCTTTTTGAGCTAGCGTGGCTAGGAGATGCAAAGTCAGCATTCTGGGGAATCGTCATTGTCAGTGTTTGGCAGGGTGCA
Source organism: Neobacillus niacini (assembly GCF_030817695.1). GTDB lineage: Bacteria > Bacillota > Bacilli > Bacillales > Cytobacillaceae > Neobacillus > Neobacillus niacini_F. The sequence goes on along the minus strand of NZ_JAUSZQ010000003.1, from coordinate 483,918 downwards.
GGATATATCATGATTATCTATATTGCTGCCTTGCAGAACGTGCCGCAGGAATTAATTGAAGCAGCAAGAATCGACGGAGCGAATCGATTCCAAGTCCTTCGTCATATCACAATGCCGCTTGTTGCACCAGCCGTAACAATTTGTTTATTTTTAACCACCGCTTCATCCTTTAAAGTCTTTGATGCCAACCTATCATTAACAAACGGCGGTCCATTTAAATCAACAGAAATGCTCGCACTTAACATTTACACAGAAGCATTCGTTAATAACCGATATGGTATCGGTGAGGCAAAAGCATTAATTTTCTTCATTGTCGTAGCAGCGATTACAGTCCTTCAAGTTACGATTTCAAAGAAAAGGGAGGTTGAATCCTAATGGGTAACAGGTATACATGGAGAACATCTATTATTGAAATCCTTGCGATCCTGCTGGGTCTAGTCTTTTTAGTCCCATTCTATTATGTATTTTCAAACTCCTTGAAACCATTTGCTGAGATTTTAACCAATACATCTGCTCTGCCAAAAGTTTTAATGTTTGATAACTATGTAAACGCATTTGAAAAGTTAGATTTTCTAACTGTATTTAAAAACTCGTTAATCATTACCATTGGCAGTAATATCGTTCTCGTTATCTTTTGTTCAATGGCAGCGTATATGCTAGTTCGAACCAAAAAGAAAATCAGCAATATCATTTTTATGACATTCGTGGCTGCGATGATCATTCCATTCCAATCTCTCATGATTCCGCTTATTAAAACGGCTGGTAACTTGGGACTATTAAACAGCATGTGGGGACTTATCTTCATGTACCTTGGCTTTGGATCAGGTATGACCATCTTCTTGTATCACGGTTTTATCAAAGGAATTCCATTAGAGCTTGAAGAAGCTGCAATTATCGATGGCTGTACACGGTTTGGCGTTTTCTGGAGAATTGTTTTTCCGCTATTAAAACCAATTACGGTCACCATTGTTATCTTAAACAGCTTATGGATATGGAACGACTTCCTATTACCTTCTTTGGTGCTTCAGGATCCAGAATTGAGAACGATTCCATTGGCAACGTTCTTCTTCTTTGGGCAGTATACAAAGCAATGGGATTTAGCACTTGCAGCATTAGTAATCGGTATTATTCCATTATTAATCTTCTTCTTCACTATGCAAAAACACATTATCCAAGGAATTACCAGCGGTTCTATCAAGTAATTTTTTAGGGGAACACCTTCTGCTGTCTTAAATAAAGACAGCAGAGTTTTAAAAATATATAATTATTATTTTAGGGGGAAAACCAAATGGCATTCAAAAAGTATTCATTGGCTGCAGGTGTACTATCCGCTTCACTTCTTTTAGGCGCGTGTTCTAGCGACAGTACATCTGGAGATAAAAAAAGCAGCGGTGGTAAGGACGATAAAGTAGTTGTAGATATCTTCCAAGGGAAGGTTGAAATCGCAGACCAATTGAAAGCGTTAACAGAAGAATATACAAAACAAAATCCAAACGTGACTTTTAACATTGAAACAGTAGGCGGCGGTGCGGATGGTGCTGCAGCTCTTAAAGCAAAATTCGCTTCTAACCAAGCACCTGATATTTTTACAAATGGCGGTGACCAGGAAGCTCTAGTGTGGAAAGATAAATTTGAAGATTTATCTGATCAGCCTTGGATTAAGGATGCCTTTGAAGGTACGTTAGACGGAATGACGATTGATGGCAAAGTATACGGTATGCCTTTTAATATGGAAGGTTACGGATTTGCGTATAATAAGAAGTTATTCGAAAAAGCTGGGATTAAGGAACTTCCAACCACATATTCTGAGTTAGAAGAAGCAGCGAAAAAGCTAGATGCTGCCGGCATTACACCATTCTCAATCGGTTATGCTGAGTGGTGGGTATTAGCAAACCATGGGATGAACGTTCCGTTTGCACACCAAGCAGATCCGGATGCTTTTATCAAAGGTTTAAATGAAGGTACAGCTAAAATTGAAGGTAATAAAGAATTTGATAATTTCTTCAAACTATTAGACCTAACTATGAAATACGGCAACAAAAATCCTTTAACAACCGACTATAACACTCAAGTAACATTATTTGCTACTGGTGAAGCTGCGATGATCCAGCAAGGTAACTGGATTCAGCCAATGCTAGATAAATTAGATCCAAACTTAGAAGTTGGTTTCATTCCATTAGCACTTAGCGATGATCCAGCTCAATCTGATAAATTAATGATTGACGTTCCTAGTAACTGGGTTCTCTACAATAAAGCACCAGAAGCAGACAAAGAAGCAGCAAAAGATTTCTTAAATTGGATGGTTACATCTGAAGAAGGGAAAACAGCATTAACAAAGGAATTCAAATACATTCCAGCCTTTAAAACGATTGACGCCAATCCTGAAGATATCGGTGCTCTAGGTGCGGACCTTCTTAAATATTCTAAAGAAGGCAAAGCATATCAATGGCAGTTCATGAAATATCCTGATGGAGCAGGTCAAGAGTTTGGCGCTACTCTTCAAGCATATGTAGGCGGCCAAAAATCAAAAGAGGAAGCCATGAAAGCACTTGACGCAACATGGGCTAAATTGAAAAAATAACATTAAAAAGAAAAGCACATCATTTGAGTCTGATGTGCTTTTTGTCAAGCTATCCGCAACTAAATTTGGCTTATCCGCAACTAAATTTAGCCATCCTCAACTAATTTTGGCTTATCCGCAACTAAATTTAGCATACTTTAGGAGGGGATTTTTATTTATAAACAAAATGGCAGTATTGGATTGATTACAGGTGTAAGTCATGAAAATGGAATTGGGGCCGCTATTTGCCATAAATTAGCGTCAGAAGGTGTAGATATTTTCTTTACTCATTGGGGTGCTAATATTGATTGGGTTAAACAGTTTGAAAACAGCATTAGAGAATATGGTGTTGGTTGTGGAAACCTAGAAATTGATTTGGCTGATCCGGAAGCACCATTTAATGTACTCGAGACCGTCACTACTGAACTGGGTTTGCCTTCTATTCTAGTTAATAATGCAGCACATTCTACAACAGATGGTTATATGAATTTAGACGCAAAAACACTAGATGACCATTATGCAGTAAATATGAGAGCTACTTTCCTATTATCTGTAGAATTTGCCCGTCGGTTTAAACAATCCCGAATTAACGCGGGCAGAATTATTAACCTGACATCCGGTCAAGCCCTTGGCCCAATGCCCGGTGAATTAGCTTATGCTGCTACCAAGGGGGCTATTTCCGCCTTTACCCTTTCCTTATCCGCAGAGCTTGCTCCTCTTGGAATTACCGTTAATGCAGTAAATCCAGGACCTACCGATACTGGATGGATGAACGAAGCAATAAGGCAATCGATATTGCCAAAGTTCCCATTAGGACGTATTGGAATGCCTGAAGATGCAGCACGCCTCGTTGCATTCCTTGCCAGTGAAGAAGCTGAGTGGATTACAGGGCAGGTATTGAATTCTGAAGGCGGCTTCCTTAGAGGCTAGCGGTTATTATTCGCTAAAAAAGGGTACTCAAATTTTTTAAAAGGTTTCCTTTTTCGGGTGCATTCTTATTAAAAGACACAAAATTGGCGTATGAATTTGCATGCGTTCTTTTTGTCTATTTATCAAAGTTTCTCGGTTGGGGGATTAGGTTAAGCACCTGAGTGATTAATAGGCGGAGAAATTCCGCCTAATTCGTAATTAGTATTAAAAAAAGCAAAAATAGCCGGAGAAATTCCGCCTATTAGCTCTAAAAATTTGAAAGTGGGGGATTTTGCTTTGATTAAGCGGAAAACCTCCGCTTATTTACCCCGAAACGAGCTCCATTCTGTAATTAACCGGAAAATCTCCGCTTATTTTACTTTTGGTGGTTACTCGATTATGGACAAGACCTCTTTACTCAAAGAGAGTGAGTTTAGAACCTCATTTTGGTGCAAAATAATGAACCGTATTACATGTAAGTAAGGTTGTATATAAATAAGGTATTTTTAAACTCGCCAATAGCTGAACTGGCGAGTTTTACTTTTTATATACCAATAACGTTGCCAATACGACTGTCATTTCGGCACATATTTTAAGAAAAGCACCTCAAAACGTAACCCTTTAAGTTTTTTGTGGACACCCTTTTAATCCTTTACTCCCTATCCGGGCTATTTACCATAATTCCAGCAACTTGTGTTAACCGATCATAAAAAGCAAATCCCGCTGGTTTATCATAAAGACCAATTTCTTGAAAGGCTTCTTTCATACAGCGAAGCCAGCACTGCGCTCTCCTTGGTGTTACTTCAAATGGAAGATGACGTTCTCTCATCGCCGGCGGTCCAAATTCCTGACGGTAAAGAGCAGGACCACCTAAGAATTGCGGAAGAAACATTCGTTGCTTCCTCATAATTTCCTCCATATCACCCTCAAACAACGGTCTTAATTCAGGATCGGTATATACACGAGGATAAAATGCTGCAAGTAGTTTATCAATCGTTTCCTGCCCGCCAATTTCACTATAAAGAGATTTAAACTTATATTCCATATCATACACCCCTTTTACTTACTTTTGATTATAAAGATAAAAGCGATGTATTTTAGTGATTTAAATCATACTTTTAAAAAACAGAAACCTAGACTTAACCCTTTTATCTAATCTTCCCTAATTCATCTATAAAGGCTGGGCGCTTTTGATATGTTAGTTTTAATTCCCCTATTAATTTATAGGAATTGATAGTGCCAAAGGCTTTTTTGTAGGTTTTTATTAGCTTACAAACATTTCTGTAACCTCTTCTGTCCAAGGTTCCCTCTGCGGATTGTTCAATATAGTTAATAAACAGACCATTAGCTTCTTCAAAATGACTCTCCATAAGGTATGGATAGAAATCCATTATTAATGATTTATGCTTATTACAATATTCTATCATCTGTTTCGTTAGTTTTTCTTCTTTCAGGATTTCAATATAGACAGTTGATTGGTATCGCTCTTTTTCAAAAGCTTCAATTAATCGATCTAAAACTTCTGTCCATTCATCTTGCTCATACAACTCTTTCAGTTTCACATAATAAGAGAATTCATTTTGAAACAGAAACTCATAGGCCAATTTCCGTTGATTTTCTACATCACCAAGACCTTCATAGGCATGGTAACGGAACTCCCTCCACTTATGCACCAGCCCGCGATAGCTTTTATCAACCTCTTCCCCCGAAATACTTAGCTCGAGAACTTTCGCATAATCACCATTTTCCAATGCCCTAGTAATTGCTTTTTCACGAAAATCGCTTATTTTAATATTCTCATAAATAAACTTCTCAGCTGCTGACGTTCCATCACACTTTTCTATTATTTCAAATTGGAGGAGCTTTACCTGTTTCTTTTCATATTCATCACTCCATGAAGTAGCTGCTTTTTGTTCTAGGGTGTCCAACTGCTTTTCTAGCATTTTCCGCAAATTCTTCTTATGTGCAAATATCGAACAAACATTTAATAGCCCAAAGCACCAATCACTCCAGCCATCATATTGTTTTTTCAAAGCTTCTTTTAAAATCACCTCAAAAAGCTTCTTTTGCGCTTTTTCATCTAAATGTTCCAAAGCTGTCGTTACTGCTTGTTCAATTGTAGAAATAGCCCGATTCATAATAAAACTAACCCCGCCATTGGAGTCATCGCAATATTGGATCATCTTTACAACAGGAGTTAACACTTCTAGTGCTAGTAAAACAGCTATCTCACTATCACCCAATTCTATCTTTTCGCGGGCTTTTCTCAGCGTCATTTCGGCCCCTTGCAGCGCAGAATCAACATGCCGCCAATCAATAAATCCATTACGCTTTGCATTATTGATATATTCTCTGATGAGTTTCTTACTAGCAGTAATTTCATCTTCATTGTTTGCAAACTTAAACAGCAAACGTTTTTCTATATCAGGATATGCATCTGAAATTTCAAGTAAAATACGAACCAATTCATCCTTGTTTTGTTCTGCTAAGACCTTTTTTAAATCATTTTCTGCCACTACAGCTGGTTCCCCTAAAGCCTTCATATTTTTCAATGCAAATAGAACCGCTGCCTCATGCTTGCAAAACTCCCCTAAATCATATGGGCAATCACAGTACGATTCTACTATTTCATTGTTTATATCTAATGATATCTCTACTCGATAAACTTCAGATCCCTCTACACTGGCCTTGTATCTTTTTTTATCCTTTGTTTCAAGACTTACGACATGTCCCAGTTCAAAATAATCAAGTCCGCGTTTTAGAATCCGATTGTCGATGGAGTGTTCAAAATTCAAAAGTTTCACATCTCTCAACTCCCCATTTACTAACAAACCCATTGGTGCCTAAGCCACAATGGGTTATTTTTATTATAAGAATTATTAATCCTCTGAAATTCTAGATTTTTTCCCCTTACCTATTTGCTTCCAAGATAAAACGACTGCTAGTGTCACAACCGTACCAACGACTGCTTCAGGAATACCGCTTGTCAGCGCTACTGTCCAAGCTACCTCTGCACCCATATAACCTCTAACTACTGCCATTGTTAATACTAGCACCGTATTGGTCAAGGTCCCTAAGAATGCTGCAGTTCCAATAGCCAGATATTCACTCTTCCTGCGAATTCCTACATACACAAGCCATGCGACAACCCCAATAAAAAGTCTTGGCAGGATAGCAACTAATGGATCTTTAAATAGAGGAACGGTAGCATTTAAGAAAGAAGAAACACCAAAAATAATACCAACGATTGCACCTACAATCGGACCCTGCATAATTCCCCCAATAATCGCAGGTATATGCATGATTGTGGCATTACCAGCCGCTGTTGGGACGGGAATATAACCTAACCGGGTTACACCTAAAAGAATCGCAACCGCACCAAGTACACCAGCAATAACAATATTCCGAACCGATAATGAACCTTTCATTCTATTCACCCCCTTTATTATTTATCTAAAACGGAAACGGATAAAAAAGTAATAGTAGCGATAATAATAGCCCTATAATTAATACTATATAATCACGCCCGATTGCCTTATAAACCGAATAGGCACTCCTGTCATTTCCAGGTGTATAGCAGCGGGATTCCATTGCGAGAATAAGATCCTCTGCTCTAGACAACGCGATATTAAATAGAGGGATAATAATGGGAAGCATATCCTTCGTCCTCTGAATGATTCTCCACCATTCCCCCGATCCAAAATCCGCCCCCCTTGATGCTTGCGCCTTCATCATTTTCTCCATTTCAATCGCGAAGGTTGGTACAAAACGAATGGCAATGGTAATAATCAAGGAAAATTCATGAACGGGAAATTTTACCTTTTTCAAAGGACTTAATAGACTTTGGATGGCATGGGTTAATTCAGTTGTTGATGTGGATAGCGTCAATACACTGCTTAATAAAATGATTTCCACAAAACGTACAGCCGAAACTATGACAAGTCGAATACTCTCACTGGTAATCATGATAAACCCATATTCAAAGAATACAGTTCCGCCGGAAAAGACATTGCCTTGGAAGATAAGTTGTAGCACAGCCAATATAATAATAAATGGAATAGCAGGTTTTATGCCCGATAACCCATAACTAACAGGTATTTTTGAAGCCCAGAATAAATAAATAGATAATAGCAGACCAAACGCATTTCCTACATAACTAGTATTTAGGGCTATCGCTAAAACAAGAATCGTGAACACTAACAGCTTTATTCTTGGGTCAAGCCGATGAATAAACGAACTAGTCGGTACATACTGACCAATGGTAATATTCCTAGACAATTCAAATTCACTTGCCATGATTCTCCACCTCTCCATTGGTAAGAACCTTAATGATTTCGTCAGCTGCCTCGGACACCGTAAAAGCAGAAGTTTTTACATTGTATCCAAGGTCTTTTAGCCGGTACAGAGCCTGTACGGTTTCTGGCGTTCCAATTTGGTAACGCTGCAATTTTTCCTTATCCGTAAAGATATCTTCTGGAGTACCGGATAACACATCCGAACCATTTGCCATAACATAAACTCGATCGGCTAAATAAGCCACTTCTTCCATATTGTGTGATACGAAAATAACCGTTAAGTTTTCTAGTTTATTTAAGGCTTTTATCTTATCCAGCAACTCATTTCGAGACCTTGGGTCTAGCCCAGCTGTAGGTTCATCGAGAACTAATATCTTAGGCTTTAGAGCTAGGATACCAGCAAGTGCAACTTTACGCTTCTGCCCGCCGCTTAAGGCAAACGTCTGGCGATCCTTCATTTCTTCAAAGTTCAGGCCGACCATGTCCATCGCCCATTTAACTCGTTCCTTTACTTCCTTCAAGGGTAATCCCAGTTTAAAAGGACCATATGCGATATCATCGCCTATTAATTTTTCAAAGATTTGATCCTCAGGATTTTGAAAAACCAATCCTACATTTCTCCTCAAGGCCTTAATATCAATACGTTTTTTCGATAAATCTACTCCATCGATGATGACTTTCCCTGAATCCGGCCGAATCAGCCCATTAAAATGCTGGATAAGGGTGGATTTACCTGAACCGGTATGCCCGATAATGGCGATACACTCCCCCTCATTGACCACCATGCTTGTCCCCTTTAAGGCTTTATGTTCCATAGGGGTTCCCTTCATATATGTATGAAATAAATTTTCTATCTCGATGATCGGTTTTCCACGCATTAAACCACTTCCCCGCTCCTTGCTTTTGAAACTCTCTTTACTTCGTTAATTAGTTCTTCTTCTTGGATTAAGTGTTTAGAAAAAGTTGGGATTTGCTTATGGACCATCTCAGCTATCTGACTAACAGCTGGAATATCTAATTGGAGTTCCATTAAAACCTCTTTATGTTTAAAAATATCACGAGGTTTTCCATCCATAACAATCATCCCGTCTTCTACAACTATAATTCGGTCTGCTTCAGCTGCTTCTGACATACGATGGGTAACGGTTATAATCGTCATTCCCATTCGATTCATTTTTCTCATGACCTGCAGGACTTCGTTTCTTCCAAAGGTATCCAGCATGCTGGTCGACTCATCGAATACGATACAGTCTGGCTGCATGGCCAGCACTCCAGCAATCGCTACTCTCTGTTTTTGTCCACCTGATAAATGGTGTGGCGGCCTTTTCCGAAATTCTGACATTTTCACGACTTCTAAAGCCTCATCGATTTTTTGCTTCATTTCTTCTCTTGGGACGCCAATATTTTCTAACCCAAATGCTACATCCTCTTCGACAATGGTCGCAACAATTTGATTATCAGGATGTTGAAAAACCATTCCAACAGCTTTGCGGATGTCGAGTTTTCTGCTCGCGTCCTTTGTATTGTGGCCACGTACCCAAACATCCCCTGAGCCAGGTGTTAGGAGCCCATTTAAATGCTTGGATAATGTTGATTTCCCCGAACCGTTATGTCCAATAATGGCAACATATTCACCTGGAAAAATGGAAAAAGAGACATCCTTAAGAACATCCACTGAATGAGTCTCATTGATTTTATATGAAAATGTAACATTTTCTAAAGCAATAATTGGTTCCATCTAGACACCCCCTCTCCTTCTATTTTATTAATATTCTGAATATTATTCAACCATAGTAAATGATTTACAAGAAATATAATAGCACGAAGTTATGAAAGGGGATATCCTGAAGCATTAATCTATCTATTTATTTATCAATATGTAGGTCATTCTATTTTAATAATTAGAGTGTACAAAAAGGGAAATATTATCCAATAAGAACACATATAATATACCTTGCTCAGAGACTTTCCAGCCTTATATTGATTAGTCAGTACATTTATACTAATATATTTTTTGTCAGTAAAACGTGGTTCGAGAACCATAGATAAAAGAGGTGCAGCTTCAGGTATGAAGCTGCACCTCTTTTTAGTTTCTTGTAATATTAAAGCTAGTTAACGTGCATGATCTTAGGTACTACTTTTTTCCATCGGCATGGTCAGGCTTACCAACAGCTTTTCCGTTGTTGCCATCGCTGTAAGATAAACCAAATCCATATTCGTATTTGTCACCATTTTTATTTACATATTCAAAATCAGCATATTCTTCTGGCGCAAAGCTTGGAACATCCCCGACTTCCTTTTCTACCGCTTCTGTACTAGCTGGAATAGCAAATGGAAGTTTTCCAACAGGTTTGAATTTTCCAGTGATTACATCAAATACTGCCTCTTGAAGCGTACCGAAAGTACCAATTAATGCTGCAGCATTTGGTTCCAGCTCGTTAATTAACCATTGGTTAGTAAAGTTTACCGCAGTAATGGTTGGAACAGCTTTTTGAATTTCAATGATTCGATCTAATTCAAGAATACCTGTTGTTTCATTAACATCGATCCTTGGGTTATTATCCCAGTTAGATTGAGTTGGCTTAATATATAAATATGCATGAGTTGCTTGATCAACACTCTCTACTAACGTAATGTTAGGGAATTTTTCTTTGAGCATTTTCTTTAGGTCTGCATTAAATGCAGCAGTTTGTTTTGCTGATTCTTCATTAATCGTTTTTTGAGGATTTGGATTATTTCTTCCTGGAGCAACCCCAATAAATCCTTCAACATAAAGCTTCACATCTTTTAACTTTCCATTCGTTAATGGTATTAGTTTTTTACCGCCATCGATTTTATCATTACGCATTAAAACGACAGACTTTTGGTGCGCTTCATATGCTAAAGCTCTGTTTTCTTCATTGTTTGCCGCTGCAATAGCTTCTGCAGGATTTACATATGGGTCTTCGAAAAGACCTAATGTAATCATTTCTGATAGTGTATAAGTAATAGATTCATCCAGCTTCGATTCTTCTAGTAAGTCACTATTAATGGCCTCAATTACATACTCTGGATTTGCTCCACCTGAAATAATATTTGTTCCTGCATTGATGGCTTTGGCCACTTTTTGTGCATTTGGAATTGGATTTCCATCTTCATCCACTAGATAACCCCATGCACTGCCGGCAACTGCACCTGAGTCAGAGTTAATATATCCTTTGAAACCAAGACCTTCACGCAAGTAACGAATGATTCCCTCATTTAAGGTCATACCAACTTCTTCAAATTGCTCGGTTTCTGAATGCCATGGTAATCCTTGATCTGCACTATCATTACTTGGATATGCGTAATAAGGCATTACCGATGCTACACCAGCTTCAATCGCCCTCATGAAAGGAGGAATATGATACTTTTCCATGCTTCCTTCAGTAGGATAAATGTTAAAGCTGCCGTTTGCAAAGTGAGGATCCTGTCCATCATCACGAGCTCCGCCGCCAGGGAAGTGTTTAACAGTGATGGCTACACTGTCTTTGCCAAGAGTTTCAGTTTGGAACCCTCTGACGATTTCATAATTCATGTCACCAACTAATTTTGGATCTTCTCCAAATGTCTCCTCAATTCGTGCCCAAAGTGGATCTGTTGCAACGTCAGCCATATATCCATAAACCTTACGAATACCGGCAGCTCTCCATTCCTGACGGGCAATTTCCGCAAATTCAGCAACAGCTTCTACATCCTGGGCCGCTGCTAAACCTAATGTTCCTGGCCAGAAGGTATGTTGATCTTGAGCATTGGTAATATTGGTATAATCTGTTGAGGCAGAGTTTCTTGGATTGGAAGTAATTACAACCGGAATACCTAATTCAAGGCCCTCTGCTAATTGTTGCATTTGGTTATTATAATTAGCAATATCGCCTAAGTTTTGAGTTAGACGGTATATAACATGGCGCATTTGCTTGTTAATAACATTATTGGCATTTACTTCGGTTACAAATTTCCCATCGGCTGGATCTGCCACTGGTGTGTGAGTAGTTATGTACATCAATCCAGCTTTTTGCTCAAGACTCATCTTACTAATCAAATCCGCTACACGTGTTGAAACTGGCTTTGTCCAGTCTTCGTAAATATCCAAGCTTTTACTGCCATTGGCATCCCTAAAATATTTACCGTTAATTTCAAGAATTCGATCTTGAGTGGCTACTTCAATTTCTGGCTGGCCTTCAGCTTTTGCAATTTTATAAGTTGTAATTGCACCTCGTCCAGAATATAGCGAAGCTGCTCCTTCCTCACCAGTATAACCTTGGTCATCTGCAAAACCTACCTGTGGTCCAATCACTGGCGCTACTAATGATAGAGTAAGTGCCGTTGCGAGAAGTTTTTTTCTAAGCTTTGAAGACTTTCTAATCTGCTTTGATAATGAAGCCATTTTTCTTCCTCCCCTTTTATAAATTGAATGCGTTTACAAAAACTAAGTTAGCGTATCTATATATAATGATATAATTCAAAATAGCCTTCCAAATAGCGAGTTTTTTTAGGTATTTTTGTGATATTTTAATATTTTGAATTTTTAGTTAGTAATACCTATGACTTTCTACCTACTTATAAAAAAAGAATCAGAAATATACATTCTGACTCGACCTTATCTTTTAGTTAAATGACCATCGCTGGTTTTGCTGTTGAGATTCCGATACTCAGATGGGGAACTTCCTACTATCTTCTTAAAATTGTTACTAAAGTAAGCTAAGTCAGAATATCCCACTCTTTCGGCAATCTCAGACATTCTTAAGGTTGTATTTTGCAATAATCGCTTACTTTCTTCAATTCGTAGTTCCGTAATATAATCAACAAACTTTTTATTAAGCTGTTGTTTGAACAATTGGCTAAGGTAACTAGGATTGATATGAATACTCTCTGCTGCTTCTTTTAAAGTGATTTGATCTAAAGGTGTTTTCTCTATATAATCCAAGATTCGATCAATTGTCGATAAAGGAAGAGTATCTTTCTCAGCCAACATCTGCTTACTCGTATTATCTTCGTTACTTTTTTTATTTAGCCATTTTTCAAGACAAGCCTTTATTTCATTCTCCTCGATTGGTTTAAGAAGGTAATCCGTGACACCACTTCTTATTGCTTGCTGAACAAACTGAAACTCATCATGGACAGAGATGACAATCACTTCATACGACTCGTTTAACGTACTAAGTTCCTTAACCAAAGATAGACCGTCCATTACCGGCATTCGGATATCCGTTAAGATTAGGTCCACTTCGTTCATCTTTATCCAATCCAGTGCTTCTAGTCCATTTTGGCATTCATGGATAACCTGCAAGGGAAGATTCAATTTATTTATCGTCCACTTAAGAGCGGTACGTACCCATCTCTCATCGTCAACTAACAAGATCTTTTTCATCCAATCTCCCTTTCCTCTATATTTTCCCTCATTGGCAGCTCCATCTCGACCACTGTGCCTGCTCCCAACTGACTTCTAACACTTAGTCCGAAACCTTCGCCAAACACATAATGGATCCTTTGTTGGACATTTAATAATCCGATATGTTTACCATCTGAGTTTGTCGTTTTCTGTTCAAGCTTTCTAGTAAGTTCTTCTAAAATGTGGTTCGGTATTCCTGCGCCTGTATCTTCTATTCGAATCATAAATGAAGATTCAGAAAGGGAAAGTGCTGATATAGTAATTCTAAGCTTTTGAAGGCTTCGACCGTAGGCGTGAACAAAGCAATTCTCAACTATTGGTTGAAGAGAGAATTTCACGACCTGAAGCTCCATTGCCCATTCAGGAATATCCAACTCATACTCAAATCTGTCTTCGAAACGAAACTTCTGAATCTGAAGATATGTCCTGCAAAACCTAATTTCTTCTCCCAGGCTAACGGTGGAAGAATCATTTTTAAGATTATATCGAAGCAGCTTTGCAAGGGAAATGGACATGATTGCAATATTTTCTTGACCTTCTTCTAATGCCATCCCTCTAATCGTCTCAAGGGAATTATATAAAAAATGAGGGTTCATTTGAGATTGAAGCATTTTTATTTCAATCTCTTTCTGTTTGAGTGACATCTCTGTTTCTCTTAATTTGGAGACATATACTTCTTCAAGTAAATCTGATAGTTTTTCAACCGTATGATTGAATCCAGCAGATAACTGTCCAATTTCATCGTTTGATTCCACTGGGACCCGGCCGTTAAGATTTCCAATTTCAACTTCCTTCATAAACCTCTTCAAGCGCCGAATCGGGCGGATGAGACTTGTTGCAAAGCCAAATCCTATACTGTAGGCAATGATTAACGAGATGATTATGGTCAGAACAATCGTTCTTCCGATTTGAATAATTCCTCCCGTTAAATCCTTATATGGTACGGCGGTAAAAAAACTCCAGCCTATATTTGAGGAATACGTATAAGTGACAAAATCCTCCCTCTCGTTCTGTAAGATTTGTGTCTTGCTTTCGTTATTTTGGAGTTGTGCAAGCTGGCTAAACTCTACTTTTTTTCCAAGCTTTGAATAATCAGGATGATATACATAATGCCCTTTTGAATCCAAAATAAAAAAATAACCGTTTTTACTAATCGTTACTTTGTTTGAGATCTCCTCAATTCTTCTAAAATTAATATCAATAACGAGCATTCCCACTGGACGAAGGGTATCAGGGTTATATAATCTCCTAACAAGAGAAATAACCGGCTGTTCTTTATTTCTTAACTTTAGGGTTCTAGTTACCAACATCGGCATTCCGTTCATTGGAACGGATGAATACCAATATTCATCTTTTATTTTAGTAGAAGGATAGAAATTATTGACCCCAAGGGTATCGATGACAATATCGTCATCCACTAAAACAGTGATATTAGATATATCTGCGCGAGAATACGCGGCATACTTAAGTGTGTTTCTAGCTGCTGCGACTATATCATCACTTTTTTCATGTTTAAATAAGCTGGATAATTCCGGAGAGTTAATAATTTTTAAACTTGTAATCTCAAATTCTTGAAAATAATATTCAATATGTGATTCTACCTGACCTATTATTTGACCGCTATATTGCCGGAGTTCGTTTTCCAATTCAGCTGACGATCGATTATAGGAGATAATCCCAACTGAAAGAACAGGCAGAATAACGAGAAAGCTAGAAAAAATGCAAAGCTTCATCATTAATGATTGATTCTTTAAGAGAATATACTTTTTAATAAATTCTGTTATTTTTCCCCCATGCTGCTGCATTCTTCCACTTCCTAATGATTTATCTAATCCTTACTACAATCAAAATAGAAAAGACCCAGCCGGTAAGTGGTGAACTTATCAGCCAGGCATTTTTGTTCGTACAGATTAAGGGCGAGCTTCCTCAATCGCATCCATTACTTCTTTAAACTCTTTTGCATATTCAGCATTCATAGACTTTACAGCATCTGTCCAAGGTTTAAGATCTTTGACTTCAGTGAATGTAACACCTGCATCTTTTAATTTCTTTTCAGAACGCTCTTCGTATTTATCCCACTCTGCTCTTTGCGTTTCAACAGAATCAAGCGCTGCTTGTTTAATAATCTTTTGGTCTTCGGCGTCAAGCTTATCCCAAGCTACTTTACTAATTAAAAGAACTTCAGGTATACGTTGATGATGATCAAGAATCAAGTTTTTAGCTTCTTGATAATGGTTAGATGAATCTAAACTTGGCAGGTTGTTTTCTGCTCCGTCAATGATTCCAGTTTGAAGGGCACTGAATACTTCTCCATAAGGCATTGGAGTAGCACTTGCTCCTAATGCAGCCATGAAATCAATATTGATTTTACTTTGTTGTACACGAATCTTTTGACCTTTTAGATCCTCAACACCTTTAAGCGGTTTAGTCGAGTAGAAACTGCGGGATCCTGAATCGTAATAGGCAAGACCTTTCATCTTAGATTGCTCAAGTCCGTCTAGTAATTTTGTTCCCATGTCTCCATTTAAGAAGTTCCAAAGATGATCTTCACTCTCAAACACATAAGGAAGTCCCAGCGGAGTAAACTGATTATTAAATTCAGCAAGTGGACTAGAATTGATACGAGTAAACTCAATCGCTCCAAGCTGAACCTGTTCAAGTACTGATTTTTCATCGCCCAATTGTGCAGATGGATATACTTCAATTTTAATGCGTCCTTCTGTTCTTTCCTCTACTAATTCAGCAAACTTTTTGTCACCAAGTACAGTTGGATAATCTGGCGGCTGATTGTCAGCTAAGCGGAACGTATAGGATGGTTTTTCTTTTTCCTTGTCTCCCTCGCCACTAGTGTTCGTTGTTTCTTTCCCGCCACATGCAGCAAGGATTGAGCCCATTAATAGCGTTGCGGCTAAAATACCTGTAAACTTTTTAGTAATCAAAATCTACACCCCTTTTTATTTTTTATATAATCTTCACCATTTACCCAAGGTTACTTGACTAACAAGTTTGGCAGCCACATTACAACCTCAGGAATATAGGTGATAATTAACAGAACAACAAGTAACGCATAGAAAAATGGCATCATGGCTTTAGTACCTTGCTGGATGGAGACCTTTCCTATCGCACATCCGACAAATAAGACGGTTCCAACCGGCGGTGTCAATAAGCCAATTCCGGCGTTTAAGATAAGAACGATACCGAAATGGACAGGATCCATACCAAAGCTTGTTACAACTGGAAGAAGGATTGGCGTCATAATTAATATCATTGGTGCCATGTCCATTGGCGCACCGAGTAACAGCAATAAGATATTGATAATTAATAAAATGATGAGTGGATTATCTGAAATACTTAAGAACAAGTCGGTTACCATTGCAGGAATTTGCAAATAGGCAAGTATCCAGCCGAATGAAGCAGATGCTGCAATTAAGAAGAATACCATCGAAACCGTTCTCATTGTTCTTGTGAGTATTTTCCAAATACTAGAGATAGGTGCTTCTCTATAAATAACAAATGCGAGAATAAAAGAATATAAACATGCTAACGCACCTGACTCAGTAGCTGTAAACCAACCGCTCATGATTCCACCTAGGATAATGATGGCTGGACTTAACGATAAGAGACCGTGTAAGAGAATACCGCCAATTTGTGATTTTGGGACTGGATCTGCTTTCCCGTATCCACGTTTTCTAGCAATAATATAAGATGTAATCATAAGAGAAATTAACATAATGAATCCAGGTACCACACCGGCCATAAATAGACTGGCGATTGATACGCCGCCGGCTGCTAGCGAGTATAGGACAAGGTTATGACTTGGTGGTACTACTACACCTTGGATAGCCGAAGCAATGGTAACACCTACTGCATAATCTGCTTCGTATCCTTTCTTTTTCATCATTGGAATCATGACAGATCCGACAGATGATACGTCTGCTACTGCAGAGCCTGAGATGTTCCCAAAGAACAAGGCTGCCACACTATTTACCATGGCAAGTCCACCGCGTATTCTTCCTACTAGTAAACTCGCAAAATTTACTATCCTTGTCGCTAGTCCCCCTTCACTCATGATTTGTCCTGTCAGGATAAAAAATGGGATGGCTAGCAGAGAAAAGGAATTCATTCCTTGAATCATTTGCTGTCCAATAACCGGAAGCGGAATTTTCATGTAGATTACTGTTAGCAAGGACGATGCCACAAGCGTAAGAGCAATCGGAAAACGAAGCAGGACTAGAATAACAAAGCTTGAAAGTAAGATGATAATTCCGATTGTGTTCGTGTCCATTTACAAACCCTCCTCCAAATCTTTATGTCTAGTTGTATTAATATTGAAGAATTGCAGGAGTGAGTAACCGCAAATCATAATACCAGTGACTGGCATTGCCAAATATGTGATACTACTAGGAAGTTTTGTTGCTGGAAGAGTCGATTCCGCCGTCAACAATGTAAACTCCCATCCCTGGACTACTAGGTAAAAACCAAAAGCAAAAATAGAAGCACTAATGATTTTATCTAAGACCTTATTAAAAGATTTAGGAAATAGGTTGGTAAACGAATCAATACCTAAATGGATATACTCCCTAAACCCAATCGCAATGGCCATAAAGGCGAACCAAGCAAGCAGTAACAGTGTGATTTCTTCGGACCAAAAGAATACAAAATTAAATAATTTCCTTGTCATGACCTGTGTGGTTACAACAAAAATTAACGCTACTAAAAATAGTAAAGTGAATTTTTCGAAAATAGAGTCGATAACTTTAAACACCTTTTTAATATAATCCAAGTGAATCCCCCCTTCTCTTTGAAAACGTTTACTTCTTACTTAACATTTTACGAATCGGGAGGGTTATTTAAAATATTGTTTTTTTAGATAAATTTGTGATTTTTTTAGGTTTAAAATAATTCGAAAGCCCTTACATTTGTGTTTGGTTTTTTGTTTGTTTGATAAACTAACTATTTACATTTAGTCTAACATTGACTTTTAGTAGCGTCAATATGGTCGGAGAGGGGGAGTTTTTCTAAATAAAACAAAAGGCTGGCCCAAATTTTTGGGACAGCCTTTTGTTTTAGGTATCAATTTCCTTCCATACCTGTTCATATATCTTTTTTAAAGGAATGTCGTGGAGTTGGGCGAGGTTCTTACAATCCTCATATTCCGGTGCCCGTTGTACCACTGTTCCATTTAGCAGCCCTTCTTTTACAGTGACGGGTCCCCACTGAGTTTCTACTTTTTTGAATACTCTTTCTAACCGGTGAACCGTTAAAGGATAATAACGCACACCCAGTGTGGTTGTTTCTTTAAAGAGTATTTCCTTCATTTGATTTACCTTTTCAACAGAACAAAGCAGTTGAAGTAAGATTCCCGGCCGGTTTTTTTTCATATAAATCGGGGTATAAAAAACATCATTAGCCCCGGCTTCAAAAAGCAAATCCATGACATAACCCAGCCATTCTCCAGGAGTATTGTCCAGGTTTACTTCAATTTTTATCATTTGATCATCGAGGTGTTCATAATTAGGAGGGTGAGAACTCATCTAGTTTACTCCTCTCCTACTCGCCAATGATGACTCGAACGACATTAGGATGATCTTTAAACGTTTTTGTTCCGGCACCATAACCAATGGAGCTGACCTTCATGGAAGGAATGGCGCAGAATTCCTCGGCCAGAACAGCGACAATCGCGGCTCCAGTTGGTGTCGTAAGTTCAAATCTCACCTCTGAATGTTCAATCGGGATTCCTTTTAAAATTTCGAGTGTTGCTGGTGCTGGTACTGGATAGATTCCATGGTCGATTCGAATTTTCCCAGTGCCAACAGGAATGGGCGATGATTTAATTACCGATATTTCTAATTGTTCAATCAGGATGGCAGCCCCAATTATATCAATAATGGAATCTACAGCACCAACTTCATGGAAATGTACCTTCTCTAAAGGAACACCATGAATATGCCCTTCTGCTTCAGCGATTTTTTTAAATATCCTGAAGGAAATATCTTTCACTTGCTGCGAAAAATCAGCTTCTTCAATTAATTGTACAATATCTTTATATGATCGATGGTCATGATGGTGGTGGTGATCATGGTCATGCTGATGGGTATGTTCATGCGTATGTACGTGTTCATGCTCGTGATGGTGGTCATGACTATGGGTATGCGCATGATCATGTGTGTGAACATGGTCATGTGTATGTCCATGGTCATGAGCATGATCATGGCTATGAGTATGGACATGTTCATGAGCGTGGTCATGGCTATGTGTATGTCCTTCGTCATGAGCGTGATCGTGGCTATGTGTATGTCCTTCGTCATGAGCGTGATCGTGGCTATGTGTATGTCCATGGTCATGAGTGTGTTCGTGGCTATGTGTATGCTCGTGACCATGATGATGATGATGGTTATGTTGGTTTTTTAGTACCACATCAAACTTTGTACTTGTAATTCCGTTCTTAACGACCTTTTTCCATGTTAATTCATATTCATCTTCAATATTTAGCTTTTTTAATTCTTCTACTAATTTTTCAGGGTCAGCACCAGCGTCTATTAGTGCTCCAATCACCATATCTCCGCTAACTCCTGAAAAACAATCAAAGTAAAGTGTCTTCATTTCTTTCCCCTTTTTGTGCAAGTTGATGAATTAATACGGCGTTATACCCTCCGCCAAAACCATTATCAATATTAACAACACTAATTCCCGAAGCACATGAATTCAGCATCGTCAATAAAGCCGATAATCCATTAAAGTTAGCCCCATATCCGACACTTGTGGGAACGGCAATTACAGGATGTGAAACAAGTCCTCCTACCACGCTCGGCAGTGCCCCTTCCATTCCGGCGACCACGACAGAGACTGTTGCCTTTTGAATTTCTTCTGCATGACTTAACAGACGATGGATTCCCGCTACACCGACGTCATAAATCCGATGGACGGTACTTCCCATTATTTCTGCAGTAACCGCCGCTTCTTCTGCGACCCGTAAATCAGACGTTCCTGCAGCAACAACGGCAATATAACCTTGAGTGTTTACTTTTGGGTTCTTTTCGGCTTTCCAATAAAGAATCCGAGCTACTTCATTATAAGTAAATTCAGGGCAAGCTTGTTGCACGACTGCTGCCTTCTCTTCTGAAATCCTTGTTACCATTACTTGATTGTTCCTAGCCCTTAATGCTGTGGTGATGGAGATAATTTGTTCTGCCGTTTTCCCTTCTCCATAGACCACTTCTGGAAAACCCTGTCGTTTCTTCCGATGGTGGTCAACCTTTGCAAATCCCAAATTCTCAAACGTTGCCAATTGATCTTTTGCTTCCATAATACTGAGGGTTCCTTTTTGAACTTGTTTTAAAATATCCTCAAGCACATGATTCCCCCCTTTTACTGTAGTGTGATTCTAAGCATAAGCCTTGGTGAAGGACAAATCTTTTGGTTCCTTGATGAGATTTGTCCTTCATTGCCTTGATGAAAGACAAATCGTTTGGTTCCTCGATGAGATTTGTCCTTCATTGCCTTGATAAAAGACAAATCGTTTGGGTCTGCAACGAGATTTGTCCTTCATCGCCTATATGAAAGACAAATCGTTTGGGTCTGCAACGAGATTTGTTCTTAAGACACTGTATTAAGGACTAATCTCAGTCCCTCATAACGAGATTTGTCCTCAATACCCCTCATTAAGGACTAATCTCCAGTCCCACAAAACGCGATTTGTCCTCAAGACCCCTCATTAAGGACTAATCTCCAGTCCCACAAAACGAGATTTGTCCTCAATAACCCTTATTAAGGACTAATCTCTAGCTCGAGATACGACATTTGCCCTTAAAAGTTTATATCAGTAACGCTCATTTAGAAATACTTCACCATATCCCTAGCAAGCTTCTCATAATTTTCATAAAGCGCCTTATACACTTTACTGTTTTCCTTATTAGGCAGGACTGGAACACCCATCGGGATATTCTTTTTGATATCTTCAAATGAATCTACTTTGCCAATTCCAACAAGAGCGGTCCAGGCTGCTCCCCATGCAGCACTGTGATGGCTTTCGGATACGTAAATCTCCGCTTCAAAGATGTCAGCCATCATTTGCAGCCATAGTGGTGATCTCGCCAACCCGCCGTTAACGTAGATTTTTTCTGGCTCGCCTGCCAACCTTTCCAGCGCTTTGCCGATTTGATAGAGATTAAACGTAATCCCTTCAAGGACAGCGCGGATAAAATGTTCTTTTTTATGGGTAATCGAAACTCCATAAAAATTACCTTTAGCCTTTTGATTCCAAATCGGTGCTCTTTCCCCATTTAAATAAGGCAGAAACAGAATACCCTCAGCTCCAGGAGCTACCTTTTCAGCATCCCCTAAGAACTCAGAAAAGTCCCTTTGGTCATTCAAAAGATCTTTTAACCATTGTAAGACGATGCCGCCATTGTTTGTGGGACCGCCTACGATGGTTGAATCGGCCGTAAAGGAATAACAAAAGGTTTCCTGATTTTCATCAATTTTTACCCCTTTATTAATTTGCCTTATCGCGCCGCTTGTCCCAACGGATACCGCCACTTCTCCAGGTAAAATTGCGCCAATCCCCAGGTTGGCCAATTGCCCGTCAGCTGCCCCCATTACAAATGGCATTTCTGGGTTAATTCCCATCTCATCAGCAATTTCTCTTTTAATACCGGACAACACGTTAGTAGGCGGCACGATCTCAGAAAGCTGCTCCCTAGTTATCCCGGTCATCTCTAATAATTCAGGCTCCCAATCCAGCACAGACGGATTAAATAAACCCGTAGCAGAAGCCATTGAGTAATCAATCACCCTTTGATCAAACCAGCATTGTAATAAATATTCCTTTATGGACATAAAATACGCTGCATCTTTATAAGGCTGATAGTTTGTTTCTTTCATCCACAAAAGCTTACTGAATGGAGTCATAGGATGTATTGGCGTGCCTGTTTTTGAATAAACGCTGCTCCCAATCGTCCCTTTTACTGCTTCTGCCTGAGCATAGCTTCTTCCATCTGCCCAAATAAGCCCAGGAGAAATCGGACTGCCCTGTTCATTCACACATAAAAGGGAATGCATGGCAGCTGAAAAACCAAGAGCAATTAATTCATCTTTATTAATCTCAGCTATTTCAATGGCTTCCTTAATTGCCAGCACCGCAGATCGTTCAATTTCAATTGGGTCTTGTTCAGACCAGCCTGGCTCTGGATAATGGAAGCTGTTCATTTTCTCAGTTTCCGCGATTAGTTTTCCTTTGATATCAAATATACACGCTTTTACGCTGGTCGTTCCGATATCTAGTCCCATTACGAACTCTCTTGACATACGTTTCATCTTCCTTTTCAACTTACATGTTGTAATTATGTTAGAAAAGGCTTTGGAAATCTCCAAAGCCTTCTTCTGTTATTAGGATAACACCTTGTTCATACTGCCGCTCTGATATCCAAGTAAATCTAAAGTTATATATTTATATCCATACTCTTGGAGTTCACGAACAATGGAATCATGATTTTCTAGAACGATTTTCATATCAGTTGGTTCTACTTCAATTCTAGCGATTTCATCATGAGTCCGAACTCTCACCTGGCGAATACGTAGACCTTTTAAAAAGCTTTCAGCCCGCTCAACCTTTGTCAGCTTTTCTTTTGTAATGTATTCACCGTACGCAATCCTTGAAGATAAACAGGCAAAGGATGGTTTATCCCATGTAGGCAAATCAAACTGCTGTGAAAGCTCTCTAATTTCTTGTTTAAACAAATTTGCCTCTAGTAAAGGACCTCGAATACCCTTCTCCTTAGCCGCCTGCATTCCTGGCCGGTGTTCATTCATATCATCGGCAATAACCCCATAAATCACATTATGAAATCCCTTTTCTTCCATTACTGGAATTAAATGATCGAATAAACTGCTTTTACAAAAGTAACAACGGTTTTTGTTATTCTCTGCATAACCAGGAATGGCTAGTTCAGATGTTTCAATGACCTGGTGCTTAACGCCAATTTTTTTTGCAAGTTCCCTAGCCTCTTCAAGCTCACTTGAAGGGTAGGTTTCCGAGTCTGCTGTGACGGCTAAGACATGTTCTTCCCCTAATGTGTCAACAGCTGCCTTTAGCAAAAATGTACTATCTACACCACCTGAGAATGCTACAACGACTGATTCCATGTCACGGAGAATAGACTGTAATTTATTATATTTCTCTGTTAGCAAGGTCTCATCTCCCCACGTACGTTCTGAATAATCCACTATTTAACATATTAATTGGACATTCACCTTATGTCCAAGAATTAGATTGTCATTGCTCCAAATCCGCCGTCTACACGAATTAATGCACCTGTAACAAAACTAGAAGCTTTATCAGACGCAAGGAAAACGGTAGCACCTTGAAGTTCTTCTGCTTCTCCAAAACGTTTCATTGGCGTATGACCCATGATGGATTCAATTCTCTCTTTGTCTAAAATCTTACGGTTTTGTTCCGCAGGGAAGAATCCTGGAATAATGGCATTTACACGGATTCCGCTAGTCGCAAATTCACGAGCTAAGAATTGAGTTACGCTATTAAGTCCAGCTTTTGAAACAGAATAAGTAAATACTCTTGATAATGGTGTTGTAGAAGAAACAGATGAAATATTAATAATACTTCCTTTTCTTTCTTGCTCAATCATGCGTTTCGCAAAGATTTGGCAAGTCATGACGATTCCTTTTAAGTTAATATCCATAATTTTATCGTACTCGTCCATGTCTAAATCAAAAAACGGTGTTGGGCTGTTAGTTCCTGGTGCATTCAAAAGAATATCCCAGCCGCCGGACCATTGCTCAATATCATTTGCAACTTGTACTAATGATTCCTTCGAGCTTACATCTGCTGAGAATGCTTTTGCTTCCCCGCCATTTTCAACGATTTCCTTCACAACTTGTTCAGCAGTTTCTAAGTTACGGCCAACGATTGCAACTTTAGCACCGTGCTCAGCCAAGCCTTTTGCCATTGCTGAACCTAATACACCATTACCTCCAATTGCTACCGCGGTTTTACCCGTTAAATCGAATAAATTTGTCATGTTTCAACTCTCCCTAGTTTTAAAATAAATTTCCTTTATCATCAAAAGGCAAATCATAAAGTTCTGAAATCAGCTCCATGTTTGGATGTTGTTTCACGTGTTCCACTAAAGCTTCTGATACTTCAATTTCACTCAACTCTAACGTATTTTTAATACGAACCATTTTTACTTTTGTAAAATCTAAGATATTACTCGTTTTCACAGCCGCTTGTATCGCTTCACGGTCATTTGGCAATGTAGTAGCAATTTTGGTTGGTGCTACAACCGTTGAAGTTAACCCGTTTGCATAGGTTACCTCCAAATCCATTCGGTCAACTAAACGCTTTGTTGTAAAATCAGCTGTTCCAACACCATTGGCATTTCCCTCTGTTTGTGGAGTTAATCCGAGAACAACCATTTTGTTAACATCCGGTCCGCCGTGTGCATATGGAGTTGGATATCGGCCTGTAATATTCGGATCCATCCCATCACCAGAGATGTTTTTACCAATTTGATCAATGACAAGAACCTCTAATTGTTCAAAGAAAAGCTTAGGTAATAATTCTTTCGCCTTAGCCTGCAGGTCTGCTTCTCTTTCGATAATTTCCTGAGGAGAAAGGACATCCACCACAGCCACTTTATCAAAAGCATTTTCAATTGTTGCCACACCAAAAAGAAATGGTTTTTTCTCCATAATCATTTTTGCCATTGCAGGTACGTTTTCAGCCATATACTTAAAGCCTAATTGGTGACAAGCCTCGGCACCCCGCTGCTTCCCTAACCCAATACTAATCATTTTCATAATGCCGCTTTCAACCGGACCCCTAAAAGCCGTATGTGGCTTTACACGATTGATGACGACCATGCCATCTGCCTCTGAAGCATATTTATCAATATAAACAGGAAGTCCATTTGGAAGTTCGCCAATTTTCACTACTTCCATGGAGGAACGAATTTCACAGCCTGCACTCTCTTCTGTTACACCAAGATGAGCTAGAACCTCGCGCTGCCCTTCCGCCGTTGCACCGCCATGACTCCCCATGCTCGGTACGATAAACGGTTTTGCTCCTAAATCTTTTAAAAATTTCACTGTTACTGCCGTTAATTCTACAAGGCGGTCAAGGCCCCGGCTTCCAACTGCCACAGCAATTTCCATTCCAGGCTGGATTTTTGCTTTTATATGCTCTTGCTGTAATTTTTCCATTAAAATTGGCTCTAACTCATCAATCTTACTATCGTCAAACTTTACTTTGACTTTTGCCATTTTAGGTACTGGTATGTCTTTCAATAAGTCTTGAAGAATGCCCATACAATTCTCACTCCTTTTATAAACTAAGTATTCCACAGGGAATTATATTCCATGTATGGAAATAAACCAAATCAAGTTTGAATATGGCGCTTGTAATCCCTTTCAAACTCACGTATGTAAAAAATATTATGAAGATCAATTTAATTTGTTTACCAAACAAACTAATTACCTGTATAATATCATTATGGATTGTTCACGTCAATGAATATGCAGCCCTGCTTACTTAAAAATTTTTATCTTTTTACTAGAAATTCAAAAAGGAAGTGATTATTTGATCACGGGAGATGCTTCATATATTAAAAAGATAAATCGATCATTAATTATTAGTAAAATAATTGAACATGGCATGATATCACGAGCCGACTTAGCGAAGATTACCGGCTTAAACAAAGCTACAATTTCTGTACAGGCGGCAGAGTTACTAGCAGAAGAGTTAATTATAGAAACTCAGCAAGAACATAAAAATCTAGGACGAAGACCTATTATGTTATCGATTAACCATCATGCGGGGTACTCTTTAGGAATTGACCTAGATAAAAGAGTGATAACCTTCACCTTATCAGATTTAAGTGGTTCACCGCTGGACTCCCGTTCTATTGAAATAGCAGCTTCTGATTACAATCAAATCATAGAATTGTTAGCGGAACAAATTAATCACTATAAACAAAGATGTACTCATGCACCCTATGGGCTCATTGGAGTTGTAATTGGTATTCACGGTATCGTTAATAACGATGAAAGTATATATTTCGTCCCTTACCATCGTTGGCATAATAAAAATATGAAGGCTGACCTTCAAAATGAAACCGGTATCAACATCTATATAGAAAATAACGCTAACCTTTGTTCATTTGCTGAAATCGTCTATAAACATTATCAAAGCGAAAACCTATTATCTGTTAGTTTGTATTCAGGAATCGGGCTTGGAATCATGGTGAATAGTAAATTATTAAAAGGGTGCGATGGCTATGCTGGTGAGATTGGCCACATGATTATTGTCCCTGATGGTCTTCCCTGCGGATGTGGAAATCTAGGCTGTTGGGAACAATATGCTTCGGAATCAAGCTTTATGAAGCAATTGTCAAAAAATCATCATAAAGAAAATGTCACCTATGATGAGATTCAGCATTGGTTGTTGGAGCAAGATCCTGTTACGTCTAAATTAATGAAAGATTATATTAAATTTTTATCATATGGACTTAACAATATTATCAACCTCTATAACCCAGAGATTTTAGTGATTAATAGTGAATTGCTCAGATTGTATCCAAATGCATTAGATGAAATTAAAGCACATCTAACCTCTACTGTCGGACAATATCGAAAACTACAGATTTCAGAATTTGGTAAAAATGCTTGTAGTATGGGTGCTTGTGCCTTAGGTATTAAGAACTTTTTAGAAATTAACGAGTTATGTTTAGCAATTGATGAATCCAAAATGCAAAAAGAGTTTATCTCTCAGTAACTTGAGGGATGTTTTTCTTGTAAATGCTTTCTAAATATGTAAATCAATGAAAAAGCAAGGAAAACGAAGAAAAGGTAAGAAAACAAGTGGTGATACTCGCTTTCTTCGAGATTGTTCTCGTTTTCATTGCCTTTGTTTCCGTTTTCAGCAATATTGTGAAAAATCCCCAAATCCTAGATAATAAGAGTATCAAATCACTGGGGGTTAAACACATGAAAAAAATCTTATTAACGTTAATTGAGAAGTTTGAGAAGAACGCAGATTACTTACCATTCGATACACACGAACCAATCGTAACCAATTCACGTAAATAAAATGTGAATTGGTTTTTTTATGCAAAAAAACCCTAGCAATATGCCAGGGCTAAATGAATTCACTTATGATATTACTGCAATATCGTCATTTTTTCCTTTTGCCTTAATTTCGGCAATACCTGATTGAATTTTTTCCATTTCTTTATGATCTAGTTTGTAGAATTTCATTGCGGTAATGGAAACTGCCAAACATAGTGCCGGTAAACCGAATGCCAGTAGTAAGGTTACAACAAACAATGGTGTTGTTAACGCTTCCCCAACCTCAGGGAATTTTTCTTTGTAACCAATGAAACCAACCACTACACCTACTATTGTTGGAGCTAACGAAGAAACGAGTTGATCAATGAATGAGAAAATCGTGCCCATCATACCTGGTACATAACGACCTGATTTATGTGTTTCATAGTCCGAAACATCGGCAATCATAGGAACAACAAGCGTTGTTGGAATACTAGCAAATCCAATTGCTAATGAATATAAGGCTAAGAATAATATAGTAGTAATTCCAATATTAGATAGTGAAACCGATGCAGGATCAATTAATAAGAATAGAGCAACTAACGCCGCGTAAGAAAGCATTCCGATCCACGCTGAAGTAACATAGGATTTCTTTAAACCTGTCTTTCTTGCAATTCCAACTACTAAGAAAGTAATCAATAATGTTGGTACTAGTGTAATAAGACCAATTTTTCCGCTTAATGCGTAATCTCCTAGCAAAATACCAAACAACATAACTCCGACTACAGAATATCGACCGATACTCGTTGCTAGTTTATCAAAAGACGCCGAAAGTGAAAGCAATTGTAATTGTTTGTTTCCTTTAATAACGCCCCAATATTCACGAAGAGTAGTTTGTGTTCCTTCTTCTGCTAATCCATAGTATTCTTTCTTATCTTTTGACCAAATACCTACGATTGCTAGTGCCGCAAATACTGCTGATAGAAATAGGCCATAGCCGTTTAATTCCGTAAACAAACCAAGATTAAACCCGCCATGCTTTGCAACTAGAACAGCCGAAACCCAAATTTGTCCGCCAGTGAAAAGTGCAGCATTATAGACTCCGTCAAAAATTGCATATAATGGACGCTGCTTTGGATTATTTGTTAAAACCGTTTGCGCAGCCTTCGTAACACTTGTTTGCAATGAATATCCAATCTTATTCACAATTAACATTGCAGTAAAGAAAAGAAATTGTGCAGACTCTGGTAAATGATGCGTTACATTATAGATTATTAGGATTGTACCTGCTGAAATGATATTACCTAAAACAATTAACGGCGTAAACTTACCAAATTTCCCCTCTGTTTTATCGATGATATAGCCAATCGCCGGATCGATGATACCATCGAATAACCGTGCCGCCATTAATAGCGAACTTACCACCATAACTGCTAGTCCAGCTATCCCAGTTGCATAATAAGTAACAAAACCTAATACAAATAAATGGAGATTTGATGAGGTATTATTTAAAGTAAACAAACCTATTTGCCATAATTTTGCTGTGTTATACTGATCCCCTTTTTCCACTTTTACATTTGACATGATTTCGCCCCCTTGTAGTTAACCGCTTTCATTATTCCTAATATTAAAAAAACTCTCTGGCCAATTATCCCCTGTTTATAGCAACAATCTTATTTCATCTAAAAATGATCCCCTTTTACTTGCCACTCCCTTCCATGAAACCCCTTTCATTATCGAATAAAAAAATATAATTGCTAGAAAAATACTATTCTGTTTTTTAATTAGTTTAATGAACTAATTATTAAACTAAGAATATCATCTCTGCTATCTTTAGTCAATATATTTTTAATTTTCTAAAGATTTCGTTGATAGAATACTTTTTTTCGTAAGAAAATACCTAAAAAGGCTATAAATGTACCAAATTTCACCGATACAAAAAAGACGGAGAAAGCCTACAGTATTTCTGGTTTTTATTTTTTTACTATATTAAAACCATACAGCGTATCCTAGTTCTCTTAAGTGATTAGCAGAGTCTCTTAGACAATCAAATGATCGCGTCTATACAATTCATCCTGCTCTACTAAGAAATGGTACCGTTTCGCTGCATTTCATTGTCAATATCTGATAGTGAGCCTGGCTATTTCTTTCATCAGCTTACATACTGTCATTATATTGCACCAAGATACAATAATCATTCTCTAATCCTGCTATATAATTCTAATTTTTTTACTCATATTGTTTTCAGTTGATAAAACAAATTAAAACCAATTCACAAAAATAAAATGTGGATTGGTTTTTTTATGAAAATAATCCCCTTTGGATTTAGTATTGCTACTAACAAAGGGGATTTAACTATGAATAATTTAAATTATTAAACGTTTACATAATCTTCAAAGAAATCGTTATCAAATTATGCAACTTTACTCTTTGATTTCTTCGCATTTATACTTTCTTGTATTTCTGCCATTTTCTTATCATCAAGTTCATAGCGAGACATCGTTAGACCTGAAATAATCAATGCAACAGCTGGAATAACAAATGCTAAAATAATCGTTACTAGTTTTAATCCTGGTGTTAACATATCTGTAACTGTTGGGAATGCATCTTTAAACCCGATTAAGGCTACTGCAAAACCAACAATGGCTGGTGCTAAAGATGTGATTAATTTATCAATGAAAGAGAACAATGTTCCAATCATACCTGGTACATATCTTCCTGATTTATCTGTTTCATAATCGGATACATCCGCAATCATTGGGTTAACAAGTGTTGATGGAACGCCCCCAAAGCCCATTGCCATTGTGTATAAAACAAAGAATAAGATTGTTGTGACTCCAAGGTTAGACATGGAGATGCTTGAACCATCAATTAGCGTAAACATTGCAATTAATGCGACGAAACTACCTAATGCAATCCAAGTTGAGAAAAGGAAAGCTTTTTTCATACCAGTTTTTCTTGCTTTTGCCACTGCCCAGAATGTAATCAATAAGGTTGGAACAATAGTAATCATCGATACTGTACCGCTCAACGCATAATCGCCAATTAAGATTCCGAACAACATAACCATTACTACTGAATGGCGCAGAAGTGAGAATGCTAATTTGTCAACTGTTACAGCAAAAATTAGCTTTAGTAACGCTTTATTACCTTTTAGAAGTGGCCAGAAATCACTGAACTTAGTTTTAACTGTATCCTCTGCCAATCCAAAAAACTCTTTTTTGTCTTTGCTTGAGATACCAATTACAGCTAATACGGTAAATACACCTGAAAGAATAAGAGCTAGAGTGTTTAGTTCAGTAAATAAGCCCATATTAAAGTCGCCATGTTTTTTAATCAAATAAGATGCTACATAAACTTGTCCGCCAGTGAAAAGCAATGTGTTGTAAATTCCATCAAATATTGCGAATAAAGGACGCTGTTTAGGGTCATTTGTTAAGACAGTTTGTGCTGCCTTTGTAACGGAAGTTTGACATGTATATCCGATAATATGAATGGCATAGATTGCGATAAAGAATAGCAGTCTGAAAGATTCCGGTAATAAGTGTGTAACATTATATAATACTAGAATAGTAGCGGCTA
Source organism: Neobacillus niacini (assembly GCF_030817695.1). Classification (GTDB taxonomy): domain Bacteria; phylum Bacillota; class Bacilli; order Bacillales; family Cytobacillaceae; genus Neobacillus; species Neobacillus niacini_F. The sequence continues at coordinate 453,101 of NZ_JAUSZQ010000003.1, read as the reverse complement.
AGATAATATTACCAATCACCATATACGGTCGGAACTTTCCGAACTTACCTTCTGTTTTATCAACCAAGAAACCAATGATTGGATCCGTAACTCCGTCCCAAATTCTCATACTCATTAAGATGGTACTTACCACAACTACTGCAATACCCGCAACTCCTGCTGCGTAGTAGGACACAAAAGCCAAAATAAACATGTATAGATTTGTTGCCGTGTTATTTAAAGCGAAGAAACCAATTTCCCAAAGTTTTGCTTTATTGTATTGCTGATTATTTACGCCCGATGTTGCCATGCTAGTTTCCTCCCCTAAGCGTTTAACCGCTTTCATTAAATTTAATGTTTAATCATTCCCCTGTGGAAATTTTACCCTTTAATTTGTTTAATGAACTAATTAATTCCACACTCTTATAATAATTGAATCCGCTTACATATGCAATGCCTTTTTTACTAATTTATCTAGAGCATTTTGGGATAACTCCCAATACCTTCTATTACTAGCCACTCCTTCCCCTGAAAACCTTTTCATTCTCATATAAAAAAATATAAATGGCTATAAACTATTATTCCGTTTTTTAATTAGTTTAATAAACTAACTATTAAATTAAAGATATCATCTCTATTATCAATAGTCAATAGGTTTTTAATTTTCTAAAAAATTGTTGTTTAGAATAACTTTTTTTCTAAATCCAAGCGATACCTCTACTAGTTTTTCCCAATACAAAAGGCAGTGAAAATCCACTGCCTTTTGCATTTTATTTATTTCAATATATTAAAACCAGTCAGCGAATCCTAGTTTTCTTAAATGGTTTGCAGAAACTTCCAGGCACTCAAATGGGTCACGTCCATAGGTATTGTCTTGTTCTACTAAGAAATACTGTACTCCACTCTCAAGTCCAGCTTCTATGATTGATTTGAGATCAAGGTTTCCTTCACCAAGTTCTGCAAATTCAATCGTATTTGTGAATCTGTCAAAGAATTTAGCCATATCTTTCTGGAAGTCAACATCACTTAAATCCATTTGTCCAATTCGATAATCCTTCAAGTGTAAGAGTGAAATACGGCCGGCATATCCTTTAACAAATTCCACAGGATTTACGCCTGCTCTTTGAATCCAGTGAACATCTAATTCAAAACCAAGTTTTGTCGTGTTGTTTTTAATAATATCCAATAAATATTCACCGTCAAATTTTTGGAATTCCAAGTGGTGTGTATGGTAATACAATTCAATTCCATGCTCAGCTAATCTGTGAGCCATTTCTTCTGCCTTACTAATAAATTCCATAATAGTATCTTTATTCCCCATAGCCATTAACGGCATCATGCCAATTCGTAAATAATTACAATCAAGGGTCTTGCAATCGTTTACGATTTTTTCAAAGTCACTTGTCAATGTCTCACCCGGCATCCCAGGCAGCATTGGCTCTACAGCAGCAGACATAGCCGCAATCTTAATACCAAAATCTGTACTCGCTCTTTTTAGTTCTGCTACGTTTTCAGCTGTCATAGGGATTTGAGATACTTCTACAGCATGATATCCAAGTTCACTAATCTTTCTCATTGTTTCATAGGCACCAAGTTCTTCGACTTTGCCTTTAAGCATCATCATCTGAACGCCGATTTTTCCCTTTTTCATTGAAATACCTCCATTTTTATTGATTGTTTTTTCTCTGAGGACAGGTGAATTGCATCAATAATCGCAATTGATGCAAGTGCGTCTTTTGCATGAATATAATCTTGTGTATTCTCAATAATCGCGGAATAAAATTGATTGATTGTTTTTGCATGACTAGCTCCGTAATAGTGTTTTGAACCTGGCAGCTTGGCATCCTCCATCAATTCTTCTTTTTCCCCTGCTTCATTCACTCTTATCAGGATGCTATCTTTGATGATGAACCTTTCTTTTTCAAAAAGAACCTCGAGTTCAACACTAGAATTATCTGCATTTGCATTCGTAGCGAAGAATAATCCCTTAGCACCATTTTTAAACTGGATACGTGCGGAAGCCGTATCTTCTACTTCGATGTTATAATCCAATAGTTGATCAACTGAACCTCTAATCGATTCAATTTCACCGCCAACCAACTGCATGAGGTCTAACGTATGGAGCGCTTGATTGATCATCACCCCACCACCGGCATATTTCCATTGCCCGCGCCACGGCTGGATGTCATAGTAATCTTTTGGCCGAAACCATGCTACTAGCCCCTTAACCCCTCTAATAGGACCATATTCACCAGAACGGATAATCTCTTGGAGTTTTTCAAAGGATTCGTTGTTCCGATTTTGCAGACATACACCGATTTTAATGTCCTTGTGGTCTTCCTCTAATTTCACTAGAGCAAGCCCTTCTTCTGCGTTCAGGCCCAATGGTTTTTCTAGAAAAACATGAACACCTTTTTCTACACAAGCTGTCGTAACAGGGTAGTGCAGATAATGGGGCAGACAAATATGAACACAATCTAATTCTTCTTTTTCTAGCATTACTTCATAGTTACTGTAAAAGTTTGCTCCTGGTACTGAATTTGATAAGGATTTGTCATTATCACAAACAGCCACCAACTCAGCATTTGGGTTTGCTTTTATCGCTGGAATATGGATATGTGAAATCGTCCCCAGCCCAATTACTGCAACTTTAAGCATTTGCTTCTCCCCTTACTTTTTAAAGGAACTCAAAGCTGCATCAGCGATGAGTTCCTTTCGTGTGGTTGATTATTTTCTAACTGGATATTTACCTTCTTCTGCAATACGTTTATTTAATTCTTCTAGGAATAAATCTTCATCAAATGGTACTTCAATTTCCTTGCCTAACCAGCTTGACAAGTGCATAGCATTTGCAAGTCTAACACCATTAATACCGTCGCTGCCTGGTGCTAATAATGGTGTACCTTCTACGATAGCTGAAGCAAAGTCTTCTAATACAGCAATGTGTTGTTCGCCCCAAACATTACCAAAGTCAAGTACTTCTTCAGTGAAAATATCACCTGCACCGCCGCCCATAAACAGCTTCATAACATCTGACATATCCATGGAATCGCTCATTTCCTTCTCAGATTGTTTCAGGCGCTTGATGGTAACTTTCTTACTATCATCTACAACGATTTTTCCTTTATCACCATGGATCTCTAAACGGTCAGTCCCCATTACATCGTGTGTCTTCGTTACAAATACACCAGTAGCACCATTCCCATAGTCAAATACTGCTGTTACATCGTCTTCCACCACAATATTTCTTTGATAGCCATAGTTTACTTTTGCATAAACCTTTTTCGGCATGCCGCATATCCATTGAAGCAAGTCAATTTGGTGTGGTGCTTGGTTTACAAGGACACCGCCGCCTTCTCCGCCCCAAGTTGCTCTCCATTCACTTTGATTGTAATACCCTTGAGGTCTCCACCATGTAGTAATAATCCAATTGGTACTGCGAATGCTGCCAATCTCACCATTATCAATAAGTTCTTTAACTTTTTTATAAAGTGGATTTGTACGCTGGTTAAAGAAGATTGCAAACTTAAGTTCAGGCTTAGATGCTGCAAAGTCGTTTAGCTCTTGTACTTGTTTTGTATAAACACCAGCTGGTTTTTCCACTAATGCATGAATGTTTCTTTTTAGTGATTCGATTCCCATTTCAGGATGTAGATAATGCGGAACAGTTGTAACAACTGCATCAACATCACCACTTTCAAGCATATCGATATAATTATCGTAGAAAGGAACACCAGGATACTTCTCTTCTGCTACTTGTTTTTTAGCAGGATCATTATCACAGATTGCACCAATCACCATGTTTTTTACCTTGCCTTCAGCGATGAAATTAGCGTACATACCACCTTCTGCACCTAATCCAATAATCCCTAATCTTACATCTGCCATAATTAAATTCCCTCACTTTCAATTTTTTTAAGAATGTCTAAAAGTGCTTCATATTGAAGCTTGTAACCGCCGGCACCATCCAGCCCTTTGTTGTCCTTAATGATCTCGGTCGCATCCTCAAGTTCTAAATCCTTTAGAGAATCAAAGAGAACGAGATGTGGCTCAAGAGTTAAAAATCCTTTGTAGCCGCTCTTAATAAATTGAGCTAACAATTCCGGTATTTTTCCTTCGCCAGTTCCACAGACAACGTTTTGACTATCTGATGTTACAGCATCCTTTATGTGTATATAAACAATCTCATCTCTTAAGAGATCGTAACACTCCTGTGTATCCTCACCGCACTGTACGAAATTTGCGAAGTCAAAAATTCCTTTAAAGTATGGAGAACCAACTTCTGTCAAAATCTCATGACAACGTCTAGCGATATCACCAAAGATATCCTTTTCATTTTCATGCAGCAAAATCACATTGTATTTTTCTGCAATTGCAGCAAATTCCTTTAACTTGCTAACAACTTGGCTGCGATATTGATCTGCATCCTCACCCTTAGGAATATAGAAGCTGAAAATTCGCATATACTTGCAATCAAGCAGGTTGCTGATTTGACAAAGCGTGTCCAACATAAGCTTTTGCTTTGCAAAACCTTCTTCATCATTGATAAAGACTTTACCAATTGGCGAACCGATGGAAGAAACACCAATTCCTGCTTTTTGCAGTCTTGGCTGCACTGTTTCTTTGATTTCATCGACAGTAAAATCACCAATATTCTTCCCATCAATGCCCCTTAACGAAATATATTTCATCCCTAAATTTGAGACAACCTCAAGCTGGGTATCAAAATCAGATGAGATTTCATCTGAAAATCCAGAAATCAATAAATCTTGATTCATTTATTCTTCTCCTCCTTATTCCTAGGAATATGGCTATTGAGCTTCGTTTTACGATATTGTGAAGGGGTGGTACCTACCTTCTCTTTAAAAAAGCGACTGAAATGTGCAACGCTTTCAAAGCCTGTTGAGCGGGCCACATCCGTAAGTGATTGATCGGGCTCCATTTCCAATAAATACTTCACCTGATTTAGCCGGCAAGCCATCACATATTCCATCACCGTAAAGCCAGTAACTTCCTTAAAAATATGTGAAGCATAATACTTACTCAAACTTAACTCTTCTGCAATTCTGTCTAAACTGACTTTTTCAGCATAATGATCATTAATCCAAGAGGCAATGGACTCGGCATGAAGCTCCTTTTCTGACCTTTTACCCGTCACTTGAGCCAATTCTTTTTGACTTATTTTGTAGATCCCCATCAATAACTGAATCAACTCAAGTTTTATTTCTGCTTCCAAAAACTGATTTTTTTTACCTGTCCGCTGTACTTCTTCATCTATATGAGTAAGCGAGCTGGCTATTTCCTTTATCCTGCCATCCACAAATTGTCCAAATTCATCGTAGCCTGTACGAAGAAAGCAATTATGAAGTTTTTTAAACGGGTCTAACAGATTAGGGATCCCCAGCCCATTTAATGATTCCTGCAGCCATAAAGGTGAAAAATGAAGCATACTTCTTGTATACGTACTGTCTGTCCCAGGATTGGCTTTATGCAACGTCATACCGTCTAAGAGGATGATATCACCAGGCTGCAACTCGTAAATCCGATTGTTAATTAAATACTTACAATCACCCGAGTGAAAAAAATAAATCTCATATTCTTGATGTGAATGAAAATTAAAGTTGTAAAAGTCAACACCTTGAACTCGGTAGAAACCGTATATCCACTCATCCATTATTCTTTTTTTCAATGAAGAGCTTGTTAACTTTTCCACTGCTTTCACACCCTTAGTAGTAAGCGTTAACATTAAAGTTTGTTAACTGAACATGTTTATATTATATTGCAGATAGAATCAAAAAACATTCTCTAAAACTGCTCAATAAAAGTTATTATTTGACTGATATTGCTTTTTTATTATGACTTTCAGACAAATAAAAAAGGAGACAATTACAGCGTTTAGGGCTAGTTTTTGTCTCCTTTTACAGGCAGTTCTTTAATACCTTTTTACGAAGCGATTACTCCATCCAATTGGTGTGGAATACTCCTTCTTTATCAACACGTTGATACGTATGTGCTCCAAAATAGTCGCGTTGTGCTTGAAGCAGGTTGGCTGGAAGAGTTTCAGTACGGTAGCTGTCATAATAAGCAATGGCACTTGCAAATGACGGCACTGGAATTCCACGTTCAATCGCTACAGCAAGAACTTGACGTAATGGCTGCTGATAGTTCTCAACAATTTCCTTAAAGTAAGGATCTAATAATAGGTTTCTTAATTCTGGATCACGATCATAAGCGTCTTTAATTTTTTGTAAGAATTGTGCACGAATGATACATCCGCCGCGGAAAATCATCGCGATATCGCCGTAACGAAGATTCCAATCGTACTCTTCAGACGCAGCTCGCATTTGTGCAAAACCTTGTGCATAAGAAACAATTTTACTCATATACAAAGCTTTACGTACTGCTTCGATTAATTCTTCTTTATTACCTTCAAAGCCCTTAACTTCCGGTCCGCTAAGAACCTTGCTTGCCTTGATACGCTCATCCTTCATTGCTGAAATAAAGCGGGCAAATACAGATTCAGTGATAATTGGAAGCGGAACGCCTAGGTCAAGTGCATTTTGGCTTGTCCATTTTCCTGTACCCTTTTGACCAGCAGTATCTAAAATCAAGTCAACCATCGGCTTACCTGTTTCTTCGTCCACTTTTGTAAAGATGTCTGCAGTGATTTCAATTAAATAGCTGTCTAGTTCGCCTTTGTTCCATTCAGCAAAGACTTCATGAAGCTCCTGAGCATTTAAACCAAGAACGTTTTTCAAAATAAAGTAAGCTTCACAGATTAACTGCATATCTCCATATTCGATTCCGTTATGAACCATTTTCACATAGTGACCGGCACCGTTTGGACCAATGTATGTACAGCAAGGGTCACCTTCCACTTTTGCAGAAATAGCTTCTAATATTGGTCTTACAAGATTATAAGCTTCTTCCTTACCGCCAGGCATGATAGAAGGACCTTTTAATGCGCCTTCCTCTCCACCAGAAACACCTGTACCAATGAAATGGAAACCTGCCGTTTCAAGTTCCTTATTACGTCTGATTGTATCTTGGAAGAATGTATTTCCACCGTCGATTAAGATATCGCCTTCTTCAAGAAATGGCTTTAAAGAGTCGATCGTTGCATCTGTTGCAGTACCTGCTTTAACCATTAATAAAATTTTACGAGGCTTTTCTAAAGAATTAACAAATTCTTCAACAGTACGTGCGCCTACAAAGTTCTTTCCTTCTGCTTCATTCTTTAGAAACTCTTCTGTTTTGTCATAAGAACGGTTGAATACAGCGACAGAATAACCACGGCTTTCAATATTTAAAGCTAGGTTTTTACCCATTACTGCCAAACCAACGACACCAATTTGTTGTTTAGACATTTTTATCCCTCTTTCTCTTGATTTAGTTAAAGTATTTTTAACTTATCTTTGTAGTTGAAGTCTGGAATTGCACTCTTGCTCTTCCTTCACTCATAACATCCATAATAACGATTAAAGATTAGAACATCAATTATTTCGGTCATTTTGTCATGCGAAAATAAAATAAATCACGCTAATTGTAGCTTGCTCAATTAAATAAATTTAACACTTTATTCTATGTATTAAAGGGGGAGGCCCTTTTAAAGGCACCCCTTAATCCAACGAAAAACTTAGCGCTCTAAAAAGTACTTTTCCGCGTTATTGTAGCCAATATTTCTAACCATTTGCTCAAGGTATTCCATATCATTTGGCGCTAGTCCTCTTTCTACCCAGTCACCTAATAGGTTGCAAAGAATACGGCGGAAGTATTCATGACGCGCATAAGAAAGGAAGCTGCGTGAATCTGTCAGCATTCCAATGAAATGGCTCAAGAGACCAACGTTAGCAAGATCTTTCATTTGTCTTTCCATTCCATCGATATGGTCGTTAAACCACCAGCCAGAACCAAACTGAATTTTACCAGGAACGCCTTCTTCATAGAAGTTACCCATCATACCAGCTAGAACTGGATTATCTTTAGGGTTTAGGTTAAACAATACAGTTCTAGGTAAAGCATTTTGTTGTTCAAGAATATCAAGGAATTTGGATACACCTTCAGCAAAATTAGCTTCACCAACAGAATCAAATCCTGTATCTGGACCAATAAGCTCTTTCATTTTTGTATTGTTATTTCTTAATGCACCCATATGAAGCTGCATGACCCACTGTTTTCCAGCATACATTTTTCCAAGCTCTGTTAATAGGAACCAACGGTAAGCAATCAGTTCTTCATTAAAAAGCTGTTCACCGTTTAACCCTTTTTTGAAAATTACTTCAATTTCTTCCTTTGTTGTTTCTACATATTCCATTTTTTGAATATCGTGGTCAGATGCACGACCGCCATTTTCATGGAAGAAATCAACACGCTGCTGCAGTGCATTCAAGAAACCTTCTAGTGAATCTACTTTAACTCCAGAAACCTCTTCTAATTTTCCAATCCAGCTGACAAATGTAGGACGCTCAATGAAAAGCGCTCCATCTGGACGGAATGTTGGTGCGATGATAGGGGCGAAGGTTTCATCATTCTTTAATAAACGATGGTATTCTAATGTTGAATTAGGATCATCCGTTGTACCAATAAACTTAACATTCGACTTCGCAATAAAAGCTCTTGCTGTATAATCCGGAGATTTTAGTTTCTCATTGCATTCATCGTAAATTTCACGTGCAGTAGAAGGAGTAAGTAATTTTTCAATTCCAAAATACATTTTCAACTCCATGTGAGTCCAATGATAAAGCGGGTTACCAATTAGGTTTGGTACCGTTTCTGCCCATGCGGCAAATTTCTCCCAATCTGTTGCGTCACCGGTAATATACTTCTCACCGATACCGTTCATACGCATGGTACGCCATTTATAATGGTCTCCACCGAGCCATAATTGAGTAATATTTTCATATGACTTATTTTCCCATACCTCTTGCGGATCTAAGTGGCAATGGAAGTCAAAAATCGGCAGGCCATCTGCTGCATTTTCGTATAATTTTACGGATGTTTCTGTATCTAACAAGAAGTCTTTGTCTAAAAAATTTTTCATTTGACACCCTCCAATTACTACTATTTTCTGTAAACCCTTACAAATTTATTAGATAATTTCATGAACTTTTTCTTAATTTGTTTAGTAAACAAATTAATTACACTACTAACTTATCATGTTTAATTTGTTAAGTCAATTGACAGTTTATATTTTTTTGCCATTTTAGAGAGACCTACAGGAAATAACCTGTTATACTATTGTTATAGTAGAAAAGCGCTTTTAAATGGGGGGTACAAATGATTACCGGTGACGCGTCATATATAAAAAGAATCAATCGCTCGATTATTCTCAGAGAGATTGTCAAAGAAGGATTAATTTCTAGGGCAGATTTATCAAAAGTTACAGCACTTACACGTGCAACCATCTCTGCACAGGTTGCAGATTTAATAGATGAAGGTCTTGTAATTGAAACACAACTTGAGCATTATACCGTTGGAAGAAAACCTATTATGCTTTCGATCAACAGTGAGGCAGGCTGCGCGCTTGGCATTGACCTTGATTTTGACCATATTTCTTTTACGGTTTCTGATCTTACAGGATCTCCTATCAACTCCAAGAGGATTGAGACAAATACGACAGACTACGGAGAGATATTGAATCTCTTAGTTGAGCAAATTAAAGTGTTTAAATCTGAATACGCTTACAGTCGGTATGGAATTGTGGGAATTGTTATTGCCATTCACGGTCTAGTTGGAAAAGATGAAACTATCCACTATGTACCACGATTACGCTGGAATAACATTACCCTTAAGAATGATATTGAAAGACAAATCGACATAAACGTGTATATAGAAAACAATGCAAATCTTAGTGCTTTTGCTGAGCGGGTTTATGTTCATCATGAAACGGATAACTTATTATCAGCGACACTTTATTCCGGTATTGGTCTAGGAATGATGATGAACAACGAGTTTTTTCGCGGGCATGACGGATTTGCTGGTGAAATCGGCCACATGATTGTTGTGCCAAATGGAATACAATGCAATTGTGGTAATAAAGGGTGTTGGGAAAGATATGCTTCTGAAAGGGCTATTTTCAAGTATCTATCAGAAACAAAGCAAATGAATTCTGTGACGTATGAGAATATTCAGAAATGGCTTGATGAAGGTGACGAAGAAGTACATCAATTGATGGAACAATTTATTTTCTACCTCTCCATTGGTTTAAATAATATGATTAACATGTACAATCCTGACATGCTTGTGCTTGATAGCGAGCTTTTGCGCATGTACCCGAATTCCCTCGATAAAATAAGAGGAAATTTGAATTCTTCTATTAGCCATTATCGTGCACTACAGATTTCATCAATCGGAAGAAACTCCGCTGTTCTTGGAGCTTGTGCACTTGCGATTAAACATTTCTTGGAAGTACCAATGTTGAATTTAAATTATGATACTGAGGCAAATAAAAAAAATGCAAGCGTTAACATCTAATCATAGGACTAACAATCGCACACATAAAAATCCCCTTTCAACTTCAGAAAGGGGATTTTCTAAAGAAACTCACTAATGCTTTCGTATTGTAAAAAAAGATAAGGTTGTTATGAAACAGACATAACAACCTTATCTTAAATTAAAATTATGCTTTTCTTTTTGCTGCTATATCCTTTGCAAGTTGTGTAGTACGTTTTTTGTTTAATGGGTATAAGAATACAATCAGTAGGAACACGACACCAAGTGTAAGTGCAGGTACTAAAGTTGCAAGTGTATGAATTCCTTGTAATGTTTCAGCTGATTGTGTTTCGGCACCCGCATGGTAACCAACTGCTGCAATCGCTGCACCGCCAACACCACCAGCAACCGCTTGTCCGATTTTACGTGCCATTGAGTAGATTGAATAAACGGTACCGTCTTCTCTGAGACCTGTTAAATACTCGTGATAATCAATTACGTCTGTAACAAACGCCCACACTACAAGGTTAAACACACCATAACCAAACATAGCAACTGTTAATACAACGATAAATTGTGTTGCTGTTAAATTTGGGAGGAAATATAGAACTCCGTATACAAGCGCCGCGACTAATAATCCACCGGAAGCCACTTCTTTTTTACCAAATTTCTTAACCAATGGTTGAATAAATGGCATGGCGATAAATACAGCAACTGCTTGAAGAAGACCCACTATACTTAATGCTTTAGCATTCGTGAAATAATCTTTAAATAGATAAACGTTAACCGTACCAATTAACATAAAGACAACCATGAATACCAATGCAGCCACAAGGAAAACCATTAATGGTTTGTTTTTCGTAAGCCCCTTCATGGTTTGGCCAAAATTGACTTTTTCTTTATTTGATTCATCCACGACGATACGTTCAACAGATAACTTATAACAAGCAAGGTAACAAGCAAGTGCAAGTCCACCGAAAATTAATGCTGCAAGAATGAAGCGATTTGCGTCCGGTTTATTATTAACGAATAAAATAATTGGTCCAACTACATTAATAATTAAACCTGCCATTTGACCACCTAACGTTCTCCAGCTTGATAGGGAAGTACGTTCTACCGGATCACCTGTAATCACTGAAGCCATGGAGCCATAAGGAATATTAACAGTAGAATATAATGTTCCCCACACAATATATGTTACATATGCATAAGCGAGGTAAAACCCTTCAGACATGCCAGGTATCTTTACGAACATTAATATACCCATGATTACAAGTGGAAATGACATTCTTAAAATCCATGGTCTAAATTTCCCTTGAGGAGTTGCCTTTCTCGTATCAATGAAACGACCCCATGTTACGTCGGCAAAAGCATCCCAAAGACGGGCAACCGTGAATAATAGTCCGACATGAGCAGGATTAATATGAAAAATATCCGTATAAAATACCATCAAGAATGAGGCGGCTAAGATAAAGAAGAAATCGTTTCCAAAGTCTCCAAACAAGTAACCTAATTTATCTTTAAAACCAAATGGACGTACTGTTTTCCCACCCGATTGTGGGGATTCTACTTTCTTTTGCAATGCTCGAGCCATTTCTTTACCCTCCCAATAAAATATTCTAAAAAATCATTTTTAAAATGCATGAAATTGCTTTTAAAACTATTTTGTGTAACCCCTTACTAAATTACTCACAACAAAAGACTGACTTCTCGAGAGTGTTTCTGCTTTAATTAATTTGTCGGTATTGATCATGTAAAAGAAAAAAGAAAAGGGAGCAAACAGTGTTTGCTCCCTTTTTAAATATGATTATTTTGAATTTCGTCTTGCAGCTAAATCAATTGCAAGTTGTTCAGTACGTTTTTTGTTTAATGGATACAAGAATACAATCATTAAGAATATAACGAACAGTATCACCGCTGGTACTAATGTAGCAAGTGTATGAATTCCTTGCAGCGTTTCAGCTGTTTGTGCTTCTGCACCTGCAGTATAACCAACCGCTGCAATCGCTGCACCCCCAACACCACCAGCAACTGCTTGTCCAATTTTACGAGCCATTGAGTAGATAGAGTAAACGGTTCCATCCTCACGTAGTCCAGTTAAAAATTCGTGGTAATCAATGATGTCTGTAACGAAAGCCCAAATAACTAGGTTGAAAATTCCATATCCAAACATACCCACTGTTAAAACTGCGATAAATTGTGTTGCTGTTAAGTTAGGTAAGAAATATAAAACCGCATATACAAGTGCTGCTAGTAAGAGACCAGCTGAAGCCACTTCTTTTTTACCAAATTTTGAAACTAGCGGTTTTACCATTGGCATACCAACAAATACTGCCACTGATTGAAGAAGACCAACCATACTTAATGCTTTAGCGTTTCCAAAGAAATCTTTAAATAAATATACGTTTACAGTACCAATTAACATAAAGCAAACCAAGAACAGTAAAGAAAGAGTAAGGAACACAATGAGTGGTCTGTTTTTACCAAGACCTTTTACAGTTTTGCCAAAGTTCGCTTTTGGTTTATTTGTTTCATCGATTACAATACGTTCAACAGATAATTTATAGCATGCCATATAACAAGCGATTGCAAGAACACCGAAAATGATAGCACCTAAAAGGAATCGATTTGCATCTGCTTTATTGTCAACAAACAAAATCATTGGACCTACAACATTAATGATTAACCCAGCTAAGTTCCCCCCTAATGTTCTCCAGCTAGATAATGCCGTACGTTCAACAGGATCACCTGTGATTACAGAAGCCATAGAGCCATAAGGAATATTAACAGTAGAATATAAAGTTCCCCAAATAATATAGGTTACATATGCATACGCAAGGTAAAATCCATCAGACATTCCTGGAATATGAACAAACATTAATATACCAGTAATGACAAGTGGAAACGACATTCTAAAGATCCAAGGTCTGAACTTTCCATTCTTTCCTGCTTTCCTCGTATCGATGAAACGACCCCAAGTAATGTCAGCAACTGCATCCCATAAACGTGCAATTAGGAATAGTCCCCCGACAGCAGCTGGATTAAGACCATAAACGTCGGTGTAATAAACCATAAGGAAAGCTGCAACTAGAACAAAGAAGAAATCGTTTCCAAAATCACCGAATAAGTAACCCAACTTATCTCTCATCCCAAATGGACGAACTGCTTTCCCACCATTTTGTGGGGTTTCAACTTTTTGTTGTAATGCTCTAGCCATTATTAACCCTCCTATTAATTCTTCTAAAACTATAAAATGTAACCCCTTTAAATAATTGCTAAGACACTTTGATGCTAAATTTATGAATCCCTTTACAAAAATACTAATTGCATATTATTTAACTTCTCGAGAGTGTTTAAATATTTTCAATTAATTTGTTTAATGAACTAACAAATTAACCGTATACATAGAATATCACCCTCGACAAATTTCGTCAATAATATTTTTGTAAGCGCAAAACAAACTTTTTTCCTCTTTGTGAACCTTCCATCTTTATACAAATGAGATCTTTAGTTAAGCGATTCAAACAGCTTTAATATTGTGATAGGATAAATTTAGTAATGGAGGTATTTCCAGATATAAGTGAGAGGAGTGGAAAATTCAATGATTCAACGTCCAACAGAAAACGAATATCCAGATTATTATCAGCCCTATATTAAGCTGGTACCAAATGGTGATATTGTGGAGATTTTGCAGGAAAACCTTTTAGAGGTGACTAACCTTTTTAAGGGGCTTTCCGAAGAGGAGACTAACCTTCGTTACGCTACAGGAAAATGGAGTGTGAAAGAAGTGCTTGGACATATCATCGATACAGAAAGAATTATGACCTATCGCCTGCTTCGTGTAAGCCGCGGGGATCAAAGCCCTTTAGCCGGGTTTAATGAAACAGATTATGTTGAAGCAGCCCAAACCCATAACCTATCAATGGAGGCAATCCTTGAAGACTTCAAAGCAACAAGAAATGCCGCTATCACCCTTATCCAAAACACCCCAAGAGAAGCATGGGCAAACAAAGGCAATGCAAACGGAATGGAAATCACCACAAGAGCTATCGCCTACATCATCGCCGGACACGAAATGCACCACCGAAAAATCGTTGAAGAGCGATATTTAAAAAAGTAATGGTTTGGTGCCTGTCACCAAGGTGACACCTAAAAGGTGTTCACCATCCGTGGACACTGTCTGCCTTAGGCGGACAGTCACAAAATAAAAACAGACCGCCTCTTCCTAACGGGTGTACTTGTGATGTGCAAAACCGTTAATCACAACCTAATCTATAGCAAATCACATAAATTTCACAATACCATTCACAGTATATTGCTCAGTAAAAAAGGCTTAGAGATACACATATCTCTAAGCCTTTTTTTTCACTGAAGCACCCGTAAGTTGCACAAGTTGGATTAGGCGCTAAAGCAAGTTTGATAAATAAGCGGAGAAATTCCTCTTATTTATGAAATCAGCACTGAAAATAGCTTAAATAGACGGAGGAATTCCGTCTAATGACTCAAAAAAACGTGGAAATGGGGGATTTTGCTTTGCATAAGCGGAAAACCTCCGCTTATTTACCCCGAAACGAGCTCCCTTTTGGATTTAACCGGAAAACCTCCGCTTATTTTAAGTATCACTGGTTACTCAATTAAGGATATATTGTGAAGCAAGTACGTTTTCCTATGTTTTTAACAATGTTTGCACCTCAAAAGTAAACCCGTTTGACTTTTACAAGATTGATCTGTTTTTTTGAGTGTAATTATCCCATTTTGGTTCGTGTGGCTGCTGGCTGGTATTTTCTCATTGGTCCGTTTTCGAGTACTTCTTGAAGATAGAGATTGCCACTAGGACTTGTTTTTCTGAGCAGGTCCATAAGATATGTAATATCATCGAGTGCTCTATGTGTTTGGTGATTTGTAATTTCATGTGCCTGTAATAGGGTTAGCAGTTTGCCATTTGGAAAACCATAGTTCTTCCATTTAACACCGCGCATCGTACAATACCATTTTAAATCATTCACTTCTGGGTACATATGAAATAGAAAGCTGCGGTCAAAGGAAGCATTATGAGCAAAAACGGAATCTGCACGATGGAAATAAGATTTAATCTTTACATCGGTGAAACTCTTCCCTGCTACTAATTCATACGGAATCCCATGAATTTGGTATGCACGGTCATAATTCCTTCTAGCTGAACTAGTAAGGGGTTCTCGCAAGAAAGAATCCTCCTCAATGATTTCTTGGATTTCCCCCGTGTCTGTCCGGTAGGAAAATAATTTAAGTGCAAGTTCAATTACTTCATCAGTAGTCGGCCCTAATCCTGTTGTTTCAACGTCCAATACTAACCCTAACTTCTCAAGTTCTCGCATTCATTTCATTCCTTTAATCAAGATATTACTACCATTATAACATCTTACATAAGAAAGAAGACTTGCCAATTGGCAGTCTCATTGGAGTTTATCGAAAATAGTACTGTTTCAAAGGTTTCTGCATTACTTGGTAACTTTTAGTTAATTAGTGATCATGTATTCCATCAATAAATGCTTTTATTATGATTTCCAAACTTTCATTTAAATCCAACTGCATTTTAAAACCGCCCCGCTGCTCTAATGAGGAAAATCCGTGTAATATGCTCCTTAACCCTCTTACAGCATGTAATGCCAAATCATCTTTTAATTCATAGTTTTGTAAAACAGTAACCGTTAAATCAACAATTTTTTTACCGGCCTGCTGGACCTCTTCATCCCCCATTTCAGGTGCCATCAATGTTGCTTCATAAATACCTGGGTGTTTCCGGGCGAAATTCACATAGGCTTTACTAATAGCAAGCACAGCTTCGTCTCCAGCAACTCCAATGGCCGCATGCGCTAATTCCTCGTATAGCCGATTAAGTCCGTATATTGCCATTTTTTTTCGTAATCCACCCAGCCCATCAAAATGGTTATATAACGAAGGTGGCCGGATTCCTAATTGTTTGGCCAAGTTAGCCAATGTAACTTCCTGCATTCCTTGAACATCTGCGATTTGCCCTGCCACATCTAGAATGGCGGTTATTTCCAGTCCGACTTTAGGTCTCGGTGACATATTTTTAAACTCCTCTATTTCAATTTCTGCTCTAAAATCCGAATTGCCTGTTCCATTGCCCTACTTGGATTCTCGACCATCTCTCCATGTCCAATCGCAAGGACACTTGGTTGATAGCCTGCTAATTTCTTGGCACTAGCGAGTGCAGTTTCTTTACTCCATGTACCAAATGCCGGGAATGGAAACCATGGTTTAATATCTCCTGCCACCGCCATCCCACCTCGAGTTTGAAATGCGTCCCCTGCAATTAGCGCCTGTGTTCTTGTATCAAAAAATGACATTGAACCTGGTGTGTGTCCAGGGGTTTCAATTGCCGCTAACGAACCAACAAGAACGCCTTCCTTCAATAGTATATCCGCTCTCGTCTTCAGCTTTTTAGGAACTCCGCCCTTTATCGGTGTTTGGTGTTCGTGCAGGTCCAGCGAAATGTCCCCATTCATTAATCTGTTATCTCTAACAGAAATATAAACTGGCACATCTGGAAGTTCCTCCTTTAACTTATCTAGTGCACCCACATGATCTTCATGGGCATGCGTTAAGATTATTTTTGTAATCGGTTTTCCAACATTTTTCGCTGCCTTCACTATCCCCTTCATACTATAAGGCAGTGCCGCGTCAATTAGGGTTAACTCCCTCTCTTCCTCCACTAAATAACAATTGACTGGAAACATATTCGCCAAAAATGTCACTTGGTATAAAAACCCTTTATTTATCGCTCTCATTTTCAGCTCTCCTTTTTAACTAATTCAATTAGTTTTATAATAACTAATCATATTAGTTTAATCAAGAGATATTCCTTATTTTTATCAAGGCTCCAGTTAAAATTTTAGTTCTAGGAACCATCCCTCCGTTTTGCTCCTAAAGAAAAGATGTTGTTTACAATTTGTTCAAATCTTTTTTACACATATGTGAATTAGTGAACAATTTATCCTCAATTCAAGATTAATTTGTTATATTAACAGTGTAATAATTAATTAAAAATTATTTAACAAGGAGATGGCTTTAAAATGTTTATGAACTTTTTAAGGGAAAACAAAATTGCGGCTGGCATACTAACAGTCTTACGTTTATACCTAGGATACGCATGGTTCACTGCTGGTTTAGGCAAATTAACAAGCGGCGGATTTGATGCTTCAGGGTTTCTAGGAAATGCAGTAAAGAATCCAGTAAAAGGTCCAGATGGCAACATGGTTTACGGCTGGTACGTTAACTTCTTAGAAAGCTTTGCTTTACCAAACGTTGATGTGTTCAACTTCATTGTTCCTTGGGGCGAAACGTTAATCGGTTTAGGACTTCTATTAGGATGTTTAACAACTGCGGCAATGTTCTTTGGACTAGTAATGAACTTCTCATTCTTCTTAGCAGGAACAGTATCTCATAACCCAACTGACATTTTCTTAGGCTTTATCATCTTAACAGCTGGATACAACGCAGGCCGCATTGGTCTTGACCGCTGGGTGGTTCCATTCATCCGTAAAACTGTTTTAAAAGGTAAAGAAACAGCTAAACAACACGCGTAACGAATAGTGCCTCAATCAATTCTTGATTGAGGCACTTTTTTTAATATATATTATCTTCTTCACCATTTTCAAAACCTACACGGTCTTGATACCAATTAGTGATTTGCGTGATTATAGCAAATACTAAAAAGAAATTCATCGCCCATACATTAATAAATGGTGCTAAACCGCCAAATTCAATTCCATGATACCCTTTAATTTTCATCACGATCAACGATTCTATAAAAATTAAAACAAAACCCAAGACACCAGCAACAGCCATTCTAATCATTTCCGTTCCCTCCATATCTACCGATTATGTTTATTCATTTGCATTATAGTAATAAAATAAATTTGACAATTTTGTGAACGCTTTATAAGCCTATTATATGGCAGATTTTATAGAAACCACAACAATAAATATTTGTGTTTTTCAAAGAAAATTTTTTACAAACGATTCAACAGTAAGAACGGTATTCCCTTGACCTTGGCAGAGGTTAGTAGAAAGGCTTTTCAGGTGTTAAGATGGTATCAAATCAATAAATTTGTTTTTAAAGGGAATTTACAAATAGTGTAAGTGAGGTAGTACAAATTGAGAGAGCACATCTTATTGGTCCTTAAACAGATTGAAAAAGAGTATGATGTAGTAATCCTTTATGCCTGTGAATCAGGCAGCAGATCCTGGGGCTTTCCCTCTAATGATAGTGATTATGATGTCCGCTTTATTTATGTTCATAAAAAGGAATGGTATCTCTCAATCGATCAAAGGCGCGACGTGCTGGAAGTTCCGAAGCATGACAAGATTTCCATACAAGTAGACAAACTGCTGGACTTGAATGGCTGGGAACTAACGAAAGCACTGCGGTTATTTCGCAAGTCGAATCCGCCGCTGCTGGAATGGCTCCATTCAAATATCGTATACTATCAGGCATCCTCTGCAATCAATAAAATGAAAGCGGTAGAAAGCCAAATTTTTTCTCCCATTTCTGGCATTCACCACTATTTAAAAATGGCAAAAGGTAATTACAGAGATTATAAAAATCGCAAGGAAGTAAAAATAAAAAGATATTTCAACATTTTCCGGCCGCTGTTAGCAGCTAAATGGATTGCAAAAAACGATGCATTTCCCCCTATTAAATTTACTCAACTAGTTGAGGATATCCTTCCCACTAGTGAGATTAGAGTAGTACTCGACGATATTATCAGGTTGAAAAAAGCTGGCGAAGTTCTTGACCCAAATCCTAGAACGCAGATCATTGATTACTTCGTTGAAACCGAGGTTGAGTACTTAGAGCAATATGTAAGGGAAGTATCTGTTAATAAATCCAACCCAACTGAACTTCTAAATCAATTATTTCGCGAAACACTTGAGCAGGTATGGGGTTAAAGGTAAAACTGCACTTTCAAAGATTTTGGCAGTTTTTATTTTTCAAAGGAATGCTTGAAAATCTCTTCAAAAACGAATATTATATAAAGGTTGCAAAATAATGTTCGTGTTTTGGAGGAACCAATGTTTAAACTAAAAGAAAATCAAACAAATACAAAAACAGAATTACTCGCGGGAATCACAACCTTCTTTACCATGGTTTACATTGTAGTTGTTAACCCCGTCATTCTCGCAGATGCAGGTGTTCCGTTTGAACAAGTCTTCACGGCAACTATTATATCTGCAGTTGTTGGGACACTTTGGATGGCATTGTTTGCAAACTATCCAATCGCCATTGCACCAGGTATGGGGCTTAACGCATACTTCGCTTATTCTGTTGTCGGCGGCGGTCAAAACTACGAGACAGCCTTTGCTGCTGTTTTCATTGCCGGTATTATTTTTGTCATCTTATCATTAACACCGTTTAGAGAAAAATTAATTGATGCGATTCCGGATAACCTCAAACATGGAATTACAGCAGGTATTGGGTTATTCGTTGCTTTTATTGGATTAAGACTTACACACATTATTACCGCTCATCCTACCAATCTAGTCGGATTGGGTGATCTGGGGTCTCCTTCAGCACTGCTGGCAATCGTCGGATTAGCGATAACACTTATTTTGATGGTGCTGCGGATTAATGGTGCTTTATTTTTTGGAATGATTATTACAGGATTTATTGCCTTTTTTACGAACCAACTTTCATTTGATCAAGGCTTTGTTTCGTTACCATCCCTTCCTGAGGGATTAATTGTAGGCAATCCGCTAACAGCTTTAAGTGATGTCATTGAGCACAGTCTATATGCAGTTGTCTTTTCATTCATTCTAGTAACAATCTTTGACACCACCGGAACAATGATCGGTGTTGCAAACCAGGCTGGTTTAATGAAAAATGGAAAATTACCACGTGCACGTCAAGCATTGCTCTCCGACTCTGTTGCTACATCCATCGGAGCCATGTTTGGTACAAGCCCAACAACTGCTTATATTGAATCCACATCAGGGGTTGCAGCTGGCGGACGGACAGGATTAACTTCGCTTACAGTTGCTGTATTGTTTATTCTATCAGCATTTTTTGGACCTCTCGTCAGTGCCGTTTCAGGAATTTCTGCCATTACTGCTCCTGCCCTAATTATTGTCGGAAGTATGATGATGGGAAGCATCGCAAAAATTAAATGGAATGAATTAGATGAAGCTTTTCCAGCATTCCTTGTGATTCTGAGCATGCCGCTAACATCCAGCATTGCCACCGGTATTGCACTTGGTTTCATCAGCTACCCGCTTCTGAAGATAGTGAAAGGAAAGTGGCGTGAAGTTCACCCGCTTCTTTATGTTTTTGCTGTATTGTTTTTTTATCAACTGGCATTTTTATCGCATTAAAAAATGGAGTCCCAACCACTCAGTTGGGCTCCATTTTTTTAAAACTTATCTGGGAACTGTTTAATAATCCCTTCAGTTATCGCGTCTGACATATGCAGCAGATGAGCTAAATTTTTGTCAAACGCAGCAATATCAGCATTGTAATCCTTATTAATTCTTGCCGCTACACTTTGTGTGACCAGTTTTAAATGCATGTAAAACATTTCTTTTATGACATTTTTGTCGAACTGCGGATTTGCAGAAGTTAGAAAATCAGTAAGATCATCTGCGTTTTTAAACCATTCATCATTATATTTTTTGAAATCAGGCTGATTTCCACTTTTGGCGGCCGCCAGTACTTTACCGGCAATTTGAATATGCTCTCTTAAAAGCTTCGCAAGCGTGCTGCCTGCTTCCTCACCATAAAATGGTTTGATTGCATTTCCGATATCGTCCTGATTTTTCAGTAATCTAGCCAGTACAACTTCTTGGTCCTCATGCCCTGCTATTGCACTTACTACATACCTTTCAGTCCAAAAAGCATGTTCCGTCCATAGTACCCTCAAATCAGCCATCAGCTGGGCAGCTTTTGGACTTAGCTCTTGTGTTTGCCGCTCTGTTTGCTTAGGGCCTTCGGCATTTATGAATGCTGGGCAGATTAATAAAAATGAAAGAAACAAAAGCATGATTTTTGAAAACTGTCTGTTCATTCGATCATCTCCTAATAATAAATTTAACTGGTCAATTTATTATTAGATATTTTATCCATTTTCACTCATACGGGGAAAAATTTGGTTTTAACATCTTCACAATTTCCACATAACTTCTCTATAACTTCTACAAATGTTTATCCTATTATAAAGATAACTTATTTGAGACTTAGGTTTTAAGAACCTAATTCTTAAAACTTCCCATAATTTAGCTTGGTACCCGTGTACCAGGCTCTTTTTTTGCCCATTTTTAAAAAAGTAAATACAAACGGTACCAAATAGTGTAATTTTACACTATAATATAAATATAATAATAGTAAGTTTCGCTAAGGAGGTGTGTATTTATGAAGGGAAAAGCCATCTTTTTATCTGTTCTTATGGTTGTGCTGTTGATGTCTGGATTTATTTATTTCTTTTTTAATGGAAACCCTATTACAAAGGAAAAAAGCAGGGAGATTGTATCCAGCTACCTTGAGGAAAATTACCCTGAAGAATCTTTTAAGATTACAAACATTGCCTATTATCCTGGTGAAGGAACGTATATCGTTCATGTCATTTCGGCAAATGAAAAAATAGAAGGCAATATTGATGTAAGAAATGGAAGGATCATAACAGAAGGTGGAGAATTTCCATTTCGGGAATGAGAGGTGACACGTTTTGAATCTCCCCAAAGGAATCACGGGTTTTCACTCTGGAAACGATAACGAACTCCCTTTAATGGATTCATTTCAATTTAAACAATTGAGCCATACATTTGTAAGAGAGTTGGGTGGAGAGCTTGTAGGTTTCAGTGAACATTCCTCTAATCGAAACTATTATACCGTAGAATATATGCTCAGTGGAAAATCATATAGTGTTCTTCTGAATTGCCATTATCCATTTCTTGCCTTTGCCTTAACACTGGGGAACATTACCTTTTTGGATATTCCAGTATTGTCAGCAAAATATCAACCTTACTATACTGTATTACAAAGGATTATCTGGATACACCAATATCGTCTGAACATTTAACTGCATTATCAAAGGCAGAATTAAATCAAGTCTCATATTGGAAACCAAGGACAGTTGGAGAAGTTATTTTTAATCATTGGGATTAATGATTGGAAACAAAAATTAAGGACAGATTTTTCCCTTTAAAGGATATCTGTTCTTTTTCTTATTATTTCAATTTTCTTTTAAATTCCGAGTAAATAATAGTTGAATGGTGATATATAGAAATAAAGGCAGAGTCTTTTGGCTATCACTCACGAAAAAAGAACCTTTTTCAAAAAATTAATCTTATACATACTCCTTACTCTCGTTCCATCGATATTAATCAGTTACTACTTTGCCGATCATCAGGTTAAAGATGATATGATTCAAAATAAAAGCATAGCTCAAAAACATGCCAATATACATGCAATCAACTTGAGGATAATACAAGTTTAATGAGTGTTAGGTATAGAAAAAGACAATGGTCAAAGTATCATTGTCTTTTTTCAATGTTAAATGAACATGAGCTGCATTAAGCCTTTTTTCTGTTCATTTAAAGCCGTTAATTAATCCTCTTCTTTTTTGTTTTTTAAATCAATCTTAGAAAAGAATTCTGCGATTTTTTTCTGCTCATACACTAAGGTAGTATAATGTTTCCAACTAAAACTTTTTGATTATTTACTTTCATTTCGTTTTTTGTACCTTTATGGTTGGTCAGTAATCGGTATAGGGCAATTTGATAATGAAATAGCAATCTTTAAAAGACCTAATGGACCAAATCCCACCTTTTGTCAGATCTTCCTATCAACAAATTGCGTTTATTTGGTGGGACCACCTAATTGGAAATAAATATTTACTACTTTTTATTTACCTTGCCTTTCCTAATTGCTGGTGGTGACAGCTTCGCTGTTGACATCCCTATTCATCAGTTAGATGGTTTGTTTGTATGACTAGACTAGAATTGTGCTGGTAAATACCCATGAGAACAGCAGACATCTACCCCTTCTCATCCTAATCCTTCATTTGCTATTGTATTAAGATGAGAATTTCAGTACAAATCACTAAGATGACAAGCTAGGAGCAATTTTAGCCAATCACTAGAATCGTTTAGATTGACTGCAAGTATTTCCTCAATTTTTCTTATTCGATGGTAGAGTGTATTTTGATGAATATGCAGGCGTTCTGCTGTTTCGGATATCGATCGATTAGCAGCAATGTATGTTCTCAGTGTCAACTCCAGATCACTTGACTTGGCCTTAGGAGAATGGAGTGGTGCGAACACCTCCTGAATGAATTGTTGAATATCCTCAACTTGCTGACTTATAAACAATCGGTTAAGGCCAATACTTCCATAACTGATAATGCCAGGAGTTTCACGATTTGAGATATAGGCTAATGATTTATTCGCTTCTTCAAAGCTCCTCGCAACAAATTCAAGGCCTTGGTAAACCATCCCTATACCTCCCATAAGGACTGGTGCATCCTTATTTTTGTATAACTCTACAATATTCTCTAGTTTCTGGATTGCAACTTCTTGTTGGGACTCAGAAGAGACATTCATAATGATTGATACTTTATCCTGAAAGCCAAATAGAAGGTACTGAAAAGATTTCAGTTCACTATGTAGAGCGGCAATTAGCTTTCTCTGGTATCTTTCGAGTTTCTTGCTGACTTGCACATTCCCATTCAGTTGCATGACTGTGACAAAGAGTGGTTTGTCAGGAGAAAGACCAAAATCTTTTGATTTAGAAACAAGTAGATTCGGTTCCTTATATTGGAGAAGTTCATTAAAAAATTCATAACATTGTTTATAGTACATATCCGTCATGGAATAGGTATTGACCATTTTTAGTGCAACCAAAGCACTACCCTGCTCTAACACTACGGTATCAATTGGAGAGAGTAATCGCTGAAGCTCCACGACAAAAAAACCGATTGGAATCCCCTCATTTACAATGGGATACAAATGAACAGGAATTTCATTAATCGTGACTGTTAATGTGTCTACAGAATCTTCCCATCCATTCAATAATTCTGAATCCTTTAGCTTCTTTGAAAGCGGGGTGTAATGTGGATGGCATTCATTTTTAGTCACATCAAAAAGAGAAACAGGGAGGTTGATCATTCGTTCAACGGTTTTAGCAATCATGATCAAATCAGAATCTTTTAAAGACAGTTTTGTAAAAACTTCATGAATATGGTTTCGTCTAACTAAATATTCATTTGTTTCTCTTAGTTCTGAGAAAAGTCTTGCATTGGTAATGGCAATCGCTGCCTGATCAGCAAAACCCTGCAGCTGGCGTAAATCTGCGTGAGTCAACTTTCGTTTTTTCGTAATCTGATGGACAATCATCACACCAATCTTTTCCTTGTTCATTCTTACAGGAACAGCCATTGCTAGTATATTGGGAAATTTATCTGTAACTCCCATTGCAGCCATCATACTTTTCATACTGTTTTCCTGAACATTAGACATCGTTGCCAATCCTTGTTCAGTATTGACGATACGGCCGATTCCATCCTGATATACCTTCCCTCCAATACCCTCACCTAAGCTAGTCTTGAAATCATAAATAGACGGGCCGAATCCAACACTTGCTTTTGGAGTAAGTTTCTGTGTCTCAGCGTCATAAAGCATTAGAAATCCACGATCCACTGCTGGAATAGCGATCAATACGTTGTGCATAATGTTGTTTAACAGTTCATCCAACTCAAGCATTGAGGTGAGCGAATGCAAACCCTCTAGCCATGCAGCATTCTCTTGCCAATATTGCTCTATTGTTTGTTGAAGCAGCAAATTACGGACCTTCAGTACAAAATAATCGCACTCAAATTCAGATAACGCTCTACCAGAATGTATACAAGCGCGGACTAAATTTGATGTAGGAGCTTCCATTGCAAACTCAAACAATTGGCTGCCCATCTGAGAATTGTAGCAAGTAGAATAGTTATGACTTTCTATATCGGATGAATACGTCCATAAATCTTCATTTAAAAAAAGGGTTTCCTCATGATCGGTAAGTGGGTCGTTAAATAAGTGGACCCACTCTTCTGTGCAAGACAACATCCAAACATGGTATGTCAAAGCACCATCAAATCCGCGCATTGTCATCTCATTCTGTTTCATACGATTCACCCCTTAACTAATTGTACAATTCTTCATTTATCATCCTATACATTGTAGAAATTTACAATAAAATTTCGAAAATTATGTGAATTTCAACAATGACATGAATGGCTTGTTTATTTATAGTTAATTTACACACATTTTACAAAAGGGAGGTTTTACAATGAATGGAAGCGCTAACAAATTGAATAGCAAAATGATTTTATTAGTTCTCTATTTTGGATGGATTATATCTTACATTGACAGAACTGTTATAAGTCTTGCAATTGTACAGATTGGAGCAGATTTAACACTTGATGCGTCAAAATTAGGGATTGTACTAAGTGCCTTCTTCATGGGTTATGCATTAATGCAGATTCCAGGTGGCTGGCTCGCAGACCGTTTTGGATCACGAAAAGTCATCGTGGTGGCTGTTGTGGCCTGGTCGATATTTACTGCATTGTCTGGACTTGCCTGGTCCCTTACTTCGTTAATTCTAATTCGGTTTCTTTTTGGAATTGGTGAAGGGGGATATCCTGCAGCAAGTACTAAAGCAATATCTGATTATTTTCCCGCTGATAAAAGGACGAAAGCTCAATCCACAATGATGTCTTCAAATGCACTTGGTGCTGCTCTTGCACCGATTATTTGTGCCCCACTATTAGTCGCATTTGGTTGGCGGAACGTGTTTTTGTTCGTCGGTCTATTAGGTGTTGTTTTTGTAGTCTGGTTCCTTCTATCTACTAGACAAGCAGGGAATTACTCTAATTCTGGGGTAGCAGTTAAGCCTAGTAGAAAAGAATATACACAGCTACTCCGCAATTCGTATTTATGGAAAGTTCTATTAATCTTCTTTTTTGTTAATGTTACAAATTGGGGTCTTATTTCTTGGATGCCTTCATACTTAATGCAGGGGCTTGGAATCGATCTTAAATCAGTTGGGTTATTCAGTGCGATTCCTACCTTGTTTCTGACAATAGGGATGATTATTAGTGGAAGAATCATTAATAAGATTGGTTCGAAGGCAAAATATGGAGTAATAACGGGAATTATTATTACAGGGGCTTCTCTTTATTTAATGTCACTTTCATCCGGTGTTTTTCAGGTCATTATGTATCAGAGCATTGCTTTTACTTTTATGTCATTTGTCATGAGCTTTGTCTTTACAGTGCCACACCGGGTTATGGAACAGAAAGTAGTGGGTACCGCATTTGGCATCATAAATTTTGGAGGTCAGGCTGCAGGTATTTTTTCCCCACTGATTATGGGTGCCCTTATCGCTTCGACAGGGTCTTACAAAGCCGCGTTCATTTTCTTAACAATATGCTGCCTAATCGCTGCAGTTGTTGCTTGTTTCTTACCATTAGCTAAAAAGAGCCAAACAGCAACAGATTATTCTACCGTAAAAACAGCAAATTGAGTGACTGATCGCGGGATTGAATGAATCATTAGGCTGCTTTAAAAATTCGTGTTGATCAAATAGTAGCCATTACGTTATTCATTTGAATAAAACCGATACGCATAAAGACTACTAGATTATTTTCAACATTGAACTTTAACAGAGCTAATCATGAAAGAAAAGGGTGAGGAGAAATGGGTAAATCGAACATTAGTAAATGGATGGATGAGAATGAAGCTAAATTTACAGACTTGGCCAAACAAATTTGGGCAAATCCTGAATTAGGCTATAATGAAACGTTTGCATCTACCTTGCAAAGTAAGACTTTAGAGGAAGCTGGGTTTGAGGTTACTTCTGGGATTGGTGATGTGCCAACCGCTTTTGTTGCACAATACGGAAAAGGAAAACCAGTCATAGGGATTCTTGGTGAATTTGATGCCCTACCAGGATTATCCCAAGACATCACTCCAAATTATAACCCAATCGTTCCAAATGGCCCAGGCCATGGATGTGGTCACAATTTGCTCGGAACAGCTGGGGTAAATGCTGTGATTGCTCTTAAGGAAAGAATGGAAGCGGAAATGCTACCAGGAACCATTCGATACTATGGGTGCCCTGCTGAAGAACTTCTCTCCGGAAAAACGTTTATGGCAAGAGCTGGTGTATTTGATGATTTAGATTGCGCCCTTACATGGCACCCTGGAACGGTCAATACGACAGCTAATTTCCGTATGCAGGCATTAACTGCAATCGAATTTTATTTCTCTGGGAGAACTTCCCACGCCGGTGCTGCTCCACATCTTGGACGCAGTGCACTAGACGCCGTTGAGTTAATGAATGTTGGTGCTAACTATTTACGGGAGCATGTTCTAGATGGTACCCGAATTCACTATCAGATTACAAACGGGGGAATGGCACCCAATGTCGTACCAGATAAGGCTAGTGTTTATTATTTCTTACGTGGGGCAGACCGTAAGCAGGTGGAGGAATTAGAGGAAAGGCTAATAAAAGTTGCTCAGGGGGCAGCTATGATGACAGAGACCTCAGTACGCTGGGAAATCAAATCTGGATGCTATGAAACATTGCCAAACGAAACGTTGAATGAGCTTATGTATAGGCAAGCGGAAGCAGCAGGACCATTTACTTTTACCCAAGAGGATGAGGAATTTGCTGAAGAACTTCTCCAAACGGTTGAGCCATCTGTATTGGCAGGTGCTAAAAATCATCTCATGAGTGCGAATGCAAGCAAAATGCTCGATACAGCCTTTTACCACAACATGAATCATTTCGGTTTATCCATTGGTGGATCATCCGATGTAGGAGATGTATCTTGGATTGTTCCAATGGGGCAAATCATGACCACCTGCGCACCACTCGGGGTTCAATTCCACACTTGGCAGGCTACGGCCTCATTTGGTTCATCAATCGGCCTGAAGGGA
Organism: Neobacillus niacini; assembly: GCF_030817695.1. Lineage (GTDB taxonomy): Bacteria > Bacillota > Bacilli > Bacillales > Cytobacillaceae > Neobacillus > Neobacillus niacini_F. Next base: position 424,712 of record NZ_JAUSZQ010000003.1, on the reverse strand, counting down.
ATGCACTATTCAGCAAAAATAATGGCATTATCTGCTTACGAATTATTGCTAGATCAAGATGGTATTCTTGAAAAAGCAAAGACCGAATTCAAAGCAAGTACAAAAGGAATGAGTTACAAACCAGTTATTCCAGCTAACGCTAAACCACCTGTACCAAAAGGAGAAGCTATTCCTATTTCGGCAATCTGAAATACTCATTATTTATAGTGAACAAAAAATGTCGGACAAAAAAATGGTGATAGTTAACTGAAAAATTAATAAATGAATATTAGTAAAGAAAACTGGTTGGTGAATAACTCCAACCAGTTTTCTTTTCATCTCCATTTTAATTGGAGTACCGTACCATGTTATTCAGACAGGTTAATAGTTGTTGTCGAGATGAGAGAAATAACAATACAAGGGATAACCCATAAATAAATGCGTATTTTAAGCTCATTTAGTGATTCAAATCTCTTTAACATTAAATTTGTTTCGTCTCCCGCCTGCACCTCCACCCACTATTATATCCAACGTACTATTAAGAAAACTATAATGTAAAAATTATTAAAAATGTTAGACCGCCATTATTCAAATCATCGAACCCTTGCATAGGCCATAAACGGATGGGCATATTAAAATAAAAAGGGAATTTTCATGATAGGACTTTTGATTGCAATTGCCGCATTTAATTTTTTGGGGTTTAAAACAAATAAATTACTTACTGGAAACCAAATTCTACATATTTGGTTATTTACCATTTCCTTGCAAGTGCTTTTCGATCTCTTTGTTGAATTCAAATTTCATGCTTATTGGTACTTTGACAAAGAATTAAACTGGGCGGGAATTCTCCCACATGTGTTCCTTATTCCGCCAGTAAATATGTTTTTTCTAAATTGGTTCCCTTATAAAAAGGGATGGGTAAAACAAGTAATTTACTTAACTGTTTTTGTGATTGCAATTTTAATCTATGAAATCATTGCCCTGCTGCCTGACCCTTGGGGATATTTTCACTATGGCTGGTGGAAACTATGGTACGCGGCTATCCTTGACCCAATACTGTTACTTATCTTATTAGGTTTCTATAAGTGGGTTTGTATATTAGAAGAAAAAGCCTGTTCAAAATATTAATTAATCTAGCATTTTTTCTGATGACCACAGGTGATATTGGTCTTTAGCTTCATGAAGTTATACATAACATTTGCTTGTCTGCCCTTTTTTGTGCAGGGATTTCTTTTGGAATGAAGGCATTCCAAAAACTTTTTATCGCAGTAACAAGAGGAGTATCCTCGTTTGAGACAAAGATCATGTTTAAAACAGCAGGAATCCACATCATTAATAGGTGCTCCTGGACCGTTGCAGCCTGGTCCACACCATCTATATCCTGGAAAAATACAAAACGGAAACGGTTTTCTTCTACAACTCATATTTTTCATCTCCATTTTATTAAAATATGAAGTTGTAGGACTTGGGGGACATGCTAGTATCACGGCTGTCTGAAAAAATGCCCTTTGACTAGATACGCAAAAAAGGAAATCAGTGTGATTCCCTTTAAAATCCAAATATTTTATTAATAGATTTCATTGCCTCTGGGCTGCAAATGGCAGCAAAATGATCTTTTAACATCATTTTAGCATCTTCCACTTTGATTGTACTTTCCTTAACGCTATGATTCTGTGCCCAATATTCCATTGTCTCAAAAGAAGTACTGCTCCAGCCGTTTTTCTCTCCAGCTTCGTTTGTCTTTGCCTTCGTTCCAGAAACCACAATATCCATGGAACCCTGCAAGTCAAGCAAAGCATGATCAAATGGCTTCTTTTTATCTTTATCCTTCATTCCTGCCTCGACTCTCAGAACTCTTGTGTCTATTCCTTGATTCTCGCTAATCAGCGTATACAGATCAACAGCTTCTCTTGACATTAACCCATCCTGATAACGCTCCTTTACGGAAAGAGATGAACCCAAAATGGAACGAATCAATGGTAACAACTCAGTAGATATTAAAACAGATTTCTTTTTAACGAACTTTCCGTAAGCAGCTGCTCCATCTCCAGGGAATTTTGCACGCCATATCCATGGATCCAGCTCGGAACCAGTATACCAATGCTCTTTCAACGTTATACTGTCGAGGGAAGGAAAATCAGGGATGAGCTTTGCCAAAGGCAGAAATCCAATTTCTTTCATTACATCTATCGCTTCTTCATATGTATGAACCATATAATCCTTCATCCTAAGTCATCTCCCTGAAAAGTCTATCTACTTCATCTCGTAATTCAGTTAGTAATTCAAAAGAAGATTGGGCGCCCAAACTATCTCCAATATTGGTGTAATACCACTTTTGCTGCTCTTTACCAGCATTAAATCTACTCCAAACCTCTTCGCCAACTTGTTCATAATCTCTAATGATTGAACGGATATTATGAAGTTTATCAGCACACACCACAGCCCGAACATCCTCCGATGCAGTTTTTAAAAATTCGATAGTATGTTCCTTCCTATGCTTCCATGATAGAGATTTATCAGGTTCTGAACTGCCTTCAACAATATCAGCAATGTTTGACCCAAATTCCCTTTTGATTTCATCAAGTGTTAGTGTTGTATCCTCAACCGTGTCATGTAAGATTCCAGCTGCTACAACTTCCTCACTGTACCCTTTCTTTAATAACATAAATCCTACAGTGACAGGGTGTGTAATATAAGGAATATCGGTGTTTTTCCGATATTGTCCTTCATGACTTTTACTAGCTGCCAGCAGAGCCTTTTCTAAAATATCCACTTTTTGACCTTCCTTCCATCATTCTAACAATCCTTTATTTTTACCTTATTTCAACATGTTATACAAATTTCCTTCTTACTTTTCAATATGGATAATTTATTTCAAAAGAAAATATGTGTAATTTGTCCAATCACATACTTTTATACAAGCATATTCTGTAGTACGAGTCTGAAAGGGGGGATATGGAATGAGTAATGATAGAAGACGTCGTGATGATGATCGCAGAGAAGTCAGAAGAGTATTTATTGATGCAGAAGAGGTTATTATCCGTGCTGATAGAGTAAGAATTGTTGGCGATGATGACAGAAGAGACGACAGAAGAGATGACAGAAGAGACGACAGAAGACGCCCATTCTGGTTTTAATCAGTTTGTCTAGGGAATAATTGATTCCTCAGGCTGGTGAGACAAAAAAATCTCACCAGCCTGTTTTTATTGCTCCTAAACGTTAAGGAATATGGTAAATTAATGAAATAAAATATAAAGAATAGCAGGTGAAATGGTGTTAAAAAAATTTCATGTTTATATGTCCTCATTCAAACAAGAAAGAATGATTAGAGTGTATTTGCCTGTAAATTATCATGAGTCAAACAAACGTTATCCCGTATTGTATATGCACGATGGGCAAAATGTTTTTGAAGATGAAGGTGCCATTAAAGGGGTATCTTTAGGATTGAAGGATTACCTAGATCAAAACAAAGTAGAAATAATGGTAGTAGTAATTGATTTAAATCCTGAAGGAGAAGAACGCATTAATGAATACTGCCCATGGGTAAATGGCGCGATCGCCGAAAAAATCATTGGTCACCCTGTTTCTGCTGGCGGTAAAGGTGAACAATACTTAGAATTTATCGTAAATGAACTTAAACCATTAATAGACAGTAAATACCAAACTAGTAAGGAGCATACTTCAATGGCCGGAATTTCGTTAGGAGGACTTATCTCTACATATGCTGAATTCCGATATCCACAAATTTTCAAGCGAATTGCGGCGATATCACCTGGATATTATCGAAACCAAGAGGAACTTGAGTTATTCGTAAGAAATTCCGACCTGTCTGGAGTCGAGAGGTTTTATATGGAATTTGGCACCCATGAAATACGTAATGATAAGCTTAACAACGAGTTTACAGATATGATTCAATCCATCTATGAAATCGTGAGCAGTAAAATTGCGGATACCCGCTATGAAACTATTCAAAATGGTGAGCATAACTATACATCGTTTAAAAAGAGAATTGGTGAAGTAATCTCTTATCTTTATTCCGATTTGTAAGTTTAAGTAGGTATGGCCGAGAATAGACCATACCTTTTAAGTGACCATCATTTTGTTTTTTTTTGAGCTTTTCAGTCACTATGCGCCTCTTATAGTTACCATAAATCCTGCTCTTTTCATTTATCGGCACTATAAACCTCTTATAGTTACCCAAATCCCAGCTCGGTTACTATGAACCGCTTATGTTATTCGAGCAACCTATGTTTGAGTCACCTTTGGCGTTAATCTAAAATGGTTTTAGTATCATTAAAGCTATAATGACAATAAAAATAGCATTTTCCAAATGTTCATAGCGGAACAGTATTCTTGATAACCGATAATAATCTTCAGGTATTTCTTCGCCCTTGTGTGAAGCTAACAAAGCCTTAACCGGTTTAGATCTTGGTGATAGAACAAGCGGGCCAATTGCTAGTGCAGCTAAAAAGAGAACAAGACTTGTTACATACCAGCCCATTCGGAACAGGCTTGGATTCATAAAGCCCATGATTAAACCTGTGATAAGTAAAAGCGTACCGCCCACCATCACAAAGATATGCAGTTTATGTCGAATAGCATAGGAATGCCTTAACTCTGTCATGGTTTTTCCCGACTTTACCACTGTGGTTAAGATAAAACCAGGACCCATTCCCATAATCGCCGAAAAAATATGTAAAACTACGATAATTTGATAGAAAGTCATTTGATCAACCCCCATTATCTTGACTCCATTATTCTAACATAATGGTGGTTGAAACGGTTTTTATGTACTAATTCTGTCAAAAAACTTTCTTTTTTTTAATGATATAATATACATAAATTAGACAGAAAGGGCAGCGAACATGAGTAAAATTATTAAATTTCTATATATCATCATCGGATTTATTGCCCTAGGCTTAGGCGTGTTGGGTCTGGTTTTACCAGTGTTACCGACAACTCCTTTGCTTCTTTTAGCCTCCTACTGCTTTGTGAAGGGGTCTGAACGGTTCGAAACCTGGTTTAAAGGAACAATTCTTTATAAACGTCATATAGAGACATTTGTAAAAGTGAGGGCCATGACATTAAAACAAAAACTGTCGATACTGTTATTTGCTGACATAATGATTGCCATTCCCTTCTTTATCCTAGAAAGCCTTTTCGTCCGGCTCATGCTGTTATTGATTGTTTTTTATAAATATTATTACTTTATCTATAAAATAAAAACGGTGCCAGAAGCAAAGAAATAACCGAGAGCCAAGGAAACAACTCCAAGCTCTCGGTTATTTATAGTTGACGACAATATCTCAGTGATATGTAATTTTCCCCATCTGGATTTCCATACCCATTTTGTTCATGTTGAAAAATAAATCCTCTTGCCTCATAAAAAGGGATACCTTTTTCATTCCCTTTTTGCATGGAAACCCACTGTTCCTTAATCTTTAGTAAGAGAAAGTCGATAGGCTTTTACAATGATTCCATCGTTAGCCGGTTCAAAGTCATATTGTGGCATTCGTTCGAATCCCATTGTTTCATATAGCTTCATTGCCGTAACCATGAATTCTCCGGTATGCAGCCCAATCGCCTGATAGCCTTGCGCTTTAGCCCGTTGAATACATTCAGACACTAGAGCTGAAGCAACACCTTTTCCTCGCATTTCTGGTGAAACAGCAAGCATTCTAATTTCCGGATAATCCAGTATTTCCACATTTCCTTCATATGCATCGATTTTAGCCGGAAATAGAACCACACTTCCTGCAATTTTCCCATCGATTTCAACTACTATTCTCTCAACACCTGGAAGTCTATCACCCTCTGATAAAATTGCCTGCTTTAGAGCCTGCCAATGACCTTCAGGAATTTTTACTGCATGTTCTACATAAGCCTGGACTCTTTGCTCTCGTAAATAAGGTAATTCATTTTCCATTGCTTCTCGAATGATCATATCGTTCTCCTAATCAATTAAAAATTTTTCCACTTTATTACTTAAATACTGTCGATTTTGTTCGGAATAAAGTCCAGATAAATCCGGTCCTTTTGGCAATATCCCATTATGACCTTTTTGATCATTGCTCGCTATGTGATTCGAGAGGTGATAATGTCTCTTAATGGCGTCAAAATCAGTGGTATCACCAAAACCAGGTGTTTGAAACAAATCTCTTACATAACCCCAAAGATGTGGGAAATCAACGATCCGGTTACGATTGGTTTTAAATGCTGAATAATAAGCTGCATCGAAGCGAATTAATGTTGCATATAGCCGTACATCTGAGTCAGTAATGTAGTCTCCGAATAAGAAACGCTGTTTTGATAGCCGCTCCTCTAATTCATCTAATCTTGCAAATAAGGTATCATACGCCTGTTCATAGGCTTCCTGGGACTGTGCAAAGCCACATTTATATACCCCATTGTTCACTTCATGGAAGATGACATCGTTTAAGGCATCAATCTCATCACGTAAAGACTCCGGATATAAATTTGGCGCATTTTCTTTATGAAAGGCAGACCAGACTGTTTCTAAATAGTTTGTTAGTTTGAAATAATCATTGTTCACAACCTTTTGTTCCTTTACATCCACCATCACAGGTACCGTTGGCCTGCCAGCGTAATCCGGTTCAGTCTTCTTATAAATTTCACTCATATAGCGAATGCCCAATACAGTGTCTACCCCGTCTTCATCTAAGGAGAATTCCCAATCTACATGTGGAAGTTTAGGACGCATCGGACTTGCCGTACCTAAACTAATTACATCTTCTAACCCAAGAATACTTCTGACAATTACGGAACGATGCGCCCATGGGCAGACTGCTGACCATAATAAACGATATCGTCCTGCCTCTACAGGCAGCTCGCCTTCACCGAATCCAAACGGTGTATTAAATCTATTTTTTTGCCGTTTAAACGACCCATCCCCGCTAATTTCAGCAGCAAGGCCGCCCTGCTCTTTTTGAACCATTTATAATCCACCCCTTCTATATCTTATAAAAATAATAACGAAATTCCTCATCCACCTTAAATCCTTGCTTCTCCCAAAACGCCCATGCCTTTTCATTTGTATGTTCGACCGAAAGTTCTATACCTTTGGACTTTGTTAATAGAGTAAATTCTTTCACACTTGCAAAAAGCTGTGTTCCAACGCCGCTGCCCCTAAATTCCTCGGCAATGAAAAAGTCGTTTAGCAGCCAAACACGCTGGAGGGTTAACGAAGAAAAGACAGGATAAAGCTGTGCAAATCCAACCACTTCATCCTCTAGCAGTGCAATAAAAATGACCGATTCAAGGTGCTCGAATTTTTCAAATAGAAATTGTTCCACCATCACCGGATTCTTTGTCTGTTTAAAACACTCACGGTAGTCATCAAAAATAGGTACTAGTTTTGATAACTCCTGTATGGTTGCCTGTCTAATCGTAAGTTTGTTCATTTTAAATGCAGCACCCTATGTTCATCATCCAAATAAACACCATTCAGTTTGATTGCTTTTTCTTCCAGTCCAAATACTTTAAATCCAAGTTTTGTATAAAGCTTCTTCGCTGGTTCATTGCTTGCAACGACTGATAAGTTAATTTTTTCAATTGCTTCTATCGATTTTGCTTTATTGATTGCTTGTGTAAGTAATGCTTCTCCTACACCCGCTCCTTGTCTTCTTGGCGTCACGTACATCGCAAAGATGTTTGCTCTGTGCTGTATCTTCTCGGCTTTTTCTTGTAGGAGTGTTACCACACCAATTAGCTCATCACCCTCAAACGCCCCAAAAGTGTAATTTCCTTCTGTCGAGAGATTACTTTCAACCTGAGCAATCGGATTTTCTCTTTTTATAGCGTCTTCATAACTAGTAAGAAACGCTTCCGGAGCCTGCTGTAAAGCTTCTAATCTAAGATCCCAGTATTTTTCTGCATCCGAAGAGGTGAGTTGTCTAATTTCCACCATGGGACGTCCTCCCTTTAAAATATAATAAGATACTTACTATATTACTAAAATTCAAAAAAGATAGAAATTAAAAAAGAGCGTCTTTTAATGCAATTCTTCACAGACTTCTTATTGACCACTTTTCCCTTTTCGAATGATTTACGGTCACCAAGAACCCTCCTTGTCTCGTATCCTGCTAAACAGTTTGTTTGTTTAACGTTTCAAGCTCTTTTTCGATTCTAGCTGGATCGATTCTTTTAAATAACGGCTCAACGTTGGATAGAACGATTGGTTTTACCAAAAATGGTTTCCAGTTTGTCTCTGAAATATGAAGAAAATCCTTAACCTTTTGGCTCGAAAAAGGAAGGAACGGTGTTAAGATATGTGCTAAATTAGCAATTAAATAAACGCAATCGGCTAGGGTTTGCTTGCAAGATTCTACGTTTTCGTAAATCTGCTTCCATGGTTGTTGTTCATCAAAGTATTTATTAGAAAACCGCACCAGCTCGAATACTTTTTCTAACCCTTGTTTGAATGAGGCCTCTTCAATTAAGCGGCAAGTATCCTTATATAAAGTAACGACTTTATCTTGAAGTACAGAAGAAACAACTTTATCGGGAATAACACCATCAAATGCTTTCATTATAAATTTCAACGTTCGATTTACTAAGTTCCCATATGCCCCTAATAATTCACTGTTATGACTATAAATAAATTCCTTCCACGAAAAATCAGCGTCCCGACTCTCTGGTGCATTTATTGTTAAGAAATAACGGATAGAATCAGGTTCATACCTCTCTAAAATATCAGGAACCCATACTGCCCAATTCCTGCTGGTCGATAATTTCTTTTTTTCTAAGGTCAAATACTCATTGGAAACGATATGGGTAGGTAATGGTTCCTTACCAAGTCCAGCTAGAATCCCTGGCCAAATAATCGAGTGGAACGGAATATTATCCTTTCCATGAATGTAATTGGATTTAGCAGAAACATTCCAAAACGAAGAATCATCTTTATCTGCTTCCTTTGCCCAAAGCTTGCTGGCAGTATAGTATCCCGAAACAGCCTCAATCCAAACATAGATTTTCTTTTCTTCATATCCAGCAACAGGCACGCTCACTCCAATAGGTAAATCGCGAGAAACTGCTCGATCCTGCAAACCTTCCTTTAAATATCTCTTCGTAAGAGAAACAGCATTCTCCCGCCAAAGCTTGTTATTTTCCGCTTTTTGTACATAGTTTTCCAATTGAGCTTGGAACGAGCTTAATGCAAAATAGAAATGCTCCGTGAATCTTGTAGTAGGTGGATTTCCGCATATTTTGCATTTGCTATTCAGCAATTCAAGGGGTTCTAAAATAGTTGAACAATGATCACATTGATCCCCCCGAGAGGGTTCTTTACATACAGGACAGATTCCTTCCACATATCGTTCCGGCAAGAATTGGGCGCATTCCTCACAATAGGTTTGTTCAATTTCTTTTCTATAGATATGACCTTTTTCAAGAAGCTCTAAAAAAATCTCTTGAACTAATTTATGGTGATGCTCAGTATCGGTTCGAGTATAGCAATCATATGAAAATCCCAATTTCGAAAAACATTCGAGGAATTCCTGGTGATAACGGTCTGTAATTATGTGAGGTGCTACTCCTTCTTGTCTCGCGCGAATGGTTATTGGAGTTCCGTTACAATCACTTCCTGAAACATAAAGTACTTGTTCCCCTTTTAGACGATAATATCTTGCCAATATATCCCCTGGCAGCAAACTTGAAATATGACCTAGATGCAATGAACCATTTGCATAGGCCCATGCACCTCCAATAAAAATACTCATCCAATAAAACCTCCTATAAAAATAAAAAAACCCCGCCCTTAACTGTAATAGTTAAGGACGAGGTTTGATAATCCACGTGATACCACCTTATTTCGCAAATAGCTCACACTATTTGCCTTAGCAAGTACGGAGTATTCTAATCTACTCTTATACTGTGACATGGATAACGAGTGCCAAAACTCGTCGCAGCCTACTAATACCATTAAGTATGTTCAGTACGAAGCTCAGAGACCATTGTTCAAATGAGTGTTTTTGCTTCTTTTCAGCTGCCGAAGCTCTCTGTGGAAAAACCATTTCATTTTACTTTTTCTCTTCTTTGCCTTTATTTGTAAATTTAACAATATAGTATTCGATAAATTCGAAAAAGTCAATTTTAATTAACATCATAAATAAAAGAGGCAAATTCAGCCTCCTAACACTCGCAAATTATTTTTCCTTTTTCTTATGAGTAGTGCTATTTAGGTTCCCTTCTGTAATAACACGGTCAATATCAAGATACGGTTTACCACGCAATGCTTCATTTGAAATAATAGTATTATTTTGATTTTCATTATTCATTAAAACTACCTCCAAATAATTTTTCTTCTAAAGATAGTGTGTGCAATCTTTAGTGGTTAATCCTATTATGTTGTTTTTTCTATTATACCAATTGAGGCATTGATTGTTTTTCTGTTATGATTAAAAAGAAATAATACAACTTATTGATCATAACCCTAATCACAGCATTTGGTTATACTGATACATAAAATTTGAGTTTTATATGGATGAGTGATAATGAAATGAATAATGAAAAAACACCTCTAACACCTGATTCTAATGTTCAAAGTCTAGATCAATCTGATCTTGCCCTAGCCGTACGTTCATTTTTGTCCTCTTTAGATGTAAACGGGGAGTCACGATTACCACAACGTGCTTATCTAGCTATTCGAAATGCGATTCGCCACCTTCAATTGCCTCCCGGAAAGACTGTACTTGAGAGGGAGATGGCAGAAATCCTCGGCATGAGCAGGACACCTGTACGTGAATCACTTGTCCGTTTGGAAACGGAAGGATGGGTACGGCTCATACCGCGCCGAGGTTTTATTGTTGCACCACTTGTCGCAGATGATCTTCAACAAATTTATGAAGTAGTGGAATCACTGGATGGTGTAGCTGGCAGACTCGCCGCCAGTCGTGCTACTAACGAAGAGTTAAACCAACTTGAGCACCTGATTAAAGAACAAGAAAAGGCACTAGAATTAAACGATCTGCTTGCATGGACAGACCTTGATGATCAATTTCATAATTATATTGTTGATTTGGCCCGAAACCCACGCCTTAGAGGGATTGTTGACAGTCAGTCTGATCAACTATATCGCGCTCGCTTATACACAATTGGACATCGACCTAAGCCAATACATTCAGTAATTGAACATAAGGCAATCCTAGCAGTCATGCGAGCAGGCGAACCTGAAGCTGTACGAACTATGTTGCAATCTCACCGCCATAGAGCACGCAACGAAATTCTAGAGGCTCTTCAATCTATGCCTGCATCACCGGAAGAAACGCTAAATTAGGAGACTTTATAAAAAAAGGCTGTAGAGATTTCATAGAAATCAACTACAGCCTTTCTTTTTCAGTATAGAAACTTTTATTTTACATAGTTACAGAGCTTACCAATCTGCTCTACTTCAATAACTACAATATCTCCCGACTTCATCGGGCAGCTTCCAGAAGGAGAACCGGTAGCCAAAACATCACCCGGCTCTAGTGTCATCACCTGCGAAATCCAACTGATAAGGAAAGGAATTGAAAGAGACATCTGATTGGTATTACCATCTTGTACGACATTGCCGTTTAATGTTGTAACGATACGTAAATTAGTGGGATTAATTCCTTTTACAATACACGGCCCCAACGGACCAAAGGTATCAAAACCTTTACCACGCGTAAACTGGGGATCCTTTTTTGTAAGATCTCTTGCAGTCACATCATTAAATATAGTACAGCCAAAAACATAATCCAACGCTTCTTCTTCTTTTATATTTTTGCACCGTTTACCAATTACGAGTGCCACTTCCCCCTCCATTTCCACCTGAGTGGTTAAATCACTTGAAGGAAGGATAATTTCCCCCTGATCTGGAATTACCGAAGATGTCGGTTTTAAAAACAAGAACGGTTCTTTCAGATTTGCCTTTCCCCCAGTCTCTTTTGCATGTTCAACATATGTCCATCCAAAATTAACGACCTTCGAGGGTACTACTGGCGCCAAAATCTTCACACCACTATACTTAACTCTTGATCCATCATATTTTAGTTCATCGTTTACAATTTCAGTAAAATCACTAGATAATTGTAAAATTTCATCACCTTCAACGATTCCGTAATATATTTTTCCGTTATGTTGCTGATAGCGAACTATCGTTTGTGTTTTTTGTAGCACCAGCATGACTACACCAACTCCATAACTTATTTGATGAATCTTACTTGCTGACTGATTAACTGATATTGTTCTTCCTTCTTTTTATTGAACTCTATCTTATTTTCTTCAAAGATGTTATTTCCTTCTGTATCAATGGAAACAATTAGAGGACCAAACTCATTCACTTCACACACCCAAAGAGATTCAGGCATTCCAAGGTCTTTCCAGTGTACTTCTCTAATTTGTTCTACCTTTGTGGCCGCAAAAACAGCATTTCCGGCTGGAAAGACGAGATGCAGCGCCTTATGATTCTTGCAACCTTCTTCGGTGTTCTTCCCCATTCCACCTTTTCCAACAATAAGCTTAACACCTGTTTCTTCAATAAATTCCTTTTCAAACTTCTCCATTCTCATGCTGGTTGTCGGACCAATAGAAACAATTTCGTACTCTTCATTTCCAAGGTCTCTAACAATTGGCCCCGCGTGAAATATAGCCTTCCCCTTAAGATCTACTGGTAAAGGGATTTTTTCTTCAATGAGTCTTCTGTGTGCCACATCCCTGCAAGTAACGAGTGTACCAGTTAGGTAGATGATGTCTCCAATTCGTATATCCTTAAGATCCTCATCTTTTATAGGCGTGGTTAATACTTTCTTACTCATAGTGTTACCCCCTCGTGAGTACTAATTTCATAGTTCAAATTACTGTCAAAGGTGATCTTTCCTCTTCTATGGGACCAGCACCCTGTATTAACTGCAACACCAATAGTAGACGGATGTCTTGCCGTGTTCACAACATTTACACCCATGACAGATTTAGATCCCTTAAGACCCTGAGGTCCAAGGCCGATAGCATTGATCCCATCTTCAAGAAGCTTTTCCATCTTTGCAGCATTTTCATTTTCATTACGACTTCCAACAGGTCTCATAAGAGCTTTTTTAGAGTTCATAGCTGCTGTTTCTACAGAAGTACCAACGCCTACACCAACAAGCAGTGGAGGACAGGCGTTAATTCCATAACTAGTCATCCGATCAAGTACAAACTTTACGACACCCTCGTAGCCTTCACCCGGCATTAGAACTGTCGCCACACCAGGAAGGGTACAACCTCCGCCTGCCATATAAGTATAAATTTCCACTTTGTCACTGTCTTCTTCAATTTCCCAGAAGATGCTTGGTGAACCGTCACCGATGTTCTTTCCTGTATTGTATTCATCAAATGTTTCTACAGAATTGTGTCGTAATGGAGTTTCTTGAGTTGACTTATACACGCTATTCTTCAGAATACTATCTAACTGCCCAATCAAGGGGAAGTTCTCTCCGCACTTAACAAAAAACTGGAGAACACCTGTATCCTGGCATGAAGGTCTCTTTAACTCAGAAGCTAGCTTTTGGTTTTCAAACATAGTTTTGTAGATAATTTTTGCAAGCTTATTATCTTCCTCTTCACTTAGCTCTTTCAGTTTATTTTCCACATCATCAGGAAGTTTGTAGCTGACAAGGGATATAAACTTTGACATCAAATCAGTCATCTTTTCCTTTTGCTGAATCTTATCCATCATAACGCTCATAGTAACCTCTCCTTTTTAAGCTTTATTTTTTGTAGAAAGGGCAGAAAATTGTAACAGTCCAAAGCTCCTCAAAATCATAAAGGGGTAATCGCTTTCAAAAGAGTATATCCCGTCTAATGCTGAGCTAAATGAGCCTGTACATATAAACTTGTGAGTCAGCTTAATGTGAATATCTTATGAGCTAATTATTAAATAATGTATACATTAATGTCAATAGATTTCATGAAAATTAATAAATCAATAATATGATTGATTGTCTACACGCAACAATTCACCTAATCATTAAGTGTAATCCGTTTTTTATTATTTTTATATTTAAAAAGGTGAAATATTCTAAAAATTGAATTGACATTAATGTATACGTTAACATACAATCTAATCAATGGTATACTATCGATTTAATTTCCTTGCACCATTTAAATTAAAAATAAAGGAGTGATATTATTGAATGCGCTTTCAAACTAATGTATTTTTCATCTCTGATCATTCTTAACCTGGATATTACTGACACGATTTGTTTTTCGTATTATCATAAGGGATGAACACTTTTGTATACGCTCCCATTGCTAACAAGTTAGTTTCATCAAGTAAATGAATAAGAAACTAGAACCTCATTAAAAGTTGACCCTTATGATGATGTTCTGGATAAAAGATCACTATATTCATAGCTTAACAACGTAGTAATACTCTTAACTATTTAATATTACTAATAATTTGACTTTATATTTTTAAGGGAGCTGGTTTGTATGTTAACAATCCTAGCATTATTAATGATCATTGTATTCATTGTTCTTCTCGCAAAAAATAAATTATCTATATTCGGTGCATTAACAATTGTTCCATTTGTTTTCGGAGCAATTGCAACCTTTGTAACGGGTGCTTCCTTTTTGGATCTCTTTGAATGGATTAAAGAAGGTATTTTATTTAGTGTAAATGAAGAAACAGGAAAAGTTTCTACTGGGGTTATTTCACCTGCTATTGTAATTTTATTTGCGGTATTGTATTTTGGTGTAATGCTTAATGTCGGTTTGTTTGACCCTTTATGCGAATTCTTTATTAAAAAAGCAAAAGGCGATCCATTAAAAGTTACATTGGCAACAGTTTTAACTGCGACAGTAGTTACGATGAACGGTGATACTACTACAACTGTTATTATTTGTATTGCTGCTTTCCTTCAACTTTATAAACAAATGAATATTAAGCTCATTTATTTAGCTGTAATCATTGTTACCCCTATTGGAATCTTTAATCAGCTGCCTTGGGGAGGTCCAACAATCGCTGCAGCCACAGCTATGGATGTAAGTATTAGTAAATTGTTTGCAGATTTATTGCCAGGAATGTTAGTTGCTGAAGTATTTGCTATTTTTATGGCTTATTTTATCGGAATTAAAGAAAGAAAACGTTTAAACTATGATCCTAAGACTGCTAAAGAAATTTCTCCAGAGCATATGGAAAGCATGTTAAACGCTATTCGTTTAAAAGATCCAGAATTAAAGAGACCTAAACTATATGGTTTTAATTTGATTTTAACGCTTGCTATTTTAGTTATGCTTGTGATGGATATTGCACATGGCGGTGTTTTATTTGGTATAGGTGCAGCAATTGCCCTTACGGTAAACTATAGGTCTGCAAGTCTTATTAATGAACGAATTGATGACTTAGCAGCAGATGCTTTAGCTCCAGCTATGGCAACTTTGGCTGCGGGGGTTTTCTCTGGCGTTTTATCAGGCAGCGGGATGTCAACTGCTTTAGCAACGTCTATTACAGGTATTATTCCAGAAGCTTTAGGTTCACAAATGGCACCCGTTTACGCGTTAATGGCAGCACCTGCAATTACATTTTTACCGCAAGATGCTTTCTACTTTGGGATTGCCGGCGTTATGGCAGATGTTATGGGGGAATATGGAATTTCCGCAAGCGGGGCGGCTGTAGCTTCCATGGTGGGACAAGCATTCCGTCTCATTTCACCGGTTATTCCGGCTCTATATATGTTAGTTGATTCTACAGAGACAAACTTTATCGACTTTCAAAAAACGTATGTAATTTATGCTTGGCCCATTATCTTTATATACCTAGGTGTTTATATATTAACCGGGGCATTGCCGATTTAGAAAAAATCCTTTTATAATTTAACAACAAAAAGCTGAATTCCTTAGCGTATAGGAATTCAGCTTTTTATATTTGAAATTCTGTTAGAGGACAAAAATTTACCGGACGACACTCATATTATTTTAATCCTATTATATAGAAAAATAGTAAAAGTAATTGGACTCCTTTATAAACCCTATTTTTTCATATAGTCTCTGCGCTGTCTGATTTTCTTGACCTGTCTCTAATGACACGCCTTTTGCACCTGTTTCCTCCGCAAATTCAATCGCCTTTTTTATTAACTTCTCACCGAACCCCTTCTTGCGGGCAGAAGCATTTACATATAAATCGTTAAGAATCCATGACTTTTTCATACTCACAGATGAAAAAGTCGGGTATAGCTGAACAAAGCCAACCGGATTACTCTCATCAAAGGCAATGAAAACTACTGAATCCTCATTTATTAATCTTTCTTTTAAGAAAGCTCTTGCACCTTCAATATCAGATTCCTGTTTGTAAAACACCCGATAAGAATCAAATAACTCAGTTAAAGAATTAAGTTCATTTAATGAAGCCTTGAAAATACTCATGGTATACCCCCTATTAAAACTATGAATAACGAATGATTAATTTTTTCAAAAGTTTATCTAATGATGTAAAACTGAATCCCAATGACTGAACAAAGCTCGTATTGACTGACCACGACCCAGGGAAATTATAGGGAGAAGGATTTCCATCTTTGTTTAATTTTGCTTCTGTCCCAGTTAGATTCTCTATTAATCCAATTAACTCACCCAAACTAATATCTTCCTCACAGCCTGGATTAACCGGACCTTGATAGTCGGAATTTGCCATACTTAATAAAAAGGAAGCCGCTTCGCCTGAGTCAATAAAACTATATCTAAAGTTAAGATGTTCAATGAACATCGGTTTCCCCTCTTTTACATGCTCCACATGAAAATGCAAACGATTCGTATAATCGTCCTTGCCAATAATAATCGGAAAGCGGACGGCAACGACCGGGAAGTTAGCATTCTGAAAAAGGATGGCTTCGGCCGCTCGTTTTGCTTCCTGATATCCAGCATATCCTATGTAATCTCTTCTGGATTTTAATACTGGCTGGTAATGGGATGGATTGAAACTTTCCTCCAATTGATTAGTTCCAAAATCATAAACTGCCTGACTCGATGTAAAAAATATACTTTTGAACTTTTCCATTTAGTGCTTGCAGTGAATCAAGCGCTTCTTGTGAGGAATAACAGGTTTGATCAAAGGCAACATCCCATTTCTTATCTTTAAAAGCTTTTTCTAGAGAATCTGTATGTTCACGGTTTATAATCAATCGGGAAACTTGATTGCCGAAGTCATCCGTCGTCAAACCTCTTGTTGCAATGGTAACTTCGACCCCTTCGTCGATTAATAATTGTACCAGCCGCTTGCCAACAAATTGCGTTCCCCCAAGTATTAACGCTGATTTCATCCTTAATCCCCCCAATTGTTCATCCTATTCTCTAGAATACCTCAATTTACCATTTTGGCGATACTCTCAATATGACCTGAAACAAAGGAAAATTTTAAAAAACGGCAATAGGGCTTTACTTACGGCAAAAGTAAGTAAAGCCCTATATGTACGCTTTTAATTAAAATGCACCGAGCATGATTAATAATTGGCGAAGACCCTCTAATGCAAATCTCCCTATAAAGCTATAAGCAAAAATCGCAACGATTGGCGAGAAATCAATCATACCAAGAGGCGGGATAAACTTCCTAAAAACCGATAAGTAAGGGTTAACCAGCCTGCCAACCAGCGAACCTATTTTGGATGTTTGAAATTGCGGGAACCAGGAACCAAAAATATTAATCAAAATTAACCAATAATAAATATCATAGATATAATTTGCTATTACTAAAATATTTGTGCCCAAATTTATTCTTCCTATCTATAAAATTTTTTTCAATACCGCTACTGTTCATATACGTATTATACTCAATAAGGTTTCAAATATATCTATATTTTTAACTAAATCTGTATTATTTCTTAAAAGCATGAAGAATCTAAAAAGTTTAGAAAAGGTCACCTCCTTCCCAATTCCCAATTAGTATTATTAAACTATGAAATATGCTTTGGTTTTACTAATTACTTGGGGAATTGCTAAATGGCACCATGCAATTATCGTACAATAATTTTAAGATTTTTGTATTAGGAAACAAAGCGGAACGATGGCGCTGTTTACTGGAAGAGTTCGAGTGCTAGGAAACTTGAGTACAGCCATGAGTATTGAGACCATTTTACGTCGATACAATATTAGAAACCATTTTAAATTTATTTTGGGAATACTATCTGTTACAAGGATGCTATAGAGGCATTCTTTTTTATTTGGCGCTTTTTGAATGAAAAAGAATGTTTTTGAATATTTTTGATTGATTTTTGTTGTTTTCAATTGTAAAATAAAATTAGTAATCATGAAAGCGTTTTAGGAGGCGGTAATGATGTTAGAGCCAGAACGCCATCAAATTATATTAGAAGCATTAAAAATAAAAAATTCTGTAAAACTTCAAGAACTCGTGGAATTAACCAATTCCTCTGAGTCAACCATCCGAAGAGATCTAATACAGTTAGAACAAGGAAGATTTCTCAAGAGGGTTCATGGAGGTGCTGCAAGGCTCCAAGGAAAGCTGCAGGAACCAAGCATGATGGAGAAATCCTCCAAAAACCTTCAACCAAAACGTCAAATTGCACAATACGCCGGGAGCTTAGTAGAAGAAGGAGACTGTATTTATTTAGATGCAGGTTCCACCATATTTGAAATGATTCCTTTCCTTCCAGAAAACATCGTGGTCGTAACAAACGGATTAACACACGTAAATGAACTACTAGAAAGAAATATAAAAACTTTTTTAATAGGCGGCTATGCTAAGCCATCAACAAAAGCTTTAATCGGACGCGGGGCCTTAGATAGTCTAGAACATTATCGTTTCGATAAGTGCTTTATGGGTGTAAACGGAATTCACTCACAATTTGGCTATACCACTCCCGACCCTGAAGAGGCGATGGTCAAAAAATTAGCAATGTCATTATCTCGTGAAGCATTTGTGGTGTCTGATGAATCAAAGTTCTCAGAGATTGCTTTTGCAAAAATTGCTGACTTACATCTGGCAACGATTATCACAAATGAATTAGACCCTGATACCGAGGAGCAATATCACAGCAAAACAAAAATTAAGGTGGTTACATCATGATTTATACAGTTACGTTAAACCCATCACTTGATTATATCGTAGAGGTAGATCAGGTAACGCTGGGTGAATTAAACCGAACTAAGAATGAAACGAAATTTCCAGGCGGAAAAGGAATTAATGTTTCTCAAGTTTTAAAAAGATTAGACGTTGATAGTCGTGCGCTTGGATTTTTAGGCGGCTTTACCGGGGATTATATTGAAGAGTTTCTCACTTCGCACGGTATACAAACCGACTTTGTGAAGGTCGATGAAGATACAAGAATTAATATAAAACTCAAATCTGATAAAGAAACAGAAATAAATGCAAAAGGTCCCAATATTACAAAAGAAAACTTTGAGGCCTTAAAAGGAAAAATTAGAGAGCTAACAAGCGAAGATATCCTTGTTCTTGCTGGCAGCATTCCGTCAACTATGCCAGAAAGTACGTATGAAGAGCTTGTGAAA
Source organism: Neobacillus niacini (assembly GCF_030817695.1). Classification (GTDB taxonomy): domain Bacteria; phylum Bacillota; class Bacilli; order Bacillales; family Cytobacillaceae; genus Neobacillus; species Neobacillus niacini_F. The sequence continues at coordinate 405,257 of NZ_JAUSZQ010000003.1, read as the reverse complement.
CTATGTAACGAAAATGGCACGAAATTTGTTGTCGATGCGGAAGGTGAATTACTTAAAAAGGTACTTCCATTAAACCCCTTCCTAATAAAACCAAATCATCATGAGCTTGGTGACTTATTCAATACCGTTATAAATTCTTGTGAAGAGGTCATTCCTTATGCAAAAGAGCTTATAAGACAAGGTACTCAAAACGTGATCGTATCTCTTGCCGATAAAGGCGCTGTCCTCATTAATAAGGACCAGGCCCTAATTGCCACTAGCCCAAAAGGTGATGTAAAAAGCTCAGTTGGTGCAGGGGATTCCATGGTGGCTGGTTTTATCGCAACCTACGAAAAAACAAAATCGATAGAAGAAGCTTTTCGTTTTAGTGTGGCAGCTGGCAGTGCAACTGCATTTTCAATCGGATTATGCACACGCGAAAAAATGGAAGGCTTGCTCCCTCAAGTAAAAGTAGAAAAGTCGAACCTAAGAGGAGAATGATGATGAGAATTACAGAGCTATTAACAAAAGAAACCATCAACCTTTCATTAACAAGTACAACTAAGACTGGTGCAATTGAAGAGTTAGTAACCGTTTTAGACAATGCAGGCAAGTTAAATGACCGTTCAGAATATAAAAATGCGATTATCAATAGAGAAGAACAAAGCACGACAGGAATTGGTGAAGGTATTGCGATTCCCCATGCTAAAACAAACGCTGTTAAACATGCAGCGATTGCATTCGGAAGATCAAAAGCTGGTGTAAACTATGAATCTCTTGACGGTCAGCCTTCCCACCTTTTCTTTATGATTGCAGCTACCGAAGGAGCAAACAATACACATTTAGAAGCTCTTTCTCGACTTTCAACGATTCTATTAAAGGATGAAGTACGTAAAAAGCTTTTAGAAGCTAATAGTGCTGATGAGGTCTTAACAATCATTAATTCTTACGACCAAGAGGAAAAAGAAGAAGAACAATCGATGGCTGGCAAAAAACAATTTATCGTTGCTGTCACCGCTTGTCCTACTGGTATTGCTCATACCTATATGTCTGCGGATTCCCTAAAAGCGAAGGCAGCTGAAATGGGTGTTGATATTAAAGTTGAAACAAACGGTTCTGGCGGGGCTAAAAACGTTTTAACACCTGAAGAGATTGAAAATGCTGTTGCAGTTATTGTAGCAGCTGATACAAAAGTGGAAATGAATCGTTTTAACGGCAAACATGTAATTGAAACGGCCGTCGCTGATGGGATTCGTAAGCCAAAAGAACTCATCGAAAGAGCTTTAAAGCAAGATGCCCCAATATACAGCGGCACCGGCAAATCTAGTCAGGAAAGCGAACAAACTGGCGGAAGAGGATTCGGATCGACTATTTATAAGCACTTAATGAACGGTGTTTCTAATATGCTTCCATTCGTTGTTGGCGGCGGTATCTTAATTGCCATTAGTTTTATGTTCGGGATTAATTCAGCCAATCCTGATGATCCAACCTATCACCCAATAGCTGAAGCACTGATGACGATTGGCGGAGGAAATGCATTCGCGTTAATGGTTCCAATTTTAGCAGGATTCATCGCGATGAGTATTGCGGACCGCCCAGGTTTCGCTGCAGGTATGGTCGGCGGTATGCTGGCTACTAGCGGTGGAGCCGGATTTTTAGGCGGCCTTGTTGCAGGTTTCTTAGCAGGTTATTTAGTAGTAGGATTGAAAAAGCTTTTATCTGGTATGCCATCGTCTCTTGAAGGAATTAAAACCATCTTGTTATATCCTTTATTAGGGATTGCTTTAACCGGATTCATTATGTTATTTGTTGTAAATAAGCCTGTTGGTGCGTTAAATACAGCTATTTCTGAGTGGTTATCTGGTTTAGGTACAGGAAATGCTGTCTTACTAGGAATTATTTTAGGATTAATGATGTCGTTTGATATGGGTGGTCCGGTTAACAAAGCTGCCTATGTATTTGGTACAGGTTTATTAGCTAATGGAGTTTATGAGCCGATGGCTGCAATAATGGCTGCTGGTATGGTTCCTCCATTAGGAATTGCGATTGCTACAACAATATTTAAGAAAAAGTTTAGCAAACAGGATCAAGAAGCAGGTAAAGTGAACTATATTATGGGACTTTCTTTTATCACAGAAGGAGCGATTCCATTTGCAGCAGCTGACCCGCTTCGAGTTATCCCTTCTGTTATGGCTGGTTCAGCCGTTGCAGGTGCTTTATCGATGATGTTCAGTATTGGACTGCGTGCTCCACATGGTGGATTATTCGTTATCCCACTTGTTGACGGCAGCTGGATCATGTATTTACTTGCCGTTGTAATTGGTGCAATCGTTGCAGCATTGTTAATGGGCTTCTTGAAAAAGCCGGTTTCTAACTAAAAATATAAAACAGCCCAATTCCTTTTAAGGAAAATGGGCTGTTTTTTTATTTTTTGGACCTGTTATTATTTATTGTTGGTTTTTCGTGAAGGGTTGAGGATTCATAGGAGGAGAATTTCCGGCTATTGTATATAGAGGAACCTTAAGAAGCAGATATAAGCGGAGATATTCCGGTTAACTGCTTTAAATAAGACAAAATCCAATGATTTGGTTAAAATAAGCGGAAAAACTCCGCTTATTTTTAAGGAAATATGGGTATATCCCAATTTAAACGGAAATTCTCCGCTTATTTTCCAAACACAGTGAAATCAACATTCAGTTTTAACAGAGCCTATTTTTTAAGTAAATGACGAACAGCGTAGGCAAATCCGTCCTCATCGTTTGATTTTGTAATGATATCTGCTTTTTCTTGAATATTCAACGGAGCGTTTGCCATCGCAACAGAGGTATCTGCAACCTCAAATTGTGCAAGGTCATTTCCTCCATCTCCAAAAGCAATAATCTCATCAAATTCTAGGTTCAACATTTTTTGATAGCGCAATAATGCTTTTCCTTTATGCGCTTCGTTTGAAGTGATTTCAACATTATTAGGGAATGAAGATGCCATGGAAATATCGAACGTATCTCCAAGTGCCTTGTTAACTATTTCTACTTTTTCTAATTCGTCATGGTGTGTCAACGCAATTAATTTATAGATTTTCAACTGATCTTTTTCAAGAATTTCATCATAATTAAATTGTTCAAAAAGAGTATTGAGTTCCTCTTTACTTTTTTTATGCAATGGAGGTAAAGTGGACGGGAAGCCTCCATAATTGGTATAGACTAATATTCCAACACCTAGTCCCTTTAATATCGGGAAAATTTCTTTATATGTTTCAAGCGATATTGTCGCCTCATATAGCAGTTCTCTTGTTTCCGAGAATAAAACAGCTCCGTTGACACAAAAAATAGGAATCTGTAAATTTTCTAACGCTTTTAATTTAATGACATCGCCATAAGCACGTCCTGTGTTCAAAATAACAGAATGACCTTCTTCAAGTAATTCATTCATAGTTTGCAGGCTGGCTTCCGTTATATCATGTTCAGAATTTAACAAAGTGCCATCTAAATCGATTGAGAAACATTTCATCGGTGTAATCTTCCTTTCCCCTATCTTTCTTAAAAACTACTATATCAGATATTCGGTAAATTAAAAAAGTTTAATTCTGGAAGTAAATGACAAGGAACATCAGGCGTCTGATTGCCCCTTACCATTTTTTCTTTCCTTTAATATATCTTGAATGATTTCCATATGAAAAGCCGCCCATGCTTTTTCCCGAAAGTGTATCAACACACTGACCGCAAGTGCAACGATGTAAACAATACTAAAACCAGCCCATAGCCATTTTCCCTCATGAAATAAATAGGTAGATAATTGCTTTGAAAATAAAAGTAACAACCAGGGAGCAGAGGAAACCAAAATAGGAATCATTCCCGACCCGTTATATTCTTTTATCATGCGGTAATGAATCAATTGCAAGGTATTGCTGTCAAGTGAATTGTAAAGAGTTTGGATTTCTTCAATTTCTTGATATTCTTTCATATTTTTAATTGTCTCGCCATTGTGTACCGTTCGTTTCAAACGCAGAAAAACCTTGTGAGCATCCCCTTTTGTAGTAAACATCACCAGCGCATCCCTCCACTGTATAGGATTTCCTAGAGGGCTGTTCTTTTATTAAAAAATTTAATCAAGCGATTGATTAGTTTCTTGGGGGTTGAGGAACGGGGCTCATAATTCCTACAAAGTGTCTGAGAAAAATTGGTTTCATAATGTGTCATTAATACCAAAAACATACTCGTTCAGAGATAATGACTCCATGAAGCCTTCATGTGGCCTAAAAACGTGGTTGTTCTGAAATAATGGGTCTCATGAGCTTTAGTTAAAAAAATGATTATTTTTTCAAACAGAATGGCACTCATTTTGAGTGCCATATCTTCAGCTATTTCTAATTAAGTGCTATTTTACTCACCTTCGTTAACGACGATTTTATATCCTTCTTGCTTAGGTCCATCTTCGTAAACTTCTCGTGATACTATGTAAAAGGTTTCCTCTTTTTCGTCAGTGATTACCATTTCACTTGGACTTTTATCAACTGCTGCAGCGTCTAGACTAAAATAACCCATCCCTAACAATGAAACATCAAATGCCACATTCATCCCTCTTTTCTAGTTTTATTGCATTTTACCTTTTTTTATCTAAGGGTACAAGCTAAAATATTTGATTATTGGGTAGATAATTCCACTCACCAAAATCGGTTCCACACTGGAGGCGGCTATTTTATGTATTTTAAAAACTAATGCAAAAAGGATGGAGTTTCTCATTTAAGCAATATTCAATTCGTTGTCTAAAGTTTCCCCATGTGACCATTTCTAATGCTTCTTCTAGTTGAAAAAAACCTACTTCTAAACTTTCTAGACTGGTTGTAGGTACCCCGCCGACAGGTTTCCCTAAAAATAAGGTATTACAAATCGACCCCTCAATATTTTGAAAAATCCCACAAAACTTAACAACCTCAATATCGATCCCGGATTCTTCCTTTGTTTCTCTGATAACGGCGTCCGTTAAGGATTCCCCTTCTTCAACCTGACCGCCAGGCATTTCCCATCCTCTTCGCGGGCCTTTAATCAGTAAAATTTCATTCTTATCATTTAAAACAATTGCTGCAGCAGAAACAACATGTTTTGGTACCTCCATCTTTTCTCCTCCCACTCTGTCTTATAAATATAATCTAATCAATCTCGTTGTATTTGTCATTTACTTTTCATCCATACTATTACATGGAGGTGTAAATAATGCCAAAAAATAATCCAATTGAATTTACTGGAAAGGTTCTTAATCAAAGGAACCAACTCTCTGGTCCAGATGATCCCGGGAAAGAACGGGTATCCGGAACGACCGAAGAATGTTTCTATTCAGGACTCAACTGATAAAAAGGATCAATAATTTAACAGATTGGCTGCCAAACAGGCAGCTTTTTCTACGTCAGCCGCTTTCTTATTGACAATCCCCGCGAAAACAGTAACCACTCTTTCTACTTATTTTAATTACAAAACAATTTATAAAGTATTATAAACTATTTTAGTTGTTCACAAAGTTGTAATATATTGATAATTCAATGAATTGTTACCGTTTTCAAAAAATAAGAGTCGGAGGCGTTGAGAATGAAAATTAATTTTAAGAGTCTCACTACCCAGGTAATTCTGGGAATTCTTCTTGGTATTTCAGTAGGTTTTGTTTTTCCTGAGATTGGCTCACAACTAAAGGTTATTGCAGATGTTTTTATAAAACTAGTAAAAATGGTGATTGCTCCAATTATTTTCCTTACAATCGTAATTGGAATCGCAGGTATGGGGGATTTAAAGAAAGTTGGTAAAATCGGCGGGAAGGCATTGCTTTATTTTGAAATCGTATCCACTATCGCTTTAGCCATTGGGATTATTGTCGCCAATATTTTTAAAGCAGGAAAAGGGATTGATGCAGAAGCTGGAAAAGGCGACATCTCCCAATACACAGAAAAAGCAGCCGAAACAAGTCACGGATTTATGGATTTTGTGTTATCCATCATTCCTGATAGCTTCATAGGTGCTTTCGCAAATGGTGAATTATTACCAGTACTACTGTTAGCTATATTATTTGGTGCTTCTTTGGCCCACTTAGGTAAAAAAGGAAAACCTGTTCTTGAGTTTTTTGAAAAAACGGCTGAGGTGTTCTTCGGAATCGTAAATATGATTATGAAGGTTTCTCCTTATGCAGCATTTGGTGCTATGGCTTACACGATCGGAGAATTTGGTGTTGAATCATTATTCTATCTTGGAAAATTAATGGGCTCTGTTTATATAACAATGGCTTTATTCATTGTTTTAGTTCTTGGCGGTATTGCCAAATTGTTCGGTTTCAATATCTTCAAATTCATTGCATTTATTAAAGAAGAAATCCTTTTGGTCGTTGGAACATCATCCTCTGAAGCAGCTCTGCCAAAAATGATGGAAAAGCTTGAAAAATACGGTTGTTCAAAGCCGGTTGTAGGATTGGTTCTTCCAACAGGATATTCCTTTAACCTAGATGGAACGTCCATCTATCTCTCGATGGCCGCATTATTCATCGCTCAGGCCTATGGAGTGGACCTAACTATTTGGCAGCAAATCACGCTTCTTGCCATCCTAATGTTGACATCAAAAGGAGCAGCAGGCGTAACAGGATCAGGTTTTGTAACTCTGGCAGCCACTCTAGCCGTATTCCCAACCATTCCAGTGGAAGGAATGGCGCTTATCCTTGGGGTAGACCGATTCATGTCAGAAGCACGTGCCATCACAAACCTCATCGGAAACGGAGTAGCCACCGTCGTCATCTCCAAAACAGAAGGCGAATTCAAACCAATCCAAGAGGTTACGGACAAAAAACAAATCACAGCCTAAACCTGCAAAATGTGAGCCCCTCCGGCTCACATTTTTTATTTCCCTTTCCCTATCCACATTCCCTTTCCTTTTTACTACTGTCCGCCTGAGGTGGACAGTGTCCACGGGCGGTGCCTGTCACCGCATCTAATTTACATTTGTTGCTATTTACCCATCTTCTTTCTTTTGGTACCTTTATATATGGTACTAGATTGATAGTGGTACATTTTCTTTAGTTTTGTGGAGAGAAGGATATTTATGATTGTTGAATGGAAGTTGGTATTTGAGGTTTTTTGGACGTTTTTTAAGATTAGTCCTGTTACGTTTGGCGGGGGATTTGCGATGATTCCTTTAATCATAAAAGAGATAGTAGAAAAGAGAAAATGGTTAACACATGAAGAGATTACTGATGTCATCGCTTTGTCTCAAACAGTACCGGGTGCGGTTGCCGTGAATTCAGCGACCTTTATCGGGCATAAAATTGGCGGAATCAGAGGCGCTTTGGCTGCAATGATTGGCGTTTCACTTCCAACCTTTTTAATTGTCCTTTCTATAGGAGTGTCATATTTTTACCTGGATGATAATCCAAAGCTAGAAGCAGCCTTTGTTTCGATCCGTGTTACTATTGTAGCAATCATTGTGTATGCCGCCATTAAAATAGCAAAAACAGCTATATTTGATAAGACCACATTTTTCATAATGGCCGCAGGAGTACCAGCACTGTTTTTTATCCATCCAATTGTAGCCATCTTTCTTGGGGCGATTACAGGATTAATCGTGGTTTCCGTTAAGACAAAATTAGGCTGCATGATTGAAATGAAAAATAGTAAGGAAGAAGATCCAGCCAATGATCCTGAATATTACATGGGTGCCGGAATTTAAGAATAAGGGGGTGAACGGAATGGTATTGTGGGAACTTTTCCAAACCTTTTTTATCATGGGGTTTGTCTCATTTGGCGGTGGTTATGCAATGATTCCCATTATTGAATCAGCAGTAACAGAATACGGATGGATGTCTTCAGAACAGTTGACAAATATCATTGCAATTGCCGGTATGTCTCCTGGACCTGTTGCTTCTAATAGTGCCATTTTAATAGGTTATACAGCGGCAGGCATTAGCGGTGCTTTTGTATCTGCCATAGCCATTTTACTGCCCTCGCTTACCTTAGTGATTGGTGTTGCAGCCTTTTTCTTAAAATTGCACCATAATCCAGTGGTTGAGAAAATGTTTTATGGCTTAAAACCTATAGTAACAAGTTTAATTATTTTTGCTGCCATTAAATTTGCTTTAGCCAATAATCTGGTTACCATCGATTTATCCTTCCGTTCAATAAGCTTAGTCATCATCTTTGGACTATCCCTATTTGCCTTATTAAAACTTCGGTGGAATCCGGTTTATGTCATTCTACTCTCTGGCTTGGTGGGAGTAGCCCTATATTCTTGAATAATAAAAAAGTGGCAATTGCCACTTTTTCATAGATACATAGATATTTGTTTTAGCTTATCCTTTTTCAATGTGTAAAAATAAACTGGTCTACCAATTCCATAAGTTAATGATTCTTCTAGGACTCCAAGCTGGGTTAGATATTTCAAGTATTTTCGTACAGACACTCTGGAAATATATGTACTTTCGGCAATTTCGTCGGTTGAAAAAAGGGTTCCATCCTTTGATTTAATCACATTAATAATGTTCTGCAGCGTACTATTGGTTAACCCTTTAGGCAAAACCTGCGCTAATTCCCCAGAAGCCCTCTGATCACCATGAAGAATTCTGTCATCTAAATCTTCCTGATTAAGTACTTGTTTTCTTTCAAATAAGGCAGATTTATCTTTATATTTCTCCATTGCCTGACTAAATCGCTCAAACTCAAATGGCTTGATTAAATAATCTGTCACCCCAAGTCTTAAGGCTGTTTGAATTTTATCTGTATCAGCTGCAGCAGAGATGAGAATAACATCGACTGCCATCTTTTGTTCTCTAATATAATGAAGCAGTTCAAGGCCATTTGTACCTGGCATATAGACATCAAGCAAAATGAGGTTAACCTTTTCCTTTTCAAGAAACTCTTTGGCGTCCTTAACGTTATGCACAATGCCCAATAAACTAAAACCTTTTATTTCTTTTAGATATCGTTTGTTAAATTCCGCTACCATCGGGTCATCTTCAACAATTAGAACCTTAATCATGATTTCCCCCCTTAACCTCATATGGAATGGTGATATGAATCTCTGTTCCAAGCAGAGCTTTAGAATCTATGTTTATTTCCCCGCCTACGTTTTCAATGCTTTTTGAAACGAGATAAAGGCCAAAACCACGGTTTTCACCTTTTGTGGAATACCCTTTTTCAAGTACATTCCTTTGAATTTCATCAGGAATTCCGGGTCCTGAATCCGAAACTTCCAAGGTTAATAACTTATCCGAAAAATAAAGGGTAACATCTAGTGTTTTATCGGTAGAATTAACCATAGCCTCAATGGAATTATCTATTAAATTACCAAGAATGGTAATTAATTCATGGGTCATCTTAGGGTTTACTGGCTCAGGAATAACCGTAGGAACGTCAATGTTAAACTCCACTTGTTCTTCCCTGGCATAGCTTAATTTACCCATAAGAAAACCAGCCAGTGCAGGATCTTTAATCTGTTGTGTAATGTTTCCGAGCTCTTGGTTGTGGTGGCCGACTAACACACGAATATAATCTGATAGTTCATCGTAACACTTCATTTGAACCATTCCTAGAATTACATGAAGACGATTCATAAATTCATGGGATTGGGCGCGGAGTGCTTCCGCATAGGTTTTCACACCTGTTAACTGCTCTGCCAATTGATTAACATCGGTCTTGTCCCTAAAGGTAGATATCGCTCCAACTACCTCGCCATTTACAATAAGCGGAACCCGATTAACCAAGATGGAAACCCCGTTAATCATTTGTTCTTCATCCAGTACAGGTTTCCCTTTCTCCAGGACTTGATCTAGTTTTGTTGATGGCAGAAACTCATGGATTTTCATGCCAACCGGGTCCTTAGAAAGCCCTGCTTTTTTAAAAATTTGCCTTGCTGATCGATTTACCAGCGTAATGGTTTGTTCATTATCTACCGCAATAATTCCCTCATGTACAGATTGAAGCATGGTATTCCGTTCCACAAAAATCTTGGCAATTGCAAAAGGTTCTAGTCCAAATAGGATTCTCTTGATATACCTCGCTAGTAATACAGCACCAATGATACCAACAAGCAACCCTAGTATTGTAACCGTAAGAATACTTCGATGGCTTTTACCCAGAGCCGCCTCTACACTTTCAAGTGCAATTCCGACCGCAGCCACACCAATCTGGTCCCCAGTCTCATTGTAGATAGGTGTAAAGGCTCGTAAGGATTCGCCTAGTGTCCCTTTGGAGCTTGATACATACTCTTTCCCTTTAAGTGCCTCCTTTTCATCCCCGCCAACAAAGTGTTTCCCAATTTGTTCTGGATTAGGGTGGGACCTCCGTATTCCGTTCATATCCATAACTGTTATAAACATCATGTCAGTGGCAGCCTGAATACTTTTTGTATACTCCTGAATCTCCATAGATTTTTGGTCATCCTCTAATGCCTCGATAATAATATGAGAGGTTGCAACCGACCGTGAAACAAGCCTTGCTTTCTCCTCTTGATGTTTTCTGATATTCTCACTTACCGTACTACTTATCAATAAATCTGTAATCATTAATGATACAAGTACCACTATACAAACGAAGAAAATGATGACCGTGCTTAATTTAACCTTAAACGCCTGAGTCTGCACATAAAATCCCTCACTTTCAACTTTATCTATTATTTTATCAATATTTGCACTAGTAGGGAAAAGATAAATTATTGTACAAGCTGCAGTAACTGTGATTTTCTTCTTACCTTGAACAGTAACCTAAACGCAGCACTAATTGTTGCATTAGAAAAAGCCACAGATTTTCTCTGCGACTTAAAAGTATGTTAAAAACCTATGCTTTGTAATAAGGGGGAATCCGAAGCCATTCATGCTTATCCAAATACTGTTTTACAGTTAAACCAGCTGCTGTTTTCCTCAACATAATTTTTGAAAAAATTAATCCAACATCAGCTCGAATAGATTCAGTAAGCCCTTTAGAAGCATAATTAACACCCATAGCAAGATTATAGGACATTAAATTAGCTATTTCTTCATCGTTTAATTTAGCACCCTCAGGAATACTCCTAAAATCTCCTATCGGTTTTTCCGGTGTTGATTGCGGAAAGGGGACCCCTTCCTTCATAAGAAACTCTTTAAGCTCGTCTCTAATAGGTATATGCACGGTTTCTCTTATATCCTTTAAAATTTGTTTTAATTCCGGGTCTTGGGCCAGATTGTACCCAATTTCCTCATTTCGCATCGTTGTTTCTGTACCTAAAAGAAAAAACCATAGATTCGAAACTTCCATCACATTTAACGGTCTTTTCTTACCGTCCATAAATGGTTGAAATATATCTTGAATTAGTTCGAATACCTTCATGTTGAAAGATCCCACCAAACTTTTATTAGTTATGAAGGTAGCTTTTCCATTACGTCAATAAAGCATGCTAATTGAAATACTTTTTAAATAGTTTTTCCGCTGTACGGGTAGCTAATGCCTGCGTCGTCAGGGTAGGATTGACCCCGCCCAAACTATTGTAATGGACGCTGTTGTCAGCGATATATAACCGTTTTACTTGAAATGATTCGCAATCCTGATTAACGACAAAGCCCATACGCATTGTACTTTCAATATGAATCATCATTCCAGTTGGCCAATTTGACCATATTATTTTTTTTGCCCCCGCTTTTCGTAACAGGTCTGCTGCCATTTTAACCAGTTCGCTTCGTCTCCTGCTGGATTGTTTGGTTGGCTGATAAGTCACAACAGGAACAAATCCATTTTCATCACTAATTAACGGATCGAGAGTAATCCCGTTCCTCTGATCTACATCATCATCGGTACTCACCAAAATATTCAAAGTTCTACGGTAGGCGTCCATTGATTCTTTTAATTCATAACCGTATAGACGCCCCTTTATATCCCATGGATCATTCAGGTCAGGCTTGTTTAGGAAAGAGTATCCAGACTCACTCACTCCATAGAAAGAAGCGGTTAATCCCGGACTCATCCCAACCGACTGCAGCGCTCCAAGTCCGGGATAATCCATCCTTGCCCCACATGTATTCCCTACAAAGGGATTAATATCTGAAGTTCCCAATATTGGGATCAAATCTTTTTCATCAAATATTCCGGATACCCAATCCATATAATGATTAACCAATCCTCTCCCTACCCATGGATTATCAGGCAGTCCTGAATTTAACCAAAGCCGTGGACTTTCAATGCTTCCGGAGGCCATTACAATGATTTCTGCCCTTAGCTCTTCCTGCTCCCCCGTCCAAGTATCCCTAATATTGACTCCAATAGCATGGAGCCCTTTTGACGGGTTATTTTCTGTTACTATTTTTATAACAAAGGCATTTGGTCTAATACAGACATTTCCTGTTTTTAAGGCAAGTGGCACATAGCTGACATTTGTGGACCGTTTTGCAATTTTATCCATAGATGGGCCATGTGGACAGCCGTTGATGCAATGTCCCGCAAGCGTACAGCCTTCCATCCAGGATAATTGTTCGTCAGTGATGTTTGGATTTGTGATATTTTCATTAGGAGGCAAAATGGCATTCGGCTGCGGCCTATACCCTGGACCTGTCACATCCAGTGTAGGAATCAAATTCCATCCAGCCTTCTTTGCACCATAATAAAATAATTCTTCCTTTGCCGTGGTGGCAGCGAAGTTCACCGGTAATGTCGCTTCCACCTTTTCATAATATGGTACAAGTTCCCGGTAAGAAATCGGCCAGACATTATCGATTGCTGCTGGATATGCCCGGGGACAATTAGCCGTATAGGTTTGGGTTGTTCCTCCAACACCGGAGCATTGCCAAATTACGCCTTTTTGGTTAGCGTTCCGAAACCATTGGGAACGACTTCGATCCGCCGGTCCCCATCGAAACCTTCCTGAAACTAAATCATTCATATTCATTTCAAACTTGTTCAACAATTGTTTATAGAGCATGACATCCAAATCATCTGTTGTGGAACTGGATACTCCTCCGGGCTGTAAATTTGGATGGGGCCACTTTTTATTCCCGTACCAGGGGCCAGCTTCTAAAACCAAAACCTTTAATCCCTTTTCTCCCAGCTCTTTAGCTATAACTGCTCCTCCACCGCCAGCACCAATTACAATCACGTCTTGATTAGCCATTAGTCAACCACCTTCTTGTGCTGGATGATGGCTAAGAACCCGCGAAAATCCCGGTATCCAAAAGATGGGCCTGGATATTGGGTCAGTTCCCATCCAAGTGGAAAATATTCGACTCTTCTATATTCAGGAGAAAATAGTCGTGTTGTTCCGTACGCTGTCCATTCTGAATAGTAGCCAAACATGGGAAGTTCATTTAGTACATCCATCATATTTCGAACGAGTCCCGGGTTATTTTTGTATGGAATACTCAAGTTTTTAAGATTAATTTCTAGTCGTTCTATTAGGGTAATCGCCCTTAACCTATCTATTGGCGAAAGTGCAGAGAAAGGACCGCCGTTAGGATATGCTGTTACATTTAATGGATAAAGAATCTGCCCCTTCTGGATTAATTGGGCAGCTCCAGCGTCCAGCAATTCAGCAGTGGATTTCAACATGGAACTATTAACTAAATTAAGCTGCTCTTTTACCTGGAGAGAAATTGAATGATCTAATATCCAAATAACATACTCATAAACATGTAATTCCTGTGCACCTGCCACGTGAACAGTTCCTATATACTCTTTATATTTAAGATGGGTTGGAATGATAGCATGAACTAGTGCCTGAAAAGTGGACTTGATATAACGATTCAAAGAACGTTCACCTTCACTTATCCCCAACATTTTTCACACCCTTTATTTAAGAATGGGTTTCTTACCCTTCCTATTAATATTTATGTTTTCATTTTTCTATGTATGGAAATTAGTTGGTAAAGAAAATGCCCCTATCATTATATGAAAATTAATATGGCGAACAGTGATGACACTCTTTTGTATAGTTAACCATTCAGGAATAGAAAAAAGGACTGGGTATGATAATCATCGCCAGTCCTTTAATCGGATTTATATACTAATAAAATCAGCTATCAATATTCATTTCTAATTGTGATTTCAATTCATCTTGAATACGCTGTTGTTCTGCTATTGTTACGATTCCATAATAGATATTTTCAATCATTTTTCCTTCTAATTGTATGGTCAGCTGTTCGATGTTTTTTCCAGCTTCTTTATAATTCTTTTGAATGTTAATCATTTCTTCGAAGGTAAGATTCGTTTTGACATTGCTGCCAATCGCTTGAAAGATATCCGGGGCTTTCGATAAGCTTGAGATGCTTGCACCCTCTTTGATTACTGCTTGAATCACTTGGCGTTGACGTTCTTGACGGCCGAAGTCGCCATTCGGATCATCATATCTCATTCTAATAAAAGTTAGTGCTTCCTCGCCATTCAGATGAATCTTACCAGCAGGAAAATTAAATTCCTCTACTTCAAAAGCAAGATCATTCTCGACATTAATTCCGCCCACGGTATCAACAATATCCTTAAAACCTTCCATATTAATTTTCACATAATAATCTATTGGAATATCAAGGAACTCCTCGACCGTATCTACCGCCATTGAAACACCGCCAAATGCGTAAGCATGGTTGATTTTATCTTCTGTCCCCTTACCGACAATCTCTGTCATGGTATCTCTTGGAATACTCAGCATTTTTACAGAATTATTGTTTGGGTTTACTGTTAACACAATCATCGTGTCAGAACGGCCGCTATCCCCTTCCCGTTCATCCACACCAAGCATTAAAACAGAAAATGGTTCTTTCTTTTCTAAGGCTTCAGGCTGCTTCTTCTTACTTTGTTTGTCTTCGAGCGGTTCATGCATAGTTGCTGCTGCCTTATTAAATGAATGATAGACTGTAAACCCATAAATGCCACCGGCAATAAGCAGAATAAATAAAAACAAGCCTATTATATTTCGCCAGTTAAGCCTCCGCCTTTTTCTCGTTCTCATTTCATGGTCTCCTAACCAAAATCAGCATTTTAAAAATAGGTTACCAAAGGGTTGTGTCAAAGGAATTACAGGGACATGTCGATTTATTGTTTTTTACTTTACATATTTACTAGGTTATCGACATAATTTGGAGGAAATATTGTTAAACAAATGCTTAGTTAAAGTCAGATTCGCCCCTTTAGTAAAACCAACTTTATTTATTTCCTAGAAAATTTTTTGTCGATTAGTGATTTTCATTTCTTTCTAAAAGTCTACAAACACTGCAAAATATATAAGATTGCACTAAAAAAAGCCTGGGGAAAAACTTTATCCCCAGGCCATTTTTATTAGATCTATTTACCGATAAACTCTTGTGTCCAATAATTTCCTTGTGCAACATATCCAACACCAATATAGTTAAAGTTCGGGCTAAGGATGTTCTTGCGGTGCCCTTCACTATTCATCCAAGCTTTGACCACTTCTTCAGGAGTTCGCTGCCCCATGGCAATATTTTCACCTGCATATCGATACGAGATCCCGTATTTTTTCATCATATCAAATGGAGAACCGTATGTTGGGCTTGTATGGCTAAAGTAGCCATTTGCAGACATATCACGTGATTTTTCACGTGCCATTTTGCTAAGTGTTAAATCTACTTTAAGGGCAGGTAAGCCATTCTTTGCACGTTCTTGATTGGTTAGCTCCACCACTTTTTGCTCATAAACACTTAAAGCACTTGCCGTTTGTGTTGTTGTAGCTGGTTGTGTTTCTGTCACAGGCTGTTGCTGTTCAGGTTTTGGTGTCGTTGACTGAGCAGGCTGTTGTGTTGGTGCTGGTTGATTTGGTTGTGTCTGCACTGGCTGCTCAACTGAAAATTTATATCCAAAACTAGCTAGATATTTTTCTATTACACTATTAATTTCATTCAGATTTGATCCTTGATACACATAAACCTTTTCCTGAACAACAGGAATATAAGTAGCAGCCTCTGCTTTATTTAATGCTGGATTTGCCATTAAAACTGCGGCTGCAGCAGCTATGGTTAAAAGAGCCTTTTTCTTAATCATTTTAAATCCTCCTAAAGTTAGCGTTTTTAACAAATTCATCGTAACATATGATTTTTGTCATATTTTTGGGAGGATTTAACATATGTAAAACAATCTTAATTATTTATTGCTCCAAATCAGATTTTTCCACTAAAATACAAGCCTTTAAGAATATTCATTCATAATCTACCTGTATTCCATTTTAATGAACCATTACCAGTATTTGTATTAAAAAGAGGGTTGACAACTTCTAATAAGAAGAACGTTTTTAACAAATATTTCAGAAGAATATCATTACTAACAGAAATATTAATCTTAAAAAAATATCTTAAATTAAACTACTATTCACCATACGTACTATGTTAATATCTAACTACCAAACATAAGGGGTCACATTATGAATAATTCGAAAAAATCGCTATGGAAAGCATTAGTTAACAATGGTTTCTTAACATCGATATTCATATTGTTACTGGGAGTTATCGTGTTCATTTATGTACTGATTGATTAATCTAGTCGTTTTAGATAAATTCTATTTATTATAACTTTCAATGCCGCTAAAATATCATGATTTCATCAATTAGGAGTTTTTTTATCTTCTATGGCACTTCCTTCGATTGTCATATCTCCCACTACTTTGACTAGACGAAATGTCTCATTATAAAGTTTTTTAGATTTATATTTTTATAAAAAGGTTTCCTTTTATTAGCAACTCTTGTATACTAAAGTCAAACTTAATAGTAATAACTAGGGGAGTCCAATGAGTTGGGCTGAGAGGGAAACACTCTGAAGTTTCTTGACCCTTTGGACCTGATCTAGATCATACTAGCGTGGGGAAGTTAGAATCATAATCTCTATATTTATTGAGTATACTTCTACATACAAAGCCGGTCCATCCTTTATGGAATCCGGCTTTTTTTATGTACTTCATTTTTACCCACGTATTTTATTCTAGATCTCGGCCCTCTAATTTTAAAAACAAGGGAGAGATTTACACTATGTCAACCACTTCATTAAACGAAAAAAGTATTTCCATCATGTCTAGTTTTTCAGGTAGTAAAAAAGTTTACGTTGAGGGCTCACGGCCCGATATTAAGGTTCCAATGCGTGAAATTGAACTCAGTCCGACAGCTGGCACCTTCGGCGAAGAAGAAAATCCACCTGTTCGTGTCTACGATACCAGCGGACCTTATACGGACGCTAATTATTCAGTGGATATTACAAAAGGTCTCCCTGCTCTTCGAAGCACATGGATACATGAACGAGGGGATATTGAGGAGTATACGGGGAGGGAAATTAAACCTGAAGACAATGGTTACCAGGATGAGAATGATCCTCGCGCCAATCATAACGTTTTTCCTGGTTTAAAGCGTAAACCATTACGTGCAAAAAAAGGAAGAAATGTCACACAGCTTCATTACGCAAAGAAGGGAATCATTACTCCTGAAATGGAATTTATCGCAATAAGGGAAAATATGAAACCTGAATTTGTGCGTGAAGAAGTAGCTAGAGGGCGAGCCATTATTCCTTCCAATATCAATCATCCAGAGGCAGAGCCTATGATAATCGGGCGTAATTTCCATGTCAAAATTAATGCAAATATCGGAAATTCGGCTGTTTCTTCCTCTATCGAAGAAGAGGTTGAAAAAATGACATGGGCCACACGTTGGGGTGCTGATAATATTATGGACCTATCAACAGGTAAAAACATTCACACCACAAGGGAATGGATTATTCGCAATTCAGCTGTTCCTGTCGGTACCGTACCTATTTATCAAGCACTAGAAAAAGTAAATGGTGTTGCTGAAGACCTTACATGGGAGGTTTACCGTGATACCTTAATTGAACAAGCCGAGCAAGGCGTGGATTACTTCACCATTCATGCTGGTGTTCTTTTACGCTATGTTCCGTTAACAGCAAAGCGTTTAACAGGTATTGTATCCCGAGGTGGATCTATTATGGCACAATGGTGTCTTCACCACCATAAAGAAAACTTTTTATATACTCACTTTGAAGAAATTTGTGAGATTATGAAAACGTATGATGTTTCATTCTCCTTAGGAGATGGTCTACGTCCTGGTTCAATTGCGGATGCCAATGATGAAGCACAATTTGCGGAATTAGAAACTCTAGGAGAACTAACAAAAATTGCTTGGGAGCATGATGTACAGGTAATGGTTGAAGGCCCAGGACACGTACCAATGCACCTTATAAAAGAAAACATGGATAAACAACTGGAGATTTGTAAGGAAGCTCCTTTTTATACGCTTGGCCCACTTACAACCGACATCGCTCCTGGCTATGATCATATTACATCTGCGATTGGTGCAGCCATGATTGGTTGGTATGGAACGGCTATGCTTTGTTATGTAACACCAAAAGAGCATTTAGGTTTGCCAAATCGAGATGATGTGCGTACAGGTGTTATAACTTATAAAATAGCTGCACATGCAGCTGATTTAGCAAAAGGTCATCCAGGAGCACACAAAAGAGACGATGCCTTATCAAAAGCTCGGTTTGAATTCCGCTGGAGAGATCAGTTTAACTTATCTTTGGATCCAGAGCGTGCTTTGGAATATCATGATGAAACCCTACCTGCAGAAGGGGCTAAAACAGCACATTTCTGTTCAATGTGTGGACCGAAATTTTGCAGCATGAGAATTTCCCATGATATTCGGAATAACGCCAACAAGCTTGATACAATAGAAGCTATAGAAAAAGGAATGAAAGAAAAAGCTGAAGAGTTTAAGGAATCTGGCGGTAAGTTATATCAATAACGCTTTCCGTTATGAGGTGTTGGGGCCATTTTGGCACCCAACCCTTTTTTTGCATCTATAAATTCTCTATTTGTATAGGTTGACCTGTACGTGCGGATTGATAAATAGCTAAAATAATTTTCAGTGGTTTTAATCCTTCTTCACCATTTATAAGAGGTTCTCTATCCTCCTGTACAGCATTTATCATATCAATAAACTGTAACCGATGGGAAGCTCCATCAAGAGCTGAAGGATCAACAGATGCATGATCACGATCTTCCCCATTATGATTTTTATTATCCGCTAAGTTGATGGCTTCACTTTCATTATTTAGATTTCGTAAATAATGTTTTATTAATTGATCATTCTCAATTATTGCTGTACCGGTAGTTCCGATAATCTCCAAGCGGGCTGACAGGCCCGGATAAGCAGTTGTAGTTCCAACAATGATTCCTAATCCGCCATTTTTAAATTTCACTGTGGCAACAGCCACATCCTCCACTTCAATTCCTTCATGAGCTAATATGGCAGTATGTGCATATACACTTTCCACCTCTCCCATAAGGAACTGAAATAAATCTATGGTATGAATGGCCTGATTAATTAATACACCTCCTCCATCCATTTTTATTGTTCCCCTCCATTTACTAGTATCATAGTAGCTTTGAGGACGATACCAATTCACAGAGGCTTGCCCAAGGACCATTTTTCCGAATCGACCTGAATCGATATCTGCTTTAATCCTCACAGATGATGCATCAAAGCGATGTTGTGAGATAACACTCAATTTAACACCATGTTCACGGCATACATCAATCATTTGCTGTGCTTTTTCAAGGGAAATATCCATTGGCTTTTCAACAATTACATGCTTTCCTGCCCGCGCAGCCTCTATTGCCATATCAGCATGAGTGCCGCTTGGTGTAATAATCGATACAATATCTATATCTTTTCTCTTTAGCATTTCTTGATAGTCTATATACCAATCTGCGCCTGCCTTTTCCGCAAGGGATTTTGCTTTACTCTCACTTCTGGAATATACAGCAACCACTTTTGCTCCTTCAATCGCTGAAATTTGCTCATAATGCGTGGTACTAATGAGCCCGGTTCCGACAATAGCAAACCCGAATTCCCTTTTCATCTCAACCGTTCTCCTTCATATAGTTTATTATAAAAGAACCTGTCAATTATTCTTTCTTGATAATTTTGTTATTATAGATGATATATGCATAGCTTTTCTGAATTTGTTGAATTTGAAATTTTAATCGTACTATTTTATATAAGAAATGTTATAGGATGGAGTGTATATCTTGAACGACAACGACCAAAATCAAAATAAAGCATCTAGTATCCAAGTTATAACGCGTGCAGCTAAAATACTGCGGACGCTTAAGGAGCATCCAAAAGGACTAAGCCTTACACAAATAGCAAAAGAGGTCGACCTGCCTAGATCAACCGTCCAAAGAATTGTAGCTGCATTAGAGCAAGAATACCTAGTCACAGCAGCATCTCCTACTAGCGGCTTTCGCCTTGGGCCAGAGATTGCAAGACTTGCTGGCGCTGTACATAGTGATTTAAGAGAAGAACTGAGACCATTTTTAATCGAGCTTTCTAATATGATTAATGAAACGGTCGATTTATCTATATTAGATAATGGTAAAGTTCTGTTCGTTGATCAAATTATTGCGGCTCACCCCCTGCAAGCAACCTCACAGCCTGGTGCCTCTTTTCCTTTGCATTGCACAGCAAACGGCAAAGCTATTCTCGCTTCGCTGTCTATAGCTGAAGTTGAAAACCTGCTGCCGGAAGAGCTAAAACGGTATACGGTTAAAACCATTACGAATCGGAATGAACTGTTACAGGAGTTAGAAACTGTCCGAAGAGAAGGAGTTGCTTTTACAAGAGAAGAGCATATTGAAGGTGTTTGTGCAGTTGGGGCTGTTGTAGTAGATCGATTGGGTAATCGGAGTGCAGTCTCCATTCCGCTTCCATCTATACGTTTTTATGGGAATGAAGAAAGGCTGGTTAGTGCCCTTCTCAACACATGTCAAAAAATCAATCAACATTTCAGGTAAAAAAAGAAAGGCGCTGGAATATGGTTTATTCCAAGCGCCTTACTTATGGTTTAGTTCAATATTATACTGCTACTGGTGATAATTTCTTTGCTGCTTCTTTTACTTTTTCTAGACCCTCAGCAATAATCTGTTCAGCTTGGGCTGCATTTGCAGCATGACCTTCGATAATAACTTCGTCAATGATTTCCATACCGAATACGCCGCCAACCACGTTTTTAATATAATTTGCAGCCATTTCCATTGGTGCTGCTTCTGGTGTTGAGTAAACGCCGCCGCGTGCGCTTAGGATTACTGCTTTTTTATCTTTCATTAATTGTACAAGTTGACCATTTTCATCGTACTTGAATGTAAAACCAGCTTGGTATACATAATCAATGAACGTTTGTAATGGTGCTGGGATTGTTAAGTTCCATAATGGGAATGCGAATACAACTAAATCAGCTGCTGTAAGAGCATCCATTGCTTTTTGTTTTGCAGCTAAAAGACGTTTTTCTAGGTCTGTCATTTCTTCGCCTGATTGTACTTTGCCGAAAGCATTAAATAAATCTTGACCAAAATAGGGCATATCTTCAGCAAAAACATCGAAAGTCGTAACATTCACACCTTCAACGTTTTCCATAAAAGTTTCATACATTTTACTTGATACAGCCTCGGAAGCTGGACGGTTATTTGCTTTTACTACTAATACATTCATTATATTTAAATCTCCTTTATTAAAGTTATTTTTAAATCATATATCTCGAATTGATAATATATTAATCTATTATTATTGTCAATCAAACTCGCATAGTATATTTATGTTTTAGATACCATAGAGATACTAATAAAGTCCTGGTATGATTAATCCCATCAGAATAATTATATATATTCTACGTAATAGACAGATTTCTTAAAGTGCCTTTGCGTTCGCTGAATCACGATGAAATAGCAGCTTACTTAATGAGAATAACTTGCTTCCATTAATAACAAGATAAACCGCAATAACTAAGAATGCTAAATCTAATTCATAACCGGCCATTTGACCATTCCCTAATAATCCAATGGCTAATTTTGCCTTTAATGTTGCTCCAATCATTAATAAGGCAAACAAAGCAGCTACTAGTCTTGTTGCCAATCCAACAATTAATAGGATACCCCCAATAATCTCGAGTAAGGCAACTCCATATGCCATAACTCCTGGTAAGCCAAGACTTTCAAACCAGCCTGCCGTGTTTTCTATACCACCTTGAAACTTTACAACTCCATGAATAAAAAATAGTGCTCCTAATGTAACGCGTAAAATAAGTGCTCCAATTTCATTTTTTATCATTTTAATTTCCTCCTAGTTGTTGTTTGTCTCAATTTCGAGATATTAATTTAAAAAAATTTATGATTTCACTTTGGCTTGTACTTTCTTTAAAAAATTGATCATTAACATGGACTCATCATCTGTTATATCTTCAAAAAAGGAATCAACCATCTCTTGATACTTCGGCATGATATTTTTCATCAATTCCATGCCATCAGCAGTTAAGGTTATATGAATAACCCGCCTGTCTTCTTTACAGTCGTTTCTTTTTATGATTCCTTTTTCCTCAAGTTTATCTATCACATACGTCATCGAACCGCTAGAGATTAGGATTCTATTTCCAATCTGTTGTATGGTTTGCTTTCCTTGGTAGTAAAGTACCTCTAAAACAGAAAATTCGGTAATACTAAGATTATTTATGGACATTTCATCTCTAATTCGTTCCTGAATCGCTTTTGAGGTTTGCATTAACAGTAAAAATGGCTGGTTTGAACATTTCCTTTCCATATTTCCACCTCCTGCCAATACTTTTAATTAATTAATCTCGAATTCGAGATAATGGTAATACAAATTTACTAATAAGTCAAATACAACTTTTCTTTAAAACGTAGACAGATTAGTGCCACAAGTTTTATCTCAACTTTGAATATCTTTAAATTGAGATATTTTTATTATATATTATCTTTTTCATTTGTCAACTAAGATATTTTTCTCATTCATAGAAAAAAACACCCTTATCTTTGACTAAGATAAGAGTGTTTGCGACGTTACCCCTCTTTAGGAGTGAAATGTATACGAGATTAAACAGTTTTCCAGTCAGCAGCAAATTTTTCAAGACCTTGATCTGTTAATGGATGTTTTGATAATTGCTCAATAACCTTAAATGGAATGGTTGCAATATGAGCTCCTGCCAACGCCACACGAGTAACATGGTCAGGATGACGAACTGATGCTGCAATGATTTGTGTATCCAAGTTTTGAACCTGGAACATCTTTGCGATTTTTGCAACTAATTCTACACCATCTTCGTTAATATCATCTAAACGGCCTAAGAAAGGTGAAACATATGTAGCTCCTGCACGCGCAGCCAATAATGCTTGGTTCACACTAAAAATAAGTGTAACATTTGTTTTAACACCTTTTTTAGTTAAATAGCGGCAAGCCTCTAACCCATCAAGTGTCATTGGAAGTTTGATGGTAATATTCTTATCGCCACCGTTAATTTTAATAAGCTCATCTGCTTCCGCAATCATTTGTTCAGCTGTCAACGCGTTTGGTGTTACCTCTGCTGAAACAGACTCAACCTCTGGTACGGCATTTAAAATTTCAGCAATACGATCTTCAAATTTCACGCCTTCTTTAGCTACTAAAGACGGGTTTGTTGTTACTCCTGATAATACGCCAATTTTATAGGCTTTTTTAATTTCTTCAAGATTTGCAGTATCGATAAAAAATTTCATTAATCTTTTCCTCCAATTTTTATAAATATATGATTATTTTAACTCTTTTCGACAGCTTGTCCACTAAAATCGACTCTTATGTGTCCACAAATTTACCAGCAAGGCGCCATCCTCTAGATGAACGATAGCTTATTATTAAGGACAATGCAATGACTGGTGTTGCTTTTTATGAGAACTAAAGTTTATCTTCCGACCATTTTCATTCCTAAAGCAATGCAGAATCCCTTTAATTTCTTTATAATTTGAATATTTTAAACAAAGCAATCTCAGTCAATTTTTATCAGCCATGAATTTTTAAAAAGTAAACCATTGTTTCAAATTTCGTGCACCCTTTTTGATTTCGAATTCTCTGCTAACACTATTTACGAACTTGGGTTACAAGTTTTTTATCAATAATGGTAATAGCAGCATCTGCCATTTCAACAAATAAGCCACTGTCCACCACGCCGGGTATGAGGTTTAGATTTTTCTCTAATTCTTTTGGCTGCCTAATTTTTTGAAAACTGGTGTCCACAATATAGTTACCGTTATCAGTTAAAAAAGGATTCCCCTGATGCTGTCGTAACTTCGTTGTGCTGCCAAGATCTCGGATATGCTTCATTGTCATTTTAAATCCGTATGGGACCACTTCTATTGGCAGTGGAAAAAATCCTAATGTATCTACATTTTTGTGGGAGTCCGCAATGACAATAAAAGTCTTAGAAGCCTTTGCGATAATTTTCTCTCTTAAAAGCGCCCCTCCGCCTCCTTTAATGAGATTTAACTCTGGATCGACTTCATCTGCTCCATCGACTGCCAGATCAATTTGCTCTATCTCATTGAATGAAACAAGTGGGATGCCAAGTTCACTTGCTAATTTTTCTGTTTGCTTAGAAGTAGGGACTCCCTTAATGCTTAGTCCTTGCTGTACTAATTCGCCAAGTTTAGTAATGAAATAAAATGCAGTTGACCCTGTACCCAGTCCAACTACCATCCCATCTTTTACGTACTCTACAGCTTTTTCTCCAACGACCTTTTTTTCATTCAAGGCTTTGTCCCCCTTCAACGAAGCTGGATACTACATTGATAATTTGTCCATTATTTAAAAAATCACTCAGTCCTAATCTGGATAGCGTGATATACTTTTCTTATTCTTACTCCACCTCTAAGAGTTGTATATTTTCTTAATGAGGTGGAAATGACTAATCGCACTATCCCTCTCTACCATGTGTTTCTTTAATTGAAGTTCCCATAAAATTTATAGGAGAGATAATGATGAAAATTTATGTTGATGCAGATGCTTGTCCGGTAAAGGATATTATTATCTCAGAAGGTACCAAGGCTGATATACCTGTAATTCTAGTTACTAGCTTTTCTCATTTTTCGACTGCGGAACAACCATCAGGTGTGGAAACGATATATGTCGATTCTGGAGCAGATGCGGCGGATTATCGGATTATGAAGTTAGCAAAAACAGGTGATATAATCATTACCCAAGATTATGGTCTCGCTTCTTTAGGATTGGCAAAAGGGTGTACAGTTCTTCACCATACTGGGTATACCTATACAAATGAAAACATTGACCAATTATTACAAACACGTTATTTGAGTGCAATGGCTCGAAAAGGCGGAAAGCGTACAAAGGGTCCAAAACCTTTCACAGCAGAAGATAAGGAGAAATTTAGGGGGCTTTTTAAAAGCACGATTTTATCTTAAAAATTGTTCCTCCAATTAAAGGAACCCTTGCCCCTGGTTATGTCCCTTCTCCATTTCCTAACCTTTCTACTTTACTTTTCTTATTCTACAGCCTCATCTCGATATTGAGAGGGAGACCTTCCTGTTTCCTTTTTAAAGACTCTTGCAAAGTAGGAAGGATCTTCGTAGCCTATCGTCCAGGCAATTTCCTCAACAGTTAGATTCTCTGTTTTTAACAAATGTTTAGCCTGGTTAATTCGTAACATCTGCTGGTAAGCAGTTAGTGTCATCTTTGTTTCTTCTTTAAATTTGCGGGACAGATGACTAGGATGGATAGACAGTTTTGCTGCCAACTCTTCTTTAATGATTGGTTGATTATAAAAACTGTGGATGTACTCAATCACCTGTTGAGTCATATAGGTGTATTTACTTAATGAGTTTGAGATAACTAAATCGCAATATTCCTCAATCATTCGATCTTCTAACTGCTGCAGTGTTTCAACTTGATTCGCCTTTACAATATCATAGGCAAACTTTTCTGAAATCCGGTGAATCATAATGGCAGGTACATGACTATTTCTTGCCGCCATCCGCAGAAGAGTATTTAGTATAATGGCCACATTTTTGAGTCGTTGCAACGGCTGATTTGGAAAACGTTCTGAAAAAGAAAACAGCATATTTTGAGAATTAATGAGTGCCAGCGCCGTTTTTTTATCTCCACATTCAACCGCATGCATAAAATTTTTTTCCGTCTTATACCTCAATTTAACGATTTCGGCTTCTTCATCAACGTTAAGGTGGTCCTCCTGATTGAGAACAGAACCGCTGCTTTTTTTAGAAAAAATAACGACTGGGGCCAATTCCTGCTCCATCATGTTTATAAACTGCTGAAGGACACTTCCATAACTGCTTGCCTCGTCAACAGTTAGTACATCAATTTTAACTGCTATCAGCCTTAAATCCTCACGTTGTGTTCCTGAGAGACGATATTCCTTTGACAAAAGGAATAAATTCGGTGTCTTGTCAAAATAAGGGCCGATAATAATGGTATAGACTTCATCCCTTTCGAAGAAGGAATATCCGAAATAGTGTAAGTCCCATTCATTTATATAGGAATACAGTTGTCCTCGCTGCTCGATAGTGTCATACAAAAATAAAACATCTCTCCTCCTTGAACCCGGCATGAAGGCTGGGATAATAATCATTTCATAATGGTAAACAAGCTCCCGATTTCGATTCAATACATATGTATTTAAATTGGTTATATGTTGTATTTTCATTGCTGTTGAGACGATTTTTGATTGTTCCAGGTGACGTTCCTCCAAATGGACACTTGCAAAAAAACATTTTCTGTCCAGATATTATCAAATAAATCCTACTGATAAATTTTTGAGTTCATTATACTAATATTGCATAAACGATTTCAATCAAGACTATGTAAAATGAAAGCGTTAAAAAATATTTATGATTTAAGTGATAGTAATACCGGAAACTAAAGCAAAAGATAAAGGATATGGGAGTGTGAAAAACAACTATGAGTAATCAAAAACAAATTCATCCTGATCAAATACATTCACCCAATCAGACAAAAGAAACGAAATTGGCTAAAGTCTTAGGTGTTATCTCAGGAAGTTTCGCCCCAATTATCGGCGTTCTTGCCGGTGCTGGTCTATTAAAAGCATTATTATCGGTATTAAACACTATCGGCTGGCTGTCCAATGAAAGCGGTGCCTATATTATTTTATCAGCTGCCGGAGATGCCATTTTTCACTTTCTTCCCTTGTTTCTCGGAATATCCATTGCGCTTAAATTGGGTGCAAACGGATATGTAGGCGGTGTTATTGGTGCCTCTATTCTGACTCCTGAAATTATGCACCTTGTTGAAAACGATGTGAAGACCATCGACTTTTTTGGCCTTCCAGTCTTATTAGCAGATTATTCTTCTACTGTTTTTCCAATTTTTATTGCAATGTTTGTGTATGCAGGTGTAGATCGCTTCTTAAAGAAAGTTATTTATAAAGATATCCAAATGTTTATCAACCCTATGATTTCATTAATTATTCTCGTTCCACTAACGATGCTGGTGTTTGGTCCTATCGGTACTCTTCTAGGAGAAGGATTAGGTTCGGTCATTAATTTCCTAAGCGGCAAAAGCGGACTTTTAGCAGGGGCTGTTTTAGGTGCTTCTTGGACGTTCCTAACCATTATGGGCTTGCATTGGACCATTATTCCATTAGCTATTGTCAATCTGGCAACGGGTCCAGACCCTATTATTGCCATGGCGGCGGCAGCTCCATTTGCACAAGTGGGAATCGGAATGGCTGTTTTCCTAAAAACACGTGATAAAGATTTGAAGGCTCTAGCAGCAAGCGGAATCGTTCCTGGCGCATTGGCCGGAACAACCGAAGCAATCAATTATGGTATCATCCTTCGCTACCGAAAAACCATGATATATGTTATCATTGCGGCAGCAATAGGCGGGGCAATCAATGGAAGTGTCGGAGTTGTAATGAATGACTTTGTTCTTCCAAGTGTACTTTCCATTCCTGCATTTACACCAGTTTGGGAATATTTAATTGGAATTGGCGCTGCTTTTGCGATTGGATTTTTATTGACGTATCTTCTAGGCTATGAAGGCAAGAATTCAAAGTAGATGGTGGTTTTACCCAAAATTTTTTTGGTGTTAAACCTGAAAGTATTAAAAGTCCTTTACGAGCTGTATGGCAGGTCCTGCAGCTAGTCCGTCAAAACATGTGTTATGATACGGACAGTGTCCTTCATATGTATCTTCTGGCTGCTTCCTTAGGACTCCTTCTTCAATTGCTCATAGATTTTCCTCCTATATGTATAAATAAAACAGCCCTGTTGTTAAACAGAGCTGTTTTATTTCGTTTATTAAGAACTAAACATCTCGTAACGAACTTCTTTTATTTGGGCTCCTTTTCCTGAAAGGATAATGCTTGTTCCTTTTTCTTTTTCATATGCCGTAAATGTTACGACTTTTTCTCCCTTATTCACAAAGATTTCAACTGAATGAAGATCCACATAAAATTCTAGTGTGTTTTCTTCATTGTTAAAACAGTCACGTACGGTAATTGGTTCACTATCTCCATAATCAGAAGTAATCACAACAGAATTGGATGATGGATCCACACTCACGCGTGTTGCTGTTTTATCTTTCTTGTTTAATTCAACAACAAACGATTCACTATTAGATAAAAGTGATAGGGATAAATATCCTGTTCTTCCGCTTTCAATTTGCAAGTCCTCATTTAATGAAACATGTTCATGAACAGCAACGGGTGTGAAATAATCGTCATGGCTAATATAGGCTTGTTGGATCAATGTGTTGTTTTTGATGTGTAACTTTCTTGGTAAACTCATCATGCCGTTATAGCCGTACTCTTTTGGTGGTGTTGCTTTTGTCCAACGATGCATCCATCCAATTAAAAGTCTCTCTTCGTTTTGACCGTCCGTTGTTTGAGGTGCGTAAAACGTTGCATAATCTAGCAAACCCTTTGACTCAGGAGTGAATGCTCCGTTTTCAAAATCCAAGTGTCCAATCACATAAGACGTCTTTTTCTCTACTTCTCCGTCAAATTCAGGGTCGCATGGCATTTCTGAGAAAATTAGCACATCTTTTCCGTCTAAGTGGAAGAGATCTGGACATTCTAGTAACGTATTTTCTTCAAATGGCAATTGAAAAATAGAAGAATGAAAGCTCCACTGTAGTAAATCCTTTGATTGGAACATGATGATTTCACCACGTCGTTCCGCGTTTCTTACCGCTAATACACAGTAGTATATCCCGTCACGCTCTAACACTTTAGGGTCTCTAAAATCACAAATGAGATACCCTTCTGGCAATTCCTTTTCTCCAATTACAGGATTTAATTTGTATTTCTCGAAATGGATACCATCGTCTGATACTGCAACACACTGACGTTCAGCAATTTGTGATTCATCTTTATCAAACCCTAAGTTAGGATCAATATGACCTGTATAAATGAGATAGAGCTTCCCATCCTTTTCAATTGCACTTCCAGAAAAACATCCGTTTGCATCATACGCTTTGTCATTGGCCATCGCTACGGGAAGGTACTCCCAATTGACAAAATCATTTGTTGTTGCATGACCCCAATGCATGTCATTCCATACAATGTCATACGGGTAATACTGATAAAAGAGCTGGTATTTCCCTTTGTAAAAGGAAAAACCATTTGGGTCATTGAGCCATCCGATTTCTGGTGAAAAGTGAAAAAGGGGGCGGTTATTGGTTTTATGTTTGTTTTCTTTGATATAGTCGTTTGCTTTTTGTAGTCGATTCATAGGGCACCTCTTTTATTTAATTCCACTTTGCATGGAACCTTCCACAATGTATTTTTGGAAAATGATATAAAGAATAACAATTGGAATCGTTACGATTGTTAGTGCTGCCATCATGTGACTTGTGAAAATGTTATACGTGTCAGCAAAAACCGCATTAAGGGCAACTTGAATTGGCATCAAATCTGCGTTTGATAACGCCATAACCGGCCATAAGAAATCGTTCCATGATGCTAAGAACGTTAAAATTCCAACTGTAATATACATAGTTAAGCTTGATGGCATGACGATTCGAAAGAAACATCCTACTTCACTTAGTCCATCAATTTTTCCTGATTCAATCAATTCACCAGGGAAGGATAAGAAATGTTGTCTGAATAAGAATATGTTCATCACATTGATGATAAATGGCATCAAATAACCTGGAATCGTGTTGATTAATCCCATTTCATTTACCACTAAAAACAAGGGAAGAATGGTCGCTTCAATTGGCACAATCATAAGTGCGATAATAAAAATTAAAATCCAATCTTTATATGGAAATTTAAATCTTGCTAGAGCATATCCTGCCAATGAATTGATGGTTAATCCTACAACCACTGTAACGGATGCATAAATCAAACTATTTCCAACGTTCTTAAAGATGTTATAAAAACCTAATAACTCCACATAGGAATCAAACGAAAGATCAGAAAATCTTGGAACAAAGGCAAAGATTGTATCAATATCTCTGTAAATCACTTCATCGATTTTAAATGAAGAAAGAATCATCCAAATAAGAGGAAGTAAAAATTGTAATGCCACAAGAGACGCCAAGATATAAAACAAGGTTTTCTTTACAATTTTCATGCTGCTTTCTCCTCTCTAAATAGCTTTTTAATAATGATTGAGATAACGACTAAGAAAATCGTGAATACTAATGTAATGGCACTTGCATATCCAATGTTTCGGTGACGGAATCCATACTCATAAATGTATTGCAAAATGGTAATCGTTGAGTAATCCGGACCTCCACCTGTCATAACCATCGGTTGAACAATGAGTTTAAACGCCTGAATCGTGGTGGTGATCACTAAAAACATCAGAATGGGTTTTAATGACGGAATGGTGATAAATAAAAACTTTTGGAACGCATTGGCTCCGTCAATGTCCGCTGCTTCATAAAGGCTTCCATCAATATTTTTAAGTCCTGCTAAAAAGATCATCATTTGATACCCACACCCTGACCATGCAGAGATCGCAATGATCGTATACATTGCTTGAGAGGCACTTGAGAGGAAAGGCTGCTTTGAAATCCCAACATTCGCAAGGAGTTCATTCATTAATCCAGATGTTGGGTTTAACATGACCGTCCATAGGATTGAGATGACAACAAGTGATAAAACAGCTGGTGAAAAATAGGCGGTACGGAAGAACCCTACGCCTCTGATTTTTTTGTTGACAATCAGCGCAAGTCCAAGTGCCATCGACAGTTGCAGAGGAACAACAAATACCACAAACTTAATCGTGTTTTTAAAACTTTGGATCAACACTTCATCTGTCATCATTCGCTTAAAGTTTTCAAGTCCATTAAATTCTTTGTCGTTTGGTTTTAATAAATAGTAGTCCGTAAAGCCGTACGTAAACGCTAAAATAATTGGTAATACAATGAAAAGAATCGCTAGAATTAAAGCAGGTGTTAAAAATCCGTAAGCGGACACGATATCTCTTGTTTTATAATGTTCGCTATGTCTGAAGTGTTCGGTTGTATTTCTCACTTTTACAAAACGTTTGATAAATTTCTTCATAGTTCACACCCCTTTTAAAAAAGCGTAAGAGGTGAGGTCCTCGCCTCACCTCTTACTTTTACAAACGATTATTTTTTGTACTTTGCAAATTCTAATTCAATTTTCTTCGCTGCATCGTCTAAATATTTCTTGATTGTTGCTTCATCTGTCGCTTTGTTTTGAGCGATTTTAAGAATGACGTCTTTTGCAAAGGTTTCAGAAAGATAAGGATATCCTGGGGATACAGGACGAGATTTGTTTGTATTTTCCACTTGATACTTTAATACTGACCATGCATCGTTGTGATATGGGTTGTCAGTATTTGTATCAATTGCATCCACGGAATTGATTCTTGTTGGAATAGAACCGTTTTTAGCAAAATATTCCTTTGATGCTTCGTCGTTAGTTAACCATTCCATGACTTCAACGATTTGCTTGATGCGATCTTCGTCTTCTTCTTGTCCGTTACGAACAAATGCCCAAGATCCTGATGGTGTGTATAACCCGTTCAAGTTTTCACTCATTTTTGGATAACGAACCGTTTTGAATTTTAAGTCAGGATAATTATTGATAAGCTCATTTACATACCAGAATCCGCTAACAGATAGTGCTGATTTTCCTGTATGGAATGTTTTTTCGGATTCTGTCGCACTAGCAAGTGCTGGTTCAGCAAATAATTGTGCATACTTTGTTAATGCTTCTACACTTTTGTCACTGTTTAATACGCCATCAACTGTTACACCATCTTCAGCGACAATGTTTGCATCATTTCCCCAAAGAAGTGGTGTGAAGTAGTATGTTCCTAATTCATAGGCACCTGCAGGAATGTCTGTTAGTAATAAACTTACAGCCATTTCATAATTTGCAAACGCTGGATCATCCGTCGTTTTTGCGAACTCGTCCACTTTTCTTGATAACTCAATAAATTGATCCCATGTCCAGTCTTGATCAAGTGAAGGAACTAATGCTTTTACATCTTCAGGTAATGCATTGATCATGTCTTCGTTATACATGATAGCTACGCCTGAGTCTGAATAACCCATTCCATAGAATTTTCCGTCCACTGTTCCTTGGTCGATAATCGCTTGCGTGAATCCATCTTTGAATCCTTCGCTCATGTATTCATCTAGTTCACCAAGTAATCCTGAATCAACGTAAGCCCCAATATCAGGTCCGTCTAATGTGAAAATATCAGGCATGTCATTTGCTGTAATTGCTGCATTCAGCTTATCTATATAGCCTGAACCAGCTCCTGCACGTGTGATGTTTTGTATTTCGACTTTAGGTCCATCTGGATGAGCCTCATTGTAGCTCTTTACCCGGTCAGCAAACATCTTTCCTTCTGGATGATCTGCTGCGGCTTGTGTCCAAACTACAATTTTGTCACTGCTGCTAGTTTTGTCAGAACTACATGCTACTAACGAAAAGACTAAAGACAGTATTGAAACAAACAACATTAACTTTTTCATACTTCTCCCCCTTGTTCTCTTAATATCTTATCAAGCGCTTTCATTGTTGAATTGTGAGTTAGTTTAGCGCTTTCATAAGCTAATGATAAGGTAATTAAAGCGCCTTCGAAATGCGGCATTTTTCTAAAAAATGTTTAAATTCTTATTATTGAAAAAGAAAAGAGTAAGGTGCCCGCTTATCAGCAACAAGCACAAGGCAATAAACAAAAAAGCCTCATCACCTAGTAGGGAGAGGCTTCATTATTTTTTACTAGTTTACGATATTCACTTGGTGTTTTTTTCATTTTCCTTTTAAATACTTGGCTGAAGTAGCGCTGATCGGTATAGCCGACTTTTTCGGCAATTTCATATGTTTTAAGATCTGTATTTTGCAGGAAAAGGCATGCATATTCCATTCTGACATTTGTTAAATAATCGAGAAAGGTAAGACCGGTTTTTTGTTTAAAAAGCAGGCTAAAATAGCTAACACTTAATCCTACATGTTCGGCAATCTGTTCCATACCAAGATCTGTTTGAAAGTTATTTCGGATATAGTCGAGCGCCTCTTCCATCATATCTGCAGCTGATTGGCTGGGCTTATATTCCTTCTTTAGCCGCTCTTCTGTCAGAATATTGCCGGTTATATAGTTATCATATTTTAGTAATTCCTTGGCAGCATCAACGGAATGCTTTATTTCAAATAACTGCTCAACGACTTTACCAACCGAGATGATGCACTGATCAGAGCCTGCATGAAAAAGCTGCTGTGAAAATGCATCCGTAATATCCACTGCTTGATTGATGAAGTGTTTTGCCATTTCAACGACTACCATCACTTCTCTATCTGACAGCGTGTAAACAAATAGGTTCGCATTCCACTTAGAAAGGAAGTCTTTACTTTTTGTAAGAATTAATTCGATATCTTCCTTATAGTTTTTTAGGATCATTGAGAAATAAAAAGCTTGCTTGTTGTTGATTTGAGCGTCCACTTTCCCTGATGTAATCAGCTCATAGATTGCATTTTTCTCATGTCGATAAACACTTACCTTTTGCTCTTTTAATTTGTTAAGCGCTCTTTTAACGCAATCTTCCAATTCGTCATAATCAATCGGCTTTAAAATATAGTCGAACGCGTTATTTTTAATTGCTTCTTTTGCATATTCAAAATCATCATAACCGCTTATTAAAATAACCATTGGCTTATTATCGATCTGATTTAATGTCTTTAACAGTTCAATCCCGCTCATTTCAGGCATTGAAATATCTGTTAATAGAAGATCTGCTTGTTGATTTTCGATGATCCCCATGACTTCTTGTCCATTTTGAGCTGTCCCAATGATTTCACAGTCTAATCCCTGCCAATCGATGATTTGTGCAAGATTTTTTAAGATTAACTTTTCGTCATCCGCAATTACTACTTTATATCCCATTTAACCACCTTTAATCGGAAATGAAATTTTAATTAATGTACCCTCATTTTTCGCCGAACAAATGATGAGACCATATTTCTCTCCATAAAAAAGTCTTATCCGCTCATCAACATTGCGTACACCGTGACCATTACTTGTTTGAGTATGATGATTTTCTAGTTTCCACTTATTTAATTCCATTAGTACACGTCCATCAATACCCTTACCATTGTCTTCAATCCAAAACTCGCCATGGCCGTTTGAAACCGTACCTCTAATCTTAATCAGCCCTTCTTCATCATCTCTGTTTGAAAACGCATGGATTAATACATTTTCTACGAGCGGCTGCAGAATTAGTTTAAGGACCGGATAATTATTCAGTTCTTCCTCTACATCTACTTCGAAAGAAAAACGATTATCAAATCTTATTTTCTGTATTTCCAGATAGCTGATTACATGACGGATCTCATCTTTTACTTTCACTTCATATCCACCATTAATGCTAATGCGCAGCAGCTTACCGAGGTTAATCGTCATTTTACTAATTTCCCTTTGCCCATTTGAAGCAGCCAGTGCATTAATTGATTCAAGGGTATTGTATAAAAAATGAGGATTGATTTGCTGCTGCAGCACTCTAAACTGAGCCTCTCGCTTGCGTTCCTGTTCAGTCTCAATGTCGCTCATCAATTGTTGAAGTTTTCCGATCATGTTATTAAAGCCCTGCGAAATGTTTTGTAATTCTTGAAAATTAAATCTTCCCATTCGTTTGCTGAGCCTGCCACTTTCAACTTGCTTCATCCTTATTAACAGTTCATGAATAAAACGAGAAATTCTTTTTAAATACAATAAATTAAATATACCCGCAGTTAACACCGTAAACCCAACAACGACTAACATGGTGTTTCGGATATTGACGATATCACTGGCAATAGTTTTCCAAGGCTTTATTGAAACTAGGAAGAGCTGTGAGTTACCACCCGTTTCAAAACTAGACGGTATATAAGTAATCAAACTTTTTTCATCGTCCCATACATCAGTAAGGTAACCACTTTTATTGGTTGGAAAATCAGAAAAACTTTGAATGTCCAGACTTTTACCAATGAAATTCCGGTTTAATGAATAAAGCACAATTCCCTCTTTATTTACAATCAATTCATGGCTGGGACCTCCATAAATATTTTTAAAAATGGGATCAAATAAATCTAGTTTTACATGCAGTATTAAATACCCTAAATTATCAAGCGTGTTAATATCCTTTATGACTCTTGATTGAGTTAGAATATAATCCTGACTAAAAAAAAGGTTTTGATTTTCATATGGAGTTAACCAAACCGGACGACCTTTCTGCTGTAATACCTCATCCAAAAACAAACTTGAGCGAAGGGCATCTAAGCTCGTAACCTTATCGTCGGTATAAGTAATCACATTCCCATCAAGTGTAAAAAGAACGAGATTATCAATCTGTGAATTTCCATACATCTTTCCGGCGATTTCCTGCTGATCGCTGTAGAATTCATAAATCGAGGACGTATTTTGTGTATTTAAATAGTTCTGAATAGCACTCGATGAAACAACATAATCAGAAAAGGAATTCACTTCAGAAACAGCAGCTAATAAATTTCGATCAACCGCCTTTAAAGTTTGAATCATTTGCTCACTAATATTTTTTTGTAATGTGGTGGATGAAATTTTGTAAGAAACAACCCCTAGTATAATAATCGGAATTAATACAAAACAGATAAAGGCTATAATTACCTTATGCTGAAATTTTAACATAACGGCACCTAATTCTTTTATTTAGCATTCGAATAGCGGTTAAACATCTTTTCTAGATTCTTAAGATAAACATCCATATTTTGATCATAGTAAAACTGTGCCGTATGCTTTCGAAACTCGGATTCTGCAGCAGTCCCTCCTGCCCAGTAATGATTTGGCCAATTTACCACTTGCCCGCTTGCAATTTTTGCTCTTATTAAATGACCTTCTTTATGGGTGTTTGTAACCCCTTTAACAGCACTAATCGAACCTTCAAAACTGGAAATTCTTTGGGCATTTTCCTTTTTTATTAAAAACGATAAAAACGCTTTCGCTTCTTCAGGATGTTTCGTATCAGCTGAAATGGCAAAGCCGATATCAACTCCACCCAATACATTTTGATCCGTTTGATTCGATACTGGAAACGGAAAAATGCCATAATTTAAATAAGGATTCGACTTTTCGATCATCGTTAACGCCCATGTTCCCATAATGTACATAGAACCTTCACCGTTTGCAAATTTTTTATTTACATCATAATAGCTGTCTTCAAAAGAGTTTGGCTGCACATATGACAGCACTGTAAGGGTTTTTTCTAATATTTTTCTCCACCTTGGATCAGATACAATTGAAAACTCATCCTTTTCCCAATAACTCGTTTCGAATTCATTTGCGACTAAGTTTAGATTAAAAATACTCGCCTGGTTCACATCTTTGTTAGGCATGACTAAAGCTGTTTTTCCATTAGACTTTAACTCTCCCAAAACTTGAACAAACGAATTCCAACTGTTAGGAACAGATAAATTTAATTCCTCGAAATGATCCTTATTATATAGAACTCCTACCGCATTTTGCGTTAAGGCAGCACCGTACATCTTTCCATTTATAAGATAACGATTTTGGATAGTGGGTTGGATATTTTTAATGAAGGGTTCATTTGATAAATCAAGCAGATAACCTTTTTCAGCTCTTACTTTATAATCTTGTTCAATCGGATAAGTAATAAAAAGATCTGGAATATCACCTCTTGCAATTCTTGCTTTTAACACTGTCATCGGTTCAGGTACAATGACCTGATTAATCGTAACGTTAGGATGCAGCTTTTCAAACTCTTGAATAAGTTCATTAAAGACCACTTCTGTTTCAGGTTTCGGTGAAAAAAATTCTAGTTCAATCTTATCTTCTTCTAGGAGAGATTGATCTAATTCATTTCCTGTACATCCGGCTAACAAGAGAATAATAAGAATGGGACTGATAGAAAGAAATCGCTTCATATACCCTCCTATATAATTTCTGACTAATATTTTGTCTATCCATTATATACTATAAATCTCACTGTTTTGCTAACCAATATCTCCTTTTTCCAATTTCAGCTATCCTTAAATAAAATATTTATAATGGATTTTCACTATACGCTTTCCACAACCTAGGAAACCTTTTACTTAGCCCCTCTTCATCCTCTTCATTCCAATCCAATTCAAGTTCAGGTAATACATAATCATCTTTTGCCAAATGAGTATATAACTTGTAATACTCCTCATCATCATGGCCCGTTTTCTCTTCGTATGCCAAACTTGCTATAGATGACAATTCTTCTAATTGGGGAATTTTATCTTGCTCTTCCAACAGCTTGAAGTAGGGAAGGAGTGTTTCAGGATTTTCTATGGCAGCTTCGTACTCCTCTTTTCCAATGTAGAGTGCCCATGCTCTAAAATAATCAAAGCAATCATCTGAACAGCCTCCCATAACGATATAACCAGCTGCCCACAAACTGGAGGTGTACGACTTACGGTAATACTGATTGAATATAGAATTAAACATAATAATGTCTTTTACAGGTCTCTTTGACAGATGAGTCACTAACCACTCCATTTGCTCATCAATATCTTCTCCATTTTGCTTGCACATCTCCAGCAATTCCCAAAACAGAGTCTCAGTCATTTCGCTTTCCTTTATTAGCTGGCAGGTCGCCTCTGCTACTATATATCCTTTCTTTAATTTGGATTTAATTAGCTTTTCACTTTCGTTTTGGCAGGCTTCTACAGAGTGAAACTCTTTTGTTTTCACTGCCCCTACAGTACCAATCTTCCCATACGTAACTGTAAATGATTTTCCCTTAACGGATAATTTCCAGAATTTATTAAATGTACCATTGTTATAGACTAATAGAGTTTCCAAAGCAATTCACTCCTAAATACTTTTCTATCTATTTGTTAATCAAACGTTTGATTAGTTTTAGAAACCAGATGTGCGATGGCTTCCCGCCTCTTAATCAATCGTTTGATTAGTTTACCACCCGATTTAATTAAACGTTTGATTAGTATTTTCTATCCCTATATACCAATGCTTCCACCGTTTAATCAACGTTCGATTAGTTGTAAGCTTTTCCTAGCTGCAGCTTAGTAATATCATCGATACCACTTAGGCTTATTACAATTTAATTGTGTTATTAGCAAGAACATCGAAGTATTTTAATCACCTCTAGTGTTGCTCTTATAGCGACCTTATTATAGTCTGAGACATATCGGTCGGGCGAATAAAACAGAAAGAACTAAAACCTTCAGGCTCTAGTTCTTTAGCTGTATTTCCATATTTATAATGTCTACTTTTGGGATTGCAACGCACAGGCACCGCGATGTTAAGCAATTCCTTGTTGTTGTTTTTGTTTGGCCTCTATTTCGAATTTTTTAATGTCTAATCGAAGTAAGATCGAGACAAGGAATGCGACAATAATTAATGCTGTAAATACATAGAAGACTGGGATGTAGCTTTCTGTTCTTTCTCTAATTTGTGATACTAATAGTGGACCTAAAATACCGCCTAACGACCATGTTGTTAATAAATAGCCATGAATGGCACCAAGCTGCTTGGTTCCGAATAAATCTCCGATGAATGCAGGGAGGTTTGAGAAGCCGCCGCCATAACAGCTCACAACAATTAAAATTAGTGCTTGGAACAATAATACATTTGTTGTATTCGGAAGTGTTAAAAAAGCGATTAACTGCAGGATAAAGAACGTCATGAATACAGTATTTCGGCCGATATAATCGGAAATGGCTGCCCAGCCAAGTCTTCCGCCGCCGTTAAAAATTCCCATGACCCCTACCATCGCAGCTGCTCCAGCTGCTGATAATCCAACTACTTCTTGAGCCATAGGAGAAGCGACAGAAATCATCATAATACCAGCGGTAGTATTAATAAGCATCATTGTCCATAGCATCCAAAAACGCTTTGTTTTCACAGCTTGTTTTGCAGTTAATTGAGACAAATCTTTTTTAACGACTTTTTTACCAGCTGCAATATCTTTTTTCAACCCATGTGGCATCCAGCCTTTAGGCGGGGGTGCGATATAGGAAGCGCCTAGTACCATAAGTACAAAATAACTGATCCCTAAAATATAAAAATTCATTTGAATGCCGATCGATTCCATGAGGCTAGCTGCCACCGGAGCTGTAATCATAGCTCCCGTACCAAAGCCCAGGACGGCCATACCAGTTGCTAACCCTCTACGGTCAGGGAACCATTTAACGAGTGTCGACACTGGTGAGATGTAGCCAAGACCCATTCCTAACCCACTTGCTAATCCATAGGTAAGAAGGAAAAGAACGAGTGAATCGACCGCAACGGCAACACCGGCACCAGCTTGGCCAGCTCCAAAAAGTATCGCTGCAAGGATCGCTGATTTTCTTGGACCATTGCGTTCAACAAAATTGCCAAAGAAAGCTGCTGCGATCCCTGCGAGCGCCATCATAATCGTAAAGGATAACGTAATTCCTGTCTTTGACCAGCCCATTGCCTCATGAATGGGATTTGTATAGACACTGTATGCGTATGCAGCACCAATGGAAAGGTGGATCGCAATTGCCGATAAAGCGATCAACCACCTGTTTTTACTAGTTTTCATGTATTTCCTCCTTTGATTATATGGTAGTTTTTAAACATCTCGGCTCACGAATAGAAGGGTGGACCTATCCATTCATGAGCAGCCACAGATTCCTACTAGTCTTCCATTGTAGATAAATCACCTGTCGGAAGGTCCAGCTCCCAAGCCTTTAACACTCTTCTCATAATTTTACCGCTTCTCGTTTTTGGCAATTTATCTTTAAATTCAATTTCTCTTGGAGCAGCATGTGCAGCCAATCCTTTTTTTACAAAGTTACGGATATCTTCTTGAAGTTCAGCGCTTTGCTCATATCCGTCTCGTAACGCAATAAATGCTTTAATAATTTCCCCGCGTACAGGATCTGGTTTTCCAATGACCCCAGCCTCAGCTATAGCTGGATGTTCAAGAAGTTTGCTTTCGATTTCAAAAGGTCCGACACGTTCACCTGATGTCATGATTACATCGTCGATACGTCCTTGGAACCAGAAATATCCCTCTTCATCCATGTAGGCCGAGTCTCCCGAAACATACCAATCTCCTGCAAGAAAATAGGATTCATATTTCTCCATGTTATTCCAGATTGCTCTCATCATTGATGGCCAGCCTTTTTTGATCGCTAGATTGCCCATTCGGTTTGGAGGCAGGACGTTCCCTTCGTCATCGACAATCGCAGCTTCGACCCCTGGAATTGGTTTGCCCATGGAACCTGGTTTCATTTCCATGGAAGGATAGTTACAAATGAGCTGAGATCCCGTTTCTGTCATCCACCATGTATCATGGATTCTCAAGTTCGTGACTTTTATTCCCCAGCGGATTACTTCAGGATTTAGCGGCTCACCTACACTAACGACATGTCGCAATGAAGAAAGATTGTAGTTTTTAATAAGTTCATCTCCAGCTCCCATTAACATTCGGAAAGCTGTCGGAGCACTATACCATACGGTTACGTTATAATTTTCGAGAGTCTGATACCAATCAGAGGGGCTAAATCGTCCACCACGGATGACGTTTGACACACCCGCAAGCCAAGGCGCAAAAACTCCATAAGTGGTTCCTGTTACCCAGCCCGGGTCGGCGGTACACCAGTAGACATCATCGTCTTTTAGATCGAGGACCCATTTAGCAGTTTGGTAATGTTGGATCATCGCGTTGTGTACGTGTAAAACGCCTTTAGGCTTTCCTGTTGAACCGGATGTATAATGAAGGATCATTCCATCTTCACGGTCAACCCATTTAACATCGAGCGTAGCGCTTGCTTGTTCAAAGTTTTTAGTAAAATCTATGTACGTTTCATCTTCTTTCAC
Source organism: Neobacillus niacini (assembly GCF_030817695.1). Lineage (GTDB taxonomy): Bacteria > Bacillota > Bacilli > Bacillales > Cytobacillaceae > Neobacillus > Neobacillus niacini_F. The sequence goes on along the minus strand of NZ_JAUSZQ010000003.1, from coordinate 364,185 downwards.
ATCTTCTCCAACGATAACAACTTTCTCAAGATTAGGAAGTTCGTTAACTGGGACACGTTTGAGCAATTCAGAGGTTGTGACAAGGACTTTTGCGCTGCTGTCTTCAAGGCGATCCTTTACAGCCCCTTCCATAAAAGCTTCAAATAATGGCCCAGCAATGGCACCAAGCTTTATTGTTCCTAGTAAAACGAAATAGAGTTCTGGAGAGCGAGGCATAAAGATGAACACTCGATTACCTTTGTTTACGCCAATATTTTTTAAAACATTTCCAGCTTTATTCGAGTAATCTTTCATTTCTTTAAACGTATATTGTTCTTTTCTGTATTGATCTGAATAATAGAGAGCCACTTTGTTGGCTTTTTCTGTCTTGGCGTGGCGGTCGATGGCTTCATGCGCGATGTTAACAAGGCCGGTTGCGTGCCAAGAAAAATTTTGTTCTACTTGAGACCATTGGAATGAGTTGTACACTTCATCATAATTTTTTAAGTTGTAATGATCCGTTTTTGCAGAAAGAGTTTGTGTTGTCATTTTGAATATCCTCCTCAGAAATTTTATTGGTTTTTATTGTGTAATTTGAAGCGCTTTCATTCTCGTTGTATAATAAAAAAGTGATACAGGGAAATATTAGTAACACTGTTATAAAATGCTTCCTCAATATTCCAATAATTCTATCTATTCTAAAAATATATAGTAGATTGATTACTTTGTGACAAAAAAGTGACAAACCATAATATTCCATGACAGAATACAAATACATGCGATAAAACAAAAAATAAATAGATATTTTGAAATGGGGGAAGAGAAACCATGGCAAGAAATGTTGTTCATCAATTTTCGAAGTTCATTGAAGATTGGGTTCCAGCAGAGGCTTCTATCGCAATTGCAGGTGGAGATAAGTATGTATCGTACATCCCCGGGAGTCATGATATTCAAATTAGGCAAGGTCAGCCTGTTCCTTTGGGGAGTATTACGGAGCGTGTGTATTCACAGAAACGTCGAGTTGAATCGATGGTTGATGAATCCGTTTTTGGTATTCCTTATTATGGAGTTGGTTACCCGCTTGAGGATGCAGAAACAGGTTTTAGCGGGGCTTTAACCGTTATTCTGCCGCCGGAATATTCGTTTAAAAAGCACAAACCGCTTTCTTTTATCATCGGTAGAAAAGATGACCTGTGGATTCCGATCTCTATTGAACAGGTGATATATATAGAAAGTAAAGAAAAAAAAACTTTCATTTATACAGAGGATGGCTGTTATAATTCAAAATTCCCTCTTAAAACACTGGAACAACGAATACCAGACACGTTTATCCGAATTCATCGCTCTTATATCGTAAATATTTCTTCGATTAAACACATCTCCCGTGACCTGATATCCAATTTAGAGGTCACATTAAAAGGATCAGAGGGTACCGTCCTTCCGGTAAGCCAGAGCTACGTTCAGTACGTTCGAAAAAACTTAGGATTTTGAGGTGTGGTGTCTAGTGCAGTAATTACATAAAAGTACTATAAATAGAGTAGGCACATGAAAAATTTCATGCGCCTCTCGCAGGTGTGTACGTGCGTTATTCCTGGGTGTTCATCAGTTCCACGAGCTCGGTGTAGCCAGAATCCTCTGCATAGGTAATAGCAGACATCCCTTCCTCATTTTCAAAATTAGGATCTGCACCTGCCTCTAATAGTAACTGCACCATCTCTTTGTTTTCCATAAAAACAGCCCCCATTAATGGTGTGTAACCATAATTATCCGGTAAGTTAGGATGGCCCCATTCTTTAGTCCTGGACAGATCTCTCAATTCCTACATCCTCCACTAATTTAGAAAAAAATGACCAAGATTATTTTGAATAATTTTCAAAATAAAACTCGGCCATTACGAACATTTCAAATCTTTGTCTTTACTTTATCCTTGTTCTTGCGATTTTTAACTTCTTCCATTTTTGTGTAAAAGCTTTCTTCTACATCGATTCCAAAATAATTATAAAATTTAAGCATGTAAGCCAGACAGTCTGATAACTCCTTGCCCATGTTTTCTTTAATCTGATTCTTAGCTAATTCAAATGCCTGTTCTTCGTCCATACCCTTTTCGACATAGGAAGCCGTTAGATTAAATGCCTTTCGCAGCTCCTCCGCAACTTCGGCAACCTCCGTCGTTAGCAGCATGTAATTATTTAAAAGAGAGCCTCGACTCTTAGCATAGCTCTCCTCAGAAATTTCCCATCCCATTTCTTCTTGATACTGTTTCGCAAAAGTTTGTAATTCTTTCATGATAGTCCTTTCCGTCATTTGACCACTAAATTTGTTAATCAAACGTTTGATTAGTTTTTCTATCCCTTTGACCAACACGTCCATTTGATAAATCAACGTTCGGTTAGTTATAGCTTTTCATAGCTGCAGCTTAGCAGTATCATCGATACCTCTTAGGCGTATTACAATTTAATTGTTTTATTAACTGTTTGAATAGTGCTGATTTCCTTAGATAATGCTTCTCCCATTTTATCTCCACACTTCTCACTACATATAGGAAAAATACCATCCATCCCTTGTTTATCTGCTTCAGAATTTTCACCAGGAACAATCATTGGAACACTTGTATTTCTTGACTCAAGATGTATATGTACCATTCTTCCATCGGAATCAGAAATCTTCTTCTCTTCAACAAACTTTACATTCAGCCCATAAACTGGTTTAGCATTCTTAAACTTTTTCATACACCAAGAACATCGCAGCATTTTAATCACCTATCATTAATAATTTTCCAAATATTCACTATTAAATAGTATAGCAAAAACATGCTGGCCACAATCATCACGGTAGAATATTTGAATGAAATTTAAATTTATTTATGTCCAAGCCATTATCCTGTTAAAAGAATCTAATTTAAAAAAGTGATATTATTATGATTATAGATATCATTAGGAGGCTATCATGAAAAAACTTGTAAAAGTAGTTGCTGCAATTATTGAAAATGAAAATAATGAAATCTTATGTGCACTTAGATCTCCAGAAATGTCAATTCCTAATATGTGGGAGTTCCCAGGCGGGAAAGTGGAAGCGAATGAAGATATTTACTCAGCGCTTGAAAGAGAAATAGATGAGGAATTAGGTTGCAAGATTGAAACAACAAAAGAAGTCTTTAACGACAACACACATGAATACGAAACCTTTATCATTAATTTAATTTCGATTAAATGCAAAGTAGTTGAAGGTACTCCAACTCCGGGTGAACATTCCAAGTTAATCTGGTTAAAAAGAGAAAATCTTAAATCACTCGTGTGGGCACCAGCAGATATTCCCGCTGTTGAGCAGTTAATTCAAGAAAAATAGTCTTCTCACATGAGAAGACTAAACCTTTTTTTGTAAACTCTGTATATAAACTTGCCGGTACTTCATTCTCTAATTCCATCCATACCGTAATTGGCTTATCCCCTTCAAACTTGACTGAATTCCCTTTACCGATATAAATATAGGGCTCCGTCTTCCCATCAATCTCTTTATACTTTCGTTCATATCTACTAATAAAATCTTGATCCGCAACCTCACTCATACTCCAAAGATAATCATATTCCTTTTAAACATCCTGGATAAATCGGCCATTCTCTTTAGTGATGATTTCGACATTCCATTCAATATTACTCTTCAAAGCACTTTGGGTAATGTTCGAGGAACCAATAATCACCTTATAGCTATCTTTATACTCAAAAATGTATGCTTTTGTATGGAACCCGATCTCTTTATCTGTAACAAAAACCTTTACATCCACATTAGTAAACTCTCTAATCTTTTCTAATGCCTTTGCATCAGTGAAATTAAGATAAGTGGACGTAATGATTTTCCCTTTGACTCCCTTTTCCTCCGCTTCTTTTAAGGGATCAAGCAAAAGCTGCAGGCCGCTAAAATTAATAAAGGCTACACTAAAATAGAACCGCTCGCACTCGTTCATAGATCTCACTAATTCTCTTAATAAATTCCCTTTATCGGAATTCACAATTTACTTCTTTTCGACCGTATCCATTGACTTTCCCCTGACTATCTTTGTTAATGTTATTTTTTGGATATATAAAAATTGTACAATATATGGGGAGAAATAAAAAGATCCTCAATTCGAGGACAAGGTGAAAATTAGATCTATAAATTATTTATTTGCCAATCAATTTCCCTGCTACCTATTTCCCTCAAAAACATATTGGCTTTGGAAAATGGCCGGCTGCCAAAGAAGCCATTATGGGCAGAAAATGGGCTCGGGTGAGGGGATTTAATAATGTAGTGGTGAGAGGAGGTAATTAAATGTTGTTTTTGCTGTGCGAAATTACCCCACAGGATGAATATGACAGGTGTCTCCCTTTGATTCAATATTTCTATGACTCTATTGGTGAACAACTCCCAACCGATACCTTTATGAGAGTTTGCCTTTCCAGCTTGCACAGTCAGTACTGCATTTAACATCAAAACCCCCTGTTTGGCCCATTCTACTAGGTAACCATGATTAGGAATAGAGCAACCCACATCCTCTTGAACCTCTTTATAAATATTGCGTAATGATGGAGGGATCTTCACTCCCGGTTTAACAGAAAAACTTAATCCATGAGCTTGTCCAGGACCATGATAAGGATCTTGGCCGATAATAACTACTTTCGTATCTTTATAGGAAGTATAGTGCAGCGCATTAAAAATATCCTGTTGATCAGGATATATGACCTTTGTTTGGTATTCCTCCAGTAGTTTTTTCCTTAATTGTTGATAATATGGTTTCTCAAATTCCTCCTCCAATAAAGGCGCCCAATCATTTTTTAAAATTGCCATTCTCTTTCACACTCTTTTCTAGATTGTTAATTTAATTATAAATATATAAAAAAACTTTGCACCAAAAAAATCAAACAGTGCCTAGCAATGTTTGCATTAAGAATGGGGTTGCATGCCTATAATCTACCAAAAATTAGTTCGACATTTGTAAGATTCTTTTCTATTCGAAGAAGTACACAATTCTGTAACAATTTTTAGCATACCACCATGTCCTTTTACCCCCTAATTCCATATATAGAGGGTAGAAAGGGTGGTGCATTTTTATGAATTTGAAATCTGGCAGAATTGAAGGGTTTGAAGGGTATTCTCAGTTTAAAAGTGTGAAAGAGTTTAATACACATGTGGAGATTTGGTTAGCGGTGAAGAAGCAGGATTTCTCGAAGGGGGAATTGGTCGGGTTGAAACGGCTAGTTCGTTTTTCTGCAAAGGTTCCAGGGGTTTGTAATGCAAAGATTGGTACATTGCTAAAGGCGATTAATGAAGATTATCAAGGTAATGGAATCTCCCGCTCTACTTTTAAACGGATGATCATCAAAGCGAAGGATTTATGAATCCTCACCATCTATGAAACTGAACGAAAAAATGGTTCACAGTCGAGCAATCTTTACAGCTTTAATCGTTTCCCACAAAGTGAACCACCCAAGGCGAAAAAATTGGACCAGCCTAAAGAAACTAATAATCTTTTAAAAACAAATAATCAAAAGAATACTAAACGTAACGAAGCGCCGATTGAAATTGATCACACCTTTGTTAGTGATAAAGTTCCACAGGCATTTGTTCAGCTTGTAAAATACTTTTTCACTGACGCGAAAACCATCGATGACTACTGGCATATGGTACAAGTCGCTGCTTTTCGATTTGAATGTGACCATACCACAGAGGACGTTCTCTCTATTGCTATTAAGTCATTTAAGCAGCTAGTCCGTAAGTTGAAATCTACCAAACTGGTTGTAAAACCGATTGCCTTCTTTTATGGAATCTTAACCAACAAATTTAAAGAACTCTATCTCAATCAATTGTCTGAAATCAGGAATGAAAATAAGCCCTGGCGCTATGTACTCGAAACAGGCGAAGTTATGTACTATGATTGGCTGTACGGAAATTAAGCTTAATAGGAGTAAAATAATAAAAGATTTTACAATCCGTAATTGAAATGGCTCTACCGCTGTCTCTTTTTATTAGCGTGCTTATTATATTAACAAATACAAATCCTTGTTCCATTTAGGTCACATTAACTTAATTCATAACAAGGTTGCTAACTATTCTTCTAATCAATCGTTTGATTAAAACTGGCTTAAACCCTTTTACTAAACGAAATTTTGGTTGTTTTTAAGAATTTTTTGTCGAGGATTAGACCACTATTTTAAGGCTAGACAAATAATAAGTTCCCATAAAATTCACCCTTCAAAATAGGATCTTAAATTAAGTATCAAAGTTTAGTTCCATACTTTACTTACAAAGACATTAATGCAAAAAAAGGCGCATGACCCCCATTGCGTTACACATTAACGCAATGGGAGTCATACACTTCCTTTTGTGAACAGTGCCTGGCACTGTTCGCATTTTCATCTACTATTTGTCCTGTAACCGCTTTCTAATTGAATTGAGTTATTAAGCTAAATGATTATGCACAGTCATTGTAAAGCATGCATTGGCGACTCGGCTAAGTCTTACCAAGCAGGATTTCCACCTGCTAAATTGCGCAACCTTGCTTGGTCGGACCGAAAGTTGAGTTAATAACAAATCAAAAAATTATAAGAATCATGCTACACCAGCGAAGCTGTCACCACCCGTAGGTTTTAAAATTAAAAATTGATAGTGTTCTCTGGTTCCGCTTGCTTTCCTTCTATTTTCTTCTTACCTTTTGAATTGCCTTCCTTCACTTTCTCTTCCCAAAAATCAGCACCTTTAATCCCGAGTTTAATAGGGTCGAAGACTGGTTCAATGCCTGCTTTCTTCTGTTCTTCATAATCTTTAAACACTTTTAAGGCTGTTTTAGTTAGTAATAGAATAGCGACTAAGTTAAGCCAGGCCATGCTTCCGAAACCAAAGTCACCGAGTGCCCATAGTAGGGATGCGTTTTCGACACTTCCAATGTAGATCATTCCTAAGAAAAGAATCATTAAGCCTACTTTAAACCCTTTTAAATTTCTATTTCTACCAAGGTAAAAAAGGGTTGTTTCAGAAATATAGTAATAAGCCATCAGAGTTGTAAAAGCAAAGAAGAAGATAGCAATAGCAACAAACAAACTGCCAAATCCAGGGATAACACTTTCAACAGCCGCCTGTGTCCACATTGGTCCAGCTTCAACACCTGGGATTTTGTCAACAATCGGCTGCTGTCCTTCTGGCGTAACGCTGTACATGCCTGTGATTAGAATCATAAGTGCAGTAGCTGTACAAACAACGAGTGTATCAATATAAACAGAGAATGCTTGAACAAGACCTTGTTTTGCTGGATGGGATACAGCAGCAGCGGCTGAACTATAGGTTCCTTCCCCTACACCAGCAACGTTGGAAAATACCGCTCTCTTAACACCCCATGCAATCGCTGCACCGATCATACCGCCAAACATTTCATTTGCTCCAAATGCACTTGAAATAATTAACCCAAACATTGCTGGAATTTCTGATGCATTAGCAATTAAAAGAACGAAGGTGACAATCACATACCCTAAAGCCATAAAAGGTACAACTTTATCCGCAACAGAAGCGATTCGCTTAACACCGCCAAAAATAATGATGGCAAGTAATGCAACAAGGATAAGGCCGGTAATGCTTTTATTGAGACCCATTGTGTTTTCAAATCCAACAGCAATCGTGTTAGCCTGAATACCTGGAACTAATATTCCATAACACAGTGTAACGACAATCGCAACAAACACCCCGAACCACTTCATATTTAAACCTTTTTCAATAAAATAAGGAGTTCCGCCTCGGTATTGGTTACCATCTTTTACTTTATAGACCTGAGCGAGAGTCGATTCAACAAAAGCACTTGCTCCTCCTAATAAAGCCATGATCCACATCCAGAAAACCGCTCCCGGACCGCCAAATGCAATCGCAGTAGCAACCCCGGCGATATTTCCAATACCGACCCGGCCGGCTAGAGCCATACAAAACGCCTGGAAAGAGGACACACCAGATTCCGGTTCACCCTTATCAAAAAGAAGCTTAATCATTTCCTTAAAATATCTAATTTGTACAAAACGCGTTATTATGGAAAAGAACAATCCAGCACCAAGTGCAAACGCTACTAATCCCAGACTCCAAACCATACCCGACGCTTTATTCACCAATTCTTCCATCTTAAACCCCCTCCGCAAACTCCAAGTTATTTCCATCTCTGGTTTTATCCACAACATTAGCAATTTTCAGATAAAATAAGGGTGTGGAATGGGACATGGGACAGACCCGTTGTCCCACTCCCATCCGATTAGTAAACGAGATTTATCCCATTGTCCTTATAATAAATCATCCTGCTTGATGTTAACAAATACACTTTTCACTTCCGTATAGTTTTGTAAGCCATAATCTCCACCCATTTCGCGGCCGATTCCTGATTGTTTGTAGCCACCGAAAGGCATTGTTTCCCATTCAAGACCAAAATCATTGATCCAGACTGTACCTGCTTGCAGCTTGCTTGCAATGTAATGGCCCTTTTTCATACTTTCTGTCCAGATACTTGCAGCTAAGCCATAGTCACTATCGTTTGCCCGTTTAATTACCTCTTCAATCGTGTCGAAAACAAAAATCGACATGACTGGACCAAATATTTCCTCACGAGCAATCACCATATGATCTTCTACATCAGCAAAAATAGTTGGCTGAACAAAATATCCTTTTTCGAAGGCTTTTTCGCCGCCAGCCACAACACGTGCTCCTTCTTTTTTTCCTTGTTCAATATAACTAAGAACAGTTTGATGCTGTTTAGCTGAAACGAGTGGGCCCATTTCTGTTTCAGGATCCATACCCGGTCCAACCTTCAGGGAATTTGCTCGTTCTGCTAAAGCTTCTACGACACGGCCATAAATGTTTCGCTGTACAAATACACGTGTACAAGCACTACAATTTTGCCCATGATTGTACATCGTTCCGTTAAAGGCCCCTTCAATTGCTTCTTCGAGATTGGCATCCTCTAAAATAATAGCTGGTGATTTTCCGCCAAGCTCTAGCGTAACGCCTTTCATTTGATCTGCAGCCTTTTTCATGACTTCTTTTCCGACAGCCGTTGAACCAGTAAATGCTACTTTATCAACATCTTTATGGGTGATGATTGCTTCTCCTGCAATTCTTCCTGTTCCTGGCACAATATTCACAACACCGTCTGGAAAACCAGCTTCTTTAAATAACTTTCCTACGTATAGAAGAGATAACGGTGTTTCAGTTGCTGGCTTAATAACAATCGTACAGCCAACAGCAAGTGCGGATCCGAGCTTCCATGCTGCCATGGCAAGCGGGAAGTTCCATGGAATAATTTGACCTACAACGCCAACTGGCTCATGAACAGTATAGGTTACATAATCCTTTGAAATCTGAGTTGTCTTACCAAATATTTTCGTAGCCCATCCGGCATAGTATCTAAAATGCTGAATGGTTCCATCGACGTCGTCGGCAAGAGCGACATGATATGGTTTTCCATTATCCAATGATTCCAGCTGAGCAAGCTCTTCTCGGTTCTCTTCTAAGAGATCGGCAAATTTATAAATTAGATGAGAGCGCTCAGCCGCATCCATTTTTGTCCATTCACCCTCATCAAATGCCTTTCTTGCAGCAGCTACTGCAACATTGATATCTTCCTCTACCGCTTCACTTACTTCCACAATGACCTCTTCATTTGCAGGATTAACGACGGAAAACGTTTTACCTCCAATCGATGGAACATATTTACCATTTATAAATAGTCCTTTTACACCTTCTAAAAATTCCTGCACCTTTGGTTTCAATATATAATTCGTCGCTTGCATGTTCTCTCTCCTTCACTATTAGATATTTACTGTTTCTAAACTTGCAAGAAGGTCTTTTAGCTTTTGATCTTCCTCTGGTGATAGACCTAAACGAGGGTAACGAGCAGGGCCTCCAGCCTGGCCAGTTAATTCCATGGCTCTCTTCACAATTTGCACATACTTTCCGGATCCTTCAAGGAACGCACAAAGCGGTAAAATACGATCATTGATTGCCCATGCTTCTTCTAACTTACCGTTTTGGAAATGGTTATACATGTCTGTAACAAGTTTTGGCACGATATTTCCTGCAACAGAAATCCAGCCAGTTGCTCCAACTAAGTAAGACTCCATTACAAGTTCTTCAGCGCCGCAAAATACTTCAAAGTCTCCCTTGCCTTTTCTTGCAAGATCTCTTACCTTGCCAATTTCACCGCTTGATTCCTTAATGTGAGTCACATTTTCACAATCCTTACCAATCTGTAACATTAAATCTGTGCTCATATTAACGCCAGAAGTAAATGGGTTGTTATAAAACATGATTGGTAGATTAACAGCACTAGATACTTCTTTGAAATGATGATAGATTTCATTTTCCTTCGGCTTCATGTAATAAGGGTTAATGATTAGGGAACAATCAGCCCCATGTGCTTCAGCCTGCTTAGTATACTCGATTGTTTCTTTTGTTGTTTCAGCAGCAGTACCAACAATAACAGGGATGCGGCCGTTTACTTCCTTCATGACGGTTTCTACCATTTGGAATTTTTCTTCTTTTGATAGACTAACAAATTCACCAGTACTCCCATTGATTACGATACCTGCCACACCTTGGTTCACGAAGTAATTAACATTATTTTTTACTCCACCCCAATCGATTTCTTGCTCCTGTGTCATTGGCGTAATTAATACTGGATAAGCTCCTCTAATTGTAGTCATTGTATTTTCCTCCTAATATTTAATAGTTTTTTATTTTAATAAAAACCCTGCGGATAATGGATCTGTTGGGTCTAATACATATGTCTGCATACCCGTAATAAATCCGCGGGCTGAAAAACTAAACTCGTAATCAGTTTCAAGTTGTGCTGAAAGTTCGGCTGTCAATTTGCCATTAAAAATGCTTTCATTTTCAATTGGGCTGTCTGCAGATATATCGCCATTTCCTATTAAATAGGTGCTGCAAGCAGCTAGAGTGCCAAATCCTGGAGAACGCACAATATAACGATCCGGACGGAATGTTACCGTTTTGATTTTGCCTTCACTTTTTTGCGAATGATCCAGCAAGATCACTCGGCTGACATCATGTTTGCATTCTAAGGCTTCAATCGCCTTTTGCCCCCATTGATTAATGTCAGGAAGGTTCTCCATCTCAATCTCAAATGGTAACTCTGCTTTATCAAAAATCGCATAGAGATGATCGGCTTGAACGAGAGCAGCCTCTGTCTGTAAATCTAAATAAGACACTGGCAAATGGGTTTGTACAACCTGGCATGGCTCGCTTTTTAACTTAACTAATTTCACTTCATCGTCTTTCATAACAGCCGTAACAGTAACAACACCGCTGACGGTTTCAACGCTGTATTCATTTGAAGATTTTGCCTTTAGTTGGCCAGACTCCAGCAATGCGGTTATGACAGCAACAATTCCGCCATATTGCATGGGAACGGTTCCGTTATGATCGAAAAAGACAACAGCTACATCGGCACCGCTCTTAAAAGGTGGAACAACCAAACAGCCATTCAATCCAGCAAATCCACGGGGCTCATTTAAAAGAAGTTTAATTTCTTCCTCATAGGCAAGCGAAAATTGCTCATTCAGCTCCTGTAAACTTTGATAATGAATAAATGGTGCATCCTTAATAATACGGTAAGCCTCGCCTGCTACGTGTACATCGGTTGCTGTATAAGCCTTTTGAATGTTCATTTCACATCCTCCATTTCATGTTCCATTGGGGGAATGAGTAAAAATCCTTCTTTAAGCGGATCTTCCTCGTTATAAAAGAACCGGTGCATTCCCATTAGCCATGCTGAACCAGTGATTCTTGTAATAACAGCCTCCACCCCCTGAACATCTGTTATTCTAAGGACTCGTCCACGGAATAAAGAGCCAACAATACTCTCATGCACAAATTCCTCATCGAGACCTATCTCCTTTTTGGAATAAAGGACAGATAATTTGGCCGATGTACCTGTACCGCATGGTGAACGATCGATTCCGCCTGGAGGGACGATGACCGTATTTTTCACATCTGCTTCTTCATGGGTTGGCTCAGTGAAAAATTCAATATGGGTCAAACCGCGAATAAATGGATATTGCGGATGAATGATATCCGTTTTTTCGTTAATCGTATTTCTAATTTTGATACCTATTTCAATGATTTTTGATGCATTCTCCGGTATGAGTTCTAATCCAACAGATTGGGCATCAATAATTCCATAGAAATTGCCGCCATAAGCAATGTCTGCATCAACGATTCCAATTCCCTCAACATCAATTGAAACACTCTTTAACAGAAAAGCAGGGACATTACAGAAGGAAACCTCTTTTGCTTTTCCGTTCTCAATCTTAATCTCTACCTCAACAAGGCCTGCTGGTGTATCAAGTTTGATTGAGGTAACTGGTTCTTGAACAGGGATTAGTCCCGCTTCAACTAATGCTGTACAAACACCGATTGTGTCATGTCCGCACATTGGCAAATATCCGCCGGTTTCGATATAGATAACACCAATATCTGCTTCCGGATGGCATGGATCTGTCAATAGCGCACCTGACATCACGTCATGTCCTCTTGGTTCATTCATCAGCAGCTTACGAATCCAGTCATACTCCTTTTGCATATGTAGCATTTTTTCAGACATTGTTGCTCCTATTAGATCTGGGAGTCCACTAATCAATGTCCTTGTCGGGTTTCCACCCGTATGTGTATCAATTGTTGTAAAAATTCGATTTGCCTTCATCAGTACAACACCCTTTCCTTAAATCGAGAAAATCTTAGCGGTTCAATTGGGATGCAAGTATCCTTTTTGTTAAGCATTTCCTCTATCACTTTTCCAGTTACAGCAGCAAGGCTAATTCCGTCTCCCTCATGACCGGCAGCAATATAATAGTTTGGAATTCCCTCAACCTCTGACACAATTGGCAAGTGATCCTCTGTCCAAGGACGTAAGCCTGCATAAGAGCGTATGACCATCATGTCAGCCATTTTCGGATAAAATCTAATGGCGCGATTGGCAATACATTTAATAATTTCATTGTTGATTTTTGTATTAAATCCAACAAATTCACGGCTGCTTCCAATCAGGAAGTTTTGACTTTCAGTTGGTTCGAAAACAAGGGCTACGCCGTATTTTTCAGTAATCGGATCAACCTGACGCTTTCCACCAAATTTGGAGATAAGATAGCCAAATTCCATCACTTTCCTTGGCCCTACAAATTCTTGGCGTGATGCCACAATGATGTGGCCTTTTCTTGGTTTAATGGGAATGGACAGATCCAGCATCTCGCCAATATATGGAGCCCATACACCTGCAGCATTAATGACATGGTTTGCGGTAAAAATCCCATTAGATGTTTCAACGGAAAATGTACCGTCCGTTTTCCTTCTCATTCCAGTAACCTCAGTTTGTTTATGGGCTTTAGCGCCCATCTTCTTTGCACCCTCAAGAAGGTTAAAGGCAAGAAGATATGGGTTAACAGTTGAATCTGTTGCACACTCTAAGCCGCCTAATAAATCATCAGCAAAATACTTAGAATCTTGGCGAATATCTTGACGGTCCAGCATCCTGAACGGCAAACCGGCCTCCTTCTGACGGTCAACCCACTTTTGTGCGGCTTCCATTTCTTCTTCTGTCTCACAGACAAGGATGCTTCCAGGGGCTCGATAATCAAAAGGTTGTTTCAATTCTTTGCTTAATTCATCCACTAATTTCTGGCTGACAAGTGACATTTGACTGTCAAAGCCAGGATCTTTATCAATAGCTAAAATATTTCCATCACAGCGGGATGAAGTACCACTGACAAATTCACCTTTTTCAATAACTGTTACATCTCGTCCAGATTTAGAAGTATAATAGGCAATTGCACAGCCTATGATCCCCCCGCCTATAACCAAAACATCACAATGATAGCTCACAAAACCAACCTCCCTTCGTCTGTACATCATTTATTAATGCAAGTGGCGTGCCAACTTTTATAAATGTATAAAAACAACAAATCCCAAACCATTTTTACAATTATTCAAAATATTCTCTTTGTAACCGTATACAGTTGTCAAAATTTTTGATAAATTAGTGTATAAAATATTAAACTGTGTAAAAGAATTTTTACATACCAAGGAGGCTGTCATGTTTGAATTACCATCAGTCAAAGAAATAATTGAAAATAATTTTATCCATCTAAATCGAGTAGATAATGAAAGCACTTTAGGAAGAGTTTATTTGCATGATTCCTTCTCTGTACTAGCTGATGCTTGCAAGCACTATCCATTCGTTGCCGTCACCGATTCAAGCGGTCAAGCGCTTGGCTGCATCACAAATGAACAAATCATTGATTTTTTGCATGATTCTTATAATCAATTAAAAGCTTTCTATGAAACTGTCATTGAAACGATGGACGCCTCAGTGACAGTGATCGATGCGAATGAGCGTGTCCGTACTTGGACACAAGGAGCCGAAAAAATCTTCTCCGTTAAAAAAGATGAGATTTTAGGCAAACCAATAATAGAATTCTTTGAACATCAGAACCTAGAAATCTTAGAATCATTGCACAAAGGAAAAAGAATTCGGGGAAAGCATCACCAAGCAAGATCTAATCTATTTGTTCATATAAATGCAAACCCTGTTTACTTCAATGAAAGTATTATCGGGGCAGTTGTATCGGAAACCGATGTGACAAACCAGGTTGTTCTTAATGAAAAATTATTTAATATGTCGACAGAGGTTCACCGTTTAGAACAGGAAATGGCGAAATACAGGCCTTCAGATCCCTTTAATGACATTAAAGGGAAAAGCGCTGTGATGGAAAAAACGTTGCAAATGGCGAAAAAGGTGTGCTCTGTCCGATCAACTGTATTGATCTTAGGAGAAAGCGGGGTCGGCAAGGAGGTCTTTGCCAAATCCATTCATGAAGCAACCGAAGGGCCTGATGCACCATTTATTTCAATCAACTGCGGCGCCATTCCTGCCTCATTATTTGAAAGTGAATTATTCGGCTATGAACGCGGTGCCTTTTCCGGTGCGGATCATAGAGGTAAAAGAGGAAAAATTGAACTTGCTAAAGGCGGGACTCTTTTTCTTGATGAAATTGGCGAAATGCCATTAGAAATGCAGGTCAAGATGCTTCGAGTGCTTCAGGAAAGAAAGTATTACAAGGTTGGCGGCGAAAAAGAAATTGAGGCTGATTTCCGGGTAATTGCCGCAACAAATAGGGATTTAAAAGAATTAATAAAAGAAGGCCAATTTCGTGAGGATTTATATTATCGGCTGAATGTCGTTAGTTTAAAAATTCCTCCTTTAAAAGAACGTCGCGAAGATATCATTGAACTAATTCATTATTTTTTAAATGATTTTTCCCTACGCTATCAGCGACCGATCCATCATTTTTCACAAGAAGTTATGCAAGAGATGCTTCAATATGATTGGCCAGGCAATGTCCGGGAACTGCGTAATGTCATTGAACGTCTTGTTGTTTTTGCGACAGATGGTGTCATTCGAAAAGAATATTTGCCATTTCATTCAGTAATGAGCTATTCGGCTTCATCTGATACAGACTTTCTGGAAAACAACATGGAAATGGACATGGTTATTTTGCCGCTTCAAGAGGAAATGGATCATCACGAGAGAAAGGTGCTCGATAAAGCATTGGCATTAACCCATGGCAACAAATTAGAATGCTCGAAAAAACTAGGAATCACCCGAGCGACCCTTTACAATCGTCTAAAACGCCTCGGCTTAAGCTAATTTAAAATATAGCCTTCAAAATTGGTACGATTCTTGCATTATATTTTTACATATAGCTGAAGAGAGGGGTTTCCCAAATGAATAACAAAGAAGCACTTGTGATCTGCCGTTGTGAAGAGGTTACCTATGAACAAGTTTTCGAAACAGCAAAAGAACATCAATGCACATCCAGGGAACTTAAGCTTAGAACAAGGGCAGGAATGGGTTTTTGTGGAGGACGCACTTGCAGAGTCATGGTCGATCGGATCATTGAAAGTATCGTACCTAATACAGAAGAAGGAGATATCCCATTAAAATATCAGCCTCCAATTCGCCCTGTAACATTTGGAATGGTAGGTGAAAATCATGAATAGAATTATAGATCATCCAGTTTTAGGGAAATTAGATGATAGAAAAAGGATTCCATTCACATTTGAGGGAAAAGAATATGAAGCACATGAAAATGAAACAATTGCGGCAGCTCTGCTGGCAAACGGTGTGAGAAGACTGCGTGTTCATGAGGAAAGTGGAACACCAAGAGGGTTTTATTGCAATATCGGCCACTGCATGGAATGTCGTGTAAATGTAAATGGACAGGCCAATGTAAGAGCTTGTTTAACTGTTGTGAAGGAAAAGATGGTTGTTGAAAGCGGGAAACAACATCCTAATATTGTGAAAAGGATGGTGGAGAAACAATGATTGATGTAATCGTAATTGGAGCTGGACCAGCCGGTTTAGCTGGTGCCATATCCTGTGCTGAAAATGGCTTAAAAGTAACCGTCATTGATGAATTTGTCAGACCCGGTGGAAGATTACTCGGACAATTGCACCAGGAACCGTCTGGTGAATGGTGGAATGGAATAAAAGAATCAGAGCGTCTGCACAATGAAGCTCAAAAACGGTCAGTAGATATCCGCTGCGGCGTTTCCGTATATAACCTTGAAAAAGATAAGGATTCATGGAATGTTCATACTAATATAGGAACACTGATAGCCCCTTATGTGCTGGTAGCCACTGGGGCAGCTGAGTTCCCAATTCCTGTGCCAGGCTGGACTCTTCCAGGTGTTATGTCCATCGGGGCTGCACAGGTCATGACCAATGTTCATCGCGTCGAGGTCGGCAAAAAAGGCATCATCATTGGTGCTAACATTCTAGCATTTGCGATTTTAAACGAGCTACAATTAGCTGGAATTAATGTGGAACGTATTGTTCTGCCAGAAAAGAGCCCTCTTAGCCAAAATGCCGGAGAACCAGAGGAAGTCATGAAGTCGCTTCTAAATGCGGCCCATCTTGCCCCGTCACCAATCTTGCGTTTCGGTAGTGGTTTTATGAAAAATGAAGGATTCCGCAAATTAGGAATGAAATTTTTCCCTAAGAGCGGCGTTAAGGTGAATGGCACACCATTGCAGCTTAGAAAAGCAGCCCTTGAAATTCTTGGCAAGGATCAGGTAGAAGGCGTCCTAACCGTAGATATTGATGTAAATGGAAATGTGATCAAAGGTACGGAAAAAATTTACGAAGCAGATTTCGTATGTATCGCAGGTGGCTTGTATCCGTTAGCAGAGCTTACAGCAGTTGCCGGCTGCCCATTCCAATATGTTCCGGAACTTGGTGGACATGTTCCGCATCATTCTGAAAAAATGGAAACTCCGCTCGAAGGATTATTTGTTGCCGGAAATATCACTGGCATCGAGAGCGGGAAAATCGCCATGGCCCAAGGAACAACTGCCGGCATTTCGATTGCTAAACACGCCGGAAAAGGTAGCACTGATATCAACGAGAAACTTGAACAGGCAATGAAGAACGTTCATACTGTCCGTCAAAACGCTGCTATCCAATTCAACCCTGAAATTGCAAACGGTCGCGGAAAAATTTATGAGCTTTGGGACGATCTTTATGGGAAAGAACTGGATTCTTTACAGGAGATAGGCTAAAAGAAAGAATGAATGATTCTGGAAATAACATGACTGAAATTTTTATGATCTAACCATCAATTTTATTGCAATTTTCCAATCTACGTTATCCAACGGTTACTAACAAAAAATAAAGATACAGATTAATTCACGAATATGAAGATGCTCTTGTGTTTGTAGCATAGGTTTCCCCTCAAATTGGATAGAGCTTTTATCTAATCTAAATAACAAAAAGAAATAACCCGGAGCATCCCTATTCTCCAGGTTATTTCTTAAATACAATTTTACAAGCGACGGAATCCGTAGAAACCCCGCCTTAGTTAAATTCCTATACTTCACACGACACCTAACCAGATCGATAAGGTCTCTATACCCCTAGCTTATACTTCGGGTTTCTCATATTTCAGCAAGTCCTTTGAAAAGTTCCACTGCGGTTTCGATGATTTCATCGCGGAAGTCATACTCATAGGTATGGATATGAGGGTAATTTTCACCGTTTCCGATGAAGCATATAGCACCTTTTGTTAACTTCGTATAGTGGCCGAAATCTTCTGAGGCACGGAAGGCTTCCTTCATTTCAACCAACTGAAATCCTTTTCGTTGGCTAACCTTACGGATTTTATCAGAACTTTCTTTGTGGTTTACAGTTTCCGGAAATTCATCGTTATAGGAGAAGCTTATCTTCAGTCCGTACTTTACTGCTTGCTTTCGTGCAAGATTTTCAAGGTTTTTCTGAAGTTTATCCAATTCTGCTTCGTACAGTGCACGGATTGTTAAAAGAAGGTCACCTTTGCTTGCTGCTAAACCGAATGCTCTTTCCCCTATGTTTACATGTACAACAGTACAAAGTACCAAACCCTCATAGTTTTCAGGAGAGCTAAGCTCTGGAATGGCATCAATGATCTTTGCAATAGCAAATGAAGGATTGACTCCATTCTCAGGCTGGCTGGCATGAGCAGGAGAACCTTCCATGTGGATTGTCATGCCCTTGGATGCACAATGAGCGGTTCCGTCAATTACATTAATCGAATTAAAGGCCATTCCACTCATATTATGAAAGGCGAAAATTTCTTCAATGTTATGTTCCTTAATAAAATTGGCACATTGGATAGCGCCATCTCCCGTTTCCTCCGCGTGCTGGAAAAGGAAAAAGATGTTTTTGTCCGCACCCTTTTGGTCGACTTCCAGTGCAAATCCGGCTAGGCTTGCAGCATGCCCGTCATGTCCACATTTGTGGGAAACCCCTGGATTCTTGGAAGCGTGTGGAATGTCAATTACTTCCGGCATAGGAAGTGCATCAAAGTCTGCACGAAAAGCAATATTACTTTTATCTTCACCTGCTCGATAAATCGCATAGAACCATTGGCCTCTATCTACGATTTCCAGCATCGTATGCCTTTTTAGGAAATTGATTAAATGCTGTTTCGTCCAAACCTCTTCATTAGAAATTTCAGGATGCCGGTGCAATTCATGACGCAGTTGTTTAGCTAATTCAAAATTTTTTAAATTCAACGGATTCTTTACTCCCTTCCTAGAGTTTATCTGCAATGTATCTGCAAGCCTAAACTTACTCTTAAGACTTTCCCTATAGTTACTGTAATATTTAACCTCTTATTTGCCAAATGACAAAGTCTATTTTTTTAATATCTGTTATACCGGTGTTTGGATACTCTTCATCATATAATTCTATTATTTTCTGTCCTCGTTCATCTGCCCTGGCTTTGCTTTTTTAATGGCTTCTTGTAATTTTATATCGTCCACTTTTAGATATCCGTCTAATTCCTTTAATCGATTGAGAATTCTTAAAAATACACCATCTTTAGCAGAACCAGCCCATGCACCTTCAAAGAAACGGTCTTGACGCACATAAAAAGTTAAGATAGCTCTTAATAATTCAAAATCAGCCGTAGGAATAGCAGCAGAATAATCCCTGTCTAATAACCTTTCATCTAGGTAAGGTAAATAATCGCTTTTCATCAAATCCGTATTATAAACTTCCTTTATAAATTCCTTTAACTTTTCATCATAATTTGGATACATCCCCTCCCATCTGCAAAACTCTATATTCTCAGCTTTAAAATAAGGTATGTAGTTTAGTAGCTGTATATAGGTATGCATTGGATACTCCTCATATTACATCAGTTTAGATTCCTTTTACTTCCAACTTCTATTATAGTACGATTTAAAAATATTTTTCTCGATATTTCTTCATAATCCTCTACTAATAAAAAATAAAAGCGGTACCTTCTCAAAAGAAGTTACCGCCTTAGTATTGCCAACAGTTCCTAAGAATGTTTACTGCTAGAGATTACTGGAGCTAAATAGTAATTCTTCTTTTTTCTTATCAAATTCTTCTTGTGTTAGGACACCCATATCTAATAGTTGTTTGTACTTAAGGATTTCATCAGCTGCACTATATCCTACATTTTTTCCTTTGTTTTCCTCGGCCGCGTTTTCTTCTATATCAGTAAACTCAGCATCAATAAAATCAGGCATTTCTTTTCTCATATTTTGTAAATCTTTATTTAAGTCATCTTTTGTATAGTTATTAACAGAATCATATAAAGTAGTCCTTAGCCGTGTTCCCATCGGTTTCATGGATGCATAGGTTAAACCACCTGAGATCACACCGCCCAATAATGGAATCGCTTTTGAAACACCTTGAGCAAATGTTTTCTTCGTTACTTTTACTCCAATTGTTGCGGCTACCTTCTTAATGATAGGATAATAGATTGTTTTCATCAGTGCCTTTTGCGGCAGCTTTTTTAACACCTGCTGTGCAACCTTAGAGGACAACACCTTCAGTGCGGAAGCAGTACCGCCAACCCCAAACATAACTCCTAAAAATAAGGTAAGTTCACCTCTTACTCTTTCAGCATCTACTTTATCGTCTTCCCACAAGTCTTTGTAACCGAATAGATACGCTAACTCTTGAGCTAAACGCAAGGATACACCATAAAATTGAAGAGTGTCTGCAGGAATTGTAGCAGCCATTGCTAATCCGCCAGGTATTCCGGCAGCGAAGGATGCTCCGGTACTTTGAAGAGTCCTTTTCTCTATTAAGGATTTAGCCAGTTTGTCCAGAGTAGTAATGTTTACTCCCGCTTCAATTGGTCCTTTTTCTAATACAACAGCCAAATCATTGTAACCTATATGATCCACCAAGGCCTTAGATAAGAACTCTGTACGGTTCACCTTAACTCCTGGTACTCTTAATGCATTCGTCAAAATTAACTCTAATGAATTATTTGTTTCTGGGTTGCTCAACTGGACGACTTCCTTTCGAAATGCTTTCTTTTTTAGGTTTATTTACCTAGCAAATTTACTAATCTTGTAAGTAAATAATTCGATAAGTATTTCATTTTTCCTATCAAATATTTAAAATTTTTGACAAAAAATTTATTTCCCCTTTTTTCATCATTTATACTGGCGGCAAAAAAACTTTTCTTTGCACCCTATCATAGGTATCAAAAATCATCATATATTAATCCAAGCTATCTTTTACATAGGAAGAGAGCTTGGCACTATTCCTAATTTTCTTACCTGAGACAAAAAGGGTGATTACTTAATGTTTTTGAATAAAGATATAAAGGAAACCATCTTACCAATTAGCAATATACTAAGTAATCAGAAAAGCTTCGCCTTTAAATTGGTTGCTTCTGCATTAATGGCTTTAATCGCCGCTATCTTGCAGGCTGCAGGAGGAGTCATCCCAGGAATCGGAATGCTCATAAGTCCCTTTTCCACTGCCCCCATCATCATAAGCGTGTTGATTTTACCATCGTATGGGATCTTGAGCTATCTTCTTACAATTTTCCTATTACTGCTCATTCAGCCTTCTGAATTGTTTGTCTTTCCATTTACGACTGGCGCAATGGCGATTGGGATAGGCCTTGGGTTTGTCCTATTTAGCAAGCTTTGGAAGGTTATTACTTTTTCAAGTTTGTTTCTATGCATAGGGATTTGCCTCTTACTCTATGTCTTTCAATTCCCTGTTTTAGGGCCATTTTTAATAGAATTTAGAGTATTGAATATCTTCATTATTTACTCCTTTTCACTTGTATATTGTTGGTTATGGATTGAACTTGTCTTGCGATTACTGCCTAAAATTACAAACTCACTTAGACCAAGGTGAAAGTTCTGATTCCTGTTGATTATTACGGATATAGACCAATAGAACCGTCCCCATGGCACATAAAAAACTATTTCACGACGAAATAGTTTTTTTAGTTTGCGAAAGGGGAAAATAGGAAAAAGGCAGTTTCGAAAGGAGCGTTTTATGAAGGCAACAGATTTACTCGTTCAATGCTTAGAAACTGAAGGCGTTGAGTATATTTTTGGCATCTTGGGGAAGGAAACCCTTGACCTGATGGACTCTATATCCAAATCTAAACAAATTAAGTTTGTAAATGTTCGTCATGAACAGGGAGCAGCGTTTATGGCAGATGTTTACGGTAGATTATCCAGCAAAGTTGGCGTTTGCTTAGCGACATTAGGGCCGGGAGCAACCAATCTTTTGACAGGCTTAGCAAGTGCAAATCTTGATCATTCGCCGGTAGTAGCTATTACAGGACAAGCAGGTTTTGAAAGGCAGCATCAAGACTCACACCAATATGTAGATATTGTTAAAATCTTTGAACCCGCTACAAAGTGGAGTGTTCAAATTAAAGATCCACAAACCATATCATCGATCATTCGTAAGGCATTTAGAGTGGCGCAGATGGAAAAGCCGGGAGCTGTTTTAATTGAACTGCCAGAGAATCTAGCAACCCAAATGGTTACATCCCGTCCAATACCTGTAACACCTATTCCAAAAACTACACCTATTTCTCAATCTTTTGAGGCTGCTCGTACTCTAATAGAACAAAGCCAAAAATCACTTGTTCTTGTAGGAAATGGAGTAATAAGGCAAAACGCAGTGGCAGAACTCCGCACATTTGTAGAGAACCTTCAGTCACCTGTTATCCATAGTTTTATGGGAAAAGGGATTTTGCCTAAAGACCATCCGCTTAATTATTTTACATTTGGTTTTAATAAGAAGGATGAAGTATTACCGATTATGGAGGAATCTGATTTATTAATTGTAGTTGGTTTTGATTTTATTGAAAGTCTCCCTAAAGACTGGAATAAAAAAATGCGACCAATTTTACATATCGATCCACTGCCCGCTGAAATCGATGAATACTACCCTGTTAGAGAGGAATTGGTCGGGGATTTAACGGAGACATTTAAGGCCCTTAATAAACTGGATATCGCTTCTAAACCGTGGGTTCCTTCAGGAAATCGAAAAGGACAGATTATCGATTCTTATCAAATGAATCTAAGCCCTCAGGGCAGTCAAACATTAACGATAGAAAATATCCTAACAATTATTGAAAAACTTTCAACAGAAGAGACTATCGTGGTTTCTGATGTAGGTGCGCACAAGGTATCCATTGCCCGTACCTATCAACCAAAACAAGCCGGCCGACTTGATTATCTCTAATGGATTAGCCTCAATGGGAATTGCCTTGCCTGGTGCCATTGGTGCCAAATTAGCCTGCCCTAATGCTCCCGTTATTTGTATTACCGGGGACGGAGGAGCATTAATGAATATTGCTGAGTTGGAAACGGCGAAACGATTAGGCCTATCGTTTATCGTTATTGTGTTAAATAATTCTTCGTTGTTTTTAGAAGAACAAATGATGCAGGAAAAATTCAGTCATAGCTTTGGTACAGACTTTGGAAACCCTGACTTTGTACAGCTTGCTGAAAGCTTTGGAGTAAAAGGAGTAAGGCCCACTCTATTGAGTGAGTTCGAACAAGCATTGAAGGATGCTTTACATCAGACCAATGAACTTACACTGATCGATGCTTTCCAAAAATAGACTTTTTTTGAAAAAGGCTCTGTTATTATTCATTGTTGATTTTCGTGTAGGTAAGAGAACTCATAGGCGGATAATTTCCG
Organism: Neobacillus niacini; assembly: GCF_030817695.1. GTDB lineage: Bacteria > Bacillota > Bacilli > Bacillales > Cytobacillaceae > Neobacillus > Neobacillus niacini_F. The sequence goes on along the minus strand of NZ_JAUSZQ010000003.1, from coordinate 340,649 downwards.
GCTAATGTATATAGAGGCAGCTTAAGAAGCAGATATAAGCGGAGATATTCCGATTAACTGTTTTAAATAAGACAAAATCCAAAGATTTGGATAATATAACCGGAAAAACTTCCTTTATTTTTAAGGAAATATGGGTATTTCCCAATTTAGCCGGAATTTTTCCGTTTATTTTTCAAACACAGTGAAATCAACATTCAGATACAGAGCCTTGAAAAAAGAAAAGGAGAAAACATCTTCACCTACTCAGGTATGTTTTCTCCCTTCCATATTTATGACATATAGTCAGATTAGTCCTGGTTAACCCCAGTATGATTATTAAAGACTCTGCGAACCATGTTATTAAATCCTCCATTTAGTCCATCTGCATGTCTGCCATTTTGTATTTTGTCTCGATATTGGCCCATTTGTCTGACAAAGTCACGATTGGTTGAGATGTATACATTTTGGATGGTTCCGTCCGCAGAACGTACTTGTTGTGCAATTTCATCTTCAACGTATGGGTAAAGTTCACCATGAAAGTCATCAACCATAACAACCCCTACATAGGCATTACGGTTCACCGCAATGACATTCGCACGTTTGACTTCCTCTAATTTCTGTACGTTATCTTCTGCTTCCTCCACTACCCATAAACCATTTCTATCCGTCCTAGTGTTATTATTATTGTTAGTGTTAGTGTCCATAAAGTTTAAATCTGGATTACCTAAACTTTTTACCGGATTGAGGGCACCAAAATTGCGGTTACTCATCTCGCCGTGCTGATCCGTTTCTCTTCCTTCTTCCTTCATATTACACCCAGCCACGAATACAGCTATAATGAGGCAGGTCAATATGATTTTAATTGTTTTCATAAAATTCCTCCTAAAATGAGTTCATGCTTACAATTACCTTTATCTCCTCTTTTTATGTGGAGATTTGGCGGAATTTTTTTAAAAAGAATAAAAAGATACGATTCCAAAAACACTAAACCATTGATGATATTGTTTGAGGAGGCTCCTTATGGATAGTGTATTCGATTATGAAGATATTCAATTAATTCCGGCAAAAAGTGTAGTCAATAGCAGATCAGAATGTGATACAACCGTTGCTTTTGGCAACAGAACCTTTAAGCTGCCTGTGGTCCCTGCCAATATGCAGACCATTATTGACGACAAGATTGCAATTTTTTTAGCGGAAAAAGGTTATTTTTATATCATGCATCGTTTTGAACCGGAAAAGCGGCTTAATTTTATTAAAGATATGCAATCACGCGGATTATTCGCCTCGATTAGTGTTGGCGTTAAAGAGGAGGAATATCGTTTCATTGAACAATTAGCAGAAGAACAGCTTTCTCCAGAATACATAACAATCGATATTGCACACGGTCATTCCAATGCTGTGATTAAGATGATTCAACATATTAAGCAATACTTACCCCAGAGTTTTGTGATTGCGGGCAATGTTGGAACTCCAGAAGCTGTTCGTGAGTTAGAACGAGCGGGTGCGGACGCAACAAAGGTTGGGATTGGACCTGGAAAGGTATGTATCACGAAGATTAAGACGGGATTTGGAACGGGCGGCTGGCAGTTAGCAGCTCTTCGCTGGTGCGCAAAGGCAGCAAGTAAGCCGATTATTGCTGACGGTGGAATTCGTACCCATGGAGATATTGCGAAATCAATAAGATTTGGTGCCTGTATGGTGATGATTGGCTCCTTATTTGCTGGTCATGAAGAATCTCCTGGCGAAACAATTGAAAGAGATGGGAAGCTTTATAAAGAATACTTCGGCTCCGCTTCGGAATATCAAAAAGGAGAACGTAAAAACGTAGAAGGCAAAAAAATGCTAGTCGAACACAAAGGTTCATTAATCGATACACTTGTTGAAATGGAGCAAGATTTACAATCGTCTATTTCCTATGCTGGGGGAAAAGAGTTAGACGCCATCCGTCATGTCGATTATGTTATTGTCAAGAATTCTATTTTTAACGGCGATAAGGTTTATTAAAGCTTGAGCGGGGTTATCTCCGCTCAAGCTTTTACTTTTTGCTTATAGAATCAGTAGTACAGTCCCAATCGTTATGACAATACCGCCGATTATCGTATGTTTAGCCGCTTTTTCTTTTAAAATAACAAAACTTAATATCATCGTGACGACAACGCTAAATTTGTCTATGGGGGCGACAATTGAAACTTTCCCCATCGCAAGAGCAGCAAAATAGCATAGCCAAGATAAGCCAGTAGCCACCCCGGATAACACTAAAAAGACGTACCCCTTTTTCGAAATGTCTTTCAACTTCTTATTAGTTCCTTGGAAAAATACGATTACCCACGCAAATAACAGGATCACGACAGTGCGTAGAAAAGTAGCGACATTGGAATCGACCCCTTCCATACCGACTTTTGCCAGTATTGACGTTAAGGCGGCAAATACAGCTGCTAAAATCGCGTACACAATATAACGCTGCGATCCTGAGAATCGTTTCTTCTCTTCATTTTTTCCAATCAAAATAAATGTTCCAATTGCTATAATTGCTCCCCCAGCCATAATCAAAGGTTCCGCCGGCTCCCCTAAGACTAGGATTGAAAAAATAATCGTAAGCACTACGCTCGATTTATCAATCGGTACAACTTTGGAAACATCACCAATGGCGAGAGCTTTAAAGAAAAATAACCAGGAAAAGCCCGTCGCAAAACCAGATAACAGAATAAACCATAGAGCGGTAGTTGAAATCTGAGAAATTGTCTCAAGCTTTCCTGTTATCATCACCATGATAAACGCCATGATTAAGACCACAATTGTTCGAACGGCAGTTGCTAGGTTGGAATTTACATTTTCAATTCCTACTTTTGCTAAAATTGCTGTGAATGAAGCAAACAAGGCCGCCAATAACGCTAATATGATACTCATTTCATTTTACACCTGCCTTTTTCTATATTTACATGTTTTATAGTAAGTCTATACCTCAAAAGATAAGTAAGTTGTTATTTAATGGAAGCATGAGTGTGTCATACATCCTTTTTGTCGAGAATTAAATGAAATATTTTTACCAGGGATGAATATATATAGTTTAAAACCAAATTTTCACTGGAAAGGGGAGTCTCGTCTTATGGATATCTGTATTTCTTGTGGAAACGAATTATCTCTCCCAGAGAGAAATCGAAGTGAATGCTGGGATTGCAGAGATACGACAACGGAAGCTTATACGGAAGATGAATGACGTAAGGTACTAATTTTAGTCTCGACATTCGAAATTATAGCATAATGATAAGAGACACCCTATTACAATGGATAGGGTGTCTCTTATTTTTTTTATTCGGTAACCCATGAAAGACCAAGTGTTCCAACACCTGTATGCACACCTGCAACGGTGATGAGCATTAACTTTTCTGTTTCAATAGTTGGGAATGTTTCATTTATGATTTGTTCCAGACCCTCTGCCTTTTCTCGATCGTTCGCATGGACAATCGCCACTTTCTTGACTGTTTTTGTTTCTAGGTCTTCTTTTAAATTATTTACCAGCCAAGCTAGCGCCTTTTTTTCAGTGCGGACTTTATCTTTTATCTTTGCGGCTCCATCTTCAATGGATAAAATCGGCTTGATATTAAAGAGTGAGGCCAGTATTTTTTGACTGCCAGATACCCTGCCGCTTTTATGAAGCTGATCCAAGTTAGATGGTACCAAAAATAATCGAGTGTGTTCGCGTAAAGAGTTTAATTGTGAAACAACCTCGTCAATATCGATACCCTTTTCAACTAGCTCTACCCCTCTTTTCACAAGAAACGATAAAGGATAGGAACCGGTATGTGAATCAATCGCAAATAATTTAAATCCAGCCATTTCTGCTGCCATCACAGAGGTTTGATAGGTGCCAGTTAAGGTACTGGAGGCGTGAATGGCAATTCCAAAGTCATATTCTTCTTTCAACTTTTCATAGAGTTCAACGATGTCTCCGATATTTGGCTGAGATGATTGGAATTTCCCTTCCTCATTTTTCATACGCTCATAGAAATCTTCTGCAGTAATATCAATTGTTTCTTTGTAAAATGTATAATTAATGACAACATGCAAGGGAATAACATGTATATGGTGCTTTTTAACAAACTCTTGACTAAGAGTGGCAGTCGTATCCGTAATCAATGCAATTTTAGGCTTGTTCATTTTATCACTTTCCTTCAAAATTCTCTTATCTACATAGGATGAACTTAAAATAGTAGTGTTGTAACGAGGTTACATTACAAAAATTGATAATTACTCACAAGTTATATTTGTCATATATGACAGAGTTTTTTGGTATAGGACGTACGATTGTCACTGCTTAGACAAAAATAAAATCAAAATTAACCTGTTTGAATTAAAATAATGGTATAGTATAGAAAAGTATTTTTACTATTTCAAAAATATAATTATTAGCGGTTTCGACATATTTCAGTTTAGATTGATTGAATTGTGTTTAAAACTGAACCTATTATTAAAAATGAGGTGTGAGCATGAAGCAGGAGATTACATTTATTCAAAGAGAACAATTAAAAACGAAGCCTGATACAGCTTCGCTCGGTTTCGGAAGGTATTTCAGTGATTACATGTTTGAAATGGATTATCATAGTGACCTAGGCTGGTTTAATCCGAGAATTACTCCTTATGAGCCGTTAACGCTCGAGCCTTCGTCGATGGTTTTTCACTATGGACAAGCTATCTTTGAAGGGATGAAGGCATATAAGACGCCAGATAGCTCTATCCAGCTTTTCCGTCCAGAGAAAAATATGAAGCGATTAAATGACTCATGCGATAGGCTTTGTATTCCCCGAATTGATGAGGAATTTTTATTAGAAGGTATTAAACAATTAATTGTTACCGAAAAAGATTGGGTTCCTAATGGTGAAGGTACATCCCTTTATATTCGTCCATTTATTTTTTCAACAGAGCCCTATCTAGGTGTACGTCCAGCCAACCAATATAAGCTGCTCGTCATTCTCTCTCCGTCTGGTGCTTATTATGGCAGCCAATTAAGTCCAGTTAAAATATACGTGGAAGAGCAATATGTCCGCGCGGTAATTGGCGGAGTTGGCCATGTGAAGACCGCTGGCAACTATGCAGCCAGCTTGAAAGCACAAGAAAAGGCAGATGCAGGCGGCTATGCCCAAATCCTTTGGCTTGACGCGAAAGAGAATAAATATGTCGAAGAAGTCGGCAGCATGAATATCTTCTTTAAGATTAAAGGAGAAGTGGTAACTCCAAGGTTAAATGGCAGTATTTTGCCAGGTGTCACCCGTGATTCAGTTATTGAATTACTAAAATATTGGAACATTCCTGTACGCGAGGAGAAAATCTCTATCGAAGAAGTATTTGCTGCACACCAGCGTGGTGAACTCGAGGAAGTTTTTGGAGCAGGAACCGCTGCTGTTATTTCTCCTGTAGGTGAACTTACTTGGAAAGACCAATCTATTACCATCAATGGCAATAATATCGGTCAGTTGTCTCAGGATATTTATAATGAACTGACAGGGATACAACTTGGGAAAAAAGAAGATCCATTTAATTGGACAGTGAAAGTTACTGAAGTAGAGGTTTAATATTAATATACTGAATAGAAAAATCCAGATAAGCTGGGGCTGTCCGCCTGAGGTGGACAGTGTCCACGGGTGGTGCCTGTCACCAAAACGGTCACCGCAGACTGCGGGTGACCGTTTTGGTGACAGGCACCTTTCTCTTGAATAGTATAGAATTTTCTGGTATATTTATATATAATTAAATATTTTCTTACTTCATTACCTTTTGAAGTGAGGATAGAGGCGCAAAGACCATTAGTACACAGTTGGAGGATAATGAGGTCCTATGATGATTGTGGAAAGGGGAATTTGCCGAAGTGGATAGAATCTCATTTGTCTATGCCGCTGGTTCTGCTGTTGAATAAATACAGAACTGTCATATAGGTGACTATATGGAGGGCTATCTTACGCAAAGGAACGGTTTTAAATTATGTTTCTACTGCAGTAGCGAGCCTTCGTTGCTGCTTTTTTGCGTTTACTATTGATTGACCTGATCTACCTCTAATTTTTATTAAAAATTATGTAAAGGGTGAGCTTGATGATTTTTGGCCAAGTTTTAACAGCTATGGTGACGCCATTTGATCAACATGGAGAGATTGACTTTAACGCAGCTAAAACACTAGTTAATTACTTAATTGATAATGGTACGGATGGATTAGTAGTTGCAGGAACCACTGGAGAATCTCCAACATTAACAACAGAGGAAAAAATTTCGTTATTTAAATTCGTGGTCGAGGTTGCAGCCGGCAGAGTCCCTGTCATTGCTGGAACTGGCTCAAATAACACGAGAGCTTCTATCAGCCTAACGAAACAGGCGGAAGAAGCAGGCGTTGATGGAATTATGCTCGTTGGTCCCTATTATAATAAGCCATCTCAAGAAGGTTTGTTTCAGCACTTTAAAGCCATTGCGGAAGCTACTTCCTTACCAGTAATGCTTTATAATATTCCCGGACGCAGTGCTGTCAACATCTCAGTAGAGACTATTGTCCGTCTCTCTGAAATTAGTAATATTGTGGCAGTAAAAGAAGCAAGCGGTAATCTAGATGCTATGGCAGAAATCATTGACCGTACTCCAGATACATTTACTTTGTACAGCGGTGATGATGCATTAACCTTACCAGTTCTAGCAATCGGCGGTGCAGGTGTTGTATCCGTTGCTTCGCATATCATTGGCAATCAAATGCAGGAAATGGTTACTCTGTTTAAAAATGGCCATGTTCAAGAAGCAGCTGTTATTCATCGCAGCCTCCTTCCCATTATGAAAGCCTTATTTACAGCGCCGAACCCTACACCTGTAAAGACCGCATTAAATATGCAAGGTGTCCAGGTTGGAGAAGTCCGACTGCCATTAGTTCCTTTAAATGAAGAGGAAAAAATCGCACTTCAAAAAGTCCTGCCCATTAAATCATTAGTATAAACCTTATCCTGTCCCTCCATGGGGCAGGCTTTTTTTATTAAGGCTAAGTTTTAATCTAATGTTGAAATTTGATATAATTTCGTGAACAAGCCAATAGCTGTAAAGGAGGTGAACGGTATGACAGAATGTTGGGAATCAAGTTTTATAGAAAATCAAACGATGTGGGGATTTGAACCTTCAGATTCCGCCTTCTTAACAAAGGACTTTTTCCTTGAAAAGAAAGTTAAAGATATATTGATCCCCGGTATTGGATATGGCAGAAATGCCAAGGTTTTTATTGATAACGGAATCAATGTAACAGGGATTGAAATCTCAAAAACTGCAATAGAAATAGCAAGGCAAAATGAGCTTAATTTTAGTATTTTCCATGGTTCAGTGACCGATATGCCTTTTGATAACAAACTTTATGACGGTATATTTTGTTATGCACTTATTCACTTATTGAATCATCGTGAGAGAGAGAAGTTTATTAAGGATTGCTACAATCAGTTAAAGCCAAACGGATATATGATTTTTACTACTATTTCAAAAGAAGCTCCCATGTTTGGAAAGGGCAAACAACTAGGTAAAGACTATTTTGAGATCAGAGAAGGGGTAAAAATGTTTTTTTATGATTCTGACTCGGTGAACCAAGAGTTTGGAAAATATGGATTGTTAGAAATTACGGAAGTTGTTGAGCCACATAAGAATATGGGAAGTAAGCCTCCATTTAAATTTTTAATGATAAAGTGTCAGAAATTGTAATAGATAAACTTTTAGCAGTTCTTTTTTCACATTTCTTTCCTGTCTTCCCAACCATGTAATGAAATTTAATGGCTGTTTGGATTTTCTTGGTGCTGGTTAAACTAAATACCGAGGAAAAATGTGGAATAAAGGAGAAAATTATGACAACAAATCATGCTGATCGCTCTGCCTATTCAGGACGAAATCTTTTTTCGGGCTGCTTACTAGGAATAGGTTTTGTTGCTTTTATCGACGAGGCTGTTTTTCATCAGATTCTGCATTGGCACCATTTTTATGATAAATTTACCCCTGATATTGGACTGGTATCAGATGGGATTTTTCATGCGTTTAGCTGGTTCTCAACTGTTGCAGGAGCATTTCTTGTTTCTGATCTCCGGCGAAGAAATGCTTGGTGGCCAAAGAGATGGTTTGGAGGATTTCTCATCGGTGGAGGCGGGTTTAATTTATTCGATGGCACGGTTCAACATAAATTAATGAGGATCCATCAAATTCGTTATAATGTGGAGATTGCGCCTTACGATTGGGTATGGAACATCCTTGCCGCTATCATGCTAATTGCTGGGTTATTTATCATATTTCGGACAGGCCGAGAATCAAAAGTCATGGAAGGAACCGCCTAAATGATACATAATCATGCCCATCATGCAAGTGAACTGCCGAACGAACTTCTTTTGGCTCTCCCTTTTGTCCTGGCTGTTTCGATTTATCTTCTATTAGCACTAGTCTCAAACCAAGGTCATAAAAAGTGGCCCATTTACCGGTACGTCTACTGGGTAAGCGGCGTTCTTTGCGCTGCAGCTGCATTAATAGGTCCTATCGCCAACGCTGCCCATGAAAATTTCATGGCGCATATGGTTGGCCATTTGTTCCTCGGAATGCTGGCTCCGCTCTTTCTAGCACATGCTGCTCCTATGACACTTCTGATGAGAACACTCGGAGTTGGACATGCTAGAAAACTATCCCGAATGTTAAAGAGTTTCCCCGTTAGCATTTATTGTCATCCGATTGCTGCCTCCATACTCAATATCGGAGGCTTATGGGTATTGTATACGACAGAGCTGTACTCGGCGATGCAGCATAACGCCCTTCTTCATACGGTTGTACATCTACACGTATTCTTAGCAGGTTATCTCTATACCGTTTCGATTATCTATCTTGACCCCACACCCCACAGATATAGTTTTATTTATCGTGCTATTATATTAATCCTATCTTTAGCGGCCCACAGTGTCCTTTCAAAATACATTTATGCCTATCCCCCAGCCGGTGTACCAATTGACCAGGCCCAAGCGGGAGGAATGATTATGTATTATGGTGGAGATATAATAGAAATTGGCTTGATATTCTTATTTTGCCGGCAATGGTATAAAGCGGCACGACCACGAACCTCGGCAGCGTTAAATCATTAAAATAAGTTGGAAAGCCTGTATGGATCTGAACAGGTTTTTTGTGCTCCCCAGAAGAAACAATTACAAATGCCTCATGCCCTGCATAAGTTTAACTCTAATTAAATAAGATAAAAATAAGTATCCTAAAAAAGGAGTTGTTCAGATGGAAATCTTTAATAAAATCGCTCTATTTTTTGTAGTCTTATACTCTGTCATCATTATCTTAAATACTTATTTAGGAGAAACTGAACGGGTACAGTCTAATGTTATTTACTTTCTAATGAATGGATTCGCATATATTGTATCAGCAATGGATATTGAAAAAAGAAAAGTGGAGCTTTCAAAGTCATAATTAAGTTAATTAAACGTTTGATTAGTTTTTCTATTTCTTTTGAAAATCCTTTTAGTTAAAGGTGTCCCCCCATTTAATCAAACGTTTGATTAGTTTTTACTTCTGCCGGGTAACAATTTCTAACTACTACAGTCGTGGTTCATTAAAGGGTGTTCCAACTGACAATGTACTCAAAATTCTCGTTTGGGAGTTTTATAGTTGGATTTGCAACAGACCAACGTCCTTCAACATTTAATTCCTTACATGCTAATTCGAACTGACACATGGCAATTCCTATATCTAAAAGCTGCATATCATATCCCAATTTAGAACTGTAATTCGGTGTATGCTCAATGAAAAAATGACAAACCTTTCTATCGCGAGACAATAGCAGTCTCCAAGGCTGTTTATTGGAAGCAGATGGTCCAATCCTAACCATTTCAATTGGAATTTCAAGTAAACCTGCATTTTCTTTGTTCAATGGGACTTCAAATGTTGAATCGTAAAACAGTTGATCCCAAGGCTTCTTATTATCAGCTTTTACAACGTACCGGAGTGCCTTATCAAATACCCGTTGTTTTTGGTTCGGGTAGCCGATTGGTGTTATGCAGGGGATAAACACCCCATCCTCTAGCTGGATTTCCTGTTCAAAGGAATTTCGGTTGAACGTTCCTCCCATCCAGCAAGTACCGATTTCTAACCCCGTTAACCATACAACTAGTTTTTGAAAGGTGTACGCAAACTCAACGAGGCTGTATTTACAGTTTTGTGCCACACCTACTAAATATGCCTGTGGATTTTTAATAAATCCATATGTGCCCAGCTTAATGCCTTTATCACTTACGTTATTGGTTACTTGAATAAACTCCATTCTCCCCTTATTTCCGAATGGTCCAACTAAGTTCTCTTTATTACTTATGTATTCCTTTATTCTCTCAACAAGGGATTTATCAATATTTTTAGTTTCAAAGTTTCGAACGGATTGGCGTTTTTTCATGGTGTCTATGATCGACCTTTCAAAAATCATAGAATCCCCCTTTCTATAAACACATTTATTTGAGGAAATCTTTAATGGTATCCCACCCCTATTGTAACCTTTCACAATCATCAGCTACTAATAAAACATTGATTTTTATCCATTCGAAAAACGATGCACCTTTCATGATTATTGCTATTCGTTACCTTTAACCTGAATAATTGATGATTGAAGTAACGATTAGAAGGTAAAAATAAATCAGCAAAAAAAAGAGCGATTACTATTATTAGCAATCACTCTTTTCTAAGTATTTATGGGCCTAAATGGACTCGAACCATCGACCTCACGCTTATCAGGCGTGCGCTCTAACCAGCTGAGCTATAGGCCCTTAATTATTGGAGCGGGTGATGAGAATCGAACTCACAACATCAGCTTGGAAGGCTGAGGTTTTACCACTAAACTACACCCGCAAATAAAGAAAAAATGGCTGGGCTAGCTGGATTTGAACCAACGCATGTCGCAGTCAAAGTGCGATGCCTTACCGCTTGGCTATAGCCCAATATGTTAAATGGGGCGGCTGATGGGAATCGAACCCACGAATGCCTGAACCACAATCAGGTGCGTTAACCACTTCGCCACAACCGCCAAAATTATATAGTTGAGGTTTAAAAATTGTAAACCTAGTTAATTTAATTGGTTGCGGGGACAGGATTTGAACCTGCGACCTTCGGGTTATGAGCCCGACGAGCTACCAGACTGCTCCACCCCGCGGCAATATTAACGAAAATAAAATAATATTTATGGTGGAGGATGACGGGATCGAACCGCCGACCCTCTGCTTGTAAGGCAGATGCTCTCCCAGCTGAGCTAATCCTCCATAGTATGGAAAGTTATTTTTCGCTATCGCGATGGAACGTTATTTTCTCTATCGCGAATGGAAAATTATTTTTCGCTATCGCGAAAAAAATTCTGGTGACCCCTACGGGATTCGAACCCGTGTTACCTCCGTGAAAGGGAGGTGTCTTAACCACTTGACCAAGGGGCCATTCAAAAATTCACAAAATAAAAACCCCAAGGGGGCAATGCCTGGCAACGTCCTACTCTCACAGGGACAAAGTCCCAACTACCATCGGCGCTGAGAAGCTTAACTTCCGTGTTCGGTATGGGAACGGGTGTGACCTTCTCGCCATTGCTGCCAGACTATTTATTTTGAGGTTTCATTCCCTCAAAACTAGATAATTTCAGAAGAAGTTTGTAAAACGAGTTCACCTTTAAAAATTGGTTAAGTCCTCGAACGATTAGTATCAGTCAGCTCCACATGTTACCACGCTTCCACCTCTGACCTATCAACCTGATCATCTTTCAGGGTTCTTACTAGCTTGACGCTATGGGAAATCTCATCTTGAGGGGGGCTTCATGCTTAGATGCTTTCAGCACTTATCCCGTCCGCACATAGCTACCCAGCGATGCCTTTGGCAAGACAACTGGTACACCAGCGGTGCGTCCATCCCGGTCCTCTCGTACTAAGGACAGCTCCTCTCAAATTTCCTGCGCCCACGACGGATAGGGACCGAACTGTCTCACGACGTTCTGAACCCAGCTCGCGTACCGCTTTAATGGGCGAACAGCCCAACCCTTGGGACCGACTACAGCCCCAGGATGCGATGAGCCGACATCGAGGTGCCAAACCTCCCCGTCGATGTGGACTCTTGGGGGAGATAAGCCTGTTATCCCCGGGGTAGCTTTTATCCGTTGAGCGATGGCCCTTCCATGCGGAACCACCGGATCACTAAGCCCGACTTTCGTCCCTGCTCGACTTGTAGGTCTCGCAGTCAAGCTCCCTTGTGCCTTTACACTCTGCGAATGATTTCCAACCATTCTGAGGGAACCTTTGGGCGCCTCCGTTACTCTTTAGGAGGCGACCGCCCCAGTCAAACTGCCCACCTGACACTGTCTCCCACCCCGATAAGGGGTGAGGGTTAGAATTTCAATACAGCCAGGGTAGTATCCCACCGACGCCTCCACCGAAGCTGGCGCTCCGGTTTCTCAGGCTCCTACCTATCCTGTACAAGCTGTACCAAAATTCAATATCAGGCTACAGTAAAGCTCCACGGGGTCTTTCCGTCCTGTCGCGGGTAACCTGCATCTTCACAGGTACTATAATTTCACCGAGTCTCTCGTTGAGACAGTGCCCAGATCGTTACGCCTTTCGTGCGGGTCGGAACTTACCCGACAAGGAATTTCGCTACCTTAGGACCGTTATAGTTACGGCCGCCGTTTACTGGGGCTTCGATTCAGAGCTTCGCTTGCGCTAACCCCTCCTCTTAACCTTCCAGCACCGGGCAGGCGTCAGCCCCTATACTTCGCCTTGCGGCTTCGCAGAGACCTGTGTTTTTGCTAAACAGTCGCCTGGGCCTATTCACTGCGGCTCTTCGAGGCTATTCACCTCAAAAAGCACCCCTTCTCCCGAAGTTACGGGGTCATTTTGCCGAGTTCCTTAACGAGAGTTCTCTCGCTCACCTTAGGATTCTCTCCTCGCCTACCTGTGTCGGTTTGCGGTACGGGCACCTTTTATCTCGCTAGAGGCTTTTCTTGGCAGTGTGGAATCAGGAACTTCGGTACTATATTTCCCTCGGCATTACAGCTCAGCCTTAACGGTAAGCGGATTTTCCTACTTACCAGCCTAACTGCTTACACGCACATATCCAACAGTGCGCTTACCCTATCCTCCTGCGTCCCCCCATCACTCAAACGATAAAGAGGTGGTACAGGAATATCAACCTGTTGTCCATCGCCTACGCCTTTCGGCCTCGGCTTAGGTCCCGACTAACCCTGAGAGGACGAGCCTTCCTCAGGAAACCTTAGGCATACGGTGGATGGGATTCTCACCCATCTTTCGCTACTCATACCGGCATTCTCACTTCTAAGCGCTCCACCAGTCCTTACGGTCTAGCTTCAACGCCCTTAGAACGCTCTCCTACCACTGACACCATATGGTGTCAATCCACAGCTTCGGTGTTACGTTTAGCCCCGGTACATTTTCGGCGCAGAGTCACTCGACCAGTGAGCTATTACGCACTCTTTAAATGGTGGCTGCTTCTAAGCCAACATCCTGGTTGTCTAAGCAACTCCACATCCTTTTCCACTTAACGTAAACTTTGGGACCTTAGCTGGTGGTCTGGGCTGTTTCCCTTTTGACTACGGATCTTATCACTCGCAGTCTGACTCCCACGGATAAGTCTTTGGCATTCGGAGTTTGTCTGAATTCGGTAACCCGATGAGGGCCCCTAGTCCAAACAGTGCTCTACCTCCAAGACTCTTACAACGTGAGGCTAGCCCTAAAGCTATTTCGGAGAGAACCAGCTATCTCCAAGTTCGATTGGAATTTCTCCGCTACCCACACCTCATCCCCGCACTTTTCAACGTGCGTGGGTTCGGGCCTCCATCCAGTGTTACCTGGACTTCACCCTGGACATGGGTAGATCACCTGGTTTCGGGTCTACGACCACATACTCATACGCCCTATTCAGACTCGCTTTCGCTGCGGCTCCGTCTCTTCAACTTAACCTTGCATGGGATCGTAACTCGCCGGTTCATTCTACAAAAGGCACGCCATCACCCATAAACGGGCTCTGACTACTTGTAGGCACACGGTTTCAGGATCTCTTTCACTCCCCTTCCGGGGTGCTTTTCACCTTTCCCTCACGGTACTGGTTCACTATCGGTCACTAGGGAGTATTTAGCCTTGGGAGATGGTCCTCCCAGCTTCCGACCGGATTTCACGTGTCCGGCCGTACTCAGGATCCACTCAGGAGGGAACGAAGTTTCAACTACAGGGTTTTTACCTTCTATGACGGACCTTTCCAGATCGCTTCATCTACCCCGTTCCTTTGTAACTCCATGTTGAGTGTCCTACAACCCCAAGAGGCAAGCCTCTTGGTTTGGGCTATGTCCCGTTTCGCTCGCCGCTACTCAGGGAATCGCGTTTGCTTTCTCTTCCTCCGGGTACTTAGATGTTTCAGTTCCCCGGGTCTGCCTTCAATACCCTATGTATTCAGGTAAAGATACTGCTCCATTACGAGCAGTGGGTTCCCCCATTCGGAAATCTCCGGATCAAAGCTTACTTACAGCTCCCCGAAGCATATCGGTGTTAGTCCCGTCCTTCATCGGCTCCTAGTGCCAAGGCATCCACCGTGCGCCCTTTCTAACTTAACCTAAATGGTTATACTCTTATTAAAATAAGAGAGAAAAACTAATGTGGCGATTCTCGGTTTTACTTTGACTTCTTCTTACGATTATCTAGTTTTCAAGGAACGAGGCTACTGATTTCAATCACATCGTGATTAAACTTCAGAGCTTTACATCATGCTGCCTTGCGACGAGCTGAAGGATAACACCTTCGAATACGCTTTGGCGCAGGAGCAAATGTTTTATGAGAGAAATTGCACTCTCAAAACTAAACAAACAAGTAGCGGTCAACGTTTATCAGTCCACAAGGACTGCATATTCCTTAGAAAGGAGGTGATCCAGCCGCACCTTCCGATACGGCTACCTTGTTACGACTTCACCCCAATCATCTGTCCCACCTTAGGCGGCTGGCTCCTTGCGGTTACCCCACCGACTTCGGGTGTTACAAACTCTCGTGGTGTGACGGGCGGTGTGTACAAGGCCCGGGAACGTATTCACCGCGGCATGCTGATCCGCGATTACTAGCGATTCCGGCTTCATGTAGGCGAGTTGCAGCCTACAATCCGAACTGAGAATGGTTTTATGGGATTGGCTAAACCTCGCGGTCTTGCAGCCCTTTGTACCATCCATTGTAGCACGTGTGTAGCCCAGGTCATAAGGGGCATGATGATTTGACGTCATCCCCACCTTCCTCCGGTTTGTCACCGGCAGTCTCCTTAGAGTGCCCAACTGAATGCTGGCAACTAAGAACAAGGGTTGCGCTCGTTGCGGGACTTAACCCAACATCTCACGACACGAGCTGACGACAACCATGCACCACCTGTCACTCTGTCCCCCGAAGAGGAAATTCCTATCTCTAGGAGTGTCAGAGGATGTCAAGACCTGGTAAGGTTCTTCGCGTTGCTTCGAATTAAACCACATGCTCCACCGCTTGTGCGGGCCCCCGTCAATTCCTTTGAGTTTCAGCCTTGCGGCCGTACTCCCCAGGCGGAGTGCTTAATGCGTTAGCTGCAGCACTAAAGGGCGGAAACCCTCTAACACTTAGCACTCATCGTTTACGGCGTGGACTACCAGGGTATCTAATCCTGTTTGCTCCCCACGCTTTCGCGCCTCAGCGTCAGTTACAGACCAGAAAGCCGCCTTCGCCACTGGTGTTCCTCCACATCTCTACGCATTTCACCGCTACACGTGGAATTCCGCTTTCCTCTTCTGTACTCAAGTCCCCCAGTTTCCAATGACCCTCCACGGTTGAGCCGTGGGCTTTCACATCAGACTTAAAGGACCGCCTGCGCGCGCTTTACGCCCAATAATTCCGGACAACGCTTGCCACCTACGTATTACCGCGGCTGCTGGCACGTAGTTAGCCGTGGCTTTCTGGTTAGGTACCGTCAAGGTACCGGCAGTTACTCCGGTACTTGTTCTTCCCTAACAACAGAGCTTTACGACCCGAAGGCCTTCATCGCTCACGCGGCGTTGCTCCGTCAGACTTTCGTCCATTGCGGAAGATTCCCTACTGCTGCCTCCCGTAGGAGTCTGGGCCGTGTCTCAGTCCCAGTGTGGCCGATCACCCTCTCAGGTCGGCTACGCATCGTCGCCTTGGTGAGCCGTTACCTCACCAACTAGCTAATGCGCCGCGGGCCCATCTGTAAGTGTCAGCGTAAACCGACTTTCAGCTTTTCCTCATGAGAGGAAAAGGATTATCCGGTATTAGCTCCGGTTTCCCGAAGTTATCCCAGTCTTACAGGCAGGTTGCCCACGTGTTACTCACCCGTCCGCCGCTAACCATAAGGTGCAAGCACCTTAAGATTCGCTCGACTTGCATGTATTAGGCACGCCGCCAGCGTTCGTCCTGAGCCAGGATCAAACTCTCCAAGAAAGTTGATTTAGCTCATTTGTTACGTTGGCTAGTTTCTATAGAAGAAACTAATATTTTTTGTTGACGTTCTTGTTTGTTTAGTTTTCAAAGAACAATGTGTTTTTCACAACAGGATATCAGTATAACATTTCTTGTTGTTTCGTGTCAATAACTTTTTTAAAATATCTTTTTTTCGTAATCGACAACGTATATTATATTACATTATATCATTCAAAAAGTCAACCATTTTCTTTTCACTCATAAGGAAACACCTTGTTTTAAAATGTTTCCCCCGAGGGAATTACTATATTACTATTGTTTTAAAAAAGAGTCAACACTTTTATAACAATATTTTTATAGTATAGGCAAAGTGTTTTGGTTTAATCAAACGTTTGATTAGTTTTTTTATAAAAGTTTTTGTTGGTAATTAATCAAACGTTTGATTAGTTAAAATATCTTATGATCTCGAAGAATGTTTTTCAGATCATTAATATCTCTCTAATATCTTCTTCCGTTAGAGTAGAAGTTCCTTTATCTTTCGAATCGATAATTTCCTCTATTAATTCTCTTTTTTTCTCCTGAAGTTGATTCATTTTTTCTTCTATTGTACCTCGTGCAACCAATTTAATGACTTGCACGATATTGGTTTGCCCCATCCTGTGCGCCCGGTCTGCTGCTTGTTCCTCAACCGCTGGATTCCACCATAGATCATAGAGGATAACAGTGTCCGCACCGGTTAAATTCAGACCCGTTCCGCCTGCTTTTAAGGAAATAAGAAAAAGGTCACGCTCTCCTGAATTAAACCGATTTGTGAGTTCTAACCTTTCTTCTGATGGGGTTTGTCCATCAAGATAGAAATAAGGGATCCCTTGAAGCGTCATTTCCCTGCCGATTAACTGGAGCATTTTTGTGAACTGCGAAAATATCAAAACTCTCCTTCCAGCCTGCCTGGATTCCTCTAAGATTCTTAGCAGCTGTTCGAATTTAGCAGAACTCCCTTTATATCCATCAATAAACAACGATGGATGGCAGCAGATTTGCCTGAGTCTGGTCAGACCAGCGAGAATTTTAATTTTATTTTTTCTAAGGGTGTCTTTATCCAAATGCTTTAGCGTGTCATGTCTTAGTTTTGCTAAATAAGCTCCATAGAGTTTTTTCTGTTCTGGCAGTAACTCCACTAAATCGACAGACTCTATTTTTTCAGGAAGTTCTGAGAGAACATCTTCCTTTACCCTTCGAAGTAAAAACGGACGGACTCTTCTCGCAATCTGCTTTCTCGTTAAGTGACTAAAATCCCTAAGCCCTTGAAATAGTTCTGGGAAAACAACATGAAAAATCGACCACAGCTCCTCAGTTGAGTTTTCTACAGGGGTACCAGTTAGAGCAAAACGGTGATCCGCCTTGATTCTTTTTACAGTTCTAGCGGTTTGCGTTATAGGGTTTTTAAATGCCTGAGCTTCATCAAAAAACACCGTATGAAAAGTTTGCTTCTCGTACCAGAGTATATCCTTACGCAGCAAAGGATATGAAGTTATCACAATGTCTGAATCAAAAATTTGTTTTTGTTTAGCTGTCCGTTCTGATTTATTTCCATCTAATATGACAGCATGCACTCCTGGGGCAAACTTCTTAAATTCGCTAAGCCAGTTATAGGTTAATGATGCAGGACAGACAACCAATATCGGCAGATTTTTTTTGCGAACGTGAGGAAGTTCTGAAAGAATATAGGTAATACTTTGAAGTGTTTTCCCTAGTCCCATATCATCTGCAAGAATTCCTCCAAATCCATAACTGGCCAGAGTTTTCAACCATTTATAGCCATGAACTTGATAGTCCCGCAAAATGGGTGCTACCAAATTAGGCACCTCAAACTGCATACTATTGGGATTTTGAATGGTATCTAAAAACTGACGGAACGATTCCTCAAGTGTAAATGTAGAGTTATCTTCAACAGAGTCAAGCAGCTTTAATCCCCGAAGTATGGGTACATTCAACCCTGCTTCAAGATCCTCCGCCTGTACAGGTGCTGCTTGTAAAAAGCGTTGAATTTCTTCAAATTCTCTGGTTTCTAATGAGAGCAGCGCCCCATTCCACAATCGATAATATTTTCTTTTTTCCTCAAGCGCGGATAAAACCTCTTTTATCTGTTTCTCCGGGATTCCATCCATATCAAATTTAAATTCCAGCCAATTTGTTCGCTCTTTGATTACCTTTACTCTAATCCTTGGAATGGTATTTTCTTTAAAAATCCGGTTCCTGACAGCGGTTGTTGCATAAATTTGGACAAGCTTTTGCAACTTAGGAACAACATGATATAAAAACTCATACTCCAACTCTTCATTATGCAAGTAATAGCCACTATCGGTGGTAGCAAATGAGCTTTCTTCCATCAGTTGGATGATTTGATTTTCCTTCTCTAAATCCCTTATTAGTACGAGGCCGTTCTGCAATTCTCGGGGGATATCTAACGGGTTAATCACGATATTTCCGTAATGAAACTCCAAGCCCGCCAGCAGGCGATTTTTTAACCGATCCAAATAAAGTTTGGCGACCAAAGGCATTTCCCTATAGGCGCGCGTTAAATTGGGAGGCAGTTCAACCTTACCAAGTCTTTTTAAACCCGGAACCACATTTTCTACAAAAGGGTCCATTTGTTCTTGTGGGATCTCAATTTGATTTGTTTTTGAAGCTTCGAGCATTTCTTTAAGGTTGGCCAATCGTTTGCTGTCATTTTCTTCAAGCCTAATGAATTTACCTTTATATAGAACAAAGTGGTAAGAATCCAATACAGTTAAATGATTCAATCCCTTTATTCTGAGATAGCAGACACCTCCCACTGAGGACGTAAAAACAAACTGTAGAGGCAGCATTTTTTCCATTAGAACAAGACCTTCATATGTTTCCCCATCATTTTCAACTTTCACTAGTGGAGCTTTTATAAGTAAAGGTAAAAGTTGTTCAAAGGATGAGGGCGGTACGAGCAAAAGATCTGAGGAGGATGATTCTTTTAAGCTGTCAGCCATTGCATTCACGTATGATTTTTCATCTTGAAGCATAAGAAATAGCTGCTGAATGACATCATCTGTCTCCTTATTAAAGCAATGAAGACTTGTATCAAAGATTAATGTATCGGATAGTGCACTCGGAAGCCCTTCTTTTAGCTGAGAAAGAAACTGGCGGATGTTTGTTATTTTTTTGTCTTCAATCTCCATTTCTATCCCTAACAGCTTCCTACCCTTTTCGATATCCACAGGTTTACATCGAAATTTCACTCGTAAAACCTGTCTATTCTCAAAATGAAGCTGATGTCTGCTTGGCCTTTTGGGTTGATTTGCGAAAAGAGTGAGCAATCCTTTTGTCAGTGCCTGACTTGTTGAAGGATCAACATGTTCATCACTTCGGACTTTAGGTACTGTTCCTTGCTGTTGATGTTCATAAATAGCTAGTAAAACAGCTGCAATATGCTGACATTCGGTTTTTACGGAAGCAAGGGTTGGGCAGCTGCATGTTGTCCGAATGTCCCCGCTCTCTTCTTTATTTATAGTGACATAGAAGTCTTCTGAACCTTTAACAGTAGCCTCACAACGATTATTGCTTACATAATCAAACGAAACTTTCCCCGCTCTATAAAAAGAATCCCCTCGTTTAAAGGAGACAGTTCCGCACATTTCTTTTATCTGTTTCTGACTTAAAGTAAGATTCACATGTCCCGCTCCTCTCCAAGGTTTACTTATATAAAAAAGTGTAAGACATTCACTTCCACTGTCCATTCCACACGGACAGTGTCCACGAGCGGTGCCTGTCACCCATACTGTTTCATCACACTGTTTATCATTATAACAAATCTTTTTGTAATTATTATAGTGATTGACGACAGAAGGCTGCTGGTTTATCGTTGTGTATGGATGGGGGATGAGTAGGATGGCGAGGTTATATGGGGCTTTATTTACTCTTAGTTTTATTTGGGGATTGTCCTTTTTATTTATTAAGCTTTTAGTTGTGCCACTCGGAGCTTGGGGAGTCGTTTTTGGACGATGTTTATTTGGAACGGTTATTCTTTTGTTAATTATTGCCTTTCGAAAGGAATGGAAGGGACTTAAAGGGTTACCGGTGGGAATGATTATTCTAGTTTCACTTTTAAATAATGCTATTCCTTGGTACTTAATTGCGCTAAGTGAGACGAAAATTACTAGCAGCTATGCTTCTTTGATAAATGCTACAACACCGATTTGGACACTGATTATAGGATTTCTATTCTTTCATAATAAATTACGGTTATTTCAGTGGTTAGGAATTGCACTAGGTTTTTTTGGAATTATCATACTGTCTGGTGTTGATGCAACGAATATTAAGGATCAGTCCATTGTTGGTTTATTCACGATGGTTGGCGCTACTCTATGTTACGGTTCTTCAACACATCTTACGAAGAAATACTTATCAACCGTTAGTATTACTATGATTTCCTTTAGCACATTGTTAGTTTCAGCAATTATTAGTTTTATTATGGTACTAATCACAGATGGGACCATTATTACAATGTTACTTGAACCTTCTATTTTCGGTTCATTAATTGGTCTTGGTGTTTTCGGATCTGGCATAGCCTATCTCTTGTATTATTATTGTATTCAAAAAGGAAGCCCCGAATTTGCATCCTTAGTCACATATCTTGTACCAATATCCGCTTTGCTCTGGGGTGCAATTGTTCTTAACGAAGACATACACTTATCAATGATCACTGGGTTTATTTTAATTTTAGGAGGAGTGTACGTATCTTCTAAAAAGCCAAAAGAAAAGAATATTAGAATGAGCAAAACTGCATAGTAATGTACTCTAGAATAGTAAAAAACCTAATCTCGCTAATAAGGGATTAGGTTTTTGTGTATTCATTCCACCTATTTCAATCTTATTTGATTACCTGACGGATCACTTGTTACATAATAATCTGCTTCTTTTTCGACACTTGCACCTAGTTGGTTCAGGCGTTCAATTGCTGATTCTCTCGCCCCTTCGTCCGGAAAAACGAGGGTATACCAATTTAGTCCGACACTATTTTTGGGTGGAGTTTTGGCCCCTATTCCCTGCCACGTATTAATAGCAATATGATGGTGATAACCTCCTGTTGATAAAAAGACCGCCTGTGGATAATAACTTACAATATTAAATCCAAGGCCCTTTGTGTAAAACTCTTCTGCCTTCTGCAAATCTCCCACGTGAAGGTGAATATGCCCCATAATCGTTCCAGACGGCAATCCTGTCCATTCAGCGTCACTTTCCGCAAGGATACTATTCCCATCTAGTTCCACTGTTGCCATGTCCACCAATCCGTTTTTCCATGTCCACTCGTTTGAAGGGCGATCTCGGTATACTTCTATCCCGTTACCATCCGGATCCGTAATATAAAGTGCTTCACTTACATAATGATCCGCTGCACCGAGCCCATATCCTGTACCAAGAAAATGACGTAAAAACACAGATAAATCAGCACGGCTTGGAAGGAGAATAGCAAAGTGATAAAGTCCTGACATGTGTTCTTCCTTAGCTATCACATTTTCAGGCTGTTCTAACATTACTAACGGTGTTTTCCCATCAGTAGTTAGAACGGCCTTCTTATCCGTCTTCTCTAGTACCTTAAATCCCATAATATTTTGATAAAAAGTTAGTGCATTGTCTAAATCTTTCACTTTAATATTGACTTCACTTGCATAGATATTTGGACTCTGATGAAAACCTTCCATTGTCTTATCCCCTCCATCACACTGTAATACTATTATTCATTAACTCAAAAAAGAAATTCATTATTAATACTTATATTAGAGATGTTCCTTTATTTATTGCAAAATAAACGCACATTAAAAAATAACTAAAGGATTCCGTTTTCGGGTGCATTCTTAATAATCAAGAGGGTCCTCATTTATCGGTTGGGGGGATCAAGTTAAGCACCCGAGCTGATAAATAGGCGGGGAAATTCCGCTTAATAAGTAAAAAAAATTAAAAAAGGCCTTAATAGACGGAGAGATTCCGCCTATTGACTCAAAAAATTCGAAAATGGGTGATTTTGCTTTGCATAAGCGGAAAACCTCCGCTTATTAACCCCGAAACGAGCTCCATTTTGCATTTAACCGGAAAATCTCCGCTTATTTACTTTTGCTGGTTACCCGGCACATATTTTAAAAAAGCACCTCAGAACTTAACCCTTAAAAAACAACTATATGTTTATTTCGTCAAAAATTTGGTTTTTGTGACAGTGATAGCAGCAATTTACAAATTATTAAAATAATTAAAGTTTTCTTAACAAATCTTTACACTACCTTAATTAACATTGGGTTTTGGACTGCCTATAATCTAGGAGAAAGATATTTAATCAGCTAAAAGAGGAGAATGATTATATGGATCGCCGTTTATTTTTAACCTATGTTGGAAGTGGTACTGCCGCACTCGTTGCAGCTTCATCAGGAATTGGGGCTTTAACTGGAAACGCAATGACTGGAAACCACTTAATGAATGGACAGCCTTCTGGAAAGGGTAAATCACTTACTGCGCCGTTCCAACCAGTTAGCCGTACATGGGAAAACGATATGGTACTGCCTAACGGATACAACTATTCTATTATTGCTTCTTATGGAGATAAGATAAATTCTAAGGGTGAAATATTTGGGGATGCAGCTGACCTAACTGTTTACTTTCCAATAGATAGCTTACAAGGCGGAAACAATTCCGAAGAAGGCTTGATCTGGGTAAATCACGAGTTCCCTGAACCAGGAAACTATATGAAGATGTTAGGAATCAATGAAGCTACTTTTAAAAAGGAAAATCTAGCAAACTATCCTGAGCTTCTAAAGATGGAAAAAGAAGCAGTCGGCGGTTCTGTCATCCACGTTAAGAAAGAAAAAGATGGATGGAAGCTTGTGTTAGATGATGTATATAATCGCCGTGTCGATGGTACAACTCAAATCGAATTAACCGGTCCTGCACGTGGCAGTAAAGCTGTAAATGGCGCTACTAGCGTAGTTGGCTCCCTTGGTAACTGCAGTGGCGGACGTACACTTTGGAATACCGCCCTATCTTGTGAAGAAAATACCGAATATGGCGATGATTATGGATGGCCTAATTTCGATGATAGTCATTACGGCTGGGTTGTTGAGGTAGATCCGTTTGATCCAAAAAAACCTGTCCGCAAACACACTGCCCTCGGTCGCTTTGCTCATGAAAATACAGCAATGGGCTTAACAAATGACGGCAGAGTAGTTGTTTATATGGGCGATGATAAGAGTGACGCATGTTTCTATAAATTCATTAGCAGCAAGAAATTTAACCCTGCCAATCGTGAAGCAAACTTCGATATCTTGGAAAGCGGAACATTATATGTGGCAAGTATGAGCCAGCAAAAATGGATTGCTCTTGATTATGCAACAAATTCTAAATTGCAAGAGAAATATACCGACCAAGCTGCTGTACTAACTAATGCACGTGAAGCTGGTATTTTAGTTGGCGGAACAAAATTAGACCGTCCAGAAGACGTAGAAATTCACCCTCATGATGGTACTGTTTTCTTAGCATTAACTAACAATACTGGTCACGGAAATTTCCATGGTCAAATTGTTCGCTTTGCTCCAGCTAATGGTGATCATGCTAGTGAATCATTCACGTTTGAAGTATTTGTTGCCGGCGGTCAGCAAAGCGGGATTACTTGCCCAGATAACTTGCATTTTGACAGCAAAGGTAACCTTTGGGTTGTAGAAGATTACTTTGCAACCGAAACGAATCAGTATGCTGCTTATAAAAACTGTGGAGTATTCATGATTCCAACTGATGGAAAGAACTACGGAGAACCTTTCCAATTTGCTTCAGGTCCAAAAGGCTGTGAAGTAACAGGTCCATGGTTAACTCCAGATGAAAAGACATTATTCTTAGATGTGCAGCACCCAGAGACATGGAATCCATACCCTGGTCAAACTTTCGGACGTTCTTGTTTAATAGCGGTACAGGGTGGAAGCTTTAAATAATCAAGTGGAAGGGGCACTTTTCATCATGTTTGTTTGTACAAACCACGTCAAGGATGCCTTGGAGCTTATGTATGTTCCTCATATAAAATTAATTTCAGAGGAAGAAAGTTTTCGTTGTCATCTTTGTAAAAACAAAGCTAAGTATAAGCTATTCCAATATTGCTATCAGCGTAATCAGACCAAAAAAGCTATCTAAAGGAGGGTACAACAATTATGCTTCAGAACATAGGCATTCCAGGTTTAATTCTTGTTTTAGTCATTGCGTTAATCATTTTCGGACCTTCAAAGTTACCAGAATTAGGACGTGCTGTGGGATCCACTTTAAAGGAATTTAAAAAGTCGACACGTGAATTGGTTTCCGATGAAGACTCTAGTAAAGTACAGCCTAAAAAAGAGGAAAAGACTATTTAACACTTATTTCGGGAAGATGCAGGCAGAATATGGTGCTTGCGTCTTCTTTTTCTAAGGAGGATTTTGGATGTCTAATCATGACATGGCTTTGATTGGCCATTTTGAAGAATTACGGAAACGACTGATCATCATACTTGGCGCCTTTTTGGTTTTATTTATTGCAGCCTTTGTCTATGTTCAAGATATTTATCAATGGCTGGTTCAGGACTTAGAGGTACAACTGGCTATTTTAGGGCCAAGCGATATTTTATGGGTATATCTGATGCTAGCCTGTGTGGTTTCCATTTCAGGGACGATACCTATAGCAGCCTATCAAATTTGGCTTTTTGTTCGTCCAGCCTTGAAAGATAGTGAGCGAAAAGTAACATTAGCTTATATACCGTCATTATTCCTTTTATTTATTCTTGGAATTAGTTTCGGATACTTTATCATTTTCCCGATTGTTTTTCAGTTCCTTCTCTCCATGTCAGAGGGTATGTTTATGACCTTTTTCACAACAGAAAAGTATTTTAAGTTTCTACTGCATATGACCCTGCCCTTTGGATTTTTATTCGAACTTCCAGTGGTGATTATGTTTTTAACTAGTCTTGGAGTATTAAATCCATACCGATTACAAAAAATTCGCAAGTACTCCTACTTTGTTCTCATCGTAACTGCGGTTTTAATCACTCCGCCGGATTTCCTATCTGATATTTTGGTAGTTATCCCGCTTATCTTTTTATATGAGTGCAGTGTATTATTATCAAAAGTAGTCTATAAGCGAAAACAAAAATTAAACTTGGCACCACAATAATTGTAAAAAAGACTTTGGGATCGCACTTCCCCAAAGTCTTTTTCTATTCTTAGATATGCGGCCAGCCTTCTTGATCCCAATACAATGGTTTAATCCGCAGCGTTGGCTTTCCTTTTTTCAGGGCATCATAAGCGTGGTTGACTAGAAGGGACGATTCGCCTGAAAAATAAACCGCACAATGCCCAGGACCTATCCATCTATCATCACCTGCGTCAATTAAGGTTCCTCCTCCCTCCATCATCGACACCCCATCTCGATCAAAATAAGGCCCTGTTATATTCTTTGATCGGCCCACAACAATTTTATAGGTACTTTCAATTCCACGGCAGCAAAAATCAAAAGATACAAACTGATAATAATAGCCGTTACGATAGACAATGAAAGGCGCTTCAATCGTATTTGGCTGTTCCGTTCTGCTTGAAATCGACAATAACTTCGCACCCTCAGCAAGCTTCATCGTTACAGGGTCCAATTGAATGAGCTTGATTCCGGACCAGAATGAACCAAAATTCAACCATGGCACACCTTCTTGGTCGAAAATCAAATTAGCATCAATCGCATTGTAGTTGTCAGTCTCACTTGAATGGATAACATATCCCTTGTCTACCCATTTATAATCCGGATTTTCAGGGTTAAGCGTGGTATTGGTTACTAATCCGATAGCGGAAGTATTCTTACCAAAGGTAGACACAGAATAGTAGATATAATACGTTCCATCGTGGAAATATATATCTGGTGCCCAAATACTTTCTTCCTCTTTCTCAGGTACATACTGTTTAGACCACTCGGGTAATGTAGGGAATATTTGTCCTGCCTGCTTCCAGTTAACCCCATCTTCAGACGTTTTTATTTGAATTCCATTTCCAGTATGAAAAATATACCAGCGAGAACCGTCCTTCGCTATAACCGGATCGTGGGCCCATAAATCACCTTTTAGGTCCCAATCGATTTCGTAAAAATTTACGTTATCAAAGCCTTTTATGTTATTCATATTTTAATCCTCCAATTGTTTGAATTCTCGAGACTTTACAGCTCTTGCTTATAAGTGATAAATAAAACGTTCTCCTGGTGCCATCATATGAAACTTTTGATTTGGATAACGAGTAAACAAGTAATCTACAAAATAAGCAGGATTATCCCGATTATTCGGAAACAAATCATAATGAATCGGAATAATAAGATCAGCACCGACAGCAATTGAAAATTCCACAGCTTCACGGAAGCTCATGTTTCCAACGATCTCTCGTGATGAACGGAAATAATCCCCGCCATTAATCGGCAGGAATACAACATGAGGTTTGAAGTCTTTTACCTTTTCTATCAATTCCGGGGTCACAATTGTGTCACCACTATGGAACAGGCGAACACCATTTACCTCTAGACAATAACCTAAATACAGATGATTACCCTTTAAATCGATTTGATAACTAGTATGTGCTGCTGGAACAGGTGTAATTTTAAAACCTTTTATCTGAAAAGATTCATTTGCTTTTGCACCTACTATGTTCTTGTTGCCTGTTTCCGACCGCACCATCGATACGAGTGGAGCGGGAACTACAAAAATAGGATTCTCACTATTTTGCCCGACTTCCCTTAACGTGGCGAAATCCAGATGGTCATCATGTTCGTGAGTAATTAAAATAGCGTCTGCGTTCTCCAGCATAACCGGAGAGAGAACAGGGTGATAAGCCCGCTTAAATTCTGTTTCAGGATTTACTTGTTCAATGCTATTTGATAGATATGGATCGATACAAATAAATCCATCTTCCTCGTGCCCTTTAATCAAGATTCCTGCCTGCCCTAAATTCCAAAACGAAATAGCGTCATCATGAATACGCGTGTCATTAATTTCTATTAGTAAAGGACTCCCATGTTTATAAACCATCATTTATAATACTCACCCGCTTTTCTTAAAAAAATTATCTCAATGGTGCGAAGTGTTTTACTTCTTCTAGTATTGAATCTACGGCTTGTAAAACATGTTGATCCAATCGGATATCCACCGCTATTACATTTTCTTCAATTTGCTCTGTCCTGCTCGCTCCAATAATTGCCGAGCTGATGGCTGGGTGACGGAGAGTCCATGCCAATGCTAACTGACTTAAAGTAACCCCAAGTTCAGAAGCTAAATCTTCTAATTTCTGTACCACTGTCAGGACATCTTCCCGTAAATAGCTATTGATAACAAAGTTTGTTGCATCATTCGCACCCCTGCTATTAACCGGTTTTTCAGTATGAGGTTTATATTTACCTGTTAAGACTCCCTGCGCTAACGGGGAGAAAACGATTTGTCCAATCCCATTTTCTGTCGATACAGGCAGGACTTCATCCTCAATATATCTTTCAAACATATTATAAATAGGTTGATTAGAAATAATCGGTCTTAATCGATAATCCTTGCCTATCCCAACCGCTTTTTCGATTTGGGCAGCGCTCCATTCGCTCACACCTGCATAAAGGATCTTCCCTTGCCTAATCAAATCATCAAGAGCAAACAAAGTCTCCTCCATCGGTACCTCTGGGTCATAGCGGTGACATTGATAGAGGTCAATATAATCCAAACCCAACCGTTTTAAACTAGCGTCACACTGTTCGACAATATGTTTTCTTGAAAGCCCGCGCTCATTCGGCCCTGTACCCATTGGGAAAAATAGCTTCGTTGCTACAACATATGAACTTCTAGGATATTCTTTTAACGCCTCACCCAATACCTCTTCTGCCTTTCCACCTTCATAGGCGTTGGCTGTATCAAAGAAGTTAATACCCAGTTCATATGCTTTATGAATACAATCATGCGCTGTCTGAGTATTTACCGACTTTCCATAGGTAAGCCAGCTGCCTAATCCAAT
The DNA here is from genome assembly GCF_030817695.1 of Neobacillus niacini. GTDB lineage: Bacteria > Bacillota > Bacilli > Bacillales > Cytobacillaceae > Neobacillus > Neobacillus niacini_F. The sequence goes on along the minus strand of NZ_JAUSZQ010000003.1, from coordinate 312,169 downwards.
TTCACTTACTTTTAATCCACTGTTTCCAAGTCTACGATATTTCATTTAACGTTCGCCCCCTTAGCCTTTAACTAGTAATTGCTTGTTTTTTATCAACAAGGACTTTCTTTTCCCACGCTCTGCTTTTCCATCTAAAATACATGACGATTCCTCTGAACCATTCATCCGCAATAAAGGCAACCCATACCCCGGCTAACCCTATTCCAAACTGTATTCCTAATATATAGGATATAGGAACGGCAATTCCCCACATCGACAGAACGCCCATTTTCACAGTAAAAACGGCATCACCGGTAGCACGTAGTGAGTTAACCACGATGAGATTCAATGTCCTCCCAGGCTCTAGAATTAAACATAATAATAAAAGTGTACTTCCGACTTTAATAATTTCTGGATCATCTGTGAAAAGACCCATAATGGTTTCTCTAAAAATAGCAATAAATATGGCTATAATAATAGTAATAATAAAACTTACTTTTAGGCTTTTAAGTAATTGCTTATAGGCTCCTGCAAAGTCACCAGCTCCAACACGATAACCGATTAGAATTTGTGTTCCCTGGCCAACGGCTAATGCGAACAGCATAATAAAGGACATAATATTCCAGGTATAAACACGGGTAGACAAAGCTGCAGCTCCGAGAAGGGCTGTTATAGCAGTCATTGCCATCTGGCTCGTATTGTAACTTAGTTGTTCTCCGGCAGAAGGAATTCCTATTTTTAATATTTTTTTAATATGGGTCATTTGAAAATCGATATAATCCTTCCATTCAATTCTGATTGGAAGTCTCTTATACATGAACCAAAACGCGATGACTAGTGCTGCTGCTCTGCTGAAAGCAGTCGATAACGCAACCCCTTTAACGCCCATTTCAGGAAATCCAAACCATCCATAAATGACTAAGGCATTTCCAACTAAATGGATGAGGTTCATCATAACAGAAACAAACATCGCTTCCCTTGTGAAGCCATTTGACCTTAGAATAGCCGAAACAGTCACAAGCATAGCCTGTAGAAATAAAGTACCGCCGACTATGGATAAATAATCATACCCGATTACTGCTATATCCTTATCAAGGTGAAAAATATTTAATAATGGACCTTTAAAAATCACAAATAATACACTTACAACCAGACCCATACCCAGATTTATGGTTAAGGATATGGCAGAGGCTTCTTTGGCATCTTTTTTCAAACCAGCACCTAAATACTGTGAGATTAAAACTGCTGTTCCGGTAGCTGTAAAGCTAAAAAGAAGAATAGCAAAGAAGACGAGTTGATTTGCTACACCTATGGCTGCGACAACATCATCAGAAATATGGGATAGCATGATGATATCTGTACTTCCCATAATCATTTGCAAAAACAGTTCTATAAATATCGGCCATGTTATGGCACGCAGGGTCAAACGTCTTTCCTGTGAATCTTGTAAACTTTCCATCTTTCTGCCCGCCTTTTGTTTACAGAAAAGGGTTCATATCAAGAGAATGATATGAACCTTATCGTTCGTCATTTATTCCATTATTTCGGGAAACCAAAGTTTGGTGTCCCATCAGGGTTCCATGTAAATTCCTTCGCGCAGGTATGGCGGTTCGGATCATATAACGGATCTCCGACAATCTCTGTGTAATTTCTTACATGGTAAACCAAAACATCCTTGCTTCCATCTTCTGAGACGGTAAAGCTGTTATGACCTGGACCGTATTGTCCTGTTTCATAACAAGTTTTAAACACAGGCTCTGTGGACTTACTCCAAGATGCTGGATCCATCACGTCGCTGTTTTCATCCGCTGTCAGAATTCCCATTGCATAATTTTCATCTGTGGCACTGCCAGAGAATGAAATGAAGATTTTACCGTCCCGCTTTAAAACTGCTGGTCCTTCATTTACCCAGAATCCAATGGTTTCCCAATCATATTCTGGTTTAGTAATCATGACTTGAGGTCCCTGAATCGTCCATGGGTTTTCTAATGGAGCAATATAAAGGTTTGAGTTTCCTCTTATGTTTGGATCTTTTTGTGCCCAGACAAGGTACTGCTGACCTTTATGCTCAAACGAAGTCGCATCAAGGGCAAAGGACTCCCAGTCTGTTTTGATTTGTCCCTTTTCTTCCCAGCTGCCTTCTAAAGGATTAGCAGATTTATTTTCAATGACAAACATGCGATGTTGAAAAAGTCCATCTACGATTTCCTTTGACGGTGCTGCTGCATAATAGATATACCAGCTTTCGTTGATATAATGGATTTCAGGTGCCCAAATAAGCGCACTCAATGGTCCCGTCTCATGCTTTCTCCATGCAACAACAGGTTCCGCTTCTGCGATCCCTTTAATGGTTTTAGAACGCCTTACTTCAATTCGGTCATATTCAGGGACTGAAGCAGTGAAATAATAGTAGCCATCACTGTGTTTATAAATCCAGGGATCTGCCCTTTGCTCTATTATGAGGTCCTGTGCTCTTTTGGCTTCTTCGATCGTTACTTTTACCATAAAAATCTCCCTTTAGAAAATGATATCGACTGAATCAACTTAGTTTGCATCTGGTACCGGAATGCCAAAGTTAGGAGTTCCATCTTCATTCCACGTGAACACTTGTGCACGTGTATGACGATTCGGATCCCAAAGCGGGTCACCTACGATTTCACGGTAGTTACGAGCATGGTAAATCAGGATGTCTTGGCTGCCATCTTCTGAAACCGTGAAACTGTTATGACCTGGACCAAATTGGCTGTTTTCCTCATTTGTTTGGAAAACAGGTTGTGGCGATTTAACCCATGATTTTGGATTAAGCAGGTCGCTGTCTTCGTCTGCCGAAAGCAGACCCATGCAGTAGTTATAATCAGTAGCACTGGCAGAATACGAAATAAAGATTTTTCCGTTTCTTTTTAGTACAGCAGCACCTTCATTCACTAAAAATCCAATTTTCTCCCAATCATATTCAGGTGTGGTAATCATGACTTGAGGACCTGTAAGTGTCCAAGGGTTCGCCATTTTCGCAATGTATAGGTTGGAGTTTCCTTCGATTTCAGGATCTTTCTGAGCCCAAACATAGTATAAGTTACCGTTATGTTTAAAGGTGGTCGCATCAAGAGAAAAGGATTCCCAAGCAGTTCTTACCTGTCCCTTTTCAACCCAATTTCCTTCGAGCGGATTTTGTGAGTCATTTTCAATCACATACATCCGATGGTCAAAAATCGCATCCTTGCGGGCTGCAGCAAAATAGATATACCATTTTCCGTCAATGAAATGAATTTCTGGAGCCCAAATATTTGCGCTCATGATTCCATCTTCGTGTTTCGTCCAAGCAACCACTGGTTCAGCATTCCCTAGGCCTTGAATCGTTTTTGACCTTCTTACCTCGATTCGGTCATATTCAGGTACTGAAGCAGTTAAATAGTAGTACCCATCTGTATGCTTATAAACCCAAGGATCTGCTCGCTGCTCGACAATAGGGTTTTTCAACGTTTCAACTGTTTGCATGATATTTCACCTTTCCTTATAAAAATCATCGACGTATGAGGGGGCTGCTTTCGGCAGCAACATTCATAAATTTTAAAGCTGTATATCGATTTCTTAACGTATGTGCACTACTTAAACTTGCAGCAACTAGCTGTTCATCAATGCCCAGCTGTTCCGGCATGATTTCCCCGCCTGTCTGGGTTAACAGATTTTTTAGGTGTCCGGGGGTTGGGATCTCTTCGTATATTTTCATGATTTCTTTTAAACTTTCATTGTTAAGAGAGTTTTGCATTGATTCAGATAGTAAAGGAAGAAACTTTCCTTTATATACTTCCGCAAGCAGCACCGTTGATACTCCAACTTTTGCTCCATGGAGCACAGCAGGGCGCTTTCGCTGTAAAAAGTCCATTTCCCAGTAATGCGACAGATGATGTTCGCCGCCAGAAGCGGGATGTGACTGACCAAATATAAGCATGGCCAGCCCTGACTTGATTAGAGCTTCAATTAGAAGCTGAATTCCTTCTTCATCAGCTGCAGCAATCCTTTCTACTTTCTCCACACATGACTCTAAAGCTTCAAGGGTAATAGCGGCAACTAGCGGACAATATGGTTCTCCCTTTGCAAGATGGCCAAATTTCCAGTCCGCAAGCGAAGTATATTTGGCCAGCATATCCCCAAATCCTGCTGCCACCATTTTTCGTGGTGACGCCTTCAGTACAGATAAATCAGCAAACACGGCAATCGGAGCACACATTTGGAAGGTTGTTTTGACACCCCTAACAATTAATGGAGCCCCCATTGATGTGAAACCATCCACAGACGGTGCAGTAGGAACTGAAATAAATGGCAATTTCATTTTTGTACTGCAAAAACGAGCAATATCATGGAGTGTCCCTGCACCTACAGCGATGATTACGTCTGTTTCTACTGGTATCTCTAATAATGCCTGGACCAATGATTGCTCATCAGCAACAACATCATTATTTTCATCAGGCTTTATCACACTAAGAGAAATGCTGATACCTGTTTCTTTTAAAATTTCTGACAGACTTTTCCCTGCAGCTTGGTAGGTATTTTCATCAGCGATTATAACAACATGTTTAAATCCCTTATACTCTGCATAGGCAGCAAGTTCTCTGTAAACACTGTTTCCAATCTTGATTCTTTCAATTGGAATAGTGTGATGATGATTTCCACAATCGCAGGATTGAGCTAGAGTCATAAGTTCAGCAATATAATTTTCCACTTAAATTCCCCCTGCTCCACTGAAACAGTATTAGTCTTGTAATGTCCCAAATTTATAGATTGTTACCGTAGAATACTCTTTGTCTTTTTCTAGAACCCAGGAAGGAAACTGAGGGTGATGAATCGCGTCCGGTAATCCCTGTGTCTCCAGGCAAATCCCCAAGTACTTTCGTGACGGCACTCCGGCAATCTCTCCTTCAGACTTCATCTGATTGCCAGAATAAACGACCACTCCTGCTTCATCTGTTTCAATCGTTAGAGTCCGTCCACTTTCGATATCCTTTAGGACAATTTCTTGATCATGTTGTGTATTCAATAAAAATGGATGGTCATACCCCGAGCCGGCTAACTTATTTTGGTGATGGTCTGACACCACTCCAGTTTCAATCTTTCTCTCTGTTGTAAAATCAAATGCAGTACCTGTAACATCCAGCATTTCACCGGTAGGAAGCAGTTCATCATTTAATTCAAGAAACTTATCGCTTTTTATTCGTAGAGAATGATTTAATATATCTCGTTTTAAATTCCCACTTAAATTGAAATAAGAGTGATTCGTTATATTTAGCAGTGTATCCTCATCAGACACGCCAGAATATCGAATCGAAAGTTCATTGTCATTGTTCAAAGTGTAGGTAACGGAAACATTTAAATTTCCAGGATACCCCTCTTCGCCATTCGGGCTTACATAAGTAAATCGAACGCCAATCTCCTGATCATTTTCGATGACCTCACTATCCCAAACGACCTGGTTAAACCCTTTATTGCCGCCATGCAGATGATTATTACCTTCATTTTTTGCTAGTGTATAAGTTTGACCGTTCAAATCAAAGGAACCAGCCTTGATTCTTCCAGCGACTCGGCCAATTGCAGCACCTAGAAAATAAGTATCCTTTTCATATTCGTTCAACGTATCATATCCAACAACAACATTTTCAAAGTTTCCATCTTTATCAGGAGTGATGATTTTTGTAATAATACAGCCATAATTAATACAGCCAATTTCTACTCCATGATCATTAACTAGATTAAATAAAAAAACAGTTTGGTTATCTTTCCTTCCAAACTCCTCTTTCAAGACCTTCATATCGTTCAATCCTTCCTTCTAGAAAAAATGATTCCATACCTCTCCGTCAACACATGCTAACAGAACAGGTATGGAATGAGGCATATTAGTTACGCTTCGCCAGGCGGATTACATTCCAAGATAACTTTGGTAATACCGCGGTAACTCCGCCATTTTCAGATTTTGCATTACCATTAGAATGTGGGGCAACTGGTGTACCTTTAGCAGAGTTCGTTTGTTTTAGATTACCGTCGTTTTCTAAAACAATATGCTCGACTACTTCATAACCATTAAAGTTACGGATGTCCACAGCCAGTTCTAATCCTTCTTCGAGATGACGGTTTACAGCAAAGATTGTTAATGTTTCATGCTCTTCATTGTAAACAGCTGTTGACTCTAAATATGGTACATCAGTGAAATCCTTACTGTCATACTTAGGACTTGAAATAATTGGGTTTAATGAAACGCCGCGTCCATACACAGAAGTATGCATATATGGATAAAAAATCGTTTGCTTCCAAGCAGGTCCATTGTCTTCTGTCATGATTGGTGCAATTACATTAACCAACTGAGCCAGGCAGGCAATTTTCACACGGTCGGCATGCTTTAATAAGGTAATGAGCATACATCCAACCAATAAAGCGTCTTCAAAATTATAAATATCTTCTAATTGAGGCGGTGCAATACTCCATGGCTCAATTTTTTTATCAGCCTCATTGCTGTGATACCATACGTTCCATTCATCAAAGCTGAGATTGATACTCTTTTTACCGCGTTTTTTCGCTTTAATATAGTCTGCAATTGAAATAACCGATTTAATAAAGTCATCCATTTCTAGAGACAATGCTAAATAGTTAGAAATCTCATTGTCACGGTTGCCGTAATACTGGTGCAAAGAGATGAATTCTACATGATCATACGTATGATCAAGTACAGTTGCTTCCCAGTCAGCAAAGGTCGGCATATTGCGGTGTGAGCTTCCACATGCAACCAGCTCGATTGTAGGATCTACCCACTTCATTACTTTCGCAGCTTCTTGAGCGAGGCGGCCATATTCCGCAGCTGTTTTGTGCCCGATTTGCCATGGACCGTCCATTTCGTTACCAAGACACCAAGTTTTAATTTTGTATGGATCCTTTACGCCGTGAGAAATACGGAGGTCACTATAGTAAGAACCGCCTGGGTGGTTGCAATATTCCACTAGATTTCTAGCTGCGTCAATACCGCGGGTTCCAAGGTTAACAGCCATATTTACATCAGCATTGACTAACTGCGCCCATTTCATGAACTCATTGGTACCCATTTCGTTCGTTTCAGTTGTACGCCAAGCTAAATCTAAACGACGTGGACGGCTTTCTACCGGTCCTACACCATCCTCCCAGTTATATCCGGAAACAAAGTTACCGCCCGGGTAGCGGACAAGCGGAACTTGAAGTTCCTTAACCATTTCAATTACATCCTGACGGAATCCATTTTCATCAGCTTGCGGATGTCCTGGCTCATAAATGCCGCCATATACGGCACGGCCTAAATGTTCAATAAAAGAACCATAGATTCGGTTATCAATTTCAGAGATTTTAAAGTCTTTTTCTAGAATCATTTTTGCTTTATTATTGGCCATGTTCCCTGTTCCTTTCTCGGTCTGATAGAGTTTGCAAAAGCAGCGGCTTCGTTTCTATAAAACTATGAGTAGTTATCCAACCTTTTCCCATTTTGGCTTTCCCGTAAAAGGACAGCTTTTGTTCTTAAACTTGGCACGATAGCGGACAATACATCCGCTATGGGCACAGGTGGTGCCATATTGAAGAGAAGGGCAGCTTTCACAAATCTTCAGTCGTTCTGAGTAGATTTCGTCCGATACGATAACAGATAAATCTTCTTCCGTTTCCCTAACAAGCTCCTGGATGACTTCCTCTGTTACCATCACACTTTCAACGCAGCCTTTACATAGATTTCGCTTACTCACTGCTCCGATCCCCCTCATTCATTATTCAACCGCTAATGTAACAACAGACATTGCTGGAAGTTTAATAGATAATTTATTATTTTCAACACTTACTCCTGTAAACGCAGCAGGTTTTACAACCTCTAGCTGTTCGAACGTGTTATGCGCATTCATAGAGTCAGCTGTAATGATGGTTCCTGACACCTTTGTTTCAACACCGATTACACCACGAAGATCTAAATCTAGGACTGCTTCGTTCTGATGGTCAATGTTACATAAGCTGATGTGAACGATACCTTCAGCATTTTTCGAAGCAGATACGGTTACTTGCGGTAACGTTTCTCCGTTATATTCATAGCTGCCAAATGTAGAATCAACAGCAAGCAGTTCAGCATCTTGGTGAACTTTGTACATATCAAATACATGATAGGTTGGAGTAAGAATCATCTTCTCGCCTTCCGTTAAAATCATCGCTTGAAGTACGTTGACGGTTTGAGCAATATTCGTCATTTGAACCCGGTCAGCATGATTGTGGAAAATGTTAAAGTGTAAACCTGCCACAAGCGCGTCACGGATCGTGTTTTGCTGATATAAGAATCCAGGATTTGTTCCAGGCTCTACATCAAACCATGTTCCCCACTCATCAATAATCATACCGATTCGCTTATCTGGATCATATTTATCCATAATCGTACTATGCTTTGTGATTAACTGATCCATATGAAGAGCTTTCTTCATCGTAATGAACCATTCGTCTTCAGGGAAATCAATCGCTGAGCCTTTACCAAGCCAGAAATCTCCTGGGATTGTGTAATAATGAAGACTTAAACCATCCATTAACCAGTGAGCGTTCTTCATTAACACTTCTGTCCAGTTATAGTCATCAACATTTGCTCCGCCGGCAATTTTATAGATTTTATTGCCGCCATAGTTACGTACATAAGTTTGATAGCGGCGATAAAGGTCTGCATAATATTCAGGACGCATGTTTCCACCGCAGCCCCAGTTTTCGTTCCCTACACCAAAATATTTTAATTTCCAAGGCTCATCCTGACCATTTTCCCGGCGCCAGTTTGCCATTGGCGATTCACCTTCAAATGTCATATATTCAACCCATTCAGACATTTCTTGAACCGTACCGCTTCCTACGTTTCCGCAAATATACGGCTCACACTCTAATAATTCACACAATAGCATGAACTCGTGGGTTCCGAAGTGGTTGTTTTCCACTACACCGCCCCAGTGAGTATTAACCATACGCTTACGGTTTTCTCTAGGACCGACACCGTCCTTCCAGTGATACTCATCAGCAAAACAGCCGCCCGGCCAGCGAAGAACAGGAACTTTTATATTCTTTAATGCTGCTAATACATCGTTGCGGATACCCTTCGTATTTGGAATTGAAGAATCTTCGCCTACCCAGATTCCTTCATATATACATCTGCCTAAATGCTCTGCAAAGTGACCATATATATTTTTATTAATTTTGCCTTTTGTAATATCGGCATTTACAATGACATTATTTTTCATAGATTAATCCTCCAGTCGTTTATGTAATCAAAGCTTCCCTAGTAAACCTTAGGGCTATTATTGCTAATAGCCCTAAGGTTAAAAATTAACGATAGATAACGTCATTCCAGCGTAATTCGTTAATAAAAGATTCTGTTTTTGTGTCGTTATTAATGACAACCATTTCAATTCCAGCTAATTCTGCAAAGTCTCTTAATTGTTCTGTTGTTACTTTATAAGAGAATCCAGTATGGTGAGCTCCACCTGCTTCGATCCAGTTTTCAACGGCTTGGTTAAGGGATGGCTGACACTTCCATAGCACACGTGCAACAGGAAGATTTGGCATATCCTTCTCTAGTTGTACCGCATCTACTTCATTTACAAGAAGACGGAAACGATGTCCAAGGTCGATAATTGATGCATTTAATGCAGAGCCGCCTCTTCCATCAAATACAATCCTTGCAGGGTCTTCCTTGCCGCCAATTCCTAGTGGATGAACCTCAATTTTTGGACGAGTGGCTGAAATTGTTGGGCAAACCTCAAGCATATGTGCACCAAGAACCAATTCATTTCCTGGTTCAAAGTGATACGTGTAGTCTTCCATAAAGGATGTACCTTCATTGCCAGCAATGATTTTCATCAAGCGAACAAGTGCCGCAGTTTTCCAGTCACCTTCACCTGCAAAGCCGTAGCCTTGTTCCATTAAACGTTGAACAGCAAGACCTGGAAGCTGACGCATACCATGTAAATCTTCAAAAGTAGTAGTAAATGCTGTATATCCACCTTCAGTTAAGAATGCTTTCATTCCTAGTTCGATTCTTGCTTGATAACGAATGCTGTCTCTTACTGGTCCGTCAGTAAGACCTTCTGGTGTAATATCATATTGCTCTTCATATTCGGCCATTAACTGATCAAGTTCTTGTTCACTTACATCATTCATGCGTTGAACGAGGTCACCAACGCCGTAACCATTCACTGTCCAGCCAAATTTGATTTGAGCTTCTACTTTGTCACCCTCAGTAACCGCTACTTGGCGCATATTATCACCAAATCTTGCTACTTTTAGATTTTTACTTTCTTCAAAAGCTGCAGCCGTTCTCATCCAGCTTCCAACACGTTCTTTAACTTCTGCGTTTTCCCAATGCCCGACAACTACCTTACGCTTAACCTTTAAGCGGCTTGCAATAAATCCATGTTCACGATCTCCGTGTGCAGCCTGGTTAAGATTCATGAAATCCATATCAATTGAATTCCATGGGATATCACGATTAAATTGGGTTGCTAGATGAAGATATGGTTTTTGAAGAGATGAAAGTCCTGCAATCCACATTTTTGAAGGTGAGAATGTATGCATCCACGTAATGATCCCTGCACAATTTTCATCAGCATTAGCTTCAAGAATCAAGCGGCGAATCGCTTCGGAATCCTTTACCACTGATTTAAAAACTAATTTATATGGAACCGCTGGATCATTATCTAGACCGCTTACAATTGTTTTTGAATTTTCTTCTACTGATCTAAGTACATCTTCTCCGTAAAGTAATTGACTTCCAGTTACAAACCAAAATTCGTAGGCTTTTGTCGTTAACAAGGTAAATCCCCCTAAAGTAGTTAATATATTATTAAAATCAACCTGCTTATGCGTACAAGTTATTCTATAAAACAACTATTAAAGCGTTTGCTCTGATGTTTTTTTTGTTTGACCATAATAGGCATTCTTACCATGCTTTCGCAGGTAATGCTTATCTAACAAGAATTGTTGAATTGGGTTTACGCTAGGATTTAGCTGGAAGGTATGCAGCGCCATTTTCGCTACTTCTTCTAGTACCACGGCATTGTGTACAGCCTCATTGGCATTTTTCCCCCAGCAGAACGGTGCATGATTAAACACTAGAACTCCTGGCATAGCCGCAGGGTCCAATCCTTGTTTTTCAAACGTTTCAATAATTACATTTCCTGTTTCAAGTTCATAAGCACGATCAATTTCCTCTTGAGTCATCTCACGTGTACAAGGAACCTCACCATAATAATAATCCGCATGTGTAGTTCCAAGTGAAGGAATTGGACGTCCTGCTTGTGCCCAGCTCGTTGCCCATGGCGAATGGGTATGTACGACGCCGCCAATCGTTGGAAAAGCACGGTAGAGTGCAAGATGTGTTGGTGTATCAGATGAAGGGCGGAGAGTTCCTTCGACAATCCGTCCTTCCAAATCTACTACTACCAAGTCCTCAATGGTAAGCTCATCATAGGGTACACCGCTTGGTTTGATAACAACAAGGTTCTGTTCACGATCAATTCCACTTACGTTTCCCCAAGTAAAAGTGACCAAGTTATGTTTTGGAAGCTGCAAATTAGCATCCAAAACCTCTTTTTTTAGTCGTTCTAGCATACTGTCTCCTCCGTTCTTTCTAAGGAGCTTGCACTCTTAATTTTTTTCAAAGTTTTCATTACGTTATTTTCGCCGCGCCCAAAATAATCATATAGGCGTGCATATTCTTTATAAAGTTGATCGTAGACAACCTTATTTTCAGACTTTGGCTGATATACATAATCTTTGACTCTTCCCATATCCTTAGCTGCTTCCGTAATGCTGTCATATCCGCCGCGTTCTTTACCTGCCGCAACGGCACCAAACATCGCAGAACCTAGCGCTGGTGTTTGAGAAGAAGCAGAAATTTTAATACTCATATTTAATACATCTGCATAAATCTGCATCATCATTGCATTTTTCTCAGCAATTCCTCCTGCAGCATACACTTCATTAACCGGAACACCATTATCACGGAAGGTTTCAACGATCATTCGAGTTCCGTATGCGGTAGCCTCAATGAGCGCACGATAAATTTCCTCAGGTTTTGTTAATAACGTTTGTCCTAGCAGCACGCCTGTAAGATCGGCGTCAACAAGTGTTGAACGATTGCCGTTCCACCAATCAAGGGCGAGGAGACCGCTTTCACCAACGTTTAACTTACTTGCTTTATCTGTTAATAACTGGTGGATATTTACGCCTTTTTCTTTTGCTTCTTCGTAGTAACTTGCTGGAACACAGTTTTCCGTAAACCATTCAAAATGGTCTCCTACGCATGATTGACCAGCCTCATAACCCATGTATCCAGGAATGACTCCATCCTCAACCACACCGCACATACCCGGTACAATCTTTTCCTCTTCACCTAGTAAAATATGACATGTAGAAGTTCCCATAATCATTAGTAGTTTACCAGGTTCTGTAATCCCAACTGCTGGGACGGCAACGTGTGCATCCACATTCGCAACTGCTACTGCAGTGCCAGGATTCAATCTTGTTAACTTAGCGCCTTCAGCGGTAATTTCTCCTGCCTTTGAGCCAATTGGAACGATATCCGTAGATAATTTATCTTCAACTACGTTTTCTAAACGAGGATCAAGCGCTTTAAAAAATTCTTTTGATGGGTAGCCGTCCTGCTTATGCCACATTGCTTTATAACCTGCAGTACAGCTGTTGCGCTTTACTTGACCAGTCAATTGAGAAATAACCCAATCCGTTGCTTCTAAAATTTGATCTGCAGCTTCATAAATTTCAGGTGCCTCATCAAGGATTTGCCATACCTTCGGAATCATCCACTCGGAAGAAATCTTTCCGCCGTACCGTTGTAAAAACTTTTCGCCGCGTTGTTCGGCAATTTCATTCAAACCGTTTGCTTCGTCTTGTGCTGCATGGTGCTTCCAAAGTTTTACATAGCTGTGTGGATTTTTACTAAATTCAGGTTTCCAGCAAAGAGGAGTCCCAGTCTGATCAACCGGTAGGACCGTACAAGCTGTAAAGTCGATTCCTAATCCGATAACATCATCCGGGGAAACTTGTGCCTTATCTAATACTTCTGGAATTGTAATCTGTAAAACTTCTAAATAATCTGTGGGGTGCTGTAAAGCCCAATCATGTTCTAATTTAGTGGTTCCATCTGGTAAAAACTCATCCATTACTCCATGTGTGTATGGTTTTACAGCTGTTGCAACCTCTTTACCAGTTCCAATCTCAACTAAGACGGCTCTTCCTGACTGAGTACCATAGTCGACACCAATTGCATATTTAGCCATTTTTCTCTCCCTGCCTTTTAGAAAGAATACGTTTACATAATCAATAAAAAATTTTTCTGAGTTTAATAGAATGAAATGACTACATTACTATCTCACTCAGGTTAAAATTAAACGCTACTTTATAAGTTAGTATGTCATCCGTACAAGAATTATGATTACTCGAGAAAACATTATCTATTAGCTCTACAAGTTTACAGATGTTGTACCCACTTTCAAAACTTGTACGTATAACCTTTAAGTTGATTGTACCACCTATCCATATTTTTTCAAGGTATTTTCCTATATATTTAAAAACTTTTTGCATACAAGTTAAATGAGTGGGAAAAAATGTTATTTTTTCCCACTCATCTATTTTATTTCTAACCTTTTACCACTCGGATTGCAAATACCTTAGGTACCTTTTGACCATCACGAGCACGGAAAGTAACCCTTACTTTTTCCTTACCGGCAGTAGCTTGATTTGGAATTTCATATTTTACTTGTACAAACGTGTTCAACTCGACAAGTTCCACTTGACCATTTTCTAATTTAACTCCATCAATGGTGATATCAAAGGATTTCATTGTCTCAATTTCTTTTGTATACATGACAACAAGATGGTTCTGCTGGTGGGATTGAACCTTTAACGTAAAGGAAAAGTGCCCGCTTGGCCATGTGTCTCGATATTTCCGATTAGACTGGATACCATATCCCACGTGTTCCCCTTCAAACTCATGATCACGCTCTGGCTGCATTTCTCCAGGCTGAACAAAATCAACGGTCCGAAGCTGCAACTCACGCTCTTTTTCGACAGAGGCTTTGTATGATAGTTCTGCTTCTTTCCATTCTTCTTCTGTAAAAACGTCCCAATAAACAGAGGTACTTCGATCATGCAGTTGATAGAAAGGGAACAATCTCACATCACGAGGATAACCCAGCTTATTCATATCAAAATGATGATTATTATCTGATACCGGCACGATACGATTAAGTACGGTTGATTCGTCGGTGACTAATACCGGTGTAAATAATAGCTCTTTCGCAGACTCATCCTGTTTTATAGGCCCTAAATCACCTGCTAAAACAAGTGGACCATTCATAAATGCTATTCGATTTGGGTTATCATTCATACTTTCAACTCTTACTGTCATAGGTATTTCTAATTCAACTGTATCTCCGTTTTCCCAAACACGATCAATGGTGATAAAACTAGAAGGCGTAGAATCGTGGGTGTACGGTTCACCGTTCACTTTTACATACACACCTTTTTCCGCCCAGTATGGATAGCGGACAGATAGGGAGAATTGCTTCGGGTCACTAGACTCTACTAGCAATTTAATAGAACCTTTGTCAGGGTACGTAGTTTCCTGATGGATAATGACTCCTTTCTCGCTCCAATTTAGTTTGGATGGAATGTATTGGTTCACCACAAGAGATTGATCGTTATAATAGTAGATCCCATTGCCATAACTAGAATGATTCTCCATTCCCGTACCAACACAACAAGTAAAATCATTAAACTGAGAATTGTAAACCTTATGGCCGCCCATATCCAAGGACACAAAGTAAGTAACTGTGCCTTCCTGCGGGTGCTGGGACGCTAAAATATGATTGTATAAAACTCTTTCATAGAAATCTCCTTGTTCAGCAAGCGCATTCCACTGAATGAGGTGTCTAGTCAGTTTTAACATGTTATAGGAGTTACATGTTTCACAAGTATTCGCCCCAAGCCGGTCAGTTAATTTGTCTGGTTCCCCAAAATGCTCATTCATACTGTTTCCGCCAATTACGTAGGAATGATGGTGGACAACCTGTTTCCAGAAGAATTCTGAAATCCGACGGTAGGATTCGTTATTGGATATTTCATATTGCCGTGCTGCCCCGATGATCTTTGGTATTTGTGTATTGGCATGCCTTCCTGCTAACACATCATTTTCAGCCTCCAGCGAATCTAATAGTTCCTTGTGATGAAAGAGTTGTGATAGCTTCCAAAAACACTCATCGCCCGTATCTTCGGCAATGTCTGCCAACACTTCTGACATTCCACCATATTCACACTTCAGGACTTCCTGTATTTGCTGGTCATTTAGGTTTTCAAACACATCGTTGAGCCATAAGCCAAGTTTTGTTTCAACCTGCAATGCTTTTTTGTTAGCAGTATATTTGAAGGCGTCACGCAGACCAGCGAATAATTTATGAATAGAATAGAGAGGCACCCATCCTCCATTCAAATCAAAGCCTTGTGAGCGGATATCTCCTGCTTTTACTTCTTCAAAAATCTCTTTGCCGCGCGGAATACCTGAAATATATCCTGTTCCATGGGCTTCCTGACAAATATCGAGTTCATCTACAATATAATTTACTCTTTGATTGAATCGCTCATCGTCTGTTGCCACCGCCATCATGGCAACTGCCGATAAATAATGCCCTAATGTATGCCCAGAAATACCTTGTGCTTCCCAGCCTTCATAGTTTGCCGCCTTTGGCTGCAGCCCAGCGTACTCTCTGAATCTAGAAAGCAGTCTATCAGGCTCTAATTTTAAAAGATATTCCTTATTTAATTCCATTGCATGCTTTAGCGGACCGCCTGTAATCCGAATAGAGTTGAGATCAAATTCTTTTAGTTTCCTATTCACATTTACCTGATTGGTGGATAGCATGTAGTGTCACTCCATTTTATTTATTTTCAACTTCTTTTTACCCCAAAGGACAGTTCCCTCTTGATCCATACCGGTGAAAACAAGCGTACCGTTCCAATTTTCCCAGTCCCAGGCCGGAAT
Organism: Neobacillus niacini; assembly: GCF_030817695.1. Classification (GTDB taxonomy): domain Bacteria; phylum Bacillota; class Bacilli; order Bacillales; family Cytobacillaceae; genus Neobacillus; species Neobacillus niacini_F. Next base: position 296,118 of record NZ_JAUSZQ010000003.1, on the reverse strand, counting down.
CACTTTCAACGTGTACTTCCAGTAATCATCAGGTGCTCTATCAGGGTCATAGATAGTGAGTTTTAATGTCTTATCCCCCGTTAATTCCCAATGACTCTTATCATCACCTTCAATTTTCCCATTAGATTTTAACTGTAAGTTCTGGGAAACTTGTAAACTATCATCATATCTCGGGAGAAGGATCTTTTCCCATTCGCCAATAATATTTTCTTCGTTTATTTCTTGTACTGCTTCACCTGCGTATCTTTCCGGTGAAACCACTGGCCAGCCATCATCAGTCCAAACCATTTTCCTGACATGTAAATGGGACCAATAGATATCTTCACCAGCTCTAGCATTATGAGTCAGATAATATTCTCCATCTTCCTCAAACAAGGCATTATGACCTGTCCCCAGCCAGCCATCGCTATTTTCAAATTGATAAGCTCCTACTAATTTATTCCCAGTATTGAAGGATTCATCTGTGGTATCAATCATTTCGTTGCCATTATAGTCCACATACGGTCCCGTTATATTTTTCGACCTAGCTGTCCGGACATTATATGTATCCTCCAGCCACTCATAAGATACAGTTAAGTAATAATAACCGGTATCACGGTTATAGATAATTTCAGGTCCTTCTATGCCGTAATTCATATTTTTCCTTTGCGCCACTAACGTACCCTCATCATTTGGATCGACTAATTTTCCGGTGTTAGAATCTACCTTTGTGATAAAAATACCGCCAAAATAGGAGCCATATACCATCCAGGCCTGACCTTGTTCATCCAATACGATATCGGGATCGATGGCATTTACCGTGTGTTCATCGCCCTCTTGTGTTTTAAATACGGCACCTTCGTCTTTCCATGGACCCTCAATAGAGTCACTTACCGCCACACCAATATACGAGTTCCTTTTTCCAACCGAGGAAACGGAGTAATATAAATAATATTTATCATTCATTTTCACCACATCTGGAGCCCAAAAGGTTGTTCCTTTGGTCGATTCCCATGCCTCAGGTGATACCTGTTCAAACACACGTCCGACAAATTCCCAGTTAATTAAATCCTTAGACCTTCTAATTTGGATTCCTGGTTTTGGCGGAGCCCCTACCATGTAGTCTGTGGAAAACGCATAATACCAGCCATCTGCTTTAATAATCGAAGCATCATGGGTAAAATTGGTGGTCCAATCCTTTTCCTTGTAAAGGATATCGCCGTTGACATTTTGTACCTGCTTGTCGGCCGGCGCCGCTGGTAATGTAACTCCAGACAAATTTCCTGTTTTAGGTCCAGCAAGAGTCATAACAAGCCATGCTCCTATGATTAACACTATTAAAATGACGATCCCAACTAAATACTTTTTTGTTTTAAGTTTCATTGATGGACTCCCAAGGTATGTGAGTATTTTTTAAACAAAAAGCACTTATCATCTAGTAACTCTGATAAGTGCTTTTTCATTTCTCTATTAACTTCTAAATTGTTGAGCCAAAAAATGCACATGCATTTGATTTAGTTTTATTAACCTTTTACCCCTGAAATTGCAATAGATTCGATGATTTGTTTTTGGAAGATGATGAAAACAATTAACATCGGTAATAATGCGACAACAGATGCGGCCATGATAAGTGGATAATCACTTTGGATCGCATAGGAAGCATTAAAGTTTGCAATTACAAGCTGAAGTGTCTGTTTCTCTGGTGAGTTTAGATAAAGAATCGGTCCTAGGTAATCATTCCAAATCCCCATAAACCATAAAATTAACTGTGCTGCTACCGCAGGCTTAATTAACGGGAAGATGATTTTGTAAAAGATTTGGAAATATGAACAGCCATCAATCTTTGCAGCTTCAATGATTGAGTTAGGTATACTAGTTAAAAACTGACGTAAAAAGAAAATCATGAAAATGTTTCCGAAAAATCCAGGGACGATTAATGGCAGTAACGTATCAACCCATCCTATGGAAGAGAACATGATGAACTGCGGAATCATTAGCACTGGATAGGGAATCATAACCGACGCAAATAACATCATAAAGATTTTATTTTTGCCATTGAAATGCAGCTTTGAGAATGCAAATGCCGCCAAACTTGAGGTAAATGTACCAATCACTGTTACCGACACAGCTACTATTAAGCTATTGCTAATACCTGAAAGCAGCGGTCCCATTGACCAAATTTCAGAATACTTAGCAAAAGAAATCGTTTCTGGAATCCACACTGGAGGTAAGGCAAAAACATCCTCCCGTGTCTTGATCGAAGTCGAGAACATCCATAACAAAGGCGCTACCATGAAGATTGCTCCAATGCTTAGGAAAACAAATACAATGGAATCGGTAATTCTATTTTTCTTCTTGTCAGACATAGGTTCTGCTTTAACTGACTTTTTGTTTGCAACTGCAACTTCCATTTTATACGCTCCTCTCTATTACTCTCTTACTTTACGGTTATTAATCCAGTTCGAAGGAATTTTTCTCGTTTATCTTAAATTGGATTAAAGTAATAATGAAGATGAAAAGTCCTAATACTAACGCCATTGCAGATGCATAACCTAATTGGAAGTTACCAAATGCTTTTTGCCAAATATAAAACACTACTGATGCTGAACTATATTCAGGACCACCCGTTGGAGTCATTACGTTAATTTCAGTGAAAATCTGTGCACCGCCAATAATGTTGGTTACGATGATAAAGAATGTAACTGGCTTTACCATTGGAAGAGTGATATACCAAAATGTTTTGAAAGCGTTAGCTCCATCCAATTTTGCTGCTTCATAAAATGATTTAGGTACACTTTGAAGCGCAGCTAGGTATAGAAGCATTGTATATCCTAATCCCTTCCATACCGCCATGAGAATCAAGGCTGGTTTTACCGTAGAAGTATTTTGCAGCCAGTTTGGTCCTTCAATCCCAAAGATAGCCAAGAATTGATTGACTAATCCGTAATCCCCATTATAAGCCCATTGCCATAGGATGGAGATTGCAGCGATAGAAGAGATAACCGGAATATAGTATAGAACCCTAAATGTGTTGGTTCCAGGAATCCCGCGATTTAAAGCTAAAGCTAGTAATAACGCTAATACAATACCGATTGGAATACCAAGCATCATATAAATCGTGTTAAACATTGACTTATAGAAGTACTCGTCTTGAAATACATTTTTGAAATTCTCCAACCCAATAAAAGTCATTGATCCTAGGCCGTCCCAGTTTGTAAAGGCACCATAAATGGAATACATAAGCGGAACCATTGCGAATATGAGGAATCCTAGGACAGGTGCTGCAATAAATAAATAGGCATATCTTTGCTCTGTACGATACAGTTTGGATGTCGCTTTCATCTTCCCTCACCCTTTCAAAAACTATAATTATGACACATTTCCCTTTTTCTAAATTTCTTTTAACCAAAAAATTTAGATAAAAGGAATAAATGGTGCTAGTAGTTTTCAAGAAAACTAGCACCATTTACACTGTGTCAAAGTTCAATTTGTTGCTTATTTCTTAGCTTGTTTTTCTTGTTGGATTGCTGCATCCAGTAATTTTTGCATCTTAGGCTGTGCTTCTTTAACATATTCTTCTGCTGTCATCTTACCATCAAGAACTGGCTGGATGTTTTTGAAGAATTCATCATACCATTCAGCTGTGTAAGTTTTTTCAGCTGGGAATCCACGGCCGTAATCGTTAATAATATCTAAGAATTCTTGCTTGTTTTCAGGCTTAATTGATGTGTCCGCTGCCCATTTTTCTGCAACTGTTACACTGTTTGGTAATTGAACTTGAGCATCTACTAATGCTTGGTTACCTTCTTGGTCAGCAGATAGGTATAATGCTAACTCAGCTGCAGCTTCCGCATTCTTAGTTGTAGCTCCTACACCAATACCTAGAGATCCAATCCATGCAGCAGGTTTACCTGTTTTACCAGCAGGCCATGGAATTAAGTCATATTCAAACTTTAATTGTTCTGCATATGTTGCCATATCCCAAGGACCAACAGGGAAGAAAGCCAATTCGCCCTTCATCCATCTTTGGTACGTATCAAGTGTTTGTGCTTCTGCAATAGAAGGAGTGATTTTGTATTTATTTTGTTGATCCGCAAACCATTGTACTGCTTCAGCAAATTCAGGAGTATCAATTGTTACTTTTGTGCCAGTTTCATCAATCCAGTCTGCACCATTACTCCAAGCAATTGGCTGCAATGCCCACTGAATGTTAAATCCAGCACCAAATTGATCACTTTTTCCATCGCCATTTTTATCTTTTGTCAATTGTTGTGCTACATTAATGAATTCGTCGAAAGTATAAGGCTTATCTTTGTCAGGAAGTGGAATTCCAGCTTCTTCAAACATTGTTTTATTGTAACCTAATGCGAATGGTCCTAAGTCTTTCGGCAATCCATAAATTGCACCTTGTCCTAGAGTTTCGCCATCGAAACGATACTTAGCAACACCTTTTTCCCAAATATCTTCGATGTTTACATTTTCTGAACCTTCAACATACTCAGTAATATCTTTCAATACACCAGAGTTTACATATGCTTTAACTTGAGCTGGGTTATAGAAGAATACATCAGGAATCTTCTTACCAGCAATCGCTGCTTTTAACTTTGTATCATATTGGTCCGGAGCAACTTGTACCAAAGTCACTTTCACATCAGGATGTGTCTCTTCATAACGTTTTACAGTTGCTTCATAAGCTTTCAATTCTTGAGGCTGGCCTCTAAACATAAATGTAATAGCCGTTTTTCCATCTTTTGTTTTTCCCGTTGACTCTGAACTATTGGAACAACCAGCAAGGATGGAACCGATAATCATAATAGTAAGTAGAATCAATGAACCTAGCTTTTTTGTTGATTTCGACAAAGTAATCCCTCCAGAACTATTTTAGTTAGTAAAACAATTTCGCGAAAGTCTTTGAAAACGCAACCATAATTTAATAAAATAATAGTTGAATCGTTTTAATAGGTTTGTGTATTGTACGTACATGTTGGGCGACTACATAACAATCCCTCCTGAGTATTCTTCCGCCGTAGCCTTTTACACTTAATTAAAGGCATTATAATTACGTTTCTTGTTTCTTCGTAAAACTATGAAAGCGTATTCCCTACAGTTAAAATACTAATATACCTGTTCGTACATGTCAATCTGTTTTAAAAAAATTTTACTTATGTACGTACGTGTTTTTAAGGTATAATAGATATGTATAATAAACAAAGTAATTTTTTTTATTCTTCTGTAGTGCATTATTTTATGTTTATACGTATACGTAATAAAATTGTTTATATAGAAAGTGGTGACACAATGGCGCAAAAAACCAAATACATTATGGTGAAAGAAAAGATAACGGATTGGATCACCAGTGGGAAGGTTAAGCCTGGTGAAAAAATTTACTCGGAAAATGAACTTGTTAAAATGTTCGGTGTCAGCAGGCATACAGTTCGTCAGGCAGTCGGCGATTTAGTACATGAGGGATGGCTTTATAGGGAACAAGGAGCTGGAACCTTTTGTTCATTTAAACAGGAAGAAGTTGAGCAAACGGTTCTGCCTCCTCAAACGAATGGTAAAAATATCGGTGTAATAACAACCTATATTTCCGACTATATATTCCCGTCTATAATCAGAGGAATTGAATCCTATCTTACGGACCAGGGTTATTCGTTAACCTTTGCATGTACGGATAACGACATTGAAAAAGAAAAACAGTGCCTACAAACTATGTTAAGCAGAAATATCGATGGACTTATTGTTGAACCAACAAAAAGTAGTGTTTATAACCCTAACATTCACTACTATTTGGAACTAGAACAGCATAATATTCCATATTTAATGATTAATCAGTTTTATCCACAGTTAGCCCCTCCACATATTGTTGTTAATGATGAACACGGAGGATATATTGCAACTGAACATTTAATTAACCTCGGTCATCGCAAGATTATTGGATTATTTAAAACGGATGATCTTCAAGGAGTTAACCGTATGCAGGGCTTCATCCGCGCATTCCGGGAACACGGGATTACATTCTTCCCAGACATGGTTATCTCCTACTCAACCGAAGACATGAAAGAAAAAGTAAAGGGTCAATTAATGGACATTTTTTCATCAGATAAAAAACCCACGGCAATTGTTTGCTACAATGACCAATTAGCTCTGATGGTTGTAGATGTACTAAGAACTTTTCAAATAAGTGTTCCCGACGATGTTTCAATTGTTGGTTATGATGACTCATTTCTAGCTGAGGCCTTTGAAGTGAAACTAACATCTGTCGCCCACCCTAAAATGGATATGGGGATTGAGGCAGCGAAGAGGATCGTTTCAGCCGTAGAAGGAAGGGACAATAATCCTCAATCTGTGGTTTATGAACCTGAGTTGATAGTGAGAAGTTCTACTGCTCCTGTAAAAAGCGCAGATCTGGCTATATAAGAATAAGGTAATAGGGAATCTCTAATTTGGCTAAGGCTTTTACTACTGGAGAAGTATTTATATTTGAACAAAAACACACTCAAATGGTGTGTTTTTTGTTTCCTATGGATTGTCCTATTACAATAACTTTATTAAATGTCTTTATCTAAAATATCAATAATGGATAGAAGATGATCAATTACTGCTAAGGGTTTATGGTGGGTATCTGGCAGCCTTTTTCGGTGGTTATACCAAATTGCCTGCCAACCCGCCTCCATCGGTGCCACAACATCGTTAGGCCAGGAGTCCCCAATATATAGAATCTCACTTGGTATCAAATTAACTTTTTGTGCTACATGATGAAATAATTGTTTATTTGGTTTTGCTACTCCTACTTCATCAGAAATGAAGATGTGTTCTCTAGAAACGCAACTTGTAAGGCCAAGTGAGCTAATTTTATTAAACTGATGTTGGACTGGCCCATTTGTAATGATACCAACAAGTTTACCCTTAGCTTTTATAATGTTTATTAGTTCCGGAACCTCTTCAAATAACTGGAGGTTGTCTAAATTCAACTCATAATGGGCTTGGAAATCACTTGCCTGTTCATTTGTAATGCTCTTTTGAAAATATTCAAATGCCATTACAATTCTAGCTATCCGGAGTTCTTCTAACGACAATTCTTGATTACTATATTTTTTCCATAGCAAATCGCTGAAGTCCCTAAATTTTTTGTACAATGACTCAACATCCATTTGTTCATAAAGATCAGAAAATGAGTCATTAAACGCTTTTAAAAAAGGATGCAGGTGGTCATGTAATGTATCATCTAAGTCAAAGAAAATTGCTTTAATCGCCATTCTGTCCTCCTAAAATATAATTTTACCAATGCACTTGTACTTCTTTTTTAAAAAGTTGTATGGTATTTTAATAGTACTACTGAAAATAAAATATATGGAGAGCTAACATGAAACAATTATTCAGAATCCTAGAATTTGTAACGGCCTTTTTCCAATTAAATCTCCTATGGCTTTTATTTTGTCTTCCGGTCATTACGATTTTCCCCGCTACTGTGGCAATGTTCTGCGTGATCCGCCAGTGGGTATTACATAAAGACTATAGTGTTTTTCGGAATTTTTTCCAATACTTTAAAGAAAACTTTAAACAAAGTTTTATCTTAGGGATTATCTGGATTGGTTTTGCTGGACTATTTTTCCTTAATTTTATGTTATTGAAAAACTTTGCCTCTTTCCAATATGTACTCTTAGCTGTTTTAACTTTAATTGGATTAGTCATGCTTTTCATCACCATTTTTATTTTTCCAACCATCGCAAATTACAATGTTAATTGGACGACTGCAATCAAGAACTCCTTATTCTTCTCAATCAGGTATATACTAGTTACACTGTCTCTTATCGTCTTACTCATCTTAACAATATTTATCCTATTCACCTGGAAGATAACCTTCATGTTTATCTTCTGTGTATACGCTTATTGTAACTACCATTTATGTAATATCGTTTTTGACAGAATTCAACAACTACAACCAACTCAACAATAAAAGCAGCATAAAATGGATACCGCCAACGGCAGTATCCATTTTTATTTGTAACCTCTATCTATTTCCGGAACTGTCCGCCTGAGGTGGACAGTGTCCACGAGTGGTGACAGGCACCAAGCTAATCATTTAGGTATGCCCATGCATATTGGGCGTAGAGTTCTGCGCCTGTGGCAAGGGCGTCTTCGTCGATGTTGAATTTGCCGTGGTGATGGGCCCATTCTGTGTCTTTTTCGGGATTGCCGCTGCCGACTAGGGCGAAGCTTCCTGGTGCATAGGCCAGGTATTCACTGAAGTCTTCTCCGCCCATGGTTGGTTTTTCATTAAAGACCACATCATCCCCAAATGCTTCTGCGGCAACTTTTTGAACTAGGTTTGCACTGTATTCTTCGTTAATTACCGCTTTGGTTCCTCGAATATATTCCACCTTTGCGGTTGCACCGTAAATTGCAGCTACTTGGTCAGCGTAATGCTGGAGCTGGGTTTCAATATGGTCTCTCGTTTCAGGGTGGAAACAACGTACTGTCCCTTCGATTACGGCATTTTCTGCTATTACATTGAACCTTGTACCAACAACCATTTTACCGACTGTTAGAACAGCAGGATGTTGGGCATCAATGGTTCTGGATACAACGGTTTGTACATTCATAACAAAGGATGAAGCTACGATTGCTGCATCGATGCATGCATGCGGCATGGCTCCATGTCCGCCTCTGCCCTTGAACGTAACTTTAAATAAATCCGCTGAAGCAAAGGATGGTCCTGGTGTACAAGCCACCTTGCTAGTAGGCATCTGCGACCAGATGTGGATGCCAAAAACGTTATCCACGCCTTTCATTGCACCTTGTGCCACTAACACCTTCGCTCCTTCTGCTACTTCTTCAGCAGGCTGGAACAATAAGCGTACATTACCCGGTAATTCTTCTCTTATTTCATTTAAAGCTTTAGCCGCGATTAATAACATGGCCGTATGTGCGTCGTGTCCACAGGCATGCATTTTGCCATTTTCTTTTGAAGCATATGGCAGGTCTTGGTTCAATTCTTCTACCTGCAATGCATCCATGTCTCCACGCAGGGCCACCGTTTTACCGGGTCTTCCCCCTTGAATCTCCGCAATAACCCCAGTAGGTTCAGTCTTTCTGTATGAGATTCCTAAATCATCAAGATGCTCACAAATAAACTGAGTAGTTTTGAATTCCTCCCAGGATACTTCAGGTTCTGAATGAAGTTTTCGTCGTAATTCTGTTAGTTCCTCACTGTATGTTTGAATCGCTTCTTTAATTTTTGCATGAATCATTATTTATTCCGCCTCCGTCAACTTTTTGGCTGCTTCATATAAAACCTGAACAGCATTTGCTATGTGCCTTGAGTCGGACCATTCTTCCGGACAATGACTTAACCCATCTTTACTCGGAATAAACAACATACCTACATTCGTAAAATCGGAAAACACCATCGCGTCATGACCTGCACCGCTGTTAATCGAACACTTAGGAATACCCAGCTCACTGCTCTTTCTCTTTAACAAGGAGACAATATCCTTGTTCATCTCTTTTGGTTGTATATATAAAAGCTGCTCAACACTCACTTTAATACCTTGTTTACTATAAGAATCCGCTAAGTCTTTTACTTTTTGGATCACATTCAAAACATTTTCTTCCTTACCAGAACGGATGTCCACCGAAAATACTGTCCTATCTGGGATGACATTTGCTCCATTCGGAAATACACTTAAACTTCCAGTAGTAACGACCGTTCCTTCCCCTTCTGTTTCGGCAAGGTCAGGGAATTGCGCTATCATCTTAGCTGCAGTGACTAAAGCGTCTGCTCTACGATCCATCGGAGTGGTACCGGCATGTCCGGCCTGCCCCTTTACCGTCACTTCTAATTGAGTCAAACCAACAATCGCTTCAACAACCCCAATAGGGATATCCTTTTCTTCAAGAATCGGCCCTTGTTCAATATGCAATTCTAGGTATGCCTTCATGGTTTTTGGATCTCTCTTTTTCGGAAGCGAAGGATCGAGTCCAATCTTCTTCATGGCATCGACCGCATAGATTCCATCTTTATCTTTTAAACGATTAAAACTCTCCTCATCTAATAAACCTACGATTCCGCGTGAACCCATCAGTCCGCCGCCAAATCTTGACCCTTCTTCTTCGATAAGAGCAATCACTTCTAAAGGATATTTAGGTGTTAACTTGTTTTCAATAAAAAGCGCCGCGACTTCAAGTCCTGCGACAACTCCCGCAGGCCCATCATAGGAGCCGCCATTTGGAACGGAATCAAAATGGGAACCAATTAGAACACTGGGTGCACCCTTTAAGGTTCCTTCAAGCTTCCCAAAAATATTCCCAAAACCATCTTCTTGGACCGTCAAACCGTATTCTTCCATTTTACTTTTTATATATTGGCGAGCCTGCAAATCCTCGGGACTATATGTAAGCCGGGTAGTACCTTTACCCGGTGTAGCGGTAAAGGTACTCAATGTATCAATATGGCTTTCAATTCTAGCCTGCACCAGTTCTAAATTTGTTTCTATTTTTGTTTCCATTTACTCCAATCCCTTCTTACAAGAATCCTACAAAGATACCTGCTAGTATTACCGACACCATTGTAACGGTGATGAATCCTCCGACAAGCATAGGAGGCAGCATATTACTGGTCAGCATTTCTCTTTCTTTTTCATCTTCTGTTAAGGATTTAATGACTTCGTTTGTGATAATGTAATCGGCTGGAAATCCATATAATGCTGTCAGCGAAACAGCGAAAGCCATATCTTTGCTTACTTTTAAAATCTTTCCGGCAATAAAGGAGAAAATATACATCCCGATTACCCCTAATACAATTGTACCTACAAGAGGATAGATAATTTCAAGCATCATGCTTGGTGTCGCTTGTTTTAATCCGTCAAAGATAAACAGCATAAGCGCCAAGATGGCAAATCCGAAACCATTTGCTTTTTGTAAAACCTGCTTTTCCAGGAATCCAGCACTAGTGGCAATGACCCCGAACAATAAGCAAAGTACAAACGGGCTGATTGAAACCACTGGAGCTAATAGTGTTGAAGTTAAATAAGCTAGGTATGCGACCAATGAAAGCCTCAAAAACTTAAAGAAATCTGTATTATACTTTTCAGGCATATTCTTAAAAAGCTTTAGCTCAGGCTTAGCAACCGCTGTTGCAGCTGCAGCTTTACCTTGTGCCTCTAGCGCAAGTTTTCCACTGCGGTATTGCTGCAGAAGTCTCTTTCCTTCTTTTTTCAAAACGATAGATGTGATCGGATATCCCGCAAAGCCCTGCATAACATAAATAACGATGGCGAATACAGATAATGAAGCAAGTCCTGCTTCCTTAGCACCTTCAGACATGATTAAGGCGGACACAACTCCACCTACTAAAGGAGGAATAGCTACAACGACTGTCTGATAGCCGAAAAGGAATGTGCCAATTCCAAATAATATGGCAATGATTCCCAAAATCCCTGAGAGAGCAATTACAATCGTTTTCCACTGATTCTTCAATTCTTGAAGTGATAATAAAGTTCCCATATTGGTAATTAATAAGTACATCATCATGGTTGCAACCACAGGTGGTACTCCTGCTAATGCGACGATATCTTGCGGGAAGAATGTCCAATAGCCTAAAAGGAACAAAACAGCGCATACGAATATAGAAGGTACCCATGCCTTTGTTCGTACGGCAACTAAATCTCCAATAAATAAAATGGCCAAAAGAATAACTAAAGCTAACATCTGTGACATATAAGTCCCTTCTTTCTGGTTAGTTTTACTAAATTTTCGTTTTGCGAAAGATTTATTATTACTAGAATAATAATATAATTATACTTTTCAGTCAATTAAAATAATTGGAAATATTATCGCAAGCGTTTTCATCTTGTTTTTCATCAATCAAACTATTAATTTTCTATATTAGAAAAAAATGAAATTATTCCAAGAAAACAATATACCCCCAATCGAATGATTGAGGGTATATTGTTTGGTTTTAGTTAACGACTGGTACGAAAATTTTCTCGTACTGGTAATCTCCATCTACTTCATTTATTTTAATCACAGAAGCGTTTTCTACCGGTTTGAAATTTTTTAAATCCTCTATTGGCCAATTCATCAGGAAGGTTAGAAGCATGTGGATAAAGGCTGCATGGGTGACAATCACTATATTTTCATAGCGCTGCTGCTTCCTCACACGTTCTACTACCGTATGCATAAACATTGTCGCACGTAAGTATACATCCGCGAGGGATTCCCCATTTTGAAACCTGAAATAAAATTGCCCTGCTGCTTTGAACTCCTTCTTCTTTTCAGGAGGACGATCTGTAAAATCATATAGATTTCCCAGCTCCCACTCTCTTATTAAGGGATTCTCGTAAAATGGAACTCCTTCTGGCAGTAAAGAATGAATTGCCTTAGCGGTTTGTATTGTTCTCAGATAAGGTGAACTGTACAGAACCGTCTTTGGAGTGACAATCGTTTTGAAAAATTCAGCTGTTACCTGGGCTTGTTTATGCCCCAGTTCCGTTAAACTATGCTGTGAATCATGGGTATGCGCCATCACTGTTTTATCCACATTATGTTCTGCTTCACCGTGGCGGATGAGATAAATATTCAACCAATTCCAACCCCTTTTACTAGTCTATTACTTCTATTCTACTTCAGCCTGCTGCCCCATCACCTAGTAAACGTTCGACAACATTTTTACAACCATAAAAAACACCACAGCTCCTAGAACTGTGGCAGATATAAACCACTTTTACAAATTATTAAGGAATGTACGTATGACGTCTGCTCCGCCAATAAAGGTTCCAAACGAACCTCCGATGTTGGTAAGAATAATGACGAGCAAGACCCTTGTGAATTTATTACGCCAAAAGCCCTTTAGAGAGAAAACATCTTCTGATAATGTTTCAAAGTCAGCAACACTTGGACGTTTGAAATAAGCTTGTACAATCCCCGAAACCCAGCCTGCTGCCAATAATGGATGTAAGGTAGTAATAGGTGCGGCCAAAAAGGCTGATAAAATAGCCAGAGGGTGTCCCATAGCAGCAGCAGCACCAATTGCCGCTGTGATTCCCGTCCAAAGTATCCAGCTAATTGCTTGATCCATACCAGCGGCCGGATTAAGAAAAAAGGTAAACGCAATTAGAGCAACAATAAGCACTGGGATGGCCCAGCCGATAATTTGCGGTGTTCTTGATTTTGGCTTTGTTTTAGTGAGAGCCTCTAAATCCTGATCTTTGTGAATTTCTTTTGTAATTCCTGGGACGTGTGCTGCACCTAAAACCGCAACCACCTTCTTACCAGGTGCTTCTTTAATTTTTTGAGCTAAGTATTGGTCTCGTTCATCAATCAAAGGCTTCTTTAATCGAGGAAACGCTTCCGAAATCTCAGCTAGCGAGGCATTTAATGTATCCTGCGTTTTCATTTTCTCAAGTTCTTCTTCAGAAATAGACTCTTTATTGAAAATGCTATAGAAAATAGAGGTTAGCAGCTGTCCTTTACCCCAAAAGCTAACATTACTCCAAATTCGCGAAAAAGTAATTTGGATATTACGGTCGGCTAAAACGAGCTCAGCCCCTATTTCTTTTGCTGATTCAATCCCTTGGATCATTTCCTGTCCAGGCTTTGTATCAAACTGCTTGGCTAGTCGGTTTTGGAACGAAGAAATGGCAAGATTCATCAAGAGAAGTGTAGCCTTCTTTTCTTTGATCACCTTAAAGATATCCGTTTCTCTCCATTTGCTGCCTTCCATAATCGACTTGTAGCGTTGGTCATCCAATTCAATACAAACAGAATCCGGACGTTCTCGGTCAATAACCTCTTTAACCTGTTCTACGCTTTGTTTGGAAACATGAGCGGTACCAATTAATATAATTTCTTTGCCGTCCAAATCAATTCGGGTTATATTTTCTTCTGTCATAATCTACTTCCTTCATAAAAAAAGTCTCTATCCCTATAATGAAGGACAACCAACAGAATTTCAACAGAAAGAATAGTGACAAACAGGCTTAAAAATAAATTCCGCCCTCCAGAAAAACTATCTGAGTGTCCGAATGATTTTGATTGGATATATTTTGCTATTCTTCTTCAGCTTTCCTATCTACTTCACTTATCGGTATGCCGCCTGCTTTTATTCCCATCGATTCTCGAATCTTTATTAAGTCAGCAATTTGTGAACCATTTAATTCATTCGCCTTTTTCAAAATATTATTAGAGTACATAAGGATAGTAGCGTAATGTTCAAGCGATTCCATTCGGAAGTATGCCTCCATCAGATCTCTTCCCCATGTCAGGGCCCCGTGGTTGGCCAAAAGGACAGCATTGTGTGTCTTGCAATATGGAGCAATGGAATCAGGAACTTCTAGTGTTCCAGGTAAAGCATAAGGCGCTACTGGTACATTACCTAACAACACAATAGCCTCTGGCAAAACTGGTTTATCAAGAGGAATCCCAGCTATTGCAAACGAAGTTGCAACCGGAGGATGTGCATGAACGACAGCATTGACTTCTGGATTTTCATTGTAAACCCTAAGGTGCATTTTTACCTCAGATGAAGGTTTCATATTACCGGAAAGAACCTTACCAGATAGGTCCACTTTCACCATCATTTCTGGTCTCATATAGCCTTTACTTACTCCTGTAGGTGTTGTCCAAATTGCATTAGGGCTCACTTTTACCGAGATATTTCCATCATTGGCCGCTACATAATTTCTGTTATATACTCTTCTTCCAATTTCGCATATCATTTCTCTTGCTTCGAGATCGGAATAGTATTGTTTGTTATCCTGCATATGTATTGAACTCCTTTTTCAACAGAGATTTTTCAATTTTAATCATCCATTAACAATATTCTTATTTTATGGTTGTGCAGTCAATTTGTTAGTAACTTTTTCTGTTTTTTATGATAAACTTTAAATTTTTAAAAACAAAAAGAAAAGAAAAAACCGACCCTATTAATGAGCCGGATTTCTTAAGCTTGCTTTAATTCTAACCTTCGTGCAACTAGTGACAAAGCATAATTAACGATAAAATACATCAATGCTACAATTACGAAAACAGGTATTACATACGATCCCTTTTGTGCGTAAATAATTTGTCCGTTGTGCAATAAATCGGGTAACGCGATGACGACGGCTAATGATGTATCTTTAAGTAAAGAAATAAATTGACTGACAATAGGAGGAACCATTCTTCTCAGAGCTTGGGGCATGATAATAAAGCGTAATGTCTGGATGTAGTTCAGGCCAGACGCACGTCCTGCTTCAATCTGTCCTTTTTCGATCGAGTTTAAACCGCTTCGGATAATTTCTGACAGCATGGCTGATTCAAAAACCGTCAATGCTGCGATGGCCGCAGTCGTTATTTCCATTTCAATACCAATTTCGGGCAATGCAAAATAGGTGAAGAAAATGATTAGCAGCAAAGGAAGGTTACGAATCGTCTCGACAATCACGGCTAGTAATTGAGAAACAACGGGAATCCGTGCATATCTGAGAGTTCCGATAAGACCTCCAATAATGAAGCTGAGCACGATTGAAATTGCAGCAACCTTAAGAGTTACCCCAAATCCTTCCAGCAAAAATTTAAAATGTTCAGGTGTATATACTTCAATGAACGGTGCTAGAAAATCCATCTTGCGCACCTCCTTAATTACTTCTTGCCAAGCGTTTTTCTAAATATCCTACGCCAAGACTTAAAGGAATAGTTAAAATTAAATAAAATAAGGCAACAAAAACATAGGTATCAAAGGTTACGTACGTTTTTGCAGATATTAAATCCCCCTGATACATTAAATCCCCTCCTGCCACAACTGCTAACAAGGATGAATTTTTAACTAAATTGATAAATTGGTTGCCAAGGGGAGGTATGACGATCTTAATAGCCTGAGGGAGTATAACCATTCTCATTGCCTGACCGTAAGTTAATCCTGTCGAGCGGGCAGCTTCCATTTGCCCTCTTGGTACAGACATAATTCCGGCACGGATGGCTTCGGCAATGAAAGCGGCTGTATAGATGGTCAACCCGATTGTCCCTGCAGTCATCCCGCCAAAGTTACCAGCCAAATAAGCGAAAAACACGATAACCAGAACTGGTATATTACGAATAAATTCAACATATGCCGTCCCCAACCAGTTAAGGGGTTTAAACGGGGCAATACGCATAACAGCAAGAAGTGTTCCCAAAATAAAACTTCCTAATAAAGCTATTAAACTAGCAATGACGGTTATTTTTAATCCTTCTAAAAATGAATCCATATTAGTTGTTAATATCGAGAAATCCAGCAAACGATCTCCTCCTAAATAATCAGGATGAGCCGTCCGAAAAGATTGCATACGGATTAGCCCATCCTGATGAGAAACCTGGTATTATTAATTAATTTTTAATCCATTTATCCTTAATCTCATCGTACTTTCCTGAATCCTTCAGGCTTTTTAAGGCTTTATTCAACTCATCCACAAGCTCTTTATTTCCTTTTTTAACAGCAATTCCGTAGGGCTCTTCTGTAAACGTTCCTCCGACCAATTCAAATGACGGATCTTCTTCTGCCATACCATAAAGGATGGAATCATCTGTAGTCAGGGCATCACCCTTACCTGCCTTGAGTGCTGTAAAGGCTTCAGCATAGTTTTCGAATTCAAGTACAGTTGTTTCAGGCGCTTTCTCACGAATATTTATTGAAGAAGTAGAGCCTTTTACAGCAAGTACATTTGTGCCTTTTTTCAAGTCTTCAATGCTCTGAATCTTACTGCCTTTTTTCACAAGCAATGATTGCCCAGCATCAAAATAAACATCCGTAAAATCAACTTCTTTTTTGCGTTCTTCCGTGATCGTCATCGTAGCGACAACTGCATCAACCTTACCATTATTTAAGAGACCTACCCTCGTTTTCGAAGTAACCTCAACGAACTCAGGCTTAACATCCTTGCCAAACATTTCTACTGCCAACGCTTTTGAAAGATCGATATCGAACCCTTCCACTTCACCTGTCGATGGGTTTTTTAATCCAAACAAACGCGTGTCATGTTTTACGCCAAATACAATTTTTTTGTCTTCCTTGATCTGGGCTAGTACATCCTTGCTGCTATCAGTAGAGGCCTTGTCCCCGCCGCAACCGGCAAGAAATAAGGCAGCTAGTATTGTTACTAATGCCATTTTTACGAATTTTTTTGTTTTGAACATTCCATTTTCCCCCTTGGTTAATGATTTAATATACGGCTGAGAAATAAGCGAGCCCGTTCTTCACGTGGATTCTCATAAAATTCAGCCGGAACTGCTTCTTCTAAAATTCTTCCTGCATCCATAAATACAATTCGGTCGGCAACCTCCCTGGCAAAGCCCATTTCGTGAGTTACTACGACCATTGTCATGCCTTCCCTGGCTAAGGTTTTCATTACATCCAAAACCTCCCCGATCATTTCGGGATCAAGTGCAGAGGTGGGTTCATCGAAAAGCATAATTTCTGGTTTCATTGCAAGGCCTCGGGCAATTGCTACACGCTGCTGCTGGCCTCCGGATAGCTGAGAAGGATAAGATTCAGCCTTATCCAATATCCCTACCTTTTCAAGATAATGTCGGGCTGTTTCCTTAGCTTCTTTTTCGGATTGGCCCAATGCTTTCATAGGAGCAAGAGTGATATTTTCAAGCACGGTTTTGTGGGGATATAAATAAAAGTGCTGAAAAACCATTCCAATATTGCGCCTTAGCTTATTGATATCTGTTTTTTTATCCCCTACAGATATCCCATTTACGGTGAGTGTCCCGTCAGAGATTGTTTCCAGGTGATTGATACAACGCAACAGAGTACTTTTCCCTGAACCGGATGGACCTATTACGACAACTACTTCACCTTGATTGATTGTGAGATTAATATCTTTTAAGACTTGAAAATCTCCATAAAACTTATTTACCTGATTAAATACAATCATGCTTGACCTCCTGACTACAAAACCTATCAAATATCGAGTTTCTACTTTTAAAAATTTTCAGAATTAAGTAAATTATAGTCATGTTTTGTCAAAAATGTCAAATCGTGACAAATTACCTGTTTTTTTATAGGCTTTTAATACTATCTAGTAAAGTGGAATCAAAAAGAAACCTCGCCAAGATTGTGGCGAGGTTTTGCATTTTTAATATACCCATTACTATGTCAAACCGAATGTCAATTCGGCTTTTAAATTTTTTAATGGCACTTCAAAATTTATCAGTTAGACTCAGTTAAACGTATTATTTTTTAAACATTTTTGGAAGACTTTCGGTATATGGTGCGTATGCAATTCCATTTTCCGTGACAATCCCCGTGATTAATGAATGATCGGTAACATCAAAGGCTGGATTATAAGTCTGAACACCCTCCGGTGCCATCGATTGCTCATACCATTTCGTTGTGATTTCCTCAGAAGGGCGCAATTCGATATGAATGTCATCCCCTGTTTTACATTCTAAATCAATTGTAGATAACGGTGCACAAACATAAAAAGGAATATTGTAGTGCTTTGCGAGTATCGCAACGCCAGATGTTCCTATTTTATTCGCTGAATCGCCATTTGCAGCGACACGGTCACAGCCGACTAGCACGGCTTGAATTTTGCCTTCCTTCATTACAATGGAAGCCATATTATCACAAATTAACGTAACATCCACTCCTGCCTGCTGCAGCTCCCAAGCCGTTAAGCGGGCACCTTGGAGCAATGGTCTTGTTTCATCCGCGTAGACGTTAAAGTTATAACCTTTTTCCTGACCTAAATAAATCGGTGCTAATGCCGTGCCATATTTGGCTGTTGCGATTGTTCCCGCATTACAATGGGTTAGGATTCCCCAGCCTGGCTCCAGCAAGGATAATGCATGCTCTCCAATCGCTTCGCAGATTTTTTCATCCTCCGCACGGATGTTTTCAGATTCCTCTTTCAGTGCTGCCTTCACTTTCGCCACACTTTTCCCTGCTTCTTGTTTAAATCGTTCTTCCATCCGTTTTAATGCCCAGAACAGGTTTACAGCCGTTGGCCGTGAAGTGGCTAAGTAATCCTTCACCTTTGTAAAGTCCGCAAAAAGCGCTTCATAGGTTTCTGCAGTCGATTTCTTTGTTCCTAAATAGGCGCCATATGCTGCAGCAATCCCGATTGCTGGTGCCCCGCGGACTTTTAGTTGATAAATCGCTTCCCATATATCTTCCATTTCCTTCAATTCTAAGAATTTTGTTTCGTTTGGTAAAAGTGTTTGATCTAATAATACTAATGTATCATTCTCATCATCTAGTCTCACAGATTGTATAACCGTAACTGGATTTTGCATGACGTTTAAGCCCCTTTCACAGATGAAAGTTCAGCAGATTGAATCACATTGATAAAATCTGCTCCAGTTTTGATGGATTGACGACTTAAAATAAATGTTTTTCCAGCGGTTAAACAAATTTTTTCTGCCCGGATTCTTGCTTCACGCTCCTGAATGGAGGTGATATCCTTCACCTTCGCCAGCCCGATGATTCTTCGTAAAAGTTCAAGTCCCGCTACAGCTGCTGTATCTCTTAATATCGTATCTAAATAATATTCCTTAAATCCTTCATAGCGTGCAACTCGTTCAGTCGCTTTTTCATCCCAAGTTTTGTTGAATTTAACCGTAAATAAATTTATAACATCTTTAATCGTGGTGATAAGGTAATTTATATAGTCATCCCGGGTTTCCTTATCTTCGATGGTAAACTTACCATTTGCATATGCAAAGATAAGATTAGCAATCACATTCCCGATATCATAGCCGGCAGGTCCATAAAAAGCGAATTCAGGATCTATTACCTTGGTAGAATCTTTTTTTATAAAAATAGATCCAGTATGAAGGTCGCCATGCAGCAGCGACTGAGCATTCGTCATAAACTCGAATTTTAATTTAGCACTCTCAAGTACTAATTTTTTATCATTCCAGATGACTTCTTTTACAAATTCCTTTGACCCCTCAAACACTTCATTACGAGGGCAATCATAAAAAGGTTCTGTGTAAACCAAATCCTCTGTTATTTCACAAAGCTCTGGGTTAATGAATTGTTTAACGAGTTCTTTTTTTTCCTTGTGTTCCACGACAACATCTGAGGTTAATAATAAGGTATTGACTAGAAAAGTAGTAATATGGTCAGCAAAAAGCGGAAACTTCTTATGTTTCAATAATGCTGTTCTCATAATCTCATGATTTGATAAATCATCCATTACCGTGCAATTCATTATCGGGTCATAATTGTATACTTTCGGTACAAAACCAGGTGCTAGTTTATATTGGAGTCCGAGAATTTCACTTTCAATTCGATTGCGGTCTGGTGAAAGTTTAAATTCATCAGAGATTCGTGCCACTGGTCCCGCTTGTTTGATAATGATAGATTGATGGTTTTTTATGTTAACTATTTTAAAAACATAGTTTAAGTTACCATCGCCAATTTCTTTACACGTCAACTCCGCATCTTCTGGAAAAAGATTGATTGCTTTTGCATATTCCATTGCGTCTTGTTCCGTCATGGTGAAATAATCAACTGTGAAATCCTTCATTACAAAACCCCTCCAATTTATTTCTTTTTATAGTATGTTTATGTTTTTATTTGAAAATAAAACTAGGCGAAATAAAAAAACAGCATATTCCCTAATCATTCATAGGGATTATGCTGCTTTTTATTATATTAATTTAATACTTTTTCCTGTTTTTATAGATTGATAACAAGCTTCAATGACACGCATATTTTGAATGGCGTTTTCGCCTGTATAAGAAGGTTCGCCATCCTCCAAGATTACTTGCGAAATATGCTCAACCTCAGCTCGATAAATATCAGCAACTATTTTTTCTTCTCTTGTTACTCCCTCTTTTAGAACTATAACAAGTCCTTCTCCCCCTTGATTATCTGGGCGGAACGCTCTTGGAACCTTTATCTGACCCTCGGTTCCAATCACTTCATACTCTGCTCTAAAAACCATATCAAAGCTGCAATCAAAATGAGCATGAACACCATTTTCCAATTGCATATAACCGAAGGCGGATGTATCTACTTGATAATCTGAATCTATATTAGCATGAACGTGGACTTCTACTGGCTCTGCACCAACTATATTCCGTATGGCATGAATGGCATAACAGCCAACATCATAGAGACTGCCTCCGCCTTTATTTGGGTCCGTTTTTATATTGCCTTCTGGCTGGGCAAGCAAAAATGAAAAGCTAGCCCGCATGAATTTAACTTCACCAATCTCGCCACTTTTGATGATTTCTCTTACCCGTTCATGCTGGGGATGAAATTGATACATAAAGGCTTCCATAAATTTAACATTTTTCTCACGGCAAAACTCAACCATTTCTTTCGTTTCGTCCGCTGTTAAAGAAGCTGGCTTTTCACATAGAATATGCTTTCCATGTTTGGCCGCTTCTAGCGTCCACTTTTTATGTAAATGATTTGGCAGCGGGATATAGACTGCGTCTATCTCTGGATCTTGCAGCATTTCTTCATAATTACTGTATGACTTAGCTATATTAAATTGCGCTGCTGCCTCTTCAGCTTTTCCACTGCTTGAGGCAATTCCTGCGACCACAGCATTTTGCGCACGTTCAAATGCTGGGATTAATGATTTTTGAGCTATTTTTGCGGTGCTTAAAATTCCCCATCTAACTTTTTCCATCTTGTTTACCTCCCATGTGCAAAAGGCACCCTAAAAGGTGCCTCTTGCAACTTATCATTAGACTACTTTAGGCCCGAATAAACGTAACGCTTTAAACTTTTCATTTGTTTGATTTTTTATCAAAAAACTAGAAACATTTGCAGGTACAAAGAATTGCTCACCCTTATTAACAACCTGACTTTCTCCATCCTTTATGATTGTAGCATTACCCGATAGGATATATAACCCTGAGAACACTCCATTATCATTGATTTTCAATTCATTGTCCACTTCAACAAGTGACATCCGAAAATAAGGGGTGTTATTGTATCCAATCAATTCAGTTTCTTTATTGTCCTTTGTTTCATTCACTACAAAAGGAGCTACTTGCCATTTATTCAAGGTCTCCTCCCTAGTGAAATTTTCATACTTAAAACAATCGAACATTTTTTTAAATCCAATACCTTGATGACACATAAAATCATCTATTTTAAACCCAGACGGTGAAGTCTTCTCGATACGAATGGTATAATCAGTAGGCTCTTGAATTTCCACCAACAAACATCCTGATCCAATTGCATGTGGAGTACCGCCTTCTATTAAAAAGGTATCTCCAGTATTAACATAGAACTTATGCATACAATCTAGCATCCCTTGAATGTCTTGTTCATAGAATAATCTTTCCCACTGTTCTCTTGTTACACCTGGCTTAAACCCAAGGTAGACATAAGGCGGTTCACCATCAATTTCTCTTCCGCCTAAGATGTGCCAGCATTCCGTTTTCCCATAACTTGAATGAAATAATTCCTGAGCTTTTTCCCTGTCTGGGTGCACCTGAACAGTTAATCGCTCAGCTGAATCAATAATTTTTACTAATACGCCGGTTTGGTTGCCAAACTTCTCAAAATGGCGTTTTCCTAAAAATTTCTCAGGACTTCTGTCGATTAGTTTTTTCAAGGCCATATCTGTATCAGGGATATCTACTTTACTTAAACCTTCATCTACTATATGTTCTCGGCCAATATTTCGGGCGGATACAATCGACATAATCCATTCTTCAGGAAAATGATTATCCTCAGGCTGATTTGACCCATGGAGTTCGTCTATTAATTTCCCACCCAAATAGGTACGCCATGCTCGAGCTGAAGTTAACTTTATAGGCATTGATCCATCCAACTTTATTGTATTTACGTCCAACATAATCGAATCCCTTCTATTAGACTAAACTCCAGAATTCGCCATAACTCCTCCCTCAACAGGAGGGTTATTCCAGTAACGAATCCTGGATATTCCTCGTCAACTAGCCATAATAATGCACCTAACAACTCTTTCGGTTCTCTTTCTTCATTCCTCCATTTACGAAATACACCAAAACCCAATCGTTTCAACTACTAACTTTTAAAATAATCGGGATGTTTAGCCTTAATTACTCCCATATGAATAACAGCTTTTGTTAAGTGCTCTTTCACCAATTTTTCAGCTAGACAAGCATCTCTATTTTTCAAGGCTGTATACAAACCCTCATGTTCCCTCAATACTTCTTCCCAGTCGGTGGTTGTGGTTAGTGATAACCACAAGATTCTAACTCTTTTAAACTGAGAATTTATTTGTTCAATGGCCTGCCATGTTCTTTCTTTCCCCAGGCTTTTAAAAATAATCTCATGAAAGGCGTCATCGAGTGTGAAGAATTCTCGAAAATTCCCCTCTTTAATAATTAATTTTTGTTTATTAATACTTATCTCTAATTCTAACAACGTACTCTCTGTTATTTTTTCAGCGGCCTCTTTTATAGCAGCAATTTCTAACGTTTCTCTCATTGAACGTGATTCTTCCACTAATTCTGGATTGATTAATGATACAAAAGTTCCTATTTGTGGAACAATCTCAACCAGGTCTTGTTTTGCTAATTGAATCATTGCCTCTCTAACTGGTGTCCGGCTTACATTAAGCTGCTTTGCTATTTCATTTTCTGATAGAGCACATCCCGGCTGCAGGTTTAGACTTAATATATTTTGATATAAATAGGAATAAACATAGTGTCTCCTTGAACCCATCTCATTCCTTTGCATTGCCTTTACATTCATGCTTTTACACCTCTTAAAACAAGAATTAGTCTGAATCCCTGCCTTTTTAGTTAAATATATAATCAATTTAAGCATTTTAAGGTAAAAAAAAAAGCAAAGGGCCACCACTTATAGTACTCCCTGAGGACAAAGACATAACTGATGCCCTCAGGATAGCAACTATAGGTAGATTTCACCCAACTGCTAGAATCTTGTTATTCACCAAATACCATATCCGGTACAAATAAGATTAAATCAGGGAAGAATACCATAATTGCTACTACCAGCATAGTCGCAAAATAGAATGGTATTGCCTCTTTAACCGTATCTTGCGGTGAACATCCCATTATCTGAGAAACCGTAAATAATGAAACGCCCATTGGAGGTGTTATGATCCCAAAGGTTGTTACAGTCATCATAACAAGTCCAAAATGAACGGGATCAATTCCTACACTAGTAACAATCGGAACAAAAATTGGTGTAAGGAGTAACGTAATAACCGTTGTCTCTACAAACATTCCAGCTATAATTAATGTAAGGATAATGATACCAAATAACATGTATTGATTGTCTGTAATCCCTGTAATAATAGCAGACAGACCGCTTGTGACGTTATCATATACAATCCCGTAGCCAAATACTCCGGAGACTGAAATGATAAGCATTATCGCACCAATATCAATAGCACTTTCTTGAACCGTCTCTAAGAATGTCTTCCAAGTTAGTTCTTTATACACAACCACACCTATGAAAATTGCATATACGGCCGCAAATGCTCCTGACTCAGATGGTGTAAATATTCCATATCGAATTCCGACAATCAGAATAATAGGGAAAATCAATGCCCAAATTCCGTCTTTTACTGCAAGTAGAACTTCTTTAATGCCAGGCGGCTTTTTCCTCTCCGGCAAGTAATTATTCTTTCTACTCGTGTAAGATACGGCGATCATTAGAATAATCATCATCATAATCCCCGGCACAATTCCCGCCGCGAAAAGTCTTCCAATCGAAACCTCACCGATTGATCCATAAATAATTAGACCCATACTTGGAGGTATCGTTGCTGTAATAAGAGATGAGACACCGTTTATTGCTGCACCATAGGCAGGCTTATATCCTCTTTTTACCATATCAGGTCCCAAAATCCTTGACTGCATTGCTGCGTCTGCAACCGCGGATCCTGAAACTCCACCCATTAACGTACTAAGCACAACACTCACTTGTGCAAGATTTCCGTACATGTGACCCGTTAGCACGTTGGCTAATGTTATTAACCTTTTAGTAATACCGGTACTGTTCATTAAATGCCCTGCAAAAATAAACAAAGGAATCGCAAGCATTGTAAATGATTGAGAGGTCGTCAAGGTTCGCTGTACCGCAATTGAAAGCGGTACGTCTGGTGTTGTCAGGAAAAAGACTAAACCTGATATTCCGATAGCGAAAGCTACTGGCATTCCAAAAAACAAGAAAAATAAAAATACTCCTAAGACTAGTAACATACGCTCCCCCTACCAGTTCTCTTTTTTGAGAGCTTTAAATATTTTTATGCACGTACTAATAATCATTAATAATGCACCAACAGGTACACTTATCGTCGCCCATGAATAGCTGATACCCAATGTTTGGAATTGTCTATTGGTACTTTCAAGTGCTAGGGGAATTCCATGCCATATTAAAAAGAATAAGAACAGAATAATGATAATGTTCCAAAAAATATAGATGTTTTTTCTAATTTTCGCAGAAAATTTATTAATAAATAAATCAACATTAACTAATTCTGTATTTCTAAGTGCCATATTGGCACCTAGAAATACTACCCAAGCAAATAACAACATCGATAAATCTACTGCCCAATTCAATGGGTATTTCATTGTTCTAAATATAGCTGAAATAAAGACTAGAAACGTTATTGCGACCAAAAAACTTTTTACAAGCGTCTCTTCAAGTTTGCAAAAATACCCATATAAATTCTTCATGATTTCCCCTCTTTAAGGCTTTTATCTTCCCATCTCTTCATGGATTTGGTCTTTTAACTTCGTTAACCCTAAGACGTCATAAGCTTTATCAGCAGCCTTTTTGAATGCTTCTACATCTGGCTCTACAATTTCCATACCTTCAGCTACTAATTTTTCTTCTAAGTCTGCCTGCATACTTGCAATTTCTTTAGCATTGATTTCAGCAACTGCTTTTGTTTCTTCCAATAAAAGCGTTTGCAAATCTTCTGGTAAAGTGCTGAACCATTTTTCACCAACGATAATACCGTTAATTAATTGGAAGTGACTAGTTTTGTTTACATATTTTACAACTTCATACATTCTTGATGGATATGTTGATGTATGCTGTGCTTCTGCTCCATCAATTGCTCCTTGTTGTACTGCTGAATATGCTTCTCCCCAAGGCATTGCAATTGGAGTTGCCCCCATAGCTTTAATTGATTCCTGCCATACTGGTGAACCAGGTGTTCTGATTCTTAGACCCTTAAGATCTTCTGGCTTTTCAATAGGCTCATTTGTAAGGAAGTGTCTTGGTCCGTCATACCAGTTGAATGAAAGAACTCGAATACCGTGTTCTTCAGCTAATGCTTTTTCCCAAGTTTTAAATGTATCACCTTGAGTAATTTTCAATACATCTTCGTAATTATCTGCTAAGTATGGTGCACCAATAACACCCATATCCTTAACGTAAAGACCCATACGGCTTCCGTCAGTAAGAACCGCTACGTTAACTCCCTGTTCCGCTTGTTCAATTACATCATCGTCACTTCCAAGCTGCGCGCTTGGATAAACTTCCATCTTTAATCTTCCATCTGACTTTTCTTCTAATCTATCAGCTAGTTCATAGAAACCTTTTACAATTGGGGATGTTTCTGCCTGTTGAGTTGACATTTTTACCGTATAAACTTTTCCATCTTTTTCTTTTGAACCAGATGTTTCACTTTTACTGCAGCCTACTGCAACCATACATGCGATAAGGAACAATAACACTAAAGAAAGTTTTTTCATTTTTTCCCCCTGATAGTTTTATTTTTTGAAATCGCTTTCACCACACTAGTATACTAGCATATATATATTTGGAAAATCAATACTTTTTAGAAAATTCATTTAATTAATATACAAATTATTTTAAAATGCAAATCATGTAAAAAAGACACCCTTATTTTGGAAGGGTGCCTCTCTATAAAGCACTAATTTTATAAGATTTCAATTTCTAATATAACCAATTTTCTCAATAATCTCTTGACCTTGAGGCCCCTTCATCCACTCCAAAAATGGTTCAATAGTGTTCTTGGTATTATCTTTTAATGTTATCGCATAAAGGTTAGCAGTAAAAGGGTATTTTTCGCTCGCAATATTTTCAGGGGATGGTTCGATTCCATCAATTGCAAGTAGTTTAATATCAGAATTTCCCCTCATTCCGGTTGCAAAAAAACGGAACGAGAATCCGATTGAATTATCGTAATTCCGATAATCGGCAACTTGTTCGATGATCCCGCCCATTCCCTCTGGAACATCTTCTTTCAAAGGTTCCATAATCGGCGTATCACCCATAATCTTTTCTAGGAGTGTTTGGCTGCCAGAATTTTTCGGACGTTGAAAAGCTATTATTCTTTCATTCTTTCCTCCAAGCTCTGACCAATTCTTTATTTTCCCAGAATAAATGCTCTGAATCTCGGAGACGTCTAAACTATCTACTTTATTATCCGGATTAACAAAAAAGACAAATGCCTCCTTGCCAATGGGCGTCATAACCATTTCCTTTCCCTGCCTTTTAGCCATTTCCTGCTGCTCTTTCGATGGTTCAGCACCAAAGTAGATATCTACCTCACCCGAAAGGAGCCTTTCATAAGAATAAATTGTATTGGTAAAGCTGACGATATCCCATACATTATCTAATTGACTGATGTTTTCATAGACTGTGTTAGCAAAAGCGGAATAGACTGGATACGCTGCTTCTGCACCGTCTAATCTAGGCATTTCAAAAGAATTCTTTATTGTAAAAGTAGAAGGAGATTCTAGCTTGGGCAGGATATTACTTGGATTTGTTACTTCATATGGTGTTAAATCCGTAGATGAATAGCCGCCGCCATACTCAAAGCCATAGGATGGCAGGACCGTCTTACTCCGCTCCCACTGAACTACAGCCCCCGTACCCATTGCCAGTACGAAAACGGTCAAAAGCGTCACTGCCTGCTTCTTGTCAAAAGTGGGGCGTACCCTTTTTATGAGGAATACTAGGAAAATAGTAAACACAACTGCAAGTTCATATGATAATGGTGCCCATAGAAACAATCTTCCCTCGCCCATTAGCATCGTCATAAAGAAAATCGGTGCCATCGCTATATGTAAAATACCATAAGATAACCACGAATCTGCCCCGTAAAACCCGCCGCTAATCAGCATAAAAATCGCCCAAATTACCGCTGTATAAGCTAGTGGAAAGAGGAACAGTAGACTATGCGTGCTATTTTCATCTTGTCTTAGCAGTGTTCTACTTGCATACCCACCAGCAATACACCCGCCGATGATAAGTGGCAAAATTGTAGAAAACAAAAAGTTATCTGCTGTAATAAAAATGGTGATGAATGAAATAACAACTGGAATTACACCAAAATACAAAAACATTTGAAGCATATTTTTCCCCATAAATAACACTCCTAAAAACTTTTTATGTTCGTTTAGTGTAATTTTACACTTTTATGCAGTTTTTTACAATACCTCCTTTAAATGGGATAGTAATGGTAGAATGATAGTCTTATTCGGATAGCTAATTCGGAAAGGGCTAGCTAGTTTTTGAGGTTAACAGTCCAAATGGGTGACCGAAATGGTTGGAAAAATGAGAAAGTGGTAACCAAAGAGGGATATTGGTGACCGATACCGTTGGAAAAATGAGAAAGTGGTAATCAAAGAGGGATATTGGTAACCGAAATCGTTGGAAAAATGGGAAAGTGGGAATCAAAGGGGGCTCTTGGTGACCGAAATCTGTTGGAAACAGATCAGATAGACAGTAAATTTTAAAAAAAAAAACGAATCCCAATATTATCTTTGAGAATCGTCTCTAAACAAGCTTACCATATACTCTAACTCACTTTTAGTCCATTGTTTTTGAGCAAATGCTGCTACAGCCATGTATTTTCCGTAAGTATCCATGAAGTTTTCAATTGCCTTTTTCATATTATTACCACCTTTGTAAAATTTATATCCTTATTATCGTACATAGGCGCCACTTTTTACAAAGCTCCGGAAAACGGAAACATTTGCCATAAAAACGATAACAAATCTAATGTAAGCGAGTATCATATCCAGTTTTCTTAGTATTTCGCTGTTTTTCGTTAATTTACCCGCAAGAGGCTTTCTTCTTCAGTTAACCGTTAATGCCATAAGAAAAGACTAGGGAAACATGCCCTAGTCTTTATTTTGATGAAGGAACCCAATTAAGCAGCTTTGCATATTGAAAAAGTAACCCTAGCAGCCCGCCCACAATACTTGGGAGCAGCCAGCCTAATCCATTCGTGTAAAGCGGAATGAAAGTGAGTGCTGTCGAAATCGGTGCTGCTTCAATACCAGCAGTTGTTAAACCATCATATATACTAACCATTCCTGCACCAATGATTGCACCTATATAAACAGCCCTCGACACTGGTATATAGGAATGCAATAGTGATAATAAAATCAGGACAATCGCAATCGGATAAATACTAATTAGCAGTGGAATTGATACTGAAATTAATTGACTTAAACCAAGATTCGCCATTGTAAAACTAAATAAACATAGAATCGTCACGACTACTGGATAGGAAAGTCTCGTAAATCGTTGACTTAGATACTCACCACAAGCAGCAACCAAACCTACAGACGTGGTTAAACATGCCCCAGTAATAACCAATGCAAGAATAATCGACCCAAACGGACCGAATAAAAGTGATGTGACAGATGAAAGAATAGCCCCGCCATTTTCCTGCATTCCAACAGCCTCAACAGAGGTAGCACCAATAAACGATAATGAGATATAGACAAACGATAAACCAATCCCTGCAATGATCCCTGCCTTAATCGTATAAGAACGAATAAATGATTCCGTTTTTATTCCCATTTCCTGCACCCGATTAATTACAACAACCCCAAATACTAGAGCAGCGATGGCATCCATCGTTAAATACCCTTCGACAAACCCACCAAAAAACGCTCCGTCCCTGTATTTTCCTACTGTCTCACTAAACGAACCAATCGGAGAAGCAAATCCTCTGATTGAAATCACTACGATTAACAGTAACAGTATCGGAGTAAGAATTTTTCCTACACGATCTACTAGTTTGGCTGGATTGAGCGCAAGCCAGTAGGTGATAAGGAAAAATACGAATGTTGAGATAAATAATCCCATGCTGCTGTCGTTTGGCAGGAATGGAGCAACACCAATTTCATACGTTACCGTTCCAGTACGCGGTATTCCGAATAATGGTCCAATCGTTAAATAAATAATAACGGGAAAGACCTTAGCGAATCCAGGGTGTACTCGATTGGATAAGTCATTTAAATCCCCGCCAGATCTTGCAATCGTGAAGACAGCCAATAAAGGCAGGCCCACACCGGTAACTAAAAAGCCAATGATAGCTGACAATAGAGATTCTCCAGCTTGCTGACCTAGTAATGGCGGGAAAATTATATTTCCAGCACCTAAAAATAAGGCAAACATAAAAAAGCCCAAGGCTATGGTTTCTTTTAATGGTAATTTCCGTTCCATGTGAAGCTCCCATCTATAAAATAATATTTTTTAATTCATTATTCAGAAAAATAAAGAATTAATGAAGTAAATTCCCTTAATATGAACTATATTAATATACAAAATTTCGACAAAAACTGCAAAGAATTTTTAAAATAGTTGTTCAATTACTATTGGAAATTACCCAATAAAAACCAAAAAGAGACACCAGGTGATTAAAATTGAACCTAGTGTCACAGCTTTTATTTCGATAACAACGCTAATACGGTATCCAATAGGACGTTTACGCCCTTTTCACATTCTTCCCACGAGGTCAGTTCTTCTTCACAATGGCTTTTTCCATTATAGCTCGGAACAAATAACATCGCAGCAGGGACAAGACTGGCAATAAATTGTGCATCGTGCCCTGCACCGCTGACCATTCTTTTGTTACTATATCCGAGAGACAGTGCTGATTTTTCTAATTGGTTAACGATTTCTGTATCAAACCAAACCGTATCCCGCTCCCATAATTTCGTTGTTTTTACCTCACAGCCCTCGTTTAAACCTCGGTTTGGGAGATCTTCAACAAATTCTTTAAAGGTTTTTACAATCTCAGGATTTTTATGTCTGGCTTCTAGGGAAAACACCACTTTATTTGGAATCACGGTATGAATACTCGGATAAACATTCACCCTGCCGATTGTAAAAACCAATTCTTCATCTAATGGACCAAGTACCCTGCGGATCTCATTAATCAGGTTATTGGCGGCAAATAGAGCATCTTTTCTCATACTCATCGGCGTCGTTCCGGCGTGATCGGATTCACCTGTAATTTCAATATCATAGCATGCCATGCCGACCACACATTCCACCACGCCAACCGACAAAGCTTCTTTTTCAAGAATCGGACCTTGTTCAATATGCAATTCTAAAAATGCAGACCCCTCATTTAAACGATTCTCTACTTCTCCCTCATAACCAATCTCTTTAAGTGCTTCCTCAAAAGTAATCCCCGCAGCATCTTTCTTTCGCAGCATCACATTCTTATCAAATTTGCCGGAAAGCACTCCTGACGCCATCATCGAAGGCTCAAATCTCGCCCCCTCTTCATTTGTAAAATTAACAAGAGTTATCGGAATTTGAAGTTTAATATTATTATCTACAAGTGTTCTAACTACTTCTAAACCAGCTAATACTCCCAGCACACCGTCAAACCTGCCGCCTTTTTTAACCGAATCCAAATGAGAGCCAATCAAGATTGGAGCCTTATTTTCCGCGCCCTCTAATGTAGCATACATGCAGCCCATATCATCAACCTTCACGTTTAAGCCTAACTCTTCACAGCATGACCGAAAAAAATCTCTGGCTAAACGATCTTCATCTGATAATGCCAGACGGGTTACACCATTGTTCTCCGTCCTGCCAAAGCGCGCAAACCGTTCAAGCTCATTCTTTAATCTTTCTCCATTAATTAAAAGCTTTTGCCGCTGCATGCACATCTCTCCTTTTAAATGATGGTAGTCTAGTCAGGGAGTCTGTATTATATTTATGTAAATATTCAGTCAATATTAATTATAACTATTCTATAATGTCTGTCATTAGACAAATGATCAATTTATTTCACTCCTTGGTTTTCTAGTTTGCAATAAAGGAATTTCCTGCAAATAAATGTTTATATTTTACGTTTTTTGTATAACCTATGTTCGAATGTGGACTAGAAGTAATTACGGAGGTGTGGTAATGTCAGAGTTAGAACCTTTAGAGTACCAAACGGGAGCACCTATATTGGATTACGATATTATTGAAATTAAGAATACAGCCAATGGGTTTGAAGTCCTGCTCGATATTAATTTAGATAGCGGATATTCATTATCAGGGACAACCCTGGAAATTACTCATGAGGATTTACAAGGTTATGATACAAATGAAATTGAAGAAGGTATTAAATATGCATTAGGTTTTTTTGGGAACCAAACCCAATAGCCTTTTTCAAAATAAAATCCTGTCTTCAATCATGATGGAGTGGTTATATGCCCAAAGCAAAGGCAAAAAGTGGAGTAGGTCGAGGAACAGGTAAGAAAGGCTGGAATCGTTGGCAGGCTGGTGCTAAAAAAGCAAAAAATGCTAAGCCCTATGTCAGCAAAGGGACTAAAAGAGCAGAGTCTGATAAGACCCCCGATAGTACCGACTAATGATTCAACAAAGCAATTAATCAAACGTTTGATTAGTTTAGAAACTTTATTAATCAAACGTTTGATTAGTTTTTTATTTCAATTCAACTATATATTTTTGGGTATTTACCTCATTATTAGAGAAAACACGTTCCACATAGTTAATTTCTTGTTCAGACATCAACATAACAGTTGAACTTCTTGTACCATATCCTTCACTCTTGATAAACATCGGGGAAAGCATTCTTTCCAATTCTAATGAAACTCCGGTTTTAGGAAGTTTTTCATCCGGAGCTTGGTCTGCCTTTTGAAGCAGAGTTAAAAGAGGTTCTACTAAATCGGTCTGTTTAGTGGTTATGATCTCTGTTAATCCCTCTTTGCCCATTTGCACTTTCGGCCACTCCGTATTTAATAAATGATTACTGACACCGTAAATACCTGGGGGTACCTCCAACAGCTCCTGCCCGACATTTGAATAATAATAAAGCATATTTCCATCTCCAGCCAGTAAGTTGTAACCAGGATACTTGTCTTTATTTATTACTAGGTTTTCCATATAATCCTTTATGTCACCTTGGTATTGTAGAGCATCCAATACCAGCTCTCCTCTAGAACGTTTTCCGTTTGAATCCTCTTTTGGGTTTCGATAATTGGTTAAAGCTGAAAATCGTCCCATTTTGGTAACGCCCATCCAGGTGCCCATCTTTTCTAAATCCCTGCCAGCAAGAATGTCCGGATCATCCTCCCAAAAATAAGCAGGTGCTGTAGGCCTTTGATAAAACTCATCACGATTTGCTGCAACAATCAGTTTATATTTTGGATGTACTTTATAAGCAAATAATATTAAACACATGACATTCACCACCTTCTATAAAAACTTGATATTGTTATTTTATCAATTAATTTCCATAAATAATAATAAAGAGGCACTCCTGCTTAGGAATGCCCCTTACTATTATTTTTTCTTAGCATGTTTCCGCATATCAAAGGCAACTGCCACGATGATGATGGCGCCTTTTACGATAAATTGAATGTATGGACTTACACCGAGGAAGGCTAAACCATAGTTAATGACTTGGAAAATCAGCACTCCTGTGATGACTCCCGGGACAGTTCCAATTCCGCCTGATAAAGAAACACCGCCAACTACACAGGCTGCAATTGCGTCTAACTCATACATATTTCCCGTATTATTCGTTGCACTGCCAACACGGCCTGCCTCTAATGTACCTGAGAATCCATATAATAAACCAGCGATCATGTAAATGATGATAATGTTTTTTGCTACGTTAACGCCTGATACCTTTGCAGCTTCAGGATTTCCGCCAATTGCATACATATTTTTACCAAGTTGTGTTTTATTCCAAAGCACCCAAATAATGATTGAAAATGCAATCGCATATAAAATCAGGTATGGGAATTCATATTGACCTAATTTAATCCCTTTTTGCGCAAAGGTTGTAAAGCTTTCACTTAATCCGCCAATCGGCTGTGCTCCATATGGAGGGCGATCAAAGTAAATGGACGTAATTCCGTAGACACCAATCATCATACCTAAGGTAGCAATAAAAGGAGGTACATGAAACTTAGATACAATAAAACCGTTTAATGTCCCAAAAAGGCCTGTTACCAACATTGCAATAATAATAGGAACAAATAAAGGCAATTCAGGTAAATTTGGATACATTTTATACGCATAATCACCAGCTTGCAGCAAGGACGCTGAAACTACTGCTGCAAGTCCAACCATTCGTCCTGCTGATAAGTCCGTCCCTCCTAAAATCAAGATTCCTGCTATACCTAGTGCAATAATGATCCTTGAGGATGACTGACTTAGGATATTAATTAAGTTTGTCATGGACAAAAAGTCAGGAGACGCGATAACAATTCCAATTACTAGTAAAATCAAAAATACATAAATAACATTATCAAACAGCCATTTTACAATAGTAGACTTTTTTGTAGCCTGAGTATTCATTTTGCTTCTCCTCCTAATACAACGCTGCCAGTCGCATAATTTCTTCTTGTGTGGTTGTTTTTGTTTCTACGATTCCGGCTGCTCTTCCATTACTCATTACTAAGATTCTGTCTGTAACACCAAGCAGTTCAGGCATTTCTGAAGAAATCATGATAATTCCTTTTCCCTCAGCTGCTAATTGGTTAATTAGCTGGTAAATTTCAAATTTTGCTCCAACGTCAATTCCCCTGGTTGGTTCATCTAACAATAGTACTTCCGGTTTTGTTAGCAGCCAGCGGCCAATGATGACCTTCTGCTGGTTACCACCTGAAAGACTTCCGATTGGCGTTTTTTGCGATGGCGTCTTTACTTTCATTGAATCTATAACCCATTTTGTATCATCATGGACTTTGTTTTCTGAGAGAAACAGGCCTTTTCGATACTGTGGAAGGTTTGCAATAATAGAGTTGAAGCTAATGCTGAGTTGTGGATAAATCCCCGTTGTTCTTCTTTCTTCCGTCACTAGAGCAAAACCATTTTTAATCGCATGCTGCGGCGAATGATTATGAACAACCTTTCCATTTAGCTCAATACTTCCAGATTTTATTCCTCTGATACCGAACAGCGCCTCCATTACCTCTGTACGCTTGGAGCCGACTAATCCTGCAACACCTAATATTTCTCCCTTTCTCAATTCGAAGTTAATATTAGAGAATGACCCTTCTGTTTCAGCAGTTAAATCCTTTACTTTAAGGGTTACAACTCCAGGTTTGTTGATTTTTTCTGGAAAACGCTGTGATAGGTCACGGCCAACCATTAGCTTAATGATTTCATCCGTTGTTAGTTCCTTCGCACTTTTTGTTGCAATATACTGACCGTCACGCATGATTGTCACTTCGTCGGAGATTTTTAAAATTTCTTCCATTTTGTGCGAGATATAAATAATGGCTACGTTATCACTTTGCAGCTTTCTAATAATGGTAAATAAATGATTTACCTCTTTCTCCGTTAGAGAGGATATTGGTTCATCCATTACAATGAGTTTGGAATTATATGAAACAGCTTTTGCAATTTCCACCATCTGCATTTCAGAAACTGACAAACTTCCTACTTTGCTTCGTGGGTCAATATGAATGTCCAGACTTTTAAAAATTGCTGCTGTATCCTCATACATCCTTTTTTCATCGATAAAAATTCCTTTTTTCGGATACCTTCCCAGCCAAATGTTATCCATTACATTTTGCTGACGGACTTGGTTCAGTTCCTGGTGGACCATTGACACTCCGTTTTCTAGTGCTTGTTTAGAATTTGCAAATGTAACCTCTTTTCCATCCAACAGGATTTTTCCTTCATCCATTGAATAGATACCGAATAAGCACTTCATTAAGGTTGATTTTCCAGCACCATTCTCACCCATTAAGGCATGTACTGACCCTGCCTTAACTTTTAGGGAAACGTTGTTAAGAGCAATAACGCCAGGAAATCTTTTGGTTAAATTAATCATTTCAAGTAAATTGGCTGAACTTGCCTCTGACATACTTAAACCTCCTTGCCTAACCATATAACATGCATTTTTATAATAAAATTTAATTTCGTCAGTCCTGTTTCAAATGATTAGCTTGAAACATTGACCCCGAACGAAGGAAAAGAATAATGTACCTTTTCCTTCGTTCGAGGAGCGCTATAGGGGTTAAACCCTTAACCCCTGGACAGGCGCTTCCGCTTTTTATTTATATGCGTCTTTACCAACCTGGATATTGTCTTTTGTGATTTCAATATAAGGTACACGAACCGCTTTTGCGTCATCTAGCTTCCATTCTGTTCCTTCTAATACGTCCTTACCGTTTGCAGCATTGGCAGCTAATTGAACAGTGGCGGCACCTTGGTTTTTCGCATCATTTAAGATAGATCCAACCATTTTTCCTTTTTCAATCATTTCAAGTGCTTCTGGAATCGCGTCTACACCTACAACTGGCATAAACTTATCACCTGAGAAGTAGCCTGCTTTTTCAAGAGAAGCAATCGCACCTAATGCCATACCATCGTTATTAGCAATAACAAATTCAATCTCATCGTTGTATTTTGCAATCCAAGCGTCCATTTTCTCGGTTGCTTTCATTGCATCCCACATACCAGTGTCTAAAGCAAGTTCATCTACTTCAATTCCTTTTTCTTTAACGGTATCAACTACAAACTTTGTACGAGCTTCCGCATCCGGGTGGCCTGGCTCACCCTTTAAGAGGACGTATTGAAGCTTGCCATCACCATTTTTATCCCAAGTGTCTTTATTTGCTTCCCAAGCCTTGGCGATTAATTCACCTTGAAGAATTCCCGATTCAGATGAAGTGGTTCCGACATAATAAGCTTTTTCGTAGCCTTTTAATACACTTGCATCTGGCTCTTTGTTAAAGAAGATAACAGGAATATCCTTTACTTTAGCTTTATCAATAATGGTTTGTGCCGCTTTAGGGTCTACAAGGTTGATGGCCAGCGATTTTGCTCCTTTTGCAATAAGTGTATCGACTTGTTCAACCTGTTTAGCCTGGTCGTTTTGAGAGTCGTTCAGCATTAAGTTGACCTTTCCATCAGCTGCTGTTTCCATAGCACGACGAACATAGGACATGAAATTATCATCAAATTTGTAAATGGTTGCACCCACTGCAGGAAGGTCGCCGTCCTTGCCTTTTCCAGAATCTGTTGAACTTTTTTCTGTACCGCCGCAGCCAGTTGCTAATAGAATACTAGACGCAACTGTTAATGATAGAATTAATCCTTTTTTCTTTTTAAACATGTCATCCTTCTCCTTTTGCTAGTTAGTAAGGCTCTGGTAAACTTCGCTTACCTTCACCTAATTGAAAACCCTTACATATATAGTAGCACTGGGATATTTCATTCAATAGTTCCAACCTATAGCACAAATTTGCGATTTCCTAGATTTTTTTGTTAACACGAAAAAAGACCGATTCATTACGAATCAGTCTAATAAAATGAAATTCTATTAACAAACCGTTTCCCTACGAAATTCAGTTGGGGATAAACCTGTCTGTTTTTTAAATACACGGCTAAAGTAATTTGGATCTTTATAGCCAACAGAATAGCAAATTTCCTTTAAGCTCTTTGAAGCATCAACCATTTCAAGTTTAGCCTGCTTTATTCTGATTTCGGTTACGTAATCAATAAAAGTCATACCAAACCGATCTTTAAATAATTTACTTAAATAAAATGGACTTAGCTCCACATATTCTGCTACGTGTTCCAAAGTAATGGAATCCGCATAATGGATTTCAATATATTCCTTCGCCCTATGAAGCATTCCCTTGGCATGGTTGTTCCTCCATAGCTGAACATGCTTGACGACTGTCAGTAAATTCGCTTTTCCTTTTTCTAAGATAAGGTTAATATCCTCTGCCTCATCTATTATCAAAGAACCTTCAAAGTGTATCCCTAAGTCATGCATCATCCTTGAAAGGAGAATAAACAATTCATCAAAAGATTTTTTCACTATTGTAGCGTTTACTTCTTTGTTACCGGTAAGTTTGGTTACAAACGAATCAAAGATAAACATAACTTGGTTTATATCACCTTGTCGTACACCATCCAGCAACTTTTTCTCTATTTCCAGAACATCTGAAACGGAAGGCAGCTCGGCTGCTCCTTGTTTACTGCTAAATAAATATTTTCGGTTGGGGGTTTTTGATAGATGCTGTAGAGCAACAACCGCTTCATGATAAGATTTATTGAGCTCATGGCCATGACAATATGGGAGTCCTACCCCTATTTTTAATTCTACATTTATTTGATTCTTTTGAAAGGAGCTAAATAGACTTTCAATGGTCTGCTGGGCACTTGTTTTAAAGTGCACCCTTTCTGGAAGTTCTTTACAAAGAACTAAAACAGGTACTTGAGAATCTGTCATCGGTCCTATCATGAATTCTTCTTTTTTTACTGCTGATTTTAAGACATCCTTAAGCCATAAATAAAAGTTTTGCTTTACATGTATGTCAAGTTCTCCTTTTTCCTTGGGGAGAGCGGAAAACAACATAATATAACCAGAGGTAATTTCTACACCTAACAGTTGACTCCATTCATCAAACGAAATATCTTGGACCTGGTTTAGGATTAGAGAAGACACCCACTCTTTCTGGGCTATCGAGACTGCACGGTCTAGGTTCTCCATCAAGCTTTGCTTTTCCTTCATAGACTTGCGCTCTTCAAAAATCTCATCTGAAATACGTTGTAAACTCTCGAGAATATCCTGTTTTCTACTAGGTTTTAAGATATATTCTTTTACACCCTGCCGCATAACTTCCTTGGCATATTCAAAGGTATTAAAGGCTGAAACCATAATAAATCGGGTGTGGTGATCCGTGCTTTTGATTTCCTTTACAGCTTGAACCCCATCAATTCCGGGCATCTTTATATCCATAAAGATGATATCCGGCTTAAGTTCTCTAGCCATTTCAATAGCCTTTCTTCCATTAGGCGCTTCACCAATTACCATTACGTTCTCAGAGGAGCCGTTTATAATCTTAGTCAATGCTTTTCTCTCTAAAACCTCATCATCCACAATTAGAATTTTCAACAAGCTCAGTTCCTCCTTTTACAACGTTTGGAATGGTCAGTTTAAACGTAGTCCCTTTTCGTAATTCTGATTGTATTTCTATAATGTCTTTTTGATTATAAAAAAGCTGAAGCCTGCGAATAACATTTTTTACTCCTATACCAGTTGAATGTCCTTTTGATTTTTCATATTCGTATACTTCTTTTTCAGTTCTGCTTACATAGTTTAGCAATCTATTTTTGGTCGTTTCATCCATTCCATCTCCATTGTCGACTATTTCTACATTAATTCTGTCATTACTTTTGTAAATTTGAAGCCGGATTTCTGCATTTTCTTCATACGATTCCACACCATGTATGAATGCATTTTCGATTAATGGCTGAAGGGTTAAACTAGGAATTTCTATATCCAAACAATCCTCTTCTATTTCCGTAACGAATTGAATTCGGTCTCCAAATCTTGTTTGTTGAATAAAAAAGTACTCTTTAACAATAGATACCTCGTCCCGTAGAGTGGCAGCCTTATTCAAATCGCCACCTAGGTTGTATCGCAGTAAGGCGGCTACAGATTCAATTAATCTAGAAGTATGTTCCGCATCCTCTAGATAAGCCATTTTTGAAACCGTATTCAAAGTATTGAATAGGAAATGTGGATTGATTTGGTTTTGAAGACTCCTTAGCTCTAATTCTTTTAGGAGCTTATCTAGCTCCGATTTCTGCTTGATTTCTTTTACCAATTCTCTAAGATTCGAACGCATTTGGTTAAAGGTTTCGGTTAAAGGCTTCAATTCATCCTTGGTCGTTATCTTAATATCTTCGCCAGAAAGATCACCTTTTGAAATTTTCCTCGCTGCCTGTGATAATAGCGTAATTGGTTTTGTAATACCGCCCGAGATCCAAAGGGCAATCAATGTACTAAGAAAAAAAGCACAGGAGAAAAGGGAAAAAGACAACAATTTAAAATAATGATTTTGCCTTTCCATTTGATTATAGAAATTTTGATAGTCTGTTAGTTTACTATTTAAGAGTTCAAGTGTACTTTCCTGAAGGAATCCTGATATTTTTAATGCTTCATTTAAGTGATCTGAATACTCATTAATTTTGTCTTTATGAAAAGCTTCTATTGTTGCGTCACATTCTTCTAGAAAGCTGTTTATCATATTTTGGTAGTTAATAACCCCTATATCATTCGATTGCATTTCTTTATTAAAAAGCCATTGGTCATTAAGCAGCTTAGATTTTTCCAGGTTATATTCTTTTAAATAGGTGCTTTCCTTATCTAACAAATATCCCTGCAGGTTTTCCATAATTAGCGTAGTTCTTTGTGAGATATCATTTAACATTAGGAATCGCTCAAAACTATCATCATATTCATTAATTAGGTTTTCACTACTTTGATAAAAAAGGACTCCGACAGACGTTAACAGCACGACAAGGACAATAAAATACAGTAATAATTTCGATCGAATACGAAATAACATTATCGGCCTGCCTCCCATTCGTCCTCTTTGCGTTTTAATAGATCAGCGGCCCTCATAATGCGGGTATCGGTATGAACGACCGGAGAGACCTTCTTTCCTTCAATGAGGTCAATCATCATTGTCACGGAACGGTACCCCATTTCATAGGGCTCCTGCACCACTGTTGCTTGAATCGTTCCTTTTGAAATGTACTTAAGTGTTTCAGGCAGACTATCAAATCCAATAATATATACTTGATTCTGCTTCCTAAACTTATCTACTACTTGAGCAATTCCAATTGCATCTAGTGCACTTGTCCCATAGAACGCATCGACTTCAGGATAATCGGTTAATATTTGATAGGTTTTTTCAGCCGCTCGAACTCGACTAATTTCAGATTCTTCCACTGTAATTATCGTTATTCCCTCTTCTGATTCCACAGCGTCACGAAAACCCTGAACTCGCTGCTGCTGATGGTTCGCATAATAATTGCCTGTAATAATGGCAACATTGGCCTGACCATTGGTGTCTTCAATTAAAGCTTTACCAGCCAAAAAGCCAGAATAATAATTGTCTGTTCCAATATAAGCCATCCGGTCACTATTGGCCGCATCTGTATCAATGGTTATGACAGGCAGTTTTTCTACAACTCTATTAATTAACGGGGTAAATTGCTCGTCACTCAAACCTTGTGTAATAATACCATCCACTTTAGATGCCATTGACATTTCAATCGTTTTCAAATGTTCATCAATATTAGCCTGCCTCGGTCCTGCATACTCCAATAAAACACCGTGTTCCTCCGCTGCCTTCTTTGCCCCTTCTTCAACAAGCCGCCAATAATCATTGTCTAGCTCCTCAGGAACCAACACAAAATGATAATTATACTTTTCCCCTGTTTGATCCTCAGCAGGCAAATCATGACTAACAACCTTATAGCCATAAAATACAGAAAAAGCACAACTCGCAAGAAAACACAAAATACCAAATGTATACGCTACCACAGTTAATCTGCTCATAAACAACCCCATTATCCTCACCAGTCTAGATAACTAAAATTATACGAAAAATACCAATATCCGACAATGACAAATGGTGCCTGTCACCACATTAAAGTCATTCTAATGTGGTGACAGGCACCATTAAAACACAAGTGTCCACCCAGGGTGGACATTTGTGTTAAGAGCTGCTGTCTCTTATGATAAGCTGGGTGGTGATGGTGATTTTTTTGGCTGTTTTTCTGCCTTGGATTCTTTCTACTAGGGTGTTGACGGCTGTTTCTCCCATTAGTTCTGTATAGACTTTTACTGTGCTTAATGAGGGAAACACATATTTGGAAATGCTTATGTCATTTACACCAATGATGTTAACACGACTAGGAACAGAGATCCCTTCCTCCAGTAAAGCCCTAAGCGCACCAACTGCCAGTGAATCATTGGCTGCAAAAAAGGCAGTTGGTAGGTTTTCTCCATGTTCTTGTATAGCTTTTTTCATTAGTGAATGGCCATCATGAACGGTAAATGCTCCAACGTACATGAAGGCTTCATTCAATAGCCCTCTGCCTTCTAAATATACTTTAAAGGTGACTTCTCTAGGGTCTTCGATGAGAGAGGTTTGATCTTTGAAACCTTCTCTGCCGCCAATATACCCAATATTCACATGGCCGCTCTCCAAAAAGTGGTCGATGACTTTTTTAGTGACCTTTTCAAAATCAGTAACCACTGAATCAAACTGTTCCTCATCAGGAGAGGTATCCACAAACACGATATTATTTGTAATGGAAAGCATCTCTTTAATTTGTTTATCACTAAACTTTCCAATTGCAATTAGGCCATGAATCTCATCCTGCTTTAAATTCTCGAAGTTATCTTGAAAGTACTTGTCTACAGAAAAACCCAATTGCCTGGCTTGATTTTCGACTCCTAAACGAATCGACATATAATATAGGTCTTCCAGCTCTTCTTTTTCTGTATACCACTGTATAAGTGCGATTTTCCCTGTTTCTAGTTTTCTAGCCTGTTTCTTTTTATAAGAAAGCTGCTCCGCAACCTCAAATATTCTCTTTTTTGTTTCATCACCAACTGATAAAGTACTATCATAATTCAATACTCGGGATACGGTTGCGATCGAAACTCCTGCTAATTCTGCAATATCCTTTATGGTAGCCATTCATTAAACTCCTATTGTATTTGAAAAAAAGCGATATTTTGTTGTTGCCTTGTATACTTCTTCTGGGTTTAAGACGATGGATGGAAAATCTGGCTGGTTGATGGCGTCAGGAAGCCCCTGAGTTTCAAGGCATACGCCCAAGTAGTTCCTTGCTCGAACACCAGATATAGAAAAAGGACCTTCCAGCTGATTCGACGTATAAAGGACCACGCATGGCTGATCGGTCGTAACTAATAATGTCCTTCCGCTCTCCTTGTCACTTAATACCGCTGTATTTTCTCTGCTTTTTGAAAAAAGGAGCGGATGATCATAACCATTGCCAGCAAGCACATTTTGTGGATGTTCGGATTTCATCCCTGCCTTCAGCAAACGGCCACGCTTAAAGTCAAAAGGAGTATTCGTAACGTCTATCATTTTTCCGGTGGGTATTAAATCTGGTCCCAGCTCTAAGAAACGGTCACTTTCTAGCTGAAGAATATGTTCAGAAACATCCCTTTTTAA
Source organism: Neobacillus niacini (assembly GCF_030817695.1). Lineage (GTDB taxonomy): Bacteria > Bacillota > Bacilli > Bacillales > Cytobacillaceae > Neobacillus > Neobacillus niacini_F. The sequence continues at coordinate 252,963 of NZ_JAUSZQ010000003.1, read as the reverse complement.
ATTTCCGCTTAGGTTAAAGTATGAATGATTCGTTAAATTCACGATCGTTTTTTGATCCGTACGCGCCTCATAGCTAATACTCAACTCATTTTGATTATTTAAAAGATAGGTGGCGGTACAATCCAAATTACCTGGATAGCCTTCTTCACCATTTACACTACGATAGAAAAATTTTAATCCAACTGCATTCGTTGTTTTAAACGGCTCTGTTTTCCAAATGACCGAATTAAAGCCGTTTTTACCTCCATGCAGGTGGTTAGGGGCCTCGTTGGGTGTCAGCCTGTAAATTTCTCCATCCAACTCAAACTCCGAATGATTAATTCTTCCAGCCACTCGACCAACAATTGATCCAAAATACGGGGACAAATCCACATAATCCTCAAATTGGTCGAAACCAAGCACTACATTTTCAATTTTCCCAATGCGGTCGGGGACCAAAATCTTTGTGATAATGCAACCATAATTCAGGCATGAAACGGACATACCTGAATCGTTGACTAGGGTATACTCAATCACTGACTCATCCTTATAAACACCGAACAGTCTATCTGTAATTTTCATCCATTTCCACTCCATTATTTCACTTTTAAAGTAAGAGCCATTACTGCCATCCCTTTGATGTCAACTTTTACACTATGATAAAGATAAGATAAAACGATTAAACCCGGCTTTACCTTCTTCATTCCGCTTAAAAACACCCGCGTCCTCTAAAACCCTTAAAAACTTTTTCCCTGTCTCTTCTCTCACTATTGCTTCAACATTAGAGTCTGTGACAACAGATTGATAGTCGTCTTTTAGACTTTTTGCCCATTCAATATGGTAATCAGCCACCACATCCGATTTACCTAAAATGAAGTTTTCAACCTCTTCAAGTTCATTTTTTAACCGTGCTGGCAATACAGCTAAGCCCATTACTTCAATTAGCCCAATGTTTTCCTTCTTAATATGATGAACATCTTGATGAGGGTGAAAAATCCCAAGTGGATGCTCCTCGTTCGTCCGGTTGTTACGAAGAACTAAATCTAGTTCGTAATAATTCTGATTTTTTCGTGAAATAGGTGTAATCGTATTATGAGGAGTTTCCCCTGTTTTGGCATAGATTCCTACAGTTTCATCACTATAATTTCTCCACTTTGATAGAATATGCTCTCCCGCCTCGACAAGCGGTTCAATTTCTTCCGAACGCAATCGAATGACTGACATTGGCCACTTCACAACGGAAGCCTTGATATTCGGAAAACGATCAATCGCAAATGTCCATTCATCCTCTGCTTTGGCCATTGCAAAGTCATAATGACCACCCTGATAATGATCGTGAGACAAAATCGATCCACCCACTATGGGTAAGTCTGCATTAGACCCAACAAAATAATGAGGGAATTGCTCGACAAAGCGAAGTAACCGACTAAAGGCAGACGAAGTAATTTTCATATCCCTATGGTCCTCAGACAGTACAATACAATGCTCATTATAGTAAACATAAGGAGAATATTGTAAAAGCCAGTTTTCTTCTAGAAGCTTTAACCTTATCATACGGTGATTAGAACGTGCAGGGTGGCCAATTCTTCCTGCATACCCTTCATTTTCAATACAAAGCAAGCATTTAGGATAATTCGTTTTTTCTACAGCACGTTCAAGTGCAATGCTTCTCGGGTCCTTTTCCGGCTTTGATAAATTTATGGTAATGTCTAGTTCACCATACTCCGTTTTTACCTTATACTCAATATTATTGCGAATCCGGTTCATCTGGATATAGTTACTGTTTTTGCTTAACTCATAAAAATACTCTGTTGCTTTTTTGGGATGCTGTTTATATTTTTCAAAAAATATCTGATTAACGGTTGATGGCCGCGCCATAAAACAGTTCATGATTTTACTTGAAAAAATCTCTTTTTCATCAAAAACATCTTCAATAATGCCTTGCTTACAAGCATAATCTACAATCTGATCAAGTAAATCAGGTATGTCTTCATTAGACTCTGCGTCACTTTCTTTAAACTCGACTAAATGTAAGAGTGAAAGGATTTGATTGCGGGCATAAATTTCATCATCAGGTTCCATTAATTGAGCAGCAATTGCTTGATTAATTAATTGTTGGATTAGTTGGTAAATCATGCCCTCACCTCTCATAACCATTTGGGTGATGTTGGTGCCAATTCCATGCATCGCTGATGATTTGATGAATTGAAGTCCTCTTTGGGTTCCAGCCCAGCACACTTCTTGCCTTTTCCGAAGATGCAATTAGCGTACTAGGGTCCCCAGAACGGCGTTCCCCTAATTGGACCGGAATATCAATACCGGTTACCTCTTTTGCTGTCTCAATAATTTCCTTTACCGAAAATCCTTGGCTGCTGCCTAGATTGAAAACATTACTCTCCCCGCCATTCTGCAAAAACGCGAGTGCAAGAAGGTGCGCTTCAATCAGGTCCTCAACATGAATATAATCACGTATGCAGGTGCCATCTGGTGTATCATAATCTTGTCCAAAGACCGTAATAGCGGGTCTTTTTCCTAAAGCGGCTTCTAAAATAACAGGAATGAGGTGCGTTTCAGGATTATGATCCTCGCCAATTTGTCCGTCACTTCTCGCTGCTGCCACGTTAAAATAACGAAGAGATACATATTTAAGGTCAAATGCCTTCTCACACCAAGCAATCATTTTTTCCATCGTAAGCTTGGTTTCACCATAAGTGTTCGTTGGCAATGTTGCCGCATCTTCCTTAATTGGCACCACCTTTTGCTCACCATATACTGCAGCTGTTGATGAAAAGATGATGTACTTAACGTTAAATTCCTTCATCATTTCGAGGACGATTTGTGTCCCGAATACATTGTTGTCGTAGTATTTTAGCGGCTCTGTCATAGATTCACCAACAAGAGAGTTGGCAGCAAAATGGAGAATCGCTTCAATGTTTTCTTTTTCAAATACAGAACGCATAAACTCACGGCTGCGGATATCACCTTCATAAAAGTTTGCCTTCGGATGTACCGCCCCGCGGTGACCACTTTGCAAATTATCAATAACGACTACTTCAGATCCCTGGTCAATTAACTGGTAAACAGCATGCGAACCAACGTAACCCGCACCGCCTAAAACAAGAATACTCATTCCGACACCTCCATTGGGATTTCTTTTGCTCCATCACCGATACTTGCTACATAAAAATCAGCAGGATAGCCGATTTTCTCCTGATAGGCTGCACCGACATTTGCTATAAAGCTCTCAACCTGTTCATTTTCAACAACTGCAATGGCGCAGCCCCCGAATCCTGCCCCCGTCATCCGGGCGCCTAAGACACCGAGCTGTTTCCAGGCAGCCTCAACCAAACTGTCAAGCTCTACTCCCGTTACTTCATAATCATCACGCAATGATATATGCGATTGATTCATTAGTTGTCCAAATCCCTCTAAATTACCAGCATTTAGGGCTTCAAGCGCTTTTAACGTTCTCACATTCTCATATACTGCGTGTTTAGCCCGTTTACGAACGGTTTCATTAGCTATTAGTGATTGATTTTCATCAAACTCTTCTTCCGTCAGCTGTCCGAGCGCTTCAATCGGTAGTTTTTTCTGGAGCTGAGACAACGCTTCTTCACATTCTCCTCGGCGCTCATTGTATTTCGAATCTGCCAACTCCCTGCGCTTGTTTGTATTCATAATTAAGATTTTGTGGCCTTCAAGTTGAATCGGTGCATATTGATAGTTTAAAGTCTGGCAATCAAGCAAAATTCCAGCATCCTCTTTTCCCATCCCAATCGCAAATTGATCCATTATGCCGCTGTTGACACCAATAAATTCATTTTCAACTTTTTTACCAATCTTGATCATATCTAGGCGATCTATTCCTAATTTAAACAACCCGTCTAGGAGTACGCCTGTCAATAACTCAATAGATGCGGAAGAGGATAGGCCTGCGCCATTAGGAATGTTACCTTCAATTACACATTCAAATCCGGATGGAATTGAAAATCCTGCTTCCTTTATATAACGAATCATTCCCTTTGGGTAATTTGCCCAATTATGCTGTTTATCGTACTCTAATTGTGTTAAATCAAACTCAATGATTTCTTTATCTGGAAAGTTTACTGAATAAAGGCGGACAAGATTGTCCTCTCTTTTCTTTGCAACGGCATAAGTACCATAAGTAATCGCACATGGAAATACGTGACCGCCGTTGTAATCTGTGTGTTCGCCAATTAAATTAATTCTCCCCGGAGCAAAGAATGCTTGCTCAGGCTGGACCTGAAATAATTCTCTAAATGTAGTCGTTAACTTTGTGATGTTCATTGTCGTCCCTCCACTATTTGGCTTTATATTTAGTTTAATACACAAGGTAAAATAAATCTATTATTTTTACTAAAATTTTTACTAAAAAATTAAAAGCAGTGTGTATACCTATACACACTGCTTTTTCTAAGTCACCACTTAAATCAAAACCACAGTAGCAAACCTATTTCAAAAGATACTCTGCATCTCTCAGCAAGTAGGATGCCGCCTCATTTGAGATGTGCTTGCTGCTTTGCGCTTTTACTTCGTTCATGAAGCTTTGTAATTCATTATCTTCCAACTTCTTTAGTAGACTGTTAGCTATTCCATCATTAGTAATTGATCCGTTGGTTTGGAACAGATTTACAAGCTCTATTAATGAAGAAATGCTTGTACTAGTCATAAACGATTTTGTTACCGAAGCAGGATTTCCCGCTTGATCCACCGCACTCACAGTGAGAACATGCTGTCCAAGTGATAGCTTATAAAGCGGAATAACGGTACCATTTACGATTGGTTGTCCATCCAACAACGCAACCACGGACGAATTATTCACACCTGATATAGTGTCAGATACCGTGTAATTCACTGTCACGGTTTCGTCGTCCAAATAGCTTTCATCCGCTAGACCTTCGATATTGATTTCGGGACGAGTCTGATCTAGATTAATTGGATCTAAAGTAAGTACCTGTTCAGTATTGCCCGCTTTATCCACCGAATAGTATTTTACATTATTTTTCCCATCCTGACTGACCACAAATGGTGCCGTATATGTTTCCCAGGTAGTGCCGCCATCCAAGCTATAGAAGGTAGACTCTACTCCAGGCTTGGTATCCGTCGCACTCAATGTGACTGTAACAGGGTTTTTATACCAGCCATTTTCCCCATCCGGCTTTGCCGGGTTCATTTCAGCAGTCGTCTCAGGCGGCGTGTTGTCGACGTTTGAGTAAACTTGAACCTCAACGAGCCCGCTTCCCCAACCATTGCTGAGAGCATTGTTGTTAACACGCCTTACCTCATTCACCTTGAGCTTTACATACCTGTAATTTCCATTTAGTTTATCCGAGGTGAACCCGGCCCACATATTCGTATTATTGTTGACCAACTCAGTCCAATTTTTATTATCCGATGAACCGAAAATCTGATACCTGTGGTACATTTCAGAACCGTTATATAGCCTATAGGCAACGTCAATTCGCGCTAAGTCATAGACTTCACCTAAATCAATCGTATATTCATACGGAGCAACTAAGCCGCCAAAGAAGTGGCTCGTATCACCCCATGTATTAAGGTTATAGGTAATGCCGTCATTTGCTTTCTCTATTCCTGTAACAGAATCATTATTAGTGATGGTTGCTGGCTTGCCCTCTGAAATGAGCTCAACCTTAGGAAATTGTACATCGCCGGTCTCTGCATTCAGTTTCCAACCGGTTGTGAAGGTGGCCGAAGCATTATGTTCTGCCTCGTTGAAGGCAATCGGTAACCACACATAACGTGAATCGGAAAGTTGACTTGGTCTCCATCTGTCACCCATATAAACATAGCTATTTGACCCATCCGGTTTAGTCAGTTTCATGATGTTGGTTGATTGACTGTAGTATGTGCTGTTGTTCCCAAAAGTGAAATTTGGAAGTATCTTACCATTCTCATCTTTTATAGGAGTCCAGCCATGTGGATCGGTAATGTCTGCATTATAGCTAATCGCACTCTGATTTGGCAGCCAACCCGATTGTCCGGAGGTAATTAAATAATAACCATCGCCCGTACTTACAACCGCTGGTGCTTCTCGTCCGACATCCTCATAGAAGTTGTAGGATTCGAAATCTGCCGCCTTTGCAGCAGGGTCGCTGAAGGTGTAGGTCGTAAAGTCCACATCTGTATATTCGTCATTTAGTCGGTGAATCCTCATGGAATGTCCTTCCGACGATACCAGATAAGCAGTCCCGTCATCATCGGCAAACACTGTAAAATCACGTGAAATATATCCCATTTGAGTAACATCGCTTTGCACGCTCGCTGGAACGGCCGTCCTGGTACCGCTGGACTTATAGTATTCGGAATCGGTGTAAATACCGTTGTCACTACGCCAGTTACGCAGGGTACCTCCTGGACGCCAGTGTCCTAGGAAGGTATACGGACCTGCTACATGATCTGCTGTAGCTACCGCAATTTGACTGCTTGCATAGCTGCCCGCTGTTTCCCAGTGGCCCCAAAGAACATACTTTTTGGTTTTTTCATTGTAAAGAAGCTTCGGACGCTCCCATTTGTTATTGAGAAGTCCGTATTCCGCACCTTCTACAGTTTGAGAGAATTGGTCAAGAATGTTACCTTCATAATTCCAATTCACCAAATCGCGGGAGGAGTAAAGCGATACTGCATGGAAAACTGCACTGTTGTGAATTTTGTTTTCCCCTACCCAATAGTAGATTGGCTTGCCGTCTTCTGCAGTTTGCTGAAGGAACCCGCCGCCGTGGGCTTGGATGGGGTTCCCCTCAGTATCGTACCAGGTTTCCCCAACAGGTACACCGGCAGTGGAATAGTTCACTACATTCTCAGGTTGAACGGTTTGTGCCCATTTGAAGGCTTCGTCTATTTGCAAAGCCGCCCGGTCTATATCCCATTGCGTCGCAGATTCATCTGCTAAAATCGCTTTCGCATGATCGAGAGCCCGAGTAATGGTTTTCCATGTTCCGTTGGTATAATCCCCTCTTATTGTATCTTTCTTCTCAGCGTATTTAGCCTGAAGCTCCGATTTGAGCGACGGCACCGACACAGTGTATTCCTGACTGAGGTCAAACCATTTCATGGTCAGTATGACTTGTTTTGCGCTCGATCCTTCTGTCGGACGATTTACTAAACCTGTGCTTGGATCAATCACGCTGTTGTCGCTTGAGGTCCAGCTAATATTGGGATCGTGGAACAACGAAAGATCCTCACGAACCACCATCCCATCGGTGAGCGGCTTTAAAGCAAGTAGGTCGTTCCATGTAAAACTGCGAATTTCCTTCGCAAAATAAGTCGCAGCATCTTGATCAAGTGCGTCTTTAAATACACGCACATCGCGGTAATGCGAATCAAGATTGGAGAAGGTTGCAATCGTACGGTTCAGTCGAAATTGTCCATTGCCAAGTTCGTCCGCACCAATCCCGTTAGAAGCAACCTCCGCTGTCTTAACTCCATCGACCCAGACGATCAGCTTACCAGTACTGGCTGTTCCGTCCAGCGAAATTGTATAATTATGCCACATATCTGGTGCTGGTGCCGGGAAAGATGCCACTATAGAATCCGTCCCATTCCGTTTAAGAACGACCGCAGCCATACCATTACTGTAGTAAGGTCGAAGCGTAAGATTGTTATTATTATCAGCCCCATAAGATAAGAGGGTATTTACCGCACTAGTAGAACGCGTTTGCGTCTTATTCAATTTAATATTTAACGAAAAAGAAATTTTCCTTCCCGTTACAGGGGATCCCGGATTGTTGCCCGCAATATGTCCATTGTTTGCATTTCCTGGATTGACTAATGTAACATAGTCCGTTTTCCAGGACACGTCACTGCCGGATAATTGCTGATTCTCATTCAACCTATTTTTATACTGATAAAAACTATTTAACGGGTAGTGCGCCACAGTGACACTATCTAGCGAACTTACATCGAAGTCAAATTCTGTATCGGCTGCTTGGACGAAATGAGATGGCGTAAAGCCGCTGGTGATTACGCTTACAATTAACACCATAAGCAATAATCTCTTACCCCATTTACTAAAATTTATCCATAATCTAGATTTCATCATTACTATTCTCCTTTTCTCTTCTATCAATCTTCAAAGTTTAAAACTCTTATCCTCCTTATATTATTTTGAATCATTTTCAACTATTAGGTTATCTAATTTATCCTTCCTTCATATATGAATATTTTTACTTGGTTTTTAAAAATTTTGACTTTTTTGATAAATACAATCCAACTTTACTTTCCCCCCAAAAAAGCAGTTAGATTCCTCTTTATGAACCTACTGCTTTTTTGAGATTTGTTCTGAAACCTATTCAAATCAAGTTTTTTTAAATTCTTTGAATCATAAAGTCAAAATCCATGAATTCATTTGCCTTAATAAGATGTTCATCGTGAACAGGAGCACCCCAGCTGTCGTCACCGCCAACCCCCATCTGCTTACCGGCAACTGTTACAACCGTATAGTGGACATTCGGCAGCTCGTAAATATGCTGGGCATTTTCAAGCTCGAAGGCAGTATATGGTGAAAAATTGCACTCTAACGGTTCCGTGACCGAAGAAATTCTAATTCCCTGACCGTTTTGATTCGTGACGTTCACACGCCGGACTCCAGTACGATTCCCCGATTCCTGCGGCATAACATAACCTGATAGATTATCACGTACTTGATTTTTAAAGATCCCAAGTTTAGCACCCATAGCCCGGTCAGAGTAATTTTCTTCTGGACCCATCGCATACCAGTCTAATTGATCATAATCTGCTGGAATCTTGAACGACACTGCAAAAATCGGCAGCTGCGGTAAATTCTCAGCCCCTTTATACCCAGACTTTACGCGAACACTTCCATCTGGATAAACAGTGTATCCTGCCTTAACCTCAATATCTGGATTAATTGAGAACTTATAGGTAAAAGCAATACGAACATTACTGCTGTTCTCTTCGACTTCTATATTTACACACTTTCTCGTTAAGCTCGCTGCATACCAAGGTCCGGAATGGAAACCTTGAGAATAACCGCGATCATTGTCAGTCGTGGCTCTCCAAAACAGTGGTGCTGGAGGAAGTGAAATCATTTCTTTACCTGCATAGTTAAGGGAAACTAAACTGCCTGCACCTTTTGAGAACATTACCGTGAAATCACGACCATGAACACCAATATTGACATCCCCATGGACAACTCGTAAATCACCGCTAGGCTGGGCGATCTCCCTTGTACCCACTTGATATACAAACTGTCCGAATGCAATTTCATACCCCGGTTCTGCCCAAAGGGTGCTTTCCTTCAACACGAGTGATGTTTGAATACAATATTCACCTGTTTCAGCATTGAATTCTTCAGGGATTTTAAACTCAAATCGTCCCTCACGCTGCGGTTCAACACGAGCTAACAACTTATTTCGATATACTTCCTTGCCTTCATGTAATAAGACATATTCTAGTTCAAAGTCACTCGTATTCGTGAACAGACTCTCATTTTTGACGGTTACACCTGTCCCATCTGTTACTAGTTTGAAATCTTGATATAAGAACTTAACTTCCTGCATTTTAGGAGAAAGCTCTCGGTTAGCGTAGACAATTCCATTTGTACAGAATCCGTAATCAGTCGGACGATCACCGAAATCACCGCCATAGGCAAGGTATTCATTTCCGTATCGGTCCCTTTTATATATGGCTTGATCAATATAATCCCAAATAAACCCGCCTTGATACATTGGATACTTCTGCTCAAGGTCCGTATATTTGTACATACCGCCAAGTGAGTTCCCCATTGCATGCATGTACTCGCAGCTAATGTATGGCTTCTCCGGATTTCCATTTAGGTACTTCTCAATATCAACTGGCTTTGCGTACATGCGGCTTTCCATATCACTTGTGTCGTTATAATCACGGTTGTGGAAAACTCCTTCATAGTGAACAAGTCTACTAGGGTCCTTCTTTTTGAAATATTTAGAGACATTTAGAATCACTTCACCAGCGTATGATTCGTTACCACAGGACCAAATCAAGATAGATGGGTGATTCTTATCCCGTTCTACCATGGAGATTGCACGGTCCATGACAATAGCTTCCCATTCCGGCTTATTACCAGGAATATTCCATGACGGCTCAACAGCACCCATTTTTTGCCACGATCCATGCGTTTCAAGATTCATCTCATCGATGACATAAATCCCATACTCATCACATAACTCGTACCAATAGCTTTGGTTAGGATAGTGAGAGGTACGGACTGCATTGATGTTATGACGTTTTAGGGTTTTAATATCCCAGAGCATGTCTTCTTTTGTAATGGCACGACCGTGACGGGGGTTGAATTCATGACGGTTCACACCCTTGAATACAACCCGCTCTCCATTGAGGTGCATCATTTTATTCACAAGCTCAAATCTTCTAAAACCAGCCTTCTGAGCTACAACCTCTACTAAACTTCCAGCTTCGTTGTAGATTTGTATAAATAATTTGTACAAATACGGATTTTCTGCACTCCAAAGTGCAGGCTGCTCAACAGCAAGGTTAATCGACCAATTGCCATCAATATTTTCAGCATCGCCCGTTTTAACGAGAGTACCATTGGCATCCACTAATTCTGCCGTTATTTTTGAAGCGGCCGCCCCTTGAAGCTTTAGGTCGACAGAAAGAGTCCCTCTTGTAAAAGTGGAATCCAGTTCAGGGCGAACAAAGAGGTCGGCGGCATGAATTTCCGGAACTGTGTAAAGGTAAACCTCACGGAAAATCCCAGAAAAACGCCAAAAATCCTGATCTTCAAGCCAACTGCCGGTACTCCGCTGATAAACCTCCACTGCCAGCTTGTTTTCACCATCCACCAAATACGGTGTAAGTTCAAACTCACTAGGGGTAAAAGAATCCTCGCTGTATCCGACAAACTCACCATTTAACCATACATAAAAAGCAGACTCTACACCTTGGAAGGAAATATAAACTGGCTTATTTTCCATGTTAGCTGGAACGCTGAAGTATTTTACATAACTTCCTACCGGATTATGGTCGGTTGGAATTTCTGGCGGACGAATGTCATTATGACCGTCCCAAGGATACATCGTATTTACATACTGGGGCTGACCATAGCCTTGAAGCTGAATATGACCAGGAACACTGATATCCCCCCAGCTGGAGCATTGATATTCTTTTTTATAAAATTGATCAGGTCTGTGGTCCGGATTAATACTATAGAAAAATTTCCAATTTCCATTTAAATCATGACGCATTTTCATCGGAGCTCCACTTCGTGCCTCCTCCAATTTCTCATAATAGAAATGATCTGAATGCGCTGGAAGACGGTTTACAGAAAACACACCCACATCTGTAAGCCAGTTTAAATTTGGAATGGTTGTCATATCTACTTACACTTCCTATCTTCATTTATGAATAATAATCTTCTCTTCTCCGAGCTCCAAGTATATCTTTTCATCTTGAAACTCAATCTTTGGAGCAGTATCCCATTGATTAAAAATGGTTTCACTACCTGGTTCCCCAAATACGGCATTTACAAGCCAATGTGTCCCTGGTTTTAGACTAGCCTTTATGGTTGGGATAACGGTGCGTGTATTTACTAGATTTGTATTTGCATTTGGATAGACGAGCTCCGCTTTGCCATTTCCATATAAGTTCTTTATACCGCTTACAGCCCAAGGCGAAATAGCTGCGCTTTCTTTTAAATGTGTAATTGCCTCTGACTTTTGCCCATTATATTGGGTATGCTCCAATCCAAGAGCGAATCCACCCTCTGCAACGTCAAGGTTTCTACTTGTCTTTATACAATGGACTCGGATATGCCACGGGGTCCCTGGAACAAGCCATGTTTTAATTTCAACATCATCCCACGGCTTCCATTTCGTGTAGATTACATTCTCGTTTACCTCATATTCCTCGCATTTTCTTTTACCTCTATAGATATTGTCGCCCTCGCTAACAGCAAGCATCGAATCAAATGCACCCTGTGCAAGTCCCCATTCTGCTTTTTGAACACTAAATCCAAAAAAATTGGAGTAAACAAATTTTTCATATTTCGCAGCAGTATGTGAGTGATCATTTGTGTGCTGATACCCAGCATTAAATGCAGCCATATAGTTTTGTTCATCGTTCCTGCACAGGATAAAACGTGGTGAGTGTTGAACCACTTTCTCCTTTAATAAAGGAAGAGGTTCCTCCTCCACCTTCCAAAAAGGATGATTAACAGGCAGTGATAAAGGCAGGAAGGTTTTTAACGCCCAATATGGTGAACAGGGTGAATTATAGTTCTCTGCCATGACCAAATTGGGATAACTATAGCCAATGGTAAGCAGTCCATTATGGTCAAATATATTTTGACTAAACCACCAGCGGAGATTCCGCAGGATCAGTCCCTTCATCACGCCTAGCGGAAACACCTCGACCTCTGCGTAGACAAGCGCACTCCAAAAGGAAGATTGTGCAAATCGATACGCTAGGCTTCTCCCATAAGGCAGGGCGGAACCATCATTTGCAAACCAGTAGATAAAATCCTTAGCAAATGCCGCTGCCCTGCTTTTGTACAACATTGCTCTTTCTGGATCCTCACTGCCCATCAATTTTGCATAAAGCAGGCTATAAAAATGAATCGCAAACGGTCCATAATAATCACAATGAGCAGTCACCCCATCCGAATACCAACCATTCTGTAAGTAAAAGCTTTCTATTCGATCAATATTCCCATTCACTATTTCACGATTATACGGTAAGCCAACTCTCTTAAACCCCAGGTTGACTATCACCGGAAAAAATAACCAGTTACAATCATAAACTTTGATGGTGTTTATTTGATTCAGCCACTGGAACAAATTGGACTTTTCCAAATCACTTAAAGGATCCCAAATCTTTTCAGGAATAAGCGCGAGTGCATATCCAAATGCCGCCATTTCTACTGCACGCTGATCAAAGTCTGCGATATCTCCCCAATATTCTTCATGAGAAGGATCTGTACCATTCTTTATGCCCTGTATGTGGATATCCCAAATTTCCGATTCCTCTCCACCTGCTAACAAGGGTACAAGTCCCCATAATATTCTTGAGAACCCTTCCATTCCCGCCAGAGAATCTGGGTACCCTGCCCCTGTACTGCCTAATCGGAGGAGGGTTTTCCCCTTGGAGTAAAAAGGTTTTAATGGGTTTAAAATTTGTTTAACAGCCTCACTTAAATCCTCCCGTGATTTAAGTGGATTTTTCTGAATAGGTAAATCGAGTTTTATCATAAACTTCCCTCCTGACAGAGAAATGGTTCTTTTTTCAGTTGCTATCAATCTACCAAAATAATTCTTTAAACCCTTTTAAATACGCTAGACCCTCGACAAAATAGTAGTCACCATATATAAGCGGATTATCTGTATATTTTCCTTGCGGGAAATGACTTGTTGCATGGAGAATCAATCCCTCTTCTAACCCTTCCCAATCACTATAATGGTTATATAAGGACTGAAGAATCCTTTCTCCTGCCTTCTTATATATAGGAGACTCATGCGTAGCTACTTTGTCTCCAAGCAAGAGCAGACCGCACGCAGCTATGGCTCCTGCCGAGGAGTCCTTTGGTGAAGCTACATCCGCAGGGAGACGAAAATCCCAATCTGGAACGAAGTCTTCCGGCAAGTGAGAAATAAAAAAGTGAGCAACACGTTTGGCATATTCTAGGTATTTTTCTTCGCCTGTATAATGATAAGTCAATGTGAGACCATATATGGCCCATGCGGTTCCTCGAGACCATGCCGATTCTGGCGCATATCCCTGCCCGCCAAGCGCTTCTATCTTTTCACCGCTATCAGGGTTGAACACAATAATATGGTGAACTCCGCCATCGCTCCGGATAAAGTGATCTAATACCATTTCGGCATGCTTTTTTGCCACACCCTTGAACCTGGGATCACCCGTTTCTTCAGATGCCCAATACAAGAGCGGCAGGTTCATCATACAGTCGATAATGGCAATTCCACTATTGTCTTCTCCTTCTGTCCAAGGATTCCAAGCGCGAATATAGTTACCATTTGGGTTAAAGCGGCCCATTAATAGATTTGCCGCTACCAACGCCCGCCGTTTCGATTCTTCTTCACCTAGGATTTTATGTCTAGCGACACTGGTCAATGTCCACATAAAACCCATATCATGATCGAGTTTGTAATAGTCCCGTTGTACAGCATCTAACTTTTGCTCACAGTCTTCGGCAAGTATTCTTAAATTCTCATCTTTTGAATCTCGATAAATAAGCCATAATATTCCTGGCCAAAACCCTGCAGTCCACCAATGAGGTTCTGCAAGTACATACTGGCCATTCTCACTTGCATGCGGAAAATTAGCACCTATTCTCTCACTTGTTCTACTAATCTTATTCGTTACTTTTTCCCACGCTTCATCTACCCACTTTTGTTCAGTCATGTCTTTTCCCCTCCTATTCAAATTGAAATGCCAACTCGACACTACACTCTCTATCAGGTTGCAGTACAATAAAGTCGAGGGCTAGATTATCTTCTGATTTACCGAAATGATTAATAAAACTAATCAATTTTGTTTCTAGTTTTAACTGATTCGTATCATATAAAATTCTAACTTTATTCTTTCCTTCTAGAAGGACTCCATCATGTGTTTTTGTTATTACTAATACAGGTGTAATGAACCGTTCCACGATTGAACGTGGCTGCTCAGCAAAAGAATAAGTGTCTTCCACTACTAGTTTTGGAAGATTTGTTTTTACCCACGTAAACCTTCGCTTTACACTTTGAAGACTCTTAACCTCATACGCATTTTCGATATCCATTTCATAGATATCAACGTCTTCCCCTATTAAAACTTGAAGAATGTTTGCATATTTTGCTAACCCTAGTGTTTGAAATTGTTCGTTTATTATTGGGACAGAGTGCCCTTGTGAGCCATTACATAAAATAGAATAACGTTTTTCACTAAAGTAATCCTTACTGTATAAGCCACTTCCTAAATCTTTTAAAAACACTTCTGTATTACCTTGCAGAATGAAATGGCCAATGTCGTTATGATTATGAGGCTCGTCGTTATGTCCGCCTTTTGCTGCAAATGCAAAACTTCCGGATTCAGAATGATGCCTCGAAAGAAACCACTCCGAGTCCTTTGAAAAATGGGTGCCATTTCTCCAAGGTAATGGAACAGAATCTTCATCAAACCACAATAGATTCCGGATTGCTGGAGCCCATCTGCTGCAATGGTCGTCCGTATAATGAGCACGAAGATATGTTTCTGGAACTTCGAAATCACTATAAATTTTGCTTAAATAATGGCTCAGCCCCAGAAAAACGGATGCGGTTGGAAGTGAATCTGAAAAGTTAACAACAAGATTTTGATTTAAAAAGGTCCTTTGTTGAAAGAGAGCAATTTGATGAACCTTCTCTGATTCGAATAAATTCAGCTTTCCATCTGTCTTTTTTTTCAATAAATCTGCAAAATAGACATAATATCCAAAACCATATTGCCAATAACCATAACCCTCAAGGCATATCCCATCATCCTGGAAGCCTTTTAAGTAAGAATCCATTGCGTCGATTACCCGTTCTAAAATGCTGGCAAGTTCATCCTGATTTTGGATTATATGCAGTGCTGCACAACCAATGGATCCGGCACATACTGCCGCCCAATTATGTGTTTGTTTCTCCCATCCAAAGGTTTTTTCTTTAAATGGAAAGAAGATTCTATTGTATATTTCTTCATAAATGCGCTTACAAATTTGCGGATTTAAATGTTCCTCGGTTAGTTTTACTATTTCAGCTAACGAAAATGCCGTTTCAGCGGCGAATAAATCAATAGAATACTCTTTCTTACTTGGCTCATTGAGTGAGTAATTAACGTTCACCGATGTTTCCGGACTATTTTGTAAATGTGCAGGCAGGCACCAGGAATATTCATTACAAACGGACCATATCGTGTTTTCTAGTGCTGTCAAATATTCGTCTTGTTCAGGTTCAAGTAAAACCATAATTGCAAAGGTCGTTAGTCGTCTCCGCTTTTCGAAATATACCTTTTCGAATTCTAGTCGGGAGCCGGTTTCACCAAAAATGTTGAACAAGGAAAACGTTAGTTCAGGATCACTTTCTTTTAAAAGTCTATCCCCTTCATCTCTTATTTCATTAAGAAACTGTTGATAAGCGGGATTTTCCCTAATATCTGTCCACCAATTTAATTTAGATTCCCTAGTAGGAAACAATAGGGAAGTTTCGGAACCTAATAAACTCTTAAGCTGTGCGGTAAGCAAAATATATACCTCCTACTCCAATTCCTTTTATTATAAATTAGTACCAGTTGAAAATATTAACGGTATTTTGATATATATATACAAAATTTTGACTATCTTTTCTCAATAAAAATGACCCAATAGAACATTCCCTATTGGGTCACTTTACATAACTCTCTTACTCTTTTGGTTATCCCACTTCTAAGGATTGATGCTGTGATTGATGAAGCTTCCAATAGTAACTTTTTTGACCAATCAATTCTTGATGAGAACCTTCCTCTATAATTCTACCTTTATCGATGACAAGGATCCGGTTTGCATTTTGAATGGTGGAAAGACGATGTGCAATAATAAAGGATGTTCTCCCAGCTAGCAGTGTTTCAAGTCCCTTTTGTAATGCAAGCTCCGTTTCTGTATCGATGGATGATGTAGCCTCATCAAGAATTAATATCTTGGGATCAGCTAAAAGCGCTCGTGCAAACGATATCAGCTGTCTCTGTCCAGTAGAAAGCCTTGTGCCTCTTTCATTTACCTCCGTTTTATACCCCTCAGACAATCCACTAATAAATGGATGAGCCTGCACAGCTTTCGCTGCTTCAATCACTTCTTCATCTGTAGCATCAAGTCGTCCATAACGGATATTATCCATAATCGTACCTGAGAAAATAAAAGGATCCTGAAGCATGACACCCATCTGTTTTCTAAGGGAGGCAATGGTTACCGAATGAATATCCACTCCGTCTATTTCAATTGTGCCGCTGCTTACATCATAAAAACGGCTAAGCAAACTGACTATTGTTGTCTTTCCTGATCCAGTAGCTCCGACTAGAGCAATCGTTTCACCTGGATTCACACTTAGATTAATATTTTTAAGAATTTTTTCCCCTTCTTCATACCCAAAAGAGACATCATTAAACTCAACTTTACCCTTTATCAAAGGGAGCTCAGACGCAATCGGGAGATCTTTAACTGTTGGTTTTTCATCAATCATTTCAAATATTCTTTCTAAATATGCTGTGGCATTTATGATCGCATTATAAAAGTTCCCAATATTCGCAATTGGCGCCCAAAACATCCCTATGTAACCAACAAATGCAACCAATGCTCCAACTGTTACACCATCACCAATAAGGGAGATCCCGACAACATAAATGAGTGAGGTGGTAAGTACTGAAATGTTTTCAATCGATGGCCATAACAGGAACTGAATCTTTACTGCCCTCATCCACGAGCTTCTATAACTATCAGATACTTCACTAAAAATTCGTTTGTTTTCTTCTTCTCTTGTAAATGCCTGCGTTACTTTAATACCATTAATACTTTCATGAATATAAGCATTCATATTGGATTGTTTGTTACTTAGCAGCTGCCATGCCTTACGCTGGGCATTTTTTATAAGCAGAATCACCGCTGCAAGAATTGGAAACCCAATCATCGCCATAAGGGTTAATTTTACGTCAATCGCAAACATAAACCCTAGAATTACAACAAGACTGAAAAGGTCAGTAATCAAATTAATTAGTCCATTCGATAATAAATCACTTAAGGAGTTTACGTAGTTTACTACCCTCACCAAAATTTTCCCATGCGGTCTGCTGTCATAGAAGGTAAATGATAGCTTTTGTAAATGAGTAAACAAGTCTTTCCTTATCTGGACGATGACACTTTGCCCAATCTGGGACATCATTCTAATTTTATATTTCATACAAATCCCAGTAATGATTATGGCGATTAAGTAAACACCTGCAAGAACCATTAAGCCGCCTATATCCTTGCCTGGAATCTCCTCGTCAATGGCTTTACTAATTAAATACGGCCCAATTAAGTTTGCTCCACTGGCAATCAACATGATAAAAACAGTAAATAAGATCTTTTTTTTGTACGGCTTTAAATAAACCATCAACCGCTTAAGCTGTATAAAACTAAATGGAGATTCCAACTCTTCATCCACATCAAATTTATTGCGCGCCATTGAGATAGTTCACCTCCTCAAGGTCCTGCATACCATCAAAGTTTCCAACTTGATTTTTAAATACTTTGTAGTAACTTCTCTTTTTCGCAAGCAATTCTTTATGATTCCCTCTTTCAATAATTGTGCCATTTTCCATTACAAGAATTAAATCTGCATCTTTTACGGAAGAAATACGATGAGCAATAATAAAACAGGTTTTTTCCTTTAGCAATGATTTTAAGGTTCTTTGGATACGCAGCTCTGTTTCCATATCCAATGCTGATGTTGTATCGTCCAAAATCAAGATGGATGGGTTTTTTAAAATTGCCCGCGCTAACGCAATCCTTTGCCGCTGTCCTCCGGAAAGACCTACTCCCCGTTCTCCAATAATGGTATCGTACCCATCAGGCAGCTTTAAAATAAAATCATCCGCTTCTGCCATTTTAGCCGCAGCTTGAACAGCATGGAAGGAGGCATTTGGGTTCCCATAAGCTATATTTCCTTCAATCGTATCTGAAAAAAGAAAAATATCCTGCATAACTGTAGCCATGCTATTTCTCAATTTATGAATATCCCAATCTCTTACATTAAGTCCATCCAATCTTACTTCCCCTTTGGAAGCGTCATAAAACCTGCTTAGAAGATTGACTAATGTCGATTTACCGGCCCCTGTAGGACCGATAATGCCTACCGTTTGTCCCTGTCTAATCTTGAAGCTTATATCATTCAATACTTGTTCGTCACCATAACTAAAGGAAACTTGGTCAAATTCCACAACACCTTTGAATTGTTTAACATTGTACCTTTTTGTTTCATTCTTAATTTCTGGTTCTGTATTTAATAATTCTTCCACTTTTTCAGCCGATGCCACAAACCTTTGGACATCATTAAGTAACCACCCAGCCATTCGCATTGGATTATTTAATGCCCAGATTAATGAATTAAATGTGACCAACTCACCCATAGTCAGAGACTGATTAATGACCATGTATCCTCCAACTACGATCATTACCACTGTTAATACACCTGCAAGTGAATCGAGTATAGGTAAATACTTTTCCCAAACTCTTGAGGAGGCAAGATTCTTCTCCTTGAAAGCTTCATTTTCTTTTGAAAACTTTTCAATTTCGTATCCTTCCTTTGCAAAAGCCTTTACGACACGATTGCCACTAATGTTTTCCTGAACAACTGAATTTAATCTTGCAAACTGTCCCCTAATGTCCGAAAACGTTGGTTTGACCGTAAAGGATAAACGCATCGCAAAGAATCCAATAATTGGTGTAACCGCAAGCATGGCTAAAGCTAACGGCGGATGAATATAGAACATAAACCCAATGGCAAAAACCAGGATCGTAATATTCTCAAATATCATATAAATCGTCCACGCAGTAAAATGCCTGACAGCTTCTAAATCCCCTGTCATTCGAGCCATGATATCTCCTGTTTTTGTCTGATCGAAAAACCTAAAGTCTAATTGGTTAAGCCGGTCATATAGTTTTTCCCGTATGTTGAATATGACACTTTGGGAAACTCGTTCGAACATGATCTGATAATTATAGCGAACGATTGTTTTAATAACGGTTACGCCAATCATTGAACCTAAAAAGATCCATAATAGTTCATTCTCTTGGCCATAAATAACCTTATCAACGATTTTCCCAGCGAAATAGGGGTTTAGCATATTTAATACAGAAACCACTAACGCTAGAAAAAGGCCGCTAAATAACCTTATCCGAAAGTTCCTAATATACCCCCATACCCAGCGAATGCTTTGCATCATTCACTTCATCCCTCCCCGATGCTAAAACATAAATACATATTATTATCGCAATTCCCTTTATATGTATTTATATTTAACTTTTAGTCTTTTTTCCTTAGTAACAAAAATAAAACATTTATGAACCTATTATATGGTTATAATTAAAGAATAAAATACAAAATCATAACAAAAATTTGCACAATCCTAACATAAAAGGAGATAGAAATGCTTCAATTATTTTCCCCTCCACTGCCAACATTGGTTGCTGCTGGTCAAAATACTTTTGATATTGGACAATCACATATAAATCGTAACAAGATTGGTGTTTTTGATTTGTTAGTTGTCACAGAAGGACGATTGCACATGGGTGAAGATGACCAACAATTTCAGGTTAGCAGAGGGGATACGCTAATCCTCTACCCAGACCGGCACCATTTTTCTATATCACCCTGTGACCAAATTACTCACTTTTTTTGGTTTCATTTCACTGCATCCAAAGGCTGGCAGGACCTAATGACATCTAAACCCTTCCAATACGGTGAAAAAGCAACTGAAGAGTCGAGAAACGTTTTTGTTGAAAGTCCATTCGGCATTACACTGCCTCAGTATTGTAAATTATCAAATCTAGAAACAATCGATCATTTGTGCTCGAAAATTATTTCTTCTGAACATGAGTCAATCTACACGGGAGAATGGCAGCGTCAAATTCTCTTTCAACAATTACTTCAGGAGCTTTCAACGCATACGAAATTAGCAAACTCTATGCCTGCATTTGCAGTCGCAGAAAAAGCTGCCATTTATTTGAGGAAAAATTATGCCCAAAAGATCACTTACGAAGATCTAGGCCATGCACTCAGGTTTCATCCTAATCATATTGCAAGATGTATGATCCAGGCTTTTGGCTGTACGCCGATTGAATATATTAATAAAATACGTATAGACCAAGCAAAGATTCTGCTCGTTTCAACAGATTGGAGTACGGATAGGATTTCAGAAGTTTGCGGATTTACCCAGTCGGCATATTTTAGCAGGGTCTTTAAAAAACTAGAAAAACTATCACCCAGTCAATTTCGAAAACAATATGTTGGGAACATTCTGTAAAGAAACCCACTATCATAACAAAATCGAGCAAAGTCTTTATTCTCAAAGACTTTGCCCGACTTCAATCAATAAAGCTTAATCAGCACAGATCCATGCGGCCGGAGAGTTTTGCTAATCCTATCTTGGACTTGCCCAAGCTCTTCCTGCTTCCAAATATCCCTCATCCTTTTTGAGGATGTAAGTCCTAACTGTTCCAACGATACTTGTACCAATGCAGCTTCATCACTTGCATTGAATAATGCTACGTAAGTATGATCCTGTCTATCTTTAGCGGTCCAGACAATCCTATCATCTTGATTGTAAACAAGACGTTTGCTATGGCTGTTCTGATTTAATTCCAATACTTCTTTATTGGTAAGCAACGAAAGGGTCCATTCATCATTGTCTCGGAGTTCTCCGCCAAACATCAGTGGTGAGCGGAAAATAGACCACAGTGTCATCATTGTTACTTGTTCATCTCTGGTGAAGCGTGTCCAGCGGTCACTACCGCCTCCATCAACAGAACGGATGCCGATATGTCCAAGCGGCAGCATGTCACAGTCAGGCCAATGACCCGGAGCAGAATGCTCGCTCCATTTTTCACATCTTTCAAACATTCCATAGAGAAGGTTCCACTGATCCCAAAAATCATCCGTCATTCTCCACATGTTGGCATTCGCTTTAAGTGTCTCTGCATATTCAAGTGGTGCGGGTCCTGGTGATAAGCTTAGGACCATATCTCTCCCACTATGATCAATGGCTTTTCGAATCAGTTCTATTTCTTCATTATGAATGTGGTAAAGCCTCGAGGCTGCAATATCATCCACTTTAACAAAATCTACTCCCCATTCTGCGTATAATTGAAACAGGGAATTATAATATTCCTGCGCCCCTTCTTTAGATGCATCTACCCCATACATGTCCGTATTCCATGGACAAATCGAATTTGGATGGGCTATATCTCTCGCCCCGACGTTTGTTCCTAAAATTGGTGTGTTCTTATGAACAGCCTGCCGCGGAATTCCTCGCATGATGTGAATACCGAATTTTAATCCCAGGTTATGCACATAGTCTGCTAAGGGTTTGAACCCTTTACCTCCTTCTGCAGAAGGAAAGCGGTTTACCGCAGGAATTAACCTAGAATACTCATCCATTTCCAGAGGTACAAATGGGCGGTATATAGAAGAGACTGCACCTGGTTCATACCATTGAATATCTACCACTACATACTCCCAGCCATACGGTTTTAAATGTTCAGCCATGTACTGAGCATTGCCTTTTACTTCTTCTTCCCTAACGGCTGCACCGTAACAATCCCAGCTATTCCAGCCTAATGGAGGTGTTTTTGCTAATGTATGATGTCTCATTTGGATTTTAGTTCCTTTCAAAGTGTTATCCATTCGTAATTCAAAGCGCTTACAAACTATTATAATATTTAATATATTTAACACAATGCAATTATTTTTACTGAACACTCAAGTAATTTTACTTTTTAGCCTTATTAGCGGCAGACATATTTAGTTTACTGAACAAAAAAAGCCCAGAACTTTGAAAGATCTGGACTTTACCCTGCTGATACTTTCCCACTCCGAAACTCAATTGGCGTTACCCCTACATGCGTTTTAAATAGTTTAATAAAATAGCTTTGGTTATCATATCCGAGACGTTCACAAATTTTCCCTACAGAGTCAGTCGTTTGTTCAAGCAATTCCTTAGCCCTGGAAATCTTCATTTTGGTAACAAATTCAACAAAGTTTTCACCAACCTCTTTCTTGAACAGGCGGCTAAAGTAACTTTGGTTTATAAATAAATAGCTGGATACCTCTTCCAGACTGATTCTTTTTTCTAAATTTCTAGAAACGTAACCGATAGCATCCAAAATTTCCTTTCGCTTTGTCTGACTATAAGCCGCTTCAGAACGCTTCAAAAGTGATTTAAAAAAGTCAATGAGCAAGACTTTTAATTCACATAAATAATTACTGGAAATAATCTTATTATGCAGACCTTCCACAATATATTTGGAACGAAATAATTGCAGTGCCTGTAATTTAACCTTAAAATCTAAAAGCAGTTTTAACATCCATTCCTTCACCAATTCAGGATGAAACTTCTTTTCTTCAATAAAGGTTATCCATTTGGTAACAATATGGTTTATCATACCCTCATCTTTAACGACCATTAACTCTCTAAAGTCTGAAGCTGCTTCGTCGTATTTCGAAAATAAGTCATCATTTTCAGTTTGTACAACTTCTCTTTTATGAATGGTTCCAGGTGGCATATAAAACCGCTGATGTTTTGCACTTTGTAAAAGTATTAATTCATGTCTCAATTCAGTAAAGCTTGAGAAGCTTTCACCAATCATAAAAGATAGATTCATATTAAAATATTTTGTTAAGGCATGTTGAACTTTTTTTATACATTCTTGTTTTTCATCAAAGGAGCCTTTTTTTCGTTTAAGTGAAACCGGAAAACACAGAATAAATTCTCTTGCCCCGATACTAAAGAAAACTGCTTCAGATTTAGAATCTTTAATAATATCTGAGAAAATATTTTGAATGGCAAAAGTTAATATATCTTCTGATAGGTATCTTTCTTTTTCTACATTGTAGTCAAGAATCATGGCCATTGAAGCTGTGTATGTTGTTCTATCTAACTGAAGTCCTAAAGATTCCGCCTCATTTAGCCACTCTTTTTCATCCACTGATACTTGATTGATGGTTTTCTTGATAAATCTTTCCCTCATGCTGTTCTTATTTTTATCTAACAGCTGTTGTAATTGAACCTGCTTAACATCTTTCTTTTTTTGTTTTTCAAGGGTATCTACGATCTTTTTGATTACCTGGCATAGGTCTTCTGGATCAAACATGTCCTTTACTAAATAATCCTGTACCTGCAGCCTTAGTGCCTGTTTTGCAAATTCAAATTCAGAATGGCACGATAAAATGACAACCTGCAAATGGGGATTTAGCTCTTTTAGCCGTTTAGTTAATTCAATTCCGTTCATCTTTGGCATGCCGATATCTGTAATTAATATATCAGGCATCTCATTCAGAGCTTTTTCGAAGGCGGCTGCACCATTTTCGTGCGTACTTTGAAGCATTAATCCCAGGTTCTCCCACTCAATCGTTTCTGACAATAATTCTATTACTGGATAGTCATCGTCAACTAGCATTACTTTGTACATTAGGTCTCCTGCCTCCTTTAGGGATGGACATAATGACTTGTGTTCCCTTACCTAATTCACTTTTTATATCCATTTTGAATTCCTCACCAAAAGTCATATACATTCGTTCATATACATTTGATATTCCTATAGACGAGAAGCCTTTATTATTTTTAGATGTGCTAATATCTAGAGTGTTAGAGTGAATAAATTTCCTCTTTAATTGAAATAATGTCTGCTCGTCCATTCCTCCGCCATTATCTTCTACTATGATCATTACTTCATTTTCTGTCATTTCCGCATTGACTATAATCTTGCCTGCACTCTGGTTTAGACCATGAATGATGCTGTTTTCAATAATTGGCTGAAGAATAAACCTTGGAATCATGATTAAATTAGTCTCTTCATGAATGGTTATTTCTACATTCACTTTTTCTTTTTGCCTCATATTCATGATGTTAATAAAATCCAAGACGATTTGAACCTCTTCCTGAAATGTGATGATTTCTTTGTCTTTCGATATCGTCATACGAAGTAGTTTTGACAAGGAACTAATCATGTTAGCACTTTCTTTATCTCCTTTTACCATGACCTTCATTCGAATGGAATTAAGAACATTAAAAAGGAAATGAGGATTGATTTGTGCCTGAAGCATATCCAATTCTGCTTTTCTTTTTCTTTCCTGAGTATCTGTGATGTCCCGAATCATATCATTGATGGTATTAAGCATCTGATCGAAGGAGGCAGAAAGTCTCCCTATCTCGTCCTTGCTTTGAATACGGGAGCGGATGTTTAAATTTCCTTGCTGGACTAAGTCTGCTACATTACCTAGACGTACTATCGGCTTTGTAATCGTTCTTAAAAAATATGTCATAAGGATTAGAAAAATAGTGAAAGATACAACCTGAACAATGAATAATTTGTTAAATATTCCGTTAATTTTATTTGTTGCTTGTTTATAGGGTATTATCGATACTAACTTCCAGCCGGTAAACGAGATTTTTTGTTCAGCAATTAAATAGTCCTTTTTTGAAATCCGAAAGATATTTGAGGAGTTTTCTTCCGTAAGCTGATTACTGTATTGGAATTGCTCGCCAATTCTAGAATCATTGTTGTGTGAAATAATATGGTTTGACGAATCTAAAAGAATCATATCTTCATCACCATTCATGTTCTCGAATACTTGATTAATATTATTTTCCATTATGGTTACGGTTACATATCCGTAAATATTTAAACTTTCATCCCTTAATGTTCTTGCAACTGATATTTGATAGGGATTAATGGGCTTCTCGGTTTTAAACATTGTGGGCTGACTTCTAATCCACACCGTTTCGTAGCCTTTTATATTATTTAATTCCTTAAACCAATCTTCCATATATAAATCAGTAGGATCTAATTCCGAGTTAGAATAATTTGTATAGGATATACCGTTTTTCAAAAGAATCGTAACATAGGATTTTTCTCCAACCAATGTAATATTCTCTAGTGTTTTGTTAATTTTACTATCATCTAAAAACTGCTGATATTTTTGTTCTTCAGTTTGTTCAACAGCACTCTTTATTTTTCGTTTTAATATCGTATTCATTTCCGCGTCCACTTGAATAAAGTTTGTAATATACATCATATCTTCCAGAAGCTTCTCCACGTATTCATTGGCAATTGTAAGCTCCGTATTTGCATTTAACTGCGCCTGTTCCTTTATTGTATCTTTCGTTAAATAGTTATAGATAAATAAGGTCAAAGTTGCAGGAATGACAAGACAAATGATAGAGATGAACATAACTTTAAAACGAAAAGAACTTGATGATAGCATCTCCTTACCCTTGTTCCTCATAATCCTCAATCCTCCTACCGGAGCTGTGGGGTACCATTAGAACCCCCTCGATAGTCAAATAAATTATTTATTGTTGTTAAGTATTTCTTGTACTCTCTCTTGTGAAACCTCAATCGTCCTATCGATATTTTGTTCACCAAAAATTAACTTTTCGTATTCTTCGTTAAGTACTTTATAAATTTCAGCCTGATTGGGAACAGGTGAAATAATTTTAGAAGACTTCGAGTTTGTTAAGACATGAATAAGAGAATCCTCATCAATTCTTTCAGGATTTTTTGTTCCACCAAGAATCTTATCAATTATTTTAGTCAATTCACGATCACTAACTTTATTCCATGATGGCACGTTCTTACCTTGAATAATTTGTCCTTCCGTTGTGTACCATCGGATAAATGTGTATGCTTCCTTCTTGTGCTCTGATTTAGCAGCAATTGCCATATAGTCGGTTGTTACTGGAGTATATCCTCCTATATCAGCTTTATCATTTTTAGGGAAAGGAGCAACAGTAATATTGAAATTTAATGGATTTATCTCAGTGCCTCCAAGCTCGCTATTCATCCAGCTTCCTATTATAATGGAGCTTGCTGCTTGATTAAAAAACTGTTCCCTGTAATTAAGCTTATTTGTTAGGATGTCTGCATACGGAACAGCTGATTGGTCCGCTTTTTCCATCTTTACTCTAATTTCAAGTGTCTTCTTAAAGAGGGAATGATTGAGATTTGAATTCCCGTCATCTGTTGTAAATTCAGTTTTTTCAGCTTCACTTGCAAGCGCCAGCCTCAAATACTCCATCCAGCTTCCATTTTGCGGCCCGTGGAAATAGGTTCCGTAATGCCCGTCCCGTGTCATAGCTTTTGCATATTCCATGAATTCATCCCAAGTCCAATCCTTTGGGATCTTAAGACCTGCGGCATCCAAATGGTCTTTATTTAAAAGAACATACCAAGGGTTAAATTTTCCTGGCAGAGCATAATATTTCCCGTTTATTTCAGTATCGACTTTATATTCTTCTGAAACTTTGTATCCTTCTTTCTTAATAAATTCATCAAGAGGAGCAACCATACCCATGCTTACACGCTGTGAATAACTTGCGGATTCACTGAACATGATGACATCCATCTGTTCACCGGATGCTGCAGCAAGATCTAATTTCTTAGTAGCTTCCTGCGTGTCTCCCTTTTCACTGAGAATCACTAATTCTACATCAATGTTTGGATACTTTTTCTCAAAAGCATCGATCGTGTTCTTCCAGTTGTAAGATTTCTCATTCCCATGGGAATGGAATTTTATCGTGACCTTATTTTCATTTTTCGAGTCAGACAATGCCTTGTTATCGATTTCAGAACAACCTGTAACTAGAACTGGAAATATCACCGTACATATCAATAAAGCCCAAATATTCTTCATCCTTTTCCCCCCGGAGATTTATCCTTAGAATGAAAACCTTTACAAAATAGTCGTCAATTTTCCAAATTTATATAAATTAGTATACTATTTTTACAGAAAATTTGGCATCTTATTTTTTTCCAGTATTCAACAAAGAAACTTTGCCTATCCCTCACTTGGTATAGGCAAATATTTTTTGGGGGCTGTTTGATATAAAAGTTTTTTAATAGTGAGGAGAATTAATTACTCTAACCCCATAAACTCCACCTGCAACTTTCCCAGTAAGAGAAGAGAATCTGACTTCCACCTTCTGTTTTCCCTCTGTCAAAGCATTGGGAATTTCATAACATATATCTATAAGAGTATCAGATAATTTACCATCTAGTTTTTGAAGGGCGATAACTTTTCCATCAATTAGAATTTCGAAGTCACGGTCATAATTCTCTCCATTATCAAAAAAAGCATTATCACGGCCATAATATGAAACCAGAAGATACATTTGTTTATTTGGCTCTACTGCCATCTTATAACTAAAATACCCTTCTCCTCTGCAATCACGCCAAGACTTTTGAAGATAATGAGAATAGCCGGTGTATGAATGTTTAGATTTGATTCCATGTTCGATTTCTGGCTGCTGCTCCCCTGGCTGAACCACATCAACAGTCACTGACCTCAATCTTTCCAGTTCATCCTTTTCTTTATCCTCAAATATCTTATACGCTTCTTTATCCAGTAGATTCCAATATAATGTATATCGTTGGTGATGCAGCTCATAAAACGGGATAAGGTTTATCTTTACATTTCCAGGCTGTCCCACTTCTAACGTTTCAAAAGTCAATGGTAAACCTTCAACGGGTTTGATCCACTCTTCTAGATTATTTTTATCAGCGACAAGGCTTGGTACTTCTATTAATGGATGATTGTTTAATTTAAGGTGATCCTCTAAAATGTCGCTTTCAGGAAAATTTTCTTTCCCTAAAGCACCTGCCAAAACAACTGGACCGTACATGATTCCTACTCTGGCAGGATTATCTTTTGCGGAATAGATATGGAGATTCATAGGAAGTTCAAATTCTACGGTATCTCCTGAATCCCAGTTCCTAGCAATTGTCAAATAGCCGTTTTTAGATACAGAGATTTGTTCTGCTCCATTTATTACTGCACGCACTTCACCAGTTACCCAATTTGGTACTCGGATATGCAGTTTTACAAATTCAGCATGCGACTCTTCAAACAATATTTTCACTTTATTTGATTTTGGAAAGTCCGTTATTTGTTTCATTCTTATTCTCTTATTATCCATTACTAATTCCGATGCAATAAATAGATTGACATACACATCATCATCTTCCCAGTAATAGATATTCCTTGTGTAACGGGCCGGATTTTCCATTCCTGTCCCTGTACAGCACCAGAAAGAATCGTCATGTGAACAATACACCTTAAAATGACCTGGCTGGGTTGACACAAAATACGTTTTCATTCCTGAATCAGGATCCTGAGAGGCAAGGATATGATTGTAAAGTGCTCTTTCATAGTAATCTATATATTCAGTTTGGTGAGACCACTTGTACAAATGCTCTGTTAACTTTAGCATGTTGTATGTATTACAAGTTTCATTCGTGGTAACCCCTAGTGTTTCTTTATTGATGGGTCCAAAGTGTTCCCCTATACTATTACCGCCAATAATATAGGTCCGATTTTTTGTGACCTCATTCCAAAAGAAAACGACCATTTTTTTATACTCTTCATTTCCAGTGATTTCATAAAGCTTAGCAGCCCCTATCACTTTGGGAATTTGGGTATTGGCATGTTTTCCTTCGAGTTCATCGATTCCTTTAGACAAAGGGTCAAGGATTGCCTGATGACAAAAGCGAATGGCCAACTCCAAATAATCCTGATTATTTGTAATGGAGTAAAGATCAGCCAATGCTTCATTCATACCTCCATGCTCACAGACTAACATTCTCTGAAACTGCTCGTCATTTAAGTTATCAGTT
Source organism: Neobacillus niacini (assembly GCF_030817695.1). Classification (GTDB taxonomy): domain Bacteria; phylum Bacillota; class Bacilli; order Bacillales; family Cytobacillaceae; genus Neobacillus; species Neobacillus niacini_F. Next base: position 223,574 of record NZ_JAUSZQ010000003.1, on the reverse strand, counting down.
CCTTTTTTAGCCCAATCGGCCAGTTTTATTACTACTTCCAGTGCTTTTTTACTACCTGTTACGTTATAGACATCAATAAGCCCTGCATAAATTTTATGAATACTGTACCAAGGCACCCATCCACCAGCAAGTTTAAAATTCTCGACTTCAAAATCGCCCGTAAACACCTGGTCAAAACAAGCACTAGGGAAACCGCTGACATATCCATCCTGATCAAAGCCTTGTACATAAGCAAGTTCGTCCACTGCATATTGAAGTTTATTTAGCAGATCTTCATCATTTGTGACCGCATACATCGTTGCCGCAGCAGAAAGCCAGTGGCCAATGGAGTGCCCGCTGATTCCCGTAGATTCCCAGCCTCCGTAACGAGGTTTTTTAGGTATTTGTGAAACGGCTTCATAGCAAGGAGCTATTAGCCTATCGACATCAAGGTAAATTAAATACTCTTTTCCCTTTTCCTGGGATTCTTTAAAAATACCTGCTAATAATTTAACCTTTTCCATAATGTAAACTCCTTATATTTGTTTGTCTACATCCACAATTGGATTACCATTAATAAAGTTAATTTGACTTATACATGTTTCCCGGAGTAAAGAACAATCAGGATTAATTAATCGGTGATACACTAAATACCAGTTTTCCTTATACTCTGTCATAGACGCATGACCAGTTCCAAAAAATTGGTCTGAAGGTTGTGTTACACGATTGTCTTCCGGAGTTTCGTATGGTCCATAAATATTGTTGCTCGTTGCAAAACAAATTTGATACCTCGGGTCACGTGTATCATAATTGCTCCAAGTGAGTAAATAGGTTCCATCAATTTTTTGAAGATGAGGTCCTTCGTTGTAAACACTGTTGTCAAATATATTCGGGTCTTTACCTCGATTTTTATAAAGTTGGTCTGAAAGGAGAACAGGTTCGGATTTGAATGTAACCATATCCTCTTCAAAAGGAACAATCCAACACTTACCTTGCCCCCATAATAGATATGGCTGATTGTCATCATCTATGAATAGGTCAGCATCGATACTTTGGCATTCATATTCAACTTTACTAATTAATGGACGGCCTAATATATCCTTAAATGGTCCCAATGGAGAATCAGAAACAGCAACACCAATCTGCGCTTCAGCAGAAAAATACATATAATATTTTCCGTTATACTTATTTATCCCTGGTGCCCATGCTCTTGTTTTTGCCCATGCTACATCCTTCAAATCTAGCGCTAAATAAGGACCAGCCCACTGTATGAGGTCTTTACTATGAAATACATGAAATTTTTCGTAAAGCCAGCCTGCACTATCTTTTGTTGGATACAAATAATAATCGTCGCCATCTTTTAAAATAAATGGATCCGCCCATTCACCCTCAATAATTGGTCCTTGTCTATCCATATTAACTTGTCCTCCGTTTTCTAATAATTATTTAATGACTTCTATCAGTCTCTTATATTCAGAAATCTATTATGGATAAATAAAAGAAGACTGCCTCATAGTAGTAGCAATTCGCCCCTTTTGAAACAATCTCCTTTAATTAATATCGCGTACTCTTTTCAACACTTATGTTATAGTTGCATGAATAAACTTCTTTTCAGAAAACCAATAAGTAATAAACGCTGAAACACTGAAAAAGAAGAATACTAAGAAAAAAGAAAAACGAAGCGATATAAATATCAAGCCTATTATGGTCAATAAATTCACCAAAGTTATGAAAGGCTTAAATATTGCTAATTGAAAAGCATTTTTCACCAATTGTTTGGATGAATAGTAACCACTAACCATTAAAGGTAATAGATAAAGTACAGAAATGAATAAAAAGAAGCTAATCATCAGTAGACAAATAAATAAAATTTCCTTTATACCTATTTGCATCCGACTAATGAAATAGAAATCTGCAAAGATTAGCATAAATAGTCCCGTTACAACTGGACCAAGTATCATACTCTGCTTAAAATTTTCAACAAAAAGCAATTTGTAGGTAGTAAAAACAGGTGGATCATTCTTTTTTACCCATTGTCTAACCACACCAAAGAGTGCTGCAGCAGCAGGAAAAATGGTTATGATTGGGAGACAACTAACTAAGAATAATAGGTTTAAATAAGAAAAACGATATATCCATGTGCATACACGATGAACTAAGCCATCTACTTTAAACATTTGATCCACTTCCTTATCTGTTTTTACTACTACGCTGCATGTATATTCTACTTTACATTATCTGCATTTCCATTCATCTTCCACTTGTAAGAAACGCAGCTCTTCCACAACACCAGGTTCGCCCTGTTCAATAGACTCTAGCAAGATAGCAAATGTATTACCTTCTTTCTGAATCCATGGGCCTGGGATAAAGGTTATTTCAGGATTTCCGCCTCTCATTTGCGGCCTCGATGTACTGGATGGGTTCCATATTCGGCCAATCAGTCTGCCATTCAAATAAAAGGTTAACTTCATATTTGAACCAATGGATACTGCCTTCCAACAGTTGGTTGTATCGACGCCATCAAGATTTCCAAAAACCCAAGCACTGCTTCCTGGAGCTAACTCAACAGGTAAATCAGTTGAAGTTGCTAATGATTTAGCCTTTAACGCTTGGTTCCATAAATCCGCTTCATCTGCAGAAGTTAACTCCCAATCTACTGCTTTTACACCTTCGTAAAGTAGGACAGTTCCAGCACTTAAGCCATAATAGGTTTCTAAAAATAAGGTAAGCTTATTTTCCTCACCACCCCTTACCCATTGAGTAAGGTCTATATATGGATTTAATGGATTAACCTTTCCTGCCTCGTTACCGTTTATAAATACAGTAACAAGCGACTTTATTCCCGGAAGATGGAGGATCCAAGAGTTGGAATCGTTAGATGCATTGAAACTTTTTTTGTAATAACCATATGATGGATGATGTTCAGTCATCCAAGAGCCCCAACTAATTAGCGGCCATCCTTTGGTGTCACAAGACAAGTGAGTGTATGAATGATGCTCATTGGAGGAAAGAACTTCTTTAAAGCACCAATTACTGTTTAGTTTTAAAATATCAGTCACGGCAACAGCACCCGTTAACCCTTTTTGCCCCTTCAGACGAAAAGCAGGCAGCCGGGAATCATCAAAGTTGGAATGTCCCCAAATTTCTGAACGAACCAATAACTTCATTTCCCTGCTAGATTTTTCAGCTTCGAATGGAAGATAATAACTTCCGCCTCCAGGTACAACCGTACCAAGATATTGATCGTCCGTATAAACAGAACAAATATCACTTGCATTCTGCAGCAGAACTCCTGCTACGCCTCTAGATTCTGGTGTATTAAATTTAGCCTTATACCAAGAATATCCTTTGTAAACTCCTCTGTTTTCCAACCATTCTGCATCGGAGCCAAGTTGTTGAAGGTTCCCGCCTAATTCAGGTGCACCGTTATTTAATGCCGCAACTGACCATTGAATTTGAGGGATATCCTTTTCTACTGTTTGTGCAATGAGCTCTTCAAAAATGAATTGCCCATCTGCTTGTACTTCCTTTAATCTAAGTGCCTGTTCACGCACAAGCAGGTCAATTGTAAGGTTTTGCCCTGTTGTTAAGATGATTTTTGCAGAGCCTGTAGCATTTCTTTGAGCTGTTAAGATAATTCGTTCTCCATTTTGTATAAATTCGAGATCGCCTATCGTTTCAATACCCGCCAAATTAGGAAGAATAAATGATAACTCTGACTCACCCTGCCCAGAGAACACAAAGTTAGTTTGATTGCCTTGAGTCTGTGCATAAATCAGTTCAGCAGAAGCAAATTCTAATCTTCCTTCGGGCACACCCCAATGACTTAGCGGCGTTTGAGCTAATAATAGCGGGCAGCCTCCCTCTGGAATAATCAGTTTTGTCTGTTCCGGGAAGGTATAACCTTCTATATGAACGGCAACAGTTTGCTCTTGATTACTAACATTAGGTAGTGAATACATATATCCGCCGCCATATAATGCCAAAACATTAGGTCCTGTCACCTCATCTGAGGAAGCCCCGCTTAGCGTAAAACTGTGATCGTTTGTATAAGAGGAAAGTGCCAATGAATCACCTGCAGCTTGTATGATCCCGCTCATTAATCTGCCTTCGTATGCTTCAGGACGTACTTCTCCAGTAGAAGAAATCATTCCTCCAAAGTCATAATCAGAAGTCAATAGCGCTAGCGGATCTCCCCAATTATTTGCTGCATTCGTAAAGCCAAAGTTTGTTCCTGACACCTGCAAGTAAGGTCCTAATAATTTTGCGCCGCCTGCCAATAAACGTCGCAGTAAAAAGTGAGATCGATTTGTTTCTGTTACCATTAATGGTATATTTTCACTGCTTAAGGTATCTACATATGCATGGACCTTAGCCTCAAATTCTGGATCTCGATCATTTGGATATAAATTACACGCCGGGATAACACCCGTTGAATTTCCTGTTGCTAAAAATAAATCCCCTTGACCCGCACAGGCAATTAATGGGACCTCTAAACCATTCCCCAACACCATATCCCGGAGTGCTGAAATATAACCCTCAGGGTCTTGGCAGCCATAAAAATCAAGTTCGTTATCAAGCTGAACACAGATGATCGTTCCTTTTTGACCCAATTCATATTTTTTTAGAATTGGCAAGATTTGATCAAACCATCGATTAACATGGGATAGAAAAACAGGATCATTATCTCTCAATCTAATATTTGTATCGGAAAATAAGTAAGAAGGAAGAGCTCCGCCATCCCACTCAGAACAAATATATGGCCCTGGACGTGCCACAACATAGAGCCCTTCTTCGGCAGCCATCTGCAGAAATGCTTCTACATCTTTCTCTCCGCTAAAATCCCAATTATTTTGTTCCGTTTCATGAAAGTTCCAAGGAAAGTAGACATCTATACAGTTGTACCCAGCCTTTTTAACTTTTAATAGACGATCTTTCCAAAGATCTCTTGGAATGCGAAAATAAAAGAGGGAGGCACAAAGGATAACGGTTGGCTTACCATTAATTTCAATACCTTTACTAGATAATTGAACACCTGTTTTAGTTTTATCTTGTATTCTCATAGAATCACTTCTCCTTTAACCTTTAAGGGCTCCACCAAGTTTGATTCCACTCATAAAATATTTCTGACCTACTGCGAATAGCAAAAGAGTTGGAATTAATGCTAATAATGTTGCGGCAAACATCATACCGTAATCTGTGATTCCCTGTTGCCCGGCATTTAAACTATAGATTCCTAGCTGTAATGTAAACTTTTCTGGATCATTCAAGTAAATAAGCGGTCCCATGAAATCATTCCAGTTGGCGTTAAACGTCCAAATCATGATGGTGATAATAATTGGTTTACACATTGGGGCGATGATTCTCGTTAGAATCCCAAAGGAACTGCAGCCATCCATTTTTGCGGACTCATCCAATTCTTTTGGAATTCCCATAATAAATTGACGTAATAAAAAGATGTTAATCGCAGCAGCAAAAAAGTTAGGAACAATTAGTGGTAAGTAAGTGTTAATCCAGCCAAATTCTTTGTACATTAAAAACTGCGGAATCATGGTAACCTGTCCAGGAATCATCATGGTGGCTAATACAAGCAGGAATATTACATTAGCTAGCGGATGACGAAAACGGGCAAATCCGTATGCGACACAAACGGAGGATAATACTTGTCCGATAATGGCGCTGATGGTAATAACAAGCGTATTAGCTGAATATTGAAACATTGGGAAAATACTTAGAACTCTGGAGTAATTATCCCATTTAAACTCAGAAGGAATCCATTTGATTGGAACGGAAAAGATATCACTTGACGGTTTTAAAGAAGCCGAAATGGTCCAAACTAAAGGCAATAACAGCATAGCTGCAATTATAGTTAGAACCAAATACCGTAAGGACCGTAACATAATCTTCGGAAGTTTTGATCTCGTCCTTGCTTTTTGATTGATTTGAACTTGTGAAATGACCTCCGTATTAGTTTGACTCATAGTATACCCACCTCTTTGAGACTACTAGATTAATAACAGTCAATACCATTATCATGATGAACAGAACCCACGCGATTGCAGAAGCGTAGCCCATTTTGTAAAATGTAAAAGCATTGTCAAATAAATTAACCATTAAACTGTCTGTCCATGCTTTTTGGTTACCAGGCATAATCTTTGGCTCCATAAAAATTTGGAAAGATCCAATGATGCCCATAGTAACTTGGAAGAAAATAGCTGGAGTTATCAATGGAAATGTAACACTCCAAAATTTCCTCCATCTTGATGCTCCATCTATTTCAGCTGCTTCATGCAGTTCCTTAGGAACACCCGCTAACGCTGGCAGCCAAATCATCATACTTCCCCCTACACCCCATAGACCTACGAGTATAACTGCTGGTTTAGACCAAAACTCACTCTGAGACCAGCCGGGACCCTCAATTCCAAACCATCCAAGTGCTGCATTAATTAATCCAGCGTCTCCATTTCCGGTTCCTGGATATAACAAGTAGCTCCATAACATAAGGACAGCTACTCCACCGAACACTGCTGGCAGGTAAAAAATAATTCTGAAGACATTTATTCCTTTAATTTCTTTTGAAAGCAAGATCGATAAGAGCAAACCTAATGTCACTGAGAGCGGAACCCCTACTAGCGCATAAAAGATTGTATTACGTAAGGCATTCCAAAAATAAATCTTGTCATCCATTAGTTCTTTATAATTATCAAATCCCACCCATTTGGGAGGAGTAATGATATCCCACTGCATAAAACTTAAAGCTAATGATGAAAAAAATGGGATAGCAGTAAATGCTAGAAAACCAATAATCCAAGGTGAAATATAAATCCAGAAATTTCTCTTTTCATGTTTGGAAATGGAAGAAAAGTTTTGTTTTGTTTTTGCCACTATAGAACCCTCCTAACTTTTAGGAGGATAGAAGTATCTACCTCTACCCTCCCATTTTTTCACTTTGCCTGTTGAGCCTCAGTAAGCATTTTTTCTACTTGAGGCTTCATATCCTTAAGTTGTTTTTCAACATCTGCATTTTCTGAAAAAATTGGAGCCAAGTAAGTATCTGCTAGTTTGTTGATTTCGCCCCACTTTGATGTAATTGGCGGTACGAAGGCATTATCTACGGAAGTAACAAGTGCTTGAAGATTTACTGCATCTCCATGAACTTTAAGGTAAGCATCAGAGTTTGCTACTGATTTTAAAGGAGGTACTTCTCCACCTTCTTTGGCCAAAATGGTTTGACCAACTTCACCTGTCCAAAACTTTACAACCTTCCAAGCTGCTTCCTTGTGTTCTGATCCTTTTGGAATCGCAAAAGCATTAGAGAATAGCGGTGTTGTAAATTTCTCCCCTGTAGGAATAGGAGCAACTTCCCATTTGAAGTCTTTAATGTTTGCAATCGCTGATAGTATATGCCATGGACCATCTACTAACATACCAATCTTTCCGCTTGTCCATAAATCAACGCCTTTTGGTATATCACTAGCAAGAGGAGCAACTTTATCCTTATAGATTAAATCCTGCATAAATTGAAGTCCCTTTACTGACTCTGGTGAATCCAAATTAAACTTAGTATGGTCTTCGGTCATTAAGCTTCCGCCAAATGATTCAACATAAGCCATGTAGTTTGCCCACCAAGTTCCAACACCTTGAACACCGAAAACTCCATCTTGTTTGTTGGTAATTTTAAGGGCTGCATTATGGAAATCTTCCCATGTCCATTGGTCAGTCGGATAAGGGATACCATTTTTATCGAATAAATCTTTATTGTATAACATGATCATTGCACCTAAACGCATAGGCATTGCCATGACTTTATCGTCGTATGTGTACGCTTCCATACCTGCGCTGAAATAATCATCCTTAGAAACTCCGTCTTTTTCCATATACGGTGTCAAGTCTTCTAATGTTCCTTTGCCAGCATAAGTATTAAATGCTTCAGCTAACTGAACAACATCATAAGAAGATCCGCCAGCCATGGACGTTAGCAATTTCTGATCATAACCATCAGAAGGAATCTGAATTAATTTTACATTGATATCTGGATTCTCTTTATTGAATTCTGTTCGAATGGCTTCCATTCGCTTCTTGTCAAAGTCCCCTCCCCAATATGTAAAGGAAACTGTTTCTTTTTTGTCTCCATCACTACCTGACGAGCCAGAGGTTTTCGCAGAATCACTTGAACAGCCCGCCGCAAGTAATGTCGCAGAAAGCGTTACTGCAGTAAGTATTTTCTTTAAACTTTTCATCATTTACCCCCCGAATTTAGCTTTTTTTAAACCATACAAATATGTTTGGTCTCAATCACCTTTTCCCTGTCCTTCACCTCTCATCTTTACTTGTAAGCCTTTACAAATAAATCTTATCAAATTTACTTTTCGACACTATAATACTAATTTTACTTGTTATACGAAATTTTTGACCATTACACACAAAGAAGGGCATCTTCCGTTTGGGAAGATACCCTTCTCTTTAATGAATTGAATAAATTTTACATTTCTCATAGAATTTCGTTTTCCCTACTTCGAGTAACTTTGCTGCTTCCAGTTTATTACCATTTGAAATTGAAAGAGCATTTAGTATTGCTTGTTTTTCCGCATGTGCAAGTGTTTCTTTTAATGACTGAACATGCCTTTCAGTAACGTTTACTGACTCTTTTTCATTTAATTTTTTTGGAACACTTACTGTTTCGCGATCTCGTAGATATAATGGCAGGTGGGCTATTTCTATTGTATCTCCGTCTAAGACATTGATAGACCTTTCTAGAACATTCTCGAGTTCCCGTATATTCCCTGGCCACTTATGCTGATTTAGTCTCTCTATTACTTCAGAAGATAGCTTAATACCTTTACGATAGAATTTTCTTTCTAATTTTTTTAATAGATTGTTGGCTATTAACTCAATATCGCCATTACGCTCTCTAAGTGGGGGAATTTCAATTTTAATTACGTTTAACCGGTAATATAAATCTTGACGAAATGTTCCTTCTTCGACCATTTTCTCTAAATTTCGATGTGTAGCTGCAATGATACGAACATCTACAGCAATTGATGTTTGACCACCAACGGGAAGTATTTCACGCTCCTGTAATACTCTCAAAAGCTTACTTTGCGCAGCGAGCGGCATATCACCAATTTCATCAAGAAAAATCGTTCCACGATTGGCGATTTGAAAATGACCTTTTTTTCCACCCTTTTTAGCACCAGTAAATGCACCATCATCATAACCAAACAATTCCGATTCGAGTAAATGCTCCGGAATTGACGCACAATTTATTGGTACGAATGGGAAAGCTGCACGCGTGCTGTTATTGTGAATTGCCGAAGCAAATAATTCCTTACCCGTACCCGATTCTCCAAGTATTAAAACGGCTGATTGACTGACGGAAATTCTTTCAGCTAATTTTTTGACAGCGGAAAAAGAAGGACTATTCCCAATTAGGTTACTGAAGTGATACTTGCTTTTACTGTTTTTTTCAGCCTTTGTTTTATAATAATTGACCTCTTCAACAAGATGCTGAATTTTATTTTTGTATAATAACCAATCCTCGGGATTACGAAACATAACCGTTCCGACCGCTCCTACTAATTCACCATCAATGATAAGCGGATATCGGTTTGCAATCATATCACTGCCGTTGATGGGATGAAGGGCGTCCAGCTCTTTTTGTCCGGTTTTCGCGACGATATGCATCCTTGAGTTCTCAATTACATCTTGAACAGGCTTTCCTATCGCTTTTTCAACCGTGGTGCCTAGAAATTCACAATATGCTGCATTGATGTAAAGAATAATCCCCTCACGATCAACCACAACAATTCGTTCACCTGCAAGGTTGATAATTTCTTCCATCCAATGATGTGGAATTTTTTCCGTTCCTAGTTTCATATCTTTTCACCTTAGTAGATTTGTTTATGTTCATTATATCAAAGAGGCTTGGTTATTCACCAAGTAAGAATAAAAGAATCCTGTTCGGTAAACCGAGCAGGATTTCTTTTCTATTGAACAGTATAACCGCCATCAAGAATAACGGCTTGACCTGTAACTCCTCGTGCTTTGTCACTAGCTAAGAAAGCAGCGTAATCGGCTATTTCAGATACCGCTAACAGCCTTTTTTGAGGTACAAGCGTAAGAAGGACATCATCGATGACACGTTCGAGACTAACATTTCTTGTGATAGACAAGTCTTTAAGCTGATTTCTAACTAGTGGTGTATCAACATAACCTGGGCATAAAGCATTTACCGTGATTCCATGTTGAGCGCCCTCTAAAGCCGCAACCTTTGTTAATCCAATCACTCCGTGCTTCGCACTATTGTAGGCAGCCTTACCAGCAAAACCAATAACTCCGTTAATCGATGCCATATTGATGACTCTTCCAAAGCCCTGTTGTTTCATGATAGGGAATACATGTTTAATGCCAATAAATGGAGCCGTCAGCATGACTTTTATTAAAAACTCAAATTTTTCAGTAGGGAATTCCTCAATTGGTGAAACATACTGAAGTCCAGCATTATTTACTAAAATATCAATTCTTCCAAATCTGCCATGTGCCGATTCTAACGCATTCTTGAATGCTTCTTCATCCGTGACATCACAAGGAGCAGAAAATGCTTCATATCCTTGCTCTCTTAGCTCGCTCGCAACCATATCACTTTTTTCTTTATTCAAATCAGAGATGACCACTTTTGCTCCTTCTTGTGCAAAAGTCTTAGCGATTTCTAAACCTATTCCACTTGCAGATCCAGTAATAAACGCTACTTTTCCTACTAACATGTAGACCCTCCTAAAATATTTATTTACTAATCTAACGTATGTTTTTGAATGTTATACAAGACCTAGGAAAGTATAGATAGCAATAACGAAGAAAACTGCTACTGTTTTAATGATCGTAATGGCAAAAATATCACGGTAGGATTGTTTATGCGTTAATCCTGTAACCGCTAAAAGAGTAATGACCGCACCATTGTGTGGTAGTGTATCCATACCGCCTGACGCCATGGCAACAACACGGTGCATAACTTCAGGTGGAATATTGGCTGCGGCAATGGCCTTATTGTATTGGTCAGCCATAGCTCCTAGTGCAATTCCCATACCGCCAGACGCAGAACCGGTAACACCTGCAAGTGCACTAGTTGTAACAGCACCGTTTACAAGCGGATTGGTGAAAGTCGATGAAATTCCATCACTGATTTTTGCAAATCCTGGAAGTGCCGCAATAACCCCGCCAAAACCATATTCAACACTAGTGTTCATCGTTGCTAGTAGTGAACCGCCAATACTTTGGTTAAGTCCTTCTTTAAATTTATGCGTTACTCGTTTCCAATCATATAGTAGTGAGGTGATAATACCGACAACTAAAGCCATTTCAATAGCCCAGATAGCAGCACTCGCTGCCACGTCTACTGTATATGGTAAACCTATAGCTTTAAAATCAAATCCATTTGGATACCATTTCGGGATAAACGTAATGAAAAGTTTATTGGTAACACCTACAAGAATAAGTGGAACAAATGCTAAAACTTGTCTCAAAACAGATTGATTAGAAGTTAAATCAGGTGCTCCGTCCTCTTTTTCTTCTAGTAAGTCTTTTGCTAAGGCCGCGGCATTCTCAGTGCCAAAACCGTAATAGCCTTCTCCCGCTTTTTCTGCTTTTTTCCTTCTCATTTCTAAGTACAATAAGCCTAATGCTAGGACAAAAATAGCTCCTATGATACCAAGGATTGGTGCCGCATAAATGTCAGTTTTAAAGAACGCAATCGGAATTACGTTTTGTATTTGCGGCGTTCCTGGTAATGCGTCCATGGTGAATGTAAAAGCACCAAGTGCAATCGTACCGGGAATAAGTCGTTTAGGGATATTTGCTTCTCTAAACATTTGAGCTGCAAATGGATAAATAGCGAATACAGCAACGAATAAACTTACACCGCTATATGTTAGGATTGCACCTAGTAACACAATAGTAAGCATGGCACGTTTTGCACCTAAGATACGAACAATTGTCTTCGCAATGGATTCGGCAATCCCTGACATTTCAACTACCTTCCCGAAGATTGCTCCTAATAAGAAGACTGGGAAGTAGGATTTGATGAATCCAACCATTTTTTCCATAAATACACCAGAGAAAAACGGTAAAACTTGACTTGGATCAATAAATAAAACAGCTAAAATTGCACATAATGGAGCGAATAAAATAACTGAAAAACCACGGTAGGCGGCGAACATTAGCAGTCCAAGCGCCAGAAGAATAACAATTAAATCCATTTAAATCCCCCTATACCTTTTATTTTGCAAGCCTCCAAACAAAATACCCCTTTTCGTAAGCGTTTTCATTTGGTGCCTACGTTTTTATAAATGCAAGTTCCATGCCAGTTTTTCTTTTTAATTCAAAATAATAGTAATATTCTTACTTATTATACTAGTTAATACTATTATCTAGTTGGTTAACGTTATAAAAACTAGCAAACATGATTCGTTGTTTTTTCCGGAAATGCGGAATAATGAGAATTGTCGATTCCGGAAATCCGGAATTTTCCGCATTTCCGGAATTAACTTTTTTTCTAGCTCCACAATTCGCAAGAAGTGGTGTGCCAACAAAAATAGCGAATCACCCTGAAGCTAGAGCATTAAAAAAGAGGACCACCTTCCCTTAAGGAAAGTGCTCCTCTCTTTTTTAACTTGCCAAAGGTAATTTTATTTCAACTAACGTACCCTGTTGTGCTTTACTATGATACGTAATACTTCCATGGTGCTGTTTAATAATTTTATTACAGATCATTAACCCAAGTCCGGTGCCTTTTTCTTTTAAGGTATAGAAAGGTTCACCTAGTCGAGGCAAAATTTCTTCAGGTATTCCACAGCCTTCATCCTTAACGGAGAGAACACATTCACCCTTTTCACCTTTATGCAGGTTAATGTGAATATTCCCTCCTTCAGGCATTGATTCCATGGCGTTTTTGAGAACGTTAAGAAAAACCTGCTTTAATTGATTCTTTTCGCCTATTATAAAAAACTCCCCTTCTTCCACATATAGATTGAATTGAATATTTTCCATATGTGCCTGCGGGGAAAGGAGCTCAAGGGTATTCTCAACCAATTCTCTTATATCTGTACGATGAAGTTGTACAGCCTGTGGTTTTCCTAAAGTTAGCATTTCACTGGTAATTGTTTCAATCCGCGCAAGTTCACTTAGGACCAGTTCATTTATTTCATCAGAACCATTTTCCCATTTATAAAGCTGTACAAATCCTTTAATTGTAGTAAGTGGATTCCGAATTTCATGGGCAACGCCTGCCGCTAACTCACCGACAATCGACAGTTTCTCAGATTGCAATAGAAATTCTTCTGCCTTTTTACGTTCAGAAATATCACGGCTGATAATCACAATATGTTCGACTTCACCATTTCCTCCCTCAACAGGTACGCACCTTGACTCAAATTCAATCCATTGACCTTGTTTATGGTTAAGACTAAATTCAATTGATTTCAACTCTTTACTATCAAACATTCCGTCAATCGTATTTTTAAACAATTCAACATCATCAGGGTGGATGAACCTGCATATTTTAAATGCCTCCAACTCACTGGATTGATAACCTAAAACCATTTCATGAGATGGAGAGAAATAAGTAAGATTATGATCTTTATCCATCACCATAATTAAGTCTGATGTATTTTCAGCAATCAGCCTGTACTTTGATTCACTTGCCTCAACCATCTTATACATATCTGATAATCTATTATTCAGTCTATAGAGCTTTAAATAGGATTCCATTAGTAAGACCCCAATCATTACACCTAAGATAACAAAGAGTAAATATTGAAAATGGAAGAATGGATTGTCTCTAAATACATTAAAAATAATAGGAACGGTAATCGTATAAATGATTAAATAAGTTCCCGATAAAATAACGGTTCTTTTTATAGGTGTAAGTTTTTTTATATACATATGCATAAGGGAGAAGCCTGACATCATACATGTCCAGCCGATAATAGCTGTGTCCCAATGACCGCTTGAGAACAGCCTTGCCAGTAGACCAAATGCTCCTGTTATAATTCCAGCAATTGGACCTAAGTAGGCAAATACCAGAATGATGGGTGAATAACGAATATCGTATGTATACCCCTGCTCCTGAATAGACAGCAAAATGAGAATAACGGCAACAATTCCTCCATAACAGCCTACCCAAAGACGAAAATTTTTTAGGGGTTTATGTTTAATAAAGGAACGTATTACCAATGGGGTACTAACTAAGAGTGAAAAAATAGACAGATTTACTATATAATCTATTAAAAACAATGAACTCCCCCGCCCCAAAAATTATACTTTTCACTCTATCATAAACTAGAAATTTCTCTATTACTATATGTAATTTTTTATTTTAAATGGAATTTAAACCCAGAAAAAAAGCACCAAAGATAAAGATTCTTTGGTACTGCCTTTTTAGTGAACTTCCTGTGCTGCTTCTGGTTTATCTTTTTGCTTGATACCTCGTATTCCTTAGTACTTGGGGAAAGGACAGACAGCAGTATGGTTACTAAAAGCCAGATTCCAAGTGTAATCCACATTCCCTTTTTTGAGGTAACCCGGTCTGTTACCGCCTGTAAGAATGAATTCATGCTTTCGTTCTCCTTCACTTGAGTATAAGTGACACTATTGTAACTTTGGTCAAAAAAATAATTGACAAAAAATCACTTTCATTCCTATTGACCTAAGGTGTGAATTTGTTATAATCGGAGTGAGTAATCACTCATTTTTAGAGAGGATTGATTAGTGATGTCATCAATTATAGTCATAAATGAAGTGAGTAAACGTTTCGGAAAAAAGTTAGTTCTAAATGAAATTAGCTTGACCGTGGAATCCGGACAAATATTTGGACTTATTGGTCCTTCCGGTTCAGGCAAAACAACCTTGGTAAAAATTATCGTGGGCATGGATTCCCCCAGCCAAGGCGACGTTCAAGTACTGAATACACCTGTTCCAAGTTTGCCGCTGTTGCAGAGAATCGGCTATACGGCACAAGCTGATGCCTTGTACAATGATTTAACTGGAGAAGAAAATCTCGCTTTCTTTGCCTCCCTTTTTAAATTGAAAAAGGACGTCCAAAAAGAACGGATTGCCTATGCAGCGAAATTAGTAAATCTAACGGCAGATTTAAAAAAGAAGGTCCAAAACTATTCTGGAGGTATGAAGCGCCGGTTATCACTGGCGGTTGCAGTAATACAGGATCCTGAAGTCCTTATTTTAGATGAGCCTACAGTCGGAATTGACCCCGAGCTCAGGCAGTCCATTTGGGCTGAGTTATATCGTTTAAAAAATGAAGGGAAAACGATATTAGTAACGACTCATGTTATGGATGAAGCAGAAAAGTGTGATTGTCTCGCTATGGTACGTGATGGTGAAATTATCACTAGCGGCTCACCTTCGCAGTTGAAGAATCAATATGGGATCACCAGTTTAGAAGATGTATTTTTAAAAGCAGGGGGTAACCAGCTATGAGAATATCAGCCATGGTAAAACGGATATTTCATCAAATGGTACGTGATAAAAGAGCTTTAGCATTGATGATGGTTGCTCCCTTACTCGTTTTAACGCTGCTGAATTATCTGCTTTCTGGAAATACGGTGGATCCAAGACTTGGTGTAATTAATGCAGATAATGCACTAGTAGAAAGATTAAAAGATAGCGACATTAGGATCATACAGGTTGAAGAGAATACTAAAGACCTTTTACTTAACAAAGACCTAGATGGTATTCTTCAAGTTAATGGTGAAGATATATCCTTGACTCTTACTAACGACCAGCCTACATTAGCAAAGGGTTTACAAGCGAAAGTCCTACAAGCTATTGCGGCTGAGAAGGCAAAAGAACAAACGTTGAAATTTTCCACATTCATGAAAGATATCCAGAGTATGCTGCCAGTGGATCCACTAAAAATGGAGATTGGAAAAACACCTGAACTGAATACCTCTTATATTTATGGAGATGAAGATACCATCTTTTTTGACCAGTTAAGCCCGATACTCGTTGGATTCTTTGTATTCTTCTTCGTGTTCTTAATTTCTGGGATTGCTTTGCTGCGGAACGTACTACTGGTACCCTTGAACGATTACTGGCTACACCTATCCAAAGAAGAGATATTGTTTTTGGTTATTTGCTGGGATATGGATTATTTGCAGTGATTCAAACCATCATTGTCGTAACGTATGCTGTAAAAGTTTTAGATATCACGCTGGTAGGTTCATTCTGGAATGTTGTAATTATAAATTTAACCCTTGCATTAGTGGCGTTATCACTTGGCATTCTATTGTCGTCCTTCGCCAATTCCGAGTTTCAAATGATGCAATTTATTCCGATAGCTATCATCCCTCAGGTCTTTTTTGCTGGAATCTTTCCATTTGAGTCTATGGCTGGGTGGATGCAGATTCTTGCTAAATGTATGCCGATGTATTATGGCGGAAACGCGTTAGTTGAGGTTATGTATAAAGGTTCGGGATTAAGCGAAATCACGAATGAGCTTTTAGCTTTGTTAGGCTATGCCCTTGTCTTCATTGTTTTAAATGTAGTAGCATTGAAGAAATATCGAAAGATTTAATATGGTTCATTTTTGATGAATAAAGGAGTTAATAATGACTGAAGAAGAATTAATGCTGCAGCAGTTATTTGATGAAGATAAATTGACAGATAAACAAAAAAAAATCATTGTAGCCGCTATTGAAACCTTTTCTGAAAAAGGCTATGCCGCTTCTTCTACAAGTGAAATTGCCAAAAAGGCTGGAGTAGCGGAAGGAACGATTTTTCGGCATTACAAAACGAAGAAGGACTTATTGGTTTCGATTGTTGCTCCGTTAATGACAAAGTTCATTGCTCCATTAGTGGTAAAGGATTTTAATAAGGTACTCAATCGGGAATTTGAAACAGTAGAGGAATTCTTGCGGGCAACGATAGAAAACAGAAGAGACCTTCTCATCCGAATGCTTCCTGTGGTGAAAATTATGTTTCAAGAGATTCCTTTTCAGCCGGAATTGCGTGAACAATTTCTTGAACTGGTTGTAAAAAATATCTTTAACTCCGTTGAAAAAGTGATCATTGGCTATCAGGAAAAAGGACTATTAATTGAAATGCCCCCAGAAAGTATCGCTAGGTTAACCATTACCAATATACTTGGCTTCTTATTTTCCCGTTATCTCCTATTCCCCCAGTTGGATTGGGATGATGAGCTTGAAATTGAGCGGACTATACAATTTATCATGCATGGCATTGGGAAAAAAGATTGAGTACAAGGGCAGTCTCGGCAATAGTAAGATTGAAGGGATTGTTTCTTCATGTGGTTTAATTAATCAATCGTTTGATTAATTTAATAACCGATTTAATCAAACGTTTAATTAGCTTTCATAGAAGACTACTATTTTTAAATAAACACACTATTCCCAAGGGTCCGAGACCATTTAATCAATCGATTGATTAGTTTACCTTCCAATCTAATCAAACGTTTAATTAATTATTTAGCCTAAAAAAACTGGATAGCCACAAGGACTATCCAGTAATTCCCAAAGTGTCCATACCACACGGACTGTGTCCACGAGTGGTGCCTGTCACCTTTTTATTGTCACTGATTTTTATGCTTCAACAATTTTTGGTTGTTGATATACTTCTTTATCGAATTCCCCTGTTGCTTTGCTTGTTAGGACTCCGGATGTGATTGATCCGCTTACGTTTAGGGCTGTACGTCCCATGTCGATTAACGGTTCAACTGAGATTAGGAGACCCACGATAGCAACTGGAAGGTTCATAACAGATAGAACGATTAGCGCTGCGAATGTTGCACCGCCGCCCACTCCTGCTACACCGAATGAACTAATTGCCACAACAAGAATCAATGAAATAATGAATCCAGGGCTTAGTGGGTCAATTCCTGCTGCTGGTGCAACCATAACAGCTAACATTGCCGGATAAACCCCTGCACATCCATTTTGACCGATTGTTAGACCAAAGGAACCTGCAAAGTTTGCAATCCCTTCAGAAACACCTAGGTCTTTTGTTTGCGTTTTAATCGTTAAAGGCAGTGTTCCTGCACTTGAACGAGAAGTGAAGGCAAATGTTAAAGTTGGTAAAGCCTTCTTCACAAAATTAACTGGGTTAATTTTTGCGATTGCTAATAACAGTAAATGAACAATAAACACAAGAATAAGTGCTACATAAGAAGCGATAACAAACTTTCCTAATTTTACAATCGCGTCATAGTTACTTGTTGCTGCAACCTTTGTAATAATGGCTAAAATACCATATGGTGTTAATCGAAGGATTAACGTAACAATTCTCATAGTAACCACGTACAGAGTATCAATAATTTTTGCGAAAAGTTCAGCATGTTCTGGCTCTTTACGTTTTACTCCAAGGTAGGCCACCCCGATAAAAGCCGCAAAGATAACAACCGCAATCGTTGAAGTTGCACGAGCACCTGTTAAATCCGCAAACGGATTAGCTGGGAAGAACTCAAGAATTTGTTGAGGAATGGTCATAGTTTCAACCGTAACAACTCTTTCCTCTAAGGCAGCATTTCGTGCCGCTTCTTCTTCACCTTCAGTCAGTTCGATACCATCTAGACCAAAGCCTAATGAGGTACCAATACCAATTGCTGCAGAAATAGCGGTGGTTCCAAGTAAAATCCCTATTACAAGGATGCTGATTTTTCCGATATTCTTGGTTAATTTTAATTTTGTAAAAGCTCCTACAATTGAAATGAATACAAGCGGCATAACCACCATTTGTAATAACTTAACGTAACCTGATCCTACAATATTAAACCATGCCATTGATTCCGTTGTAACCTCGGAATCTGTACCATAAATTAAATGAATTATAAAACCAAAAATAAGACCTAAACCTAAACCAGTGAATACACGTTTTGAGAATGATACATGTTTCTTTGCCATCATGCGTAAACCGACCATGAGTAAAAGCAATACTGCAACATTCACAATAATTAGAAATGCATTCATCTTGTTCCCCCCTTATGTTCAATATATTTCGTGTTGCGTAAATTAGTCTATGAGAATATTAGACTATATATTCCTATCAGTCAAGTCGGAATAATTTGTTTTTTAATTCTAACGATTCCGATAATTTCCTCCTAAAGAGTACAGTTGTAGCAAACACCTATCAGTGAGGCCACAAAAAAATGCCTGACCCTTTATAGAGGATCAGGCATTTTCCATTCAGACTGTCCGCCTCAGGTGGAAAGTGTCCACGAGTGGTGACAGGCACCTTAAAAACAGCCTACTAATTCAGTGGAATACGAATGGTAAACTGTGTTCCTTTTCCGATTTCACTTGATATGTTTATTGTTCCGTTGTGTGTTTCGACGATCCATTTGGCGATGGATAGTCCTAATCCATGCCCTCCCATTTGCCGTGAACGGGATTTGTCTGCTCGATAGAAACGTTCAAAAATGCGATGGTAATCTTCTTTCTTAATTCCGACTCCCGTATCCTTAACTCTGATACACATTTCCTGCCCTTCCCGTGAAAGCAAGAGCGATACTTTACCTTGATTCGGTGTGTATTTAATGGCATTGTCTAAAAGGATATATAATAATTGAGATAATCTTTCCGGATCTCCCTTTGTTATCAAGCTATCAGGAGCTTCTAAATGAAGGGTAATCTGCTTTGTGTCAGCTAATGGCTGGACAGATTCTATCGCTTTCTCGGCATGAGGAAGAAAGTCAAACGTCTCTGATCTTCGCTCGATGATATTTGAATCTGAACGTGCCAGTGTTAACAAGTCACTTACCAAACCTGTCATCCGTTTCACTTCCTGCCTCATATTAGAAAGCAGTTTACCGGCAAATTCCTCTTTCTTGGTATCTATCGTCATTTCTATGGCGTCGAGCGACGATAACAGCACGCTTAATGGAGTTCGGAGCTCGTGCGATGCGTCTGCAACAAACTCCCGCTGTCTCGAAAACGCTCTGCTAATCGGTATCATAGCTTTTTTGGACATCGCTGCACTAATAAATAGGGCCACACCGACAAACACAAATCCAATTATTAAAAGGATAATCAATAACCAGTGGAAAAGCTGATAGGCAAAGGTAATATCCTTTCCAATAAACAATTTACCCACAAAACGGCCATTATCGTATATCGACTGGCTGGCAATGATTAGGGTGATATCTCTCTCAGGCTCACGCTGAAAAAATTCGCCCGGTTTTCCTCTGCCTCTCTCGTTTCTTTCTAGATGAAGTGTTTCCTTAAGAATCTCTCCATCATTGAGGCCACTGCGATTCAAAATTTCTAACACAGCAGATCTTATGCGCTGATCTGCTTCGTTTCCCATAATCAATTCTCCATTTGAATTCACAACATAATAAAATAATTGATTAACCCCTGCAAATACCACTTCTTGATTTTGAATCCCGCGAAAATCACTTTTTTCATTTGTTGTTAAATAATCCTCAAGGAAACCTGCTTCCTGCTTCACTAATGTTTCAAGTTCAGTCTCCTGATTCCTAAGAAGACTAAAATAAAGGACTGAATAAACAATCATAATAAACAGGATGAGAAATATAATAAGCAATCCACTATAAATGCGGGTAAGCCAGCCTTGGGTACTTTTAAAAACATCCCTCTCACCAAAGTTTGTTAATAACCGGAAGAATGAAAGAAGATTAATTTTCAAGCTTATACCCTACCCCTCTTACACTTTGTATTAACTC
The DNA here is from genome assembly GCF_030817695.1 of Neobacillus niacini. Classification (GTDB taxonomy): domain Bacteria; phylum Bacillota; class Bacilli; order Bacillales; family Cytobacillaceae; genus Neobacillus; species Neobacillus niacini_F. Next base: position 202,891 of record NZ_JAUSZQ010000003.1, on the reverse strand, counting down.
TTGTTTCCCCGCCTTATCTAACTTTTTCCGGATTAATTTAACGGTTGCATCAATCGTCTTAGGCGCAACATCAGAATCCAGCCCCCAAATTCGCTCAAGAATAACCTCGCGCGGGATGACTTGTCCTTTATTTTGGACCAATAAATCTAATAGTTGATACTCCCTGGGACTTAACTGGATTTCTTCGCTCCCAAATCGAAAGAAATGGCCGTTTCGATTCAGCACTAGATCCTGTAACTTAATTTCCTCTTCTAAAAGAGGTGCATAATTACGCCGTGAAAGTGCCCGCAATCGTGCCTGCAATTCCCCTATTTCAAAAGGCTTAACAAGGTAATCATCCGCTCCAGAATCCAAACCCTCAATTCGGTCTTCTACCGTATCCTTAGCCGTCAGCATCAGGATGGCTCCCGGGTATCCTTGTTTCCGTAATCTGCGGCAGACATCTACTCCATCGCCGTTTGGCATCATCCAATCCAGGATTAAGACATCATAGTGTGCATTGGAAGCGTAATAATACGCATCTTCCCCTTCCATCACCCACTCTACGTTGTATCCACTTTTCGTTAGCATATATACAATTAGTTCACCAAGCTGTGAATCGTCTTCTGCTAATAAAATTTTCATGATTTCAGTAACTCCTTAATCAGGTGATAAACTTCTCCATTATCTGGTAAATCTCTAACAACTCAAATCTTATCATAGCCACCTTATATTTTAGAACATGATTGAATATAAAATAAGTTGCATAGAGCGACTGGCCAAGCAGGGCGACTCCACAAATAATAGCTGGTATCCTCGCTATTTTTGTTTTAGCTCCCGGTTTTCCTTCGGTATTAAAACTTTGTCTTATTACCTGTAAGGCATTTATAATAGCTTGAATGAGAATAAGTGAGGATAAAAAGATACTAATATGCATAATCGCTAGTTCATTTCTGCAATACAGTGGTACAGCTAATAGCACGACAAATGATAACGCCCATATAACCCCGAAAAAGTTTCGAATCCAGAGTAAAATAGAGATCACCAGGAGACCAATAAAGAAATAAATAACGAAAAGAAACTTATATGATGATAGTAAATAAAATAAACCCAATGCTATTATCAAAGTACCTGTATATCCAATATAAACAATCATTACCTTTTTGATTTTCGAATTGACATTGCTTGTTGTCTCGCCTGATCCGTTTTTGTACAATTTAATTTTATTTGATTTTCCTTCTCTCGTAACCACAACGGCTAAAACATGAATGATTTTCTCAATTAGTGTATTACATAGGGAAAAATAAACTCTAAACATAGGAAGCCTGCTAATAGCCAGCGCCGCGGCCAAATATAGCAGTATAAGGCTTGTAGTACTCACGTTGAATTCTCCTTTCCATTTATATAAAGAAAAGGGCTCTGTTATTATTCATTGTTGATTTTCGTGTAGGGTTAAGAATTCATAGGCGGAGAATTTCCAGCTATTGTATATAGAGGAAGCTTAAGAAGCAGATATAAGCGGAGATATTCCGGTTAACTGCTTTAAATAAGACAAATTCCAAGGATTTGGATACAATAAGCGGAAAAACTCCGCTTATTTTTAAGGAAATATTGGTATTTCCCAATTTAAACGGAAATTCTCCGCTTATTTTCCAAACACAGTGAAATCAACATGCAGTTTTAACAGAGCCAAAGAAAAAGAAGCACCCATCCTTCAAAGAGTGCCTCCTTTCTCTCGTTATCCCTACAATGTCACTTTTTCGCGTTTTAGTTTTTCAAGTTCCTGTTCGAGCTCTTCTTCTCTTATATAATTTTGAAATGCGGCATCATGCTGCGCTAAAGGGCTGGAGAACTGACTGCCAGCTTGGACCTGAGCCTCCATCAACATAATACGCTCTTCCGCACGTGCAACTCCTCTTGCAATGTTATCTGTTTGGAAGGTAACCGTCGCTTTTTGAATCTGTTTAATAGACTGAGCCACATTTGCACGGGAAGCTAATAAAATTTTCTTATGCTGCAATTCATTATAGGTTTCCTTCAACTGATTCAATTTCTCTATTAAGATTTGAGTTTGTTCCTTAATAGCCTCAAATTGCTGCTGATACAGGTTAATTTGTTTTTCATGAAGGAGTTTTTCCTGAACAGCTAATTTAGCGATTGTATCCTCTTCTTGTTCAATGGCAAGTCTGACCTGACGAGTTCTTTTTGTAATCAATTCTTCTGTTTCTAACAGTAAAGCTGCTTGTTTCTTCTCAACCAGATATTGCTGTGATAATGCTTTTTGACCTTTCAGAATTTCCTGCTCCAATTCTCTTGAATATTCATTCAACATCGCAATTGGATCTTCCATCCCATCTAATAATCCATTAATTTCAGCCTTCGTAATTGTTTTTACTCTTTTAAAAATACCCATTTTCGCTATTCTCCTTTTTTAGTTATATTTTTTTCCCACTGGTCTAGCATGCTCGCATTTTGATTGATGATTGGAATATGTGAACCTACTACAGGTGTATCAATGAACTGCTGCATAGCAGAATTTTTTGCTTTCCTTCTAACCCATTTCACGATTAGAACTAAAACAGCTAGTCCAATAATCAGAAAAAATAAAAGTCCAAGCCAAGAAAATTCTCCTCCGTGATGAGGACCATTCATAAACTGGTGAGGTCCCCTTCCTCCATGGTGCCCCCGCCCTTCAGGTCGAAATCCATTTTGGAACACCACATTCGTTTGACGTCCTCCTAATAAATGCAGGAAGAAATTAATTACAACCAGTGCAGCAGTAATGATCACACCCCAGAAAATGGCTAGTTTAACTCTCGTATTCATCTCTATTTTTCCTCCTTTCGTTCTTGATAGTTTGAAGTTTATAGGACAATGGTGAAAACTTGGTGAAAAAGAGGACAAGTGTTAAAAAAAATTTTTCAAAAACCCAACTAAGTAAAAGTAATGATTCTATTCTATTAGCAATTAGATTATTATTGTGATTGGATGAATATTATATTTAAAGACTGAGAGGCTCGTGCCTATGTGGAAAAACAGAAATGTTTGGATTATTTTAACAGGGGAATTTATTGCTGGTCTTGGCTTATGGCTTGGGATTATTGGGAATTTAGAGTTCATGCAGGAAAAGATACCTTCTGATTTCCTAAAATCACTTCTTATGGCTACTGGGCTAGTAGCAGGTATTATCGTCGGCCCCTATGCCGGCAAAATCACCGACCAAAAAAGTAAAAAAACCGTCATGCTATGGTCAGGGGTATTGCGTACGATCAGTGTCGTTTTCATGCTTATCGCGATAGCTACAGGATCTGTTTGGTGGATGCTCGTCTTTTTCGTATCTATTCAGATCTCCGCTGCCTTCTACTTTCCAGCACTGCAAGCAGCGATTCCTCTTATTGTAAAAGATAAGGATTTACTCCAGCTCAATGGAGTTCATATGAATGTGTCTACTCTGTCGCGGATTATTGGAACAGCGGTTGCAGGGATTCTCTTGGTACTACTGCCCTTATCCATGCTCTATATTAGCTCTTTAGTGGCATACCTTGCATTACTAATCCTAACCTGTTTCCTAAATTTCGAAGAAAATAATGATACACCCTCAACAAGAAAAAATACCAGTGGAAAAACTAGTTTTAAAGATGTATTGCCTGTAATAAAAGGTGTGCCGATTGTTTTTATGACGCTATTAATGACCCTTGTTCCCCTATTGTTTCTAGGGGGGTTCAACCTTCTAGTCATCAATATTAGTGAGCTGCAAGATAGTTCAGCAATCAAAGGCTATATATACGCAGCAGAAGGAATTTCCTTTATGATAGGAGCCCTTTTTATTAAAAAAATCAGTGAAAAATTCTCGCCTTACAAAATATTATTTGGCAGCTCTCTCCTGGTTGGCTTTTCCCAGATTATGCTTTATTTTGCGGATGTATTTACCGTAACCATAGCAGCATTCCTCGTTTTTGGTTTTTCAGTTGGCTGCTTTTTTCCAACGGCATCAACGATTTTCCAAACAAAGGTTCCAAAGGATTTTCACGGAAGATTTTTCTCGTTCCGCAACATGCTCGATCGAATTGGCTTCCAAGTGGTCCTGCTATTGACTGGATTCCTCCTAGATTTCATAGGTTTGCAGTTAATGTGTGTCCTTTATGGGTTACTAGCCATCGTTACGACTATCATTTTCTACGTTAAAAACAACGATATGCGTACGGCTAAACAGGAGATCTAAAGAAGTCATCATCCATTAGGATGGTGTCTTTTACATGGAATACTTTTCTCTTATGGTGAATATAAACAATACTGAATGTTTATTTGAGGAGCGTGATTGATATTAAGACACTGGTTACGGAAAATCTAACTGAAACAAGGAATAGGCTGTTAAATGAAATTTCCGGTTTAAGCTATGAAATGCTGAATAAAAAGCCCGACACCGAAACTTGGAGTATTGCTCAGGTGTGTCATCATTTGTACTTATCTGAAAGCATTTTTACACAAGCGATTATTTACGGTCTTAATAAAAGCAATGGAAAAAAGGCAGAGCCGAAGCCTATTCAGCTGGCAGTTGACCGCTCTCAGAAGGCAAAGGCACCTGATATGGTTGTCCCTGGCGATGAGCCGTTGTATCTGGAGAAAATTACAGAGCTTTTAAATCAATCAAGGAACCTATTTTTTGAGTTTTATAATCAGCTTGAAGATAAGTCCATCCTAAAAGAAAAATCCACCAAGCACCCTCTATTTGGCTACACACCTTTAGACCAATGGGTTGACTTAATCTATCTTCACGAAGAGCGGCATATCGAACAAATCAGAGAAATTAAATCTTTGTTATAAAAAATTGGTGCCTGTCACCAACATGGATGGTAACAGGCACCGAGAAGTTTATCTTATTCTTTTTTAGGCTCTCAGCAGCGTTTCAGCTAGAATACGTGCTCCAAGATCTAGGGTTGATTGATTAAACGTCATTTTAGGATGATGTAACCCTGGTTGAAGGTCCGCCCCCACCCCAATCATGGCTGCTTTTAACTTTGGATTCTTAACGGTATAAAAATGGAAATCATCACTGCCAGATGTGATAACGGGTGGTGCAAGCGCCTCTCGACCAGCAACATTCAGAATCGCTTCTTCGGCAATCGCCTCCGCCCCAGCAGAAACCTCTGCTCCAGGAGTAAAATCGCTCCATTTCCATTCGATATCGACCCCATAAAGGTCCTTTAAGCTGTTAATTCCGTGATCGATTTGGTCCTTAAGTTTTCCTAGAACTTCATTTTTTTGTGCCCGGACATCAATTGCAAATTCGGCTGAACCCGGAATAATGTTTAAGCTTTCTCCGCCGGCGATCACTTTTGTTAGTTTTGCAGAATAGGCCTCAAACGGTGAAAGATAAATAGACTTGACGAACTGGTGCAGTCCAACAATCACATCAAGAGCATTTTTGCCTTGGTGCGGCCTGGCACCGTGCGCGTCCTCACCGTGAACTTTACCTTCTAAAAAGATCGCTGCTCCGTGATGAATAGAAGCTGAGACTCGTCCCATGGGCAGCTCTTCTATTGGTCGAAGGTGAATACCGAATAAGTGGCTAACGTTATCGATCGCTCCCCTCTCGATCATCGCAATCGAACCGTTCCCTTTTTCCTCAGCAGGCTGAAAAATAAAACGCAGCTTCTTAGTGAGACGCTGATTCTTCAAATAAAGTAGTGCTCCTAGCACCATAGAGATAATGGCGTCGTGACCACAGGAATGATTCCCCTGCCAAATTCCGTCCACCTCCTGCCATAAAGCATCTATTTCCGCTCGGACAGCAACCACTTCTTCTCCCTCACCGATTTCCGCTATAAGTCCAGTTACATCATCAAATCGACGGTATGTAACATCCAAATTATCTAAAATATCCGCAATTGCTTGGGTCGTTTTAACCTCTTTCCAGCTAACCTCGGGGTGAGCGTGAAAATGTTCAAACCAAGTCAAAATCTGTCTCTCAAAACTCTCCGTCAACTTTACACACTCTCCAATCCATAAAAAACTAATAAAGTCATAGTACAACAAAAGAACTTGTTCCTACAATATTTTTTAAAAAGGGGGACATTAAAAAGAGACATTAAGAGGTGACAGGCACCACAGAAAGACACTTTCCACCCCAGGTGGACAGTTGGCGGTTCATTTACGAAAAATTAACATCGTTCTATTTAAGGGGCAAAAGCCTTTTTGGGACTTGGTATAAATGGTATTAGACAACTTTGTTTGGCTATGTCCCATTACTGCTGCACAAGAATAATTTTTATTCCATAAAATAATATTAAGAATTGTAAGAGTTATTATAATAACGAAAGGAAAGATGTGGTGTTCTAAATGAAAAATTATCAGGTTTTTGATTATTCGTTTCAGAATCTCCGTGAAAAAAGTATGTCGTTTGAACAGGTTTTCGAACATATTGTAAAATTCATGAATTTAGCTCCCAGCGGGAATTTTCGCTTAATGGTTGGAACGGATTCACAGGTCCATAAACGTCATACCATTTTTATTACGGGTATTGTCATTCAAAATGAAGGTAAAGGCGCATGGGCTTGCATTAGGAAGATCGTGATTCCAAGAAAAATGACACATCTTCATGAGCGGATTTCCTTTGAGCTGTCATTAACAGAGGACATAGTGGCCTTATTTACGGAGGAAAGAAAAACACGGCTAATCAATATCGTCCTTCCCTTTGTCTATCAAGGGGCAACTTTCACCATGGAAGGTCATATTGATATCGGAGCAGGAAAACGCAATAAAACAAGAGAATTCGTGAAAGAAATGGTAGCCAGAATGGAATCCATGGGGGTCGAACCAAAGATAAAGCCAAATGCCTTTGTTGCCTCAAGCTATGCCAACCGATACACAAAATAGGGACCTGAGCCATGTTGCGTTCACTAAAAACGCACCAGGGCTCAGGTCTTTACTTTATTTTAGCCAGTAAAACGCTAGTTCCCTTCCAACTATACAAAGTCTTTACACTCTCTTAACACTAGGTTAAGAAAAATTTCAAACTTTTCAGATAAAATTAATCAAACGCTATTATTTGGAGGGATAAAATGAGGATTACAGTTGCAGGAGCAGGAAATGTTGGGCTAGTTACAGCAGTATGTTTCGCTGAAGCAGGTCACCAAGTAACCTGTTTAGATACTCAAAAAGAGAAAATAGAAATGCTCGAAAAAGGACAATCGCCATTCTTTGAGCCTGGACTGGAACCTTTATTAGAAAAGAACCTCGCTAGCGGTAAACTTCGGTTTTCGACGAACCCAAGGCAAGCCTATCGTGACGCTGAAATCATTTTTATTGCGGTTGGAACTCCTGAAAAAAAGGATGGATCTGTTGACTTATCCTATATTTATATTGCTTCCTACCACATTGCTGAAAATATCGAGAATGATGTCATTGTCTGTACAAAAAGTACCGTTCCAGTTGGAACAAACGAAATTATCAAACAAATTTTCCAGAACCGCAAGCCCCGCCACCTTAAAGTGGATGTTGTATCAAACCCTGAATTTCTTCGCGAGGGTTCAGCAATAATGGACTTCTATTTAGGAGATCGAATCGTAATTGGTGCAGATAACCCGGAAGCAGCATCCATTATGGAGCAGCTCTATCTTCCATTAAAAATACCGATAGTTGTGACGGATATTAAAAGTGCTGAGATGATTAAATATGCCTCCAATGCCTTTCTTGCCACGAAGATAAGCTTTATCAATGAAATTGCCAATCTCTGCGAAAAGGTTGGCGCAAATATTGAGGAAGTCTGTTATGGGATGGGAATGGATAAACGAATTGGAGCTAACTATCTTCAGCCTGGAGTTGGTTATGGAGGGTCATGCTTTCCTAAGGACACAAAGGCTCTCGTTCAACTGGCAGGTAATGTCCAGCATCCCTTCGAATTACTGGAATCGGTCATTAAGGTAAATCAGCATCAGCATTCTCTTCTAGTGAGGAAGGCAAAAGAAATGTTCGGATCATTAAAAGGGAAAAAAGCAGCAGTACTTGGGCTCGCTTTTAAACCAGAAACAGATGATGTCCGAGAAGCGGTTTCCTTAACCATTATTAAAGAATTACTTGAAGAAGGTTCTATGGTCACTGCTTATGACCCGATTGCGATTCCCAATGCCCATAAGCTAATTGGAAATTCAATTGAGTATACAACCAATATTCATGAAGCGCTGAAAGAGGCTGACTTTGCTGTCATTGCAACAGAGTGGGACCAAATAAAGCACCTTCCATTGGATGCTTACATCGCCTATATGAAGGAACCGATTATTTTCGATGGACGAAATTGTTACGCACTAAAAGACATTCAACGATATCCGATTACTTACGTATCCATTGGAAGACCAACTATATTAAATGCTAAGCCCGCCCAACGTCTTTAACATAAGGGAGACACAATCATGATGAGAATAATCCAATCCTTTTATCATTTTGAATGCAGGGTTTTTCAAGAGATCAATAGCCATTTTGACAAAAAAATTATTAATCTCTTTTTTCGTACGATTACCGGAATAGGAGGGGCATGGTTTATAAGTGTAACGACCCTGTTACTCATCATTTTTACATCGGGTGCAACCAGACTTACAGCGGTATCTAGCGCGGCATCCCTAGCGCTAAGTCATATACCGGTTCAAGTGGTAAAGAAGCTTTTCCCTCGTAAAAGGCCCTATTTATTATTTGAAACAACAAAGATTTTACCGAACCCATTAAAGGATCATTCTTTCCCGTCTGGTCATACAACAGCCGTATTCTCAGTCATTGTTCCATTTGTTATTCTAAACCCTGTTCTAGCCGCAGTTCTAATTCCTCTAGGAATATGTGTCGGGATATCAAGAATCTATCTTGGCCTGCATTATCCATCAGACGTCATTGCAGGAGGAACTCTCGGGGCGTTCTTCGGCAGCCTTTGCTTTTATTTTTTATCATAAAATGATTTGAAAACTGCGAAGGAGGGGTTTATATGAAAATTGCTATTTTCTCTGACACCTTTTATCCGGATATAAACGGGGTTGCCCAAACCCTCAAAAAATTTACAAACTATCTTGAGGGGCAGCATATTTCCTATAAAGTATTTGCACCTAATCCCGTTTCAAATGAATATGTTTCCGAACATATTCATCGGTTAAAAAGTCGATCCTTTTTCCTTTATCCTGAATGCCGATTAGCGTTCCCAAACTTTACTCAGGTTAAATCAGAAATCGAGCAGTTCTCACCTGATTTGATTCATGTAGCAACTCCGTTTACGGTTGGCCTTTGTGGTCTTTACTTTGCCAAAAAATATAACATCCCAATTGTCGGCTCCTATCACACCGATTTCAATGACTATTTACATTTTTATGACCTTGAGTTCCTTTCTAACCCTCTTTGGAAATACATGAAATGGTTTCATAGTCCTTTAAAAAAGCTCTTTGTCCCTTCCATTGATACACTGGAAAAACTGAAAAACCGCGGGTTTAGAAATTTGGAAATTTTTCCAAGGGGCGTCGATTGTCAGCTATATCATCCAAATTATCAAAAAGAGGTTGTTCTTAATCGTTACGGAATTTCTAAAAAATTTCTCCTCACCTATGTTGGCAGGCTGGCACCTGAAAAAGATTTAAAAACTCTTATGAAAGTCGTAAACTCCTTGCCACCTGAGATCAATAAACAGGTACATTGGTTAATTGCGGGAGACGGTCCCTTACTAGAAGAACTTCAACAGGTTGCACTGCCAAACATGACTTTTACTGGATATTTAAAAGGTGCTGAATTAGCTGAGGTCTATTCAGCTACAGACCTATTCATTTTTCCTTCTCCCACTGAAACGTTTGGAAATGTTGCGTTAGAGGCTCTTGCAAGTGGAACACCGGTAATCGGGGCGAATGCTGGCGGAGTGAAACATATTATTGCAAACGGGGTTAATGGACAATTGTGTGAGCCAGGTAATGCAGAAGATTTTGTTACCCGTATTGTTCAGTTGTTAGGAAATGACCCTTTCCGGAATCAAATGTCGTTAAATGCTAGGAAGTATGCACTTACTCAAAGGTGGGATCAGATATTTGATAACCTGCTAAACCATTATTCTGCCGTTATCGAAGAACCATCAAAGAAAATTTATGCATGAAGTATTATCGGTAAGGAGGAATATGGATGGATACAGTTTCTCACATCATCATCGGTTTCGGCTTAGGTGCTCTTGCTCAAATGGATCCAGTGATTTCAACTAATAGCGCCTTATCGACTGCTGTCCTTGTCGGAACAGTAGTGGGTTCCAACGCACCGGATTTTGATTTTTTCTATCGATTGAAGGGGAAAAGCAGTTATTTCCGAAATCACCGAGGGTGGTCGCACTCCCTGCCGGCAATTCCTTTATGGAGCATACTTACTACAGCTGCCATTTTGCCATTCTTCCCAGGCAGCTCTATGTCCCACTTGTTTTTATGGATATTGCTTGCCGTTACCTTACACGTTCTTTTAGATTTGTTTAATGTGAATGGGGCGCAAGCACTGCGCCCATTTTCTGAAAAATGGCTGTCTTTAGATTTCCTCCCCTTAATCGACCCATATATCATCATGCTCCATATTCTTGGATTTAGCCTGCTTCCTTTTTTTGAAACTGGGAGAGTCTTTACTTTCATTTATCTAGCAATGGTTGTTTACCTGCTGGCTCGGCTCATTTTTACACAATACACGAAATGGAAGCTTTCACAGCACTTTCAAAATGCGTTCCGGGTAAAAATGATCCCTAAAATATCACCATTCCACTGGAATATTCTCATTGAAACCAATCAGGACTTTTTATTTGGTTCTTACTCAATGGGCGAGTTTTGGATCGAACATACTTTTTCCAAAAAAGTAGAATACCCAGGGTTAGTAATCGATAGCAGTCAGAACCCTGAAGTAGAAAGCTTTCTAAGAAGTACCCACTTCGCCTACCCTTTTGTTCAAAAGAGAAAAAGCGGATATTTCATTTATTGGAAAGACCTTCGGTTCCGGTCTAAGAAATTTTTCCCGAAGCTTACAATCATGTTTATTTCTTTAGATTATAAAAAGCATGCTTCCTATACTGGCAAACTTACTTCTATTAAACATTATAAAAAGGTAGTTAAAAAGTTGGAAACCTCGATATAATAAAGTCCTGAGTCTAGGTTGCGCTTATAAGGCAACTTAACTCAGGACTTATTTATATTATGGAAGTTCTGGTTTTATAAAAATCGGCGGCTTTCCACCCAAGGTTTTTAGAAACGCTAGTAAATCTTCCTTCTCCTGGTCTATTAAACCAATCGGACTCATAAATTTTTGGATAAAAAAGCTCTTATTAGGATGGCTATCCCCGCCGCGGTCATAGTAGTCGATTACTTCCTCAAGCGTTGCCAGACTGCCATCCCGCATATATGGTGCTGTATCGGTAATTCCATATAATCCAGGGGTGCGAATTCTGCCTAAATCCCCTTCCTGCCCAGTTACTGCTTGGCGGCCCTTGTCCTCTGTATCAAGACCTATATTGTAGAAATTGTTATCAGAGAGATTCGGTCCATTGTGGCAGGTCACGCAAAATGCTTTTCCTGTGAATAATCTTAACCCGCTGAGTTCTTGTTTTGTTAATGCCTTTGTGTCCCCTTCAAGGAACCTGTCGTAAGGAGTATCCTTTACAACAATTTGCCGTTGGAAAGCAGCTAGAGATTTAGCAACATTTTGCTGTGTGATTCCATCAGGAAATGCAGCCTGAAAACGTTCCTGATATCCTTTAATGGCTGATAATTCTTTTATGAGTTCGTCAAGAGGCTGATTCATCTCATCGGGATTTTGAATCGGTCCCAGAGCTTGTTCCTCTAGTGACGCTGCTCGGCCATCCCAAAAATTAGATGTGTAATAACCTGAATTAATCACAGTTGGGCTGTTTCTAGCTCCATTGCCGCCAGTATATTTATCAAAAGTAGGCTGATTATCTCCATAACCCATATTTGGATCATGGCAAGTCTGGCAGCTTACCTCATTATTCCCTGATAAACGCGGGTCAAAAAACAACATTTGCCCAAGTTCAAGCACTTCAGGCTTCATCGGATTATCCGCAGGTATTGGTACAACACCGATTTGAACAAGATTGGTATGATTTCGAAGGCTCGTTAGAAGCTCCTCAGGATCAATTTCATTCCCTCGTGCTTCACTCTGCTCAGTTGACAGATTCGTTGGCGCCATCACCTTCTCCTTCTCTCCACAAGCCGACAAACCAATACACAGTAAAAGAGTCAAAACCGTGCCCTTTACTAATTTATTCATAAATAGAGTGCTCCTCCGAATTTTAATATCTTATCACCATTATAAAATTGGTATTAATAAAAAAGAGCACCCGAATGTGAAGAAATTAGCAAATGTTACAGGTTCGAAACCCCACTGTCCGCCTGAGGTGGACAGTGTCCACGAGCGGTGCCTGTCACCAAGTGACATCACTAGGTGACAGGCACCAACGATTTTACCTACCTCAACGAAGTATATCAAAGATGATTTTAGCATGGTCGGTATTGTCGATTTGGCCTTTTAGGCGCTCGCTTCCTGGTCCGTAAGCATAGACGTTTACGTCTTCGCCTGTGTGTCCACTGGTTGTCCAGCCTGTGTAGGAACGGGTGTTAATGATTTCTTCAATGGCATTGTCGATGTTTCTTGCATTTTGCGTTCTAGCTGCTCTTTCAACATATCTTATTTCGTTTTTTGTTAAAGGAAGCTCAATATATTTCGTTAACGTATCTTTCACACCTGCCCCTTTGACAATCTCTGAAGCCATATAGTTTGGTGTCACCTTCACTGTATTTATTACGGAACTAAACCAATTGTATTGTCCTTGCGCACCTAAAGAAAAACCGCCGGTTGAATGGTCTGCTGTAGCAATAACCAAGGTATGTCCATCCTTTTTGGCAAAATCAATGGCCACTTTAAATGCTTTCTCGAAATCTTCCATTTCACTCATCACACCCACGATATCATTATCGTGTGCTGCCCAGTCAATCTGACTTCCTTCCACCATTAAAAAAAACCCGTTCGCGTTCTGATTTAGTGCCTCGATTGCTGAAGTAGTCATGTCAGCAAGAGATGGAGTATCGTTTGAACGATCAATCATTTTCAGCAGCCCTCTTTTTGCAAAAAGGCCTAAAACCTGAGCACTTTTGTTGTTGTTCATCTCATTTGAGTTTGTTACATAGCTGTAGCCGTCTTTAACAAACTCTTCCACTAGGTTCCTATCTTTACGGATAAACCATTCTGAACCACCGCCAAGCAATACATCTATTTTATGCTTACCATTAACTAAATCATCAAAATAATCATCTGCAATGGAACTCATGTTTTTTCGCTGGTCAACATGAGCACCAAAAGCTGCAGGAGTGCCATGGGTCATTTGCGCTGTGGCAACCAGCCCCGTTCCCTTCCCTTTTTCCTTAGCCGCTTCGAGGACTGATTTTAATTTCGTGTGGTCATTGGCAATCCCAATTGCTCCATTATATGTCTTCACACCGGTTGCCATCGCCGTTGCTGAAGCAGCAGAATCAGTTACATTATGCCTTGGGTCGTTCGGGTAGGTCGTCTGCTGACCAACAAGGTACGGTCCAAATTCTGTTGATTCTAGTTCAAAAGTGGCTGGATTATCTTTGAAATAACGGTACCCCGATGTGAATGAAACACCCATGCCATCACCAATTAAAAAAATGATATTTCTAATATCGTCATTCCCTTCATTACCATTGGCTTCACAGGTTTCTAAAGAGGTTGTCAACGTTATGGATAAGCTACTGGCGATTATAAATATCCACTTAACCAGAAGTTTCATATTCCAATTTCCTCCAGATGTATTAAATGGTATTTATTATGGTTAAAAGATATTAATATTATCCAAATTAAAAAATACACTTTTTTTCTTTATCTCTTAATCAATACAAGCTCACTTTTTTATATAAACTATTTGACATTTCTAAAAACAATAGATATATTAATATAACAAATTAATTATCTGAATTTTAGTAAAAGATAGATAATATAGATTTCATCAAGGAGGATTACATTATGGAAAAACGTCAGCAATGGGGGTCACGATACGGTTTTATTTTAGCAGCCGTTGGCTCCGCAGTTGGTTTAGGAAACATCTGGAGATTTCCTGCAGTTGCATATGAAAATGGCGGAGGGGCCTTTTTCTTACCTTATCTATTCGCGATTTTAACAGCAGGTATTCCTATTTTAATTATGGAATTCACTATTGGACATAAATATAGAGGCTCTGCACCACTCTCCTTTTTTCGAATCAATAAAAAGGCAGAATGGCTTGGTTGGTGGCAGCTACTAATTTCGTTCGTTATCTGTACGTATTATGCAGTGATAATCGCATGGGCTGTAAAATACACTATTTATTCCTTTGGAACTCAGTGGGGAACAGACCCTGGCAGCTTTTTATTCGGAGATGTTTTGAAGCTTGCTGAAAATCCTGGACAAATCGGTGGATTAGTTCCTGGTGTGGTAGTTCCACTCCTTTTTGTCTGGGCAGTTACTCTTTTTGTCCTTTATCGTGGCGTATCAAAAGGAATTGAAAAATTAAATAAAATTTTCCTTCCAACTCTAGTAGTTATGTTTTTAATCATCGTGGTTCGCGCCTTAACACTCGATGGGGCTGCACAAGGTTTAGACGCCTTTTTTAAGCCAAACTGGGATATGATTTTCGACGGTAAGGTCTGGATTGCAGCATACGGGCAAATCTTCTTCTCGTTATCAATTGGATTTGCAATCATGCTAACGTATTCAAGCTATCTTCCAAAGAAGTCCGATATCAACAATAATGCATTCATTACGGCTTTCGCCAATTCAGGATTCGAATTACTAGCTGGTATTGGTGTATTCGCGGCTCTTGGTTTTATGGCAAATCAACAGGGTGTTGCGGTAGACGAAGTAGTAAGCAGTGGAATTGGTTTAGCATTTGTTGTCTTCCCAAGCATTATTAACGAATTCCCAGGCATGAATGGATTCTTTGGAGTATTGTTCTTCTTATCTCTAGTATTTGCTGGGATGACTTCATTGATTTCTATTGTGGAAACATTTGTCGCGGGTATTCAGGAAAAATTCAATGTATCACGTACAAAAGCAGTATTAACAAGCGGATTAACTGCAACTGTCATTTCCTTGCTTTTCGCAACAAATGGCGGCTTATACTTGCTTGACGTTGTCGATTATTTCATCAATAACTTCGGGGTTGTTACAGCAGGATTAGTAGAGCTAGTTTTAATTGCTTGGTTCTTCAAAGGGCTTGGCGGTTTGCAATCCCACGCAAATGCAATATCTGACCTTCGCGTAGGGGCTTGGTGGAAAATCTGCTTAAGCTTCGTAACACCGATTGTTCTTGGGTATATGATGTTTGACAACATCCGTCAGAACTTAAAGGAAAACTATGAGGGCTACCCTACAGACCTCATCATGTACGGAGGGTTACTGGTAGTCGTAGTAAGTATCGTTGGAGGAATCCTCCTCTCTCTTAAAGGCTGGAAAGCTAATAAAAATACAGAACTAAAAAAGGGGGCTGTATAACATGTCAGCAAGTGCAATCACAATGATGATCGTCGGAATGGTCATACTCTGGGGCGGTTTAGCAGCCAGCCTTTACAACGTAATTAGAGTTTCAAAAAAATCATCATGATAAAAAGGATTGGGCAAATAACATTGCTCAATCCTTTTTTTGTATATAGTGTCCGCCTCAAGTGGAAAGTGTCCACGAGCGGTGCCTGTCACCATCTTACCGTGTAAATGCCATCCAACCATCTCCTCCACTTCCCATATGATATACGTATTTCGCTGACTGCTATTGGATTACCTGCAAAAATAAAAGCCTGATTCAAAAGCTGAATCATCGGCCTTCACTTATCAATAATGTCATCGTTGTTGTACTATTAATAGGGGGGAGGATTTAATTATGAACTTTCTCTGGGATGAGATAACAGAAGATAACTTAAACCACATTGAAATGGTTTTTAAATTATATGATTTAGTATTTCCAATTGTTGTGAGAGAACCTCATACTATTTTTTTAAATGGTTTG
The DNA here is from genome assembly GCF_030817695.1 of Neobacillus niacini. GTDB lineage: Bacteria > Bacillota > Bacilli > Bacillales > Cytobacillaceae > Neobacillus > Neobacillus niacini_F. The sequence goes on along the minus strand of NZ_JAUSZQ010000003.1, from coordinate 186,858 downwards.
CATTATGCACGGCATCGAAAGCCTAACAATTTTCGTTTCCTGATAGGTTTTGAAGGGGAACAACTTATTTCTTTCGCAACAGGCCACTATTTAGAGGAAGTTAATGCAGGGTTTATTGTTTATATCGCAACAAATCCACATCCTAGAAGCAAAGGAAGAGGAACGAAAACGTTAGCAAAAATGGAAGAGTTATTTATCGAAGACGCTATTGCAGCAGGAAACTCTTCATTAAACACAATCATTCTAGAAACAGAAACAGAGGATCTGGTCAATACGAAGGAAGAGAAAGATAATTGTAAGAAGAGAAATGAATTTTTTAAAAGGAATGGTTTTAAAAGGTCAGAAGGAATCGGCTACCTCCAACCACCACTTCATAATGAAGATGAAGAGGTTCCATTAAATATTTTTATTAAAAATCTACAAAAAAACGAACAAGATATTAAAAAAATTATTTATGCAATTTATAAAGAAAAATATTATCTAGTAAACGGGATTGATAAAGAGGTACTTAATAACAGTCTTATAAAAATGGAACTAGGTCACAAATTAATATAAAGTTTCAACAGAAAAAGCCTGGTCCAAAGTCGGACCAGGCTTTGCTCATTATTATTTTTCAAATATTGCATTGGACAGGAGTCGGAACAAATAGTCAGTGTGGTCACGGAACCCTGCCTCTAAACCAATTAGAGTGACGTCCTTATGTTCTTCATTTACAATGACAGCTTTACCCTTTGCCTCTGCTTTGTTACCTCTCCAATGGCCTGCTACAAAGAAATCATCCGAATTTGCTAGAGTAGCCGCTACTTCATCGTTTCCTGTAACCGTGTACCAAGCTGGGCGGTAAACAAATCCAAGGTCATCCTGGTCATAGCCTGCAGTTAATCCAGTACCTTCATAATTGACCTTCACAATACCGTTACTGTTTGATCCAGCGCTATAAATCTCGTTGTCGGTCAAACCTAATGTTTTGGTTGCTCGGGATGCACCAGCACCTACTGCAATATACTTTCCGCCATTGTCAACAAAACTGTTAACATTGCCTTCAAAAGCTGTTAGTTGTTCCACATTTTGGAATCCAAATTCTTTGTTTGCAGCAGATAAGTTAGTAGAAATAAGACTTTCTGTCCCACTGTAAACAAATACATCGAAGCCTGCTAAACCTTTCTCCGCTACTTCCACTGGCGTCACTTCTGTAACTTCAAAGCCTAATCTCTTCAAGGCAAGCTTTGTCCCGCTGTGAGACTGTACTTTCCCCATACCGCCATCCTTCAAAATTGCTACCTGCAAACTAGATACCTCAGCAGCGTCCCCTGGTATACTTGCAACTGAACCAATCTGGAGACCAGAATCTTTCACCGCAGCTGAGATTTTATTTGCTGAAGCAGTGGTATAAAAATTGCCCGATTCACTGCGCGATACAGCTAATCCCTGTTTAAGCAAGCTATTTACTAATTCAACGGCTTTTACAGAACTATTCGGAATCAAGTAAGGACCTTTACCTGTCACAGTCCCTTGAACAGTTACTTGATTAACCTGTTTAGCTGTAACCTCCACGGGACTGTAAGTTTCAACTGCCTCAAAGCCCCAAAACTCTGGCAGGCTCCATGCAGAAATATCATACATAGCCGGTGTATCGTTTGAAATGTCTTCACCATCCCATAGCATTGTATTGGCTAAGCCAGCTTTCGCTTGGTCCATCTGCACAAGATACGTTCCTGTAGGGTAGGTTTTTCCATCAACCGTAAATGCTTTCGTTGCTTCTTTTACCTCAATATCGTTAGTCAGTAAATGCTTCACAGCCTTATTTGTTACCGTCGGATCTTTTTCATCAACTGGCAAAATGTAAGCATTAGGGAAGAATCCTTCCTCATGGAAAGGATGATCAAAGTTAATACCACGTTTGAACATCTCAATTTGGTCTGCAATCATGGCTTGTTTATTTTCAGTGGCAAAATTCAAGGCACCCATGATGGCATTATACATCCAGCGCACCCCATCCAAGTCATTTGTTGGAGCTTCTAACGTATGACCGTAAGCACCATGGTACATCGCATACATTGGAGTGAAAATTGGCGGATAATCATCCCAGCCAGCAGCATCGTCACGCTGTGGTACGTAAACTCCCTCCATACTTTTATACAAATTACCTGTAAAACTGTCCTTGTCTCCCATAATTTCTGCTTCCATTGCTTTTGCCTGATCCACTGCCCACTTATTATAAAGGTCATACTCATAGTTAGGATTATGCGGCGGCGTACATGGTTCTATTAATCCCTGCAGATTAGGTCCATAATTCTTCACATAGCCATGGGTATCAAGGAACACCATTGGATTCCACTCTTTGATTAGTTCCACCGTTTCTTGAGTTTCAGGCTGAGACTGGGTAATAAAGTCACGATTTAAATCAATACCTTCCCCATTAAAGCGTGTGGCATCCACGCGGCCATCAGGGTTTTGCACGACGTTAAAAATAAGGATATTATTCTCTAAAATATTTTTCGTTTCTGGATCATTTTGTGTTGCAAAGCGTTCGATTAACTGGATAACCGCATCGCTTCCTACAAACTCGGTACCATGAATCGAGCCATTAATCATAATCGGTACTTTAAAATCAGGATTATTCTCAATCCAATCCTGAGCCTTTCCAGGATTCTTGAACATTTGTTTTCTAAGAGACTGGAATTTTCCGAACTTGCCTTGTGTAGTTGGATCTGCAATGGTTACAACATAAAGAGGATGACCATCAGCAGATGTCCCGCGGACTTCTACTTTTACACGATTGGATTGTTTTTCGATTTCTGTCAATTTAGCCCCGATTTGGGAGAATTTCATAAAGTCATAGTTTTCACTATTAAACTTGCTGCCATCCTGCTCCTCATATACATTTACATTTGTCCATTTTGGTCCCTCAGCAAATCCTGTAGAAAAGGGAACAGCCGTAAGTAAACTCACTGCTAAAAGACCTGCAATTTTTTTCTTCCTCATAAAATAGCCCCCATAACCATTTGTATTTTTATTAATCATTATGTATTTTTATAACGTAAAATTATTTTAATATTGCTAGAAACAAATTACTATCCAACCTTATTCCTGAAAAAAACCAATAAATATTACTTTTTATAGGAAAATAGTTACACTAAATATCCCAGTCATCATTATTTCGGCATACGACTTACCTAAATAAAAAGAAGGGGCACCCACAATGATTGTAGATGCCCTTTAGCGTGAGTCTATTTTATTTAAGACGGCAGTTTTTGCATACTTTAATCGTTTGGTTTGTTTCTGTTTTAAACGGATATAACAGCTTTATTCTTGTTCTCCCACACAAAGGACATGTCCCGCGTCCTCTTGATGGCAGGTAGTTAATTGTTTTCCCTCTGTTCCTCTTTGCCATTGCCATTCATCCTTATCCCTATTTAATCCTGTCTCTTTATCTAATGATGGACTGGCATAAAGATTGTTAGGCATTTAATTGTTTTTGTAACAAAATTTTTATTTCGATTATTTTAAACTCCTTTATACATAGTGGACTTCCGGTGGTTCATATAATGTCTGGTGGAGGTGGGGCTATGGTAAAGCGGTTGTTGGCAGGGGTTGTGTTTGGCCTTTTACTTGTTCTGTCTGGTTGTGGGGGAGGTGTTCAGGATGACATTTTAAATTATTTAAATGAGGAGATGAAAACGGCACAAACCTTGGAGGAAAAGGCTGTTTCTGCTTATGAAGCTGTTGCGGGGGTCAATTATACGGATGATCAGACGATGTATGATGCCTTGGTAAACGAGGTCATTCCAAACTATACGGATTTAATTTCTGAACTGGAGACCGTTAGTATTGAATCAGAAGAGCTGAAGGAAGTCCACAAGATTTACCTATCGGGTGCAAAACTTCAATATACTGCGTTTGAAAAAATAATTGAAGCACTTGAAAAACAAGATGCCAGTTTGGTTGAAGAAGCCAATCAACTTCTAAATGAAGGACGTCTGCAAATCGAAGACTATAATGATAAACTGGATGAACTGGCAAAAGAACATAACGTTGAAATTGAAAAAGAATAAACAAAAAAGGCTGAAAGAGTTAAGTCACATCAAGTGACCCTCCACCTCAGCCTCTCTCTATTTAAACTTATCCTTTTACATAGTAAAGATCATGACTGGAATCAATAATATACTCAGGCTTCTCTGCCTTTGGCTTCGCCTTATGGCCGGCAATATGCTCGGGGCTCTTCTCCCAATTTTTCCAATCTTCTTCGGATTCCCATTGAACCATAACCATAACTTCTTCTTCGCCGCGGCGAACCTTCTTAACCAAAATCTGTCTGCCAATATATCCTGGACGCTGAGCCAGCAATCCTCCTCGGTTTGAAAAGTTCTCAACCACCTGATCACTATATCCCTCTTTGACTAAAATTCTTCTAACTTGATAAAACATAAAATCCCTCCCTATTAATAAAGCCAGGTAAGGAACCTGGCTCAAATTTTATAATGAAGCTTCGATCTCTTCAGCCATAAGTTTTACAGATTGTAATCCGCCGCCACTTAAGTACCAAGCGTCTGGATCTAGGTAAGTGATTTTATCTTCTTGGAAAGCTGTTGTCTTTTTAACAAGCTCATTTTCGATTACTTTTTCAGCACCGGCTTCACCGCCTACTGCAGTGTTACGGTCGATGACAAACAATACGTCTGGGTTTGTCTCCATAATGTATTCCATGGTAATGCTTTGGCCATGCGTAGATACTTCAATTTTCTCATCTGCTGCTCCAAAACCAAACACATCATGAATCACACCAAAACGAGAGCTTGGTCCATAAGCACTTACTTTTCCTTCATTCGCTAAAACAATTAATGCTTTTTTATCAAGTGCAGAGGCCTTTTTATTTAATTCATCAACACTTGCTTTGATCTCTTTTACGCTGCTTGCCACTTCATCTTTTTTATCAAAGATCTCACCAACAAGATTCATATTCTTCTCAAAAGACTCCATATATTTGGTATAGTCTAATTCTACATAAACAGTTGGAGCGATTTCTGCGAACTGGTCGTATAATTCAGCTTGGCGGGTAGAGATAAAAATAACATCCGGCTGCATCGCATGAATCGCTTCAAAATCAGGCTCTTTTAAGCTTCCTACGTTTGTATATTTCTCACCTGCATATTTTTCTAAGTATGAAGGAATGGCTGCTTGCGGAACACCTGTTACTTCCACACCTAATTCATCCAATGTATCTAAAATACCAAAGTCAAAAACTACTACTTTTTCTGGATTTTTATCAATTTCTACGTTCCCGTACTTATGTTCAATCGTCAACTTTTCTGCTGCTGCCGTTTTTGTTTCAGTTGGTTCTGTCTTAGTTTCTTCCTTTGCCCCACATGCTGCTAATAATAAAAACATTGAAACCATTAAAACTAGAAAACTCCACTTTTTCATTCCTAAATCTCTCCTTTTATTATGAGTTAAAATATACGCAAATTCTGCAGCCATCCATTTTCTGAATGGGAATATCCATATCGTAAATCTCTTTTAATGCAGCTGATTCTATAATTTCTTCTGTAGGCCCATCTTTCACGACCTTGCCATCCTTCATCGCTACAATTCTATCTGAATAAACCGACGCAAAGTTGATATCATGCAGCACGATGACCACTGTTTTTCCAAGTTCATCAACCAGACGCCGGAGGATTTTCATAATTTGAACGGAATGCTTCATATCTAAATTGTTCAATGGTTCATCAAGTAAAATGTACTCTGTATCCTGAGCAATAACCATCGCAATAAATGCCCGCTGCCTCTGACCACCAGATAATTCATCTAAAAAACTGTCCTGCATATCGGTTAGGTCCATATAATCGAGCGATTGGTCAACAATCCGTTCGTCTTCCTCCGTTAACCTTCCCTTCGAATAAGGAAAGCGGCCAAAGGAGACGAGTTCGCGAATCGTCAATCGAACATTCATATAATTGGACTGCTTTAGGATTGATACCTTTTTGGCAAACTCATTGGACTTCATTTTTTTTACATCAGATTTATCAATCAGCACTTCACCTGTATCTGAATCAAGAAGACGGCTCACCATTGATAGTAACGTCGATTTACCTGCTCCATTCGGACCGATAAAGCTCGTGATTTTCCGCGGCTGAATATCAACGGTCACATCCTCAACAACGGACTTTTTACCATATAACTTTGACAAAGCTCGGACTTGTATCATGCAGCTTTTCTCTCCTTTAGCAGTAAATAGATGAAGTACACTCCACCGATAAAGTTAATAATGACACTTAACGTTGTTGAAAAAGTAAAGACCCGTTCAACCACCCATTGCCCGCCAACAAGAGCGATGATACTCATAAGAATTGCTCCTGTGATGAGGATATTGTGTTTGTAGGTTTTGAAAAATTGATACGAAAGATTGGCAACAATTAAGCCAAAAAAGGTAATCGGTCCAACTAAGGCAGTCGAGATGGAGATGAAGACTGCTACAATAATAAGCATTTTCTTAACGATTGAATCATATGGAACTCCTAAATTAATTGCAGTATCACGGCCTAATGATAAAACGTCTAAATACTTTAAAAAACGCCATGCATAAATCATCACAAGAGCAACGATAACAATCGCCAGCCAAACTAAGTCTGAATTGATATTATTAAAACTCGCAAACATGCGGTCTTGAACAATCTGGAATTCATTCGGGTCAATTAGTACCTGAAAAAACGTTGAGATACTTGAGAAAAATGTTCCTACAATAATCCCGACAAGCAATAAAAAGTAAATCGGCTGATTGCCTTTTTTAAATAAGAATTTGTATAAAAAAAGTGCAAAAACAATCATTACCACAACTGAAAGCAGGAAATTCACCTGCTTGTTGACGATAATCATGTGCCCTGAGCCTAAAAAGAAAATAACTAAGGTTTGTAGTAGCATGTAAAGCGAATCCAACCCCATAATGCTCGGTGTCAAAATCTTGTTATGTGTTATCGTCTGGAAAACAACGGTTGCATAAGCAATTGTGACTCCGGTTAAGACCATCGCCAGTACTTTCATCGTTCGTTTTGGAAGCGCATATCCAAAGCTCCCGTTTAATTCATGAAATAAATAGATAGCACACACTCCGACAGCAATAAAGGCAAAGACAAGTAGTTTAGTTGAGTTACGCATATGCCTTCCTCCGGAACAGTAAGTATAAGAAAATTCCACTTCCAATGACCCCAACCATAAGACTGATTGAAATTTCATATGGATAAATGAGCACTCTTCCCAAAATATCACAAATTAGAAGGAAAATGGCCCCAAGGATTGCGGTATGCGGCAATGTTTTTTGTAAGTGATCACCTTTAAAAATCGATATGATATTTGGAATAATTAAGCCTAAAAACGGGATAATTCCGACGGTCAGAACGACCGTTGTCGTCACCAGTGCAACAAGGATAAGACCAATATTCACTATACGGCGATATGCAAGCCCAAGATTTTTGGAAAAATCCTCACCCATTCCAGCCACTGTAAAGCGGTTCGCATAGAAATAAGCAATAATTAAAATCGGAATACTTATGTAGAGCAATTCGTATCTGCCCTTCATAATCATTGAAAAATCTCCCTGCAGCCAAGCAGACATATTTTGAATGACGTCAGCACGATACGCGAAAAAAGTCGTCACGGAGGAAAGAATATTTCCAAACATCAAACCTACAAGCGGTATGAAAATAGCATCCTTAAACTTAATTCGATCGAGTATTTGCATAAAAACAAACGTACCAGCAAGCGCAAAAACAAAGGCTACTGCCATTTTTTCAAGCATGGTTGCATTTGCAAACAACAGCATGGAGACAAGGATACCAAGCCGGGTTGCGTCAAGTGTTCCAGCGGTAGTCGGTGAAACAAATTTGTTCCTGCTGAGCTGCTGCATAATCAATCCAGCAATACTCATCCCAGCTCCTGCAAGTAAAATCGCAACAAGCCTAGGAAGTCTGCTAATTAGGAAAATTTGGGTCTCCTCTGATTGGAAATCTAAAAGGTCCAAAGGAGATATACTGCTAACCCCAACAAATAAGGAAGCAGCAGATAAGAGTAGTAATACTAGCAGTAAATATCTTTTCTTCATGTCAGTCCCCAACATTTCTATTTTTCTATCATTATCAATCTAATTGAGAATAGTTATCACAAATTGATAAAAATAAATGACACTGAAAATCATTATCAATGTCTTACTTAATTTAAGTATAAACATGGAAAAATTTTCAGTCAACTGATAAGTGAGAACTATTTTCACTCATTTCTGAATAATTTGTGACATAAACATGGTGTTTTTCTCGTAAATCTAATATATGATTCCTAAGTTATCCACCTTATGACGCAGGGAAAATCCATTTTTTGGAGAATGTTAAATAAGTATAAGAAGAGATTTATAGAACGTTGGGAGAAATAAAAAAGGAGTCGCTTACATGAAAAACCAGCAGCCAAAAAAGATATCATTGTTAAGCCTCCTATTAATTCTTCCCATCTATTATGCTTCTAACTCTCCGATCAAAACGAGCCCAGAATATAAATCTGATGTTCATATCAACCGGACAGTAGTTGTCTATCAAAAGGAGCCCATCATGAAAGAAATTATCCTATTACGTGTGCCTGCGTTGCAACAATTTCCTGAGCTGCCCAGGGGATGTGAAGTAACCAGTTTGGCGATGTTACTTAATTTTGCTGGCGTTTCCGTTGACAAGCTTACTCTGGCAGACGAGATTCCCAAGGTCCCTTATTTCAGTGATGGATACTTCGGAAATCCTAATCAGGGATTTGTCGGGAATATGTATACGTATAATCAACCTGGATTAGGTGTTTACCATGAGGTCATTGAAGATCTCGCGAGCCAATACCTGCCCGGCCAAATTGATAATCTTACTGGAGATCATTTTTCTTCTGTGCAGAAAAAGCTAAATGCAGGTAAACCTGTTTGGGTTATAGTTGGCAGTACATTTGCTTTTTTACCGGAAGAGCAATGGGAAACATGGATTACAAAAGACGGAGAAATCAATATTACTCGCAGGATGCATTCGGTACTCGTCACCGGCTACGATGAAAACAACGTATATTTTAATGATCCCTTTTATCCGGACCAGAATCAATCAGCCAACTTTGAAAGCTTTGTGACAAGCTGGACCCAATTTGGCAGCCAGGCCATTTCCTATTAAGTACAAGATGGTGTAATCACCATCTTTTTTTGTGTAATTTTTTAACAAGTTGGAAATCCTAGCAAAGGATATTGTTTCAAGAATGGAGGAGTTATCTTTGGAATTAACCTTGAAGGTTGGGGACACAGCCCCTGATTTTTCAATACCTGCAACAACAAAGGACCCCCTTTCCCTTTCAGATTATCGAGGAAAGACGAACGTGGTTGTCGCCTTTTATGGAATGGATTTTACCCCCGGCTGAATTAAAGAAATCGCCTCTTGGAAAGAGGATTACAAACGTTTTGAACAGTTAGGTGCAGAGGTTATTGCAATCAGCGCGGATCATATTCACTCACACCGCGTTTTTGCCGCCAGTATGGGGACATTGCCATATCCATTAGCTTCCGATTGGCAAAGGCAGACGATTAAGGATTATAAGGTGTATAACGAAAAAGGCGGCGTTGCGATTCGTTCCGTGTTCGTTGTCAATCGAGATGGAGTAATCACTTATATGAATACCTCCTTTAAAGCCGACAAGAAAGAAGATTACGAAGCAGTATTTTCTGAGCTCGAAAAACTCGCATAATCAAGAGAAAAACATCTTCCGACTAAATCGAGAGATGTTTTTCTTTCTTTAATGAACGAGCTTCAAACCAACTACTGAAAAAATAATACCCAGAATACACGCTATCCGGAGTCTGCTCCTCGATTCCTTAAAAAATACCATACCAATAATTGCAGCACCCACCGTTCCAATCCCTGTCCATACAGCATAGGCAGTTGATAATGGAATTGTCTCCATCGCTCCCATGAGCAGCTGGAAACTCATAATAAATCCTCCAATTAGTATTAGATAATTAACAAAGTTACCTTTATCGGCTGTTCTTTTTAAACCGATAACCCCAACTACTTCAAAGCACCCTCCTAAAATAAGCATCAGCCAATCCATTAAACTTCCCCCTCTTTATTTGTTAATTTCAAGCCGATAATACAAGCCAAAAGTAATAAAATAAGGGCAACTCTAATTGGACTAACGGAGCCATTTTCAAATACAATCTCGACTATAACTGTTCCTATGGTGCCAATCCCGGCAAATACAGCGTATACCGTCCCAACTGGTATCACTTTTGTTGCTCTTATGATTAAATCAAAACTTACTAAAATCGCGATAAGCACAACAAGAGAAGGAACTTCTTCATATTTAAAGCCGCTTGCCCAAATCACTTCAAGGAAACCAGCAAAAATCACGTATAACCATGCTTTTGATTCACTCTTTGCCTTTAAATCAATTAACACTTTTGAATCACTCATTTTTATTATTCCTCTCTTTCCATTTACTTCTATATCTTACCAAATTATCATTTGCATATCATTCCTGATGAACGTATGATTGCTTATGAAAACCATTCTTTCAATAGAGGCTGTGTTAAATTTGGCTGTTGATTTGCGCTCCACTAAGGAAAGCTTCCTTGAATAATCACCGCAGTGACAGGCGGGTCTTTGCCTGGCACGAGGCACTTCGCTTTCCGCGGGCGGTCCGGGGAGCCTCCTCAGCGCTTAAGCGCCTGCGGGGTCTCCCCGGACCCGTCCTCCCGCAGGACATTGATTTTCTTCCTCGAATTTGCCCACGCACGAAGAAAATGCGATAGCATTTTCGAGGAGTCTTCGTGCCTTCCGCGCCAATCAACAGGTTCTAAAATCAACAGTCTCCTCTAACACAGCCAATAGGATTGGAGTCATACCAAATGAAACAAAACAAGGATGGTTTAAAACCATTTATCTCTCTTATTTTATCTGCTAACATCCCAAAAACTGCGTTAGTTATTGGATTATCTGCAAGTCTTATTACGACACTTGCAGGACTTCTTGTTCCAGTATTAACGAAAAACTTAGTAGATGGATTCTCTGTAGCCTCGCTAAGTGTTCCACTTATGATTGGGATTGGCGCGGCATTCATATTCCAAGCAATCATCAGCGGGGTATCCATTTACCTGTTAAGTTTTGTCGGGCAAAAGATTGTCGCCCGGCTGCGTGAAAAGATGTGGATAAAATTAATTCGTTTACCTGTCAGTTATTTTGATAAACATTCCAGCGGTGAAACCGTCAGCCGGATTGTAAATGATACAAGTGTGGTTCGCGATTTAATTTCGAATCATTTTCCACAATTCATCTCAGGGATTATTTCCATTATCGGTGCGATTGTCATTCTGTTAATAATGGATTGGAAAATGACGCTAATGATGTTAATATCTGTTCCTGTTACGCTTATGATTATGATGCCCCTCGGAAGGAAGATGGCGAAAATCTCTCGAGGCCTTCAGGATGAAACGGCTGCCTTCACCGGAAACATTCAACAAACGTTAAGTGAAATCCGACTAATGAAAGCTTCAACGGCAGAACAGTATGAAGAGACAAAAGGAATAACAGGCATCGGCAATTTACTGAGTTTTGGTTTAAAAGAAGCACGAATCACCTCATTAATTGCTCCCATTATGTACCTGGTTGTCATGATCGTCATCGTAATGATTATTGGGTACGGCGGCATGCGGGTAGCCACCGGAACGATGTCCACCGGTTCATTAGTAGCATTTTTACTTTATCTCTTCCAAATCATTTTTCCGATTACGAGTTTCGCCATGTTCTTTACCCAGTTACAAAAGGCAAAAGGAGCAACCGAACGGATTATCGAAATCTTAAACCTGCCGTTAGAAGAAGGGCAGGACGGCTTGAAAATAGACATCGCCAATAAACCTATTAGTATCAGGAATGTTTCATTTGCCTATAGCGAGGATGAACCGGTCCTTAAAGATGTATCATTTGAAGCACAGCCAGGGGAAATGATCGCGTTTGCCGGTCCTAGCGGCGGCGGGAAAACCACTATGTTCGGCTTACTTGAACGCTTTTACGAGCCCACCTCTGGAAAAATAATGGTAGGTGATATAGAGGTAACTGATTTATCCGTTGACGCATGGCGCAGTCAGATTGGTTATGTCTCGCAAGAAAGTGCGATGATGGCGGGAACCATCCGCGAAAATTTATGTTATGGTTTGCCAAATGGTGAATCTATTTCAGATGACACTCTATGGAAAGTAGCTGAGATGGCATATGCGAGTGAATTTATTAAAGCCTTTTCGGATGGTTTGGACACAGAAGTTGGCGAGCGCGGAGTAAAACTTTCTGGCGGTCAAAGGCAGCGCATTGCGATTGCACGTGCCTTTTTACGTGACCCAAAAATATTAATGATGGACGAAGCAACGGCAAGCCTTGACAGCCAATCAGAAGGAATCGTTCAGCAAGCATTATCCCGGCTAATGGAAGGCCGTACTACCTTTGTTATTGCTCATCGCTTATCCACGATTGTCGACGCTGATAAAATTATTTTCATCGAGAAAGGGAGAGTCACCGGAATTGGGACTCATCAAGAATTAACCCAGTCACATGCATTATACCGTGAATTTGCAGCGCAGCAATTAACAAGCGGAGATCACGAAAATCATAAAAAAGGTGCAGTAAGCTGAGCTTAATGCACCTTTTTTCTAGGCCTGTGGCTGCTTTTCTACCATTGAGAGGTTTGCAGCCCCATCCTCTTTTACTTTGAAAAGCGGAACAACCAGTAAGGACCCAATCAAAAATAATACTCCCGCAACGGTATAAACACCGGATAAAGTCAGCGGGATTTTCACAACACCTGCAACGGACATTCCAATCACCATCATTCCCATAAACAACGGACTAAGGACACCATTCACACGTCCAATAAATGCTTCTTCTGAATATTTAAGTATGATTGTGTTAATTCCAATATGAATACATGGGAAGAATAGACCGTTTAATACTTGTAATATAAGTGTTACCACAAAGCTAGTTGACCAGCCAATTCCGACTGTAAACACCATGCTTGCGAAAATCCCAATTGCAAGAAGCTTTTGAGGTGAGATTTTCTTCGAGAAGGCCATGACGATACCACCGCCAGCCAGCATACCAATACCGTTTGCCATTAACAGCCATTGCAGAGATTCCTTTGGCATCCCGAGTTTTTCAATCGTAATAAAAATCATTAACGGAGAAATCAACCCAACGGCTAACCCACATACGGCAAAAATACCGCCCATTGATTTCAATACTTTTTTTGACATTACATAGCGGAAACCATCTGCCAGTTCTTTTTTAAAATTATTTTGAGCTTCTGATTTTTCCTTCTCCAAATCACGCGGTAGAATCATTAACACCAGTCCAGAAAGTAAGAACATTGCACCCATAACACCGATCGAAATGTAAATACCATAATTTTGATAGACAAGTGTTCCAATTACAGGGCCGATGACCATAAATATAGCCATCAACGATTGGAACATGGCCATGACTGATTGCAGCTGTTCGCCAGGTACATGCTGCTTTAATAGTTTCATTGCTGAAGGCATGGAAAACTGTGATAAAATAGCTGAAATCAACGTTGCTAAGAATATTGCCTGCCATGAGCCAAAAACAAGTGCCAGCAGTACCAAACCAATTGAAACGGCCGACAACATATCACACCAAACCATCGTAAGTTTAGGCTTCCATCTGTCAGCAAATGTCCCGCCAATAAATGAAAAAATAAATATTGGAGTAAATTCAACAACTGAAATCAATGAAACATAAACCGGATCATTATCGGTAATATCGGTAACGTATAGTAAAATCGCAAAATTTCTTATCCAAATTCCTAACTGGAGTAAAAAGTTTGAACTCATAATGGCTAATACAATTCGATTTGCAAAAATATTTCCAGTAGAACTGGATGACGTGCCCTGATTGTTAACCTCCATCGTATTCCTCCCTTTAATTCTTTATAAAGTTATTTTTGCCAAAATTCTGCATAATCATATCGTATTGGAAAATTTATTTCAGCGGTAACCAAGGTTTCAGAGAATTAATTATATATTTCCTTATTATTGTTGATAGAATTGTAGATGTTTTGATAAGTTTAAGAGAGAAGAGTATCTTTTTGAGGTGTTTTTTATGAATAAAATTTCGAGTACTGCTTTTTTTCATCCAATTGGATTACTATTGGTTGTTTTGTTTATAAAAATTTATGCCTTCCAGATTGTAGTTTTTGAAAATACATCGTTTTTTCATGTGCTTCTTGTTGAGTTTCCAATGTGGGCACTTGTTTTAACTGCCCTCATTCTATTTTTTAAAAAACGGACCTGGTTAGCCATTTGGCTTTATAGCTTAATCCTGTCAGTTCTGTTCATTGTCGTTGTTTATTATACACGGTATTTTTCAACCGTACCATCTTATTATGATGTCAAACAAATTTATCAATCCAACTCGGTTGGAGGAACAGTTGCCTTGCTTGGCAGTCCTTATGACTTTTTATTTTTCTTAGATACGGTTCTAATCGTCCCGCTTATTTGGTTTTTCAAGAAAAAGTCCACATCCTTTGCCTCAGCAAAAAGATGGGCAGTCAGCTTTGCCTGTATCGGACTGATCATGACTGTTATCGCTTTTCGCTATCCGTTAATTGATGTTTCTTACTTTGCAAAGAAGCATGGCTATATCCAATCACAATTCGTTCAAGCCTATGAAAACAGCCTTGGGACAGCCTTTGCCAGCCAAGAGTACATGTCTGAAAAAGAACTTGAAAAGCTAAAAGGCAATACATATGTACCGGCCGCTGAACACAGCACCTTTGGACTTGCAAAAAACCGCCATGTTTTTATTATCCAATGGGAGTCCTTGCAAGAATTCACCATTAACCAAATGATTAATGGACAGGAAATCACACCAAATTTAAATTCACTCTTAAAAGATAGTGCTTATTTCGATAATGTTTATCAGCAAATTGGGGCAGGTAACACATCAGACGCTGAATGGCTTATGCATACCTCCTTATATCCAGAAGGAATGGATCCAACAGTTAATACCCTTGAGGGTGAAGAGATTCCTTCACTTGTTCGGACTCTTAAAAAGAATGGCTACGGCACTGCAACCTATCATGCCGATGATATTACCTATTGGAGTCGTGACAAGTTATATCCCGCACTGGGATTTGATTATATCTATACCAGTAACGAGATTCCAAATGAAAAAGAAATCGGCTTTGGTCCCGCAGATGAAGTGCTGTTTAACTTTGTGGACGAACAGCTAGAAAAACAGTTGAAGACGCACGAGAAAATGTATACGAATATTATTACTCTTACAAGCCATACACCGTTTGAAATGCCTGAAGAATATGAGTTTCTTGACTTACCGGAAAACTATAAAGAAACGTATGTAGGCAACTACTTTCAAACTGTTCGCTATACGGATGAACAAATTGGCTTATTCATCAAACAGCTAAAGAGGCTGGGAATCTATGATGAATCTGTTATTCTGATTTTCGGTGATCACTCTGGTCTTCACGGTGCACCAGTTACCGATAACGACAAAATCCTTTTAAAAGAAGTTTTAGGTCATAAATATACTATGCAGGACCGCTTTGTTGTACCAGTGTTATTTACGGCGCCAGGTCTCTTCACTGGTGAAAAATACTCCCACCTCGGCGGACAAATAGATCTAATGCCGACCCTATTAAACTTACTCGGCATAGAACACGATACGCAAATGATTGGCCACAATCTTTTTCACTATAAAAAGAACCTGCTCGGAATGCGCTATTACCTCCCAGGAGGATCGTTTATTAGTGATAAGACTTTTTACACAGCACCAAGTGCTAAACATCCCGCCTCTATCTATGATCGAGAAACCATGAAGAAAACAAAGAATACCAATCGACTTGAAGAAAGAATCGATAACACCTTATCCATCATGGAATACTCAGATTATATCCGTAAAGAACAAACAGAAGATAAGTAAATTTGTCTTAAAATATGTGCCGAAATGACAGTCATTGGCATCGTTATTGATATAAGAAGTTAAACTCGCCCTAGTTTGGCGAGTTTCTTTATTAGGAATACTATATAAAACCATACCGTAATGAATCAAAATGAGGTTCCCATGGCTTTTTCCCTTTAAATAAGATGTCTTGTCCTTTTGCGAGTATCCAGCAAAAGTGAAATAAGCGGAGATTTTCCGGTTAAATGCAGAATGGAGCTCGTTTCGGGGTATATAAGCGGAGATTTTCCGCTTATGCAAAGCAAAATCTCCCATTTTTGAATTTTTCAATCCAATAGGCGGAATCTCTCCGTCTATTTAAGCCTTTTTTAATAATAATTACGAATTAAGCGGAATTTTTCCGTCTATTTATTCAGCTCAGGTACTTAATCTAACCTAACGCCCAACTGTTCTATTTTAATATACCTGTTTCACACGTTTCCTCAATGGAGGAACCTCTAAATACGTGACAACACGCCAAATCCACTCTAATGGTCCAAACTGGAAGAAACGAAGCCAGATCACACTAAAGGTTAGCTGAAAAACATAAACCGTTAGACAAACTAGCAGAGATTGAAGGTAGGTTAATGACTCAAACAAGTTGAATACATAGCCTGCTATATAGATAAAGACCGTTTGAAAAATATAGTTTGTCAGTGCCATCCGCCCATAGCTCTTCAAAGGAGTCAACAGCCTTTGAACAAAGGGAATTTGCAATAACAATATTAACGCCACAACATATAACGCTGAAATAATTGGTCCAATCATAATTCCAATACTTAAGAATTGATAAGTAGCCTCGTCTACCCCATTATAAAAACCAAATGGATATAACGGCGCTTGTTGATACTGATAAATCAGTGCTGTTATACTCACGAATAGCAAAAGAACAGTAAAGAATACCACCTTTTTTACCTTTCCTGCCAATCCTTCAAACAGGCGATATTGACCAGCAGTAATCCCTAGCAGTATTAGCGGTACAACCATAAACAGCTTCGAAGCCATTATACTTAGTACGATTAGCAGGATTAAACCAATGGCAAGGTTAATTTCCTTTTTCACTTTGTATAACGGGAGTAAAAGCAGCCCAGTTACGGCATAAACAGTTAATGCTTCACCAGTATGAAACTTAACATGGAACCAGCCTAAGACAAAAAGGGCCGCTACACGTCGTAAAAATAAAACGTAGCCATTTTTCCCCTTCGCATTGGCCCTTGAGATAAATAGATAAAAGCCTACACCGAACAAAAAAGAAAAGAGCGTATAAAACCTGCCTTCTACAAATAAAAAGAGAAATCGTTGATAAATTGCATCCGCTGACCCTGATTCAGGAATTTTCACTGCCAACAGCGGCAAGATATTGACTAGAATAATTCCCAGCAGTGCAAATCCTCGTAAATAATCGAGGACTTCTATTCGTTTAGAACTTTCCGTTGGCTTCAACAAACTCACCTCGATAAGATTGGAATGAACATATGTATATATCTGCGATAATTCAAATATATCTGTTCCTATATATAGGAAAAATCCCCCTAAACATCTTTTACTTCTACTATACACAAAAAAAGAAAGCACCCATAGCAGGTACCTTCCTTATAAACTAGAATTTATCAGTGAAAGAGTTCTCCTTAATTCGGTGACAGGCACCTGACCAGGAGCGGAAGCTTTCTTGGCAGCGCCAAATGTTAGTGCAGATCCAAATATTTCACCTGCTAAACGGCTGATCACTCCCTGACCTGCCATTGACATTGTAATAATCGGTCTATCCGCGTACTGCTCATACATTGTATTGGTTGCCTCTAATAAGGTCAACACGTCTGAAGCGTTCCTCGGCATAACCGCGATCTTCGGTAAATCTCCGCCTAACTCCTGAGCCTTACGCAACCGAGAGACAATCTCTCCCTTTGCTGGCGTCTTGTCAAAATCATGATTCGAAATGATGACATACACATTGCAGCTATGTGCTGCAGAAACTAGCTTTCTTATCTCTTCTTCATCATTGAATAATTCAACATCAACGATATCTATCTGACCGCTTTCAGCCATCGCCTTATTTAATTCAAAATAATATGCTTCGCTAACTTCCTTTTCTCCGCCTTCTTTAGCACTGCGGAATGTAAAAATAAGCGGGGTATTATGTAGAATGGCTCGTATTGCATTCAATGCCTCTTTTACTTTCCCTAAATCCTCCACATGTTCAAAAAAATCAACACGCCACTCCACGACGTCCAAATCAACTGTTTTAAGAAATGAGGCTTCTTCTAGTAATTCCGTGATGGTTTCCCCCACCATTGGAACACATATTTTAGGTGAGCCTTCTCCTATTGTTAATCCTCTAACTGTAACACTTCTTTTCATCTTCTCCACTCCACTCGAACCTTTTACTTGGTTTCATGCAACTCCCAAGATAATTTCAGGGTTTGTACTATGCTCTCAGCTAATTCATCCATATTTTGATTGCTTATTTCTATCGTTGAATGATAGTTATTTTTATAAATTTCTTTTCTTTTGTAAAATAAGGCTTCTATTTCTTCCATTGACTTGCCTTGCAGGACTGGACGGCTGTCAATAATCGAACTTAAACGACCCTTCCATGCATCCCAGGTAATGTCTAGATAAAATACAATACTAGAAGACAGGCAAACCCTTCGGATTTCTTCCTGAAGGAATGCTCCCCCTCCAACAGAGATAATTTTAAGCTTATAGTCACATAGATTTTGGATTAATTCTTTTTCCTTTTCTCTAAAGGCTTTCTCACCAATTTCGGCAAAAATTTTCGGTATTGGCATGTTGTACTCTTTTTCAATTTCTTCATCAATATCAATAAAATCTCGGTACAGCTTTTTAGCTACCAGCTTTCCAACGGTTGTTTTCCCTGCACCCATAAAACCAATAAATACAATATTTTTTTCTCTCAATGAACTGTTTGACAACGGTCTCCATCTCCCAAGGACAAATAATATTGATACTATTATAAGCCTTCTTATGCATAAAACCAATCATGGTTCATTACTTTAATGATACTCTATAAATTTGGGCTTCTTCTCTTTTTTCTAAATAAACTTTCTCTTTGACAAAAGCATGTACGGCTATATAAGATAGGAAGCAGTGAAAAAGTTTACACTATAAAAATGGGTGTAATTTTTTGTATGAAGGGGGCTTCTAGATGACTGGAGATCAACGAAAAAAAATCACCATGTTGATGATCAACATGTTTATAGCAATTGGGAGTTTTGGTATCATCATTCCCATTTTACCGGCTTATTTGGAGTCCATTAATCAAGGGGGAACTGCTGCAGGCCTGTTCATAGCCATCTTTGCCGGAGCTCAGTTCATTTTTTCTCCGATTGCAGGTAAATGGACAGATCAATATGGCCGCAGAAAGATGATTATATACGGACTAGCAGGTTTAACCCTGTCGATGTTTATTTTTTATGCTTCCAATTCCGTTTGGATACTTTATGCCTCTCGTGCAGTTGGAGGAATTGGCTGCGCTATGCTTGTACCAGCTATCTTTGCTTATATCGCTGACATTACGACGATGGATCAGCGGGCAAAAGGGAATAGCTTAGTTTCAGCTGCTATGTCTCTTGGAATTGTGGTCGGTCCTGGAATCGGTGGATTCTTAGCAGGATTCGGCTTAAAATTTCCTATTTTAGTATCAGCACTTGTATCTCTTGTCTCTGTATTGTTTTCCGTCCTACTTTTAAAAGAGAGTAAAACAGAGACGGCTGGAGTATCCGCAGAAATACACCCAGATGAGTCCATGGCACTCAAAATAGCCCGCTCTGTGAAAATGCCTTATTTTATTCCACTTATTATTACACTCGTAATGAGTTTTGGATTAATGGCCTACGAATCGGTCATAGGTTTGTACCTCGATAATCAATTTCAATCATCCGCGAAAGATATTGCGGTAATGGTTACGGCAACCGGGATTGTGAGTGTTATTGTCCAGCTCTTTGTAGTTGATAAAATTGTAAATCGTTACGGTGAAAGATCTGTATTGAATGTATTTATTGCTGTAGCCGCTACTGGGTTTTTATTTTCGCTGTTCGCTACCAACTACTCTCTATTCTTTATCATTTCATTGTTTATTTTCCTATCCACCTCTATTCTCCGCCCAGTGTTGAATACGTTGATTTCCAAGCTTGCAGGAAACGAACAGGGCTTTGCGATGGGGATGAATAATGCTTATATGAGTATTGGTAACGTACTGGGGCCAACTCTTGCAGGGTTACTATATGACGTCAAAATTACCTATCCATTCATCTTGGGATTTGTATTATTAATCATAACACTGTTCATTACCTTTACATGGCAAAAGAGATCGCTAAAAACAAAAGCGGTTGTGTAGAAAAAAAACTGTTGCAGAAGCCTGCAACAGTTTTTTTACGATTTAATTGCTCTTTTATATTTATACATTTTCCACTGGTAGTGGATAAAGCAGCCAATGCAAAATCCAAGGATAGCCACAAATGCCGCGGTCGCAACCATAATTGTGAACACATACCCGACTGTACTCCATCCAAGCAGAAAACTTATGAACCCGGCTGCCAAACAAAATACAGCTATTTTTTGATTAAATTGCTGCTGCTCCCAGTCCTCCGGAATATATTCTTCTGGTTTTTTCTTTAGAAAAAGCTTTGCTATATTCATTACAGGATTATATTTAAAAACAATTCCTGATATTCCTGCAAGTAATGGGACTATTAAAAACCATCCCTCACCGAAAACCAGCGTTAATACGGCACTAATGACAATCACCCATTGGTTTGTTTTCACAAGCGGTCTTGGTATAGAACGTACTTTATCAGACAAACAAAGCCCACCTTTCTTATAGGAATTATTGGTGATTTATCTTTTAGTTTACCTGCTTTATGCGGTTTTGTATAGCTTTGTTTTTAAAAGGTAGACCCATTTTGTTTTAAAATGTAAGATGGAAGTAATAGCGTAACAAGGAGCTGTCGTTTCGTGAAAATAAAAAAAATCCTCAATAACAATGCTGTTGTAGTTTTAGACAACAATGAAGAAAAGATAGCAATTGGTGCGGGAATTGCCTATGAAAAAAGGAAGAATGACATCATCAATCCAAGTAAAATTGAAAAGCTATTTGTTATGAAGGAAAATGAGAAATTCCAACAGCTTCTGCAGCAAATACCTGAAAAGCATTTTTCTATTTCTGAAGATATTATCTCCTACGCAGAAGAAAATCTGGGATTAAAATTAAATGAGCATATTCATATCGGACTAACAGATCACTTGTCTTTTGCCATTGAAAGAGCAACAGAGGGAATTCACCTAAAAAATAAACTTTTTGATGAAATAAAAATCCTTTATAAAAAAGAATTTGATATTGGCATGTGGGCAATAAGACATATTGAAAAAATGACTGGAGTAAAAATGCCAGTGGATGAAGCAGCCTATATTGCCCTCCACATTCATACCTCAAAACCCCAAAGCAGCGATATGAAGCAAACACTCCGGCAGACTGCTATCATTGGTGAAATGATTCATATTATTAAAAATACACTTAGGATATCAATAGAAGAAGATGACCTTTCTTATCAGCGTTTAATGACTCATCTGAGATTTACTCTATCCAGGGTAAATGATGAATCCCAACCCATAATGGATGATGAAATGCTGGCGATGCTTAAGAAAAAGTTCGCAGTATCCTACGATGTGTCACAGAAAGTAGCCAAGCTTCTTGCGGAAAACCATGGTATCACCCTGCCTGAACAAGAACTCGGATATATCACTATTCATATAGAAAGAATCAGAAACAGATAAGTAGAAAAGCGGAAGCGCCTTGACAGGGGCGACAGGCATAAGACGAGCCGGCAGGAAGGTTGTTCTTTAACCTTCTTGACGGATTGACAGAAATGTGGAGGCGACTGTCTGGGACGAAGGCATAAGACGAACTCTGCAAGAAGGCGCTTTTTGCCTTCTTCAGAGGGCGGCTTATGACTCGAGTCCCAAGGAGCCGAAACTAGACACGCTTATGACCCGAGCCCCTAGGCGCTGAAGCTAGACCGAAAAAAAACGCTTGAACCAAATGGTCCAAGCGTCTTTTTATTTAATCCTACTTTCCCTTCCGGATTTTAGCAATTTCATCAGCTACAAATTGAACATTTGTACCAACGATAACTTGAATGCTATTTTTTCCTACAATATTGATTCCTGGTACTCCAGTGGATTTAATTTTCTTCTGATCTACTGCATCCATATCCTTCACTTCTAAACGCAGGCGTGTTACACAATTGTCTACAGATGTAACGTTTGCGTCTCCGCCTAAGCCTTCATAAATCTTAGCAGCCATTGCAGCAAACTTATTACCACCTGATTGCACATCCTCCGACACTTCATCAATATCATCTTCACGACCAGGTGTTGTTAAGTTGAACTTTGTAATCATAAAGCGGAATAAGAAATAGTAGATTACAGCAAATACTAGGCCTTGAACAAGTAACATATATGGCTGGTTCGCAATTGGAATTTTTAAGCTTAGCACAAAGTCAACCAATCCTGCACTAAAGCCAAATCCTGCTGTCCATTGGAACGCAGCTGCAATCGCTAATGAAAGACCTGTTAATACAGCATGTGTTACATAAAGTGCAGGAGCAGCAAACATAAACGCAAATTCAAGAGGTTCTGTAACCCCAGTGAAAAATGAAGCTACACCTGCAGCCATCATTAAGGCAGCCACTGTTTTTTTCTTCGAAGATTTAGCAGTATGGTACATAGCTAACGCGGCTGCTGGTAAACCAAACATCATAACTGGGAAGAAACCAGCTTGATACCTGCCGGTAATACCCTGTTCACCTTTACTAGACCAGAAATTACCAATATCATTAATGCCTGCTACATCAAACCAGAACACTGAGTTTAAGGCATGGTGTAATCCGATTGGAATTAATAAACGGTTGAAGAAACCATATATACCTGCACCAATTGCACCTAAATCACTAATGCCTTTACCAAAAGAAACGAGTCCAGAGAAAACGACTGGCCAAACAAAGAACATGACTAATGATACAGCCAACATTGCTACGGATGTCATAATGGGAACAAGTCGTTTTCCACTAAAGAAGGATAACGCATCTGGTAACTTCACATGACTGAAACGATTATACATAATTGCCGCGATAATTCCGGAAAGAATCCCTGTAAATTGTGTTCCAATTTTTGCGAATGCTGGGTTAACAGCTTCTGGATCAACTCCTTGAAGCAAAGCCACTGAGTTTGTTGATAACACAGTTGTAATAACCAAATAAGCAACCAATCCGCTTATTGCAGCTGAACCATCTTTGTCTTTTGACATACCAAGCGCTACCCCGACCGCAAAAAGGATAGCCATGTTATCAATAATAGATCCACCTGCTTTAATTAAGAAAGCAGCCACCGGACTTTCAGCACCCCAGCCTGTAGGGTCAATCCAGTATCCGATACCCATTAGTATCGCAGCTGCAGGCAATACAGCTACTGGCAGCATTAAGGAACGGCCTAGTCTTTGAAGATATTTCATCATTTTTTATTCCCCCTATTTATTGATTAAACAATGACCTCATTTGTCTCAATTTCCTTTCCTAGGTCAAATAATTCATCCCAGCTTAGTACAGCGGTAATAAAATAAATAATAAGTGCTTTGCACCATGGAATTCGTTATTTTTAGCTATTATGCAACGGTTTGAAGTCTACCACCCCCTTTCTAAGAAATGTAATTTAAGAGCCTGTTATGATTACTGTTTTACCCACAACCGCATTCTTTTCATCAGTAAGAGTATATTGCTTTTTTCCATCCTGGCTGTTTGTAATCACAATAGGGGTTACTATGCTCTTGGCATGTACCTTAATATATTCCCAATCAACCTCCATAAGCCTTTGCCCAACAGAAATTTTATCACCTTGGTTAACTGCTAATGTAAAGCCTTTTCCATTTAAAGCAACAGTTTCTAACCCAACATGGATTAATATTTCTGTTCCATCATCGGCACGAATGCCAATTGCGTGCTTCGTAGCTGCAATTAGAATCACTGTTCCACTAACAGGAGAGTGAATATCTCCTCCACTAGGACACATGGCTATCCCTTCCCCCATCATCTTTTGGCCAAATACAGGATCTGGAACGTCCTCTAACGGAATAATGGTTCCATTGACTGGTGCAATTATTTGTAACTTTTCTTTCTTATAGAAACTAAATACCATACTTATTACCCCTTTACTTTAAAAAATAAATAGAAAAAAGGCATGGGGGTACAATAAAAGGGCAAAAAACCGCCTTTTATTTTACCACCATGCCTGATCGTATCAGTAACATGTGATCACTATTTACTATTAATACAATCATACCATTAAATAAATATAAAACAAGTGAAAACGCTACCACTTTTTTTGGAAAGTATCAATTATTTCTCCTAATTAGTTTTTGTAATAATTTGTTTTATCGAAATAGAACTATTATTTTAAAAAAACTTTCTTTTCATCTAAATTATTTCAATATCCCTGTTATAACAATGTTTCTAAACATTAGTATCCTATTTTCCAAACATAGTTTTTGACAATTAAAAACAATCGAAAGTATTATAATATAATAAAGGGAGGTTGAATTATGTCGAATTATAATAGGCAGAAAATTGTGGATAGTGTCCCTCAGAAAGGTTTCTTTGGACATCCAAAAGGCCTATTCACTCTTTTCTTTACAGAATTCTGGGAGCGTTTCTCTTATTACGGAATGAGAGCCATCCTAGTCTACTATATGTACTATGAGGTCTCAAAAGGCGGATTAGGACTTGATGAAAACTTAGCTCTATCCATTATGTCCATTTATGGATCGCTCGTTTATATGTCCGGAATCATCGGAGGATGGTTAGCTGACAGGATATTCGGAACATCTCGAGCGGTGTTTTACGGTGGAATCCTGATAATGCTTGGACATATTGTACTTGCAGTACCTGGAAGCGTAGCAATGTTCTTTGTATCTATGGTATTGATTGTTCTTGGTACAGGGATGCTTAAACCGAATGTTTCAACTGTCGTTGGTGAAATGTACAGCGAAACAGACGAACGCCGTGACGCTGGATTCACTATCTTCTATATGGGGATTAACGCAGGGGCATTCTTAGCACCGCTAATTGTCGGAAGTGTTATGGACTATAGCTTCCACTTAGGTTTTGGTATTGCTGCTGTCGGAATGTTCTTAGGTCTAGTGATGTTTGTTCTAACAAAGAAGAAAAACCTCGGACTTGCTGGTACCACTATACCAAACCCACTTACAAAAGCTGAAAGGAAAAAAACCTTTACATTCATTGGTTTGGGTATAGTCATTTTAGCTGTACTATGTGCTATTTTAATCCCAATGGGAGTATTAACGTTTGCTAGCTTTATCAATATTGTTACGTTCCTTGGTATTATCATTCCAACTATTTATTTTATTGTTATGTATCGCAGCCCTAAAACAACAACAGTTGAGCGTTCACGTATTATCGCTTATATTCCATTATTTATTGCAGCTGTTATGTTCTGGTCTATTCAAGAGCAAGGCTCAACAATCCTTGCAAGTTATGCCGATAAACGTACTCAATTAGATTGGATGGGAATTGAAATCTCTCCTGCATGGTTCCAATCTTTAAATCCGTTGTTTATTATCATTTTTGCTCCTATATTTGCGGGCTTATGGGTTAAATTAGGAAAACGCCAGCCGACAGTTCCTCAAAAGTTCTCTTTATCTTTATTATTTGCTGGTTTATCGTTCCTAGTAATCTTGTTACCGGCTTATCTAGGTGGAACTGATTCATTGGTTAGCCCAATGTGGCTTGTTCTTAGCTATTTAATCGTTGTATTTGGTGAATTGTGTATATCACCTGTTGGTTTATCCGCAACTACAAAATTAGCTCCTGCTGCATTCTCAGCGCAAACCATGAGTTTATGGTTCTTAGCAAGCGCGGCGGCTCAAGCCTTAAATGCACAAGTCGTTAAGTTTTATTCACCTGAGAATGAAATGACCTACTTCGGCAGCATCGGTGGAGCAGCCATCCTACTAAGTTTAATCCTTTTCATTCTAGCCCCAAGAATTCAAGGCTTAATGAAAGGTATTCGATAATATGATTAAAGCAGTATCTCATTATGATGGGATACTGCTTTTTATTGTTGTCATCTTTTATTAAATCGCCTACAATTAAATCGCGCACGATTCGTATTTAAGGTATTACTTGGAGGTATGACAATGAATAATGTATTTGAGTTTCAAGTTAAAATGACAAATGGTCAACTAAAAGAACTAAGTGAATATCAAGGGAAGCCCTTACTTATTGTCAATACAGCCAGTAAATGTGGTTTAACACCCCAATTTAAAGGGCTCCAGGAGTTATATCGTAAATACAATGACCGCGGTTTAGAGATATTAGGTTTCCCTTGTGACCAATTCAATAACCAAGAATTTGATAATATTGAGGAAACCACTCAATTTTGCCAATTAAATTATGGTGTAACCTTTCCAATCTTTGCAAAAATTGATGTGAATGGCGGGAACGCCCATCCACTATTTACCTTTTTAAAAGACCAGAAAAAAGGGCTTCTCTCTAAAAATATTAAGTGGAACTTTACTAAATTTCTAGTTGACCCAAATGGTAAAGTGGTTGAACGTTATGCCCCAACGACAGAGCCAATTAAAATTGAAATTGACTTAAGAAAGTTACTTTCCTAAGTTAAGTGATCTGTGAAGGAAGACTTTATTACCAGAAGGGTCGCAGAAGTAAGAATTGTTGTTAATCGTTGTTTATTATACTGAGAAACAAAAACTGGATAGCCCTATTAAGACTATCCAGCACATCCTATTATTCGATTTTATTATACTTTGATAAGTCAGAGCTCTTTTTTCTGACTTGTTGTATAGTAATAACCAACCATTTTCGCTATAACTGATATACTTCGGTTTACTAATTTTATCATTTTATTTATGCTGACAGGTCCTTATTCTCATTTTTATCAATTTGCATATCTTTTTTCTTTAGAACATATGCAGCAGTTAAGGCAATAAAACCTACAAGCCCTAATCCGATATAGCCAAATTTTGAGGCAAAGACAAATATAGCTGTAGTAGGTACTGCTCCATCAACTAATGAAGAAATAGCTGTAGCACCTGCAGGCAGATTAAAACCTGCATTTATTGCTGCTTCGGTAAAAAATGGTGAAACATATGTTGCAATCAAGAGACCAAATCCAATAGCGATTGAACCAGCTAAAATAGTTCTAACAACATTTCCTCTAAAAATCGGAACCATTAAACAAATTATAAATGGAATAGTTACTAGGTCTCCGAAAGGAAGAACTTTGTTACCTGGAATTAGCACCGCTAGTCCTAAAGCAATTGGTATTAACAGTAACGATGAAGCAATTACCGCTGGATGACCCACTGCTAAAGCAGAGTCAAGTCCAATGTAAAGTTCTCTTCCTGGAAATCTCTTTTTTACAAATTCTGAAGCGGCTTCAGAAATTGGGGCTAGGCCTTCCATTAGAATAGCAACAACTCGAGGTAGAAGCAGCATTACAGCAGCCATTTTGACACCTAATTGAAGGATTTCCTGTAAGTTCCATCCTGCCAAAGCTCCAATAGCAACCCCTAAAATGAAACCAAGAACAGTGGATTCCCCCAAAACCCCCATTCGCTTTTGAATAGTATCAGGATCAGCTTTTAAATTTTTGATTCCTGGTAACACATTAAACAGTTTCTCAAGGGGAAGCGCTAATAATAAATATGGCGTTGACGTTCCGTGAGTAAAAGTTAAGCTATCATATCCATAATAGTTTTTTACGTATTTAGCTGACATATCGGATAGAACCAAAATAACAATTGTATGAACCACAGTTGTTGTTATGCCCATTATGTAACTTCCAGTAATGGCCGTAACCAAAGCCCCAGTAAATGCACTATGCCATAAATTCCATAAATCTATGTTAAGGGTCTTTGTTAAGCCAATAAGTAAAAGAATAATGTTTACAGCAATTCCAATCGGAATTGCTAATGCACCGACAGAAGAACCAAATGCTATAGCTGCTGTTGCGGGCCATCCAACATCAATTACACTTAGATCCATCCCCAATCGATTTACCATATCCTTTGAAGCCGGCCCAAGGCTGTCCATTAATAAACCAATAACTAGATTCACTCCAACGAAGCCTATACCAACAGTTAAACCTGCACGAATGGAAGTACTAACCTTAGTTCTCAACAAAATACCGAAAAGAAATATAATAATGGGAAGCATCACAGTAGGGCCCATATCCACTATATATTGAAGAATTGACATAAAGAACTCCTCCTAGTAAATAAAAATAGATTGATGCCTCTTAAGATAATGCTTCAGCAATCTTATTAAATACTGCTTCGGCACCCACCCCAGTTAAAATTGGAACACCACTAATCGTTTGAGTTTTCACTGTTGAAGGTATATGTGTAGTTGAAATGATAAGATCAAAATCTTCTGAACGGTTGGCAATATCACTAACCTTTGATTGAATAATCGTTGCCTTAATCCCTTTTTTATCTAAGAATAATTTTACTTTCCCCACTACAACAGTTGATGTTGCTACCCCTGTACCACAAATAATAGCTACTTTTTTCATTTTATTTTTTCCACCCTTCAATTTAAAATAATATTTTATTAATTCTTATAGATAAAACATTAAAATAAGCCTGATATATGTCTGTTCAACTGGTTACCTTATTGCAAAATTGTTCTATAATAGAAATCACCTGTTGTTTTGATGAGCTTTTCTTCAATTTTTCAAGTGTTTCTGAGTCTTGTATAATTTCAGTAACCATTTGTAACACCCATAATTGACTTTCTGGATTTTTAATAGCTAGCATAAAAATAATATTTACATCTACTTCCATATCATCTGTGCCCATTTGAAAAAAAGTGATTGGTTCCTTTAGAATTCCTAAAGCAATAACAGGTTTGTTTACATGAATATGGTCGGTGTGTGGGATTGCAAGCCCCCATTCAGCTGCTGATAAACCTGTAGGATACAGTTCTTCTCGTTCACTAACTGCTTGCAAATATGTTTCCTTTACAAATCCATGTTCATATAAAGCACTCGTCATCTGCTCAAAAGCCTCTTTCTTTGATTGTGTATCAAGAAAAAAAATTAGTTCCTCTTTAAAATACTCTTCAAAAGCCATACTTTTCCCTCCAAGTTCGTTTAATATATCAAGGTACTAGTCCTGATGGATGTCATGAAACCCTCTATTTATTTGTAAGATGTACTCCTAAATACTTTGTATTAACTGCTATTCAGGTAGTTAATACACCAAAGCGCCCTTGCCAATCTTTAGAAAATCCCTCTACACTTACAGCGGAGCAAGGGTGAACATGAAGAGCCTCAATAATATCAGGGCTGACTGTAACAGAATGTGCTCCTGCTAAACTGCATTTATGGACCTGGTTTATGTTTTTAAAACTGGCAGCCAGTACTTCTGTTTGTAATTGGAACGTATTAAACAACTTAACAATTTCAGCTACAACTTGAATCCCATCATTTGAAAGATTATCAATTCTATTCACATATGGAGCTACATACTGCACACCGCAGTTAGCGGACATTAACGCTTGTTGTGCTGTAAAAATAGCTGTGCCAAGTGTATTGATACCAAGTTTATTTAGTTTTTTCATTGCTTTATATCCTTCTTTAACTGCTGGAACTTTAACATATATGTTTCCAGCAAGCGTTTGAACGATATTTTCCGCCTCTTGAACAATTTCATCTGCCGTTTTTGAAAGTGTTTGGACAAACAACGGTTTTTCAGTGCCGATAATTGTTTGTATTTGCTTTAACACATCCCAGTAGTCTTCTTTTTCTTTTGCTAAAATGCTGGGGTTGGTTGTTACACCATCTATTTGGTAATACTCTGTCAGTTGGCGAATTTGCGACAAATTAGCTGAATCAATAAATATTTTCACGTTTATATTCTCCTCATCATTTAATTCTTTGCTTTGTCATCGGTCCATTAAAGACTTGGCTAAACGCTAAACCTTCATCACTATGATCCACAAACTTGGACAGTGAAACAAATAGAGGCTGACCGAGTTAGGTCAGATTCACTCTATTATATTTGATCCAGAAGTTCTTTTATGGGCTGTTTCTGTTCCCTTTTAATAGTAGCTTGAGCGGCTGCAAGGCGTGCAAGCGGTACACGGTATGGTGAGCAGCTTACGTAATCTAAACCAACATCATAGCAGAATTGGATTGAGCTTTTTTCTCCTCCATGTTCACCGCAAATCCCTGTTTTTAACCCAGGCTTTGTTTGTCTGCCAAGTTTCACGCCAGTTTCTACAAGTTGGCCTACTCCTTCTTGGTCAAGGACAGCAAATGGATTTTCTGGAAGAACTTTATTTTCAATATAGCTTTGAAGGAATTTACCCTCTGCGTCATCACGGCTATAGCCAAAAGTAGTTTGAGTTAAATCATTTGTCCCAAAGGAGAAAAAGTCTGCCTCTTTAGCAATTTGGTCAGCTGTTAATGCCGCTCGCGGAATTTCAATCATAGTACCAATGAGATAATCGTATTCCTGTCCTGTTTCCTTCGTAACTTGCATTCCAGCATCGATAACTAATTGTCTCATTTCCTTTAACTCATTTACATGACCAACCAAAGGAATCATAATCTCTGGCTTTACGTCAATTCCTATTTGCATCACTTTCGCAATGGCATAAAAGATTGCTTTTGCTTGCATAACGTAGATTTCAGGATGAATCATTCCCAATCGACAGCCACGGTGCCCAAGCATTGGATTAAATTCTTCTAATTGACGTACTTTTCGTAAAAGATGTTCCTTCTCCTTTAATTTTTTAGAATTTGGATCTGTCATTTGGAGCTTTGTAACCTCAACTAACAGTTCTTCCTTATCCGGCAGGAATTCGTGAAGAGGCGGATCTAATAAACGAATGGTTACCGGATGCCCCTGCATCGCTTGGAAAATTCCTTCAAAATCATCCCGTTGCATTGGCAACAGCTTATTAAGAGCGTCTGTACGTTCTTCATATGTTTCAGCAAGTATCATATCCTGAACAATTGGGATCCGCTTTGTGTCCATAAACATATGTTCTGTACGGCATAATCCAATTCCACCTGCTCCAAATTCAAAAGCTTTTTCGGCATCTTCTGGATTGTCAGCATTTGCTCTTACGCCTAGCTTTCTCTCTTCATCTGCCCACGTAAGCAACAATTTAAATTCATCTGATAGTTGTGGCTCAATCATAGGGGTTTCACCTAACATAATTTCACCAGTTGAACCGTCAATGGTAATCATATCGCCTTGATTTATAGTAATCATTTCTCCTACTTTAAACTGCTTTGCTTTTAAATCAATCTTTAATGATTCACAGCCACAAATACAAGGTTTTCCCATGCCCCTTGCAACAACAGCAGCATGGCTTGTCATTCCACCGCGGCTTGTGACAGTTGCTTGAGCTGCAACTATGCCATGAATATCATCGGGTGTTGTTTCCGGACGAACAAGAATAACCTTCTTTCCGTCTTTTGTTAGTGCTTCTGCTTCATCCGCATCAAATACCACTTGCCCTCTTGCCGCACCTGGAGAGGCCGGTAAACCCATCGTTAACGGTCTCCGTTCGTATGAATCATCGATCCGACGATGGAGCAGCTGATTAAGCTGATCAAGATCTATACGGAGAATTGCTTCTTTCTTACTAATAATCTCTTCTTCTACTAATTCAACTGCAATTCTGATTGCCGCTTGAGCTGTTCTTTTACCAGTGCGGGTTTGAAGAATAAATAGTTTACCACGCTCTACCGTGAACTCAATATCCTGCATGTCACGATAATGCTCTTCAAGAAGGTGACACGTCTCAACAAACTGCTGATATACCTCTGGCATTTCATCCTGGAGGGCATAGATTGGTTGAGGGGTTCGAATGCCTGCTACAACATCCTCTCCCTGAGCATTTATTAAATATTCACCATAAAGCTTACGTTCTCCTGAAGATGGGTTACGTGTAAAGGCAACTCCAGTACCTGAATCATTACCCATATTTCCAAAGACCATGCCTTGAATGTTCACTGCTGTACCAAGATGTCCCGGAATTTTTTGAAGACGACGGTATACAATAGCACGTTGATTATTCCAAGAATCAAAAACTGCATTAATGGAAAGAAATAATTGTTCTTTCGGATCTTTCGGGAAAGCCTTTCTAGTACGCTTTTTTACAATATCTTTGTACCCCTTAATGACCTCCTTCCAATCATCTGCAGTCAATTCAGGATCTGAAGAATATCCCTTTTGCTCCCTAGTTTCTTCTAAAAGTTGCTCAAAATAAAAACCATCTACACCAAGTACAACATCACTAAACATTTGAATAAACCTGCGGTAAGAGTCATAAGCAAACCGCGGATTATTTGTTAGTTTGGCCAACCCTTCCACAGTTTCATCATTCAGTCCAAGGTTTAAAACTGTATCCATCATTCCTGGCATCGAAAATACTGCACCAGAACGGACAGAGACAAGCAATGGATTCACTGGGTCTCCGAGCTTTTTACCTGTTTTTTCTTCAAGTCTATTAAGAGCATCTAATAGTTGAAATTCGATCTCTGAAGTAATAGATTTCCCCGCAGCATAATATGAATTACAGGCTTCTGTTGAAATGGTAAAACCATAAGGAACGGGCAAACCGATTCGGATCATTTCTGCCAAATTAGCTCCTTTACCTCCCAAAATTTCTTTCATTCCACTGTTTCCCTCATCAAACATATATACAAATTTACTCATCAACTCCAACTCCCCTCTTTTTTAATAATGCTAATATTAGATCAGCAGTCTCTTCCACCGCTTTATTGGAAACATCAATAATAGGACAACATAAACGTTTCATAATCTTCTCAGCATAATCTAGTTCCTCAAGAATCCTATCTAAATTTGCATAGTTCGCTTGAGATGTTAATCCTAAACTTTTTAAACGCTCCCTACGTATTTCATTCAGTTTATCTGGTGTGATCACTAAGCCAACACATATACTTCTTCGAATTTCAAATAGTTCATCGGGTGGTGCTACTTCTGGTACCAAAGGTATATTTGCCACATTAAGTCCCTTATGGGCCAAATATATAGAAAGTGGTGTCTTTGACGTTCTAGAAATTCCAATTAATACAATGTCTGCACGTGTTAGCCCTTTAGGATCTCGTCCATCATCGTTTTTTACTGCGAATTCTATGGCTTTAACTCTTCGGAAATAGTTAGCATCTAATTTCCTCATTAATCCAGGCTCACACTTGGGGTCCCCTTTAAATTTTTGAATAAACGCTTCCATAAGTGGATTTATTAAATCAACTGCAATAATTCCTTCTTCTCGTACCCTTTGGTCAAGATATTTTTTTAAAAAGGGAATGACAATCGTATAGGCAATGATAGAATCACTTTCCTTCGAGGAAGTAATAATATCCTCAATATCCTCAATTTTCTGTACATAGGAATTATGTTGGATTTCAACATAGCCCCCATTAAATTGAGCTGCAACTGCTTTTACGGTCAACTCAGCCGTTTCGCCAACCGAGTCGGAAACTACATAAACAGTTTTTCTCTTATTCACATCTGGTCCCCCTAATTTTTTGCATTTCATTCGTTCGATACTTTAGGTATTCTTCGCTTAATGATCATCGGGGCATCTGAACACCTACAAAGCCGCCTTATGTGAATCCGTTTACAACAAACAATGAATCTATTTAATAAGTAATCAATATATTTTGCAGCAACAAATAGAGTCCATTATTGTCTTAGAAAAAAGGTAGTCCACTCTATGACTTTTCTAAAATGCTTCCGTATATTCAAGTTACATTAATTTATATTTAGTATGTTAACATGTCCTTCCACTAGAAACAATCACTTTTTTAACAACAAGTTACTTTTGTGAAAAAAGTATAAAATTTTTTTATAGTTAGGCAAAAACTTAAAAAATAAAATGTAAAAAAAGACATAAACAAATACTGATGAAAAAATAGAAAACATAGATATAACGAGAAAATGAAAGTTGTTGCTCGCTTTCATTGACAATGTTCTCGTTTACATGCTTACATATAGCCTTTGCTAAAATGGTAAAAAATGTAGGATAATAAGGGTACAATAATCTTACTAAGGAGGTGATTTAAGTGACAAAATTATTAGATTTAATTGCTCTGGTGATGGAGAAATTCGGAAATTGCATGGGGGGAATCCGTTAGCAAAAGTGAGGTTATAAGGGTCCAACAATAGTGAGAGAATATAATCCCCCTACATTCCTAGTTTTCCCCATAATTCTTCAAAACACCCCAATTAAAATGGCTTTCAACAATCAATGACGGGTTCTTAGAAAAAGGTTTGGTAATCAAACGATTAATTTTGATTAAGAAAATCCCCTCAGTTCTTTTTACTAAGGGGATAAATATTGCCGTTACTTATGGTACGGTTCACAGTAATGGTGAATATTATATTGCTTTTGTAACATTGTCGTAATGGTCATTTTGAGTCTCTTCTTGTTTAGGAAGTGTAATGAATATCATCAAGAATGCACTAAGCAAGTATAAACCTACATAAATCCAGATAATACCTACTACACCTATACTCCCGATGAAAATCCCTACAATTGCAGGGCCCAAAAATGTACTTAGACCCGCACCAAGATTCAAAACTGACATCGCTGCTCCCTTATTATCTGGAGCTAATGAAGGAATTAAAGCAGATAATGGAACATAAGCAGCCAAACTTGCTCCGAAACATGCTGCTACAATTGTTGACGCCATGTAATTAGGTCCCATGAAAGTAGGAACATAATAAAATGCCGCTGTAAAGACTGCACAACCTACTCCGCCAAACCACATAACTGTATTACGCCATCCTAATTTATCACCAACAATTCCAAAAATTAAATTAAAGAAAATGTTACTTGTCCAAAGCGCTCCATAGATTTGTAACCATTCAAATCTCGTAAATCCTACCTCCATCATATAAGCTGGCATAAATACTACAAATCCATATGCTCCCGCCGTATTGATTGTTCTTACGATACAGCCTAATCCAATTTTCGGCTTTTCAAAAGCGATCGTAATACCTTTTGCAAGATATTTTATTATATCTGCTCTCGTTTCAAACTTTTTTGTATCTTTATTACTAGAATCATCCTTATTTAAAAAAATAGCGAGAGTAGCACCTAAAATAACAAAAATTAAGGCACTCCAAAGTGTGTTAATTTCTCCTAAAACCGGAAGAGCAAAACTAGAATAATACGCACCTAAAACATTTAAACCTCCCGCAAATGCAAACCAAAACCACCCTATAGCTGTCCCAAGTTTGTCACTTGGGAGCATAGTACGTAATCCAAACTAAGAATGAATATGCAAAGAGCGGATAACCAAGACCTCTAAGAGAGTATGTTGGAATCATAATGGCAAGATTCATGTCCGAGATTCCAAATAGCAGGAAAATGATTGTCCCTAATACAAATAATAATAATCCTAAAGTCATTGCTTTCCGAGGCCCTAGAATTTCTGCCAGTACTCCTGAGAGCCAAGCAGCAATCGCAACTGCGAAACCATAGACAGAAAATAATAAAGCAGACTGCTGTACCGTTAAACCATTATCCATCAAATACGAGGAAAGCCAACCTTGTTCAAGTCCGTCTCCCATCATAAAAAGCAAAATCCCTAAATATCCTAAAGCCATTTTAGAATCTAAACCCAACCTGTTTAATACCCCATTCACCTATATTCCTCCCAGTCTGTCTTTAACAATTGATTTCTCTTTAAATCCCCATAGATAGTTTTCTAAACATAATTTTTGAAGAAACAGTGATATTCGGGACTTCTTTGTCTTCTACACAGAGGGTTCCAGGCAGGTCAGACTCCAAAGACCCATTGAAAGAAACGGTTGAGTGCCCCAACTCTCTCATCGTCTCATTCACTTTGTGTCCGACAGAAGTTATTTTAAACGATTGGTCACCAATCACCAATTCATCCCCTACTGTAATATCGTCTTCCAATGGACAATACTGATGGATAACAGCGATTTCACGTAAGTCAGATGGTGCAGATTCATTAAATAAAACAATCATTTTTTCTTGTAAAAAAAGCTCCACTTGTGACCCAACTTCAGTAACGGTAGATTGATAGATAGTTTTCATAATATAATCTCCCTTTCCTAATTATCACTCATATAATCCAAAACTAAATACATAGGCAATTGCAACTCCCAAAGGACCAGTAATTAACCTTGACATTAATACTGCAGGCACGCCAACTTCAACCGTGTCAGGCTCAGCTTCACCAAGCGTCAGTCCTACTGGAACGAAGTCACATCCCGCTTGTGGGTTGATTGCAAATAAAGCTGGTAAAGCCAAACTTGGCGGAATATTTCCCCTACCTATCTCTACTCCAATTAGTACGCCCACAACTTGAGCAATAACAGCTCCTGGTCCTAATATTGGTGATAAGATTGGTATGGCACAAATGAGAGATAAAATCAAAAGACCAAAAATATTCCCCGCAAGTGGTGATACAAATTTGGCGATAAGGTCTCCGATTCCTGTATATAAAATAATCCCAATAATAGTACTTACTAAAGCCATAAACGGTAAGATATTCTTAAAAATCTGTTCAACCGTTTCACGTGCCGCCTGATAAAAAACTCCGACGACACCACCCATGCTTCTTCCAATTCTTTCAATAATTGATGTTTTTCTGTTTGTCTTTAATGTGTACTGAGCTGCCTTTTGTTTGGCCTGATCTTTTAATTGTTGCGGATTGAGAGAGGAAGGCTTTGCTTCAACTCGAATGGTATTTGAATTTTCTCCAATAGGCTCAATATTTTCTTCTTTAACACCTGAAACGAAATTGTGCTCTTTGATAAAGTTCATAAGTGGACCTGATGGTGATGTAGGTGTTAGATTCACTGTCATCACACCCATCTTAGGATAAACCCCGCAACGAGCAGTTCCACCACAATCAATAATTACACAAGCAATTTCATTGTTTTTAATAGATGTTTTAAAACCATCTATTGCTTCCGCGCCTGTTAAATCAGCGATTTGTTGAGCAATTGGATGTATTCCTCCACCTGTAACTGACATAATATACTTTTTATCTTCATCTGGCTGGATAACTAATGGTCCACCCCAACCACTGCTTCCTTTGGATATTTTCACAGCACTTAATCGCTTTAAGGTAGCTTGACTTTCACTCATAAATATTCACCCTCTCTATTCGATTCTGTTTTAATTCACTTTTAATCCTCTGCTTTTCATCATCTTTACTGTAATTTTTTCTGTTACGATACCTCTAATTAAAATAACAATCATACCAACGATAAACAGACGAATCGCTAACGGTCCCAAGGGTAAATCTAATTGTGTAATTCCTTGTGCAATCCCCATATATACGAATAATTCAGCTGCATTTGCATGTGGAAATAATCCGGTTATAGGGTGTACCAACGATACAGATGAGTCATAAAATGCAGGCTTTTGATATTCTGGTAAAAACTTACCAAACGTATATGCCATTGGATTTGTTAAGAAAAAAACGGCTAACAGTGGAAACACCGTATATCGTAAGATAATGTTTCGTGTGCATTTTTGGGCAAATTTGTTGATCCTCTCTTCCCCAACCAATTTAATAATTGCATTCACAGCTGTAATTAAACATATAAGGGTTGGAACAATCCCTGTTAGCATTCCGATAAAGGTTTCCCCACCTTTTTGAAACATTCCTATAAACCCTTCTGCCAAGTGTACAATCCAATCCATACTTTCTCCTCTTTTCTTAGCTATAGAATAGAAACGCTTTTATTCATTTGCTGTTTTATTTTTTCTATTGCCATTTCTAAAGGTGCTTGGTACTTAATGTCTTGATCTAAAATATGAAAGATATCACAATTCGTAAAACGCTTACAATTTCTAAATCTAGAAAAAACAGTTACACCTGACATAATTCTACAATCAATAATAATACCTTCTAAATTTGTTACTATGATTAATACAGTTCCTAACCCGAACTTTCTTTTTTGTACCCCCACTCCCAAATAACCTGAACCACGTTTGCTCATATCCCGGATAGTTTGACGGTAGTGTTTCACCTGTATCATCGTCATTAACAGTTGAATCAACCAAAGTGCTATAAAGATAGAAATGTATACTCCCCACATATCGACCCCTCTTTTATCAAAAGTTACCTTTTGTTAATTTTGTTAAATTATAAAATTTTTTCTTATTATCTGTCAATACATTTTTTTGTGAATCTAGTCTTTAATGAAATTTTTATGTGTTAATTTTAAATATTTTGAATTGGCAAGTAAGTAGAGCATTCTTGTTTAGTACAGTTATTACTTGCTATAATAAAAACACTTAAATAGATAAGGAGGCGATTATATGTTAGGCTCGGAAGATAGACGCCAATTAGTGAGAATAGCTAATTTATATTATGTGGAAGGTTGGACACAAGGACAAATAGCTAAAAAATTTGATGTTTCTCGCCCCTTTATTTGCAGGTTGCTGCAAAGAGCAAAAGATAATGGCATCGTAGAAGTGTACATCAAAGAGGAAAGTATCCATACTATCGAAATGGAACAACAGCTAAAACATAAGTATAGATTAAAAGATGCTATAGTAGTATCGACTGATGGACTTACACCTGAAATTGCAAAAAAGGCTATAGGTCAAGCAGGAGCCTATTACCTCTCTAAAAACCTTGGAAATACGAAACAACTAGGGATTTCATGGGGGACTACCTTATCGGAACTGGTAAAAGAGTATCCTTTTGAACAGAGAGAAAAAGTAAATATTGTTCCGCTTGTAGGAGGCATAGGAACACAACATGTTGAAATACATGCTAATCAATTGGCGTATGAATTGGCTAGAAAAATGAACGGAACATGCTCATATTTATATGCACCAGCAATTGTAGAGACAAAAGAATTAAAAGATTACCTTGTAGAAATACCAGATATTGCATTGGTTCTTGAGCAAGGAAAAAATGTAGACTTAGCCCTTATTAGTATTGGAAATCCCTACGCAGGTTCTACCATGCAAGCACTCGGATACTTACAAGACGATGATCTACAGCAATTCCACAAAATGGGCGTTGTAGGTGACATCGCTTCTCGTTTCTTTGACTGGGAGGGAAATATGGTTAACCATCCTCTAAATGATAAAGTCATTGGTTTACCACTAGAGCAACTGAAGCAAATCAAAAACGTTATTGCAGTAGTTGAGGGAACTCATAAGCTAGAAAGTTTGTTTGCAGCTTTAAAGGGAGAGTATATAGACGTATTAATTATAGATGAGCAAAGTGCTTCTAAACTTATAAAAGAGAAATAAAGGGCTAATTCAGTGGTTACTTTAGTAACTTTTGAATGTAGCCCTTTATTTCTGTTAGGATTTTTCAAGAAAAAATCTTGTTAAAAATGAATATATTAAATACTGTTTTCCTGAAAAAATAAGTTTCATTACAGTGAAACTTACATAAAAAGGCTACGAAGACCTATCTTATAGGTCTTCGTAGCCTTTTTATGTTGTCCAAGTTTCTAGTCGGAAAAATTTATATATTGACAATTTTTATAATAAGAAGCTATAATTTTGACAAAAGTAACAAACAGTAACTTTTGTTAATCGATTGTACAAGAAGAATAAAAAACGAATATCACTACTTCATCAAAAAATTATTTAAGGGGGCTTTACTATGTTAGGACTAAATTATAAATTAAGGGAATTAGAGAAATTAGGAAGAGAAATACGTGTTGGACTAATTGGTTGTGGACAAATGGGAAGAGGAATGATTTCACAAATTGAAAGTATGAAAGGGATGCGTGTTGTTGCAACTGCCGATCTTCACACATCACTAATACAACAGGCTTACATGAAGGCTGGAGTAAATGAACAATCCATTGTGTTAACCGATCAAATTGAAGTAGCGGAAAAAGCAATTGAACAAGGAAAGGTAGTTGGAACTGTTTATAGTGAACTGGTGACTAGTTTACTAAGCGTAGATGTTATTGTAGATGCGACAGGCGTTCCAAATCTAGGAGCGGAAATTGCGTGGAAAGCGATATTGAATAAAAAGCATATTGTTATGCTTAATGTAGAAGCAGATGTAACGGTTGGACCTCTTTTAAAGAAGATGGCGGATGCAAGCGGAGTGGTCTATACAGGATCAGCAGGAGACGAGCCGGGGGCGGTTATGGAGTTGTACGACTTTGCGGATGCCATAGGCTTTGAAATCATAGCTTTAGGAAAGGGGAAAAATAATCCATTAAATTATGCAGCGAACCCATCTTCAGCCGAGGCGGAAGCGAAAGCAAAAGGATCCAGCCCAAAAATGATTGCATCGTTCCAAGATGGAACGAAAACGATGGTAGAAATGAATGCGGTTGCTAATGCAACTGGATTCCTGCCAGATGTTGCTGGTATGCATGGTCCTTCCGGAACAGTTCAAGAGCTTCCATCTTTATTCCAACTTAAAGAAGAAGGCGGCATCCTGAATAGAAAAGGAATTGTGGACTATGTAAACGGAGTGGCTCCGGGTGTATTTGCCATTATTTCTTCTGATAAGGAAGAGGTCCATCATGAGATGAACTATTTAAAAATGGGAGACGGTCCAAACTATATCTTATACCGTCCATACCATTTAACCAGCTTAGAAACACCTCTTTCTGTTGCACGTGCATACTTCCATAAGGAAGCAACAATCGCTCCATGGAAGGGTCTACAAGCAGAAACAGTAGCGGTGGCGAAAGTTGATTTAGAGCCGGGTTCCCGCCTTGACGGCATTGGCGGCTATACAGTATATGGAAAATTATTATCTCAGAGTGAATCATCTAGTGCAAATGCACTGCCAATCGGTTTAGTAGATCCAAATGTTGTGGTTACACGTTCTGTGAAAAAAGGAGAAATTATAACATTTGGTGATATCGAACAAGAAAAAGAATCAATGATTTGGAAATTACGTTCATTGCAGAATATGGAAAATAAAGTAGTAAAAGATTCTTCTAAAAAGTCAACACCTATTTTAGTTTAATTTAAAAATTTAAATACATGTACAGAAATTAAACTCTATTACTTTAGGATTAAACTCCTAACTAAACCAGAACACTAAATAAGAGGGATAATGTGATCAGATCAAAGACACTTTAATGTTGATTTGAACTTTATCTCTCTTATTTGCAAAACCGCTAGATTTCAAGAAACACAAAAATTATTTCGACTCTCAGGCATAAGCCTGATAAAATATTTATTATCCCTCTAGTATTTATGACAAAAATTTAAGGGATAAACCAGCATTAAACTGAAACGACCTCAATAATAATCAAAATCCCTAAATATAACCATTCATTAAACGTTTTATGAAAACGCTTTATGGAAACGTTTAACTCTCAGTAAAGGAGAATATATAAATGAAGAAGGAGCTAGTAATAGGAATCGACGGTGGCACGGAGGGTGTTAGAGTAGGTATATATGATTTATATGGAAAACAAGTTGGCATCGGTGTTACCGGATATAAAACATATCATCCTAATCCAGGTTGGGCAGAACAAGATCCCCTGGAATGGTGGTCTGCTTTAGTCAATAGTATAAAACAAGCAATGAAGCAAGCTGGAGCTACAAAGGAACAGATTATAGGTTTAAGTTTAGATACTACATGCCCGACTATTGTACTATGTAAAAATGACGGAACACCGTTACGACGGGCCCTTATGTGGATGGATCTTCGCGCTCATGAAGAGGCCAATCATATTTCCTCCTTTGCAGATGATGCTTTAAAATATAATGGCTATGGAAAGGTTTCACCAGAATGGATGCCATGTAAGGTTCTTTGGTTAAAAAGAAATGAACCTTCACTTTATGAAAAATCAGAAAAAATATTAGACTTTTCTGATTGGTATACGTTTAAGTTAACAGGCAGACATACCGGAAGTATCAGTACGACAACATACAGATGGTATTACAATCAAGAAGAAGGCGGAGTACCAATACGTTTTTATGAATCAATTGGCTTAGGCGACGTTTTTGAAAAGCTTCCTCGTGATATATACAAATTAGGCGAGCATGTTGGCGGGCTTACACGAGCAACAGCAGAGGAATTAGGACTATGTGAAGGAACTCCTGTTGCCCGTGGAGGCGTAGATGCCCTTAATGGCATGATTGGTTTAGGTGTAATTCAATCTGGAAAACTTGCTTTAATTACAGGATCTTCACACAATATCTATGGATTAACAGAAAAACCAGTTCATGCCAAGGAAATTATGGGTTCATTCCCGGATGCCGTAGTTCCTGGTTTACGATTGGTAGAGGCCGGACAGTCCTCTTCTGGTTCTACTATTAAATGGTTTAGAACAAATTTTTGCAGGGATTTAGAATATCTAGCAAACGAAAAAAATGGAAGCGTCTATGATTTATTGAATCATGAAGCTTCTCAAATTCAGCCAGGTTCTGAAGGCCTCATCGTTCTAGATTACTGGCAAGGAAATCGATCCCCACATGTAGATCCAAACGCTAGAGGCCTAATATCTGGATTGTCGTTAAAACATGGAAGAGAACATATTTACCGAGCTATTATAGAAGGAATTGCCTACGGAACTGATTATAATATCCGGAATTTTAAAAATAATGGGATTGCTACCACAGAGGTGTATGCAGCCGGTGGAGCAACAAACAGTAAATTATTCCTTCAAATTCATGCCGATGTTAGCAATATAGCTATAAACGTACCAGAGGATAATCAAGTCGCATGTTTAGGTTCTGCAATTTTAGCTAGTGTGGCTGCAGGAGCTTATGTGAGTATCGAGGAAGCAGTTTCAAATATGGTGCGATTTAAAAATGAGAGAATCTTGCCTAATCAAGAAAATCATGAAAAGTATCAATTATATGCCGAACAGTACAGAAAAGCCTATCCACAATTTCATAATTGGATGTGGGAAAATACAAAAATTAGCCAAGTTGAGTTAGCTACCACCCTTATGTAGGTTCTGTACAATATCCTTATTTTGTTTCTTG
Source organism: Neobacillus niacini (assembly GCF_030817695.1). Classification (GTDB taxonomy): domain Bacteria; phylum Bacillota; class Bacilli; order Bacillales; family Cytobacillaceae; genus Neobacillus; species Neobacillus niacini_F. The sequence goes on along the minus strand of NZ_JAUSZQ010000003.1, from coordinate 143,816 downwards.
CTCTAAAACTATTTGATAATAACATAAAGCATAACCGATTTGATAAAAAACACATTATACTGTCATTCTAAAATTCGTGTATGCTCTCATCAAAAATTTTATTCTGGGCAGACTTCATCTCTTGGTGAAATTGCCCTTTTTTATCTAAAAATATTACTGAAAATAATGAATTATAAAATTTGTTGTAATAATTGGTAAATAGGAGATGTTTAAAATGGAAAGAAGTCTTTCCCTGGAGCTTGTACGTATTACAGAAACAGCTGCTTTATCTGCCGCGAGATGGATGGGTAGAGGAAAAAAGGAAGAAGCAGATGAGGCAGCAACGAAAGGCATGCGTGATGTATTTAATACAATTCCCATAAAGGGAACTGTAGTGATAGGTGAAGGCGAGATGGATGAGGCCCCCATGTTATATATAGGTGAAAAACTAGGAACAGGTTATGGTCCTCGTGTTGATATCGCTGTAGATCCATTAGAAGGCACCAATATTGTGGCAGCAGGTATGTGGAATGCTCTTACTGTACTAGCGATTGCTGAACATGGAAACCTTTTACATGCACCAGATATGTATATGGATAAGATAGCTGTCGGTCCAGAAGCAGTCGGACAGATTGATATAAACGCGCCTATAATAGACAATTTGAGGGCAGTTGCTAAAGCAAAAAATAAAGATGTTGAAGACCTCGTTGTTACTATTTTGTATCGAGAAAGGCATGAAAAGATCCTTCAAGAGATAAGAGATTCTGGTGCACGGATAAAGTTGATCCATGATGGAGATGTTTCGGCAGCTATTAGTACAGCTTTTGACCATACTGGTATCGATATTATGTTAGGATCAGGAGGAGCCCCTGAAGGAGTATTAGCAGCCGTTGCCTTAAAATGTTTAGGCGGCGAGTTACAAGGAAAGCTTTTACCACAAACAGAAGAAGAAATAATTAGATGCAAAAGGATGGGAATAAACGATATTAACAGTGTATTAATGATGGAAGACATTGTAAAAGGTGAGGATGCATTCTTTGCAGCAACAGGTGTGACCGATGGAGAACTTTTAAAAGGGGTTCAATATAAAGGAGATATTGCTACAACACATTCAGTTGTTATGCGTGCAAAATCAGGCACCTTACGCTTCATTGAGGGTAAACATAGTTTACAAAAAAAATTCGAATTAGCTACCAGCTTATAAAAGGTAAAATTCATGACAAAAAGAACCTCCAAAGTGGAATATTCCCCCTCTTACTATGTTAGTAAGGTTGGTGTTTGTGTCTACTTTAGAGGTGCTATTTATTAAATTAATATAGCTATATATTCTGACTATGAAATTGCTTTGTTGCCATATCTACCTGTTCATCAGCGTGATAGGACGATCGTACAAGAGGACCTGACTCACAATGATGAAATCCTTTGCTTAATGCAATTTCTTTTAACTCTGCAAACTCAGCAGGCTTCCAATACTTGATAACAGGCAAATGCTTTTTAGATGGCTGTAGGTATTGCCCAATTGTAAGAATATTTACATGATTTTCCCGCAAATCATCCATTGCTTCTATAATTTCTTCCTTTGTCTCCCCAAGCCCAATCATAATACTGGACTTTGTTGGAATATCTGGCTGCATTTCTTTCGCACGACGTAAAAACTGAAGGGAACGGTCATACTTTGCTTTTGAACGAACTCGGTCTGATAAATTCCGAACAGTTTCAATATTATGATTTAAAATATTTGGACGCGTATCTAGCAGTGTTTTTAAGTTCTCATACACTCCGCCCATATCTGATGGTAAAACTTCAATAGAAGTAAGAGGACTTTTACGTCGAATAGCACGAACTGTTTCCGCAAACACCCCTGCACCGCCATCTTTTAAATCATCACGAGCAACTGCAGTAATTACCACATGCTTTAAGTTCATTTGTACAACAGAATCGGCTACACGTTCAGGTTCTTGCCAATCAAGCTCTGTCGGCAATCCTGTTTTAACAGCACAGAAGCGACAAGCCCGAGTGCAGACATCTCCTAAAATCATAAAAGTGGCCGTTCTTCTGACAGCCCAACATTCATGAATATTTGGACACTTCGCTTCTTCACAAACTGTATGCAGCTGTTTATCCCGCATCATTTTTTTAAGACTGCTATAATTTTCATTTGTATTTAATTTAATTTGTAACCACTCTGGTTTACGAACATGTTTTTTTATTACCATTTTAATCATCTCCCTGTAGACCTATCATACATAAACAACTAAGATCAAAATTGGATATTTTAAGGAGAGGCAAAAGCTAGAACTATTATAGTTATTATTGTTTAAGTTATTAGCTAAGCTACGGTAAATAAAAGACTATAAGCCTATTCATACTTAAGATGACTATTAAATTAGCCTTTTATTCTTTTATAAGTACCGAGGCAGTTTGATCATCTATAATTAGTACGTCTATATACTCTCCCTTTAAAGCTGCAGACAGGCTTTCTATCTTATGGGATCCCTCAACTACTGCTATGACCTTCTTAATTTGCTTTAGTTGATCTAGCGATAAACCAATGACCTTATCATTTAAAGGATGGTTAACTACATTTCCTTCCCGGTCAAAGAAACGAGACGCGATATCACCTACAACACCCAATTGACGCAGTTGCTGCAAGTCATTTTCTTCTAAATATCCGAGTACTCTCATCGTAGAATCTGTGTAAGGGGAACCTACACTGAGTAGAGCCACATCAACATTTTTTCCTTCTTCAAGCACCGAGGAGATATCTTTCATTTTGACGAGATGATCTCTTAGTTCTTTTGTTTTTACAATCGCTGGAGCATATAAGTACGAGCATGTACCATTCAATTTTTTTGATAATTCATACGCCAATTGATTAGAATGCATTTCAACATGTTTCGTTCCCAGGCCTCCTACAAGAGGAATGACTTGTATCTCTTCTCTCTTTTCAAAAGGATACTCTTTCACTAGTTCTAATAAGGTAGACCCCCATGAGATACCAATTCGTTTTACATCTTTTAAGTTTTTAGAGAGATAATGACTTCCTGCTTGTCCTACTGCTTTTTTTATCATCTCTGATGTAAGTCCTGAGGTAGATACTACAACAACATCCTTTAAATTATATTTCTTCTCGAGTTGATACTCTAATTGGACAGTACGAAACTCTTCATCCTTTATATACACTTCTACCATTCCAAAATCTCTTGCCTTTTGTAATAGCTTTGAAATAAGGCTCCTGGATACACCAACCTTTTTCGCAATTTGTTCTTGTGTACTATCCTCAATATAATACAAATTAGCTATTTCTATTAATCGTCTCTTTTCTTCCCAATCTAACATGTCATCGCCTCTTTATCTGTTCAATCCTTTTATTTTAAAAACCCATGCTTACACACTTAATGGATAATTTAACATCAATATAACAGACTGCCCATATTTAAGAAAGACTATGATAACGACTGAATAATTTCTTTAAAGCTTTCACCTTTAATTCCTGGCTGATTTTTATTACATCTGGATTGAAAAATTATAAATAAATAGGCTGAACCCAAAGGACATTTTAAGTGGCCTCTGAGTCAGCCCTTTATCTTTCATCTAAAAGTGCCGCAGCTGTCTGCTCATCTATAATTAATACATCTAAATAATTTCCATTTAAGGCACTAAGCACGCTCTCCAACTTATATACACCATCTACGACTGCAATGACTGTCCTGATTTTTTTTAGTTGTTCTAAAGAGATACCGATTACTTTATCATCTTGATTGATAGGTGCACCTAATTCATCAAAAAAGCGAGAAGCAATATCACCTGCCACACCCATTTTACGAAGACTGTTCATCTCATCCTCTTGTAAGTAACCTATTTTCCTTAGTGTAGACCCCTTATGAGGGTTCCCTATACTAATAAGTGCCACATCTACATTCTTTCCTTCTTCAAGTACAGCTTCAATGTCATGCATTTCCATCAGGCGTTCTTTTAATTCTTCTGTTTCAACAATAGCGGGAGCATATAAATAGGAACATGTACTATTCATCTTTTTAGATAATTCATAAGCTAATTGATTGGCATGTATTTCTACGTATTGACGTCCCATTCCTCCCTCTAGAGGAATAATCTTTATCCCTTCTCTTCGCTCGTACGGGTACTCTTTGACCACTTCAGCCACAGTAGTTCCCCACGAAATACCTAAGAGTTTGACATCTTTCAAGTTTCTGGATAAATAATAAGCTCCGGCCTTCCCAACTGCCTTTCTGCTCATTCCCGGCGTATATCCAACGGTTGAGACCACAATTACATCCCTTAGTCCAAATTCTCTTTTCAACTTTAGTTCTAATTCAACCGTATGAGCATTTTCATCCTTAATATATACTTCAATAATACCTAACTCTTTTGCTTTTTGTAGTAACTTTGAGATACCAGGCCTTGAGACACCAACTTTTTTTGCAATTTGTTCTTGTGTCCAACCTTCAGCATAATATAAATTGGAAATTTTTACAAGATGTCGTCTCTCTTTCCAATCTAACATGTAATCGCCTCTTTACAAAACAGTCACTATTAATCTTTCAAGCAACTACACTAAACAAGAACACCTTGCTTTCTCATTTTATTAACAGCATTCATGGCAGTCTCATAGAACGCTTCAGAAACAGATGGATGAGGATGAATCATCTTGGACACTTCTTCAACAGTTCCTTCCAAATACATAAAGGCAGATGCTTCCGAAATCATCTCTGTCACATGTGGGCCAACCATTGTTACTCCAAGGATTTCACCATATTTTTCTTCATAGACAACTTTTACAAATCCGCTTGTTTCTCCAACTGCAAGCGCCTTTCCATTCCCTGCATGATCAAAACGCTCAGTACGTACAGAAAAGCCCTTTTTCTTTGCATCATCTTCCGTCAGACCAACACTTGCAACTTCAGGCAGAGTATAAATACAACGTGGTACAACCCTATACTCCATTTTTTCTTCCATTCCTGATGCATTAGTAGCTGCCACAATGCCTTCTGCACTTGCAACGTGAGCTAATTGATATCCACCAACTACATCACCTACAGCATAAATACCTGGAATATTTGTTTCCATTTTTTCATTGACCTTAATAAAAGGACCTTCCTTTTCAATTGCTATTTGTTGAACTGCAGAAAGATTCGGTTTCCGCCCAACACTTACGATAAGTGTTTCTGCTTCAAAGGAATGTTCCTTTCCTTTTCCATCTGTGCATTTCACGACTTTTTGTGCTCCGCCCTGCTGTACTTCGGTCACCTTCGTACTTGTATGAAAACGAATACCTTTTTTCTTTAGAAGCTTTGTTAACACTTTAGAAGCATCTACATCTTCACTAGGGATGATACGATCGGACGCTTCGATAACCGTTACCTCTGCTTTCAAACTAGAAAAAATACAAGCAAATTCCACACCAATTACACCACCGCCGATAATAATAACCGATTTAGGAATATCCGGTATATCGAAGATTGTATCACTTGTTTCAAACTCAACAGAAGCTAATCCTTCGATTGGCGGTACAACAGGTGATGAACCTGTTGCGATAATAATACGGTCAGCTTGGATATGTTCTTCTTTTTCTGTTGTTTGAACTTTGATGATTTTCCCTTCTTCTACCGTACCGAATCCTTCATAAACATCAATTTTCCCTTGGCTTAGTAAATACGCAATACCACCGCGCAAACGCTGAATCACATCATCTTTACGCTTTTTCATTTTATCAAGCGAGAAAGAAAGTCCCCCAGATTCAATCCCCCACGCCTTTGCTTCTTCAATCGATTCAATCACTTCTGCATGCTTTAACAATGTTTTAGAAGGAATACACCCTCTATTTAAACAAGTGCCCCCTAAAAAGTCCGCCTCGATTACAGCTACTTTTTTCCCTAGTTCCGCCGCGTGCAATGCCGCCACATATCCACCAGGACCTCCGCCTATTACCACAATATCATATGATTTTGTCATGCTTTCCACCTCTTATACTAACAACTCGAATGGGTTTTCAAGAACGCGTTTCACTTCTGTTAAAAATTCTGCCGCTGGTGCTCCATCGATTACACGATGATCAAATGATAAGCTTACAGTCATCATTGGTCGAACTTCAATTGAACCGTTTACAGCTACCGGTTTATCGAGCATTCTTCCTACACCCAAAATAGCCGTTTCAGGTTGATTAATAATAGGAGTAAAGGCATCAATAGCGTACATGCCAAGATTACTAATCGTAAATGTTGATCCTTTTAATTGATTTGGCAGTAATTTTTGTTCTCTTGCACGTTTACCAATGTCTTTTGCTTCTATTGTTAAATCTGCTAACCCCTTTTGTATAACGTCTTTGATTACTGGTACCATCAATCCATCTGGTACCGCCACTGCTAAGCCGATGTGAACGTCATCATTGTAAATAATCTCATCTTTAACGAATGATGCGTTGATAGCAGGGAATCTTGACAATACTGTACCAACAGCTTTTATAATTACTTCCGTATAAGATAAACGGAAGCCCGTTTGTTTTTCTATGATAGGTAAAAGTTGTACACGTAACTCTTTAACCTTTGTCATGTCAATCTCACTTGTTAAGGTAACATGCGGTGCTGTAAAAGCACTTTGAGACATACGCTCAGAAATAACTTTTCGCATACCTGCAATTTTTCTTCGCTTTTCAGAAGGTGCAGCTGTTTTCTTGCCTTTATCTTGTATAGCTGCAGTTACATCTTGTTTTAGAATCTTACCATTCAAGCCACTTCCTACAAGTGCAGATACATCAACTTGTTCTTGTTTTGCAATTTTTTGAGCGAGTGGGGTTACTTTTGTTGTAGAAATATCCGTATTTACATGCATCTCGACATCCTTCAGATGGACTCTTCCATTAGGTCCACTTCCTGAAACAACCACCAACTCAACTTGCTGCACTTTTGCTGCTCTTCTGGCCGCAGGTGTTGCACGCGGCTTTTCGCCAGAAGAAACTTGAGCTGTTACAGATTGACTTTTAGCTTTTTCTTCCACTACTTCTTCTTCTTGAACTGACTCGTTCGATTCACCCGCTACACCTGGCGGCTCTGCAGGTACTTGTTCATTGGCTTCACCAATATAACCGATTACATGGTTAACGGGAACCTGATCATCTTCACCAAAATACTTCTTTAACAAAATGCCGTCTTCATACGCTTCTACTTCGATATTTATTTTATCAGTCATAATTTCGAACAATCGTTCTCCAATTTCAACTGTGTCTCCTTCTTCCTTAAACCATTGAAGGAGGGTACCAATCTCCATTGTACTACTTAGTTTCGGCATGAAAATCTCGTTTGCCATGATTCTTCCCCCTTATTTAAAGCGAACTGTTTCTTTTACTGCGTCAATAATATCAGGTACTTGAGGAATAACAGCTTTCTCTAATGTTGGATTGTAAGGAGTCGGAACGGCTAATCCGCCCAATCGTTTAATAGGAGCATCTAAATAATCAAATGCTTCACTCTCAGCAATCATACTCGCAATTTCTCCGCCAAATCCACCACGCTTAACTGCTTCATGTACCACGATTAGACGCCCTGTCTTTTTCACAGATTCTATAATCGTTTCCTCATCTAACGGAACTAGCGTACGAGGGTCTACGATTTCTACATCAATCCCATCCTTCTCAAGCTCTGCCGCTGCTTCTAATGCTTTATGGACCATGATAGCTGTAGCAACAATTGTGACATCTTTTCCTTTTCGCTTAATATCTGCTTTCCCTAATGGAATGGAATACAATTCCTCTGGCACTTCACATTGTGTTCGATATAGTAACTTATGTTCATAAAAGATAACCGGATTGTCATCATCCATCGCTGCCTTTAATAAACCTTTGGCATCATATGCAGTTGATGGTTGAACCACTTTTAAACCTGGAACATGCGCCATCCAAGCTTCCAAGCTTTGGGTATGCTGCGCAGCTGCTCCTGTACCAGAACCTGCCGGCGTTCTAACAACCATCGGAACTTTCCCCTTACCGCCAAACATATAACGTGTTTTAGCCGCTTGGTTCACTAACTGATCCATAGCAATAGTAATAAAATCAGAAAACTGTAATTCTAAAATTGGTCGCATACCAGTAAGAGCGGCTCCTACTGCTCCCCCTGCAATTGCTGCTTCAGAAATAGGAGTATTACGAACACGATCAGAACCAAATTCCTCAATCATCCCGCGTGTTACTCCGAATGCTCCACCATATACCCCAATGTCTTCACCTAGGATAAATACATCTTCGTTTTGACGCATCTCTTGACTCATTGCTTCTCTAACTGCTTCTAAATACGTAATCGTTCTCATTTTAATTCCTCCCAAGTTTAGGCATAAACATCTTCTAATAGACTTTCAAGTGGTGGTTCTGGGCTATTTTCAGCAAATTTAACTGCCAATTCGATTTCTTGTTTCGCTTCCTGCTGCAATTTCTTTGCATCCTCTTCTGTTAGAACTTTTAATTCTATTAGTAATTCCTTAAATCTTTTAATACCGTCTTTTTGTTTCCATTGTTCCTCTTCTTCACGTGTACGATATTTCTTCGCATCACTTTTTGAATGACCTTTCCAACGGTATGTTTTCATCTCAATTAAAGTTGGACCGTTTCCGTGACGGGCATTCTCTGCCGCCTCATGTACTGTGTTCATGATTTCCACCATGTCATTACCGTCTACTACCTTACCAGGCATACCATAAGCGACCGCACGATCTGCAATATCCTGAATTTTTGTCATCTCTTTTACAGAACCAGACATTCCATACTGATTATTTTCACATATAAACACAACCGGTAAATCCCAAACAGCTGCTAAATTTAAAGATTCATGGAAACTGCCTTCATTGGAAGCACCATCTCCAAAGAAACATAATACTACATATCCTTGATTCTTCATTTTAGACGTTAACGCAGCTCCTACGGCAAGTGGGATTCCTCCCCCCACGATTCCGTTGGCCCCAAGATTCCCTTTTTCGACGTCTGCAATATGCATCGATCCGCCTTTTCCTTTACAATAGCCTGTTACTCTGCCGAATAGCTCAGCCATCATTTTATTTACGTCACCTTCTTTGGAAATACAATGACCGTGCCCCCGATGAGTACTTAAAATTTTATCGTTTGGTTGAAGTACTGCAATAGATCCAGCGGCTGTTGCTTCCTGTCCTACACAAAGGTGAGTAGTTCCATGAATCATCCCTTTAGCAAAAAATTGGTCTACTTTTTCATCAAAATACCGAATAAGCCACATTTCTTTATAAAGACTAGCAAGTTTCTCCTCTGTTATATGCGAGGGTAGTTTTATTGTATTTAACATATTTGCTCCTCCTTTTAACATTTGTAACTTATAGTTACCTTTGTGAAAATAATAAATTCATTTTCGATATTAGTCAAGAGGTTTTTCTTTAATCTTTTTAAATTTGCAAATTAAGAGATCTCTCGGTGATTTCAAAACAAGTTATTTGGAGATTAATGGAGATGATAACATTAGGAGGAATCCAACTAGGGTACAATTTTAGACTGTTTGTAGGGAAATAGTTAGAGGTTTCAGTTATGAATTATTAAACCATAGCCTAGTTAAGGAAAATTTAATTTTCCTTAACTAGGCATATATACATTGACAATTAAGTATATTGGTATTAGATTTAAATTAACATATGTTCAACTATTGAAATATTGTTAATCGATAACGATAAAAAAATATAATGTATTAGATATTTGATTTGTTCTTTTAAAAAGTTCATTATAATAGTTAGGCTACAATAAAGAATTTGTTTGATTTTCCTTTTTGAGGTAAATATTTAAATATGTAGTAAGGAGAGGATTAATATGAAAGTTTCAGTGGTAGATGTGTTCCTTTATTGCTCATGTAGTAAGGATGAAACGCTTCACCGTGTTCAATATTTAAACGAAAAAATTCATAGTACTGAGTGTACCGACTGCCACCGTAAATTTGAAATAAACCTTAATCCTACCAGAGAGTTATATAAAGAAGTCTATAAAAGAGTTTCCTCCAAACCAACAAGATTATCGAAGGAATATAAAGACGATTTGAGCAAGTTTATTAGTGGATTTCCTAAAAGGTTACTAAGTAAACCATACCGACTTATGCGAAATGTAGACGAAACCATAAAAGCCTATAAAAAATTAAAAAATCATGAATAATGTGGTGTCTGTTCCCAAATAATTCTTCGGTCGCTGATTTTATTTTCAAGTAGCTTCATCAGCTTTTCTTGATTGGTGTTGTCAAAGTATCCTTTAATGGGCAAGTAAGAAATCTATTAGTGTCTTTTGACATAAAAAACTCCTCTGTATGCTTTTTTATGGTTAAGCTTTTTAGAACCCTAGGCCTAGCCTAGGGTTTTCATTTCCATAATAAAGAAACTCGCCAATTACTATGGTGAAAATTTGCTTTTTTATGGTACTTGTTATTTGCTAGTAAAATCACTTAAGCTTATCGTACATATTCATTTTTTCCAGGGGAGGAATACAAATGAAAACGGTATATGATTTTACTGTTAAAATGACAAATGGTGAAAATAAATCACTCAAAGAATATAAAGGCAAGCCTTTAATTATTGTCAACACTGCCAGCAAATGCGGATTAACACCTCAGTTTAAAGGGCTTCAGGAATTATATGATAAATACAAGGAACAAGGTTTAGAGATTTTAGGATTTCCTTGCGATCAATTTAATAATCAAGAATTTGATAATATCGATGAGACTACCCAATTTTGCCAGGTAAACTACGGGGTAACCTTCCCTATATTTGCGAAAATTAATGTCAACGGTGATGGGGCGGACCCTTTATTCGCTTACTTAAAAGACCAGAAAAAAGGGCTCCTTTCTAAAAACATAAAATGGAACTTTACTAAGTTTCTAGTTGATTCAAACGGTAAGGTTATTGAGCGCTATGCACCGACAACTGAACCTCAAAAAATTGAAAATGATTTAATCCATTTATTATCATAATCTACAATACAAAGAGAGCGTTTCTATTGAAATGCTCTCTTTTATTGATATGATAAAAACTATCAAGATACGGAAAGAGGAGTTACGACCATGTCATCAATTAAAAATACCTCTTTTATTAAGAACCCCAAATTTCTCATTACAGCAATCGCATTAGGTGTAATCTTAAATCCATTAAATACAACAATGATCACTGTAGCATTGCCAGAAATAAAAAGTGAATTTCAGCTTACTTCAAAGGACATTTCATGGTTAATTGCTTCCTACTTTATGGTAAGCGCCATTTTCCTGCCCCTGCTTGGTAAATTAAGTGATTACTATGGCCGTAGGAAAATCTTTATTACAGGGCTCATTCTAGTTGCTATATCTTCCTTTACTGCTCCTCTCTCTCCAAATATGCCATTTTTATTAGGAATGAGAGCAATACAGGCAATTGGAACATCAGCACTTTATCCTGCAGGAATTGGGATGGTCCGATCCTATATTGAAAAGAATCAAAACAGGGTAATCGGTACACTCTCCGTATTTGCTACCACTTCGGCTGCATTCGGTCCGACGATCAGTGGACTGTTAATTCAAATGGGAGGCTGGCCAATAATATTTTATGTTAATTTCCCTATTATTACGGTTTCTGCCATATTGGCTTTTCTATCTATACCCAAGGACAGTAAGGTCTCAGAAAAGACCTTCAAGTGGGATGGAATCGGAATTATCTTATTTGGCTTATTAATATCTTTTTGGATGTTCTTCCTCCAAGCATTAGAAGATGGACTAAATATTTGGACATTGCTAGCTTCCATCCTCGTAACCTTTTTATTTTATCACCATGAAAAGAGGAACTCGGTACCTTTTATTAATGTTAACTTTTTGAGGAAAAACCTAAATATAACATTAATTTATATTCTTTATGCACTTTCGACGATCGTTTTTTTCTCGATGTTACTTTCGATGCCAACCTACTTGCAGCTATTACTAAACCTTTCTTCAAAAATAACCGGCATGGTTATGCTTTCTATTTCGATATTTGCCATGGCTATTACTCCAGTTGCAACACGGTGGATGGAGAAGTCAGGATATTTGAAACCTTTACTTTCTGGTGCCGTTATAGGGCTGATGGGTGTTATCTCATTATTGACAGTCAATCAAAGCTCTCCCATCTCGTGGATATTTATTGTGTTATCGATCCTAGGTTTAAGCAATGGAATATTAAACATCGGATTACAAACAATCCTTTATTCATTTATTTCTAAATCTGACAGCGGCATTGCTTCCGGTTTGTTAATGACATCTAGATTTATCGGGAATATCCTTGCTTCTAGTATTTTTGGCGTCATGTTTGCAACTGGGATAAATGATGGTAACCATAATTGGATGGCCATCATCTTGTTAATGGTTTCCGTTCTTTTACTGCCAGGAATCCTTTATATTACTAAAACAAAACCTTCTTATGGTAAACAATAATGCTCTAAACTTCTGTTAGGAACGGAGGATAACTGCCATTAAGGATTTATCCTCCTTAAAATTCCAATCAATAAACATATCCATGACAGATTTATGAAATATATCACCAAATCGACCATCGCGGTGAAAATACTTTTTTTCAAGTTCATCCTTTGTATATCTCAGTTCTTTCTCAAAACCCTTTTCAATTAACGCCTTCTCAATTTGAATAAGTATACCAGTTCGTTCTATTAAGCAGATAGAAGAAGATATGGGAAAAATGTGAACTTTATCTGGTACTTTTTCTACCAGCAAACTTAGCCGGCTAATCTCATTTTCTAGTCTTTGGATATCCACATCCGCTTTATATTCCTCACCCGCTTCATTATCCAAGACAAAAATAAGAACACCGGAGTTATTTGGGAAATTCCAATCATGATAGTAGTCTACTACTTCAACATCAAGAGTTACTTGTACTACACCTTTAATTTCATCCAGAAGGTGTGTAATAATAACACCCCTTGCATGATCAACGTACTTGTTCTGACCATATTCTAACAATATATCCTCCATCGGAGATAAAAATCCACGTATATAAGTAACGAGGTGATTTTTGGAAACCGTAGTTTGACAGCTTTGAGGACCCCTTCCAAATTTTTTTCGCAACAATTTACTAATATAACTGCTGATGTACTCTTCTTTTTTTTGATCCATACATATTACTCCTTAATTGGAAACATCTTTTATATCCACTTAGTATGTACGAAACACCTCTATGTTAAATATGTACAAATAAAAAAACATATTGTATTTTAGGAATTCCGTCATTACAACATGTTTTTTCGAATTATTTCATTATATATAATTTGTTAAAAATAAAAATTATATAATTTCTATTATTCTTATAGTCCCACATAATAAACAGATCCTCAATTAAACGATTAAAAAGACTTTCAAATTGCCCTCTGCTCTTCCAATATCCATCTTTTATCTGAAATACCTGGTGCAGGAGCAAATCTTTATTACCTGTTTCGTAAACGAATCTTTCAAGTGGTAAAAGTACTTCTTTTGATTCTATAACACATATATTTTGCGTTAATTTTACTATATTTATACTGGCAGGCTTTTTGTGGTATTCCGAGCCCACCTTTTCTATTAACTGAACTAGGCTGCTTTGATAACTATAATCTACCTTATCTTCATGATCTGATTGAGCATGCTCTAAGAGAAGAATTCCTGTGTTTTTATCATAGTTCCAATCATGAAAGTAGTCATCAAATGATATTCCCAGTATCTTTACTACTTCAGGAAGAAACTCCTGAGTTACAGAATTGATTACGGCCGTCCGGAAATGAAAAGCTAGTTCCAACTGCTCTTGATTTACCAAAACCTCCTCTGCAGGAGTAATAAAATTTCTCATGTATACGTAAATTCTATTGCCTTTTAAAATAACATTACAGGTTTCCGGGCCTTTTCCAAATCTGCGTTTAAGCAATTTGCTAAACGTGCTGCTGAGATATACCAATTTCTCTTGATTAGAATTAATATATATCTCTCCTTTCGCAAAAAAATAAAAAAGGCCTAACTTCAAAAAAGAAGTTAGGCCACGGTTCAGACGACTATATTACTAGTTTCTTCCATTTACCATACAGTTTACGGGTATTGTTTTTTATTGTTTACTTTTTATGTAAAAATAATAGACCTCTAAAACTAATGACTGCGAGACATTAGACCTGTTTATTTTATCAAAAATTTCATTATCCTGCAATTGTTATGCAGTAGGTAAGATCACCTCAATACTGGTACCTTCTGTATTACTCAATATATTAATTTTGCCTTTATGCTCTTCGATAATTTCATTGCTGACAAGCATTCCGAGACCAGTACCATGTTCCTTTGTCGTGAAAAACGGCTCACTAATACGTTCCAATATATCAGGTGGAATTCCACTGCCTTCATCAATAATTCGAATGTGAACACATTCATTTACGTGTATGCCTTCAACGACGAGCTTTCCTCCGTCCGGCATGGCTTCAATGGCATTCTTTATATAATTGATAAACACTTGTTTTAATTGATTTTCGTCCCCAACAACACTTACCTCTAGTGTATGGAAATTTTTTATGACTTCAACATTATTTAATAAGGTTTGTGACTCCATCAATGTCAGGACTTTGTCCAACAGCCTCTGGATATCCAACTCTTGATAATGTATTTTTGTTGGTTTAGCCAGAACCATTAACTCTTTTAGAATCATTTCAACACGATTAATCTCTGATTCTACAATATTATAGTAGGTGGTTTCCCCTTTATGCTCACTCATCATTAATTGAACAAAACCTTTTATTGCGGTGATTGGATTTCTAATTTCATGTGCAATCCCTGCTGCAAGTTGACCTGCGGCTGCTTGTTTTTCCGACAGCAATTGTCTTTCCCTCTTAATTAATGTAATATCTTTTAAAACAACATAGCTTCCAACCACTTCATCATTAAAAAGGATTGGAAATGTAGTTACGTTAACATCCATGCTATTTCTATGTCTAATACTGATTTTAGAATCAAAATTTGTAAGTTGTTCACGCTGTTTTCCAATAAAAAACGTTTGAGTGCTACTTAAAACAGACGAGATGAAAATATCAGTTAGCTTCATACCTAGTAAATCAACCCTCGAACATTGTAATAACTCTTCACAAACTTCATTTACATAAACCAATTGGCCAGACGTGTTCATTATAAAAAATGGATCAGTATTCTTAGAAAGCACAGAGAAATCTTTATCCACATTAACATCCACGTATATTTCGAGTAAGAAGTTTAATCGCTTCATTTCATCCTTGTCCATTAGATACCATCCCTCCCGTTTTCAGCATAAAAAAAGCCAAAATAAGCGTAGATATCCCTACGTCTTATTTTGGCTTAAATTCTAGCGTTTAGATATCTAGAAACTCATTACCGAGTATATAAAACATGAAACTCAACATAAAAGAGTCATTTTTAGTAGAAAAGAGCATTTATCTCTTTTTCCACTTTTAATAATATATTATTATTTGGGAATATTCAAATAATAAGTTCTGAAACGTTTTAAACAATTCCCGTTAACAGATAAACTGCAATGATGAAGAAAGCGGCAATTGTCTTAATGATGGTTATCGCAAAAATATCTCTGTAAGATTGCTTATGCGTTAAACCAGTTATGGCGAGCAAGGTAATAACTGCTCCATTATGCGGGAGTGTATCCATACCACCTGAAGCCATAGAAATAACACGGTGCATCACTTCAAGCGGAATATCGAACTGATTTGCTAGTTCAATATATTTATCTGACATCATCCCCAGCGTAATGGCAATACCGGCAGAAGCTGACCCAGAGATAGCAGATAGAATATTGGTTGTAACGGCTCCGTTTAGTAATGGATGACCAAATACTTTGGCAATCTCATCTCTCGCGATAGAGAAACCAGGTAGATTTGAAATTACAGCTCCAAATCCATATTCTGTTGCTGAGTTCATAATTGCAAGAAGCGCACCTGCAACTCCGACTTTCATTCCATCTTTGAAATTCATCATAACAGGTTTGCGATTATAAAGAATAGTCGCGATAATACCGACTAAAAGTGCTATTTCAACAGACCATATTCCGATAACCTTTGAAGTATCAATGCTTGGAAAACTCATCCCAATTGACGCAAAATCGAAACCATTTGGATACCATTGTGGAATTAGCGTTGTAAATACCTTGTTTAAAACAGCAACTAATATAACAGGAACAAAAGCAAAAATCTTACGTCCGATACTTTCTTGTTCCGCTAAATTAATGGTTACTTCATTTTCCTCTTTGATTGTTCCGAAGCTATCATAACCTTCTCCAGCCTTTTCTGCTTTTATACGACGAGAGTTTAAATACCACATTCCTAGTACGAAGATAAAAATGGCTCCGATAATCCCAAGCGTAGGTGCAGCATAAAGATCTGTTTTAAAGAAGGAGGTTGGAATTACGTTTTGTACTTGCGGTGAACCAGGCAATGCATCCATTGTAAAGGTGAATGAACCAAGCGCAATTGTTCCTGGAATTAACCGCTTTGGAATATTTGATTGTCTAAAAAGGTGTGCAGCAAATGGATAGACCGCAAATGCTACCACCACTAAGCTAACTCCACTATATGTTAAAATAGCAGCAAGTAAAACGATGGCTAACATTCCTCTTTTTTGACCAACGACTTGGACGATGGTAGAAGCAATAGATTTAGCAAGTCCTGACATTTCTACTACTTTACCAAAAATGGCTCCTAATAAGAAGATTGGAAAATAAAGCTGAATATATTCAACCATTTTCCCCATAAATACATTCGAGTAAAAAGGTAGAATCCATCCGGGTTCTGTCAATAGTACAGCGAATAACGCACAAATAGGTGCAAAAATGATAACCGTAAATCCTCGATATGCAATAAACATCAACATTCCGAGTGCTAATAAAATAATTACTAACTCCATAGTTTTTTCCCCTTTAACTCATGATGTATTTCTCTACGTAAGGGAACTTTAATAACAAAACCTAAACCGCTTACAAACACAATCTAAAAAATTATTATTTCACTTAGTTGTTTGGTGAAAGTGAGAAGCTTATTCCCACTTTCACCTGCTTATGGTTGTGTATTTTTGTTCCCAACATTATCTATTAATCATCTAACTTTTTAGCGATTCTTACTTTTGGCAATTTCCGCTGCTACTTCAACGATCATATCCTCTTGACCGCCTACTACTTTACGTTTTCCTAATTCTATTAATATATCTCGAGAATCTACACCATATCTCTCAGCAGCACGTTTTGAATGAAGGGCAAAGCTTGAGTAAACACCCGCATATCCAAGTGTAAGGCTGTCTTTTGTAATTTCTTGCGGCACTGGTAAAAGTGGCGCGATGATGTCTTCTGCTAAGTCCATCATTTTATACAAATCTACCCCCGTTTTGATTCCCATCCGTTCACAAACGGCTACCAGTACCTCTGTTTGTGTGTTACCAGCACCGGCACCTAAGCAGCGAACACTGCCGTCAATGCGGGTAGCACCTTCTTCAATGGCTACAAGTGTATTCGCCATCGCCAACGATAAATTGTTATGACCATGGAAACCAATGTTAATACCTACAGATTGTTTAAGTGCACGAATTCGTTCGCGAACTTGACCTGGAAGCAGATAACCTGCTGAGTCCACTACATAAACCGTATCCGCTCCATAGCTTTCCATTAATTTTGCTTGTTCTACTAATTTGTCGACCGGAGCCATATGATTCATCATTAAGAATCCAACAGTTTCCATCCCTAATTCTTTTGCATAGGCAATATGCTGTGGAGCCACGTCCGCTTCCGTAACATGAGTCGCGATACGAGCCATCTTTGCACCTAAATTTGCTGCTTCTTTCAATTCGTGTAACGTACCGATACCTGGCAATAAGAGGACAGCAATTTTGGACTTATCTGCAACAGATACTGCAGCTTCGATTAATTCCATTTCATTTGTACGAGAAAGACCGTATTGCAAGGATGATCCAGCTAAGCCATCTCCATGAGATACTTCGATATATGGCACATTTGCATCATTCAATGCTTTTGCTACTGTAAGTACTTGGTCAACTGTATATTGGTGAGAGACTGCATGACTTCCATCTCGTAAGGCAACCTCAGTGATAAGAATATCTCTTTCGTTCGTCATTTTATTTTCCCCTTTCTACCGCTTAAACGGTTTCTTTCTTTAATAGATTTTTAGCAAACTCTTCGGCAATTTTCACACCGGCAGCCGTCATAATATCAAGGTTACCTGAATATTTAGGAAGGTAATCACCAGCACCTTCTACTTGAATAAAGATTGTTACTTTATTTCCTTCGAAAATAGGTTCCGTACGAAGCTGATAGCCTGGAACATAGGATTGAACTACTTCTGTCATTTCAGCAATGGATTTTCTGATACCCTCTTCGTCCATTTTTCCTTCTTCTACAAGGGTATAAACAGTATCACGCATCATGATTGGCGGTTCAGCAGGGTTTAAAATCATAATAGCCTTCCCTTTTTTAGCCCCTCCAACCACTTCTATCGCACGTGAAGTTGTTTCAGTAAATTCATCGATATTCGCACGCGTTCCAGGACCTGCACTTTTACTTGAAATCGTCGCAACGATTTCAGCATATTCTACTGGGCTTACGCGATTTACAGCGTGAACCATTGGAATCGTTGCCTGTCCGCCACATGTAATCAAATTGATATTTTCTTTTTCTAAATGCTCGTCAATGTTAACAGCCGCACATACATATGGACCAACAGCAGCAGGAGTCATATCAATTACTTTTATACCTGCTTCTTTTAACACTTTTGCATTATAAAGATGAGCTTTTGCAGAAGTTGCGTCAAATACAATATCAGCTTCTAATGTTGGGTCTGCAAGAAAACCATCAATACCGGTGTCTACCCCTGCATAACCCATTTCTCTCGCACGGCGTAATCCGTCCGATTGCGGGTCAATCCCAATCACAGCAGTCAACTCTAGTAATTCAGAGCGACCAAGTTTAATCATTAAATCAGTACCAATGTTACCTGAGCCAAGAATAGCCACTTTTACCTTTGACAATATAATTCTCCTCCTAGAAATTAATTTTTTATATGTTTTTTACACGAGCTGATTTTTTATAAGACGTTCCCTTTAAAACCTAAAGATCTTGAAATCTCAGTTGCAGCTTTCTTAATCCCCGCTATTACTTTAGGAAGCTTTTCTTCATCAAGTCTCATTTTAGGTGCAGCACAGCTTATTGAAGCGATTACATTTCCTTTATGATTGAAAATCGGTGCGGCAATACATTTGAGTCCCAGCTCGATTTCTTCATCATCAACCGCGTACCCAGTCTCACGAACAGAAACTAATTGCTTTTTAATTTGATTAACATCGGTCATCGTGTACTCTGTAAAAGCTTCTAAACTTGCTGCTGATAACAGTCTATCAACCTCTTTTTCGCTTAAGTGAGCAAGTATTGCCTTTCCCACACCTGTACAGTGAACCGGGGCTCTTTTTCCAATATGGGAGTATATCGTAAGAGCTCTTGGACCTTCTACTTTTTCAATATAAATAACTTCATCTCGCTGTAATGTAACTAAGTGAACGGTTTCATTTACTTCGTCGGCTAATTCTCTAATAATCGGTCTGGCTATGTTTCCAATATCAAGATGTTTACCCACGAAGTTACCTAATGTGAAAAGTTTTATCCCGAGCTTATACTTCAAATCCTCTGGATTCTGTTGAAGATATCCTCTATGTTCCAAAGTCTTAATAATTCCATGAACGGTGCTTTTGGATAATTGAAGCTTATCACTAATCTCTTTAACACTTAGTTCTGGGCTTGAGGTCAAAAACAATTCAAGGACATCAGCTGCCCTTTCAATCGATTGAATTAAACGTTCAGACATTACAATCCTTCTTTCATTCGCCATTGTCGAACGGCGTTCGTAAATTTTCTAATCGATGTTTTTATACTACATCGCAACTACTAGTATGTCAATAAAATTGAATTCATTATTCTTAAAAGCCCGCTCCAATTCTATTGCAAATAAAAAAGAGCTCACTTTTTTAGAATGAGCTCTTTATAAAATATTAAATTATTTCAAACTGTTTAAACCCCGTTTGATCCGGTATAAAATCCAATTTTTTGTTTCGAAAATAATGACATTCACCTTTGTCGATGATGAAATTTAAATCATCTTTTACTATCTCGCTATCATTTTCTTTAATAGAGTCTTCTAAAGTTAATTTCACTTTCATGAAACAGCTTTTACGCATTTGTAATCGGATAAACTTAACAGAATTTGATAATTCCAACCGATTTTGTAATTCTGTTTTTGCAGCCTCTGTTAGAGTAAACAACGTTAACCCACCTTTAACTCTATATATTAAAAAAACTAACCAATAAATAAGCAATCCATTTGGTTTGAGGATGATTTCGAATATTCTCTAGCAATCCCTTAATAATTGCCCGGCCAAATGTTGGTTCATGCAACTGCTGTTTTAACAGTATTAATGATTCCTTTTCTACAGACTCTTCCATTTCTTCAATTTCTTGATCCATTAGTGAGACAATTTGCTCTTTTGTTAATTCCTCTAATGCCGGTTCTTCAAACACTTTGATTAGCCCTTTTGAAATAAAGGGAACGGTGGAGTGTCTTGCAAGCAGATTTGTTTTTTCCACCAATGATGTTGACAACAAATCCAAATCTAATGGGACGTTATAAAACAAAAATAGCTGAGAATACATACTCATAAAACCTTTGATACAAAACACTAAGTCATATTTTATCTCTTTTACTTTATCATCTCCATACAAACGCTCCACCATCGAAAGAATACTTTTATCCATTAATCTGTCGTAGTAACGCATTTTTAAGATAAAATCCTCATTAAAGGAACGAGATTGTTCCTTAATAAGTATTTTCCCAAAATCAGAATGCTTTTGAAATGAGTGGAATATCGAATAATAAAATTTAAATAGAAGATTTTCCTCATCCTTTGCATTTCTGACTAGATAGTCAATTTCAGAGGTAAATTGAATCATAAAGTGATCGATAATCTCGATAATCAATTCATCTTTCGACTTAAAAGAAAGATAAAAAGCACCTTTAGAAATGCCGCAATGTTCTGTGATTTGCTGGACAGATGTGGCCTCAAAACCTTGTTTAGCAAAGAGCTCTAATGCCTTTTCCATAATTAATTGTTTTTTCATCATTTATTCAACGCTCCTAAGTTCAATCATTGACAGATGACCGGTTAGTCAGTATTATAAATAAATGGGCTAGATAAGTCAATTTAGGGTAGGTGAAAGTGTGAAAGGTTTAGTCAACTTTGTTCTAGGAAACAAACTGGCAGTATGGTTACTTACAATAATTATAACAGTTTCTGGTATTTATTCAGGTACAAAAATGAATATGGAGACAATTCCAGATATTTCAATACCATACTTAATGGTCATGGATGTATATCCAGGAGCAACTCCAGAGCAGGTAATGGAAGACGTATCCAAACCTTTAGAGAAAGCGATAGAAAACCTAAAGGGTGTAAAATCCGTTTATTCTAATTCAAACGCAAATATGTCGAGTATTCAAGTTGAATATGAATACGGTGAAGATATGGACGAAGCAAATCGTGCATTAAAATCTGCATTAGAAGCAGTTAAGCTTCCAGAAAATGCACAAGAACCGATCATTACAGCCATTAGCATGAACATGATGCCAGTTATGGCACTAAGTATAAGTAGTACAACAGAGGATATCGTTGAATTAACATCAACTGTTGAGGATATTATCCTTCCAAAGATCGAGAAAATTGATGGTGTTGCCTCTGCCACCATTACAGGTCAACATATCGAAGAAGTTCAACTTACGTATAACGAAGCAAAGATGGCTGAATATGGCTTAAAAGAAGATACTGTAAAGCAAATGATTCAAGCAAGTGACCTTGCTGTTTCATTAGGTCTTTATGAATTTGAAGAGGGCGAACAAGCCGTAGCAATAGATGGGAAGTTTATGACAGCGGATGAACTAAAGGAAATGCTTATTCCCGTAACACCATCTGCAAATCAACCTTCACCATTTGTGAAGCTTAACGATATCGCTGAAATTGAAGTAGTTGGTAAAGTACAATCGATTTCACGTACGAACGGTGAAAATGCGATTGCGATTCAAATTGTCAAAGGTCAACAAGCAAACACTGTAGATGTAGTAAACAGTGTGAAGGATTTAATCGAGGAACAAAAGGAAAAAATTGATGGCCTGGTCATCGAAGTATCACTCGACCAAGGTGCACCAATTGAAGAATCCGTTAAAACAATGGTTGAAAAAGCACTATTTGGCGGTTTAATTGCAGTATTAATCATTCTTCTATTCCTACGTGATTTTAAATCAACCATTATTTCGATTGTGTCGATTCCAGTATCCATTTTCATGGCATTATTGCTGCTTAACTGGATGGAGATAACTCTCAATATTATGACGCTCGGTGCCGTTACGGTTGCCATCGGCCGTGTAATCGATGACTCCATCGTAGTAGTTGAAAATATTTATCGACGTCTCCATTTAAAAGAGGAAAAATTATCAGGGCGTGCGCTTGTCCGTGAAGCGACCATCGAAATGTTTAAACCTATCCTGTCATCAACATTAGTTACAGTTGCAGTATTTGCACCACTTATCTTTGTTGGCGGTATGGTCGGCGAGCTATTTATGCCCTTCGCATTAACCATGACATTTGCTCTTGGCGCTTCGTTAATTGTTGCGATTACAATCGTTCCAGCGTTGTCTCACTTCTTATTTAAGAAAAAGTTATATGGTGAGAAGACAGAAAGCAGCCATAAAGAAGTTGGTAAATTAGCGAACTGGTACAAAGGTGTCCTTGGCTGGACGCTAAACCATAAGGTGATTACGTCGATAATTGCTGTTGTTCTATTAGCCGGCAGTTTGGGATTAACACCATTAATTGGTTTTAGCTTTATGGGCAGCGAGGAAGAAAAGGTTATGTACTTAACGTACACACCGAAAGCTGGCGAACTTAAGGATGAAACCTTAGCAAACGTTGCAGCAGTAGAAGAAGAAATGCTTAAACATGACGATATCGACATCGTTCAGATTTCTGTAACGGAAGCTGGAGATCCGATGGCTGCAATGATGGGCGGTGGCGGAGATGGTGCGTTAATGTACCTTATTTTTGACCCAGAAATGGAAAACTTCCCGGAAGTCCGTGAAGAAATCGAAGATTATGTGTTTAATATCGGCCAGTCAGGGGAATGGAAGTCACAAAACTTCGCTCCTACATCGATGGCTTCCAATGAAGTCTGCTACACGTTCTACAGTGAAGATTTAGATAAACTAAATGAAGCTGTAAAAATGGTAGAAGGCGTTCTGAGCAAAAATGATCGCCTTGAAGATGTTTCTTCAAGCGCTGAGGAAGCATTCATTGAATATACATTCAAAGTTGAACAAGACGAATTGCTGCAGTATGGTTTAACAACTGGTCAAATCGTTATGATGTTAAACCCAACAAAGACACAAGATGTATTAACGACGGTTGAAAAGGACGGCAACGAATTAGAAGTAATCGTTCAGCAGGAACAAGCTGCACAGCCAAAATCAATTGACGACATTTTAGCAACCCCAGTTCCGACAGCACTTGGTACGACAATGCCACTTTCTGAACTGGTAACAGTTGAAAAAGGTACAACATTAAATACACTTGCACGCAGCAAAGGCGAATACTATGCAACGGTTTCAGGAACAATCCTTGATAAGGATATTTCAAAAGCAACTGCAGAAGTAGATAAAGAAATTGATAAGTTAGATCTACCGAAAGGTGTTACCATCGGTGTTGCCGGTGTTCAGGCAGATATGACGGAGACGTTTACACAGCTTGGTATGGCTATGCTTGTAGCCATTGCGATTGTATACTTTATCCTAGTTGTAACCTTCCGTGAAGGTGTCGCACCGTTTGCGATCCTATTCTCATTACCATTTGCAGTAATTGGTTCTTTTGTTGGTTTATTAATCGCAGACGAAACCATTTCTGTCTCAGTCATGATGGGACTATTGATGTTAATTGGTATCGTTGTAACGAATGCGATTGTACTCGTAGACAGGATTATTCATATGGAACGTGATGGGTTGACGATGCGTGAAGCAGTACTTGAGGCTGGCGCAACACGTCTGCGTCCAATCCTAATGACGGCTATCGCAACAATCGGTGCATTAATTCCACTAGCAATCGGCCAGGGCGGCGGCGGTTTAATCTCCAAAGGTCTTGGTATTACCGTAATCGGCGGTTTAACAAGTTCAACGTTATTAACACTAATTATTGTGCCAATCGTTTATGAAGTATTATCTAAAATGTTTAAGAAAAACCGTAAAGATATTATAGAAGACTAATTTTAAAAGCCCTGCAAGGTAATATAAACCTAGCAGGGCTTGTTTTTTGTTATTTGTTTTAAAAGGATAAAAAATCGCATTAAATCGTTTCTATTTTTACTTGCAGAGGTGAACAGCCTTCCTCATCAAAAATAATCAATTCGTTTTCCTGGTATAAAATACTTGCAGGGATTTTATATTCTTCTTGAGGTCCGATTTGCCAGTATCGGCCTAAACAAAAACCATTCACCCAGAAAGTACCTTTCGATAACCCATCCAAACGTATCTTCACTTTTACATTATCAGTAGATTGCAATGATGTTGTAAAGGTGGTTTTATACCAACATGGTTCAACCTTTTCCTTACTAAATCTATAATCAATCTTTTGCCAATCCTTCGGTTGGTTTAAAAGTGCAGCACTTTGTATTGTCCAATTTTCAATTTGTTTTGTTTCCTTATATAAATAAAGCTTTAATTTCGAAATTCCTTTGAGCCCCTGCCCATCAAATTCAAATTCATTAAAACCATCATTTAAGAGATGACCTGCATCAGCCACTCCATATGGTGCATCAAAACGATTCCAAGCCGTTTCGTTCGTTATGAGCATGACTGGAACTCCATTATTCAAGCGCAATCTTTGAAGTCCTTCTCCAACAAGGATGGCTTTATCAAAGCCTTGATCATTGACAAATTCCTTTAAAAACGAAATTCTTCCCTCGATTTCCGGAACATTTCTTAATGAATGTGCTTTACCGATACCTTCTACTTTCCAGCCATCTAATAAGTCAACAACAATTCCATCAAGACTAGGTGACTCACTTATTCCCTTCGGTTCCCCTAAAGCTTGTGTGAAATTGTAATGACCCATATTTTGAACCAGGAAGCGAAGGCTATTATTGCCTTTTTTAACAGGAAGCTCGATAGAAGCTGCCCCTAAATCATTTGCAAGTCCGATATATTGATTGTTAAGGAATACTCGTGCTGGATCTTCAATTCTTGGGAAAATTAACGTTTTTTGACCCGTTTCGTTCGATTTAAACTGTGCCGTATACGATAAATATCCACTCCATTGTCCAAATGAACTAAAGTCCAGCGGTTTAACAGATTCCCTGCTTATAGACTCATCCATTTTTTCTGACGCCTGATACCAATCTGCTAATGAAAATGTAACCTCCGCTTCAGCATCAATGATTTCGCCATCGTTCTCCACCGTCTTTCGATCATTGACGATGATTTCAAAACAGTCATTTTTACTATCCTTAATGGAAATTACCTGTGATTTTGAGCCGTGAAATAATGTGAATTGCAATTCTCCACTATTTAGCTTTTCATAACGCTGCGGATATGGACAGGAAATCGAAAGTTCATCAACATCTTTTACTTGTAAAACCAGTGAGGATTGCTGCCCAGTTTCATGGTAGACCGTACCGTTATTATTTGAAAAACCAGTTGTATATCCAGTGAGTGCTGAAATCTTCACTGTTTTCCCGGCTAATTTTCCTGCTTTTATATTCTTTACGACAGGTAAAATTCCATCTGGCTCAATGGTAATACTGAGTTGATATTGATCCTCTGGGCTATAAAGTTTGTGAATGGCTCGCTCCGATTTCGAATGGGTAAGAAACGTAATACTTCCAGCTTTACTCTGTACTGTTTTGCCTTGCAGCCCTTCAGGAAGTGCGGTACACTCTTCAATTGTCGTAGGATTTGTTAATACCGGTTCGACCCAATCAATAAAGCTGTGAACTCGTTTTATTACCTGATACTTCGGTGTTTCTTGTAAATATTCCGTTAGGGGTGCATCATAATCATACGATGTGATCATAAATGTATGTTCACCAATCGTACGCCCGCCCCAATGGTCGAAATTCGTTCCTCCGAAAAACATATAATAGTTAATTGCTGTGAACCCTTCTCGCAGCAATTCATATAAAGCTTTTTCTAACATCCCAGCTGTTTTTTGATTAGCTTTCGGTCCGCCCCATTGTTCAAACCAACCAACCCAGAATTCAAGAACTCCTTTTGGCTGGCCTTCGAATCTCTCATCTAATATTTTTGCATGTTCATTTGCATGAGACCAAAAGTTCCGGAACTCAACCGCTCCCTCTACGCCTCCATAACAGGTTACTAATGGAACATTAATCCCTCTTGTAATGAGTCCGTCACGTAAATATTCCATATACTTTTTATCTGGTTTTCCAAGTGCTTGAAACTCATTTTCAACTTGAACCATGATGACTGTACCTGAATTCGTGATCAAATGAGGAAGAATCCGCGGTACTAATTCGTCAAAATACCGATCTACATAGTGTAAAAATGGTTCATGATAACAGCGGTATTTCATATTTTCCTTGGAACTCAGCCACCATGGCAGACCACCGAAATCCCATTCCGCACAAATGTATGGTCCTGGCCGCAGAATGACATACAGATTTCTTTCTTCACACTTCTTTAAAAAAGTTCCCAAATCTTTATCGTTTGCAAAGTCCCATACACCCTCTGCCTCTTCATGCCAATTCCAAGGAATATAGGTTTCAATACAATTACAGCCTGCTTTTTTTACTTTATCTAGCAGTTCATCCCACTCTGCTCGAGGCAGGCGGAAATAGTGAACAGCCGCTGACTTAATGAAAACCCGATTCCCATCAATAATCCAGCTATTTTTATCAAATTGAATACTCGCCATATTGGCTCTCCCCTTCTATAACCACTTTTTGCTCTTCTACATGAGCAAATACCTTCAAAGCTGTTTTCGTTACAATAAAACAATACAAGCTTCCGCTAAAGAAAAATATTGAGCCAGGAAGCAGCAATAAGATGAATCCAATGACCGCCCCGGAAATAATCATGATAACTGTTTGAATTGGGTGTATAAAAGTTAATAAGAATGCTGTTTTTATATATTGAAAGAATGATAAGTCATAATGGACATAGAGTGGTATAAAATATAGGACAACGGCGAAAAATACCAGCGATAATCCGGCAGATAGGATGGAAAGAAAGGTAAATGGCCATCCATCTAGGGATTGAAATAACATTACATCCAGAAAAAAAACAGCAGCAACAAGTAATAATAAGTAACCGTAAAGATTTGCTTTCACAAATTCTTGCTTATATTTATTCCAAAACAAATTAAAAATTGGTACCTCTTCTTCTTCTTCCATAATCAGCTTCCTCATGACGGCAAACATGGCAGCCGTTGCGGGCATGATACCAATTAGCACAAACCCGAGCAGTGAAAACAAGATCCATAAAATGTTTGTATAGGCAATCATCATGACTTTCTCTGAAACTCGATATATCCCTGAAAGCATTCCCTTCGTTTCCATCATCACCACTCCTCTTTTTTAAGTTAAATCTGTCTCTCATGCTAGTACTATTTAATAAGAATCACTTCTTCCTCTGCACCTTTTCTTTTGATGAGAACAATCTCGCCAAAAATCTGAGTCCCGTCAATACAATAAGACATTCGGTGCAGGGATGGCTTTTTATGACAAACGATGATTAAATGCTCCTCTTGCAGATGAGGCATATAAATTTTAATGGCTTGTGCATCTTTGGGGTCAACAATTTCTCCAAATAAATCATAAACTTCAACTGTTTTCACAGTGGGGATTTCGTTTTCGGCTGGTTTCTGCGGATAGATAAGCTGCAGCAAAGCCGTTGGCCCCGTTGATTTGGTTTCATAGTGAACACTGATGTTTTTTTCAACCTGATTGTATTCATACGAGATATTCCCCTCCTTCATTACAGCAGTAACAGAAGTTGGGCTGATCGGAATGAGATGGAGATTTGCTTCCTTTTCATTTTTGGTAACGTAGCTTTTTGTGGTTTCATTTAACTCGATTTCACCAGGTGAAAAGTGAAAGCTCTGTGAGAAGATATGTTCACCTTTACAGTCGAACTCATCCACCAGCAGCCAGTAAAATGGCTTTACAAAAACAATTCTTCTGCGGGTATAAACCGGGTCGTCTAAATGCAGGTAACCATCATGACTGCCTTCAACATAATCAAACTGTTCATTGCTAGTCCACTTTGTCATGAGTGGAGCTGCAATCCTGCCAAAGCCCCAAGTGTCGATACACTCCGTAAATTCTACTCCATCCACGAGAGAGGTATTATGAGCCATTGCGCTTTTTAATTCCCTTCTTAAGGGATAACAATCACTATAATTAAATCTGCCGAGGTCCGTTAAAAATTCTTTTCCGTAGGCATGAACGTCTATATGAAAAAGATCCGCGTGTCCATGGCCGCCACCTAACTGTCCACAGTGAAAATACAGATATAGGGCATCTTCTTCCCATCCGGAGCGCATGAAAAAGTTTCCTGAATCCTCAAATCCAATGGAAAGATCCCTTGGTTTCTCTGCAGGAAGCTTTTGGTAAATATCTATACCCTCTAACCCAAATTCCATTAAGTTTTCAAAATCGATTGCTGGAAAACCACTGAATTTTAAATGGGGATCCCTTAATAGGATAGCCGCCCGAGTAATGATATCCCTTAGGTCGAAGCTGTCACTATCCCCCTTCATCGGCTGATGATGATTAGGTTTCGCCATGAAAACATCTGCATAAGCCATTTTTCTTGTTGCTTCTATTATTAATGGATCGATATCAATTCCATTGTTTTGGCTAAGGTGAACCGTATTTAAATAACATAAAAGAACTTCGTTATGATACATGGGTGACTGCTCCCAATGCATTCCATCTTTCATAATTTGGAGACGTGCAGTCTTCTTTAATCGCTCTAAACTTAAAGTTTGCCAAATGCTGGCATGATTACATTCTTGTAAAAAAATTGATAATTCAAATAAAACTTTGTTCTCAATGACACCCCAGTTACTAATCGCTTTCCAATTCGAAAATTCATCAGCTAGATATTGAGCATGTTCATATAAAGAAAGAAGCATTTTTTCAAAAAGCTCGGTAGTGAAATGGGGACTATTTTTGAAATAATCATAGGCTTTTATCCAGTTGCCGCTCCTTATGCCTGCATCAATGGTTCGCCATGTCAGCGTTGTCGAATTTGATTGTTTAGGATTGGAATCAATCCAATCCGAGAGCAGTTCACAGAAGCTTTTAGCATATCGTTCATTCCCTGTTAACAGGTATGCTTGACCAAGCGGGATAAAGTAACGATGCCTGTTTAACATATACGTCCATTCTGGATCTTCAGATGGGATATAGGTCCAATCGATTTTTGCTTTGAACGTGACAGGGATGTTAGACCGTTCCATGTCCCATGCTTCTTGAAATACAAACACCCGATTGACTACTTGCTCAGCTACAGCACCTACCCGTTCAACATCCTCGCGATAATGCCTTTTTGCCAGCATTACAAGAAGTTCCTTTTCATCATCAGGAAAAGATAAAGGAGGCTTGACTCTATGATTATTCATACCAGTAGCCTTTATGATTTTTCTCAAAACGCATTAAAGCCTCAAGATAATAGTAATCTCCCCAAATCATATAATCATCGATCGCTAGATTACCTCGAACATGATAGGAGCCATGCTTTAGAAGCCCTTCCGCATCTTTTTCATTAATTGTCGAATAATTATCAACAAGTGACTTCATCATTTTAATGACAGCCTCTTCAAAGTATTTTCGATCCGAGTCGTCTTTATTTAAATGGCTGATTATTTCAAGTAATCCACATGCTGCAATTGCGGTTGCTGAACTGTCACGAGGTGTACTTTCTTCTACTTGTGCATTAAAGTCCCAATAGGAGACATAATCTTCTGGTAAATGTTCAATAAAATATTTTGCCACTCTTTTTGCTGTAGTTAAATAAAGTGGATTTTTCGTATAGTGATAGGAAAGGGCAAATCCATAGATTCCCCATGCCTGGCCACGTGTCCATGTCGAACCATTTGTATATCCTTGATGGGTTGATCCACCGATGGGCTCCCCTGTTTCTTGGTTAAAGAAAAACGTATGATAGGAACTGTCATCACCACGAACAAGATAGCGCCTGCTTTTTTCCGCTTGAGCTTCCGCTACATCCCGATATTTAGGATCTCCTGTCTGTTCACTCGCCCAATAGAGAATCGGAAGATTAAGCAGACAATCAATAATGATTCTTCCGCCTTCTTTTTCATCGTTTTTTTGCCCCCACGCTTGCAGATATTGACCTTTTTCACGCCAACGGCTGAGCAGCTTATCTGCAGCCTGCAAAGTTAGTTCTCTTGCTGCCTCGTTTTTTTCGATCATCCATTGGGCTTTAGAAGAAAGCGAATACAAAAATCCAATGTCATGATGATCGAGAACAATATTTTTATTTAAGCGATTTTGAAAGCTTTCAACCGTTTTTTGGGCCTTTTCTTTAAAAATTGGATCATTAGAATATTCATAACACAGCCATAACATACCTGACCAAAAGCCATCGGTCCAATCGTCATTATCGTTCAACTCATATTTTTTGCCATTCATGCTGACATGGGGGAATAAATCACCAAAATGGTCAATATTATTTGTCGTTTTTTCGACTGCATCTTCAATCGCAAATTTCCACATGAATACATTCTCCTAACATTTCAACTTAGATCAAAACTTTTTTCTACTAACCTTTTATACAAAGTGTAATGGGAAACGAGGTTATGTAATATGTGAGATTTACAGAAAAATGTGCACTATTTTTACCTATGAAATGATTTATTTAGTTTTGCCAAAAAGAAGGAGAGAGACATTTCGTGTCTCCCCCCTAGTTATACTAATTGCGATATTCAAATGGTATTAGCAAAGTGATCATAAAAGCAAAATTCATCTAGGAAAGTTTAAGGAAATTAGAAATATCTTCAAGCAACATTTTTGCAAAGGTTGTATCAATCTCTTTACCGGATAAGGCTCGAATTTGATTTTCCAATGCATTTAAACTATTTCGTGTTTGTTGATCTTCACTCTTTCCATTTTGGATGTTGTTTACCTTTGATAGAAGACTAGTAGCTATCCCTTCATCCGTAATCCATTCCTTCTCCCTTCCATAATTAATTGCCTCATCTAAATGATCAATATCCATTTTAACCTTTAGCCTAATGGTTTCGTTCGTAACATTTCCAGCCCGATCGGTTGCGGTAACCTCAATAGTATGATCTCCTATAGATAGTGAAAACGGTTGTATTTCTGGAGTATTTACCACCACTCCATCTAACGTGAATTCTTTACGAGATACACCGCTAAAGGAATCAGAAATCTCAAGCTCCGGATTGACTGAATCTGTACGATAGAATTCTAGTGATTCTGGTGCTAGTACGGTAGGGGATGTTTTATCCACAAATTTGATGGAATGTGTTTTCCCTATCGAACCGGCAACATTCACTTCAACCTTTAGTGTTGGAGATGTTTGTAGAACTGTAATTGTGTCATCCTTTTTATCTACTTCTATGCCTGTTTTGTTTAATTCCACGATAACTTTATCTTGTTTTTGCGTTGGATCAGATACAGAAAGAGTCAACCCATTACTTTCTTCTTGTACCATGACAGATGCAGGGCTTTGTACGGTAATAAAGTCTACTGTTTCTGCTTGATAAAAGTTTGCCGCTGTTATCCCAAGTGTCTTTTCTCTTACTGCTTGAACTGCTGATGTATTTGCAAGGACAATTACATTAGCATCACTACTATATCTTTCTGTTTGGGTAACATCTTTATTGGGGAGAAGTACATACGAATAGGAAGCATCTATAGGCATTTTCCCATGATCAAACGCTAAACTTAAATAGTTTCTTGTAATAGGTTCAGTGGATCCGCCATTATTAATCTCGTTCCAAGTCCCTGTTCTCGATTCACGTAATCCATACAGACTAGTTGATTCAGGGAAATAATAGCCAATATCTGAGCTTTGAACACTTCCCTCTAAGTGAGCCCATTTAACACTGTTTAAGGTCTCAGAATTACCGAGTTGATTTAACTTTTCTTCCCCATTAACGGTCAGCTTATTGTCTCCATTATTATTCAATTGTCGATTTTCAATAATTGTTTCTACCTTAGACTCACCTGAGCTCGAAATACCTGCTCCTAAGGCAACAATCTCATCATCGAACATAAACCAGGATTTTTTTCCTTGTAATGAACTACCAGTCAGTTTTTCAAGGGAGAAATCCATTCCAGCAGTACCATAAATTCCATCGAGAGTAGACCCCCCAACCCATGTTCTTGGGTTATAGTAACTTTCCCAATCCTTCAACGTTCCTTTTGATTGATCAGTTGTTGTACCCGGTAATCGATAACTGTCTACGGTTGGCCAATAAGCATTACTGAATTGCTTTAGGTCATTGTTATATAAATAAGTAGCACCAGCTCCTGTATACCAACCTTTTTTATTTTCTCCATTACCATACTCAAAACCTGAAATTCTATCAGAAAACATACCAATCCCAAAACCAAATCCAGGACGAAGATGAACGACCCGATCCATTCCTGCAAAGACTTGATTCTTTACTAACTCTCCCCTAGGCTCAATCGTAGGATCACTCATTAAAGAATTCAAAAGATTGATTTGATAAATCGATAAACCATTAGCATAATTGGTAAATGTGGTATCTTTTTGAATCCACTCTTTGACCATTCGTTTAATAGCGACTGCCTTCTCAACAGGAGCAGCATCAGCCAAACGAAGTAAACTTAAAATTGTTGCTCTGCCAGTTGCATGTTCATTCGTGCTTTGCCTTGAAATACCTCTTCCCGAAACCATGTCCATCATGGCGCCATTATAAATAAGTGGTTCAAAGGAATCGGTTACCCAGTTAAACACATTACTAACAGTCGGGTCTTTGACATCCCATGGCGAATCTTTTAACAAATACAACATATCAGCTGTACGACCCAGCCAAGTTGCTCCGTATCCGCCCGTATACGCAATATTATAGTGTTGAACAAGAGAACCGTCCCTATAAACACCATCCCCGCTATTCACGTAAAGATATTCTTTACTAATTGAATCACGGCCCTGCAATACTTTCGCACTATTTTTTCCAATTACTCCGCGAACAGATACAACAAGAGCCTTATCCAAAAGGTTGGCACCTGTTTCACGGAAGTCTGGATTATTAAGAGAAGCTCGTGTCGTAGGATCCGGAACAAACCTATCAATTGCTTTTATATACTTATTAATTTGAGTGGAAGATAAATCGTCATACATTAACACAACTATATCATTCAACGCTTGAGGGGTTCCAATTTCCCAATCCCACCAATTTCCATAAACATTTTTATTTTCATTGTAACGATAGGTATACAACCAATCCAATCCACTAAGAATATCTTCCTTTAACGTTTGATTACCATACAAAGATGAACCTTCGATAGAATATGCAAGAGCCATATCTTTTAATCGTTGGTAGGAATTAGTAATTTGAGATGAATCAGTTGTACTTGCTCTATCATTCCACAAGGACGTGCGATTATCTGACTTATTCATCGTATCCCATAAACCTGTTCCAGCATCGTTTGTAACTTTTTCTACTAAACTGCGAATATAGTTGACCGCATCCTGATCGTTAGGATTATATTGTTGGTTGCCCGTTAGTTCATTAAACCAATTGACTCGGAGCTCTTCATAAAATTCTATATCCTCAGCAGAATCTACGCTTACTAGACACTCTGCAATAAATCCACCATCTTTTGATGTTGCCTTAATAGTTGTAACCCCTGGGGCTGCTGCTGTAACAAGGCCCGTTTCGTTAACCCCTGCAACATCAGGGTTGGAAGATGTCCAAAAAACGGTTTTGTCCGTCACATCGGCAGGTGTAAATACCGGAGTTAAGGTCATTGTTCTCCCTATTTCTAACGTAACAGCATTTTCCTGTAACGTAAAATCAGTCACTTTTTTTACTGTTTCCTTCATTGTTACATCATCCATCCATGCTTTACCTTTTGCCGTTTCAAAAAATAGCTCTATTCGTACCTTACTTGCACTTTGTGGAATAGCTAAATTTAATTCCTTTAAGCTCCAGTCATGTGTTCCTTTTATTTTTTCAGTAGCTGGTCCATCACTAACTTTTTTACCATTACTATCAAAATACTGTGTTCGGACAAACAGTCCTCCCCATGATGCTTCAATATTTTCTGTTTTGAACCAAAATGATATTTGATAGTTTCGGCCTGATTTGACGGCAACATCTTGTAGTACATCCGCTCTGCTTATCTGAGAAGCATTGATCGAAATGGACTTCCCACCCTCATGATAGACCTCAGAATCAATCGTTAACACTGGATTACCACTCGGAATCCAAATATCCCAAATTGCAGGCCCAATATTATTTGCCCAATTAATGTTACTGGTTGTTATCTCAAACCCACCGTTTTGTATTAAATTCATTTTTTGTGTTTCTTCAGCTGCAACTTTTTTCACAGGTAAAACCGAACTTATAATAAAGAAAATAGTCAAACAAATACTCATTGCTTTATGCACCTTTTTTCCCCTCCGTTCTAGAATTAAGTGTGATTACTAGTTTCACACTCTCCAACAGTAACCGCTTACAATTAAAATTCTCCTTTCTTTTTTTCTAAAGTTTACTATTGAAAAACAGGGGGAAGGTGTAATATTCTTTGAATTTTAGGGAAAATTTTGACTCTTTTCTTTAACTTATCTTTTTCTATCGAAATATAATTAGATCGTAACTAATAACCTACTTTTGATCGGTACTCCCTCGGCGTCATTTTCGTATATTTTTTAAATACTTTCGAAAAATAAGTTCGATCTGAATAGCCGCATTTTATTGCGACCTCTTCTACTGATTCTCCCGTTTGCTCAAGGATTTTTATGGCGACACCGATTTTAAAACGATGAACATAATCGGTAAAATTTTCGCCCGTCAATCGTTTAAAATAACGGGAGAAGTAACTTGGGTTCATATATAAATGAGCGGCCACATCTGTGGATGTAACATTCTCAGAAAGATTCTGAACAATGTACTGATCAATTTCTTGTAACTTGGGCTCTCTGCTGCTGGCTCCGTCCATTTTTCCATTCCATTGAATAAGCTGTGTAAGCTTGTTTTCTACAAGTTTTACTACATCACTTAGTCTTCCGCATTCCTCAAGAAACGAATAAAACTCTTCATTTCCCGTTTCAATATACTGTAATTCAATTAAACGGATTCTCCGTGCAATAACCTTTTTCAATTCTTCAGGGTCAAGATTCTTTTCCGATGCAGTTTGAGTGATAACTGTTAATATATCTTTTACTCTTTTACTGTCTTTTTCTTTTACAGCGATAATAAGTTCACTCATCTCTTTGTCTAGAAGACGGCTAATCGGGTAAAAAGCGCTTTGTTTGGTCTGCTTATCCCAATTCAAAATCAGTTCAGTATGATAAAAAAAACGATATCGATTGTGAATCATGTGTTGGAAAACATACCCAACATTTTTTATATCAAAGGATTGGCGTCCATAGATAAAAGAAATCTCCAGACCTAATAATTCAAAAATTTTCTCTTGTATCCCTATTAATAAAGATTGAATGTACTGATGATGATCAAATTTTATATTTTGACGATAGTTGTAAACAAAAACAATGGATTCTTCCTCATTAAAAAATGTAATTCCGTGATATTTTTTAGCGACATCACAAGCAATATTATAAAATCCATATTTAATTATGGACAGATCTTGATAGGAATACTTTTCCATAAATGTTGATAAGGATATGTGACCCGTTCCTAAAATAAACGAAGGATACTGCCAACTAATATCAAGTTTTTTTGCAAACTGGATTAACATTTCAGGCTCATCTCTTTTAATAAGACGGTCGAATAACGAATGTTTCAGTATTTCAATATTCCGGTTGAGTATTTCCTTATAGGATAAACCTTCTAAGCTAACAGAGGTTTCGTTAATTTTATTAATCGAATCTTTCAAACTTTCTTCGAGCTGCTCTTTTGTTAGCTCATCCTTAATCAAATAACTATCGGCATTTAGCTGAATGGCTTTTTGTGCATAATGGAAATCCTCATGACAGGTTAAAAAAATCATTCTCACATCTGGTTTGATTTGTTTAAGTTCCGAGGCTAGTTCAAGTCCATTCATTTGTGGTAATCCAATATCTGTAATAACTAAATCTGGTTTAAACTGTTTAAACATCTCTAAGGCTTTTATACTTGAGTAGGATGTTCCCACAACATTTAAGCCAAGTTCTTCCCAATTGATTAGTTGGCGCAGATATTTAATCATTGGTACATCATCATCAACCAGCATAATGTTAATCATCTATTTTTCACCTCTCTTACCATCAAACGGAATTTGAATAACAATCGTTATGCCGCCATTTTCATTTTGCTGAAGCACAATATCTGTATTAGAACCATAATAAAGCTTTAGTCTCTTAGCAATATTCATTAAACCAACTCGATTATAGGAGGTTTGTTCAAAGTCACTCTTTAACATGCGGTTTAACTCAAAAAGTTGATTTTCACTCATTCCTTTTCCATTGTCACTTATCATGATAAAGATTGATTGATCCATTTTATTGGCTCGGATGGTTATTTCTCCAGCTGTTTTTTCAGAAAATCCATGTACAATGGCATTTTCTATAAAGGGTTGTAGTAATAATTTCGGTAAACTAATATTTTTAACTTGATCCTCCATTTCAACTTTCAATTCTACATTCACTTCCGTTCTCATCTTCATGATTTCTATATAATGAGATAACAGTTTGCATTCACTTTCAATCGTGGCAGGTTCATCTATTTTCATATAAGCTCTTAGTAAACTCATTAAGGCGTTAATTTTATCAGCATGTTTATAATCATTATTAATAAATAAACTACATTTGATAGAATTTAAGGTGTTAATCAAAAAATGCGGCCTAATTTGTGCGAATAATGCCTGCAGCTCAATGGCCCGCTTCTCGTTTTGTTCATGCTCAATTTTTTCAATCAACCCATTTATTTCATCTAACATGTGATTAATTGTCCTTCCCAATTCATTGATTTCATCTCTGCCCTCAGGTAAAAAACGAACATCATGTTTTCCTTTACCAAACTGGGTAGCAACGTGGGTCAATTTTTGAATGGGACGATGCAATCTTTTTGCAATTAAAAGTGAAATCAACAAAAAGATAAAAAAGAAAATAGCTATTAATACTGAACTTAGTAAAAAGTTTTTTGTAATTTGTCCTGTTACTTCTTCATTCGAGGTTTCATGAATAAGCCTCCATTTTGAAATCGGAATTAACACTTCGTCCCTTATTTCTCGATTTCGCTTATCTTCATCCATGAAAGATATTGAAGGATCCCCTGCAATCAACTTTCCATTCTCATCAAATAACGCAAGCTTCCCTGTCTTGTCAGATTCAAATAATCTTTTAAAATATTCATTCGAGATTCCTATATTTAATGTAGCTAATGGCCTTCCATTTTCAGGGTGATTAATTACTCGACTAAAGTAGTAATAGGAATTTTCCTCTTGGTTCAAATAATTAACCAGTCCTAATGCTTGTAAATGACTTGACTGATCAACATTTATTCGATTTTGCAACCGATTCCAATGGTCTTTTAAAACAGTTAAGGAAGCATTTCTAACGGAGATACCGTTATTATAAGGAACGATAAACCCTTTATTATTAATCAGAAACATATGAATATCGGCATTTAACATTTTTATTGATATATAGTCAAAAGAAGCAATTACCTTATGATAATTTTGATAATCCCGATACCTTACTATTTTTTCTGTTTCACTAAAATCGTTCAATATTTGAATGGTCTCTTCGTTTTTTACGTAAAAATGAGTAACATAATACAAATCATCGACTAATTTTGTAATATCTTTGGAAACTAAATTTAATACAGAACGATTTGAAAGTTCTATTTTTTCAACCACGTTATCCTTTGTTGTTTTGTAGGACAATATCGATATGATTAATATTGGGAGCAAGATTAGTAGAATAAATGATGACTGTATTTTTTGATAGTAGCTTAATTTGTTCATAATAAATCACTGCCACCCTTTTTAGACTTGATTTCAACGTTGCTATTATTCTACTATAAAAATTCGCTACATGTTGGTTCAAAATTTACCACTTACTATATGCTGGTTAATGGAACAAAAGGCACCCTTTACATAGGCGCCTTTTGCTTATTACATTCTATTTTGTGTTTTCTTTAATTACTTTATTTGCTTCATCAGCCATCCACTGTTGAACTTCTTTTGCGGATTTATCCTCAAGGATAAACTGACTAAATCCATCGCCTAAAATTTTATCTAATTGCGCTGCATAAGTGATGGAGACATCTGATGCTGGTAAAGCTTCCTGACTGTCAAATAAAGTATACATTAGTGAGTCGACATCATATAACTCTTCTTTACCCTCGATCCATTTTTTTACTAATGGTTGCGCCTCTCCATTTTTCCAACCTGGTACCTCTGTTCTTGCATCGGTTAAGTTAGTAGAAACAAAGCGCGCAAATTTAAAGGCAGCTTCTTTATTTTTTGAACTTTCACCGATTGCTAAATAGTGTCCGCCCGTGAAGATATCGGTTTTATCACCTTTTTTCATAACAGGCACTGGTGCAAACGCTGTTTTGAAATCATGTGGATTATTTTGAACATTACCGGTCTCGCCAATCATCCAAGTACCAGATAATAACATCGCCGCGTCACCATTAAAGAATTCTGTACGGTAGTTTAGTTTTGCACCAATTACGTCAGCGTAAGGTTTAATGGATTTATCCGTTTTCTCCATTTGACGTCTTAGATTAAAGAAATACTCATAGGAAGGATCTTTAAAATTTGTTTTACCGTCTTCCGTCATAAATGGATGCTTAAGGTGTACTTGAGCGATTGGATTCGCATATAATCCCCAGTTATGGAAGTATGCACCATATTGTTTTTCAGTGCCTTCTCCCTTTGTTAATTTTTTAGCATATTCACTAAATTCATCCCATGTCCAACCAGCTTTAGGAACTTCAAGACCCGCCTCGTCTAACGCATCTTTATTAAGAAGCACAAAATTGGTAGTAATATTAGTTAAAATTCCATAATTTTTTCCTTTATAGATAGGATTAACCAAGTATTCTTCTTCTGGCTTTAACTTATTTTCTTTATATAAGTCATCCAGTGGTGCAATAACCCCCTGTGCTGCGCGCTGGTAGATATGATCAATAGCTGGGGTCATAAAAACGTCAATTTCCTCACCGGATGCCGTTAATACATCAAGCTTTTTAAGCGATTCAAGTGAATTACCTGGCACAAGCGGTACATGTTCAACATTAATATTTGGATTCTCTTTTTCAAACTGCTCAATATATTTTGCTGTTGAAGCCTGCATTACCTCGTTATCCCAGTTGTAATACTTAATTGTTACTTTTTCTTCCTCTTTAGGCTTTTCACTCTTACTTGAACTTGACTCTGAACCACCTGTACAAGCTGAGAGTAGAGACATTGCTAGAAACGCCGTACTTAAAGCTAAAGTTGCTTTCTTTTTAAACATCATTTGGATCCCCCTCTTTTTTTGTTAATCGCTTACATTTCACATTATACCTACTGTTCGATTTATTGAAGGTGCACAATTTGATACTGTTTGTGCACTTTTTTTACTAGTTTTAATCACCCTCAACCTTTTACACCGCCAAGAGCAATACCTTTAATCACTTGCTTTTGCATGATGATGAAGACAATAACAAGCGGAATAATAGCAGAGAGTGAAGCCATCATTAGAACAGCAAAGTTATCTGCGTAATCGTCTTTAAATAGCTGCAGGCCTAGTGTAATGGGATAAAGTTCTTTATCAAGTAAAAAGATCAGTGGTCCCTGATAATCATTCCAAATCCAAATAAACTTAATAATACCAGCAGTTGCAAGAATCGGTTTACATAACGGTATAATGATTTTCCAAAAGATTTTGAAGTAGCCTGCCCCATCTAATTTTGCAGCTTCGATATACTCATTGGAAATTCCAAGCATGTATTGCCTCATTAGGAAGGTAAAGTAGATAGAGAATAACCCCATTAAGATTAACGCTTCATGTGTATTATAAAGTCCGAGCCATTTTATCAATATAAACCTAGGTACCAAAGTTCCTTGTTCCGGTATAATCATAAAACTAAGGACAAGGGCAAAAACGAAATCCCTGCCTTTAAACTGAAGCTTACTAAAGGCGAATGCCGCCATTGCAGAAAATATCAGTGTCGCCAATGTTTGAATAACCGCTAGTTTAATAGAGTTGAAATAGAATTTATAAAAAGGAATTTCGCTCATCCAAACCGCTTTGAAGTTTTCAACGATATTCCAATCTTTCGGAATCCACTGAATTGGAAATACCATTACATCTTTTTCAAATTTAAATGCTGCCGACAACATCCAAATTAATGGAACGAGGAAAAAGAGTGATAATACTAACATACCAATTGTGAATAAAATTTTACTAATATCAAGCTTTTTTTTCAATTTAATTCACCCCCATCAAGAATGTACAAACCGTTTTTGCAGTTTCCAGCTAATTAAGGTAATAATTCCAACAATGATAAATAATAACCATGAAATCGCGGATGCATAACCCATATTGAATTGTTGGAACCCTTCTTCATATATCCGGAATACTATAACTGTTGAAGAGTTATTTGGACCACCTTGCGTTAAAAAGGCAATTAGATCAAATACCTTAAATGAACCAATCAGTAATGTTATAAATAAAAAGACATTTGTTGGTCCAAGCAATGGAAGGGTAATTTTAAAGAACTGTTGAAGCTGTGATGCACCATCAATACTTGCTGCTTCATATAATTCTTCAGGTATACTTGATAATGAAGAAAGGTAAATAATAATTTGGTAACCAATTCCGGCCCAGATCGTAATAATAATAATTGAAATGATAGAGGTCTTCGGACTTGCTAACCACATTGGCGGATTCTCAATCCCTAACCCAACTAAAAATTGATTAATGGGTCCAAGTGATGGATGGAAGAGTGCACTCCATACAGCGCCAATTGCAATAATGGAGGAAATATAAGGAATGAAAAACGCGATTTTAAAATAGCTTGACATGTAAACCTTCGTATGAATAATGACCGCTAGTACAATCGCAAGGAACATTCCAATTGGAACAGTAAAAATAGTAAAAATGAAATTATTTTTTAAAGCCAACAGTACCTTTTCATCTTCAAATAATTTAATGAAATTATCAAACCCTGCAAAATGTATTGCTTGTAATCCCCCAACTAAATTCCATTCAGAAAAGCTAAGGACAAGTGAAAATACTAGAGGAAATACATAAAGTAGCAAGATTCCAATTATTTCAGGTAATAAAAACAGCCAACCAAATAAAGCTTCTTTTTTATTATTTGTCCAAAATGTTTTTTTGTGTACATAATTAACCGGTAAACTCGTTTTGATCACTTTATTATCCATGGACCATACCTCCTTTTTTATTTATAATTTCACTATAATGGAAAGGCTTACTTTGATTGATACACGATTCTGACTTTAATGTGCACTATTTTTACTTTTCTGTATTTCTATGGACAGAACATATTCGTTGAAAAGAATAATGGATTTCATAGGATTATTAAAGAAACCCCCTAAAATTAGGGGGTCTCATCTTCTGTAATTTACTATTAGAATTGCCTTAGTAGTCCTTTATCCTCTATTTTTTAAAGCTAATCCTTTTAAGAAATTTCTAGCGTATTTATCAAGGCACTGCTTATAATTCTTATGTCCTTCTTTTCTAAGCATGGCGCTTAATTCACCTTTTGTTACCGTAATTCCCGCTTTTTCAAAGATATCGAGCATATCTTCACTGGTTAAGGCCAGTGCTATCTTCACCTTCTTTAATAACTGGTTATTAATACTTTCTTTACTCTTTGAAGGTACTGGTGTATCAGGCTGTCCTGGTTTTGGTTCTTGCTTACCTCTTTTAAAAGTAATAAAGCCATTTAAAAATGACTCCAACATACTATTCGTGCATTTAATATGTTCCTCATCTTCAGCTACATCACCTTCATAATAATCTTCGTCATCGTAACTGTCCTTTGGTTTTGTAAGGATTTTTAGCACTTCTTCCTTTGTTACTTCAACTCCGCCAAATTTAAAAATCTCAACCATATCTGTATCTTTTATATCTAGCGCATATCGTAAACGAATTAATATATCATTATTCTCCATTTATTAACCTCCAATAAGATTGCTATTTGCATAGCACAAGTATATCCGTTTCAAATGTTAAACAGTCATTTTCCAACTGGATAACGCTAACCAGTTCTCCTGTTGCTTATATTCGGGAAGTATTTTACCAACAAGCCTCCAAAAGGAGCGATCATGATTCAGATGGACCATATGGCACATTTCGTGAACGACTACATAGTCAATCACACTCTGCGGCGCCATCGCCAGCCTCCAATTAAAGGTTAACTGCTGCCTCGAATCACAGGTTCCCCAATTCGTCTTATTATCTGTAATCCGGATAGACCGCGGCTTTGATTTAAAATTGCTCTGATAAGTTTTTATACTTCTCTCGACTATCATTTTACATTGTTGATAATAAAACCGTTTTAAAGCTTGTTTTATTTTTTCATCCTCAAGATGTTTCACATAAATATGTAACTTTTCCTCTCCAAACATTACATAGTCTTGCTGGATATTTATATCATGAGAAATCTGAATA
This sequence comes from Neobacillus niacini, assembly GCF_030817695.1. Lineage (GTDB taxonomy): Bacteria > Bacillota > Bacilli > Bacillales > Cytobacillaceae > Neobacillus > Neobacillus niacini_F. The sequence goes on along the minus strand of NZ_JAUSZQ010000003.1, from coordinate 100,909 downwards.
GGATATTCGTTGCCTAAATAAAGAAAGCTTTCACCATGTTCATATATTTTCACCGTTGGTCCGAGGGTTCTATCCTTCATTTCTTTTAGTTTTTGCTGGATCCACTCCCATTTTTCCTCTAGAGCCTGAATTACGCGTTCATCGGAAATTCCTTTAGGCGCCTGAACTTCAACATTTCCATACAAATCGATAGAAATGCTCATCGATGTACGCTTTTTATACTTTATTTCAAAACGAATCGTCTGCCCTAAATAATTATGAATCATTTCAACACCTCTTATGAAACAAAACTTAAAAGAATTAATTCCCCTCCGAATCATACTTTGTTTTTTTCCTGCCGGCAACTAGACAGAATACTTAATTTCTTAAGTTTTATCTTTAGTATGCTATGGTTAATTATTTGGGGTACCAAGCTAGAATTATAGAATGAGAGGATGTTTGTCTTTTTTAAAGCGCTTTACCGTTATATTAAAATCCTTTATGGGGGAATGCAGAAAATGAGGAGAAAGTTGAAAAGATTTATTTCATTACTTCTTGTAGCTATTTTGATAATCCCGTCAAGCTGGATTACACAGGCTAGCAGCGGAAACCAACAATGATATTCTAGTTCTACTGTATCATCGAATTGTTGAAAATCCTACTAATGAATGGACGGATACCACCGTTGAAAAGTTTGAACAGACTATGCAGTATCTTAATAATAACGGTTACAATACCTTGTCAGCAGACCATATGTAAACATCATGGAAGGAAGAGAAGCGGCTCCTGTAAATCCGATTCTATTAACCTTTGACGATGCTAAACCTGACTTCAAAAGCCTCACGAATGAACCTAATGTCAGTCTCCAGAATCATTCAAAACTCATGAACAAACCGTGCTTTGGAACTCTAATATAACTAAGGAAGAATCCTCAGAAGAAATTAAAGCAGCAAACCAATACTTAAAGTCTATTACAAATAAAGATCCAGTCCTTATGGCTTACCCATATGGCGCATATAATCCAAACGCGGAAGCAGCAAATCAAGAGAATGGCATCAAATACGCATTTAAAGGGAGGATACATATACTCTTTAAACGCTAGTAGGTTTCTGTCTCATGTAATCGTTCGCTTAATACTTTACCTTCATTGTTTTCCATCTTAGTATTAGCATTTTTTGTACCTCCATTTATTAAATTCCAATCAATAGTTAAATAGACTTTACTCTTGCCATTAGTCTAGATAGCTTTTCAAAAAAAGATACAAGGCTGCGCCTTGTATCTTTATCCCTATTAAGGTTGTTTACCAATGTATGCTAGAATGCCACCATCTACATAAAGGATATGTCCATTAACAAAATTCGATGCCTTAGACGATAGAAATACTGCTGCACCAGCAAGATCTTCCGTTTCTCCCCAGCGGGCAGCAGGAGTCTTGGCAATGATGAACTGATCAAATGGATGACGAGAACCATCCTCTTGTTTTTCCCTCAGAGGCGCTGTTTGTGGAGTAGCAATATAACCAGGTCCTATTCCATTACATTGAATATTATATTCCCCATATTCGGAGGCAATATTCTTTGTAAGCATCTTCAAACCGCCTTTTGCTGCGGCATAAGCACAAACCGTTTCACGACCTAACTCACTCATCATCGAACAGATATTGATGATTTTCCCACCGCCGTTTTTGATCATGTCAGGAATAACTGCTTTTGATACGATAAATGGACCGGTTAAGTCCACATCAATGACTTGACGGAAGTCCTCTGCAGACATTTCAATCATCGGAATCCGTTTAATGATTCCTGCGTTGTTGACCACAATATCAATCGGACCAACCTCTTCTTTAACTTGTTTGACCATTTCTTGAACAGCTTCTTCATCCGTTACATCACAAACATAGCCTCTTGCATCGAATCCTGCATCTCGATAGCTTTGTTGGGCTTGCTCAACAGGGTCTTTTTTTAAGCCATTAAATACGATCTTTGCACCAGCTTTTGCTAAAGCCGAAGCGATTTCGTAGCCAATGCCATGAACAGCTCCTGTAACAAATGCTACTTTCCCATCTAAACGAAATTTATCCATTTCAAATGCCAAAGTCTTTCCCCCTTTACTTTAATTTATCCATTGGAACCATGTCCATGTCTGTGTAAGTGATATTTTCACCGCACATTGACCAAATAAATGAGTAGTTGCTAGTACCTACCCCAGAATGAATAGACCAGCTTGGTGAAATAGCTGCTTGTTCATTGCTCATAACCAAGTGCTTCGTTTCATCTGGTTTCCCCATCATGTGGAAAATGCGAGTATCTTGGTTCATATCGAAATAAACATAAGCCTCCATGCGACGTTCATGCGTATGACTTGGCATCGTATTCCAAGCACTGCCTGGCTCTAATATGGTATAACCCATTTGCAATTGGCAGCTCTCACACTACATTTGGATGAATATATTGATAGATTTTTCGTTCATTTAATGTTAGTGGTTCACCCGTTTCCATCGGTTTGATTTTATCAATACTGATTTTAACGTTTGGATATTTATGGTGAGCTGGTACACAACTAATATAGAATTTCGCTGGGTTTTCTGGATCTACGGATGAAAAGACAACATGACGAGTTTCTTTTCCGATATAATAGCCATCTTGTTTTTTCATTTCTTCCTTTTTACCATCGATTTCGATATATCCCGGGCCTCCAATATTAATCACGCCTAGTTCACGGCGTTCCAAGAAGTATTCCACACCCAATTCTTTATCTAAAACGATTTCCAAAGCAGTTTCTGCTGGTGTTACTCCACCGAAGATCATACGGTCGTTGTGTGTATAAGTTAAGCTAATTTCTCCAGGAACAAACACCTTTTCTACTAAAAACTCTTTACGTAATTGTTCAGTAGAATAATGACGAATATCATCAGGGCTGTGTGTGTAACGTGTTTCCATTTTTTGCATTTTTTCTCTCTCCTATCGAATAATTTTTCCAGAGCCAGCTGCTAAAAAGCTTTCCACTTCTGATTCACTAAATTGATTACAGTCACCATGAACAGTATGTTTCAAGGCAGAAGCCGCAGTTGCAAAGTTAATGATCTCCTGGGGTGCCTTTTGAACTAAGATTCCATGTAGAAAACCTCCAGAAAAGGCATCACCACCACCTACTCGATCCATAATCGGATCCATGAAATGAACCTGGGATTCGTAATAGGTTTGATCCATCCAAAGAGTTCCTACCAGTTGATTAGAACTAGCGGAAATAACTTCTCTTTTAGTAGAGTACAAGATTGAAATATTTGGGAATCGTTTTTGAATCTCTTGATAATAGTAGATTAATTCATTATCAACACCCATGTATTCAGGGATTCCCAACGAATACAGTGCATCCATTTTTCCTGCTGAGCAGTAATCCACATAGGGAAGGATTTTAGCAATTGTTTCTCCCCGCTTCTTTTTGTGTCCATAACTTACCTCGATAATTGATGTCCAAGCTGATTTTACAACCTGCCGATTTAGCGGCTTTGATTAATCGAACTGTATTTTCCTTCCAATGACTTGATAATGCAGGTGTAATACCTGAAACATGAAAGATATCCACATTCTTAAACAAGTCTTCGGATAACCAATCATTTTCAGTCATTAAAGCAAAGCTTGAGCCAGCACGGTCATAAATGACACTTGCCGCTCTTTCTCCGATCCCAGTTTCCATATAATAAGTTCCTAAGCGTGGGCCACCCGTTAAGAGGAAGTCTGTACGAACGCCGTAGCGGTTTAAGTGTTTACGTACTCCTTCACCCAATGCATTTTCTGGTACTTTGCTAGCAAAATATACTTCGTGCCTATAATTGGCAAGCGAGATAGCCACATTTGCTTCTCCACCACCGTAATGTGTATGTAGATTTTCCGTTTGAGCAATACGGACACCAGAATCTGTCGAAAGGCGAAGCATAATTTCACCTAGAGTGACAACTTTTCCCATTCTTATGCTCCTTTGATCTCATGAAATCTATCTATATATTGGCCAGCAATCTCTGTTACTTTGTCAAAATCCCCTTGAGCGGCGGGTGCTAATAAATTCCCTCCAACACCAACCGTAATTACGCCTGCTTTAAACCAGTCTTCCATATTCTCCAAGCTCACACCACCGGTCGGCATAATATTCAATTGTGGCATCGGTGCTTTAAAAGCAGATACGATACTTGGCCCATAAGCACTGCCTGGAAATAGTTTGATGATATCTACACCAGCTTTTAGTGCCTCTTTCATTTCAGTAATTGTCATACAGCCTGGAAGATAGGGAATCTGATGCAAATTACAAATTTCCGCTGTTGCCTTGTCAAAGCTTGGACTTACGATATACTCTGCGCCAGCCATGATGGCAAGACGTGCCGTCACAGCATCCAAAACGGTCCCAGCCCCAACTACAACTTCAGGATCATTTCGATACTCTTCTACAAGCTCGCTGATGGCTTGATCAGCTTGCGGAACAGTAAACGTTACCTCGATTCCTTTCATGCCTCCCTTTACGACTGCATGACTCGCTTTTATGGCTTCTTCCGTACTATTTCCACGGATAACAGCCACTACTCCAGCATCCTTTAAACGTTGTAAAATTTGAACTCGTTTCACGAAACCACTCTTTTCTTATTTGGAAATCTCGTTTTATTATTAGGAAATTCTTGTTTTAATTATACATCGCAGGAAGATAAAAGCAAACGTTTTTATAAAAAAAAAAGTCGCCGAAACGATTTTTAATGAGTCAATACTTGCTCCAACTCATCCTTTGTTTCGGAGACTGCTTGAATAATTTGATTTTTAAAATCCTCTGTTAGGCGATACTTCGGGATGCTCACACTAAAGGCTCCAATAATCACATCTCCTTTTTTCAGAGAAGCTCCCATACAGAAAATATCTTTTTCCATTTCTTCATCATCATAAGCAATTCCTGTTTCTCGAATTTTTTGTAGCTCAGAGAGTAACTTTAAGGAATTCGTAATGGTATTCTCAGTATGAGGAACAAGAGGAGTTGACTCCAGATAGTTCATATATTCCGTATCGTTTAGTTCTGCGAGTACAGCTTTTCCCATCGCTGAGCTATACAAAGGTCTTGTAATCCCAACCTTTGATGACATTGTAATGGTTTGGTGCTTTGGCTCCAGTTTATTGATATATAAAATCTCATTGTCCACTAAAACACCAAGATGTATCGTTTCATCAATTGACTTTTGCAGCTTTTCTAAATACGGCAAAGACAATTCTACCAAATCTGTTTGATTGATATATTGATTGGCATAACGAATAAGTTTTGATCCTAATCGATAGTTTTTAGTTCTATCCCTACTCACATAACCAATTAATAACAAAGTATCCAGTATTTTCAATGTTGTGGAATTAGTCATATCCGTCGCTTGAGAAATATCTTGTAATGTTTTATTTGGGTTATCCGCAAGAAAATCCATAATCTTCGCTGCCTTTAAAAGTACAGTACCGTACGGTTTTGTTTTCTCCATAAAAAACCTCTTTTCCTATTAGGAAATTATATACTATAAGAAAGAAATTTAAAAGTCTACAGATAAGAAAATGTTGTATAAATATAGACGTAATAATTGGCCGTTCAAAAAGTGATAAAAGAGATGCTCTTGTTAACACTGATATGGTCATGAATGGTTACTATTCCTTTATTCGTCCTACTTCAGAGACCTCTGAAAAACTAAAAGTTTTAATGTTTAAACCGTAACATAACGGTTTAACGACTTGTCAGTACTGTCAATCAAATCAACCGTTGGATTGACATTCCTTTAGTTGCCGTAACATATCAATCTCTAACGTGCCAAGGTCTCAGACTCCAAAGAGGTTTTAATCTTCTTGCCATAGCGATGATTAAAATGTTGCTTTCTGCATTAACTAGAACATCAGCCCTTTCCAAATTGACAAACATTATGGAGCTCAATCCCTTCAACCGCTTGACTTTCGTCCCGCTATCAAACTGTCTACGCTTAAAGACTAAAGTTACCTTTAGCCCTCCAAGACTCGCTACGAATGAATGGCTAGTTCTTGCTCGGCGGGAATCCCATCCGCTATATGTTACGACCTATGCTCGGCCGCAAAATTAAACGTTTGATTAAAACATATATATCCGCTTCATAACTAAATTAAATTTTATAAAAGCAAAAAACCTATCGATTAACCTTCCTTTTAAGCAGACATCACTTTTAATAAAAGCATTAAATTCTACATCCTTTGCTATAAATCTACTTATTTGCAAATGAAATTCATTAATTAAACGCTTAATTAAAATCAAGCAAAACTCAGCTTTAAAGCAGTTCCCGGCTAATTTCCCATGCAATAATTGTCGAGGAAATAATTAATTTTTTATTAACCAACGGTTATTCTCTCAGTAAAAACCAAAAAAAAACATTACTTACTAATATCCGACCAATGTTGATATCAATTAAACGTTTGATTAAATTCACAAGGAACCCTTTTATATTAATGGTTCATAGAAAAAAAGCAGCAGAATTTAGCGAAAATTAGTCCACCATGAACTTTTAATCCCTAACCATTTGTCAGCCAGAATTACCATCTGAGATTGCCTTCAGGTATATAGTTTTTCTTGATGATTTGATAAAAAAGGCCGACTCTCTTTCCTGATTTTTTGGCAGGAGGAGTCGGCTTTTTACCTTTATTTATACTCTAAGTATTCATATCACTGCCTCTTTAATGAGTTGTAAAAAATCAAGCTAGAAATAAGTCAGAGGACAGATACCGTTCTCCCGTGTCCGGAGCTAAACAAAGGACCCTAGATGTAGAGGGCAGATTTTTTGCTACCTCGACTGCAAAATACGCGGAAGAGGCTCCTGATGCACCTACAAAGATTCCTTCTTCTGCAGCAAGTCGGCGTGCCGTCACTTGGGCATCTTCATCCTTAATGAGTAGTATTTCATCATAAATAGAACGATTTAATATCTTAGGAATAAACCCAGGTCCAGTTCCAGGGATTTTGTGCGGCCCAGGCTCACCACCTGATAACACAGGAGATCCAAACGGTTCTACTACATAAATTTTCAAGTTGGGAATATGCTTTTTCAGCTCTTCCCCTACACCTGTGACTGTTCCTCCTGTTCCTGCTGTCAACACAAGGGCGTCCAATTTCCCTTCAAAAGCTTCTAAAATTTCAACTGCCGTTGTTCCACGATGTGCATCAGCATTTGCTGTATTTTCAAATTGCATGGGAATAAAAAAATCAGAAATTGATTCAGCCAATCGGTTTGCTTCATCAATAGCTCCTTGCATTCTCAAACTTGCAGGTGTTAGGTGAACTTCCGCCCCGTATGCTTTTAAAATCTTCACTCGCTCCGCAGTCGCGTTATCAGGCATCGTAATAATACAACGGTACCCTTTTACCGCACATACCATGGCAATTCCAATACCAGTATTACCAGAAGTCGGCTCGATTACGGTACTTTTTCCTGGAATTAATTTACCCTCTTTTTCTGCCCGTTCAATCATATTAATGGACGCACGGTCTTTGACACTTCCCCCTGGGTTAAATGATTCCAATTTAATGTACACTTCCCCTCCAGCTGGGTCCGGTAATTTATTCAGTTTTACAATCGGAGTTTTCCCGATTAAGTCAAGTATTGAACTATAAAGTTTCATTGTCTTTCCACCTTTCGATATATTTCAAAAATAATCCCCCATGATAAATTCAGATGGGGGATCACATTTATCCATTTAGTACTTTTTCTAAGTGTTTCACTGTTGGTGTCAAGTTAGCAAAGAAATAGGCTTCGCGTAGTCTTCGAGATGGTGCACTATCCTTTATATATCCTGCACTGCCGTTGTGTAGCATACTTTCTTGGACAGCCTCAAGCGTTAGATAGGCCGTTTCAAGACGAATCCGAGCAATATCTTTGAAGTTTAGGCTATCACCATTATAAAGGGATTGCAATTTTTTCTGGATTTCATGTTCAACTGCACGTAAATCTTCAGGCTGCTTCTTTAAAAATTGATTACAGCCATTTTGTTTTTGACAAACCTTTTCTATTGAAGAAATGGCAGCCTGTGTCACTCCAAGACCAAGCGGAATTTGGTAAGACACGAATGACGGGCGAATCTGTTCAACAAAACCCTTCGCATTTTCAGATAATACCCACTCCTCAGGAACAAATACATCATTAAACGAACATGCATAGGTAGCACTGCCATTAATACCAAGGTAATCGACCTTTTCTTTCAACTTTAGCCCCTCAGTATTACAAGGAATAAAACACATGATATCATTGCCTTCTTTGACGCCGGCAATGCAACCGAACCAATGATCTTCGCCAAGATTTGAAACAGATGGAAGCACTCCTGATATAAGATAGCCTCCTTGTGTTGGCTTTGCACTTAAATGAAGCTTTTCAAGTCCAGCATAATACTTCATTGGGTTTGATAAGCCTGTACCAGCTAATATCTCACCATTTTCAAGTGATGATAACATGTTTTCTTTCAACTTGCTATTTTTTGTTTGACGTACATATGTTAATGCAGCAAGGTGGCACCATAGGCAAAAAGCGGTAGTCATACAAACTTTAGCAGTCTCTTGAACTACATGCATCTCATTTAATAAATATTCCTTTTGCGATTTATTTACAGAAGACAATAATCCAGCTTCTCCAAGCTTTCTTAAAAAGCTCTCTGCATAGAAAGCATCTGTATCAATTTTTTTCACATAAGGCTTTAATTCCTCTTCAATTAACTTTTCAAGTGTAGACGGTTGTTGTAGGACCTCTATATCCACGACTGCCACTCCTGCCTTCTCATTATTTTTTAAACAGTAACACCCTATTACAAATCAATTAATTCCTATTAGTTTAGTTGGTTATAGAGTTATAATATTATACTTTGTTTAAAAAATCAACCATCAATTTTATCCTATAAAAAAGAGGCTAAAGACCATTTCTGGTTTAGCCTCTTTGCATTGGTCCAATAATTTATTCACCTGCTAGTTCAGTAATAGAATCAATTGGAGTGTTTACTGCTTCACGAGCACGCTTTACTGCAGCCTCGTCAGGAGCATCATAGAAGCAAAGACATTTTGACATATCTTCACAAACGTAAGTTCTTGAGAATGCTACTTCAGGAACTTCTTGATAGTGTACAGAGTTTTTCTTTTTACGAGCTAAGTATTGATCCATAGTAATATCTGCTGGAATATTCCATTCCACTAAATAATTAACTACATCGTTATTTTTCTTAACATCTTCTAATTCTTTACCAACAAGACGAACTTCTTTTACTAGTTCTACTGGAATTCCTGCACCTTTTAATGTCTCAGTCGCTGCATTTTGGTCTTCGCCTTCAACAATAAAGAAAGAACGGGAAAAGTCTTTTGATACTTGCACCTCGATTAATGCTGAATTGCTTTCATTCAATTTTGCTTGAAGTGCAGAAACCTTTTGATTCAATTCTTCTTTTGTAGATACAACTTCTTTTAGAGATGATTCAATTAAATAAAGTGCCATTATATTTCCCTCGCTTTTTAATAAAGTGTATTGAAAATTCTATAAGGTTATTTTATTATACTTAGTTTAAAAAATCAACTTTATTAATTTATTATTGTTTATGATAAAATAGATAAAAACACTGAAGGGAATTAACAAATGAAAACCAGATATAATTTACCTTGTAATATTGCGCAATCCCTTAATATCATCGGGGACCGCTGGTCATTGTTAATTGTTCATGAAATTCTAAATGGACAAACAATGTTTAACGAAATTAAAAAGGCGTTACCTGGGATTCCATCCAACCTTCTATCAGAAAGACTTAGATATTTAGAAGAAGAAGGACTTATTTCGGTAGAGCTCTATTCTGAGCATCCCCCTCGCTATCGTTATACATTAACGAAGAAAGGCGAGGAATTAGAACATGTCTTCAACGCACTCATTATTTGGGGAAGCAATAATTTACAAAAATGTTATAAAAAACTGATTGATTCCAAAACAGGTGATGAGGTAGAAATCTCCTATTTCAATAAAAAAACAGGCGAACGTGTTGAACAAATTGAAGTAGTCGCCATTCAAGAAGAGCTTCAAAAGGCTGGAGACTAATGATCCCCAGCCTTTTTCAATTTCCATTCCCTTCAACCCTCTTTTTCACTGTAACAGGGTATGATTCTCTTAGTATCGTTCCCTCCAACCCTCTTTTTTCTGTAACAGGGAACGATTCTCTTAGTATCGTTCCCTCCAACCCTCTTTTCTCTGTAACAGGGCACGATTCTCTTAGTATCGTTCCCCTCCAACTCTCTGTTCCACTCTAACGGGCACGATTCTCCTAGTACTATCTAGCCCCAACGCTTACGCTTTTCCTAAGCTCGTGCCATCATTCCCCATTGCTTACCTATCCATCTTTCAAACAAGGAAATGAAACGATCCAATAGAAATCCGCTCACTCCGATAAAAATAATCCCAGCTAGAACATAATCAAGATTTAACGTATTTCTTGCATCAACAATTAAAAAACCAAGACCTGACTGGGCTCCAACCATTTCTCCTGCTACAAGGAAAATCCAGCCTGTTCCTACCGCAAGACGCATTCCACTCACGATTGACGGGAATGCAGCAGGGAAAATGAATTTTACCATTAACTTTACCTTTTTAATTTCAAGGTTCTCTGCAATTTTTAAATATGATCGTTCAATTTTATTAACGCCTGCTACTGTGGTTAGTAAGACCGGGAAAAAGGCTGAAATAAAAATGATGACAATCGCTGGCATATTTCCAATACCAAACCATAGAACGATAAACGGTGACCACGCTACTGGTGATACCGGCCGCAGCACTTGTACAATGGGGTCAATGACTTGCCATATCCTAGGCAGTCTTCCTAGAATCATCCCTAAAAGAATAGCAGGAATTACGGCTAAAAAATATCCAGCGAGAAACCTGCCCAAGCTGACTTGCATATGTTCAAATAAGGTTCCCTCGACAATAAGAACAATAATGGCTTTCCCAACGCTTAACGGAGAAGGAAGAAGTGCTTCTGGATAGCCCCCAACCCAAATGATTACTTGCCAGATGAACACCAAAGCGACCATCCCTATAAGGAAGTTCACCAGTTTTTTTCCTATTTTCATTCTTTTCACATCGCTTTTTCAATAAATGTATTGTCTACAAATTCTTCATATAATGGCGGTTTTTCCATTAACTCCATCTCTAATAGTAGATTCCGGAGCTTCTCGTACTCCATTTTTTCAATGCGTAATCCATCAAATGAAATCCATTCCAACGATAAATTAAGCACTTCTCTGTCAACTTTCATGAATTGCTCAAAGGATTGATATAAATCTTCATCTTTTTGGTTAGCTTGTTCGCCAGATTTCACATATTGTGTCACCATTGATTGAGCAGCAGTTTGATTGTCTTGAATAAAGTCGTTTCTTAAGACAAGAACACAGCAGTATGAATTTGGCCAAATGTCATCTGAATGATAGAGGACATGACCTTTATCGAGGTTAACTGCTAACGCACCAAACGGCTCCGCCACCACAAACCCACTAATTCGTCCCCCAGCTAATGCGGCTGGCATTTCAGCAGGAGGCATTTCTACAACATTAACATCCTCATACGTTAGGTTTTCTTTTTTTAATGTTTCATATAATAAAAGATTATGAGTCGAATACTTATGTGGGATTGCAAATGTTTTCCCCTTTAATTCACTAGCGTCTTCAATCTCTTTCGAAGAGATTAATACATTTCCATCTTTATGACCAAGTGCAACAGCTTTTAAATCAATTCCTTTTTCAACTGCTTTCATCGCAAGTTGGATCAAAACCGAGGCACCATCTACACGTCCTGTATTTAAGGCATCCATTAAGTCGGGCCAAGAGTTAAATTTGACCATTTCAATGTTATAATCCTCAAATTGCCCACCATGAACATGGGCATCCAAGTACAGCGGTCCTGCATGCGTAATAGGAAGATAGCCAATTTTAATCGTTGGTTTACCTAGATTTCGCTGAGTTGTCTGTCCGCACGACGTAACGAACAATATTACAACAGCTGTTAATAGTGAAATCATCCACATCTTTTTTTTCATCAATGGTCATTTCTCCTTAAATGATAAACTCCGGTTCTTGACGGCTGCCGCTAAGCTCAAAATCTTCCAATATTCTTTTTCGGTAGTAATGAAAGTCTTCCCCCGCCCGGTCTCGAGGCTTAACTAACTTAATCGGAACATCCTTAAAAATTTCCCCTGGGTGAGAGGTCATAATTAATATTCTGTCAGATAAGTAGACAGCTTCATCTATGTCATGTGTAACCATTAAGATGGTCGTCTTTAACTTTTCCTGAATGCGCAGAAGTTCGTCCTGTAAGAGGTAGCGATTGAACGTATCTAGTGCAGCAAACGGTTCATCCATCAAAATAACATCAGGCTGCATTGCGAGTGCCCTGGCAATTGCTACACGTTGCTGCATCCCACCGGACAATTCATGCGGAAATTGATGATGATGATTTTCAAGCCCGACAAGCGTTAATGCGTCGTTTACCCGCTGGTTCATTTCCTCAATCGAAATTCTTTCCTCTTCAAGTCCTAGTTGGACATTTTTTAAAACCGTTCTCCAAGGGAGCAGATTAATTTGCTGGAATAGCATGATACATTTTCTTGTTGGCTGCCTAACTTCATTTCCATCAAGAATCACCATCCCTCCATTCGCTTTTTCAAAACCACCCACCATATTCAAAAGAGTACTTTTACCGCACCCGCTTTTGCCAAGTAAGGTGACAATTTCCCCTTTCTCAACCTGAAATGATATATGGTCAAGTACATGAATGGATTCCTTTCCATTATTGAATTCCTTATCAACATCTCTTACTTCAATCATATACTTTGACACATCTAAACCTCCCTATTTCGCAATCCTCTTAATTCCTATTAGTTTACTTAGTATTGTAGGTTATTTTATTATACTTCCTTTAAAAAAACAACCTTCTAATTGGAATTTTCCGAACTTTATTACTAACAGGTACTCCTTATTTATCTTTTCTTATTAGATTGTTCTAAAAAAAACAATATAGACAGCAAGAACAGACAACTAAAAGCTATAATCAAGCAGTTTTGGAGAATGTTTTTTATTATTGGGGAGATTAAAATAGAATGTAATATTGTTAACGCTTACTTAATTAGGGGTGAGTGTTTTGGATGGAATCCCAAAAGCATTATCCATCCAATTCTGCAAAATGCCAAGAGTCTTTTATATACTAAGGAGAGATACAATGAATAAATCGCTAAATATGACTCATCGTCCCCCGTATGGGATTCTTGCTGTGCTTATGATCGGCACATTTATTACATTTTTAAATAATACATTATTAAATATCGCACTGCCATCGATAATGGAGGACTTAGATATTGACACAGCAACCGTTCAATGGTTAACGACAGTCTTTATGTTAGTGAGTGGAGTTTTGATTCCAACAACTGCATTCTTATTTCAAAAATTTTCAGTCCGGCAATTATTCTTGGCAGCAATGAGCATATTTGCATTTGGGACGATTATTGCCGGCAGTACCGATTTCTTTTCCATCTTATTAATTGGACGGATTCTTCAAGCCGCCGGAGCAGCAATCATGATGCCGGTATTAATGAACGTCATGCTAGTGAGCTTCCCAATTGAAAAGCGCGGGGCAGCCATGGGAGTGTTTGGTTTAATTATCATGTTCGCTCCAGCAATAGGTCCTACTTTATCAGGGTGGATCATTGAACACTATCACTGGAGAATGCTTTTCCACTTTATCACGCCTATCGCAATTGTCGTTATTTTGATTGGCTTTTTCTCGCTCAAAGACAAAAAGGATAAAACAAATATTAAACTTGACTTATTTTCGCTTTTGTTATCAAGCATTGGTTTTGGAGGGTTACTATTCGGTTTTAGTTCTGCCGGCAGTAAAGGCTGGAACAGTGCGCTAGTGTATATGCCTCTTATAATTGGAGTTATCTCTCTAATATGGTTTATCTTACGGCAAACCAAGCAAGAACTTCCCATGCTTAATTTTCGTGTGTTTAAATACCCAATGTTTTCGCTATCTGCAACGATTACGATTGTGCTTAATATGGCAATGTTTTCAGGGTTTTTACTTCTGCCTATCTATGTCCAAACAATACGCGGTATATCGCCGTTGGACACCGGATTATTGCTGCTTCCAGGAGCGATATTGATGGCCATTATGTCACCCCTTATAGGAAGATTATTTGATAAGTTTGGGGGGCGTATGTTAGCGATAATCGGCCTAATTATCACAACGATTACAACCTATTATTTCAGCAAATTAACTTTTACAACCCCCTACAATTACTTAGTGTTTTTACATGCTGTAAGGATGTTAGGCATATCAATGGTGATGATGCCAGTTTCAACAAATGGTTTAAATCAGTTGCCAGCTAGTCTCTATCCACACGGTACGGCCATGAACAACACTATAAATCAGGTATCCGCGGCCATCGGTACTGCCCTTTTGGTCACAGCTATGTCTACTTATTCGAAATCATACACGGCTCAATTAACAGAAGAAGCTTTAAAAACTGCACCAGAAGCCGGGATGGCTGAAATACACGGGGAAATTGCCATGAAAGCCATGCTTGAAGGAATCAATTATACTTTCTTTTTGTCAACTGTAATTGCATGTTTCGCCCTGCTTCTCTCCTTCTTTATCAAACGGGCACTACAGGAAGAAGATCAATTTGCAGGAAAAACATCTAAAAAAAAGTCTACACGTAAATTGGCATAGAATTAGACGTTCCCGTATGGAAGAAAAAAGTCCCCAGTAGGAATACTCGGGACTTTTTCACAGTTTAAATTATTTGCTATCTTAATTATCTTTCGTTACTAATTTCAATGGTGCGGCTATTGTCTTCTCAACCTTTTTTCCCTGTAATACATCTCTGGCGGCACCCACAGCAAGCTTACCAATTAACTCTGGCTGTTGAGCAACTGTCGCTTCCATGTTTCCTGATTGAATCGCATTTAGTGCGTCATCATTTCCATCAAATCCAATAACCATAATTTCCTTCCCAGAACTATTAATGGCTTCAATAGCCCCTAATGCCATTTCATCATTATGAGCAAATACAGCTTTTACATCAGGATTTGCTTGCAGGAGGTTTTCCATTACCGTTAATCCCTTCGTACGGTCAAAATCAGCTGCTTGTTTCGCCGTTACATTTAATTTTTGATCTGCTACGTTATGAAATCCCTGACCTCTTTCACGAGTGGCCGATGCCCCAGGAACTCCCTCTAATTCAATAACTGGTGTATTTTCACCAAGCTTTTCAATCATATAGTTTGCAGCCATTTCCCCGCCTTTTATATTATCTGAGGCTACTAATGCTTCGACTTTCCCTTTATCTGCTGAACGGTCCAACGTAACTACCGGAATTCCAATATTATTTGCTGATTGAACAGCCGTTGAAATGGCAGCGGAATCCGTTGGGTTAATGAGCAGAGCATCTACACCTTGCTGAATTAAATCCTCCACGTCATTCACTTGTTTTGCAGAGTCATTCTGTGCATCTACAATAATAACTTCCATACCCAACGCTTCTACTTCTTTAACCACTCCATCCTTCAAGGAAACAAAAAATGGGTTATTTAATGTTGAAACAGATAAGCCAATTTTAATATCTTCTAAGCTTTCTTTTTTATCCGGTTTTGCCCATCCAGGCGGTTGCATAGAACAAGCACTTAGGAGCAAAAGTGTTAATGACAGACATATAGCTATTAATTTTTTCATGATATTCTCTCCTTATGCTACTTTTTACGGTCAAGTAATACTGCAATTAAAATAACAATCCCCTTAACTACCATTTGATAGAAAGATGATACTCCAAGAAGATTTAATCCATTATTTAAGGTACCGATAATTAAAGCACCGATCAGTGTACCAAAAATTCTTCCTTTTCCTCCTGATAGGCTTGTCCCTCCTAATACAACTGCCGCAATCGCATCAAGTTCATATGAAGTACCAGCAGTCGGCTGTGCTGAATTTAATCGAGATGTTAAGATTGCACCCGCCAGCGCTGCAAGCATACCTGAAAGACTATAAATCATAACTTTAACTTTAGGCACTTTAATCCCTGAAATTAATGCTGCTTTTTCATTACCACCGATTGCATATGTTTTACGACCGAATGGAGTTTTATGAAGAATAATAAATAAAATCACAAATGTAAGAATCATCGTTATCGCTGGTACAGGTATTCCTAGAAAATAGCCTCGGCCAAATAACTGAAACAGATAATTATCCCCAAGACCAGTAATCGGATTTCCCCCAGTATAAACAAGAGTTAGTCCTCTGAAGATCGTCATTGTTGCTAGAGTTGCGATAAACGGAGCCATTTTCCCCTTGGTAATGAGCAATCCGTTTACCGTTCCCATTAAGCCCCCTAGAATACATCCAATTAGTATCGCAAGAATCGGGTCAATGCCCGATACCATCATCCCTGCTGTCAAAGCGCTCGATAAAGCAAGAATAGCCCCGACAGATAAATCAATTCCCCCTGTTAAAATAACAAACGTCATACCAAACGCAATTAGTGCATTAATAGCCACTTGTCTTAATAAATTTAATATATTTAAAGGTTCGAGAAAACTGGGATTTAATATTGATACAATCACAACTAATATAATCAAACCAAGTAACGGTCCTAGTTTTTGAGTGATGGCATTCATCATATTCGTCTTAGGTTTTGTCACTGCATTAATAGAATTCATCCTACTGACCTCCTGTTGCCAATGTCATAATTTTTTCTTGGGTGGCATTTTCTCTCATTAATTCACCATTTATTTTTCCTTCATGAACAACTAGGATTCGATCACTCATCCCAAGGACCTCAGGCAATTCTGAAGATACCATGATGATCGCTACACCCCGATCTGTTAATTCATTCATTAGTTGATAAATCTCTCTTTTCGCACCAACATCGACTCCTCGAGTTGGTTCATCTAAAATAAGTAATTTTGGCCCTATTCCGACCCACTTTGCAATGACCACTTTTTGCTGATTTCCCCCTGATAGCTTTCCAACTGCAATATCTGGGGACTCTGTTTTTACAGTCAAGCGTTTGATTAGCATATTAACAAAGTCTGTCTCACTTTTTTCATTGATGATCCCTTTTGGAGCGAAGCTATAGAGGGTTGGCAATACCATATTATCTCTAATAGAGAAATCTAGAATTAATCCCTCATCTTTTCGATCTTCTGTAATGAATCCGATTCCTGCCTTGACAGCCTGATCAGGTGTTTTAATCGTTACTTTCTCGCCTTTCAGCCAAATTTCACCGCTATCAATTTCATCCAAGCCATAAATTGCCCTCATTATTTCTGTTCGGCCAGCTCCCATCAAGCCGGAAACCCCGACTATTTCTCCAGCACGAACCGAAAAATTCACATCTTTAAAATGTCCCTTTTTTGTTAAACCCTTTACCTGAAGAACGGTTTCACCAGGGGTAGGATTACGTTTAGGAAATCGATCGGTTAATTCCCTGCCAACCATTTTCCTGACGACCTCATCAAAATTTGTATCTGGAATCGCCTTCGTGTCAACGGTTTTTCCATCACGCATGACGGTAATCCTGTCACAGATAGAGAAAATTTCCTCCATTCGGTGAGAAATATATACAATCGATACTCCTGCCATTTTTAATGAAGAAATAACATCAAAAAGTTTGCTGATTTCCCTTTCTGTCAATGCAGCAGTAGGCTCATCCATAATAATCACTTTTGCTTCTGTCATTAAAGCTTTAGCAATCTCAATCATTTGCTGCTCCCCAACAGAACAACTTCCTGCCTCTTTATCTAACGGAATGGATACTGCTAATCTATCAAACTGTTTCTTTGCCAACGCTTTCATTTCATTTATTTTTAAAAGTCCGAAAGAATTCTTTAATTCCTTGCCAATAAATAAGTTTTCCAGAACAGTCATATCAGGCCAAATATTTAACTCCTGATGAATAAAAGTGATTCCACTTTGCTCCGCTTCCTTTGGGTTCTTAAAATAGGTCTCTTCCCCATCAATTGTGATGACACCTGAATCACGAGCATGCATACCTGTAAGTACGTTCATCATCGTTGATTTTCCTGCGCCATTTTCCCCCATTAGGGCATGTACTTCTCCATCTAATAAATCAAAATCAACGCCTGTTAAAACTTGATTCGTTCCAAATGCTTTATGAATGTTTTCCATCGTAATCCGCATGTTTAACACCTCATCTTTTTAGAAAAATACTCCAGATTGTAAAATACAGTTTGCATATGGTGTAATTTCACCCGTACGAATTACTGCTTTAGCTTGTTTTGTTAATTGTTTAAACTCCTCATGGGAAACATACTCTATTTCCGTATCAGCAAATTTATCATTTAAATAGTAAGCATGTTCGGGATTTCTTCCTTCTATTTCAGAGGCTATTATCACTTTTTCGATAACCATATCCTCTTCAATCGCATTCACTACATCTATAAACGAAGGCATGCCTGATTTGACTGCTAGATCGATCTTTTTAACACCCTCAGGAATGGGCAGCCCAGCATCCGCTATCACAATATAATCAGTATGACCAAGATCAGCTAATACCTTTGATATGTGGCTGTTTAAAATTCCATTACGTTTCATTTTATAAACTCCCTTCTACTTCTTCTCTTGTTGGCATACCACCCTGTGCACCAAATTTTGTTACTGACAATGATGCAGCCCGATTAGCAAAACGAATACTCTCTTTTATACTTTTGCCTTCCGCAACCGCAACAGCAAATGCTGCATTAAAGGTATCGCCTGCACCTGTTGTATCCACCGCATTAACAACATAAGCCGGGACAAGCACCTCATTCTCGCCATCATAATAGCGGACTCCGTTTTTACCCTCTGTAACTAATAATTTATTAGGATACTCTTTTAACGCTTCATGAATGTCCCTGTTCTCAAAAAGAACAGAAGCTTCCCATTCATTTGGTGTAATATACGTGGCCTTTTCAATCACATTTTTACTTATTGTTCTTGCGGGTGCAGGATTCAGTAATAAAGGCACATTATTTGCAAAGCAAATTTCAGTTACATATTCTACTGTTTCCTCAGGAATCTCTTGCTGGATTAGTACAATATCCGATTCACGTATTACATCCAGAGCCTTTTCAACAAAATCAGGAGTGACATAATTATTAGCACCTTTAACTACAATAATGCTGTTATCACCATCTGCAAGGGTAATATGTGCTGTTCCTGTTTCAGAATGTGTAACCGGTTTCACATTGGTTGTAAAAACTCCATTGGAGATGAAGTTTTTAATTATTTCTTCACCAAACACATCGTCTCCTACGCATCCCACCATATACACTTCAGCACCAAGCCTGGCGGCTGCGACAGCCTGGTTCGCACCTTTGCCGCCAGGGACTGTCTTAAAGCTTTCCCCTATAATCGTTTCTCCTTTATTTGGCCGTTTTGAAGCGGTTACAACCAAATCCATAGAAGAACTCCCGATAATCGTCATTTTAACCATTTTTCTCCACCTTTCTTGTCGTTTGCCTTTCAATAAAGGTAACAGGCATTTGAATATAATTTTGCTCTAACGGTTTTTTATTAATAATGTTCATTAATAATTTCCCTGCTTCTCTTCCCATGTCATAGGCTGGCTGCCTAATGGTAGAAAGTGGCGGGAACAGCAGTTTGCTAAGCGGTATATCATCATATCCGATTATTTGTAAGTCATCCGGAATTGATCGCCCTATTCGCAGCGCCTCATGCAATATGGCTGCTGCACTGAGATCGTTGCTGGCAATGATCCCATCTGTTTCAGGAAATCTCTCAAATAAGGTTTTAGCCATTTTTTCTGCGTCGTGAAAACTAAACGATGACGTAATCACCTGAAAGTCCACATTAGCATTACACAATTCATCCACTGCACCTTTGAATCTGTCTTGTGCTGTCCTTACTTCGATAGGTCCTCTAAGTAAAGCAATTCGCTTACTTCCCCTTTTAATCATTTCTTGTGCAGCTATTTTCCCTCCATCCAATCCGTCTGAATAAACTGAAGGATGACTATTAGTTGTTCGATCAAGGAAAACAACCGGAATGGATAAGTCTTCATATAGACTTGTTTCAGCTTGATTTGTTGCTGAAATGATGCCTATTACATTATTTTGTTTAAACGTTTGTATATAATCTATTTCTTTCTTAGGTTTTTCATCGGCATTTCCGATAATCAAGTGGATGCCTTGCGCTTGCATTTCATCCTCTACTCCACGAGCTAGCTCAGGAAAGAAAGGATTTCGAATATCCGGCAGCAATAATCCTATTAATCGTGATGTTTTCTTATAAAGAGATCTTGCCACTTCATTTGGTTTGTAGTTTAATTCTTTAATTGCCTCGTTCACTAGCCTTCTGGTATCTTCATGTGCATAACCTTTATTGTTTAATACTCTTGAAACGGTTGCCACAGATACTCCAGCCTTTTTTGCAACATCACGTATAGTAGCCATTGATTAATTCACCTCATATGTGTAACCGGTTACATGTATAGTAACATAGTATTTTTTTGTTTGCAATAAAAAAGGTGAAGAAAGAAAAATTGTTCCTTTCTTCACCTTTTTATAATTCTCTCCATTTCTTCATCCTGCATTCTACTTTGCAATTTCCATATATTATTTATGTATTCTCAAAAGAAGTTGCTGTCACTCAAAAAATTCATAATATTTTAAGATAGCCAATAAGTAGTTATGTAATGATTTTTTCTGTAGGTTTTTGGGGAAATCTAGAGTTAGTGATACTTTTTTCATGATTTTTTAAAGAAAGGAGAAAAAAGAATGGAATCAATATGGCTGGAGTATGCTTGGGCATTGTTAATTCTAATAGGATTGGAAGGATTGTTATCGGCTGATAACGCCCTTGTACTAGCGGTAATAGCCAAGCATTTACCCGAAGACCAGAAAAAAAAGGCGATTAATTACGGCATTATTATGGCATTCGTCTTCCGGTTTGCTGCACTTTTTGTCATTTCTTTTATCGCTAACGTCTGGCAGATACAGGCGATTGGAGCGGCTTATCTTCTTTACCTGGGATTAAAGCATGTCATACAGGCAAAGTTCGGAAAAGCTAATAAGAATATCCATAAAGACGATGAAAAGGAAGCAAGAGGAAAAGGTTTTTATCCAACGGTAGGGAAGATTGCCTTAGCTGACCTCGCATTTGCAGTTGACTCGATTCTCGCTGCGGTTGCTCTTGCCCTTGGTCTCCCGGATTCACCGCTTGGCGATTTCGGAGGCATGGATGGAGGACAGTTTATCGTTGTTTTACTAGGTGGTATTGCCGGACTCGTTTTGATAAAGTTTGCAGCAACCTGGTTTGTGCAGCTTCTTGAAAAACGTCCAGCTTTGGAAACAACAGCATATGCCATTGTTGCCTGGGTTGGTGTAAAACTAGCTGTCATTACCCTTGCGCATGAGGATATTGGTATCTTAGATCATGATTTTCCTCATGGTACCACTTGGACAATCATCTTTTATGGGGTATTAGTCGGTATTGCCCTAATCGGTTGGTTTGCACCTCGAAACAAGCCGTTAAAAGAAGCTAGGTCTTAAAGATAAACAATTGAAAAATGATAAAAGGACAGTACCTGTTTTTCATGGGTACTGTCCTTTTTTCATATGGTTAGTTGCCTCCGATGTAATGGTGTTTACCCAATTTTGAGACGTTTTTCTGTTCTCATTTCTTTTTGATTTTGTTTTGTAAATATCCCAAATGGTTTACCTACTGGTAAAACAACTTGCCCAAAGTGTGTATTTAAAACAGCTGCAGCAGAACCATAAAATGATAATAAAGCAATGAGCAATTCAGAGATTGCTGCGAGCATATGTGAAAATTTATACATAATATCAAATGAACTTAGGGACAATCCGATAAATAAGAAATCAATTAGCACAAAAATAAAAAACAGTACTTTATGGGTTTCCATTGCACCGATCGTCATAAATAAGCTAAAGATTAGATAACCGACGAATGCAACACCTAGCTGTTTCGCATCCGCGTTAGCAAGGACCTTTTCACCTAAAGCACCTATTTGAATCAACCATGTTGTTCCGACACCAAGCCAAAATAATCCAAATGCTCCAAATGCCGTTGTTCCAAATACATTATTCTTTTTTGAATCTAGGAAGCTTGCAATTAATTGTGCAAAACCACCTAAATAGAAAGCCCATGGAAGGATTAAAGCAGTGCCTTCTGTAAGACCTAACTTTTGTGATGATGCTACAAGTGTAACCATTGCTAAACCAAACAGCCCAAGTGCAGATGGATCAGCCGTAATAATTTTTACTGAGGTGTGATTTTGATTATTCAATGATGTATAATTCCTCCTTAGTAATATGCCTTCCTAAAGATACAGAAAATCGTCTTTTTTGTCTATATTAAAATGTATTATTTACGACCCGCAGTTTTGGTAAAAATTCCAATTTCTCGCTTTTGTGAGGCATGGACAGCATCGCACGAATATGGTCAATTTTCAACATTCCCATAGGTTCTCTTGCCTCTTCCATTGTCACTTCAATACCAGCATTTTTAAAAATATCAATAAACACGTTTACTGGTGCAAAGCAGCCAAAATCAACTGCTGTACCCGCACTTATTGAAAAGGAATGGTTGGAAAAAGTGCCGGGAGCCATTTCAAGAAAATATTAAGTTAAACACACTACATAAAAACCGGGCCCGGTCCTTTTGGTTTAGCGAATACCAACTACCTTTTCACTCCAAAAATTGAATAAATGCAGCAGGTATCCCTTACTTGGGTCCTGCTGCCTCTTTTATAACTATCTGCGAGACGCACTCAACGTGTGTAGAGTGTGACTACTATTAAGATAATGCCTGGGTAGACATTTTAGTTCTAATTACATGTACTATTCTAAGGTAAATTTGTTTTATCCATTAAATATCGATCACACTCCCTAGCAGCACCTCTTCCTTCATTTATAGCCCAAACGATAAGACTTTGACCACGACGCATATCACCTGCAGCAAAAACCCCTTCGATATTTGTTTTATATTTTCCATACTCAGCCTTTACATTTGAACGATTATCAGTCTCGACGTTCATTTTTTGAAGTAAATCCTGCTCTGGACCACTAAATCCAATCGCAAGTAATACTAACTGAGCGGGCCAGATTTTTTCTGTACCAGGGATTTCTTTTCGAATTCTCTGTCCGTTTTCATCGGTTGTGGTTTCAACGTTAATGGTATGAATTTCTTTGACATACCCATTTTCATCCCCCACAAACCTTTTCGTCATCACCGCATAGGCTCGAGGATCATCACCGAACGTGGCTGCGGCTTCTTTTTGGCCATACTCCACTTGATGGATAACGGGCCATTGCGGCCATGGATTATCATCTTCCCGAATTTCGCCCTTTTTCTGATAAATATCAAATTGTGTTAAGCTTTTGCATTTATGACGTACAGAAGTAGCTAAACAATCTACACCTGTATCCCCACCGCCAATGACAACCACATCTTTGTCTTTTGCGGATATATACTCACCGTTCTCAAGGTTGGAATCCAATAAACTTTTTGTATTGGCATGAAGAAAATCCATGGCAAAATAGATTCCTTTTAGCTCTCTTCCTTCTACTTGTATATCACGATGTTTTGTTGCACCGCCGCATAGAACAATCGCATCAAATTCCGATTGTAACTTAGTAATGGGATAGTCCTTGCCCACGTCTGTATTTGTTACGAAGGTAATCCCCTCTTCTTTAAGAATATTGACCCTTCTCTCAACAACAGAATAAGGAAGCTTCATTTCAGGTATCCCATACGTTAAGAGACCCCCAACACGATCATGACGCTCAAAAACAGTGACACGGTGTCCAGCTTTATTAAGTTGGGCTGCACAAGCCAATCCGGCTGGACCCGAACCAACAACTGAAACCTTTTTATCCGTCCGGTTCTTTGGAGGCTCCGGTTTCACCCGACCTTCCTTAAAGCCTCGATTAATGATTTCCAGCTCGATTGTCCTTATGGCAACCGGTGACTCATTAATTCCAAGGACACAAGCTCCTTCACACGGGGCCGGACAAGCTAGTCCGGTGAATTCTGGAAAGTTATTCATTTTATGCTCTCGCTTCAGGGCTTCCTCCCATTGGCCTTGGTAAACTAAATCATTCCACTCCGGTATAAGGTGATGTACGGGACAACCTGAAGTCATCCCGTTTATCATAATACCCGTATGACAAGTTGGAATCCCGCAATCCATGCAACGAGCACCTTGTTCTTTTAATTCATGTTCTTCAAGAGGTAACGTATAAACATCCCAATCATCCGTTCGTGTCTTAGGGTCACGTTCGTGCCTTGATTGGCGTTCGTAGTCCATAAAACCAGTTGGTTTTCCCATCGCTCACCCTCCCTCTTTTATCGCTTTCACTGCTTTTTGGCTTTCTTCAAATGCTCGGAGTGCTGCTTGATGTTCACTTAACCCTTCCTCTAGCAGTCGCTTTATACGCTCTTTCATTTCCAAATAGTCCTTCGGAATGACTCTGACAAATTTCTTGCTCATGTCTGCCCAGCTATTTAACACTTTCTCCCCAAGAGGACTATGCGTATATTGAACATGCTTTTCAATCATTTGGTGGACAAGTTGGAGTTCTGACTCATCTTGAATGGGGTCGAGATAAACTTGAGCCTGATTACATCTGACTCGAAAATCGTTTGTTATATCCAAGACATACGCAACACCACCCGACATACCGGCTGCGAAGTTTTTCCCTGTTTCCCCCAGTACAATCACTGTTCCACCTGTCATGTATTCACAACCATGGTCGCCCACACCTTCTACGACCACATTTGCTCCGCTATTCCTCACACAAAAGCGCTCTCCGGCAATTCCGCTGATATAGGCTTCTCCTGCCGTTGCCCCGTAAAAGGCAACGTTTCCGACAATGATATTATTTTCCCAGGTAAAGGTAGCCCTCCGAGAAGGGCGAACAATAATTTTCCCCCCCGATAAACCTTTACCGATAAAATCATTAGCATCTCCTACTAGTCTCATCGTTAATCCGGGTGGAATAAAGGCAGCAAAGCTTTGTCCGGCAGAGCCTGTAAAAGTTAGGTGAATCGTATCCTCAGGCAGCCCCTTGGCACCATACCGTTTTGTTATTTCACTCCCTAACATGGTCCCCGCGACTCGGTTAATGTTCCGTATCGACAAAGTCGCCTTAATAGGTTCCTGGTCTTCAAGCGCTTCTTTACATAAAGGGATCAACTCTTGTTTGTCCATTGTTTTATCAAGTCCATGAACCTGTTCAACCGTGGCATAACGGCTAGTATTTTTCGGAACTTCAGGCTGATAGAGAAGAGCAGAAAAATCTACCCCTTTTGCTTTCCAA
Source organism: Neobacillus niacini (assembly GCF_030817695.1). Taxonomy (GTDB): domain Bacteria; phylum Bacillota; class Bacilli; order Bacillales; family Cytobacillaceae; genus Neobacillus; species Neobacillus niacini_F. The sequence goes on along the minus strand of NZ_JAUSZQ010000003.1, from coordinate 75,541 downwards.
TGGTTAATAGCTTGATTTGTCTCTAAAACATCAGTCCTTCCAATCATTTCATTGACCGTACGGAATCCGAGTTCGGCCATAAGCTCTCTTACTTCCAAGGCGATGAATCTCATAAAGTTGATTACATGCTCCGGTTCACCCGTAAATTTTTTCCGTAACTCGGGGTTTTGTGTGGCAACGCCTACCGGACAAGTATCGAGGTGGCATACCCGCATGATGATACATCCTAATACAACTAACGGTGCCGTTGAAAATCCATATTCCTCTGCCCCAAGTAAGGCAGCAATTACAACATCCCGGCCCGTCATCAATTTCCCATCCGTTTCCACGACGATTCGATCACGAAGACGATTTAACAGCAATGTTTGATGTGTTTCGGCTAAGCCCAGTTCCCACGGCAATCCTGCATGCTTTAAGCTTGTCCTTGGCGCAGCCCCCGTTCCGCCGTCATATCCACTAATCAGAACAACATCGGCTCTTCCTTTGGCAACACCTGCTGCAATGGTTCCGACACCGGCTTCCGATACAAGCTTGACACTAATTCTGGCGGATGGATTTGCATTTTTTAAGTTATGAATTAATTCCGCTAAGTCTTCAATGGAATAAATATCATGGTGGGGCGGCGGAGAAATCAATCCTACGCCAGTTGTTGAGCCCCTAACCTCGGCAATCCATGGATATACTTTTTTTCCGGGAAGATGTCCCCCTTCTCCCGGCTTGGCACCTTGGGCAACCTTAATTTGGATTTCATCAGCATTTACAAGATAATGACTGGTCACTCCGAATCGGCCTGATGCTACTTGTTTAATCGCACTGCGCCTCAATTGCCCATTTGGATCCGGTGTAAATCTTGCCGGGTCCTCTCCACCTTCTCCTGAGTTGCTTCTTGCCCCAATTTTGTTCATGGCAATGGCAAGTGATTCGTGGGCTTCACGACTAATAGAACCGTATGACATCGCTCCCGTTTTAAACCTCTTACAAATTTCTTCAACAGACTCTACCTCGTCCAACGGTATAGGTTCCCGTTTTTTAAAAGCCAACATGCCGCGAATGGATTGAAGATTGTCGCTAGGGTCTGTCAATAATGCTGAATACTCTTTAAAAAGTTTATAATTATTCGTTCGGCATGCATGCTGTAATAGATGAATGGTCCGAGGGTTGTATTGGTGATCTTCTCCGTCATGGCGCCACTGAAAATCATCACCTGAATCCAATGTCCTCTCCACGCCTCTTGTCGGATCAAATGCTCGTTTATGCCTCATCATCACTTCTTCGGCAATGATATCCAACCCAATACCCTCTATTCTTGAAGACGTTTCAGTAAAATATTTCTCGATTACGCCTTGATCAATCCCGATTGCCTCAAATATTTGTGCCCCAATATAACTTTGAATTGTTGATATCCCCATTTTCGATAACACCTTAACGATTCCATCGGTTGCTGTCAAAATGTATGTGTTAATAGCCTTGTCGACTTCTGTTTCGCGTATATCACCGATTTCAATCAAACCCCTTAGTGACTCAAAGGCTAAATAAGGATTGATCGCTTCCGCCCCGAAACCAAGTAATGCTGCCAAATGATGGACCTCTCTTGGTTCCGCCGATTCAACAATGATGCTTACCTTTGATCGTGTTCCTTTTCGAATTAGGTGATGATGCAATCCCGAGACTGCGAGCAGAGCTGGCAACGCGGCATATTCGGCATCGACTCCGCGATCAGATAAAACCAGTAAAGAAATACCATTGTCGATGGCGGTGTCAGCTTTTAAAAATAAGCTATTTAAAATTTTTTCAAAATCGGGTGTAGCTGTTTCAACAGGAAACAGGATGGATAGTGTTTTCGTTTTAAAGCTTGAATAGTGAAGTTTTTCTAACTGATTATTCGTCAAAATCGGTGTCTGAAGCTGAATTTGTTGACAACTTTCAGGCTCAGGTTTAATTATGTTTTTCTGTGGTCCAATTGTTGTTAAAACGGAAGTAATAATCTTCTCCCGAATGGCATCAATCGGCGGATTGGTTACCTGGGCAAAAAGCTGTTTGAAATAGTTATATAGCAACTGTGGTCTTTTTGATAAAACAGCAAGGGGAGAATCGTACCCCATCGAACCAATGGGATCATGCTTATCTGTAACCATCGGCTTCAAAATTTTATTGAGGTCTTCGTTTGTATACCCAAATGCAAGTTGCTGTTTGAGTCGTTCATCTGTATTAATAACTTGTTGATGACTGTCCGTTTCAGGCAGATCATCAATATGAACTAAATGTTCTGCTAACCAATCTTTATATGGATACTCTGAGGCGATTTGCATTTTAATATCTTCATCCGGAATAATTTTGCCCTTTTCCAAATCAACAAGGAGCATTTTCCCTGGGAGAAGTCTGCCTTTATATTCAATATCCTCAACAAAAATATCCAATGCACCTACCTCAGAACCCAAAACAATCATACCGTCTTTTGTTATATAATAACGGGCAGGGCGCAGCCCATTCCGGTCAAGACATGCCCCGATTTGTTTTCCATTCGTAAATACAACAGCAGCAGGACCATCCCATGGCTCCATTAAACAGCTATGAAATTGATAGAATGCCTTCTTAGCTTCATCCATTTTTTCATCATGTGCCCATGGCTCAGGAATCATCATCATCGCTGTATGCGCAAGTGAACGTCCTGAAAGATGCAGAAATTCAAAACAATTATCAAACATGGAAGAATCACTGCCATCCGTATCGATGACCGGAAATAACTTTTGATAATCCTTGTCTCCAAATAACTTAGATTCACAAAGAGCCTCTCTAGCCTGCATCCATTTAACATTTCCTTTAATCGTATTAAATTCTCCATTATGGATCGTAAACCGGTTTGGATGAGCTCTTTCCCAGCTAGGAAATGTGTTTGTACTAAATCGCGAATGAACAAGGGCTAGTGCAGACTTAAAATCACGATGATTTAAGTCAACATAAAAGGAATCCAGCTGTTCAGGAATTAACATGCCTTTATAGACAATGGTTCTTGAGGATAAACTGCAAACATACATCCCTTCTTGATGTTCCTTATCTGAAGGGCACACTTCTTTTTCTAACCGTTTACGGATCAAATATAATTTTCTATCGAAATCATTTTGATCATGTGGATTAAGAGAAGAAGCAATAAACATTTGACGGATAAACGGCTTTGATTTTTTGGCCATGTCACCAACAAAAGAATCATTAACCGGAACAGTCCTCCAACCTAGAAAGACCTGCCCTTCCTCTTTAATGACGTTTTCAATTTGTTTTTGAGTTTTTTTTCTAACTTCTGGATCCTGTGGTAAAAAGATCATACCAATCCCATATTTCCCCGCTTCAGGGAGTTCAATATTTTCTTTTTCGCATTGTTTCTCAAAAAATGAATGGGGAATTTGGGTAAGAATCCCTGCTCCATCCCCGGTACTCGTGTCTGCTGATTGTCCGCCCCTGTGTTCCAAATTACATAAAATCGTTATAGCATATTCAACAATATCGTGCGACTTTTTCCCATTTATATTAGCGACCATTCCAATTCCACAAGCTTCATGTTCATATTCAGGGTGATACAAACCTTGCGGACCAGGATACCCAGGATTTTTCATGACAACATCCCTTCTTAAAGAACTTGTATTTCTATGTTCAAGCAGCCTTGTTATGCACAACTTTTACTAGGTATATATTTCTTCATACAAAAATAATGTATACATTCCATTTCTATTTATCCTATTGCAATAAAAAATCCATAGCTGTCAAAACCGATATATTCAAGCTACTTACACAAAAATAACTCGTTTATAAATGTGAAGAACCTTGTTGAACCTACAGCAATACTGTTACGCCCAATAATAATAAAAAGAGCCTTTTTAGAAGGAAAGGCTCTTTACTCACTGTTGCATCTCATATTAATCTTTTCTTACAAGTAGTGAACAGCACTCCACATGTGTGGTCTGTGGAAACATATCTACTGGTTGAACTTCCACGGTTTTATAACCACCGTCTTCTAGGATTCGTAAATCACGTGCAAGTGTGGCTGGGTTACAAGAAACATAAACCACCTTTTTTGGTTTCATTTCGATAATGGTTTGTAAAAAGGTTTCATCACAGCCCTTGCGCGGTGGGTCTACAACCAGCACATCAGCAGAATTTCCTTCTTTATACCACTTCGGAATTACAACCTCTGCTTCGCCGGCTTCAAACTCTACATTGGCCATACCATTTAACTGTGCATTCCGTTTTGCATCTTCAATTGCTTCTGGAACGACTTCTACACCGAAAACCTTCTTGGCCTTTTGTGCTAAAAACAGTGATATCGTTCCAATCCCACAATAGGCGTCGATTACGGACTCTTCCCCGCTTAGCCCTGCATATTCAAGTGCCTTATCATAAAGTACCTTCGTTTGAACAGGATTTACCTGATAAAAAGAAAGAGCAGATATCGCAAACTTCACGTCACCTATTAAGTCATAAATCACTTCATTGCCCCAAAGGACGGTTGTTTTTTCGCCAAGGATTACATTTGTCCGTTTTGAGTTAACGTTATGTACAATCGATTTTACCTTCGGAAGGCCGGAGATAATTTCCTCAACTAATTTGTCCTTGTTTGGAATATCATTCGTTCTGGTAATCAGCACAACCATCAGCTCACCTGTTTGCTGTCCATAACGAGCCATGATGTGGCGTAGAACACCTTTATGTGACTCTTCTTGATAAGCTGAAATCCCTAACCCGCTACAAATTTCTTTTACAGCTTGAACTGCCTCATTAATTTCCGGCAGCTGGATCAGACTTTCATCGGTATCAACGATTTCATGACTTCTAGGCTTGAAAAAACCAGCAATCAACTTACCATCTTTTTCACCGACTGGCACCTGTGCTTTATTCCGGTAATGCCATGGGTTGTCCATCCCTAGAATGGGGTGTACGATTACATCCTCTAGTTTTCCAATCCGGGTCAGCACCTGTCGTACTTGATTTTCCTTATATTTCAGCTGTCCTTCATAGCTGATGTGCTCAAGCTGACAGCCGCCATACTTGTGAATTTCACTGCTTGGAACTTCTACGCGATATGGGCTTTTTTCATAAATTTCAATCAAACGTCCAAATCCGTAGCCTTTGTTTACTTTGATTACTTTAACCTGTGCCTTTTCACCGGGCAGACCGTTTGGAATGAACAACGGAAAACCTTCCACCTTTGCGACCCCTGCACCATCATGAGTTAAATCCTCAAATACAACATCTATATAATCATTCTTTTTAACCGGTATCGTTTTTGTCATATTTTACTTCCTTTACTCCGATTTGACTAGCAAGATTGTATCATAAACCTAGTCTAATTGCGAAATCAGCCATAATTTGATTGTATACGATTTACTATTTGCGTAAAATGTCGGAGCATTTTAATTTAACAATTTAACTAATGTGTTTATAATGAAAACAATCCCATTAAAAGGAGGTGGTTACGATCAAGAAGTTAAATATTCTACCAATTGCTTTTCTCCTTACTTTCTTATCCTTCACTATTCTTCATCATTCCAATGTATTAACGCATACCCATCATGTCGATAAAGCAGTGCTGATGATTGATGGTTGGACTATGAAATCCCTAAGCGACGATGAAGAAAAGCATTTATTTCATTTTCACTTTGTGGGCGTCCTTGTTTTAATTTCATTAATCGTAGTCATCCTTCACAAAACCTTTTCTAGAATACACAATAGGATATTCATTTTCCTTACTCCTGTTTTCCATCAAGCGAACTATGTGATCTACTCCCATGCATTGTTAAGGTAAAACTTACAAAAAGGGAGGAAAATTAAATGTGGATTCGCTTCTTAATGATTGGTGTATTTTCATTAACAGCAGCAGGAATGCTTACGTATCAAGGCATAGAAATTTACCATGCTTTCATGGATTTCTTTAAGAATAAATATTAAGGTTTAATCCCGCGGGTTTTAGAAATAATCCCGCGGGATTTCTTATTTATTCCGCGTGAAATGGAAATAATTCCGCGAACTTTAGACATATTCCCCTGCCTTTCCACAATAATCCTGCGAAACCTATTTTTCCGTACAAAAAAACACCCAAAACTGGGTGCCTTACACTTACCTATTCTGCCTTCATTTCAGCAACTTTTTGTTTTACTTCTTCAATATTCCTCATTTTGTTATCCCAGCATTTTTGGCTAAGGTCGACTGGATATTCCTCAGGATTCATTGTACGTTTATACTCATCCCATAGGGCAGCAAGATTTTGCTTTACATATTCACGGGATTCTTCTAGACATGGCATTTCATAGACAAGCTCACCTTTAGAAAAAATCACTTCATGAAGCTCTTTTGCCGTAAAGTTTGTCACGATCTTATTCATAAAGGTATGCGTTGGGTGGAACATTCTCAGGCGCTTCTCCGGCAATTTTTCATCCTCTAGCGTAATGTAATCCCCTTCTGCATGGTTATTTTTATTATTAATAATACGGTAAATTTTCTTAATCCCAGGAGTCGTGACTTTTACCGGATTGGAAGAGATTTTAATCGTATCCTCCATATTGCCGTTCTCGCCTTCTATGGAAACAATCTTGTAGACAGCCCCTAGTGCGGCTTGTTCGTAAGCGGTAATTAGCTTAGTCCCAATTCCCCAGCTGTCAATTTTTGCATCCTGTGCTTTCAAGTTGAGAATCGTATATTCGTCGAGATCACTTGAAGCAAAGATTTTCGCATCCTTAAATCCTGCATCATCGAGCATTTTTCGTGCTTCCTTTGAAAGATAAGCAAGGTCACCGCTATCTAAACGGATTCCTATGAAATTAATAGAATCGCCCATCTCCTTGGCAACCTTAATCGCGTTCGGAACACCCAAACGGAGAGTATCATATGTATCAACCAAAAAGACACAATCCTTATGAGACTCAGCATATTTTTTGAATGCGATATATTCGTCTTTATAGGCTTGAACCATCGAGTGAGCATGTGTACCAGAAACAGGAATTTGGAATAATTTACCTGCGCGAACATTACTAGTTCCATCGAAGCCTGCTAGGTAAGCTGCTCTCGTACCCCAAATAGCGGCGTCCATTTCCTGAGCTCGGCGAGTACCGAATTCCATTGCAATTTCACTACCAAGAACCTGCTTAATCCTAGAAGCCTTTGTCGCAATTAATGTTTGATAATTAATGATGTTTAATAGTGCCGTTTCAATCAATTGAGCTTCACAAAGTGGGGCATCCACGCTTAATATCGGCTCATTTCCAAAGACAAGCTCGCCTTCTTTCATACAGCGGATGGTGCCTGTAAAGCGCAAGTCCCTTAAATATTCTAAAAAGTCATCCTGGTAGCCTACTTCATTTTTTAAATAGTCCAGATCATCTTCAGTAAAGCGGAACCCCTGGATAAACTGAATGACTTTTTCCAAACCGGCAAATACCGCATATCCATTCCCAAATGGAAGTTTACGGAAAAACAATTCGAATACTGCGCGTTTATTATATCTGCCGTCTCTCCAATACGTTTCTACCATATTGATCTGATATAGATCAGTATGTAGTGCAAAGCTATCATCCTGATAAATGTTTTTCATCCTAACCCTCCGAACAACCTACTTTTTCAACATATTAAATAATTTTACCATTATAAAATCTATTTAACCAGCGCTCCAAGTGATTGTTCAAAGTGCCCTAATGCCCATTCATGCCCCTTTTGATTAAAGGAAGCAACAGCCTCTTTATAAACTATGATTTTAAACCCCTTATTGTAGGCGTCTACAGCTGTGTGAAGAACGCAAATATCTGTACAAACTCCAACAAGGTGCAGCTCTGTAACTCCCCGTTCCCGCAGCTTAATTTCAAGGTCCGTGCCTGCGAAAGCAGAGTACCTTGTTTTATCCATGTAATGGACATTTTCTCGCTCTTTACTCACCTCATAAAGTGTTTGCAGCGAGCCAAACAAATCTCTTCCTGAAGTACCACGAAGATTATGCGGCGGGAATAGTTTTGTTTCTGGATGAAAAGAGTCCCCTTTATCATGAACATCAATAGCAAAGACGACATAATCATCGTTTTCGATAAACTCACGAGTTATCTGAACAATCCGCTCTTCAATGAGCCGCCCCGGTTCGCCACAGGTTAACGCTCCGGCATCAGCAACAAAGTCGTATGTATAATCAATATTAATAAGTGCCTTTTTTTCCATCCCACTGCCTCCTCTTTCTCACTTATCTTATTACTATTCTGCACCAAAAATCTTTTTTCCTCTAACAACAGAAAAAGCTCGCTCCACAATGGAACGAACCTTATCAGCTATATCTCTGTCCCGTTACCCAATCGGTTGGTTTATCGAGTGGACGAATGTCATCGAGTGGTACAAATACTTCTAAGTGCCTGTACAAATTAGCGAACTCTGCAGGCAGCAATCCGCCAAATTCACCGTCAAGATTTAATTGTACCTTTTCATTGGAATGTACTTTGATCCTGCTTGCTTTTGCATAAATAACATTCGGATCATTCACATGCTCACCACGGATGGCCAACGTTGCAACCCGAATAAACTCGGCCAAATTAATTTTTTTCAAGATAAGCAACGAAAATAGGCCATCATTAATCGATGAATCTGGAGCGATTTTTTCAAAGCCGCCGATTGAATTCGTCAGTCCCACAAGGAATAACATCGCTTCCCCTTCAAATAGCTTGCCATCATACTCGATACTAATATCTGACGCCTTAATGGAAGGGAGCATTTCCATCCCTTTTAGATAGTAAGCAAGCTGCCCAAGCATCGTCTTTAATTTGCTTGGAACTTCGTATGTAAGCTCTGTGATTCTTCCTCCGCCAGCAATATTAATAAAATAACGATCATTAATTCGGCCAATATCCACCGGAATTCGATCACCTTTTGTGATAATATCAACTGCTGCACCAATATCTCTTGGTATATGGAGAGCTCTCGCAAAATCATTTGTTGTACCTGATGGTATAATTCCTAATTTCGGCCGGAATTCCTGCTCCGCAAGACCGTTCACCACTTCATTTATGGTACCATCCCCTCCAGCAGCTATAACAACATCATACTGTCGTTCAACTGCTATTCGAGCGGCCGCCGTTGCATCACCTGAACCCGTCGTGGCGTGGCAAGAGGCCTCATATCCGGCAATCTCTAGTTTCTCTAGTATCTCTGCTAGATGGCGCTTAAGAATTTCCCGCCCTGAAGTAGGATTATATATTAATCGTGCTCGTTTCATCATTCATCATCCTATTTTATGAAATCAATAAATGGCATCTGATGGACCTCTTGTATATTCTACCAATTTGCCCCTTGGCTTACAATTATTAACCCAAGTAACAAATATTATTCTGTCCATAACTCTGCCGTCTACTATCATACCTTTTTTTTATTTTTTTGCAAAAAATAAAATGAGAACTAGTTATTATTTAAACTAACATAATGGGTATTCGAAATGCTAATCTGGTACTTACCCTCACCAGACTGGTGAACAGCATCTACACGATCCCCTTGATTTGTATCACCTTTTTTCGTTATATTCCATGCGCCCTCGGCACCGGAAACCCCATCTACATCAACAGCTTGAATTTTCAAATTGCTCATTTCAGCAACCTTTACATCTAATGACGAGGCACCTTTAATACTCCAATCATTCTCAAGTTCCCTCGGGTTTAATGTAATGTCCGCTCCGGTGCTAATTACCTCAAGCTCCACACCCTTGGGAATCAGAATGGTTGAAGCCAATTCTGTATGACTATAAAAAGGTCCCACCTCATTCGGAAGTGTCTTAACATTTACAAAAAGGGTATCTCCCTTTCTTTTCGCATACACATAATCATCCGCACTCGCTAAAAGCTTCTCCTTTTTAGTGGTCTGGGTCCTGTAAGTCCCAAACATTGACACCTCTTTTTCTTCGGTTGCTTCAATTGTTGTTTGGTAGGCTGTCGTTCTAAGGATAACTCGTTTAATACTATCATCCATTTGATAGGAGAAGTCCGGCAGCTCAAAGGAACGTTCCTCTCTAGCTACTACTTCCTCCACTTTTCCCATAATACCGGTAGCACTAAGTGTCGCAAACAAAATTCCTGCCACTCCGAGCAAACCGACAAAGAGAATACTAACAAAATCATATTTTAAAATTGGCTTCTCCTGTTTTGAGAAGAATAAGTAGAGTAGTATTTCAATCCCGAGAACGATTAACAGAATTGGCCACCATGCCGACATCACATGGACAAGATCAAGACCCATGAACCTTGAGAGAAAAAGGAAGAGGCCCAGGAAAACAAGTGAGGCCCCCATCGAAAACGTACCAACACGCCATGATCTCATGCCTGATCCTCCTTTCTTTTTTTAAAAAGGAACCCAATTCCAGCCTCCATTAACAGTACCCCTGTTAGTGTGTTTTTCCACCTTTTCATGACTTCTTCTCCTCCCTTTTATGCTTGCTGCCGGCTAAAAGCTTGATACCGCCGCCAATTAACAGCACACATACTATCCCCGTTTGAAAATAACTTTGTACCCAATACATTAAATCGATTTGGATTACATTTGAGAGCATTGGGGCAAAGACAGGAATAACCACATTCATGAATAGGTAATAAACCCCCAGCACGACTAGACCAATTCCAACCCACTTTTGATGATTAATTAAGTAAGAAATAATCGGAACATCCTCGATTTCTTCCTCACCGTATTTGGAAACCTTTTGTATGGCATCAAAAAAGCTGTAAAACCAGATAATCGGAATCAGGAACAAAAAGATTCCAAGACGTAAAATATCTAAAATATAAATGGAAAACAGGAAAGCTGCCATTAACGGTCATCCAAGTCTTAAATCCTTGATTTTCATATTGGGAGAGAGAGGAATATATTTTCATAAATACTTCCTGAGCGGCGTCCTCTGCTTCCTTTTGATCACGAAGTACAGCAAAGACAGTCCGGAACACATCATTGCGGTACTTCTCAACTAAAAGTCGAAAGGCATGGTCACTGCCGTCCATTCCTTTTTGTAATAAAGCTGAATCACTAATCGCACTCTCCCCCTTTCTAACTGACCTTCACCCTAATAGACGAAATGATAGTTACAAACCCCTACACTTTGTAAAAAAATATTTTTTTTGCCAACCATATCATAAAAAAACGTGCGAACTGGTCGCACGTCTAAGGAATGACTTTATTCTTGCAGCCTTAATATACAAACATTACATTCGTGTGGAATTACATAGGAATCTTGTTCGGATAGGACAGCTGTTAAATCTTGAAGTGTTTTTTTCCTTACACCCGCTTCTAACCCTGCGAGCCAGGAGATGGATTCCACTCTTTCTATCCATGTCTCCTTTGTAAAGGTAACGTTATAATTAAGACTATAAAAGTCACTTAACTTGAATCCATTGGTCTGCCATTCCTCGAACCACTCAGCCGGAAGACCGTTAATCCTCTGCCTGGATTGTGCCTTTGTCCCTGCTGGTTTAAGTCCTCCACTTACATATTTTGATAAGACTTCGAATGTCTTTTCAACCACTGATGGTCCTGCAAGAAATCCAGAATCTATGACAATTAGTGTCCCTTTTGCTTTTAATATTCGCTTTATTTCTGCCATTGCTTTTTCACGTTCAAACCAGTGCCAGGCACGCATGACGGTTACCATATCAAACTTAGAATCATCTAAACCCGTATTCTCAGAGGTACCTTGCAGATAAGGAATGTTATAATTTTTTGACTTATTTAACGCCACTGCATGTTGTAGTAATTCTTTTGATGGATCCACCCCAGTAACATCTGCTTTCCTCATAGCAATTTTCCTTGTTAAAGCTCCTGTCCCACAGCCAATATCCACAACCTTTTTCCCATCAAGAAAAATACCTCGGACATAAAGACTATCCATTAAACTTACGGGAATATCTTCTCTTGCTTTCGCATAACTTTTAGCAACTTGACCAAAATCTGTCTGTTCCATTCTAGTCGCCCCTTTAATATTTCCTATTTTAGGAATTATTAAAATAATACCATTGAAGTGTGATAAAATGCTATTGTTGTAGAAGATACTCTCACAAAGGAATGATGATATGCTCTGGTTGTTGCTCCTTTCCTCCTATTTGATTGGAAGCATTCCGACTGCGCTAATTGTGGGCAAGCTGGTTTACGGGATTGATATTCGTGACCATGGCAGTAAAAATCCTGGTGCCACCAACACATTAAGGGTACTTGGAAAAGGATCAGCTATTATCGTGGTACTTGTTGATATTGGTAAAGGAGCACTCGCTGCTTATCTGCCTTTATACTTCAACCTTGATGTTGAACCACTTTACTTTGGTCTGATTGCTGTAGTGGGACACTGCTTCCCTATTTTCGCTGGCTTTCGTGGTGGAAAAGCTATTGCCACTACTGCCGGAACCTTAGCAGTAGCGAATTTTCCTTTAGCTTTAATTGCGTTTATTACCTTCTTTTTAGTCATCTTTATAACAAAGTACGTGTTTTTCGGCTCCATCTCAGTTGGTCTCAGCCTATTGATTTACTCTTTCATTTCTCCTGAACAGGATTTTGAACTTATCTTTTTATTTTTTACATTATTTTTAATTTATCTTCACCGCTCTAATATTCGTAACCTTATTCTAGGAATCGAACCCAAAATAAATGATAAAAATCTTATTAACGACCGGATTCCTCCGAAAAATAACAATTTAAAATTGTAAAAAGAATCCCTGGCTACTTTGCCAGGGATTCTTTTTTATTACAAAAAGGAAGTCATAATACTGTTTGCAACAGTTTGCCAAATCGATGAGTCAGTCTGATAAGATTGACCGAGACGCTTATATAACGCCATCTGCTTCTCCTGGAAGTCCGGAGCATCCTTATCAGGCAGTTCTGCTCGGCCTTTTTCTACAAGGGCTTGCATTTCTGGCGCACGAGGTCCCCATACTCCAACTTCATTTCCTTCTTGATTAATGAAAATAAAAATAGGTATTGCTCTCGAGGTGCCATTTGTTAAATATTGGTCCATTAGTTCAAGATTCTGGTCACGCAGAACAAACCGGACCTGCATCTCAGCAGCTTCAGCCAGTTTTAGCAATACTGGATTGTTAAGCATAGCGTCACCGCACCAATCTTCCGTTAGAACAATAGCTCGTAATTTTTTTGACTGAACTGCTTCAAGTTTCTTCTTATCCTCTTCGGTTACCTCAAAGCGATTGTAAATAGAAGTCATTTCTTCTTTATTGCGAGTCATTGAACTTATGTACTCATCTTTCGTTAAACCCTTTTGAAACCAAGAATTCAATTCCAAATTAAACACTCCCTTCTATTTCTTTTATCATAGCCCTTTCATTTCTTTGTTACAAATGAAAGGATTTACAACTTTTGTACTGATATTCCAAGAGTACTTTAACTTATTTTAGGAAAGTAAAAAAATTCTAGTGGATATAGTTATATCCTGTTGATAGAATATTTTATATATAAAAAAAATTATCTTAGTTGGTTTTTAACATAATAAAGGGGGAAAAAGTATGTCCAATGAAACACTACAGCTTGTTTCGATAGGAATTTACCTTGCGATGATGCTTTTTATCGGTTGGTATTCCTATCGTAAAACTAACAATCTAACAGACTATATGCTTGGAGGAAGGTCATTAGGACCCGCTGTCACCGCATTAAGTGCTGGGGCTGCTGATATGAGCGGCTGGCTATTAATGGGATTGCCAGGAGGAATTTATGTAACAGGTTTAGCGGACGCATGGATTGCGATTGGTTTAACCATTGGAGCCTACCTTAATTGGTTATTTGTTGCACCTCGTCTTCGCTCCTATACTCAGGTTGCCAACGATTCGATAACGATTCCAAGTTACCTAGAAAATCGTTTTAAAGACAACACCAAACTGCTCCGGATTGTGTCCGGTATTGTTATTCTGATTTTCTTTACGTTTTATGTTTCTTCAGGTTTAGTATCCGGAGCAGTCTTTTTTGAGAGTTCCTTTGGAACAAGCTATCTGACAGGACTTTTAATTGTTGGCGGTGTTACCATTGCCTATACATTATTCGGAGGATTTCTAGCTGTTAGTTACACCGACTTTATTCAAGGATTAATGATGCTGATTGCCCTGCTTTTAGTTCCGGCGATTGGAATTTTTACAGTAGGAGGCCCTGCAGAAACGTTTGATACCGTTCGAGCTATTGACCCTGCCTACCTTGATTTCTTTAAAGGTACAACAACATTAGGAATTATTTCAGCAATGGCTTGGGGACTTGGTTATTTTGGCCAGCCGCATATCATTGTGCGCTTCATGGCCATTACAACAATACAAGAAACAAAAAGCGCACGCCGAATTGGAATGGGCTGGATGATATTTTCACTGCTGGGTACCATCTTCACTGGATTCATTGGAATTGCTTACTTCCATAATAATCCACAGCATGTATTAGAGAATCCAGAAGCGGTTTTTATTGAACTAAGTCAGATTCTATTCCATCCTTTATTCGCTGGATTTGCTTTAGCTGCCATTCTTGCAGCCATCATGAGTACCATTTCATCACAATTAATCGTTACATCGAGTGCACTAGTGGAAGACTTATACAAAGTAGTCATGAATAAAAAAGCCACAGACAAACACCTCGTCTTCCTAGGAAGAATGGCTGTTCTTTTGGTAGCGGTCGTTGCTGGCATCCTTGCTCTTGATCAAAATAGCACCATTCTAGACCTTGTCGCATATGCATGGGCAGGATTCGGTGCTGCATTTGGTCCCATCATTATTCTAAGCTTATTCTGGAAGAAGATGACCAACTGGGGTGCTCTTTTTGGAATGATTGTAGGGGCTGTTACCGTTATCGTTTGGAAAAACATTGGACTCGGAGAAACACTTTACGAAATCGTACCTGGCTTTGTTTTCAACTTGATTGTTGCTTATATCGTCAGCTTACTTACGTATAAGAAAAATGAAGTGATTGAAAAAGAATTTGATGAAAGTGTCAGCTTATTAAAAATGAAATAGAACCTTTCAGAAATGCCTGGATAGCAAAATCCAGGTGTTTTTTTTTATCTATCAGTCTGACAATTTCTCCTTTTTCATTGTTAACCAAACGTTTGATTAGTTTTGATTTAACACTTACTATTAAAGGTTTTTACATTGAAAAACGGTAGAATTATGTCATTTAATTAATCATTTGATTAAATAGCGGGGAAATGCCTAAACAAAGGGCTTTCTGCTCAAATTATAATAAACAGATTGTCGATTTATGAGCCCAAATCTAATAAATTATTATTTCGGCTGACGAGTTGGGTCCCATTCGACATTGTTCCCCAGCGTCACTACTAATTAAACGTTTGATTAAAATAGGCCTCAACCCTAATTATTACAAGTTTTTCTCAAAAAAGAGGGATGAATGATGTCGACTAATTAAACGTTTGATTAGTTTGATTCAATCCCCTATGTTTAACGAGTTTCCTGGGAAATCTTTAAATAGTATTTGTCGAGATATTTTCGACAAAAAAACTGGCAGAATCATATCTGCCAGCTTAGGATATTTTATCGTTTGCTTAATTCCTGATTCAATAATTGGTTTACTAATTGTGGGTTAGCCTGCCCTTTTGTTGCCTTCATTAGCTGCCCAACGAGGAAACCTACTGCCTTATTTTTACCATTTTTGAAATCTTCAACTGATTGTGGATTTGCATCGAGAACCTCAGATATGATTTTCAACAGTGTTCCTTCATCTGAAATTTGTACGAGCCCTTTGTCTTTAACGATTTTCTCAGCATCACCGCCGTTTTCAATCAACTCTTTGAAAACAGTCTTAGCAATTTTGGAAGAGATGGTTCCATTTTCGATTAGCTTAATCATACTAGCTAAGCCTTCAGGTGTTAAAGCAATTTGATGAAGTTCTTTCCCCTCAGCATTCAGGTAAGCAGAAACATCTCCCATAATCCAGTTGGAAGCCAATTTCGCCTCTGCACCTGCAGCTACTGTACCTTCAAAGAAATCAGCCATTTCTTTCGTTACAGTTAAAACCTTGGCGTCATAGACAGGTAATCCCAACTCTTCCACATAGCGCTTTTGCCGCTGATCTGGGAGCTCTGGTATTTCAGCTGCAATACGAGCTTTCCATTCTTCATCAATAAATATATCTAGTAAGTCTGGTTCTGGGAAGTAACGATAATCATCAGACCCTTCTTTTACACGCATAAGTAAGGTAGCACCTGTCGCTTCATCAAATCGACGTGTCTCCTGATCGATTTTCCCGCCGTTAGACACAACCTCACGTTGACGCTTCTCTTCATATTCCAGCCCTTTTCGAACAAAATTGAAAGAGTTTAAGTTCTTTAATTCTGTCTTGGTTCCAAACTCTTCTTGCCCAACCGGACGAATGGATATATTGGCGTCACAGCGAAGAGAGCCTTCTTCCATCTTACAATCTGATACTCCAGTATATTGAATAATCGATTTTAATTTTTCAAGATAGGCATAGGCTTCATCCGGTGTACGGATATCAGGTTCTGATACGATTTCCACAAGCGGTGTTCCCTGGCGGTTATAATCGACTAACGAATAGCCATTCCCGTGACTGAGCTTCCCTGCATCCTCTTCTAAGTGGATTCTTGTGATTCCAATTCGTTTGGTATAGCCATTTACTTCAATTTCAATCCAGCCATGCTCCCCGATTGGCTTATCAAATTGAGAGATCTGATACGCCTTCGGATTATCTGGATAAAAATAGTTCTTACGGTCAAACTTCGTATGAGTGGCTACCTGGCAATTTAAGGCCATAGCTGCCTTCATTCCGTATTCAACGGCCTTTTTATTAAGGACCGGCAGCACACCAGGATAACCAAGGTCAATGACACTTGTGTTTGTGTTCGGCTCAGCCCCAAAATGGTTTGGGCTGGCTGAAAAGATTTTCGAATCCGTTTTTAACTCAACATGAACTTCAAGACCAATCACTGTTTCAAACTCCATCTTATTCACCTCCTATAGTCCTGGCTTTTGTTTATGATAATCTGTTGCCTGTTCAAATGCATGTGCGACACGGTAAATCGTCTCTTCATCAAAGTGCTTGCCGATGATCTGTAAACCTAGCGGCAATCCATTATCAAATCCACAAGGTACGGAGATTCCTGGTACTCCTGCTAGATTCACGGGAATCGTTAAGATATCATTCACATACATCGTTAATGGATCATCAATATTTTCACCAATTTTAAACGCAGGCGTTGGAGTCGTTGGACCAATAATGACATCATATTTTTCAAAAACATCTTCAAAGTCCTTCTTAATTAACGTACGGACTTGCTGTGCCTTTTTGTAATAAGCATCGTAATAACCTGAACTTAATGCAAAGGTACCAAGCATGATACGGCGTTTTACCTCATCACCAAAACCTTCCGCTCTTGATTTCTTATATAAATCAAGTAAATTATCAGCATTTGGTGTCCGGTAACCATAGCGGACGCCGTCAAAACGGGCAAGATTGGCAGACGCTTCCGAAGAAGAAAGCAAATAATAGGCTGCTAATGCATATTTAGAGTGAGGCAAGGAAACCTCTTCCCAAACTGCTCCCTGTTTTTCAAGCACTTTTAACGCATCGAGTACGGACTGACGAACACTTTCAGTAACACCCTCACCTAGATACTCTTTAGGCACCGCAATTTTTAACCCTTTTACATCTCCAGTTAAGGCAGAGACGAAATTCGGTACATCAACATTCGCTGATGTGGAGTCCATTTGATCTAATCCGGATATTGCTTGCAAAAGGTAAGCATTATCCTCAACTGTTCTTGTAATTGGTCCAATTTGGTCAAGCGACGACGCAAATGCTACTAGCCCGAAACGGGAAACACGGCCATAAGTCGGCTTTAACCCTACTACCCCGCAAAAAGCAGCTGGCTGTCGGATGGATCCCCCTGTATCGGAACCTAATGAAAACAGTACCTCACCTGCCGCAACGGAAGCAGCAGAGCCGCCTGATGAGCCGCCTGGTACTCTATCAAGATCCCATGGATTGCGCGTTTTTTGGTAGTGGGAATTTTCATTAGAAGAACCCATCGCAAACTCATCCATGTTTAATTTTCCAATCGTTACAGTCTCATGCAGTTGAAGTTTCTGGACAACAGTCGCATCGTAGATGGGATTAAAGTTTTCTAGGATCTTACTCGCACAGGTTGTCCGAAGTCCTTTTGTGACAATATTGTCCTTTATACCAATTGGCATCCCAAACAACAAACCACTTTTGGAGTCCGTGGCAAGCTTGTCATCAAGGGAACTGGCTGTTTGCCGAGCTTTCTCTTCATCCAATGTTAAAAATGCCTTAACCTTTCCCTCTACTTGGGCAATACGTTTATATGACTCATCGATAAGATCAGTAACCTTTAGTTCCTTCTTATGTAAAAGTTCATGAAGATCTGAAACTTTATAATCAAATAAGCTCATTTTTTCCCTCCTTTATTTAGCTCCAGCAACTAGGATTTACTCCCCTATAATTGCTGGAACTTTAATTTGGCCATCCTGATGGTCAGGTGCATTTTTTAATACTTCTTCACGCGGCAATCCCTTTTCTTTACTGTCCTCACGGAATACATTTTTCATATCGAGTACATGGTAAGTTGGTTCAACATTTGTTGTATCCAGCTCATTTAACTGTTCTGCAAATGTAATGATAGCATCGAGTTGCTTTGTGAACCTTTCAACCTCATCCTCCGATATTTCTAACCTTGCTAGGTTTGCTACATGCTTAACCTGCTCGTTTGAGATTCGTGTCATTTTTCAATCCCCCGTTCCCTTTGTCTTAGTTAATTTACTATTGATAATAACAAACTTTTCCGCTTCACCGCAATGATTCCCTCATCAGTATAGACATTTTAAGTACTTTTAGATAGATAGCTACAAAAAAAAAGGAGCATTTGCTCCCTGAATTATGTATTCGTTTATTGTTGAGGAATAACCTCACCATTACCATTTAAAGCTCTAACCTGCGGACGGAAGCCTATTCCCACATAGTAGCGTTTGCCATCTTTCTCAATCATCTTTGCTTTTTTATAATCTTCGGTTTCCTGATTGGCAATTTCAATGGTAATGATAGTCTCATTATTGATTTCTCCAAACACAACATAGATATCTTTCAGGACATTCCCTTTGTCATCATACTTTGTATAATTTTCATTGTAAATGGAATAGGTTTCGCTCTCTGCATGCTCCCAGCCATTGGGACCATCATTTTTCCATCCCTTTTCATCGTTCCCTTCAAAGAAAGAGACACCTAGAACCGGATCTTTTATATGATCCACTTCTTTTCCTTCTGCTTTCGTGGTGTATAAGACGATTGTTATCCCATCACTTTTTGTCTTGTACAAAACTTCTTTAACTTTGAATGGAATCGTTTCTGCAATGGCTTTTTCTAGTGTTGGATATTTGCACCCCGTAAGAATAAACATTAGAACAATCGCGATAAAAAGAACTTTACATTTTCTCATAATTCTCTCCTCCTAGACTTGGTCAGAATGTTTATTAGTAATCTAGTAATCTCTAGTAAAAAGTAATAGGGAAATGTAATCCCCACTTCCTACCTGACCATTTTTCTTTTCGTTCTCATTATGAGTATCTCGGTCCCCCTTATATTAATAGACCTAAATGGTAGTCTCCTTATAGATAATAATATTCCAATTTTTCATATAATTCCAGTTATATCCAAATGAAAGTCCAAGTACCCTAATAAATAATAAAAGCAGTCCAATTGACTGCTTGGTTGCTTGCCTATTATCGTTTAAATAATTTCGCAAAAAGTCCTTTACTTTTTGGGGGTTGGGGCTGACTGATTTCTTTTTGAGTGATATAAATATCTTCCTTATCAATGGCATGGTCCATCGCCAGCAGTAGGCCGATATCTGTATCTCGTTCCTTATTGGTTACAATCTTATGTTCAATCTTGTGTTTGGCGGCTAACTTTACATATTTGGATAAGGCTGCGTATTCGATATTTCCATTTAATAAGAGATTAGCTTGAGGATTTTTTTTCATTTCCCTCTCCACTTGAGGGTAAATCGTTGCTTCTGCGACTTGGTTTTTCTTAAGAGCAAGAATAACCCGTTCTCGTAATGTTCCTAAGAATTCCCGCCTTTCATCCGGCTTTGTCTCTAAAGGACCGTGAATTCCCTGTTGAAGGACATCCTCCACACTCTGCTTTTTCAAAAAGATCAACTCCATTAAAAGGGCTACTATTATGTATGATAATACCCTAAAAAGTGTTCATTTCCAAAAAAGCTTGTCTGATGTGGTTATCCGAGAGTGTTTTCAGCCAACCGCAAGTATTTTCCGCTATCCACAAGTATTTTCCGCTATCCGCAAGTAACCTGCCTAAATAGCAATAAACCCCTTCTCCAAATCGGAGAAAGGGGTTCATACCACTAGATTTATTTTGTAAACTGTTCTTCCTCTGTTGAACCTTTTAACGCGGTTGTGGAGGATGTACCACCTGTAATTACCATGGATACTTGATCAAAGTAGCCTGTTCCTACTTCACGCTGGTGTCTTGTTGCTGTGTAGCCGTATTGCTCGCTGTCGAACTCAGCTTGCTGCAATTCGGAGTACGCCGCCATACCACGCTCTTTGTAGCCGCGAGCTAGTTCAAACATGCTGTGGTTCAATGCATGGAAGCCAGCAAGTGTAACGAATTGGAACTTGTAGCCCATTTTTCCAAGCTCTTGCTGGAATTTGGCAATCGTATCCTGATCAAGTTTCTTTTTCCAGTTAAAAGACGGAGAGCAGTTGTAAGCAAGCATTTTTCCAGGGAACTTCTCATGAATCGCTTCAGCAAAACGTCTAGCTTCCTCAATATTTGGCTCAGATGTTTCACACCAGATTAAATCTGCATATGGTGCATAAGCTAAGCCGCGGGCAATCGCCTGATCAAGTCCTGCCTTTGTCCGGAAAAAGCCTTCTGCAGTGCGCTCTCCTGTAATGAACGGTGCGTCGTTCATATCAATATCACTGGTAATTAAATCAGCGGCATTTGCATCTGTCCGCGCAACCAATACAGTTGGAACACCCATAACGTCAGCCGCCAAACGAGCTGCAATTAAGTTACGAACCGCCGTTTGTGTTGGCAATAACACTTTACCACCTAAGTGACCACATTTCTTCTCAGAGGAAAGCTGATCTTCAAAGTGAACACCTGCAGCTCCTGCTTCAATCATTCCCTTCATTAATTCAAAACAGTTTAGCTGTCCGCCAAAGCCAGCCTCTGCGTCTGCAACAATTGGCACAAACCAATCGATAGAATTATCACCTTCTGAATGGGTGATTTGGTCAGCACGCTGAAGTGCTTGGTTAATTCGTTTTACAACACTCGGTACGCTGTTGGCTGGGTATAAACTTTGGTCTGGATACATATGTCCAGAGAGGTTGGCATCTGCTGCTACCTGCCATCCGCTAAGATAAATGGCTTTTAATCCTGCTTTGACCTGCTGAACAGCTTGATTTCCTGTAAGTGCTCCTAAAGCATTAATGTATTCTTCTTCATTCATTTGCTTCCACAGCTTTTCTGCTCCACGTCTAGCCAATGTATGCTCGATGTCAATTGAACCACGAAGCTTGATAACATCCTCAGCAGTGTATGGTCTAGTAATTCCATTCCAACGTTTATCCATTTCCCAGCTTTCTTGTAACTCCATCGCTCTTGAATTTGTCATTTTAAATTCCTCCTATTAATCTATTAGAATTTTTATAGAAGCTGATATCCAGGTAAAGTTAAAAATTCAACAAATTTACCATTTAATATCATGCTGTCAAACAACTCAACCGCTTCAATAAAACGCCCAGTTTCATAGGCTTCCACGCCAATTTCCTGCCTGATTTTCGCCAACTCCTCAGCCTTGAACTGTTCATACATCTCAATGTTCACTTTCCTGCCATCGGCAAGGATCCCTTTTGGATGGCGAATCCACTGCCATAATTGAGCACGTGAGATTTCAGCCGTTGCTGCGTCCTCCATTAGGTTATGGATGGGTACAGCTCCTCTTCCAGATAACCAGGAAGCAATGTATTGAATCCCAACATTGATATTAGCGCGTACACCCTCTTCGGTAATCCTACCGCTTGGCGACTCAAGTAAATCACTGGCCGTTATGGTTATCTTTTGCTGTTTTGTTGAATAAATCTGGTTAGCCATCGGCATTTCTCTATCGAATACTTCAAGCGCTACTGGGACCAGACCGGGATGTGCTACCCATGTACCATCATGACCATCCCTTGCCTCACGTTCTTTATCCGCACAAACCTTCGCAAATGCTTCCTTGTTTGCCTGTGGATTGTCGCGAATAGGTATTTGTGCCGCCATCCCTCCAATCGCCGGTGCCTTACGGCGGTGACAGGTTTGAATGGTAAGTAATGAATAGGAACGCATGAATGGTACAGTCATGGTTACCTGAGATCGATCTGGGAGAATGATATTTTTATGGTTACGCAGTTTTTTTAAGTAACTAAAAATATAATCCCATCTGCCGCAGTTCAATCCTGCTGAGTGCTCTTTTAATTCGAATAAAATTTCATGCATTTCGAATGCCGCCATTATTGTTTCAAGTAAGACAGTTGCCTTAATGGTTCCTTGAGAAATTCCAAGCCTGTTTTGCGCAAAAATAAAGACGTCATTCCACAGCCGCGCCTCTAAATGACTTTCCAGCTTTGGCAGGTAAAAATAGGGCCCTGTTCTTCTTGCTAGCAGATTTTTTACATTGTGGAAAAAGTACATTCCAAAATCAAAAAAGCTCCCAGAAATAGGCTTGCCATGAAGCAGCACATGTTTCTCTTCTAAATGAAGTCCGCGTGGTCTTATAAATAAGACAGCTGTTTCCTCATTTAGTACATATCTTTTTCCATTTTGATTTTCATAGGAAATCGTCCGATTTACTGCATCTCTTAAGTTGATTTGTCCTTCGACGATATTTTCCCAGGTTGGTGAAGTAGCATCTTCACAATCTGCCATAAAAACCTTTGCACCCGAATTTAAAGCGTTGATGACCATCTTTCTATCGGTTGGTCCGGTAATCTCCACACGGCGATCCTGAAGGTCTTTCGGTAATGGCGCAATTGTCCAGTCACCATTTCGAATTTGCTTTGTTTCAGGAAGGAAATCAGGAAGTTGCCCGTTATTGATTTCCACTTGCCGTTGTTGCCTGTACTGTAACAGCTCAAGCCGCCTTGCCCCAAATTTTTGCTCCAGCTCCTCAACAAATTTCAGCGCTTCGGGTGTTAAAATCTCATTGTAATGCGCTTTGAGGGCTCCAACTACTTCAATACCTGTTGTTTGCGTCGACACGGACTAGTTCACCTCTTTGTTATAATACAGTGTATTACCATGTGTTGTATTATATAACACGAATTTCAAAAAAGGAACCAGTTTTCAGAAAATTTTATAAAAATAGGTAAAATAATACATAAGTCCTATTTTTCCAATAAAAGGAGACTGTTGAATTTATCAACAGCCTCTTCTTATTACATTAATGCGTCATATCGCTCTTTAGCCAGGATATACATAGCGCTTCCCCATCCTAATGGGGTATTAGAGTTGTATCTTTGGGATTGAGCAAAATACAATTCAGGTAAGCTGCCATCATCAAGCATTACCTTTTCAGTTTGTGTTATATACTGTTTTGCTTTTTTGACATTACCAAACTCTAAGTGGCATAGTGCCAGCCAAGGCAATCCAAATGTCCACTCTGCCTCAGTACCATAATAAAAAGATAAATCGTGGTGCCTTCCCATATGTTCAATGGTCGAATAATAGGAATCTCCCTTGTAGCGGATTACGCCTCGTTCCCGCAAGAGGTGCGTTTCAATTTGGTCGACAACCACTTTCGCTTGTTCCCCCGCCAAAACCCGATATGGATAGATTAAACTCAATTGAGCTAAATCGTATGGGCGCTGGTTACTTTCTTGTGGATAAATATTAGATAGGGTTTGATACCCATTGGTAATCCATTCTCCTGGGACAAATACAATATCTCTTACTGCTTGAAGGCCTGCGACACAGGCACCGACTGAGCTCGAATGGACTTCCCTCCATTCTTCCCACATCCCATTATCCTCGTCTTCCCAGTATCGAACACAGCCTAAATAGCCAACCAGCTTTTGAACAATCTCATGATCCTTTGCATCTCTAATAATCTTTTTTCCCTTCTGCTGTCCCATTCCAATCCCCCATAGTATCGCTCCAATGGCATCGTGCTGAGCATGTCCCCATGGGGTATCCATTTCCCTTACTTCCGAAGCAGAATACCTGGAATGAAGGTATTCCCATTGCTCCCTCGGTCTCTGAACGGTATGAATATCCAGCTTCCATTCGTACTCTCTAAATAAGTCCAGAATCCGATGATAGGTCATTTCATAAATGTGATTGTTTTGCTCCAAATAAGGCAGTGACATATAAAAAGAATCTCGCAACCAAACATATTGATAGTCCTGGGACGAAGAAGCTAAATACAAACCATGCGGCAAACGTAACTGATCTAGAATTTGATAACTATTGCTTATTTTTTCGTTCATAATTCACCCTCGCAGCCTTTTTCTATCTTTCTAGCCATTTGATGAACTTTTTATACAAGCAAAATGATGTATAAACTAGTAAAAACTTGCCCATGCTGAAGCTATAGAAATAGATTAGGAGACTAGGGAAGGAAAAATCAAAATGGGGAGTGATCATTCATGAGCGTTGATGAATTAAACAAAATTATGGCTGTAAAAAAGATGGATTTAGAGGAATGTGAACACGAACTTAATAATCGATATTACCCCTCGATCGTAAGAATAGCGATGATGAATTACATAATAAATTTACAAGAACAATTAGAGGAGTACGATAACGACGTAATAAATTTATAAAAAAATGACGTGTGGGGGTTCACACGTCATTTCTTGTGTTTTGCAATAACCGTAAAAACTCAGCTTCACGATCTTGACTATTCAAAAACTCTCGACTAGCAATTGCTGATAACATTTTTCTTTTTCTAGTGGCATTTTTCACTTCTTTTAAAACCCGCTGCCTGGCTGAAAATAAAAATTCTAGATACTCTTCAAATCCTTCATCAAATTGGTTTTCTAGCTGTTCCCTTATTTTCCTTGCCAATGTTGGACTGGCTCCGCCCGTTGATACCGCAATACTCAATCGTCCCCGCTGAATATGCGAAGGAACATGAAAATCCGATCCTTCCGGGTCATCGGCAATGGTGACAAGCTGTTGGTCACTCGCCGCCATTTTTATATACTGATTTACCTCATTGTCGTTCGTTGCCGCAAAAATTAGGAACGCACCATCCAGGTCCTCTTTTGAGAAGGATTTTTCAAGCCACTCGATCCTTCCAGAGCCAGCTAGCCTTTTAAGTTCATCTGTAGTATGGGGGCTAATCACAGTGATGCGCGAACCCGTACCAAGGAGGCCGGTAACTTTTCGTTCTGCCACCTTTCCGCCGCCTACAATGACTGCCTTTTTACCCTCGAGCTTTAACATAATTGGATAATTCGAATTCAATCAAAAACCCTGCCTTTCTTAAACAATCGGACACTGGATTAAGTATGCAACCAACGCTTCCCTGGTTGGAGAAACAGGCATTCCAACCGATTCTAGCCCAACACGTTCAACTTGTTCTTTTGTATGCTGACCCATACAAACCACTTGGACATCTTTTAAAAGGTCGAAAACGTCAATACCGCATTTCTTTAGGCCTTCGATAAATACATCCACCGATGCCCCGCTTGGAAATACCATCGTATTCACTTCAGATTCCTCAAGCATACGTTGAAAAATTGGCAGGAATTGCTCGTCGAGCTCTTTTTTGCTAGTGAATATAAAATCAGCATTTTCCATCTGAAATTTACGATCGTCTCCGACAACCAGCAAGCTTCCTTCTTGTGGCATGTCCCCAATGAGGCTGGCCATAAACCCACGTTCTTTTAAGGCATTAATAGATTTGCTGGAGCCGCCATAGAAATCTGCCTTTATTTTTCGAATATCGATTCCCTTTTTAATAACTGCCTCAAAAAATTCTCCAACACTTTCAGGGGATGTAAACAAGATTTTATCGTAATTTGTCACATTCCCGACCTCTACAGGTAAAATCGTTTTTTTCCATTTTGGAAATTCGATTACATCAGCACCCTGCTCGATTAATCCTTTTGCCAATCCGCTGGCACCTTTACTTGTACGGGCTAATATAATTTGTCTGCCGTATAATGGCATTTTTTCAAACCAGCTAATTTTTTCACGAAGGGAAATGACTTGTCCTACAAGGATAATCGACGGGTTGCTCAACTTAGCCTCAAGGACCTTTTCAGAGATATCACTTAATGTTCCCTGAAGGGTTTTCTGACGTCCAAATGTGCCCCATTGTATTAATATAACTGGAGTGTTAGAAGGCTTTCCATGAGCCATCATATTTTCACAGATAAACGGAAGATTCCCAACACCCATGTAAAAAGCAATCGTATCGACTCCGCGGACAAGACCTTCCCAATCAAGCATGGGTTTGCCATCCGTAGATTTATCATGCGCTGTTACGACGGCAAACGATTCAGCATGCTCGCGATGGGTAACAGGGATTCCTGCATAAAGGGGGGCTGCAATCCCCGATGAAATCCCAGGTACAATTTCAAATGGAATTTGATAGAGAGCAAGAGCGGCTGCTTCTTCACCAACACGGCCAAAAACGCCAGGATCTCCGCCTTTTAACCGGACCACTACTTTACCTTCCAGCGCCTTTTCTACTAAAAGGTCGTTGATATTCTCTTGACGTAATGTATGGCGGTCAGGTAATTTTCCGCAGTAAATCAGCTCGCAATCAGCTGGAGCAAACTCCAAAAGCTTTGGATTAGCAAGCCTATCATATAAAATGACTTCAGCATGCTTAATTGCATCCAATCCTTTTACTGTGATTAATCGAACGTCCCCTGGCCCTGCCCCTACTAAAAATACTTTTCCTGATTTCATCCTGCAGCCATCCTTCCAAACTCTTTATATAATAATATAAACGTTATCGTCTTTGACTTCCACTTGATAAGTTTTTATTTGACCTTCGTCTGGTGCCTGTACTTTTCCGTCACGTAAGGCAATCTTCCAATCATAGACAGGGCAGAAAACATATTCACCGCTTACTAAACCTTCCGTTAAGACTCCGCCTTTTGGATGCGGACTGCGATTTTCTATAGCATATACCGTACCATTTGTTACTTTAAATAAGGCAATTTCCTCATCATTCATTTTTACAGAATATCCTGACCTTACAGGAAGGTCAGAATAATTAGCTACTAGAGTCCGAATTTTTGTTATGATCATTTATAATCACTCTCCAGCCTTAAAAGTGTGTACTGCGTAATATTTATCTTTAATGTTTTCACATTCAATTGCCTCATTCCAAGGCTCAATGTATTTCTTTAACGTTTGGTCCATACGCTCATTTAATTCTTTTCTAGTTTCTGCGTTTGCTAGGACTTCTTTTACATGCTCTAAGCCAACACGTTCTACCCACTTAGAAGTACGCTCCAAGTAATTTGCTGTTTCACGGTAATATTGCAGGTAAGCACCGGTCAATTCCATTACTTCCGCTTCTGTTTTCACTGTAGCTAAAAGGTCTCCTGCACGAAGGTCTACACCGCCATTACCGGCCACATAAATTTCCCAGCCTCCATCAATTCCAACGAAGCCGATATCCTTAATTCCAGCCTCTGAGCAGTTTCTAGGGCAGGCTGACACACCCATTTTTACTTTATGAGGAGTATCAAGACGTTCAAATTTTTTCTCAAGTTCAATCCCCAATGACATCGAATCTTGTGTTCCGTAGCGGCAGAACTGTGCCCCTACACACGTTTTTACAGTGCGCAGTGTTTTTCCATATGCATAGCCAGATGGCATATCAAGCTCTTTCCACATACTAGGAAGATCTTCTTTTTTGACCCCGAACAGGCCAATACGTTGTCCTCCGGTTAGTTTTACAAGTGGGACCTCATATTTTTCCGCTACTTCGGCAATCTTTTTTAAGTCTGCAACATTAGTAACACCACCATACATTCTTGGTACGACTGAGTATGTTCCATCCTTCTGAATATTCGCATGCATTTTCTCGTTTACTAGACGTGAATCACGGTCATCCAAGTACTCATCCATGTGAATCATACCTAGATAGTAGTTTATGGCAGGACGGCATTTCGTACAGCCTTCCTCGTTATTCCACTCTAGAACATTCATCACTTCTTTAACACTGGTTAAACCCTTTTCTTTAATTTCGGCAATCAGCTCTTCACGGCTGATGGTTGTACATCCGCAAATGCTTGTTTTCTGTGCGGCGGCTGCGTCAAATTGATCACCTAATGTATAAGCTAGAATATCATTAACCATTGGCTTACAGCGCCCGCAAGAACGGCCGGCATTTGTACAATGACTAACTTGATCAAGAGTTGTCAGACCTTGTGCATTAATCGCTTCAACAATTGCTCCCTTTGTCACACCATTACAACCGCACACCAATTCATCATTCGGCATGGAAGCTATATCACCGCTTCCGCCTTCAGCTGAACATTGTGCTTCAAAAATCGAGATTCCTGTAATATCTTCCTTTTTCGAAAGCATTCGGAACAGTCTTGTACTATCTTTGGTATCGCCATAAAGAACGATTCCAACAATCCTGTTATCACGAACTAAAACCCGCTTGTAAATCCCTTCATATTCGTTATAGACCATGATTGATTTTGTTGTACCAACTTCAAATATCTCACCTGCTGAGTAAAGGTCTACTCCTGCGACTTTAAGTTGAGTACCAGTTACTGAGCCTTCATAAGGTGCTGTTTCTTTTCCGCAAATTCTTTCAGCTAGAACTTTCCCCTGCTCGTATAATGGTGCAACCAGCCCATAAACAATCTCTCTGTGCTCGGCACACTCTCCCACTGCATACACATTTGGTGCACTTGTTTCCATTAAATCATTGACGACAATTCCACGATTAACATAAATTCCGCTTTCTTTCGCAACCATTGTGTTCGACTTAATTCCGATTGCCATTACAACCAGATCTGCTGGAATGAGGGACCCATCTTTAAAACGAAGACCGGCAACGTGCTCATCTCCAATAATTTCAACGGTTTCCTTTTCCATTAAAAATCTCATACCTTGAGATTCGAGCTCTGCTTTTAATAGACTAGAAGCAATTGGATCTAACTGGCGTTCCATTAAATTCGGCATTAAGTGTACAACATCGACCTTCATTCCAAGATTCAGTAATCCTCGTGCTGCTTCAAGTCCAAGAAGCCCTCCGCCAATTACCACAGCTTTATTATAGTTTTGTGCTGACTTGATCATCATTTCACAATCTTTTATATCACGAAATCCGGTAACGCCAATTTTGTCAGCACCTGGTATAGGCAGAATGAAAGAACTAGAGCCTGTTGCGATGATTAATTCATCATACTCTACTTCCCGGCCTTGGTCGGAAATGACCTTCTTTGCTTCTACATCAACCTTCGTTACTGCTTCTCCAGTAAATAATTGAATTTTATTTTCTTTATACCAATCTAGTGGATTAATAATGATTTCTTCAAAGCTTGTATCCCCTTGAAGGATATTCGATAATTTTATGCGATTATAGTTAGGATATGGTTCTTGTCCAAAAATAGTAATTTCAAATTGATTTGGTGAGAGTTTAAGAATTTCCTCAATCGTTCTAACTCCAGCCATCCCGTTCCCAATCATCACTAGTTTTTTCATATTGGATCGCTCCTTATAAGTGGTTTATCTATGAATTTAAGTTAATTATGTTTTTCTCTATAAATACATTGTAAATGCAGAAGTCTAAAAAAATTGTGAAGTACGTCACAATTTACTATTAGTTTGTGAATCATTTCACATTATTGTCAAATATTAAGATGAGATTGAGAGGGTGGTTGAAGTTTTGGACTATTTTGGTGGTGTTTTGGACTATTTTTATTGGGTTTTGGACTATTTTCAGAGGGTTATGGACGTTTTTTTACTAGTTATGGACTTTTTCCAAGGGGTTTTGGACTTTTAGACATTATTTTCCATAAATTCCCCAAACCAAAACCCCTCCTCTAACCGAGAAGGGGCTCCAAAATAGAATTAATACATCTCAGATGTAGTCTTAGCCTGCATATGAAGCAGCAAATAGTCAGGACCGCCTGCTTTGGAGTCCGTTCCAGACATGTTGAAACCGCCGAACGGCTGATAACCAACAATGGCTCCTGTACATGAACGATTGAAATATAAATTTCCAACATGGAAGTCTTCACGAGCCTGCTCTAGGTGTTCACGATTTGTTGTGATAACCGCACCTGTTAAGCCATACTCAGTATTGTTCGCAATTTCAATTGCTTCCGTAAAATCCTTCGCCTTCGTAAAACCAACTACTGGGCCAAAAATTTCTTCCTGCATGATACGTGAATCTGGTGCAAGGTCAGCAATTACTGTTGGTTGAATAAAGTAGCCTTTTGAATTGTCTCCTTCGCCCCCAGTCATTAACTTCCCTTCTTGCTTGCCAATTTCAACATATTCCATAATCTTCTTGAAAGCATTGTTATCGTTTACCGGCCCCATGAACGTTCCTTGCTCAGTTGGGTCACCTACTGTTAATTGGTTAGTCAATTCAACAACACGGTTTAAAACCGTATCATAGACATCCTCAACGATTACCGCACGGGAACAGGCTGAACACTTTTGACCAGAGAACCCAAAAGCACCCGCAACGATTGATTGTGCAGCCAATTCTAAATCTGCTTCTGAGTCAACAACAATCGTATCTTTTCCGCCCATTTCAGCAATTAGACGCTTCATCCAGATTTGACCAGGATTTACTTTAGAAGAACGTTCGAAAATACGAAGTCCAACATCACGTGAACCAGTGAAGCTTATGAAACGAGTATCTTTATGGTCCACTAAGTAGTCCCCAACTTCTGAACCACTTCCTGGTACGAAGTTTAAGACACCTTTAGGCAGACCTGCTTCTTCCATGACTTCAACGAATTTCGCTGCCACAATTGGAGTGGTAGAAGCTGGTTTTAATAGAACGGTATTACCTGTAACAATCGCTGCTACTGTTGTACCAGCCATAATCGCTAAAGGGAAATTCCAAGGTGAAATGATGATTCCAACACCTAGTGGAATGTAGTTATAACGGTTAAATTCGTTTGGACGGCTATTAACAGGAACGCCATCTTTAAGTGCCAGCATTTGGCGGCCATAATATTCAAGGAAATCAATTGCTTCTGCAGTATCTGCATCCGCTTCCTTCCACGGTTTACCTGCTTCCTTTGTTAAAAGGGCAGAGAACTCATGCTTACGGCGGCGGATAATTGTCGCTGCTTTAAATAAAACATCAGCACGTACTTCAGCCTTAACTTTTTTCCATGTTTTGAACGCCTCAACCGCTGCTTGCATTGCTTGTTCTGCAAGATCTCTGCTAGCTTTTGAAACGCTTCCAATTACTTCTTCTTTATTTGAAGGATTATATGAAATGATTTTATCTTCCGTTGTAATTCTTTCGCCGCCGATTACTAGTGGGTAATCTTGGCCTAAATAACTTTCAACTGTCTTAATACCTTTAAGAAAAGCTTGACGGTTTTCTTCAATTGAAAAATCTGTGAATGGTTCATGCTTATAAGGTTGTACCATGTCTCAAAACCTCCCTATGTATTAAAAACATTACATCCTTGTTCATTCTAACATGTTTCTTTTATAGCTATCAACGGATAGCCGCAAAGGTATATTTTCGACAAAAATAAAACCTGACGATTACGTCAGGTTAATATATATGTACAAACGGTTCAGCTTCATTTGCTTTACGGACGATTAATGCCTCAGGTCCATCAACAGATGTAACACTTACCGAAATAGATATATAATTTGGAAAATGCTCAAGAACAAGACCGGTTACATATTGAGTAAAGCCAATTGCCTCGGATTTTCCATAGAACTGGATTGGAATGGTGATATCCAAATCAGTAAATTGATCCCCAATATAGAAGGCGCGGCCAATGACACCATTAAAGTTTGGAAAATATTCCTCCACATCCTGCTTAAAGTTTAAAAATGCAGTTACGTCATCACGGTGTTCTTCTTGTGCCTCAGTAGATGGGAATAGGAAATACTTTTCTGCAACTGGCTCCCACGAATTAATCGTTGAGCTTCCTTTATCGACATTGGTATAGGTAAAAAAGGTGCCAGGCACCACAGATGATCTGCTTTGCTGTTCAAACAGAGCAATGGTGATCGGAACATCCTTCAAATTTTTCATGGCGCGCAGACGTTTAAGGACCTCTTCGGCAATCTTTTTCCCTTCCCGTTCCATTTCAGCAAACTCAATCTTCCGCTCAAAGTAGGGTTCACCTACTGCAGTACGATAATAATGGACAGAATTTAGTGCTAGTCCAATCACAACACCGCCCAATTTGACCGTATCGTTTTCTCCTTTGATTAGATAATTGTGCTCTAAGATATGGGCTAAATAAATAGGACTATTATTATTCCCCTGCTGAAAATCTGAACCGTCCTCTAAAAGCGGGTTTAAACCAATGTTTTCTTCTTCCTTTAAACCCTCTTCCGTTAATTGTGCTTGTGTAAATTTGCGGTTCAACCACAATCTAACGGTATTACGCTTTAACTCTTGTCCTTCACGGAACAAATAGGTCTTGGGATCAAATTGATGCTGAGCAATCCTCATCAATCCTGTTTCAAATTCGTTAATGTCATATCTAGTATTAATATTTCCAACGATTAATCCACGTGCTTCCCCAGGCTCGAACGGTAAAATGGTTCGATAATAGTTGTCAGAAATATTATATTTCGGAATAATTGCTTTCTCTTCCGCCTCTTCTTTTGTTTGGACAACGTTCTCCTGCTTTTGAAAGTTTGGTGCACATCCACTTAGCAGTAAGATAAGGGAAAGAGCGAGCAATGAGAGTTTTCTCACGTCGATACACCTCTTATTTATTTAATTCTACTAAAAGCTTCTCCTCGTCCCACACTTCAATTCCCAGCTCCTCGGCCTTGGTAAGCTTCGAGCCGGCGTCTTCGCCAGCAATAACAAGATGCGTTTTCTTGCTGACACTTCCAGACACGTTGCCTCCGAGTGCTTCAATCTTCTCCTTGGCTTCATTTCTAGAGAGCTGCTCCAGTTTCCCTGTTAAAACCACTGTCTTCCCAGCAAAAATGCTGTTGGATTCCTCAACAGAAACTGGTTTAACACCTTTATATTCCATGTTAACACCGACAGAAACGAGTTCCCTTAACAGTTCCTTTGCCTCTTCCTGTTCAAAAAAGGCAACGATAGAATCTGCCATTTTATCACCAATTTCATTGATCGCAACCAAGTCTTCCTTTGTTGCAACGGCCAGTTTGTCCATCGTATCAAAGCTTTGCGCAAGTGTTTTCGCTGCCTTCGCACCAACATGGCGGATACCGAGTCCAAATAATAGCTTTTCTAATGAATTAGTTTTAGATGCTTCAATTGCTTTTAACAAATTTGTAACTGATTTTACTCCCATTCTCTCTAAGGCTATCAACTGATCATAGGTTAGTTTATAAATATCAGCAACATCCGAGATTAATTTTTCCGCAAAAAGCTGGCCGATTACTTTTTCACCAAGACCCTCAATATTCATCGCGTCTCGTGATACAAAATGAATCAACCCTTCACGGATTTGAGCAGGGCATTTAGGGTTAATACAACGTAACGCAACTTCTCCCTCAAATCTTACAAGCTCGCTTTCACACTCCGGACAATGTGTTGGCATTTGAAAGTCACGTTCATCACCAGTTCGTTGTTCTGCCAGTACATTGACCACTTCAGGAATAATATCTCCTGCTTTTTTTACAACCACCTGGTCGCCAATCTTAATATCTTTTTCGCGGATTAAGTCTTCATTATGCAAGGACGCACGCCCAACGGTGGTACCAGCTACCTTAACAGGCTTAAGTATCGCAGTTGGCGTGACAACCCCTGTCCTGCCGACACTTAATTCAATATCTAAAAGAGTGGTAACGACTTCTTCTGCAGGGAATTTATAAGCAATCGCCCAGCGCGGGCTTTTCGCTGTTGTTCCAAGCTTACTCTGATGCTCATAGGAATCTACCTTAATCACAATGCCATCTATTTCATATGGTAAATGCGGGCGCTTATCGACCCAGCTATTTACATACTCAATTACCTCGTTTATCGTAGGGCATTTTCGGCGCTCTTTATTTGTTTTAAAGCCAAGATGATCTAAGTAATCTAATCCTTCACTATGAGACGCTGCATTTACAACACCGCCGCCAATTCCATATAAAAAGACATCAAGGTTCCTTGTTGCAGCAATTTTTGGATCAAGCTGTCTTAATGATCCAGCAGCCGCATTTCGTGGATTTGCAGCTAACTCTTCCCCGCGTTCTTCCTTTGCTTTATTTAACGCCTCAAAGGAACGCTTCGGCATGTAAGCCTCACCGCGAACCTCTAATGTTGCATTTTCACGTAAGCGGAGCGGGATGGATTTAATTGTCTTTAAATTTGCGGTGATATCTTCGCCAATGGTTCCGTCTCCCCTTGTTGCTCCTTGGATAAACAAGCCATTTTCATAGCGTAAAGACACAGCGAGGCCATCAATCTTTAATTCACAAACATAGGAGACATTATCCCCGACTGCCTGACGAACACGGCGGTCGAAATCTTTTAAATCCTGTTCGTTAAAGGCATTACCCAAGCTTAGCATTGGAGTTCGGTGCTCTACTTTTTCAAATAAATCCAGTACATCACCGCCAATACGAACAGAAGGTGAATCTGGTGTTTTTAATTCTGGAAAATTTGCCTCTAGCTCTAAGAGTTCCTGCATTAAACGATCATATTCTGCATCAGGTACTGAAGGTTTATCAAGCACATAATATTCGTAGCCATATTGATTTAAAAGGCTCCGTAGTTCATTGATTTTCAATTCCGCCGTTTGAAGGTCCATAAATCCAGCCCTTTCATGGTAAAATAATACGAGAATAGCCCCATAACAGGGGCAATTCTTTTTTATTGTCTAGCTGCAGCGCCTAGGGGCTTACGCTTTTCTTTAAACTTTTTTTGTTATGGGTGCAAATTTTGCAAGTAGGCGCTTAATGCCGGTTGGGCTTGGGAATGCAATGTCGAGCTCTGTTCCTTCGCCTTCTCCTTTAACACTTACTACTGTTCCAATACCCCATTTACCGTGTTCAGCCTTATCGCCGACTTTCCAGCCGACCGTATCCCCGCCAGTAGAAGCAGCGATTGGTCTCATAACTGGTTTTCTAGTAACTGGTGTTCCGAAGGATGTTGTAGTTGAACCAGAAGCGCTTCGTCCAAAAGAGGTACCCCCTCTTGTTGAGCCAAACGGAGTATTCCTGCGTTCCTCTTTTTCCACACCTTCTAGAAGTTCTTCCGGGATTTCACGGATAAACCGGGATGCAGGGTTCATGCTTGTGCGCCCAAATAACGTTCTCATCTGTGCATTAGTTAAGAATAGCGTCTGCTCTGCTCGAGTAATTCCCACGTACGCCAAGCGGCGCTCTTCTTCCATCTCAGCTTCTTCCATTAAAGAACGACTGTGAGGGAAAACTCCTTCTTCCAATCCAATCAAAAAGACGACCGGAAACTCTAATCCCTTTGCCGAGTGCAAGGTCATAAGAGTAATGGAGTCTGTTTTTTCACCGTCTTCATCTAAGGAATCAATATCAGCCACTAATGCCAAATCCGTTAAGAATGCAACTAAGCTCTTGTCTTCACTTGCTTCTTCAAAGTTCTTCGTAACAGATAATAATTCGTCTAAGTTCTCTAATCTGCTTTGGGCTTCGATGGATTTCTCTGCCTTTAGCATTTCACGATACCCCGACTTATCTAAAATCTCCTCAACCAGTTCCGTTACAGATAAAAACTCTTGCATTTGCGTATAGTTTTTAATTAAATCTCTAAATTCCCTGGCACCCTTGGTGATTTTTGGACTAAGACCAAGTAACTCAACAGAATCAAGTGCTTGAAAAATAGAAATATCATGCATAGCTGCAAAATCAGCCATTTTATCTACCGAGCTCGATCCAATTCCGCGTTTTGGCACGTTAATAATACGCTGTAGGCTAATATCATCATCATTATTAGCAATGAGCCTTAAATAAGCAAGCATGTCCTTAATTTCTTTCCTGTCATAGAACTTGGTTCCGCCGACGATGCTATACTCAATATTTGATTTTAACAGCACTTCCTCCATTACACGGGACTGCGCGTTAGTCCGGTAAAGTATGGCAACGTCGGAAAGCTTGTACTTTCCTTCGCGTGTTAATTCTTTAATTTTACCCGCAACAAACTGAGCTTCTCCTTGCTCGCTATCTGCACGATAGTATACAAGTTTGTTACCTTCTGGGTTTTCCGTCCAAAGATTCTTAGCCTTTCGGGTTACATTATTTTCAATAACCTTATTTGCTGCTAGAAGAATCCTTTTTGTAGAGCGATAGTTTTGCTCAAGTAAAATGACTTTTGCATCCGGATAATCTTTCTCGAAGGAAAGGATATTAGCAATATCCGCTCCACGCCAGCGATAAATGGACTGGTCGGAATCCCCGACTACGCATAGGTTCTTAAACCGGTTTGCGAGAAACTTAACTAGCATATACTGAGCTCTGTTTGTATCCTGATACTCATCCACATGAATGTATTGAAATTTTCGTTGATAATATTCCAATACTTCAGGTACACGTTGAAACAGTTGAATTGTCATCATAATCAAGTCATCAAAGTCGAGTGCTTGATTTTTCCGTAACCGTTTTTGATATTCGGTATATATATCGCTGACCGTTTGTTCGAAATAGCCTCCAGCAGTTTTTGCATATTCTTCCGGGTCAATTAATTCATTTTTAGCGGAACTAATTGCACCTAAAATCGCCCGCGGATCATTTTTTTTAGGATCAAGGTTCTTATCCTTAAGGATTCCTTTAATCACTGATTGCTGGTCACCTGTATCCAAAATTGTAAAGTTACGGTTAAAGCCCATTCTGTCAATGTCTCTGCGCAGTATTCTTACACACATCGAGTGAAACGTGGAAATCCAAATTTCTTCTGCGGCTCCGCCCATCATTTTCCCGATTCGTTCTCTCATTTCACGAGCGGCTTTATTTGTAAAGGTAATCGCTAAAATATTATAAGGATTTACACGTTTTTCAACTATTAAATAAGCGATACGATGCGTTAGTACTCTTGTTTTACCACTACCTGCGCCGGCCATAAGTAAAAGCGGGCCGTCCGTTGCTTTTACTGCATTTTGTTGTTCTGGGTTTAAACCATTTAAAAGCTTTTCTGATAAGTATTGCAATTCCTTCACCACCATACCAAACATTTGTTCTTATTTTAACTCTTTCTATTCAATTAAGCAAATTTTCAACGTACGCTCTTTACTGTTGCTAATGCTTGGTCGAAATCATCATAAATGACATTTCCAACCACAATAACATCCGCATGCTCAGCCATTTCCGCTGCTTGTTCAAGCGTTGAAATTCCCCCGCCATAAAACAGGACCGTTTCCTCAAGCACCTTCTTAACCTCAGATACCACTTCCACATCTCCATATATGCCACTATATTCAAGATAAAAGATTGGTAAATGAAACATTTTCTCTGCCATCATCGCGTACGCCTTTACTTCATCTGTTGAAGCATTTGCATTGGCAGACGTCAATTTTGCGGCTTTGCAATCTTGATTCAAGATGCAGTAGCCTTCCATGACAATTTCTTCCCAATCCATAATTTCACCAAATTCTTTTACCGCCTGATGGTGCAGTCCCGTTATCCACTTTGTATCATTGCTATTTAAAATTGTCGGAATAAAATAAAGGTCAAATCCAGGGGTAACTATTTCAATACTTGAAACTTCGAGGACACATGGAACGGTGTAGCGGCGAATTCGAGCCATTAAATCAAGGACTTTTTCCAGGGTTACCCCATCAGTTCCTCCAACCATTACCGCGTCTGTTCCAGATTCGCATATTCTTTCTAACTGTTCATCACTTATCTCTTTATTTGGATCGAGTTTAAACACATGGCGCCACTCGCGAAAATCGTACATCCCAAGATCCTCCCATTCTTCGTACATTACACCATTATAGCATTAGCTCATTCGATAAAAAAAGAAAACACTAAATCAATTATTAGAAATGTTAACCAAAATAAAAAGCGGAAGCGCCTTGGTTCAGGGGCGACAGGCATAAGACGAGCCGGCTAGAAGGTTGCTCTTTAACCTTCTTGACGGATTGTCAGAAATGTGGAGGCGACTGCCCTGGGACGAAGGCATTAGACGAACCCTGTAAGAAGGCGCTCTTTGCCTTCTTCAGGGGGCGGCTTATGACTCTAGTCCCAAGGAGCCGGAACTAGACAAGCTTATGACCCGAGCCCCTAGGCGCTGGAGCTGGATTAAAAAAAGAAAAACCGAAGAGCAGTCTCTTCGGTTTTGATTATTTCTCTTCGGTTACGGTTTCTGTTTTGATTCGCTCTAATACCATTTCATACGTGTCATTACCGAAATTCAAGCAGCGCTTCACACGAGAAATGGTTGCTGTGCTTGCACCTGTTTCAGTCTCAATTTTATGATAGGTATTTCCTTCACGCAGCATTCTTGCTACGTCTAGACGCTGTGCTAAGGATTGAATTTCATTAATCGTACATAAATCATCAAAGAAGCGATAGCATTCTTCAAGGTCCTTCAGTGAAAGAACAGCTTGAAATAACTGGTCAAGCTCTTTTCCACGCAGCTTATTAATTTGCATATATTTTACCCCTTTAATTAGTTAAGATTAGTTTACATTAAATGAAACGCTTGATTGCAGTCCAGGCTTCGTCGGTATCACGTTCACCCAAGTCTTTCCTTGAACAAACGGAACTACTTCTCCATTCCTTATTGGTACAAGCAAACCGTTATCATTTTTCCATTCTACTTCCATTGCCTTACCCTTTTGCACTAAGTAACCAGATCCCCCTGATTGTAAATCAATTTCCTTATGTGCAGCCTCATCAATAACTTGATGAGTAGTCTCAATGATAAACAAATTATCTAACAGAATCGGTTCTTTTGTTTCATAATCTGTGGTTTGATCCCCATCAGAGTAGCGTTTGTATTTTCCAACTAATTCATCATACTCGTAGGTGGAATTGAAAACGCCGCTAGCAGAGTATGAAATCTTGACTGATATCGCATTGTTTCCCGTTACCGATTTACTATCTTCCTCTGATAAAAATTGAAACGCAGGCGGAGATTGGTTCATCGAGTATTTCTTTTCTTTGGCGCCCTTTAAGACATTCCCATACGTAATATAGGAATTATGAGGTGCTTCACGGAAGCTTGCTCTTTTAAACAATGTACCATCATAGACCATACCATTTAAATTATCAACAAAATCACTTTCGAGCAATTCTCTTGCCTCTTCACTATAGCCGTGGGCGATAAAAAGAGCATCCAGACCTTTTGCAAGATCAATGTAGTAGTCCCTCGCACTTCGAACTGGGCCCATTTTATCTGGCTTTTCACTTTGGAAAACAGCTAGGAATCGGGTAACATCACCTTCTGCTAGAAGTTCATAGACAACATCAGCTTTGTGTAAGCCAGATTGTGGTCTAGCTTTTGGATGATTGTTTATCATTACCGCCACTGCTCTCCCATCTGTCTCAATCTCTGAACCCAGCCCTGTTAATGGGTAGTGATAAGGGAGTTCATGGTCTACCTCTTCCTGTATCACTTCTTCGGATTCTTCTTTTTCCGGCTGTTTTGGTCCATTAGCCTTTTCTTTATCGTTGCAGCCGGAGAGCAGGAAAAGAACTACTGTAATGGCAACAGCCCATTTCTTCATTTTTTAAAAACACTCCTATCGTCTTTTCTCAGAAGCGGTTTTATCCAATTAATTACTTTTATAGTTTAACGCATTATCGACGGAAAGAGAACAGTTTTGTTCATTACATCGTACATACCCTGTTGGGTGATTCGGATATAAGGTAAATGAGTAGCCGAAAAGAATAATAAACTGTATACAGGATCCGAGAAGGAATACCCACGATCCTTTAATTCAACCAGTAATTTCTTTTCTTCGTTTATTAATTCCTTAATCGGGAGGTTTGACATAATTCCATTAAGTTTTAATGGAATCTCACATACCACTTGCTCTTCCTCGACCATGACAATACCCCCGCCTAACTCCTTCATCCTATCGAAAGCTGCAAGCATATCACGTTTGTTTTTTCCAATTAAGATAATGTCGCTTGTATTGGAAAATGAACTTGCCAATGCAGAAAGATTTGTAGCAAATCCTTTTAATAATGTATTTATCCGCCACTTACCATTTCTGTCGATCAGGGTAAAGAAACATTCATCATGGTCTGTTGATAATTCATCATACGAGGCATCAATGGCAATGGAATACGGCTTCGTAATAACCGAATTCTCCATTTTTATCCCAAATGGCATTGAAAATTGTAAATCGTCAATGCTTAGATTCCAATCCAATTCCATTGGCTTAAGTCCATAATCATCCCAATTAATCGAGTGATACGCCTCGACCATTTGACCGTCACGTTTTACCCATTTACCTTTCGCTAGTACAGAATGGGGTGTCGGATCTTCGATACTAGATAGGAAGTTAATATTTGCGACACGCCCAGTTGCAATATTGCCATGTAGATGGTCAATATTGTAATAACGTGCAATATTGACTGTAGCCATGTTATAAGCGTCAATCACTGGTACACCTTTATCAATGGCGATACGAATCATTTGGTCGGTGATACCTTGTTCATAAAACGTGGATGTGGAACCATCTGTGTTAAACATTAAACGATCATAGGCTTCAATTCCTAATCGTTTCATATCATCCAGCAAGTCTGGCAGGTCAGGACGAATAGAAGAATATCTAAGTGAAACCATATAGCCCTGCATTAGGCGGTTATATACTTCTTCCCCTGTCATTGCCTCATGGTCGCTATCTGAACCTAACAGCATCATTTTAGCTAATGTTTTCTCTGAGGCACCCGGAAAATGACCTTCGATCTTTTTGTTCATTCTTTTCGCCTCTTGAATCCAATGCAGCATCATATCATCGCCGTCTAACAATTTAGGCCAGCCAGTCAATTCACCGCCTTGGAGAACAGCATCATGCTCTAACCACGATTTAATATTACTATGTGAAAAAACATCTTCTTCATTTAAAATTTCTGTTTGCGGGTCAAACCGGCACCACCAGTACATGGTTGTCGGTATGGAACGCAAGTCTTTTAATAAAGAAAACGCTTCCTTTTTCTTTAAATTCATAATCAATGACATGTTGTCATTGATTATTGTCGTTGTTCCAAACTGGGATGCATAAGCCGCCAGCGTATGGGGATTATATAATTGATAAGGATGGGCATGTGGCTCGATATACCCTGGAACAAGAATTTCATTAGTACAGTCAATGATTTCACAGTTTTCCACTTTCGTCGGTAAATTATCGCCAACATATACAATCCGATCTTCATATATCCAAATATTCCCGCGCATCCACTGGCGGAATGTTTGATTTAAATACAAGGCATTTTTTAATAAAATGGTTGGTGAAGTTTTTCCATCTAAAACGGATACATGTATGCGTAAATGTTTATTTTTCCATCGATAACGTTGTTCGAGCATACGATACCCTCCCTTTCTTAGAAGCTATATAACTAGTAAGAATGTTGATCTTCCAATAAAGAAAGCCCTTACAAAAATTAGTTTATCTCCATACTACCATATTTTATTGTTTAACGCATTAAAGAATTGGATAATTCCTGTAAAAATATTGTGAAGGAGTGAACAATGTGAACATTACTAAAAATATTGGAATCCTTAATGCATTAATAAGGATTACACTTGGGCTTACCATCCTTTCTTGGAGTACCGCTAAAATGGTGAAGTTTCCTTGGAGGGATTCCTATTTATTTGTTGCCATTTGCGGAGCGATGAAGGTGGCAGAGGGAATCGTTCGTTTTTGCCCTGTTACAGCGCTATTTGAACGATA
Organism: Neobacillus niacini; assembly: GCF_030817695.1. GTDB lineage: Bacteria > Bacillota > Bacilli > Bacillales > Cytobacillaceae > Neobacillus > Neobacillus niacini_F. The sequence goes on along the minus strand of NZ_JAUSZQ010000003.1, from coordinate 33,530 downwards.
TCAGGAAATGGAAAAGGAAAAACCCTTGTCACTCGGTGATGGGTCAAACAATGGCGAGGTTGATGAGGTACTGCCATATAACCCAACATAAATTTATCCGCTTTTTCCAAAAAGGGTTACGGATATCCGGAATCGTGCCCTTCTCTTTAATTTTTTGTAGTTTGTGGTAACGATTCTCCACTAATCGTTCCCTTCTCTTCAACTTTTTGAGGTTTACGGTAACGATTAGCAACAAAACAAAAAATTAGGGCTGACCGTGGTTGGTCAGCCCTCCAAAAGGAAGGTAATCTGTCATGTTTTGGGAATATTTATTGGATATGTCGTTCGTGCTTATCAGCTTAATAGGCGGAATCGTTGCTCTTTTATTTGTGTTTATCCGCCGCTCTAACCGAAGACGCGCCCGATAGCCTTAAAGCCGATATCTTTTCGATAAAAAACTCCGTCACATTTTAATTTATCAAGCTCTTGGTAGACAATATCTTGTGCTTCCTTTAAGCTTTTAGCTTTTGCACCAACCAAGAGAACTCTGCCTCCAGCAGTTTCAAACTCACCTAATTGATTTTTGTTTGTTCCTGCATGGAAAGTATAGACCTCATTAGAGAAGTCAGATAAACCATTGAGAACAGCACCCTTTTCATATTCCTCGGGGTACCCTTTGGCTGCTACAACAACCCCAACCATGGATTGTTCGTCCCAAACTAACTCTGGGGCCTCACCGGCTAATACATCTAAGATAGTCTGAACTAAATCGGATTTTAATCTTGGTAAAATTACTTGTGTTTCCGGGTCACCAAAGCGGGCATTAAACTCGATAACCTTTGGCCCCTTATCCGAAGCAATTAAACCAGCATAAAGAATCCCGCAAAAGCTTCTTCCTTCTTGAACCAAAGACTTCGCCGCAGGCTTAAGGATGGTTTCAATTGCTGTTTCAACTGTCTTATTGGCAATATGAGGGACCGGAGAGTATGCACCCATTCCGCCTGTATTAGGACCTTGATCCCCATCAAAGGCACGTTTATGATCTTGGGCAATTTCTAGAGGGATCACAACTTCCCCATTCACAAACGCCATAAGGGAGAATTCTTCACCGCTCAAAAACTCTTCAATTACCACGCGTGCTGAAGCTTCGCCAAATTTTTGCCCAACGAGCATTTCTTCCGTACTTTGTAATGCCTCTTCTAGTGTTAATGCAACTGTAACGCCTTTTCCAGCTGCTAATCCGTCAGCTTTAATAACGATGGGAGCACCTTTTTCTTCAATATACTTCTTTGCTTCATCGTAGTTGGTGAATACAGCATAATCTGCAGTAGGGATTTCATATTTCCTCATGATTTCCTTTGCGAACGACTTACTGCCTTCAATTTCAGCTGCCAATTTTCGTGGTCCAAACACTGCTAGACCTTCAGCTTCAAATTTATCTGCTAACCCTTCTAGTAAAGGCACTTCTGGTCCGATAATTGTTAAACCAATTCCTTGTTCTGTCGCGAATTGAATAAGTTGTTCATGGTTACTTTCGTCGATCGCAACACGTTCTGCAACATCTTCCATCCCGTGGTTACCAGGAGCAACAAATACTTTTTCTACTAGCGTGCTTTCACTTACCTTTCGGCACAGTGCATGTTCTCTTCCGCCTCGGCCAATGATTAGAACCTTCATTCCAACTCACCTCATTTTAATGTTTAAAATGTCTAACTCCGGTAAAGACCATAGCAATTCCATATTCATCCGCTTTTTTGATAGAATCTTCGTCGCGGATGGAACCGCCAGGCTGAATGATTGCTGTAATTCCCGCTTTTGCTGCAGCTTCTACGGTATCATCCATTGGGAAAAAGGCATCGGAAGCAAGTGCTGCTCCTGCGGCTTTTTCACCTGCTTGTTTTAAGGCGATTTCAGCGGCACCTACCCGGTTCATCTGACCGGCACCAATTCCAACTGTCATATCCTCTTTGGTCACGACAATTGCATTCGATTTAACATGTTTTACGACCTTCCAGCCAAGCTTTAATGCTTCCCATTCCTGCTCAGTTGGCTGTCTTTTTGTTGGTACAGAGATTGTTGCATTTTCTAATGTAAAGCGGTCTTGTTCCTGTGCTAATAGTCCGCCCTCGATTGTTGTCAGCTTCATCTCTGGTTTTTGTACACCAGAAAAAGGAATCGTTAGTAAACGTAAGTTCTTTTTCGCTGTTAAAATCGTTAATGCTTCCTCAGAGAAAGATGGAGCAATAATGATTTCTAAGAAAATCTCATGAAGCTTGCCAGCTGTCTCGGCATCCACTTCACTATTAAAAGCAATAATACCGCCAAAAATGGAAATAGGATCTGCAGCAAATGCTTTTTCAAACGCTGTAAAACTGTTAGAACCTGTTCCAATACCGCATGGATTCATATGCTTTACTGCAACCGCTGCAGGCTCTGTAAATTCCTTCACAATCTGCAAGGCCGCATCCGCATCGTTAATATTATTATAAGAAAGCTCTTTTCCATGAAGCTGTTCTGCATTAGCAATGGAGAACGTTGAACCAAGAGGTTTTTTATAAAAAGCAGCCTTTTGATGTGGATTTTCCCCGTAACGGAGCGACTGCTTCAGCTCATATGTAACGGTTAATTTTTCAGGAGTTTCTTCTTGTGCGAGTTCTGTCATGTATTCAGCGATTAAGGCGTCATATGCTGCTGTATGACGGAAAACCTTGGCCGCCAGCTTTCTGCGTGTTTCTAGCGTGGTTTTACCGTCTGCTTTTAATTCCTCAATTACCTTATTATAGTCAACCGGGTCAACAACCACGGTTACATATTGATGATTTTTTGCAGAAGCACGTAACATTGTTGGACCGCCGATATCAATATTCTCAATCGCGTCCTCCGTTGTTACATCTGGCTTTGCAATTGTTTGTTGAAAAGGATAAAGGTTAACACAAACAATTTGAATAGGATCAATGTTATGTTCTTCAAGCTGCTTTTGGTGTTGTTCGTCATCATGTTTAGCTAGTAAGCCTCCATGAATAAACGGATTTAACGTCTTTACACGTCCTTCCAATATTTCTGGAAAACCGGTTACTTCACTCACGCTGAGAACAGGAACTCCTTGTTCTTGAAGCGCCTTTTTCGTTCCGCCCGTTGAAATAATTTCAAAACCTAAGCTGACTAATTCTTTAGCAAAATCAAGAATACCATTTTTATCAGAAACACTAATAAGTGCGCGCTTTTTCGTCATGTTGAACTTCCCCTCTCGTTAACAGCATTTGCAGGATGGATGGATAAAGCTTATGCTCGATATCTTGTATTTTCCGTTGCAGACTCTCTCTTGTTTCCTTTTCACTAAGGCGGACGCGTTCCTGGACGATGATGGGTCCAGTGTCCATTCCTTCATCAACGTAGTGGATGGTAACTCCGCTCCATTCCGCTTTTGCAGCCAAGGCTTGACCAATGGCATCTTTACCAGGAAAAGCCGGAAGAAGCGAAGGATGGATATTAACAATACGTCCAGCGAAATCTCCGAGCAATGTTGGTCCAATCAGCCTCATATAACCGGCTAGAACAATAAACTCGACACCAGAACTCGCTAATTTTTCCAAAATCGCCTTTTCATAAGCTTCTTTAGAGCTATATTCCTTAGGGCTAAAAGCAAAAGTTGGGATACGAGCAGCATTGGCACGCTCGATAGCAAAGGCTCCCGGCTTGTCACAAACAAGAATTGCGATGTCCGCTTCAAGTTCTCCAGATTTCACTACATCAATGATCGCTTGAAAATTGCTTCCGTTTCCTGAGGCAAAAACAGCAATCTTTTTCATTGGCGGCCACCAATTGTAATGCCTTCTTCTGCCGTTACAACACCGATTTCATAGGCAGTTTCTCCGGATTGTTTTAAATGGTCCATCAAATCTGCAGCGATCTCCTTATCAACTGCAATCACCATGCCGATACCCATATTAAAGATATTATACATTTCTTGTTGGTCAATTTGTCCAACCGTCGTGATTAGATTGAAAATCGGCGGGATTTCCCAGCTTTTTTCAAAGAAGGCTGCTCCAAGTCCATTAGGAAGCATCCGAGGGATATTTTCAATAAAACCGCCTCCAGTAATGTGAGCCATCCCTTTTAGGTTGAACTTTTTCAACGCTGAAAGAATTGGTTTTACATAGATTTTCGTTGGTTTTAATAATTCTTCGCCCAAGCTTGTGCCAAGCTCGTCAACATATTCTGTTAACGCCCAGTTATTAAAAACCTTCCGAACAAGGGAATAACCATTGCTATGAATTCCGCTTGAAGCTAAACCAATTAGCACATCGCCTGGCTTAATATTTTCTCCTGTAATTAGTTGAGATTTTTCACAGGCCCCAACCGTAAATCCAGCAAGATCATACTCATTTTCACTGTATAGTCCAGGCATTTCAGCTGTTTCTCCACCGATAAGTGCACATCCTGCCTGCTCACAGCCATCTGCTATGCCCTTAACAATCGCTTCAATCTTTTCAGGATCTGCTTTTCCGGTAGCAATATAGTCTAAAAAGAACAAAGGCTCTGCACCTTGAACAACGATATCATTGACACACATTGCTACTGCATCAATGCCAATTGTTTCATGTTTATCCATCCAAAAAGCAATCATCAGCTTGGTACCAACGCCATCTGTTCCTGATACAAGAACTGGTTCTTTCAAATTTAACGATGATAAATCAAACATACCACCGAAGCCGCCGAGACCACCTATTACGCCAGCTCTGGCTGTTTTTTGTACATGCTTTTTCATTCTCTCAACAGCTTCATAGCCTGCTTCGATGTTTACCCCTGCCTGTGTATAAGCATTCGCCATGATGGTCCCCCCTATTTTTGATAGTAATATTGGAGTGTGTCCGGATATATTTCTGTTGGATAATTACCTGTAAAGCAGCCAACGCAGAAACCTTCTGTTCCTTCGGTTTTGACAATGGCCCCTACCATCCCCTCCGTACTTAGGAACGTTAAGGAATCAGCACCAATCAGCTGTCTAATTTCTTCTACTGATTTATCTGAAGCGATTAATTCTTCTTTCGATGATGTATCAATTCCATAGAAACATGGATTTTTTATCGGCGGTGAGCTGATGACAACATGCACCTCTGTCGCTCCTGCCTCTTTTAGCAAACTTACGATTCGTCTGCTCGTCGTTCCACGAACAATGGAGTCATCAACCATGACGACACGTTTACCTTCAACGACACCGCGAACCGCAGAAAGCTTCATCTTTACACCCTGCTCCCGTAATGATTGGGTTGGCTGAATGAAAGTCCGGCCGACATATTTGTTCTTAATTAATCCCATCTCATAAGGAATGCCCGCCGCTTCGGCATACCCAATCGCTGCAGAAATACTAGAATCAGGAACTCCCGTTACGACATCCGCTTCAATTGGTGCTTCTACTGCCAATCTTTTACCCATGTTTTTACGGGCTGTATGAACATTGATTCCTTGAATATTACTATCAGGTCTTGAAAAATAAACATATTCCATTGTACAAATGGACTTTGTTGAATTGAACGCAAATTGTTCTGATGTGATTCCCTCTTCATTGATGATTAATAATTCTCCAGGTCTGATATCGCGGATAAATTCTGCCCCGACAACATCAAAGGCACAGGTTTCCGAAGCAACCACATAGGCGTCTCCAAGACAGCCAAGTGAAAGTGGTCTTAATCCATGAGGATCGAGAGCAACCATTAATTCCTTCTCTGTTAAAATTAAATAGGCATAGGCTCCTTTTAACATCGAAAGCGCATTTTTCACCTGATCCTTCAACTGGGGATATCCACTTCTCCTGATTAAATGAGCTAAAACTTCTGTGTCAGAGCTTGTTTGAAAAATACTTCCTTGTGTTTCAAGCTGGTGTTTTAAGAAATTGGCATTTACTAAATTACCATTATGAGCAAGTGCCAGGCTTCCAGTTTGGGAATGGAACAGCAAGGGCTGGACGTTCTCATAACCGCCGCCCCCTGCTGTTGCATAGCGAACATGCCCAATTGCAGAAGTACCTTTTAAGTCTTCCATCACGTTCTCTGTGAAAATCTCTGAAACTAATCCCTCACCTTTCACCACTTTAAGCTTATCTCCGTTAGATACGACAATCCCTGTACCCTCTTGACCGCGGTGCTGCAGGCTATGGAGTCCGTAATAGGTAAGTTGTGCAGAGTCTGGATGTCCCCAGACACCAAAGACTCCACACTCTTCGTTTAATCCCTTGATTTCAGCAAGCATGGGATAGCTCCTTTCCAGGCATCCTTCAATTCGTTAACTGAAGCTTCTAAAATCGTGTTATTATCAGCATTCACTTTTAATGTTGCTGTATCATTTACTTCACCAATCAATTTGGCAGCTACTATACTTTCAAACTCTGCTTGGTGTTCTTTTTTCACAGTTAGTAGGAAGCGGGATTGTGTTTCGCTAAATAGTGCAGTTACTGGGTTGCCTTCGATTGTGATCGTTGCCCCAAGCTGTTCTTGGCCAAAAAGACTTTCAGCCACCGCTACACCAAGACCACCTTCAGAAAGGTCGTGCGCCGATTGAACAACTCCTGCACGAATAGCTGCTAACACTTGATTCTGTCTTTCTTTTTCTAGCTGGACATTAAGTTCTGGAGCCTTACCGAAAATACGTCCGTTTTGCAGTTTCTGTAACTCACTGCCGCCAAATTCCGGCTTTGTTTCTCCGACTAAGTAAATAAGGTCGCCGCTCGTTTTAAAGTTTTGAGTCGTAATATGGTCAATATCCGTTACTAAGCCAACCATTCCAATGACCGGTGTTGGGTAAATGGCTGTTCCGTTTGTTTCGTTATATAAAGAGACGTTACCGCCAATAACTGGAGTTTCAAGAACTCGGCAAGCCTCGCTGATTCCATCTGCTGCTTTTTCAATCTGCCAGAACACTTCTGGCTTTTCTGGATTTCCAAAATTCAAGTTATCTGTAATCGCTAATGGTTCTGCACCTGAACAAACAATATTACGTGCCGCTTCAGCAACCGCAATTTTCCCGCCTACTTCAGGGTCTAAAAACACATAGCGTGAGTTACAATCAGTCGTCATTGCCAATGCCTTACGGGTTCCACGGATTCTGACAACAGAGGCGTCTGAACCAGGTGAAACGACTGTATTCGTACGTACCATATAATCGTATTGATTATAAACCCATTCCTTGCTTGCCACTGTAGGCTGGCTAAGAATTTGTTTTAATGTTTCATTTAAATCTTCAACCTGTGGGACTTCCACTTCTAATGCCTGGAATTCCTGATAATAAATTGGTTCTTTTGATGGCTTATGATAAACAGGTGCGTCCTCAGCTAATGCATCTACTGGAACATCTGCGACGATTTCGCCATGCTGCAGCAAACGTAGTTTCTTATCATCTGTTACAGTACCGATTGCTACTGCTTCCAAATCGTATTTAGTAAATAGATCTTTGATTTCCTGTTCTCTTCCCTTTGTAACAACAATCAGCATACGCTCTTGTGATTCAGAAAGCATCATTTCATAAGCAGTCATACCAGTTTCACGCTGTGGAACGAGGTCTAAATTCATTTCAATACCCATTCCCGCTTTACTTGCCATTTCAGCTGAAGAACTTGTTAATCCCGCAGCACCCATATCCTGAATACCGACAAGAGCATCTGATTGAATCAATTCAAGGCATGCTTCTAGTAAAAGTTTTTCCATGAATGGGTCGCCAACCTGAACCGCTGGACGATTTTCATCGGACTGGTCTGTTAGCTCTTCAGAAGCGAACGTTGCACCATGAATTCCGTCACGGCCTGTTTTCGCTCCAACATACATCACTGTATTGCCAACACCTTGGGCAAGACCTTTTTTAATATCTTTATGATCGATTAAACCAACACACATCGCATTTACTAACGGGTTGCCCTCATAACATGGTTCAAATTGAATTTCGCCGCCAACCGTTGGAATTCCGATACAGTTACCGTAGCCAGCGATTCCAGCTACAACTTCTTTGAATAGGTAGCGTACTCTAGCGGATTCATCAAGTTCTCCGAAACGAAGTGAGTTTAATAGAGCTATAGGACGTGCACCCATTGAAAAAATATCGCGGATAATTCCGCCAACACCTGTAGCCGCCCCTTGATATGGCTCGATGGCTGATGGGTGGTTATGACTTTCGATTTTAAACACAACCGCTTGATTATCACCGATATCAACAATTCCTGCCCCTTCTCCAGGTCCCTGAAGAACACGCTCACCCGTCGTTGGGAATTTTCTTAGGACTGGTTTAGAGTTTTTATAACTGCAATGCTCAGACCACATAACCGAGAAAAGGCCTGTTTCAGTGTAGTTCGGTGTTCGGCCAAGAATGTTTTCAACCTGGGTGAATTCTTCATCGGATAAGCCCATTTGCTGATAAAGTTTTTCTGTCTTTACTTGATCTGGTCTTGGTTCATGCTTTAACAACATTTGCTTCCCTCCAGCTTCTTACAATCGATTGAAATAATTTGAGTCCATCTGCTCCGCCTAATAACTCATCAACGGCTCTTTCAGGGTGTGGCATCATCCCGAGGACATTTCCTGTTTCATTGATAATTCCTGCTATATCTTCTAAACTTCCGTTCGGGTTATCTTGGTAAGTAAAAACGATTTGGTTATTTTCTTTAAGCTTAGCAAGCGTTTCTTCATCACAATAGTAGTTTCCTTCACCATGAGCGACAGGGATTGAAATGGTTTCACCTTGCGTGTAGACAGCAGAAAACATCGTCTGATTGTTCACTACTTTTAAATCAACTGGCTTACAGATAAATGATAGACTTTCATTTCGTCTCATGGCCCCAGGCAGCAATCCTGCTTCCAATAAAATCTGGAATCCGTTGCAAACACCTAGAATCGGTTTCCCTGCTTCTGCTGCTTTTACGACTGCTTGCATGACCTTACTAAAACGTGCAATGGCTCCTGTACGTAAATAATCACCGTATGAAAAGCCGCCAGGAAGTAAAATTCCATCAAACTCATCTAAGCTCTCAGTGTCATGCCAAACATATTCAACCTGTTCACCAAGTTCATCCTTAATCGCATGGTACATATCGATATCACAGTTAGACCCCGGAAAAACGATGACTGCAAACTTCACTGAGGAACACACTCCTCTACTTCATAACGGTAGTCTTCAATGACTGTATTGGCTAATAGCTTGCTGCAAATCTCATTGATCACTTCATCAAGGTCGCGTTCTGATTTTTCGATCGTTAGTTCCATATATTTACCGATTCGTACATCGGATACTTCTGGATAATTTAATGAATGCAGTGAATGCGTTACTGCCTTACCTTGTGGATCCAATACACTTTCTCTTAACGTGACATATACCTTTACCTTAAACATGCTGTTTTCCCCCTAATCTCGCTAAAATGGTTTCATATGCTTCTGTTAAACTGCCAAGGTCACGACGAAATACATCTTTATCGAGCTTTTCATTTGTCTTTTTGTCCCAAAGTCTACAAGTGTCTGGTGATATCTCATCTGCTAATAAAATGCTGCCTTCAGCGTCTTTACCAAACTCAAGTTTAAAGTCTATAAGATTAATTCCTAATTCGTTAAAAAAGCTTGATAAAAATGTATTAATTTTTAGGGCTTTTTTCTTTAGGATGGTAATTTCCTTTTTTGTTGCTATGTTCAATTCATAGATATGGGGTCTGGTTAGTAATGGGTCACCAAGATCATCATTTTTCAAATAAAATTCAACTAATGGCTTTGTTAATTCCTTACCCTCTTCGATTCCTAATCGCTTTGAAAGACTTCCGGCAGCGATATTGCGAACGACCACTTCAAGCGGGATAATGGTTACCCTCTTTACCAGCTGTTCTGTTTCAGAAATACGCTTAATGAAATGCGATGGGATGCCCTGTTCCTGAAGCTTTAAAAATAGCAAACTAGTAATTTCGTTATTCAAACGACCCTTGCCAGTAATATCTGCCTTCTTCTGCCCGTTGAAAGCTGTTGCCGAATCCTTATATTCAATCAAAACTGTTTGCTCATCTTCCGTACTAAAAATTCGCTTCGCTTTACCTTCATAAAGAAGTTCTTTCATAAAGAATCACTCCTAATTTCAAATATTGGGAATCTTCAAGATAAGTAAAGGGTGCTTTGCACCCTTATTATTTTTTAATTAACCATTTAACCCTAATCGGTCAAAGATGGTATTAACATGTTGCAGGTGATAGTTGTAATCAAAGCAGTCAGCGATTTCTTCTGCTGAAAGCAGGCTTGTAATTTTTGGCTCTTCTTCAATCAAACCGCGGAAAGGAACTTGCTTTTCCCATGATTCCATTGTTTTTGGCTGAACGGTATCATATGCCTCTTCACGAGATAAACCTTTGTCGATTAACGCCAGAAGAACTCTCTGAGAATAAATCAAACCGAGCGTCCGGTCCATGTTACGTTTCATGTTTTCCGGATAAACTGTTAGGTTTTTAATGATGTTGCCGAAACGATTCAACATGTAGTTCAAGGCAATCGTCGCATCCGGTAAAATGATACGCTCTGCAGAAGAGTGTGAAATATCGCGTTCATGCCATAGTGGAACATTTTCATAGGCTGTCATCATGTAGCCGCGAATCACACGGGCCAAACCAGTCATATTTTCAGACCCAATTGGGTTTCGTTTATGAGGCATGGCAGATGAGCCTTTTTGTCCTTTTGCAAAAAACTCTTCTACTTCACGCGTTTCACTTTTTTGTAATCCGCGAACTTCCACGGCGAATTTTTCAATCGAAGTAGCAATCAATGCAAGAGTGGACATATAGTGTGCGTGACGGTCGCGCTGCAAGGTTTGGGTGGAAATTGGTGCAGGCTGGGTACCAAGTTTTTCACACACATATTGTTCAACAAACGGGTTGATATTAGCGTAAGTTCCAACTGCTCCGGAAATTTTCCCAAACTCGACGCCAGTAGCAGCATGATTAAACCGTTCCAAGTTACGTTTCATTTCTTCATACCAAAGAGCAAGCTTTAATCCAAAAGTAGTCGGTTCAGCATGTACCCCGTGCGTACGACCCATCATGACAGTAAATTTATGCTCGATCGCTTTATTCTTTAGGATTTCAATAAAGGTTTCAAGGTCCTTCCGGATAATCGCATTGGCTTGCTTTAATAAGTAAGAAAGTGCGGTATCAACTACATCCGTTGAAGTTAAACCGTAATGCACCCATTTGCGCTCTTCCCCTAATGTCTCGGATACTGCGCGAGTAAAGGCAACCACATCATGTCTAGTTTCTTCTTCGATTTCCTTAATCCGGTCAATATTAAAGGATGCATTTTCACGAAGCTTCTTTACGTCTTGTTTCGGAATCTCACCTAACTCTGCCCATGCTTCACATGCAAGAATTTCAACCTCAAGCCAAGCTTTAAAGCGGTTTTCCTCTGTCCAAATCGCACCCATTTCAGGTCGTGTATAACGATCAATCATCTTTTGGCCTCCAAACTTTTTTCTTCCCAAATGTAACTGTTATTAACTGCTTCAAGGGCATTCTCAACAGAATCACAAAGTATCGTTACATGCCCCATCTTTCGTTTTAGTATTGCCTCTTTTTTACCATATAAATGAACTTTCCAATCATTTACTTTTGTAAGATTATCTAACATGTTTTGAACATGCTCTCCTAGTATGTTAACCATGACCGCTGGCTTTAATAGCTCTGTTTTACCAAGGGGCAGGTTACACACAGCCCTGATATGTTGTTCGAATTGTGATGTTTCACATGCTTCAATTGTATAATGCCCAGAATTATGCGGTCTAGGAGCGAGTTCATTTATATAAATGATATCCCCCGCTGTTAAAAACATTTCAACCGCTAGTGTTCCAACTAACTCAAATGCATTAGCGAGTTGTATTGCGGATTGAATGGCTTTATCCTCCGCCTGTTTACTAATACGTGCTGGAGCAATCGTTTGGTGGAGAATATTATCCTGATGAATATTTTCTCCAACCGGAAATACTGCACTTTCACCATTTGAATTTCTTGTGATAATGACGGAAATTTCTTTAGAAAAAGAAATCCATTTTTCTAGAATACATTGTCCGTTATCAAGAAGTACTCTAGCCTTTTCAATATCCTGATGACTTTTTATAACAACCTGCCCTTTGCCGTCATAGCCGCCTCGTGCAGTTTTCAATACAAGAGGATAGCCAAGCTGTTCACAATGTTCATGAAGGTCATTCAGAGAATTGATGACTGCATATGGTGCCACCTTGACGCCTGCGTTTGCAATTGCACCTTTTTCTTTCACCCGGTCCTGCGTAATTTCAAGTAAACTCTTACCCTGTGGCACATATGCTTGATCACAAAGCCATTCAAGTGCTTCAGCATCGATATTTTCAAATTCGTAAGTAATGACATCGCTGACTTCCGCTAGTTTCCTAATCGCCTCTAGATCATCATAGTCCCCAATTACCTTATAATCCGCCACCTGGCCGCAAGGAGAATCTTCAACAGGGTCTAATACAGCAATTCGATAACCCATTGCTCTAGCAGAAAGAGCCATCATCCTTCCCAGCTGACCACCGCCAATAATTCCAATTGTTTGTCCCGGCAAAATAGTTTTATTAGACAAGCTCATCACTACTTTCTATTGCTGCCATTTTTGCTTCTATGCGGACTTGCTCGAGTCGTTCTTGTAATTTCAATTCGTTAATCGATATAATCTGAGCTGCTAGTAACCCGGCATTTGTTGCTCCTGCTTTTCCGATTGCTACCGTTGCCACCGGGACCCCTGCAGGCATTTGTACAATCGATAATAGAGAATCCATTCCATTCAATGCCTTCGATTGAACAGGAACGCCAATCACTGGCAATGTCGTCTTTGCAGCAACCATACCTGGCAGATGTGCAGCGCCGCCTGCACCAGCGATGATTACCTTAATACCTCTTACCCTGGCATTCTCAGCAAATTCAAACATCAAATCAGGAGTGCGGTGGGCTGAAACCACCTTTTTTTCATAAGGAACCTCTAACCGGTCAAGGATTTCACAGGTATGCTTCATCGTTTCCCAATCGGATTTGCTTCCCATTATAACCGCCACAATCGGATTCATGTTCTCTCCCCTTTGTCTAACGCAAGCTGCCATGGAAAAAATGAACTGCATTTTTCCCTAGGAAAAAAGTAGTTCATTTTTTCCCCGGTGCTTACGCTTTTCTTACTTTACCAATATAAAAAGCCCAAAACAGATACTTCCCCAATTTCATGAAATGAGAGAAAGCAGTCTGTCCGGGCTGAAATCGGCACAGTAAATGACCATGAAACGAGTAAACGTTTCAGGCACTTCCACTTCCCCTCATAGTCCAATCATTTACGGTAATTGGGTAGATACTTATGGGCCATATTCCCATTATTATACGAGGGTGTTACGTTATATATTTTTTTGACACCTTTATATTACAATTTAAGGCGCAAATGGTCAATAAAAACGAACGATTTTATTTCTGGAAATTATAATGTTCGTTTTTACTCGGCATGGATAGCTTCAAATACAATCTGCCTTCCGACCGGTTCATAGGAAGTTTCCTTCCCATTCACTACCTCCTGAAATACCGGTTTTTCCGTACGGCGAACAGGTATATACCCCTGTTTTTTCATCCGTTCCAGGCAAGCTTCAATACTTTCATTTTCCTGAACTTCAAATTGCATTTTCTTTTTACTCATGAAAATAGTTTCCCTCTTTTCACCGATTTTACCCAAAATCCCCCATGGATTGCTTTTGGTTCATAGGAGATGATGAATGCTTTTGGGTCCAAACTTTTTATCGTTTCATATAATTTGAGTTCAAATTTTCTTGGTGTCAATATTTGAAGTGCCATCCGATCTCCCTCGAGCCCATGAGCAGCCCAATCGGTCACCCCAAATCCCTTCTCCCTTAATACCTTAGGTAAATTTATATCATATTCCTTTGTAATTACATTTACCGTAATATAACCTAAAGCCAGTTTTTCTTCAATTTTCATCCCTACGATGACACCAATCCCATAACCAACGGCGTAAGCAATTAGGTTTTGAACTTCATTTAAGTTATTTAAAACAAGACCAAGACCTAAAACATAGATCACCACTTCAACCATACTCAAGCCTGCAGCCAAATACCGCTGACCCTTTAACGTTAGAATCATTCTTATCGTAAAAAATGAAACATAAACAATGTTAATAAGTAAAATAATCACTACCATCATAAAACCATTCTCTAACATTTATACCCTCCTGTTCTCCTCTTGCCCATTTATTAGTTGTACCTGTTAGTTTAACCTTTTTTAATAAACTTTTCATTTCATTTAAACAAGACCTGCCATTTGACAGGTCAAAGCCTAGTATTATTTCACTATTATTCTTTTTGAGCCTCGACCTCGGGGTGGTAAAGTTTTCCCTGAATTTCTAATAGCTTTTCAAGATCATCTATAGATAAAAATTTAAAAACATACTTTTACCCTTTTATTGGGAATTATAAGATTTAAAGATAATAGGTGGTGACATTCGTGCTAAAAAAGATACTTTTATTGGCTATTTTGGTATTTTCCTTTTTTTCTGTTGCTGCCTCAGCGGAACCTAAGGAAAATTTAAAAGCCGCTTTTGTAAGAAACAATCATTTATGGATAAAACTAAAAGATAAAGAAATAATGCTAACAGGTACGGGATATGTAAGATATCCGAAATGGTCATTCGATGGCAGCTGGGTTGCTTATTTAAAGGGCGCCATGGAAGGGGATATGATGAATCTCTGGCTCTACAATATAAAGAGCAACAGACATTTTAAGGTAAAAGAAAATGTTGGTGGGAACTTTCAATGGTCCCCAAATGAAAATACAATTGGATTCCAGGTTGCAAGTAAACTTTATATTTTACATACCAGCCAATTAGGTCAATTTATGCCTATTCGGAAGAATATAGAAAGTTTCTCTTGGCTCCCAACCGGCAATGGTTTACTTATTTCAACAAAAAAAAGTGCAGACCCTCAATCTGATATTATTTTATCAAATGTGATTTTGAGAAAAAAAGAAAAGCCTGCTGTTAAGCATTTTTATACGATTAAGATTGGCGAAAATGAAGTATTTGCTTCTACTAGTGCATTTAAATGGTCAAATGATAAGAAGTGGATTAGCTTTTTGTTAATTCCTACCGCCTCCTTATCGGCTGATGGAAACACGTTATGTGTCTTATCAACTAACGGAAAAACATTTCAAAAGATGGATGAAATGTTAAATGAATCTGCATGGTTCCAATGGGCTCCATATAATGGATTGTTGGGCTATGTAAGTGGTGGTGGGCGAGAAGCAACTTCCAATAAAAGAACGCATGTTTTAAGAGTCCCATCTATGGAAAATGACACCCTCACTCCAAGGGGTTTTGTAGATCGTGATTTGACATGGCAAAATAATCGAACCATAATTGTGTCTCGTTCGAAGGAAAATGATTCTGAGGAAATAGACGAAACAGCATTACCAAGCCTATATAAGATCAATCTTTTAGATAATAAACAAACCCAAGTCACTTTTCCTTCTGAAAAAAATGGAGATTTCAGACCAGAAATTGTTAAGAATAATTTGATCTGGATTAGAACTGACCGAAAGAATGCAGATGTGATGATTTCTCCCACCTATAAATCTGGAGAGGCCGTATGGATAAAAAATATCAATCTCGGGAGTTCCTTTTATGAAAAGTGGAGTTGGGATGAGGTGTTTAGTTTATATACGGGGCGCTAATTATTGGAGGACCAGGCAAGTTAATTGCCTGGCTCTCACCTAAAAATTATTTTTCTTCAATTAATGTATTAGTTAGTGTACCTAATTTTTCAACTTCAACGGTTACTACATCACCAGGCTTTAGGTAAATTCTCTTTTCCTTTGGATAGCCTATGATTACACCCGCTGGAGTACCAGTAAGAATCACATCTCCAGGTGTAAGAGTCATGTGCTGTGAAATATAGCTGACAATTTCATCTACATAAAAAATCATATCAGACGTATTTGATTCTTGCCGTATTTCACCATTTACATAGGTTTTTAATTGTAAATTATTAGGATCGCCGACTTCATCCGCTGTAACTAGATATGGACCGATAGGACTGAAGTCGTCACATGTTTTTCCAAGTAACCATTGGTGTGTCCTTTTTTGCAGATCACGTGCTGATAAATCATTTGCTGTACAGTAGCCAAATACATAATCTAATGCATTTTCTTTACTTACATACTTCGCTTCCTTCCCAATTACAACCCCCAATTCAACCTCGTAATCCAGCCTTTGGGTCACTTTTGGCACAGCAATCTCACATTTATGTCCTGTTAATGAATTATTAAATTTACTAAACAATATTGGTACTTCTGGATATGGAGACTTTGTTTCATCAGCATGTTTGCGATAATTTAAACCTACACAGATAATCTTGTTCGGTTGTGTGACACAAGGTCCCCACTCAACATCATCTTCATTTTTGAGATAGCTTGTTTTATTTTCTATTGGCAGGTTCGAAATATAGTCCTCGAGTGCAGAGATGACTTCATGACCACCTGCGATAACCTCCATGATATTTGTATGTACTTGATTGGCGGGGCTCTCTTTTAGTGCTTCTTCAAGGTCAATTATGCCATTCTCCACTTTTACTCCTAACACGTGCTTGCCATTTTTATTAATAGTTACTAGTTTCATTGAATCATTATCCTCCTTTATTTGGGCTTCTAAACATCTGATTTCTCTATTACATCCTTTTTATCCTTCTTTCTCCTTTAATTAATTAAAGTGTTTTTTTGTAATTAGCAGTTACTTTATCAAATAGTGGGGTTTGATTCCGTTGGCGTTTAATCGTTACCAATTTCACTGATAATGGCATTAAACGGGCACGAATCTGAATTCACTTTTTTACTTTCAACCTTTTCCTTTCAGACAGCAAAAAAAACACAACCTTAATCAGGTTGTGTTTCAGTTTGCCTGGCAACGTCCTACTCTCACAGGGACAAAGTCCCAACTACCATCGGCGCTGAGAAGCTTAACTTCCGTGTTCGGTATGGGAACGGGTGTGACCTTCTCGCCATTATTGCCAGACTATTAAATTGAGGTATCATTCCCTCAAAACTAGATAATTTCAGAAGAAGTTTGTAAAACGAGTTCACCTTAAAAATTGGTTAAGTCCTCGAACGATTAGTATCAGTCAGCTCCACATGTTACCACGCTTCCACCTCTGACCTATCAACCTGATCATCTTTCAGGGTTCTTACTAGCTTGACGCTATGGGAAATCTCATCTTGAGGGGGGCTTCATGCTTAGATGCTTTCAGCACTTATCCCGTCCGCACATAGCTACCCAGCGATGCCTTTGGCAAGACAACTGGTACACCAGCGGTGCGTCCATCCCGGTCCTCTCGTACTAAGGACAGCTCCTCTCAAATTTCCTGCGCCCACGACGGATAGGGACCGAACTGTCTCACGACGTTCTGAACCCAGCTCGCGTACCGCTTTAATGGGCGAACAGCCCAACCCTTGGGACCGACTACAGCCCCAGGATGCGATGAGCCGACATCGAGGTGCCAAACCTCCCCGTCGATGTGGACTCTTGGGGGAGATAAGCCTGTTATCCCCGGGGTAGCTTTTATCCGTTGAGCGATGGCCCTTCCATGCGGAACCACCGGATCACTAAGCCCGACTTTCGTCCCTGCTCGACTTGTAGGTCTCGCAGTCAAGCTCCCTTGTGCCTTTACACTCTGCGAATGATTTCCAACCATTCTGAGGGAACCTTTGGGCGCCTCCGTTACTCTTTAGGAGGCGACCGCCCCAGTCAAACTGCCCACCTGACACTGTCTCCCACCCCGATCAGGGGTGAGGGTTAGAATTTCAATACAGCCAGGGTAGTATCCCACCGACGCCTCCACCGAAGCTGGCGCTCCGGCTTCTCAGGCTCCTACCTATCCTGTACAAGCTGTACCAAAATTCAATATCAGGCTACAGTAAAGCTCCACGGGGTCTTTCCGTCCTGTCGCGGGTAACCTGCATCTTCACAGGTACTATAATTTCACCGAGTCTCTCGTTGAGACAGTGCCCAGATCGTTACGCCTTTCGTGCGGGTCGGAACTTACCCGACAAGGAATTTCGCTACCTTAGGACCGTTATAGTTACGGCCGCCGTTTACTGGGGCTTCGATTCAGAGCTTCGCTTGCGCTAACCCCTCCTCTTAACCTTCCAGCACCGGGCAGGCGTCAGCCCCTATACTTCGCCTTGCGGCTTCGCAGAGACCTGTGTTTTTGCTAAACAGTCGCCTGGGCCTATTCACTGCGGCTCTTCGAGGCTATTCACCTCAAAAAGCACCCCTTCTCCCGAAGTTACGGGGTCATTTTGCCGAGTTCCTTAACGAGAGTTCTCTCGCTCACCTTAGGATTCTCTCCTCGCCTACCTGTGTCGGTTTGCGGTACGGGCACCTTTTATCTCGCTAGAGGCTTTTCTTGGCAGTGTGGAATCAGGAACTTCGGTACTATATTTCCCTCGGCATTACAGCTCAGCCTTAATGGTAAGCGGATTTTCCTACTTACCAGCCTAACTGCTTACACGCACATATCCAACAGTGCGCTTACCCTATCCTCCTGCGTCCCCCCATCACTCAAACGATAAAGAGGTGGTACAGGAATATCAACCTGTTGTCCATCGCCTACGCCTTTCGGCCTCGGCTTAGGTCCCGACTAACCCTGAGAGGACGAGCCTTCCTCAGGAAACCTTAGGCATACGGTGGATGGGATTCTCACCCATCTTTCGCTACTCATACCGGCATTCTCACTTCTAAGCGCTCCACCAGTCCTTACGGTCTAGCTTCAACGCCCTTAGAACGCTCTCCTACCACTGACACCATACGGTGTCAATCCACAGCTTCGGTGTTACGTTTAGCCCCGGTACATTTTCGGCGCAGAGTCACTCGACCAGTGAGCTATTACGCACTCTTTAAATGGTGGCTGCTTCTAAGCCAACATCCTGGTTGTCTAAGCAACTCCACATCCTTTTCCACTTAACGTAAACTTTGGGACCTTAGCTGGTGGTCTGGGCTGTTTCCCTTTTGACTACGGATCTTATCACTCGCAGTCTGACTCCCACGGATAAGTCTTTGGCATTCGGAGTTTGTCTGAATTCGGTAACCCGATGAGGGCCCCTAGTCCAAACAGTGCTCTACCTCCAAGACTCTTACAACGTGAGGCTAGCCCTAAAGCTATTTCGGAGAGAACCAGCTATCTCCAAGTTCGATTGGAATTTCTCCGCTACCCACACCTCATCCCCGCACTTTTCAACGTGCGTGGGTTCGGGCCTCCATCCAGTGTTACCTGGACTTCACCCTGGACATGGGTAGATCACCTGGTTTCGGGTCTACGACCACATACTCATTCGCCCTATTCAGACTCGCTTTCGCTGCGGCTCCGTCTCTTCAACTTAACCTTGCATGGGATCGTAACTCGCCGGTTCATTCTACAAAAGGCACGCCATCACCCATGAACGGGCTCTGACTACTTGTAGGCACACGGTTTCAGGATCTCTTTCACTCCCCTTCCGGGGTGCTTTTCACCTTTCCCTCACGGTACTGGTTCACTATCGGTCACTAGGGAGTATTTAGCCTTGGGAGATGGTCCTCCCAGCTTCCGACCGGATTTCACGTGTCCGGCCGTACTCAGGATCCACTCAGGAGGGAACGAAGTTTCAACTACAGGGTTTTTACCTTCTATGACGGACCTTTCCAGGTCGCTTCATCTACCCCGTTCCTTTGTAACTCCATGTTGAGTGTCCTACAACCCCAAGAGGCAAGCCTCTTGGTTTGGGCTATGTCCCGTTTCGCTCGCCGCTACTCAGGGAATCGCGTTTTGCTTTCTCTTCCTCCGGGTACTTAGATGTTTCAGTTCCCCGGGTCTGCCTTCAATACCCTATGTATTCAGGTAAAGATACTGCTCCATTACGAGCAGTGGGTTCCCCCATTCGGAAATCTCCGGATCAAAGCTTACTTACAGCTCCCCGAAGCATATCGGTGTTAGTCCCGTCCTTCATCGGCTCCTAGTGCCAAGGCATCCACCGTGCGCCCTTTCTAACTTAACCTAAATGGTTATACTCTTATTAAATAAGAGAGAAAAACTAAAATGGCGATTCTCGGTTTTACTTTGACTTCTTCTTACGATTATCTAGTTTTCAAAGAACGATTAAAAAAAGCTTTGAGAGAATTACTCCCTCAAAACTAAACAAACAAGTAACAGTCAACGTTTTATCAGTCCACAAGGACTGCATTATCCTTAGAAAGGAGGTGATCCAGCCGCACCTTCCGATACGGCTACCTTGTTACGACTTCACCCCAATCATCTGTCCCACCTTAGGCGGCTGGCTCCTTGCGGTTACCCCACCGACTTCGGGTGTTACAAACTCTCGTGGTGTGACGGGCGGTGTGTACAAGGCCCGGGAACGTATTCACCGCGGCATGCTGATCCGCGATTACTAGCGATTCCGGCTTCATGTAGGCGAGTTGCAGCCTACAATCCGAACTGAGAATGGTTTTATGGGATTGGCTAAACCTCGCGGTCTTGCAGCCCTTTGTACCATCCATTGTAGCACGTGTGTAGCCCAGGTCATAAGGGGCATGATGATTTGACGTCATCCCCACCTTCCTCCGGTTTGTCACCGGCAGTCTCCTTAGAGTGCCCAACTGAATGCTGGCAACTAAGAACAAGGGTTGCGCTCGTTGCGGGACTTAACCCAACATCTCACGACACGAGCTGACGACAACCATGCACCACCTGTCACTCTGTCCCCCGAAGGGGAACGTCCTATCTCTAGGAGTGTCAGAGGATGTCAAGACCTGGTAAGGTTCTTCGCGTTGCTTCGAATTAAACCACATGCTCCACCGCTTGTGCGGGCCCCCGTCAATTCCTTTGAGTTTCAGCCTTGCGGCCGTACTCCCCAGGCGGAGTGCTTAATGCGTTAGCTGCAGCACTAAAGGGCGGAAACCCTCTAACACTTAGCACTCATCGTTTACGGCGTGGACTACCAGGGTATCTAATCCTGTTTGCTCCCCA
>NZ_JAUSZQ010000003.1:0-2500 GCF_030817695.1 Neobacillus niacini | reverse complement strand
TCCTTAGAGTGCCCAACTGAATGCTGGCAACTAAGAACAAGGGTTGCGCTCGTTGCGGGACTTAACCCAACATCTCACGACACGAGCTGACGACAACCATGCACCACCTGTCACTCTGTCCCCCGAAGGGGAACGTCCTATCTCTAGGAGTGTCAGAGGATGTCAAGACCTGGTAAGGTTCTTCGCGTTGCTTCGAATTAAACCACATGCTCCACCGCTTGTGCGGGCCCCCGTCAATTCCTTTGAGTTTCAGCCTTGCGGCCGTACTCCCCAGGCGGAGTGCTTAATGCGTTAGCTGCAGCACTAAAGGGCGGAAACCCTCTAACACTTAGCACTCATCGTTTACGGCGTGGACTACCAGGGTATCTAATCCTGTTTGCTCCCCACGCTTTCGCGCCTCAGCGTCAGTTACAGACCAGAAAGCCGCCTTCGCCACTGGTGTTCCTCCACATCTCTACGCATTTCACCGCTACACGTGGAATTCCGCTTTCCTCTTCTGTACTCAAGTCCCCCAGTTTCCAATGACCCTCCACGGTTGAGCCGTGGGCTTTCACATCAGACTTAAAGGACCGCCTGCGCGCGCTTTACGCCCAATAATTCCGGACAACGCTTGCCACCTACGTATTACCGCGGCTGCTGGCACGTAGTTAGCCGTGGCTTTCTGGTTAGGTACCGTCAAGGTACCGGCAGTTACTCCGGTACTTGTTCTTCCCTAACAACAGAGCTTTACGACCCGAAGGCCTTCATCGCTCACGCGGCGTTGCTCCGTCAGACTTTCGTCCATTGCGGAAGATTCCCTACTGCTGCCTCCCGTAGGAGTCTGGGCCGTGTCTCAGTCCCAGTGTGGCCGATCACCCTCTCAGGTCGGCTACGCATCGTCGCCTTGGTGAGCCGTTACCTCACCAACTAGCTAATGCGCCGCGGGCCCATCTGTAAGTGTCAGCCGAAACCGACTTTCAGCTTTTCCTCATGAGAGGAAAAGGATTATCCGGTATTAGCTCCCGGTTTCCCGAAGTTATCCCAGTCTTACAGGCAGGTTGCCCACGTGTTACTCACCCGTCCGCCGCTAACCATAAGGTGCAAGCACCTTATGATTCGCTCGACTTGCATGTATTAGGCACGCCGCCAGCGTTCGTCCTGAGCCAGGATCAAACTCTCCAAGAAAGTTGATTAGCTCATTTGTTACGTTGGCTTAGCTTTCTATAGAAGAAGCTAAAAAATTGTTTGTTGACGTTCTTGTTTGTTTAGTTTTCAAAGAGCAATGTCATCTGTTAAAGCGACAGGAGTAAATAGTATATCGCGTTTCTACTACTATATCAATTATAAAATATTTCCAATTTACTAGAAGTAGATTAAAATTGATAAGTTGTTTTCTGAGCGACTTTTATATCATAACACCATCGGTGTTATCAAACAACAGAAATTTTTTTCCATTTTTTTAAATGGGATTAAAAAAGACAGAAAGGATATTTCTGTCTTCCGCCTGGCAACGTCCTACTCTCACAGGGACAAAGTCCCAACTACCATCGGCGCTGAGAAGCTTAACTTCCGTGTTCGGTATGGGAACGGGTGTGACCTTCTCGCCATTGCTGCCAGACTATAAAATTTGAGGTATCATTCCCTCAAAACTAGATAATTTCAGAAGAAGTTTGTAAAACGAGTTCGCATTTAAAATTGGTTAAGTCCTCGAACGATTAGTATCAGTCAGCTCCACATGTTACCACGCTTCCACCTCTGACCTATCAACCTGATCATCTTTCAGGGTTCTTACTAGCTTGACGCTATGGGAAATCTCATCTTGAGGGGGGCTTCATGCTTAGATGCTTTCAGCACTTATCCCGTCCGCACATAGCTACCCAGCGATGCCTTTGGCAAGACAACTGGTACACCAGCGGTGCGTCCATCCCGGTCCTCTCGTACTAAGGACAGCTCCTCTCAAATTTCCTGCGCCCACGACGGATAGGGACCGAACTGTCTCACGACGTTCTGAACCCAGCTCGCGTACCGCTTTAATGGGCGAACAGCCCAACCCTTGGGACCGACTACAGCCCCAGGATGCGATGAGCCGACATCGAGGTGCCAAACCTCCCCGTCGATGTGGACTCTTGGGGGAGATAAGCCTGTTATCCCCGGGGTAGCTTTTATCCGTTGAGCGATGGCCCTTCCATGCGGAACCACCGGATCACTAAGCCCGACTTTCGTCCCTGCTCGACTTGTAGGTCTCGCAGTCAAGCTCCCTTGTGCCTTTACACTCTGCGAATGATTTCCAACCATTCTGAGGGAACCTTTGGGCGCCTCCGTTACTCTTTAGGAGGCGACCGCCCCAGTCAAACTGCCCACCTGACACTGTCTCCCACCCCGATCAGGGGTGAGGGTTAGAATTTCAATACAGCCAGGGTAGTATCCACCGACGCCTCCACCGAAGCTGGCGCTCCGGTTTCTCAGGCTCCTACCTATCCTGTACAAGCTGTACCAAAATTCAATATCAGGCTACAGTAAA
>NZ_JAUSZQ010000002.1:2850000-4672500 GCF_030817695.1 Neobacillus niacini | reverse complement strand
GAGTGTCGGTTCGACCCCGACCACCGGTATCAAAAAACACTCACAAATGTTGTCAATCAACATTTGTGAGTGTTTTTTTTATTATTTTCTCAATATTTAAAGAGAATGCATTGACACCCTCAATAAACGAATATATGATTCATATATACAATCACATATGTGATTTTAAAGTGAGGTGTTATTTTGACCGTTAAGTCTGCACTGCGCGTTTTACAAATTTTTGAATTGCTTGCTCAATATCCTGATGGATTAACCGTGAAAGAAATGAGTGACAAACTAGGCTGGCCCCAGAGTAGTACCTTTAATCTGATTCAAACCCTATACAATCAAAGCTATTTATCACAATCAGCTTCAAAAAAGTATAAACTTGGTGCGAACCTTATTCAACTGGGTTCAAAAGCACTAGATTCCTTTGATTTCGTAACCGAATCTCAACCGTATTTGCAAGAATTAATGAATACAGTAGAGGAGACCGTTTTTATGGCGGTCCTTTCAGAAGACAAAGTGGTTTATGTAAATAAGTTTGAGTTTGAGCGTTCCATACGGACAAGTGCTTATATTGGAATGCAAAGGCCAGTTTATTGTACTGGTTTGGGAAAAGCATTCTTAACTTTCCTTCCTTTTCGTGAGAGGGAAGAGATTTTAAGTAAGATTGAATTGAAGGCGATTACACCAAAGACGATTACAGATCGTCAGGCTTTGGAATTGCAATTATCTGAGTTTTTTGAACTAGGCTATACGTTTGAAGAAGAAGAAAATGAAGAAGGATTACTTTGTATTGCAGCACCTGTCTATGATGTAAGCAAGAGGATAAAGGCAGCGGTAAGTGTTGCTGGTCCAAAAGAGAGAATGCTCATGCATAAGGACAGAATTGTAAGCAATTTATTAGTAACCACTGAAAGGATATCAGCAAGAATGGGATACAGTAAGTGAGTTAGGGGGAAAAGTGATGGACGTTGTAACCATTGGAGAAACGATGGTGCTGTTTACTCCTGAGGCGGAGGGGCCGCTAAGATATTCGCAGCAGTTTTCGAAAAGGTATGGGGGAGCTGAGTCGAATGTAGCCATTGGTTTATCTAGGCTTGGTCATCAGGCAGGCTGGATCAGTAAAGTAGGGAATGATGAATTTGGGAAAGGCATGCTTTCGTTTATCCGCGGTGAAGGGGTCGATGTTCGTACGGTTCAACTAACAGATGAAGCCCCAACAGGGATGTATTTTAAAGAACATAAACGCGAAGGCGTGATCAATATTTATTATTATCGAAAAGGTTCTGCCGCAAGTAGGATGACAAAGGAAGATTTAGATAAGGACTATATTGGCCAAGCCAAATATCTCCATATCACGGGAATTACTCCAGCACTCAGCGAGAGCTGCCGTGAAACGGTCTATGAAGCTATCAAAATCGCAAAAGAGAGAAATGTAAAGGTCGTTTTTGATCCGAACCTTCGAAAAAAACTTTGGGAAGAAGATTTGGCTAGAGAAGTATTACTGAAGATTGCTTCTGAAGCGGATATTATTCTGCCTGGTGTTGAAGAAGGTCAATTTATATTTGGGGTTGACGAACCTGAAGAAATTGGAAAACGTTTTTTACAGTTGGGCGCATCGATTGTTGTGTTAAAGATCGGGGCAGAAGGAGCTATCTATTTTACCGAAAATGAAACAAGAAAAGTATCTGGTATTCCAGTCAAGCATGTTGTTGATCCCGTTGGAGCGGGTGATGGCTTCGCAGCAGGATTTCTTTCAGGAATGATTGATGACTTACCGCTTGAACAAGCTGTTAAACGTGCGAACGCAGTAGGTGCACATGTGACTATGGTCAAGGGAGATGTTGAAGGTCTTCCAGATCGATTTGAAATTGATCAAATTCTATCAAACAATGAAAACGATGTCATTCGTTAAGGAAAGGTGATTTTATGACTTTACTAGATCAAATTAAAGAGACAGGTATTGTAGCTGTTATTCGCGGTGCATCAAAAGAAAATATTATCCCCATTGCAAATGCTTTAAAAAGCGGCGGCGTTACTGCCTTAGAAATTACACTTGAAACACCTCGAGTTCTTTCGACAATTGAAAAGTTATCCGCAGAACTTGGGGATGAAGTCATTGTTGGTGCAGGAACAGTCCTTGATCCTGAAACAGCAAGAGCAGCGATTATGGCCGGAGCAAAATTTGTTTTTTCTCCAACGACGAACATAGAAACGATTAAAATGACAAAACGTTATGGAGTCCTAAGCATTCCTGGAGCGTTAACTCCGACAGAAATTTTAACTGCCTTTGAAAATGGTGCAGATCTAATCAAAGTGTTTCCGGCAAATGTGTTTGGTCCGAAATATTTAAAAGATGTCCACGGACCACTTCCGCAAATTCCATTAATGCCTACCGGCGGTGTAAATCTTGAAAACCTTGGTGATTTTGTGAGAGCAGGCGCTGTTGCGGCGGGAATTGGAAGCAACCTTGTGAATACGAAGCGGGAAATCAATGAGCAATACCTTGCAGAACTTGAGCAGACAGCACGTGCGTATAGTCAAGCATTTAAAGAAGCGAAAAGGTAATAGATTTAACTTATAAATAACACTTGGAAAGTTTGTTTTCAGAATCTTTTAAAAAGGTATTGCCAATGTAAGTGTTTTCACTTATACTTTCACTAAACCGATTTACTAAACCGGTTTAGGAGAGAGATGCAGATGGAAAAAGTCACAATGAAAGATGTTGCTATTAAAGCGGGAGTTTCGAAGAGTACTGTTTCCCAGTATATAAACAACCGCTATGAATATATGGCACCAGCCACCAAGAAAAGAATTGAGAGTGCGATCAAAGATCTTCACTATATCCCAAATTATGTGGCGAAGAGTTTAAAACAAAAGAAATCAGCAACCATCGGGGTTATTGTTGCTAATATCCTTCATTCCTTTACTACGGAGATAATAAGAGTCATTGAGGATACATGTAAGCAGAATGATTTTCATATTTTCGTTTGTAATGCAGATGATAACCCTGAAAAAGAGCAAAGCTATATAAATATGTTAATAGCTAAGCAAGTAGACGGCTTGATTATTTTTCCAACGACAGGGAACTTAGAGTCCTATAAACAATTAAGAAAAGCTCAATTCCCGGTTGTGTTTATTGACCGTAAAATGGAGCCGGTTATTTTTCCAACCATTTTGCTAGATAACGAGAAAGCGTCTGAATTAGCTGTTGATTGCCTCCTTAAAGGTGGAAAAACAAGAATTTGTTTAGTAGGTCAGTCTATTGAAGGCGGAATCACCCCGCGTCTTGAAAGGATTGAAGGGTTTAAAAAAGCCTTGCTCAAAAATGGATTACCTGTAAATGAAAATTGGATTGTTACGGCTGACTCTCATGAAATCAATAAGCAATTATTATCTGTTTGGCAGGATGAAGATAATCGTCCCAATGCTTTTTATGCGATTAATGGGATGGCCGCGATTCATTTATTAACCTTTTTGAAAGCGAATAACGTTCGCATTCCTGGAGATGTAAGCGTTGTTACCATGGATGATTCACCATTTTTAGCTGCTTCTACTCCGGCCATAACGGTTGTAACTCAACCAAACTATGAGATGGGTAAAGATACAGCGAATATTATACTAGGGTTAATTGAAAACCCGGAACTAAAGGAAGAATATCAAGTTTTGCGCTATCAGCCAAAATTAATAGAAAGAGAATCTGTATAAAGTTGGTGTGAAAAATACCTTTATGCGATTGCTGCAGGGAGTTTTAATTGAATAGGAGTGTACTTTTATGAAAGCTGTTCGTATTCCAAAACCAATGGAAATTGTTATAGAAGAAGTTGAGAAACCTGTCATTAGCAGTCCGAACGAAGTACTTGTAAAAATAAAACGAGTAGGAATTTGTGGATCGGACATGCATATTTACCATGGAACAAATCCGCTTGCCACCTATCCGCGAGTGGTTGGTCATGAGGTTGCTGGAGAAGTGGTATCTGTTGGTGAAGCTGTTACCAATCTAAAACCAGGTGATCATGTCGTCATTGAGCCAATTCGTTATTGTGGTAAGTGCTATGCATGTCGTAAAGGACGTCCGAATGTGTGTAACGAACTTTCTGTTTTTGGAGTTCATGAGGATGGAGGAATGCGTGAATTTGTCGTCCTCCCTGAAAATCAACTTCATGCTGTTGATCCATCACTGGACTGGGATGAAATTGTATTAGCAGAGCCTTATACCATTGGTGCTCAAGCTGTATGGCGCGGTAATGTTCAAGAGGGAGATACGGTTTTCATTCAAGGGTGTGGACCGATTGGTATCTGTATCTTGAAAATGGCAAAGATTGCAGGAGCTACAGTCATGATGTCTGATTTAAAAGCAGAGCGACTTGCATTTGCAAAGGAAAATGGCGCAGACTATGTGATTAATGCCGGAAGCGAATCCATTGAAGAGAAAATAATGGAGTTTACAAATGGTGAAGGTGCCAATGTTGTCATTGATGCCGTATGTTTACCGGCTACCGTTGAGTTGAGTTTGAGAGTGGCCTCTGTTGCAGGTACCATAGTTGTTCTTGGTTTTGATGAGCGCCCATCGCAAATTCCACAATTACCAATCACAAAGAAGGAATTAACGATTGTGGGTTCACGTCTTCAAACCTATCAATTTGAGAAGGTTGTTTCGCTATTAAATGAAAACAAACTAAAAGAAAATGGCTTGATCACTCATAAATTTGCTTTAAGTGATGTACAAGAAGCCTTTACTTTTGTAGAGAAAAATCCAGACATTGTAAGAAAAGCACTTATCGTTTTTGAGTAGATTTTTCAAAAGAGTTAATTTAAAAAAGTAGGTGTCCTTTAAATGAATATGACATTTCGTTGGTATGGCAGGGATAATGATACCGTGTCACTTGAACAAATCAGACAAATTCCAAATGTGAAGGGGATTGTTTGGGCGCTGCACAAAAAACAGGTTGGTGAAGTTTGGACGACTGATGAAATTCGTGAAGAAGTCGACTATATCCAATCATATGGTTTTCATGCCGATGTCGTTGAGAGTGTGAACATCCATGAATCGATCAAGCTTGGTAATCAAGAGCGAGATTATTATATTGAAAATTACAAACAAACGATTCGAAATTTAAGTCAGTTTAACGTAAAAGTCATTTGTTATAATTTTATGCCTGTTTTTGACTGGATCCGTACCGATTTATTTCACCCGCTTCCAGATGGTTCAACCGCTCTATTTTATGAAAAAGCAAAGCTTGATTCTCTTGGACCGAACGAGTTAATCGAAACCTTTGCGAGTGCTTCTTCGAAAATGACGTTAGCTGGGTGGGAACCTGAAAAATTAGCAGCAACTCAAGAATTGTTTGAGGCGTACAAAGAGATTGATGAGGAAAAACTTTGGGACAACCTGCGTTATTTCTTATTAGAAATTCTCCCTGTATGTGAAGAGTGTGACATCAAAATGGCGATTCATCCCGATGATCCGCCATGGAGCTTATTTGGGCTTCCGAGAATTATGACTGGAGAACAGAGTTTGGAAAGATTAGTATCCATTTCTAACTCTCCTGCAAACGGAATTACCTTTTGCACAGGTTCCTTAGGTTCAAACCCGTCAAATGATATGGTGGATCTTGCTAAGAAATATGCTAAGTATTCTCCATTTTCTCACCTTCGCAATGTAAAAATATTTGATAATGGTGATTTCATTGAAACGTCGCACTTTACTGCAGATGGATCGATTGACCTTGCAGGAGTGGTCAAAGAGCTTGCTGAGCAAGATTACGAAGGGTATGTAAGACCTGACCATGGCCGGCATATATGGGAGGAAGATTGCCGTCCAGGATATGGCTTGTACGATCGGGCACTTGGAATTATGTATTTGAACGGTCTATGGGATGCAAATATTAAAATGAGAGAGGAGAATGTGTAAATGATACCTATACATAACCAGTTAAATGGAAGAGTGGCTGTTGTTACTGGTGGAAGTGGTGTTTTATGTTCAGAAATGTGCCGTGAACTTTCAAGGCACGGAGTAAAAGTCGCCATCTTAAATCGTACGGTTGAAAAAGGGGAAGCGGTCGCGGAAGAAATTCGCTCAAATGGCGGGAGTGCCATTGCGTTAGCAGCGAATGTCCTTGATCGTTCTTCATTAGAAAAGGCAAGAGCTGAAATCATTGAACAATTTGGCAAGATTGATATTTTAATAAATGGTGCCGGTGGAAACCATCCTGACGCCATTACTGCAAATGAAACCTATGGAGAAGAAGTGGAAGGCAAGACCTTTTTTGATCTTGATGAATCAGGTTTTTCACAGGTTTTTGCGAGTAATTTTACGGGGACATTTCTAGCTAGCCAAGTGTTTGGCAAAGCACTATTGGAACAAGATGCCCCATCGATTATCAATATCTCATCAATGAGTTCGTATTCGCCGATGACAAAGGTACCTGCTTATAGTGCAGCCAAAAGTGCCATCAATAATTTCACGATGTGGATGGCTGTCCACTTTGCAGAAACGGGCTTACGTGTGAATAGTATTTCACCAGGATTTTTCTTAACGAAGCAAAATCGTAATCTATTATTGAATGAAGATGGATCACTTACATCACGATCAAATAAAATTATTACGCATACGCCGATGAAACGATTTGGAACACCTGAAGATCTGCTTGGAACATTGATCTGGCTTGTTGATGAGTCATGTTCAGGGTTTGTAACAGGGATTACCGTTCCTGTGGATGGCGGGTTTATGGCATATTCAGGGGTATAGGTATTGGATATAGGGGGTCACCCCTATATTCTGCCCTCGATAAAGTAGACGGAAAATTTTAAAAACCTGTTTTTTATTTGAGTGGATATGATAGCGCTTTAAACAGAGTTTGTTGATGGGGGGAATAAGGAATGAAAAAGAAATTCGTAAAGGGTTTATTAGGGGTTGCACTATTGACAGGAATGGCTGCGCTCTCAGGCTGCAGTTCGAATGCTGCTGGGGCAAGCAAAAGTACTTTAGTGAAAGTGGGGACACCATTTGCACCTACACATCCAGTGAGTGTAGCATTGTTAGAAGTCTTTGAACCAGAAATTGAAAAAAAGACAAATGGAAAATATAATGTGGAAATCTATCATTCTGGTCAAATTGGTGGAGAAAAGCAATTATACGATTTTACTCGCAGCGGTATCGTGGAAGTTACAGCGGTTGGTACCGTTATGTGGAGTGAAGTTCCAATGATGTCGACTCCTGACTTTCCATTTATTTTTAGAGATGTTGCGCATGCGAGAAAAGTATATCAAGGAGAAGTCGGAGAGTATATTGCAGAGAATTTAGAATCACAGGAGCCTCTTAAATTTTTATCATGGCATCCAAATGGTGCCCGTGTTTTTAGTTCTAGCAAACCGATTAACTCTGTAGAAGATTTTAAAGGACTTAAATTAAGAATGCCAAATAACCCAATTCACGTTCAGGTTGCGCAGTCTCTCGGAGCAAATCCACAAATTATGGATTTTGGGGAAGTGTTTACAGCATTAGAACAAAATGTGGTTGATGGCCAGGACAACCCAATTTCAACGGTTAGACAAGAAGGCTGGTATAACGTTCAAGATTATATTTATGAGTCGAACCATATGGTATCCTCGATTGAATTGTTGATGTCCAATGAATTTTGGGAAACGTTGACGAAGGAAGAAAAGGCAATTTTCCAAGAGATTGCCGATGCAACATCGGATAAAAGCTGGGATTTATATGAAGAAAGTCTCGAAGCAGATCGAAAGTTCCTCGAGGAAGAAGGCTTAACTTATGTTGTTCCAACGGAAGAGGACAGAGAGCAATTGGTGAAGGCGATGGAGCCAGTGTATGAAGTGCTTTATGAAAAATATGATTGGGCAGAAGATTTGATTAAACGAATTCAGGCGGTTGAGTAGGAGAATTTATTTTCAAACAAGGGGGGAAGGATTATGTCTAATATTTTGGATAAGCTTTTCAAAAATGTAGATTATTTATTGGGCATTATGATGGCGTTGATGGTCGGATTCGTATTTCTAAATGTCATTCTACGTGCTGGATTTAATTCAGGGCTCGTGTGGTCAGAAGAACTTGCTCGTTATTTGTTTGTGTTTATTACCTTTATTGGTGCCATTGGAGCGATGCGATCCAATTCTCATTTAGGAATGGATATTGTTGTCCGACGTTTGCCGCATAAAGGAAAGATTGTTGCCTATTTCCTCAATCAAGCTTTAATTCTTGTTGTTATGGGTATGCTTGTTCAAGGAACTTATTCGATGGTCGTCCAGAGTGTAGAAGCAAGAGCGGCTGCAACGGGAATTCCATTATCGGTTCTATTCAGCATTATGATTGTGACTGCTGTGTGTATTGGAATTAACTGTATTGCGAACATCGTTAAGGTGATAAAAGATCCAAATAAAATTGATCAACTTGTTACTATGCATGAATCAGAAGAGGATGATATTGTTGACCAGGTTAATAGTGACAATAAAACCAATTCTGAAAAAAAATTGAGCATCTAAGGGGGAATGGGCAATGACAATGGGAGTATTTTTAGTAAGTCTGATTGGTGCAATGGCTTTAGGGATGCCAATTGCATTTGCGCTGCTATTAAGCGGTGTCTTCATGATGTTTTTCCTAGGGGATTTTGATACGCAGATTATTGCACAAAATTTGTTTGTTGGAGCCGATAGCTTTTCCTTAATGGCGATTCCATTCTTTATTTTAGCCGGCGATTTAATGAACCGCGGCGGATTAACGCTAAGAATTGTTCGTGCTGCCACTGCTATGGTTGGTCATATTCGCGGCGGGTTAGGATATGTTTCTATTTTAGCCATTTTATTATTTGCTAGTTTAGTAGGATCGGCTGTTGCATCGACTGCGGCATTAGGAGCCATCTTAATCCCAATGATGTCACAAGCAGGATATGACCGCGGCCGTTCGACGGCTTTGATTGCAAGCGGTAACATTGTGGCACCGATTATGCCTCCATCTGTTCCAATGATTGTCTTTGGGGTAACAGCAGGAGTATCTGTAACGGATTTATTTATTGCAGGAATTGCTCCTTCGATATATATTGCCATTGCTCTATGTCTTGTTTGGGCTTGGGTAGCACGTAAGGACAAGGTAAAACCGCTGCCGCGTGCTAGTTTTAAAGAAATGGCGAAGGCTTGTTTGGATGCGGTTTGGGCGATTTTAATGCCTGTTGGTATTTTAATTGGTCTTAGAGGTGGGATTTTTACTCCTACAGAGGCCGGTGTGGTTGCTGTTGTATACGCTTTGGTTATCGGGATGTTTATCTATCGGGATCTGAAGCCAAAAGATGTTATGGAGAGCTTAATTAGTTCTGCAAAAACATCAAGTGTCATTATGTTGTTAGCTGCGGCTGCGATGGTGTCTGCATGGTTGATGGCAGTAGGGAATGTACCACAAGACATTTCTGAGATTTTAAGCCCGTTAATTGATCGTCCGTTGCTTCTTTTAATCGTGATTAATATCATTATTATTTTGGTCGGTATGGCCATGGACGTAAATCCAACCATCTTGATTTTAACACCAGTGTTAATGCCTGTTGTCAATGCAGCAGGAATCGACCCAGTCTATTTTGGTCTATTGTTTGTATTGAACAATGTTATTGGACTTCTAACCCCGCCAGTTGGAACCGTTCTAAATGTTGCGATTGGTGCAGGTAAAATAAGTATGGAACGTTTGATTAAGGCCATCACCCCGTTCCTCATCGTAGAAGTCGTTATCTTATTCTTATTAATCTTTATTCCAGAACTAGTAACTGTTCCAATGGAGTTTTTCTCAGGGGAGTAAGAAAAATATAAGCAGTTAGCATTTGTAAGGTATCACTATTTGCCTATAGAATTTCTTGCTGAGAACCATATCGTAAATTAGTGAAAGTAAATTGTTGTTGACAAGATCCTTAACTACTATTAAAATGAAAAAATATTAAAAATATTATCGCAATAAAAATTTAATAATTAGCAGCTATGAATGCTATGGATCAAACTATAGCAGGAGCAGCTTCTGGAGAGACCGCTGGAATTTTAGCGGCGCCGAAGGGTTCACAATCTCAGGCAAAAGGACAGAAGAGTACTGAATATTATTTGTTATGCTGATAATCGTCAGCATGACAACTATTATTTGTTATTCTTAGACCTAAGAGATTGGAGAACATCCAGTCTCTTTTTTTATTGGGTAATTTTATTGCTCATGATTTCACATTAATAGTAGTTTAAGGAGGAATTTAACTTGGCACAACAAGAATTAAAGAGAGATTTAAAAAATCGGCATGTTCAACTAATTGCAATTGGCGGCACCATTGGAACTGGATTATTCTTAGGGTCCGGCAAAGCGATACAACTGGCCGGCCCATCCATCATTTTTGCTTATTTAATCGTGGGGATTGCCGTTTTTTTCGTTATGAGGGCGCTAGGGGAGCTCCTTTTGTCTAAAGCAGGTTATCAATCATTTACCGACATTGCTAAAGATTATCTTGGGTCTCGAGCAGCGTTTGTAACTGGCTGGACATATTGGTTTTGTTGGATTATGGTTGCTATGGCTGATGTGATTGCAGTTGGAGTCTATGTGCAATATTGGTTTGATATTCCACAATGGGTACCTGCTATCATCTGTTTAATTATCTTATTAGGACTCAATCTATTAACGGTAAAGCTTTTTGGAGAATTAGAGTTTTGGTTTGCTTTAATAAAAGTAATTACCATTCTAGTATTAATAGCTATTGGGGTTATTTTGCTAGTGATGGGATTCAAGACCGATGCGGGGACAGTTACGATTCAAAATCTTTGGGAACATGGAGGACTATTTCCAAACGGAATTTCAGGTTTCTTACTTTCGTTTCAAATGGTTGTATTTGCTTATGTTGGAGTGGAACTAGTGGGTGTATCGGCCGCAGAGACATCCAATCCTGAAAAAAATATCCCATCAGCTATTAATAAAATTCCTGCAAGGATTCTATTTTTCTATGTTGGCGCACTAATTATCTTATTATGTATAAATCCATGGACGGAGCTAAATGCAGCAGAAAGTCCTTTTGTTAAAACGTTTAGTTTAGTTGGAATTCCGATAGCCGCAGGAATTATTAATTTTGTCGTATTAACGTCAGCTGCATCTGCTTGTAACAGCGGTTTGTTTTCAACTAGCCGAATTCTATTCAATTTAAGCAAAAATGATCAGGCGCCATCTAATTTTGCAAAACTGAATAAAAATTTTGTACCAAGCAACGCATTATTTACATCCACGCTTGTGGTATCAGTCGGTGCGCTTTTAAGTAAACTTATTCCGGCACAAGCTTTTGGAATCGTGACAACGATTAGTGCCATTTGTTTTATTTGGGTTTGGGGTATTATACTAATTTGTCATATAAAGTATAAAAAAACACGCCCGCAATTACAGGAAAAATCAACCTTTAAGGCACCATTCACACCATTTGTTAATTATGCTGTATTAACGTTGTTTGCAATGATTCTTATCATTATGCTGGTTGCCGAAGAAACACGTCCTGCCTTATTGTTGACACCACTATGGTTTATACTATTATTTATTTTGTATTCTAATAGAAGAAAAAAGGAAAAAGATATCAAACTAACAGCATAAAGCAAACCAAAAAAGAGCCATTCACAACTCAAATGTTGCCAGGAATGGATTGAATAGAAATGGAAGTAAAATACAAGTTGACGGATTTCGACTGGATGCGGTAGTATATTAATATAATTTAATAAGACCTCACTTTTTTTTCAGTGAGGTAGAGGCGCGGTATTTAACAGTCTTTAGTGGAGCTTGAGAAGCAATGAGGCTAAGGAGAAGGGGATATCGCCGAAGTTTGTAATATTCTCAAGTATTACATGCTGGGTCTGTAGTTAAGAGCTGCAGGACTGTCTCAATAAACTCTCCGGTTTATTGAGTTGTGCTATCTCATTTGGGATAAAAGAGGGGACTTAAGGTAACTATGCATATTGCGACCTGAGTTTATCTCAGGTCGTTTTTTGTCTTTAGTAAACTATTAAAAAAAAGGGGAAAGACATCATGAAAAATAAGTTTAAGATAATTATAGTTTTGTTGGTTTCAGCGATTCTTCTATTAGCAGGTTGTGGGACAAGCAAGGGTTCTGATTCTGGATCATCAGAGGATAATACTTTTAAGGTTGGTCTTGAAGCTGGATATGCTCCGTTTAACTGGACTCAAAACGATGATTCTAACGGTGGTGTTAAAATAGACGGTTCTGCAGAATATGCAGGCGGATATGATGTGGAAATTGCTAAAAAAGTGGCTGAAGGTTTAGGAAAAGAATTAGTGATTGTCAAAACAGAATGGGATGGACTTGTACCAGCTTTAACATCAGGTAAAATTGATGCCATTATCGCTGGAATGTCACCGACAGCAGAACGTAAAGAAACAATCGATTTTTCGGATAATTACTATACATCCAATTTAGTGATGGTTGTGAAAAAAGGCAGCAAGTATGAAGGTGCAACTTCTATCCAAGATTTCAAAGGGACAAAAATTACAGCTCAATTAAATACGTTCCACTATTCAGTAATTGATCAAATTGAAGGTGTAGACAAGAAAACGGCGATGGACAACTTCCCAGCAATGCGAGTAGCTCTTGAATCAGGGATGATTGATGGATACGTTTCAGAGCGTCCAGAAGGAGTTAGTGCTCAAGCAGCAAATGATAACTATGTAATGGTTGAATTTGAAGAAGGCTTTAAAACTTCAGCAGATGATACAGCAATTGCTGTCGGTCTTAAAAAAGGCAGTGACCTTACAGACAAAATCAATGAAATTTTAGCGGGTATCTCAGAAGAAGAACGCACAAGCATTATGGATAATGCTATTAAGAATCAACCAGCAGCAGAATAATTTAAACGAGGCCGGCTGTATAAATCGTACAGTCGGTCTTATACAGTAGAGGAGGATAAAAGATGAGTCTTGAGTGGGTCGTTAAAATAATCTCAGAAAACTGGCCTATGTTCCTTCGTGGTGCTGGGTTAACACTTTTGATTGCTCTTATTGGGACGGTTTTAGGAGCAATAATTGGATTATTAGCGGGGGTAATTCGTACAATTCCAGTGCCTGAACGTGGAGCGAAAAGAGTATTTTTAAAAGTAATCAACGCAATTCTTTCTATCTATATTGAATTCTTCCGTGGAACACCAATGATTGTACAAGCGATGGTGATTTATTATGGTTCTGCGTTAGCATTTGGTATCGATATGAATGTATTTGCAGCAGCAATAATTGTTGTATCGATTAATACAGGAGCCTATATGGCAGAAATTGTTCGTGGCGGGATTGTTTCGATTGATAAAGGACAGTTCGAAGCAGCGCATGCGATCGGAATGACTCATGTCCAAACGATGTGGAATGTGGTATTGCCACAGGTTATTCGAAATATTCTACCGGCAACAGGAAATCAATTTGTTATTAATATTAAAGATACATCCGTTCTGAATGTTATATCCGTTACAGAATTATATTTCGTTACAAAATCGATTTCAGGTAATAACTTTAGATATTTTGAATCATTCTTCGTAGCATGTATGATTTATTTTGTAATGACCTTTATTGTCACAAGAATCTTGCTATACCTTGAAAAGAAATTAGATGGCTCTGACAACTATACAATGATCGGAAATGATACACAGGCAGAAGTGAGTCAAAAATAATAGGAGAAGGAGGAGTTAATATGGAAAAAATTATTGATATTCAACATTTAAACAAATCCTTTGGAACACATGAAGTATTAAAAGACATTAATTTCTCGGTGAATAAAGGAGAAGTAGTCTCCATTATCGGTTCTTCAGGGTCTGGTAAATCAACTCTTCTTCGTTGTATCAATCTTTTAGAAAAACCAAGCGGCGGACAAATCATCTATCATGGCGAAAATATTTTAGATGATAAGCATGATGTAGCTGATTACCGGAAGCATTTAGGCATGGTGTTCCAACAATTTAACTTATTCAACAATCACAATGTTCTCAACAACTGTGTGGTGGGACAAGTAAAAGTATTAAAACGCTCTAGGGAAGAAGCAGAAAAAGTAGCGATGAAGTACTTGAAAGTTGTTGGCATGGATAGATATATCAATGCGAAGCCAAAGCAGCTATCCGGCGGTCAAAAGCAGCGGGTAGCGATAGCAAGAGCACTTTCCATGGAACCAGATGTGATGTTATTTGATGAACCAACATCCGCTCTTGATCCAGAAATGGTAGGAGAAGTTTTAAAGGTCATGAAGGAACTTGCAGAATCAGGTCTTACGATGCTAATCGTAACGCACGAAATGGAATTTGCCAGGGAAGTATCTGATCGAGCCGTATTTATGGATAAGGGAGTTATTGCAGAAGAAGGAAGTCCCGAACAAATTTTCAATAATCCAACACAAGACCGTACCAGAGAATTCCTAAAACGTACATTAAAAGAATCATATTAATTACCCTTTCATAGGATGATCTGTGCTAAGGTAGAATGACCAGTAGTATTATCAAAAAAATGCATACTTTTTAAAAATGGAAAAGACGCTTCTAATCGAAAGCGTCTTTTTCCATATTTCTAATTTTTAGCAAACAACCCGTCAACTTCAACGGTCTTAAATATATTTATAAATGCATTTTCATCATGGTTACGGACAATTTTTTTTATTTGTGCTGTTTCATAGCTTGTAACGACCATCATGATAATCTGTTTTTTCTCTTGGGAGTAGCCGCCATAACCTTCAGTAATGGTAATCCCTCGGTAGATTGATTCCAGTAAATCTTTTCGGATTAAATCACCTTTTGTAGTGACAATCTGCATGGTTAATTTAATATGATCCGTGTGAATTGTATCAATCATTTTACCAGTCAGATAGATAGATAAAAGTGTGTATAGGGCGATATTCCAACTAAAAGCAGCTCCGGAAATAAGAACGATAATGCCATTCATACCTGTAAGTAGAAGACCAACAGGAGCATTACTCGTTCGGGAAAGGATAATCGCAATGATATCCAAACCACCAGAAGTTCCGGAGGACTTTAAAATAATGCCGACCCCAATACCTCCAATGATTCCGCCAAAAATGGTTGAGAGCAATATATTGTCTGTCACAGGAACTGCGGGCAATAGATATAAGAAAACGGAGAGGGATAAAACACAAATTAGTGTATTGATGGTAATCATTTTCCCAAGTTTATAATAGCCTAAAATCAGCAAGGGTAAATTCAGCAGCAGATTCATTAAGCCAATATCAAATGGAGTAATTAACCCAATCAAAATAGCAATACCGCTAATACCACTGCTCAAGATTCCATAAGGAACGAGAAAGAAATTAAAAGCAAAAGCCACAATTAATGAACCTGAGATAACAAATAGATTTTTCAAACCATTAAACCTCCTTGAGTAAAAAAAGAATGATTACTTGTAATGGTAGAATGTGCATTTAAGGAACTTTTTAGGTGAGATGTGAACACGAATGGTGATTCCACCACTTTATGCATAAAAAAACTCGTCCCAAAAATAGGGACGAGTTTGTGCTCGCGTTACTACCCATATTCCGTAGGTTTCTAAATAGAAACAAATCGGCTCTCAGTCAACGTACTACCATACGTGTTCCATCGTAACGGTGGAAATCCGTCAAAGCCTACTGATTTTCAGCTTTGCGTCTCGGAGATGATTTCCAGATAAGATTGCCCATCGACTTCCACCAAACGCCGACTCTCTGGAGAACAAATTCTTTTTTTACTCTTTCTCGTCATAGACTTTAATTATTAAAAGATAATTTATCACGAGTTTAACGGGCGAGTCAATATATTTTATTGGGATAATAATATAATAAAAATTCAAAATAATATATCTTGTTAGACTCATTTAAGACATCACTTACTATGAACTGAATGAGTCAATATTTAAAGTAAATACCTTGACATCTTTTTCAAAAAAACATATGGTTATCTTAGGTAACAGTTATCCGTAGTAACTATTTTATTTGAGCGGAGGAGAAAGAATTGGAAGGTTTTTTTCAGCGTTATTTAAGTTTATATAGATCACTAATAACTAAATTGAATGAACTAATGAGTACTTATGAGCTTTCTTACTCTTTATGGCAAGTTATTTTTTATATAAAAAACAATGGACCTTCGACACTTGTAGATATTGCAAATAATTATAATGTTGAAAAGCCAACTATCACGAGAAGGGTTCACCGTTTGGAGGACCTACAGCTGGTGAAGCAAATTCCTGGTATGGATAGGCGTGAGAAAGTCATTCAGCTAACAGAATTAGGAGAAGAGATTTATCAAGCATGTAGAGAAAAAATTACGGAACTAGAAAA
Source organism: Neobacillus niacini (assembly GCF_030817695.1). Taxonomy (GTDB): domain Bacteria; phylum Bacillota; class Bacilli; order Bacillales; family Cytobacillaceae; genus Neobacillus; species Neobacillus niacini_F. Next base: position 4,656,202 of record NZ_JAUSZQ010000002.1, on the reverse strand, counting down.
TAGTGTTATGGAAGGTATCACTGATGAAGAACAAATGATTACGTTTCAAACGCTTCCTAAGGTACAGGAAAATATTATGAAAGGCGAGGGAAGCAAAAGTGAATAATCCTAAATTATGGACAAAGGATTTTATTATTGTATCCAGCGTCAACTTTTTGTTAACGTTAGTCTTTTATTTATTAATCGTAATTATAGGTGTTTATGCGGTAGAGGAATATCAAGCTTCTGCAAGTCAGGCCGGGCTTGTTACAGGGATTTTTATTGTTGGTACGTTAATTGGGCGTCTGTTTATTGGCCGTAGTATGGATTCAATTGGCCGTAAAAGAACGTTATTCATCGGATTAATTCTTTATATTTTAACAACATGTTTATATTTTATCCATTTGGGTATCACCTTCTTGCTTATTACCCGTTTTTTACATGGTATTACATTGGGTATTGCAAGCACAGTAACAGGAACGATTGTGGCTCAGATTATCCCGAAAAGACGAAGAGGAGAAGGTATCGGTTATTACAGTATGAGTTCGACATTATCTACAGCAATCGGACCGTTCATTGGGATATATATGAGCCAACATACAAGCACTCAAATCATTTTTAGCCTTTGTCTGATTTTAGGAATCCTCAGTTTAATCACAGCATTCTTTGTCCATGTGCCGGCATTGGAAGGAGCAACATCGAAAACCGAAATAAAAGGATTCAAACTCTCTCAATTTATCGAACCTAAGGCAGTTCCGATTGCTGTGATTACTCTAATAATAGGTTTCTGTTACTCTAGCGTTCTTTCTTTTATTAATTTCTATGCCATTGAAATTGAACTGGTTAGTGCAGCAAGTTTCTTCTTTCTTGTTTATTCAATAGCAGTATTGATTTCACGTCCTTTCACAGGCCGCTTAATGGACGTGAAAGGTGCAAACTATGTGATGTATCCGGCATTTGTCCTTTTTACAGCTGGAATGCTGCTTTTAGGTTCAGCCCACAGCAGCAGCACTTTGTTAGTAGCGGGTATCCTTATTGGATTCGGATTTGGGAATATGCAGTCATGCACTCAGGCAATCGCTGTTAAGCTGACGCCACCTCATCGTATGGGCCTGGCAACGTCGACTTTCTTTATATTTCTTGACGCCGGGCTTGGATTCGGTCCTTATTTACTTGGATTCTTCCTTCCATATACGAGCTATAGTACTCTTTATATGATTCTAGGCGTTCTAGTGTTAGTTTCTTCTGGTCTTTACTTTTTATTGTACGGAAAGAAAGAAAGGGCTAGTATTAAAGCTTTAATTTAAACTGTATTGCAATACTTAATACGATGAAAAAACGTTTCTTACACTAGTAAGGAACGTTTTTTAGCTTTAACTGTTTCTTCTTAGGGTCTTTCATTTATTTATCTAAAATTGGTAGATTTAAACCCCATAGATAATATGAGAAATACTAGTTTTGAAGTGTATAATATATACTAAGAATATTAGCAAAATAGGCTTTCCTTCTGAGGTGAACATGATGGCAGCAAAAGAACTGTGTAAAATTATTATTGTAGATGATGAGGTTTTAATTAGACAGGGGATTAAACACTACATTAATTGGGAGCAAGAAGGCTTTCAAATTGTGGGGGAGGCTTCGAATGGAAAGGAAGCACTTGAGATCATTGAACGAACTCATCCTCAAATCATACTAACCGATATTGTGATGCCTATTATGGATGGGGAAGAATTGACAAGGATTGTTAAGTCAAAGTATCCAGATATTGAAATCATTATCCTTAGTAGTTTTGGCGAATTTGACTATGTTCGTTCTACCTTTCAAAGCGGAGTCGTTGATTATATACTAAAGCCTAAACTGGATGCAAGTACATTGTTAGATGGGCTAAATAAAGCAGTAAGCAGGTTGTTACCTACTGCTTCAAATGAAACAAAACAGCAGGATCGTATGTCTGTAAATCTTGTCATTGATAAGTTAATTTCTGGTCTTGAAACCGATTATGATGCCGAACTGGTATCGAGAGTATTTCCCTATGATAGCTTCTATTTATTAGGTGTAGTTTTTAATGGGCATTATCCTAAAGAAGATTTGACTCAAATACAAGATCAAATTACAAAGCAATACCCTTCTAATATAGCTCAAGCAACACATTATTCATTTTCCATAGATAAGAATAAAACAGCGGTTATTCTAAATGTAAATAAAGTCGAGTCCGAAGCAATCATCGATTCCGTAAAAAAGATTGCCGAAACTCATAATGATTTTGGCTTTGTTCTAAGTGAGCAATTCACTGATTTTTCACAAATCGGGCTTGTATATAAGGAAAAACTATCAAAATTGATTCAATATCAATTTTATTTTCCACACATCCCTATTCTAAGGGAACAGGATTTACAACGGGAAGTACCAAAAATGGAAGCTTTCAAAATGGATTGGTTCACAAGCGAATGTAAGCATAGTCGATTTTATGAAGCTTTTAGCTATTTACAGGAGTATGTATCTTTATTTTCTAAATGTTTTACAACGGATATATTCGAATTCAAATCATTCTTTGAAAATATCATCTTCCACATTACTGTCATACTAAATAACATGGAATACGATGTGACTGAAATAAAGAATACGAAATATGAGTACTTCAGGTCAATTAACGAGGCATATTCATCTAATGAAACAGTAGAACAACTAAATAAGTTTATTGAACAAGTGAACAAATGCTTAGATTCAGAGAAAAACCAACCTAGTAATTTAAATATGAAGAAAATCCTGCAATTTATTGAAGACCATTATGCCGACCAACTAAGCCTATCAGATGTAGCTGAGCATTTTCATTTTAATCCTTCCTATTTGTCAAACTATTTTTCTACACATAATAAAGAAGGATTTATCGAGTATTTAAATAAGGTTCGAATTGAAAAAGCTTCGCAGCTCTTACTTAAGGATTCAGCATCGATTTCAGAAATTAGTGGATTGGTAGGTTTTTCAGATCATAGCTATTTCTGTAAAGTCTTTAAAAAAATTAACGGAATGTCACCTAGTAAATTTAGAAGAAAACACACTTAAGGATTAAGAGATGGGATATAAATGAAAATAATACCGAAACGATTTAGACATAACAGCTTATTTTATAAAATGTTCCTTATTACGATACTAATCATTGTTACTGTCTCCACACTGATTACCTGGACCACATTTCGTATGTCAGAACAATTTTTTATTGAGCGGTTTAGCTTTAATAATAGTAAGGTTATGAATCAAATAAAGGAGAGTTTAGGTACTTTTCACTATTCGATTGTTATCGCTTCTAATGGTCTTTTGAATAACGGAACGATGAAGAGTTTCCTCACTGGTGAGCATTCAAACAAAATGTTGGGTACGTATTATTATAATGTAAAAAAACAAATGAACAATATAAAAACAAGTGTAGAAGCTTATGATGTTGGTATTTTAGTCTACGGTATTAATGGCATTAGTTTTGCAACAGAAAGACCATCATGGGTCGGTGCAGATGAAGATTTAAAAGATCACTTCATCACAACAAATACATTTAAACAACCTAAAAAACTGCTATATCATCTTGAACAACAAAATGATAAAACACAAGAAAATAGAGTGATTGTTGCTTCAAAAGCCTTTATGGAACCGACTTCAAAATATATTTATGGATCTATGTATTTTACTATACAAGAAAAGGATTTTAGAAAGTTTTATAGCAGCTATACAAGCTTGGGTAATAATGTGTTAGTGATGGATCAGTCTGGGACCATTTTATCGAGTAATCGTAATGAGTTCATTGGAAATAAGGAAACGGAACTCCTGGAGTATGCCATCCAACTAGAGGAGCAACAAAAGGATTATATGAATGCAGATTTTAAGGGTAAGGACCATTTAATAATGATTGAATATCTGCCAACCTTTAATTTGTACTTGGTTAATTTAATTGATAAAGAAGCAGCATTTGCAAATATCATCGATAAAAAATCGATTGCACTCATTTGTTTACTGTTCATCTTACTGGCCATTATCACCGTGTTTTTTGCTTCTAGAAGTTTAACCAATTCATTGTCATCTCTTGTTAAGCAGATTGGAAATACTCCTAAAAACGGCTTTGATTATTATATTCCTGTAATGGGCACGTATGAAACGAGACAAATTGGTCAAGCTTTCAACGTTATGCTTGATGAACTTCATGAGTATGTGAATAAAATTGTCCTAATCCAAAAGCAGAAACGAAATGCGGAATTAGCGGCCCTGCAGCAGCAGATAAATCCCCATTTTTTATATAATACGTTAACTTCCATTAAATTTATGGTACAGCAAGGTGGAAAAGAAGAGGCATCCGAAACCATTAATGCGTTGATATCCTTATTACAGAATACGATAGGTAATATTAGTGAAACCATTACCGTGAGGCAAGAAATAGACAATTTAAAAAGCTATGTTTTAATTAATCAAAAACGCTATGGAGAAAGAATTAGAGTGAATTATTTCATCGAGCCAGAATGTTATCAAATCCAACTACCTAAATTAGTTTTACAACCCTTTATTGAGAATTCCTTTTTTCATGGTTTTAATAAAAAAAGTGTGGGGACGATTAATGTCCTCGTTTGGAAAGAAGCAGATTCTCTTATTTGTGAGGTGTTTGATAATGGTGACGGAATGGAAGTATCGGCAGATAACGAACTTCCGGATACGAAGCGCAAACAGGAGATGTTCAGTGGGATTGGTGTTCGAAACGTCGATGAGCGTATTCAGCTGATATACGGTGAAGCTTATGGAGTTACAATTTCTAGTAAGATAGGAGAAGGGACAAAAGTTCGGATTTCACTTCCAGTACGAAAAAAATAAAAATATTCATAAAATATAAAAATAATACAAAAGAACGAATGGAAGCGTATCCAACTGACAAATATATCACAAGTTTACAAAAATATCGTCCTAACTTGTACTCTCTAAGTGATGGTACGATAGTAATTGTAAGTGAGATAACGCTTACAAAGAAAAAAAATCTTAGGGGGTTAAAAGATGAAGAAAATATTTGTATTATTGATAATCAGTATTCTTTTATTGGCAGCGTGTTCTTCGGGGGCTTCAAATGGTACTGACTCAGAGAAGAACTCAGATAAAAATGAAATTACAGTTTGGGCATGGGATCCAAATTTCAACATTAAAGCATTAGAATTAGCGAAAGAAGCTTATAAATCTGAAAATCCAGATCTTAAGGTTAACGTCATTGAAAATGCTCAAGACGACATTGTTCAAAAACTTAATACGTCTTTAAGTTCCGGTACTACTAAGGGATTACCAAATATTGTGTTAATTGAAGATTATCGTGCAAAAAGCTTCCTACAAGCATATCCAGATATGTTCCATCCACTAACTGGATCTTATAAAACAGAAGATTTCGTTCAATACAAAGTTGAAGCAACAAGTGTAGATGGTGAAAATTACGGACTACCATTTGATACGGGAGTAACTGGACTATATGTTAGAACAGATTATCTAGCAGAAGCAGGTTATACAGTAGAAGATTTACAAAATATCGACTGGAAAGAATACATTGAAATTGGAAAGAAAGTAAAAGAAGCAACTGGTAAAAGATTGCTTACTAACGACCCAAATGATTTAGGTATTCTTCGTACAATGATTCAGACAGCAGGTAAGTGGTATGTAAAGGAAGATGGTAAAACACCTGATTTAGAACGTAATGAAGCTCTTAAACTATCATTCCAAATGTATAAGGAACTGGTTGATAATGATTTAATGAACTTCCATTCAGACTGGAATGAGTTCTTAGCTACATTTAATGGTGGTGAAGTTGCTACAGTAACTACTGGTAACTGGATTACTCCTTCAATAAAAGCGGAAGCTTCACAATCAGGAAAATGGGCAGTAGTGCCGCATCCTAGTCTTCCAGGAATGGAATCCGTAAATGCTTCTAACTTAGGTGGTGCATCTTGGTACGTTCTAGATGTTCCTGGTAAAGAAAATGCAGTAGATTTTCTCACAAAGACTTTTGGTTCGAATGTAGACTTGTACCAAAAATTTGTTACTGAAATTGGTGCTATCGGTACTTATATTCCAGCAACTGAGGGTGAAGCTTATAAGGCAGAAGATGAATTCTTCGGTGGTCAGCCAATTATTTCTGATTTTTCAAAGTGGGCTGAAGAAATTCCACAAGTAAACTACGGAATGCACACATATGCGATTGAGGATATTTTAGTTGTTGCTATGCAGAATTACCTTGAAGGTCAAAACATAGATAAAGTATTAGAAGAAGCACAGCAACAAGCGGAAACACAAATTAAATAATTGGCTTCGAATTTAACCTCGCATATATTTTATAGAATTTGAGATATATAAGAGCTATAGCCTCGGAACTCGCGCCAGCTTCTCTAATAGGGTACAACGAAGCTATTTACTGGTTAGGCGGGCTCTTCCGAGGCTATTCTTATATAGTTATAAGTAGGGAGTTGAAGAAATGATACAAGCAACTACGAAGCAAGGCGTACAGCCAAAACAAAGAAAATATAATAACAACCTTCGTTTTAAGAATGGATTAATCGGCTGGTCGTTTATTACAATAGCGACAGTAATGATCTGTTTATTTTATTTCTATCCAATGGCTCAAGCACTTATTCTTTCTTTTCAATCAGGTGCTGGAACCAATCTGCAATTTGTTGGTTTCGATAATTACCTTCGATTATTTACAGATCCGACATTTATTGCTGCTGTAAAAAACACAGTAATCTACCTCATCATTCAAGTACCGATAATGATCATTTTGGCATTGCTTATATCAGTCTTGTTAAATGATAAGAAACTGAAGCTAAAAGGTTTCTTCAGAACTGCAATATTTTTACCGTGTATAACTTCCCTTGTAGCGTATTCTGTTGTATTCAAATATCTATTTGGTTCAGAAGGCTTTATCAACCAATTTCTTATAAATGTTTCTCTCATATCAGAGCCAATTCAATGGCTTACGGATCCTTTTTGGGCAAAGGTAACTATTATTATTGCGATTACATGGCGTTGGACAGGCTACAATATGATTTTCTATTTATCTGCTCTTCAAAACGTGGATAATTCCATTTATGAAGCAGCTAAAATAGATGGTGCATCTGCATTTCAACAATTCTTTAAAATTACAATTCCAATGCTAAAGCCAATTATTTTATTTACATCTATTACATCAACCATTGGTACACTTCAGTTGTTTGATGAAGTTATGAATATAACAAAAGGTGGTCCAGGAAATTCCACTTTAACCATTTCTCAGTATATATATAATCTTTCATTCAAATATACTCCTGATTTTGGTTATGCAGCGACTGTCTCATACGCGATCGTTATCATGATTGTCATATTTTCTATCATTCAGTTCAAAGTAGCAGGTGATAAAAATGCATAAAATAAATCGAATATTCATTTATATTATCCTATCAATCTTTACAATCGTCTCTATCTTTCCATTTTTATGGATGATTGTCAGTGCTACAAATAAATCTTCCGATGTTACAAAGGGAAGATTATTGCCAGGAACACATTTGGTAGAAAATTATCAGAACCTTATTAATACGGTAAATCTTGTTCCTGCGTTAACAAACTCAGTTATTATAGCGATAACAACGACCGTTCTATCTCTAATCATTGCTTCTCTTGCTGGCTACGGATTTGAAATCTACAGGAGTAAGGCAAAGGACGTTGTGTTTAATATTTTACTTCTATCCATGATGATACCTTTCGCTGCCATGATGATCCCTTTATTCCGGATGTTTGGGACAATTTCTCAAATTGCACCGGGGATTGGTATTGATACACTAACATCTGCAATGTTACCAAGCATTACAACTGCTTTTTTAATCTTTTTCTTCAGACAAAATACAAAGATGTTTCCAAAAGAGCTGCTAGAGGCCGGAAGAATCGATGGTTTAACAGAGCTTGGTGTTTTCTTCCGTATATTTGTTCCTACAATGAAAACAACATATGCAGCAGCTGCCATTATTACCTTCATGGCAAGCTGGAATAATTATTTGTGGCCGCTAGTGGTTTTACAATCTCCTGAAAACCATACGATTCCGTTGCTCATATCTAATCTTGGATCAAGTCATTCACCTGACTTCGGGATTATTATGACAACGATTGTGATTGCAACATTACCTACAGCACTTATCTTCTTCTTGCTTCAAAAGCATTTTGTAGCTGGGATGATGGGGTCAGTAAAATAAATAATCATCGTTGGTAGAAAAATTGAAAGGAAGAGTAGAATATGACTAAAACTCAGATCCAAGAAAAAAAACAAAACCAAGCTCCAACTATAGATTGGCTTACTGATTTAAATGTGTTCGCAGTAAACCGAGTACCTGCACATTCTGATCATCTGTATTATGCATCTATGGAGGAAGCAAAGGATGCTTCTGCAATGAAAATGCGCCATAGCTTGAACGGAAATTGGAAATTTAATTATTCTATTAACCCTGAATCAAGACCCGAGCGTTTTTACGAGCTTGGCTTTGAATGCTCGGCCTGGGGAGATATTTCTGTTCCTGGCCATATTCAATTACAAGGATATGGAACCCCACAATATGTGAATACAATCTATCCATGGGACGGGCATAGCGATGTACGTCCTCCAGAAATCCCAAAGGATTTTAACCCGGTAGGAAGCTATGTAAAGTACTTTAAAGTACCTGAGGTTATGGAGAATAAGCCTGTTTATATTTCTTTTCAAGGTGTAGAGTCGGCCTTCTTTGTTTGGTTAAACGGTGAATTTGTTGGGTACAGTGAAGACAGCTTCACACCTGCTGAATTTGAATTAACCTCTTTTCTAACAGAAGGAGAAAACAAGCTTGCCGTTGAGGTGTTCCAACGTAGTACGGGCAGTTGGCTTGAAGATCAAGACTTTTGGAGATTTTCCGGTATTTTTAGAGATGTTTATTTATATACAGTACCTAAAATTCATGCACATGATATCCACATTCATACGGATCTTGACGCATCCTATAAGAATGCAGATCTAAAAGCAGATATGAAGTTCCTGTCAAACATTCCTGCAGGTTCCAAAATCGCAGCAGAGCTTTGTGATGATAAAGGAAACCTTATTACGAAAAAAAGCAGCGAACTAACTGGTGAAAATAGTTCAATTTCGATAAAAGTAGAAGCTCCCAAGCTTTGGAGTGCGGAAAATCCGTATTTATATAAACTCTATATCCAAATCTATAACGCTTCAGGTGAACTTGTAGAGGTCATTCCACAAAAAGTTGGGTTCCGAAAGTTTGAGATTGTTGATAAAATCATGGTGCTTAATGGCGAAAGAATTGTGTTTAAAGGTGTAAATCGCCATGAATTCAACTGTAGAAGAGGTCGTGCTGTAACAAAAGAAGATATGCTTTGGGATATTAAAACATTGAAACAACACAATATTAATGCAGTGCGAACATCTCATTATCCAAATCAAACTTATTGGTACGAGTTATGCGATGAATACGGAATTTATGTGATAGATGAAATGAATTTGGAAACACATGGTTCCTGGCAAAAAATGGGGGAAGTTGAACCTTCATGGAATATTCCGGGGAATAAGCCTGAATGGCAAAATATTGTTTTAGATCGAGCAGTTTCAATGGTACAAAGAGATAAAAACCACCCATCCATATTGATCTGGTCATGTGGTAATGAGTCATATGCGGGTGAGGTTATTCTGAATGTTACCCGTTACTTTAAGTCTGTTGATCCTAGTCGACTTGTACATTATGAGGGTGTATTTCATAATCGTGACTTCAATGACACTAGTGATATGGAGAGCCGTATGTACGCAAAGCCAGCAGATATTGAGGAATATTTAAACGATAACCCGGAAAAACCTTATATAAGCTGTGAGTATATGCATGCTATGGGTAATTCTCTCGGAGGCATGTACAAATATACTGCTCTTGAAAATAAATATGCGATGTACCAAGGTGGATTTATTTGGGATTATATTGATCAATCTCTAATAAAGAAAGACCGCTATGGTCAAGAGTTTCTTGCATACGGCGGAGATTTTGGTGACCGTCCTTCAGATTATGGATTCTGTACAAATGGGATTGTATATTCAAATCGGGAGTTATCACCAAAAATGCAGGAAGTAAAATTCTTATACCAGAATCTCAAGCTTAACGTTGATAAATATGGGGTAACAATTATCAATGAAAATTTATTCGAAAATACATCCAACTATAATTTGGAATATATTCTATTCCTAGAAGGTAAGGAATTGTATCGGAATCAAGACCAAGTGGTGATCCAGCCACAAAGTAAAGGGCGAGTTGAATTTAACTGGCCGGCGGACTTACTAAATCTAGCAGGTGAATATGTCATCCATACATCATTCAAACTCAAAGAAGAGAAGCTTTGGGCAGAAGCTGGTTATGAGATTGCCTTTGGCCAATATGTGTTTGCGGAAAGAAAACATATTACTCAAATTCCTAGTGGGAATCTGAGAGTAGCATACGGTACACAAAACATTGGTGTGCATGGTACTGATTTTACCATCATGTTTTGTAGAAAGGCTGGAAGTCTTATTTCTATGAAATATGGAGCTAGAGAGATGATTGAAGCTCCACTACTTCCACTATTCTGGAGAGCTACTACCGATAATGATAGAGGATTTTTTCAAGGCTTTACTTCAGGATGCTGGTATGCAGCTAGCCTAGCCCGTCAATCGTTTGGGTTGGATGTTGAGGAACAGAAAGACAAAGTAGAAGTTACCTTTACCTATAAATTTTCGATGCATTCAGTAATTGAAGTCAAAAATACTTTCACCGTATTTGCAGATGGAGGTGTGCACGTTAAATCAAACTATTATGGTGCTGAAAACCTTCCGCAAATGCCGATTTTTGCCGTTACATTTAAGGTTGCTGCGGATTACGACCAATTAGAATGGTATGCTATGGGACCTGAAGAAAATTATTCGGACCGCGCAGCTGGGGCAAGGCTAGGGGTATTTACTAATAATGTGAAAGACAATTTATCAGGATATGTAAAACCGCAAGAATCTGGCAATCGCACTGGAGTACGTTGGGTAAATCTCACCAATAGTGAAGGACACGGAATTAAAATTTCTTCCACATCTCGTCCGGTTGAATGTAATTTTTCACCTTATACAGCATTTGAAATAGAGAATGCAGCTCATCATTATGAACTGCCTAATGTGCACTATACCGTTGTTACGGTAGCGGGCAAACAAATGGGCGTTGGCGGAGATGATAGTTGGGGAGCACCGGTTTACCCGGAACATCTAGTGAATTCTAATGAAGACATGGAATTTGAATTTATGATTCAACCAATTAAATAATTAAGTAGTAAAGAGCCTGAGTTAAATCACAGGCTCTTTATTCTTGTAACAGAAGTGTTTTAATGATCTCCTGTACGGTTTAACCGTCAAAATAAAGAGATTTAAATTCCAATTTTTGTTATATTTGAAGTAGGATAATAATAGGGGAATGAATGACAACGTACTAGAGTTACAATGTTAAAGGGGGGAACAAAATGATGATTTCAAAAATAGATCCTATTTCAAACACTATACTCAGAGAAAAAAGCATGAATTCCATCGTCGATTGGTTCGATCTGAATAAACAATCGTTCTATACACTTGGCTGGTCGTATCTTGGCAATCAGCAGCAAATGGAAGAGCTTTTCTACCAGGCTATTATAAAAGTCCATAAAGAAATTCCTCGATTTAAAAGTCAGTCAACATTCGATACGTGGGTCACATCCATCTTCCTAAATATATGCAGAGAGCTTTCTGAGGATAGAAGTTTACTAACTAGAGTCGAAAGAGATACACGTCAGGATATATTTAAAGCACTTGATCAATTAAAAGAGTATGAGAGAGATGCGATGCTCCTTACATATGTAAAAGGAATCTCTAAGGAAGAAGGTGCTCAACTTCTCCAAGTTTCAGTGGAAAAGATGAAAGAGACTTTGTTTTCCGGAATTCGGGCACTTAGAAACGAAATGGGGGAAGGAGCTCTCCATAATGGCTGTAAAGATTATCAAAAGAATTACATCGATTATTTAGAAAGAACCCTGGATCGTTCGAGAAAGATTGATTTAGAGAAACATATTTATCATTGCCCTGACTGTCAGGCAGATTTGGCAACCTTTCAGGATGTTATGGTAACCCTGTTAAATCTAACTGATAGGTTAGAAGATTTGCATGTGCCTTCTGGTTTCATGGAGAACGTTAAAGATAGACTCGCAGAAAAGGAAAAGCGTAGACAACAGAAGAACAAGAAACGAATAACTGTGGGTCTTATTTTCGCAGCTATATTCGCATTATTAATAGGTTTAGAAATTTTTACAGGGGCGTTTTCCAAACCTTACTACACATGGACAGAAGATGATCAGGAATTGCGTGCCTTTCTTCAACAGGACTTAGGAGAAAGGTTGAACCTTGAAGCGGAAAGCAATGGGGTGAAAATCAAGATTAAAAGTGCGATTGCAGATGATGTTCAGACGCTTGTTTTTTATGAAATAGAAGACACACAGGAAGGCAATCAATATTTTATGGACCAATTTAATGGGGTATTTGTGAAGAACGAACATGAAATCTTGAACACTGAAGGATATCAAGGATACAATCCTCCAGACTTTGATTCGGAGCTAAATAAAGATGAAAAGAATGTTTTTCATGGGAAGATTAGCCTGCGACCACTTACTTCTGATAAAGGGACAATCAAACTAGAAATCACAAAGCTAATGAAATTGATTCGTGATTCCTCTGATCAGAATGGGTTTAGTGCTTACGGGAATATGGAATATGAAACGGGGGAATGGAACTTCGAGATTCCAGTAACAAAACATCCCTCAGAAGAATATGCATTGGACGCAGAAACAGAAGCCGAGGGAATTCCGATTCGTTTTGAAAAACTAACGATTGCTCCAACAGCAACGGTTCTGCAATATGGTATTAATAATGAACAGACAGAGAAGAGGATAGAGGTTCTTGAATTTAATCATTTAGAAGTGAACAATAAAAAAGTGAAAGCTGATATGTACGGAGGTTCTTTTTTTAACACACAACAAGATGTAAATTGGTTTACTTTTCAACGGCATTTTGCCCCTCTTTATGGAGAAAAACCAAAGGAGGTTAATGTCCAATTAGAATCTGTTCGGTTAACGTTTGACGACCACAAAACGATTGAATTGGATGCTAATCAGGGGTATCCTCAAACATTTGAATATGCAGGCAGTACTATCTCCATTGATAAAGTGGAAATTGGACAGCCGACGAAAGTTGAAATAAGTAATCATGAGAATCGCTCATATGAGTCGCTTAACTTCCATGTTGTGGGTGAAGATGAAAGTGAAATTGGGCCAATGGAAATGAATTCTGAAGGAGTGCTTGTTGATAAAAACGGGGTGGAATATAATCTGAATGAACCGATATCATATGAAGAAATCGAGCAGCCCCATCATTTCATTACAGTTCTCAGCACGGAGTTACACCATAACACTCCTGGAGAAAAGGTAATTCCTAAGAGGCTGGAGATTTTTGGATATAATGTAATGAAATATTTGGATGAAATTGTGAAGATATCATTGGAATAAAACTTTTTAACTCTCCTCAATTTGTGATTAGCCTACATGGGGCGTTCCGATTGGGAGCGAAATAGAACAAAGCTTACCCAGTCGATTTTTTTGCTAGATGGAGTATCTTATAAGGTGAAACCGGTAAGGTTTCATCTATTTTGTTTTATCTAGTAAACTGAATAGTAAGGAACAGTTCCTTTTCTTATACCGTAATCAAATTTTTTGTAAAAAAATTTAGGTATTAATACTGTTACACAATCATATCATTAAGCAATTAGAGTCCGATTGGATGTTTTTGGTATAAGGATTTTTTTCGACAAAAAAATGCAAAATATGCTTGACGATAGTGAAGAAACTTTGTAATATAATAAATGTGTTTAAGTTCTTTATATTTTGTTAATACTTTTTTTGTGCGGGTGTAGTTTAGTGGTAAAACCTCAGCCTTCCAAGCTGATGTTGTGAGTTCGATTCTCATCACCCGCTCCATACATATTACCAAACGCAGTGTATCGTTACTAGAAAACGATGCATTGCGTTTTTTTAATTTTCAGGATAATTATAAGGCTTTGTTAGGCTCCATGGTTACGACTTTTTAATTTTTCCGTGGATTTGGGTCATCATGAACGCTTCTTGGTGACCGGTTTCACACTTTTACAGCGATTGTGGTCACCAATAGCTTGATATAAAAAAGTTAACATATTAAAGCTTGGCTTACTCGCTTCCTAGTATATAAAAGCTTGCGTCACCGCCATGTATTTGTGTGAACATCTTCATCAACGATACTGTCAGCCTGCCAGCACTTTCCACCGCTGTAGAAGGCTGTAAATAGATAATCTGCAGCGCATTTTTGGTTGCTTCTGTTACCGGGGCTCTTTTGGAGTCTATAAAAGGACTGCCGAATGGTCCAAGCTGATCCGCTGAGACAATCAGATTTTCTAAAGAATTCACTCGACCATTCAGACCTAAATACTCTTCTCCAGTTTTACCTATTTTGATTGTGACAGGTCCCTTTATTTGATCGCTATCATAAATACCAATCGGCACTTGATATTGCAGCGAGAAGAAGTTATTAATATCAATGGCACTTTGAACCGTGGTTAGATAATTCTGTTTCTGGACTCTGCGATATAGAGCCTCTACAGAAGGGCGATAGCGGTTAGGGTCCTTGCCAAATGTTTTAAAAATACTGCGCCATGCCTGTATTCCTGGCAGACCTGTTATTTTGTTATTTTCTAAATCAAAGTAAATCGATTCTTGAAAAAGCTGCAGTCTGCCTTTGACCATTTGTGGGGAATCTCCTACCGTAATATTCTTATATTCAATGACTCCAAGCTTAAAATCAGGAATCTTGTTGATTATTTCTGACGCAAGCTGAATTTCCAATGATTCCACCTCCAAAATTTTATAAAAATAGTTTATCATAATGAGATGTGTACCGAAAAATTAACGGCTTACTGTAGATCATTTTTACAAGAAGGGAGGTTTGCGAATGAATATTGAGCAATTGAAGGAGGAAGTCATTGCTTATAGCAAAACGATCGGCATTGATAAGATTGGTTTTACCACGGCAGATCCTTTTACAGAGCTGAAAAATAGACTGATTCGCCAGCAGGAGCTCGGGTTTCAATCAGGCTTTGAAGAGCCTGATATTGAAAAGCGGGTTACACCAGCCTTACTTCTTCCCGAACCACGGTCGATTATTTCCATCGCTCTGGCCTATCCTTCAAAAATGAGGCTTCGTGTTAAAGGAAAAAAAGGGGAGCGGCGAGGATTTTTTTCCCGGGCTTCATGGGGACTAGACTATCACCATATTTTGCGAGATCGGTTAAAAAAGCTTGAGGACTTTATTTTAGCAAAAGTGCCAGAGGCTCGTCTAAAATCAATGGTCGATACAGGGGAGCTTTCGGACCGTGCTGTTGCTGTGAGAGCTGGGATTGGCTGGAGCGGTAAGAACTGCGCAGTGATGACGCCGGAATTTGGCTCCTACGTATATCTTGGTGAAATGATTACGAGCATTCCCTTTGCACCAGATTCACCGATGGAGGATCAATGCGGTTCCTGTACAGCTTGTATCGAAGCCTGCCCGACTGGAGCATTGGTACAAGGCGGCCAAATTAATGCGCAGCGCTGTATTTCCTTTTTAACACAAACAAAAACGGTGATTCCTGAAGAGTTTAGAGATAAGATCGGCAACCGGGTGTACGGCTGTGATTCCTGCCAAACGTCATGCCCCGTCAATAAAGGGAAGGATTTTCACTTCCATGAGGAAATGGAGGCTGACCCCGAGGCTGCCAAACCATTATTGAGACCGATGTTAAAGATGAGCAATCGTGAATTTAAGAACCAATTTGGTTCAGTAGCAGGATCGTGGAGAGGAAAAAAGCCGATTCAGCGCAACGCCATTATCGCACTAGCCCATTTCAAGGACGAAAGTGCAGTTCCGGATTTACTAGGTGTGTTAGAAAATGAAACTAGCAGTTTTCTGAAGGAAACAGCGGCCTGGGCTCTCGGAAAAATCGGCAGTCCGAGGGCGGTTGATTCACTGGAAAAATTGTTAGATAAAGAGAATGATTTAGAGGTTAAGAATGAAATTGAAAAAAGCTTACTAAAACTAAAGAACTAAATGAGCAATGGACATTCTGTCTATGCTCATTTTTTTTGATTAAATTTCCCTTCTCTACATATGTATGAAACAGAAGGGGGAGATGAAGGTGGATCAATCACTCCAAGAATTGTTTGAAGGCCGTGTCGAACAATTTGTTTCAAAGCGTAAGAGGCAGTCGGGGAATTATGAAAAGGCCGAGCAGAAGCTGGAGTCTTTTGCGAAACGGTCCGCAGAAATCGTAAAGGTGAAGGCGCAAGGGAACATCATTAATCAATCACTGGATGGGGATTTTCAAACAACCACCTACCAGGTTCATTACCAATATCTAATAAAACAAAAAGGAACATTGTACCAAGAGGAAGAAGTAGAAGTACGAATGTGCAAGTTTTTTAAAAATGATTTAATTATGGATAAAGAAATGAACCCTCATGCGAAGCTGCCTGAGTTGGAAATCATGTCAGAAAATGAACAGGAGGAACGGATTAGCTACCAGTATAATCGCCTAAAAGCTGTTCAATATGCTGAACGCTGGTGGAATAGCTACAATCCCGCTTACAAGACATTTGAAAACAATTGTACGAATTATATTTCGCAATGTCTTCACGCAGGCGGAGCGCCGATGAGAGGGTATCCGAACAAAGGAATAGGCTGGTGGATGCGAAATAATAATTGGAGTTACAGCTGGACAGTGGCCCATTCATTAAGGTTGTATTTGGGGAATTCTAAAAGTGGCTTAAGGGCGAGAGAGGTCAGCAGTCCGGATAAATTATTGTTGGGGGATGTTATCTGTTATGATTTCGAGGGAGATGGCCGTTATAATCATAACACAATTGTGACGGGGAAGGATGCCTATGGAATGCCTTTAGTAAATGCAAATACCTATAACAGCCGTATGCGGTACTGGGCTTATGAAGACTCATCCGCGTACACCCCAAATATTAAATATAAATTTTTCACGATAGTAGATGGTTAAGAAAATTTGTTTGGCTTGTGGATAATGGTATAATGTTGAGAGAGTTTTTTTGATGAGGTGAGATTCTTGGCAATTCATGTAGTACTATATCAGCCGCAAATACCTTCAAACACAGGAAACATCGCGAGAACCTGTGCCGGAACTGATACTTCTTTACATTTAATTCGTCCATTAGGGTTTTCAACAGATGATAAAATGTTAAAGCGAGCGGGATTGGATTATTGGGAGTTTGTAAACATTGTTTATTATGATTCTCTCGATGACTTTTATCAGAAGAATGAGGGTGGAGAGTTTTTTTATATCACGAAATTCGGTGAGAAGGCTTATAGTTCCTTTGATTATAGCAATCCCGATAAAGATTATTTTTTTATTTTTGGCCGGGAAACCACTGGGCTGCCGAAAGATGTAATTGAAAATAATAAGGATGTCAGTCTAAGGATTCCGATGAATGACAATATTCGTTCCTTGAATTTATCGAACACGGCCGCGATTCTAATCTATGAAGCGTTGCGCCAGCAAGATTATCGTCATTTAAAATAGACGTAAGAGGCCAAGCGTGAGGCCTCTTTTTGCTAAATAGAAAGGAAGTATTTCAATGAATGAAACCATTACTACTATATTAAATCATCGTTCCATTCGTGATTTTAAGGACAAGCCGTTAAGTGATGAGCAAATTAGAACTATTGTTGCAAGTGCTCAAGCTGCTTCTACATCTAGTTTTATTCAGGCATATTCGATAATTGGCATTAAGGACATGGATAAAAAGCGAAAACTTGCCGAGATAGCGGGTAATCAGGAATATGTTGCCCAAAATGGTCATCTGTTTGTGTTTTGCGCGGATTTAAGCCGCTACGAACTAATTGGAGAAATAGAAGGGAAAAATGTTCTTCCTTCGATTGAAAGTACAGAGAAATTTATGGTGGCGTTAATCGATGCGTCTTTGGCAGCTCAAAATGCGGCAATCGCTGCGGAATCGATGGGGTTAGGTATTTGTTACATAGGTGGAATCCGTAATAATCTGCAGGCGGTGAAGGAATTATTAAAAACACCTGAGAGAGTCATTCCTCTTTTTGGTATGACAGTGGGTTATCCGGACAGGATTAATGATCAAAAGCCAAGGCTGCCACTAGAGCATGTCTATCATGAAGAAGAATACCAACAGGATAAAAAAGTTTATTTACGCCAGCTTCAAGAGTACAATGAAATGATTTCTACCTATTATGAACAGCGTACAGACGGGAAAAGAAAAGACCGGTGGACAGAGCAAATGGCAATCATGCTTGAAAAACAAACAAGGATGTATATGAAGGAATTTGTTCAAAAAAATAAGATGGATTTGAGATAAAAGCGTACAGTTTTTACAAAACGAATGTAACTGTTACAAAAAATAAAAGGCTGCCCCTTAAAGGCAGCCTATTTACGTGAAAAAATATTATTTATTAGTACCTGGCTTATCATTATAACCCGCTGTAAAGATAGCTGCTAGAAACGCCACCATAACTAAAATAACTAGAAATGTTCCCATGCTTATGTAAAGCCTCCTTAATTTTAAGATATTTCTCTAATTAGACACATATACATTTATTATAGCCTATCTTAAAAAAATGAAAAGGGCAATATTCCAATCTTTTCTGAAAACAAAAAAGATAGGCAGGAATACTTCAACGTTACGCATGTTCAAGTTCATTGGTGCATAGAGTATATTAATCGTCTCTGATAACGCTACAGGGGGAGGGCCTTATGGATATCCTAAAAAAAATTGAGATGTTTCGAGAAGAAGAAGAAAAGCTCCGTTGGGAAGGGTCATTTGCTGATTATCTATTGTTGTTAAAAGAGAAGCCATGGGTAGCACAATCTGCACATTCACGAGTATACAATATGATCAAAGATTCTGGGATTGAGGAAGTAAAAGGAACGAAGCATTACAATTTCTTCAGTAATCAATTATTTGGTTTAGAGGAGTCACTTGAAAGACTTGTTGAGGAGTACTTCCATCCTGCAGCCAAAAGACTGGACGTAAGAAAGAGAATTTTACTATTGATGGGTCCAGTAAGTGGAGGGAAATCTACTCTTGTTACCATGCTGAAACGTGGATTAGAGGCCTATTCTCATACGGAAAGAGGCTCGGTGTTCGCCATTAAAGGCTGCCCAATGCACGAGGATCCGCTTCATTTAATTCCGCATCACCTGCGCTCGGATTTTTATGAAGAATATGGAATTCGGATCGAAGGAAATCTTTCACCTTTAAACATGATGCGCTTGGAGCAGGAATACGGTGGAAGAATTGAAGATGTATTAGTAGAAAGAATCTTTTTCTCAGAGGATAAGCGAACTGGAATCGGAACCTTTAGCCCGTCCGATCCAAAATCACAGGATATTGCTGATTTAACAGGAAGCATTGACTTTTCAACGATTGCTGAATTCGGTTCCGAATCAGATCCACGGGCCTATCGATTTGATGGAGAACTAAATAAGGCAAATCGAGGGATGATGGAATTCCAAGAGATGTTGAAATGTGATGAAAAATTCTTATGGCATTTGCTTTCATTAACACAAGAAGGAAACTTTAAAGCAGGAAGGTTTGCGTTAATTTCAGCTGATGAGCTAATCGTGGCGCACACGAACGAGACTGAATACCGCTCATTTATCTCGAACAAGAAGAATGAGGCGTTGCATTCTCGGATTATCGTAATGCCAATTCCGTATAATTTAAAAGTTTCACAGGAAGAAAGAATCTATGAAAAAATGATTCGCGAAAGTGATGTTTCTGATGTGCACATTGCACCGCATACATTACGCGTTGCGGCGATGTTTACGATTCTAACTCGTCTAAAAGAACCGAAAAAAGGCGATATTGACTTGGTAAAGAAAATGCGTCTTTACGACGGTGAAAACGTTGAAGGCTTTAATGCAGTGGACGTAAGTGAACTAAAGAAGGAGTATCCAGATGAAGGAATGAGCGGCATTGATCCACGTTATGTCATTAATCGAATCTCATCTACTATCATCCGGAAAGAAGTTCCATCTATTAATGCTTTAGATGTATTAAGATCGTTAAAAGACGGACTGGATCAACATCCTTCGATCACAGCTGAACTGCGCGAGCGTTATATGAATTATATTTCGGTTGCACGGAAAGAGTATGATAATATAGCCAAGAATGAAGTCCAAAAAGCTTTTGTATATTCCTATGAAGAGTCCGCCAAAACGCTAATGGACAATTATCTTGATAATGTTGAGGCGTATTGCAACAAAGCTAAACTTCGAGATCCGCTCACAGGTGAGGAAATCAATCCAGATGAAAAACTAATGCGTTCAATTGAAGAACAAATTGGTATTTCTGAAAACGCCAAAAAAGCATTTAGGGAAGAAATCCTAATTCGAATTTCTGCCTTTGCGAGAAAAGGGAAAAGATTCGATTACAACTCACATGATAGGCTGAGGGAAGCGATTCAAAAGAAATTATTTGCTGACCTTAAAGATGTTGTGAAGATTACCACTTCATCTAAAACTCCAGATGAGCAGCAGTTAAAGAAAATTAATGATGTTGTTGCTAGATTAATTGACGAACACGGCTATAACTCAACATCCGCAAACGAACTCCTACGCTATGTAGGCAGCCCTATTAAACCGTTAATTAGGAATTTTCCTAGAAAAATAGCATGGACTGGCGGAAAGATCTGCCAGTCTGTTTTTTTCAATAATGGGTTGAGATTTAAATTGGTAAAGCAGTTATCTCATTGTTGATTTGCGCGGAAGGCACGAGATTCCTGCAGGAGGACGGGACAGGGGAGACCCCGCAGGCGCTTGCGCCGAGGAGGCTCCCCGAACCGCCTGCGGAAAGCGAAGTGCGTGGAGAGCAAATCAACACACCAAGACTCGTCCATTTTTAATAGCATAAGCCCAATTGTCAAAATAATTTGTAAATTATTTATGGCTTCTGCATAGGATAAAGTAATCAACATTATACGCATTTTTGCACTCGGGTTATTTTATGACATTTGAAAAAAAAATGTGACTCAGGGAAATAAAAAATTTATAAGGAGGGGTTTACATTGTCTGACAATAACCATCAATTTGTGATTTCAAGAGAAGATTGGTCCCTCCACCGTAAAGGCCACGATGACCAGCAACGGCATCAAGAAAAAGTCCAGGAGGCAATTCGAAACAATCTTCCTGACTTAATTACAGAAGAAAGTATTATTATGTCTAATGGACGCGATGTGGTGAAAATACCAATTCGTTCACTGGACGAATATAAAATCCGCTACAATTATGACAAAAACAAACACGTGGGCCAAGGAGACGGTGAGAGCCAGGTAGGTGACGTAATCGCTCGTGACGGATCGAGTCAGCAAAAGGGTCCAGGAAAAGGGCAAGGTGCTGGGGATCAAGCCGGCGAAGATTACTTTGAAGCTGAAGTATCATTAATGGAATTAGAGGAAGCTTTGTTTAAACAACTAGAGCTGCCAAATCTGAAAAGAAAAGAAGAACAGGAACATTTAGTGGAGAATATTGAATTCAACGATATCCGTAAAACAGGTCTAATGGGTAATATTGATAAAAAGCGTACGATGATGTCTGCATTTAAGCGAAATGCAATGAATGGAAAACCAGCCTTCCATCCGATTTACAAAGACGATTTGAAATTTAAAACATGGAATGAAGTGATTAAACCAGATTCCAAAGCAGTCGTGATTGCTATGATGGATACGAGTGGATCGATGGGAATATGGGAAAAGTATATGGCTAGAAGTTTCTTCTTCTGGATGACACGCTTCCTGCGTACAAAATATGAAACTGTTGAAATAGAATTCATTGCTCACCATACAGAAGCTAAGGTTGTGACTGAGGAGGATTTCTTCTCCAAGGGTGAAAGTGGAGGGACCATCTGTTCTTCTGCGTACCGTAAAGCCTTAGAAATTATTGATGCAAAATATAATCCACGAAAGTTCAACATCTATCCATTCCACTTTTCTGATGGTGATAATTTAACTTCTGATAATGCTCGCTGCGTAAAGCTGGTTGAAGAACTAATGAAAGTCTCAAACATGTTTGGATATGGTGAAGTAAATCAGTATAATCGCCATTCTACACTTATGTCAGCCTACAAAAATATCAAGGATGAGCAATTCCGCTATTATATTCTCAAGCAAAAGGCGGATGTATTCCATGCGATGAAAAGCTTTTTTCAAAAAGAAGAAAATAAAATGTACGCCTAAAAAAATCGACAGGTACCATGCCTGTCGATTTTTTTTGTATATGTTAATTCTCAATTTTCTTGATCGAGGTAATGGTAGGAAACTTAATATAAAATGTCGTGCCAGCTTCAATTTCACTTTCCACTCGGATAAAACCATGCATAGCACGTACGATACTATAAACCACCATCATTCCAAGCCCAGTACCGTTCTTACCTTTTGTTGAATAATAGGGCTCACCGAGACGTTCAATTTGTTCGGATGTCATCCCAATGCCAGTATCTCTGATACAAACCGTTACATAATCTTGACTAAAATGGGTTTCTATATATAGCTGACCACCATTAGGCATTGCCTCAACAGCATTTTTAAAGATATTAATAAAGCATTGGCGGAATCGTTGTCGATCACCCTTGATGAATCCAATCACTGAAAAATTAGTGATAATCTCGACGGAATTTTGATTTGCCATCGGAGTTACGATGCTAATGATTTGCTTTAGCTCATTTTTGACATTAAGTTCTTCGATGGAAACTAAGGATGGCTTGGCAAATGTTAAATAATCTTGAATGACTCGTTCGGCAGAATTAAGTTCATCTTTTACAATCGAGAGGTATTCCCGGCGTTTATGTCTCGGGAGATAGTCATCGTTAAGTAATTGGACAAAACCGCTCGCAGCCGTCAGCGGATTGCGAATTTCATGGGAAATGGCCGCACCCATTTGTTCTACCGCCTTAAGTTTTTCTACTTTAATTAATTGATGCCTAAGTTCTACACTTTTTTTGATATATTCAATTGAATAAGCAATAAGACCAATACCTATTGGTGGAATCACAAAGTAGGCAATCAAAACATCATACCAAGGGCTGCCGGTATATCTAAGTAATTCTCCCCCCGTAGTAAGGATTCCAAGGATTATTCCTAAAAGAATAGCTACAGAGATTCTACGATTAGAAGATTGTTTCCAAAACCAAGGTGTAAGTCGAAAAAAAACAATCGCAAGCGGCACATAGAGAAGGATTGTTGCAAGCAAGCCCGTGTCCAAGCCATAAAAGCCTCTAATGATTACCATGGCAATCACAATAATAAGCCCAATTCCAAGATATAACCCACCAATAACGATTGGAATAATCCTTAAATCGTACCGCGCATAGGGAACGGGATTATAAGAGAACTGAATACAAATCCATAACACCAGGACAGAAATGATAATCATAGTCGTTTTTGATAACGTAAATTTTGTACTTTGATCCAGCCAAATTAAGCAAAAGAGGAGCAATATTATTAAAATGGAAAGATTTAAGAAAAGGTGTTTAGTAATTTCCATCTATTTTCACCGTCCCAAGGGCTTATAAGAAAAATTTTACATTTAACTTCGTCCCATTACAACTAAATTTACTAATTATTTTGAATAAATACATGAAAAGAGAAGATAATTGTAGAAATTTGTATAAAAACCAAGGAATAATATCCTTCCGTTTTTATCTTTATGGAGTTGAGATGGTATTCCTTCCTTTCGTTTTCGAGGTATATAAACAAGTGTCCGCTAATTGGATTAAATCTTTTGGCTGCGTCTCCAAGCTCGGAATGGTTGAGGCAATGCCAATGCTGATTGTAACGATTTCAGCTATTTCAGAACTTCTATGGTCAATTTTTAGGGATTGAACCTTCTTTTGAATTAATTCAGCGATAGCGAATCCCTGATCCAACTTCGTTTTGGTGAAGATAATAGCAAATTCCTCACCGCCATATCGACAAAATGTGCTATATGGGTTATTGGCAATAAGGTCTTTTATTGCTGAAGTAATGATTTGCAGGCATTCGTCCCCAACAAGGTGACCGTACGTATCGTTGTATTTTTTAAAGTAATCAATATCAAACATTAGAAGAGTGATTGGTGACTTGGTTTTCAGTAGCCTAGACCATTCCTTATTCAGAACTTCATCAAAATGCCTTCTATTTCCAATGCCTGTTAGGCCATCCATATAAGAAAGACGATTTAGAAACTCATTTGCTTTATTTAGCTCCTGTTCACTTTCCTTTAATTTTAGGAGGCTGTCATTTAATTCTCTTACCGCTGCATTTGAGTTAGCAATGTAAATGGATAAGTGATAAGCGAAAAATCCACCGATTAACGAAATAAGATAATGGGTCATTAAAACATTTATAAGTGTGTTTTCATCTTCAATATAAAGGGTAAAGACAATTGAAATAAAAAATAAACCAATTAGGTTCATATAAAATGCCTTTAAATTTGGTTCGATGTCTAATTTAGAAAATCCACCACACACTATTCCTGTAAGGAATGCGCTGATTGCTGCAACAAACGCAGTGTCAGTAAAACCAAAGAAAATTATTCTTCCAATAGCAATTAATCCAGAAGCAATGATTGCAGGTACCCATCCTCCAAAAGAAGCTGCAATGACGATTGCAAGATGACGCAGGTCGGCAATGGTAGTGGGATTTATTTGAAAACTAAATAACATTAAGATAATTCCTAAGATACCATAACAAATTCCCCAATAAAGTTTTGTCCTAATTGCAGCGGAGTGAAGTAATGGTTTGTTTTTTAAAATTTGACCCATTACTGTAAATGCAGTAATTAGTATAGTTATATTTGAAAAAAAGTCTTTTAACATTTATGTTCTCCTAATAAATTTCATCCATCAATCTATTATAGAAGAAAAACATTCTTCTGGGAATGAATGTGTATATTTCTTAGAATAGAATATTTGAGCTATTATCCGAAAACCATATAGATGACTACTCGTTTTGGGAGGTTATAATGAAAAATAAAGCTAAGGTCTTCTTCATGTTCGTTTTTGTTATCATTTGTTCACCTTTTTTTGTTGAGGCACATGTAAAGTGGTTTACAGAAGTTACACCCGAAAAAGAAGAAATTGAACACATCTTATCTCCGATGTTTATGACGGTTACCATTTTGGTTGCTGCACTGCTGGCTGTATTGACGCAGCTTTTGCCAGTGCTTGATAAAATCCCAGTCACCAAAAAAATTGATAAATTTTTGGATAAGTACCGGAAAACTTCTCGGTACATTTTAAAATATGGTACAGCGCTCGCCTTAATTATTCAGGTTTTGGCTGGGACCATATTCGCACCCGAATTTGCTATCAACAACCAAATGATTCGAATTTTAATGTGGATAACGATTATCCTGCTATTGATACCCTTTCATTATGCGACAAAAGCTGGTGCCCTTATCTTATTGGGCTTATTTATATACCAGTTAACTCATTCTGGTTTATTTCATATGCTAGATTATGGCTTTTACCTTGCCATCGTGGGTGTACTATTAGTGGGAAAAACGAAACTAGAAGATTGGGGATTTCCTTTTCTATACTTAGGGACAGGATTGTCATTATGCTGGGTGGCAGTTGAGAAATGGGTTTACCCCACAATGAGTATGGATATTATTCATCAGCACGGGGTTCCTACGTTTGGTTTTCCTCCAGTCACATTTGTCGTTCTTGCAGCATTTATCGAATTTGTTGTTGGTTATCTGCTGATTGTGGGAATCTTAAACCGCCTTTTAGCTTTTGTGCTGACATTGATTTTTATTTCAACCACCATGTTGTTTGGTATTACAGAGATTATCGGACACCTAATGATTCATATCGTCTTAATTATCTTTATCATAGAGGGTGTATCGTTTTATGACCCGCCAATTAACATCCATAGAACAAAAATTTCTCAAATGGTTTTTGTATTTTTGAATTTTGTCTTTACATTGGCAACCTTCCTTCTCATTTATTATCGTTTTGCATAGCGAAAAAGCTTCCTACTTTAAGGAAGCTTTTTCGCTATGAAAGTAATACGGGTGAATTTATCATTTCTTTTGCTGCAAGAATTGCTTCTTTTTTCGCCTTTTCTACAATTTCAGAGACTTTTTGAGGATAAAGGTCTAACGCTTCCGCTATGATGGTATCCATTACCTCAATGCCAAGGAAATTAAGCGCAATTCTTAAATAACGATCGCCACATTCTAACTCCTTCATTGGTGTTCCGGTGTAAAGACCACCACGGGTATTGATATGAATGGCTGTTTTACCGGTTAGAAGACCCTTCGGACCATTCGAAGTGTGTGCAAATGTTTTACCGGCAATAAACAAATTATCTAAGTATGCTTTTAACACCGCTGGCGAGCTTAAATTCCAAATCGGCGAAACGAAAACATAGTAGTCATAAGAAAGGAATTCATCCGCGAGAGCATGCATTTTTAGTATTTTCTCACGCTCACCTTCAGTTAATTGATCTAGTGTATAACCATATCCCGCTAATTTACCTCTAGCTGACACTAATTCAGCATCCATATGAGCAATATCTAAAGAGAATAAGTCGATCGTTTTTATTTCCGTTTCAGGGGATTCTTCTTTAATGGTATTGATAAATGCTTCGCCTATTTTCAAGCCTTTTGATTTCTCTAGTCCTTTTGGATTTGCTGTAATATATAATAATCTTCCCACGTAAACACATCCAATCCTTTTAATAGCCCTCATTACTACTATTATAAAAAAAATAAACCTGCCCAATTTTGTACAATAGGTGAAATTCTTGAACATTAAGTGAAGATTAACCTCATGATTATTTTTTTCTTTCATTAAATTGTTAGAAATTTTTTGGAAAATCAGTCAGGAATGCAATATGATTAAGGTAAAACTATTAGAAGATTTAAAAACTAAAAGGCGGAATTAATCATGAACCTAAATTCCCAAATTACCGATGAAAGTGAAGTAGAGAAGTTACGCAGAAGAGTTGAAGAATTAGAGGAAAGAGAAAAACAGCTTGTTAAGAGCCTTCGTACGAATAAATCCTTGCATTCGAAAATTCTTAATGCGCTCCCAATAAATATTTTTTTAGAGGATCCGGAAGGTCGAACGATGTTTGTAAATGAACAGGTTTGTAAAGCACATGGTGTAAATGCGGAAAAACTGGAAGGAAAAACAGTGTTTGACTTTTTTCCTAAAACCATTGCTGCAAAACTACGTGAAATAGACCTAGAAGTGTGGGAGAAGCGTACTCTTCAAACAAATGAAGTTGCCACAGAATTTCAAGGAAAAAAAGGCCATATGCTTACAGGAAAAACCATTATCCATCTGGAAGAATCTAATCAAGACTATTTACTCGGATTTGGCATAGATATCACCGATTTAAAAAATGCGGAAGAGAAGATTACACATATGGCTTACCATGATGCATTAACAGGATTGCCTAATCGCTGGTTTATAAAGTCATGTCTAAAAAATTGTCATTCTCTTCCTGATGAAACACAAATGATGAAAGGCGTTCTTTTACTAGATTTAGACCATTTCAAAGTGATTAATGATAGTCTGGGACACGAAGCAGGTGACCAGTTATTACAAGCTGTTGCTAACAGGTTAAGAGGAGTCATTCAAGCAGATAATGTTTTAGCGCGATTTGGCGGAGATGAATTTATAATCCTAATGCAGCAAATTGTATCAGCAGATGAGGCATTTGAAGTAAGCAAAGAGATATTAAAAGTGATGAAAGAACCATTTACTATTTACGGACAAAAATTTACGATTTCTCCAAGTATCGGTATCAGTTTACATCCTATCCATGGTGAAGATATGGAAAATCTAATTAAATACGCGGACCTAGCCATGTATCATTCAAAGGAACAGGGAAGAAACTGCTATTCCCTGTTTACCCCGTTAATGAAGGAAAAAGCCCTATCCCGAATGAACATGCTGGCAAAATAAAAAAGAATCGACACCACTTTATGTGGAATCGATTCTTTTTTTACTTCTTAAAAAAGAAACAAAACAACAAAATAAACAGCCATGGTTATAAGGCCAACGGGGACACCAAAACTTGCCCATTCTTTACTTGTAATGTTAAGTTTTCCTGCTGCGATAATATTAGGGATATTGCCAGGGATCAGCATACCACCACTAATAATTAGTCCCATTAAAACAGCCTGGATGGTTGCTTGGTCCATTGCTGGACTAATTTCAGCTGCTGCAAGGGTAGCATTATCTAATATGGCGGAGATCATATTGATCCAATATAATAACATTGGATGAAGTCCAAGAATATACTCATTTATTAATGGTTCAAACCCATGTCCAAGGAAGGTTAATCCCATTACAAACAAGTAGATTTTAGCAGATCGAATCAGTATTTCTTTATAGCTTTCTACTTTTTGTTCAGCCGTTAAACCGTCAGTACTTTCTTGGGGTTTAACTAAAAGGATTGTCAATATCCCAAAGATAACAACCGCTGGGATAACTTCCGGCCCAATTAATTTTAGTAAATAAAAAAAGTCTTCGTTTAACTTACTAATCGTAATGGTTGCTAAAGGCTCACCGATGGGGGTGAGGGCGGCACCAAGCCCAATTGAAAAACATGCTAAAACAGTAAAGCGAATTTCAGATTTACGGTCAAGGGGAAGGACGTTAATGATAATCACGAGCACAATTGCTGCGATGATAGCCGTAATAATGCTTGAGGCCAGTCCCAAAATAATAACGGTTAATCCGAAAAAGATCCTAGGAGATAGTATTCGGTTCATCCATAGAATGGATTTTTCCAGCTGAACCTGCCCCCATTTACAGACTAATCCTGCAATCAAGACAGCTAAAGTAATAGTAATAGGATCGATTAGAGCTTTTTCGATTAAATGGAGATTCATCATCCCGCTAATTGAAGCAGCTGCAATACCCATTACAAACAAAAAGATTTCTAAATTGTGTTCAACCTTTTTTACCGAAAAAGGCAAAAATAAAACCAGAATTAAAATAATTACTAATCCAATCATTCATACCAGATCCCTTGTCTTTATTGTTTAATGAAAAAACTATAAATCTATTATAAGCTTTTTTTTATCGAGTTTTAACAGAATAATATAAATTATATATGATATATTTATCGAAATTATCTTAAATATTTACACAAAAGTCTAAAGATTCTCCATTAAGATAGAAACCGTTTTCATATAAAATGAGGGCAAGTAAATTTGCCTTTATTAAAAATTGGAGGACATTAGTATGAAAAAGTATGTAATCTGCGGTGTCAGCAATCGAGCATTAGAAATGTTTATTAAACCACTCGTAAATGAGTTTTCAAAAGAAAATAAAATTGTTGGATTATTAGATGCAGACCCGCTTCGATTTAGTATTTGTAAAGA
Organism: Neobacillus niacini; assembly: GCF_030817695.1. GTDB lineage: Bacteria > Bacillota > Bacilli > Bacillales > Cytobacillaceae > Neobacillus > Neobacillus niacini_F. The sequence goes on along the minus strand of NZ_JAUSZQ010000002.1, from coordinate 4,626,698 downwards.
GAAATACCCGCAGTTAGACCAAGTCCCCACCTTCAACCCAGAACAATTTGAAACCATGATTGATCAAACCAAACCAGATTATGTCTTAGTTACGGGGAGAGACGATACGCACGTAGAATATATTTTAAGAGCGTTACATAAACAGGTGAATGTGATAACGGAAAAGCCAATGGTGACAAAAGCAAGTGATGCCAATAAAATAATGCAGGCTGAAGCAAAAAGCAAAGGGAAAGTCATTGTTACATTTAATTATCGGTATAGTACATTTCACCGGAAAATTAAGGAAATGATTCTTGAAGGGAAAGTAGGGAGAATCACTTCCATTGACCTAAATTGGTATATTGATACGTATCATGGTTCAAGTTACTTTAAAAGATGGAATCGAAGCCGTGAAAATTCAGGAGGCTTATCCATTCATAAATCTACCCATCACTTTGATCTTATCAATTGGTGGTTAGACCAAAAGCCAGAAGAAGTATTCGCGTATGGTGCTTTGAATTACTATGGACAGGATGGTGAAATGAATCCTCGGAAAGAGTCCGGTCGTTTTTGTGGGACTTGTGATGTTAGGAATGACTGCAGTTATTTTCGAAGGTGGAATCCCCGAGCAGGGTCCACAACTGTTAGAGATGATCACCTTTTAGCAGGTGTGTATGAAAAGGATGTACCGTATACAAATTATCGACCTGATGCATGCATTTTTGACGAAGAAATTTCGATTGAGGATACGTATGTAGCTGCCGTTAAATATGACGGGGGGAGTATGCTTAGTTACTCGATTAATTTTTCAGCTCCATATGAAGGATACCGCTTGGCTATTAACGGTACCAAGGGAAGAATTGAAACAACCGAGTACCATGAACCTTCTAGGATTCCATTTGAATATCCTGAACAAAAGATAGATTATTACCCTCTTTTTGGCGGGAAAGAAACGATTGAACTGGTACAAGATCCCGGAGGACACGGCGGGGGAGACCCTATATTATTAGCAGATCTATTCCTTGGTCCGGACCCGGCCCGAAAATATGAGATTTTGGCCGGAGCTGAGGCAGGTGCCTATTCCATTGCGGTCGGTGAAGGGGTATGGCGTTCAGTTGCAGAAAAGAAACCCATTAACATAAAAGAAATCCTATTTCATTCGGAGCATCAACTAACCTAGTGATAAAAGAAAATCTAAGTGAAAAAACATACTATAAGTTAAATTTGAACTTTCTAGTATGTTTTTTCTTTTTTTCAATGAAATTACCTTTGCACGTGGCTTCAAAATGAGTAGAATGATTTTATACTTTTAGGAAGTGGTTTTTCAAAGAGGAGATTAAAACATGCTTAGGAAGAATCTGACAGCTTCTGTGATGGCCCTGATCGTGGTAATTGGATTGGTGCTTACGGGGTGCAACGGTGAAGACTCATTATTTCAAAAGTCAAACTCTAAAGAAGATGAGCGAATTAAAATCGTTTTTTGGGATGATAATACAGGTCCACAACGGACGCCAATTTGGGAGAAATTAATTACTAGGTTTGAAAAAGAAAATCCAACCATTGATGTCGAATACATCGGATTGCCTAAGGACTCAGCAAAAGCGATGTTTGACGCGGCTATTGCTTCTGGGGAAACGCCTGATGTGGCAAGTGTTTATGCGAGTTGGCTGCCTGAATTTTCGCTGCGTGACGCTTTGTTACCGTTAGATACTTATTTTTCCAAATGGAGTGAAAAGGATAAAATAAATAAAGGTGCGATAGAGTTTAATAAACGAATGGTAAGTAATCAAAAGTTATACGGCATTCCATATACTCAAAACCTCGATATCCTCTGGGTCCGATCTGATTGGTTTAAAGCTGCCAATTTGAACACTCCTGAGACATGGGACGAGTTCTTTGGTGCAGTTGAAATGTTAACAGATAAATCGAATAATCGTTATGGTTATACAATCCGTGGGGGAGCAGGGGGCTCTTTCCAGTTACAACGGATGATGTATGCCTACTCAGGCATTGAAACATTCTTCGAAGATGGAAAAAGTACGATTAATGATCCGAAACATGTAGAATTCTTAAAGAAATATTTTGCCTTGTATCAAAACTATACCCCTATCAACGATATCACCAATGATTATAAGGCGATGATTGCTGGATTTGATTCTAGGTCGGTTGCGATGTTACAGCATAACATAGGATCTTTTGCGGAACATAGTGAAGCGCTGGATTTTGGCCAATTTCAGGCAATCCCCTTACCAAAATCAGATAAAGGTTATTATGTAGCAGAAGACGGCAACACCATTGGGATCAGTATTTTTAAAGGAACCAAGCATCCAGATGAATCATGGAAATTTATTCAGTTTATTAATTCGAAAAAAGCGCAAAGCTATTGGAATCAAAGTGTCGGTCAGATTCCTACTAATATAGATGTACTAAATGAGGACTGGATCAGGACTTCGCCGCATATTCAGACAGCACAGAAGGTTTATAATGATCCAAGTACGATACTTTTTGAGCCTCCATTTTATCTCTCGGAATATCGTACGATTTTAAATACAATCGTCGACACCGGTACACAATCGGTACTAAGTGGAAACTTGACCGTGGAAGAGTTTCTAGATAAATGGGCAGAAGCAATGGAAGAAGCTCAACGACAATACGATGAAACATTAGTGAATACAAGATAAATTTAGGCATTCGAAGCACATAAGCATCGGATGCCTTTTTGTATTTTTATCTATATTTTGAAATATCTTAAAATTTTAATCAATCATCTTAAAAATCTTTAATTATTTAAGAAACCGTTTTCATTTATTATAAAAAACAGAGAGGAGGAAACTAGATGAATTATTCACAAGGTGTTACTGAAACAGTTGTTAACAGCAATAAGACGGTGAATCGGAAGAAAGTCAAAAAGGATAAATGGGTTCCCTACCTTTTTATTCTACCCTCTTTCCTTATTATCTTAGGTTTTCTTTTTTATCCGATAGCGACTGTATTCTATTATAGTGTTCAACACTATGACGTGTCGGCACCATATTATAATGGCTTTGCTGGTTTAGAGAACTTTAAAGAAATTTTTACGAATGACAAGATGTTCATACCTAGTTTAATTAATAGTTTGAAATGGGTTGTAACGGAAGTAGGATTACAATTAGTGTTTGGTATGATCCTCGCATTACTTTTGAACCAAACATTTAAGTTTAGAGGTTTAGTACGTGCGGTGGCATTTATCCCTTGGGCGATTTCAGGGGTTCTGGCGTCAACTATGTGGTCATTGATGTTTAACGAACATATGGGTGTACTCAATGACTTGCTTATGAAAATAGGGATTATTGATGAACCACAGGCATTCTTAGCAAGTACCTCAACAGCTTTTACATCGGTGATTATTGCTGAATTGTGGAGGGGTATTCCGTTCTTTGCCATTACTTTACTAGCGTCCTTATCAAGTATACCGAATGAACTATATGAAGCAGCAAGGGTAGATGGTGCAAGTAGATGGAAGTCGTTTATCTATGTAACATTACCACAATTAAAAAATACGATTGTCTTAACTACTTTACTAAGAGTTGTTTGGGAGTTTAATAACGTCGATCTATTGTTTAACTTAACGGGTGGTGGTCCGGCCCATTCAACCACAACTCTTACCATGTATATTGCAGATTTAGCGGTTCATGGAAGTAATTTTGGATACGGATCAGCATTAACGGTTGTTTCATTTGGGATCTTACTAGTTTTCGCCATCCTTTATCTGAAACTTTCACGTTATGAAAAGGAGTGATTTGAAGGATGTTTACGGCCAATAAAAAAGTCGACAAAATTTTAACGCTATACCTTCCTTTAACAATGTTATTGAGTTTTACCATTTTTCCAATCTACTGGACAATAAATACAGCCTTCAAACCTGAAGGGGATATCGTAAAACGTCCCCTGCAGTATTTGCCAGTAAACCCGACAACTGAAAACTTTGTCACTGCTTGGACCAATGTTGGTTTTGCTACTTTCTTTAAAAATAGTTTAATAGTTGGGGTTTCTACAGTTTTGGTTGTACTTGTCTGTTCGACTTTATCGGGTTATGCATTAAGCAGATATCAGTTCAAAGGAAAACGCAGTTTTATGATTATGCTGCTATGTACTCAATTCATCCCAAGAGCCATGATGATTATTCCTTTGTTCGTCATTTTCAAAAATCTTGGGTTAATCAGTAATCCACTTTCACTGATTATTACCTATACAGCTATCGAAATTCCGTTTACTACGATCTTGATGAGTGGATTTATCTCAAATGTTCCAAAGGAGTTAGAAGAAGCAGCGATGATTGACGGCTGCTCGAAACTTCAATCACTGCGCCATGTGGTATTCCCATTATTGCTGCCTGGGATTGTAGCAACAGGTGTATTTACATTCATTTATACTTGGAATGAATTTTTAATCGCACTGATGCTGACGAATCAACAATCCAAGTTTACGCTCCCTGTTGGATTAAGTACTATGCTGGGAGAATTTAGTATTAACTATGGAGCTTTGGCGGCTGGAAGTGTAATCGCTTTAATTCCTGCAGTTATATTATTTGCCTATGCACAGAAGCACCTTGTAAACGGTATGGGTGGAGCTGTAAAAGGCTAATTATAAAAAATATTTAAGGGGGCATTACCATGATGAAGAAAAAACTCTCAACCTCTGTGCTTGCACTAACAATGGCAACCGGAATGTTACTTGCAGGCTGCGGCGGTGAAGAAAAAGCTGCAACAAAAAATACTGAAAAAGCAGCAACGAAATCGGATGAACCTGTAACACTCCAATTTTGGGATGAAAATGCAGGCCCAGCACGTACCCCTGTTTGGGAGGAGGTAATTAAACGATTTGAAGAAAAGAACCCTAATATTGATGTTGAGTATGTTGGTATTCCAAATAGTTCAGCTAAATCAAAATATGATGCGGCTATCGCAGCAGATGATACGCCGGATATTGGATCTATGCAAACAACATGGCTGCCAGAATTCTCAATTCGTGAAGCTTTGCTGCCACTTGATTCTTATTACAAGAAGTCTGAAATCAGCAAGAAAATTAACCCAAGTGCTACAGGTGTAAATAAGAAAATAACTCAAGATGGCAAGCTATATGGAATTCCGTATGCACAAAATCTAGATGCCTTATGGATTCGTACAGACTGGTTCGAACAAGCTGGTGTACAAGAGCCTAAAACATGGGATGAGTTCTTTACAGTTATTGAAAAAATGAGAGATGAAAACAATAATCGTTATGGATTTACAATCCGCGGAGGTGCAGGTGCATCCTTCACAATCCAGAGAGCAATGTTTGCTTATAGTGGTTTAGACTATTTTGATAAAAATGGAAAGACCAACATCAATGATCCTAAACACGTAGAATTTGTTGAGAAGTATTTCTCTTACTATGAAAAATTAACACCAAAGAGTGATATCACGAATGGTTATAAAGAAATGATTGCCGGCTTTGATACTGGTGTAGTAGCAATGGTACACCACAATCCAGGTTCTTATGGCGAGCACAATAAAGCATTACCAGCAGGTTCTTACAAGTTAATTCCACTGCCAACAACAGACAAAGGTCAATATGTTGCAGAAGGTGGTAATGCAGTTAACCTAGCAATCTTCAAATCAACAGAACATGCTGATGAAGCGTGGAAATTCGTAGAATTTGTTAACTCAGAAGAATCACAAAGCTACTGGAATCAACAAACAGGTCAAATTCCTACCAACTCTGATGTGTTAGATGATGAATGGGTACAAGAAGCTCAGCATATCAAAACAGCATTTGAGGTTTACAACAATCCTGATACAAAACTATATGAACCGCCATTCTATCTACCAGATTACCGTGCGATTCTTGACGGTGTAGTTGACCCAGGAGTACAGGCAGTGATGAGTGGTAAAATGTCAGCAAAAGACTTCCTAGATGAGTGGGCAAAAGCCATTGAAGACTCGAAAACAAAGTACGACGAAACGTTTAAAAAGTAATTAAATCTTCATTCTGGGTGTTGATTCTATTAACACCCAGTTTCCCTATTTAGAAGAATAAATTTAGTTAAATGGTAAAGGAGATTAGGAGAATGGGAAAAACAACAGATAAAGTCAGAAAAGAAACGCCGCTAATGATGGCGGAAAAGGCATGCCAAGCATTAATGAATACTTTCCGTGCTGAGGATTTACCTCCAGTAAATTGGTTCCATTATCACCAAGGTGTTTTCCTATACGGAATGTATAGAGTTTGGGAAGAAACAGGTAAGGAAGAGTACTTCAACTACATCAAAGCATACTTTGATCACTTAATTGATGAAGAAGGAAATGTCGTTTTTGAGAGAGATCAGTTAGACTCTATCATGCCTGGGATCTTATTGTTTCCTTTATATGAAAAGACCAAGAATCCTAAATATATGATTGCGGCAAAGAAATTAAGGAGTGCATTAGATACAATCAACAGAACTACTGAAAATGGTTTCTGGCATAAGGAAAAATACCCTTATCAAATGTGGTTGGATGGTCTCTTTATGGGTGGACCATTCATGCTTATGTACAGCAACCATTTTCAAGAAGAAGAATTGATTCAGCATGTTATACTTCAAGAAAAGCTAATGAGAAAGCATATGACAGACCCTAAAACTGGTTTGCTCTTCCACGCTTGGGATGAGAAAAATGTGCAGCCATGGGCTGATCCGGAAACAGGCTGTTCACCGGACTTCTGGGGACGTTCAGTTGGCTGGTACGGTGCCGCATTGATTGATCTGTTAGAGGTTTTGGGGGAAAAGAAACGCGGTCAAGAGGAGTGGATTCAATCTCTGCAAAGTTTCATTCCAGCTATCGTGAAATTCCAGGATGAACAGTCTGGCCTTTGGTACAATGTGGTCGATAAAGGAGAACGTCCAGACAATTGGCTAGAATCCTCATGTTCTGCTCTCTTCTTATATTTTATTGCGAAGGCAATTAAGCATGGCATTGTTGATGATTCTTACCGTGAAGTTTGTGATAAAGCCTATGCAGGTTTATTAGAACATATGGTGGAAAGCGATGATTCTTCTTTTACATTAAAAGGAATTGTTATTGGAACTTCCGCAGGAACATACGATTATTATGTTTCACGTCCAACATCTGAAAATGATCTTCATGGAATGGGTGCCTTTATTTTAGGCAGCATGGCGTACTACGACCTCCTTAAGTAAAACTTGCGGGTAACGTTTTTTTTGATATGTCCCTTTCCTATTCAGTTTTTTTACATAGGAAAGGGAGCTTCACAATAGTGAGATAAAAGGTGGTAATAAGAGTTGAAAATACTTAAAACAAGTCTCTCTTTATTTTTTGCAATATTGCTAGTATTCAGTAACTTCGGAACGGCATCTTTGGCAATAACAAAAACCTCTACTCCGGGAGCACCGGTAAACTTACAGATACCGACTCTTGCTTTTGACGAAGACAGTATAACCCTTGTGTGGGAAAAACCTGAGAATTATAAGGATATCGTAGATTTTAATGTTTATATGGATGGAAAGAAGATTGGCAGTGCTTTAAAGGATAACAGCGGTCCGGCAAAAGAGTATATTGAGAATTTCTACGAAAATATTGATAAAGATGATTTTCATGTAGACATTCTCATTCATAATTTTACAGTAGAAAAATTGAGATCAAACACGTCTTATGAATTTTATGTTACTTCTGTAAATAAAGATGGAGTTGAATCAACACCTTCAAACAAGATTGAGGGAAAAACAACACCAGTACCCGAGGTTTTTAATATTGTCGATTTTGGCGCAACTCCAAATGATGAAACAAAGGATACCAAAGCCATTCAAGCCGCCATTGACGCAGCAACAAAAGGCGCGAAAGTATTAATTCCAGAAGGAAAGTTTATTTCCGGTGAAATCTGGCTTAAATCCGATATGACGTTACAAGTAGAGGGTTATTTACTAGGTTCCGATGACCCAGAAGATTATAGCAGGAATTTCTGGGTATATGATTACTCGACAGATGAGCGTTCCTATTCCCTGATCAATGCCCATACATACGATTATGGCAGTCTTAAGAATATCAGAATCACAGGGAAAGGAACGATCGATGGGAATGGCTGGAAGCTGGACCCTTCAAAAAACCCAACCATTGATGAAGCAGGTAATGAACTTCCATATTACTTTGCTGGCAATAATTCTAAAGTAACAGGAAATGTAAAAGTGGAAAATGGAAAGATGAGTGATCTAGATCTTACTTCCCCAAATACACTTGGGATTTTAGGAGCGACCCAGTCGTATGCGTCTCAAGAGATGGGGATGAACGTGAAATCCGCTTATTCCACACGCTCAAGCTTGATTACGGTACGTGGTGTGGACGGCATGTATTATGAAGGATTTACACAGCTGAATCCTGCTTTCCACGGTATCGTGAACCTTCATAGTAAAAACATTGTTGTAAACGGTACGATTTCAAAAACATACGACGCCAATAATGCGGATGGTTATGAGTTTGGTGACTCCCAGCATATAATGGTTTTCAATAATTTTATTGATACCGGAGATGATGCGGTTAACTTTGCAGCAGGTATGGGACAAGCAGCAGCAGGTAAAGAACCGACTGGAGATGCATGGATCTTCAATAACTATATTCGTGAAGGTCACGGCGGCGTGGTAACAGGCAGTCATACAGGCAGCTGGATTCAAGACTTCGTTGTTGAAGACAATATCATGTATAAAACAGATGTTGGTTTACGCAGCAAAACCAATACACCGATGGGTGGCGGAGCAAGAAACATCCTGTTCCGGGATAATGCTTTAGAAGGCATTGATGGAGATGGTCCATTTGTTTTTACTTCTTCATATGAAGATGCAAATGCTGCAATTCTATATGAACCAGCACAACAAATTTCACAATTCAGAGATATGAAGATTGAAAATACGACTGTACGCAACCAAGGCGGCAGCAAGAAACAAGCAATACTTGTACAAGGAAATAATGATGTCGGAGAAGTATATCACGAAAATATTACTTTTAAAGAAGTAAAGTTTGATAATGTATATTCCGTTAAAATGGATTACGCAAAAGACTTTAATTTTATTAATGTAGCTTTTACCAACGTCAAAGACAATAATGGCAATCCTTGGAGAATTACGAACTCCACAGGTCTGGAATTTGATAATACTACAGCAGCTCCTGCAGATGCCGCCAAAAAGCCTGAGTGGGCTAAGGAAGCCGCATTAGAAGCCGTCTCATCTGAAGATGGTAAGAGTGTGACCTTAACATGGGATGCTGCTTTAGACAATTTAGGGGTAGCGGGGTACACTGTCTATAAAAATGGAGAGAAGATTGGTTCTAGTTATTCCACAACGAATGAAACAAGCTTTACAGTTTCAGGTTTAACGCCTGCTGCAAAATATACCTTTAAGGTAGAAGCAACTGATGCGATTGGAAATCGTACTTCTGATGGCCCTACAACCAAAGTAAAAACAAATGGAGCAGCAGATGTAACTGCTCCGGTGCTTCCAGTAAATACTGAGATTAAAGAACCAACAACCACCATTCCAGCCAGTGATACTTTTAGTGGCAAGGATGTTGAGGTTGTATATCCAGGATTTACTTGGGCTTCAGTTACATGGGATGCAGCAAGTGACGACACTGGTATTGCCGGTTATAACGTATATGCAAATGGCAAATTACAAGGATTTGCTAAAACTAGCAACTATACATTATCCAATCTTCAACCAGGTACAAAATATGATGTTACAGTAGAAGCGGTTGATCTTGCAGGAAACAAGACACCTTATAACACATCTCTTGAAATTGAAACAGCAGTTCCATATGCAATTGGAGCACCAACCTTTAATGGTGCATTAAGAACAAAAGTTGAAAAAGATATAGCAAGTGTAACTCTCTCTTGGAATCAAGCAAAAGCCAATAACCAAGAAGTAATTGGATACCGTGTTTATGTTAATGGGCAGCCAATTAAGCCTGAAGGTGCAAATTTTACGCCTATTAACGCAGAAATGACAACGGCTGATACTACGTATACTGTTAAAGGTCTTGAACCAGGAATAGAATATACGTTTAAAGTAGAAGCTGTCGGAAAAGGAATCAAGTATTCAAAGCGAGAAAGACTTTCCGACGTCGTACTGAACGGTCTTGTCGAAGTTGAAGGCTATCGTTGGAGCGGCTTTGGACCAAGTAAAACACTCAATTTAAAATGAAGATTTATCAACTAAATAGAAAGCTTCTATTCAAATGGAGGCTTTCTACTCTTTTTATCTATTATTATATGATTAGGAGGTTTATTCCCTTGAATGTTAGTACAATAAAAATCGATGGATCACAGCCAATTAAATTATCACCAACTAGGTCATGGCGGACCTACGTAGGTGGAAAACTCCTAGATGAATTACATGGTATCAGTGATCCCAAGGATAGTCGTTACCCTGAAGAATGGATGATGTCGATTATTTCTACTAATAGAAATGCCGATCGACAACATCTAAAAGAGGAAGGACTCAGCAAGGTAGACCTTCCTGACAGGGACATTTCCTTGAAAGACCTAGTGGATAAAAATCCTGTAGAGTTCTTAGGGGAAAACCATGTTGAAAAGTTCGGTAAGCAAACAGGAGTACTAGTAAAGTTGATCGATACTGCTGAACGCTTAATTATTCAGACCCATCCAGACAGGAAGCAAGCGCAAGAGCTATTTAATTCAATGTACGGAAAAACAGAATGCTGGCATTTTGTTGGCGGAAGGGAAATTGGCGGTGAACTTCCCCATGTTTATATGGGCTTTAAACCAGGTGTAACGAGAGAGCAATGGAAAGCCTTGTTTGAGAAACAAGATGTCGAAGGCATGCTTAATTGTTTACATAAATACTATGTTCAGCCAGGAGACACTTTCCTCATTGAAGCTGGTATTCCACATGCCATTGGTTCTGGCTGCTTATTGGTTGAAATTCAAGAGCCTTCAGACATTACAATACGTTTAGAAAAAACATCACCTTCAGGATTACAAATTGACGATTTCTTAATTCATCAAGGACTTGGATTTGATCAGATGTTTGATATTTTTAAGTACGACACTTTTACTAGAGAAGAAACTCTAGAAAACTGGCAGGCAGCTCCTGAAATTGTCACAGAATCAGAAGGCAGTAAAGAAATTGAACTCATCGGTTATAAACGAACACCCTATTTTAGAATGACACAAGTCGAAGTCCAAACTGAGACTGAAGTTCAGGGGGACGGAGTATTTTCAGGATTATATATACTATCTGGTGAGGCAACAGTCATTACTGGTGAGGATCATCTGTTAGTAAAAAAAGGTGACCAACTGTTTATTCCTGCTCAAGTTTCTAGTTTTTCTTTGATAAATAATGGAAATGAAGCAGTTAAAGCGTTAAGATTATTTGGTCCTGATGTAAAATAGACCACAGCAGCCAAATTTTTGATCTGGCTGCTGTTTTTTTTATCCAATTGACCGATAATTTTGTATTATGATAAAATGCGGAAAACGGTTACAGTAAAAATTATAATAAGAATTTTATATACTCACAGGGAGTTCCTTCTATGACGGCTGTAAAGATTAAAAACTTTATTCGCACACATTTTTTCTATTCTTTTAAATCCACTATTAATACTCTCTATTTACCTATCATTATCTTTTTTATATTAATTACAGGATGGGTTTCATCATTGCTGGCTACTGCACAAATAGAAGAAAATGCCTATAAAAACGTGAATGATACGATCTTTCAAACGAAAAATTACCTTGATAATATGCTTTCAGATGTTTTTCAACAGCTAGTCTCCTTATCGAATGATCCTAGGATCTTATCGTTGGTAGATAAAGAAGTGTCGGAGATTAAGCCAGAATCCTACGTGGAGATTGATAATAATTTAAAGCTTATTTATTCAAGATACAATGTCATTCTCGAATCGGTTCTCGTAAATCATAAGCAAAATGGTTTTTTACTTTATCATACAAGCTATAATTCTAATCCATCGATAAATTATGAAGAGTATTTTACAAAATTCCACGGAAACAAAGAGGGGTTTTATTGGAGAAACATTCATGAAGACCAGGAATTTAATAAAAATAATAAAGTAATGTCAATATTTAGATTGATCGATAAGAATCAGTCATCCGCAAAAGGAATCGTACTATTTAATTTACGGGCAGAATTTTTCGAACAGGTCTTGAATAAATCGTTAATCGGAGATAATGGATACCTGACACTTATTAGTCCAGATGGAATCTACGAATCCAAAATTGTAAAAGAGAAATACAAGTTGGATAAACCTACTCTTCACTCGCTGCAAAATCTTAAAGAGGAGGATGGGAAGTTCTCCTACGAAAATACCGCAGGGGAAGATATGATTGTGATTTACGATACATTAACTTCTAATAATTGGAAAATAGCGGCGGTTATTCCACAAGATGAAATCTTAAATAAAGTAAATTACATCAAAGATTTCACCATTCTATTGGTCGTATTGATGATTCTAAGTGCGATTATTATTACGAACATCGTAGGAAAATATATTACCCATCCGTTTAAAAAAATGGCCAAACAAATGGGGATGATTAATAAAAAAAATCTGGACTTTGATGTTGAAATGTCTGCTCCTGAAGAAATGAAAATCCTGCATACGGGTTTTAAAGAATTAATCATTCGCATTAATACCTTAATGGACCAGATCCGATTAGAACAAGAAGAGAAACGACAATTAGAATTTGCGATTATGCACGCCCAAATTAATCCACATTTTCTCTATAATACTATGTATTCAATCAAAGGATTGTGTGATATGGGTCTGAATAAAGACGCTAGTCAAATGATTAGTGCACTTGCAAGTTTTTTCCGGATCGGAATAAGTAAAGGAAGAGAAATCATTTCCATCCATGAAGAAATGGAACATATTCAGCATTACTTGTTTATTCAGGAAATGCGCTATGGCGATGATTTTACCTATGAAATTGAAATAGACAAAGAGATCCTTCCCTATAATATTATTAAACTTTCATTGCAGCCTCTCATTGAAAATGCCATCTACCATGGGGTAAAGCAAAAACGTGGCCAAGGAAAAATAACCATACGTGGATTTCTGGCTGGAGATACCATCCATTTAGTGGTTAGTGATAATGGGAATGGGATTGAACCACAAAAATTAAAAGATATTTTGCTCGAAATAGAAGCATCTTATCAGGAGAAAAAGCAGTATCTTGGTATTGGTCTGAAAAGTGTAAATGAACGAATTAAAATTCACTTCGGAAACGAATACGGTTTGACCATTACCAGTGAACTTGGTAAAGGAACAGTAGTCAGCATTACAATTCCCAAAACAAAAGGGGAGATTAACGAGTATGCATAAAGTAATTGTAGTAGAAGATGATAGAATTATTCGTCGGGGCATATGTCAGGCAATTCCTTGGGGGGAGCATGGATTTGTCGTAGCGGGAGAAGCAGGAGACGGTGAGGTGGCTTTAGAGTTAATCGAAAAGGAACAGCCGCAAGTCGTCGTTTCTGATATTAATATGCCTTTTATGAGCGGCTTAGAAATGGCGAAACAGATTAAAGAAAGAAGCCCTGAGACAAGAATTATTTTCCTGACAGGGTATGAAGATTTCAAATATGCTCAGGAAGCCGTTAAATTGAAAGCGTTTGACTATCTTTTAAAGCCAGTTGATTCGGAATACTTGCTGGAAAAAGCTATAGAAGCAGCAGCTGATTGGGAAAAGGAATCCGTGAAAGAAAAACGAATCTTAGAGTCCCTGCCTTTGCTGCAGCAGAAATTTTTTCAAAAGTTAATAAGAGAAGGAGATTACCGGGTTGATGTCGAGAATGAGCTGCTAGGGCTTGATGTGCAGCTGGAGGGTCCTTTCTTTGGCGTTATTCTTGTTAAGAATACGATTGAGCTTGATCTTGAGGGACATTTCTTCAAAGAAAAGATTACCAGCTTCATTTCATCCCATTTTAATGAATTAAGTTGTTTGGTTATGAATGCGGATGTCGGTGAATATACTATCCTTTTATCCCTTGAAAACGATCATGATTCAAGGAAAGGGGAGTTAGCCCAGGCTTTGTTCAATTATCTTAGTAAAGAAATAGACGATACCATTACGATTACACATGGGCGGGCATATCCGAATATGTTTGAAATTGGGAAATCCTTTCTAGAAGCCAGGGTTGCCATGGATATGAAACATATTGTGGGGACAGGCAAGGTCATATCTTTGGATGAAACGGTTTCTAAGTGTGACCAGAAAGAAGAGCTTATCCATGATTTAGAGCTGAAATTAGAAAATCAAATCAAGTCTGGTTTACCTGAAAAGGCAGATGAAGCCCTATTTGATTTAAGCACAGCTATAGTTGATAGAAAAACTGTCGCTTTAGCAGATTTGAAAGTCCTGGCGCTAAAATTTAGTACCATGCTCTTTTTTGAAATAGAAAAGTGGAAAAAGGAAGATACAACCAGTAGCTTTAATTCATCAAATGTGTACAAAGAAATCATGGAGTTAAGAACCCTAACGGAAATGACAGAAATGCTGCATAGCTTGATAGAAGAATGGTCTTCAGCTATGTATAAAAAGAGAGAAAATAATTATTATAGCCATGTTGACCAAGCAATCAAGTATATGCAGGGGAATTTTCATGACAGCAGTTTAACACTTCAAAAGGTAGCCGAGTTAATCCACGTTAGTACCCCATATTTAAGCAATCTATTTAAAATTGAGAAAGGGTTTAACTTTGGGGATTACTTATTAGAGTTAAGAATGAAGAAGGCGATGGAGCTATTGGGTGATGGGAATATTAAAACCTATGAAGTTTGTGAAAGAGTAGGTTATAGTAACCCTCAATACTTTGGTATTTGTTTTAAGAAATATACTGGTTTTACACCAGCAGAATTTAAGAAAAAGTTTAAATAATAGAGAGATACCATCCACGTGAGATTCCTGCAATCAGATTGATCTAAAATTCTATCTGATTATTTTGGAATGTTAAATGTGGATGTTTTTTGTATATTGTGCAAATTTTTAAGAAAATCGTTTAACATTTTAAGGACTTTATCGAGATGAATTGTAAACCCTTACAAATATTAATATAATCAACGTGTAAGTTCTACTAATAATGTAAATACCCAAATGAAGCAAAATGAGGGGAGTGATATTTTTGAATAAATATAAGATTCTATCAAAAATTTCAGACTGTGGGATTGTCGCAGTCGTTAGAGCGAATTCTAAGGAAGAAGCCATAAAAACTTCTGAAGCATGTGTGGACGGCGGAATTATTGGCATTGAGGTGACCTTTACTGTTAATAGTGCAGATGAGGTCATAAAGGAATTAGTTTCGCTTTATCAAGGTAACACTGATGTGGTTATTGGCGCAGGTACTGTACTTGATGCAACAACCGCACGGATTGCAATTTTGGCTGGAGCTCAATTTGTTGTAAGTCCATGTTTTGATGAAGATACTGCTAGAATCTGTAATCTCTATCAAATTCCTTACATACCAGGATGCATGACTTTGACAGAAATAAAACAGGCACTAGAATTTGGTGTCGATATTGTGAAACTCTTCCCTGGCAATGCCTTTGGTCCAGACTTTGTAAAGGCTGTGAAGGGGCCGTTACCACATGTAAATATTATGCCTACCGGCGGAGTGGACTTAGATAATGTAGGTCAATGGATTAAAAATGGCTGTGTAGCGGTAGGCGTTGGCGGTAATCTCGTAGCCCCTGCTAAAACAGGTGAATTTGAAAAAATTACTGAATATGCCAGAGAATATGTGAAAAAAGTCCAGATTGCTAGAGAGGCATAAACTATGAAAAAGATTATTACTCTAGGAGAAATAATGCTTAGGTTCTCTACAAATACAGGAGAACGGTTATTCAAAGCTGGTCAGACACAGATGAACTATGGCGGTGCAGAAGCAAACGTCGCTGTGTCCTTGTCTCGCTTTGGTTATCAGTCCTATTTTGTTAGTAAGGTGCCAGACAACATGCTTGGATCGGCCGTTGAAGGACATCTGCAATCCAATGAAGTTCAAACGGATTTTTTACTAAAAGGTGGAGAGCGGTTAGGAACTTATTATGTTGAATCTGGGGTTGGACCAAGAAGTACACAAGTAACCTATGACAGGAAATACTCTAGTTTTTCTAAGTTAACGCTTGAAGAAATTGACTTTGATGAAGCTTTTCAAGATGTATCCCTTTTCCATGTGACAGGTATTACTGCGGCATTATCTCCTAATTTGAAGGAGATTGTTTTACACTCCTTAAAAAAAGCAAAGGAGAATGGCATTACCACCAGCTTCGATTTTAATTATCGTGCCAAATTATGGAGTCAAAAAGAAGCAGCAGAAACAATTAAGACATACCTTCCCTACGTTGATATTGCTTTTTGCGGCGAACTAGACGCTATTTACCTGTTAGGAATTGAAATAGCTGAGCCCACTTTAGAGGCGGGAGCAAAACTCGAATACTATTACCAAAAAATAAAGCAAATGTACCCGAATATCCGTTACATGAGCTCTACTTTCCGCCAGGTACTCTCAGCGTCAACGAATACGCTGCAAGGGAACTTTTATTTCGACGGAATACTCTATCAGTCCAAGGTTTATCCTATAGAACATATTGTTGAACGTATTGGCGGAGGAGATGCCTTTGCAGCGGGAATCATATACGGAATTCTAGAGGGGTTGGCTCCAGAAGAGGTAATTGAATTTGCCACAGCTGCATCGGTATTGAAGCATACAGTTCACGGGGACTGCAACATTTTCTCTCCAAATGAAATTATAGATTTTGCCAGTCAATCACCGGGAAAAATTGTTCGGTAACGAATAGAGACCAATGTTATTTCAAGGAGGAACCAAAAATGGAAACACGATATGCAAATCACCCAGAAGAAATAAAACGTTATAATACGGACGAATTACGAAATCATTTCTTAGTAGAAACACTTTTTGAACCAGGAAAGGTTCATTTAATTTACACCCATGTGGATCGAATGATTTTTGGCGGTGTCACCCCTGCAGAAGAGGAATTAACCATTAGGCTTGATAAAGAACTAGGGGTCAACTATTTTCTTGAACGCCGTGAATTAGGAATTATTAATATTGGCGGTGACGGATCTGTCATTCTTG
Source organism: Neobacillus niacini (assembly GCF_030817695.1). GTDB lineage: Bacteria > Bacillota > Bacilli > Bacillales > Cytobacillaceae > Neobacillus > Neobacillus niacini_F. The sequence continues at coordinate 4,609,591 of NZ_JAUSZQ010000002.1, read as the reverse complement.
ATGGAGTCGAATATGACATGCAGCGTCGTGACGGTCTATATGTAGGAAGGGGAACTGAGCAGGTTCTCTTCCGTTCAAAAGACGCGAATAATCCAGCAAAGTTTTATATCAATTCTACTCCAGCCCACCATACCTATCCGACGGTAAAAATTGATATAAATAAAATTAAGCCGCTTGAAGCAGGTGAACCTGGAACATTAAATGAAAGAAAAATTTATCAATACGTTCATCCAAATGTTTGCGAAAGCTGTCAACTTCAAATGGGACTAACGATGTTATCACCTGGAAGTGTATGGAACACAATGCCATGCCATACCCATGAACGCAGGATGGAAGTGTACCTCTACTTTGACATGGAACAAGATACTCGCGTGTTCCACTTTATGGGGCAGCCAAATGAAACTAGACATCTGGTTATTAAAAACGAGCAGGCAGCAATTTCTCCAAGCTGGTCAATCCACACAGGCACTGCAACTAGCAACTACACATTTATTTGGGGAATGTGCGGGGAAAACATTACGTACGATGACATGGATCATGTCAAAATGTCTGAGTTGAGATAAATAGAAAAATAAATACGAATTATTAACAAGCTAGGAGGCATATTTGTGACCATCCAATTAAACGACTTCTCATTAGACTTTTTCTCACTTACTGGAAAGATTGCCCTTGTTACTGGCGGAAATACAGGTTTAGGACAAGGCTATGCAGTAGCACTGGCAAAAGCTGGAGCGGACTTATTTGTAGTTACACACAGTGATAATTGGGATCAAACAAGAGCCCTGATTGAACAGGAAGGACGCCGTGTTGAGTTTTTTCAAGCAGATCTATCAAATCGTGAGGCAATTAAAGATGTTGTATCGGCTTGTGTAAGCGCATATGGCAGAATCGACATCTTAGTAAACAATGCAGGTACGATTCGCCGTGCACCACTTCTTGAATACAAGGCAGAAGATTGGGATGCTGTAATCGATATAAACTTAAGCGCTGTTTATTTCTTAAGCCAAGAGGTTGCTAGAGTAATGGTAGAACAGAACAGTGGAAAAATCATAAATGTTGCTTCCATGCTTTCTTTCCAAGGCGGGAAATTTGTTCCATCGTATACGGCTAGTAAGCACGGGGTTGCTGGGTTGACAAGGGCATTTGCGAATGAATTAGCACAATATGGGGTTCAAATCAACGCCATTGCACCAGGGTATGTGGAGACAGCAAATACCGCTCCAATTCTCGAAGACCAAGTGCGCAGAAAGGAAATTACTGCACGTATTCCTGCTCAACGTTGGGCCACACCTGCAGACTTAATGGGTGTTGTAGTGTTCTTAGCAAGTAGAGCATCGGACTATATGAACGGACATATCCTAGCTGTGGATGGCGGATGGCTAGCAAGATAATCTTAAGAAGCCGTATCACATCGGAAGTGATAGGGCTTTCTTTAAAGAAACTGGAGGATGGAAATGACTGTGAATATAGGAATCCGGGCTCACGATATTGAAGACCCGTCAATCGAGAATGTAGTAAATATAGTAGCAAATAAAGGATTCAGCGCTGTTCAGTTAGCACTAAACAAATCCTTAAAGGATATCAATTCCGAATTAGGCAGTTTAAGTCCAGGTTTTGCTCAATGTATTCGACGCATTTTTGACAAGAAGGATATTCAAATAGCTGTTATAGGCTGCTATTTCAACATAATCCACCCTGACCACAAGGAGAGAAGAAAAGGGATGGACCGATTCAAGGAACACCTTCGGTTCGCACGAGATTTTGGTTGTAGCATAGTTGCAACAGAGACCGGTAATGTTCAGGCTGAAATCGTCTATACAGAAAAAAATTTTACAGAACAGCCATTTCTTGAAGCAGTCAAGAGTGTCAAGGAGCTTGTAGAAGAAGCAGAGAAATTTGGGGTAATTGTAGGAATCGAGGGAGGAATAAGCCACCCAATTCATACACCTGGGCGGATGAAGAGATTACTTGATCTTATCCCATCTAACAATCTTCAAGTAGTTTACGACCCTGCCAACTTTATCTCCATTGATAATTATCATAATCAAGAAGCAGTCATTCAAGAAGCATTTGACCTGTTTGGAGACAGAATGGTGATTGTACATGCGAAGGATTTTATCATTGAGGATGAACAAATCAAAATGGTTCCGGTTGGTCAAGGATTGTTAAATTATGATACTCTATTTAACTTACTAAAAAAGAAAAAGCCATATATTAATATTTTAATGGAAAGTACACAGGAACCATATATAGATGGAAGCATTGCTTACTTACTGAATAAATATGCAAGTGCATAGTTTATAGTTTAACAAAAAAGGAAAGTTGGTGCCGCGATGCGAAACTTCATGGATGATAATTTCTTACTAAACAATGAAACATCGGTTACTTTGTATCATGAATATGCAAAAGAAATGCCAATCATTGACTACCATTGTCATTTAAGTCCGAAAGAAATTTATGAAAATAAAAAATTCAAAAACATTACAGATATTTGGTTATCTGGAGACCACTACAAATGGCGGTTAATGCGCAGCAATGGGATTGATGAAGAGTTCATTACTGGCAGTGCCAATGACTATGAAAAATTTCTGGCTTGGGCGAAAACAGTTCCAATGACGATCGGGAATCCACTGTTTAATTGGACCCACTTAGAGTTACAACGGTACTTTGGGATTGATGAGTTACTGAATGAAAAAAGTGCTCCGGTTATTTGGGAGAAGGTGAATGCCTTACTCGATAGTGATGGCTTCGGTGCGAGGGATTTTATCATAAAATCGAAGGTAGAAGTGGTGTGTACCACAGATGACCCACTTGATAGTCTAGAATATCATCAACTATTAAAAGAAGATTCCGATTTTGATGTAAAGGTACTGCCAAGCTTCCGACCAGATAAAGGACTTGAAATTAATCGCGATGGATATCTCGAGTGGGTGAACAAGCTGCAAGAGGTTTCTGGTACTCCGTTCGATACGTATGAGGGCTTTTTACTAGCGCTTGAATCAAGAGTTCGGTTTTTCCATTCTGTTGGAGGAAGAGTTTCAGACCATGCAATTGATGTCATGATGTATGCGGATACAACAAAAGAAGAAGCAGCAGAGATTTTTAACGAGGCATTGAAGGGCCAAAAGGTTTCTATTGAAGATGAAAAAAAATATAAAAGCTATACATTAACATTCCTAGGCAAGCTCTATTCAGAATTAGGATGGGCCATGCAGTTCCATATAAATGCATTAAGAAATAATAATGCGAGAATGTTTAACCAATTGGGGCCAGACACAGGCTATGATTCCATTAATGACGAGGAAATTGCGAAGCCATTGGCAAAGTTATTAAATGCGATGGAGCAGGACAATGCTCTTCCTAAAACGATTATTTATTCTTTAAATCCTAACGATAATACTGTTATTGCAGCGATGATTGGTAATTTTCAAGGAGACGGGATTCCAGGGAAAATTCAATTTGGAACCGCATGGTGGTTTAATGATAATAAATCAGGGATGCTTGACCAAATGCAGGCATTAGCCAATGTCGGGTTATTCACCCGTTTTATTGGTATGCTAACAGATTCTAGAAGTTTCTTATCATATACAAGACATGAATATTTTAGAAGATTATTCTGCTATCTCATCGGTGAATGGGTGGGAAATGGCGAAGTACCGAATGATACCGAATTCTTAGGAAAGATTGTCCAAGGAATCTCTTATGACAATGCAAAAGAGTATTTTCAATTTTAAATGCCCCATTTATGAGGAGGAGCATTCATGGAAGTTTTAAATAATAGCTTAGTAAAGGATCGCCAAAAATACCCTGTGAAAGTATTGCAATTTGGTGAGGGGAATTTTTTACGAGGATTTGTTGACTGGCAAATTGATGTCATGAATAAGCAGGGTACCTTTAACGGCAGTGTTGTCGTTGTCCAACCGCGTGGTCAAGAAAAAATCGAGAAATTAAATGCACAGGATGGTCTGTATACACTCTACTTACAGGGAATGAAGGATGGTAAAGCTGTTCAGGAGAATTCCATTATTACCAGTATTAGCAGAGGAATAAACATCTTTAACGACTATGATCAATATCTTCAACTGGCGTCGAATCCAGAGCTGAGGTTTATTTTTTCAAATACAACAGAAGCGGGACTTACCTTTGATGAAACTGATCGTTTAGAAGATCGCCCGCAAAGAAGTTTTCCTGGAAAATTAACCGCCTTTTTATATGAGCGTTACAATGCTTTTCAAGGTGATAAGGACAAGGGCTTGATTATCATCCCGTGTGAACTGATTGAGCGAAATGGTGAAAAGTTAAAAGAAATCGTCCTAAAATATGCAGAACTTTGGTATCTTGGAAACGATTTTGCTGCATGGATACATGAGGGAAATACATTTTGTAACAGTCTTGTCGACCGAATTGTTCCCGGCTACCCAAGAGATCGTATTGAGGAAATCACTGAAGAACTTGGTTATAAAGATAATCTACTAGTGGTCGGGGAGCAATACCATTTATGGGTAATCGAAGGACCTCAATTCATTACCGAAGAGTTTCCAGCACATATGGCAGGATTAAATACTTTGGTGGTTGATGACTTGACACCTTATCGGACAATAAAGGTACGTATATTAAACGGTGCGCATACGGCAATGACACCAGTTTCCTATTTATATGGAATCAATACTGTGGCCCAAGCGATTGAGGATAAAGTGACAGGGCAATTTGTCAAAGAGCTTATTTATGATGAAATCATCCCAACGCTTGACCTGCCAAAGGAAGAATTGCATTCATTTGCAGAGGCTGTGTTAGATCGATTTAGGAATCCATTTATGCAGCATTTTCTATTAAGTATTTCACTTAATTCGGTGTCAAAGTTTAAAACAAGGGATTTGCCAACTTTATTGGACTATTACAAGCGGAAGCGTGTATTACCAAAAAAACTTGTCTTCTCTCTTGCTGCTCTCATTTCTTTTTATAAAGGAAAAAGAGGAGAAGAAGAGATTCATTTAGCAGATGACCAGGATGTACTAGATTTATTCAAATTACAATGGAGTCAATATAATGGAACAATCGACAGCATTAAGGACATCGTTTCTAATGTGTTAGGATACGAGGTTTGGGAGATGGATTTAAACCAAGTTCCTGGACTAACCGCTGCTATTACGATTGACCTCTTTAACATTGAAACAAAGGGAATGAATAAGGCCCTTGAATCACTTTTAAGACAAAAAGCAGCCAACTAGCAGGGGGGAAATCTAATGTTGGATATCATCCAGATCCATAATCAAGACAATGTTGTGGTTGCCTTAAAAGATTTAAGCGCAGGTCAAACTTTTACTGTAGATGGGGAAACTATCACACTAAAGGAAGATGCGCCAAGAGGGCATAAGGTCGCCATTAAAAACATTGCGATAAATGAACATGTCGTTAAATACGGCTATCCGATTGGGCATGCCATAAAAGCAATTTCTGTCGGGGAACATATTCACACTCATAATACCAAAACGAATTTAGACGGAATTCAGGAATATCAATATAATCAAAAGCTAAACACCACTCACTATGAAAAAGAGAACCTAACATTCAATGGATTCAAAAGAAAAAATGGTCATGTTGGAATTAGAAATGAGCTGTGGATTGTTCCAACGGTAGGTTGTGTTAATGGCGTTGCGGAAAGAATGATTAAGCTGTTTGAAAAAGAAGTGGGAGATATTAGTCCTTACGAAAATGTACTGGTGTTAAAACATAATTATGGCTGTTCACAATTAGGTGACGACCATGAAAACACAAAGAAAATTCTGAGGGATGCTGTCCTGCACCCAAATGCCGGCGGAGTGTTAGTCCTAGGTCTTGGTTGTGAAAATAACAATTTATATGAATTCAAAGAAAGCTTGGGAGAATATGATGAAGATCGGGTAAAGTTCTTAGTGTCCCAAGAAGTGAAAGATGAAATTGAAGCTGGTGTTAAGCTGCTTAAGGAAATCTATGAGAATGCTAGGGATGATAAGCGGGAACCAGTGCCTTTATCTGAACTTAAGGTTGGTCTAAAATGTGGTGGCTCGGATGGATTTTCAGGGATTACGGCTAATCCGTTATTAGGAAGATTTTCAGATTTCTTAGTATCCCAAGGTGGAACGACCGTGTTGACTGAAGTACCGGAAATGTTTGGTGCGGAAACGATTTTGATGGAACGAGCCGCAGATGGTGAAGTCTTTGAAAAAACCGTTGAATTAATTAATGAATTCAAGGAATACTTCATTCAAAATAAACAACCAGTTTATGAAAATCCATCACCAGGGAATAAAGCCGGCGGTATTACTACCCTAGAGGATAAATCACTTGGCTGTACGCAAAAAGCAGGTACATCTGTTGTAACCGATGTCCTTAAATACGGAGAAATGATTAAACAAAAGGGTCTAAACCTGCTAAGTGCCCCAGGAAATGACCTTGTAGCCTCTTCGGCTTTAGCAGCAGCCGGCTGTCAGTTGGTTCTATTTACTACCGGCCGCGGAACACCGTTTGGAGCCTTTGTTCCAACCATGAAGATATCAACCAACACTCCAATTTACGAGGCAAAGCCGCATTGGATTGACTTTAATGCAGGCGTACTGTTGGAAAAAGAATCAGATGTAGTACTACGAGAATTTATTCATTACATTATCAAAGTTGCAAGCGGTGAATGGGTGAACAACGAAAAAAACGACTTTAGAGAGATTGCTATTTTTAAAACAGGAGTTACTTTATAGCAAGTAGAGGAAAAACGATAGGGTAACCTATCGTTTTTTGCTGTATGCTAGTGAAAGAGATTGTGCTGTGCCGAAAAATTAATTTGTCCGGCCACTCTGAATTCGTTAAACTATAGAAAGAGTGTAAGAATTATTCAAAAAATCTATTTGGGAGTGAGCATTGAATGATTAAAAGAGTAGTGATTACAGGGATTGGAGCAGTCACTCCTTTGGGAAATGATGCTCATACATCATGGGAACAGATTAAGAACGGTGTTTCCGGTATTGGCCCTGCAACCCTTTTTGATGTAGATCAGGTTGACATCAAGATTGCAGCAGAAGTTAAAGGCTTTGCGCCAGAAGAGTTTATCGATAAAAAAGAAGCCAGAAGGATGGGGCGTTATAGCCAGTTCGCCATTGCAGCAAGTAAAATGGCTGTTAAGGATGCAGGGATCAACATTGGAGAAGATATTCAACCGGAACGGGTCGGTGTTTGGATTGGGTCAGGCATTGGCGGATTGGCTGAATTCGAGGAACAACATCGAAAGTTTATTGAAAAAGGCCAAAGAAGGGTAAATCCGTTTACGATACCGATGTTTATTCCTGATATGGCAGCAGGACAAGTATCGATTTCACTTGGTGCTAAAGGAATCAACAATTGTTCGGTTACAGCCTGTGCGTCCGGTGCGAATTCCATTGGTGATGCATTCCGTGTGATTCAAAAGGGGGATGTGGATGTGATGATAGCTGGCGGAACAGAAGCAACCATTACTGCTATGACAGTCGCGGGATTTTCAAATATGACCGCACTTTCAAAAAATCCCGACCCGGCAACAGCAAGCAGGCCATTCGATAAGAATCGTGATGGATTTGTCATCGGTGAAGGCGCCGGTATCGTGGTACTAGAAGAATTAGAACACGCATTGGCTCGGGGTGCTTTTATTTATGGAGAATTAGCAGGGTACGGAGCTACAGGTGACGCTCATCATATTACGACTCCTGCACCTGAAGGAGAAGGGGCAGGAAGAGCAATGAAATTAGCATTAGCTGACGCTGGAATTACTCCTGAACAAGTTGACTATATCAATGCTCATGGTACGTCCACCTATTATAATGATTTGTATGAAACGTTAGCTATCAAAGAAGTTTTTAAAGATCATGCCTATAAATTATCTGTCAGTTCAACGAAATCAATGACAGGCCATTTGTTGGGTGCAACTGGGGCAATAGAGGCGATTTTTTCTCTATTGGCAATCAAGGATGGAATTATCCCGCCAACCATTAATTATCAAACACCTGATGAACAACTGGATTTAGACTATGTCCCAAACGTGGCAAAGATGAAGGATGTTCAAGTGGTTTTATCCAACTCATTAGGTTTTGGCGGACATAATGCCACTTTGATTTTTAAAAAATTCACTGAATAAAATAGAAACCATGATCATTATAGGAGCTCTTTAAAGCCCGAAACCTTAAAAAATAGGAGCTAAGGTCACTAAAGGGGCTCTTTAGTGACCTAATTGCAAGAAAAGTAAAGGCCAAGGTCACTAAAAGGGCTTTTTAGTGACCAAACGGCCAAAAAAGTAGAGACCATTGTCACTAAAAGGGATCCATCCTATTTTTCATCGCTACAAACCAAGCTTTTTCAAGAAATCGACCGTTTCCTGATGCTCAGGTTTAATTAGCCTAAATAATTTTTTATCAGTCTTCACAAGAGGATTTCCAGTTTCATCTGCAATCGATTTTGTAAAGGATGTACTTTTTACCACTTTCCACTTACCATCTTTAACCTCAAGCTGCAGATCAATAATCCCAAGACGGCTGCCAAAAGCACCTGCCATTACAACGGGTTTACCCTTGATTTTTCCTTCTTCAATATTTGCCTTTGGTAAATCCTTAAAGGTGGGTCCTGGAAATACGCTATGAGAGTGTCCTGCTAAAATCACATCAATTTCTGGAATTTCACTAAGGTAATAGACCGCGTTTTCCGTTTCTGGGTGATAGGGTTCACTATCTATTCCTGTGTGAGCGAGTGCGATAATTATATCAGCACCTTCTGCCTTCATAATTGGCACGAATTCCTTTGCACTTTCAACAATTGGCCGAGCGATCACTTTTCCTTCTAAATTTGCCTTGTCCCATCTCATAATTTGTGGAGGCATAAATCCAATTACCCCAATATTCAATTCATGTTCCATACCTTGCTTATCAACAACACTTCTTTTTAAAATAACATAAGGTTTAAAATAGGGTTTATTCTTTTTAACGGAGTAAACATTGGCATTAACAGCCGGCATTTTCACTCCCTTAAGAACATTGTTTAAAAACTTTAGACCATAATTAAATTCATGATTTCCAATTGTGATCGCGTCATATTTTAAATAATTAAAAGCACGGTATACAGGATGTACTTTCCCATTTTGAATACCTCGTATTCTTACTAAGTATTCACCTAGAGGATTTCCTTTTAAATGGTCCCCATTGTCAAACAATAAGGAATTGCCTGCTTCGCTTCTTGCCTGACGAATAAGACTTGCTGTTTTGACAAGCCCAATAGTATTGTCCGTTTTAGTTTGATAATAATCGTAATTTACTAATGACGCGTGGAGGTCAGTGGTCTCAAGGATTCGCAAATCGATTACTCCATTGTTGTTCACTGTACTGCTTTCTTCTGCAAACATTCTTGACGGGAGTAGAGACCAAATAATCATGCTAATAAAGAGTAAAAGGAATAACTTTTTATTGTTCATTTGTCAGCCTCCTCTAAACTTCTTTGTGTTATTATTTGGCAATCCCTTTATATTGATACATGAGAATAAAATTCTCGAAATTGACAGAAATTTGTCAAAAACATATGAATAAAAAGTGAATTAAAGGGGTTTCAAAAAAAATCTTTAGGGAGATTACTTATAATAAAAGAGACAAAAGGTGGAGGTTTTGAAATATGAATATTACAACAATCATTGAGCTAGAAAATATGGAAGTAGAGCGGTTTACCGGAGCAAAATTAGTGTTTGCACAGGAGCAGATCTCTGAGAATATTGTTGAAACCTGTGTAGAGTGTTTTCAGGTAGAAGGGTCGAATAAAACCCTTTCGACTGAAGACGGAATGCAGCTAGTTTTTTCACAATTAAAACAAAAAGGTATTATTCCTTCAAAGGTGGAGGACTTCTCATTTGAAATGCCATCATGTGGACAACTTAAAACAAAAAATGAAGATGAGATAGAAGTTCCTCAGAAAGTTATCATTTCCTATATGTCGTAAAGAAGTTCATTGACTATCCTAACCGGTCACTTTGGAAGTGGAAAAACAGAGATTGCGATAAATCTTGCATTGAATGAAAAAAGATACATAACAAAGATATTATTAACCCCTATTTTCGTTCTAGGGATGTTTCAGAACTTTTCGAGCAGCAGGGTATTGAATGCGATTCTTCAATTTTGGAGGGTCGCATTTCTTATTTAGGTCAAAGGTTGGAATAAGACAATCTTGATTAATCATATCTTTAGGAAAAATAATTTGGGTGTGATATGTGAATATGAAACATCAAAATCAAGTTGTTTTCTACACTATTAAAGGATCAACCATCAAAAAATTTTTAATACTAGATTGTCTCACAGGAACAGGTATTTTTTATGCATTGAAAATCATCTCATCAAGCATCTTAGTGGGGTTTTTAGGAAGCCTTGTTTGTACCGAGGGCATTAAAAGATTACCTAGCAACAAAAAGCGGTTACGATAACAAGAAGAGTTTTACAAGAATTTTTCTTGGTACCATAAGAACAATAAACAGTGATGTGCTTCACTTAATTGAAAATCATTTTCAGTTAGAATATACATATAGGATTACAAGGAGGGAAATAGGATGGAAAAAAATTCTGTAAAAGCCTATATGGAATATAGCGAAGATAGATTTACAAAACGGATTATTTACAAAAAAGGTGAAACGACTGCATTTGTTTTAAATTTCTTACCCGGACAGCAGCTTCCCGTTCATAAGCACCCCGGAACAGAGGTATATCTTTATGTTGTAACAGGGAGCGGTACATTTATTATTGATGGTCAAGAAACTGAGGTATCGGAAGCAGATTTAGTACATGTAGGCGGCGAAGAAGAACTTGCTTTTAATAATACCGGAAATGAACCTGTAAGCTTATATGTTACATTAAGTAAAGTACCAAACGAACAATACGCTAAAAATATCTAAGATTGGAAAAGCCAGCCTAAAAAATTAGGCCGGCTTCTTTTTGTGTTTTGTCAAACCTTTATTCTTAAGTCCAAAGAACCACCAGTTCCAGTCCCCAAATAACTTCATTAATGCAGGTACAAGAACCATCCTGACAATAGTAGCGTCAATAAAAATAGCGATGGCAATTCCGACCCCTAACTGCTTAATTGGCATTACGCCTGTAAAGGCAAATGCTCCTGTCACAACAATCATAATTGCTGCAGCAGAGGTAATAATTTTACTCGTGTAAGTTAAGCCAGATATCGTAGCTTCAGTATTATCTCCTGTTTTCAAATAGAACTCCTGAATTCTAGAAATCAAAAAGACTTCGTAATCCATTGAAAGTCCAAATACGAGAGTGAATACAAAAACGGGTAAAATTAGGGCTATATCTGCAGGCTCTACACCTAAATGCCCCTGCTGGAAAATCCAAACGACAATTCCGAACGTACAGCTTAAGCTTAATATATTCATCAAAATCGCCTTTAATGGAATTAGGATTGAACGAAAAGCCGCCATAAGAATGAAGAAGGTTGAGACTATAATTAATAACAATCCATAAGGAGCCTTCTTGAAAATCTCATCAAAGATCTCCTGCTCAAACTTAATCGCTCCTCCAAAATGGGCAGACAGTTCCAGATCCCTGCTTGACCAATCACGAATCCACTCTCTAGCTTCCGCGGAATGATCATTTGTATTTAAATAAACTTCAATTAGCATTTTATTATCTCGAACGAAATAATCAAGTATGGGCGCAGTCTGTTCCTTTTGTCCAAACCGAAGCAGTTGAGATAACACTTCTTCATCCTGAATGCCTGTCGCAGAAAAAGGAGAATCTACAGTATCAACCAGTTTATCCTTCGATAGCTCATCAAGAAAGCTGCTTACCTTTTCCAGATTCCCTGTTTCTAAAATATTTCCTTTTGTTTCAAGCACTACAGATACTTTCTTTTCATTCCGTTTATCCTTAGGAATAAAGTTCTCCTCGAAGGCTTCAAATGCTACTCTTGATGGATATTTTGCCGGAAGTGATTCTGTCCCTGGAATCGACATTGTCATCTGAGCAACAGGCACAAGACCGGCAAGAAGGATGGCTAGTGCGGCCGCTGCCATAAGAACAGGGCGCCTCATTACAAACTTTGCAAATCTATGCCAGATGCTCGCTTTATTATCGGTTATCCGAAGAACGCTGAATTTGTTAATTTTAGGTCCAAGAACTGCTAGTAAGGCAGGAAGAAAGGTTAAGGCACAGAAGGCAGAAATAAATACCACTGCCATACCGCCAAGAGCTACATTCTGGAAAATATCAATTTGAATAAACCATAATGCTGATAAGCCAATAAAAACACATAGCCCTGAAAAGATAATGGAACGTCCAGCGGTTGCTACACTAATCTTAATCGCTTCTTCAACAGATTTTGTATGTAATTCTTCTTTATAGCGGTTTATTAATAATAAGGCAAAATCAATGCTTAAAGCCAGTCCAATCATTGGGACAATATTTAAAATAAAGATTGTCAAATCAGTACCATAACTAAAAAAGAAAACAGCACCCATTGTTGTTAGAATTGATACAACCCCGATGACAATTGGAATGGAGGCAGCGATTAACCCTCCAAAGGCTAGGACCAAAACGATTAATGCAATCGGCAAGCCAATCATTTCAGCTTTAGCTAAATCCTCTTGGCTTGCAATATTAAGATCTTGAACAATGATAGGTTCACCTGTCATTGTGACCTTTAATCCCTTTTTATTTTTTAGAATCTTGTTCAATTGGCCAATTTCATCGCTTAAACTTTCTGCACTTTTATCAAAAGATAAAAGACCATATGCATAGTCATTTTTAATCATCCCATGTCGATCATAAGGAGTGGTGATACTTTTAGCACGATCGAACTCTTTAAGATTCTTGAAGGTTCCTTGTATGAATTGATTCCAATCCTCGTCATCCACACTATTTTCCCTATGGAAAACGAGAATAATAGAGGATTTCGCTTGCCCAAAATCTTTTTCAAGCAGTTTTCTTGTTTCATTATATTCCCCGTTATATTCAAAGCCGTTTCCGCTTAATACAGACGGTAGTTTTAATGCGAAAATCCCTGATATTCCAATAATCAGAATCCAAAGGGCAAGTACCCATTTACGATATCGATATATAATTCCTCCGAGTTTCTCCATTTTAAGACCTCCTTTAGGAAATGATTCCCTTACGTAGTATAGCAGAACTCATTAAGAGTAATAGATGACTATTTCGTGGCAATAAGAAATGGACAATTAAATATGATATGAATCATTCCCTCAATTAATAACGAAAATACAAATATACAGAAAGAGATGAACGTAAAATAATGTTCATCTTATACTTTACAAATGTAAAAAAAGTTATGGATTTTCATGATGACTTGCTATAATAATTAAAAAGTCAGGGATTAGGTGATGAACATTGGACCAAGAAAAACTAAGTAAAGTGATTGAAGCAGCAAAGTTATATTATTTATTGGATTATAATCAAAACGAAATTGCGAAAATTTTGGGTATTTCACGCCCGACAGTGTCCCGATTATTACAGCAGGCCAAAGAAAAGGGAATCGTCCAAATCAATATCATGGACCCAACTGAAGATGTTGAGAATTTGACCGTTCAGCTAGAAAAAAAGTTCAATTTAAAAAAAGCTATTGTTGCACCAATTCCCCAATTTGAGAATCATATTATCAAAAATTATCTCGGAGAAAAAGCAGCATTATATCTTGATGAAATTGTAAAGGATCAGGACATTATTGGTGTCACGTGGGGAACAACGCTATACCACATTGCAGTGGAGCTAAAACAGAAATTTGTCAAAGATGTCAAGGTTGTACAGCTAAAAGGCGGCGTCAGTCACGCGGAAACCAATAATTACGCTTCAGAAATTTTGTATCTTTTTGGCAAGGCGTACAACACAACACCTCTCAATCTTCCGCTGCCTGCCATTGTGGATCACGTGGTTGTTAAGCAGGCAATGGAGGCAGACCGCCATATTAAAAAAATTCTTGAATTGGGAAAAAAGGCTAATATCGCACTGTTTACCATTGGTTCCATCAAAACGGATTCGTTATTATTCCAAATGGGGTATTTTACCGAGAGTGACCAAAAAGCTCTAAATGAAGAAGCAGTTGGGGATATTTGTTCACGTTTCTTTGATAAAAATGGAGAAGTTTGTGATGAAAGTCTAAATGAAAGAACATTAGGTGTGAAACTTGAGGACCTACGAAAAAAGGAATATTCCATACTTGTAGCAGGCGGTCCTAATAAAATTGAGGGGATATATGGTGCATTGAAGGGACATTATGCCAATGTGTTAATAACCGATCAATTTACCGCAAAATTTCTGTTAGATAAAAACTCATAAGTATTAATTATTTTACAAATGTTCATTTGTGTATTTACAAATGTTTAATAGATTTGTTATAGTTACAATGTGAAAATAAACTATGAATGTTTGGCTAAAACAGGGAGGATGTACATGAAGACTCAAAGTATTACTAGAATGATTGATCATACATTATTAAAAGCAAACGCGACCAAGGATGAAATTGTGAAGTTAGTAGAGGAAGCTAAGAAATATTCTTTCGCTTCTGTATGTGTCAATCCAACTTGGGTAAAAATATCTGCAGATATGCTTAAAAATACCCCAGAAGTAAAAGTTTGTACCGTAATTGGTTTTCCTTTAGGAGCCTCTACACCGGAAACAAAGGCATTTGAAACAAGAAATGCGATTGAAAATGGTGCGAATGAAATCGATATGGTAATCAATATCGGCGCACTTAAGGATAAACAAGACGATTTAGTCGAGCGAGATATTAAAGCGGTTGTTGAGGCTGCGAAAGGTAAAGCACTAACAAAGGTTATTATTGAGACATGTCTTTTAACGAATGAAGAAAAAGTAAGAGCATGTGAACTTTCCGTTAAGGCCGGCGCGGATTTTGTAAAAACCTCCACCGGGTTCTCTACAGGCGGAGCTACAATTGAAGATATCCGTTTAATGAGAGAAACAGTTGGACCTGAAATTGGTGTAAAAGCTTCTGGTGGCGTTCGCAGTACTGAGGACGCACTTGCCATGATTGAAGCAGGTGCTACTCGTATCGGTGCAAGTTCAGGGGTGTCTATTAGTAAAGGTGAAATTTCTCAAAGCAATTATTAATTTTACGATTTGAGGGATACAAAATGAAAGAAGTAGTATTAGCATTAATTGCTGGATTAATTGTTGGAATAATATTTAAATTTATGAGGCTGCCATTACCCGCTCCTCCTGTGTTTTCCGCAGTAGTAGGCGTCTTTGGTGTTTATTTTGGAGGCGTTATTGCCAGTTGGATGGTTAAATTTTTCCAATAAATAAAGTTGTCTGAGGAGTGTTTATTATAAAATAAAACATTGAGACAGGATTCTAATCCCGTCTCTTTTTTAATGCTTGTTATTAATTTTAAAAATAACAATTAATGATGTATGAGAATGGTAAAGAAAAAAGCTTGTTATTTCCATCATTAAGGAAACCTACAGAAACGAAAGATAGAAAATAAAAGAAGGTGCAGCTTTTTGAATAAAAAAATCGGATTTATCGGTGCAGGAAAAATGGCTCAAGCGATGATAGCAGGAATCCTAAAATCAAAGTTGATTTCAAAAGAAAACATAATCGCCAGCGCAAAAACAGAGTGCACTATTGAAAAAATTAAATCAAATTATCAAATTCGAACGACCCATAATAATCGAGAAGTAGCAAGGTTTGCGGATATTTTGATCCTTGCTGTAAAACCTGATCAGCATTCGAAGGTAATTCAAGAAATCAAAAATGATGTTCATCCCGAATGTAAGATTATTACTATTGCAGCCGGAATTACATTAAAGGATATTGAAAAGGAATTTGGTTTTCATGTAAAGGGTGTCAGGACTATGCCAAACACTCCTTCCTTGGTTGGTGAAGGGATGAGTGCTATTTGTTCGAATGGGAGGCTTAGTGAGGAAGAGGTATTGGAGGTTGAACGTCTCTTCCAAACGTTTGGAAAAACAGAGAGGCTGGATGAGAAATTAATGGATGCTGTACCTGCGATAAGTGGTTCTTCGCCAGCTTATGTTTATATGTTGATAGAAGCGATGGCTGACGGAGGAGTTAAGCAGGGAATTCCAAGAGATAAAGCATATCGGCTTGCCGCGCAGGCAGTCCTTGGGGCTGCTAAAATGGTTCTCGAAACTGCAAGTCACCCAGGAGAACTGAAGGATAATGTGTGCACACCAGGCGGGGCGACAATTGAAGCAGTAACTGAACTCGAAAAGAGACAATTTCGCGGCGGTATATTGGCGGCGATGGAAAGCTGTACTGATAAGGTAAAGTCATTACATTAACATTCAAACACGGAGCCTGCGGCACTGCCGTAGGCTCTTATATTTTTTTCATTAGTATGGTTCAGGTTTTCTAATCACTGTCAGAGAAGTCATTAAACCTACAAAAATAATCGTTACTAAAGAATAAAAGAATTTCTCTAATCCCACGACTTGAATTCCGCTGGTAATGACAAGACCGTCAATTAAAAATATAATAATGCCTATATTTACAGAGGTAAATTTAGTAATAATCTGGGCTAGTAAATCAGTCCCGCCCGTGCTTGTATCATAACGGAGCATTAAACCAATACCAACTCCTACAAGAATACCTCCAATAATCGTACTAGGGAAAATACCAATCTTAATTTTTCCATTAATAAAGGAAAGTAAGTCAATGCAAAAAGAAGAGATAATGAGGCCATGCAGACTGTAGTAAAAATATCGCCTTTCAAAAAACCATGCTAAGATATAGAGAGGAAGACTTAAAACAATCATAGTAAGTCCCGTTGGCCATCCGTAAAAGTAATGAAAGATTAACCCTAACCCGATTACCCCGCCATCTAGCAGATGATAAGGTACGAGAAACCCATTTACACCGAGGCTTAATAGTAAACTGCCAATAAGCATCGCAATAATTTTTTGTTTCAATGAGAATCACTCCAAACTTGTCCCTACATAAAAAGTATGAATGTGATTTCCATTTAGAAGTGTTGAAACTAAAAAAAGGATTGTTGAGCAAGTTGGTTCTGAATTAAGACGTTGTATGATGGCAAGGAATAAGGAGAATACTTAACGTATGGTATAATAGGAATAGGTAAATTTTTTTTATATTAGTTTTTTTTGTTAAAATCAGGGAGGTATATGATGCTTCAAGACGAATATGAATTATTGCTGAAAAGAACGGTTGAGGTGGCTCCGGAGTGGCTAAAGAGTGACATAGAAGATATCTTGAATAAAGAAGGAAGACATGCTGGAGTAAGTTATGTCATTTCCCAACTTCACGACAGATATAGCTTTAGTTTCAGACATATTTTGTCAGCCATTAATTTTTCAGATGAATGGACTGTGGTTTCAAGAGAACGGCTAAGCTTTATTGACAATAATATTGAGGTTATCGTTGCTTTGTATGATGACCATAAAGGCAAAATAGGTAAAATTTTATAAAAAAAAGCAATACAATTCGCTCGAATTGTATTGCTTTTTTTTATTTATATTCTAGAAGAATAGATTTAAGATAAAATAAGAAATTGCTGCTATAGCTGCTGAAATCGGAAGCGTAATAACCCAAGTGATAAGCATTCTTTGAGCAGTATCCCATTTTACTCCTTTTAGTCGGTGTGAGGCACCAACCCCTAGAATACCGGAAGAAATGACGTGGGTTGTACTAACAGGTACATGCATGAAAGTAGCACCAAAGATTACAGCTGCACCAGTTAAATCTGCTGCCACCCCGTTAATAGGTCTGATTTTCATAATCTTACCACCAACGGTTTTAATAATTTTCCATCCTCCGACGGATGTACCTAATCCCATTGCCAGCGCACAGGAGAATTGTACCCAAAATGGAACTTCAGCATTACTGCCAAGGTAGCCATTAGCAATTAAAGCCATCGTGATAATCCCCATTGCTTTTTGTGCATCATTCGTTCCATGTGAGTAAGACTGTAGGGCTGCAGTGGCAATTTGCATGTAACGGAAATTCCGATTAGTCTTCGCTAAATTTGCATTTTTAAATACCACTTTAAAAATACTGTACACAATATATCCGACCGCAAAAGCGAGGATTGGTGAAATAATTAAAGCTTGGAGGATTTTCAAAAATCCAGTATAGTTAAGCGCACCAAAACCTGCTGAAGCCAATGCTGATCCCGCAATTGACCCAATGAGTGCATGGGAAGAACTGCTCGGAATTCCGTAATACCACGTTAATAAATTCCAAAAAATAGCTGCTATTAGTGCAGCTAGAATAACCACCGATCCATTTTCAAGCGTAAAGGGATCGACAATATCCTTAGAAATGGATTTAGCTACACCCGTAAAAGTCATTGCTCCTACAAAATTCATAATAGCAGCTAACAGAATGGCCTGCCGTGGTCTTAGTGCCTTTGTAGAAACAGAGGTTGCAATCGAGTTAGCCGTATCATGGAACCCATTAATAAAGTCAAATGCAAGGGCACCAATGACAACCAAAATAATTAAAATTTCCATTTGTTTGCTCCTTATGCATTTTTCATGATGATGGTTTCAAGTGTATTTGCAACAGATTGACAGCTGTCTGCAATATCCTCAAGATTTTCATAAATTTCCTTGTACTGAATAATTCTTATTGGATCTTTTTCTACTGTAAATAAATGCTTAATGGACTGACGCAGGATATTGTCACATTTTGATTCATAATCCTTAGTTTTGATTGCATGTTCTCTCATTTGAGGAAGTTTCTTATTCGCTAACAATTCAATGGCTTTATCAATTTCATGAACACTAGCTTTTATAGCGTCAACAAATTGAAGCATAAAATCATCTGCTTGGGTAATGGAATACATTTCAAACAGTGCAGCTGTGGCTTCCAGCCCGTCTAGGACGTCATCCATGCTGTTTGCTAGATGAAGGATATCTTCACGTTCAATAGGAGTGATAAATGCGTCATTTAATTGCTTGATCACTTCATGAACAAAGGAATCTCCCTTCGTTTCAATTTCTTTCATCTTTTCTGAGAAGATTTTCAAATCACTTATATTTTTTAATTTATAGTCAGCAAAGTAATTTGCGCCTTCCTTTAAGTTTGAAGAAATATTACTTAGTAGTGCTGAAAATTTATCAACCTTTTTTGCCATTTTTGAATCCCCCTAAATAGTATGTAAAAAATTTTTACACTAACGGACAACATTTTACCGAAAAAAGACAAAAAAATCATAAAAAGTTAACCTAATTTACAAAAACTTAACAAAAGAATTTTCCGAAAATTGTTTTATTCGAGCAGCTTTATTTATTTTTTTAATGTCTCCAGAACAAAATAGTAATATGTATTGTATAGAAGTTGGTATCTTCCTTTGTATGAAATTCAATAAAATGGGTATTTTAATCGTACACGGCAGCAAATTTTAATCATTAAAAAAACCGTGTTATAAATTGAATCATCACAAAAAGGAGTGTTCAGTATGAGTTTCATATGGGCATTAATTGTCGGTGGAGTTATTGGCTGGTTAGCTGGTCTTATTGTTGGTAGAGATGTTCCAGGTGGTATCATTGGTAATATAATTGCTGGGTTTGTTGGCGCATGGCTTGGTACTTTACTATTAGGAGATTGGGGACCAAATGTAGCAGATTTTGCGATTATCCCTGCGATAATTGGATCTGTTGCCTTGGTCTTCCTATTATCACTATTAATGAGGGCATTTAGAAAAGCAAAATAATAAAAAGCAAAAGAGGCCTCCTATATGGGAGGCCTCTTAATTTGTCTCATATACTGTAAATATCAATACCTTTGAAGATTGGAGGCTGGTCAATAAATGGAGCATAACAAATAACGTCTTCACCAGTAATGGGGTGTGTAAATTCTAATTTTGCAGCGTGTAATGCCTGCCTTTTGAACAATGGCTTCCCGCCATATAATGTATCACCCAATAAAGGATGTCCTATATGACTAAAATGAACACGTATTTGGTGCGTTCTCCCTGTTTCTAGCCAGCATTTGATATAAGAAAGTCCTTTTTCCTCTTTAATTAACTGATAATGTGTAGCAGCCGCTTGCCCAGTGGGAGAAACACGTCTTCTCGTTGCGTGGTGTCGATCGCGTCCAATTGGCTCACTTATTGTCCCTTTTTTCCTTTTTATATGTCCGTCGACGATTGCAAGATAGGTTCTTTTTATTTCATGTTTTTCAAGCCTTCTGTCTAAGATGGCACCGGATAATGCGTGTTTTGCAAACAGGATGGCACCTGTCGTATCCTTGTCTAAACGGTGTACTTGACGTATTTTCACTTTTTCACCTTTTGACTGTACATAAAATTGTGCTGCATGTAAAAGCGTGCTTTTATCACTTTCATCATTTGGATGTGTACTCATAAAAGGTGGTTTATTAAATACAATCACATGGTCGTCTTCATATAGAACTTGTATATCATAGAAGTTGTCTAGTATGATTAGAGGCACTGCTTCCTCAAATAGTTTTATTAGTACTTTATCTCCAATCTCTAAGGGCTGAGTCCAATTTGCATTATTTCCATTTACTAATACGTTATGTTCCATCCGGAATAGATGGGTTAGCTTTTTTGGCACTTCCCATTGCTTACGAAAGATTTCTTCAATGGTTTTTCCCGCCCAGTTTTTTTGTGTAATGATTTCTAGCCAATTGCCTTTACGCGTCGTTTTTAGCATTTTTACTCCTCTTATCTTGTAATTTCACTATCAAAGAACGTGGTTATAATTACCACCGTAAATTTATCCTCAAATATGCTATTCTTATGTATATATATTACGATAGATTATGGCAATCGCAAAGGTGGGTTACAAGTGAAAATCGTTTTTGCCTCGACACCGGGTCAGGAAGAAGAAATTTGTGGACTTGTCAGGTATATCTATTCAACTGTTTTTCCACTCTATTTTACGGATAAGGAAATAAGTGAGTTTGAACAATTAAAAGTATTGCATACGCCAGATGACTTTAATACATTAAAGGATGCCTTTCAAGTGATGGCAAGTATGCAAACGGTAATTTCAATACTTGAGTCTCCAACTCTCGATGATCAATATGCAGCATTATTTAATAAAAATGTTACTACTCTTCAAGAATTTGGACTTTTCTTTCCGTTTGAGTTTGAACAATTTGTTGAAGCAAAAAATCTAAAAAACAGTGTGTTTAGTATTTATATCAAAGCCGCAAATGAATTACTCGTCTAATTCGAAAAAAAATGTCTGCAAATGCAGACATTTTTTTTTATTATCCTTGAACTTATACAGATTACATATAAAATAAAAAGAAGGTGTAAGTTTATTGGGAAATTCAAACAATATGAATATGGAAGTAACAAGGAGGATTTTGTCATGGAGTGGAAAGAAAACGCAAACAGATGGTTAGAATTCGCTAATTTGAATGAAGAGTTAAAGCAGCAGCTTGAGGTAATTAAGAACGATGAAAAACAACTTGAGGAAGTTTTTTATAAAAATCTTGAGTTTGGTACTGGTGGAATGCGTGGAGAGATTGGCGTTGGAACCAATCGGATGAATCTATATACGGTTCGCAAGGCTTCTGCTGGATTAGCAGCATACATAGATGAACAGGGGAATGAGGCAAAACAAAAGGGTGTAGTAATTGCCTACGATTCACGACATAAGTCTCCAGAGTTTTGTATGGAGGCAGCAAGAACGCTCGCAACAAAAGGGATTAAAACTTACATATTTGATGAATTAAGACCGACTCCGGAATTATCATTTGCCTTAAGGCATTTAAACGCCTTTTCTGGAATTGTGATTACAGCAAGCCATAACCCGCCAGAATACAATGGCTACAAAGTATATGGTTCTGATGGAGGTCAACTGCCTCCTGATGCTGCCGACGAGGTCATTGCAAGAGTAAACGAAATTGAAAATGAATTGTTGATAGAGGTAGATACTGAAGAAAACCTCAGAGCCCTTGGATTAATTAACACCATTGGTGCAGAAATTGACCAAGCTTATATAGAAAAATTAAAAACGATTTCTGAAAATCCATCGATTTCAAATGAAACAGATATAAAAATTGTGTTTACACCTTTACATGGCACGGCGAATAAACCAGTTCGTCAAGCATTGGCTGCGTTGGGCTATACAAACGTAACGGTGGTGAAGGAACAGGAACTGCCAGATCCGGAATTTTCAACTGTAAAAAGTCCAAATCCAGAGGAACATGCAGCATTTGAATTAGCTATTAGGGATGGTAAAAAAGTGGGTGCAGATCTGTTAATAGCAACAGACCCAGATGCAGACCGTTTAGGAATTGCTGTTCTTAACCCTGAAGGAGAGTATGTTGTATTAACCGGTAACCAAACGGGAGCGCTATTGTTAGATTACATCCTTTCACAAAAGCAAAGTAAAGGGACTCTTCCTTCAAATGGAGTAGTGCTAAAAACAATTGTAACATCAGAAATAGGCAGAAAAATTGCCCAAGATTACAACTTAGACACCATTGATGTACTTACTGGTTTTAAGTTTATTGCTGAAAAGATTAATGAGTATCAATCAACTGGAGAATATACCTTCTTATTTGGATATGAAGAAAGCTATGGCTACTTAATCGGCGATTTTGCTCGTGACAAGGATGCTGTTCAAGCGGCACTTTTAGCGGTAGAAGTATGTGCCTTTTATAAAAAACAGGGTATGTCACTTTATGAAGGTTTAATGCAAGTATTTGAAAAGTACGGCTATTATCAAGAAGGTCTTAGATCGCTAACCTTAAAGGGTAAAGAAGGTGCTGAACAAATTCAGCGGATTTTAGCTTCTTTCCGGTCACAACCAATTAAGCAGCTTGGTGACTTAACCCTTTCCATGTCAGAGGATTACCTGACAGGTACTCGCCAAACATCTAAAGGTGAAGAGACAATCGACTTGCCAAAATCGAATGTATTAAAGTATACCTTTACAGATGGTTCATGGGTATGTTTACGACCATCCGGTACTGAACCAAAGGTAAAATTCTATTTTGGTGTAAATAGTAAGAGTTTAGACGAAAGCAGAAGTAAGTTATCTGAAATTGAAAAGAACTTTATGGGACTGGTAGACGAAAAAGTCAAAATGGTAACGCAAAACTAAAAGGAATAAACGAAAGAAAAGTATAACAACATTTAAAAACGGCTTCCCAAGGAGGGAGGCCGTTTTTTTTGGTGGAATTCTTTGGTCCGGTTGTAAAAATTTTTCTCAACAATAATAGTATCCACTTGTTATTTCAGGAAAGACTATACATCGGTAACTCATTATCAGGTTCGACTGTTTCGTTAGCATGGTCGATATAACGAAGCAGTGAATATAATTTGTCTTCAATGACTGAATAGTCACGTTCAAAGTGATAGGCATGCAGGAATTGCTCTATCCGCTTAGATAAAAATTGGTCTTTTGTTCGTACCATAAGTATCAGCAAATTATCCCATTCAGATCGATGTGTATAATACAAAGCTCGATCATAATCCATTTTATTCATTTGTTTTGTCTCCTCCTTACTAGGAGTTGAGTTTATTTTATGACGTTTTGCAAATAAACTTTCACAGAAAATGTTGGACAAGCCGATATTACAGTGTTTTCAACTTTTACCTGTATAACAAGTAAGGTATTGGTTTCGTTTTTAATAAGGAGGTTGTTATGAAGAAAATTTTGTTAATTTTGTTGATTTTATTATTACAATTCGAAATGACTTCAAAGGCAAAGGTTGTCGAGACCACCCGTCCTTATTCATACGAAATATTAAAACAGGATATTTCGGAAATCGAGCATACCTATAAGAAAGTAGAAGTAAAAAGTATTGGAAAGACCCATTTTGGAAGAACCATCTATGGGATTAAACTTGGAGAAGGAAAGCGAAGTATCGTTCTTATAGGGGCACATCATGGGCGTGAATGGATGACCAGCATGCTTTTAATGAAGAAGCTAGAGGGGTACGCTAAAGCATATCAAAATCAAACTGATTTCGGAACCTTTTCAACCAAGATTTTAAACGTTGTTTCCATTTGGTTTATCCCAATGCTCAATCCAGATGGTGTCACGATTCAGCAAAATACTCTTGAAAAATTCCCGTATCATCACCGAAAACATCTGATATCTATGAATGAAGGATTCGACAATTTTGAAAGGTGGAAAGCCAACGGGCTGGGAGTGGATTTGAATAGGCAATATCCTACTGGATGGAAAGAGTTAAATCATCAGCCTGATTTTCCATCTTATCAATTTTATAAAGGCAGGAAACCCCTAGAAGCGAAAGAGGTAAAGGTATTAACACAATTCATTCGCAAAATCAATCCTGAGATTGCCATTGCCTACCATTCCTCCGGCGAAGAGGTTTTTTGGAATTATCATAATGGTATACATCTTCAGCGTGATAAACAGATTGCAAAGAAAGTGTCAAAATTGACAGGATATAAACTTGCAAAACCGCCAAAACAGGCAACCGGAGGAGGGTTCACCGATTGGTTTATCACTCACTATCATCGTCCGGCTTTGACGATTGAAATTAGTCCTCTTGTTGGGGAAACATCCCCGCCCTTGTCGGTCTTTGAAACTGAATGGGAAAGAAATAAATATGTGGGACTTACCCTGGCAGAAGAGGCAAAGCACCTGAAAAAGACAAAATAAGCAGGTAGACTTGTTGTTTTTAACATCTTGTTTCATCATTCCCAGATTTTCTTCATACATTGTGATAAGAGGAAAAGGGGGAATGGCGATGAATGGGGACGATCGCAAAGCTCTTGAATATGCAATTAGTGAAATTACTGAAATTGCACGAGGCTTTGGTTTAGATTTTTATCCGATGCGATATGAAATTTGCCCAGCAGAAATCATTTACACATTTGGTGCCTATGGAATGCCTACCAGATTTTCACACTGGAGTTTTGGGAAGCAATTTCATAAGATGAAGCTTCATTATGATTTAGGTTTAAGTAAAATTTATGAACTCGTTATCAACTCAAATCCTTGTTATGCCTTTTTATTAGATTCCAATTCACTCATCCAAAATAAATTAATCGTCGCACATGTCCTTGCACATTGTGATTTCTTTAAAAACAATGTCCGTTTCCAAAATACCAAACGGGATATGGTCGAAAGTATGGCAGCCACAGCAGAGAGAATTCGCCGTTATGAAATTCAATTCGGTAAAAAGGAAGTGGAGACCTTTCTTGACGCGGTGCTGGCAATTGATGAACATATTGACCCTTCACTGATGAGACCTAAACTTACTTGGTCACTTGAAGATGATGCTGAAGAAGAAGATGTCCAACAAACAGCGACTCCGTATGATGATTTATGGAGGTTGGACGATAAAGACAAAGAGCAGCCGGCTCAGCCTAGGAAAAAACAATTTCCTCCACGACCTGAAAAGGATTTATTATTATTTATTGAGACATATAGCAGAGAGCTAACAGATTGGCAGCGGGATATTTTAACGATGATGCGTGAAGAAATGCTTTACTTTTGGCCGCAGCTTGAAACAAAAATCATGAATGAAGGCTGGGCCTCTTATTGGCACCAACGTATTATCAGAGAGATGGATTTAACCAGTGGTGAAGCCATTGAATTTGCAAAATTAAATGCCGGTGTCGTACAGCCATCAAAAACAGGAATAAATCCGTACTACCTGGGTATTAAGATTTTTGAGGATATTGAGGAGCGATATAATAATCCAACTGAAGATATGATAAGAAGAGGTGTTACACCTGGTTCTGGGCGGGAGAAGATGTTTGAAGTCCGTGAAGTGGAGTCGGATATATCGTTTTTACGGAATTATTTAAATAAAGACCTTGTAATGAGGGAAGATATGTATCTTTTTCAGAAACAGGGAAGGGATTACAAAATCGTTGATAAACAGTGGGAACATGTACGTGACCAGTTAGTTAATATGCGTGTAAATGGAGGTTTCCCATATATTACAGTCAATGATGGTGACTACCTGAAGAATGGTGAACTTTATTTAAAGCATTGGTATGAAGGCGTAGAATTAGATGTAAAATATCTTGAAAAAGTATTACCATATATTCAACAATTATGGGGAAGACCTGTTCACATTGAAACGATGATAGAAGAGCGAAGAATGTTATTTTCTTATGACGGAAAAGGCGTTCACCGAAAATATTTGTAAAAGGGAAGGCAGCTAGTAAATGCTATAGCTGCCTTCCTTCATGTAGGTAAATAAACTTTTAAAAAATCAATTTTAAGCCTACCAATACAAGCCCGATGAGAAAGCCGCAGACAGCACCATTTACACGAATCCATTGCAGGTCTTTTCCAACATTGTTCTCAATCATATCAATAAGGGTTTTATTATCCAATTTTTCTAGGTTTTCTTCCACGAGTTTTCCAATCTTCGGATGATTATTATCCACAAAAGTGGCAATTTGTTGTTGAATCCATGATTCAATGGCTTTTATTTTATCATCATCTGTTTTCAAACTTTCAAGTGCCTTTGATAAATGAGGAAGGAGATAATCCTCGTAAAAGTTAGGTAAATCAATAAGGGTAATGGCTTTTTCTTTTAGCTGTTCAATAAAATCGGTGATTTTATCTTCTAAGTGCCAGTGTGATAGCATTTGTTCTTTTATATTATTTATTTCCAAAGCTAGAGTTTCATCCGTTTTTAAATCTTCTAGTTTTGTGCTTATATGAAAAAGTAAGGTTTGTCTATTTTGATTAAATGGGTCATTAAAGCTCTGTACACCCTTTTGGATGAGACCTTGGATGATGTTTCCTAACTTTTCCTCATTGACAATGTTCGTAAAGGATTTTAAAGCAAATTGCATAAAACCATCCGCTTTAATATTTTCCAGGGCGTCAACTGCCATCCTGCCAAGTTTCTCTTTTGTACTTTCTTTTTTAGACCAATCATCGATTTCCTTTAGAACAAAATCAAGCGCTTTTTCATCATACTTCCTTTTAAGTAGTTGATCAATTACGACAGGAAGATACTTACTTGCATCTAAATCTTTCAGCTTTCCTTTCAATTCGCTTTCAATGATAGGTGCGAATTTATGGCTATCAATTGAATGAAGTAAATGCTGGATTAGCTTAAGCGTAACATTTCTCACATGCTGCCCTGTGATGGCTTGCTCAGCAAAGTTAAACATCTTTACGGTAAAGGGAAAGCTTGATATTTTCTTGCGAATACTTTCTTTGGTCAGCCAATCGTTTTCCAGCATTGAAATAATCCCTGCAATAATTCTCTTACGGTTCTTTGGTAAAAGAGCAGTATGCGGTATAGGTATACCTAGAGGGTGGCGAAATAACGCGGTAACGGCAAACCAATCTGCAAGACCACCAACCAAGCCTGCTTCAAATCCCCCTTGAAGGATGGTTCCCCAAAGAGAATCTTGAAAAGGAATCGTTACAATAAAACCTGCTCCCATGACAGCCAGAGAAATCGTCGCTAAATGCTTCGATTTATTCTTTTTCTTCGACATCTGTGTATCCCTCATTTTAACTAAAATATGGTTGTTTATTGATATTATCTCAATAACATATAAAAAAGCAAAAAAAAACTCCTCTAACATTACTGAGAAGAGTTTTCTAATTTCTTTTTTTTAGGTCTAATATGAGTTATCATTCCATCTAATTTAGTAATATAGAATTGTGTTTCAGGAGCAGATTTTAAGTAATTTTCTTGAATTAATTGGTAGTAGTTCACTCTTCGCTCTGGGTCAAATCGCAGCATAGGATATTCTTTTCGTTCCTTAACATATAAGTCTACTGCCTTTTGTACCATGTCCATTTCGGCTGGTATTTTCTTTTCGTTTTCCTCAAACAGATCATAGGTTTCTTTAGACATATAAAACTTTTTAGAGGGAATTCCGCCCAGTATCTTTGCGATCTGTTTGAAATCAATACTGTTATCGTCTTGTACAATAATCGTTCTGTATACACCTTTTGGAAGATTATCTGAAAATTGCCTTACAGCTTTCCGAACCTGGTCAATGTTTACGTCAATCATTGGATAGTTTTGTGCTTCTTGCAGATTAATTTGTGAGTCATTTTTAAACTCAGTAGTTTTATTTACAGGTTTATTATAATGTTTTTGTATTATTATGTAACCTGTAAATCCCCCAATCCCAGTCCCAAGGAAAGTAAAAATAATTGTAAACCAATGTTCCATATTGTCCAACCCCTTCTACGTAGGTTAGGAGCGATATTGCTCACACATTTTATTATAGGCGCTTACATTATTCCAAATCAGATCGCATTTTATTCCGATCATTAATAAATGTAATTTAAGTATACTAATAATATAGGAAATAGGGCAGCCATTTATGATGGGTGCCCTGAGGAAATAATATTGGAGAACAATTAGTTTATTGCAAATGTTTCTTTAAAGCTTATTTGAAATTTCATTTATTTCTTCATTATAGGATAAACATGTTTCAGTATCTTCGAAAAACCAAACATCATTGCCTTCTACATAGAAGTTAATTCCATTTATTTCTTTCGTAAAGCCGATATTTGATGGTGACTCTGCAGAAAACGCCAGGCTAAAGCCCTTATGTTTTTCACCAAAACCATCATATTGCGGATACATTCTCACCGTATGGAGCTCAAATTCATTTGTAAACCACTTTGCAGCTTTTTCATCAATGGAAATTAGCATTTTATATGCACCAACCTTTTCAAAATAGTAATAGCTATAATAAGATTGAAAACTGTTTAAGTTAAAAAGAAATGTTTATCATTTCTTATGGTATTAGATTAAGGCTTTTTATTGGATTTGCATGTGATATTTTTCACAAGAAAATCCGTCATAGAGATTATTTTAAAAAATGTTCATATTTCCGCAATAAACATCATGAAAAGTGGATACTAAAAAATACCTTTTAGTATTGTTTTAGTATTTGTAACATATTAAGAGTGTTAAAGGTGGTAAAATGGATTTAATACAAAAAGGGAGATCCTAACTATGGAGCAAAAACTTGATAAATTAACTGAAAACATTTCTGATATTAAAACGCTAATAAATACTTTTAATAAAACGTTAGAAAACATCGAACATAGACTTTCCCGGTTGGAGCAAATGGACAGTATTGAACACCGAGTGGAGGTTAATCAAATCGACTTATCCGATATAAAAGAATCACTGCAGCGCATTGAAGACGTGCAAGACAATGTCGTAAAACAGTTAGAGAATAACTTAGGAAATGGCGAGGAGATTAAGCATATTAATCGCCGCCTGGATTCACACCTGATTAAATTAGCCAAAGCGGAAGAAGAAATCATTATCCTAAAAAACAGATAAACAAAAAAAGATCAGATTCGAAAACTGATCTTTTTTTATGAATAGAATAATGCAATCGCTTACAGTTTATCTGCCAAATAGTGCTTTCAGCGCCTTATAGATGAACGCTAAAGAAAAAATAATCATTGCTAATGAGCCAACGATATCAAAAATTGGGCCTAAGAAACTTAAAAATGATACCAGTTCTACACTCATTAAAACAAATCCAGAAAGTATTGCTGCTAAAAATAAGAAAATTAATTCCATCGTAATTTCTCCCCCCTTTAGTTTTAGAATATGATTAGAAGGGTGAAGTTGATTGGATTTTTAAAGAAATATTAAGATTTTATTACAAAAAAAACAGACCGCTAGGGTCTGTTTTTAAGAAAGTACTTCTGTTTGAGACAAAGCTATTTTATTTGTACTTGCTTCATCCTTTGCACTCTTTGTTACCTCGATATATTTAATATGATGTTCTTCCATATCAAGTATTTTAAAGACATAGGAATCGTGATGAATGGAGTCTCCTTCTTTGGCCTCATAATTCTCCGTTAATATCCAGCCGCCAATGGTGTCAATATCTTCATCATCAATATCGACGCCCAACAAATCATTTACTTCCGTGACTAAAACTTTTGAATCTATAATATAATGGTTCTCCTTAATTTTACGTATCATTGGAATCTCATCCGAATCAAATTCATCACGGATTTCACCAACAATCTCCTCAAGGATATCCTCAACTGTAACAAGACCGGATGTACCACCATATTCATCCATTAAGATAGCCATGTGCATTCGATCCTTTTGCATTTTAACAAGCAAATCATGGATCGGTATCGTTTCGATAACTCTAATTATCGGACGAGTATAGTGTTCGAGTGTTTTAGTTGATAGGGTTTCTTTACTGATTAAATCCGTAACCATTTCCTTAATATTTACTAAACCAATAATATGGTCTTTATCACCATCAATTATTGGATATCTCGTATATTTTTCCTCACGAATCACTTCGAGAAAAGTATCGAGGGTATCATCTTTAGATAATGAAACGATTTCTGTCCTTGGTACCATAATTTCTTTGGCAATTCGGTTATCAAATTCAAAAATTTTATTTACATACTTAAACTCAGATTGGTTAATTTCGCCACTTTTATAGCTTTCTGAGAGGATAATTCGAAGCTCTTCCTCGGTATGTGCCATTTCGCTTTCAGAGACTGGTTTAAGACCAAAAATGCTCGTTACAATACGTGCAGATCCATTTAATAACCATATAAACGGATACATCACTTTATAAAAGAAGATTAGTGGCCGTGACATGACCAGAGTGATCAATTCAGCTTTTTGAATAGCCAGTGTTTTAGGTGCTAGTTCCCCTACGACTACATGTAAAAAAGTAATGGTCGCAAATGCAATCCCAATTGATAAGACGTGGGAAACACCTTCAGGGATTTCTAGTCCATTGAAAAGGGGAGTGAGTATATGCTCAATGGTAGATTCCCCAATCCAACCTAAAGCAAGGGCCGTTATCGTAATTCCTAATTGACAAGCTGAAAGATATTCATCTAAGTTTGAAATGACTTTTTTTGCTGAAATAGCACTCGAATTACCTTCCTCAATTAACTGGTCAATTCTTGAACTGCGAATTTTAACAATAGCAAACTCTGAAGTTACAAAAAAAGCAGTTAAAGCAATTAAAATGGCTATTAAAACCAAGTTAAATATGTCCAAATAAGTTCCCTTAGCTCGTTACATACGAGTTAAGGAGTCACCTCCTAGTAATTTAAAAAAATTAACTCGTTTTATTCAAAAGGGAGTTCGTCAGCACTGATTTTAGCATCAATATATTCGATGTGAGTTTTTCTTTCTGAAGGTCATCCAATTTTTCAATGATTGGAATTAAGTCAAATAAATCATTCTGCAGCTGCTGCATTTGCTGTGAAACTGTATTTACATGTTTTTCCACTTCTGAATCACGAATTGTTTTGTCCTTCTTCATATCTAGTTTTCTTTTAATCTCGTCAAGGGGATAGTGCAAACTCTTACATTCTTCGATAAATTTTAAATCCTTTAAGGATTCATCAGAGTATATTCGGTAATTGGATTTAGAGCGTTCTGCACTAAGTAAACCAATTGATGTGTAATAATCGATTGTCCTTTTAGAGACCATTGCAATTTCTGCTAATTCACCGATACGATAAACAGCCCCATCAAATCACCTCGAGTAATCTAAATTTAAAAATAATTATAGTAAATTACAACTATACAGTCAAACGTTCTGGTTTGGATAATTAGTTGGTATAATCATTTTATGAAAAAAGTCTTGTCCTTATGAATTTGAAAATTATAAATTTTCAGAAACAAAATAGGAAATAAACGTCTCCTACAAAGGAGACGCAGCGAGGGGTAATTTAATTGTAAATACAGTTAGGTCTGGAGTTGAAAGACAGGTTAATTCACCTTTATGTTTTTCAATAATTTCTTTACAGACGAATAGGCCAAGACCAGTACCGAGCTTTTTGGTTGTGAAAAAAGGCTCAAAAATGGTTTTGCTCAATTCAGCTGGAATCATTGGTCCATTATTTGAAATAGATAAAACAACATGTGAATTATTTTCTATGTCGCATTTTATTTCAATCGTTGGATTAGCTATTCTGTGATGGTTTAATACGTCAATGGCATTAAAAATAATATTAATAAAGACTTGTCTCATTTCATCGGCATATCCATAAAGGGTAATATCATCGACGATATCCTTTTTAATTTTGACCTTACCGTCTAAAATACTAGGGTAGAGGAAATTTAACACTTCATCAATTAATTTATTCTGATTAAATTGTTCTTTTTCTTTTCCAATTAATTCTTTTTTAGACAAAAGTAGAAATTGTGAAATACGGAAATTAAGTTGATCCAACTCACTGGAGATAATATCTAGATATTTCATATCTGGGTAGTCTGCCTTAAGAAGCTGGATAAAACCTTGTATAGAAGTAAGCGGGTTTCTAAATTCATGAATGAAACTTGATGTCATTTGCCCTAGAAGGGTTAAACGGTCTTGATGAGTCGAATCAATAAACATCGTTTTTTCTTCAATAATTTTGTTCTTAGCTTCTGTATAATGAGTAACTGCGTAATAAAGAAATTTATCAAAACAGAAATTTATCTTATTGATAGATTCTTGAAGATCAGCCCAGTTTAGACCTGTCTTACTTAAATAACTATATAAAACCGTTCTGCCAAGGTTAACATTATAGACAAAGTCGCCAATATTGATATTCGCTAATGCTCTTTCTTCAGAAATTTCAATCGCATTCTTTTCAATAGAATCTAAGAGTTCTTCTTCACTCATCGTATGCATAGTTAACACAATATTAAAAATGGCTATTCCATTTTGACTTATTTTTTCTTTATAGGGATCACCTTTGGAAATAACAATGAGATTCTCCCACTCACGAATTAATTCTTCTTTATTCTTATTAAAAAAAGCTATTAAATCCATATGTAATTCAGATAACATAACAGTTTCCTCCTAAGACAGTGCCGAACTGATTAAATTAAATTCGCGTTAATAGCTGGAAATCCCTTTAAATAAATATAGGTAAATTTTATCAATTTCTATTCCCACTATTCTAGTTTATCTAATTATAACATGAATGGAAATTTATCCTTGTAAAAATCCTATAAAAATAGTATATTCGTTTATGATCATAATTAAATATTTCCACAAGGGGAGCTGCTTTTGGTGGCTGAGAGTGAACGTTCGAGTTCTGACCCTATGAACCTGTTAGTTAGCACTAGCGTAGGGATGTGGTTTGCCGTAAATTAATATAAGCAATGCAGACAATCCTTAAAAGTCCTGCATTGCTTTTTTGTTTATATGGCGCCATATTAATATGTCATATTTCAGTATCAACTTTCGAACGTTCTCCAAAATTCAAACATATTAGGGGGAACTTGTATGGAGAAAAAGCGTAGTAACACATTATTCTTGGTTGAGGTAGCAGTATTTTCGGCACTAGCATATTTATTAGATTTGGTTTCAGGAATGTTGTCTCTAAAAATATGGCCACAGGGAGGTTCCATTTCTATTGCGATGATTCCCATTTTCCTAATGTCATTTCGTTGGGGTGTAAAAGGCGGAATCTTGTCTGGATTTTTACTAGGATTACTTCAGTTCATCCTTGGTTTTTCACAAATCTATACCCTTTTACAAGGAATTATTGATTATGCTATTGCCTTTTCAGTAGTTGGTTTAGCAGGTATTTTTGCTTCTCAAGTGAAAGACTCTCTTTCCAATAATAATAGGAAAAAATGGATCACATTTGTGATTATGGGAACATTTTTAGGCAGTGCTCTAAGATATCTTGCTCATGTACTATCAGGAATTGTGTTTTTTGGCGAATATGCACCTGAAGGGCAGCCAGCAGCTGTATATTCCCTAATATACAATGGAACCTATATGCTTCCAAGCTTTATCGTATGTGCAATTATTGTAATCCTTGTCATCAGTGCCGCACCGAAAAAAATGATATAAGTTGAAAAATAGAAAAGTCTGTGACTTTTCTATTTTTTTTTCGAAAATAATATAGGATGATTAATTGCTTTACCAGGAGTTTATTTACTCAATCCATTATCAACGTTTTTTTTCTTTTCAATATGAGTGAACTTGTGTAAAATTACACTAATAGGTGTACTGAAGGAAGGGTTTTAATTGAATAGGGATGAAATAATTAGGTTAGTTTCAGATAAACTGCGATTAATTCGTACAGAGGCAGGATATACCCAGGATAAAATGGCGGAGATCATTGGTGTTTCAAAGAAAACCTTGGTTCAAATTGAAAAAGGAAGAGTGCTGGCAGGCTGGTCTACGGTTGTCACCATTTGTGCTTTATTTAGAGAAACAGAAACTGTCCAATTTTTATTTGGAAGTGAACCGCTTGAAGTCTTGGAAACCGTGGCACGTGAAGGAATAGATTATCGAAAAATGAAAACCTTTGGGGGAAGAATTTGGTGGCGGGAAGTCTCAAGAAAAAACGGTTTTATCCTCCAGCAGAATATTCTTAGTAAACACTTCCGAATATTGGATGACAAACACTATCGGGTTTACAGCAGCTTTGACGAAAAACAATCCAAAATCCGCTTTAAAGAATTAACCAAGATAGATTAAAGAAAAGCACTTGAATTTTATTTCGAGTGCTTTTTTTTTGGATAATTTTTCCCTATCTTGGGAAAAAGAAAATGATGTCCTTAATTTCTTATCCTTATTAAGGAGGAATTATGAAAAAGGTAGTGAATAATTGGAAGCGTTGGCATATGAACCAAGTTATGGTTCTGTCGTTTTCTCTTTTAGTTTTGGGCTTTCTAGGAATTGTGTACGCTTATTCCATGGATGCAGATATTTCTTCCTTAAAAAATGAACTTCCTCAAGCAACCGTTTTTTATGACTTGAATGGAGAGGTTGCGAGTAAAGTATCTGCTAATAAAAATGAAGGTATATCAATCGATCAGGTACCGGAATCAATGAAAAATGCCGTGATTGCAATAGAGGACCGTCGATTCTACGAGCACCATGGTGTCGATTATATTGGGATTACTAGAGCACTTATTCGAGACATCAAAGCTCGTGGAATGGTAGAAGGCGGCAGTACAATTACCCAGCAATTAACAAAAAACACGTTACTCACCTCGCAGAAAACTTTAAAAAGAAAAATAGATGAAGTGTTTTTAGCGATGGAAATTGAGCGACAGTTTAGCAAATCTGAAATTCTTCAAATGTACTTAAATCAAATCTATTTTGGTGATGGTGCTTGGGGAATTAAGCATGCAGCAAGTAATTATTTCGCTAAAGAGGTCGAGAATCTTACTATTAGCGAATCAGCGTTGCTGGCAGGATTAATAAAAGCACCTTCTTCTCTAAACCCCTATGAACACTTGGACAAGGCAACCCAGAGGAGAAATCTTGTACTATCTCAAATGAAGAATCAAGGCTATATAACAACACAGCAATATGAAGCAGCGATAAATGAAAAAGTAGTTTTAAATAATAAAGGCGGAGATCCATTTCGTGGGAAGTATCCGCACTATGTGGATCAAGTTTTTGAAGAAGCCATCAAAGTCTATCATTTATCACAGGATGAATTATTAACAGGCGGCTACAAAGTATACACCGAACTTGATCCAGCCATGCAAAATGCGATGGAAAAGACGTATCAAAGAGATGATATATTTCCAAAGGGGGAAGATTCTCTGGTGCAAAGCGGAGGGATATTGCTTGATCCCAAAACAGGTGGTATCCGGGCAATTGTTGGCGGGCGAGGGGAGCATACTTTTAGGGGTTATAACCGAGCAACGCAATTAAAAGCACAGCCAGGTTCTTCTATTAAACCGATTGCAGTCTTTACACCTGCACTTGAAGCTGGTTGGAAAATAACAGATATGTTAAAGGATGAGCCAATGAGCTTTGGTGAATATGAGCCAAAAAATTATAATCATGAATATGCGGGAGAAGTGCCAATGTACGAAGCAGTGAAAGACTCAAAAAATGTTTCGGCAGTCTGGTTATTAAATGAGATAGGAATCGAAAAAGGATTAAATTCAACCAGACGCTTTGGTATACCTCTACAAAAAGGTGATCGTAATCTATCGCTTGCACTCGGTGGGTTAGAACAAGGTGTATCACCGCTTGTAATGGCTGAGGCATATTCTGTCTTTCCTAATAATGGGGTTAGAATTAAAGCTCATTCCATAAAAAAGATTGTGGATGCAGAGGGTAATTTGATTTCCCAGTGGAAGGAAAAAAAGGAAAAGGTCACTACAAAATCCGTAACTGATCGCATCAATACCATGCTTCTTGGAGTTGTGGAGCATGGGTCTGGAAAAAGCGCACAAATTTCGGGCAGGGAGATTGCAGGAAAAACAGGCTCGACGCAAGTACCGATTCAAGGAGTCACAGGGGTCAAGGACCAATGGTTTGTTGGCTATACATCACAACTTGTTGGTGCTGTGTGGGTGGGCTACGATAAAACAGATGAAAAACATTATTTGAAAACGACAAGCGGTGCGGGAGCAGCTATTGTATTTCGCGAAGTAATGAAACAAGCATTACAAGGTACACCTTCTAGTAGTTTTGGAGTCGAGCACATCGACACGTTAATTGAAAAGAAAGAGAAAGAGGCAGAACAGAACCGGAAATCACTTGAAGAGCATTTTAATGAGGATTCAAATAAATGGGAAAAAAGGTGGAAAAGACAAAGAGAAAAGTGGGAAAAGCGATGGAAAAAAATAGGGCCAAACATGAATCATTAAGAAGAAGGCACGAAGAAATTCGTGCCTTTTTTTGATACAATTTTAATTATTCGTGAACGAAATGACTATATTCACGTCTTATACATAAATAGAAAGGAAAAAGAGGGTAGATGGTAGAAAGAGAGGACAAGTGTGATGGATCCGTTAATAAAAAGCGCAAAAGAAGGGGATCATCTTGCATTTGCCATGTTGTTTAAAGAAAACTATCCGTTCCTTGTAAAGTATTTAATGAAAATTACAATGAATCCAGATATGGCAGAGGAACTTGCTCAAGAAACAATGGCAAAATGTATTCAAAAAATTAATCTCTATAATGGTCAAAGCAAATTTTCAACATGGCTGATTTCCATTGCCACTAACGCTTATATTGACCAATGCAGAAAGCAAAAGAGAGAAAACAAATGGTTAGGGCAAGAAGAAGTTTTTCGGAAAATGAAATGGCATTTCGAAAGCCGGAATGAGGAATGGAACGATGCACTGGAGGCATTAGGTAAATTACCAGTAGACGTTCGGGTTCCCATTGTACTGAAGCATTATTATGGATATTCATACGATGAAATTGGTGCATGGATGAAAATTTCCTCCGGAACGGTGAAATCAAGGGTTCATAATGGAATTTTGGCGGTAAGAAGGGAGCTGAAACTAGGTGAAGAAACAGAAAGTCGTCATACTCGACAACGAACAACAAAATAATCATGACTTGGATGCTATTCACAAACTGCAAGAAGGGTTAAGCAAGGTTGATCAATTCCCTGTCTATACTCCGGATCTACAATGGTTTGAAAATATGGTAGTAACAGAAAAGGAAAATAACAGAAAAAAATTAAGGAAAGAATTATCATTATTTCTTATCATCGCATTACTGATATTAAGTGGAATCATTGTTTCTTTTTATCAAATGCCGGCGGTTTTTCTCTTTATTCAAATCATAACTCCGGTTTTTATTCTATTCTACTCAGTTAATGGGTTTCGTAAGAAGGTGAAAATTAATGAGTAATGAATTGTCACCTACTTTGATTGTTTTTGTTGCTGCTATCCTTTTACTGCAAAGTGTCTATTTATTTTTAGATGCGAGGAAACGCAATCACAACTATTGGTTATGGGGAATTGTTGGTCTAATTCAAGCTCCAATGCCAACACTTTTTTACTTATTATTTGTTCGTAAAATCTTTCGAAAAAAGACTGATTAATTAACTGGAAAAATTCTGAAAAATAGGAATTGACATATAAATAAACTGGTGATAATCTAACAAAGGATGTAAAAAAAGGAAAAGGAGGGTTACAAGATGATTGTTTTACACGGAACTTTACCAGCAACTGAATATTCGAATGTAACCTGCTCCCTAACACCCTTTTTTTAGTGAGTTTATTTTAATTCAATGATAATTAAAACACAGGTTGCGTTCTTTTTACACGTAACGTGTGTTTTTTTGTCTCTATTTTTAGTTTCGAGGCATACTGCACTCTATTGCGGTATGTCTTTTTTTTATAAGGGGGGATTGACATGTTTTCGGTTTTAAAGAAATTAAAATGGTTTTTTAAAGAAAATTGGAAGCGCTATATTATTGCTATATCATTATTAATTCTTGTAGGGATTCTAGACGTTGTTCCGCCTAAATTAATCGGGATGGCAATTGACGATATCCATCTTGGTGTTATGGATAATGGAAAAATCATAAAATATCTAGGGTGGCTTATCTTAATAATCGTTGTCTCATATGGAATCACTTATGTGTGGATGTATAAATTATTTGGCGGGGCTTTTCTGGTTGAAAGGAAGTTAAGATCGCGTTTTATGAAGCATTTGTTAAAAATGTCACCAACATTTTATGAAAAAAATCGAACTGGCGACCTAATGGCAAGAGCTACAAATGATTTAAAGGCGATCTCCATCACTGCAGGGTTTGGGATATTGACCCTTGTAGATTCAAGTGTTTGGATGTTAACACTCATTATTACAATGGGGCTGTTAATTAGCTGGAAGCTAACCATTGCAGCCATCCTTCCACTGCCAATTATGGCATACATCATGCAAATTTATGGTAATAGAATTCATAAGCGCTTTATGGAAGCACAGGATGCATTTGGAGAGTTAAACGATCGAGTATTAGAATCGGTGGCAGGTGTAAGGGTGATTCGTGCCTTTGTTCAGGAAGAGGCAGATCGCGATAGGTTCCATCAACTGACAGAAGATGTCTTTCATAAAAATATAAAAGTAGCAAGGATCGACTCGTTATTTGATCCAACTGTAAAAATACTGGTCGGAATAAGTTATATGATTGGCCTGGGGTATGGTGCATTTTTAGTCTTTAATCAGGCAATAACCTTAGGTGACCTAGTTTCCTTTAATGTCTACCTAGGAATGTTAATCTGGCCAATGTTTGCGATTGGTGAATTAATTAATATTATGCAAAGAGGAAATGCCTCCCTAGACAGGGTAAATGAAACATTGTCTTTTGAAGAAAGCGTTGAGAATCCTTCAAACCCAGTTAGAGTAGAAACTGCGGACAGAGTTGATTTTAAAGAAGTAACGTTTCGCTATCCATCCTCAAAGGAGGATAATTTAAAAAATATTTCTGTTCAATTGCTTCAAGGACAGACGTTGGGGATTGTTGGGAAAACAGGCAGTGGGAAAACAACACTAATTAAACAGTTATTACGACAATATCCTCTTGGAACAGGTGAACTGTCTATCTCAGGTGTACCTCTTAACAAGCAAACTCTAAATCAAGTTCGTCGGTGGATTGGCTATGTACCCCAAGATCATGTTCTTTTTTCAAAAAGTGTAAAAGAAAATATTCTTTTTGGTAATTCAGAAGCAACAGATGAAGAATTGGAGAAGGCGATTGATCTAGCCGCATTAAGAGAGGATTTAGAGATGCTGCCGGAAGGGTTAGAAACACTGGTCGGTGAAAAAGGCGTTGCACTGTCCGGCGGTCAAAAACAAAGAATTTCTATTGCACGGGCCTTAATTAAAAACCCTGAAATTTTGATACTTGACGATTCGTTGTCAGCTGTTGATGCCAAAACAGAAAAGAGAATTATTGATAATATTCGTGAGATTAGAAAAGACAAAACCACGATTATCACTACTCATCGATTGTCAGCTGTTGAGCATGCAGACCAAATCCTCGTTCTCGATGATGGAAAAATAAGCGAAGCAGGCACTCATGAACAACTGCTTTCTAATGATGGCTGGTATAAAGAACAATTTTTACGTCAACAAGTGGAAAATAATTTAGAAGAGGAGGTGACAGCATGAATACTAGCCGACGATTAACACAGTATGCATTAAACTATAAAAAAATCATCTTTGCGGCATTATTTATGCTGACCATTTCCGTTGTTACTGATTTGGCAGGTCCATTCATTGCAAAAAATATTATTGACCAACATATTTTAGGTATTGAATCTGTTTGGTATGAGACTTCCAGTCGGAAAAACACAGCAGAATATAACGAGCAATTTTATAAAAAAGAGAAGAATTTCTCAATCGGTGAACAAAAGGGTAAAGAAATTCGAATTTTGCAGGTAGCTGCAAAGTTTGTCATGGTTGAAGGGAATCTTGAATTTGATGGGAAAAGGACCTTTAAAGAAGGTGTTTTAACGGTCCAAAAGGGTTCTAAGAAGGCGGAATATGAAGCACAGGTCCTTACAACGAAAGAGCTAATGGCGTTTTACAAACTGGAGATTCCAGGGATTATTACACTGCTGGTCATTTATTTATGCCTATTAGTCATTTCAGCGATTTTCCAATATGGTCAGCGCTTTTTACTGCAGAAGTCCGCAAATCGTATCATCCAAAAAATGCGTGAGGATGTATTTGGCAAGATTCAACGGCTGCCAATCCAATACTTTGATAATCTTCCAGCTGGTAAAGTGGTTGCGAGGATTACCAATGATACTGAAGCTATACGTGAGTTATATGTGACTGTGTTAGCGCAATTTTTTACCAGTGCGATTTATATTACAGGGATATATGTGGCCCTTTTTATACTAGATGTGAAACTGGCTGCTATTTGTTTATTACTTTTGCCAATCCTTTACGGATGGATGTTACTGTATCGAAAGTTTGCTTCCAAATACAATCATGTTATTCGTTCTCGAATAAGTGATATCAATGCAACCATAAATGAATCGATTGGCGGCATGAGTATTATACAAGCATTTAGGAGAGAAAAGGAAACAGAAAAGGAATTTGAAAAACTTAATAATGAACATTTTACTTACCAAAATAAATTATTAAGCTTAAATGCTTTAACTTCACATAATTTAGTGGGAGTTTTAAGAAGTCTCGTTTTTGTTGCATTCATCTGGTATTTTGGGGTTCAAGCGTTAAATCCTGCTTCTGTTATTTCTCTAGGTGTGCTTTATGCTTTTGTTGATTACATTAATCGTCTATTTAATCCAGTACAGGGGATTGTTAATCAATTAGCCAATTTGGAAACAGCCTTAGTGGCTGGCGAGAGAGTCTTTAAACTTATGGATGAGCCGGGTGAGAATGTAAGTTCAGAAAGAATAGATCGATTCCAAGGTAATGTGACATTCAATCATGTGTCATTTGGTTACAAAGATGGCGAGTATGTATTAAAAGATATTGACTTTGAGGCGAAACAAGGGGAGACCGTTGCCCTTGTAGGACACACTGGTTCTGGAAAAAGCTCAATCATGAACCTGCTGTTCCGTTTTTATGATTGTCAAAAGGGCAAAATTCTTATTGATGGCAAGGATATTGTCAGCATTCCACGCCAAACGATTCGTAATCATATGGGGATCGTCTTGCAGGATCCATATTTATTTACGGGTACGATTGCCTCGAATGTTAGTCTTAGTGACCCATCGATCACTAGAGAAACGGTAGAAAAAGCATTAAAGGATGTTGGAGCAGACAAGGTCTTTAGAAACCTGGAGAATGGTTATGATGAACCGGTAATCGAAAAAGGCAGTACTTTATCCAGCGGACAGCGCCAGTTAATTTCCTTTGCAAGAGCCCTGGCTTTTAATCCAGCTATTTTAATTTTAGATGAAGCCACATCAAGCATAGATACTGAAACCGAAGCTGTTATCCAAGAAGCCATGGATGTC
The DNA here is from genome assembly GCF_030817695.1 of Neobacillus niacini. GTDB lineage: Bacteria > Bacillota > Bacilli > Bacillales > Cytobacillaceae > Neobacillus > Neobacillus niacini_F. The sequence continues at coordinate 4,567,976 of NZ_JAUSZQ010000002.1, read as the reverse complement.
TTGAAAAAAGGTAGGACGACGTTTATTATTGCGCACAGGTTATCAACCATTCGCAATGCTGATCAAATACTTGTGTTAGACCGAGGAAAGATTGTCGAACGTGGCTCACATGAAGAATTAATGGTTCTAGGGGGTAAATACTATCAAATGTATGAACTCCAGAAAGGCAGTGCCGGACTTGTTGGATAATGTCACAAAGTCTTCAATTTTATCTCAATAAACTGTTATTTTTATCACAGGTAAAAACTCCTTATTATGATAATTTATATATGTTTAAGCTCTTTCATAATAAAAGGGGTGGAATGTAGATGACTGACTTTTCAATTGTAAATGTAATTGGTAGTTTCTTAATTCTTTCGTATTATATTGGTTATATGATCGTGAAACATTAAATGCAGACAAAATGTCTGCATTTTTTTTTAGCAAAAGGGAATAAGGATAAGAATATAGATGCAAAAATGAAGTAGTGAGGTGAAAGGTATGGAAAAATTCAGATTGGAAAAAGATACTCTTGGTGAGATTCAGGTCCCAATTGACAAGTTCTGGGGGGCACAAACACAACGCAGCTCCGAAAACTTTAAAATTGGCGCCGAAAAAATGCCCCTAGAAGTGGTTTATGCGTTAACCTTAATTAAAAAAGCAGCAGCAGAGGTTAACCATGATTTAGGTAAACTGTCGAAAGAAAAAATGACCGCAATTCTGACGGTTTGTGATCAAACACTTAAAGGAGAATTTAATGAGCATTTTCCACTTGCTGTCTGGCAGACTGGAAGTGGAACACAAACCAATATGAATGTAAATGAGGTTATAGCAAATCGAGCGAATGAATTATTTCGCAGTCAAGGAAGTGTTGAGAGGATTCATCCTAATGATGATGTAAATATGTCTCAAAGCTCTAATGATACCTTCCCAACTGCTATGCATGTGGCTGCGTACATAAAAATAACGGAGAATCTATTCCCTGCGCTCAGTGAATTGAAAAGCACCCTTTTATCGAAGGAAACGGCCTTTATAAATCTCGTGAAAATTGGGAGAACACATCTTCAGGACGCAACACCCATCACGCTTGGTCAAGAAATCAGCGGTTGGAGGGTTATGCTTGAAAAGAATGAAAGAATGTTGAAGGACGCAAGGAAGTATATACTTGACTTGGCTATTGGTGGTACAGCTGTCGGCACTGGTATCAATGCTCATCCGCAATTTGGTGAGAAGGCAGCAGAAAAACTTGCCGCCTATACAGGATATCCATTTAAAGCATCACCAAATAAATTTCATGCATTAACTAGTCATGATGAAATTGTATTCTTACATGGTGCTTTAAAAGCTTTAGCAGCTGATTTAATGAAGATTGTCAATGACGTGAGGTGGCTGGCCAGTGGACCAAGAAGTGGAATCGGTGAGTTGATCATCCCTGCTAATGAACCGGGGAGTTCGATTATGCCGGGTAAAGTAAATCCAACGCAAAGTGAAGCGTTAACGATGGTAGCATGCCAAATTTTTGGGAATGATGCGACGATTGGATTTGCGGCAAGCCAGGGAAACTTTGAATTAAATGTTTTTAAGCCAGTGATTATCTATAATGTAATTCAATCGATCACACTATTAACAGATAGTATTCGTTCCTTTAATGAAAATTGCGCTATTGGAATAGAGGCCAACAAAGACGTCATTAAAATGCATGTGGAACGATCCTTGATGCTAGTAACGGCACTAAATCCGTACATTGGATATGAAAAAGCAGCTGAAATTGCCAAATTAGCTTTTAAAGAAAATTGTACGTTAAGAGAAGCTGCTGTCAAAACAGGATATGTTACCGCAGAACAATTTGACGAATGGATTAAGCCGGAAAATATGGTCTAAGGAATACTGTTAACACAAATGAAAGCCCCCTCCGATAGTGGAGGGGGCTTAAGCCATATTATTTAATTTTTTACAGTGTTTTACTTAAAATTAGCGTTGGAATCCGCCAAGTTGTTGCTCTGCCATTGCTACAAGACGCTTAGTGATTTCTCCTCCGACAGAACCGTTAGCACGTGAAGTAGTGTCTGCTCCAAGGTTAACACCAAATTCTGAAGCGATTTCGTACTTCATTTGATCAAGTGCTTGTTGAACGCCTGGTACTAAAAGTTGATTAGAGTTGTTGTTACTAGCCATAGTTGAATAACACTCCTCTTAATAATTTTGGGGTCAGTATGGAATTGAACCATTATGGTTATGCTAACCATTGCCACCTTGGCCTAACCCACATTGAAAGTAGTAAGATATTGGAGCATACTTTTTTTGTGTGGCTGGGTTAGCCGGACTTGCACCGGCTTTAGACCCTTTAGTTGGTGAAAAGGGATTTCCTTTTCACACTTGGTAACCCATCGATGTAAGGTTGTTGCTTTGAGATGTTTGTTGTTGCTTGCTTTGTAATATTTATTATGATTAAAATCGGACAGCTTATTCGATTATTTATCTGGTAATTTATTCCGTTACATAGTGCCGTAATTGTAACGCAAACTAACCTCATATAAAAAACTAAAGGGTGAATGGATATGTCAATATGCCCAATATGTAATGGTTTACGTGAAATGTATCTTTTGTGTACACATTGCGGGGAACAAATGGTGGATAGCGGAAGACTGATTGATTTTTTTGATGATTATAGTCCGTACATGGAAATTGATTTAATGAAAATGGAGGACGGTTATCCGGACAGTAATTCAGGGAAAAAATGCCCTCACCTATATACTTGTCCATCCTGCCATAACGACGAGGTTATCTTTATTAAAGAATAGCAATACTAAAAAAGGTCCCGCGAATGCGGGACCTTAATTCTAATTATTCATTCGCCACGCGGATGCGGGACTCAGTTTCAGCGTCAAAGAAGTGACCTTTATTTAAATCAAATGCCAGGTCTAAAGTATCTCCTGGGTGAATGTCAGCTCTTGAATCTAGACGGGCAACGAAGTCCTGACCATCTAAACTTGAGTAGACCATTAATTCTGCTCCAGTTAACTCAGCTACATCAACATTTACGGTAACTTTTGTGCCTGCAGAAGCCTCGATAAATACAGGCTCATCATGGATATCTTCTGGACGAACACCAAGAATAATTTCTTTACCTACATATCCTTGTTCACGAAGAACCTTCATCTTACCTTCAGGAACAGCAATTGAAGTTTTTCCGATTACAAACTTGCCATTTTCAAGCTTACCATTAAAGAAGTTCATGGCAGGTGAACCGATAAATCCGCCAACGAATACGTTTTCAGGCTTTTCATATACTTCTTTAGGTGTTCCAACTTGTTGGATAAGTCCATCCTTCATAACTACTAGTCTTGAAGCCATTGTCATTGCTTCTGTTTGGTCATGTGTTACATAAATAGTTGTTGTATTTAGACGACGGTGAAGCTTAGCAATTTCAGCGCGCATCGCTACACGAAGTTTCGCATCAAGGTTTGAAAGAGGCTCGTCCATTAAGAATACCTTTGCGTCACGGACAATCGCACGTCCTAATGCAACACGCTGACGCTGACCACCTGATAATGCTTTAGGCTTTCTTTTTAAATAAGCTTCTAATCCAAGAATCTTTGCAGCTTCATTTACACGACGTTCAATTTCATCCTTTGGAAACTTACGAAGTTTAAGACCGAATGCCATATTATCATAAACTGTCATATGAGGATAAAGGGCATAGTTTTGGAATACCATTGCGATATCACGATCTTTAGGAGCTACATCGTTCACTCTTTTTCCGTCGATATAAAAGTCACCTTTTGAAATTTCTTCAAGACCAGCGACCATACGTAATGTTGTTGATTTACCGCAGCCAGACGGACCTACAAATACGATAAACTCCTTATCTTGGATATGTAGATTAAAGTCTGTAACCGCTGTCACTTTATTGTCATAGATTTTATAAATATGATCTAATTTTAATTCTGCCATTTTGTAAACCCTCCCTGTTTTGATTAACTTAAGTGTACATGAAAAGGTTTCCAAACAGTATGGACACAATGCACAAAGTTCTTAAAGCCAATTTTGTGCATTATGTCCTATTTCCTTTGTTCAAACAGCAGGCACGCTAAAAAGACGGTAAAAGCTCCGTAAAAGTCCTTTAATTGTACTCCTGTTTTATCAATAAATTTATCAATACGATATTGTAGTGTATTTCGATGGATATATAATTTTTTAGCCGTTAAACTAGCATTCAGGTTATTTTCAAGGAAGACTTTGATTGTCGTATATAACTCAGGATCTTCAGAGAATACAGAGGAAAGTTCCATTTTAATCTTTTCTTTCATGTATTCAGGCAGATTGAATGCTACAAAAGCTGGAAAGATTTTTTCAAAGGTAAGAATATTGGTACGTTCAAGATTTTCTTTAGCGAATTCAAAATACTCTTTTTCCTGCACAAAATGGGTACGTAAGTGACTAGAGTATGGGTAAATTTTCCCGAAATAAAAAGATATTTTTACATAAAAATCACTTTCTAACGTATCTGCCATGGAAGTTAATTCACTTTCCGTAAGAGACAATTGTCTTCTTTCTTCAATGACGATCCCATTATGTTCATCTTCCCAAATAATTTGTACCTCATCAGAAAAAAAACCTTTTATTGCTGGCTCAATTTCTGTTGGGTCAACCCCAAGACCTTTAATATGAAACTGAATGAATCGAAAATTACTGTCGGTACTTAGTGAGGGCATGGGCCCATTTAATAGTAGAAAATCATGCCATTTTCGCGATAGTGTTGTTAAGGGCTTCGAAGGAATTTTCACTTGTTCATATAGAACTTGAAGAAGGTTGAGTTCTTTTTCCGTTAGATTTGATTTCGGAATCGCAAGCCAGTTTTTTTGGGATCCGTCAAAAAATATGTAAAATTGGTCGGATGTATGTTTAGGATGTTCAGTATATAAAATTGAATTTGTGTATAAGGAAATGAGATTTTTTAACAAGATTAACTTCTCCATTTTTAATAAATTTAGAATAATGCACTAATTATAACATTAATCCTGCTTTAATTATAAAAGGCTGACTCGTTAAGGGGTCAACTTGTCAGCCTTTTATGCTTTATTTATTTACTTTAGATGGGGGTTCTTCTTCTGTCAGATTTCTTGCTTCTTCGATATTGGTGGAATCGTGACGCGAATGAACGGAGCCGCCTGATAATCCTTCATTTATAATTCTGTCAATATCTAAATAGACTTTATCTTTTCCTTCATACTGTAAATCTGTTTTGGCTTGGACATTTTTTCCTTTTTCCATAAAGACCAATCCCTTTCCTGTTTTCTAATAGTTTACGGAAAGGGGAATATTTCATTCAGTCTAGACGTTATTCGTAAACATGGTATAGCATTAGCTCATGGATTTGGCTGGTTAATGTTTCAATATCATCTTGTTCTGGAGTATTCACTGTCCATTCAATTTTTCCGGTTTGGTGATAGATACCTGAATATCTTTGTTTTTTATAGTAAAAGGAAAAATTCCAGCCTGGAATATTCTTATTTTCAAATAAAGGCTTAAATTGAAAGTGAGTCAGCAACAGCAACATCTCCCTTAAATACTAGTAATTAATACTAGCTTACGGGAAAAAATGAATACAATCCAGCAAAAGTTTTTAATCACTTTTTTTGCCGGTTAGCTGCAGGAATAGCTGGCATAGATGTTCAATTTTTCTCTCTTCGATGTGGCTCTCGTCAAAGCTCATTGGTTTTGAGTTCACTTCGTAAATAAAATACTCCCCTGATTGACTGATCCCCATATCAATTGAGAATTCACCGAAAAAGCCAAACGTTTCAGATAGTGAGGCACCAATATGTTGGACAACGGTTTCAATTAAGAGGTCGTATTCCTCGTTCCGTAATAGTTCATAAGGCAAAAGTTTTCCCCCAGAAGGAATATGAGTAGTGATATCCTGCTTTTGGGACTGTCTGATTCCGATTCCTGTAACCTTATATTGATTGTTTTCGGCATGTGCTAGGATACGAAAATCGAATCTTTTTCCTTCATAAAGAGCGGACTTTATTTCCTCTTGAGCCAAATAGTTTTTCTCCAATAGTTTGCTTTCCCACTCTTCCCAAAAAGAATCAAATGAGACGAATACATAGTCCTCTTTTAATCCCTTTACATGTATTTTTTTCTGAGCATCTAGCTCTACTTTAAAAATCCCATTCCCTCTGGCTGACTGAGAAGGTTTTAAGTAAATCGATTGGAAATGAGATAAAAAGGCCGAAAGCTTTTGTTTATGAATGGCTGGTATCGTGGATGGTAAAAAGGTGTGAAGAAAGGGATGGTTACTAAAAAGATAATAAAGCTCCGATTTATCAATAAATCCGGGATTAAAATAGGGAATGTTATTTTCCTTCAAGCTCGCAAAGAACATACTGCTTTTTAGTTCTTCTTCTGAACTTCGAAAGGGTATTCGATTATAAACGAGATCGGGAAAAGGAGAGGTAATCCTTTCCCATGCATTACTTTTTGGATTATATATTAATCCATCTATGGATTCTTGATGAACGCCATCCAGCGTAAAGATAAAGCTTATTCCATTAAGTGAAATAAGCTTTTTTTGCAGTTCAATAAAGAGTGTGCCATTTCCAGCAATGGAGCCATCTTTTTTCCGTGCAGTCAAAATTCCGATAACAGGGGATATTCCTTTTCTCCATTGATTGATTACTACCATTTGATGACTTCCTCGGGATGCAGGATAGTTTGTTCCGTCAAAAAAACAGCAAACGCCATCGATAACTTACAGGTAAGTTGGTCGAAATTTTTAAGCTCTGGATGACTGAAGATCGATCTCCCTGGCTTGGAGTTTGCCTCAAATAACCAGATGTCACCATGTTTATCAATTCCTAAATCAAAACCAATCTCTGCAATGATGCCTTCCATGTGGTTTGCAATTGCTTTACTTAATAGGAGTGCAGCATTTACAAGTTTTTCTGTAAAAAGTTTACATTCATCTGGTTCGAAGATTTCCGCAACTGTTTTGATTTCCCCGCCACTTCGGGCATGGGTTGTTACACTGCCAAGCCCTGCTATTTTTGCAGCGATTGCTGTAACATGCCAGACACCCTCATCGTCTTTGTTTGTGTGTATCCGAAAATCAATTGGCCGCTGTTCATGCCGTAATAAGTGAATTCCTTGTTGAACAATCATTTTGTCTAAACTACGATTAGCAAAAACGATTTGAAACAATCCTTCTAAGGATGAGAACTTTCGTAGACGATTCATACCCTCACGATCTTGATAGCGACAGTAATATTCGTCTTGGATTTTATCATACAGGATTTGATGGACACCTAATCCTAGGCTTCCATTTATTGGTTTTAGATAGATATGACCAAATTTAGAAAGCATATCTTCGATCATTGAAAAGGAAGTAAATGGATGTGTTTCCGGGAGGTATCTAGTGACTGAATGGTCCTGCTGTAATCTTTCATAAATATCAAGCTTGCTGAAAAAGCCGGGATTATACCATGGAATCAGATAATCCCTTTGTAAAGTTTCTTTTACCTTCGCCAGCTTGGGGTTTCTTTCACTCTTTCGATTTGGCAGCCGGTCATAAATAACATGCGGGAAGGGGACCTCCATACTCTGCCAATTGTGGTCGTGATAAAAATAACCGCTTATGGTCCCTGTATCCCAATTGATATGCTTTTCTCCAAAAACAAATGGAATCGCCCCTACGTTTGTTTTAACCGATAATAATTTTGAGAAAAAGTTCGTTCTGTCACCTATCGGCCGGTGGGGGAATGGGGTGAAACCTGCTGTAAAAATTCCAACTAGCGGCCCCAGATTGAGCACATGGTGTTCAACAAATACATGTAATTTTATTGAAAAGTCAGGAAAAAGTAATTGTTTTTTAACCTCATTGCTTATCACAATAGAATTGTTTTTCCTAGAATGAGGTTTAAAGTTAACTTCAATTGTTTTTGAACCAAATGCAATTTTATTAAATACCCTATCCTGCAAGAGCTCTTGAGGACAATATACAACTAATTGGCTGTTATCAGCTATTTCAATGGTATAGCGTTTTCTCATAGTTGCTCTTCCTTTCTTTATTTTCTGATTGACTAAGGTATTTTCCATAAAGAAGTGGTGCAAGGAATAAGGTTTCTTTTAAATCTGGGTCCGTTTGTAAAACTACTTTTCTTCCTGGCTTTGAATTCACATCTAAAATCCAAAGGGCTCCATTCTTCGCCACTCCGATATCAATTCCAATTTCAAATAATGGTGATATTTCTCTTTCGAGGATATATGGGAGATTGGTTATTATAAAGTTCAACTCCGAACAAATATATTCCTTACCAGCTGGTGGTAAGGAGGAGGACCAGGTAGAAAAGTCTATTACTGAGCCTCCGGCACTTAGGTTTGAAAGAATACCTCCCGTATTTCCTATTCGAATTCCCTTTCCCCGTTCTACCCAGACGCCCTGTTCATCCTTTTGCAGCAGAATTCTAATATCAAAAGGCTTTGAGGCAGCATTTGATAATTCAAGGTAAGGCTGAAGCAGGTATGGCCGAAAGTTAATCAGGGGCTGCAGCCATTGACACAGTTTCGTTTCATTTGGGAAAATTCTAGAGATAATTTTCTTATTCTTTTCGGTTTTAACATGGATGGTTTTATCGTTTTTCTTTAAATAATAAATTCCGTAACCTTGAGATCCATTAATGGGTTTTATAATAATCTTTTTTTGTTTAGTTAAAGCAGATACTACTTCTGAGCAATCTTTAATTGATTGTGAATGGGGTAAATAGGGTGCCAATCGAGAAGTGGTTAATGTTCCGTATAATTCTAGTTTATTAGGCAATCCAAAGCCCAAAAAAGTAATATCATTTCTGCTTTTTAACCATGAAACAATTGGAATGCATTGCTTTGAATGTTCATCATCTCCGTAAAAACAGCGATCATAGATGAGGACGGGAATTGGAAATTCGTCATCAAACCAACGTTGTTCTATTGCACTATAACGTCTCCCTTGGACTTGTTGGGTAAGTGGGTTAATAGAAGAGGGAAGAAAGTGAAAACATTCCATGCCACAGGATTGACTGAGTGCGGCTATTCCATCAATATACAATGCTTCACTTTCAAAGTTTAAAGTCATAATTCCAAAGGTTTTCATCTATGAATCCTCCATTTCTGAGGTTGTATCTAATGCAAGCTTTGTGCAAAACTGAATAATCGCTTTAGCAGATGGTCTAATTTTCATTTGACCATCCTCAAAGTTTTTCGATGGCTTTGAATTTACCTCAATGATCCAAGGTCTGGCATCCCGGTCAATTCCAATGTCGATTCCCAGTTCTCCAGTGATTCCTGAAGTTTTTCTTTCAATAATCATGGCCGTTTCGATGGCTAAATCTTTCATTTGAGATATGACCCGTTTCGCCTCGCTAATACTCATGTTCTCTTTTAGCGCGTTTATTGGAGTCATAATTTCCCCGCCCCTGGCAATATTCGATACAAACTCATTTTCTGCCGAAATCCGGGCAACCACAGAGGTAACATCCCAGTTGTTTTCATGATTTTTATGACATAATATTCTATAATCCATTCCTCTAGATTGGAAAGTTAGAAGGGGGATTCCCTGTTGGATAATGTAGATTCGATTGTTCAACAAAGGTTTTAGATGTCCATATATCTCTCCAAAGGAAAGGATTGTTTGCTTTTCTAATGGTGAAGTGACCGAAGATTCTAATGAAAAATGGCTGTTTTCTTTTTGTAGTTTAAAAATATTTCTACCCTGACTTCCATGTACAGGTTTAATAAAAATAGTTTCATACTTTTCTACAAAAGCGGTTAGATTATCTTTTGTGAAAATATTTGTATCTGGTATATAAGAATGAAGATGGTTTTCATGGATTAAGTGCTCATGAACCTCCCATTTTGAAAGGAAGCGATCATTGAAAATAGGAATACATAACTCAGCAAGTCTTTGGCGAAATGACTGATACTCCTTACCAAATTCCAACCGCCGGGAGTGGATACGATTATAAATAACATCTGGCAGAGGGAGTCCTGCAGGCTTCCATAAACCAGCGTCAAAATAATATCCTTCAACAGAAAAGTTCGGATAGGAAAATACATATAGAAATCCACCGTTATCTGTTATCCCATGATGAAGTTCTTCACAAAAGTTATGGATTGAACCAAAATGGGGTTCATGATTTCCTTTATTTTTAAAGTCTGTTACCAAACCAATGATTGGACCAAAAAAAAGTGAATTCATTTCTTTTTTATAAATCGAATGAAATTTATATGGTTGAATTGGTAAACAAAAATGTTGAAATAGATTTTCAGGGAAATGAATCTCGTTAGGTGTCATCTCGACAATTCGCAGATTAACTTTCACCATTTTCTTTCCTATAGAAACCTTGATTTGTTGTTTTTCAAGCTTTAACTGTTTGAACAATTGTGAGGACATTTGAGCAAACATGTCGGTTCCGATACCTGCTTCTATAGGAACAATTGTGATAGGGGGCATAGTCACTCCTCATTTATTGGCGAATATGTTTTATAAAATAGGCATTCGTAGATATGGTATCGTATGTTATCGCCCAATGGTTGGTGATACTTTATTACGGGCAGTTGAACATCCTCGCATTTACCTACATAGTTTGTTATAGTTATTAGGATTATTTTCGAAAGAGGAGTGGAATGAATGTCCGTTAATTTATACGATGCAGCCTATGCATTAGAAAAGGCAATTCGTCAAAGCGATGAATATAAACAATTACAGCAAATGTATCATGAAGTAAATGCAGACCCGGCAGCAAAGAATATGTTTGATCAATTCCGTCAAATTCAAATGAATTTACAACAAAAACAAATGATGGGGCAAGAGATATCAGAGCAGGAAGTCCAACAGGCGCAATCAACGGTATCGGTTGTACAACAAAATGAAAAAATAGCCCGTCTCATGCAGGCAGAACAGCGAATGAGCATGATTATTGGGGAGCTAAACCAACTAATTATGAAGCCTTTAGAGGAACTTTACGGAAATTTATAATACCATAACAAAAAGCTTTCGGTTTTTCCGGAAGCTTTTTCTTTTCTACTGCACTTGTTCTATCTGTGTGTGAAAAATCATAAAAGTGTTATAAGGGTAACTTCACCAAGAACAGGGGGCAGCGTAATGATTTATCGTTTGCTTGCATTAAATATTGATGGAACTCTATTACAAAGTAACGGGAAAATTCATAAGTCAACAAAGGAAGCCATTGAGTATGTTCAGCAAAAAGGAATTTATGTAACGCTCATGACATCGAGAAGCTTTCCCTCAGCAAAGAAGGTTGCTAGGGCATTGAAAATAAAAAACCCGCTCATTACACATCAAGGTGCCTATATTGCAAATATCCAGGATAAACAAAATTACGTTGAAAGAATTAACGAGAATATTACTTATGATACCGTTCGTTTCCTAGAGGGTATGCCGTGTCAAATCAGGCTGGTACATGAACAATTTTCGTTAGCTAACAGGTTGAAATTAAATAACAATTTGTTAGCCAAAACCGTATTTACATCAGGGGATCCTGTTTTTTATTCTCAGCAATTTGTTTCGTCATTAAGTGAATATTTACATGATCAACCGGTGACAGCTCCGAAAATAGAGGTTTATTTTGAAGAGGAAAGTGATCTACAGGATGCAAAAAAGGCGATTGAAAAGATGTTTACAGAAATTGAACCCATTCAGCTAGACCGTTTGCGCTTAGATATTGTCCCGGCAGGTGTTTCAAAGTTAAAGGGTTTATCGTTTCTTGGCAGCCATCTTGGTATCCAACTTAAGGAAATGGTTGTTATTGGCGAAGGATTAGATGATATCCCTGCTATTTCGGCTGCAGGGTTAGGTGTGGCGATGTGGAATGCTGAATTTGAAGTAAAAAGAGCAGCAGACTGGGTGACTCGATCTAAAAATGAGCACGGTGTCGCCTATATGGTTAAAGAACACTTCAGAAAGCAGCAGCCAATTGAGTTTTTAAGAAAAATGAATATCATTAAGAAGTAAATTAGCAGACATCATCGTCACTACGGTGATGTCTTTGACTTTTGTGAATGATTTCCACTGTATTGACCTTATTTTTGTGATTATGTACACTTAAAGAAGTTTAATTTGAAAGAGTGATTCTAATGAGAATTTCGATTATCGGGTTAGAGGATGCCAGATTTGATCGTCAATTAACGCTGATTGCAAATTTGTTTTTTGAAGAAACAGAGATTGTGAAGGTTTTAGACGATGAGGCAGATTTAACTATAAAATTTATTATAACTGAAGATAAACATATTCAGGTTTCTGCTGAATTACTTGATACAAAGGGGAAGAACTTCTCAACAGAATATCAAAAAACAGTACAGCCCTTTCAAAAGGAGAAGGAATATTTTAAGCAGGTAAAAAATGCTGTTGCCCATGTATATTTGACACTTTTGCAGAATTGGACAGGCATTACCCAAAAGTGGGGAATCCTTACTGGGGTTAGACCAACAAAGCTTTTACATCGTAAAGTCCAAGAGGGTGTGCCTCTAGAACTTGCCCACCAGCAATTAAAAAATGATTATCTGATTTCAGATGAAAAAGTCAAGCTCATGCAGCATATTGTCGATAGGCAGCTAGCCATAGTTCCTGATCTTTATGACTTGCAAAAAGAAGTCAGCATTTATATTGGGATTCCATTTTGCCCGACAAAATGTGCCTACTGTACATTCCCAGCCTATGCGATAAACGGCAGACAAGGATCGGTAGATTCGTTTTTGGGTGGTCTGCACTATGAGATAAAGAAAATTGGTGAATGGCTAAAGGAAAAGGATATAAGAATTACAACGGTTTACTATGGAGGCGGTACCCCAACGAGTATTACAGCTGAAGAAATGGATATGCTTTATGAAGAAATGTATGCGTCATTCCCAGACGTTGAGAATATACGTGAAATAACGGTCGAGGCAGGACGTCCAGATACCATTACCCCTGAAAAATTAGAGGTATTAAAGAAATGGAAAATCGACAGGATTAGCATCAATCCCCAATCCTATACACAAGAAACTTTAAAGGCAATTGGGCGCCATCATAGTGTTAAAGAAACCATTGATAAGTATCATTTAGCAAGAGAAATGGGCATGAACAATATTAACATGGACCTTATCATTGGTCTTCCTGGCGAGGGGATGGCTGAATTTACACATTCACTGGCAGAAACAGAAAAGCTAATGCCGGAGTCCCTAACCGTCCATACTTTATCGTTTAAACGCGCTTCAGAAATGACGAAAAACAAGGGTAAATATAAAGTTGCAGGTCGTGATGAAGTAGAACAAATGATGAATCTAGCAACAGAGTGGACAGAAAGTCACGGCTATGTTCCCTATTATCTCTATCGTCAAAAAAATATTCTCGGTAATCTTGAGAATGTTGGCTACGCGTTTCCAAATCAAGAAAGTATTTATAATATCATGATAATGGAGGAACAACAGACGATCATCGGGCTAGGATGCGGCGCTTCCAGCAAATTCATTGACCCGAAAACGGGAAAAATTACACAGTATGCTAATCCCAAAGACCCTAAAACATATAATGAAAGCTTTGAAGCTTATACGGATGAAAAAATAAAAATATTAAATCAAATTTTTTCTGAAAAAGAATCTCTTGCATAAATTGCAGGAGATTTTTTGTTGTTAATAGAGGAATTGTCAAAAACATCACTGCAGTGAAAATTCCATATATTATGAAAATTTGTTTTTTACCAACGCAATTCAAGCTATAATGGAAGTGACTAAGATAATGGGAGGTTGTTTGGGGTGACGATTAATTTTGTAACGGATAAGGTGAAGGTGTGGGTGAACGGACGGGTTGCAACGGTTGAGATGAATCGACCGGAATCATTAAATGCACTTGATGTGGACATGATAAAGGGCCTGGTTAGCAAACTTAAGGAAATAGCTGAATCGGATGATATTGATATTGTTGTTTTAACCGGGAATGGGAGAGCTTTCTCGGCAGGCGGCGATATTAAAACAATGCTTTCTGACTTGAATGAAATCGAATTCTTTCCTGTGATGGATTGCATTAGTGAATTAATCATAACTCTTTATAGTATCCCAAAATTAACGATTAGCGCCGTAAATGGTGCTGCAGCAGGGCTTGGATTTAGTCTTGCGTTGGCTACAGATCACATCATTGCTGACAAAACGAGTAAACTTGCAATGAATTTTATCGGTATTGGTTTAATTCCAGATGGCGGTTCTCATTTCTTTTTAGAAAAGAGATTAGGAGAAATCAAGGCAAAACAGGTTATATGGGATGGAAAAATGATGAGCGCACAAGAAGCACTGGAAATAGGATTGGTACAAGAAGTTGCAGAAGATTTGCAAGAAGCTTTAGATGCTAGAATATCCGATTGGCTGAAGCGTCCAGTTCAGGCTATGATCAAAACGAAAAAGATACTAGCAGATATGAACAGACCGCAGTTGATAAAAATATTAGAACTAGAAAAACACGGTCAGCTAAACATGCGTCGAACCTTCGATCACCAAGAAGGAATTCGAGCCTTTATAGAAAAAAGACCAGCAAAATTTATCGGTAAATAAGTATGGAGAAAAAAGAAGCATTGCTTCTTTTTTCTGTTTCAAGACTAGGAATGGAACAATAAAAGCTTCCCACTTGGTGATGTAAAACGATGTGTTTTCTCAAGTAAATTCTTTTCTGCTAATAACTTTTCAGCTAATTCTTTTGCTCTTTCATCATGTTCAGCTTGAATGGCCTCATCGACGATCTTTTCCCCATTTGCTTCAAAAGCTGTTAATTTGTAAGTCTTCATCTTATTTCCCCCTTCGTTATTATCGATATTATAATTTTTGCACAATTCTTGATATTTTGCAAAAGCGAAACTTTTTCAGGGGATTTTCGTATAGGTATTTTTGAGAGGGGGAATTCGTATGGTTTTAAAACTAGAACATGTAACAAAACGGTTCGGTGATTTTACAGCAGTAAAGGATTTATCCATCGTTATACCTGAAAAAGAAATGTTTGGCTTCTTAGGAGCAAACGGCGCGGGGAAGACGACTACATTTCGAATGATCCTGGGCCTGCTTGATTCTACTAATGGAAGAATTACCTGGGACGGGCAGCCCATCAATTATTCCACAAGCCACTTAGTCGGCTACCTTCCTGAAGAAAGAGGTTTATACCCCAAATTAAAGGTTAGCGATCAAATTGTATACCTTGCAAGATTAAGAGGAATGCCGAAAAGTGAAGCTCTATCAGAATTAAAATACTGGCTGGAGAGATTTAAAGTTCCTGAATATGAAAATAAAAAGGTAGAAGAGCTTTCAAAAGGTAACCAACAAAAAATTCAATTCATTGCGGCCGTCATACATAAACCAAAATTATTAATTCTAGATGAGCCATTCAGCGGTTTAGATCCTGTTAACGTTGAAATGCTCAAAGATGCTGTTCTTACATTAAAGGAAAAAGGAACGACGATTGTTTTTTCAAGCCATCAAATGCACCACGTTGAAGAGATGTGTGAGCATCTTTGTATAATGCATAAAGGAACTCCGGTTGTACACGGTGCATTAAAAGAAATAAAACGTGCATTTGGGAAAAAGAATCTTATTATACATACCGATTTTCCATTAGATAACCTGAAAGATTATCCAGGAGTGGTTAAGACTAGATTTACAACAGAGGGAGTTCATCTTCAAATTGATGGTGAGTATGTTGCTGGAAAAATACTCAAAGACATCGTCAATAAAGGATTCATCAGGAAATTTGAACTTGAAGAGCCTTCTTTAAATGATATTTTTATCGAAAAAGTAGGTGATTCCTATGAATAAATTTTGGATCATTTTATTCCATACTTATTTAAACAAATTGAAAACAAAGTCATTTCTGATTACAACCTTAATGACGGTCGGTATCACATTAGTCTTAACCAATATGAATAATATCATTGAAGTTTTTGATAAGGGCGGCGGAAAAGAAAAGGTTGCTGTTTTAGATGAAACCGGTCAGCTGTTCCCACCGTTTAAAGAACAAATGAATGCTTTAAATAAAAACCTGCAGTTGACAGAATTTGATGGCTCTGAAAAAGAGACTGAAAAGGAAGTAGAAGAGGGGAAATTTGCTGGGGTTGTCCAGCTGCGGTATGACGCGGAACAATTGCCTGAAGCTACATATAAAGCAATGACTGTTGCCGATTCATCATTATCTTCTGATCTTCAAACGGGGCTTCAACAAATGAAGACGATGCTGGCAGCTTCAAAGATTAATTTGACACCAGCACAGCTTGAGCGGCTATACGAACCCGTTTCTTTCGAGAAAATTGCTCTTGAAGAAAATGCGAAAACGGAAGAAGAATTAAATCAGGCTCGGGGACTGGTCTATGTTTTGCTGTTTATCATCTATTTTGCTGTTATCATGTATGCTAGTATGATTGCTATGGAAGTGGCAACGGAGAAGTCTTCGAGAGTGATGGAAATTTTGATCTCGAGTGTGTCTCCGGTAAAGCAAATGTTTGGTAAAATACTAGGTATTGGTTTATTAAGCTTAACTCAGCTTACGGTACTTCTTTCTGTAGGTTATTTCTCAATAAAACGGAATATGTCTTCTCTAGAAGGCGGTTTTTTTGACGCATTTGGTTTTGGAGATATTTCATTATCAACGATTTTCTATGCTGTTGTTTTCTTTATCTTAGGTTATTTCCTCTATGCTACTCTCGCTGCCTTTTTAGGTTCCTTGGTCAGCAGGATTGAGGATGTCCAACAAATGATTACGCCTATGACATTACTAGTTGTGGCAGGATTTATGATAGCAATGTTTGGTCTTGGAAAGCCAGATTCACCTTTTATTGTCATTACATCGTATATACCTTTCTTCACCCCAATGATTATGTTTTTACGAGTAGGTATGCTGAATATTCCAGTTTGGGAAGCTGCATTAGGGATATCCATTCTTATGGCTACAATCGTTATCTTAGCGTTATTTGGCGCCCGTGTTTACCGCGGAGGAGTCCTAATGTATGGAAAATCCAATTCATTCAAAGACATTAAAAAGGCATTGCAATTAACAAAAAAAGAATAAAATGCGAAAGCTTTGCCGATTAAAGGCAAGGCTTTTTTAAAATTTCGATTCAGAACGTGCATTCGGTTTTTGGGGGTGTTACAATGAAAGAAAACTCACTGAAAGGAGCTTATTAATGAAACAGATATCATTTATACACGCTGCTGACCTGCATTTGGACAGTCCTATGGTTGGATTAAAGCATTTACCTGCAAATATCCTTTCAAGAGTGAGGGAGAGTACGTTCACAGCTTTAAGAAAGCTTATAGCAGCTGCCATTGATCACAACGTTGATTTTGTCATTTTAGCCGGGGATTTATATGATGGGGAAGATAGAAGCTTGCGTGCACAATCACGCTTCCGCAATGAAATGCAAAAGCTCTCACAAAAGGATATTCCTGTTTATGTTATTCATGGAAACCATGATCATTTAAGCGGCTCATGGGTAAACCTTGATATGCCCCCGAACGTTCATTTTTTTGGCAGTGATGTTGAAATGAAGGAATTCCACACTAAACGTGGTGAAACAGTCCATTTATATGGCTTTAGTTATATACAAAGACACATACTTGATAAAAGAATAGCTGACTATCAAAAACAGGATCCTGCCGATTTTCATATTGGCATTCTCCATGGAAATGAAGGTGGAAGAACGGATCATGATAATTACGCTCCATTTTCTATCAAGGATCTCTTGGAGAAAGAATTTGATTATTGGGCTTTAGGGCATATCCATAAACGGACCATATTATCTGAAACGCCGCCAATCATTTATCCAGGGAATCTCCAAGGGCGTAATAGAAAGGAAGAAGGCGTAAAAGGATGCTATCTTGTTACGTTGAATGAACTCGAGGCCAAAACAGAATTTGTAGAAACATCAGATGTATGGTGGGAAGAAGTTACGGTTGATGCGGCTTCGGCACAAAGTTTTCAGGAAATATTGCAGCTATGTCAGCTAACCATCGAACGGTTGCGTAAAGCTGGAATAGGGACGCTGCTTACCTTAAACCTAAAAAATGTTCAATTTGAAGATTTTCAAGAGAAAAAAATCCTAGATACAGAACTTCTCGAGCTGCTGTTAGACTATGAGAATGATGAAGAATCATTTGTCTGGATCGTGAATCTAAATCTAGAAGAAAAACAGCACTTTGATAGAAAAAAATTAATGAACGAAGCGGACTTTTATACGGAGCTGTTTGCCACCATCGGTGACTATCAGAATCCTGAGGAGGCAATTGCACCATTATATCAGCATCAATTGGGCAGAAAATATTTAACAGGTTTAACAGAAAGCGAACAAAAAGAATTATTGGAAAAAGCTGAGAAACTATTAATTGGGTTATTGTATCAATAATGAAGGGAGATGATTAACCTGAAAATCCAGGAGATACATATATACGGCTTTGGCCAGTTGACTAATATCGTGATTAAGGACCTTTCTGACTTTCAAGTGTTTTATGGTGAAAATGAGGCAGGAAAATCAACAATCATGGCCTTTATTCATGGAATCCTATTTGGGTTCCCAACAAAGCAATCATCGGAACTTCGTTATGTACCCAAAAACGGCTCAAACTACGGCGGTAAGCTTAGGATTTGGTTTGATGAGTTTGGCATTGCCACGATAGAAAGGATTAGAGGCAAGGCTTCTGGGGATGTTGTCGTAACGCTGGAGGACGGAACGACAGGTGAAGAGGAACTGCTTAAGCTACTGTTGGGGAATATGGATAAAGGACTATTCCAAGCCATTTTTTCTTTTAATTTACATGGGCTGCAAAACATCCACCAAATGAAAGGCGAAGAATTAGGGAAGTTTTTATTTTCTACTGGTACACTCGGAACAGAAAGACTAGCTAAAACAGAGGCAGAACTTCAGAAGGAATTAGAGAATCGTTTTAAACCAAGCGGAAAGAAGCCGGTGATAAATGAAAAACTCAAAGCCCTGCATGAACTTAGTGGCGACCTAAAAAAAGCAGCTGCCAAAAACCAAGACTACGAGACCTTGGTCACAGATAAAGACAGAATCTATAAGGAAATAGAAGACATAAGCCATTCACTGCAGGATGTAAAAAGCGAGGTAGAAAAGCTAAATGAATGGCAAAAAATCCAGTCACTTGTTAAAGAAGAAAGATGGATAAATACAGAAATCAATTTACTTGGAGAAAATCCATTCCCGGCCAGAGGTATAGAAAGAATAGAAAAGTTAAATCAGCTTATCTATCCATACAATGCTCAGATTTCAAGTTTAATGGAAAGAATCTCTCAATTAAAACAAGAAGTTGTCGCTATACAGCCAGAAAAGCAATTGCTTGCTGATGAGTCCATGATACTTGCTGCGCTAGATCAAATTCCCATCCATGAGCAGTTTAACTTAGACAAACAACAGTACGAATTGAAATTAGCAGATTTAGAAGAAAAAATCTCCAACATAAATGAAAAGCTGCACTTACCTCTAAGGGAAGAAGAAGTTCTAACGATCAACACCAATATCTATATGAAAAATCAAGTAGAGCAGTCAGCGAGGAAAAAGCAAAAGCTTATGGAAGTAAAACAGGACCTTGAAGAGAAATTTCGAGAAGAAAAAAACTCTCTTGAGGAGCTAGAAAGAAAGGTTAGTTATGCACAAACGCAAATGATTCCAGCTCATGAAAGGGCACGATTTGAAAAGTTAGTCAGTGTAGACAGTGAAAAAGGAAAGGTCGAATACGAATTAAAGGCTGTCCAGGACAAAATAGAGTATTATCAGCATACTCATGAACAGGATAAGAAGACATTTGCAGCGATAAACAAACAAAAACAAATTCAGTTTTTAGCGATTGGATTAATTTTGCTGATTCTATCACTTTATGGTTTGTATACCAAGCAATGGATTCTGTTAGTTTTTGGTGTATTAGGAAGTTTTCTAATCGGTGTTTTTCTTAGTAAAAACAATAGCCGTAAAAATGATACTAAGATCAATCAAACTCTAAGTCAGTTGTTAGAAGATGAAAAAAGGTTACTTCAATTACTCGAGAAATATAAAAATAGCAACATCCCAGCCTTACAAGAAAAATTGAAGCAGGATAATTACTGGAAAGAGCAGCAACAGCTATTAAAAATAAAGCTTGAACAGCAGCAAACACTATATGAAAAAGTTATAAGGAAATTTGAGGAGTGGGAAATAGAAGCAGCAGAAAATAAGGAATCGATACTGAAACTGAGCGGTGAACTACATATACCTGAATATATTGCGGATTCTTTTTTCCTCGAGGCATTCCAGCTCATTGAACAATATAAGCTATTAGGCAGAGAAAAAAGGAATTTACTAGCGAGGATGGAAAATATTAACCTTGAACAGGCTAATATTTCTGAAAGACTCACCTATTACGCAAAACAATATTTAGCAGACCAAGGCAGTGATTTTTCAAAAATTGGATATTTATTACGGAACAAACTAAAGGATGAACATGGAAAGTTAATAAAAATTCAAGAAAAGCAAGGAAAGTTAGATGACCTTGAGGCAGACCTTAATCAAATGAAACGGGAACAAGCACATCTAATTTCGGAGAAGAAGAAGCTTCTTGAAGAAGCAAATGTGGAGGATGAGGAGGCATTCTATGAACTTGGTAAAAAATGCGAAACCAAGTTTAAACATATTGAAAGGCTTAAGGATATTAGGAAGCAACTCCAATACTCGTTTCTAAAAGAAGACGAGATAGAAAGACTACTACAAATTCACAATGTAGAAGAAGTATTAATCCAGTATCATAAGAGGATCGAAACGTTATCTTCTAGACTAATGGAACTGCAGGAAAAACAAGCAGCGGCAAACTACCAGATTCAAGTTCTTGAAGAGGGGGGATCATACTCTGAATTACTTCACCACTATAAGCAGCAAAAGTTTGAGTTAGAAGAAGCAGCAAAAGAATGGTCGGTTTTTAGTTTAGCGCAAAAGATACTAACAAAAACGGTTGAAAAGTACAAAAACGTTCATCTGCCTAGAATGCTGGCAAAAGCTGAGGAATACCTTTACTTTCTGACAGAGGGTCAATATCAGCGTATACACATGCAACAGTCAGGGACTGGTTTTCTGATTGAAAGGAGCGATCACACTTTATTCGAGGCAAATGAATTAAGTCAAGCAACTACAGAGCAAGTATACGTTTCTATAAGATTAGCGCTTGCTGCGACTCTTTACGAAAGGTATCACTTTCCGATTATTATTGACGATAGTTTTGTAAATTTTGACGCTAACCGCACCAAAAAGGTGATGGAGCTTTTAACCACGCTCCAACATAATCAAATTTTATTTTTTACCTGTCACACACATTTGCTTCCATACTTTCAACCAGAAAATGTTCAATATCTTCATAAAGGTAATGTCGAAGTAATTTCATAGAGAATGTTATACTTGTATTAATGGGAAGGGGAGAGACTTATGACTAAAGGAATACTAGATTATGATTTCGGTGTACAGGTTGATCTGTATTTACTTATTAAAAGTGCCACAAAAGGGATAGCCAGTAATGGAAAGCCATTCTTAACACTTATCCTTCAAGATCAAAGTGGTGAGATAGAAGCGAAACTCTGGGATGCAAATGAAGAGGATGAAAAGAATTACACCGTTCAAAAAATCGTTAAAATTATCGGGGATATCCATAATTATCGTGGTAAAAGCCAGCTGAAAATCCGGCAGATTCGAAGAACAGGTCCTAGTGACTCAGTAAAGTTGGAGGATTTTTTAGAGACCGCACCATTAAGCCAAGAAGAGATGACTAGTAAACTGACACAATATATTTTTGATATGAAAAATCCTAATATCCAAAGAATTACGCGCCATCTATTGAAAAAGCATCAGAAGGCTTTTCTTGAGTATCCGGCAGCAACCAAGAATCATCATGAGTTTGTTTCAGGACTTGTCTACCATGTTGTTAGTATGCTCGACCTAGCCAAGGCAATTGCTACACTTTATCCTAGTCTAGATAAGGACTTGCTCTATGCCGGAGTGATTTTACATGATATGGGTAAAGTAGTTGAATTATCAGGGCCAATTTCTACTGTTTATACAGTGGAAGGAAATTTACTAGGTCATATTACCATAATGGTCAATGAAATCGGCAAAGCTGCTGAGGAACTCGGGATAAATGGTGAGGAAGTGTTAATACTAAAGCACCTCGTATTAAGTCATCACGGGAAGGCTGAGTGGGGTAGTCCAAAACCGCCGTTAATTAAAGAAGCAGAAATTCTCCATTATATCGATAATTTAGACGCAAAAATGAACATGCTTGATCGTGCATTAGAAAGAGTTAAACCTGGAGAATTTACTGAACGTGTATTTGCATTAGACAACCGATCATTCTACAAACCGATATTTCATAAATAAGATAACCCATCATCTGGGTTATTTTTTTTGTTCACAGGATGAATATTTAGCGATTAATCGAATATGTTGTATAAAAAAGTGGACAACCACTAACGAAGGGAGCAATAATAAATGACTATTCCTATTTGGGTATATGCAGTCGTGGTTGGTATCGTAATAAGCGCCTTGATGGCAATCAAAACAGGCAGAGAAGAACGCATGTTAGAAATGGAGAATATTGAAAAAGAGGGAGAAATTTATTTAACGCGGCTGGAACAAGAAAAAGAACGCCGTGGGGGAGAAAGAGCGACTGCTGAATAAATACAAAAAGAAGGGACTCGTACCGAGTTCCTTCTTTTGTCTTTCTTATTGTGCTGCTGAAGCTGCTGGATCAAGTGCGTTTTCTAAGTCTTTATCACTTATTTTCACTTTTGCCTCTTTAATTTCCTTTTGCATCACTTCGTTAATTTTTTCATTTGTTAACTTTGAGGATTTTAATTCTTTTTCCATTTGGTCTTTCATTTCTTCATAGGACTTCTTTTCCTTTTTGTCCGTTAATTGAATAATATGATATCCAAATGAGCTCTTTACTGGGCCGCTGATTTCATCTTTTTTGAGGGCATACGCTGCGGCTTCAAAATCTGGATCCATTGCTCCAGCACCAAACCATCCTAGGTCACCGCCAGCTTGCTTTGCCGCTTCATCAGTTGAATACGTATTGCTTACATCCTCAAATTTTTCGCCAGCATCAAGCTTTTGCTTCACTTCTAATGCCGTTTTTTCATCAGCAACGAGAATATGACGAGCCTTAATTTCAGGCTTGTAGTTGTCGTAGTATTCCTTTACTTCTTTTTCTGTAACTTTTATAGACTTCATGGCAGCCTTTTCTTGCATCATACCCAGCTTCATAGTCTCTTTAAAGTCTTCTTCATCGGCATAGCCATATTGTGCCAGCGCCGCTTCAAAGTTTTCCCCAAGCTGCTCCTTTAATTCAGCAACCTTGGCATCTAATTCTTTGTCTGTTACTTCGTATTTCTCGGAAAGGACTTTTTCATAAACAAGCTGTTGTAATGCTTGTGCCCCCACCTTTTCCTTCATTGCTTCATAAAGTTCATCCTGTGTTATATCTCCTGCATTGCTTTCTGCCACAGTAGAACCGCCGCTCTGATTACACGCACTTAAGGCAATAACCCCGCCAGCTAATGTAAGGGCTAACATCCATTTTTTCATGAGGAACCTCTCCTAAACAGTAAATTCTTGTGGGTTTTGTCCACAAACTATACTATAACATAAATGGTAACCACTGCAAAAATATTTCCTGTATTTGTTTCCCTGATTATGGGCATTTCCCCATTGCGAACCCGAGAATTCGTACATACGATAACATGTAACAAAAAGGATATACATTCAAGTGCCTATCGGCTAAACGACATGTTTTCTTTGGATTAATACCTAAATATAAAAAGGTGGACTTTTTCCTAAGAAAATAAGGTAAGCGCCTAGTCGAAATCAATACAGCTTGAATAGAATATCGTAGTAAATAATAAAGGAGGTATTACGATGAGTGGTGGACACGGATACGGAGCAGGCTTTGCATTGATTGTAGTCCTATTCATTCTATTGATTATTGTTGGAGCATCTTGGTTTTAATATTAGGGTAACTCACGATGCAGACAGCAGCTTTACCATTTAAGAAAGGGGAGAATTGTGTGTCTGGAACTGGATTCCACGGTGGGGGATTTGCGTTAATCGTTGTCCTTTTCATCTTGTTAATAATTATTGGGGCTTCTTGGTTTTAACCTAAAAACAAAATAAAAGCGATGAGAATTTTCTCATCGCTTTTATTTGTCTCTAACACTGAAACATTACATAAAGTAAACCTATGTATACAGAATTTCCACATAGGACGAAATCAATAATATCGTGACAAGTACATTTATTGTGCGAAATACTTTATGCTGACGTTCTTCCGGAATATCCTTTTGAATACAAAGGGAATTGGTCATTTTGTTAATATAGAACAAAATAAAAATAGCCAAAACAATAAAAATGGAGATCATCATCGATTCCCTCCCTGATGTTCATGATATGTTAATACATTATCAAAAATTTTCAAAAAAAGATAGTTAAAAGGAATGGTAGAAAAGTAGGAAATAAATTGAAATAAAACCTCTTAAAAGACTTATTATCTGTTCTAATTCAAGAATAGGTTTACATCGGCCTTAAAAGGGTAAATAATGAATTTAGGAAGTTAAAGCAGTGAACGGAGGTCGAACTCTAATGGAGAATTACGTTGAATTACAAGCCCGAGTGAATCTTCTCGAATACCATCAAAAGTTACTTTTAAAGATGCTTGCTGCCCCAAATCTTGAATTCTATAGATTGGTAATCGAAAATGGGATATCAGAACATGAAGTAGAGACATTTAATTTGTTATGTGAGCATTTAAACATAAAAATGGAAGAACAAAAAGCGGAAGGGTTCATAAATTTTCATCCGCTTTTCATTGAGTTTCTAAATTCTTTGCCGGAAAAACTTATCGCGAAGGAAGTTGTTCATGCTTGTTTAAAGCAGCACCTATTCGAACCTCTTTTTTCGGAGTTTAGAAAATGTCTTTAAGAGAGTTCTTGTTCTGTTTTCTCAGTCTTCTTGAGTTTTCCATCATTTTCGTTAAATTCTGTTTCAATATTATGGAAAGAACGTTCAAAGATTTCCATAAAATCTTCGCCATAAATATTTCGAACAATCGCCATCATTTCAATAATATCGGGAAACTTCCCATATAAATCTCTTAACGGCAGGGCACCAACAAATGCAGCATTGCCACTGGGATGATAGGATTCCATTAAACGAAGAAAGATATCTTCACCTTCTGGAGTGAGTTGAATATACGTATTTCGTTTATCATTTTCTTTCTTTGAAAAGGTAAGCAATCCTCTTTCTTCTAACTTTTTTGAAAAATTAAACGCTGTTGAAACATGCATAACACCAAACTTTGCCACATCAGAAATAGATGCTCCATTTAAATGGTATGCAATCCAAAGGATATGATGTTCATTAATATTTAAATCAAAAGGTTTTAACCATTGCTGCCAATCCTTCTCAATTGATTTCCACAGGGCTTTACTTAATTGCGCAATCCTTTGGCTAAATAGCATCGCTTCTTTCATTGAATACTGTTTCTCCGACATCCCCAATTTCACCTACTTTTTTATTTCTCTATTAACATTATGCCAATAAAATAAAAATTAATAAAGATGTAAATTCACAAAATTTTTAGAAATTACGTTTTTTCTACTGGAAATTAATATTTTTTTTATTTTTGCATACAAATCTGAAAAAATAGTTCTTCTTTATATTACGTTTTTTCACTAAATAATGCCAACCTTTTGAATATTCTACATAGAGGAGCACAGTAAATCATATTAATGATAGTATCAATTATTGGTTCTTCAATAGGGGGTACTATATGAAAGCCATAACTTCGGTCCTTTTTTTGCTAAGTATATTACTTTTTGCCGGTGCTATTTGGAATGCTCTAGCTTTAATAAAACCAGGATTTTATCCACCTAAACAAGTTTTAAAAAAACGAGCTGCAGCATTAGCCGGAGGCGGAGTTATATTTTGTCTTGTGAGTATTATTTTATCAAGCTTTTAATTACTTATTTGCTGTTTTATAGAAAGAAAAGAACCTTTCTTCGAGGTTCTTTTCTTTTGTGTTATTTTGAGATGACAATGGATGATGTCTTTGTTCTTTTTACTACTGAAAGAGCAACTGGATACAAAATAACCATAATAATAGTGTTCAGTGCAATTGCAGGTAAAACACCAGCGGCAAATAAAGCTGTGAAAGAACTTGGTAAGCCTACAATGTAATATGCTGCTCCCAAAAAGACAGATCCTGAAACTAATGTCCCAATTGCAGTTAAGACGGCAACACTAATAATGGAGTTGCGGTATTGCTTTAATGCCAAAAATAAACCAAAAAAGACTAAAGCAGTGATGGGCTTATCAATGATATTTGGGAGTTGACCGCCTGGAAAACCGGTTGTGAGTGCGGATAGTCCTCCGGTCACAATAGACAATAACATAACACTTTTAATTTCTGGAATAAGAATAATTCCCAGGAACATCATTGCCAGCATCATATCCGGTTTAATGGTTAGGAAGGCCGGCATTACCGTATGCAAAACTACCCCAATTCCCGCCAAAAGTGATAGGACTACTAGATTCTTTGTATTCATTTCTCATCTCTCCTCTGCTGAACTCAGCTATTTGTTCCTCCTGTAGTGCGCTAAATGCCTACAGCGAAAAACTTGTTATCATTATATCACAGGAATATAAGAATAATAAAGATATAATTTTCAGATAATTTACCAATCGTTACAAATGCTTATTGATATTCGCTGCCATCTCTTGTAGGGTCTCTTGAGTATAATCGCTCGTATTTGTTTTCCAAACAGCGCCAAATCCGTCTCCTTTACCATAGCGTGGAATTAAATGAATATGGAAATGGAAAACTGTTTGCCCGGCATGTTCCCCGTTATTATTAACTAGATTTAATCCGAGCGGGCTAAATTCCGTTTTTAGTGCATTTGCAATTTGAGGTACTGATTCAAAAAGGTTTTTAGCTGTTTCTGCCGTTAACTCAAATAAATTTTCTTTATGTACTTTGGGGATAACCAATGTATGTCCTTTTGTTACCTGACTTATATCTAGGAAAGCTAGAACATGTTCATTCTCATACACTTTTGCTGCAGGGATATCACCATTAACAATTTTACAAAAGATACAATCACTCATTACGATACAACTCCTTTTTTGGTATTTATAACCGTATTTTACCATATGTTTTAGTCATAAAAAAAGAAAGAGACAGGATCCGCATAGAATCCTGCCCTCTCGAAGGGGAATTGCTTCATATTATACGTTCATCAGGAATTACGTTTGATAAACACCTCATTTGACAATTTAGTGTTTTTATAAACCGTAACTATTGTTCAAGCTGACCATCCCCTATGTTGTTTTTATAGTTTCATCAACTTATAAAAACGGATGATAATCTGCCGTAAACACCTCATTTATTTTTTTGATAAATAGCTGGTGTTAAATGAACTCTAAATGGTTACAAGGCAACTTGTGCAAAACAACCATCCCCTTATTTGAAACGTTTAGAAGCTACTTGGTTTGAAAAGTTAAATGTCTTTGACAGACACCTCATTTCAAATTTTTGATGAATCACTTCATCGAGTAGGTGTTTCCCCTTCGAATATTATGATGTCCGTTTTGATTTGAAATATACAAAAATGAAACCAAAAATTTGAAAACTATTTTTATCAATAGTGATTTGGTAAAATGAAAGGTAATCATGCAATAGGAAGGACGGAGCATATGTCTTTATTATCGATTGAAAGCCTAACAGGAGGATATACAAGAAATCCAGTCCTAAAAGATGTAACTTTTGAAGTCAATGAGAGAGAATTAGTTGGATTAATCGGTCTAAATGGTGCTGGGAAAAGTACAACAATCAAACACATTATTGGTTTAATGGAGCCGCATCGTGGGTCTGTTAAAATAAATGGGCGTTCCATCGCGGAAGAGAAAGAAGCTTATCGGAAGATGTTTACCTTTGTTCCGGAAACGCCAGTGTTATACGAAGAACTCACCCTTGAAGAACATTTGCGATTAACAGCTATGGCATACGGATTAGATGAGTCTACATATAAAACCAGAATTGGGAAGTTATTAACTGAATTTCGAATGGAAAAAAGACTAAAATGGTTCCCAGCACATTTTTCTAAAGGAATGAAACAAAAGGTAATGATAATGTGCGCTTTTTTGGTGCAGCCTTCCCTCTACATTGTGGATGAACCATTTGTTGGTCTTGACCCGCTTGGTATTCAATCATTGCTTGACTTAATGAAAAAGATGAAAGAAAACGGGGCAGGCATATTAATGTCGACCCATATTCTAGCCACTGCCGAGAAGTACTGTGACAGGTTCGTCATACTTCATGAAGGAAAGGTTCGTGCAAAAGGTACTCTTACTGAATTGAGAGAACAGTTTTCAATGCCTGCGGCTTCTTTAGATGATCTATATATCCAATTAACAAAGGAAGAAAATTATGTTTGATGAGAAAAAGCTATGGAAGGACAGATCTGTCCATCGATTAAAAGAATTTGGTGTTTATCTTCGGTATATTCTTAACGGTCACCTTGTTGTGGTTTTGTTATTTTTAATTGGTACGGCTGCCTTTTATTATCAAAATTGGATAAGGTCATTGTCTCAGGATTTTCCTGCGGAGATAATTATTGCAGTTATCTTAGGTTTATTTTTAACGCACAGCCCCGTATATACTTTTTTGCTTGAAGCTGATCAAGTGTTTTTAATTCCGCTTGAAACACGTTTAAAAGGTTATTTTTTGCGTTCTGGATTGCTTAGTCTAGTTTTTCAGGGATACATATTATTAATGGTTTTAGCTATAGTTATGCCCATGTATGCACATGTCAGCAGAAACGGCTTTCAATCCTTTTTGATTTTCTTCATCATCCTGCTGGTCATTAAAGGATGGAATATTGCAGTAAATTGGAAAATTCATTATTATGTACAGCCATCCGTTTATACTTGGGACATGTTCGTCCGTTATTTCATTAATGTGTTATTTACCTTTTTGCTTTTTAACAACGCACATTTCCTGTTCTTATTGATATTTGCTATCATTATGGCGTCTTATTTCCGCTCCTTTTCTGTTAGGACGAAAAAGATGGGTTTGAAATGGGATTTGCTTATTGTACAAGAAGAAAAGCGGATGGCGTCATTCTATCGCCTAGCCAATTTATTCACAGATGTACCGAAATTAAAAGATACAGTAAAAAGAAGAAAATGGCTGGACTGGTTGATTAATCGGATTTCCTTTTCGGAAGATAAAACCTATCATTATTTATTCGCAAGAACATTCTTGAGATCATCCGATTATTTAGGTCTTTTTATTCGATTAACCGTTATAGGTGCATTAGCGCTGTATTTTATTTCCTTTGGGGCAGGGCAAATTGTGCTTTCACTCTTATTTATCTATTTAACAGGTTTCCAGCTGCTGCCATTATGGAATCATCATCAAAACAAGCTTTGGATTTACCTGTATCCAGTTTCTCAAACCCATAAAACAGCTGCTTTTCATTCTCTTTTAATGAAAATTTTAATCATTCAATCCTCTATATTTACAATCGTTATTATGTTTAAAGGAGAATGGATATTTTCGTTAATAATCCTCTTCTCTGGAATGCTGTTTAGTTTTTTATTTGTAAGTGTTTATAGTAAGAAAAGACTAAAAGCATGAATGGATTGGAAAAAAACTTAATATCCTTTTGCTGAGGGGAGTGGGAGCATGAATGAATATGAGTTAAAGGTATATGGGGAAGTGGTCGAATGGAAAAGAAAATTAACTCGAAGATCAGGGATGATGAATCGAATCTCAAAAAAAGCGCAGGGAAAAATAAATGAAATGATTCCGGAAAAGGTTCACGAGGTGATGACAGAAAGTATAAAGGGAATGGTCAAAACCACCTTATTTGGATCCCAGCTTACGACCAACAAAAATCAAGCTGCTGGTCTGAAACTTGAAGAACGTGATGAATTAATGAAGAAAAAGACAGCAATCTTCCAAAAAACGGCCTTGGTTGAAGGTGCGGGAACAGGTGCTGGAGGAATCCTTCTGGGGCTGGCAGATTTTCCTTTACTCCTTTCCATCAAGATGAAATTCCTCTTTGAAGCGGCAGCTATTTATGGATTTAACACGAAAGAATTTGAAGAGCGGCTATTTATTCTTCATATTTTCCAGCTTGCGTTTTCAAGTGATGATATCCGTCGCGAAACATTAGCTGAGATAGAAAACTGGGATGTGAGAAAGCAAGAGCTAGTTGAAATGGATTGGCGTAAATTTCAACAGGAATATAGAGATTATATTGATCTTGTTAAGATGTTCCAGTTAGTGCCAGGAATTGGTGCATTTGTAGGCGCCTATGCAAATAATAATCTCCTCAAACACTTGGGAGAAACTGCAATGAACGCCTATAGGTTAAGAATTCTAACAAAAGCCCCCGAACTTTAATACAGTTGGGGGGCTTAGGTTATTTGGATTGATGTATTTTTATTGCTGCTGTTCCAAGCGTTTTCGCTGCAATTAACATCGCGTTCTCATCAATATCAAACTTTGGATGGTGATGAGGATAGCCTGGATTGGCACCTGGAGGTTTTGCACCAGTGAAAAAGAACGTTCCTGGTACTTCCTTTAAGTAATAGGAAAAATCTTCTCCACCCATTTGCGGCTCAGATTCCTCAATCGTAGTTACCTCAGGGACTTCCCTGGCTGCTGCAATGAGAAATTCTGTTTCTTTCACATGGTTGACAACTGCTGGATAACCTCTCTTATATAAATAATTATAGGTGCTGCCAGACAAGTAGCATGTGCCGTGAATAATTCTTTCCATTTCTTCTTCGATGTATTGGCGAACATCATCATTAAAGGTGCGGACTGTCCCCACAAGCTTTGCTTTATCTGCTATTACATTAAATGCATTTTCAGCGGTAAATGAGCCAACTGTGACAACGGCAGACTCGATCGGATTCACTTTCCGGCTGACAATTTGCTGAAGATTTAAAACTAACTGTGAAGCCGTGACAATGGCATCCTTCGTCTTATGCGGCTGTGCACCATGGCCGCCTTTTCCCTGGATATCAATCTCAAAACGATCCGCTGCCGCCATAATAGGACCAGTTCGAAATTGGATGGTTCCGGTCGGTTCACTTGCCCATAAATGAGTTCCAAATATCACATCAACACCTTCTAAGCAGCCATCCTCAATCATGGTAATCGCTCCACCTGGTGCATATTCTTCAGCATGCTGATGAATAATGACATAATTGCCTTCGAGATCATCCTTCAATTCATTTAGTACCTTGGCAAGTACAAGAAGAGTTGCTGTATGTCCATCATGACCGCAGGCATGCATGACACCGGGAACCAAGGATTTATAAGGTACATCTTTTTCATCATGAATAGGTAATGCATCGAAATCTGCCCTTAATGCGACCGTTTTCCCTGGCTTTTTACCGTAAATTTTTGCAACAACACCATTTCCCCCAATATTACCTTTTACTTCTATCCCAAGTTGTTCATAGAATTCCTTTATATATTGGGCCGTGTTATATTCTTGAAAGGACAATTCTGGATGCTGGTGCATAAACCTGCGTATTGTAATCATATCTTCATAGTAATCTTCTAATTTTGAAAACAATTGCTTCAACATATGATATACCTCCAAACACTTATTATTCTATTATCAAACTATTTTAACACTTTTACACTATTATGTAGATTTAAAAGTAAGTTTTCTTTATAATTTTATAGAGTTTAGATAGAGAAAGGATCATTAAACAAATGATAAATAAATGGAATACTTCTACCTACTTATTTTTAGGTTTTGCTATTGTAATAGCACTCTATACTTCTATCAAAGTAGCTGCTAAACAAACTTTTTGGCTGGATGATAAACTAGCAGACTTATTTGCTTATGTACCAGATATGTTCAACCCGTTTTTTCTTATTTTAACGGAACTAGGGGATAAGAAGGGGATTGGCGTTGTCGCCTTGATCTTTTTAGGCTGGTTTTTGCTGATAAAAAGGAATCTATTAGGTGCTGCAGCCATTGCATTATCGGTAGCTATAGGAAATGAAGTCAATAAACTTCTCAAGGACCTCATTGCCCGACCTAGACCAGAGTTCGACCATCTAGCACATGTGGATAGCTTAAGTTTTCCAAGTGGACATGCAATGGTAGGATTCATTTTCTATTACTTTATTGCCTATCTCGTATTGGAGGATTTGAAGTCCTCAAAGGCGAAAAGAATGGTTATCATCCTGACTGCACTGTTGCTCTTATTAATTGGAGCAAGTCGGATCATTCTTCAAGTCCATTACCCTACAGATGTCATTGGAGGTTTTGCCTTTGGCTATATTTGGGCGCTTGCTTCCAAAGATATGTACAAATTCTTTAAAAAGAGACTGAAAAAATAACAACAAAAAAGAGGCTGCTGCCTCTTTTTTAAATGAGAAATATTGCTACGATGGTTGTAACTGCAAGACCGATTACAACTGGAAGCAGATTTCGCCGTGCTAATTCAAATGGGTCAACGTTACATATAGCAGCTGCAGGGATTAACGCCCAAGGTACTAATGTTCCGCCCCCTACCCAAATGGCTGCTATTTGGCCAAGGGCAGTTAGAGTGGCCGCACCTTTACCAATGGCAACTGCAAACAAGCCCGCAACTGAACCCGCGAGTGATATTCCTGAAAATCCAGAGCCATCCAAACCTGTAATTGCTCCTACAGTGGTTAGTGTCACAGCCCCGACTACTTTACTCAATGGAACAATATTGGCTAAAGCAATACCAAGGTCATTTACAATACCTTGAGAAGCTTCTGGTAAAAAGTCACCGATAATCTTTCCAAAACCAGCATCACCTAAATAGAAGAATGCAGCAATTGGGATAACTGGACCAAATACCTTAAAACCAAATGTGAACCCTTCAATTAAGTAGCTTGTGGTTTTTTCTAGGCCCTTGTTTTTATGGCTGACCATGGTAATTAGAAGAAGGATAAGAATGGATGTTCCACCCACTAATGCAGTTGCATCACCGCCAGTCAGGTCGAGGATAAGCATCCCGGCAACATCAATGGCAAATAAAATCGGAATGAGAATGGCGAAGAATCGCTTTTGGCCAATTGTGAGGAGATTTTTCTCGGATGTTGTATCTTCAGATGACTCCATAGGTACAAATGGAGTTGGCTTGAGCACACCATTTTTCATATCTCTTTTTAGAAAATAGAAAGCAGCAATGGTGGTCACAATCCCCATGACAAATACTAATGGAATACTGGCACTGATGACATCACCGATTGGAATTCCGGCGGCATCCGATGTTAATTTCGGCGCAGCCTGTATGACAAAGTCCCCTGACAATGCTATGCCGTGACCGAACAAGTTCATAGCCATTGCAACGCCTAAAGCTGGAAGACCTGCTCGTAGGGCGACAGGAAGCAGCACGGCTCCTAGAAGCGCAACAGCCGGAGACGGCCAAAAGAACCAGGAAATGACCATCATTAAGATCCCAATGGTCCAATATGCGAGTGAAGGGTTACGAATTAATTTTGTAAAAGGTGAAATCATCACATCGTTTATTCCAGTAGATGTTAAGGTTTTACTCATAGCTACAATAATCGAGATGACTAAAATTGTAGATAACAACTCGGTAATTGCATATATAAAACTGTTGAAGATACTACTAACTGAACTGCTTAAGGAGCCCGTTGCAGTAATGGCAATAAGGAATATTCCAAGGATACAAATAAGGGTGGTATCTCTTCGTTTGACCATAAATCCGATAATGAGAGCAATAAAGACAACATATATCCAATGGAGAGCTGAAAGCTCGACAAGCATACAATAACCTCCTTTCATCATCTAAGGCCTAAAAATAGGTATTCGCCCTCTACTCTAGATGTAATACAGAATATGAATTTGTATAAAAGTGGTGAGAGGAATTTGAATAATAAATAAGGTTAAAAACGACTTTTTTTTGACACTTTTCATCGTAATCTATACACAAATAGGAATAATCGATATAGTGAAAACAGTGCTATGTACTCTATAAAGTTTTTAATTTTCGGCTACATATATTAAAATAAAACGAGACATGTCCTTGAAAGGTGGATTTATTTACATGACGAAGCAATTCAACGATACATTTTTAAAAGCAGCAAGAGGAGAAAAGACAGATCACGTGCCAGTGTGGTACATGAGGCAGGCAGGACGTTCACAGCCAGAGTACAGAGAAATTAAAGAAAAGTACTCATTGTTTGAAATTACTCACCAGCCTGAACTTTGTGCTTATGTAACCCGCCTTCCAGTAGAGCAGTATAATGTTGACGCGGCTATCCTTTATAAGGATATCATGACACCGCTTCCGGCGATTGGAATGCAGGTTGAAATAAAATCTGGGATTGGTCCTGTTATCGATAACCCAATCACATCATTAGCAGATGTTGAAAAACTTGGTGAAATTCATCCGGAAGAGGACGTACCATACGTATTAGACACAATTAAATTATTAACCCAAGAACAATTGTCAGTTCCATTAATTGGATTTTCAGGGGCTCCCTTTACACTTGCAAGTTATATGATTGAAGGCGGACCTTCCAAAAACTATAACAAGACAAAAGCTTTTATGTATTCTGAGCCTAAAGCATGGTTCGCATTAATGGAAAAACTTGCGGATATGATCATTACATATGTGAAATCACAAATTAAGGCTGGTGCTAAAGCGATTCAAATCTTTGATTCTTGGGTTGGAGCTCTGAATGTTGAAGACTATCGCAGCTTTATTAAGCCAGTCATGAATAGAATTTTTACAGAACTTAAAGAAGAGAATGTTCCCCTGATTATGTTTGGAGTAGGTGCCAGTCATCTTGCATTAGAGTGGAATGACCTTCCACTTGATGTAGTTGGTTTGGACTGGCGTTTGCCGATTCTACAAGCAAGAGAAATGGGAATTCATAAAACCGTTCAGGGTAATCTTGATCCAGCGATCTTGTTATCACCTTGGGAAGTGATTGAAGAAAGAGCTAAAGCTATTTTAGACCAAGGGATGGCTCAGGGCGGCTATATCTTTAATCTTGGCCATGGTGTTTTCCCATCGGTAAACCCAGCAACGTTGAAAAAATTAACCTCATTTGTCCATGAGTATTCTGCGTCAAAACTAAGCAGATAAATACTATGAACCGAGTGTTAAAATTGGTAAGATAAGTGTTTTTTTGGCACAATATTATATGCATGAAAAAGAGGGCCCTAAAACAATTAGAGGCCCTCTAAATCCTGATATGAGCCATTATAAAAGTTTAATATTTGGTTAAAGCAGCAAGACATAAAAATGAGGTGCGGAAGATGACGAAAAAGAAAATGGGATTACTCGTAATGGCATACGGAACCCCATATCACTTAGATGATTTGGAACGTTACTATACACATATTCGACATGGCAGAAAGCCTACGCCAGAAATGATTGAAGAATTAAGGAATAGGTATCAAGCAATTGGCGGTATCTCACCATTAGCTAAAATTACAATCGAGCAGGCCAAAAAGCTCGAGGAACATATAAATCAAATTCAAGATCAAATAGAGTTCAAAATGTACCTTGGTTTAAAGCATATAGAACCATTTATCGAGGATGCCGTGAAGGAAATGCATTTTGATGGAATAAAAGATGCTGTTAGCATAGTCTTGGCGCCTCATTATTCAACTTTTAGTATCAAGTCCTATAATAACAGAGCGAATGAGGAAGCAGAAAAGCTCGGGGGCATTACAATCACGTCCGTTGATAGCTGGTATGATGAACCAAAATTTATTAATTACTGGGCAGATAAAATTAAGGAAATATATGATCAAATGCCGCATGAAGAAAGAAATGACGCCATGATGATTGTTTCAGCCCATAGTCTTCCAGAGAAAATCTTACAGTTTAGTGATCCTTATCCAAGTCAGCTTCAGGAAACCGCTGATCTAATTGCAAAACAGGCTGGTATCACTAAATATGCAATTGGCTGGCAAAGTGCGGGGAACACACCTGATCCTTGGTTAGGGCCAGACGTGCAGGATTTAACTAGGGAATTAGCAAAAGAACATGCTTATAAAGCATTTGTTTACGCACCGGTTGGCTTTGTATCTGAACACTTGGAAGTCCTTTATGATAACGATTACGAATGTAGAATAGCAGCCAAGGAAGTTGGAGCGAAATACTATCGTCCTGAAATGCCAAACGCACATGCAGATTTAATTGACGCTATGTCGACGGTTATTTTAAAAAAATTAGCTGCCAGATAGCAATCCGAACAAAGAAAGAAGGGTGACATCCGTGACGGAAGAAAAAAAGAAGGTCGCCATTATTGGGGGCGGAATAGCGGGACTTACTGCGGCATTCTACCTTCAAAAAATCATTAACGATAAAAAGCTGCCTCTTGAAATCAAACTGATCGAAGCATCACAACGTCTCGGAGGTAAAATGCAAACCGTTACTAGAGACGGTTTCATCATTGAAAGAGGTCCCGATTCTTTCCTAGCCAGAAAAACCAGCATGATTAGACTTGCTAAGGAAGTAGGGTTGGAGGAGCAGCTGGTATCTAACTCGACAGGGAAATCCTATGTTCTTGTAAATGACAAGCTCTATTCGATGCCTGGGGGTTCCATTATGGGAATCCCGACGGAAATAGGACCATTTATTACGACAGGTTTGTTTTCAATACCTGGCAAGCTTAGAGCAGCTGCCGATTTTATTTTACCAAAATCACCAGGAAATACAGACCAGTCTTTAGGTGAATTTTTTCGCAGAAGGCTGGGTGATGAGGTAGTTGAGAATTTGATCGAACCATTGTTATCCGGTATTTATGCTGGTGATATTGATCAAATGAGTTTAATGTCGACCTTCCCACAATTCTATGAGGTTGAACAAAAATATCGCAGCCTTATCCTGGGGATGAAAAAAACCACACCAGCAAAACCGAAAACACAACAACCTGATGAGAAGAAAAAAGGTGCATTTTTAACCTTTAAGTCTGGACTTCAGTCCTTTGCTGAAGGTATAGAAGCGAAACTAGACCCTAATTCTATATTAAAAGGGCACAGAGTCGATAAAATTACAAAGACAAATGAACAATATGAACTTTATCTAAATAACGGTGAAACATTGACAGCTGATTGTATTATTGCTGCAACTCCACATAAAATAACTCAATCCATGTTCTCGGACTATCGTTTTTTTGACCCTTTCAAGTCAGTACCCTCAACATCAGTTGCAACGGTGGCGCTGGCATTTCCTAAAGAAGCAATAAAAAACGATATTGATGGAACAGGCTTTGTAGTCTCTCGAAATGGTGATTATTCCATAACAGCTTGTACATGGACGCATAAAAAATGGGCTCATTCTACTCCAAAAGGAAAGGTGCTGCTG
Source organism: Neobacillus niacini (assembly GCF_030817695.1). GTDB lineage: Bacteria > Bacillota > Bacilli > Bacillales > Cytobacillaceae > Neobacillus > Neobacillus niacini_F. The sequence continues at coordinate 4,530,549 of NZ_JAUSZQ010000002.1, read as the reverse complement.
CGCTGTTATGTAGGGAGAGCAGGCGACGAAACCATCGTCGATCTTTCTGATGATAGAATTATTCAGATTGTTCTTGATGATTTAAGCAGGACAATGGATATTGGAATGCAGCCTGAGTTTGCTGTCGTTTCGCGCTGGAAGGATTCCATGCCGCAATACACAGTGGGACATAAACAGCGTCTAGAGACCATCAGAAAGCATGTTAAATCCGAGCTGCCAGGTGTCTTTTTAGCCAGTGCCTCCTTTGGCGGCGTAGGACTTCCTGATTGTATTGACCAAGGTGAAGAAGCTGTAAAAGGTGTATTAGAGTATCTAAATGTCAAAGAATAAACTCGAAGCTGTTTTATAAATAGCTTCTTTTTTTATCAACAAGGGGGGTATTTAGATGAAGTTGACAATTATCGGTTTTTGGGGTGGATACCCGAAAAAAAATGGCGCAAGTTCAGGATATTTACTGGAGCATGAAGGATTTAATCTGTTAATTGATTGTGGCAGCGGTGTTCTTGCGAAAATGCAAAATATCATTGAGCCAGAAGAGCTTGATGCGGTATTAATTTCTCATTATCATCCTGACCACATTGCAGATATTGGGGTCCTGCAGCACGCACGATTGATACAGGGTTTTTTAGGAAAGAGTTTTCCGACATTACCTATCTATGGCCATTCTTTAGACAATACAGAATTTGCGAAGTTAACCTACAAAGAAATCACAAAGGGAAATGCATATTTACCTAATGATGTTTTGACTGTTGGTCCCTTCCAAGTTTCCTTTTTAAAAACGGACCATCCGGTGACTTGCTATGCAATGAGGATAGAAGCAAACGGAAAGTCGATTGTGTACACAGCAGATAGTTCCTTTAAAGAAGAATTTATTGAGTTTAGTAAAGGCGCAGACCTATTATTATGTGAATGTAATTTTTATCAGCACCAAAACGGCAAATCAGCAGGTCATATGAATAGCGTTGATGCAGGAAGATTTGCTGCAAGAGCTGAAGTTAAACAACTAATTCTTACCCATCTGCCGCATTACGGAGAGGTTTCTAAGCTTATTAGTGAAGCCAGTACGGAATATACTGGTATAATAAAACTAGCAGAAGAATTTCAAACTATTTCACTATAAGAAGGGGAAAGATCGTATGTTATTTATTAATAATAAGGGCATTACCGATCCAAGAATAAATCTTGCCATTGAAGAATATGCGTTGAAAAATCTTGATATCAATGAAACGTATTTATTATTTTACATAAATGAGCCATCGATTATCATTGGAAAAAACCAAAATTCAGTAGAAGAAATTAATACCGAGTATGTTGAGAGTAATGGTATCCATGTGGTGCGCAGATTGTCTGGCGGGGGAGCGGTCTATCATGACCTTGGCAATCTTAATTTTAGCTTCATCACAAAAGATGACGGTGATAGCTTTCACAATTTCCGTAAGTTTACAGAGCCGGTGATTGCTGCACTAAAACAGATGGGAGTAAATGCAGAATTAAGCGGCAGGAATGATATTTTAGCTGAAGGCAGGAAAATATCTGGGAATGCCCAATTCTCGACCAGGGGACGGATGTTTACCCATGGTACACTGCTGTTCAATTCCGAAATGGAGCATATTGTCTCAGCCCTGAGGGTAAAAAAGGATAAAATCGAATCCAAAGGAATCAAGTCTGTTCGAAGCAGGGTGGCTAATATATCAGAATTTTTGACAGAAAAATGGACTATTGAAGAGTTTCGTTCTGCTTTGCTGAAGTTTATTTTTCAAGGGCAAGAAGTAACGGAATATGTGTTAACGGAAGAGGATTGGGAGAATATCCACCAACTTTCCAAGGAACGATATCAAAATTGGGATTGGAACTACGGCAAATCGCCGAAATTTAATCTCCAGCATTCCCATCGCTTCCCAGTGGGGCAAATTGATGTTCGCTTAGATGTTGATAGAGGAATTATTGAAAACTGTAAAATCTATGGTGACTTTTTCGGTGTCGGCGATGTAAGTGATATCGAAAATAAACTAAAGCATGTTCGCTACGAAAAGAGCGAGATAGAAGCGGCACTTAAAGACGTCGACACAACCTTTTATTTTGGAAATGTATCAAAAGAAGAATTTATCAACCTTATATATTAGAGTTTTACACGGTGAAATATTCACCGTGTATTTTTTTAGGCTCGGGTTAATTTATTATTTCTATGCTGATTGATTAAAAGTCCATCCCTTCTCTATTTCTTAGAATAAATTATTAGTGAATAAAAAACTAAAATGGGTAATGTTCCGAGAAATTTGGCTTTTAATTAAAGGCTGTGTTAATGCTAAATGTTGATTTTGCACCCTGTTGATTGGAGCGGAAATCAACAGGCAAATTTAATACAGCCTAATTAAAAAGGGGAAATAAAATGCGTGTTTCTGTTGGGAAATGGACAAAACATAAATTGATGTTGGAGAATGAAAGACTTGCATCCTTTTTACCTGATACACAATATTTGAATAGAACTTCTTTAAATACAATGTTAGACAAATATAATCAAATAATGGTAAAGCCATGCAATGGTTTTCAGGGGAGAGGAATTATCCAAATCTCTTCATTATCAAATGAACAATTCGTACTTCATATTGAACGCAGTGAAACGTTGATAAACGGAAAAGAGAACATCTACGATTACTTAAAAGAGAATCACTTTCCAAGAAATAGACACCGGTATATCGTTCAGCAAAGAATTCCACTTGCAACGATAAATAATAATCCATTTGATGTTCGGGTAATGGTACAAAGGAAAAAGGATTCATTAGAATGGGCAGTAACGGGTAAACTTGCAAGAGTGGCAGCAAATAATTTTATTGTGACTAATGCAGCAAAAGCTATATTATCTGTGGAAAATGCAATTGAAATATCATTGGTAAACAACGAAAATATTAAAGATATTGTAACTGATTTAGAGGAAGTTTCCTTGTTAATTGCGGGGCAATTAGCAAATTCCTATACCAAAAAACGTGTATACGGAATAGATCTTGGTATTGATACTGAAGGGAAGGTCTGGATTATAGAAGCAAATCTAACTCCTGCTGTATCCATGTTTAAATTATTAAATGATGGCTCTTATGAAACCATTAAATCGTATAAAAGAGGATGAAAAATGGCTAAGTTTAATATCTGCCCATACCTTTTAATAAGCAATGAATATAAATTATGGTAAAGGTCCTAATTACCTGTTTTATGTTAGGAGGTGGAGTCATGAGGATGGAAACCGTTGGGGTACTACTTTCTAAAAGGGAATGGAGTAAGCTACTTAGCAAACAAAACAAAAAAGACGAAATATGGCATATTTATGCTAGGAAAGGAAAAGAGTTAAACCTAAAAATTCAATTCTTTACAATTAATGATATTTCGCTCGAGAGTTTAAAAACCCAAGCAATTGAACTACAGAATAATTCATTAGTAAAAAAGGATACAATTGACATCCCATCAATTATCTATAACCCAACAATGTTTTATAAAAAAAAGAATATCAAAAAATTAAGGGAACTTTCTAACCACCCCAAATTTCAAGTCCTTAATGAGCACCATATAATAAAGAAAAAAGAATTAGGTGCATTAATAGATTCATATTCTGATATAAAAATAGATTTTGATGAAGAAAACGACGCTAACAATACTTTATTTACTTTATATGTATTAGGTCAAAAAAAGTTAAATAATAAATGGAAATCCCCGATTATATACGCAAAAGATTCCAGCCAAAAATTATACTATCTAGAAGATGCCTCAATGGATGAATTATGGGAGTATAGCCAAAAGGTTTTAGATATCATTCACTTTTATTACCCTGGAATTTTCGAGATTGGTATTGTATTTTCATTAAATAGTAATGGTTTCTATTCTTTAAGTTCAACCTGTCCGGTCAGTACCATTGTTAACGACATTTTTGGATGGAACACTAAGATATGTGAAAAAATATGTAAATTCCCATTCAAGGTTGCCAAGGAAATACTACAACAAAAGAATTATCACGATGAAATCAGTAATGAATATAGTCTTGCTTATCCATCACAATCAACCGAACTTTTATCAAGTCCAGAATCTGAAGATTACCCGAAAATGCCTTCAAATGAAGATAGTATTAATCACTGGATCAAATTAAAGGAGTATCAGGACGAAGAAATGTGCCTGAAATTACCAATGCTTCAGTCAAACTTAATCACCAGCAACCAAATCTTCATTCAGTTTGGCATTAAAGAACAAACATGTAAACTTGACATCATTGAAAGTGATTATCGTTTAAACCGAAATTCATTTTCCAATCCTGCAGAAGTACTTATCTCTAGTTCTCTTTTAAAGAAGATGCATATCCCAATAGACTTGATATATCAATTAAAGATATCAAACGATAAAGTAATAATTGGTCCATCGATTGGCCTGTTGCTAGGGGAAAAAAATCAACTGTATAATCCAACATATATGGAAAAGTACTCTGACCGTCTCAGGGAATATGAGAAATTTGGCGGCTTAGTTATTGCCTTTTCCACTCGTTCCATCGACTTGGAGGAAAAGATTGCATATGGAATGCTGTATGATCCAACCCAAAAAAAGTGGAGGTATGATTCTGCACCGATTCCAGCTGCCTTGTACCGTAGAAATTTTCATCAGAACCTTGATCGGATTAACCTGCTAATTGAAATGACAAATAAGAATTTATTCAATTCCCATTACTTTAAGAAATCTGATCTTATTTTATTAAAAGATGAAAAGGAAATTCGTAACCATGTCCCCGCCACACATCTCTTGAAAAAAATGGACGATTTAATTAAATTTATTCAGGATAAAGAAAGAATTATTTTAAAACCCGTCAGCCTTTCACGTGGGCGAGGCATCTTTACACTTGAAAAAAATCAAAAACCAGCTGAAGGGTATATCCTATACGAACATCAAAATGAGTTTCTACTCAGACATCTGATTCCTGATACCAAGGCATTAGAGGAAATGTTAATGAAGTTGAATTTATTAAATAAGCAATATTTGTATCAAACCTATATTCCGCTTCTAAAAATAAACAACCGACCCTTGGATGTGAGAGTTGTAATGCAAAAGTATGATATAAAAAGCTGGAAATGCTCTGGTATCGAATGCAGGGTTGCCGGTGAAAATGAGGTGTTAACCAATATTGCAAGAGGCGGAGAAGCAATGACTTTGGAGGAAGTAGTAAATGGATCAGGAATTGATCAATCATACGATAAGATTTATGAGAGTGTGATAAATCTGTGTCAGAAGTTCTGTAATTTAATAGATAGAAAAGACGAACACTATGCAGAATTTGGTTTAGATATTGGTCTTGATCAAGAAGGGTACCCATGGATTATCGAGGCAAATATTTTTCCGAGTTTTAAAGGCTTTAAAGAAATGGACTATGAAATATACTTGAAAATTCGCTCTCAGCCTATCTTTTATGCTATCCATTTACAAGGATTCAGCATTAGTGAAAGTGAGGTGGGGAGCTCACATGAAACTTATATTAAAAACAATTTCTACTCCTAATCCAACAATATCTCTTCCTTTAAACGTTTTAGAAAAATTATTAATAAGTGACAGAGATTCAATCACCATTAGTATTGGGGCAATAAAGGAAAGTGTTACCTTAATACATCATGATGATCGGCAACAATTTATTTATTTATCAAGTGAAATCTATAAAAGACTTTTTCTCCCTGAATTTATCGATGTGTATGAAATTGCGGTTGAAAATGAAATATTAATTATTGGTCCAGTCATTGGTTTGTTGATTCGCGGTAAGATAGACGAATTGACTAAACAAAGAATTAAGATTTATAAAAATTATTTAATTGATTATAAGCATCTAAATGGACTAATTCTTCTTTTTACATTAGATGGAATAGATGTGAAAAATAAGCTTGTCACTGGATATGCATTTAATCCAAAGGAGCATGAATGGGAGGAGGGGATTTTTCCATTTCCTTCAGTTGTTTTTCTCAGAAAACCAATAAAAGAACCAATCCGGAGGAATTTATTTGAGTTAATTGGTAACAAATTCTTTAATTCTCATGTTTTTAATAAATGGGAAATGTGGGAATCGCTTTCTGATAATGAACAAATAAGGAAATATCTCCCTGAAACTGTTCTAGGTGAAAATGTAGAAAATGTACGAAGATTAATAGAGGCTCATCAACAAACGTTTATTAAGCCGAAGGCAGGTATGCAGGGATCTGGAATTTATCAACTTTCAAAAGTGGGTCAGGAGTTTAATTTAATCTATAGAGTAAAAGACAAAAATATAATAACTGTGTTTGAAACCTGGGAAGCGGTAGTATATTACCTGAAGTCTGAAATAAGCCTAAAAAACTATATTGTGCAGCAACGAATACCATTATTGACTAAAGATAATAGGGTGATGGATGTTCGGGTGATTGTTGGTAAGAATCACAATGGTGATTGGATTGTTCCTGGAATGGTAACTAAGTTTGGTGAAGTAGATAGTATTGTAAGCAATATATCAAGTGGTGGGTCAGCACAAAAAGTTTGGAAATCCCTTTGTGAAATATTTAAGGATGATGTAAAAAATGCATTTAAGAAGTATATGGAAATTGAAAAGTTGGCAATTACATGTTGTAAAGTATTAGAGAGTAAAGGTTTACATCTAGGTTATATTGGGATTGATATTGGAATGGATGAGAACCATAACCTTTGGCTGATTGAGATTAATAATCGGAGTCCAGACATGACCATTGCCTTGGATGCAGATGATTATCAACTATATTATAAAATAAAATCAGCCCCCTTACATTATGCTAAATGGTTATCTGGTTTGGGAGGTGAAAGACGGGGTGGTTTATGAAATAGTTTCTGATAGCTTATCAAGTAACACGGTATCTATTCCAATTACACTAGCAGCCTCCTTAGGGATTGAAAGTAAGAAAACCATTACCTTATCGTTTGGAAAAAGAAGGATACCGATTGCTTTGTCATTGTTACAATCAAACAATAAACATAATATTCTAGTCAGCCAGGATATTATTTCGAAGTTACTAATAGATACGAATGTAAAGTATGAACTCTTATTTTCAAACGATGAATTAATCGTAGGTCCTGTAATTGGTTTATTATTAGGAAAATCAGAAAAAAGACTGGAAAAGTATTTAAATAATTATTTAATTTATGCAATGTTATACGAACAAATAAATGGTGTTTTGTTTGTTTTTTGTGAAGAGCACATTGATTTTTTAAACGAGAAAATTACAGGATATTTATACGATCCTTCAGTTCCTAATCATTGGAGAAAATGTATACTTCCCTTTCCGGGTGCGATTTTCAGAAGGGTAGAGCTATCCCAAAAAACATTAAAGGGTTTAAAAGAAAAAATGGGTAAGAGTTTTTTTAATGCTCAATATTTTGACAAATGGCAATTTTGGAAATGGCTTTCCCCCTTTGAAGAATTAAAAGAACATCTTGCTGAAACAACCAATAAAGTAACTTTAGCAAATGTAGATAAATTCATAGAGAAATATAATGGTGTTTATTTAAAACTTAAGGACGGGTCTAGAGGAAAGGGAATTTATTATATAGAAAAAGTTGAAGATCAATATGTAATTATGAAAAATTATCAAGATGAAATCATAAAATTATCAGAAGATCAGATGGCTAATTTCCTGTCTAAGCACTCTTTATATTTGTTGCAGCAGCCCATCAAGCTTCATACATTCGAGGATCGAAAGGTAGACTATAGGGTAATGTTGCAAAAAAATGAAACTGGCCATTGGCAATGTACAGGCATTATTGCAAGATTCGGAAATACGAATGCCATATCCTCAAATTTTAAAGCAAATGGCTTTGCATTGGAAGGTATAAGAGCATTAAAAACACAATTCGGCTATGACGAGTTAACAGCATTTAAAAAATACCAAGAAATAATAAGAATTTGTTTAGATATGGCCTGTAAAGTGGATGAAATCGCGGGTGCCTATGCTGATTTAGGCATTGATGTTGGAATTGATGAAAACGATAAAATTTGGGTTATTGAAATGAATAAGAGACCAGATCATGATTTCCCGTTAATTATTAAAGACCGGAAAATGTATTATTTAGTCAAGTCAAATCCAATTTTATATGCAAAATATCTTGCTATGGGAGGCTAAACTTCATCGTTTATTTTTTAAAAATAAAACATGAATATCACCAAAACAGGCTCTAACTATTAGGGTCTGTTTTGGTGATATTTAATAACTTTTTAAATGTTATCATCCCATAAAGTTATTTTTAAATAGTAATTCCATTATTGAAATATCCGGCATTAGGTGGGATTGAGAGTGATTGGCATGTTTTTTTTAGCTGGAATTTAAATGAACCTTAACAGCAGCTAAAAAGTCATTTTCGTTATTAATATCCCAAAGTTTAGTAATATCCTCTTTTACTATAAGGTCACTGTCTAAATAAATGGCTTTATCTATATCCTCTGATAATAGCTCGGGGATCAAAAGTCGATAATAAACTTCCACTTTTAGGTGATTTCTAATCTTAAAATCTTTAAATAATGATTGGTCAATTGAAAATAAACTAATCTTAATACCATATTTTTCTACAGATCTATTTAATCTGATTTGATTTCCCTTCTCAATCTGACTTATCTCCACCATAGAATTCTTTAGGTAAATAGAGTAAAAATTTGATCCAATTTTTTTCACATTCCAGTTGTAGAGGAGGGATGTGATGCATGATATCTTGATGTTCTTCTATATAATCAACTAGATTTAATATGCTACGGTGAATGTTAGAGTCATCGGTCGGGACAACAAGGTCACCCAAACCAATGGAAATTGCAAAATCAAAGGTTTTAAAACGATAGCCTAGGGCTATAAAGGGGATTCCTGCCACTGCTGATAGAACGTTTGCATGTAATTTTAAGTTAATCGTAAAAGTACACTTTTGCATCAAGATAAGTAATTCATTTTGGTTGTAAAGTGTTGTTTTAAGCTCTACTCGTTTTTTATCAGCTATTTTGTTATAAAGGCGTTGGCAAGGTACGATATCTTTTTCGAAAACAGGAAATATGCAAAAATGGTACCCTTTATTGGTATGGCCGACGAGATAAAGTTGAGTTATTATGGCGTCTGGGGATTTCAGGGAAGTGGGATTATTGAAAAGATGATTTCTTGGACAGTAAACGATTACCCATATCTGGAGAGGCAGGTCAGTATGGCTTGGCAGGATGGGTTGCGCGTTTGTTCTCGGGTATGAAATCACTTGAAAAAAATTCTAAGCAAAGGAATATCACACGATTTGAAGCCATTATAAAAACAATTCAGTATTTGGATGAAGTAGTATTACAACATTCAAGTGAGTCTGATTTTCAAATATATACGATGCCTAAAAAAAAGATAAAATGAACCCTCAGCTCGAAATAACGGGGGACCTTTCATCGGACAATGTGAAACAAACCCTTTTGGAACATTTGGATCAGGTTGATGATTATTTTGAAAAGATAAAAATTGTAGTATATAACAAACCAAATGAAGTAGAAGTTGCCTTTGCTATTTCGCTAAAAAGTAAAAGGTCATCCCGAAATTGGACAAGGGTTCAAAACAATTTAGCTAGAACACTAAGGTCAATCATAAACAATACGGACCAAAATTTTAGAATAGTAATTGCAGGTCATGAAAAACCAAATATAACAGAAATGAAACATGAGAGAGTTACATGGCTGCCTGTTCATTTCCCGCCCCCAACTCACATTAGTAAATATAGCAGTGACAAGTTTCGTAAATGTAGAGTGATTGGAGCCTATTTAAGGAGAAGCGGTTCTCAGGATACTTTATGCCTCTAGATGCAGATGATTGGGTTCACTATCGATTTGTGGAATATATTAGGTCCCATCTAATTGCTGATGCATTTGTTATTAACACTGGTTGTATGGCGAAAATGAAAAGTAACAGATATGGGTAAGGGAACGTTTTTATACTGGATGTGGAAGTGGTGCAATATTTTATTTTCGTAATAGTGATTTCCCTCGAACCCCTATGAAGAGAGTCGTGATGAAGTCTAAATTTAAGTGGGTAATTTTTCCACATGGGAAAGTTACAAATTATCTTAGAAATAAAAACTATAAAATGGTGAATTATCCTCTTGTTACCTGGGTTGTTGTACATGGGGACAACAATACTAGTATGAAAAGAAAAATAAAAAGTTCCATTTCTGCGAAAAATTACGATGCCATTTCTGATAATCTCGAGGATTGGTTTTATGAATATTTTAAAATAAAGTAGAATGGTTTATCCAATAATAGATTAAGTACTCAAGAAGCATCTGTTATATATAGGTGCTTTTTTGCTATTTTTTTTATTATAGGGAAACTGCCGTGGCAATGGATATATATTTGCATGTAATAATAAGTAAACTTTTTAGTTTTTTTTAGCGGAGGTAAATCCAATGGTTTTTATAAGTCATCAACAGAAACAAGATTCAATCGATATTTCCATGAAACTGTTAGAACGATACAGGATTGTTTCTCAAAGAATCATTTTAAAAATTGGTGGATATTCTAGGGAGTTGGTAGTGAATATTGATGAAGAATTGCCAGACGACACAATTGGTATTCCGCGAATGTCAAATGAACTCACGCTACCAGAGGATATTCCATATGAATTGGTCATTAACGGGCGAGTCCTTTCTTTAGGTCCAGTCATTGCTTTTGTTGCCTACTTAAAGCCTAATGAATTAACCCCAAAGAGATTAGATAGACTAAAAGGTCGTTTTTCCGAATATCAAAGTATTAAGGGACTTATCTATGTTTGTGCTGCAAGAGGAATAAATATCGAAAAAAAACAAATTGAAGGATATTATTATAATCCACAAGGAGAGAATTCAACCACACGTTGAATTTATGGAGTTTTCCCATATCCAGATGTAGTTTATAAACGGCATCCCATTGATACAGTAAGATATAATGATCTAATTTCACAAATTGGGGACAGGGTTATTAACTCTTACTATTTTTGTAAAGGGGAACTGCCAGAATATGCCTCAAGGAATGAAAATTTGAAAAAGCTATTTCCCGAAACGGAGAAGTTAACAGGTCTCGAACAACTTAATCAGATGTTAAGAAAGCATCAGACAGTATATATAAAACCTCCAGAAGGTGAAGGAGGCAGAGGGATATTTAATGTAACAATGGATGTCCAGGGAAATTATGTTTTTGTTAATCAAAATAATATAAAAACTATTATGAGTGAACAAACTGATTTAAACCTGTTTTTGAAGAAGTTTATTCGCCGCAGATACATTATACAACAAGGTGTATCCACAACTATAGGGGATAGAAATGTTGACTTTAGAGTATATATGCAAAAAAATGGGTTGAAACAGTGGGAATGTCAAGGCATGATCGGCAGAGTGGCAAGGAAAGACAAGATTGTTACCAATTTAAAATATGTAGAAAAACTTTTGATGGGTATTGAAGCCATTAAGTTATTGTTTGGAATCAATCATCAAGAAGCTATACAGATTCAATCAAAAATCTATGATAAGTGTAAAAAAGTTTGTATGGAATTAGATAAATGTGTAGGGAATTACGGGGATGTAGCAATCGATTGTATTGTTGATCAAAATTATCAAGTGTGGTTTTTAGAAGTTAATAAAAGGTACGGCTATGATAGCCTGGTAAAAGTGAAGAATTATAACTTAAGGAGACTTTTATTTGTAACACCTTTTCGTTATGCGAAAGCTTTAGCCGGATTTTAGTAAAAAGGAGATTAGGAATATGAATACTCCGACCGTTGGTATATTAGTAGATGGGTTGATATATAGTGGAATTAAGACTAACGTGTCCTATTTTGAACATATCAGTTTTTATGAAGAGGCCTGTATACAATTTGGGCTGTGTCCTTGCTTTTTTCGATTAAAAGATATAACGATTGAGACTAATCAAATTAATGCGCTAGTAAAAGGTAACAAGGGAAAATATGAAATGAAAAAAATCGCCATACCTCAAATTATTCATAATCGTGGCCTTTTTTTTAGGAATGAATCAAAGTTAAAGATAAAGAACCTTCAGAAATCTGGGGTTATTATTTTTAATGATTGGAACCGTTATGGAAAATTGGACGTTCATAATATTCTTATGAAAAATGAAGAATTGCAGTCCCATTTGCCTGAAACGAAACGAGCAAGTTCAGGGAATTTCATCGAAATGATGGAGAAGCATAAAGCGCTAATCATTAAGCCGAATAGTGGAAGTCTAGGCGGCGGGGTCGTTATGGTCGAAAAAAAGGATAGTGAACTTTGGGAAGTTTACTACAACCAGAAGAGAGAGGCTTTTGCTACCGAATGGCCAGAAATCGTTCGTAAAAAGGTCTCAAATAAAAATTACATTATTCAGGAACGAATTCCTCTTGCTGAGTATCAAGGAAGCCCTTTTGACTTACGTGTTTCCGTTCAAAAAAATGGGATAGGAGAATGGCAGGTAACAGGTATGGTTGGTAAGGTTGCTAAAATAGGAAATTATGTAACCAATGTTGCAAAAGGTGGTACCTGTAAAACGCTCACTGAACTTTTAAACGATTTTTCTGACTTGGACTTTAACGAAGTCTACTACTCTATTGAAGACTTTTCAATTAAAGCTGTAACTGAATTAAATAAGTATTTCCCTTACCTTGCAGATGTTGGGCTGGATATAGGTTTAACTACTGAAGGTTTTCCAATGTTTATTGAATGTAATGGCCGCGATCTTAGAATAACATTTGGAAAAGCTAAAATGCATGAAGTATGGAATGCAACATATACCACACCAATAAGTTATGCGCGGTATCTTTTTGATTCCAAGATTGATGAGGAGTAATTTTATGAAGACTCTCAAACTTGCAGATATTGTTGAAGTGATAAATGGCAAAATGATTCAAGGAAACGCTGAATTTGAGATAAGCAAAGTTGCAAAAATGATAAAAAATATTAGTGAATATTCTATTTACTTTCATATGAATAAAAAAAGTATAAGTCCTGATTCCTTACTGGGAAAAAAGAATTATACAATTGTAACCGAAAATAAACATATTCTGACTTCGGTTGATCAATCGGCGTCGGTTATTTTGGTTGCAGATGGTAAGAAGGCATATTACCAGTTTATTGAATATTACCGAAACCTTTTTTCTATTCCGGTGATTGGCGTAACAGGAACATGTGGAAAAACAACCACAAAGGATATGATTAAGCATATTTTAAAACAATACTTACAAGTCCATTCCACGATGCTTAGTCAAAATGGTCTTCATTTAAATTTACACTATTTAATGGGAATAAATGAACAAACAGAAGCAGCTGTCTTTGAAATGGGGGTAGCCTACCCTGGAAATATTAAGTCGAGCGGAAAATATTTTAAACCAACTATCGGTATCATAACAAATATTGGTGAAGCACATCTAGAGGGGTGCAAAACGTTAGAAAAATATATAAGAGCAAAGGCAGAAATGTTAGAAGTTCTATCTGAAAAAGGAACATTAATTATTAATGCTGATGATACAAATATAAAAAGATTACCAACCGGTTTATTTAAAGGATGTGTACTTTCATTCGGTCAGCATCAGAAAGCTGATTTTAGTGCAGCTAATATTCGATATGAAGATGACAGGATGGTATATACATTACATGTTCATAAGACTCAATACGAGGTGGTTATTCCAGGATATGGCGAGCACAATGTTTATAACAGTCTAGCCGCCATCGCAGCAGTAAGCTTAATAGGAATTTCAATTCAAGATGCAATCAATAGGTTGAAGACGTTTAAAACAATGGAGCGTCATGTGAAACTGTATAACTCAAAAGGTATTTCCGTCATTGACGATACGTGGAGCTGTAATCCTAGTTCCGTAGTGTCAGCCTTAGAAGTTCTAAAAAATATATCTAATGGGAAAAAAGAGGTCCTTGTTCTTGGTAAAATGCAGCGTCTGGGATCACAATTAAAAAATCAGCACCTCAAAATAGGAGAAACGATTATGGATTACGGAGGAGTAGATTATTTAATTACCATTGGTCCCTCAGCAAAGCTAACAGGTGAAAAAGCGATTAGCTTAGGAATGGACCCAAGTAAGGTTCATTCCGTTGTAAATGCCGCTCAATTAGAATCCAAATTAGCTGAAATTGGTACGGAGGAGATGGTGATCCTATTTAAGATGTCACTTGGTAAAATGGATCACAGCTATCGTAGGGTCGTAGAAAAATACCGATTTTCTTAAATATTATTTACAAACAAATTTAGACACTTTTCTAAGGATGTGATGGATTTGCAAGGTATCGGTATGCTCCACTTCCGGAAAAATCCTGTAGATGTAAAAAAGGCGTATCCCTTTGCAGCCGTTGCGAAAATGGAGGGGATTCACTTTTTTTACTTTTCATTTAATAATGTGGACTTTGACATCATGAAGATTGATGGCTGGATGTATGAGGAAGGGAAGTGGATTCAAAAACAAGTAGATTTTCCTGCTGTTGTGATAAACAGTTGTAACCCAAAAACGGAGAACCAGACTAAAATATTAAAGAAGTTAAAAAAATATGCCATTTTAACAAGCTTTCCTGTAGGGAACAAATTGAAAGTGTACAAAAAAGTGAAAAAAGCAAAAGTGTTCGCCTCTTATCTAATTCCTTCCACTACGCTGCACAAGCCTGCAGAACTTATTTCATTTCTAAAAAATCAGCCGAAAGCCGTAATAAAACCTTTATCTGGAAATCATGGGAAAAAGGTGTTTTTTATTGAAAAAACGGAGGAACAGTATAAAGTAACAGAACAATTCAACACAATGTATATGAATGAAAAAGAACTTAACAGATACTTTCAGCCAATTATTACGGGACAAAAGTTTCTGATGCAGCCATTCATTGAATGTAAAACAAAAAATGGTCTTACGTATGATTTTAGATTACATGTTCAAAAAAATGGTGAAGGGAAATGGGAAATCAACTTGATTTATCCTAGAATAAGTGGAAATGCAAAAATGATTAGTAATATAAGCAGTGGCGGCTACCGCGGAGAATTAGCCTCCTTTTTAAAAGATGAATTTGGTGAGGATTCGAAAAAGATCAAGGAAAGCCTTGAGGTTTTTGCTTTAACCTTTTCTGCTCATTTTGATACTTTATATGAACATTCCTTTGATGAGCTTGGTATAGATGTTGGTATGGATGCAAACCAAAGATTGTGGATGTTTGAAGTGAATTGGAGACCAGGTTCAAAGAACAGAGAATTTGAAGTTGCCAAACGCCTTATTCCTTATTGTAAATATCTTATAAATAAAAATTGAATACCTTATAATGAAGCACAAGAATGGAGCATGCCTTTTAAGGTCATACAAATCCCCCTTCTTATTAACAGACTGATAAAAGGTGAGTAGGAAGGGGATTGTGTTATGGATAGTTGTAGAGGTGGAAATTTGATGAATCTCTTAAAAGTTTTACTTGAATACTTAAATTTCTTTAAATATAATATATTTAGAAAATTTTTACGATTTAGTGAATGAGTATTCATTCACAAAAAGGAGGGAAATTATGAATTTATTAACTAGACTTCGGGAAACTGCTAAAAACGCAGCAGGCAAAACGGCCTATTATTTTATGGGACAAGGTACTACATATGCTGAATTGGATGGGACGATTACAAAATTCGCGTCCGGGCTTGAAAAGTTAGGAGTTAAACAAGGTGATCACGTTGCTTTGTTACTTGGGAACTCGCCTCATTTTGTCATTGGCTTATACGGGGCTTTGAGGTTAGGAGCCACGGTCATCCCAGTTAATCCTATTTATACAGCAGATGAAATTGGGTACATTTTAAATAACGGTGATGTAAAACTTGTTGTTGCGCTAGATATGGCGATTCCATTAGCAGAAAAAGTCCATGCCTTCCTGCCTAAGGTAAAGAAGTTTGTATTCTGTGAAACTAGTGAAAATGGTATTTCTCAGCATAATGTTGAATCTCTCACACTTTACTCTAAAATGAAATCGTTTACAGAAGTAATTGCCTCTGGTGATCTCACCTACCAAGGCCCAGAGCTGAAAGATGATGACACAGCGATTATTCTTTATACTTCGGGGACTACAGGGAAACCAAAAGGTGCGATGTTAACCCACAAAAATTTATATAGCAATGCCAGCGATGTAGCCGATTATTTAAGGATGAATGATCAAGACCGTGTCATCACTATCCTTCCTATGTTCCATGTATTCTGTTTAACAGTGGCTTTAAACGCACCATTATTAAGTGGAGCTACCTTGTTGATCGCTCCAAAGTTTAGTCCTAAGGAAATTTTTGAATTAGCAAAAGAGTTTGAAGCGACGATTTTTGCAGGGGTACCAACGATGTATAATTTCTTATACCAATACCCCGAAGGCAATCCTGAAGATTTTAAATCTCTAAGATTATGTATATCTGGCGGTGCTTCATTACCTGTTGCCCTGCTTAATAACTTTGAGAAGAAATTCAATGTCCGGGTTTCTGAAGGTTATGGTCTATCTGAGGCCTCCCCAGTTACGTGCTTCAATCCACTGGACCGCCCGCGTAAAGCCGGTTCAATCGGAACTTCTATCCTCCATGTTGAGAACAAAATTGTCAATGAACTGGGAGAGGAACTTCCAGTTGGGGCAGTGGGTGAATTAATTGTATCTGGTCCGAATGTCATGAAAGGCTATTACAAAATGCCTGAAGAAACAGCAGCTGCCATACGTAATGGCTGGTTATATACAGGTGATTTAGCAAGAATGGATGAAGATGGATATTTTTACATCGTGGATAGAAAGAAAGATTTGATTATTGTCGGCGGTTTTAATGTCTATCCTCGTGAGGTGGAAGAAGTGCTGTATAATCATCCTGATGTAGTAGAAGCAGCGGTACTTGGTGTGCCAGATTCAAATCTCGGAGAAGCAGTTAAATGCTATGTTGTGAGCAAAAATCCGAATACGACTGAAGAGCAATTACTTGAGTATTGCCGAGAACATTTAGCCAAGTATAAAGTTCCTGCTTCGATTGAATTCTTGGAAGAACTTCCAAAGAATACAACAGGTAAAATATTAAGAAGAGCACTAAAAACTCAAATTACTCACACCGTTTAAAAACATAATGGATAAAAGGGAAAACATGGCAGAATTCTCGCCATGTTTTTTTATTTCATTATTTTTGAAAATTTGATAAAATTTACTTTTGATTCAAGGAATAAAGAAGTCTAGCTTCAGGCGCCATCGACTCGAGGCATAAGCCAATCCGTCAAGAAGGTTAAAGAGCAACCTTCATGCCGGCTCGTCTTATGCTTGTCGCCGATAGGCAGGCGCCTTACGCTTTCTATAGGAGGGGGATAAAGTTGTCTGATTTTGCAATTGGAAAAGAATCTACTGAATTTAAAAAGGGTTTACAGGCAGGGATCAGCATTGGTATTGGTTATTTTCCCATTGCTTTGACTTTTGGACTTCTTGCAAAAACATCAGGACTTTCTATTTATGAATCAGTATTAATGAGCATGGTGGTATTTGCAGGGGCGTCACAATATATTTCATTAAGCCTGCTGGCCTATGGGACAGGGATATTAGAAATTGTATTAACTACGTTCATTGTGAACATTCGTCATTTTTTAATGTCAACTTCTTTAACTGAAAAGTGTGAAGATGACCATCTTGGCAATAAAATGCTGTATTCATTTGGAATTACGGATGAGACATTTTCAGTCGTGGCAACGAGAGAAGAGACAGCGACTACTGGTTTTATGTTTGGTGTCAATTTATTGGCCTATTCAAGTTGGGTTATTTTTACAGGGATTGGTCATTTGATAGGGGCAAGTCTTCCGCAAACATTACAAGAAAGTATGGGCGTGGCGCTTTATGCCATGTTTATTGGACTCTTAGTTCCTTCTCTAAAAAAAAGTGCGAAGGTGTTATTTCTAGCCTCCTTAGCTGCGATATTTAATACGATTTTTACCATTGGCGGCTTTATGGCACAAGGATGGTCAATTGTTACCTCCACCATTTTATCGGCGGTTATGATTGAACTGATAGAAGTGATAAAAGCAAGGCATTGGGGTGTAAAGCATGAAAAGTGAAATAGTATGGATGATTATTGGAATGGGATTAGTTACATATATACCAAGGATGCTTCCGTTTGTTTTGTTTAAGGGTATGGAGCTGCCGCCATTTATCCAAGGTGTACTAAAAAATGTTCCATACGCAACCCTTGGTGCACTAATATTCCCTGCGATTTTATTTCTTCAAAAAGAGGATATTTGGTATGGAATCGCAGGTGCTGCCGCTGCCTTTGTTGCTGCCTTTTTAGGGGCAAACGTTATCGTTGTAGTTCTAGGTTCGATTACAGTCCTTGCTCTCTATTCTTATTTTCTCTAAGTCGGTATAGCCCGGCTTTTTTTAGTTCTAAATCTGAACTTTATAACTAAACTAAGTATAGAGAGGTTGTACAAAAAGGGGGACAAAACATTACATGGTTAGGAAAATGGGATTCTATGCAGTTTTGGCCTATGTGATATATGGGTTGTTTTTTTATTGGTATTTATTCCACTTTGCAGACTCAAGCTTGCCCTTTGAATATCAAGGAACGAAAGCCGATCCTGCGACTTTTTTAAATGGCAGGGAATTAATGTTAAGTGAAGAGTATTCAAAAATAAGAAATTTGCTATTTTTTCTTTCTACACCCTTTGAATGGCTTTTTTACTTTCTGATTTTATTATTTGGCCTTTCGAAGGCTTTCAAATCGTGGGCAGAAAGTTCGTCCAAGTTTAAGCTGCTGCAAACGCCTATTTACCTTATTTGGCTTTCATTTTTTGCTTTCCTGGCTACATTGCCTCTAAGCTATATTAGTTACACCTTGTCAAAAACGTATAACATTTCAACACAAACCTTCGCCTCTTGGATGAAGGAGGAGTTAATCGATTTTTGGATTAATTACGGGACTTTACTGATTATTGTTCCAGTTTTATATTGGCTCATGAAAAAAAGCGTTAAACGCTGGTGGCTCTATGCCTGGATATTGTCTATACCTTTTACATTGTTTTTGATGTTTTTACAGCCCGTCATCATCGACCCGTTATATAATGATTTTTATCCTTTGAAAAATAAAGAATTGGAAACCAAAATATTAGCATTAGCAGATAAGGCGCAAATTCCTGCCGAACATGTTTTTGAAGTGAATATGTCCAAGGAGACAAATTCCTTAAATGCTTATGTATCAGGGATTGGCTCGAACGCAAGGATTGTACTATGGGATACAACACTTAATAAATTATCCGATGATCAAATTTTATTTATCATGGCCCATGAAATCTGTCATTATGTTGAAAAGCATATTTATATCGGAATCGCTTTATATTTATTGTTCTCACTTATTGGTTTGTATCTAACGTATCGAATCATGAATTGGGTAATCGCGCGATATGGAAATGAACTAAAGATACCGGAAGTAAAAGATATTCGTTCCTTGCCGCTCTTTTTCATGATTATATCAATGCTCCTGTTTGCCTCCAGTCCTTTCTCTAATCTAATTTCTCGTTATGAGGAAACCAGAGCTGACAGATATGCGATTAATATGACCCAGAATCCTGAGGCTGCTATAACATCTTTCCAGGAATTAACCCGCTCGGGATTAAGCCAAGTTAACCCGCCTTTATTGGTGAAGATATTCCGTTACAGTCATCCTTCTATGCTTGAACGCATTTCTATGCTAGAAGAGTATGAAGTAAAACAACGTAAATAAAAATGGGAAAGGAGAGTTTATTCTCCTTTCCCATTTTTATTTTAACTAGTGTCTGTTTACGTTCCGAGTCGTTTGTTTATCTCAACTAATTTCTTTGATAAAAGGTAAAACTTTTGTTTATCCCGATGGTCAATCGCACAGTCAATTTTTTTTAGGAGTTTTTCTTTTTCAACATTTAATTGAATCTCTGATAATAGCATATCAATGTACAAATCTTGGACATAGTTCTCTTTCCCTTGACGTTTCATGGCACCAATTTTCATTAATTCCGTGTATGATTTCTCATTCATCAAAATCACCTCGATGCTTTTTAATATTATATGGGTTTTTTTTAAGAATATCAACGAATATTTATAATCTTCAGTTTTATTTTTTCTGTAATAACTTTGTGAATAAATTCGCAACAATTCAGAAAAATAAATAAACCATAAAACAAACATGATATGATTAATAAAATTGCTTAAGGGAGTTGAAACTATTTTGAAGCTAAAACAAATTGAAGAATATGAGGTAAATCCATTTACGATGTTCGTTAAACCCATCGCGTATGGCAGTAAAATTTATTCGGAGATTTTCGAAGTAGAGGATGAATTTTTATCCCCCTTTAAACCGCTCGATATTATAAAAAATAGTTGTGAATACTATGGGAGTGATTATGAGGGTCGCAGGAATGGTACAAAACAGTTAGTTGGTTATGCCCATAAGATTCCAATTGCAATTGATCCTACAAACCGCATTTTTTTCTTCCCTACCACATCACCAAGCCGTCAAGAATGTATTTGGATTTCCCATGAACATGTAAAAGATTACGATCGAATTAATCCCCAAGAAACGTTAATTCATTTTAATAATAATCAGTCATTTACATTCCCTATTTCGTGCAGTACGATTATTTCTCAACTGGAGAGAACAGCTT
This sequence comes from Neobacillus niacini, assembly GCF_030817695.1. Taxonomy (GTDB): domain Bacteria; phylum Bacillota; class Bacilli; order Bacillales; family Cytobacillaceae; genus Neobacillus; species Neobacillus niacini_F. Next base: position 4,509,916 of record NZ_JAUSZQ010000002.1, on the reverse strand, counting down.
ATTTAAGAACGAAGTTAATGCAAAGAATTGAATACAATGAAAAAAAATCTTTTTATTTATTACAACGGCCAAAGGCCATGGAGGCATCAGAAGATACTTACCAATATGGTAAACGGAAGATTAAGGATAAATATTAAACATCTTAACGGGACAGATACTGCCTTAGAAAATAGAACTCCATCAATTCTTGAACTTTATTGCGTATTCTTGGATTAAAGTAATTATGTGCTTCTTCATACCCTTTATATAAGAACATATACATAGTAAAGGCATCGTCCCGTTTTGTTTCAATCACTTTTAGGTTATTCTTCTTCATATATTGTTTCACTTCTGCTAATTCCTTTTGAATGCTTTTCATTGTTTCTTCAATTAATTGTAAATAGGGTTTTTTTAATTTAAATGGACTGTTTTCTACAACAGTTAAATCACGATTTAAGACAATTAATACCATCGGCAAATAGATGGCTTTTTCCATTATATTACGATCCTCTTCTGGAATCCTGGTCATCCTATCCACGGCCCCTTTTTAATCTTTTTTAGAACATTTGTTCTTATTTATCATACTAAAGTCTTATTGAGAACGCAATGCTTAAAAGCTTGCGTTTTTTTATTTGCAAAATTTGGTGCTTGTATGAGAAAGTTTTTGATAGAAGGATATTTTCTCGGGGAAAATGAATTATATATAGACAGAATAAATTTGTCCTTAAAAATATGACACAGATGGGTGAATCCGGTATGAGATATGAAAGACACAAAAAAAAGAAAAAAAGAAAATCGACCTCTATCGTATTAGTCTTGCTGGTGCTGTTTGGGGCAACTGCAGGTTATGCATATTATCAGTATAAACAAGGAGTTAATCAATCATTAGAGAAAATTAATAATGAGGAAAATAACGTTAACGAAGAAGTTTACACCTTTGAAGGTAAAAAGGATCAATATGGGGCCACTAATATCCTTTTATTAGGAAGCGATGCTAGAGAAGGTGAGGAAGTATCGAGGGCCGATACAATAATGATTGCGCATTATAACGAGGACAAAGGAACTTATAAGCTAACTTCTATCATGAGAGATATTTATGTAAATATTCCAGGTGAGGGTAAGCACAAAATCAATTCTGCCTTTATGCGCGGCGGTCCTGAACTGATGAGAAAGACAATCAAACAAAACTTTGATATTGATTTACAGTATTATGCAATCGTTGACTTTGAAGGTTTTGTGCAGTTAATTGATGAAGCGTTTCCTAGAGGGGTTGAGATTAACGTTGAAAAGAGAATGGAAGATTATATTGAGGTTCCACTCAATCCAGGACTTCAAAGGTTAAATGGGGAGCAAATGCTTAGTTTTGTTCGTTTTCGACATGATGCGATAGGTGACTTTGGGAGAGTTGAACGTCAGCAGCAAGCACTTCAGGCGATAAGTGATCAGCTTTCAGGCATTCAAACGCTGCCGAAACTGCCTAAATTAATAGGTGTGGTTACACCTTATATCAACACAAATATGGATACCGGAGATATATTGTTTATGGCGAAGGATTTCTTTGCAAAGGATAGAGGAAATATTCAGACCTTTAGAATTCCAATTGAAAATGGATATGAAGATGCACAAATAAAAGGGGAAGGTTCTGTTTTGGATTTAGATTTAGAGATGAATAGGGAAGCTTTTCACCAATTCTTAACTCAATAATCCAATTAATCAGCAATCATGCAATAAGGTAAGGAGCAATCATATGGACTTGGAAGCAATCAAGACTTGGTTCACACTAGAAAATATAATGGACTTAATTCAAGAGTACCGGTCCTTTGGACCATTACCCGGAATAGTGCTGCCCATGATTGAAGCATTTCTACCGTTTCTGCCATTGTTTATATTTATAATGGCTAATGCTAGTGCTTTTGGGCTGTGGCTGGGATTTTTATATTCTTGGCTGGGGTCTTGTTTGGGAGCGCTGCTGCTATTCTTGCTTATCAGGAAGTACGGACAAAAGAGAATTTTTTCTTTTCTATCAAGACACCCAAAGGTCCAAAAGCTGATGGACTGGGTAGATCAGCATGGTTTTGGACCGCTCTTTTTGCTCCTTTGTTTCCCGTTTACACCATCTGTTGTTGTAAATGTGGTAGCAGCTTTTTCGAAAATCAGTATTTATCAATACATGTTAGCTGTCGCAATTGGCAAAATGGTGATGATTTTTACCATTAGTTTTGTTGGCTATGATCTTCAATCCTTGATTACTCGGCCTTACCGTAGCGGCATAGTTTTTCTAGTTATTTTTATTCTTTGGTATGTTGGAAAAAGAGTTGAAGTAAGATTGAATAAGAGAATGGAAAATGACCATAATGAGGAGATAAATAGAGGTAAAGAGCTGAAGAAAAGGAGGAGTTAAAAGTGAATATTGAATGGAAAAAAGAGGGGATTGAATGGATTAAAGCATTTGCAATTGGGATTATTATTTTTGCTTTTATACGAACTTTTTTCTTTTCTAATTATGTTGTTGAGGGAGAATCGATGATGCCCACCCTCCAGGATGGGAACAAATTAGTAGTCAATAAGTTAGGCTACCAAATTAGTGATTTAAGCCGTTTTGATGTGATTGTTTTTCATGCAAATGAGAGAGAGGATTTCGTTAAGCGGGTGATTGGGCTTCCAGGGGATAAAATCGAGTTTAAAGACGATCAATTATATATCAATGGACAAAAGTATAAGGAACCATTTTTATCTGTTTATAAGCAAGAAATACCCGGTGTCAAACTCACAGGCGATTTTAGCTTAAAGGAAATTACAGGTGAAAGTACTGTACCAGAAGGAAAGCTATTTGTACTAGGAGATAATCGTTTGGGCAGCTGGGACAGCCGGCATTTTGGGTTCATTTCTGTTAACCAGGTTGTAGGAAAAGTCGACCTCCGTTACTGGCCGCTAAACGAAATGGATGTTCAATTCTAAATAAGAATAGATAGAAACCTGAGAGTACGATGATAGTATCGTCTCTTTTTTGTTTAAAAATTACCATTACTGGTTTAAATCTATATGAGGTGTTCCAAACGTTTGTGCTCTTTTTGTGATAAAATGAATATATAAAGTTTATTGAATGGTAGTCGGAAAGCGGGGAAGAAACATGTCTTTTAGAATGGTAACCGGAAGGTCGGGAAGTGGTAAAACACAAATGTGTATGAATGAAATACAAGACCGGCTGCTGGAAAATCCAGATGGAGCACCGATTATTTATATTGTTCCGGAACAGATGACCTTTTCAACAGAATATCGTTTGGCTACGAATCCAATACTTGGTGGTATGATTCGGGCGCAAGTGTACAGTTTTTCAAGATTAGCTTGGAGGATATTGCAGGAGACTGGGGGCATTAGCCGCTATCATTTAAGCAGTGTAGGGATAAGCATGCTCATCCGAAAAATTATAGAAGATAAAAAAGACGAGTTAAAATTGTTCCATCGTGCGGCTGATAAAAACGGTTTTGTTCAGCAAGTTGAACAAATGATTACTGAATTTAAACGTTATTGTATTACACCGGAAGAAATCATTCAAAAGGCTGAAATGAGCAATGGAAATAGTGAAAATGCTTCTAGAGCCTTGCAGGATAAATTAAATGATTTAGAGATTATATATAGACAGTTTGAGGATGAAGTCTTTGGGAAGTATATCGATTCCGAAGATTATTTTCGTTTGCTTTCAGAAAAAACCTCGGAATCAACCTACTTAAAAGAGGCCGAAATCTATATAGATGGATTTTATAGCTTTACACCACAAGAATACTTGGTCATAAAAGAGTTAATGAGACATTGTCAGAGAGTAACAATTACCATGACCACTGACAGGACTTCCTTTGAAACGGTGCCGGATGAATTGGATTTATTTCGATTATCCAGTGATGCTTGCTGCACTTTATACGATTTGGCAAAAGTTGAAGGAATCGAGATGGAGCCTACAATCTTTTTAAAGCAGCAGCAGAAATGGAATCAGTTATCCTTACAGCATTTAGAGAGTCATTTTGATAGCAGACCTGCGGCGCCCTATTATGGAAAAACAGATATCCATATTGGTCAAGCAGTTAATCGCAGAGCGGAGATTGAGGGAATAGCACGCGAAATACTTCAGTTGGTTCGGACAAAGAATTATCGTTATAAAGACCTGGCCCTATTGATAAGAAATGGCAGCGATTATCATGAAATCGTAGAGCCTGTTTTCTCTGATTATCAAATTCCCTATTTTATTGACCAAAAGAGCACAATGCTGAATCACCCATTGATAGAATTAATCCGGTCAACCTTGGAAGTAATTCAATCATTTTGGCGTTATGAGCCTGTTTTTAGAGTAATCAAAACGGAATTGATATACCCGCTCCAGGAAAACCCAGAGAGAATGCGGGGAAAAATGGATAGACTAGAAAACTATGTACTTGCTTATGGAATTAAGGGCAGTAAATGGACGAGTAAAGACCGATGGACGTACCGCCGCTTCAAGGGACTTGAAATGGAAGCAAATGTACAAACAGACGCTGAGAAAGAAATAGAACAGCAATTGAATGAATTAAAACTTATGGTAACAGCTCCGATACTTCGATTATCAAGAAGGCTAAAAAAAGCAGATACAGGCCGGAAACTTTGTGAAGCCATCTATTTATATCTAGAAGAATTAGATATTCCTTCAAAACTGGAAAATTGGAAAGTAGAAGCTGAACAAAAAGGCAATCTTGTAAAAATGCGTGAGCATGATCAGGTTTGGAATGCCTGTATCGATCTCTTAGACCAATATGTTGAAATTTTAGGGGATGAAGCTGTTTCTCTAAAGTCATTCTCTACTATCTTGGAAGCAGGATTTGAATCACTCTATTTTTCACTTATTCCTCCGGCTCTAGATCAGGTGATCATCGGAGATTTGGAAAAATCTCGACTAACAGACATAAAAACTGCCTTTATTGTTGGTGTTAATGAGGGGGTATTACCTGCAAAAATTGCCGATGAAGGGATATTATCTGATGATGATCGTGAGATGTTACTTGCTGCAGATCTAATAGTAGCTCCAAGCAGCAGAACACGCTTATTGGATGAGAATTTTATAGCTTATAAAGCCCTAACTACACCGTCAGAATCTCTTTATGTGAGTTATCCGCTTGCCAATGATGAAGGAAAGGCATTAATAGCTTCATCTTATATTAAGAGATTGAAAGATATGTATCCAAATCTAGAAGAACATTTTTATGGTGCCGTTCCTGCTGAACTAACAGAAGAAGCGCAGTTAAACTTTATTACCAATCACAAAACAACTCTATCTTACCTGACCTCACAGCTTCAATTGAAAAAGCGTAATTATCCTATATCCGATTTGTGGTGGGATGTTTATAACATATATATTAACGGCGAGTGGAAGCAGAGAGCAGAGAAAGTATTTTCAAGTCTCTTCTATACCAACCAGACGGTACAGCTTTCAAAGGAAACTGCAGACGAATTGTATGGTGATACGATACAGGCTAGTGTTTCGCGAATGGAATTGTATAATGGCTGTGCCTTTTCACATTTTGCACAGCATGGGTTAAAGCTTCGTGAACGGCAGGTTTATCGTTTGGAAGCTCCTGACATAGGGGAATTATTTCATGCTGCTTTAAAGCATATTTCTGATTTTGTAAATGAGCAAAGACTTAGCTGGGCAGCTCTTACAAAGAAACAATGTGAAGAACTGGCCAGGGAGGCAGTGAATGCTTTAGCTCCCAAGCTCCAAAATGAGATTCTATTAAGCTCAGAGCGTCATCATTATATCAAACGAAAATTAGAACAAATTATTACCCGTGCCTCTCAAGTATTAAGCGAACATGCGAAAGTGAGTGGATTCTCGCCAATCGGATTAGAATTGAGCTTTGGACGAAATGGCAAGCTCCCGCCATTAACGTTTTTATTAAAAAATGGAAAACGAATGGAATTAGCTGGCCGTATCGACAGGGTCGATCAAGCAAAGGGTGAAAATGATAATACTTACCTACGTGTAATTGATTATAAATCGAGTGAAAAGGACGTTAACCTTAACGAGGTATATTATGGACTAGCCCTGCAAATGTTAACCTACTTAGATATCGTCATTACCCATTCTGACGAACTGGTAGAAATGAAAGCAAGCCCTGCAGGAGTCCTATATTTCCATGTCCATAACCCGTTAATAAGTACCTCCAAATTATTGACGATTGATGAAATTGAAAAGGAAATCATGAAAAAATTCAAGATGAACGGTTTAATGGTAGGTGACCCTGATGTCCTCAAGATGATGGACCAAACACTTGAATCAGGTGATTCACAGATTATTTCGGCGGGGATTAAAAAAGACGGCAATTTGACGAAGAAATCAAAAGTAGCGAGTCTAAATGAATTCAATGATTTAAGGAATTATGTTCGAAGGCTCTATCAAACTACCGGAGAGGCTATAGTGGATGGTCAAGTGGCTATTACTCCATATAAACTGAAAGACAAAACACCATGTACATTTTGTGCTTACAAATCAGTATGTCAATTTGATGAGTCCATTGAAAATCATTATCGAATTCTAACACCGCAGCCCAAGGAAACAATTTTTGAGCTAATTCGAAAGGAGGTTGGGGCAAATGAGTAGTTTTGTAATACCTCCTAAACCTGAGGGAGCCACCTGGACGGAAGACCAATGGAAAGCGATTATGGGTAAAAATAAAGATATTCTTGTTGCAGCCGCAGCAGGCTCTGGTAAAACGGCTGTTCTGGTCGAACGAATCATCCAAAAGATTCTTTCAGAAGAAGATCCTATTGATGTCGATGAGCTTTTAGTAGTAACATTTACGAACGCATCTGCTGCGGAAATACGTCATCGAATTGGAGAAGCATTGGAAAAAGCGATTAATAAGGATCCAGGATCGCGCCATTTACGAAAGCAGCTTAGCTTATTAAATAAAGCCTCGATTTCGACTCTTCACTCCTTTTGTATGGAGGTTATAAGAAAATACTATTATCTAATTGATGTCGATCCTGGATTCAGAATTGCCGATGAGACAGAGGCACAGTTAATTAGGGATGAAGTCATGGACGAACTGTTTGAAGAGGAGTATGGAAAAAAGGATAATGAGCCTTTTTTTCGGTTGGTAGACTCCTTTACCAGTGACCGGAGCGATAGTGCTCTAATGGATATCGTCAGGGATATTTATGATTTTGCAAGGTCAAACCCTTTGCCTAGTCATTATCTACAGTCAATGATTGCTATGTATGATGTTTCTGCTATATCAAATCTCGAAGAATTACCCTTCATACAAGCGCTTATTTTTGACATTGAACTTCAATTAGAAGGTGCAAAGGAAATGATTGAGCGCGGACTGGAAGTAACGAAGCTTCCAGGTGGTCCGGCACCGAGGGCAGAAAACTTTCTTGATGATCTAAATGTGATTAATACTCTTATCCAGGCGAACCGTGACTCGTGGTCAGCACTTTACAATGCGATGCAGACTTGGTCATTTTCACGAGCGAAACAAGTAAAAGGGGATCACTTTGATAAAGAGTTGACGGAAAAGGCTCAAAAGCTTCGTGATAAGGCTAAAAAGAAAATTCAGGATATTAAAGAAGAACTTTTTCTAAGAAAACCTGAAGGCTTCTTACGAGATATGGAAGAAATGCGCCCGCTCATTGAAACGCTTGTCCATTTAGTCACAGTTTTTTCTGAGCGCTTTGAGAAAGCAAAACGAGAAAAGGGGCTTGTGGATTATGCCGATCTGGAACATTATTGCCTAGAAATATTAACAGGGGAAATAACTGCTGTAGGAGAGTTTCATCCATCGCAAGCGGCATTAGCTTATCGCCATCATTTTAATGAAGTTTTTGTGGATGAATATCAAGATGTGAATATGGTTCAGGAAACCATTTTAAAGCTAGTTGCAAAAGAAGATGAGACGAATGGTAATCTGTTCATGGTTGGCGACGTCAAACAGTCAATCTATCGTTTTCGTTTAGCAGAGCCGAACTTATTTTTAGGAAAATATAATCGTTTCAGACAGGACGGTAATGGTACAGGATTGCGAATTGATCTTGCACGTAATTTTAGAAGCCGGAAAGAAGTACTAGAAGGTACAAATTATTTATTTAAACAAATCATGGGTGTCAAGGTAGGAGAAATCGAATATGATGAAGCTGCTGAACTACGGCCGGGGGCACCGTATCCTGAAGATGAACCATTCCCAATTGAGCTATTGCTTATTGACCAAAATAATGATAGTAAAGAATCACTTACAGAGGCAGCTGAATCAGAAACGGAGGTAGTACCTTCTGAATTTGATGAAGTCGATTTAGAAAAATCACAGCTTGAAGCAAGAGTGATGGCTTCAAAAATTAAACAATTAATTGCAAATGAAACCAAGGTTTATAATCCCAAAACAAATTCTTACCGTCCGATTATGTATCGTGATATGGTGATTCTGCTTCGTTCCATGACCTGGGCACCACAAATCATGGAGGAATTTAAACAACAAGGGATTCCGATTTATGCGAACCTTTCCTCTGGATATTTTGAGGCAACGGAAGTAGCCATCATGATGTCGCTGCTAAGAGTGATTGATAACCCATTTCAAGATATCCCATTGGCTTCTGTATTACGTTCGCCTATCGTCGGATTGAACGAAGAGGAACTGGCGCAAATACGTCTGTACAACAAGGGGACTTTTTGGGAGTCTGTTAAAAAGTTCTGCCGCAGCAGCCCGACAGAAAAAACAGAACCTTTATACGAAAAGGTGCGCCGTTTCTATGACCATTTGGAACAATGGCGTTCTATGGCTCGCCAGGGGTCACTCTCAGAATTGATCTGGCAGCTTTACCGGGATACACTGTTTTATGACTTTGCGGGCGGTTTGCCTGGAGGTAAGCAGCGGCAGGCTAATTTACGAGCTTTGTATGATCGGGCAAGGCAATATGAGCAAACCTCGTTCCGAGGGCTATTCCGCTTTCTGCGTTTTGTTGAGAGAATGATTGAAAGAGGAGATGACCTTGGAGCAGCTCGAGCGCTTGGAGAGCAGGAAGATGTTGTGCGGATTATGACCATTCACAGCAGCAAAGGTCTTGAATTTCCAGTCGTTTTCATTGCTGGATTGTCGCGTAATTTTAATATGTCTGATATGCGTAAACCTTATATGCTTGATAAAGAGTACGGCTTTGCTGCAAAATATGTAAATGTGGAAAAACGAATTTCCTATCCATCTTTACCTCAAATTGCTTTTAAGCGCAGAAAGAAGATGGAAATGCTCGCAGAAGAAATGCGGGTCCTTTATGTGGCGTTGACACGTGCCAAGGAAAAGCTATATTTGACAGGTACGTTAAAGGAAGCGGACAAAAAAATAGAGCAGTGGACCGATGTTTCTACTAATACGAATTGGCTGCTCAAGGATTATGAAAGGGCAGCAGCAGGCTGTTATATGGATTGGGTAGGACCAGCACTGATTCGGCACCAGGACAGTATAGAACTAAGGAAGATAGGGATTCAAAACCTGCTTGTTCCCGATGAGATTTCCTGTCACCCATCTGCATGGAAAATTACAGTAATGAATGCCGATGAGATTAAAAATTGGGAAGCAGCGAAAAGCATGGAGGAGGATACCTTTTTAGAAAAGGTGGAGAATCAGGAAACGATACACGTAACATCGCCTTATAGAGAGGAAATTCATTCACGCTTAACATGGGAGTATTCCTTTGCCAATGCCTCGACCCATCGCTCGAAGCAGTCGGTATCTGAAATCAAGCGCCAGCGTGAGATGTCCGATGAGCATAGTAGTACTGAATTATTAAGCAGATTTAAAAATTCCATCACCAAACGACCTAAGTTTATGCAGGAAAAGGCGCTTAGCCCTGCTGAAAGAGGGACTGCTTTGCATATGGTCATGCAGCATGTGGATTTGACAAGACCTGTTACGATAGAATCTGTAGAGGCACAAATCGTGTCAATGGTTAGTAATGAACTGTTAACCATAGAACAGGCTGAGGTCATTAATACTCAACTCATTGGGAAATTTTTTGAGTCAGATTTAGGCACGCGGATATTAAACGCAAAGGCAGTGAACCGTGAAATTCCATTTACGCTATCCTTGCCAGCGTCTGAAGTGTATCCAACTTGGAAGGATGAAGATGAATCAGTTTTTGTTCAAGGGATTATCGACTGTGTGTTTGAAGATGAAAATGGTCTTGTTCTTATTGACTTTAAATCGGACGGGATAAGTGATCGATATAAAGGTGGTTTTGAGCAGGCTAAACCCATACTTGAAAATCGTTACCGGCTGCAAATCAACCTATACACGAAAGCTCTGGAGAAAATTTGGAAGAGAAAAGTCAACGAAAGATATTTATTCTTCTTTGACGGTGCTCATATTTTAAAACTAGATGAAGAAAAGGAATAACAATATAAAAGACATAAACCGTGAGAGTTTATGTCTTTTATTAATTATTCCCGCCTATTGGCTGGTCGAGTAAATTTGCATCTAATACATTGGTACCGCTGATTCCGCTGGCTGTAAAAATGATTCCCCCTGTATTAAAACCTCCAGAACCTGCATTCGTTTTTGAGGCACTTTTTGGAGAGATGTAGACTGTATCCCCGAATTGAACAACACCACCACTTACATTCACAATCTGAACTGGACCAATGATTGCTGGCATTAACAACATCCTTTGCATTGTTTAATCCTTCATATCCTATGCCTAATATCCTGTTATTGTTCATCCTCAGTATGGAACAGCTGCCTAATATGCTTGACCCTGGCTTCCAGTGAGACGGTATCACTGTTCCCGACGTGCAGAATAGCAGACGATGACATAGCCAGAATAGAGATTGTATTGACTTTAATGATTGGAAGGGGATTATGAGTAGTTATAGTCAATCTTTCAGTAATTGGCAATAAAGGTATAGGTTCTGAAAACAAAGGATAGTTTGAAAAGTTTCCTTCTTTTCCATAAAACATATCAGCTTCCCTCTGCACCGCTAAAGCTCGTGAAAAACCATTAATAATTCGAGAATCACCAAGCTGGATGGTGGAGGCAAAAGAGGCAGAGGTCACTTTCATGGTGTTAACGACAGAAGACCTTTGAAGCATATTTTTTCCTGCCTAAAATAATGGCACAAATGGCCCAATGATGAGTGATTCTGCTGGAGTGTCGAAGGTTGAAGCCAGTTGAATAGTTTGTGTGTCGCCTACCATTACGAGTGAAGCACTTGCAACGCCTAGAATTCTAATTGTATCAACATGAAGGTCTCGATTATATACTTCAAAGTTCATTTTGTGTGTTCATTCCTTTCACGTTCTCCGGTAAATGATTAATAAATATTAGAATACCTTTTCTGATTTCCAGTTTAAGTAATTCAATAATGCTTTCCTCCGTACTTTGTCCGCCTTCATCATTATTGGCTGCAGTATTTTGTACATGGTAGTCAATCCTGGCTGGAAGCTGTTTCATGATATCTTGTTTGATAAAATCTAAATAGGAATCATCTAAACGAACATTTAATTGTTGTTGGATTTCCTTAAATAGTGCTGGAAGTTCAGTTTCTAAATACTGATAAATAGATTCTTCAATTTTCATAGACCGCTGCATTTGTGCCTTAGGATGGATAGGTGTATTTAAGGATTGATTTTGTACAGCAAAATCTTCAATATTTGCCAAATCCGATGGATTTAGTCCAATGTTTAATGTTCCATCCAGAGTTTCGACCTTTAATTGATCGAATTTGTATTCAATTTTATCGACCTTAATACTAGGCTTTTCCTTTAATTGCTTCATTTCTTCCTGAAGTTTCTGAATGGTCTGTTCTAGTACAGCAATCCTATGTTCCTGTGTTTGTAAAGTCATTTGAACCCATTGAAGAAGTTGGGAATAATCCTGATACATACCATCACCTCATTGTGTATCATCTTCTCTCCCAGCACCTGCCAAAGGCACTGCAATACTAGATTGGCCATTTGTTGTTTGAGTGCTGCCTGCCTTTGGGGCTGGCTTTGTAAAACCTCCTGTATTATATAAGTAAGAGGCTGGTTTGATAATTCCAGCACTGCCGATTTGCAGAACAGAAGAATTAGTAATACTGCTAATTTTTATAAAGTTAATTTGTATAGACTGTTGTATATAAAAATTCATGTAGACCACCTATTCCCTATGCATTAAGAACGATTCCTTGATCGATACCATCTGAATCGTTTGTGTTTGTATTACTTAAATTATTATTATGAACAACTAAACTCTCACCCGTATTAAAGGACCCAGCACCGGAGAAAGTTTTGGCAGAAGAGAACGGCATGATTTTATAGACATCTCCAATATGAAAAACAGAACTGCTGCCAAGTGATATGACTTGTGCAACTCCTACAATTGCTGGCATCAACAACACCCTTTACTTTTTTTCTCCTAATATCGTATGTATGGATTGGTGTAATGTGATTCATTCGCCCAAAAAAGTAAAGCTAATCTTAATAGGTTGGGAAAATTATATAATTAGGTAGTATTACCTATATGTTTTTAAAAAATGATATAATAGTAGGATATAAGATGAGTACAAAAGGACTTATGATAGATTTAAGAGATCAGTCGGAAATATAAAGACACTGATTCTCGATAAAGGCAAAACTGATGAAAATCAGTGACGCAAAGCTAAAGGGGCTAAGGTGCTTTCGCACTACGCCAGCCAGTTACCGAAAGAACAGGGTGTTTTTTGTAGATAACAGCATTGTTTACATAGGTCTTTCTATGTACATTGTTGTCCTTCATTTGTTAACCCCCCTTTCGGTAAAGGCGGGGTATATTTATTTTGTTTCTTCGAACCCTGCCTAACCGTTCATATCTTTTTTATGTTTTGTGAGCAAATTGGTTTTCAAAAAAACAAAAACAAGGCGGGTGCAATCAATGGGGCTATTAAAACAAATCCAACATAATAATCAGAGACAAGGTGTAGAGCAGAAATTATACAAGTCAGCAAGGCTGACCATTAAAAGGAATTCATGGAAACCTCTAGAGCTGCAGGACCTTATTCGTAACGGGACCATGTCAAAAGAAATGGCCCTCTTCCTCTGTACATGTGTCAAATCTAGATTAAATATTCTAGTAAGCGGAGGAACAGGGTCAGGCAAAACAACCCTTGTCAATGCCCTTTCCAGTTTCGTTCCAAAAGAGGAAAGGAACTTAATTGGAGATGTTCGTGGTAAAGATGTACGTGACATACTTCGGAAAGAAAACAAAAAGATTGATGGTTTTCTTGCAACAGGTCATTCCAGTAGTCCAAGTAATATGATTGACCGTTTAGAAATAATTGCCTATCTTGAAGGGATGAATTTGCCTATTACAGCAATTAGGGAAAAAATTGCTGGTACAATTGACATCATTGTCCACCTTTCACGATTAAATGGTGACATAAGAAAAATTACAAAGATAACAGAGGTTCAGGGAATCGAAGGGGAAAATATTGTGCTTAGAGACATTTTTACTGTTAATCCTCTTGAAGGTTCTTATTATTAGAGTCTATTTTATTTAGGATTTTGGTTATGCCTATGGTATGATAGTGTTGCTAAAAGCTATTGATACATAGGAGGAAGATTAAATGATTCACGGTCACGTTACTGCTTGGGTGTTAGCCCTAATTTTGTTTATTGTCGCCATATTTTTATTAAAAGGCGGAAAAGAAAAGGGCGCAAAAATTGTCCGTATGATCCTGCGTGTGCTTTATCTGCTAATCATTGCAACAGGTGTTGGTCTAATTTTCATGCTGTCCAATATTGATTTGTTGTATGTGCTAAAAGCGGTAGTAGGGATATGGGTAATTGGTTTATTTGAAATGATCCTTAGTAAGGTTGCACAAAATAGAAAAACTTCAGTTTTATGGATACAGTTTGTTATCGCCTTCTTACTTGTATTGTATTTAGGGTTTGATAAACTGCCTATGTCGATTTTTTATGTATAACATCGCTTAGTAAAAAGAGCTGTCGGGTTCACTCCCCGGCAGCTCTTTCTTCGTTAAAAAAGGATGACAATTATTGCAAATAGTTTTACTATTTAAGTAAGGGGAGAGGAGTGTTTGATATGCTGGTTAGAGTGTTTGCTAATCTCCGGCAAATTTGCGGCGGAGTTGGGGTTGAGGTTAACCCAGACGGTCAACGGGTAATTGATGTATTGGATAAGATGGTTGAAATGTTTCCTGATTTGAAGGGAGAAATATTTACTCCTGAAAAAGAGCTGCTTCCATTTGTTCATGTTTTTATAAACGGGAGAAATATTATTCATTTGGATGGTCTTGAGACCATTGTAAAAGATAGCGATCAATTTGCACTATTTCCTCCTGTGGCAGGTGGTTAATGTGCCGCAGCAGGAATTAGAGTTTCGTGGAATAAATAGAAAGCACCTAGGAATGTATTTTGAAGAGTTAGGCGCTAAACAAATTACAGATCAATTTCCTTACATATATAAATCTGAACACTGGTATGGTGAAATAATAAGGGAAGAGGAGCTTTCAATTACTTCTACATTTAAAGTCAATTGTGTTTATATTCGGTTTTATGCCTCAAGTGACATCACGCTTAAAGAGCTGATCAAAAATTATCGGGTGAAAACAAGAAGGATAGGCGGATAGTTAATTTCCAAACAAAAGGCTTCTGCACAATATGCAGAAGCCTTCGATTTCTTTTATTATACTAACTGATTTTCCGGGTCGATAATCTCAAGCTCACGAAGCTTCGCTTCGGTAACTTTTCCAGCCTCCCAGCCGCGTACTTGGTAGTACTCTTTAAGCATAATATCCATACGGCTGACCTCACCTGCACTATTACCAGATGCAGGATCCTCGGTGAAACGTTTTGGCAGATAATCATCTTCTTCTTTATCGAATCCAGCGAGGTTATTATAATAACGTTCAAGATTATATATTCTTTCCCCAGCCTTCATCACATCATCAGCTGTCATCGGAATACCAGTCATAGCACTATATTGCTCTGCATAATGCTCGGCATTTTCCGAGAAGGAAGAAAACTTACAAATATTCATAGAATCAGAGAAAGCAAGCATATCTTGGAATACTTTTAATAACTCACCTTTTCCTTCTGGCTTAAGGCGGTCTGTAGGCTCTGGAATACCGGCAATTTCACTGGCAACCGTATAGCCGCGTAAATGACAGGCTCCGCGGTTACTAGTTGCATAACCGAGACCAATCCCTTGAATACCACGTGGGTCATATGCAGGAATTGATTGTCCCTTTACAGACATAGAAAGTTCTGGTGCACCCCAAGAAGCTGCTGCTTTTGCAGGACCTTCAGCAAGGATGCCGCCGAAGCCTTCACGGAATGCAATCTTCTTCGTTAGGTCAATCATGGAATCCGCATCGCCCCAGATTAGCTCTTCCGTAATCAGCCCTTTTTCATAGGCTTCCATCGTAACGGAGAAGCAGTGGCCTAGTTCAATGGTATCAAGACCGTACTCATTACAGCGGTCAATCAGATAAGAAATGGCCTCGGCATCGCTTAATAAGCAGTTAGAGCCAAGTGACCAAGCAGATTCAAACTCAATACTTTCAACTCTAGTTTTATATTTCCCATCCTTGACTTCAACTTCGATTTTACAGCCTACAGGACATGCATGACACGTATTATTTTTAATAAGTAAATGCTCGTTGACATATTCACCACTGTGCTTTTCTGCCTCATCCCAATGAGTGAACTGGGAGTTCTTTGTTGGAAGTGCTCCAACCTCATTGATAATATTGGTTAATACGTTTGTACCGTAAACGGAAAGACCACCTTTATTTGGTGCCGTTAATCCGCCGTCAAGAATAGCCTTTACTGCCTTTTTGTTCGCCTCTTTATACTCAGTTTCTAACTTAGGCTGCGGCATATTTCCTTTTTGAGGTGCCTTAATTACAACCGCTTTCAATTTTTTATAGCCAGCAACAGCAGCTGTTCCACCACGTCCAGCTGCGCGGTCATGCTCGTTAATAAAGGAAGCGAACTTAACTGTGTTTTCACCGGCTTGACCAATCGTCATGACACTAAGATCTTGTTCGCCATATCTAGCTTGCATCGTTTTAACTGTGTCTCTTGTTCCTTTGCCCCATAAGTCAGACGCATCACGCAGTTCCGCCTTACCATCTTCGATATAAAGATAAACAGGCTTGTCACTTTTCCCTGTAAGGATGATGTTATCGACACCTGCCCATTTTAAGCGTGCTGCAGTCCATCCACCCATATGAGAGTCCGTAACGGTTCCCGTTAACGGAGACTTCGTCACAACACAAAGACGTCCACTCATCGAAGAACGTGAACCGGTTACAGGACCAGTCATAATACAAAGCATATTTTCAGGAGATAATGGCTCAACTTCCGGCCCATTGTCAAGTACATATTTTACGCCAAGACCACGGCCGCCAATGTACTTTTTTGCATCCTCTTCGTTAATAGGTCTGTAATTAATCGTACCAGCTGTTAAATCAACTACCACTTCTTTGTTTAAGAAACCACCTAAATTCAATGTTTTTCCCTCTCTTTCATTAATAAATTGAAGCTTATCTCCCATTTATATTAAAAAATATGAATAGGATATTCCTCTCAAAATTAATAAATAAACCCAATTTCTATTATACAATCATTTATATATATTTAATATTTAAAGTTTTCAAAATTTCAATTAAAATTAACGTAGATTACTAGTCTCGGTAAAATGTACTATCAATCTAGAAAAGAGGATTATACATGGATGATTTAGGACGCTATTCAAGACAAATTCTTTTTTCAGGAATAGGGAAAGAAGGACAGTCGAAATTGCTGAAAAGCAAAGTAGCTATTGTCGGTGTGGGAGCATTGGGAACGGTCTGTGCCAATCATTTGGTCCGATCTGGTGTAGGATACATAAGGTTAATTGATAGAGATGTTGTTGATCTTTCCAATCTGCAGCGTCAATCACTTTTTAATGAGGAAGATGTAAATTTAAATCTCCCGAAGGCAGTTGCTGCGGGGAAGAGACTGAACAGTATTAACTCTACGGTTACAATTGACCCAGTTATTTCAGATTTAAATCTGGATAATGCGGAAGAATTATTAACAGGGGTTGATGTTATCATTGATGGAACTGATAATTTTATGACCCGCTACCTAATCAATGATTTTGCAATTAAATATGGAATTCCTTGGGTCCATGGGGCTGCAGTCAGCTCAAGAGGGATGTTTGCGGTTATTAAACCTGGAATAACCCCATGCTATCGCTGTCTATTTCCACAAGTGCCAGCTGGCAGGGGGGAAACCTGTGACACGATTGGTGTTCTGTCACCAATAACGGATATTATCGGTTCCTTCCAAGCAATAGAAGTGATAAAACTAATAATAGGGGCCACTACAAATTCTAATCTTGAGCAAATTGATATATGGGATACATCCTTTTTTTCAATGGATACAAGTGAGGGGAAAAATCAACAATGTCCTGCATGTGTAAAACGTCAGTTTGACTTTCTTGATCGTTCGTCCGCCGTTCAAGAAACTTATAGTTCTCTGTGTGGAAGAGATACCGTGCAAATATATTTTAGAGAAAAGCGTCAGCGAGACCTAAAGAAACTTAGTGAACACCTAAAGAAGAATGGAAAAGTTACCGGAAACCAATTTTTACTACGTTTTTCTCCCGATAATGAAACCTCCATCGTCGTATTCAAGGATGGTCGAGTACTGGTCCATGGTACAAATGATATCGTAAAAGCAAAATCTCTTTACTCAAAATATATAGGAAACTAAAAAGAAAAAGGTGTGTCTTTTCTGATATTAGAAAAACACACCTTTCGTTCTTAAGATATCATCTTTTCAATAACCAATCTTTTGCCAGTATTTAAAGTGAATTCAAAGCGGTCATTTACCTTTTCAAAATAACAAAAATGATGCTGAACATTACAAATTTGTTCCTGGTTATCGAAGACAATAAAGTTTACCCCATCCCTTTGATTATCATCGGATAAGAAGGAAAGGTGATTATAACAATAGATACAATCGTATATAGAAAAATCCAGGGAATTTAAGGTAGTGACAAATTGAAAAAAGGCGTCATCATTCATTCCCTCTAAAAGTCTTTCTAATGAGTAAATTAAATGCTTTCTTATTCTTACCTTGTCATGATCTCGAAGCATAATAAGCTCATTACCGCTCCGTATCTTCCCAGATTCGATTAAGATTCCTTTCCTCCAACGATTCCCGCGAAAAATTTCAATCTCTTGCTGAAGGAAGTCATCGAGCATCGCGGCTTCTTCCGTTTCTTCATCGAAAAAAATCCATTGATCACTTATTTGTTCAACTGCTCCTTCGTTATAGGCCCTCAGTTGAAAATCTAATAGTTTAATTCTTTGTTGTCGATTCATGTTTAACCTCCGTGCCTAGTGCTTTCTTTTTCTTTGTAGACATCTTTGTGAGATTTTATAACTTGTTTATCTTTAATTTGGACAATTTACCAAATAATTTGGGCTGAATAGAATAAAAGCATGTAATGATATCCAGTCTCAGTTACTGGAGAGAGGAGAGTTTTATGTGCGGAGTTTCAGGTTGGATTGATTTTACTATGGACTTAAGGAATCAAAAAGATACGATTGAAAAAATGACAAAAACTCTTGCCAAAAGAGGACCAGATGAAACGAACCTCTGGGTTCAAACACATGCCGGGTTTGGTCATAAGCGCCTTATCGTGGTTGATCCTGAAGGCGGAAGACAGCCAATGACAAAACAAAAGGAAGGTATAGAGTACACCATTTGTTACAACGGTGAACTATATAATACCGAAGATATCCGCAAAATTCTCCTTACTAAAGGATATTCTTTCAAAGGTCATTCTGATACAGAAGTTCTGTTAACTGCCTATATAGAATGGGCGGAAGAGTGCGTAAATTATTTAAACGGTATCTATGCCTTTGCAATCTGGGATCAACAGAGAGAACAATTGTTTATTGGCCGCGACCGATTGGGAGTTAAACCATTGTTTTATACGGAATTAAATAACGGGATTGTATTTGCTTCGGAAATCAAGGCTATACTTGCAAACCCTGGAATGAAAACAGAACTAGAATATGAGGGGCTTTCAGAAATTTTCGGTTTAGGACCTTCGAGAACTCCTGGATCTGGAATCTTTAAGGGCATTAAGGAGTTAAGGCCGGCACACGCTATGACCTTTTCGAAAAATGGCTTAAAGATATGGCGCTATTGGAATGTTAAGAGTGATGTCCATAAGGATAATGTGGAAGAAACAGCTGAAAAGGTACGTTACTTGGTAACAGACGCAGTAACTAGACAGCTTGTATCAGATGTGCCGCTTTCAACCTTCCTATCAGGCGGGCTTGATTCAAGTATTATTACAGCGATTGCTGCTAAAGGATTTAAAGACCAAGGAAAAGGTCAGCTTCATACGTATTCAATTGACTACGAAGGTAATGACCAATTTTTCAAAGCAAATGAATTTCAGCCAAATGCCGATGAAAAATGGATTAACATTGTAACCAATGAGTTTAATACAAATCACCATTTTAAAACCATTTCTCAAGCGCAATTAGTGAAAGACTTAACAGAAGCGGTTCATGTCCGCGATTGTCCAGGTATGGCTGACATTGATTCTTCCTTACTCTGGTTTTGTAAGGAAATAAAACAGGACTTTGTTGTAAGTCTTTCTGGAGAATGTGCAGATGAGATTTTTGGAGGCTATCCATGGTTTCATCGTAAGGAAGATTTGGAGAGACCTAGTTTCCCTTGGATGCGTTCGGTTAATGAAAGAAATAATTTATTAAGAGCTGATTGGCAGCAAAGATTGAATTTAAAGAATTATGTGATAGAAAAATACAATCAAGCCATCCAGGAAACGCCTAGATTGGATGGAGAGAGCGCAGAAGAAGCAAAACGGAGAGAGCTTTTCTATATTAATATGACACATTTTATGACAACACTGCTCGACCGAAAAGATAGGATGAGTATGGGAGCAAGTCTTGAGGTCAGAGTTCCATTTGCAGACCACCGTCTTGTTGAATACGTTTGGAATATCCCATGGGATATAAAAATGGTTCATGGCAGAGAAAAGGGGATTTTAAGAAAAGCGTTTGAAGGAATTCTTCCAGAGGAAGTCCTTTATCGAAAGAAAAGTCCATATCCAAAAACCCATAATCCAGAATATACTGTAGCAGTTCAACAGCAATTGAGGGAGATATTAGCTGATAAGTCCTCGGTTCTATACGAACTATTCAATCGTGATTTACTCAATCAACTGGTTGAATCTGGCGGTAATTCGTTCAAAGAGCCATGGTTTGGTCAGTTGATGTCAGGTCCACAGCTATTAGCGTACTTTATTCAACTAGATATTTGGTTTAGAGATTACAATATTAATATAGTGAATGCTTAGATATTAATAGTTGGATTCACACCATTATTCGATTAAAATGAGTGTATGGAAGGGGATTGAACATGAAAAAAACCTTAATTACACTTATTTTAATCTGTTTTTTTGTTATAACTTCACTGCCAGCACATGCAGAAACGGAGAAAGAAGACCGAAGATGGCAGGATGAAACCATTTATTCTATCATGGTTGATCGTTTCTTTAATGCCAATACAAACAATGATAAGGAAGTTAATACTCTAGATCCTTTAGCCTATAATGGCGGTGATTTTCAGGGAGTTATTGATAAGTTGGATTATCTAAAAGATATGGGCTTTACGGCCATCCGATTAACATCGATATTTGATAATACTGCTGGTGGATACCATGGCTATTGGGTAAATGACTTTTATAAACCTGATGAACATTTTGGAACAATGAAAACAATTAAAAAACTTGTACAAGAAGCACATAAACGAGATATGAAGGTGGTTATTGATTTTGTAACCAATAATGTCTCTGCAGAACACTCATGGTTGGTGGACTCATCCAAGCAAGATTGGTTCAACGAAAAGCGGGAAATTAGCAATTTTAAAGATCAGGGTGAAATCGAAAATGGATGGGTAAACGGTTTGCCTGACCTAAATCAGGACAACCCTGAGGTTAAAAATTATTTATTGGAGGCTGCTAAGTGGTGGATAAACGAGACAGATATTGATGGTTATAGCCTTCCAGAAGTAAATCATGTACCTGTGTCCTTTTGGCGTGATTTCTCAAAAGAGGTAAAAAGCGAAAAGGAAAACTTTTATTTGTTGGGGATAACCTCTCCAAACAGTTCAGTAGAACTTGAAAAATACGAAGGCGCCGGAATTGACAGCCTTACTGATTATCAGCATAGTGAAGAGTTAAGAAATGTCTTCGCTGCTACTAATCAACCCTTTAGCCCTTTAAATGATAGTAAGGTTCAAAAACCAGAATTGCAGCCTCAATTTTTTGATAACGAAAATACACATAGATTTACACAAGATATCGTTACAAATAAACATTTTCCTGGTGCACGCTGGAAAACAGCCTTAACTTATATTTATTCAACCCCGGGTATTCCAGTTGTTTTTTATGGAAGTGAAATTGCATTAAATGGTGGAGAAATTCCAGATAATCGCCAGCCAATGAATTTTCGTACTGAGAAGGAACTCATAGACT
Source organism: Neobacillus niacini (assembly GCF_030817695.1). Taxonomy (GTDB): domain Bacteria; phylum Bacillota; class Bacilli; order Bacillales; family Cytobacillaceae; genus Neobacillus; species Neobacillus niacini_F. The sequence goes on along the minus strand of NZ_JAUSZQ010000002.1, from coordinate 4,488,373 downwards.
ATATGACCAAGCTTGGTGAATTGAGGAATCAACTACCTTCGTTAACCCGAGGAAGTATGGAAATGCTTTACGAAAAAGATGGAATGGCGGTATTCAAACGTGTCTACAAAGATGAAACAGCGATTATCGCCATAAATAATACTAGTAAATCTCAAAACATTACCTTAAACAATAAGCAAATTGAAGGTGATAAGGAATTACGTGGATTGCTTAGCGGAGATTTGGTTCGGAGCAATGGTAATCAATATGACCTTATCATCGACCGTGATGAGTCAGAAATATATGTGTTAACAGAAAAAAGCGGTATCAATCTTCCTTTAGTCGGCTCCTTAGTTGCGGTGTATATCTTGTTCATGATTTTCATTTTAAAAATTAGGAAAAGAAGAAGGTAAAAAGTCAGTGCGATACTCCGAATGAGTATCGCACTTTCATTTAGCGAGACTATCCATTTACGATTTCTCCGCCGTTGACATGGAGGATTTGTCCGCTTACATAAGAAGAATCTTCAGAAGCAAGGTATACGTAACTTGGGCCAAGTTCAAATGGCTGGCCCGCTCTGCCCAGTGGTGTATTAGATCCAAAGCTTGCTACTTGATCTTCATTGAAGGTTGAAGGAATAAGCGGCGTCCAAATCGGGCCAGGTGCGACGCCATTTACCCTTATACCTTGCGGGGCAAGCGATTTTGCAAGGGATCGTGTAAAGGTAACGATTGCACCTTTGGTTGCAGAGTAATCTAACAATTGCTCATTGCCGGCATAAGCAGTGACCGATGCTGTATTGATAATTGTACCACCTTGATTCAAATGGGGCAGGACCATTTTAGACATATAAAAATAGGAGAATATATTGGTCCGAAACGTTTTTTCAAGCTGTTCGGAGGTAATATCTAATAGACTTTTCTGCGGGTGCTGCTCCGCCGCATTGTTTACCAAGATATCAATTTTTCCAAATTGATCCATTGTTTTACTAACGGTATCCTTACAAAATTCCTCGCTGCCTGCGTCACCGGAAAAAAGCAGACATCTGCGTCCTTCTGCTTCAACAAGCCCTTTTGTTTCTTCTGCATCCTGATGCTCGTCCAAATAGACAATTGCTATATCTGCACCTTCTTTGGCGAAATAAATGGCAACGGACTTACCAATGCCGCTATCCCCGCCAGTGATAATCGCTGTTTTACCAGCTAATTTACCAGCACTTTTATAGTTTTTCCCGATTGAAACCGGGCGAGGATTCATTTCACTCTCGATACCAGGCTGATGATTTTGATGCTGGGGTGGAAAAGCCATTTTTTGCTGTTGTTCGTTATTGGACATTCATTTTACCTCCAAGATTATTTACCATGTTAGTTTGGGGAAAATGAACGAAAATATTAGAAAATAAAAAAGGCGAAAGAAAAAATTTCCTTTCACCTAGGTAATGAGTTTTTATCGATAGTTTATAAATTGAACATCGACGGTAAGGTCTGCTTCACGTACAAGCGCGATAATTTTTTGTAAATCATCACGGTTTTTACCGCTAACCCTGACTTGATCGTCTTGAATTTGGCTTTTTACCTTTAGACCGCTATTTTTAATAATCGTGTTAATTTTCTTAGCATTTTCTTTATCAATGCCTTGAACAAGCTTGGCTCTTTGGCGAACAGTACCGCCAGAGGCCTTTTCCATTTTTCCATAATCGAGATTCTTAACAGGAACACCTCTTTTGATCAACCTGCCTAGCAAGACGTCTTTTAGTTGATCCATCTTAAATTCATCATCTGAAACTAGAACAAGATCTTCTTTATCCAGGGTAACCTCACTTTTGCTGCCCTTAAAATCATAACGGGTCTTAATTTCCTTCATCGTTGCGGTAATTGCATTTGTGACTTCCGTAAATTCTACTTTGGATACAATATCAAAAGATTCATCTTTGGCCATAGTAATAATACCTCCAATATAATTTTAATAAAGGTATTTAGTATTCATCGTACTGCTAAAGTTTCCCTTTATGGGTACATTATAGTAAAATATAGCAGTTCAAACAACCCTATGGATAATGATAGGAAAGAAAAGGTGAGGTAAGATGTCTTTACAAGAACTTATTGGTCAAACAGTTACATTAACGGTGGCACGAAAAGCAGATTTCGGCTATTTTTTAACAGATGGTAATGAAGATGTTTTGTTGCATATAAATGAGGCGGACCGAGAATATGAGGTAGAAGAATCCGTCGAGGTGTTTCTTTATGTGGATTCCGAAGGCAGAACGTCTGCCTCTACCACTATACCTGAAATAGCTATTGGGAAATATGCTTGGCTTAAAGTTGTTGATACCAACCCAAATATTGGTGTATTTTTAGATATTGGGATTAAAAAGGATTTATTATTAGGGATTGATGATCTTCCAGTCCATAAGTCAGTTTGGCCGAAGCCAGGTGATTTAGTCTACGCAACACTAAGAGTAAATAACAATTATTTGCTATATGCAAGGCTAGCGACAGACCCTGTCATTGAATCGATTTCAACAAAGGCGACCAGAAAGGATTTTAACAAAAATATACAAGGGCATATCTATCGTACAGCCAAGGTCGGAAGCTGGGTCTACACCATTGAGGGGTATAAAGGATTCATTCATGAATCACAAAGACAGGAAGAGCCGAGATTAGGACAAAAGGTAGAAGGTCGGATAATTGATGTTAAGGAAGATGGAACAGTAAATGTGTCGTTACTTCCAAGAAAACAGGAATCACAGGACCTTGAAGCTGAACGGATTTTTGAGTATTTAATGAGCAGAAATGGTGCTATGCCATTTAATGATAAAAGTATGCCTGAGGATATACAAGAACGTTTTCAAATGAGTAAGGGTGCGTTTAAGCGGGGGCTTGGAAAACTTATGAAAGACGGCAGGGTTTACCAAGAAGGAAGCTGGACTTATCTGAAGAAAGATTAACTTTTTTCTACATACTCTTTTTTAAATTGATAACACTACTAGTGAAAGCATTTTGAAAGGGGTATGAGTATGCCGCATACATCAGATAATGATAAAAAGGCTCAAGATAATAATGCATTAAGACACGAAAAAAATATGATGCGTGAGAAGAATCGTCAAGCAGGAAAAAATCAGTATTCAAAGAAAACAGACCATAAATAAAAAAGCGGGCTTTCCCGCTTTTTTTTATTTATGGTAATTTATTTAAAAAGAAAATTGCAATGGTTCCTGGTCCAGTATGTGCGCCGACTGTTGAACCGATAGAAGTAATAAAGACTTCTTTTGGATGCAGTTCTTCCTCAATCATTGCTTTTACTTCTAAAACAGTATCTTCGGTATCTGCATGACTAATGCCAACTGTTTGATCATCAAAACTTACACCGCGTTCTTTCATCAGTTCAACTATTCGTCTATAAACTTTCTTTTTTCCTCGTATTTTTTCAATTGGAACGAGTTTCCCATCTTCTACATTCAAAATAGGTTTTATATTTAGTAATCCACCCAAAAAAGCTGAAGCTTTTGAGACACGACCGCCTTTGGCTAAATAATCTAAATCCTCTACGGTAAACAAATGCTCCATATGCTGACTTCGGAATAACACATCTTTAAGTATTGCTTCCTTTGACACATTTTCTGCAGCAAGCCTTGCTGCTTCTTTGACGATAAGGCCAAATCCAAGTGAGGCACACTTCGTATCCACAATAGTTAAATTAAAGTTTGGATATTTTTCCTTCACTTGGTCAAGAATCATAACAGATGTCTGATATGTACCAGATAATGCTGAAGAGAAAGCAATATATATTCCATCTTCATTATTTTCAGCCATTTCAGTAAAGACTTCCTCAAATAATAAAGGAGAAACTTGAGACGTTTTAGGAACATCGCCGCTGCGTATGGCGTCATAAACCGTTTTAGGATCAATTGTTTTAACATCCTCATATTCTTGCCCATTAACTTGCACTTTTAGTGGGAATAATGTGACGTTATGTTCAGAGTAAAAATCTTTTGGTAAATCGCATGCGCTGTCTGCAAGTATTTTTACTGGCATAAAGCTCACCTGCTTTCAAGCTAATATAGTTAATTTAAGTTTATCGGTTTCACATCAAAAATACAATTATCAGCTTTAGAGATAACACCTTAAAAAATTAAAGGAGATGGTGCTTTTGTTATGGCAACAGACCAAAAAAACAATTATTGTTATTGTGGGTGCATTCCTAAATGCTCTGGCAATAAATTTATTTTTAATTCCAGCAAATGTGTATTCTAGCGGATTTACTGGAGTAGCACAATTATTATCAAAAGTAATAAGTGACCAAACACCATTAAATATATCAATGGGATTCTTATTGCTGTTGCTTAATATTCCTGTAGCCATCCTTGGTTGGTTGAAGGTAGGTAAGTCCTTTACCATTTATAGTTTTTTAAGTGTAGCGTTATCATCACTTTTCTTAGAATTAATTCCAATTACACAGGTTTCAAAAGATATTCTCCTTAATTCAGTATTTGGGGGTGTAATTTTAGCCGTAGGTGTCGGAATTACCCTAAAATGGGGGGCTTCAACAGGCGGACTTGATATTATTGCGATGGTTTTATCAAGGATGAAGGATAAACCAATTGGCAGTTATATGTTTATTATGAATGCTGTTATCATCATTACCGCTGGCTTTTTATATGGCTGGGAAAAAGCCCTGTATACAATTGTTTCTTTGTATGCTTCTACAAGAGCAGTGGACGCAATCCATACTAGACACGCTAAGCTTACTGCAATGATTATTACAAAAAAAGCAGATGAACTAAAGAAAGCGATTCATTCTCAGCTAGTTAGAGGTATTACGATGATTCCTGCAAAAGGAGCTTTTTCTAACGAAGCAAGGGACATGTTGATGATTGTTATCACCCGTTATGAGCTATATGATTTGGAACGAATTATCGCTGAGGTTGATCCTAATGCATTCACGAATATTATTCAGACAACAGGGATTTATGGATTTTTTAGACGGGAATAGGGAGGGTGTAAATCGTGAGAATTGTTTTAAGTGTGATTTTGTTTCTTTTTTCCTTTAGTTTAAAAGGAGAGGCAAGTTATGGTGAGCAATTTCAGTTTTCAGTTGTTCCTTATGCAGGAAATGAGAGAGTGGAATTTGAACTTCTTATTAAGAATAATGAGGAAGCTCCATTGCATTTTGAGTTTCCTACCTCACAATTTTATGAGATTACTGTTACTGACCAATCTGGGCATGAAGTATATCGATATTCAAAAGGACGCTTCTTTTTACAGGCACTACAAACCATTAAAATTGAACCGCAACAAACTTTTCGAAAAGTAGAAAATTGGGATTACAAAGTAAATGGAAAAAGAGTTCCTGCAGGAGAATACACTGTTAAGGCGACTCTTTTACCAAGTAAAATTAATAACAAACCATTAAGTAACGACCAATCATTAATCAGCATAATGAAATTTACTCTTCCATAAAAAGAAAAGCTGGCACGTTCCTAAAACACGTGCCAGCTTTTCCATTATTTAAGTTGATCAAGCTCATTTTGCATTTCTTGGAGCTGACTTTGTTCTGCGAAGGTTGAATTAGCATAGGCGGAACTTAATGCATTCTTTGCCTTCGAAATCACAGAATCGCGTTCAGCAGGGTCGGCAGATTTTGCCATCTCAACAAATCTTCTTGCTTCTTGGAACAACTGATTTCCCATCGTTATATTCCCCCAAGCGAGGATTCACGCACATTGGCCATTTTCTGGGCTTCCGCTTCAGCGTAGGTCATGTGGTAAGGAATACGTTCATCATGCTTACTAACGGTATCCACTCCTTGCTGGACAAAGCGTTTTGATTTGTTTCGTTTACCCATTGTAATCCCTCCAATTTGGTGAGCTTGGTATGAAGCACTGCAGCGCCTCACAAAAATAGTATGCTCCATTGAAAGTTTTTCATTTAGGTAAACAATGGTGAACCACTATCAATATTTTAAGTTTAACAACTCTGACAAATATACCCCGATCCCGTCTTCCTCATTTGTCAGAGTTACTTCATTTGCGATCGTTTTGACTTTATCAATTGCATTACCCATCGCAATCCCGCGGCCTGCATAATCAAGCATTTCTAAATCATTATCTTCATCGCCAAAAGCAATAATTCTTTCAGCGGGAATGTTGAAGTATTCAGAGGCCTTTTTTAAACCAACAGCTTTACTTATCCCTGACTTAATAATTTCAACGACATGCCATGGCGCAGCCCAGCTGCGGTGGTCAATCACTTCTGCATGAACCTCAGACAAATGCTTGCGTATATTTTTTAATTCATCTTCCTCTGTATGAATTAACAAACTAGTAGGAGAATCTTTTAAGTAATTTCGTAAATCGCCCGTTGTTACGTTTGGATTGCCCATACTAAAAATATCTAAAAGCTTTTCATCATGATAGTGGAAATAAACATCATCGATTACTTCGGCAATAATATTGTAAAATTGAAAGGACCGGCACGCCTCGACAATCTCTTTGGCAACTTTTACGTCGAGAGGGTCATGATAAAATCCCCAACTGGAATCAAGTGGATGATGCATGAAGGCACCATTGAAGTTAACAATAGGTGTGTCCAGCCCGAGCTCGTGATAATAAGGTTCACTTGAACGAAAAGGTCTTCCTGTTGCAATCATCACAACATGCCCTTCTTCTCTAGCCTTACTTAAAACTTTTTTCGTTTTCTCGGAAATGGTTTTATCATCTTTTAATAAAGTTCCATCTAAGTCCAATGCGATTAAATGTTTTTCTGCCATATTGACTCCTTTTTGAATCGTTTTCTCAACCAATAAGTCGAAGCTTTAGATAAATGGTTAACGAAATGATACACTACAACTATGGATTTTCTTCTTTGTTGGAAAGTCATACCATTATAATTACTATGTTAACAATTTTATACCATACCTGTAAAAAAATTTACTTCATTAGTTTTTACTTTCAGATATAATTATTTTACCCAGGAGGATTTACCTACGTGATTATCGTTGAAAAAAGTTTGCTGAATCATAATCCCTTCCTACATATAGTAAAAAAAAGTATACAACAAAAGAAACTTCCGCTTATTATTTTTACCCATGGTTTCACTAGTACCAAGGAGAATAATCTGCATTATGCCTATTTATTAGCGGAAAAGGGCTTTCGAGTCATCCTGCCAGAGGCAATCTACCATGGTGAAAGGGAACAAGGTTTAACCGAAAGAGATCTATACGGTCATTTTTGGGAAATTGTCATCAAGACGATCCATGAATTAAACGATTATAAGGAATACTATGTAGAAGAAGGATTAGCAGACCCGGAAAAAATTGGACTTGCTGGAACCTCTATGGGTGGTATTGTGACCTTGGGTGCTCTAACCAAATATAAATGGGTCAAAGCTGCAGTTAGCTTAATGGGGATGCCAGCATATGAGGAATATTTACATTGGCAATTAAAACAAATGAAAAACGTTGGTGTTACCCTTTCTTTTACTGATGAGCAAATTGCAGAGCAATTATCAGTCTTACGTCAATATGATTTGAGCCATCAACCCAATAGGCTAGAAAATAGACCCTTGTTATTTTGGCATGGAAAAAAAGATCCTATTGTACCATATGAGTTAACATACCGTTTTTATCAATCTGTAAAGGACAACTATAGTAAAAAACCAGAAAATATCCGCTTCATTACAGATGAGTATGCTGACCATAAGGTAAGCAGAGAAGGATTAAAGGCAATGGTTGAATGGTTTGAGAAACATTTACTACAATAATTATAAGGAGTGATACAGATGAATGAAGAGTTAAAAGAAAATATTATGGGTGCTTTAGAGCTTGTTATTGACCCTGAGTTAGGTGTTGATATCGTTAATTTAGGATTAGTGTATGAAACAGAAATGGATGATGAAGGAAATGTAACGATTACCATGACATTAACTTCCATGGGCTGTCCTCTTGCAGGAACCATTGTTGACCAAGTGAAGCGAGCATTAGCCGATATTCCTGAAGTAAAAGAGGTCGAGGTTAATATCGTGTTTAACCCGCCATGGAACAAGGACATGATGTCACGTTATGCAAAAATCGCATTAGGAATTCGTTAAGAAAAAGACAGCAATTTTGCTGTCTTTTTTACTTCACAATGTGGACATATTTTTTGATAAGCAGTGTGAGGTAGTTCACTTATCCGTAGTGGAAACCTATATATAATTACAGGTAATAAGGCTGTTTGGTTTTTGAAATAGCCGTTTTAGGAGGCGTTTCATATGGCTTTTGGCCGTGATTTTAATAAAGATCCATTTATTGTGATTTGGGAACTTACACGTGCATGTCAATTAGCTTGTTTACACTGTCGTGCGGAAGCTCAATTAAGAAGAGACCCACGTGAACTAACATTTGAAGAAGGTAAGAACCTTATCGATCAAATATACGAAATGAATAATCCAATGCTGGTCTTCACGGGTGGAGACCCCTTAATGAGACAAGATGTTTTTGATATAGCAAAATATGCAGTAGAAAAAGGCGTTAGAGTTTCCATGACCCCAAGTGCTACTCCAAATGTGACAAAAGAAGCGATTGAAAAAGCGAAGGAAGTGGGGCTTTCCCGCTGGGCTTTCAGTATTGATGGACCAACGGCGGCTGTTCACGATCACTTCCGTGGAACAGCAGGTTCTTTTGATCTTACAATGGAGAGAATTAAATATTTGCATGAACTTGAAATTCCCATTCAAATAAATACAGTTATTTCTAGATACAACATAGAATACCTTGATGAAATGGCAAAAATGGTTGAGGACTTAGGATGCGTACTTTGGAGTGTCTTTTTCCTTGTACCAACAGGAAGAGGACAGGAGTCTGATATGATTTCACCTGTTGAACATGAGAAGGTATTCAGATGGTTATATGACCTTAGTAAGCGAGTTTCCTTCGATATTAAGACTACCGCTGCCCAACACTATCGCCGTGTTGTTATCCAGCAAAAAATGCGCGAGGCAAAAAATCAGACAGATGAAATAAATTATTTAAGTGCCTTAACAGAACAAGGCTTAACAGGTTCGATTGACGGACTTGGACGAGCACCTAAAGGTGTTAATGATGGAAATGGCTTTGTCTTTATCTCTCATGTTGGAGATGTGTATCCAAGCGGATTATTACCAGTTAAAGCAGGAAATGTCCGTGAAACACTATTAGCGGAGATTTACCGAGACTCACCAGTATTCCAATCATTAAGAAACCCAGATCTTTATAAAGGTAAATGCGGAGTATGTGAATTCCGTCATGTATGCGGCGGCTCAAGATCTAGAGCTTATGCGATGACAGGGGATTATTTGGAAAGTGAACCGTTCTGTGTGTATATTCCACAAGCAATGCGTGAAAAACAAGCGCAATAAAAAGTAAGGAAGCAATCGAGTTCGATTGCTTCCATATCACTATTCAATATTGCAATAGATAGCAGGGCAATTTTCACAACCAATTTCATCCTTTAAATATTGCAAATCTAGAATAGAAATTTTTCCTTTTTTAATATTAATGATTTTATCTTTTTTCAATTCACTTAGGATACGGTTCGTGCTCTCTCTCGAGGTTCCGCAAAAGTTTGCCAGTTCCTGATTGGTTAGTGGTAAATCAATTAATATTTCATTTTCTTTATGAATACCATAGCTGTTAGACATGCGGATGAGAGTAGAAAAAAGTGCTCCTCGTTTCCCATTTAAGACAAGATCACGAAATTTTGTCTGTGTTTTACGGAAATGGTCACTCATCCATTTCATAAACTCGAAAGCAAGTTTGCTATTTTGGAAAATTTCACTTTCAATGACATCTTTCTTGATGGCAACGATTTCTCCTTCCTCCAATACTTTAGCACTTAATAAATATCTTGGATTGTCGGTAAATAGTGTTAATTCTCCACAAATATCATTTTCTCCACATATTCTTAAGGAAAGTTCACGTCCATCGGAAGTAATTTTACTAATTTGTACTTTACCAGAAAAAACAATATAAAGTTCTTCAGCGAGCATTCCCTCTTGAAATAAATAGGTTCCTCTCTCACTTTTAATTTTTCGGTCAGCAAATTTAAGCAGCTCTTTTATTTCTAATGAATGAGTTGGTTTCATTTTAGTCAACATGCATCTCACCTCAAAGTCATTTTTTGACTCATCTTCTAGTTTCGTTAGTATTATTTTAACTTACGTTTTGACCTTCGTGAGGAGTAAACAATGACAATATAGTGAAAACTCAAATAATTAAACGTAACACGTTAAAAAATTGCAAAAGAAATGTTATGATAGTGAATAAAGTAACAGTATTTTTAATTCATAGATGTTACACTTGCATTATATTATTCGCTTTTAAAATAATGGAGTTGATATGAATGGAAAAGACCATTATTAAAGATAAATTAGATCGCCCATTACGTGATTTAAGAATTTCGGTAATCGATCGTTGTAACTTCCGTTGTCAATATTGCATGCCTGCAGACCAATTTGGTGATGATTTTGAGTTTCTGCCGAAAAGTGCGCTGCTGACATATGAGGAAATTGAAAGAGTAGCAAAAGCTTTTGTAAGTGTTGGAGTAGAGAAAATTCGTCTAACGGGCGGGGAACCACTGCTTCGCAGAGACCTTCCAATTCTAGTGAAAAAGCTATCAGAAATTGATGGCTTAAAAGACATCGCTTTAACGACAAACGGAGTACTTCTTCCTAAACTCGCTGATAAATTAAAAGAGGCTGGATTAAAAAGAGTGAACATAAGCCTCGATACATTAAACGATGAGCTGTTTGGGACTATAAACGGACGTGGTGTCGGCACCCAACCTGTGTTAGATGGAATTGAAGCTGCTAAGAAAGCTGGTCTCAAAGTCAAAATTAACATGGTTGTTAAAAAGGGTCTTAATGATTCAGAAATAATCCCAATGGCAGATTTTTGCTTAAAAAATGGATTTGAGCTCCGCTTTATTGAGTATATGGATGTTGGCTCATCTAATGGCTGGAAATTGGATGATGTGATCACAAAAAAACAGATTTACAACATACTTAAAGAGCACTATCAATTAGAATCTCTTGATCCTGCCTATTTTGGTGAGGTAGCAAAATTATATAATTATACGAACACAGACGTTAATGTTGGCTTTATCTCGTCTGTCTCAGAGTCTTTCTGCAGCAGTTGTACGCGCTCGCGACTTTCGGCAAATGGACAAATTTTTACCTGTTTATTTAATGGAAATGGTCATGATATCCGAAACTTTATGAGAAATGGTGCAACAGATGAAGAGCTGCGAAACCGAATAACAGACATTTGGAACGGTCGAAATGACAGATATTCGGATGAAAGAACAGAGGAGACAGCAAAGAATCGCAAAAAAATTGAAATGTCCTATATCGGCGGCTAAACCTCTCTTTCTAAAAAGAGGGGCTTTTTTCATAGAAAAAGAGGCTGTTATTCAGCCTCTTTGACTTACCCTAATTAAAAATATCTAGGGAATAAAATATTATTTTCTAAATGCACATGCATAAATGTTAGTCCTTCTAGGTCTTCTAAGCGTTTATAAACTAAACGGTAGGTTCCACAAGCGTCTAATGGCAAAGTGTAATCAGAAGTTACAGCACGAATCTGTCTTAAGATTTCACCTGCATGATCATGTTCTTTTTCTAGCTCAACAATCATGTTAATCGCTTCTTCACGATTTTCTACTGTTCCATCAGCAAGTTGTTTGATTAACGGAAAGACAACTGCTTCCTCTTTGGCCATATGCTCCAATAATTCTTTTTTGAATTCATAAAATAATTCATGAACCTTTAAAAGCTCTGGATGACTGTCACCATGCACACGGGAAACCTTTGTAACATAAGGGCTAAGCAATGATAATTCTTCTTCAGATGTACGGTGATAATAGTTGATAACATGATCAATAATCGTAGTTGAATCCGACTTTGTCCAAATTTCTACATCTGTTTCAGCGGAATTGTTTTTTTCAAATACTGCTTTTAGTTCCGCCATGATTGCTTCTTCATTTATTCCATTTGCAGCAATTGCCTCGGATAAAGCTATATTTCCACCGCAGCAAAAGTCGATTCTGAATTTCTTGAACACATTACTCGTTTTTGGCATTTCATTAACAATGTCTCTAACCAATGTATTTGTAGTAAAAGGGAAAGTAATCATATTTTCCTCCTAATGTTTTTGGTAGTTTCTAGCTTAAGAATAAGGTATTCCCCAAAAAAAGTAGGTGACCTGAATCACACATTTGACATGTTTTAATAATTTTTTGTCTTATGTTGTGATGTTTGCTATATTTGTGACTATTCGTTAGGCTTATAATGATAATTAATTTGATATGTTTCCTGCAGGAGTGATGGATTTGTTAGAGAGAAGAAAACCAATCCCGATTGGGGATGCAGTTAAAAAAATAATGGAATACCATTTAGTTGGAAAAACACAATATGTATCAATTGATGAAAGCTATGGGCGTTTTTTATCAGAAGACTTAATTGCTACTAGCGATGTTCCACATTTTGATCGAGCACCATATGACGGGTTCGCTGTCCGGTCTATAGATACAAAAGAAGCTTCTTTAAATAATCCAGTAGAATTTAAAGTGGTCGACCATCTTGGCGCAGGAATGACGTCTTCTAAGATCATTAGAGCCTACGAAGCAGTTAGAATTATGACCGGGGCAATGATGCCAGAGGGAACAGACGCAGTGGTCATGTTTGAGGTCGCAAAAGCATACGAGAAAAATGGGTTGCCATATATGTCGATAAAACGAAGCTTTAAAAAGGGTGATAACGTCTCCTATCGAGGCGAAGATGCCAAGGAAGGTGAAGTTCTAGTAAAAAAGGGAACGCTGATTAACCCTGGGATTCAAGCAATGCTGGCCACTTTTGGCTACAACTCGGTTCCTGTTGCTAAAAAACCAATAATTGGGTTATTTGCCACTGGAACAGAATTGCTGGAAGTGGACGAAGAATTAGTACCTGGTAAAATCAGAAATAGTAATTCACATATGATCGCCGCCCAAATACAGAGAACTGGAGCAGTTGTTCACTATTATGGCAAGCTTCCGGATGTTTTTGAAACATGTTTTACATCAATAAAAACTGCTCTACAGAAAGTAGATATACTTATTACAACGGGCGGCGTTTCTGTTGGTGATTTTGATTATTTACCGGCCATTTATGAAAAGCTGGGTGCAGAAGTTTTATTTAATAAAGTTGCCATGAGACCTGGAAGTGTTACAACAGTAGCTCAATTAGAAGGGAAACTGCTATTTGGTTTATCAGGCAATCCTTCTGCCTGCTATGTTGGTTTCGAGTTGTTTGCACGGCCAATCATTCGCAAAATGCTGTTTTCTACTACTCCACACTTGCGAAAAGAAAAAGCAGTCCTAGAGGTTGATTTTCCTAAGGCTAATCCATTCACAAGATTTGTCCGCAGTACCTTTTCAATCAAGGAAGGGAAATTAAGTGCAACACCTAGCGGTTTAGACAAATCCAATATTATTATGAGTCTTTCTGGAGCTAATTCGTTGATGATTCTTCCTGGAGGGACAAGAAGCTTTAAAGCAGGTGATGAGGTTGAAATTTTGTTGCTTGAAGATCAAGCAGGCAGTGAATGGCCTTGGTAAAGCCAATCATTTATCAAATCGTGGGATACCAAAATAGCGGTAAAACCACTATCATTTTGAAGCTCATTGGAATCTTAAAAAATGAAGGTTTTAAGACCGTTACCATAAAGCACCATGGGCACGGAGGACGACCAGACATTCTTTCTCAAAAGGACTCAGCTAAGCACATAAACGCTGGAGCAGTTGCTTCGTTGGTTGAAGGAGAGGGCAGGTTATGCCTGCAAGCAGATGAAACTGCTTTAACACTTGAAGAACAAATTAGATTTGTGGATTTCTTTAGACCAGATATTATTTTAATTGAGGGACATAAAAAGAAATCTTATCCGAAATTACTAATTATTAAAGACGAAAACGATCTTTTACTTATTTCCAGTGTATCTAACATTAAGACAGTCCTGGTTTGGAAGAAAGAATTGATAGATATAGTTAGAGGACAGTTGGAGGTTCCAGTGTTTTATATTTCAGAGGAACTGGCACTGATGGAGATCTCGAAAGATTTGATGAAGCTTGTTCATAATACTGATGAAAATAATTAATAAAATTGTCAAAAATGGTACTTTTATCACTGTGGAGCATACATATTTGCGCTAAAATACAAATTGGGGATTATATGTTTGTTTCTAATAGACTAAATAAAAAATCGGTCAAAACTGACCGATTTTTTATTTAGTCTATTTTACAGATTTCTGGAGAACAGTCTTCACAATCAATTTCATTTTTTAGATAATCTAAGTCATGAATAGTAATGGAGCCTTTATCAATGGAGATAATTCCTGTTTTTCTTAAGTCACTTAACAACCGGTTGACTACTTCACGTGATGTACCGCAAAAATTAGCCAGTTCTTGATTCGTTAACGGTAATTCAATAAGAATTCCTTGATTCGTTTTTATACCATAGCTGTTAGTAATTCGAATGAGCGTAGAAAATAATGCACCTTTTTTACCATGAAGAACCAAGTCTCGAAATTTGGTTTGGGTTTTTCGATACTGCAGGCTCATCCATTTCATAAACTCAAGTGACAGTTCATGGTTCTTTCCAAACTTCTCCTCGAGTACATCCTTCATAATAACTGCTACTTCGCCGCTTTCAGCCACGCGGGCGCTTAACAAGTACTTAGGTGCAAGAGAAAACAGATCAAGTTCCCCAATAAAGTCCCCTTTTGAACACATTCTTAATGTAAGTTCCCGGCCATCTGGAATTATCTTGCTGATTTGTATGATTCCACTTTTGACAATATACAATTCATTTGCAGTGGAACCTTCCTGGAACAAAAATGTGCCTTTTTCAATTTTCTTCATATGGTGAACCGTATCAAACAGTTGTGTTAACTTTACAGGTATTTCTTTTATTGACTGCATAAGAATAACCACCTTAAAGGGGCGAAATAAATCGCTGATTTGCTTTCCTAAATAAATGTCAGTCAAGGGTTTCATTTACTAGATAATACTATAATTATATTGTTAACAACGCTTATATATCAATATTTCTGGCATAAATTCATACAATCGTCAAAATATCATCTCATGAAAGGTAGTTGTATTTCATAATAATTCCTTTAATGCCCCAAGATTAAATGGAAATAATAAGATTGTACAGAAAAAGGAGGGACAGAAAAAATGGGCCAAAGTCGTCATTTTAAGCCTGGACAAAAAGCACCAAATAACGGTGTATATGTAGAAATCGGTGATACGGAGTCAAATGTCAATAATCCAAAAAAGATTAGGCTTAAAGCAGGAGATAGGTTCCCTGAAAACTCAAATGATGAACGCGTTTGGACTTACCAGCATAAACCTTAATAATTTGAAAAAGTCATCCTTGGATGGCTTTTTTTTTATATTTCATTAATATTCGTATATAATAAAAATAAATAGGTCAAAAATGGTCAAAGAGGTGAATAATATGGATTTAAATCGTATGATTGAGAGGCTGCAAAAGGGTATTTTAGATGCTCAATCTTTAGCAGTAAAAAGCAATCATCAAGAGGTGGATGAACCCCATTTATTCTTAACGTTACTACACCAAGAGGATAGTTTATTAGCAGCTATATTAACGAAAGCAGATATCCGAACGGAAAACGTTGAAAGAGCATTGCAGGCTGTCCTTGATAAAAAACCACAAGTTACAGGAAGTGGTGCCGAGCAAGGGAAGTTATACATTACATCCAAGCTGCAGCGGTTGTTTGTTAGTGCCGAAGATTTTGCTTCCAAGTTTACTGATGACTTTATTTCAATTGAACATATTTTATTAGCAGCTTGTTATGCAAATGATTCGGAAATGAAGAAAATCCTGCTATCTAATGGGAAAACTCCGGATAATATCTTAGCTGCAATTAAGGAAATAAGGGGGAACCAAAGAGTGACATCACAAAATCCAGAGGCCGTTTACGATGCGCTTAATAAATATGGAAGAGACCTTGTAGCAGAAGTGAAAGCAGGTAAACTGGACCCGGTTATTGGAAGGGACGCAGAAATACGTCATGTCATTAGAATTCTTTCAAGAAAAACCAAAAATAATCCTGTATTAATTGGTGAACCGGGAGTAGGAAAAACCGCAATTGTTGAGGGACTGGCCCAGCGGATTGTTAGGAAAGACGTTCCAGAGGGGTTGAAAGATAAAACGATTTTCTCGCTGGATATGAGTGCATTGATTGCTGGGGCTAAGTTCAGAGGTGAATTCGAAGAAAGATTAAAAGCAGTATTGAATGAAGTGAAAAAAAGTGAAGGACGGATCCTGTTATTTATTGATGAGCTTCACACCATTGTGGGGGCAGGAAAAACGGATGGAGCTATGGATGCAGGGAATATGCTGAAACCTATGCTCGCTCGTGGAGAACTTCATTGTATTGGGGCCACAACCCTCGATGAACATCGTAAATATATTGAAAAGGATCCTGCACTAGAACGAAGATTTCAGCAGGTACTTGTTCAAGAGCCTAATGTTGAAGACACAATTTCTATCTTACGTGGGTTAAAAGAGAGATTTGAGGTTCACCATGGGGTAAAAATACATGATCATGCTCTCGTGGCTGCCGCAACATTATCCGACCGTTATATAACCGATCGCTTTCTGCCAGACAAAGCAATTGATTTAGTGGATGAAGCATGTGCCCTTATTCGAACAGAAATTGATTCAATGCCAACAGAACTTGATGAGGTAACCCGCAGAGTTATGCAGTTGGAAATTGAAGAAGCAGCCTTGAGAAAGGAACAGGATGAGGCGAGTAAGAAAAGGCTTGAGTCCCTGTTAAAGGAACTCGCAGAATTAAAAGACCAGGCAAACAGCATGAAAGCCCAGTGGCTTCATGAGAAACAAGGAATACAAAAATTGCAGGAGAAAAGGGAACAACTTGAGAAACTTCGAAGAGAATTACAACAGGCCGAGGATAAATATGATCTAAACCGTGCTGCAGAGCTGCGCCATGGTCAGATTCCATTGGCGGAAAAAGAATTAAAGGAGCTTGAGTCACAAACGGCGAAAAATGAACGGTTACTTCGAGAGGAGGTTACCGGAGAAGAGATATCAAATATTGTCTCAAGGTGGACTGGTATTCCACTATCTAAGCTGGTTGAAGGTGAAAGGGAGAAACTTCTTAGATTAGAAGCGCTGCTACATGAACGAGTAATCGGGCAAAATGAAGCCGTACAATTAGTTGCCGACGCGGTATTGCGGGCACGTGCCGGAATCAAGGATCCAAACAGACCGATTGGGTCATTCCTGTTTCTAGGACCTACAGGTGTAGGAAAGACTGAACTAGCTAAAGCACTTGCAGAGGCGTTGTTTGATAGTGAAGAACAAATGATACGAATCGATATGTCGGAATATATGGAGAAACACGCTGTTTCAAGGCTAATTGGTGCCCCTCCAGGGTATGTCGGTTATGAAGAAGGCGGGCAGTTAACAGAAGCCGTTAGAAGAAGGCCGTATTCCGTAATCCTGATGGATGAAATTGAAAAAGCGCACCCTGAGGTATTTAATATTCTCCTGCAAGCACTTGATGATGGCAGAATTACAGATTCACAAGGACGAATAGTCGATTTTAAAAACACTGTCATTATCATGACATCCAATATCGGTTCTCATTTCTTATTGGAACGACATGAAGACGAAATTGAGATTTCAGAGTCAACAAGGGAAAAGGTGCTAGGGCAACTAAAGAGTCATTTCCGCCCTGAATTTTTAAATAGGATAGATGAGACAATCCTATTTAAACCTTTATCGTTAAATGAAATAAAAGATATCGTCGTAAAAATGATGAAGGAACTTCAAAGCAGGCTGAAAGAACAGGAAATTGAAATAAATATTACGGATAGTGCGAAAGAGTTCATTGCGGTAAATGGTTTTGACCCTATCTATGGGGCAAGACCATTAAGACGATTTATCCAACGTAATATTGAGACAAAACTTGCAAGGGCCATTATTGCTGGCAATGTTCACGACCATTCCGTCGTCAGTGTTACAACTGATAATGGGGAATTAACCATATCTATACAGTAAGGAAATCAAAAAAAGGTCATCCGGTTAAAGGATGACCTTTCTTCACATTATTTAGTGTTTTTCAACAGGATCATTAGGAAGTACTGCCGTTGCAATAACAATCAAAATGAAAATGCCCACAGAAACAATGGCACCTGACTGGAAGTTGAATACTCCACCTTCTGTCATTGAACTAACTACATATGAAAGCATTTGCACTAAAACAAACACCCAAAAAAAAGTCCAAAAGTAACGCACTATCTTTCACCTCTACCCTATTTATCATCTCTAATAATATTACCATATGCTATTGAAATAATAAAAGCAAAAATTGAAAACTCTCCGGAAAGCAGGTCTAAGAGAAGTAAACACCCAGGTTTAACAATAAAAATACGGATGTATAGTTGTCCAATAGGCTATATTCCCTTTCGCCTCATGTGAAATCACATACAATATTTTGAGGAAATATGTAAAAGGAGATTTAGCGATGGAGAACCGGAATTTTCAGATGGATACTCAGTGGAATATCATCCATTACCCTGAAAAGCCCACAGGTTTTGGAATTTTAATAATTGGAGATGAAAGGCATTTTGTTGATGATAGCAAATGCTTTTGGACCCAGAATGAAGGAAAACTGTCCATTATCAACCAATTGAAAGAATCAGGATATACTATTTTTTCCTCAAATTTGTATGGGCGAAACTGGGGAAGTGACCATGCTGTAGAGCTTGCACAAAGGCTGTATCAGCAAGTAATTAGAAGTGAAATTCTAAATAATAAAGTTCATCTAATAGCTGAAGGCATGGGGGCTCTAGTGGCTGTTAGATTAATGGAGAAAATGCAGGGGCAACTAAGGTCAGTCGTTTTATTAAATCCCATTCTTTCTTTAAAAAAACATATCGAACTTGAAAAAGAACACAAGTTTTTCTACAAAAAGCTAATGAGAGAATTGACAGCTGCTCATAAGAAGGATCAAGTTACACTTGAGCACGAACTTCAAAGTATGGCAGATGAAGTGAAATTGGATATTGGTATTCCAATAAAGATTATTCATGTGATGTCCAGTGGTAAATCCTATAATCAATCTAAACAGCTGCAACAATTACTCGTTAATACGAATATTAGTCCAACATATATTGTTCCAGAAAAAAAGCAGCAGCTCGGAAATATGATGAAGAAGTTTTTCAATCAGTTCGAAAAGGTGCTATAAGCTCGCCGCCTCCTTCCTTAATATAGATATAATTCTTCATGAATCCGCATAGGATTCACTAATGAAGCTTGGGGAGGAAGGAATTGTGATGGACAAGGTCGTTGTTATTGGAGTATTTGACTTTGTGAATTTTCATGTATGCAAAGCATTTCTTGATAAAGGGATTGAGGTAAGGGGAGTACAACTAGAGACTGAAGTAAACGAGGATATGATTAACGAAAAACGACTTGAGATTGGGAGAAACGCTAACTTTTCTGAGGTTTCATTAGGGGAGATATCAAATCATTCTTCGGAATATGAAACAATTGTACTCTCTGTTTATGACCTATATATGAGACATAAGGAAGATTTCTTACTAGCCGATCAATTGATAAGCAAAATAATCAACAGGAACAACTGGGAAAATATTGTATTTGTGGTTCCAAGTCAACTGTTAAGAAATGTGATTGATTCAAAAGCTGAAGTTGTTATCGAGGATTTCTTAAAAAGGATTATTTCTCAGAATAAGGATTGCTATATACTTTATTTACCAACTGTCTTTGGACCCTGGCAGCCAGAAACCTTTATGTTTCAATCTTCCATTTTAACGGAAATGGATAGAGGTAAGCCATTTAAAGGACTGCGGGAGGAAACATGTGACGCCCTGTTTGTTGAGGATACGGTGAAATCCATTATAGAAATCATTGAAAACAAGGAACCTGGCAAATATCTGCTCCAAAGTGGAAAAAGAGATCAATGGAATTTATGTGCAGCACTACTTCAAATAAACGAACAGGGTTTAAACAATTCAAAAGCAGAAATAATGGAAGAGGATTTAACCAAGATAATTGTTCCTAGTACCGTACCCTTATCTGCTGCGTTGACTAGGCAAATAGAACATGCTCACCGCATAAATGCAGATAAATAAAAGAGCTGCCGTATACCACGGCAGCTTATTTTTTCTTTAAAAATCCTTGTACGAAAGGATAAACCATTTGAAGTAATGGTTTTAGGTTTTGGGAGGAATCCCTTAATTTGCTTATGTTTTCTATTATTGATTCAATATCAAGTGAAGATGAATTCGACTGAGGAACACTATGATGTTTGCCCCGTATACTCTCTCTTCGATCCCCAAACATCATTCTTGAAAAGCGATCATCTCGATTACTTTCTTTTCCCATGATTTGCCCCCTCCTTATAGTATGATTCTCCTTTAGATTATGAAGTTTATGAACAAATGGTATGGACATAAGCGGGGGATGGTTTATTTAATTGTTGCTTAACCATACTTTTATTTGATAAAATTAGTACCAAGTCATAATAATTGATAATAATAAAAGATTAATATATAAGGGGATGATTCCTTGAACGCTGGAATTATTGGAGTTGGAAGGTATTTACCAGAAAAGATTGTAACCAATGCAGATTTAGAAAAAATAATGGATACAACAGATGAATGGATTCGAACACGGACAGGCATTGAAGAACGTCGTATCGCAGATGATAACACTAATACTTCTGATATGGGGTTTGCTGCTGCTCAAAAAGCCATTGAAAATGCTGGAATCACTCCTGAAGATATCGATTTAATCTTGGTTGCAACCGTAACACCAGATCAGCCATTCCCTTCTGTAGCCTGTATGCTTCAAGAACGGTTAGGTGCAAAAAAAGCTGCGGCAATGGATGTTAGTGCAGCTTGTGCTGGTTTTATGTACGGTATCGTTACTGGCAAGCAGTTTGTTGAAGCTGGAGTTTATAAGCATGTCTTGGTGGTGGGTGTTGAAAAACTTTCAAGGATTACCGACTGGAAAGACCGAAATACTGCAGTCCTATTTGGAGACGGTGCTGGAGCCGTAATTGTTGGAGAGGTATCCGAAGGCAGAG
Source organism: Neobacillus niacini (assembly GCF_030817695.1). Lineage (GTDB taxonomy): Bacteria > Bacillota > Bacilli > Bacillales > Cytobacillaceae > Neobacillus > Neobacillus niacini_F. The sequence goes on along the minus strand of NZ_JAUSZQ010000002.1, from coordinate 4,467,238 downwards.
GTATTCTTTCCTTTGAGTTGGGTGCAGATGGAACTGGTGCTAAGCATTTATACCAAGAAGAGTATATTATTATGAATGGACGGGAAGTATTTAAGTTTGCAGTGCGACAGATGGGTGAAAGCTGTATTAATGTACTCGAAAAGGCTGGACTGACAAAAGAGGATGTTGATTTCCTTATCCCTCATCAAGCAAATATCCGTATTATGGAAGCTTCTAGACAAAGGCTTGAGCTTCCGATAGAAAAAATGTCCAAGACTGTTCATAAATATGGGAACACTTCAGCGGCATCTATACCGATTTCTATTGTTGAGGAAATAGAGGCTGGAAAAATCAAAGACGATGACCTCGTTGTTATGGTAGGTTTTGGTGGTGGATTAACATGGGGCGCCATTGCGATTAGATGGGGTAAATAAAGGGAATTAGATAAATATACAATGAAGTGTATTAAAGGAGATGTCTTATATGGATAAGCGCAGGGTTGTGGTAACAGGTTTAGGAGCGGTTACCCCGCTTGGATTAGATGTTGAAACAACATGGAAAGGGATTATTGAAGGAAAGTCTGGGATCGGACCTTTAACAAGAGTAAATGCAGAAGAGTATCCTGCAAAAGTGGCCGCACAGATTAATGACTTTAATCCTGAATCCTTTATGGAAAGAAAAGATGCAAGAAAAATGGACCGTTTTACTCAGTATGCCGTTGCATCAGCACTGATGGCAGTTGAAGATGCTAAACTAACGATTACGGATGAAAATGCGCACCGTATTGGAGTGTGGATTGGTTCAGGTATTGGCGGAATGGAAACTTTTGAAGAGCAATATGAAATCTTTCAAAAAAGAGGTTACAAGAGAGTAAGTCCATTCTTTGTACCAATGCTGATTCCTGATATGGCAACTGGTCAAGTCTCAATTACCCTAGGTGCAAAAGGATTTAATTCTTGTACCGTTACAGCATGTGCAACAGGAACGAATTCAATTGGTGACGCATTTAAAGTCATTCAGCGAGGTGACGCTGATGCCATGATTACAGGTGGAGCAGAAGCGCCGATTACAAAGATGTCGGTTGCTGGATTTTGTGCGAATACAGCTCTATCGACAAATCCAGATCCTAAGAGTGCAAGCAGACCATTTGATAAAAATCGAGATGGTTTTGTTATCGGTGAGGGCGCTGGTATCATTGTTCTCGAAGAATTAGAGCACGCATTAGCACGTGGTGCGAAAATATATGCTGAAATCGTTGGCTATGGTGCTACGGGAGACGCATATCATATAACTGCACCAGCCCCAGGTGGTGAGGGCGGCGCGCGTGCAATGAAAATGGCCATTAACGATGCTGGACTAGGTATTGAAGATATCGATTATATTAATGCTCATGGAACGAGTACTGAGTATAACGATAAATTTGAGACGCTTGCAGTGAAAGAAGTTTTCGGAGTTCATGCTTACAAGCTGGCAATCAGTTCAACCAAATCAATGACTGGTCATCTTCTGGGAGCAGCAGGTGGTGTTGAAGCGATCTTTACTGTACTTGCGATGAAAGACAGTATTCTCCCTCCAACCATTAATTATGAAACAGCAGATCCAGAATGTGATTTAGATTATGTCCCGAATAAGGCACGTCAAAAAGAAATAAAAGCAGCAATGAGTAACTCTCTAGGCTTTGGCGGCCACAATGCAACGATTGTCTTCAAAAAATATGAAAAATAAGCAGCCTGACCAGGGTTACACCTGGCAGGCTATTTTTCTTTTATGAAGACAACCAATACCCGAACCACTTTTCATACCAGTCATAAAATGTAACTAAATGATATGGTATGGAGTGAGGAAATGGGGATCATTCGAACAGATAAATGGCTGGACGAGGAGTTTGACACTCCATCGAAAATATGCGAAAAGCTGGTTTCTGCGTTCAAGGGACTAAGTGCCCCCAAAATCTATAATCAATTAACAGGTTTCGGGATGTATCGAGCATCTAGATTGACTAAGGAAATTTTCAACTCGATGAAGGAAAACATGGTTTGGGAAGAGGTAGAAGGTATTTTTCAGGAATATAAAAGGAAATGGGGAGGACCAGACATCCCTATCTACCTTTTTCCAATTGGTCAAAATAAAAGCTTCTTTTCTAGACAAGAAGAAAAGGTTAAGGGTGGAGTATCATACCCGGATAAAATATTTTTATTTCTTTCAGATAGATTAAATTCAAGAGAGTTAGAGGCCCTATTTGTCCATGAATACCATCACATTTGCAGGTTAAATAGACAAACTAAAAGATTCGATGATTATACCTTACTGGATTCTATTATTATCGAAGGGCTCGCAGAATACTCAGTTCTCGTTCATTGTGGGAGAAACTATTTAGCTGATTGGTGTACGATGTATTCAGAAACTGAATTAGATAACTTCTGGGAAAAATTTTTACAAGGCAACTTAAACGTAAAAAAGAGTGAAAAGAAACATGATGATCTGTTGTATGGGGCAGGAAGGATTCCAAAATTACTTGGATACGCGGCGGGCTTTAAAATTGTTGAAGATTATTATCGCCATAATCATTATTCTACAAAACTATCCTTTACTTTGCCTGCAAAGAAGTATTTATTGACTGAACATAACTATCCAAAAAAGGGCCGAAAAAAATAGGCTTTTTTTTGTGCGCTCAATAAATAGTATTTGGTTCTTCAGGAATAAATTAACTTATGTCTGCCCATACTGATTGACAAACAGTTTCTTGAAGTGAGGGGTTGTACAATGTTGTATCTTCATGATGTTTGGGTAAATTGGTTTGAAGGTGAAGAAAACGGATATAATGTGTGCCACTTTCATGAATGGCGCAAAGATGACGGTGTAGAGCTGTTAGACCAAGCTCCTTTGTTAAAAGTAGAACCGATTCTCTTTAACTATATCGAGAACGATCTCTCAGAATTACCTCAACAGCTTCTAGATGATATTTTTCAAAAGGCATATTTAAGAAAAAACCATGAAAGAGTTCAGCTTGAGTATTGCTTCGTGGTTACAGATGGGGTTGGAATATTAGCAGTTGATACAATCGGATATTCAATACCGATTAGAAAGAGCAGACTCATACCGAGACAGGAACAGCTTGTTTACGAGATGATTGCAAATCATGATGCAAAAAAATATCATTTTCAACAGAGTTCAGTGGATAAGGATTTTCATATTTTATCACCTGAGCCTGAATTAATGACTGGATTAACACGAAAAGAGCGTCAGCTAAAACAGTTGTTATTTATGGCACTTGATCAATTACATACATCTCAGAATGAGGCAGAAGTACGCTATTGGTTTACTGAATGGTGCCCAGAGCGCTACTCAGCTATTCAGGAATTAAACTTTGAGAATGCTTGGCAACAGTTGTTTGAGGAAACAAAATACGGATGGTCTAAACGGCATGAAACATTTTGTGAGAATCTAATAAAAGGTCAGCCATTTTTTGAAAAGTTATGGGAAATGGAGCACGGTCCTAAAGTAAATTAAAAAACAGGTCACGGAAAGGTTAATAACCTCCGTGACCTGTTTTTTAGCGTCTTTTTCTTCCTAATCCCATTGCATTTTCCATTTTCTTGAGGGTTTTGCTTGCTACTTGGTTTGCTTTTTCAGCGCCTTTGTCCAAGATTCTGTCTAGTTCTGTTGATTCCATTAGGTTATTATATTTTTCTTGGATTGGCTCAAATACATCTACTACTACTTGTGCTAAATCGCCTTTGAAATCGCCATATCCTTTGCCTTGATACATTTCTTCAATCTCTGGAATGGTTTTATTGCTGAGAATGGAATAAATGGATAGCAAGTTAGAGATTCCAGGCTTGTTGATTTTATCAAATTTAACAATCCCTTCAGAATCTGTAACCGCACTTTTTATTTTCTTCACAATTTGTTTTGGCTCATCTAAAGGTGTAATAAACGCTTTATTGTTTGGGTCAGATTTGCTCATTTTCTTTGTAGGTTCCTGCAATGACATAATCCTTGCGCCTACTTCAGGAATGCGAATATCTGGGATAGTTAAAACTTCCCCATATTTTTTATTAAATCTATCAGCTAAATCACGCGTTAATTCCATATGCTGCTTCTGATCTTCTCCAACTGGAACAAGATCGGTATTATATAAAAGAATGTCTGCGGCCATTAATGGAGGGTAGGTTAATAAACTTGCGGAAACCGCGTCTTTACCAGCTGACTTATCCTTAAATTGAGTCATCCTTTCCAATTCACCAATATATGAAATACATTGCATCATCCATCCTGCTTGGGCATGAGCTGGAACTTCTGACTGGATAAACAAGGTTGCTTTCTCTGGATCAATCCCAACAGCCAAGTAAAGGGCTGCTAAACTGCGGATATTCTTTCGAAGCTCTAACCGATCCTGCGGGACCGTTATCGCATGTTGGTCGACGATGCAAAAGTAGCAATTAAAATCATTTTGCAGTTCAACAAATTGCATCATTGCCCCAATATAGTTTCCAAGTGTAATGGTGCCACTTGGCTGAATTCCTGAAAAAATTGTCTTCATGAGCGAAATCCTCCTAAATTATATATATAAATAAAAAAACCATTCGTCCCCAAAAACGATAGGGACGAATGGTTCGCGGTACCACCCTAAATTACTCAAAAGAGTCACTCAATTCCAGAACTATCTTTAATGGATAGCTTGGTATCCTTTTAACGCAAGGTAAACGTCTTTTCCTACTGATCATTAAGAAGTTCAGAAAGAAGCTCAAAAGTCCATTCGGTATTTTTCCGTGTTTGTTTTCACCAGCCACAAACTCTCTGAATCGGTTCAAAATACGTACTACTCTTTGTCATCGCCAAAGCAAATAATTTATTTATTTATTCTTATTATAGATAATTGTATAATGGGAATCAAGTCAACAAAAGATTACTTCTTCTTCCCGCCAACGCCTTTCCATCCTGTTTGGAATCTGGCGCTTTGGTCAACGAATTCAGAGCGTTTTTTTCCTCCGAAAACCTTTTCACCGAAACCATTTGTCATTACACCCATAAATGCAGTAATTCCAATAATTAAAATCGCAACCATCAATAAATCAGCTATGTACCCGGCCATGAAAATACCTCCATATTCAAATAAAAAGTTATATTCAACTGTTTGTATTGTTTATTTCACCTTATTTATATTTTAAAAGAACTTGAGCCGTATTAAAAGAGGTAAAGCAAGAAAAACATTAAAAGTTGCAAAAAAATGAAGGCGTTTTCATTAAGTGAGGTTTAATTGAGAATATTTCCGGGTATAGAAAGGATGAAACTTTTTCGTTATTTTTTCGTCTAATATAATGAAAAGAAAAAAATAGGCTAAAAGTTTGACATTCAATAAATTTTGAAAAAGGGATACCTTTTTTAGAAACAGTGGTGTATAATTAATGATATAAATTACTTATTTATAATAATTTTAATCAAGAAACATAAATTTTGATAGATTTACTATAGAATTGGATAGTAATTAAAAGAGGAGTGTGGAGAAGAATGGTAACATTATACACTTCACCAAGTTGTACATCATGTCGGAAAGCAAAATCATGGTTAGAAGAACATGAAATTCCATATACTGAAAGAAATATTTTTTCTGAGCCATTATCAATCGAAGAAATCAAAGAAATTCTTCGTATGACTGAGGATGGTACGGATGAGATTATTTCTACAAGATCAAAGACTTTTCAAAAATTAGATGTTAATTTAGATACTATGCCGCTTCAGGATTTATTTGAATTAATTAAAGCAAATCCTGGATTATTACGCCGCCCGATTATTATTGACGAGAAGCGTCTGCAGGTTGGATATAATGAGGACGAAATTCGACGGTTTTTACCGAGAAGAGTACGTACCTTCCAATTAAGAGAAGCGCAGCGTATGGTAAATTAAACTAATAAGACTAAGCCTTCAAACTGAAGGCTTTTTTTGCACCCCTTTTAGTTTGAGATTTCAGTGTAATTTTGTTACAATATAAGGAATATCTAATTAATAGGCAAATTAATGGTTTTTGCAATTATGGGTAATTTTATTTCCCAATTTGATACTTTTGACATAAAATGAAAGTACAAGGATTATATTCTTTTTTTCATTACATTAATAAATCCTTTCTACTTGGGTAATTGCTAAAAAGCATTGTCTGCTGGGGGTATATTGTCCCTTCAATAAGGAAACGGAAGGGAGAGGTAACGATGGAAATCGAACGAATTAATGAGAATACAGTAAAGTTTTACATCTCTTATGGTGATATAGAAGAACGAGGCTTTGATCGAGAAGAAATTTGGTACAATCGGGAGCGAAGTGAGGAGCTTTTCTGGGAAATGATGGATGAAGTTCATCAAGAGGAAGAGTTTGTAGTCGAAGGTCCGCTGTGGATTCAAGTGCAGGCGTTAGAGAAAGGGCTAGAAATTCTTGTAACAAAAGCACAGGTCTCAAAGGATGGACAAAAGTTTGAGCTGCCAATTCCAAATGAAAAATTAAAGGATCTGCCAGTTGATGGCAATATTGAAGATATCTTGGATCACCATTTCAATCCTGGACATCGCGATGATGATGACCTTTTACTTGAAGAGGAGTCTTTAGAGTTTTTAATTGCTTTCAAAGATTTTGAAGATGTTATTATGTTGTCAAATCGGGGCGGATTAGATGATTTAATCACTGTGTTGTACAACTTTGATAATAAATATTATTTATATACTGAGTTTCCTGAGGATTTGTTTGAAGAGGACGAAATTGATGATATCCTAAGTATCCTGCTCGAATATGGTTATGAAACGCAGTTAACCATCCATCGAATTCAGGAGTATGGTAAAAAGATAATTTCTGAGAATGTTTTTGCTGAAATAAGAAAACATTTTAAATAAACGTGCCGATTTCGATTTTTGAAATCGGTATTTTTTACATAGGTTAAACTCTGTTTGAGGGTGATGAGACTGAAAAACACAGTAAGGGTTGTCTTGTTTTTACTGGTTCTATCCATACTTATGTTTTTCTTTAAAGAGTATTTAAATGATGGAATCTTTGGTTTTCTCAGCCTTTTAATAACGTTGTCTGTTATTTTTATTGGATTCGTTATTTTTTTAGAGAACCGGCATCCAACACAAACCATAACCTGGCTGGTTGTTTTGGGGAGCTTTCCACTAGTGGGTTTCTTTTTCTATTTACTTTTCGGAAGAAATTATCGTAAGGAAAAAATGTATCGGAAGAAATATTTTCTTGATAAACAAGCCTTTTTGACAGTGGAGGGTGAAAATGACCCGCGAAGTGAAGAGAAACTTGGACTTATGGCCGAGCACCAAGCAAGGCTATTTACTTTGGCACAAAAATTGGGTAACAGTCCGATTTCCTTTGATACAGCTACAAAGGTACTAACCAACGGGGAAGAAACCTTTCATCATATACTTGAGCAATTGAATAGAGCTAGGCATCACATCCATATCGAGTATTATATTGTCCGCGATGATAGGATTGGACAAGAAATTAAAGAGATATTAATTGATAAGGCTTCACAAGGGGTTAAAGTCCGATTCCTATATGACGCAGTAGGTTCCTGGAAGTTATCCAAAAAGTATATCAACGACCTAAAAAACGCTGGCGTAGAAACGGTTTGTTTCGGTCCTGTTAAGCTGCCATTTTTAAATAATAAATTTAATTTTAGAAATCACCGCAAAATTATTGTCATTGATGGGATGATAGGGTTTGTGGGCGGCCTAAATATAGGTGATGAATATTTAGGAAGAAATCACACATATGGCTTTTGGCGAGACACCCACTTAATGTTACGTGGAGAGGCTGTAAGGTCGCTGCAGTTAATTTTTTTACAAGATTGGTATTATATGACGAACCATAGCTTTTTAACAGCAGAATATTTGTCACCGCAGATCGATGAAAAAAATCATGGCGGTGTTCAATTAATTGCCGGTGGTCCCGACAATGAATGGAGTGTTATTAAGAATATCTTTTTCTCGATGATTACATCAGCAAAGGAGTCTGTTTGGATTGCCTCACCATACTTTATCCCTGATGAAGATATATTTTCAGCGATAAAAGTGGCTGCTCTTAGCGGCATTGATGTAAGATTACTTGTACCTAACCGCCCAGATAAACGAATTGTCTTTCATGCTTCTAGATCCTATTTTCCTGAGCTTTTGGAAGCTGGTGTAAAGGTCTATGAATATGAACGCGGGTTTATGCATAGTAAAATTGTGATTGTCGATCATGAACTTGCTTCAATTGGAACTTCAAACATGGATATGCGCAGTTTTCATTTGAATTTTGAGGTAAATGCTTTTTTATTTCGTACAAAAAGTACTCAAAAACTAGTAGCGGAGTATATTAATGATCTAGAATATGCGAAACAGCTTGAATTAACCTCTTTTGGGAAGAGACATATTGGCTTACGGTTAATTGAGTCTACAGCAAGGTTACTATCACCGCTTCTTTAAGTTCACAAACCCGTCATAATGGCGGGTTTTCTTTTTATTTTAAAATTTTAAAAAAGGATTTTGTATAAGAAAACACGAATGTAAGAAAAGAAAAGGAGGTAGATAACCATTGCTGACGGCACAAATGAAATCTGGTACCATATTTAGCTTAGGCACGGAGTATAAGAAAGAGATGCTGCTTATAATACGCAAAAATGAAGAATTTTTTTGTCCAGCTTGTGGGGAGCGAGTTTCTCTTAAATTGGGGAATCAACGAATTTTTCATTTTGCCCATCGAAGCGGTACGGTTTGCAGGGATTTTCATGAGAGTGAAACGCTTTATCATATGAAAGGTAAACTTCAACTATATCAGTGGCTAGAAAGACAAGGAATTCCTGCAGCATTAGAATTTTATGATTCTATTATTAAACAACGCCCTGATATCGTATTCCAATATGGTGGAAACAAATATGCATTGGAATACCAGTGTTCGCCGATTTCAGAAGATATATTTATCAAGCGAACAGCAGCTTATTACCAACAAAATTACATTCCTCTTTGGATCATGGGCAGTAAACATATGAAAGCAAAAAGGAAAAATATCTTTTCTTTGTCGGGCTTTGATTATTTCTTTTTAAGAAAAACAAAGGATAACCATTTGATCCTTCCTTCTTATTGCCCCGAAGAACAACAGTTTAAAATCCTCAGTTCAATCCAACATTATTCCATAAAAAATGCACTCGCATACGTTACCCATTACCCTCTCCAAAAAACGGTTATAGAAGAAATTTTAGCACCAAAACCAACCAATCATTTCAGTTTTGCCAAATGGACAATGGAAATGGAGAAATTTATATGGAACTGGTCACTCCATCCAAATCCTGAACTAAATCGATTTCTTCGCGAAATCTATATGCATAACCTCAACTTATATTTACTTCCCCCTGAAATCGGTTTACCCGGCAGCCAATCGCTATTCATTCAAACACCTCCAATTATTTGGCAAACCTATTTGTACTTAGATGTTCTGCAAGATAAATCACCTAATGACCTAATAGACTTGAGGGTAGTAGAAAGACATTACAATAAGAGAATAATGAAAACCGAGATTATTAACAGGAATATGCCTCAACTGCCAAATGTAATATCCTTTAATGCAGTGAAGGAGTATTTTCTGCAACTAGAAAGACTTGGAATACTCACAAACAAAAGCGAGACTGTTTTTCAACTCCAAACTAAAATCTTCATCCCAAAATCAAATCGGGAAAAGGAAGAACGCAGGAATGAATTTTGTCAAAAAAATAAGTTCATCCTTGCAAGTATATAAATGAAATATAACTTTAGGGCATAATATATTGGGTAAAGCTAAAAAAGTTAAAGGAAAAACAACAAAAAAAGGAGAATAATTAACAGGGTTAAAAATTTTTTTCGTAATCCGAATATTCTTGAATGGAGGATGAAATATGGCAAACGAAGCTGCAGTAAAGGCGCTGCCTTCAAGAAGTGAAATTCCTGTTGAAGATACATGGAGATTGGAAGATATCTTTGCTAGTGATAAAGAATGGGAAAATGAATTTCGAGATGTGAAAAGCCAAATATCTGGAATCAAAGAGTTTGAAGGGAAACTTGGGGAAAGTGCCAATACTCTTTATAATGCTCTCCAATTTCAAGATAAGCTGCTTGAAAGAATTGGCAAGCTTTATACATACGCCCATATGCGTTATGACCAGGATACAACGAATTCCTTTTACCAGGGATTAGATGACAGGATGAAAAATCTATATTCGCAAGCTGGCAGTCAATTAGCTTTTATTGTTCCTGAAATTCTTTCGCTAGAGGAAAGTAAAGTGAATGGGTTTTTAAATGAAAAACCTGAATTAAAGCTTTATGAGCATGCGATTGAAGAGATCAATCTTCAAAGACCACACGTTTTGTCAGCAGAGATGGAGGCATTATTAGCAGAAGCTGGCGAAGTAATGGACGCTTCCAGCAACACCTTCGGGATGTTAAATAATGCAGATTTAAAGTTCCCTTCCGTAAAAGATGAAAATGGTGAAGAGGTTGAGATTACACACGGCCGATATATCCGTTTTCTCGAAAGTGCCGACCAAAGAGTTCGCCGTGATGCCTTTAAAGCAGTTTACGAAACATATGGAAAGTTCCGCAATACCTTTGCCAGCACTATCAGCGGGAATGTGAAAAAAGATAATTTTAATGCAAGAATCAGAAAATATGATTCTGCCAGGCATGCAGCACTGTCTGCAAATAATATTCCTGAAAGCGTGTATGATAATTTAGTAAATACGGTAAATGATCACTTATACTTATTACACCGTTACGTGAAACTCCGTAAAAAGGTTTTAGGGGTAGACGAACTGCATATGTACGATCTTTACACTCCTCTTGTAAAAGATGTCAAAATGGAAATCCCTTATAAACAAGCAGAAGAGCTTGTGATAAAAGGGCTTGCTCCATTAGGGGAGGAGTATTCACAGATTCTAAAAGAGGGCTTTGAGAACCGCTGGGTAGACGTACACGAAAATAAAGGAAAGCGAAGCGGAGCATATTCTTCTGGAGCATATGGGACAAATCCATATATTTTGATGAATTGGCAGGATAATGTGAATAACTTATTTACGCTGGCCCATGAATTTGGCCATTCCGTCCATAGCTACTATACAAGAAAAAATCAGCCATATCCTTACGGAAACTATTCTATTTTCGTAGCGGAAGTAGCCTCAACATGTAATGAAGCACTATTAAACGATTATTTATTAAAAACGATTGACGACGAGCAAAAAAGAATTTATTTGTTAAATCATTATTTAGAAGGCTTCAGAGGCACTGTATTCCGTCAAACGATGTTTGCTGAATATGAACATTTAATTCATCAAAAGGCTCAAAATAATGAGGCCCTAACAGCAGACTCATTGACCAGTGAATATTATGCTCTAAATAAGAAGTATTTTGGTGAAGAGGATATCGTAATCGATGAGGAAATCGGCTTAGAATGGGCTAGAATTCCACATTTTTATTACAATTATTATGTATATCAATATGCTACCGGCTTTAGTGCAGCAACTGCGTTAAGCAAACAGATTCTAGAAGAAGGCGAGCCAGCGGTTAAACGCTATATCGATTTCTTAAGCTCTGGTAGCTCTGATTACCCAATTGAAGTACTAAAGAAAGCCGGAGTAGATATGACAAGCGCAGACCCAATCAGAGACGCATGTAAAGTATTTGAAGAGAAACTAAATGAACTAGAGCAATTATTATCTTAAAGGGATGTGTGAAGCTAATTTCCGATATTAGCACTCTGTTGATTGGAGCGGAAGGCACGAAGACTCCTCGAAAATGCTATCGCATTTTCTTCGTGCGTGGGCGGATTCGCCGATGAAAAATCAATGTCCTGCGGGAGGACGGGGCAGGGGAGACCCCGCAGGCGCTTAAGCGCCGAGGAGGCTCCCCGGACCGCCCGCGGAAAGCGAAGTGCCTCGTGACAGGCAGAAACCGTCTGTCCCTGCGGTGATTATTCGAAGAAGCTTTCCTTAGTGGAGCGGAAATCAACAGACCTGATTACACAGCCAAATAATTAAAGGGAGAGTACCAATTGTACTCTCCCTTTAAAACCCTTTGAATCTTTTCCTATCATTCAGGTAAAAAAGAAACATAAAAATTCCAATAAAAAAAAGTGGAATACTAATGATCAAAGGAAAGACCTTCATTAATGCAAGAATATGAAGAGAAAATCCGAAAATAAGAAAGATAATCATTAAAATAACTGGTAGATTCTTCATTGAACATGCCACCTTATTCTTGGTATCAACTAGTAATAGTGTATTGTCCAAAATAGAATAATATGATATTTTGACAATTATGTGAAATAACGCACAATCACATTGTCAATTGGCTTACTCACATGGTATATTCTATACGTGAAGTTAATCACAACAAACATATACCCCTTTGTTTGACCGTGAAAAATTTCTCCCATCCCCTTTGTTCGTATTAATAGAAAAAGACCTTGCAGTTATTTGCTGCAAGGTCTTTTCATGTTCAAGAATAGGCTATTCTTCAACGTACCGCCAAAATGTACCATATTTAGCTGGAAGCTGTTCAACCTTTTGAAGTAATAGCAATTTTTTCATTTCCCGTTCCACCTGCGAGATGGACATGTTATAAACTACTGAAATTTCCTTAGAGGCCACTAGTTTAAAATACTTCAAAAATGTCTCTAATGGCGGCGGCTGATTTTTTACAGGCTGTTCAGAAAGCATTTCTTCAAGAATCTGCACATAGACTTCATACGGGTAAGAACCAGTAATTTTGATTCCTTCATCTTCTGCATTTTCGTTAAAAAATACAAGAGTGGGAATTTCTTGTACCTCCATTTCAGTCGTGATTTTTAAGTCACACTGAAAAGCTTTAGCCGAACTTTCAGAATGAAAATCAGAAATAAATTCCTCGACATCTAATCCTGCACTTACTGCACAAGATTTTAATACTTCAAAATGGGAAATGTTTTGTTTTTCGATAAAGAGCTTTTCTTGTACTTTGCGAAGGAACCGTATCCCCGCTCGTCTGCCTTGCAGTTCCGCTGCCTTTATTGCAACAGAAGCAATATACGGGGAAGCAACAGGATTTTCTAACCATAGGCTCCCATCACAGGACATTCCTGATCTGCTGGCTGTCTTTTCCCATAATTCTGCAATCACTTCATAATTTTTCTTTTTACTTACATTTAAATTTGCGATACGCCCGCTTAATACGTGTTTAATGGAAAAATAACGGCCATATTCAATGTGCAGTTTTTTTAAGATTGGCTCGAGTGCCCAGCACTCTGGGCATAAAGGATCGATGAACATATATATTTCAAGTGGCTTCTTATCGTAATTGTAATCTTGCTGCTTGGAAGTGAACCAAGGGTTACTCACGAATCTTCACCTGTTATCTCACTGTCATCTTGCTTATTAATCATGTGTTGAGCAGTAAGATAGAGCCTAGAATAAAATTCATCCCTTATTGGACCCTCTAATCCAGTCTTGTCCATCGCTTGTTTCATGCAAGATAACCATGCTTTTGCACGGGTAGGAGTAATGGGAAAAGGCAAATGACGTGCACGCATCATCGGATGACCATGCTCTTCAGTATACAACGCTGGTCCCCCCAAATATTGTGTTAAAAATTGCTTTTGTTTCCGGGCAATTTCGGAAAATTCATTTGGAAAGATAGGTGCAAGATCAGGATGTTGTGCAACTAGACCATAAAAAGTATCCACTAGGCGGTGTAAGGTATCTTCGCCAAGTGCTTCGTATGGAGTAGGCTTTTTCTCATACATGTTGACAACTCCTTTAAATATGTTTGTATTATTATTTTATCAATGCATTTTTCATATCTCAAATAAACCGCTTATATTTTTTGCTGATAAAACCGAGCAATCTTATTTAGGGTTACCCTTAATGGTATATTATATTGTTCGAGCAGCTCTTTGAATGTAAGCTGACCACGTTGAAAATCCACCACTTCGTATTCAACCTCGTAGTCTTCAGTATTGAGATATAAGCTATGATCCAATACTAGGAGCCCTGCCTTGTAAGGAAATTCAGCCCTTTTTGTTGTGAGAGAACCGAAATATTCTAAATCGGTTAACGATATATTTAATTGTTCCAATCGCTCCTGAACGATTCCCTTAGGGAGTATTCCATTATTAATCGCAGCAAGGAATTCATTTTCAGATAAAGTTTGTGTTGTTTCTAACAGACCAACGTCAGCTGGCTGCTTTAATGTCATTTCATATTGATCCTTTTTTCCCCTGGTCCTTAAAGCAGAACCTAATTCCTTTAGTTTAAAATTAGATGTGTCAAAATAATGATTTGTTTGGCTGATGATTTGTTCATCCTTTACTTTAAATGCTTTAAGCAGTTTTTCATATTCTACTTTTGTAAGCAGGTTTTTAAATTCGATTTCAATGGTCTCTGACATCGTTAGTCCCATCCCTTTCTGTTCATCCTTTTATTTTATCTTAGTATTTGATCGAACCGCAATTCTTGGGAGAAATGGATAGATTATGCTAAAATAGTAGGAAGGTGGAGGTAAAAATAATGAATAAAAAACTATTAATTACGAAGGCGAACATTTCAAATAAAAAGTTACGATTACAAGCAAATGAGCCGATTACCGGGTTAACCCAGGCAGAACAAATTCTCGTTGACTCTAAGCAATTTTCTTTTATCTATTTAATGGAGAATCAAGAGGGGTATACATATATCGAAATTCCTGAACCCATTTGGCCATTATTAAAAGAGTCATTAACAAAACAAATTCCAGTATGGATCCATTTTAATGAGGAAGAAATGGAGTTAACTAATTTTAATGAGGAATTAGTCGAAGTTATTAACAACATAAGAGGAAATAGCAATTATGGTGAAGAGATGGTCACAAAAGTAGAAGGGGTATTTTGAACAAATTATAGTTTGTTATTGAGGTGGAATCATGAAGCATTGGGACCAATTCTTAGCTCCATATAAACAAGCAGTATCAGAACTGAAAATAAAATTAAAGGGCATGAGAGGACAATTTGAGCTAGACTCCAGTCATTCACCGATTGAATTTGTCACTGGCCGAGTTAAGCCAATTGCAAGTATCCTTGATAAGGCTAATCAAAAAGGTATTCCACTAGATAAATTGGAAGAGGAAATGCAGGACATTGCCGGTATGCGTATCATGTGCCAATTCGTCGATGACATTCATCATGTTGTGGGCTTATTAAGAAACCGAAATGACCTGGAAATCGTCGAGGAAAGGGATTATATATCACATAAAAAAACGAGCGGATACCGTTCCTACCATGTAGTGATACGTTATCCTGTCCAAACGATACACGGGGAAAAGAATATACTGGCTGAAATTCAAATAAGGACATTGGCAATGAACTTCTGGGCGACAATAGAACACACGTTAAATTATAAATACAAAGGTATTTTCCCAGCTGATATTAAAATGAGGCTGCAAAGTGCTGCAGAGGCAGCGTTTCGTCTTGATGAGGAAATGTCCTTAATTCGTGGTGAGATTCAAGAGGCCCAAGCATTTTTTACAAGAAATAAGGAGTTTAAGCAAGAGGAGAAAAGCTGATCAGGCATTGTAAGCATTTCAGTACAAGGGAGAAAACATTATGAAATTTGCGATTACCTCCAAAGGAGATCAAAAATCGAATATCTTAATGCATAAAATGCGTACTTATTTACTTGATTTTGATCTTATATATGATGAGGATCAACCGGATATTGTCGTTTCGATTGGCGGAGACGGGACACTTCTATATGCTTTTCACCGTTACAGCAGCCGCTTAGATAAAACTGCCTTTGTCGGAATACATACTGGCCATCTCGGCTTTTATGCAGACTGGACACCTGATGAAATAGAAAAACTTGTAATTGCCATTGCCAAAACCCCATATCAGGTTGTTGAATATCCTTTAATAGAAGTCATCATTCGGTATCAGCATGCTGGAAAGGAATCTCGATATTTGGCACTTAATGAATCAACCGTCAAAAGTGTCGAGGGCACATTGGTTATGGATGTAGAAATCCGTGGACAGCACTTTGAACGTTTTCGGGGTGATGGTCTTTGTGTTTCGACACCCTCCGGCAGTACGGCTTACAATAAAGCGCTGGGCGGGGCGATTATCCATCCTTCGATATCTGCATTGCAGGTTGCAGAGATGGCATCGATTAATAACCGTGTCTTTCGGACAGTGGGCTCACCGCTCATTCTGCCGTCCCATCATACCTGTATGCTAAAACCAGTTAATCGGCCGGATTTTCAAGTAACCGTTGATCATCTAACATTGCTTCATAAGGATGTAAAATCGATTCAATTCAGGGTACCAGATGAAAAAATTCGCTTTGCTCGTTTCCGGCCATTTCCTTTTTGGAAGAGGGTTCATGACTCCTTTATATCAGATTCAGACTAATCATACTGTTGGAGGGCACATCATGAATCCAAACTTTGAATTGCAGTGGATTATTAGTGAACATCATGAGGGCCTAATGATCAAAGAATTCCTCAAAGAAAAGGAAATCTCTAGAGTTGCTCTTACGGATATAAAATTTAAAGGTGGTAAAATTCTGGTTAATAACACGGAAGTGAATGTCCGCTATGTGTTAAAAGCAGATGATATCGTTACCGTTATCTTTCCTCCTGAATACCCAAGTGATGCTGTCAAAGGGGAAAAAATCAAATTAGAAATCCTTTTTGAAGATCCATTTATTCTGGTGGTTAATAAACCAGCGGGGATGAGTACCATTCCATCAAGGGAACATCCTAGAGGAAGTTTGGCAAATGCCTTGGTGGGGTACTACGAAGAAATTGGTATTAGGGCCACCTCCCATATTGTTACTCGTTTAGACCGGGATACCTCAGGGATTGTTTTAATTGCAAAGCATCGGCATGTACATCATTTATTTAGTAAGCAGCAGCAAAACGGCCATGTTAAAAGAACGTATGAAGCATTTGCTGAGGGTAGTTTAAGGCGTGATAGTGGCTCGATTGAAGAACACATTGGCAGGAAGGCTGACAGTATTATAGAAAGAGAAGTACGCAGTGATGGGCAGTATGCATGTACCCATTACAAAGTGCTAAAAAGGTATAAAGAATTCACCCATGTTGAACTACAGCTAGAGACTGGCAGAACTCATCAAATACGGGTTCATATGTCTTTTATTGGCCATCCGTTACTGGGAGATGATTTATATGGTGGAAATCTTTTGAAAATTGAGCGACAAGCGTTACATTGTAAACAAATCCATTTCTTACACCCTTTTAACGGCATGGAATTGAATTTCACAGCACCACTTCCCTTAGATATGGATGAAATCATAAAGGCTGCCTTTTAAACTAAAGGGTTCCGTTTAGGGGTGCTTTTCTTAAAATATGTGCCGAAATGATAGTCGGATTGACATCGTTATTATATAAAAAAGTAAAACTCGCCAAGCTTGGCGAGTTTCTTTATTAAGAATAAAAAAGATGTCTTGTACTTTAATTGAGTAACCGGCAAAAGTAAAATAAGCGGAAATTTTCCGGTTAAATGCAGAATAAAGCTCGTTTCGGGGTAAATAAGCGGAGGTTTTCCGCTTAATCAAAGAAAAATCTCCCATTTTCGAATTTTTTGAGTAAATAGACGGAATCTCTCCGTCTATTTAAGCTGTTTTTTTATACTAATTCCTAAATAAGCGGAATTTTTCCGCCTATTTATCAGCTCAGGTGCTTAACCTGATCCCCCAACCGAATAAGTGCAGACCCTATTGAATATAGAAGTGGGAATCAGCAGCTTTTTATCGACCAACTCATAAAGTTAATAAATTGGTACTTCGTAGAAAGCTTGATAAATAAAGAAAAAGACCTATGCCAATTCACACGTCAATTTTTGTGTCTTTTAATAAAAAATTCACCCAAAAACGGAAAACTTTACTATTAAAAAGGTCAGCCTTTTGCGTTTTTTGGTGATTTCCTAGGAAATTTGTCGATATTCTTGGGAGTATTTTCCCTATTTTTAAGTAAAGTCTTTAAACTTCTCTTTAATATATGGCATAGTAGAATCGACAGAAACGATTTCCAACTCAGGATATCGAAGCGCCGTTAACTTACCACCAAAAACAGCTCCAGTATCAATATTATATGTATTATTGATTACTCTTGGTTCTTTTACTGGGGTATGGCCGTATACGATTAATGCATTACCTGTGTATTGTTTTGCCCAATCTCTTCTAACAGGAGAACCATCAGGGTGTTTCTCACCAGTTATATCTCCATAAAGGACAAATGTCTTAACCTTAGAGTTTGTTTTGCCGATAAATTCTTCTTTTATTCCAGCGTGAGCGATAACTAACCTATTTTGATCTAATACTAAATGAAGCGGTGAATTTTCATATAGGTCGATAAATTTATTTCGAATCGATTGCTGATCTTTTTTAGGTAATGACTTATATTCGGCCACCGTCGTTTCAAGTCCATGTGTTTCCTGGACCTTATTCCCTATGAAATATCGATAAAGCTTATTGCAATGATTACCTGGTGTATAAAATGCCTGTTTCTGTTCAATTACAAGACGCCAGACTATTTCTGCAACTTTTAAGGAAGCTGGACCACGGTCCGTTAAATCCCCAACAAAGGCAAGAGTTCTGTTGTCTGGGTGTGCTGGGATTCCGTCCTTCCAGTGGTATCCACATTTTTTTGTTAAAGCTTCAAATTCTGGTAAACACCCATGTATATCACCGATGATATCAATTTTCATTGAAATGATGCCCCCTTTATCTTTATTTTTTGTTGATTTAGTAATTTTTATAAAAGAAACGAAGGAGGACGACTTATGGAACAGCATGCTTCTGTAATCTCTTTATTAGTGGTCGTGACAGTTGCCTTTGTTACACCTATTCTACTCCACAGGTTACGATTAAATTATATTCCTGTGGTGGTCGCCGAAATCATTATGGGGCTAGTGATTGGAAAAAGCGGTTTTAACGTAGTGCACGAAGATATGTGGTTATCAACACTTTCTACTCTAGGATTTATTTTCTTGATGTTCCTTAGTGGATTAGAGATTGATTTTACTGCTTTTAGAGGGAGTAAGAAACCTATCACGCTGCCTAATGGAAAAAAAGAACCAAATACCTTCATGGTTTCAGGTATCATTTTTGTGGGTATATTTATTTTTTCATTAGGTTTATCCTATTTATTTGTCATTGCTGGTTTTATCGAAAATGCCTTCTTAATGACACTCATCATCTCAACGATTTCTTTAGGGGTGGTCGTCCCAACCTTAAAAGAAGCACACCTAATGAAGACAAATATTGGTCAAATTATCTTATTGGTTGCTGTTGTAGCAGATTTGGTAACCATGATTCTCATGGCCGTCTTTGTGTCTATATATGACCCGGGGCAGGGTAATACATGGCTGTTACTGATTTTGTTTGCAGCCGGAGTGGTTTTGTATTTTGTGGGTAAAGTGTTTAAAAATCGCCCTTTACTAGAATCACTGTCAAAAGGGACCGTACAAATTGGGACTCGTGCTGTATTTATGCTCATTATCGTATTAGTTGGGCTTTCAGAAACGGTAGGGGCAGAAAATATTTTGGGTGCCTTCCTTGCAGGGGTATTGGTTTCTCTTTTATCACCAAACCAAGAACTGGTCCATAAACTAGATTCCTTCGGATATGGTTTTTTAATACCAATCTTTTTTGTAATGATTGGTGTAGAACTAGATATTTGGTCACTTTTTGCAGATAAAAAGTTATTATTATTAATTCCGTTATTATTGTTAGGACTTTTACTTTCAAAGGTTGTCCCGGTTTATTTACTGAAAATCTGGTACGATACAAAGACCGTGCTGGCTTCGGGTTTTTTACTCACATCAACCCTATCCTTAGTAATTGCTGCAGCTACCATTGGGGAGCGTATGGAGGTAATTACTCCGGAGATGAGTGGAACACTGATTCTTGTTGCCGTGATAACTTCTATTTTTACACCGATTGCTTTTAAAAAATTATTCCCATTAGAAGTGGCGGCTGCCCCAAAAGTAAGAATTGCCTTTTTAGGAGCAAACCAAGTAACATTGCCTGTATCAAGGGAACTTAAATCGGGTCTATACGAACCGATCTTATATCATACTAAAACGGAAAAATCTGATAAAATGGTTTCGAATTCTTTATTTGATATAGTCGAGATATTTGATTATTCGTTGGAAACAATCGAGAAAAATAAAATTTTTCAAAATGAAATCATCGTTATATCTACCGGTCATGATCAGACAAATGCTGATTTAGCTATAAAAGCGAAGGAATTGGGTGTATCCAGGGTAATAGCGCGTATTGAAAGTCCCGAACTTGAGCAAAGCCTGAGAGAAAAGGATATTGAGGTTTTCTCATCTTTCATGTCAACCAAAACATTGCTCCGGGCCTTAATTGAAACTCCTAGTGTTATTAACATTTTAACAAACCAAGAAACATCACTCCATGAAATAAGAATGCAAAATGAACAGTTTGATGGTATGACATTAAGGAGATTCCCGTTTACAGGTGATGTAATCTTTGTACGAATTTTCCGGGGCAAAGACTCCATTGTTCCTCATGGGGACACTGAATTGCTCTTAAATGACCGTCTGATCGTTACTGGATCAAAGGAATATGTGGATGAATTAAAGAGGGAGCTCGAGTTCTAGATGTTATTAACTTTTCATTTTTTAGTAAATAGTGTAATATTAGTACCAAGTACTAATAACTAATATAAATGTTTAAGTAGGGGGACTATTGCTATATGAATCTTTCTTTAGAAGGAAAAACATATGTTGTAATGGGTGTTGCAAATAAACGTAGTATTGCATGGGGAATTGCGCGTTCGCTGAACAATGCAGGAGCTCGATTAATCTTTACCTATGCAGGTGAAAGACTTGAAAGCAGTGTAAGAGAATTGGCGGAATCATTAGAAGCAGAAGGTACACTTGTACTGCCATGTGATGTAACTAAGGATGAAGAAGTAGCTAAGTGCTTTGCTGAAATTAAGGAAGCCGTAGGTACCATCCACGGTGTTGCACACTGTATTGCCTTTGCTAATAAAGAAGAATTAAGTGGTGAGTATTTGAATACAACAAGAGAAGGCTTCTTGTTGGCGCATAATATTAGCTCTTATTCTTTAACTGCTGTGGCAAAAGAGGCTAGAGGGTTAATGACAGAAGGCGGCAGTATTGTCACATTAACCTATTTAGGCGGAGAAAGAGTCATTCAGAATTATAATGTCATGGGTGTTGCAAAGGCTTCTCTAGATGCCAGCGTTCGTTATTTGGCTGAAGACCTTGGAAAAGAAGGGATTCGTGTCAATTCAATCTCGGCTGGGCCAATCAGAACTCTGTCAGCTAAAGGCATTAGTGATTTTAATTCGATTACAAAGGTTATTGAAGAAAGAGCGCCTCTACGTAGAACCACAACACCTGAAGAAGTCGGTGATACCGCACTATTCCTATTCAGTGATCTGTCTCGTGGTATTACGGGAGAAAACATTCACGTCGATTCTGGTTTTCACATTTTATAATTGTCATTAGCCCGCTATCTAAATAGCGGGCTTTTACTATGTATATTTTTTAAGAACGAGTATAGGCAATTTGCATACATATAGAGTGTAGGGCTAGGTAAATGGAGGTGAATTGGATGGAGAAAAAGACAAAACGTGGACCGTTACTTTACGTCTCACAGACTTTTTTAAATACACCTGTAAAAAACATGCAGGAAATTTTTACAAACCGGCAGGAGGTGCAGCTGCCGATTGAAGAACCACAGTTAGAGGAGGAAAGCAGCAAGAAAGTCTTTGAGGTTTCACTGGCTAAGACTAACTTGCCTAAAGAGTCTAAAGTTAAAGAAGTAAAGCAGGAGAATAAAACCCAAAGTAATCAAGAAAAAAAACGTACATTTAATCGCGTCAAAGGCTTCAAGGAAATGGATCTTATGGAGCGGTTAGAGTACTTGAACAATTTCCCCAAAGCATTGCCACCTGTTCCATGCGTTTTTTATACAGAAGAAAAGAATTACCAAGGCTATTTAGTAGAGTACAACAAACAAGATGTAACCATTCGATTTCCAGATCAAACAACTGAAACTATACCTTTCGAGAGTTTGAAAAATGTCATGATGATTGGAATAAAGCGTTAAATACAAAAAGCCAGCCGGGTTAATCGACTGGCTCATTTTATTACCAAGTATTAGTCACAAAGACCAAGATCTACATCGGCAATACATTGTATCGCACAGAAACAATTTAAATCAACTGTAATACAGTCATTGCTTGCTCTGAAGCGATTAACCTGACAGACTCTTTCAAGGTTAATACAGCACCTGTCTCCGCCAGCAACGAGATTAACCGGCATAAAACCTCCGTTGTCGCTGCGTCCTGGAATCAGGACACGCAGTGTTGCACAACAGTTATCGAATACATCCTCGACGCGGAAGAAGATTGAAACGCAAGCATTGTTTTCGCCGTTAAAGAACGCGTGGAATGGAGAGCCATCAGCGTTTTTTAATACAAATACACGAGTATCAGCACGATCCCTTCTTGCTGGTGACACTAATGAACCAAGCGGTTCTAAGAAACAACTTGGACAATCTACACACTCATCATCTAATACTGCATTATCTTGGATGTCTTTAATTGCACGTACTACATCGCAGACGCAGCCGCTATTACTGCGTGAGTCACTATTTCTGCCACAACCCATTAATTACTCCTCCTTAATCCGTGATATTTATCTTACATTACTAACATATTTAAACAGGACCTTTTGGGTAACGGACAAACGCCTTTTTGAAGAAAATTAGGCTAATTATAGGGAAAGGACGGAAAAGATGAACATTGATTTATTGAATTTTACTATATTGGCATTGGCCTGCTTCCGATTAACCAGGCTTATTGTATTTGATAAAATCACAGAGTTTCTCCGTGATCCTTTCTTTGATGAGATTGAAGAAGAAAATGAAGAGGGGAAAATAGAGGTATATTACCTTCCTAAGGAAACAGCAATAAAAAAATTTATTGGGGAAATGCTTAGCTGTTATTGGTGCACAGGAGTTTGGGTTTCAGCGGCAGTGGTCGGTGGATACCTGCTTGTACCTGTTGTTTTAGCGCCAATTATTCTCGTGTTTGCCGTTGCAGGTTTAGCTGCAATCGTAGAATCCATTGTTCAACTATGGATTTAAGATAAATAAGCAAAATAGTTGTCCGCCCGAGACAAGTTCTTGATTTCTTTCATATCTTATCAATAGGACTAAGTATGGGAGTGGTGAACAATGAATCAAGATAACAAGAAATCGCAATCAACAAAAAAGTCTCAAACCAAAAAATCTACAAAGAAAAAAGGCTGTGGCTGCGGCAAAAAAACTAAAAGATAATCATTAAACTGCCAGTTTTATGACGGCAGTTTTTTTTTTGCCTAGTAGGAACTAAATACAAAAAATTATCCCAACCTTGTCATAATTTCCGGTCAACTCGAAAAAACTACTATGTAGTGATTTCTATAATTTGAATAAGGGAAGGGAAAGAAATGGTCTACATAATTCGAGTAATTTTAATAGTATGCGTTACATTATTGGTCTCTTGCAGTCAGGAGCAAACTGAACAGAAAAGCCAATTGGCTCTCATGAAAACGACCAATCCTAACCCGACTGTTACTGAAAAAAATAACGGCCAGGACAAAGCTGAAAGCATTGAGCGGGAAGTTGAGAGTATTGATGAGATTTACGATGTGGCTGTAGTGAAAGGGAAAAAAGCAACACTGGTTGTATATAAAGTGAAGCATATGCAGCGTTTTAGAATGAAGCAAATAGAAAAGGATTTAAACAAAAAGCTGGAGGAGAAATACCCGAAGGAAAAATTCACAGTTTCGAGTGACTATAAGATTTTTTTAGAGGCAGTACGGCTTGTTGAAAGAAAAGATAATGGAAGCCTCACAGACAAGCAGGCTGAGAAACGGTTAAACGAAATTGTAAAAATGACATCAGATATGAAGTAAGGAAGGGATGGACAGCATATGGCGAGCAAACAGAAAAAGATGACGCCTCAACAGCAAAAGTATCAGCAGCTGCAACAGAAGCATGAACTAAAAAGACCTGTAATAAAGAATTGTATTAAGGCGTTTTGGGTCGGCGGACTGATTTGTGCTATTGGTCAAGCAATAAGTTATTTCTATATATATTTTTTCCACTTCACTGAACAGAATGTTGGTAATCCAACCGTTGCAACAATGGTGTTTTTATCTATGCTGCTAACGGGATTCGGTGTTTATGACCGTCTAGGACAATTTGCTGGGGCAGGCAGTGCTGTTCCTGTAACTGGCTTTGGAAATGCTGTGATATCGGCGGCCATCGAGCACAGAACAGAAGGATTTGTTTTAGGGGTTGGTGGAAATATGTTTAAACTGGCTGGATCAGTTATTCTATTCGGGGTGTTCTCTGCTTTTGTTGTTGCACTGATAAAAACGTTACTTGGAATGTGGGGGGTTTTGTAATTGTTAAAAGGGCAACAGTCTTGGGTCTTTCCAAATAGACCAATGATCTTGGCATCGGGTGTCTCCGGCGGACCCTTTGAGGCAAATGGCAAATTAGCAGACGACTTTGATATTTTGCATGAAGATTTATGGATGGGAATGGATTCTTACGAAAAAGCACAAACAGTTTTGTTAGAAGAGGCTATAACCACGACATTAGAAAAAGCAAAAATGGACAAGGAGCAAATAGAATTTCTATTTGCTGGAGATTTAATCAACCAAATCACTCCATCTAGCTTTGCAGCACGGACTGTGCAAATTCCATATTTCGGACTGTTTGGTGCCTGTTCAACTTCGATGGAAGGGTTGGCGTTAGCGTCATTTGTGGTCAATTACAAAGGGGCACGCAATGTGTTAACAGGTGCCTCAAGCCATAATGCTGCAACTGAGAAACAATTCCGCTATCCAACTGAATATGGGGGACAGAAGCCGCCTACAGCGCAATGGACGGTTACAGGAGCAGGGATCGCTCTAGTTACTCAAAATGTCCCAGGAAAACAGCACCCTGTTACCACATCAGCAACAATTGGAAAAGTCATTGATATGGGATTATCTGATCCTTATAACATGGGAGGTGCTATGGCACCTGCGGCCGCGGATACTATCACCGCACATTTTCGTGATATGGAACTAGATCCTTCCCACTATGATTTGATTATTACCGGCGACTTAGGAAGAATTGGCCAGGAAACAACCTTCGAATTACTAACGAAAAACGGTCTTAATATAGAACGGAAACAATTTCAAGATTGTGGACTATTACTATATAAAGATGACCAGCCTGTTCAAGCAGGTGCGAGCGGTGCAGGTTGCTCAGCTGTTGTTTTGTATGGTCATTTGTTAAATCAGATGAAAAAGGGAGTATATAAGCGGATATTAGTGGTTGCGACAGGTGCATTGTTATCGCCGCTTAGTTTTCAACAAAAAGAATCGATTCCATGTATTGCACATGCAGTGAGCATAGAAATGAATGAAGTGGGAGGGTAATTTTTATGTTAGCAATGTATTTTTGGGCATTTGTGGTTGGTGGCTTAATTTGCGTTATCGGACAGCTGTTATTTGATGTCGCTAAGCTTACACCTGGACATACCCTAAGCTTACTCGTCGTAATAGGAGCCATTTTAGATGGCTTCGGTCTCTATGAGCCACTCATTAACTTTGCTGGTGCTGGAGCCACCATTCCAATAACTAGCTTCGGCAATTCATTGGTGCACGGTGCACTGCAGGATGCAGAAAAGCATGGTCTGATTGGGGTTTTGACTGGTATGTTCCAAGTCACCAGTTCCGGAATTTCAGCGGCGATTATTTTTGGATTTATCGGCGCATTAATCTTTAAACCTAAGGGTTAAAAATTTCAAAGGTTGTCTGTAGAGGGGTGCCCAGTACACTTTGTATCTATATCTCATATGTTATTAATGAGACTACAAAGTGAGGTGACACTCTATGTTCTGTGGATATGGCGGCTATGGCTACGGCGGTGGATATGGCGGCGGTTCAACTTTTGTTTTAATCGTCGTATTATTCATTCTTTTAATCATTGTCGGTGCAAGCTTTTATTAAAAAACTGCATAAACGTGCAGACAAAGAAGAGGTTGGCCATATCAGTAGGCCAGCCTTTTCTTTTCCATTTTCTTCACATTTTCGCCCTTCCTTCATACACTATCAGTAGCCTATGAAGGAGCGTGATCTTTATCATGGATAATGGTTTTTTTAAAAATGTAGAAAAGAAAACTGGCGTAAATATGAAAGATATTTTTGATTTAGCGAATTCCTTACAGAATGCCAACTTTAAAGATGAAAAAACGGTTCGTAATGTGATCCGCCGTGTATCACAAATTGCCAACAAACCGGTAGATAAGGCAACAGAAGATAAAATTGTACAGTCGATTATTAACGATGGAAAACAGCTTGATTTTAATACGATATCAAAGATGATCAATAAGAAATAAGTGATTCTAGAAAGATTATCTTGAATATTTTTAGGTTGCAAAAGTTTTGTACATTTTTCATGGAGTTTTGTACACTTTGTCGGGGGTTTTGTACATTTAGACAATATTTGAAAAAACCACACAAAAAACTGAGCAAACAAAAGGTAAAAGACCTCTTTCCTTGATGGAAACAGGTCTTTTTGTTATTTTTTCTTTCGTGCTATTAGAGGTGATAAAAACCGCGAAGGATTCGTTTTTTTGCCTCTTCGATTCTGGGGAACAGACATTAGAAGATCTTGCTTTGCTCGTGTCATTGCTACATAAAAAAGTCTTCTTTCCTCTTCAAGGGCAGCAAAATCGCCATGCCTAGAGCTGTCTAGTGCGTAATCATGCGGCAGACTTCCATCTACTGCTCCAATGATATAGACACTCTTATATTCTAATCCCTTTGCCCGGTGGATGGTACTTAGACTAATGGCGTCAGGAAAATGC
Source organism: Neobacillus niacini (assembly GCF_030817695.1). Lineage (GTDB taxonomy): Bacteria > Bacillota > Bacilli > Bacillales > Cytobacillaceae > Neobacillus > Neobacillus niacini_F. The sequence goes on along the minus strand of NZ_JAUSZQ010000002.1, from coordinate 4,440,320 downwards.
TTGCTTAAATTTTTAATTTCCTTGTTCATGGCAGACATATGTTCAGCATGAGACAAGAAAGCTTGAATACTTGTAAAGCTTTTTGCTGCAACTTTTAAATCCTTTAAATCATCAGAACCTTTATCTTGCTGATTTGATTCATTGCCGCGTTTTTTCATATAGTCAAGAAAACCCAGGTCCTTTTCAATACTTTCAATTGACTTTAACGGCGAGCCAAATTTCAACGAGCGAATAATCTGTACTGCCTTTTTTAATTTCTTTTCTTGAAAAGCATGTTTTGTTTTTAAGTAGGATAGGGCTTCTAAATAGGTACAATCCTTTAGTATGCTTTCGGCCTTTAAATCCTTAAGCACGGTTTGACTCAAAAATAGACTAGGTAAAATATCAGCCAATGCCTGATTGTCATCTTCATCCAAGCTTATTTTCAGAAATGAAAGAACGCTTTTAACAATGTGCCGCTCATAAAAAGCCTCTGAATCCAAATCTATTCTAAAGGGTAGGTTCGAACTTGCCAACCGTTCAAATACAGCCCGAGAACCTGCATTCGTCCTATATAAAATCGCAAAATCTGATGGTTTTGCTCCTTGTACGATTTTTTCTTGGATGTCGTTTACAATCATTGTTGCTTCTTCCTCTTCATCATAAGGGAAAAAGAGGATTGGAGAAGTACCAGATTCAAATTGCGCCCTCATTCTCTTGACTCTTCTAACTTTATTCCTTGAAATCATTACATTGGCACAAGAGACGATTTCATGAGAGGAGCGGTAGTTTTCTTCAAGCGAAACTAATTTTGCATAAGGAAAGTCTTTTTCAAATGCTAACAGATAACTTGGATCACTTCCCCGGAAGGAGTAGATTGCTTGGTCATCATCACCAACCGCACAAACATTTTTATGTTTACCGGAAAGCAGTTTGATGAGTTCATATTGAACCTTATTTACATCCTGAAATTCATCGATAAGAAAGTAATGAAAGCGATTTTGATACTGTTCCAGAATTAATGGATTCGAGCGCAGCAGTTGAAAGCAGCCAATTAACATGTCATCAAAATCAAATAAGCATTTTTGTGATTTATACTCCTCATATTTCTTATAAAGGTAGGCAGCTTTTTCTTCCCAATCTGTAAGCGGCTTTACTTCATGAGGAAAAACAAGTGAATTCTTCCATAAACCAATTTGTTGAAGTGCTAAATCATAAGCAAAATCCTTTTCTGATAAATCAATTTCCCTGCCAGCCTCTTTAAAAATTTTTTCGCGCTGCCATTCTTTCTTCAACAGCCGCTCTGAGGACCAATTATTCCCATCGTGAAACATAAGAATCCGATAAAAAATACTGTGGAAGGTGCCTGTCACTAACTTTCCTATTTGTTCCTTTTTAATCTGAGGATAGGCGGCCAGACGATTTTTCATTTCACCAGCAGCTTTTGAGGTAAAGGTAACGAGCATGATGCTGCTCGGGTCAATTTTTTTAACGTCGAGCATATAAGCAGTACGTGCTGTAAGTACTCGTGTTTTGCCGCTGCCTGCACCTGCAAGAACTAATAATGAACCTTCTGTTTCCACAACAGCTGCCGTTTGACTTTTATCAAGGATGACTCCATTTGCTGCGAGTTCTCTTAAATAGGAGTCATGTTCAAGATGGGTTACAACTTCAGTTTTTTTGAATGGGCTTGGACATTCAATTGTCTTTGCGGGACGAAATAAGCCTGAATTTTTAGGTGTCTCAGTTATCGTTCTCCCTTGGGGGATACGAAATCCATTCCGTTCTACCATGATCGGTGCTAAATCTTCTTCGATTGTTGGTTCGGGGCATTTATGTTCCGGAGATTTTATGTGATAAAAATAGGGTTCTTCATGGATGCCAAGAAATAACCGGACCTTTTCATGGCAAACCGGACAGAACAATTCGCCATTTTTTCCATGTATATATAGCAGTTGATATTGTTCTCTCGCTAATTGGTCAAGAATAATCCTTTGGTTTTGGTGCATAGCAATTTTCATTTTTTAGCCTCTTTTTTCAAAAATACGACAAACTCTATGATAACAAAACTAGCCGATATCGAAAAGTGCCCTTATATTTAAGAAATGAAAAAAAGCACTGCCGCTAGAAGGGCAGTGCTTGGAATTATATTTTTTTTATCATTGTCTTATGTGGGATTCCTGCGTCTAAAAACTCCTCTGAAACTACCTCATATCCAAGGTTAGCGTAGAAAGGGATAGCATGGGTTTGAGCATTTAACTTTAGTTTATGTAGCGCTTTTTTTTGCGCGTAAACTTCAATCTCTCTCATTATTGCTTTTCCAGCTCCAGTATTCCTAGCTTCCTTTAACACACAAATTCGTTCTACTTTACCGAAACCATCCACAACACGCAAGCGGCCAGCTGCAACAGGTGCGCCTTCCTGGTAAGAAACGAAATGTACAGCATCTTCCTCAAACTGATCAATTTCTTCTTCTTCAGGGACATTTTGTTCGTCGACAAAAACGGTTCTTCTGACAGAGAAAGCATCTTGTATTTCTTTTTCATTTTCACAAACTTTTACATTCACAGCTGATTATTCCTTTCCTAGGCGAAATGTTTCATAAACCGTCCAAGAACCATTTTCTAATTGATATAGTAAATGGAAGCGGTCAATAGTCTCTTCATGGTCAAATCTTTTCATTCTTAATGAGCCATATACATCTGAATGCTCATCATTCGATAGCTTTTGACCAATCGTAATATGTGGAACAAAAGCATATTCTAAATTTTGCTCACTAAATTCTTGATTAATTTCATTGTGCAATTTGGTTAACTCTTCAGTTGGCTCCACTTTAAAGTAAATCACATTATTTACAGGCTGAAAAGAGCTGATTTTTGTTGTCTTTAAGGTAAAGGCATTTGTATTACTAGCAATTTTCCTTAATTTTTCCGCAAATGGTACTACATCTTGTTCAGTTGCTTCAAAAGCATTTTTCAAGGTTAAGTGTGGAGTAATTAGTGAATAATGCGGGTCATAACGCTTACGATAGGAATTCGCTAAATCTTGCAGTTTTTTTGATGGAAAAATAACAACCCCAAATTTCATATGTCTAACCTCCAGTAATTTCTGTGATAAATCGGTGTAGTCATTGACCTTCCTGATATTATAGCAAATATTCAAAAAATATGAAATCACCTTTAAAACATCAACTTAAGGGCTCTCTTTAAATCTGGCTGCCAATATGTCCATGTATGGTCGCCATTAAATTCATCGTAGAAGTATGTAAACGACTTGTCAGTAAAGATAGATGAAAGTTTCCGATTTAGGCTAAGGAAGTCACTTGTTTCGCCATTAGTGGTTTGGACCTCTGTTTCTAGATTTCCCACAATGTGATATATCTCTAAAAGTTCAGTTTCTGTGAAGTTGTTAACCATTTCCATGACCTTTTCGTTTACATATGGTGATTGTAAAAGAACTTTTCCGAAACTGTACGGATACTGGAGAGCGGTCATTAAAGATACAGTTGCTCCTAATGAGTCACCGATTAGCGCTCTTGTAGAGCCCATATGGTAGGTTGGAAATTCATGATCTAGGAACGGAACTAATTCGTGTGCTAAAAAACGAATGTACTGTTGATGTTGATCACCATCTGGGTGGTATTTCCGGCGGCGATCATCTACATCTTTATAGGGTATCCCAACAATGATTAAATTTTCAATTTCTCGGTTAAAAAGATACTCATCTGCTAATCGACTTATTTTTCCAAGTTGAAAATAATCTCGGCCATCTTGAGCAATTAACAGTGAGTACTTATATAATGGTGAAAAATTTGCGGGCAAATAGATGAGAAGGAGGATTTCTTCTCCAAGCTCATTGCTTTTAATAGTATGTTCTTTTATCGTGCCTTTTGGTATCTCCATGCAACAATTCCCCCAACGTTCGATAGATACAACTGCATTTTATCATAACTATGGTCGAAATGCTCAAAGAGACAGAAGGGAGTAGGAGTGTTGGATTAGTGTAGGAAGCGGTCATTGGGGCGAGTATTTGGCATTAAGGATAAAATATTTTCCCGGCGGAAAATACGAATCTGTTTGCGGAGCAGACAATAAGCGCGAATGTATTCACTATTCACTTCCTTCACAAGTAATTTACGTTGTGAAATCCGTTGGTCTTGTGATAGATAAATCATCTCTAACGGAATATTTTCTTCTATAGAACGTAACAAAAGTCCATCCATTATAATCCCGCCTTTCCTGATGTTTTATACTATTATTATATTCGAACATTCGTTCCTTATTCAAATGATTTTAGAGCGTATGTTCTTTTTAAAAACTATTGACTTTTAACGAGTTTTTACTATAATTATATTTGTAGCTTAATAAGAGATCTGTTAGCTCAGCTGGGAGAGCGCAACCTTGACAGGGTTGAGGTCGGGGGTTCGAACCCCTCACAGGTCATTCATACAGAACCTTGGTAACAATTGTGTTATCAAGTTTTTTCCTATATAACAGGAAATTTAGTTTAGTAATACAGCTGATTTATTGGCAAAATCTATTACCTCTAAATTCAACATAATCATAATAACCCCTTCTTCAACTCCCTCAATGACTGCTTCATCTCAACTCTTTTTTCTAACCTAATTAGTATTTTTTAAAAAAATTCCTCCTAAGAGGCCAGTTGTAATAAAGGATCTTTCATAAAATCAAAAAGCCCTTTCTATTCTATTGGGAATATAATTTTTGCGGTTTAAGTGCAAAAAAATTAATGATAGTGCCAATAAATTTTGCATATTGTTTTCACAAATAGTTCACAAATAGGCGTTTTTATTATTGGCACAGTAATTGCAAGTTTATAAGTGAAAATTAAATTTGGATAAATATGTATTATATCCATTTTTTGATGGGGGTGAAAGGGAAAATTCTAGAATTGCATAAAAGAACATAACAAATGAACTACATGAGATTTTCCTTTTAAAAGAAATAAATACGTTCATAATCATCAAAGGGGGATTACCAGTGAAAACAGGTACGGATCGTGTAAAAAGAGGCATGGCTGAAATGCAAAAGGGCGGCGTCATAATGGATGTTGTGAATGCTGAGCAAGCAAAAATAGCTGAGGACGCAGGAGCGGTAGCTGTAATGGCTTTGGAGCGCGTTCCTTCTGATATCCGTGCAGCTGGCGGAGTAGCAAGAATGGCAGATCCACGAATTACAGAAGAAGTTATGAAGGCGGTTTCCATTCCGGTTATGGCAAAAGCACGTATCGGACACATCGTTGAAGCCCGGATTCTTGAAGCAATGGGCGTTGATTATATTGATGAGAGCGAAGTTTTAACACCGGCTGATGAAGAGTACCATCTAAATAAAAAAGTTTACACTGTTCCATTTGTTTGTGGTTGCCGTGATTTAGGAGAAGCAGCTCGCCGTATTGGTGAAGGTGCCTCCATGCTTCGTACAAAAGGAGAGCCGGGAACTGGTAATATCGTAGAAGCTGTCCGTCATATCCGTAAGGTAAATGCACAAGTTCGTAAAGTCGCTACAATGAGTGAAGATGAATTGATGACAGAGGCTAAGGTACTTGGAGCTCCATATGAACTTCTTCTAGAGATTAAGCGTAATGGACGCCTGCCTGTAGTAAACTTTGCAGCTGGTGGAGTAGCAACGCCTGCAGATGCTGCACTTATGATGCAGTTAGGTGCTGATGGAGTATTTGTTGGTTCTGGCATCTTCAAATCTGATAACCCAGCAAAATTCGCTAGAGCTATCGTGGAAGCAACAACCCACTACCAGGATTATCAACTAATTGCAGAGATTTCAAAAAATCTTGGAATTGCAATGAAAGGTATTGAGATTTCAACTCTGTCTCCTGAAGCGCGTATGCAGGAACGTGGTTGGTAAAAAATTCAAACCTTTCTAGAAGGATTTTAATATATAAGGGAGAATAATCTATTTATTGTGTATAGGTGTAAAAAATAGTCGTAAGCCCTTTCTTGTTAGTGAAAGCGCTTTAATATATTTGAAAATTTAAAATATTCTCATTGACATTATTTATTCTGAACCGTATACTCGTGTTAGAAACATGTTCAGTGGGTTTTTGAAGGGTGGATTAGGGTATGCAAGCACTGGAAACGGTGATTGTTACAGGATATGCAAAAGCTCCACAGGGAACTTCCATGTATGAAATGTATAAGCATGCGGGAATTGTCCTCGAAGTGGATCTGAGAGATCATAAGATTATCGGAGCTGAATTCACATTCGTAACTGAACTAACAAAAAATTATTTTCAAAAACTGCTGATAGGCTACTGTCTTCAAGACGGTGTTGAGCAGCTGATTAAACGAATTCAAAGCTTTTATTTTGCTCCATCTCAGCAAGCGATCATTGTGGCTCTTCAAGCTGCAGTTCAACGTTACTGGGATAATGTGAAGCAAATGAATACATAACGTTTGGTTATAATAAAGTGGGAAGATGACCTCTTCCCATGGTCTTATTAAAACCGGGCAAACATGAACTCTGTGTAAGGAATGTTCGTTGAAACGACATTCTTTATAGAGATTTATGTTTTGCTCGGTTTTTTATTTTACCAAACGGTTAACACCCACAAAAGTCGATGGAGAGGCAGGGATAAAAACTATGAGCAAGCTGATTACATGCGAAGAAGCTGTAAAAAAGGTTAAAAGCGGCTCTCGAATTATGGTAGGTGGATTTGGACTTGTAGGCAGTCCGCTTAGTTTAATAGCCGCTTTGGCTCAGTCGGAAGTGAAAGACTTAGAGATTATTAGTAATAACCTTGGTGAACCAGGCAGAGGTCTTGGAGTTTTAGTACGGCAAAAGCAAGTAAAAAAAGCAATAGGTTCGTATTTTACAAGCAACCCGGAGGTGGTTAAAGCCTATCAGGATAAAGAATTAGAAGTGGAGCTTCTCCCGCAAGGAACGATGTCTGAAGCTATTCGAGCGGGCGGTGCGGGATTAGGAGGGTTTTATACACCCGTCAGCGTAGGAACGAAAATCGCTGAAAACAAAGAAGAGCGTACCCTTAACGGTAAAAAATATGTGTTCCAAGAGCCTCTTAAAGCCAATTTTTCTTTAATTAAAGCGAAAAAGGCGGATCAATTAGGAAATCTCATATACAACAAATCGGCAAGAAACTTTAATCCGATGATGGCAACAGCTGCGGATGTAGTTATTGCAGAGGTGGACGAGATTGTGGAGGTAGGGCAAATTTCTCCTGAAGAAATTGTGACCCCTCATTTATACGTTGATTATATAGTTGTGAAGGGCGTGAACTAGCTTGAATATGAAACAATACATTGCACAAAGAGCGGCAAAGGAATTGAAGGATGGCGATATCGTCAATTTGGGGATAGGGATTCCAACACTGGTGGCTGATTATATTCCATCAGATGTTAAAGTTTTTTTACACTCGGAAAACGGCATTCTTGGAGTAGGTCCTACACCTGATCAAGAGCATATTGACCAAAATCTTGTCAATGCAGGGAAACTGCCTGTCACAGTATTGGAAGGATCATCCTTTTTTGATAGTGCTTCCTCTTTTGCGATGATTCGCGGAGGGCATGTTAGCGTTTCAATCCTTGGCGTATTGCAAATTGATGCAATTGGGCGGATTGCCAACTGGGCCGTACCGGGAAAAAGTGTACTTGGTGTAGGCGGGGCGATGGATTTATTGGAAGGCTCCAAAAAGGTAATCGTAACAACGATGCATACTTCTAACCAAGGAAATTCAAAAATCGTCAAGGAATTATCTTATCCTATCACATCGGAGCGAATAGTGGATTTAATTATTACCGATTTGGCAGTGTTCGCAGTAAAGGAAGATGGACTTCATCTTATTGAGCTGTCCCCTGGAGTTTCCCTTAAGGAAATTCAACAAAAAACGGACGCCCCCTTCCAAATTGCTGAATCTTTCACTAAAGGCAAAGAGGTGACTGCATAGTGGTTGTAATTGTAAATGCATTTCGGACTGCTATTGGAAGCTTCGGTGGATCACTGGCAGATTTGCCTCCGGAAGTGCTCGTATCCCTCATCATGAAAAATAATCTTTCTGCTTCCGGTTACGGTGCCAATATTATCGATGAAGTCATCGTCGGACAAACAAAGCAAAGTGCGCATGCTCCGAATATTGCAAGAGTCGCGGCATTACTTGCCCATTTTCCAGAATCGATTCCTGCTTATACTGTTCATCGTCAGTGCGGTTCGGGCATGCAGGCCGTCATTAACGGGGCGATGTCCATTTTGACTGGTCAGGCGGACGTCGTTTTAGCAGGAGGAGTCGAAAACATGTCACGAGCGCCTCATTATACGGTTGATACCCGATTCGGCCATAAGATGGGAGATATGACGCTGTATGATTCAAATACGGAGAGTCAGCCAAAATCGCAGCCGGAGGAGATATATGGTCGTTTCACAATGGGGCAAACAGCTGAGTGGCTGGCTGAAAAATATAATATTAGCCGCCGTGAACAAGACGAATTTGCCTTCACGAGTCAGCAGAAAGCGAAACGTGCAATTGAAATGGGCCATTTTGAAGAAGAAATCATTCCTGTTCCGGTAAAGGAAGGAAAAAAGGGGATTAGACACTTTGCGATAGATGAGTACCCAAGATTGACGGACATTGAAAAGTTAGGAACACTAAGTCCTGTGTTTCAAAAGGATGGTACGGTAACAGCCGGAAACTCGTCCGGCAGAAATGATGGAGCCTCGATGCTGCTGTTAATGTCGGAAGAAAAAGCGAAACAACTTGGAGTGGTCCCGATGGCAAGAATTCGTTCCTTTGCTGCAGCGGGCGTTTCACCAAAAGATATGGGAATCGGTCCGGTTCCTGCATCCCAAATTGCGTTGAAAAAAGCGGGACTTCGTTTGGAAGATATCGATTTGATTGAATTAAATGAAGCATTCGCTGCTCAAAGTCTTGCTTGTTTAAAAGAATGGGGCATAAAAGGAGACAATTTGAATGTAAACGGAGGGGCGATTGCCTTAGGCCATCCACTTGGGTGCTCCGGTGCGAGAATTGTCACTACATTATGTCATGAGCTTGAAAAACAAAAGCGGCAATATGGCCTTGCGACGATTTGTGTGGCGGGGGGATTAGGAATGGCAATGGTGGTGGAAAGATGGATGGAATAAAAAAAGACTATGTGTTTCATCGTGATCTAAAAAAGGAGTACCCGATTATTACCCACGGTACAGGGGTCTATCTCATAGATGAGAACGGGAAAAAATATTTGGATGCCTGCTCGGGAGCGGTTGCAGCCAACTTGGGCCATGGGATTCCTTCTATTGGAGAGGCGATGGCAGAACAAGCAAAAAGAGCAGCTTTCGTCCATACAATGCGTTTCGAGACGAAACCGTTGCATGAACTGGCTGAAACAATCGGAAAAATGGCTCCAGATCATTTAAATAAAGTGTATTTTACAACCGGAGGCTCCGAAGCAAATGAAAGTGCTTTGAAGCTGGCGAGGCAATATCATCGGGATGCCGGCCGACCCCAAAAACACATTGTGATCGGGCGATGGCAATCGTATCACGGTAACACCATCGGTTCTTTATCAGCAGGAGGAGACGTTAAAAGAAGGCATGCATACACTCCTAATCTTTTAAACTATGCCCATGTCTATTCTCCGTACTGCCACCGATGTCCATACGATCGTCAAAAAGATGATTGTCTCTCCAAACAAAACTGGACGTGTGTAACGGATATTGAAAGAACCATTTTAGAGCTTGGCCCTGAGAACGTGTCGGCATTTATCGCCGAACCAATTGTCGGAAGCCAGCAAGGTGCTGTTCCACCGCCGCCGGGATATTTTGAGAAGGTTCGAGAGCTGTGTGACTGTTACGAAATTGTATTAATTATCGATGAAGTGATGACTGGATTCGGCCGTACTGGTACCAACTTCGCGACAGAACAGATAGGGATCAAGCCTGATATAATCACATTCGGAAAAGGGGTATCAGCGGGATATGCTCCGCTTGCCGGAATGATTGTTCATGATCGGTTAATCGATGGGCTCATTCAAAACAGCGACGGGAAATTCATTCACGGTTACACATATAGTGGGCATCCTGTCGCTGTTGCAGCCGGTCTTGCTGCATTGGACATATATGAGCGAGATATGGTGCTGGAAAATGTAAAAATACAAGGTACCTACCTTGTCAAACATCTTATGGAGCTTAAGCAAAAACATTCTTATATATCTGATGTTCGGGGCAGAGGGCTTTTAATAGGTATGGAGCTTGTGAAGGATCCTGGGCAGGACCTGTTGTTCGATCCATCTGAAAAAGCTGCTGAAAGATTGAATGGAATTGCGATGGAACTTGGTGCGGTTTTTTATCCCGGTTCCGGTTCAATTGACGGCACAAAGGGGGAGCACCTCATTATCAGCCCTCCTTTAAATATCACGAAAAAAGAGATTGATGAGATTGTGAGAATATTAGATGAATCATTATCGATATTCGAGGGTCAATTAAGAAAGGATGAGGCATATGAAATTGCAAAGTAAAACAAACGAAATTCAAGAAAAAGCACGAAAGCATCTATCTCCTGTCATGACAAGAGTGACCGAACTAGTCATTGAAAAAGCGCATGGCGCAAAATTTTGGACGACAGACGGAAAGGAGTATATCGATTTCGTTTCAGGAGTGGCTGTCAATGCAGTCGGGCATACGAACGAGAAAATGGTGGAAGCCATTAAAAAGCAGGCTGAAGCCTTGATTCATCTTGGATTGAACTATGGTTATTATGAAACGGCAGCGAATTTGGCGGAAAAGCTTGCTGAAATCACACCAGGAAATCTAGACACTGTCTTTTTCTCCAATTCGGGAGCTGAAGCTATTGATGGTGCACTTAAATTGGCAAAGGCGGCCACAGGGAGACCAGCGATTATTGCATTTGAAGGATCGTTTCATGGCCGTACATTAGGAGCAACAGCCATAACGGCATCAAGCTCTAAATACCGCCGTTATTATGAACCGATTTTAGGCGAGGTATATCACGTTCCATATCCGTATCCCAGCCAACTGAAAAACATTAGAGAAGAAGAAGTTGAAGAGTATTGCTTGAATCAGCTTCAAAAATTGTTCGATCTACGCGTGGATCCATCACGTGTAGCGGCTATCATCATTGAACCAGTAATGGGTGAAGGCGGCTATTATCCGGCACCGCCAAGCTTTTTGCAGGAGTTAAGAAAGATGACAGAGGAACACGGCATTTTACTTATCTTTGACGAAGTACAAACAGGATTTGGCCGTACAGGTAAAATGTTCGCGGCAGAGCATGCGAATGTGACTCCTGATATTTTAGTACTGGCAAAAGCCCTTTCCGGCGGTATGCCTCTTGGTGCCATAGTAGCAAGTCGTGAGCTTCATGAAAAATGGCCGACGGCTGGTCATGGTTCGACATTTGGAGGAAATCCAGTTTCTTGTGCTGCGGCATTGGCAAACATTGAGGTCATTGAGGAAGAGAAGTTAGTAGAACGCAGTGCTAAACTCGGTGCCAAGATTGTCGGCCGACTTCATAATTCGGTAGGACATTTGCCGGGCATTGTTGAAGTCCGAGGAGTCGGCATGATGATTGGTATTGAATTCGATTCGCAATCTGCTGCTGTCTTTGTACCGAAAATTAAATCGAAAGCACTGGAAAATCGATTGCTCATTATGAACTGCGGTGTAAGCGGGCAAACGATCCGATTAATGCTGCCTCTTAATATTCAAGAAGATGTGCTTGATATCGGATTAACCATTTTAGAAGATGTGATAACAGAAACAATTTCAGGAAACTAATGTTCAATTCCTCGGAATACCACGAAAAAGGAGGTCTAGTTTATGTCTAGTCAAATCAAAACAGATATTCTTCAGGGAGATCTTTATATAAATGGAAAATGGGTAAGTGCCCCCGAATCAGTCCTACTTTGAAAGCTTAAATCCGGCAACGGGGGAACTTGTCGGCATATGTGCGGCCGCAACAACGGAGCAAGTGGATGAGGCTGTCGCAAAAGCGGATGAAGCGTATTCACAATGGAAGAACACCCCCATTCCAGAACGAGCGGCTTATTTAACGAAAGCAGCCCAATTGTTTGAAATTCGAAAAGAGGAACTTGCTAGTGTCATGACAATGGAGATGGGCAAAGTACTACCTGAGTCTTTAGGCGAAGTTGGAGTGGTCATCTCGACTGCTCAATATATGGCAGGCGAGGGACGACGCCTCTTTGGAGAAACGGTCCCTGCCGGCTTCCTAGACCGGAACATAAGAATGGTTCGTGAACCTCTTGGAGTTGCAGCGTGCATTACCCCCTGGAACTTCCCAGTTGCACTCGCTTCCTACAAAATCTTTTCAGCTCTGATTGCTGGTAATACCGTCGTATGGAAGCCCGCTTCAGAGGTTGCGCTATCGGCAAAGACTTTTGTAGAAGTGTTAGATGAAGCCGGGTTGCCAGCAGGGGTTGTGAACTTAATTACCGGTTCAGGAAGAACAGTCGGGCAAACACTCGCAGAGCATTCGGATGTTAAAGTCATTTCATTTACGGGCTCAACAGAAGTCGGACAAAAGCTGGCTGAAATGAGCAGTAAAACATTAAAACGTATTTCATTGGAATTGGGTGGAAAAAATGCAGTGATCGTCTTGAAGGATGCGGACTTGGACAAGGCGGCAGACGGAATCGTAAAATCAGCGTTTACAACAACTGGTCAACGCTGTACAGCGGCAAGCCGAGTAATCGTCGAGCGTCCAGTAAAGGAACTGCTCGTACAAAAAGTAGTAGAACTAGCAAAGTCTATGAAAATAGGAAATGGACTTGAAGAAGGGAAACAAGTAGGCCCTCTTGTAAATGAAGACCAGCTTCTTACAGTTGAAAAATATGTAAAAACAGCGATTGAAGAAGGTGGGAAAATTGTGTCAGGTGGGCAGCGTGTCAAAGAATTGGGTGGCTATTATTATGAACCGACAATCATTGAGAATGTGAAACCGAATGATACCATTTCACAGGAAGAAATATTTGGTCCTGTTCTTGCCATCATTGAAGTAGATTCATATGAGGAAGCTATGGAGGTAAATAACGGGACAATTTATGGGCTATCGACTTCCATTTATACTGATAGCCTCCACTATGCGAACCGAGCTGCAAAGGAAGCGGTAAGCGGACTTGTCTATATTAATAACGGAACGTCCAATGCCGAAATGGGTGTGGCATTTGGAGGCATGAAAATGTCCGGAAATGGACACCGTGAAGTTTCCCATCATGCATTCGATGTCATGACAGAGTGGAAGTCAATTTATACAAACTATTAATAAACGGGCCATATCTATTAGAAGGTGGGAGAATATGAGAAAACACCGTATTGGAATTGCATTCTTTTACCATGAATCCCACAGTTTCAGCCCGATGAAAACCGAAATCGAACAGTTTCGAAACGAAGGCTATTTTATCGGCGATGAAATTTATGATGCCTATATTGGAACGAAAACGGAAGTGGGCGGGTTTTTGGATGTATTGAAACAAGAAAGGGATGTAGAAATCGTACCGTTGCTTTGTGCGGCTGCGATTCCCTCGGGGTTGGTATCAACAGAAGCGTACTCCATCATAGAAAAACAAATGCTGGAGTCCATCCAGCAGGCGGGAAGGCTGGACGGTTTATTGCTGGCACTGCATGGGGCAATGGTCGTGGAGGACCTATTTGATCCGGAAGAGCATTTACTAGGAAAAATTCGTGAGCTTATCGGACCGAGTGTCCCAATGGCGACAACACTAGATATGCACGCAAATTTAAGTGAAAAAATGATTCATTACACACCACTTCATTTTGGATTTAAAACATATCCACATGTTGATATGTATGAACAAGGGGTTCATGCTTCAACGGCTTTATTGAAGCAATTAAAGGAAGGTGTGCATTATTATGCTTCTTTTGAAAAATTGCCCATGATGCCTCCCTCTATCAATATGAGAACTGCAGAAGGGCCGATGCACAAAATGATAGAGTGGGCGAAACAAGCCGAAGAGGAAGAAGAAATTTATAATGTGTCCGTATTTGGTGGCTTTCCTTACTCGGATGTTCCCATGGTCGGTGCAAGTGTACTGGTTGTTTCGCTCAATCCGCAAAAAGGAAAAGAGACAGCCCAAAAGATGGCTTCCTTGTTCTGGAGTGTAAGAGAAGAATTTATCATGGATTTGCCCGGTGTAAAAGAAGGGCTCGATTTGGCGATGTCGATTGAAGATGACAAACCGGTCGTGCTGGCGGACATCTCGGATAATCCTTTAAGCTGCGGGAGCGGGGATACAACAGATCTGCTTCGGGAGATGGTGAAGTTGAACATCCCTGACACGCTATTTGGAGGACTCTACGATCCAGAATCCATTGAGGCTTGCCGCAAGAAGGGAGCTGGAAATAAGGTATTTTTGTCCCTTGGAGGGAAAGTATCGCCTGAATTTGGGGAGTCCGTACAGGTCGAAGCAAAAGTAGTGGCATTATCAGACGGTGTGTTTCACAATTCTGGACCGTTCAATCAGCATTTAAGAGTCGATTTAAAGGGGGCTGCTCACATTCGCGTTGGCAGGATGGATATACTCCTCATTGGAAGGCCGATGTCTGCGAATGACCCAGAAATGTTTCGTCATATTGGTCTCGAGCCGCAGGCAAAGAGAATTCTTGCGCTAAAGGCTAAAAATCATTTCCGGGCAGCGTTTGAGCCGATTGTTGGCCGTATCATTTATGTGGATGCACCTGGTGTTGCATCCAATCGATTAACAACTTTTACGTATCGTTACATTCCTAAGCCAATTTGGCCACTGGATGATATCGAATATGAAGTAGAACTAAGGGGGAAAGAAAAATGGAAACATTGAACAAAACCTATTATGTCGAAGTACCACCTTCATTGAATCCAGAACAGCTAAAAATGATGATGGAGCTTGAACAAGATGCGTTTCCGGGATTAGGAGCAGTAGATGAACAAGCCCTTGTCCCGCTTACACGCTACGGGAAACTTATTCAATACCGGCAACAAAATGATCCAAGGCCGATTGCGATTTGCGAAGTGATGAGAGCTTACAATGATATTCATAAAGCCTACATTTTTGGGTTTTATGTCCGCTCCGACCAGCAAGGGAAAGGAATCGGGAAATTATTTTTAGAGGAAATTTATCCGATTCTAAAGCAAGATGGTTTTCGTAAGGTTTGCTTAACGGTCAGTACTAAAAACAAGGCAGCCGTCAAGTTATATGAAAAATTAGGGTTTGTGATAAAAGAGACAAGATTAGATGAATTTGGCGAAGGGGAAAATCGCTATTATATGGAATACCTCATTTCTTAAAATAGTTATGTTCAGAGGAGAAATCATCAAAAATGGCCCAAAAAAATAGGCTAATTTTTAGGAGGAGTTTATGATGAGAAACACTTTATTCAAACCAAAAAGACATTGGAAAGAAATCGAGCTTTGGAAGGAAGTTACAGAGGAGCAATGGAACGATTGGGTTTGGCAACTCACGAATACTATCAAAAATTTAGAAGACTTAAAGAAAGTAGTTAACTTAACACCAGAAGAAGAGGAAGGGGTTTTAATCTCAACAAAAACAATCCCATTAAACATCACGCCATATTATGCATGGCTTATGGATCCTGATGATTCAAGATGTCCGGTTCGAATGCAATCTGTTCCGATTTCTGCGGAATTGAATAAAACAAGATATGATTTAGAAGATCCCCTCCACGAAGATGAAGACTCACCAGTACCTGGGTTAACACATCGTTATCCGGATCGCGTGTTGTTCCTAGTAACAAATCAATGCTCCATGTACTGCCGTTACTGCACAAGAAGACGCTTCTCCGGACAAATCGGAATGGGTGTACCAAAGAAACAGTTAGACACAGCGATTAATTATATCGCATCTAACTCACAGATTCGAGATGTGTTAATTTCCGGAGGAGACGGGCTCCTTATTAATGACAATATTTTAGAATATATTTTAAAGAATTTACGTGAGATTCCGCATGTAGAAATTATTCGTATCGGTACAAGAGCACCTGTCGTATTCCCACAGCGTATTACCGAAAATCTTTGTAATATCTTGAAAAAGTATCATCCAGTTTGGTTGAATACACATTTTAATACATCTATTGAAATTACGGAAGAATCGAAGCGTGCATGCGAAATGCTTGCAAATGTTGGTGTACCTGTTGGTAATCAGTCTGTTATTTTGGCAGGCATTAACGACAGTGTACCGATCATGAAACAGCTTATGCATGACCTTGTTAAAATCCGCGTTCGTCCATATTATATTTACCAATGTGACTTATCAGAAGGGATTGGCCATTTCCGTGCACCAATCAGCAAAGGATTGGAAATTATGGAAGGACTTCGCGGTCATACATCGGGTTATGCCGTTCCGACATTTATTGTTGATGCCCCGGGTGGAGGAGGCAAAATTCCATTGCAGCCGAACTATATCATTTCTCAAAGTTCTAATAAAGTCGTATTACGTAACTTTGAAGGTGTCATTACATCTTATCCAGAACCAGCAAATTATCAGTCAGGCAGTGCAGAGGATTACTACAAAAAGGTATATCCAGAAGTGTTTGAAAAGTTTGAAAGTAATGGTGTTCTCTCCATTATTGATGATACGAAATTTAACCTTACACCTGAAGGATTAAAACGGTTAGATCGCCGCAAAACGTATAAGGAAAATACTGAGCATAGTTCATTAAAAGATAAACGTGACAAACGTGACGAGTTAAAAGAGAAAAAATTCCAATCGCAAATGAAGAAATATGAAACAGTGGGAGCAAAGGAGGAATAATTTTGATTTGTCAATGGTGCGAATCTGACACGGCACGTGAAACGAGTAATACAGTGTATTGGGAACTTCCAGATGGAACAAATGCGATCGAAATTAAAGACACGCCATCCATTCATTGCCTGGAATGCGGTATGAGCTATCAAACAGATAATACGGTGAAAGAAATTGAGGATCATCTTTTTTTAATCGATTGCTCAAAGCTCGAAAAAAGTATGAAGTATGATACACTTATGGCCGCTCCACGCTTATTGAAGCGAAACTACTTTGATTTTTCAAAATAATTCGCAAGCCGTCTCTCGTTTTTCGATATTAAGCGAGAGATGAATTTTATTCGTATGGACAATTTATCCCGATCATCCTCATGAAGGGATAAATTGCCCATAAGAAATAGAAGTTTAGCAATCAATCAGTAGGGATAACGTAATTCAACTGATTGAGGTTTATTTATTATGATTATTTGCATGCGTTTTCTTGTCAGCTAAGTACCTACATCGAAAAAGCAGATGGATAATGCTTTCTAAAAAGTTAGATAGATGCTTATCGTACAAAAATGAAGGAGGACAAGAATGGAAGCACTCAAAAGCTATAAAAACGACCAAAATAATCAGAAGGTTCAGAAAAATGGAGAAGGCAAAGGACATGTTAAACGCAATCTAAAGGCACGTCACATGACGATGATTGCTATTGGAGGGTCAATCGGAACAGGTTTATTTTTATCGACAGGGTCATCCATTCAAACAGCTGGACCTGGTGGAGCGCTAATAGCTTATGGAGTTATCGGCATCATGGTCTACTTTTTGATGACAAGTCTCGGAGAAATGGCTACCTTAATGCCGGTTTCGGGATCCTTTTCAACATATGGCAGCCGTTTTGTCGATCCGGCATTTGGTTTTGCGCTCGGTTGGAACTATTGGTTCAACTGGGCTGTTACACTTGCGGTTGAAATAGTTGCATCAGCTATTATTATGAAGTTCTGGTTTCCAGATGTACCGAGCATCGTGTGGAGTACACTGTTTTTAGGTCTAATCTTTTTATTGAATGCACTGTCGGTTAAAAGTTACGGAGAATCCGAGTATTGGTTCTCCTTAATAAAAGTAGTGACAATCATCGTTTTCATTGGAGTCGGTTTGCTCACCATTTTCGGTATTCTAGGCGGACCGTTTATCGGGTTTAAAAACTTTACAGTAGGACATGCTCCTGTTAATGGCGGCCTTTTGTCCGTTTTAAGTATTTTTTTAATTGCAGGTTTTTCATTTCAAGGAACGGAGCTCGTGGGGATTGCTGCAGGAGAAAGTGAAGCGCCAGAGAAAAACGTACCAAAGGCGATTCGACAAGTATTTTGGCGGATTCTACTATTCTATATCGTTGCAATTGCTGTCATTGGTCTAATTATTCCTTATACAAGTCCTGACCTGTTGGGCAGGGATGTCGACAACATCGCTGTCAGCCCTTTTACCCTTGTATTTGAGAAAGTGGGCATTGCATTTGCGGCATCTGTGATGAATGCTGTCATTTTGACATCGGTCTTATCGGCAGGTACTTCTGGTTTATATGCATCGACACGCATGCTTTGGTCCATGGCAAAGGACGGTCAGGCACCTAAATTTTTACAAAATGTAAATGATCGAGGGATTCCGATGAATGCCCTTGTCATAACGACGATTATCGGAGGATTGGCCTTTTTAACGTCCATTTTTGGAGATCAAGTGTATACATGGTTATTAAATGCGTCAGGCTTAACTGGATTTATTGCATGGCTTGGAATTGCAGTCAGCCACTATCGTTTTAGAAAAGCATATTTGGCCCAGGGCAGGGACATAAATGATTTGAAATTTAAAGCGAAATGGTTCCCGCTTGGTCCTATTCTCGCTTTTGCGATGTGTGTTATTGTCATTTTTGGTCAAAATTATCAAGCTTTGTTAACTAGTGAGATTGATTGGTATGGAGTAGCCGTGTCCTATATTGGTTTACCAATCTTTTTGGCATTATGGCTTGGGTATAAACTCGTTCATAAAACGAAGGTCGTTCCACTAAAGGAATGTTCTTTTGATGAGATGTCATCTAAATAGAGATACCGTGATTCGTTTTGCTCCGCCAATCATGATTTGCCAACTGGAATTAATTTGGCCGATTGAACGAATTAAAAAGTGTTGTTTTAGATTTCCAATTAACACAGTAGGGGTGCCAAATGGGAGAAGTAGGAGTAACAGAGCGCAATATAGAACAAAAGTCAGATGAGTCTATGAACCTTTTAACATCAACACAGATTGTGATAAAAGAAGCCTTAGATAAATTAGGTTATACAGATGAGATGTACCAACTATTAAAAGAACCATTGAGAATGCTCACTGTTCGTATGCCTGTTAGAATGGATGACGGGTCGACTAAAATATTCACTGGATATCGCGCGCAGCATAATGATGCTGTTGGACCGACAAAAGGCGGAGTTCGTTTTCATCCAGAAGTGGACGAGGACGAAGTTAAGGCATTGTCGATGTGGATGAGTTTAAAATGCGGCATCGTCGACCTACCATATGGAGGCGGAAAAGGCGGTATTATTTGCGACCCAAGAACGATGTCAATGGGAGAACTAGAGCGGCTTAGCAGGGCTTATGTTCGGGCAATCAGCCAAATTGTAGGACCTACAAAGGACATACCTGCTCCAGATGTTTACACAAATTCACAAATTATGGCGTGGATGATGGATGAATACAGCAGGCTTCGTGAGTATGATTCGCCTGGATTCATTACAGGGAAACCACTTGTACTTGGCGGCTCGCATGGCCGTGAAAAGGCTACCGCACAAGGAGTTGTTATATGCATCGAGGAAGCTGCAAAAAAACGTGCAATTGCTATCAATGGAGCTAGGGTGGTCGTTCAAGGGTTTGGTAATGCAGGGAGCTATTTAGCAAAATTTATGTATGATGCCGGAGCAAAGGTCATTGGGATATCCGATGCTTATGGTGCCCTTTATGCTCCAGATGGTTTGGATATTGATTACTTATTAGATCGTAGAGATAGCTTTGGAACGGTAACAAATTTGTTTGAAAACACGATTACAAATAAGGAGTTACTCGAGCTTGACTGTGACATTCTAGTACCAGCGGCAATTTCTAACCAGATTACCGCAGATAATGCACAGAATATCAAAGCTTCGATTGTTGTAGAGGCAGCTAACGGCCCAACAACCCTAGAAGGGACTAAAGTACTTTCTGATAGGGGCATCCTGTTAGTGCCCGATGTTTTAGCGAGTTCAGGTGGAGTAACAGTTTCTTATTTTGAATGGGTTCAAAATAACCAAGGCTACTATTGGAGTGACGAAGAAGTTAATGAAAAACTTCGTAAGGTGCTCGTCCAATCGTTTAATAATGTTTATGATACATCCGAACGACAGAATATTAACATGCGTTTAGCCGCTTATATGGTAGGTGTTCGAAAAATGTCTGAAGCATCAAGGTTTAGAGGATGGATATAAATTCTATAAACTGATAGCAGATTACCCTTAGATACAAAAGATCTTGCACATCTATGCAAGGTTTTTTTATTTTTTCAAATAGACTTGCAGGAAATATTTTAAGTAAAAGCTAAATCAATAAGGGAATCATTAAGCAATCTATGAACAAATATTATCCTACTACTATCATCTTTTTAAAATGATAGTAAAGCAAGTTCCTTCACCAACTTGACTTTTAACTGTAATCTCTCCTCCATGGGATTCAACTAATTGCTTTACAATAGCAAGGCCCAGGCCGAATCCACCAGTGGCCCTTGAACGAGATTTATCTACTCTATAAAGGCGGTCAAATATGTGTGGAAGATCTTCAACTGGAATACCTACTCCTTGGTCCTTAATAGTTATTTGAATTATTCCATTTTCTTCAATTGCGCTTATAGACGTGGTACTAGATTCTTTTGAATATTTAAGACAATTATCTAGCAGGTTTATTAAAACCTGTTCAAATCGAACTGGGTCTATATTAATAAATATGTTGTCTGGACAATCAAACATTAATTGTATGCCCTTATTCTTAAAGGCTGGCAAAACCCGCTCATAGATTGAATGAAAATAGCTGAAGAAATTGACTTGTTCTTTCTTTATTGAAAAAGCATTTTGATCCAATTTTGCCAGGTCAAATAATTCTTTTAGTAAACTGCTTACACGTTGGGATTCTTCCTTGATAATTTCAAGATATTGTACTCTATCATTTTCATTAAGGTTTGTTCGTCTAGCTATATCTGCATATCCATTAATATAGGTTAATGGAGTACGAAGTTCGTGAGAAATACTAGCTAAAAATTCATTCCTTTCCTGTTTTAGGTAATTTAAGTCATTCGCAAGCGTTTGGATACTATGTGAAAGCTCACCTAATTCATCATTAGAAGGTTTTGGAAGCGTAACAGTAAAATCGCCTTTGCTTAATTTTTTGGTTGCTTCTTTCATAGTAATCAATGGCTTTGTCAAAGCTTTTGATAAAAAGAAAATGAAAATTAGAACAGAGAATAGGATTAATAGTGATGCAACAAACAAATGTTTATTTAATTGGGAAATGAGCTTTTGGACATTAGTGGTGTACTTAAACATATATACATAACCAGATTCTTTACCGTTCTTATTAAAAGCTGTTACGGTAGCTATATACTTTTCACTTTTCCAGTCAGATTGTATGATTTTTCCGTTTCTAGGAAGGTTAGAGTTAGAAATAGGAATTTTTAATATGTCATTAATGCTGCTATTTATCTTAACAGAGGTAAGGATTATCTCTCCCTTTGTATTTGTGACCACGACCTGGGTATCTGAGTGTGCTCCCAATAATTTAATATGACTTAGAGTATGGGAGTCAGAATTAATTTCTAATATATCCCGTTGACTATTTCCTGTTGCTTGAAGTAGTTCAAATTCTTGATGAACCCGTGAATGTACTAAATTTCTATGTAAAAATGTCATAGAAACAATTTCTATTAACAAAATACATACAGAGAACCATAACCCTAATTTTATGGAAATTTTCATACGTAAACACCTCATAGTATTAATAAAGTTATTTTATTAAAATAATGTGAAGAAAGTATGCAGATGGTCAAATTATAGTTTGAAAAATTGCTACAAAATCTTGTTAGTTTCTGCACAATTCTTATATAAACTCAAAATTAATTAATACCTTTTCTTCACATTCTAGGAGATTTAAGGAGGAGCAAAATGAATAATGAGCACCTAATGAAGTTTAGACTTCGACAAATGGAGAAGGAATCAAAATCAACATTAAAGAAGAAAAATACGATCGTTCTTGCAGTGGAGAAAAGTGTCAGTGCCATTAAATATCTATCAAATTTCAAAAATCGCTTCCAATAGGAAACGATTTTTTGATTTTTTCTTCAAAACTCGTATATTAGAATACACTGCTTGTGCTATCAGGGAAATAATAATAATTTATTAACTAGATGTTTCAGGGTCTTCATTTACCCACTTATATCCGACGCCCCAAACCGTAAAAAGATGGTTATCTACAGGAAATCCTGCATTTCGCAATTTTTCTCGTAGATTTCTAATATGGGAATCAATGGTTCGATCATCAATATGGGAATTTAATCCCCATATGATTGACAATAAATGGTCACGAGAAAATACTTTGTGAGGATTCTTTAAAAATAAGCCAATTAATGCAAATTCTTTAGGAGTTACTTGAATAACTTGGCTTTGATATTTTAATTCAACAGATTCTTCTTTCCATTCTAAACCTTTAAAAACCAGTAGTTTTTCTTTTAAATCACTTGTTCTTCTTAATAAGGCTTCAATTCGTGCTAATAATTCATCTTCGTTGAAAGGCTTCGTCACATAATCATCTGCTCCAAATTTTAATCCTTTAATGACATCCACAGTCTCACTTCTAGCAGTTAGCATAATAATCGGAACATTGGAAAACTCCCTTATTTTTTTGCAAGTCGTCCAGCCATCCATTTCGGGCATCATAACATCAAGAATCACTATATCAATTTTTTCTTCTTCTAATAAATTCAAGGCATCTTTACCGGATTCCGACTTTATACATTTAAAGCCATGGGGTTCTAAATATAGACCTAAAAGGTTCAGCATTCGGGTTTCATCATCAACAAGTAAAATAGTTACCATAATTCCACCACCTTAAAAACTGTTTATATCTAATAATATAAGAAAAATATGAAGAATCTTTGCAGATTTTAAATATATAATTATATTTTTAAATTGTGTTTATTACGGAAAGGATAAACAAAATGAGTATAGTGATAATTCAAACGGTATTTAATCAATTTCCATAATTTCTGCATATTTTTGTGCTAATCTATAAAAGGTTTAAATAAAAGGTAAAGGAGTAGTTATTAGATGTTAAAAAAAAGTTTTAAAAAACCAGTTTTCCTATTATTGACAGCTCTTTTCTTGATTTTAGGAGCCTGTTCAAATGCTAATGATGAAACCGGAGAAAAAAAACAAGGTACTGAATCAAACGAAAGCACACACGGTGCTCACTCTAATATGAACCATTCTGGTTCAAGTGAGGTCCCTGAAGGCATGAAGGTATCTGATAATCCAAAATATGAAGTAGGTAGTCAAGCAATTATTGAATCAGATCACATGGAAGGTATGAAGGGAGCTGTGGCAACGATTGTGGGTGCCTATGACACTACTGTCTATACTATTTCTTACACTCCTACAGATGGAGGGGAAAGAGTGGAAAACCATAAATGGGTTATTCACGAGGAGATACAAGATGCTGGGGACGAACCTTTTAAACCTGGATCAGAAGTAACGATAAATGCAGAGCATATGGAAGGTATGGATGGAGTAACAGCAGAAATTGATTCAGCAGAAGCAACAACCGTATATATGGTTGACTTCACTACCACCGACGGAGAAGAAGTTACAAATCATAAATGGGTAACAGAAAGTGAATTATCACCAACTAAATAAAAATTAAACAGTATATGTTATAACACTTAAGAGCTTATCCATTTAAATGATAAGCTCTTTTACTAGGGAAAAAGGGGGCTAACTTTTTTTGATTTATTGGGTTCAGAGTTACGAAAATGCCTTTTTGTTAAACTTCATTTCCAAAAAATTTGCTATACTGAAATAAACAATCCCATACAAAGAGGAGGATTTCACCATGAAAAAATCATTGTCACGACATGTAGAAGACGACCAAACGAACTTACCAGACCAAGAATCCAACATTAAGACCCCTCTTTGGGTGAAGGTGTTTGGGATCATAGGCATTATACTCGTGCTGTTGTTTGTCATTCTCCATCTTACTGGGAATAGTTTTGGTCCTGGTCTCCATCAACCGCCATCTAGTGTCAATGAACAAGGAGAACAACTGCCATGACTATGACACCCCGATTCCATAAGTTTGCACTTACAGCCCATGTTATTTCCTCGGTTGGCTGGGTAGGATCTGTCGCATGCTTCCTAGCACTCGCTATCGCGGGTCTCACCAGCCACGATGGACAAATGGTGCGTGCAACCTATCTATCAATGGAGTTAATCACACAGTACATAATAGTACCTTTATGTCTCGCTTCACTGTTAACAGGGCTTGTCCAGTCACTCGGTACCAAATGGGGTTTATTTTGCCACTATTGGATATTAATAAAATTCTTGATAACGATTATTTCAACTATCGGTTTGCTAGTGCATATGCAGCCAATAAGCTACATGGCTACAGTAACGGCAGAGTCAATGTCGTCCAGTATTAATCACCGTTTGCAAATTCAACTCGTGGCTACCTCTGGCGCAGCCCTGTTGGCTTTGATAGTAGCTACAACGCTTTCTGTATACAAACCTAAGGGGATGACCCCGTACGGATGGCGTAAGTATTATAAGCAGCATAGAGTGTCACAACGATATTTGGGAGTGAAATGAATTGAAAAAGATATTAAGTACTATTGGCCAGATGATTATTATATTTAGCTTAGCTGCATGTAGTCAGGAAGCTAAGGAGACTCCAGCAACGACACCTGAAAAACAATCACAGAATGGTGGGGATTCTGCTGTTAACAATGATGAAAAAGGAGCTATTTCATCAAACAGTTTTTTTGAACCATTCAAGGGAAACATTGACCATATCCACGGAATTGGTTATGCAGGCAATCAAAATGCTGTCTTTTTTGCTGCACATGATGGTCTAAAGATTTATGAATTTGGTAAATGGTATAAGACGAAAAAAGAAAATAATGACTATATGGGGTTTAATGCTACAGAGCAGGGATTCTATTCAAGTGGGCATCCTGGTGTAGATTCAAAGCTTCCAAATCCGATAGGAATCAAAAAAAGTACTGATAGTGGAGAAACGATAGAAGATATTGCACTCGAGGGTGAGACTGATTTTCATGTAATGGGTGTTGGGTATAGAAACAATGCAATTTTTGTTTTAAATCCAGAGAAAAACTCGTTAATGGAATCAAACAAATTTTATAGGAGTGAAGATGGCGGTGAGACATGGAGTGAAGCAAACGTTAATGGGTTAAAGGATGAAATCTTAAGTGTTGCTTTACATCCAGATAATGCTGCTATAGTAGCCGCCGCAGGAAAGAATGGTATTTATTTGTCAAAGAATAAAGGAGAAAGTTTCGAACTTATCACAAAAAAGATGCAGGGTACTTCAGTATTTTTTATAGAAGATAGTCTATGGTATGGAAGTTATAGTGGAACACCAAAACTCGTAAAGCGGTCATTAAATGACGAGTCTGAAGAGGAAGTTGCTCTTCCAGAAATGAAGCAGGATGCTGTTCTGTATTTTGCGGTAAATCCCCAGAATGAAGAAGAAATGACGTTTGTTTCTTTTAATGGAAGCATCTATCAAACAACTGATGGTGCGGAAACTTGGAAGCTTGTCGTAGCAGAGGGGAAATTACAGTAAAACATCACCAGACAAATATGTAAAAGAATCGGTAAAGCTGTTGCTAGGTAAAGCAACGGCTTTTTCAATGTTATAGTAATTCTTCATAATGAAATCAGCACTATTCATGCCCATTCCATGCTCGAAGTTATGATGAGAATGGAATAAATATTGCAGGGCCCCGGCCACGACCACTTGATATCTTTGAAACATACGTTTATATCTCTGTTTTACATGGTCATTACGTGCAATCCAAACTTTATATCCTAATGAATTCCCTAAACGGGCAAGATGAAACTGCATTTCGGAATGTGTATTTTCTTCGTTCTCATCATCTATTACTGCTTTCCGGCGACGAGTTTTGGCCTTTTCATTTAAAATTCCTACTGCCCATTTTTTCACCTCTTACAACTCCTTTCTTTTATTACCTTCATTTTAATTCAAAAATTTGCAGAAAAAATGGAAATATCATGTTGATTTTATGAATTTTCAACTTGTGAATTTTTGTTTATTACAAAAGTATGAACAACTCTTAAATAAAAGTGTCGTGTCATATTATCTCCATTAAAAATGCATAAAAACTGCAAATTTACCTATTAAATTATAGTTGTAATCAAAAGAAATGTTTTATTTGTAATTAACTTTTTGGAGGTGGAATAATTGAAAAAGGGGTTTATATCTTTTTTCGTAGTAGCATTTATTTTTTCTTTTAATCTATCAGTATTGGCAGACGAAGGACATGACGAGAATGTAAAACAGGCAACAGAAAATTTTAAAAACGGCACTAATGGCGAACATAGTGAAGAAGCAGATACTCATTTAGAAAAAGCAGTTTCTCATTCGGAAGAAGCAGATTCCCATTCAGAAGAGGAGGAGGCTCATGATAATGAGGCCGAAGCTCATTCGGAAGCTGCCGATGCTCATTCTGATGCAGTAGATGCACACGGTGAAGATGAGGACACTCACGATAAAGAGATAGGTGCTCATTCTGAAGAGGAAGAAGATCATGGAGATGAAGCAGAAGCTGATGACCATCATGGACCTGTAGTGGAAACACCGCCAAACTATAAAGTTTTAGGGACATACGGAGCAGTTAATCTATCATTTATCTTAATAGGTGTATGGAATAAATGGTTCAGAAGGAAGGGGAATAAATAATGGCAATGCCTGAGAAAAACGTAAAAACAGAAAAGGAACCTTATGACCTCTTATCGATTCCGTTGGCTAAAAAGTTTGTAAAAAGTAAATGGTATCCGGGAATTTTTCAATGGATTGTAATTACTGTGTTTTCCATCATCGTCTTTGAGTTAGTAATGGGAACGGTTAATCCTAGTAAAAACTTTGGAACCACAATGACTTGGGTGTTATGGTGGCCAATAATACCTATTCTATTTCTAGTAGCCGGCCGTTTCTGGTGTGCGATATGTCCGTTCGGTAAGTTAAGTGACATCGTCCGTAAAACGATTGGTGCTAATCGCCCAATGCCTAAGTTTCTAAGGAAGTATGGAATTTGGCTAATTGATTTATTCTTTATTGCGATCACATATAGTGATCATGTATGGGGAATCGTAGAATCGCCGCGAGGATCTGGTTACTTACTCCTTTTACTAGTTACAATGGTTGTAGCAACTTCTGTTTTTTATGAAAGAAGAACATTTTGTAAAACACTCTGTTTCCTTGGAGGTCTTGCAGGTAACTATGCACGATCTGGAGCAGTAAAAGTACAGGCAACACCGGATATTTGTAAAACATGTAAAGTCCAATCATGCTATAAAGGAACAGAAAAAGTAGAAGGATGTCCAATGTTCCAATTCCCAAGAACAATGGAGTCAAGCGCAGAATGTAATATTTGTGCTAACTGTGTTAAGAACTGTCCGAATGATTCCATAAAGATCACTACCAGGATTCCTACAAAAGAATTGTGGGGCTTAAAGAATCCAAAACTTGAGCATGCTTCATTAGCTGCTGTAATCATGGGGATTGTGTTTGTACAGAACATTACGATGCTTGAACCATGGCAATCTATATTAAATGCTATTGGAACTGTTACGAGAACGGATGGCTATGTTGTAAACTTTACTGTAGCCTTTATTATTGCAATGGCAATTCCTATTCTTCTATTGTTAGGGACTGCAAAGATTGCATCATTTTTTGGAATGGAAGGTACAGTGAAGAAGAACTTCACCCGTTTTGGATATGCGATTATTCCTTTAGATTTAGCAGGTCATTTAGGGCATAATTTATTCCATATTTTTACTGAAGGGAAGGCTGTCTGGTATAACTCTATTGGTTTATTTGGGGTAAAATCAAATCCAACAAGCCTAAGTCTTGCCTCTACTCCAATGGTACAAATGATTCAGTATATCATTATTTTAGTAGGTTTAGTTGGTACAACTTATGTAGTTTACAGAATGGGCAAAAAGGAATCATTTAAAGCTATGCTGCCATATTATGTACTGATGTTTGCGCTAGCAGTTGCGAATATTTACTTATTCTCACTTCCAATGAGTCATAGAGTATAATAAAAGCGGTCTATCTTGAACAAAATCATCATTTTATGAAGAGGAACCACAATGGTTCTTCTTTTTTGTCTTTAAAATTTTGTTGTCAAAATGAAATGATACCCATACAATAAATTAAAAGTTGGTCTAAGTAAATTTATTAGGTTAAAGGAAAAATTGGACATAAATACATTAATTTATTTACAACTCGCCTTTAATTAATCGAATGAGGTGATAAGTGTGTGTGCTCCTAATAGTTTTATTGAACAACAAGCCTTTGAAATGTACGAAAAGATACAGAAAAATTCTGTATACAATTTGATAAGGGTAGATTATTCTGAAGGCAGCAATCAAGTGTCTTATTCACAAGTTAATAACATAAGAAATGGGTCAGCATTAATTACCAGAATAGTCCTAGAAGATAAGGACGGAACTCTATATATCGTTGAACCTAATCCAAATGGGGTAAGGTTTGCAAGTGGGGAAATTACTTATAAAGAGTACAAAAAACTGCAAAAAAGGGAAGAAGTAAATGGAATTGCTACTTTCTTTGTAATACTTGTTTTTTTTAGCGGATCTATGTATTTCTTAATGAAGATTTTTACCTAAAATAATAGCAGAAAAAACACCTCGATTCATGGGAAGATACATTTCGATTTCCCTCGGCACTAACTAATTCTACATCCAGTAAGGACTACTATAAACAATATAAAAGCAGAAGTGGTCACTTATAAGGAGTTGAAATAAAAAACTATAAAACGCATGGATATTGTCCATGCGTTTTACAATTATTTACTTTGTTTTTTTTATCCAATTTATGTAGTTTTCAATGACAGTATCAATGAACTGAATGGTTGGCTCATGAACAAGGTTTCCAGATTCGTTGAGCTTTTCATGAACGGCACCAATGAATACTTCATTTCCCGGAAGTGTTAGTGCAGATATCCCAGGAGAGTTTAAAATCTGTCGTAAGTGCATCTGCGCTCGGGCGGTTCCCAATACGCCTGGGGAACTGCCGACGATCATGACAGGTTTACCTGCCAAGACTTTATCGACACGAGAAAACCAATCAATTGCATTTTTTAAAAAGGCAGGAATAGAGTGGTTGTACTCAGGTGTAACAAAAAGAACACCGTCACTTTCAGCGACCTTTTTCTTAATCTCTGTTACGATTTCCGGCGGTGTCAGCTCATCATCTTGATTATACATTGGAAGTTTTTCAATCGGCAAAATCTCAATCTCTGCCGTTTTTTGATACCTGTTTTGCATATATACCGCTAGTTTTTTATTAAGTGATTCCTTCCGATTACTACCCACAAGTACTGCAATTTTCACGAATATCTCTCCTTTCATGTCAGAATTAATCGTATCACTTTTATGAAGATATTTCATTTTCAAAGTATTGGATGAATTTTGACAAAACTCCTTTTTTAATATGAATGATGTTTGAATATTCAATTATATTAATTTATAATGATTTAAAACTCATATTCTTGAGTAAATAATTGTTAAAAGGAGACGAGCGGAGGATGGAAAAGGTTAGTGTAGAAAGTAGAGGCTATTTTGGTGAGTTCGGGGGAAGTTTTGTTCCTGAAGAACTGCAGCTTGTGCTGAACGGCTTAGAAGCACAATATTTAAAGTATAAAGATGATCCGGATTTCATCGAGGAATTCAACTATTACCTCAAAGAATATGTTGGGCGTGAAAACCCACTGACATTTGCAGAAAATTTAACAAAACAAATGGGCGGAGCAAAAATCTATCTAAAACGAGAAGATTTAAATCATACAGGTGCACACAAAATAAATAATGCAATTGGTCAAATATTATTAGCAAAACGAATGGGTGCAAAGCGAATAATCGCTGAAACTGGGGCAGGTCAGCATGGTGTAGCCACAGCTGCTGCATGTGCCATGTTTGGTATGGAATGTATTATTTACATGGGAAAGCTCGATACCGAGCGTCAGGCGTTAAACGTTTTTAGAATGGAATTATTAGGGGCAAAGGTCATCCCGGTTGAGAAAGGACAAGGCAGATTAAAGGATGCCGTGGATGAAGCCTTAGCAGACCTAGTTCAAAACTATCAAAATACCTTTTATTTATTGGGTTCAGCTGTTGGACCACATCCATACCCATCTATGGTTAAACATTTCCAAAGCATTATTAGTGAAGAATCAAAGCGCCAAATCATTGAAAAAGAAGGAAGGCTGCCAACTGCTGTTATTGCCTGTGCAGGAGGCGGCAGTAATGCAATTGGTGCGTTTGCTCATTATATCGATGAAAAATATGTCCGTTTAATTGGCGTAGAGCCACAAGAAGCACCTACCTTAACAAAAGGAACCCCAGCCATCATCCACGGCTTTAAATGTTTGACGCTTTTAGATGAAGATGGCAATCCCCAGCCTACCTATTCGATTGCTGCAGGATTGGATTATCCAGGTGTTGGACCAGAACATAGCCACTTGAAAACAAGCGGTAGAGCTGAATATGTTACGGTTACTGGGCAGGAAGCATTAGAAGCATTTTTGCTGCTAAGTAAAACGGAAGGGATCATTCCGGCGTTAGAGAGCTCCCACGCCGTTGCCTATGCTATAAAACTAGCAAAAGATTTAACGAAAGATGATGTCCTGGTCGTAAATCTATCAGGTCGTGGCGACAAAGATGTAGAGCAAGTATTTAATATGTTAAAAAAGTAATAGTTTGTGACTAGGCGTGTCGGATAACGACGCGTCTTTTTGTTATTTAAGCGAACATTGCAGAATGACCTTGTAAATTGAAGAAAATATGAGAATCTTGATTCGAGGATAAATATATTAAAATGTTCCTCTTACTTTTATATTCTATCAGGAAGATTTTAAAATGTTTTCGGTGCCTGACCAAAAGGTCGGGCATTTTTGAATGTTTAAGAGAATATAATGAGCTATATCATCCCAATAAATTAACAAAAGGGGCTGTACATGTATAGGGACAGAGTGAAATATTATGCTATTAATAAAAGAACAGACTATACATCGTTGCTAAAAAGATTGCTATTCGTATTTTGTGGTGCAATGCTTACAGCTATAGCGTTACAGTTATTATTGATGAAGAATAATGTAATTGACGGTGGGATTGTTGGAGTCAGCATTATTCTCTCCCATATGACTAGCATTGAAGTTGGTTTCTTTCTCTTATTAATAAATACTCCTTTTTTCTTTATAGGCTATTCTTATCTTGGCAAAAGATTTATTCTATTAAGTCTATTTGCGATCTTTATTCTATCATTCTTTACCCATCTTCTTGAACCAGTTCCTTCGATAACACAAAATCCCTTGATTGTAATTTTTTTAGGAGGAGGATTATTAGGTTTTGGTGTAGGGACTGTTATTCGCTTTGGAGGATCTTTAGATGGTACAGAAATCTTAGCGATTTTATTTAGCAGACGGTCATCTTTTTCAATCGGCCAAATTGTGATGTTCTTTAACTTCTTTATATTCAGCAGCGCTATTTTTATATTTGGCTTGAAGGAGGCAGTAGTTTCTTTAGCAACTTTCTTCATAGCCTA
This sequence comes from Neobacillus niacini, assembly GCF_030817695.1. Lineage (GTDB taxonomy): Bacteria > Bacillota > Bacilli > Bacillales > Cytobacillaceae > Neobacillus > Neobacillus niacini_F. Next base: position 4,408,637 of record NZ_JAUSZQ010000002.1, on the reverse strand, counting down.
TAAAACTATAGATTATACGATAAAATAATAAACATCATATTCTTGTTGTTGATGGCGGTACAAGTGCCAGCGTTCAATAATATAAAAATGCCCATTCAAAAGCGATTGGGCATTTTTGCTGAAAAAATTCAAAAGCGATTGGGCATTTTTGCTGAAAAAATTCAAATGACGAATTCTAAGAAATTTGTCGAACGACGAAGGTTTACAAATGATTCATTTATTATAATAATTTGAATTATAGTAATATTCATGTTAGATTTACTAGAATCATAATTTTTTTACTAAAGTAACATACCAACCAGTTAGATTAAGAGGCTTTTATGGAATCAAAACAACAAGACCCTGTGAATTTTTACAAAAACTTGGAGAAAGAATGGAACAAACAAATCCATGCATCTACCAATTGCCTTACTTTTACACATTCTATTGGAAAATCAGTCGAAAATCACTTAGACCATGTAGTGATTCAACAAAAGGTAATTAACAACTGGTTAACTGTATTGGGTATTCCTAAGAAAGATGATTTTGCCCAGCTCGCCGAAAGAAAAGTAGATTGTGAGGAAAAGCTGGATAATCTTGAAGAAAAACTGTATATGCTAAACGTTGGCTTAAAAAACAATCATTCACAGTTGAAAAAACTTAATACGTCTTTAAGTAGAATGCTTTGTTTTATTAAGAATGAAGTGCAGGATTTAAAGGAAATCAAAATAAAGTCGTTGAAGAATGAACTTGAAGAATTGAAGAGATTATTTGACGACTAACCAAATGGAGGAGAAAACAATGGTTAATAAAAATGAATCAGCAATCGAAAATCAAGAAATTAGGGAAAATCAGCTCTCAAGTTTTGAATTAATGTGGAGAGCTGCTTATGAGGAAGTGGACGAATGGGCAGGGCGTTTGAACCATCGTGATGAAATATTCTTAAATGCTACTAAAAAATTTGTTGAGAGTATTAAAAGAAATCAGGAAAATAGCCAAGCCATTACAGAGCAATTTAAGAGAGAGCTTCTTGAATGGGAGAAATATGCTCGTGAAGAATTACTCATGACTACAACTGCAATACAACATTTTTCCCCTGTAAAGTCTTATGAAGAGATCAATCAAGTAGTTGATGACATTCAAAATAAAACGACATCTTTATTAACCACGCCAATACGTGCTTTAACCACTGGACAAGCACTTGATAAGTACCTAGACAGTGTTGAGCAATATCTTTCTTTTAGAAAGAGAAGTAGAGAGAAGTATATTGAAGCCGTAAAGGGTACAACGAATATTTTATATGAAAATCAAAAAATATTCGTAAATCTATTTGAAAAACAAGTAAAGTCTGCACTTTTACCGTTTCAGCAATATTTGAAGAATGCTTCTGAGTCAAAATCATAACTTTACATGAGGTGAACCAGATGTCGACTAAAAGACCGTATGATCCATATGATTCATTTAAAAAGTATAGTGAAGTTTGGGAAAAACAAATAAATGATTTTATTTTTATTTTGTCCAATAACAATGAATTTGTCAAAATGTCAAATGCAGGGACTGGCGCACACTCCCGTTACTTTGAAGCTTTTAAAAAGAATCAAGAGGCACTCGCAGGTGTGCTCAATATTCCAACTAAAAATGACTTGGCGAATGTTACTTCTTTAACCATTCAAACGGAAGAAAAAATAGAATCCCTTGAAGAACAAATTTGGAATTTACAGGATTCATTGAAATCACAAAGTAAGGATATCGAAAGTGTTGTAGAGATATCCAAGGAAATTATTAAACTAACGAAACAACTAAAAACAGAGTTAGTTAAAACGAAAAAGGAACTTGCAGATTCTAAGAATTTACAAAGTGAACTGCAAGAAATTAAGTTTGAGCTGAATAAATTAAATAACTTTAAAGAGGATATTGAGATACTTAAAAGTCAGATTAAAAAAAATGACCACCCTAAAGAACCGGTCTTACCAGGCTCTGGGTCAACAAAATAACTAGTAAAGGGGGGAAAAGAAGTGGCAGTAGATATACCTTTTAAAGATTTATTTCCGCCGTTGGAAATAGATTCAGAAAAAGATATGAAACGCTGGAAGCACCTTTTTCAAGTGCTAAATGAGCCGGAACCGAAAATTGGGCAAACTCCTAGGACTGAGGTATGGAGAAAAAATAAATCCGTATTATGGCATTACCCGGTAAAACAAAAAAAGTATGGAATCCCTTTATTTTTCGTCTATTCCTTATTTAATAAACCATATATCCTTGATTTTGCTCCTAAGGCAAGCGTAATTGAGGGGCTTACAAACCGTGGATTTGACGTGTATTTATTAGATTGGGGCACTCCGGGATATGAAGATAAAAATATCGGACTGGATACATACATTGAAAAGTATTTGAGAACGGCAGTTAAACGTGCAATTCGCCATTCTGGAGCTGAAGAGATAACAGTTGTGGGTTATTGCCTAGGTGGGACGATTGCCTCTATTTACGCTTCAATCGCGGAAGAACCGATTAAAAATTTGATTGTTGCAACTGTGCCCATTGATTTTACTGAATTTGCTGGTCCAGATAAATGGATGGAGGGTTTTAGGAAAGGGGATATAAATATCGATCGTCTAATTGATGTTTATGGAAACATTCCGTCAACCTATGTGGAAGCAATGTTTCGTGCAGTATCGTCTCCAATTTATTTTAGTAACTATACGACGCTGTTGCATCGAGCCCATGAGGCTAAATATGTGGATAAATGGCGCCGAATGAATAAATGGACAACTGATCAGGTCCCATTTGCAGGCGAGGCATTTAGACAATTAGCGAATAATCTTTTTAAAGAGAACAAGCTTGTTAAAGGCGAATTGATGATGGGCAATAAACATGTAGATTTAAAAAATATTAAATCGAATTTGTTAGTTATTTCCTCATCAAACGATAATTTAGTGCCAGAATCACAGAGCTTGCCAATTATGGATTTGGTTTCTAGTGAGGATAAAACTTACAAGCTGGTTGAGGCAGGTCATGTTTCCTTAGCATTAACCGGATTGTTCGCTGCTGTTGTAAATGAATGGGCTTCCACTCGTTCAAATCCACTCTAAATTGGTGTAATAAACAGGAGTACAAGGTTATATAATGGTTAAGGGAAGAAAGGGAAGGTGTTCCTTCCCTTAACTTGCTTTTTTATGTTTGTTTAAAAAGTTTCGCAGGACCTTGTTAAATGCCTCTTTAGCCTCGAGCTTAGCAATATGTCCTGTATTTCTAAAGATGACAAATTCAGAATTTCTAACTTGTTTATGCATGAATAATTGTATCCAAGGAGGGGTTACAGAATCGTACTGACCGCCAATAATTAACGTAGGAACTTTTATCATTGGAAGCAGGCATAGATTATTCACCTCAAGGCATGCTTTCATTGAAGGAAGATAATAGTCACGATTAGGCTGATAGAATTTATAGAAATTCTCAAAGTTTTCCTCAGTCCAGGAATAAAGGCAAACACGTGCAGCAAATTTTTTTTGCTCCTCAAGGGAAATTGATTCTGATTTTAACTTCCGATATTTTAAAAATAGCTGTCCAAATTGTTTTGGTGCATAATGAAACGTGCTTACGAGCGTAAGGGACCGGCACATGTCTGGTGCTTGACGATAGATTTCTTGTGCAACCATTCCGCCCATTGATAATCCACAAATGTGGGCGCTATCAAGCTCCAGACCTTTTAACAAATTGATAATATCCAATGCAAAGTTTTTGATTGAAATTTTTTCATCTGTAATATACTCTCCATGTCCACGTAAATCTGGAATAATCAGGTCATACTGTTGTGCAAATTCAAACTGATTGGACCAGCCTTCCTTGATTTCTCCAAGACCATGGATAAAAACCAGAGGTTCTCCAGCACCCATTCGTAAATAGGGGATTCCAGCTAACAAATTACCCAATTAAACTACCTCCTAAGGTTGATAATAGTAATCGTTTTACCCATTATTCGGATAGTGTAAACAGGGATATTAATGTAATTAACATATTATATATACATTTTTGTTTTATTATTACTAATAGGTGTAAATTACATATATGGGACAAAAAGAAAACAATCGATTAAACGATTGTTCTTTAATGATCATTATCCATCAATCCTGGTCATCATCATCGTCATCTCGATTATCATTGCTGTCATCATCAAACTTTACTCGGGTGACTTTGCCTGTTTCAGCATCTACCCGAACGTCAACTTCACCTTGATCCGACTGCATCTCAAATTTATATTCTAGTCTGCCATGTTCCATTTCTTGTTCAACTTTGGTAATATTTCCGTTTACCTCATTCACAGCAATTTTTGCTGCTTCTTCAACCGATATTGCCGAAGTGTTCGATTGAGAAGCAGTTGATTTACTGCTGTCATCATCGGATTCTATCTTGTAAAATGTTTGGCCGTGCTCTGTTTCTAGCTCAATTTCCTGACCTTCTTTGATTTCAGGCAAGCTTTGGGTATCAAGATTTATTACTGACGATTTGTCATCTAGATGAATGGAATCATCTGGGCGTGAATCATTCTTTGAAGCACCTACTGCAATAGCTCCACCTAAAACCAGTACCGATGACACTACACCTATTAAAACTTTATTTTTCATTATTTTTTCCTCCTTTTTTCTATTACCTTTCTACAATTTCAGTATATCCACCGAATATGAGAGTAAAAGGAAAGAAACATTAGAAATTCATGAGAAAAGCTTGTTTATGATAATAGTTTTTTTAATCATCATCGTCATCTTCTTTTTTATCACTGGTATGGTCATCCCAAGATACTGACAATACGTCCCCTGTAATGGCATGAATTTGGACAGTTGCTTCACGGTCATCAATTGTTTCGATTTTAACAAGGTAAAAGGTTTGATCACCCTCTATATCCAGCCAAATCTCCTCTACCTCACCCTGTACCTGAGATTTCGCTATTATTATTGCCTCATTTTCTGTTAATCGCTTAGGAGGTTGATTGATTACAGAAGAAGTTGTGGACAGGAAAGCAGCTGAAGTGGCGTCCACAATAATCGTGGTTTGTTTATCAGCTTCATTCACAATTGCTTTATAAGAAGGTTGTTGATTCGTATCAATTTTCTCAAAAGATACAAGCGATCCATTTACTGCATTGAGTACAATTTGTTTTAGTTCCTCTTCCGGCAGCTCTGATTTAGAAGGTGGGTCAGGTTGTGGTGCGGTTGATTCATTACTTTCATCAAAGGATATTATTTTTCCACTTTTTGCATCGAGTTTGATGACGTAAAGTTTATTCTGTTTTTGAAGTTCTATTTGGTATTGCTGGTCCGCTAGTTTTAATAATGTCACCTCTCCTTGGTACCGCTCTTGAACAAGTTTCTGAGCTTCCTGTTCTGTTAACATTTCAGCAGAGGGAGAAAGCTTTCCAAATTGCTGCCAGCTTACCAATACAATAACAATTATGATTGAGCACATGGTTACCCAAAACCAAGATAATCTTTTCACTTTTTATCACCACCTTAGTACCATTAATTTTCTTATATAAAAATGAGAAAGTGATGAGAAAATGCTATTATTTTTCAATATTTTTATTCAGAATCGTAACAGTAGTTCCTGCACCAAGTACACTATCTAAATTTATTCGAACACCAATGGCATCGGCGATTTCCTTGGCAAGCGCCAACCCAAGACCTGAGCCGCCCTGTTTTCTGCTTCTGGCTTTATCTACCCGATAGAACCTGTCAAACACCTTTGGGAGGTCGCATTCATGAATACCAATTCCGGTGTCAATAATTTTAATATAAACTTCATCGTTGTCTTTGCCCAGTTCTACCGAAATGGTTTCATCACTATATTTCCTTGCATTATCCAAAAAAATAAACAACAGCTGCTTGAGCTTTTTTTCATCGGTTTCAATGAATAGAGGAGTATCATTCACCTCTACAAAATCAATTTCACGATGATATGCATTTTTAAATGCTTTGACGGTTTGGTTTATTAAATTGCTAATGTTTAACTGGTTATACTCAATATTCCATTGTTCATGGTGCCTTGCTAACATTAACAACTGTTCTGTCATTTCCTTCATTCGGATTGCCTCAGAGTGAATGGCTTCAATTGATTCAGAGAATAACTTAGGTTCGTTTAAACCTCTTCGTTTTAAAAGACTCGCGTAACTTTCAATTATGGTTAAAGGGGTTTTAAGTTCATGTGACGCATTGGAGACAAATTGTTTCTGTTTATCAAAGTTTACTTCCAATAAATCAATCATATGGTTAAAGGTTTGGCCCATTTGAAAGAGTTCATCTTTCGAGTTACCTTCAAGCTTAAGACGTTTAAAAGCTCCGCTTTGTCTTATTTCCGTCATGGTTCCTGTCATCGTCGTAACTGGCTTTGTAATCAGGTTGCTGAGAATCCGGCTGGAAATTAAAACAGGAATCAACGCAATAAGGGTAACCATGATTAAGACTAGGCGAAGGGTGGATAGATTATTCGTAGCCGTTTCCATACTTTTCGTTATCTGCAAATTGGCGATGCTTCCGTCTTGCATGATGATTGGCATGGATTCAAAGCTAAATAGCCGGTCCTGGTATTCTATTGTTTTACTGACTTCACTACCATAAAATACTGACTTCCTCTTACTTAAGTCATGTGCGCCAGGGCTAGTATACGGAGAGGAGTCATTATTATCCTTCGTAACAATTTGAATCATCCCGTTTATAGGGACATAGGATCTTAAAAGAGTATCTTCGGATATCGTTCCAAGTGATTTTCCAATATTCTCAGATATTTTTTCCATTTCAATATGCGCAGTACTAAGTTCGCTGTCGAGGATTAATTTGTTGAATGAATAATAAATTGTAATATTTATGATGAGGAGCAATATCGCAAATAAAAAAGCCGTATAAAGGTTAATTTTATTTCTCAGTTTCATTTGGAATCCTTCATCACATAACCAACGCCGCGAACCGTATGAATTAACGAGGGAAGATGTGGGAGGTCAATTTTCTTTCTAACATAACGAATATAAACGTCCACAACATTTGTATCTCCGAAAAAGTCATACCCCCATACAGCCTCGAGTATTTGTTCCCTGCTCAACACCTGTCGTTTATTCACCATTAGATAGACTAATAAGTCATATTCCCTTGGAGTCAAATCAATGGAATCCGCGTCGCCTCGAATAACTTCTCTAGATTTTTGATTTATCGATAAATCAGCAAATCGCAGAAGGTCATCGTTTTCATTTTGAGGTTGTTGTTCTTCAGCACGTTTGATTCTTAAGGAAGCACGTATTCTTGCTAACAGCTCTTCAATTTGAAAGGGCTTAGTAATATAATCATTGGCCCCCAAGTCAAGGCCGGATACTTTGTCTTCAACAGAGCTTTTTGCTGTTAATAGGATGACCGGAGTAAGGAGATCATTTTTTCTAATTCGCCGCAGAAGTTCAATCCCGCTTAACCCTGGCAGCATGACATCCAATAATATTAAATCCCAACTGCCATTTCGATAGGCTGCTAGAGCTTCAAGACCGTCGAGTACCTTTGTTACTTTATATCCCTCGTATTCCAGTTCAAGCTCCAATACTCTTGCAATCTTTTCTTCATCCTCAACTACCAGAATACTCCCTTTTTTTGTTGACATTTAAATTCTCCTCATCTCTTATTTCTACATTCTATTCGGCAGTGTAAATACAAAAACCTTTCGAACATATGGTCATTCTTATTAAAAAGATTATCATTAAATTATTAAAATTATATGAACGATTTCCCATCCTTAACCGTTATAAAGAAGGATGAAGGTTTTGGGGGGATAAAATTGACAAATATTATCGAGGTTGAAAAAGTCAGCAAGCAGTATCATCAACGTGAAATATTAAAGGATGTGTCTTTTACAATAAAGAAAGGAAGTATCAATGGACTCCTTGGGCCAAACGGGGCAGGGAAAACAACGATTATTCGTTTATTAAATGGAGTAATTGAAGCGAATACTGGAATGATGAAGGTAATGAATTTTGATCCAAAGTTACAAGGCGATGAAATTAGGAAAAGGGTTGGAATTGTTACAGAAAGTGCCAGTCTTTATCATGATATGACTGCCTGGGATAATCTTGTCTTCTTTTCAAAAATATATGGTCATTCTGATACGAAGCGAATTACACATTTACTAGAGCAGTTCGATATGCTCGATTTTAAGGATCAATTAGTTGGGAGCTTTTCTACAGGAATGAAAAAAAGAATCGCACTGGCAAAAGCTTTATTGCATAATCCAAATCTTTTATTTCTAGATGAACCCACGAATGGGCTGGACCCTGAAGGAATTAATGAGGTAATCCATTATTTACGTAAAGTAAATCAAGAAGAGGGGGTAACCATCTTAATTTGCTCCCATGTATTACATCAGCTTGAAACCATCTGTGATTCCTATTTGTTTTTAATAGATGGCAGAATTGTAGAAAACGGTACGATAACGGAATTAGAGGATAAATACCTAAAAGAAATTAAGTTATTAGTAGAAACAGGTCTTAAGCCCCTTAATAGCCAAATTTACAAGGGTTACAGGTACAGTAGAAGAGGGACAAATCAATTGGAATTTTTGCTGGCTTCAAAAGATCAGATTACTCCTTTATTAGCAGACATTCTTAATGAATCATGGGTTCATAATTGTGAGATAACGAACAGGAGTCTCGAGGCGATATATTTTACTATTAGGGGGGGAAGAGGAATTGAATAAACAGACGATATTAACAATTGCAAGAAAAGATATGAAAGCTGCTTTTTCATCCAAAAAGGTTTGGGTACCGATGATCATCTTGGCATTAATCCTGTGTATTGTCGTTCCATCCGGTATGGCCTACTTCGGAATTCACTTTGATTTAGTGGGGGCCTCTCCGAACGATATTGAAAAACCGATTGAGGCATTTATTGATAATTTTCCTAATGAGGAAATGAGAAATACTCTTATTGCTTTGCCGACTCTTGGGTACAAATTTGTTTATTTTTTCTTAACCTTTATGATGATTCCCTTTTTCTTAATGGTAGCCATTATTAACTCTATGGTGACTTCATCAAATAGTTTTGTAGGGGAGAAGGAAAGAAATACGTTAGAAACATTATTGTTTGCCCCTATCTTCATTAAAGACTTGTTTCTTGGTAAAGTGCTAGCGTCGTTAATTCCAACCTTAGGTATTTCGTTTGCAGGCTTTATCGTTAGTTCAATTATTGTTAATATAATAACCTATCCGTATTTTAAAGTAATCTTATATTTTAACTCTACCTGGATGATTTTGATGTTTTGGGTAATCCCAATATTAGTCCTATTTAATATCATCTTAAATGTCTTAATTTCAGCTAAGGTCAAAACGTTCCAAGAAGCTCAGCAATTTGGTGGAATACTGGTGCTGCCAATCGTTGGAATCATCATTAGCCAAGCTAGTGGAATGTTCTTCTTAAGCCCAGTAACTTTATTCTTAATAGGAGCTGTTTTACTAATAGGCAACCTATTCCTAATAAAACTGGTCACTAAATTTAGTAACCGAAACACATTGTTTCAAAGCCAAATCCACTAACATAAAAAGAAAATGTCCACCTGGGGTGGACACTGTCTTTTTGTGGTGCCTGTCACCAAGGTCACACCTAAAAGGTGTTCACCAAGTCAATGAAAACGATAGCCAGATCCCCAAACAGTTTCTATGTACTCGGGGTTGGAGGGGTCGTTTTCAATTTTTTCTCGTATTTTACGGATGTGGACGGTGACGGTGGAGACATCTCCATTGCTGTCGTAGCCCCAGATTCTTTCAAATAGATGATCTTTGCTGAAAACTTGATCTGGGTTTAATGCCAGAAAGGTAAGAACATCGAATTCTTTTGTTGTTAAGGTAATTTCTTTGTTATTAACAAAAACACGTCGTGAAGAGCGGTCAATGAATAAACCACGGATATATATTCCTTGGGATTCAGCAGGTTGTTTCATCGATAATCTTTCATATCGAGATAAATGTGCTTTCACTCTCGCAACCATTTCATTCGGACTGAACGGCTTAACTAAGTAATCATCGGCACCTAGTCCAAGACCTCTAATCTTATCGATTTCTTCTTTTTTTGCCGTCACCATAATGATGGGAATATCCTTGATACTTCTTATTTTCTTACAGATTTCAAAACCGTCAATGTTTGGCAGCATGACATCAAGCAGTATTAAATCATAATCCTGTGTTAGTGCCTTCTGAAGACCGATATCTCCTGTATGGACCATTTCTGTATGAAAGCCGTTGATTTCTAAATAATCCTGTTCTAATTCCGCGATGCTTTTTTCATCTTCTATGATTAATATTTTTTTCATGATAGTGTCTCCCCGGGGCAGGTATCGTACGGCAAACAAATGGTAATTTTTGTTCCTACACTTAAAGTACTATCCAATTTTATCACACCGTTATGTTCCTCAATAATCATTTTTGCGATGGAAAGTCCTAATCCGCTGCCGCCGGTTAATTTATTTCTGGATTGCTCTGCCCGATAAAACTGATTAAAGATAAAGGGAATGGACTCTTCTGGAATACCCGGTCCATTATCTGCAATCGAAATTTCTACGTTTTCGTCAGTAGACTGCATGGAAATGATTAATTCCTTTTTAGCCTTATCCATGTACTTTAAGCTATTGTTAATAATATTTGCTAGAACCCGTTTAAATTTTTCTCGATCCGCTAAAACATGATAATGACCCTGAGGGGCAAATTGGAAATGCAGATCAACATTCTGTTTTCTAAGATCGAAGCTCAATTCCTCGAAATAATCCGTTAAATAATCTTTTATATCTATTCGTTCAAATTCAAAGGGAATTTTGCCTAAATCCAGCTTCGAGAATAGGAATAATTCATCAATTAAATGGTCCATATCCACAGCCTTTGTGTAAATGGTTTGGATATATCGTGCTCTCTTTTCAGGTGTGTCTGCTACTCCATCACGGATGCCTTCAATATAGCCTTTAATCGAAGTAATCGGTGTTTTTAAATCATGAGAAATATGGGCAATTAATTCCTTTCGGTTATCCTCATATTGTTTTTGAATCTCATGTGACTCCTTTAATTGGATCCTCATTTCTTCAAATGCCTGTGTTAATTGGCCAATCTCATCATTCCTCACTGCTGTAATCGAATGCTCGAGGTCTCCAGTTTTTATAAAATGAGCGGCCTTTTTTAATTGATTAATTGGTTTGATAATACTTTTTGATACAAAATAGGTTAAAAGTCCATTTGTAATAATTAAAATCAATAAACATAAACCGAATAAAATTGGGAAAAAGGTGCGAACAAACTGATTCCATGGGCTTGCATCTCTCATTAAGAATAATGAAACTTCACTGCCATCTTGTAAGTAGAAATCATGCTGCTTTATGGCGAAAGTCTGCTGACCAATTTCTTCTAAGCTGCGAAAGCTTCTTTCTGTTCCAAATTCCGGGAGTTCTTCTGTACGGACTGTTTCAAGATCTTCTGTCACGTAGAATATTTCATCGTTTTTACGGACTATTAATCCGGAGTCGATTTTACTAAGTTCATTGTTCAGCGACTCCAAATACTCCTTACTCATTAATTCAAGAGGATTTACTGCAGACTTTTCTTTTAGTTCGAGGAAAAATAATGTATCCTCTTGTTTTGTTTTATGGTAATTGTGGCTTTCTGGTAAGAAATTAGCCATTTCACGGATATCGCCGAGAAAAACAATGATTAAAAGAAAAGAGGTAATGATAAACAAAATAATTGGTACTGTAATCATCGCTATATATGAAAGTATAAGCCGAAGTTTAATAGACATTGAAAAACACCCTTCAGTTAGGCTTCTTTTCTATTAAACATATAATAGCCTATTGAAAAAAACAATGCGAAAGAAGAGCACAAATAGGTGACAGTTTGTATCATCCACCGAAACGACACATCGCTAAGCCACTGCATATACCAATCCAAATAAGCAGATGGCAGTAAGTATAAAGAATGAGGCAGAACATAAGGAATAAACATCATAAATAAATATAGGACAATCATGCCAGAAATAGCGAGCACACTAGAATGGACCATGAGTGCCAGTATAACAGCAAATGAGGTAAGAACGATAATTGGAAACCATGAGACAATAAAGGCCCCTAGACTGGAAGAAATAGCAGCCATGTCGAAAACTTTATCAAAAACAGCGCTGCTAATCATCACAGCTAGCCATTCTAATAAAAGTAAAATTAAGCTAAAAATACTAATCGCGATTACTTTGGATAAATATAGTTCCATTCGACTGATAGGTCTTACTTGTAATAAGGTTCCGCGTTCACCTTCACCAGTAAATAAATCTGTGGCTGCTATAAAGATAAATAAAGGTATTAAAATAGTTACAAATAAATCTAACAAGGTAAAATTTATATTTTCAGACGGTAAAGCCATCCAATCTGTTAAAAATAGATTATTTAAAAGAAGCTTCGTCAGCACAGGAATAAGCACCGCAGCGAGCACAAAAAGCTTGGTAACCTTTTTTGTCAGGAGCTTTTGTATTTCATTTAAAGTATTAGCTTTGATTGTGTTCATCTTACTGCCACCCCAACCTTCCTGACATAAACATCCTCTAATGACTCGTTACCATCTTCATAAAATGAAACTTCCCCATTGATGAGAAAACAAAATCGATCACATAATTTTTCTAATTCTGATATATGGTGACTGGAAATGACAAAAGTTACCCCGGAATGTTTTGAAACTTCCTGGATTGTTTTTCTTAACAAAAGCAAACCATCAATGTCTAAACCATTCGTCGGTTCATCCAAAACAATCAAGCGCGGTTTGGAAATAAGTGCTGAGGCAATTCCAAAACGCTGCTTCATGCCCATTGAAAATGAGGCTATTTTCTCGTTTTTATAAGGGGCTAAACCAGTCTGCTTTAATACCATTTCAATATCACCATCGATAATGCCAGAATACAAGCGGGAAATCATTTTTAGATTCTTATAGGGTGACATTTTTTCATAAGCAACAGCAGGTCCAATTAAGGCACCCACAGGAGCTATCGCTTCCTTGTAATTACTTTGAAGGTCGACGCCAAATAACTCAACTTTTCCTCTATCTGGAGAGGCTAGACCGGTGAGGCATTTTAATAAGGTTGTTTTACCGGCCCCATTTGGACCAAGAATCCCTATTATTTCCCCTTGGTTAATGGTTAAATCAATATTCTGTATTCCTCTGCCATTTGAGTATTGCTTCGTCATACCTGTAATAACCACTGCTTTTTCCATAATTGTCACCTCTATTGTTTACTCATTAAAGATTACTTTCTACCGTGGTTGAATTCGACTATCTTTTCAGCAGGTATCTCAACAGGGGTTACCGTAGTTGAATTATAGTCAGTTGCACTTAAATCAATATTTAAAACTAATTCATGACTAGTTTCCTGTTTATCTTTGCCTGTTACGATTACCTTAACAGTCTGGTGTTGAATGTAATTTTCCTTATTCACTCGTGCAGTAAGTTTAACTTGCTTAACGGTTATTTCGTGATCCAATTCAGGTAGCTGCGCCTTAACGTGAAAATCCGAGCTTTCGGTTTTGTTATTGTCTTGAATCATGACAGCGTGTTTAATCATTAATGTACTCAATGCATTTGCAGAAAGAGGAATTTCCTTTCCGGTTAAATCGAGCTCAATCAGGTGATTACCGTCTTTCTTTTCTGCTACAGTAATTTGTTGTTGAAGATTTTTGGTGATAACATCGATAAGATTCTCTAGATCATCCTTTAATTCAGCTGTATTACTGTGATGTGGATTTGTTGATGTATCCATTTTGTAGACGGTATCAAGCCCTTCCTTGATCACATACCAGTTCCCATCCTGCTTGTACAAGTTCATATTGCTTGTTTCTAATTCATTGGCTAACCGAGTAGAGATGGAATTTAGTTGATTAACAGAATCTGATTTGAAAATGGAATGGGATGTTAATATAGACTTTTTGTTGTCCTCAATGTTAAGGTTAAATTCCAACGTCGCACTATCAGCCGAATGAGTTTTCTTTAAGGCTTCCTTGTAAAGATCGTAACCAGATGTATTCGCTGAAATCGAATAAACACTTCCTAACATAAGCGTCCCGCTTATCCCAATAACCGCCAAAAGCTTCTTATTCATACACATTTCCTCCAATCATTATAATGTTACAAACTCAGTGTAATCGGGAGTTATAAAAGCAATCTAAATAAACTATTAAATTTTTCTTAAATTAAGGAGGAAATCAACAGACAAGTTAAACGTAGAAAAAGAGCAGGAAAAAATTTCTTTTGATAATATCGAATAAAATGTTTGAATTTTTAGATAATTAACAGTATAATTAAAAAAAGCTCAAGGAGTTGATTTCCATGGAAAAGAGATTATTAAATTCACCACAACAAACTGATGAGAACAACGATTCTGTAATTGCAGAGATGTTTTTAAACCACGCCTTGATTGAATTTAGAAGAGAAGTGCTCCGAAAGGAAATCGACCTCTCCCTACAAGAAAGAAATAAAGAAACATTCCTCAAGTTATCTGAGGAATTAAAGAAAATCTCATAGCAAAATTACCTAACAGACTTAATTCATATTGGAAGCCCTTTTCATAGTAGAAAGGGCTTCTTTTGTTTTTGATATTCATGTATGATGAAACAAGCTGATAGTTAGAAGAAAATGAATTGTTTGAAGGGAAATAGGTGAGCAGAAATGATTTTCATGGTAGATAATTATGATTCTTTTACCTATAACTTAGTTCAATACCTAAGGGAGTCGGGGGAGGACATAGTTATACAGCGGAACGACCAAACCACCTTAGATGATATTAGAACATTGGATCCTGATTTTTTAATGATTTCCCCAGGTCCAGGTAATCCTAGTGAGGCAGGAATAAGCCTAGAGGTTATAAAGACATTTTCAGGAGTGATTCCCATTTTGGGAGTTTGTCTTGGACACCAGTCTATTGCTCAAGCTTATGAAGGTGATGTTGTTCCTGCTTCGCAATTAATGCATGGAAAAACCTCCGATATATACCATGATGGTAAAACAATTTTTAAAGGACTTCCAAATCCATTTCCGGCAACGAGGTATCACTCATTGATTGTAAAAAGGGAGACGCTGCCAGCCTGTTTGGAGGTATCTGCGTGGACCAAGAATGGTGAAATCATGGCAATTCGGCATTCAGAACTTCCTCTTGAAGGTGTACAGTTTCACCCTGAATCGATATTAACCTCATGTGGAAAAGAGATATTAAAAAACTTTATTCAATGCTATCAAAAAGTCGCCTTAAAATAACACGGTGCCATTGTTTTATGGCACCTCAGTCTATTTCTGTTTTTCCCCTTTTTTATTGTTCATTAAATAAAATGTTAACGGCTGATCCGAACCAGTCATTAGATTATAAACATAGGATGAAGTAATTTTATATCCTTCGTCGATTTTTTCCGCAAGATAGTTAGTCCGTTCAAAAAGGATGGAGCGAATATGATTTAATTGCCGAAAGATTTTCTCTGTCAATGCTTCTTGTTTGTCTAACCGAGTTAATACACCCGTTTGAAACTCTTCTTGTTTATTGATTTTTTCGGATAGCTGTTTTTGCAGTTCCTCTTGTGTTTTCAACAAATGGATGATTAATTCTTCATACTCAGTATGCTTTTGGTTACTAGTGCTAATTTCATTTAACTGATTGACTATTTTATCCAAATTATTTGCCTGTACAACCTCTTGGTTTAAAAACCGGTGTTTTATTTCATTGATGGCATTAATTAGTGAAACATTTGCTTGATGCTGCTCGTCTATAACTTCTGAAAGATAATCTCTTCTCACCACCTTTTGGTTTGGTTCAGATATCTTCTTTTTATTTTTATAAACTTTAGGATGTTTGCCATTGTTAATATATAATCCCATTTATTACACCCCTAACATTCATGAATGTATTATTTTATGCTTGAATTGTTAAAAATGGGTAAATTTTATAAAAAAAACAGGAAAAATGTGTTTCTATGAGGAATTTAATTTAGTAAATTATAATATAAGAGCATAAGAGAGTCCCGTTAACCCAGTAAGTCTTAAGTCTTAGTTTAAAATCATGCTCGAGATTGTGTGAGCCTAAAGGTAGACACGTTAAAATAAAATAAATGATTGAATTCATTAAGGGATATAACGAGAGAAGTCCCTTCCTATAGTAAAATGAAGGGGGAATATAGGATGAGGAAGATTTATGTACTTCTTACTGATACTGGGACGGTTTTAACGAAAATTATTAAACTATATACGAAGAAGCCTCATAATCATGCTTCCATCGCATTAGATGACCAATTCTGGGATGTCTATAGTTTTGGAAGAAAAAGACCTCGTAATCCTTTCCTAGCTGGTTTTGTCAGAGAAAATATCCGTGGCGGTATCTTTCGCAATGCTGATTGTGCTATTTATTGCTGTACAATATCAGAAAAGCAGTATGATACAATTTGTCAAAAAATTAAAGAAATTGAAAAAAATAAAGGGGATTATCGCTATAATCTTTTAGGTCTATTCGCTGTCATGTTTAACTTGGAGCTGGATCGAAAAAATGCATTTTTTTGTTCGCATTTTGTTGCCGCCCTTCTAGAGGAATCAGGAGTGAAAATCAATAAACAAAAGCCGCTTTCACTTGTTACACCAGATGATATAAAAGAATCTAATTCTTTAGAATTAGTCTATGAAGGAAAATTATCATCCTATTTTGAAGAGGCAAATGAACATGATATAAACGATTTATCTCATCAAAAATATTATCACGATTTTAGTACTGATAGAATAGAAGTTATCTAGTTAAAATAAGAGAAGAAGTGTCTTTATAAATACACGTCTTCTCTTATTTGTTTATTCTTATTTTTAAACACTTCAATTAGGCTATTAAAAAGGCTCATGGACCTTTGGAATACTGGACTTTGGATAAATGTATAGAGGAACGTGGCAATAAATACAGGTCCTCCTAATATAAAACCAATGATCAAGATAAAACTTTCAACAAGGATACGTGCTTGACTAACGGATAATTTTGTTTTAATCGAAATTGATAGCATAAAGCCATCTCGTGGTCCGGCGCCTAGACCGGCCGCAACATACATCCCCCCGCCAATACCCGCAATGACAATGGCAAAGAATAATATAAGATAATCTACCCAAGAATTTGTTGGCTCAGGTAAAAAATCTAACCATAGGAAAAAGTCCATAATGGGTCCAATTAAAAGGGCATTTAGGAAAGTTCCGATTTTAATATACTCTCTTGCTGTAAAAAAAGAGATGATAATCAGTAATAACCCGCAGATTACTCCCCAAGTCCCAATAGTAAGTCCGAAATGTTGATATAAAGCCACATTTAAAACTTCCCAGGGGTGTAAACCAACATGCTTAACCTTTACGGCTATTGCATTACCTAAGCCAAAGAAGGTCAATCCCAATAAAAATATTACATACTGAATCACTTTCACCTGCACGTTACCTCCAATTTATAAACTGTCAATTAACCTACATCTTAAAAGAAGTCGATTTGATAATCAATCCTTTTTAGAATATTGGAGTAGAAAGAATTTTATAAATAGATTAAATTTGTTAAAATGAATCAATAAATTGGGTTAATTACATAATTGAGGGGATAAATCTATGAATCTTGTTGCTTCTAAAAAAGTTCAAAAATTAACAGCTAGTATATTTCAAGAGGTAGCTGATTTAAAACGGCTAGCACTAAACAGGGGGCTTGATGTTATTGATTTAAGTGTGGGAAGCCCTGATTTACCGCCTCCTGCATTTGTAGTAGAAGAACTTGTAAAATATGCGAGTGACACAGCGAATTACGGATACACCTTAAAGGGAATACCAGAATTTCATGAGGCTGTATCTTCCTTTTATCAGCAGCGGTATGCTGTAGACATTGATCCAAAAAAAGAAGTGCTCCAATTAATGGGATCACAGGATGGCCTTGCACATTTAGCAACAGCCATCATTAACCCGGGGGATTATGTATTAGTACCGGACCCAGGTTATCCTATTTACGAAGCGAGTGTTACCATTGCGGGCGGTGCCCTGTATCCTTTTGCCTTATTAGCAGAAAATAACTTTTTGCCTATTCTAGATGATATTCCGCTTCATATCTTGGAAAATACCAAAATGATGATCCTTAGTTATCCTGGTAATCCTGTAACAGCACTGGCTGATAAAAGCTTTTTTGAAAAAGTAATTGATTTTGCAAAACGTCATAATATTTTAGTCGTTCATGATTTTGCTTACTCAGAATTAATCTTTGACAACCATCCACAAATAAGCTTCATGTCGGTTCCAGGTGCGAAAGAGGTTGGGATTGAATTTAATTCTTTATCAAAGACCTTTAATTTAGCAGGCTGCCGGATTGGATACGCTGTCGGCAATGAACAAGCATTAAATATCCTGGGAACCTTTAAATCACAAATTGATTATGGGGTATTTTATCCTATTCAAAAAGCAGCTGTTGCTGCACTTACATCAGAATACACACTTCTAAAAGAGCAGGTAAAAGAGTACGAGTTTCGCAGAGATACCCTTATGGCTGGACTAGAAAAAAGCGGCTGGCAGTTGGCTAAGTCCCCTGCAACGATGTTTCTTTGGGCCAAAATCCCGGACGGATGGAGATCAAGACAATTCGCCTTTGAATTAATTAATCAAGCTGGCGTAGCTGTAATCCCCGGTGACGCATTCGGAAAACAAGGAGAAGGATATGTTCGGATTGCATTAGTACAGCCGGCAGAGAGACTCTCAGAAGCAGCAGCACGAATACATGAATTCCTGGCCAAATATAATCACTAAAACATCGGCAATTTCATCCTTCTATAAAGAAACTATGAATCATATAAATAATAAAAAGACCTTCAACTAACATTGAAGGTCTTTTACATTTAATATGAAAGAGGGATACAAAATGCCTAGTGAAAAACAACAAATAGAATTAGCTATCCCGATAAATGTGATTTGGGACTTCATCAGGGATGCAAATAATTGGGCACCACTTGTGCCTGGTTATATACAGCATGAGCAAATTAATACCAGTATAATAACATGGGAATTTAAAAGTGACCTTGGAATAATGAAAAAAAAGGTAAGTTTGGTTATAGATATTAAAGAATGGAACGAACCAACCAGGGTAAGCTTTGAATTAAGGCGAACCAATGAAAAATATATCGGTGAAGGTTATTTCGAAGCACGTGCCGTTAATCAGAATAAAACATTGCTGACTGGGTTTCTCGAAATTAATGCAAGCGGGGCATTAGGTTCATTGGCTAATTCACTTTTTAAAAATGCAATTCCAAAATCAACAGAAGAAGTGGCAGCGGCCATCTCGACTAAACTGGAAGAATTTAATCGAAGTTAAAGGTAAAGTCTGGCAATCCGATGGTCAATTCGGATTGTTTTTTTTTTAATAATTAAAAAATTTTTTAACATGAGACCAAAGTTATGTTATATTAATAAATAAAAAATTTAGTAAATTTACTAGTACAGGAGGGTGAAAGCATGAGTACAGAATTAAAGGTGAATGACAGCAGTCTTCCACTTCGCCGCGATGTAAAATTACTAGGTCAAATTCTAGGGGAAATCCTAGTAAGCCATGGCGGAACTGAACTATTCGATAAAGTGGAAAAAATTCGTCTTATGTGTAAAACATTAAGAACTCATTTTGATACCGAAATTTATTCCGAATTAAAGGAAGTAATTACAAGCCTCAAGAGCCCAATGAGAAAGCAGGTTATTCGTGCATTTTCAATGTATTTCCATTTGATAAATATCGCCGAACAAAATCATCGTATTCGAAGAAGACGACAATATCAGCTAGAGGATGATTCAATCGTTCAGCCAGATTCAATCGAAAGTGCGATTCTCTCATTAAAGGAAAACAATATTAATGAAAATATGATTCAAGAGGTATTAAACAAATTATCTCTTGAACTGGTCATTACTGCACACCCAACAGAGGCAGCTAAACGTTCCATCTTAGAAATACAACAACGTATTGCTGTAATATTGAAAAAACTTGACTATCCTTTATTAACAAAAAGGGAGCGAAGAAAGCTTGAAGAAAGTCTGTTTAATGAAGTAACGATTTTATGGCAGACAGATGAACTTCGCCATAATAAGCCAACTGTACTGGATGAAGTCCGGAACGGGCTGTATTATTTTGATCAGACCTTATTTGAAGTGCTTCCAGAGATCCATCGAGAAGTAGAAATTTGCTTAGAAAAGAATTATTCCGCTGCAAAATGGGATGTTCCAAATTTCCTTAGATTCGGATCATGGATAGGCGGAGACCGTGATGGCAACCCGAACGTAACTCCGGAGGTTACGTGGGAGACATTACATAAGCAGCGTAAGCTTGTCTTGAAGAAATATAAAAATGTCTTGGTTGATCTTATGAAACGTTATAGTCATTCCACAACCCGGGTAGATGTAAGTGATGAATTAGTACAATCCTTGGAGAAGGATGAGGACAAGTTTTTAACAGAAGATAAGAAATGGCCAGTTAAAGGGGAGGTTTATCGCCGTAAATTTGCTATTATTATCGAACGTTTGAAACAAGTGGGTAAATCAGATTTAGGTTATCATTCTTCTGAAGAATTATTAGAAGATTTATATGTAGTGAAAAGAAGTTTAAATAACCATCATCCTGCAGCCCATGAATTAAAAACGATTCAAAAGCTAATCCGTCAGGTACAACTCTTTGGTTTTCATTTGGCAACACTTGATATTCGTAATCATAGCGGTGAACATGAGGCAGCTATTACAGAGATTTTACGAAAAGTGCAAATAACAGATGATTATGCTCAGCTCTCAGAGGACGAAAAGGTAAAAATACTAGAAAATATCTTAAAGGACCCACGTCCGCTTTTATTATTAAACGAAGATTATACACCGGAAACACAGCAAATGATTCAGGTGTTTCAGATGATTAGAAATGCCCATAAAGAATTTGGAAAACGATCAATTTCTGTTTATCTTGTAAGTATGACAAAGTCTGCAAGTGATTTACTTGAAATACTCGTTCTTGCGAAAGAGGCTGGTATTTATAGACTCCATGCTGATGGAAGTGTCGAAAGTCAATTAAATGTTGCCCCACTATTAGAAACGATTGATGATTTGACGGCGGGTCCTAAAATTATGGAAACTTTGTTCCAAATGCCTGTATATCGCAATCACCTAAAAGTAATGAATGACCAGCAGGAAATTATGCTTGGATATTCAGACGGCAGTAAAGATGGTGGTACGTTAACGGCTAACTGGAAGCTTTATAAGGCTCAGCTTGAAATCCATGAAATGGCA
Source organism: Neobacillus niacini (assembly GCF_030817695.1). Classification (GTDB taxonomy): domain Bacteria; phylum Bacillota; class Bacilli; order Bacillales; family Cytobacillaceae; genus Neobacillus; species Neobacillus niacini_F. Next base: position 4,387,348 of record NZ_JAUSZQ010000002.1, on the reverse strand, counting down.
AACAAGTACCACATAGGGTTAAAGTTTTTCCATGGTCGTGGCGGTTCTCTTGGGCGCGGAGGCGGTCCGTTAAACAAAAGCCTGCTTTCACAACCGGCCGAAACGATTGGTGATGGAGTGAAAATTACGGAGCAGGGTGAAGTCCTATCTTCCCGCTATTTGCTTGAAGACATCGCTTATCGAAGCTTAGAACAGGCAACTTCCACTCTCATGCTCGCAACAGCACATGTATCTAAAGAGGCAGAGCCTGGGAATTTGAGGGATGAATATTGGGAGTCTGCCATTGAAGAGATTTCTAATGCAGCACTTAAAAAATACCAATCACTCGTTTTTGGGGATGAAGATTTTTTAACCTACTTTAATGAAGCAACCCCGTTAAGGGAACTTGGTGACTTAAATATCGGTTCAAGACCAATGAGCAGAAAAAATCGCGGCCGATTCGAGGATTTAAGAGCAATTCCATGGGTTTTTGCTTGGACACAAAGCAGGCAGCTCCTTCCAGCTTGGTATGCGGCAGGAACTGGATTAGAAAGTTATGTTATAAAAAGCGAACAAAATTTACAACAATTACAGCAAATGTATGAAAACTGGCCATTTTTCCGATCCATCATCGATAATCTTCAAATGGCGCTGATGAAAGCAGATATTACCACTGCTAAAGAATATTTATCACTAGTAGAAGACCAGAAGATTGCTGAGCGAATTTTCTCGAATATCCTTGAAGAATATGAAAGAACGAAAGCTATTCTTCTCAAAATCACTGGGGATGATGAATTACTCGATCATACCCCAAACATTAAAGACTCAGTCTATCGTAGAAATCCTTATGTGGATCCACTAAACTTTTTACAGGTAGAATTAATTAAGGAATTAAGAAACCAAGACGAACCATCGGAAGAATTATTAACTGAGGTACTACTAACTATTAGTGGAATTTCAGCTGGTTTACGAAATACTGGCTGATTCGAAAAAACGCTCCTCTCCCTTATAGGTGAGGAGCGTTTTTTCAGTATATGGTGTGAAACTAGTTTTAAATTGAGCCCTATTCTAGCCTGCTATAAAGTAAATAGTTTAGCCGAAGGACCGCTTATTGCTGAAGAAACACTTGAGTACGGCGGAAAAATTAGAAATGCCAATGAGTATTCAAGAAACAGGGATAAGTCAAAATGACTTTGATAATATTAAAGAAGCAAAACTACCTGAAACAACAGAATTAAGAGATCAAGAACAGTTTTCAAGCTTAGACATTCTTTGGAAGCACGCCTTTAGTGAGTTTGACCAGTGGGAGAAGAACGCTGATTTTCGTGATGATATGTTTTTGAAAGAAGCCATGTGTTTTGCTGAAAGTATTAAAAGAAATCAAGAGAATATTAAATCTATCGGGAAACAGTTCAATAAAGAATTTACAATTTGGGAAAGAACAGCGAGAGAGGAATTTTTAATGTCTACCACAGTCCTACAGCATATTTTCCCAAAAAGATCGTATGAAGATATTAATCAGCAAATTGACCAAATTCAAAAAAGAACCGCTTCTATTTTAAGTACACCATTACAAATGGTTATGAATAATCAAATGATGGATCAATATCTCAACATGATTGAAAAATATATTGCTGTTCGAAAGAATGGAAGGAAGCAATATATTACAACATTAAAACAAGCGGCAAGCCTAATCTATGAGAGTCAAAAAGGGTTTGTTGGTCTTCTTACTGGCCAATTAAAAACGTTCATGTTCCCTTTAAATAAATATATGGAAAAAGCAGAAGAAGTCACAAAGTCATAACTCCTGAGGATGATGAAAAATGTCAAAAGAAAATATATATGATCCATACCAAGGCTTTAAACAAATTAATGAGATGTGGGCTGGTATATTGAATATTCCAACCAAAAAGGATAAGTATTTAAGTGAAACAGGATAAAAGCGGAAAGGACCCCCATCCTTCCTACTTATATAAATCAAGCAACAGCCTTATGCCGGTTTAAGAACTTTCTTAGCAGAAGATTAAACCGGTCTGTTGCTTCCCATTTTGCTAAATGCCCCGAATTTCTCATAATGATAAATTCTGAATGTGGTATGAGCTTGTGCATACAGTATTGAATCCATACTGGTAAAACCGAGTCATATTGACATCCAATAATTAGTGTTGGAACTTTAATCGTTGGTAATAAAGAAATATTATTAACTTGGAAACATGCTTTTAAAAAATTTAAAAAGAGTGACGCTTCGGTTGGAAATAGCGCTTGAAATGATACATATTTTCCTCTGACCAAGAATATAGGCTCATATGAGCAGCTTTTTCTTTTAAGGCGTCATCTGTTGCTGCGACACCCAGTCTAACTTTCTTAAATTCCAGTAACGGCTTTCTGAGTTTTTTAGGGAAAAAGTGGAATGTACTAATCAACATGAGAGAACGAACTAAGTGGGGTGCAAATTATTTTATTACCAAGTTACGAATATTGTAAACGTGATGTCACACCATATAATAACATGTATTTGTAAAGTTGACAAAATATTACTGATAGGTGTAAAATACATATAGGTGGGGTGATTTGAAATGGTAAATCAAGACAATCAGTCTGTCAATCCTTCAAAAAATTTTGTTCTGCCATTTATTCTATTGCTTCTTAGCAGAATGTCTCTTCACGGATATGAGCTAAGCCAGAAATTACAAGGATTTGGTTTTAAAACGATTGACCAGGGTAATCTCTACAGACTGTTAAGACAACTCGAAAAGGAAGAACTAGTATCATCTGAGTGGGATACAAACGGCAGTGGACCTGCCAAAAGAAGATATTCCATTACAAAAGCTGGTATTACATACTTAAAAGGCTATGCCAATCAACTAGAATCGTACCAATCGATGCTAGACCAATTCTTCAACATGTATTCAAGTTTCCTTGAACTCTATATTCCTTCATTTCAAACGAGGGATCCGATAGAGAAAGAAAACAGTAAAAAGAGGAGGAAGGACGATGGCACAGAAAAAGAATGAAAATATTCAAGCTGTTGAAGTAAAGATGATTCCCGCAGCAGAAGAAACTAATAATGAAGGTTTATTTGTTGATACACTCTGGAATCAGTATGAGCAATCAATTGAGCGGGCAAGACAACTGCGGGAAAGCAGTGAAGATGCATATGTGAATGCAATAAGAGAAGTCATCAAGTTTAATAAACAATATAGAAAATCAATAGCTAATCTGTTTGAACAAAGTAAAAAAACGAACAAAGAAGTTGTTTCTGGTTTCATGCAGCAAATGAATGCACGCAGGGAACAACTAATGAAAGACGAAGAAAGATTCGAAGCGGAATTGAAGAATGAAAGGGAGGAGCTTAAAGAGCAGCTTAAAGAGGTATCTCATCAATTAGAAAACCTTGCTCTTACTCCAATCAAATCTGTTTTCCAAATTATTGACCAGTTAGAGGATAATTTTGAAAAGAGTACAGAAGCCAACATTGCATATGGTCGCGAACGCCAAAATGCATGGCAGCAGGTTACAAACGAATATCTTAAACTGGCTAGAAATACACATATTGAAATTGTAAATCGCGGAAAAAATAGCGTTAAAGAACTTCTAAAAGCAAGGTAATAAGAATAAGAATAAATTTGCAGGCCAATACATCCGATTGGCCTGCTTTTTCATGTTAATCAATGAACATATTTATAGTAGTAACTTGAAACAAAAATTTAATATTACTATTATTAAACTGACAACATTTCATGCTATACTTCTACTTGCAATTGAATAGGATAAAAGTGGGTATAAAGGATTATTTTTGCTAAGTAATAAACTGCTAATTGCAGAAGTTACATAGATACCAAATATTATTGCTATTTGCGATGAAGGAAGCAGGGAAATAAACTTGAAAAAGAAGATTATGGCATTTTGTACATTAATCACGTTCGGAAGTCCAACTGTATTACTTCAAGTAGAAGCAGAAGAAAATAATAACCAGCATATAATTGATGAGCAGCGTTCAAAAATCCAATTAGAACTATTAAAAGGAAATGGTGAGCTTATCCTAGTAAAAGAGGAAATTGAAAAAATTAATGAACAAATCAAACGGGTAGAGCAAGCGATCAATGATAATAATCAAATCATTCTTGAAACTGAGAACAAAATAAGCGATTCTGAATTAGAGATACAGAAGCTGGAAGCAGAAATATTAAGGCTAAATGAAAAAGTTAGTAAGCGTAATGAAATTTTAAAAAGGCGCGTACTTACATTTCAAGAAAATGGAGGTAAGGTCAACTATCTTGATGTACTACTTGGTTCCTCAAATTTTAAGGACTTTGTAGATCGGGTGGGTGCCGTAGCCTCATTTGTCGAGGCAGACCAAGATATTATTAAACAACATGAAGCTGATAAAGAGGAGACTAAGAAAAAGCAAGCTCAAGTAGAAGATAAATTAGTAGAGCTTCAGGCTATGAAAGTGGAATTAGAAGGAATGCAATCGCTAATTTTAGAACAAAAGCAACAAAATGAATGGTTAAGAGCAGAGGCAAAGAAAAAAGAGCAAGTTACACTTGCCGAACAGGTAGGCTTAATGCAACAGGATGCTGCACTTACAGCTATGTATGATTTAACTGATCTAGACCCAAAACTAATTCCGAATGATTCTATGTTGTTAACGAATGAGACCGTTAAAAGTCTTATATCTGAAGGATTAAAGTATGTAGGCAACTCGGTTTATGTATTCGGCGGCGGTCGGAATGAATATGATATTACAAATGGAAGGTTTGATTGTTCAGCCTTTGTCAGTTGGGCGTTTACTCAGGTTGATATCAAAATAGGTGCCAGCACAGAAGTATTGAAAAACACAGGAACACCTGTTAGTGTAGGAGAAATGCTGCCTGGAGACCTTGTGTTTTTTGATACCTATAAAAAAGACGGACACGTCGGCATTTACCTCGGTGCTGGAAAATTCTTAGGCTCACAAAGTTCAACAGGTGTGGCAATAGCTGATATGACAAATGGTTATTGGTTTGAGAAATTTAATGGGCGTGTTAATCGCATAATATCACAATAAAGTAGCGAGGCTGCATAGCCTCGCTATCTTATTATGAAAAAAATATTTGCTTATGGCAATGGATATTGAGTACAATTAATAGGTTATTCCATATCTTTGAAATTATAAAACATAAGAAATAGTTAGGAGTAGTTACATAACCATGGATTTATTATTGATTATTAAAGCAATCATTTTAGGATTAGTTGAAGGTCTAACAGAATTTGCCCCAGTATCATCAACAGGTCATATGATCATTGTTGATGATATGTGGCTTCAATCAGAAGATTTTTTGGGGAAATATGGAGCGAATACTTTTAAAGTAGTCATCCAGCTTGGTTCTATTTTAGCTGTTGTCGTCACCTTCAAAGACAGGATTATTGACCTTTTAGGAATGGGTAGAATGAAAAATAAGCTATCTGCCCCAAGAGGTAGTCGTTTAAAATTAACTCACGTATTAGTCGGATTAATTCCTGCTGGAATCTTTGGGGTTTTACTAGAAGACTATATAGATGAATACTTATTTTCGACTGAGACTGTTTTAATCGGTTTAGTGATTGGTGCTATTTTCATGATTATTGCTGATCGCTTTGGTCCAAAAACACCAAAGATAAAAACCGTAGATCAAATTACGTATAAACAAGCACTTACTATTGGTCTCATTCAATGTTTATCATTGTGGCCGGGTTTCTCTCGTTCCGGTTCAACTCTATCTGGTGGCGTTCTAATTGGCTTGAGTCACCGTGCAGCTGCTGATTTTACTTTTATTATGGCAGTACCTATTATGGCGGGTGCCAGCTTCCTTTCCTTATTAAAAAATTGGCAGTATATGACGATAGACGCACTTCCCTTTTTTATTGCAGGATTTATTAGTGCCTTTGTTTTTGCTTTAATCTCAATCCGCTTTTTCTTAAAACTAATTGATAAAATTAAACTTGTTCCCTTTGCGATTTACCGAATCCTATTAGCGTTAATCATTTTTTTTGTTTACTTTTAATTTTTAAAAGGCAGGAGCCTAGGGATATTGTTACAAAAAACCAACAACAAAAAGTTGTTGGTTTTTTGCTTACCACATCCAAGTGGGCATTAAAATCGTGGTGAACCATATCCTTTAACGGTTTAAAACCTAGGATATGGTTTTTTCTAAACACTTGTCCATTATTTTTATTGCAGGCACCTGTCACACTTTAAATTTAATGGTCAAATAACTGTTCGTACATAATGAACATGCCTATACCAACTGCCGGAAAAAGAATATTTTATTGTAACAGGAAAAACTATCACAAAAAGGTGATGACATTTGGTGGGTGCAAAAAATGAAATCAATTGTTTTCTTAGGTACAAATAAAACAGGATCAAGCTATGAAGGAATTAAGGCCGCAAAAAGACTAGGCTACGAGATAATTCTTTTTACGAATCGCACCATTTTTGTTGAAGAAAGGGAGGAATATAACGAAATAGATGATGTACGCCTGTTAAATATGTCAGATACAGATGAAATACTCACAGAGATAACTAACCTAATTGAAGAGGGGAAAAAGGTTGTTTGTTTTATAAGCTTTTTAGATGAATATGTTTATTTGGCGGCCTTGCTTACCAATACGCTTTGCGATATCCCACTCACATATGAACCGTTGCAAATTATGACCGACAAAATTTTGACCAGAAGGTATTTAGCTGGGAAACATTACACTCCATTTTTTAAAGTTTTAAGTTCTACTGAAACAATTGAGGATGAGATAAATGAGTTGAAGGACCAATTTCCTGTAATTATCAAATCTCCACAATCCAATGGTTCAAAAGATGTAATACTGGTTGAAAATGCTAGGGAATGTAAAAATGGGGTGAAACAACTTCACCGAAGAAACCCTGAATCTCCTATATTAGTCGAGGAATATTTAGAGGGACCACAATATTTGATTGAAATCGTTGTCTATGATTCCACCATCACAGTTGCAGCGATTGTGGAGCAGGAAGTAACAAAGGGTGAACGGTTTATAATCACAGGTTATTCTGTTTGTCCAGAGTTGTACTTAGAACGACTGTCGGGGCTAAAGGAAACTGTTTCGTCTATTATAGAGGATTTTCAGTTAAGAAATGGTACTTGCCATTTAGAAATAAAATTAACTAATAAAGGCTGGAAGCTAATTGAGATTAATCCGAGGATGGCTGGGGGAGCTATGAATCGGATGATTGAGGAAGCGTTTGGTTTTAACCTCGCAGAACAGACAATAAGAATGTACACAGGGTTAGAACCAGATTTAAGAAAAAAACAAAATAAGGCTATTTATACCCATTATTTAATTGCTAAATCGGTCGGGACGTTACTTAAAGTAACTGGTTGGGATTCAGCCAAACAACAAGCTGGTGTTTTAGAAGTATACACAAAGGCAGAATATGGTCAACTTGTAACTCCACCTCGTTCAATGGGACAACGATATGGTTATGTATTAGCTGCAGCTGATTCAAAGGATCAAGCAAGAGAAAGTGCCATGAATGGCGCACAGCAAATTAAATTTTACGTCCAGCCTGTTTAGAAAAATGAAAGGAGGTTTGATTATGGGGGAAAAACATAAGAAAGTTTGTATATGTCAGGACCTGCAGCAACTTTTAGAAGAACAAAAAAAGTTATCCTTTGATGAATTTCGTTTTATAAGTGAGGATTTTGGATATGACACTATTCCTTTTATACTTTCATCAGGAAAATGTCAATTTGAAGCTTTTGGTTGGACAAATAATGGTGACTTTTTCACAACAAATGTCTTTAGAGTGGAAGCAGTAGATGTAAGGAGATGCTGCGCAACAATATCACTACTTGTACCAGTGGATATAGATGGCTATCCAGTTGATTTATGCGATGTTTTTTCATTGAGAACAACTTCGAATTGTTTAGTTGTAGACCTCAGCTGTTTTACTTCACTACAGCCGCTGTCACCTAGATTAGTAGACCGGCTCCTTCCAATCGTAGATCCTAAATGATTAATAAGTCCAATTAGATTGGGCTTATTCTTTTTTTTGAAAAGTGGGTTATTTGGATATGTGTCTATCGCACATTTTTATCAGCATGAATAGGATATATGGAATTATAAAAAGGAGGTAATGTAAATGTCTGGTTCACATGGCGGGTACGGCGCAGGCTTTGCTCTTCTAGTTGTATTGTTCATTTTGTTAATTATTATCGGGGCTTCTTGGTGCTGAGCATACTATTAAATTAAAGAGGGGGTTATAAATATGCCATATGGATACGGTTACGGTGGCGGCTTTGGTTATGGGGGCTGCGGTACTGGATTTGGCGGCGGCTTTGCATTAATCGTCGTTTTATTTATCCTATTGATTATTGTAGGTGCAGCTTGCTTTAGATAATAAGAAAAGCAAAAGCGCATAGGCGCAGCAGCTAAACAAAAAAGCTTTAAGGAAACCCTCTTGATTAATCAAGAGGGTTTCCTTTTGTTGTTGAAAGTTTCCACTTTTTAAATTCATTGATTTCAACTGATAATTTTTTAAGCGTAAAGCTTATGACGGCGGCATCATCAACTATCCCTAATCCGACGAGAAAATCGGGGACCACGTCCAAAGGAGAAACAAAATATAGGATTGCACCAATAATGGTTAAGATGGTAGTAGGTGCAACGTTTCGATATTCGCCTTTTGAATATGCCTGGACTAAATCAAAAAATAATTGCAGCTTTTCCCATGCATCTCCTAAAGTGCCTTTGTTAATTCTTGCCTTGAGGATTGCCTTCTTCAATAAGCCTTCGGTCTTTTTGGGATTATCGATATACCCTTTAGCACCTTCACGATGTTTCTTTGCTTCAAAATAAATTTGTGGGTCAACCATTTGCATACACTTCCTTAAGGATATATAAAGTTAGTGTGCCTCAGGAACATTCATTTCATTTATGCAGAAACATCAGGAGCCTGTCCCCGGACAATTTCTTCTACCTCACAGCCTTCAAGTGTTTCTTTCTTTAATAAGCTATCGACTAATTGCTTATACTGATGTTGATGGCTTTTTATTAGATTCTCTGCCTTTTCTAAGCCTTTTTCAAACAGTTCTTGCATTTTTCCTTCTTTGTCCTGTTTGTTAAAGGTAAGGGTAAACCCTTCCTGAAGCATACCAGTATCTACCATTTGTTCGATAATCTGCTTAGCTTGCTGTACATCTCCACTGACACCTATGCTATGTTCACCAAGCAGCATTCTTTCGGCAACACCACCGGCTAACACCATTGCGACTCGATCAAGTAAATCACTTGTCGTTGATAAATGAAGCTCTTTTGGAATAGGTGCAACATATCCCAGTGCCTCACCACGTGGGATAATGGTCGCTTTTCTTACAGATCCCGGCTTCGTTAATGATGCTACAATGGCATGCCCTGCTTCATGAATGGCAACACGGCGCTTCGTGTCAAGATCTTGTAAAGAACGTGAAGTACTTCCTAATATTGTCCGATCAAGCGCATAATCAAGATCAGCTTTTGTTAGTACATCCTGTCCATTACGTACTGCCCGTCTGCTGGCTGTTTCAAACAATGATTGCAGCTCTGCTCCTGAAAAGCCGGAGGTACTTTCAGCTAAATCATCTAAAGAGGCTGCGACTTCTTTACTAAGTGCTTTCCCTTTTGTATGAATAGTAATAATTTCTCTTCTCCCTTTTGTATCAGGAAGCGGAACATGGAACGAAAAGTCAATTCTACCAGGTCGGAGGAACGCTTCGTCAAGCATATCTTTTCTGTTCGTAGCGGCAATAAACAATATTCCATCATTTGAATGCCCCCCATCAAGCTGGACAAGGAGTTCGGTTAATGTTTTTTCAGCTTCTTCACCGCCATGGGCCTTTCTTCTTCCGGCCAAGGCGTCTACTTCATCAATAAAGATTACTGCAGGACCTTGTTTTCTTGCAGTCTGGAATAAAGAGCGGACCCTGCTGGCCCCAACACCTACAAATAATTCATTAAACGCCGACCCACTGGCTGAAAAGAAGGATGCATTTAATTCCCGGGCGATCGCCTGAGCTAATAATGTTTTTCCTGTACCTGGAGGTCCATATAAAAGGATACCTTTTGGCGGCTTAATCCCCATTTTAATGGCTCTCTCCGGTTCTTTCAGTGTTGAAAGTGTCTGAAGAATTTCTTCCTTCATTTCTTCACCAATCCCGCCAACATCATCTAAACTAATGGATGGAAGAGGTCTTACTTGAGAAACACTATTCTTCATTGAATTTGAAAGACCAAACCCGCCTTTTGTTTTTTGAAGTACGAAAGCAGTTCCAACAAGGGCGAGTAGTATACCTGCCGAGATCCACTTTCCAAAACGGCTGCTATTAGAAAAAGAGTAATGAATATTATATTTTTCAACGAGTTTGTCAATCATTTGACTATTCGGCGGAACATGTGATTCGTATTTGAGACCGTCAATTTCCAGAAGAATGCTGCCGTCAGAATGCTCTGTCAGTGCTATTGGTTTACCATTTTGTTTTTGAATGGTTTCTTCCACTGATGAGAAAGGAATCTTAATTTTATTATTGGTTGTTTGGATAAACCAAGTTATCGCTGCCAGTAATATTAATAATGCTGCGATGAGCGGAATAATCTTTGAGACTAGTTTTTTACTTTGATTCAATTATCGTCATCTCCTTAAACAGAGTCTTACTCTATTATAAAAGGAAAATGGCAAAAGGCGATGTGGGAATGGGTGGAAATAGATTTCCAATTGGATTGTTATTAAAGGATTGCAAATTTGACCGCCAGACTATAAGATTAAGGATACGAGAAAAATTTTTGGATTGTCAAAAGAGAGGAATTAGAAATGGGTAACAATTTTAAAGAAGAAGTATTATCGCGCAGAACCTTTGCGATAATTTCTCACCCGGATGCCGGGAAAACAACATTAACAGAAAAATTATTATTATTCGGCGGCGCAATTCGTGACGCTGGTACGGTAAAAGCTAAAAAAACAGGTAAGTTTGCGACGAGTGACTGGATGGAAATTGAAAAGCAACGTGGAATCTCTGTTACTTCCAGCGTTATGCAATTTGATTATAATGATTTTCGTGTCAATATTTTGGACACTCCGGGACACCAGGATTTCAGTGAGGATACGTATCGTACTTTAATGGCTGTTGATAGTGCGGTTATGATTATCGATTCTGCTAAAGGTATTGAGGAACAAACATTAAAACTATTCAAAGTATGCCGGATGCGCGGAATTCCTATCTTTACTTTTATTAATAAGCTTGACCGTCAGGGGAAAGCGCCCTTAGAGCTTCTTGCTGAATTAGAAGAGGTTCTTGGAATTGAGTCATATCCAATGAATTGGCCAATAGGGATGGGTAAAGAGTTTCTGGGGATTTACGACCGATATTATAATCGAATCGAACAATTTAGAGTAAATGAAGAAGATCGTTTCATTTCTTTAAATAGTGATGGAGAAATAGAAGGTGACCATCCTTTAAAGGCTTCTGGACTGTATGACCAAACGCTCGAAGAAATTATGCTGTTAAACGAAGCTGGAAATGATTTCTCTCCTGAAAAAGTAGCGGAAGGAAAAATTACCCCAGTATTCTTTGGAAGTGCATTAACTACTTTTGGGGTCCAAACCTTCCTAGAGACATATCTTCAATTTGCTCCGGCACCAATGGCGCGAAATTCATCGATAGGAGAAATTAATCCACTTGCTGAACAGTTTTCAGGATTTGTCTTTAAAATTCAGGCAAACATGAACCCTGCCCATCGTGACCGGATTGCTTTCGTTCGTATTTGTTCAGGAAAATTTGAACGAGGAATGACCGTTAATATACCTCGCTTAGGTAAACAAATTAAGCTTTCTCAATCCACTTCTTTTATGGCTGAGGAAAGAAATACGGTTGATGAGGCTGTCAGCGGGGATATTATTGGTCTTTACGATACTGGTACTTACCAAATTGGTGATACCATTACCGCGGGTAAAGACAACTTCCAATTTGAAAGACTGCCGCAATTTACACCGGAGCTTTTTGTTAGGGTTTCGGCAAAGAATGTAATGAAACAAAAATCATTTTATAAAGGAATCCAGCAGCTTGTTCAGGAAGGTGCGATTCAACTCTACAAAACAGTCAAAACGGATGATTACTTGTTAGGTGCTGTTGGACAACTGCAATTCGAGGTTTTTGAACATCGGATGAGAAATGAATACAATGCTGAGGTATTGATGGAACGTATAGGTTCTAAAATAGGCAGATGGATAGAAGGGGATGTCGTGGATGAAAATCTCTCGAGTTCTAGAAGTCTGCTTGTAAGGGATCGCTTTGATCATTATGTATTTCTATTTGAAAATGATTTTGCGCTTCGTTGGTTCCAAGAAAAAAATCCAGACGTGAAGCTTTATAACCCTATGGATCAGCACGAGTAAGATTGACGGGATTAATCCCGTCATTTTTTTTATAATAAATATTGGTAAAATTCAGACTAATGACCTGGTGAGGACCAATGGACACCCTCCCATTTTCAGTTTGTAAATGGTTTGTTTCAATAAAATACCATTGTATGAATTTAACAAGAATACTGTTTAAAAATATTTCTAATATACCTCGTTTATTCGGACCGTTACTGGTAAAACTAATTTGGAAGTAACTTACAGTAGAAGTGAGATAGAGAAATGAAAAAAGTGAGTAAATTAGAAGCAGTATTATGGAGTATAGCCTTTCCGGGATTCAGCCAGCTTTTAAGTGGTCGATACATCAAAGGTATTTTCTTTGTTATCTTAGAATTTGTAATAAACGTAAACAGTCATTTTAATGGTGCAATTATGTACAGTTTTTTAGGTGAAATTAAGAAAGCTGAATCAGTACTAAATTATCAATGGCTAATGTTTTACCCATGTGTTTATATGTTTGCGATGTGGGATGGCTATCGTTCAGCAATGCCGGATGAGGAAAAGTACTCTTATTTACCATTTGTATTTTCCGCCTATTTTGTCACAGTAGGATTAATGATTTCACCAAAGGTCACAGTGTTTAATGTTCATCCAGGACCTGTTTTTTTGCCAATGTCATTTCTCATCCCAGGATTACTCATTGGTTTTTTGATAAAATCGTTGTTGAAATCACAAAATTAGTTACAAGTCAGACACTGATTTGTAGCTTTTTTTGTTGAGAATTTTTTTATTGCCCCCATAAAAGGGAGTAAATTGAACGTACCTCTTTAGTGAAAAAACGGCGGTTAAAAACAATGAGGTGAAGGAATTGGAGAATCAGACTAATCAAAAGTCATTAAACAAACTAACAAAAGGTGCTATAGCAATGATTATTGCAAGTGCAGTGGTATTTCCTGCTACAAATGTTTTCGCTGATGAAACAACCAGTGAGACACCAATCATAGATCTTCAAGCAGATTCTCACTCTGATGGTGATAAAGAGCAAATACCCTCACTATTACCAGGGGACTTCTTCTATTTTTCGAAGATATTAGTAGAGAAAATTCGACTTGCTCTAACAATTGATGATGTGAAGGAAGCAAATTTAATTGCAGAATATGCAGCGGAGCGGCTTTCAGAGGCTGAAGCGTTGTTTGCTGATGGAAATGAAGAAGCAGCATTAGAAACAATGAAAAAAGCAATTGATAATATTGAAATAGCAGATGACCACGTCACTAATCTTGAAGAGAGCGCTTCAGGGGAAATAGTTGAAAATGAAACTGAATTAAATCAAGCAAAGGATGCTGTATCCCAAAATATTATCGCACTCACTGCTGCTATGGAAAAGGTGAAAAATCCCGTTGCAAAAACTTCATTACAAAAGAATATCCAAAAAAGCTATGCCAAGTTTGCTAAGAAAATGGAAAAACGGGAAAAGAAACAACAAAAGATAACTGAGTATAGTGCTGAAAATGCAGCAGATATAGACCCTAAAATGGAGACCAGTACTCCTGAAGTAGAAGAAGGAGTAGCAACACCTGAAGTTACCTTGCCCGTAACACCACAACCTTCAAAGAAAGATACCCAACAAACAGCAGTGCAAGAGAAAAAATCAGCAAGACAGGAAATACAACAAGAAACGAAAGAAGCAAAGTCTGTAGGAACAGAGAAAAAGGCAGAAATGAAGCAAGCTGTTAAGGAATTGAAACAAGAGAGTAAAGGGAATTAATAGAATCATAGAAACAATAAACAGGAAAACATAGCCTTTCTTGGGGCTATTTTATCAGTATGCTATTACCCTCATAAAATTCAATGTGTCAGCCGTATGATATAATTGGTTCATAGAGAGGTGAGGCAATGCTGAGTTTATTGTTTTTAACGAAAAATAAAAAGCGGACTTTAGAAGAGTCGGTACGGTTAATTCAACAAGGTGACCACTCTTTACTTAATGAAATTATAGAGGCTTATAAACCATTTATTGCAAAAAACGTGTCTTCCGTATGTAAACGGTATATTTATGAAACCGACGATGAATTTAGTATTGGTCTTATTGCATTTAATGAGGCAATTGAAAAATACTCTGCAGAGAAGGGAAGTTCCCTGCTGAGTTTTGCGGAAGTAATCATTAAACGGAGGGTAATTGATTATATTCGTAAGCAAACAAAATACCCGCATGTCAGCATTGACTTAACATATTCTTCATATGATGAAGAATCTGCAGGTGCGGTTATTGTAAATGAGATATCACTCGAGGAATATAAGAAAAAATCTGATGAGGAAGTTAGAAAAGATGAAATTATTCAATTTCAAACATTACTAACATTATTTGATTTAAGCTTCAGCGATTTAGTTGAGAATTCCCCAAAGCATGCCGATGCAAGGGAGAACGCCATAAAGGTTGCAAAGCTATTAGTTGAAAATACGGAATTAAGAGAATCTTTATATGAGAAAAAGCGTCTTCCAATTAAGCAGCTAGAAAAAATGGTGAATGTCAGTAGAAAGACGATTGAACGAAACCGGAAATATATAATCGCAATTGCACTTATATTATCTAGTGACTATGTGTATTTAAATGATTATTTAAAGGGGGTGCTAGAGACATGAGAAGGGGAGTAGTAATGGAAGTTAATGATCCTTATGTGACATTATTAACTTCTGAAGGAGAGTTCATGCGTGCCCGTAAAATGGATAGAGTTTATTCTATAGGGGAAGAAATAGACTTTTTTCCTGTTACTGATTATTTATCCAGAAAAAGAAAAAACTTTCTTTCTTTAAAAACAGTTTGGATGACGATGGCTGTTCTTGTAATAACTTTAGGGTCTATTATTCCAGTTTATCAAAGTAATAAAGCTTATGCTTATATGTCTATTGATGGCAGCACTAGTATTGAAATGGGTTTAAATAAAGATATGCAGGTAGTTGAATTAAAGGGATATAATAAAGGAGCAGAAAGTATTATTTCTCAGTTGGATAATTGGAGGAAAATGGACGCTGCTAAGTTAACTTCAATTTTATTAACAGAGTTAAAAGAAGATGGTCTTATAACCCAAGCTGAGCCAGTTGTTATTTCAACAGTGAAAACTGATGAGTTAAAAGAGAGTGGGACCGCGAAACTGCAGGAGAATATCGATAAAATCAAACAAACAGTGGATAAAGATCTTGTAGAAGTAAACATGTATACAAGTACTGAGGCAGAAGTAGAAAAAGCCCAAGACAAAGGTGTACCAGTCGGAGTATATCATAGAAATAAAACTAACTCCGCACAGAAAAAGAATACACAAGAAAAAATCAAGCAAACAGACAATATTCCATCAGAGTCTTCTTCAAATACAGTACTGCCTCCCGGACAGCACAAGAAACAAGAACCAGAGAACAACAATGCAAATAATAACCAACAGATATACCAAAACCAAGGTGAAAATATTCAAAATAATCATCCTATACCAACAGAGGAAGGAAATGGGAATCAAATTCCACCTGGGTTAATCAAAGAAACTAATGACAAAGGTAATCAAAATAGAGAGAACTACAAGCAAGAAATACCAAAGACCAATAATCAAAATAAACCAAGTAAACTAGATAAAAATGGTAAAAAATAAGTCCGGCTAAAATGCCGGACTTTTCCATGTTTATTAAGTTAAATTATTGTTGTTGTCCTGCCATTTGAGCTTGTGCTTGTTTTACTAATCTTTTCGTGATTTCGCCGCCAACAGAACCATTTGCACGGGACACTGTATCAGAGCCTAAATTAACTCCGAACTCTTGGGCAATTTCATATTTAACTTGATCAAGATATTGCTCTATTCCTGGAACTAATAATTTATTGCTGCTGTTAGCCATTATTGTCAACTCCTTAATATCTCTACAGAGATTTATATCTCTGTATTTTTATTATGATTCAAATAAAAATTTTAATAAGTGGTAATGTTTTGCGGAGATGGATACTTATAATAGGTCTGTTGATTTCCTCTCCAGGCACTTCGCTTTCCGCAGGCGTTGCGGTGAGCCTCCTCGGCGCTAGCGCCTGTGGGGTCTCACCTGCTCCGTACTCCTGCAGGAGTCTTCGTGCCTTCCGCTCCAATCAACAGAGTGCCAAAATTAATTAATCACCATATTTCAGGTTATTAATCGGTGCCTTTGCTGACATCGATTGTTGGATGCATGAAGGGATAGGCTTTGGGTTTCTTTTTGCTTTCAAGCAGCTCCCGATTTTCTGCTGTATTCCAGCCGATATCGTTTGTGGGGTGGACCCATTCATCTCCAGCCATAATTTCAGGATCTGTATTTTCTGTCCAATTCTCTAATGGTGAATTTGGAGAGGAATAGTGGCTGTCGCCAATTACAACACCATGCTCATTTACAAATGGCGGCTGCATTTCGATTCCTGTACCCTCAAAACTCGGTGCATTTATCTGATGCGGCATGGTTTCATTGATTGTTAAATTTTCATCTGTCTCTTTATTTTCTTTGGTCATTATCCTCACTCCTATTTTTCTTTATTTTTCGCTTGATGGACAATTTTATTTATGAAAAATAAGGAAGTGATTGAATTTACGCTTTTGTTAAAACTAATGATGTAACACAAAAATGGGAGGATGAAAAAATGGCTAAACGTAAAGCAGAACATGACGCTGTAAATAAGTATTCAAAAACTCCTCATAAAAATGTTCAGGAAAGTGAATTTTCCGCAGAATACGCTGGTACAGAAGACGCAATTAAGGTTCAAAACCGTAATTCCAAGCTTGGAAAAAAAGGTAGAAGTTAATGAAAGATAAAAAAAGTGTGCAAAACACACGTGAGGAATTCAGCATTGAATTCGGTGACGTAAATGGAATAAAGCTATATGAAATACTTCAGGCCAGAGATAGCAATAAGAAGTCTTCAAAAAAAGAAAAATAAGCCGGCTGATTCAGCCGGCTTATTTTTCTTTAAATATTAACTGGAAAAATAATCGTTCCTTTATTTGCTGGATCAAAATATGCTAATAAACTTGAAGGCATTCTTAAAATGCTGCCTGTTGATAAGTAAGCGGACAAATCAAAAGATAGGTCTTCAATCATCGTATGTTTATATAAATCTTTCTCATCAAGTGCCAGATCCAAATAAGTTTGTCCTAGAAGTGATGGATTTTCTAGGATTTGTTTATAAATTTCCGTCCTTGTCTGTTTATTAGAGCTTTGTTCCCACCAAGGCTTACGAGGTTTGTACTTATGATTTATTAAATAATCATATTTCATAAGACCAGCAATGATGTCAATTTCGCTTACGGATTTCGATTCTAAAAAAGAGTATAATCTTCGGAATAAATCTTCTAATTGATGACCGATTCTTGACCAGCCCTGATCATCCCAAAAGCTTCCAAATTCCTGAAAAAAGTCAAATGGTGAAGGAAACACCTTCGTTACTAAATACTCAATCGTATGATTCATTCGATGGTCATTCCAATATTTTTCTAAAACATCCTCCACCTGTTTAATTCTGAGAATATCATTAAATGGCAGGACATTATTGCCCAAAATTTCATAAGGCGATTGATCCATATAAATATAATCATGGTCAGCAGCTCGAAGTCTAAGTCCAGTCCCTCTTAACATTTTTAAAAACCCTAACTGCAGTTCTTCTGGGCGAAGTTCAAAAACATCATTAAACGTTTTACGAAACGAAGAATAATCTTCCTCGGGAAGCCCGGCGATTAAATCCAAATGCTGGTCAATTTTTCCGCCATCTTTCACCATCGTGACCGTTCGCGTCAGTTTTTCAAAATTTTGTTTCCTCATCACAAGCTCATTTGTATAATCATTAGTTGATTGTACACCAATTTCAAAACGGAACAGCCCTTTTGGTGCTTCATTATTCAAGAATTCGATAACCTCAGGTCTCATGATGTCAGCCGTAATCTCAAATTGAAAAACCGTTCCAGGCAGATGTTCATCTATTAGAAAGCGGAACATTTCCATCGCATAGCTTCTGCTTATATTAAAGGTACGATCAACAAATTTAATGGTTTTTGCCCCGTTTGCCATTAAATATCGTATATCTGCCTTTATTTTTTCTCTGTCGAAATAGCGTACTCCGATTTCAATGGAAGAAAGACAAAATTGACAGTTAAATGGACATCCTCTGCTTGTCTCAATATAAGTAACACGCTTACCTAGATGAGCCACATCTTCAGGAAATCTGTATGGAGAAGGAAGTTCTTTTAGGTCGAGTTTATTCATCTGAGGGGTAACTCTTACTTTTCCATTTTCACGGTAGGCGATTCCGTGGACGTTTCTATACTCTCCTTCGCCATTCATTTCAGTGAGTAACTGTTTAAATGAATGCTCTCCTTCGCCAATAATAATAAAGTCCACACTTGGAAGTTTTTCCATCCAATCTACAGTATCGTAAGTAACTTCAGGTCCACCTAAAACAATTTGGATAGAAGGGTCAATCTTTTTCAGCATATTGACCACTTTAATCGTTTCTTCAATGTTCCAAATGTAACAACTAAATCCAATGATCGTTGGTTTTTGCTGATAGAGGTCCGATACGATGTTCATAGCAGGATCTTTTATTGTATATTCCTTCAGCTGGATATTGAATTCCGGAGCTGCAAAAGCCTTTAGGTAGCGAATTGCTAAATTTGTATGTATGTATTTAGCGTTTAAGGTACTGCAAATAACGTTCATAATAAAACTCCTTCGACAAAATTAAAACAATAGTATATTATATCCCATTTTTGAAAAAAACGATAATCGAAGTGGTGTGATACAACTGTTATACTACAGTGGCACTGCTGTTATATTATAATTCTTCATCAATAGTTCCATATAAATTGCCGTGTTTTTTAAGAAATTAAAAAGTGTTATAGAATTTTTTTGAAGATGTTTGATATTTGTCACAGCAAGAAAAAAACATATGTCCTACAATGAATGAGGGGAAATTATATTATATGTATTTTCAGTCTATTTGAACAAGGAAGGGGAGGGACATTATGTCTATATTACCGAAGAAAAATGAGCTTGGGTTCTTTGAGATTCGCCTTGAATCAATTGGGGGTCTTGGAGCAAACTTAGCCGGAAAAATGCTGGCTGAAGCAGGAGTACTAGGTCTTGGTTTGAATGGGTCTAACTTTTCATCATATGGCTCTGAAAAGAAAGGGTCACCTGTTAAAAGCTTTATTCGTTACTGTGAACCAGGAGTTGAAATAAGAGATCATAGCCCCATTGAGCAGCCGCATATTGTTGCTGTTTTTCATGAAGCACTATATAAAACAGTAGATGTTGTTAGCGGTTTGAATGCGGATGGAATCGCTCTTGTAAATACTGCAAGAGAGTTTGATGAAGTCAGAAGAGATTTAAAATTAAAATATGGAACACTTGCGATAGTTGATGCTTTAACCATAGCGGTTGAGGAAAAAACGAAAGTTAATACCGCAATGCTGGGTGCTTTGTATCGTATTTGTGATTTCCTTGATCCTGATTCAATGAGGAACGTCATTCGAAAAACATTTGAAAAGAAATATCCACATTTAGTTGAACCTAATATACGTACATTTGATCGCGGGTTTAATGAAGTTCAATTTAAAACCTATGAAGTCCCTGCCGGAGCAGAGGGCAAAAGTTTCACTCGTCCACTGCCACAATTAGGGTACTTGACACAAGAACTTGGCGGGGTCATGACCACGCAGGCAAATAGTATTCTAAAAGATTTAAGCGGGTCTCGACAAGGATTCCTTCCACAGTTCCAACAGGATAAATGTATCAACTGTGCTGCTTGTGATAATGTCTGTCCTGATTATTGCTTTGTCTGGGCAGCGGGCGAGGATAAGAAGGGCAGAAAGCAAATGTTCCTAAAGGGTATTGATTATCAATATTGTAAGGGCTGTTTAAAATGTGTGGAGGCATGTCCAACTGACGCTTTAGGCGATCTTCGCGAGATGATTGGCTACGCAGAAGCTAACCGCGTTAAACAGAACTTTCCGTATCTAGCAGGGGGGATTTCATAATGGCAATGGTAGAGGATCAAATTACTAAACAGACAATAGCTGAACAGCTTTCAACCTTTGAATCAGGAAATGAAATGGCTGCAATGGCAGCGGCACAAATTAATTATCATATTATGGGGTACTTCCCAATTACGCCATCTACGGAAGTAGCACAATTTTTAGATCAAATGAAATCCCGCGGTGAGCATGATATTAAGCTGATCCCAGCGGATGGTGAACATGGTTCTGCAGGTATTTGTTATGGTGCATCTGCTGCGGGTGCAAGGGTATTTAATGCAACTAGTGCAAATGGACTCCTATATATGATTGAACAGCTTCCTGTACAAGCAGGGACTCGTTTTCCAATGGTAATGAACCTTGTAACGCGTGCAGTCAGCGGTCCTCTTGATATAAGAGGAGATCACTCTGACCTTTACTATGCTTTAAATACAGGCTGGGTGATATTAACAGCAAGAACACCACAGGCTGTCTATGATATGAACATTATGGCACTTAAAATCGCTGAGCACTCTAAAGTTCGTTTGCCAGTTATTGTGGCTTATGATGGATTCTTTACTTCACACCAGAAGCGTCGAGTAGAATACTTTAAAGATAGAAAAGTTGTTCAACAATTTGTAGGTGAGTGTCCAACAGATTATCATTTTGCTAGGGATCCAAAAAAACCAGTTACGATTGGTGCACATATGAATGGTGATGACCTAATCAATAACCATTTCCAACAGTCTGAAGCCATTTATGCTGCGGGTAAAGTATTTAAAGAGGCTGCGGCTGAATATGCACGTATTTCAGGGCGTGAATATCCAGTATTAGATTTATATAAAATGGAAGACGCAGAAGTTGCGTTATTCTTATTAAATTCTGCAGCTGAATCAGCAAAAGATGTTGTTGATCAATTACGTGCAAAAGGTATTAAGGCTGGTGTAATCAGTCCGAATATTATTCGTCCTTTCCCGGCAAAGGAAATTCGTGGAGCACTTAAAAACGTTAAAGCATTATTAGTTGGTGAACGAGCTGATTCATATGGTGCTAATGGGCCGAATTTAACCCATGAAGTCAAATCTGCTCTTCAAGAAGATCGAAATAATCAAACTATTGTCCTAAGCCGTGTTTTTGGTCTGGGAGGTAAAGATTTCTACGCAAGTGACGCCGAAAAGTTCTTCGAAATGACTCTGGAAGCGATGGAAAAAGGGGCTGCTGAAAAGCCATTTGATTATTATGGTCATGTCCCTGGTAGCCCGGAAAAAATGCTCAATCCTATCATTACACCACAGCATGGTGATGTGTATAAATCCGGTCTAATCGATGTGAAAATGGACGAAGCAAGTAATAAGCTAAAGGTGAAAATCCCGCCGCTTCGTGCGCTGACTGGTAAGCCTAAGCGTATTGCTTCCGGTCATGGAGCTTGTCCAGGCTGTGGAATATTTGCAGGTTTGGAACTATTCTTTAAAGGTATTGAGGGTGATATTGTCACATTATTCCAAACAGGATGTGCATATGTAACCACAACTTCATACCCACACAGTTCTCACAAACAAACGATGATCCATAACCTATTCCAAAATGGTGCTGCTACGTTATCGGGAACGTTAGAAGCATTCCTTGAATTAAAACGCCGCGGTGAAATTGAGATCTCTGATGAGGCGACGTTTGTTATGATTACCGGTGATGGCGGTATGGACATCGGTATGGGTTCTGCTATAGGTACAGCACTTCGGGGGCATAAACTTATTATGCTTGAATATGATAATGAAGGTTATATGAATACAGGCTCACAAATGTCTTACTCTACACCAATTGGTCATATGACAAGCACATCTGGAGTTGGTAAGGCACAGAAGGGAAAAGGATTCCATCATAAGGATACAGCGCAGATTATGGCGGCAACCAATATTCCCTACGTTTTTACAGGCGCTGAAAGCTTCCCACAGGACTTAATTAAAAAGGGTACGAAAGCACAATGGTACGCACAAAACGTAGGAACGGTTTATGGGAAAATCCTTATTACCTGTCCGCTTAACTGGAAATCGGAAGATCGTTATGGGGCAACAATATTAGAGCAAGCAGTAAATTCCTGCTTCTTCCCACTGTATGAGATCGAACAGGGCGTTACCAGCATTACGTACAACCCAGAAGATAAAAACAAACGTATCCCTATTTCTGAATGGCTAAGATACATGGGTAAAACAAAACATCTTCTAAAAGAAGAAAATAAATCAATTTTAGAAGAATTTGAAGCAGAAGTAGAAAAAAGATGGCAGCGTCTAAAAGCAAAGCACGATAATCCATTCCTTTAAAAAAAAGGCTGTGTTAAAGGTAAATATTGATTTCAGAACCTGTTGATTTGTGCGGAAGGTGCGAGACTCCTGCAGGAGGACGGGACAGGGGAGACCCCGCAGGCGCTTTAGCGCCGAGGAGAAGGAAAAGCGGAAGCGCCTTGTCCAGCCCCGACAAGCGCTGGAGGGCCTGGCGTTGAAGTCGCTCTTTGACTTCATCGTCAGGACCGAAGCGACTCGAGGGGCTAGGCGCTGTAGCTAGACAGGCTTCCCGAACCGCCTGCGGAAAGCGAAGCACCTCGTGACAGGCTGAGAGAGCCTGTCACTGCGATGATGATTCGAAGAAGCATTCCTTAGTGGAGCACAAATCAACAGCCATATTTATCACAGCCTAAAGAAAAAAGGTAAAGCGGGAAATAAGCGCTTTACCTTTTTTCTATTTTTCTTAAACAGAATTACCATATTGTTAACATTTTTTTGTCAAGTAAAAAGGATTTTAGATTATAATGTAGAATATAGGATTAATGATATTACCTTATTTTGGGTTTCATGGGGCTGGTGTTTTAATGGAAATTGAATTGCTTAAAAGCGAACAAAAATTCCGAAAAATATTTGAGGACTCAATGGACGGACTAATCTTATGGAATAACCAGCTACAAATTGTGGATATCAATTATTCTGCTCAAAGAATCTTTGGTCTTTCAAAAGGTAGAATGATAGGACAGTCCCTGCTAGATTTATTTAATACTGTAGATGAGAAAAAACAACAAGAATTTTTAAATCATATCAAACAAGTAACGGATATAGACAGGCAATGTTCCTCAATGGCCATTAAAATGATTGACGGGAAGGTAAGACATTTTGATTACTCAACCACGCGAGGAATCATTGATGGTCTGAATTTAACGGTTATTATCGATGTAACTGAAAAGGCTGAGATGCAGGAACAGCTAAGAAAATCAGACCGGCTGAATCTTATTGGCGAGCTTGCTGCTGGAATCGCTCATGAAATTAGAAATCCAATGACCGCATTAAAAGGTTTTATTCAATTACTTGAGCCAAGTATTAAAGCACAGCACTCTATGTATTATGATGTCATTACCTCTGAGTTAGCAAGAATGGACTCTATTATTAATGAATTCTTAATTCTAGCAAAACCTCAAGAAACGAAATTTCAAGAGAAAGACATTTGTCAAATAATGAGGGAAACAGTTGAGTTATTAAGCCCTCAAGCAGTGCTTTATAACGTTCAATTCCATACTCATTATGAAGATCAATTACCGTACGTTTATTGTGAACCCAATCAATTAAAAAAAGTCTTCATAAATCTTATTAAAAACGCAATTGAAGTCATGCCGAACGGCGGAGAAATTACCATTGCGATTAATTCTATTAAAGACCAATATATTGTGATATCAATTCGTGATGAAGGAACGGGGATTCCTAAGGATAAAATAAAAAAACTTGGTGAACCGTTCTATACGACAAAAGAAAAAGGTACCGGGCTTGGATTAATGGTCAGTTATCGGATTATTGAGGAACATAATGGAAGTATGGAAGTCGAAAGTGAAGAGGGAATAGGAACTTTATTTAAGATTAGGATACCCTTAAATCATTTAACTAAAAAGTGAGAAAACCACTGCCGATACGGAAGTGGTTTTTTTAGATTAGTACAAATCTGGTCTTCTATCTTCAAAAATTGGAATTTGTTTTCGGATTTCTTTTACGAGGTCTAACTTAATTTCTGCAGACAATATTTCTTCATTTGCTCCAGCTTCAGCAATTACCTCTCCCCATGGGTCAATAATCATCGAGTGTCCGGCAAATTCATTATTTGGATCAGATCCCGAGCGGTTGCAAGCAATGACGAAACATTGATTTTCAATTGCTCTTGCAATTAGCAAAGATCTCCAGTGCGATAAGCGGGGAGCAGGCCATTCTGCTACAACGAATAATGCTTCCGCTCCGCTTACGGTATGTGCACGAATCCATTCTGGGAAACGAATATCATAACAAATTACTCCGCCAAAATTCCGATTTTCCAATTCAAATAACCCTGTCTTTTCCCCAGCCTCTAGGTAAAGATGTTCATCCATCAATTTAAAAAGATGTAGTTTACTATATTTTTGAACAAGCTTTCCTTCATTATTGATGATTAGTAGGGTATTTTTAACTCCTTGTTCAACCCGATTTGCCACCGAACCTCCGACAAAATGGACTTGATGTTTTTTCGCAGCTTTCTTTAAAAATTCAATTGTTGTTTCTGCATTCTTATCTGCAATGGTATCAAGTCTTGTCAAATCATACCCTGTTGTCCATAACTCCGGTAAAACAATGATATCAGGATTATCTTTCATTGCTGTTTCGATTAGTTTTTCTGCGTGTTGGTAGTTTTTAATTGGATCCCCAAAAGCAATATCCATTTGCAAACAAGTTACTTTAAATTTCACACTATTCACCTCATTTGAAATTTCAGAATTTTTTCTTTACAAGCTGTCTTAAAAGTTATATCATTTGTGACTAGAATTCAACAATAAAATGAATGAATTAAAGCAGGTGAAAAAATGAAACAATTTTCAACTTCCGATACTTTAAATAATCTCCCGAAACAGTTCTTTGCTTCTTTAGTAAAAAAGGTAGGTAAATACATTGAGGCAGGCTATGATGTAATCAATTTAGGACAGGGTAATCCTGATCAGCCTACACCAACGCATATCGTTAAAAAAATGCAGGAAGCTGCGGCTGATCCTGCGAACCATAAGTATTCTCCTTTTCAAGGACATCGTTATTTAAAGCAGGCCGCCGCAGATTTTTACAAAAGAGAATATGATGTAACCATTGATCCTGATAAGGAAGTAGCCATTTTATTTGGAGGTAAGGCAGGGTTAGTGGAAATTCCACAATGCCTATTAAATCAAGGTGACACAGTGCTTGTTCCTGATCCAGGTTACCCCGATTACTTATCTGGGGTAGCACTAGCGAATGCGGAAATGGTAAGAATGCCGTTACGGGAAAAAAATCATTTTCTGCCAGATTATAACGAGTTGCCATCTGAGGAGATTGAGAGAGCCAAATTAATGTTCCTTAATTATCCGAACAATCCAACAGGAGCCCAAGCAACGAAGGAATTTTTTCAGGAAACAGTCAAACTTGCAAGCCTTAATGAGATTTGTGTAGTTCACGATTTTGCTTATGGGGCAATAGGCTTCGATGGAGAAAAGCCAATAAGCTTTTTACAAATTGATGGGGCAAAAGAAGTAGGCATTGAAATATATACTCTTTCGAAAACCTACAATATGGCCGGATGGCGAATCGGGTTTGCTGTAGGCAATAGCAGTGTTATTTCAGCAATTGAGCTTTTACAAGACCATCTATATTGCAGCATATTTGGCGGCATTCAGGAAGCAGCAGCCGAAGCTTTAACTGGTCCGCAGGATTGTGTTCGAGAATTGAATAACCTCTATGAGGGTAGACGAAATGTTTTAATAGATGGGCTTCGTTCACTTGGCTGGAATGTGACAGCACCAAAGGGATCATTTTTTGCTTGGCTAAAGGTACCAAAAGGGCTTACTTCCACTGAATTTACCAATATCCTCCTGGAACAAGCACATATCGCTGTGGCACCTGGGATTGCATTTGGTGAACTTGGTGAAGGATATGTCCGAGTTGGTCTGCTCACAAGTGAGGAACGTTTAGAGGAAGTTGTTAAAAGAATTAGTCAGTTAGAAATTTTTAAAAATGATAAAAAAAATAAAATGGGATAAGTAAAATATAGTATATCACCTTGAAAAAAATTCATCAAAACGTCACAAAAACTGGCTGCTGGACAGCCAGTTTTTGTGTGTCGTTTAGTAAATCTAATTACTAACCATTATCGAAAAGAGCATGAAAATTGTCACAAAAGCGAAAAAATACACTTGGATTTTGTCGAAAAATGCAATAAAATGCTTGTTTTGTCTACTTTTGCGAAAGTGTTTACTTTTATCTGAAATCTTGTCATAATTCATCAAGTAAACAAATTATTTAGTAATTATTTGTATATGAGTAAGGAGTAGGTGGAGAAATTGTACATGGATAGTAATAACCCTTCTGAGATGCTTGATGCAATAAAAGTTAAACGCGCAATGATGATAAATTGTGCTAATAAAAAAGGATTCACCAGTGAAGAAACGATCAAATACAGCCAAGAATTAGATGTTTTAATAAATGAGTATCAGAAAGCCTCTCAGCAATTTCCACGGCCAAACGAGGAAGTGAAATTTGCATTTAATCAAATGATTATGATTTGGCCGAAAATATTTGTTTAAGATTTACAAAAGTCTTAAAAAATGTCTATTAAAAACACCATTACTAAGAGACCTGTAATAAATGCATAAGTTGAAACTCGTTCATTGCCATCTCCGTGGCTTTCTGGTATTAACTCTTTATAAATAATAAACAGCATCGCTCCAGCCGCAAATGAAAGACCATAGGGGACAAGCCCTTGAACAAATGAGGTTAAATAAAACCCAATTAAGGATGTAACAATTTCAATTGCACCCGTTAGAGTTGCCAGTAAAAAGGCCTTGAATTTGCTTATTTTTTGATTGATTAAAAACAGCGCAACGAGAAGGCCTTCTGGTGCATTCTGAAACCCAATCGCCAAAGCAATTAAATTGCCCGTATCCTCTGTTTGCGAAGCATAGCTGACACCAACCGACAAACCTTCTGGAATATTATGTAGTGTAATTGCTGCAATGATTAACAATGCCTTCTCATCAAATTGAATTCCATACTGATTATGTTCAAGGTCAATATGCGGAATTTTTTTTTCGAGAGTTGTTAATGCTAAAACCCCAAAGAATACTCCAATTGAAAGTGAAATAAAACCACCCAGCTTCAATGCTTCAGGAATAAGCCCTATTGTTGAGGCTGCCATCATAATCCCAGCGCTAAAAGCCAAGAGTATATCCATCCAGCGGTGTGTCAGGGATTGATTTATAAAAAGAATGATTAGAGCACCTGCACCCGTTGATAAAGCAGAAAGAACACTTCCTACAAACATTTCCATCATGCCCGCCTCAAACCTTTCATCTATTAAAAATAGTGAAAAAAGAAATTAACTACATATTTAGACAGAAACTGTGATTTTTATCATTGTTTATATCTGAATATTTCTTATAGTTAAATTAGTGCTATTTTTAATATTATTCACCTTATGAAAATCAGCTAATCTTATACTCCTAGACTTTACCTCAACCGTTAAATTTATCAATTTTGAAAAAGAAATCTATCATTGTTTGGTACTATGCTTGTGTTGCGATACATATATCGTAATATGGCATTTTTTATAACCAAGGAAGGCAAACGCTTTCAAAACAAACATAGCAAAAATGGGGGAGGGAAAGTACTACATGCACATTGTCGTATGTGTAAAACAAGTACCAGATACAAAAATCATTAAAATCAATCCCAAAACTAACACACTCGACCGACGAAGCGCACCAGCCATATTAAATCCTTATGATGCTCATGCTGTACAAGAGGCCGTAAGCATTCGTGAAAAAACTGGCGGTACAATTTCAGTTTTGTCGATGGGACCACCACAAGCAACAGCAGTTATTAAAAAAAGTATTGAGATAGGTGCAGACCGGGGATATTTGATTACTGATCGTGCCTTCGCAGGGGCTGATACACTGGCCACCAGCTATGCCTTATTCAAAGCATTAGAAAAAATCAACAAGGAAATTCCTGTTGATATGATTATTTGCGGCAAGCATGCCATTGATGGAGACACTGGTCAGGTAGGACCTGGTATTGCCAGAAGGCTTGATATTCCACCAGTAACCAATGTCATTGAGGTTGCTGAAGTAAACTTAGAAGAAAAAACTGTCTTAATTAAAAGAAAGTTATCCAGCGGCTATGAACTTATTCAGGCAGAAATGCCATGTCTTCTAACAGTTGAAAAAGAAATTAATCAGATTGAATATTCGCCTATGCCAAATATGATTAAAGCTGCTAGATATGAACCAATCATCTGGGCTGTTAGTGATCTTGAAAATGTTGACCGTGTACAGCTCGGACTCAAGGGTTCGCCAACGATTGTTGGAAAAATGTTTACTCCTCCACGTCCTGAAGGCGGGAAAAAAATTGAAGGTTCCCCAGATGAACAGGTAAAACAACTTTTGGATATCTTGCTGGAGCAAAAAGACGTTTTAACATTACAGTCATCTAAACAATAAAGATTATTTTTTGCAGAGGAGGGGTTTACATGAATTTGGATGATTACCGTGGCGTTTGGGTCTTCATTGAACAAAATGGCGGTAAAATTGAAGGAGTTTCACTCGAACTGCTTGGAGCTGGCCGTAAGCTTGCTGATAAATTACAAGTTCCATTGGCCGGGTTTTTACTTGGGAGTGGAATAAAATCACTAGCTAATCAAGTAATTGCCTATGGTGCAGATGAAGTATATCTTGTTGACCACCTGGTTCTGAAAGATTATCGGACAGAATCCTATATGAAGGGTGTTATGCAGCTTGTACCAAAATATAAGCCTGAAATTATTCTTTACGGAGCAACACCAAATGGAAAAGATTTAGCAAGCGCTGTGGCAACTGATTTAGTTACAGGTCTGACTGCTGATACTACCATGCTTGATGTTGACGTAGATAACCGTTTGCTTGAAGCGAGTCGACCTGCATTTGGCGGTAATATTATGGCAACAATTCTCTGTAAAAAGCATCGGCCGCAAATGGCAACTGTTAGACCTAAGGTAATGAAGGCTCTTCCTCCAGATACAGGAAGAACGGGGAAAATTATTGAGGAAAGCATTACACTAAGAGAAGAAGATATGCGCACAAAAGTGCTGCAAATTGTGAATGACGTAACAAAAAAGGCAAATTTAGCTGACGCTCATGTTATTGTCTGTGGTGGAAAAGGAATGGGGGATGTACAAAACTTCCAAATTCTTTATGAGCTAGCTGATACGATTGGTGCAACGGTCGGCGGTACAAGGGATGTAGTAGAGGCAGGATGGTTACCGCATGAACTGCAGATTGGTCAAACTGGTGAAACTGTAACTCCAAAAATATATTTTGCGATTGCTCTATCCGGAGCTATCCAGCATGTAGTAGGTATGAAAAATTCAGATTTAATCATCGCTATTAATAAGGATCCAAATGCACCGATATTTGATGTAGCCACATACGGAATTGTAGGAGACGCATTGGAAATTGTCCCTAAATTAATACAGCAATTTAAACAGCTGCGAAACGAAAAAGGCGGTGAAATGAGCTATGCCAGAAAAATTTGATGTTATTGTTGTTGGGGCAGGACCAGCAGGAACTTCTTGTGCACTTGTATGTGCTCAAAAAGGCTTAAACGTATTGCTTATCGAAAGAGGCGAATATCCTGGAAGCAAAAACGTAATGGGCGGTGTGTTGTATCGGAAGCAAATGGAAGAGTTAATTCCTGAATTTTGGAAAGAAGCTCCGCTAGAAAGACCCGTTATCGAACAGCGTTTTTGGATGATGGATAAGGAGTCAGTGGTTCAATTCGGCTACAAAGGCCTCGAATGGGGAGTAGAGCCATATAACAACTTTACGGTATTACGGGCGCAATTCGACCAGTGGTTTGCAAAAAAAGCGGTTGAAGCAGGGGCTCTGTTAATCAATGAAACGGTTGTAACGGAATGTATCGTTAAAAACGGTAAGGTAATTGGTGTACGTACTGACCGCCCAAATGGGGAAGTTTATGCTGATGTTGTTGTTCTGGCAGATGGGGTAAATTCCCTGCTTTCAAAGCAGTTAGGCTTCCATAAAGAATTCCGTCCTGATGAAGTCGCATTAACCGTGATGGAAGTTATTAATTTACCAAAAGAAAAAATCAATGATCGATTTAACTTAGAAGATAATCAAGGCTGTACAATAGAAATTTTTGGTGATTCAACCAAAGGGAATCTTGGAACAGCATTTTTATATACGAATAAGGATAGTTTGAATATCGGGGTGGGAACCACTCTATCAAGTATGATTAAATCAAAAATGAAGCCTTATGATCTCTTAGACTATCTAAAAACACATCCAATGGTTAAGCCAATGCTCGCAGGCGGCGAATCAGCAGAGTATCTTGCCCATCTCATTCCTGAGGGAGGATATCGTTCAGTACCAAAGGTAGCAGGGAACGGTGTAGTGGTAGTTGGAGACGCCGCACAGCTTGTTAACGCAATCCATCGTGAAGGTTCGAACATGGCGATGCACTCTGGTTTACTGGCTGCAGAAACGGTCATTGAGGCGAAGTACCGTGGAGATTTCTCTGAGTCTAGTTTAAATCTTTACCGCCAAAAGCTTTATGATAGCTTCATAATCAAGGACTTAGAGAAATATAAAGACGCTACACACACATTTGAAAACAATCCACAATATTTTAAAGAATATGTTCCAATGATGAACAAAGCTATGAGCAAATTCTTTACAGTAGATGGAACACCAAAACGTGATAAGCAAAAAGAAATTATGAAGAGTGTAACGGCGGAAAGAGGAACGTTTAAGGTGATACAAGATATTTATCGTGCTTGGAAGGCGGTGAAATAATGTCAACGAAGAATATCGAGGAAAAACAGTACCTTCTTCGTTTTAAAGCTGATACGAAATCCCATCTAACTGTTATGGACAATGATATCTGTATGACAAAATGCCCTGATAAGATTTGCACCATTTTCTGCCCTGCGGAAGTGTACAAATGGGAAGGGTTACGGATGCAGGTTGGTTATGAAGGCTGTCACGAATGCGGCAGCTGCCGTATTGGCTGCCCGTATCAAAATATTAAATGGGAATATCCAAAAGGCGGACATGGAATAGTATTTCGACTGGCTTAATGGTTTTTGGTCACAAATCTAGCTAAAATGTGACCACGAAAATAATGCTCTTAACTGTTCTGTATAAATAAAAAAGACGGTGCATTTAACAGCATCGTCTTTTTACTTACTAAGGTATATTCTAAATTGCTTTACCTATTTTAAAAAACGGAATCAAAAGAAGCCACAATTAATGCTTCATATTGATATATATCCTCTGGTTTTTCAAAATAGATTCTGCTAAGCCCCTCTTTTTTACTTGGAACATCTGGATTACAATTCTGCAATATGGACTTACATGTTTCGCTGTCTATTCTTAAATTAAAATGAGGGATTTTAGCATCATAGTTTATGCGTATAAACCAACGTGTTGAGACTTTATTTAGGATGCCGAAATATCGAACTGTATCCTTATACCTTATCTCACTAACATCACGATCAGCTTTTAAAAGAATTTCACGAACAATATCAAATGATCGTAATTCTTCCACGGTTGTAATAATGTTTGGATTAATATTATCTTCTTCTAATTCATCTTCAATATCTTCCACTACTAGATTTTCGTTAGTAACAGCTGCTTCTTTTGTGGCAATTTCTTGTTGGAATATTTCTGTTACTTTTTCTTCTTTGAATAACCCATCAGAAATAATACCTAACATAGTTTGGTTTATTGCTTTTTTGATAATGGGTCTAAAACGCTCTAAAACATTATTAGTAATTCTTGTGTTTGTAAAGTCTTTAATTAGAAATCGTAAAAATTCATCAGATGGATTTTTAAATAATTCCTTCAGTGTAATATTTATGTTTGTCATATAAACAAGTTCCTGAGCGTACTCTACGAGTCTTTCATTCTCAAAATTGTCTTTAGTAAATCTTTGAAGAGTTTCAATCTCTACATTTGATATTGTTGAAAGTCTAAAACTGAAAAATGGAGTCTTATCCATGATGTTATCCTGATCTAGGTCAGTATAAAAATGAAAATAATCACCATTCGTTAAAATAGAAAATTTTACATTCGGATTTGAGTTAAAGTATCTGTATAGTTGTCCGTTGTGATTGTCTAGTTTTTCATGAATTGATTTTGCTTCAATAAATATTATAGGGATACCATCTTTTTTAATAGCATAATCAACCTTTTCCCCTTTTTTACTACCAAAATCAGCACCGTATTCTGGCTCAACTTCATAGGGGTTAAACACATCATATCCAAGAGCATTTAAAAAGGGAATTATAAGTGACTGTTTTGTAGCCTCTTCGTTAGTAATATACTGTTTCCTTTGTCCAACTTGATCGGATAGTTTTTTAAGCTCATTTACAAACTCCATTATTACCCTCCTTAACAATTTACATGTCTCTATTTGAGTATATAACAATTAATATAAAATTTGGATAATAAATGAAATTATGAAGGGAATTAGACGAATTACTTTATACCTATTTATACAATTTTTGATTTCATTTGCAATTTTGAGGATACAGATTTATCCGATGTTTCATTTTAAAATGTATCATGAAAAAATATTTTTAAAATGATGTTACCTAATTCTCAATTTTGCTAGTAGGTTTACTGTGAATTGATTAT
The DNA here is from genome assembly GCF_030817695.1 of Neobacillus niacini. Taxonomy (GTDB): domain Bacteria; phylum Bacillota; class Bacilli; order Bacillales; family Cytobacillaceae; genus Neobacillus; species Neobacillus niacini_F. The sequence continues at coordinate 4,354,270 of NZ_JAUSZQ010000002.1, read as the reverse complement.
TCATCAAAACACAAAATAGACGTGTACCTTATTTCTATTCACTCATATAGTCCTTTAGTGTTACTGACACCCTGTTATGACAAGAAATTGACGTGCTTATTTGTCCAAATTCTGACGGAAATGTTGGCCAATAGAAAGGGGAAGCACGCACTGGCTTCCCCTTATACTAAATATTAACCTGCTAGATTTCATTTGGTTTTAGATAAAACTTCGCATTTTTTCCAACAAGAATGTACCAGTCACTACCGAGTTCCATTCTGCACAAAAGGTGTACCCCATTGCCAAGATGCAGTTCGAACGAATCGCCGCGTCGAATCTTGTAATCACTCTTACCTTCGTCCCAAAAGATCATCCAACAATCAAGAAAATCATTGTATACCATGTTTCTCCATCGTTTTTTCATGTCAGTTCACCCTGAATGACATGCTTAATCATATGGTCATCAATTATTCGACGTCCGTTTTGTGCTCCGTAAAGGAGGCTATGTGTACAAACCTTATTAATAAGTCTCGGGGTGCCACCAGAAAAACGATGTATTTCTTCTAAGGCACCGTCTGAAAAGATTTGTTGGTCAACTCCGGCATATTCTAGATGTCGAGAGACATACTGATCGACTTGTGATCGATCATAGTGACTTAATTTGAACTGAATATCAATTCTTTGGCGTATGGCTGCGTATGATTGAAGACGGAGACGATCCCATAATTCACTTTGTCCTACAAGGATAAGGGCCATTGGGCTTTGTGCATCCATCTTAAAATTGAGTAAGAACCGTACTTCCTCAAGCATCTCACGGTCTAGAAGATGTGACTCATCGACCACAACGACTGGCTGGATTCCATGAATACCCCTCATTAACTCAATTTCTCGATGAAGCTGTCGTTTGGCATCTCCTCTATAAAACTTTGATTCGGATCCTAGCTGTTCTAACAATCCTTTATAAAAATGCCTAGGTGTCAGTTTGGAATCAGATAAATAAAGCACTTGGAATTTCCCATGATCAAGTCCATCGACAAATTTCCGAATCGTGGTAGTTTTACCTGTACCACAATCCCCTGTTAAAACTGCAAATAACTGCCTTTCTGCTGTATACTTTAAACGACCTAATACTTCCTGCATCGTAAAGGAATCATACAGTTGAGCAGTAGGTACATCCCTGGTGAAAGGAGTTTGCCTCATTCCGTAAAAAGATTCAAACATCCTCGCCATCCTCCTTCCAGACAGCACGGAAAGACACAGCCGGAGCTTGTGCAACTTTTCGGTCTTCATGTTTTTGTTCAGCTGCTTTTAGTAGTCTAGATGAATCCGCTTTATGTGCTTGTAGATGCGAAGGCAATGTTGGCCGTTTTCCAGCCTTTTCACCTATTACTAGCTTTTTAGCCTTCCACGGAGAATGTCCTTCATATTCAATTGTTAATTCTTCAAGATCCGCAGGATCATATACAACATCAACTTTGCGCCCAATAAAGGAAAGTCCCACTTCATATTTCTGATCCATAAAACTAATACATCCCGATTTATCAACTTTTCTTGTTTCACAATGTAAGAAAGCATTAGCCAGTTTATCTGAATCTATAAAGCGAAGGGCCTTTTTATCACTTCGAAACGCAGCTTCAGGACTAATATTGTCAAGACCCGAGTGTGGTTTATTTTGATAACACTCTGATAACCATACTTGAAAAAGCTCATTTAACCGATCTAAAGAATTAGGCTTTTCCAGGGCTATTTCTCCTAAGAACGAATCTACGATTCTATTAAAACGTTCAACCTTGCCTTTAGATTCTGCCGCATACGGTTTGGCAAAAATCAGTCTTGTCCCTAATTTGGAACAGGTACGAGACATCCATTTGGTCCGATACTGTTTTCCATTATCAAAGTAAACAGCTTCAGGTAATCCATATTTTTGAATCGCATTTCGAAAGGCATCCTCAATAATCCTAGAATCCAATGTTGGATAGAACGCTCCATGTAAAATAAATCGAGTTGCATCATCAATTATAGCGACTAAATAAACCTGTTTTTTTGTGCCATTTGTCCCTATGGGCAAATATGGTCCAAATTTAATATCCGATTGCCACAGCTGATTACGATGACGCTTTTGAAATCGTCTAGCAGCTACTCCTGTTTGAGAGTAAAGCTTCATTTGACGAGTACTGTATCCTCTTTCGGTTAACTTTTCTTGAAGAGTAGAACGTTTAATCTGCCCTGGTTGGGCCAACCCCTCCCACTCAAGAATTTGAATAATTTGTGCAACACTTCTAGTAGGAGCTTCTTTCCTAAGGAGTATCGCCTGTTCTAATAAATGGGGAGGGATAGCCTCTTTTTTCCCTTTTTCCGATATTCCTTTTGGTTTTAATCCTCCGAACCCTTCATTACGGTACTTTTCAAGGTAACGTCTAATTGTCCTTTCAGAAAGACCGCTGGTCCTACATAATTGGTTTTTTAAGTCTTTTGCTTTTCCAGCATCTAAACCTTCCTCCAAAAGAGGGGCGATCAGCTGGAACCGTTGAACTGCAATTTCTTCTGCCTTTTTCTGATCTTTCATGATAACACTCCTCTACATATGTGATTATCATGAGTGTAAATCAGCTATCTCCGGACAAGAATGCAGAACGGGTATGTAGCCACAAATTAATATTTACTATTGGACGGACAATTCTTTGTAGCCATCTCGAGGCATTCCCCACCAGTCGTCCTATTCTATGAAGTGCAGTCTCTGAATTTGCGGACGTCAAATTCAAAGGGACCTTCACCTGTTTCGTTCGAAGCACAATAGATATGAGGCAATTAGCCCAATAATCCACGAAATGATTAAACCATTCAAACCAACGAAATAGTGTAGATTCATCGGCTGGAACATCATGTGTAGAAGGGTTCGTAAGAACCGACTCAATGCATTCAGCCTCATACCTCTTATATGGAACTAAGAAATCTGGTAATTCATGATGAATCCGGCCACATTGATCACAACGCATTCGCCGAATATTATATAATTTTGTCTCTCCAGACCTTTCTCTAGATTTTCTATTTCTAGTACCAATAACGCTCATACTTTTCCCGCAACAGGGAGAAGGAATCAACCCTGCACCCCTAACAAAAAACTCCATTGTTTTCAATTAATTTATAATCTGATACAATAATCATATAGTTTCTTTTAGAGGACGTCTCCCGTATATCTGTTGGCGCAGATATACATTATGGGAGGCGTCTTTTCCTTTCTCCAGAATTATAAAATGTCGAAATGTTTCGAATTGTATACTGACATTATAATCGTCAAATTCTGGACAGGCAATACCGTCAACTTTCGGTCATTTGGAGAAGGCAATAACACTTTAGGCTTTTTACAAAGGGAAAGTTGAAAAGTTGAATAAAAAATCTGTGGAGAAGTTTGAAAAAGAAAAGGAAGAATTTCTTGTGGGAATTAAAACGGAAGGAAATCAGTTAAGGATTCCAGATATCAAGTCATTCAAAACATTACCTGAAGCAATAGCCGGTTATTGCTCTGTTGTTGCTAATTCGATTGGTTGTAGTAAAGAGCAGCAGGATCAAATCATGAATCTGAAGAGAGAAATGCATGATTGGATCAAAAGGGAAGGTTATGTTAGATAAAAAGTTATTAAATTATTAAAATATTTCATTATATCCATTTCTCTTATTCTACAATCATGCTATAATGAAGAGTGAACCGTCTTAACGCAAATAAGACGTGCTTATTTACTATTTCAGTAAATTGGCATGTCTAGTTTTTCTTTTTTTTTATAGTCACTTATCAAACTACTAGTCTACTGTTCCTTGATAACATAATATCATGCACAAAAATCAATGTCAACATGAATTGCTTATATAATTTTATTCTATCGGTAATTCGTGAACGATGATTCATTTTAATCAAAAATATATTAACAACGTGTTCCTTGAAAGGGGTGATTATCTTCAATTAAAAGACTGATTTTATTAGATGAAATTGAGAGGAGGTGGAATAAAAATGAATGTAACTAAAAAGGACTTATTATTTGTCTATGATGTTCTATTACATAGGAAGATTCAAAGAGCCGGACACGAGTTGCTAACATCTGCAATCAGTTTAGCAGATCGTAAGTTTTGGCTTTATCCGAGAACAACAGAGATTGAGCAAATTATGAAGGAACATGTTAATAACAATTAAGCAAATACCATTAAACAGATAACCAACTATACAAAGGAGAAATGATAAATGAGCAATGAATTTAAGGTTCAAATACCTACCGAAATTGTGAGGAGCAGTACTATAAATGCAACTGAGTTTGTCTCACTTGCAAAATTGATACAAGGCTACTACATATCTGGATGTAATGAAGTATATAGACTTGATCACAAAGTATTAATGAATTTTTTAAATATCAAAGACAATAAAACGTTAAAAGAAGCACTCAAGACATTGCATGAGCAAGGTTACGTATTAAACCAAATTACTAATCTACCTAGAAAAGGGGGGATAGATATCGAAATAAATCCTCAGATCATCCCAGAATTAAATGATGGAAGTATCTTTACTCAACTTACAAAAAACGTATTAGATAAGTCGGTAATATCTGCTGTTGGGTATATTGGGGTCAGATTACTTTACTATTACAAAAGTTATATAAATGAAAAAGACACTAAGAAACAATACGCACATCCAGCTGAAGAATTAATAGCAAAAGATTTAGGCATAAGTAAAACAACAGTGATTGAATACAATAAAAAATTAAAGAAGCACAAATTATTAAAGATTGAATCACACGAACTTTCTCATAACAACGAATATAAAAGGGTCGGTGACAGGCAGATGATAATTTTTACCAAATACAATAATCACTATACGCCACTGTACGATAATATCGATGAATTCCCTGAGAAAAATGGCAGTAAATTAGTAATTTAATCTAAGTTCAATTCATCCAAGATAAATAAAATTCATCCAAGATAACGATAGTAAAAATCCAAGATAATAAAAAAACTATCCTAGATAATCTGAACCCTAATAAGAGAAACAGTTATATACATTATATATACATTATTAGATACATAATTAATATACAGTATTTACAATTCGCAAACCCGTTTGCTCATTGGGATAAATTTACTTGTTTTGTTTGTTGTTCTGTATCAGCTAATCTACACCATGTAGAAAAGTTTAATATTTACATAATTTGTTATTGTTTCAATTTTACATAATCAAGGTAATCAATTAATCAAAATGGAGGAATGTTGTAATGTCAAATTTAAATTATAAAGAAGCGCTTAAGGAAATTCAGTCACACTTGAACAATGATTTATCAGTTAAAGAGAGAATGGAACTGGTCAATAAATTATTGGAAAATGGTGTTAAAGTAGAATTCGACTACACTACATATGAGTTTGTTGTTACCTATACTGAAGATGAATATCAGGATATTAATATTGAGTCAATTTTCGAATACATAAGTAGTCCAGTTTTCAGAAAGCAAAATGGAGATAAAAAGAAAAAACATCCTCGTTATGAGGAAACGTATCTTGCTAAAGGGTTGGATAACATATCTGATTATGTCCTTAACAAATGGCATGATTGGGAAGGAAGAAATGAAAATTTAGATGATTATGAAGTGTGGTCAAAGTATGAAGTTGAACGTGGCAGGAAGGATAGAGAAAATAAACGTGTTATTGGATTTAATGCAGATGTAATAGATGACTTCTTAGAAAACGGACTGTCAGACACGGTTAAAAAAGGATTAGAGGTTCACGTTGATAAGGTTGATGATTATCTGTCTAAGTCGCAAAAATCCTTTAAATTAAGCGAGAATGAAAAGAAACAACAACGAAATCAAGAAGTCCTAGATAATCTTGAAAAGTGTCCAGACTTAAAAGTGAGTTATGATTCTTGGAAGCAATTAGGTTTGAAGTATGGCTTTGATATGGAAGATTACACTAAAGAGGAAAGAAAACTCCTTAAACAAAGCTGGATTACTCAATTTGGAAATGAGGATCATCCTGTTACTCCTAAGAAACGGTATTATGAACTTAGAAAGCATTATAACGAAATGGGATATTCCTTACATGTGTTATTCCAACAAATGCAGAAGAAGATAAAGGTAAATAAAGCGAAGCAACTTATACCTTGGGTAGATGTGGATAATCAGATTTATGATTTGTTTGATTTAGAGAAACCGGAGCATGTTGCAGCATTACTTAAGATTGACTATGACAAGAAGGATAAAGAGTATTTTCCTTTGTACTATCTCTTACATAATGATTACAAGGATAAGTCAGACAGTGGGCTATACTATATCTTTGAGGAGTTTCACGAGGCTTTAAAACTTACAGGTTTAAATGATATGGAAAAGGATATTGTGGACTTGATATTGGATGTACATGAGGGATATTGTATTTATAATCAGGCTTGTACAGTAAATCCATATAATTTGGTCATGAAATACATAAATGAAAAATACGGTTTAAACAAGTCTAAGGCGAACATTATACATATCATAGAAAATAAGATTGCTAGGTTAATAGCTGATACATACTATAATATCAAAATTGGTACTCATACCTTAAAGTGTACAAAATGTGAGAAGGAAAAACTGGCTACATTAAATAACTTTGGGATAGATACTCGAAATAAAACTGGATTCAAGTCAATTTGTAGAAAATGTTTAGCACAAGTGGAAAGAGAAAAAATAAATAAATATTAAATATATCATAAATATATACATAAAATCAATATTTTTACACCAAAATACATAACTTTTTTTCTATAACTGTTTAATAATAATGTAGGGGTAGACAATCTATTCCCTACCTTCTCCCAACATCTAAACACCTATTCGTCATAGCGATAGGTGTCTTTTTTATGGAGGGAATGCAATGGTATTGCAAATTAAAGACAATGTGGATCGATTGAAAGTATTTCAAGTGTTAAATGACTATTCTCAAAAGCAAATGGGAGAACTTTTGGGTATATCAGCTAGTACTTACTGTCGGTTAATTAATCGAAAATATACAGCTACACCAAAGGTACAACAACGAATACATAAATTAATAAATGGTTATTAAAGGATTCTGCATTGCGGAGTCCTTTTTTGTGTTTACAAAGAGAAATTAAACAAAGGGGAGAAGTAAAGAATGAAAGAAGATAAACAATTAAAACCAGTACCGGGATATGAAAATTATTTTGTTGATGTGGAAAAAGGTGTTCTTTACAGTAATAGAAGAGGGACATTAAAACTACTTAAATCCAGTTATAGTGAGCAATCAGGTTATTACATGAACACACTTTACGATGCAGATGGTGAACCTTCATCTTTTACCATTCATTCAATTGTTATGGCTGCTAAACAACAAATACCAATTAATTCTTGGAAAATATTAGGTCTTACTGTACATCATCGAAATAGCATTCGTGAAGATAATTATGGAGATAATCTTGAATTATGTAGTCGTACTGCACAATTTACAGAAGAACTAAAGAAGAGACTATCAGAGGAAAAAACAGGTCGTTCAAGAAATAAAGTTTCTAGAGATGATGTTTTAGATATTCTAATTGGGTTTTCTGAATTCGATGGTAAAATCACAAGATATGCTCAAGAAATTGCTGATAGGTACGATATTACTCGTATTAATGCTTACAATATCCTAACTCGTAAAACATGGAAAGATGTTGAGTTTGATAAAATATCTTAATTAATACATAAAGTTGTAACAAATATTTACATATTTTGCAGGACTTTTCTCCTAACTTGTCTAATTATAGATGGGTTAGGGGGTGAGAATAATGACACAAGTTGTAGTTGAAATGATTATGGATAAAACAGTTAGATCTCAAGAAAAATTAGATTCTAATATTGTGCAACTAATGATGCAATCTGAATACGTTACTATAAGTGGTAATACAATCAAAGTAGCATATAAAAATGTTTCAAGTAAAGGAATTGTTAAGTTTTATGGAAATAAAGAAAATTTGGATTAATAAGTAGTATTAGAGCAGTTCCTTCGGGGATTGCTTTTATTTTTTTTGTGCAGGATTTTTGATGCTCCATACTAAATAAGGGAATAGTAAATATTATCTGTTTAGTGAGGAGTGAAAAAATGCAAATAAAAAACAAAGATGAACAAAAGGAATTATTTAACAAAGTAAAAGAAATCGAATTAGAAATTGAAGCATTAGAATCAATGATATCTGAGAACAATGAACGTGATGCAGATATTGATTAACAAGACAAATTAAACACAATTTAAAAGCTGTATGTATGTTCAAAGATCACAATAATTTTCAAAGCAGTCCTTCGGGATTTGCTTTTTACTTTTGTCGAAAATATTTCCATGTATAATTCTTCCATAGAACATTCGTGTTGTCCTATAATATCAATGAGGTGATATTATGGGTGAGAAGGAATTAATAAAATATAAGAAACGTATTGAAGATTTTTTAAAAGCTGAAATTGATGTTCTTGAATATTTAAAGATAAAAGCCATAATTGCAGAGAATAAGATAGATGAGGGAACCAAGCAGTTACCTTATATGATCGCTGTTACTATGTTATCTGTGGGTATTATTATCAAGGGTGGAAATAATATTTGGTGGGTAGATTTTCTTTTTGCTATTTTATCTATTTTCTTTATCATTAAAGTTTCAAATCATATTACAAAGATGTTTAATTTTCATGCAAGGGCAAAAACACAAGTTGAAATAATCAAGTATTGTATAGAGGTAAAAAAGCAAAATAAAGAATCAGTTGTATTAAAATATTTAAATAATGATTCCGACTTTTAGCATCCTAAATGGATGCTTTTTATTTTGTCTAAAGAATAGGGAGATGAAGAGAATGAAAGACATATTAACCAGAGTGTTAACAGTCATTGCCTATTTTGCTTTAATTTCAGGTACAACCTTTATAACAAGTTGGATATTAGATGTTAATTTTAAAGATGCGTTTATTCCAGTTGCATTAGGTGTCATTATTACGGACGTTGTTAGTTTTCAGTGTAGACTTGCTAAATTGGAATCTGACTCTAAAGTAACAATGAAACAAGTTGAGAAGCGATTACTGGACAAGATACAGTTTGAAGCTAACTCAAGGGTAATCGGTGACAATTTAAATAGGATCATAGCAAGTATTAATAAGATGGAAGGTAAGAAATAGGTGTAAAATTACGCTTAATTGTGTAAGGGTTGTAAAGGGGTGAGAATAGGCATGAATGAGGAAAAATTAACTCATCAACAACAAGCTGCTGCTCAGTTATTAGCGACTGGAAGCCATGAGAAACAAGAGATTGCGAAAATTGTAGGCATTAGTAGGACAACATTATACCACTACATGAAACAGGATAAATTTATTGCGGAAGTGGACAGACTCAAACGTGAATTCAGAACTTTTGGTAAGGAATTAATGGAAAGTAAATTAGTTGAAGCTGTCAATGGTTACTGGGATTTAATCAAAGGGACTGATAATTCTATGGTAGCAGCAAAGGGTTATGAGTTCTTTATTGAAAGATCACTAGGGAAGCTTACTAATAAGGCTGAAATAACCGTTGAAGCAACCAGTTCTAATCTAAATAGTAATGATATTAAAGAGGTATTTGATCAGATTGAGGAAGAGGAATAATCGTTGTATTTTTATTCATGTGATAACTGCTGAAAAGGGATGTTAAAACGGTAATAAAACAAGAGTGTAATTGAGTCAATCCCTTGGGAGAGTAAGGGTTAAGGGGTAAAATGATACATAATTACGTAAAATTATGATTATGCGTAATTATCTTTTTACACTAAAAAAACGTTGATATAAAGCCATCTGTTAAGAGTGGTAAGCTGCTAGTTAATATACATTATTTTATACATCAATTATACTGCATGAAATAGTGAATAAAAGCAGCGATTTACCAGGATAAAAACAATATTTATAATGTTATTTTCCCTTACTTTAATACCCATGTAAAGCTGATCATTAAATTATTTGATGGTCTTTTTTATTTGGTGGGGTATCTTCTGAATCTAAAATTTTCAGATTTAGTTAGGATTATCTACACAATTTTTTATAATATTTTTTATTGTTCCAAACTTGACAAAAATTGCGACAAAAATGAACACCCAAAATTGGGGAGTTAGTTTGGGTGTTCTTACGACAAAATTGACTCTAGAATTCGGAGGAAATTCCGATCGTCAATCATATTTAAACAATTTTTAAACACGTAATCCGTAAGGTAGTCAATATTTTGTAAACTTTATTTCTGCCACAATCTTACTAAATCAAGTGGAACAATTACTTTTCCATTTATTTGTTTATGGATTATAGGATATTTGAAAGGATCATGAATTAGATCGTCTTCATTAAGATAACGAGCGCGCACATCAACACCAAGAATACTTTTAATTTTATTACTATAAGTCAATTTTAATCATCTCCTAAATATTAACTTTAAATTATTATTTTTCTTGGGATTAAAAAAAATACAATAAATCATTTATTCATAATCAAGTACGTAGTTCTATACTTTTATCCTTTCAAGGTTGGGAGGTGTAACTCATATCAACAGAAATCATACATACTAAAGAAAATCTTCAACTATTAGCAAAATATTTAACTAAGAAATTTGGCAAAGATAAAGCCTTACAACTGATTCAGGATAATCAAATTAAATCTCAGGAATCGAAAAACGATTATCTATTCGGTTCTAACTCACTCGCTTATGAATTAGGTCGTAGGGATTTAGAATTCTTCTGCATGTTCTATCTACAGGATACATTTGTTCCCAAGCCTAATAATCTAGCACGTAAATTGTCACCAACTCATTTAGAGTGCTGGAAATTGTTATCTGATTGTGTCATTAAGGATACAGTAGATAAAATGATTCTCTGTTTACCAAGAGGTTTTGCTAAGACAACCATATCAACTTTTGCAACTTCAATCCATCAAGTTTGTTACGGTGCTTTCTTTCAGGTCATCATAGGTAAAACTGAAGCAGATGCCCAGGAATTTATCTTTGAGGTTAGAAAGCAATTTGAAGAGAATCCTTATATTCAGTATACATTTGGTCAATTAATCGATTCTAAACGGTTCACAGTAAATAAGAATGAGATACACTTTACAAACAATTGTAAGGTATTAGCATTATCTTCTACTTCCTCTATTCGTGGTAAGAAGCACATGGGAAAACGTCCTACACATGTATATTTAGACGATACTCAAGGATTAGCCGATGTTCTTACAGATGAAGCTAAGAAGAAGAAAATGGAAGTTTATAAGAAGGATATTCTTTTCGCTGGTGATGAGCCTGTTATCCGTAACGGTAAGAAAGTGAAAGCAGGAACAAAGTTTATTATCAGTGGAACTGTTTTAGCTGCTGATTGCTTTATTTCAACATTACTTAAAGACCCACAATATAAATCGATTGTAGGTAGAGCAATCTTAGTTGATGATATAGATAAAATGTTTGCTAATGAATATTGGACTAGATTCAAAGAAATTTATTATGACAATAAGAATCCATATTCTGAAGCTGATTCTAAATCTTACTACTATGAGAATGAGGACAAAATGAAATTCCCTGTTCTTTGGGAAGATAAATGGCATCCTTTAGAATTAGCAATCAAATATTACTCTGATCCAATTGCGATGAAGCAGGAAATGATGAACGATGCCTCTATCCTAACTGGTAGTAAATGTTTCTTTAACATTAAGAAAATGAAACGTGAAGAAATGGAAAAGTTAGAATTTGAAAAGACAATGATTACTGTTGACTGTGCTGTTGAAATAGAGGATAGACACGATTATTCTTCAGTGTGTTTAGGTTCTAAATCTCATACTGGTAACAGATATATAAGAAAAGGGTTATTGTATAAAAAAGAATTCGATGATTCTGTTGCAACTGTTTTTGATTTGTTAAAGAAATATGATGACGTTACGCATGTACTCATTGAAAAGAACACCTTCCAAGGTAGATTTGAAGCAGAATTGAAGAAGTTAATTGAAAATGATCCACAACTTAGAAAACGTCACATTGAAGTTACTGAAAAAAGACAATATAGTAACAAAGAAAATCGTATACGTTCAATTGCTGGTAAAGTCAATAACGGCTTTATCATTTTTTGTGAAGAGGATGAACAATTTTGGCAACAGATATTAGATTATAAAGGCTCTAAGATTGGTCATGATGATGCTGCCGATGTTGTTGAAATGTTTGACGCAAGTATTGATGAGATAAATATAATCCGTCCAATAAAACTTTATGATAGATCAGCAATCGGACTCTAGAAAGGAGTGATTAAGTGGAAGTTACACAAGAGTTATTAATAAAATGCCTAGAAGCATTTAGGCAGCAACAATTAGAAAAACAAAAATACCAAGATTATTACGATGGTAAGCATGATATTTTATCTACTTATAAGTTCAATCCAAAAAGAGCGAACATGAAAATTGTAGTTAACTGGTTTAAAAAATTCCTTCAGGATGAATTAGCTTTTTCGTTATCAAACCCAGTTAATTACATTGATAAAACAGCTAATCCAGAGTACATTGATCGAATTGACTTAGATTTTTCCACTTGGGAAAAGGTACATAATCAAAAATTAATGCTCAAAGTTAATACATTTGGTCATGCTTATGAATTGAGATATTTAAAAGATAATGAATTCAAGGCAACTGTATTAACACCATTAAACTGTTTTGTTCTTGAAGGTAATGATGCAGATAGAACAGTACAATTAGCCATGCATTTTTACAAAGAAAATCAATTCTCAGAGGTTGAAAAGGTAGATGTATATTTACCTAATAAGATTGTCCAACATTATGAAGTTGATGGGGATGAATTAATAACTAAAGGTCAGAGTACTCATGCCTTTATTAATGTTCCGGTTACTGTTGTGGAAGCTAATACAGAACGGAAAAGTATGTTAGATGATATTAAGGACTTGGTAGATGCATATAACACTACAATCAGTAATATGTGTAATGAGTTGAGCGATTTCCGTATGGCACTGATTAAAGTTATTGGCACAAGGTTTGAAACAGAAGATGATATTTCGAAAATGGTCGAAAAGGGTGTAATTGAACTACAAACTGGTGCAGATATTGATTATCTGATTAAGAATTTACCTGATCAGTTTGCAAATAGCACATTGAAGGAAATCAAAGAAAACATCTATAAACAAGCGTCTCACATTGATACTAATGAGAAACTTTCCAGTAATACAAGCGGTTCAGCCTTACAGGGACGTTTAATCACACTTTCTAATAAGTGTTCAACTATTCATACCATGCTTGAGCAATGTATTAAATCTAGATTAAAAGAATATTTCTACATACTTAGAATTAGAGAAAATATTGAATACGATTATCGTTTAATTTCACAGAAATTCACAATGAACGTTCCTAATGATCTTCTACACTTAGCAGATATTGCTTCTAAATTGAAGGATATATTTGCTTATGAGACTCTATACAGCCTTTTCCCATTTGTTGAGAATCCTTCTGTTGAGTATCAAAAGTACTTAAAAGAACGTGAAACATTAATGGAAAGTGAAGTTGATTTGGATGCGATAGGTAATGATTAAGTAACTACAGCTAATAAGGACATTCATTGAGTCAATAATAACTGGTAATCTACCCGGATTGTTTAAGGTGTTTAATTTATCCTTAAAAACAGTTCAAAAGGATATTAATAATTTACTTATGGGTTACATGGTGGATGGTCAGTTACAGGTATCGAAGAAAGACAGATACAAACTACTAAAACAATTGGATAAAACATTATTAAAACAAGCTAAGGTAATGGGGAATAAGGATATTGAAGTAACAACAAAGATACTTAATGATACAGCAGTAGAATCTTATTATCGAACTAATTATCTTCTTGAAGCTGGTTTAGATAATCCTTTAAAAATTAGTAAATTAAAAGAAAATCAAATTAAAGCACTTGTTAATACACCTATAAAAGAGGAAATGTTTGGTGATAGGATTTGGAAAAACAAAGAGAAATTAGTGAAACAAGTCCGACACAGTGTAGAACAGGCTTTAATAAAAGGTACTGATCCTAAAAAATTGGCTCGTGAAGTTAAACGTATTTTTGGTGTTACAGCTTATGAATCTCAGAGACTGATAAATAATGAGGTTGCAAGAGTCACTAGACAGGCTCAGGACATTGCTTATGAGCAGCAAGGAGTTAAGAAGGTCATGTTTGACGCAACTTTGGATAAGAAAACCAGTAAGTTTTGTCGTGAGCATGATGGAAAAGTTTATAACTTTGGAGATCACCCTAAGATACCAGAAGAAACACATGTACAATGTAGGTCAGATATTATCCCTATTGTTGATGGATGGACTCCTAAAAAGAAAAGGGAAAATATCAAGAATGAAGATGGGGTAAAACCTGTTATTGATTATTCCAATTATGATGATTGGATGAAACATAAAGGATTTAATTAAGCACCTATTTTAGGTGTTTTTTATTTTAAAAATAACTTGCACTTCTAGGGCTAATAAGTGTTAGAAGGGCACAAAGGAGAAAAATTAAATGAATTTAGAAGAAATCAAAAAGTTTTTAGATGAAAACAAGGAAAATCAGGACGTACTTGGGGTGGTTAAGCAGTATGTTCCACAACAAGAATTCGGAATTGATGACCTACAGAGATTAGTTAATGAAAAAGAGGATATCAGGAAATGGCTTGATAGTGAGAAGGATAAGCATTTTTCTAAGGGTTTAGAAACATTCAAAATGAAAACAATGCCTTCACTTATTGATCAAGAAATCCAAAAACGCAATCCTTCAAAAACACCTGAACAACTTGAACTTGAAAAAATCAAGGCTCAGCTGCAACAAATGGAAAATGAAAAGACAAGAGAGTCGTTGAAAAACAAAGCATTAACTATTGCAACTGAAAAGAAAATACCGACTCAAATTATTGACTTTTTCATTGGACAGGATGAAGATTCAACGGTTACTAATCTAAAAACTTTTGAAGATGTAATGCAAACTTACGTAAAAACACAAGTTGATGAAAGATTACAAGGTTCGTACACTCCTCCTGCTGGAAGCGGTGGAGGGACTACTTTCACAATGGAAGCAATTAAAAACATGAGTCCTGAAGAAATTAATAAAAATTGGGACGCAATTCAAAAAGTATTAAATCAAAATTAAAAAACTACAAGGACAAGGTGATATTATATGGCAGTAACTACTTTCATTCCACAAATTTGGGAAGCACGTTTATTAGAAAATTTTCATAAGGCATCTATTGCAGATTTAATTACAACTCCTCCAACTGAAATCAGCGGTAAAACTATTACTTTCAATAAAGTTGGTGCTGTAGCAGTTAAGGATTACGCTGGAAACGTTACATTTGACGAACTTACTACTTCTAAAGTAGATGTAAACATGGATCAAAAGAAATATTTTGCGTTTAAAGTTGATGATGTTGATAAGGTTCAAGCTGCTGGTGATTTAGTTGACGCTCACACTTCTGAAGCAGGAGCAACTCTTCAAGAGACTATTGACCGTTATGTTTTAGGATTATACACTGGTGCTCATGCTGACAATGCTATCGGTAACGACACAACTCCAATTGCACTTGATAAGGCTAATGTTTATGATTACATCGTAGACCTTGGAACAAAATTGAATAAAAAGAAAGTTCCTAAAGCTGGTCGTTTCGTTGTTATTAACTCAGATGTTTTAGGTCTTCTTTCTAAAGATTCTCGTTTCACAAATCAACCAGTTGTACTTGAAAATGGTGTTGTTGAAGGTCAAAAAATTAATGGTATGCAAGTTGTAGTTTCTGAAGAAATTGCAAATGTAACTGGTAAATATAAAATTGTTGCATTACATAAAAGCGCAATCGGACACGGTAAGCAAATTGATGAAACTGAGGCACTCCGCTTAGAAAGTTCATTTGCTGATGGTGTACGTGGACTAATGGTATATGGTACTAGTGTACTTCGTCCTGAAGCACTCGCTGTATTAACTGCAACTGTAGCTTAATAATAAAACTAATTGAGTAGGGGTTATTCTCCTACTCTTTTTTTAATGAGGTGTTTAAATGTTTTTTAAAAATAAAGAAACTGGTCTTGTTTGGGAAGTTGTAGACGAAGACCATATTAAACGTTGTCAAAATGACCCTTCTTATGAAGAAGTTAAAACTGAAGTTGAACAGCCTAAAAAGCAATCTGTTTCAAAAGTTAAATCTAAAGCATCCGATAAGGAGTGATGCTAAATGAATCTACAAGAAGTTAAAGATATTCTTGGTAGGACAGATAGTAAACATGACGTATACATTGATACAGTTATTCCATTGTATATTGATTATGTGAAGGAATATTGTAATAACCAGTCTCTAAGTACTGGAGAATTACCAGGTGGTGTTAAATTAGCAATTGCTAAAATGATTGAGTTTAATTTGAATAAGTCTGGTGTCTCTTCAAGTTCATTTGGAGAAGTTTCCTATTCTTATAGTTTAGATTTTCCACCTTCAATCTTAAGAATGTTACAACCGTATTCGAGGATAAGAGTATGATTGAATACCCACACTTAATTGATATTCAAATTGAAACTAAAGTTCCTGATGGCTCAGGTGGTCATAAAAAGGATTGGACTCTTTTTAAAAATGTTGAGGCTTTTGTTCAACCCATATCAGGAACAACTTTTTTTCAGGCACAACAAATTGAATCTAAAATTAACTATAAAGTGTTTATTGATTTCGATATGGAAATTACCAACAAAATGAGGGTTTTATATCAAGAAAAACCTTTAACAATTGATACCGTAATTGATCAAGGTGGGTTAAATGAAGTCATGGTATTAATGTGTAGTGGAAATTAGGTGATGAAATGAGAGTGAATGTAAGACTTCAAGGTTTAGAGAAAGCAATAAGGAATATTCAAGACTATGAAGTTGAGAAAAAAGAGGACGTAAAGAATATTATTAAAGATACAGCTTTACAAATCCAAGCCAACGCAAAACAACGCAGTCCAGTCTTAAGCGGAGCTTTAAAGCGTTCAATCAGTGTTGATATTTCACCTGATGAATTAAGTGCAAAGATTTTTACAGAAATTGAGTATGCTGCTTCGGTAGAATTTGGTTCTGCTCCTCATAAAATTGAGGTCAAAGACGCTTCAATATTAAGTGATGGGAATAGCTTTTTCGGTAAAGAAGTTAATCATCCTGGATCACCTGCCCAGCCATTTCTTTTTCCAGCTTGGGAAGAGGAGAAAAATCAATATATAGATGAGTTAGAAAGAGCATTAGGTGATACACGATGAAGACAGCATTATTACAATTACAAACTAGTCTCTATAATCGTTTATCCAATGATTCTAACTTATTATCAAAAGTTACAGGTGTGTATGACGCTGTTCCTAAAAATCAATCTTATCCTTATATTGCGTTAGGTGAAGATACTGCAAGTGATTGGTCAACCAAAACAACAATAGGTGAAGAAATTACACATACTCTCCATATTTGGTCTAGGTATGATGGGAAAAAAGAAGCAAAAGAAATAATGAACTTAATACTTGAATCTCTTTCTCAACCACTTTCAATTGAAGGTGGATTTTTTATTGACTTTTCAAAAGTCGAATTAATGGAAGTATTTGATGATCCAGACGGTATAACTCGTCATGGAGTAATGCGTTTAAGATTTAGAATCTCACAATAGGAGTGATATAAATGGCAAAAGTACAAGGTAAAGATATTTTAGTAATGGTGGATTTAGATGCATTACTTACAACTCCAACTGGTGTTGCAGATTGGACGGTAGTTGGAGGTCAGCAGTCAGCAACTTTTTCAGAGGAGGTTGAGGCTATCGATACAACAACCAAATCTGACACTGGTTATGATTATGTACCAGGAAGGTATGGTTGGACTGTTAGTTGTGATGGTCTTTATGTGAAAAATGATGAAGGTTACACGGCACTTAAAACAGCTATGAGACAAGGTAAAAAAGTAAAACTTCGTATTCAAGAAGAAGGTCAAGCAGTAGAAGAAGGATTGGCAATTATTACTTCTAAAGAACTGGAGGCAGGATACGAAGAATCTGCTACGTATTCGGTTGAATTCCAAGGAGTAGGTATTCCAACAACTCCAGTAGCCTAATTTAATTTTAGTCCATAGTTTTTTCTATGGGCTTTTTTTTATTCAAACAAAACTAATGAGGTGGAAATATGAGCGAAGCAACTTATAAAAAAGTTACGTTAAATGGGGAAGATCATGTTTTAAAATTTGACTTTAATGGAATTTCTGAACTAGAACAATTCTACAATAAAGGGATTCATGGGATCGTAACTGACGAGACAATTGGTTTTAATACAGTTAGAAATATTTTTTGGGCAGGTATGCTTTGGAAAAATCCAAGTTTAAAACCTTTCCATGTTGGAAAGATGTTACAAGATGATCTTGAGAAAAATGAAGAGTTTGATTTTGAGAAGTTAACAGAAACAGCAATTGACGCTTTATTTAATTCAAAAGCCTTTAAATTACTTTCAAATAATAAAAACGAAAAAAACTAAACGGTGGCTTAGATTGGGCATGGATTAAAGAAATTGCGTTTGGTGCTCTTAATCTAAGCCACGATGTTTTGTGGAAACTTACTCCTGCTGAATTCATTGAACTATATGAGGGATGGCAATGGCGAGAGAATAGACGTGTTGAAGAAATAAAATCAATGCATGAATTGCGTATGAGAGAGTATTCAGTTTTAGGTAGTTGGTTGCTATCTGCTCAAGTGAAGAAGACGGTAAAACCAACTGATTTATATAATCCTGAAAGAATTAATAAATTGAACACTGAAAAGAAAACGACTACCCCAGAAGAAAGTAAAAAAATACTTGATAAACTAGAGAAACAATTGGGGGTGAAATAATAATGACAACAATAGCTGAGTTAGCTGTTCGTATTGGTGCTGATACAACTGAGTTTGACAGAGGTACAAGACGAATAGAAAATAATGTTCGCTCAGTGGGTGCTTCAATGTCTACATTGGCTCAGGATATGGGTGTTAGTACCAGTGAGATGTCTAGAAACTGGAGAAACATGAGTTCAGAAATGAGAGCAGCAGCACAACGAAATACAGAAGCTTTAGCACCTTTTCGAGAACAACAACAGGAAATACAATACGAGTTTTTTCAAATGGCAGAAGGTATGTCCGAGTATCAAGGTTCAACTCGTGATTTCATGGATGAATTAACTCAATTGGGCAATAGAAATAGACAAGTAAATGACCAAATGATTGCTAACAATAACATGGCTAGAATGGGCTTTATTCAAGGGATTGCTACAATGTTAGCAGCTAGTACACAAAGTAGTGCAATAGAAGCTAATTTTGACCGTATGAATAACCCTTTATATCGTGTCAACAATGGATTGCTTAGGATTAGTGGTGGAATGGAACGTATAGCACAAAGAGGTCAACCAGCGGCATTGGCTTTAGAGATGTTGGGACCCACTGCAAGTATGAAAGATTTGCTAAAAATGCAAAGACTTATTACTGGTGGTTTAATGCGTTTTCAAATGGTTGCAATGGCAGCAGTAGTAGCAAACGCTCTGATGTTTTCTGCATTACATAAAGCGGCTATGGATAGTGTTCCTGGATACAAACAAGCCTTTGAGGAAATGGGTTCAGCAGTCAGAGAAGCATTTCAACCGATGGTAGACGTTTTCGGAGCAGTAATGACAAAGGTTTATGAGTTTATTACATGGATTGCAAATTTAGTAATTAAATTTAATGAAGCCCACCCTGTATTGGCTAAACTTATACAGGGATTTTTAATGTTAATCCCTATATTAACCCTTATTTTAAGTCCACTTGCAATAGGAATTGGATTGTTCATGGGAATGAGAGCAGCCTTTGCATCCGTTTGGATGATGATTGCTCCACTAGTTACAGGATTAGCTTCTATGATGGGTACGGTTCTATTAGTTGCTGGTGCTATTGCATTAATAGGTGTCGCTTTATGGGCATTGTGGACGAAAACAGATTGGTTTAAAAATGCAGTATTATTAGCATGGGAAACTATTAAAACAGCAACTCTGACCGCTTGGAATTGGCTTATGAATAATGTTATTACACCAGTTCTAACAGCAATTCAATCCTTTATTCAGGATAAAATGTCACAAGTCCTTCAATTTTGGAGTGAAAATGGACAAATGATACTCCAAGCTGGTCAAAATGTATGGAATGTTATTTCTAAAGTAATTGAGGTAGCGTTAACGGTCATTGGTGCAATTATGAAAGTTGTATGGCCAGTTGTAAAAGCGTTGGTAATTTCAACATGGGAGGCTATTAAATTAGCAATCAATGGAGCTATAAATATTATTCTAGGAATAATAAAATTTTTCTCTGCTCTATTTACAGGAGATTGGGGTAAATTGTGGGAAGCGACCAAGCAGATTTTAAAAGGTGCTGTTCAATTCTTACTTGGATTTGTCCAATTAACATTTATCGGTGGATTAGTAAAGGGAATAAAAGGAGTCGCAGTAACGCTAAAAACTTTATTCTCAGGAATATGGGATGTTGCGGTTCGATTGTTTACTACAGGTATCTCAAAAGTACAAAATCTTGTATCCACTGGATTTAATAAAGTAGTTAGTTTTGTGACAGGATTAGGTAAGACTTTCTTTAACGCTGGTAAGGGACTTATAGAAATGATGGCAAATGGGATAAAAAATGCTGCTGGTGCTGTACTTGATGCAGTAAAAGGTCTTGCAAAGAAAGCCCGTGATTTCTTACCATTTTCACCAGCTAAAGAGGGACCTTTATCAGATTTGGATAAGTTAGATTTTGGGGGACCCATCACAGACAGTATTGATAAAGCAGTTCCTATGGTTAAAGGGTTAATGGGTGACTTATTATCAATGCCTAGTATTAATTTTGACACAAATACCTCAAATGCATATCACGGAGTAACACAAGAAGGAACGAATAGACAACCTTTTGAAGTTGTACTTAATCTTGATAGTTATGAAATTGCAAGAGCAATCCATCCACATATTGATGATATGCAAGCTTCTAATTTCAGTAACCAAGTCAGATACACAGGGGTGAAACTATGAATCTAACAGTTATTCGTAAAGATGGTACAATATACGATTTAAGTAATCTAGGAATAAAAACTCTAGACTTTATCGTTTCTTCTCCTGAATATCGGACTCAATACGAAGAAATAGATGGTGCTGATGGGGTAATTGACTTGGGTACTACAATCGGTGCAAGAATATTAACTGGAAAGTTTCAATTTACAGCACATGATTTGTTAGATTATCCATTATTACGAAATGAAATTTTCCGTATATTCTCATCTAAAGAATCCTTTTATCTAATTGATGAAAGGGAATCAGGAAAAAGATGGGAAGTTAAATGTAATACAGTTTTTAAACCTGAACAAATATTACATTATGGATTTTTTGATTTAGATTTCATTTGTGGAAAAGGATATGCAGAATCAATAGGAACCACCTTAGACCCACTCACCTTTGACTCAGAATTGTGGCAAACCGGACAAGGGTTAACACTGGATGAAACAATGTACACTCACAGTACGAGTACATTTCAAATTTATAATGCTGCCGATGGAGTGACAATTGATCCAAGGACGATACCATTAACTATTGCTTTTCAAGGTGCATCAACAAATTTGAAAATAAAGAACGTTACTAATGGTGATGAGTGGGCTTATACAGGTACATCAAATATAGGTGATGAAATCAAGCTTGATGGTATTCGTTCAACCAAAAACGGATTAACTATATTTCGAAACACAAATCACAAAATTATTACTTTAGCACCGGGATATAACGATTTTCAATTAACAGGAACAAGCGGAAGTTTTACTATTTCATTTGCTTTCCGTTTTTACACCCTATAGAGGAGGTTCTTAAATGGTAAATATAAAGTTTTAGGATCATTCCTTGATAGGGTGTTCCGTAATGATTTAAATGCTAATTTTAACGATGTTGATACGGATATAAAAGCACAGAAAAAACGAGTAGACGATTTGATTATTGGTACTCCACAGCCTAGTGAAGTAGTTGACTCTCGTGGAGGGTTCCCTGTTTTGCGTGATCGTCTGGATGATTTTTCGTCACAGTTGGCACAAATTGCGATAAACGTAAAGTTGTTCGGAGCAAAAGGTGATGGAGTAAATGATGATACCCAAGCGATTCAGTCTGCCATTGACTATTGCTACGAAAATAATCTTGTTTTGAATCTAGGAAACCTTACCATTAGAACAAATTCAATCATACTTAAATGTAATATGGTAGGGAATAAAGCGACTTTGTTATTTAATGAAGGACATAATTTCAAAAATTATGAAACAGATGGAAGTCGTAGGTATGACATTTCATTTATTAAAGGTATAATTTTTGAAAGTGACAAAACCTCATATTGGAACGCTTCACAAGCTGGTCAAAGTTATGACTCTTTAGTTACTAATCCAGATGTTAAAAGGAAATATGGACAACGTGTTTATATCGGGAATAAAACCACTACACCTAATAATATCTGTGCAACGGACAGTACTGAAAAAATGAATGGTACTGGATTTTGGAATAAAGATTACACTCAATGGACTACGCTGGGTACGGTAAATTTTGAGGACATTGATACTTTTTATTGGACTATTACAAATAAAGAAGACACCAATAAAATCACAGCCCCAGAAGGTATTACATTCACCGAATGTGAGTTTGTAGGATGGAAAATTGCTTTGACTATCTATGGTGCATATAACAGTACATTCTACAATATGAAATTCAAAAGGTGCGGTATTGGAGTGGATTGTCAAGATGGAGGGTATTTACCTGGGTCATTATGGGATACGAATTCACGCTGTACAACATTAACGTTCGATAAAATATGGTTTGAAGATATTTCTTACTTTGGGATAAACGGTTTTTCTCTTTTACAGAGTAAAATACATGACGTTATTTTTCAACCATGCAAAGTTGGAATTGTTCTATATCATGCTGCTGACAATGACATAAAAGAGAATTACTTTGAAATAGGACACAGTTTAGTTCATGTGGGTACAAATAATGCACTTAATAACGAAATGTACAGAAACTATTGTAATGAAGCCTACTCGGTTTATCAAGTCCACATGAGATACGGAGTAGAAAACAAAGTTGGTCTATGTAAAGGTAAAGCTAACGTTTTTGCCCACGCAGCTATTACAAACAGTGATTTTGATGGAACATGTGTTGTAGAAGGAGATGAATGGTTCTTTCATCCTAACGGAAATTCCGTAGATCGAACGAAGCCAAAAGTATGTGTGTTTACTACAACAGGCACAGGCGATAAAACAGGAGCAGTGGATATCGGAATTGCTGTTACTGTTAGAAAATCAACAAGATTTGATAATAGTTCTCCTGCTATAACGACTTCCCAAATGGGATTGTACTTCAACGGAAATGAAGATATTCATTTCATTGAAGTAATGACCGCCGAAACAGATATAGCAAGACTTTCCTATTACAAGCCAAATACAGACGGGAATACAAACGTTATGTTTGTGGATGTTTGGGATAATACCAATAAAACGTTTGTAAGGAAAGATATTAGGGATTTAGGACAAAAAGTTTCATTCCGTGTATCCTTTACGGATGGATTAAAAACAACTTAAGGAAGATTTCGTCCAAAAAGTAGATGATAATGCGTCATCTTTGGCACAAAAGATGAACATAAATATATATTAATTAACACTCATGTGTATTGATATTTACTGGTAATTATCAGACAATTATTTCCAAAGAGTACAAACCTTGGAGGGGATAAATGTTGGTGAAAGAGAGGGTAAATATCACCGTTGATCCGAAAGTACTTGATGAATTTTATCGGCTTGCTGGAAAGAAGGGCATTAAGTTTTCAACTTGGGTACAAGTAAAGATGGAAGAAAGAGTGCAGTAGTAAATTACAAATTCCTTATTGCTAGAAGTTTGCATAAAGTGTTATATCCCGGAAATAATGAGCAAGAATGGAAAATCGTTCTAGGGAGATCATTATGCAACAACAAAAAATAAGTGTACTTCAATTCTTTTATGTCATAGTTGGATTTGAATTAGGAACCACGATTATTTTGGGATTAGGTACAGAAGCTAAGCAGGATGCATGGTTGGTTATTGGGATTGGGATGATAAGCAGTCTGTTATTAATGGGGGTTTTTACGCAATTATCATCCTATTATCCTGATGATACATTGGTCTCTATGATTCCTAAAATTATCGGAAAGTACCTTTCTTATCCAGTCATCATGATTTATATTTTAGAATTTATATATAATGCAGCAAGAGTATGTCGAAATCTTGGGGAATTGCTTAACTCGACAATCTTAGATGAAACCCCAACCGTCGTTTTGATAGGAAGCTTTATGGTGTTAGTGATCTATTGTCTTCGTGGTGGAGTTGAGACTTTTGGTCGAATGGGGGAATTGGTCTTTCCAATTTACATTATGTCAATAGTTGTGATTTGGATTTTATTACTTAGTGTAGAAGATTTCAATCTTAAAAATCTTACCCCTGTATTAGGAAACGGTATAAAACCAATATTGAAAGAGGTATATCTTGGTGTCATAAACTTCCCATTTGGAGAGACAATTATCTCAATGATGTTTTTTCCTTTTTTAAACAATAAACAGATAAACAGAAAAGTAGGTATGTCCATCATATTAATTGGTGGCATACTGTTAATGGTTAATTCAATTATGATGATTTCTATATTAGGTCCAGAAATTTACAGCCGGAATAATTTCCCTCTACTTTCAGCTACACAGATGGTTTCTATTGGGGATTTTCTTGAACGATTTGATGCATTGATTATTTTGATTATGGTAGTAGGAGTATTTTTTAAGGTTGGATGTTGGACATTCGGAGCTGCATTTGCGATCTCTCAATTATTCAAGCTAAATCATATTAAATCGGTACTACTTGCTTTGGGTACCATTATTACTCCCTTATCATTAGTAAGTGCAACTAGTTTTGTTCAATCTTTAGAAATCGGGAGGGAGTATTATATTCCATATGTTCTTCCTCTAATACAAATCATGTTGCCGATTTTATTGCTTTGCATTGCATTCATTCGTATAAAGTTCAATCCTGGAGACCCTTCTGCTTGAAAATTAAACTATTATTGGAGATCATGTCTTGAAATATAATAAATTACGTATGAAATTGGAAAAAAGAACGACGATAATTTGTTTTAAAAAATCAGTGTCATTTACACGAAAGAGGGCTAATTTTAGTCCTCTTTTTTATTTGATTGAAGGGTGGTGAGAACTTGATTATCAACACATTAAGCGGTCAAAGTGAGTACTTGACTGACTATACTATCAGAGAACGAAAAAGGGTAGTAAATGGAGTATATTCATTACCTTTTTCAGTTGTCCAAACAGAAAGGAATGAACATTCATTTCCACTGGTACAAGAAGATTCGATTGTGGAATATGACGGTCAAAAATACCGAATAAAAAAGTTTCGTGAATACATGAAGGGAAGTACACCTGTTAAGGAAATCCAGCAGTGTTCACATGTCTTTTTTGATATCATCGAGGACTATCAATACAGCACGTTGTCTGGAACTTTAAACATAACTCAAGTATTAAATCATGTATTTTCCGTTACCGATTGGACTTGGGTTAATCAGGGTGCTTTTAACTCTGTGGAATTTGACAGTTTCGGGGATGGAACGGCGCTTGAATTGTTTGGAACTATCCTAGAACGTTATGGTGCTGAATTTGAAATCACAGGAGAAAATCAAATTACATTAAAAAATCAAGTTGGTGCTCAACGAGATGCGCAATTTCGATATAAGCACAATATTAAAACGCTTTATAAGGACATTGACAGCAGTAACATATCTACCTTTATTAAAGGATTTGGAAAGGATATTACAACCGAATACACTTCTCCAAATTCGTCTGTGTATGGAATTCGTCATGCTCCACCTGTTCGAGATGAACGGTTTATTGATGTAGACAGTTTGCAGGAACATTTACAAAAAGTTCTCATTGATACACCGAATATTGTCATTGAAATCGATGTGGTGGAGTTAAAAAATCAAGGAATTCCTATTCATGAATATGGGTTAGGAGATACCATTTTCTTGATTCATGAAGATTTGGGTATTGATTCAACCGTAAGGATTTTAGAATATACAGATTATCCGGAAAGCTTTAAATCGCCAACAGTGGTGTTAGCAAACTTTAAAAATAGTATGACAAAGGTTATGACATCTTTCCAACAGACAAGTAAAACTGTAAAACAACTAACAGATGCTGATGGAAATTTATCCTTAGCCTTGAAGCGGTTATATCGTAATAGTAACCACTACAGTGATCATACTGGTGATTGGTATATCTCGGAAGATGATCCAAATGCCTATGTACACATTGGGGCTGGTGGGTTAGATGTTCATAAAGGATTAGTTCGTGTGGAAAGGGAAGATGGGTATGCTGTCATCATTGGTGGGGTTGTTCAACATAGTTTTGCGATACAAGGTTCAACACCATCGTTTAAAACACAGGGTATCGAGGAAATAGGGCAATTTTATAAATCCTCAACGACTAGTACAACCGAAAACGCTCAAAGGTTTGTATTCAAACATGATAGTCGATATTTGAGAATCATCACCAACATGTATGTTACTGCACCAGCTGGAGGGTATTCTAGGTTTGAAGTTTACAAGGAAGGCTTAGAAAACGATCCAAACGGTTTTGTTTCATCAACATACGCATACGAAACCCAATCGCATGATGACCAAGGTTTTCGAAAGGAATTGTTAATAGATTTAGGAGTTCCGACAGGAGACCTACTTGTAATGTATTGGAGATTATACACAGCGACTACTGGTATGTCTGTTTATGGAAGTATTAGATATATCGTACAGGAGGGTTGATATATGTGTTTATTGTTTTGTGATGTAGACGAAAACGGAAAAATAGTTGATAGCATTATGGGGGAAAGGGTTATTCCGATGAGACAGTACCATCATTTTTTCTTCCTTGCAGAAACTTCTGAAATCGTGGCTCAAAACATCCTAAATTATAGAGTAGTCAATGGACAATTAACTTTAGAGGGCTGATAAATTCAGTCCTCTTTTTTATTGGAGGGATGAAGAATGGATCAGCAGCGTTTTGAAAAGTTGGAAAATGACATGGTAGATGTAAAAACACGTTTAGCTGTTGCTGAATCGAATATCAAGGATATAAAAGAAGATATTTCATCAATTAAAAGTAATACAACTTGGTTATTGAGAATTGTAGTTGGTGCAATTGTGATGGCAATTTTAAGACTTATTTTAAAAGGGGGAATATAGTATGAAACGATTTAAAAATTATGGTTTGTTAATGGCAATAACATCACAAGTCTTATTAGTTGCTCAATTAGGAGCAGCTTTATTTTTTGACTACAACCTCACAGAAGAATTTAAAGCAGAAGTAATCGGGTTTGTTGATGCTGTTTTAATTCTGTTATCAGTCCTAGGAATTGTAAGTAATCCTACCTCTGGAAAAGGATTTATGGATGAGAAAGGGGATAAGTAATGGTTAAAATTACACATGACCATGATAAACCTGAAATTTCGAGGAATTTTAATAATAAAGATAACAAAGGTTATTCTATTGATGGACAGGGTTACAGGCTTGTAAGAAAAAGTAATCATCCATATGCTCTTGCTAACGGGTATGTAAAAGAACATCGACTTGTAATGGAAAAACATCTAGGTAGACTATTATCACTTGATGAACATGTACATCATAAGAACGGAATTACAAACGATAATCGTATTGAGAACTTAGAATTAACAAACATGGCAGATCATAGAGCACTACATAATGTATTAGATAAAAAAGGAATAAGAAAGTACGATGTAAGCCTTGTAGAAAAATTATATCTACTAGGCTTTTCTTGTAGAAAAATTGCTGATGAACTGAAAATTGGAAAGTCAACTGTAGCTTCTTATATTAAAGAGTTAGGTATCTCTAGACCTAGAAACTTTAGGAGGGCGATTTAATATGGTACGTGTGATGTTGGATAGTGGACACGATATTAATACTCCGGGAAAACGTGCGTTAGATGGTTCAATGAAGGAGTTTGAATTTAATCGTGCAGTAACAGAAAAAGTGTATTGGTTATTGGAAGAATATGAGGGTGTAGAATTGTTTTTATCTCATGATTTATATGATGGAATAGACGATTCACTAAAAACACGAACAGATAAAGCAAACAAATTAAATGCAGATTGTTTTATAAGTATTCATGCTAATGCAGGTGCAACTTCTGCAAGGGGAATAGAGACATTTGTATATCCAAAAGCAGGACAGGAAACTGTAAAACTTGCGAGTCTCATTCATGAACATGTTTTGTGGTTGACAAAGCAGAAGAATAGGGGAATTAAAACAGCAGACTTTGCTGTACTAAGAGACACGAACATGAAATCTGCATTACTGGAACTAGGTTTCTTCACGAACACAGAAGATTTGAAGTTGTTGAAATCAGATTCTTATCGTGCTTTGTGTGCTGAAGGGATAGCTAGTGGATTAATAGAGTATTATGGGTTAAAGAAAAAAGCTGTACCAGTTCTACAACCTCAACCAACACTAGTTCAAACAAACGGAACATATAAAGTTCAAGTAGGTGCTTTCTCTGTTAAAGATAATGCGGATCGTTTAGCTGCCGAGTTAAAAGGTAAAGGATATTCAGTAATTGTGGTAAATGAATAAATTCTAATTTAATTGGAAATATTAATAATCACAATGTATTACGATTCCTCCAGAAAAAAGCCCTTCTCTGAATTGAGGGGGGCAAAATTTTTACTATTTAATTATCAAAGACAGTGTGTTTTACTTTCCATTTTTCCATTGCAATAAATAACCAAAAACTATAGATTCCTAATGTAATAACAGTTAGTACCCACCATTTTATCCAATTACCAAACAAACCTACAGCCGAACCAGTAAACTTCAATCTTCTTCCATTAATGACAGTATGATTAGTTTTCCATCCTAAGATCAACGTAATTGCCCAAGGATAGCAGATACCAAGTGTGCAAATTGTCACTAGCCCACCTAAAATTGACCATCCAATGTATTGTAGTAATCCACCATCGAAATACGAGTTACCTTCTGTTTGTGCTACGTAATTTTGATTTACGTTTACAGTTATTTCGCTCACAATATTTCCCCCTGTTTTTTCTAATCTAGTACAATTATACCGGTAGTACGTAACAAAAAAAGGAAAAGTTTCAAAATATACACAAAAGAATAAAACCTTCCTTAATTTTGGAAGGTTGTTCTTATTATGAAATCATTTTCAGGTTTATTAATTTATCTAGTGTTTGACTTAATTGTATTGTATTTGGTGAAGTGAATCCCTCAGCCATCCCAACTGAAATCATTTTATTTCTAATAATTTCAATTTTCCTCATTAAATCTTCATTGCTCACTAGTTTTCTCTCCCATTATAATAAAAATATGGGATTATCTTACCAGTTGTAAGCGATTTCAAACAAGGATAAATTTTACAATATTTTGAACAATTTTTATATTCTTTCATAAATTTTATTCCATAGACATAGATATTATTAGTAAATTTTAATGCAATTAATATATTTATATAATAATTCGAGGTGTATTAGCATGGAGAAAACATACGTTATTTATGAAGGAAAAGAATATATTCTCATTCATCAATATGATTCTGGATACTGTGAAATAAAGGAAGAGGGAAAACTGAACGAGGAAATAATACTTGTACATTATTCTGAATTGACAATGACAGCTATGTAAACGCCCTACACAACAAGAAAGCCCTTCTCATTCGAGATGGGCACATTATTCAAAATCAAACAATTCATTAAATCTCCTTATTCACACTATTCAATCAAAAAAAACTGAATCCTGACAGTCCTTAATAAACACAAGGTCAACTAAACAAACTCCATATATTCATCATTTCCGTTAAGGCATAATTAAAAGAAAAATACAATAGTAAAATCCGGTAAGATATACTAATTTTACTAGTATTTATATAGACTTTTGTCGAATAATTTGTTTAAATTAAATTTGAATTAAATTTTGTTTTTTACTAAAATACGATAATAGCAAACTTATCTAAAGATAGGGACGCAAAGCTACAGACCTAAGGCAGAAGCTATGGTGGCTGTGTTACCGAAAGAAGTGGAGATAATTAGAAAGTACAATCTCAATTCTGAGGTTGTACTTTTTTTGTTAGGGGGTGAAATGGTTAATTGGAGATTCAAAGTGTTAGTATAGACGATCAATTTTTTCATCATTACCAACCAATTTATGATATACAAAGATGGGAAGTTTTTGGATATGAAAGTCTTTTTCGTACGGGAAATGGTTCGTCACCAGAAGAGGCTTTTAACAACGCTAAAATAAAAAAAACGCTTTATGAATTAGATTCGCGGTCTATTCATAAAGCATCTTTATCTTACACCCAAGCAGGATACTTAACAAAGTACAATCATTTGTTTTTAAATGTCTTTCCTTCGACACTAACAAATCCTTTGTTTCCTACCTTTGTAAGTAAGATTATTAACGAAAGTGGTATTTCATGTCAACAAATTATTTTAGAAATTAATGAAGGCGAAATAGCTGAGCTAGACATTATTAAGAATGTCATTATCTATCTTAAGAATCTAGGTATAGCTATTGCTATTGATGACTTTGGTAAGGGGAATTCTTCAATAAAGTCACTAATTGAATTGAGTCCTGACTTTGTAAAATTAGATAGATATTTCATGGATGATTTAACTGAAAAAAAATTAGATATGATACAATATTTACTTCACTTTTGTAAAAAACATAACTCAAATTTGATTATTGAAGGTATTGAAGAAAAGGCTAGTTTAGCACTTTTAAAAAGTATAGGGGTACAATATGCTCAAGGTTACTTGCTAGGTAGACCATCAATTCTAACATAAAAATTTGATGGGTAGTATGGATTAAGAAAGCCCTTACTGATTTGAGTAGGGGCTTAAAAAGGTAAATAATCCATATTATCATCAGATTTTTTTCTTTCTACTTCCTCTAAATCTATAACCGAATTTGTAATATCATTATTTCCATCCACAATTACCTTCTCTAATTCTGCAAAATATCCCATATCCTTCTTTATCTGTTTCCAAAATTCCAATGCTACATATTCAGGTTTACCTCTTAGAGGGAATGATCCTTTTTGGTATGCTCGACTGTTTGCTTTATAATGAATTTCAATTGTTACGTTCATTCTTTTCTTCCTCATATAGTTTCTTCATTTGTTCGTGTGTTTCCAACATCGTATCGTAAAAATGGACTATGAATTGAATATCTTCAGGTTCATAACCGTTATCCTCGAAATTCTTAATCAGTTTCATCCACTTTTCGTTCATAAAGATCATCCACCTTACAGTTCAATAATTCAGCTAAATCAAACAATTCAATTGCAGAAGGATGGCTTTTTCCAGTACACCAACTAGATATTGTATTCGCTGATTTTTTAAAATGTTGCCTTATATCCTCTCGTGTATAATCTGATTTATCAATTAACCAACCTATATTACTTTTTAATTTCTTCATTTTCATCACCTATTATTACAATTCACCATTTTTATTTAAAATCCTTTCACGGTTTATCTTGTAGTTTTCAAAGTTTATTTTTGATAGACATGCAATAAATAGTTATTCGCCCAATATACTACATTATCAGCTAATAAATCAGCAAATATATTTACTACTTAATCATAGCAAAATAGATTTTTACATTGTCCATCCATCTATAAATCTGAAAAAACAAAAAGATTTAGAGAGAGAAAAACGAACGAGGAAGGAGAGGGGGTACGGGGGAGAGGAAACCAAATAATTAGTAGACCAGAGGGGATGTGACTATTCTGAATATTAGAGTAAACGGAATTCTCCAATGTACTAGTTCACTAGACTATGACTGTATTCATCAAATTGTTGAGGACAATACCTATGATTCTATTGGAAATGCAGCTATTTCTAAAATATCTGATGCTATCCATAATTCACAATGGTATGACCACACACCAATAAATTTTGATCTTGTCCATAACTTCAATGATGTTCAGGCAATTTGTAATAATAACATAGTTTGTTATATGGATTCCTTTAACTGGTCGATTATGAACAAAACGGAATTAACAGCAGACATCTTTAAATTTATAAGTCATCGAATGAGTGTTATTCGAGAAGGATTTACTAATAACTTTCTTCCTGACTATATAGACTTTGGAGCAATACTTGATTTTATTGATTGGCAGTTTATTTTAAATTGTATTAGTTGGTTTTTATGATAATAAAACTTGAATCTTTAAGTCTACTTGTCTTAGAAACCTTAATGACTGAGTGTTTAATAAAAATGGAAAAAAGTAATGATCAAAGTTTTGTTAATAAGCAAATCATGCTTTTTAAAGAAATTCAAAATGAATTCCAAAGAAGGGGAAGACAACTATGATATTCACAACTAAAAAAGAGGTTTTTACAGTGAGTGAATTTTTAGCCCGCCAGCCAAAAGAATCTGCTCAAAGTAAAACACCTCAACAAAATTATACACCATTAATGGGATTTATGGGAATCGATGTTACTCATGGTACATTCTTTAGTCCTTCTTTTTCAGGTGCATATTGGATGGTTTTTGGAGTAGCAGCAGTAGCTTTACTTTCCACACTATTAGAATATCTTTACAGAAGGAAAGGGAAAGAAGTTACAGCCGATATTATTGCAACATCAACAAAGATAATGTTCCCTATTGCGTTCTATATCTACTTGTACTTTGGAATAATTGCAGTATTTTAAGGGGGATTGAGATGGGACTTAAAGAGAAATATTATACTTTTACTTTAAAGGTTAAAATGATGAATTGCTTTAGAGCAGCTAATCTATATTTCAAATCCAAATCAGGTGATAAAACAATTTATATTTATCCCAAAGTACATTCTGTAGTAAAAAAGAATGATGAGAACTGTACAGAAATAACATTTACTCTAATGAATGGACTTGATCCAAGTGAAGTTAAAAAGAAATTGTATGTCTTTCAACAATTCTTTGGACGTTCGATTGAACTTAAAGGGGATTTAAAAAAATATACACTGTTTGTTTATCACACTGCTTTAAAACCAGATTTAATTTACAATTACAAAAATATCAAATCTTTTTTAGAGGATATAAAGTTTCCAATTGTTACTGGACAAAAGAAGAATGGAAGATATTTAGTTTTGGATGCAATGGAATTACCTCATGTAATAATTCAAGGTGTTTCAGGTAGTGGGAAAAGTTCTGCTATTCGTGTAATCTTGACAACCTTAATTAAAACTCTTAGACCTGAGCAATTAGATATTTATTCTATTGATGGTAAAAAGGCAGAATTTCAACTTTTTAAAAAGGTAGAACATGTTCAGGCGGTTGTTCATTCAAATAAACATGCTAGGGAGATACTGGATCATCTTTGTAATGAAATGAAGAAGAGAGAAGACTTACAGGAAACCTTTGACGTTCCCCATATTGACGATTTACCAAAGGAGCATAAACAGAAGTATATTCTACTTGCCATAGATGAAATGTATGAGTATATGGATGATGATGTTATACAGGAGAAAATAATAAAAATCGCAAGTAAGGGACGGTCAGTAGGTATTATCCTTTTGCTAAGTGCTCAACGAATGGATGCTGATGTTATTGATACAAAAGCAAGAGCAAATTTTAATATTCGTATGAGTTTTAGAGCAGTAGACCGTGTGAATGCTAGGTTATTAGGAACTGACGGGGCAGAGAAAATTAAAGGGGAACTTAAAGGAAGGTTTATCCTTAATTATGGAGACATTGAAGAATTACAGAGTCCACATTTAACTTATGAAAAAGCAAAGAAATTATTAAATCCATTCTTTGTCTCTAAGACTGATTTAAATGATATTACAGAGGTCAAAAAGGAATCGAATACAAATACATTACCGAATAATACAAAACTACTCAAATCTAAGCCTAAACAGTCTGATGATGATTTAAAATTCTTTTTGGAGTGATAATATGAAACCTAGAGATTTAGACATTATAAAGTCACTACAAAGATTTAAAGCATTAACAAGAGATCAAATAGCAGCACTTCATTTTTCGAACAATGCTCGTCCACATATATCAGCTAATCAAGTATTAAAACGACTTAGAAGGGATAATCATGTAATAGCAAATACAGACCGTTCTTTCCAGCAGTACATCTACTTTAATAATCCTTCACCAATTAAAACTGACTCCCAAAAACTAGACCACTATTTATTGATGAATCAAACCATTATTGATATGTTGAAATATTCTCCAATTAGTGAGTTTCAATTTGAAACTTCCATTCCAAATGCAGACTTTATTCCAGATGTCTATGTCAAGGGTTGGCTTGATAATGATTGGTTCATTGAATGTCAAAATTCCCTCTATACGACAAAACAACTTTACTCAAAACTAGATAGATACAAGTCCTATTTCGACAAAGGATACTGGAACAATGAACGAGTGCTAATCATCGGTAAAGTTAATTTAAAATTTGAACCTAATGATTACCCTTTTAAAGTGAAGCAGGTTAGGGGAATAGAAGACCTGACTGATACAATAAAACGGTATAAAAGTGTGAAATTGCAGGAATTTAAGAACAAAATGAAGAATCATATAGAAAACCAGATTATGCCTACACAAATAATAAATAACTCTGTTAATTCATTGAAACTTAAGGGGGGATAAATTATGGTTATTAAGAGGAAAAAAGAAGCAGTTACCTTTCTTGATAACTTCACAAAGTATGCTAATTTTGATGGACAAAAATATTACCTAACTTTAGAAACCGATAATCCTAACGGGACTCTGACAATTATGAAGTATAACAATGGAGAATTTACTTACCATCGAAAAAATGAGTTGTATTGGGATATAAAAGAAATAAAGACAGATATTGATATGTTGACAGATATTATATGGGGATTCAGAAAGGCAATAAATGAATGTATAAAGTCTAAAGTTGGTTAGGGAGTGGCTTATTGTCACTCTTTTTTTATTTTAAAGTATAAAAAAGACCTTTGATCAATAAAAACCAAAGGCAAAAGATGAGCTTAGTGGTCAAGGCTAAGCCCTAGTTTTAGGAGGTCTAAACTCAGAAGAATTTAAACTTAGGACAATATTACTATTTTCTGAATATTATTTCAATAGTTTAAAGCGTTAATGTGTAAAAATATTTGATTTGACTATTATCAAGTTAATTATCTTTAGACAGAATATTTTGCAATTTAATTTTGAAAAGTTATAATCATTTGGGACTTGGAGGTGCAACTATAGGTGTGACTAAATTTCAAAAAGTGATGTTAGATGTAAAGGATATTATGGAATTAACAGGTATAGGAAGGAACAATGCCTACGAATTAATGAAAAGTGGAGAATTCCAAGTGAAAAAAATAGGTAATAAATATTTAGTACATGAAGAGGTATTTCAAAATTGGTTACGTAGTAAGCCATTGAAGAAGAGATGGTAATGTTTAGAGGGGATTGAAATGTCAGAAAAAATTATGCTCGAAGTTAAAGATGTAATGAATATGATGGGTATCTGTAAACCAAAAGCATATGAGATATTTAAAAGTGGTCAATTTCACGTTATAAAAATGGGAAGAAAGTATATGGTTCATAAAGAAGTATTTGAGAGTTGGTTAAAAGGAGAATCCAAATAAAGAAAAGATGGTGACTGAATTAGAAAAATTAATGCTTGATGTAAAAGACGTTATGACAATTACAGGGTTAGGTAGAGATGCAAGTTATGATCTTATGAGAAGTGGAGAATTTCACGTTAAAACAATTGGTAAAAAGTATCTAGTTCATAAAGAAATCCTTGAGAATTGGCTAAAAGGGGAAACAGGAAAGCCAAAGAAAAGATGGTGAAAAGGATATGTACGAAGATAAACCGTTTTATGAGGACAATGAGCCTCCATGTAAAGTAATCAGAACTAACGAACCAAATTTAGAATTAATGGCATATGCTTTTCGTGAATTGTATTATGAGTTAAAACTAAAGAAAAAGGAAATAAAAAATGAGTGGTGAAAAAATTGTATATTCTAAACGTACTGGCAAAAGAAGACCTCCAAGCAATGTGACAGAAAGAAACGAACCCAATTTAGAACTAATGGCTAGAGCAATTATCAATCTATACGAAAGCACTAAAAAAGGAGAGATAATGATCAAAAAGAAGACTAAAATATAAATTGGTTGTTAAGAGTGACTTAAAATAGTCGCTCTTTTTTTTGTCCTAATTTGGTATTTCTTTATTACTTTTAATAATGATAAAATATTACTTATACAGTCAGTTAAGAGAGTCGTAGGAGGCTCTTGAAAAGTGAAAGGTAGTATCAAGAAGGACAATAAGACAGGTAATTATTATTTTGTAGTGGACTTAGGAAAAGATGCTACTGGTAAAAGGATTCAAAAGAAAAAGAGGGGATACAAGAGTAAACAAGATGCTGAACTTGGGTTAGTAAAATTCCTATCTGAACATGATTTTGGATTAGATAAGAAACTGGATTCGGATATGATTTTTAGTAAGTATATGGAAGGTTGGTTTATTGAAAGGGAAAATCTTATTGAAAGAACAACTCTCAATAATCAATTAGCGTTTTACAGGTGCTATATATCACCCAATTTAGGTAGATATAAGATAAGTCAATTGTCACCTATAATTCTTCAAAATTTTGCTAATGATCTATTCACATCTAAAAAATTAGCAGCAGGAACCATTCACAAAATTTTCGATGTCCTAAAAGTATCTATAAGTAAAGCAGTTAAAATCCAGTTGATAAAAGAAAATCCTTGTAAATTTGTTGATTTACCAAAGATACGAAGAAAAGAAATGCAAGTTTGGAATTTACAGCAAGTAAACAAGTTCCTTACTGAGGTAAATAGTATTAGGAATTCAGATCAATTTTTTACTGCTTATTTATTGGCTATCACAACGGGAATGAGACAAGGGGAGATATTAGGACTCCGATGGAAGGATATTGATTTTGAAAAGAAATTAATATTCGTTAAGCAGATATTAACCCATGATGGCAAAGAATTAAAAATTGGAACGAAAACAATGTCTGGAACAAGAACAATTAGTATATCAGTTAATGTGTGTGCCCATCTAATGAAAGCGAAAGAAAAGGTTCTGAGTGATAAGAAAATACTTGGCAATAAATATTTAGATAACGACTTAGTTGTTTGTACAAAAAAAGGTTCAGTAATCCAACCATCCAATTTATTAAAGACATTTAAGAAGGATACTAAAAATATTGGACTACCTTCAATAAGATTTCATGATTTGAGACATACACACGCTACAATGTTAATTGAACAGGACATTAATCCTAAAATCATTCAGGAACGATTAGGACATTCGAGAATTGGAATCACATTAGATATATACAGTCATGTACTTCCAAGCATGCAACAACAAGTCGCTGATAAATTGGACGAAATGGTTATAATTTAATCAATTTGTGACCACGATTTGTGACCATTGGATCAATAAACATTGAAGGATAAGGGTTTATTGTTGTTTTTCCCCTTCGTGCTTGGAAGGCGGTGAAATAATGTCAACGAAGAATATCGAGGAAAAACAGTACCTTCTTCGTTTTAAAGCTGATACGAAATCCCATCTAACTGTTATGGACAATGATATCTGTATGACAAAATGCCCTGATAAGATTTGCACCATTTTCTGCCCTGCGGAAGTGTACAAATGGGAAGGGTTACGGATGCAGGTTGGTTATGAAGGCTGTCACGAATGCGGCAGCTGCCGTATTGGCTGCCCGTATCAAAATATTAAATGGGAATATCCAAAAGGCGGACATGGAATAGTATTTCGACTGGCTTAATAAAGTACGGAGTGTTGCTTGCATATGCGGGCAGCACTTTTTTTTAATATATTATTAACACTATTTGTGGTTTTTTTCACAAGTATGGTCAAAAAGAAGGTGAAGCAGAAGGGGAATATTTTTTGTGGATTAACTAATTTTCTCTATTATGCTTAAGGAGGAGAGTTGATCTAATTTACTTGACGTAACCAATGAGCAAGCGAGCTCGTGTGCACTATCCATAGATTCCATAATTGGAGAACAATAAAAAGGTTTCTTCCAATTAAAGTCACCTTCAGCATTTGACGGATAGATACTTACTTTCCAAAGAAAATATATATTTGGCTGTGAGAGCATTTCTCCCTCAACTGCAATAAGCCAATGGGTGAAAGGTGAATCATAGTCATTAGATTTTAATTCCTTTAGTGTTCGTATGTCATTGAAACCAATTGGTACCAATGCCTTTTGATAAAAGTCATGATAATTAGGCGTTTTCATGATATAGCCCTCCCTTTTATGTTCTAACTATATTATATGATAGTTTTTAAGTTTTTTTGAGTATAAATGTTAAAATTTTTTGAAAACTTACAACACTTCTATTTTGAATTCCTAATTTCTTTATTACTATGTGATTCGTGTCACAACAAAATAGAAAGAAAGCTTTTATACTTAAAACAACATAATGAATAAGAGGTGTATGCAGATGAGCGGCTGTATGAGCAGTTTTGGAGGTATGTCTCCAGAAGAACTAAGTAAGGGACTTCATCAATTAAAATCGGAGCATCCTCGGTTATTGGCACAATTAGAGTGTTTATTCAATTTAACAAAACAAATAGAAGCGGATTCTGGTGAAGAAACCTTTGGCGAGTTGATTAGTAAAGTAAAAGAATTTAAAGCAGCACTTGACCCATGTTCTGAACGGGAAGAGGGAGTGTTATTTCCGATGATGGGTGCTTATATTGGTACGACATCTGGACCGATTGCTGTTATGGAATATGACCACGATCAAGCCAAAGCCAAGATTCATGAATTTCTTGAGAAAGCTGATAGCTCGGAAGCAGAGGGTGAAAAGAAAAACTTGGCCTCATTAATCAAACATGCATATTATATTTTAACAGAACACTTTGCAAAAGAAGAAAATGTGCTTTTTCCAATGGCTGAGCGTATGCTTTCTGATGTTGAAAAAGAAGAACTATACCAAAAAATTCAGGAAATAAAATAAGGATGGGCCTGAGTCCATCCTTTTTGCATTCTATTGATTCCATTCTTGTACGGTGTGATCACTGGGAAGAAGGAATGCTATTAAGCCAAGCAATGGTAAGAAACCAATTGTAGAGACCATGGATGACAAACTAAATAAATCCGCTATGTAACCAAGTCCAACGGATCCGATAGCTCCCATACCGAAAGCGAGTCCGACCGTTAACCCCGACATGGTCCCGATCTTTCCGGGAACAAGTTCTTGCGCGTATACGACAGTAACCGAAAAGCTTGTCATCAATATAAAACCTGTAATAGTAAGAAAGATAAATGCCAACACAGAAGGTACAAAAGGAATCAGTATGGAAAATGGTACAGTAGAAAGCATAGAGATTGAAATTACTTTCTTTTTACCGAAACGGTCAGCAAGTGGTCCGCCAAAAAAAGTTCCAAAAGCACCAGCAATCAAAAAGGCAAATAAGAAAAGCTGTGAGTCCTTAATCGATAAGGAATACTCTTCAATCGCATAGAAGGCATAAAAATTTGTCATACCAGAAATGTACCATGACCGTGCAAATATCAACAGAAGAATAAAAAGCAATGCCTGCTTTACCTTTTTCGAGAGACCGCTTTTTTTTGCTGTTAATGTTTCTTGCTTTTTACTGATAAGCGGGTATTTAACTAATCTTTTCTTATACCAATTTGCAAT
This sequence comes from Neobacillus niacini, assembly GCF_030817695.1. Lineage (GTDB taxonomy): Bacteria > Bacillota > Bacilli > Bacillales > Cytobacillaceae > Neobacillus > Neobacillus niacini_F. Next base: position 4,314,508 of record NZ_JAUSZQ010000002.1, on the reverse strand, counting down.
GTAGATTAATAATAATACAGCTATTGCCGCAACAATCGTAAACCATGAAGCGCCTTTTTGTCCAAAAGGGACCAGAATAAGAGCTGTGATAAGTGGGGCTAATGCTTGCCCTGTATTACCGCCAACTTGATAGATGGATTGTGCCAGGCCTCTTCGATTGCCCGCAGCCATATAGGCTACCCTTGACCCTTCAGGATGAAAAACTGCTGACCCAAGCCCTATAAAAATAACAGAAATAACGATTAAACCAAAGGAAGGTGCAAATGCTATTCCAAGCACTCCGCCTAACGTCAAGGTTAGACCTATTGGCAGAGCAAATGGCATTGGTTTTTTATCGGTGATGACTCCAACAACAGGCTGCAGTACGGATGAAACCATATTTAAGGAAAAGGCAATGATACCAAGTTGTGTGAAGGATAACCCCATTGATTTTTCAAGGATTGGAAACATCGCTGGTACAACAGATTGTATGGCATCATTGAGTAAATGACAAAGCCCGATAATAAAAAGAATATTAAACATGGTCGCGTCTGCTGCTTTTGCCCTGTTTGCAGACACTGTAGCTGGTTGACTCATTTTCCACACCTCGTTTATGAAATTATCAATCTTTTAGTACCTATCTTACATAAATTCCGTAAAAATGAGAAATAAAATGTTTCTATATTCGAAATATTTAAATAGCATTAAGGGTATACTAAAGAAAACAGCTTCCATAATTCTTCATGCTAGGTTAAATTGACATAAAACCAAAAGTTTTTTATAATAATCTTGAAGTCGAGATAATAAGAAAAGCGGAAGCGCCAAAGCGCTGCAACTGGACAATAAGAAATGGAAGCTCCGAAGCGCTGGAGCTAGATAGTTCGAGATTTTATAAAAAGGATGAGTTTTTATGGAAAATGAATCAGTATCTCAATCGTTGAAGCTATTTATCGTTCTTTCAAGAGCTTATAAAGCAATTAATGAGCATGTTAATAAGGTAATACAAGCAAATGGACTAAACCCAACGGAATTTGCCGTATTAGAACTTTTATATCATAAAGGTGATCAGCCTATGCAGCAAATAGGCGGAAAGATATTACTCGCAAGCGGAAGCATCACCTATGTTGTAGATAAGTTAGAACAAAAAGGATTCTTAGTAAGGATTGCTTGTCCTAACGATCGAAGAGTAACCTTTGCACAAATTACAGATAAAGGGAAAGAGTTTATTCAAGAAATCTTTCCTGAACACGCACAGCAGATTCATTCACTAATGTCTAGTTTGACAGATTCCGAAAAACAGGAAGCGATTGAATTGTTGAAAAAACTAGGTTTGCCAGCTGGAAAATTTTAATACGGCCTTTGCCGTATTTTTTTTTGCTTGAAGGAATATTAATGAATAGTGTCGAAAGATAATAGTTGCAAAAAATTCATATAAAGGGGTTGTGTCAATGAGATTTGAAGAGTATACATATACCCGTCCAAATCTTGACGAAGTTAAAGCAAGATTTGAGGCCGCAATTGGAAAGTTTATGAATGCTTCTTCTTTAGAAGAGCAAAGTGTGGCCATGAACGATGTGAATCAAATTAGAAATGATATTGGGACCATGTTTAATCTTTGCTATATTCGTCATTCTGTGGACACCAATGATGAGCTTTATAAAGCCGAACAGGATTATATGGATGAAGTTCAGCCTGAAATAGAAGGGCTTGTTACAAAATATTATCGGGCTCTAGTAACCTCCAAATTTAGGAATGAATTAGAATCCAAATATGGTAAGCAATTATTTGCACTTGCTGAAGGGCAATTAAAGACGTTTAAACCAGAAATTGTTCCTTTGCTTCAAAAGGAAAACCGTTTATCTACAGAGTATACAAAACTAATTGCTTCCGCAAAAATTAATTTTGAAGGGGAAGAAAGAACACTTGCTCAATTAGAGCCTTTCACCCAATCAACAGACAGAGAAACAAGAAGGCTTGCTTCTGAAGCAAAGTTCGGCTTTTTAGCTGGACATGAAAGCGAGCTTGATCGTATCTATGATGACCTTGTTAAGGTCAGGACTGAAATTGCCCATACGTTAGGGTATAAAAACTTTGTTGAACTAGGCTATTATCGAATGATGAGAACTGATTATAATGCGGAAATGGTAGCAAACTTTCGTCAGCAGGTAAAGGACTTCATTGTTCCAATTGCGACGAAATTAAAAAGAAGACAACAGGACCGTATCGGTGTTGGACAGTTAAAATACTTTGATGAGGGCTTTAACTATAAAACAGGAAATGCTGTGCCCAAAGGCTCCCCAGAATGGATTATTGAAAACGGGCAAAAGATGTATGAAGAATTATCAAAGGAAACAGGAGAGTTCTTCAAATTTATGCAAGATAATAACTTAATGGATCTTGTGGCTAAAAAAGGTAAAGCAGGCGGCGGCTATTGTACCTTTATCGAAAACTACAAGGCACCGTTTATCTTTTCTAATTTCAATGGAACCTCAGGGGATATTGATGTATTAACACATGAAGCTGGCCATGCCTTCCAGGTTTATTCCAGTAGGAATTTTGAAATCCCTGAATATTATTGGCCAACTTATGAGGCTTGTGAGATTCATTCCATGAGTATGGAATTTTTCACTTGGCCATGGATGGACCTTTTCTTTAAGGAAGATACCGATAAATATAAATTCTCCCACTTAAGTGATGCATTATTATTTCTTCCATACGGAGTTTCCGTAGATGAATTCCAACATTGGGTGTATGAAAATTGGGAAGCAACCCCCAAGGAGCGTAAACAGCAGTGGCGGGAAATAGAGAAAAAGTATTTGCCGCATAAAGATTATGACGGAAATGCTTATCTAGAGAATGGCGGTTTCTGGCAGCGACAAGGACATATTTTTAACTCGCCATTCTATTATATCGATTACACTTTAGCTCAGATTTGTGCCTTCCAATTTTGGAAACGTTCGAGAGAAAATCAAGAAGACGCTTGGGCAGACTATGTATATCTTTGCAAACTTGGCGGAAGCATGTCATTTACAAAACTGGTTAAAGAAGCGAATCTAATTTCACCATTTGAGGATGGCTGCGTAGAATCCGTCGTTGGCGAAATTGAAAACTGGTTAAATTTTGTTGAAGATCAAAAGTTATAGAATTAAAAAAGCGAAGCCGGTCAATCGGCTTCGCTTTTTCCAATTAATGAACGTTTATAGTTTCTACTGCTGTTACCTTTATCTGTTCATCATCTAAAATCGCAGATAATTTATTTGCCTCAGGTTCTTCTAAAATATAGTCTGCAATTTTATCTTCAATTTGTTCTTGAATTACTCTTCGAAGCGGGCGGGCACCAAATGCTGGATGGTAGCCTAGCTCTGCAAGCTTTTCTTTTGCTTCAAGTGTAATTGTAAATTCGATATTTTGCTCTTTTAACGTATCTTGTAAATCATTTACCATTAAATCAACAATTTGCATGATATGTTCTTTTTCAAGTGAGTTAAATTCGATAATACTATCAAAACGGTTTAAGAACTCTGGCTTGAAAAAGCTGCCCAAGGAATCTAGGATAGAAGCTTCTTCGATTGCTTCATTTGTTCCAAAGCCAACATGAATGGTTTTGTGTCCCACACCAGCATTACTTGTCATAATGATAACTGAATCCTTAAAGCTTACGGTTCTTCCTTGACTATCAGTAAGACGTCCATCTTCAAGAATTTGTAAAAACATATGCTGCACATCTGGATGAGCTTTTTCAATCTCATCTAAAAGAATAATGCTGTATGGATTTCTTCTTACTTTTTCAGTCAGTTGTCCTGCTTCTTCGTGACCTACATAGCCTGGAGGAGAACCAATTAATTTGGAAATACTGTGTTTTTCCATATACTCACTCATATCGAGACGAATCATTGATTCAGATGAACCAAATAATTCTTCCGCCAGTGTTTTGGTAAGCTCGGTCTTGCCAACACCTGTTGGTCCGACAAAAAGGAAGGAACCAATCGGTCGATTCTTAGATTTTAAGCCGGCACGGCTTCTTCTAATCGCCTTTGAAACCTTCTCTACAGCTTTCTTCTGGCCGATGACTTTAGTATTTAAGTTTTCCTCTAGATGCTTCAGTTTTTGCTGCTCATCCTCTTGTAATTTACCAACTGGAATACCAGTCTTTTGCTCAATAATCTCTTGAATGTGTGAAAGTTCTACAACTGGTCTTGTGATTTCTGAAGTTTCATTTAATGATTTCTCAAGTAAAGCTTCTTCGTTACGAAGTGAGGCAGCTAGTTCATAGTTTTCATTTTTGAGAGCAGAATCTTTTTGAACAGCTATTTCTTGTAAACGTTTCTCTATCTGGTCCTTGCTTTGACTATCTGAAGTAAGATTTATTTTAGATCCTGCTTCATCAAGTAAATCAATTGCCTTATCAGGTAAGAAACGATCCTGGATATAACGGTGTGACAATTGCACACATGCTTTAATCGCAGCGTCAGAATAGGTTACTTCATGGTAATCCTCGTATTTATTCTTAATCCCTTTTAGGATTTCAATTGCCGCCTCTGGTGTAGGTTCAGCGACTTGAACTGGTTGGAATCGACGTTCTAGTGCCGAATCTTTCTCTATTTGACGGTATTCTTTTAAAGTTGTTGCACCGATAAGTTGAAGTTCGCCGCGTGCAAGAGCTGGTTTTAAAATGTTACCCGCATCCATAGAACCTTCAGCAGAACCCGCTCCTACTAGGAGATGGATTTCGTCAATGAAGAGAATGATATTTTTACGTTCCTGTAATTCTGCTATTAATTGCTTCATTCTTTCTTCAAACTGCCCGCGAATACCAGTGTTCGCGACCAAAGAAGCAACATCTAGTAAATAAACTTCTTTATTACTTAATTTAGCAGGTACCTGTTCATCAACTATTTTCATTGCCAGACCTTCGGCAATAGCGGTTTTCCCGACACCTGGTTCACCAATTAACACCGGATTGTTTTTATTCCGACGATTTAATATTTCGATAACCCTTTTAACTTCTTCGTCACGGCCAATCACGGGATCAATGAGACCAGCTTTGGCCATGTGTGTTAAATTACGTCCAAATTGATCAATAAAGCCTCCCTTGCCATTCTGGCCATGTTGTGAAGAAGGTTTCTGACCATTTATATGATTATTTTCAGTGCCCTTCATATTGAAGAATAAATCATCAAATGAAAAACCAGGGAAGGAGTTTATGTTTGGACCCATTCCTGAATGAATTGCATGTTTATTTTTTGTATAACATTCATGGCACAGCTTCATATTGCTGTGTTGTCCATTTATGTTTAAGTTTAATTGAACATTGGCTTGGTTTTCTTTACATACTTGACACAGCATAATATAAAACCTCCTAAAAATCTATATTAATTTAATTTTGACTTTGACTATATTTGACCTTATGCAATTAGTATAATTTGACCTTTTTTGACTTTCAAGAGGTTTGCCTATGGTAATTTTTTCTTCTAATAAATTGGGCTTGTTTCAAAAAAGCTCGTCTTTGTTTGTCCTCTTGCTCATATATTGTAGTTGAGGGGGAGATGAGGTGAAAAAAAATTGGTCAGCAGCATTTCAAATCGCCGCAGTATACGTGGGTACAGTAGTTGGGGCGGGATTTGCTACAGGAAGGGAAATCGTTGAGTTTTTCTCTCGGTTTGGCTTCATTGGCTTTCTAGGTATTTTGTTGAGCGGCTACCTCCTTATCGTGTTAGGGTCAAAGTTAATGAGAATTGCTGCTCGAATTAACGCAGTTTCATATCAGGAATTTAATGTACACTTGTTTGGAAAATGGGCAGGCAGGGGTATTAATATAATCATGCTTTTTATGCTTCTTGGAGTAAGTGCAGTCATGCTTGCTGGCGCAGGAGCAGTGTTTGAAGAGCAATTAGGCCTTTCGAAGAATTTAGGGATTTATATAACCATATTTTTGTCCTTTATTGTCATGCTGATTGGTACAAAGGGGTTATTTGCAGTCAATTCGTTTGTTGTACCTATTATGGTGTGTTTCAGTCTTATGTTAATGTCACTTTCGATTAAACAGTCTGATTTTGTAAATCACTTGTTATATGTACCACAAACGGAGGATAGCTGGAAAAGTATATTAGCGCCCTTTTCTTATACAGCATTAAACCTAGCATTAGCACAAGCTGTGCTTGTTCCAATTGCAAATGAAATTAAAGATGATTGGACAATAAAGTGGGGAGGAATTTTAGGAGGGGCAGCGTTAACTCTTATTTTAATATCCAGCCACTTTACCTTGATTATGCTGCCGAATGTAGAGCTCTATGAGATACCGATGGCGATCATTATGAAACAAATAGCGCCTTTTTTTTATTGGATATTTGTCCTTGTTATTTATGGAGAAATCTTCACTTCGGTCATTGGAAATGTCTTTGGACTGGACCGTCAGTTAAAGCAGTTTGTTCAAGTTCCTACTATGATAACGATATCAGCTATTTTCATCGTTTCTTATATGATTAGTCTGATAGACTATAGCAAGCTATTGTCAAATCTTTATCCATTGTTTGGCTATATTAGCCTAATCTTTTTCATCCTTTTATGGAGGAAGCCTCTAAACGATAAAGAGAATAAATTATAAAAATAGGAAAAGCATTGTCCGTTAGTTTGACATGTGCTTTTCCTATTTTAATGGCAAAATAATAAAAATCATAATGTCAAAGACGATATGCGAAACAATTACTAAAGGCATACTTTTCTTCCATAAATATAGTGCACCCCACATAAGACCGGAAAGAAATGCAGCAAGCATTAGGATAAGTGTTCCCGAATAAATATGAACAGAAGCATAAAGCAAAGCCGCAATTAAAATACTCTTGAATGGACCGAAATAGCGGAGTAGTCTTTTTTGAACAAATCCGCGCCAAAAGAGTTCTTCCCCAGGAGCTGCGACCAAAATAAGTGCAAGGTATTGCCAAAATAACGCAGGAGCAAACCAGCGGTAAAGTTTTTTTATACTATTTTCGAAAGGTAAATTTAGCAGGTCAAAGGCTTGTACGCCCAGCCAAAATAATAAATAGAGAAGTAATCCCGATATTGTCCCTATGGAGATATATTTGAAAAAAGACGCTTCATCTTCAACATCTTCTTGAAACATCGCATATGTTATTAATATAAGGAGTGACCCAGTAAATATGTACCAGAATATGGCTCGGTCATGAAAGGTGAAATACATAAGAGCATGGGCAATTACAAAACCCGTGATGAGCCGAACATCCAAAAAGCTATACTTCATTTATCTAATACCTCCTTTCTAACAATAAAATTTATTTTAACAAAAAAAATTTATGAAAGGAAATGTTTACATCACACTTTTGAAGTAATCGGATAAATAAGAAAAAAGAAATTGCAAAAAATATGAAGGTGAACGGAAAGGAGGAAGAACAATGACAAAATCCCAAAGCCAACAAGAGCGGCAATGGACCGTCCGAAAACAAGACCAAAACCCGCACGGAAAAGTAAAATCAAAAGATGAGCTATTAAAAGAAGCTGGACGAGATAAATAAAATATGGCTGTGTTAATGATAAATGTTGATTTTGGCACCCTGTTGATTGGAGCGGAAGGCACGAAGACTCCTGCGGGAGGACGGGGCAGGGGAGACCCCGCAGGCGCTTCAGCGCCGAGGAGGCTCCCCGGACCGCCCTAAGGTGCGCGAAGTGCCTGGAGCGGAAATCAACAGACCCATTTAACACAGCCTAAAAAATAAAAAGGCAGCCCCTGGCTGCCTAATCTACAAAATTTTCAATTTAATAAGCGCTTTCTTTTACTATCTTATAATTTTTATGGTTTACAACAGTCCGCTGATCCAATTCCAAGTCACGATAATTATCCATAAGTGTTAGGTCGACTATTACAGAGTTTTCATTGACCTTTTCTACAATACCTTTTAATCCGCCGCGGAATTCAATGACATTTCCTACTTCTGCTTTTTTCAATTAGTCTCTCTCCTTTACCTGACAATCTATATATATTCATTTAAGTAACAGTTTGCACTACTTTGTATGTTTCGTAAAGGATTTTTTTTGACAATTTTGTTAATTATTAATAAAAATCATGAAAAAATGCAATCGTTTACATTTTGTGAAGAAATTTTTATAGAATACCGTGCAAATATTTACTACAATAATGGTCCTTGCTATAAAATGGGGAATAAAGGTGGTGCCGTTTATGAATGAACAATTTGTGCAAGAAGTTTTGGAAAAATTAAAAAAAGGTGAGCTGTCAGAATTTTATGTTAAGAAAGAAGACTTTATGGATTTTCGCCAAGTACTTGTGAAAAGGGATGACTTTAAACATTTTCGAGGCATAGGTCAAAGAGGTGGAGATGTTTTATATCAATATTTGGAGGAGCCTAGAAGCTAATAGAGAATAATCTAATCTAGTATTGTAAATAGAAAATAACCATATAGTGAATAGGGGGATTTTTTTGGAGACGTTTATTCTCTCTATAGACCAAGGGACAACAAGCTCACGGGCTATTCTTTTTAATAAGCAGGGGGAAATTGTTTTTAGTGCACAAAAAGAGTTTACTCAGCATTTTCCTAAACCTGGCTGGGTGGAACATAACGCAAATGAAATTTGGGGCTCCGTTTTATCTGTTATTGCAGAGGTATTGTCTGAATCGGGAATAAAACCGGAGCAGATTGCCGGAATAGGCATTACAAATCAACGGGAAACTACGGTGATTTGGGATAAGGATACGGGTGAGCCTATTTATAATGCAATCGTTTGGCAATCAAGGCAAACGAGTGAAATTTGTGAGGAATTGAAAGCACAGGGCTATGATGATCTTTTTCGCTCAAAAACAGGTCTTTTAATAGATGCCTATTTTTCAGGAACAAAAGTTAAATGGATTTTGGATCATGTCGATGGTGCGCGTGAAAAAGCATTACAAGGTAAGCTTTTATTTGGAACCATTGATACCTGGATTGTATGGAAACTTTCAGGAGGACGTGCACATATAACGGATTACTCCAATGCCTCAAGGACATTAATGTTTAATATTTATGACCTCCAATGGGATGATGAATTATTGAAGATATTGGACGTCCCTAAATCTATGCTGCCTGAAGTTATGCCCTCATCCGCCATTTATGCGAAAACAGTTGATTATCATTTTTTCGGAAGGGAAACACCCATCGCAGGGATTGCTGGTGATCAGCAAGCTGCACTTTTCGGGCAGGCGTGTTTCGAAAAAGGTATGGCTAAGAATACTTACGGTACTGGTTGTTTTATGCTGATGAATACCGGTGATAAAGCCGTTCGGTCTAAAAATGGCTTATTGACAACTATTATCTGGGGACTTAACGGTAAGGTTGAATATGGCCTTGAAGGAAGTATTTTTGTTGCTGGTTCTGCTATTCAATGGCTCCGTGATGGCTTAAGGATGTTTAAAGACGCTAAAGATAGTGAGTCTTATGCATTGAAAGTGAATTCCACAGAGGGTGTATATGTTGTACCGGCATTTGTAGGGTTGGGGACGCCTTACTGGGATAGTGATGTACGAGGCGCTGTGTTTGGCTTAACAAGAGGAACGACAAAGGAGCATTTTGTCCGCGCAACACTCGAATCTTTAGCCTATCAAACCAAAGATGTACTATCTGCTATGGAAGCAGATGCTTTAATAACGTTAAAAACCCTTCGTGTAGACGGTGGTGCTGTAAAAAATAATTTTTTAATGGAATTCCAAAGTGATATTTTGAATGTACCAGTAGAAAGACCGAAAGTTAGTGAAACAACTGCACTTGGAGCAGCATATCTGGCAGGGCTGGCGGTAGGTTTCTGGGAAAGCCGGGACGAAATTTCAAAGCAATGGGTAACTGATCAGAAATTCGTTCCGAAAATGACCGATAAGAGACGAAGTAGTCTGTATAATGGATGGACAAAGGCTGTAGAAGCTGCGATGGTCTTTAAATAAAAATAGATAAATTACATTCCAATTATCGTCTTTTTTCTATTTAGGGGGAGAAATATGAAGTTTTCTAACATAAATAGGAATGAAATGATTGAAAGCCTGAAAGAGAAGGAATTTGACGTTTTAGTGATTGGCGGTGGGATTACTGGAGCCGGGATTGCATTGGATGCCACAACTAGAGGGATGGCAACTGCACTAGTTGAAATGCAGGATTTTGCTGCTGGTACATCAAGCCGTTCGACAAAATTAATCCATGGCGGACTTCGTTATTTAAAACAATTCGAAGTGAAAATGGTGGCTGAAGTGGGGAAGGAGCGTGCCATTGTTTATGAAAACGGTCCTCATGTGACAAAACCTGAATGGATGTTACTTCCGATTTATCAAGGAGGAACCTTTGGCAAGCTAAGTACTTCCATAGGCTTAAGAGTTTATGATTTTCTTGCGGGTGTGAAAAAAACTGAGCGAAGGGTCATGCTTTCGAAAGAGCAGACTTTAGAAAAAGAGCCTATGTTAAAGAAAGAAGGATTAATTGGCAGTGGATACTATGTCGAGTATCGTACGGACGATGCACGTTTAACGATTGAAGTTTTAAAGAAAGCATATGAAAAGGGCGCTCTGCCAATTAATTATACAAAAGTCATTAAGTTTATTTATACAAAGAAAACAATAAACGGAATAGTAGTCAAAGATGAGATTACTGGAACCCAGTACGAGATTCGTGCGAAAAAAATTGTTAATGCAGCTGGGCCTTGGGTGGAGGAAATACGAGAACTGGACCATTCTAAGAAGGGAAAAACGCTGCAACTGACAAAAGGTGTCCACATTGTTATTGATCAAGGACGATTTCCTCTAAAGCAGTCTATTTATTTTGATACCCCTGATGGCAGGATGATTTTTGCAATACCTCGAGAACAAAAAACCTATGTCGGCACAACAGATACATTTTTTAACGAGGATAAACTTCATCCTTTCATAACTGAAAATGAACGAGAGTACTTAATTAATGCCATTCATTATATGTTTCCTGAGATGGATATTCAAGATGATGACATTGAATCAAGCTGGGCTGGGCTGCGCCCGCTGATTTTTGAGGAAGGCAAGAAAGCTTCTGAAATTTCTAGGAAGGATGAAATTTGGGAGTCAAAATCGGGGCTGCTAACGATAGCAGGAGGAAAATTAACAGGTTATCGAAAAATGGCCGAAGCAATTGTTAATTTGTTAGCAGTAAGTTTGTCCAAACAAGAAAATACCAGTTACAAAGAATGTCTAACGAAAAATTTGCCTGTTTCCGGTGGTGATGTAGGGGGAGCAGCAAATTTTCCTGACTTTATCTCTCAAAAAGCGGTAAAGGGAGTAGAATATGGTCTTACTAAAATAGAGTCACAATGGTTAGCTTCCATATATGGCTCAAATATCGAAGAGGTTTTTCATTTATTCCTTGAAAATAAGGCAGAGGCATTAAAATATGGCATCCCTAACATGCTTTTTGCTAAGCTCGTTTATGCGTTACAGTGTGAAATGGCTGTCACACCAACTGATTTTTTTACTCGCAGAACTGGAGATGTCTTATTCAATATTCAGTCGGTCCATTTGTATAAAAAACCAGTTATAGAGTATTTGGCAGATAAATTGGAATGGAATGATACGGCTAAAGTAAAATATACGGAAGAACTAGAACTTGCTTTGAAGAGTGCAGTAGGTACTGTTTAAGAAATAGCAATAAATTGATCTAGTTGAAGAGCTGCCTAATAGGTAAGCTTTTTTTGTGTCTAAATAGATTATTTAATGGCTAATTTGTGAACTTTTTCCAAAAAACGTTTTGTCGATTTTTTAATGCGCTTACAAAAATTAATATAGGTTGTCTGTAAGGTTTGAACATGTTATTCTAGCAAATGTATGAAATTATAATAATAAAATGAGGCTCGCAGCTTACATACTTCATTTTCTTTTGGAGAAAATATAACAATTAGCTCATTTGTCTTAACTGACTATAAGCTGTTAGAAGAATAAGCCAGCATCATTTTACATTAATCAGAAGGAGTTTGATTTAACATGGCAGAAAAACAATTTAAAGTAACAGCTGATACAGGGATTCACGCTAGACCAGCAACATTACTAGTACAAACAGCAAGCAAATTTGATTCAGAAATCAATTTAGAATATAAAGGCAAAAAAGTTAACTTGAAATCAATTATGGGTGTCATGTCTTTAGGAATTGGACAAGGTGCAGATATTGCTATCAGTGCAGAAGGCAGTGACAGTGAAGAAGCTTTAAGAAGTCTAGACGAATTATTGAAAAAAGAAGGACTGGCTGAGTAATGGCATTTTTACAGGGAATTGCTGCTTCTAATGGCATTGCCATTGCAAAAGCATATCGATTAGTAGAACCAAATTTATCATTTGATAAAAAGTCAATTGAAGATACTGCTTCAGAGGTATCTCGTTTTCAGTCTGCTATAACGAAATCTAAAGCAGAACTAGAGGCTATTCGTGATCGCGCCCATATTGAATTAGGTGCAGATAAAGCAGCTATCTTTGAAGCACATTTACTTGTTCTAACGGATCCAGAATTAAATGGACCGATAGAAGATAAGATTAAGTCGGAAAAAGTAAATGCTGAAGCAGCATTAAAAGAGACGGCTGACATGTTTGTTATGATGTTTGAGCAAATGGACAATGAGTATATGAAAGAACGAGCTGCGGATATCCGGGATGTTACAAAGCGTGTTCTTTCACATTTACTTGGCGTGCAGTTGGTAAACCCTAGCATGATTGCCGAAGAAGTAATCATTGTTGCAGAGGATTTAACTCCGTCCGATACTGCTCAATTAAACAGACAGTATGTATTAGGATTTACTACTGATATTGGCGGACGTACTTCGCACTCTGCCATTATGGCTCGTTCCATGGAAATACCGGCCGTTGTAGGTACAAAAACAGCTACAGAGGAAATCAACAATGGTGACTTGGTCATTGTCGATGGTCTGAAAGGTGAAGTACATATTAACCCGACTCCAGAACTTGTGGAAGAATACCGCAATATCCATCAACAATTTGAGGCTCAAAAGACTGAATGGGCAAAGCTTGTGAATGAAAAAACGCTATCAGCGGATGGACATCATGTTGAATTAGCGGCTAATATTGGTACTCCTAATGACCTAAAGGGTGTCCTTGCAAACGGCGGGGAAGGTGTGGGTCTATACCGGACTGAATTCCTTTACATGGGCAGAGACCAGCTTCCTACGGAAGAAGAACAATTCGACGCTTATAAAGCGGTCTTAGAAGGAATGAATGGGAAGCCAGTTGTGGTTCGAACATTGGACATCGGTGGCGATAAAGAGCTTCCATACCTTCAGCTTCCAAAAGAGCTTAATCCATTTTTGGGATTCCGAGCTATTCGCTTGTGCTTAGAGGAACAGGATATTTTCCGTACCCAGCTTAGAGCGCTTCTCCGCGCCAGCAGCTATGGAAACTTGAAAATCATGTTCCCAATGATTGCAACTCTGGATGAGTTCCGTGAGGCAAAAGCGATTCTTGAAGATGAAAAACAAAAGCTTATTGCTGCTGGCCAAACGGTAGCAGACAGAATTGAACTGGGAATCATGGTTGAAATTCCATCAACTGCCGTTTTAGCAGATCAATTTGCAAAAGAGGTTGATTTCTTTAGTATTGGAACAAATGACTTAATCCAATATACAATGGCAGCAGACCGGATGAATCAGCGTGTATCCTACCTTTACCAGCCATATAGCCCATCGATTTTACGATTGGTTAAGATGGTTATCGATGCAGCACATGCAGAGGGTAAATGGGCAGGAATGTGCGGTGAAATGGCTGGTGACGAAACAGCAATCCCACTTCTTCTTGGTCTTGGGTTAGACGAATTTTCAATGAGTGCAACGTCTATCTTAAAAGCACGTTCACAAATTAAAAAGTTGACTAAATCCGAAATGGAAAGCCTGGCTAACCAAGTCTTAAATATGCAGACAACATCTCAAGTAATTGAAGCAGTTAACGCAGCTACCAAATAGAAACGATTTTAAAGAGACAGAATGATTCTGTCTCTTTTTTTGTGTAGGTTGCAGGAATTAGAGGAAATTTTTAGTATAATGATGATAGACAAGTTCGAAGGAAATTTTTAGTATAATGATGATAGACAAGTTCGAAGGAGGATGGAATGCATGGATTTGAATTTGAACGGGAAAACAGCGCTTGTTATGGCTTCTAGTCAAGGCTTAGGCTTTGCTATCGCTGAAAGATTAGTCCGAGAAGGTACGAATGTAATGATCTCTGGCCGAGATGAGGAGAAACTTAAAAAGAAGGCTGCTGAATTAGAATCAATTGGACTTGGTAAAGTTGCTTTCCAAAAAACAGATATCACGAAAACCGGAGATATTAAAAGGCTGGTTTCTAAAACGATCGAGGTATTTGGAAGTCTTCATTTACTAATCAATAATGCTGGTGGTCCGCCCGCTGGCACTTTCGAGGATTTAACCGATGATGATTGGCAGAACGCGTTTGAACTAAATTTGTTATCTTATATTCGAGCTATCCGTGAAGCATTACCATACATAAAGGAGCAAGGTGGTAAGATTCTTAATATCGCCTCGTCTTCAATAAAGGAACCTATACCAGGTTTAATACTCTCCAACACCTTTCGAACAGGGATCGTAGGGCTCTCCAAAACATTAGCTTCAGAATTAGCAGCTTATAATATATTAATTAATACGATAGCACCTGGACGAATTGCTACCGACCGTGTGAGACACTTAGACCAGTTTACTGCAGAGAAACAGGGAGTGGACGTTGAAAGTGTTGAGATGTCGATGAAAGCACAAATTCCTCTAAGGAGATATGGAACGCCTGAGGAATTTGCCAATGTTGCAGTATTTCTCCTATCAGATGCGAATACCTATATGACCGGAAGTTCTTTTTTAGTTGATGGCGGTATGATTAAATCCATTTAACTCTCTGGGGCCTTCCAATAATCAAACTCGTTTAACGTTTATTACCAGTAATAATTGGCTAAGGTAAAAACATAAAGGAGTGTTTATCATGCGGAGAAGTAAAAAGATGGTTATTGTGTTAGTAAGTATGATCCTTTTGGGAACATTACTTACTGGATGTGGACTTCCTCTATCAAAGGAACTAATTGTCAATCGTTATGCAGATGCTTTGTTAACAAAGAATAACGAACTTCAATTTCGGTTTAGAATTAATAATGAAATATTAGATAGACATGAATTATATAAAGTGAAAGTTACCATCCATGATGATCGCTTGGCTTCAGCAATCGGAAAACGTGAAATCATATATGGTGAGGAACAAGTTCTTAATGGTGAATATTTAGAGGTAAGGGGTAAAAGTGAAAAATATATATTCATGGATCCACTTCCGTTAAAAGATGACTTGCACATCCATGAGCTTCAAAACATGATAGAAAAAAATCAGGCAGTATCAATAGAGATATATAACAATCAAGAAGTTTTTGGAAGGGTCTATTTAACAAATTTTTCTTCTGAGCTCTGAAATCGTGTTTATCACTTTTTTATCTAGGAGAGAATAAAAAGGTGCATAAATTTGGAGATTGAGCACGATAACCGGAAAGTACTTAGTTCCGGTTTTTTTGCGTTATTAATTATATAATTAGAAGTGAAAACTTGATAATCGGAGGATTGATATATTTGTTTACTCCAGAAAATACTGTAATTGGCTTTATAGGGACAGGCGTAATGGGGAAAAGCATGGCTAGACATCTGATGGGTGCGGGCTATCCATTAATTGTTTATTCAAGGACAAAGGAAAAAGCAGAGGATTTAATAGAACAAGGTGCTGCTTGGGGTGAAACTCCACGAGATGTGGCTCTAAAGGCGAATGTAATCATTACCATGGTTGGCTATCCCTCAGATGTTGAAGAGATCTATTTGGGGGAAAATGGATTAGTTAATCATGCGAGAGCAGGCAGTTATCTCATTGATATGACAACCTCAGCTCCATCACTTGCAGTAAAAATATTTAAAGCAGCAAAGGGACTAGGCATACATACGATTGATGCTCCTGTTTCTGGAGGGGATGTAGGTGCAAAGGAAGCGAAGCTATCGATAATGGCTGGCGGAGAGGAAGAGCATGTGGAAGCAATAAGACCATTGCTTAATCTGTTGGGAACCAATATTGTTTATCAGGGGAAAGCTGGAGCAGGGCAGCACACGAAAATGTGCAATCAAATTGCGATTGCTTCTAATATGATAGGGGTTTGTGAAGCGATCGTATACGCTGAAAAAGCAGGATTAAACCCAGATTCCGTTTTAAAAAGTATTACGACCGGGGCTGCGGGAAGCTGGTCATTAAGCAATCTTGCACCAAGAATGCTTCAAGGTAATTTTGAACCAGGGTTTTACATAAAACATTTTATTAAGGATATGAAAATTGCCTTGGATGAAGCCGAGCACATGGACATGGAAGTTCTAGGTTTAACTTTAGCAAAGAAACTCTATGACCAACTTGCTGAAATGGGCGAGGAAAATAGCGGTACGCAGGCTCTTTATAAATATTGGAAGTCATAACAGGCTTGTATAAATAGCTCCTATTTTCAGAAACTATGATAGAAGCTGAAATAGGAGGAAACTTTTTATGGCAAAAAGAACGAAAAAGAATGATCCGCAGCAAAAGAATAAAAAGGGATTCGATTCTGCTGTATTAAATGAAGAATTCGCTCATGAGATGGGCTCAGCAGCAACAAATAAAATTCATAAAGATAAAGCTAAAAAAGAAAAAGCATCTAAAAATAATGGTAAATATAAAGGTCAATAATAAAACTACCCTCACTGCAGCAGTGAGGGTAATTTTATTTTTTCGTATTTAAAAAGTTCTCTATTCGGTTCAATCCAGTTTCAAGGGATACTAGTGAACAGGCAAAAGATAATCGAAAATAACCTTCACCGTATTCAGAGAATGCACTTCCAGGAACTACGGCTACTTTTGCTTGATGAACCATCTCTAGAGCAAAGTCAAAACTGTTTAATTGAATGAATTCAGGGATCTTTACAAAAAAGTAAAATGCCCCATCGGGCTTGACGACTTGAAGCCCCATTGCAGTTAAACGGTTATAAACATAGTCGCGTCTTATGATATATTCCTTTTTCATCGGAATGGCATCATCGATTCCCGTTGTTAAAGCGGCTAAAGCTGCTTTTTGTGCAATTGAAGTGGCACAGGAAACGTTATATTGGTGCACCTTTAAAATGTGCTTGGTAATGTCTTTAGGTGCATATATGAACCCTATTCTCCACCCGGTCATTGAATGAGATTTTGATAAGCCATTAATTACAATCGTTTTCTCTTTTAAAAACGAAGCAATGGAAATATGGGATTGATCATAAGTTAACTCACTGTATATTTCGTCTGCAAGTACGAATATCTCTCTCTCTTTCAAATAGTCAGCTATTTCTTTTAACTCTGTCTCTGTAAGACTGACTCCTGTTGGATTAGATGGATAGGGCAGGACAATACAACGTGTCTTATCGGTTATGTAGGGTTTAATCATGTCTAAGGTAAATCGAAAGTGATTATTCCTAATATCGACATGAACTGGTACTGCACCACACATCCGTATGATGGGTTCATAACCAGGATATATTGGTCCAGGCAAAATGACTTCTGTACCTTCCGCTAGTATTGTTCTAAATGTGATATCAATGGCTTCACTTGCTCCCACCGTAACAATTACTTCCGAATCTGGCTCATAGGAAAGATTGTATTTCTTTGCGACAAAATCGCAGGCAGCTTTTCGTAATTCGCTGATACCTGCATTATGGGTATACGAGGTGAAATTTTCCTCAATCGCTTGCATACCAGCCTGTTTCACATGCTCCGGTGTCTTAAAATCTGGCTGACCAATCGTTAATGAAATAACATCATCTATGTGTGAAACCAAATTATAAAATTTTCTGATACCTGAAACTTCAATTTCTTGAACTTTGGTATTAATTAAATGCTCCACTCTTATTCATCCTTCCATCGCTTACATCAATACTTTTGATTATAAACAGATTTATAGAAATATTCTACAATAATGGGCAGTAGCGATATTCTTAAACGTAAAATAACGTAAAAAAGACGGATTAGTCCGGCTTTTTTACGTATATCTTTCCCCTAACTTTTTAAAAATAGGTTTTTGGTAGGGGCGGTTTTTTGGTGTGCTTGAAGGGGGCTGTTCGATTTCTTTAATTCCGGTATATGCCTGTAAAACCGATTTTGCCTGGCTCAGTGAAAGTGAGGTTTTGGGATTTCTTACACTTCCATCTAATTTACCCAAATGCGGCAGTTCAGCAAAATCAGACTTGGTAGGAGGAATATGAAAAGTATAATGCCCACATTCGACGAGGACGTCGGATTGTTGCTTACTATTACGTGGATTTTGCGAAAAATGAAGGCCAATTTTTTTTGCTTTTCCTTCTTCTATCAATTTCTTTAATGATTCATGTTTTAATTTGTATAAAAATTTGGGGTTTGGAGCTGTTTTTGCATGGCGATTAACAATAAAGAGAGCTTGTGAGAGGTTATCGATTGTTAGCTTTCCTTTTGTATAGGGGTGTTTTCTATCATCAGTCAAAATAGGGTACTCCTTTTATTTTTATATTAACTATCTTTATTATTATTAATTGTAAATTAGAAATACAAGAAAGTAAAAACATTATTGTAAAAAATAAAAAAATCCTTATCCAATCAATGGCAAGGATTCTTTTAATCTTTTCCTGATGTGATGAGAGTAAAAACCGTTAATTCAGGTTTCGCCATAAAGCGAAAGGGCAGGCGGGTAGTACCTATTCCTCGATTTACATATAATGATAAGGGATTGTTCTCGCCAATTGAATATAGCCCCTCAGGGTAATTCTGTGCAAACGGCGGGATTACCAGTGCACCAACAAACGGTATTTTTACCTGTCCCCCATGACTATGCCCGCTTAATTGCCAATGTATCCCATAAGATAAGGCTTCATCAGCAACATCGGGAGCATGCGATAATAGAAGTTTAAATGAATCCTCAGGTACCTGTTTCATAGCTGTTTTCAAATCGGGTCTTCCCAGCATGCGGTCGTCTATGCCTAGGAGAGAAATAGAGCTGCCGTCTGTTTGTTTAATTAGCAGTGATTCGTTTAGCAAGACAGTAAAATTAGATAATTCCATTAGGTTCCGATAGATTTCAGAACCATAACCCCCATGATCATGGTTTCCATAAATACAGTATTTACCGATAGTGGCGTTTAATTGCTGCAGGATGAGAGCGACTTTGTTAATTTCATCATATTTATTCGGCTCGTCCAATAAATCTCCTGTAAAAAAAATCAAGTCAGGTTCCAGTTGATTAATTCTTTCAACCAATTTTTTAAATTGGTTTACATTATAATGAAATCCTAAATGTGTATCACTAAATTGGACAATTTTGATGCCGTTAAAACTAGTGGGAATTAAGGAATGTTTGATTTCGAGTTTATTGATTTCTAAAAGTGAAGGTTCTACACGATTGGCATAGAAGTAACCTCCGGAACCAAGCCCGAGAACTGTAAGGAATGTACCAAAGGTACGTTTCAAAAAAGTTCTCCTTTTCATTTTTTTTGCCATAATTGTCAACCAACCTATCTCCGATTTTTATATCTGGTATTAATAGAGAGTCATTCGTATTTTCGTTAAAATTGGACGAATTTGCAAGTAATATGATAATGAAAATTTCAAATAAAAAAGTATATACTAGTTCATATTCTTTAATGGACAAAAAATACATAAAAGCAGCCATTTTTTGGCTGCTCCTGTGATAACTTTTGCCTTTTCTTATTTATAACTAATTGCCCTGCTCTGGAGAGCTTTCCATGATTCAATAAATTGATTTTTTCCTACTCTTACTTGTTTTTTGCCGGAAAGTGGATCATTCAAATATACATTGTTTGCATCGTACCCTACAAGAACGACTGCATGCAGATCTAGAGGTGTTTTTATCACTTGCTGTCCATGGTTCCATGACTCCCAGCGGTCAGGTAACCGGTAATCTCCTGTCGTCCAAACTACTACGGGATACCCGGCAGAAATATGCTCTAGAAGCCGTTCAAATGGCTGATTGGTTAAATTTATTGCTCTTCCAGGCAGCTTTTGGTTCACGAGTGCTTCCATGGGTTTATCAAAGACGGCATAACCAGCCTGCCTTCCCGTCATATCTCCAACAAAACCATCAGCAGGATTGCCCCAATTTAATATATCGCCGTTTGTTCCTCTTTTGATAGGGTCAGGATCTTTTTGAATGGAACGATACAAATCCATTTTGTCCGTATTGACTCCTGCATGATTCAGAACCATTGCAAGGCTTGTTACTTCACAACCATATTTGAGTTCTGGATTTTGTTTTATTAAGACAACGTCCAGCATTATTGAGTCCTTTTTAGCTGGCTGATTGATAACTTCTGTATGACCAGGGACGGGATTTCTCGTTTTCCTGATGGAAGGGCTTGGTACCTGTTCATATTTTTCCGTGTAGCTGTGTTTCTCTGATTGTTGCAAAACAGCTTCATCGGTATTGTTACATCCAAAAAGTGGAAGAATGGAGACCGCCAAACAAAGTTTCTTCAAAAGTTATCCTCCAATCATATGGACTTGGTTTTATCATTTGGTTGTTTAAGATTTGCTATGATGGTATCCTTTTGGAAAAGAACAAGTTATGTAAGTGGAGCGTATTGTATAAAAGGGTATGGTATAATGAGGAAAATCTTTTTCTGGAGGGTACTTGAATGGATGCATTGGATATCCTAACGGATCTTGAAAATGTCATTCCTTATTTTCAACCAATTTTCAGTGCCGATGAACAGCGTGTCATAGCATATGAGGTCTTGGGCAGATATCAATCGGAAGGTAACATCATTAGCTTAGGTCAATTTTTTCTTGATGACCAAATTCCAGATGAATACAAATATGAAGTTGATCTATTGATAGTGCAGAAAGCATTAGACCTTGCAATCAGGCTAGAAGATGATGTCAGTTTCTATTTGAATCGTGATGCCGATTTACTCATGTATCGACATGGTGAACCATTTCTACAGGAACTGCTGGCTTATGAAAAAAGAGGATTGAATTTAAAGAGAATAGTTCTAGAAATTTCTGAAGGTAATTATAAGGGTGATTTTGCTCAGCTGGATCATTTATTACAATACTATCGTACGTATGGCATTAAGGTTGCTATTGCTAGTATTGATAGTGACACCAATTACTTTGAGCGAATTGGCCAATTAAATCCTGAAATCATTAAAATAAATCTACAGGCTATAAAATCAAACGCAACAGCATCAAGCTTTACTGATGTCTTATTTTCTCTGTCATTGTTAGCAAGAAAAATTGGGGCGACATTACTGTTTGAAAATATAGAAATGAGTTATCAACTTCAGTTTGCTTGGAAAAATGGAGGGAGATATTACCAAGGGTTTTATCTTCATCCACCTGCACCGGAGTTTATTGAGCGGGAATTACTAAAAGACCGGTTAAAAGGAAAATTTCATGATTTTATTGCCTATGAGAAGAGAAAACTGGAGGCAATTTATTCGGCTGCTGCGTATTTCCAAAATAAAGTACAAGACATTTTAGTGAAGAATAAAAAAGCTAATTATGAGGAGTTATTTACTTCACTCGCGAAAGAGATGGATGGGATTGCATTTAGAATGTATGTATGTGATGAAGATGGTTTCCAAAAATCTTCTAATATCTTTAAAGGCGAAAATGGCTGGTTTACGCAAAAAGAATATATCCAAAAAAATTGGAGCTGGCGGCCATATTTTTTAGAAAATATTATTAAAATGAGAAATGAAGGCAAAGGAATTCTTTCTGATTTATATAGTGATATCGAGTCAGGGGAAACAATTCGTACCTTCTCCATTCCTATAAATGGTAATGACTATTTATTTATTGATATTACTTATCAGTATTTATTTGATCATGACCAGTTGTTATAGGTTAATTTGAATAGAATGTTTCAGGTGGTGGAACTTTAATAATATCTTTATTAAAGGAGAAATCGCTCATGAATCTTTTTGTTAATGCACTATCCATCGTTATTGTTGGTGTTCTTGCGGTTTCGCTTGTTTATACACTGGTTGTTGCCAGAAAACAAAAAGCTGTTGAAGGAGAAATTGATTCAACTATTCCTAAGCCAGTACAAAAACATATTTATTCTAGCAACCCAATATTTTTGTCATATGGTATATTTTTTGCCTTGGTTCTTTTTATCATCCTTTTTTGTGCAATTACCTTTTTACGATAAGGCCTCATTTAGAGGCCTATTTTTTATAAAGATTTTTCGGGGGGGGAATGAATAAATAATCGAATAATTTGTGATTAAATGTCTTTTACTGCTGTTTTTTTGCGATTTATTTATCTCTTTCGATGGAATATTTGTTGTTAAAATGAATAATAACTTGAGTTTTCATGAACAGGGGGAAAAGGAAATGAAGAAAACCTTGCTGATGCTCCTCGTTGTACTATTATTAATACCCTTGTCTCCAAACGCTAAAGATCATCTAAGCAATAAAAATGATGTTTTTAGTTTCTTGCAAGAAGCCTTTCAAGCCCAAATCTCCCTTAGTGATCAAACTAGAACAAAGGAAGAAATCATTGATGTTTTAAGCCCTTATTTTACTGAAAAATATCAAAAAATGTTTTGGAAAGAGAATATTTTTGAAGAAGACGGTAAATTTGTTACATATGGCTCAGATTTTGCCTTTTATTATATTCCCTTTTTCCATTACTCAGAAGAAACAAAAGTAGTCATCTTCCAAGAAAGCATTTATGTTCTACAATTTTTCCCTTCCACAACACATGGGCCAGTAAGTTACACAGACCATTACGAGGGTGTATTGTTAAAGAAAGTCGATGGCGGTTGGAAAGTGGATGAATATTTATATGATAATATCCCTAAATCGATTATTGATAAAGCCTATTGAAAAAAAGTTCCCATTTTCTTCATTTTTATTTGGACAAATGCTGTCTGTTATTTTATTCTTTTAATATTGGCATATTTGCTATTGGGATTTTTTCTGGAAATAATCCATAAGGATAGAAATAGGCTAAAAGAGAAACATAACAGTAGAAAGTTTGCTTGTGTTTGAAAGGAGACGGAGCATATGTCACAGCTTCAAGGGATATTAACCCGGTTAAAAAACCTTCAGGAACAGTCTAATGGAGGTGAACCGGCACAACGCTATTTCGAAGTGAATGGCGAAAGAAAGTGTCAGGTAACATTTCATCCAAAAACAGAAACATTTGAATTGGAAATATATAATGAAAAGGAAAAGCCAAAGCGTTATCAATTTGATAATGTTGACATGATCACAATCGAAATTTTTGATTTAATCCAGTAGGAACCGGTAACGGTTCCTATCTTTTTCTGTTTTATTATAAAAAAACCCAGTTCTTCAAAAACTATGGTAGAATATACATGTGGTATAACAAACATTGAGGAGTTTTCGGCGATGATAAGTCTTCACAGTGGAGAATTTTTAGAGATAGATATACGAAAGTTAATGATTCCATCTGAGCGGGTTGCTCATGTACAGGTTGGAAATAACCTTGAACATGCCTTATTAGTTTTAACGAAGAGTGGATATACGGCAATACCTGTATTAGATCCTAATTACAAATTACACGGTCTAATTAGTACCCCAATTATAATGGATTCGATTCTCGGTCTAGAAAGAATAGAATTTGAACAACTTGAAAAAAAAAGAGTGGAAGAAGTAATGAATGCATCTGTACCTCGAGTTAAAAATACTGCTTCCATCAGAACCTGTCTTCGGCTCTTAGTAAATCATCCCTTTCTTTGTGTAGACACAGAGGATGGGTATTTCGAAGGTATATTGCCGAGAAGTACTGTGTTAACGCAGTTAAATTTAGCTGTTAATAAAATGAATAAAAGTGATAAATAAGGCTCCCAAAAGGGGGCTGTATTATTTTCAGTCGAGAAAGTAGTGGTGTGAAAGTGAGTGCTCCGATTTCCCAGCCTAAAAGAGGAAAGACAAATAGACCACTTGTCCTAGCAGCAGTCATGCTTGCCATGTTCATGGGAGCGATAGAAGCAACGATTGTTTCAACAGCCATGCCGGCAATTGTGGCTGACTTAGGAGGCTTTACTCTCTATAGTTGGGTGTTTTCAGCTTATCTATTGATGAATGCGGTAACAGTGCTAATTTATGGTAAATTATCAGATTTATTCGGTAGAAAACCTATTCTCTTTATCGGAATCATTATTTTCCTAATTGGATCCATTCTTTGCGGATTTGCCACGTCGATGGAATCCCTTATTCTTTTTCGGTTAATCCAAGGGTTTGGGGCAGGAGCTGTTACGCCTATCGCCACCACTATAGTAGGCGATATTTATTCAGCTGAAGAAAGGGCGCAAGTCCAGGGTTACCTAGCAAGTGTATGGGGAATTTCTGCTGTCACGGGACCAGCTGTGGGTGGGTTACTTGTTCAGTATGTAAGCTGGAATTATGTGTTTTGGATCAATATTCCACTGGGGATACTCTCTTTGATTGGTATAGGAGTCTTTTTACATGAAAACGTTGAGAAGAAAAAACACAAAATCGATTACATAGGTACGTTTTTATTAACTATTTCTATCTCATCATTAATGTTTTTACTCGTTGAGGGTGGAGGAAGATGGTCATGGGGTTCCTGGCAAATCATGAGTTTAGCCGTCCTATTTATGTTCACTATTAGTATCTTTGTTGTTCATGAAGGCCGCGCGAAAGAACCTGTCATGCCGTTTAATATTTGGAGGGAACGGTCTATTTTCATAGCCAATGTAACAAGTTTAACCACAGGAATCATGCTGATTGGAATTTCGAGTTTTCTTCCTACATTTGTACAGGGGGTAATGGAACAATCACCGATTGTTGCGGGGTTTACACTAACAGCGATGTCTATTGGCTGGCCGATTGCGTCTACTTTTTCTGGAAAGATGTTAAATTCTATAGGATACCGTAAAACTTCCCTTATTGGCGCTGCAGCCTTAATCATTGGCAGTGTAGTATTTGTTACCATGACTTCCTCCTCAGGACCTCTCTGGGCGGCTGCAGGTTCTTTTATTGTTGGTGTTGGTATGGGTTTAACGTCAACTGCTTTTATTGTTTCAATTCAAAGCACTGTAAGTTGGCAGCAAAGAGGGGCAGCAACCGCTGCTAATATGTTTATGCGGAATCTAGGAAACACTATTGGCGCAGCTTTACTTGGAGGAATTCTTAATAATCGACTTGCAAACTATCTAAGTGCAAATGCTGGCAGTACAGAAGAAAAACTATCAGTGGATTCAGTTAACCTGTTATTAAAGGATAAAGAACGGGCAGAATTACATATAAATGTGAAAGAACTACTGCAGGAAGGTCTTACTCAATCCTTACACTGGGTATATTATGTCGTCCTTACCTTTGCCATAATAAGTTTAATCCTAATATCTTTCATTCCAAAACAAAAACATGGCTCTGCATAATATGCAGGGCTTTTTTCTAATAAAAATAAAGCTTAGTAATGAAAACTTTTAATTTTCTCTATATAATAAGATAGTGATGTTTAATAAAGTATAAAGGTGGATGGTTTTGTCCTCTATATCTGAATTTCACTTATTATCTGTACTAGCTCAAGAGATGAACATGCGTAAAGCTTCGGAGAGGCTTTTCGTATCACAGCCAGCGTTGTCACAACGGCTGCAAACCATAGAGAAAGAGTGGGGAACGAAACTATTTATCCGCTCACAGAAAGGACTTGCCCTCACCCCTGCAGGTGAACATGTCATTCAATTTGTAAACGAAGTTCTTGGTAAAGAAGAAAAGGTTCGGGAAACAATACACTCCCTTCAATCGGGTGTATCAGGAACATTAAAAATTGCAGTGGCTTCAATCGTAGGTCAAAATTGGCTGCCGCCCGTTTTAAAAAAATATAGCGATACTTATCCGCAAGCAAGGATATCACTAATTACTGGATGGAGCAGTGAAATACTGAAAAGTTTATATGATGATCAAGTACATATTGGTATTATTCGAGGAATGCCAGACTGGAAAGGGGTTAAAATTAAACTATTCAGCGATCCGCTCTTTTTAGTTGATCGTGATATTACCAGACCCGAACAGTTATTGGAAACAGACAGACCTTTCATCCAATTTAAAAGTGATTCTAATTATTATCAAGAAATACAAGATTGGTGGATGCGCCAATTCAAAACCTCTCCCAAAAGAACCATTGTTGTCGATCAAATTGAGACATGTAAGCAATTAACCTTTAATGGTTTAGGATATTCAATCTTACCGGGCATAACGTTGAATAATAGTGAAAGAGAAATTTATAAAATTCCGTTATTAGATGAAAATGGTGAATCTCTTCAACGTGATACTTGGTTACTAGCGTACGAATCTTCTTTTAAGCTCAAACAAGTACAAGCGTTCGTGGATCTCATTAAAGAACATAGTAATCAAAGCAACGAATGATTTATATTCATTTTTCTTGTTTTCAACACTTTATTTTGGTAAAGTAAATTTTAATTATATTTGGAGGTAAAGACTATATGAAAATGATGGATGCAAACGAAATTATTTCTTTTATTCAAAACAGCAAAAAATCAACACCTGTAAAGGTTTATGTGAAAGGTGATTTAGAAGGTATCGATTTTGGAAGCAATTCTAAAACTTTTATTAATGGTAATACTGGTGTGGTTTTTGGTGAATGGTCTGACATTAACCCGGCGTTAGAATCAAACCAAGCAAAGATTGAAGATTACGTAGTGGAAAATGATCGCCGTAATTCAGCGATTCCATTATTAAATACTAAAAATATTAATGCCCGAATCGAACCAGGCGTAACGATTCGTGACCAAGTTGAAATTGGCGACAATGCAGTAATCATGATGGGTGCTGTTATTAATATTGGAGCAGTTATTGGCGAAAAAACCATGATAGACATGGGTGTTGTACTTGGTGGAAGAGCTACTGTCGGAAAGAACTGTCATATTGGTGCTGGTACAGTTCTAGCTGGTGTTATCGAACCACCATCCGCACAACCTGTCATTATCGAAGATGATGTCCTAATTGGTGCAAACGCAGTGGTGTTAGAAGGAGTTAGAGTTGGACAAGGATCAGTGGTTGCTGCTGGTGCAGTGGTTACGAAGGATGTTCCTCCTTATACAGTCGTAGCTGGAACCCCTGCTAGAAAAATTAAGGATATTGATGAGAAAACAAAATCTAAAACGGAAATTATGCAAGAGCTTCGCCAGTTATAAACTTAAGGAAAATGGAAAGCGTGGATACTCTCCACGCTTTCTTTCTAGTAAAGGAGTGATAGAATGAACCCTTTTATAAAAATCAGACGTGATTTGCATTTAATTCCTGAATTAGGATTTCAAGAATATAAAACACAAGCTTATTTATTATCGTATATAGAAAATCTATCACAAGAGAGATTATCCATAAAAAAATGGAAAACGGGTCTTTTCGTTAAAGTTCATGGTTTAAATCCAAGAAAAACAATTGGTTATCGGGCAGATATTGATGGTTTGCCAATCGTCGAAGAAACGGATCTAGAGTTCTCATCAACGCATGCGGAACAAATGCATGCTTGCGGTCACGATTTTCATATGAGTATTGCTCTAGGTGTGTTAACGCACTTTGTCGATAATCCAATTGATGATAACATTTTATTTATTTTTCAACCTGCAGAAGAGGGACCCGGCGGAGCGGAACCCATGCTAAAATCCGACATTATGCAGGAATGGAAGCCAGATATTATTTTTGCCTTACATATCGCACCAGAGTATCCTGTTGGATCCATTGCCCTAAAAGAAGGGTTATTATTTGCAAATACATCAGAGCTGTTTATTGACCTAAAAGGTAAGGGAGGGCATGCTGCATATCCGCATTTAACGAATGATATGGTAATAGCTGCTTGCTCACTTGTCGGACAACTTCAAACCATCATTTCACGCAATGTTAATCCATTAGATAGTGCTGTCATAACGATTGGCAAAATTACTAGCGGAACCGTGCAAAATATTATAGCTGAAAAGGCAAGACTCGAAGGAACGATTCGTACACTTTCTGATGATTCAATGGATAAGGTTAAACAACGAATCGATGCAGTGGTAAAAGGTATAGAGACTAGTTTTGAATGTGAAGCAGTGATTGATTACGGTGCGATGTACCACCAGGTATACAATGATGAGGAAATAACAAAAGATTTTATTCAATTTATGAGAACACAGACTTCTATTAATGTCATTGAATGTCAAGAAGCGATGACAGGAGAAGATTTCGGTTACATGTTGAAGGAAATTCCTGGATTAATGTTTTGGCTCGGAGTGGACTCACCTTATGGACTGCATCATGCCAAATTAAATCCAAAGGAAGAGGCAATAGAGGTTGCAATCAATATACTCACCAGCTATATCACATTTAAAGGAAATTGATGCGACACATATTCTAAGAGCGTATTAGTTTATTCTCTTGTATAAAAATGTTAAACTGAAAATTAGAAAAGATTGTTACATATTGTCGTTTATTCTATAAGTAGATGGGGTAAACCAATTAAGGGACTATTTATTAAACTAATTGGAGGGATTAAGCATGCCAGAACGCATGGTAGCTAAGCAAGCACCTAGATTTGAAATGGATGCCGTATTACCGAACAAAGAATTTGGAAAAGTCAGCCTTGAAGAAAACATGAAAAATGACAAATGGACTGTGTTATTCTTCTATCCAATGGATTTCACTTTTGTATGTCCTACAGAGATTACTGCAGTTTCTGATCGATATGAAGAATTCGATGATCTTGATGCAGTTGTTATTGGTGCTTCTACTGATACAATACATACACACCTTGCATGGATTAATACAGACCGCAAAAACAATGGCCTTGGTGAACTAAACTATCCATTAGCTGCAGACACTAACCACGTTGTTGCACGCGACTATGGCGTTTTAATTGAAGAAGAAGGAATTGCACTTCGCGGCTTATTTATTATCAGCCCAGAAGGTGAATTAATGTATTCTGTCGTTAACCACAACAACATCGGCCGTGATGTAGATGAAACATTGCGTGTACTTCAAGCATTACAAACTGGCGGTTTATGCCCGGCAAACTGGAAACCAGGACAAGCTACTCTTAATGCTTAATACTTTAGTCTAATAAGATAGACCTAACCTTCCGAGTTAGGTCTTTTTTAAAAAGGGGATATGTCATGAAACTACGTGAGCCAATGCCGGAATTAACTGGTGCCGTTGAATGGTTAAATGGAGAAGTCACAAAAGATGATTTAGTGGGTGATAAACCAACACTTATTCATTTCTGGTCAGTCAGCTGTTACCTATGTAAAGAGGCTATGCCGCAAGTTAATCAATTCCGAGATCAATATAAAGATAAATTAAATGTGGTGGCTGTTCATATGCCTAGATCTGAAGAGGATTTAGACCTAGAGCAAATCAAGCAGGTGGCTGCAGAGCATGGAATCAATCAGCCGATTTTTGTTGACAGTGAACATAAACTAACAGAAGCATTTGAAAATCAATATGTCCCTGCCTATTACGTATTCGACCGTGAAGGCAAACTCCGCCACTTCCAAGCAGGCGGCAGCGGCATGAAAATGCTTGAAAAGCGAGTTAACCGTGTACTGGATGAATTAGAAAAAACAGAATAAACAATGAAGGGCTGTTCGTAACCAAACGAGCAGTCTTTTTATTTTTATGTAACCATCCTAATTTTTTAACGTCGGTATTTATAAATAGGCAAGAGGGGGTTACCGAAATGAAAAAAGTAATCAAATTTATTGTCATACTTTCTCTGATTCTTTTCCTAGCTGCCTGCAGTTCGAGCAGTAAAAGTGAAGAATTAAAGAAGAGTAGTGACAGTAGTACGGCAATGGATTCTGGTCAGCCTGCTATGGAAGAAAAGTCACAAGTATCATTGGATAATCATGCAAAACAAGAGAAAGCAGCTCCGGCAGAATTAGAAGCTCCTAACCAAATGGTCATTTATCAAGCAGATTTACAGCTTCGTGTAAAGAAATTCGAAGAAACATTGCAAAAAATTGAGGAACAGGTAATAAAACTAGGCGGCTATATCTCTGAATCCAATGTGTCCTAAGGACGGTGTAGAACAAGTAAGCGGGCATATTACTGTTCGCATTCCTCAAAAAAATTTCCAAGCCTTTTTGCATGATGCTGAGGGGCAGGCAGCTGAGATTCTACAGAGGAATATTACCGGTACAGATGTTACCGAAGAGTATGTTGACCTTGACTCAAGACTAAAGGCAAAAAGAGTAGTGGAGGAACGGTTAACATCGTTTATGCAATCAGCACAAAAGACAGAAGATCTTTTGAAAATCTCAGCAGACCTCGCTGCAGTACAAGAGGAAATTGAAACGATTCAAGGAAGAATGAAATACTTAGAAAATCAGACTTCATTATCTACCGTTCATGTATCACTTTTTGAAAATAAGGTTATAGTACCAAATCTTGAAGATGAAAACCTTAATACTTGGGATAAAACAAAAAAACAATTTATGAAAAGCACAAACATGCTTTTAGCAGCTATTTCAGGGTTATTTGTTTTAATTGTCGGTAATATGCCAATATTGGTAATCGTAGCAGTGGCAGCGGTTTTCATTTACCTATACTTCAAGAAAGTGCACAACAAAAATAGTAACGGATAAATAAGTATATTCAACTAATTTGGATATGATAAAATGAAAATGGTTAATTGATTTTGCTGGGGGAGTTTTAGTTGAAGAAAAATTTTGCAGTAATAGGACTTGGCCGTTTTGGAGGCAGTATTTGTCGTACACTTTCAGATGAAGGTTTTGAAGTACTGGCAATTGATAAAAATGAAGAAAGAGTAAATGCCTACGCGATGATAGCTTCTCACGCTGCTGTGGGAGATACAACGGATGAGGCAGTACTAAAGAGTCTAGGTATTCGAAATTTCGATCATGTTATTGTTGCGATTGGTGATGATATTCAATCTAGTATCTTAACTACTCTGATCTTAAAAGAACTAGGAGTAAATCATATTACGGTTAAAGCTCAAAATGATTATCATGAGAAAGTGCTTGTGAAGATAGGCGCTGATAAGGTTGTTCATCCCGAACGAGATATGGGAAGAAGAATAGCTCATAATATGGCGTCGAGCAGTGTGTTGGATTATCTTGAGTTATCGGATGAACATAGTATCGTTGAAATCGTAGCAAACAGTAAGATTAGCGGTCATACCATCATTGATTTAGACATTCGAAAGAAATATGGATTAAATATAGTAGCGATTAAAAGAGGTATGGATATCATCGTGTCTCCAAAACCGAATGAAGATATCCAAGCAAACGATGTATTAATTGTAATAGGAACTGACGAAGATATCGATCGATTCGAAAGAAAAGTTATGCAATAAGAAAAGCGGAAGCCCCTAGGCGCTGGAGCTAGACAATAAGAAAAGCGGAAGCGCCACGAGGCACTTCCGCTTTTTCTTATACTTCCATAATGATTGGTAAAATCATTGGTCTGCGTTTTGTTTTTTCATAAAGGAATGGAGCTAAAGTATCAGTAATTTCATTTTTAATTTCTGACCATTGACTTGTTTTTCGTTCCATTACCTTATTTAAGTGCTTAGTAATCAGGTTTTGAGCGTCGTTAATTAAATCGCCCGATTCTCTCATATAGACAAAACCTCTAGAGATAAGGTCAGGACCTGAAGCTATTTTGAAGTCTTTCATGTTAATGCTAACTACTACAACGACCAATCCTTCTTCTGAAAGGATCCTTCTATCACGTAAAACAATATTTCCGATGTCGCCAATACCGCTGCCATCAATATAAACGGAGCCTGAAGGGATTTTCCCTGCTACTTGCGCACTGTTTTCAGAAAGAGCTAATACTTCACCATTGTCCATAATAAAACAATTCTCTTCTTCCACACCACAGTCAACTGCAAGTTTAGCATGCATTCTCTGCATTCTATATTCTCCATGGATAGGCATAAAAAACTTTGGTTTAATCAAACGGAGCATTAGTTTTTGTTCTTCTTGTCCGCCATGCCCTGAAGTATGAATGTTACTAAGTTTTCCGTGTATCACTTCAGCACCTGCTCGGAACAACATGTTTATTGTCCGGTTAACACTAATTGTGTTTCCAGGTATCGGTGATGATGAGAATACAACAGTATCCCCTGGGATAATTTGAATTTGTCTATGCGTACCATTTGCAATCCTAGATAAGGCAGCCATAGCTTCACCTTGGCTTCCAGTACATAAAATGGTTACCTTGTCAGCTGGGAGTCGGTTGATTTGATTTGCTTCGATAAACGTTTCTTTTGGTGCATTTATATAGCCAAGCTCTTGACCAATCGTAATTGCAGATTCCATACTGCGTCCAAAAACAGCAACTTTTCTTCCGTTCGCAACTGCAGCTTCAACAACTTGCTGCAGTCTGTAAATATTAGAGGCAAAGGTAGCGAAAATAACGCGGCCGGAGACCTTCCGGAAAATATCATCAATACTTTCGCCAACAAGACGTTCAGACATTGTAAATTCAGGTATTTCACTATTGGTACTATCTGATAATAAGCATAATACGCCTTCTTTTCCGATTTCAGCCATTTTGGTTAAATTAGCCGGTTCACCTACTGGTGTAAAGTCGAATTTGAAGTCACCTGTATGGACGATTTGTCCTGGCGGGGTTTTTACAACGATACCGTATGAATCAGGGATACTATGTGTTGTACGGAAAAAAGAAACAGATGTCTTGCGGAACTTTATCACATCATCTTCTTGAATTACATTTAACTTTGCCGTTCTTAATAGCCCATGTTCTTCCAGTTTATTTTTAATAAGTCCTAATGCCAGCTTGCCGCCGTAAATGGGAATATTTACTTCTCGTAACAGATATGGAATACCGCCGATATGGTCTTCGTGTCCGTGGGTAATAAATAATCCTTTAATTTTATCTTCATTTTTTACTAAGTAGGTATAATCAGGAATAACATAATCAATTCCTAATAACTCGTCCTCTGGAAACTTAATACCTGCATCAATCAGGATGATTTCATCCTGAAACTGTACTGCATATGTGTTTTTTCCGATTTCTCCCAAACCGCCTAAAGCAAAGACAGCAGTTTGGTCATTTTTTACAAATTTCATAAATTATCAAATCTCCAATACATTATAATCTACATTTTGTTTTTCATATTCTAAAAATGCTCCGCTTACTTCTTGTACAAATTCAACATTGTACCCACGATCTACTATTTTTTTTCGAACATCCCTAACAGATTCTCCTTCAACATAAAGAACCTTTGTGTTCTCTCTGACTGGAACTTCCTTGATGTTTTCTTGAAAATAAACTTTAAATACCATAATAAAATCGCTCCTTAATCGATCATGACTTTTTCTATTATATAAAATAATTACATTTTTTTCATTTAAATTCACTTTTCACCTAAAAAGTAAAGGCTTGGACCTATTAGAAAAAATATGTAAATAAAACACTGATAATCAATTTACAATAAGGAAGGAGCCCTTCGCAAGTTTGAAGGGCTCGAAAAAAGTTGTAGTTAGGCAATTGATTTTTTTCGCAGTAAATCGTTCCACTGTTTTAAGAGCTTCTTTCTTAGCTTCTTTAACATAGTGGATCATCTCCTTACTTCCTATTTTAAACGATCCTTGTCCAATGTAAAGCAAGCCATGATAGTTTATTGTAAATTTTTTTATTTAATCATTTTTATACTAATATTATATGGTATAAACAGGATTTCTTTCATGGATAAATATGGAAGAATTATGAAAGTTTAATAAATTGACATTTATTCCTGTTATCGTTAGTGTTTATAAGAGGAAAATTATAGAAGGGCTTTTCTGTTATAAAAGTAAAGAGGAGTTAGAATTATATGAATAAAATTGTTTTTTTTGATATAGATGGAACTTTGCTCGACCATGAAAAAAAACTTCCTAGCAGTACGAAAAAAGCAATCCAAACATTGAAGGAGAATGGTGTGTTTGTAGCGATTGCAACGGGAAGAGCGCCTTTTATGTTTACAAGTTTGAAAAAAGAACTAGATATTGATTCCTACGTTAGTTTCAATGGGCAGTATGTTGTGTTTGAAAATGAAGCGATTTATAAGAATCCCCTAAACAAAACCGAATTGAAAAGATTTCTACAGGAAACAACTGCTAAAGACCATCCGTTGATTTTTATGAACGAATTAACCATGAAGAGTACTACTCAGTTTCATCCTTATATTGAAACAAGTTTAGGCAGCTTGTTATTTCCACATCCAGAAGAGGACAAAAATTTCTATGTCGACAAAGAGATTTATCAATCCTTACTATTCTGTAAAGAGGGTGAGGAGCAGTTCTATTTTGATCATTTTCCTGAATTTGATTTTATAAGATGGCATCCATATTCAGTCGATGTTTTACCAAAAGGTGGCTCTAAAGCTGAAGGGATAAAACAAATGATTGATAGGTTGGGGTTTGATTTAAAGGATGTTTATGCATTCGGTGACGGCTTAAACGATTTAGAAATGCTTAAAGCTGTTGGAACCGGCGTTGCAATGGGGAATGGCGTTCCCGAGGCTAAGGCACTTGCGAACATTGTGACCACGGATGTTTCGAAAGATGGAATATGGAATGGATTGAAGGAATTAAAACTCATATAAATAGAGAAATGCGCAAGGGCCTAGGAGCACTTGCGCATTTTTTATCTTTCGATAGCAATGGCACCTTCAATTGGTTTGAAGGGATCTTGTTTATTGATATGATCATAAAACATAATTCCATTTAAATGATCAATTTCATGTTGAAAGCAAATCGCTGGAAGACCCTTTAAACGGAGCTTAATCTCTTCGCCTTCAAGGGAAGTTCCTTTTACCGTAATTCGAGCAAACCTTTCTACATATCCTGGAATTTCCTCGTCTACTGAAAGGCAGCCTTCTCCTGAAACCAAATAAGCTTTTTCGACAGAATGACTGACAATTTTGGGATTGTACAATCCATAGCTGTATAAATTACCTCTGTCATCATGAAGATGAACAGCAATCATACGCTTTGAGACATTGATTTGCGGCGCAGCTAAACCGATTCCAGGTCGTAATCCATATTGGGAAGAAATTTCAGGGTTTTGGCTGTTTTTCACATATTCTAAAAGACTTTCAAGTATTGCTTTCTCTTCGTCCGATGGCGGCATTGATACTTCAGTCGCTACTTTTCTTAATGTAGGGTGGCCGTCTCGAATGATATCATCCATCATTAACATGATTCCATTCACTCCTGTATAAAATCTAAAATATTAATATTCATTAGTCTATCAGACAATTCTTAAAAAGTTAATTGTTGTATGAGATATTGTCAAACATATGAAGTATAGATATAGTAAGAATTGTAATCATTAAGGGGGTTGCAAAGTGTCAATAGGCAGAATTAATCGTATTATTTTTTCTGTTTTCGCAATTAGTTGCTTATTAACTGGATGCGTTAGCAAAGAAAAGACAACTGAAAGAATGTATCAAGCCTTAGAAAACGTGGTAGAAGCAGAAAAATTATTTGAGGAGCAGCAAGAGCCCCTTGTAGAGTTAGAAAAGCAAGAAAAGGAAATTTATAATAAAATAATGGCCCTAGGTATGAAGCAGCATGATGAGATTGTTAAGCTTTCTGACGAAGCACTTTCAATCATTAATAAAAGAAGAGAGCATTTACAAAAGGAAATTGACAGTATCAATGCATCAAAAACTGAATTTAAACAGGCAGAAGAAATAAATAATGAAATAAACGACCATGATCAAAAGAAAAAAGCTTCTGAACTATTGGAAATCATGAGGAATAGATATAAAGTACATAGTCAACTGACAAAGGAATATTCAAATGCATTAGATAGTGATAAAGAATTGTATCTCATGTTAAAAAATGAGAGTGTTTCGTACGAAAAGCTAGAAGATCATGTTACCAATTTAAATACTATCTATAAAAAGGTATATGACAAAAATGAAGAATTTAATGAATTAACTGCACAATACAATAAGAAAAAACTAGAATTTTATCGAGAAGCAGGACTTAAACTTGAAAATGCTTAAATAATCGACCGTCGTGGTCGATTTTTTTGTTAACTAAGTGAAATATATTAATATAACAGAATGGATCGGTAGGTGGTACAGAACTTTTAGATTGAGATTAAGTTAATAATATATACATGTTGTAAAATTATTAAAACATAGTATTTGACGAGTGTATTGAGTTGTTGTAAACTCAATATGGAATTAATTATTGTACTATTAACTTCGCAAAAATTTATAGTACAGAACAACAGATAACTAAAGTAAGGTAATCGTTAATGTTGTGTAAGGTTTTTGGGTAATCTAATATGAGTGAATTTATTTTTTTACATTATTGTAATGAGAGAAAGGAAGATGTGACGAATGGCATCTAAAACCCAAAATGCTCAGCTCGATGCTAAGAAAGTACTCGAAGCTGTAGAAAATCAGTTTACAACGCTTCAAATATTAAATGAAGAAGGCGAAGTCGTTAATGAATCAGCAATGCCTGATTTAAGCGATGAACAGCTTCAGGAATTAATGCGCCGTATGGTTTATACTCGTATTCTTGACCAGCGTTCTATTTCTTTAAATCGTCAAGGACGTCTTGGATTCTATGCACCAACTGCAGGGCAGGAAGCTTCTCAGTTAGCTTCTCAGTTCGCTCTTGAAAAAGAAGACTTTATTCTTCCTGGTTATCGTGATGTTCCACCAATTGTATGGCATGGTCTGCCATTATATCAAGCGTTCTTATGGTCCAGAGGTCATTTAGCAGGCGGACAGATTCCTGAAGGAGTTAATGTTGCGATTCCTCAAATTATTATTGGGGCCCAGTACGTTCAAGCTGCAGGTGTTGCCTTAGGATTGAAAAAACGTGGAGTTAAAGCTGTTGCTCTTACATATACAGGTGATGGCGGAACATCTCAAGGTGACTTCTATGAAGGAATGAACTTTGCGGGTGCATACAATGCTCCAGCAATCTTTATTGCTCAAAATAACCGCTTTGCAATATCAACTCCTGTTGAAAAACAAACTGCAGCAAAAACACTTGCTCAAAAAGCTGTTGCTGCAGGTATAGCTGGTATCCAAGTCGATGGTATGGACCCATTAGCAGTTTATGCTGCAGTTCGTGATGCACGTGAGCGTGCGATTAACGGAGAAGGACCTACATTTATTGAAACGTTAACATACCGATATGGTCCACACACAATGGCCGGTGATGATCCAACACGTTATCGTACTGCTGAATTAGATAATGAATGGGAAAAGAAAGACCCGCTAGTTCGTTTCCGTAAATTCCTTGAAAAGAAAGGCCTATGGAGTGAGGAAAAAGAAAATGAAGTAATCGAACAAGCAAAAGAAGAAATTAAAGACGCGCTTAAAAAAGCAGATGCTGCTCCTAAGCAAAAGGTAACGGACCTAATCAATATTACGTATACGGACTTACCTCAAAACTTAAAAGAGCAATATGAAATTTATTCAGCAAAGGAGTCGAAGTAAGTCATGGCTCAAATGACAATGATTCAAGCAATTACAGATGCAATGCGTGTGGAATTAAAAAATGACCCGAATGTATTAGTTTTTGGTGAAGATGTAGGCTTAAACGGCGGTGTTTTCCGTGCAACAGAAGGATTACAAAGCGAATTCGGCGAGGATCGTGTATTTGATACACCATTAGCTGAATCAGGTATCGGCGGTTTAGCTGTTGGTCTAGCTCTACAAGGCTTCCGACCTGTTCCAGAAATCCAATTCTTTGGCTTTGTATATGAAGTTATGGATTCCATTTCTGGACAAGCTGCTCGCCTTCGTTTCCGTACAGGCGGAAAATTCAGTGCTCCAATCACATTCCGTTCACCATTCGGAGGTGGCGTACATACACCAGATATGCACGCTGACAGTTTAGAAGGATTAATGGCACAGCAACCAGGGCTAAAAGTAGTTATCCCATCAACACCATACGATGCGAAAGGCCTTCTTATCTCATCTATTCGTGATAATGACCCAGTTATTTTCCTTGAGCATATGAAATTATACCGTTCTTTCCGTCAAGAAGTCCCTGAAGGTGAATATACTATTCCTCTTGGTAAGGCAGATGTGAAACGTGAAGGTACGGATATTTCCATCATTACTTATGGTGCGATGGTTCATGAGTCACTAAAAGCTGCTGAAGAGCTGGCGAAGGAAGGATTCTCTGCTGAAGTTATCGATCTACGTACGGTTAGTCCGATTGATATCGAAACTATTATTGCTTCTGTTGAAAAAACAGGCCGTGCAATTGTAGTTCAAGAAGCACAAAAACAAGCTGGTGTAGGTGCACATGTTGTGGCTGAAATTAACGACCGTGCTATTTTAAGTTTAGAAGCACCTGTCTTGCGTGTAGCAGCACCAGATACGATTTACCCATTCCCACAGGCAGAAGCTGTTTGGCTTCCAAACTATAAAGACGTAATCGAAACAGCGAAAAAAGTATTAACATTCTAATATAAGTTGGGGAATAGTAATACTGTTTCCCACTTATTTCTAATTATTGACCGGCAGAAATATATGCAAAAATAGGAGGATGAATCCCAGTGAGCGCAACCGCAACCACATTCCAATTTAAAATGCCTGACATTGGTGAAGGTATACATGAAGGCGAGATTGTTAAATGGTTCATAAAGCCAGGTGATAAAGTCCAGGAAGACGATGTACTTTGCGAAATACAAAATGATAAAGCAGTAGTGGAGATTCCTTCACCTGTTGAAGGTACTGTGCTTGAAGTTTTAGTAGCTGAAGGAACTGTTGCGACAGTTGGACAGGTGTTAGTAACATTTGACGCACCTGGTTACGAAAACCTTCAATTCAAAGGTGACGACCATGCTGAAGAAGCTCCAAAACAAGAAGCACCAGCCGCACCTACACCAGCTACTGCAGCAGTTCCTGAGGGACAAACAACACCGCCGCCTGCACCACCTGCATACGGTATTGGAGTAACACACCCACAAGGCCAAGGACAAGCGGAAGTAGATCCTAACCGCAAAATCATAGCAATGCCATCTGTTCGTAAATATGCTCGTGATAAAGGTGTAGAAATTACACAAGTTCCTGGCTCTGGTAAAAATGGCCGTATTGTTAAAAGTGATATTGATGTGTTCCTAAGCGGTGGTGCAGCTGTTACGGCACCACAAGCGACAGAAACTCCAGCACCAGTTGCTGCGGAAGGTGAGGCACCACAGGCACCAAAAGCTGCTCCAATTCCACAAGGTGAATATCCTGAAACTCGTGAAAAAATGAGCGGTATTCGTAAAGCAATTGCTAAAGCGATGGTAAATTCAAAGCATACAGCACCACATGTAACGCTTATGGATGAAGTCGATGTAACGAAACTTGTTGCACATCGTAAAAAATTCAAAGAGGTTGCTGCGGCAAAAGGAATTAAGCTTACGTTCTTACCTTACATCGTAAAAGCATTAACGAGTGCTTTACGTGAATTCCCTGCGTTAAATACATCACTTGATGACGCAACAAGTGAAATTATCCATAAGCATTACTATAATATAGGAATTGCTGCTGATACAGAAAAAGGTTTATTGGTACCAGTTGTTAAAGATGCTGATCGCAAATCAGTATTCTCAATTTCAAATGAAATCAATGAATTAGCTGGTAAAGCGCGTGATGGAAAGCTTGCTCCTAATGAAATGAAGGGTGCATCTTGCACGATTTCAAATATTGGTTCTGCTGGCGGGCAATGGTTTACACCTGTCATTAATCATCCTGAAGTAGCAATTCTTGGTGTAGGCAGAATTGCAGAAAAACCAATCGTACGCGATGGTGAAATTGTAGCAGCTCCAGTATTAGCATTATCATTAAGCTTTGACCACAGAATGATTGATGGGGCAACAGCTCAAAATGCGTTAAATCATATTAAGAGATTATTGAACGATCCAGAACTATTGTTAATGGAGGCGTAACAAATGGTAGTAGGAGATTTTGCAATTGATACTGATACTATAGTTATAGGTGCTGGTCCTGGCGGTTACGTGGCTGCTATTCGTGCAGCCCAGTTAGGTCAAAAGGTAACGATAGTAGAAAAAGAATATATTGGCGGCGTTTGTTTAAACGTTGGTTGTATTCCCTCTAAAGCGGTAATTGCTGCTGGACACCGTTACGAAGTGGCAAAACACTCTGAGTCATTCGGGATTACTGCAGAAAATGTAAAGGTTGATTTTTCAAAGGTTCAAGAATGGAAAGCTGGAATCGTGAAAAAGTTAACTGGTGGTGTTGAGGGGCTATTAAAAGGGAATAAGGTAGAAATCGTCCGTGGTGAGGCATATTTTGTGGACGGAAATTCATTACGAGTGATTGGTGAAAATTCTGCACAAACATACAACTTCAAGAATGCGATTATTGCATCAGGTTCTCGGCCAATTGAGCTGCCAACTTTTAAATACTCAAAACGAGTACTTAATTCAACAGGTGCGCTTAATTTACAAGAACTTCCTGAAAAAATTGTAGTTATCGGCGGCGGTGTCATCGGAATCGAACTTGGAGGTGCCTATGCGAACTTCGGTACTCAAGTAACCATTCTAGAAGGAGCAGACGAGATATTAGGTCTTGGTGTGTTTGAGAAGCAAATGGCTGCCCTTGTTAAGAAAACCATGAAGAAAAAAGGTGCTGAATTCTATACAAAGGCTATGGCTAAAGGTGTAGAAGAAACTGAAAATGGTGTAGTTGTAACCTTTGAAGTTAAAGGCGAAGAAAAGAAGATTGAAGCAGATTATGTATTTGTAATGGTTGGACGCCGGCCAAACACAGATGAAATGGGTCTTGAACAAGTCGGTGTGAAGCTTACAGATCGTGGACTCATTGAGATTGATAATCAGTGCCGTACAAGCGTTTCTAACATTTATGCGATTGGTGATGTGGTAGCGGGTCCTCAATTAGCACATAAGGCATCTTACGAAGGTAAAATTGCAGCTGAAGCCATTGGAGGGCATAATGCTGTAATTGACTACTTAGCTATTCCGGCTGTTGTATTCTCAGATCCAGAACTAGCTAGCGTCGGTTATACTGAAGAACAAGCAAAACAAGAAGGAATTGATGTTACTTCAGCGAAATTCCCATTTGCAGCAAATGGTCGTGCTCTATCTCTAGACAGCGCAGATGGCTTTGTGAAATTAGTTTCACGTAAAGAAGATGGTGTGTTGATCGGTGCACAAATTGCTGGTGCAAGCGCGTCTGATATGATTGCTGAACTAGGGTTGGCAATTGAAGCAGGTATGACAGTCGAAGATTTAGCTTTGACTATCCATGCTCATCCAACATTAGGTGAAATCACGATGGAAGCTGCTGAGGTAGCACTTGGTACACCAATTCATGTTTTAAAATAGA
Organism: Neobacillus niacini; assembly: GCF_030817695.1. Taxonomy (GTDB): domain Bacteria; phylum Bacillota; class Bacilli; order Bacillales; family Cytobacillaceae; genus Neobacillus; species Neobacillus niacini_F. The sequence goes on along the minus strand of NZ_JAUSZQ010000002.1, from coordinate 4,273,142 downwards.
CCATAAGAAAGTCCTTTCCGGTAATATGGAAAGGACTTTCATTTTTTTATGGAAAAATAAATATATTAGCGTATCAATCATATATTTAAAACACTACCATCTTTATTTAGAAAAAGATCTTAAGTGGTGATAAAATAATGAGGATTTATGTGATTATGATATTGCAATTAATGATTTGGAGTGGTTTTACGCTAATCGAATGGCTTTCTAAGCATGACCAACTATTATACAAGGTTATTATGTTTTTTGTATTCTTTTACCTAGCTTTTGCACTTTGCAATAGAGTGACACAATCAACTGCCAAAACCCTTTTTATAACGTCTCTGAGTCTCATGATTTATTCTTCGATTCATTATACACTTGCACTACTTACTCATTAAAAAAACTCCCACAGATGGGAGTGAGTGCGCTTACTTTCTCGGATAATAATACATGATTCGTTCGTTAAAAAGGTGTAATTCTCCTTTTAGTTTCTTTGCCAGGAACTTACAAAATTCATTTGCTTTGCCTTTATCACCGAAAGTTGACTGTTCCGGAAGAGTGACTTGTATGTAGGTTTGGATTCTTTCCGTACCGTCTTCATCGCGAACGATTTCTTTGTCGACACCAATTAAGATTGCGTAATAACGTTCGTTCGTTGATTGCAAATAAAACCATTTCCCTTTACCTTCACTTTTTTCTTTCATTTCATAAGGAAAGGCAGATTCGCCATATTCCCAATCAACTTGATTCCCTGTTCTACTGGTAATATCTTTATAATAATTTAAGAGTTCTTTTACTTCTTCTACCGTAATTGTTTGTTGTGCAGATGAAGGCACTAGTTTAATAAATGCGTTTTCAGCCATCATCATCCCCCCCTAGTCCCATTGATATCTCTTTTATTCTAGCATTGTAAAAACCTAGATGACAACAGTTAGGGAGATAAATGTCTCTTTTGTTACTTAATTTGAAAATGGAAAATAAAAAGGCTAATTAGTGGGCCTATTCGTGAGAAAAATAATTAAATGTGATATACAATTTAGGCTTGATAAATCTAATGTGTTATATTATTATTAAATTAACAACATAAAGCGTTTTCAATGTAATGTATAATTAATAATGAAAAGGGGATTGAAAAAAGATGGGTACAATCATTTGCCAGGCTTGCGACTCAACAATTGATCATTTCGAAGATGAAAAAGTAACAGTTCTCTATTCTAGATGTAATTGTTGCGATGATCACCATTCAGAAGAAGAACTATAAAAGCTTACTTAAATAAAAACAGGATTCCTCAATGGAATCCTGTATTTTTATTTGATAGCCTTATACTCTTTGATAACTCTAATGGTTTTTATTTCCTCGTCTTCAGGACCCTGAACAGGCAAACCAGCTTCAAGGTTTTCACGAATATAATGTAAATTTTCTTTTGTGATAATTTCGCCGGGAATGAAAATTGGAATTCCTGGTGGATAGACCATAATAAATTCGGCAATAATTCTTCCCTCTGACTCCTCGAAAGGAATAACCTCTGTATCGGCATAAAAGGCATCTCTTGGAGTTAACGCAAGTACAGGAATGTCCGGAAGAAGAACCGGCATTGGTTCAAGCTTTTCCTTCCTATGTTCTCGTTCTTCCGCAAGCTCTTTTAATGCTTTTACTAAAATATCGGCTTCATAATCTGTGTCGCCAAGTGTTACGATACAAAGAATATTGTATAGGTCAGACATTTCAACTTCAAGATTATGTCTTTCTCTTAACCACATTTCAACTTCATACCCAGTTAAGCCTAATTCTTTTACTGAGATAATCAATTTTGTCGGATCATAATCAAATGTCGCCTTTGACCCTAAGATTTCTTCCCCAATACAATGTAAATGATCAATTTCATTAATTCTTGTTCGAATTGATTGGGCAAGACTGATTGTTTTATCAATTAACTCTTTCCCTTTCGTTGCCAATTGTTTACGGGCTACGTCAAGGGAAGCGAGTAATAAATAAGATGTTGAGGTGGTTGTCAGCATACTAAGTATAGCTTGAACATGCTTAGCAGAAACAAGACCCTCTTTTACATTTAGAATAGAGCTTTGTGTCATCGAACCGCCCAGTTTATGAACGCTTGTTGCAGCCATATCAGCACCCGCCTGCATAGCCGAAAGAGGCAGTTCATCGTGAAAATGAATATGAACCCCATGTGCTTCATCAACAAGAACGGGAACGTTATGAGAATGAGCAATTTCAACAATTTTTTTTAAATCTGCGGAAATCCCAAAATAAGTTGGATTAATAACCAAGACAGCTTTTGCATCTGGATGTTGTTTCAGTGCTTTTTCAACTGAATCAGTTGTAATACCATGGGATATTCCTAAATCCTCATCAATTTCCGGATGTATAAACACAGGAATCGCACCCGAGAAGACAATGGCTGACATAACAGACTTATGCACATTTCTAGGCACAATGATTTTATCCTCTGGTCCACAAACCGCCATAATCATAGCAATAATGGCACCGCTCGTTCCTTGAACTGAAAAAAAAGTTCTATCTGCACCAAATGCTTCAGCAGCCAAATCTTGTGCTTGTTTAATCATTCCTTTTGGCTGATGGAGATCATCGAGTGGACCAATATTAATTAGGTCTATTGATAAGGCATTATCACCAATGAAATTTCGAAAATCAGGATCAATACCAACACCCTTTTTATGACCAGGGATATGAAATTGGACCGGATTCTTCTTTGCATGTTCTAATAAACCGCTAAATAACGGTGTTTGGTTTTGAGACAATTTATTTCCACACCTCTTTATATACAGAATGCGTTTAATATCAATACAAAACAAATGAATTATAGCACTAATAGCATTGCTTGCATAGAATTTTGTGTCGTAAATAAACACTTTTTCACGTGTTACATTAGTTTCTCAATAAAACAGGAAAATTAACCTTTAAAGGAGAATATGAAGGTAACATACTTAGGAGGGGTTACGGTGAATTGGCAAACGCGCGTTACTGATATACTTAAGATCAAATATCCTGTTATACAGGGAGGTTTAGCATACTTAGCTTATTCTGAGCTAGCTGCAGCTGTTTCGAATGCAGGGGGACTTGGGCAAATTACAGCAATGTCGCTTGAGAGTCCAGCTAAACTTCGGGAAGAAATCAGAAAAGTAAAAGAATTAACGAATAAACCATTCGGAGTTAATTACGCTATTGGTCAGCACGGTAGACCTTTCGAAGAAATGCTTCAAGTAGCTATAGATGAGGACGTCCCTGTGGTCTCTATGACTGGTGGTAATCCTGCTCCGATATTTGAACAGTTAAAAGGAACACCAATAAAAAAATTAGTGCTTGTAGCGGCTAGAAGGCAGGCAGTAAAGGCTGAAGAATTAGGTGCCGATGCGGTAATGGTAGTGGGGCAGGAAGGCGGCGGCCATCTAGGCAGGGATGATATCGGTACAATCGTATTAATTCCTCAAGTGGTGGATGCAGTTTCTATACCAGTAATCGCCTCTGGCGGTATTGGTGATGGCAGAGGACTAATGGCAGCTCTTAGCTTGGGAGCAGAAGGAATTGAAATGGGTACACGTTTTATTGCGACCAAGGAATGTGTTCATGCCAATGAACTTTATAAGAAAAGACTAATAGAAGGCTCTGAAGCGAATACGGTTGTAATTAAACGAACTCTTGGAGCGCCAGCGCGAGCAATTTCAAATACATGGACAAATAAAATACTCGAAATAGAGAAAGAATATGGCAATTACGAACAGTTGAAGAATTATATTAGCGGCCAGGCAAACAAACGATATATTTATGATGGAGCAGAAGAAGAAGGGTTTGCATGGGCAGGACAGGTAATGGGACTCATCAAAGACATCCCAGCCGTTACAGAATTATTTAATCGAATAATAACCGACGCAGAACAAATTCGTGAAAAATGGGCAAAATAAAGGTATTATACATAAATGGTAGGCTGTGTTAAAGTTTATTAGTGCTTTTAGAACTCTGTTGATTTGTGTGGAAGGCACGAAGACTCCTGCGGGAGGACGGGGCAGGGGAGACCCCGCAGGCGCTTAAGCGCCGAGGAGGCTCCCCGGACCGCCCGCGGAAAGCGAAGTGCCTGGAGCGCAAATCAACAGTCTAATTTAACACAGCCCTATAGAACTATAGTAAGCAGGTGAAAACAATATGGAATACCAATACCCCATTGATTACCATTGGACAACAGATGAAATTGTTGACGTAATAAAATTTTACGAAGCAATAGAAAGAGCATACGAAAAAGGAATTGACCGTGATGAGTTGATGGCGATATATCGACGATTCAAAGAAATCGTCCCTAGTAAAGCAGAAGAAAAGACACTTTGTGGTGAATTTGAGGACATTAGCAGCTATTCTGCCTATAGAACGATAAAAAAAGCCAAAAGTGCCTCACCGGGAGAAAGAATATCAATGAAATAAACAAAGAAAAACTCCGAACCAAGTTCAGGAGTTTTTTATTTAATATTAAGAGCTATCTTATATAAAGGTGCTACTTTATTAAAGACTTGTTCCACTTGCTGTAGGAAGTCTTCGGTGCTTAAATTCACAACATCATCTCGTTTAATCTCATACCCGCATAAGATTTCTGCCTTTTTGATATTTTCAAGCCGATCAAACATGCCTTTTAAATCCTCTTTTGACAGTTCTCCATGTAGTACTGATTCAGGTTTTGTATGGTCTAAAGACCAAACAAAATCTTTAGGTATCTCTTTATAAATTTTGTTTATTTTTTTTGTGAATCTGGCAGCAAACTCTTGTTTATGAGGTGCTTCATAAATAACAGCAAACCAAATAAATAAATGGGTATTCCACAAACCTATTTGAAAATGTGGAAGCATTTTGTAACCCCGGGGATTATCGGCAAAGGCAACCCATGTATCTTTGGGAGGATTTATCGTACGTCTTGCGTGTTTGGCTACATGGACATGCATTTCATCCCCAGTCAATGTGGTTAAGGTTGGTGCAAAATGATGTCCAAGACTTTCTAGTTTTGGACGAATCCGTTCCTTTAATGCTTCCATTCTAGCCTCTAATCCATCTATTTGAAAAACATCGAAATCTTCATTATTAAAACCTTTAAAGTCCATTTGCTAAACCTCCATGTGAAGACATTTGTCATTTATTGTAGCATACTAGCGAAAATTCTTGAAACTAACTGCTTATATGGGTTAACGCACATATTTGTTGCAACCTTACATGGTGGCTCATATTATATTACTAAAAATAGTCTGAAAAATTAAATAACAATCGAAAGGAGAAAACTAAATGAAACAATTGATGAATACTTCACTAAAAAAGGTTGGAGAGAAAGAAAGATTAGCCTATTTACGCTTAGAAATGGATTATGAGCTGGCAACATTATTTGAAGCGATTGAAGAAAAAAATGAAAAAAAGATGAAGGAATGTAAACAGAAGTTAGAAAAGATCCGCCAAGAGTTAGTAAAACTAAAAGCTCTTTGATAATTTGTTTTCAAAGGGGATACCATTTAGAATGAAAATAAAGAATTTCATATTCATATTATAAAACGAACTCTGTGTAGGGAAGTAGAGAGTTCGTTTATTGTTTTGTACATAAAAATAAAGGTGTTAAAAGTTGAAGGCTTACATAAATTTGATTAAGCTAATGATATGTTACATATAGGATTGAAAAATGGAGGGATAAAATGGACTGGGAGTACATTGATCTTCAGGCTAAGCAATGGGTAATGGAAGCTGGTGATAAAATTAGGGATTCTTTTACTGAAACGTTAAATATCCAAACCAAATCAAATCCTAATGATTTAGTAACTAATATAGATAAAGAAATTGAACAATTCTTTATTCATAAAATCAGAAAAACGTTCCCAAACCATAGAATTTTGGGTGAAGAAGGGCTTGGGGATGAAGTAAATAATCTTGATTGCGTTGTATGGATTATCGACCCGATTGATGGGACGATGAATTTTATTCATCAACAGCGAAATTTTGCTATATCCTTAGGTGTGTATGAAAATGGAGTGGGCAAAATTGGGATAATTTATGATGTAGCACACAGTGAATTATATCATGCTATTTCTGGTAAAGGTGCATTTATGAACGATACTCAGCTGCCTCCTCTTAACAAAGTGACAGTAAAAGAATCGATTATCGCTTTAAATGCAACCTGGGTAATGGAAAATCATCGTATTGACCATAACTTGCTTATACCACTGGTTAGAGAAGCAAGAGGGACGAGATCTTACGGTACAGCTGCTCTTGAAATGGTGTTTGTGGCAACAGGGAGAGTGGATGCCTATATTTCAATGAGGTTGTCACCTTGGGATGTTGCTGCTGGTTCAGTTATTATTGAGGAATTAGGCGGTGTTGTCACCAATTTAAGAGGACATAAGTTGGATTTTCTTTCAAAAGACTCATTGCTCGTTGCCAAACCAGGTTTACACCAAACTATCATTAACGATTATCTAAAAGAAGGTAAATGGTAAAAAAGAAGCCTGCGCAGGCTTCTTTTTTGTCTAGCTGCAGCGCCTAGGCGCTGCAGCTTTTCTTTTTATAAATCTCCATTTGCTCTATATTTTGCTTTTGTTTTAAATCCGAAGCCCATTATAAGAACGAGTGCAAGGATACTGCCAATTACCCCTAATATACTTTCTTCCCCAATTGCCACTCCTATTCCCATAATACTTGCAGCTGCCAGTACTGCAAAAACGACAAAAATCCATTTAATTTGCTTCATTTTGCTAGTCCCCTTTGTCATATGAAAAATAAAATTATTAATGTGATAATTTACATAGCTTAATTCTACATAAAATGCAGTTAGCTTTCCACCATAAATGTGGTATAATACATTAGTTGTATATGGGAAACTATAAATAGCTCAAAATTTTTTGAAATAGAGGCAGGAGTGAATTACTTGAAAATAAGAGAAGATATTCGCAATATAGCGATCATCGCGCACGTTGACCACGGGAAAACGACGTTAGTTGACCAATTATTAAAGCAATCTGGAACATTTCGTACCAACGAGCATGTTGAAGAACGTGCCATGGATTCAAATGATCTGGAAAGAGAACGTGGAATAACGATTCTCGCTAAAAACACAGCGATTCAATATAAAGATACACGAATCAATATCCTGGATACACCGGGACATGCTGACTTTGGCGGAGAAGTTGAACGAATCATGAAAATGGTTGATGGTGTTTTACTCGTTGTTGATGCATATGAAGGAACAATGCCTCAAACACGATTTGTTTTAAAAAAAGCATTAGAGCAAAATTTAACTCCAATCGTTGTCGTTAATAAAATTGACCGTGATTTTGCACGCCCATTAGAAGTAATTGATGAAGTTATTGATTTATTTATCGAGCTGGATGCCAATGAAGATCAGCTTGAATTCCCGGTCATTTTTGCTTCTGCAATAAATGGTACTGCTAGCACTGATCCTGAAAAACAGGATGAAAACATGCAATGTTTATATGATTCCATTGTTGAACACATCCCAGCCCCAATTGACAATCGTGATGAGCCCCTGCAATTCCAAGTTGCCCTGCTGGACTATAATGATTATGTTGGAAGAATTGGAATTGGGCGCGTTTTCCGCGGTACCATGAAAGTTGGGCAACAGGTTGCATTGATGAAAATAGATGGTTCAGTTAAACAATTCCGTGTAACGAAAATCTTTGGTTTCTTTGGTTTAAAACGACAGGAAATTCAAGAAGCTGTAGCAGGAGACTTAATTGCTGTTTCTGGTATGGAAGATATCAATGTAGGTGAAACGGTTTGTCCAGTGGAGCACCAGGAAGCACTGCCAATTCTAAGAATTGATGAACCAACATTGCAAATGACGTTTGTCGTAAATAACAGCCCATTTGCAGGTAGAGAAGGTAAGTATCTAACTTCTAGAAAAATTGAAGAAAGACTTCTCGCTCAATTGCAAACTGATGTAAGCTTACGAGTTGAAAATACAGATTCTCCAGATGCATGGATCGTATCAGGACGTGGTGAGCTACATTTATCTATCTTAATCGAAAACATGCGCCGTGAAGGTTATGAGCTCCAAGTTTCTAAACCGGAAGTTATTGTGAAAGAAATTGATGGTGTTCGTTGTGAACCGATTGAAAGAGTTCAAATTGATGTACCTGAAGAGCATACAGGTTCTGTAATGGAATCTATTGGTGCCCGCAAAGGCGAAATGATTGATATGATTAATAATGGTTCGGGTCAAGTTCGCCTAATCTTTAATGTTCCAGCACGCGGCTTAATTGGGTATACTACAGAGTTCTTAACTATGACACGCGGTTATGGAATTATCAATCATACGTTTGACAGCTATCAGCCGATGGTACAAGGGCAAGTTGGAGGAAGACGCCAAGGTGTACTTGTATCTATGGAGTCAGGAAAAGCTTCGACATATGGTATCATGCAAGTGGAGGACCGTGGTACAATCTTTGTTGAACCAGGAACTGAAATTTATGAAGGCATGATTGTTGGTGAACACACGCGTGAAAATGATATTACCGTTAACATCACAAAAGTGAAGCAAGCAACAAATATTCGTTCTGCGAATAAGGATCAAACGTCTGTTATTAAGAAGCCGAGAATCATGACTCTTGAAGAATCATTAGAATACCTAAACGAAGATGAATACTGTGAAGTTACACCGGAATCAATTCGTTTACGTAAGAAAATTCTTGATAAGAATGAACGCGAAAGAATGGCTAAAAAGAAAAAATACGCAGAAATTTAAGCTAATATCTCTTCGGGGGAGGTAATACGCGTGAATATAGCAGACCGGCTTTCGTTTTTTCCAGCCCTCTATAACGTAACTGAATATCCAAAAATGGGAATGTGGCTACTTTATTTCACAATTGTTGCTCTGTCCATCTTGGTATATAAACTTGGGTTTGCTCAAAAGCTTCCACTAGGAAAATCAATAATGATTTATATCTTTTTAGCTGCAGGGTGTACGATTCTTACTGTACTAGGAATTTTTTTACCAATAACAGAGGGTCTTGTTGTTGCGGCTTTAATCTTAATCATTTACAAAATTCGCTTGCACCAGTCGAAGAAACAGCAAGTTGAGGCTAAGTAACGGGGGATATATTCATGAGATCGGTACAGGATGCACTCTATAATTGGCTATCGATTAAGGTTGTTTGTGACGCTCGTCCTGAAGATACTGCAGCAAGAGAAACGTTAGACCTTTTTGATGAGATTATTAAGGATGAACAACATCTAACAAACATTGAAGTGACAACGGATGAAGTCATGTATTATGTTTCCTTTATCCATGAGGGTGAAACGAAGAAGACTCGATTTCCTCGTGACCTGATCGAAGTAATGCTTAATCAAATCAATCAAGAACCAGATAAATATTGTAATTTTCCAGTTGAAGAGTAAAAAAATTCATGCCGGTTTCGGCATGAATTTTTTTTACCAATCGTCTTTCTCAGACTGTGCTCGGTATAATCTAAAGTTACCAGTATCAATTCTTGCTTTTGTTTTTTCTGAGATTCTACTGCTGCAGTCATGACACATATATGTATGGATTGGACGATTTCGAAGACGTTTTGCTATAAAGGATTCATCTTCTATCGATTCAATTTTGTCGCAGATTACGCATTTAACTCTCATAATGCACCTCAAGTCCTCTAGTCTTGCTTTGTTTTACTATAGTATATCATGCAACTATGTTGACTAGTAAATCAATCTGATTAAGTTGCTGAAAAAAACAGATAATAGTACTATGAGAATGTCTGTTTTTTTAACATAGAGTAAGGATATAAATGAAGGGGTTGTAAAAATGCCAAATCAAGTGGAACCAAGACTCATTAAGCCTTTGTATGATGAGTTGCAAAAAGAAAGGTTTGTAACATTAGCAACAGTGGACTATGAATCAGGTGGTCCAAATGTTAGTGCGATATCTTGGATTTTAGCAAAAGATGAAGAAACCATCTATTTTGCTGTAGATTATAAATCAAGAATTATTCAAAATATCACACACAATAATAAGGTGGTTATCAATTTAATTGCGAATGAATCTACATATTCCATACAAGGTGAAGCTTCGTTGAAAGAAGAGCGCCTGCAGGACGTTCCTTTAAAGCTAGCGTTAATTGAAATTAGTATTCACGAAGTTAGAGACGTCATGTTCTATGGTTCGAAGATCGTCACAGAGCCACAGTATGACAAAACATATGATAAAAATGCAGCCTCTCGATTAGATAAGCAGGTTATGGAAGCAATGAAAAAAGCTTAGTCTCGCGACTAAGCTTTTTTCATTTATGGTGTTTTGATTCTTCTTGCTGTTTGTCCTCTAAACTTTTCTTTTCATTCTCCTGCAGATTTTTCTTAGGTTCCTCAGGAGCATTTTTAGGATTAGGATCTATCATATCTCCAGGGATTTCAGGCATTAACCGGCCCGCAATGTCGGCAAGTTCTTCCATTATACCCTGGATGGGTCTTCCTTTTTCAATATCTGCTGCAATTTCTTTAAGGCGTTGATTGGTATCTGCATCAGCAACAACGATGGCACGTGCACCATGAGGGTCTTCTTTTAAACTTTCGGCTACTGAATATTTTATTGCCCCGACTTGTGAGCGCTCAATCTTCGAATTTACATCAATACCAACAATTGCATATCTGCCAATGACTACAGCAGTTGCATCATGGACATTAGGAATACTAGTAGCAAGTTCAACTAATCGTTTGGAAATTTCCTGACCTGTTTGCCTATCTACATTTTCTATATTGCTGTTCTTGACATTAACTAATGATTGCTTCTCATTATTTTGAGCATTGTTGGTGTTATTGTTACAAGCAGCTAAGATTAATAATAAACAAGCAAACATCAAAACCTTTTTCATTTAAAAAATCCACCTCCACATAGAGTTGTATAAATGATTCAACGAAAACTCGAGTTTTGTTATACTGAACTTACATTTATTGTGCGGAAATCCTTCTATCTTTATTCGAACAAACATATATTTTACCAAAGTCCTATCTAGCAATCGGTTTGTTTGAACCATGAACAAGCCACAACTAGAAAAAGTGGAGGCGTCGCTTTGAGTAAAATATACGTGTTAGATACAAACGTCTTATTACAAGACCCGTATTCCATATTCTCATTCGAAGATAATGAAGTAGTCATTCCTGCAGTTGTCCTTGAAGAAGTGGACTCAAAGAAAAGGTACATGGATGAAATTGGCAGGAATGCCCGCCATGTATCAAGATTAATTGATGAATTGCGAGCAGCGGGGAAACTTCATGAAAAAATCCCACTTGAAAACGGTGGAACCATTAGAATCGAACTTAATCACCGTGCATTTCATGAATTACAGGAAATTTTTGTTGAGAAAACAAATGACAATCGAATTCTTGCAGTAGCAAAAAATTTAGCAACAGAAGAACAACAGAAGGAAGATGGGAAACCGGTGATCCTTGTAAGTAAGGATGCATTAGTCAGAGTAAAGGCTGACGCAATCGGTTTAACGGCAGAGGATTTTTTAAGCGACAGAGTGGTCGAAATCGACCATATTTACACTGGTTTTTTAGAGGTTTATTTATCTGGAGAATTAATGGGGACTTTTTATGAAAAAGGGGAGTTACCTTTATCAGAAATAGGTAAATATTCGTTTTATCCGAATCAATTCTTAATCATGAAAGATGCTCTGGGTGGATCTGCTTCAGCGTTAGGGATGATCGATAAAACAAAGCAAAAGGTAAAGAAACTGGCAATTAATCAGGAACATGTATGGGGAATACATCCAAGGAATGTACAGCAAACGATGGCAATTGAGTTATTACTCCGTAAAGATATACCGTTAGTAACATTAATAGGTAAAGCAGGTACTGGTAAAACACTTTTAGCTCTAGCATCAGGATTGATGCAGACTGAAGATTTTAGGGAGTTTAAAAAGCTATTAGTTGCTAGACCTATTGTACCGGTCGGTAAGGATTTAGGGTATTTACCTGGAGAAAAACAGGAAAAACTTAGACCTTGGATGCAGCCGATTTTTGATAATCTTGAATATCTATTTAATACCAAGAAACCTGGAGAATTGGATGCCATCCTTGCTGGAATGGGATCGATAGAAGTGGAAGCTTTAACCTATATCAGGGGAAGAAGTCTGCCAAAACAATTTATTATCATTGATGAAGCCCAAAACTTAACTAAACATGAGGTGAAAACCATATTAACACGTGTAGGTGAGGGAAGTAAAATTGTCTTAATGGGCGACCCAGAACAAATCGACCACCCATATCTTGATGCCTACAATAATGGCTTAACTTATGTTGTCGAACGTTTTAAAGACCAAGTTATTTCCGGACATGTTAAATTACTAAAAGGAGAGCGATCTGGATTAGCAAGGCTGGCTGCAGACTTGCTGTAAACAGCATGAGGAATAATATCGATACAATGTACAAACGGGTACCGCATTGGCACCCGTTGTTTACTTATTTTATAGTAAACTCCTTGACATATTTAATCGGGTTTTGCTGGTTAGAACCATCTCCGAAATAAACGTGGACAGGTCCATCTTCTGAAAGTGGTTTCCCAGCCTTCGAAAAACCTAATACTAAGTTCTTTGCCTTATCAAGAGAAATTTCGTGTTGTGATGTTGCTGTTTTTATTACTAAAGCTGCTGCACTTTCATCTGGCTCAGCATTTTTTAAAAAAGGTTCAAATGGGATTCCGAAGCTTCCCGTTAATACCTTTTCTTTCTCGTATTTCTTCTCTGTGTTTAAGGTTGGCGGATAGACAGCGCCTTCCATAATTTCACGGTCCCAATGTTTAGATACTGATTTAGTATATTCCTCTAGGTCGTTAGAGGGATTTGAAGTGGTTAAGAAGTAAGTAGTCAAATCAACCCTTCGATCATCAAAAATCCAAACACTGGGATCGAGAGTAATCGTATATTTAACCTTGCCGGACAGTACAATTATGTTTTCCATCTTTCATTCCTCCCGTTCATTTCTAGTAAAGTATACCGTGAAATAGAGTGAATGTCATATAAGTAATATGGTACAGCAAAAGACTTCCACAGTTATTGTTCTTGCATTTTTCTGTGTTAAAAGGTAAAATTTATAGATAAGTTGGGTTATCGCTCTGAATGGGGGGATCAATGTTGGCGTCTGAAATGATAGTGAATCATCATGAAAAAGCCTATGCCTTGTTACAGGCAGACGCTGAAAAAATATTAAAGCTTATTAAAGTGCAAATGGAAAATCTCACGATGCCTCAATGCCCACTTTATGAAGAGGTATTGGATACGCAAATGTTTGGTTTATCTAGAGAGATAGAATTTGCGGTTAGATTAGGCTTAATTGAGGTCAAGGATGGCAAAGCGATACTAGATAAATTAGAAAGAGAATTATCTGCGCTTCATGAAGCATCCATTAGAAAATAGCTAAAAAAACTCAAACAACTCAAACAATAATGATGTGTTGTTTGAGTTTTTTATTAACCGTTTCCGTTTTCAGAATATTCCTATACGAAATTTTGAAGTAATGTAACTTTTCCTCAACCCAATTGTTTCATTTTCTATTATAATAGCAATAACGACAATTTTAAAAACGAGGAAGTTATAAGATGTTTAAAAAAATATTGAAATCCTATGATTATTCATTAATCATCGCGATTATTCTTTTGTCTTTATTTGGATTAGTGATGGTTTATAGTGCCAGTATGGCATCAGCCGTTCAACGATATGGGGTAGAAAGTGATTATTTTTATCAAAAACAAAAGCTCTATTTAATTACCTCTGGATTGATTTTTATATTTATTGCATTATTTCCCTATAAAATTATGAAAAGTACAAAGTTCTTATTACCAATGGTGGGGTTATCCATCTTAAGTCTTTTAGGTCTATTTGTATTTGGACAAGTTAGAGGAAATGCTCAAAGTTGGTATGACTTTGGCTTTATTAGTATTCAGCCGGCAGAGTTTGTAAAAATCTCTCTTATTATTTATTTGTCGGCTGTTTACGCGAAAAAACAGGCATACATTAATAAGTTCAATCACGGTGTATTGCCGCCATTAGCCTATCTAGTAATCGTGCTTGGTTTGATTGCCTTTCAACCAGACTTTGGAACAGCACTTATTATAGGACTAATTGCAGGTACTATAATTATCTCATCAGGAATGAATATCAAAACGATCACCAAATTAGTTTTGCTTGGAATGATTCTCTTATCTCCTGTTATTTTAGTATTGCAGGACGAAATTTTTTCGGAAAAACGTTTGGAGCGTTTTCAAGTTTTGAGTAATCCATTCGAAGATGAACTTGATTCTGGGTTCCATCTAGCAAACTCGTATATTGCGATTGGCTCAGGCGGTGTAAATGGATTAGGATTAGGGAAGAGTGTCCAAAAGTTAGGGTATTTACCAGAATCTCATACAGATTTTATTATGGCAGTCATTGCAGAAGAATTAGGAGTCTGGGGTGTCAGCTTCGTAATCATAACTCTAGGATATATTGTATTACGGGGAATTTACCTGGGCTTGAAGTGTAAGGATCCATTTGGCAGTTTATTGGCTATTGGGATATCGAGTATGATTGGAATACAGTCTTTTATAAATCTAGCAGGGGTTTCAGGAGTTATGCCGCTAACAGGTGTCCCATTACCATTTGTGAGCTATGGTGGATCTTCACTTTTACAATTAGCAATAGCAGCTGGTATTCTTGTTAATGTATCTATGTTTGTTAAATATGAAAATAAATACAAACAAAAGCACCAAGAAAAAACTAGTAACCACCAAGAAGGAAATGTATATCAATTTCGAACATAGCGCGGGGAAACAAATCCCTGCGCTTTTATATAAAAAATAGAAAGAATGAGGTGCTTAGATTGACTAGACAAATCAACAAAGTGTTAGTCGCAAACAGAGGAGAAATTGCCATTCGTGTTTTTCGGGCATGTACCGAATTAAATATCCAAACGGTTGCAATTTACTCCAGGGAAGATACAGGTGCATACCATCGCTATAAAGCAGATGAGGCATATCTAGTTGGTGAAGGAAAGAAACCGATTGATGCCTACTTAGACATTGATGGAATCATTGAAATTGCAAAATTTAGCGGTGCAAATGCCATCCATCCAGGCTATGGTTTTTTATCTGAGAACATTCATTTTGCAAGACGTTGTGAAGAAGAGGGAATTATTTTTATCGGACCAACCTCCACCCACCTTGATATGTTTGGTGATAAGGTCAAAGCAAGAAAGCAAGCCGAAATGGCGGGTATACCCGTAATTCCTGGCAGTGATGGACCAGTTAAAAACATTGAAGAAGTTCAGGATTTTACGTTTCATCATGGTTTTCCAATCATAATAAAAGCAGCCCTAGGCGGCGGCGGACGTGGAATGCGTATTGTTAGAAATCAAGAAGAAATGCAAGAAGCATTTGACCGAGCTAAATCAGAGGCAAAAGCAGCTTTTGGCAGTGACGAAGTATACTTGGAAAAATTAATTGAAAAACCAAAACATATTGAAGTTCAAATATTTGGGGATAAAAATGGGAACATCGTTCATTTATATGATCGGGATTGTTCTGTACAGCGGCGTCATCAAAAGGTTGTGGAAGTAGCACCTAGTGTATCAATATCAGATTCATTACGTGAGAAAATATGCGCTTCTGCAGTAAAGCTGATGAAGAATGTAGCTTATTTAAATGCAGGGACAGTTGAATTTTTGGTTTCGGGTGAAGACTTTTATTTCATAGAAGTAAATCCAAGGATTCAAGTTGAACACACTGTAACTGAAATGGTAACAGGAATTGATATTGTACATACACAAATCTTAGTTGCTGAAGGCCAAGATCTACACAGCCCAATTGTCGGTATTCCTCCACAGGAAGAGATTCGTATTAACGGTTTTGCTATTCAGTCGCGTGTTACAACAGAAGACCCGCTAAATAACTTTATGCCTGATACCGGAAAAATTATGGCTTATCGTTCCGGAGGGGGATTCGGTGTACGTCTAGATGCTGGAAATGGTTTTCAAGGTGCTGTCATCACACCTTATTATGATTCTTTGCTTGTGAAGCTTTCTACATGGGCATTAACCTTTGAACAAGCTGCATCAAAAATGGTTAGAAACCTGCGTGAGTTTAGAATTCGCGGAATCAAAACCAACATTCCGTTTCTAGAGAATGTAGTTAGACATGAGAAGTTTAGAAGAGGGGAATATGATACATCATTTATCGATTCAACTCCGGAATTATTCGTATTTCCAGTTAGTAAAGACCGTGGAACCAAAATGCTATCGTATATTGGAAATGTGACGGTAAATGGATTCCCTGGAATTGAGAAAAAGAAAAGACCTGTTTTTTCTAACCCGAGAATTCCTAAATTAAAATATGATTTTCCTTACCAGGAAGGAACGAAACAAATACTGGACCAAAATGGTGCTGAAGGTCTTGTTCAATGGTTAAAGAATCAAAAAAAGGTACTGCTAACGGATACTACCTTCAGAGATGCCCATCAGTCGTTACTAGCAACCAGGGTTAGAACAACTGATATCTTGCATATTGCTGAACCGACAGCAAAGTTGTTACCAAACCTGTTTTCTCTTGAAATGTGGGGGGGAGCAACCTTTGATGTAGCCTATCGCTTTTTAAAAGAAGATCCATGGGAAAGATTACAGGTTCTTCGTGAAAAAATTCCGAATGTTCTATTTCAAATGTTAATCCGTGGTTCTAATGCAGTAGGATATAAAAATTATCCTGACAATCTGATCCGTGAATTTGTAAGAAAGTCTGCAGAGGAAGGTATTGATGTATTCCGAGTTTTTGATAGTTTAAACTGGGTGCCTGGAATGGAAATTGCGATTGAAGCGGTTCGAGACAGCGGAAAGATTGCAGAAGCAGCGATTTGTTATACTGGTGATATTCTCGACGAAACAAGAGTGAAATATAATTTGAACTATTATAAAACACTTGCCAAAGAGCTTGAGAACCAAGGAGCACATATATTAGGGATAAAAGATATGGCTGGTTTGCTAAAACCGGAAGCTGCCTATCGCCTAATCTCTGAATTAAAAGAAACGATAGATATTCCAATTCATCTTCATACCCATGATACAAGCGGGAATGGTATTTACACATATGCACGTGCTATTGACGGCGGAGTAGATATTGTGGATACGGCATTAAGTACGATGGCAGGGCTGACTTCTCAGCCAAGCTCAAATTCACTTTATTATGCATTAGAGGGTAAGGATAGGAAACCAAATGTAAATATTGAAGCCCTGGAACAGCTTTCTTATTATTGGGAGGATGTCCGAAAATATTATCACGATTTTGAAAGTGGAATGGTTGCACCGCATTCTGAGGTGTATCAGCATGAAATGCCAGGTGGACAATACAGTAATCTCCAGCAGCAAGCCAAGGGTGTCGGACTTGGAGAGCACTGGGATGAGGTTAAACAAATGTACACTAGAGTTAATCACATGTTTGGGGATATCGTAAAGGTTACGCCATCTTCTAAGGTTGTCGGGGATATGGCACTCTTTATGGTACAAAATAATTTATCAGAAGCTGATGTCCTTACTAAAGGAGAATCAATTGACTTCCCAGATTCCGTAGTTGAATTATTCCAGGGATATCTCGGACAGCCGCATCAAGGATTCCCGGAAAGACTTCAGAACGTCGTATTAAAGGGGAAAAAGCCATTGGAGGTCCGTCCAGGTGAATTACTTCCAGATATTAATTTTACGGACTTAAAGGAAGAGTTAGAGAAGGATTTAGGACGAAACATATCGGATATTGATTTGATTTCCTATGCACTTTATCCAAAGGTGTATAAAGAGTATTTAAATACCGTTGAGCAATTCGGAAATTTATCCTTTCTAGACACCCCTACTTTCCTTTATGGTCTAAGGCTAGGGGAGGAAATTGAGGTAGAGATTGAAACAGGAAAAACACTTATTGTTAAACTTGTCTCAATTGGTCAGCCGCAGGCAGACGGTACGCGTGTGGTGTATTTTGAACTTAATGGTCAGCCGCGTGAGGTTAATATTAAAGATGAAAGTATTAAAGCTTCGGTATTAACTCGAGTAAAAGCAGATCCTAAAAATGAAACACATATTTCGGCTACAATGCCTGGTACTGTTGTAAAAGTATTAGTGGAAAAAGGGGAGAGAGTAGAACGAGGGGACCATCTCCTAATCACTGAGGCAATGAAAATGGAAACAACCGTTCAAGCTCCTTTTTCAGGAGTGATAAAAGAAATTTACGTAAAAAATGAAGAAGCCATTCAAACGGGAGATTTATTGCTCGAATTGGATAAGTAATCATAAAAAAAGTTGCCAAGTATAATAACTGGCAACTTTTTTTTATTGTTTTTTTCGTGATCTTGATAGTAAAAAAAGAAAATAGCTTAGGACACCAAATAAGCAGGTAATAAATAAAGCATGCATTAAAGCAATGAAAAGATTTAACTGCGTGAAAATGACAAGAGCTCCGGATAATACCTGGAGGGTTACTAAAGTAAACGCACTAATCCAACCCCAATAGAGAACTTTTTGCTGACGATACCTTTTTACTGCTATATAAGTAACATATCCAATCCAAATAAAGATAAGACCAGCCGCTGCACGATGTCCCATCTGCACCCATTCAAATAGGTTAGTTGGGAGTGCGGGGCTGTCATTGATACATAATGGCCAATCACGGCAAACCAAACTTGATTTGGTATGACGAACTAGGGCACCTGTATAAATGACAAAATAGCTATAAATGGAAATAGAGATAATATGAAAACTCATTCTTTTATCAATTATGAGCTTATCTGCATCAAATTTTTTATCAATTTCAAAGATTAATAAAGTGAGCAAAAATACAGCGGCAAAAGAAATTAGTGATATACCAAAGTGCAATGCGAGGATAAAGTCAGACTGTTCCCAAATAACAGCTGCTGCTCCAATTAAACCTTGCAATAGTAAAAAGAAAAAGGATAGAAAGGAAAGGAACTTTGTTTCCCTAATATGCCCGATTACTTTCCAAGTCCAAATGGATAATACGAGTACCATTAATCCAAGCGCACCAGATACTAGTCTGTGAGCAAGTTCAATAACTAATTCAGGAGTTATCTCCGTTGGCACAAACTCCCCATTGCATAATGGCCAAGATCTTCCGCAGCCCATACCAGATTCTGTTTTTGTAACAAGTGCGCCCCCTAGTAAAACTAAAATCATTCCAATAGTAGTTGCCACAGCTAACCACTTCAAAGAACGTTGCAAAAAATCACCTTCTTTAAATAAAAGTTTAATCATTTTTATCAATATTTTGTAAATATAATGATTTAGAATATAAATGATAAAAGTACTTATTTATCATAACGAAAACATAGGAAAAAGAACAGAATTAAAACTGAAATTTTTGGATAACTTTTTTTAGAATATATGGTTATAAATAACTTTGAGTTTTAACTATTATTATAGTGAAAACTATTGCTAAATAGAGAGGAGTCTGTTAGTAATAAAAGGTAAGCTAAGTGGAACTTATATATAACAATCTTTATATTTACTTTTGTTGTCTATAACACAAATAAATTATTTAGATTTTACTTAAATTAGAGTGTATTTCATTATCTAAAGATTCTAAAATATAGTATAATGAGTATTGAATACAGACGGACACAATTTAGACAAAAATTATTCAAAAAAAATTCACAAAAATCCACTGAAGTGTGATTTAATATACAGAGAAAGTGTTTCATAAATAACAATATTATAAAATAATAATAGCTTATAAATAACTATTATAATTTGGTAAAGTTATCTATCGAGTTTATAATAATAATTAGAACATTTTAGGAGGGGGAAAGATGCCAAATTCAAAGGCATACGGTGAAGCGACGATCGAAAATGGCTCTACTGGTCTAAATTCACATTTGGTAAAAACCACAATGTGGAAAGATTTTATGGCACTAATAAAGATTGGAATTGTAAATTCAAATCTAATTACTACTTTTACTGGAATTTGGCTTGCACTGCATTTTAACGGGCTAAGTTTCCTAAATAACTTAGATATAGTTTTATTTACCGTTATAGGTTCCTCCCTAATTATTGCGGGTTCATGCAGTATAAATAATTATATTGATCGTGATATTGACCCGTTAATGGAAAGAACAAAATCAAGGCCTACGGTTACTGGGAAAATAGTTCCTTCGAAGGTACTTGGATTGGGTATTATCTTAATTGCTATAGGTGCGATTTTTCTATTGTTTACTACTGTAACTGCAACAGTGATTGGGCTGCTTGGGGTTTTTACTTATGTTGTCCTATACTCCATGTGGTCTAAAAGACAATTGGTTTCAAATACAATCATAGGCAGTATTTCTGGGGCAGTACCTCCATTAATCGGATGGGCTGCAGTAGATGGAAATCTCGATATTATCGCATGGTCATTGTTTATTATTATGTTTATTTGGCAGCCTCCACATTTTTATGCTCTTGCAATGAGAAGGGTAGAGGAATATCGCGCTGCTGGCATCCCAATGCTTCCAGTAGTGAAGGGTTTTAAAACAACAAAGAAACACATCCTAGTATGGGTTGCAGCACTTCTGCCAACACCCTTATTACTTACTTCATTAGGAATCCCATTTCTAATTTTGGCAACTGTATTAAATATCGGTTGGCTTGTATTAGGGATTTATGGATATAAGATCAAAGATGATATTAAGTGGGCAAAATTAATGTTTGTGTACTCATTGCAATATCTAACCATTATTTTTGTTGCAATGGTCATTGTAACATTGGTTTAGCTGGGATGTTCTCTCTTAATTAAGGGGAATATAAGTATTCCTAATGGTTATAAAAATATTGGAGGCATTAATAACCTTTTGCCTCCGTGTTTCTTTTAACGTTTAAGAAGGAATATACTACATACATTTTTGATCACAGATTATTAAAGAAATCATTTAGCGAAAGAGGGGTTTGATTTAGCTATGAAAAGGCTTGCAAAATGGCGTTTAATCTCGATATTTGCGATTCTTTCGCTTATCCTTTCAGGATGTGGCGAACCGTTCCTATCGACATTAAGGCCTGCTGGTGAAGTTGCAGACATTCAATATGATCTGATGAAACTAAGTACATTGATTATGGTAGGGGTTATTGTTGTTGTACTGGTAATCTTCTTTATTGTTATGATTAAGTTCAGACGTAAAGATGAGAAGATACCAAAACAAGTAGAAGGAAGTCACAAACTAGAAATTATTTGGACAGTTATACCTATTTTATTACTATTGCTTTTAGCGGTTCCAACGGTTTCTGCTACATTTAAATTAGCAGATGTATCACCAATGGATAAGAAAGATTCTGATGCACTTGTTATCAATGTACGTTCCAATTTATATTGGTGGGAATTTGAATATCCTGGCCAGGGTATTGTTACAGGTCAAGATTTAGTAGTTCCAACAGATGAAAAGGTATATTTTAATTTAATATCTTCTGATGTAAAACACTCATTCTGGGTTCCAGCGGTAGGCGGTAAACTTGATACGAATACCGAAAATGTCAATAAATTCTGGCTGGAGTTTGACAGCGCTAGGGCAGAAGAGGCAGGGGATTTGTTTTACGGTAAGTGTGCAGAGCTTTGCGGACCTTCACATGCTTTAATGGATTTTAAAGTAAAAACTTTAAGCCGTGATGACTTTGACAACTGGGTTGCTGACATGAAGGAAGTTAAAGAACCTGCAAAAGCTGATACAGCTTTAGCTCAGGAAGGTCAAGAAATCTTTAATCAAAGCTGTATTAGCTGTCATGCTGTAACACCAGGAAATACAACACCTCCTGAAGCACGGTTTGCACCTAACTTAACGAACTTCGGAGAACGCTCTCGTATTGCAGGTGTATTAGACCATAATGAAGAAGAATTAAAAAATTGGCTGCGCACACCTGAAAAATACAAGCCAGGTAACTTGATGACAGATAAATATCCACAATTAAGTGAAGAACAGCTTGATGCTTTAACTGCTTATTTAATGGGATTAAAAGTTCAGGAATAATAGGGGAAATGGTAGAAAGGGAGGTAAAAAGCGTGAGTACCTACGCACAAAAAAAGGGATTCGGTGCGACTTTATGGGACTATCTAACAACTGTTGACCATAAAAAAATCGCGATCCTATATCTTTTTGCTGGTGGATTCTTCTTTGTAGTCGGAGGACTAGAAGCAGTGTTCATCCGCATCCAGCTTGCAGTACCAAACAATGATTTTGTTAGTGCAGGATTATTTAATGAGATTATTACCATGCATGGAACAACAATGATATTCCTTGCAGCGATGCCGCTTATTTTTGCTTTTATGAATGCTGTAATGCCCTTACAAATTGGTGCCCGAGATGTGGCATTTCCATTTGTAAACGCATTAGGATTTTGGTTATTCTTTTTCGGAGGAGTATTCCTAAATCTTTCATGGTTTTTTGACGGTGCGCCTGATGCCGGTTGGACGTCATATGCATCTCTTGCAATGGCCTCAAAGGGTCACGGTATAGATTTCTATGTTTTAGGATTACAGATTTCAGGTATAGGAACACTAATTGGTGGTATCAACTTCCTTGTTACGATCATTAATATGCGTGCACCTGGAATGACTTATATGAGAATGCCATTATTCACTTGGACAACATTTGTCACGTCAGCACTAATTTTATTTGCTTTTCCTCCATTAACAGTCGGTCTTGTCTTAATGATGTTTGACCGTATGTTTGGATCTAATTTCTTTGTTACAACTATGGGTGGTAACACAGTTATTTGGGAACATTTATTCTGGATTTTTGGACACCCAGAAGTATACATTTTGGTACTTCCGGCTTTCGGAATTTTCTCGGAAATATTCCCAATTTTTTCAAGAAAACGTTTATTTGGATATTCTTCAATGGTTTTTGCGACTGTATTAATTGGCTTCTTAGGATTCATGGTTTGGGCACACCATATGTTTACAACAGGTTTAGGACCTATTGCCAATGCGATTTTCGCTGTTGCTACAATGGCAATTGGTGTACCAACTGGTATTAAAATTTTCAACTGGCTTTTAACCGTTTGGGGAGGCAGTGTTAAATTTACAACTCCAATGTATTGGGCCATGGCATTTATTCCTACGTTTCTTGCCGGTGGGGTAACAGGAGTAATGCTTGCAGCAGCAGCAGCGGACTATCAGTACCATGATACTTATTTCGTTGTAGCACACTTTCATTACGTAATTGTTGGCGGTGTTGTCTTTGCAATCTTTGCCGGTACCCACCTTTATTGGCCAAAAATGTTTGGAACGATGCTTAATGAAACACTAGGTAAGATTACTTTCTGGTTGTTTTTCATCGGTTTCCATATGACATTCTTTATTCAACATTTTCTTGGTCTTTGGGGTATGCCGCGTCGTGTATTCACATACCTGCCAGGCCAGGGGTTTGAAGCCTCTAACCTAATTAGTTCGTTAGGTGCAGTCTTTATGTCATTGGGTGTTTTGGTACTTTTATACAATATCATTATGACTTCAGTGAAAAACGAACGTGTAGGTAATGACCCATGGGGAGATGGCAGAACACTTGAGTGGGCAATTCCTTCACCACCACCATTCTATAACTTTAAGCAGCTTCCGCTTGTACGTGGATTAGATGCATATTGGTTAGAAAAGATGGAAGGCAAAAAAGGGATGACTCCTGCTGAGCCGCTTGGAGATATTCACATGCCAAACGCATCATTTTTACCATTTGTGATGGCTTTCGGATTATTCGTAGCCGCATTTGGTGCATTGTTTAACATGGATGATAAAGCATGGTCAATTCCAGTTCTTATTATTGGTTTATTGATTACCTTTGGAGCTATGTTCTTACGTTCTGTGAAGGATGACCATGGTTTCCATATTCATAAAGAAGAATTAATTGAAGATGATAATGATAAGGGGGTTAAGGCATAATGCAAGCAGAAGAAAAATTAACATATGAAACATGGCCTGCTGAGCCTGAAAAATCAACCCTTGAAGCAAAAAATAAATTTTTAGGCTTTTGGTTCTTCTTAGGTGGAGAGACTGTGCTTTTCGCCTCTCTCTTCGCTACCTACCTTGCTTTAAAGGATAAAGTACCTGATACAACGCATACATTAGCGAAAGATTTGTTCGACCTGCCATTGACATTTGTAGCGACCATGCTGTTACTAACAAGTTCTTTAACAAGTGTTTATGCGATGTATCACATGAAAAACTTTAATGCAAAAAAAATGAATCTTTGGTTAATCTTAACCCTTTTATTGGGTCTAGGTTTCCTTGGTTTAGAGGTTTATGAATTCTATCACTATGTACATGAGTATCATCATACCTTTACCAGCAGTGCATTTGGTTCTGCATTTTATACATTAGTTGGTTTCCATGGTGGCCACGTTGCTTTCGGTTT
The DNA here is from genome assembly GCF_030817695.1 of Neobacillus niacini. Classification (GTDB taxonomy): domain Bacteria; phylum Bacillota; class Bacilli; order Bacillales; family Cytobacillaceae; genus Neobacillus; species Neobacillus niacini_F. The sequence continues at coordinate 4,248,761 of NZ_JAUSZQ010000002.1, read as the reverse complement.
ATTGTGGATTACTACATTAATTGTCCGCAATTATAAACGCGGATTAGATCTTTACAATGCACCTAAATTCTATGTTGCCAGCCTTTATTGGCACTTTATTGACGTAGTTTGGGTATTCATCTTTACAGTAGTATATTTAATGGGGATGGTGGGATAAACTGATGGCAAATCCACAATTAAATTCAGGTAACCCAAGAGTTGACATTGAATATCGCCGCAAAAAAAGTGCTGAAGAAATGAGACATCAAGTTGTTTCATTTGCCTTGATGATCTTTTTAACATTAATTGCTTTTGCAGTAGTCGCCATGAAAGGATTTTCGGCTTGGTTTATCGTGCCGTTTATACTTCTCTTGGCTATCGTTCAAGTGATTTTTCAGCTATACTATTTCATGCATATGAGCCATAAAGGCCACGAAGCTCCATCAATGTTTCTCTATTCCGGAGTGCTTGTTGGCGCAGTAACCATATTGGCTTTTACAACAATTATTTGGTGGTAATTCTTTAGAAAATCGGCTTTATGCCGATTTTCTTTTTATAGGGAAATAATTCATTTCTTTGCTTCTTGATTTTGCTTACGTATATAATAGAACTATGATATAACTACTATTTAGAGGTGATATGCGGTGCTTACATTAGATATTTTTGGCTTTAAAGCACTTTGGAGCCCGTACTTCCTATTAGGTTTACTAGCACTTATAGCTGTATATTTTTTAATTACAGTTACGTTTCGCAGCAAATTTGTTGATAGTGAACCACTGACAAAAAAACAGGCTGGGTTATTTTTGCTCTCTATTTCACTTATTTATGCAATTAAGGGCTCCCCGCTGGATTTAATGGCTCATTTAATGTTTTACATCCACATGATTTCAATGGCGCTATTAGTTCTTGTCGTACCACCAATCTTTATATTTGGTATTCCTGTATGGATATGGAGAAAGATTTTCAAGATTAGCTGGGTTCATACATTATTTAAGTTTTTTACAAAACCACTCATTGCGTTAATCATTTTTAATGGCTTATTTTCTTTTTACCATATTCCAATGATTTTTGACCGGGTTATGCAGAGTTTTTGGTTACATGCTGGTTATTCGCTTCTTTTGTTTATCGTCGCGATATTCATGTGGTGGCCGCTAATTAACCCCGTACCAGAACATCAAAGGTTAAGCGGTCTTAAGAAAGTGGGGTACATCTTTGCGGACGGTATTTTAATTACTCCTGCGTGTGCCTTGATAATATTTGCTCCTGGTTCTATCTACGCAACCTATTCTGATCCAGAAGTATGGGCTCAGGTAATGAGTCTTTGTGTTGGTCCGGCAACATTTGCAGGTTTAAATATTAGCGGCCCAGAGTTATTTAGTTCGATGTCATTACTACATGATCAACAGCTTGGCGGTGTCCTTATGAAAATCATTCAGGAAATCGTCTATGGCGCTATCTTAGGACATGTTTTCTTTGAATGGTTCCGTAAAGATCAAGCCGACAGTGAGAAAGAGTTACAGCAGACTTTAGAGCCCACTCTGATTGAATAATCTCCCAAATCCCTGGGAGATTTTCTTTTTATTGAAAAATAGGGCTAACTAAACTAAAATTATTGTAGAATATATAAAAAGTGAGGCTAATGCCATGAATTCCCTACCAATTTTACCAACGATTAGTACTACCTTTATTGTATTAAGTGCCATAACGGTTGCAATCGGCTGGTGGCAAATTAAACAAAGGAAGATAGAAGCACATAAGAAGACTATGTTTACAGCCGCTATATTTGCACTTATCTTCTTTATCATTTATGCTTCAAGGACGATTTTTATTGGAAACACTGCCTTTGGCGGTCCCGATAATCTAAAAATTTACTACACAATCTTTTTAATTTTCCACATCATTTTAGCAACCACTGGTGCTGTTTTTGGTATTGTGACACTCTATACTGGTTATAAGAATAACTTAACGAAACATAGGAAGCTAGGTCCGGTTACAAGTGTTATATGGTTTTTTACAGCCATCACAGGGGTAGCAGTATACTTATTGTTATATGTCTTTTTTAGCGGTGGTGAAACAACTTCAGTTATTAAAGCCATTCTTGGATTCTAAAGTGTCTATAATAGGCACTTTTTTATTTTTATAAAGGGTATTTTCATACTTTAATAGAAATAATTTAGAAGGGGAGTGATGCAAGTGGAAATTAAAGAATTAACTGAAAAAGATTATTTAGAATCAATGAAGCTTTCAATGTATGCGTTTCAATATAAAATACCTGAAGAAAGCATAGCTTCAAGGATAGAAATGTTAAAACGCCATAATATAATAGGAGTTTGGGAGGCTGATAATCTTGCAGCTAAGCTTCATATTATTCCATTCAATATATATATGAATGATCAAGAGTGGAAAATGGGCGGAGTTGCGGGGGTTGCAACTTATCCTGAATTTAGAAGGAACGGATACGTGAAAAAGTTAATCATTGAAGCATTAGAAAGAATGCGTAATGAAGGGCAAATTATTTCCCAATTACATCCCTTTGATATTCACTTTTATCGAAAATTTGGGTGGGAAGTATTTACGGAGAACAAGAAGCTTCTTATTGAGAAAAAGGATCTTAAGTTTCTAGAAGGACAGCCAGGATCTATTAAAAGGTATCAAAAAGATAGTCATCACCCTAATATTGAAACTGTTTATGCTCAGTTTAGTAAAAATTACATGGGTATGCTTGTACGTGATTTAACGTGGTGGAAGAACAGCGTATATGGTGATGGTCAGATTGCTGTTTACTACAATAAAAGTGATGAAGCCAAGGGGTATATCTTGTTTGAAGTAAAAGACCGAAAATTGGACGTTCTAGAGATGGTGGCGTTAAATCAAGAAGCAAGAGTAGGATTGTGGAATTTTATTTGCCAGCACGACTCTATGGTTGATAACGTCAGCATTCTAACTTCCAATCATGAGTTATTGCCTTATATCCTTCCGCAGCCAAAAGTAAAGGCAGAGGTCACACCATACTTTATGGCACGGATTGTCGATGCAGAGCAATGCTTGCAAAAATATCAGTTTAATAATGTTACCAACAAGGTTTTCATTCACCTGGAGGATGAATATGCACCTTGGAACAATGGAAGTTATTTAATTACAAATGGGGAAGTTAAGGTATTTAAGGAGAAGCAAGGCAGTAATTGTGTGCACCCGCCGCAAAGAGGCGTAAGGATGGATATTAATTCATTAACCGCCTTAGTATTCGGTTATAAGCGTCCTGCTGAATTATTTGAATTAGGGTACCTAAAAGGTCCTGAATCAGAAATTGCTGTATTAGAAAAACTATTCCCATATTCCAAGCCATTCTTTTATGACTTTTTCTAAAAAAATGACGCATGAATTGTATTCATGCGTCGTTTTGCTTATAAAGCAAATTTTTCTACTTCGTTTTTTACATCATCAAGAATTTTTTTGCATTGGTTAACAAGTGACGCTGGGAAGTTTTCCCCTTCACCATATTCTACTCCATGAGGATAATAATGTTTTCCTAACAATGGCGTTAATAACTGAATAACTGCCTTATTGGTATCAACATCCCCTTCGACCGCATAGCCGCGAACACGTAAGTAAAATACGCCTTCTTTTAACTCAAACTTACGATCATATGTAACACGTTCATAATCCCACTGACCTTCACGGACTAAACCGTAATCAAGCATTACTTCATCTAAACGGTTTAAATCAGCTTTTAACTTGTCTAAGCCAGTATTATCGAATTTCATTTCGTAGTCCCTCCTAGAAACATGCCTAACCCCTTTGTTATTTACTTAGCAGGATAGCAAATTAATTCAATTTAATAATAGTTGAAAATGTTTAAACTTGCAATGAATACATTACCGAATAAATCATTCGTTTTTGGAAAACATAAGTAAATGTTAAGAATAATTTATCTGCAATTGGGGGCGAAGAATTGGAAAAGATCCGTGATATTATGACAGACCAAGTAGAGTGTTGTACTTTGTTGGATAACGTATTTGAAGTTGCCGTAAAAATGAAAGAATTAAATGTTGGAGCCATTCCTATTGTTGATAAGGATAGACTTGTGGGAATGATTACGGACCGTGATATTGTTGTAAGAGGGGTTGCAGAAAAACATCCAGGTTCAACAAAAGTAGAGGACATTATGAGCGACAAACTTATAACCATATCTGCTGATGCTACTACGAAAGAGGCAGCAAATTTAATGGCAGAACATCAAATTAGACGTCTGCCAGTAGTAGAAGGGGATAAATTAATTGGAATTGTCTCTCTAGGTGATTTTGCAATAAGACAAATGACTGATGATCAAGCAAAAGAGGCTTTAAGTGAAATTTCAGAGCAAAATTATAACGGGGTACAACATTAAGAAATAAAAAACAGATACATCAACCGGTGTATCTGTTTTTTTATATAGGCTGTGTTATAGCTAAATATTGATTTTGCACCCTGTTGATTGGAGCGGAAGGCACGAAGACTCCTCGAAAATGCTATCGCATTTTCTTCGTGCGTGGGCAAATTCGAGGAAGAAATTCAATGTCCTGCGGGAGTACGGGGCTGGGGAGACCCCACAGGCGCTGTAGCTAGACAGGCTCCCCGGCACGCCCTAAGGTGCGCGAAGTGCCTCGTGACAGGCAAAGACCGCCTGTCCCTGCGGTGATTATTCAAAGAAGCTTTCCTTAGTGGAGTGGAAATCAACAGGCCTATTTAACACAGCCTTTACATAAATATTATTTTTCTGATAAGTTTAATATTCTCTATTACTAACAAAGATAATGGTGATATAATTAAAAAAAGCAATACATATAATGAACAAAAGTAATAGAGAGGGTGAATACATCTGCGTACTCTCTTCAGAATCCTCATCCTAGCGTCTATTTTCGTGACAATTGGTTTTTATGTAAGTATAAATGAAAATGACGATAATGAAGTCTTAATAACTGATGAACATACGTTAGAAATAAATGAATCATTATATCAAAATCAAGATAACGGTGCTCAAGAGAAAACAACTGCTGAACGTCCAACTAGTGGTATGGGATCATTAATTGGTCAAGATCTTGCTAATTTAAAAGGTATATTAGGTGAACCGCAAAGAATAGATGAATCTTTGTACGGCTACCAATGGTATATATATAATATTGACTACTCAAAATATGTACAGGTTGGAGTAGAAAACAATAAAGTAGTGACAATATACGCAATAGGGGAGAGTATGGATGTTTCTCCCTTTAAAATTGGACAGCCAATTGAAGAAATTTTTAATACTCAGTATATTGATACAAATATAGATATTGAATATAACGGGAACTCTTATCGTTTTGAATTGAATGATACTGATTTAAATATTCGTCCATTAATTAAATTGGGTGATATTTTTGTACAATTATATATTGATAAATTTACAGGAAGTCTCTCAAGTGTCAGATTTTTGAATGATGTAACGTTAATTAAACAACGACCATACGAACTTGGATATACAGGGGAATTAATTGAGATAGAGGAACCCACAGAAGACGTATGGAGATTGATTGAAGAAGGAACAGAGAAGGAAATACTTGATATAACCAATGTTATGCGACAAAGGCATAATGTAAAGACATTAGAATGGGATCAAGAAACCTCAGAAGTCGCCTATAACCACAGTAAGGATATGTCAGATAGCAACGACTTCTCACATACTTCTAAGAAGTTTGGCAATCTCTCCGATAGGTTAGAGGCAGCGGACATTGCGTATAAGTATGCTGGTGAGAATATTGCCGCTAATTACCCGGATGGACCTGCCGTAGCAGAAGGATGGTTAAATAGTAAAGGGCACCGGGAGTCTTTATTAAATGAGGAATTCACCCACTTAGGTGTTGGTGTATATCAAAAATATTATACACAAAACTTTATCCAAAAAACGGATGATCAATCAGCTAATAAAGGTGACAATTAGTCACCTTTAATTTTTTTATCTTTTTTATTTTTGGATGATAAAAAATGTACCTGTTCCGTGGGCAATTTTTCTTCCATCAGAACGGAAAGCTTCTCCTGATATTACTACTGTCTTACTCCCGTGATGTATGATTTCTGCTTTACAGGTGATAGTGTCACCTATTCCAGGAGCGATGTAATGTATATTCAGCTGGTTCGTTACTGCTCCATAGCCTTCTGGAAGGATGGCATGTATTGCTGTTCCCATAACAGTATCTAGAAGAGTGGCAGTTATTCCTCCATGAACAATACCTAATGCATTATTCCAAACTGAATTTAATGGTACCGTGATTTCACATGTTTTCTGCTCCTTATCTATTTTCCTCTCCAAATGAAGAAGACCATCAATAAATTGAGGGAGCTTATAATCTATTTTCTTTTCAAATCCTTCTAATATATGTACCAGTGCACGTAAATCCTCTTCTGATCCTTTTTCAATACAATTACCTAATAACTGATTTAACCTTTCTTTCATCGGTAATCCCTCTCTCGTTTCTATTTCTGAAGACATCTTACCACTAAAATAACAATTTTTACAGTAAGTAGGATTTTCACAATTTTGGATTTAAAACATATCGTATAATAGGCATTGATTTGGGCAGGAGTGAAGAAATATGCATAAAAATTTACATCCTTCCGTGATAAAATTTAAAGAGTTTGTGAAAAAAAATCCGGCTTTAATTATGGAAGTACGAAATGGAAATACCACCTGGCAGGAATTATATGAGGATTGGTACCTGCTGGGAGAAGAGGATAATCGCTGGGAAACATTAGGGGTTAAACCAAGTCCTAGTGTTGAAAAGGAAGATGAAAAAAAAGGAGACTGGATTTCAACAATCCTAGGAACCGTACAGAAAATGGACCCTGATCAAATTCAACATTATATCCATAGCTTAAGTCAGGCATTAGGGGCCATACAAGGGGTAATATCCCAATTTCAAGGTAGTCAGCCAAAGCAGCCTAATCCAAAAGTCGAACACAAACATCCGTTTTCATTTCGTAAAGACTAATAGAAGGGGACATTTTCCATGAGAAAAGATGTACTTGAATATTTAAATCGTCAAAAGGAACTAAAAAAATTTATTCGCGAACAGCCGCTTTGGTACCGAAAGCTATCAAGGAATCCCTATGATTTGCAGACATTAGAAATTGCCTCGCTTCACTATTATAAAAAAACAATCCCTCACCAGGTGGAAAAATTTACTAATAATGTACAAATGGCCTCGATGATGTTCTATATGCTGCAATCAATGAAAGATCAGAGTTGAGATTCGACCACATGGCAATGTGGTCTTTTTATTGGAAACACAGAGTATAGAGTAAAAAAAATAAAGGAGGCGAACAATACAGTTAAAAGGAGTGATCATTTTGAAAAAGTACATAGAATTAACGATTTTATCAATAATTTTAGTCGGTATCCTTTCAGGCTTCCAAAAGTCAGCTGTTTTACCGCTGGTTGGTGAGTATTCAGAAAGTACTCCGTCGTTATCTGTTCAATCCAGAACCAAAGGTAATAATGTTTTTGTAGAGTGTGTCTTATCTGGAATCAGTTTTCGGCAATCCGAACAAAATGATCGTAAGGTAGGCAAGCTTGTAATTTGGCTGGATGGTAAAAGAACGAAAGAAGTAAATTCAGCCGCTTTTATTATTAAAGGTCTGCCCCCTGGCGAACATAGTGTTAAGCTGGAGGTTGTTGACTTAAAAAACGTACCGTATGGAGTAACAAAGGAATTCTTGGTAAATATCCCTAAGTGACAGTTTATTTCACTTTCTGCATACATTCATGTTAAAATGTGAGTGGAGGTGTGGGCGTACATGCTTGCTACATCAGAAAGAATAGAACTTTTAGAATATGCTGAGCAATTAGCGCAAATGGTATTAGAATCGGATATTGTAGAACAATATCAAATTTGTCTATATAAAATGCAAAACAATAATGATACACAAGAAAAGATTAGCCGATTTGTAAAGCTTAAAGAGCTTTATGAAGAGGTGCAGCGCTTTGGTAAATACCATCCTGACTACAAAAGGGTAATGAGTCAAATTCGTGAGTACAAACGGGAGATGGATTTAGATCCACATGTTGCTGATTTCAAATTAGCAGAAAATGACCTGCAAGGACTGCTCGATGAAATTAGTATGCTCGTCGGTGGTGCTGTCTCCAAACACATAAAAGTGCCTTCTGGAAATCCATTTTTCGATAAAGGTTCTCATGGCTCAGGCTGTGGCGGCGGTGGAAGCTGCAGTTGTTCGGCTTAAGGTAATCGGCTTAATTTTATATTAAGCCGATTTTTCTATCTTTTTAAACGTGTACAATCGGCACATAAGTTTCCGCAGCAGAACATTTTTTCTTGTGGTACATAAAACCGATGACGATACACTAAAAGCATATCATCCTTCCGAACAAATATTGTATCAGAGTGCAATCTGTTTCCTTTTATTGCGGCAACAGAACATTTTTTGATTATTGCTTCAAGATTTAGTTGAGATAGTTCGGGGGTAATGTTAATGTATAGAAATGGAATTCCTGCTATTTTTCTCCAATAGGCACTTTTAATACCCTTATTTAAAGTGAGATTTCTCATAAACTGCTGCCAAATGGGCTCTAAATCCATATAAATCACCATAATCCTTTGGTGTTTTCGTTTACTTTTGAATCGTCAGTAAAGTTTGAATTGAAAAAGAGTGTTTTACTATGCTAGACTTATTAAAATGATGGTTTATTGAAGGGGAAAATAAGTATGTTCGTACAAAGACAAGGATTGGTTATTTGGCTCTATTCCTTAAAACAGGCAAAGATGTTAAGACGTTTTGGGAATGTTCATTATGTTTCAAAAAAATTAAAGTATGTTGTACTTTATTGTAATCAAGACGAACTTGATGTGATAATGGAAAAAATAAATTCCTTTTCATTTGTTAAGAAAGTAGAACCGTCATATAAACCTTTCTTAAAGATGGAATTTGAAAATGCAGCACCTGATAAAGCAAAAGAATATGATTATAAAATGGGTATTTAATAAAAAAGCGGAAGTGCCACTAGGCGCTTCCGCTTTTCTTAATGGAGAGGCTTAATATAGTGATTTAATCTGAGTATTGCGATTAGGTGTTGGTAGTAAAGTTCTTTTTCATGGAAGATGGTAGAAGGTTTCACAGATAGTTGAATAATCTGCTTGCCAAGTTCCTCTGCAGTCTGTTGAAACAAATCATATCTTTTATTTGGTATGAAGTTTGGATTCGGAATCCCTTCACGGCAGATATAAAGCGCTTGGAATTTTCCTGGGTCTGTAAGCTGCAGCACGACTGCTAACGAGGTCAATTGCTTTTCATTCTTTACGGTGTGGAATGCCATCATATGGAGAAGCCGGTGTCGATTTGCTTTTGCTAGTTCAAGCAGCTCATATAAATCTGAATAACCCTCACCAAGTTCAATAAAACGTTGTATCAAAGAAAACTCTCCTTTGTTTAAGAATTCATTCCCATACTTTATCATATTTTTGGATGTAATGCTTCAACAAAAAGAAAAAAACCCTGCAGATCTAAATCTGCAGGGTCCTTCTATATCCTCATAAAGGATAGAAGGCAAAGGGAGAGGAGAAACCGGAGGAAGAACTTATGGGGAAACGTAAGTCTTCTCCGCGGTTGGCAACAACATCCTCGAATTGATGTTGTTAGTTACATTATCTCCACAACTAACAAGCTTATACGTATTTAAAATAATTTTTCAGAAATAATCCAACAAGTTGGCTAGTTTATACAATTATGATAGGATATTGTTAAAATAGAATACTGGAAAAATTGTGGTGATAACTATTGAGAGTTGTTTCAGGTGTATGTAAAGGAAGACCATTAAAAGCTGTTCCGGGAAATACAACGCGACCAACAACGGATAAAGTAAAAGAAGCGTTATTTAATATGATTGGACCCTATTTTGACGGTGGAACAGGATTGGATCTTTTTGCTGGAAGCGGTGGATTAGGGTTGGAAGCGTTAAGCAGAGGTTTAGATAAAGTTATTTTTGTCGATAGGGATGTAAAGGCTATTCAAACGATTCATGAGAATATCCAAGCATGTAAGATGGAAGATAAGGCAGAAGTTTATCGAAATGACGCAGACAGAGCATTAAAAGCACTAATAAAAAGGGAAATTCATTTTGACTACATATTTTTAGACCCGCCGTATAAAAAGCAGCAGCTGCTCAGTTTAATGGAAAAAATATCAGAACACAGGCTAGTAGCAAATGGCGGCTTCATTATCTGCGAACACAGTCATGATGTGGAATTACCTAAAAGTGCAGGGGAGTTTTCACAGTATAAGCATGAAAAGTATGGAATCATTGCGATAACAATTTATTCGCGATTTAGTGAGAAATAAGGGGGAGTCTTTTGTGGCAAGTATTGCCGTTTGTCCTGGTAGTTTCGATCCGATCACATATGGACATTTAGATATCATTAGAAGAGGCGCAAAGGTATTTGATAAGATCTATGTAAGTGTTATGAATAATTCTTCAAAAAATCCGCTGTTTAGTGTCGAGGAACGGATAAAACTTATAAAAGCAGTGACAAAGGATCTTCCAAATGTGACCGTGGATGAACATTCTGGCCTCCTTGTAGATTATGCTAAGTCTGTTAACGCGAATGCCATCATTCGCGGCTTACGTGCTGTTTCTGACTTTGAATATGAAATGCAAATAACCTCCATGAACAGAGTGCTGAATGAGGAAATTGAAACCTTCTTTATCATGACAAACAACCAATATTCATTTTTAAGCTCTAGTATTGTTAAAGAAGTTTCAAAGTACAATGGCAAAATTTCAGAGCTTGTACCACCCATTGTGGAAGAAGCATTAAACAAAAAATTTAATCGATGAAAAAGCAAAAAACGAAAAGCCTTGGTAAACCAGGGCTTTTTTGATGCTAATAACTTTTGCGTAATCGATTATATAGTAATAATACATATATCATTAGTGAAATTATCGTTATCAGTGGACCTGCTTCTGTTAATTTATGAAAATAAATTTGCGACCATGTACCCTCACCAAAAAGGTTAACGGGGATCGCATTAGATGGCTGTTCTGTTTGATAAAAGCGGACATAAATCGGTTTCCATAAGAGTAAAGCAAAAAAGCTGGCGAATAACCCCTGGGCAATTCTTGCGAAAAAGAACGGCTTAAATCGGATGTCAGTCTGGGCTAAAATACTTGCAACCTGTGCTTGAACACTAAACCCGCTAAATCCTAAGATAAAGCTTGTAACAATTGCTTGCTGAAGCAAAGTTGCGTCCCCAACCCGGCTTGTTAAATCGCTCCCAAGTGTAATTTCAAATAAACCTGATATAAATGGAATACTGAGCATATCAGGGAGTGAAAGGGAGGAAAGTAGAATATCAAAACCTCTTGCAAGTGCAGCAGTAATATGTAGATGAAACAGCAGCTTATTAATTACTGAGAATAAAATAATGAATCCACCAACCATTAACAAAGTTTGAATAGAAGAATTTACAGCGTCTCCAAGAAGTTTACCAATTGGCCGCTTGTCTTTTATTCTGGTTTGATGTAATGCAGATAAAGCGGACCTTAGTATAAACTTATCTTGCTTGTCCTTCTTCTTATCAGGGGTTTCATTCCCATAAAACCGCATCATTAGCCCAACACAAATATTCCCCAAATAATGGGCCAACGCTAAAATAACTCCTAATTGCGGGTTATGAAAAAAACCAACAGCTACAGCACCGAAGATAAATAAGGGGTTAGAGGAGTTAGTGAAGGAAGCAAGTCTTTCTGCTTCAATTTGTGTAAGCTGACCTTCCTGACGAAGTCTTGCAGACAGCTTAGCTCCTGCCGGAAATCCAGAAGCCATTCCCATTGCCCATACAAAACCCCCTACTCCAGGAACTCTGAAAAGTGGTCTCATGAGCGGCTCTAATAAAACTCCAATAAACTTAACTACACCAAAACCAATTAACATTTCAGATACAATAAAAAACGGCAATAAAGAGGGAAAAACAATTTCCCACCACATATTAAGTCCACGGAGAGAGGCTTCAAAGGACTCCTTCGGATAAGCAATCATAGAACCAGCTAAAATAATCACAGATAAAGATAGAAAAATTGTTTTTAATTTTGAATAAAACATGAATATCCTCCAGTCCGAGGGTTTTGTTATACTGTATAAATAAAAAATGTTAAAATAAGGATTACTCGCTATTTATAGATTCGGCCTTGTCCCATATAACACAAATATACTCATAGAACGCTAATTTAGACCATAAGATTGAACGAGATTTCTCCTAACAAATTGTTTAGAATCATAATGCTTTTTAAGCTTATGAAAAGGAGGGAAGTGTTATGGAGAGTCCTAAAATTGGATTAGCGCTAGGTTCCGGGGGAGCACGAGGGTTTGCCCATTTAGGGGTCATAAAAGTATTAAAGGAAGCAGGAATCCCCATTGATTTGATCGCAGGAAGCAGTATGGGAGCACTTGTCGGAAGTTTTTATAGTGCAGGTATTGAACTAGACCGTTTATATAAATTATCAACAGCATTTAAACGGAAATATTTTTTAGACTTTACCGTTCCAAAAATGGGGTTTATTGCAGGAAAACGGGTAAAAGAATTTATTAGAGTGTTTTCTCATGGAAAAAATATTGAAGAGTTATCCATCCCCCTAGGAATCGTTGCAACTGATTTACTTACAGGTGAAAAAGTAATTTTTAAACAAGGTCCTGTTGCTGAAGCTGTCAGAGCAAGTATAGCGATACCAGGGATTTTTGTGCCTGAAAAGTATAATGGAAGAATCTTAGTGGATGGCGGTGTGTCAGATAGGGTTCCTGTATCGGTTGTTAAGGAAATGGGAGCTGATATCGTAATAGCAGTGGACGTGTCTAGAGTAAAACGGAATGCTGAAATCACTTCTATATACGATGTCATCATGCAAAGTATCGACATCATGCAAACTGAAATTATTAATTATCGTGAGATTGCTTCAGATATTATGATTCGGCCGCCGGTTGAGGTATACAGCTCCCGTGCTTTCACAAACATTGAAGAAATTATTGCACTAGGAGAAGAGGAAGCCAAAAAACACTTAGGTGAAATAAAAAAGGTTATAGAGGAATGGAAGGGGTAGGGTCCTTTTGAGAAGCAAAATATTTGCAGGGTCTTCCATTATTGTCGCACTACTGATGATTGCAGGGATATTTTTTTCCTTACCGTACTATGTTTCGAAACCAGGTATAGCAAAGGAATTAGCACCCATCATACAAGTTGCAGATGGAACGGAGGGAAAGGGAAGCTTTATGCTGACAACCGTGAGGATGGGAAGGGCCAATATTTATTCTTATGTTGAGGCTAAACTTTTTGATTATGTTGAACTCTACCCAGTGGAGGCCATTTTACACGAAACAGAAACGCAAGAAGAGTATAATGCCAGACAGCTTCATATGATGGCAGGTTCCAAGTTGAATGCCATTGAAGTGGCTTATAAAAAAGCAGGATATCCTGTGGATTACGAATATAAAGGGGTTTACGTTGTCCAGGTAGTCCCTGACATGCCTGCAGAAGGAAAATTACGTAGTGGTGATCGGATCATTAAGGTAGATGGACAAGAATTTTCCTCCTCTGAAAGGTTTATCGAGTATGTAGGCAAGAAAGAGGCAGGCGATCAAGTAGAGTTAACCATTAAAAGGGAAGATAAAACAAAAACAGTCAATGTAAGTGTTAAGCCTTTTAAGGACGATCCAAAGAAATTTGGAATTGGAATTTCACTAGTTGATGACAAGGAAATTATTGTCGATCCTAAAGTTACGGTCAAGACGGATGAAATCGGTGGACCTTCTGCGGGTTTAATGTTTTCACTTGAAATTTATGATCAATTAATGGAAGAGGACTTTACCAAAGGGTACAAAATCGCAGGAACAGGGACAATCGATTCAAAAGGAACAGTTGGACCAATTGGGGGAATTGATCAAAAAATCGTTGCTGCTGACAAGGCAGGAGCAGAAATCTTCTTTGCACCGAATGAAAAAGGGGGCAAGGATTCCAATTACAAGCTTGCTGTGAAGACAGCCCAAGACATTGATTCAAAAATGAAGGTTATTCCTGTAGACGTAATCGATGACGCAATTGGTTACTTGGAAAAATTGCCAAAGAAATAAAAAAGATGGTGTCTTCATGGCACCATCTTCTTTATTCTATATAAATAGGCGGTTGCTTATATTCCTGGTGTAATAAGCTATCTTTAGTTTGATTCCCTATACCAAATGAATAGACCCGTGAAGCCCTTATATCTAATAAGATATCGTTTTCCTTATAAGCGGATAGTTTAGAAACGAGTGGAAGAGCAAATTGGGCTTTATACAGATTCAAGTACTCTTTTCCCTTTTTTGTCATACCTAAAAGACGTAAATACGAGGGTTGCTCTGAAGTGTTTTTCATATCCGTCTTTTTTGCATTGGTTAAAATATGAACACATATTCTTTGCAGCCTTGTCCAAGTGTAGCGTTTCGTTTTTATTTTTTGCATGAATTCATTGAAATTAGTGGAATCTAATGCCGCTGATAGTAAACGGTGCTCAATTCCTTCTTCCACCTCATAAATTTCCCTTAGCTCTTCCGGACTCATTTGCAACAAGCGAAAGCGTAAATAGTCCCAATAATTTTCCCATTCATGGAAATGTCCATATACAGCTAGGTACTCTTTCAGAAGTGTGCTAGTTACAGCCGGGACATATTGTTCTATTGAAATTTTTTCTTCCTTATTGGCAAACAATGCTTTCCTTATGCTTGTGGCACTAGCGATAGTATCTGTGGCAAAGTGTTCATCATGGTAATTAGCATTTTTTCTCTTTACCGTGAGAGGAATGATTGAACTTTTTTGCTGAATGATAGATTTTACATAATGAAAACCAAGGATATTATTTGGTTTATCTAGACTCAATATATTTTCAGGGCTTGACAAGGATTGAAAAGACAACGATAATGCTTTAGGGTAACTAACACCTGATTTGATATTCATTTTAATACTTTGGTCAAAACGCTCTTTATGTGTATCCAAATAGTCAACGGTCTGCAAGAAGGAAGATATATCCCCGCTTTCGCTGCCAAAGCAGAGTGAATGGCAGCCAATGGCATTTAGAATCGAGACTGCGCCATTTGCGAATGTCTCTGCCTTTTGTGTTGCAAATTGATAAGGGAGTTCCAGGACGATATCAACACCATTTTGCAGCGCCATTTTTGTCCGAAACCATTTAGAAACGAGAGCAGGCTCCCCTCGTTGAAGGAAATTCCCGCTCATAACCGCTATAGCAAGATCAGCTTGCGCTGTTTCCTTTGCTGCTTGCAAATGATAGGCATGTCCATTATGAAATGGGTTATATTCGACAATTACACCAACAGCTTTCATCATTAAAAATCTCCTTATATGTTTGTAAGATCACGTAATTTTTACAGTAATCGTATTATAACAAAAATTACCATAATAGAATAATAATTAACGATAAAGAGCTGCTGGGATTGTAATCTGATTTAACTGGGTAAACTAATATGAAGAGGTTGTTTTTATTAGAATAGTAAAAATGAGAAATCACATTTTTAGGTGTAAAGAAAAAACATTGACAAAAATAAAATCGAAGGCTATAATTACCTTTGTTGCCTTGGGGTGATTCAATTGAAATGGACATTAAGCCAATTACAAAAATATCGAAACAAGGATTTTCTGATTGATGATACTATTCGAGCTGATGAAATAAAAGAAACGGATCCATCGATTCGTGAAGTATCTCCGATGCGTATTACGGGTCGGGGTGACATTGATTCAACGAAAGTGACATTTCATTTGAAAATAGAAGGATATTTGATCCTGCCTTGTTCTCGTACTTTAGTGGATGTAAAACTTCCGATTAATGTCGAAACAACTGAAACTTTCCTCTTACAAGGTTCAGAATATGAAACTGAAGAGGAAGTGTATCAAGTAAAAGGGGAAGTAATTGATTTAATGCCCGTCATTAGAGAAATCCTTTTACTCGAAGTTCCAATGCAGGTGTTTTGTGAGGATGTTAATCATGAAGACGCTGCACCACAATCCGGTAAGGACTGGGAAGTTGTTCATGATCAAGTTCAATCCGAAAAGATTGATCCAAGACTAGCAGGTCTTGCAAAGTTTTTTGACAAAAACAATTCTTCTTCCGAATCATAATCTAGAAAACAAGAAGCAAAGTGAAGAACCAGCATTCCTGGCCTTCATTACTTTCTTAATACTCTTTAAGGAGGTGGGAAGAATGGCTGTACCTTTTAGAAGGACTTCTAAAACTGTAAAAAGAAAACGTCGTACACATTTTAAATTAAACGTACCTGGTATGGTAAGTTGCCCAAACTGTGGTGAAATGAAACTTGCTCACCGCGTATGTAAAGCTTGCGGTACTTACAAAGGAAAAGAAGTTGTTAACGACTAATTTTCATCATGATAAAAAGCACAAGGAGCAGTATGCCCCTTGTGCTTTTGTCGTTCTCAACAAATTTATACATACTTTTCAGGTTAAAAGGGGGGAAACGATTTGTCATTTTCCATTGAGAAACGTGATAAGGGTTATTTATTATTTACAATAACCAGAAGCGAAAAAAGAAATGCGATTAATTATGATGTCATGCAGGGCTTAACAGAGGCTGTGTCTTTGACAAATGATCCAGCTATTAAGGCGCTTGTTATTACGGGAGAAGGGAATCAGGCTTTTTGTTCAGGGGGAGATTTATCCGTTTTTCACCAACTTCAGACAAAGGAAGAAGCTTATGAAATGCTTTCAAAGATGTCACACATTCTATATTCGCTGATGACATTAACAAAGCCCACGATTGCTCTTTTAAATGGTACAGCCGTCGGCGGCGGGTGTGAGCTGGCTGCTGCTTGTGATTTCCGTTTAGCGAGAGAAGGGATTAAAGCTGGATTCGTACAAGGTAGACAAGCTATCACCACTGGTTGGGGCGGTGGAACCATATTATCAGAAAAACTACCAACTGCACGCAGTATGAAGCTTTTAATGGAAGCTGAAATTCAAAGTGCTGAATATTTAAAAGAAGAAGCGGGCTTTATAGATCATATTTATTCAAATCATCACATCACTGCTTGCGAGAGCTTTCTTGAGAGGCTTTTAGCGGTTGATCTAAAGGTATTAGAATCATATAAAATGATGTGGGTTTTAAAGTGGGAAGAGAACAAGCTGAGAGAAAGAATAGAAAAAGAAGTAAGAAATTGCAGTGTCCTATGGGAAAGTGAGTCGCATCATAAGTATGTCCAAAACTTTATTAGTAAAAAAATGCAGAAATAAGAATAAAGACAATCTGTTATCAGTCTATCTTTTCTAGTAGATGCATATGTATGAATAAAAACACTAGGAGGGATTTGACTTATGTCACCAACTCGCCAAGATGCATGGTCCCAGGACGAAGATTTATTGCTTGCTGAAGTTGTGTTGAGACATATTCGAGAAGGCGGGACACAGCTTCAAGCATTTGAGGAAGTGGGGAAACAGCTTTCTCGAACTTCTGCGGCATGCGGATTTCGTTGGAACTCATTTGTAAGGAAGCAATATAAATCAGGAATTGAACTGGCTAAAAAACAGAGGAAAGAATTAAAAAAACAGAGTATACCGGCGGATAATGAGATAACAAGAGAGTTTGCCGCTGAAGAAACGCCATCCTCTAGGGCAGCCGGGAGTGAAGGAATCACATTTCAAGCGGTTATTCACTTCTTAGAAAATCTCCAAAAGCAAGCAGCAGCTTCTTCAAGCATCGCAGAAGCGAAGGAAAAGTCTATTCAAAAAATAAAAGAACTTGAAAGAAGATCTTATTCGCTTGCAGCAGAAAATGAGAGATTAGCAAAAAATCTAAAAGCAATTGAAGAGGACTATCGCTCTTTAATCGAAATTATGGAAAGAGCACGGAAGATGGTCGTTTTACAAGAAGAAGATCGACAGCAAAAAGTAAAATTTCAAATGGATAAAAACGGAAACCTCGAAAGAGTTGAAAAATAGTAAAAAGCGGACATTTTGTCCGCTTTTTACTATTTTTGTCCCCGGGCAATGCTCTACAGCTTTTTTTACTTGTGTTGTGCTTCTACACCTTCAGGATACCAGACGAGTGGGTTTTCGCCACGGTCACGCTCCATATCGTAATCAACATTTGTAAAGCCCATGTTCTCCCAAAAGCTTCTTGATTGTACTCTAGGGTTTGTTTTAATTGGTAGACCAAAGTTTTTAGCAAACTCTACAAGTTGTCTCCCATAGCCCTTGCCCTGATAGTCCGGTAAAACTTCAAGCTTCCATAATTCTAAATAATTTTGTGGAGGATAGAAATAACGGTCAAACTTAGCGTCAATTTGATATAAACTCATTCGAGCTACTAGTTTGTCTCCGAAATAGATTCCGTAAAAAGGAGAGTCGATATCATTATCAATCATATTTGCTTCTAAGTCCTCAAACATGGAGAGTTCTTGAATGCCATATTCTTTAAATTTTTTAAATTCCTCTAATGTTTTAAAATTAATTTTTAATTTTTCAACTTTCATCACCATATATAAGCCCCCCCTAAGAAATGAATTAATATTATTATATAACAAAGAAACAAAAAATTCTTTATATATTCCCTCGGAAAGCGTTTTATTTCTTTTTTAGGACAACCGTACAAACTACGTGCGGCATCTGATAAAATAAAATAAAAAAAGACAATAAATGGGTGGGTAACATGAAGATTGGTATTATTGGTGCTGGTTCTATTGGATTATTATTCGCATCATACTTAAGTAAGACCTTTTCTGTCACGCTTTATACCAAAACAAGCGAGCAAGCGGAAATGATTAACCAAAACGGGATATGCCTGCAAGAGGGGGCTTCACAAAGCAGAGTTTGTATCGAGGCCTTTCCCGTTTCAAAATGGACTGGTTTAGAAGAATTAACCATTATTGCGGTCAAACAATATCAACTTCAGTCTATTATTAATCAGATAACTAGTATGGATTTTGTGCCTCAAAACCTATTATTTTTACAAAACGGAATGAGTCATTTAAAATTACTTAGAAACATTCCAGCTGCTAATATTTTTGTTGGATCCGTTGAGCATGGGGCCAGTAAAGTGAATACATATAGTGTTTCTCACAATGGTAAAGGGACTATTAATGTTGCTCTTTTTAAAGGCGGTTTTGGAAGAATAAGGGAGTTCGCTGAACTTTGCGCTGCTATACAGTTCCCTATTACCCTGAAAGACGATTATTATAATATGCTTATAAATAAATTAATTGTAAATGCAGTCATTAATCCTCTATCGGCAATCCTTCAAGTCAAAAATGGTGAATTAATTTCAAATACTTTCTATTTTGCTGCTGTAAAAAAACTATTTCTAGAAATCTCTTATATTTTAAACCTAGAAGATCCGCTTAAAAGATTTAGAGATGTGTTGAAGATTTGTAAAAAAACAGGCAATAACCGGTCATCTATGCTAAAAGACCTAGAGGCAGGGAGTAGAACTGAAATTGATGCAATACTCGGCTTTTTAATAGAGGAAGCTAAGGTTCAACAAAAAACGGCTGCTAACATTGAAAGTTATTATTATTTAATTAAAGGGATAGAAAAGGATCGGAGGGGAGTTAATTGAATTCATTCATCTCATCAATCATTACCATTTTCTTAACCGTACCTCTTCTTGGTTTTTTCATAATTTATGTTTTAAATAAGTTGATAACAAAAAACGCTCGAAAGTCTTTTCATAAAGCATTGGACTACTCCACGATTTTCTTTATAGTGGCCGTTCATTTTTTGTTAATAACCATTTGGGGCAAATCTTTTTTTGGTCTAATTCTGCTAATATTACTTGTCATTGCAATGATATTCGTGGTAATACATTGGAAGCTAAAAGGAGAAATTATATTTGCAAAGGTTTTTAAAGGGTTTTGGCGTTTTAATTTTCTTATTTTCTTTCTAGCCTATATATCCCTAACCGTATTTGGCATACTGCGGAGTGCAATAACTTTTACATTTTCTTAAGCAAAGATTTTTTTTATTAGTGTGGATGATGCTATACTCATATGGAATGAATATGGTTGATCAGAAAGGAAGTACTTAAATGGAGATTTTAAATCTCTCATTGTCAGCAACAAATCGATTTGCTTCTAATTATTTAGAACAATCTCCTGATATTCTGCCTTTTTTCCATTATCGGTTTAATGACTTTGCCGAAGATCAGAAGAGGTTAGACGAATTAAGCAATCGAGACTTTCCTCGGGAAAAAGTAGCTGGTCACATAGAGAAATTTATGGAACGTTTTCCATCATCAGAAGCAGTGAAAAATTCACTTGAAAAACTAAAACAATTGAATAGTGTGGTGGTTATTGGCGGTCAACAAGCAGGTATCCTTACAGGACCCCTTTATTCGATACATAAGATTATCTCCATTATTAAATTAGCAGAGGAAAAAGAGCGGCTGCTTGGTGTACCAGTCATACCTGTGTTCTGGATAGCTGGAGAAGACCATGATTTTCATGAGGTGAATCATGTTTTTATACCGGTAGAGCAAAGAGTTGACAAATGGTCTTACCCTGAGAAGGTTAAACAAAAGAAAATGGTCTCAGATATCACCCTTGACAAAGATGTTTGCCGAGAATGGGTCATTAATTTAATTGAAAACTTTGGTGAGACCAATCATACAAATCAGCTGATCAACTTTGCAGAAGAGACATTAAGCAATTCTTCAACGTTTGTTGATTTTTTTGCTAATATTGTAATGGAGCTCTTTAAGGATTATGGCTTATTAATTGTGGATTCAGGTGACCGTAACTTCCGGCTTTTACAAACAGAGCAATTTTCTCAACAAATCGAGCAGTATAGGGAAATTACCAATTATTTACTTGAACAGCAAAGTATTATAGGTAAAAAGGGTTATCCAATCACCATTGATTCAAATGAAAAAGCTGCCAATTTGTTTTATTACAATCCAAAATCAAATGAAAGAATTTTGCTTGAATTTGATTCAGAAAGTAATTCTTTTGTGGGGAAAAGTGGGGTTGTCTCCTTTGCAAAAGAGGAACTAATTGAAATGGCCTATCACGACCCGGCAAAACTTAGTAATAATGTGGTGACACGTCCATTAATGCAAGAATGGCTTTTCCCAACTCTGGCATTTATTGCTGGACCCGGAGAAATTTCTTATTGGGCTGAATTGAAGCTTGTTTTTGAACATTTTAAAATAAAAATGCCTCCAATTGTTCCAAGGTTAAACATAACCTTGGTGGAGAGAGCTGTTGAAAGTGATATTCATGAACTCAACTTAGACCTATCCCAGGTATTGAGCAGGGGATCTGTAGAGGATAGAGACCAGTATCTAGAGTCAATCAAGGATAAAGAGATTTCTGAGCTTTTTACTAACCTGAGATCACAATTATTAAAGCAGTATGAACTGATTGAAATGAAAACGAATCAGCTTGATAGCAGTTTGCTGCCACTGGTAAAGAAAAATGAAACCTATTTATTAAAACAGATTGGATTTATGGAAACAAAGTTGGAGGAATCTGTTAAATCAAAGTTCAATGTGATTCTTAGTAAGTTTAATCGCATAGATTTATCCTTACGACCTGATGGATTTCCGCAAGAGCGAGTTTGGAACATTTTCTATTATTTAAATCAGTATGGACCAAGTTTTATTAAAGAATTAATGGAACTCGAGTTTGTATTTGATGGAAAGCATAAGGTTATAAAACTTTAAGGAACTTCACTCTTCATGAGTGAAGTTTCTTTTTTTTGAAGAAATTTACTGCATAAAAAAGGATTTAGGGAAGCTAGAAAAGAATAATTAAAAAATAGGTGGAGGAAAGTGGGGGAATGTGGTACATTTTAAATAGAAAGTGGGGGTACCGGGTATGTTTATGGGTGAATACCATCATAGCATTGATAATAAGGGCCGGATGATTGTGCCTTCCAAATTCCGCGAAGAGCTTGGAGAAATGTTTATTATCACACGCGGTTTGGATCAATGTTTGTTTGGTTACCCATTAAAAGAGTGGGCGCTTATCGAAGACAAACTTAAAGGTCTGCCCCTGACAAAAAAAGACGCCCGTGCATTTACCCGATTCTTCTTTTCTGGTGCGACAGAGAGTGAACTAGATAAACAGGGAAGAATTAATATTCCAGCACCATTACTTCAGTATGCAAAACTAGAAAAAGAATGTGTAGTTTTAGGAGTATCCAATCGAATTGAAATTTGGAGCAAACAGATTTGGGAAGACTATTTCTCAGAGTCTGAAGAATCTTTTGCTGAAATTGCAGAAAATATGATTGGTTTTGATATATAATGGACAAGTTATTCTATTATAACTCCGTTTTATATCGTTCGATTGGAAAAGGTGATAATGATGTTTGAACATACAACTGTGTTACTAGATGAAGCTGTTAACGGATTGAATATTAAACCAGACGGCATTTATGTTGATTGTACATTAGGCGGGGCTGGACATAGTTCCCTGATACTATCAAAACTTACTGATAACGGAAAATTGTTTGCCTTCGATCAAGACGAAGTGGCTATTGCCAATGCAAAAGAGAAATTGTCACTCTACGGTGAGCAGCTAATCATAATCAAGAGCAATTTCTTATATCTAAAAGAAGAACTTGAACAGCTTGGGATTGAAAAAGTTGATGGGGTCCTATATGACCTTGGTGTTTCCTCTCCCCAATTAGACACTCCAGAAAGAGGATTCAGTTACCATCATGATGCACCACTGGACATGAGGATGGACAATGATGCGGATATTTCAGCCTATGATGTTATAAACCATTGGTCTTACGAGGATTTGGTTCGAATCTTTTTTCGCTATGGAGAAGAGAAATTCTCTAAGCAAATTGCGCGAAAAATAGAGGCTAGAAGAGAAATTAAGCCAATTGAAACTACATTTGAGCTGGTTGAACTTATTAAGGAAGGAATTCCTGCCCCAGCAAGAAGAAAGGGCGGACATCCGGCTAAGAGGATATTTCAAGCTGTAAGAATTGCTGTTAATGATGAACTAGCGGTTTTTGAAAAATCTTTACAAAAAGCAATTGATATCCTTAATCCAGAAGGAAGAATCAGTGTTATTACTTTCCATTCTTTAGAAGACCGGATTTGTAAGGCGGCTTTTAAAAAGGCAAGTGAAACACCAGATCTACCGCATGGATTACCTATAATTCCTGAAGAATTTAAACCAATTTTAAAGCTAATTACCCGAAAACCTATTCTTCCTTCTGAAGAAGAATTAGAACATAATAACCGCGCACGATCTGCAAAATTGCGGATTGCGGAAAAACTATAAAGAGAAATAATAAAATAACCATGTGGAGGGGAAAGAATGAGTAGTCTTGCCAGGAAATTTCAGCAGCAACAGCAAGGAGAACGGACAGTACAGGAACAAAGTATTGTAAAAACAAAAAAACACTGGCTTACACCTGGGGAGAAAATAATCGGAGTCGTATTTACAGGGTTGGTTTGTTTTGGTGCCGTCCATCTCATCTCGAATCAAGCGGAAATTTACCAGGTGAATAAGGAAATTCAGGAGGTCCAAACCTCGATTAATGAAATAGAAAAGGTAAATAATGACCTGCAGGTTCAAGTGAGTGAACTTAGCACGTATGAACGGATATGGGAAAAAGCAAAAGAAATGGGACTTGTTTTAAACGAAAATAACGTCAAGGTTGTGCACGAGGAATGAACAAGAAACAGCCATATATGAATGTCGGGGCAGCCGGATTGTTTGCATTATTCGGCCTGCTCTTTTTTATATTGCTTTTTAGATATTTTTCTATTCAGATTACCGGTGAGGTCGGCTCACAGCCACTCGCCGCAAAGGCCCAGCAAAAATACAGCAGAACAGGAAATTTAGAGGCGGTAAGAGGAGTCATATATGACCAAAAAGGGGAAGTTATTTCTGAGGATACAACTTCATACACATTAATTGCAATTTTGGATAAAAAAATGACGACAAACCCAAAAAAGCCGAACCATGTCACTGATCCACAAAAAACAGCAAGCGAATTAGCAAAAATTATAGATTTGAAAGAATCAGAGATTTATAAGATTTTAACCAAAGATCAATTTCAGGTTGAATTTGGGAAAGCGGGCAGAGATATATCACATCAAACGAAAAAAGAAATTGAAGCCCTTAAGCTGCCAGGTATAACGTTTAAACGCGATTCAAAAAGGTTTTATCCGAATGGAGTTTTTGCTTCTCACTTAGTAGGTTACGCTGACAGAATCGACGAGGAGGATGGAACTTATAACTATGTTGGAAAAATGGGGATTGAAAAAACGTTAGACAAAGAGTTAACAGGCACGGATGGGAAGATTAATTATGAAAGTGATTTATGGGGATATTTGCTTCCTAATGGAGAACAAAAGGTTTCCCCAGCTCAGAATGGAAATGATGTGTATTTAACGATCGATAAGAAGATTCAAACCTTTTTGGAAGATGCTATGAACAAAGTAGTAGAAGAATATAAACCAAAAAAAATTATTGCAATTGTTGCCGATCCAAAAACAGGTAATATTTTAGCGATGGGACAAAGACCTTCCTTTCACCCAAAAACGAAGGAAGGGATAGAGAACAGCTGGCACAATGAAGCAATCGAAACTTCTTTTGAGCCTGGTTCAACCATGAAAATTTTTACGCTTGCTGCGGCAATTGAAGAAAATAAATTTAATCCCAATGATCTTTTCCAGTCTGGTTCTTATAAAGTAACATCAAAAGATAAGGCGATACATGATCATAAGAGATCTGGATGGGGAACGATTTCATATCTTGAAGGAGTTCAACGCTCTTCGAATGTGGCTTTTGCAAAAATAGCAAATGAACACTTAGGATTTGATAAGTTTCGTGAATATTTGACTAAATTCGGTTTTGATAGGCCAACCGGCATTGATTTGCCTTCTGAAACTACGGGGAAAATTCAATATACTTGGCCAATTGAAAAAGCAACCACCGCTTATGGACAGGGGACTGCAATTACGCCCATTCAGCAAATTCAAGCGATGACTGCGATTGCTAACAATGGGAAAATGATGAAGCCGCAAGTGATTGATAAAATTGTCAATCATGACAGTGGTGAGGTAATTAGAGATGTGACTCCTGAGGTTGTATCAACACCTGTTTCCGCAGAAACTGCGAAAGAAGTCCGTGACATTCTCGAAACGGTAGTAACAAATAAGGAAACAGGTACGGGGACTCGATATCAAATTGATGGCTATAGTGTTGCTGGGAAAACAGGAACAGCAAGTATTCCTAATCCAAAGGGCGGCGGTTATTTAGACGGGCAAGAGGATTATATTTTTTCATTCTTAGGAATGGCGCCTAAAGATGATCCGAAGTTAATTGTATACGTTGCGGTTCAACAACCGGACATTGACCACTATTCCATGGGGTCGATTCCAGTTTCAATGGTCTTTAATCCTGTGATGAAAAACAGTTTACAGTATTTAAACATTCAGCCTTCACAGCAAGAAAAAGCCTCAACTACGAAATTAGCAGATTTACAGGGTCAAGGTGTACCTGAAACAGTTAAACAACTTGAGGAATCCGGTCTAGATGTAGTTGTGTTAGGAAAAGGAGCAAAAGTCACAGGTCAGCTTCCTGCAGCAGATACAAATGTTCTTGAAGGTGAGAAAATAATTATCCAAACAGGTGGGAAATTGGCGGCACCGGATATGACAGGATGGTCACTTAGAGACGTAATGAAGGTCGCGAAGATATCGGGATTGAAGCTAAATTCTACAGGCAACGGTTACGTTGTTAAGCAAAATATTAAAGAAGGTGCTTCTTTACGCAAAGGAGATTTTCTTATCGTTGATTTAAAAACGACGGAAGAAAAGCTGGAAATGGAAGCAAAAGAAGCGGAAGAAAAAACTGATGGATCTGAGGAAGATTTGGAGAATCTACCAAGGGATTAATCGTGATAGAAGAACCGCTGTAATCGT
Organism: Neobacillus niacini; assembly: GCF_030817695.1. Taxonomy (GTDB): domain Bacteria; phylum Bacillota; class Bacilli; order Bacillales; family Cytobacillaceae; genus Neobacillus; species Neobacillus niacini_F. The sequence goes on along the minus strand of NZ_JAUSZQ010000002.1, from coordinate 4,222,818 downwards.
TCTAATCGATTTAGTACAAGCATATAAATGTACGAGTAGGATAAAGGAGGCTCGTTCATTTTATGCGTGTTTCAAATGTAACTGTCCGTAAAAGGTTAATGATTGCAATGTTCGTAGGAATTTTAATCTTTTTAATCATTGATGTCCGACTTGGTTATGTACAGTTTGTTCTTGGTGATATGCTGACTGATCAGGCAAAGGGTTCATGGAGCAGAAATATTCCTTTTGAACCAGAGCGCGGCGAGATTGTAGACCGTAATGGTGTGCCATTAGCAACAAATATTAGTGCTCCAACTGTATATGTGGTACCGAGACAGGTCAAGGACCCAGCAACTACTTCTGAAAAACTTGCAGCAGTCTTAAATATTCCAAAAGAAAATGCTTACCGACAGATTACCCAGGGGGAGTCCATCGTCAGGATTAAAGAAGGAAGAAAAATTTCTCATGAAAAAGCAAAAGAAATCAGGGCCTTGGGTCTTGAAGGGGTATATATAGGAGAAGACTCAAAAAGGCACTATCCTTTCGGAAGCTACCTTTCTCATGTTCTAGGGTTTTCTGGGGTGGACAACCAAGGGTTAATGGGATTAGAGCTTTACTACGATAAAGAGCTAAGCGGCGAAAGAGGCTCTGTTAAGTTTTATGCAAATGCTAAAGGTGAAAGAATGAATGACATGGCTGACGATTATGAGCACCCGGTTGATGGTCTTGATTTAAAGCTGACGATTGATACAAAAATACAAACCATAATGGAAAGAGAGCTTGATATTGCTGAGGCAACCTATAATCCCGATGGAATCATAGCGATTGCGATGGATCCGAATAATGGGAAAATATTAGGGATGTCAAGTCGTCCAACCTTTGATCCAGCTAACTTTCAAAACGTTCCACAAGAGGTATACAACAGAAACCTGCCTGTATGGTCAAGTTATGAGCCTGGTTCAACCTTTAAAATTATCACTCTTGCGGCCGCTTTAGAGGAAGGAAAAGTTGATTTAGAAAAGGAACATTTCCATGATTCAGGTTCTGTAGAAGTAGCTGGGGCAAGATTGAAATGCTGGAAAAGAGGCGGTCATGGAAGTCAATCCTTCCTTGAGGTCGTGCAAAATTCATGTAACCCTGGTTTTGTAGAATTAGGGCAGAGATTAGGTAAGGATACTTTGTTTAAATATATAAAAGATTTTGGTTTTGGGCAGAAAACAGGGATAGATTTAGCTGGTGAAGGATCAGGAATTTTGTTTAATTTAGATCGAGTCGGTCCGGTTGAATTAGCGACTACCGCGTTTGGTCAAGGGGTATCGGTAACGCCGATCCAACAGGTTGCTGCAGTAGCGGCAGCGGTAAACGGCGGGACTCTTTACAAGCCATATATTGCACAAGAGTTAATCGATCCGGTGACTAAGGAAGTAGTCATGAGGAATACACCTGTTGCAAAAAGAAAAGTAATTTCTGAAGAAACGTCTAAAGAAATCCGCCATGCACTTGAAACGGTAGTCGCTCAAGGTTCAGGGTTTAGGGCATTTGTTGATTCCTATCGAATTGGTGGTAAAACAGGAACAGCTCAAAAAGCTCAAAATGGGAGATATTTGGAAAATAACTTTATCGTTTCCTTTATGGGCTTTGCTCCTGCAGATGATCCACAAATCGTTGTTTATGTTGCCGTTGATAATCCAAAAGGTGGACTTATTTTCGGTGGAACTGTAGCCGCTCCAATCGTTGGCAGTATTATGAAGGATGGTCTTATGGCAATGGGGGTAGAACCTCGAAAAGATCAAATTGAAAAGGAAATAAAATGGCCAGATAGGCCATTGATTACCCTGCCTGACCTAACCGGTATGACTAAGTTAGAAATTACAGAACAACTGTTGGATCTTAAAATTGATGCCAGCGGTGAAGGAGATATTGTGGTAAGACAGTCCCCTGAAGCTGGCTCAAAAGTTAAAGAAGGATCAACCATTAGACTTTATTTTGATAAAGATGAGTAAATAGTTAAAAGTATTTAAGTCAGGCGGCCGGAATGATTTCCGCCGCCTGTTCTATTGAAAAAATCAAATAGGAATCTTAATGATAAATAGCATTCTACTGTGTTTTGCTGTAAAATAAGGTGAATCTTTTATAAGGGAATTTTTTTATGTTAAAATTGGTAATTTTCTAAGGCAAGAGAGGATTTGAGATTATGAAACTACATGATTTACTTCGACATTTGCACCTTCTCGTTCCTTATCAAGGAACAAATCCAGAAATCACTTCGATTGAAAACGACAATCGTAAGGTGCAAAAGGGAAGCTTATTTATTTGTATAAAAGGATATACGGTCGACGGTCATGATTTTGCGGAATCAGCAGTTAAAAGTGGTGCTGTTGCAATACTTGCTGAACGGGAACTTTCACTATCTGTACCGGTAATAATCGTTAATGACACAACGCGGGCAATGGCAATACTGGCTGATGCTTTTTATCAACATCCAACCAAAAAGCTGCATTTAATCGGAATTACAGGAACAAACGGAAAGACAACCACAAGTCATTTAATTGAAAAAATATTTTCTGATGTAAATCGGTGCACCGGCTTAATTGGAACCATGTATACAAAAATTGGCGATCAGAAGTTTGAAACGAAAAATACAACTCCTGAAAGTCTTGTCCTCCAAAAAGGGTTCCAACAAATGCTTGAAAATGGCGTTGATACAGCGATTATGGAGGTTTCATCGCATGCTTTACATATGGGAAGAGTTCATGGCTGTGACTACGATATTGCGGTATTTACAAACCTCACCCAAGATCATTTGGATTACCATAAAACAATGGAAGACTACATGCAGGCAAAGAGTTTATTATTTTCCCAGCTAGGAAACACATTTGATGCTAATAAACCGAAATTTGCTATCTTAAATGCAGATGATCCGGCTTCTGATATTTATTGTAAATCGACAGCAGCGATTGTTTATACGTATGGAATTGATAATAATGCGGATTTCCAGGCAAGAAATATTCATATGACTTCTGCGGGGACTTCCTTTGAAATAGGAATAAAAGAGAAGATTTATTCCATTAACATTCAATTAATAGGTAAATTTAGTATATATAATGTTTTGGCTAGTATTGCAACTGCGTTTGTTTCAGGGATACCGATGGAAAAAATTATTGAGTCAATCGAGAGTGTTAGGGGAGTAGACGGTAGGTTTGAGCTGGTAAGTGCAGGTCAAGACTTTACCGTTATCGTAGATTACGCTCACACACCTGATAGTTTAGAAAATGTATTGAAAACGATACAAAGTTTTGCAGATAAGAAGATTTTTGTAATAGTGGGCTGTGGTGGAGACCGGGACAAAACGAAGAGACCTTTAATGGCAGAAATTGCTTGTCGTTATGCTACAGATCCGATATTTACCTCAGATAATCCAAGAAGCGAGGATCCTTTAGCCATATTAAAAGATATGGAAGTAGGTGTCCTTGGGAAAAGTTATATCACAATTCCTGATAGAAAAGATGCGATTGTAACGGCAATCAACCAGGCCTCTGCTGGTGATGTAATCCTAATTGCTGGTAAAGGACACGAAACATACCAAATTATTGGCAGTAATGTTTATGATTTTGATGACCGACTGGTTGCTCGGGAAGCTATCGAGGGGAGATAGAAATGTATTTAGCGTTTAATGATTTAGTAAAGTTATTCTCTGATATAAGGGGCATAAAAGAAGCGGATCATCATTATGTTACGGTAACAGACGATGCAAAGGCAATACAGACTAGAGGTTTATTCATACCGTTAAACGAAGATTCGGGGGAACTTTTAGAGGCAATTGCCAACGGAGCGATCGCGGCCATTTGGGATAAAAAAAAGCAGCTGCCTAAATACACACCTAATCACTTTCCAATCTTTTTTACGAATAACCCCATTGAAGCTGTTAGAGAACTTTTACGATTTTACATTGAAAATATGGACGGAGAAAAAGCAGAAAAAATGAATATGACTAAATTTGCATTTTTGAATAAAAAACTTCTCAAAGAAAATAAAGAAACATATGATATAGCTGTAATGTTGGAAAAGATATCAAAGATAAATTCAATAGATAATCTCGAAAGGAGGGGATAAAATGCTGGAACAAGTTATTTTTTTCACAATATTAATGGGATTTCTGATTACAGTGCTGCTTTCTCCAATATTTATTCCCTTCTTAAGAAGGTTGAAATTTGGACAAAGCATTCGGGAGGAAGGACCCAAATCCCATCAAGCAAAAACAGGTACACCAACGATGGGTGGAATTATGATTTTATTCTCTATTATCATTACTACTTTAGTAATGACAGGGAAATTTTCTGAACCCACTGTTAAAACCTACTTACTTATCCTTGTGACCTTTGGTTTTGGATTACTTGGATTTTTAGATGATTTTATCAAAGTGGCGCTAAAACGTAATCTAGGATTAACCTCAAGACAAAAGCTGTTAGGGCAAGTCATCATTTCAATTATTTTTTATCTTGTATATAAACAGAATGGGTTTCCAACAGAAATCACCGTTCCCGGAAGTAATTATTCTATTGAACTTGGCTGGTTTTATGTATTTTTCATACTCTTTTGGCTGGTAGGTTTCTCGAATGCAGTCAATTTAACAGATGGATTGGACGGATTAGTTTCAGGTACAGCAGCAATTGCATTTGGTGCCTATGCCGTCTTAGCCTGGAATCAATCGCAGATGGAAGTGGCGATTTTTTCAGTTGCTGTAGCAGGGGCGGTGTTAGGCTTCCTTGTTTTTAATGCTCACCCTGCAAAGGTGTTTATGGGTGATACCGGTTCGTTGGCACTTGGCGGCGCCATAGCAACCATTGCAATTCTAACCAAGTTAGAATTATTATTAGTCATAATCGGAGGCGTATTTGTCATTGAAACGTTATCGGTTATATTACAGGTAATCTCATTTAAAACAACAGGTAAAAGAATATTTCGAATGAGTCCGCTCCATCACCATTATGAGCTAATTGGCTGGTCAGAATGGAAGGTTGTTGTCACTTTTTGGAGTGTTGGATTAATATTAGCGATACTAGGTATCTATATTGAGGTGTGGTTATAAGTGAAGCAGTTAAATACGTATCTCCATAAAAAAATTCTTGTCCTTGGTTTAGCCAAAAGCGGGGTAACAGCTGCAGCGCTCTTACATAAGCTTGGTGCATTTGTAACGGTAAATGATAAAAAGCCATTATCAGAAAATCCGGAAGCGCGAGGATTATTAGAACAAGGGATTAAAGTCATTTGCGGCGAACATCCGGTAGAACTTCTTGATGAAGGATTTGAACTGATTGTTAAGAATCCCGGCATTCCTTACCAAAACCCTATTATTGAAGGGGCGCTGGAGAAAGGGATTCCTGTATTAACAGAGGTGGAGCTTGCTTACCAAATATCAGAAGCACCTTTCATCGGTATAACCGGAACAAATGGAAAAACAACCACGACGACACTTATTTATGAAATGTTAAATGAAGGCAAAAAGAGCCCATTAATTGCCGGTAATATTGGAACGGTAGCGTCAGGTGTGGCTCAGGAAGCTACTTCAGAAAATAATATCGTGATTGAATTATCTTCTTTTCAATTAATGGGAATACAGAGCTTTAATCCAAAGATAGCCATTATTACAAATCTCTATGATGCGCATTTGGATTATCATGGAACGAGAAAAGAATACCACAAAGCAAAAGCGAATATTAATAAAAATCAGACGGAAGAAGATTACTTTATTTATAATGCAGACCAGCAGGAAGTACGGGAAATTGCCGAGTGTTCACAAGCAACTATTATTCCCTTTTCAACAAAGCGAGTCCTAAATGAAGGGGCTTATATTCGTGATGGTTGGATTTGGTTTAATAATGAGAATGTAATGAAAGTAGATCAAATTGCCCTTCCTGGAGTCCATAATCTTGAAAATATCTTATCAGCTATGGCTGCAGCAAAGTTAACTGGTGTGAGCAATGAAGCCATTGAGACCGTTCTTAGAACATTTACAGGGGTTAAACACCGACTTCAGTATGTTACAGAAATTGCTGATAGAAAGTTTTATAATGACTCAAAGGCAACGAATATTTTAGCTACGATAAATGCATTACAGGCATTTAAGGCTCCAATTATCCTTTTAGCTGGAGGACTTGACCGCGGAAATGAATTTGATGAATTGCTGCCATATTTGAAAAATGTGAAAGCGTTGGTTACCTTTGGTCAAACCTCAGCGAAAATTAATCGTGTTGGAATGGAAGCAGGAATAAAACAAATTAACACTGTCGATAATGTTGAAAAGGCCGTGCCGGTTGCTTTTGAATACTCAGAACCAGGCGACGTTATTTTGTTATCTCCTGCATGTGCAAGCTGGGATCAATATAAAACTTTTGAAGTCAGGGGAGACATTTTTATCGAAGCGGTGCATAAGCTTAAGTAAGGGTTGTCCACGGAAAGCGGGAGCCCTAAAACTTGCTATTCGAGGTGTTAGGTGTGCCGACAAAAAGAACAACTCCTGATTTTATATTATTAATTGTTACATTTACGCTATTAGCAGTAGGACTTATTATGGTTTATAGTGCGAGTGCAATATGGGCAGAGTATAAATTCGATGACTCCTTCTTTTTCGCGAAAAGACAAACACTTTTTGCCGGTGTTGGAATTGCCGCCATGTTTTTTATTATGAATGTTAATTATTGGACATGGAGAGAGTGGTCAAAGGTCATATTAATAACCTGCTTTGTGCTACTCATTCTGGTACTCATCCCAGGAGTTGGAAATGTTAGGAACGGATCACGGAGCTGGATTGGTGTAGGGGCATTCTCCATCCAGCCATCAGAGTTTATGAAGCTCGCAATGATTGCCTTTTTAGCTAAGTTTCTCTCTGAGAGACAGAAATTGATAACCTCTTTTCGACAAGGGCTGGTTCCTTCGCTCGGTCTTGCTTTTGTAGCCTTTGCTCTTATTATGCTTCAGCCAGATTTAGGGACTGGAACAGTAATGATTGGAACATGTGTGGTTATGATTTTTATTGCAGGAGCTCGGGTGGGACATTTTGCTTTATTAGGTTTAGTAGGTTTAGCAGGATTTGTAGCTCTGGTTGCTTCCGCGCCATATAGGATGAAAAGAATAACCTCGTTTCTAGATCCTTGGCAGGATCCGTTAGGCAGTGGATTCCAAATTATTCAATCGCTTTATGCAATCGGTCCTGGTGGACTATTTGGGCTGGGCCTCGGTGAAAGCAGGCAGAAATTCTTCTACCTACCTGAACCGCAAACGGATTTTATCTTTGCTATTTTGTCTGAAGAATTAGGCTTTATTGGCGGATCCTTTATCATTCTTTTATTCGCATTGTTGTTATGGAGGGGAATACGTATTGCCCTTGGTGCACCAGATTTATATGGCAGCTTTTTGGCGGTTGGTATCATATCAATGGTCGCGATACAAGTTATGATTAACATCGGTGTTGTCACTGGTTTAATGCCTGTTACCGGAATTACGCTGCCGTTCTTAAGTTATGGTGGTTCTTCTCTAACATTGATGTTGATGGCAATAGGTGTTCTTTTAAATATTAGCCGTTATTCTCGATATTAACTTACCCTGTTTTTTAGGCAGGGTTCTTTTTATTTATTTCCGTCTTAGTTTACAATTAGATAACAATCTTTTTTCAATCCTTAACTTCTGTTAATTTTATAGTAAGATAGGATAAGAAATTAGCTTAAAGCATTTATTAATTTGGGGTGGACATATGAAAATAGTAGTAAGCGGCGGGGGGACTGGGGGACATATATATCCAGCACTTGCTCTCATAAGGGAAATACAAAAAGAAAACAAACATGCCGAGTTTTTATACATAGGGACAAAGAACGGATTGGAAAGTACAATTGTTCCTCGGGAGAAGATACCTTTTAAATCGATTCATATTACTGGATTCAAAAGAAAATTATCCTTAGATAATATCAAAACCGTATTAAGATTTTTAAAAGGTGCCAGGGACAGTAAAAAAATGTTAAAAGAATTCAAACCTGATATTGTTATTGGAACTGGTGGTTATGTTTGTGGTCCCGTTGTGTATGCAGCCGCAAAATTAAATATCCCAACTATCGTCCATGAGCAGAATAGCGTACCAGGGCTGACAAACAAATTTTTGAGCAGATACGTAAATAAGGTTGCCATTTGTTTTGAGGAGGCCAAAGAATATTTTCCAAAGGATAAAGTGGTGTTTACAGGGAATCCTCGAGCGTCGGAAGTAAATGGTAAAGATGGAATCAGAGGAAGATTATCCGCGGGATTGAGTACGACCATGCCAGCGGTATTAATTTTTGGAGGCAGCCGTGGTGCGAGACCGATAAATGATGCGGTTGTTAAGGCGCTATCTGAATTTGGTGAAAAGCCGTATCAGGTACTATATGTTACAGGTGATGTGCATTTTAAAGATGTACAAAACGAAGTAGAGCTTGTGGGAAATCCGAAAAATGTGGTCATAAAGCCCTTTATTCATAACATGCCAGAGGTTTTATCTGGTATTGACTTAGTTGTCTCAAGAGCCGGCGCAACAACGCTTGCTGAGATCACTTCATTAGGAATTCCAAGTATTCTTGTCCCAAGTCCATATGTGACAAATAACCATCAAGAAAAAAATGCGCGGTCACTTAGTGATCACGGTGCAGCAGAACTACTCCTCGAAAAAGACTTAAATAACAAAAGTCTTGTTCAGCAAATAGACAAAATTTTGTTAGATAATGAGTATTTAAAATCAATGAAAATGAAAGCAAAAAAATTAGGGGTACCTGACTCTGCTGAGAGACTTTATAAACTTATGAAACAGCTAGTACAAGAAAAACAAAAGTAGCCCAAACAGGTTTTTAGCATAAACTAAAACTATACGTTTGTTTTGAAAGATAGGGTGATAGGAATGGACGGATTATTTACAGAAATTCAAGATTTAAACATTGGCAAAGTGAAGAGAAATGAACGGTTATCCCAGCATACGACCATGAAGATTGGAGGTCCTGCTGACATTTTTATTGAGCCTTCTTCTTTGGAAAATATCCAAAAGGTAATGACCTTTTTAAAGGAGCGGCAAATTCCATGGAGGGCAATTGGCAGAGGTTCGAATTTACTGGTCTCTGATAAAGGGATTGAGGGTGTAGTAATTAAATTAGGCTCAGGTTTAGACCATCTAACCATAAATGATTCTGCGATAACAGTAGGCGGGGGTCATTCTGTAGTAAGCTTATCTACCTTGATATCTAAAAAGGGATTATCGGGACTTGAATTTGCCAGCGGCATCCCTGGGTCTGTGGGCGGAGCAGTTTATATGAATGCAGGAGCACATGGTTCAGATATTAGTAAGATTTTAACTAAGGCACATATATTGTTTGAAGACGGATCCATGGAATGGATAACGAACGAGGAGATGGAGTTCACTTACAGGACGTCAGTCCTTCAAAAGAAGCGGCCTGGTATTGTTTTAGAAGCAGAATTCCAACTCACAAAAGGTGATAGGACTGCGATTGTTTCACAAATGCAAAAAAACAAAGATTACCGTAAAGAAACGCAGCCATGGAATTTCCCATGTGCAGGGAGTATTTTCCGAAACCCACTGCCGAATTACGCAGGAAAACTTATAGAAGACGCGGGATTAAAAGGGTACCAAATGGGCGGTGCGAAAATATCAGAAATGCACGGAAACTTTATTGTGAATGCTGGTAATGCAACCGCTAAGGATGTTCTAGATTTAATTCAATATATAAAAGATACAATCCTTCATTTATATGGAATTAAAATGGAAACTGAGGTAGAAATTATTGGGCGTGTGTAAAAAGAAATAGTCGTCCTAATTACAAATTTTGTGATATAATTACTCATTATAAATATGGAAAAAAACTGAGAAAATGAATGACGGCATGACTTTTCGTGCCGTTGTTTTCGCTTTTTAGGCAGGGGAAGCGGGTAGTATTTAATAGGTTTTCTTTTTGGACATGCTAAGCGTTATTCTTAATGGAGGGAAGTGTATGGATAAAGGTAAGATTGTCGCTCTTGAGGATCGAATTCCCAAGCTTAAAGAGCAAAGACGGCGTAAAGCTAACAGAAGGCTGATCATTCTTCTATTTTTGTTCTTTACTATGATTGCCGTTGTCGCATATGCACAGTCACCATTAAGTCATGTAAAAAAGATTACGATTAAAGGAAATGAATTGCTGTCAACAGATGAAATCATTAAAATAACTGAGATATCTAAAAATACAAATATTTGGAGTGTAAAGAAAGATACGATATCATTAACGCTTCAAAAAATGAACGTTATTAAACAAGCAAAAGTGTCTATAAAATGGCCCAATACCGTCATGATTGAGATAGAAGAACGTAATAAAATTGCCTATTTAGAGTCCGATGGCTCCTATTTCCCAGTAATGGAAAACGGAAAGGTCCTTAAGGATAGGGAAGTTACTGAATTACCTATTAATGCGCCCATCCTTTTTAAATTTACAGAGGGAGCAATCCTTAAAGAAATGGTCACTGCACTAGATGAACTTCCGGTAGAGGTTTTGAATGCTATTTCTGAAATACACTATACGCCGAAAAAAACAGACGAGTATCATATTTCATTATTTATGAATGATGGTTTTGAAGTAAGTGCTACACTGCGTAGCTTTTCGGAAAAAATGATACATTATCCTTCGATCATAAGCCAATTGGATCCGAGCATTAAGGGTATTATCGATTTAGAGGTAGGTTCCTATTTTAAGGCCTATGAATTGGAAGCGGACGAATCGGAGGAATTGGAAATTGAAAATGATAAAGGTGAAGGGTAAACATGTTGTTTTATCCCTAGTGTGCCTTGTTCTTGGATTTATGATTGCATTTTCTTATCATTTTACCCAAAAAGAATTAAATAAAAATGAAACAAATTTAACAAGTGATCAATGGTCGAAAACACTTGATCTTAGAAATCAACTTATTGAAATAGAGGAACTAAATCGTAAGTTACAAAAGGAATTAAACCAAAAGCAAGATAAGGTTCTAGAGAACGAAAAAGACCTTTCAAAAGAAGCGGAAGTCTATTCAACTCTTGCAGAAGATGCAGAAAAATACCGGATGTTCTTAGGCAAGGTGAAGGTGAAGGGTCAAGGAGTCAGTGTCCAGCTTTCAGATGGTGCTTACGACCCAAACGAAGAAAATTTAAATAACTATTTAGTTCATGAACACCATGTATTTAAAGTTATTAATGAGCTTTACATTTCAGGTGCAGCAGCGATTGCAATTAATGGTCAGAGATTGACAGGCCAATCTTATATTATTTGTAACGGACCGGTCATTACGGTTGATGGCATTCAACATCCAGCGCCATTTGTGATTACTGCAATTGGTGACCCAGAGGTATTAACTTCTGCCTTGAACCTTACAGGTGGTGTAAAAGATCAACTTGTTAACGATAATATTGTTTTTACTTTAGAAGAAAAGAGTGAAATCATCCTAAATCCAATTTTAGGACAGTCATAAGGTATTTGAATATGTCCACGTGAAGATTAAAAATAAAGGTTAGGTGAAAAAAGTGGACAAGCTTAAAAAAAATTTTAGTTTTATTGCTATATCTGCAGTGATAGGTTTTATGATTGCCATCCAATTTCAAACAGTAAAAAAGCCTGTAGAACGTGATACTCGAGATTTATGGCAGCTACGGGAGGCTATACTTCAAGAGAAAGAATTGCAGTCTGAGTTACTAACTGAAATTCGTTCGATTGAAGAAAAATTACTTGCCTATGAATCGAAGCAAAAGCAAAGTAAGGAACAGGCATTACGTGATACCATTCAAGAATTGAAGAATGAGGCAGGAATGACTAGGGTAACAGCTCCGGGTTTACTATTGAGAATTGAACCGATTGTTGAGGAAATTCAAATTGGGGTTGAGTTATCAACGGCTGTGTCACCTGAACTTTTAAAACGATTATTAAATGAATTGAATATGTATGACGCAAAATATGTTTCTGTTGATGGTCAGCGAATTATTAATACAACGGTCATAAGAGATATTAACAATGAAACAAAAATTGATGGTCACGCATTGTCAAGCTTACCAATTGAAATTAAAGTAGGCGTTGATCATATAGAAACCGCTGAAAAATTATACAATCAAATGAAAGTATCGAAGGCTACGGAAGAATTCTTCATCGAAAACCTAAAATTGACTATTTCGGAGCCAAATCTTGGAATTACTATTCCTGCATATGATAATCCTATCCGGATTCGATATTTAGAGTCAATGAAGGCGAATGAAGGAGGGAATACATAATGTGGCTTCCGTTATTAGGATTAATAGTCGGAATCTTTCTTGGCCTATTAACAGATATTAGGATTCCTGAAGAGTATTCAAATTATTTGTCTATTGCAGTTTTGGCAGCTCTTGATACGTTATTTGGGGGTATAAGGGCGCACCTGCAAAATATTTATGATGAAAAAGTTTTCGTTTCTGGTTTCTTTTTTAATATTTTACTTGCTGCAAGTTTAGCTTTTCTAGGGGTTCATCTTGGTGTAGACTTGTATTTAGCAGCTGTTTTTGCCTTTGGTGTCCGCTTATTTCAAAATATTGCAGTAATTAGGCGGATATTATTGACAAAATGGTCAACAAACAAAGAAAAATTAGAAAAAAATTGATTTTTTTAAAGGGAATTATCTAGTTGTGACGAATAATTTTATAAGATATAGGTATGTACTTTTATTATATATCTTATGATTAATAATTGTTGTTCGACTGAAGGAATGCTAAGGAGGTGCCAAAGAATGAACAGCAATGAAATATATGTAAGTCTTGACATCGGTACATCCAGTGTAAAAGTAATCATTGGTGAAATTGTCAACGACTCGATAAATATAATTGGTGTTGGAAACGTAAAGTCTGAAGGACTGCGTAAAGGATCTATCATTGACATTAATGATACCGTTCATTCTATTAAACGTGCAATTGAAGAAGCTGAAAGAATGATAGGAATGGAAATAAGACAAGTGATTGTTGGAATTTCTGGCAATCAGGTTGCTCTTGAACCATGTCGTGGAATTGTCGGGGTTTCCAGTCAAAATCGCGAAATCACAAATGAAGATGTAAAACGTGTTATAGACGAGGCACAAGTTGTATCTATCTCTCAGGATAGAGAAATTATTGGGGTTATCCGGAAACAATTTATCCTTGATGGTAAGGATGAAATTAATAATCCATGTGGTATGATAGGTGTCCGTTTGGAAGTTGAAGGAACTCTTATTACTGGTTCCAATGCCATCATTACGAATACATTACGATGTGTCGAGCGGGCTGGATTAGAAATTACCGATATTATCCTGCAGCCGCTTGCAGCAGGAGAGTATGCACTTTCTAAGGACGAGAAAAATCTAGGAGTTGCTTTAATCGACCTAGGCGGCGGTTCAACAACCATAGCGTACTTTGAAGAAGGGTTCTTGGCCGCTACAAGTGTAATACCAGTAGGCGGAGACCTCATTACAAATGACCTTTCTAAGGTACTACACACTTCAACCGAGGATGCTGAAAAAATCAAAGTGAAATATGGACATGCTTTTTACGATGATGCTTCAGAAGATGAGTTCTTCAGTGTTCCAATTATCGGAAGCGATCAGCATCAACAATTTAATCAATTATATGTTTCCGAAATAATAGAAGCTCGAATGGAAGAAATTTTTGAGTTGATTGCTCATGAACTGAAACGATTAGGTATCAATGATTTACCTGGAGGGTTTGTATTTACAGGTGGTACTGCAAATATGCAAGGTATATTAGAACTAGCTCAAACGATTTTCCAAAGTCCAGTACGCAAAGCCGTTCCCAACTATATTGGAGTAAGAGAGCCTCAGTATACAACTGCGGTTGGTTTAATTAAATATGCTTACAAGAATGCTAGATTACCAGGTGGAACATTCGTCGCTTCAGCACCTGTTACTGAACCAATCGAGAAGAAAGTTCAAAAACAACAACAACAGCCAAAAGCAAAACCAGAAAAACATCCGGAAGATAAGATGTCATCAAAAGTAAAAAAATTCCTTGGTCTCTTTTTCGAATAGACAAATACGAAAAGGATTATCGACGAATTAGGAGGATTTGTCATGTTAGAGTTTGATACAAATTTAGATTCTCTTGCTACAATAAAAGTTATTGGGGTTGGCGGCGGAGGTAACAACGCAGTAAATCGAATGATCGAGCATGGTGTTCAAGGAGTAGAATTTATCGCGGTTAATACCGATGCACAAGCACTAAACCTTTCAAAAGCAGAAGTAAAAATGCAAATTGGCTCAAAATTAACAAGAGGTCTTGGTGCAGGAGCTAATCCTGAAGTAGGCAAGAAAGCGGCAGAAGAAAGTAAAGAACAATTAGAAGATGCATTACGTGGTGCCGATATGGTTTTCGTTACTGCTGGTATGGGCGGTGGAACAGGTACAGGGGCTGCTCCAGTTATCGCACAAATTGCCCGTGATTTAGGAGCTCTAACAGTGGGGGTTGTAACTCGCCCATTTACATTTGAAGGTAAAAAGCGTTCTAACCAAGCAGCCGGTGGTATTGGTGCAATGAAAGAAGCCGTGGATACTTTGATTGTAATCCCGAATGACCGCCTTCTTGAAATCGTAGATAAAAGCACTCCAATGCTCGAAGCCTTCCGTGAAGCAGACAATGTGCTTCGTCAAGGGGTTCAGGGTATTTCAGACTTAATCGCAGTTCCAGGTCTTATTAACCTGGACTTTGCAGATGTGAAGACGATTATGTCAAACAAAGGGTCCGCGTTGATGGGGATCGGTATGGCAACCGGTGAAAATCGTGCAACGGAAGCTGCTAAAAAAGCGATAAGTTCTCCATTGTTAGAAACATCTATTGATGGTGCACAAGGAGTTCTAATGAATATTACAGGCGGCAGTAACTTGAGTTTATATGAAGTTCAGGAAGCTGCTGATATTGTGGCAACAGCATCAGACCAAGAAGTAAATATGATTTTTGGCTCTGTAATCAATGAGAACCACAAGGATGAAATTATTGTTACCGTTATTGCTACTGGATTTAATGAAGAAGTGATTCAGCCAAAGGCTACTCGTCCAACATTTGGACAAGCAAAACCGCAGCTAAGTGCAGTAAAGCGGGAACAAAAACGTGAAGAAGCACCACAAGAAACAATCCGAAGCAACAACAACGCTCCCCAAGAAGAAACACTAGATATACCAACATTCCTACGCAACCGAAACCGTAGAAGATAATAATAAAAAAGACATGGTCCAGAAGGGCTATGTCTTTTTTGTTTAAATTTTATTAGACAAAATACGTTGTTTATAGTGAAAATTTCTGTTTTTTTGATTACAGAAAGTGACACACTTTAGCCGATAAATTAGGTTATACTTTTTTCTAAACAGAATAATAGAAAAGATTGGTAATACACCCTTATGTATAATCCATAAAGCTAGTAATTGCTTTTGACATTCAAAGGGGGAAGCTGGTTGTCTGTATATTTAGATGTTATTTGGGCCCTTAATCTGTTGTTTGATAGCCTTCTCCTGTATCTATCTGCCATTTTTTTAAAAAGACAAATTCGAATATGGAGGATAATAGCAGGCGGTTTTATTGGTTCACTAATCATAGTATTGTCGTTTACACCATTACATACCTACTCTAACCACCCGTTCTCGAAGCTAATATTTTCGGTGGTAATGGTTTTAGTTGTATTTGGGTATAAACGATTATCCTTTTTCATTAAAGCTTTAATGACTCTTTATGTAACAACATTTCTAATTGGAGGAGCATTAATTGGAGCACATTATTTTGTCCAATTTGATTCTGAAATGTCAACAAAAGTAATGATTGCAAGTGTGACTGGTTTTGGTGATCCAATTAGCTGGATTTTTGTTTTGCTAGGTTTTCCAATAGCTTGGCATTTCTCCAAACGGAATATCGAGAGTATGGAAATGACCAAGATCCAATTTGATCAGATTGTCAATGTCACCTTGAAAATAAATAACGAAACTTTTACTTTTAAGGGTTTAGTTGACAGTGGAAATCAGCTTTATGATCCATTATCAAAACTTCCAGTTATGTTTGTTTCCATTAAGAATATGCTAGAAGGCATGGCCGAACCAATAATAAAAATGGCAGCTGATCCAGAATCTCTGATTTTAGGAAACCAAGAGATTCCTGATGATTGGCAAAATAAGCTAAGGATTGTCCCATGCCGGGTGGTAGGACAAGAGCACCAGCTCATCGCTGCTGTAAAGCCTGACTTAATTATTATTCATACAAAAGGAGAAAGTTACTTATGCGAAAAGGGTCTCGTATCATTTACTATGCAGCAATTATCTGCTGATGATGCCTTTCAATGCATCGTTCATCCAAAAATGCTCACCGGACCTAAGCAGCATAGTGATTCGGTGAAAGTAAGCTAATAATACTATACTCAGAAAAACATATTTTAGAAGGAGGAACTTGCGTGAAAAAATGGAGACTTCGCTTATCCTACTACTGGTATAAGATACTGATTAAATTAGGAATTAAAAGTGATGAAGTTTATTATATTGGCGGCAGCGAAGCCTTACCGCCTCCTTTAAGTAAGGATGAAGAAGAGCTGCTTTTAAATAAGCTTCCAGGTGGTGATAAGGCAGCTAGATCGATTTTAATCGAACGGAATCTAAGGCTTGTTGTCTATATCGCTAGGAAATTTGAAAACACCGGAATTAATATCGAGGATTTAATTAGTATTGGAACGATTGGTTTAATTAAAGCGGTGAATACCTTTAATCCTGAGAAAAAAATTAAGTTGGCTACATATGCGTCCAGATGTATTGAAAATGAAATCCTTATGTACTTGCGGAGAAACAATAAAATCAGATCTGAAGTTTCCTTCGATGAACCATTAAATATCGATTGGGACGGTAATGAGCTATTATTATCCGATGTTTTAGGAACAGACGATGATATTATTACCAAGGATTTAGAAGCAAATGTAGACAGAAAATTATTAACCAAGGCGTTACACCAATTGTCGGATAGGGAAAAGCAAATTATGGAGCTGCGCTTCGGATTAACCAATGGAGAAGAAAAAACACAAAAGGATGTAGCCGATATGCTGGGAATTTCTCAATCGTATATTTCTAGGCTTGAAAAAAGAATTATTAAAAGATTGCGAAAAGAATTTAATAAAATGGTTTAATAACACAAAAAAAGAATTTTTTTCTTGGTGATAGACCTTTGAAACTAAAGATATAATCGTATTTTTCGACATTTTCGTGACAATCCCCTAGAAAGTACAAGTGCATATTTTTCCTGCTCAAGGAGATACTGTTTTTTGTACAGCAACTCCTATGAGGAGGGAAAAGGGATTGACTCGAAATAAAGTTGAAATTTGTGGCGTAGATACATCAAAACTTCCTGTATTAAAAAATGAAGAAATGAGATTACTCTTCAGGCAAATGCAAGAGGGCGATATTACAGCACGAGAAAAACTCGTCAACGGAAATTTACGGCTCGTTCTAAGTGTTATTCAACGGTTTAACAACCGCGGCGAGTTTGTTGATGATCTGTTTCAGGTTGGCTGTATTGGGCTTATGAAATCGATTGATAACTTTGATTTAAGTCAAAACGTTAAGTTTTCCACTTATGCCGTACCAATGATTATTGGCGAAATACGCAGGTACCTGCGCGATAACAACCCTATTCGCGTTTCTAGGTCCTTAAGAGATATCGCTTATAAGGCATTACAAGTAAGGGAACGATTAATGAGTGAAACTTCACGGGAACCAACTGCTGAGGAGATTGCAAAAGTATTAGAAGTCCCACATGAAGAAATAGTATTTGCATTAGACGCTATCCAAGACCCTGTGTCTTTGTTTGAACCAATCTATAATGATGGCGGCGACCCTATTTATGTGGTGGACCAATTAAGTGACGAACGAAGTAAAGATATTCATTGGATTGAAGAAATTGCCCTAAAAGAAGGTATGCGCCGCTTAAATGAGCGGGAAAAGTTAATTTTAAGAAAACGTTTCTTCCAGGGCAAAACACAAATGGAAGTTGCAGACGAAATTGGGATTTCACAAGCGCAGGTATCACGTTTAGAAAAAGCTGCAATTAAACAAATGAATAAAAATATCCAGAGCTAAAGCTGTCCTTTTGGGCAGCTTTATTTTTTCTGTCATTTACAGATATATTGCAGGAACAAATCATATATTTTCAGTAGGATAAAATAGTGGGAGTGAGAGATATGGTGAAAATATCAGAATTTCAGATTAAAGATGTGGTGAATGTAGCTGATGGAAAAAAACTTGGGAATATTGGAGATATCGAAATTAATCTTACTACAGGGAAAATTGAAGCGGTTATCGTTACCGGCAGCGGCAAAGTTTTAGGTTTTTTTGGCAGAGAAGAAGATATCGTTATTCCGTGGAAAAACATTATTAAAATAGGTCAAGATGTAATACTGGTACGATTCAAAGCGATTGAAGAGAGACCTGCAGAAGAAATGGAAGTATAGCTCTGTGCATGATCTACGGTGACCATTTAAAGTATTCATGGTAAACTAGGGTAAAAAACAAATGAGGTTGAGTATGGAACCCTTTGCATATAATCATCAATCATATTTTTCAATTAATAATTGGATGGAACAGTACCCTGGGCTTGCAGCTGGAATAACAACAAAAAAAGGCGGCAGCAGTACGGGGGTTTATGAAGGTTTTAATATGGGTTTTCATGTTGGGGATCAGCTGGAAGCTGTTTGTTCTAACCGGAACCATCTGGCTAACCTTATCCAATTTCCGCTGAAAGCCTGGGTAGGTGGTGAACAGACCCATGATACCCTAATTAGAAAAATTACCAAGGCTGATCGTGGTAAAGGTTCAGACTCTTATGACCGTGCATTTAAGGGGACCGATGGATTTTATACGAATGAAGAGGGGATATTATTAACTCTTTGTTACGCAGATTGTGTCCCTCTTTTTTTTATTTCCCCAAACCACAGGATGATCGGTGCCGCACATGCGGGGTGGAAGGGAACGGTAAATGAAATTGCTCGGAAGATGGTGGACAAATGGGGCGAGGAAGGAATACTTCCCAATCAAATTTTTGTGGTAATTGGTCCATCTATTTGTGAAAAATGTTATATTGTTAATGATTATGTAATTAACTTTGTAGAAAATACTCTAGTAGATGTCGAAAAAAAACCCTATAATACAATAGAAGAAGGTCAATATTCATTAGACTTGCGGGAACTAAATAAAATTATCCTTCTTAAAGCGGGTGTCCCAGAAAAAAATATTCAAATAACTAAACTATGCTCTAGCTGTGACCAATCAGAATTTTTTTCTCATCGCCGTGACCAAGGTAAAACGGGAAGGATGTTAAGTTATATAGGATGGAAGGAGACCTCCGAATGAAGGTTGCAGAAAATCTCATACATATCAGTCAACAAATAATCAATGCATGCCATAAGGTAAATCGGACTCCTGATGAAGTGAAACTGATTGCCGTTACCAAATATGTCAGTATTGAAAGAGCGAATGAAGCCTTGGAAGCTGGTATAATAAATCTAGGTGAAAACCGAGATGACGGGCTTTTAAAAAAGTGGGAAGTTTTAAAGGACAAGCCAGTTTGGCATTTTATCGGAACCCTGCAGACACGCAAAGTTAAAAATATCATTGATAAGGTAGAATATATTCACTCTTTAGATCGAATTTCATTAGCAGAGGAAATTAATAAACGTGCAGTGAAAAAGATCAAATGTCTCGTCCAGGTGAATGTTTCACAGGAAGAGTCAAAGCATGGTCTAGCACCTGAGAATGTCTTAGACTTCATCAAAAACCTTCGTCCGTATGAGAATATTAGTATTGAAGGTTTAATGACAATGGCCCCGCTGACGGATGATGAAGATCAGCTTCGTACCTGTTTTCGAAAGCTAAAGGAACTCCGTGATCAAATACAGGATTGTCATTTTGATTTTGCCCCTTGTACAGAGCTTTCTATGGGGATGTCAAATGATTTTGCAATCGCGATTGAAGAGGGAGCTACGATGATCAGAATTGGAACTGCACTTGTCGGTGTGGCTGGTGAGGAGGAATAAAATGACGATTAAATCGAAATTAAAAACATTTTTCTTTTTAGATGATGATTACGATGATAATAATCAGGATGACTATGAAAAGGTTGAACCCATAAAGCCTCAAAAACAGTCTATGAAACCTCAAAATGTTGTTAGTTTGCAAAGTGTCCAAAAGGCTTCTAAAGTAATTTTAGTAGAACCAAGAGTATATGCAGAAGCCCAGGACATTACCGACCATTTAAAAAACCGCCGTGCAGTTGTCGTAAATCTTCAGCGTATTGGCCATGAGGAAGGAAGACAAATCGTCGACTTTTTAAGTGGAGCTGTCTATGCATTAGGTGGAGACATTCAGAAAATAGGATCGAGTATCTTTTTATGTACTCCTGATAATGTTGAGATATCTGGCAATATTTCTGAATTAGTGAAGGAACAAGAATATCAAGATACGAGGTGGTAAAAAGAAATGGATATTATTTTTAATGTTTTAATCCAATTACTTGGAATATATAAATGGATGCTAATCATCTATATCCTTTTATCTTGGTTCCCGAATATGAGAGACTCTCAGGTTGGAGCAATTCTTGGTAAATTATGTGAACCATTTCTAGAACCATTTAGAAAAATCATTCCGCCTATTGGGATGATGGATCTTTCTCCTTTAGCGGCATTCTTTGTTTTATCTTTTGCCCCTAATGGATTAAGAGTTTTGCAAAACTTAATTTCTTAATTTACCCAACCGGTCTGAGGAGTTAAACATGAATATTTATCAGCATTTTCGCCCGGAGGAACGGGAATTTATTGATCAAGTATTACATTGGAAAGAATATGTTGATTCCAGTTATACAGCAAAGCTTACCGATTTTCTTGATCCAAGAGAGCAGCATATTTTAAAGGTCTTAATTGGTGAGAATGGAACTATAAAGTACCAGCTTTTTGGCGGGATACCTGGAAGTGAAAGAAAAAGAGCATTAATCATGCCGGACTACCTGATCCCAACCGAAGATGAGTTTCAGATTAATCTCTTTGAAATCGATTATCCTATTAAATTTGTTTCAATTGAGCACCCCCAGGTTCTAGGTTCACTCATGTCCCTAGGATTAAAACGCGGGAAATTTGGCGACATCTTAATGAAAGATCATCGAGTGCAGTTTTTTGCTGCTGCTGAAATCAGTGATTATATTAAAAATAATTTAGAATCGATTGGCAAAGCTTCAATTCGATTAAAAGAGCTGGCACTGAATGAAACCATAACGACGGATGAAGTATGGATGGAACAGGTCATAACGGTTTCCTCCTTAAGGCTAGATACAATGATCTCTGGTATTCATAATATCTCAAGGCAAAAATCACAGCTTTTTATTCAACAAGGATTAGTAAAAGTAAACTGGACAACTATTGAAAATGTTTCTTTTGAATGTGCAGAAGGTGATTTATTGTCAGTAAGAGGCTATGGCAGAGTAAAAATTTTGTCAATTGAAGGAAGAACAAAAAAAGATAAATGGCGGATCGTTGTCGGAAAGCAAAAATAAATTTAATACTTTGCAGGAATTTCGAAAACAATGTCGAATATTTGCTCTATACACTAGATACATACAGAAGAAAGATTCTTGGAGGTGGCATCATGCCGTTAACGCCGTTAGATATTCACAATAAAGAATTTAATAAAGGTTTTCGTGGTTACGATGAAGACGAGGTAAATGAATTTTTAGACCAAGTCATTAAGGATTATGAATTAGTCCTTCGTGAGAAAAAAGAATTAGAAGAACGATTAAATGAAATGAAGGACCGTTTAGGTCACTTTGTAAATATTGAAGAAACTTTAAACAAGTCTATTGTTATTGCTCAAGAGGCTGGTGAAGATGTAAAACGAAATGCACAAAAGGAAGCGAAACTCATCATAAAGGAAGCAGAAAAGAATGCGGACCGTATTGTAAATGAGTCGCTTTCAAAGGCTAGAAAAATTGCCCTTGAGATTGAGGATTTGAAGAAACAATCAAAAGTGTTCCGTACACGTTTTAAAATGTTGATTGAAGCTCAGCTGGACATGCTGAATACAGATGACTGGGATCATTTATTAGAATATGAAGTGGATGCCACAGAATTAAAAATCCACGAAGAGGAAGATTCCCTAGCTTGACGGATTGGTATTATTTCGCATATAATTTTTTAACAGGTAAATAAAGAATGGTAATGACAATGAGAGGGACAGTACAATTTTTCATAAACTTTTGATAGCGAGCCGGGGAAGGTGGAAGCCTGGAAAAGTGAAAAATTGGAAGATCACCCTTGAGTCCCAGACTGAAACTTTTTAGAAGAAGAGTAAGTTATGGCGGGTTATTCACGTTACGAATCTTAAAGAGGATAGTACAATTTACGTGCTATTTATCAGGGTGGTACCGCGGGAATAAACCTTCTCGTCCCTTTTTTGGGATGAGAGGGTTTTTTTATTTGTCATTTGTCAATTCTGTTTATGATGAGTATTACAGGAGGAATAACAATATGGAATATAAAGATACGTTATTAATGCCAAAAACTGAATTTCCAATGCGTGGCAATCTCCCGCAAAGAGAACCTGAAATTCAGGCAAAGTGGGAAGAAATGGGTATTTACAAAAAGGTTCAGGAGCGTACTGCAGGACGTCCAATGTTTGTACTCCATGATGGACCTCCATATGCAAATGGCGATATTCATATGGGTCATGCCCTGAACAAAGTATTAAAAGATATGATTGTTCGCTTTAAATCGATGAGTGGTTTTAATGCACCATATGTTCCAGGCTGGGATACACATGGTTTGCCAATCGAGCAGGCGTTAACCAATAAGGGAGTAAAACGTAAAGAGATGACGGTAGCTGAATTCCGTCAGCTTTGTACAAAATATGCCCTTGAACAAGTAAGCAATCAGCGTGAACAATTTAAACGTATCGGTGTACGTGGTGATTGGGAAAATCCATATATCACACTAAAGCCTGAATATGAGGCACAACAGATTAAAGTCTTTGGAGAAATGGCGAAGAAAGGCTATATCTATAAAGGTCTTAAGCCTGTTTATTGGTCCCCATCAAGTGAATCAGCTCTTGCTGAAGCTGAAATTGAATATCAAGATAAAAAGTCACCTTCCATTTATGTAGGCTTTAAAGTAAAAGATGGAAAAGGTGTTCTTGATACGGACGTCCAAATTGTCATTTGGACGACTACACCTTGGACGATTCCTGCCAACTTAGGAATTTCAGTTCATCCGGACCTAACCTATGTAGTTGTTGAAACGGATGGAAATAAATACTTAGTGGCGGAGGCTCTTCTAGAAGCAGTAACGAAGGAAATAGGCTGGGAAGATGTGACTGTTGTTCAAAAGGTAAAAGGAAATGAACTAGAGAATATCCTTGCAGCACATCCATTATATGACCGTGACTCCTTAGTAATGCTAGGTGAACATGTCACAACAGATGCTGGAACAGGCTGCGTTCATACTGCTCCTGGACACGGTGAGGATGACTTTCATGTTGGTCAAAGGTATGGACTGGAAGTACTATGCCCTGTGGATGATAAAGGTGTAATGACGAGTGAAGCACCTGGTTTCGAAGGATTATTTTACGATAGTGCAAATAAGCCAATTTCTCAAGCATTAGAAGAAGCAGGGGCTCTCTTAAAGCTTTCTTTCATCACTCACTCCTATCCACATGATTGGAGAACAAAAAAGCCTGTAATCTTCAGAGCTACAGCGCAATGGTTTGCTTCGATAAAAGACTTCCGGGATGACCTGCTTGAAGCAGTTAAAGAAACAAAGTGGGTACCAGCATGGGGGGAAACAAGACTATTTAATATGGTTCGTGACCGCGGAGATTGGTGTATTTCACGCCAACGCGTATGGGGTGTACCAATCCCTGTTTTCTATGCTGAAAATGGCGGGGAAATTATCACGGATGAGACGATTGACCATGTTTCAGGTTTGTTCCGTGAATTTGGTTCAAATATCTGGTTTGAGCGCGAAGCGAAGGACCTTTTACCAGAAGGATTTACACACCCAGGAAGTCCAAATGGATTGTTTACAAAAGAAACTGATATCATGGATGTTTGGTTCGATTCTGGTTCTTCACACCAAGCAGTTCTCTTAGAAAGAGATGACTTAGTACGTCCAGCAGATCTTTATCTAGAGGGTTCTGACCAATATCGCGGCTGGTTTAACTCTTCGTTATCAACTGCGGTAGCTGTGACTGGTAAAGCGCCTTACAAAGGAGTCTTAAGCCACGGCTTTGCCTTAGATGGCGAAGGAAGAAAGATGAGTAAATCATTAGGAAATGTTGTTATTCCTGAGAAAGTCATGAAACAATTAGGAGCAGATATTCTAAGGCTTTGGGTTGCTTCTGTTGATTATCAGGCGGATGTTCGTGTATCCGATGCTATTTTGAAGCAGGTTGCAGAGGTTTATCGAAAAATCCGAAACACCTTCCGTTTCTTGCTTGGTAACTTAGCCGACTTTAATCCGGAAACAGATCGGGTTTCATATGAAAACCTGCGTGAAGTCGATCAATTTATGCTCGTTAAATTAAATAAGCTGATCAAATATTCTTTAAATGCTTATGAAAATTATGAGTTCGCAGGCATTTACCATGCAGTTAATAATTTCTGTACTCTTGATTTAAGTGCCTTCTACCTTGATTTCGCTAAGGATGTTCTTTATATTGAGTCAGTCAACAATCCTGAGCGACGTGCAATCCAAACGGTTCTTTACGATTCGTTAGTTGCATTAACAAAGTTAGTTACACCAATTCTTCCTCATACAGCAGATGAAGTTTGGAAATTCATTCCGGCAGTTACAGAAGAAAAGCGTACAACTAACTGATATGCCTGTATATCAGGAACTTGATAATGCAAAAGCTTTGGAGGAAAAATGGACTTCTTTCATGAAGCTCCGTGATGATGTTTTAAAAGCACTTGAGGAAGCTAGAAACCAAAAAGTTATTGGTAAATCGTTAACTGCAAAAGTTGCATTATATGTGAATGAGAATACGAAAAACTTGTTAGACTCTATTCAAGAGAATGTTCAGCAATTATTTATCATCTCTGGATTTGAAGTCGCAGGAAGCTATGATCAAGCACCTGAAAATGCAATTAAATTAGATACAGCTGCTATTGTTGTCACCAAGGCCGAAGGTGAAACTTGTGAACGCTGCTGGGTTGTGACACCTGAAGTTGGTAAAGATCCAGAGCATCCAACACTTTGCCCGCGTTGTGCAGAAGTAGTGAAAGAAAACTATACACACTTGGCATAAGAGAAAATCCCATGGTTAATTCATGGGGTTTTTTCATTTTTTACCCTATTCCGTTAATTGTTGTTGGTGTTGTCAAATGTTTTCCCGGGTCAGACCGAGTTATAGAGAGATAATATAGGAAATGACTTAACGGAGGTTACAACTATGAATGCAATGCAGGAAGAGCTGTTTTGGGAACTCCGTAAAACACAATTAGAAATAGTAAGATCATTGAGAAATAAGCAGAAAAATGAATGGATCGTTACTGTGTTAGAGGACGAATTGGAGGATATTACAACTGCGATTCAAAAGTTAGAAGAAGGTAATTTTGGAAAATGTGAAACTTCAGGGGAACCGATACCCGAATATCTTTTAAAAATTATGCCGACGATTAAGACCTCTATGGATTCAGAGATTTTGGAACATTTTTATCGGAAACCAATTAATTCCACGATTTTCTAGCGTTACATTGTCGTTTAGTTGAAGATTATGCTAAAATGCTAAGGAGTAAAGTCAACGTGTGAGATGGGGGTTTTCCTTAGTGTTTTATTATTTAATCGCAATTTTTATTATTTTATTGGACCAAGTGACAAAATGGCAGATTGTCACAAAAATGTATCTTGGTGAAAGTATCCCCATTATTGAGGACTTTTTGTATATTACTTCTCACCGAAATCGGGGGGCAGCATGGGGGATATTACAAGGACAAATGTGGTTCTTCTATGTAATTACCTCTATAGTAATAATTGCGATCATTTATTACATTCAAAAAGAAGCAAAAGGTAAGTGGCTGTTAGGTGTTTCCTTAGCATTTATGCTAGGCGGCGCCATCGGTAATTTTATCGACCGCTTACTTCGGAAAGAAGTTGTTGATTTTATTCATACGTATATTTTCAATTATAACTTCCCAGTTTTTAATATTGCGGATTCGGCTTTAGTCATTGGCGTAGTATTATTAATGATTCAAATGCTGCGTGATGAGCGTGAAACAAAGGAGAAATCATATGGAGAAAATGGTACACACCATTCTTGAACAACAAAAGGGAGACCGAATTGATAAAGTTATTTCGACTTTAGATGAAGAATGGTCAAGAACTCAGGTTCAACAATGGATTAAAGAAGGAAATGTCTTAGTGAATGGACAAAAAATTAAAACGAATTACAAATGCAGTATGAATGATGAAATCGAGATTACAATCCCAGACCCAGAATTACTTGATGTAATTCCGGAGGAAATGGATTTAGATATTTATTTCGAAGATAAAGATGTTTTAGTGGTTAATAAACCAAGCGGGATGGTGGTTCATCCAGCACCTGGACATTTAACAGGAACACTTGTTAATGGATTAATGGCCCATTGTAAGGATCTATCAGGAATAAATGGGATCCTCAGGCCCGGTATCGTTCACCGTATTGATAAAGACACTTCGGGTCTTTTAATGGTAGCTAAAAATGACATGGCTCATGAAAAGCTTGTAAACCAATTAGTGGAAAAAACCGTTACTAGGAAATATAGAGCCATCGTTCATGGAGTCATTCCGCACGATTTTGGAACGATCGATGCGCCGCTTGGAAGAGATACAAAAGATCGCCAAAGTATGACCGTGGTAGATAATGGGAAGCATGCCGTTACTCATTTCCATGTGATTGAGCGGTTTAAGGATTTTACATTTGTGGAGTGTCAACTGGAGACAGGCCGGACACACCAAATTCGTGTTCATATGAAATACATTGGCTATCCGCTTGCAGGTGACCCTAAGTATGGTCCCAAGAAAACATTGGATATAAATGGACAGGCATTACATGCAGGAATCCTTGGATTTAACCACCCTCGAACCAACGAATACCTAGAATTCGAAGCGCCGCTGCCAAAGGAATTTGAAGAGTTATTAGAACAATTGCGAAATAATCGTTGACATATTTGTCGAATTAAAGTACGATAACAACAGTTGAATATGCCTTTAAATCAGTCCAGTGAGGCTGAGAAGGAAACGGATAAATTGGTTGGGATATCTATGCCCATACTAACAAACTCTTGTACCTCTCACCTCTAGGTGAGAGGTTTTTTTATTATATCAGGCGGGTGAGATGAGTGAATCAAAAAGCAGTTGTATTAGACGCACAAGCAATTGGAAGAGCATTAACAAGAATTGCCCACCAAATCATTGAAAAAAATAAAGGGATTGAAAATTGTGTGCTTATAGGTATTCGGACCAGGGGAATATTCATTGCAGAAAGACTTGCTGCAAAGATTGAAGAGATTGAAGGAAAACCGATACCTGTTGGGGAATTGGACATCACCCTCTACCGGGATGATTTAACCAAGAAGACCGATGATCAGGAACCTCTCGTGAAGGGGTCAGATGTTCCGGTCGAATTAGGAGATAAAAAAGTAATTCTTGTTGACGATGTTTTATACACGGGCAGAACCGTTAGAGCAGGACTAGACGCTATCATGGACCTTGGCCGTCCCTCATCGATACAACTGGCTGTGCTGGTTGACCGCGGCCACCGCGAGCTGCCGATTCGAGCCGATTATGTAGGTAAAAACATCCCAACTTCCAGCAGTGAAAAAGTTGTGGTTGAACTACAAGATGTTGATAAGGTTGACCAAGTAAGTATCTTTGAAAAGTAAATAACAACCCTTTTAATAGCAGTCCTGTGAGGCTGACAAAGGGGAAAATGCCATCATAGAAGTTGAAATGGCATTTCCATACCCTCTTTGTACACTCATGGACAAAGAGGGTTTTTTTATTAGAAAACAGACATAATAATAGAAAGCTTGTGGAGGAGAAAAATGAACAACAAACCCATCCTAGACGTAAATCAGATACCAAATCCTGCTCAATGGCTTACCTTAAGCTTACAACATTTATTCGCAATGTTTGGTGCGACCATTTTAGTTCCATATCTTGTGGGGCTAAGTCCAGCAATTGCATTAATATCAAGTGGTTTAGGAACACTCGCTTTCCTAATGATTACCAAATGGCAAGTACCAGCATACCTTGGTTCCTCGTTTGCTTTTATCGCTCCAGTGATTGCGGCAAAAGCAACAGCCGGACCTGGGGGTGCCATGATTGGTTCCTTTCTTGCAGGTCTTGTTTACGGAATTGTAGCACTGATTATTAGTAAAGCAGGCCATCGATGGATTATGAATCTGCTGCCTCCGATTGTAGTTGGCCCAGTTATTATCGTAATCGGTTTAGCACTTGCTGGAACTGCTGTGAATATGGCAATGAATAATCCTGCAGGAGAATATAGCTTGATTCATTTCTCTGCTGCTTTAGTAACTCTGGCAGCAACCATTATCTGTACCATATATATGCGCGGTATTTTGAGCATTATCCCAATTCTGGCAGGCATTGTTGTTGGATACCTTTACTCTTTTGCAATCGGAATTGTTGATTTTAAACCTGTATTGGAAGCAAGTTGGTTTGAAATGCCAGAATTCATCATCCCGTTCGTAAGTTACGAAGTGAAGGTAACTTGGGATTTAGCCCTTCTAATGGTACCAGTCGCAATCGTAACGCTTTCTGAACATATTGGACACCAGCTTGTACTTAGTAAAGTAGTTGGACGTGATTATATTAAAGAACCAGGTTTACACCGCTCTATTTTAGGAGATGGAACAGCAACCATCATTTCTGCCTTGATTGGCGGACCACCAAAAACAACTTATGGTGAGAATATCGGTGTCCTAGCGATAACTCGCGTTTACAGTGTGTATGTCATTGCAGGTGCAGCCGTTCTCGCAACGATCTTTGGTTTTATCGGAAAAATAACTGCATTAATCAGTACCATCCCAACACCTGTTATGGGCGGTGTCTCCATACTGCTCTTTGGAATAATTGCTTCATCAGGGTTGCGGATGCTTGTTGACAGTAAAGTTGATTTTGGTAACAATCGTAACTTGGTGATATCATCGGTCATCCTTGTTATCGGAATTGGTGGAGCCTTTATAAAAGTTACAGATTCCTTCCAGATTCAAGGAATGGCATTTGCAGCAATTGCCGGAGTTCTTTTACACCTAATCCTGCCTGGTAAGGAACCAGTAAATGAGGATATGCTCGAACAAACTGTAGAAAAAGATAAACACAAAACTGCATAAGATAATCAACCTTTTAAAGTAGTCCAGAGAGGCTATAAGGGTGTAATACTGAGTCATCGAATGTGTCAGCACATCTATGAACTCGGTAAGATCTATTACACCCTGATCTTTTACGGTCAGGGTCTTTTTTACTAAATTTAGGGATGGGGGAATAGCATGTTAAATCACTTGCTGACCACAAACGAGCTTAAAGTCGAAGAAATCTATCAAATTTTAACAGAGGCGCAGCATTTTGCTGATGGAATGAAGTGGAGTCCAGAAGTACAAATGTTTTCTGCTAACTTATTCTTTGAGGCTAGTACAAGAACCAAATCAAGTTTTGAAGTGGCAGAGAGAAGGTTAGGTCTAAAGGTCATTCCCTTTGAAGTTCAAACCTCTAGTGTTCAAAAGGGAGAAACATTGTACGATACGGTAAAAACACTGGAATCGATTGGTGTAAATACAGTTGTTATTCGCCATGGACAGGACCGTTACTTTGATGAACTCGTTGGAAAAATAAATATCCCGATTATTAATGGAGGCGATGGCTGTGGCCATCATCCTACACAATCCCTTTTAGATCTATTAACTATCTATCAGGAGTTTGGCACTTTTACTGGATTAAAAATAGCGATTATTGGTGATATCAGGCACAGCCGAGTAGCACGATCCAATGCTGACACTTTGACAAGATTAGGAGCTGAAGTAATTTTCTCAGGACCAATCGAATGGTTTGATCATCATAGTCTAAGTGCTGCAAGATTTAGACCAATCGATGAGGCAATTGTAGAGGCTGATGTGGTCATGCTCCTGCGCGTTCAGCATGAACGGCACCAAAAGAAGGGCAGCTACACAGCAGCGGATTACCATAGTCAGTTTGGGCTCACGTTAGAAAGAGAGAAGATGATGAAGCCTGATAGTATCATTATGCACCCAGCACCAGTAAATCGAAATGTTGAGATATCGGATAGCTTAGTAGAATGCAAACGTTCAAGAATCTTCAAACAGATGGAGAATGGTGTATTTGTAAGAATGGCTGTATTAAAGAGGTCACTAGAAAGTTTAAAAGGAGTGTATGGAAATGAAACTACTTATTCAGAACGCCAGTTACATAGCATTTAACGGCGTTAAAGAACAGGCCGATATGCTAATAGAAGATGGGAAAATTGTGAAGATTAATCAAAGAATAGAAGCAGCAGCGGACCGAAAAATTAATGCAGAAGGATTGCTGGTTTCTCCAGGATTTATTGATTTACACGTCCATCTCCGTGAGCCAGGAGGCGAGAAGAAAGAAACGATTGCAACGGGTACACGTTCAGCAGCAAGAGGTGGTTATACAACACTTGCTGCAATGCCGAATACAAGACCGGTACCAGATTCAGTGGAACAAATGGAATGGGTACAAAACAGAATTCAAGAAACAGCAAGTGTCCGTGTTTTGCCTTATGCTTCGATCACGGTCAGACAGCTTGGAAGGGATTTAACGGATTTTGAGGGGCTAAAAAATGCTGGAGCCTTCGCATTTACGGATGATGGTGTCGGCGTTCAATCAGCAGATATGATGTTAAAGGCAATGCAAAAGGCGGCCGCAGTTAACATGGCGATTGTTGCCCATTGTGAAGAAAATACATTAATAAATAAAGGCTGTGTCCATGAGGGTTCTTTTTCTAAAAAACATGGATTAAACGGAATTCCATCCGTTTGTGAGTCTGTCCAGATTGCAAGGGATGTTCTGCTTGCTGAAGCTGCAGGGTGCCATTATCACGTTTGCCATGTCAGTACAAAGGAATCCGTTCGTGTAATTAGGGATGCAAAAAAAGCAGGGATTAAAGTCACCGCGGAGGTCACACCGCACCATTTATTATTAACTCAAGATGATATCCCAGATAATCTTGACCCTAATTTTAAAATGAACCCGCCGCTTCGCGATAAAGCTGACAGAGAGGCGCTGCTTGAAGGATTATTGGACGGAACAATCGATTTTATTGCAACCGATCATGCGCCACATACAAACGAAGAAAAAAATGAAGGAATTGAGCTTGCTCCTTTTGGAATAGTTGGGCTTGAAACAGCATTTCCCCTGCTTTATACACATTTTGTCTTAAATAACATTATGAGTCTTGAGCAGTTAATTGGTTTTATGACAAGAAAACCAGCAGAAACATTTTCTCTACCATTTGGAACGATTGAAGTAGGTGCACCTGCAGACATCGTATTATTGAATCTTGATGAAGAAAGAGAGATTGACCCACAAGAATTTCTCTCTAAAGGGAAAAACACTCCATTTAGCGGCTGGAACTGTAAGGGCTGGCCAGAAATGACGATTTTTAACGGGCAAGTAGTTTGGGAAAAAGGACGTGGAACAGTATGAAAGCACAGCTTATTTTAGAAGATGGAACGATTTTTATTGGCGATGGTTTCGGAAGTCATATGGATACAATCGGAGAAGTCGTCTTTAATACAGGAATGACAGGCTATCAAGAAATACTTTCAGACCCATCTTATTGCGGGCAAATTGTTATGCTGACGTACCCGCTGATTGGAAACTATGGAATCAACCGGGACGATTTTGAAACCATCAACCCTGCCGTAAAAGGCTTTATTGTGAAGGAAGCTGCGGAGTTCCCTTCCAATTGGAGAAGTGAATTTACAATGGATGAGTACTTTAAAATGAAAAATATTCCTGGAATTGCAGGGATTGATACACGTAAATTAACAAGAATTATTCGTCAATATGGAACATTAAAAGGAGCTATTTGCTCGATTGAAAGTGATCCAAATGAAGTAATTAGTAAACTAAGACAGACGAAACTCCCGATTGACCAAGTGAGAAGGGTGTCTACAAAAAATTCTTATCCAAGTCCGGGTAGAGGAAAAAGAATTGTGCTTGTGGATTTCGGGATGAAACATGGCATACTACGAGAATTAAATAAACGTAATTGTGATGTGGTTGTGGTTCCATACCATACAACAGCGGATGAAATCCTGCAGTTACGACCAGACGGAATTATGCTTTCCAACGGACCTGGGGATCCCAAGGATGTCCCAGAAGCGATTCATATGATTAAGCAGTTACTAGGATTAGTACCGATATTTGGAATCTGTCTTGGACACCAATTATTCGCATTAGCATGTGGTGGTAATACAGATAAAATGAAATTCGGTCACCGTGGTTCTAACCATCCAGTAAAGGATTTAGCAACAGGGAAAATCGCAATTACAGCACAAAACCATGGTTTTACCGTTGAAGAAAAGTCATTACAGGATACAAGACTGGCAGTTACTCATATCGCCCTAAATGATGGAACAATCGAGGGTTTAAAGCATTTAGATTATCCTGCCTTTACCGTTCAATACCACCCAGAAGCGTCACCGGGACCTGAAGATGCAAACCATTTATTCGATCAGTTTCTTGCGATGATTGAAGATCAAAAACAGGAGGTTTCTACAACATGCCAAAACGTACTGATATAAACTCCATTTTAGTAATTGGTTCAGGACCAATTGTCATCGGCCAGGCAGCAGAATTTGATTACGCAGGCACTCAGGCTTGTATTGCTCTTAAAGAAGAAGGGTATCGTGTTATTCTTGTAAACTCGAATCCGGCGACCATTATGACAGATACAGAAATTGCTGACGCTGTTTATATTGAACCATTAACAGAGGAATTTGTAAGCAGAATCATTCGCAAAGAACGTCCAGACGCACTTTTGGCAACTCTTGGCGGTCAAACCGGTCTGAATCTAGCTGTTGAGTTATCAAAATCAGGAGTCTTGGAAGAGTGTGAAGTTGAGATCTTAGGAACGAAGTTATCAGCGATCAAACAAGCAGAGGACCGTGATTTATTCCGTACTCTAATGAATGAACTTGGGGAACCTGTGCCGGATAGTGAAATCATCCATGAATTAGCTGAAGCCCATGCATTTGTTGAAAAAATCGGATTTCCTGTCATTGTTCGTCCTGCTTATACGCTCGGCGGTACTGGAGGCGGAATTTGCCATAATTCAGAAGAGCTGGATGAAATCGTTACGAGTGGTTTAAAGCATAGTCCTGTAACTCAATGTTTACTTGAGAAAAGCATTGCCGGGTATAAAGAAATTGAGTACGAAGTAATGCGTGATGGAAATGACAACGCCATTGTCGTATGTAATATGGAAAACATTGATCCTGTCGGCGTACACACAGGCGACTCGATTGTTGTGGCTCCGAGTCAAACATTAAGCGACAGAGAGTATCAACTATTAAGGAATGTTTCTCTTAAGATCATTCGTGCATTAGGAATTGAAGGCGGCTGTAATGTTCAGTTGGCTTTAGACCCATATAGCTTTAATTACTATATTATCGAAGTAAATCCAAGGGTAAGCCGTTCGTCGGCACTTGCTTCAAAAGCAACAGGTTATCCGATTGCTAAACTTGCAGCAAAAATTGCAATAGGTTTAACGTTAGATGAAATGCTTAATCCTGTAACAGGAAAAACATATGCAAGCTTTGAACCGGCTCTAGACTATATCGTTACAAAAATTCCGAGATGGCCATTTGATAAATTTGAATCAGGCAACCGTTCACTTGGAACGCAAATGAAAGCTACTGGCGAAGTTATGGCGATTGGACGTACATTTGAGGAATCTTTATTAAAAGCAATCCGCTCCTTAGAAGCTGGTGTCTACCATTTCGAATTAAATGGAGCAGAAGAAATCAGTGATGAATTATTAGAAAAACGAATTTGCAAAGCCGGAGATGAGAGACTCTTTTACATCGCTGAAGCACTTAAGCGAGGGATCACGGTAGAAACCATCCATCAATGGAGCCAGATTGACTTGTTTTTCCTAAATAAGTTCCAGGGAATTATTGATTTAGAAACAAAACTTGCATCAAACCAAATGGATATGGATATCCTTAAGGAAGCGAAGCAAAAAGGCTTCTCTGATAAAACGATCGCCCAGCTTTGGAATCGAAAGGAACAGGATATATACAATCTACGTAAAGATTTGGGTATGATTCCAGTATATAAAATGGTAGATACCTGCGCAGCTGAATTTGAGTCAGAAACTCCTTACTATTATGGAACATACGAAGAGGAAAATGAATCGATTGTAACCGACAGACAAAGTGTCATTGTTCTTGGGTCTGGTCCAATCCGTATCGGTCAAGGTATTGAGTTTGATTACGCAACAGTTCACTCTGTTAAAGCGATAAAAGAGGCAGGTTATGAAGCGATTATTATAAATAATAATCCAGAAACGGTTTCGACTGATTTCAGTATCTCGGATAAGCTTTACTTTGAACCACTAACGATTGAGGATGTAATGAGTATTATTGATTTAGAAAATCCTCTAGGTGTCGTCGTACAATTTGGCGGGCAGACAGCGATTAACCTTGCTGCTAAACTAGAGGAAAATGGGGTAAAAATTCTCGGAACAAGCCTAGAGGATTTGGATCGTGCAGAGAACAGGGATAAATTCGAACAAGCTCTTGTTCAGCTCGATATTCCAATGCCGCTTGGAAAAACTGCATTATCCGTTTCTGAAGCGGTTGAAATTGCAAATGAAATAGGCTACCCAGTTCTTGTGCGCCCTTCATATGTACTAGGCGGCAGAGCAATGGAGATTGTCTATCGCCAAGAAGAACTGCTCCATTATATGGAAAATGCGGTTAAAATCAATCCAGAACATCCAGTTTTAATTGACCGCTACTTAACAGGAAAAGAAATTGAAGTGGATGCCATCTGTGACGGTGAAAATGTCTTGATACCTGGAATTATGGAGCATATTGAACGTGCAGGGGTCCATTCCGGGGATTCGATTGCGGTTTACCCGCCACAGACACTTTCAGATAGAATCAAACAAACGCTGGTTGAATACACCGAAAAAATGGCGAAAGGTCTAAACATTGTTGGACTGTTGAACATTCAATATGTAATTTCAAAGGATCAAGTATATGTTCTTGAAGTCAATCCGCGTTCAAGCCGTACTGTTCCATTCTTAAGCAAAATCACAAATGTTCCAATGGCTAAAATTGCAACAAAGGCAATCTTAGGTGTTTCAATTGTAGAACAAGGCTACTCACCTGGAATCGTCCCTGAGAAGAATGGAGTTTATGTAAAAGTTCCAGTGTTCTCCTTTGCAAAATTGAGAAGTGTTGATATCACTCTCGGACCTGAAATGAAATCAACAGGGGAAGTAATGGGAAAAGATAGTACCCTTGAAAAGGCACTTTATAAAGGACTAATTGCCTCAGGTATGAATATTCAGAAATTCGGTACTGTATTATTCACCGTCGCAGATAAGGATAAACAAGAATCATCAAAGCTTGCAAAACGATTTGCTGCAAACGGCTACCGTATCATGGCAACAAGTGGTACAGCTTCGGTTCTTCAGGCTGCTGGTCTGCCGGTTAAGGTAATTGAAAAAATCGGCTCAGAAGGCAAAACGGTGCTGGACGTTATTCATAATGGCGAAGCCCAGTTCATTGTCAACACACTTACAAAAGGAAAACAGCCTGAACGTGATGGCTTTAGAATCCGCCGTGAGGCAGTTGAAAATGGAGTTCCATGCTTAACATCATTGGATACAGCTGACGCCATACTTAAAGTAATCGAATCAATGAATTTTTCAGCAGAAGCCATGGCAGTCGAGGAAAAGGAGGTTGTTTTTGCTTGATAAAAAAGGAATTATGCAAAATCATCTCCCAAGAGGAAATCGCTAATGATATTTTTCAACTAACGGTTTCAGCAGATTTCGTAAATGAAATCAACGCACCTGGCCAGTTTGTGCATATTAAGGTTGGTAAGGGACTAGACCCACTTTTGCGAAGACCCATTAGTATTTCATCTGTTGATAAGCGTAACTCACAATTTACCATGATTTATCGCAAGGAAGGAAAAGGGACTACACTGCTTGCTGAAAAGGGCCCGGGAATGCTGCTAGATATTCTCGGTCCCTTAGGCAATGGTTTTCCCGTCAATGAAGTCAAACCAGAGGAAACTGCATTACTTGTTGGCGGCGGGATTGGTGTGCCGCCGTTATATGAACTTTCTAAGCAGTTGACCTCAAAAGGAGTAAAGGTTATCCACGTCCTTGGTTTCCAGACAGAATCTGCTGTTTTTTATGAAAAAGAGTTTTTAGAATATGGAAACACTTATATTGCAACAGTGGACGGTTCTTACGGGAAAAAAGGTTTTGTTACGGATATTATCAAAGAGTTAGAATTTGATTGTTTATATACATGCGGCCCTACTCCCATGTTGAAAGCTATTGAAAAACAGTATTCACATAAGAAAGTGTTTCTATCGTTAGAAGAGAGAATGGGCTGCGGGGTAGGAGCATGCTTTGCTTGTGTATGCAAAACAAGCAATGAGCTAGAAGATGTTTCCTATAAAAAAGTTTGCAGTGATGGTCCAGTTTTCCGTGCCGGGGAGGTATTAATATGAGCAGATTGAACATAGAGTTACCTGGGTTAAACTTAAAAAATCCTATCATGCCTGCTTCCGGCTGCTTTGGATTTGGAAGAGAATATAGCCAATTCTATGACTTAAGTAAACTTGGTGCAATTATGATTAAAGCCACGACAGTGGAACCTCGGTTTGGTAATCTAACACCAAGAGTTGCGGAAACATCATCAGGAATGCTTAACGCAATCGGTCTGCAAAATCCCGGTTTAGATAAAGTAGTAAGCAATGAACTTCCATGGTTATCACAGTATGATGTCCCGATTATTGCCAACGTTGCAGGTTCGATCGAAGAAGACTACATCGAAGTTGCGGCTCAAATCTCTAAGGTGCCCAATGTTCATGCATTAGAATTGAATATTTCCTGCCCGAATGTAAAGACAGGGGGAATCGCTTTTGGTACGATTCCGGAGGTAGCAAAGCAGTTAACTCGGAAAGTAAAAGAAGTCTCCGAAGTTCCAGTCTATGTAAAGCTGTCACCGAACGTAACCAATATTGTGGAAATGGCCAAAGCAGTAGAAGCTGGCGGAGCGGATGGCTTAACGATGATCAACACACTTGTTGGTATGAGATTGGATCTTAAGACAGGTAAACCAATCTTAGCTAATCGTACTGGTGGTCTATCAGGTCCTGCAATTAAACCTGTCGCACTAAGGATGATTTATGAAGTGAGTCAGGCAGTAAATATTCCTATCATTGGGATGGGCGGTATTGAGTCTGCTGAAGATGTAATTGAATTCTTCTATGCCGGCGCAAGTGCCGTTGCCGTTGGTACAGCTAATTTTGTGGACCCGTTTGTGTGTCCAGCCATTATTGATGAATTACCTTCGTTGTTAGACCAATTAGGCTATGAACACATCAGTGAATGCAGGGGAAGGAGCTGGCAGGAGCATGGACAACTCGCTAATCATCGCGCTTGATTTTGCAAATCGTAACGAGGTAGAGCAATTTTTACAGCCTTTTAATGGGAAGCAGCTCTTTGTAAAAGTGGGGATGGAGCTATTTTATCAAGAAGGTCCTGGTATTGTTCATTATTTAAAAGATAATGGTCATCAAATTTTTCTCGATTTAAAACTTCATGATATTCCGAATACAGTTAAGAGTGCAATGAGGGGTCTTGCAAGACTGGAATGTGACCTTGTCAATGTACATGCTGCAGGCGGAAAAGAAATGATGACTGCTGCAATAGAAGGTCTGGAGGCTGGGACTGCTGCAGGACATAAACGTCCAGCCTGTATTGCAGTTACCCAGCTTACGAGTACATCAGAAGAACAAATGAATAAAGAACAGCTGATTTCTGTTCCACTTGAAACATCTGTTCTCCATTATGCATCACTCGCAAAAGAAGCTGGTTTAGATGGAGTCGTTTGCTCAGCGTGGGAGGCATTACCGATTCGTGAAAAATTGGGTGACAGTTTTTACACGGTTACACCAGGTATACGTATGGAAGAAGATAATACGGGAGACCAGAAACGAATCGCCACTCCTGAATTTGCAAGGGAAGCTGGTGTGTCGGCGATTGTAGTAGGTCGTTCCATCACGAGATCAAAAGATCCAGTAACCAGCTACGAGAAATGGGTAAATGCATGGAGGAGAGTTCAACTATGAAAAAATTAATAGCAGAAAAATTATTAACCATCAACGCGGTTGCTTTGAAACCGAACGAACCATTTACATGGACTTCAGGATTACGTTCGCCTATCTATTGTGACAACCGTCTAACTCTTTCTTATCCAGAAGTAAGGAAAGAAATTGCAAAAGGTCTGCAATCGATTATTCTTGAGAAATACCCAGCAGCAGAGGTCATTGCTGGTACTGCAACCGCGGGGATTCCACATGCTGCTTGGGTTAGTGATTTATTAAACTTACCAATGTGTTATGTACGTTCGAGTGCAAAAGGTCATGGCAAAGGGAATCAAATCGAAGGCAATGTGGAAAAGGGTCAAAAGGTAGTCGTCGTTGAGGATTTAATTTCTACTGGCGGCAGTGTCATTACCGCAGTTCAAGCACTAAGAGATGCCGGATGTGAAGTCCTTGGAGTCGTTTCTATTTTTACATATGGACTGGAAAAGGGGAAGGAAGCATTTAAACAAGAAGACATTCAAAGTGAATCACTTACGGATTTTACAAATCTAGTTGAGGTTGCCATTGAAAAGGGCTACATCAGCAAAAATGATCAAGAAAGTTTACTGTCATGGAGTGATGCCCCAGCAGAATGGAGCAAAAAATTTGAATAAAACATTCGCCCCGGATATCCGGGGCAAATTTATTATTTCTTAAGTTTAAGAACTAATTCTTCTTCAGGGGTAACATATACTGTCTGTTGATTATCATAAATAACAAAGCCGGGCTTTGCACCGCTTGGTTTTTTAACATACCGCACCTTTGTATAATCTACAGGTACGGAACTGGAGCTTCGAGCTTTGCTAAAATATGCAGCCAATTTTGCTGCTTCATAGATGGTTGCTTCGGATGGTTCTTTACTACGAATGACCACATGTGAACCAGGAATATCTTTGGTATGAAGCCAAATCTCATCTCTTGCAGCAAGTTTATTAGTCAAATAATCATTTTGCTTATTATTTTTACCAACGATCATTTCAGTGCCATCAGATGAAAGGTAATGGTCTAATATAGGTTTAGCATTAGATATCTTTTTCGCATTTCGTTTTTGACGGTCGCGGATATATCCACCTTCCACCAGTTCTTCGCGAATTTCCTGAATGTCCTTAGGGGAGGCTGTCTGCACCTGCTGAAGTAAATTCTCAAAATAAAGAACTTCCTCACGTGCTTTTTCAATTTGTTCGATAACAATGGATACAGAGTTTTTCGCCTTCTGGTATTTAGAAAAATACTTTTGCGCATTTTCTGATGGCGTTTTCCGTGGATCCAATGGTATGACAACTGTGCCGCCCATTTCATCATAATAATCCATTACTTCGATTTCTTTCATCCCTTTTTTTGCAACATAAAGATTTGCTGTTAACAATTCCCCAAAACGTTGGAGCTGGTCTGCTTTTTCAGCCTCTCTTAATGTGCTCTCTAACTTTTCAATTTTTTTCTCATTCTTTTCTTTTTCATTGATGATTAACCGCTCAATATCATTTCCTTGCTGCTTAACCCTGTCACGTTCAGCCTTTCCAAAATAAAAGCGGTCAAGCATTTCACTTAAGGTGGAAAAGCTCTTTACTTCCCCTTTAATATGTTCAAGTGGAAAGAGGTAGAACACTTCCTTATTATCTGTTGACATTATAGACGGAACAAGCTCTCCGCTCTTAATTCTTTGTATCAATTGAAGGAATGCAGTCGGTAAAGTTGCCCGGTTGGCAATGCCGCTTTGGAAAATTACTTCTTTTGCAAACAGTGGTGAAGTTCCAGCAAAATGCTCAACAATTTGCTTATCAAGCTTACCGCTATTAAAATCAATCTTTCTCAAGATATCATCAGTACCAACAGAAAAAGGGTTTTGTTTGTTTTGTTCTGGCGGGTAAATGTATGTCTGCCCTGGCAATATCGCTCTGTGACTGTTTACCGCAAACGACACGTGCTTAACGCTATCGAGAATGATATTCCTAGTTTTATCAACCAGTACAATATTACTGTGTCTGCCCATGATTTCAATGATTACCTGTTTGTAGCTAACATCACCGATTTCATTCCGGCCTTTGATTTCAAAAATAATCATCCGATCATTTTCTACTTGGTATACATCCTCTAATATATAACCCTCTATATGCTTTCTTAGCAGCATACAGAACATTGGCGGTTCGCTGGGATTTTCGTATCCTTCATTCGTGAGCTGTACACGCGCATAACTGGGGTGTGCTGAAAATAATAATTTTTGATTCACTCCATTCGCACGGATTGTTAGA
Organism: Neobacillus niacini; assembly: GCF_030817695.1. Lineage (GTDB taxonomy): Bacteria > Bacillota > Bacilli > Bacillales > Cytobacillaceae > Neobacillus > Neobacillus niacini_F. The sequence goes on along the minus strand of NZ_JAUSZQ010000002.1, from coordinate 4,182,110 downwards.
ATGACTTCATTTTTATAAGGCTGGTGCACCTTGTTAATTCTGCCGCCCTTTAAAGTGCGCGAGAGTTCATCAACCATTGCTTTTGTAAATAAACCATCAAATGACATGGAAAACATCCTTTACTTCAAACATTTTTATTCTTAAGTATAGCTTACAAAGTATGAGTATGTCTTATTTTAACTAGTTCATGCAGTTCTCATAACTCGTCTAAATTATCATAGCATTTTTTGGGACGAGGCTGAATAAGCTTTCTTTAGAGTAATGTCTAAGAAAACTAGGGGGAAGTGAGATGGTCGGATGAAATTCCATGAGATGGAGATAAATCAAGTAGAAAAGGTCTTAGATACCGACTTTTCTTCTGGGTTATCACCAGAAGCAGTAAAGAAACGAATAGCTCAACATGGGCTTAATGAGTTGCAAGAAGGGGAAAAGCAATCTGCTTTGCTCTTATTTTTTAGTCAGTTTAAAGATTTTATGGTGTTGGTACTGCTCGCAGCCACGCTGTTATCAGGATTGCTTGGCGAATATATTGATGCAGTAGCGATTATTGCTATCGTCATTATTAACGGTATCCTTGGCTTCTATCAAGAAAGAAGAGCTGAGAAATCTTTGCAGGCACTAAAGGAATTATCCGCTCCACAGGTTTCGGTATTGCGGGAAGGACAATGGGTGAAAATCCCTTCTAAAGAAATTGTCCCCGGAGATATCATTAAATTTTCAAGTGGAGATAGAATAGGTGCCGATGTACGGATTATTGAATCTAGAAGTTTAGAAATCGAAGAGTCCGCACTGACTGGAGAGTCCGTGCCGGTATCTAAGCATATAGATCCATTAAAGACAATCAACCCTGGGATTGGTGACATGGAGAACATCGCCTTCATGGGCACGATGATTACTAGGGGAAGTGGTGTAGGAGTCGTTATCGCTACAGGGATGAAAACAGCGATGGGGCAAATTGCCGATTTACTCCAAAATGCAGAATCGCAGGAAACTCCCCTACAGAGACGCTTAGAGCAGCTGGGTAAAATTTTGATAACAGTAGCTTTATTGTTAACCGTGCTTGTGGTTGCGATTGGGGTTTTACAGGGACACGAACTTTATACGATGTTCTTAGCGGGTGTATCTCTTGCAGTTGCCGCAATTCCTGAGGGATTACCGGCAATTGTAACAGTTGCTTTGTCTCTTGGAGTACAAAAAATGATTAAGAAAAATGCGATTGTCAGAAAGCTGCCGGCAGTAGAAACACTTGGCTGTGCATCGGTTATTTGTTCTGATAAAACGGGAACGATGACGCAAAACAAAATGACCGTTACCCATTTATGGAGCGGTGGTAATACATGGACAGTCGATGGTGTAGGTTATCAGCCTCAAGGTGATTTTTACCGTGATAATACACGTGTACATCCAAAAGATGAAAAAGCTTTGCAGCAAATGCTTGTCTTTGGGATGATCTGCAATCATTCTGAATTAGTAATCAAAGATGAAGATTATATTCTTGACGGAGACCCAACAGAGGGTGCTTTGCTTGTTAGTGCTATGAAAGCGGGATTGGATCGTACAAATTTATTAAATGAATTTACAATCTTAAAGGAATTCCCGTTCGACTCTGCGAGAAAAATGATGAGTATGCATGTTAAAGATAAGCAAGGCAGGAATTTTATTGTAACAAAAGGGGCACCGGATGTAATTATTGGTAAGAGTGAATCGATTCTTTGGGATGGTAAGACACAATATCTAGGACAGAATGTACAAAGCCAGGTCCAAGAGGCAATCAATAGCCTTGCTTCAAAAGCGCTTAGGACGATTGCGATTGCCTTTAAACCTATTCCTGCGAATACCATTATCCTGAGCGAACAGGAAGCCGAAAGTAAATTAACCTTTATTGGTGTTCAAGGAATGATTGACCCGCCTAGACCAGAAGTTAAAGACGCCGTAAAAGAATGTAAAGAGGCCGGGATAAAAACAGTAATGATTACCGGTGATCATGTGATAACGGCTAAGGCTATTGCCGCACAGCTCGGAATCTTAACTAAAAAGAGTAAGGTCTTAGATGGCAATGCATTATCAAACATGTCCGTTGAGGAGCTTGAAGAAGTAGTAGATGATGTTTCTGTATTTGCCCGTGTTTCACCAGAGCATAAGTTGAAAATTGTTAAAGCTTTACAAAATAGAGGTCATATTGTTGCAATGACAGGTGATGGTGTGAATGACGCACCAGCCATTAAAGCTGCAGATATTGGTGTGGCCATGGGGATTACGGGAACAGACGTGGCAAAAGAAGCATCTTCACTTGTCCTATTGGATGATAATTTTGCCACAATCAAGTCAGCAATTGAAGAAGGCAGAAATATTTATGAAAATATAAGGAAATTTGTTCGATACTTACTAGCTTCAAATGTTGGTGAAATTTTGGTGATGTTATTTGCTATGATTTTAGCGCTTCCGCTGCCCTTAGTTCCGATTCAAATTCTTTGGGTCAATTTAGTAACGGATGGCCTTCCGGCAATGGCATTAGGATTAGACCGTCCTGAAGAGGATGTAATGAAGCGTAAACCGCGTAGTCCAAATGAAGGTGTATTTGCTCGAGGATTAGGCTGGAAAGTGGTCTCTAGGGGTTTTCTCATTGGAATCGTAACCCTATTAGCCTTTATGATTGTCTATAAACAAAATCCTGAAAATCTACAATATGCACAAACGATTGCATTCGCAACGCTAGTATTGGCACAGCTTATTCATGTATTTGATTGTAGAAGCGAAAAGTCCGTTTTATCAAGAAATCCGTTTGGAAACCGATACCTTGTTTGGGCGGTTGTCTCATCTCTTGCTTTAATGATTGCAGTAATATACTATCCGCCAATCCAACCAATATTTCATACCTTACCAATCTTAGCAAAAGACTGGATTTTAATTATCGGTCTCTCATCGATACCAACTTTTTTACTAGCAGGAACATTTTTGTTAAGAAAAACAAAATAAAGTGTGTTATAATCCAAAAGGTAGTAGAGATGACTCTATTACCTTTTGTTAGTTTTCGCAAAGAAACAATATACTTTACATAGCAGGTTAACCGCTCAGAAGATTGGAGTGTCCTTGATGGTTATAAGTATGACGGGCTTTGGGAGAAGCAGAATATCCTCTGCCACTTTTTCTGTAACTGTGGAAGTAAAAACAGTCAACCATCGTTTTAGTGAAATTAATGTTCGGATGCCGAGGCAGCTGTTAAAGGTAGAAGATAAGATTAAGAAAAAATTAAATCAGCATCTCCGACGCGGTAGAGCTGAAGTGTATATAATGATAGAAGGGGAAGGTGCAGTTACTCGGAAAATTCAGGTTGATTGGCAGCTGCTCGAGGAGTACTACCTATTTATCAAAGAGGCACGTGATAAATTTAATCTTGAAGGAAAAGTATTAGTTCAGGATTTATTGACACGGAACGAATTTTTACATATTGAAGAAAATGATGCTGGCAACGAAGAATTGGAAAATTTAGTGATCAAAGCAACAGAAGAGGCAGTTATACTATGTAAGCAAATGCGAGTAACCGAAGGGGAAGAGCTAAGTAAGGATTTGCTCACTTCTTTATTACAATTAGATAGAAATATAGATGAACTAAGAGAATACGCTCCGCTAGTTGTCTCAGCCTATAAAGAACGTTTATTGAAAAGAATTGAGGAATTAGTACAAGGACAATTTGATGAAAGTCGAGTATTAACCGAAGTGGCCATCTTTGCTGATAAAATTGATATTAACGAGGAGTTAACAAGGTTAAATAGCCACGTTCAGCAATTTAGGCAAACATTAACTGAGTTAGAGCCAATTGGTAGAAAACTTGATTTTCTTGTTCAGGAGATGAATAGGGAAACTAATACGATTGGTTCTAAAGCAAACGATTCAGCTATTACTAAAAAAGTAGTTGAAATAAAAAGTTTGCTTGAGAAACTGAAGGAACAAGTTCAAAATATTGAATAACAGTGTTTAGAAAATGGTTGACTCGACCAAAATATATTATTGATGATTGGATGATAATCATGTCGATTAAGTTGATTAATATTGGATTTGGAAATATCGTATCTGCCAATCGGATAATTTCAATTGTAAGCCCTGAATCTGCTCCAATAAAAAGGATTATCCAAGATGCCCGTGATCGGGGATCTTTGATTGACGCTACATATGGAAGACGTACACGTGCGGTAATTGTAATGGATAGTGACCATGTTATTTTATCAGCAGTACAGCCTGAAACGGTTGCCCATCGACTGGCAGACCGTGATGAAATTATTGATGAAGGGTAGGATTATAGAAAATGCAGGAAAAAGGATTACTTATCGTATTTTCTGGTCCATCTGGTGTCGGAAAAGGAACGGTTAGAAAAGAAATATTTTCCCATCCGGACACGGCTTTTGAATACTCAATATCCGCAACAACCCGTGCGCCTCGCCCAGGGGAAGTAAATGGGGTTGATTATTTTTTTAAGTCACGTGAAGAATTCGAAAAATTAATTGAGCAAGGTAAACTCTTAGAGTATGCAGAATTCGTTGGGAATTATTATGGTACACCTGTAGATTATGTACGTGAAACCTTAGATGCTGGGAAAGATGTATTTCTAGAAATCGAGGTAAAGGGTGCGCGACAGGTTAGGGAGAAATTTCCTGAAGGTTTATTTATTTTCTTAATGCCTCCCAGTCTTTCCGAGTTAAAGAATCGGATTGTTACAAGAGGTACAGAAACAGAAGAGTTGATCAACAATCGGATGTTATCAGCACGTGATGAAATTGAAATGATGGAATTATACGATTATGTTGTAGAAAATGATCAAGTAGAATTGGCATGTGAACGGGTAAAAGCCATTGTTGTCGCGGAACATTGCCGACGGGAACGTGTAGAACACCGATATAAAAAATTACTGGAGGTCGAATAAATGTTATATCCTTCGATTGACTCATTACTTAATAAAATTGACTCAAAATACTCACTAGTTTCTGTTGCAGCAAAACGTGCCCGCTCCATGCAGCAAACACGTGATGAAAGATTAACTAAATATGTTTCTTATAAACATGTAGGAAAAGCATTAGAGGAAATCTACAGCGGAGAGCTGACATACCGAGTTCCAAAAAAATCAGAAACAGGTGCGATTTACGGTAAAGATAGCAATATAGGCAAGTAAAAAGTGAGAAGGTCTGACAGCAAGAGATGTCAGCCTTTTTTATTTTTTGTCGAAAAGCGGTTGAAAAAGATGAAAAAATAAAGTGTTTCTAGCATAATAAAAGAATAGATACTTGTGGAATAGAAGTGGGGGATACGATGATGTTGGATAAAAAGATTTTATTATGTGTGTCTGGTGGAATTGCGGTATATAAAGCTGCAGCTTTAACAAGCAAACTTGTCCAAGCTGGTGCCAAGGTAAAGGTAATACTTAGTGACTCTGCTGCAAAATTTGTTTCCCCTTTAACTTTTCAGGCGTTATCCCGAAATGATGTGTATACCGATACTTTTGAAGAAAAAAATCCCACTGTAATCTCACACATCGATTTAGCTGATTGGGCAGATTTAGTACTTGTGGCGCCAGCAACAGCCAATACAATAGGTAAGCTGGCAAATGGCATTGCTGATAATATGATTACCACCACCTTACTTGCCGCAACTGCTCCAGTTTGGATTGCTCCGGCGATGAATGTACATATGTATGACCATCCAGCAGTGAAAAAGAACCTATCAATTTTGGCCTCTTACGGTTACCAATTTATTGAACCAAGTGAGGGCTATTTAGCTTGTGGCTATGTAGGCAAGGGGCGTCTAGAGGAGCCTGAGAAAATTGTTGAACTAACCAAGCAGCATTTTTTTAATAAAAGCTCTTTGAAGTTAAAAGGGAAAACCGTTTTAATTACTGCTGGTCCAACAAGGGAAAAGATCGACCCCGTCCGGTTTATTACGAACCATTCTACTGGAAAAATGGGATATGCTCTGGCCGAAGCAGCAAAAAAAGCGGGCGCAAAGGTTATATTAGTTTCTGGTCCGGTACAATTATCTCCACCGCCTGGTGTGGATATTGTTAAAATTGAGAGTGCAGATGAGATGTATCATGCAGTCATGAACAACTTTGTTGGTGCCGATATTATTATCAAAACAGCAGCAGTAGCGGATTACACTCCTAAGGTTTCTTATGAACATAAAATGAAAAAGCAGCCCGGGGACAAAGTGATTGAACTTGAAAGAACGAAAGATATATTATCTGAACTTGGAACCAAGAAGAGAAACAAAATCCTAATTGGATTTGCAGCGGAGACTGAGAATGTCGAAGAATACGCAGTAAAAAAATTAAAAGCCAAAAATGCAGATATGATTGTAGCTAATAATGTAAAGGCAGAAGGTGCAGGATTTGGCAGAGATACAAACATCGTGACGCTTTTTAAGCGTGACGGAACCAAGATTGAGCTACCTTTAATGTCAAAGCTTGAGGTTGCACACAAAATTATTGAAGAAATCATTGTATTGCCAAAGGATTTGGAATCAAATGAAAGTTGCTAGTGTTATTGTTGATGTGCCCGCAAAACAAACGGATAGGGCTTTTGATTACTTAATTCCATCCCAATGGCTTGAAACGATTAAGCCTGGAATGAGGGTGATTGTCCCCTTTGGTCCAAGGAAAATTCAAGGTTTTGTTACTGAGATAAAAGCAGAATCTGAATTTAAGAAACTCCGTGAAATTATCGAACCGATGGACCTACAACCTGTTCTAACTTACGAGTTACTTGATCTTGGTAATTGGCTGACAGAAAATACCTTGTGCTTTAAGATTTATGCCTTTCAGGCAATGCTCCCCGCAGCATTAAAAGCGAAGTACGAAAAGAAAGTTAAGCTTTCCGCGGGAGTAGAACCAAGTCATTTACCTGCCCAACTTCAAGAAGCATTTAAAAATGAAGAAGCTATTAACTGGGATGATGCATTAAATAACGGTCTTGTTCCCATTCTTCAAAGAGAAGCTGCTAAAGGTCTGTTAGAAGTTATTTATGTGGTGAAAGAAAGACTCAAGAAAAAGAAATTAAAGTATGTTATCCCGCTGCTTTCCTCAAGAGATTTAGAAGCAGCCCAAAATGGCCTGCCTCCAAAAGCAGAAAAACAAAAAGAAGTATTAAAGTATTTTGTTGAGCACAGTGATCCGGTGGAATTGAGGCATTTGTTATCACTATTAAATATTTCCTCATCAACCGTAAAAGCACTCGTTGAAAAAGGATTTCTTGCTGAGAAAGACATGGAAGTTTATCGGGACCCTTATGAAAATCGGACTTTTACTCGCACCGAGCACCTGCTCTTAACAGAAGATCAGCAACGAGCGATGGTTCCAATTCTTGATAGTATTGAAAATAAACTCCATGAGGTTTTTTTACTTTATGGGGTAACTGGCAGCGGGAAAACCGAAATTTATTTACAAACCATTCAGGATGTTATTGAAAAAGGTAGAGAAGCGATTGTACTAGTACCAGAAATTGCGTTGACTCCTCAAATGGTAAATCGCTTTAAGGGCCGTTTTGGAAATTTAGTAGCTGTATTACACAGCGGACTCTCTGCCGGTGAAAAATATGATGAATGGCGGAAGATTCAACGTAAAGAGGTTAAAGTGGTGGTCGGTGCAAGGTCAGCCATCTTTGCTCCATTTGAGAACCTGGGAATCATTATTATTGATGAGGAACATGAAACAAGTTATAAACAGGAAGAAATGCCACGCTATCATGCACGGGATGTGGCCGTTGAACGAGCCCAAAAAAATAATTGCCCAGTTGTACTTGGAAGTGCAACTCCATCACTTGAGTCTTTTGCAAGAGCACAAAAAGGGGTTTATAAACTATTATCCCTGCCAAACCGAATGAATAAGAGAGCACTGCCGGCGGTTGAAATTATTGATATGCGTGAAGAACTTAGAGCGGGAAATCGGTCAATGTTCTCGAGAAAGTTGTTTGAATTGCTTAAAGAAAGAATTGAAAGAAAAGAGCAGTCCGTACTATTTCTAAATAAACGCGGACATTCATCTTTTGTTATGTGCAGGGATTGCGGGTATGTAATGAATTGTCCTAATTGTGATATCTCCTTAACCTATCACAAGGTTAAGGAACAAATGAAATGCCATTATTGCGGTTTTGAGAGCCATGTACCCAGTCAGTGCCCTGAGTGTTCAAGTGACTACATCCGCTATTTTGGTACAGGAACACAAAAGGTTGAAGATGAACTAGGGAAAATTCTTCCTGAAGCAAAAGTAATTCGTATGGATGTGGATACAACAGGACAAAAGGGAGCCCATGAGAGGCTGTTAAAGGAGTTTCACGAAGGTAAAGCAGATATACTATTAGGTACGCAAATGATTGCAAAAGGACTGGACTTTCCTAATATTACACTTGTCGGCGTTCTATCAGCAGATACGATGCTCCATTTACCTGATTTCCGTTCATCTGAGAAAACCTTTCAATTATTAACACAAGTTAGTGGCAGGGCGGGGCGCCATGAGTTACCCGGGGAAGTCATTATCCAAACTTATACTCCGGAGCACTATAGTGTAGAACTGGCCGGAACGCAGGATTTTGATCGCTTTTACCACAGGGAAATGATGATGAGAAAAGCTCATCATTACCCGCCGTTTTATTATTTGGCCTTAATTACCATTAGTCATGAAGAATTAATAACCGTCGTTTCGGCTACGGAAAAAATTGCCGCTTTTGTCAGGTCACGGCTATCCAATCAAGCCGTAGTTCTAGGGCCTGCGGCCTCACCAATCCCGCGGATTAATAACCGCTACCGCTATCATTGCCTAATAAAATACAAGCGTGAACCCGAGCTTAATAAAACACTAAAAGCCATACTCGACCAATATCAAGCCGACCCAAAAAGTGGATTACTCGTGTCAATCGACGTAAACCCATTTATTTTAATGTAAGATAAGGAAATATCATTGATATAAAAGGTTATGATAGAGTAATTTGGGTGAAAATGTATAGTAATTAATCAAAAAGAGAAAAAAATCGGACAACTACGATTTAGATGGAGGAACACCTTTGGCTATACGAAAAATTGTTATGTACCCTGCAGAGGTACTTGAAAAAAAATGCACGCCTGTTGTCAAGTTTGACAGAAAGCTTGCTAAATTGCTTGATGATATGTATGACACTATGATTGAACACGATGGTGTTGGCCTAGCTGCCCCGCAAATTGGGATAGATGAACAAATTGCAATCGTTGATATTGATGATGAATCAGGTACGATTGAGATGATCAATCCTCATATTATCAATACATCAGGAGAGCAAACCGGTCCAGAAGGGTGTTTAAGCTTTCCAGACCTTTTTGGAGAAGTAACCAGACCAAATTATGTAAAAATTGAGGCATTTAACCGCAAAGGAAAAAAATTCACGCTCGAGGCAGAGGGATTTCTCGCGAGAGCGATACAGCATGAAATGGATCATTTAGACGGGGTATTATTCACATCAAAGGTAAGCCGGTATCTCGAAGAAGATGAGTTAAAAGGAGTAGAAAGTGAATGACGAGAATCGTTTTTATGGGTACCCCAGACTTTTCAGTACCTGTTTTGCAAAGAATTATAGAAGACGGTTATGAGGTGATCGGTGTCGTTACCCAGCCGGATAGGCCAGTTGGCAGAAAAAAAGTACTAACGCCGCCGCCTGTCAAAGTCGAAGCGTTAAAGCATGGAATCCCTGTCTATCAGCCTGAAAAAATTCGTCAAAAAGAGGAAATAGAAAAAATTCTTTCTTTAAATCCCGATTTGATTATTACAGCTGCTTTTGGACAAATTTTGCCGAATGAAATATTAAAAGCACCAGCACATGGCTGTATTAATGTCCATGCGTCACTTCTTCCCGAACTTCGCGGCGGTGCACCCATTCATTATGCACTTATTCAAGGTAAAAAGAAAACTGGGATCACCATTATGTATATGATTGAAAAGCTGGACGCAGGTGACATATTAACTCAAAGTGAAGTAGAGATTACCGAAGAAGATAACGTAGGCACTCTTCATACAAAGTTAAGTAAGGCTGGGGCTGCCCTTTTATCTGAAACTTTGCCAAATTTACTAGAAGGAAAATTAACGCCTATTCCTCAGGATAATGAGAAAGCAACATTTGCTTATAATATTAAGCGTGAGCAGGAAAAGATTGATTGGTCCAAAACGGGCGAAGAAATTTATAATCATATCCGCGGATTAAACCCTTGGCCAGTTGCTTTTACAACCCTTGATGGTCAAACGGTGAAAATCTGGCGTTCAGAAAAGGTAAAAGGTACAGGGATTGAGGTGCCTGGGACTGTCATAAAAAATGAACCTGATGGTCTAACTATATCAACGGGTAATGAAACAGCTATTAAGATTAAAGAACTGCAGCCTTCTGGAAAAACAAAAATGACGGGTGAAGAGTTTTACAGAGGTACGGGATCGAAAATCTTAGTAGGCAGCAGATTGGGAGAATAAAATGACGAATAAAAAGAAAAATGTACGTGAAGCAGCGGTGGAATTACTCGAAAACATTGAAAAGAACCAATCATACAGTAACTTGCTGTTGAATAGTACCATTGAGAAAAACAACATTCCCTCAATTGATATTGGTTTACTAACAGAATTAACATATGGAACATTACAAAGAAGGATGGCATTAGACTTCTTTCTAAAGCCCTTTATTAAAAATAGCAAAAAGTTGGAAAGCTGGGTGCATCAGCTATTAAGGATTACCCTCTATCAAATGGTATACCTTGATAAAATTCCCGATAGAGCGGCCATATTTGAAGCAGTCGAAATTGCTAAAAAGCGAGGTCACAAAGGGATTGCTGGAATGGTGAATGGTGTACTGAGAAGTATTCAGCGTGAGGGACTTCCATCGTTTGAAGGGGTTAGTGATCCAATTGAAAAAATATCAATTGAAACGAGCCACCCAGAATGGCTTGTTAAGAGGTGGGTTGACCAATTTGGATATGAAAGAACGAAAGAAATGTGTGAGGTCAACTTAACGGCACCACTGCAAACAGCTAGAGTAAATCTAACAAAGACGACCGTCCGAGAAGTGATTGAGGATCTTGATGAGGAAGGCTTTCTTGTGGAAAAAAGTCCTGTTATTCCTGAAGCTATTAGAGCATTGAGAGGGAATTTGGCGTTTTCAAGGGCATTTAAAAAAGGCATGATTACCATACAGGATGAAAGTTCAATGCTCGCAGCCTATGCACTAGCTCCAAATGAAAACGAATTGATTTTGGATGCCTGTGCCGCTCCTGGCGGGAAAACTACTCATATTGCAGAAACAATGAAATTAACTGGTGGAGTAATCTCGCTCGATTTACATGAACATAAAGTAAAATTAATTAATGAAAATGCTAAACGTTTAGGTTTGGGCAATATAAGGACAATAACAATGGATTCACGCAAGGCAGGAGAACAGTTTCAAGAGGAATATTTTGATAGAATCCTTCTCGATGCCCCGTGCTCAGGACTGGGTGTTATGAGAAGAAAACCTGACATGAAATATACCAAAAAAGAACAAGATCTTTATCAATTAAGTACCATTCAACAAAATTTATTAAACTCTGTCTCACCTTTAGTGAAAAAAGGTGGAATTCTTGTCTACAGTACGTGTACAGTAGATAAGGAAGAAAATGAAGGGACTGTCTTGAAGTTTTTACAAGAACATCCTGAATTTGAGATAGATACTTCATTAAAAGAACGAATGCCTGAGGCAATCCAACCCCTGGTAACAGAAGGATTTTTACAAATACTTCCCCAGGATATTGGCTCCGACGGTTTCTTTATCGCATGCTTAAGAAAGAAGGTGTAACAGTTGGAACAACTAAATACAACTGAGAACAATACAACATTGGACATGAAAAAAACTTCTATTTATTCCCTGCAGCTTCATGAACTCAAGGAATGGCTGACAAATAATGGTGAAAAGCCTTTCCGGGCAGAACAAATCTATGACTGGCTATACAAAAAAAGAATAACTTCGTTTGAAGATATGAATAATTTATCAAAAAGCCTACGTGATAAGCTTTCTGACAATTTTCAAATCACAACATTAAAAACGGTAATAAAACAATCCTCTTCTGACGGTACCATTAAATTTCTGTTTGAATTGCACGATGGATACTCAATTGAGACTGTTTTAATGCGGCATGATTACGGGAATTCTGTGTGTGTAACAACGCAAGTTGGCTGCCGGATTGGCTGTACCTTCTGTGCTTCAACACTTGGAGGACTAAAGCGTCATTTAGAAGCTGGTGAAATTGTTGCTCAGGTTGTAACGGTACAGCAAGCTCTTGACGAAACAGACGAGCGTGTGAGCTCTGTAGTGATTATGGGAATTGGTGAACCCTTCGACAATTATGATAATATGATGTCATTTCTTAAAATCATTAATCATGATAAAGGATTGATGATTGGTGCACGTCATATAACAGTATCCACTAGTGGTATTGTTCCAAAGATTTATCAATTTGCAGATGAAAATATGCAGATAAATTTTGCAATTTCACTTCATGCGCCTAACACTGAATTAAGATCTCGGTTAATGCCTATCAACAGAGCATATAAACTAGATGACTTAATGAAATCTGTACGGTATTATATCGATAAGACGGGACGCCGGATTAGTTTTGAATACGGACTTTTTGGCGGTGTTAACGATTCTGTTGAACATGCAGAAGAATTAGCATCCTTATTAAAAGGTCTAAAATGCCATGTTAATCTAATTCCTGTTAACTATGTTCCTGAGAGGGACTATGTACGGACCCCTAAGGATAAAATCTTCGCATTTGAAAAAACACTCAAAAATCGCGGTATTAATGTAACCATTCGCCGGGAGCAAGGTCACGACATTGACGCAGCATGTGGACAACTTCGTGCAAAGGAGCGAAAAGAAGAGACGAGGTGACAGCGTTGAGAGCTGTGTATAAGACGGATGTAGGGAGAATTCGAAAGAATAACGAAGATAGTGTTGGTATATTTTTAAATCGAGACGGGCAGCGCCTTGCCATCGTAGCAGATGGTATGGGCGGTCACCGGGCTGGTGACGTGGCAAGTAACATGACAATAACCTCTTTAAAGGAGATGTGGGAGGAATCCCAAGGGATTCAAACTGCAGAACAAGCGGAAGAATGGTTAAAATCAAGAATTATTCAAGTGAATAGAGTGTTATTTGACCATTCACTCAACCATGATGAATGTGATGGAATGGGTACAACCATTGAAGCTGTAATTACTACACATCTATTTGCTACAATTGCACATGTCGGAGACAGTCGTAGTTATATATTAAATGAATCGGGATTTCAGCAATTGACTGAAGATCATACTTTAGTTAATGAATTAGTTCGCACAGGGCAAATATCTAAAGAGGATGCCGAACATCATCCAAGAAAGAATGTTATCATGAGGGCTCTTGGAACTGAGCCGAATGTAAACATAGACATTAAAACCATTACTTTTGAAGAAGGGGACAACCTTTTATTATGCTCTGACGGACTTTCGAACAAAGTACGTGAAGGGGAAATGGCTGAAATTCTTAAGAACGATTTTGACTTAGAGGAAAAAGCAACTATGCTTATTTCTATCGCAAATGAGCGTGGCGGCGAGGATAACATTTCAGTGGCGATTGTAGAGTTTTCTGATACCGGCGAGGGTGATTTATAATGTTGATTGGAAAACGTTTAAGCGGTCGATATAAAGTCTTAGAAATGATTGGCGGCGGCGGGATGGCAAATGTCTATTTAGCCCACGACATGATTCTAGACCGTGATGTTGCCGTGAAAATGCTCCGTCTTGATTTTGCCAATGATGATGAATTTATTCGCAGGTTTCGCAGGGAAGCACAATCGGCGACAAGTTTAGCTCACCCAAGTATTGTAAGTATTTATGATGTGGGAGAAGAGAATGATCTTTATTTTATTGTAATGGAATATGTTGAAGGTCAAACGCTTAAACAATACATACAACAGAATTCACCATTACAAGTTGCCGAAACAATTGATATTATGAAACAATTAACATCTGCTATTTCTCATGCTCATCAAAACCATATTATCCACAGGGATATTAAGCCGCAAAATATTCTTGTTGACCGTTTTGGAAATGTGAAAATAACTGATTTCGGCATTGCGATGGCGTTAAGTGCAACTAGTATTACCCAAACAAATTCTGTTTTGGGTTCTGTTCACTATTTATCACCTGAACAAGCACGCGGGGGCATGGCAAATAGAAAATCAGATATTTATTCCCTCGGAATCGTCATGTTTGAATTATTAACAGGAAGACTGCCCTTTTCTGGTGAATCTGCAGTTTCCATTGCCTTAAAGCATTTACAATCAGAAACTCCTTCCGTAAGAAGGTGGAATCCGAACGTTCCACAAAGTGTTGAAAATATCGTGTTAAAGGCGACTGCTAAGGACTCCTTTCATCGGTATAACAGTGTAGATGAAATGGAGGACGATTTAAGAACGGCACTCGATTCTAACAGGCTAAATGAAGCCAAATTTGTTATTCCTATCGATGATGAAGCAACGAAAGCAATCCCAGTGATCACGAACGAACGACCATTTCAAAATCTTGATGAAACTTTAATCCATAGTCAGGATAAAAACAATGGAAATATTGCTCCTGCAAATAATGGTAAAGAACAGAAAAAACGTAAAAAGTGGCCTTTTATATTAATTTCTACTTTTATCATATTAGCCTTAATAGGGCTATTTACTATCACACTACTACCTAAATTAATAGCACCTAAAGATATCGCTATCCCTGATGTAAGTGGTTTGGAATTAGATGAGGCGATTGCAAAAATTGAAGCTGCCGGTCTTCAGGTGGATGAAGAAATTGAGAGCCCGCATGATGAAATAGAAGAAGGAAAGGTAATAAAAACCAATCCCGAAGAAGGAATCACCGTAAAGGAAGATTCACCAATCACTATATATATCAGTATTGGAAAAGAGAAATTTGAATTATCGGATTATACAGATCGCAAATATGATGATGTAATTCGATTATTGGAAAATAAGAATTTTAGGGATATTGAAAAAACTGAGGTCTTTGATGATAGTGAACCGGGTACAATCCTAAGTCAAAACCCTGGAAGCGGTGAGGAAGTGGTCCCTGAAGAAACGGTTTTAGAATTTGAGGTTAGCAAGGGACCGGAAAAAATTGTCCTAAAAGACTTAAAACTATCAAATACTAAAGGTGCACAGGATTACGTTGATTCTGTCGGTCTTACTCTCGACGCTTCTGAGGAGAGATATGACGATACCATTCCTGCTGGTAATATCATATCTCAGTCACCTGAGCCTGGAACTCAGATGAAAAAAGGTGATACGGTTTCGGTCGTTATTTCAAAAGGTAAGGAAGAGAAACCACATATAACTGTACCAATTGATATAACCATTGAATATACAGGTACCCAGCCAAATCAAGAACAAAAGGTTCTCATTTACATTCAAGATGCAAATCGCAGTATGACAACTCCAGCGGAAACCTTTACGATAACAGCAACAAGAAAAATGACAATTGAGCTCTTAGTTCCATATGAAGGCGAAGCTGGATATAAAGTTATAAGAGATAGTACGGTAGTTGCGGATGAGCCAGTTAAATATCCAGAATCTTAAATCGTAAAAATATAATGCGAAGAAAAGGCAAGGAGTGTGGCTATGCCTGAAGGGAAAATTGTAAAAGCATTAAGTGGTTTTTACTACGTAATTCATGATGGAGTAATGATTCAATGTCGGGGAAGAGGGGTTTTTCGAAAAAACAAGATTACTCCACTAGTCGGCGATGAAGTTATTTTTCAGGCCGAGAATGAACGCGATGGTTATATTATGGAAGTGAAGGAAAGGAAGAATGAACTGGTTCGTCCGCCTATTGCGAATGTCGATCAGGCCATTCTCGTCTTTTCCGCTGTCGAACCTGAATTTAGTACCGTTCTATTGGACCGTTTTCTTGTCCTTGTGGAATATAATCATATTAAACCTTTGATTTGCATTACAAAGATGGATTTGACAAATGACAACGAAAAGCAGGCCATTAATGAATATGCTGATCATTACAGAAACATTGGTTATGAAGTATTACTTACTTCATCCGAAACAGAAGCAGGTATTGAAGGTTTAACTCCACATGTCGAAGATAAAATATCAGTTTTTGCTGGTCAATCAGGCGTCGGAAAATCCTCACTTTTAAATGTCTTACGACCTGATCTTGAACTAAAAACCAACGATATTTCCTCACATTTAGGCAGAGGAAAGCACACCACCCGGCATGTTGAGTTAATTCGTATCGGTAATGGCCTTATTGCTGATACACCAGGATTCAGTTCTTTGGAATTCACCGATATTGAGGCCGAGGAGTTAACACATTGCTTTCCGGAGATGGCACGAGAAAGTGAACATTGTAAATTTCGAGCCTGTTTACATATTAGTGAGCCTAAATGTGCAGTGAAAGCAGCCGTTGAATCAGGGTCCATTACTCATTATCGCTATCAACATTATGTTGATTTCCTTCAAGAAATAAAAGATAGAAAGCCGAGGTATTAAAATGCTTAAAATTGCACCTTCCATCCTTTCTGCTGATTTCTCCAAATTAGGTGAAGAAATCGTTGCAGTTGAAAAGGCTGGAGCAGACTATATCCATGTAGATGTAATGGATGGACATTTCGTTCCCAACATTACGATAGGACCATTGATTGTGGAAGCAATTCGTCCCGTTACAAAGCTTCCGCTGGATGTACATCTAATGATTGATAACCCTGATCAATATATCGAAGCCTTTGCTAAAGCTGGAGCAGATTATATTACTGTACATGTTGAAGCTTGCCGGCACCTTCATCGGACAATTCATCATATAAAATCATTTGGGATTAAAGCAGGAGTAGTGTTGAATCCGGCGACTCCTGTTCATACAATACAGCATATTTTAAGAGATATTGATATGGTGTTGTTAATGTCCGTTAATCCGGGGTTCGGCGGTCAAAAATTCATACCTGAAGTCCTTCCTAAAATTAAACAAGTAAAGGAAATGGCAGACTCAATAGGAAAAGAACTTGAAATTGAAATAGATGGCGGAGTAAATCCTGAAACTGCAAAACTGTGTGTAGAAGCAGGGGCTAATGTTCTTGTTGCTGGATCTGCTATTTACGATCAAGAGGACTACGCAGCAGCCATCTCATTAATAAGAGGATAAATGGTAAAAAGCCGGCTTAAATGCTGGCTTTTTTCGTAGCAAAAAAGGGGGTTACTATATGAATATAAATATATTAGCAGGTGGTCCTGAAGAATTTCTTCCCAATTTACATGAATATTATAGTGATAATGATATTTGGGTTGGCGTCGATCGAGGGGTATATACTCTTATTAATAAGAAGATTACACCAGCACTTGCTTTTGGAGACTTCGATTCTGTTTCTAAAGAAGAATTGCTGGTAATTGAAGGTCATGTAAAGGAAATGAAAAGGTATGAGCCCGAAAAAAATGAAACAGATATGGAGCTCGCTTTAAATTGGGCCGTAAAACAAGAGCCTGTTTTAATTCGGATTTTTGGAGCCACTGGAGGGAGATTAGACCATTTCCTAGCGAATGTACACTTATTGGTTAAGCCCGTATTGGAAAAAAATCATATTAACATTGTTCTTATTGATAATCAAAATATTTTATCATTAAAAGGACCGGGAAGTTATAAAATTGAAATGAGGGTAGATAAAAAGTATATTTCTTTTGTTCCTCTAACCCTTGAAGTAAAAGGTCTCACTCTTCGTGGCTTTAAATATCCGTTAAAAAACCGTCATATTTCCATCGGCTCTACACTATGTATTAGTAATGAACTTATTAGTGATCATGGTACTTTTTCATTTTCGGAAGGCATATTATTAGTGATAAGAAGTAACGATTAAATTGCTTATTTTAGAGGTACTGATTTCGTCCGTTTGAATAAAATAGTAAGGGCGTACGAGAGAAGTTAGATGTGTGAGATGGTGAGGAGGGACATTATGAAGTTTTATACAATTAAACTGCCAAAGTTTTTAGGTGGACTTGTCCGAGCGATGATTGGTGCATTTAAAAAGAATGAATAGAGAATTTGTTTAAGCACCTATTTTATGGGTGCTTTTTTATTTTGAGGAAATATGGGAAAGATAGTAAGAAAGGGCACCCTTATGAAGGATGCCCTGACATATTAAACGCGTTCTACTTTACCAGATCTTAACGCTCTTGTAGAAACCCAAACACGCTTAGGCTTTCCATCAACAAGAATACGTACTTTTTGTAGGTTAGCACCCCATGTACGCTTGTTAGCGTTCATAGCGTGAGAACGTGCGTTACCAGTTGTAGTTTTCTTTCCAGTTACAACACATTTACGTGGCATAATGATTCCCTCCTTAATACCCAAAGCTTTATACAGCATTTACGTTATTGTCTAAAGATACTTTAATAATTTATCATACAACCAGTTTGAATGCAAGAGTGATTACGAAACGTTTCAAGAAAAATACCTTGACATGCATCTTTAGTGTTTGTAAATACTATTAGAAGAAAGTATCGCTTTTAAATTTTTCTTGACTATAGTAAAATGGCTTTAGTCAAGGTAGTGTCCTAAATATTGTTGTTAAAATCTTAAAGGCCGATTTTAACGCTTAAATATTTATTTTGCGCTTTAGAATTTAGTATGCAAGCTCTTTTTTAAAGAGCCTAGTCAAGGAGCAATTTCCAAAAGGGGGAACGATTCATGTCCATCGAATTAAAAACTAAGTTCGGACAAATTGATATTTCAAATGAGGTAATCGCCACCATCGCTGGAGGTGCCGCTATCGATTGTTATGGAATTGTCGGTATGGCATCAAAGAGCCAAATAAAAGACGGACTTACAGAAATTTTAAGAAAAGAAAATTTTACTCGTGGAGTTATTGTTCGCCAAGAGAATGAAGAAGTACATATTGATATGTATATAATTGTCAGCTATGGAACAAAGATTTCCGAGGTTGCTCATAACGTGCAATCAAAGGTGAAATACACACTTGATAAGACCGTTGGACTTGCCGTTGACTCGGTAAATATTTACGTTCAGGGAGTTCGTGTGACGAACCCGTAAGTGGTGTAACGAACCGCAAGTAGAGGAGGAAAGTTTGTGTCTATTACAGCTTTAGATGGAAAACGTTTTGCAGAAATGGTGATTCAAGGTGCGAATCATTTAGGTGCCAACGCAAAAATGGTCGATGCATTAAACGTTTTTCCTGTGCCCGACGGTGATACTGGAACGAATATGAATTTATCAATGACCTCAGGGGCAAAGGAAGTAAAAAATAATGTTCAGGAACATATTGGTAAAGTAGGGGTGGCTCTATCAAAGGGCCTGCTTATGGGTGCAAGGGGCAACTCCGGGGTTATCCTTTCCCAATTATTTCGTGGATTTTCAAAAGCAATTGAAACCAAAGCAGCCATCTCTGGAAAAGAATTTGCAGCAGCGTTAGAATCCGGGGTTGAAACTGCCTATAAAGCAGTAATGAAGCCGGTAGAGGGAACGATCTTAACCGTTGCAAAGGATTCTGCCAAAAGAGGTCTACAAGCTTCCCAAAAATCAAACGATATCATAGTGATTATGGAAGAAGTTTTAAAAGAAGCGAAGGCATCGCTTAAGCGTACACCAGATCTGCTTCCAGTTCTAAAAGAAGTTGGAGTGGTTGATAGCGGTGGACAAGGGCTGGTGTTTGTTTATGAAGGATTTCTTGCTGAACTAAAAGGTGAGAAGCTGCCGGATTCGCCTGAAGCCTATCCGTCAATGGACGAAATGGTCAGTGCGGAACACCATAAAAGTGTTCAAGGTCATATCAATACAGAAGATATTGTATTTGGCTATTGTACAGAATTTATGGTGAAGTTTGAAGATGATAAGCTGGCAAAGCATCCATTCGATGAACAGGTTTACCGGAATGATCTTAGTAAGTTTGGTGATTCTTTACTAGTTATTGCAGATGACGAGGTTGTAAAGGTACATATTCATTCTGAACAGCCTGGTGATTGCCTTAGCTACGGACAGAGGTATGGAAGCTTAATCAATATTAAAATTGAAAACATGAGGCAGCAGCATTCCAATATTGTTGGAGAGTTGCACACTCCATTGGTTTCCGATAAACCTCAAGCTCCTAAAGAACAACAGGAGTATGGAATTGTAACGGTATCAATGGGTTCCGGGATTGCTGAATTATTCAAAAGTATCGGGGCACATGCAGTAATTGAAGGCGGACAAACGATGAATCCGAGTACAGAGGATATTGTTAAAGCCGTTAAAGAAGTGAATGCAAAAAAGGTATTTATTCTCCCAAATAATAAGAATATTATTATGGCTGCGCAGCAAGCGGCAGATGTATCTGATGAAGAAATCTATGTAATTCCGTCAAAAACAGTCCCTCAAGGATTATCTGCACTTTTAGCATTTAATCCAGCGGGAGATGTAAAAGCAAATGAAGCGGCGATGACAGGTGCTATGCAGCATGTGAAGACGGGACAAATTACTTTTGCAGTTCGTGATACCCAAATCGACGGTTTAGAAATTGAAAAAGATGATTTCATGGGAATTGCAGAAGGCAAGATTATTGTGAAAAACAAAGATAAAGGAAAATCTGCGGAAGATTTACTTACTGCGATGGTGGATGAGGATTCGGAAATTTTAACCATTATTTACGGTGAAGACGTAACCGAGGATGAGGTAAATGCCTTAACAGCGTTTGTAGAAGCGAACTTCGAAGACGTAGAAGTCGAACTTCATAATGGAAAACAACCATTATATTCATTTATCTTTGCAATTGAATAAGTGATAAAATTAGAAGGGGAAACCCTTCTTTTTTCTTTTTAGGCTCTTTTCTTAAACTTTTTGTTTTTTTGTAACGAAATATAATAAGAAAAGAGCTTGCAAACTAAATTCTAAAGCGCAAAATAGATTTTCCACGTTAAAATCGGCTTTAAGATTTTAACAACAATCTTTTAGAAATCAGCCTTTTTCTGTGTTATAAATATAAATGGATAACCAAATTAGATTTATTTGTCCTAGGGGGAGAAGACGGATGAAATATAGAAGCGTGTTTGACATAATTGGACCCGTTATGATTGGGCCATCTAGCTCGCATACTGCTGGCGCTGCCAGAATTGGCAGAGTTGCAAGAAGTTTATTTGGCAGAGAACCAAAATGGGCAAATATCTCTTTATACGGTTCGTTTGCTAAGACGTATAAAGGGCATGGTACAGATGTTGCGATTATTGGTGGTTTGTTAGATTTTGATACCGATGACGTTAGAATAATAAATGCAATTGATATAGCGAAAGAACGGGGAATTAAACTTCGATTTATAGAAGAAGAAGCCATTACGGATCATCCCAACACAGCTAGAGTCATCATTGGCGATGATAAAGGTGAATTAGAGCTAGTCGGAATCTCAATTGGCGGCGGTAAAATTGAAATAACTGAGTTAAATGGTTTTGAATTGAAATTATCAGGAAACCATCCAGCTATTTTAGTCGTTCATAATGATCGTTTTGGTGCGATTGCAAGTGTCTCAAATGTACTGGCAAAATACCAAATCAATATTGGTCATATGGAAGTATCTAGAAAAGAAGTTGGTAAGCTTGCCCTTATGACTATTGAAGTTGACCAAAATATCGAAAATAAAATCCTTCAAGAACTTGAAGAATTACCCAATATATTAAAAGTAACTAAGATTGTAGATTAGCTAGAAGCGACCTCGAGGGGCTAGGCGCTGGAGCTAGACAAATACCATATTTACAACAAGGGGGAAGGCAATTGTTTCGAAATGTCGCAGAGTTAGTTGAGCTTGCTGTCAGTAAAAATAAAAAAATCTCAGAGATTATGATCGAGCAAGAAATGGAAGTCACTGGTCGCACCAGGGAAGAAGTGCTGGCTTTTATGGATCGTAATTTAAGGGTTATGGAAGAAGCGGTTGAGCGCGGTATTAAGGGAGTAAAATCCCATTCAGGTTTA
Organism: Neobacillus niacini; assembly: GCF_030817695.1. Taxonomy (GTDB): domain Bacteria; phylum Bacillota; class Bacilli; order Bacillales; family Cytobacillaceae; genus Neobacillus; species Neobacillus niacini_F. Next base: position 4,160,107 of record NZ_JAUSZQ010000002.1, on the reverse strand, counting down.
ACTGGTGGCGATGCCGTTCTTTTACAAAAATATATTGAAAAAGGAAATTTCTTATCCGGTAAAACTGTCCTTGATGCAGTTAGCAAAGCTGTAGCGACGAATGAAGTCAATGCAGCAATGGGTACCATTTGTGCTACACCAACTGCCGGGTCAGCCGGAGTTGTACCTGGTACACTATTTGCAGTAAGAGAAAAACTAAATCCGACCCGAGAAGAAATGGTGGCATTTCTTTTTACAGCAGGCGCTTTTGGTTTTGTTGTTGCGAACAATGCTTCGATTTCAGGTGCAGCAGGTGGATGCCAAGCGGAGGTTGGTTCGGCCTCGGGAATGGCTGCAGCCGCCATCGTTGAAATGGCAGGCGGGACTCCAGAGCAATGTGCAGAAGCAATGGCTATCACCTTAAAAAATATGCTTGGTCTTGTCTGTGATCCTGTTGCCGGTCTAGTCGAAGTACCATGTGTAAAAAGAAATGCAATGGGTGCAGCCAATGCGATGGTAGCTGCTGACATGGCTTTAGCGGGTATAACCAGTAGAATACCATGTGATGAAGTCATTGATGCCATGTATAAAATAGGACTATCAATGCCGACCGCATTAAAAGAAACAGCACAGGGAGGGTTGGCGGCAACTCCGACAGGTCGTGAACTCGAAGCTAAGATCTTCGGTATTCCGCGCGTGTAACGTGAATCATTATCTTAAACAATCAGTAACAGTATTAAAAGGTATTGGGGAAGAAACAGCTGAGAGTTTAGCAGAAATGAAAATCTTTACGGTTTTAGATTTATTAGAGTATTTCCCATATCGTTATGAAGATTATCGGCTTCGTGAACTCTCAGAGGTAAAGCATGATGAAAAGATTACAGTAGAAGGGAAGGTTCATAGTGAGCCTTCTCTTACATATTATGGCCGGAAGAAATCTAAGCTGATGATTAGAATGTTCGTCGGACAATATTTAATAAAGGTTGTGTTTTTTAATCAGCCTTATTTAAAGACAAAAATAATCATGAATGAAACCATTACTGTTACGGGTAAATGGGACGCCCACCGACAAACGATTACTGCTAATGAAATGCAGGTTGGACAAAATGCAAAAACAATAGATTTCGAGCCAGTTTACTCACTTAAAGGGAAAATCACAACTAAGGGTATGCGCAAATTTATTTCGATTGCATTTCAACAATTCGGCCAATATATCGAGGAAAGTTTACCGTTATCTCTCGTGAAAAAGTATCGCTTGTTAGACCGCAATGACGCTCTGAAAGCGATGCATTTTCCAGTTAATCAGGAGGACGTAAAACAGGCCCGCCGCCGTTTAGTGTATGAGGAGTTTCTGTTATTTCAGTTAAAAATGCAGGCATTACGGAAATTTGAACGAGAGCATTCACCTGGAATTGAGCAAAATTATCTAGAAACGAAGGTAGAGAAGTTTATTCAATCATTGCCTTTCCCCTTGACCAATGCACAGAATCGTGTTGTATCGGAAATTCTTGACGACCTAAAATCCTCTATTAGAATGAACCGACTGCTGCAAGGAGATGTTGGTTCTGGGAAAACGGTGGTGGCAGCCATTGGATTATATGCAAGTGTAACGGCTGGCTATCAAGGGGCATTAATGGTACCAACGGAAATTCTAGCAGAACAGCATGCGGAGTCGCTTAATAGTTTATTAGAACCCTTTGGTATTAGGTGTGAATTATTAACAAGTTCTGTTAAAGGTAAAAGAAGAAGAGAAATTCTTCAAGATGTATCAGAAGGGAAAGTAGATATTTTAATAGGGACACATGCCCTTATACAAGACGAGGTTATATTCAAAAAACTAGGGTTCGTCATAACGGACGAACAGCATCGCTTTGGGGTTGAACAACGGAGGGTTTTACGGGAAAAAGGAGAAAATCCTGATGTCCTGTTTATGACTGCTACACCGATACCAAGAACGCTTGCTATAACCGTTTTTGGTGAGATGGATGTGTCTATTATTGATGAAATGCCCGCTGGCAGAAAAGCGATAGAAACTTACTGGGCAAAACCGGAAATGTTAGGACGAGTCCTTACTTTTGTAGAAAAGGAATTGGTAAAGGGTCATCAGGCCTATGTAATTTGCCCGTTGATTGAAGAATCGGACAAGCTGGATGTCCAGAACGCAATTGACGTTCATACCACGTTATCACATCACTTTCAAAGTCGCTATAAGGTTGGACTTATGCATGGGCGGTTAAGCTCAGAAGAAAAAGATAGCATTATGAAGGCTTTTAGTACAAATGAGGTACAGGTATTAGTTTCAACCACGGTAGTAGAAGTAGGTGTGAATGTTCCGAATGCTACGATGATGGTCATCTATGATGCAGAAAGATTCGGACTTTCCCAGCTCCATCAGCTTCGCGGAAGGGTAGGGCGAGGCAGTAACCAATCTTATTGTATTTTATTAGCTGATCCAAAGTCAGAAGTGGGTCAGGAGAGAATGCGTATCATGACTGAAACAAATGACGGCTTCGTTTTAAGTGAAAAGGATCTAGAATTACGGGGACCAGGAGACTTCTTTGGAAAAAAACAAAGCGGTGTCCCAGAATTTAAGCTTGCAGACATGGTACATGATTACCGCACACTAGAAACCGCAAGAAATGACGCAGCAATAATGATTCAATCAAAAACCTTCTGGACAAGAAAAGAATACCAATACCTAAGAAACCAGCTAGAAGCAACCGGTGTACTAGAAGGAGAAAAACTGGATTAATTATATAAAATGAACTTGGAGCAGACTGCTTGAATAAAAACTTATTCTTGCAATCTGCTTTTTCTAATTTTATACTACTATTAGTACCTAGTCATAATAGCTCGGACGGTGTATGATATGAAGAGAACAAAAAAAGAACGACAACAAATGCTAAAAGAAACCATTAAGGAAAATCCTTTTATAACCGATGAAGACCTTGCAGAAAAATTTCAAGTTAGTGTCCAAACGATACGCCTTGACCGCCTGGAATTATCAATTCCTGAACTACGGGAAAGGATAAAGTATGTCGCCGAGAAAAAATTTGAAGATGAGGTCCGGTCTTTACCACTTGAAGAAGTAATTGGTGAAATAATTGATATGGAACTCGATCAAAGTGCGATTTCCATATTTGATGTTAGAGAAGAGCATGTTTTCATTCGGAATAAGATTGCTCGTGGGCACCATGTTTTCGCCCAGGCAAACTCACTAGCAGTAGCGGTAATAAATGATGAGTTGGCGTTAACAGCAAAAGCAAATATTCAATTTAAGCGTTCTGTCAAACAAGGTGAACGGGTGATTGCCAAAGCAAAAGTTTTAAAAATAGACGATGGCCTTGGCAGGACAATAGTTGAAGTAATAAGTTATGTTAATAACGAACTTGTTTTTAAAGGCGAATTCGAAATGTACCGTTCAGAAAAAATCAAAGGATGAGAAAAAATGAAAATAGCTATCGATGCAATGGGCGGCGACCATGCTCCTAAAGAAATCGTAATCGGTGCAATGAAAGCTGTAGAAGCATTTTCAGATATACATATAACCCTAGTTGGGGATGAAATCAAAATTAAAGAATACTTAACCAACCAAGAACGAATAACGATTTTACATACATCCGAGATAATCCTTGGTACAGACGAACCTGTTAGGGCTGTCCGTCGCAAGAAAACTGCCTCAATGGTACTTGCAGCACAGCAAGTGGCTGATGGAAACGCAGACGCGTGCATATCAGCAGGAAATACAGGAGCATTAATGGCTGCTGGATTATTTGTAGTTGGCAGGATTGAGGGCATTGAACGTCCAGCACTTACACCTACTTTACCAACCATTGGCGGTGAGGGGTTCCTATTATTGGATGTTGGCGCAAATGTAGACGCCAAGCCGGAGCATTTGCTGCAATATGCGATCATGGGGTCTATTTATAGTGAAAAGGTAAGAGGGATAACTAATCCGCGAGTAGGTCTTCTTAATATCGGAACAGAAGAAAAGAAAGGGACCGAACTAACAAAACAAGCATTTGAACTTTTAAAGTCAGCTAACCTTAACTTTGTAGGCAATGTGGAGGCTAGGGATCTTCTTGATGGCGCAGCTGATGTTGTTGTGACGGACGGATTTACTGGTAACATGGTGTTGAAAACCGTTGAGGGTACTGCACTGTCCATGTTTAAAATGTTGAAAACAACGTTAATGAGCAGTCTCAAAAGTAAACTAGCTGCAGCCGTATTAAAGCCTGAATTCAAAACTTTAAAAAATACATTGGACTATTCTGAGTATGGCGGTGCGGGGCTATTTGGTTTAAAGGCGCCCGTAATTAAAGCACATGGATCCTCTAACGGACAAGCTGTATTCAGTGCAATCCGTCAAACCAGGGAAATGGTCGAAAAAGATGTAGTCGGACTGATTAAAAAGACAATTGAAGATAAAAAGACATCTAAAATACAAGTGTAAGAAGGGGTGCGGAAATGGGAAAAATCGCGTTTGTATTTCCAGGGCAGGGCTCACAAACAGTTGGTATGGGGCAACAGCTTGCTGAACAGTATCCTGAGGTCATGCAATATTTCAACAAAGCTGACGAAAAACTTTCAACTGAATTAAGTAAGCTAATTTTTGAGGGACCTCAAGAAGAGTTGACAAAAACGGTAAATACACAGCCAGCACTATTAACAACAAGCTTAGCCATTCTCGAAAGATTTAACAAAGCAGCAATCAAGCCTGATTATGTGGCTGGACATAGTCTTGGTGAATATACAGCGCTTGTAGCAGCGGGTGCATTAACCTTTGAAGATGGTGTCTATGCTGTAAGAAAAAGAGGGGAATTTATGGAAGGAGCCGTTCCAAACGGTGAAGGTTCAATGGCAGCTATTTTAGGGCTTGACCGTGAACCCCTTTCTAACGTAATAGCTGAAATTAGTGAATCTGGCTTCCCGGTTTCCCTTGCAAACCTGAACTGTCCGGGTCAAATTGTTATCTCGGGTTCTCGAAAAGGTGTAGAGCTTGCAAGTGCAAAAGCAAAAGAAGCCGGTGCAAAAAGAGCGATTCCTTTAGAGGTCAGCGGACCATTCCATTCCTCACTAATGAAGCCTGCAGCAGGCCAATTACGAGAGGTTTTAAATGGAATCGATATGAAAGATGCGCAGATTCCTGTAATCGCGAATGTTTCAGCAAATCCAATGACAAAGGCAGAAGAAATTAAGGAAAATTTAATTGAACAGCTTTATTCACCTGTTTTGTGGGAAGATTCTGTTGTGAAGATGATTGATTCAGGTGTAGACACGTTTATTGAAATTGGCCCTGGCAAGGTGCTTTCTGGGTTAATTAAAAAAATAAACCGTAGTGTTAAAACATATTCGATCTCGGATGAGGAAAGCTGCCAATCTGTTATCGAGGCTTTGAAGGAGGAAAATCTATGACACTAGAAGGCAAAGTTGCCCTAGTAACCGGAGCATCAAGAGGTATAGGTAGGGAAATTGCCCTTGAGCTAGCAAGACAGGGAGCCAATGTCGCTGTGAATTATGCTGGCAGTGAAGGTAAAGCGAATGAAGTGGTGGATGAAATAAAAGCAATCGGTAAAGAGGCATTTGCGATTAAATGTGACGTTTCCAATAGTGAAGAAGTTGCGGCAATGGTTAAAGAAACCGTAGAACGTTTTGGTAAATTGGATATACTTGTCAATAATGCTGGTATTACAAAAGACAATCTATTAATGAGAATGAAAGAAGACGAATGGGATGATGTAATTAATATCAATCTCAAAGGTGTGTTTCTCTGTACAAAAGCTGTAACCCGCCAAATGATGAAACAGCGTGTCGGCCGTATTATTAACATTACCTCTGTTGTTGGTGTAAGTGGAAATCCAGGTCAGGCAAACTATGTTGCTGCAAAATCAGGCGTTATTGGTTTAACAAAAACGACGGCAAAAGAACTGGCTTCCCGTAATATTACTGTAAACGCGATTGCACCAGGCTTTATTACAACCGATATGACAGATAAATTATCGGATGAGGTAAAAGGTGAGATGTTAAAACAAATTCCGCTAGCCCGTTTAGGAGAGCCTAAAGACATTGCTAAAATGACAGCTTTCTTGGCATCCGATGACGCTTCATACATTACAGGGCAGACTCTTCATATCAATGGCGGCATGGTTATGTAATTTTTTATTAAAGTGTGTGTATTATTTTATTGATATACTTTATAATAGCTTGAGGGGAGGTGAACTAGAATGGCAGAGGTATTAGAGCGTGTAACAAAAATCATCGTTGACCGTTTAGGCGTAGATGAGTCACAAGTTAAACTTGAAGCTTCATTCAAAGATGATCTTGGTGCTGATTCCCTTGACGTAGTTGAACTAGTTATGGAATTAGAAGATGAATTTGATATGGAAATTTCTGACGATGATGCTGAAAAAATCAGCACAGTTGGTGATGCTGTTAATTACATAAATAGCAAGAATTAATTCGTTGGATTTCTTCAAAAGCTCCGTTTTCAAACGGAGCTTCTTTCTGTATTATAGAACTTGGCAAATTGAAAAAATACTGCCAGGTTTCTTTGCGTTTTGATTTAATTTTACTTAAACTATTGATAGGTATGTGTAAAAAATATGCAAGGTGGAGACTTTAATGCGCAGAAAAGGTAAGGAAAAAGAAATGAACAATCGCGCAAAAGAAAATCAATTTAAGGATTTTCAGGAGAAGATCGGTATTCATTTTGAAAATGAAAAACTATTAAAACAAGCTTTTACTCATTCATCCTATGTGAATGAGCATCGCAGAAAGCCTTATGAAGATAATGAAAGGCTTGAATTTTTAGGGGATGCTGTACTAGAACTTACGGTTTCAAAATTCCTGTTTCTAAAATATCCAATGATGAGTGAAGGTGAACTGACAAAGCTTCGTGCTGCTATCGTGTGTGAGCCTTCACTTGTAACCTTGGCGAACGAACTGAGCTTCGGCAAGTTGATTTTGTTAGGTAAGGGTGAAGAAATGACGGGGGGCAGGGAGCGCCCAGCACTGTTAGCGGATGTATTTGAAGCATTCATTGGTGCGCTTTACTTGGATAAAGGACTTGAGGTAGTAAACGAATTTCTAGCTAAAGTGGTTTTCCCTAAAATTAATGACGGTGCTTTTTCTCATGTGATGGATTTCAAGAGCCAGCTTCAAGAACTAATTCAAAGAGATGGCACCGGTTTAATTGAATATAAGGTATTAATTGAAAAGGGCCCTGCCCACAGTAAAGAATTTGTTTCAAGAGTATCTTTAAATGGGGAAGAATTAGGTATCGGTACGGGTAAATCAAAAAAAGAAGCAGAACAGCATGCCGCCCAAATGGCACTGGAGGTCTTAAAGGCTAAAACATCATAGTTAAACAACCATAGAATGCTAAGGAAAGGTTCCGGCCAAAGCCCTAGGGAGGAAAAGGATATGTTTTTAAAACGGTTGGACATCATTGGTTTTAAATCTTTTGCAGAGCGTATTGGGGTGGATTTTGTTCAAGGAGTCACTGCTGTAGTTGGTCCTAACGGAAGTGGGAAAAGTAACATAACAGATGCCATCCGCTGGGTTTTAGGCGAGCAGTCTGCTAAATCACTTAGAGGCTCTAAAATGGAGGATATCATTTTTGCGGGAAGTGATTCAAGAAAACCGTTAAATTATGCGGAAGTGACCTTAACACTGGATAATCAGGACGAAGGATTAGCCATTGATTACAATGAAGTTAGTGTTACAAGAAGGGTCACCCGTGCAGGAGATAGTGAATATTTAATTAATAAGCAGCCGTGCAGACTTAAAGATATTATTGATTTGTTTATGGATTCTGGTCTTGGCCGAGAAGCTTTCTCCATTATCAGCCAAGGCAAAGTCGAAGAAATACTCAACAGTAAGGCGGAAGACCGAAGAACCATTTTTGAAGAAGCTGCTGGCGTTTTAAAATATAAAAATCGCAAGAAAAAGGCAGAAGCTAAATTAGTAGAAACACAAGATAATTTAAATCGAGTGAATGATATTCTCTATGAACTCGAAGGACAAGTAGAACCTTTGAAGATTCAGGCTTCCTTGGCAAAAGATTATTTAGAGAAAAAGGAAGAACTTGAACAAATTGAGGTAGCCCTTACAGTTTATGATATTGAAGATTTACATCTAAAGTGGACTCATCTATCAGAGCAGCTAGCAGAACATCAGCAAGAAGAAATTAAGCTTTCGGCCCAGCTGCAGGTAAAGGAAGCAAAAATTGAAGAAACAAGGGACCACATAGCTGCGCTTGATGAGTCGATTACCGATTTGCAAAACGTTCTACTTCATGCAAGTGAAGAACTAGAAAAGTTAGAAGGCAGGAAAGATGTTTTAAAAGAACGCAAGAAAAATGCCTCTCAAAATAGAGCACAGCTTGAAAAAAGTATTGCCGAACTTACAGATAAAATCTCACATTTAAAACGTAACAAGGAAAATCAAGCCGACCTAGTTGATAAACTGACTGATCAGGTGAATACCCTTCAATCTCAGTTAAAAGACAAACAGGGGAAATTGGCTTTATTTACTGAAAATATTGAAGAGAAAATTGAAACCTTAAAGAGTGAATATATTGAGCTTTTAAATGATCAGGCTGGTGCAAAAAATGAGCTTAAGTATATTGATCAGCAGCTAGAACAGCAGGAAACAAAGAGCTCACGTCTTGACTCTGAAAATGTTAAGTTCCTTGAGGAAAGACAAATAGCTCATAATAAAATGTTGCAGGTTCAAACAGCATTAGAAGAGGTCCAAAAGAGTCTTTCCAATCAAGTGACGAGTTTTAGAGAGAAGCAGCGTAAGCTTGAAAATGTACAAAACAACTATCAAAAGCAAGAAAAGACCTTATATCAGGCTTATCAAATTCTTCAACAGGCGAAATCAAGAAAAGAAATGCTCGAGGAAATGGAAGAAGATTATTCTGGATTTTTCCAAGGCGTAAAAGAAGTATTGAAGGCAAGGGGAAAAAAGTTGCATGGCATTGAAGGAGCTGTCGCTGAGCTCGTAACAGTGCCAAAGGAATATGGGACAGCACTTGAAACAGCGTTAGGCGGTGCCTTGCAGCACATCGTAGTCGATACCGAACAAAATGCTCGAATAGCCATCCAATTTTTGAAACAAAATTCATTCGGACGAGCCACCTTTCTGCCTTTAAGCGTTATTAAAGGCAGATTGTTGTCATCCTCACAACTTTCATCTATTCAAAACCATCCTTCATTGGTAGGCAGCGCAGTAGATCTAGTAAGCTTTGATCCTAAATACTCTGAGGTGATAAGTAACCTTCTAGGGAATGTTGTCATTACGAAAGATTTAAAGGGTGCGAACGAACTGGCAAAAATCCTCCAGTATCGTTGTAGAATGGTTACTCTGGATGGAGATATTGTGAACCCAGGCGGTTCGATGACTGGCGGTGCTCAAAAGCAAAAAACAAGTTCGTTATTGACCAGAAAAGGCGAGCTTGAAGAGTTGAAAGAAAAACTTATCATCATGAGTGAGAAAACTTCAAGTTTAGAAAGTCATGTAAAGGCATTAAAAGAGGATGTTAAAACACATGAACTTGAGCTTGAGACAATGCGAAGGTTTGGTGAAGAATTAAGACAACAGGAGCAAACATTAAAAGGTGACCTCCGTGAGGCTGAGTTCGAAGCAAAAAATATTAATGACCGCTTGAAAATCTATGACCTTGAAAAAGGCCAATTGGCTGAGGAACAAAAAACGATAGTTACCAGGAAAGCTGAACTCAAGGAAGCTATTGACAGCTACAAAGAAAAGATCGCTTTCCTTGATGTTCAAATTGCTAAACTTACAGAACAAAAAACGAATGATATCTCATCAAAAGAAACATTGACCAAGGAAATAACCGATTTAAAAGTAGAATTTGCTGCCAAAAATGAGCAATTTGTAAATGCAAGAGAACGTTTGGCTATGATTGTTGAAGAATTAAACGAGAGTCAAGGGAGATTTACGCTTTATAAAGAGGACCTTATGCTGCTGACATCGGAAATGGAGGGAAGCACTTCCGGTGAAGAACAGTTAGAGGCTGCTGCAAAACGGAAGCAGCAGGACAAGGAAGAAACGATTTCGCTTATATCTTCAAGAAGGCAGGAACGGCTCCAAATGCATGCGGCACTTGAAGATGCGGAAATTGAAGCGAAAGAAATAAAGAGACTTCACAAAGGAATGGTTGAAGTTTTAAAGGATGAAGAAGTAAAAATTAACCGCTTGGATGTGGAACTTGAAACAAAACTTGCACATCTTAGAGAGGAATATTTACTCTCTTTTGAGGGAGCGAAAGAGCAGTATCCACTAGGGTTACCAGTAGAAGAAGCTAGGAAAAAAGTGAAACTGATTAAGCTGGCAATCGATGAACTTGGCAGTGTTAATATTGGAGCCATTGAAGAATACGAGCGAGTTTCGGAACGATATGAATTTTTAAATGAGCAAAAGAACGACCTCCAAGAGGCAAAGGATACACTCTATCAGGTCATTGACGAAATGGATACGGAAATGAAAAAACGTTTTGAACAGACGTTTTATGGAATTCGTGAGCAATTTGAACCTGTATTCAGGGCTTTATTTGGCGGCGGAAGGGCAGATTTAAGACTTACTCATCCAGACGATTTATTAAATACGGGTGTAGAAATTGTCGCACAGCCTCCAGGTAAGAAGCTGCAAAACCTTGGGTTATTATCAGGAGGAGAACGAGCATTAACAGCAATTGCACTGCTATTTTCCATTTTAAAAGTTCGTCCTGTTCCGTTTTGTATCTTGGATGAGGTAGAAGCAGCATTAGATGAGGCAAACGTTTTTCGTTTTAGTCAATATTTGAAGAGATTTAGTTCTGAAACACAGTTTATTGTTATCACACACAGAAAAGGTACAATGGAAGAAGCGGATGTTTTATATGGTATAACAATGCAGGAATCAGGTGTCTCAAAGCTCGTTTCGGTCCGCCTTGAGGATACAAAGGAGCTTGTTGAAACTTAAATCTAGGAAGTGAAAAAGAATGAGTTTTTTTAAAAAATTAAAAGAGAAAATAACGAAACAAACAGAGACGGTAACAGAAAAATTTAAAGACGGCCTCTCGAAGACGAGAAATAACTTTTCTGGAAAGGTTAATGACCTTGTAGCTAGATACCGTAAAGTGGACGAAGATTTCTTCGAAGAATTAGAAGAAATTCTAATACAGGCAGATGTAGGCTTTGATACGGTTATGAAGTTAATAGAAGAATTGAAGATGGAAGTTAAACGTCGAAATATCCAGGACCCACAGGAAGTTCAAAGTGTTATTTCCGAAAAGTTGATCGAAATTTATAATGCGGGTGAGGAACAATCATCTAAGTTGAATATTCAAGAGGATGGCCTTACGGTTATTTTATTTGTCGGTGTTAACGGCGTGGGAAAAACAACGACCATCGGAAAACTTGGTCATAAGTTTAAGAGTGAAGGGAAATCTGTTTTATTAGCAGCAGGCGACACTTTCCGTGCTGGTGCCATTGAGCAGTTAGAAGTCTGGGGAGAAAGAGTTGGAGTAGACGTGATTAAACAGGCAGAAGGCTCTGACCCAGCAGCCGTAATGTATGATGCGATTAAGGCTGCTAAATCTCGGAAAGTAGACATTTTAATATGCGATACTGCCGGACGCTTACAAAATAAAGTCAACTTAATGAAAGAGCTTGAAAAGGTAAAAAGGGTAATCGAGAGAGAGGTGCCTGGTGCACCACATGAAGTCCTGCTGGTACTAGATGCAACAACAGGTCAAAACGCACTTATTCAGGCCAAGACTTTTAAAGAGGTAACGAATGTGAGCGGAATCGTTCTTTCCAAATTGGACGGTACAGCAAAAGGCGGCATTGTTTTGGCGATTCGAAATGAATTGAAAATCCCAGTAAAATACGTCGGTCTTGGTGAAAAAATGGATGATCTTCAGGAATTTAACGCAGAGCAATATGTTTATGGTTTATTCGCTGACCAAGTGGATAATGCTGTAAATTGATGTAAAGATATTTTCTTGACAGACTAGCTATCACTGTGTAAACTACATTTGTAAAGGCTTTTCACTTAACAAAGGGGAGGTATACGCATGCTTGAAAAAACAACGCGAATGAATTATCTTTATGATTTCTATTCTTCGTTGTTAACACCAAAGCAGCAAAGCTATATGTCTCTCTATTATTTAGATGATTACTCACTTGGAGAAATCGCTGAAGAGTACGATGTAAGCCGTCAGGCTGTATATGATAATATCAAACGTACAGAAGCTATGCTTGAGGAGTATGAAGAAAAGCTATTACTATTTCAGAAATTTCAAGAGCGCAGCAAACTATTAAAGCATGTAAAAGAATTGCTAAATGAAGAACACCCATCAAAGCAGGCAATGCTGGAAGTGGTTGCCGAGCTTCAGAAATTAGATTAGGAGGCGGCATGAATGGCATTTGAAGGATTAGCCGACCGACTGCAGAATACGATTCAAAAAATCCGTGGAAAAGGAAAAGTTTCTGAAGCGGATGTAAAAGAAATGATGCGTGAAGTCCGCCTGGCACTACTCGAGGCTGACGTTAATTTTAAGGTCGTCAAAGATTTTGTTAAAAAAGTCAGCGATCGTGCAGTAGGACAAGAAGTCCTAAAGAGCTTAACCCCTGGTCAGCAAATTATTAAAATAGTTAATGAAGAACTGACACAATTAATGGGCGGTGAGCAAAGCAAGATTGCTGCTTCTAATCGTCCTCCTACTGTCATTATGATGGTTGGATTACAGGGTGCAGGTAAAACGACTACGACAGGTAAGCTTGCCAACCTGCTTCGCAAGAAATATAACCGTAAGCCGGTGCTAGTAGCAGCCGATATTTATCGTCCTGCTGCGATTAAGCAGCTTGAAACCCTTGGAAAGCAACTGGATATGCCTGTGTTTTCCCTTGGTGATCAAGTCAGCCCAGTGGAAATTGCCAAGCAAGCGATTGCGAAAGCAAAAGAAGAACATTACGACTATGTCTTAATTGATACAGCAGGACGTTTGCACGTCGATGAAAACCTAATGGGTGAGCTAAAAGATATTAAAGAGCTTACGAAACCAGATGAAATTTTCCTTGTTGTCGATGCAATGACAGGTCAAGATGCTGTAAATGTAGCTCAAAGCTTTAATGAACAACTTGGTTTGACTGGAGTCGTCTTAACGAAGCTTGACGGTGACACACGTGGCGGAGCTGCGCTGTCCATTCGTGCTGTTACGCAAACACCTATTAAGTTTGTCGGTCTAGGGGAAAAAATGGACGCGATTGAACCTTTTCATCCTGAGCGGATGGCTTCTAGGATTCTCGGCATGGGTGACGTCCTCACCCTTATTGAGAAGGCCCAGGCAAATGTTGACGAGGAAAAGGCAAAAGAGCTTGAGCAGAAAATGCGTACCGCATCGTTTACCCTTGATGACTTTTTGGAGCAGCTTGGGCAAGTTCGTAATTTAGGACCGCTAGATGAATTATTAAAAATGATGCCAGGTGCAAACAAAATTAAAGGTCTGAATAATATTCAAATCGAAGAGAAGCAAATCGCACACGTTGAAGCCATCATTCGGTCTATGACTACAGAAGAAAAGACTCATCCTGAAATCTTGAATTCAAACCGTAAAAGAAGGATTGCTAAAGGAAGCGGCAGAACCGTTCCTGAAGTAAACCGTTTATTAAAACAGTTTGAAGATATGAAAAAGATGATGAAGCAAATGACAGGAATGCAGCAAAAAGGCAAGAAAAAAGGCGGATTTAAATTTCCGTTCAAAGGGTTTTAAGGCTGAAAAAATTGGTAATACTAGTGTAAAGAAAAAACACTTTACAAATGAATTAATAATTGATAATATACTATCTTGTGTGAAACTATTCGGAGGTGCTTATTTAAAATGGCAGTAAAAATTCGTTTAAAGCGTATGGGAGCTAAAAAGACTCCTTTCTATCGTATCGTAGCAGCAGATTCTCGTTCTCCTCGTGACGGACGTTACATTGAAGTAATTGGAACATACAATCCAGTAGCTCAACCAGCTGCAATTCAAATCAACGAAGAGCTAGCTCTTAAATGGTTACAAGATGGTGCGAAACCATCTGATACAGTTCGTAACCTTTTCTCTAACGAAGGTATCATGGAAAAATTCCATAATGCTAAGTTAAGCAAGTAATTGCTATGAAGCAATTAATTGAAAGTATTGTAAAGCCCCTTGTTGATTTTCCAGAAGATGTTCGTGTGAATGTTAACGAAGAGGATCAGCGAATTACTTATTACCTTACTGTTAATAAAACGGACATGGGAAAGGTGATTGGCAAGCAAGGGCGTGTTGCAAAGGCCATTAGGACTGTTGTATACGCAGCAGGATCTTCACAACAAAAGAAAATTTTTCTAGAAATTGGTGAATAGCTTTTTGCATCTAGATGAAAGGGAGGAATAAAATTCCTCCCTTTTTTGCTATCATGAAAAGTGGAAGCGCCTAGGCACTGAAGCTGGACAGATGAGAAACAGAGTATTGAAGGAGGAAGCGTATCATGCAACTTATTCAAACTGTTATCGTAAAGCAAATTTTAACGGAAGAAAGCAAACAAAAGCTGCTTAATAAATATTTTGCAGGGAAAATACAGATGCAAAAAGAGTATGAGCAACTTCAATTTGAATTAAAAAAATTAGAAAAAGCGAAAAAATATCAAGCAAGTGCGCTTAAAACTCATTTTGAAAAAGAACTGAAAAAACGTCATGATAAAGAGAAGCTTTATGAGTTTCAAATCGAACAACTACATATGCTACCATTAGGTAGTGAATTAAAGGAAAAAGAAGTGCAAGCCCTTGTTGAAGTCAATGTTGGTGACAATTGGGATGAAGTAACAGGGCAGCGTACAATCATCATTAAAAACGGTAAGATTGAGGAAATAAGATAGAGGTGACAAACAAAATGGAAAAATGGTTTAATGTAGGTAAAATCGTCAACACACATGGAATTAGAGGAGAAGTTAGGGTAATTTCAAAAACGGATTTCCCTGAGCAGCGTTACAAAGTGGGGAATACACTGTATTTATTTATGCCAGGATCTAATAAGCCGATTGAATTAACCGTCAAAACCCACCGTACCCATAAAAATTTTAACCTTCTAACCTTTGAAGGTCTAGAAAATATTAACGAAGTTGAAAAGTTCAGGGACGGAATCCTTAAGGTCCCTGAATCACAGCTTGGAAATCTTGATAAAGATGAATATTATTACCATGAGATTATTGGATGCCTGGTGGCTACGACTAGCGGTGAGGAAATTGGTAAGGTTACCGAGATTCTATCCCCTGGCGCAAATGATGTATGGGTAATCAAATCGCCTGCTGGCAAGGAAATATTAATTCCTTATATAGAAGATGTTGTCAAAAAAGTAGATGTAAAGGAAAAGGTCATTTTAATTGAACCTATGGAAGGACTGCTTCCATGATGAAAATAGATGTACTTACGTTATTTCCTGAGATGTTTTCAGGTGTATTAGGACATTCCATTTTACATAAAGCGGCTGAAAAAGGTGCTGTTCAATACAATGTCGTCAATTTCCGAGACTTTGCTGATAATAAACATCAGACTGTTGACGATTATCCTTATGGCGGTGGAGCAGGCATGGTATTAAAGACGCAGCCGCTATTCGATGCTGTTGCAGCATTAAAGGAACAAGTTGAAGGGAATCGAACAAGAGTGATTCTCCTCTGCCCCCAAGGAAAGCGCTATGACCAAAAAATAGCAGAGGAATTAGCAAAAGAGGATCATCTTATCTTTGTATGCGGTCATTATGAGGGCTATGATGAACGAATACGTGAACATGTGGTAACGGATGAAATCTCAATAGGAGATTATGTCTTAACTGGCGGCGAGCTTGGTGCTATGGTAGTAATAGATAGTGTTGTCCGACTTTTACCTGAAGTTTTAGGTAATCAAGAATCGCATATGAAAGATTCATTTAGTACTGGTCTATTGGAACATCCTCATTATACAAGACCTTCTGACTTTAGAGGTATGAAGGTTCCTGAGGTCCTCCTGCAAGGTAATCATAAATTAATCGAAGAGTGGCGAAACAAAGAGGCTTTACGACGAACATTCCTTAGAAGACCTGACTTATTAGAAAAAATAGATTTAACCACTGAACAGGAAAAATGGCTTAACGAAATAAAAAAAGAATACGAGTAGTTATTGCATGAAGTTGTCTTTTATGTTATGATACTTCTTGTGACTTAAGCTGAATAGCTTATTCAGTAGAGTCTTATAAAGATGTTCCGCTGCAATGGATAAGGATAGTAGATATGCATGAGCGTCTGTTGGAAGGAGTTGAAAACGATGCAAAAATTGATTGAAGAAATCACAAAAGAACAACTTCGTTCTGATCTGCCTGCGTTCCGTCCTGGTGATACTGTACGTGTACACGTTAAAGTTGTCGAGGGTACTCGCGAGCGTATTCAGTTATTTGAAGGTGTAGTGATTAAGCGTCGTGGTGGTGGAATTAGCGAAACTTTCACAGTTCGTAAGGTTTCTTACGGAGTAGGCGTTGAGCGTACTTTCCCTGTTCACACACCTAAAATTGCGAAGCTTGAAGTATTGCGCCGCGGTAAAGTTCGCCGTGCTAAGCTATACTACTTACGTAAGCTACGTGGTAAAAAAGCTCGTATTAAAGAAATTCGATAATAAAAGAAAGAGCTTGCTCTGCAAGCTCTTTTTTCGTACATATCATTTCAATTATTGTAAGAATCGTGATATTAAAGTTTGGTTAAAAAGTGTTGCCCCACGTGTTTAATATACAATTTTTATGTAAAATAAGATGATGAAAACATTTTTTTGTGATTGGCGGGGAACAAGACATGATAAAAAAGAAAAATGAACTTTGGGAATGGACGAAGGCGCTTTTAATTGCTGTCGCACTAGCAGCAGTTATTCGTTATTTTCTTTTCGCACCAATTGTAGTAGACGGGCTCTCTATGATGCCGACACTGCAGCACCAGGATCGTATGATTGTAAACAAGCTAAGTTATAATATAGGTGAGCCAAAACGTTTTGATATTATCGTCTTCCACGCGCCTGAACAGAAGGATTACATTAAAAGAGTAATTGGGCTTCCAGGAGATCGTATCGAATATAAGGATGATACCTTATATGTAAATGGTAAGCCACATCAAGAACCATATTTGGATGAATACAAGAAAAAGGTAGAAGGACCGCTGACTGATCCTTTTACACTGGAAGAAACACCTGTAGGCACCCAAACAGTGCCAGAAGGTGAATTGTTCGTAATGGGTGACAATCGTCGTTTCAGCAAAGACAGCAGGCATATTGGAACCGTCCCAATGGACAAAATAATCGGGAAGACTAGTATTGTATACTGGCCTATAAAAGATGCACACATCGTAAAGTAGAAGACCTAGGAGGTGACAGCTTTGACAATCCAATGGTTTCCAGGTCATATGGCGAAAGCTCGAAGAGAGGTCACGGAAAAATTAAAACTAGTAGATATTATTTATGAATTAGTGGATGCAAGAATTCCATACTCGTCCCGAAATCCGATGATAGATGAAATTATCCAGCATAAACCAAGACTAGTTCTCTTAAATAAAGCGGATCTGGCAGATAAAGCAATTACAAAGGAATGGATTGCCTATTTTGCAGCAAGAGGAATAAAAGCAATAGCCATTAACTCTCAAGCTGGCGAGGGTATGAAGGATATTGTAAAGGCATCACATGAAATCTTAAAGGAAAAGTTTGATCGTTTAAGAGCAAAGGGTGTTGTTAACCCAAGAGCAATTCGTGCTATGATTGTTGGGATTCCTAATGCTGGAAAATCAACATTAATTAATCGGCTCGCAAAGAAAAATATCGCAAAAACAGGGAATATGCCAGGAGTAACAAAAGCACAGCAGTGGATAAAAGTTGGCAAAGAGCTAGAGTTATTAGATACTCCCGGTATTTTATGGCCTAAGTTTGAAGACCAAGAGGTTGGTAAGAAACTGGCTGTAACGGGTGCTATAAAAGACACTCTGCTAAATTTGCAGGACCTTGTGGTATTTTCCATTAAGTTTTTGGAAGAGAATTATCCTGAGAGACTAAAGGAACGTTATAAGCTGGATTCTGTTCCCGAAAATGTAGTCGAGATGTTTGACCAAATTGGTGAGCTTAGAGGCTGCCTTGGATCAGGCGGAATCGTGGATTATGATAAGGTGTCCGAGCTGGTGATAAGGGAAATTAGGTCTGATAAATTTGGACCGCTGACCTTTGAAAGACCAAGCGATATAATGGATAAAACTGAAAATAAAAAAGAAAACTCACGATAGCTATTGTGAGTTTCTTTTTTAAGAAGACAAAATCTTATTTACTAGTAATAAGGCTCACCGGTATGCACTTCCTTAATCGAGTAAGCAGGAAAAGTGAAATAAGCGGAGATTTTCCGGTTAATTGCAAAATCGAGCTCGTTCCGGGGAAAATAAGCGGAGGTTTTCCGCTTAATCAGTCAAGCCCATTATTATGTGTAAATTCATTCCTATGGAGAACAATGTTAAGCAGCTTATTTATTTTTGATGTACTGGAAGGGGGGTACCCCCCTTCCAGTACATCAAAAATTCGCGCTTCGCTTTTACTATTTCTTCTCTTCTTCGTCCTGAATAATTCTTCTTCCTACTTCCTCTGCATAGTCCATTAAGACAGCACCAATTAATCGGAATGCGGATTGTGTATTAGGAAATATTCTAATTACCTTCTCTCTTCTCCGAACTTCCTCATTGATTCTTTCTAACGAGTTTGTACTTCGAATATGCTTATGGTATTTTGGTTTCTCATTTAGATATTGAATGGCATCTTCGAAGCCTTCTTCTAATATCTCTATAGCTTTTTCTAGTTTTGGATTATCTCCAAAATGCTCAATGAATTCATTTCTATATTTTCTTGCCTCTTCAACCGTCGTTACCTCAAATATTCTTTTTAAACCCATTTTCACTTCGTCCATGCCTTTTTTGGGCATATGCGTAATGATATTCTTTTTGTAATGCACCGTGCACCTTTGCCAAGAGGATCCAACAAACTCTGTACCAATGGCAGACTTTAACCCCTTGTGTGCGTCTGAAATAACTAGCTTAGGTGATTGTAGTCCTCTTGACTTTAGGTACTGGAAAAATCGTTGCCAGGATTCAGTGCTCTCCCCATGGTCTACTCTTAGGCCTAGAATTTCACGTCTATTGTTTTGGTCAACAGCCGTTGCGATATAAACAGCTTTAGATACAACACGATTATGTTCTCTTACTTTGATATACATGGCATCTGCAAAGATATAAGGGTAGTACATCGTATTCAGAGGTCGACTTGCCCATTGATTCACTATAGGATCTAGCTTTTCTGTAAGCGTAGATACAAATGATTTAGAAACCTTTTGCCCACAGAGTTGTTCCACGATCTTTGAAACTTTTCTTGTGGAGACCCCATTCACAACCATTTCAAGCATGGCTAATACGAGAGCTTGGTCACAACGAGCATACTGTTCAAACACAGTAGTCGAAAAGTCTCCACTACGAGTACGTGGTACTCGAAGAGTAACTTTTCCAATGCTAATTAATAAATCACGATCATAGTATCCGTTGCGGTAGTCACGCCGTAAAATTGAACGTTCATAGGATCCAGCTTGCAAGAACACATCACGTTCTTTTTCCATAAAAGAATTCAATACCAAGACGATAGACGCTTTGATGACAGCGTCTATATTAGAGTTCATAACAGAATCTTTTAAATCATCGATATTTAGGTTAAACTGTACTTGAGTCATAATTAATTCCTCCACATTGTTTTCTTCGCCGTTAACATTGTAGCCAAGAGGAATTAATTTGACTCATTTTCTTTTTACACAATTATATGGACTTAATCGCTTAATCCAAGCAAACTCCCTCATTTTCGAATTTTTCGAGCCAATAGGCGAATTTCTCCGTCTATTTAAGCTTTTTTATTACTAATTAAGAATTAAGCGGAATTTCTCCGTCTATTTATTAATTAAGGTGCTTAACCTGATTCTTCAACCCATAGGTGCCGACCTTATTGAACCTAGATAAAAAAAGTATGCCAATTCATACGTCAATGTCTTTTAATAGGAATGCAGCAGAAAAATAAACCCTTTACTCTCGCACTCACGGAGAGTTTTTTTGTTTATTTTTGGTCATTGTAATTAATTACGCAGAAAGGTATATTTACAACGGGTGAAGAAAATGAAATTAGTAACAATAGCCGAAATAGAACAACAGCTTAATAACATAAAGGCCGAGAGTGACCCTTTTTTTAAAAGAATTCAGCAGGATGAGCGTAAAGGGGTTCAAATATTAATACATAAATGGAAAAAAAGAATGGAACAGGAAAGACAGCTGCAGGAAAAGTTTAATGAAATGAACCTTTACGAAAACAAATGGCGGGCGCAAGGCTATAAATATATTGCTGGTGTGGATGAAGTTGGCAGGGGGCCACTTGCAGGACCAGTAGTGGCAGCAGCAGTTCTACTGCCGGAAGATTTTTTCTTGCCAGGGATTGATGATTCAAAAAAGATTTCGGAAAAAAAACGTAATGAATATGATGAAATCATTAGGAGAGAAGCAATAGCAGTTAGTGTGGCAAAGATTGACGCACCTGAAATTGACAGTGTTAATATTTATGAGGCTACAAAAAAGGCTATGCTTGCTGCGATTGCTTCTTTAGACCCCAATCCTGATGTTTTGCTGGTTGATGCGATGAAGCTTGAGACACCATTTGTAATTGAGTCTATCATTAAAGGAGACGCAAAAAGTGTGTCTATCGCTGCAGCTTCCATCGTAGCAAAAGTTGCTAGAGATCGACTAATGGTTGAATTCTCAACACAATTTCCTGAATATGGTTTTCAACAAAACATGGGGTACGGCACAAGGGAACATTTACAGGCTATTCAAATGCATGGCATTACACCTTACCATCGAAAGAGCTTTGCGCCAGTAAAAGAATGGGTGATGAAACAATAACAAAACAAGCATAACTAGCTTGTTTTGTTATTGTTATAAAATATTTGGTTAACATTTTTTGGGTTGAACTTTTATGAAAGCGCTTTAATTTTAAGGTTTAACAATTCATAATATTATGAGGAATATAATTTTTTTGTGCATAACTGTGGACAAGGTTTCAGTCATTCTATAAAATGAAAACGGAGTCAATTTTTTGAAGAGTTTGATAGGAGGATGGGAAATGAATATCCATGAGTATCAGGGGAAAGAAATCCTCAGAAAATACGGGGTAAGTGTTCCTAATGGCAAAGTGGCATTCACGGTTGAAGAAGCTGTAGAAGCTGCAAAGGAATTAGGCACACAAGTTTGTGTAGTAAAGGCGCAAATCCATGCTGGCGGTCGGGGTAAAGCCGGTGGGGTTAAAGTTGCTAAAAATCTAGATGAAGTGCGTACATACGCTAGTGAAATCCTAGGGAAAACATTGGTTACACACCAAACTGGTCCTGAAGGTAAAGAAGTAAAGCGTCTCTTAATTGAAGAAGGCTGCGACATCAAAAAAGAATACTACGTTGGTCTTGTATTAGATCGTGCTACTTCAAGAGTCGTACTTATGGCTTCTGAAGAAGGTGGAACAGAAATTGAAGAGGTAGCTGAAAAAACTCCGGAGAAAATCTTTAAAGAGGAAATTGATCCGGTTCTTGGCTTAATGCCTTATCAAGCTCGCCGAATCGCATTCAATATCAACATTCCAAAAGAGCTTGTTAATCAAGCTGTTAAATTCATGATGGGCCTATACAATGCTTACATCGAAAAGGATTGCTCGATTGCTGAAATCAACCCATTGGTTGTGACAGGTGATGGAAAAGTAATGGCGTTGGATGCAAAGTTAAACTTTGATTCAAATGCTTTATATCGTCAAAAAGACGTACTTGCTTACCGTGATCTTGAGGAAGAAGATCCAAAGGAAATCGAAGCTTCTAAATATGATTTAAGCTATATTTCTTTAGACGGAAATATCGGCTGTATGGTTAATGGTGCTGGACTTGCTATGGCAACAATGGATATTGTTAAGCATTATGGCGGAGACCCAGCGAACTTCCTTGATGTTGGGGGCGGTGCTACAGCTGAGAAGGTTACAGAAGCATTCAAAATTATCCTTTCTGATCCAAACGTAAAAGGTATTTTTGTTAATATCTTTGGCGGAATCATGAAATGTGATGTCATTGCTGAGGGTGTTGTGGAGGCTGCTAAGCAGGTTCAACTAAGTGTGCCTCTTGTTGTTAGACTAGAGGGAACAAACGTTGATTTAGGTAAGAAAATTCTTGCTGAGTCTGGTTTAGCCATCACTCCTGCAGAATCAATGGCTGACGGTGCACAAAAAATCGTTTCACTTGTGAAATAGGATCGAAAGAAAGGGGAATTAACGTGAGCGTTTTTATTAATAAAGATACGAAGGTAATTGTTCAAGGGATTACAGGTTCAACTGCCCTTTTTCATACAAAACAAATGTTAGAATACGGAACACAAATTGTTGCTGGTACCACTCCAGGTAAAGGCGGCATGGAAGTTGAAGGTGTACCGGTATTTAATACCGTGAGTGAAGCTGTTGCTGCTACAGGGGCTACTGCATCCGTTATCTATGTTCCAGCTCCATTTGCAGCTGATGCCATTATCGAAGCTGTTGACGCGGAGTTAGAACTTGCTATTTGTATTACTGAACATATTCCTGTATTGGATATGGTGAAAGTAAAGCGTTATATGGAAGGCAAGAAGACCCGCTTAGTTGGTCCAAACTGCCCAGGTGTTATTACAGCTGATGAATGTAAAATTGGGATTATGCCTGGTTACATTCATACAAAAGGTCATGTTGGGGTTGTTTCTCGTTCTGGAACACTAACTTATGAAGCTGTTCACCAGTTAACACAAGCAGGAATTGGTCAAACTACTGCTGTTGGAATTGGCGGAGACCCTGTTAATGGTACAAACTTCATCGATGTTTTAAAAGCATTTAATGAAGATCCGGAAACATACGCTGTTATCATGATTGGTGAAATCGGCGGTACAGCTGAAGAAGAAGCAGCGGAATGGGTTAAAGCAAATATGACTAAACCAGTTGTTGGATTTATCGGTGGACGTACTGCTCCTCCAGGAAAGCGTATGGGCCATGCTGGTGCGATTATTTCAGGTGGTAAAGGAACTGCTGATGAAAAAATCCGTGTTATGAACGAATGCGGAATTAAAGTGGCGGACACACCATCTGTTATGGGCGAAACTTTAATTGAAGTCTTAAAAGAACAAGGCATATACGATAAGTGTAAAACACATTAAGAATAGTAGAAATAGTCCCTTTTTACAGAGGGACTATTTCTTATTTAATCTTTTATTAATGGAGGATTAGAAAATGGATGATTTCAGAGAGAGACTTATCGCTTTACTCCACCAATCAGAAATGACTTGGAATACAGTTTTTCAATTTATTAAAAAAGACCCATCTCTTCAATTGGATATACATGAAGAACCACGATTCTGCCAATATAATTTATTCCCTTCTTCAACTAACACCATCTCAAAAAGAATACCTACCTTAACATCCATTCAATTTGAACACATTTCCCAACAAATCGAGCAATATGAAAAAAACGGCATAAAAGTTATTACAATCTTTGATCAAAATTATCCCAGTTTGTTAAAAGAAATATACCAGCCGCCATGGGTATTATTTGTAAAAGGAGATCTATCTTTGCTTGAGAAACACCCCAAGCTGGCCGTGGTTGGTTCACGGCAGGCAACTCCGTATGGCAAGAATGCAATCTCATTAATGTTCCCTCCATTAGTGGAAAAGGGAGTAGTTATAGTTAGTGGGTTAGCGAGTGGGATAGATACACTTGCACATGAGTATGCAATGAAAAATGGAGGCAAAACAATTGCAGTTATTGCTGGAGGGTTGTATCATATCTATCCAAAGGAGAATGCTGCATTGGCAAAGGAAATGATGAAATCACAGCTGATTATTTCCGAATATCCCCCAGATACCAAACCATTACGATGGCATTTCCCTGCCCGCAACCGAATCATCAGTGGGTTATCAAATGGTACATTTATAATAGAAGCAAAACGAAAAAGTGGATCTCTCATTACAGCTAATTATGCAGTAAATGAAGGCCGTGATGTTTTTTCACTGCCAGGAAGTATATTTAATCAGAATTCACTAGGTACAAATGACCTAATCAAGCAAGGTGCAAAGCTAGTCATGAGCAGTGAGGATATTTTAGAGGAATTACGGTTATAACTTTTATTGTCTGTACCTATATCAATGAAAATTATTCGTTTTTTGAAGGTTTTTTCTCTATTTTTAGAGAATGATGCTAAAAAGGCTTGAAATTATTTCTAATATGTTATACATTTTCCAACAGATATTCGAAAAAAAGAATGTGTAAATAGGAATATTTTGGCGTATTATTATCATTAACTAGTTGTAAACGGTTTCGATATCATTGACATCAATAGTTATTTGTTTAAAAATAAGAGGTATTCATGAAGATACACGATCCATTTTTCTTAGGAATGATTATATAAAAGAATAAATTTAGGGATAAGGCATTTTTGTAAAGTATTTTCACGGGTCCGAATTGAGAAATTTGGAATTTATGAAAACTTCTCAAATTGTAAGTAGGTCTGTTCATTTTCAGATTTGCTTTCACATTTCTTATATCCCCTTGAGGAGGATTATTTGCATGTCAGAGTTTCTTGTAATTGTGGAATCACCTGCAAAAGCAAAAACAATTGAACGATATTTAGGAAGTAAATATAAAGTAAAAGCATCCATGGGGCACGTACGTGATTTGCCTAGAAGTCAGATGGGAGTTTCTAAAGAAACTAACTTTGAGCCAAAATACATTACGATTCGTGGGAAAGGCCCAGTTTTAAAAGAACTAAAAACGGCAGCGAAAAAAGCAAAAAAAGTTTTTCTCGCAGCCGACCCTGATCGGGAAGGGGAGGCAATTGCTTGGCATTTGGCCCATAGTTTGAATGTTGATATTAACTCTGATTGCCGGGTAGTATTTAATGAGATAACAAAGGATGCGATAAAAGAGTCCTTTAAACATCCTCGTCCAATTAATATGAACTTAGTTGACGCGCAGCAGGCAAGAAGGGTTTTGGATCGTCTAGTCGGTTACAATATTAGCCCGCTTTTATGGAAAAAAGTAAAAAAAGGACTAAGTGCGGGCCGGGTTCAATCGATTGCTGTCCGGCTGATCATTGACCGAGAGAAAGAAATTAAGGCATTTACTCCTGAAGAGTACTGGACAATTGAAGGAGAGCTTTTAAAGGGTAAAGATCATTTTAGTGCTCTTTATTTCTCGTTAGCAGACAAGGAAAAAAAGGAACTAAAATCTAAACAGGATGTTGAGAAAATCTTAAGCCAAATGGAAGGCGATAAATTCAAGGTGGTTTCGGTAACGAAAAAGGAGAGGAGACGAAATCCTTCACCTTCATTTATTACATCTTCCTTACAGCAGGAGGCAGCTAGAAAACTCAATTTCCGTGCTAAGAAAACCATGATGCTGGCTCAGCAGCTATATGAGGGGATTGAGCTTGGTTCTGAAGGCACAGTTGGACTTATCACCTATATGAGAACAGACTCAACCCGGATATCTGAGGTAGCTCAAAAAGAGGCAGCAGATTATATTCGAAATGAATATGGTGAGAACTATTTAAAAGAAGAGCAAAGAAAAGAAAAAAAACAATCAAATGCCCAGGATGCACATGAAGCTATCCGGCCGACTAGTCCATTACGTGAACCAAATAGTGTGAAACAATATTTATCTAGAGACCAATTACGCTTATATAAATTAATTTGGGATCGATTTTTAGCCAGTCAAATGGCACAAGCCGTGATGGATACGATGAGTGTAGACTTACAAAATGGCAATGTAATTTTCCGTGCAACAGGTTCCAAAATTAAGTTCCCAGGGTTTATGAAGCTTTATGTAGAAGGAACAGATGATCAAGTAGAAGAACGGGATAAAATGCTCCCAAATTTACAAGAAGGCGATGAGGTTTTTAAAAAGGATATAGAACCAAAACAGCATTTCACTCAACCGCCACCAAGGTATACGGAAGCCCGATTAGTTAAAACACTTGAAGAATTGGGAATTGGACGCCCATCCACTTACGCACCAACATTGGATACCATTCAAAAGCGAGGATATGTAGCATTAGATAATAAGCGCTTTATCCCGACTGAGTTAGGGGAAATTTGTAATGAATTAATGCTTGAATTTTTTCCTGATATCCTGGATGTCGACTTTACTGCGAAAATGGAGCAGGATTTAGACAATGTTGAGGATGGTAAAGTACGCTGGGTTGAAATCATTGATGGATTTTACCAGGAATTCGAAAAGCATTTGGTTATAGCAGAAAAGGAAATGCAGTCTGTCGAGATTAAAGATGAGCCGGCAGGTGAGGATTGTGAATTATGCAGCAGTCCGATGGTGTTCAAAATGGGCAGGTATGGTAAGTTTATGGCCTGCAGCAATTTCCCTGATTGCCGAAATACTAAAGCGATTGTTAAAGAAATCGGTGTCACCTGTCCAAACTGTAAACAAGGTAATATCATTGAGCGTAAAAGTAAGAAAAAAAGGATCTTTTACGGTTGTGATCGTTTTCCAGAATGTGATTTTATCTCTTGGGATAAACCATTACCAAGACCTTGTCCTAAATGTGAAGGTCCACTTGTAGAAAAGAAATTGAAAAAAGGCGTTCAAGTTCAATGTACAAAGTGTGATTACAAGGAAGAACCACAAAGTTAAGGGTGAGCATAGGCTCACTCTTTTATCTTTTTTCTAATCTAGCTCCAGCCCCTGGTCAAGGCGCTTCCGCTTTTTTTCCCAAACTTAAAACTTTTTTGTTTTTGATTCGTATAGTACAATGCAAGATGGGTTAAAAAGAGGGAAAAGTAATTAAAGTAAAAAGTAAAGCTAGAATAACTGAACATCTGCTTTGGAAAATCAGGAGGTATAACATGAACGATGTAACAATAAATGTAATTGGTGCTGGTTTGGCTGGTAGTGAAGCTGCTTGGCAGATAGCCAAACGTGGTGTAAAGGTCCGTCTTTATGAAATGAGACCAGTCAAACAAACACCTGCCCATCATACAGATAAATTTGCAGAACTAGTTTGCAGCAATTCCTTACGAGCAAATACCTTAACAAATGCAGTAGGCGTATTAAAGGAAGAAATGAGATTACTTGATTCTGTTATCATTGCTGCCGCCGATGCATGCTCAGTTCCTGCAGGAGGTGCATTAGCAGTAGACCGTCATGAGTTTGCAGCTAAAGTGACAGATATGGTTAGAAACCATGAAAATGTTACGGTCATAAATGAAGAAGTAACAGAAATTCCTGAGGGAATAACCATCATTGCAACAGGTCCATTAACTAGTCCTGAGTTATCGGCTAAATTAAAATCTTTAACCGGTGAGGATTACCTTTATTTTTATGATGCCGCGGCACCTATCCTTGAAAAAGATAGCATTAATATGGACAAGGTTTATTTAAAATCAAGATATGATAAAGGTGAAGCTGCTTATTTAAATTGTCCAATGACGGAAGAAGAGTTTAACACGTTTTATGAAGCACTAGTTGCAGCAGAAACAGTTCCGTTAAAGGAATTTGAAAAGGAAATCTTTTTTGAAGGCTGTATGCCAATCGAAGTTATGGCACAAAGAGGTAAGAAAACGATGTTATTTGGTCCGCTAAAGCCAGTTGGTTTAGAAGACCCAAAAACAGGGAAAAGACCTTATGCGGTTGTGCAATTGCGTCAAGACGACGCCGCGGGAACCCTTTATAATATCGTAGGTTTCCAAACACATTTAAAATGGGGTCCACAAAAAGAAGTAATTCAGTTAATCCCAGGACTTGAAAATGCAGAAATTGTTCGTTACGGGGTTATGCACCGTAATACTTTTATCAATTCACCAAAGGTACTTAAAGCTTCCTACCAATTTAGGGAACGTGAAAATTTGTTTTTTGCCGGACAGATGACAGGTGTGGAAGGATATGTGGAATCAGCTGCAAGCGGACTAGCTGCTGGAATAAATGCTGCTAGATTAGCTTTGGGAAATGAACCTGTTGAGTTTCCTGTTGAAACGGCAATTGGAAGCATGGCAAGATATATTACTACAGCTAATGCAAAGAATTTTCAGCCGATGAATGCTAATTTTGGACTATTTCCAGATTTACCTGAAAAGATCAAGGGAAAACAAGAACGAAATATGCAGCATGCAAACAGAGCGTTAGAAACAATTCAGAACTTTGTGAAAGTTTTGTAAAATTTATTGCAAGGGATTAAGAAGTGTGTTACGCTTTAGTAGCCTTTGTAGGTTGACATATTTATAAATGTGACTGTTTTAGTAACATTACGTAATAACCATTTACACTTGGTACAAACTTAATCACAATATACAATTGGACAACCCCAATATGCTCAACATAATTTCCTTTTGTTCATGGGTGAACAAGTGAAGATTGAAGGGTTTAATTGAAACGTATATGCCTATACACAAAAGGGAATAAATGAATAAAGTTTTCATACTATTCTAGTGTAATGCACTTGTCTACGTAAGACAATCTCTTGTTACATAGGTTTGCTAACGAAAATGCAAGAGGAGGAGAAATGATGAACGAATTTCATGCTACTACGATATTTGCAATCCATCATAACGGTCAATGTTCAATGTCTGGTGATGGTCAAGTCACATTTGGTAATGCAGTTGTGATGAAGCACACTGCAAAAAAAGTTAGGAAAATATTTAATGGAAGAGTATTAGCTGGTTTTGCCGGATCTGTAGCCGATGCATTCACTCTATTTGAAATGTTTGAAGGCAAATTAGAAGAATATAATGGTAACCTCCAACGAGCTGCTGTTGAGCTTGCTAAACAGTGGAGAAGTGATAAGGTTCTAAGAAAACTAGAAGCAATGTTAATCGTCATGAATAAAGAAGATATACTCCTTGTGTCAGGAACAGGTGAAGTAATTGAGCCTGATGATGGAATTCTAGCAATTGGTTCGGGTGGTAATTATGCGCTTGCAGCTGGACGTTCTCTAAAGAAATATGCAGGTGACCATCTTACTGCAAAAGAAATTGCAAAGGCATCTTTAGAAATAGCTGCTGAAATTTGTGTATATACAAACCACAACATTATCGTGGAAGAGCTCTAACGGGAGGGAACCTACAATGGCTAAAACAGATAACCTAACACCGCGTCAAATTGTTGAGAGACTTGATCAATATATTATAGGTCAGAAGGATGCAAAAAAAGCAGTTGCGGTTGCGCTGAGAAATCGTTATAGACGTGGTTTGTTAAACGAAAAACTCCGCGAAGAAATTATTCCTAAAAATATTTTAATGATTGGTCCAACGGGTGTAGGTAAAACGGAAATCGCTCGTAGAATTGCGAAGCTGGTTGGTGCGCCGTTCGTTAAAGTAGAAGCGACGAAATTTACAGAAGTCGGTTATGTTGGCCGTGATGTTGAATCGATGGTCCGGGACCTCGTTGAAACATCTGTCAGATTGGTTAAAGAGGACAGAATGTTAGCCGTAAAGGAACGTGCTGAAGAAAATGCTAATGCCAGGCTGGTTGATTTACTAGTTCCATCTGCAAAGAAGGCACAAAATTATAAAAACCCGCTTGAAATGTTATTTGGCGGCGGCAATACAACTGTAGAACATGATACCCAACAAGAAGATTACTCAGTAACTGAAAAACGTAAAATTGTAAGGGAAAAACTAGCACTTGGTCAATTAGAAGAAGAAATCGTAACAGTAGAAGTGGAAGAACAAACACCATCCATGTTTGATATGCTGCAAGGTTCAGGAATGGAACAAATGGGTATGAATATGCAGGACGCACTAAGCAGTTTTATGCCCAAGAAACGGAAAAAAAGAAAATTAACAGTCCGTGAGGCAAGGAAAGTCTTAACGAATGAAGAAGCTGCAAGATTAATTGATATGGATGAGGTTACAACGGAAGCAATTTACCGTGCTGAACAAACAGGGATCATCTTTATCGATGAAATTGATAAAATAGCCAGCAGAAATTCTGGCGGTTCTTCCGCAGACGTGTCTCGTGAAGGAGTGCAGCGAGATATTTTACCAATTGTTGAAGGTTCAACAATTGTTACGAAATATGGCTCCATTAGAACGGATTATATTTTATTTATTGCTGCCGGTGCTTTTCATATGTCAAAACCATCAGATTTAATCCCTGAATTACAAGGGCGGTTACCGATTCGAGTTGAATTAACGAAGTTAACCGTTGACGATTTCTTCAGGATTTTAATTGAACCTGATAATGCTCTAATTAAACAATATCAAGCATTATTAGAAACAGAAGGTATACAAATTGAATTTTCTGACGATGCTATTCGTAGAATAGCTGAGGTTGCTTTTGAAGTGAATCAAAATACAGATAATATAGGGGCTAGAAGACTTCACACCATTTTAGAAAAACTACTAGAAGACTTGTCCTTTGAAGCACCTGATATTTTAATGGAGAAGATTACGATAACTCCACAATATGTAGATGATAAGCTTGGAGCAATATCCAAAAACAAAGATTTAAGCCAATTTATCTTATAATTATATAACAATAAAATTTAATAATGGTTCCAGTTAATTAGGAGGAAGAAACAAATGGATTTACTTAGTAAAACTAGAAAAATTAATGTGTTATTACAAAAAGCAGCAGGAAAACCAGTAAACTTTAAAGAAATGTCTGAAACCCTAAGTGAAGTGATTGAAGCGAATATTTTCGTTGTCAGCCGAAGAGGTAAGCTTTTAGGTTTTGCAATTAATCAACAAATTGAAAATGAACGTATGAAAAAAATGTTGGAAGATAGACAATTCCCAGAGGAATATACTAATGGTCTTTTTAACATTCAAGAGACATCTTCAAACCTTGACGTTGATAGTGCGTATACTGCATTCCCTGTTGAAAACAGAGATTTATTCCGCGAAGGATTAACAACAATTGTGCCAATTATCGGCGGCGGTGAACGCCTTGGTACATTAATTCTTGCAAGACTGCAAGAAAAGTTCCATGATGATGATCTTATTCTTGCTGAGTATGGTGCAACGGTTGTCGGTATGGAAATCTTACGTGAAAAGTCAGAAGAAATTGAAGAAGAAGCTAGAAGCAAGGCAGTTGTTCAAATGGCCATCAGTTCATTATCTTATAGCGAGCTTGAAGCTATCGAACATATTTTTGAAGAGTTAAATGGCCACGAAGGCTTACTAGTAGCTTCAAAAATTGCAGATCGTGTTGGTATTACACGTTCCGTTATTGTTAACGCTTTGAGAAAGCTTGAGAGTGCTGGAGTCATCGAATCTCGTTCCCTAGGTATGAAAGGAACGTATATCAAAGTTCTAAACGACAAATTCCTAGTAGAACTTGATAAACTAAGATCTAACTAAGACGAAAAGCGGAAGCGCCTGGTTCAGCCCCCGACAAGCAGAAGACAAGCGCTGACAGAAGGCGCTTTTTGCCTTCCGAAGCGATTGGCTTCTGACCTCGAGGGGCTAGGCGCTGGAGCTAGACAATGTAAGCAGTGAGTCCCCAGTCTAACTGGGGATTTTTTTTGAAAGTAAAACTTGATTGTTATCTGGACATATGCTATATTATTTAACGGTGTTATTACACACGCTTGTTGATTTAAACAGCCGGTGCTGTAGATGTTACAGTTGCTGTTTGAAAATGAGACAAGCGGAGGAAAACGAAACCATAGGAGGAAAAAAACATGTCAGTAATCTCAATGAAGCAATTGCTTGAAGCTGGTGTACACTTTGGACACCAAACTCGCCGTTGGAACCCTAAGATGAAGAAATATATCTTCACAGAGCGTAACGGTATCTACATCATCGACCTACAAAAAACAGTTAAGAAAGTTGAAGAAGCTTATAACTGGGTGAAAGATCTTGCTGCTAATGGCGGAACGATCCTTTTTGTTGGTACTAAGAAACAAGCTCAAGATTCTGTTAAAGAAGAAGCAGCTCGTTCAGGTATGTACTTTGTTAACCAACGTTGGTTGGGTGGTACGTTAACAAACTTTGAAACAATCCAAAAGCGTATTGGCCGTTTAAAAGATATTGAAAGAATGTCAGAAGACGGTACTTTCGAAGTATTACCTAAAAAAGAAGTAGTTCAATTAAAGAAAGAACAAGAACGCCTTGAAAAATTCTTAGGCGGAATTAAAGATATGAAGCAGCTTCCAGATGCACTATTCATCATCGATCCTCGTAAAGAGCGTATCGCAGTAGCAGAAGCTAAAAAGTTAAACATTCCTATCGTAGGTATTGTTGATACTAACTGTGATCCAGATGAAATCGATGTTGTAATTCCAGCTAACGATGATGCAATCCGCGCTGTTAAGCTTTTAACTGGTAAAATGGCGGATGCTATCTTAGAAGCTAAACAAGGTGAAGAAGTAGCACAAGAAGCGTAAGATATCGACTTATTCAAAGGTGATAAGAGGGAGACCCTTTATCACCTTTTTTTAAGAAATGTTTATCTTAAGTTGGAATGGCTAAGATATTAGTATAGTACATAGTTTAAGGAGGAATTTAAAATGGCAGTTACTGCTCAAATGGTAAAAGAACTACGCGAAAAAACAGGCGCAGGCATGATGGATTGTAAAAAAGCATTAACAGAAACAAATGGTGATATGGAAAAAGCAATCGACTTCTTACGTGAAAAAGGGATTGCTTCAGCTGCGAAAAAAGGCGACCGCATTGCTGCAGAAGGTTTAACATATGTTGTTGCTGAAGGAAACAATGCAGTTATTTTAGAAGTAAACTCTGAAACAGATTTCGTTGCAAAGAACGAAGCATTCCAAACCCTTGTAAAAGAATTAGCTGCTCACTTGCTTGCTAACAAGCCAGCAACAGTTGAAGAAGCTTCTGCACAAACAATCAATGGAGTAACAGTTGCAGACTATATCAATGCAGCTATTGCTAAAATTGGTGAAAAATTATCACTACGCCGCTTTACTGTAGTATCAAAAACTGACAATGATGCTTTTGGTGCTTACCTTCACATGGGTGGTCGTATTAGTGTATTAACAGTTCTTGAAGGTACTACTGATGCAGATGCAGCGAAAGATGTTTCAATGCACATTGCTGCTCTAAGACCTTTATATGTTTCTCGTGACCAAGTTTCTCAAGAAGAAGTTGAACGTGAGCGTCAAGTACTAACTACACAAGCACTTAACGAAGGTAAGCCTGAAAATATCGTAGCAAAAATGGTTGAAGGCCGTCTTGGAAAGTATTTCGAAGATGTATGTCTGCTTGACCAAACTTTCGTTAAAAACCCAGACCAAAAAGTTCGTCAGTTTGTTGAATCAAAAGGCGCAACCGTTCGTGAATTCGTTCGCTACGAAGTAGGCGAAGGTATTGAAAAGCGTGAAGACAACTTCGCTGAAGAAGTTATGAACCAAGTTAATAAAAAGTAATTTTTTGAAAGCATGGTACGCAAAATATGTTTTGAATAGGGAACACGTTGTGTTCCCTATTTTTAAAGTTTTTTTAAATAATTAATATACATAATAAGGAGGTTCATATGAGCGGTCCTAAGTACAAACGTGTCGTTCTAAAACTAAGCGGGGAAGCACTTGCTGGAGAATCTAGCTTCGGTATTAAACCATCCGTTATTAAATCAATCGCTGGACAAGTGAAGGAAATTGCAGAACTTGGTGTAGAGGTGGCAGTTGTTGTTGGCGGTGGTAATATTTGGCGTGGTAAAATAGGCAGTGAGATGGGAATGGACAGAGCAACTGCAGATTACATGGGTATGCTTGCCACAGTCATGAATTCATTAGCACTTCAAGACAGTTTAGAACACTTGGGGATTGAATCCCGCGTTCAAACGTCCATTGAAATGCGCCAGGTTGCAGAACCATATATTAGACGTCGTGCAATGAGACATTTAGAAAAAAAGCGAGTAGTTATTTTTGCTGCTGGTACAGGAAATCCTTATTTCTCTACAGATACAACTGCTGCACTCCGAGCAGCTGAAATCGATGCTGAAGTAATATTAATGGCAAAAAACAATGTTGATGGTGTCTATTCAGCTGATCCACGTTTGGACCCTAATGCAACAAAATATGATGACCTCACTTTCTTAGACGTAATTAAAGAAGGATTGGCTGTTATGGATTCAACTGCTTCTTCATTATGTATGGATAATGATATTCCACTTATTGTCTTCTCTATTATGGAACAAGGTAATATTAAACGTGCCGTTATGGGTGAAAAGATTGGAACGATTGTTAGGGGGAAAAATTAATGCCAAAACAAGTGATTTCAACAGTAAAAGACAGAATGTCAAAAGCAATACAAGCTTACACTCGTGAGCTTGCAAGTATTCGTGCAGGGAGAGCGAGTGCTTCATTACTAGATAGAATAACAATTGACTATTATGGAGCACCAACTCCAGTGAATCAAATGGCTGGAATATCAACTCCAGAAGCTAGACTACTTGTCATTCAGCCGTATGATAAGTCTATTTTAGGTGATATTGAAAAAGCCATTCTTAAATCCGATTTAGGTTTAAATCCGTCAAATGATGGTCAGGTTATTCGCCTTGCGATTCCTCAATTGACAGAAGAGCGACGCAAAGAGCTTGTGAAAGTGGTTAAGAAAGAATCAGAAGAGGCTAAAGTAGCTATCCGTAATATCCGCCGTGACGGTAACGACGATTTGAAAAAGCTGGAGAAAAACGGAGAAATAACCGAAGACGCACTTCGCGGTTATTCTGATGATATCCAAAAACTAACAGATGAGCATATCAGTAAGATTGACCAAATAACAAAAGACAAAGAAAAAGAAATCTTGGAAGTTTAATTATTTTGAAGAACCCTCTTTTCAGGGGGTTTTTTCACTATTTTCACTTTAATATATTTAAAGTTGAAAGGTAAACGTCATTCTTATTTCTTGTCCTAATACATAAATTAATTAGAAGAAGATATATTTTTGCTTTTTTGGTATGATAAAAGCATGCGAAAATCAGCATTCTTCATATATATCAACACAGGCTCTGTGGGCATGATCTATTATCGGAGGAAATGATTATCTTAATTTGGAGGAGCAATGTTATGTTTAATAAAATTAGGCTTTGGAAGAATCAAAATAATAACTCTTCCACACTCCGAGAAAATATAGAAAAGGTTAAAAATTTGCCGGTACCGGAACATGTAGCGATTATTATGGATGGCAATGGGCGTTGGGCAAAGAAGAGAGCATTGCCACGAATTGCCGGCCATCATGAGGGTATGAAGGTCGTGCGTAAAATAACGAAGTTAGCAAACACCCTTGGGATAAAAACGCTGACGTTATATGCTTTTTCAACAGAAAATTGGAAACGCCCAAAAAATGAAGTAGACTATTTAATGAAGCTTCCAGAGGAATTTTTAGGGACCTTCCTGCCTGAATTAATTGAAGAAAATGTTCAAGTAGCGATGATGGGCTATAAAGACCAGCTTCCGGTACATACATTACATGCAATCGAAAAAGCGATAGAAGATACAAAAGACAATAATGGTCTTGTATTAAATTTTGCGCTTAACTATGGGAGTAGATCCGAAATAATTGACGCAACCAAAAAAGTCTTAAATGATTATAAAAGTGGAATACTGAAAGAGAGCGATTTAAACGAAGAGGTGTTCTCCTCCTATCTGATGACTTCAGCCCACAAAGACCCGGACTTATTGATTCGGACTAGTGGAGAAATACGGCTAAGCAATTTTATGCTATGGCAATTAGCCTATACGGAGTTTTGGTTTACGGATGTATTATGGCCAGACTTTAGAGAAAAACATCTAATTGAAGCAATTGAAGCATTTCAGAATCGTCAACGTCGATTTGGCGGTATTTAAGTACTCTCTCAAGTCCTAAAAAGGTGTTGAAATCTTAGATGAAGCAAAGAATCATAACAGGAGTCGTAGCAGCTGCTTTATTTCTACCTATTGTTTTTTACGGTGGACTACCTTTTGTATTTTTAACGTACTTCTTGGCAACAGTGGGGTTGTATGAGTTATTAAAAATGAAGAAACTTAGTATTTTTTCTGTACATGGACTATTAACACTTTTATTTCTTTGGGTGATTCTTTATCCAGAGCAGTACAGTGATATAGCTAATATATTATATTATACAAAAACAGAACTTGGCATTGCTTTTATCTTCTTGTTATTGGCATTTACAGTGATAACAAAAAATCGTTTTACCTTTGAAGATGTTGGTTTTTCCATATTATCTGCCATTTATGTTGGAATCGGTTTTTATTTCTTTATTGAAACGCGTGATGCGGGTCTAGTTTATATTTTTTACTCTTTATTTATGATTTGGGCAACTGATTCAGGTGCTTATTTTGTAGGAAAAGCTACAGGAAAAAGGAAACTTTGGCCTGAAATTAGCCCGAACAAAACGGTAGAAGGTTCTCTTGGCGGTGTGTTTTGTGCACTAATTGTCGCGGTCTTATTTTCTTTATTGACGGAAATCAACGCAAACTTGCTTTCTTTACTCGCAATAACTGCTGTCCTTTCCATTTTTGGACAAATTGGGGACTTAGTCCAATCTGCGTTTAAACGTCACTTTGGCGTGAAGGATTCGGGAAATATTTTGCCAGGACATGGTGGGATCCTTGACCGTTTTGATAGTCTTTTATTCATTCTACCATTATTACACTTTTTCCACTTATGGTAGAATTCGGGAGTTGAATGAACGTTGAAAAAAATTAGTATTTTGGGTGCTACTGGCTCGATTGGGACCCAAACTTTAGATATTCTGCGTGAACATCCATCAGCATTTAAATTAGTGGCAATCTCTGTGGGAAAAAATCTAGAATTAGCTAGAAAAATGATTACTGAATTTCAACCAGAGCTTGTTTCTGTACAAGAGTACCATGATTGTAATACATTAAAATCAGAATTTCCTAAAACTAAATTTACTTTTGGTGATGAGGGACTGGTAGAAGTTGCTGTCTATCCTTCGGCTGATATCCTTGTAAATGCTGTTATCGGAAGTGTTGGTTTAAATCCCACTTTACAAGCAATTGAAAGTGGAAAAACCATCGCGATTGCTAATAAGGAGACATTGGTAACAGCTGGACATCTTGTCATGGAAGCTGCCGAACGGAATGGAGTAGCATTACTTCCAGTAGATAGTGAACATTCGGCTATTTTTCAATGCCTGCAGGGTGAAAAAGATAAGAACATAGAACGATTGATTTTGACTGCTTCCGGTGGAAGTTTCCGTGATCGTACACGGAACGACCTTGAAGGTGTTACCGTCAAGGAAGCCTTAAATCATCCCAATTGGTCAATGGGAGCAAAAATAACGATAGATTCTGCTACGATGATGAATAAAGGGCTTGAAGTGATTGAAGCACATTGGCTTTATAATATGCCGTATGAAAAAATTGATGTCCTTCTTCACAAAGAAAGCATTATTCATTCGATGGTCGAATTTCATGACAGCAGCATAATCGCACAGCTAGGAACACCGGACATGCGTGTACCTATCCAATATGCGCTTTCATACCCTGATCGCTTACCACTAACTACTTCACAACGTTTAAATTTAGCACAAATTGGTACATTGCATTTTCAAGAAATGGATAAAAATCGGTTTCGCTGTATGCAATTTGCATATGTAGCTGGAAAAAAAGGCGGAACACTTCCAACTGTCTTGAATGCAGCAAATGAAGTTGCCGTAGCTGCCTTTTTAAATGAAAAGATTACGTTCTTACAAATTGAGGATATGATTGAGAAGGCATTAAGCAGGCATGATGTAATTATAGATCCTGACTTATCCATTATTCATGAGGTGGACAAAGAAACAAGACAATATGTATCTTCACTTCTATAAAAAAGGTGGTTTTTTAGTTTGAGTACAGTTATTGCCTTTATTGTTATCTTTGGAGCTCTAGTCTTCTTCCATGAATTAGGCCATTTAGTTTTTGCAAAACGTGCAGGTATTTTATGCCGTGAATTTGCAATCGGGTTTGGTCCTAAGGTTTTCTCCCATAAAAAAGGGGAAACCACGTATACCATTAGGTTATTGCCAATAGGTGGTTTTGTCCGCATGGCAGGTGAAGATCCAGAAAGTGTCGAAATAAAACCAGGTTACAGAATTGGGCTTTTATTTGACAAAGATAATACGGTTACTAAAATCATATTAAACAATAAAGAAAAGTATCCTGATTGCAGGATTGTTGAAGTGGAATATGCAGATATTGAACACAAGCTATTTATCAAGGGATATCCAGAGGATGAAGAAGAAAGCTTGCAAACTTTCTCTGTGAGCCCGACGGCAGTTACGATTGAAAATGGGATTGAAACACAATTAGCTCCATATAATCGACAATTTGCCTCCAAGACGCTGCCACAAAGAACAATGGCCATTTTTGCAGGGCCGATGATGAATTTTGTCCTGGCGTTCTTTTTGTTCATTATCATTGCGTTCCTACAAGGTGTTCCTACAAATGAACCAAAATTAGGGGAGATCACGCCCGATGGTGCTGCAAATGCTGCAGGTCTCCTGCAAGGAGACATTGTCAACAGTATTAACGGCGCTGAAATTTCAAGTTGGTCCGATGTTGTTGAAATTATTAGGGAAAATCCGAATGAGGAACTTGATTTTTCAATAACTCGAGATGGCAAAGATCAGGAACTCACCGTTACTCCAAAGGAGCAAACCGTTGAGGGTGAAAAAATCGGTTTAATTGGTGTTTATAGTCCTATTGAGAAATCACCGCTTAAAGCGATTACGGCTGGTTTTACTGAGACATACTTTTGGACAAAGCAGATTTTTGTCATGTTGGGTCAGTTAGTTACCGGTCAGTTCTCCATCGACATGCTTTCAGGTCCGGTTGGAATTTATGCTTCAACTGATACAGTAGTGCAGTCTGGCATTTACTATGTCATGAAATGGGCTGCTATTTTGAGTATTAACCTTGGAATTATGAATCTCTTGCCTATTCCTGCGCTTGATGGCGGAAGGCTAATGTTCTTTGCAGTAGAAGCAGTAAGAGGTAAACCAATTGATCGTCATAAGGAAGGAATGGTCCACTTTATTGGATTTGCACTTCTTATGCTCCTTATGCTGGTTGTTACCTGGAATGATATCCAAAGGTTTTTCTTATAAGTTTTTAGAAAAAGGTTCCCTAGTGGACCTTTTTTTAATTTCTAATTTGGTTTTATTTTTCTGTCGAAATAAGCCGAATGATTAGGTATCATATGATATAATTACTTTTTGATAAAAGATATAATAGAGACTTTATATAGATGGGAGAGGGAATGATGAGCGAACATGCCTCTGGCAAAAAAGAGCGATTCTTACTCTTGCTCCAGCAACTAGAATTAATCGAAGACGCTGTGGTAGCACAATTTCAAAATGCACAAATTGAAAGGTTTATTGTTGAAAAAAAGGCAAGAAAATGGCATTTTCAATTTTTACTAGAAAAAATTCTTCCTTATAGTTTATATCTTCGTTTCACAACTCAACTTGAAAGAAAGTTCTCAAATATAGCGAATATTACCTATGATTTAAAAGTAGAAGATCAAAGCTTTCAACCAGAACTACTTCTAGAATATTGGAATCATAGTATACGACAAATTGATGGTATCTCTCCGCCAATGCTAAAATTATTGAATGAACAAGTTCCGGCTGTTAATGGTAATAAGTTAACCATATCAGTACGCAATGAGACGGAAGGTATGGCCTTAAAAAAGAAGTATGGAACAATGATTACCAGTCTATATCAATCGTTTGGATTTCCAAGTTTAACGGTTGAAACAGACATCAAGAGTGTAGAAAAAAATGACGAATATCAACAATTTTTATTAGCAAAACAGAAAGAAGATCAAGAACGCGGACTCATGGCCTTAGCTGATTTACAAAAGAAAGAAGCGGAGAAAGAGTCTGGCGGGGGTGCTCCTGAGGGTCCGCTTTCAATTGGTCTTACTATTAAAGATGATTCAGACCTGCGAAATATGATTGATATTGTGGATGAAGAAAGAAGAGTTACAGTCGAAGGGTATATATTTGATGCGGAGACAAGAGAATTGCGAAGCGGCCGTACACTGCTAACCTTTAAGATTACGGATTACACAAGCTCTCTTATGGTTAAAATGTTTTCGCGGGATAAAGAAGACGCGGCTCTTTACCAGCTTGTCAAAAAAGGCATGTGGGTTAGAGTACGAGGCAGCATTCAAAATGACACCTTTGTACGTGATTTAGTCATGATTGGAAATGATATAAACGAAATTAAGCCTGAGGGGCGTAAAGATACAGCTCCGGAAGATCAAAAACGTGTAGAGCTTCATCTTCATACTCCTATGAGTTCAATGGATGCAGTCACTCCTGTAGGGGCGCTTATAGCACAAGCTAAGAAGTGGGGTCATAAGGCGATTGCCGTTACGGATCATGCTGTTGCCCAATCCTTCCCGGAGGCTTATGGTGCAGGAAAGAAAAACGATATTAAAATCCTTTATGGTGTAGAAGTAAATCTTGTGGATGATGGTGTGCCGATTGCCTATAATGATGCCCATCGTTTATTGGCAGAAGATACATTTGTCGTATTTGACGTGGAAACGACTGGTTTGTCAGCCGTGTATGATACGATTATTGAACTTGCGGCAGTTAAAATTAGAAATGGGGAAATTATTGACCGATTTGAATCATTCGCAAATCCTCATCATCGGCTATCAGCAACAACTATTAACCTAACAGGTATTACTGATGATATGGTGCAAAATGCTCCTGATGTTGGAGAAGTAATCCAAAGGTTTTATGGCTGGGTAGAGGACACTGTTCTGGTTGCGCACAATGCCTCTTTCGATATGGGGTTCCTAAATGTGGGTTATAAAAATATTGGTCTTGAAAAAGCGAAAAATCCAGTTATCGATACGCTTGAATTAGGTAGATTTCTTTATCCGGAAATGAAAAATCATCGTTTAAATACATTAACAAAGAAATTCGATATAGAATTAACCCAGCACCATCGAGCTATTTATGATGCTGAAGCAACAGGATATTTACTGTTGAAAATGCTAAAGGATGCGACAGAAAAAGGAATTGAGTACCATGACCAATTTAACGATAACATGGGGAAAGGGAATGCCTATCAACGGGCACGTCCTTATCATTGTACGCTGCTTGCGCAAACAGAAGTGGGTTTAAAGAACTTATTTAAACTTGTATCTATTTCACATATTGAATATTTTTATAGAGTTCCGAGATTGCCACGGTCTGTACTTCAAAAATACAGAGAAGGTATTCTTGTAGGATCCGGCTGTAATAAAGGGGAAGTTTTTGAAGGGATGATGCAAAAATCCCCTGATGAAGTGGAATCAGCGGCACAATTCTATGACTACCTTGAGGTTATGCCGAAGGAAGTCAATGCTCCATTAATTGAAATGGAACTAGTTCGTGATGAAAAGGCACTTGAAGATATCATTGGTAATATTGTAAAGCTTGGTGATAAATTAGGCATTCCGGTTGTTGCAACTGGTAATGTACATTATTTAAATGAGAACGATAAGATTTACCGAAAAATATTAGTTAATTCACAAGGTGGAGCAAACCCGTTAAATCGTCACAAACTGCCAGATGTCCATTTCAGGACAACCAATGAAATGCTTGCTGCGTTTTCTTTCCTTGGAGGAGAAAAAGCGAAAGAAATTGTTATAACCAATACAAACAAAATTGCGGAAATGATTGATGTCATTAAGCCAATTAAAGACGACTTATACACACCGCGAATTGAAGGCGCAGATGAAGAAATGCGCGAAATGAGTTATTCAATGGCAAAGAAGATTTACGGAGAGCCGCTTCCAGAAATCGTGGAAGCACGCCTTGAAAAAGAATTGAAGAGTATCATCGGACATGGTTTCGCTGTAATCTACTTGATTTCTCATAAGCTAGTGAAAAAATCCTTAGATGATGGATATCTTGTTGGGTCACGTGGTTCGGTAGGTTCTTCTTTGGTAGCAACGATGACGGAAATTACCGAAGTGAATCCATTGCCGCCTCATTACGTCTGTCCAAACTGTAAGCATTCAGAATTCTTCAATGATGGTTCTGTTGGTTCAGGCTTTGATTTACCTGATAAGGATTGCCCGCAATGTGGTGGTAAATACCGTAAAGACGGACATGACATCCCGTTTGAAACTTTCCTAGGCTTTAAAGGAGACAAGGTTCCTGATATCGATTTGAACTTCTCTGGAGAGTATCAGCCGCGTGCTCATAACTACACGAAGGTTCTTTTTGGAGAAGATAATGTATTTCGAGCGGGTACGATAGGAACGGTTGCAGATAAAACGGCTTTTGGATATGTAAAGGCATATCAGCAGGATAATAATTTGCAATTACGCGGAGCCGAAGTAGAACGACTTGCTTCTGGCTGTACAGGTGTAAAAAGGACAACTGGTCAGCATCCAGGCGGTATTATCGTTATTCCTGATTACATGGATGTCTATGACTTTACACCAATACAGTTTCCTGCGGATGATCGAAATTCAGAATGGAAGACAACTCATTTTGATTTCCATTCCATTCACGATAACGTCTTAAAGCTGGATATACTTGGGCACGACGATCCAACGGTAATAAGAATGCTGCAAGACCTAAGTGGAATGGATCCAAAAACGATTCCAACGGATGATCCAGAAGTAATGAAAATTTTTAGCGGAACCGAATCATTAGGTGTAACCGAACAGCAAATTATGTGTAAAACCGGTACACTTGGGATTCCTGAATTCGGTACACGTTTTGTCCGCCAAATGCTAGAAGATACAAAACCAACGACTTTTTCGGAACTT
Source organism: Neobacillus niacini (assembly GCF_030817695.1). GTDB lineage: Bacteria > Bacillota > Bacilli > Bacillales > Cytobacillaceae > Neobacillus > Neobacillus niacini_F. The sequence goes on along the minus strand of NZ_JAUSZQ010000002.1, from coordinate 4,117,270 downwards.
GTCCAAATTTCCGGTCTGTCACATGGAACAGATGTATGGCTGGGAAATGCACAAGAATTAATTCATAACAACATCTGTAATCTGAGTGAAGTTATTGGCTGTCGTGATGATATCATGGTCTACCTTATTTATCAGGGACTAGAACCATCGTTTGCTTTTAAAATCATGGAGTCAGTCCGTAAAGGGAAAGGTCTCACGGAAGAAATGGAAGCGGAAATGCGTCGTAATGAAGTACCGGAATGGTATATTGATTCTTGTAAAAAGATTAAATATATGTTCCCTAAGGCCCACGCAGCTGCCTATGTTTTAATGGCAGTTAGAATTGCCTATTTCAAGGTACATCTTCCACTTTTATATTATGCAGCCTATTTTACCGTCCGTGCAGAAGACTTTGATATTGAAGCAATGTCACGCGGTTCTGAATCGATCCGTGCGAAAATCGAAGAAATTAATGCAAAGGGACTTGAAGCGTCAAACAAGGAAAAAAACTTGCTGACAGTACTCGAACTTGCACTTGAAATGACGGAAAGGGGCTTTACTTTCCAAAACTATGATTTATATAAATCCGATGCATCTGAGTTTATCATTGAAGGAAACTCATTAATTCCTCCATTTAATTCAATACCAGGACTTGGAACCAATGCCGCTTATAATATTGTCAAGGCGAGACAAGATGGAGAGTTTCTTTCTAAAGAGGATTTACAGCAACGTGGTAAAGTATCAAAAACTATACTAGAATATTTAGATAAACAAGGCTGCTTAGGTGCATTACCAGATCAAAATCAGCTTTCCCTTTTCTAAATAGTATAAACCTTGATGCTATGCGTTTCGGTTTGCATATAAAATTTGGTTATGGTATAGTTTTATTGGAAATACTAAGAAATACTCTCGTGTTAAAGAGTGGGGAAACCCGCTCTTTCGTTTTTGTATTGGATAATTTTACAGAGTTATTGATAAAACTTTCCGTGAAATACGTATAATATGGGTGAAAATGTCGGTAAAGGAGGTTAAACAATGAGCAAAGTAACGGAAGTAGTAGAAGAGCTAACGCAGCCAATTTTGCAAGAATTAGAATTAGAATTGGTGGAAATTGAGTTTGTCAAAGAAGGGAAAAACTGGTTTCTCCGCGTATATATTGATAAAGAAAACGGTGTTGATATTGAGGACTGTGGCATTGTCAGTGAACGGCTTAGTGAAAAACTCGATGAGCTTGACCCGATAACCCAAAATTATTTTCTTGAGGTTTCCTCTCCTGGTGCAGAAAGACCGCTGAAAAAGGCGAAGGACTTTGAAAAGGCAATTGGTAAAAATGTGTTTATTAAAACATACGAGCCCATTGACGGTGAAAAGGGATTTGAAGGAAAGTTACTTGATTATGATGGACAGACAGTAAAAGTAGAAATCAAAATCAAAACCCGTAAAAAAGTCATCGAGATTCCTTTTGAAAAAGTGGCTAGTGCAAGGCTGGCAGTTATTTTTTCATAATAAAAGATAAATATATATGAAAGATAGGGGGATATGATCAAATGAGCAGCGAATTATTAGATGCTCTTACAATACTAGAAAGAGAAAAGGGCATTTCTAGAGATGTATTAATCGATGCGATTGAAGCCGCACTGATCTCGGCATATCGACGCAATTTCAATCAAGCCCAAAATGTTCGAATTGATTTAAATCTGGCAACAGGCTCCATGCGTGTTTTTGCCAGAAAAGAAGTAGTAGATCAAGTGTTTGACCCTCGTCTTGAAATATCATTAGCAGATGCTAGAAATATTAACCCTAATTATGCTGTTGAAGATGTAGTGGAAATGGAAGTAACTCCTAAGGACTTCGGAAGAATTGCAGCTCAAACAGCCAAACAGGTTGTTACTCAAAGAGTTAGAGAAGCTGAAAGAGGCATTATTTATTCCGAGTTTATTGATCGTGAAGAAGATATCATGACCGGAATTGTGCAAAGACTTGATTCAAAGTTTATTTATGTGAGTCTTGGAAAAATAGAAGCTCTGCTCCCAGTTAATGAACAAATGCCAAATGAACGGTATAAACCGCATGACCGCATAAAAGTTTTTATTACGAAGGTTGAGAAGACAACGAAAGGTCCTCAAATTTTCGTTTCTCGTACCCATCCTGGATTACTGAAAAGATTGTTCGAGATTGAAGTTCCAGAAATATATGATGGTACCGTCGAGATAAAATCAGTTGCGCGTGAAGCAGGAGACCGTTCTAAAATTTCAGTTCATTCGGATAACAATGAGGTTGACCCAGTTGGATCTTGCGTAGGTCCAAAAGGTACAAGAGTTCAAGCCGTTGTGAATGAATTAAAAGGTGAAAAAATCGATATTGTTAAATGGTCCGACGATCCTGTCATCTTTGTTGCAAATTCTTTAAGCCCATCTAAGGTATTAGATGTCATGGTGAATGAATCTGAAAAGGCAACCACTGTAGTTGTACCAGATTATCAGCTTTCACTGGCAATTGGAAAGCGTGGACAAAATGCCCGTTTGGCTGCAAAGTTAACAGGTTGGAAAATAGATATTAAATCAGAAACAGAAGCACGTGAATTAGGAATCTATCCACGCGAAGAAATGATACGACTATTTGATGATCAAGTAGATGTAGACTTTAATGACGAAGAAGAAAAGGAATAAGAAGTGAGGTGAATGATCGTGAACAATCGTAAAAAAGTTCCTATGCGGAAGTGTGTCGCAACCGGTGAAATGAAGCCGAAAAAAGAACTCGTTCGCATCGTTCGCTCAAAAGAAGGGGATGTATCTATCGACTTAACAGGGAAAAAGTCGGGCAGAGGTGCATACCTTTCAAAGGACAAGGAAGCGGTCCTACTGGCCAAGAAAAAAAACATCCTATCTAATCATTTAGAGGTTTCAATCAGTGAAACTTTATACGAGGAACTTTTGGAATTGATAGAAAAGGATAACAGGCAATCCATATGAATACAAATCAATGGATGTCGTTACTTGGCTTAGCAAATCGAGCACGGAAAATCATTTCGGGTGAGGAGCTTTCTGTTAAGGAGATACGAAGCGGAAAAGCAAAGCTCGTACTTTTATCGGCAGATGCATCTGCAAATACGACAAAGAAAATTACAGATAAATGTAAGTCATACGAAGTTCCATATAAACTAGTGGAAGATCGCCACCTTCTAGGCCAAGCGATTGGCAAAGAAGCCCGCGTTGTTGTAGCTGTACTGGACGATGGATTTGCAAAAAAATTGATGACGTTGCTCGATTAATTTTAGCGGGGGTGAAAATATGAGTAAAATACGTGTTTATGAGTATGCAAAAAAACACAATATTTCAAGTAAAGATGTAATAAATAAATTAAAAGAAATGAACATAGAGGTTTCAAATCATATGGCAACAATTGAGGACGCGGCAGTTGTAAAGCTAGACGCAACCTTTAATAAAAGCGAAAGTAAACCTCAACAAAAGCAAGCTATACCGCAACAGCAAAATCGCCAAAACCAAAGACCACAGCAGCAGGGAGTTAAACCACAAGTGCAAATTAAAACAAGCCCAAAAGCTTTTGAGGATGACGACTCAAAGACCACAACTCCTAGCAAGGTAAAAGTGGTATCACCACCAAAAACGGTTGAAAGTAAAAAGCATAATCAACAGTTCCAATCTAAGGAAAATAAAGTTTTTAGTGCTGGAAAAGGGAATAAAAAACCTTTTAATAATAATAATCAAAATCGTAATAATAATAACAACCGGAAAAAGAACCATACACCGGTGCAGCAAGCACAGCCACAGGTAAAGAAAGTAAAAGAGCTTCCAGCTAAAATTACTTTTAGTGAATCTCTTACTGTTGGTGAACTTGCTAAAAAAATCTACCGCGAACCTTCTGAAATCATCAAGAAGCTCTTTTTACTAGGAGTTATGGCAACAATTAATCAGGTTTTAGATAAAGATGCGATTGAATTAATTGCCAGTGAATACGGAGTCGAGGTCGAAGAAGAAATAAAGATTGACACAACAGATCTTGAAGTTTATTTCACTGAAGATGCACCAGAAGACCTTGTGGAAAGACCATCTGTTGTTACGATTATGGGTCACGTTGACCATGGTAAAACGACATTGCTGGATTCTATTCGTAACACAAAGGTAACTGAAGGTGAAGCAGGTGGAATCACCCAGCATATTGGTGCTTACCAAGTTGTCGAAAATGGGAAGAAGATAACATTCCTTGATACACCAGGACACGCTGCTTTTACCACTATGCGTGCGCGTGGTGCGAAAATCACAGATATCACCATTCTTGTTGTAGCTGCTGATGATGGTGTAATGCCGCAAACAGTTGAAGCTATTAACCATGCGAAGGCTGCAGAGGTTCCAATTATCGTTGCGGTTAATAAAATGGATAAAGAAGCTGCCAACGCCGACCGTGTTATGCAAGAGCTTACCGAGCATGGATTAGTTTCTGAAGCTTGGGGCGGAGATACAATCTTTGTTCCATTATCCGCGAAAACAGGAGAAGGAATCGATAATCTGCTGGAAATGATTCTTCTTGTTAGTGAAGTGGAAGAATGGAAAGCAAACCCTAATCGTAAAGCAGTTGGAACAGTAATTGAAGCACAATTAGATAAAGGTCGTGGATCAGTGGCTACGCTGCTCGTTCAGAATGGTACACTGAAAATAGGTGACCCTATTGTTGTAGGAAACACGTATGGTCGTGTTCGTGCAATGGTAAATGACCTAGGGCGCCGTGTGAAAGAAGCTGGACCGTCTACACCAGTTGAAATTACAGGCTTAAGTGATGTTCCACAAGCAGGTGACCGTTTCGTTGTATTTGATGATGAAAAAACAGACCCGTCAAGTCGGTGAAGCACGTGCACAGCAAGCACTGGCAGCGCAGCGTGGTGAAAAATCGATTGTCAGCCTCGATAATTTATTTGAACAGTTGAAGCAAGGCGAGATGAAGGATCTAAATATCATCCTAAAAGCTGACGTTCAAGGTTCGGCCGAAGCCGTTGCAGCTTCCCTGCAAAAAATTGACGTTGAAGGTGTAAATATCAGAATTATTCATAGTGGTGCAGGTGCCATCAATGAGTCGGATATTACACTTGCCTCCGCGTCTAATGCGATTGTGATTGGCTTTAACGTTCGCCCTGATGTCAATGCGAAGCGTGCAGCTGAACAAGAAAAGGTAGATGTTCGCCTGCACAGCATTATTTATAAAGTAATTGAAGAAATTGAAGCCGCTATGAAAGGTATGCTCGACCCTGAATTTAAAGAAAAAGTCATTGGTCAGGCCGAAATTCGCCAAACCTTTAAAGTATCTAAGGTTGGAACGATTGCTGGTTCTTATGTAACAGACGGGAAAATTACTCGTGATAGCGGAATTCGTTTAATTCGTAATGGTGTTGTCATCTTTGAAGGAAATATCGATGCATTAAAACGATTTAAAGATGATGCAAAAGAGGTTTCACAAGGTTATGAATGTGGTATTACCATTAAAAACTTCAATGATGTTAAAGAAGGAGATATTATTGAAGCATACGTAATGGAAGAAATAGAGCGTAAATGATTGTAGGTATCGCTGTTTGTGAATGTATCATATACGATGCACATTCTTTAAAAGAAAAACGTGCGGTTTTGCAGCGAATTCTTACCAGGTTAAAACAAAAATTTAATGTATCGGTTTCAGAAGTTGATTATCAGGATGTATGGCAACGGACGAAAATAGCCATTGCTGCGGTAACATCCAACCGGGTAATGACTGAACTGGAGCTGCAAAATGCACTTAAATTTATTGATTCTTTTCCTGAAATAGAAAGAACAATCACCGATGTAGAATGGCTTTAAGTTAAGAGGTGAAGTGATGAGCCACAGAGCAAATCGTGTTGGAGAACAAATGAAGAAAGAACTAAGTGACATCATCGGTCGAAAAATTAAAGATCCCCGGATCGGCTTTGTGACGGTTACAGATGTTCAAGTATCAGGAGATCTACAGCAAGCAAAAGTATATATTTCTGTTTTGGGCGATGAAGAGCAAAAGGAAAACACTCTTAAAGGTCTTGCAAAGGCAAAAGGATTTATTCGAACTGAAATTGGACATCGTATCCGCTTGCGCAAAACACCAGAGATCCTTTTTGAATGGGATGAATCCATGGATTACGGAAATCGTATCAATTCTCTCATTCATCAATTGCACCATGAAGATAGAAGCATGGAAAAAAATGAAGAAGAATAACTGGATAGACAATTGTCTATCCTTTTTTTTCGATACAAAATAGAAATGGAGTGACCCGCGATGGAAGGAATCTTACCTTTATATAAACCCGCTGGGCTGACGTCGCATGATTGTGTGTTCAGATTAAGGAAAATACTAAAAACGAAAAAGGTCGGACATACTGGTACACTGGACCCAGATGTAACCGGAGTTCTTCCTATTTGTATAGGAAGGGCAACAAAAGTAGCAGAATACATAACGGACGCCGGGAAAAGTTATGAGGGTGAAGTAACCCTTGGTTATTCCACAACAACAGAAGATGCTTCTGGAGAAAAAGTCGAGGAAAAGAAAATTGAAGGTACGATCAGCAGGAAAGAAATTCTTCAGGTTCTTAATTCTTTAACAGGTGAAATAGAACAAACTCCTCCGATGTATTCGGCCGTAAAAGTAGGGGGCACTCGTCTTTATGAATATGCCCGTAAAGGGATTGAAGTGGAACGCCCGACTAGAAAGGTGAACATTTATTCGATAGAACTGCTTGATGAGCGAGAAGAGTATTCAGGGGAAACCATCTCCTTTCGATTTAGAGTTAGCTGCAGTAAAGGTACCTATATCAGGACTTTAGCGGTAATGATTGGCGAAAGTCTCGGTTACCCTGCTCATATGTCCAGTTTAATCAGGATCCAGTCAGCGGCATTTATGATTGATGATTGTCTAACGTTCGAAGAAATTGAAAAGTTGATGGAGACGGGGTCTATTTCTTCCTGTTTACGGCCTTTAGAAATGGCACTTTCTCATTTGCCGAAATACATAATAAATGATAAAGTAGCAGAGAAAGTGAAAAATGGCGCAATTTTACCAGTACCAGAGCATTTAAAAAATAGTAACGGACCTATTAGCGTTGAAACAGAAGAAGGAAAAGCTCTTGCCATTTATTCGGTACACCCGAACAAGCCAGGGCTGCTAAAACCGGTTAAAGTTTTGCGTAATGATCAAGGTTAAAAAGGTTACGGTCAAGAAAAGGTGAGTTTCATTGGAAGTAATAAAACTAGAATTCCCAATAAATATAGATAAAAATGAAATACCTCCATTATCAATGGCACTTGGTTATTTTGACGGTGTTCATCTTGGGCATCAAAAGGTAATCCTTGAAGCTAAAAAACAAGCCAATCAAAAAGGACTTCGGTCCGCAGTTATGACCTTTGATCCACATCCATCTATAGTTTTAGGTAAAAATGAAAAACATGTTCAATATATAACACCCTTAGCCGATAAAATTAAAATAATTGAGGAATTAGGCATTGATTATCTTTTTATCGTCCATTTTACATCAGAATTTGCAAACCTGCTTCCACAAGAATTTATTGACCAGTATGTTATTGATTTAAATGTTAAACATGTAGTTGCCGGATTTGATTTCTCATATGGCCGTATGGGGAAAGGAACGATGGAAATTTTACCCTTCCATTCAAGAGAAAAATTCACTTTCACTATTGTTGATAAATTCACCAGCGGAGATGAAAAAGTAAGTTCTACTCGCATACGCCAATATATAAAAAACGGAAAAACCGCTGAGCTGCCAGAATTACTCGGAAGATTCTATAAGACCCCCGGCATAGTCGTTCATGGGGATAAAAGAGGCAGGACAATTGGATTTCCAACTGCAAACGTGGATACAAAGAATGAATATATTACACCCCCGCTGGGTGTTTATGCCGTAAAAATCAAAATTGGTGAAGACTGGTACGAGGGTGTATGCAATGTTGGCTCCAAACCAACATTCAATAATGATGCTTTAAAGGTCTCAGTAGAAGTCCATATCTTTAACTTCCAAAAAGATATTTATGGCGCCGAAGTAACCATCGAATGGCACCAATACCTAAGAAAAGAACAAAAATTCTCAGGAATCCAAGAACTAGTTACCCAAATAGAAAAAGACAAACAAAATGCTATAAAATACTTTAATAAATAGCTTTTCTATCGATAGAACTTGCATTTTGTCGTAAAAAGTTGTATTCTTATTAACGTATTAAAAATAACCTTTGCTTGGCAAGTCGAGTCACCGACGCTTGCTCAGTAACAGGGGATAGTAAATTTAGGAGGTGAATAGGATGGCAATCACTCAAGAACGTAAAAACGAACTAATCAATGAGTACAAAACTCATGAAGCCGATACTGGATCTGCAGAGGTTCAAATCGCTGTCCTTACTGAATCAATCAACAATTTGAATGAGCACTTACGTACTCATAAGAAGGACCACCACTCACGTCGCGGTCTGTTGAAAATGGTTGGTAAGCGTCGTAATCTTTTAACGTACTTACGTAATAAAGATGTTCAACGTTACCGTGAATTAATCAATAAGCTAGGACTTCGTCGATAATCAAAAGAAGCGGGATTTTTCCCGCTTTTTTGTTAGGTTTAAAAAAGATAGCCAAAGATAAATATATTATATACATATTTTAAGTCGCAAAATTTTGAGCATACTATAAGTATATTTGTATTGATAACATAAGCTATAAACGCTTTTTTTATATTAGATGATTAGAGCGATTCTTTTTCGCATTATCCTCTAAAGTGATTTGGATAGAGAGGGGTAACAATATGGAACAAACGAAACATGAATATTCCATGGATTGGGCTGGACGTAAATTAACCGTCGAAATCGGCCAACTTGCCAAACAGGCAAATGGAGCCGTAATGGTCCGTTATGGAGATACTGCAGTTCTAAGCACTGCTACAGCTTCAAAAGAACCTAAAAACTTAGACTTTTTTCCGTTAACATGTAACTACGAAGAGCGATTATATGCGGTGGGTAAAATTCCTGGCGGATTTATTAAACGTGAAGGTCGTCCGAGCGAAAAGGCAATCTTAGCTAGTCGATTAATAGATCGTCCTATTCGTCCACTTTTTGCTGAAGGATTCCGTAATGATGTGCAAGTAATCAGCATTGTTATGAGTGTAGATCAAGATTGCTCATCAGAGATGGCAGCAATGTTTGGGTCCTCATTAGCTCTATGTACATCTGACATTCCATTTGAGGGACCAATTGCTGGTGTTATCGTTGGCAGAGTCGGCGGAGAGTTTGTGATTAATCCAACTGTTGAACAAGCTGAAATGAGCGACATTCACTTAACGGTAGCTGGAACTAAAGATGCGATTAACATGGTTGAAGCTGGTGCTGATGAAGTTTCAGAGGAAGTAATGCTTGAAGCCATCATGTTTGGACATGAAGAGATTAAGCGCCTCATTGAATTCCAAGAAAAGATTATGGCTGAGGCAGGTAAGGAAAAAAGAGAAGTAATTTTATACGAAATCGATAAAGACCTTGAAGCTGAAGTGAGAGAAATGTGTGAAGCAGATATGGTCACGGCTATTCAGGTGCAAGAAAAACATGCCCGTGAAGACGCCATTAAAGAAGTAAAGAATCGTGTATTAGCTAAGTTCGAGGAGAACGAGGCAACCGACGATGACAAGAAACAAGTAAAACAAATTTTAGATAAGATTGTTAAAGGTGAAGTCCGTCGTTTAATAACCGTTGAAAAGGTTCGTCCCGATGGCAGGAAAATTGATGAAATACGTCCACTATCTTCACAAATCGGTATTTTACCAAGAACACATGGATCAGGATTGTTTACTCGTGGACAAACTCAAGCATTAAGTATTTGTACCTTAGGAGCAATGGGTGATGTACAAATTCTGGATGGTTTAGGAATTGAAGAAGAAAAGCGTTTTATGCATCATTACAATTTCCCTCAATTTAGTGTTGGGGAAACCGGACCAATCCGTGGACCTGGTCGTCGTGAAATCGGGCATGGTGCTCTTGGTGAACGGGCCTTGGAACCAATTGTACCTTCTGAAAAGGATTTCCCATATACAATTCGACTAGTTTCTGAAGTCCTTGAATCAAATGGTTCTACTTCTCAGGCAAGTATCTGTGCAAGTACACTTGCGATGATGGATGCGGGTGTTCCAATTAAAGCGCCAGTAGCTGGGATTGCGATGGGACTAGTAAAATCTGGGGAACATTACACCGTTTTATCTGATATTCAAGGTATGGAAGACCACCTAGGTGATATGGATTTCAAAGTAGCAGGAACAGCTAAGGGTGTAACTGCACTTCAGATGGATATTAAAATTAAAGGACTATCTCGTGAAATCCTAGAAGAAGCACTTCAGCAGGCTAAAAAGGGTAGAATGCATATTCTTGATTCTATGCTGGCAACGATTTCAGAGCCACGAAGCGAGCTTTCAAAATTTGCACCAAAAATCTTAACAATGAAAATTAACCCAGATAAAATTCGTGACGTTATTGGACCAAGTGGTAAACAAATCAATAAAATCATCGAGGAAACTGGCGTTAAGATTGATATTGAACAAGATGGAACTGTATTTATTGCCTCAACTGATCAGGCAATGAATCAAAAGGCAAAGAAAATTATTGAAGACATCGTACGCGAGGTTGAAGTTGGCCAAATGTACCTAGGTAAGGTTAAACGAATTGAAAAGTTCGGTGCCTTTGTTGAAATTTTTGCTGGAAAAGATGGGCTTGTCCATATTTCTGAATTGGCTGAGGAACGAGTTGGGAAGGTCGAAGACGTTGTTGCAATCGGTGACGAAATCTTAGTCAAAGTTACTGAAATCGATAAACAAGGACGTGTAAACTTATCACGTAAGGCCATATTAAAGGAACAACGTGAGAAAGCTGAGAAAGCAGCGGAAAAACAATAACTGCTTCAATAGGCTTAAATAGAAGGTCAGGGGGAACCCTGACTTTTTCTATGCTAGTTCTATCATATCTAGCTCCGAGGCATAAGCCACCCCCTGAAGAAGGCAAAAAGCGCCTTCTTGCAGGGTTCGTCTTATGCCTTCGTCCCAGGACAGTCGCCTCCACATTTCAGACAATCCGTCAAGAAGGTTAAAGAGCAACCTTCATGCCGGCTCGTCTTATGCCTGTCGCCCCTGGACAAGGCGCTTCCGCTTTAAGTTCTAACTTGTCCCCCTGATTCATATACTCTGTATGAAGGGGGAAGGTAAATGAAGAAGTTAGGTTTGTTTGCTTGCTTATTACTCGTAGCGTGGTTTGCTGTTAACAATCCGCTTGTAGATACATATGTGACGTCACTTAAAGGAAATGCAGTTACCGTAGGAAAACAAGAAAATCCGCTATATCAAAGTATTATAAAAAATGCTTCTACATATGAAAAACCACCTTCTAATGCAAAGATTGATAAAGTGTGGAAAGCAATCCCAGGCTATAATGGGTTAACTGTCGATATTGAAGCTTCGTATAAGAATATGAAAAAAAGCGGCACTTTTGATGAAAAAAAATTAGTATTTAAACAAACTAAACCATCAGTTCATCTTGAGGATTTGCCCCCATCTCCCATTTATCGCGGGCATCCTGACAAACCAATGGTCAGCTTCATTATTAATGTAGCTTGGGGAAATGAATATTTACCTGAAATGCTTGCAGCACTGAAAAAACACCAAGTTAAAGCAAGCTTTTTCCTCGAGGGAAGATGGGTAAAAAATAATCCTGACTTGGCAAAAATGATTGTGAGTGCAGGTCACGAAGTGGGGAACCATTCCTATACGCATCCTGACATGAAAAGAATTACGGCTGCCGAGACGAGGGAGCAATTGGTGAAAACAAATGAAGTAATTGAAGCAGCTACAGGAAATAAAAGTATTTGGTTTGCACCTCCCAGCGGCAGTTACAGGGACGAAACCGTTAAAATAGCTGCCGAATACAAGATGAAGACAGTTATGTGGACAGTAGATACAATAGATTGGCAAAAGCCTTCACCTGACCAACTAATCAATCGTGTTATTTCTAAAATTGATAATGGTTTTATGGTGCTCATGCATCCAACAGCGTCTACTGCCAAATCATTAGATCGTTTGATTACCCTAATCGAGGATAAAGGATTAAAAATAGGTACTGTAAGCGATTTAATGAATGAAGAAAGAGTTATGAAATAAATTAACTAAAGAATCCAGATAATAAAGGAAAATAGCACAGTTTCCGCTTTTCTATCGATAGGAGGATTTTGATGATTAACAAATATTCTTGCAAAAATGGAGTAAGAATTGTATTAGAAAATATTCCAACAGTGAGATCTGTAGCCATTGGGGTATGGATTGGCACTGGCTCAAGAAATGAAAATCCCCAAACAAATGGAATATCGCACTTTTTAGAGCATATGTTCTTCAAAGGAACCACAACAAGATCTGCGAAAGAAATTGCTGAATCTTTTGATAGCATTGGAGGGCAAGTAAATGCCTTTACCTCAAAGGAGTACACTTGTTACTACGCAAAGGTTTTGGATACTCATGCCCAATTTGCTTTAGATGTCTTAGCTGATATGTTTTTCAATTCAACCTTTGTTGAAGAAGAATTAAATAAAGAAAGAAATGTTGTACTTGAAGAAATTAAAATGTATGATGATACCCCTGATGACATTGTCCATGATTTACTCAGCAGGGCTATTTATGGCGACCATCCTCTTGGTTACCCGATTTTAGGTACAGAGGAAACGCTAAATACGTTCACTGGAGATACCCTTAAAGAATATATTCATAATCATTACACGCCAGAAAATGTTGTCATTTCAATAGCTGGAAATGTTTCGGAGAGTTTTATTAAGGAAGTGGAAAAGTATTTCGGTTCGTATGAAGGCGGGAAAAGTTCTATCACTGAAAACATTCCTACTTTCCATTCCAATCGATTAACACGCAAGAAAGAAACCGAGCAAGCACACTTATGTATTGGTTTCGAAGGTTTAAAAATCGGTCATGAAGATGTATATAGTTTAATTATTTTAAATAACATTCTAGGCGGCAGTATGAGCAGCAGATTGTTCCAAGAAGTTCGTGAACAGCGTGGGTTAGCGTATTCTGTATTCTCTTACCATTCAGCTTACCAGGATAACGGAGTTGTCACCGTCTATGGAGGAACTGGTGCAAAGCAGCTGGATGTGTTATTTGAAACCATTCAAGAAACACTTGATAAATTAAAACAAGATGGAATTACTGAAAAAGAATTAATTAATAGTAAAGAGCAGTTAAAAGGAAGTTTAATGTTAAGTTTAGAGAGTACAAATAGCAGGATGAGCAGAAATGGAAAAAATGAGCTATTATTGAAGCGCCATCGGTCGTTGGATGAAATTATTGAGCAAATTGATCAAGTAACAAAGCAAAGTGTAGATGGAATGGCAACATCTGTATTTACAAACAAATATTCCGTTTCCCTGATCAGTCCAGACGGCGAATTACCGAAAAATCTAAGATAAGAGAAAAAACAGTTCCCACCAGAACTGTTTTTCTTTTTGTCTAAACTATGTTTAAGCAGACAAATTTAACAGCCCTAGTCTAAATTAGGACTTCAATCGATAAACATATAGTAAAGAGTGTATAGAGAGGAGTACATCACATGAGGTTAAGTGAATTAAGTGGAAAAGAAATAGTGGATGTCAAAAAGGCAGAGCGTTTGGGAGTTCTTGGTCAAACAGATCTTGAAATTAATGAAAATACTGGACAAATTCAAGCATTGCTGATTCCATCCTCATTAAAATGGTTCGGACTTAGAAAGCAAGGCGGAGAAATTAGAGTTCCATGGCAGCATATAAAAAAGATAGGCTCCGATATGATTATTATTGATGTACATGATGAAGAGTAGCAGAAAAAAAGGAAAACACCTAAAAGCCCAAGCAAAGTAAATTTTGCTTGGGCTTTTTTTATTTATTCTGTTCATGGAAAACTCACAGATTCACTCACTCTGACATAAGATGTTGAAGTGATAAGAGTAAAAAAACTTCCTGCTTGGATTTTTTGAAAAGAAGGTGAATGATTTCATGCTGACAGGGATGCAGATAGCCGTGATCGGTGGAGATGCAAGACAGCTGGAAATTATCCGGAAGTTAACCGAGTTAGATGCCAGATTATCATTAATTGGTTTCGAGCAGCTTGACCACGCATTCACAGGCGCTGTGAAGGAAAAGTTGGATGAAGTCGATTTCTCAAATATGGATGCCTTAATCTTACCGGTACCCGGTACAAATTTAGAAGGCCATGTAGAAACAATCTTTTCTAATGAAAAGGTCATTTTGACAGCCGAAATGCTTATGAAAACACCTGAACATTGTACCATTTACTCCGGAATAAGTAATGCTTATTTAAACGAGATTACCAAAGAAGCAAAACGTCAACTTGTACAGCTTTTTGAGAGGGATGATGTGGCTATATACAATTCTATTCCGACAGTAGAGGGAACCATCATGATGGCCATCCAGCATACCGATTTCACGATTCACGGCTCAAATATTAATGTATTAGGTCTAGGAAGAGTTGGGATGAGTGTGGCTAGAACCTTCCATGCCCTTGGAGCAAAAGTGAAGGTAGGTGCAAGGAAAAGTGAACATCTTGCCAGAATTACGGAGATGGCTTTGACGCCTTTTCATTTAAATGACTTAGAAAAAGAGGTTAAAGATACAGATATTTTAATTAATACAATACCGTTACTAATTGTAAGTGCTTCGGTTATTTCCAAAATGCCTGCTCATACTCTGATTATTGATCTAGCTTCAAAGCCTGGTGGAACTGATTTTAGATATGCAGAAAAAAGAGGTATAAAAGCACTTCTAGCACCAGGATTACCTGGAATTGTCGCGCCAAAATCTGCTGGTCAAATACTAGCGAATGTTCTGGCCCAATTGCTTCAAGATGATTTAAGCAAGCGAAAGGGGAAAATAAAATGAGTTTAAAAGGAAAAAAAATTGGCTTTGGGTTAACGGGTTCTCACTGTACGTATGACGCTGTATTCCCGGAAATTGAAAAGTTAGTTCAAGCTGGTGCAGAAGTTTTGCCAGTTGTGACATTTACAGTGAAAAATACGGAAACTCGTTTTGGAAAAGGGGAGGACTGGATTCAAAGAATCGAAGATTTAACAGGAAACAGAGCGATAGATTCAATCGTAAAAGCAGAGCCATTAGGTCCAAAGATTCCTTTAGATTGTATGGTTATTGCCCCGCTGACAGGTGTATCAATGAGCAAGTTTGCGAATGCAATGAATGACAGCCCAGTTTTAATGGCTGCAAAAGCGACCTTGAGAAATTTAAAACCAGTCGTCCTTGGAATTTCCACCAATGATGCTTTAGGACTAAATGGTGTAAACCTAATGAGATTGATGGCAACTAAAAATATCTATTTTATCCCATACGGGCAAGACGATCCAATCAAGAAGCCAAACTCTATGGTAGCAAGAATGCCTATGTTAATGGAAACAGTAGAAGCCGCTATGGAAGGAAGGCAAATTCAACCAGTGTTAGTGGAAAGATATAAGGATACAGACTAATTCACACTAATTCACACTCCTTTCATCAAATATGGTTATTTCTTTGAAGGAATATGTTAATATATTTATAATTCAATCATCAGTGAGACCATTTATCTCACTGATGAGAATTTATATTAACCTATTCTGATTCATTTTCCATGAAACAGAATAGACCAATAAATAGTAGATGAAAGATTGAAAGGGGTACTAAAAAATGAATCAAAGTAATGGTTATCATGTTGCTGTAGTTGGAGCAACAGGAGCGGTGGGTCAGCAAATGATCCAAACGTTAGTGAAAGAAAAATTCCCAATTAGACAACTAACTCTATTATCTTCCGCACGTTCAGCAGGAAAAAAAGTGACGGTTGATGGTGTTGAGCATACGGTTCAGGAAGCTAAACCAGAAAGCTTTGCTGGTGTAGATATCGCATTGTTCTCGGCTGGAGGAAATATATCAAAAGAGCTTGCACCTGAAGCAGTAAAACACGGAGCTATTGTAGTGGATAATACAAGTGCTTTCAGAATGGATCAAGATATTCCGTTAGTTGTACCTGAGGTAAACGAAGATGATTTACACCAGCATAATGGTATAATTGCTAACCCAAATTGTTCGACTATCCAAATGGTAGTAGCGTTAGAACCAATTAGGCAAAAATTTGGACTTAAAAAGGTTATTGTTTCAACCTATCAGGCGGTTTCTGGTGCAGGAGCTGTTGCAATTGAAGAATTACAGAATCAGACAAAAGCTATTATTAATGGTGAAACAGTAGAACCAAAGATTTTACCGGTAAAAGGTGACAAGAACCACTATCAAATCGCCTTTAATGCTATACCACAAATCGACAAGTTCCAGGACAATGGCTACACATATGAAGAAATGAAAATGATAAACGAAACAAAGAAAATTATGCATTTACCGGAGCTGCATGTTGCTGCAACTTGCGTACGTTTACCTGTGGCAGTGGGTCACTCTGAATCTGTTTATTTTGAAATCGAAGCAGATGGCGTAAGTGCAAATGAGATAAAAGAGTTATTAAAGACGGCTCCAGGCGTTGTGTTACAAGATGACCCTGAGAATCAATTATATCCAATGCCTGCGAATTGTGTGGGAAGTAATGATGTATTTGTTGGTCGAATTCGAAATGACCTTAACGAAAGTCGTGGTTTCCATATGTGGGTTGTTTCCGACAATTTACTAAAAGGTGCTGCCTGGAATTCAGTTCAAATCGCCGAGAGCTTAATAAAGCTGGGTTTAATCAAAGAAAAAAAATAAAGTCTTGATTTATAAAGGCAGGTTTAAGGGTAATATGAAAATCATCGTACAAAAATTTGGCGGGACATCTGTGAAGGATGAAGAGAGCAGGCAACATGCCAAGAGACATATCCAAAATGCATTAGCCGATGGATATAAGGTGGTAGTTGTAGTATCTGCAATGGGAAGAAAGGGCGATCCTTATGCTACAGATACACTTCTCTCATTAATTGGCAGTAATGAAAGTAGGGTTAGTAAACGTGAGCAAGATCTTCTTGTATCATGTGGTGAAATTATTTCAAGCATTGTTTTTGCTAATATGCTGCAAGAAAATAGCATAAATGCGATTGCTTTGACTGGGGCTCAAGCAGGCTTTCGAACCAATAGCGATCATTCACAGGCAAAGATAGTAGAAATGAAATGTGACCGCTTGCTGCGAGACTTAGAACATCATGATGTTGTTGTGGTTGCTGGCTTCCAAGGTGCTGCAAAGAATGGTGACATTACAACAATTGGACGAGGTGGCAGTGATACTTCGGCTGCCGCATTAGGAGCGGCTCTTAATGCAGAATGGATTGATATTTTTACCGACGTAGAAGGCATTATGACAGCGGACCCAAGAATAGCTGATAACGCGAGACGCCTTTCTGTAGTTACCTATACAGAAGTTTGTAACATGGCCTATCAGGGTGCAAAGGTTATCCACCCAAGAGCTGTAGAAATAGCTATGCAGGCAAAAGTTCCAATTCGGATCCGCTCCACTTATTCTGATGATTTAGGAACATTAGTAACATCCATCTCAAAAGAGTCTCAGGGCAGTGATATTAAAGAGAGAACCGTTACTGGAATAGCACATGTCTCAAATGTTACGCAAATTAAAGTATATGCTAAAAAAGACCAATACTATTTACAATCCGAAGTTTTTAAAGCAATGGCAAATGAACAAATTAGTGTAGACTTCATAAACATTTCACCTAATGCTGTTGTATATACGGTTACGGAGGAAATGACGGACAGGGCAATTAGGGTCTTAAAGGAAATCGGACATGATCCTGTTGTAGAACGTCATTGTGCAAAGGTTTCTGTCGTTGGAGCTGGAATTGCTGGTGTTCCGGGTGTTACTTCTAAAATCGTTACAGCTCTATCTGAGAATGGAATTCGCATTTTACAATCCGCTGACAGCCACACTACGATTTGGGTCTTAGTGAAGCAGGAAGACTTGGCTAAATCAGTTAATGCATTACATGACGCCTTTCATCTAGAAGAAGAAACCCTGGATATAAAGCTTACGGATATCTAGTATATTTAGACGACAATAGGCTGTTTAATTATACTAAAATGTCATGTCACATCGGGATTTTCGTAATTGAAAGGGGTAGTAAAATGGTTCATTTTGGGCGGGTTTCAACAGCCATGGTTACACCATTTGATAAAAAGGGTCATATTGATTTTTCTAAGACGACACAATTAGTAAATTATCTAATAGATCATGGAACAGATTCTCTTGTGGTTGCGGGAACAACCGGTGAATCTCCAACGTTGTCGAAGGAAGAAAAATTGGCATTATTTAATCATGTTGTAAAGGCAACTGCAAAAAGAATACCAGTAATAGCTGGCACAGGCAGCAATAATACTCACGCTTCGGTAGAACTGACGAAAAAAGCGGAACAGCTTGGCGTGGATGGTATCATGTTAGTCGCACCCTATTATAATAAACCGAATCAAGAAGGTTTGTATCAACACTTTAAAAGTATTGCCGAAGCCACTACTTTACCAGTAATGGTATACAATATCCCATCAAGGGCATCCGTAAATATCCATCCTGAAACAATTATAAGGCTGTCAAAAATACCGAATATTGTAGCGGTAAAGGAAGCAAGCGGTGATTTAAATGCAATGACACATATCATTGCAAATACGGATCGTGACTTCGATCTGTATAGTGGTGATGATGCAATCGCGATTCCGGTTCTTTCCATCGGCGGGGCAGGGGTAGTTTCCGTAGCCTCACATGTGATTGGAAATGAAATGCAAGAAATGGTGAAGAGCTATTTAGATGGGGATAATGAAAAAGCAGCAAAGCTGCACCAAAAGCTTCTCCCAATTATGCGGGGACTTTTTGCTGCTCCTAGTCCTGCACCTGTAAAAACGGCACTTCAAATGAAAGGGCTCGATGTTGGTTCAGTAAGGCTGCCACTGGTACCATTAACTGAACAAGAACGTGCTGCCTTAAGTAAATTATTGTAATAATGCAAATATGCCAATCGAATTTTATTCGGTTGGCATTTTGTGTTTTTTTTCTAATGAAAGGGCAAAACGGTCCAATCAAGTATCCCTCAAGTGGTAAAAACCACTAAATTTGGTTGTAAAGGTTTTCAACTATCAAGTATAATAATCATAACTGATTTCGATCGGGCAATTTTGAAATGTCGAAGACCTCTAGTGAAAAAGTGCTTGAGCCAGACAATCAACATAGGAGGAAACGGAAATTGATAAATAGAAAAAATAGTTCCATTAAGATTATTACGCTTGGTGGTATTGGAGAAATCGGAAAAAACATGTATCTTGTTGAGGTGGACAAGGACATCTTTATCATTGATGCCGGGCTAATGTTCCCCGAGGATGAAATGCTTGGCATTGATATCGTTATTCCAGACATCACTTATTTAACTGAAAACAAAGAGAGAGTTAAGGCTGTATTCTTAACACATGGACATGAAGATCATATCGGAGCTCTTTCCTATCTTCTCCGCCAAGTAGACGTACCTGTGTATGGAACTAAACTTACTTTAGCTCTTGCAAATGCAAAGTTAAAAGAGCAGGAATATAGCGGGAAGACTAATTTTATTGAGGTAACATCGGAATCTGTCATTAATATGGATTCCGTGGAAGTAAGCTTCTTCCGAACCAATCACAGTATTCCGGATTCTGTTGGTGTTTGTGTCCATACATCAGAGGGAAGCATCGTTTATACAGGGGATTTTAAATTCGACCAGGCAGCAACAAAACTTTATAAGCCTGAAATAGGAAAAATGGCTGCGATTGGTGAAAAGGGTGTACTGTGTTTACTTTCTGATAGTACGAATGCAGAAAAACCTGGATACACCACATCTGAGGCGATCGTGGAACGGGAATTATCTACAGCCTTTTATAATACGCGAGGCAGAATGATTGCGGCTTGCTTTGCGTCCGACATAAACAGAATTCAGCATATCTTTGATGCAGCAAGGGATAACGGCCGTAAAGTCGCCGTTGTAGGAAAAAGTCTAGAAAGAATTTATCATATTGCACTCGATTTAGGCTACTTAGAAGTCGAAGAAGATCTAATTGTCCCGGTAACTGAAATAAACAACTACGAAGATAGAGAAATTGTAGTTTTGATGACAGGCAGTCAAGGCGAGCCTATTGAGGCCCTTCAAAAAATGGCTAAGCAATCTGCTAAACATGTAAATATCAAGCCTGGAGATACAGTTTTAATTGCTGCTTCGCCGCTTAGAGGCAGTGAATTATTGATATCAAGAACAGTGGACATGCTTTTTAGAGCGGGAGCCAATGTTATTTCAGGAAAAAGGACCATACATGTCTCTAGTCACGGTAGTCAAGAAGAACTAAAATTTATGATTAACCTTATGAAACCACAGTTTTTTATCCCGGTGCATGGGGAATATCGAATGTTAAAAGCCCATAGGAAACTCGCATTAGATTGTGGAATAGAAGATGAAAATATTATTATTCCAGACCGTGGTGACATCGTTGAATTTAAAGATGGAAGGTTAACTATCGGTGGAAAGGTACCATCTGGAAATGTTTTAATTGACGGTATTGGTGTTGGTGACGTAGGAAATATCGTATTACGAGATCGAAGACTGCTATCTCAAGATGGTATATTAATTGTGGTTGTTACATTAACACGCCAGGATAAGAAAATAGCTGCTGGACCTGAAATTATCTCACGTGGTTTTGTCTATGTTCGAGAATCTGAAAAGTTAATGGATGAATCAACAAAATTAGTTCGAGACATCGTCCAAAAGAACATTTCAAGGGAAGCTTTTGAATGGTCAAGTCTAAAGCAGGACATAAGAGATGGATTAAACCGATACTTATTTGAAAAAACAAAAAGAAGACCGATGATACTTCCTATTATTATGGAAGTATAAATAGAAGCGAGGCATTGGATAATCCAATGCCTTTCTTTATTGGCACACTGTTACTCTTCGTTCCATTCGACAAACAATTTTAATGATTATTCCTATCTTAGAATGAAATTGTTTCATAGGTTAATACTAACGTTATCATGCGTGAAGGGAGACTTATGATGACTAAGGATTTACAAAGAAGCGAATCGGGCAATCAAGAAGGGCAAGAACCTCAAAAAGAGGATAAGCCTTCTTCTCTAATGGAAAAAATTCAACAGCTTGGACAAACAAATGTCCCACAGCTATCGTCCGATTCAAGTATTCATTGTTTAACGATTATCGGACAAATTGAGGGTCATTTAGCACTGCCTCCACAAAATAAAACTACAAAGTATGAACACTTGATTCCTCAATTAGTAGCGATTGAACAAAATCCAAAAATAGAAGGAGTACTTATTATATTAAATACAGTAGGCGGAGATGTAGAGGCCGGACTTGCCATCTCTGAAATGCTGGCTACACTCTCAAAACCAACTGTTTCGATTGTCTTAGGAGGAGGCCATTCCATTGGAGTTCCGATAGCAGTCTCATGTGATTACAGTTTTATTGCTGAAACCGCAACGATGACTATCCATCCTATCCGGTTAACAGGCCTCGTAATTGGAGTTCCTGCAACCTTTGAATATTTGGATAAAATGCAAGATAGAGTGGTTAATTTTGTAACGAAGCACTCCAATATTACAGAAGAGAAGTTTAAAGACTTAATGTTCGCTAAAGGTAATCTTACTCGCGACATAGGTACAAACGTAGTTGGTCCGGATGCAGTGGAATATGGGTTAATTGATGAAGTTGGCGGACTAGGTCAAGCGATGAAAAAGCTAAATGAATTAATAGACCAAAGAAAGGCGTCTACCGAGGGGTTGATTCAATGATTCTTTATACCACGATGCCGCAGGAATTTATTTTTCCTCCTGAAGCAGAATCGTTTACTAAACAACAAACTGTAACCTATCAAGGTGTATCCCTAATCGTTGAACAAACCGATTCACAAAATGTACAGGTAGTTCGTATATTAAGCAGTGATCCGCAGCATTATCTTGATGAACGTATATGTCCAGGTGCTAAAATTTCTTGTGCCAGCATTGAAGGATTGTCCGCAAACTAGCAGGATATATGGTATAATTAGGATAAGAAGCTTAAGCAGCCATTCAGGCTGCTTTCTTCGTTTGAGGTTACTTATTTCCTATTGTATTTATATCCATGTTTGATAATGCGTTAGGATGATAATGATAGTATTACACTTATATAGACAGGTGATTAGATGGCTAAAAAAAAGAGAAGATCAAAAAAAAGAGAGAATCATTTAAAACAAACCGTTCAATTTGAACTTTCCGCGCTTGTCTTATTAGCACTTGCGATTATAGCGATAGCAAAATTAGGAGCTGTTGGTGAGGCAACAGTGTTATTTTTCCGATTTTGGATGGGTGAATGGTATATGCTCAGCCTGATTGGACTCGTAATCCTCAGTATATATCTGATGTGGAAACGGACTATACCGTTTGTCTTTCATATTAAATTAGTTGGCATATATTTAATTGTTTCCTCTATACTCCTTTTAAGTCATGTTACACTTTTTCATTTGTTAACAAATGACGGGAACTTTAAAAACCCAAGTGTCATAAATAACACATGGGAAATTTTTATGATGGAAGTTAAAGGAGAAACGAGCACCATTGATCTTGGCGGGGGAATGATTGGTGCCGTTCTTTTTGCTATGTTTCATTACCTTTTTGCTGAAACTGGGACCAAGATTATTGCATTTATCTTTATATTAATTGGATTTATTTTACTCACAGGAAAATCATTCGGTGAATTTGTTGCAAAAATAGGTATAACTCTAATTGATTTTTCAAAAGGGCAATGGAGCGCCTTTCTATTGGATATGGAAGAATGGAAGCAGAAAAAACAAGAACGACGCGAGGAGAAACGGATTCAGCAGCAGCGTGAACGGGAAAACCGTGCTGCTTCTGTGCAGCCTGAAATCATTACTCCCATGCAAAGTATACAGGACGAAGTGGTTACACCTGAGCCCCTAATCTCAAGTTTTGCAGATCGTGCATATCCAGACGAGGAGTCACAAAAACCTAAACGAAGAAAAGAGGATACTAAAAATAAAGGGAATGACCAAAAAATAGACGAAGAAGATTCCACTCCTCCGATTACCTTCACAGAAGTAGAGAATGTAGCCTATGAATTACCGCCTTTGAAACTTCTCAAGCTGCCGAAAAAAACAGATCAGAGCGGTGAATACGAATTAATTCATGCAAATGCAGCTAAATTGGAACGGACTTTTCAGAGCTTTGGGGTAAAAGCGCGAGTAACCCAAGTGCACCTTGGCCCAGCTGTTACGAAATATGAAGTGCACCCTGATGTAGGGGTTAAGGTTAGTAAAATTGTTAGTTTAAGTGATGACCTAGCATTGGCACTTGCTGCTAAAGATATCCGAATAGAAGCTCCGATCCCTGGGAAATCAGCCATTGGGATTGAAGTACCTAATTCTGAGGTTGCCATGGTATCCCTGAGGGAGGTATTAGAAGCAACCCAAAATAATAAACCGGAATCTAAGCTTCTAATTGGTCTTGGCAGAGATATTACTGGAGAAGCAGTACTTGCTGAATTAAATAAAATGCCCCATCTACTTGTAGCCGGCTCCACTGGAAGCGGGAAGAGTGTTTGTATTAATGGTATTATCACCAGTATATTAATGAGAGCTAAACCTCACGAAGTCAAGTTAATGATGATTGATCCGAAGATGGTTGAGTTAAATGTCTATAATGGCGTACCACACTTATTAGCGCCTGTAGTAACAGACGCCAAAAAAGCATCGCAAGCGTTGAAAAAGGTAGTAAGTGAGATGGAGAGACGATATGAACTGTTCTCTCATACAGGGACCCGTAATATTGAAGGGTATAATGACCATGTTAAAAGGCATAACAATGAGGAAAATGACAAGCAGCCACTTTTACCCTATATCGTTGTCATTGTGGACGAGCTGGCAGACCTAATGATGGTAGCCTCATCAGATGTAGAGGACTCAATTACTAGATTGGCACAAATGGCTCGTGCTGCGGGTATTCACTTAATTATTGCAACACAGCGACCATCAGTTGATGTCATAACAGGAGTTATTAAGGCAAATATCCCTTCCAGGATTGCGTTTGCTGTCTCCAGTGCTACGGATTCCAGAACGATTTTAGATATGGGCGGTGCAGAAAAACTGCTAGGCAGAGGGGATATGTTATTCCTGCCTGTAGGAGCTTCCAAACCGGTTCGTGTACAAGGAGCATTTCTATCGGACAATGAGGTCGAAGATACTGTTAATTTTGTAATTGGACAGCAAAAGGCACAATATCAAGAAGAGATGATACCAGATGATACACCAGAGGCAGTTGGCGAAGTTGACGATGATTTATACTCAGAGGCTGTTGATTTAGTAATAGAAATGCAGACTGCTTCAGTTTCAATGCTGCAACGACGTTTTCGAATTGGATATACAAGAGCTGCACGTTTAATTGACGAAATGGAAGCACGTGGTATTGTTGGAGCATATGAAGGCAGTAAACCAAGAACTGTTTTACATTCTAAACCAAACGAAGAAGTGAATTAAAAAAAGAGCCATGCGGCTCTTTTTTTTTACATGTTTTGCCTTTCGATTGTAGACAACTATAAAATATAGCAGATTTCAGAGTAAAAAGTCCTATTATTTTTGACATCTTTCGACAATTTCGCTTTTTTCGACAAAAGTTACAAATTCTATTTCCTTATGCCTTAAAAAATGGTATATTATTTTCGATTAGTAGGAATGATTATACATCAGATGTCTGATGTCTTAGGAAGAGTTGGAGGTACCTGCATGTCTATTAAGCTAGATAACCGACATTTATACCTACAAGTTATTGATCGGTTAAAACAAGATAT
This sequence comes from Neobacillus niacini, assembly GCF_030817695.1. Lineage (GTDB taxonomy): Bacteria > Bacillota > Bacilli > Bacillales > Cytobacillaceae > Neobacillus > Neobacillus niacini_F. The sequence goes on along the minus strand of NZ_JAUSZQ010000002.1, from coordinate 4,092,380 downwards.
CGAACTAGGAGTTTACAAGGAAAAAGAAAAATTACCATCTGAATTCGATCTTGCGAAACAACTGGGTGTAAGTAGAGCTACACTTCGAGAAGCACTACGGATACTTGAAGAGGAAAATGTAATCATTCGCCGCCATGGTGTTGGTACGTTTGTTAACGCGAAACCTCTGTTTACCTCAGGGATTGAACAACTTAATAGTGTTACGGACATGATCTTTAAAGCTGGGATGAAACCAGGCACCATTTTCTTAAGTTCATCAACTGTTGGAGCCACTGAAGAGGATATTCGTCGTTTCTCATGTTCTACAGATGAGGAAATTGTGGTCATGGAGCGGGTCAGAACCGCAAATGGAGAACCTGTCGTTTACTGTATCGACAAGGTACCTGAAAAAATCTTGCCAGAGACCTTTTCTCATGGAGAGGAATCAATATTCTCCATTTTGGAAGAAGAGGCCAATCGGAAGATTACTTACGCGGTTGCTCAAATTGAACCAATTGGTTATCATGAGAAAATTTCACCTATTTTAGAATGTGAGCCAGAAACGGCTTTGCTTGTTTTAAAGCAAATGCATTTTGATGAAGTGGATGAACCAGTCCTTTTCTCGGTAAACTACTTTAAAGCAGATAAATTTAGTTTTCAAGTTTTGCGAAAAAGATTTTAATTTTTTGTGGATGATGAAAACGCAATCAAACTGCTTTCTGAAATTTCCTACTAAATCAAACAAAAATATAGGGGGTCAATTGCCTTGAAGAAACGTAAATTTGGCTTAGCTATGTCAGTGATTTTAGCTGCAAGTACATTATTAGCAGCATGTGGCGGCGGTGATGACAAGGGTACTGGTGGAGATAATGGTAAAGACGCTATTAAAGTTGGTATGGTTACCGATGCTGGTACAATTGATGACAAATCCTTTAACCAAGGTACTTGGGAAGGTATACTTCAAGCTAAAGATGAGCTTGGAATCCAAGAAAAATACCTTAAGCCAGCTGGTACTACTGAGGCAGAATACCTAAAGGAAATGGGCAATTTATATGATGCAGGTTATAAGTTTATTGTATTACCTGGATTCAAGTTTGAAACTGCCGTTTTCAAAGCACAGGATAAATATAAGGATGCAAAATTTGTAATTCTTGATGGTAATCCACATTCTGGTGATTTTAAACCAGTTGTTAAGGATAACACAGTGGCTGTTTTCTTTGCTGAACATGAATCAGGCTTCTTGGCAGGTGTAGCTACTGCTCTTGAATTAAAAGAAGGAGAAGCAGGATTTATCGGTGGTATGGAAATTCCAGCTGTTCAAAAGTTTAACTGGGGCTTCCAGCAAGGTGTTAAATACGCGAACGATAACCTAGGTACAAAACTTAACATTAAAGCTGAAAACGTGCTTTACCAAGGTTCATTCGATAACGTAGCTGCTGGTGGACAAATTGCTGCACAAATGTATGACCGTGGTGTTAATGTAATCTTTACAGCTGCTGGCGGTGTTGGTGTAGGTGCAATCAACGAAGCAAAAACTCGTGGAAAAGCAGGCGAAAAAGTTTGGATCGTTGGTGTTGACTCTGACCAATATGAAGATGGTAAGTATGATGGAGATAAATCAATTATCCTGACATCTGCTATGAAAAAATTAGATAATGTTACATTTGACCTGATTCAGCGCGAGATAAATGGTGAATTCCCTGGCGGTGATACATTAACATTCGATGCTAAAAACGATGGTATTGGCTTACCTGCAGAAAATCCTAACTTAAGCGAGGAAACAACTTCAAAAGTAAAAGAAGTTTTTGAAAAAATTAAGTCTGGCGAAATCAAAGTTGCTGCAGAACAAGGAAGTTTATTTAAGTAATAAAAAATCATAAAGAGACGGTTTTTTCCGTCTCTTTATGTCCTTTATGTATGATTGTTCTGTCCAATATCCATATTACAAGAGTAATTCATGTCTAACTGATTCAATATCCTTTAGTTTGATGTTGTGATAGGGGACTCCCTATTTTCAGGAAGAAACTCGAGTCTATATAAAAAGGTGAGTGCTACTATGAGTTATGTGGTTGAAATGCTGAATATCAGGAAAGAATTCCCTGGTATTGTAGCAAACGATAATATTACCCTAACATTAAAAAAAGGGGAAATACATGCCTTATTAGGTGAAAACGGTGCCGGTAAATCAACATTAATGGGTGTATTGTTCGGTATGTATCAACCTGAACAAGGAATCATTAAAATCCGAGAAAAGGAAGTAAAAATTACAAATCCCAATGTAGCTAATCAGCTTGGTATTGGAATGGTCCATCAGCATTTTAAATTAGTAGAAAATTTTACAGTCACAGAGAATATCATTTTAGGCAGTGAACCGTTAAAAGGTATGGTCCTAGATATAGATAAGGCTGCAAAAAGAATTGCAGAATTGTCAAAGCATTATGGATTAAATGTTGACCCTCATGCAAAAATTGAAGATATCTCAGTAGGAATGCAGCAAAGGGTAGAAATCATGAAAATGCTTTATCGTGAAGCCGAAGTTCTTATTTTTGATGAACCAACAGCTGTACTAACACCGCATGAAATTGAAGAGTTAATGAAAATTATGCGTAATCTTATTAATGAAGGTAAATCGATTATCATCATCACTCATAAGTTAAAAGAAATAAAAGCGGTTGCAGACCGTTGTACGGTTATTCGGCGTGGAAAAGGTATTGGAACCGTTAACGTAAAAGAAACAAGCGAGGCACAGATGGCAGAAATGATGGTTGGCCGTCAAGTTAACTTTAAAGTGGATAAGAAAGCTAGTACACCTGGTGAGGTTGTACTTCAAATAGATTCTATCTCTGTAAAAAATAACAGAAAAGTATTGGGACTTAAAAACTTCTCCCTTGAAGTCAAAAGAGGAGAAATAGTCGGTATCGCTGGAGTCGAAGGGAATGGACAATCAGAAATCGTTGAAGCGATTACCGGACTTAGAAAAGCTGAATCAGGGAAAATTTTATTAAAAGGTCAAGATATCACAAATATTCCAATTCGCCAAAGAATTGAAAGCGGAATTGGCCATATCCCTGAAGATAGACATAGACGAGGACTTGTTCTTGATTATACACTAGAAAATAACATGGTTTTAGAGGTTTATAATAAACCGCCGTTTGCAAAGGCTGGATTACTAAATGGCGCAGCAATTAAGAAATATGCTAAAAGTATTTTAGAAAACTTTGACGTCCGTTCAGGTGAAGGTGGAGCATCAATAGCAAGGACTCTATCCGGAGGAAATCAGCAAAAGGCCATTATCGGCCGGGAAATGGAATTAGATCCTGATCTGCTTATCGCTGTACAACCTACTCGAGGATTGGATGTAGGATCGATTGAATATATCCACAAAAGATTAATCGAGCATCGTGATAAAGGAAAGGCTGTTCTTTTAGTTTCCTTAGAGCTTGATGAAGTTCTTCAGCTTTCAGACCGTATTGCCATCGTTAATAATGGAGAGTTGATTGGAACAGTTAATGCTTCTGAAACGAATGAGAATGAGGTAGGACTAATGATGGCAGGAGTGAGTAAGGAGAGAAGCGTATGAGAAACACCATTGTATCGTTAATATCAATTGTTCTAGGACTAATAGCTGGGGGATTATTAATGCTCTTTATTGGGGCAAGCCCAGTTGAAGGTTATACGTATTTATTTCAAGGTGCATTAAAAAATATATCACGTATTGGTGATACTCTAGCAACTGCAACTCCACTAGTTTTTACTGGACTTGCTGTCGCTTTTGCCTTCCGTACAGGTCTATTTAATATCGGTGCTGCAGGTCAAATGTTAATTGGCGGCCTTTGTGCCACTGCTGTTGGATTAACGTTTGATCTTTCAAGACCAATATTAATCTTAGTTATGGTCCTAGCTGGTATTGTCGGTGGTGGATTATGGGCATTTATTCCAGGTTATTTTAAAGCGAGATTCAATGTGCATGAAGTAGTATCAACCATTATGATGAACTGGATTGCTTATTGGACCGTTTACTATGTGGTTCCAGGTTATTTTAAAGGTGAATTCTTAGAAACTGAATCACGCAAACTAGCTGAAGAGTCTACTTTAAGAACGCCTTGGCTGACAGAAATGTTTCAAGGTTCCTATATTAACTTAGGTCTGTTCTTTGCCGTTATTGCTGTTCTTATCATTGCTTTTATCATCAATAAAACAACATTAGGATTTGAACTAAAAGCTGTAGGGTTCAATCGACACGCAGCAGAATATGCGGGTATGAAAGTAAATCGCAATATTATTTTATCTATGTTAATTTCAGGTGCACTTGCAGGTCTTGGCGGGGTAGCATTATATACTGGTAATGCTTCCAGCATGCAGATTGGTATTTTACCATCACAGGGATACGATGGCATTGCGGTTGCTTTACTTGGAGCAAACTCTCCAATTGGCGTATTCTTTGCAGCACTTCTTTTCGGTATTCTTTATTCAGGAACAGGCTTCATGAATGCAATGATTGAGATTCCACCAGAACTTGCAAATACAATTATTGCGATTATTATTTATTTTGCTGCTACCAGCGTACTGATTCACCGTTTATTAAATAAATTCCGCAAGACTCGTTCAAATGCAAATGATGTAAATGGACCTGTTGGCAAGAAGGGAGAAGCATAAAATGTGGACCATAATTGAACAAATATTCCCTTACGCAATTGTTTTTACAATTCCTCTTCTTATAACAGCATTAGGCGGTCTTTTTAGTGAAAGAAGCGGTATCGTAAACATCGGTTTAGAAGGTTTAATGATTTCAGGAGCATTTGCGAGTGCCCTTACAGTTAACTTTTTACAGGATAGTATGGATACTACATCCGCATTATGGATTGGGTTATTAGTTGCAGTGATAGTAGGAATTTTGTTTTCGTTATTACATGCTTTTGCCAGCATTAATTTAAGTGCTGACCAAGTAATTAGTGGGACAGCGATTAACATGATTGCAATGGCTTTAACAGTTTTCTTAGCCAGAAATATAACAGGCAGTGGTAATATTCGTATTACCAGCGGTTTCACACCATTTGATGTGCCCATCTTATCTCAAATTCCGATTATTGGGGATTTATTGTTTACAAAAACGTATGCGACAACTTGGTTTATTTTATTAGTATTACTTGTTAGTGCGTTTATTCTTAATAAAACAAAATTTGGCTTGCGTTTAAAGTCTTGTGGTGAGTTTCCACAGGCGGCTCAAGCAGCAGGGATAAATGTTGTAAGAATTCGTTATATCGGTGTAATGATTTCTGGTGCATTATCAGGATTAGGCGGCGCGATCATTATTTTAACTTACGCAGGCGAATTTACTGGTTCCGTTTCAGGTCTTGGATTCTTAGCGCTTGCTTCCTTAATTTTTGGTCAATGGAGACCACTTGGAATCTTAGGAGCAACATTATTCTTCGGATTTGCCAGTACAATCGCGAACGTATCTCAAGTTATCCCTGAACTGGCTGTAATTCCGCCAATCATTCTAAAAATTTTCCCATATGTAGTAACGTTAATTGCTTTAGTTATCTTCTCTAAATCTTCACAAGCACCTAAAGCAGCTGGAGAACCATTCGATCCAGGAAAACGATAATAATAAGGTAAAAGGGTTGACATATTTGTCAGCCTTTTTTATTTGGATGTGTTAGTGGATACCTCATGATTTAAGAACCTGTTGATTGGAGCGCAAATCAACAGCCTATTTTAACACAGCCTTTGTTTTATATAAATTGTCAGTGGTTAAAGCTTGTAAAAACCAAGCCTGGCAAATTATAGTAAGAATAAGTGATAAATACAATGGAAAAGATGTAAAATAACACGATGAATGCTTACATATATAATAAGAAGGATTTTGAAATCTGAAGGAGGTTATGAGATGGATTCAACTGCCGAAAAAATCACCAATATGCAGGGCTACAAACTCCATGTCATTGAAACAGATAAATACAAAACGAATACATTTGTATGGAAAATGAAAGCACCTTTAACAAAGGAAGATGTAACAAAAAGAGCACTGCTTCCTCATGTTTTGCAAAGCAGTTCCGCGAAATATCCGACAACAACTGCATTACGTTCTTATTTGGATGAATTATATGGTGCCACGCTATTTATTGATTTAGCGAAAAAAGGTGAATATCAAATCATTACTTTTACGCTTGAAATCGCAAATGAGAAATTCTTAAGTGATCCTACGCCATTATTGAAAAAAGGGTTCGAACTTCTTTTCGAAGTTTTGACAAACCCAAATGTTTCAGGCAATGCATTTGATCAAGAAACAGTGAACAAAGAAAAAAGAACTTTAAAACAGAGAATTCAATCTGTTTATGATGATAAAATGCGCTATTCTAATGTCCGATTATTGCAAGAAATGTGTAAAGGTGAGCCATACGCTCTGCAAGTGAATGGAGAAGCAGAGGATGTGGATGCAATCACACCAGAAAACTTATACGAATATTATAAAAAAGCGTTTTCCGAAGATGAAATGGACCTTTATGTCATTGGTGACGTAAAGGAGGAAGAGGTAAAAAGTCTTGTCGATAGTCTATTGAAATTTGAAAACCGTACACTGAAAAAGGTTGTATCCGCTGATATTCAAAAAAAGGAACAGGTAAATGAAATTAAAGAAGAACAGGATGTAAAGCAAGGAAAATTAAATGTCGGGTACCGTACCAATATTGTCTATGGTGACTCCGATTATTTTGCACTTCAATTGTTCAATGGCATTTTTGGAGGATTTTCACACTCTAAGTTGTTTATCAATGTCCGTGAAAAGGCAAGCTTAGCCTATTATGTCTCTAGCAGGTTAGAGAGCCATAAGGGACTTATGATGGTCTCGTCAGGAATAGACTTGAAAAACTATGACCAGGCGGTTGGAATCATTCGTGATCAGTTAGAAGCAATGAAAAAAGGTGACTTTTCTGATCAAGAATTAAACCAAACAAAAGCAGTGATTCGAAATCAAATTCTTGAAACCATTGATACCTCCCGAGGATTAACAGAGATTCTTTACCATAATGTTGTGGCTTGTAAGGATATAAAACTTGAGCAGTGGATCAATGATATGGAAAAAACAACAAAAGAAGAAATTGTGGCTGTTGCAAATAAAATTGAACTTGATACCATCTACTTCTTAACTGGAACGGAGGCGGTAAAATAATGGAGAAAATCAATTTTGACCAGCTTCAAGAAGAACTTTACCATGAAAAGTTACCAAATGGTTTAAATGTCTATATCCTCCCAAAGAAAGGATTTAACAAAACGTTTGCAACCTTTACGACAAAGTATGGATCCGTTGATAACCATTTTGTGCCATTGGGAAAAGAAGAATATGTAAAGGTACCAGATGGTATTGCCCATTTTCTTGAGCATAAGCTTTTTGAAAAGGAAGATGGAGACGTTTTCCAACAATTTAGCAAACAGGGGGCATCCGCGAATGCCTTTACCTCATTTACCCGGACTGCTTATTTGTTTTCCAGTACTTCTGATGTAGAGAAAAACCTAGAAACATTAGTTGATTTTGTTCAGGATCCTTACTTTTCGGAAAAAACAGTTGAAAAGGAAAAAGGGATTATTGGTCAAGAAATCACTATGTATGATGATAATCCAGATTGGCGTCTATATTTTGGGCTGATTCAAAATTTATATCAAAACCATCCTGTTAAGATTGATATAGCTGGTACAATTGAATCAATATCACATATTACTAAAGACTTGCTCTATGAGTGCTACAATACCTTTTACCATCCGAGCAATATGTTATTATTCATTGTTGGGCCAGTTGACCCTAATAAATTTATGAATCAAGTACGTGAAAACCAAGCGAAAAAGGATTATAAGGAAATGCCAGAAATTAAGCGTAAATTTGAAGAGGAGCCACTTCAGACTGCTGAGCCAAAACAAGTACTGGAGATGAATGTGCAAACATCTAAATGTTTAATTGGGATGAAAGCACTGCATGTAGACCAAACGGGGCCTGAGTTATTGAAGAATGAATTAACCATGAATGTACTTCTTGATTTGTTGTTTGGAAAAAGCTCAGAAAATTATAATCAACTTTATAATCAAGGTCTGATCGATGAAACCTTTTCTTATGATTATACACAGGAACAAGGGTTTGGGTTTGCAATGGTTGGCGGAGACACAGAAAATCCCGATAAACTTGCGGAAGAGCTCAAAAACATGCTGTTTCAAGCTAAGAATGGAACATCATTTACTGAAGAGCAATTAGAAAGAGCTAAGAAGAAAAAAATTGGGGCATTCTTACGTGCTGTGAACTCACCAGAATATATTGCTAACCAATTCACAAGATATGCTTTTAATGATATGAATTTATTCGATGTCGTTCCTACACTAGAGAAAATAACAATGGATGATATTAAAACAATGGCATCAGAAGTTATTTCAGAAGAACGTTTCTCTGTCTGCCAAGTGATACCTAAGAAATAACAAAGAAGCGTCGCTAGCCGGCGCTTTTCTTTTCGTTTATGATGAGGAGTAGTTAGAATAGAAAGAGTGAAGCATGTGGAAAAATACGCATTAATTACGGGAGCAAGCGGCGGGATAGGACGAGCGGTGGCTTTGAAATTGGCCTCTCTCGGCTATAATTTGTATCTGCACTTTAATCAAAATGAAACATCAATTAGGGATTTATTAAATCAACTTAAACCTTTTGGCGGTGAATATACTGCTATTCAAGCAAATTTAGAAGAACACGAGGCTTATAAAAGGATTTGTTCGCAAATCTTTTCCATCGATGCCATTATTCATTGCAGCGGTAATACGCATTATGGCCTCCTAGTGGATATTAAGCAGGAAGACGTAGAATCAATAATGAGTGTTCATGTGATGAATCCTTTGATGATAACGAAAGAACTGCTGCCAAAACTAATTCAGAAACGGTCAGGAAATGTTATTCTTATTTCCTCCATCTGGGGTCAAACAGGTGCTGCCTGCGAAGTGGTTTATTCGACTGCCAAGGGGGCACAAATTTCGTTTGTAAAAGCATTAAGTAAAGAAGTAGCATTAAATGGGGTGCGAGTGAATGCCATTGCTCCTGGTGCGGTTGAAACACCCATGATGAGCCAGTTCTCTGAGGAGGAAAAACAACTTCTTCAATACGAAATTCCCATGGGCAGGTTAGGTGTTCCTGAGGAAATTGCCAATGGTGTTAAATTTTTACTATCTAATGAATCTTCCTATATTACAGGACAAGTTCTTTCAATAAATGGCGGATGGTATGCATGAATTATACATATATTTTTAATGAATAAATTCCTCCCTATCATTGCAAAATAACAATGTACAACTATAAAGGAGGGTTTATTATGTCTGTTTTAGATAACTGGAAGCAATGGGAAGATTTTCTTGCTGACCGCCTTCACCAAGCACAAAATGAAGGGATGAGCGAGGGTGCTATAAGTGCGCTTGCATTACAAATTGGTGATTACCTTGCAGAGCAGGTAGAACCGAAAAACGAGCAAGAAAGAATCCTTGCAGATCTTTGGTCTGTTGCAGATAAAGAAGAGCAGCAAGCCATTGCAAACATTATGGTAAAATTAGTTCAAAATAATGGCAGTCGTTAAGAGAGAGGGCAACCTCTCTTTTTTTTGCTTCTTAGGTGTATTCCATACTTAATTCAGGATTGAACTTGTTTTTGCTTTCATCTTCTATCAAAATCATATATTATATTGGATAGATGAGGAAATGAAAAATTTGTCGTATACGCCTGAGGAGGTTTTTATGGATAAAAAAGAATGGTATTTAGAATATGAGATTCAAAAAAACCGTCCGGGTTTATTGGGCGACATTTCATCCCTGCTCGGAATGCTATCAATTAATATTGTAACAATTAACGGTGTAGATGAAGGGCGACGCGGTTTATTGATTTTAGCAAAAGATGATAACCAGATTAAACGGTTAGAGTCAATTTTAAATACAATGGACACAATAAAAGTAATAAAAATTAGAGAACCAAAACTTCGTGACCGCCTGGCAGTCCGCCATGGACGATACATACAACGTGATGCGGATGATAAAAAGACATTCCGGTTTGTTCGAAGTGAACTTGGTGTATTGGTTGATTTTATGGCAGAGTTATTTAAGCAGGAGGGACACAAACTTATAGGTATTCGTGGGATGCCGCGGGTAGGTAAAACGGAGTCTGTAGTAGCAGCGAGCGTTTGTGCCAATAAACGATGGCTGTTCGTATCTTCCACTCTTCTAAAACAAACAATACGTAATCAGCTGATTCAAGATGAATACAACGAAAATAATTTGTTTATTCTCGATGGAATTGTCTCAACCAAACGTGCTAGTGAACGACATTGGCAGCTTGTTCGTGAAATCATGCGTTTACCGGCGGTTAAAGTGGTCGAACACCCTGATATCTTTGTTCAAAATTCTGAGTACACACTTGATGATTTCGATTATATTATCGAGCTCCGAAACGATGCGGATGAAGAAATCACGTATGATATTGTCGACCAAAATAACTTATTCTCTGGCTCTGATTTTGGAGATTTTGGATTTTAATTAATTGGAAGGTGTTAAAAAGTGACTGAATTAGGTAATCGACTAAAAGAAGCGCGATTAGCCAAAGGATTAAGCTTAGAGGATTTACAGTCAATCACAAAAATTCAAAAGCGGTATTTAATAGGGATTGAAGAAGGCAATTATTCTAGCATGCCGGGAAATTTTTATGTTCGTGCTTTTGTCAAACAATACGCTGAAGCGCTGCAGCTTAATCCAGAAGAAATATTTGAAACATATAAAAACGAAATTCCAGCAACTCATAATGACGATTTACCTGAGAAACTATCTAGGGTAAAAACACGAAAGACGGTAACAGAAGGATCCTCGAAAATTTTTGATATCATCCCAAAGGTTTTAATTGGGGTCTTTATTATTGGCGCTGCTGGTTTACTGTATTATTTCTTTGTTAATAACGTTGGAGACAAAGCCAATGAACAGATTAATAAGGAAAATGAACCTGTGAAATTTCTACGCTCTGAAAATCTGGACAAAGCAGATGAGACAGAAAAAGAAGATACCAAAGAAAACGACGACACAAAAGTAAATCAAGATGAAAAGAATGATGAACAAAAGACTGTTGAGGAAGAACCGGTTGTAGAAGCTCCAAAACAAGAATTAACAGCCGTTCAAAACAGTGGAAAAAACTCTACCTATGATTTGAAAAATGCAGATAAATTTGTAGTGAAACTGGTTTCAACCGGGCAAACATGGGTAAATGTAAAAAATAGCGCTGGTCAATCGAAATTCCAGGGTTTATTATCCACCACTGGGACACAAAGTACAGAAGTTGATTTAACAGGCGACACCAAAGCAGTCATTGTTGTTGGTAGGACCGTCGATACAGAAATTTACGTAAATGACCAAAAGCTCGAGTTTGCAATACCACCTGCTGATGTGGTTCAACAGAACATTACGATTCAATATGTTCCGAAGAACGAATAGTCATCTAGTGATGACTATTTTTCGTTCTAATATTACCTGGAGGCAAAACAATGAATGTACCAAATCAAATAACGATATCAAGGATTCTTCTAATACCTATTTTCTTGATAATTATGCTCTTCCCCTTTGATTGGGGGAACATGCATTTACTGGGAGCAGATCTTCCGGTAACCCATTTTGTTGGAGCACTAATCTTTATTTTTGCTTCTGCAACAGATTGGGTAGATGGCTATTATGCACGAAAATATAATCTTGTTACCAATATGGGGAAGTTCCTCGATCCACTTGCCGACAAATTACTTGTCTCTGCAGCGCTTGTTGTTCTTGTTGATCTGGGATATGCAGCTTCCTGGATTGTTATTTTAATCATAAGCCGAGAATTTGCCGTTACGGGTCTTCGTCTCTTATTAGTTGAGGGTGGTGAAGTGGTAGCTGCCAATAACCTCGGAAAAATCAAAACCTGGGCACAAATTATCGCAATATCTGCACTTTTATTACATAATATTATTTTTGAGATGATTGGATTTCCGTTTGATGATGTAGCATTATGGGTTGCGTTAATATTTACTATTTGGTCTGGATGGGATTATTTTTCAAAGAATATGCATGTATTTAAAAATTCTAAATAGAACTTGGGGTAACGGATATGAATGCAGAAATTATTGCTGTTGGTTCTGAATTACTGCTGGGTCAAATCGTTAATAGTAATGCACGATTTATTTCACAACAACTCGCGGGAATAGGTATTAATGTTTTTTTTCATACGGTGGTTGGTGATAATCCTGACCGATTAAAGTCTGCAATAGAAATTGCGGAAAAACGTTCAAATTTGATTATTCTTACCGGCGGGCTAGGACCGACAAAAGATGATTTAACGAAGGAAACAATTGCTCGGCATTTAGGGAAAAATCTAGTAATGGATCAAGAAGCATTAGAATCTATTGAACTTTATTTTAAAAAGGGAAATAGGGTAATGACTGAAAATAATAAGAAGCAGGCCCTTGTTTTAGAGGATTCTACTATCCTTCCAAATCATCATGGGATGGCACCAGGTATGATGGTCGACAATGGTAATTGCGTATATATGCTTCTGCCAGGGCCGCCGAAGGAAATGGAGCCAATGTTTTTACACTTTGGTACTGCAGCTTTGTCCAAACAAGTAAAAACGGATGAGAAAATAGTTTCTAGAGTTTTAAGGTTCTTTGGAATTGGTGAGGCAGCGTTAGAAACGGAAATCATAGATTTAATAGAGCAGCAAACAAATCCAACCATTGCCCCGCTGGCTGCAGATGGGGAATGTACGTTAAGGCTCACCGCGAAGCACCAAGATTTGCAAACGGCAGAGGGTATGCTTGATGAAGTAGAGGGTAACATTAGAGCTCGCGTAGGTCAGTTTATATATGGGTATGACAATACTTCTCTAGTAGCTGAACTGATGAGAGTTTTAAAAGACAAGAAATTAACTATTGCTGCTGCAGAGAGCTTAACAGGAGGATTGTTTCAGCAGGAACTAACGAGTGTACCTGGTGTTAGTTCAGTCCTGAAGGGCGGAGTAGTTTGTTATACGAATGAGGTTAAGGAGAAAGTCTTAGGAGTTAAAAAGGATACCATTGAACGGCATGGTGTTGTAAGTCATGAGTGTGCGAAAGAATTGGCTGAAAATGTTGCGGCTTTAGTATCTGCTGATATAGGAATTAGTTTTACAGGTGTTGCTGGTCCTGACGAGCTTGAGGGCAAACCTGTAGGGACAGTTTACATTGGAATTTGTATTAGAGGAAAGCAAACAGTTGTTGAAAAGCTAGAACTTGGCGGTTCTAGAGAAGCAAACCGGAGCCGTTCGGTGAAATATGGCTGCTATTATTTAATAAAGCAATTGAAAGAATCACAGAAAGCTAACTAAGCTCTCTGTGATTTTTTATGTTGATTAGGTATAGTGACCGTAATACCTACTATTTTGGGTTTTCGGTCACTATAGAGCTGTTATAGTGACCATAGCTCCTACTATTTTGGGGTTTTCGGTCACTATAGAGCTCTTATAGTGCCCGCGGCCCCTACTATTTAATGGTTGTCGGTAACTATAGAGTTCGTATAACCGACTGTAATTTTATAATTATCAGACAATAAAAGAAAAAGTAAAATACAAGAAAAAATATGATTGAAAAGATTAAAATGACTGGAGTAATTACCTGTTTTTACATTACTTTATGTTCCAAAAAAGTCGAATAAGTGTTCGATTTTTTGCTGTACAAATGATTAAAAAGAGGTTATATTATTAATAGGATTTAAAACATAGATTTTTGGCTATTAACTTTTTGGTTTATATATAAGGGAGGAACAAGTAGTGAGTGATCGTAAAGCCGCCTTAGAAATGGCGCTAAAACAGATTGAAAAGCAATTCGGTAAAGGCTCCATCATGAAAATGGGTGAGAAGACAGACACAAGGATTTTAACAAGTCCAAGTGGCTCATTAGCAGTAGATTCAGCACTTGGTGTTGGCGGATATCCTAGAGGAAGAATTATCGAAATTTACGGACCTGAAAGCTCTGGTAAAACAACTGTTGCTTTACATGCAATTGCAGAAGTACAAGCTGCAGGCGGACAAGCAGCATTTATCGACGCTGAGCATGCCCTTGACCCAGCATATGCACAAAAACTTGGAGTAAATATCGATGAGTTATTGTTATCCCAGCCAGATACTGGGGAACAAGCGCTTGAAATCGCAGAAGCACTGGTACGAAGTGGTGCAATTGATATTCTAGTAGTCGACTCCGTTGCAGCACTAGTTCCAAAAGCAGAAATTGAAGGAGAAATGGGAGATTCTCACATGGGTCTTCAAGCCCGTTTGATGTCTCAAGCACTCCGTAAACTTTCTGGTGTCATAAACAAATCAAAGACAATCGCAATCTTTATTAACCAGGTTCGTGAAAAGATTGGTGTCATGTTTGGGAACCCTGAGACGACACCTGGTGGTCGTGCGTTAAAATTCTACTCTACGATTCGTGTGGAAGTACGTCGTGGAGAAGCTATTAAACAGGGTACTGACGTGGTTGGAAACAAAACCAAGATTAAGGTCGTTAAAAATAAGGTTGCTCCTCCATTCCGTACAGCTGAAGTGGATATTATGTATGGTGAAGGAATTTCTAAAGAGGGCGAGATTATTGATATCGGCTCTGAATTAGATATCGTTCAAAAGAGCGGTTCATGGTATTCCTATAATGAGGAAAGAATAGGTCAAGGCCGTGAAAATGCAAAGACTTTCTTAAGAGAAAATCCAAGTGTTCGCCTTGAAATTCAACAAAAGATTCGTGAACACTTCGGATTAGACGGTGAAAAGATTGTCACTGAAGCCGATGACGACGAACAGTTCGAATTAATAGACTAACAAAAGAGCAAAACCTGATTTGGGTTTTGCTTTTTTTAATAAAATGAATATTTATTATTTATTATGTATATTTATTCGCGCCCTAATGATTTTTATATTGTTAAAATATGAACAAAGTCTAAATATTTCAAAAAGCTGTCAGGAGTTACCCTTGACAATAAATATACACACATTTACAATTAACATGTATATTTTACATTTTTGTTAATATTACAATGAAAAGCTTGGTGCTTGCTGTATGTTGAACCTAACCAATGTACATGCCGACACTTAAAAAGTGTAACAAAAGTTCATAGCAAGAGGAGGTGTAACGATGGACCCTATTACTATCATCTCCATTTTGCTTGGTATTATCGTCGGTGCCGTTGTTGGCTATTTTGTTCGTAAATCCATTGCTGAGGCAAAAATAGCAGGTGCAAAGAATGCTGCAGAGCAGATTCTTGAAGATGCAAAGCGAGATGCTGATTCATTGAAAAAAGAAGCTTTGCTTGAGGCAAAGGATGAAATTCACAAACTTCGTACAGAAGCCGAACGTGAGGTTCGTGAACGAAGAAATGAACTGCAAAAACAAGAAAACCGTTTACTGCAAAGAGAAGAGAATTTAGATCGAAAGGATGAATCGTTAAATAAACGAGAAATTCTATTAGAAAAGAAGGATGATTCTCTAAACCAAAGACAACAGCATATTGAACAGATGGAAAGCAAAGTGGACGAGTTGGTACGAACACAAAAAACTGAACTTGAACGTATTTCGAGTTTGACTCGTGAGGAAGCGAAGAACATCATTATCGATAAAATGGAGCAGGAGTTAACCTATGACACTGCGATAATGATTAAGGAAAGCGAAAACCGCGCGAAAGAGGAAGCAGATAAGAAAGCGAAGGAAATCCTATCGCTTGCAATCCAGCGTTGCGCTGCTGACCATGTTGCGGAAACGACTGTATCTGTAGTCAACCTTCCAAATGATGAGATGAAAGGTCGTATTATTGGCCGTGAAGGAAGAAATATCCGTACACTAGAGACACTTACAGGAATTGACTTGATTATCGATGATACTCCAGAAGCTGTTATTCTATCAGGATTCGACCCGATTCGTCGAGAGACGGCGCGATTAGCGCTTGAAAAATTAGTCCAAGATGGACGTATCCATCCTGCACGAATTGAGGAAATGGTCGAGAAATCTCGTCGTGAAGTGGATGAGTACATCCGTGAAGTCGGTGAACAAACGACTTTTGAAGTCGGAGTTCATGGATTACATCCGGATCTTATTAAAATCCTAGGACGTTTAAAGTTCCGTACAAGTTACGGTCAAAATGTTTTAAAGCACTCAATGGAGGTTGCACAGCTTTCGGGCTTGCTTGCAGCTGAACTTGGTGAGGATGAGACTCTTGCACGTCGTGCAGGTCTGTTACACGATATTGGAAAAGCAATTGACCATGAAGTGGAAGGAAGCCATGTTGAAATCGGGGTTGAACTTGCAACAAAATACAAGGAACACCCAGTGGTTATCAATAGTATTGCTTCACACCATGGTGATACGGAACCAACATCAACCATTTCCGTTCTAGTGGCTGCTGCTGACGCTTTATCAGCTGCGAGACCTGGAGCACGCAGTGAAACTCTAGAAAACTATATCCGCCGTTTAGAAAAGCTGGAGGAAATTTCTGAGTCCTATGATGGTGTTGAGAAGTCGTTTGCAATCCAAGCAGGCAGAGAGGTGCGGATCATTGTAAGACCAGATGCGGTTGATGATCTAGCTGCACATCGTTTGGCTCGTGATATTCGAAAACGAATAGAAGAAGAACTTGATTATCCAGGACATATTAAAGTGACAGTCATCCGTGAAACACGGGCTGTAGAATACGCAAAATAAAGCGGTGCTCAAAGCACTGCTTTATTTTTTTCGTAATTCCACTTACGGTTAAATAATATAAAAGTGTGATACAATTTATAGTAAATAAATGCTTTTGAAAGGAAAACAAATGAACTTATTATTTATTGGAGATGTTGTAGGATCACCAGGTCGAGATATGGTAAAAGAGTATGTGCCAAAAATTAAAGAAAAATATCGACCGAATTTCACCATTATTAATGGTGAAAATGCAGCAGGCGGCAGAGGTATAACAGAAAAAATCTATCGAGAGTTTTTAGGTTCTGGCGCTCAGGCTGTAACCCTTGGAAATCATGCATGGGATAACAAGGAGATTTTTGAATTCATTGAATCAGCGAAAAATATGGTACGTCCTGCTAACTTTCCAGAAGGGACTCCTGGAAAAGGGTTAGCGTTTTTTAAGGTGAATGACATAGAAGTAGCTGTCATCAATTTGCAAGGGCGGACCTTTATGCCTCCTCTAGATTGTCCTTTTAAAAAGGCAGATGAATTAATCGAAATCGCTCAAGAGCGTACACCTTTTATCTTTGTGGATTTTCATGCTGAAGCTACAAGTGAAAAACAAGCTATGGGCTGGTATTTAGATGGAAGAGTTTCTGCTGTCGTGGGTACACATACGCATGTGCAAACAGCAGATAGCCGCGTCCTGCCAAATGGCACAGGCTACTTAACGGATGTAGGAATGACAGGTCCTTATGATGGAATTCTTGGTATGGAAAGGGAAGCGGTCATCACAAAGTTCCTTACAAGCCTACCGGTAAGATTTGAAGTTCCTAAGGCTGGCAGAACCCAGCTTAGTGGAGTCTACATGGAACTTGACAGAAAAACTGGCAAGTGCAAAAAAATGGAAAGAATTTTAATTAATGAAGATAATCCTTGGTATTCTTAACCTTCCACTTATGGAAGGTTATTCTTTTTATTGGTAAAAAAGCACTTTTTTTGTCCAAGCCGGAATATGTCTTTTACAGAATGAATATAGTAGCAGTGGAATCTTATAAACCTGATTTGCTCATGAAACTGCTCATGCCAGGATCGGGATTATACAAGGGGGAGCTAGGAATGGAAATATTAAAAGTTTCAGCAAAATCTAATCCTAATTCTGTAGCTGGTGCACTTGCTGGAGTTCTGCGTGAAAGAGGTGCAGCAGAAATACAGGCGATTGGTGCAGGTGCATTGAATCAAGCTGTTAAGGCAGTAGCGATTGCAAGAGGATTTGTAGCACCTAGCGGAGTTGATTTGATTTGCATCCCTGCGTTCACTGATATTCAGATTGATGGTGAAGAACGCACGGCTATAAAGCTTATTGTTGAACCAAGATGAAGGAGATAGAATCAAAGATGTGAAACAGGATAAATATAATAAACTTTTACCTGCTTAAATTATAAGCAGGTATTTTTATATACAAATCATTATAATAATGCTATTCTAATATAAATGAAAGCGATTTCCATAATAGAGTATTAAAGTAGTATATCTTATTAGATACCTTCATAAACCGCATAATAACAACGTTTTATAGCAATTTTATAGTGAGATATGCAGAATTACTAAATGTCAATTTTTTAAATATAAAAAAATATTCATATTTTAGACAATATTTCGTCTGAAAGGGTTGCAATTTTTGGTTTAGAGGTCTAGAATTGTAAGCGTTTAGTACATCTTCTGAATTCATATTATTTAGTCTTTAGTACTTTAAAAGACTAAATTCTAGTGATTTACTCGGAAAAGTGCTACACTATTAGTGATTTTAAAATATACTTTTTACATATCCAAAGGGGTGTAAGTCATGATCAATCAACTTTCGTGGAAAGTTGGCGGACAACAAGGGGAAGGTATTGAAAGTACAGGGGAAATATTTGCTATTGCATTGAATCGCCTAGGTTATTATTTGTATGGTTATCGTCACTTTTCATCTCGTATTAAAGGCGGTCATACAAACAACAAAATCAGAGTAAGTACGACAGAAGTTCGTTCAATCTCTGATGATCTTGATGTTCTTGTCGCTTTTGACCAAGAAACTATCGATTTAAACTACAAAGAGTTACACAGCAAAGGTGTTATCCTTGCTGATGCAAAATTCACGCCGAAGAAACCAGAAGATACACAAGCATCATTGTATGCGGTTCCATTTACAGAAATTGCTACTGAATTAGGAACTTCCCTAATGAAAAACATGGTAGCCATTGGTGCTACATCAGCTGTCTTGAATCTCGATATTCATGTTTTTGAAGAAGTAGTTCAAGAGATTTTTGGTAAAAAAGGTGCGCAAGTAGTTGCGAAAAACATGGATGCCATTAAAGCTGGATATGATTATATGAAAAAACAGCTTGTAGATGGCGTTGAAATAATGGAACTTGAAAAAGCTGACGGCAAGCAGCGCATGTTCATGATTGGAAATGACGCAATTGCATTAGGAGCTGTCGCAGCTGGCTGCCGTTTTATGGCCGCTTACCCAATTACACCAGCTTCTGAAATAATGGAATATTTAATTAAAAAGCTTCCTGCACTTGGTGGTTCGGTTATTCAAACAGAGGATGAAATTGCAGCATGTACAATGGCAATTGGTGCCAACTATGCTGGTGTTCGCACAATTACTGCATCTGCTGGGCCAGGACTATCATTAAAGATGGAAGCAATCGGATTATCTGGTATTACAGAAACTCCGCTTGTTATTGTTGACACCCAGCGTGGAGGTCCATCTACAGGATTACCAACAAAGCAAGAACAGTCTGATTTAATGGCGATGATCTATGGAACACATGGAGAAATCCCTAAAATCGTAATGGCTCCAAGTACTGTAGAGGAAGCATTCTATGATACTGCTGAAGCATTTAACCTTGCTGAAGAATATCAATGTCCTGTAATTGTTCTTACAGATCTTCAACTTTCTCTAGGTAAGCAGACAGTTGAACCTTTAAGTATCGATAAAGTTGAAATCAGACGCGGTAAGCTGGTAACAGATGAAATTCCTGAAAATGAAAACAAAGGATATTTCAAACGTTATGAAGTGACGGCTGATGGAGTTTCACCACGTGTCATCCCTGGTATGAAAAATGGTATCCACCATGTAACAGGTGTTGAACATGATGAAACGGGTAAACCATCTGAATCGGCAGCAAACAGAATTGCACAGATGGACAAGCGATTCCGTAAGGTGGAAAATATTCGTTTCAACACACCAGTTTATAAAAATGTGAAACATGAAGATGCAGACGTCTTATTTGTTGGATTCAATTCAACTCGTGGTGTAATTGAAGAAGCAATGGTTCGTTTAGAAAACGATGGCTTAAAAGTAAACCATGCTCAGATTCGTTTGATTCACCCATTCCCAACGGACGAAGTATTACCACTTGTTCGTTCAGCTAAAAAAGTAGTAGTTGTTGAGAACAACGCTACTGGACAATTGGCTAACATTATGAAAATGAATGTCGGTCATGCAGAGAAGATTATTAAACATTTAAAATATGACGGTAATCCGTTCTTACCACACGAAGTATATACAAAATGTAAGGAGTTGTTCTAAACATGGCCACTTTTAAAGACTTTAGAAATAATGTAAAACCGAACTGGTGCCCTGGCTGTGGCGACTTCTCTGTACAAGCGGCAATGCAACGTGCAGCAGCGAATGTAGGTCTTGAGCCTGAAAACTTAGCTGTTATTTCTGGTATTGGATGTTCTGGCCGTATCTCTGGATACATTAATTCATATGGCTTCCATGGAATTCATGGCCGCTCATTACCAATCGCACAAGGTGTGAAAATGGCAAACCGTGATTTAACGGTTATCGCTTCCGGCGGTGACGGAGACGGTTTTGCAATTGGTATGGGTCATACAATCCATGCAATTCGAAGAAATATTGATATTACTTACGTTGTAATGGATAACCAAATCTATGGCTTAACAAAGGGACAAACGTCTCCGCGTTCCGCTGCTGGATTTAAAACAAAATCAACTCCGATGGGTTCGGTTGAACAAGCTATTTCTCCAATGGAGATGGCCCTAACTGCTGGAGCAACGTTTGTTGCACAAAGTTTTTCAACGGATTTAAAGGATTTGACTGCTTTAATTGAAGCAGGTATTAGGCATAAAGGGTTCTCTTTAATTAACGTATACAGCCCATGTGTAACGTATAATAAAGTCAACACATATGACTGGTTTAAAGAAAATCTAACGAAATTAAGCGATATTGAAGGTTATGATCCTTCAAACCGTGAAGAAGCTATGCAGACTTTGATGAAGCACAATGGCTTAGTTACTGGTTTAATTTATCAAAACACAGAACGTCAATCTTATCAGGAATTAATCAATGGTTACTCTGAAACTCCTTTATCAAAGGCTGATTTAAACCTTGATCAAGGATATTTTGATAAATTAGTTGGCGAATTTATGTAATAGCAATTTGAAAACGTCCCGTAGTGTGCTGCTACGGGATTTTCTATTGTTTTCAATCCTATTAACCTTTATACTATAATAATGTGCAGAAGTATGTTAGGAGCGCTCTAACACTATGTACAGGTAAAAATTTACTTTATTAATATTAATAGACACCATCTGCTAAAACCATTGAAAGGAGATTTTTTTACTAATGAATGAAAAACAGCGTTTAGAATCTAAACAAATTGAAGCTACTAATTCTTCGGACAAAAAATCCGCCAAGGATTACAGTCAATACTTTGAGCAGGTCATTACAGCGCCTTCCTTAAAAGACGCTAAAAAACGTGGTAAAGAAGAAGTTAAATACCATAACGATTTCTCCATTCCTGAAGAGTTTCGCGGCATGGGGGAAGGCAGGAAGTTTTATATCCGTACCTATGGCTGCCAGATGAACGAACATGATACAGAAGTAATGGCTGGTATCTTTTTGGCTTTAGGCTATGAACCGACTGACAATACAGAAGATGCGAATGTTATCCTCTTAAATACGTGTGCCATTCGTGAAAACGCTGAAAATAAAGTGTTTGGTGAACTAGGACATTTAAAGCATTTGAAGACAGAGAAACCGGATTTACTTTTAGGTGTATGTGGATGTATGTCCCAGGAAGAATCTGTTGTCAATAAAATCTTAAAAACCTATAACCAAGTTGACATGATTTTTGGTACTCATAATATTCATCGTCTGCCAAATATTTTACATGAAGCGTACATGTCCAAAGAAATGGTTGTTGAGGTGTGGTCTAAAGAAGGTGACGTTATCGAAAACCTTCCAAAAGTAAGACGCGGAAATATTAAGGCGTGGGTTAACATTATGTATGGCTGTGACAAATTTTGTACCTATTGTATCGTTCCCTATACACGTGGTAAGGAACGAAGCCGACGTCCGGAAGAGATTATCCAGGAAGTACGTCACTTAGCTGCACAGGGTTATCAGGAAGTTACTCTATTGGGTCAAAACGTTAATGCATATGGAAAAGATTTAGAAGGTATGAACTATGGTCTAGGTGACCTTATGGATGAATTACGGAAGATTGATATTCCACGTATTCGTTTTACGACAAGTCACCCACGTGACTTTGATGATCATTTGATTGAAGTCCTTTCAAAAGGCGGTAATCTAATGGATCATATTCACCTGCCTGTTCAATCAGGATCAACTGATGTTTTAAAAATTATGGCTCGTAAATATACGAGAGAACAATATTTAGAGCTAGTTCGCAAGATTAAAGCGGCTATCCCAAATGTTGCATTAACCACTGATATTATCGTTGGTTATCCAAATGAAACGGATGAACAATTTGAAGAAACATTATCTTTATATCGTGAAGTGGGTTATGAATTAGCTTATACGTTCATTTATTCTCCTCGTGAAGGAACTCCAGCTGCAAAAATGCAGGATAATGTTCCAATGGAAGTTAAGAAGGAACGTTTACAGCGTTTAAATGCTTTGGTGAACGAGCTATCTGCAGAAGCGATGAAAAAATATAAAGGCCAAATTGTTGAAGTTCTTGTTGAAGGGGAAAGCAAGAACAACCCTGATGTCCTTGCAGGATACACTTCTAGAAACAAGCTTGTGAATTTTGCAGCTCCTAAATCAGCAATAGGAAAAATTGTTAAGGTGAAAATTACTGATACAAAAACATGGTCATTAAACGGAGAAATGGTGGAAGAATTAGAACCAGTCGAGGTGGAGTAAAGTGGCGAAGTATACAAAAGATGATATCATTGCGCGTGCACAAGAATTGGCGCGCATTATAGCTGATACGGAGGAAGTTGATTTCTTTAAACGTGCAGAAGCACAGATTCACGTAAACCCAAAGGTTAGTACGTTAATTTCAGATATTAAGGGTTTGCAAAAGCAAGCTGTTAATTTACAGCATTACGGTAAGCCTGAGGCATTGAAAAAAGTAGAAGACAAAATTGCTTCGATTGAACAGGAATTAGATGAAATTCCAGTTGTTCAAGAATTTAAGCAGTCCCAATTGGAAGTAAATGAATTGCTTCAGTTGATCGCTACTACAATCTCTAATAAGGTAACAGATGTTATTATTGAGTCAACTGGCGGAGATGTGTTAAAAGGTGAAACAGGTGCAAGTATAAATAACGGTGGATCTTGCGGAAATCACGACCATGACCACGAACATTAAATAAACCAAACCAGGCTTTCCTAAAGCCTGGTTTTTTTTGCGTTAAATAGCCCTTATAGAAAAATACCCCCTTTACGTAAAGTACATGCCTAAAAAGGAACCTACCTAAAGCTCCCGCATAAAATGAACTATGACTAAACTTTTAACCAGTATTCGCAGAAATATATCGCACACTAGTCTAATATCTTGCATAGGATGAAATGAAAATGAATGAGGAGGGTTCGCGCGAAATGGGAGAATACAGAGAGATAATTACGAAGGCCGTAGTAGCGAAAGGGCGTAAATTCACCCAGTCCAATCATACGATTAGCCCGGCACATAGTCCAACAAGCATTCTTGGATGTTGGATTATCAACCATAAATACAACGCGAAAAAAGTCGGCAAAACTGTAGAGATACACGGCTCGTATGACATCAACGTTTGGTATTCATTTAATGATAATACCAGAACAGAAGTAGTCACTGAGAAGGTTCAGTATACAGATGTCATTAAGTTACGATACCGTGACCATGATTGCTTGGATGACAATGAAATTTGTGCTCGAGTCTTGCAGCAGCCAAATTGTTGTGAAGCCGTTATCTCCCCGAATGGCAATCGAATTATTGTTCATGTTGAAAGGGAATTCCTCGTGGAAGTCATTGGCGAAACAAAAGTATGTGTCGCCATTAATCCAAAGGGATGCCATGATGATGACGATGATTGGGGAATGGATGTTGACGACGAAGAATTTGAAGAATTAAACCCAGATTTCTTACTCGGCGTCGAAGAAGAATAACCATACTAGGAAGTCTCTACTTCCTAGTTTTTTCTTTTTTATTATTTTATAATAAAAGAAAGAATGTATGATAAAAAAGAAAAATCAGCAACCTATTTTTAGGAGGTGTCACAGTTATGGAGCCTAGACAACCTGGAAATAACAAACTGCCTGATTTCGACCAATTAAACGACAGAATCATTGTGGAGCAGCCATCAGGACCACACTTGATTATTAAGACAAATCTCGACCCGCAGGATTCTACTGAAAATAATCCCTATTATCAGGGAAAAGAAACCAATGATCCCAAAGCGTTTAGAGATTATTTTGAAGAGTAAGCCAGGAGATTTTCCTGGCTTTTTATTAAGCTTGTGCACCCATTGATTCAGCTGCAAGCAGTTCCCATTCACGCTTTAGTAAAGAAAACATACTGGTGGTATGATATGAATTATTTTGAAACAAATAATCACGCAATTCCCCTTCTTTTTTAAAACCTAATTTTTGAAGAAGATTACTTGAAGCCTCGTTTTCTAAATAAACGACAGCCCCTATGCGATTTAATCCCAACTCTTGATAGCTATAGCGCAAAACCTCTTTGATCGCTTCTGAAGTATAGCCTTGCCTCCAATAGGAGGGATGTATTTCATAGCCAATTTCAGCTTTTTTATTTTTTAGCTGTAACCCATTGAGGCCTAATGTTCCGATAAATTTATTGTTTTCATTGAGGGCGATTCCCCAGCGCATGGAACGTTTTTCATAGAAATTTTTCCGGAACATGTCAATTAACTTTTTGGCTTCTTCAATAGATCTGAAAGTATCTGTCCCGTAATATCTGGTTACTTCATCTAATGATAAAATTTCAAATAAGCTGCCAGCATGAATAGGAGTAATTTCAATTAGTTTTAACCGTTCTGTTTCTAAAGTGGGAAATAACACAGTAACACCTCATTATACATAGGTAATAAAGTTTTTTTAAAAGTAAAGAATATTTTATCTTTTCTAAGTGTATATGAGATGTATACTAAAAGGAAAGAAATTTTATCAGTTTGTTTTGAGGTGTACAAATGAAAATTGAGAAATATACAAAATTAATTGGAAGTGAATTATTGCCCAATATCCAATTATCAACCGATGGCCCATTTGATCCCATTATTGTAAAAAATTACTCGAATACTTGGCAAACAATTGGGAGCGGGAATTATGCAGGTGTCTTTTTGCACCACTCAAATCCTAAATGGGTTGTAAAGGTGTATGGAAGAAATCCTGAGGAATTAAAAAAAGAAGTTGAAGTATATAAGAGGCTCGGAAATCATCCATCCTTTTCTTCATTAATTGATTACGGAGATAATTATTTAATCTTAAGAAGGATTGATGGCGTTAATCTATTCAATGCGGTGGTGAAAGGAATCCGAATTCCTGAGTCTGTTATTCACGATGTAGATAAGGGGATTGCGTATGCAAGGTCGGTTGGACTGAATCCCTTTGATGTACACGGAAAAAATGTTGTGATGAGTAATGGGAGAGGGTATATAGTAGATGTATCAGATTTTTATAAACAGGGTAAATGCCGTAAGTGGGATGACCTGAAAAAGGCTTATTACAAAATTTATCTGCCTTTTATTTATAAATATAATATTCCTATACCTTTCTTTATCATTAACAGTGTCAGAAAAGGATATCGTTTGTTTAGAAAAATAAAAAAGGGAAGTATATAAAATTATATATTTCCCTTTTTATTTTACTTATTGATTTGCATTTTGAAATTTCACCATGAATTCACTAAATGCTTTACATGTTTCGTATGGGACAGCGTTGTAGGTAGATGCACGGCAGCCTCCAACAGAGCGGTGACCATTTACACCGATAAATCCTTCATTCTTTGCTTCAGCTAAGAATTTCTTCTCTAATTCTTCATCCTTCACTCGGAAAGTAATATTCATAAGTGAGCGGCTTTCGACTTCGGCGTGACCAACATAAAACCCATTACTTTGATCGATTGCGTCATAAATGAGTTTTGCTTTTTCCTCGTTTCGTTTGGTTAGTTCATTAATTCCGCCTGTTTCTTTTATCCAGTTCAAAACTTCGCCAAGCATATAAATTCCGAATGTAGGCGGTGTGTTATATAAAGAGTTGTTTTTTGAATGGGTGCTATACTTTAGCATAGTCGGAATGTTAGGATTCGCTTTTTCAAGCAGATCTTTGCGAATGATTGCTACTGTAACACCAGAAGGACCAAGATTCTTTTGGGCGCCGGCATAAATTAATGAAAATTTGCTGACATCAATAGGCTTGGATAAGATATCACTGGACATATCCGCAATCAATGGTACATCACCTGTATCTGGGAAGTCCTTCCATTGTGTCCCGTATATCGTATTATTTGATGTGAGATGAATATAGGCATCTGTCGGATTGTATTTCAACTCGTCAAATTGAGGGACACGGCGATATTGTCCTTCCTTCGTAGAGGCAGCATGATAAGCCTCCCCAAATAGTTTTGCTTCAGAATATGCTTTTTCAGACCATGACCCGGACATGATATATCCTGCTTTTTCTCCTGGTTTCAAAAAGTTCATGGGAATCATTGAAAATTGGAGACTTCCTCCTCCTTGGAGAAACAGGACCTCGTAATTTTCCGGAATAGATAACAATTCTTTTAGAAGTGCAATGGCGTTGTTATGTACTTCTTCATAGGCAGCACTACGATGGCTGAGCTCCATGACTGACATACCCGTGCCACGAAAATCGATAAGTTCCTGTTGGGCTTTCTCAAGAACTGCTAACGGAAGAGCAGATGGACCTGCATTAAAGTTATAGGCACGCTGGACAAGTGTATTCATTTTTTCACTCCCATTTTTCATTTATTAGAATATAACATATTTTCTTAAATTTTAAATCAACTAAATCTAAGTGAAGACGTTTACATTTAAAAAAAATTAAAATATATATAATTTTAGCTTCTGTTCCATAGTAAAAAAATATTAATAGAGTTCAGATTTTCACAAAGAAATTAGCTAAAAATCAATAGAAAATGTGTGTTTTTTTAATTTAAATTGAGAAATTGTGTAGTTAATTATTCAGAAAATAAAAATGATTATGAATATATTGACAAGTATTTTATACGACTGTAGAATTACAGTTAGTTAAAGGAAGTGCTTTTTTTCATGGTTTTTACCGGTAAAATCGTGAAAAGTAGGAATGTAAAATTTTAGTTTGAGCAAAAACTGAAATTTCAGCTATTGCTGCTTGCGGGCCACAAGCAGAGCAGAGTGATTTTTCTTTTAATTAAATGAAAACGATTACAAGTTGCTTTTTGAAAACTAAAAACAAATACAAGGGGGATAAAAAATGGCAAAAAATATCAGTAGAAATATGCTTAAATTTTTGGTCGTCATTCTAGCTTTCCAAGATGTTGCAGCAGGAGTAGCAGGATCGATTATGGCCGACATTATTAAGGCATTTCCAGATTATGATCCCACCATTGTCATGTTGGTAGCTACTTTCCCGGGTCTTATACAAATTGTACCTGCTCTATTTTATGGAAAACTAACAAAAGTGTTTAAAAAGAAAACATTGTTATTTATCGGGTTGTCCTTATTTATTATCGGCGGAACACTCCCAACTTTTATTGATAACCTTCCGTTAATTATTGCAATGAGAGGACTACTAGGGCTTGGTGTAGGGATAACAATGCCGTTATCAATAGATATTATTACAGATTTCTTTGATGGCAGGGAAAGAGATTTCTTAATTGGTTTTGGAACCTCCACGATTGCATGTATTGGAGCAATCTTCTTCCAATTAGGCGGAGGAATTTTAGCAGATTCCTTTGGCTGGCAATATGGATTCCTTACGTACCTTTTCCCAATATGGATACTGGCTTTGACTATTGTTTATCTTCCTGAACCTGAGAAGAAAAAGGTATCAGAAGCGACTGGCTCAAAGGCTAAGGTCAAGTTTCCTAAGGCAATCTATTGGGTATGTTTAGGACAGGTGATTTTTTCTGCATTAATTTTTGGTTATGTAACAAACATTTCTGTTGTTATTCAAGGTGATAAATTAGGCAGTGCAACGGAGGCTGGTTTAGCAATCTCTATATTTACTTTTGGGACACTGCTAGCTGGGTTTGTTTTTGGAAAAGTAAAACATGCACTTCCAAACTTCTACCTTCCAGTCGGAGTCTTTGTAACGGGTTTAGGAATGGTCATCTGTTATTTTTCTCCTAACTTAACAATGATTTTTGCCGGCAGTATCATCGGCGGTGCTGGGATGGGAATAGGACTTCCTGGAGTATTTACCAAAGTCTCAGAACTTACTCCTGTTGGTGCTCCTCCTCAAGTAGGGTTAGTCGTAGTGGGCCAAGGATTAGGCGGTATCCTAGGACCATTTGGATTTCAAGTGATCCTAAATATTTTTAATCAAGATATTGGCCGTTTCCCGATAGCAATTAGTTCTGTAGGATTAATTCTTTTAGCTCTAATTTGGGCGGTAACCGTTATGAAACCGAAAAAGGATTTAGAGGTTACCTTAAATTCATAAAGCTACTTAAAAATTAAAGACACCTCATTCTTTTGGATGGCTGAATGGTTACATTCACTACAACATAGAAAGGGGTGTCTCCTGTTATGAAGGAAACATATAGTTACAGATGGCGCACTATGGCTGGTGCCAGACTCACGGAATAGAGGAGGAAATATGTTGGATAATCGTTTAAAAGTATTAAGTAAATCACCATTTCAGAAGTTAACCGTATTTGCTTCGGCCTTAGCATTATTATCAGGATGTTCATATAAAAACTTTATGGAGCAGGAAGTAAAAGCAGAAACTAACAAGACCAATGTAAAGAATGAAAATGGGAAGCAAAAAGAAGGAGAAGACTCTCCAAAACCAAATATCGTGTATATTGTTTTAGATGATTCAGGGTATTCAGACCTTGGAAGCTATGGATCAGAAATCCAAACACCAAACTTAGATATGTTATCGGAGAACGGGCTTCGCTACAACAATTCTCATGTTACACCAGTGTGTTCTCCAACACGTGCTGCCTTGCTGACGGGGCGGAATCCTCATGATATTGGAATGGCAACGGTAGCCAATTTTGATATGGGACCAGAATATCCGAATAAACGGGGACGGATCAATCCCGAAGCGGGCACGATCGCGGAGGTACTTAAGGAAGAAGGATATAATAGCTATGCATTGGGGAAATGGCATTTATCTCCATCCCACCAGGCAACTCCTGCGGGTCCGTTTGAAAATTGGCCGCTCGGTAAGGGCTTTGACCGTTTTTACGGAATCTTGGAAGATTCCAGTGATCAGTATAAGCCAGAACTTGTCCAAGATAATAGTTTTATTGATGCACCGGAAAAGGAAAACTATCATTTTTCGGAGGACATTGTAGATAAAGCCAATCAGTATGTTACTGACCAAGCCTCGATTAGTCCAGAAAAGCCTTTCTTCCTGTATCTAGCCTTCGGCGCTCAACACCAGCCGGTTCAGGTTCCTCAGGAATACATCGATAAGTACAAAGGGGTCTACGACAAAGGCTGGGATAAAATCCGTGAAGACAGATTCAACAAGCAAAAGGAACTAGGTATTATACCAAATAATTCAGTGTTATCGCCGCTTAACCCAGGAGTAAAACCTTGGGACCAGCTTACAGATGATGAGAAAAGAGCTTTTGCTCGTCTACAAGAAACTTATGCAGGTTTCTTAACACATACCGATGAGCAAATTGGACGTTTTATTGATAATTTACGTTCTGTCGGCGAACTAGATAATACAATGATTGTCTTTTTATCCGATAACGGTGCGAGTGCTATGGGGAAAGCTACAGGTTCGATCAATCATACATTGGCATACAACGATTTGCCAGAAACCATAAATGATATCGTCGAAAATATAGATAATTTTGGTACTGACAAAACAAAAGTTGAATTCCCGGCTGGCTGGGCACAGGTTAGTAATACGCCATTTAAATTGTATAAATCTACGATGTATGAAGCGGGAACTAAAACACCAATGATTGTATATTACCCGGCAGCAATTAAAGAGAAAGGGGAAATTCGTAATCAGTATGTACACGTAAGCGATATTACTCCAACTGTCTATGACTTAGCGGGAATCGAGGTGCCGAAAGAAATAAGGGGAGTAAAACAAATTCCGCTTCAAGGTGAGAGTTTTGCTGATACATTTAACAATAGTCAAACTCCAGGAAAAGTTACACAATATTACGAGAACAACGGCCAGCGGGCCATCTACCATGACGGCTGGAAAGCCATTGCTCTTCATACGAAGGGGCAGCCATATAAAAATGACCTATGGCAGCTCTACCATTTAGTAGAAGATCCTACGGAATCAAACAACCTAGCGGCAAAATATCCAGAAAAGTTAAAAGAACTTCAGAAGTTATGGGACAAAGAAGCAAAAAAATATGATGTTCTGCCAATGACCGACATAATGGGAGATGGGTTTTTAGTGATTCCTAGTGATTCTAATCGTGCCCGGAATACCTTTACCTTCTATCCAGGAATGTCACTGCTGCCAGAAGGTGCTTCACCATTTATCATAAACCGTCACTATTCGATTACGGTTCCGATTAATCGGGAAGAATCGGATGAAGGTGTCCTACTAGCATTAGGAAACTATGAGAGCGGCTATTCACTTTATATTAAAGATAACAAACTAGTTTATGAGTATAACGTTGGGACAAAGGTTTATCGGATTGAATCAAAAGCCCCTGTTGGCCAATCCACGATCAAGTATGAGTTTAAACCTGCTACCCCTCATACAGGTATTGGTAGTCTCTTTATCAATGGGAAAGAGGCGGGAAATGTAACAATCGATCAAACTCATAAATTTAAAATTAGTTTTGAAGGATTGGACATCGGCAGGGATACTCATTATCCAGTGAGTCCTTTCTATGAAAATGAAGGGAATTTTGAGTTTTCAGGCGAGCTTGAAAAAGTAGTTTACGAACTACAATAGAATAGAAACATGATCCATTGGAAGAAAATAAAGAAGCCAGTAACAATACATCAGCGTTACTGGCTTTTATTTTAAAGAAAAGAGGAAGATAAGATGGAGAATACAAAAACTGCGACGAAAGCATTTCATATACTGGCTAAACCATCAGGTCCTATTTGTAACCTAGATTGTCATTACTGTTTTTATACGGAAAAGAAAGCACTATTTTCAGGGAAAAGTCGTTTCCGAATGTCAGATGAGACACTAGAGGAATTTATTAGCCAATACATAAAAGCTCAAGATGTTGATGAAATCCCGTTCGTATGGCAGGGCGGAGAACCAACATTAATGGGCCTTGATTTTTACAAGCGGGTAATTGAATTACAAAAGAAATATGGGACAGGAAAACGAATCACCAATTCGCTCCAGACAAACGGAACCCTGTTAACAGAAGAATGGTGCAAGTTTTTGGCCGATCATAACTTTCTTGTAGGCTTGAGTCTTGATGGACCAGAATCCATCCATGACCGCTATAGAGTAGACCGTGGTGGAAAACCGACTTTCCATAGGGTGCTATATGCACTTCATTTATTAAAAAAATATAATGTTTCCTTTAATGTACTCGTATGTGTAACAAAGAATTCTTCTAGGTATCCGTTAGAAATTTATAACTTTTTTAAGAAAGAGGGAGTAGAGTTCATACAGTTTATTCCTATAGTGGAAAGATTGCCAGATACCGAAGCGATAAAACTTGGCCTTCGACATGCCACACCACCCTCTGTAAAACAGGAAGAAGCCCAGAAAGCTGTCTCTGCCTGGACAGTAGATTCCGAAAAATATGGAGATTTTCTAATTGCTATTTTCGATGAGTGGGTAAGAAAAGATGTCGGTAAAATCCATGTAATGAACTTTGAGCACGCTCTTACCTCATGGTTAGGACTTCCAGCGACAACATGTTTTTTTGCCGAAACGTGTGGGAGGGCGGGAATAGTTGAACACAATGGAGATGCGTATTCATGTGATCACTTTATGTATCCTGAATACAAGCTGGGGAATATCTTTAATGACACATTTAGTGAGATGATGGATTCAAATAAGCAGCGGGCGTTTGGGGAAAACAAAAAATCCTCTCTGCCGAAGTACTGCCAAAGCTGTGAGGTTCGTTTTGCCTGCAATGGAGAATGCCCAAAACAACGCTTCCTAATAACTCCTGATGGTGAACCAGGGTTAAACTATTTGTGCGCAGGCTACAAAAAATACTTCCATCATATTCACAAATATATGAAAGTAATGGTTCAACTAATTGAAAATGGTTTGCCAGCCTCTGAAGTTATGGAGGTTATCAAAAGACCGCTTATTGTTAAAAGGTGATCCATATTCACAATAAAACCGGCAGATAAATTTGAATTAAATAAATTTTTAGAATTGATTGACAGATTAAAATCCACTAGGTAAAATTATAGTTAGTTAATGAAAGCGCTTTTTCATCAATTTTACACTACATAGATGGTGTATAACACAAGAACTAAAATTTTAGTTAGAAGAATCAATCGTTTGAATTTAATTTGTAAAGTGAGGGAAATAAAAAATGGCTGAAGTAATGAAACGGAAGATCCAAACCGGAAACTATCAAACTTTTATTAATGAAGGTGGCGATAATAAGTCATCTGAGACCATTATATTCCTGCACGGCAGCGGACCAGGTGCAAGCGGGGAGTCGAATTGGAAGGAAATTCTACCTCGTTTTCAAGATAAATTCCACGTTGTGGCACCAGATTTCTATGGCTTCGGTAATACAGATCATCCTGAAGAATATCCTCAAAATGGAGCAGAGTGGATGCAGATTAGGGTTAACCAAGTACTTTCACTAATGGATGCTTTAAAGGTTGAAAAAGCCCATTTGGTTGGAAATTCCTTGGGCGGTGTTGTTGCACTTCACCTTCTTATGTACGCTCCAGAAAGGTTTGACCGTGTAGTTTTAATGGGAGCAGGAGGCGGCTTGAAAGAACCTACCCCAGAACTTGCAAAATTAGCAAACTTCCATAAAGATCCAAACCCGGTTGCATTTAAAAATCTATTAAGCTGGTTCTTATACGATAAGAGTATTCTAGAGGATAAACTGGAGCAAATTGTTTCAGAACGGTTAGAGCTGTTTTTAAGACCGGATGTACGCAGATCCTATGAGGAAAATTTCACAAAATCACATCTGTCTGACATGCTTGTTCCTCCTTCAGCACTAAAACAAATGGAGAATGAAATGTTACTCATTCATGGACACCAAGACCGATTTGTACCTCTTGAAAGCAGCCTTTACGTTATGGATTACTTGCCAAACGCGCAGCTCCATATCTTCAAGCGCTGTGGACACTGGGCGCAAGTAGAGCAAAAGGAAAGATTTATCAAACTAACCTCGGATTTTTTCAACGGTGAAATATAGAAATAGTGTTGATTTAATTACTAATACACCGTTGATACCTTCCTCCCTATCAGTATTAAAGTGATAGACTCTTAGAGTAATTACTAATATTATAGGGGTAACGACAACCAATGAGAATTGAAGGTGTATTGAGATGAAAATAGATCAGGCTTATCGCTATATTAAAAGACAAATTATTGATGGAGTCTGGGTACCTGATACAGCGATTAATGTTAATGAAGTTTCAGAGCATTTAAATATCAGCCGCACACCCATACACAAGGCTATGACAAAACTTTCAGAGGAAGGATTTTTGTCAATCATTCCCCAAGTAGGTGTATTTGTAAAAAGACCTGAGAGGGAAGAAGTTATAGAGCGATTATTGGTCTGTGCAACCCTGGATGCATTGATGACGGAGCATGCGATAAAAAATTTAAATGAGCAAGAACTTTCTCAAATGTTTAATACCTTGACTACGATGGATAATCCAGAAATCTCTGAAGAAGAGTATTCTCTTCTCAATATTGAGTTTCACCGAATCATTTATCAAGCGGCTAAGTTACCTTACACTTTTACACTTGCAAATCAGTTATGGGATTACTTGAATTATGTTGGCAATCCAGCAATGTTGTTTTCACAGGATCGAAGAAAGCAATCGCAGGCGGAGCACTGGATGATTTACTATAGCTTAAAAGAGCGGGACGCTAAACTAGCAAAAAAGCTAATGGAAAGACATCTAACCCGTATTGCAGACAGCGTAAGCGAGAAATATCAAATGGGTATAGCTCAGGAAGTGGTTAACGAGATCTAAATTTTGTATGACAACCATATTACGGGAGGTTTTCTTATGAACCAAAGTGTGTTGGAAACGAAAAATGTATTAGTAGACAGAGCACGTGCTCTAATTCCTAAACTTCGTGAGTTTAGCCAAGATATTGATAAAAATAGTAGAATTCCAGAAGAGATTGTTGATGATTTGAAAAATGAGGGACTCTTAAAGGTACTACGGCCGCATATATTTGGCGGCTATCAGACAAATATGAGAGCGTTCACAGAAGTTGTAACAGAGATTTCCCGTGGTAATGGTTCAGCCGGTTGGTTCGTATGCCTAAGTAATATTCGTGATTATATGATTTCCTACACATTTGGTGAAAAAGCCTTAAATGAGATTTATTCAGCGGGGAAAGATGTTGTGTTAGCAGGTAACTTTAAACCTATTAAGTGTAATATCAAAAAGGTCGAAGGCGGATATTTTGTGGAAGAAGCCCAGTGGCCATTTGTTTCAGGAAGTCCACATGCCGATTGGTGCTACTTCGGATTCCCATTAGCAGATGAAAATGGCGGAATGGAAATGGCCATAATGGTGGTACCGCGTGAGGAAATAGAGATTCTTGATGACTGGAATGTTATGGGATTGAAGGGTTCCGGCAGCAATAGCTGTAGAATTCAAAATGTTTTTGTTCCAGAGCACCGTGTATCATTGGATCGCTTAGCAAGCAAAGGGCATTACCTAATTGATCCGCTTAAAGACGTTTCATTATATAGATCTTCTTTTGTGCCATCTCTTACATTATCAATTGTAGGACCAGCATTAGGGCTTGCACAGGCAGCCATGGACCTCTATATGGAAAGACTTCCGAAAGCTGGAATTGGAAATACCTTTTATCACAAACAAAATGAAGCACCAATAACACATCACCAGGTTGCCCAAGCACAATTGAAAATTGATACTGCTGAAATGTTTTTATACCGTGCTGTCGATAAAATTGATAGTTGCGCTGAACGTGGAGAGGTAATGGATACGGCTGAAATTGTAAAAGTAAAGGCAGACTTCGGCTATGTGAATCAATTATGTAAGGAAGCGATTGATCTTCTAGTTGCTGGTGTGGGTTCCATGTTTACCTACCATAATAATCCTATACAATTAGTCTATCGTGATTTTTTTGCCATGCATTTACATGGTTTCATTACACCATCAAGTTTAATCGAAACATATGGAAGAGTCCTTTGCGGCCAAGAACCAAATACCTATTTTGTCTAATTTAAAATGAAAAGGCTTTCTGTTTTCTGAAGATTCAAATATAAAATTAATTGGAGGAAAAAAACATGAGTTTACCAGAAATCGCAAAGTTAGGACACGTAGCATTAGTTTCATCAGATCTTCAAAAATCACTTTGGTTTTTTAAGGAATTGATTGGATTAGAAGAAACAGAAGAGGTAAATGGCACGCATTATTTACGCGCATGGGGAGACTTTGAACATCACACATTATCAATAACAGCTGGCGAAAAGTCATATGTTGATCATATCGCATGGAGAACAAAGCGTCCGGAAGATGTAGAGCAATTTGCACATTTGCTTGAAGAAGCTGGTACGGAAGTAAACTGGATTGAAGCAGGAGTGGAAGCAGGGCAAGGAAGAGCCATTCGTTTTAAATTGCCTAGTGAACACCGTTTCGAAATTTATTATGATATGGAAAAAACACTAGCTGAGCCATCTAAACGTTCAGTGTTAAAAAACCAGACATATAAATCATGGGCAAAAGGCGTTTCACCACGCAGAATAGACCATGTTAATATCCTAACATCCTTAAAGGCAAATGAGATTTCAGATTATTTGATGGAAAAATTAGGATTTAAAATGCGAGAATGCGTTCAGGCTCCAGATGACTCATTAATTGCTGCTTGGTTAAGTGTAACGCCTTTGGTTCATGATATCGCTGTAAGCCATGATCCATTCGCACCAACAACACATCAAATTCACCATTTGTCTTACTGGCTTGATAATGCTCAAGATTTGCTGCGTGCAGCAGACATCTTAACGGAACATGGACTCAAGTTTAAAGGCCCAGGTAAGCATGGTATTTCACAAGCAATGTACTTATATGTGGTCGATCCTGGAAGTGGAGTACGCTTAGAATTGTTCACAAATGGCTATTTGATTTTTGAACCAGACTGGGAGCCAATTGTGTGGACGTTAGATGAGATGGATGTAGGATTTACCTTCTGGGGTGATCAAACAGACACGTTACCAGAGAATAATCCGACTATTGAAGCTTAAGAGTATAGTAGATTAATTTTATAGAAGAGAGAGGTTATTAGAATGGATGATCGTCAATTTCGAACCGCGATGGGAAAATTTGCAACAGGGGTAACCGTCATTGCTACTGATGTGGATGGAGATGTACATGGGATGACAGCCAATGCCTTCATGTCTGTGTCGCTTGACCCGAAACTAGTAGTAATCTCAATTGGTGAAAAGGCCAGGATTCTCGAGAAAATTAAACAAAGTCAAACGTTTTCAGTTAATATTTTAGCTGCTGACCAACAGGAACTTTCGATGATTTTTGCTGGACAGTTAAAGGAACACCGCGAAGTTGAATTTGACCGGCTTGATGGGAAGCCTGTACTAAACGGGGCGGTTGCGCAGATTGCCTGTGAGGTATCTGCTGAACATGTTGAAGGAGATCACACATTATTCATTGGAAGAGTAACAGATATTCATTTAGAAGATGCTGAACCACTTGTTTTTTATAGTGGAAAGTACCGTGCTTTAGCTGAAGCTGTAACGGTATAATGAACACTTTAATGAAAAGGGGACAGCTGTAATGGATATTCAAAAAGCGGCGACTGCTTTAATGGAAGCAGAAGATCAGAAAAAACCGATTGCCCCATTCACATCCTCAACAGAAGAAATATCTGTTGAGGATGCTTACAACATCCAGCTTTTCCAAATTCGCCAAAAGGTAGCGAAAGGTGCTGTGGTCGTTGGAAAAAAGATTGGGCTGACGAGTAAAGCGATGCAGGAAATGCTTAATGTTTCCGAACCTGATTATGGACATCTTCTTGATAGCATGATGTATGGAGAGGGAGAGACAATTAGTCTTCATAAGTTTATTCAGCCGAGGATTGAATTTGAAATTGCGTTTGTTTTGAATAAGGATTTAAAAGGTCCGGGTGTAACGATGAACGATGTGATTGAAGCTACGGACTATGTGGTTCCAGCTCTAGAGATTATTGATAGCCGAATAAAAGATTGGCAGATCAAATTTGAGGATACAGTTGCAGACAATGGTTCATCCGCTGGTGCAATTATCGGAGGTACAACGGCTAAACTAGATGGTTTAGATTTAGCAGCCGTAAAAATGACTGTAACAAGAAATGGTGAGTTTTTGGACTCAGCAGCTGGTTCAGCAGTAATGGGGCACCCTGCCCAAGCAGTGGCATGGTTAGCGAATGCACTTGGAAGCTACGGCATTTCTCTCCATGCCGGGGAAGTTATTCTTTCTGGAGCACTTTCAAAAGCAATAACAATTGAAGATGGAGATACCTTCACTGCTGAATTTGAACATATTGGAGCAGTAACTGCCGCCTTCAAGAAATAAAAACACGCTATAAAGATGACTCCTTGTATGAAAAATGTAAGGAGTCTTTATTTTAAGCTTTGGTACTAGTTCGAATCAAACCAGTTTAATACTTAATCTTTAGAGGGAAAAGGTGAGATTATGAAGGTTAACTCAGGCAATCTGCTGGAACCAAACTACATAGAAGA
Organism: Neobacillus niacini; assembly: GCF_030817695.1. GTDB lineage: Bacteria > Bacillota > Bacilli > Bacillales > Cytobacillaceae > Neobacillus > Neobacillus niacini_F. The sequence goes on along the minus strand of NZ_JAUSZQ010000002.1, from coordinate 4,054,372 downwards.
AGGAAATAAGAAAATTCTAACCACTGCAGGAGCCTTTGGTTTATTGCGTAAGGGCATAATCGAGAATTTAGGATTAAAGCGAGCTAAGGGTTTTTTGCTTCGTTACGGTTGGAGTTTGGGTGTCAGTAATGCGGAAGAAGCCATGTTAACAAGTACCTCGATTGACTATCTAATTAAACAAGCTGCCGTGCTCCATTTAGGTACAGGTCATATAGGAGATGTCCAGTCTGAAAGATTTATTGAATGGGTTGATTCGGAAAATATTAAAACAATCAGTGGCAAAGGAAAGTGGATTCATTCATTTGAAGCACAGGAGCATCTTAAACATCATGGAAAATCAGATATGCCTGTATGCCATATTTTAACGGGGTATGCAAGCGGCTATATGTCTACGATTTGTAAAAAGAGTTTGATTGTTAAGGAAATTAGTTGTGTAGCCAAAGGTGACCCTGAATGCTGTTTCGAAATGAAGCCTCAGGAGGATTGGGGACTGGAGATTCAGGAAGAGCTAAAATTCTATCATGAAAGTAATATTATTGAAGAATTAGAGTATACTTACGAGCAATTGTTAGAGCAACGAAACTATATCGATAAGGTTTCCAAATTCCATAAAAAATTAACAGAAAGTATATCAAACGGGAGTAATTTGCAAGATATTGCCGATTCCACATTTGGTTTGTTAAAAATACCGATTTCAATCGAGGATTTAAGCTTCCAAAAAATTGTTTACGCGGGAATGGACGAAGACGAGTATAGCAGTTTGAGTAAAGAGCTAAAAGACAGCTTAATTCGAAAAAATAGAAAAAATAATAAACCACTTCCGTTATTTAAAGAAACAACAAGACTAAAAACGGAAAACCAAGAGCGGCTCGTCACGCCTATTATTGTACAAAAGAAAGTAATTGGATATTGTACATTTCTTTATTTAAAAGAAACAGAGAAAAGCTCCGAAAATAATATTATGTTTATCGAGCGGGTAGCAAATGCCGCCTCTCTATACCTTTTAAATGAGAAGACGAGCTTTGAAGCACTTGAAAAGATGAAAGGCTATTTTTTAGAACAAATTTTGAAGGGACAGTATTCCTCTAGAGAAGAAATTATCAATCGCGGCCGTTATATGGGGGTAGACCTTGAAACGCCATTCTATATTGCTGCAATTGACTATAAAGAGAATGGCAAGACATCAAAAGATAGCAATGACTATGAACAAATTTTAGAATCAATTGCTAAGTACTTAGACATTCAGGGATATAAAGCACTCATCGGTCAATATGAAGGTAAAATCATTATGTTGATACCTGAATCTTCAAATATACTGCCAAATATGGAAAAAATCTTAAAACATATTGAAACGACTCATTCATATTACAACTATAAAATTGGAATTAGTGATAAAGCTGAGGAAATTGAACATGTTTTGGAGTATTTGGATGAATCCCTTATTAGCTTGAGGATGTCAACTGAGAAAAAAATTATCCATTTTAAAGATTTGGGGATTGTTGGAATCTTAATTAATTCGAAAAATGTAAGCGGGATTAAAAAAATTGCTAAACAAGAATTAGGGCCGCTTTATAAATTGGGAGAGGGCAAACAAAAGGAATTATTGAAAACACTTTATGTTTTTTTATCTAATGGCGGTAAACTTCAACAAACGATGGATGATTTGTCTTTATCAATGAGTGGACTTATGTACCGGATTAACAAGATCGAAAATCTAATTAATAAAGATCTACGAGACTCATCACAAAGCTATCAGTTACTATTGATCTTAGATTCACTCTTAGCTTTAGGGGAGCTAGAGATATAAGAATAGAGAGTTAAGTTGGTAGAGTATTCATGTTAGATTGCTCTTTTTTTCATAGGAAGTATCAAAAAACCAATATAAACTAGTTGAAAATAGTAGAAAGTTCAATGAGTTTTACTCTAGTTTATATAGTTTGAATTTTCTAACATTACAAATGTAAGGGTTTTCTTTTTGATACAAGAATCTGGGAGGGATTTATTTGAATAAAGCTACATCTATTAATACCGTTGAAAGAAGTACTGTAAAGAAAACAATGAAAAGAATACTGCCGTTTATTTTAATTCTCTATGTCGTTGCTTTCTTGGATCGCGTTAATTTGGGATATGCAGCTTTGGAGATGAATGCAGATTTAGCATTAACGGCTGAAGCGTTTGGATTATTGTCTGGTTTATTCTTTATCAGTTATTTCATCTTTGAAGTCCCGAGCAACCTGATTTTACACAAAGTTGGTGCACGGCTTTGGATTGCCCGTATTATGATTACTTGGGGTATTGTAGTCGTATTAACTGGGTTTATCCAATCTGCGACCCACTTATATATTTTGCGCTTTTTATTGGGTGCTGCAGAAGCAGGGTTTGTCCCAGGGATTATTCTTTACTTAACGTATTGGTTTAGAGCCCGTGAAAGGGGTAAGGCAACTGCTCTCTTTTTTGTTGCCTTGCCATTAAGTGCATTAATCGGTGCGCCTCTTTCTACCTGGATCATGGATACTGTGACTTGGGGAGGATTAGCAGGCTGGCGGTGGATGTTTATCTTAGAGGGCATACCTGCAGTTCTATTAGGTATTGTGGTTTTGTTTTACTTGACAGACCGTCCTGTTAACGCCAAATGGTTAACAGAACAGGAAAAAACTTGGCTTGAAGATGAGCTTGTTAGAGAAAGAAAACTAAGTGCAAAATTAAATAAATCATCACATCTTGGTATGTTAAAGGAATCGAAAGTTTGGAAATTAGCTTTATTTAATATTGCTGGATTTGTTGCGGTGAATGCTCTCTCGTATTGGATGCCTACGATCATTAAATCACTTTCATCTTCTGAAACAACCAATATGCAAATTGGCTGGCTGGCTATGATTCCTTCAATTATCGCAATTCCATCCATACTTTTTACAGGGTGGAATGCAGATAGAACGGGCAGGCATAAATTGCATTTAGGTGCATGTGTTTCAATTGCCATGATTGGGTTCATAGGGTGTGCATACTCTTCAAGCGTACCGCTGATGGTATTAATGCTATCAATTACTTCAGCAGGACTTTATGGAATATCCGGAACTTTCTATGCCTATATCACCTTTTTCTTTTCTGAATCAACCGCACCAGCTGGGATTGCATTAGTGAGTACACTTTCTTCACTTGGCGGTTTCATGGGCCCAATGTTAATGGGTATTTTCGATTTTAAACAAGCGATGTTTATCATTGCGGGGTGCTTACTTGTCAGTCTGGTTACTCTATTTACCTTAAGATTAGCGAAGAATGACCAGAAAGACTTAGTCGATACTGGAGCAGTAGAGATCCCTAATTGATTTGAACGAAGTAAAAAACGAACTTCCATAATTATTTGAGCCCTCTTTGGGCTTTTTTTATGGAAACAACACTCAATTAGCTAATATTTTTTGTTAAATCTTTCAATAATCCAACAAAAATCTACTAAAAAATGATTAATAATCAAATAGTTTTTATTCTAGAAATAAAGGGCTAAATTTTCTAAAATTTCAGTTATAGATAAACTTTACTATGTTTAAATGTCAAGTTAAAAAAATGTAAGGGATTTCACCCGTGGGTGATTTTCTAGAAAAACTGATATTTTTTCAAGGAGGAGAATGGTAAATTGACAAACATTACTCAACAATTAATTAGGACTGCTAACTATGAAACATACCTAAATCGTGCTGGTGAAGGCAATTCAGAAGTGATTTTATTTTTACATGGCTCCGGACCAGGTGTTACATCGTTTGCAAACTGGCGTTATGCCTTGAAAGACTGTTCTGAGACGTATGACTGTTTAGCTCCAGATCTTTTGGGTTTTGGCAATAGCAGTCATCCAGATACACTGCCTAAGAATAGGCAAGGGTGGATGGATTTATGGGTAAATCAACTTATGGAGCTTCTAGATGAATTGGGTGTTCAAAAGGCCCATTTAGTTGGGAATTCGTTGGGCTGTTCCATTGCACTTGAACTTTTGTTAGAACATCCAGAGCGATTTGACAGAGTAGTATTGATGGGACCAGGAGGTACACCAAATACCAAATTAAGCCCAGAGTTAGCTCGTGCGAAAGGATTTTATGACAATCCATCACCAAAGAAACTGCGTCAGATTATGAGCTGGTTTGTATACGACGCAAAAGCAATGGCGCCAATTATCGACGCTATCACAGATTACCGTTATGAAACAGCAATGAAGCCAGAAGTTCGAATCTCCAATGATTCTATTTTTGCAACTGCAGCTGTACCAGTCCCAACAACAGCATTGAGAAGAATTGAAAATCCTATTTTACTAGTGCACGGTCGGGATGACATGGTTTGCTCCGTAGAATCCAGCTATTATTTACTCTCACATTTGCCGAATGCCCAGCTGCATGTATACGGGAAATGTGGACATTGGACCCAAATTGAAAAGCAGGAAAGCTTTAATTACCTAATCCAGAACTATTTTGCTGATAGAATCTAATAATATTTAGGAGGAATAAAAGATGACTTTACCTGAAATTGCAAAGTTAGGGCATGTAGCACTCGTTACACCAGACCTTGAAAAATCACTATGGTTTTTCCGAGATGTTATCGGGTTAGAAGTAACGGAAGAGGTAAATGGTACGTATTATTTACGGGCATGGGGCGATTTTGAACACCACTCCCTTTCTTTAACTGCAGGAGATAGAGGATATGTAGATCATATCGGCTGGAGAACGAAACGTCCGGAGGATGTAGAAGGTTTTGCCCAGCTGCTTGAAAAAGCTGGAACGGAAGTAAAATGGATTGAAGCAGGCGAAGAAACGGGTCAAGGGAGGGCAATACGATTTAAACTGCCAAGTCAGCATTCCTTTGAAATCTATTATGATGTAGAAAAGCCTAAAGCGGACGAAAAAAGACGTTCTGTCTTGAAAAATCAAACTTACAAGTCTTGGGCCCGTGGCTGCTCACCTAGAAGATTTGACCATGTAAACATTGCTACATCCATGGATGTCCAAGAAATCCTAGATTACTTAGGGGCTCAATTAGGATTTAAGCTTCGTGAATATGTGAGATATAACAATGAAACAACCATGGCCGGCTGGATGAGTGTAACGCCTCTTGTTCATGACATTGCCGTTATTTCAAGACCGCAGGCAGCAACGCCAAACCAGCTCCACCACATTTCGTATTGGCTTGATAACGCGCAGGATGTCTTACGGGCAGCAGACATTTTAAGTGAAGAAGGAATTAAGTTCATCGGTCCTGGTAAACACGGTGTTTCTCAAGCGCTATACTTATATGTTATTGACCCAGGCAGTGGCTGCCGCGTTGAATTGTTTAGTAATTCTTATTTGATTTTTGAACCTGATTGGGAGCCTGTTGAATGGACGGAGGAAGATCATACAATTGGTAACACCTATTGGGGTGAATCTGTCAGCGATAAAGAATTGAACAAACCTACTATAGAGGCTTAAATTAGAAAGCTGACTCAAAAGTAATTGAGTCAGCTTTTTTCAAAGACATTTTTGAGAAGGTGAGGCAGAACGTTATGAGTGAAATCAAAATTTATGAAACAGATGTCGTTATAGTTGGTGCAGGTAATGCTGCTATGAGCGCAGCCATCTCAGCAAGGGAAAATGGCGCAAATGTCCTGGTACTTGAAAAAGCACCTGAAGCTGAAAAAGGAGGAAACAGCACCTATACACATGGTTCCATCCGTTTTGCTTATGATGGTGTCGAAGATTTAAAGGAAATCATGCCAGACCTTTCACCAGAAGATATTGAGTCTTCAGATTTTGGTGTCTATTCTGAGGAAGAATTCTATGAAGATATGTGCCGTGTCACCAATTACCGTACTGATCCGGAACTAGCTTCAATTTTAACAGGAAAAAGTTTTGAAACGATGAAATGGCTTACGTCCCATAAGGTACGCTGGGTGCCTATATATGGTCGTCAAGCCTTTAAGATTAACGGTAAATTTAAGTTCTGGGGCGGAATGATTGTTGAATCCGTGGGCGGGGGGCCTGGATTAGTAGAAGCCCTGCATAAAGAAGCATCTTCTTTAGGTGTTCAAATTCTATTCAATGCCATGGCGACTGAGCTAATTCATGATGACAATGGTGTGCATGGAGTGATTATTAAGCACAATGGCAAAACAACAAGGGTACATGCTAAAGCCGTGATCTTGGCCTCTGGAGGCTTTCACGCAAATCCTGAAATGCGGACGCGATACTTAGGGCCAAAATGGGATTTGGCTCATGCTAGAGGGAGCCGTTTTAACACCGGAGAAGGTATTCAAATGGCATTAAACATTGGTGCTCTTGCCTGTGGTAACTGGTCGGGCTGTCATTCTGTGGGCGGGGATCGATATCTGCCGGAATTTACAGAAGGTTTTCAAAAGCTTAGTTATCCTTTTGGAATCATGGTAAACGCAGAAGGAAAGCGCTTTGTGGATGAGGGAGCTGATTTCCGTAATTACACCTATGCAAAATATGGCAGGTTAATTCTTGAGCAGCCGGGGCAATTTGCATGGCAAATTTTTGACCAAAAGGTATCTCGGCTATTACGAGAAGAATACAAGGGTAGGCAGGTAACAAAAGTAAAAGCCAATACGCTAGAGGAACTAGCGGAAAAACTTGATGGTGTTGACTCCCAAGATTTTTTACAAACTGTGAGAGAGTACAATGCGTCGATTCGGAAAGATATCCCGTTTAATCCAAATATCAAGGACGGCCGGTGTACAGAAGGATTAGCGATACGTAAATCAAATTGGGCAAACACATTGGAGGACGGTCCGTTTGAAGCCTATGCTGTTACCTGCGGCATTACCTTTACTTTTGGTGGCTTAAAAATTAACCCAACGACAGAGGTTCAAGATGTGTTATCCAATTCCATTCCTGGACTATATGCTGCTGGAGAATTAGTAGGAGGTTTGTTTTACTTTAACTACCCAGGTGGTGCAGGACTGATGGCTGGATCTGTATTTGGAAAAATTGCAGGGGAAAAAGCAGCACAATTTATTAAAACAAAGGAATTAATGAATTCGTAAAAAATTCCTTACTATTTTCTGGTCTCGGGGACAAAACCATTAGTTAATATCCTAAAAACTAATAAAAGTTATCTAAAAATGTTTGAAAATTGAAAGTTTTTTATTCTTTAAAAAGGTTTTGAAATTTTCTAAAATTTAAATAAGATCTTAAACGAATAAGAGAAAAAAATTGAAAAGGGGATTTTATAATGAACAAAGTAGCCTATAATGACGCTTATCTTGTAGATAAAGCCAAATCACTTGTTCCAAAGCTAAAGGAAAGAGCTAAAGAAACGGAAGAAATCCGCCGAATTCCTGAAGCAACCATAAATGAGCTAAAAGAAGCTGGACTTTTCAAATTACTTCGACCACAAATTTATGGCGGCTATCAAACAAGCATGAGAACCTATTCTGATGTTATTGTTGAAATTTCCCGCGGCTGTGCTTCGACAGGCTGGATCTTGTCACTATGTGCCATTCGTGAACTGATGGTAGCGGAATCATTTACGGAAAAAACGCATCAAGAAATATACGGAGAGAATGAAGATAATGTTCTTTTCGCAGGAGTCTATGAACCTAGAAAATGTATTGCCCGAAAAGTTGAGGGTGGTTATTTAATCGAAGATGGCTTTTGGATGTTTTGTTCAGGTTCACTTCATGCAACTTGGGGATACTTCGGAATGGCAATCAGAGATGATGAAGGAAACCTTGTAGATCAGGCTTTAATGACACTTCCTTTCGAAGAATTAGAGATTATGGATGACTGGCATGTTATGGGGTTGAAGGGTACAGGAAGTAATAGCGTAAAAATGACGAACGTCTTTATTCCAGATCATCGAGTTGTTTCATTTGCAGAAGTACTGAATGGACAATTTAAGTCAGATCATCTCAGGGATATACCTTTATATAATACAGCACTTTTTCCAGCTCTAGCATTGTCTCTGGCATTGCCAGGATTAGGATTGGCAAAGGCAGCATTAGAATTTTTCCAAGTAACGCTTCCAAATCGAAAAGCTGCCCATATTGGTGTAGAAAATTTAGTTGATTCACCTACTCTCCATTCATTACTTGCCGACGCTGCGTTGAAAATTGACACCGCTTCCATGCATTACTACCGTGTGGCCGATGAATTAGATGCTTGGGCTGCCAGCGGTAATTTCATGGATAAGCCAGCACGAGTGAAGGCTCTAGCAGATATCGGTTATGCCAATCAGGTAAGTAAGGAAGCACTCGATATTTTAATTCTAGCAAGCGGTTCTGGTTATGTATATGAAGGTCATCCGCTGCAAAGGATTTTCCGTGATTTTTGGACGCTATATTCACACAGAACGCTATCACCTTTAATCACAAAAGAAAATTATGGACGCGTTCTATCCGGCTTAGAATCGAATGCACTAAGGTATTAGAATGCTACTAAACTATCAAAAAAAATCTTAATCAAGAAGAAAGGAGACTGTATGGAAACGATCTATATAAACCGTGATAATTTAGCAGATTGGCAGCTAACAGCAAATGCATGTGTAATGGCCCTTGGTTTTTTTGATGGACTCCATTTTGGACACCGTGAAGTTATCAAAACCGCTTTACGGATAGCGAAAGAAAAGGGTGTGCAGCTAGCTGTTATGAGTTTCTTTCCACATCCAAAGTCTGTCCTATCTAATGGGGAAAAACAAATTGACTATTTAATTCCCCTTTCTGTTAAGGAGAAAATTCTTCGGGGGCTCGGTGTCGATACGTTTTATATTGTTGAATTCACTAAGGAATTTGCCGCTCTTTCACCTGAACAATATGTTAAAGATTATCTGGTCAATCTAGGGGTTATCCATGCAGTTGCTGGTTTTGACTTTACTTATGGCTCTAGGGGAATCGGAAATTTAGAGCGTTTGAAGAATGACAGTGGTGAAAACATTGATGTGACAAAGGTGGAAAAAGTGGCATGCCGTGGCGAGAAAATCAGCTCTACTAGCATACGTGAAAGATTAGCAGCAGGTAATGTAGAGGAACTGCCAGATTTTCTTGGGTGCTGCTATGAAGTAGAAGGAATGTGGGATGGTCAAACCTTCAAGCTGAATCCATACTATACACTTCCTGCCCCCGGAAAGTATGCTGTAACCTTTAATATCGGAAATTTATCAATGCTTACAGAAGTGATTGTGGAAGAAAAATCTCTTAAACCTGTTTCAGAACTGCCGCTATATATGTTTGGGAGGCTATCGATTGTTTGGCATCAGCGTATTTCCGAGGACTCTCACTCTTCTCGTCCTATTTTAAAAGTTGGAGGATTAACTCTATGAATAAATGTAAAGATTTCCAAAAGCTGCTGCGTGAACCAGGTTCTTTTATACTTCCTGGTGCTTATGATGCAATGTCAGCGAAATTAATAGAAGAAACGGGCTTTAAGGCGATTTACGCAACGGGAGCTGGTATATCCAATGCACAGCTTGGCTGGGCTGACGTGGGACTTACTTCTCTAAAGGAAGTGGTTGATATTGTTGCAAGAATGGCCGACGTTACCAATATTCCGATCGTAGTAGATGGAGATACTGGGTTCGGAAATGCGATCAATGTGATTCGGACGGTAAAAGAGTTTGAACGTGCAGGAGTCGCAGCCATTCAAATGGAGGACCAGGTATCACCAAAGAAATGCGGACATTTTAGCGGAAAAGAAGTCATATCTAAAGAAGAAATGGTCGGTAAAATCAAGGCTGCCTTAGACGCAAGAAAAGATGAAAATCTCGCGATTATGGCACGGACTGATGCAATAGCCGTGAATGGCGTTGAAGACGCTATCGACAGGGCTTTTGCCTATTATGAAGCAGGTGCTGATATTATTTTTGTCGAAGCACCAAATACAATTGAGCAATTACGGCAAATTACTAGTTCACTAAAAGAAATCCCTCAGGTTATTAACTTAGTAGAGGGCGGAAAAACTCCGCTAATTTCCTTAAAAGAAGCGGAAGAAATCGGTTTTAAAATCATGCTTTGTGCAAATACAGCTCTTCGCTCGGCCATTAAAGGGATTACTGAATCCTTAAGAATTCTTAAAGAAGAAGGCTCACAGGAAAATCTATTACCTTTAATTTGTACGTGGGAAGAAAGACAGTCTCTATTCAAACTCAATCAAATTAAAGATTGGGAAAAGAAGTATTTAAATATATAAGGAGGACCAAAAAATGGAGAGAGAATTGGATTATGACATTGTAGTAATTGGCTGCGGTGTGGCAGGAACGGCGGCAGCTTTGTCCGCTGCGGAGAGTGCCAAGAAGATAGGAAGAAATTTACGGATCGCAATCTTAGAACGCACGGATTACGATCATCGGGGCGGAAATTCTAGGTGGACAGCGTCCTACATGCGAATGAAGAATATTGATGAAATCACAGACAACTTTGTAGAAGATATGATGGCGTTCTCAGACCATTTTTCCGATAGGGAGTACATAGAAACTCTCGCAGAAAACGCTGGTAGTACTCTGCGCTGGGTCGAGGAAAAAGGGGTAGAATTCGATTACCTGCCGACGATGTTTTTAACAGCTTCAAGACCGCGACTGCTTCCAGTCGGCGGCGGCCGGGCAATCATTGATACATTATCACGTCGTGCTGGCGGACTTGGTGTTGAGATTATTTACGAGGCAACAGCATGGAAATTACTCCTTGATGATGAAGGTGCGATAAATGGACTTATGGTTCGGGTTAAGGGTGGAAATTCTCTTCAACTGAAAGTCGGCGCCGTTGTTCTTGCAGCTGGCGGATTCCAAGGAAATCAAGAGATGATGGCACAGTATGTTGGCAGGGATGCACATAAAATCCGTACCGTAGCCGAAGGCGGCCTTTACAACAAAGGGGAAGGTATTCGGATGGCAATGGCAATTGGTGCAAAGGGAGCGGGTCAGTTCGATGCCTTCCATGCGGAACCAGTGGACCCTAGAAGTAAGCGGGAAGAAGCAGCAGTTATGACCTACCCTTATGCGATTTTGGTTGATAAAAATGGCAAACGTTTTGTAGATGAAGGAGTTTCCACAGTAGACGAACAATATGAAGCGGTAGCCCGCAAAATCTTCTACGATCTCCCTGACCATATCGCCTATATGATCAGTGACCAAAAAATGTACGATATTCCGAATTATGAGAGAGCAATCGAGACGGATAAACCGGCGATTGAGGCCGATACACTTGAGGAATTAGCTGTAAAAATTGGAGTGCCTGCGGATCAGTTGACTGCTACGGTAGAAGCCTATAATGCTGCTGTACAGCCTGGGGAATTCCACTGGGATAAGAAGGACGGTAAACAGGCTGTTGGCATTAATCCTCCAAAATCAAACTGGGCGATAACGATTGATAAGGCGCCATTTATTGCCTACCCAATCGTCTGCTCCAATGTTTTCACTAATGGAGGCTTAGCTTCTGATACAAATGGCCGTGTATTATCGCAGGATGATGATGTAATTCCTGGTTTATATGTCGCTGGTGAAACTGCTGGTCTTTATTATGGAAAATATCCTGGCGGTACATCCGTGCTTCGAGGTCTTGTGTTTGGTAAGCGTGCTGGTGAGCATGCAGCTTCTTATGTTAGCAGTGATAAAAAACTTGGGGTGTAAAGAAGGGGTGACTAACTTTGGATTTAAGAAATAAAGTTGCATTTGTAACTGGCGGCGGCAGGGGAATTGGCCGGGAAACATGTATACTTTTAGCAAAACAGGGAGCAAAAGTAGCTGTTTTTTCTCGAAGTCTAACAGAAACTACGGAAGTGGCTGCCTATATTAGGGAAGAGCTTGCTGGCGAAGCCATCGCTCTCGCTGGTGATGTACGCTCTGAGGATGATGTGAACAAAGCTGTTCAGGAAACGGTAGAAACACTCGGAAGTATTGATATTTTAATCAATAATGCCGGTGTCATGCTGCTCAAGCCATTCGATGAAACGACAGTTGAAGAGTGGGACTTTGTCCAAGATATCAATACTCGCGGTGTATTTTTATGTGCAAAAGCAGTAGTACCGCAAATGAAAGAGAAAAGAAATGGTGTCATTATCAATCTATCATCCATTTGGGGAACAAAAGGCGGTCCGGATAGAAGTGCCTATATTACTTCGAAATGGGCAGTTATTGGATTTTCCAAAGCATTAGGAGAAGAGTTAAAACCATTCAATGTCAGGGTAAATGCGGTTTGCCCAGGCCCAGTTGATACAAAGATGATGGAAGATATTGCACCAGATGCGAACAAAGATAATTGGCTACATCCAATTGATATGGCAACTGTAATCGTTGATTTATGCCTGCCAAAAATGAAAGCGGTATCGGCTACAGTAATCGAGGCATTTGGGAATGGAAGACCAGTAAATTTATAAACTAATATGTTGATAGAAAAGGGGAAAGAAATTGGAAAACTTTACAACAGCAATTGAATCAAAAAATATTAGCCTAGCTTTAGCCAATAAAATGCTCGAAGCAGCATTAGCAAAGGGACAAGAACTAGGAATTCCTTTTAGTATTGCAATTGTCGATAAACCTGGTAATTTAAAAGCATTTTATGCGATGGATGGTGCGCCGGTACTAAGCCTTGAAATCGCTCAAAATAAGGCGTTTTCTGCTGCAGCCTATAACCGTGCAACACATGAATGGTATGACAGATTAAAGGACGATCCTCCATTATTACATGGCATTGTTCATACACCTAGATTAGTCATTTTTGGCGGTGGATATCCAATCAAAATCAATAACGAACTAATTGGTGGGATTGGTGTAAGCGGAGGTCATTATTCACACGACATGCAGGTATGCGAAGCCGCCTTAGAAGTGTTAAAAGCCTTTGAATCTGAGGAGTGATAAGGAATGGAACGCTATGATTTGATTATTCTAGGAGGCGGGCTTGCGGGCATGTGTGCTGCCGTTGAAGCTGGGGAGCAGGGGGTAGATGTCCTGCTCCTGGAAAAACAGGATGAACTTGGCGGCAGTACAGTCCTCAGCTCAGGTTATATGGCATTTGCAGGAACAGATATGCAGGAAAAAGCAGGAATTATCGATTTTACTCAATCGCTGCTTGCTGATATGACGGAGGTTGGCGGAGGGGTAAATGATCAAACACTTGTAGCTGAATACGGCAGACATCAGCTCGAGACTTACCAATGGCTGGTTAACCACGATATCGAGTTTAGATCCTTGGAAGCGGTAAGTGGTCATAGTGTTCCACGCGGACATATTATCGATCCTCATCAGGCAATCCAGTCCTTATACAAGAGAGTGAAACAGCTTCCCAATGTGACGGTTTATTTTAATGCTCCTGCAAAAAGACTATTAAAGAATGAAGAAGGACGGATTGATAGGGTTCTATATGAAAGTGATGGGGTAGAAAGAAAGGCAGCTGCTTCGAAAGGAGTATTAATTGCCTCTGGCGGTTTTGCTAAAAGCGAGGAGCTGCTGGGACAGTTTGCCCCGCAATTAAAAGGCGCCTTAAGAATTGGCGGTGCTGGCAATCAAGGTGATGGGATTCGGATGGCCTGGGAGCATGGTGCATGGGTGAAGGACCTTCCCTATTTAAATGGAACATACGGATTTCATCCAAGTGCAGCAGGGAAGTTAAAGTCGCAGGGATTGGCATTTTATAAAGGAGCTATTATGGTTAACCAGCTTGGAAAGAGGTTCGTGAATGAATCTAATTCTTATAAACTATTAGGAAAAGCCGCATTCGATCAGCCTGAGCAGATCAGCTATCAAGTATGGGATCAAACCGTAATGGATAAGGGTGTATTAGATGATCCGCTCTATGACTTTGAATTGCTAAAGAAGCGCAGACTTCTGTACAAAGCTGATACTTTAGAAGAATTGGCAGATTGTATTGATGTACCGGTTGAAGTACTGGAAGATACCATTTCTAGATATAATCAAGGCGTTCAAAATGGGGAAGATCCTGATTACGGCAGAAAGTCTTTAACACATAACTACGGTAAACCAACAGCGATTGAAACAGCACCTTTCTATGCATTTGAATCAACAGTTGCAATGCTTGCCACCTATGCAGGTATATCTGTAAATGCCAAGGCGCAGGTCGTGAACCCTTACGGGGAATCTATTCCTGGATTGTATGCAGCAGGAGAGGTAACCGGTGGATTTCATGGGGCTGGGTACATGACGGGAAGTTCGTTAGGGAAAGCTGCCGTTTTTGGACGGATTGCAGTAAAAGCAGCGGTTTCTGAGAATGCGGTAGTTTAAGGGGGCCAAGTTATATCAGGCGGATAACTATCAAGGTAAGTTTCTTGTATTAAGGCCCTGTTATTATTCATTGTTGATTTTCGTGTAGGTATGAGAATCCATAGGCGGAGATTTTTCGGCTAATGTATATAGAGGAAACTTAAGAGGCAGATATAAGCGGAGATATTCCGATTAACTGCTCTAAATAAGACAAAATCCAAAGATTTGGATAATATAAACGGAAAAACTTCCTTTATTTTTAAGGAAATATGGGTATTTCCCAATTTAGTCGGAATTTTACCGTTTATTTTTCAAACGCAGTGAAAATCAACATGCAGTTATAACAGAGAAAAAAGGAGGTCATTAAGATGAAAATTTGGCATCAAAGCCTTACCACTATTAACCGGGTGCCGCATTATCGGGATGCCATTATCGATCATGTTAGCAGAATTGCCCGCCCGGATGTAGAGGTTGTTTTACATGGTATGTCGGAAGAGACATATCCTTCTCATTACCCGGGGATCTTTATTACCCACTCCTATTTGCAAAATCTGCACCGCGAACAGTTTGTACGCGCCGCACTTACCGCTGAAAAAGCCGGGTACGACGCCATGTTCATTGCAACCATTCCTGATGTTGGACTATTGGAAGCACGTACGTTGGTGGATATTCCAGTAGTGGGGTATGGTCAAGCCTCCTTCCACATGGCGTCAATGCTTGGAGACCGGATTGGAGTTGTGAATTTCTTGGCTCCATTAGCGGATCAACTCCGGCAGAATGCTGACAAGTACGGTTTAGGTGGTAAGCTAGGACCAATCGTTCAGACCGAAGTGGGCTTTGATGATATTATGGCCGGATTTAATGATCCAGAGCCAATCATTGAATCTTTCAAAAAAGCAGCTGAATTAGCGATCGCAGATGGAGCGGATGTAATTATTCCGGGAGAGGGTCCAATGAATGTCTTTTTAGCGACCCATGGAATTTCTAGAATTGGAGATGTACCAGTGGTCGACTCCTTTGCAGCAGGAATTAAGATGTGCGAGTCACTCGTAGATTTTCGCAAAAACTCAGGTGTTTACATGACACGCAGAGGATTCTATAATGCAAAGCCGCCTGTTGAGGCAGTGGAAAGACTACGAGAAATGTATGGACTTATACCTTCTCCTAATCCTAAAGACGATAAAGGACTTTCTGTTAAAGGGATAGGAGTTAAAAACTGATAGTGCCCTTCGCGAGGTAAAAAGCTTGCTAGAGGGAATCAAAGTAGGTTTTTGGTGCCCATTGCAAAGGAAAAAGCTTGCTGAAGGGAATCAAAATAGATTTTTAGTGCCCTTCGCAGTCAAAAAAATTCGCTGAAGGGAACCAAATGAAATCTTCAATGTAAACAATTGAGAGGTGAAATGAATATGCATATCGTTGTCTGCCTTAAACAGGTTCTAGATCCTGAAATTACACCAAAATATTTTCAAATAGACCCGGACACGAATCGTCCTGAAAATAGTGACACTGATTTGGTACTCGACTCGTTTGCAGAGAATGCACTTGAATTAGCAATTCAACTTCGTGACAAGGTTCCTGGAGCTACTGTTACCGCACTTTGTCTTGGAGATGAGGAATCGGAGGAGGTACTGCGCAGGGCACTAGCTTTTACCGCAAATGCAGCAGTAAGGGTTTGGGATGAAGAATGGGAGAATCTAGACGGACAGGCTGTTGGCCATATTCTAGCACAAACCATTAAATCTTTAGGCGGAGCCCAACTGGTGCTTACAGGTTACCAAGCAAGTGATATAGAGGAAGGTCTCGTTGGTCCTGTTATGGCTGAGGAACTAGGAATCCCTTGCGTGACACTTGTTTCAGAGCTTGAGGTGGAAGAGAATCGTGCAAAGGCTACTGTTGAAGTGGAAGGTGGATATGCGGTTGTCAGTGTTCCAACTCCTTCTGTATTTACTATCATCAGCTCTGAGACAAACGTTCCAAGACTTCCAAAGGTCAAGGATATTAGACTGGCGAGAAGTAAACCTATCACGCTATTAGAATCAGAAGATCTTAATCTTGATACAGAGCGCTGTCAACCAGGTGTTAAGCTTGAGCGTGCCTACGTCCTTAATCGGGAAGTTGCTTGTGAGGTCTTGCCTGGTGATGATGGCGTGGAACTTGCTAGCGAATTAGCTGACCGGCTTTTGGCTCTCAAGATCATATAGGAGAAATTCAACTATGACGAGAATTCTTGTATTTGCAAACCAACAGGGGGATTCCTTGAGTTCAGGGGCCAAGGAAGCACTTACCTTCGGCAGCCGATTGGCTAGTTCCACTGGAGGTGAAGTTCGATCTGTCACCCTTGGACCTTTCGCTGAGGCGGGCGCTAGGGAAGCAATTGCCAGCGGGGCAAGTATCGCATACACCATTTCTAATCCTCTGTTGGCTGAATATGATGTTGAACTGTTTGTTAATAGCATCCACACTGTTTTTGAACAGTCTGGAGCCGATATCCTTATCCTTTCCTTCGACAAGATTGGTAAGGATTTAGTAGGAAGAATTGCTACACGTGCTGGTGCCTCAGCTATTACCGAAGTAGTCGACTATACTGCTCACAGTGACAAAGTAAGCTGGATTCGTCCTATTTACGGAGATAAGGCGTTCGGTGAATACTCCACTACGCGTCAGAAGGTAGTAGTTGGTATTCGTCAAAAAAGCCAGGATGTGAATATGCCAGATGAGACAAATAAAGGGGAGATTGTTGAAGTCGATTATGCCCCTTCAGAAGAGATGATTGTTACAAAGCTGGTTGTAAAAATTCAAGCTGCATTATCGGATATTCGTTTGGAGGATGCTCGAATCATCATTGCAGGAGGCCGTGGACTAGGTGGACCAGAAGGCTTTACTGAACTACAGGTTCTTGCAAATTTACTTGGAGGTACAGTCGGTGCGTCGCGAGCCGCATGTGATGCCGGGTGGGTTCCTTCAAACCTTCAGGTAGGTCAGACAGGTGCCATCGTTGCACCAGACCTTTATATTGCAGTTGGAATATCTGGCGCCAGTCAGCATCTTGCTGGAATTACAAACGCCAAGACAGTTGTGGCGATTAACACAGATCCAGAAGCTCCTATTTTTAAACGAGCCAATATTGGTGTCGTTGCTGACTACAAAAGTGTTATACAAGCACTTACAGAAAAACTAAAAAAGGTACTTGTTTAAGCATTTTCGGCATGACTAAGAAAGACATCCTCAATTAAAAACATTGGGGATTTTCTTTTTTAAACGTCTTTATCCTATTTGTCTTACTAGTAATTCGATATCAATTGTTGGAAAATTTTTAAAAAACAGATAGTATTTATTCTATATAGACAATGAAAAAGTTTCGACTGATATTAGCAACCATATTAATTTAATAGGATGGTGAATGGCATGAAGGTACTTTCTTACTATGAGAATCAACGTATAAAACTTGGTATTAAAACAGAAGATGGAATTATTGATGTCCAAGCTGTTTCTGAGAAAACAGGAATTGCTGCACCAAAAACTATGCTAGATGTTATTAAAGGCGGGGATGAAGCATTACAAGCGTTAACGAAAATAGTTGCAAATTCCGCTGAGAAATTGAATGAAGAAACTATTCAATACGCACCGGCAATTCCTAATGCGGGAAAGGTCATATGTGTTGGAGCTAATTACCGTAAACATGCAATAGAATCTGGTTTGGCTATCCCTGAAGAACCAATTTATTTTGCTAAATACGCCAATAGTCTTTCTGGACATCGTGAGGAAATACCAGTACCAAAAATGGCTGAACAAGTGGATTACGAAGTCGAATTAGTAGCGGTAATTGGAAAACCGGCGAAAAATGTTTCTGTTGAGACGGCTTTAGATTATGTGTTTGGATATGCCGTTGGCAATGATTTGTCCGTACGTGAGCTTCAATTCCGCAGTCATCAATGGCTCTATGGAAAAGCAATCGACGGATTTGCTCCAATCGGACCTTATATCGTAACAGCAAATGAGGTACCTAATCCACAAAACTTGAACCTAAAGTGCTGGGTGAATGGTGAACTGCGCCAAAATTCAAACACTGAAGATATGATTTTCTCTACTGCTAAGCTTATCAGTGATTTGTCCCAAATTATGACGCTTCAGCCAGGTGACGTTATTTATACAGGTACACCAGAGGGCGTTATTTTGGGAATGGAAGAGAAAAACTGGTTAAATCCAGGTGATGAGGTAGTTTGTGAGATTGAGGGTCTTGGTAGCCTAGTAAATAAATTGAAAAAACAAGAGCTAACATAGAAATGGAACATGGGTACTCATACCCAATGAATTACACTAACAGAGAGGGAAATAAAACTTATTTGTAGAGCATGTACGAAAGAAAAAATTCGTACCTCATCAAAATAAATTTTGCAGAACCGTTCTCGAAAAAATAAAAGAACATATTTATTTGGACTAGGGGCGTTAATTTTAAAAAATTAACGCTTTTTATGTTTTGGCTATGATAGCTCCAAGGGTTCTACTATTTGGTCACCATTCATACCAACATACTTAGCCTTTTTCTCGATAATATTTACGTTATAGGTGATAACTCCGGCTGAAGCCAGCTCTCTTAGAAAGTCTAAAAAGGGAAGTGCAATGCTGGCGATTGCTTGTAATGCCTGGTTTCTATTTAAATCATTTGAAATGACAAATTGAACTTGAGGATCGGTTTTTACTTCAGAGTTCTCCCCCTTGTAAGTGGCTTCACCCGTGGCAACATTAATATCGTATTGAATCACCCCAATTTGAGATAATTCCTCTAAAAATTCACCGAAGTTTGTTTTTCCTGTACTTCTTCTTTCAATAATCTTATGTAACTCTTTTTCCGTTAGATTATCATTCATGTTGGTTCCTCCATCGAAAGTTTCTTCCATCATTTTAACCGAAAAGCGAACTCTTATGCCTAAACCTGTAATTCCAAATGACATGAGGGTGTTGAAAGATAATAAATAGAGAATCGTGCCCGTGAAGGTGGAGTTTTAAGAGAAAAGGGTAACGATACTCTGAGTACCAAATATTGGTGGCTTTTTTAGAAAAAGTACTATTCTTATTGCATATCTATTAGAGTTACTAAATAAGATTGATTTATGTTTCAAAGGAGGCGAGGGATTATGCAGAGTTTGCGTTGGGCATGGAGTTATATACGGAACCATAAAATCAGGCTGTATAGTGGTTTGTTGTTGGCACTAGTGGTTTCTGCACTAAATATGGTAAATCCTTATCTAGCAGGGAAAATCGTCGATGATGTCATGTTCGGCGGGAATATCGGGTTGTTATGGTCATTGTTAGCGACCATGATAGGAATAACAGTGGTCAGGACTTCCGTCCGCTATGGATATCAGATTATGTTTGAAAAAATATCACAAAGCGTCATTTTTAATATGAGAGAAAACCTCTATAATCGCCTTCTACAATTGGATTTTTCTTTTTATAACCGCACCAAAACGGGTGATATTATGGCTCGTATGACAGGTGACATGGAAGCGATTCGGCATTTTACAGCTTGGACCATTTATATGATTTTTGAAAATGCAACGATCTTAATTTTCGCTATTATTTTTATGTTTACGATTCATCCGCCATTAACGTTAGCGATATTAACCATCGCACCGATTATTGGATTTTTTGCCTTCCGATTATCCAGAGACGTTAAGCCAACGTTCACAGAAATCAGAAACCAGTTTGCACGGCTTAATTCAGTCGTACAAGAAAATATCAGTGGGAATCGGGTGGTAAAAGCGTTTGCGAAGGAAAGCTATGAAATTGAAAAGTTTTCAATCGAAAACGAGGCTTTTAAGAATCGAAATCTCCAATCGGCAAAAGTGTGGGAGAAAAATTTACCTGTTCTGGATTCGCTTGCAGGTGTCTTAACGGTAGTGATGATCTTAGTCGGGGGTACCATGGTGATATCCGGGTCACTTACCATTGGAGAACTTGTCATTTTTAATTCCCTGATTTGGGCCCTGAATAACCCCATGCGGATGGCAGGCTGGCTGATTAATGATGTTCAAAGGTTTATTGCGTCTGCTGAAAAAGTGGAAGATCTACTAGAAACCAAATCACAAATCATCAACGGAGATGAACAAAATACCCAATCAAGTGTGGGAACAGTGGAGTTTAACCAAGTTTATTTTAGCTATGGAGATGGCATGGTATTAGAAGGCATTAACTTTACCGCAAGTCCTGGGCAGACAGTGGGAATCATTGGGCCAACAGGTTCAGGAAAATCCACTTTGGTTAATTTACTCAGCCGGTTTTATGATAGTACCAGCGGTCATATTAGTGTAGGTGGAATGAATGTCAAGGAGTGGGATATTCACAAATTAAGGTCCTCGATGGGAATGGTCATGCAGGATATTTTTCTTTTTTCCGATACGATTGAAGGGAATATTGCCTATGGACATCCAACTGCCACCTTGGAAGAGGTTTATGAAGCGGCAAGAAAAGCGGAGGCTCACGATTTTATTATTTCGATGCCTGAGGGCTATGACACGATTGTTGGTGAGAGGGGCGTAGGTCTGTCCGGAGGTCAGAAACAGCGGATTGCCCTTGCCAGGGCACTTCTCAAGGATCCAAACATTCTAATTTTAGACGATACAACCTCAAGCGTGGATATGGAGACAGAAGAACGAATTCAAAAAACATTAAGCTCCATTCAACAAAACAAAACGTGTTTCATTATTGCGCACCGCATTTCCTCTGTAAAGGATGCCGATTTAATTCTAGTCATGGATGATGGAAAAATCATTGAAAGAGGCACGCATGAAGAATTACTTTTGAAAAGAGGTTACTATTACAACGTCTTTCAGAATCAGTACGGGAACTTTGATATTCATTTAATGGCAAGGAAGTGACAAACGATGGCACGTAATAAATTTAATGTAGATGAAGAGCTGGAAACGCCCTTTAGTATTATTCATCTTAAAAGATTATTTACTTATTTAAAGCCTTATAAAACAAAAATTTTTGTGACGGTTCTCATTATGCTGGCAGCGAGCGGGGCAAATTTAATTGGACCGTACCTCATCAAACAGGCCATTGACGAAGAAATTCCAAGTAAGGATATTCAGGGTCTGGTCATACTCGGGGTCATCTATTTAGGTGCCTTAACCATTACCGGAATCTGTATGAAATACAGAATCAGAATGATGTCACAGATTGGGCACAGTGTAATCAAAAATATCCGCAAAGATTTATTTACCCACTTACAAAAGCTATCTTTTTCATTTTTCGACAGTCGTCCGCATGGGAAAATTTTAGTCAGGGTTGTGAATTATGTTAATTCCTTGAGTGACCTGCTATCTAACGGCTTAATAAATTTGATTACCGATTTATTCAGCTTATTTGTCATCATCGGCTTTATGCTCGCTATTGATGTGAAATTAACCATGTATGCGATGGCAGGTTTCCCGGTCCTTGCAGGGATTATTTTTATCATAAAAAATGCACAGCGCAAGGCATGGCAAAATTTAAGCAATAAGCAGTCGAATATGAATGCGTATATTCATGAAAGCATTAATGGAATTAAAGTCACACAGGCATTCGTTCGTGAGGAAGAAAATAAAAGAATCTTTTATGGGGTATCTAATGGGTACCGGGGTGCGTGGCTAAAAGCAGTCAAAATTCAGTTCCTGCTGTGGCCTGCCATTGAGAACATTTCGGTACTAACCGTTTCACTTATTTACGTCATTGGGATCAGCATGATTGGAAGTGGCGGAATCACGGTCGGAGCATTAGTTGCTTTTATCGGCTATATTTGGATGTTTTGGATGCCGCTGGCAAACATCGGGAATTTCTACAATGCGATAATCAATGCCTCCGCCTATCTGGAGCGTATTTTTGAAATGATGGATGAAAAACCAACCATCTCAAGTGAACCAGGTGCAAATGAACTTCCGCTTATAAAAGGAAAAGTAGATTTCGAGAATGTCGTCTTTGGCTATGAAGAAAATGAAAGGAACCTAGATTCGATCAATTTCAAGGTCAACCCGGGTGAATCGATTGCCATTGTTGGGCCAACGGGATCTGGAAAAACCACGATTGTCAGCTTAATTAGTCGTTTTTACGATATTAATAGCGGCCAAATAAAAATTGATGATGTGGATATCAAGACAGTAACCATCTCTTCCCTTCGAAAACAAATGGGAGTTATGCTGCAGGATCCGTTCATTTTTTCGGGAACGATCACGGATAATATCCGCTACGGCAGGCTGGATGCAACGGACGAAGAAGTGATCGAAGCAGCAAAAGCCGTGCAAGCCCATCAATTTATTTGCCAGTTAAGGGATGGTTATAATACGGAGGTTAATGAGAGAGGCTCAGTGCTTTCTAACGGGCAAAGGCAGTTGATCTCATTTGCTCGGGCATTACTCGCCGACCCAAAAATACTTATTTTGGATGAGGCGACTTCTTCAATTGATACCGAGACGGAAATTGCCTTACAAAAGGGACTCGAAGCGCTGCTTGCAGGAAGAACTTCCTTCATCATTGCCCATCGTCTTTCAACGATTCAAAATGCAACAAAGATTTTATTTATTGAGAAAGGAAAAATCAAAGAAGAAGGAACACATGAAGAATTGATCCAACAGAGAGGGTATTATTGGAAATTATACACCTCACACTATTCCTCCCTAGACGCTGGGTAACAATCAACTTTTAAAATCGGATTAAACTTTTACATTGATTTTCAGTTCGACAAATATGCACCAATGCTTTTAAAAAAATTAACCAAAGATCACAGTTGTTAATTCAAGAACAGTTTCTATATACAAATTTAATATTAATTTACCCGTATAAATAGAAAAAATCCGTTTGGTTTAATACCATACGGATTTTTTAATGTAAAAATACACGTTTATTTCCATCAATATTTTTTGAAAAATAATCAAAAATAAGAAGGCAAAAAAATAATTTTTGCAAGGGGGTAATCAGTTTGATAAAAAAGCCTTTAGGCTTACTACTATCAGGGGTTTTAACATTTGGTTTAGCTGCGTGTAATAACAATAATGACGCAGCAGATGAAGTACGTACAAGCAGGGCAGATCGAGACAATACCTACTTAACGGTTGGTAATAACAGAGATGACGGTATTGACCATAATGGTCCACTTACTGAGGATTATACCAATCGAGATAATAATGATCCGGATTGGGATCGTAATACCAATAATCGGAACAACGACCGTTATATAACCAATGTTAATAATGATCGTACGAACAATGGAAACCACCGTACAAGAAATGTAAACGATAATCGTACCAATCGAAACACCAACAAAACAAATGTAAATAACAACCGTACCACTAATAACACTAATAATATACATTACAATCCTTTAAATCGTGGCTTAGACCCTGATTTAGTAAATGTAGGGAACAACAACAATAACAATAACAATAATAATAAAAACACCAAAAATAACCGCAACAATAACGGCGGGAACGACGCGTTGAATATCTCTGCTGATCGAACAACGTTAGATAGTAATAGTTACCCTCATACAAAAGCGATATTGATTCAACACGCACAGTATAGGTATATTCCGTTCGGATCAGTGCAATGGTACCAATTTGGAGGTCAACAAGGAAGAACTCAAGACGGACAGCAAGGCCCGACAGCACAAGCACCAAATCAACAACAAGGTCCAACAGCACCGGCACCAGCTGCACCAGCGCCGGCACCAGCTGCACCAGCGCCGGCACCAGCTGCACCAGCGCCGGCACCAGCTGCACCAGCGCCGGCACCAGCTACACCAGCGCCGGCACCAGCAGCTCCAGCACCGAAGCCAGCAGCACCGGCACCGAAGCCAGCAGCACCGGCTCCGAAACCTGCAGCACCAGCACCAGCAACAGGTGATGTTAGTGCTTACGTTCAACAAGTTATTGATTTAACCAATGCACAACGCAGTAAAAACGGTTTGCCGGCTTTAAAACACGATACACAACTAAGTGGAGTGGCGCAAAAGAAATCAGTTGACATGGCTCAAAACAATTATTTTTCACATACAAGCCCAACATATGGTTCACCATTTGACATGATGAGGGACTTTGGTGTGACATATAGAACTGCTGGGGAAAATATCGCCCAAGGTCAACGTACACCTCAAGAAGTCGTGAATGCATGGATGAACAGCGCAGGGCATAGACAGAACATTTTAAGCACTAACTTTACTCATATTGGAGTAGGGTACGAAAAGTCTGGCAACCATTGGACACAAATGTTTATTGGCAAATAATTAGTCAAAGAAAGGAATCCATCGTGGGTTCCTTTCTTCTTTTTTTAATAAGATAATTTTAGGGTATTCTCATCATTATTTGGTATTTAGCTGAGCGAATGAGAAGGGTACAAAACGCGGATTATAATAGAGGGTTGAATATCAATCCTAATTGTCTCAAAGTCCTAATAATAGGGGGAATTACGAATGCATACAAGCCAACATTCAATCACTCATATCCAACAATGTCGTCAGCTCGCACAACAGTTAATTCAACAAACACAAATGGCAAACCAGCAATACAAACAAATGCTTCAAAATGAGCAGCATAATGCACAAGTGCTTGAGCAGATGATCCAAAAAGAACGGTTGGCAGTTCAAACAATTCAACAAAGCCTCCAGGGACATGAATTGGCTATCCAGAGATGTCAGGAAGTTATTGCTCAATGTAATCAGCTGGAACGGGAACTGTCAGGTCAGACAAGTTCAGTTGGATTTCAACACCAGACGTTTGTAAATCCAGCGTTCCAATCACAGCCAATGCAGAGCTTCCAGAATCAGACTTTTCGCCAATAGCTAAAAGTAGAAGCACGCCCGAGGCGTGCTTCTTCTGTAAATATTAAAAAGGATAGGACCAGGATCTCGATACATAGCCTACTTATTGTTACCTTTGCTTTCACCCTTGTTCCCTTGACCATAACGCATATGGCCAGAATCACCTTCACCTTTTTCATTAGACTTTTTTCCGCCTAAACTTGCATTAGGATAACTCTTTGTATTCTCATCCATGTTATCACCTCCAAAACATTATTTTGTTCAACTTTTTTGAAATTATGTTTTCGAGAGGATAACTAAAATTCTCTATGGATATGATAGATTTTTAAAAAAGACACTGTTAAAACTGAATGTTGATTTTACTGTGTTTGGAAAATAAGCGGAGTTTTTCCGGTTAAATTGGGAAATACCGATACTTCCTTAAAAATAAGCGGAGTTTTTCCGCTTATTGTATCTAAATCCTTGGATTTTGTCGTATTTAAAGCAGTTAACCGGAATATCTCCGCTTATATCTGCTTCCTAAGCTTCCTCCTTATACAATAGCCGGAAATTCTCCGCCTATGAATTCTCAACCATACATAAAAATCAACAATGATTAATACAGAGCCTTAAAAAATGAAATTGAATTACTAAGCCTGTAATTCCAAAGTCACAGATTCAGGACGCTCACAGGTACTATCCATTATATAATGTTTACCACTATCTGAGGAATCGTGGAAGCCATGCATGGCTTCTAAAACGTGATACGCTAATTCGCTATTTGCGCGGTATTTCCCACCTTCAAGGATGGCTCTTGCCATATCAGCAACGCCAAGCCCTCGATTATTTTGGGAATATCCATATGCAAGAGGCACCTCTTTAAACTCATTTTCGTCACGTTTTCTAATTTTTACAGGGCCGCCGAACGTATTGGGATCAGGGACAAGCAACGTTCCTTCACTACCATAAATTTCAATAGGGGGCAGCGATGTACCACCAAAGGCATCGAAGCTTGTGGTAATACTTCCAATTACACCCGATGCAAAATCGATCACACCTGAGATATGTGTAGGGGTTGATACCTCAATTTTAGTACCTGCTTTTGGTGTGCTAAGTACCGTTCTTTCTTGATAACTGATACGAGTAGAACCAGAAATTCGTTTAATTGGTCCTAACAGTGCCACTAAGGCTGTTAGGTAATAAGGCCCCATATCAAACATCGGTCCGCCGCCAATATCATAATAAAAAGCAGGGTCTGGATGCCAATGTTCGTGACCGCGACAAATCATAAAGGCCGAAGCTCCAATGGGAATTCCAATTTCTCCTTGTTCTATTAGATTGATAGCAGTTTGAATGCCAGCGCCTAAGAAGGTGTCAGGTGCACTGCCAACAAGCAGATTATGCTTCTTAGCTGTTTCTAAAATTTGTTTTCCTTCCTCGCGTGTTACAGCGAGTGGTTTTTCTGTATAAACATGCTTTCCTGCTTCAAGTGCCTGAATGCAAACGGAGGCATGTGCTTTAGGAATGGTAAGATTAATAACGAGTTCAATCGCTGGATCAGACAGTAACTCTTCTACCGAACAAGCCCTAGGGACACCGAACTTTTCGGCTTGTAATTGTGCTCGCGATACATCTAAGTCCGCACAGGCAATTAGCTCGAGGTGAGGGAACTTCTGACAGTTTTCCATATAAATAGAACTAATATTTCCACAACCAATGATACCGATTTTTAATTTTTTCATAGGAACCTCCAGTTTATTTTTATGGATTTGATTGCTTTTTGCTTTCTCTTATTGACTGTCACCCATGCCGGTATAAGTTCGTACATTACCATAAATAGAAGCAACATCCATTTCTTTGGCTCTTTTCTTTCCTTCAGCAGCCCACAAAAATCCGCGCCTCATGATCAGCGAAACCTCAGGCATAGCGACGATATTCGCTTGGTGCCCTAATGAACTATAAAAAACATTTCCTAGGCCCCAGCGTTTTGTCCACACAACAGGCATATCCACTGCTTTATTAGGACTGTGCGGACCGTGAAAAACCGGGAAGCGAGTCGTAGCTAACACCTCAACCGCCGGATCGTAATGAAGGTAGTATTGTTCACTAACCACTTTAAAATCAGGGATACCCTCTAATAATGGACTAGAGGAATGCTTGATATTGACCATGTATTCTATCCCATCATTTCCAGGGTGGGCGACCCAATTTCCCCCGGTCATAAATTGCCAGTCCACATTATTTCGAAAAGAATCACACATCCCGCCATGGCACCCAGCTAAACCTACACCTGCGGCGACGGCTTCAGAGATATTGAGGACATATTTTTTTTCAATTTCACCCATCGTCCAGTGAGGAACGATTAAGTCCAGGGATTTTAACTTTTCCTTGTCTGCATAAGAGTCTAGCGAATTTGAAACCTCTACGTGGAAGTTTTCTTCCTCAAGGATTCCTTTGAAAATTTCTGCTACCTGTTCGGGTTGATGACCATCCCATCCGCCCCAAACAATCAATGCACTTTTTTTCATGGTAAAAGCACTCCTTCGTATTTTTTATACTTCAGAAATTCGAATCCACTGACGTTTTTCAATCGATAAATCCACCGCTTCTAAAACTTCCTGGCACTTTACGCCATCACGAAAGTTTGGAACAGGCTGTCGATCTTCCCGGAAAGACTCCATAAGTTCCACGACCTCATGAATAAACGTATGTTCATAACCGATCGTATGTCCTGGCGGCCACCAGTTTTCCGCAAAAGCATGCGCGGGGTCAGTGGCTAAGACGCGGCGAAAGCCTTGGACATCATCTCGGTCATCAACGAAATAAACTTGCAATTCATTCATGCGTTCAAAATTAAATATCACACTGCCCTTACTGCCATTGATTTCAAATGAATTCGTACAGCGGTGTCCAGCCGCAAAGCGAGTAGCTTCAAAGCTTCCTAGAGCGCCGTTAGCGAAACGAGCCATGAATAGAGTAGCGTCATCCACCGTCACTTCGCCCTTTTCATTACTATCACTGCCTTTTGCCGATAAGCCCGTCATCTGAGAAGGAATTGGCCGTTCTTTAATAAACGTTTCGCTCATACCAATCACTTCGGTAATATCGCCAATCAGATAGTGGGATAGGTCGATTAAATGAGCCCCAAGGTCTCCGTGTGAGCCAGAACCTGCAATATCTTTTTGAAGTCTCCAGGCAAGCGGGAAGTTTGGATCCACGAGCCAATCCTGTAAAAACCAGGCACGGAAATGATAGATATCGCCAAGTCTTCCTTCGTCAATCAGCTTTTTAGCCAGCATAACAGCAGGGGCAAAGCGATAGTTAAATCCAACCATATGCTTGACCCCGGCAGCCTCAACAACCTCAAGCATTTCTCTAGAGTCCTTCAATGTAAGCGCTAATGGTTTTTCGCAAAAAACATGTTTGCCAGCTTGAGCAGCAGCAATCGTTATTTCTTTATGTACATCACTAGGTGCATTAATGTCGATTAAATCGATGTCATCTCTTCTTAAGAGGCTTTTCCATTCAGTTGTATATTCCTCCCAGCCGAACTGCTTAGCTGCAGTGGCCACACCGTTTAGGTCACGGCCGCAAATAACCTTCATTTCAGGATGAACACTGTTCGGGAAAAACAGTGGAAGATCCCGGTAAGCATGACTGTGTGCTTTACCCATAAATTTATAACCGACCATTCCGATTCTAATTTTTTCCATAGCATATCTCCTTTTGTGTGTCATCAAGATAACTCTAATATTGATAAATCTATCATTTGCAGGTTTGACACAACAAGTAAAAACTTATATAATCCTAGACAAAATTTACTCTTTGGGGATGTTCTTAATATGCTAATATACGAAGCACACCATTTTGATTACATATCAAACTATCATACATTGGATTTGAATTTTCCAAGCCATCTCCATCGTGGTTTTGAATTATTATTCCTCGTTGATGGGGAAATGGAAGTCATTATTAGTCAAAAAAGTTACCATCTGAAAACTGGACAATTCTTACTCATCTTGCCGTATGAAATTCACTCGTTTATTACCAAATCACATTCTCGAGTAAATATTTGTATTTTTTCGCCAGATTATGTTCCGACATTCCAAAAAATGATAGAAAATAGCTCACTTGAAAATCCAATTTTTAAACTCTCTTTGGAAGCGAATACACTTATTTCAAGGACACTTTTCAAAGATAATCCAAACCTGCTAGAACAAAAATCCTGTTTCTATTTATTATTATCAGAGCTAATGGGGCAAACCAGCTTAATTAAAGGCCAAAAGCAAGATCCAGGGCTGCTGCATAAGTTGCTAACCTATATTCAGGATCATTTTACAGAATCGATTTCTTTAAAAAGTATCGCTGATACCTTAGGATACAGTTATAACTATTTATCGAAGTATTTTAATACTCATATTAATAAGTCTTTTGTCGATTTTTTAAATGAAACCAGAGTAAACTATGCTTGTTATCTTTTAATCTATACAGAAAAAAATATTACGGAAATAGCTTTCCTTTGTGGTTATGAAAGCATACGATCCTTTAATCGAAACTTTATAAAGATAAAATTATGTACACCAAAACAATATCGAGAAAAGCAACCTCAGGCGTTTATTGATTTGTATCCGTACAATAATATTACTTGAGCCTAGATTTAGGGGGAGTTACTAAAAAATTTATTGAATTATTAAATTCAATACGTTAGTATATGAAAGAATATCATTCTATTTTCTCAAAATTTAATAGATTTTTTAATATGTCAAAATGATAGTTAAGATGCCAAACGGCTGAAAAAGGGAATCCGGTGAAAGACCGGAACTGCCCCCGCAACTGTAAGTGTAGACGAAATAGGCAAACCACTGTAATGATAATTTTGTAAAAAATATTATTACGGGAAGGGCCTAAAGTAGGAGGATACACGAGTCAGGAGACCTGTCTTAACTAGTAAAGTGTCCATTTTCTTCGGGGGTTGAGAGGATGAAACGTTGGCGAAAAAGGGACAGCTTTTTTTTTACCCTGTATTGCTTTCGTTTTATCCGTTCAACATTCGTTGAACGGATTTTTAGTTTTTAGGATAAAAATATCAGACAGGGTTCTAGAGCCTTTAATAAGGCATAGGATGGTTAAGGGCAGGACATTGTCCATCAAAACTACATATGATTAGGGAAAAGGTGCGCATTATAGATAATTGCGCTTAAAAGGGAAGAACGGTGAAAATCCGTCGCGGTACCCGCCACTGTAATGGGGAGTTTCGTTGCATATGTCACTGAAGTAATTCGGGAAGACGCAATGGAGTGATGAACCTGAGCCAGGAAACCTGCCTTGCCCTCTATGCTTTATTTACCTACGGGCTTATAGGTGGAAGTGCTGACTGACTATGATCCATTGATTCTTGGATTAATTTTACTCTGCACCCCTATTTTTGTAGGGGTGCTTTTTTATATTTTATAAGATTGGGAGGGTGCTTATGACCACTTGGAATTTAACAGGAACGAAACATCACGTTTTGATTTGTAACGGTAGTAGCTGCATGCGAAAGGGAGGGGAGGAGGCAACACAGGAGATTCGTAATGAGATTGCGGGATTGGAGTTGGAATCATTAATCCATACAACAAGAACTCGCTGCAATGGCAGATGTAAGGATGCGCCTGTAGTCATTGTTTATCCGGAAGGAACTTGGTACAAGGAGGTTACACAGGGGGTAGGCCAACAAATCGTTAGGCAGCATTTGGCCGGTGGATGTTCCCTCAAAGATCACTTGATTTATCAATATGATCAGGAAGGCTTTTTTCCGCCAGACCAAACGGATTCCATTGAAGGAATTACAAAAGAAGTAAAAAGGAGTAAGTAACAATGGAATTGATTACATTTGCTTTTTTAGCCGTGATGATTGGAATGAGACATGGAATCGATGGAGACCATGTAGCAGCCATTGCCGATATGGTAGGAAGTGAACCACAAAAAAGAAAACAGGTATCGCTTGGAATTTTGTACGCGATCGGGCATGGTTTGATTGTCCTGATCGTTGGTCTTTTATCAATTTTTATCGGTTTAGAGCTGCCTAACACAACACGTGATTTCATGGAAATCCTTGTAAGTCTAACGTTGATTATCTTAGGTGGTTTCATTTTATATTCGCTCTTTCAACAACGAAAGGAGTACGAATATAAAAGCCGATTTAAAATTGTCTATGAGGGGATTGCCAAATTATTGGCAAGAATGAAACTGGATATTATCCAGAAAAATGTATCCTCAGTAAAACTGGGAGTGATCAGTGCATTAGTAATCGGTATTATTCACGGTGTTGGTGTAGAAAGCCCAACACAAATTGCCCTTCTTACGAATGCTGTAGGATTAAATAATGTTGCGGCAGCAACGATTCAATTGCTCCTTTTCGTTCTAGGATTATTAATATCAACAATCTGTATCACGTTTTGCCTATCATGGGGTTTCCTAAAAGCAAAATTGAAAAAACGGATTTACATGGTGCTAGGCTTAATTACAGGGATGTATAGTTTGGCACTGGGGATCTCCATGTTGTCGGAATTATGGAAAGGGGGAGCATGAGATGAAGGGTAAGCTATTGATTATCGGCTTTGGTCCCGGCAGTTTTCAACATATTACAGAAAGGGCAAGAGAAGCTATCCAAGAAAGCGACATCATCATCGGCTATAAAACCTATGTCGAATTAATTGAAGGATTACTAACAACACAGGAAATCATTAGTACGGGCATGACAGAAGAGGTGAGTCGTGCTCAAGAAGCAGTAAGACAAGCGGAACAGGGAAAAAAGGTGGCGGTTATTTCCAGTGGTGATGCCGGTGTTTACGGTATGGCAGGTCTTGTTTATGAGGTGTTGATCGAGAAAGGTTGGAAAAAAGATACGGGAGTAGAAGTGGAAGTCATTCCTGGAATCTCGGCAATTAACTCCTGTGCTTCCTTATTAGGAGCCCCAATCATGCATGATGCCTGTACCATTAGTTTAAGTGACCATTTAACACCGTGGAGTTTAATTGAAAAACGAATTACTGCAGCCGCCGAGGCTGATTTTGTGATTGCCCTTTACAATCCAAAGAGTGGGAGAAGAACGAGACAAATTGAAGAAGCACAAACAATTCTATTAAAATATCGTTCCCCAGAAACACCGGTAGGCCTTGTAAAAAGTGCGTATCGCGACCGCCAAACCGTAGTCATGACCAATCTAATAGACATGCTCGATCATGAGATTGGAATGTTAACAACGGTTATTATCGGAAATTCTTCCACATTTTTATACGATGGTTTAATGATTACGCCTCGTGGATATCAACGGAAGTATACATTAAATCAAACGGTCCAGCCGTTAAGGCCGCATCAGCGTTTACAAAAGGAAGCCGAGCCGTGGGCACTCGAGCAAAGGGATGATGTAAAACCGTTAAAAAATAGAACAGTCACTGCCATTTCAGTAAAAGAATCTCCAAGAGAACTGGCAGAGGAAGCTCTACAAATGATAGTTGGTGAAAACCAAGGGGTTTCTCAGGATTTAATGGTCAAGCAAGACATTCAATCGATATTTGAGCTAGCCGTCAGCCCTGGAGTGGCAAATAAAAAATTTACAGCGAAACAGATGATGACTCTTTCGGAAATTGTCGGGGAAGAAGGAGTAATGGAGTATACACAGGACCATTATATTAAGCTTCAAATTTTAACCTCAAACCCTAATGAGATTGTGGAAAAGTTAGCAGCAGCCAGCTTCTTGGTTGCTCCGGTCGGGGATGTTTTAACCGTCAAAGCCTGTGATTTTTGTGACGGTGAAAAAAAAGATTCGATTCCTTATGTCGAGGAATTGCAGGAAAGGCTTGGCGGGATGGAACTTCCGAAGGAATTGAAGCTTGGCGTGAACGGCTGCGGCATGGCCTGCTACGGAGCTGTAAAAGAGGATATTGGCATTGTCTACCGCAAAGGGGGATTTGATTTATTTTTAGGAGCGAAGACAGCCGGCAGAAGTGCCCATCCTGGTCAAATTGTAGCGGAAGGGATAACACCTGATCAAATTGTTGGGGTAGTAGAGCGGATCGTTCAGGAATACAAACAGAAGGCGTATCCTAATGAACGTTTCTATAAGTTTTTTAAACGGGTCAAGCAGGTTCAAGGTTTCGTCCACCAAGATATTACACCGAAAATAAAAATTGAAGCTGCAGCATGTGGGGAGTAAAGGGGAGAGCGGTACAAACAAACAAAGGGGAGGAAAAATGATGAAAGCAATACTTTTTGTAGGACATGGAAGCAGAGATCTAGAGGGAAATAATCAAGTACGTGAGTTCATTGAAGCAATGAAAAGTACGTGGGAGGAAAGCATTCTGGTTGAGACTTGCTTTTTAGAATTTGAAAGACCTAATGTAAACCATGGAATTGATATATGTGTCGAGAAGGGGGCCGACCATATTGTTGTGATTCCAATTATGCTTCTGCAAGCTGGACATTCAAAAATTCATATCCCAGCTGCCATTGATGAGGCAAAGAAAAAATATCCGTTTGTCCGGTATACTTACGGCCGACCGATTGGCATTCATGAGGAAACATTTGAAATTCTAAAAACTAGATTAACGGAAGTCGGAGAAAATTTGGAGCACCTAGGTGAAGATACTGCCGTTCTTTTGCTGGGACGAGGCGGAAGCGACCCCGATGCGAATAGTGATTTATACAAGATTGCAAGATTACTATGGGAAAAAACGAACTATAAAATCGTTGAACCTGCATTTATGGGGGTTACCAATCCCCTGGTGAATGAAGGAATTGAGCGCTGTTTAAAGCTTGGAGCAAAGAAAGTCATTATCCTGCCTTACTTTTTGTTCACAGGCATTCTGATTAAAAGGTTGGAAGAGATGATGGTTACCTTTCAACATCAATATCCTGCCCTTGAGTTTAAATTGGCCGGTTACTTTGGCTATCATCCTAAACTGCAGACGATTTTAATCGATCGAGTGGAAGAAGCGCTTGGTGAAGAAGTAAAGATGAACTGTGATACCTGCCAATATCGTCTGAATGTAATGGAGCATATCCATCATCATCATCACCATGACCATGATCACGACCACGACCACCATGACCACCATCATCATGATCACGGAGATCACCATCACCATGAGCATGAGGTGCAAAAGGTAGGAGAGGCAGAATGATTTTAGTTTTAGCCGGAACAAGCGATGCAAGAGCCCTTGCTTTAGAAATAAAGAAAAAGGGCTTTAGTCTCCTTGCCACAGTGGTGACCGAAAATGCCGCGGGTGAATTTATGGAGACAGGTATTACGGTCCGAGTTGGAAGATTAACGGATGAAGAAATGGTACGGTTGATTGAAACAAATGGGATTCAAGCTATTGTCGATGCAAGTCATCCTTTTGCCGAAGAAGCTTCGAAAAATGCGATGAATGCTGCCAAAACAGCGGGGGTTCCCTATATCCGCTACGAGCGCAAGTCACAAACCTTCCAATATGGGAAGCTGCAAGTCGTCGAAAGCTACGAGCAAGCAGCTGAGATGGCCGCTGCCAAAAAAGGAGTTGTGCTGCTGACAACAGGCAGTAAAACTATCCAGATATTCACAGAAAAATTATTAGGCGACCCAGACATTCGTTTAATCGCCCGGATGCTGCCGCGTGTGGACAATATGGAAAAATGCGAGCAGCTGGGGCTCTCGCAAAAAAATATTATCGCGATGCAAGGTCCGTTTTCAAAAGAGTTTGACCAAGCACTTTATAAGCAATATGGCGTGACCGTAATGGTGACAAAGGAGAGTGGGAAGGTCGGCTCTGTTGATGAAAAGGTCGAGGCAGCAAAGGAACTTGGGATTGAGGTCATTATGATTGGCCGTCCAAAAATGAATTATGGAACCGTCTATGATAATTTTTCTGATGTCATCCAAGAAATACATAACAAGGTCGGTTCACCATTAACTTCTACTCAACAATAAATTTTATCAAGGAGTGATAGATATGGATTTTCGTACTGAATTTAAACCGCTGACGGTTCAGCCGGAACAGATTGAAGGAATAAGTTTTCAAATGATTAATGATGAAATTGGAGAGCACCCATTTACCGAGGAACAATATCCGATTGTCCAACGTATCATTCATGCATCGGCAGATTTTGAATTAGGGAAAAGCGTCCTTTTTCATCCAGACGCCATCCAGTCCGGAATCCGGGCGATTCGAAGCGGGAAAAAAGTGGTAGCGGATGTTCAAATGATCCAAAGCGGAGCTAATAAAACCCGAATTGAAAAGTATGGGGGAGAAATCAAGGTGTATATTTCCGACCCGGATGTCATGATGGAAGCCAAACGATTAAATACGACAAGAGCCATCATCTCAATGAGAAAAGCGATAAAAGAAGCGGACGGCGGGATCTTTGCGATCGGAAATGCCCCAACTGCCTTACTGGAACTCATCCGTCTCATTAAAGAAGGGGAAACCAAGCCAGGGCTAGTCATCGGGCTGCCGGTTGGGTTTGTTTCCGCAGCTGAATCAAAAGAAGAATTAGCCAAGCTGGATGTACCGTTCATCACCAATATTGGCCGGAAAGGCGGCAGTACGGTTACCGTTGCTGCATTAAACGCCATTTCCATTCTTGCCGACCGGGGATAACCGTATGCAGGAAGTACCAAAAGGAAAGCTCCGGGAAGGATATACGACAGGATCCTGTGCAACGGCAACCACAAAGGCGGCGCTTATAGCCTTGATTACCGGAGAACCGCAAACCGAGGCGACCATTTACTTGCCAGTAAAGCGTTTTGCAACCTTTCATATCGAAAACTGTGAGATTACGGATCAAATGGTAACCGCCAGTACGATAAAAGACGCGGGTGATGACCCGGATGCCACCCACGGTGCCTTAATCTGTTCTACCGTGGCGTGGTCGGATGAGCCAGGCGTTTTGCTGGATGGGGGTGTCGGTGTTGGCCGGGTTACAAAGGATGGCTTGCCCGTTCCCGTTGGGGAGGCGGCCATTAATCCCGTTCCTCGGAAAATGATTCGTGAGACGGCAGAAGAGGTTTTAAAAGAATTTGGAATTACGAAAGGAATCAAAATTGTCATTTCAGTGCCAGACGGCGAAGAGATTGCCAAAAAAACGCTCAACGGACGCTTAGGGATTATTGGCGGAATTTCGATACTAGGTACCCGCGGAATTGTCGTCCCTTTTTCAACAGCAGCCTATAAGGCCAGTATTATTCAGGCCATCAGTGTCGCCCGGGCAAGCGGTTGTGAGCACATTGTCATTACGACGGGCGGACGAAGTGAAAAATATGCCATAAAGCAGTTCCCGGAACTTCCTGAGGAAGCCTTTATCGAGATGGGCGACTTTGTCGGTTTTACCCTTAAACAATGCAAGAAACAGGGGGCAAAAAGAGTTTCAATGGTCGGAATGATGGGTAAGTTCTCAAAGGTTGCAATGGGGATTATGATGGTTCACTCGAAAAGCGCTTCGGTTGATTTTGACTTTTTAGCTGACGTTGCAAACCGTGCCGGTGCGGATGCCGCCCTTGTTGAGGAGATTAGACATGCAAATACAGCTTCACAAGTTGGGGACATGATGGCAACTCGTGGCTATCTCTCCTTTTTTGAACAGCTAAGTAATAATTGCTGCCTTGCCGCCTTAAAGGAAGTGGATGGCGGAATCGATGTAGATACGACTCTTTATACATTGAAGGGTGAATTTTTAGGAAAGGCGGTGCGAAATAGTGGCAGCTATTAAAATGATTGGGATTGGGGACGAAGGAAAAATAAGCCTGCTTCCCCTATATGAAAAGTGGATTAATGAAAGTGATGTATTAATAGGAGGAAGGCGTCAGCTTACTTTTTTTCCTGAATACAACGGTGAAAAAATTGTCATTGAGAGCGGCCTTTCTTCCCTAGTGAAGCGATTGGAGGCGGAGACGAGAAACGTTGTCATTTTGGCATCTGGAGACCCTTTGTTTTATGGAATAGGAAGCTATTTATCTTCTAAAATCGATTTGGAAATATATCCACATCTAAGCTCTGTCCAGCTTGCTTTTGCCAGAATGAAAGAAAGATGGCAGGACGCTTATTTTAGCAGTGTTCACGGCAGGAGCATGAAAGGCCTAGCGCAGCGAATCGATGGCAGAGAGAAAATTGCAATTTTAACCGATACGGAGAATTCTCCAAACAAAATTGCACAGTATCTGCTCTCGTTTGGAATGAGCGAATACAGAGCGTTTGTGGCAGAAAACCTGGGGAGTGAAAACGAACGCTGCCGCTGGTTCAGTCTGGATGAAATGAAGGAGGCTGAGTTTTCACCGCTCAATGTTGTCATCCTCAAAAAAACAGGTGAAAACCCGCGGTGGTCCATTGGCATTAATGATGAGGAGTTTTTTCAGCGGAAACCCGATAAAGGGCTGATTACAAAAAAAGAAATTCGCACCTTAAGCATCAGTGCACTTCGGTTAAAGGAAGACAGTATCATTTGGGATATCGGGACATGTACCGGTTCGGTTGCAATTGAAGCAGCAAAAATAGCTCGGGAAGGACAAGTTTTTGCTATCGAAAAGAACGAACCTGACCTGGAAAACTGCAAACAAAATTTAGCCAAATTCCGTGTCGATGCAACAATTCTTCACGGAAAAGCCCCAGAGGGATTAGATACCTTCCCGGATCCAGACGCGGTATTCATAGGCGGGACTGCTGGCGGGATGGAGGAGATTTTGGATAACTGCTGCACCCGCCTGAAGGATGGAGGACGCATCGTCTTAAATGCCGTTACCATCGAAAATCTATCAGAAGCCATGACGGCGTTTAAAGAATGTGGATTTCAGACAAATATTACACTTGCGCAAATTTCAAGAAGCAAGCCGATTTTGAATCTTACAAGATTCGACGCATTAAATCCGATTTACATAATAGAAGCTTGGCGTCAGGAAGGGGAGTAAGGATGTTAGGAACATTATACGGCTTAGGGGTTGGCCCGGGGGATCCGGAGCTCATAACGGTAAAGGCGTTTCGGAAATTAAAGGAATCACCGGTAATTGCGTATCCGAAGAAACAAAAGGGCAGCAAAAGCTATGCCCACCGAATTATTGAAGTCTATTTTCAGCCGAACGAAAAGGAAATGCTGGGTCTGGTCTTTCCGATGACTAAGGATCCGGTCGCCTTGGAAAGAAAATGGACGGAAACTGTAGCAAGTGTCTGGGAGAAGCTGAAGGAGGGGAAGGATGTTGCCTTTGTTACCGAAGGAGATCCCATGCTATATAGCACTTTTATTCATATGATGCGTCTGATGAAGGAGAAGCATCCGCAGGTTCCGATTGAGGTCGTCCCGGGAATCTCTTCCATCAATGGAGCGGCCTCGAGGCTTGGGATACCTTTGGCAGACGGTGATGATCATGTGGCGATTGTTCCGGCGCGCGATGATTATGAAACAATGAAAAAAGTAATCGTAGAGAATGACTGTGTCATTTTTATTAAAGTTGCCAAAGTCATCGATTTAATGCTGGAGGTTTTACGTGATTTAGATTTGCTTCACAAGGCTTCAGTCGTAACGAAGGTCACTTCGGAAGAGGAGATTATTTGGCCGGCGGACGAGCTTGAAGGAGTGGAGCTTGAATACTTAACGTTAATGGTGGTGAGGAAATGAAGCTATATATCATCGGTGCGGGTCCCGGAGATCCTGATTTAATCACGGTAAAAGGCCTTCAACATCTTCAGGAGGCAGACGTGGTCCTATATGCGGATTCTCTTGTCAATGAAGAATTAATTGCCAAAGCGAAGTCATCGGCGGAAGTGCTGAAGACCGCCGGCATGCACCTAGAAGAGATGGTAGACATCATGGCTGACCGCATCAAGGAAGGAAAAAAGGTTGTTCGTATCCATACTGGAGACCCGGCTGTTTATGGGGCGATTATGGAGCAAATCGTTCTTTTGAAAAAGAAGGACATTGAAGTGGAGATTGTGCCGGGAGTTAGCTCTGTGTTCGCAGCAGCAGCTGCTGCACAAGCCGAGCTGACGATTCCTGATTTAACTCAAACGGTTATTCTGACTAGAGCAGAGGGCAGAACCCCAGTGCCGGAATTTGAAAAGCTCGCCGATTTAGCCAAACACCATTGCACGATTGCGCTCTTCTTAAGTGCGACGTTAACGAAAAAGCTGGTCAAGGAATTCACCGAGGCAGGCTGGAGCAAGGATACCCCTGTTGCCGTCGTCTATAAAGCATCCTGGCCGGATCAAAAAATTGTCCGGACCACACTTGAACGCTTGGACGAAGATATGCGGGTAAACGGCATTCGCAAACAAGCAATGATTTTGGCTGGTTGGGCACTTGATGAAAACATCCACGATCAAAACTATCGATCGAAGCTGTATGACAAAACCTTTACACACGGATTCCGCCGGGGGGTGGAAACTTGATTATTGAGCTTCAGGAGGCACAAAAGGCTGTCATTCAGCAGAAGGGTGACTATGCCGTTGTTGCGATTACAAAGCATGGAGTGGAACTTGCCCGAAAGCTGGGACAATCGTTTCAAAATGCTGATGTCTACTATATGAGCAAATTTGAAAAAGGGGATGAGGGGGAGAAGGACATTCAATTATTCACTGGAAGCGTCCGCCTCCTTCTGCCTTCTCTTTTTGAAGTCTACAAGGGACTCATTATTATTATTTCTTTAGGAGCAGTTGTCCGGATGATTGCCCCGCTGTTAAAGGATAAAAAGACAGACCCAGGTGTCGTCGTGATCGACGATAAGGGAGAACATGTGATCAGCGTGCTTTCAGGACATATCGGCGGTGCCAATGAACTAACGAAGGAAGTAGCGGCAGCGCTAAAGGCCCGTCCAATCATTACGACCGCTTCGGATGTCCAGGAAACCATTGCCGTTGATCTGTTCGGGAAACGGTTTGGCTGGATCTGGGACTCTGCAGAAAAGCTGACCCCAGTGAGCGCTTCGGTCGTGAACGAAGAAAAGATTGCTATTGTACAAGAATCAGGCGAAAAAGAATGGTGGCTGTATGGCCGCCCACTGCCGGAAAATATTAAGTCCTACCGATCGATTCTAGAAGCACTGGCAGAAAAGCCGGATGCCGCTCTTGTCGTGACACATCGAAATTTATCGGAAGAGGAACAGCAGATTTTACAAAATGGTGTCTTATATCGGCCAAAGGTCATTGTCCTTGGCATGGGCTGCAACCGAGGAACCACTTCTAAAGAAATCGAAGCAGTGATCGACGAAACGCTGGCGGAACTAAACGTTTCTAAAAAAAGTGTCAAGGCTATCTGCACCATTGATCTAAAAAAAGACGAAGCTGGGTTAATAGAAGTGAAGAATAAAAACCGCTGGGAATTTATCTGCTACACACCGGAGGAACTAAATTCCATAAAAATTGAGGACCCATCAGAAACGGTCTTTAAATTTACTGGTGCATACGGTGTCAGTGAGCCGGCCGCCTTATTGTACAGCGGAGCGGAAACGTTAGCGTTAACGAAAAAGAAATCAGGTAATGTGACCATTTCAGTAGCGGTCATTCCCTACTAATGCAGGAGGAGGAATGGGATGTCAAGTCGTAGACTTGTGATTGCAGGAACAGGAAGCGGTGTCGGAAAAACAACCTTGACGATTGGGTTGATGTCTGCGCTAAGGAAAAAGGGATATACCGTTCAGGGATTTAAATGCGGTCCAGATTATATTGACCCGACCTACCATACGGCTGTAACTGGCAGAGTTTCCAGAAACATTGACAGTTGGATGCTAAACCATGAGATGGTCAAAGAGATTGTCATCCGCGGGAGTCAAGGCGCAGATATTTCCATTATCGAAGGCGTCATGGGATTTTATGACGGAAAAAATCCTATGAACAATACCGGCTCCACAGCAGAAATCAGTCTTATTACGGAAAGCCCGGTAATCCTCGTGGTCAATTGTGCCAGTATGGCCAGAAGCGCTGCTGCCATTGTCAAGGGATTTCAGGAGTTTCTCAAGGAAGTAAATATTGTCGGAGTTATCGCCAACCGGGTTGGCAGCGAGGGACATTTTAAAATTGTCCAAACAGCGATTGAACAAGAGTGCGGAATTCCTGTCCTCGGTTATTTGAAAAGAGACGAGGAGCTAACCATTCCAGAACGCCATTTAGGGTTGATTCCCTCTGTTGAACGCGGGGAATTAGACCCGTTTTTTGACCAGCTTGGCAATTTAGTCCTGGAAACGGTAAATGTGGATTCTCTATATGAACTGGCGAAGGCTCCATATTTAGAGGTAAAAGAATCGCAGTTTAAGAGCAGTCAACAGGCAGCCGTACGATTGGCTGTGGCAAGAGATGCGGCCTTTAATTTTTATTACCAGGAAAACCTTGAAATGCTGGAGGCTGCCGGAGCCCAGCTGGTTGAGTTTTCGCCTTTAAAGGGCGAAACGCTGCCAGAACAGGTGGATGGCCTATATATTGGAGGGGGCTTTCCAGAAGAATTTGCCCAAGAGCTGGCCGAAAATTCAGAGGTAAAAAACTCCATTCGCTCCGCGATTGAAAAAGGGATGCCAACCCTGGCGGAATGCGGCGGGTTTATGTATTTAACGGAATCAATTGAAACAACACATGAAAAGAACTTCGAAATGGTCGGGATTATTCCCGGAAAGGTGAAAATGCAGAAAAAGCTGGCTGCCTTAGGATACCGTGAAATCACAGCAGAGGAAGAAAATTTTCTGTTAGAGGGAGATCTGATAGCGAGAGGGCATGAATTCCATTATTCTACCTTTCAGCCGCGAACAGAATTTCAGCCTGCCTACCAAACAAAAGGGATGCGAGGGCTTAAACAAGAGGGCTATCAAAATGGCAGTTTAATCGCAGGTTATACCCATTTTCATTTTGGCTCGTGCCCTGGGCTCGTCGAAAATTGGATTAAGAAATGTAAGGAGTTCAAACAAAATGGCTAAGGCTCTTCCATTAATGTTCCAAGGTACTAATTCGGATGTTGGCAAAAGTGTCGTCGTGACGGCATTTTGCAGGATTTTCGCCCAGGATGGATATAAAACAGTTCCCTTTAAATCACAAAATATGGCCTTAAACTCCTATATTACTGTAGACGGAAAAGAGATAGGAAGAGCCCAGGGGGTCCAGGCCGAAGCGGCAGGGATTCAGGCGACAACTGATATGAATCCAATTCTGCTTAAGCCGAACCGGGATAACCAATCCCAAATTGTGGTCCATGGAAAACCGTACAAAAACATGGAAGCCAGCGCGTATCGAAGGGAATTCTTTGAAACGGGCCTGGAGCTCATTCGAGAATCGCTTTCTGTGCTGTCAGAAAATTATGAACGGATTGTCATTGAAGGGGCGGGGAGTCCGGCCGAGATTAATCTGAATGACAGGGAAATGGTCAATATGCGGGTCGCAAGAATGGCGGGGGCGCCTGTGATTTTAATTGGGGATATTGAAAAAGGCGGAGTTTTTGCCAGTTTAGTAGGAACGCTTCAGCTCATGGAGCCTGAAGACCGTGACCGCGTTATTGGCGTCATCATCAATAAATTTCGAGGTGATATCCGGCTGCTAGAATCTGGATTAACGTGGTTTGAGAAATATACAGGAAAACCCGTTCTCGGGGTGATTCCATATTTGGAGAATTTAAATATTGATGCCGAGGATTCGGTGATATTAAATCAATATACCTCCGTCCGAAATACCGAAAAAGAACTGGATATTGCAGTGATTCAATATCCGAAAATCTCCAATTTCACCGATGTCGATCCTATTTTTGCCGAACCTGATTGCCATGTCCGTTTTATTACAAGAGCGGATCAATTACATAGTCCAGACTTAGTGATCCTCCCGGGAAGCAAGAATACCATCGAAGATTTGCTCTTTTTAAGGAAAAGCGGTATCGCTCAGAAAATAGAGGAATTAAAGAATAAAAAACAATCCGTGCTATTCGGAATCTGCGGCGGCTATCAAATGCTTGGCGAAAAAATAGAAGACCCGTTTGCGATAGAATCACTCCATCAGGAAATCGAAGGTCTTGGCTTTCTGCCCCTCCGGACGACCATTACAAAAGACAAAACGACTGTTTTATCAAACGGGCTCTTACACCTTTATGGTAAACATTTCAACGTGTCAGGTTATGAGATTCATATGGGAGAAACAGAGACGACCAGTGAATCCCGCGGGCTTATTAAAACACAAGGCCGATCAGATGGCTGTAAAACGGCCGATGAAAGAATCATTGGCACCTATTTTCATGGGATTTTTCATAATGACGAATTCCGTAAGGAGCTGCTGAATCAGATTCGCCAAACAAAAGGCTTAGAACCAATTGATCAGCGTGTATCATTTAACCAATTGCGGGAAGAAGCGTTTGATCTGTTAGCGGATCATGTAAGGGCGAACGTAAAACTTGAGTTGATTAAACAAAAAATGAAAGAATTTCAAAAAAAGGGGGATTACCAATGAATAATGTTAAAACCGCAATTCAGCCTCTGAATGTAGAAATGGGGCAACAGGTACGCAAGTATATCGATACCTTAACCAAGCCCCCAGGCAGTTTGGGAAGATTAGAAGAATTGGCGATACAACTGGCGGAAATGACGTCCGAAGCCTTTCCTGCCGTGTCACCAGCTGGTGTTATTGTGTTTGCCGCTGATCATGGAGTGGTCGAAGAAGGGGTATCCGCTTTCCCACAAGAAGTTACAGTGCAAATGGTGATGAATTTTTTAAACAACGGTGCGGCGATTAATGTCTTTAGCAGACAAATTGGGGCGATGTTTGAAGTAGTTGATATCGGTGTGGCAGCCGATATTGAGGCTGATGGTGTCGTGAAACGGAAGATTCGGTATGGAACCAGTAATTTTTGCAAGCAGGATGCCATGACAAGGCAAGAAGTAGAAAAAGCGATCGCTGTTGGCTATGAACGAGCTGAACAAATGATTGGGCAGGGCAGCAAATGCCTAATTCTTGGTGAAATGGGGATCGGCAATACGACTCCAAGCAGTGCAATTGTAGCCGTGTTAAGTGGTCTAGAGGTCGGTACGCTCGTCGGGCAGGGAACAGGGATTGCGGAAGAAAAATTAACTCATAAACAAAATGTCATTGTACGAGCACTTAAGGAAAGAAAGCCGGACCCCAAGGATCCGATTGATATCCTAGCCAAAATAGGCGGCTTGGAAATTGCCGGTATGACTGGTGCCATGTTGGCGGCAGCTGCGAACCGGATTCCGATTATAATCGACGGGTTTATTTGCACGATTTCAGCGTTATTGGCAAAGGGTATTTGCCAAACAGCCAGCGATTATATGATCGTCGGTCATCGTTCCGTGGAACCGGGACATGGAATAGCCCTTCAATTATTAGGAAAGAAGCCGCTTCTTGATCTGGATTTGCGTTTAGGTGAAGGAAGCGGGGCAGCGGTGGCTTTTCCTATTTTACAGTCGGCGACATTAATGCTTAAAGAAATGGCCACGTTTGCATCGGCAGGCATTTCAAAAGAGCAGCGTAAAGGAGTCTAATCATGACAAAAGGAAAAGTGTACCTTGTCGGTGCCGGACCAGGTGATCCCAAGCTGATTACCGTGTATGGGATGGAGTGCATCCAACAAGCGGATGTCATTTTATATGATCGTTTAGTGAATAACGAACTGCTAAAATATGCAAAAGTGGAAGCAGAACTGATTTTTTGCGGCAAACAGCCAGGTAAGCATCACATCATTCAGGAACAAATTCATGAGCTTTTAATTGAAAAAGCAACCGAAGGAAAAATCGTTACGAGATTAAAAGGGGGCGACCCATGTATCTTCGGCCGTGTAGGCGAAGAAGCGGAAGTACTCGCGGCAAATGGGATCCGTTACGAAATCGTTCCAGGGATCACATCAGGTATCGCTGCGCCTGCCTATGCAGGAATTCCCGTTACACACCGAGATTATGCTTCCTC
Organism: Neobacillus niacini; assembly: GCF_030817695.1. GTDB lineage: Bacteria > Bacillota > Bacilli > Bacillales > Cytobacillaceae > Neobacillus > Neobacillus niacini_F. Next base: position 4,009,534 of record NZ_JAUSZQ010000002.1, on the reverse strand, counting down.
CTTCGCCATTGTAACGGGCCATGGACGGGAGGAAAAAGGACTGGATCAATTGAATTGGTCAGCCCTTGCTCAAGGGATTGATACGATTGCCTTTTATATGGGGATTGGGAATTTAAACTATATATGTACTAGGTTAATAGAGCATGGAAAAAATCCTCATACGAAAGCAGCGATCATCCAATGGGGCACAACAGCCCGGCAGAAGACGGTTACCGGGAACTTAAAAGATATCGAAAAACGGGCTCTTGAGGCTGGTATCACCCATCCGGCGATTGTCCTTGTTGGTGATGTCGTCGGGGTACGGGAGAAATTACAATGGTTTCAAGAAGGAGAAGAAAAACAAGAAGTCGGTATTGGGGGGGAGTAAGGTGTCGATTATAGCGGAGATTAAAAATCGAAGAGCGATTCGAGATTATGCAGAGCGAGAGGTCGAAGATGAAAAAATTAAAACCTTATTAGAAGCAGCAACATGGGCGCCAAATGATCGGATGAGGGAACCATGGGGATTCTTTGTGATAAAAGGGAAAGCCAAGAAGCGCTACGAGGCAATGGCCTACGATTACCTGCAGGAGCGCTTTCCAACAAAGCCCCATTTGATCGAAAGCTCCTTAAAGGTACTGAAAACCACACCTGTCCATATTGTCGTCACAGCCGACATCGTACCAGGGGATGAAGAGGCCTCTATCGATAACGAATACGCAGTATGCTGTGCGATCCATTCCATGTGGCTTGCCGCAAAGGAATTGGGTTTAGGGCTCGTATGGCGGACAAGGGGAGTCGGACTTGTCCGAGATAATCGGATGTATGAGTTTATCGGAGCACCAGAAAACAAGAAAATCATCGGTAACCTATTTATTGGCTATCCGGATGATGAGGCCTTAAAAAAAGCTAAAGCGCATGTCCGCACATCATTTGAAGAAAAAACAATCTGGTTGTAACGAGGTGGTAATTATATGGAAGAATTGATAGTAAACAAAGCTAAACGCGGCCTTACATTAGTTTATACCGGTGATGGAAAAGGGAAAACAACTGCGGCATTGGGGCTCGCCATTCGTGCCGCCGGACGGGGGAAACGTATCCTAATGATTCAATTCATTAAATCCCCTGAAAGAACCTATGGGGAAAAAATCATGTTTGAAAAGTTAGGTATTGAAATCGTTCAAACCGGAGTAGGCTTTACCTGGACCAAAACACCGGAGGAACACCGCACAGCCTTACAAACAGCATGGGCTTTTACGAAAGAAAAGGTACTTTTCGGCGGCTATGATGTCGTGATTTTAGATGAATTGAATAATGCCCTGGCGATTGAAAAATTTCCGATAGAGGATGTTCTTCCCTTGAAGGAAGTCCTGGACTTGATCCAGCACCGCCCAAAAGGGTTACATCTTATAATTACCGGACGATCTGCAAAGGAGGAAATCATCGATTGCGCTGATTTAGTAACCGAAATGAAACCTGTGAAGCATTACTATAATGAAGGAATTCCTGCCGTGAAGGGAATTGAGTTTTAATGGCATATATTGAAAAGTACAGGGTGGCGGAAAATATTGTTGATGCGATTATTTCACCGCTATTTGTTGGAGAACCGTTGCGGCAGCTTGAAGCCGATGATATCTCAAGAACCATAAAGGTTATGAAAATCACCTCGACCATCTGTGTCATTTTGTTTTGTACTCACCTCCTTATTATTTCAAGAGCTTAGGAGCTTACTATTATGAAACTAGGTAAAGGAAGCTGCCAAGGAACGTTTGGGGAACTAGTACAAGGGATCATCAATGACCGCCCGTTTTTAATCACCTTGCCCATCCCAAGTTTAAGAAGCGAGATTAAATTTATTCCAGACCCGGCCATATCCGAAATAAGAGTTGTAGATTCAAAGCCAAAAGTCAAGAAAGCAGGAGAATTGTTACTTAAACAATTTGACATTAAGGGAGGAGGACTTCTTGAGATACACTCCAATATCCCAGCCGGCAAAGGGCTTGCTAGCAGCTCTGCTGACATCGTTGCAGTATTACGAGCCATTTCTGACAGTTATTGTCTTCCACTTACAAATAAACTAATCTCAGATATTGCCGTACAGATTGAGCCCACGGATGGGGTGATGTATGAAGAAGTTGTCGCCTATGATTATATACATGGCAAGCTGATCGAAAACTTTGGGGAATTACCTCCCTTTATCCTTGTTGGGATCGACTTCGGAGGTACAATCGATACCATCGAATTTAATCAAATTCTAAAATTTTTTAGTCGAGAGGATCAAAAGCAATTTTTGAAAGCCTATAATCTGGTGAAAACAGGCTTTAAGGAACGAAATTTAGCTTGTATTTGCAGGGCAGCTACGATTAGTGCCCGGGTAAATCAAAAAATATTGCCGAAATCTGGTTTTCATCATTTTGAAAAATTAGCGGATAGCTATAAGGGAGGAATAGTAGTTGCCCATAGTGGAACAGTCGCGGGAATTTTATTAGATCGAAATATCCCGGATTGCCATAAGGTAGTTTCACGTATATCAAGGGAATTATCGACCCCTTTCATGGGTTCAAATATAAAACTTTTTCAATATGATAGCGATGAAAATATAGTATTTAATTTAATCCAATAAGGGAGTATTGGATTCTTTTAGTTTAAAAATAATAGAAATAATCTAGAAATAAAATTCGTTATTCAATATAAAGATGAATAAGTGACGTCCCGAAGAGGATTCGAACCTCCGACCTACAGTTTAGAAAACTGTTGCTCTATCCTGCGGAGATAAAATTTATATTCCTTTTTTTAGCATTCTTTTTTCGGAATGGTATTTTTCAACTCATATAAGAAAATAAAAGCCTTGAGAAATCAAGGCTTTTTTACGTCCGGGAGGTAGATTGTTATTGTGAAAAACTCAAAAAACAATTTAACAAAAGTGTATAAATGGTGTTTAAAAAAGGTTATATTCATTCTTTATATTTAACAATATTGTTTATTTTTAAAATATATAGACAGTTTTGTTAAAAATGTTATAAAATTGTGTAAAGGCGTTAAATGGTAAACAATAGTGTTTATATTGAAAAGGGGGAGGAATTGTTTTGGAATTACTGATGAGAAATATGTTTCAATCACTAGGGAAAAATACCTCAGCCAATAAACTTGCAAAGAAATACGGATTGCGTTTTGGTGCCGGACGATTTGTAGCAGGAGAAACGATTAAGACAGCTATTGAGGCTGTAAGAAAGTTAAATAGTGAAGGGAAAGTTGTAACCCTAGATCATCTTGGGGAATTTGTTTATACCGAGGAAGAAGCCCAAGAGTCAACAGCAATGTGTATCCAAACTCTTGATGCTATTGCGGAAGCCGGGGTAAAGTCAAATCTTTCTCTAAAAATGACCTCACTAGGACTGGATATTAGCCGGGAAGTATGTATGAGAAATATGCGCAAAATTCTTGACCGTGCCAAACTTCATCAAAATTTTGTCAGAATCGATATGGAAGATTACGAGCATTGCCAAATCACGTTAGATATTTTCAGAGAGTTACGCCAGGAATATGACAATGTAGGTGTGGTTATTCAAGCATATCTTTATAGAACGGAGCAGGATATTGCTGACTTGAACCTTCAAAAAGCCAATCTGCGTCTCGTAAAAGGAGCTTACAAAGAGTCTCCATCTGTAGCATTTCCTGAGAAAAAAGATGTAGATGATAATTTCAAAAAAATTATTAAGCAGCATCTCCTGAACGGGAATTATACAGCCGTTGCAACCCATGATGAAACGATGGTTGAATATACGAAATCAGTTGTTAGTGAGTATCAAATACCAAAAGAGCAATTTGAATTCCAGATGTTATACGGCATTTGTGAGGATATTCAAGACAAGCTTGTAAAAGAAGGATTTAAAGTACGTGTATATGTTCCGTACGGAGTCGACTGGTTTGGCTATTTTATGAGACGGTTAGCCGAAAGACCAGCTAATGTCTGGTTCGTGTTAAAAAATCTACTAAAATAACAATTTTACATAAAAGGAGAGTAATAATATGACAACTGCAACAAAAATAGCCTCTTTCAAAAATGAACCTTTCACGAATTTTTCGATTGAAGAAAATAAGCAAGCCATGTATTCGGCACTTGCGAAAGTCAAAAAAGAGCTTGGAAAGAAGTACCCATTGGTGATTGGCAGTGAAAAACTATACACTGAGGACCAAACGATTTCCATTAACCCAGGAAATGTAGATGAAGTAGTGGGTTTTGTTAGTAAAGGAAACAAAGAATTAGCAGAAAAAGCAATGCAAGAAGCTTTGAAAACTTTTGAAACTTGGAAAAAGGTTGCACCTGCTGAGCGTGCAGAGTATTTGTTCAAAGCTGCAGATTTAATGAGACAGCGAAAGCATGAGTTTTCTTCTTACCTAGTGTATGAATCAGGAAAGAACTGGGCAGAAGCAGATGCAGATACAGCAGAAGCCATTGATTTTCTTGAATTTTATGCAAGAGAAATGATTCGCCTTAGTGAAACAAGTGTTCATCAGCCGCTTACAAAAATTGAGGGAGAAGACAATCAAATTTCCTATATACCTCTTGGTGTAGGGATTGTCATTTCTCCGTTCAACTTCCCATTAGCGATTATGGCAGGGACAACAGTAGCAGCGATTGTTTCAGGGAATACGGTTATTTTGAAGCCAGCTGACGCTACACCAGTCATTGCAGCAAAGTTTGTAGAATTGATGGAAGAGGTCGGCCTTCCTTCAGGAGTGCTAAACTTTATCCCTGGAGATGGAATCGACGTTGGTGAATATTTAGTAGAGCATCCTAAAACTCGTTTTATTTCTTTTACAGGATCACGTGCAGTAGGTTGCCGAATTTACGAAAGAGCCTCAAAAGTACAGCGAGGACAATTGTGGTTAAAGCGTGTTATTGCGGAGATGGGCGGTAAAGATGGTGTAGTTGTCGATGAAACAGCTGACTTGGATGCAGCAGCAGCAGCAATCGTTGCTTCCGCTTTTGGTTTCCAAGGGCAAAAATGTTCTGCCGGCTCTAGAGCCATTATCGTCGAATCTGTTTATGACGAAGTGGTTGAAAAAGTGACAGAGTTAACCAAGAATCTAACGGTTGGCATTCCAGAGGAGAACCATGCCATTGGTCCAGTTATCGACCAAAAGTCAGTGGATAAAATCATGAGCTATATTGAAATTGGCAAAACAGAAGGCAGATTACTGACTGGTGGATCGAAAGCAAATGGGAACGGCTTCTATATTGAACCAACTGTATTTGCTGATGTTGAACCGAAAGCACGCATCATGCAGGAGGAAATCTTTGGTCCGGTTCTGGCCCTTGCTAAAGCCTCTGACTGGAAGGAAGCAATTGAGATTTATAATGATACTGACTATGGATTGACAGGTGCCTATCATTCAAAGGACACAGAGCGAATTGACTATGCGCTTGAAAATATGCATTGTGGAAACCTTTATATTAATAAAAAGTGTACAGGTGCTTTAGTTGGTGTCCATCCATTTGGAGGATTTAATATGTCTGGTACTGATTCAAAAGCGGGCGGATACGACTATTTACTGTTGTTTACTCAAGCTAAGCTGAAATCTAGAAAATTATAATAAAAAGAAAAGCTAGGAAATCCCTTCACGGGGGATTTCCTAGAGCTTTAAAATAAAAATAATAATTGTTGTAAGCGCTTTTTTACTATTTTTTTAGCCAGAGAACAGAACGGGGGATGAGGTTTGAATACACAAATACTTTTTTCTATTGGTATTTATATGGCTGGTATGTTGCTAATTGGATACTTTGCTTACAAGCGGACATCCAATCTATCAGATTATATGATTGGTGGAAGAGGGCTTGGAGCAGCAGTTACTGCACTAAGTGCAGGGGCATCTGATATGAGCGGATGGCTCCTTATGGGTCTTCCAGGTGCAATGTTTTCTCAAGGACTAAGTGCATCATGGATTGCCATAGGGTTAACCATTGGTGCCTATTTTAACTGGCTTTATGTAGCACCAAGATTAAGAATCTATACAGAAAACGCCAACAATTCGATGACCATTCCCGCTTTCTTGGAAAATCGCTTTGGCGATCAATCGTCCATGCTTCGTTTAACTTCAGGACTTGTCATTATTGTTTTCTTTACTTTCTACGTTTCTTCCGGAATGGTATCGGGAGGGGTTCTTTTTGAAACAACGTTTAATCTTAATTACCAGGTAGGACTTTGGATTATCGCGGCTGTTGTAATTGGTTATACATTATTCGGAGGATTTCTAGCGGTAAGTTGGACTGATTTTGTCCAAGGTTTGATAATGGTTACCGCTCTTATTCTTGTTCCCGCTGTGACCATCATGGAAGTGGGTGGACTAGGACCGGCTTTTAGTGAAATTAAGGGAATTAATCCTAATCTATTTGATATTTTTAAAGGAACCACTTTGTTAGGGATTATTTCCTTAATGGCTTGGGGATTAGGCTACTTTGGACAGCCGCATATTATTGTCCGCTTTATGGCTATTTCATCTGTTAAAGAAATAAAAAAAGCAAGACGGATTGGAATGGGTTGGATGATTTTTTCCGTTGGCGGCGCAATGTTTACTGGATTTATCGGCTTGGCCTTTTATTCCAAACAGGGACTTAGCTTATCGGATCCAGAGACAATTTTTATTAAGCTAAGTGAGGTTTTATTTCATCCGATTATTACTGGATTTTTGCTTGCTGCCTTATTGGCTGCGGTTATGAGTACCATTTCTTCTCAGCTGCTTGTTACGGCAAGCTCGTTGACGGAAGATGTTTATAAGACATTTTTTAGAAAAAAAGCTACAGATAAGGAACTAATGTTGATAAGCAGGCTTTCGGTTCTTGTTGTTTCAGTTATCTCTGTTGTCATTGCATTTGATAAAAATGGGACGATTTTATCACTGGTCGGATATGCCTGGGCAGGTTTTGGAGCTGCTTTTGGGCCAGTAATTCTCCTGAGTCTTTATTGGAAGCGGATGAATAGATGGGGTGCGCTCGCAGGAATTATTGGCGGGGCTGTTACCGTTATTATTTGGGCAAATGTACCGGTATTAGTGAATACTTTATATGAGATTATTCCAGGATTCATTGTAGGTTTGGCTGCTATTTGGATTGTTAGTTTACTAACTCCCGAACCAAATGAAAAATTAAAAAGAGAGTTTGATCAGTATAAACATTCTGCGTAGGTTAAAACGTCAATAGTGGTTATTAAGTATATTTATTGCTCAGAAAAAAGCTGATCCTGTTGATGGGTTCAGCTTTTTATCCTATTAGCTAGAAAGTACAGATAATTTTATGTTAAAGTGAATAAAAAGCGTGAAAGGGTTTTAGTATGTTTAAAAGTGGGCAATGTCATCTCGATGACTCCTTTACAATAGTACATGACCATCTACCATTAGCAGAAATAAAAAAGAAACTAGATAAGTATAAATTTGTCGTTGTGGCTGGTGGAGCATACTTTATCATTCATAACTATGAGTACCGGCTAATAGAATTGGGCAATGAATCAACTAAAATCATTGATTGGCTTGAATCTCTTAATTGGCTCCCTTCCACAGTAGTTTCAACCGATATGGGGTACTATTCGGATGTAGATTGGCGCAGACCAGTTCTGGTAAAAAATGAAAAGGAAATCATTGGTATCCTAACATCTGAACAGCACATTGAAAGGCTAGAGGAACAGAAGCGTCAACTTTTAGCTTATTTTCAAACATTAGCTGAAACAATCAATGACTCTGTTACAGCGGTAGATGAAGCTGGAGAAGTGTTATACTGGAATTTAACAGCAGAAGAAACATATAAGATTAAGAAAGAGCACATAATAGGGAAGAAAATAGGGGAGCATTTTAGTGATGAATCGATTGTCCTTCACAGAATATTAAATGAAGGACTGCCTGTCAGAGGCCAATATCATCGACCCAATAAGGATACACATGTTTTAATTAACGCTTCACCAATAATGGTCGATAATAAAATTATCGGTGGCGTTGCTACCGAACATAATATTACCAATATAATCCGTCTTAACGAAGAACTTGATTCCAACTCAGCATTGCTTGTCCCAAAGTCAAATCCATTTGGAAAAATGGTAAGTGGAAGCCCTAAATTTCAAGAAGCCTTGAAAATTGCTCAAAAAGTTGCACATGCAGATATACCAGTGCATTTAACGGGGGAACCCGGATCTGGAAAGGAAATGTTGGCTCAAGCAATCCATTATGGGGGCACAAAAGCTGATGGACCTTTTATCACCTTAAATTGTTCCGTTATTCCTCCAGGATTACTAGAAATTGAACTTTTTGGTTTTCAGAAGGATATTTATTCAACTGACCAGCAAACATTACAGATCGGCAGGATAGAACAGGCGTTAAATGGCACATTGTTTATTGAAGATATCGATAAAATGCCGCTTTCCATTCAAGGGAAATTATTAGACTACCTAATAGACTACCGATTCTACCGGGTTGGAGGCGTTGAAGAAATTATATCTCCTACGAGAATTATTACTTCCACTTCACAATCGATAGATGTTCTCCTTCGAGAAGGAAATTTTAACGAAAAACTATATTATCATTTATCTGTGATTAGTATCGATATTCCGCCCCTTCGGTTAAGAAAAGAGGATATTGTATCATTAGCCAAGAATTACATTCAGGAATTTAGCTCCAATTATAAAAAGCCAGCGCCAGACATAGATTCTGAAGTGATCACCCAGTTAGTGAATTATGATTGGCCAGGAAATGTCCGGGAGCTTAGAAACACGATTGAACGGATCATCCTCCTTAATGATAAACGATCTATTATGAGCGAGCATCTGCCGGAGAATATTAGGAGCAAGGAAATGGTAAACCTAACCTCCTCAAAAAAAGGCGAAATCAATCGACAAGAGCAAGGATTAAAAAATTCAGAAGCATTAGAGATTGAAGAAGCATTAAGAAAAACGTATGGAAATAAAAGTGCCGCAGCCAGTTTACTTGGCATTTCAAGAGGGACATTATATAACAAAATAAAAGAATATGGATTAAGTTGAAATCTTTAATTAAATCTTTAACAAAAAGAAGTTGATGCGAAAGCCTCAGCTTCTTTTGTTTATGTGGAAAGATGAAGCTTTAAAATAAATTAATTTTCTTAAAGATATATCAAAAAGAAGATCAACAGGATGTCTTTTTTTTGCGATGAAATTATAAAATTTAGATTTTTAACTTTGATTATGGTTACAATATTACAATTGCGGAAGTTCTACGCAATACAAATTGTACAAATTTGGGTTGTGCCAAGGTTAATATTGGGAATAATGTGTAATTTTTGCCACTATATTTTTAATCTGGTACTTGTTAAAATAATACTAATATTAGTATTCAGAAAAAGGCAAACTAATCGAAAGGTTAGGACGCAAAACCACAAACCTAAGGGATAAGTCCTATGGTAGTTGGGTTACCTGATAAGGTGGAGGGAAGAAGAAAAATGCCAAATCAGGATAAAAGGCCCAGAAAGAAAATTACTCACACCTTAGATGTAATAACTAAAAAATCCATTTATGGTGGTAATCATGAAGAAATTGATATTTCTTCCGAGGATTTTTTTGAAAAGTATGATTTGGTAATTGATGGAGAGAAATTAACAGAAGCGGATTTGAAAATCATAATTGAACATATACGTAAGCTTCGTGAGTAATTTTTGCGGAACTAAGTTTATCTGAGAAGGATTGTTACGGCAATCCTTTTTCTTATGCGTGCCCAGCAAGCCGTTAATTGCTAATTGGTGAAAGTCCAATCTGAGTAAGTACCAAGACGCTCAGTAGCTGACAGGCCACTGGTGAAGAAATTCTAAGGTTGAAGCCCTGTGACAAAGTAACTCTCTAGAAGAGTGCGAGCAAACTAACAGGTTGTAACATAAAGTGAATCCTGCCGTCTCGTCAAAGGAACCCACCTCTGGTGGCTAAAGAGAAGTCGAGCCTTGATAAGATGGCGAAGACCATGGAAGGTGTGAAGAACTTGGAACAGCAGCACCGAAGAATCTCTCGGGGTAAGGGGAACGACATGTTCTAAAGATCTGCATATCACTTATTCGGTTTTATAAGTGGAAATCCCCCTCATCCAAACCTATGTATTAGAAACAAAAATCATATATTTAAAGTTATTGCCAAAAAGTTAGTTGGAGAGCGAACAATGAATAACAAAATAAAAATTCTTAGAAAAAAACGGTGACACATTAAAAGATTTAGCCAATAAAATAAACTACGATTATAGTAATCGTTATTCGTAAACTCCGACAAACTATCATGTGAAATTAAAAAACTCTTCTCGGTTGAATATTGTCCATATTTTGTTAAACGCCACTACTAATCTACTCCGAAAGTTTGTTCTTCTTCTGGTAATTATATAAATTTATCTCCCATTTTCGCCGTTATTTTTTAAGATACGACCTAGTGTTTATAAAGACCAAATCACTGTTAATTTTATATCTACTCAATTTGCATTTATTTCATTGATCGTAGTAAGTAACTTCTTCTTCAACTGTCTGAATTGGATGGATAAAAAAAGACTACTCCATAAATAGAGCAGTCAAAGTCCCATAATAAGCTGACAGAGGCGTTTCTCTAAGAGTTTATGGTGTTTCACAATTGAAAAGTACTGGCTAAAATTTGATTTATTTACCAATTAAACCTAAATTGACCAAATCCCCGAGCTATTTATAGGAATTGCCATATTAATATATTAGAACTTTCACACCCATAATGTTCGATTCCGAAAAAGGTACCTTAAAGGTGCCTTTTTTAACCCTTCAAAAACATGGGCTTGGTAAATATCGTGGAAAAAAGATAAAGTGATTTGAATCAGGAGAAAAGAATTCTAAAAACTTGAAATGGCCAGTATTTATTAAAAGTGGCTAGCGGCAGCATAAAGTACTAAATGGGAGGTGTATTACGTGAAAGTAAAAGAAACTTCCTTACCGGGTGTAAAAATTATTGAACCCAAGGTATTTGGGGATCATCGCGGCTGGTTCATGGAAACCTACAATAGCCCAAAGTTTGAGGAATTAGGAATCGAAATCCAATTTGTTCAAGATAATCAATCTTTTTCAGCAATTAAGGGGACATTAAGGGGTTTACATTATCAATTAAACCCTAAGGCACAAACCAAGCTTGTTCGCTGTACCAAAGGAGCCATTTATGATGTTGCGATTGATATTCGCAAAGGAAGTCCTACTTTCGGAAAATGGTTTGGACTTGAGTTAAGTGCGGAGAATAAGAAACAATTATTAATTCCAAAGGGATTTGCACATGGATTTATGACCTTAACTGACGATGTGGAAGTTCAATATAAAGTGGACGAGTTATACGCACCTGAATGTGATCGCGGTATACTTTGGAGTGATCCAGAAATCGGTGTAGAGTGGCCGATTGATATTACACCTGTACTATCTGCTAAAGATGAGAATGCACCAGTTCTATCAAAGGCAGAGAATAATTTTATTTATGGAGAGTAGACAATGAAGATTTTAGTGACAGGTTATACTGGACAGCTCGGATACGATGTGGTTCGTGAAGGTTTAAAACGTGGTTTTAAAATGGTTGGTATCGGATCAGCTGAACTAAACATAACTGATGAGCATTCTGTATATGAGTATGTTAAGGTGATTAATCCTGATGCGATTATTCATTGCGCCGCTTATACAGCGGTTGATAAAGCGGAAGACGATAAGGAAAATTGCTGGAATGTAAATGTTAACGGAACAAAATACTTAGCAGCAGCAGCAGCAGATGCTCATGCTAAATTTATGTATATTAGTACAGATTATGTATTTGATGGTCTAGGTGATACCCCCTTTGTTGAAACAGATACCCCAAACCCAGCTGGCTACTATGGACTAACTAAATTTGAAGGAGAAAAGCTGGTCCAATCACTTCTTTCAGAATGGTTTATTGTACGAATATCCTGGGTGTTCGGGTTAAATGGAAACAATTTTGTTAAAACCATGCTGCGATTAGCAGAATCTCGAAATGAGTTACATGTTGTAGGAGATCAAGTTGGTTCCCCGACGAATACTTTTGATTTATCTAAATTATTAATGGACATGATCGAAACGAATAAATATGGAATTTACCATGCAACGAACGAAGGATTTTGCAGCTGGGCTGATTTTGCAAAGGAAATTTTCCGTCAAGCTAAGAAAAATATAATAGTAAGTTCTATTACAACAGAAGAATATCCTACGAGAGCGGTACGCCCTAAGAATTCCCGGTTGTCAAAGCAAAAATTGCTTGATAATGGATTTAACCTATTGCCTCAATGGCAGGACTCTTTAACCCATTACTTGAACGCTCCAAAAGACGAGGTGAAATAATGGCAAGGAAAAAGATTTTAGTGACTGGCGGGGCAGGGTTTATTGGCGGAAACTTTGTTCAGTATATGGTCAATAAATATCCTCAGTATGATATTTATAATCTTGACCTTTTAACATATGCAGGAGATTTAACAAAGCATCGTGATATTGAAAAGAAAGACAACTACCATTTTGTCCAGGCAGATATTGCAGACCGCAGTGCCATTATGCCTCTATTTGAAAAAGAAAATTTTGATTTTGTCGTCCATTTTGCAGCTGAAAGTCATGTGGATCGCTCGATAACCGAGCCTGAAATATTTGTGCGCACAAATGTTCTGGGTACTCAAGTATTGCTACATGCTGCAAAACAAATAGGCGTTTCAAAATTTGTGCATGTATCTACAGATGAAGTATATGGGGAGTTAGACTTTGACCCAACTGCATTTTTTACAGAAGAAACTCCATTGCAACCGAATAGCCCATATAGTGCAAGTAAGGCATCTTCTGACTTAATGGTTAGAGCCTATCACGAGACATTTGGGCTTCCCATTAATATTACTCGATGCTCCAATAACTATGGACCATACCACTTTCCAGAAAAGTTGATACCTTTAACGATTTCTCGTGTATTAAATGACAAAAAAGTACCGGTTTTTGGCGATGGGAAAAATATCCGAGATTGGCTGCATGTCATTGACCACTGTGCAGCAATCGACCTTGTATTACATCAAGGGGTTAATGGTGAAGTATATAATGTTGGCGGGCATAATGAGCGAACGAATTTGGAAGTGGTTAAAACCATTATCAAAACCTTAAGGAAATCAGAAGATTTAATTGAATTTGTAACGGATCGTTTAGGTCATGATAAACGCTATGGAATAGACGCAACGAAACTTGAAAATCTAGGTTGGAAACCGACTTATACTTTTGAAACAGGAATTTCTCAAACCATTGATTGGTACGTAAATAACAAGTGGTGGTGGGAGCAAATAATTAGTGGGGAATATAAAAATAAATAATCTAAGTTCTCTTATTAACCCGTACTTACATTTTAGGTACGGGTTTTTTTCACCGTCACAAAGGGAATCAGGTTACTCTCCTGATTCCGGGGAGATGAATTCAATCAAACCTTTACATAATCATCTTCTTTAATTTGATTTTTTTCAAACCAACCAAGATTCACTTCAATGGCATAATAATAATAAATCCCTGGATCATAAGTAGGACATATTTCCTCTTAACAGGGCTCCTGTCCCGTATTTTTAGAATTCTCCCATCTGAATCAAGAAAAGCAATAGATAAAGGAATTAATGTGTTTTTCATCCAAAAGCCGCCATATGTTTTTTCTGAAAACACAAATAACATCCCCTCGTTCTCTGGCAATTTATCCACATAATGTTAACGGCATGAACATCATTCCTATTTTCTGATGTTAAAGCATTTTTTAGGGTATTAACCTGTTTGCTAATTCTACCAATATAGGAAGCAAAACAAGCTTCAATTCATAAAGTGTATAATCGAATGTCAAATCTTAATAGTACAACATACTAATTAAAAGGAGCTATTGGCAGAAATGAAAGGTGTTATCCTTGCTGGGGGAACAGGGTCCCGACTGGAACCGTTAACTAAATATATCAATAAACATTTATTACCAATCGGTGCGTATCCCATGATCTATTGGCCTATCCTAAAATTAAGAGAATGTGGTATTCATGAAATATTAATCATTACGAATACAGATCACCTTAGTTCCTTCATCCAGTTATTGGGAGATGGTGAAGGGTTGAATGTTTCGCTGCAATACAAAATACAAAAAAATACAGGAGGAGGAATTGCTGATGCACTAATGAGTGCAAAAAAATTTGTAGGCCAAGACAAGTACGTTGTCATACTCGGAGATAATATTTTTGAAGATTCATTGAAACCATATGTGGATTCATATAACAAGCAAAAAAACGGTGCAAGGGTCTTATTGAAAGAGGTCACGGATCCTTCCCGATACGGGGTAACCAAAATAGATCAAACGAAAAAAAAGATAATGTCTATTGTAGAAAAACCCAACAATCCACCTTCCAACTATTGTGTAACCGGTATATATATGTATGATCAAACAGCATTTGAACTCATTCAAGAAATAAAACCATCATACCGTAAAGAATTAGAAATAACGGACCTAAATAACCTTTATATTAAAAGAGACCAGCTTGAATATGATATTTTACACGGCTGGTGGATTGATGCCGGAACCCATGAATCACTATTTAGAGCCAATACATTAATATACAATCGTATATTGGAGGGCGCCCCTGAGAAACTTCTCTAGCTCCAAATAATCGATATACTGCTAGTAAAGGCATCTGCTAATTTACTTCAGATCCTATAATTAAACCTTCAATTTGCGAATACTCATTTTTTATGCAAATTCGTTTAAAAAACTCCCAAAAGGTGGTTTGAGAAAATGGAATTTAAACATGGCTCTCTCTATTTTTCTGGTGCTGATTTAATTCAAACCAAACCGTTATTCAAAGATATAAACAACACCTTTACCATTGAATTTTGGGTAAAACCAGAAGCTTCACAACTGATGAATAGAATACAACGAACATCCGGAAATGGAGGAACAACTGGCCAAAGATATGTGATTGGACCCGGTTATGGAGACGATGAAGAAAATGCTGGAATGGGTGTTTCAGTTGGAACAAATGGGATAATTGTTTACGAACATAGTTCAAACTACCTTCCCCCAATACTAGTTCATCCTACACCAATATTGAATTGGACGCATATAGCTATCGTTTATGATGATAAAACACCATCACTGTATATAAATGGGAAACTAGTAAAAATAGGGTTGAAAAGTAATAAAAAACATGTTCATCCGTCAGGTACTTTAGGCGGATTAGAACCGTACGGGTTTTATGTTGGCTATTTAAAAGATGTTCGTATTTGGAATTTTGCTAAATCGGAAGAACAAATTAGGAAAAATCTATCCAAACGATTAACCGGAAATGAAAAGGGCCTTTACGTTTATTGGAAACTAACAGACGGAATCCAAGCCAACTTTAATCAAACAGACGATAAAGAATTAAAACTAGCTAATGACCCATTGGTTGAAAAAGTTTCTGCTCCATTAGTAAAAGAAGTAAATGATAACATCGTTTTTTGTACTTCTATCTGTTCAAACTATTTACCAAAAGCAATGGTATTAGCCAGATCGATTAAAAAGTTTCACCCCGATTCTAAAATGGTTGTTTGTTTAGTCGAAGAAACGGTACCCCCGGCCGCGAAAACTTTTGCTTACTTTGATGAAATCATTTTAGCCAAAAATTTAGGTATTGCTGATTTCTATCGTTTTATATTTAGGCATAATGCATTAGAAGCATCAACAGCCGTAAAAGGATCTTTATTTACTTATTTATTAAATACGTATAAGCATCATAGTAAATTTATATACTTGGATCCTGATATTTATGTACTAGATCGATTGACTGAACTCTACTCCCTTTTAGATCATCATTCTATTATTGTAACCCCGCATCTGTTAGTACCTGAAAATAAAGATAATGTTGTTTCTATTAAGGGTAACGAGATTCAAATACTCCGAAAAGGAATTTTTAATTTAGGTTTTCTTGCTATAAACAGAGAGGCTAATTCTGAGCAATTTATTTCATGGTGGAGAGACAGGCTGTTCCAATACTGTTATGACGACACAGCAAATGGACTTTTTACCGATCAAAAATGGGTCGATCTAGCTCCCAGCTTTTTTGATGTTTTTATCCTAAAACATCCGGGTTATAATGTGGCGCCTTGGAATTTATCCAAGCGTACGATCCATTTGGCGGAAACAGGTCAGTTTTTAGTTAATAACCAAGCTTTAAAATTCGTCCATTTCTCTGGTCTTGACTCTGGAGCAAATCTATCCGTAACAAAGTACTATGTACCAGACCCCGCGAATCCCATTTATTTCATTCGCTCGCAATATTTACAGGAATTAAACGAAATGGGCCAAGATTCATTTAAAAAGATCCCCTGGAGTTATGGTCACTATCGAAATAATGAAAAAATACAAAGGAAAGCACAACTGAACTATCGGGAGAATCCAGTTTTACAACGTATGTACAAGAATCCGTTTCAATATTCGAATACCCATTTTTTGTCATAACCACTCTTTCCCCAATATGATTGTGTTCTGTTAAATCATCTCACTATTTCTTAATAAAGGAATGTTTAAAATGATTGATCAAAAAAAATTTACATTTAAAAAGGTGTGGGAAACTTGAAATTAAAAGATATTAAGATACCTTATGATGTTATTGTCAGTTTAGGGTCTTGGTGTGGTGTGGCCACGGAGTTAAAGAAGCATCAATTAAGAAAATTTTCAGGCCCATTTGATTGGGTCACCACTCCATCACTTCTTGACATTAATCGATTATTAAAAACCAGATTTCAAAGTTATATGGATATTAAAAATATGAAATATGTGAATAAATCAAAGTTTGTTATTACAAATGATGATGACCAAGAAACCGTAACGGAAAGGGAAACCTATATTATACAGGATACTATGAACAATATAGCTTCCTATCATGATTTTCCGGTTATCCCTAATCAAAGTTGGGAAATGTTCTATCCTTCGTTTAAAGTAACGCTTAACCGAAGAATTAATAGGTTTTATGAAAGAATAAGTAAGAGTCAAATGAGTTTATTTGTTCGTTATAATGCGAGTTACCAAGAGGTGGCAGAACTAAGCCAAATACTAAAGGGGCTAACGGACGGAAAATATCATATATTGGTCGTTAATCCAGTAGAAGGATTACCTGCATTAAGGGAAGAAAATTGGGATTTAGATCGAGCAGTATGTGTGTCTATTCCATTTGTACGTTCAGATAAAACACAATGGAACAGCCAAGATTGGGATATTATCCTAAATGGAGTAATAGTAACTAAGTAAGATCACTTCTTTTGCTTGTCGATGAGGTCAGGGGACTTTGGTAAACAATCTGATTCATCAACTTTAATAAGATAAACAGATGCATTTCAGCCGGGCTAAAAGGAGTGGATTACAATTGGATTCAGAAAACCAACATTTAGATCAGGTATTAAAAGAAATTAGCCATGCCATTATTTACATCAATGCAGCCGTCAGTGATTTTGAGCTGCAAAGTAACTATGAAAGAGTACATGAGCTCAAATTGGTATTATCGTATCTGCAAATGTGTCAAAAAATCATTTTATATGGTCTATTGCAAGACTAGTAGTAAGTTTGTGTAAAATTTACAAACGAATGTAACCTGGAATGAAAAATTTAAACGTTATACTGTATTTTGGAAAAAGGACTGGGAGGATGGAAAGAAGTATGGGGGATTATAACAAGACGATTAATGAGGTCATTTTGCATGTAGGTTTGCATAAAACAGGGACAAGTAGTATACAAGCAACACTTTATTCGCAGGCGAACAATATACTAATGGAAAAAAAAGATTATCTATATCCTGCCAGTTTAGATCCCAATCATTCTATCCCTATCTATAGTGCATTTTGTGATTTCCCTGAAAAATATCATATTAACGTTTTGTTAGGCTATGATATCGAACAAATTAAAAAAATTAATACTCAAAACCTAAAAGCTTTAGAGATGGAGATTTCAAAAATTCGGAAATCTAAGTTAGTTATTGTGGGAGAAGATATTTCTTCACTATCAATGGTGAATTTACATTTATTAAAGAAATATTTTGAGTCATTGTCTTCCAATGATGTTACCTTTAAAGTGATCATATATGTAAGAAATCCTTTGACTTGGTCGATTAGTTCGATTCAAGAAAAGATAAAAGGGGGATATACGTATCACGATGCTTTTAATGAGCTTAAAACCATAGTAAAAGATTTATTTACTAGTAGTATAAGTAAGTTTATAGAAGTGTTTGGGAAAGACAAGGTTAAAGTTTACCCTTTTGAAGAGGCCATTCAATCCAGCTATAGCATTAATGGACATTTTTTGTCGCTACTAGGATTTAAAGAATCGGAAATAAAACAATTTAGGATGGCTAGAGCGAATGTGAGTATTTCAAAAATATCAGCAGAATTAATCTCTTTTATAAATGAAAAATTACCTTTAAGCCAAAACAACAAATTAAATGAAAAGAGATCTAATGGAGATATTATTCCGCTTTTAACGATTAGAGGACCTAAATTTGATATTCCACATGCTGACAAGGGTGAAATATTGGAAATATCCAAAGACGATAGAAAATGGTTAAAGGAAATATGGGGAATAGATTATTTAAACTCGAAAGAATTAGCTGTTAGTGATGGGAACAAAGAATTTTCTGAGGAGACTTGTTTGGATATTAAAAAAGCCTATTTTAGTCCACTTCTTTCTTTAGACCTAAAAGATTTACTTTTCAATTTTTTGAAAGAGGAACAACATCAAAATGTTCTCGATACGAACTGTTTTCTAAAAAGCCTATTAGATGAAATAACGGAAGTAAGAAATTAAGAAAAAACTAATAAAATATTTTATTGGTCTAAAATTACTACACTGATTATAGGATTATGATAGTTGTAAGGAGAGTACATTCGAGGTGGTAAAATGGAGCAGCTCGTTTCCATTATTTTAACGAGTTATAATAAACCGAAAACGATTGCCGGAGCAATCGAAAGTGTCATAAAACAAACTTTTCCACATTGGGAACTTTTTATTATGGATGATAACTCGAATAAAGAGACGGTCCAAATTATTAAAAGATATTTACATGATCCAAGAATTTATTATTTCAATAGCCATATAAAGGATGAAGAAAGATTTAAAACTACACGATATGCAACATTAATCAATAATGCCATTCCAAAGAGTAAAGGAGAATTTATTACCTATCTAACCGATGACAATGTTTTTTTACAGGATAGAATAGAAAAAATGGTAAAAATCTTCGTTCAAAATCCCAATATTGATATTGTATATTCACAACAATTGGTGAAGTGGATCGATGAAACCGCCCAGGTGGTACAACAGTTTGTTCGGAAAACAAGAGGGGTTTTAAACAATCCAGTTGGAGTAGTCGATCATTGTTCCATCATGCATACAAGGAAGATTCTCGAAAAAATATACAACCTTTATGGGAGTTATTGGGATGACGACCCAGACTATTGGTTTAATGGAGATGCAGCCTTCTGGAAACGCTTAACTAATTTTTCATTATTTTTTCCTATTCCTCAAACCCTTGATATCGCATTAAAAGACCCTTATTCTTTCCAAAGGCTTTATAAGTTTTTGCCAGAAAATATCCCAAATGGAACTCTTGTTAAAGGTCTCTCATCAGATCTTTATATCATCGATAATCAGGAAAGAAGAGAAGTAATGCCTCAAGTTTTAGAAAGATTAAAATATGATCCAAGTCTAGCCGTAACAATCCCTGATCCGTTCCTTTTTAAATATAATAAAGGAACACCTGTGGACCATACCGTCTTTCAAAATCTCATAATCATGCCAAATCAAAGACTAATTAAATCACATCATCATCCATCCGTATATTACCTTCAAAATAATCAAAAGCGATTAATTAATAATGAAAGAACGTTTAGACAATATAAATTTCAATGGAATAAAATAGTAATGGTGGATGACCGACTATTGTCGGAAATACCGGATGGTCCCGCTATCGAAGAGATCGGAGTAAATTCTGCATTGTTACCGGATGGTATTTTATTTAAAGAAAAAAGGTATTATCTCAGTCAAAATAATCACCTGCATCTTATAGAGGAAAATGTTGCGGAAAAACTTAATCTGCCAATAAGGAATCCAGTGATCATCGGCCGTTCATTTATTAACCGATTTAACCAAGGCGTGCCGTTTACATGGAAATATATTCATTGAAAAAGCCATTCAAAAGGGAATATAATGTCGTTCCCTGTTGAATGGCTTTTCACGGTTTACCACTACGTTAATTCTACTTAAATCGGTAATTTTCCATTTTTCCATAAACTTTTTTTCACTCTCAAGTATGGCTCTCCGCTGCTGAAATGGATTGGTCTTAAAGCTGCTACTCCCATAGTGGTGAATATAAACGTCATTAGCCACCCATAACGTTTTACCGCTGATACGTGCCCTCACACTGAAATCCGTATCTTCAAAGTATCCCGGATTGAACCCTTCATCGAGTCCCCCAATTTGATCAATGAGGGATTTCTTGAATACCATACAAAGTCCGCTTAAATAATCGGCTTCACAACCCTGCCTGAAATGGCTTTTTGACCAACGGGCAGCGAAAAGCTGCATTTCTCTCATGGTATCATAGGGTACCGGATGAACCGACTGTTGAGGTAAAATATAATTAGACCTTGGTCCAACAATTCCAATCGATTCATCCTGATTCATCCACCATAATAAACGGGTGAGCCATCCAGCCGTAACAACTGTGTCGTTGTTTAGAAGAACAATATTTTCTCCTTTTGCAACCGATAATCCCTGGTTACAACCGCCGGGAAATCCTCGGTTGATCCTATTGGCAATGACGGTTGTTTTGGGTAATGTTTTCAGGTATCCGACTGTTCCATCAGTTGACTTATTGTCTACGATAATTAATTCAAAGTCCTCTCTTGTGTGATTAAAAATGCTTGCTATACATTCCTTTGTATATGAGAGGCCGTTATAAGTAAGAATAATGATTGAGGTTAATGGGGAAGAAACCGTTAACTCCTTGTTATTTTGGATCATTTTTTCCTATCCTCCACAAAGGGACTTCTAAAGGTATCTATTACGTTAAAAATTAATGTTGAATTTTTTAAAGTACCATTCATCGTCATATTTTCGCTTTGCAAAATACCTTTTTCTTTGCATTCTTACACCGTCTCTAACCACCTCGGTTTCAACTTCGGCGGCACTTTTCCCATGGTGAATTAATTTTTTGCATTTTCCAATCCGGGCTACGTTGAAATGAGAGTAGGCCATTCTCAGTAAATTGTAATTTACATCGTCATAACTCACTTTGTAAGGGTGGGATTTTCTAAATAGATGGAGGATTTTTACTTTAGGCTGGACATGGCAGCGATAACCAAACAGCCATAATTTAATCGAAAGCTCAACGTCCTCGTGCCCCCATGTTTTAAATCCTGTTTCGAAACCGCCAACATCTTCAAAAGCCGTTTTCGTAATCGCGAAGCATCCTCCCGGTATGATAGGCGTTTCAAATAGAATCGACCGCTTTGTGTTCCACTTTGTCCCAAGCCTTGTATTTAGGGTTTGACCATAACCAATAAGTGAGGGATCCTCCTTTGAAGCAATTGCTGCACATACCGCATCTGTTTTTCTGGCAATTAACGGTGCTACTAAATGATCAATCCACCAATCTTCAAATTCTAGGTGGGCATCGCAAAATATTAAAAAATCACCTGACGAATTTTTAGCACCAAGGTTCCGGGCATTGGCCGCACCAATTCCATTTGTTTGGATGAGTTTTATAATGTCTTTATTTTTGTAGGAAGACAAAAAGTCACAACATCCATCTACGGACGCATCGTTCACAATGATTACTTCATATAAAAAATTGGTTTGAACTGTTAATAACGAATCAAGAGTTGACTTAACATTTCCACCTTCGTTCTTAGCGGGGATAATAATCGAAATGAAGGGTTGAGTACCCATATATAAACCTCCCTCAGAAAAGTTCACCTTAATTGGACAGTTTGATAAAATTTTTTTATCTATGATTAAGGAATTACCTCGTTACCCTATACATTATTTGCTGCGGGAATTTTTAAAAGGATCAATACAGGTCGTTATCATCTTATCTCGATATAAAGGATTTTTTTGCTTGAAAATATTGATTGAATCGTCTTTCGTTGCAGGGCTTTTTTGATTATCTAATTGATTATAAAAGACGACTCCCTCTTGAGCATTTGTTTGTTTAAGGTTTTGAAGGAGACTTTTGCTGTTATGATTCGTAAGGGAATGAGACAGGGAATCTTGTTGTATCGGCTGTTTAAAAGAGTTGTGAGCGGCGGCTTGGTTCATTGGCGAAAAGTTCGAATTTCCTAGTTGAGAGAGAGGTGTCCTTAATTTTTGGGTTTGTGAGGTGTTCAGTTGAGCTATATTGTTGGTTGCTCCATATGTTTTTGACGGTTTTTTACTCTCCTTTTTTTCATTGAATTCTTTCATGATCATTTCATTTAGACGGCTGATCTCGCTCTTTAAAGTAGTTTCTTTTCCCTTAAAAGTGTTAACTAAGTTCGTAAGGTTGGTGATTTCCTCCTGAGAAGATAATTCTTTCGAACGAAGATCGTTAATGGTTTGCTTCAAATGGCTTATTTCACTCTCTAGAGTGGTTTCTATTTCCTTAAAAGAATTATTTACCTTCGTTAGCTCTTGTTGATGAAGTTTTTCTTTGGAACGAAGATCTTCAATCGTTTGCTTCAAAATATTAATTTCGCTCTCAAGAGAGGCTTCATTTTCTTTAAAAGAATTATTTACATTAGCCTCTTGTTGATGAAGTTTTTCTTTGGAACGAAGATCTTCAATCGTTTGCTTCAAAATGTTAATTTCGCCCTTAAGAGCGGCTTCCTTTTCCTTAAAAGAATTATTTACATTAGCCAGATCTTGTTGGTGAATTTTTTCTTTGGAATGATGATCTTCAATCGTTTGCTTCAAACGGTTGATTTCGCTCTCAAGAGCGGCTGCTTTTTCCTTAAAAGAGTAATTTACCTTTGTCAGCTCTTGTTGATGAAGTTTTTCTGTTGAACGAAGATCTTCAACCGTTTGGTTTAAAATGTTAATTTCGCTCTCAAGAGCGGCTTCCTTTTTCTTAAAAGAATTATTTACATTGGCAAGCTCTTGTTGATGAAGTTTTTCTTTGGAACGAAAATCCTCAAGCGTTTGCTTCAAAATGTTAATTTCGCTCTCTAGAGAGGCTCTATTTTCTTTAAAAGAATTATTTACATTAGCCAGCTCTTGTTGATGAAATTTTTCTTTTGAACGAAGATCTTCAACCGTTTGGTTCAAAATGTTAATTTGGCTCTCAAGAGCGGCTTCCTTTTCCTTAAAAGAATTATTTACATTAGCCAGCTCTTGTTGATGAAATTTTTCTTTGGACCGAAGATCTTTAATCGTTTTGTTCAAAATGTTGATTTCGCTCTCAAGAGCGGCTGATTTCTCCTTAAAAGAGTTATTTACCTTTGTCAGCTCTTGTTGATGAAATTTTTCTTTTGAACGAAGATCTTCAACCGTTTGGTTCAAAATGTTAATTTGGCTCTCAAGAGCGGCTTCCTTTTCCTTAAAAGAATTATTTACATTAGCCAGCTCTTGTTGATGAAATTTTTCTTTGGACCGAAGATCTTTAATCGTTTTGTTCAAAATGTTGATTTCGCTCTCAAGAGCGGCTGATTTCTCCTTAAAAGAGTTATTTGCCTTTGTCAGCTCTTGTTGATGAAGTTTTTCTTTGGAACGAAGATCGTGGATGATTTGATTTAAGTAGTCGGTTTCATTCTCGAGTGCAGTTTCTCTTTCATTAAAGGAATTTACCATTTCAGTAAGCCTATCAACCTCTTGCTCGTAATCTTTTTCCTTTGACTGAAGACAGGTAATAGATTGTTTTAAATTGTCTATCTCATTCCTATAAGTCATTTCGCTTTCCTTATAGGAGTTGATTTCGCTCTCTAGAGAGGCTGATTTTTCCTTAAAAGAATTATTTACATTAGCCAGCTCTTGTAGATGAAGTTTTTCTTTGGAACGAAGATCGTGGATGATTTGATTTAAGTAGTCGTTTTCATTCTCGAGTGCAGTTTCCTTTTCATTAAAGGAATTTACCGTTTCAGTAAGCCTATCAACCTCTTGCTCGTAATCTTTTTCCTTTGACTGAAGATAGGTAATAGATTGTTTTAAGTTGTCTATCTCATTCAAATAAGTCATTTCGCTTTCCATATAGGAGTTAACTAAATTAGTCAAGCTGCTGATTTGTTGTTGATGGCCATTGTCTTTCGCACGAAGATTGTCAATGGTTTGATTGAGGCTTTCGGTTTCATTCTGGAATGCCGTTTCTTTTTCGTGTAACAATTGTGTAAGCCTCTGAACCTTTTGTTCGTACTCTTTTTCTTTTGACAGAAGTTGATGAATTGTTTGGTTCAAATCGTTTATCTCATTGGTTAGAGAATTTTCTTGTTCTTTAGAGGTTCTAAGTAAATTGGTTAGAGTACCAATTTCTTCATGAAAGTCGGTTTCCTTTTGTTCATAATCTTCAATCTTTTTATTAAGATTGGTGATGGTGATTTTATCCTCATTTTCTTTTTCCATTAATTGCTTTATTGTTTGTTTAGAATCTGATATACATTGTTCAATGTTTAGTATCTCTTTTTGGATTTCTTCTATTTGACGGTTCAACAATTCATTATTTTCGTTAAGGGATTCGTTAATCGCTTTGTATTCCTTGTTTTCGTTTTTTATTTTCCATAGCTTATCATGAACTTTTTCTTTTTCGCTTTTGATATTCTTAAATTTTATATCATAGTTGTTTTTGCTTTGTTGCAGTTCATTTTTCAAGTCATTTATTTGATTAGACAATAAGTTATTTTCCTCATTTTTTATTTTTACAATTTTATATAGTTCTTCTAATTCTATTTTCAATTCGTTCATTTCTGTTTTTAACATTATCATTTTACTTTTTTTTGTATCTTTTTCGTATTCTCTAAGTTTCGCTTGATATAGGGCTAGTTCGGACTTTAAATGAATAATCAACTGCTGAAGCTGTAAAGAAGAATACTTATCATATTTCTCTCTTTCTATATTTTGTCCCATCATCAAATACCTTCCTTTATTTTTATGTTCGATACCCCCAATGAATTATCTTTCCTGAACTTCATTGGAAAAGGTAATGAACTCATTCCACTGGCTTTCAAATATGTCAATTCATTTATATATATGAAAGTGGAAACAAATGGTACATTGTATAAAAAAATTCCTGTTTCATGACAAGCCCAATTAAATAGTTATGGTTTACTTTTAGGTGAAATATGGGTTTAAAACCTTTTAAAGAGTCATAAGTTTTGTTCTTAAAACGTATATATTACCTGAAAGATCAGGTCATTGGAAGGAATATAAGGCTTATCAATACTCTTGAAAAGGACTGTTGATGTGTTTAAGCGTAATTATCGTTATGAAACTTTATTCTTTGATAATTCACGAATAATCAATATGATACAAAAAGCGTATGAAATGAAAAGTAGCTTATCCCTGGGTCGATTTGGAATAGGGGAAATCAGCTACTTAAGTTGGCCAACGAACACTCTACTATTAGAAGATTTTAAAAGATACCAATCCTATGCAGGGATTAACGGTTCACCTGATATCATTAAAAGTGAACTCTTAACTGCTTTAAAAACGGTTGATATCGCCGGATTCATTATGCCTTGGAGGCTTGAGTACTGGGCGCAAGCAACGGATCGGGTACTTGAGAATTTAAAATTCTTTCCTAAGACGATTTGTTGTGCATGGCTTATGCACGATATGGTTCACCGAGGAACACTTTGGACGTTATTAAATAATAAAAAAGTCATTCTAATCGGACGCCGCTCGCAGGAAGCGGCTCCGATATTTTTGGAAAAAGGGGTTACTATCACAGGAGTTTTCAACTTAAATGGATTTGAAGATTTGGAAACGGTGTTCCATTCGATAGTGAATG
Source organism: Neobacillus niacini (assembly GCF_030817695.1). Classification (GTDB taxonomy): domain Bacteria; phylum Bacillota; class Bacilli; order Bacillales; family Cytobacillaceae; genus Neobacillus; species Neobacillus niacini_F. The sequence continues at coordinate 3,983,569 of NZ_JAUSZQ010000002.1, read as the reverse complement.
AAACGGATTGGGAAATAGCTTTGATCTCAGCTGGAATACCAGCAACGATTTTGTCCCCGCGAATCGCCAAATATTCCGGGAAGATTGCCATCGATTTTGGGCATGCCCTTGATATCATTCTTGATGGAGACAGTTTTAACCATTCCAAGCTTGTCGAAGAATGGAATTCTAACAGAAATAAGATGGATGAAGACTCCTAACCCGATAAAATTGAAAAACTCGTATTAAATGAAGAAAATACGAGTTTTTCTAAGTGATTTTTTCTTTTTAAATTTTAATCGTTAATTTTATTAATTTTAAAAGGGATTACACGTACTCCTTTTATCTGAAAAGCTTCAACATCTGGTTGAATCTTTGAGTGTGCGAATGAAAGAATGATATGTGTAATTTCCGGATAATTGTTGTAAGTGATATCTTTAAGAGATGGGTACGCTTTAGTCGTTGGGTGTGAATGATAAATTCCAACAAGCTCCTCATTCCTGCTATGAACTAAGTCAAATACTTTTCTAACCTGATCTAAGTCCATTGAGTAGGAGTTAGGGCTATGATCCATGTTTTCCATTGGCCAGAGGGATGTGGCTATACCGTTTTTTCCTGACAGAAGGCCGCACCCTTCGAAGGGTAACTCATTGCAGCAATGAGTTACCATCTTTTTAAAAACGCTTTTCTTGATCAAAAAAGAAGCGGTTGTCGATGAACTGTCAAACCTTTTTTCCGCAGCATCCTTTTCTTGCAGGTTGTACCTGAAGACTGGAGATAGACTTATTTGATTGAAAGGGTTTGGGACTTGGACTTTTAATACCTAATTTTGCTCTTAACTTTTGACGCAGTTTATCATCTGCCATTTTATTCATCTCTCCTTTTCTGGGTTACAATTATAAAATATGTACTCCAGTGGGTTTAGGAAACGAAAATTTTTCTATTTGGGTAGCCTAATTTATAAAATTTCGGAAAAGGTAAGGCGAAAAAATAAGGATCGTCGGGAATCATTTAGAGAGGGGAGAGATTGAATTGGACGTTTCTGTTGTATATGAAGAAAGGGAAATTGTAAAGATCCCCTATACATCTATTCCATCCTTTTTTTTACTCCTGAGGGAAAACGGTTTTCCATTTAAGTGGGATGAACAGAATGGGAAGATCCAATTACTGCCGGGGTTAGCGGGGAAAACGATTTTCATTCTTAAAGAAACATTCAAGGCTCCTTATTCTGCTCAAAGAGTAATTAAGAAATTCATTGACGATATTTCATTCTTTCTTAAAGGCAGCGGGGCATCGATTTATTCGGAAAAAAACTTGCCACTAAACGTAAGCGCAGACTTGCGCATTATTTTGGACATGTATGAAGACCCTTCTATCGATCAACCCAGTCTAACGGTACATCATGATATGAAACCCCATAATCACAAGTGGATTTATATCCTAAAGGAAGAGTGTCGTGAAGCCGGAATAGACTTTACTACAAATGTTAAAGAAGCTGAAACTCAACCATACATGAAGTTTCTTATGAAGGTACCCCGATCTGCTCAACCTGTATTTACAGAATCGCTGAATAAAAAATTTCAGCTAATCATTTCAATGGGAATCCTAGCACGTTTCCAAACCAATAATCCGTTATTTTTTATTATCCTATCTTCCTCTTCACCAAATTTCTTTTCATCCGTCAATTCCTAATAAGTACCAGACAAAGATCCTAGAGGAAAGTAAAAAAGAAAAAACGGCTAAGGTGATTACTGAATCGGCGATTCCAACGGATCGCATAAAACCTCAACAAGATGTTTTAGAGGCTACCACCGATAAAAACGAATTGAAAAACAGTGCCGTTGAAGCATTTTTCGACTATCAAATCCTATTCGATAGGAATAAGAATAGTAAAATTATCGTATTTGGCAATTTAATAATCAAAAATACAGGAAATACCGTATTGCAGAATCCCATTATTTGTTTCCAGTTGTCCCCGAAAGGAAATGTAAATTTTACCGGTCAACTTGTCCCTCCAAATATTGCCGAGACCCGAGGGGTCGTGAATAGTGAAAAAGGCTGGAAGTATATGTATGATGATTGGTTTCAACAAGCAGAAGAAAAAGGTGAAATTTGGATATGTCCGATTAAGTCGATTAACATATTACCTGGGCAGAAAGAGTCGTTTCAAAACTTTCAAATTAGTCTTGTTAAGGAGGAGAATCAGCAAAACCTTAAGGTGGAAGGATATGTTTACTTTCAGGAACAAGGTCTTCAATATAAAGCAAATAATAGGATAACCCTGTCATTTTAGTAGTATTGGTTCATGGTATTGAAAATCAACCTTGAAATTATCCATTTGATTATAACTCTAATTGTAAACCTAAACCGGAAGAAGATCTGCCTTCTCCCGGTTTTAGGTGCTTATTAATCTTGATTGTAGGATTCTAAAATCGGCTGCATGGTCCTACATCAACTGTCAATCCTGTGTTAGTAAGTGTTGAAAGTGCGATCGCTACAGTTGTGGTAGCTCCCGTAATTGTAAGTGTTGTCGTTCCAGCTGATGATAATGCTAGAAGGAATGTTGCATTTTCTGGAACTCCACCTTCTGGTGTGATTACACCGGTACCTGTTACTGTTAATGTTGAAAGTCCACCAGGTAGGGTAGCAAGTGCGCAGACTGGCTGGTTGAATTCATCCGATGTAAATGTAAAGCTTTGGTCGATTGCCCCGATTTCTGATGGTGCTAATGTTGACCCTGGATCCTCGACGAAGGTTACCTGAAGACTGCTGTTTGCTAAATCACATTGGTCACAAACTAGTGCAGCAAAATCGAGTGTTCCAGAAGTAAGGCCGCCTAGTCCATCTTCTGTGACAGTAATTGTTGCAAAACCGGCAAACTCTGCTAAGCCTTGGCAAGCACAGTTTAATGGCGGGAAGAAGGTAGGACATTGCTGCGGGAAGGTTGGGATTGGGCAAACCACTTCTTCTTCCGGAAGTGGAATGGCAGGGCGTGGTCCGCAGAATTTAGCCTCCACTTCGAGTTTAACCGGTGCTACAACTTGAATATCTTTACACATAACAACATCAATAACTACCATGTTGCCAAGCATTTGATTTAAAACGACTGAACATTGAACATCAAAGATTGTAGCTTCAATTGTCGTTCCTGGCGGGTTACAAAGAATCACATCATCCACAAAACTTACTGGAACGACAAATTCACAACCTGGAAGAGGAGTACCATTACATAAGAATTGAATACGAATATGGGCATGGAAAGCAAGTGTAACGATATTTGCACCTGGGACTCCTGGGATATTGGCAGGTCTTGTTCCCAGTACGTCCGGTGGTGTTGTTGCCGCTAATGAACAAGTAGCTGTGACATTATTACCCAGGTGGCGGCAATTTTCGATTTCCGCAAAGCACGCATCTGGGATAGGTACTTTATTACGGTCACGATTCGTAAGCACCACCCAGTCATAAACTTTTGTTACCTGAATACATTCCGGCCCAATCGGGTTAGGGTTTAATGTTGGTGGGACAGTCTGTTGACCGCGAATGGGTTTTATATCTTTTTTCATCAAACATCTTCCTTTCATCTCTTTAGGTCTTTACCTTTGCACTAATATACTATGGAGACAGATGTTGATAGGTAACTCATCTTGTAAAAATGGGCTCATTAAGTTAGATTTAGCAGGCTCTATTTAGAACAAATACAATATCAACTTAAAATAAGGTACGCGGACGAGGACTTAATAATAGAATTATAGAAAGATGTAATTTTTTGAGATGGCGAAGAAATTATGAAAAATAAGAATAACTTTTGGGGTGAAATACCATGGTTCATATCAATTGGATCGATCTTATTATTATCATCTTAGCCACATTCCGTTTAACCCATTTAATTGTTTTTGATGAAATTACCTCTTTCATTAGGAAACCTTTTATTACAGTAACCACTATTGAAAATTCTTTGGGGGAACTGGAGCCAAAAATAGAAATTAAAGGAACGGGTTTACGACATTTTATTGGTTCTCTTTTAAGCTGCTATTGGTGCAGCGGTTTATGGTGCTCTATATTCGTTGTTATTATTTATTGCTGCTTCCCGTTCACTTTTCCAGTATTCTTGATTTTAGCAGTAGCAGGTGGGGCTGCCATTCTTGAATCAAAAATCTAAAAAACAGATGAATATACACAACAGAGAAGGTTTACCCTAAAGATAACGGCTAAGATAGCAGGTCAGGGCTGTCGAGAAAGTCTCGACAGTCATTCTTTTTTCTTTTTACTTTAGCGATTCACCGCGGTAGTGTGATGTGATGTAATGTAATGTAATATATTAAATAATGGGACGGTGGATAGGATATTTAAGCCAAAAGAGAAATTCAATGAATTTTTTTTAGACTTAGTACCCCAAAATCACCTGTTAAGAATGGCGACCGTAGGTCAAACGTTATGGATTTAAAGTAGAATCTGCGACTCTTGATTATCGTTACCAGATGAATCCGAAATGTAAAGAATACATGATCGGATTATTTTTTGAGTTATTGTACATAGAAGAAATCACCAACAAAGATTTATTTCTAAATAGAAGTTTAGGACATGGTAAAGAGCGAGGTTTATATGTTTGCCCAAATGGTCAGGAGTTACGATATCGTACGACTACAAGAAAAGGCTATAGGGAATATATGTAAACAGACCAATTCGCAGAAGCAATCATCAATAAATAATTCGGGGAAAAAAATTGCCGAGAAAAATACCATTTCTCGGCAATCTGACCGGCTAAGATAGGCGCCGGTTTCTTTATCTATGTGTTAACTGCTTATGACGTTGGATAATTTAATAATGAAACTTATAGAGGGATTTCTGTCAGTGATGAGAGTATAAAATTAGTTCCAATGGTTTTCTTCGTGTCTAAATAAGTGTCTATCAATAAATTTTAATTGGAAGTGATTTTAAAAGTGACCAAAAAAAGAATAGGGAGTTTAAATTTTTCTTATAAATGTTTCATGAGAGTGATGAGCCTGGTTACATCCACTCATTTGAGCGATATTATAAAAAAAGGGGTTGAGTAAAAGGGTATAGTTGTTATTATATATCGGACATCTGTATTACTTTAGTTATTAAATTTTTCCAGTTAATTCGGAACGTACCAGTTCATTATTATTCACCTAGTACTATCAAGGGTACTACGCAGCTTCCGAAGAACCTCGATGGCGAACTCAAGTTCTTTTTTAGATATCTGCTTTCCATCTAGCAGTAACTCGAATTTTTTTTTTGATTGATTACAACTGATATCTAGTTCCTTTAAAAGCTTATTTTCATCTTCATAAGTATTGTCATTATCTGTTTTAAAAAAATAATTCATATCAACATTGTAAACTTCAGCGACTTTCAGTAATAAATCTAAGGAGGGTTCATATATCCCTCTTTCAACTTTAGATAAATTACTATAATCGTAATTTATCCGTTGTGCTAATTGTTTTAAAGTATCCCCATGCTTTTTTCTGAGAACTTTAATTTTCGAATTGTAATTCATTGTTGATTTGGTCCCCCCCCTTATATTTCTATTTTACACGGAAATTAGTTTTATGGAATGTATTTCCACAAAATTAGTTAAAAAAGCAAAAATTAATTGGTTACCAAAACCAATTAACTGCATATATTGTTATTAATCAAACATCTTCCTTTAACAACAGGTTTAAAACCCTGTTGTTTTTTTTTGAATAGAAGAAGAGTTGTTCCTCGGCGAGGAAATGTTGGATCTAGATGAAAAGGATACATATATCGATACCGAATATGAAGGGATACGTTCGACCGTCGTTAAGTATAAGTCATTACTGAACGTAGAAGAAATTGATTAATGTCAGAAAAACCAAAAACCTGAACAAAGTGGGAAATCATAATTCTGGATGCGAATTTGATGCCATTAGCTCAGCAGCCCAATTTGGTATTTATGAGGGTTTTACAGTTGATTATAATGCTGACAAAAAAGGAACTGAAATAAATTACGAATTCCTAAATGAGGTAGTGATGAATTTTCAAAAGGAATATAAAATTGACCGCAGCTAGAAAGAAGGAATTGAACGATTGCAAACGTGGGAGGTAAAACAATCCCAAAGCAGCAAGTATTTGAATGTACGTGCAATGATTATTACATTGGCGGTGAAGAAGATAAAACCATTAATGCCTTATTGCAGCAAATTTGCTTTGTGCAAAAATAAAAAGCCTTGAAAAATCAAGGCTTTTGTACGTCCCGAAGAGGATTCGAACCTCCGACCTACAGTTTAGGAAACTGTTGCTCTATCCTGCTGAGCTATCGGGACACTATTATTGGGAACGTTACTTATTATAAATAGTTAAAGGGAAAAGGTCAATTAAAATTAACCATTTTGCCTTTTATTCCTAAAGATCAGCCAGACGATCAGACTAAGGGTGATTAATAAAAACTCCAGTGATAAAATGTACCAAGGAAACGGTCCTAACAGATCCAGTAGGCTGCGACTCTGGGGTTTATGACTCAAGAACATATAATTTCCGTCTACTGCCTTATTAATCAGCATAATGATAGGCAGTAGAACATTCAAAAAGATAAACAGTTTTACCACGGACCAAATGGTTGGTCTATAGCCTACAACCCAAGTGAAATAAAAAACAACCCAGATGCTCATTAAATGGGTATAAAAAAAGTGAAAAAAGCGAAAATGAGGGAAATCGAAATTTAATAATGGAGTAAAGATTGCCTGAGAGGCACCTAATAAAGCAGTAAATAATAAGATTTCATGAATGATCTTTTTCCTCGTTAACAATAACAGTACCGATAAAATGAGGCTGAGGCTGCACAATTCTAATGGAATGGCATGGCTGACATTCCACATATCGTTAACATTCATCCAAATATGGTAAGTTACCTCTATGGTTATTAAAGATATTCCTAAAGCTACCTCTGCCTTTCTCCACTTTCTATCCTTTAGTCTATTTCTATTTATATAAATCAAAACAGAACCTAGAAAAAGAAGGGCTATAATCACAAAATGGCTGACTGAAAACATTTCAAAATTAAATTCCCTATAACTTCCTCCAAACCACTCCATCCTGGACCACCCTTTTCGGTTTTGTACTATGAATATATGCAGGTATTTTACATCCCCGACCATTAATAGATAAAAGAAATTTCTACCTAATCTAAGTTTACTTGAAATATGGTATAATAGTTTGTCGAAGATACTCGAAATGATTAAACAAGTGGAGGGCATTATGGCAGGTTACACTCCGATGATACAGCAATACTTAACGGTTAAGGCAGATTATCAAGATGCCTTTTTATTTTTTCGCTTAGGCGATTTTTATGAAATGTTTTTTGACGATGCGATTAAAGCATCGCAAGAATTAGAGATTACGTTAACTAGCAGAGAAGGCGGCACAGAAGAAAGAATCCCAATGTGCGGAGTACCGTATCATTCTGCTCCTAACTATATTGAACAGCTAATTTCAAAAGGCTATAAAGTGGCGATTTGCGAGCAAATGGAAGACGCCAAACAAACCAAAGGCATGGTGAGACGGGAAGTCGTCCAACTTATCACACCAGGAACGGTAATGGATGGTAAGTCGTTAACGGATAAAGAAAATAACTACATTGCTTCTATTTCTTACTTTGATGATCAAACTTATGGATTTGCCTATACCGATCTTTCAACAGGTGAAAGCAAAGTAACACAGCTATCAGCTAATTTTGATGAAGTATTAAATGAGATTGCTGTTTTAAGCACAAAAGAAGTGGTTGTAGCAAGCAGCTTTGACGCTGAATTGCAAAGGAAAATGCGGGAGCGCGATGTACTCGCGATTTCCTTTGAAGATAATAGTTCAATAGAAATGCAGTTTTCACATCAGTTGGATAATCTCAATCAAGACAAGCTGAAACAAACGGCAGCAAGACTGTTTCACTATTTGTACCGCTCCCAAAAGCGAAGTCTTGACCACCTACAGCCTGTGACTACTTATCAAATCCATCAATATATGAAAATTGATTACTACTCAAAACGAAATCTTGAATTAATAGAAACGATTCGCTCCAAAGGAAAGAAAGGCTCGTTACTGTGGCTGTTAGATGAAACGATGACAGCAATGGGCGGCCGGATGCTGAAAACGTGGATTGATCGTCCGTTACTGTCTCGTGATGAAATAGTGCACCGTCAAACGATTGTAGAAGTATTGATGAACAAGTACTTCGAACGTCAGGAGCTGCGTGAAAAGTTAACCGAAGTTTATGATTTGGAACGGCTTGCAGGACGTGTAGCCTTTGGGAATGTGAATGCCCGCGATCTCGTGCAGTTAAAGCGTTCATTACTGCAGATTCCTTACCTAAAACAAATTCTTCGCGGCATGGAGCATGAAGTGGTAAAACAAATCGCAGATTCACTTGACCCTTGTGAAGAAGTGACAGACTTATTGGAACAGGCAATTGTTGATAATCCACCTCTTTCACTCAAAGAAGGGAATATCATTTGCGACGGATACAATGACCAGTTGGATCAATACCGTTATGCCAGCCGAAACGGGAAAACCTGGATTGCTCAGCTTGAACGTGAAGAGCGAGAAAAGACGGGGATCAAATCTCTAAAAGTAGGCTTTAACAGGGTATTTGGTTACTATATTGAGGTTACGCGTGCAAACCTTCATCTTTTAACAGAAGGGCAGTATGAACGTAAACAAACCTTAACAAATGCAGAGCGCTTTATTACCCCAGCTTTGAAAGAAAAAGAAGCTTTAATACTCGAAGCCGAAGATAAATGCGGTGAGCTAGAATATGAATTGTTTACGGAAATCCGAGAGATTGTCAAAGAACATATTCCACGCCTGCAGGCTGCTGCAAAAGCTGTAAGTGAACTTGATGTGCTCCAATGCTTTGCTCAAGTAAGTGAAGAGCGCCGTTATGTAAAACCGAAGTTTTCAACAGAGGGTAAAGTGGTTATAAAGGAAGGCAGACATCCTGTGGTTGAAAAAGTGTTGAATGCACAGGAGTATGTAGCCAACGACTGCTTTATGGACACTGATCGTGAGATCCTACTGATCACAGGTCCTAACATGAGTGGTAAAAGTACCTATATGCGTCAAGTTGCATTAACTGCCATCTTAGCGCAGATAGGCTGTTATGTACCGGCTGATGAAGCGGTGCTGCCAATTTTTGACCAAGTATTTACGAGAATTGGAGCAGCGGACGATTTGATTTCTGGCCAAAGTACATTCATGGTGGAAATGCTCGAAGCTAGAAATGCCTTGACCAATGCTACGCAAAACAGTTTGATCTTATTCGATGAAATTGGCCGAGGAACTTCCACCTATGACGGGATGGCCCTTGCACAGGCAATTATTGAATACATTCATAAACATATCGGTGCGAAGACACTGTTTTCAACTCATTACCATGAATTAACTGTCTTAGATAATCAGCTTGAGAAATTAAAGAACATTCATGTTAGTGCGATTGAACATAATGGAAAGCTTGTTTTCCTTCATAAAATAAAAGAAGGACCGACAGATAAAAGTTATGGAATTCATGTAGCACAGTTAGCTGAGCTTCCGAAGGAACTAATCCATCGTGCCAATGAAATCTTATCTGCACTAGAAAAACCTAATGTACAGCCAGTCGCAGTTAATAATCCAGTGAAGTTGAAGGAGCATCCAGCACAGCTGTCATTTTTCGATGAACCGAAAGAGCCGAAGAAACAAGAGCTTTCTTCTAAAGAAAAGAAAGTTTTAGATAAAATGAAAGAAATTGATTTACTTGATATTACTCCGCTTCAAGCGATTAATTTGTTGTACGAGCTTCAAAAAAAGTTGAAAAACTAGGAGGTGACTCGTATGGGTAAGATTATCCAGCTAGATGACGCACTATCCAATAAAATTGCAGCGGGAGAGGTAGTCGAGCGTCCAGCTTCTGTTGTAAAAGAATTAGTAGAGAATGCGATTGACGCTGGCAGTACGGTCATTGAAATTGAAGTGGAAGAGGCGGGATTGGCGAAAATTCGCATTACGGACAATGGGAATGGCATTGAAGAAGAAGACGTCTTACTAGCTTTCCAACGTCATGCGACAAGTAAAATTAAGAATGAAAATGACTTGTTCCGTATTCGTACCCTAGGGTTTCGCGGGGAAGCTCTCCCAAGTATCGCTTCCGTTTCACGGCTTGAGATGAAAACTTCAACCGGTGATGGTGCAGGAAATCGCGTGGTCATTGAAGGCGGCAAGGTTGAGGTGTATGAGAAAGCTTCGAGCAGACGCGGAACGGATATTACCATCACTGATTTGTTTTTTAACACACCAGCACGCTTGAAGTATATGAAGACCATTCATACGGAGCTTGGCAATATCACGGATGTGGTAAACCGACTTGCACTATCCCACCCAGAAGTCGCTTTCCGCTTAATTCACAACGAAAGAAAGCTGCTGCAAACGAACGGAAATGGTGATGTCCGCCAAGTGCTTGCGTCCATTTATGGAATGGCGATTGCTAAACAGCTTGTACCGATATCAGGGGAATCACTTGATTACAAGATTAGCGGATATGCCTCGATGCCTGAGGTAACGAGAGCGTCAAGAAACTATATTTCTACGATGATTAATGGCCGTTTTATAAAAAATTATGCCTTAGCAAAAGCGATTCAGGAAGGATACCATACGTTACTTCCTATAGGAAGATTTCCGATTGTTCTCCTCAATATTGAGATGGACCCATTATTGGTGGATGTTAATGTACACCCATCAAAAATGGAGGTTCGTATTAGTAAAGAAACAGAACTAAATGAATTGGTCACAGGTATTATTAAAAACGCGTTTAAATCGAAGATATTGATCCCATCAGCTTATACACAAGAGAAAAAAGAGATACCAAAGTCCGAACAGACTACGTTGGTTCTGGATGAAAGAACAAAGGACATACCGGTTACAAAAGAAGTGACATGGGAGCGCCCGGTTTTTTCTGGTCCGACAATTCAAGAAAAAACGGAAACAATCAAGGTCAATATTGAACCGGTGCCCCCAAAAGCTGAAGTGGAAAACGATCATCAAAATTGGGAGTTCGAAGAAACTGATCCAGAACCAATTGAGTCAGAGCGGTATACGGCGGTTACACACGATGAGGAAAAAATAGAAAGCAGAATACCCCGGTTATATCCAATTGGACAAATGCATGGAACGTATATCTTTGCTCAAAATGAAAATGGTTTATATATTATCGACCAGCATGCTGCCCAGGAACGCCTCAAGTATGAATATTTCCGTGAGAAGGTGGGACAAGTCCAAGCTGAGCTTCAGGAGCTACTCGTTCCAATCACGCTGGATTATTCAACGGATGAATATCTAAAAATAAATGAAAACCGGATTGAACTGGAGAAGGTTGGGGTATTCCTTGAGGAATTCGGATTGAACAGCTATATCGTTCGCTCCCATCCACAATGGTTTCCAAAGGGAGAAGAAAAGCAAATCATTGAAGATATGATTGAGCAGCTTCTTTCGATGAAAAAGGTCGATATCAAAAAGCTTCGCGAGGAAGCTGCGATTATGATGAGCTGTAAAGCTTCTATTAAAGCAAATCGTCATTTGCGCAATGATGAAATCCAGGCGTTACTGGATGACCTAAGAAAAGCTTCCGATCCGTTCACATGTCCGCACGGAAGACCTATTATTGTTCATTATTCTTCCTATGAAATGGAGAAAATGTTTAAACGAGTAATGTAATCATAGAAAGAGTGTTTTCTTTTTAATAAGAAGGCACTCTTTTTTTATAAAATATTCAGAATAGGACTTCTATTTGTTTTGTGTATAGTGTAAAATTACACTATAAGAGAGATAAAAGGAGGTGGCCGAATGTTTGTTTTTGGCATCTTAAGTACTTTTTTACCTATCATCATCGTTATTTTTGTAATCGTTTATGCTGTGAAAAACAAAGAAATGGGGGGAGAAGCAGTGATACGTCATCTTTATACGTATTTAGTCTTGTTTGCAACACTTATGATGGTAATTGGGGGAGGTATCTCGATTTTTATGGCCGCGGCAGATTTAGTCAGTCCGCCTGGTTATTATCAAAACTATGAAGATTTTAAGCACGGTTACCCTGATGGCAAAGTTCCAACGGAGGATAGCCAAAAGTTATCAGAAGATGAAATTCGAGAAAGATATGATCAAATGGTAAAAGATGAAAAGAATCGTGCTAGAGAAAATGCGAAAAACCAACTTATTAAAAGCTTAGGTTTTATCGTCATCCCACTTCCGATTTTCCTATATTTCAATAATATGAGAAAAAGGCAAAGTGATATCTAGGCCCGAAATAATAAAAAGATTTTACAGAATCTTGTCCTTAATCGAGTAACCAGCAAAAGTAAAATAAGTGGAGGTTTTCCGGTTAAATGCAAAATGAAGCTCGTTTCGGGGTAAATAAGCGGAGGTTTTCCGCTTAATCAATGCAAAATCCCCCATTTTCGAATTTTCCGAGCAAATAGGCGGAATCTCTCCGTCTATTTGAGCCTTTTTCTATACTAATTACTAAATAACCGGAATTTCTCCGCTTATTTATCAACTCAGGTGCTTAACCTGATTCCTCAACCGGTAAGTGTGGACCCTATTGAACCTAGAGGCGGAAATCAGCCGCTTTTTATAAACAAACCAGCTCATAAAGATCCATAAAAATGGTACTCAAAACGGCAATGCAAATGATGAAAGTTTCAAAGAAAAAGACGTATTCCAATTCATACGTCAATTCTTGTGTCTTTTAATAAGTAGCACCCGAAAACGGAACCCTTTAATTTTACCGGTGATCATCATTTTTTATTAAGGATATTCAATTTGATTTTTCTTTCCTCCGTGGTTCAACAATTAAGAAATGATACAAATAATTAAAAATTGCAACTATAACACTTAGAAGGAAAAGTTGCTTGCGGCTCTTCTTACGATTTTATAAACGCGTAGTTTTTCTGCTACGGTGGTTAATGGGCAAGCAAATAAGTAATCGGCCATAATATTGGTCAACAGATAGACCCAGAATCTCTTGTATGTCAATTTAAAAATCCAGAAGTTCAGGATTGTAAAGGGTCCAAATACAAATGATACATCTGTTGCTAAATTCGGAAAAATAGGATTTTTAACTTTCCACCATTTAAATGCCCGAGATAACTCACTGATTAAGGCGATAACCAAGTTACTAAAGGTAATAGTAGGCAGGTACCGAAAGAATGAAGATTTACCAAGCTTTATTACAGATAACCAAGGCATAATTAGCAACATATACATTTTCCATTTTTCCTTCATTGTAAAACCCCCTGATTTGGAACCGTTGCTGATTTCACTACTTAAGTAATTATTAGTATTTTTAGTAGTAATATCCTTTCCTTTTTCCTGCGATTTAATTTAATTTTGCAATCGCTAACTAACAATATAAGTACCGCTCCCATACAAAAAGCACCGCTAAAAAATGCGGTGCACTAAGTCATACATATTTATATCTAACCACTAACAAACTCTTTTTCTATTTCACTGCAGCAGGAAGTTTATGCATGTATTTAAGGGCTTGACCGGTTCCCATTGCGACTGATTCTAGTGGAGCAGGGGCAAGCTGAACTGGAACAAAGATCTCCTTGCTCAGCCACTCTTCCATACCTTTCATTAACGCACCACCGCCTGTAAGGATCACACCACGATCGACGATGTCACCACTTAGTTCAGCAGGACAATCCTCAAGAGTGGCTCGAATCGCTTCTAATATATGAGATAACGATTCTTTCAGAGCATTGCGAATTTCGTAGGATGATAGTGTTACCGTTTTAGGTAATCCTGTTACAAGATCTCGTCCGCGTACTTCCATTGTAAGTTCTTCATGATCAACTAACGCATAACCAATTTCTATTTTCACATTTTCAGCTGTTCTGTCGCCTATCAATACGTTATACTCTTTTCGGACATGTTGAATGATTTCTTCATCTAGGCGGTCGCCGCCAATTTTAATAGAATGACAGGAAACAACACCACCGAATGATATTATTGCTACCTCTGTATTCCCCCCGCCAATATCGACAACCACATTGGCTACCGGCTCATCTACAGGCATACCAGCACCGATAGCAGCTGCAACTGGTTCTTCAATTAACTGGATTTTTTTTGCGCCGGCATTTCTCACGGCGTCGTGAATCGCTCGTCTTTCAACACTTGTTGAACCAGAAGGTGTACAAATCACCACATTTGGCTTACGAACGGCAAAGCCGATTGATTTAGAAGCTTTACGCATAATATGCTTTAGAAGTTCTGTTGTAAGGTCATAATCGGCAATGACGCCTTCTTTTAATGGGCGGATCGCAATAATTTTCTCTGGCGTTTTTCCAATCATTTCTTTTGCTTCTCTACCAAAAGCAACCACTTTTTTCGTTTCTGTATCAATCGCAACCACCGAGGGTTCATTTACAGCGATTCCTTTATTTTTACTATAAACTAATATATTTGCTGTTCCTAAATCAATTCCAATCTCAAAGTTTGAAAACATTTCATTTCACCCGATTTCCTATTTTTCGACAGCTAACCGTTTTGGCCAGCCATTTTTCTACACAATATGCTACGATTAAGCCTACCATGAATTTGGGGGTAAAAAGCTGTTTGTAAATGAATCGTTATAGGAATGTAATGATGTAAAGGAAATATATTTATTGAGACGAAATTGGAATAAATAAATCCTGTGTAAAAACATGCATAGAAAAGATATTTTTTGATTATACTTATTTGATGTTCAACTGCTTTTAAAGTTTTATGTTAGGATGTAAGTGTGACATCACGGAAATTAAGAAAAGGGCAGTGTGAAGATTTTGGATTCAAAACAGAAATTATTAGTCATTATTGGTCCAACTGCAGTTGGAAAAACAAAGTTAAGCATTGAACTAGCTAAACGGTATAATGGCGAAATTATCAGCGGCGATTCCATGCAGATTTATCGTGGTATGGATATCGGAACTGCGAAAATAAAACGTGAGGAAATGGAAGGCATTCCTCATCATTTAATTGATATTAAAGAGCCGGATGAGAGTTTTTCTGTTGCGGAATTTCAGCAGCTTGTGCGGGCAAAAATATCAGAGATTACTTCCCAAGGTAAACTTCCTATCATCGTTGGCGGGACTGGTTTATATATTCAAGCAGTTATATATGATTATCAGTTCTCAGAGGCACCTGCGGATGAGGAGTTTCGATTACAGCTAGAAGAGAGAGCAAAGGAAATTGGAAATGAAGCTCTCCATCTGGAGTTAATGAAGGTAGATCCTGAAAGTGCAAGCCAAATTCATCCGAATAATGTTAGAAGGGTGATAAGGGCACTTGAAATTTTTCATTGTACTGGTAAGATTATGAGTGACTATCAAAATAATCAGCAGCCTGACCTTCTTTATGAAACTGCACTGATTGGTTTAACAATGGAAAGGGAAAAGCTTTATGAACGGATTAATATGCGTGTCGATATGATGATCTCAGAAGGTCTGCTTGATGAAGTCAGCAGGATACACAAGCAGGGGCTCAGAGATTGTCAATCCATTCAGGCTATTGGCTACAAGGAGATTTATGATTATTTGGATGGGAAGGTTAGTCTGGATACTGCCATTGAAAATTTAAAACAAAATTCTAGAAGATATGCCAAAAGACAGCTAACCTGGTTTCGGAATAAAATGGAAGTACAATGGTTCGACATGACAAATGTCTTAAATTTGTCAAAAAAAATAACCGAAATTTCACATTACGTTGAAGGAAAGCTGCAAGTAAAATCGAATACATATTAGTAGAGATAAAAGAGGAGGATATACAAATGAAAACCACCATTAACATTCAGGACCAATTTTTAAACCAGTGCCGTAAGGATAATACCCATGTAACGGTATTCTTATTAAACGGATTCCAATTACGAGGCCAAATTAAAGGCTTTGATAATTTTACTGTTCTTTTTGAATCGGAAGGAAAGCAGCAACTGGTTTACAAGCATGCCATTTCAACCTTTGCGCCGCAAAGAAATGTTCAGCTTGACCTGGATGCACAATAAGCTTTATTTATGATCTCGAGCCCATGAAATCCATGGGTTCTTTTTTATTTTTAATAATGAATTGTTACTAAGATGAATACACATAAATGAAGGAGTATTGCTTGGAAAGCGCATAGAAATATCAGAGTGAACTTTATTAGCAATTTCCTCTCGTTATTTGTCAAAATGAGCATATATTTTTTCAAGTCAACGATAAAAGCTGCCTAACGTATACTGTTTGCAGAATGAGAGGTGAAGGCTTTGGATCAACCGATTCGCATGAAAAGTAATGGACAAATAACAGTATCCCTTAACTCGCAAAAGAGGAAATCCTTGACGAAAGAGCTGCCTGTTCCTCAAGTTGTTCCAAAGGTTATTCCCCCGGAACACTCGGCATTAAAGGAAATTGAAGACGAGCTCGGGGCATTAGTCGGTATGGAAGAAATGAAACGAATGATAAAGGAAATTTATGCTTGGATTTTTGTAAATAAGAAACGTGAAGAACTTGGACTGAAGGCTAGAAAACAAGCTCTTCATATGATGTTTAAAGGGAATCCGGGAACAGGCAAAACAACGGTTGCACGTTTAATTGGCAAGCTCTTTTTAAAAATGAATGTTCTGTCTAAAGGACATTTAATTGAGGCAGAACGCGCAGACCTTGTGGGGGAATATATTGGACATACCGCACAGAAAACAAGAGATTTAATCAAGAAAGCCCAAGGCGGAATACTGTTCATTGATGAGGCCTATTCATTGGGACGCGGCGGTGAGAAGGATTTCGGAAAAGAAGCCATTGACACACTTGTGAAGCATATGGAGGATAAACAGCATGAATTTATTCTGATTTTGGCTGGATATTCCCGTGAGATGGACTATTTCTTAACCTTAAACCCAGGGCTGCATTCCCGCTTTCCACTCGTCATCGACTTTCCGAATTACACGATTGAGCAATTGATGGAAATTGCAAGCCGCATGCTCGATGAGAGAGAATATTCTTTAAGCCATGAGGCAGAAAAAAAGCTAAAGGACCATTTAATTTGGGTCAAAGCTGTACTCAGTCCAAATAGTTTTTCGAATGGCCGGTATGTTCGTAACATTATTGAAAAATCTATTCGTGCACAGGCGATGCGGCTTTTACTGCAAAATAGCTTTGACAAACATGAATTAATGACACTGAGAAGTAATGATTTAATCTTTGAAGAAGATTCATAAGCAAAAAAAATCGGCGGAAAATATCCGTCGATTTTTAATGTACACTAAGTCTTCTAGATGGCAATTTCCAATCAAATGTATAGGAAAGGACCCTTAAGGCTGTTATTAATATAAAAAGCGTGTACAACTCCCATGGACTTGAGGCAATTTTTAATCCAATGATGAGACCTGCGAGAATCGCCCATACTGCATATATTTCCGCTCTTAAAACAATTGGCTTCCTTCCGGCAAGTAAATCGCGAATAATCCCTCCGCCAATTCCAGTTAAGACGGCTGCCACAATGACCGCACTTATCGGGTGATTCATGTTGGCTGCGTAAATAGCACCTTGAATGGCGAAAGCGGATAAGCCAATCGCATCGAAAAAGTTACCCCATTTTTGCCAATGACGCAGCAGATTATTTGGAAATAGAAACACAGCTGTAATCGATAATAAAGCTATTTGGAAAAATAACCCTTGTTCCCATATTGCAGAAACTGGGACCCCAATTAATAGATTTCGAATGGCCCCACCACCGAATGCTGTCACAATCCCTAAAATATATACCCCTAAAATATCATACTCTTCTTCCATTGCTATAATTGCCCCACTTACAGCAAAAGCAATGGTTCCGATGATACTTAACACATCCCATGTCATTTTGTCTGTTTCCCCTCGATGTAAAATACTATAATCTTCTAATTTTCTGTAAACAATATGATTTTAACACGGAAGTAAAAATAATCAATAAAAATATGAAAAAATCCGCTTGAAATTAGGGGTTTGCCCTTAATTTTGGTATGATGAAAAAAGGAAATTTACGAAAATGAGGTGTTGGTATGGAACAAGAAGTAAGCTTGGAAAAAGCAATCTTAGTTGGCTGCCAAACGCAAAGCTTGGACGATAGTCGTTTCGAATATTCAATGGAAGAGCTTGCTTCCTTAACAGAGACCGCTAAAGGTGAAGTGCTGATGACTGTTTCTCAAAAACGCGAGCGTATTCACCCTGCGCTATACATAGGTAAAGGGAAAGTGGAAGAACTAAAAGCACTTGTCGATGAAGTTGAGGCTGATTTGGTGATTTTTAACGATGAATTATCACCCAGCCAAAAACGAAATCTTTCTTCGGAATTAAATGCCCGTATTATCGACCGGACTCAGCTTATATTAGATATATTCGCACAAAGAGCACGTTCAAAAGAAGGTAAGCTGCAGGTGGAATTGGCACAGCTTCAATATCTATTGCCGCGCCTTGCCGGGCAGGGGACAGCATTATCTAGACTCGGTGCTGGTATTGGAACAAGAGGACCGGGGGAAACCAAGCTAGAATCTGACCGCCGTCATATCCGAAGAAGGATCGATGATATTAAGAGTCAACTCTCCGTTATTGTTCAACACCGTGATCGTTACCGGGAAAGAAGGAAGAAAAACAAGACATTCCAAATTGCCATTGTTGGCTATACAAATGCAGGTAAATCTACACTGTTTAACCGCCTTTCTGAGGCCGATTCGTATGAAGAAAATCAATTATTTGCGACATTGGATCCCATGACACGGAAGCTTGTTTTACCAAGCGGTTATCATACCTTAATTACAGATACGGTTGGATTTATACAAGACCTGCCAACAGCGCTGATAGCTGCGTTCCGTTCGACTCTAGAAGAGGTGAAGGAAGCTGACCTTCTTTTGCATGTAGTCGATATGGCCAATGCGGATTATTTCCAGCATGAAAAAACAGTCAATAAGCTGCTTGAAGACCTAGATGTGAAAGACATTCCACAAATTACTGTCTATAATAAAAGGGATATTAAACATCCTGACTTTGTACCAACAACGAACACCCCTCTTATTTTCATCAGCGCTTATGATAAAGAGGACCGAAATGAACTAAAAAGGAAAATCGAAAAAGTCATAATTGAAATGATGGATCAATATCAAGTAAGTATACCTTCAACCGAAGGGAAGCTGCTCGCGCAATTAAAGAATGATACAATCATAAGAGAACTTGTGTTTGATGAAGAAAAAGAGCTTTATCAATGCCGAGGATTTGCTCTTCCTGATCACCAAGTTTCTGGACAATTAGAGAAATATAAAACGAGAATGGAGTAACAGCATGTTTCAACAGTTAAAAAATGGGGAAAAGCTTCAACAAATTGTAAGGGTCGTAGAACAACAAATTTCAGACGTACATAAGGGAATTGACGAAAGAATTGAGTCGAATCAGTTTCGAGTTTTGAGAAGTTACCAAAAGCATAGGGTCAGTGATTCACATTTTATCCCTTCCACGGGATATGGTTACGACGATATCGGAAGAGATACATTGGAGCTGATCTATGCAGATGTTTTTGGTGCTGAGGCAGGTCTAGTCCGTCCCCAGATTATCTCAGGAACACATGCGATTTCGATATCTCTATTTGGGATTCTGAGACCTGGAGATGAACTTCTTTATATTACCGGTAAACCGTACGATACCCTTGAAGAAATTGTCGGCATCCGTGGTAATGGTGTCGGCTCATTAAAAGAATTTGGAATTTCTTATGATAGTGCTGTACTAACTGAAGAGGGGACAATCGATTGGAATGTGGTTGCCTCAAAAATCAAAAGTAATACAAAAATGATTGGCATACAGCGTTCAAAAGGTTATGCAACCCGCCCATCTTTTACGATCGATGAAATCAAAGAAATGATTTCATTTGTAAAAGAGATCAAAGAAGATGTAGTGGTTTTTGTAGATAACTGTTACGGAGAATTCGTTGAAGAACTAGAACCTTGTCATGTCGGGGCTGATTTAATGGCGGGTTCACTGATTAAAAATCCAGGTGGAGGAATCGCCAAAACAGGCGGTTATATTGTTGGCAAAAAACAATTTGTTGAAGCCTGTTCCTATCGCATGACCTCTCCGGGTATCGGCGCTGAGGCAGGTGCTTCGCTCTACAGCCTGCAGGAAATGTATCAAGGTTTCTTTTTAGCACCGCATGTAGTCGGACAAGCATTGAAGGGAGCCGTTTTTACAGCAGCTCTACTAGAAAAGTTAGGAATGAATTCATCACCTAAGTGGAATGAAAATAGAACCGATTTAATTCAATCCGTACAATTTGATGATAAAGATAAAATGATTGCTTTTTGTCAGGCGATCCAATTTGCTTCACCAATTAATTCCCATGTAACGGCCTATCCAGCATATATGCCTGGTTACGAGGATGATGTAATTATGGCCGCTGGTACCTTTATTCAAGGGGCAAGTATAGAACTGACTGCGGATGGGCCAATCAGACCGCCATATGTAGCTTATGTACAAGGCGGCTTAACCTACTCGCATGTAAAAATGGCCGTTTGTATCGCAGTCGATTCTTTAATCGAAAAGAAATTAATTGAATTAAACTAAGTTGAATGACAAAGGATAACAAAAGTAGTTGTCCCTTGTCTTTTATAAAAACATTGTTAGAAAACCTAACATATGATTGACATCTTTTCTAACACGAAATATAATAACATTATAAATCACCAAGTGGAGAGGAGAAATTTACGTGAGTGGAAAAGAAATACGCCGCTCAATGCCACTATTCCCAATCGGAACCGTTATGCAGCTAACAGAATTGACTGCTAGACAAATCCGATACTATGAAGAGCACGAATTGATTTCTCCAGCAAGGACAGATGGGAATAGAAGACTCTTTAGCTTAAGCGATATTGATAGACTATTAGAAATTAAAGATTTAATTGATCAAGGAGTGAATATGGCTGGTATCAAACAGCTGTTATTGATCAAAGATCAACAGGAAAATGTTATCCACCAGCAGGCTGAAAAAGCCAAGCAGGAGTTAACAGACGAACAGTTAAGGAATTTACTCCGCCAAGAATTGCAGCAGGCTGGAAGATTCAATCGTTCATCATTGAGGCAAGGGGACATGTCAAGATTTTTTCACTAATTAAATTTTGGAGGTAATAAGGATGGCAAAGTTTACTAGAGAAGATATTAAGCGGTTGGCAGCAGAGGACAATGTAAAATTTATTCGTTTACAGTTCACTGATATTCTAGGAACAATCAAAAACGTTGAGATTCCAGTTAGCCAATTAGAAAAGGCTTTGGATAATAAAATGATGTTTGATGGATCTTCTATCGAAGGTTTCGTACGTATTGAAGAATCTGATATGTATTTATATCCAGATTTGAATACATGGGTGGTATTCCCTTGGACAGCTGAAAAAGGAAAAGTTGCTCGTTTAATTTGCGATATCTATACTGCAGAAGGAAAACCATTTGAGGGTGATCCACGTAATAATTTACGAAAAGTATTAAAAGAAATGGAAGAGCTTGGATTTACAGACTTTAACTTAGGACCTGAGCCAGAATTCTTCTTATTTAAATTAGATGAAAAAGGTGAGCCAACACTAGAATTGAATGACCAAGGCGGTTATTTCGATTTTGCTCCAACCGATTTAGGAGAAAACTGCCGTCGTGATATCGTACTAGAACTTGAAGAAATGGGCTTTGAAATTGAAGCTTCTCACCACGAGGTAGCGCCAGGTCAACATGAAATTGACTTTAAATATGCAGACGCGTTAACAGCATGTGACCAAATTCAAACATTCAAATTAGTAGTAAAAACAATTGCTCGTAAGCATGGTTTGCATGCAACGTTCATGCCAAAACCATTATATGGAGTAAACGGTTCTGGAATGCACATGAATCTTTCATTATTTACAAATGGCAAAAATGCATTCTACGAGCCAACTGGTGATTTAGAAATGAGTGATACAGCTCGTCAATTCATCGCTGGTATCTTAAAGCACGCTCCAAGCTTTACAGCGGTAACGAACCCAACTGTAAACTCTTATAAGCGTTTAGTTCCTGGCTATGAAGCACCATGCTATGTTGCTTGGTCTGCTAGAAACCGTTCACCACTAATTCGTATTCCTGCTTCTCGCGGATTAAGCACTCGTGTAGAAGTAAGAAGCGTAGACCCAGCTGCAAACCCATACCTAGCAATGGCTGTTCTATTAAAAGCTGGTTTAGACGGAATCAAGAACAAATTAACTCCTCCAGCTCCAGTAGACCGTAACATCTATGTTATGAGCAAAGAAGAAAGAGTCGAAGAAGGAATCATCGATCTTCCTGCAACTCTAGCTCAAGCATTAGACCTATTAAAGTCTGATGAAGTTATCGTATCTGGTTTAGGAGAGCACATCTTCGAACACTTTATCGAAGCAAAAGAAATCGAATGGGATATGTTCCGTACCGTTGTACACCAGTGGGAACGTGAGCAATATATGAGCATGTACTAAAATTAAGTAACCCAGTATGGAGTTAAGTCCATACTGGGTTATTTTTCGTTAATATAGGTTGAGTGTACCTTGACCATAGTGTGTTTTCATGATAGAGCGTTCATGATGAACGAAATCATAGGAAAAACGGAAAAGTGGTAATCATAGAGTGTTCATGATGACTGTATCCGCGGGGAAGCTAGAAAAAGAGGTGGGAAAAGAAAGTTTTCAGCAAAATTTGAAAGACCCAGGATGGAAATCGACCATTCTGGGTTATTTCTGTTTAGGATTCTTTTTCACTATTTTCATTAAGTGCTCTAAATCGAGAGAGTATGATATCGCCACTAATCCCGGCAAGAGCCGATAAAAAAATGGTCTCAACCATAGAATTCGGAGTTGTATAAATCAGGATGAGGAGAGCTGCGACAGCACCAAGAAGCATTTCTTCTAAAAAACCTAAATAGATAAACCTTTTTGTTTTCCTGGGCATAATTATCTTTCCATGCTTTCTAACATGCCCTACAATCCCTACAGTTCCACCAATAACCATTGAGAAAATAATGTCCTTCAACACTTTTTCCACTCTCCTTAAGCCTAGTATTTTTTGGACCTAAGGTTAAATCATGGTGTAATACTATTATACAAATAGTGGAAAATAGATAGAATGAGTAAATATACACATTTTTGTATAAAGTGAAAAGGATCCTGCAATGGATGGGTGAAATATCTGAATGGGGCACTAATTCGGACAATGAAGCGTGAAATCGAGGAGGTGTTGTCTGAATGGGTATGGATTTAGACAACAATTAGTGAAATAGTGGCGAACTTGTCTCAATGGAGCACTGATTCGACAACGATTGATGAAATCGTGGGAAGCCTTGTCTGAATGGATCATAGATTCGGACACATGAGTTTTACTTCGAGATTAATAAAAAGGAGTACAATTCGGATTTCGAATTGTACCCTTTATTGTGTAAAAATTAGTGAATATGTCGATAAACCCCAATTACTTTTCCAAGGATAGAAACGTTTCTTAAAATAATTGGATCCATAGTTGAGTTTTCAGGCTGTAGGCGAATGTAATCTTTTTCTTTAAAAAATCTCTTACAAGTGGCTTCATCTTCCTCTGTCATCGCAACGACGATATCACCATTGTTCGCAGTTGGCTGCTGTCTTACGATTACGTAATCTCCATCGAGAATGCCTGCTTCTATCATACTCTCACCCATGATTTCTAGCATAAATACTTGCTCGTCTGCAGGTGCTAGACTTTCGGGAAGTGGAAAAAACTCTTCAACGTTTTCGATGGCAGTAATAGGAAGACCCGCAGTTACTTTACCCACAATTGGTACATTGACAACATTATTTCTTGGGATATTAACGGTTTCATCCACCTCTAGTATTTCAATTGCTCTCGGTTTAGTAGGATCTCGTCTAATGAGTCCTTTGCTTTCTAATCGTGCTAAATGACCGTGTACGGTAGAACTAGAGGCAAGTCCTACTGCTTCACCAATTTCTCGAACGGATGGTGGATAACCCTTTTTCTTTACTTCCCCTTTTATAAATTCAAGGATATCCTGCTGTCGCTTAGATATTTTTGTCATTATAGATACACCTCGCCCTATGTAATATTTACCTTTATTATAGCATGTTCGCATATTTTATACAAACATAAGTTCGAATTATTATTGACAACAAACAAATGTTCGAACTATAATAAATACATAAACGAAACGAACATACATTCTGGATAGGGGTTATAGTATGAAAAAAATTTGGGACAGATACTCTTATGCTATTTTATTAATCATCTTGAGCTGCGCTGTAGCTTTTATGTTATCAATACGTTTTAACGCAGATGTGGAAGAAAAGTTCTTAACCATTACTGTTTCGGAAGGAGATTCACTTTGGAAAATCTCTAACCAATATGCGGACCAGCATTCTTACTCTAATGATGAGTTTGTCAGCTGGGTTAAGCAGCATAATGAAATCAATGGAGATAGAATTTATCCTGGAGAAGAAATCACTATCCCTGTAAACTATGAAGTTGGGTCTATGACTGAATATGCTAGCGCTGCTGGAGAATAAGGTCAGATGGTGAATGCTATCATTTACTGCCGGGTCAGTACAAACAAAGAAACCCAGGAAACTTCTTTAAGGCGTCAGGAAGAGGAGCTAACGCAACTTGCTAGTCAATATCATTTTAATATAGTAGCCATTATCAGAGAACAGGCAAGTGGTTATGACTTGGAAAGAGACGGGATTCTGGAGTTATTAGATCTTTTGAAAGAAAAAAATATACAAGCTGTGTTAATTCAAGATGAAACAAGACTCGGAAGAGGGAATGCGAAGATTGCACTCCTACATTGCATATTAAAAGAAAATGTGAAACTTTATAGTATTTCTCATAATGGTCAACTTCAGTTATCTGAAAGTGATTCTATGGTATTGAAAATTGTTGGTATGGTCGAAGAATATCAGCGTAAGTTACATAATATTAAAATCAAACGGGGCATGAAACGAGCCGTGGCTCAGGGTTATAAGCCTGAAAAAAATCTAAAAAATCTCAATTCCAATTCCGGGCGGGAAAAAATAGAGGTACCGGTTGAGGAGATTGTCCGTCTTAGAAAAAATAAATTAACCTTTTCAGAGATTGCTGCTACTTTAAGAGGGTTTGGATATAATATTTCAAAAGCAACCGTACACAGACGGTATCAGGAATTTCAACAAGAATTGTTCGAGACAGAAGAAGAGTAGACCATTTGCCTTGTCAGATGGTCTATTTTTTAGTAAAATCAGTCTTTAAGTAATGAAAGGAGGGTCCTAAATGCTCTCAAAAGAAAAAATGGCAAGAATCAATGAATTAGCTAGAAAAGCTAAAGCAACTGGACTTACAGAAGCAGAAGCAAAGGAACAATCAAAATTAAGAGGCGAGTATTTGACTACTTTCCGCAGTTCTATGCTGGATACATTAACAAATACAAAAATCATTGATTCTGAAGGAAATGACGTAACACCAGAAAAAATAAAACAAAGAAAAAAATATAATCTTCATTAACCCCATAGGAAAACATTTTGTTTTCCTTTTTTACATATTGCGCAGCAACCTGTGTCAAAATATAATGTAGTGAAATAATTTGTTTAGTAGTCAAATTAATTGTTGAATTATAGTGAAGAGAGCTATAATATTAAAGTTGTTATTATTTTTTTAATCCTAGAGAATCAGGAGTGATGTAAATAATGTTTGATACTATTGATGCTTTGTCGGTAACATCCATTCGTACGTTATCAATTGATATGATTGAAAAGGCAAATTCAGGACATCCTGGAATGCCAATGGGTGCTGCACCAATGACCTACGCTTTATGGACTCGTTTTATGAACCACAATCCAAAAAATCCAGAATGGTTTAACCGTGATCGTTTTGTATTATCAGCAGGACATGGCTCTGCTTTATTATACAGCATGCTTCATTTATCAGGTTATAATCTATCAATGGATGATTTAAAGCAATTCCGTCAATGGGGAAGTAAGACTCCTGGACATCCAGAGTACCGTCATACTGAAGGAGTAGAGGCTACTACTGGTCCACTTGGACAAGGTATTGCAATGGCTGTTGGTATGGCAATGGCAGAACGCCATACAGCTAGTGTCTACAATAAGGAAAATTATGAACTTGTAAACCATTATACATACAGTGTTTGTGGTGATGGAGATTTAATGGAAGGTGTATCTGCAGAAGCTGCTTCACTTGCTGGACACTTAAAATTAGGTCGTTTAGTGGTATTATACGATTCAAATGATATTTCACTTGATGGAGATTTAGATAAATCCTTCTCAGAAAGTGTTAAGGACCGTTTCTTATCATACGGCTGGCAATACCTTCGAGTTGAAGATGGAAACAATCTTGAAGAGATTTCTAAAGCCCTTGAAGAAGCTAGAAATGATCTTGACCGTCCTACAATGATTGAAGTTAGAACGGTTATCGGATATGGTTCACCAAACCGTGCAGGAACTTCTGGTGTCCATGGTTCTCCGCTTGGAGCTGACGAATTAAAGCTTACAAAAGAAGCTTATAAATGGACTTTTGAAGAAGACTTCCATGTTCCACAGGAAGTATATGATAACTTCCAAAACCTTATCGTTGAAAACGGTACTAAAAAGGAAAAAGAATGGAATGACCTTTTTGCACAATACAAAAAGGAATATCCTGAATTAGCAAATCAATTAGAAAAAGCATTGAAAAACGAATTACCTGAAGGCTGGGATAAGGATATTCCGGTTTACAGCGAAGGTAAAGCTCTAGCTAGCCGTGCGTCATCAGGTGAAGCTCTTAACGGTATTGCGAAAAATCTACCAATCTTTATCGGGGGATCTGCTGACCTTGCTGGTTCCAATAAAACAATGATTAAGGGTACAGGAGATTTTGCACCAGGCAGCTATGAAGGCCGTAATATTTGGTTCGGTGTTCGTGAATTTGCAATGGGCGCAGCAATGAACGGAATCGCTTTACATGGCGGAGTGAAGATTTTTGGAGGAACATTCTTTGTATTCTCTGATTACCTTCGTCCAGCAATCCGTTTGGCTGCGTTAATGGGCTTACCAGTAACGTATGTTTTCACTCATGACAGTATTGCTGTTGGTGAAGATGGACCTACTCATGAGCCTGTTGAACAGCTTGCAGCATTACGTGCAATGCCAGGTCTTTCTATTATTCGTCCAGCAGATGGGAACGAAACTGCGGCAGCATGGAAGCTAGCAGTGGAATCTACAAACAAACCTACTGCTTTAGTGTTAACACGTCAAGACCTGCCAACATTAAAAGGAACAGATCAAAACGCATACGAAGGCGTTTCAAAAGGCGCTTATGTCGTTTCCCCTTCTGAAAGAGAGACTCCAGATGCATTATTACTAGCAACTGGTTCCGAAGTAAGCTTAGCAGTTGAAGCGCAGGCTGCTTTAGCTGGTGAAGGTATTCATGTTTCTGTTGTAAGTATGCCATCATGGGATCGCTTTGAACAGCAATCACAGGAATACAAAAACTCAGTTCTTCCTAAGAACGTGAAAAAGCGTCTTGGAATTGAAGTTGGTTCTTCATTCGGCTGGCACAAATACACAGGTGATGAAGGTGACGTCCTAGCAATCGATACATTCGGGGCTTCTGCACCTGGAGAAAAGATTATGGAAGAATACGGATTCAGCGTTAGCAATGTAGTAGCACGCGTGAAAGCACTTCTTCAAAAATAATAATGATTATCTAAGAGAACGGTCAATAGCCGTTCTCTTTTTTATGGTGCATGGGAATGTCTTACATTCCAATTACTAGTAGAATATAATAAATTTTGTAAGAAACTAATGAATTCGACAATAATAGTGATATTTTTTGCCGGTAAAAGACAAATGTTTTGACAACGCGTATTTTATAATTGATAGAAAGGGTATTCAACGAAGGAGAGATCGTGGTGAGACATTATCAGCTTTATTTAATAGAAGATGAATTTGCCGCCCATTACTTCGGAAGAGAGCGTATGTTTTTTCAGCTTTTTCAGGAACATGACAAAGCAGAAGGTGAACTTAAATTTATTACAAATAAACAAATAACGTATATAACAAAGTCGATAGAAGTTTTAAAAATCCATAACTTAATTCAGAAACAACTTGGAAAAAAGAAGGGTTTTCGTGCTGAACATGGTACATACTCAATTGAGTTAAGTGGAAAACTAAGTACAGCGAAACTGAAGGTCTACCAGGATTTAATCACGATTGAGGCATCAGGCAGCTATGAGGCAGAAACTATATTTTTTGAAGTGCTGAGAAAATGTGAATCTTCCTTTATGGCATTAGATCTTGATCATCAGAGATTTGGATGGTTAAAGCCTATTAAAGAGAGAAAATATGTCTAATCTTTTAAAAGAGAATATTGTATATTCCTGTTTAATTTAGTACACTGTATGTTAGACAACATGAAGGAGGAAGTTTAATGGGTACAGGTCTATGGATTCTAGTTGTTATACTAGCATTAGTAGCTGGTGTAGCTCTAGGATTTTTCATTGCTCGCAGATACATGATGAGCTATTTAAAGAAAAATCCGCCAATCAATGAGCAAATGTTAAAAATGATGATGATGCAAATGGGTATGAAGCCTTCTCAAAAGAAGATCAACCAAATGATGGCTGCTATGAACAAACAACAAGGCAAATAAACCCTTATATATCAAGGGCTCATCGCTTGGTTAGAAGTAATTATCTTATTGAAGAGGATATTAAGACTTAATCCTTCCTCGAAAAAATAATGAAGATTACTTAATCCTTCAAAATTACACCTACAAACCACTTTTGCTGTTGAATGATAAACCATTTAACGGGGAGGGTGGTTTTTTGCTGTCTTTAATGATGTTTTAGAAGAGTACCTATAATCGTAAAAGGGTTTACTCCTAAAACAATGTAGTTTTAAAAGAAATCCTCGAATTATGTCAGTCAATTGTAAATCTAAAAATGAACTAAATTCTGATGTTCATATCGAATTAGTTGGGACAATCATTTCACTAATCCAAAAAATATGCGAGTAAACAGAAATGTAAAATACATCATTTAAATCAGAAATCAATCCAATTTTTCAAAAAAATAAAATTGGAACGAAACCAAAATTATCAGATAAAAAGGAGGCAAAAAGAAGCCCTTATGAGCTCCTAGTATTTAATCTATTTCAATTTTCTTAACCTTTAAGAAGTTTTTTACCCCAGTCTCAACAGTGCCTAAATTTTTATCAATATAACTAAAAGGATCAGATGATTCAATATGTCCTTCAATCTGTTGTTCAATCATGTCACATAGCATTCCTGATACTCGACATAAATGGTCGATTGTATTAAGTAATTGAAGTTCTGTAAGTCCTGCATTAGTTCTAGTTAGATAATGAGTGACTTGTTCAAAGATATGGTTAAGTCTGTGGTCTAAATCCCTCATGTCATCAAGTGAAAATTTATCATTTAAGTTAGCCATATTAACTGATACCCCCAATTTTTGAATATTTACAAATTAATTTTATTCGATAGGAAGGGGTTAAAGAATACAATGGTATGTTTCTTAACAAGGAATTAACAACAACTCAATAAATGAGGTGATTTGGGTTTCCGATAAAACAAGAGTTTTAAAAGATGAACCGAAGGGAAGTGGATCAAAAATAGAAAAGGATTACGTGGTGTTTTCACAACGCATGGCAGGATATTTAATGATAAATGCGTTGCAGATTAAAAAAGATCAAGAATGACTTAAACACACCAACTAAATTTGTTTACTTTTTTCCGAATACGGACTATGTAAAGAATTTTGTTGAGCAGAACCAAAACATAAATAAAGCAAATAAACGGAGGGATAAAAAATGAGGAATGATTTCAAAATTCAAATACCACAATCTATTGTGCGAAGTAACAAAATACTACATAAAACTACCTATATGACTCTCTGTGGGATTCTAGAAGGGTCAATTGTACTGGTGCGATGAGAAAAAAATTATCAATTTCATATTATGGTAATGAATAACACCAGGAATGGTGTATGCTGGATGATATTAATATCATGGAGAATAGGCAGCAGGATAATAAGAATGAATAAGGTAAATATTAGATGAAACTGAAACCACTTAATCATAGGATTACGTGGTTTTTTCATCTATCGATTATTTTTTAGAAAAAAGAAATTATATTAAAAAAATATATTGAAAAGCAGGAAAAATAGGTACATAATAGTTACGCTTAGAGCAACAACATAGATAAAGGGGCATTTTATATGAAAAAAGTTTTATCACTTATTTTAATATTACTGCTCGCTTTAACAGCTTGCGGAACGCAAGAAAAAGAAGAGACAGCTTCACCTGAAGAAAAGAAAACAGAAGAGGGTACCAATGCTGCTAAAGAAAATACAAATACAAGAGAGTTAACAGCTGAAGATGAAAAGTTCAGCAAGTTAATAGTAGAAAAAAATTATGATGCAGTAATCACAGAGACAGTTTCTTTAAAGAGTGAATCGCAAAAAGACTTCTATTATATAGCATCAGCAATTATTAAAAATAATGAAAATCAAACAAAGACGTATAATCCGGCTGATTTGACTGCGATGAAAACTGATTATCAGGTGATTGTTAATTATATAAACAGAGTGAAGTTTGTACCTGATGAAATCAAAGTTGAAGTTGAAGGATTAAAAAAATCTGCAGAAGAAAAAGTAGCAGAAGCAGATAAACAATTAACAAAATAATCATGGACTAGCACTCATTACGATGAGTGCTTTTTTATAAATGGAAATAAGTGTCTAAATCTTTATTATTTTACCAATATTTGATAAAATATACCTTCGGGTGGGGTGGAATGATTTTTTTAAAATAATAAAAGTAAGGTCAATTATTTTTCGGGGGAACCATTATGAGAGTATTTTTAGATCTAGGCTGGTTTTTTAAGCAGGAGAAAAAAGCATACATATCAGGAACATTTATATTACTATTTGTCGCGCTGCTTCAACTCGTACCGCCAAAAGTAATCGGTGTGATTGCAGACCACATTAATGAAGGTACGTTAACCAAAGGTTTGCTTCTTGAGTGGACGCTCATTTTAGTAGCTGCCGGACTGGGAATGTATGTCTTGAGGTATTTTTGGCGAATCATGATTTTTGGTTCAGCAGTTAAACTTAGCAAACAGTTACGAAATCGCTTATATCAGCACTTTACCAATATGTCACCATCGTTTTATCAGAAACGCAGAATTGGCGATTTAATGGCACATGCCACCAACGACTTACAGGCTATTCAACAAACAGCAGGTGCCGGAGTCCTAACGTTAGTGGATTCTCTCTCAACAGGTGGATTCGTTATCCTGGCCATGGCATTTACGATCAGCTGGAAATTAACGTTGATTTGTTTAATACCGATGCCTTTAATGGCAGTGCTTACAAATTGGTTCGGTACCATGCTCCATCGTACATTTCACAAGGCGCAAGAAGCATTCTCTGACTTAAATGATAAAACACAGGAAAGTATTTCAGGAATTAAAGTTATTAAAACATTTGGTCAGGAAAATGAAGATATTGAGGATTTCCGAAAGCAGTCAGAAGACGTGGTGCAAAAAAACATCGTTGTCGCAAAAATAGATTCTTTGTATGATCCAACGATTTCCATCATCGTGGGAATTTCGTTTTTCTTAGCGATTACCTTTGGTTCCAAATATGTGTTGGCAGGAGAATTATCAATTGGTGAGTTAATTGCTTTTACGACCTATTTAGGACTTTTAATCTGGCCGATGTTGGCATTCGGCTGGTTGTTTAACATCGTTGAACGCGGTCGTGCTTCTTATGACCGTGTAGCAGCATTGCTTCGTGAAAAGTCAGACATAAGAGACACAAGTGGTGCTTTAGAGGTTGTGCCTAGCGGCGGTATTCAATATAACATTGAGAAGTTTACTTTCCCTGGTGAAAAAGAACCAATGTTGAAGGACATCTCCTTCACGCTTAATAGAGGAGAAACACTTGGGATTGTAGGGAAAACAGGTGCTGGTAAAACAACACTGTTGAAGCTTCTCATTCGTGAATTTGAAGATTATGAAGGGGAAATTATCTTCGGAGGTCATACCCTTCAAGAATATAAGCTAGAAAAACTGCGTGAAGCCATTGGCTATGTACCACAGGACCATTTCTTATTCTCAGCAAGTGTAGGTGAAAATATCGCGTTTACGAACCCGCAAGCACCTAAAGAAGAAATCTATGATGCTGCAAAGCTTGCCAATATTCATGAAGATATTCTTCAATTTACCGAAGGCTATCAAACCGTTGTGGGTGAAAGGGGAGTTTCACTATCAGGCGGCCAGAAACAAAGAATTTCGATTGCACGTGCACTGCTGATGAATCCAGAAGTACTAGTACTAGATGATTCACTATCAGCCGTGGATGCAAAAACGGAGGAAGCGATTCTTTCCTCATTAAGGAAAAATCGTGAAGGCAAAACAACCATTATTACTTCTCATCGTTTAAGTGCCATCCAACACGCCAATTTAATCTTAGTTCTTGATAATGGCGGGGTCATTGAAAGAGGAACGCATGAAGAACTGATGGCAAGCGATGGATGGTATAAGGAAATCTATTTACGTCAGCAGCTAGAGGAGTTGGTAGAGCATGGAGGACATTAAAATAGATGAAACAGCACAGCTGACTGAAAAAGAACAAAAAAGGGTTTTATATCGCCTGCTATCCTATACGAAACCGCATAAAAAGGAATTGATTCTAGCATTCAGTCTTCTCGTGTTAACAACAATAGGAGAGTTAGCCTCTCCGATACTTGTTAAAATCTTTATTGATGATTATCTAACATCAGGAAATTTAGTGTTTCAGCCTTTGTTAATTCTTGGGGTAAGCTATCTTGGAATACAAATTGTAAAATCAGTATTGTTGTTTTTTCAATTAGTGAAATTTCAGGAGATTGCTTTAAAAATTATTCAACAGCTGCGGGTTGATATCTTTTCAAAGGTTCAGTCACTTGGTCTAAAATATTTTGATCAAACACCGGCTGGTAGTATCGTTTCTAGGATTACGAACGATACCGAAGCCATTAAAGATATGTTTGTTACCGTACTATCAACCTTCATCCAAAGCGGATTTTTACTAACAGGTATTTTCATTACCATGTTTATTTTGGATGTAAAATTAGCGCTCTTCTGTCTGATTTTTATTCCATTAATTCTACTTGTCATGAGTTTATACCGTAAATTTAGTTCCCGTTTTTATTTGGATATGCGTGAAAGACTCAGCCAGCTAAATGCCAAGCTAAGTGAATCTCTGCAGGGAATGAGTATTATACAGGTGTTCCGTCAGGAAAAGAGACTTCGTAAAGAGTTCGAAGACATTAATGAAAAGCACTATAACGCAGGTATGAAAAATATTAAGATTGACGGATTACTGCTCCGGCCAGCCGTTGACTTGATTTTCATTTTAGGACTAATCATCGTCTTAAATTATTTTGGTATTACTTCATTGGATAGTCCAGTTGAAATCGGTGTGTTATATGCGTTTGTCAATTACCTAGAGCGGTTTTTTGAGCCAGTCAATAATATGATGATGAGATTATCTTTGTATCAGCAGGCGATTGTGGCTGGGGCACGTGTTTTTAGAATCTTGGATAAACAAGAATTGGCACCAGCACAAAGTGAAAAAAATGCTCTATCGATTGAAGAGGGAAGAATTGAATTTAAGAATTTAACCTTTTCTTACGATGGACAGCGAGATGTATTAAAAAATATATCCTTTACGGCTAACCCTGGGGAAACCGTGGCACTCGTCGGGCATACGGGCAGCGGAAAAAGTTCGATTATTAATCTATTAATGAGATTTTATGAATATGAAAATGGCGATATCTTAATAGATGGTAAATCCATTCGCAATTTTTCTAAGGATGAATTACGCGATAAAATGGGGCTTGTTCTCCAAGATCCGTTTTTATTTTACGGAACCGTAAGAGACAATATTACGCTTCATAATCATCATTTAACGGATAAACAAGTGGAGGAAGCGGCTAAATTTGTTCAGGCACATACGTTTATCGAAAAGCTGGAAGATACCTATAATCATAAAGTGGTGGAAAGAGGATCTACTTTATCGAGTGGACAGCGGCAATTAATTGCCTTTGCAAGGACGATTGCAGCCAATCCAAAGATACTTGTCCTCGATGAAGCAACTGCAAATATTGATACCGAAACAGAAGAAGCGATTCAAACTGCGCTTGCAAAAATGAGGAAAGGGCGGACGACGATCGCGATTGCCCACCGGTTATCGACAATCCAGGATGCGAACTTAATTCTCGTCTTACACCAAGGAGAAATTGTAGAAAGAGGGACGCATCAAGAGTTGTTAGCACTTGGCGGGCTTTACCATAAAATGTTCTTATTGCAAAACGGAGCTGTCGAACGATTAGAGGATATTATGCATTAAATAGAAAAAATCCTGGCATTTTGCCAGGATTTTTCACTACAGACTCGCCACTCGGCGGGTTTTCTTTATATACTTTCGATTATATTCATTTAAAAGGTGGTCTAATTCTTGGCTGTAGCGAATAGCAATGGAGGAAGTAAGGCCGTTGGTGACCGCGACTTGAATTAATTCAGCACGCTTTTTTTCAATAAGTGCAATTAGGTCTTGTTTGATCATAGCCGTGGTCCTTTCCGGAGAAACTCCAATAATAGATAACAAAACATTGGCAGGAAATTCTCTACCAATGTTTTACTAGTATAACCTAAGATGGGAATAAAAACAAAGATATTTGTAAAATAATATCCATCTAATTTAAGTATTTAATAGATTTATGGTAATTTTTTTGAATGGAATTCTAATAATTTGCCGGCGACACA
The DNA here is from genome assembly GCF_030817695.1 of Neobacillus niacini. Classification (GTDB taxonomy): domain Bacteria; phylum Bacillota; class Bacilli; order Bacillales; family Cytobacillaceae; genus Neobacillus; species Neobacillus niacini_F. The sequence goes on along the minus strand of NZ_JAUSZQ010000002.1, from coordinate 3,948,737 downwards.
AAATATTCATGTTAACCATTATCATTTAAGGGTAAGTTTTGTTAAAATGAATGAGTATCGACTATATTGGGAGTGTTAATATGACTGACGTAAATATATTTTTGGCCTTTGGTGCTGGATTTTTAAGTTTTATCTCACCATGCTGTTTACCGCTCTACCCTGCATTTCTTTCTTATATTACAGGGATGTCAGTAGGGGAGTTAAAAACTGAAAATGCCATGCTTCAAAAACGGAGTCTTTTACATACAATCTTTTTCCTTTTAGGATTTTCGGCTATTTTCATTGCAATTGGTTTTGGAACCTCCTTTGTAGGAAGCTTTTTCCTCGAGTACAAAGATCTCATTCGTCAGCTTGGCGGGATATTTATTGTACTGTTTGGATTAATCATTGTGGGAGTATTTAAACCGGAGTTTTTGATGAAGGATCGTAAATTAGAATTTAAAAATCGACCTTCTGGTTTTTTTGGTTCAGCGCTTATCGGAATGGCCTTTGCTGCCGGCTGGACTCCATGTACAGGTCCAATTCTTTCGGCAGTTATTGCCTTAGCTGCAACAAATCCTGGGTCAGGCGTACTATACATGACTGCGTATTCTCTAGGGTTTGCGATACCGTTTTTAATCTTATCTTTCTTCGTCGGTCGGATGAAATGGATTCGCAAAAACAGTGGAAAGATTATGAAATTCGGTGGTTACATCATGATTGTAATGGGTATTGTGCTCTTTTTTGACTGGATGACAAAAATCATTGCAATATTCTCAGGATTGTTTGGCGGTTTTACAGGTTTCTAAAGACATGAATCATATATTAAAATATGATATAGCTTGATTTTAAGAAAATAGGGGATGGAACCTATGAACTTCGTTGTTGTTTCTTCAATCGGTGCGGTATTTATGGGGATATTTGCTTTATTTGTCCGTATGAAGGCTGCAAAGAAACCTACAAATGCGTTGAAAATTATCCTGCCTCCTGTCTTTATGTCGAGCGGGGCATTAATGTATGTGGTACCACAATTTCGTTTAACTGGTATGGAAATCACAGAGGTTGTCATTTTAGGAATGCTTTTTTCGATTCTGTTAATCAAAACATCTAAATTCGAAATTCGCGAGAATGAAATTTACTTAAAAAGATCAAAGGCTTTTATTTACATTTTAGTTGGATTGTTAATTGTGAGATTAGCGTTAAAATCTATCTTGAGTACAACCATTGATTTTGGAGAACTCAGCGGCATGTTCTTCCTGTTGGCATTTAGTATGATTGTACCATGGCGGGTTGCGATGTATCTCGATTACAAAAAGCTATATAGACAGCTTCATGGTCAACACTGACATCGCTATTAAAAAAACGCTCAGGGTATAAAAAGTCCTGAGCGTTTCTTTAATAACGATATCTTCTTATTTTATCAAACAAATACTGTACTCCATATAAGATATAGGCTTTATAGTGTAAGTAGAAAAAAAACTGAATATGATTTAACCGATTGAGACGGATAATTTTAAGCTTTTTAAAAACATCAATGAAAAAGAAAGCAAAGGCGCTATCAGAAATCGCATTGAGTAACACAAACTTCTTAAAGTTTCCATTCGAAATTTTGAGCAGCCACATCGAAAGTGGCATATAAGGACCAACACTAAAAGGAAGTTCATCTCTGATAAATGATTTCTTCTTATCGTAAAACTTCCACCAATTCCGCTTGTGTCCATACAAATGATTAATGATTTCAAAAATAACAATAAAAACGCCTGAAAAAGAATAACGTTTAAAATCACGCTTTCCTATAAATAACAATGACAGCCAAGGAATCAATATTAATAATAGATTAAATATCTTATGCCTCTTTGTCGCCATAAGTGTTTTCACCTCTACCTACATTTAGACTCCTTATTTAAGGTATCCAATATTATGAAAAAAAAACCGTCAACATTGGACGGTTTAGAATAAATGCTCATAAGGAGCTACATCAATTCTATTTTCAAAAAGCTTTTTACGTAAAAATTTATGATCTCTTTTTGGTGTGGCTTGAATGTAGCCGCGGATTACAAGGTCTTCTGTAATTTTAGGTACTTTCTCATTAAGCGCAATCTCGCCAATCTTACCTGCTATTTTGTGCCTAGCTACATCACGGAATAATTCAGGAACCGGGCTGACCAAATCTTCTAGAAGAGCTTTCTCTTCTTCCCCCCAAAGATGTTGGGATTCATTGACATAATATTCTTCCCAGTCCATCACCGATTTGCCATCGTCTTTTGGCATTCTCTTAAGGAACTTACGAAACATAAAAAATCCGCCAATCGCCATAGCACCAGCAAAAGCAAAAATCCATATTAATATAAACCAAAGAAACCAACCTGTTAATTGCATTGTTTTCACCTACACGATACTATTTTCATCTATTTATTATAGTCTGTAATCAGGTGAAAAGACAAGTCATTGCCTATAGCATCAAGGAAAAGGCGAGCTCTAAAGAAGGGGTGCAAAAGTTGTCGAAAAAATGACAAAATCACCAACACTATTGATTATTACTATATTCCATTGTATTATGATTACAAATGATAGTTATCTTTTTTACCATAATAATTCTGGGGCTGAATGGGGTACTGGTGTCCCCCACAGTCTTCAAAACCATGATAGAGTTTGAGAGACCTAACCATTGATACATAGGGGTTTTAGTCGTCGAAACTAACCCAGTCTTTTGCATTTTCAAACGAGACTGGTTGAGTACGAGAAGCCGAAACCGTGTGACCCCGTGACCTTCAAATATTACTTATTTGGAGGTTTTTTGTATGCGGAAAGGTACTAGGAAACATGGTCGTGTTACAGCAACGAGGAAGGTAACAGAGTCGTTTACAATGGTTGAAATGTTCGAGCGGTTCATGTGGTTCAAGAATAGTGAAGGTCTAGCTCCAAGAACCGTTGAAGAATACGAGATACACTTTCAGTGGCTGTGTGATTACTTTGGGAAAGATTTATCACGAGAAGAAATGACAACGGAAGCTTTTCTTGGCTGGGTTGACTTCATGGTTCACGAGAAGCAACTGAAACCAAACACGGTCAACATTAGGATTAGAACAATGAGAGCTTTCCTTCGATATTGCTTCATGGAGAACTTAATTGACGAACCAATCCACGAGAGATTTAAACCAGTGAAGGTTGCAGAGGAACAAATAGAAGCTCTTTCTGTTGCAGAAATAAAGTCTTTGCTCAATTCATTCGAGGAGTCAACCTTTGCTGGGTATCGTGATAAGGTCATGACTATGGTCTTGTTAGATACAATGGTTCGTATCTCTGAATTACTAGCAATGAAGCGTTCAAATGTGGACTTTAAAGCTGGTACTATCAAGTTGGAAGCTATGAATACTAAGACCAGAAAAGCTCGTGAAGTACCACTTTCAACAAAGACCATGAAGCTGTTGAAAGAGTACATGGACGAGTCAGCAGACTTTGGGGAAGACCTATTATTCCTTACCTATGACGGAAGGGAAATGCTGTCTAACACTTGGAGAACACGACTTCATGAAGTTGCTGAATTATCTGGTGTAAAGAAAGCTGTTCGTCCTCACATACTAAGACACACTGGAGCATTACTTTATATTACAAATGGAGGAGACCCCTTCAGTTTACAAAAGATACTTGGTCACACAGACATGTCAATGACTAGGAAATATGTGAATATGACCAACTTAGACGTTAAGAGACAACATAATAGTTTTAGTCCATTAAGACATGTTTTCAGATAAGCTTTCCCTTGTTGGAGAGCTTTTTTTTGTTGTTTTACAGCATTTCTGGTAAGTAACATATGGTATTATTGTAATAGGAAGATTTTAGGGAGTGAGAACGTTGAGTTTAATTTCAAAGAGAAAACTTTCTGAAGCTGTTGGCTGGTCAGAAAGCGGTGGCAGACGTTGGATTAACTTTTTCAAAGACTACATTCCGCATACAAAGTCAGGTAATACCATTTTATATAATGATAGTTCAGTCAATGTTTTAAAGACTATCAAACAACTTAGTGAGAATGGTCTTACTCAAAAGGAAATTCTTGAAATCATTAAAGAAAAAGGACTTCCAAAAGATACTACCGAAGTTAGTGAAATCATTAAAAACGTAAATTCTAATCCGAGTGACATACCTCTATCAAGAGAAATAGTGATACCATTTCTAAACGTAATAAGTGACGGAAAGACTTACACTTCTAGTTACATAACAGACCAACTTACAAAGGTTTTTAACCTTACTGAAGAACAGAGAACACGTTCTTATGAGAACAGCAAAGACTCGATTTTTATAACACGGATAAGACAGGCGAGGTATGGTTTAAAAAAGTCAAGTTACCTCGAAGAAGTAAGCCAATCCACTTATCAAATAACCCAAAGTGGTTTAGCTTTACTTAACGACAACCAACATGAAATTCAAGAAGAGCTTGAGGATATGGAGGAAGTAATTGACCCTTTTGAAATAATGGAAGACAAATTTGACGAGATTAGGAAAGACTTAGCGAAGTCCATTATTCAACAAGTTAAAAAGGCACACTGGAAGAAGCTTGAATACATAATCGTTGAGCTATTAATGGCAATGGGTTACGGAGACGGTAAAATCACAGGAAAAACTAATGACGGTGGTATCGACGGAATAATTAAAGAAGACAAACTGGGTTTAGACAACATTTACCTTCAAGCTAAACGCTGGGATAATTCTATCGGTAGGGAACTGGTTCAAAGTTTCTCTGGTGCTTTGGACGACATGGGAGCAAAAAAGGGTGTCTTTATTACAACTTCACACTTCACGAAAAATGCTATTGATTATGCTGAAAGATTACAAAGCAAGAAGATAGTTCTCATTGACGGTGAAACTCTTGCAAAGTTAATGATAGACTTTGACATTGGAGTTTCTGTCAAAGAAAAGTTCGTCGTTAAGAAGATTGATTTTAGTTACTTTGACGAGGAATAATAACGTTTTTGAACAGAGCTTCCGCAAGGGAGCTTTTCTGTTTATTCCCCAATGTAACACAACGATCGAAATTGGTTACATTCAAGATTTACTCCGAAACTTCACTCACTCACTCTGCTCCAAACCTCTCTATATTTACATGTTTCAGAAATGCGGTCATATTGCTGGTTTCTGGTTGTACTTGGTTCCTTGGGTAAGGTTCCTAGAAGGAATATCCAAAGGTTCCTTACTGGGTTCCCTTTCTTACAAATTTATTCAATGGAGTCATATCAAGTTGTCTATCTTGGACTACTATATTTTTAGAAATATAGCTGGTGTTGTATCAGCTTCTATATCAGCGAATATAGTAATCGAAATAGGTTAATCCAAGCTTGAGACTATATGACTGCTGGGTTTCTTGAATTTGTTTAGAATGTACCCCAGTTTTCAAAAAATTTATAAAAATATTTATTCAGATTTTGCTCTTGGACGGATTGAGAAAACCTTGATAGGGGCTATATCAAGGGAACATGTCTCATTTTATCGTGAATCCGAACTTGTATTTTAAAATGACTTCCGACACTGAACTATCTGAAACTATTCGACTTATTTTCGACATTGAAGAAGGTACAGAAGAATAAGAAGGATTTTGCCTACACAAAGTCCCTTACCTCTTACTCTCCCAAGGGTTAGAGGGACTTTTCTTATGTTCACTTTTTGCAACATAGATAGGCTAACATGTTCACTTTTTGCAACATAGACTCTTAAAATATGACATTTGATTGGTATCATATTTGTCACTGGAATGTAAACTACACAGAGACTCAAAAATTTTGCATAGCCATTGATGACATAGGAGGAGGACAAGTGGACTGGAGTGGTAGGGGTCTAGCTGGGCTTCTGGGTCTTTTCCAGAGACTTGACAAAGCTTTTAAAATGTGCTTCTAGTTCGTCCTTCCTAGTCCAATATCTGAACCAGCTGGAGTCACAGGAGAGAGCTTGATACCACAATGTTTTCAATGTAACTCTTTTTACAATGTTATTGCTCAACGTAAGCAATTATCAATCTCTCATAGTCCATTACTCTTGAACGTTACTGTTTAGCTGACTTACATATTACGTATACCAGCTCACTGAAGCTCACCAGAAGCTCTACAGTCAATAGTCCCCGTCCTCTTATAACGTCGGTAGTCATTAGCTCCAGACACTAACCAGAAGCACACTTAGAAGCTCTTCCAGTGTCGTTTGACATTACTCTAGGATTATGCTTCCACTCGATACAATACATATAGTGGTCACAAAGGTAATGAATAATGTTCACACCCTCGGACTTCCACATTGACCAGACTGGGAGTTTCACATGGTACTCTGGGATTAAAAATCTTAATTGCAGACCTTTACATTATAAGGGGACGAGTGGACTAAGATTGTTAGTCTCCTTTGACTGGTACTCTAGTAGTTCCAAAAACACAAAACTGCGTAAAATAATCATTTTACGTAATTATCTATAGTATGAATATGCAACTCTATACAGCAAGAATAGCTTTAAATCAACGTTCTTTATGATTGGTTTTATGCAAAAGAGGAATTTTGAAGCTGTCTTACTCCAAAGTTGGTCAAATGAATGAGATTTTGTATAACAATTTTGTTGGTTTAAAGGACTTTGTTATGTAACACAATTCCCATTCTGTTACATTCGTTTTTGAAGGTCACTCTGGTTCGTTGTCATATTTAGCTGACATTAGACCTCAAGGTATGTTCCTTTGAAATGTACCCATGTTTTTGAAAGTTGGCTCCACTAAATTCATTATCAGCTGATTTAGAGTCATATTTCTGACATTGCTAACTATTCACTAACCAACCTTTCCTAGAATCTGGAATCAACAAATACACAATCACATGAAGTTTTCAGATACCACACAAACGTCCTCGACACGTTCAACGCTTCGCTACGGTCGGAACCAAAAAGCGGTTCCTCCCCTTCTTCCAGTGTTCCTCTTTCAATATATCTATCTATTCGTTCTTTAGAGGTTAGACGCTGAAACCGTTGGTATTACTGGCCTTTTAGAGCATTTTAGGAACTTAAACTTCCTAACTTTGAATAAGTAGCTTGCTAAATGTTCTTGGAGCTAGTGTTTTTCTAGCTTCAAGGACATTTGGAACACGGTGTTTAACCAATGTCTTCAACACTGTTAAAAACAGTTTTTGCTCTTTTCAACGAAATGAATGACCATTCGTTACAATCAGAAAAATACCTCGCTGCTTTTCATTGTTCATTGAGAGATAAAGAGAATAAATTTCACACTCAAAACAGCTGTAACCGTTGGGGCTGTAGGGTTGAAGGCTGTTTTTTAATGGGACACACAGTCGGTATATTAGGGGTAAAATGGGACTCTGAATCGGTATATTTTTTATGGTCACAGGAGAGGTCATAATCCGTTGTAATAAGTATCTAAAATTAATCACACAAATATGGTTGTAAAAATACCTTACAGCTCTACTTATAGGTGTAACAGGACATATACCATTTTTGGTTCGGAAGTAAACAGCTGAACTTCCGTCCCCTTCTTAAAATCCACTGGAGTCCAACTAGGACTCTGGTTTTTTAATGGGGTCATATCACACAAAAATACTAGGAGGTAATTTCAGTGAAAAAATTATCCAAATACGAATTTAAAGGAATTAGAGAATGTCTTGGGTTCACAATGGTTCAATGGGCAGAGGTGTTAGGTGTGTCGCTTACCACTGTACAAAAGACCGAGTCAAATGGAGCAAGTGGTTACGAGGTAACTGAACCATTAGACCGTCGAGTTAAAGCAAAGCTGGAAGCAATGAACCAAGACATTGAGAAGCTTCTTGAAGTAATCCATTCAAGACCAATGAAAGGAGAGTCTAACTAATGAACAACGATCGAATGCAACAAACTGAATTAACTGATTTAATTCCAGAGCATTACGCTGGTGTTGACTTAAACATTGACGGTTATACACTTACTCCACGACAAAGAGAAATAGCTCTGTTAATGGCTACAAGGTCAATAACTGGCTTAACTCAACAAAAAATTGCTGACCACTACGGTATCAGTAGTGTAATGGTGTGGAAAGAAACGCAAGCTCATGGGTACAAAGAGTTCCAGCAAGAATTAATCATGAAGCTATACGGTAATCTTTTTACTGAAACCGTGGTCGGTATGCACCAAATGTTACAAGACTCAACAACTCCTAAAGCTCTGAAAGTGAAGCTGTATGGAATGGTTTTACAAGCTCATGGTAAAGGTGGAAACGGTGTTGTCGTCAATGTTGACCAGACTCGTAAGGTTACTCTTGAAGACCTTGAACGTGAAGTAATTGAAATGGAGAGGGAACTGTTAGGAGATTAAGAGTCTCCCTTGCGATATAAGGGAAAGGAGGGGCAACAACCAAAAATGGTGATATTGGCAACTGGATTTATCTTAGGTCATATGATTTATCGCATTAATCATTTTCAACGAGACCGCAAATACAAAAATACAAAAATCTAAAATGGGAGTGTTCTGTTATGAAAAATTTTATGAAAATCCAAGGCAATGACTTAATTATTTTGGTACAAAGACGAAACGGTGAGAATCACGAGTACACGTTCGATAAGGACGATTTTCACTTACTTGAAGGGAAGTCACTTTATATTCATAACAAGAACGGAGACCTTGCTTTTACTCAAAAAGGTAACCGTGTTTACGTCAAAGATTGGCTCTTAGGACTTCCAAATACTAAGGTAACGTACTATGACGGAGACCCAAAGAATCTTAGGAGGTCAAACTTAACTTCTTACGGTATACGCAACCAGCATTATATCATTGACGATACTCTGGTTGTGGAAATCAAGTCAAAGGGAATCGTCCATAGGGCATTGTTTGACGCTGATATGAAAGACGCTCTGGACTTACTAGATTGCAAGTTTTCTATGAATGACGGTGGTTACGTTGTCACTACTGTTGACGGAAAGATACTTCGACTTCATAGATACGTTGCAGAACTAAGTTGGGGCAAAGAAGCTCTTGAAGGGAAGGTACCAGACCACATAAAAGGGATTAGACACGACAACAGGATTAAAGAACTACGTCCAATAACTAAAGCTGAAAACGTTGCTTCAAGACACAAAACTTCAGCTAAGTCTGGCTTTCCAAACGTCTATGATAATACGAATGGGACTTATCAAGTGTTCTACTATGCTGGTTGTAAGTACAACAAAACATTTACCGACGAAATTGAAGCTAAAAAGTATGCTTACGTTGTTCGTCCGTTCACCTTTGACCAAGAGACTTACGTTAAGAAACGTCATGAGACTGTTGGTAGTATCGAGAATCTGAAAAAAGCAATTTCAAAATAATCTAATCAACAGACCTAGCTCACACGAGTTGGGTCTTATTTAATTTGGAGGACACAACAATGAATGAAGATAAATTGATTGTCGGAAAAGAGTCTGGTCAAATCTACGGTGAAGTTGACTCGACTAAACAAATCTTAAAGATTCAATCCATTAATCAAATTGAAGCTTTCGGTAAATTAACAAGGTCAAAGGGCTTTACCTTCAGTCAAATGGGTAATGTTCACGAAGTCATTTCTAGCTTGAATACAACTCAATGTGGTTACTTGTTAGTTTTAATCACTTACATTGACTATGAAGGGACATTGAGGAACGCAAACAAGGATAAAACCCCAATGACTCGAAAAGACATTGAGGTGACTCTCAAAGCTAACAGAAAAGCTGTTTACCGCTTCATGACGGTATCTGTAGAAGAAGGAATACTGATTGAAGACAATGGACTTTTCAAAGTCAATTCAAGGTTTCATTTCAAAGGTAATTCTAAAAATAAGGAGTTGGTCAAGGTCATGTCAACAACGGTCAGAAAACTTCACAAAGAGCATAAAATCACGGACATAGGTCATTTGTATAAAATCCAAGCACACGTCCATATCACTCGTAACGTACTGGTTAAGAATCCTAATGAGAAGAACATAGACAGCCTAGAATATTTGAACAAGGAAGAACTCGCTTCAATTCTTGAAGTCTCCACTGACCAGCTAAGTAAGACATTGAGTCGGTTGAAGGTGGACGGTCAATTATGTGTTGGTCAAATTAAGATTGGACGTACTGTCAAATTCGTTGTGAATCCAGACATATTCAATCGAACAGCTTCAACGAAAGACGAAACATTAAGGACATTATTCAGAGCAAAGAAGTAAAGGTCACAGCTAAAACCAGACTCCGTTGGAGTGATTACCAAGTCACTTCACGGAGGTTTTTTATATTCACAGAACGGACATTGACCAATGCAACAAATTATATTAATATTGTACTCGAAGGTCACGGACAAGACTGTGTGGGTTTTACAGTCGAAACTGCATGGGTAGACCTTTCAAACGCTATTGTATCAACATTATCTGGGGCTGAATGGGGTACTGGTGTCCTCCACAGTCTTCAAAACTGCTTGAGACCTGCGTGCCAGGTCTGGTGGGTTCGATTCCCACGCAGTCCCGCCAATCAAACTCAATCATATCAAGGGTTTAAGCTGTTTTTGTAAGTATTTTTTCAACAGTTGAACCTATGATTCAAGAGTGAAAAGTCACCAGTATTTTTTCTAAAATTTACATAGTACTAGTGCGACTGATTTTGTGTGTACTAGTGTGTCAAATCCACCAAATTCTGAAATGAGAGGTGGATTTTTTTATGCAATCTGTTAGAAAATCTCAGCGGAAAGGTTCAAGAAGTGCTCAGAATATTAAACGGTTTAAACAAAGTGAACAAAAGATGACTCTATTTGAAATGTTTGAGAGATTTATGGTCTTCAAACAAACTGAGGGTTTGGCAAAGCCTACAATCCAAGGCTATTATGAACATTTTTATTATCTCAATGATTACTTAGGAGGAGATGTTCCTAATGAAGAAGTTACTGTGGAATTGTTTCGAAATTATATTGGATATATGCTTAATGATCAGGGTTTAAAGCCAACTACTGTTAATGTACGTATTAGAACAAATCGAGCTTTCTTACGACACTGTTTTCAAGAAGGATGGATTGAAATACCTATTCACGAAAAATTCAAGCCTATTAAAACCCCAGAAGATGAAATCCAATCTTTTACACCAGCTGAAATAAAAGAGTTACTGAATCAGATTGATGATTCAAGGTTCGTAGGATTTCGTGATAAAGTGATGATCTATGTATTATTAGATACAATGGTTAGAATATCAGAACTTCTTAATATGAGGAGAAGTAACGTGGACTTAAAGAGTGGGTATATCAAACTGGAACCTCATGAAACGAAGACAAAGCGTAGCAGAAGCGTACCAATCTCAACAAAGACAATAAAGCTTCTTGAAGAATATATGAGCGAGTCGGACGACTTCGGTAGTGAATACCTATTTGTTTCGTATGATGGTAGAGAAATTCTTAGTAATACATGGAGAAGAAGGCTAACAGAATTAGGTGAAATGGCCGGAATATCTAATAAGAGAGTGTCCCCCCATACTTTTAGGCATACAGGTGCATTATTCTATATTATGAATGGTGGTGATCCATTTTCTTTGCAAAAGATATTGGGGCATAGTGATATGTCAATGGTTCGAAAATACATTCAAATGACAGATTCAGACGTTAAAAGACAACATAATTCCTTTTCTCCACTTAGAAGTATATTTGGAAGATGATGATATAAGTTAAAGTTTTCGTAAAGAAATTTTTACTGTAATTGAATGTTAAAGGAAAATGGGATGTACTTGAGAATTGCTCCTGTTTTTTTAGCTGCTTGCTGCCAAGGAATAAGATTACTGTGGTGCTCCATTGGAGTAATTAAGATTTCATCCCCCTCTTTTAAAAACTCCCTTACATAACACTGAGCAACCAAGTTTAAAGAGGCCGTTGTTCCTTTTGTAAAAATGATTTCTGCCGTTTCCTTTGCATTTATAAAATTTTTAACCTTCTCTCTTGCACCTTCGTAAGCATCTGTAGCTTTTGTTCCTAAAGTATGAACTCCTCTATGTACATTAGAATTGTAGTTTTTATAATAGGAGTCTAATGCATCTATTACCGCTTTTGGTTTTTGGGAGGTGGCAGAACTATCTAAATAGACTAAGGGGTGACCATTAACATGTTGATTTAAAATAGGAAATTGTTCTTTTATTTCTTTTATGTTCATGGTTGATTCTCCTTTACGATATATCAGTGGTTTTATATTCTTTATTTTTACAGTATTTAATATATAATACAAATATAATTATCCTTATATAATCATAATAAAAATGTTATGGATGTGGAACCATGAATACAAACCATTTGTCCCTATTCAAGAGAGTAATAATGACAGGAAGTATAAGTCAGGTTGCAAAAGAAATTCATGTTAGTCAACCAGCGATTTCAATGATGCTTAAACGGTTGGAACAAGATGTAGGTGTACCCTTGTATACAATCGTTGGAAGAAATATATCTGCAACAGACGCGGGCCTCACCTTAATGGAATTTGCCGAATCAATACTCTCTCTAGAAGAGCAAATATATCGGTCAATGGAAGAGTTTCGTCAAGGAAGTCGCGGGAAAATAGTGGTAGGAGTTTCGCAGGTTATTGGTACATATTTATTACCAAAAATCATACTTTCCTTCAATGAAAAACATTCAAATATCACTGTTGACTTAGAAATTAGGGCAGATCATGATATAGAGAGTTTAGTTCGATTGGGGAATGTTGACATTGGTATAACATTAACACCGCCTGAGGATCATTTTTCTTTACGTGTAAGGAAAATAACCGATGATCAATTAATAGGGATACAACCTCCATTTACTATTGATTCAAATACTATATTTGTTCCTTCAGACATCCCCATTGAAATAAATGAGCAAATAGGAAATCAAACAAAGAGCATCTTTTCAACAGAAGCTGTAAAGCATTTTGTTATGGAGGGTATGGGATATGGAGTCATATTAAAGTCAACCGTAGAGTTGGAAGTTTCTTGTGGCAAGTTAAAGTATTGGGATGGATACGATTCATACTCAGTAACAACCAATGTCATGACACGTCCAGCAGAACGTCTGTCTAAAAGTGTTTGGTTCTTTCTAGATCATTTAGAAAGCATAAATACTTAACCAAACAAAAAATATTGATAGGAAAATTGGATGGCTGAAATAGCATGGAAATGGATGATTTAATCTTTGGACTTTCTATTATCATAGGAATAGGAGGGACTGAAGTATGGCAATATTTTATTTATTTGACTTTCGCTCACTATGGAGCCCATTTTTTGCCTTGAATTTATTCTTGATATTGTTACTTTATTACTTAATATCAGTGAAATATAGGAATTGTTTTAAACAGAGTGAGCCTCTTACAAAAAAACAGGCAGCCAATTTCACAGGATTTATTCTCCTATTGTATCTGATTAAAGGGTCGCCAATTGATTTAATGAGCCACATGATGCTGACGATTCACATGGTTCAAATGGCTTTTCTCTTGTTAATTATGCCAATTCTTTTTATTAAAGGGATACCAGATTGGATATGGAGAACTGTGTTAGATATTAAGTTGATAAAGCCTTTGTTTCTTTTCATCACTAAACCTTTGATTGCTATGCTTTTGTTCAATGTTTTATTTTCATTCTACCATATCCCGATAATACTAGATTTTTCAAAAACGAATAACTTCTATCATGCTCTCATGCATTCACTATTATTTTTTCTTGCCATTTTCATGTTTTGGCCAGTTCTAAATAATATAAATGGATCCAAAACAATGTCAGGGATTCTTAAGACAGGGTATATGTTTGCAAATGGCGTACTAATGTTACCAGCTTGTGCGTTAATTATTTTTGCAGACATACCATTATATCAGACTTATTCTAACCCTGAGACATGGATCAATGCATTGGCTTTATGCGCAACACCGTCATCATTGTCGAGGCTTGGTTCCGTCGGGCCAGAGCTGTTGAAAATATTTAATCCATTAGGTTCCCTCCAGGATCAAAAGCTCGGAGGAATACTAATGAAGACGGTACAGGAAATTGTATATGTGGTTATTATTGCTCAAATTTTTGCTGAGTGGTACCGTAAAGACATAAATCGTCCCTTTTAACTCTTTATTTCAAAAAGCTTGTGAAGGGTCTCACTTAAACTACTATGAAAATAAATTTTCCTAGAATGAAAAAAAGGCAAGGGAGTTTAGTTTAACAAGGAATACATATTGGGCTTTAGAATGGCACCTATTTTAATAGTTAAAACCTTTTAGATTAGGTATTTAGGAATTGTTATATTTTGGGTAATAATTGCGGATAATACGTCTAGGTTGATTTCTAAAAAAATCAAGGGCGTGGAAATTATCAAGAATTTAATAATATCCTTAATGAGTATTGTTTTGACCTTATCCTTTTCGTTTGTTGCTAAAGCTAACTACACAAGCGAAGAATTCCAAAAAACGTATTTTGAAATCGGCTATAAAGAGATCCACGAGGCACTTAAGGAATGCAATAAACATTTTATGGAGAATATTGGACTACCCATACAATTACCTCCAGTTCCCTTTTCTCACAGTTTCGGCAGATGTAATAAATTAGGTGGCGAAGTAAACCATAGTTTCGAAATTGAGTATCTTCACATGGGTCAACCGAAAAATCATTATATGATTCGGGTTCACCCAGTTAAGTATGGCTTACCAATTAGAAAGGAACATATTGACCAAGCTTTAAAACTAAAAGACCGAAGTAAAGCGGTTTATGCTACGAAAATTGTAAGAGGATTTAACCTCTTAGTATTCGAAAAAAATGGATTCCAGTATGTTTTGAGTGTAGATAAAAGAATATCAGACAAAGTAACTTCTAAAATATTAATGGAAATTGCCAATTCAGTAACAAAATAATTGATAATAAAAAGAGCATTGGTTTGTGAAACCGTTGCTCTTTTTACTGCTATAGCAATGTACATAAATCGTATGCCATCTAGGTTTCAATTTAGAACTAAATCTTTCCCAACACGGAAACAGTTAGGCTGCTTAGGCCGTTTTTTTGCTTGTTCTGCTAACGAGGCATGGGGGGTGAGGATGAGGGTCGCCGATTAAGTGTAAAGGGGATTTATTATCCACCATCATACCCTCCTTCATCCTTGTCTTCGGAATCAATACCATCTATTGTTCTATCATTATCCTTATCATCAAAAAAATCCTCGTCAAAAAAGAGAAGGCCGTGACTGGATTAAAGAAGTTTCAAGTATTAACAGTTCTTAACCATTTTCATTCTTTGTGGTGTAGCTCTGCTGTATGGGTGGCTATTGGGTGCAAGAGGTAAAGATGGAGATCGCTTAAGCGGTCTCTTTTGTGGAGGATCTTTTCTAAAGATAACTGAGATTTAAGGTTAAATGGTTGGAGATTGTGAAGGAATGTACTTAAACTATAGATGTAACCTATTACTATGCAGGAGGGGAAAAAACGGGTCAAACAGTTTTATTGATCTCAAATTAACGAGATTCTATGTCCCAGAAAATTTCTTCGCTCTTTGTAAAAGATTGAAGATATTCTCTATCTACAAGTTGTGAACGGTAAGCACGAATAGCCTTCAGCTTTTGAAGTGCAACAGCTTCATTCAGAGGCACTCTTTCTGGTGGAGGCCAAGGCACAAAGCGAGGAATAGGAACTCCTTTAAAATCTAGTGCTTCATGAAAAGCAAAAGGATTTAGTGGAGTAATTCCTTGGGGCCATGGCCATTCGGAATCAGGTCCACTGTGAATTAAATAGGTATGAACACGACCTTGATACCCTAACACTTTAATTGCGTCTCGAACAAACCAGTTGACTGCCATGTGGTCAAGGTGCTGATCGGCTGCTTCAGGGACATAGATGTCTTTCGGCTGAAAGATCTGAATGAGATCCATCGTATCAGAGAGTGCGAATTTCTTTAGATAGGGAGCAGGTTTGCCATATGCGAGCTTGTGATAATCAATTTGTACAAGTCCATAGGTTTCTTTTTTAAGAGTAGTTGGCGACTGGACATAATTAGAGTCTTTACTCTGGTATACCTTGTTTACTGCACCATCAGGGTACCCTAGAAAAGTGATATTTGAAGGATTTAGTCCCAGTATCTTAGTAGCAGCAAACACTTCTAACTGGCGTACCCGTGACAATTCAAGGTAGTCCCAAGAACAGAGATTATCAATGTTCTTGTTTACAAGCATTGAAGTAGCTTTCGTGTATCCATCCCCATTCGTAAAGAATACTACATGAACTCGCTTTCCTGCCGTCAATGCATGCATTATTACACCCCCACAGCCAAGAGTCTCATCATCGGGATGTGGAGCGAAAACTAAGATGTCAGCCGAATTAGCGCTAACACCCATATTACCCGTTAGATTACCAGAAACAGTTCGTGGTGAGTAAAATGGTGCTAAGGGTATTCCTGGTGTTAAAAATGCTAGTTCTGATAAGTGTAGTGGCGGTTGGTGATACGGATTATTGTGCATCCCATAAAACGGATGAGATTGTTTTGAGTTGGGCAAATAAAAAGTAAAAGGCAGCAATAATTCTGATTCATTCACCTTAATTCCTCCTCGTATCTTAGTAGTAAGAGCGGTGAAAGCTTTGTTACAAATGCTTGTGGTGTAGAGGTAAGTTTTCGTTTTCATCATGTCTACTTTATGAAGAGGACGGTGATTCAATTACTGATTTTTCTGTTTCTAATGATCAACACAGAGCCGAAACCCTAATCAAACGAATGCTGGAGACAACCGGATAAAAGTCAGATTGAACAATTAAAGAACTCCAACAATTCTATCGTGGCAAGAAATAGCCTGGTTGAACATTATAATGATTTTTTGTGCCTACCTAGGAATAGTAAATTGGAAAGAAGTTAGCCACCTAGAGCAAGAACTCCAAAGTGATTTAACGCTAGAAGCATCAAACTGTAATCTTGAGCCAGGTGATTTTAAAAATGCCTTAACTTCTAATATATTTGGACATTTATTTAAATGTCTTCATTGTGGAAAGCACAGTTAACAACAGATTTACCTTAATAAAGAAGTTTGTGAAAAAATGCACTTAAACTATAGGGTGCGATTCTTTAATAAGGAAGGATCGCTTAGGTGTTGTTATTGCTATTGAGAACGAGTCTAAAAGGGGTGTTGTAAATGAAGTGTTTTTCTGGTGGCTATTATGTTGTCTCCCTTTTAGACCGAGCTGATAATAAGTATTTACTACCGGAAAAAATCATCTCGGCAAGCGAATGTATTTGTATTTTCATCTGATATTGATGTTTTATGGGGAGACTCATTCTTCACGAAGGTGAAATGCACTTTTGGTAAATGGATATTCTATTAAAGACAATAATAATAACTTATTGGATAAATAATAGTATTAAATCTGGTCACATACATAAAAAACGGCTGCATCCTTGGAAGCAGCTTAAAATGTGGAATCGTTATCTCCAACTGACCGCTCGATAAAAGATGACTCGAGTTCGTCCATTTCTTTCGAGTTTTTTATAATCGAAATATAACCAAATACATGGCTTTGTACTATGATTGGAGTGATTAAAGGATAACGCGATCATCAGGCGTTGCAATACACTAGGGTTCGTATCCGTTGTGTTAGCGATGTTGATTGGGGTCACACTTGGATTAAATTTTGCAGGAAACCCAACCTCATTAGGAAGATTGTCGATGATAGTTTGTTTCAGCTGAGCCTGTTGTTCAGCGGTTACCGAATCTTGGTATCCATCAAAAACCTGAAATTTTAGATCAATACATGCCATGGTCAAAAATGATTCAGGCAGAATGTAGCAAATAAATGATATAGGCCGTATATTTGATTAAAAAAATCATGATATACGGCTATTTGTGATGCGTACCGGAAAGGTGCGCTTATTTTTTATAGTTCGGGCTTACGTTTTTTTATTAATAAGCAGTTTAATCGTCTTTTTTGTGTAAAAAACATTTGAATCCTCCTCATATTTTGATCTAAGAATAAACAGCCCTAACTTATCCGTTTCCAAGTTCTAATTCTTTCAATTACTTCTAACAAAATAAAAATTAGAAAACTATACTCAAAGTTTTGTGAGTTGGTAATAATTAGGGGAATTTGAGAACCGTTCCCATATTTTACAGTCTGAATAAGGTAGTAAAAACAAAAAATTCCAACCGAATCGGTAATTGATTAAGAAGAATGGTTAAACTATAATTCAAACATGGACTGAAAATAAAGAAGATTGTAAAGATTCTATTAATTAGAACAAAAAGAAAGATCAATTCAATTTTAGGAGGATGAAAGAATATGAAATTAGGAATCTATGCCGAAATGCAAAACCCAGAATAATACAAGAAACCACCTAGCCAATCCAATGCTCTTTTTTTTAGAAATACGCTTAGTCAATTTGCAACAGGTGTGACAGTCATAACCACACAAAGTAAGGGACAGCTAATAGGCCTAACAGCAAATGCTTTTTCATCCCTCTCACTTGATCCTCCACTCATTTTTAACCGTAGAGGTCTTTGATGTGGATTCGATTAAAAACTGTATCCATATCATTTTAGAAAAATGGGGAAGAATTGATGTTTTAGTCACTAACATAGGTGTTCGTAAAGAAACATTGATCGAAGACATTACAACAGAAGATTAGAATCATCTATTATCCGTCAATCTTGGCGGAACGTTTTACTAATCTCAAAATGTGTTGAAGATGATGAAAGAACAAAACAGTGGCCGAATTATAAATATTTCCTCTTCAGAGGACAAGCAGGGCCATTAACTTCGGGTGCCTACTATTGTGCATCGAAATTAGGGCCATTGGCCTTAACGAAACATTTCGCAAGGCAGATCAGGGCATCACCGGGGATACAGTAGCAATAGCTAACATTGCTACACCTGAAATGGAGAGCTTGCTAAACTAGATTGAATTTTTTGATAAAAAGTCAAAGGAAGGATCGCTATTTCCGATTAGAAGCGTCCATTGGCCATCCATTTTCCTTGTTGGAAAAATAAGGAGATCACAAGTAGTGGTGAAAATCGAAGATATTGAATTGAGAAGGAAGGATTGTGATAAGCGTCTTTCCTTCTCTTATAGATAAAAAAGCATAAAACAATATACATGGAGGTGTGAGAATGGATAGGGATCAATCAATTCCAGTCATAAATGATCAGGCAAAAGTGACTGTATATGATCAAACCATTAAAAAGACAAAAGCAAAATCTATCAATCTATTTTTTACCATGATCGATAAGATGAATGAGGCTTTGGCATGGATTGCAGGTGCAGCAGTTGTCTTATTAATGCTATTAATTGTTTTTAATGCCATCAAACGGATGTTTTCAGATCCTTTTGCTGGAACCGTGGAGATAGCCACTTGGCTTGGAGCGATTTCAGGTATTTTTGCACTTGGGTATGCACAATTGCATAAAAGTCATGTATTTATTGATCTGCTGATTAACAAATTCCCCGAAATGGTCAGTAAGATCATTCACACCCTTGTGAATATCGTGAGTGCCCTATTTTTTCTCGTAGCTGGATGGCTTATATTCCAGCATGGGTTGAATATGATGGGGAGCGGAGTGGTATCTGAAACCTTGCGAATTCCATTTTATCCTATTGTCCAACTATGTTCATTAGGATTCATTGGGATAGTTCTTGCCATCATTAAAGAAACGATCTTCATTTGGAAGGAGTGACAGAATGGATCCAATATTATTATCCATCATCGGAATTATCATTATGTTTGTGTTGATGTTTCTTCGCATGCCGATTAGTTTTGCGATGTTTATTGTCGGGTATGTTGGGTTAATCTTGGCAGCTTCTCCTAAGGCAGCCAACAATGTACTAAGTGCTGATTTATGGAGTCAGTTTACGAGTTATTCCTTAAGCGTTATTCCTTTGTTCATCTTAATGGGTGAAGTGGTATACCGAACAGGAATTGCAGAAAAGCTCTTTTATTCGGCCTATACATGGGTAGGTCATCACAGAGGCGGGATGGCAAGTACTACGATGTTAGCGAGTGCTGTCTTTGGTTCTATTAGTGGTTCTAACTCTGCAACAGCCGCTACGATTGGAACGATGGCGTTACCAGAATTGAACAAATATAACTATAATAAAGCCCTAAGTACTGGTAGTATCGCTACAGGAGGAACGTTAGGCGTTATTATCCCACCTAGTACGGTGTTAATCGTATTAGCGTTACAGATGGAGCAATCGGTACGTGATTTATTTTTAACGAGTATTGTTCCGGGAATTCTATTAACCATTTTATTGATTTTGACGATTGTGTTTATTTGTTGGAAAGATCCGAATCTTGGCCCTGCTGGGGAAAAGACGAATATGAAAGAACGGATTCGTTCATTAAAAGGAGTCATTCCAATTGGCATTTTATTTGTATTTGTTATTGGCGGTCTGTTCTTAGGTTGGTTTACACCAACAGAATCAGCTGCCTTTGGTGCCTTTGGTTCCATTGTTCTTGCTCTTATTATGCGTAAATTAACGTGGAAGAACTTTAAGGAATCAATCGCAAGTACGTTACGTTCATCGATTATGGTATGGATGCTCATTGTTGGGGCGATGGTGTTTGGACGGTTCTTAGCGATTACGAGAATGCCTTTTGATGTGGCGGAATGGGTGAGTGAATTGGCCGTGCCTCCTGTCGTTATACTCCTTGCCATTCTTTTCATCTTTATCATTGGTGGAGCGCTTATGGATGCAATGGGCTTCTTAACCATTGCCTTACCGATATTCTATCCTACAGTGCTAGCTTTAGGATACGATCCGATTTGGTTTGCCATCGTCCTTTGTGTCGTAACGAGTCTCGGCGCGATCACTCCACCAGTAGGAGTAAATGTATTTGTCGTCCAAGGGTTAACACCTACTACACCAATCACGACTATTTTTAGAGGTACATCCTATTTTCTTATTCCATATTTTGTGTTTATTGGTTTGCTCATTCTATTCCCGCAAATCGTGACGTTTATTCTTTAGGATGAATCGTCTGACCTGCATGATTGATAAGGGGAAAAGAGTTTTAGTTTCATAGATAAATAAGAGGAGATGAAGGTATGACGTATAAAAGAAAGTTTGGAATGAAACTAGCCTTGATATCACTAAGTGTAGCCATGGTTGCCTTTTTAGGGGCATGTAGTTCAAGCAGTTCTTCAGGTGGCGGGGATGGCGAAAAGATTACTCTATCTTATGCCTTTTTTGCACCAGATAATACATTTCCGGCTGTTCAAATGAAAAAATGGGCAGAGGAATTGGAGAAGAGAACCGATGGGAAAGTAGAGGTGGATATGTTTTTTGGTGGAACGTTACTTGAAGCAGATAATATGTTTGATGGAGTGGCTAATGGAACCGCGGATATCGGTTTAACCTCTACCACATATGAACCTGGACGTTTTCCATTGTTAGAAATTTCAGATTTACCAAATGGTTATCCGAATTCTGAAGTAGCTAGCCAAGTGATGGGAGATTTAATTAATGAGTATCCACCAGAAGCTTTGAAAGATTTTAAAATTATTACCACTTTTGCAACAGAACCTGCTTATATCCAAAGCACGAAGAGTATTTCAAAATTAGATGAACTTTCTGGAACTCAATTGCGTATTTCAGGTGCGTTAACGCCAGTGATGGAAGCACTAGGAGCTGCACCAGTGGGGATGGCGCAATCAGAAGTACCAGAAGCGTTGCAAACAGGGGTAGTAGATGGAAATGTTTCCTCTCGTGAAGTATTAAAGGATTTAAAACTAGCTGAATACGTTAAATATGTAACCGATTATCCTTTAACGATTAATACCTTTGTAGCTGTCATGAATAAAGATAAATGGGAAAGTCTTCCTGATGATGTTAAGCAAGTGATAGATGAATTGAATAAAGAAATGACCGTCTTCACAGGACAATACTTAGATGAACACACAGCAGAGTCCATTAAATGGAGTTCTGATACCGAAGGGTTAAAAATCGTACCTTTAACAGAGGAAGAAGCAAAACGCTGGGATGATAAGATTGAGCCGGTTCAAGAGGCAGCAGTGAAGAAAGCTGAGAAACAAGGGTTACCTGGTGAAGAATACCGAGACCGAATCAAAGAATTAGTCCAACAATACTCGAAGTAAGAAAGAAAATACTCATAATCAAAATATGAATGGAGGAAGTTAAATGAAGATTGCGGTTCTTGGTGGAGGAAATGGGGCTTATGCGGCAGCAGTAGATTTAACGGAACAAGGTCATGAGGTCAATCTATGGAGACGAAATGAAGAAGCCTTTCAAATCGTATTGGAAACAAAAACGATTAATGTAAAAGACTTTAAGGGAAATAGGACGGTTACGTTAGCGAATGCTACGACTAATCTGAAAGAGGCGATTCAAGGGGTACAGCTCATTGTCATTCCTCTACCCGCGGTCACGCAAAGCTCACTTGCCAAACAGTTGGCACCGATTTTAGAAGATGGCCAAGTTATTTTCTTACCACCTGGAACATTTGGCAGCTACCTAATGTCCAAGGTTCTTGTAGAGGAAGGCTGTAAAGCAAATGTGATGTTTGCAGAAACAGGAACCCTGCCTTATTTAGCAAGAAAACACGATGAAGAAACGGTTTCAATTTCAGGACGCGGGACAAGGCTTCCAACAGGGGTCTTCCCTAGTAACCAAGCAGACTATGCCTTTCGGATTTTAAAAGAAGCCTTTCCTGCGATTGAAGAGAATCAAGATGCTCTTGATGGAGCTTTGATGAATGCTGGACCGATTATTCACCCGCCACTTATCTTAATGAATGCAGGACCCATTGAACATTTTGATAAATGGGATATTCATGATGAAGGCACCCAGCCTGCAATTCGAAATGTTCATCGAGCACTTGATGCAGAACGGATCAGCATTCGTGAAGCCTTAGGATATACGGCCCCTCACTTTCCGCTCGAGGATCACTATAATCATGACGGAGACGAGTGGATGTATGGAAACGGTGCACACGAGAAGCTCGTAGATGGACATGATTGGCATGAACCTCTTAATCTCTATCATCACCGCTATATGAGAGAAGATGTGGCATGCGGACTTGCTTTCCTTGTTTCCTTAGGTGAATGGTTAAAGGTTCCTGTACCAGTTGCGTCCGGTCTATTGGCTATTGCATCCAGTGTGATAGGGGAAGAATTGCGCAAGAAAGGCAGAACGATGGAGAACTTAGGACTTTCTCATAAAACGGTAGAGCAAGTGAAAGAGATTTTGGAAAAAGGCGTGATCCAATATGAAATTAACTAATGGGTCCATTGCGGTAGCGGGGGCAGGAAGGATGGGGAGAGGAATCTCCCTTTCTTTCGCCAATCAAGGGTATCCTGTCACGTTGATTGATATTAAAGAACGAACAAGGGAAGAGTTTCTCCAGTTAAAAGAACAGGTTTATAACGAATTAAGGAATCAATCAGAGATTCTAGTCGCGACAAATGTAATTGCAAGAGAGTCCGTTGAGACCATTTTAAGTCAAGTTGAAGTCTGTTCGATGAAAGACCACAATCTTTCCTGGCAAAACTCAGATGTACTATTTGAAGCAGTACCAGAAATTTTAGAGGTGAAAAAAACCGTATTTGCCTCGATCTGTGAGATTCTGTCAGAGAATACAATCATTGCCTCTACCACTTCATCTTTTTCAGCCAATGATTTAGTTGAATATATTCAAGGGAAAGAACGATTTATGAATACCCATTGGTTGAATCCTGCTTATTTAATGCCGTTAGTAGAAGTAAGTCCATCGGAATCAACTAGTTCTGAATACTTGCAAAAAATGACCAGCTTACTTGAAGGCATAGGGAAAGTTCCTGTAATTTGTGCCCCTTCACCAGGCTTTATTGTACCAAGAATTCAAGCGCTAGCCATGAATGAAGCATCTCGTCTTGTGGAAGAGGGAGTCGCAACCGTTGAAGATATTGATAAGGCATCTACGGTAGGGTTCGGTCTCCGTTTTGCTATTCTAGGACTCTTAGAATTTATCGATTGGGGCGGTGCCGAGACGCTCTACCATGCCAGTCACTATTTAAAAGATTCGATGGGTGAAGAACGATTTGCTCCTCCAGAGATTATTGAAAATAAAATGAATACAGGCGAAATCGGGATGAAAACAGGGAAAGGCTTTTATTCATTTGAAGGGAAAAATATCGATGAATATCAAGTCGAAACCCTTCGAAAATTTGTGGATTTGCTGAAGCATCTAGGGTATCTGACAGATGTTAAAAAACAATACAACTAGAGACATAGATTCCAGTGTAATAGCCTATCTCGACCCTGATACGTTGGACGAAAATATTAGCTTTGTAGCCGCATGAAACATGATCTAGTGCTTCGTTCGAAAAATATATGGTAGTGGATGTCAGTCGATAACCACTACTTCTTTTTGTTTTTTTCTAGTAAAAAGTAAACGGAAGATTGTATACATAAAAATCGTTTGGTAAAAAGGAGGAACGGCCAAATGAACATTGTGATTGTAGGTGCTGGAGCAATGGGAAGTCGTGTGGGTTCAGCACTTTATAAAAATGATTATCATGTACAGCTAATCGATGATTGGGAGGAGCATGTTGAGGCCATCCAACAAAATGGACTAATGGTAATAAATGAAAAGGGTAAGGAACAAGTCTACATACCAGCACATCTTCCGAAAGATTGTGCGGGGGAAGTAGACTTATTGATCATCCTTACGAAATCAACAAAGACAGAATCCATGATGAAAAGTTGTTTGCATCTGATATCAGAACGAACCCAAGTCCTCACTCTACAAAATGGACTTGGAAATATAGAGGTATTAACAAAATATGTATCCAAAGAACAATTATTTGTAGGTGTTACGACGTACTCAGCAAAATTGAGCGGACCTGGAATGGTTGAAGCGTTTGGTTCAGGAAAAACCGAAATCATGGATGTGACTGGCCAACAGAAAGAAGAGGCTGAACGAATTATTCAGATATTCAATCATTCAGCCATTCATGCAATCATTTCTGAAAATATCATCAAAAGTATTTGGAATAAGGTGGCTTTTAATTCTGTGATGAATCCGCTTTGTACGTTAACGAAAAGTTCGGCTGGAGTGATAGGGACTTATTGCCATTTTTATGAAATCATAGATCCTATTTTAGATGAAATCATAAAGGTTGCGGAAGTAGAAGGGATAGAACTGAACAAAAAATATATTACCGAAACTATTATTGCTGCACTCAATCCTTCTATGTCTGGAAGTCATCTTTCATCGATGTATCAAGATATACAACGAGGTCAACCGACCGAAATTGAATATTTGAATGGTGCTTTGTTGAAGAAAGGAGAGCTTAATCAAATTCCTATGCCTTATAATCGTCTTCTTTATCATTTAATAAAAATGTTGGAAAGAGGGAATGGGCAACCTGTTTTGCTAGATAAAAATACGGTAAATATGTCAACAAATTGAAACAAAAACTTTATCTAGTTAACGAACGATTAAGAGGATAAGTTACCTTACAATAAAAAACACTATACTAATAGTGTTAAATAGAACGAGAAATTTAGACTGATTATGCTGTAGTTTGAATGTTCGGAATATTCTAGAATATGTATTATCGGCAGGATACAAAAAAGTTCATTTTTCGCGTGAATGATTGGATTGTCGTCATTATAGGAGTATGAATAAGAAAAAAGGGGATGGGTTTATGGATCAAAGAGAATTTCGAAATACATTGGGAACATTTGCGACAGGAGTTACGATCATCACAGTTAAAGGCGAAAATGGAGAAAATATTGGGCTAACAGCAAATGCCTTTTCATCATTGTCGCTGGACCCGCCTTTAATTTTAGTTTGCATTGATAAGAATAGCTATAGTGTACCGGCGTTCCAAACCGGCCGTCCGTTTGTCGTAAATATTTTATCTGAGGAGCAGGAAAGTGATTGTTGGACATTTGCGAAAAAAGGCACCGATAAATTTGCCAATGCACAATACGAACTTTCTGAAGATGGAGTTCCGATATTAAAAGAAAATCTATCAACACTTGTTTGTGATGTTCATGAAGTACTAGAAGGCGGCGACCATTGGATCGTAACGGGTTTAGTGAAAGCAATCTCTAGAAAAGAAGAGAAACAACCGCTTCTTTTCTATAAAGGGAAAATTTGTAGCATTTCTATTCCTGCGGCGAACAATCAATAATTTAATAAATGATCAAATTAAAAGAAATACTAGTTTAATAAGGTGAAAAATCTATATTTCTTCTTTTTAAAAGGAAAGTTATTAAAACCTAATCAAATGTGGACACTCCGAACCTAGTGGAGGCAACGGTTACATGAACAAACTGCAGGAAATAACTATTCACAAAGTGTGGGGATGATTATGACAGTAAAACATTATGATGGATACCGCTCATTTCAATATCTAACACCTGGCAAACACTATAAACCGTATCCTCTCCCTCAATCGGAAAGATACCGAAATACCTATGAGATGAAGCTTTCAGAATCGGAGGAACGTATTTTCAATACGATTCAAAAATATTATCCGATCGTTTCTCTAAGGGACCACGGATTTATAGTTCCCAAAATTCCGGATGATATCATTCCTTATTGCCGTCAGCTTCATACAGAATTTGATTATGAGGGCTTAGCCCGCTCCGGCATTGATGTTGTATTTGAGAATTTTATGGATGGAATCTCCATTATCACATCGCAAAATGGGCTAAAGTGGAACGATGTCATCTTAACCTTGGGGATACGTTATTGTGACATAGCCAAACAAGATACCGTCTTTCTTGCTAAAACATTTAAGGACTTACAGGAAGCGAAGGTATCAAAACGGGTGGCCATTCTACCATCATTGGAAGCTGCAAGTATTTTAGAAAATGAAGTCGATCGGGTAGATGTTCTATATGGCCTTGGGATTCGCTGCATGGGGATCACCTATAATGAAGCCAATACTTTAGGGTCCGGTTTAACTGAAAAATTCGACGGCGGATTAACGAAGTTTGGCAGAAAAGTAGTAGAAAGAATGAATACTCTTGGAATGGTTATCGATATCTCGCATTGCGGTGATCAAACAAGCCTAGATGTTATTGAAGCAAGTGAATCACCTGTCATGATTACCCATGCTGGAGCGAGGAAAGTATGGGATTCACCAAGAATGAAACGGGATGAAGTTCTTCTCGCATGTGCTGAAAAAGGTGGGGTTATCGGGGTTTGTGCTGCACCAAACACCACTCTTTCTTCTAAGAATCCCAATGAACATACCATTGAATCGGTTATGGAGCATTTAGAGTATCTAATAGATTTAGTCGGGATTGAACATGTTGGTTTAGGACCGGATACATTTTTTGGAGATCATGTAGCCCTGCAAGACGCTTTCGATTCGATGTTATCGCTTCATGAGTCACATGGGAATCAAGACTATGACAGTTCTCCTTTTGTCAAAGGATTAGAGAACCCAACTGAAGCCATGAGTAATATGATTAAATGGCTGATCAAGAAAAATTATAAGGTACAAGATATTGAGAAAATTGTGGGTGGAAATGCTCTAAGAGTTTTACAATCTATTTTGTAAAAAATTCTTGTTAAGAGTGGTAAAAGTGATAAAAAGTTTAGTTGGCTATGGAAGAGGAGTAGTCTTAAACTTGTCTTAACTTTAGCTTCTGAGTCAACTTAGTTACGCTGGATCAACAATTGATATTAATAGTGAATTATTACCTGAGATAAAAGGGAGGAATATAAAAATGGCTGGAATTAAACACGATGCACCACAAGTACCATCACCACTTAGAGTAATGTTCTATTTTGAATCAACAGGGTGGTTTAACACAACGGGTGAGGAGAAAACAAATGAGATTCTACCTGTATTAAATGAAATTATTGCTTCATGGAGAGAGAATGGGTCAGAGTTACTTGGCACCATTGACCGAGATATTTTAACAGCTGGACATGCTGGAAGTGCTGGTTGGCATGCAAGTTTCCTTTATAATGTTCCAGATTTACAAACCGTTGCAGATATGACCAATTCATTCCGTGCAACTGGATTGGATAAGTATTTCCGTTTAGAAGCTGTAATTGGCAGACCGTTTTTCTTACTTGAAAAATAAGAAGACTAATTGGCGGAGCCCCACATGGATACATGGGGCTTCTCAATCCTGTCTATACCAATCTTTTTCCCTACCATTGTGAGGCTTGTAAGATCAGAGTCTGGTTTTCTATCATTCTACGAATCGTATAACGAGCCTGGGTAGGAAATACGCCGCCAGTTGGAGTTAACGCTTTTATCAACTCTTCTATCGTGAAAGGTATATCCAAGGAAATTTCAATTACAACTGTTTTAAAGGGACTGGGTATTTTATCGTTACATATACTAGAATTTTTCCCAACCTTATCGTATTTCCGCAGATCGTTCCTTTTTAGTCTAAAGTTTGAAACCTACGATAAATGAAACATAGAACTTAGATCATGTTTTAAAATAAGAATAATGATAATAGGAAGGTTACGTTTATGAAAAAATCACAGGCTATATTTTCTGAATATTATCAGTATTTTTAAAATTAGTGGAAATTTTAGTAAAATTAAATATGTTGATGTTATATATTATTGGAGGTCGATTTATGGCTCAAATGAACATGAAAGAATCAAAAATGTCAAAAAAGGCATGGATTGTCATTGCACTATTGTTTTTACTAACAGCTATCAGTAATGTTGATAAGGCCATTATTGGATTTGCATCGGTTCCGATCATGGAAGAATTAGAATTAACGCCGGAGCAATGGGGTATAGTAGGCAGTGTATTTTTTCTATTATACTCGCTTTCAGCAGTCTTAGGTGGAGCACTCGCTGATAAATTTGGAACAAGAATTGTTATAGCCTGTATGGTCGTGATTTGGTCTCTTGTTCAGTTTTCCACTATATTTGTATCAAGTTTCGCCTTTTTACTAATTACACGAATCATTTTAGGGATGGGAGAAGGGCCATCCTATTCTTTAGCTGTGACGGCAGCATCCCAATGGCTGCCTAAGGAAAAACGCGGAATTGGTCTTTCAATCGTTTCCATTGGTAGTCCTCTTGGAGTAGCGATATCAGCTCCTATTTTAATGAATCTCATTGGAAATTATGGATGGCGTTCAGCTTTTATAGCTACCGGAGTTGTTGGAGTTATCTGGATGTCTGTATGGTTATGGGTCGTAAAAGGGAAGGCGGATTCAAAGGAAGAGTCTTCAGTGGTAAAAGACAACTCTGACCCATTGACACCCGAACAAGAATCATCAAAATTCTCATCTTTCTTGCTTTCGAAAAATTTCATTCTAATTGCTTTATGTGGCTTTGCTACGTACTGGGCGTTTACGTTGGGGTTGAACTGGCTTCCTAACTATATGGAGAATGTTCTTCAACTAAGTGCAGAGACATTACAAATCGTTGTAGCTTTGCCATGGATTCTCATCACGATATCACTACTAACATTCTCAACCATTTCTGACCGCCTTTTTCGTAAAACGAAAAGTGTCGTAAAAGGTCGTGTATTTGTACTTGGTCCTGTATTGTTAGCTGGGGCGGTCTGCTACTTTTTGGGATCTATGGCAAGTTCCAACTGGTTGGCCATTGTTTTATTATCCCTCGGTTTAACCTTTGGAGTTATTACAATCGTACTTGGACCAGCTATATTAATAGAACTGTCTCCTAAGAAACATCAAGGAAAAATTCAAGGATGGTTTATGGCGTTTACCTCATTAGGCGGCATCGTTGGTCCATATGTTACAGGTTACCTTGTAGAAAACTCTTCAAGTGCAGCAGCAGGATTTCATTATTCCTTCCAGATTTGCGCCTTTATATTGCTAATCGCTGGAGGACTTGGGTGGGCTGCAATTCGCCCGAAACAAGTAGAAAAAATAGAAATGGAAGAATACCGATACAGTCCAGAACGCATAAACACAAAAAGAAGTTGATTATCACATATGATATGGTAATCAGCTTCTTTTTTCTTTAAAGGGATTTTTTCAAAATGATACTAATCATACTAAATTTTTTAGGATATTCAAACCTAACATGCAGTGGTTAGAATTTTCCAAATATTCTACTATTATTATAGAGATAAATAGAATTACTCTATGAAAACGCTTTAGCAGCTGATCTGATATCGTGCCAAAATTCGGATTATAATACACGGGGATATCGTAATTGTATTGTAAATTTTATTCCGTCTTTTTGAAGGAATACGGAATCGCGTAAAAGATAGCTGCTAAGTATAGGATTCTTGCGGTCTAGAAAATTTTCAATTTTTTGAAAAGGGGAGAAATTTAATGCAAATGAATGAACAAAGAGTCGCAATAGTTACCGGAGCAAATAAAGGTCTAGGTTTAGCTGTCGCCGAAAATTTCGTAAAAGAAGGAAAAAAGGTCGTTTTTGTGATCAGAAATAAGGCGAATCTTGAACAAACAAGACAGCGGTTTCAACAGGAAGAATTACAGAAGCAAGTCATGTTCATCCAATTGGATGTATCTGACATTAACGGAATTAAAAGTGCTGTCAACGAGGTTTTAAACGAGTGGGGTAGAATCGATATTTTAGTAAATAATGCAGGAATCCGTTTTGAAACTCCAATAGAAGAGATCGATGAGGAAGAATGGGATCAAGTCTTATCTGTCAATTTAAAAAGCACATTCTTTTTTTCACAAGCTGTTATTCCTGCAATGAAAGAGAGAGGATGGGGACGAATAATCAATATGTCTTCCATTGGAGGGCAGGCAGGTCCACTAACTTCGGGTGCCCATTATTCTGCTTCCAAGGCAGGACAAATTGCGTTAAGTAAAGTCTTTGCTAGATCGTTAGCGCCTTATGGAATTACTGTTAATACGGTTGCTCCAGCTGCCATTCGTACACCAGAGATGGATAAAATGGATCCAGCTAAATTAGCCCAAATGGTAGAGACCATTCCACTTAGACGTGTGGGAGAACCGCGAGAAGTTTCAGATTTAGTTTCCTATTTAGCCTCTGATACTGGTGGATTTACAACCGGAGCAACTTTTGACATTAATGGCGGAAGGCTTATGAGATAAGGGTGTTCTATAGAATTAAACCAATTAATCATTAGGTGAAACGATAGATAATAATGGGGAGGAATGAATCATGACTGTTAAAATGCAAAATCAAAACCAGATTGACCGTGTGTTATCCGAAATCCGCGCCAGACGAGACGAATTTGAAGCGAAGCGACATGTGCCTCGGGACATGATCGAGCAATTTAAACAATTGGGCGTCTATCGTGCTCACGCACCGCGTTGCTTTGGCGGTGATGGCTCCTCTCCTACGGAGTTCCTCAAGCTGATCGAGACCATCTCCGAGGCTGACGGATCTGCCGGATGGGTGGCGAGCTTCGGTTCTGCTGCAATCTACCTAGCGGCCCTTCCACGTGAAACGCTCGCATGCGTTTACGCAAATGGACCGGACGTGGCCTTCGCAGGCGGCTTATTTCCGGTCCAGCCTGCAGAGAAGGTCGAGGGAGGCTGGAGCGTGAACGGTCTCTGGAAGTTTGCGAGCGGCTGCAAGGGTGCCGACATTCTCGGTGTTGGTATTGGCACTGGGGAAGGCGGTAAGCCGCTTACTGCGGTGCTGAGACCTGAGGATGTGGAAATCGTCGAGAACTGGGAAGTGATTGGGATGCGCGGAACGGGTAGCCATGACCTTCGGGTGAAAGACGCCTTCGTCTCTGACGAATGGACCTTTGTCCGTGGCGGAGTGCCTTCTATTGATGAGCCGATCTACCAGTATCCATCTATCGCTTATGCAGCACAGGTGCTGGCGGTGGTCAATCTTGGCATAGCCCGTGCTGCGCTTGATGAAATTTCTCAGATGGCAGGCCGTTCTAGCATCACCGGTGCACCAAAGATGGCCGATCGTGCTTACTTGCGAGTTGGCGTTGCAAAGGCAGAAGCATCTCTAAGGTCGGCGCGTGCTTTCTTCTACGAGGCCACTGATGCTGCTTGGGAATCAATCCTAAAGGGTGACGGTGTCTCCGCTGAGCAAACAAGCATGGTGCGTTTAGCAGCGGCACAAGCTGCTCGTGAAGGTGCAAGTGCCGTGCAGACAGCCTACATGCTCGCTGGCACCTTAGCAATCTACGACGGACACCCACTGCAGCGCTATCTACGCGATGCAATGGTCGTAACCCAGCACGCATTCCTTAACGAAAGTATGTATGACGGCGCTGGATCAGTATTCCTGGGCGTACAGCCGTTTCGCGGCTACATTTAATTCTGTCGATCATTACCTGGGTTCCTACATTTCTAAATAAGACTCTGTTAACTTCATTCAGCATTCATCCCCCACTTTTATTGGTGGGGGATGAATGCAAAGAAAATACTCTAACTTGCGTGGAGGTTCTAACCCCTGCTGAATAAAATGAAGCCCCATCGCCATATAGAAAAGAAAGGAAGTTATCGAAATGTACCTAACCATAGGGTATATAGTTGTTATATTCTTAGTAGTGCTAGACATTTATTACAATATGAATCTTAGTAAAAGGAAAAAGGCCTATATTTATACCCCATTTGAAGCAATGTCAGGAATCTATAATGATATTCATGAAGAAGTGCTAGAATCGGATAAAACAAATAGTACCCATTTTTCGGATTCTTCTATTCTAAAGATCCTCTAAACAACGAAAAACAGACTCCTTATCTAAAATAATATAGAAAAAATCTACTCACTAAAAATTAATTCCTAACAAATCCAAGCCTGTAGGCCTTTCAAATGCTGCAGGTTTTCCTTTTAACAGGGTACTTTTTGTATATCGTAATCATACAAAAAATTTTCCCATATATCTTGTTATAAATAGAAAAAATTCTAATGTGTAGTATAAAATGAAAATAAACACTATATTAATAGTGTTAAAAGAGTCATAATATTCAGACCTAATATGTAGTGGTTTTAATTTTGGGAATATTCTATTATTTATTTAGAAATCATATTAGGAGAACCAGTTGCTGTTTCTAAATCACAAAAACGCTGTTCCATAGGACTTCATTAAATAAAACGGCGTCTTTTCAAAGTATAGAGAGTTGGAAAAAATAACATGAGTCCAACCAACAGTATTGTGAAAGAATCCTTACTTTTAAAACTTCCTGACAAAGCCTTCTTTGACCTATGTCATGAACTCTTTGGAATTAATAGAGGGGTATACAATGTAATAGATCATTGGTTTTATCATCATGGTTATCAAGATATTGAATCAAGACGTGATACAATCCTCAGCTTTTTAGATTATCTGCGAAAACACAAGATTTATAAGTTTGGCAAAGGAGGAGTAAAACATAACCTTGAATTATTTACAACAAATCAAAAGGAGAAAGAGGTAGGTTGATTTGACAACTACTAATAAAGACAAGTTAACAAACATCTTTTCCTTTTTCAATCATGGGGGAGATCATTATTTTAAAGAAAAGAGAATGGTCATTTCAAGTACTGATGCATGGGGGGTGTTAAGGAAGGACCTAATTGACACGTTAGGAATCCAACGCGCAAAAAGGTTTCTTCTTCGCTACGGATGGAATTGCGGAAAAAATGAAGCAAGGATGCTAAAAGATTTGGTGAACTGGGAAAGTGACTTAGAGTGGCTTGTGGCAGGTACGCAAATGCATCAAATTGGCGGACGTGTCCTTTCTTATCCTGAGCACTTTGAGGTTGATATGGAGAAAGGAACGTTTGATGTTTCTGGGCACTGGATTGATTCGTATGAAGCCAAGCAGCATTTGCAGCATTATTCTTTGTACCATGAACCTATCTGTTATTTTCTTATCGGTTATGGAGGCGGCTATACTAGTGAATGCCTTGGAAAAAAGGTTATTTTCAAGGAGATGCACTGTGTAGGAAAAGGAGATAAACAATGTAGCTATGTCGCAAAAACGGTGGAAGAATGGGGTTCAGAAATTGAAGATGAAATCATTAATTACGAGGAACAAGACATTGCTGATGAACTAGATATCGTGTATCGCCGTGTCGAAAGACAAAGTGAAGTCCTACATGTTGGGACGTCTATAACCAAGAATCTAACGTCTGCTCTACTTCAAGGTAAGGGGATGGACGATTTCGCAAAAATGCTAGCAGAAGACTTAAGCATGCCGGTTCTTATCCAAAACCAATATTTCGATTACATAGCTCATTACTTTGATGAAACCCGTCCACATGTACAGCAGTATAATCGGGAGAAAATCCAAGACTTTATTGAAAAACAGTTTTCGAAACATGTCTTGACTCAAACCGAGCCATTTGAAATCGGGCCTGATCAAAATCTACTAATCTCTCCTATTATTATTCAAAATGATGTGTACGGTTATATTTCTATTTATCGGGAAGGGGCGCCATTCGGGGATGCTGAGACAGACTTTCTAGAAAGGGCCGCAAGCATCTGTGCAGTAAAAATGTTAAATGAACGGACTGCCATTCAAACCGAGGAGAGAATGAAGGGGGACTTGCTGGAGGAACTCTTTAAGGGTGAAACAGACCCGGCCAATATCATTAAGCGATTCTCTTATTTTGGCTATAACATAAACAAGTCTCAATATGTGTTAACAATTGAATTCCCAAATCAATCACTATTCCCATACCTTGAGGAAAATACCCAAAGCAAGGCTAACAATGTCTCGAAGGAGTTAATGAACTTTTTTAATCGAGAAGAAACTTATTATCAGACAACCTTTATTAAGCTTGAAAAGTATAGAAAAGTAACCGTTTTAATTCCAAATGAGTACCTTCAGAAGAAAAAAATCGGTATAAAGCAATTTGCGCAGCATTGTTATGAATTGCTGCAAAGGAATGATGGCACACCCCCAATCTATATAGGGGTAAGTAAGCTCTGTTCAGACGTGGGGCAATATAGTAAGCGATTTAAAGAAGCCAATAAATCCATTGAGGTAGCAAAGGCGAAAAACCGGTTAATGAATGTATCCAACAGTAGTGTCGTTCATGCGGATGAATTGGGACATATCATGATTTTGCTGGATGCTAGGAAACCGGAGGAGTTATTGGAGTACGCTAATGAGTTTCTATTTGATCTAAAAACATATGATGGGAAAAATTCCACAGAACTCGTCAGGACGCTATACTATTATATTGAAAATGAATGTAATCTTCATAAAACAGCAAGAGAAATGAATGTTTCGATTAGCGGAATGCGCTATCGCATCAATCGCATCGAAGAATTAATTCAAGTGGATTTGTCGAAGGCGTCATCAAAATTTGAGATTCAGATTTCTTTACAAACATATATGGCCTTTAACCTTTTGTAAAAAATTAAATTGAGGTGTAAGTAAGATGATGATCAATTCGATTAACAATGCCGTGAACATTATCGAGTGCTTCTCCGTAGAGAATTCTGAGATGGCGTATCTGAAATTTCGTCCTTATTACAAATGAATAAGAGTACGATCATCACATCATCAAGACTTTGCACAGTTAAGGAATTCTCGTCAGGACGCCAAATAGAAAATATCGCTTAGGCCCAGGCTGTTGGGCTGCGAGAACCTTGTCTCTAGGCAGTACAATAAGTTTTATAATGCATCACCTTATTTAGATGAACTGATGAGAAAAACAAATGAGACGGTCCATCTAGCCGTTCAGGAAAATGATAAAGTCAGCTATCATGCTAAAGTAGAACCAACGAAAACCGGTTAAAATCAAAACATCCATTGGTACGCATAAACCGGTTTACTGTACCGGCTTAGGAAAAATTCTATTAGCTAACCAACCTGACCGTGACAATAGTAAAATCTACGATATTCCTTTGCAAAAATATACAGAAAATACGATCACAAATCATGATGATCTCATTAGAAAGTTAGAAAAAACGTCAAAGCGGGGATATGGCGATCGATAATCAGGAATTTGAGGTAGGCCAGTTTTGTTTAGCGGTGCCAATTAAAGACTTTATGGGAAACACCGTTACAGCGATCAGTATTGCCGGCCCGGAGTTTCGCATCAACAATCGTACAATTGGATTTTTATCTCACCTCAAATTGATTGTCAATAAAATCTCGGAATATTGTGACCTATGATTATTTTTCATTACTCTCTATCCATAACTTCTATTTTATCTTGAAAAAATAGAAGTTTTTTTGTTACGTCTCTTTTTTTAAAATGAACTTGTTATAAGGAGTGATGTCATTGGTTGTTAACAGAAACATTCGAATTCGCTTTTCCTTCTATATGATTGGCATTCTGCTGCTTTCCTTTGGGATCAGCTGCTCGGTAAATTCCCAGCTTGGAGCTGCTCCAATGCCTTCATTACAGGTCGGTCTTCAGCAAACAATTGGTCTAACGGTAGGCAGCTGGGAGTTTATTATTGGTGCCATATTGGTCACGATTATGGCCATTGTACGCCGAAGCAGACCCGATATCCTGGCCTTTTTAACATCCTTTTTGACCGGCTTAAGTATTGATATGTGGCTTTATGTCACGGAACAAGTCTATATTCCCGAACAATTACCCGGTAAAATTTTGTTCCTTTGTTTTGGGTTACTATTCATTGGCTTAGGCGTATCGCTTTATTTACAAGCAAAATTTTCGCCTGCACCGCCGGACGGAATGATACTTCTTCTTGAGGAAATTTGGAAGATGAACCGTTCTACCTCAAGGACATTATTTTCACTAGCAGTCGTCACGCTCGGCTTCCTTTTCAGCGGGCCCGTCGGCATTGGAACGTTCATTATGGTTGTTTCTCTGGGACCTATTGTTGCCTTTTTCTATCCTAAAGTAGAAAAACTATTTATCAAGTTAAAATATGACAATCAATTGATTCAAACGTTTCATAAAGAAGGATGAATAAGATGGGTATCGCGAAAAAACACAGGATAGGAACCTGTGTTTTTCATATCGCTCTATTTTTTAATTTCAAGTACTTTAGTACTCACGGCGTATTTTTCCACATCCTGCTCTGTAAACAAGACAGGTTTATATTCCCAATTTGCAAACAGCTCGATTTGATCTTCATAATGTGTATGCAATGTACCGTCCTTTTTGATAAAACCAATTTGACCTGGAGGATTTACATTGACTCCATTAGGGCCATTTTTGGTTAGTTCGATATAATGGTTCTCACTGCCGCGGTTTGCTTCTAAAAATTTTGTTTCGGATCCGTATTGCGGAAGGCCGACTAATGAAGTATTAGTAAATACCATCATCCGTGCCGTTTTCAACCAGGTGCTTACATCTGTTCCGTGCTCTTCCTCGAGCTTTTCAAGCGCTTGATCTAATGCTGTAAGCAATAATCGGTCAGTGTCTTCATTCAGCCATTGATAATTTGTTTTGAGCGGGCCGTTACTTCCTCCCAAAGCTCTTAACGTAAGACTTGACCCATAACGATGATCGATGATCCCTTTTAACGAAGGATAAGCATCCCCAAGCTGAGCTTTGTAAAGATTATCCACGACAATCGGCCACCATGCTTCAAAAATCGTTAATCCTGGGCTGTCATACATACCATCTTTATTGTTATCTTCGTTTAGATTGTTCCAATCCTGAAGGGCTTCATACACTTCCTGATATCTTGGGTCATTTGTTTTTTCCAAAGCTTCCATCAGCATCGGTTTAAACCATTTTGTTCTTAAGTTAACATAGCTTGCATGATAGTTAATATCATCAATATCGTCTACTGTTAACTTGTCCTTAGCGTTGACTAAATCGATAAACTGCTGTACGCGGTGATCTTCACCCCACATAAAGCTTAACTCACCATTCGTCCAATTTGAAGCAGGCCTGTTATTCCAGTTAACAATATAGCCGGTTTTCGGATTAATGGCATAGGGGTGATCTTTTGGATTGATGAATCCTTTCCACTCATATTCGCCTGTACCTGGAGTTGGAAGTCTTACATCTACTCGTTCATCACGAATCGGATATTTTCCTGTATAAAAATGACCGATATTTCCTTCCTTGTCTGCATAGTACCAGTTGATGCTCATCGTCATTTCTTGTGCTTCTTTATGAAACTCTTTAATAGTATCAGCCCAGTTCGACTCTAAATAAGCGGACCAGCTTTGTGCTTCTGTTCCACGGAAGGACCATGACTTACTATAGGCAGTGTTATTTTCTCTATCCAATAACGTTACAGGACCATGAACCGTGCTGTAAAATTCTTTAGTCACTTCTTTAAGTTCGCCATTGTTGTCCTTATACGTAAAGGTTTCGACTCTCTTTTCCATATCCAACCATTTACCCTTATATAAGTATTGATATGGATTTTCTGGGTTTAATGTTTCTACGAAAATATCAACTAAGTTCCCAACTCCATAGGTGGAGGTAAAAGCATAGTATTCTTTCGTACCAAACATGATAATCGGTAGTCCGATCAGCCCGGAACCTTCAATATCAATTCCTGGAGCATGTAAGCCTACTTCATACACTGAACCTGGGGCCGAGAAATTGTACTGTGGTCCACCCATCAGCAAAGCATTGCCTGTAGCTGATTTTTCAGGACCAATCACAACCGCGTTGCTGCCAATTTTCAGCGGAAGTCCTAACTCTTCTGAGGCTGCAACGAAATCATTGCGCTTCTCTGTTACTGTTTCAGATGCTCTTTCAATCCCCGGAAACTGCTGATTGGCAGCTTTTTTTGTATCCTTTTTAACATGATTGACAGCTCCTTCATCCGTCAGAGTACTAGGAGAGGCAGGGTCATTTTCCCAAAAAATATCGTCAAACATTTTTTTCGCTGCTTCAGGGCCATATTGTTTTTCCAATTGAGCTAAAATCTTAGCATTTTGGATTTCCTGCTCTGAATCCATAAATACCCCCATAGAGGACATGAACAACCTTAATACATCCACTTCTGTCCAAGCTTTAGGTGTTACCTTGTAATCATGGAATTCTTTTGACAGCTTCTCGTCTGGATCTTTAAATGCTTCTTCTACATACAAAGAGATACCTGCTGCGAAGTTACGGATGACCTTTTTTGAGAATCCATCCATTTTTGTAATCATCTTTTGGACCTCTTGATCTGTGTAGCCATCTCTTCTCATTTGTTGATCCCTGGCTAAAAACTTCTCCCCAAAGACTTCAGCTACCGTCCCGTTATTCCCCCGACGAAACGTTTCCAGCTGAAACAACCGATCCACAGCCATTACATACCCATAGGTAAAATACAAGTCCTCGTTATTATTGGCATAAATATGCGGGACACCATAATTGTCGCGGACAATTTTGGCTGTTCCTTTTTTCTGTGAATCCGCCAGTACCGGAGTAATGGAGGCTAACAACAGAACAAAGGTTAAAAATAACGTTAGGCCTTTTTTGTGCATTTTCATCTTTTCTCCTTTCAAAATGGATTAAAAAATGGGCTAAGATCATCTCTTAGCCTTCTCGAACCGTTCATTCTAAATTTTCTGAAATTTTGGTTCGCCTTATGAATTATACGTTAGGTCATTTTAGTAAACAATGTATGTATGGGTCTAATATTTACCATTTTTCTATACGATTCGTACATCTGGTCAAATCATTTTATGAAAAACATATGAATGAAAAAGCAAGGATTCATTCCCCCTATTTGAACAGATGTGCCAGCATTAGATTCTAACACAATAATACAGAATAATGTAAATTTTCCTGCAGAATCTGCAGGATACAAGCAGAATGAATTTTCTGTATAATTAGACTGCAATATCCCCATAGTAGAAGGAGGTGGAAGTACAAGTTATTGTAATAGAAATAGAACAGTCCTTGAAAGTAAGCAATGGGCAGTCTTGCCTGCAAATGTATGAATCTATCGGAGGTGTATATGATGTCTAGCATGAATGCAAATGAAATTTCAGACAAAAAAATGGCGAGAAGGGCTTTAGTTGGTTCAACCTCTGGTGCGATTATTGAGTGGTATGACTTTTCACTTTATGCAACTGCTTCTGCCTTAATCTTTCCAAAACTGTTTTTTCCGAATACAGACCCGTTTATCGCAATAATCCTGTCATTCGCAACTTTTGCAACCGGTTTCTTAGCGAGACCAATAGGGGCGATTATTTTTGGACATTTTGGTGATCGAATTGGCCGGAAGAACGCCTTGATTGTTACATTATGGATGATGGGTTTGAGCAGTGCTTTTATGGGATTCATTCCAACCTATGACTCGATTGGAATATGGGCTCCTATCCTGCTTGTTTTAATGAGATTAATACAGGGTGTTGGTGTTGGAGGGGAATGGGCAGGCTCTATCCTATTATCAATGGAATGGGGAAAGAAGAAACAGCAAGGATTCATGGCAAGTATCCCAAATGCAGGAGTGGGAGTAGGGATGTTGCTATCTTCCGCTATCATAGGGTTGTGCATCACTCTTGCAGGCGATAGTTTCTACGTATGGGGATGGAGAATTCCTTTTATCGCTAGTTTATTGTTATTAGTTGTTGGACTTATTATTCGAGCAAAAATTATTGAAACACCGTCATTCCGCAAAGTTCAAGAAGGTGAAACCGTTTCTAAAATGCCAGTTTTAGATGTTATTAAACAACATCCAAAACAGATTTTTTACACAGGCTTAGCTAAATTATCTGAAAATGCGCCATTTTCTATTTATACGACCTTTTTGATTAATTACAGTATCAATAATGTAAATATTAGTTCCTCTTATATGGTTAATGTTAATACGGCTGCAAGTTTCTTATTATGTATTCTTATTCCATTATTTGGATACTTATCTGATAAAATAGGAATTAAACGTCTATTTATGATGGGTGCCGCTACAACACTTATCTGGGGATTTGTTTTTGTCGGATTCGTCAATACAGGTGTCCCAGCTATGATCACAGCAGCTATGTTAATTTCGATGATTCCACATTGTATGCAAACCGGTGCACTTCCTGCCTTGGCTTCGCAGGCATTTCCAGCCCGGTTACGGTATAGTGGTACTTCACTAGGGACACAAATCCCTGCTATCTTTGCAGGAGGCATTGCCCCAATGATTTGTACGTATTTAATACAGGCAACAGGAACGATTTATTCGATCGGATTTTATATTGCATTTGTTGCTATTGCCAGCTTAATCGGTACAAGCAAGCTTAAGAATCTTTCAAATGAAAATGGTGCTGTAAGCACAGACAACGATGGTGGTTTGATGTTAGATACTACAAATGAAGTAAAAGCATAATCGTTGTAATGATATCAGGATGTATCTAAGTTATGGTAAAAAATGCAAGGGACTGTCCAATTAGGTCAGTCCCTTTAATTAATTCGTAAATCTCAATCTCCTAAACCTTCTTCCACTTGGTTCAAAAGGAGGGCAGACAGTTTGCCAAATGCTACATATATGTCTAAGGCCATTTGAACTTCACGACGCGTTGTTGCATTCATCATATCGATGTTAAATCGTTCTTTTAAATTCGCAAGGCGGTAACGCATCCCTCCAATTGATAAGTTCAGGAAGCGGGCTGTTTTATGCAAATTGCATTCATTATATAAATAGAAATAAAGAGTTTTTAATAGTTCTGCGGATTTCTGAATATCATATTGATAGATCGTACCTAAAATATGATTGGCATAGTCCTCCAATTCCTGTGGATTTCTTGCATCTAATAAAATGGAGATAGGTCCAATAGCCGAGAAATGGAACACGTGTTGGTTCTCATTGTTGATTTGAGCAATTTCTAAAGCCTTTTTCGCTTGTTTATAACCATCGTGAACTTCATTTATATTCAAACATTTGTTGCTGATTCCAATTATTAGTCGAGATGAAGGAAATTTATTTTTCACTTCTTTCACTATAGATGTCCCTAACTTCTTTTCGC
This sequence comes from Neobacillus niacini, assembly GCF_030817695.1. Lineage (GTDB taxonomy): Bacteria > Bacillota > Bacilli > Bacillales > Cytobacillaceae > Neobacillus > Neobacillus niacini_F. The sequence continues at coordinate 3,907,115 of NZ_JAUSZQ010000002.1, read as the reverse complement.
TCCAATTATTAGCCTTCAATAAATCTTCTGAAATAAGTGCTTGAACCTGTCCAAAAGAGTTCGAGATTAATATATTTTCTCCTGCAGATGCTGAATATTTTCTAAGGATGTTCATAATCACTTCCTTTTCATCATGTACTAATTCATCCCTTTGAAAATCAAAGGATTGATTTTGTAAGCGAAAAATAAACACATAATGAGGTTTGTTAAGATTATAGCCTAGAAAAGATATTTTTTTTGTTATGTTAGAATCTAACTTTGGCTGTAGCAGAACTTCGTCTAGTAATTCTCCTTTCATTCTATGTTCCGTATCAATGGCTGTTTTTTCATTTAGGATATGAAGTGCACAAATATTTGCTGCCCGCTCGATAAAAGATGACTCGAGTTCGTCCATTTCTTTCGAGTTTTTTATAATCGAAATATAACCAAATACATGGCTTTGTACTATGATTGGAGTGATTAAAGGATAATGAGAAAATCCTTGTTTATCTAAAGTATTGAGTTGAATGGTGGTTCGATGATGGATCATTTCAATTATTTTTTTCTGGTCTGATGAGTCAAGATTTTCCTTTTTTTCGATGATGCTTTTTAAGGAATATTCAAATACATCCCCATATTGTGATTGGGTTTCAAAATCTTTGTTGGAGATAACGATTCCACATTTTAAGCTGCTTCCAAGTGTCTGGGCAATTGAATCAAGTCCTTTTCCCTGTAAGACAATTTGTGTCAATTGGTTACTTAACAAATTCCCTCGTTTTAAAATTTCACTTTGTCTTTCAATTCGTTTATGTGCTTGATCTAGTTCGTCCCCAATATCTTCTCGTGCATAATCAACCAACTCAGGTGAAATTTCATCTTCCCATAGATCTAGTGTTTTTCCAATAAAGTGACAATATGGATCACCCTTCCCGATACACTCGACTTCTTTAAAAACCACTTTTTGGCCTAAAGAGGTACTGCAGTAACCGCTTGCATACCCTTCAAGAAAGTAGCATACAGGCTCAGAGTGTGTGGGGAAGTGCTGCAAATATTGTAGGGCCTCATAAGAATTATTCCAATATCCTTCCACGTCGAATTCCTGATTTTCAGCATCAATATGAACTTTAATTGGAACGGATGTTGTTCGTCCGGAAAGGCCATGCATGGTAACCCCTCCCATGATCCATTCCCTTTTATTTTCCCAATTAAACATTTCCTTCAGCATCAAGGCTTCATGCCTTCCGCATTGATATCCATAACGTAATAGAAAGCGTTTGGCTCTTTCAATTCCTAGAGCTAAAACTAAATCTTTAATTAAAGCTCCCCAGGCATCCGCGCTTGAAATAAACATTCGATGAGCCTGCAGGAAGTTGTCATTCTCAGGGTTCATTCCAAATAAATCTCCCAAGGTGATGGTGTTTGCTTTAATGGCCATATTGCCTCCTCCAGAAAATCATAATCATTTATTACTACTTTATCATAATTTACAATATTTTTGAAAGAGTCAGACTACTTATCTCTAACTGTATGTTTCGGTTGTAAAATGAAAATTTTCCGACCTAAAAATATATTGTTTGAATGGGTGCTAATTTAATAAGATATAAACATAAAATCGAAATTTTCTAAAAACAAATAAAGTACAAATGGGAGGAATCGACATGTTGTCAAAACAAGATAATCATTTATTAACAAGAGTAGGGCCTGGTACTCCGATGGGTGAGTTGTTTCGCCGCTATTGGATACCGGCATTAAAGTCAGATGAATTACTAAGCGACGGCAAGCCGCAGCGCGTGAAATTGCTCGGGGAGGAATTAATTGCGTTTCGTGATACGGAAGGGAAAGTCGGCTTAATGGAGGAAGCCTGCCCGCACCGTGGAACATCTCTATATTACGGCATCAATGATGGATGCGGCTTACGCTGTATGTATCATGGCTGGAAATTTGATACGAATGGTGATTGTACGGAAATTCCGTCAGAGGAAGGCGATCCGAAGTTTAGACATAAAATCAAGATCAAAAATTATCCAGTGAAGGAGGTAAAAGGTATCGTTTGGACGTACATGGGACCGGAAGAGAGCCAGCCTGAATTTCCTGAATTCTACTGGATGGGGCTTCCTGATGAATATATGATGTCGGAACGGGTTTGGCAGGAATGCAACTATGCACAGGTAATGGAAAATGATCTTGATTATGTACATGCGGCGTTTCTTCACAAAGCACATGGGAAACAGGAGACAGGAGAAGGAATTTTAAGTACAGATTTAGGAATTGATCCGAACCATCCGCTTGTGAAGAATCCACCGGTCAAACAAGATGTAGAGGATACCAATTACGGAAAACGCTGTGTAGCCGTAGGAATTGGCAACGAAACAGAAAATGCCTTTATGGAAATTCATTATATCTTCCCGTTTTATACTTATCCACCAAGATTTGAGGGTGAGGATGGAATGTGGCATGCGTTCATTCCAAGAGATGACTACAGCACTTGGTCCTGGGATGTCCAATTTTCACATAACCGTACAATTGATGCTCAGGCCAATCATGAACGCCGTGGCTTAAAGTTAGATGAGCACTTCAAAAAACAAATCAGTCTTGAGAATGATTATGCACAGGACCGTGAGCTACAAAAGACAGGAAATTTCACCGGAATCCGAGGAATCGCTAATCAGGATCACGCAGCAACCGAAACAATGGGGCCGATTGTCGACCGCTCTAAAGAGCATCTAGGAACAAGTGATTTACCGATTATTCATATGCGCCGCTTATTGCTTCAACAAGTGAAAGCGTTTCAAGAAGGAGCAGAGAACTTTAAGTTAGACAATGAATCACTGAGGAACCTATACAGTGCGGGACTCTACGACAGGAACGAAAAGTCCTGGCAGGAGGCTTTTCCTTTGGAGGAACAGTATAAAAAGGATGGACAGAAAGTAAAGTCTTAAATATTGAATAAAGCAACTTAATAGGCTGTGTTATGGGTAGTTATTGTTAAATGACCAGTGGTGTGATCTAGTTTCAGCGCCTACCCCCTAGAGGTCACAAGCCAATCATCCTAGAAAGGTAAAGAACACCTTTCCGCAAGGCTGGTCTTGGGCTTGTCGGGGTGGGCAAGGCGCATACACTTTTCTATAGTATAGTGTCCGTGCGTGTGATTCAGCATGAATCAGTTGATGGACAAGTACTCCAAAGGTCATTGTGGCATCTATACTATTAAACGCAGCCCTTTAATAGAGTAGTAGGAATATCAAAGTGAGAGCAGGGATTTGATGACTTTAGAAGAGTATCTACGCACCATTTTATGTGATGAGGAACTAGAATTAGCAACATTAGAGCCGTCCTTTACTTTTAATTTAGAAGTTTATGAGGAGACAAGCCATGAATCAATTCCTTTTCGAAACAATTGAAACTGCAGGGGCCGCGATTAGAAATAAACGGATTTCACCGGTTGAGTTGACGCAAATGACATTAAACCAAATTCACGAGTATGAGCCAAGAGTTAATGCGTTTATTACTGTCATGGAAGAAGAAGCCCTGGCTCAGGCGAGGCAATTGGAAGAGGAATTACTGAATAATGTAGTGCGGGGGCCGTTGCACGGAATCCCAATTGCTGTCAAAGACATTTTACAAACGAAGGGTGTAAAAACGACTGGCGGCTCGAAAATTTTTGAAGACTGGATTCCTTCTGAGGATGCGGCAGCTGTTCAAAAGCTAAGAGAGGCTGGAGCCGTTATCATCGGCAAGGCTAATCTGCATGAGTTTGCCATGGGGGCAACGACGGAAAATCCTCATTATGGAAGCACCAAGAACCCTTGGAATGTCACTAGAATTCCAGGCGGCTCAAGCGGCGGCTCAGCAGTGGCAACCGCAACAGGAATGGCCTTTGGTGCGGTAGGCACAGATACAGCTGGGTCCATTCGACTACCGACTGCGATGTGTGGCACAGTCGGGTTCAAGCCAACCTATGGAGTCGTTAGCAGACGCGGGTGTCTACCGTTCAGCTGGTCATTGGATCATGTAGGTCCGATGGCAAGAACGGTTCAGGATGCGGCCATTATGCTTGAGGTCATGAAAGGCTATGATCAAAAGGATCGGGCATCTGTCAAAAGAACTATGCCTGTTTTATCGGACTCTTTAAATGATTTAAAAGGAGTCAAGCTTGGCTTCTATGAACCTTATATGTTTGCCGGAATTGATGCGGATGTGAAAAAGGTCATTGACGAAGCCTTCCGTCAACTCGAATCACTAGGAGCGGAAATCGTCCCCATTGATTTACCAGGGATAGACGAAGCCCTTAACGCTTTAAAGGCAATCGCTCAATCAGAGGTAGTCTCCGTGCACGAACCATTATTGAAAAAATACGGTCATTTATATGGAGATGATTTGAAATACCGCTTTGAATTTGGCAGTGATATTTCCGCAACAATCTACCTTCGTGCCCAGCGCAGGAGAGAGCAATTTGTCAGAGAAACAATCAAACAAATGAATGGGATTGATGCCTTAGTCGGCCCAACAAATGTCCAGCCACCGTTTGAAATCGGTACGATGGTTCCGGAAATGGCGATTAGCAATATGTTTACACTTGGAAAAACACCATTAGCAAATATCCTAGGCTTCCCAGCTCTATCCGTAGCCTGCGGCTTTACAACAGAAAATCTGCCAGTCGGATTGCAGCTAATCGGAAAACCATTCACAGATCGTCGAGTGCTTCAAATTGGCGACTGCTACGAAAACTCAATGCCATGGGTCAAAGCACTAAAAAGATGCAAGGGGACGGTTCTCCTGCTTCCTCGAACTAAGGAAGCAGAGGGACGGTTCTCCTGATTCCTCAAACAAAATGAAGAATAAGAGGAGAACTATATGATACGGAAAATGGAACACGTATCCATAATGGTTCGTGATATGGATCAATCGATTCGGTTTTATTCGGAGATTTTTGGATTTAACGTCCGTCTCCGGGGAAGTAAATCCGATCGCGAAATGGCTTTTTTGTATTTTGAATCACAGCCGGATATGGAGATTGAGCTTATTCAAGAGAAAACAGCAGCTGCTGAGTACAGTGAAATGGGTATTGTGAACCATCTTGCTTTTACAGTCGAAAATATTGATGAAACGATTCAGTTTTTAAAAGAAAAAGAGATCATCTTTACTTCGGATGTGGTGAAGCCAACGCTTGAAGGCGGGCGCATGATCCTCTTTCACGGGCCAAGCCGGGAGCTGCTGCAGTTAGTAGAAAAAGTAAAATGAGCCGGGTCAGCATTTTTAATAGTGCTAAGGCGGCATTAAGATGTCATCTCTCAAAAAACTACCTATATTAGGAGGATAAAAAATGGCAAGAGTTATGCGTTTAGGCCGCGTGGAATTAAATGTATTAAACTTAGATAGATCAGTAGAATACTATACAAAGGTTATTGGGTTAGAAGAAACGGGACGTATGGGAAATAGTGTTTACTTAAAAGCATGGGATGAATTTGATCATCATAGTTTAATTTTAACAAAATCGAACAAGGCGGGTTTAGTCCATTTAGCCTTTAAAGTAGAGACACTTGATGATCTTGCCTATTATGAAAGAAAAATAGAGGAATTTGGCTGTACGACTACTCGTATTTCCAGCAATACTAGATTAGCTGAAGGGGAAGCCGTCCATTTTATTTTGCCAACTGGTCATCACTGTGAACTTTATCATGAAATCGGTTTCTTAGGAACAGCCGTAGGAACGAAAAATCCTCATCCATGGCCATTAGGTATAAAAGGGATTGCTCCACATCGCCTTGATCACCTATTACTTACTGGTGACGATTTAAAAACAGTTACAAGATTCTTTGTTGAAGTGCTTAATTTCGGACAAAGTGAAAGAGTTGTTACAGAAGGGGAAGAAGAATTAGTCGGCAGTTTCTTATTTACAACAAATACGGCTCATGATATTGCTTTTGTAAAAGGGCCTGATGCAAAACTTCACCATGCAGCATTCGGTGTAGATTCCCTTCATGATGTATTTAAAGCAGCGGATTTATTATCGATGTATGAAGTACCATTCGATGTGACTCCTACTCGACACGGAATTTCAAGGGGACAAACCATTTATTTCTTTGACCCATCAGGAAACCGTAACGAAGCATTTGCAGGTGGATATATGGCATTTCGTGATATGCCAACGATTACATGGGATGCATCAAAAATTGGAACAGGCATTTTTTATCACCGCAGAGAATTATCTGAATCCTTTATGAAAGCGTTGACTTGACTTGGTTTAATTTTCAAGTAAATGAAATTGACCTAAATACACTCTCGGTATTTCTGAAAATAAAAAATCGCTGAATTACCTGAAAAATTACTGGGAATAACGCGTGATTAGGAGAGTAGGTGGGTGTTATGGCAGCCGGGTCACGAGGTTAAGGACATTTCTAACCGTAAGAATCGTATAACATGTTGATTATTTCTGAAAGGTTCGTGATCCAAAGTTTGGAGATGACAGGCCAATCTTAATTAACCAGTTTTAAGATGCCGTCAGAATAGTGTCTTTAGAGCATATCAAGAACAAAAATCTGATAGGTCTGAAGTGAAACAAAAAGGGGTTTCATTAGAAACACCCCTATCCGAAGTTCCCTACAAAGTAGGAGGGAAAACAAATGGGTGGGGCAAGGGATTCCTTATCCCGTCTGACTCGGCGAATGCTGAGAGTCTATCTAATATTAAGGAGAAACTATATGTATAAAGTAACTTTAAAGGTAAGAAATCAACAATTTGAGTATAATTGTACTCCAGACCAAACACCTTTAAGAGCAGCTCGAAACGAGTTTATACCAATTCCGACAGGATGCCAGCGTGGCGGCTGCGGGATGTGCAAGATGAAAGTTTTAGAAGGGGAATATGAGCAAGAATTAGTTCGCTCACATGAAGCACTGTCTGATGAGGAACTAGCTAATGGCTTTGCTCTAGCTTGTTGTATGACCGTTAAAAGTGATCTTGGTATTATTACGGCTGAAGATTACGAAAGCCAACTAAAAAAAGCTAGTTTGGAAGAGAAATAAGATGCTATATCAAAAATACGCTTTAACCCAATCGCTAGCATTGAAAATTCTTGAGGCAGTTACAAATAAAGCAAAAGAGTTTGGAATTAAAATAAATGCTGCCATTGTAGATGAAGGAGCCAATTTAAAAGCCTTTATTCGCATGGATGAAGCCGCATTACTAAGCTCAGAGATTGCTCAAAATAAAGCTTATACGGCTGCTGCATTTGGAAAACCGACACATGAATGGTATCCAATGATAAAAGATGAACCTGCATTGTTAACAGGGATTGTTCATACAAATAAGCTTGTTGTTTTTGGTGGAGGTATTCCGTTAATATACAATAGAATTATTGTTGGAGGCATTGGTGTTTCCGGCGGTAGTGCGATAGAAGATGTACAATGTGCCGAGGCAGGCGCTAAGGTATTTGAACAGTATGGTTCAGCTTAATGAGAAAGTTAGTTGCCCTAATTAATATGTATAATATACAAAAAATTTTAAGACTATTTACTCTTAAATAGATAATCGGGAACGTTAATAGAATAGTAGATATACTGTAAAAAATTTATTATGGGCTGTTATTAAATAAATTTTTTAAAAATATCAATTAGTTGCATATATAGCAACATGCTTGTGTTATATGAAACCGATAAGTATTAACATAAAGTATATAAGCATTAGCACTATATTTGCAATGTTCAAGGAGGAGTTTAACAATGCAAGTCCAAACTAAAACAGTAGTTGAACCTATCGTAAAAGCGTTTGATTGTTTACATTATATTAATGGTAAATTTGTTGAATCTGTAGACGGAAAAACATTTAATAACGTGAACCCTGTAACGGAAGAAGTTTATGGTACTGTGGCAGAAGGAAGCGTGGCAGATATTGATATAGCTGTTAAAGCTGCTAAACGTGCTTTCGAAGAAGGACCATGGGGAAAAAAGAGTGTACAAGAACGTTCAAAAATTCTCCGCAAAGTTGGTGAGATTCTTGAAGCAAGACAAGAAGAAATCGCACAATTAGAATCCTTGGATACCGGTAAGCATCTTAAATTCTCACGTCATGTTGATGCTCCTCGTGCAGCAGCAAACTTCCAATTCTTTGCTGACTACATGCTTTCTGTAGGAACAGAAGCATACCAGGATGAAGTTCATAATGCGCTTAACTATGGATATCGCCGCCCAATCGGAGTAGTGGGATTAATCCAACCATGGAACCTTCCATTATTCTTATTAACTTGGAAATTAGCTCCAGCTTTAGCTGCAGGGTGTACAGTAGTTATTAAGCCATCTGAATTAACTCCAATGACAGCAACAAAATTAATGGAAATTCTTAAAGAAGCCGGTGTTCCAGATGGAGTTGTAAACTTGGTTCACGGGTTTGGACCTGGCGCTGGAAGTGCTATCAACAAACATCCTGACATTTCAGGCATCGGCTTTATCGGTCAAGTATCAACAGGTACTAAGATCATGGAAGAAGCTGCTCCTACATTGAAAAAGCTTTCTTTCGAGTTAGGCGGTAAAAACCCTAACATTATCTTTGCGGATGTAGATATTGATGAAGTAGTTGCAACAACTATTCGATCAAGTTTTACAAACCAAGGGGAAGTTTGTGTATGCGGTTCAAGAATTTACGTTGAGCGTCCAATTTATGAAGAATTCCTTGAAAAGTTTGCAGCAAAAACAAGAGAATTAAAAGTTGGCGACCCATTTGATATGGCCAACGACCAAGGCGCATTAGTTGCTAAAGTGCACTACGATAAAGTAATGAGCTATCTAAAAATTGCTGAAGAAGAAGGCGGAACCTTCGTTACAGGAGGTAAACGTCCTGAAGGATTGGATAAAGGATATTTCATAGAACCTACTATTATTACTGGTTTAGATGACAGCTCTCGTTGTGTTCGTGAAGAGATCTTTGGGCCAGTTGTTACTGTTATTCCATTCGACACAGAAGAAGAAGTAATTGCGGCAGCAAACGATACTCGCGTGGGCTTAAGTAACACAATCTGGACTAACGATATCCGTCGTGCACATCGTGTAGCTCATAAAATTGTATCAGGTTTATCTTACATCAATTGCTGGTTCGTACGTGATTTAAGAACTCCATTTGGGGGTACGAAAGATAGTGGAATAGGTCGTGTTGGCGGGGCACATAGCTGGGAATTCTACACAGAATTAACGAATATTTGTGTTAAACTATAATTCTCTTTTCTAAAAACGACTATGTTGTACGGTTTAGATAGGTTAGGCCGTGCAACAGGTTTTTAAATGTTTTCTGTTAATACTAACAATGACGAAAATACATATCTAATTGAAAGGATGTATTTAATTGACAAGTAAAATTGAAAAGTTTGCAGCTCAATTAATTGAAGCTGAACAAACCCGCGTTGGAATTGATCCGTTAACTACGTTAGATCCAGAAATTACGATTGATGACGCATATTATATTCAACTGCAAAATATTAAAAAGAAGCTAATCGAAGGACAAAAAATAGTCGGTAAAAAAATCGGCTTAACTTCTGTAGTAGTACAAAAAATGTTAGGTGTGGATGAACCGGATTACGGACATCTTTTAGACAGCATGGTAGTAGAAAATGGCGGAACTATTGACATTAAAACAATGCTTCAACCAAAAATTGAAGGCGAAATTGCTTTTATTTTGAAAAAAGATTTAAAAGGCCCTAATGTGACTGTCCTTGATGTTTTACAAGCAACAGATTATGTTGTCCCCGCTTTAGAAATTGTTGACAGCCGGGTTCAAGATTGGAAAATCAAATTACAAGACACAGTTGCAGATAATGCTTCATCAGGATTAGTCGTATTAGGCGGCAAGCCGACAAAAATTGAAGATATTGACCTTGAATTAATTGGCATGGTATTAATGCAAAATGGTGAGGTTGCCAATACCGGGGTGGGGGCTGCTGCTCTTGGAAATCCGGCTTCTTGCGTTGCATGGTTGGCAAACCGATTGGCTGATTATGATATCACCCTAAAAGCGGGGGAAGTAATTCTTTCTGGTGCACTTTCCAGCATGGTGGTTGCAAAACCTGGTGACAACTTTACTGCAAGATTTGCACATCTTGGACAAGTAAGCGTTAACTTTAAATAATTTGGCTTGAATAGATCATGGACTTGTATCTGAGGAGGAAAAGAAATGGCTGGTGAAATCTTTAAACAAATTGCAGATTATCTTGAAGCAGCAGAATTAGAAAAACGTGAAGTTGTAAAAATCACAAAGACTATTAAACCTGATTTAACTGTGGCGGAAGCATACCAAGCACAAGAATTGCTTGTTCAAAAGAAATTAGATCAAGGACACAAAATCATTGGTCCTAAAATGGGCTTAACAAGTAAGGCAAAATGGGATCAAATGGGTGTTTCTGAGCCTATTTATGGCTATATATTTGATTATATGCTTGTTGATAATGGCGGAGTCGTTCCTTTTCAAATTCATCCAAAAGTAGAGGCTGAAATCGCTTTCCTTATTGGTGAAGATATTGAAGGACCTGGAATTACTGGTGCACAAGTATTAGCAAAAACAGAATATGTTTTGCCGGCTCTAGAGATCATAGACAGCCGTTATGAAAACTTTAACTTTACCCATACGGATGTAATTGCTGATAATGCGTCTACTTCAAGGGTTGTTTTCGGAAATACACTTAGAAAACCAAGTGATTTTGACTTGGAATTAGTAGGTTCTACACTTTCTATTAATGGCCAAATAAAAGAACTTGGAGCCGGTGCAGCCGTTTTAGGGCATCCAGCCAATGCAATTGCTGTGTTAGCCAATATGCTTGCCAGAAAAGGCGACAAAATTAAAAAAGGTGAAATCATCCTGTCTGGCGCCTTAACAAGTGCGGTCCTTTTAAAAGTAGGGGATTTTGTTTCAGGGAAGTTCGAAGGACTTGGAGAAGTTACTTTTACTGTTGGTGAATAAGATAATAATAGTTAAATATATTAAGAGTGAAATTTATTAATGATTGAGAGGGAGAGATTATGCCGATTATTCAAGTAAATATTTTGGAAGGCAGACCGCCTGAAAAAATAAAAGCGTTAATTGAAAATATTACTGATACAGTTGTTGAAACATTAGATGCTCCTAAACAAAGCGTCAGAGTTTTGGTTAATGAAATGCCAAAGTCTCATTGGGGAATTGCAGGAGTACCAGCTTCCGAAAGAAAATAAAAAATAGTAACAATGTAAACGTCAAATAGTCCCCCATCTGTCGATTATCAAAACCAACAATGTTAACCGGAGAATGGTTGCCATTCTTTTTATTGTGTTTAAATCATAAAAGAGTTTTTTCACCAGCCCCCATGTGCTGCCACATACACTCTGCGCATGTCGAGAGTAATGAGGTTAGAGTGATAAAAGGTTGGTGCAAAACGGTATAAATTGGTTTACTTTTGTTTAATTAATTTTGCTGTTTAAAATAGTTTTCGGACAGGTGTTGGTGCCATGCTTGGTGCCCAAATTTTAAAAATTAGAAATCACAAGAAAACATAAGGAAGCTAGAAACCTAGATTTATCAATACATCAGAGTACATCAAGATACTAGAAAAACAGGTGCAAGCAAACTTCAAAACTGCTTGAGACCTGCGTGCCAGGTCTGGTGGGTTCGATTCCCACGCAGTCCCGCCAACCCTTACATATCATGGGATTGAGGTGTTTCACTTATTAAGAAGCCATCCTCTATTAGGAGTTTTCCGTATATTCATCAAAAGTACACACCAATTGCTTTTTAAGCAGAGTTTGTTGTTTTACAGAGAGTGATATATTGATTTTACCAATTGGGGACCTGAGGAACTCTGTTTGTTCAACATAGTCCCTACCTAATCCTCTTTTGATTTGATGTCCGATTCCTCTAGCTAATCCTATTTCGACCCCGACCACCGGTATCAATAAACGCTATCAAATCAAGCTTTGCATGCTAATGTGTAAAGCTTTTTTTGTGTTTTCACCGCACTACAAAATAATCACAAATAGTATGCGGGGGTTTAAAGGGATAAGTGTAATGAAATAGTAAACACCGCGATGTTAGAAGTTCGTAAAATAATAACGGGGAAACCATTTATAATTAATGTACAAAAAATTCAAAAAATATTGACAACGCAGGTAAATCACGGTAAATTATGTATTAATAGTAAATATAGTATAAGGTTATAAAGTTATAATATTATAAATTAGGTGTGATTTTATGAAAATAGATAAACATAATCATGTTCCTCTCTATCGTCAAGTGGAACTGGTATTAGAAGAAAAAATTAAATCCAAGCAGTGGGATATAGGTTATCAGCTGCCAACTGAACAGGAATTAGCTGATCTGTTTGATGTGAGTACCATTACGGTCAAACGGGCGGTCATTGAATTGGTAAACAAAGGGTATCTTTACCGGCAAAGAGGGAAAGGTACTTTTGTAGCGGGTTCCACTAATGAACAAGATATTAATGCGATCTTCTCCTTAACAACAGAAGAAGAGGAACATCCGCATGAATTACTCGGTTTTTCGATTGAAAATGCGGAAAATGGGGTGGCAGAAAAACTAGAATTGCAGCCTGAAGCAAAAATCATTAAGATCAAGCGTTTAAAAATTGAGAATGATGTTCCAGTTGCACTTGAGTACTCGTATCTTCCCTATGATCAATGTCCTGGCCTGACGCCAAATGATATAAATAATGAACTTATCTACAATATTCTGAGAAATAAGTTTCATATTTTGTTAGGAAGGGCTAGGCTATTAATTAAGCCGTATATTGCTTTAGGTGAAATGGCAGAATGGCTTCAGGTTGAACCAGGTACGCCTGTGTTTGAATGGGAGAGGATTACGTATACCAAGCAGGGAGAGGTAATTGAATACTCGAAATTTTATATACGCCATGATCAAGTTACCTATTATACTGAGATTCATTTTTAGATAAGCATAAAATATAATATTATAACTTATTAGATTATAATATTATATTTTTTTGAAAGCACTTATCTGAAAATTTTAAAAATTACAACATTGTTTACTAAAATAATTTAAAAGGAAAGGGAGGAAAGTCAAGTAGCTAAAGTATTGCCACATATAAGAGATATCTAAATTTGAGGAGGAGTAATGATGAAAAAAAGAAAAGTGTCGTTAGCTCTATTAATTATTCTTATTCTGGGTATTTTTTCTGCATGCAGCAGCCAAACGGGCAATTCGTCTGAAAAATCAGCTGGTGAAGGCGGAAAAACATTAGTATTTGCTGCCTACGGTGGAAGCTATGAAAAAAAGATGAAAGAGACACTTATTCCAAAGTTTGAAAAGGAATACGGTGTGAAAGTGAAGTATATTACCGGAAGTTCTGTTGATACACTGTCAAAACTTCAGGCACAAAAGGATAAGCCGCAAATCGATGTCGCTTTCATGGATGATGGACCGCAGGCTCAGGCAAAAGCTTTTAGTTTACTTGCACCATTAGATGAGAGTATTGTGACAAACCTGAAAGATGTCTATGATATTGCCAAAGATAAGGACAATATTGGAGTTGGTTTTGGGATTATTACGACGGGATTAGCTTATAACAAAGATACCTTTAAACAAAATGGCTGGGAGCCGGTTAAATCCTGGAATGACTTAGCAGATCCTAAGTTTAAGGATAAATTAGTTCTGCCATCAATTGCCAATACGTACGGAGTGCATATGCTTCTCATGTCAGCTATAGCAAACGGCGGAAGCGCGCAGGATATTGAACCTGGATTTGAAAAAATGAAGGAAATTGCTAAAAACGCAGTGACATTTGATAAAACCGCTGATGTTTCTAACTACTTCTTACAAGGTCAAACAGTTGCAAGTGCGTGGGGAAGCAGCCGCGTATACACCCTGCAAGATACAGGATTCCCAATTGAGTATGTTATACCAGAGGAAGGTGCCCCTGCACTTATGGCAACGGTTAGTGTGGTAAAAGGCGCTCCAAATGAAGAGCTGGCCCAAAAGTTTGTTAATTTTATATTAAGTGAAGATACCCAAGTGGAATTTGCAAACGCCTTATTTGATGGTCCTGTCAATAAAAACGTGAAACTAGATGGGGATATTACCAAGAAGATCGTTTACGGTGAAGATGAAATTGCAAAGCTTGTTAAAGTAGATTGGGAGTATATCAATACAAAGAGAGCTGAATGGACAGAGAGAGCAAATAAAGAAATTGAAGTGACCCACTAATGAAGGGGTGAAATGATGAGCTATTTATGCCTTGAAAACGTAGTAAAAACCTTTAATAAAACAGAAGTTGTGAAAAAGATGAACCTTGAAATCAAGCAGGGAGAGCTTGTTTCCTTCCTTGGGCCATCAGGCTGCGGAAAAACAACTACCTTAAATATGATTGCAGGGTTTCTAGATGTAGACGGCGGAAGAATCGTGGTGGATGGGAAGCCTGTTCACCTGCTTCCTCCTAATAAAAGAGAAATGGGCATGGTTTTTCAAAACTATGCTCTCTTTCCCCACATGACCGTATTTGATAATGTTGCCTATGGTTTAAAGCTTCGCAAGGTTAGTAAAAGCGAGATTCATACCCGTGTTACAGAAGCGCTTGAGATGGTCCGGCTGGCAGGCTATGAAAAACGCTATCCAAAGGAGCTGTCCGGTGGTCAGCAGCAGCGTGTTTCGCTAGCAAGAGCACTCGTGATCAAGCCGAAAGTTTTGCTTCTTGATGAACCATTAAGCAATCTGGATGCCAAGCTCCGTCAAGAAATGCGTGAAGAAATCGTGGAAATTCAAAAAAAGGTTGGGATTACCACCATTTTTGTAACCCACGATCAGGAAGAGGCACTTGCGATTTCAGACAGAATAGCGGTTATGTATGAAGGCAGAATTGAACAGGTCGATACACCAGTGGCCATTTACAACCACCCTCAGACTGATTTCGTCTCTAGGTTTATTGGCGAAGTAAACCAGATTCAAGGTCAGGTGGTCGAGGCACTAAATGATAATCAATGTTTAGTGTCATTGGACGGCTATGAGCAGGTTCTATCGGTCCATCAGCCGAAGGATTCTGTGATTGACTTTTATATTAGGCCTGAAAAAATACAAATTTCGATAGAAAATAGTGGTGGTCTTCAGGTTAGGGTGGAAAGGAAAATGTTTTTGGGTGCGAAAACCCGTTACATTTTAGTAAACAAGGAAAAACATTTCATTGCTGATATTTCCAATGTTGCGTTAAATCCTGATCTGGTTAAAGAGGGGAAACATGTATGTATTAAATGGAATCCAGAGGATTTATTAGCTACCAAAAAGTGAGGTGACTCTATCCGATGCAGGCTGAAACAGCGTATCAGGAACAGGAACTGCTATTCAGGGAGAAAAAAAAGAATTTAACGAAAAAAAAGCTTGATTATATGCTTTTATTACTTCCGACGCTCGGTATTTTTATTTTCTTCTTTTTGCTTCCGTTGTTCTTCCTTTTTATCACAAGCTTTAAGACTTTTGACGCAGCAAGCGGGATTGGCAATGATTGGACACTACAGAATTATATTAAATTTATTACAGATAAATTCTATCTTGGGGTTGTGTGGCGGACGGTCAAAATTGCGCTGATTACTACTCTGGCTGCGATTGTTATTTCGTTCCCAGTAGCCAATCAAATTACAAAAGCAAAGGGAAGGATTAAGAATTATTTAACCCTTTTAGTTCTGTCACCCCTGTTAATCAGCATGGTAATCCGTTGTTATGGCTGGGTCATTTTGTTATCCAATAATGGAGTGGTCAATAATACGTTAATGAATTTTGGGTTGATTGATAAACCATTAACCTTGCTCTATACGGAGTTTAGCGTCGTCATAGGAATGGTGCACGTGTTATTTCCTTATATGGTGTTAAGTATTATGGGTTCGCTTGAAAGAATCGACCCTTCTGTGATCCGAGCTTCACAAAATTTAGGTGCCAGCTCGATTCGAACCTTCTTTTCCGTCATCTTGCCCTTAACGCTGCCTGGAATATTTGCCGGTTCTGTTATGGTTTTTAGTTTAGGCGTGAGTTCCTTTGTCACACCTGCGATTCTAGGGGGGCCTCAGGTAAAAGTGATGTCATTCCTTACATATGAACAGGTTGGTATCATGCTGAATTGGCCTTATGGGTCTGCTATTGGGTTCCTATTAATCTTTATTGCCACTATTACCATCATTATTTATAGCAAATTGCTAACTAGTTCCAAAAAAGGGGTGGCCATTCAATGAGGAAGGCATTACCAAAATTCGGCTTAAATTTCTTTTGTCTGATTGTCTACATCTTTTTGGCTGCCCCGATTGTCGTTGTTTTATTGTCTTCCCTGACAACCACTGAGTTTATCGTGTTTCCTCCCAAAGGGATCACGTTCAGGTGGTATGTCGAATTAATCAATCATCCTGAATTTATGCAGTCCTTTATGCTCAGTATTAGCGTTGCATTTGGTACGGCAATCATTTCAACGATTATCGGAACGATGGCTTCTATTGCTGTTGTCAGATATCAATTTAGAGGGAAAACAGCCATCATGCAGTTAGTTGGTTCACCTCTCTTAATCCCCTCCGTTGTATTTGGGGTGGCTCTTTTGCAGTTTTATTCCTGGATTGGTTTGGCCGCGAGCCCGTCAGCTTTAATTATTGGACATATAATCTTAACCATCCCCTTTGTCATGCGCCTGGTTGTTGCCAGTTTAGTAGGCTTCGACCGTACGATCGAGCAAGCGGCTATGAATCTAGGGGCGGGAAGCCTCAGGGTATTTTTTCAAATTACACTTCCAATCATTAAATCGGGTGTGATTGCAGGAGCTATTTTTTCCTTCATTACCTCTTTCGACGACTTAACCGTTGCCCTATTTATTGTCAGTACCGATGTGGTGACGCTGCCAGTGCGGATTTATACCTATATGCAATATCAGTATGATCCGATCATCACCTCTGTTTCTAGTATCATGATTCTTTTAACAGTCGTATTAATGGTCGTTATCGAAAGAGTATTAGGCGTAGGAAAAGTATTTGAGTCGAAAAATTCATAAGAGGGTGTTTTTATGCACATTAAACATCATCCCGTATTAGGGGAACAGCTTCAAAAACAAGTAAAAATCTTCTTTAAAGATGAACCGCTTGCGGCCTATGAACACCAATCCGTGGCTGCAGCCTTGATGGCCAATGATATAAAAAAATTAGGTTTGAGCAGGAATTTAATTCAGCCAAGAGGCTTGTTTTGCTCGCGGGGCAGATGCTGCAGCTGCTATATGACGGTAAATGGGGAGGATCATGTACGAACGTGCATGACGAAGGTCGAAGAAGGCATGAAGATTTATCCGAATGATGAAGATCCAGAAGTAAGGAGTGAATGCCGTGGAGACTGATGTTCTTATTATTGGTGCTGGTCCCTCAGGTTTTACAGCTGCATTGGAAACAGCATCAAGAGGGTTAGATGTAACCATAGTAGAAGAATCTTTTTCTATGGGCGGACAATTAATTCAACAGACTCAGCTCATTCAATCACTTCCTTCGTCCTATCAGCCTATGCGCGGGTTTGAGCTGGCTGGTCTTTTAACGAAACAAGTAGAGGACTACTCAATTCGTTGTTTGCTAGGTCATCGTGTGATTGGCTTTTACAAGGATGGTAGTGTTGGTATTTCCGATGAGGTCAATGTATTTCCTCTTAAAGCGA
Source organism: Neobacillus niacini (assembly GCF_030817695.1). Classification (GTDB taxonomy): domain Bacteria; phylum Bacillota; class Bacilli; order Bacillales; family Cytobacillaceae; genus Neobacillus; species Neobacillus niacini_F. Next base: position 3,889,493 of record NZ_JAUSZQ010000002.1, on the reverse strand, counting down.
AAAAAATAATCGTGGCTACGGGTGCGGCTGAAAATGCCCTTGCCTTTCCGAAATGGACGCTACCGGGAGTCATGACCATAGGTGCAGTCCAAACCTTAATAAATCGGGATTTTGTCCTCCCTGGTAAACATGCCGTTGTTTTAGGATCCAGTGACTTTGCAATGGATGTTGCGCTCCAGCTTTCTGAGTTAGGTGTACAGATAAAGGGGATAATAGAAAAAACTCCAAATATAACGGCACGAGATGTAGAAAAAGGGGTAGAGGTTCGAAATAAAGGTATTCCAATTTATGTTAATTCCTCCATCAAGGAAACCAGGGGAATTGGTAAGGTAGAGGAAATTGATATCGAGCATGGAGAACAGATTCTTACCATAAGTGTTGATGTCGTATGTGTAGATGGAGGCCGGTCGCCTATTCTAGATGTTTTTTACCAGCTTGGCTGTTCATTCAGTTTTCAAAAAGAACTAGGAGGCTGGATCCCGCAATACAACAAATCTTTACAAACAGACCGGGAAGATGTTTTTTTAGCAGGGAACGCTGGCCGGGGTCAGTTCTCAGGGAGTTCTACTAACAACAGGTATGATAGCCGGGGTTAATGTTTCTGAATCCTTGGGAGCTATCAGTAAGCAAGAGGCCGATATCGAGACCATGTCTCTATGGAGAGAACTCGAAATTCTAGAAACGAAGCTTTATCCAGATGCATGGAAAGCAAGAATCCAGCATGTTGAAAACTTTGAACATCCCGTCCTTAAGGACCAATTTATCTCTTAGTTCGAAAAGATTAAGAGACTAGTAGGTGAATAAATTGGATAAAACCACGATTATTTGTCGATGTGAAGAAATCAGTTACGAAGAAATCGAGGAAGTCATTTCGAATGGCGCCAAGAGATTTGATGATATTAAAAGAATGACACGCTGCGGCATGGGACCATGCCAGTCAAAAATATGCAATAGCCTGGTGGCCACTATAATTCATGAGAAAACGGGCATACCTTTTCATGAGATTTCACTGCCGCGTATGAGGATGCCGATAAGTCCAATTAAGCTTGAAACACTAGCAACGAATAGTACCTCATTTTCCTCGGTGAAATCTGTTTTAGATGAGGTGGAGCTAGAGGATGGGAAGGTGAGATAAATGGAAACTAGTTATGAAACAATCATTATCGGTGGAGGGGTCGTCGGAAGCAGCATCGCTTATCACCTTTCGGAACGAAAAAAGGAAGGAATTCTGGTACTGGATCAAAAATTCCCTCTGTCGGGAACTTCAGGTTCCACACAAGCGTGGGTATGGGTTCATAATAAAACACCTTCTTGGTATGCAGAGTTTAATATGTACAGTGCCGAACTTTATCCTTATTTATCAAAAAAAATTGGGGATGTAGAATATAAACGGACTGGCGGACTTTCCCCATTTTTTGATGACGCCGATCGCGAAAAAGCGTTACTGCTTGCGGAGGCCTACAAAAAAGTTGGTATCAAAATTAAGGTTTTATCCCGTGAGGAGGCCTTAGAAAAGGAACCATCGCTCAATCCTGAGGTTGCAGGCGCTACGTATAGTTCCATTGATGGCAACGTAAATCCTTTTCGGTTAGTCGATATGTATATGAGGGCAGCCAAGAAAAATGGAGTTCAATACTCTACTTATAATAAAGTAACGGAAATTCAAAAGCTTCAAGGGAAGTTCATTGTTGTCTCACGAAAGGGAACGTTTGTTTGTAATAATATTATTCTTGCTGGCGGCACCTGGTCAAGAGAATTAGGAAAATTAGTAGATATCAACATTCCGGTCAACCAGTTAAGAGGGCAGATTCTTGTTACTGAACCCCTAAAACCATTTTTACATTATACAATCAGCGGGTTAAGACAGGCCTTTAATGGTGAGGTATTAATCGGTTATTCAATGGAAGAAGAAGGATTTAACAGAGCAACCACATTGGATGTCATTCAAGAAACGGCTAATATGGCTGTTCACTATGTTCCGCAATTAAAAAAAGCAAAGGTTGTTCGCGCTTTTTCAGGAATTCGAGCGATGCCGGAAGATGGTTTTCCCATTCTGGGGAATATCCCGGGTATTGAAAACCTTTATGTAGCAGCTACGCATAGCGGCGTAACTCTATCGCCGCTAATAGGGACTCTTATGACTGAGTTAATTCTGGATGGGGAAACTTCAATCCCAATTGATCGCTATTCCATCAGCAGGTTTGATTTGGCCATTAGATAAATTAGTGTCATAATTTATATAGTAAAAATTTATCAAACCCTTACAGGAGAGATTTGTATGCCACATTTAATTATTAGAGGAGTTTCAGTGGATCAGGTAAAAACAGTTAGTACTTCATTAGTACAAGATTTGGCGGATTTATGTGCATGTGGAACGGACAATTTCACCTTAGAAATTGTCCATTCTACTTATGTATTTGATGGCAATGAAGTACCGGGTTACCCATTAATTGAAGTAAAATGGTTCAATCGCGGTCAGGAAATTCAAGATCAATTTGCCAGCATTGTAACCAAACATATTCAAGCACTCGAATTTCCAGAAGTAGAAGTCGCTTTTAGCACATTTCAGGAGTCCGCTTATTATCTGAACGGAAAGAGTTTTGCCTCATTGTGACATAAAAGATTTTTATTAAATAGAAATAACTTTTAGTAAAAAAATGGCGTTCCTAAACTAATATCAGTTTGGGCACGCCATTTTTATAAAATTATTAAAATCAATTGGGTAATCTATTTTTTTAAAACAAATTAAGAAACAGTGTTTTGTAATAACAAACCACTAGGTTGGAACATAATTTCCAAGATTACTATTTTTTAGGCTCTGTTAAGACTGAATGTTGATTTCATTGTGATTGGAAAATAAGCGGAGATTTTCCGTTTATATTGGAAAATACCCATATTTCCTTAAAAATAGGCGGAGTTTTTCCGATTATTGTATCTAAATCCTTGGATTTTGTCTTATTTAAAGCAGTTAACCGGAATATCTCCGCTTATATCTGCTTCTTAAGCTTCCTCTATATACAATAGCCGGAAATTCTCCGCCTATGAATTCTTAACCCTACACGAAAACTCAACATTAAATAATAACAGAGCCATTTTTTAAGAAATCAATGGAGGAAACCTGCGATGACAAAGTATGTACAAAAAGGAAAAATTCAAGTGGCTCAGGAACTCTATAAATTTATTAATTCGGAGGCTCTTCCAGGAAGCGGAGTGGATGCTGATCAATTTTAGTCCGGTTTTGAAGTGTTAATCAGCGATTTAACACCTAAAAACAAGGAATTGCTGGCGGTTCGTGATGATATTCAAAACATACTTAATACATGGTATCAGTGAACACAGGGAAGACTTTGACTTCGAATCCTATCATTCATTTTTAACGAAAATTGGCTATCTTGAACCGGAAGTAGAAGATTTTGAGATTACGACTGCAAATGTCGATGTTGAAATTACCGTACAAGCCGGACCGTAGTTAGTTGTCCCAGTCATTAATGCCCGCTACACCATTAATGCAGCTGACGCCCGTTGGGGAAGAACGGATAAAGGCCGTGCAAAGATTGGCAAAAGGCATGTGGGCCATCTCCAACTGCTGCGGTATTGCACGCATTGCATTACCATGAAGTAGATGTTAGAAAGGTGCAGAACCAAATGCTCCATCTGACTGCAGACTTCCGAGAAGATATCTTACAATTCTCAGTAATTAAAAAACCATCCTGGACTCCTGAGGAAATTTAGGAAGAGCTTAACAACAACTGTCAAACTCTTTTAGGCTATGTTGTCCGCTGGGTTGACCAGGGGGTTGGCTGCTCAAAAGTATTAGATATCAATAATTTGGAATTAATGGAAGACCGTGCTACATTTCGAATTTCCAGCCAGCACTTGGCAAACTGGCTTCACCATGGTATTTGTACGAAAGAGCAAATTCTTGAAACATGAGAAGTGTTGGATTACGTGTTCGGATACACGGTTGGGAACGATGTAACAGCTCCTCAATTTTTTCATCAAGACGGGCATTGGACCATTGGTAAGTCCTTTGATACCTTCACACCACTAGGGCCAGTTATTGAGACAGAATTAGATCCATTTACTGTGAAAGTGGAAGCAAGACTCAATGGTGTGGAGAAGCAAAATAGTGCAACTGAGTTAATGATTATTCCTATCCGAAGAATGGTATCCTATCTAACAAAGGTGATGACACTTAAGCCGGGGGATGTCATCCTGACTGGCAGTCCGGTTGGAGCAGAGTTTGTCGGTGCTGGAGATACAATTGAATGTAAAATTGAAGAGATTGGGACATTAAGGAATTCATTTGTATTGGCAAAAGAGCAAGTTAAATCTTAATCATACCGCTCTACTATTAAACGCACCACTTTTTGCAGGCGTTCCTATGGGCGTCACCATCTTTTGCTCAAGTTTTCTAGCTTTCCTTTCCTATTTTGGTTTGGTACGAAAAGCTTCGCTGCGGATACAACTATCCAATGACCAGTGCTCAGTAAAGAAACCCAGTATATAAAAATATAAATTTAAAGGAGAACACATTTCGTTAACCTCGAATGTGTTCTCCTTTATTTATCTACTATTAATCTTAATAAGAACATATAGTGTAGGATTTTCCTTTCAACATAAATTTGACCTAAGGTTAATCCGTATATCTAACACCTTTTAACATCATATTGACCTTTAATTTAGTATCTTGGACAATATTTTTTCGAAATTCTTTTGCTTTTTTGAAGGCTTCCGTCATTCCCGATGCTATGATCTTTATTTCTCTGTTACCCACCGGTTCTTCTAGAAGAAAAATATATTCTTTCATGCTGCTTCACCTCTCAAGTTGTAATTTTAATATAATTATATACCATTTTGTAAGCGATTACCACATAATTTTGTGAACGTTTTCACTTTTTAAAAAAAGTTTGTTTAGGTTTATAAACACTATTAGGTATATATCGTTTTATATGCATAAACTGGATATCCCACCAAAGCATATGAAGAAGGGTCCCGAATTTGGTTTCTTTATAGGGATAGGTTTAGTTGCTTTGTTAGCTATTGGGATTATTTTAGTTCCTTGTAACAAGTAGTGGGAGTAATGATTATGAAGAATACAATCCATACACCGAAGATTTTGATGGTGATGGTCTAAAGGGTGATAAGGATGACCATGACATATTAAAAAGTCTACCCACATTGCCGACAGAACCGATGGATGGGGAATAATAGTAAAATAAATTTAATTGAATAATTTACTAACTTAGTCGAACTCTCATTTAAGTAGAATCATAATAATTTTGTAAATCTAAGGTTTAAATCTTGTAACTTGTGATGTCCTAGTCCAAGTTTCAGATTCACACGGATTATTTTCTCATACGCCCTATAGGTATTGGGTGAAGTATTTGATTTGGACCTACCACTAGGATTAGTTTATAACCACCAAACCAGGTCAACTTATCTAGAATTAATAATACTTCATTGGTGCTTGCTTTTCTATCGGAAATAGGAAGAATTTTATCATGGTAATAATTTTGTTGAAGTTATTGGAAGCTATCAGCCCCTTATCTATTTGATTAAATTTTGTTATATTAAGATAAATAAAATGGTTTTCACAATAGAAGTGTTCTAAAAAGGGGATGCAGGATGAAGGGATTTGTTCAAGGGTTATATATGTTAAGTGAATTTAGTTTGTATCTGGTAGTTCTAAAGATAAAGTTTATAAAAAATATATACGATTTAGAAGCAACGGTGTATGAAGATGAAGTTTAAACGTTTTTTTCGATTTCGCCATTTGAAAAATCAATTGCTATTCCTGAATGCTCTAAGTATCAGTCTAATAATTGGGCTGACTGCAATTATTACCTATACGATTGCTATAAATATCCAGATTAATGAGGCAATTAGATATAATACTGTTATGGTCATGCAAATAAGTAAAAGTATAGATAATATGGTGGAATCCTTTAATCGTGTGATGGATGGTGTAACTTTCAACAATGATGTACAAGAAATATTGCCAGAGGCATACGAAAATAGTAAAGAAAAAAATTTCTTAAATAAAAACTTATTATCTAAAATAACTGATGAAACTGTCATGTTTAATGAAGTCGATCTTGTCTATCTTTATGACACTGAAGGAGTAAGAGTCAATTTAAGAAGAAGTGTCAATAACCAAAACTATGAATTTTTTAATACATTACGTCCCGAACTTTATGATTCAAGTGGAAAAGTCACTTGGAGCGTTGAGAAGTCTGTAATTACAGCGAATCGGACAATCTACGATATACACTCTTATAAAATGAAAGTCATTGGTTATCTAACAATGTCTATGGATAAAGCATATTTACAGGAGCGAATTCAGAAATTTGATCCGACTGAAGAAAGACATATTATTATACTGGATAAAGAAAATAATGTGGTTATATCTAATTCAAATGATAAGGAATTAAGTGCCGTTACTTCATGGCTGTCAAATTCATCTAAACATTTAGCTAATTCCGATACATTAATAGAAATCCCGGATTCTGGGAAAGTGATTATAAACAATTATCAATCTGAATTAACAGGGTGGAAAATCATTTCTTTAATAAGTTTGAATGAGATTTCGGAAGGCCCTGCACTTATTGGTAAGACCATCTTTTTAATTGGAATAGTAGCGATCATTATTGGTATCATTATTATTTGGATAAGTACTAATTATATTGTTAGACCTTTAAACAAATTAAGTTTGGTGATGGATGAGGTTGAAAAAGATAACTTCAATGTTCAGCTTCAGATCGACCGTTCGGATGAGCTTGGAAGAGTTGGCGAAAGCTTTAATAGAATGATGAGTAAAATTAACAACTTAATTTCGGACATCTATCAGAAGGATATAAATGAAAAAGATGCACAGCTAAGAGCACTTCGAGCCCAGATAAATCCACATTTTCTTTATAATACTCTAGACACAATCAATTGGATGGCACAATTTGGGAAATCGGATGAAGTTAGTAAAATGACAACCTCTTTAAGCAGGCTGTTGAAAAAAAGTATTACTAATAATGGGGAGTTCATTAGACTTGAAGAAGAGATTAATTATATTGATGATTATATGACGATTCAAAAAATTAGGTTTCAAGACAGAATTCATTATTCTGTTAACGTTGATCCAGAGGCTAAAAATTGTTTAGTTCCAAAACTGATTCTGCAGCCAATCGTTGAAAATGCCATGATTCATGGAATAGAAAAGAAAATTGGAAACGGATACTTATTTATCAATGGGAAAATAAAAAATAACAAATTACACATTGAAGTTTTAGATAATGGAGTAGGTATGGATGAAAATACAGTGGCCTCTCTTTCTGAGGGTAGATATGTAAGTCTTGATGACAACAGAGGAACAGGAAATGGGATATTAAATGTTCAAAACCGGATTCAATTATTATTTGGTGATGATAATGGTTTAAAGATTGAAAGTAATATTAACGTCGGAACCTCGTTTGAGCTGACTTTACCTATAAGAAGGGAGGGAGCCTGATGTTGAAAGTACTTATTATTGACGATGAACCATTTATTAGCAAAGGATTATCTGAAAAAATCGATTGGCCAGCCCTTGGTTGCGAAATTTGCGGAATGGCGTCGAATGGTTATGAAGGAAAAGAACTAATTAATAAACTTAAGCCAGATATCGTTGTGTCTGATATTGTAATGCCGGGACATACAGGCCTAGAATTGGCGGAATTCGTTCATCAAAATCATAAAGATATCCTAATGATTCTCTTGTCAGGGTATGATGAGTTTACATTTGCCAAAGAAGCTTTTAAATATGGTGTTTTTGATTATTTACTTAAACCAACAGTCGTAGAAGAAGTAATGGTAGTGATTAAAAATGCAGTAAATACCATAGAGCAAAAAAGACATAAAGAGAAAAACTATGAATACATGGAAAATGCTCTTCAAGAGAGTATACCCATTATAGAACAATCATTATTATATGAAATGACAGTTAAGGGGATAGTACCGACACAAAATATAAAACAAAGTATCAATCTTACACCTGGAAAAGGTGCTGTGATAACAATAGAAATGTATAGTGATACGCAAAATAGATTATCCTTTGATTCTGTTTCAAAATCCATCAAGGATTTATTACTATCAAAAAATAAGGAAGTAAGATTTGTAACGCATGATCAACAACTTTTGGTAATACCTTCATTCTCACTATTGATGCCAGATAAAGTGGTAGAAACACGATTAAAAGATATTGCTGAAAATATATTGGGTGATTTTTCTTTTGAGGATCGCACCCATGTTTCAATTGGTATTGGAGGAATGTTTACTTCTATCAACACCTTACACTCCTCTTACTTACAATCTATCACAGCATTATCACGGAGTTATTTTGTTGGGAAAGGTAAAATTCATATTTATTCTGAAACTAGCACCAAACATTATAATAATAATAATAATAATTTCTCAGCAAAATTAGGGAGTTTTATTGAAAAGTTTGAAGAATGGGAACTTGAGAAGATTCTGCTTGAAATTGAGGCACTATTCAAGGAGCTAAAATACACATTTGATAGACAGTTAGTATTAAATCTTTGCTTAGAGTTATTAATTAAACTGGGATTAGTTGTTGCAAAATGGGATAAAAATTTTTCAATGACCGTTGGATATGAACAACTTGAACGGTGTAAAACCTTTGATCAACTACTTGAATTTATGAAGCAAACCTGTGTGAAGGTAAAAAATCATCTTTACGAAACAATGAATAAAAATAACATAGGTGTAGTTGAGCAGGCAAAACGAATTATTGAACAACATTATGCGAATCCAAATTTAAATGCACAGTTTATTGCAGAACAACTTGGTGTTAGTGTTAGTTATTTAAGCCGGACCTTTAAAAGGGATACCGGCGAAAATCTTAGTAATTTCTTAACGGAAAAACGGATTCAGGTGGCACAAAAGCTCTTAACTACTACTGATTTAAAAACGAACGAAGTTTCAATCATGGTAGGATTTCTTGACGCAAGATATTTTGGTCAAGTTTTTAAGAAAATTATGAGAACTACACCTTCTGAATATAAGAAATGCAGGTAGTCAAATTTTTAATATTCCTCCCTGATGGCCGTATCACATGAAATTTATGTGATGCGGCTTTTTTATACGGTAGTCAATATTTTCAACAACTACTTCAAAAATTTCAACCTTTCTCTCTTATGACAGTCAGGTAATATTAAAAACAAGAAAGCACTTCCAACTATTTTTGTAAGGGATTGCAATCGGAGGAGGGAATACAATATTTTAACCCTCCACTAGACCGTTGGCTGGCAACAGGGGGATAAGTCGTTAAATTTTATAAGGGAGAGAGAAGGGGATTATATGACAAATATCAAGAAAAAGATTACCATACCTAGAGCCATTGGTTATGGGTTAACGGACATAATGGGCGGCGGTGCTTTCACCGTTATTGCCGCTTGGTTAATGTATTACTATACGACATTTGTGGGATTATCTCCTGTTGAGGGTGCCTCTATTATTGCTATTGCTCGTATAGTGGATGCGATAGTGAGCTTAGCTATCGGGAGTGTCACAGATAACTTCTATAAATTTAAATTGGGAAGAAAGTTTGGCAGACGCCGTTTCTTTCTATTAATTGGTTCGCCTCTAATGGTCGCATATGTGTTGCTCTGGTTTACAGGAATGAATTATTGGTACTATCTATTAAGCTATTTGTTATTTGAAATTGTTATGGCATTAGTATTAATTCCATGGGAAACGCTGCCATCCGAGATGACAAAGGATTTTAATGAAAGAACGAAATTATCCACAGCAAGAATGTTCATGTCTGGTACAGGTGTATTTTTAGCCACGTTTGTTCCTGCACGATTAATCGCGTACTTTGGTGAAGATAATGCGTATGCTTATTTTATCAATGCTGTATTTTTTGCCATACTTTTTGCGATCTGTATCTTTATCTCTTATAAAGTAACATGGGAAAACAAGCTTACACCTGAAGAAGAAAGAGAATTAATCGCACAATCCAACAAATCTAAAAGTTTTGGTGAAACACTTAGTGGTATTGGAAGCGTTTTAAAGGAATATGTAACTACCTTGAAAATAAAAAGCTTCCGGAAACATTTAGCGATCTATTTATTATCCTTCACTGCTAAAGACGTATTTAATGCTGTTTTTGTATATTTCTGTGTGTTTGCTCTAAGTATTTCATCATCACTTGCTGCAGACTTACTATCACTCAGTATAATTGGGGTGCCTATTATGCTGGTAGCTGGTTTCTTAATGATAAAAGTTGGCCCTGGTAATTTGTATAAAATCTCCTATTCCGTAATGCTTATCTGTTTGGGAGCGTTTTATGTAGTCTATTTAACTAAGCCTGATTCTATGGTCGTCATGCTGTTTGTGATTGCTGCTTTTTATCAAGTTGGCAGAGCAATTTTAGACTTTACACCATGGAATGTATTCCCTTTCATTCCGGATATTGACGAGATTGTAACGAGACAAAGACGTGAAGGATTATTTGCAGCAGTTATGACATTTGCCAGAAAAACGTCTGTTGCATTGGCTACTATGGTTGTGGGACTTGTACTACAATGGGGCGGTTTTGTTGCAGGAGAAAAAACACAGACGATAGAGGCAATACAGACAATCGTTTATACTATGGTCATAGGCGCTTCAGTACTTCTTGTTGCAGCATTACTAGTTGTTTTCACGTTTAAATTAAATAAACAAACTCATAAAATATTAGTTGATGAAATTGATAGATTAAAAAATAATGGGTCAAAACTTAAAGTGGATCCACAAACAAAAGAAGTTGTTGAAAATCTTACTGGGTTTAAGTATGAGGACATCTGGAAGGATAATAATGAAAGTAAAATAAAATCTGCTTGAGTAAGTCACTCTCTAGAAAGCGTAAGGTGAAAAAATTATGTCAATCCGTGAAAAATACATGTTCAAGTTTATCAATGAAGACAATAATTGTTTATCTTTTAAATTGGATAAAAGTAATTTTATTGCTAGAGTATTTGTTTTAGAAAATGATATTGTCCGTGTTTTGATGACAGATGGTGAAGAGCTATCACTGCAACACACTTGGTTAGTAGCACCGGGGATGGATGATGTCCCTATGGAAGGTAGACACAGATTGGATGTTAGTCCATTTAGTCTGCCACCCTATGTTTCATACGAAAAAGATGAAGTATTTTATATTGAAACATCCACATTAAAGATTGAAATTAAATTAAATGGATTCATTGTAAATTGGTACTATAAGAATTCGGAAACATCAGAATATATTCATTTTATGAATGACCGAAAAACACAAGCCTATAATTTTGATGGTTCATTAGGTGAAGGAATATTCCATTATATCCAGAGAACGAGAGAAGAAAGCTATTATGGTTTGGGGGAAAAGGCGGGCGAAACAGATCGCTATGGTAAGCGCTATCGTATGATGAATGTCGATCCAATGGGTTACGATGCCCAATATACCGACCCATTGTACAAACATATCCCGTTTTATATCACCCGAAAAGATAAGACAAATATTTCATTTGGAATATTTTACGATAATATGTCAAAAGCAGTTTTTGATATGGGAAATGAGATGGATAATTATCATGGCTGGTATCGCTATTTCCAATCAGATGCCGGTGATTTAGATTACTATATCATTGCTGGTCCTGAAGTAAAGGATGTTGTAAAAAGATACACTTGGTTAACCGGAAAACCGATTTTCCAGCCAAAATGGAGCCTGGGCTATTCGGGATCTACGATGACGTATACTGATTTACCGAAATCTCAAGAAAGATTAAATGAATTCCTGCAATTATGTGAAGAACATGATATTATTTGTGATTCGTTCCAATTATCATCAGGGTATACGTCTATTGGGGATAAACGTTATGTATTTAACTGGAATAGAGATAAATTTCCAGACCCTAAAGGGTTCACAGATGGATATCATGAAAAGAATGTGCATCTTTGTGCGAACATTAAACCTTGCTTGTTAAAAGACCACCCATTATTCGAAGAATTACAAGATAAAGGGATGTTTATTAAATCTGAAGATGGCAAAACGCCTGAAATGGCACAATTTTGGGATGAAGTTGGAGCCTATTTGGATTTTACAAATAAAGACACTTATGCATGGTGGAAAAAGAAGGTAACTGAAGCATTACTGGAATATGGTATTGATTCTACATGGAATGATAACAATGAGTTTGAAATTTGGACGAAAAATGTAAAAAGCAATGGGTTTGGACAAGAGGTAAATTTTGAACTTGTACGTGCCTTACAGCCATTATTAATGATGAAAGCTTCCTATGAGGCCCAAAAGGAATTTTCACCAGAAGTAAGACCATATTTAATTTCACGTTCTGGTAGTCCAGGGATGCAGCGATATGTTCAAACATGGACAGGTGATAATTATACGAGCTGGAAAACCGTAAAATACAATATTAAAATGGCCGTTGGTTTAAGCTTATCAGGTGTATATAATATCGGTCATGATATTGGAGGATTTTCCGGTCCTGCACCGTCACCGGAATTGTTTGTCCGTTGGGTGCAAAATGGAATTTTCTATCCTAGGTTTACGATTCATTCTTGGAATGACGACCAAACGGTCAATGTTCCTTGGATGTATGAAGAAACAGCAGGCCATATAAGGGATTTAATTAAGTTTAGACACAGATTAACTCCATATTTGTATACTTTGTTATACAATGCTCACGATCAGTATGAGCCTATCATTAAACCAACATTCTACGAGTTTGGTCAAGATAAAAAGACATTTGAAGAATGTGATGATTTTATGTTAGGTGATTCAATACTAGTGACATCTGTTGTAGAAGAAGGAGCTACTGAGCGAACAGTGTATTTACCAGAGAGCGATGGAGGGTGGTACGATTATCATACATCAACCTGGTATGAAAGTGGACAAACTGTAACGATACCTGCACCATTAACGTATGCACCGTTCCTTGTAAAAGCAGGCAGCATTATTCCAGTGAATGAAGCAGATTGTTCATTTCTAACAAAAACAAACGATGAACGGGGATTTGAGTTGTTCCCTCACCAACAAACAGGTACATCAGATTATGTATTGTACGAGGATGACGGAATCTCTTCAAATTACCAAGAAAATCATACTAAATTTCATGTCCACATGAAAACAACTAGTGATCGATTGGAAGTTTCTTTAAAGAAAGAAGGGGTCTTTGAGTTGTCATATAAGCAAATTACATTCCATTTGCCAAAAGGTGAAACGCGTGAACTAGTGGTGAACGGACAGCCTTTACAACAAACAGATGATGGAAGTTTTGTTTATCAGTTATAAAATTTAAAGGATTTTATCCCTATTTTTTAAATAGACCCTATAGTATAGATATACATAAACAGTCTAACTATAGGGTATTTTTTTTGTATAATGTATAGTGGGATTTTAAGAATTTCACATCCCGAATGCAGCATTATAGAAAGGGAAGTATCATCCTATGAAACAATCATTGAAAACGATTTCTATTTTTTTTATAACATCGATTTTTTTATTAATAATATCAGCATGTGCTAACAACCCGAGTCCAAAAGAAACAACCGTACCAGACAATGAAAAGAAAGTTACCTTGGATTTCCTTTGGTTTAGTGACGGTGTAGAGGGAAAGGTAATGAAAGAGATTATCAAGGATTATCAAGCAAAAAATCAAAATGTTGAAATAAATTTAATAGAAGTGGCTTATCAAGATTTAAATACAAAATTAAAAAGAATGATTGCAGGAGGGGAACCTCCAGCATTAGCGCGTATAACAGATACTGGGAATTTTGCGGATTTTGCATTAGATCTTACACCATATGTTGGGGGAGCGGAAGAATTTACTTCTCAATTTCTCCCAGCAATTAAACCTTATTATGTAAAAGGGAATAAAATTATTGCAGCACCGATGGATGTTACTGCAAACTGCATCATCTATAACAAAACATTGTTTATTAAAGCAGGAGTGCAAGTTCCACAAACCCCTGACGAAGTTTGGACCTGGGATGAATTTGCCGAAGCTCTTAAAACAGTAAATGATAAAGGCGGGGCAAAACACGGGCTGTTAGTTGATTTTACACCTCGAAGATATTCCACTTTAGTTTATCAATTTGGCGGAAGCCTAATGACTGAAGATGGTTCTGCACCAGCAATTAATAATGAAAAAGGCGTAGCAGCATTAGATTATTTTATCAAACTTCATAAAGATGCGATTATTCCTGAATCTGTTTGGTTAGGTGTGGAAGATCCAATTAAACTGTTCCGCTCAGGACAGGCTGCTGCTCACTTATCTGGAAACTGGATGTTAAGCAACTATAGCGATATTGAGAACTTTGAGTGGGGGGTAACATATCTTCCTAAAAAAGAGATTCGTGCTTCTGTACCAGGAGGAAAATATATCATGGGCTTTAAAAATACAGAGGTAGAAGACGAAACAGCTGATTTTATTAAATATTTAGCATCAAAAAAAGTAAATGCTAAATTTAATCAAGAGTCCCTGTTGTTAAGTTCAAGATTAGATAACAATGAATTAAACTACGAGTTTGGCAAAGAGATGTTTAAAATATTTTCAAATGAATTAGAAAATACGCCACTTATTGCAGCGGAAGATTGGCGAAATCAAGAGGTCATTTCCCAGGTTTCCTCTTATATGAGAGACTCAATTATGAAAGCTCTAAATGGGGAAGTAACCTCACAAGAAGCAATGAATGCAGTAGCAGAAAAAATTAAAGAAGCGATTGAGGGAAGTCACACTAATCAGAGTGAAAAGAGAAATGAGGTGTCTGATGACCTACAATCATCAAACCATTCAGCCAGTTATTGAAAATGAAAGAACAGCGATGAAAGGAATTAATTTTATGAACCAGAAAATTATCCCTGCATCCTCAAATATGAAGGAATTCGAATCCTTTTTGAGAAGTCCTTACGAAATTGGTGTGTTTTTAGATATGCATATTGCTCAGTTAAAACATATTAATAGGATGGCCAAGGAAAAAGGAAAGAAAATGATTTACCACGTGGACTTAATCAACGGCATCAAAAATGATGATTTTGCCACAGAGTATATTTGTCAAGAATTCAAGCCATACGGCTTAATTTCAACTAAATCTAGTGTGATACAAAAGGCAAAGCAAAAAGGTGTAATTGCTGTACAGAGAATTTTCCTTATTGATAGTCATGCTCTTGAAAAAAGTTATAAATTAATAGCAAAAACCCAGCCAGATTACATTGAAGTCCTGCCTGGAGCAATGCCGAAGATTATTAAAGAAGTTAAGGAGAGTGTAGGAATACCTATCCTTGCTGGGGGGTTAATTCGAAATTCTGAAGATGTAGATGCTGCACTAATGGCAGGAGCTACAGCCATAACCACTTCAAAACGAGAGTTATGGGAGGGTTTTTTTTAAAACATTTAAACAACATATTTATGTTAAAAAAGTTGTTTAAATGTTTTAGTAGAATTGTATACTTTCCTCAACAAGTAAAGTTATGTGACGGAGAGTAGTAGATTCACGCAGAAACCCATTTTGTGGTTAATTCTGTTTGTGAATCTCTTTTTTTATATCCATATATAAGATAATATTTTTGGAGGATATTAATAGTGGAAAAATACATTTTATCTCTAGACCAGGGAACAACTAGTTCCCGTGCTATTCTTTTTAATAAAAAGGGGGAAATTGTTCATTCTGCACAAAAGGAAATCACGCAATATTTTCCAAAGCCAGGCTGGGTCGAACACAATCCTAATGAAATTTGGGGTTCCATTCTTTCAGTTGTTGCCGAAGTCTTATCAGAATCCGAAATTAAACCTGAGCAAATTGCAGGTATAGGGATCACCAATCAGCGAGAAACAACTATAGTTTGGGATAAAGAAACAGGTCATCCAGTTTATAATGCCATTGTTTGGCAATCAAGACAAACAAGTGAGATTTGTGAAGAGTTGAAAGAAAAAGGTTATCATGACCTGTTTCGTAACAAATCAGGACTGTTAATTGATCCTTACTTTTCAGGAACAAAGGTAAAATGGATCCTCGATCATGTGGAAGGGGCACGTGATAAAGCGGCTCAAGGAAAATTATTATTTGGTACGGTTGATACTTGGCTGGTTTGGAAACTCTCCGGAGGCCGTGCACATGTAACCGATTATTCTAATGCTTCACGGACCTTAATGTTCAACATCTATGAATTAAAGTGGGATGATGAATTATTGGATATTTTAGGTGTACCTAAATCGATGCTGCCAGAGGTTAGACCATCATCAGAAATTTATGGGAAAACGGTTGATTATCATTTTTTTGGGAATGAGATTCCAATATCAGGGGTTGCTGGTGACCAGCAGGCAGCATTGTTCGGACAAGCGTGCTTTGATGAAGGAATGGCCAAAAACACTTATGGTACCGGTTGCTTTATGTTAAAGAATACGGGTGAGAAAGCTGTGCGCTCAGGGCATGGATTATTAACCACTATAGCATGGGGGCTGAATGGAAAAGTAGAATACGCACTTGAGGGAAGTATCTTTGTGGCGGGTTCTGCCATTCAATGGCTTCGTGATGGATTAAGAATGTTTAAAGATGCAAAGGATAGTGAAGTATATGCAGCAAAAGTCGATTCCAACGATGGCGTCTATTTGGTCCCAGCGTTTGTAGGCTTAGGAACTCCTTATTGGGATAGTGATGTAAAAGGTGCCGTTTTTGGTTTAACCCGTGGTACAACAAAGGAACATTTAATTCGAGCTACTTTAGAATCTCTTGCGTACCAAACAAAAGACGTATTATCTGCGATGGAAGCTGATTCTGGAATTGAACTTAAAACTCTTCGTGTTGACGGCGGGGCAGTGAAAAATAATTTCCTAATGGAATTCCAAAGTGATATTTTGGATGTTCCAGTAGAAAGACCAGTTGTAAGTGAAACTACCGCATTAGGAGCAGCATATTTAGCGGGTCTTGCTGTTGGCTTTTGGAAAAGCCAAGAGGAAATTGCCAAGCAATGGGCTGTTGACCGAACTATTTTACCGAAGATGTCTGCTGAAAATAGAAATAAGTTATATAACGGTTGGAAAAAAGCAGTGAAAGCAACAATGGCTTTTAAATAATTATTTTCAATTTCCTTACTTAATGTTATACTAAAAACAAGTTAATATATGGCAGGAGAAGTCGGAGAGACCACAAAAACATTATCTTTATTGATAATGTCTTTTGTGGTCTCTTTTTATTTCACCTGAAAAAATTAAATTATATTGAGCAAGCAGGAGGAGTAAATGATGCAATTTTCAAACCTAAATCGAACTGAATTTGTTAACAAATTCAAAACAGAAGTTTTTGATGTATTAGTGATAGGCGGAGGAATTACAGGAGCTGGTATTGCCCTTGATGCACAAACCCGAGGAATGAATACAGCTCTAGTTGAAATGCAAGATTTCGCTGCTGGGACCTCAAGCAGGTCGACTAAATTAGTTCACGGCGGGCTTAGATATTTAAAACAATTTGAAGTTAAAATGGTGGCAGAGGTTGGAAAAGAAAGGGCGATTGTCTACGAAAATGGCCCGCATGTAACAACGCCTGAATGGATGTTGTTACCACTTCATAAGGGAGGTACATTTGGGAAATTTAGCACATCCATTGGTCTACGTGTATACGATTTCTTAGCTGGTGTTAAAAAGTCGGAACGAAGAAAAATGCTAAACCCCCAGTCTACATTAGCAAAAGAGCCGCTTATAAAAAAATCTGGCTTAAAGGGTGGCGGTTATTATGTTGAATATCGTACAGATGATGCAAGGCTGACCATTGAGGTTATGAAAGCGGCGGTGGAAAAAGGGGCAATAGCTTGTAATTATACAAAAGTATCAAAGCTTCTTTATAAAAATGGAAAGGTAATCGGTGCATTGGTCCAAGATCAATTGACAGGTGAGATTTATGAAATACATGCCAAAAAGATTGTTAATGCTGCCGGACCATGGGTAGATCAAATTCGTGAAATGGATCAATCCAAAAAAGGGAAATTCCTACAGCTTTCAAAAGGTGTCCACTTAGTAATTGACCAATCCCGTTTTCCTTTGAAACAAGCCATCTATTTTGACACGCCAGACGGCCGGATGGTGTTTGCGATCCCTCGTGATGGAAAGGTCTATGTCGGAACAACAGATACTTTCTATAATGAAGATGCCGTAAACCCTAATATGACAGAAAGTGATCGTAGTTATATTTTAAATGCGATTGATTATATGTTCCCTGAAGTGAAAATAAGTGAAAAAGATGTGGAATCGAGTTGGGCAGGTGTACGACCGCTTATTTACGAAGAAGGAAAAAATGCCTCAGAAATTTCTCGAAAAGATGAGATTTGGGAATCCAATTCGGGTTTAATCACCATTGCTGGAGGTAAATTAACAGGCTACCGAAAAATGGCTGAAATGGTGGTTGATTTATTGGCAGAAAAATTAAAATCAGAGGGGAGAAGTTTTAAATCGTGCCAAACGAAGTATCTCCCAATTTCAGGCGGTGATGTTGGAGGTTCAAAACTATTTCCATCTTTTATTACTGCAACAGTTAGAAGAGGTATGGAAATTGGTCTTAGTAAAGAAGAGGCTGAAACATTAGTGAAAATATATGGATCCAATAGTAACACAGTGTTTGAATTATTGAAAAATAATATGTCTGATGCAAAAAAATATCAATTACCTACAGTGTTATTTGCAAAATTACTTTATGCCATTGAACATGAAATGGTTGCTACACCGATAGATTTCTTAAACCGCCGAACAGGTGCCATTTTATTTGATATACAAACCGTAAGAAAATGGAAGAAGCAAGTAATTGCTTATTTAGGTGATAGGTTAAATTGGTCTGTAGAAGAGAAAAACAAATATTCATCTTCGGTAGATGAGGTATTAAACGCTGCTGTCATTCCTGTGGATCAACCAAAATCTTACCAAAAAGCTGCAAATGGTAATTAACTTGAATAGCAGGGTGAACGTTATGGAACTTGGTGTAGCTTCTTATCTAAAGAAGATAAATAAAAGTTTGATATTAAGTAAGATTATTAAGCATGGGCCGATCTCGAGGTCAGATTTAGCGATTATAACAAAATTAACAAAGGCAACCATTTCTGCACAGGCAGCGAATCTTTTAGAGGAAGAATTAATTATCGAATCCCATACAGAGTATAACAGTGTTGGAAGAAAACCGATTATGCTTTCTCTTAGGACAAATGCTGGTTATGCATTGGGAATTGATTTAGATTATCGGGATATTAAATTTACTGTATCTGACCTTATGGGGAACCCAGTTCATACTGACAGAGTAGAGTTAAAAAATTCAAACTATGATGAAATTATTCAAATCTTAATCAACCAAATTCGTGCATACCAACAAAAATTTTCTCATAGTCATTTTGGGATTATTGGTGTTGTCATTGGAATACATGGAACAGTGACCAATGACAAAATCATCTCTTTTGTTCCACAGCATAGATGGTATAACAAGGACTTAAAGACTGATCTAGAGAAAAATGTAAACATAGAAGTTACTGTTGAAAATAATGCAAATTTATGTGCATTTGCCGAAAAAGTATTTAATTTTCATCAATGCACGAACTTAATTAATATAAGTATGTATTCTGGAATAGGCATGGGATTTTTAATGAATGGAGACTTGGTGAAAGGGTATCATGGATTTGCAGGTGAAATGGGTCACATGATTATTCAACCTGATGGAAAACCATGTAATTGCGGTAAATCGGGTTGTTGGGAGTTATATGCTTCTGAAGTGAGCTTCTTTAAACAAATATCCGAGAAACTGGCTAAACCTATATTGAACTACGAGGATATTAAAAATCTAGTTATTGCAAGAAACCCGGCAGTAATAACTGCAATGGATGAGTATATAAAGTACGTATCTATCGGTCTAAATAATATTATTAATTTACTAAATCCAGAAACACTCGTGTTAAATAGTGAACTATTAAAACAATTTCCTGAAGCCATGAGTATAATTAAATCAAATATAAAAACATCGATTAGTAATTATAAGGAAATATATATATCCGATCTCGGTACTAATGCTTGTGGTATGGGTGCTTGTGCTCTAGCGATAAAGAATTTTTTAGAGCTACCTGATTTGAGTTTGACAATTAATCCAAATGTGTTGGTACATTGTATCGAATCCAAAGGGATTTCCTAGGTAGAAACTTATAAACTAATTATACCCGAAGTAACCCGACAGTGTTTGCCCTGTGGGGTTACTTCTATTAGATTCGGTGCCTGAGATACTAGAAAAACAAATGCCATGCAAACTTGAAAACTGCTTGAGGCCTTTATCCCATGTTTTTCCTTAACCACACTTTCAAACAGTTCATGCAGAATGTTGAATTAATCTAAGTTCAATTATTCTAATCCATGCACATTATTTGGATTTTTAGTTAATACTGGATTGAAGAATTGCGGTAATAGATTTAGGTCTGTTGACTCCCATACTACTTCTTACTGGAAATTAAATTTTTTTAATTTTTGTTAAAAAGGATATTGTATAATGAGAATAATATTTTTTTGTGGAGCACAACTGGAGGATTATCAATGCATTCTTTCAAGCAACTTTATAATTCATTGCTATTTAAACTTTTTCTATGTGTATTTTTAATCATCGGTCCATTAATTGTGGTTCATATAGTAAATAACTATTATGCAGTTGAGGTCATTCGTAACCAGGTAGCGCAATCAAATAAAAACATGCTCAATATTTATATGAATCAAATCGATCGGAGTCTGAAAGGTGTAGGAAACTATATTTTTCAAATAACACAAAACAATACAGATTTATATTTTCTGCAATACAACGAAACGCTTGATCCTAATGATTATGAAGAAGCAAAAATACGTGTATTTAATTCCATCACAAATCAGTCATATTTCTACACTGCAATAGATTCTATTTTTATTTATTCATCACCCAATAAGGATTTTATCAATACTGTAAAACTTTCTGATAGTTTTTCAGAACGATTTAAGGCACAAGAAGAAATTCGGCATTTGTTTGAAAAAAAACCTAACAATTTACCAGAAGGCAAATGGAATATATGGAAAGGTGAAAATAATTATTACTTGCTCCAATATTATTCCATAAATGGAGTATATGTTGGTGCCTGGGTGAATATGGACAAGTTGATCACGCCTTTTAAATATATTGATTTTGGTGAAACTGGAAAAGCCATTTTGGCTACGTCAGAATTAAAAGCGATTACAAATAAGCAATTTATTGAAAAAAATAAAATAGATTTAACATTTAGCGAAGGAAATTATTCGGTAACTGGGGAAAACGACAAGTTTGTTCTAATGAGAGAAAAGTCTCATATCGGTGATTTTTATCTTGTAGCTTTAATTCCTGAAAGTGAAATACTAGAGAAGCTCCCTTATTTACAGCGAATCTCGTCTATTATTACTTTTCTCGCTATTTTGTTCTTACTATTTTTTATTTTTGTAATGAGAAAAATATTTCTGAAGCCTATCAATCGAATAGTTTCCGCAATGAAAAAACTCCGGAAAGGAGATCTCGAAATTCGCCTTCCTATGAATCGGAATTCCACCGAATTCGAAGTGATGAATGAAACCTTCAATCATATGGTTTCAGAAATAAAGGATTTAAAAATAAATGTATATGAAGAAAAATTAAATCTTCAACGAGCGGAACTAAAGCACCTTCAGTTGCAAATTAATCCGCATTTTTTCCTTAATTCGTTAAATATTATTTATAATTTAGCTACAGTAAAGGAGTTTAGTGTTATCCAGGAAATGGCAAAATGTTTAGCGGATTATTTCAGGTTCATGTTCCGTAGTAATTCCTATTTTGTTAGTCTTAATGACGAAATCAAACACACTAAGAATTACCTAAGAATTCAACAACTTCGGTTTCCGGAGAGCTTTAACTATTCTGTTGAAGTACCACCCGAGTTGAAGAAATGTAAAATTCCACCACTTATGATTCAAACCCTTACTGAAAATTCAATTAAACACGCATTTAATTTAGACGAACACATGGAAATCTATATCATGATAAGCAAGGATGTGAATCCTGAGTTTATTAATATCAGAGTCCAAGATACAGGTGAAGGGTTCTCAGAAGAAATATTAAATGCATTAGAAAATGATCAATATCTACCAAGCAATGAAGGTGAAAGAATAGGAATCTGGAACATTAAACAAAGATTAACGCTGCTATATGGAGAAAAATCGTCTATACATTTTTCAAATGAACCTGGGTGGGGAGCAGCAGTTTGGATTCGAATTCCCGCTGAAGTGATGCAAGGGTGAAAGGGGTAGTAGTTATGAAACAGTATCATGTTCTTATTGTTGATGATGAGGTACATTCCATAAGAGGTGTACAAGCCGGGGTTAATTGGGATAAATTTAATATTTCAAACGTATATACTGCTCATAATTTAACGTCGGCACAAGAAGTATTTTTAAATAATCAGGTAGACCTGTTATTATGTGACATTGAAATGCCAAAAGGGTCAGGGTTTGACTTATTGAAGTGGGTGAGGGAAAACTATCCTGATACAGAAGCTATTTTTCTAACGTGCCATTCAGATTTTTCCTATGCTAAACAAGCACTGCAACTAAAAAGCTTGAACTATCTATTAAAACCAGTTGATTATGAGGAACTAGAAGAGGTTATTGAAGAAGCTTTGGAAAAAATAAAAAAGGATCAAGAGGTTAAAAATGTTGAGGAATCTTACCTAGAACTAAAAAAGAATCATGGTGAAGTACTAAGGCAGCGGTTCTGGTTAGATTTAATCCAACAAGTTATCCCATCTGATGCAAATGAGATTGCGGAACATCTCGAAAAGCATCACGTATCGTACTTTGAATCAACAACCTTTTTGCCTGTATTATTCAATGTTTTACGGTGGAAAAAAGAGTTTACAGTTCATGAAGAAAAGGTTAAATTAGCAGCTCTTCAAAAAGTAATGTCTGAAGTAATTTCAAATAACGGTATCAATGCGGATGTGATTAATTTAGATACCGGTTATGTATTGGTTATTATACCCTTTTTAAGTCCAGTGGACTTGAATGAACTTACAAATAAATTGGATCAATATATTTCTCAATTCTCTCAAAATCATTCATGTGATCTTTGTTGTTATTTAGGAAATCGGGTGGGTATCCAAGACGTAATGAGTATGGTTCATAAATTAATAGAACTTGATAGCAATAATGTTACGATTAGCAATCAAACAATTCTTTATAAAAACGAGAAAAAAGGTTTATCCTCTTATCCTCAGTTTCCTTCTACGGAATGGGCAAATTTAATGAAAAGCGGACAAAAGGAAAAATTTTTGGATCAGCTTAATAACTATTTTGAACGGTGGAAAACACTCGATTATATTACCGGTCAATCTTTACATTTATTTTATCAAGACTTTTTACAACAAATTTTCTATGTCCTTCAGGTTAAAGGCATTCAGGCAAATCAAGTATTTTCACAAAACTTACTCACCGAAAAGCCTGTAAAAGTACTAAAGTCGTTATGCTCTCTCCAAGATTGGATTATTTTTATTGTGGAGGTAACGATGAACCAATTACATCTTCCTCAAGAAAAGGGATCTGTAGTTGACGTGGTAAAGCAGTATATCCAGAATCATTTAGGCGAACAACGGCTAACACGGGAAGACATTGCTAATTACGTTTATCTAAATCCAGATTATTTAACAAGGATATTTAAAAAACAAACAGGTTTATCGCTATCTGACTACTTACAGCAGCAACGGATTGAATATGCTAAAAATTTGTTAGTAGAGACTAGTTTACCTGTTAGTGAAGTTGCTTTAGCTGCAGGATATTCAAATTTTTCCTACTTTTCTACCATTTTTAAGAAGTCAACGGAATTAAATCCAATGGAATTTAGAAGACTATCACTTTCAACCAAAAAGTCGTAATAATGAAAATAAAAGGTCGTATTTTTAGTAAGTGTATTTTTATCTATCCTCTATACTAAAATCAGATGGTTGATAGCGCTTTCAGATAGGGTTTTCAACGTATCAACTAATAATATAAGGGGGAAGAGAAGATGAAGAGTTTTACGAAGTTTATCATGATTATTATGTCAGTCTTGTTAGTTTTGGCTGGCTGCAGCTCAAAAGAAAGCAGTACCGGCAAAAAGGAAGGAACAAGTTCAAAGGATGAAACATATGAAATTACAATGGTATATTTAACTACAACTTCAAGCATTGACGATCTTCCTTTGGTTCAAGAAGAAATTAATAAAATTTCTAAAAAGAAGATTAATGCTACCGTTAAATTGGTGCCAATCGGTGGTGCTGCATGGCAGCAGCAACAAAACTTGATGTTAACAAGCAATGAAAAACTAGATTTAGTCCTATCTTCATCATTCTATGGCTACAATACACAAGCAGTCAAAGGGCTGTATATCCCATTAGATGATTTACTTAAGTCACATGGTCAAGATATTACAAAAGTAGTTCCTGAACATCTTCTGGAAGGTAATAAAGTTAACGATAAAATATACGGAATTCCAAGTATAAGAGACTGGGGTTCTTATTATGGATTTGCTATGAGAAAGGATTTAGTTGATAAATATAGTATTGACCTTTCTAAAATCAAATCATATACCGACTTGGAAAATGTATTTAAGACCATCAAAGAAAACGAACCAACTTTAACACCTGTAGTAAACACGTCAATGGGAACGTCGGTTGCTACTGCGATTGCAGCTGGAAAATTTGATGTGCTGGGCGATAACCTTGGAGTAGTGTCCTTTAAAGATAAGGAAATTGTAAACATGTTTGAAGATCCTCAATATGTTGAAGCTGTTGAATTAGCAAGAAAATGGTTTAAAGCGGGCTATATTATCAAGGATTCAGCTACATCGAAAGAATCAGCTGCTAACCTTGTGAAAGCAAATAAAGGATTTGGGTATTTTGCTAAAATGAAGCCAGGCTTTGATGTGCAAGAGAAGGGAATAACAGGGCATGATATGGTATCAGTAAAACTTTCGGATGTATATTCGTATACGGATGCAGCGACAGGCTTTAATATGTCCATCGCCCGGAACAGTGAAAATCCTGAAAAAGCAATGGAATTCATCAATTTACTTTATTCTGATAAAGATATTATGAATTTACTTGATCTTGGAATTGAAGGTAAACATTATGTTAAAAACTCAGATGGAACCATTAAATTGCCAGATGGTGTGAAGGAATCAAAATATGTATTTAACCAGTGGGAAATCGGAAACAACTTCCTAACATATCCTTGGGAAGGAAATACTGCGGAATATTGGGATGTTATGAAAAAGCATAACGATTCGGCTGTATTGTCCCCAGCCTTTGGTTTTACTTTCAATCCTGATTCAGTAAAAACAGAAATCGCAGCCTCTATGAACGTATTAAATCAATATAAGTTAGGACTTGAATCAGGTACTCTTGATCCAGAGAAAAGTTTAGCTGAATTTAATAATAAGCTTAAAGAATCTGGACTTGGTAAAATAATTAACGAGAAACAAAAACAGTTTGACGAATGGAAAAAAAATAAATAAGGGTGAAATGGAGAGCTAATGTTTAGCTCTCTTTTTTGATGACCTTTCGAGACTGAAATATAAAAAAAACAAATTCCTAATAGTCGGATAAACGAAAATAAGAAGTCGTAATACCGATATTTCCAATTCAACCTGTCAGCTAAAATAAAAATATAGCAAGAAATAAAGGACTTTTGTAAGCGGAAACAATTTAATCGGTAAGGGGGAAAAATGGATGTCAGAAGTTACAGTAAAGAAAATGAAAGCAGGGGTCCATGCATTGCCTGTTAGCAAGGCAAACACGAGGATGATCAAATTTAAAAGGTTTTTACCTCTATTTATCATGATGGTGCCTGGATTAATCTATTTATTGATCAACAATTATTTACCGATGTTCGGACTAATCATTGCTTTTAAAGATATTAACTATGCAAAGGGAATCCTAGCCAGTGATTGGATCGGCTTTAAAAACTTTGAATACTTATTTCGTACAAGAGACGCCTTTGTAATAACCCGAAACACCATTTTATATAATGGAGGATTTATTATTTTAAATACCATTTTGGCAATCGGTATAGCCATAATGCTTAATGAAATTAAAAATAAACTAATGAAAAGCTTTTATCAAAGTGTCATTTTATTGCCATTTTTGATTTCGATGGTCATTGTTAGTTATTTGGGATTTGCCTTTTTAAGTGAAGATGTTGGTTATTTGAACAAAACAATCCTGCCATTATTAGGGCTTGATGGAGTTTCATGGTATAACGAAGCCGAATATTGGCCGTATATCTTAACCTTTATCAATATGTGGAAAGGTGTGGGGTTCTTATGTGTCATCTACTTGGCAGCTATTATTGGGATCGATCAAGAGTACTATGAAGCTGCTACTTTAGATGGAGCAAATAAATGGCAGCAAATGATTCACATTACCATTCCATCGATTATGCCCGTCATTATCATGATGACATTACTAGCAATTGGGCGGATCTTCTACTCTGATTTTGGTTTATTCCTATCAAGTGCCAATGAATTCAGGTGCAATCTATGATACCACCAATGTTATTGATACTTATGTTTACCGAGGTTTAATGCAGCTTGGGGATATTGGAATGTCAGCTGCAGCAGGTTTATATCAATCTATCGTTGGATTTGTACTGGTTTTATTATCGAACTATCTTGTTCGTAGAAAAAGTAAAGACAATGCATTATTTTAAGCTGGAGGTGGAGTAGAATGTATAAATCTGATCGAATCATGCAATGGGTTTCCCATATCTTTTTAATCGTTTTAGCAGCAGGCAGTATCATTCCCTTTATTATTCTTTTATCTTCTTCTCTAACAGGTGAAACAGCTATTTTAAAGGATGGTTATTCCTTTTTCCCTAGGGAGATTAGCTTAGAAGCCTATGAGTATTTATTTAAAAATTCATCAAGTATTTTAAGGGCTTACGGCATTACCATTTTCGTAACAGTCGTTGGAACATTTGTTAGTTTAGCCATAACTGCGTTTTTGGCATATGCACTTTCTCGCCGTGACCTGCCTTTTAGAAACTTTTTTGCTTTCTTCGTTTTCTTTACCTTATTATTCAACGGTGGACTCGTACCAACTTATCTTGTTTACACCCAAATGTTTGATTTGAAAAATACGATTTGGGCCTTAATTGTACCTGGTTTGCTTATGAATGGTTTTAACGTGTTATTAATGCGGACCTTTTTTATCACATCCATTCCAGAGCCTATAATTGAATCAGCCCGAATGGATGGGGCAGGTGAATTTAGGACCTTTTTCTCCATCATCCTGCCTTTATCATTACCAATTTTAGCAACCATTGGATTGCTTCAAACGATTCATTATTGGAATGACTGGTTTAACGGTATGGTTTATATCACCGATCCATCCCTATTTAGTATTCAAAATATATTAAATAGGATGCTGGCCGATATTCAGTTCTTAGCTAGCAGCGATTTGGGAACCAATGCAAGTGAGGCAGCTGCGCAAATTCCTTCTACAGGAGTGCGTATGGCGATTGCTGTTATCGGGGTATTACCGATTTTAATTGCGTATCCATTTTTCCAAAAATACTTGGTAAAGGGAATTGCGTTAGGCTCAGTTAAAGGGTAAGGGGTAAAAGAGGAAAATGTATAGCTCTATCAAATAGGTTAGGGCTATTTTCCTTAATAGGATACGGATGGTGGCCATATAGGAGTGAGTATTTAGTGGGAGCATTTATGAGGGGCATTTATGGTATTTCTGAGTGGGTTACGAGATTAATGTATGTAAACCTACTTTGGATTCTCTTTACTTTTCTTGGTCTGGTGGTTCTAGGTTTTTTCCCTGCAACAACTGCGATGTTCGCAGTCGTCCGAAAATGGGTCATGAAGGAGGATATTCATGTATTTCAAACGTTCTGGGAGGTTTATAAAGATGAATTTATAAAAAGTAATGGTGCCGGTTTGATTATTATCGCTTTAGGCTGTTTTCTATATTCTAATATGAAGATTGTAGAAGCAATAACCTTACCAATACTAAAATTACTCTATATTCCCAATGTAGTAATGATTTTAATTTTCCTCCTTACCTTATTATATATTTTTCCTGTTCTTGTACATTTTAAGGTTGGGGTTAGAGCAGCAATTAAAAATGCGGTTATCTTAATGACGATTAATCCCATTACAACATTCGTAATGACAGTACTAACAGGAGGTTTCTTTTTAATACTAGGTAAATTTCCCGGATTCATTCCTTTTTTTAGTGGGAGTGTGCCTGCATTACTACTAATGTTTTTTAGCAGCAATGTCTTCACTAAGTTACAAAGAGTGGAAGGTGCGTATGAGAAGTAAAACACTGCGATTTTAAAAAATTCACCAATTAAAAAAAGGCAGTTATTATAAGGAGGATATTATGAGAAGAGATATTAAACGATTAATTAACGAGATGTCGCTTGAGGAAAAGGCGAGCCTTTGTTCAGGATTAGATTTTTGGCATTTGAAAGGGATTGAACGACTGGGGATTCCATCGATTATGGTTACTGACGGTCCGCATGGTTTACGGAAGCAGCAGGAAAGTGCAGATCATTTGGGACTATATAATAGTGTGCCGGCTACCTGTTTTCCGTCTGCAGCTGGTCTCGCCAGTACTTGGAATCGTTCACTTGTAGAAAAAGTTGGGATTGCATTAGGAGAAGAATGTCAGGCTGAGGATGTAGCCGTATTACTTGGACCCGGAGCCAATATTAAACGCTCGCCTCTTTGTGGAAGAAACTTTGAATATTTTTCAGAAGATCCTTATCTTTCTTCGGAATTAGCAGCAAGTCATATTAAGGGTGTTCAAAGTGAGGGAATTGGTACTTCTCTTAAACATTTTGCCGCTAACAACCAAGAACATCGCCGCATGTCTGTTGACGCAATCGTTGATGAAAGAACTTTAAGAGAAATCTACCTTGCTAGCTTTGAAAACGCAGTTAAGAAATCTCAGCCATGGACAGTTATGTGCTCTTATAACAAGGTAAATGGTGAATACGCTTCAGAAAATAAGACGTTATTAAACGATATTTTAAAAGAAGAATGGGGATTTGAAGGCTTCGTTGTTTCAGACTGGGGTGCGGTAAATGAACGCACCAAGGGGTTGGAAGCAGGTCTGGAACTAGAAATGCCTTCAAGTAATGGTCTAGGGGACAAAAAAATTGTGGAAGCAGTCAAGAACGGTGAGCTATCTGAAGAGAAATTAGATCTAGCGGTAGAAAGGCTTCTTAATATTATTTTTAAGGCAGTTGATAACAACAAAGAAAATGCAACCTACGATAAGGAAGAACACCACCAGTTAGCTAGAGAAGTAGCAAGAGAAAGTATGGTTCTTTTAAAGAATGAAGACCATATTCTCCCTTTGAAAAAAGATGGTACTATAGCGGTGATCGGTGAGTTTGCCAAAAAGTCAAGATACCAAGGGGGAGGAAGTTCACATGTGAACCCGACAAAACTTGAAAATATTTTTGATGAAATTGAAAATTCGGCTCCAAATGCAAGTGTTTTTTATGCCCAAGGTTATGAACTGGAAAAGGATGCAATCGATGAAAATTTATTGACTGAGGCAAAAGAAGCAGCCATAAAAGCTGATGTTGCCATACTATTTGTGGGTCTGCCTAATCGTTACGAATCTGAAGGATATGATAGAGAGCATTTAAGAATTCCAGACAATCACCGCGGTTTAATTGAGGCTGTAGCAGAAGTTCAGCCTAATGTTATAGTTGTGTTAAGTAACGGTGCACCCGTGGAGATGCCTTGGATTGACCAAGTAAAAGGATTGCTTGAAGCATATCTTGGAGGCCAGGCACTAGGCGGCGCAATCGCCGATCTTCTATTTGGTGCGGCAAATCCAAGCGGAAAATTAGCTGAAACTTTCCCGAAGGAACTGCGTCATAACCCTTCCTATCTCAACTTCCCAGGTGAAGGTGACAAAGTAGAATATAAGGAAGGATTGTTTGTTGGATACCGCTATTACGATGCGAAAGGAATCGAACCGTTATTTCCTTTTGGTTATGGATTAAGCTATACAAGCTTTGAATATTCTAATCTCTCAATAAATAATGAAGAAATTTTTGATAATGAATTAGTTGAAATATCAGTTACAGTAAAGAACACAGGGAATGTGGCAGGGAAGGAAATTATTCAGCTATACGTACGGGATGTGGAAAGTACCGTGATAAGACCTGAAAAAGAATTAAAAGGCTTTGAAAAGGTGCAATTACAACCGAGTGAAGAAAAAATAGTTTCATTTGTCTTGGATAAAAGATCGTTTGCTTATTATAATGTCGACCTTCAAGACTGGCATGTTGAAAGTGGTGAGTTTGAAATTTTGGTAGGTAAGTCTTCAGCAGATATTCAGTTAAAAGGAAGAGTACAGGTTAAATCGACTGTGTCTATTAAAAAATCTGTACATCGAAATACAACTATTGGCGATTTAATGGGAGATCTAGTTCTTTCTCCAATTGCACAAAAAACTTTAACTAAGGTATTTGCAGGAAGCCCATTTGCAAACAGATCTGAAGACACAGATGAATTCCAAATGTTTCAGGCGATGATGAAATTTATGCCACTACGGGCCTTGGTGGCTTTTAACCCACAGAATTTTAATGAAGATATGTTAGATACTCTAGTAAAACAGCTTAATGAGGCTTTGGATAGTGTCCCAGAACAAATAACTTTAAAATACAAAAATCTTGTCAAATAGATTCATAAACATGTCAATGGGTTTTATAAAAAGGAGAGATAGTAATGTTATATCCTATTGTTACGGAAACACGTAGTATCATCGATTTAAATGGGATTTGGAATTTTAAGCTTGATTCGGGAATTGGCTTTAAGGATAATTGGCAAAATGCTAAATTAACCGACACAATGAACATGGCGGTTCCATCCTCTTATAATGATATTGGAGTAAATGCAAGTATACGCGATCATGTTGGCTGGGTTTGGTATGAACGGGAATTTTCTATCCCTGCAGCACTTCAATCTGAGCGTGTGGTATTACGATTCGGTTCGGCAACACATCTAGCTAAGGTATTTGTAAATGGTGAACTAGTTGTGAAGCATAAGGGCGGATTCTTACCGTTTGAGGCAGAATTAAATAATTTTTTAAAAAAAGGTAAAAATCGTTTAACGGTTGCAGTCAACAACATTGTTGATTACTCGACTTTACCAGTTGGAACAGTAATAGAAAAGGATATAGCTGGTAAAGGTAAAGTATTAAGTAACCGACCAAATTTTGACTTCTTCAATTACGCTGGCATACACCGTCCCGTGAAAATTTACACAACACCTGCTACTCATGTTAAAGATGTAACCATTGTAACTGAAATAGATGGAAAGGTTCATTACTCTATTGAGTTAGCCGGAATCTCACAAGTTAAAGTAAAGGCCATAGACGAATCTGGAGTTGTTGTAGGACAATCAGAAGGTGCTGCAGGTACCATCAACATCCCAAATGTACAGCTGTGGGAGCCATTAAATGCCTACTTATATACCCTTCAAATTCAATTGGAAAAAGATGGAAACGTGATCGATCTTTATGAACAGCCGTTTGGTGTAAGAACGGTAGAGGCTAAAGATGGAAATTTCCTTATTAATAATAAGCCATTTTATTTTAAAGGATTTGGTAAGCATGAAGATACACCGATGCACGGAAGAGGGTTTGACGAAGTTGCTAACGTAATGGACTTCAATCTGATGAAATGGATTGGAGCAAATTCATTCCGGACAGCACATTACCCATATTCGGAGGAAATCATGCGTCTAGCTGACCGTGAAGGATTTGTTATTATTGATGAAGTACCCGCAGTTGGTTTGCATTTGAACATGATGGTAGTGTTTTTGGGCGGACAGAAACGGGATACCTGGAAGGAGCTAAAAACATTCGAACATCACCAACAAGTGATCAAAGAATTAATCGAACGAGATAAAAACCATCCTTCTGTGGTTATGTGGAATATAGCGAATGAAGCGGCAACGGAAGAAGAGGGAGCATATGAATACTTTAAACCGTTAGTCCAGCTGGCAAAAGAAACGGACCCGCAAAAACGTCCTGTAACGATTGTTACAGAAATACAATCTTCACCTGAAAAGGACCAAGTAGCGGAACTGCTGGATATCCTTACCTTTAACCGATACTATGGTTGGTATGTTGACGGTGGTGATTTGGACTCTGCTAAAGAAAAACTTCGTTCGGAATTTAATAGCTGGCTTAAACGTTGCCCCGAAAAGCCATTTATGATGACCGAGTATGGCGCTGATACAGTTGCTGGATTACATGATGTCGAACCTGTTATGTTTACCGAAGAATACCAAGTAGCTTTCTATAGAGCAAACCACGAAGTGTTTGATGAATTTAATCATTTCGTTGGTGAACAGGTATGGAATTTTGCTGATTTTGCAACCGGTCAAGGAATTGTCCGAGTTCAAGGAAACAAAAAAGGTATCTTTACTCGCGATCGGAAACCAAAATATGCAGCACATGAGCTTAAAAGACGTTGGACAGAAATACCTGATTTTAACTACAAGAGATAAGTTACAGTATATAAATCCTAAGCGCAGACTTAAAAATATAAAAGAAGGAACCCGACAGTTGTAAACACTGTTGGGTTATTTTTTTTCACAAACTTCAAACGTCCTCCATCTCCTCAAATTAATTAATAGAACACCTCTTTATTGTGAAATTTAACCTCTTTATTTTACATTTCTAATAATTTCGAAAAATAATATAATCAAATCACACCTTGATAAAACTATACAATACTAACTAATTTCGTATGAGAGAAAGGAGTAGGGTAATGAAGAAAATTTTAATTCTAGGAATCATGCTTTTAATGGTTTGCTCGATCTTTAGCAACAACATGTTAGTCTTTGCTTCAGAGTCACCTGGAGTTGATTACACTGATTATAAACCCGGCGTAACTGTGGAGGCGGATACAGCTTCTCCAACCGGCTATTATGCAACGTTTATTTACGAGGATGAGACTAAAGCAGCAACAAAGGTTGAACTATATAGCGACACTTTCCATCATTTCACAATCGAAGATGGGTTTTCACGCCCATATAAACCGGAGGAGTATAAAGCGGGCATGTTCCCTGCTGGCGGTAATGCTGATACTACATATTATGTATCCATGGAAAAACTGGGCAAAAATTTGTGGGGGGTCAAAGTTCCTCTGTCCAGCGGCGCTTTTGTCTACAATTTCCGCATTACCAATCCGGATGGTACTACAACCACAAGACTGGATGACCCTAACAATCCGACGCTGATGAATACTGCGACAGGTATTGATAGCTTGTCAAGTATGGTATATGTTCCATATAATTCGAAAACAATGGGAACGGGAGAGTGGCTGGATCGCTCGGTAGAGCTTCCACGTAAAAGTAAGAATGGCAAAGTGGAAACCGTAGCCTATACAGGAGCTGCCGGTGATAAACGCGGGCTTGCTGTTTACCTGCCTCACGGATACAATGAAAACCGCAACAAGCCTTACAAGGTACTTTACCTGTCCCATGGCAATTCTGGCGATAAGTATGGCAATGAATTACGTTGGATGAATGAGGGCGCAGTGGCTAATATTATGGATAATCTGATTGCAGATGGAACTGCAGAGCCGTTTGTGGTAGTGACCATGAATAATCAGGACTTTGGGTGGGACTATAAAAAAATAGAAGAAGACCAGTTTGAATATATCATGCCTTATATTGAAGCTAACTACAATGTGCATGATACACCTGAGGGGCGCGCTTACGCTGGTTTGTCGATGGGTGGGATAACTACCAGTCGGATGTATTACTACCATGCTGATGAGTTTGCTTATTTTGGTATTTGGAGTGCAGCTGCTAATGGAGATGAACTGAAAAATATCGACACTTACAGCAATTTGGACAAACCTTCCGTAATGATGGGTGCGGGTACCTGGGATTTTGGGCTTAAACCGGTGCAAGATTTAAGCAATGCACTGACTGCTAAGAATATCGACCACTCTTATCTTGAGATTCCTGCAGCGCATGACTGGGAAGTTTGGCAGTTGTTTTATGCCGCTTTTGTAGAGGATCACTTGTGGAAGGCTGATTCAGCTAAAATTAAAAGCGAAGACTGATTAAGATACGTTGAATGCAGCTTATATTGAGTATTTGATATAAGGTTGATGAAACATTAAGCAAATAATAAACAGCCCCACAAGGTTAGTGCTTGGTGGGGCTGTTTTAATGTCTTTAAAGTCTATTAGGTGAAACTATGAAAAAAACGGATTGACATCGTTTTCAAAAACTATTAATATAGTAATTAAGTTAATAATATGTGACGGAGAAATGGAGACTCACACGGATTGCCTGTTATTTTATTCAGGTCCTTCTGTTGTGGGTCTCTTTTTTTTCGTCATAATCCTTAAGGCTTACAAACTGAAGGGGAGAAAGAGTCACTTTTCATTTGAAATGAATGGAGACGAAGATTTTACATCATGTTTAATGCAAGAGTATTAGGGGAGGGAAATGATTAAAGCAAAGTATAAATAAGTAAAAGAATATGCATTGATTTTTCTGAGATTTAAGAAAAATAAATAATTTAGAAAATGGGGGTCAATTATAATGAGAAAATTAATATCTTTTGTTACATCTGGAATATTAATAGCTGGACTTTTGGCTGGATGTGGCAATGCAGGAAGCAATGCAGCTGACACAGGCGGAAAGGAAACTGGGGTAGAGGAGAAAACTTTTAAGCTTGCCCATAACATGAGTGAAGACCATCCGGTTCACAAAGCACTTGCTGATTTCTCCAAGAAGGTAGAAGAAGAGTCTGATGGGCAAATGAAAATTCAAATTTTTGCTAATGGTGTACTTGGAGCAGAAAAAGAAGTATTAGAGCAGCTGCAAGGCGGAGCTGTAGATATGACGAAAGTGAGCGCCGCAGCTCTGGAGAGCTTTGCTCCTGAATATGCTGTTTTCAGTCTCCCATATTTATTTGTCAGCAAAGATCATTTTTATAAATCCATGGAATCGGAAGCGGTTCAAAAGCTTTACCTGGCAAACAAGGATAAAAAATTTGTAGGTTTGACTTACTATGATTCTGGGGCAAGAAGCTTCTATACAAAAGATAAGGCGATAAATACTCCAAATGATTTAAAAGGTTTAAAGATTCGTGTTCAGGATTCACCGACAGCAATCGATATGGTGAAATTATTAGGTGGGAACGCAACACCAATGGCGTATGGAGAGGTTTATACGGCACTGCAAGCGGGAGTTATTGATGGTGCGGAAAGTAATGAAACCGCATTAACAACTGGAAAGCACGGAGAAGTTGCGAAAGAATTTTCAATCAATGAGCATACAATGATCCCAGATATTCTCGTTATGAGTGCTGCTACATGGGACAGCCTATCTGAAGAACAGCAGAAAATTCTAACTGATGCAGCGGGGTCGTCTACAGAATACCAAAAGGAACTATGGAATAAAGCAATCGAAGAGGCGATAACAGAAGCAGAGTCCGAGATGGGCGTGAAATTCAACGAGGTCGATAAAGCGCCGTTTATCGAAAAGGTTAAGCCGATGCATGAGGAATATAGCAAGAAAGATCCTAAAATCAAAGAAATCATGGATGCAATTGAAGCTCTAAAATAATAGAGGAAAGGGTCAAGCTGCGCCTTGCTAGTAGAAATGATAGGGCGAAATAATGGCTTGCCCTTTCTATTTTATTTTGAGTGACAAAGTTACCATGACAGGAAAAAAACAATAGAAAAAGACACCGATTTAAAAGAAGGGGTTTAGGTTATGAAAACAATACGAAGTTTTCTGGATAAGTTAATTATGTTTGTAGGGTGCTTATTCACCGTCATCATGGTTATCGGTGCAATCTGGCAGGTCTTTAGCCGATACATATTGGGTGATCCGAGCACGATTACAGAAGAATTGCTTCGTTTCGGACTTATATGGACCACTATGTTAGGAGCAAGTTATGCTTTCGGCAAAAACGAGCATTTGGCGATAACCGGTTTATTGGATAAATTAAAAGGAAAAAATCAAAAAGCACTTAGACTGGTTAATGATTTGTTCATAATTAGTTTTGCCGGTGCAGTCATGATCAAAGGCGGATTAAACATAGTATCCACAACTATGACACAGTTGACACCAATTCTGCAAATTCCAATGGGAGTGATCTATTCCATTGTACCTATTTCCGGAGCGATCATTATCATTTATCAACTATTAAATATGCCCGATTGGTTGAAAAAGAAAGAAAAAATTTTATAGAGATGAAAGGAGGAGTTTTTCATGGGTGCGATTGAAACAGGTTTAGTGATGGTAATAAGCTTTATTATTTTAATGGCAATGGGGGTCCCGATTTCTGTAGCTACAGGGATAGCCTCTTTTATTGCTGCGATATTGATTGTACCGTTTGACGTTGCCATTTTTACGGCAGCTCAAAAAATGGTAACTGGGATCGACAGTTTTTCTCTTTTGGCAGTTATCTTCTTTATTTTGTCAGGAATTATTATGAATAACGGGGGAATCGCCCTGCGTCTTGTCAACCTGGCAAAGTTGATGGGCGGTAGTCTTCCCGGATCACTAGCTCATACGAATGTCGTAGGGAACATGCTGTTTGGGTCGATCTCAGGATCTGCAGTAGCGGCAGCGGCTGCCATCGGTGGTACTATGGCTCCGCTTCAGGAAAAGGAAGGGTATAATAAAGCATATTCTGCAGCTGTAAATATTGCCTCTTCTCCTGCAGGTTTACTGATTCCTCCGAGCGGAGCATTTATTATTTATTCGATGGTCAGCGGAGGTACATCCATTGCCGCATTGTTTTTAGCGGGATATGTACCGGGAATCCTAATGGGGCTAACAGTTATGGCTATTGCCTACTATATTGCTAAAAAAGAGAAATATCCAGTAGCAAAAAGACCGAGCTTTTCTGAGGGTACAAAAGTTATTATTGAAGCCATTCCTAGCTTACTGCTCATCGTGATCGTAATCGGGGGAATTGTAGCAGGAGGAGTCTTTACTGCAACGGAAGGTTCTGCCGTCGCTGTTTTATATTCCGTTATTCTATCTATCATTTATAAAACCTTAAAGTGGTCCGATGTTCCCAACATTTTGAGTGAAACAGTTGTTATGACAGGTATTGTGCTATTTCTGGTTGCTGCTTCATCGATCATGTCCTGGGTAATGGCGTTTAGCGGTATACCAGCTGCAATTAGCGAGGCTGTATTATCCATTTCAGATAATCCTATTGTTATTCTATTGATTATTAATGTTGTATTGTTATTAGTCGGCACCGTAATGGATATTACACCAGCGATCCTGATTTTTACCCCTATCTTTTTGCCAATTGTAACTCAAATAGGCATGGATCCTGTTCATTTTGGAATTGTTTTGGTTTTTAACCTCTGTATCGGTATCGTGAGTCCACCATCCGGAAGCAGTTTGTTTGTCGGATGCAGTGTTGGGGGAGTTAGCATAGAGGCTGTAACGAGACCATTATTAATTTTCATGGCAGGTTTAATTGTTACGTTACTGCTCGTAACGTATGTTCCAGCCATTACCTTGTTTGTTCCTAAACTATTTGGGGCTATGTAGTTGCTTGATCGTACTCATATCCTATTATTATATTAATCAAGTTAATAATAAGATAGGGGGTAATATATGAATCAGATTAGTTATCTGTTAAATCACAATCCAATAAAGGCTTCTAGACTGGATAATTCTGAGCTCTTTTATTATCAGTCAGGTGCTCTATTAGTTATATTCCAAACGGATAATATAGACTCTATCAAAACAGATTTAATTAACATTACAAATGATCTAGGCAAAGTTTATCCAAAAGACAATGCCAAAAAACAATATAGTATGGTTATAAATCAAATTATTGAAGAGATTGATAAACAAATAAGTAATCCTGATTTAACTTTAAAGTGGCTCGCTCAAGAAATAATCTTTATGAATAAGGACTACTTAGGTAAGAAATTTAAAAAAGAAACCGGACAAACCTTTACAGATTACTTAATGCAATATCGTATGAATAGGGCGATGGAACTTATCGCTCAAACTAATCATTTAAAGATCTGCGATGTAGCAGAAAAAATAGGCTTTAAAAATAACCCTGCTTATTTTAGCAGGGCATTTAAGAAATTTACTGGTGTAACACCTTTAACTTATCAAAAAAAGTAAGAAAGTGAGCCTTGAGAAATCAAGGCTTTTTGACGTCCGGCAATTGTTGGTCCTACTGGTGCCGGAAAAACAACATTGGTCAACTTGCTGATACGATTCTATTAAGGAAATCAAATTCTAAATATTACAAACTATTATTTGTCTTTTCTGATATAATACATAATTAATCTCAATCTTTTACAACGAAAATATATGGGGAATTTTGAAAGGGGATACATACTTTTGAACTCAAAATATCTAGATTTACTCCTTCAAAAATATGATTGCGAAGAAAAAGTGGTAACTGAAATTATTAAATTAGAAGCCATTCTTAATCTTCCAAAGGGGACAGAACATTTTGTCAGCGATTTACATGGGGAGTATCAAGCTTTTCAACATGTATTAAGAAATGGTTCGGGGAATGTAAAAAAGAGAATCAGAGACTTGTTTCAAGACGTTTTATTTGAAAAAGAAATAAATGATTTTGCGACATTAGTTTATTATCCTGAAGAAAAATTAAAATTAATGAAAAGTCATTTTAGCAATGAACAAGAATTAAACCGATGGTATATTGTAATCATTGAGCGGATGATCAGGCTTATTTCTCATGCTTCCTCCAAATATACACGGTCGAAATTACGAAAAGCATTGCCGAGTCAGTTTGTGTTTGTTATAGAAGAGCTGCTATACAAAACGAACCAATCTGAAAATAAGGAGCAATATTATAAAGAAATTGTCGAGCAGATTATCTCCTTGGGTCAGGCTGATAAACTCATAACAGGGCTTGCGTATACCACCCAAAGATTGGTTGTCGACCATCTTCATGTAGTGGGGGATATTTATGATCGGGGACCCGAACCTGATAAAATCATGGATACTCTGATCAATTATCATTCCGTTGACATTCAGTGGGGAAACCATGATGTACTATGGATAGGTGCTTTTGCAGGTTCAATGGTTTGTCTTGCTAATATCATTCGTATCAGCGCAAGATATGACAATCTTGATATTATTGAAGATGTATATGGAATCAATCTTAGGCCTCTGCTGAATCTTGCGGAGAAATACTATCAGGATAATCCGGCTTTCAGACCTAAGGTACATTCTGATCAGAAGCTATCTGATCATGAAACATTACAAATAACGAAAATTCATCAAGCCATTGCGATGATTCAGTTCAAACTTGAAATGCCTATTATAAAGAGACGCCCGTATTTCAATATGTCAGAAAGGCTTTTGCTGGAGAAAATCGATTATGACAAGAACGAAATAACGATTTATGGAAAAACCTATCCTTTAGAAAATACGTGCTTTGCAACGGTAAATCCAGAGCAGCCTGAACAATTATTAGAAGAAGAAAAGCAGGTTATGGAAAGATTATTATTTTCAGTCCAGCATTCAGAAAAGCTTGCCAGACATATGAACTTCCTGATGAAGAAAGGGAGTCTCTATTTAAAATATAACGGAAACCTATTAATACATGGTTGTATTCCTTTAGATGAAAAAGGGAATATGGAAAAAATGGTTATTGAAAATAATACCTATTCAGGCCGCGAATTACTTGATGTTTTTGAACGGTATTTACGTCATGCCTTTGCACACCCTGAAGTCACGGATGACCTTGCGACGGATATGGTCTGGTATTTATGGACAGGAGAATATTCATCACTCTTTGGAAAAAGAGAAATGACCACTTTTGAGAGGTACTTTATTAAGGACAAGGCGACCCATAAAGAGAGAAAGAACCCATATTACTATTTACGTGAAAATGAAGAAATTTGCCGCAAAATCTTGACAGAATTTGATATGAATCCTGACCAGGGTCATATTATCAATGGGCATACACCAGTTAAAGAAATTGAGGGAGAAAATCCAATTAAAGCAGATGGTATGATGATTGTGATCGATGGAGGTTTCTCCAAAGTTTATCAATCAACAACAGGAATAGCAGGATATACGTTACTATATAATTCCTTCGGTATGCAACTGGTCGCCCATAAGCATTTTAATTCAAAAGAAGAAGTTTTACTTAACGGGACAGACGTTTTATCAATTAAAAGAGTGGTAGATGAAGAGCTAAAGAGAAAAAAGGTTAGAGAAACGAATGTGGGAGAGAAATTATTGCAGGAAATCTCCATTTTGAATAGTCTGAGGGAATATCGCTATATGAATTAACACCGATTAGGAAGAGGGGCAATTTCCCCTCTTCTTATTTTTTTCCTAGCAGATGGAGAACTTTTAAGGGGCGTGCAATATAAAGGGAATATTGGAACGACACATTCTCTTGTTATGTGTGCAAAAATCGGGAACTGTACGTTTCATCGAGGGGAAGCATAGTTTTAAAAAAAAACCAGACTTAGTTATTAGGTAAAGCAAGCTCTGAAATTAATAGTTTTAGAGAAAAATTCTAAAATACAAAACCGCCTTTAACCAATGTATTCCAAAAAATTAAGCAATCTTAGTCATGTTAGGTACAGAAATACCAAGATTGCTTTGAAACAATACTATCTCCTTGAAGTCATTTTCTGTGGGGCGTAATTTACATAAAGTATTAAATAATTGTCAAGGGAGAAAACTGCTCTAGAAGTACATAGTTTTACGAAGGATAATGTTCTTACATTATGCAAAAACAGCCTTTGTCAGCAAAAATAAAACAGAAGGAGCAAGCAGGCAGCCTAAACCCGTATAAAAAGTGGCGGTTACAGCTCCGTAAGGAACTAGTTTTGGATCCGTTGCGGCTAATCCTCCTGCTACTCCACTCGTTGTGCCCATGATTCCGCCGTATACCATGGCAGTACGCGGGTTATTCAATCCAATATATTTTGCAATAAATGGTGTGCCGATCATTGTCAAGATGGACTTTACCAGTCCTGCTGCGATGCTAAGGGTAATAACTTCGGAACTTGCACCAATGGCCGATCCTGTTACTGGTCCTACAATGTATGTAGCCGTCCCAGCACCAATGGTCGTTAAGCTAATTGCATCTCTGTATCCAAAGGCAAGTGCAATAATGACACCGACGACAAAAGAGAGGACAACACCAACAAATAAGGACAGGACACCGTTTACACCAGCTTTCTTGATTTCACTAAAGTTTGCCCCAAAGGAGGTAGCAACGATAGCAAAGTCTCTGAGCATTCCGCCGCCCATTAGCCCGATGCCAGAAAAAAGGGTAATATCTGATAACCCTTTTTCTCCTCCTGTAACCACTCCGCCGATGTAAGCGAGGACAAGACCAAGGGTAATGGCAATAGCAGACCCATGGATGCGACCCCTGGTTAATTTGTTAGAGATAAAATAAGAGAGATACATAGTTAACCCAACAATGGCAAAAGCAACAATTAACCCATTATTTTGCAGAAGATTACCTAATATGTCTAACACCCTGCTCGCCTCCATTCACATCCATTTCAAGAATCTCTACCTGGCCACCCTTGCTTAAAAGAGGAACTACGGCCCAGCTAATCACCACTACGACTACTCCAGCAATTATAGCCAAAAAACCTCCATTTAGGGCCGCAACTACATTTTGTTGTGCTGACATGGCAATAACGATCGGAATATACATTCCACTCCAAAAAGCAAGTCCTTCTTGTGTCTGTTTGTTAAGCTTATCTTTCTTTTTTAAGT
The DNA here is from genome assembly GCF_030817695.1 of Neobacillus niacini. Lineage (GTDB taxonomy): Bacteria > Bacillota > Bacilli > Bacillales > Cytobacillaceae > Neobacillus > Neobacillus niacini_F. Next base: position 3,847,667 of record NZ_JAUSZQ010000002.1, on the reverse strand, counting down.
ACTCCACAAGTAGGATCAGCATGAGCATTGCAAAGCCTACACCCCCGACATTTGCGTTAATTCCAAGTATGTGACCTAAGAGATCTCCAAAAAACACCCCAGATAAAAAGCAGATAGATAATATTGCGACCCCAAAAATAATCATGCAATTTCTCCTTTTCAATTTTTTCTTTTAAACAACAGGCATAAAACTGAAAGCGAACAGAACAATTAAACGTATGTCTATACTCAGAAGAAAATTGAAACAAAGGAAAGCGTTTACAAAGATAAGAGAATCGCCAGTCGACTGTATTCCTAAAACTCATAATAAATCGTGAGAAAATAAAATGTCAATCTTTTTTTAAATTTTCAAAATATATTGAAATCTATTGATTCAGTCGCTATAATAAAAATCGACAGTCGACTATTTTTAAAAATATTGGAGGAGACTTCGTCATGAAAACGAATAAATTTACTCAAAATGCATTATCAAATTATATTGCTGAACATATTACAGATCAAATTCTTAAGGGGGAACTAATCCCCGGGGATAAACTAATCGAACATATTTATGCAGAAGAGTACGGAACTAGCCGTGCTCCTGTTAGGGAAGCTATTTATCTACTTTCCATAGAAGGCCTTGTGGAAAGAATTCCAAGAAAAGGAGCCGTGGTCAAAGAATATACGGAGAATGAGATATATGATCTTCTTGAAATACGCAACATGCTTGAAACGATGGCCATCGAACGTATTGGCCGAAACGGAGTAGACCAAACGGACCTGCAAAAAATGGCTGATATTTTAGAAAAAATGAAAGATGAGGCGGAAGTTCATCAATATACCCAACTAAATCACTCTTTCCATATGACACTTGTGGAAATGAGTAAAAGTGAGACCATTAAAACGATGTACTCAAGGCTTGGATGGCCACTACTAAGAATCCAAAGCCTATCGTTTGCGAACGATGGAAATATTGAAAAGTCTGTAAGAGAACATCAAATGTTAATTGAATTTTTAAGAGAAGAAAACATCAAGGAAGCAGCCAATCTTTTGAAACGTCATAACGAGGATGTCATTTCAAGTATGAAGAAAAAGTTAGGTTCGCAGAATAAATAAGGTTTTTACAAGATTATCAGAGTAGTTGAGTTTTCAAACAAGGTGGTGAAAGTTGGTGAAGCTCGCATTTTTATTTCCTGGCCAAGGTTCTCAAAAACCGAATATGCTCCAGGAACTGCCTGAACATCCTGCTGTTGAGGCAGTTCTTCAAGAATCCATGGAGGTACTTGTAGAAAACGCCTACAATTTTGATTCTAAGGAAGCTTTGATATCGACTGTCTCAGTTCAAATAAGCCTTCTTGTTTCCTCAGTTGCAATTTTAAAAGTATTTGAAGCAGAAGAGGTATTTCCAGATTTTGTGGCAGGCCATTCTGCAGGTGCTTTTAGTGCAGCCGTTGCATGTAAGGCCATTGGGTTTGCTGATGCTTTAAGAATGATAAAGCTAAGAGGGCAGCTAATGGAACAGGCCTTTCCTAGCGGCTATGGAATGGGTGTCATTACAGGAATGGATGAACAGACAGTAAAAGAACTAGCAAATTCTTGTTTTACAGAGACAGAACCTGTATACACGGCAAATGTCAATGCTCCGGACCAAATCACGATTGCAGGTTCTGTTACTGCTCTCAACAAGGTCATTAACCGTGCCAGAAATAGTGGGGCAAGAACAGCGGAACTTCTAAATGTGAACATACCGTCCCATTGTTCATTGCTAAACTCAGTTTCTAGATCGTTACATGAGGAATTGTCAAAAATTAAATTTAGACGGCCAGTCATTCCATATGCTTGTAACCGGACGGCAAGGCTTTTAAGATCGTCGGAACAGGTTAGGCAGGATCTTGCCTTTAACGTTTCCCATCCCGTTATGTGGCATGATATTTCTTCCATACTTTGTGAGCACGGTACAAGGCTTTTTATTGAGATGCCTCCAGGAAATGTTCTTACCAGTTTATCCAAAAAAGCACTGCCTGGTGCCCGTTCTCTTTCTGTGGATGAAAACGGGTTTGGAAATTGTTTGGTTTTGGCTAGGCGTTTCTGTTCTGAACATTCTTAAGTATAAAAGATTGATAGGAGAAAGGGGATAGAAGCAAATGCAGGCAATTAAAAAACACTCTTGGAAAAAACGATTAGAGGCAAAAGAAAAGAGAATGGAGAAAATGAAAGACATAACGAGCAATCGAATTATCCCTACAAACAAAATTGTCCAGGCGCTTGAAACCTTAATCCAGCCTGGTGACCGCGTCGTTCTAGAGGGAAACAATCAGAAGCAGGCATCATTCCTATCGGCTGCTCTTGCCAAGGCAGACCCGGAACAATTATATGATTTGCATATGATTATGTCGAGTATCTCCCAGCCTGAGCATTTGGATCTGTTTGAATATGGAATCGCTAAAAAAGTAGATTTTTCCTACGCAGGCCCGCAAAGCCATCGGATTGCACAAATGCTGGAGGATGGGAAGCTTACGATGGGTGAGATCCATACTTATGTAGAGTTGTATGGCAGGCTGTTTATTGACTTAATCCCTTCGGTTGCCCTAGTGGCTGCTGACAAGGCTGATGCTGCCGGGAATTTATATACTGGTCCAAACACGGAGGAAACACCAACTCTAGTTGAAGCAGCAGCTTTTCGTGATGGCATAGTCATTGCGCAGGTGAATGAGTTAGTGGACGAACTTCCTCGTGTTGATATACCTGGTTCCTGGATTGACTATGTCGTAGTTGCTGACAAGCCATATCAACTTGAGCCACTTTTTACCCGTGACCCTCGCCATATTACAGATATCCAGGTGCTGCAGGCAATGATGATCATCCGTGGTATTTATGAAAAGCATCAAGTAAAGTCGTTGAATCATGGAATTGGCTATAATACAGCTGCTGTGGAATTATTACTTCCTACATATGGAGAAAAGCTAGGGCTTAAAGGAAAGATCTGCAAACACTGGGCGTTAAACCCGCATCCTACACTGATTCCCGCAATTGAAAGCGGCTGGGTAGAGAGTGTTCATTGCTTTGGCGGGGAAGTTGGAATGGAAAAATATGTGGCTTCAAGGAGGGATGTATTTTTTACAGGCCGTGACGGAAGTTTGCGCTCGAACCGGACATTATGCCAGCTGGCAGGGCAATATGCCGTTGATTTGTTCGTCGGTTCAAGTCTGCAAATAGACACCTACGGAAATTCTTCAACTGTTACCCGCGGGCGGCTTGCAGGGTTCGGTGGTGCACCAAATATGGGGCATGACCCGGGTGGAAGGAGACATTCTTCTGAGGCGTGGCTGGATATGAAGACAAATAATAACCCGCTTTCACGTGGAAAAAAGCTAGTAGTCCAGGTCGTAGAAACATTCCAAAACGGAAATAAACCGGTGTTTGTTGAATCTTTGGATGCCTTGGATGTAAAAAATGATGCAGGTCTCGCAACTGCACCAGTCATGATTTATGGTGAAGACGTCACACATATTGTTACAGAAGAAGGGATTGCCTATTTATATAAGGCAAACAGCATGGAAGAACGCAGGCAGGCGATAGCGGCTATCGCAGGCGTTACTCCGATTGGGCTTGAACATGACGTCAGAAAGACGGATAAATTGAGAAGAGAAGGACTAATTGCCCTTCCTGAGGATCTAGGAATTAGAAGAACCGATGCAAAGCGCTCCCTGCTTGCTGCTAAAAATATTGAAGAGCTGGTGGAATGGTCAGATGGTTTATATGAACCACCTGCTAAATTCCGAAGCTGGTAACAGGGTACAGGACAATGGAAAAATTACAAACTTACACAGAGAATCTTGCAATTTTAGCAGTGCGAGCGCTGATTGAGGAGGCAGAACTGACGCCAAAGCCAGGTCTTGTTGACATTGAAAGCACAGGTTCCCATCATGATATGTCTATTGAACTAATGATTAAATCGGCTAAATCATTAGAGCCGGCGTTCAGAGAAATTGCCAAGGTAAGCTATGGAAGGGTCCCATCCCAGGAATTAAGGGAAGAGATTGCTGCTATCGGTCGCCAAGGGGAAATCGATATGTTCCAAGCTACAGGGGGTGTGAATACACACAAAGGTGCTATCTGGGCGTTAGGATTGCTTGTTTCAAGCGCCGCCATGAACCCTGGAGAGACATCTTTGGACCATATTGCTAAAAAAGCAGGAAAGCTTGCCCTCTTCCCGGATCGGAACCTGCCACAACAAATAACAAATGGTAAAAGAGTAAAAGAAAAATATGGGGTCAATGGAGCACTGGGGGAAGCCCAGCAAGGGTTCCCGCATATAAGAAACATATGTTTACCTGTTCTTTATGATTCCAGGAGCAGAGGCATCAAAGAGGATCTTTGCAGGTTGAATACCTTAATTGCCCTTATGGCAAGTCTTGATGACACATGTATTTTACATCGGGGAGGGGCTGGAAGCTTGATCGCTACGAAGGAACTTGCTTCTGAAATCCTGATATTAGGCGGAGTTTGGACACAGACAGGATGGAAGGTTTTAGAAGAACTAAGCCAATTCTTAATTAAGTGCAATGCTTCCCCAGGCGGTAGTGCGGATTTACTGGCCGCTACATTATTCCTTGATTATCTGTATAAAAATAACACGAGCTATTTATCGGAGTTCAGTAAGTACTCGCTCATTAGAAAATAAGGAGGGCCCAAATGGAAAAAATAATGTTTCGTTTTCCCGCAACAAAAAGACTGGAGTCGAATTCACATGTGGGTGTAGTTGGATCTGGAGATTTGGAAATTTTGATGGAACCTTCAGAAGGAGCATTTGCAGAAGTACTTATACGAACTGGTACAACAGGGTTTAAAGAAACATGGAAGTCCGTTTTAGAGAGATTTTTTTCGCAGCACGAGGTTTCAGCCATTATAAAGATTAATGATTTCGGTGCCACTCCAGGAGTTGTAACATTACGTTTATCACAAGCATTGGAGGTGGCTAACGATGCTGGATACGCTAAAAAATAGCTTTGTTGAATGCGGGGGACGTGAACGGGCACGATCCTTGTTGGATGAATACAGCTATAGGGAATTACTGGACCCATTCTCAGGAATGGAATCACCACATTTGGAACCTCAGGGCATTGTACCACAAAGTGATGATGGTGTGGTGATTGCAAGGGGAGAACTGCATGGTCTTGCTTTATTGGTGATTTCTATAGAAGGAAATTTCCAAGGAGGTGGAATTGGGGAGGTCTCAGGTGCTAAAATTGCCGGTGCACTGGAACTTGCTCTGGAGGAAAATAAAGCAGGAGGATCAGTGTACCCAGTCATTGTGTTTGATACAGGAGGAGTAAGACTGCAAGAAGCAAACTATGGTCTATTGTCAATTGCAGAAATCGGGGCTGCCATCGTTGCGCTTAGGGAATATGTTCCGGTTATCGGCATTATTCCCGGAAAAATTGGAGCATTTGGCGGGATGTCCATTACGGCTGGATTATGCAGCATCTTAATCATGACCCGTGAAGGACGGCTTGGACTAAATGGGCCTGAAGTTATTGAGCAAGAAGCCGGGATTGAGGAATTCGATTCCATGGATCGTCAGTTAATCTGGAATACAATTGGCGGGAATCAAAGAGAAGCAACGGGATTCGCCAATCTAGTTGTGGATGATGATATTGAAGCTTTTCAGCATGCCATTCTTTCTGCAGTTAAAAAAGCGGCAGAAAATTCCCCAAGAAGCACTCAGGTCGAGAGGTATCTAACGTTTTTACAATCGGTCGATACTTCAGAACCAATTAAGCCGGAAAAAGCTCGTCACTTATGGAAGCAGTCCGAGAATACTAAACTAGCTGAATATAGCTTTGAGAGGACCATACAGGAAAATGAGATAGTAAGCAGAGGACATAAATGGTTTAATCTCTTAACGAATGGAACCACAAGTATCAGTAAAACCCCTTCTGTACTTTGCGCAGATTCCTTTATCGGGAACGTCCCGGCGCGTTTCCTCGCGGTTGTACCGGATAAATTTAGCCGCTTCCCAAGAGCACGGTGCGGTGAATTCGGACTTGAAGAGGGATGGATGATTGCTAAACATATTCGTGATGTGATCGAGGAGGATCGGCACCAGGAGAAGCGGGCAATTATCGCGATTGTTGATGTACCAAGCCAGGCTTATGGCTACCGCGAAGAACTGCTCGGAATTCATCAGGCATGTGCTGCCGCAGTTGATGCCTATGCTTCTGCTAGATTAGTAGGTCATCCAGTCATTGCCTTCATACCAGGAAAGGCTATTTCGGGTGCTTTTCTTTCCCACGGAATGCAAGCCAGCCGTCTGATAGCCTTAGAGGATGAAGGGGTCAATGTTCACGTCATGTCCAAACAATCAGCAGCAAGGATTACACAGCGTACCATTGAAGAATTGGAAGAAGCAACAAAAAAAGTTCCTGCAATGGCCTATGATATTCGTTCTTTTGAAAAATTAGGTGCACTATTTTCCCTAATGAGTGGTATAAATGCAGATTCCCCAGGGATTTCAGACCGAGAGGCGGTATTCAGTAAATTAGTTGAAGCCATTGAAGACACCAAAAACAGTCGAAGGGATCTTAGCAGCAGACTCAACACTTCTTTTGCCCGAGAAGGTGGGAGGGCACCTTCGATACTTGTTCGGGAAAAGCTTGCAGAACAATGGCGTTAGATCCACATGACTTGCTAAAGATTAATCCAAAGGATATCATCAGCCACTCTTTAATCCCTGAATGGGTCGTACATTCTTTGGTGACAGCACCATTTGTTGTGGTCCGCAGGGTACATGCACCAAAAGGGCAGGAAGCCATTGGTATTAGGGGCAAGAAAAGAAACCAGAGATTTGGGGCATTTTTACCAGAACATTGTGTGATAAAACAAATTAAGCCTGAAGATCTTATCGGTAGAGAACAGTGGAAAGATAAACAAGCACCGGTTTTCACAGCTATGGAGTTCGCTGCAGACATTTTAAATGCTCACAGGCTTTCATGGGGGCCTGGAGGAAGTGTTGGTTTTGAGCTTGCCAGTGGGGTGGATACAGTGACATCAACAAGTGACCTAGACCTGATCCTTCGTTCACCAGAACCATTGGAGTTTTTTATAGCGAGGGAGATTGTAGAAGAATTAAAAAGAAGCCCGGTAAGAGTTGATGTTCAAGTAGAAACCCCTGCCGGTGCCTTTTCATTATTGGAGTTTGCAAGAGGTCCTGGGCTAGTGTTATTAAAAACAAGGTTCGGTCCAAAGTTGAGTAGCAATCCTTGGGAAGGTATATAATGCTTCTTGCTTATTTAAGTAATAGGCAGTATTCCTGTATAAAGAAAGATGAGGTTTGAATATAAAAAAGACCCTTGGTAAGAAATAAGTTGTCCAAAGATTAAAAGTAATTTGTTGGAATGGAGCCAACATGTCATTATTGACGTAATTTAGCTCACTTCCTTAAACAAGAAAAATCAAGTTTGTAGTCGTAAAACTTTGCATGTAAAGAAAAGCACTTCAATATTGGGCATAAACAGGTGCCATGCTTGCTGCTCAATTTTTTAAAATTACAAATCACAAGAATACACTAGTTAGCTAAGAGTGGGTTCGATTCCCACGCAGTCCCGCCAAAAACATTGATTTAACAACGTTTTTATCGCTTTGGAAAATTTTAGATAAAACTCTTTTGTATATATGGACTGTTGGTGCTATTGTCAAAAAGACTGTGTGACCTCCTTGCTAATGGGAAAATCCATTTAGTTAAGGAGGATTTTTTATGGCTGATCAAACCAAGAGAAAAGGAAGAAAAACCGTTACAAATCGTGGTTTTTTGGAGGGCGAAACGAAACAAAGTGCTTCAAACAAATTGCTAACTGAACGGTTTGAAACATTAATGAGAGCAAAAGAGCTAAAAGGACTGATATAAAGAGTTAGAATTAGTAAAATTAAATAATTGAAATTCACTCAATTGGATAAAAAATAGGAATGAAGGAAAAAAGAAGAAAAAGGATTTTTCACAAAACTAACCGGCGAAAATCCAAAAGTTTGAATAAAACAAGGTTGATCGAAAAATTGAGACCTGCTGGAAGGAAGGTTTGATGGATAACAAATTTTACAAGATCGTTACTGCAGGCATAATATCCGTTTTCATACTCATTGCAAATGGAAAAGGAACCGCCGCACTTGAAAACAGCATCTCCCCGAAACTAGTGAATGAAGCTTCTATTGAGAAGGTAATCAAGTCAATGACATTGGATGAAAAGGCCAGTCTTGTGATTGGAGCGGGTTACCCAGGTCCAAACGGTGTCGCTGGTGCTACAAACGCTATTCTGCGTTTGGGCATACCATCAATCATCCTGTCTGATGGCCCAGCCGGTGTCAGGATCGGCGGTTTATTTGCCGGGGCTCCCCCGAGATACGCAACTGCGTTTCCAATTCCCTCATTGCTTGCGGCGACATGGGATGTCGACAAAATGGCAAAGGTGGCACGAGCTATGGGGAAGGAATCAAGGGAATACGGTGTGGATATCCTTTTGGCACCTGGTGTCAATATTCATCGTGATCCTTTAGGAGGAAGAAATTTTGAATATTATTCCGAGGATCCATTCCTTGCCGGCGTTATGGCTGCATCGTTTATCAATGGTGTTCAATCCACAGGCGTAGGTACTTCACTGAAACATTTTGCTGCCAATAATCAGGAAACGAATCGGACAACAATCAATGCGATTGTACCGGAACGTGCGTTGAGAGAAATTTATCTTCCTGCGTTTGAAATGGCTGTAAAGCAAGCAAAGCCATGGACTGTGATGAGTGCGTATAATTCAGTCAATGGTGCTTTTGCAACTCAGAATAAATATCTATTAACGGATATTTTAAGGGGTGAGTGGGGCTTTAACGGATTTGTTATGTCCGATTGGTGGGCTGTCAAGAATCCGTTTGGTGCGCTGGCGGCCGGAAATGATCTGATTATGCCTGGGGTGTACAAAGGACCAATGCCTATGCCGGAATTAATCAAAGCAGTGTACACAAAAGCATCCGCCCCTACACCGGATTTAATTAAAGCCGCCGTTGAGAATGGAACACTTAGTGAAAGTGTACTTGATACTAGAATTCGTAATATTTTACGGATTGTGTTGAAGACTCCTACTTTCAAAGGGGAGTATGAGAATGTTAATTACAATAAAACGTCTCTTACCAAGCGAACTGCTGATGAAGGTAAGCGGATTGACCGCGAAGCAGCAGCGGAAGGGATGGTACTCCTGAAAAACAAAGATCATACCCTCCCTTTTAAAGGAGTCCATACCATTGGGGTAGCCGGGCAGAATGCGGTTGTAGATCTTAAGCGCAATAAACAGGGAATTATCATCGGCGGAGGCGGAAGTTCCCAAGTAAATGTTATGCCTGAAGACATTGTTTCGCTTAAACAAGGCTTAAAAAATGCAAATTATTCAATAGTTGATTCTAAAAACGGGAACAAGATGGTTGAAGGCTTGGGCAAAGCCGATGCTGCTTTTTTGGCGCAACATACCGATATAGGTTTAGTATCTATCGGAAGGGCTTCAACAGAAGGTGCGGATCGGCCCGATATGAATATGAAACCAGCGGAAGTTCAGCTTATTAAAGACCTTTCCTTAGCTTATCATAAGGAAGGTAAAAAGTTGGTGGTTGTATTGAATATTGGAGCACCGATAGAGGTTGTGAGTTGGAGAGATTATGCGGATGCTATATTGCTGGCCTGGCAGCCGGGACAAGAAGGAGGAAACCCGATTGCCGATGTCCTCTCCGGAAAGGTGAATCCTTCCGGAAAACTCCCGGTAACTTTCCCGGTAAAATACAGTGATGTCCCGTCCTACGGCAACTTCCCAGGGGATCTTTCCAAAAATACTGTCCGATATGCCGAGGGAATCTTTATTGGTTATCGTTACTATGATACAAAAGGAATACAACCAGCATATGCATTTGGCCATGGTCTTTCTTATACGAGCTTTACGTACTCGAATCTTAAACTAAGTTCAAGAAAGCTAAACTTGGATCGGAATGAACCACTGATTGTATCGGTAGACGTTGCGAACACAGGAAACCTTCCTGGCAAAGAAGTTGTCCAGCTTTATATTCATGATAAAAACTCAACTTTTCCAAGGCCGTATAAGGAACTTAAAGGCTTTAAAAAGATTTACTTAAAGCCGGGCCAGACCAAAACTGTACAATTTACAATCGAAAAGAGAGCCCTTTCCGCATTCGATGATAGGTTAAAAAAATGGGTTGCTGAAGAAGGATTGTTTCAAGTTCTTGTTGGAAGCTCTTCAGGGAATATTCGGCAAAAGAGCGAATTTAAAGCTGCAAAAAATAAAAATTTTTAAATCTAAGCCCTCCCATCCGAGGGCTTAAGACCATTAACATCCATCTTTTCAACAGCTTATACCTTTTATAATTAGAAAAAAATAAGCGATATACTTAATAAAACTAATTTGAAGTTGATTTGGCGGGGATTAAACTGTCTAAATGACAGGGAAGATAGTAAATAAAGGACGTCCAGTCTTCAAAACTGCTTGAGACCACCGTGTGTGGTCTGGTGGGTTCGATTCCCACACGGTCCCGCCAGCCATGATACTTATGGGTTTTTTGAAGTTTTTCTTGAGGTTAACAGAGGACATTTGTTAATTATATAAATACGATGAATTTTATTAGCTCAGTATGATTTGAAGTAAGGGCAATTACTCGAAAGTGATCAAGTTTCAGGGAGAATCGAAGAAGTAATCCATATCGGTTTTTAAACTATAAAGTAGCGGAGCTGAGGTTCTGCTACTTTTTTATTATTTTTTTTAAATTGATAATTTCCATTAATATTAATCAAATATGAACCTAAAGTCTCAATATGCATACTTTTAAAAAATTCCTTGTTTAAATCAAACATAATAGGGTACATAAAAACTGTCTGGAACCGCCAAAAATCACGAATAGGCAGGAAACTTAGCATGGATGGGTTTAACTTTGCGAATTTTATGTGAAGTGTACCACCAATGCCCCGTTAAGAGCTGACAACGTTTAATAACAAAACCTGTATAGCAGAAAGAATGTTTATAATGATTAGAAAATTAATAGGAAGAGGGGATTACGATTGGAAAAGGAAATTAAAGTAGGTATTGGCTTTGCAACAGGACGCAAGCAATTCAAACAGGTTTTAAAAACGTATATTTTTAATTGGCTGGAATCTGAATTAACCTCCAGTGATAAGGTGAGTTTAAACTTATTTGTTGCGTACGACTTAAAATACCACAATACCCAATCCACAGATTACACGAATGTGAGCACTGAATTATTGGAACAAGTTGACGGGACCTGCTTTATTGGAAATGAAAGGATGCAAAAAGAAATCAGCAGCTTAATCCAGCAGGGAATTATTAATGAGAGACAGGCAAAGCTCGTTTTCGGAAGAGGATATGCAGGTAAGCGCAATATTATTCAATATATGGCATTAAAGGAAGGCATTGATTATCTGATGTTCTTTGATGATGACGAATATCCTTTAGCTGTTACAAAAACACGCGGAATAGCCGTATGGGGCGGGCAGCAGGGTCTCCGTACCCACCTGAAACATATTCAGCATGCCGATATTACGAATGGCCACCATTGCGGGTATATCTCTCCTATTCCATATCTTGAATTTAATAATATCTTACAGGAATCCGATTTCCAGACCTTCATTCAAGCCATTAGTAATGATATTGTCAATTGGGATAAGATTAAATCGGTAATGGAAAATGGCGGTGTTACCTATGCTGACACAAAGGTATTGGTTAATGGAGAGGCAGAGGAGGTAGAAGAGGTCAGCCATTCTAAATTTATTTCCGGCTCCAACCTTTGTATTAATTTGACAAATCCAGAACGTGTCAATGCTTTTTACAACCCCCCAAACGCACGCGGGGAAGATACCTTTTTGGGAACTTGCCTTCAAGACCGCACTGTGCTGCGTGTACCAACCTATACCTTTCATGATGGTTTCTCTACATACAAGCATTTGCTGGATGGAGTACTGCCTACAAAATTAGACTACATTAAAGCCGACTCTGAAGAGGTGATTCAGCGTTTTTACAAAGCATGCATCGGCTGGGTCCGTTATAAACCGCTGTGGTTATATATTACAGATTCTAAAAATTACGAAAAAAGAATCTTGGAGATGAGTAAACAGCTGGCTGCCACTTTGCCAAAAATCTGTGAGTATTTTGGTAGGAAAGATTTCATGAAGATCGCTACCGAACTGGAAAACTATCACCGCAATGTGAAAAAGCATTATAACGATTTTATTGAAACACGTCAGGCTTGGGAAAATATTTCCCAGTCGTTCATCAATAAGACTCCGCAACAGTATAATCCAAAGATTGGAACGGGTGCCTGATTGAGACATTAATAATCATCCCTGTAGTCCTGGTCACGAAAAGACCATTTCACAGGGATGATTCCATTTATTCTACAGGATGCTGCATTAGGTTTACAGTAAATGAGAAGGGGGATAGTATCATATCGGTCAATGAAGCGCGAAGAGTATCAGTGTGTGTGAATAAATAGGGCCAACGAGTCTTTGCAGGAAAGGTACCTATAAACCGCGAAATTGATTTTTTAACATCCAGAAAAAATTTACGTAGAAAAGGAGATCAATATGTTAGTAAATCTTCTTGTGATTTTTATCCTTCAACTGGTTTATGTCCCGATAATGACGCTGCGGACGATCTTTTTAGTTAAAAACATGAGTATAGCAGCTTCATTACTCGGTATATTAGAAACTTTAATCTCAATCTTTAGCTTATCCATTGTATTTTCCGGTAATCAAAGCCTTACTGAAAAGCTTATTTATGCCGTTGGCTTCGGTGTAGGGCTATTCATTGGAACACGTATTGAAAATAAATTAGCAATTGGATACACTACGTTATATGTTAATTTAATGGACGAAAATGAAAAGTTAATTGAAGCATTAAGAAATAAAGGACTAGGGGTGACCGTCTTTGAAGGGAGCGGCCGTGACAGTAAAAGGTATCAATTAGAAATTTTGACAAAGCGTAACGTTGAAACCGAAGTCATGAAGTTTATTGAACAATATGATCCGAAGGCTTTCATCGTTTCGTATGAACCACGTAGATTTAAAGGCGGTTTTCTAGTGAAAACTATGAAAAAAAATATGAAAAATACTCAAACATATATGACCAAATAAACATACTGGTCAGCACCTTCTTAATAGGATGGGAATATGCGCGTATTTTTGAATGTTATTAGAAGGTTTCTTATCATTTAAATTTCCGAAAAAAACTTTTTGAAGTAGCAGTAAAAGATGTTCAAAAAAGAGAAAGAAGATTAATTGGGGAATTGGGTGACAAACCCATTTTCACAATTTCAAAAAAACACACCTTCATGTGGTCGATGATTTCCAACAATGAAGGTGTGGTTATCTAGTTTGTTAATTGTGAATTTTTTGTATCTGCATCGAGCGGTTTATTGTTATCCATCCGATTAAATAGGGTCGCTAATATAGGACCAGATATATTATGCCAAACACTGAAAATTGCACTTGGTACAGCAGATAATGGTGAGAAATGTGCTGAAGCAATCGCAGCACCTAAGCCGGAGTTTTGCATTCCAACTTCAATTGCAATTGCTTTTTTCTTCGATAAATCCATCTTGAATAACTTTCCAAAGAAATAGCCCAGTAAATAGCCAAGGACATTATGGAGGATAACAACTGCAAAGATGATTAACCCCGTTTTAGCAATATTTTGTTGGTTAACAGATACTACTGCGGCTACAATCGAAACAATTCCTATAATGGATACAAGCGGAAGGACCTTTACACTTGCCTGTGCTTGACGATTAAATAATTTCTTAATGAATACCCCTAGGACGATAGGTACAATCACAATTTTTACAATGGAAACAAATAGGCTGCCTGGATCTACAGGAATCCATTCGCTTGCAAGTAATAAAATAAGTGCTGGTGTTACCACAGGTGCTAGTAGTGTTGTCACTGAGGTAATGGTTACACTTAGGGGAACATCACCTTTCGCCAAGAAAGTCATAACATTAGATGAAGTCCCCCCCGGACAGCAACCTACTAAAATGACTCCTACAGCAATTTCAGGAGGTAATTGTAATCCTTTTGCAAGTAAAAAAGCAAGAACAGGCATGATTAAAAATTGACCAATAACTCCAATCGCCACATCCTTTGGACGTCTGAAAACTTCTTTAAAATCTCCTGCAGACAATGTTAGTCCCATTCCAAACATAATGATCCCTAATAGGAGGGAAATATGTGGTGCTATCCACGTAAATGCGGATGGCCAAAAAAACGAAAAGGCTGCAAATAATAGCACCCAAACGGCAAAGGTACTGCCGGCGAATTGGCTTACTTTCTCTAAAACTTTCATTTTTTACACCTCTGACTTTGAATTTTTGTAATGAAAGTTATTATAGAATACTTTTTGAATAAAAACAATAGTTAGAATATTAAAATACAACAAACTAAAGAAATAAATATTGTAAACGTTTGAATTGATAGAGCGATAAAGAAGACAGCTAAAGCGCAATTTTGATAGAAAAAGAGTAAGCTATTCCCTTTTTTTCTTCTAGTTATTTATGTTATCGTTTGTTTAAAGATATTCAGAGGTGATTCCCTATGTTTATTTTTTATCGCAGAAACGGCCGCGGGAATTTTTAAGTATTACTCGAACCACCATATTTTGTTGGGAAGAACAGGGTAATGTTTTCGATTGAAACTTCGATTTGGCGGGGAAGAGTGAGAGTCTTTTCCTACACATTAACTATTCAACCATACAGTGCATTTCACTTGTATGGTTTTTTTAGTGCTTGCCCCCAGAGCTTTAACTTTACAGAGTGCTGGGGGACAAACACAGATATGATGGCTAGGTATATGGGCTTTAGTCAAGTTATTACATACCTTTATAAGGAATCTATCTACCCATTAACGACTTTTCCACCATTAATATGCAGAATTTGTCCAGAAACATAGGATGAATCTGAATGCGATGCAAGGTAGACATATGCAGGAGCTACCTCCTCCGGCTGTCCTGGGCGCTTCATCGGTGTATCCTGTCCATGTTTACTTACCTCTTCCGCAGTAAAAGTAGAAGGAATAAGTGGGTGTCCAAATAGGTCCTGGAGCCACTCCATTTACCCTAATTCCTTTCTCGGCCAGCTGTATGGAAAGAGACCTTGTAAAGGTTGTAATCGCACCTTTTGTAGAAGAATAGTCGAGCAGCCTTGGGTGCCCTTGATAGGCTGTAATGGACGTTGTATTAATTATTGCACTTCCTTCCTTTAAATACGGTAAGGCGGCTTTTGTTAAATGGAACATAGAGAAAACATTTGTACGGAATGTCTTTTCCAGCTGATCTGAATCTATTTCCATAATACTTTCCTGGGGATGCTGCTCACCGGCATTATTGACAAGGATATCAAGGCCGCCAAGCTCATCTATTGTTTGCTGTACAGCTTTTTTACAGAAGGATTCATCACCAATGTCTCCAGCAATTAATAGGCATCTTCTACCTTGCTCCTCAACCAGCTGTTTCGTTTCTTCGGCATCATTGCTTTCATTTAAATAAATAATCGCAACATTTGCTCCTTCCTTCGCAAAAGCTATTGCTACCGAACGTCCAATTCCACTGTCTCCTCCTGTAATGATCGCATTCTTTCCTTGTAGCTTGTTACTTCCTTTGTAGTTCGGATTTTGGCTTTCTGGAAGTGGCCTCATATCCTTCTCAATTCCTGGCTGCTGGTTTTGTTCTTGTGCAGGTAATTTGCTTGGGTACTGTTCATTGTTCATTTGAATATTACCTCCTATTAAAATGGGATGTTAATTCAGTACCCTTTAGAAAGAGAGAATAAACCATTATCGTTTCTATAGCCCTTATTAATTTATCTTCAAACCTATAAAACATGAAAAAAATGTAGAAAATTCAAATAAAATGGAAAACAAAAAATGTTAAAGAGATCGAGGGAACGGGAATGATAAAAATAGAATAAAAATCTAACACATCTCAGCTGAATATTGTTGCAAAATAAGTCGTTTATAAACTTTTTGAAACCGAACAATACTCTAATGGGGGAATGTAAAATGAAAATCTTTAAACCGGAATGGCTTTCATTAAGCAAAGAAATAAAACTGAAACTTATTCGTTTAGCGATATTGGAAAACCAGAGCAAATACTCATCACGTTACTAATGAAAGCTTTATTTTTGAAAAAATCGATTCTATTAAGTTATGATTCAGAAAATATTTATGTAAAAGGGAACTCATGGAAAAGAAGATTATTACAAGCTGAAAAAGGTATCAAGTAAGTCGAGGCGTGCTAAGCATAAAAACACCAGCGTTTTTGAATAAGTAGCGGGTTCCGTTATTTATCGCAAACATTAAAATATAATGCAAAATGACCTTCCAATGTTTTTAATTGGAGGTCTTTTTGTCGTACCGCAGCAAAAAACACTACACTTTTACTAGCAATTCATATACAGAAAAATTTTGTTGTTTTTTATTAAAGGTTAGGCTCTGATATAACTGAATGTTGAATTCACTGTATATGAAAAATAAACGGTAAAATTCCGGCTAAATTGGGAAATACCCATATTTCCTTAAAAATAAGGGAAGTTTTTCCGTTTATATGATTCAAATCTTTGGATTTTGTCTTATTTAAAGCAGTTAATCGGAATATCTCCGCTTATATCCGTTTCTTAAGCTTCCCCTATATACATTAGCAGGAAATTCTCCTCCTATGTTTTAGAAGTAGTGTTCCCACTTTTCTTATTGTATTGTGACATTTGCACTGTAGCAAAAGTGTGTGCGGGGTTGCAGCTCCTATTTTTAATTTGCATGGTGAGGTAAAACTTGTTATCAGCTGCTTATTTCTATCAAGCCAACCAGACGCAGATGTATCTTTTTACGGAAATAAAGTATTAGAGGTTTCCAGAACATTAACAAATATCATGGGTGGTAAACCACCAATAGGGTTTTATAAATAGAGAAATAATAATTTTCGGCCAGGAAGGATTGGCAGATTTGAATATGACGACATAAAAAAGATGGTTTCATCATATTTATCATCAATGAGAGGTTAAAGAGGTGAAAACATGTTACGTAACGTTGGCATAAGATTCATCTGGTATCTAATCAGAAGTACAATCTTTGCTACTTTTATTGGGTGTGTCCTGTATAAGGCTGGCCTCATATCATTTCCTGGTATTTCTAAGTCCCAAAGAGCACTGAATAATATTGATCGTAATCGTAATCGAAGAGTTGGTAGAATTAGAGTAACTTAGAGATTTCTAGCTCAGAATATATATATAAACTTGAATAGCCCAATTTCTCTATTCATAAGTCCCCTTCCGCTAATCTTGGATTAGCGGAAGGGGGATTTTTATTTTTCGGAAAAAGTTTCTCGAGACAGCAACGAACGGCACCAACCCAATGTACGTTTACTGCTTTGTTGTCACTAAAATATTTTACATATATGTGCTCATATTATAATTAATTGCTTCTATATACCCTTTATTCGCAGATTGGGTCATTAATTCATAAGCCTCTTGAAATCTGTGTTGATTTTCAAATAATAATGCAAGATGGAACATGGAAGGGGGATAACCCTGGTTGACTGCAATCCTATAGTAGCTTTCGGCTTTTTTATAATCTGGTAAAAGTTCACTGTATCCGAAGTGATAAATCCTACCTAGTATATCTAATGCTTTGTTTTCATTTTGGTTTGCAGCAATATTTAGGGAGAGGAGAGCTTGATTCATATCCAAAGCAACACCTATACCTTTAAGATACATGAACCCTTGGTAATAAAGAGCTTCCGCATGTCCCTGTGCTGCAGCAACAGAAAAGTAATTGAAAGCCTTACAATAGTCTTTGACGATTCCTAATTGTTCACTACCATAATAGCAGTGTTGCCCCATTTCGAACTCCGCGCTAGGAAATCCTCTTTTTAGAGAATGACTAAGAAACTCTAATGCTTCCAGAAAGCGTTCGGCTTTATAGAATCTTTTATATTCATTAAAGAGAAACTGAGGATTAACTTTCAAATCATTTTCCTTATCAACATGACAACTATTATTATCTAGCACCCTATTCACATTTAATTCAAATTCACTAACTTTCAAAGGTTTCCCCTCCTATACATTTGATCATGGAAAGTTAATGGGTAAATGAAAATCACCTGTTAAACATTTTCTATGATGGTAGCTACACCTTGGCCTCCGCCAACACATAACGTCGCTAAACCAAAGCGGTTTTCTCTTTTTTTCATTTCATGAATTAATGTCACCAAAATCCTTGCTCCGCTAGCACCGATAGGGTGACCTAATGCAATTGCCCCACCATTTACATTTAACTTTTCTTTATTAAAATGCAGTTCTCTGTCTACTGCAATCGATTGGGCCGCAAATGCTTCGTTTGCTTCAATTAAATTAATGTCTTCTAATGATAAACGTGCTGTTTGTAGAGCATTTTTTACTGCTGGGACGGGTCCAATTCCCATAATACTTGGGTCAACACCAGCTATGGCATTTGCTTTAATAACTACCATGGGTCTAAGTTTTAATTCCTCTGCTTTTTTACGGCTCATAACAACTAAAGCCGCAGCACCATCGTTAATTCCTGAAGCATTTCCAGCGGTAACAGTCCCATTCTTATTAAATGAAGGACGAAGTTTTCCTAGACTATCTGTAGTTGTTCCAAATCTAGGGAACTCATCCTGACTGAATATGGTTACTTGTCCCTTTCGACCAGGTATTTCAACAGGGACAATTTCATCCACAAATCGTTGCGATTCAATTGCTGCCTGAGCCTTTTGTTGACTCCATGCCGCAAATTCGTCCTGCTCCATCCGGGTGATTTCATATTTCTCTGCAAGATTTTCGGCTGTGATTCCCATATGATAGTCATTCTCAGCACACCACAATCCGTCCTGAATCATGCTGTCTAGTAATTTTTGATCTCCCATCTTAAATCCATTCCGACTGCCTTTTACTAAATATGGTGATTGACTCATATTTTCCATTCCGCCGGCAACAACAATTTCAGCCTCTCCCGAAAGAATAGCCTGGGTTGCTAAGTGGACGGCTCTCAAGCCTGATCCACAGACCATGTTAATTGTTATCGCTGGTGTTTCTTGAGGTACACCAGCAGCAAGTGAAGCTTGTCTTGCTGGATTTTGGCCAACTCCTGCTTGTAAAACATTTCCCATGATAACTTGATCAACACTATCTTGTGTTATGCCAGCTCTTAGAATGGCCTCTTTTATAACTGTCGCCCCAAGCTCCTTTACTGAAACATTTTGTAAACTTCCTAGAAAACTTCCAATTGGTGTCCTAACAGCACTTACAATCACAACTTCGTTTATAGTCATTTGAATCTCTCCTATAGTGAATTTATTATACTATGTATGATTTCTACCATATGATACTACATATGGTGGGAAGTGAAATCATTAATTCATCGACAAATTTAGCTTCTTATTCAATGTATGAAGTATCCGATTGAAGAGTATTTTCATTGGCACTTGGAAGGGGGATAGGAGGTAGAAACTGCTACTAATCAAAAAAGAAAAGGAAATTATAGAATGATTTAAGAATCATAAACTAAGAAAAATTTACTCTATTTAGCAGTAAAATAATGTGTAGAATATTGGCAATTATTGTAGAAAAAAATCTGAGGTGATATCTTGTTGACCTATTCATCTGACATTATTTTTGTGAAGAATTAGGAAAACCTATTGTTTAACAGTTTGTTAATATAGTAATAATATTTTTGTTTTAAAAAAAGGATTCATCAACATAAAAATGGCAATCTATACATTTCCATCCTCCCCCTTCAGATCTGGAGGATTAGTAAATTTATTCTTAATTCATACTTTACAGGTAGGAATTGTAGGGTTATAATAAACTTAATCAAAAAATCAAATTATTAGCTGTTGTAATGAGGGAAAGACTTTGTAAAACTAAAGGAGTGTTTCTGATGAGAAATAATGATGAAAAAAAGCGGCAAAAACTTATCAATAAATTAATTTTTTTAAACGCGTATAAAAAAGAAGATCAACAGCTTTATATATTGCCGCTATCTAAATTAAAATACGAGTATAGAAGATATAAATTACAAAACCATCCGCATGGTGAGTTTGGGTCTATTCAGTGGGTATAAAATAAATTGATTACTTGTCAAAAGACTGTATGGTGTTTCCGCACCTGCAGTCTTTTTTGGTGAGAATTAAAGGCCGCAATAGATCTCCTAAATGTTACAATTTTGTGATTATCTTGGTTATTTTTTCAATTTTTAGTAATAGCTTAGTAGAATATAAATAGAATAGTTATTATCAGCCAGTTTATTTTTCTACCACTAGAAGAATAATTATTAGTTACATAGTTTTACAAAGAGAGGGGAAAAAGTATGGACGTTAAAAACAATGCTAAAGCTGAAGGGTGCCCGTTTCATCATGGAGGTGCTACTAGTCACACATCTAGCGGAACGTCAAATCGAGACTGGTGGCCAAACCAGTTAAACTTGAACATTCTCCATCAGCATGACAGAAAATCTAACCCTATGGGAGAAGATTTCGTTTATGCAGAAGAATTTAAAAAACTAGACTACTATGCTCTTAAACAAGATCTTCAGGATCTAATGACAACCAGTCAAGATTGGTGGCCTGCTGATTATGGACATTATGGTCCATTATTTATTCGTATGTCTTGGCACGCGGCAGGTACTTATCGGATTACCGACGGACGCGGTGGCGGGGGAGCAGGTGCACAGCGGTTTGCTCCACTTAACAGTTGGCCCGACAACGGCAATCTTGATAAAGCTCGCAGGCTGCTATGGCCGATTAAGCAAAAGTATGGCAACAAGATTTCTTGGGCTGACTTGCTCGTTTTAGCAGGTAATGTTGCCATTGAATCCATGGGGGGTAAGACATTTGGTTTTGGAGGAGGACGCGAAGATATCTGGCATCCAGAAGAGGACATCTACTGGGGTACAGAAACCGAATGGCTGGGTGATAGTCGTTACTCCGGAGAGCGTGAATTAGAAAATCCACTTGCTGCCGTTCAGATGGGTCTGATTTATGTTAACCCTGAAGGTCCAAACGGTAAACCAGATCCTGTTGCAAGTGGTCGCGATATCCGTGAAACTTTTGCACGTATGGGAATGAATGATGAAGAAACAGTGGCATTAATAGCCGGCGGTCATACATTTGGTAAGGCACATGGTGCAGGAGATGCTGCACATGTTGGTCCAGAACCAGAAGCTGCTTCTATTGAAGCACAAGGCCTAGGTTGGTTAAGCACACACGGCAGTGGTAAAGGTCGTGATACCATTACCAGTGGTGTCGAAGGTGCTTGGACTGCTAATCCCACACAGTGGGATAATGGTTACTTTGATTTATTATTTAAGTATCAATGGTGGCTTACAAAGAGTCCTGCAGGTGCCTATCAGTGGCTTGCTGTAGATCCTGATGAGAAGGATCTTGCACCGGATGCAGAAGATCCATCCATAAAAGTTCCAACTATGATGACCACCGCGGATATGGCATTACGTTATGACCCTGAATACGAAAAGATATCTCGTCGTTTCCATCAGAATCCTGAAGAATTTGCCGATGTATTTGCCCGTGCATGGTTCAAACTTCTTCATCGTGACATGGGTCCTAAAGTTAGATACCTAGGTCCAGAGGTTCCTAAAGAAGATCTTATCTGGCAGGATCCTGTACCAACAGTAGATTATGAATTAACAGACGCAGAAGTAGCAGAGCTTAAAGCAAAGATCCTGAACTCAGGACTTACAGTCAGCGAGTTAGTAACAACGGCTTGGGCTTCCGCAAGTACCTTCCGTGGATCAGATATGCGCGGCGGCGCTAATGGCGGCCGCATCCGTCTTGCACCACAAAAGGATTGGGAAGTGAATCAGCCAGAAATTCTCGCAAAGGTGCTTCGTGTACTCAAAGACATACAAAGTAAATTAAATAAAACAGTTAGTCTTGCCGATTTGATTGTACTAGGTGGTAGTGCTGCAGTAGAAAAGGCTGCACGGGATGCAGGCTTTGATGTAACCGTTCCGTTTGCACCTGGACGTGGCGATGCCACTCAAGAGCAAACGGATATAGAGGGCTTTGCAGTACTAGAGCCTGTTGCAGATGGTTTCCGCAACTATCAGAAGAAGCAGTATTCTGTAAGTCCAGAAGAGCTCCTTGTAGACAAGGCACAGCTTCTAAACCTTACTGCACCAGAAATGACGGTGCTTGTTGGCGGTATGCGTGTTCTAGGTACCAACCACGGCGGCGCAGAACACGGTGTATTCACAGATCGTGTAGGAACCCTCACGAACGACTTCTTTGTTAAATTGCTTGACATGGGAGTAGAGTGGAAGCCTGTGGAAGAAAACGTCTATGTAGGCCGCGATCGTAAAACAGGTAAAGTAGTGCGTACAGCAACTAGAGTCGACCTCGTGTTTGGTTCAAACTCAGTTCTACGTGCGATAGCAGAAGTTTATGCTCAAGATGATAATAAAGAAAAGTTTGTTCGTGACTTTATCGCTGCTTGGGTCAAAGTAATGAATGCTGATCGCTTCGACCTTAAATTGAAAAAGGCTCAATTAACAAGATAATGCTCTTTAAGTGCTTGGACACCGAGTTGCGGTTAATCAAATTATAATAATGAAAAAGACGACTCAAAATTCTTTTCCCAGAATTTTAGAGTCGTCTTTTTTGATACCGCATTAACCTAGTACTCTTTTAAAATTAATTGCTATTAATTTAATTTTGTCACGCGGCCTTCAATTTGAGGGTTAACTTCAACTTTGGCTTTGATATAATTCACCAATGCATCCAGGTCGACTACATCGATGGTGCGGTTAGTGATGCCAGCAAGTACTGTATAGCCATCTCCGCCGCCAGCCATATAGTTGTTCACGGTAATTGTGTAAGTTTGATTCAATTCAACAGGGGTTCCGTCCTGCACCTGTGCCGTCTGCTTTTGAAAAGGAAGGATTATGGGCTAAAACAATAATTGTTTCAACGCCTTGTGCTTTTAACTCTGCTGTATATTTGTTAATAGCCTCTGTTTCATCAGTAAACTCGATTCCCTCTGTTGCACTTGGGATGACAATGTCCGGAGTATTTGATAAAGCCACACCGATAAATCCAACTGGTACTCCGTTAACTTCTTCAATATGATAAGGCTTAAGAATCGTTTCTTTTGTTTCCTTATTAAGAATGTTTGCTGCGATATAAGGGAAACTTGCCCCTTCAAATTCACCATATTTATCGACTGTCTTCGGATGGCTTCCTCCATTGATTAGACGCATCATTTCCTTGACACCTTCGTCGAATTCATGATTCCCAACTGTGCCTACATCAAAACCAAGTTCATTCAGGATAGTGATTGTTGGTTCGTCCTGCAATAGAGCAGAAACTGGTGAACTGGCACCTACGGCATCTCCAGCATGAACGAGCAATGTATTAGGGTTTTGTGCTTCACGTTGTTTTAAATAAGCAGCTAAATATTCGACGCCACCTGCATTAAGACTGGAATTATAGGTGTCCAGCTGACCATGAAAATCATTGATTCCCAAAAGCTGAAGCTCGAATGGCTCTTGAGATTCTGCAACTGGTAGTCTCATAGAATACTTGCCAAATCCGCCTGTAACTTCACCAATAAATTCAATACCACTTTTACGTGTAATCGCATTTTGCGCGGCCGGAGAAGATTCGAACGCAACCTTTACCTCGTTTGCAACAGGGGAGAAGGTCCAGTTTCCATCCGCAGACGGATCAATGGTTTGTTGTTCTTGAATATAATCAATGATTGCCTGCCGATTCTCATCAGGATACATTTCCACGGCTGTTTGATTTTTAACACCAGGGAAATTACCGCCTGCACGGTAGTTGTTTGTCACAACAAGGAATTCCTGTTCAAAATTGATTGACTGGCCGTTGTACTGTAAATTTTTAATACGGTTTGCCTCAGGATTTACAAGATTACCATTTCCATCATACTTAGCTGGTTCTGTTACATCAATTTCATACGTTACGCCATCAATTACATCATAGTTATAGGTTGGAAAACTCGTATTAATCAATGGTTGCTCTGTATCCGCAATTGGATTAATTTGATTAAACTGCCCAGCAGACATTTCAAGCCATTCTTTTACATCCGCACCTGTAACTTTTACCGTTGCTATTGTGTTTGGATAAAGATAAAGGTCAGCGACATTTTTAATCGCAATCGTTCCTGTAGGAATATATGTATAGTAGCTGGCTCCACTTCTTCCGCCTGCTTTAAATGGCGCTCCAGCAGAAAGAATTGGCAGGTTTTCATCAGGGGTACCCTGCACTTTTTTCTCTATATACCATTTTTGAGCATTGGTCACAATCTGGATGGAAGGGTCGTCCTGAACTAAGGCAAAATAGCTGTGAATATCAGCTGTCGTTGTTCCTACCGGCTGGCGGACATAGTTAACGGTACCTTCGTGTGCTTCTTTAACAGCGGCTAATACTTTCTTATCAGGTTCAGCCAAGCTTGCTTTCGTTGTTTTATCATAAATGGCTCGTAATTCTGACTCAGATTGTTTAACTACCCATTTCCCTTTTTCTTTTGCTATTTTTAAATCAATGACACCAAGGTGGCTTCCCCAGCTTCCTGGCATAACAACAGGAACTCCATTGATCGTCCCATTTTCCGAATCTACTCCTGGTAGATTTGAATAGTTTCCAGGGAATGTGGAATGGCTATGACCGGAAATGATGGCATCGATTCCTTTTACCTTAGTCAGGTCGTAGGCGGCATTTTCCTCCAACTCAACGATTGTTTCATCGCCAATTCCAGAGTGGGCAAGGGCAATGATAAGATCCGCACCTTCTTCTTTCATTTTCGGGATTTGCGCTTCGACTGATTGTACAATATCTTTCGCAGTGACTTTCCCTTCAAGATTGGACTTATCCCATTGGGTAATTTGTGGAGCCACTGCACCGACTACCCCAACTTTAATCACTTGCGTTTTTCCGCTTTCGTCTACTACTTTCTTCTTTAAAATGGTGTAAGGCTTGAAATAATTCTCATCATTTGTTGGATCATTATCTTGGTCATCCTTATAAACATTCGCATTGACATAAGGCATTGGCGCATCGTCCAACACTTCATCAAGGAATTCCAATCCATAGTTAAACTCATGATTTCCAACAGTTGCAGCATCATAGTCTAATTGTTTCATTGCTTGAAAGACTGGATGAAGTTCTCCGTCTTCAAGCTTGTCCACTCTTGCTTTATAATCACCAAGCGGGTTTCCTTGAATCAGGTCACCATTGTCAAAAAGGAGACTGTTCACTGCTTCATCTCGCGCCTCATTGATAAGGGTAGCTGTTTTGGCCAGACCAAATTCCAATGTTTCAGCATCCTTATAATAATCATAATTATAAAGATTAGTATGAATATCTGACGTCCCAAGAATCCTTAAGGATACCTCGTGTTTTCCTGTCTGATCGGGCTTGGCAGCCATCACAGTTTTATACGAAATGGGAGCAGCTAAGACGGATAATGCCATAGTAGTTGCTGCTAATCTCTTCCCAGCTTTAAATAAAGGCTTTTTCAACGGAAAACATCTCCTTATAAATCTATTTAGTTTAAACCCTTCTTTATTATAAAAAGAAGTTCCTAGATATAAATGAGTCTAAAGGAAGAACTAATCTTAAAATTTCGTAAATTCAGGGTAAATCTTTAGTTCTAAATTCTTATTTATAAGAGCAGAAGACAATTCTTTTTATTCTCTGCATTCCCGTGTTTTTATTGATAAATAATAACACTAAATAATATACACGTTGAGGAGTGGAACCCGTTGTCTGTATATCAATTGAATCAAACATATATTAAAGTAGCTAATATCAACTTGTACTGTGAATACCTGTTGAATGACAAACCTCCAATCCTTCTGATCCACGGCTTTGCATCTTCTACCTATACGTTTCGTCGTATTATACCTTTATTACAAAGGGAGTTTTCAATCATTGCCGTTGATCTTCCCGGATTTGGGAAAAGTGAAAAGTCAACTTCATTTATTTATAGTTTTCAAAATTATGCGAAATTAATGCTTGAATGTATCGACAAGTTTGGTTTTCCTAACACTTATGTAGTTGCTCATTCAATGGGGGGGCAAATTGCGCTAAATATGGCATTAATCGCTCCTGAGAAATTAAACAAAATCGTTTTGTTATGTAGTTCTGGTTATTTGAAACGTGCAAAAAAACTTCTCATATACAGTTCATATTTACCTTTCTTTGAAAAATTCGTTCATTATTATATTAGAAGAAAAGACGTTAAAGATCACTTGAGAAACGTCTTTTTTAACCAAACATTGATCAATGATGAATTAATTCATGAATTCGGTAGACCGCTATCCGAAAAAGGATTTTATAAAGCTTTAATTCGATTGCTGCGTCATCGTGAAGGTGATTTATTACCACAACAACTTCAAGATATTCAAGTTCCGACACTATTAATTTGGGGAGAGGATGACCGAGTCGTACCTGTAAATGTAGGTCGGCAATTAGTTCGAGATTTACCGGATGCCAAGTTAATTACATATGAAAAAACAGGACATTTAATTACGGAGGAAAGACCAGAGCTTGTTTTTAAGAATATATTGATGCATACGATCCATCAAATATAGTGAAAAATGAGAGAAGCAGACTCAAACATGTTTTTTCTCAATAACATTTTGAGTCTGCTAATTTTTATTTAGGCTCTGTTATTATTCATTGTTGATTTTCGTGTAGGCTTGAGAATTCATAGGCGGAGAATTTCCGGCTATTGTATATAGAGGAAGCTTAAGAAGCAGATATAAGCGGAGATATTCCGGTTAAGCTACTTTAAATAAGACAAATTCCAAGGATTTGGATGCAATAAGCGGAAAAACTCCGCTTATTTTTAAGGAAATATGGGTATTTCCCAATTTAAACGGAAATTCTCCGCTTATTTTCCAAACACAGTGAAATCAACATTCAGTTTTAACAGAGCCTTTATTTAAATACTGAATTTAAGAAAGTTTTACTTTTGTTTCTTCATAGTTAGGATCACCGACATTCAGAATGAATTGTAGAATGTCTTCAGCTGCATTTGCATTTATAAATTTTCTTTGGCAGTAAATAATTTTATTTAGGTATTCTCCATCATTTTCAATTAATTTGTTTATTGTTTGCGTAATTTCTTTTGGATTTTTACATACCACTCCCAAATTTAATTTTTCAGCGAAGGTTGGATTATCCTCTTCTTGACCGGGCAAAGCCCCAGTAATAATAAGGGGAGTATTGGATGCTATTGCCTCAAACATAACATTAGGACTTCCTCTGGTAAAAGCGATATCAGAAGTTAGCATTAAATCTTGGATATTCTGGGTGAAACCATAAATCTCAACTCTATCACCATATTTGGCCTTAAGGGATTTTTCCAGCTTCATTTTGAGTTTATCATTTTTCCCGGCAACAATTTTTACTGTACAATCAAAATCTTTAAGCAGGTTTTCAGCTATTTTCTTCATATTTCCTACACCTTCTCCACCGCTCATGATCAGGCATTTTAAAGATTGTCCATTTTTATAAAATTTTCGTTGGTTATGGTTCTTCAGAAAAAATCGGGATCGGACTGGAAATCCTGAAACCTTTATTTTCTCATCCGGAATCCCAAATTCAATGCACTTATTTTGGGCTTCAAAAGTTGGACTAATAATGTAATTTGCCCTAGTATCCGCCCAAAGGGGATAAATGTTTACAAGATCGGCAATTAGAGTAATGAAAGGGATATTTATATTTTGCTTTTCTAATATGTTCAAGATTGACCCATTAAAGTTAGGATGAACGGATAATATGAGATCTGGTTTAACCTCGGCAAGTAATTTTAGAAAATTTTCCCTAATTAAAGCTTCTATGAAATTATCAACCAAAGAGGGTTTTAAAGCTGAAAGTTTCCAAATCATCTTCCATAGATTTTCTGAATTTCTTGTAATTGGGCCATAGGATTTTCCTATATTTATCAGCAACTGTTTACCTAGTGAAAAACCATCAACTACATGTATTTTTACTTCATTATGAGTTTTAACCCTTTCACATAGAGATTCTGTTATACTTTTATGACCATGCCCTGTATGGTCGGAAGAAATAATTAATAATTTCTTTTCCAAAAGATCAGCCCCTTGTTAATGAAATAGTAAAACAAAAATTACCACGAAAATGTAAATTTCATATTAAGTTTTATTAAATTCGAATTAAGAGATGGAAAACTTAGATAAGATTGTAAATGTATTAAAAACATATACAAAGGGGCAGTATTGTCTTTGAAAAGCTCAAATTTGAAAATCAGGTATACAATATTTGTAATTATTATACTTGCTGCCTTTGAACATATTGTTATTGGATTATTTCCTCCACTTATCCAATACATGGCTAAGGATTTAAAAGTAGATATTGCTAGTTTGGGTTTTGTGTCAGCCGCCAATATCTTAGTCGCTTCTATTTCCTCTCTTTATTGGGGTTACCTTTCAAGGAAGTATCAACGTAAGAAGATGTTAATTGCAGGTACACTCATTTGGACTGTATCAATATTCTTGACTTCATTCAGCAACAGTTATTTTCAACTTTTGATTTTTCAAATAGGAACAGGGTTTGGCTTAGGCTGTATTGCGTCAATTGGTTTCAGTGTTATAACCGATTATATTCCCTATCAAAAACGCGGTTTCATTTTAAGTTTTTGGGGCATGGCACAAGGAATGGGCGGAATATCAGGATCTATTCTGGCTTCTTTAACTGTTGAGAACAACAGCTGGAAATGGCCTTTTGAAATTGTTGGCTTTATTGGCTTGTTTGTTGTTTTTAGTATTCTTTTTATCCAAAATCCAATCAGAGCTGAATCAGAATTAAAACTAAAAGATTCTTACACCAAGAATCAGGAAGCAAAACATATAAAATTGTTTAACTCAAATGGCAGCAATGTATATTTGTTTTTGCAGGCATTTTTGATGAATATTGCAACAGGGAGCCTGATTTGGATACCAACCTTATATATATATAAAATAATGCAGCATGGTTACAGTATGGGAACAGCAGTGATTGTCTCAGGTTATCTTTATGCAATTTTTCAGATTGGAGGTATAGCGTCCATCTATTTCGGGCATCTCGGCGATAAATTCCAAAGGAAATCCTTTAAAGGAAGAGCTTATTTAACTGCATTTTTCGTTTTTATTTCAATGCCCTTGTATATTTTGTTATTTAATTTGCCAATGACAAACCTATCAGTATCAACTGGCAAAAATGAATTCATTATTTTAGTCAGCATTTTAGAACAAATTTTCATAAATCCATGGATAACACTTATGTTTGTCATATCTCTTTTTGCTTCTGCGGCCCAATCAGCCAACACACCTAATTGGATGGCACTCTTAACAGATGTAAATCTTCCTGAATATAGAGGGATTGCATTTAGTATCGCTAACCTATTCAATAGTTTGGGCAGGGCAGTAGGTAACGCAGGCGTTGGGATATTGCTTGGAATTTTATCCAATCGATTCACCGAGCCCTATAGCTATATCTATACTTTATCAATACTGCAAATTTTCCTAATACCATCTACCTTATGCTATTTGAAAATGTCCAGAAATAATGTGATTAATATAAAGTATGTTAATAAAATTCTAAAGAAAAGGGCTGGAAAGGTTTAAGGGACGGACACCAGTGGAAAATAGTTCCTTTAATTGTAAGTACCACTAAATTATATTAGGAGTTCGTAACTTCATTATTAATTTAATGTAAAGAGTATGTATATATTTTGTATGTGGAGTTCGTTCAATCAAGGCGAGGCGACATTTTACAGAAAATTTACAAGGATTTTATTAATGTTTGGCAAATTCTTTACGTAAGTAATATAAAAGGGAAAGGAAGTGGAGTATGAGATATCAACGAACGTTTTTTATGATTAATGATTTGATTATCGAAGTCAAAAAACCTGAAATAACGCTAAAAAAAATCAAAGTAACGAAAATAAAAATTGAAAATGAAGAATATAGAATGCTTCGAAAAAAATTCGATGAGGATTTATTTCATATTGAAAAAAAGCCTGAAGGATGGTACATAACAGAAAAAGAGTAGGCACTCTTAATTGATAAAACAGTCTCTTACCAGTTATATAATTACAGTTGCCGTTCCTAATGGAACGGTTTATTATTCTGGTTTTAACACTAAAGAATTCGTATGATTTAGCTACTGAAAAGCTTAAATAGAGTTTTTTGTTCTGAGTACACCTCCTAAATATTTACATAATAAGACAGAGGGATTAATTGGAATTGATAGGGTGATACAATGAATTACGAAGCACTAGTCATACTGTTTATTATAATCGTGGGAGGCTTTGGCTGCTTGTACTTCATTCGTTTAGACCGGAGACGATATGGATTTCTTCTTTTAGTCAGTATCGTTTACACGTCATTGTCATTACAACTATTTTCTTAGCTGGAGTTTATGTAGGAATTACAGTGTTTAATTAAGATCTTCAATTATTTCATAGATGTTGGGTTTTAACTAGAGATGCTATAGTAGCGTCTCTTCTTTTTTGAAAATTTTTCTCTCAACAAAAAAGTAAAATTGCCCACTTCTAATGTAATATAAAAAACGCCATAAAATGGCGTTGTAGTTTAAGTATTATTGGTTGTCTCTATTTCGCCCCCTATTTTGACCATTATTTTGATTATCAGGAGTAACGGCATCCACAACATTTTCTAGAGCTTGCCCAATTTTGTCCATAATTCCACTGTCATTGTTATTTTCGCGATTATTATTTCCTTGACGATTTTTTTGATTTTCCATTTTTATCGCCTCCAAATAATAGAGTGTGTAATTTAAAAATAATTAACCCGATTAAAAAAAATATTGAACAAAACAATCCTTAGTTACTTACGGTACATTCAAAATAATAGTTGAATGTTATGTCGATGATGGAGGATTGAATTGATTGTAAAAAAAACCAATATGCGATATATTGGTTTTATGGAAAAGAACATGATAAAACCAATTAAACGTTTATCGTTTAGAGATGAAGTATATCAAACTTTAAAAAAATCAATTATCAACCTTGAATTACAACCTGAGGAACGCTTAAGTGACAAAGAATTAGCAGAGAAGTTTGGAATTAGCCGAACTCCTGTTAGAGAAGCACTTAAACGACTTGAGGATGAAGGACTTGTTGAGTCACTTCCAGGATCATCTACCCGCGTAGCACCATTAAAGTTAGAGGAGGCGAAACATGCATTTACAGTTGTAGCAGCTTTACATGCGCTAGCTGCTCGACTGGCAAGTCCTTTATTAAAGGATACGGATATTGAAGAGTTAGAGCTTAGCAATAAGACTTTGCGACTGGCTATTGAAGAGGGTGATGTGATTAAGGCAATGGAGGCAGATGGATCTTTCCACAAGGTTTTCCTAGACGTGGCAAAGAACCCTGAAATTGCATTGACATTGGAACTTATTGTTCCTAAAATTCAACGTCTAGAAATCTCACAATTCATTTCAGTTAAAGGGTTAAAATCGGTAGAACAACACCAACAAATAATTTCAGCATGTAAAAATCACGAGCATGAAAGAGTAGTCCGTCTTGTGGAAGATAACTGGCTAAGTCTCGGCGAACTATTATCACAGCAAGTGGGGCAGAGGTGAGTTCAGTGAAATCAATCGTAATAGGTATTTGTGCAGCCTTCTTCTTTGCTTTTACTTTTGTTCTTAATGCATCTATGGAGTTGTCTGGCGGCAGTTGGATTTGGAGTGCCTCGCTCCGATATATCTTTATGGTCCCATTTCTCCTCGGCATTGTCATCATGAGGAAAAACCTACGACCGCTCTGGAATGAAATGAGAAAACAACCAGGGAAATGGATACTATGGAGTTTTGTTGGCTTCGGGTTATTCTATGCTCCCTTATGTTTTGCCTCTGCATACTCACCAGGCTGGCTGATCGCGGGTACATGGCAAATTACGATTATTTCAGGTGCATTACTGGCACCGTTATTTTTCGAAACGATCCATACAAAGAATGGGACATTACAGATAAGAGGGAAAATTCCCTTTAGAGGTCTAATCATGTCAATGATTATTCTATTAGGTATTGTTCTCATGCAATTGGAACACGCAAAGCAACTTTCATTAGAAAATGTATTATTGGGAGTTGTCCCAATTCTAATCGCATCATTTGCCTATCCTTTGGGAAATCGCAAAATGATGGATGTATGTGAAGGCCGTTTAGATGCTTATCAACGAGTGTTAGGAATGACATTAGCAAGTCTTCCTTTCTGGCTTTTACTTTCCTTTTATGGGTTGTTTACCGTCGGATTGCCTAGTAGAGGGCAAAGTATCCAATCCTTATTGGTCGCACTTTCTTCAGGAATTATTGCCACTGTCTTATTTTTTATGGCCACAGATATGGTTAGAGGTAATATGCAAAAGTTAGCTGCTGTTGAAGCAACACAGTCCATGGAAGTGGTTTTTGCATTAGTTGGGGAACTACTATTTCTATCCATACCGCTTCCTACCCCAATATCCTGGGTCGGTATTTTTATTGTGATTCTTGGAATGATTCTCCATAGCTATGTTTCAAATAAAAGAGTGGAAAGTTATTTAAATCAGTCAGTGAACATCAACTAAATGACGAAAAGCCAAAATTCTCTAATTGGGATTTTGGCTTTCTTTTATTCTCTGCATATACCATGTCCTGAATAGACAATCAAATCACCAATCTTAAACACAGTGCTACCTCCTTTAAAATACATCGTCAACTAGGTTGACCATGGCAGTTCTTTTAATGCTTAAGCATTACAACTTTATAATAAATTTGGAAAAACAGAGTAGGTTAAAAAGTAGGGTATGTGGGTTTATTTAAACCTCCTGAAATAATGGTTGTTATCTATTGTTTTAACTACAGTAAACTGATTGGAGGATTAAAGGATTGAATTCTACACAAAAGGTGTTTCCTGAAGGTTTTTTATGGGGCGGTGCAACTGCTGCTAACCAAATAGAGGGCGGATTTAATGAAGGGAATAAGGGTTTAAATATTGCCGATGTTCTGCCGGGCGGAAAAGAGCGCCTGAAAATATTAATGTCTGCTGGTTTTAACTTTGAAATCAATCGCGAGAAATATACCTATCCAAATCATGAAGCCATAGATTTTTATCATCGTTACAAAGAGGATATCGCTCTGTTTGCCGAAATGGGCTTTAAAGTGTTTCGGATGTCGATAGCGTGGACAAGGATTTTCCCAAATGGTGATGAGCAGCTACCAAATGAAGAGGGGTTGGCTTTTTACGACCAGGTTTTTGATGAATTACTGAAGTATGGAATTGAACCTGTAGTCACGATTTCTCACTATGAAATGCCGCTTCACCTGGTAAAAGAATATGGGGGCTGGAGAAATCGCCAGGTTGTTGCCTTTTTTGAAAGGTATGCGAATGTCATTCTTAAACGTTATAAGGATAAAGTGAGATATTGGATGACCTTCAATGAAATCAACGGTGCATTAAAGATGCCAATTATGAGTATGGGATTTTCCCCTCAAAATGAAGAAAATCATTACCAGGAGACATTCCAGGCATTCCATCACCAATTTGTTGCTAGTGCTATAGCAGTAAAAGCCTGTAAGGAATTGATTCCAAGTGCAAAAATTGGCTGTATGATTCTTTTTGCTCCTGTTTATTCTTACGACTGCAATCCAGAAAACATTATGTATGCCTTGAAAGAAGAGGAATTGTTTAATTATTTCTGTGCAGATGTTCATGTACGCGGAGAATATCCAGCCTTCATTAAGCGCTTCTTTAAAGAGAAGAATATACAATTGGACATTCATGATGGTGATTTGGACATTATCAAAGAAGGTACTGTAGATTATATTGGATTAAGTTATTACATGTCCCGTACGGATAAAAAAGAAAAAACTGAAGAAGAAAAGGCACAAGGAAATATTGTTGGCGGTGTAAAAAACCCATTCCTTAAGGCTAGTGACTGGGGCTGGGAGATTGATCCGGTTGGTTTACGTATCAGCTTAAACAAGCTTTATGGAAGATACCAGGTCCCACTTTTTGTGGTTGAAAATGGATTAGGCGCGTACGACCAATTGGAGAAAGACGGTTCCATCCATGATAACTACCGGATTGATTACCTCCGGGAACATGTCGAGGCGATGAGGGAGGCAATAGAAGATGGCGTGGAACTGATGGGATATACCGCCTGGGGTTGTATAGACTTAGTCAGTATGTCAACCGGTGAAATGTCGAAGCGCTATGGATTTATCTATGTCGATAAGAACGATGACGGAAGTGGAACACTAGAACGTAGAAAGAAAGAATCATTCCATTGGTATAAAAAAGTGATTGAAAGTAATGGAGAGGTCTTATAAACCATTCAGAAGTGCTAATAACAGGCAAAACCGTTTATTTAGAATGTGGCGGTTTTGCCTTTTTAGCACCTATTCTAAAAGGTGTAATCCATGCTCTTGAATCCTACTAATAATTTTCTCCTGAGCAACCTGATTTTCATTATAAGTAATTTTCACCTCACCATCCTCTGTATCAACCAAGGCTCTTTCAATACCATCCATTTGCATAAGAATGGTTTCAACTGTTTGAATTGGTACCATACTTGTTGCTTCTTTAATAAAAAGAGTCATATCTGCCACTTGATATCTTCCTTCCCGTAATGATTTTTTTCTTCAGCCTTATTATCTTTCCCTTTTACTATTCATTTGCATACGAGAGAGTTTATTTCGCTTTTTACCTAAGAGGGACATTTTACTTGAATGTTCTTAATAAAGAACATATAATGATAGTGAATTGTTAATTAATGGAGGTGAAATGTATTGTGATACGGCAGGAAGTTGTTATTTTTGCTCGTACATATGATTTCAAGAATGATGAAGGAAAATTAGTTCAAGTTGGAGAAATTCATATTCTTAGTAAAAAACAAGCTTTGTCTAACGGAAATGGTGTTTCGAATGGTCACAAAATCGCTCAGGTGGAAGTTCCATTTGAACTGGCTCAAAAGATTATTGGACAAGTACCAGCTGTCTGTGATATTGAATATGAAATTACAGTGGTCAATAAAGCGCTCGTACTTCTCCCAAAAAATGTTCAAGTGATTAAAGAGATAGAAAGTTTGAATCTATTAGAGGAACCCGATTATATAAGAACATTTGGAAGATAGTATAGTAAAGGGACAAAGCATGAATAAGTAAATGTGCTTTGTTTTTTTGCGGTTAAGATAAAAAACTCAACATGACGTTAGTTTCAATTTTAGAATACCAAAAAAGGCTGACCCTAAAAGTAATGGTTACTAATACTTTTAGGGTCAGCCTCAATGTATATTCTTTCTGATAAGAAGATATTAATCCCTTGTTGTAGGGTCTTCAATTCTGTTTGTTGATTCTGGAATCGCGTCATAAATTGCCGGATCCACATCGTGAATCGATCCGTCGGCAAGTCCTTTAAATACTTCAAATAATGGTACTTTTACTGTTTCCTTTAGCATCCCGGCTTGTTTTTGTCCAAGTGTTTGGCTTTGTCCTTTGATTTCAATCAACATGATCGCAGCATCATTTAAAGCAAACGCTCCAAGTGCTGTACCTGGAAGGTTAACATCAGGATATTTTTGAACAGCGCCATAATGAGAGTTCCCTCTTTGGAGAGCAAGATTGGCAAGCGCGTTAACTTGTTTCCCTAGTTTCAATACATCTGCGTCGACTTCATAGTAGTTACCTGTGAACGGATCCGTATAAGGGTCTGCCACTACAGCAGCGACTTGGACAGGGACAGATCTGTTGTCCTCGTCAGAAAGGGTATTAAATCCGCGGTGGTGAACATCAACAAATACATCAGGTCTAAATTCTTTAAAAACCTTTGTTACGGTACGTGCCTCGGCTGTTACATAGAAACCGCCATAATTGCTGTTGTTGGTTTCTCTACTATTCAGGAATTGTGCTATTTCAGCTGGATCTTCCTCTTCTACCCTAAAATCTAAATTTGGATTGTAGTCTCGGTTTTGGTCGTAACCAGGGATTCCATAAACCACACGACCATCATTTGCCTGACCTCTTTCACTGCCATCTGCGTTATAGTACCAAGGCGCCAATGTATCTGCAGGTAGAGCTATATTTTCTGGAAGCCAGGTTTGGTGTGTATAACGAGTAGGGTACCATTTTCCTTCAAATGTATTATCTGATCCTTCAGGATTAATTCTTGGCATAATCCAAATGGACACGTTTTCTAGGATTTCATCGACTTCCTGTCCGCCGTTTGATAATTTTTGAATAATATCAATGGCAGCCTCTGTTCCAATTTGTTCGTTACCGTGAATTTGCGTTGTAATTAAGATTCTTTTTTTGTTAGGATTGGCATCACCGAATTTGACAAGATAAAGGGGATCTCCTTTTTCTGCTTCTGTCTTATATCCATCTAATGTATGGTTAGAATATCCGACAACTTCTAACTTCATTTTCCCTTTAGATGAAGATTCTAGGTTCTTAAGCGTTTTGGCTAGTTCCTCATTTGACATATAGCTGGATAAAGAGATGTTTTGCTCACCCTCAATATAAGGTCCATTTGGATTTGATTGAGGTCCAGCCAATGCAGTAGACGATATTGCCATGGTAAATGCCATCGCGGTTGGGATTACAACCTTTGAAAACTTTTTCATAGAAATTTCCCCCCAGTATGTAATAGCTACCACTTTATTATTTCGAGTATAGAAATAACTGGTAGTTATTAAGTATATTACCAGAGGAGATTATAGATATTAACTGAAAAATTAATGTAGTTAGAAAAATGAATCAATAGAACTTATCCATCATTTCGTTTCGGACCCTATTACCTAATTTGCTCTTTTTAATAATTGGGCTTTTTTTCCTGTTTCTAGTAATTTAACTTTTAATCTTCTGTAATATATCTTTATCTTTTATAAACTGATAAATATTTATGGCTAAATGAATATTAAATAAGGAATGGCTATCATTTAAATCACTTACTAGAATTTCCTCAATACGCTTTAAACGATAGCTTAGGGTATTTATATGAATATGCAAGGATTCTGCGGTTTTCTTGATGTTTTGATTTTGGTCTAAATAAACAACAAGCGTGCTTAACAGTTCGCCTTTTCTAGATTGTTCGTATTGAATTAAAGGACCTAAAACTTCCTGGATAAAATCAATTAATTCTTCCTCTGAATTTTGTAAAATAAACCTTTGAACCCCAAGATCGGTATAACTAATGACTCTATCATCAAAGGAAAAGTTTTTGAGAAATTTTATGCACTTGGTCGCTTCTACAAATGACTCATGGATAAGGGTAAGACCTTGCTTCATTCTTCCAATGCCGATGGACACGTCTATTTCACTATATTTATTATTGATTTCTAACTGTAACTTTTTTGCAAGTTCTTTTAATTCAGCAACAATGTTGGACGAAGAAACTCTTGAGTGCAAGGAGAGAAGAGCAACAATTTGATTTTTATCCCTTACTGCCGTTACTTGAAAGTTCCTACCAAGCAATGTCATATTAGTCATATGGAGTAAATTTCTTATAACGGGATCACCAAAAACCTTTTGCTCGTTTACTTTATCCTTAACATTAATGATAATAGCCACGTAGTTCCAGTTAGGATCAAAATTTAAATTTTTTGCTTTCTGAATTAGTACCTCATCAATCTGTCCTGAAAAAAGCTTGGTTACGAATTCGCCTCTTAAACGCTGCTGTGTATCAAATACCGCTTGCTCTTTTACAAGTTCAAGAGAAATGACCGTACAAGCATGTTCAAGAGCGGCGATATCCACATTACTAACTTTTTGTTGAGAAAGGATGATTAGACCACCAAGAGACTTTTGCTTAGATCCAAGCGGTAAAACAACTAATTGATATGTATCGTCTATTAATGTTATTTCGGAAACGGTATGTGAGTTTTCTAGTGTTAGGATAATTTGCTTTGCATACGCTTTCATATATTCGGTCATTTCAATAGAAAATGAGGAATGACATGCGGAAGCCCTTAGCTCTCCTATTTCATCAAAGAGAAACAGGTGCTGTCCAATTGTATTATGTATATAATTCAAAATGGATTGAATACCTTCTCCATTCACAACAAGATTAGCTAAGTTTCGATGGATTTCAATGGAATGGGAAAGCGTGTGAACCATTTTTTCTTTTTCAAAAAATAGTTTGGATCTTTCCAAGGCAACCGCAGCTTGGTGACCAATCGCTTCTAATAAATGAATATCCTCTTGTTTAAACTGCAATGATTGTTCAAACGAGTCTAATGTAATGACCCCAATACATTTTCCCTTTTGTAAAATTGGGGAAGAAATGACAGAGGTAAAGTGGAAATTACTCGGAATAGCCTGATCTAATAAATCTCTATTATATGGTGTTAATGTAGAAAGTGCCTGTTTAACTTCCCCCTCATCCCAAAAAATAAGACATTTTTTTGCTGCAAAAGCCATTCCTGTCATGGATTCACCGCTGACAAGTTTAATTTGCCTAAAAATATGTGGATAAAATAATCCTTGCGCTGATTTTGCGATCAGTCGATTCTGGTTTTTGTCAAAAATCCATATCGAGCCGCCCCCAGCAGCTTCAACCACGGATATCGTTTCACTCATGATGGATTCAAAAATGGTATTAATATCTAATTTCGAATTAATTACGTTGGACACATGGATTAAGGACTTTAGCTGCCGATGAGTTAATGTATCTTGCATCGTTCATCACTCTTCCTCTATGAAATTAAATTCTTTTACATTTCGGTCCATTTTATGTTTTTGTGTAAAAGTCACAAATTTATTACAACTATATTCATGAAAACGTACATAGCATAATAATGCTAATCGTTATATTCTGATTATAAGAAAATTTAGACAGTAATGAAAGGGGGGCTGTACATAGAAAAGTGAGTTTACTAGTTTGTTTTTATATTTTTTTACTTAAAACAATCAGGATATTGGAAGGGGTTGTAAATAAATGAATTTTGATTTAACGAAAGAACAAGAGATGATCCGCAATTTAATTCGGGATTTTGCCGATGCTGAGGTTGCTCCAGGGGCCGATGACCGTGATCGAACGGGGGATTTCCCTAAGGAAGTATTTTCAAAATTAGCAGAGCTAGGCATCATGGGTCTTCCTTTCCCTGAACAATATGGGGGTGGTGAAGCAGACACAATCAGCTTTGCAATCGTCGTTGAAGAACTTAGCCGTGTTTGTGCATCCACAGGTATTACATATTCCGCACATATTTCATTAGGCGGGGCTCCACTTAATTTATTTGGTACCCACGAGCAAAAAGAAAAATACTTAACACCCATTTGTACTGGAGAATCCTTCGGGGCATTTGGATTGACGGAACCAAATGCAGGCTCTGATGCAGGGGGAACCCAAACAACAGCAGTTCTTGATGGAGATGAGTGGGTCATTAACGGCTCTAAATGTTTCATTACGAATGCAAGCTACGCCAAGCACCTGGCAGTGACCGCGGTAACAGACCGCTCTAAAGGAATCAACGGTATCACAGCATTTATTGTTCCTACTAATGCTAAAGGATTCACTGTGATTGATAACTACGAAAAAATGGGTCTACATGCTTCGAACACCACAGAACTTATCATGGACAATGTAAGAGTTCCTAAAGAAAATCTGTTAGGTACAATTGGAAACGGTTACAAACAATTTTTAGCTACTCTTGATGGTGGAAGAATTGGAATTGGTGCCATGGCGGTAGGTATTGCTCAAGGAGCATATGAAAAATCTCTTCAATATGCAAAAGAAAGAAAACAGTTTGGAAAAAGTCTATCCAACTTCCAGGCCATCCAATTTAAGCTGGCTGACATGGCCATGAATATCGAATTAGCCCGGAATATGGTTTTCAAAGCAGCCTGGTTAAAGGATCAAGGACGAGTGTTTAAGAAGGAAGCCGCATATGCAAAGTTATTTGCTTCGGAAATTTGTATGCGTGCATGTGACCAAGCGGTTCAAATTCATGGCGGATATGGATATATGAAGGAATATCAAGTTGAGCGATTCTTCCGTGACGCAAAACTCTTGGAAATTGGTGAGGGAACATCAGAAGTTCAACGAATGGTAATTGCTAAACAAATCGGATGTTAAGTGAAAAAATATCATTGTTAAAGGAGCCAGTATATGGATATCAGTGGAATTTTACAAGTCGTTTCAAATAGTAAACTCATTTATCCAGCAGAAGAAAAAGTGCGTTCAACCTCGATTGGAAGCACCGAAGCTTTTCAAGAACTTCTTAAACAATCCCAAGTAGATCCTGCAACATTCTGGGACCGTGCAGCACGTGAACTTGTTTGGTATGAACCATGGAAAGAAACCATAAGTGGAGAACTTCCTGATTTTCGCTTTTTTACCGGCGGCATTAGTAACCCGAGTGTAAATTTGCTAGATCGGCATATCGAAAATGGTGCAGGAAACCGAACCGCTCTGATTTGGGAGGGTGAGAACGGGGACAGTAAATTTTACACGTATAACATGCTTCTTGCCGAAGTAAATCGTTTTGCGAATGTTCTTAAATCATTCGGAGTAAAAAAAGGCGATTGTGTAGCTAT
This sequence comes from Neobacillus niacini, assembly GCF_030817695.1. Lineage (GTDB taxonomy): Bacteria > Bacillota > Bacilli > Bacillales > Cytobacillaceae > Neobacillus > Neobacillus niacini_F. Next base: position 3,807,045 of record NZ_JAUSZQ010000002.1, on the reverse strand, counting down.
TTTTCTTCCCAATTTAGCTGAAGCGATTATTTCTGTTTTAGCCTGTTTTCGGATTGGCGCTATTTACAATACAATTTTCTCAGGTTATTCCGAAAAATCATTGACGGACAGACTAGTCAATTTTGAGCCGAAAGTATTGATTACGGCGGACGCAACTGAACGCAGGGGGAAAGTCATTCGTCTAAAGGAAAAAGTCGACCAGGTTGTACCATCAATCGCTTCTATCAAAGCTGTCATTGTTGTAAACCGACTAGATTCAGAGGTTCAAATGAAAGAAGGCAGAGATTACTGGTGGCATGAACAGACAAAAGCAGCAAGCATTGTTTGTGATCCTGAGAGAATCGAAGCAAATGATAGCGGTATAGTTTTTTATACAAGTGGTACCACCGGTAAACCAAAAGGTGTTGTACATTCCGGCATGGCTTTTGTCATTCAGAACTATATATATGCCAAGTATCATATGGATCATCATCATGACGATGTTTTCTGGTGTACTGCGGATATCGGCTGGTTAACCATGCATATTTGGGGAATTACAGGTGCCTTAGCAAATGGTGTAACAACCGTTATCTTTGAAGGAGCAGTGGATTATCCAACCAAGGACCGTTTTTATCAAATTATTGAAAAATACAGGGTGAATAAACTATTTACTGCCCCAACCGCATTAAGAATGTTAAAAAGTATGGGAGAAAAGGTTTTAGAGAAATTTGATCTATCTTGTCTCGATGTAATTTCTCTTGTTGGAGAACCTTTCGATCCTGAGACATGGTATTGGACATATGACGTGTTAGGAAAGAAGAAAGTATATATCAATAATACTTGGGGTCAAACCGAAACGGCGGGGTCGCCAATTGCGGGAGCAGCCTGGCTGACACCAATGAAACCGGGTGCTGCTGGCACTGCCTTTTTAGGTGCTGTTTTGGATGTTGTTAATGAAGAAGGAAATCCAGTTCAACATGGAAGGCTCGGAAATCTCGTTATTCGAAAACCATTTCCTATGCTTTGCCGAACACTTTGGAAAGAACCAGAGCGATATTACGCCTCCTATTTTAGCCAAGTAGATGGCTGCTATTATGCCAGCGACCTGGCATTAATCGATCATGACGGATATTTATGGGTTGTTGGCCGTTCGGATGATGCGTTTAATGTAGCAGGACATCGTTTAAGTACAATGGAGATGGAAAGTGCTGTACTAGAATGTTCAGGCGTTTCTGAAACTGCGATTATTGGAATCCCTGACGAAATTAAGGGTGAGGTTCCGTTTGTATTTGTCCGTCTCGCCGATGGCTTTGAGGGTACAGAAGAATTAAAGCAGCAAATAAATGCTCAAATCATTCAACAAATCGGTAAGATTGCAGCTCCAAAATCAATTATTTTTACAGATATGCTGCCGAAAACAGTCAGCGGAAAAATCATGCGCCGCTTATTAAAGGAAATTGTGGTATCAGGTAAGGTTCAAGGCGACATTACAGGACTAGAAGATCCAGCTACCGTTCTTCAAATACAAAAGGTTGTTGCTGAAAAAACATCCGTTAAAAGGTAGTTATAGAGCGAGTCATTTGTCAGGAACATTTTTGGCAAATGACTGGTTCCATTTACAAGAATGAGAGTTAAAGATAGTTGAAAAAATACGTAAATTTTTACATATCATTGTAATGAAGCTTCGAGTATGGAACCTATTTTAATAGAAGCTAGAAAGGGTGAAAAAGGCATGTTCAAAAAAGTATTAATTGCTAATCGCGGCGAAATCGCTGTTCGTGTAATACGTACATGCAAGGCCTTAGGGATTACAACGATTGGAGTTTACTCCGAAGCTGATGGTGATGCCCCACATGTAAAGATCGCAGATGAAGCCTATTTAATCGGAGGATCACGGGTAGCAGAAAGCTATTTAAATATCAATAAAATTCTAGAGGTCGCTCGAGAAACGGGAGCGGAAGCAATCCACCCTGGATATGGACTGCTCTCAGAAAATGCTGAATTTGCCCGCCGTTGTGAGGAAGCAGGTCTTATTTTCATCGGCCCTTCTCCAAAGGTTATTTCGAAAATGGGGAGTAAGATTGAATCACGCAAAGTGATGGAGGAAGCAGGTGTACCTGTCGTCCCAGGGATTACCTACCCGCTGACAGATGCAGAGGAAGCAGTAGAAGTGGCAGACCGAATCGGTTACCCTGTAATGCTGAAGGCCTCCGCAGGGGGTGGAGGAATTGGCATGCAAGTGGTCCATAACGGCGATGAAATCCGAAAAGCTTTTGCCGGGAACCAAAAACGGGCTACTGACTTCTTTGGCGACGGATCAATGTATATTGAAAAATTTGTGGCAAATCCAAGACATATTGAGATTCAAATTTTAGCAGACGGTTTTGGAAATACCGTTTACCTTTGGGAACGTGAATGTTCGATCCAGCGCCGTCATCAAAAAGTTGTAGAAGAAGCCCCATCATCGTTTATAACTGAAAATACCCGTACCAAGATGGGCGAGGCTGCAGTCAAAGCGGCAAAATCAATTGGATATAAAAATGCAGGAACCATCGAGTTCTTAGTGGATGAAGAGCAAAATTTCTATTTTCTTGAAATGAATACTCGTTTACAGGTGGAGCACCCAGTTACAGAAGAAATTACAGGATTAGACTTAGTCGAACAACAATTACAAATTGCTGCAGGTGAACCGTTGAATTTTTCTCAGGAAGATGTCAAACGTGAGGGACATGCGATTGAGGTTCGAATCTATGCCGAAGATCCTAAAACATTTTTCCCTTCACCTGGAAAAATAACTAAATTAGAGTTGCCGGACGGACCGGGTGTTCGACATGAATTAGCGATTCACGGTCAATCCGTGGTCACTCCTTTTTATGATCCCATGATTGCAAAGCTGGTTGTCAAAGGCAGCAGCCGTGAAGAGGCAATCAATCGCCTGCAAGCTGCATTGGCCGATTATCATATTGAAGGAATTAAAACAAATATTCCTATGTTGCAAGAAGTTGTTGCTCATTCAGCATTCCATTCGGGCGATACGACAACAGACTTTGTCAGCAAGTATTTAAAAACGAATAAAACAAACAAGGTAAAATAGGAGGAATTATCATGAGTGAGATCATTGCAAGTATGGCAGGAAGTGTGTGGAAGGTATTAGTTCAAGTTGGAGATCAAGTAGAAGAGGGTCAGGATGTTGTAATTTTAGAATCGATGAAAATGGAAATTCCAATTGCCGCTGATTTCGATGGAACGGTGAAAGAAGTAAAAGTGGCAGAGGGCGAATTTGTAAATGAAGGGGACGTCATTGTAGTAGTCGAATAAGCCTGGGTAAGGTGGAAAGGAGATGGAGCAATGAAGTGGCCGGAAGGGGTAACGATTAAAGAGGTTGGTCCTCGTGATGGATTACAAAACGAAAAGACCTTTATCTCAACAGATGATAAAATTGCTTGGATTAATCAATTGTCAGAAAGTGGACTTAAACATATTGAGATTACCTCTTTTGTGAATCCAAAATGGATTCCTGCACTTTCAGATGCAACTGCGGTTGCAACTGGCATTACCAAAGTGCCTGGTGTCACCTATACAGCACTCGTTCCAAACCTTCGTGGCTTGGAACGGGCATTTCAATCGAACGTAGACGAAATCGCAGTGTTTATGTCAGCTAGTGAAACTCATAATCAGAAAAATATCAATAAAAGTATTGATCAGACTTTTCCTGTGTTACGAGATTTGGTTAGAGAAACCATTATGGCAGGGAAAATTAGCAGAGGATATGTTTCAACCGTATTTGGCTGTCCGTATGAAGGACATGTGAAAATCGAAAGTGTCATAAGAGTTTCGGAAAACTTATTTGAAATGGGGATTGCAGAGCTGTCTCTCGGGGATACAATCGGTGTGGCTAATCCAAAGCAAGTTCAAGATGTTTTGGAGGTTTTATTGAAGAGATTTCCTGCTGATAATTTAGCCATGCATTTTCATGATACAAGGGGAACGGCTTTGGCCAACATCTTAGTATCATTAGAAATGGGGGTTACCACTTTTGATTCTTCCCTTGGCGGCTTAGGAGGATGCCCATATGCGCCTGGTGCCTCTGGGAACGTAGCAACAGACGATTTACTTTATATGCTTCACGGGATGGGCATTCACACTGGAGTTGATCAGCATAAGTTACTTCATGCATCGCAATTTATTCAGGAAAAGATTGGCAGAACTTTACCTAGTAAAAGTTTTCAAGCCGCAAGCTCAGCGCTGGGTGGAACGCTTGGAAGTACTGTGTGAGAAAGGTGAGATCATGAGTAAAACCATAGTGGTTAACAAGATGGATAACGGAATCATGATGATTACGTTAAATAGGCCAGAAGCTGCAAATGCTTTATCGATAGAGATGTTAGAGGGTCTCCGTGACGCACTTCTTAGATGTAAATATGATCGATCAGTACGTTGTATCGTGATTACAGGGGCTGGGGAGAAGGCTTTTTGTGCAGGAGCTGATTTAAAAGAAAGAGCTGGTATGGATGCGGTTCAGGTGAGGAAGACGGTTTCTTTGATTCGCGATACTATCAACTCTTTAGAATTATTACCCCAACCAGTCATAGCCGCTATGAACGGCGTAGCTTTTGGCGGGGGAACGGAACTCGCTCTTGCTTGTGATATCCGTATTGCCTCTGAAACTGCGAAGCTTGGTCTAACGGAAACATCACTGGGAATTATACCTGGTGCCGGCGGAACACAGCGTTTACCAAGATTAGTAGGAAAGGGACGTGCCAAAGAGCTCATATACACAGCTAGAAGAATTGATGCAAATGAAGCCCTTAAAATTGGATTAGTAGAGTATACGGTCCCATTTGCAAGTTTACTAGATAAAGCGTTAGATATTGCAGGACAAATTGTTCGGAATGGCCCTATTGCCGTTACACAAGCAAAGTTCGCAATCGATAAGGGCTATGATGTTGACCTAAACACCGGTCTTGCCATTGAGCAAAATGCCTATGAAGTGACGATTCCAACAAAAGATCGGTTAGAAGGATTACAGGCTTTTAAAGAGAAACGTACTCCAAATTATATTGGGGAATAAGAAACTTACATGAATCGAGGAGGAAAAATGACTGTGGATATGAAACCTCTACAACAAACGTTAAATGATAGAGTTGACCAAATTAAAAAGGGTGGACCTCCCAAATATCATGAGAAAAACCAAGAGCAGGGAAAACTGTTCGTCCGGGATCGTTTATCATTATTATTCGATTCTGACATTGAACTAGAGGATGGTCTATTTGCAAACTGTATGGCGGGTGATCTTCCTGCAGACGGTGTTGTGACAGGGATGGGAAAGATTAATGGACAGACAGTCTGTGTGATGGCCAATGATTCAACCATCAAAGCTGGTTCTTGGGGAGCTAGGACGGTTGAAAAAATCATTCGAATCCAAGAAACAGCTGAAAAACTTCGAGTGCCATTATTATACTTGGTAGATTCAGCTGGAGCGCGGATAACAGATCAGGTGGAAATGTTCCCGGGGCGTCGTGGTGCAGGAAGAATCTTTTACAATCAAGTAAAACTTTCTGGTAAAATTCCTCAGATTTGTATTCTGTTTGGGCCATCTGCTGCTGGTGGAGCCTATATTCCAGCTTTTTGTGACATTGTTATTATGGTTGATAAAAATGCGTCGATGTACCTGGGATCACCAAGAATGGCTGAAATGGTAATTGGTGAAAATGTAACCTTGGAGGAAATGGGCGGCGCTCGCATGCACTGTTCTGTTTCAGGCTGTGGTGATGTTCTTGCGAAAAATGAAGAAGAAGCCATTTCAATGGCTAGAGACTATCTTTCATATTTTCCAGCCAATTTTTCAGAGAAACCGCCAGTTCGTGAGGCTGTGGATCCTAAACAATTGAAGAAACCATTGGAAGAGTTAATTCCAGTTAATCAAAATTCACCATTTAATATGCTTGATCTAATAAATGGGATTATTGATGAAGGCTCTTTCTTTGAAATCAAAAAACTTTTTGCTGGCGAACTGATAACAGGACTTGCCCGCATGGATGGGAAACCTGTGGGAATCATTGCCAATCAGCCGCGTGTTAAAGGCGGGGTATTATTCCACGATTCAGCCGATAAGGCAGCGAAATTTATTAATCTTTGTGATGCCTTCCATATTCCACTTTTATTTCTAGTTGATGTGCCTGGATTTATGATTGGTACAAAGGTAGAACGGGCAGGAATCATTCGCCATGGTGCGAAAATGATTTCAGCGATGTCTGAAGCAAGTGTTCCGAAAATCTCTGTTATCGTACGTAAAGCATATGGAGCTGGTCTCTATGCAATGGCTGGTCCTGCATTTGAACCAGATGCGTGTCTAGCTTTACCTTCCGCGTCCATTGCAGTTATGGGACCAGAAGCAGCCGTTAATGCCGTTTATGCCAATAAAATTGCTGCGCTTCCAGAAGAAGAGCGTGCCGCTTTTATCGAACAAAAGCGTGAGGAATACAAAGAGGATATTGATATTTATAATTTGGCATCTGAAATGGTGATTGACGGAATTATCCCAGCAAACTCATTACGTAAGGAACTCGTAAATCGTTTCGAGGCATATTCTTCCAAATATCTCATTTTCTCAGAACGAAAACACCCTGTATATCCGGTCTAAAACAGAGGGGACGTTTCTTCTGGCCTAAAAAGGCCGGAAGAAACGTCCCCTTGGTTTATTTAATAAGATGGAAAATGTACATCATGTATATTTCCTGGCTCTTGTCTTTCATTTAGTTCTGCCAGTGCTGCCATTAATACTTTCATTTGTGTTGTTTTATCATGAGGCTTTCCTAACGAATGTCCAAATTCGAACCCTACTGGATGTATAGCCCGTGGCGGCCTCATCAAGCTGGATTGTTCAACGTCCAACGTAATCAATGTTGTAGGAATTCCCTGAGATTCAATGCCGCGCTGCACTGTAACTACAGTGCGATGACAGAGAGGTCAGCCGGCAGTTAAAAGGACAGCATCCGCTTTGGAACGAACTACTTCCTTTACGAGTGCAGGGATTGTTTCCTTATTAATAATATTTAAACGCATGGAATAACCCATCATGGTCATATGTTTTTCAGCAACCCCGCCTAGGTCTCCATCGTCTACCATTTCCCGCAGTCGGTCAATAGGAAAAACGCAATTAATATCCTCTTTCGGGGCAACTGTATTATAATGCTCCTTTGGGGCTGCATGAGTGACTGTTAAATCCTTTGCATCAACATCTCCTGGAATAATACGGAAGGTCGTATCTCCTACTGAAGGATCGGTGTTAAATGCCTCTTGATCCTTTAGATGAACACCAGAAGTGGAAACAATCATAATAGTCATTTCATGCAGTGGTTTGGTGCTAGGTGTATATGGGATAGCTTTTCTTGATAGTTCCATACACAGCCTCCTTATATTCTACTAACAAAATTAGGATTAAAGTTTTCTTAAAACATCAAACAACTCTTCGTTGTCAGGCTGCTTATCAAGTGGATGAACATCAATCCATTGAACGATTCCTTCTTTATCAATGATAAAGAGGGCTCGTTCGGAAGCTCCATATGCTGGTTCGCTTTTGTTTTTACGAAGAACGCCATATTTCTCCGAAACTTCTCCATGTGGATAGAAATCGGAACAAAGCGGATATGATATTCCACCAATAGATTTTGCCCATGCATCATGACTGTGAACGCTATCGACTGAAATACCCAGGACCTGGGTATCAAAATCTTCAAAACGAGGGAGATCATCCTCATATGAAGGCATTTGCGCGCCTCAAACTGGGGTCCAATCTAGAGGATAAAAACAAAGAAATACATTTTTAGATCCGCGGAATTCACTCAAAGTCACTCTGCGGCCGCCATGGGCTTCCACTGTGAAATCAGGTGCCATATCACCAACTTTTAAGGTGCTTGTTTCAGTAGCTCCTTGTGGCATGTAATTATCTCCTTTCTATTTTTAAAATTTACGAACACTTTTTATTATTCCCATGTACATTTTGGATTAACCGTAAATATAAGCATTTAAATCCTTTTTTCTATTGCCAAACGCAGCTCAAGGAGAGTGATTTTTGTGAAACTCATTATTTGTATTGGTCCAACCGGTTGAAAAATTGGATTAGAAATTGATGAAAATTCTTTTCGGATGGTCCAATTTCTCTATGTTTAGGCGTAATAACCCCGACTGTACGCATGGCTTTGGGTGTTTCAATAGGTACTTTGACTGTGAACCGTGGAACCGAGTCATAGAAAGTACTCTCAGGCAGCAGGCTAACGCCGATTCCAGCGGAGACAAGTCCTTTTAATGCATCCATATCCTCCCCTTCGGACGCAATGTTCGGTTCAAAGCCAGCCTCATGACAGGCATCGACAGCAATTTTTCGAAGGACATATCCATCTGGAAATAAAACGAATGGATCTGTCCGCAAGTCACTTAAATTCAGCCTTTTTTTATCAGCCAAGGGATGACGCTCAGGAATCAAGGCGACGATATTTTCCATAAATAAAATCTTGGCCTCGAGATCGGTTTCCTTCATGGGAACAGGGCCGAGAAAGGCTAAATCGATATCACCGTTTTTAACCGCATCAATTAAGTAGGCATAGGAGCCATGCCGCAAATGGAAATTAACATTTGGAGCGACTTCCTTATAAGCCGAAATAAGATTTGGAAGCCAATAGATGGAGAGACTTGAAGGATATCCAATATGAAGCGTTCCTCCTAGGGGATTGAGATATTCTTCTACTTTTTCCTTTCCTTCATCTAAAGTTTTTAAAGCACTTATTGCAAATTGTAAAAAAATGTTTCCGATCGGTGTAATCTTAATATTCCTGCCGGCCCTTTCCAATAACTTAACCCCTAGCTCCTCTTCCAGTTTGGTAATTTGATAGCTAACGGCTGATTGTGCCACGTTTAGATGATCAGCTGCCTCTGTAACATGCTGCCGTTCTGCCACTTCGATTAAATAACGTAATTGACGAAGCTCCATTGTTATTCCTTCTTTCATTAATATAAGAATTAGATTGGTTTGATATAAATTATATATTGTTTGAATTAAATAGAAAACCTAGAATAGTGGATATAACTATTTCGACAATTAAACTAACAGGGAGAGATTTGAAATGACGTATCATCAACTACCAAAAGCACAAGGTCTCTACCGTCCAGAATTTGAACATGATGCCTGTGGAATCGGCTTGTATGCTCACATAAAAGGGAATGCAACACATGATATTGTGGCAAAAGGACTAAAGATGCTTTGTCAATTGGATCATCGCGGCGGACAGGGGAGTGACCCGCTTACAGGCGATGGCGCCGGACTTATGGTTCAAATACCGGATCAATTTTTCCGCCAAGAATGTCCAGAAATCAAATTACCAGAAAAAGGGAAATACGGTGTGGGGATGCTGTTTTTCTCTAAGGATGATCGTGAACGGGAAGAAATTGAAAACTATATCAATAAAATGGTCGAACAAGAGGGTCAAACGGTGCTTGGCTGGAGAACAGTCCCAGTTAATCCCGAACCAATAGGGGTAACAGCACAGGAAAGCTGTCCTGTCATTCGTCAGTTGTTTGTTGCTGATAGCGAAAAAAGTACGGATTCATTAGCGTTTGAACGAAAATTATACGTAATTAGAAAACAAGCAGAAAAATGGGCAAAGGAATCAGAATATCGTTTTTACTTTGCTAGTCTTTCTAGCAGGACTATTGTTTACAAAGGTCTGTTAACGCCTGAACAAGTAGATCAGTTCTATTTGGATTTGCAGAATGAGAATTTTGTCTCGGCGTTTGCTTTAGTGCATTCCCGCTTTAGTACAAACACATTTCCAAGCTGGGAAAGAGCACATCCAAACCGCTATTTAATTCACAATGGTGAGATTAATACACTTCAGGGAAATATTCACTGGATGAAGGCGCGGGAAAGTCAATTTGTATCAGAGGCGTTTGGAACGGATTTGGAAAAAGTACTGCCAATCCTTGATACGGATGGAAGTGACTCTTCAATCTTAGATAATGCGCTTGAATTTTTGGTCCTTGCCGGCAGAAAGCCAGCCCATGCAGCTATGATGTTAGTCCCAGAGCCATGGTCTGAAAACCCTCATATCACTGAGGAAAAGCGAGCTTTTTATGAATATCACAGTTCACTAATGGAGCCATGGGATGGACCATCCGCTATTTCTTTCACCGATGGAAAACAAATTGGTGCGATTTTGGATCGGAACGGCCTGCGTCCAGCTCGTTATTATGTAACAGAAGATGATTATATTATTTTTTCATCTGAGGTCGGTGTCATCGATGTTGAGCCGGAAAAGGTATTGTACAAAGAGCGACTTCGCCCGGGAAAAATGCTTTTGATTGATTTAGAAGAAGGTCGAATTATTTCCGACGAGGAAATCAAATCACAATTGGCTCAGGAACAGCCTTATCAGCAATGGCTAAATGAACAGCTTGTTCGCTTGGAAGATAGCGTAGAGGCTGAAGGAGAGATCCCTGCTGAGTTACTGGTCCTTCAAAAAGCCTTTGGTTATACGTATGAAGATATTCAAAAATATATCCTTCCGGCAGTGACTGAAGGTAAAGATCCACTCGGAGCGATGGGAAATGATATGCCGCTTGCAGTTTTATCAGACCGCCCTCAAACTTTGTTTAACTACTTTAAGCAATTATTTGCCCAAGTAACCAATCCGCCAATTGACTCGATTCGTGAATCAATTGTTACTTCAACCATTTCCTATTTAGGAGCAGAAGGGAATTTACTTCATCCATCAGCAGAAAATTGCCGTCGGATTCAGTTGGAGTCACCGATCCTAACGAATAGCCAACTTGAAGATTTAAAGATGAACGAATTATTTAAAAGCAAAGTAATCGACATCCTGTTCGCTGAGGATTTAGAAAATAGCCTTAACGAAATTTGCCGTCAAGCAGACCAAGCAATTGCAGGTGGGGCAAGCTTAATTATCCTGTCTGACCGAAATATGAATGCAGCAGGAGTTGCGATTCCTTCGTTATTGGCAGCCAGCACCCTTCATCAACACTTGATTCGTGAAGGATTAAGAACCAAGGCAAGCATTATTGTTGAAACAGGGGAAGTAAGAGAAGTTCACCATTTTTCTGTACTACTTGGATATGGTGTTGATGCGATTAACCCATATCTTGTTTTCGCTACCTATCAGCAAGCTGTTGAGGAAGGAACGATACCATTCACTTATCAAGAAGCAGTGAAGAAGTATATCTATGCCATGACTGAGGGTGTAGTAAAGGTCATGTCAAAAATGGGGATTTCAACGGTGCAAAGCTACCGTGGTGCTCAAATTTTTGAAGCAGTTGGGATCAGCTCAGATGTTATCGATACCTACTTCACAGGAACAGTTTCCCAGCTTGGAGGAATTGGGTTAGACACCATCGCTAAAGAAGCGAAGCTGCGTCATGGTGAAGCATTTAATGAATCAACCGACAAGACCTTAGAGTCAGGCAGTAACTTTCAATGGAGACATGATGGTGAACACCATGCCTTTAATCCAGGAACCATTCATACCCTGCAATGGGCGTGCCGCAACGGTGATTATGAATTATTTAAAAAATATTCGACACAGGCAAATGAAGAAAGACTTGGCTTCTTACGAAACTTATTCTCCTTTAATGGAGCGCAGCCAGCTGTGCCGATTGAAGAAGTAGAATCAGTTGATTCAATTGTCCGCCGCTTTAAAACAGGTGCGATGTCATTTGGATCCATCAGTAAGGAAGCACACGAAACATTAGCCATTGCTATGAACCGTTTAGGTGGAAAAAGCAACTCAGGTGAAGGCGGGGAAGATTCAAGCCGTTCATGTTTAGATGAAAATGGCGACAACAGAGGAAGTGCGATTAAACAGGTTGCATCCGGTCGTTTTGGTGTAAAGAGTCATTACCTTGTTAATGCCCAAGAGCTGCAAATAAAAATGGCTCAAGGAGCAAAGCCTGGTGAAGGTGGACAGTTGATGGGTACAAAAGTATACCCATGGGTTGCAGACGTGCGTGGGGCAACGCCGGGAGTCAGCTTGATTTCACCGCCGCCGCACCATGATATTTACTCCATCGAGGATTTGGCGCAGCTGATTCATGATTTGAAAAATGCAAACCGCGACGCCCGTATTAGCGTTAAGCTTGTTTCAAAAGGCGGGGTCGGAACCATTGCTGCCGGTGTGGCAAAAGCAGTAGCCGATGTAATTGTAATTAGCGGTTACGATGGCGGAACGGGTGCATCACCGAAAACCAGCATTCAGCACGCCGGTTTGCCGTGGGAACTTGGATTGGCAGAGGCACACCAAACGCTTATGTTAAATGGTTTACGTGATCGGGTTGTGCTTGAAACCGACGGAAAATTAATGACAGGTAAGGATGTTGTAATGGCAGCCCTGCTTGGGGCAGAGGAATTTGGCTTTGCAACTGCACCACTGGTTGTTCTTGGTTGTGTCATGATGCGCGTGTGTCATTTGGATACATGTCCGGTTGGTATTGCGACTCAAAACCCTGAGCTTCGCAGAAAGTTCACGGGGGAAGCTGATTATATCGTGAACTTTATGCGTTTCATTGCTCAGGAAGTGCGTGAGCTTATGGCTGAGCTAGGTTTCAGAAGTGTTGATGAAATGGTCGGCCGCGTAGATGTATTAACGGTAAGTGAGCGGGCAAAAGCACATTGGAAGGCACAGCATTTGGATTTGACATCGTTGCTGTATAAGCCTGAAGGACACCGTACCTTCAAAACTCCACAAAATCACAAAATTGACGAATCACTAGATATTAAACAAATTCTTCCGGCAGTTCAACCAGCTTTAGACCAGGGGACACCTGTAGATTTAACCTTCCCTATTTCAAACATCAATCGCGTGGCGGGAACCATCGTCGGGAGTGAAATTTCCAAACGCTACGGTGAAGATGGTCTTCCAGAGGATACCATTACACTAAGATTTACCGGTTCTGCAGGACAAAGCTTTGGTGCCTTTGTACCAAAAGGAATGACTTTAGAGCTTACTGGAGACACAAACGATTATGTTGGTAAAGGTCTATCTGGCGGAAAGATTATTGTTCGAGCAGATGAGTATACGAAGATCGCTTCTGGAGAAAATGTCATCGCTGGAAATGTCGCCTTTATTGGGGCAACAAGTGGTGAAGCTTATATTAACGGACGTGCAGGCGAACGTTTTGCTGTTCGGAATAGCGGCGTCAATGTGGTTGTTGAAGGTGTAGGTGACCATGGCTGTGAATATATGACTGGCGGGCGTGTTGTTATATTAGGTGATGTAGGCAAAAATTTTGCAGCAGGAATGTCCGGCGGAATTGCCTACGTTCTAGCAGAAGATAAAGATGCATTTAAGCGTTTATGTAATCAGGAACTGATTGAGTTTGAATCGTTATCTACTGCTGTCGAACAGGATGAGCTAAAACAGTTAATCGAAAACCATTTCCGTTACACTCAAAGTGTAAAGGCTAGCTGTGTTCTAGAAAACTGGGAAAAGTGTGTTAGAAAATTTGTCAAAGTCATTCCGAAGGATTATAAACGGATGATTCATTTAATAGAAGAGCAAAAATTAGCAGGATTATCGGAAGAAGAAGCAGTCATGAGCGCCTTTTTAGCGAACTCCTCTGCAAAACCAACACATTCTAAACAGCAGGAAGCTGTAAACCGCTAAGAAAGGGGAGAGGAACAATGGGGAAACCAACGGGATTTATGGAATATGCCCGCGAAAAAGTGGGAGAGAGGAATCCACTAACACGCCAAAACGATTGGGGCGAATATACGGTTCCTTTTTCTGATGAAAAGTTACGTATTCAGGGGGCGCGGTGCATGGATTGCTCCATCCCCTTCTGCCATACCGGAATGGAGATTCAAGGAGCAACGTCAGGCTGTCCGATTCACAACTTGATCCCAGAGTGGAATGATCTAGTGTACCGCGGCCGTTGGAAAGAAGCACTCGACCGGCTGATGAAAACAAATAATTTCCCTGAGTTTACAGGCAGGGTTTGTCCGGCACCATGTGAAGGTTCATGCACGTTAGCCATATCAGACCCAGCAGTTACAATTAAGAATATAGAACAAGCAATCATCGATAAAGGCTTTGAAAACGGATGGATCACACCGAGGATTCCAAAGTCACGAACTGGAAAAAAAGTGGCGGTTATTGGTTCCGGCCCTGCTGGTTTGGCAGCGGCCGATCAGCTTAATCAAGCTGGCCATTCCGTAACGGTTTATGAGCGTGCAGACCGTCCAGGTGGTTTGCTGATGTATGGAATTCCGAACATGAAGCTTGAAAAAGAGGTTGTAGAACGCCGGATTCGTTTATTGACACAGGAAGGAATTGACTTTGTTACGAATACAGAAGTGGGTAAAGATATCACAGCAGCAGAACTTCAAGCACAGTTCAATGCGGTTATCCTTTGTACAGGAGCCCAAAAACAGAGGGATTTAGTGATTGAAGGTCGTGAAGCAAAGGGAATTCACTTTGCGATGGATTATTTAACGCTAGCGACAAAAAGTCTTTTAGATTCGAACTTTGAGGATGGTCAATTTATTAATGTAGAAGATAAAGACGTCATCGTAATCGGTGGCGGTGACACAGGTGCCGACTGTGTGGCAACAGCGCTTCGTCAAAATGCCAAGAGTGTCGTTCAGTTCGGCAAGCATCCACAATTACCTGTTGCACGTACAGCTGATAATTTATGGCCAGCGTATCCAAACGTTTTTACCATGGATTATGCTTATAAGGAAGCAGAAACCAAATTTGGGGAAGATCCACGCCAATATTCAATTCAAACAAAGAAAATCGTCGCCGATGAGAATGGGAATCTAAAAGAACTTCACACCATCCAAATGGAAAAGCTAAAGGATGAAGAAGGTCGTTATTATTTTAAAGAAATCCCAGGCACTGAAAAGGTATGGCCAGCTCAGTTTGTGTTTATTGCAATCGGCTTTGAAGGTACTGAACAGCCCCTATTAAGCGAATTTGGTGTAAAGGCAGTCAACCAAAGGGTTTCTGCTAGATATGGTGAATTCAAAACAAACGTAGAAGGAGTGTTCGCTGCAGGCGATGCCAGAAGAGGCCAAAGCCTCATCGTTTGGGCAATCAACGAAGGCCGTGAAGTTGCTCGTGAAGTGGATAAATACTTGATGGCGTAGTGAAATTGGTATTCTTGTCTAATTTAAAAGATAGTATCGGTTTTTAAGTTGTGGTCAATAAGGGTCGCATTTATTAACCACTAAAACATCAAGGTTCTTTCGAATAGTCCATAATAGGGAAGAAAAGTTGCAGGCATCATTTTCATTAAATGATGCCTTTTTTTTGTTGTATGCTTTATTAACCTCTCACTTAACATCTATTTTATTGAAATTATCACCTTTAGTAATAGAAGTAAAACCTTTAGTTTGTTGGGTATTTGAACAAAGTTATTTTAGTTAAAATAAAATCAGAAAAGATAGAAAGTTCTTGGAAAGAGAAATGTCTTTTACAAAATGAATTTAAAAAGGAGGTTGGTAAGGAGTAATTACAGAACTTTAATCCTTTTAACCAATTTATTAATTGTAAACCTGTAAACTATTTTTAGTTCAGAGTTTTTAGTAAGCCTTTTCAAAATAAAAGTCTTTTATTAAAAAGGAGAATAAAACATGCTAAAAGTTCTACGTAAACCTATCCTTTCTGGATTAGCTTTAGCCTTATTATTACCTGTAGGATCGACAGTTGGTGCCGAGACAAATATCTCAAATAAACCAAGTATTAGCGGATTAACAGCACCACAATTGGACCAACGATATAAAGATTCTTTCACCATCGGTGCAGCCGTGGAGCCTTATCAATTGTTAGATGCAAAAGACTCACAAATGTTAAAGCGACATTTTAATAGTATCGTAGCAGAGAATGTCATGAAGCCTAGCAGTATCCAGCCAGTAGAAGGGCAGTTTAACTGGGAAAATGCTGATAAAATTGTGAAGTTTGCCAAAGAAAATGGCATGGAACTTCGCTTCCATACGCTTGTTTGGCATCAACAGGTACCAAATTGGTTCTTTACTAATAAACAAGGTGAATGGATGCCAAATGAAACAGATCCAGTAAAACGTGAAGCAAACAAACAACTGTTATTACAGCGCTTAGAGGCCCATATTAAAGCAATTGTAGAACGTTATAAGGACGATGTGAAATCTTGGGATGTGGTAAATGAAGTCATATCTGATGGCGGTGGTTTGCGCACCGATACCAATTGGTACAGAATCGCAGGGGCAGATTATATAAAAGCTGCGTTTGAGGCAGCCAGAGAAGCTGGTGGAGATGACATTAAGCTCTATATCAATGATTACAATACAGAAGTTGAACCTAAGCGAAGCAGTCTTTATAACTTAGTTAAGGGCTTATTGGACCAGGGAGTTTCCATTGATGGCGTTGGACATCAGTCCCACATCCAAATTGGCTGGCCTTCTGAAGCAGATATTGAAAAGTCAATTACGATGTTTGCGGATCTGGGCTTAGATAACCAAATTACCGAACTTGATGTGAGTATGTATGGCTGGCCAGTAAGAGCGTATCCTACCTATGATTCTATTCCAGAACAGAAATTCATAGATCAAGCAGACCGTTATGACCGTTTATTTAAATTATATGAGAAATTGGGCGATAAAATCAGTAATGTCACATTCTGGGGAATTGCCGATAACCATACATGGCTGAACGACCGTGCAGATGTTTACTATGATGGAGATGGTAACGTAGTAACAAACGCAAACGCAACATATGCTAGAGTAGAAAGAAGATCAGGAAAAGATGCACCATTTGTATTTGATCCGGAATACAATGTAAAACCAGCCTATTGGGCGATTATCGACCACAAATAGAACACCAAGGGGACGGTTCTCCTGGCAAAAATGGCCAGGAGAACCGTCCCCTTTTGTCACTGTATATCCGCCAGGTTTGATGATTCATCTGGTCTTTGCCCATTCTGTAAATCGGCAATTGTCAGTCCAAAATTCATTTGGAAGTGTGGGTAATCTTTAAAATCTTTCCAATCTCCGCCCCATTCAAACCCTAGTGCCTTAGCCATTTTAACTACCTCGGACCAATCGGGCTTTCCGTTTTGGTTGCCATCATATTGACGATCCCAAATAACATCTCCTGAAGGAGTTTCAAGTGCAAAATCAATCGCAAGCCCATAATTATGATAGGATTCTCCACCTTTTGCATTCGTGACAATATTTCCCTCTGTAGTACGTCCTTGTTCATAAATGGTGTTCTGCTCTTCTATACTACGGAAACCGTCAGTAATCAAAACAACAATTCCTATCTTTGCTGCTTGTTGGACTAATTGATCGCTACGTTCCTTTACGACGGGATGGAGTTCTGTCGGTAAGGGTACATCTTTCTTCTGTTCAATGCCTGTTGCTTTAGACGGTGTGGTTTCTTTGTCTTTTAATATAAAAATAGTACTGATCCCTAGAACAAGTAGGAAAAGTAACAATTTAATCCTTTTCATGGTGCCTCTTCCTTTCGTATCCAAAAGACTACAAAGCTCCTTCGAAGCCAAGTTTTCGTCCTCTATCTATCTATCAATCCCTATTATTGTGCAGTATAAACCTTAAACAATTCTTAATAGTATCTGTTACATAATAAACAAACATGACCTTCTAGTAAAGGTTAATAACTTCTACTCTATTAATTTTACCATATTCACATAGACTAGATTTTTTTGTTTTTATATTGAATTTCTAAGTTTAAGAAAAGTTTAAGGATGTTCCTCCATAATAAGGATAATCAATCATCATTCAGGTACAACAGAAAATAGAAATGACCAGAGGTGAAGAGGGAATGGTGGAAACGGAAAACAGTATGAATGAATTAACATCTAGTATAACGTTGTCCATTTATTATCAGGACGATGGGAAAACCATTGAGAAAATTACAATCAGAAAGAAAAGAACAGGTGATGGTCAAGGTGGACAAGGCGGTAAAACCGGTAATTAGAATGAAGGAAAAACAATCGTAATGATTACCCACGATGAAAGTATTGCGGCCATGGCGAAACGAATCATATATGTAGAGGACGGAATGATTAAGCAAAATACGGGAAAGAAGGTTAAAGAATATTCCTATTAAAATCGTTAAAAAGCTAAGGGGACGGTTCTCCTGGACCAAAAAGTCCAGGAGAACCGTCCCCATTGTTTTCATTGTTTTTAAATGGATGCACGATTTGACTCCAGGTTTTTCCTCCAGGATATTTGAGCCATGACTAGAACGATAAGGGCACATAATCCAATCCCGGCTAAAATGTAAAATCCGGCAGCATACGTTCCTGTCATTTGTTTAAGTGACCCCAGTATGTTAGGAACAAAGAATCCTCCCACGCCGCCAGCAGCTCCGACAATACCAGTTATCACACCAATTTCCTCTTGGAATCGCTGAGGAACCAATTGGAATACCGCACCATTACCCATTCCAAAACAAAGCATCCCGATAAACAATCCTGCAATAGCAATTGGCAGGGCAGGAAGCTGGCTTATGCTGAACATGGTGATTCCAACCCCAATAAATAAGAATGTTAACAATCGAACCCCGCCGATTTTATCTGCGATGTATCCGCCAACTGGTCGGAAAAAACTTCCGGCTGCGACACACAAGGTAACGAAATCACCAGCATGTACCTTTGTTAACTGATATTGATCTACAAAAAAGATGCTTAAAAAGCTAGATAGCCCGACAAAGCCCCCAAAGGTAACACTATAAAGCAGGCAGAAATATAAGGTGTCTTTTTGTTTAAAAACCTGAAAGTATTCTTTCATCGGTTTTGCTTTGGGCTGTGATGGGGCATCCTTCGCCATTACAACATATAAAACCATAACAATGAAAAGGGGGATAAGTGCAAGTCCCATTACATTATGCCAGCCAATCGTTTCGGCCAAACGAGGTCCAAATAAAGTAGCCAATAGCGTACCGCTGTTACCTGCACCTGCAATACCCATGGCCAATCCCTGTAAATGCGGCGGGTACCACCGGCTCGCCATTGGAATGGCCGCTGCAAAACTTGCACCTGCTACTCCAAGAAGAATTCCAATCAGGAAAAGTTCTGTAAGTGTTTGACCGTATAACCATCCCCATAGGAGTGGAATGATCGTCACAGTCATCCCGCTGATAGCTGTTTTTTTAGGACCAATGCGATCGGTTAAGAAACCAAGAATCAGTCGAAAAAATGAACCGCTTAAGATAGGAACTGCTACTATTAGACCTCTTTCAGAAGGTGAAAGATTGAAATCGTTTGTGATATAAACCCCTAATGCCCCCAACATCACCCATATCATAAAACTGATATCAAAGTATAGAAATGACGCCACTAATGATGGTGTGTGGCCTGCCTTTTTTAAATCTGCTAGTTTCATCTTAATCTACTCCTCTCAAGTAATCTTTGTTACCACCCGATATTTTTCGTTCCTTTTGAAAATAAGACTTTAGCTAATAAAATGACGAATGAAATCAATCCAATATTATTTTTCATTTTTGTATACCTCCTAGTTTTTATAGTCTTAAGAATAGTCTGTTAATGATATTTTGTCTCAATTGCTGTGAAGAAACCTAACACATGTATTTTTTTCTTCCATGAAAAATCCGTAGAATTACAAGGTTTATCGCTTATTCAAAAAAATTTAAATCTTCATAAGGATTCTTTCTTCCTTTAGCTGAGAGAAAACTAGTATGTAAGGAAATATAACGTGATTCGTTTTTTTATTTTGACTTTATGTGATAATTGATGGCATTAAGTTTAATATGAGATGAAATAACAGCTGGAGGTTTAAAATGGGTAAAAAAAAGCTGGTATTAGTGGGAAACGGAATGGCTGGTGTCCGCTGTATAGAGGAAATATTAAAGCTGGATCCTTCAGGTTTTGAGATTACTATTTTTGGAAGTGAACCCCACGTAAATTATAATCGTATTCTTTTATCCTCCATTTTACAGGGAGGCACTTCTTTTGGAGATATTACGCTGCATAACCGTGAATGGTATGAGCGTCATCATATTCAATTGTATACAGGAGAAACAGTAATTGAAATTGATAAACATTTACAGGTTGTTAAGTCGGATCAAAACCGAATCGTTTCTTATGATCAATTGATTATCGCTACTGGCTCTGTTCCGTTTTCCCTTCCGATTCCAGGTGCCGATAAACAGGGAGTCGTTACGTTCAGAACAATTGAAGATTGTCAGAAAATGATAGAGATCTCTAAAAAAAATAAAACAGCAGTGGTGATTGGTGGAGGTTTATTGGGTTTAGAAGCAGCAAAGGGACTTCTTAATCTCGGGATGACTGTGTATGTCGTTCATATTGGCAGTTATTTAATGGAGAGGCAGTTAGATGAAACAGCAGCAAGAATGCTTCAAAAAGAACTGGAAAGTCTAGGAATGAAGTTCCTATTAGAAAAGGAGACGAAAGAAATAGTTGGAGGTATTGGGGCGAAAGGTGTCCATTTTAATGATGGGACAGAAGTTGAAGCCGATTTGGTTGTGATGGCTGCAGGTGTCAGGCCGAATGTTCAACTTGCAAAAGAAACCGGAATTGAAACAAACCGAGCGATTCTAGTAAATGACTATATGGAGACTAGTGTACCGAACATTTACGCAGTAGGAGAATGTGTGGAGCATCGTGGAATGGTTTATGGGTTGGTACAGCCTCTTTATGAACAAGGTAAAGCATTAGCAAAACGGATCTGTGGTATAGAAGGGCAAGGCTACGAAGGAAGTGTTCTCTCTACCCAACTGAAAATTTCAGGAGTAGACCTGTTTACAGTAGGAATCATTCATGATGAGGATTCTTCAAACCAATCTATAAAGATTTTTGATGAGGTTGAAAGAGTTTATAAAAAAGTAGTTTTTCAGGATCATAAGATTATCGGCGCAGTGTTGTTTGGTGATACAAAAGAACGAACAAAGCTGCTAGATATGATTCTCAAACATCAGGATGTGTCCGAGTTAGAAAAGGTTTCACTATTTCCACAGGAAAAGGGCGGTGAATTTTCTATAGGCTCGATTCCAGCTAGTAAGATTATTTGTAATTGTAATAGTGTGACGAAAGGAACTATTCAGGAGGCTATTCTACGAGAAGGGTTAACTACTTTTGAAGAAGTAAAAAAGTGTACGAAAGCTTCAAGCTCCTGCGGAGGATGTAAACCACTCGTGGCCGACCTGCTGTCATATATACAGAATAATGAATTTGAAGAAGTCTTAGAAGAAAAGTCATGTCTGTGTTCTTGTACCACGTTAAATGATGATGAGATTATTCGGGAGATGCAGAGACAAGGATTAACATCTCTAAAGGAAGTTATGGAAGTCTTAGATTGGAAAGATAACGAAGGCTGTTCTATTTGCCGTCCAGCAATTAACTATTATTTAGGAATGATTAATCCAGAATATGAGAGTAAACAACAAGCTCTTTTTATAAACGAAAAAATGAATGCAGGAATTCAATCTGATGGGACCTATACCCTTATCCCTCAAATGTATGGTGGTCTAACAAACCCAGAGCAATTAAGAAAAATTGCTCAAGTAGCTGAAAAGTATCATATAAACGATGTGGCAATTACGAGTGACCAAAGAATTCATTTACTTGGTGTCAAGAAAGATGATTTGGCGGAAGTATGGGCAGATTTAAACATGCCGTTAAGTTTACCCCAAGCAAATGGTGTCCAAAACATTAAAACATGTATAGGGGAACATATTTGTTCATGTGATAAAAAACCATCTATTGAGCTCGCAGTTAGCCTCGAAAAGCATTTTGAATTTCTTACTAGCCCTTACCGGGTCAAAATGGGTGTATCATCTTGCTTGCATAACGGAGCAGGATCGACCACAAAAGATGTTGGCGTCATTGGGGTTGACAGGGGCTGGGAGATTTATATCGGTGGAAGCAGCGGGCGGAATGTTCGTTCGGGTGAGTTATTATGTGTTGCTGCAACGACTGAAGAAGCGATTGAGTTGATCAGAGGTTTTGTTCAATATTATCGTGAGACAGCTAATTATCTGGAGCGTACATGGGAATGGGTAGAAAGAGTGGGATTGGTTCATGTTAGGGAAGTATTATTTGAAGAAAACCTTCGCCAGCAGCTGCTCGAGCATTTGGCAGAGGAAATTGTTTTACGCAAGAGATTAGTAGAGAAGAGCCTTTTATAATAAATTCAAAATAGTGTTAAAAGGGGGAGTGACTGTTGACGGAATTGTTATTGAAGTATTTCCGCTCCAAGCAGCAGGAAGTGAAGTCAGAAAAAAGATATGATACACAATGTCCATTTTGCAGTATGCAATGCAAAATGCAGCTACTAGAACAATCCATTGTTACCAGAAAAAAATATGTAACGATTGGAAAAAACAACCCTACTTCTGAGGGCCGATTGTGTATGAAAGGGATGAATGCCCATCAACATAGTTTTCATAACGAGCGGTTGAAATATCCATTGCTTAAAAGAAATGGGGAATTCGTCCGCGTCAGCTGGGAAGAGGCATTGGAACATATTAAGAATAACTTTACTAGAATTCAAGAGGAAGATGGATTGAATGCTTTAGCTGTTTACGGGAGTGCGTCCATCACAAATGAAGAAGCCTATTTACTTGGGAAATTTGCAAGGGTTGCCTTGAAAACGAGATACATTGATTATAATGGTCGATTATGCATGTCAGCAGCTGCATCTGCAGCCAGTCAAACGTTTGGGGTCGACAGAGGATTTACAAATACCCTGCAGGAAATTCCATTTACTCGATGTATTATTTTGGCCGGGACGAATATCGCAGAGTGTCAGCCCACGATTATGCCTTATTTTGAGAAAGCAAAGGAAAATGGTGCTTATATTATTGCAATTGATCCTCGGGAAACAGCAACAACGAAAATGGCGGACTTGCATCTAAAAGTCAAACCAGGAACAGATGCCGCTTTAGCAAATGGGTTATTAAAGGTGATTATAGAGGAAAACTATATTGACCAAGCATTTATTAGTGACCGGGTAAAAGGTTTTGAGGATGTACTAAAACATTTATCATCTACGGATTTACAAGAAATTGAGGATATAACAGGTGTTCCTAAAGAACAAATTCAAAAAGCAGCTCGTAAGTTTGGTAAAGAAGATTCGGGGATGATTTTTACTGCAAGAGGGGTGGAACAGCATACAGACGGCTCGATAGCTGTTCGTAATTTCCTCAATATTCTTATTTCAACTGGAAAAATTGGCAAGCAAAATTGTGGTTTTGGAGCCATAACAGGACAGGGAAATGGTCAGGGTGCAAGAGAACACGGACAGAAAGCAGATCAACTGCCAGGATATCGATCGATTGAAAATGAGGAACACCGCGCATATATAGCCAGTGTTTGGGGCGTGGAAAAAGATGAAATACCTAGAAAAGGTGTTTCCGCGTATGAAATGATGGAAAAAATCGATAACGGTGAGATTACCGGCATGTTTTTAATGTGTTCGAACCCGGTTGTTTCCAATCCAAACGCACAATTTGTTAAAAAGGCATTACAAAAGTTGAAATTTTTAGTAGCGGTAGATCTGTTTGTGTCAGAGACTGCGAAATTAGCAGATGTTATTTTACCAGCTTCCTCTTATTTAGAGGATGAAGGAACGATGACGAATGTGGAAGGAAGGGTGACATTAAGGGAAGCAAGTTATCCTTGTCCGGGAGAAGTGAAACATGATTGGCAAATTATATGCGAAGTAGCTCGCGTACTTGGAAAAGGAGAATACTTTAACTTTTCTAGTGCGGAAGAAATTTTTAATGAATTGCGGGTAGCGAGCCGTGGAGGAAAAGCGGATTATTATGGTATCACCTATTATCGTCTGCGGAAGGAAGGAGGTATCCTTTGGCCGTGCCCAGACCTTGAGCATAAAGGGACAGCACGTTTGTTTGAAACCTCGTTTTCCCACCCTGATGGCAGAGCAGAAATGGTGGCAGTCCCTAACCGTCCAGACCCAGCTAAGGAACAGCTAAGTGAGGAGTATCCCCTTTATTTAACAACAGGAAGAGTGATGGCACACTATTTAACAGGCGTACAAACGAGAAAAAGTCCGGCATTGGCAGCTAGAAATGTAGAATCCTTTGTAGAAATTCACCCGGTAACCGCTAAAAAATACGGGATAGAAGATCGTTCCTTAGTAAGGATCGAATCCAAAAGAGGCAGTATTGTTGTCAGGAGTATATGGTCGGAAACCATTCGCCAGGATACAGTATTTGTTCCTTTTCATTGGGCCGACACGCAAAATGTGAATCTATTAATTTCAAAAGACCTGGATCCGATATGCAAAATGCCAGGATTTAAATTAAGTGCAGTAAAAGTAAGGTCTGTTATGGATTTATATGCTCATTAAATAGTCAAATAAAAACTCATCCCTAACCAAAATAATCAATAAGATGGAAGAACTGAATGATAAAAATCCCACTTTTTGTATCGAAGGTGAGATTTTTATTACTTCAGTATTTTCTTTTTTTTCATGACTATTGCCGTCAACAAAAAGGGTATGACCATTAATTTGAACTTAACCCGACGAATGGTTAGATACTTTGGCAGAAGCCCGTTTCTCTCTTATTTTTCCAATCATTAATAATAGTAATGGAATAAAAAAACAAATCGTTAAGGAAAACGGCGTCAGCGTTTTAGCTATATAGTTACTAACGTGTACGACATTTGGGTGCATAATAATAGAACTGGGTAAGATTAAAAATGCTAATGGAAAAATAAGGTTTTTGTAATCTTTCAGCCCAAATAATTGAGCTAACCCAAGAGTAAGCCCATAATAGCAGATAGTTAACTTGAAATATATGGTGAAAACCCAAATAATCGCTACAATCACTTCAACCCGTTGAAAAAAATTTCCAATGCTTATTTTTTTCCCTAATATATAGGTAGGATAGGATTGTCTAGAGGTAAAGTCAGGTCCTAATACTAAAATACTGAATAAGACAATAATGGATAAGATGACGCCGCCAATGATTGTTGCTCTATAAAAAGCTTTTTTCATCTCTGCTTTTTCGGTAACAAAAGGTGCTATCATTAATAAAATGTGTAATTGTAAATAGGGTAATCCCAGGTGGTGATAAGATCCACTTATAATTGGTTTTATTCCTTCGCCGAAAATAGGTTGAATATTCTCTAATTTGATCTGTGGAATAAGAAATAAGAATAGCATCAAAAGCAGTAAGACGATCCATGGGAAAAAGATTACTGCTGTACGGCAAATAACTTCCAATCCTAATCGCACGCCAATTATGCTAGTCAATACAATCAAGATCATGATGACTTCAGTTGGGGTTTCTACCAATACATGCGTTGTAAAAAAGTCACCGATCCCTCTATACCCTCCAGAGGTAATGTGGAAAACATAAAACAGATATGGAACGGCTGCTAGTTTGCCCAGCCATTTTCCTAATATTATTTCATTCATTTCTACATAAGTCATGGATGGATAAAGGGAAATGAACTGGTTATATATAAATAAAAAAAATAAGCCGGGTAGAATCGTTAATGCAGCCGCAACCCAGGCATCCTGTTTGGCTATTGTAGAAAGTAAAGCAGGTATATGAAGTATGGCGGTTCCAATAGTAAAAGTAATGACTATAATACTAAATTCACCAGCATTAATTTTCCCCTTCTCAAGCATTATCGCTGATACACCTCCCTATCACAGATTCCGTTCGAAGAAAGAAGTTACCGGACTAAAAATTTTCGCTATCCAGTCTAACGGTGTTGGAATGGAAACATCTTTGCATAATAGAATAGCCAGGGTCATACCTGCTGAAAGCAAAAGGAAATAAACAATCATTTCACGCCGCCATTTTTTTTTCACAAGGGGCGGTATTTCGAAGAAAGTAATAATAGCCCCTGTCAATAAAATCCCAATAATTGCCCACATCGATCATTTTTCCTCGATTTCCTTTTGAAATGATTCTGTAATGGTGCCTAAACGACGAATCTCCGCTTTCACATTAACGGTTACTTCCAATTTGGCAAATTCCTGATCCCAATTTTTTTGAAGACGTTTCCAAGCTTTCGGATCTGCCCGGTGAATTACTTCTCCGAAACCAAAGATATCGCTTTGATATTCCTCTTGGACCGTTTTAATAGCTAATTCTATTCTTTCTTTAATCCAATTTTGATATTTTTTATTCAATTGTTTGATTTTTTCTGGTTTCGATAAATCGAATTCGCATGCAACTTCACCGACATCTCCTTCAGTAGTGACCTGAATAGATATTTTTGGGTTCCCGTTCTCCATTTTCCCTTTTACTTTTGTTTTTGAGCGTATTGTACTAATTGTAATTTTTCCGTCTTCACATGGGAAAGTTACCGCTGTAGACTTTACATTATCCGTAATATAATTAAAGCCTTTACTTTCCTCCTCATTTAACCAACCGATAAGTTTATCATTTTTAAATACTCCAATTGTGTCAATTTTTAAGCCTGTTTTTGGTGAAACATTTTGCACATTTGTAAAAGAACTGCCAGATTCAGGGTTTCCATATACATGAACACCTGTTAAAACAGGTTCTTTCCCTTTACTAACAATACTGGTTATTAATTCATCAACTGTAACGCTCTTTGTCGGTGCCCATCGTTTATCTGCAGTCTCTAAGGCATTGGAAAGTTTTGTTGCTGGGCTTTTTTCGAGAGCCGTTTGGACATTTAGAATATCGGAAGCTTTCGATCCCTTAGCCACCGTAAGAAAGAAATCTGAACGCATTTCATGATGCCGGGAAAGAACATCAAGGACCTTTCCGATTCCCTCTTTAGCCAATTCCTCTCCAAAAACAACATTTCGGAGATGAGCTACATAAATTCTTCTTGGTACATCCGTTGATAATCTCCTCATAGCATCCATCAGGGTATCTCCCGTTTTCATAAACCTTATAACTTCCGTTCGGCCAGTAGCGGTTTTACCGGCAATCTCACCTGGATTAACAATTTGAACGGAAACGAGATACCCATCCTCTGTTTTATCAATCCCTATGGCAGAAACAATGGCAATCTCATTTAGCTCTTTACTGCTCCAGCAGGATGTAAGAAGACTTATTATTAGAAGGAACATAATGAAAAAGCTTATAATTTTTTTCATTTTACTACCTCTCTCATGCTTCCCATATTAATTCGATGGTTTTGGAGAAGGTGTATCTTCTCTTTTTATGTCTTTCTGACTTATCAAGCGAGGGCGTGAAAATAATGCCCAATGTGGCAGTCTAATAATGCTGTCTTTTTGATCCTTTAAAATAAATGGTGCAAAAGGAGCTAAATAGGGGACCCCAAATGACCTTAAGCTGTTTAGATGGAGGACCATTACAATCAGACCTAAAATAATTCCAAATATCCCAAACGAAGCAGCAAGTAACATAAACAAAAAGCGAAGCATCCGAACAGAGATTGACATGTTAAAGTTCGGTGACACAAAGCTGCTAATGGCTGTTAAGGAAACGATGATGACCATAGAGGCAGAAATAATCCCCGCTTCCACGGCTGCTTGGCCAATAACTAATGCACCAACAATGGAAATTGATGAACCTACTGCTCTGGGTAATCTCACCCCTGCCTCTCTTAGGATTTCAAACGTTAACTCCATCATTACG
Organism: Neobacillus niacini; assembly: GCF_030817695.1. Classification (GTDB taxonomy): domain Bacteria; phylum Bacillota; class Bacilli; order Bacillales; family Cytobacillaceae; genus Neobacillus; species Neobacillus niacini_F. The sequence goes on along the minus strand of NZ_JAUSZQ010000002.1, from coordinate 3,779,461 downwards.
GCCTCGACAAGGGCTGGAAAGGGAACCCCCTCACGCTGCGAGGCCAAACTAATGAGTAATTGTGTAGGCAGCATTTCTTGATGAAACGTTGTAACGGCAACAAAGAGTGATGGCGTCAACAAAGCTAGAAAAAAGGCAAAATACCGAAGTAATCTAATTAATATGGCAATATCTGTCCGTTGATAATAATCTTCACTTGCTTGGAGAAAGTGCACAAAAAGTGCGGGTACGACAAGGACAAATGGTGTTCCGTCAACAAGAATTGCAATCCTTCCCTCCAAGATTGCAGCAGCTACAGCATCGGGACGTTCTGTATTATACACGGTTGGAAAAGGTGAGTAGGTTTCATCTTGGATCAACTCTTCAATATAACCACTTTCAAGAATCGCATCAATGCTGATTCGATTTAACCTATTTTGTACCTCTTCGACCGTTTTATCATTGGCAACACCTTTTAAGTACATCATCGCCACGTCTGTTTGAGTCTTCGCCCCGATTTGGTGTGTTTCAATCCAAAGATTCGGATCTTTTATTCTACGTCGAACTAATGCAGTATTTTTCCGGAGCGTTTCTGTAAATCCATCCTTTGGTCCTCTTACAACAGTCTGTGAAGATGGCTCATTTACGCCTCTGTCAGCCCAATGTTTTAAACTGATAGAAATAGCCTTTGAGCAACCATCCATTAATAGAATAGAATCCCCCGATAATAAATTGAGCAAGAGTTGCTTAAAATCAGTGATATCACTAACCCCTGCAACAGGAAGAGAATGGTTCTTGATCAGATTAAATAGGTTAGTTGTATCCAAATTCATTGAGTTTAGCTCCACATTTCGGATTTCAACCATAAGGGTGTTAAGAACAAAATTTTGAAGCTCATCTGATTTTGTTAATCCTTCTGTGAAAATGATGCCAATTTTAATTTCGCCCTTTTGACCCGCTTGAAACTCCCTTATGACAATATCTGAACTATTTCCAATAGTTTCCTTAATAAAGTCAATATTCTTCTTTAGGGCTGAAAAAAGTAGAATAGCTTCTTTAGTTTGTGGAGTTTGGTCTTGATTTTGAGCAGATTCTTGATCCTGCATCAGTTCTCTTTTTTTTTCCTGGCTTAGTGAGTCACTTTGATCCAGCTTTTTTAATTGTTTTTTTAATTTGGCTTCATGTTTATCTTGTACATATTTTTTTAAAGGGATAGGAGTACGAGTTTTCATATCCATCCTCCTCAACAACAATGTTTATGTTTTATCCTTTCACAATAAATGGTAATGTATCCATTTTTGCTGAAAAACAGCAGCCGGCCATTTTAGTAAGAAAAATCCATTTACCAACCACCACATAACTAGTTTATAATATAAGGATGTCCAAAAAGGATAGCAGGGATCTATTGTCTATGAATCTAAGAAGATTTAAGTAGGTGAGTACAATCGACATCATTGAAACTCGGGTGAGAGGTTTTATCGCAGATATTCAACACCCTAAACAGAAAAAGAAGATTAATATTAACGATTTGGAAATACAGCTGCGCAGGCTGTTGGATGATTATTTCGAAATGGACGGGTATACATTGTTTTACCGTGCCATTGAAACCTTGCAAACTGAGGGAATCCTTATTCCTATACAAAATAATCAATATAATGGCAGAACCCCGGCGCTGCCCTTATATTACTGGGTTAATATAAAAGTTCAAAGTGCTAAATGGGATCGTCTTGCGATGATGAAATTAAGTGATCAGTTTGCTTTTTCCTTTTATGAACGCCATCCCCAATGGCAAACCACAGAGGAATGGGAGCGAATCCAGAATTTATATTCTTTTCTCCAATCCAGTCAGGAACGGGAAATCGTGTCAGTCGAAGAAAGAAGTTTGGAGCTCTTTGGTCATGAGAAATTTTTACTCGACGGTGATAGTTTTCCTGAAGGGAAAGGATTTTTAGCTAGAATAGGAGTATCAGAAGAGCAGCTGAAGATGGTGAACTACGGGGAACCGTTTGTATTTTGGATGAAACAGGGGAAAGAAATAAAGGATATTCAGCGGGTACTGATTGTCGAGAATCTTTCTTTCTTCCATACATCCATTAAGCTATTGGAAGCCAATCAACTTGATTATGAACCTGAACTGATTATTTATGGTGAAGGAACGAAAATTGAACGGAGCTTTTCCTTTTTCTTCCGAATGTTTCCTGCCAACAACTATCTTTTCTATTACGCAGGAGATCTTGACGCTGCGGGATACGGTATTATTAGCAGGCTAATAGAAAAATACCCTGAATGCTGTATTCAACCTGCCTTGAAAATTTATCGTAAAATGCTTGAATGTATAGAACAAAGGAATGACCAAAAGCAAGGCCAATCACAAAACCTCAAATACCGTGATTCCTTCTTTCAATGGTTTACCGAAGAGGAGCAAAATCTATTAATGCAATTATGGCAGGAAAATAAACGGATAGCTCAAGAAGTCTTAACAATCGAAACATGGAGGAGATGGGTGTGAACGAATCATGGGAAGGTTTCGCCCAGAGAATGCAGCGATTAAATCCATTATTTGAGCTTGGCAGGGGAATGGAAGTAGGGGAACTGAAACCTCATATCCAAACCATTCTCATGCAAGTGCTCCTCACCATCTTTTATCGTGAATTGAATGATGATGATCATAGGCGCAAGTCAGATATCAAGTATATGGTGGAAGATTCTATTAAACAAATGAAGCTTTTAGCAGATGATAAACAAATTGAACGAATTACGAGCGGACTATTATATCAGGGAAAAGAAGAGTATAGTAAACCGTTTGAAGCCTTATATTACGACGAAATACGACAATCCTGGGAGACACAGGTCTTTCGATATGTGACCATGGATGAATTGTATACAAATCTGGAGATGGGCGGATCCATTGTTTATAAACTTACAGACGTGGCTCAGGAAATGATTTTTATGAGCAGGGAAATGGCTGAGGAATTTTCCATTACGATTGAACAACTCTATAGTATGCAGCTAATTAAAAACGGTAATTTTAGAAAAGCTACTCGAAACCTCGATCACCTCATTTCACGCGTAAACCGCTTAATGGCAAATGAATTCTCTTTCCAGAAGGAAATGATCAACAATCCCAAAATCTTATTGATCGAAGAAGAATGGCAAAGAGCCGACAATCGAGTTGAAATTGAAAAGCAATTTGAAGAAGAGAAAAATCACTTCCGTACGATTACTAGTATGATAGAAAAGACAAAACGTAGAAATGAAGAAGATGATTATATACAGAAAGAATTGATTCTTCTCCAAGAAAAAATTGGCCATACAAGGCAATTGCATGATCGGTTTGCAAAGTTAGTGATTCAAAATATTTCCTATGAGATGAAATTAAAAGCGGAAAACCCTTCATTGTTTTGGGAGAACAGTCTCGTTTCATTTCGAGAGCACTTTTATGAAAATTGGCTAATGAAGGAAGGCGTTCAGGGTTTCACCGTCATAGAAAAGGTGCTTTCTCCTTTATTCTCGCCGAAGAATGAATTTATCTTGCCGCTTGATTGGATTTGGGGTGAGCAAGAGCTCAATGAAAAACAAGTAACCGACGCGATCATTGAAGAAGAGCCAGAAGAAAGTATTACTCGACTGCGGGTAACGAACTGGGATTCTGTTATTAAAGCATGGAGTTATGTATTTCAGTTTTTACAAACAAACGGTGAATTTTCATTAATGAATTTAAAAGAGCTGCCATTAGAAGTGCAGGATTTATGGTTCGAAGAATCTGAAACCATCGATTTGTGGATGATGTTCGATAAAAAGCCGCTGAAGGTCCAAGTGCTCCATCGAAAGGAAGAAACCTTAAGCGATGAGAGGGAAATTCTTCTTTATAAATTAATGAAGGAGTACCCACAATTTGAAATGTTTGAAGGTTTAAAGATCTATACGATGTTCGACCATCGGGCAGAGCCATTCCTATGGTATCAAATGAAAATCACCGCTTTTAAAATGTGTGTAGAGGAGAATAAGTGATGAATGCAGAAACAATCAAAAAAGCATCCGCTGTCTATTTTACTCTATTAAAAGAAAAAGTAATCGACGAAAGTAGTGAACACTTCCAGACTTATTTTGATCCGGAAGTAAGACAGACGGTACTTTTATTAGCAGACGAATCCGGTACATATATCATTGAAGCACCTAAACGCATCCATTTAGTGGTTCAGCCAACTGGTTCGGTTTTTGCAACGAATTTTACCCATTTGAAAGATAAGCATAAGCAAGTTGAAACGAAAAAACATTTTCATCTTATTAGCATCATCATTATGTCTTTTTTAGCAGCCATCGATCGCAACCAGGCAGCAAAAATCCGCACGAAGCGTGAAGGAATTAGCTACTATGCATTAGAACGCCAAGTTAATGATCTAATCATTAAATGGGAGAGCATACTTAAAAATCAACCGGCCTTCGGAGAAGAAGAACGAATTGATATGAAGGAAGTAGTGACCACGTGGAAATACATGGAGGTCGATAGTGACGATTTTGGGTTAAAGAAGGGCAATAGACGAACCAGAATCGGTTTAATTGCGGGCGCTATGCGCTTATTGGAGACAGAAGGACTTATTGTCATATTGGATCGGGACGATATCGCTAAGGTCATCCCTAAGAATGAGCTTTTTGAGCGGATTGAATACTTGTATCACGATTATGACCGTTATGAACTTTTTAAAAAGTTAATGACAGCTGAGGAGGATGAGCATGCCGAAAATCCATCGAATTAGAATAGTCGGCCTGAAGTATGATGGCATGCAAAAGCAATATAAAGATACGACGTTTAATTTCCATAATGAGGAAACATCGACAAATGGTCTGATTGCGATGATGAATGGCGGCGGAAAAGGTGTGTTCCTTCAAACCATTTTCCAAATACTTAAACCAGGAACTTCGTGGGGAAAGCAAAACAATCGTTATTATCAGCAGTTCTTTTTTAATAATAAAGAGCAGTTTATTCCCTATACCTTTCATGTTCTCATTCAGTGGGAATTGGACGGAGCGGACCGCCGCCATTTGATAACCGGAGGAATGTTTTCAGCCGAGCAGCGGATTTCGATGAGTGAAGAAAACGAAAATAAAACATTGGAACAGGAAGCTAAGATTCTCCCTAATATCACATTCTATACAAGAGAATTTGAACGGAAGGAAGAGGCAGCGCTTGAGCATATTCCACTTTATGAAAATGGTGAGGCTGCTGATACCGAAAGCTTGAAGGACTATTTAAAATGGAATGGATATGACGTTTACCGAGATACCAAGAAGCACTACCGCATCCTTGATACTTACGGCATTAACCGTAAAGACTGGGATATTATGAAGGATATTAATAAGGATGAAGGCGGTGTTGGGAAATACTTCGAGGGAGCTGAGGATGATCATTCTCTGTTCCAAAAACGAATCATTCCTACTGTAAGTCAGGTTTTACATCGAACTGAACATCAAAAGAACGATCTGGTGGAAATATTCAAGAGTCAGGCAAGTATCGCGAAGGACCTGCCAGTTCTTTTAAAAAGAGAGCAAGCACATAAAGAATTTTTGGAAGATATTGTCCCATTTGAAGAGCACTTAGCTAAAGGGGTAGAACATAAAGAAATTGTACAGGCAAGTATCCAGACAGGGAGACAGCTTCTTGGTGCGTTAGAGCATTTAAAGCAAACAGAAGAGCAAGGTTTGCTTGCTTTACAGAAAGACATAGAGAAACTAATCATAAAGCAGGCAAATTTACGTTATCAAAAGGATAATTTAGAGTTTGCAAAAGCACATAGAGACGTCATGGATTGGGAAAAGAAATTAGTCGAGGAAAAGGAAAAACATACTTCCCTGCAAGGTATTGTCAAAGAGAAACAGGAACGAAAAGAACAGCTTGCCTTTCAAGCTTTATTAAAAGAATGGAATGAAAACGAACAAAGTATTGTTTCACTTTCTCAGCAGATTGCAACGTTGGAACAAAATAGCGGTTTAGAGCAAGTGAACCAAAGAATGGATGAAATTAAACAAGAAGCGAGAAAGCAATGGGAGCATTCCTTTTTATCGATACAAGAAGGAATTAAGCAGTATGTAGGGCATCAAAAGTTCTTAACTAAAAAAGCAAAGGAACTGTCGCAGCAAGATAAACAGAAGACCAAAGACATTGCGCAGCTTAGTACTGAAATTGATTTTCTATATACGCAAATGCATAACTTTGATTCAAAGGAAGCAGCACTCATCAAAGAATTTGGGGACCGCTTAACCTATGACTTAAAGGGCTTGACCGACAGTTTTTTAAAACAAATTGAAGACAAAAAAGCAACATTAGTTGTTCTGCAAACAAAAGATAAGGAATCGAGTGAAAAGCAAAATCAACTTGCCACTTCAAGCGGAACGCTCGTTCAATCGATTCAGTTTTCAGAAGAAAAACTGGAGGAGTTAAACCTAGCAAATGAAAAGCAAAAGGAGAAAGAAGCGAAGCTATTAGACAAGCTTCATCGTTTATTAGATGATGTCACAGCACCATTTACGCACTCGCTCTTATCGAAGTATTCAATACAAATAGAAGATATACTGACCAATAACCGCCAACAAGCGGAACAAATGAAAAAAGAACTTTGGGAATCACAACTCGATCATTCCTTAAACGATGAGCCATTTTGGATTGCCAATAAAGATGTGAAAGAATTAAAGGAATGGATTGATGAGAAGACTGGAATTGATGTTTTTTATGGTACTCAATTTCTCCAATCATTAAGTCCCGAAGAACTAGCGAATACCCTTATCACCTATCCGCTCCTTCCATACGGTTTGGTCGTAAGCGTACAGCAATGGCAAAAAATAAACCAGCAGGTTCTTTCAGGTAGAATGTTTAAAAGCCCTGTTCCAATTTTTTTGCGTGAAGAAATGAACAAGGAACAGCGCCAGCCTTCCTTTGTCATCATTAACGGAAAAGAGAAAGAGCTATTAATTGATAAAAATCAATTTACCAGCTGGAAAATAAAGATTGCTAAACAAATAGATGACAAAAAAGATACACTATCTGAAATTGAAAAAACTGAAACTTCCCTGCGTCGTATTTTGAAAGAAATCGATCGTTTTTCATCTAGTGAGCTTTCTAGCGATATCGAAAAGGCTATCATTCAGGAACAAAATACTCTACTTTCTCTGAAAACAAAACTACAGGAAATTAAGACACAAGAGGACAAGGAAAGAGAATTACAACTAGAGTTGAAACAACAGCTAGAAAAGACAAAGGGGAAGATAGAAAAACTAACAAAAAATGTAGAGAAATTAGAGGATTTTGAACAAGAAAAAACGCTGCATCAAGAAAACAAACGGGTGAAACTCGAAAAAGAAAAACAGAAGGACGCCTTAGATTCTCAGCAGCAAGAAATAGGCAAAGAGCACCAGCATACCGTTGAAATGCAAAACCAGTGGAATCAAACATACCTGGAATGGAAACTTACAACGGAACAGAATATTAAGGAGATTGCATTCTTTATTGAAGAAGCTGTTTTTCCTGTTGAACAAAAAGCGGATCAAACTGAAGAGGTCCCTAAGCTTTCAACACATTTATTACAAGAGATAAATGGAAGTATCGAAGAGCTAAAACAGCTGCAAAAATCAAAGGAAGAACAAGCAAGAGAATTACTCGTTCTTCAAGCAAGAAAAGAAACGGAACAAAAGCAGCAGAAGAAATTAGAGAAAAAACTTCATGCTCATGATGAGGATTGGAAAAATGCATCTGAACCAGAGGAACCAATCAGTATATTAGAAAACATGCTGCAAAATGCTCAGAAGGAAGTGAAGACCGCAGAAAAAGAAGAACGGGAACAAGGAACAGCGGTAACTGTTGCGGAAACCTCCTTAAAGCACGCAATTGAACAACGTGAAAAATTAGGAAAAAAAGTAGAAAAGCATGAAAAACAACCGGAAGCCTGGGAAGACCTTGACTTAGAAGTCAAAGAAGTAGAAATAAAAGACCAAACGAAAGTAACGAAAGAGGAAGTAAAGAAGGCTGAGAAAGTTCAAAAAGAAACAGAAACCAATATTGCAGGTTATGAAGGGGATTTGTTAACACTTTCCGTTATCCTAAAAGAGGAAGCAGCACCATTTACGAATGATGATGTAGAAAAAATTAAGAGTCAAGGAAAAGCATGTATTTTATCCTGGTGTGAAAAACATCAAGGTATTCAAGAAGAAGGCCAAGAAAAGCATGCGAAAATTGATCAATCATTGCGTAATTTAAAGCTCACTATCGAAGGCAAGGATTGGGAGATTCGTTTTAAAAATGAAATATTAACAACACTAGACCATTTGGATACAAGGCATTATACGCATATCCAAAGCATTGTTAAAAATATGAAACGTTTTTCACAAAGCGGATTGGAACAATTAGAACGCGATAAAGAAAGGGCAGAGAGGGCACAAAATTTCTGGGCAAGCCGCGCCAGCATGAAAGTATTGAGCATTTCAGAGGCGATTCGTTCGATGGTGGGGAAAATGAAGCTGAAAAATGAACGAGGATCCTTTCCGCTCGTCCAGCTCAGAGAAGACATCTTACCTAAAAAGCCTGAAGATATCGAACCACTGCTGAAGCAGCATTTTGTTTCTGCGATTAACAAAATTACGAAACAATTCGATATGATTGATGATCAAAACCGGGCCTTAGACGAAGAAATCAAACAGCTGATTAGTGATGAGCAAATATTATTCGTGTCCCTTCGTAACCGATATCCTGAATTACTTGTCTATAACATGCGAACGGATAATGCCTTTATGTACGGGAAGCCGCAAAGAGAGCATTATTCAACCTGGCAGACGATTAATCAAGGATCTAAAACGAAATCGGATGGCAGTGGTGGACAAAAGTTATCAGCCCGAATGGTGATGATGATGATGTTATTATCCGTTAAAAGTGAAACCGATCAAAGCTGGGTTCCTTTAGTCTGTGATAATCCGTTTGGTCAAGCGGCCTCGGCACATGTCCTTGACCCAATCTTCGCCGTTGCCGAAAAACTGAAGTTTCAATTTATCGTGGTTACCCCGCCTGAACTGGTTAAAACGGAAATCAGTCAAAGATTCGACGCCTATTATAAATTGGACTTCATTCGTGAAAAAGGAAAAGAAATTGTCTCGGATACGATTGTACCGGCATTTAGGATTTACCAGGGAGAGGAAGTCACTCAGGTATAATAACACAATGATAATCGAGGACTAAACGTAAAAATCTCACTTTCTGAAAGTGAGATTTTTTTGACAAAGAGGTACCTAAGATAGCCAACTATGTGACGTGCATATTTTTATTTGAATAAAAGTTTGTAAGTTTTATATGAAAATAATATGAAGAAAAACAGGAGTAAATATCTAGTTAAAATCGATAGAATTTCCTGTTGATTAAATGACATCGAAATTATCGTTGTAATTTTTATCCCTTTCTAAATTAAAAGTCCTATTATAAATGAACCACCTATCGAACACCATACTATTTTTCTATTTACAATCTTTATAATCTTTTAATAAATCCTAGTTATAATCAAGGTCGTTGTAGAAATAAGTATTCTGAGAGGGGAAAAATCATGACCAATTTGGATGAAATGATTAAGCAGTTTAACGAACAAAATTTGAAAAAGAATTTAGACCGTCGGAGCTTTCTTTCTGGTGCAGGAAAGATCGCAGGGCTGTCACTTGGGCTGACCATTGCTCAATCACTAGGAGGATTTAAAGTAGATGCGGCTCCGATTTTCAGCGAATATCCTTTTACTCTGGGTGTTGCTTCAGGTGACCCATTGTCAGACAGTGTCGTTTTATGGACAAGGTTGGCTCCGGATCCATTAAATAGCGGCGGAATGCCAAATCATGTGGTTCCAGTTAATTGGGAGCTTTCCACAGACGAAAATTTCCGAAACGTAATCAAACGAGGAACTGAACATGCTTCACCTAATCTCGCACATTCAGTCCATGTAGAAGTGACTGGCTTGAATGCCAATAGTGTTTATTTTTACCGTTTCAAAACCGGAAATGAACTAAGCCCTGTTGGAAAAACAAAAACCTTACCGGCAGCAGGAGCCAGCGCAGCAAGCATGACTTTCGCATTCGCTTCCTGTCAGCAGTATGAACACGGCTATTTTACTGCGTACAAGCATATGGCGAAAGAGGATCTTGATCTTGTATTCCACCTTGGTGATTACATATATGAATACGGTACAAACGAGTATCTTTCACCAACAGGCAATGTCCGTGCACACAAAGGCGATGAAATTATCACGATTGAAGATTACCGCAATCGTCATGCTCAATATCGTTCAGATGAACACCTCAAGGCTGCACACGCTGCATTCCCGTGGGTTGTTACATGGGATGATCATGAAGTAGAAAACAACTACGCAAATGTCATTCCAGAAAAAGGCCAGTCTGTTGAGGCGTTTATCAAGCGTCGTGCCGCAGCTTACCAGGCTTACTACGAACATATGCCGCTTCGAAGGTCGTCATTGCCTCATGATGGCGGTATGCAATTATATCGGGATTTTACATATGGTGATTTGGCCAACTTCTATGTCCTTGATACACGTCAGTACCGTGATGACCAGGCGAATGGCGATGGAACAAAAGCTCATACACCGGAATCCTTGGATCCGAAGCGCACTCTTCTTGGAACAGAACAAGAAAAATGGCTGCTTGGTAATCTAGGAAACTCTAAGTCTCATTGGAACGTCCTTGCCCAGCAGATATTCTTTGCGCAGCGTAAATCTGGAAGCATCACAGCACCAAAATTCAGTATGGATTCATGGGATGGATATCCGGCCGCGCGTCAGCGTATTACCGATTTTGTTGCTGGTAATAACATCAACAATGTTATCGTTCTTACTGGGGATGTTCATGCAAGCTGGGCCTCTAACCTAACGACAGATTACAACAATCCAGAGGCTCCGATTTTTGGAGCAGAATTTGTTGGAACATCGATTTCTTCTGGTGGGAACGGATCAGATTGGCGTGCAGATACGGCCAAATCTTTAGCGGATAACCCTCATATCAAATTTTTTAATAATTACCGTGGTTACGTTCGTTGCCAGGTCACTCCTGAGCAATGGCGTGCCGATTACCGTGTTGTCCCATTTGTAACCGAGCAGGGAGCAGATATTTCTACAAGGGCATCATTTGTTTTTGAGAAAGACCAGCAAGGGCTCAAAGAAATTGCGGCAACTACAGTACCTATGGGTGTTCAAATGTCTGATGAAGTGGAAGAAGACCGCCATCGTGCTCACTCCCGCGCGCATGAAAAACAAATGGAGAAAAAGCGCAAACGTGAAGGTGTAACGAATTAAATATTGATGAAAAAACTCCTAATAGGTTCTAATTAATAAAATATTTATCAAAAAAACACTTTTCCTGATGGAAGAGTGTTTTTTTGAAGGTAATATAATAATCGCTAATAAAATGTGACTGCTTTATTAAACTATTTAATAAATCCCTTTATAGAATCAAAAAAATGCAGGGGCGAAACCATGATACCCTATATATAGGATGGAGGGATAAGAATGGGTGCTGAAAAAATTCGAGAATTGCAGCATATAGAAGTCCAGCCACAAAATAAATTTGATTATAAAGGATATGGGATTGGAATATTACTGACATTTAGTTTAGCTATCTTAGCAGGATTAATAGCAAAATTACCTTTATTCTCGATTATGGGAATCATGATTATTTCAATTCTACTTGGAGCACTATGGAACAATACACTGCCTTTACCTACCTCAATAAATGTATCCTTGGGGATTCAATTCAGCAGTAAAAAATTATTGCGAGCAGGTATTATCCTTTTAGGCTTCCGATTAAATTTGTTTCAAATCGTTGACTCCGGGGTTTCGGTTATCCTCATTGATATCCTAGTGATTGCATTTACCATAATGTTCATCTTAACTCTTGGAAGAATCTTCAAAACCAATAAAGAGTTAACGATTTTAGTGGCAGCGGGAACAGCAATTTGCGGCGCTGCAGCTATTGTAGCTGTTGCACCGTTAATAAAAAGTAAACAAGAGCAAACTGCGGTTGCTGTCTCTTGTATTGCTGTCCTGGGAACAATAGGAGCTTTGTTATTTATCTTTCTTTATCCGTACTTGCCTTTAACCAATACGGAATATGGATTGTTAGTGGGAGCTACATTGCATGAATTGGCCCATGTTGTTGCTGCGTCCGTTCCTGGCGGCGAGCTAGGAAGTGAAACTGCTATTCTTGTTAAGCTTGGGAGAGTATTACTTCTAATTCCAGTAGCGCTTTTAATAAGCTTTTTTATCAATAGAAAAAATGAAAAACATGAGAGAAATCTAAAAAAACTTCCGATCCCTTGGTTTATCTTCGGATTTCTGCTTATGAGTTTTATTAACACATTACAGTTAATTCCCGATCATATTATTAACATACTGCTGCTACTCAGCATTTATTTCCTTGCGATGGGCATGGCAGGACTCGGATTAAGTATAAAATGGTCCGATTTTAGAAAAGTTGGTTTTAAACCGATTGTTGTTGCAATTCTAGGGTTCGTTGGACTCCTTTGCCTTTCTCCTATATTATTATTTCTATATCGATTGTTTTAGAAAACTCATTTTTTTTAGGTTTGAATAGACTGCTAATATGAGGGGAAAAGAATGAATTTAGATTATTTAAAGGTATTTTATGTGGCTGCCAACAACAAAAGTTTCTCACAAACAGCAAAAGATTTGCATATTTCTCAATCAGCTGTAAGCATACAAATCAAGCAGCTTGAGGAACAATGGGAATGTCAGTTATTCGAACGGACAACAAAAAAAATGTCGTTAACTCCGGCAGGAGAAATTTTATATAAACAGGTTAAAAAATTATTTTCGATTATCAATGAAACAACCAATGAGCTGAAAGAACTTAAAGGAAAGGTTCACGGGGACTTAAAGGCAGGGGCAAGTCTAACAATAGGTGAACATGTACTTCCTTTTGTTTTGGCAAAGTTTAATCAGCTATATCCATTAGTGAAAATCCATTTTAAAATATACAATTCAGGCCAAATTATTGAAAAACTTAAGAACCAAGAAATTAATGTAGGATTTATTGAATCCATGTTATCCTATCCATCTATGGAACAAGTTCCATTTGCCGAGGATGAGCTGATTGTTATTGCGCCTCCAAACGATAACTTCATAGAAAGAGATTGTGTTACGATTCATGAACTGTTAGAGCTGCCTTTCATCATACGAGAGAAAGGTTCTGGGACACGACAAGTGATGGAGGATACCTTAAGGAAAAATCAAGTCGATCCTAGTAATCTATGGATTATATTAGAGCTTGAGCACACTGAAGCAATTAAATCTGCCGTTGAAGCAGGGTTAGGGATATCGATTTTATCTAAATCAGCCGTAAAAAAAGAGCTGGAATTAAAAACACTCCGTCGAATTAAAATAAAAGAATTCCGATTGCTTCGGAATTTCTACATGGTTTATGATGAAGAAGCATTGCCATTGACGGGGAAAAAACTGATAGAACTTATGAGTGGACTTTATGTCCCACCCCCAGTTTCTGTGGAAAACGCTAATAAAGAGGGGCAGAGTTGAAAAGGCACCTTCCGTGAGGTGCTATTAATTATTTCGATCAACCGGGAGTATAACTTCAAACGTGGTTCCATGTCCCGCTTCACTGGTAATATGAATTTTACCTTTATGATTTTCGATGATTTTAATTCAAAACGTCAGCCCAAGTCCTGTCCCTTTTCTTTTGATGTATAGATAGGCTGGCCAATCATCCCTAAAATTTCCTTCGGTATGCCAGGTCCATGGTCTTTCACAAAAATAGAAACAAAATCATTTTGTTCATCTAAAATTACTTCGATTTTCCCACCCGTTTCCATTGCTTCTATCGCATTCTTAAAAATATTGATAAAAACCTGTTTTAATCGATTTTCTTCACCATATACCCATATTGGGTGAGGGGACGGTTGTAAGGAAAGCTGTATACTTTTCATATTGGCTTCAGATGAAATAAGTGTAAATACATTACCTATTGTTTGGGTCAGGTCGATCCTTTTAAACGAAACTACCTCAGGCTTTGCACATAATAACATTTCACTTAGTACCAGATTAATTCTGTCTATTTCAGAATAAATTACTTCAATATATTCATCACTTAGGTGCTTATTTTCCTTTAATAATTGAATAAACCCGAAAATAGAGGTTAATGGATTGAGTACTTCATGTGCTATAGCTGCAGACATTTGAGCGATTACACCCAATTTCTCGGAATGAATAGAAAGGTTCTCATTAATTTGTAATAGTTTACTTTCTGATAATTTTCAATGTGTTATATCTGTCAGCGTGCCAACCGCAGATTCCAATATTCCAAAAGAGTTGTAGTTTATTTTCGTATTTAATTCTAACCAAATAAACCCTCCATCCTTTTTCTTAATCCTTACTTCTTCCTGAATAGATGTTGCCCTATTTTCTATGTATTTGTGTGCCTCTTTATTTGCTAGACAGCGATCATCATGATAGATAAATGAAAATAGATTTTCTCCTAAGCTTTCTTGAAGTTTAAAACCGGTAAGCGTCTCCCATGCATGATTTAATCGTGTGAGGTTTCCATGCGGATCGACTTGAAAAACAGCTTGATTTAAATTGTTAAAAACATAATTCGTAGAGTCTGAAAGTATTTTGAATTTCTCTTCACTCTCAGAAAGGTTTTTTAATAGAATTCTAGATCTATCATAATAAGAAGAGAGCCACCAAAAGGTCCCTGCAACAACAATGGTGTAACATGTATCTAGCAGGAAATTATATTGATAATTGTATATTCCATAATAGATGGTATTCCAAATTGCAATTGCACAAATAACCACAATTAACGAAATAATTCGCCCCTTATATTTCACAATCATCAAATCTTCACCTGAAGCTGGGCTTCAAGATGGTTGATACAAATATTTCTAATCGCTTCCTTGTTGTACGCCTTAGTTGGCCTTCTCTTTAATATATACGTGACATAACGGTCATTAACAGACAACCCTGAGGGACACCTCCGGACATTTCAAACTTTCATTAGGATACCCACTTACGGGTATTGTATTTGGTATATAACTGGTAAAGTTAAATACGAAGAAATCCTTTTTGGAGGCAGATCACTTGGAGGAAATTACTAAAGAAGTTGTTCCACTAACAGAGGCATTTTATGAACAGCCTACTCTTGAACTTGCAAAGGCATTGCTCGGATGCCTCCTTGTAAGAGAATCGACAGAGGGAATGGCGGCTGGATATATTGTAGAATCAGAAGCTTACATCGGTCCTGAAGACAGGGCTACCCATAGCTTTAATAACAAAAGGACAGCAAGAACAGAGATTATGTTCCATCATTCCGGTTTGGCCTATACCTACTTAATGCATACTCACTGCCTTTTCAATGTAGTAAGCGGTGGAGAAGAAAAGCCTGAAGCCATATTAATCCGCGCATTAGAACCTGTTTACGGCATCGATCTTATGAGAAAGAGGAGAGGTATTGAAGACCTGACCAAACTTACAAATGGGCCAGGTAAATTGATTAAATCATTGGCAATTACAATGGGGGACTATGGTTGCTCAATGACGAAGCCACCTTTATATATTGCAAAAGGATTCTGTCCGGAAAGCATTTCTGCTGGAAAAAGGATAGGAATTGATAACTCTGGAGAAGCAAGGGACTATCCTTGGCGCTTTTGGGTTACGAATAATAAATTTGTTTCAAGGCATCAAAAGTCCGAGTTAGTATTTTTCCAAAACCCGCCTGGTAGAGCAGATTCATCACTTCTGCCAGGCGGGTTTATTCATTTAACCTAAATTCCTTTGGTGAGATACCCTCTACTTTTCGAAACAAGGTACTGAAGTAGTTTTGACTACTAAATCCACAACTTTCTGCAATATCGGATATCGTCCAGTTTGGGTTATCCAGTAATAACCGTTTCGCTGTTTGGATCCGATATTGAATTAGATATTCAGAAAAGGAAATTCCTACTTCTTCATGAAATTTCCGGCTGAGGTACGTGGGGTTCGCGTGTACATCGGCTGCTATATCAGTTAGTGAAATCTTTTCAGAGTATCTATCATGAATCACCTTTAATGAACTTACAATTAAGCTCGAGTAAGTTTGAGAAACATGAATTTCTTTATATTTTGATAGAATACCGAATAATTCACTCTCAATAATCGGCTTTGTTAAATAGTCAACAACCCCAATTCGAATAGATTGCTGGGCGTAGTTAAAATCCTGGCAGGCTGTAACAATAATAATCTCAACATGACTATTAATCGTTCTAAGTTCCTCTCCAAATTCCAGCCCCGATTTCCCTGGAAGATTAATATCTAAAAAGGCTAAATGGATTGTTTGATTGAGACAAATGGAATGGGCCTGAACGGCATCAGAAGCCTTAAAAAATGTCCATAATGGGAATTTAGACTGCAGCAAGTATTCTATTTGTTCAAGTTCAAGTGGTTCATCATCAAGCAATAAGACATTCATTTCACACTGCCCCTCTGTAAAAAATCTCCCACTGTATTTAATTAAATTTAAACAAAAGGCTATTTGAAGTAAATATGTAACAGAAAAGAAGTAGAAATATTTTAAAAAAGAGTAATAATTCCGAAAATAATCTGACTCTTGTTTTTCTATAATGAATCTAATCATCTAAATTTACCAGAATAGGAGGAAGAAAATGATAGATTTGCTGCTAATTCACGGTACCGTTATCACGATGGACCCTTTCAGACGAATCATTCAAGATGGAGCCATTGCTATACATAGAGGCAGAATTCTAGATATCGGTGCTTCCGAAATCTTGGAATCCAACTATGAGGCGGTAAAAGTGATAGATTGTAGTCATCAATGTATATTGCCCGGATTAATTGATGTTCATGGTCATGGCGGGCATTCGCTGTTCAAGACGATTGCAATCGACTATATTGATGATTGGATGCCGATTTTAACCAAAACGTATAAACATTTCGTTACTGATGAATTTTGGTATTACGAGGGAAAGCTTTCTGCTCTAAAGCGATTAAAAGCTGGTATAACCACAGGGGTGTCCGTCATTGGTTCAATGCCGCGGTCAGATAACCCAGTCTTTGCAATCAATCATGCAAAAGCATACGCGGAGGTGGGGATTAGAGAGGTTGTCTGTACTGGACCTTGTAATCCACCTTGGCCGCATTTATTCAGCCGCTGGGTTGATAGTAAAAGAATAACGAAGGAAGTGACGTATGAGGAGGTACTTCAAGGTGCCGAAGCCGTTATTGAAGCATTAAACCATGCCAATGAAGACCGGACCCGAGCTTTTATTACTCCATTTGTTATTGTTACCTCCGTTGAACCATCAGGTCCAACTTCACCTGCCCGGCTGCATGGATTAACGGAGCATGATCGATACCAAGCAAAAAGGATTCGCGAGATTGCTAGGAAGTATCAGACACGGATTCATTCGGATGCATTTGGAGGAATGATTCATCTTGCTGTTCAGGACAGGGAAAATGCGTTGTTAGGGCCAGATGTACACCTTCAGCATTGCCGGGGGATTTCATTTGATGAAGCAAGAATCTTGGCGGACACCGGGACAAATATAAGTGCATCGCCTGGCATTACCCAAGCTAGTGCCAGGACTCCAGTACCTGAGTTAATTGAATTGGGAGCAACAGTTGCCATTTCTACAGATGGGACATCCCCATGCACAAGTTTTGATATGTTTCAGGCCATGAGAAGAACACAGTTTGTCCACCAGGCTGCTTTAAGAGACGAATCCTACCTTCCTCCGGGGAAACTATTAGAAATGATTACAATTGATGCGGCTAAATGCATCGGCTGGGATGATGAACTTGGTTCATTGAAAATCGGAAAAAAAGCAGACATCATTACTGTTAACCTCCGCCAGCCTCACTTAACTCCTGAATTTATGCATGTTCATCGCCTTGTCTACCAAGCAGTTGCTAATGATGTTGAACATGTAATTGTAGATGGGAAGGTAATCATGGAGGGGAGAAACGTACACACCGTTGATGAAGGTAAAGTATTGTACGAGGCAAATGAAGAGGCGGACGTAACAATTAAACGAGCTGGACTTGAAAAGTACATGCAGCCAACCAAGTATTTTTGGGGCCATGCCCGAGGTTATGTCGATGAGGAATGTTATTTAGAAAAAGATAACCTTAATAAATGAAAGGAGAACTATAATGAAAACAAAACTTAAGGGAAGATATGTAATAGGGTTTGATGGGGTTGACCATGTCATTTTAGAAAATGCAGAGGTTGTATATGAAAATGACACGATTATTTATGTTGGTAAAAACTACCCAAATGAAGTGGGAGAGGTTATTGACACTGGAAATGCCATTATTAGTCCAGGATTTATTGACTTGAATGCTTTGGGTGATATTGATCATGATATTTTACACCTAGAAGCCACTACCGCCAGAACAAAAAACCTTCTTTGGTCAAAGCGTTATGTTGAAGAAGGCTATCATGAAGTAATGGATGAAGATGAGGAAGCCTTTAAATCATTGTATGCCTATTCACAGTTAATACTGCACGGAATTACAACTGCCATGCCGATTACTTCTGTCTTTTATAAAAAATGGGCTGAAACCTATGAGGAATTAGCGGCAGCAGCTAACCATGCGGGTAAGCTGGGGCTTAGAATCTACTTAGGACCAAGCTACCAATCTGGGATAAGAGTAGTAGAGCCGGATGGGACAATCAAGTTATTTTGGGATGAAGAAGCAGGAAGAGAAGGGCTGAAGCGAGCCGTTAGATTTGTGGAAGATTTTGATGGAGCATATGACGGATTAGTAAGAGGGATGCTCGCACCAGAACGAATAGAATGTCAAACAGAAGAAAGTCTGAAACAGACTAAATATTTTAGTGAAAAATTAAATGTTCCAATCAAGCTTCATGCGGCACAAGGTAGTTTTGAGTATCATACAATCCTTGAAAATCATAGTGTGACACCCATTCGATATCTGTATAACTTAGGTTTTTTAGGCCCAAATACAGGGATACCTCATGCCCATTTTATTGCCGGGTATAGTGAAGCGACTGCAGGTGAAGGGGATGATATTACTCTATTAAAAGAAACCGGCACAACGGTTATCCACTGCCCGCTTATTATCGGAAGGCACATGGGTGCGATGGAATCTTTTGCTAAATACAAAAGGTCAGGAATAAACTTAGCCCTCGGTACAGATACATTTCCGCCGGATATCTTTCAAAATATTCGAACTGGCAGCATGTTATCTAGATACATTGAAAAAGAGGTTGAGGATAGTTCCTATGCAGATTTTTACCGGGCAGCTACATTAGGCGGTGCGAAATTTCTTGGCAGAGAGGACTTAGGACGGATTTCAGTTGGGGCAAAAGCCGATATTATTGCCATTAGTCTAGATGGCTTCCATATAGGTGTTGTTGATGATCCAATCCGTACGACGGTCGCCAGCGGCACTGGCAGAGACGTTATTTTATCAATTATAAACGGCAGGGTAGTGATGAAGGACCAAATCATCCCTGATATTGATTTAAATGAAATTAAAAACAAGGGTCAAAAGTATTTTGACAAGATGAGAAAAGGATATTTAGAAAGGGATTACCAATCACTTCCAGAAGAGGAGTTGTTTCCGCCGTCCTTTAAGAAGGTAAATTCAATATAAATTGAAAAATAGTAAAGATATTTAAAAATAAAGTAAATATTCTTGAAATATATTTTCTGAATATTTTTTATAATTGAAAAAAGATTTATAAAAAAATATACAGGGGGCTCGATTTATGGAAACAAAGACGTATCAAAAATTTCTTATGATTATGTTGATCATTTTCATTATTACTGGATGTTCAACAAAACAAGGTGCCAGCACAAAGGAAGAAACGACCGGAACTGCTTCGAATGAAGGAGGAACTCTTGTGATTGCCCGCTTGTCGGATGCGGAGAACCTTGATCATCATTTTATGTCAACCATTAATGCCGCGAGCGTTACCCATAGCAAAATTTATGAAGGGCTTGTAGGGCGTGATAAAAATGCTGAAATTAAGCCTCTACTAGCAAAAGAGTGGAAACAGCTCGATGATGTAACCTGGGAGTTTAAACTAAGGAATGATGTGAAATTTCATGATGGTACAGCATTTAATGCTGAGGCAGTAAAAACAAACTTTAACAGGCTGTTAGATCCAAACGTGGCATCCCCACGAGCAGTTGTATTCAAAATGGTAAAAGAAGTTAAAGTTGTCGATGAATTTACCGTTCAATTTATTTTATCTGAACCATTTTCACCTTTATTATCCATCCTTGCTAGTCATGAGGGCGGTATTATTAGTCCAAAGACAATTGAAAAATTCGGGAAAAATATCATCAATGAACCAAATGGGACAGGCCCATTTGTCTTTGAATCATGGACTCCTGGTCAAGAAATAGTTTTTAACAAAAACAACGATTATTGGGGTACAAAGGTAAAGGTAGATAAAGTTGTCTATAAGGTTGTACCAGAAGAAACGACAAGAATTTCCATGCTTGAATCAGGAGAGGCTCATATTGCTGAACCACTATCCGTACCAATGATGACTACGGTTGAAGCATCCTCCGCAGCTGAAATCTACCGCAGTGAAGGGTTTGGAACTGAGTATATTGGCTTCAACTTCCAACAAGAACCATTTAATGATATCCGTGTTCGTAAGGCAATTTCACATGCAGTTGAAATGGATTCTATTATCAAGGGTGTTTACAATAATGTTGGTAAAAAAGCAAATTCCTTATTAGGTTCAAAGGTTTTTGGCTACCATCCTGATATGAGCGCCTATAAATATAACCTAAATGAGGCTAAAAAATTGTTGGCTGAAGCAGGTTATCCAGATGGCTTCGAAACAACATTAAAGACAATGGACAGTAAAGAGAGAATCAATATGGCTGAAGTTCTTCAATCACAGCTAAAAGGAATTGGCATTAAAGTAAATATCAAGGTATTAGAGTATGGTACATTTATTGAAGCAGTAAACAGTGGTAATTCGGAAATGTTTATCCTTAGCTGGAGAAATGCTACTGGAGATGCGGACTACAATCAATATAATCTCTTCCATACCAACTCTCATGGAGCGGCTGGAAATACTTTCTTCTACAGCAATAAAGAGGTTGACCAATTAATCGATGCTGGAAGAAAAGAAAAAGATTCAAATAAACGTATTGAATTGTATGCACAGGCACAGGAATTGGAAATGGCTGATGCTGTATATATTCCAGTCCGAGTAATTGAAAACCTTGCTGCAGTAGCTAAAAATGTTAATGGCTTTTCGATCAGTCCTTCAGGTTATTTAGAAATCAATGATGTTTCAATTAAATAAAAAATAGTGATAAAAGGGATATCCAACATGGATATGCCCTTTTATCTTGTTAGTAGAAAGGGTGTTTATAGATGTCTAATCGTCTTTGGTTAAAATATGTTCGTTTGGAAACGGGTTATGTAAAGGAAAATGGAAGGGTTGCCGCAACAGAAACAGGGTTATTTCATTTATATATAGAAGGCGGGACAATCTCAAAAATAATCAAAGGTTCAGAGTCAATTGGTGATGATTGCCAAAGTATTGACGCTATGGGATTGCTGCTGCTGCCATCTTTTATTGAAAAACATGTGCATCTTGATAAAACATACATGGGTGAGGCTTGGAAGGCATGTATCCCGGCATCAGGGGTATTAGAACGATGTGAGATTGAGAAAAATATACTAGCTGCTATGCCTGCCAGTACACAAAAGCGCGCGGAAGCACTGCTTGAAACATTGTTAGCGAATGGGTCCACACACGTGAGAACACATGTAGACATCTATCCTGAGGTTCAATTACAGAATTTAGAAGGGGTCAAACAGGCTTTAGAAACATATTCGAATAGACTAAGCGCAGAGGTTGTTGCCTTTGCCCAGCATGGTCTGCTTCGACCTGGTACTGTCCAATTGCTTAGAGAGGCTGTAAAAAACGGTGCAGGGATTGTGGGAGCGGTTGACCCGGCAACAGTAGATAATAATATCGAAGCGTCATTAGTACAGTTAATAGAGATTGCGGTGGAAGGTAATGCTGACATTGATCTGCATTTGCATGACCCTGGACACCTAGGGACGTTCACAATGAAACGGCTCGCTTATTTAACGAAGCAGGCGGGATGGCAGGGACGTGTCGCAATCAGCCATGCTTTTGGATTAGGAGATGTCTCAAAAGAGGAGGCAATTGAAATGGCTGGTATCTTACGAGAAGCAGGAATATCAATTGTGACGAGTCTTCCTATTGGGCGTAATATTCCTCCTGTTAATCTCCTTACGGAAAATGGGGTTGAGGTAGCTATCGGGAATGATAATATCTACGATTCTTGGTGGCCGACAGGGAATGGCGATATTGTAGAAAGAACAGGCCGCCTTATTGAACGCTACAGATGGACGAATGAGCTTGCACTCTCACAATCTCTAAAATATATTACTGGGGGAATAAGTCCATTGGATGCTAATGGGTCACAGGTTTGGCCAAAACCAGGTGATAGGGCAAATATGATTCTAGTAAACTCGAGCTGCTCCGCAGAATTCATCGCAAGGAGAGCACCTCGAAAAGCTGTTTTTTACAAAGGAAACATCGTATCTGGATCAATAAAGTAATAATTTTGAACTGAATTTATACTGAGGGATATCCAAAAGGATAATCCCTCTTCTGTTATATGTAAACTAGTAAAGATATCTAAAAAGATAGTAAAGATTTTCGAGAAAAATAATCTGAATATTCTTTATAATTTAAATAGACAGTAATATTAAAAAACAAGGGGGAAACATTGTGAAAGTTAGATTACATATTGGGAAAGTTTTCCTTGTGATGTTAATGGCCATTATGATTACAGGCTGTTCGACTAACAAGAGTTCCAGCAAAAGTGGAAATGAAGAAGGTGCGGTGTCTACTGAAGGAGGGTCATTAGTCATTGTACGTTTGGCAGACGCTGAAAACTTAGACCATCATTTTATGAACACCATCAATGCTGCAAGTGTTACCCATGGAAAAGTCTATGAAGGGCTGGTTGGCAGGGATGAAAATGCAGATATCCAACCTTTGCTGGCAGAATCATGGAATCAGATTGATAATAAAACATGGGAATTTAAATTGCGAGATGATGTGAAATTCCATGATGGGACTCCTTTTAATGCGAGCGCTGTTAAAACGAACTTTGACCGGCTTTTAGATCCGAATGTCAATGCACCTAGAGCAGGCGTATTTAAAATGGTTAGTGAAATAAAAATCATCAATGATTATACGGTTCAATTCATCTTAAGTGAGCCGTTTGCACCGTTACTTTCGATATTAGCCAGTCATGAAGGCGGAATTATCAGCCCTAAATCGATTGAAAAATTCGGAAAGAATATCATTAATGAACCGAATGGAACCGGACCATTCTCATTTAAATCATGGACCCCAGGCAAAGAAATTGTGTTAGTTAAAAACAATCAATATTTTGGGAAAAAGGCTAAAGTTGATGAAGTTATTTTTAAAATTGTTCCAGAGGAAACAACCAGAACCTCAATGATTGAGACAGGTGAAGCACATATAGCAGAGCCGCTTTCTGTAACAATGATGGATACAGTAGCTGCTTCATCAGCAATGGAAGTCTATCGGAGTGAAGGGTTTGGTACGGAATATATTGGTTTCAATACAGAGAAAAAACCATTTAATGATATCCGTGTCCGCAAAGCGATTGCACATGCTATTGAAATGGATTCTATTATCAAAGGTGTATTTAATAACGTAGGAAAAAAAGCGAATTCTCTATTAGGATCACAAGTATTTGGATATCATGCTGGTTTGAAAGCTTATGAATATAACTTAAATGAAGCTAAGAGATTATTAGCAGAAGCAGGATATCCTAATGGTTTAAAAACAATTTTGTCAACGAATGATGTAAAGGAAAGAATAAGTCTTGCAGAAGTTGTTCAATCACAGTTAAAAGGGATTGGTGTTGACGTAGAAATACAGGTATTTGAAGCTGGAACTTTTATTGAGAAAAGAAATAGAGGCGAATCACAAATGTTTATTAATAGCTGGAGAAATGCAACTGGTGACGCCGATTACAATCAATATAATCTTTTCCACTCGTCTTCAAAGGGACCTGCTGGTAATGTCTTCTTTTACAGTAATGAAAAGGTCGATCAACTAGTTAATGCTGGACGAATAGAGGGTGATCCAGAAAAACGCATACAGATTTATGCGGAGGCACAAGAATTAGAAATGCAGGATGCTGTATATGTTCCTGTACGTGTCATTGAAAACGTAGCTGCTGTTTCAAAAAAGATAGAGGGCTTTAGAATCAGTGCAGCCGGTTATTTAGAAATTAATGATGTTAGGATTAAATAAAGGCCAATAAAAAGAGGCTGGTATTAATAGGTCATAGACCTTTAGTACCAGCCTTTTATTTAAGAGATTTACCCAATAAATCAGTCGTATTCTTTCTTGTGACTATTTTATAAACGAAGACGATGAAACAAATGAAGGCTGATATAGCAAAGCTTAGCCAAATCGCCTTAAAATCTTGTGTACTCATCAGTAAAACAAAGCCTCCTGCTGCACCGATGAAGGAAGAGAAGGGGATGATGAATGGCAGAACACTTTTACTAAGAATAATATATAGGATAGGACATATCACAGCAGCATAAATATTCCCGGTGAAAAATAATAATGTGAGCGTTTTAGGTGTAAGAATGCTGACGATCACTAGTAAACATAAACAGATTGCTCCTGAGAAAATATAGGTATATTTCCATTTTTCATCGTTTGTAAGTACAAATAACATGTTCATCACATTTTTAACAAAAAGGCTTGTGGTTGCATGTAATTCTGCACTAAGAGCTGAAGCAATTGAACTAAAGCAAAAGACAACAAATAGGGCAATCAGAACGGTTGATTGAATTTTGTTGACTAGTTCAAAGAATAGGGTGTAGATGTCTTCAAAGCCTCCGCCAAAAATTGTGATCATTAACAGGGATGTTAGAGCAAGCGGGATTGTTGCCCAAATTAACCCTGTAAGGGTAAAGGTAATTCGAACTTTTTCTTTTTTGAGGATAAATATTCTTTGCCATGTGGCACGATCAATCAAAATTTGGCCAAAAAAAACAAAGATAGCAGTAAAAATAAACCAAATGGCATCTGAATTTTTTACATACAATAAATATGGATGATAGAGCTTAATTCCGTCATAAACAGGGTAAACACCTTCTTGAATAAAAAAGTAGACTGGAATAATGATGACTGCAGCAAAAATTAGGGAGACATTCACTCCTGCCACCTTGTGAAGGCGCTGCATGCCTCCAACACCTCCAATAAAAAAGCAAAATATTAAAAAGAGCAATATTCCAATAAAATGAGGAATTGGAAAAATCATGTGAATTAGAATACCCGCGCCCATAGCTTGGATAAATAAGGAATGAAAACTGGTTAGGAAAAGAAGTATAATCATAAACCAATATCCACTTGGTGTTAATTTTTGTTTCATTACATCTCCGATGGTTTGCTGGTTAGGATGATGATCTTGAACCTTTTTCGCAAAAAATCCAAATAAAATTGCCGATAAAGCTCCAACCAGCGAGTATCCAATTCCACCAATCAGGCCGTATTTAACCAAGGTTTCTGGAGAGGAAAGGATTGTATTTCCTGTAACCCAGCGAGACAATAAACTAACCACTCCAAAACTCACACTGAGTTTGATAGCCCCTGAGATATATAATTGATAATCATCTTTTTTCAATAGAATGACTCCCTTAACCGATAATCCCTTGGTGATTGTCCTGTCACTTTTCGGAAAATCTGGCTGAAATAATGCTGGCTGTTAAAACCGCACCTTTCCGAAATCGTACTAATACTTAAATCAGGAAACTCAATAAGCATTTTTTGAGCCTCCTTTAACCGGAATTCATTAAGGTATTCAGAAAAGCCCATTCCCACTTCCTCTTGAAACTTTCTGCTTAAATAGGCAGGGTTAATATGAATTTTGGAAGCTAAATAATTGAGCGTTAATTTTTCACTAAACTCTTGGTGAATTATTTTTAACGCATTTACAATATGCTCAGAGTAATTCCCTAATCGTTCATATCTGCTTAATACTGTTATCAGTTCGTCCTCAATAATCGGTTTGGTTATGTAATCAACGACTCCAAGTCTTAGCGAAGTTTGCGCATACTCAAAATTTTGGAAAGCAGTAACCATAATAATGTCAATTGTATAGGATTGTGTTAGTTCCTTTGCTAAATCTAATCCTGTCTTCCCAGGCATCTGGATATCAAGAAAACAAAGAAAGATATCATGCTGTTTAACGATTTGCAGCGCTATAGATGCATCTTGAGCCGTATAAATCTTCCAGTTTGGAAACTTTTTAAGGATTAAATACTCGAGCTGTTCTAATTCAAGTGGTTCATCATCGACAAGTAGGATATTCATATTAAATGTTTCACCTTCCTTTCATCTCTGAGATCAACACGAACGGGAAAATGGCTATGACACTGGTCCCATTATCAGAATTAATCAATTGTACAGATGTATTCCCATTTGGAAATACTAAGTTTAGCCTTTTTGTAATGTTTTCTAAACCAAGACCTCGTTCGCCCGTCAGTTCCTCAAGACTTTCAAGGGAATTGTTCCAGACGGTTATATGAACTTCTTCGCTTTTTTTTTCAATAATGGTTTTTAAAAAGGCTTCACCACTATATTTTTCAAATGAATGTTTAAAGGCATTTTCAACAAAGGTTTGAATAAAAAAGGGAATGGTAACAGCCTGTGTCACATTTGGATCAATTGAAAATTCATAATGAAGCCTGTCCCTAAAACGGATTTTTTGTATTTCTAAATAATAATTAACATAAGTTAATTCCTCATTAATGGTAATAAACGTACTATTTGTTAGATATTTAAACTTAAGCAGTTTTGATAGAGTTTCAATTGAGCGGATTAATTCTGTTTTTCGGTCCAGCCTTGCTAAACTTAATATAGAATTTAAGGTGTTAAAAAAGAAATGAGGCTGAATTTCCTGATTTAACTGGTTATAAAGTGCTGTCTGGAGCTCTCTTTCTAATGCAATTTCCCTTTTTTGTTTTTCCAGGAGGTCAATTCGCTTTTCGAAAATGAATAAAAAAAGTAATGTAAAAGCTCCAAGTAATGGTGCAAGTGCAGCAATCATGATATTGAGGGAGAAAGCTTCAACTGATAGCATAACCGAAATTCTCCTTTAGATGAAGAAAAAGGGAGGCTGTTCATGCTCCCTTTTTTAATATATTATTTTATAGTATTTTCATTTGATTTGAAAATAAATTGTTATATAAATTTCTCAGCATAATGACAGCTGACTAAATGATTCGTACCTAATTCTCTTAACGACGGTTCTTCAGCTTTACATTTATCTGTTGCAAATGGACAACGGGTATGGAATCGGCACCCTGTCGGCGGATTAATAGGGGAGGGGACATCTCCTTTCAAGATAACACGTTCTCTTTTTAAATCCGGATTTGGTACTGGAATGGACGAAAGTAATGCCCGTGTATATGGATGAAGAGGTGAATCAAATAAATCTTTTTTATCTGCAATCTCAACGACTTTTCCTAAGTACATAACCATGACCCGATCGGAAATATGTCTTACCACACTTAGGTCGTGAGAAATAAATAGAAAGGTCAGCCCAAACTGATTTTGCAATTTCTTTAATAGATTCAAGATTTGTGCCTGGATGGAAACATCTAAGGCAGAAACTGCTTCATCACAAATAATTAATTTTGGATTTACCGCAAGGGCTCGGGCAATCCCAATTCGCTGCCGTTGTCCACCGCTGAATTCATGAGGGTAGCGGTCAAGAGCCTCTGTAGGGAGACCAACATAGCCGAGTAGTTCAATCATTCGATCCATTCTTTTTGTTTTTACCACCACATTTTGGATGGCCATGGCTTCATTCAAGATTTGCTTAACTGTCTGCCGCGGGTTAAGAGAAGCAAATGGATCCTGAAAAATTACTTGTAAATCTCCTCTAAGCTTACGCATTTCCTTTTTATTAAAACCTAGAATGTCTTTCCCTGAGTATAAAACTTTTCCGTCTGTAGGCTCATCAAGTCTTAATATCGCTCGTCCCGTTGTCGATTTACCGCAGCCGGATTCACCAACGATACTTAAAGTCTCTCCCTCAAAAAGATGGAAGGAGATATCGTCTACAGCTTTTACATAAGCTTTTGGCTTTAAAAGGGAGTCTGTTTTAACAGGGAAGTATTGCTTTAAATGGTCTACTTGTAATAATACTTTCTTTTCTGCTGCCACCTGCATTATTTAACAGCCTCCTCTTTTTCAACGTTTTCTGACCACTGATCTGTATACATCCAGCAGCGAACCTTAACACCATCATTCTGCTCAACTAGGTCTGGCTGCTGTTGATGGCAAATTGGCTGCTGATGAGGACATCTTGAAGCAAATCGACAGCCAGCCGGCATATTGTAGGGACTTGGAACACTTCCTTCAATTGTTGTTAATTCTTCCTGGTCCTCATGGATTTTTGGCAATGAATCCAGTAAACCCTGTGTGTATGGATGTCTAGGGTTCGCAAAAATCTTATCTGTAGTCGCATGTTCAATAATATTACCTGCATACATCACTGCTACGGTATCACAGGTTTCAGCAACTACACCTAAATCGTGGGTAATCATAATGACCCCCATACCAAGCTTGTTTTGCAACTCTTTAATCAATTCTAGTATTTGGGCTTGAATCGTTACATCAAGCGCCGTTGTCGGTTCGTCGGCAATTAATACCTCAGGGGTACAAGCTAATGCCATCGCAATCATGACACGCTGACGCATTCCGCCGCTTAATTGGAAGGGCTCTTGTTTTGCTCTTTTTTCCGGAGAAGGGATACCGACTAGCTTAAGCATTTCGACAGCCCTTTCCCATGCTGCCTTGCGGCCCATCTTTTGGTGCAGTCTTAATGCTTCTGCGATTTGTTCTCCAACTGGAATAACAGGATTCAATGATGTCATGGGTTCCTGGAAAATCATCGAGATTTCATTTCCACGGACTTTTCTCATTTCATCCTCAGACATAGTTACTAAATCTCTTCCTTTAAACAGAACCTGTCCACCTGCAATTTTACCAGGGGGGGAGGGGATTAGACGCAGTATCGACAGGGACGTTATACTTTTTCCACATCCGGATTCGCCTACAATTCCAAGGGTTTCACCTTTATGCAATGTAAAATCGATGCCATCAACGGCCTTACTAACTCCGCGCTTTGTAAAGAAATGTGTTTTTAATCCTTTTACTTCCAATATCGGATTTTTATTTTCAGCCACCATATTCACCACCTGTTAATTTAATTCAATGCGTTTATTAAAGAATCGGTAAAGTACATCGACTAGCAAATTCACGACCACAAATACGAGAGAGGCAACTAATACTCCGCCTTGTACCATTGGTAAATCCCGCATACGAATCGAGTCAACAATCATTCTACCTAATCCATTTATCGCAAAAATAGATTCAACTAGTACCGTACCGCCAAGCAAAGCGCCAAACTGTAGGCCAACAACTGTAATAACTGGAATTAATGCATTACGTAAGCCATGTTTATAAATAATCACTCGTTCACGTAATCCCTTCGCTCGTGCAGTTCGCATATAATCCTGACGAATAACCTCGAGCATACTTGATCTCGTCATTCGGGCCACAATGGCTGCACCGCCTGCACCTAATGTCAGAGCGGGGAGGATAATATGAAGGAGACTGTCCCAACCTGCAACAGGAAGGATTTGCAGCTTTACTGAGAAGAAATACATTAACATTAGCCCAAGCCAAAAGCTTGGCAATGAAATACCTAATAAAGCAACTATCATTACGGATGAATCTGTAAGTGAGTAGGGCTTAATGGCAGAAATAATTCCCGCTGCCATCCCTAAAACGATTGTGATAAGGATACTAAAAAAGGCAAGTTCAATTGTAATAGGCAATCTTATTAAGATTTCATCAAGGACAGGCTGGCTATTCTTAAGAGATACTCCGAAATCCCCGCGAAAAACGTTTAGTAAGTAATCAAAATACTGGACAAATAAAGGTCTATTTAATCCTAATTGCTCGCGAATTGCCTCAATCGATTCTTTTGAAGCTCCTTCACCTGCGAGCAATACAGCGGGGTCACCTGGAACAAGCTGCATAATAAAGAATACAACAAACGTTACCCCGATCACGACAGGGATTGTCTGCATTAAACGTCGTAAAATAAACATTAACATTTTCAATCAACCTCCTTTATTTCTTCATTCTCGGATCAAACGCATCACGTAATCCATCACCAAAAATATTAAACCCTAAAACTAGTATAGAAATAGCCAGCCCTGGAAAAATAGCGATATAGGGTGCTGAGAATAAGAAATCTCTGCCGGCGCTTAACATTGTTCCCCACTCTGGAGATGGAGGCTGGGCACCAAGGCCAAGGAAGGATAAACCCGCTGCTGAGAGAATGACCGTTGCAAGTCTCAGTGTTCCTTGAACAATAATAGGTGAAAGTATATTCGGTAATATATGTTTAAAGATAATGGTTGCATCGTTTGCTCCCAGTGAGCGGATGGCGTCAATATACTCGAGTCGTTTTACCTCTAAGGTGGAACCGCGGACGATCCGGGCGAATAATGGAACAGAATAGGCACCAACGGCTATCGTTACATTGATTAATCCGGGACCAAGTGCGCTGATGATCGCTAATGCTAATAAAATTCCAGGGAAAGCTAGCAGGATATCCATAATTCTCATTATTATAGAGTCAATCCATTTTCCATAGTAGCCAGCGATAAGTCCAAATATGATACCGAAGAATGCACCGAAAATTACTGCGGTTATCCCAATTCCCATTGAAAGTCTAGAACCATATAAAATCCTGCTTAAGATATCTCTTCCTTTATCATCTGTTCCCATCCAGTGATCGGCAGATGGCGGCATTAATTTATTTTCCAATTGAATTTCATATGGATCATATGGAGCAAGTAATGGTGCGAATAGTGCAATGAAAACATAGAATAAGATGATGATAGCGCCGACCATTGCAGCTTTATTCATTGTTAAGATAGAAAGAAAATCTCTTAATTTTGATTCTTTCGGATGATTCATTGTTTGCGTAATTACAACTGGTTGTTCTGTTTTTACTGCTTGTGTCATGTTAAACCTCCTTAAGTTTTTTTTGAAAGAACGCTGTGAATTCTAGCTGTCGTGAGCCCCCTTTCGAATCTTTAATTTTTTTTTGGTTTATTAACAAAATTATCAAAATTCTGGTCAAAGTAAATATTTTTTAAATCATTTGTCAAAATAGTTAAAATTCTTGTAAATATTCTGTAAATATTTCAGCTTATCATCTTCTATAATTCAAATTAGGATTAGAAGGACTCGTAAAATTATTGTCCCTTTTATTTCAGAATTTTAATTAATTTAAAAAAAAAAGGAGAGGCTCAAAAAGTGGAAAGAAAAAAACGTTCTATTAAAAATGGCCTACTATTAGTACTAATTGGTTTAATGCTGATAGTAGCTCAAGCGTGTTCAACGAAATCAGATTCTTCTAAGGAAGGAGCAGTCAGCAAAGAGGAAACAAAACAGGGTGGAACATTAACTGTAGTTCGACTTTCTGACGCAACCAAACTAGATCCACATTTTATTACTGATATTCCGTCCGCAAATATTATTTACCAAAAGGTTTATCAGGGACTTGTGGTTCCAGATAAGGATTTCAAAATTCAACCGTTACTAGCAAAAGAATGGACAGTAGTAAATGATACAACATGGGAATTCAAATTAAGAGACGATGTTACATTCCATGATGGGGCGCCATTTAATGCTGAGGCAGTAAAAACAACATTTGATCGTTTGTTGGATCCAAATACGGGATCACCTCAGCGTGAGAAATTTGCAATGATTAAAGAAGTTAAAGTGGTAGATGAGTTTACAGTTCAGTTATTACTCGCTTACCCATATGCACCTCTATTATCCATCCTTGCCAGTCAGGAAGGAAGCATGATCAGTCCAAAGGCTTTAGCCGAAAACCCTAAAAAACTATCTGAGCACCCAGTAGGAACGGGGCCATTTGTCTTTGAGGCATGGAAGAGCGGTCAAGAAATCTCTTTAAAGAAAAATGAAAATTACTGGGGCAAGAAACCAAATATCGATAAAGTGGTATTTAAAGTAGTACCGGAGGATGCAACCCGTCTTGCGATGATTGAAACAGGGGAAGCACATATTAATGACCAGGTTCCCGTAACGGAAATTGAGCGAATTGAAGCTTCAGAGACAATGGGTCTTCACCGTACAGAAGGACTAGCTGTAGAATATGTTGGTTTCAACACAAAGAAAAAACCATTTGATGATGTAAAGGTACGTAAAGCAATCAGTCATGCAATTGAAAGAGAAGCAATTATTAAAGGTGTCTACAATAATGTTGGAACTCTTGCAAACGTAGCAATGAGTCCTAAGGTTTATGGACATAGTGAAAAGGTGAAGCCTTACGACTATGATTTAAATGAAGCGAAGACGTTATTAAAGGAAGCAGGCTTTGAAAACGGTCTTGAGCTTACATTGTTAACAAGCGACCGTAAAGAACGGATTAACATGGCTGAGGTTATTCAATCTCAATTAAAAGGGATTGGCGTGAATGTCGAAATTCAAGTAATGGAATATGGTGCCTATATTGAAATGATCAATAATGGTGAACATGATTTATTTATCGGCGGCTGGGGTAATGCAACAGGCGATGGGGATTACAATCAATATAATTTATTCCATACCGCTTCACAGGGACCAGCTGGAAACCACTTTTACTATAGTAATCCAGAGGTAGACAAAAAGATTGAAGCAGCACGTCAAGAAACAGACGAAGCAAAGCGTTTAAAGCTTTATGAAGAAGTTATGCAAGTAGAAATGGACGATGCAGTCTATATTCCAATTCGTAACTATGAGCACATGGCAGCTCATAATAAGAGTGTCAGCGGTTTTTGGTTGAATGCTGCAAACTACCTGATGATTGATGATGTAGTAATTAAGTAAAGGCAGTTTTTTAGGGAGAAGTACTTTTGAAGAAAAGTACTTTTCCTAATTTTATAATTAGGGGGAATCGGAATGACTACATTTTGGCTTATCAACGTCCGTTTGGAAAAGGGCTTTAAATACGAAAACGACCGAATTGCCGGTACCGAAACAGAGATATGCCATTTAAAAATTGAAAATGGAAAAATTGCAGATATTACACACTCAGTCCCGAATGATGAAGCAAAGCAGATTGACGCCAAGCAGC
This sequence comes from Neobacillus niacini, assembly GCF_030817695.1. Taxonomy (GTDB): domain Bacteria; phylum Bacillota; class Bacilli; order Bacillales; family Cytobacillaceae; genus Neobacillus; species Neobacillus niacini_F. Next base: position 3,746,163 of record NZ_JAUSZQ010000002.1, on the reverse strand, counting down.
AATTGCTGCTCCCATCATTAAGAGATATGCATATACACATTGATAAAACTTATTACGGCGGGCCATGGAAAGCTTGTACTCCACTTACAAATGGTATTTTTACGAGATTAGAAGAGGAGAAGGAATTACTCCCAAAGCTTCTGCCAACAGCACAAGAGCGGGCAGAAAAAATGATTGAGTTATATCTGAAAAACGGGCATACCCATATTCGCACTCATTGTAATGTCGATCCTATAATCGGTCTTGGAAATTTAGAGGCAACCGTTAACGCTTTAAAAAAATATGAGGATGTTCTTACTTATGAAATTGTTGCTTTCCCGCAGCATGGCTTATTGAGAAGTGATTCCGTTCAATTAATTCGTGATGCAATGAAGAATGGTGCAACATTAGTCGGCGGTGTTGACCCTGCAACCGTTGACCGAAATATTGAAAAGTCCTTATATACCATTTTTGATATTGCCGTAGAAAATAATAAAGGTGTCGATATTCATTTACATGATCCAAACACATTAGGGGCATTTACTTTTGAAAGAATGGCTCACTATACAAAAGAAGCTGGTCTTAAAGGTGGAGCGACGATCAGCCATGGGATTGCTTTGGGAGATCTCCAAGGGGATTCCCTCACTGAAATGGCAGCAGTTTTAAAGGATCAGGAGATCGATGTGACCACCACAGTACCAGTTAACCGTGCTACCATTCCTATTCCAACACTTGATCAGTTTGGTATTACAGTATCAGTTGGACATGACAGTATTACTGACCACTGGTCGCCATTTGGAACTGGAAATACCATTCAGAAGCTTGGGACACTAGCAGAACGATTCCGCACGTCTGATGAGTATTCTCTATCAAGAACTTTGAAATATGGAACGGGTGGGGTAACTCCATTAAATGAAAACGGAGACAGAGTTTGGCCGAAGGTTGGAGATGATGCCACTATGATGCTTGTAAATGCATCCTGCTCGGCTGAAGCTGTGGCAAGAAGGGCCTCTGTTCAATCATTATTTTTCAAAGGGAAAAAGGTTGAAAGTAAATTAGCAGAATCAAATCCAGTACAGGTTTAAAGGAGGAATAGGAATGACAACTCCATATTGGTTGAAAAATGTAAAATTAGAAACGGGATATATACAGGATGAACAAGGTGTTTATGAAACAAAAACGGAGCTTTTTCATTTGAAGTTTCAGGGTGGGAAAATTGTAGAGAAACAGAGTAATAGCTTTGTCATACCGCCAGGTGAAACTACTTATGATGGAAAGGGATTACTTGCTATTCCTACGTTTAAAGAAATGCATAATCATTTAGATAAAACCTATCTTTCTCTTGATTGGAAAGCTCCAATTCCAGCAAAAAGTTTGGAAGAGCGTTTACGGCTGGAAGCAATGGAGCTTGAGGAATTAGCACCAACAGCTAAGCAACGGGCTAGTGCCATGATTGAGTTGCTTCTTTCCCATGGTTCCACTCATATCCGTACGCATGTGAACATCGATCCTTATATTGGCTTAAAAAACCTAGAGGGTGTAAAATCTGCGCTTGAGAATTATTCTGAAAAGCTAACCTATGAAATCGTAGCATTTCCTCAACACGGTCTTTTACGAGAAAATGTGATTCCATTGATGAAAGAAGCAATGAGATCGGGAGCAAACTTAGTCGGTGGCCTAGACCCAGCTGGAATTGACCGTAATATAGAAAAATCACTTTATGAAGTAATGAATCTTGCAACAGAATTTGATGCTGATATTGATATTCATTTACATGATAATGGACATGTCGGTTTTTATACAGTGGATAAATTAGCAGAAATGGTAGAGGCAGCGAAATGGCATAATCGCGCTGCGGTCAGCCATGCATTTAGCTTAGGAGAGGTGCCGGTACCTCAGCAGGAAGAAATCGCAAATAAATTAAGCGGGCTGGGCGTGTCGATCATGTCGACCATTCCCATTACAAGAACCCTTCCGCCAATAGATTTGCTAGATCGAAAGGGAGTAAATGTCTACTTAGGATGCGACGGTTTCTATGATTCTTGGGGACCATATGGAACAGGGGATGTATTAGAAAAGGTAACACGTTACGGTGAACTTTATCGAAGAAGTGATGAACGCTCATTAGCACATTCGTTAAAATTTGCGACAGGCGGACCAACACCTTTAACCAAGGATGGCGAAGTTGCCTGGCCGCTTGAAGGAGATGAAGCAAGTCTTGTTCTTGTCCATGCATCATGTTCAGCCGAAGCGGTAGCAAGAACACCGAAGCGCGAGGCAGTTATTTTTAAAGGAAAAGTAGTATCAGGACAACTGTAAATCAATAGCCCCGTTAGCTTTTACTAACGGGGTTTGTTTAGCCTTATGATTCTATTCGTAGTTTTTTATTTAACAGTCTAAAAATCTTTAATGCTATTTGGATTTGAAGCAGTTCCTCTGAATTTTTTAGGTCAGAATTTAATATTTCTTTAATTTTTTCGATTCTGTAGATAAGCGTGTTTCTATGCAAAAACATCGATTTTGCCGTTTCGCTGATATTAAGGTTGTTAAGAAAGTAGTTCTCTAAAGTAATAATGTAGCTAGTTCCTAGTTCCATGTGAATTATCGTGTTCATAAATTTTTGCGAGCCGTTTCATGAAAAATTCTTCTAGTTCCAGGTCTTTAATATTTGAGCCCCAATCGTGCGATAGCTGTCATTACCTTTTAAGTAGCGTTGAACTGCCGCTAATTTATCCTCCGGACTAAATTTAACTATAAAAAAACTACACCCCTCATTGTTAGAAAGTGTCCAACAATTCGGGTGCAGTTCATATTGGTGCGCTTTTATTATCAATTATACCAGTGGTCGCGATTGTACCAATCTTGGTTTATGTAGGTATTGTAACGGCAAACCAGGTAGTTCGTGAAACGCCAAAACTCGAAGTTCCAGTAATCTTTATTTGTTTATTCCCTTGGATTGCAAACTGGGCATTATCACTAGCTAATAATGTTTTATCCGCTGCTGGAACAACTGGCCAAGCAGTAGGTGCCAAGGTCCTTGCCGCTAAGGGTGTATATTATAACGGGTTAGTCCACTTAGGAAATGGTGCCCCAATCAGTAGTTTAATGTGGGGATGTTTAGCCATCTTTGCAATCAAAAATCAACCTGTTCGTGCAGCTATTGCAGCTGTAATTGCAGCCCTGCTGTCTCTATTTGGTATCATTCATGCTGGAACGGTAGGATTTGCTCAGCCAGCATCGAAGCAGTTTGTCTATGCTTATCTCATGGTAGCTGGGCTATTCCTTGTCAAGTATGCTATGGATCGTAGCAAATCTCAAGTTAGTAGTGAAGAAAAGGCTGCTTAAAAATCGCAAGGTTCAGTTTAATAAATCAAGGAAAATCACTTTGCTCTGGTATTGTCGAGAGCAGGGGATTTTTTACCACCAGAAGTTCACAGCGGAGGAGAGATTCTATATGGAAAATCATTCGCAAAACTCAGAGCTTATTTATGCAAGTGAACGAGGAGAACTTGCTACAGTTGAAAAGCTAATAGAAAAAGGCGCAAACGTCCACTTTAAAGATAATGAGGGACGTACTGCTCTTATGGCAGCGACACAAAAAAATCAAATTGCTGTTGTGAAATTGTTATTAGAATCAGGAAGTGATGTAAACACGAGGGATATCACGCTATTGACTCCGTTTATTTGCGCAGGAGCAAACGGTTTTCATGAAATATTAAGTTTAATGCTTGATTATGGAGCTGATTTAAATAGTGTGAACCGATTTGGAGGAACAGCATTATTACCCTCAAGCGAAAAGGGCTATTTAAAAACCGTCCAAAAGTGCTTGGAAGCTGGTGTACCTGTAAATCATGTTAATAACCTAGGCTGGTCAGCATTATTAGAGTCTGTAATTCTCGGTAATGGCGGCCGTTTGTATTCGGACATTATTAACCTTTTAGTAAAAAAAGGTGCGGATGTAAACTTGCCTGATCGTGATGGGAAATCATCTCTCCAACATGCAAAGGAACTAGCCCAGGAAAAAGTGGTAAAGATTCTTAATAATGAATATGTAGAGATGAATGTTGCTATCAAAAAAGTAAAATCACTCTATTTAGAAGATAAGTATGAAGAAGCAATTTTTGAAATTGATAGAGCCCTTGAAAATGACATGGGAAATCTTGATTTATATTTTTATAAGGGTTATTGCTTACAAGAATTAAAGCGATATGAGGAGGCCCTTGAAGAATACAATAAAGCTTTATCTCTTGATGCAAATGATCTTGATTTTTATTTCTATACTGCAAATTGCCTTAGATTAATGAAGAAACGTGATGAAGCATTAGCAGAATATGATAAAGCTTGTGCGATGGATCCAAACGAAACCTTTTACCGTTATCACAAATCAAATTATTTAAGAGAATTAGGAAGACATGAACAAGCAGTTGCGGAAATGGATAAACTACTGGCACTTCAGCCACATCGGTACGATTTCTCATTCCATAAGGCAAATAGTCTCCGATCGCTAGGAAGGCATAAAGAAGCGATTGAAGCAATTGAGAATGCGATTGCCAATGATCCAACGAACCCTTTATATCATTTGCATAAGAAACAATCTCTTGATTTGCTCAAATAGGAGGTAAATCAGTGGGGAAACTAGTTATTGTTGCTATCGGAGGCAACTCGTTGGTTAAGGATAATGGTCGTGACTCAGTTCAAGACCAATACGAAGCTGTTTGTGAAACGGCAGTGAACATTGTTGATATGGTGGAAGAAGGCTTCAATGTCGTTGTTACACATGGTAACGGACCACAAGTTGGCTTTGGACTTAGAAGATCTGAAATTGCAAATGAGATAGCAAGTATGCCGCCAATGCCTCTAGTAAATTGTGTAGCAGACACCCAAGGTGGAATTGGATACCAAATTCAACAGGCATTAACCAATGAATTTGCTAAAAGAGGGATTAATAAAAAAGTTGCAACTGTTATTACGCAGGTTGAAGTTAGTAGCGATGATCCTAATTTTAAGAATCCAACAAAGCCTGTTGGTTCATTCTTTACAATTAAGCAGGCAGAAGAAATGAAAAAGGAACATCCTGACTGGGTTTTTGTTGAGGATTCTGGCCGCGGGTATCGAAGAGTGGTCCCATCTCCAAAACCGATTGATATCGTTGAAAAAGATGCGATTAAATCATTAATTGAGTCTGGTTATGTGGTTATCGCTGTCGGCGGCGGGGGAATTCCTGTTGTGAAAACGGGTGATAACACCTACGTTGGAGTAGACGCAGTAATTGATAAAGACTTTGCAACAAGCCTATTAGCAAAGCAAATTAATGCAGAAACATTAATTATTACGACAGGTGTATCAAGAGTTTGTATTAACTTTGGAAAACCCAATCAAAAAGCTCTCGATAAAATAACTGTCAATGAAACCAAACAATATGTTCTTGAAAATCATTTTGCTCCGGGAAGCATGCTTCCAAAAATCGAGGCAAGCCTTAGCTTTTTAGAGAATAATGGTTCAAGAGTTATTATCACCAATCCAGAAAGCTTAAAAAAAGCCATTAATGAAAAGGCAGGTACACATATCCTGAAGCAGTTGCTTGGACACAATTTAACATAAGTAATTTTATATGATGCCTAAATAACCTAGAATCTTTTTGTGCTGGATAACCAATGAAAGATTTGTGCAAATTGTATAAGATTAACAAAGAATCATATGTTGTTATAATTGATAATGTCCGGCGCTGTTTCAATACGGTGCCGGACATTGACATTTTTGAAGTTAGAAAGGTAATAAAGCCATCATGAATACGGAAAACAAATATTTAAGTACGTTACAATGGTTTATCTTTTTGCTAGCTAATTCTATTGCGCTGCCAATCGTAATTGGAAATGTATTTCAGCTTACTGGAGCAGAAACTTCAGCGCTGATGCAGCGAACGTTTTTTATTGTAGCATTAAGTTCGTTTATTCAGGCAAAATTTGGTCATAGGTATCCAATAGCCGATGGTCCAGCTGGTTCCTGGGTTAGTATTTTTGTTATTTTTGCTAGCATTGGGGCACAGCAAGGTTTGACAATGATGGAGACATTACAAACACTAGAGGCGGGATTAATCGTTGCTGGATTATTATTATTTCTGTTAGGGATAACAAAGTGGGTGCGGCATTTACTGTTTCTCTTTTCACCAATTGTAACTGGCACTTTTCTTTTTATATTAGCCATTCAATTAAGTGGAGTCTTTATTAAGGGAATGGTATCAATGGATAGGAACACGGGCGAGATGGATGGGGTGAGCTTTCTCCTATCAATTCTTATTTTTTTCTTTATCATTATACTTTCCTCTAAAGCTAAGGGACGGTTAAAAAACTATGCAATTTTATTAGGAATCTTGGCAGGCTGGATTACATTCTTTATTTTTGGAAGAGGTCATCAAACCATTTCAATATCAGCTGATTTCATTCAGATCCCAGAAATTTTCCCATGGGGATACCCTACATTAACTGGGGGTGTATACGTTACAGCTATTTTGTTTACCTTTTTACTTATTTCTAATACATTTGCGGCCATTTCTGCTGCGGAGGAAGCAATCCCAAATAATAAAGGACAATTTCATGACAAGCTAAATCGGGGAACGTGGATAGGGGGAGTTTCTCATCTTTTTTCTGCCGTATTCTCGACGATTGCTGTTGTACCATTACCAGCTACAGCTGGTTTCGTGAAATTAACAAAACAATATCGTATTATTCCTTTTCTGTGTGCGTGTGGGATTATGGTAACCATTTCATTGTTTCCAAGTATTGTTGGCTTATTAGCTTCATTGCCTTTACCAGTTGCCAGTGCAGCCCTTCTAGCCACAATAATCGATATGCTTGGTATAGCAATTCGCTCACTGAATAAACATCCATTAAATGACAGAAATGTTACCATAATTGGGGTATCCTTACTAGTAGGAATAGGAATCATGTTATTACCTGAAGATATCTTTAATGGTCTACCATATATTATTCAAACTATAGGTAAAAACGGTTTATTAGTAGGAACATTTCTAGCGATTATGTTTGAACAACTTTGGAAACCAAAAAATTAAGCTGCAGATACAAAAGTCCTGTTCTGCAGCTATTACTATTTTAACTAAAATAATATTAATCTATCATCTGCTATTATTTGTATGTTTTAGATGGTAAGGTTGCTGTTTGGGATTTATTATTCTGTTATCGATATGGCACTGAGCTACTTATTATTTAAGAAGAGTTTATTCAAGTTTTTGTCACAGATTCTTCATCGTATCTTTATATCATACTCCTACAATCTATCTGTATCGAAACAAAACAAAGACGATTTTAGGAGGATTTAAACGATGAACATGACACATTATATGGGCTTACTAGCCGCTAATCAGCCATGGAATCTGATTATTTTTATGGCCATTCCGGTTATTTGTGCTGAAACAATTGCTGTAACAGAATTAGCAATTTTGTTTACTAGAAATCTAACTGGTAAATTAAGATTGGTTAACAAAATAACATCTATTTTTGTAGGAATTTATTTCACTGGTATTTTTATTTACTTACTATTTAATGCTGTTATTCCGATAACATCAAAAGGAGAATGGCACGGATGGATTGATGTGGTTGCAGTAGGGTTTTACTTACTTGGAATAATCCCATTGCTGGGCATGGCACTTTTGGATTTAAATATTTTTTATAAAAACAAATCACAAGAGGAAAAATTAAAAGTTCACGCGTTCTTAGTTGGTATGTTTCTAATCTTTGCACACATTGCTATGATCGCTGGAATGGTTGATCCAACGATTGTTTCTAATATGCCGACTATGGGTCACAATATGTAAATATAAATGAAATCTCACCTTCAAAATGGAGGTGAGATTTTTAGTAATAATTAACCTTTATTTTTTATAAAGGCAGTCTCATATTAACCTACATCGTCATATTCCCAGGTTGATTCATCTGGTTCATTTGTGTCATTTGCGGCATAGGCATTGTACCGTATGACTGCATATAGTTGCTTTGCGTTGTATCCTTAAGAGTAGGAATCTGATAATATCCTCTTTGATTAGCATATTGGAATGCTTCATACGCCATATCAGCACATGCATTGGCTCCAAGTTGGATGGTACGGCGAAGAGTAGGGTTCGCCATTTCTAACGCTGCTTTCATTTTCATCGCTGCAGCGTGTTTATGACAATTAATAAGACATGAAGTAACATCATAATCATCTATATCTTCTACAGAGCTTGCAGGTGTCTGTGTTTCAGGGTTCCGTAACCCATAGGTTGGCTGAAAACCTTGTGTTCTTGCCATATGGCGAGGAGACATCATATTTCCAGCACCTTGCTGATTCATAAGCTGAATCAAACTGTTGTATTCCATTGATAAGGCATTCATATGCATCTCTATCATAGTCTGCAAAGTTTGATCCTTTGCATGTGGTCGGTAAAGGCGTAATGTATTGATTCCGTGAATGGCATCATTTAATACTTCATGTAACTCTAATACCTCGTGTGCTCCAAGTGTCATTGTCATAATGTAATCCTCCAAAAGGTTTATTTTGTGTAACCCTAATTAAGGATGTCCCCCCCGAAAGGCAAATATTCTTATAAAAAAAGATTTTAGAAAGCACAAACTTTACATATTAATGGTCCTTTTGGAAATAATTATCAAGACCATGATACGCAAGGGGGGGAATTCAATTTGAGTGATTTATTAATAGCCCGTTCCTTATTTGGAACGACAATGGCTTTTCATATTATATTTGCCACGATAGGGGTCGGTTTGCCGCTTATGATTTTGGCTGCAGAGCTTATCTATCAAAAAACAAAGGATCAAGATTATGTGGTAATGGCGAAACGCTGGACGAAAGCATTTGCCGTTTTACTCGGAGTTGGGATCCCGACTGGTACGATTGCTGGCGTTCAATTATCGTTACTATGGCCTGGTTTTATGGAAGTAATTGGTCGTGTGATGCCTCTTCCTTTTCAAATCGAAATCTATGCCTTTTTTATTGAGGCGTTGTTTATGTCGATCTACGTCTATGCAGCAGAAAGAATTGCTCCTTGGATGCGGATTGCTAGCTTAGTGTTGGTCGCAATCGGAGCACTATCCTCCGCTGTCTTAATTACGAACGTCCATGCTTTTCAGGGTACACCTGCGGGATTTCGTTATGAGGATGGGAAATTTCTAGACATTGATCCTTGGGCTGCTTTTTTTAACCCAAGCTTCTTTGTAACAGCAGGACATGTGGCATTATCTGCCTATGTGGTGGGAGCTTTTGTGGTTGCGTCTGTTGCATCTTTTAAAATGATGAAAAATAAAATCGGTTCGAGAGTTTATCTTTTTCATCAAAAAGCGCTGGTTCTAAGTCTAGTAGTAGGTGGTATCTTTGCTTTTCTAACGGCTTTAAATGGACATGAATCAGCTCAATATTTACATAAATACCAGCCGGAAAAGTTAGCAGCAGCGGAAGGGTTATTTGAAACACAATCCCATGCGCCCTTGGCAATAGGTGGTTTCACCGACCCGGAAACGAAAGAAATTAAAGGAGCTATCGAGATTCCTTGGGCACTGAGTTTTCTCGCGGGAAACAGCTTTGATACGGTGGTAGTGGGATTAAACGATTATCCAGAGGAGCTATGGCCGCCATTATTCATTCATACTCTTTTTAATGGAATGGTGTTTATTGGCTCAGCACTTATTATGGTTCCTTTACTAGTTTTCGCCTGGAGAAAATTCTTAAAAAAAGCACATTATCCTAAGCTCATGCTGTGGGGGCTGGTAACGACAGGTCCTCTGGCCATTATCGCGATTGAATGTGGATGGATCTTTGCCTGTACTGGACGTCAGCCATGGGTAATCTACCATATCTTATCGACGGCAGAGTCTGCAACGACTGCAACTAACTTAGGTACTCTATTTATATCGTTTATTATTGTCTACATGATCTTAGGGCTTTCTGTCGTGCTGGTATTACTCTACTTCTTTAGAAAAAACACAGAATTGGATGATATTGAGCGTGCAGAGAAAAAAAGCATCCCATTATTTAGTTCAAATTCATAGGGGGAGAAACGAATGGCTGATGCTCTTATTGCAATTACGGTACTTTGGGGGTTCGTGTTTATTTATGCTGTCATGGCCACAATGGATTTTGGAGCCGGCTTTTGGTCAATGGTTTACATCAATAGGGAAAAAACGAAAGCAACGAACATTGCCAATCGCTATTTATCACCTACTTGGGAAGTAACAAATACTTTTATTGTTGCATTGGTTGTTGCTGTCTACAGCCTTTTTCCAAGTGCCGCAAATATCTTGGGAACGATACTACTAATTCCCGGTAGTTTAATCCTATTATTACTTGCATTACGAAGTGCTTTTTTAGTTTTTTCAAATATAGCTACGGAATATAAGAAGCCGCTAACTTATATTTCCGGTATTGCAGGAATTATTATTCCCGGCTTGTTAATTAGTGTGTTGCCGATTACGCATGGCCACTATGTTGATTTTGCAGATGGCACGGTGAATCTAAACCTTAACAAGCTTTTTTCAAGCCCCAATGAGTATGCCTTTATTGGGTTTGCGATAACGAGTACACTTTTTCTCTCTTCTTTATTATTAGCTGATTATTCGAAGGCTTCGAATGAAATGGAGGCGTACCGAGTGTACCTTCGGGATGGAAAAATACTTGGTCCGATATCATTAATTATGGCATTGCTAATTATGATTACCCTAAAAAATGAAGTGGGTTGGTTATATACTAAAATGATGGAAGATCTTCCTTTACTTTTGATCTCGGTTGGCTTCTTTTTAATTATCGGCTTCGGGTTATATGCACCAAACCCTTTTCAAAAAGGGGAAAGAGGCATGCCAAGACTCGCTGTAATTGCGGTTACTATTCAATATCTGATTGCCAGCTATGTCTATGGAAAGGCCCACTTGCCCTATATCATCTATCCGAATGTTACCATTGAGTCGGCCTTTACTGACCCTAACTCCTTTAGAGCCGTGTTTATCACTTATATCGTCGGATTTGCGATCCTTTTCCCTGGCTTTATTTACTTTTGGAGTTTATTCATGAATGATAAACGTTATTTGAGGCAAAAGGGGAACCAGTAAAAACAAACAAAAATCTCACATAAAGGTGGGATTTTTGTTTGTACAAGATATGCAGAATTAGTTGAAGAAAAAGGAGATTGGAACATGTTCCCTCTTTAAAAGGTTCTTTTAGATACTACCTATTCAGTATAATACTCTCCTGTTTCTTCCAATTCATCTATCGGCACGATCTGTCTTTCACTATGAATTCCTCGTTCGGATACAACCGCCTTGTTTGATGTCTCATCAATATTCTCAATCCAGACAGGAATTCCGTGATAGTGAACGGCTATTTCTTGTTCGGAAAAAAGGATTTTTTTTGCACGATCTAGATTCATATAAACACCTCAACAATATCCTTTCCGATATAGCAATTTAATATTCTTAAGCTAAGGATTCTTTCACCTTAATTTGATTGCCAGCGGGGAAATAAAAATTTATTTGCCTCCACCTCGTGAACAAAATGAACAAAATGGTTAATAAGTTTTTAATGCTGTTTAAATGTACAATCTATTAAATATTCAAAAGTTTTGTAAAATTAAGAAAACGTTTACAAGGGGGAATTGAAATGTTTTCTATTAAAAAAATTTCAGCAGTAATGTTTGCAGGAGCATTGGCGCTCAGCCTTGGTGCTTGCAGCAGCAGTAATGAAACAGCAAGCCCAGGTAAGAAGGAAGAAACTACCGGCTATCCTACGAAAGCGATTACAGTTGTCGCGCCATCAGGGGCAGGGGGCGGCTGGGATTTAACCGCTCGGGCGTTTACGAAAGTACTGGGTGAAACGAAGATAGTTGATCAGCCTTTGACGGTAGAGAATAAGCCTGGTGGCGGCGGTGCTGTCTTTATGGCTGAGTACGCCACCCAGCAAGTTGAAAATAATGATATGCTCTTTGTCAATTCACCACCGATTATTATTAACAACTTGAAAAAAGAAGGAAATAGTCCATATGGCTACAAGAATACAACACCATTGGCTCAGTTGACAAAAGATTTCGGGGCAATTGTTGTAGCATCGGATTCCAAATTTACAGACTTAAAATCAGTTTTGGAAGAGGTAAAGAAAGATCCAAGTAAACTAACATTTGCCGGTGGATCAGCACCAGGTTCCATGGACCATTTAATTTCCATTTTACCTGCCTATAAATATGGGGTAGATCCGACAAAAGTTAAGTACGTTTCCTATGATGGAGGCGGTGAAGCGATTACCGCACTACTTGGCGGTAACGCAGATGTCATTGGTACCGATGCCTCAAGTGTTAAAGAATTTTTAAAGGCGGGTAAGGTGCGCGTGTTGGCGATTACCTCAGACGAGCGTTTAGCGGGTGATTTTAAAGAAGTTCCAACAGCAAAAGAACAGGGTGTCGATGCAGAGTTTACGATTTGGCGCGGGGTATTTGGTCCGGAAAAAATGTCTAAAGAAGCCAAAGCCTATTGGGAACAAGCGATTGATAAGCTCATAAACTCTCCTGAGTGGAAAAAAGAAGTAGAGACACAAGGCTGGGAATTGGAGTATAAAAACAGTTCTGATTTCAAAAAGTTTTTAGATGAGCAAGAAAGTCAAGTCCAGCAATTATTAAAAGCATTAGGTATGCAAAAGTAAAAAAGAAGGGAAGGAGTTAACTTTTTCCTTCCCCTATTTTTTTTCTGAGGGGGATTATGAATGGCATTAAAATTTGATTACGTTGCATCAGTTATGTTTCTAACAGTAGGTGTTCTTTTTATTATTGGGAGTAAGCAACTCGAAAGCTCGTCCTATGGAAGTGCAGTAGGACCTAATATATTTCCTTTCATTCTTGGCAGCACACTTGTTTTATTAAGTATCCGTTTATTTTATGAAACATTCGTCACGAAGAATCAACAGGGGAAGAAAGAAAAATTACAGTACAAGCCTTTCCTAATCATTTTTGCAGCGACATTGATTTATATTTTAACGTTAGAAACGATCGGATATGTCATCACTACCTTTCTATTTTTATTCGTTTGCTTTCAAACGATGGAGCGGTCGAAGGTGATTCAATCCCTTATCATATCAGCATGTTTTTCAGGACTTGTTTATTTTTTATATGTAGAGGTTTTAAAAGGTACACTGCCAGACTGGCCAATTTGGTTTTAAGCGAGAAAGATAGGAGGACATAAATTGAGTACACTCGATTATTTATTTCAGGGATTTACAACAGCGCTTATTTGGTATAATATCCTCTTTGCCTTTGTTGGGGTCTTAATTGGAACTGCTGTTGGTGTGCTTCCCGGAATTGGACCGATGAGCGGCGTTGCCCTTCTCATTCCAGTGACGGCGTCTATCACGGGCGGCCTTCCTCCAGAACAAGCAGCAACCAGCGCGATTATTCTGTTAGCTGGCGTCTATTATGGAGCGATGTATGGAGGATCAACCACTTCCATACTATTAAATACACCAGGCGAATCTTCCTCTGTTGTTACGACATTGGACGGTTACCAGATGGCTAAGAAAGGGAGAGCAGGAAGTGCGTTATCCATTTCGGCAATCGGTTCGTTTGTGGCGGGGATTATTACCCTTGTGGCACTGATTGCATTAGCGAAACCATTATCAGCAGTAGCGCTCAAATTTGGGCCAGCAGAATATTTTTCCTTAATGCTATTAGGGCTGGGGGCTGTCAGTGGATTAGCAGGAAAATCGGTAACAAAAGCTTTAATTATGACTGTTTTCGGTTTATTACTCGGTACGATTGGAATCGACAACGTATCTGGTATTGCTAGATTTACATTTAATGTTCCATGGCTGTATCAGGGAATTGAGTTTTTAACGATTGCGGTAGGGTTGTTTGCTGTCGGTGAGGTTTTTAAAACCATTTTGGAAAAAGAAGAGGAAGATACGGAGATTGCAAAGATTAATAATTTACTTCCTTCTAAGAATGAACTGAAAGAATCAGCAGGACCCATTGCCCGTGGATCAATCTTAGGTTTCTTTGTGGGGATATTACCAGGTGCTGGGGCAACACTTGCTTCCTTCTTTTCTTACATTCTAGAAAAAAAGATCTCAAAAACGCCTTCAAAATTTGGAACAGGAACCATTGCAGGGGTTGCGGCACCAGAATCGGCGAATAACGCGGCATCGGGTGGGGCGATGATTCCATTATTAACATTAGGGATACCAGGTTCAGGGACAACGGCCATTTTAATGGGCGCCCTGATGATGTATAACGTCCAGCCGGGACCGTTATTATTTGAAGACCATCCTCAAGTAGCATGGGGACTGATTGCCAGCATGTTTATCGGAAACGTCATGCTATTAATTTTAAATCTCCCACTTGTCAAAGTGTTTGCCAAAATTATTCAAACACCAAAGCAATTCTTGATTCCTATTATTATTGCAATCTCGATTTTTGGTGTCTATGCAGTCCAAGTATCAACGAACGATCTTTTGCTATTATTGGGTTGTGGACTTCTTGGTTATTTCTTAAGCAAGAACGATTATCCAATCGCTCCGCTCGTTCTTGGATTGGTGTTAGGCCCTATGGTAGAGAATAATTTACGAAGAGCTTTAACGATCTCTAATGGAGACTTTAGTGTATTCTTTACACGACCAATTTCACTCGTTTTTCTTATCATTACCTTGCTTTGGTTATTAATCCCATTCATGATGAAGAGAAGAGGGAAAGATGTAATTATTAATATTGAAGGTTAAATTTTTATAATAATGCGAAAACTCCTTTATTTAAGGAGTTTTTTTACTATAATATAATTGAGGTGATTGCGTGCGTTTACATTCAAAATTAATGTTAGTCATTCTTCTTCTAATTATCTCAATCGGGATTATTTTTGAGGTTACTTTTAAGAATATCATGGAAACCAATCTTAAACATGAAATAGGTTCCAAAGCCTTATCTGTGGCTCAATCGATTGCAAGTATGCCAGATATTCAGGAGGCATTTCAAGCGGAAAATCCTGCGGATGTTATCCAGCCCATCGCAGAAAGCATTCGTAAACAGGTTGGGGCAGAATTTATTGTGATCGGGAATACGAATGAAATTCGATATTCACATCCCAACCCGAAACGATTAGGACAAAAAATGGTTGGGGGAGATAATGGTCTTGTATTTAAGGGAGAACCTGTCATATCAGAATCTATCGGGACTCTAGGTCCGTCTCTAAGAGGAAAAGCACCAATCTTTCATCAGGGAGAAGTTATTGGAGTAGTTTCTGTCGGTTATCTCCAAACGGATATTGAAAAGGAAGTTGTAAAAATACAGAAAAAAATCTTTTTTGCTACATTCCTTATTTTAATTGGTGGATTATTAGCTGCATTGCTCATTTCTTTAAATATAAAAAAAGCGATGTTTGGATTAGAACCGAAAGAAATTGCCTGGATGTACCAAGAGAAACATGCCATATTAGAGTCAATTCATGAAGGGATCATTGCAATCGATACCGATGGCCGAATCACGGTAGTGAATGAAACAGCTCATAAAATTTTAGGCGTACCAAATGAGACGCTGCTCCGTGGAAAAAGAATTGAAGAGGTTTTAGAAAATACAAATCTACTTGAAGTAGTTCGAAATGGACAGGCAGAATATGATAAGGAAATTATCATCCTTGGGGATGTATTTTTGGCAAATCGGATTCCGATTTTTAATAAGAAAGGTGATGTGATTGGGGCTGTCGCGAGTTTGCGGAATAAGTCGGAGTTGGCTCATTTACTACAGGAATTATCCCATGTAAAAGCTTATGCGGAAGGTTTGCGTGCACAAACCCACGAATATTCCAATCGTCTTTATACCTTACTAGGCTTGATTCAACTTGGGTCATATAAGGAAGCCATTGATTTCATCTCAAAAGAAGTGGATGTCACCCAGGGATTCATTCAATTTTTAATGAAGGAAATACCCGATCCAATTATTGCTGGATTTATATTAGGAAAGGTAAGTCTAGCAAGCGAATTGAAGGTTAATTTTTTAATAGATAGAGAGAGCAGCTTTAAAGATATCCCATATGAAATCAGTAGAGATTCATTAGTAACCATTATTGGCAACCTTGTTAATAATGCTTTTGAAGCTGTAAAAGAAAATAATGGCGAAAAAAGAGTATCTCTATTTTTGACCGACCTTGGTAAAGAGCTAATTATAGAGGTAGAAGATAATGGAAAAGGAATAGATAGTAAAGATAACGGCCAGATATTTAAAGAAGGCTTTTCAACAAAGGACAAGAACAGTAATGCCGGGATTGGGCTGAGTCTAGTTCAAACCGCAATTAATAGTTTAGGTGGATATGTTACCTTTTCATCTAATGTGGGAGAAGGTACAATTTTCACAGTGGCGATTCCAAAAAGCATGGGGGATGTACACAATGGGGAACAGGGATATCGAATTGTTAATTATTGAGGATGACTTGAGGATAGCAGAGATTCAAAAACGTTATATTGAACAGATTGAAGGCTTTCAAACCGTAGGCATTGCTGCGAGTTATCTTGAGGCAAAAACCTTAATTGATATCTTGAAGCCGGATTTACTTTTGCTGGATGTGTATTTTCCTGACATGAATGGACTGGACTTATTAAAGGAAACAAAACAGCAAACCAAACAAATGGATGTTATTATGATTACAGCCACAAAAGAAATCAATCAAGTCCAAGAGGCTATTAGTATTGGTGTATTCGATTATATTATCAAACCGGTCGTTTTTGACCGCTTTAAACAATCGTTACTTAGATATAAGGATTATCACACAAAGGTACTACAATTAGGGAAAGAAAACACCCATGTGACACAGCAGCAGGTAGACAAGCTATTACGAAAAGAAGTTGATGGCGCAAGTAACGAAAAGTCTTATCTCCCAAAAGGAATTGACCCGCTAACACTTGAAAAAGTGATGGAGGTTCTCGGAAGGGTTGAATATGGACTAACAGCAGAAAGTGTAGCGAAAGAAATAGGTGTAAGTAGAACCACCGCAAGACGGTACCTTGAACATTTAGTATCTAATGAAAGTATTGAAGCCGATTTATCATACGGAACAGTAGGCCGGCCAGAACGAGTTTATATTGTTTCAAGCAAAGCAACTAAGATTTAATATTTTTATTTTACTAGGAGGTTTTCTGCCTGAAGTCAATAAAGGTTACCCTGCAAACAAAAATATTCGGGCTGGTTCTCTCGCTAAGTTTATTATTAATCCTGCTAATGACAGGATTTTATAGTTATATGGAAAGTAAACAAATAGAGGAAAACAAGGGAAGGCTCGCATTGGAATTATCGAAAACAGTTTCATTTATTCCGACGATCATTGAGGCCTTTCAAACGAGCGACCCTTCTAAAACGATACAGCCTATAGCGGAAAAAATTCGAAAAGAAACAGGTGCAGAATTTGTAGTCATTGGAAATAGAGACGGAACGAGATATGCGCATCCTATTATTACAAAAATTGGGCAGAAGATGAAAGGCGGAGATAATAAAAGAGCACTTATGCATGGGGAATATTATATCTCAAAGGCAGAGGGTTCACTTGGACCATCTATTAGAGGTAAATCTCCTATTTTTAATGATCAAGGAGAGATAATCGGAATTGTTTCTGTCGGTTTTCTTCTTGAAGATGTCCAGCAGCAAATTTTAAATAACATCACGAGAGTGCTCATTGTTTCTTTCTTCGCCCTTTTAATATCCCTTCTAGGCAGTATGTTACTAGGACGTAACATCCGCAGGGATACCATGGGGCTTGAGCCTTATGAAATTGCAACTCTATATAAAGAGAAAAACGCTGTCCTGCATGCCGTAAAAGAAGGTATCTTAGCGATAGATAATAAAGGCTGCATTACGATGATGAATCAAAAGGCGAAGAGGCTTCTGCAGCTTCAGGGAACAGTCAAAAATATGAAAGTGGATGGACTTTTTCCTTCAAAATATTTGTATGAGGTATTACGTTCAGGAAACGCTCAAACAGATATAGAAATGGTCTGGAAAGATAAAACGGTTATTGTTAATAGTACTCCAATCATCGATGAAACAGGTATTAAGGGGGTTGTCGCTTCTTTTCGTGATAAAACAGAAATTAAGCAAATGTTAAATACCATATCCGAAGTAAAAAGTTATTCGGAAGATCTTCGTGCCCAAACGCATGAGTTTACCAATAAATTATATGTTTTATTGGGCCTGCTTCAGCTTGGTGAATACAACCAAGCAATCGCCATGATACAAAGTGAGACAGAAACACTACAATTTCAGAATTCAGTGGTTTTTAACCAAATTAAAGATACAAAAGTGCAGGCCATCCTGTTAGGGAAGTTAGGAAAAGCATCAGAAAGGAAAATTAAGTTTGATATTATTCCAGATAGCTATTTGGATAGTTTACCATCGCATGTTAAACTATCAAACTTAATCGTGATTCTTGGAAACTTACTAGATAATGCCTTTGAAGCAGTCTATGAATGTGAGAATCATCCGACGGTTAAGTTTTTCGCAACAGATATTGGATGCGATATTATTTTTGAGATTTCAGATAATGGCAAGGGAATAAGTGATGTAGAAATTCCTTTTCTTTTTGAAAGAGGTTATACCTCTAAGACTGGCACTGAGCCAAGGGGATATGGCTTATCAAATGCTGAAGAGGCAGTATTGGAATTGAATGGGATTATTGAGGTGCAAAGCAATTCAGAAAGCGGAACTGTTTTCACCGTTTATCTCCCGAAGAATGTGCAAGGGGATGAAAATATTGGATAAGATAAAAGTGGCTATAGCGGAAGACGATTTTCGAATAGCTGATATACATGAGAAATTTTTGGAAAAGTTTAAGGAAATAGAGGTAGTTGGCAAATCCTTGAATGGTGAGCAAACTTTGCAATTATTAGAGCAGAAAACTCCAGATTTACTGCTTCTAGATGTGTATATGCCGGATAGGCTTGGTTCTGAGTTACTCCCTACAATCCGGGAGAATTTCCCGAAAGTCAGTATTATTATGATAACTGCAGCAACAGATAAAGTATTCCTTGAAAAAGCATTAAGCTATGGTGTTGAGAATTACTTAATCAAACCAGTAAGCAGGGAAAGATTTGATGAAGTTATTCAGGATTATATTAAAAAACATGCACTTCTTTCAGCCGCACAAGAAGTAAATCAGAATTACGTAGATTTGCTTTTCCGTAAAGGGAAAAGTGAAGCACCAACAAAGAGCGCGGGATTGCCAAAAGGAATTGACGAAATTACCTTAGGAAAAGTTAAGGCTGTTTTCCACGACAGAAGAGAGGGACTTTCTGCAGAAGAGGTAGGGAAGGAAATTGGTGCTTCTCGGATAACGGCACGAAGGTACTTGGAATATCTCTCCTCCAATCAGGAAGTAAGAGCAGAAGTGGTTTATGGAATAGTGGGGAGACCGGAAAGGAAATATTATTCAGTGTTGTAAAAGGGGGGACCGACCCTCCTTTTGTTATTTACATAGTTATTTAAGTAATCCACAATGAGTTATCTCGATTTGGAAAAATACCCCTCATCCATGAACAATATGTACAAAATCAATTTAATTTACGTTAATAACTTTATTTTGGTAACGTTTTCACAACTGAATTTTTTGATTATATTTAATTTACAAACAAAAGGGGTGAAGACGATGCTTGCAATATTAGGGTTTTTAATGATTATCACTTTTATGATTTTAATTATGACGAAACGGCTTCCCGCTATGGTTGCCCTTATAGTGATTCCTGTCATTTTTGCATTGCTGGGCGGTTTTGGTAAGGAGATGGGGCCAATGGCGCTTGAAGGCATAAAAAGTGTTGCTCCAACGGGAATTATGATTTTGTTCGCTATTCTCTTTTTCGGCATCATGATTGATGCAGGAGTATTTGATCCTATTATTTCTACCATCTTAAAAATAGTAAAGGGAGATCCAGTAAAAATAGCTATTGGAACTGCAGTACTTGCTCTTTTAATATCCCTTGACGGGGATGGAACAACTACATACATCATTACCATCTCTGCCATGCTGCCTTTGTATAAGCGTATTGGCATGAAACCATTAATTCTTGCTGGAATTGCTGTATCTGCTTCAGGTGTTATGAACCTCCTTCCATGGGGCGGACCTACTGCTAGAGCGATGACCGCATTAAATCTTGAGATGTCAGATGTCTTTACCCCGGTAATACCCAGCATGGCGGGGGGGATATTGTTCGTATTGTTCATGGCATACTGTCTTGGGAGAAAAGAACGGAAACGAATCGGAATACTTCAAGTGAATTACGACACGATGGCTATGACGGCGGCAACATCTGAGGACGTTTACCTAAAACGCCCAAAGCTAATACTTATTAACTATTTAATTACAATCCTTCTTTTAGTAGCTTTAATTAAAGAAGCACTGCCAACAACTGTATTGTTTATGCTTGGATTCGCGTTGGCGATTACGCTAAATTATCCAAAAATAAGTGATCAAAAAGAACGTATTGCAAATTATGCTGATAGTGCCTTATCAGTAGTTTCAATGGTATTTGCCGCAGGTATTTTTACTGGAATTCTTTCAGGAACGAAAATGGTTGATGCCATGGCTAACACCATGATTTCATATATTCCAGATGTACTTGGTTCTGAGTTTGCACTTATTACTGCGATCATTAGTGCACCTTTAACGTTTTTTATGTCAAATGATGCTTTTTACTATGGGATTTTGCCCTTGATAGCCAAAGCTGCAAGTGTATATGGAATTGACCCTGAGTTTATTGGCCGAGCGTCATTATTGGGGCAGCCGGTTCATTTATTAAGCCCGCTTGTACCTTCAACGTACTTATTGGTCGGTTTGGTTGGAGAAGATTTTGGGGAATTACAGCGTACATTTCTAAAATGGGCCTGTGGTTCGACATTGGTAATGATTGTTGTCGCTATTGGTTTATCAATTATTCCTTTTTAAAATAGAGTGGAGATGAATGTTATGTGGATAATCACTGTTTATTCAAAGGGAAACAATATTTCAATGTTTGAATTTAATTCAGAAGAAGAAGCCAGAGAAGTTTTTAATAATGTTTTAGGTTGTAAGATTCTATCTGAGGTAATTTATTTTAATGATCAGGTGGTATAAGAAATAGGAAAATGCAATTTATTTTTTAATAACTTGCATTTTTTCTTTTTTTCATTAGATGGAGAGAAGGTTAGTTGTATGAATATTTTGTTTCATATCTTGATGGACATCATTTTTCCGATATTTCTATTAATTGGGGCAGGCGCTGTACTACAGCGTTTAATAAGGATGGATTTATCTACACTGTCAACATTGACGGTGTATTTCTTATTGCCCGCTGTTTGTTTTGTAAATATTTATCAGAGCAAAATGTCAAGCGAGTTAATTAGCCAAACATTAGTATTTCTAATTGTTTTTAATATTGCCCTTATCCTTACTAGTATGGTCGTTGCCAAAGCCAATAAGTTTGACCGCAAGCTGACAGCAACCTTTAAAAACAGCATGGTATTGAGTAATTCAGGTAATTATGGTCTCCCTGTAAGTGAACTAGTTTTTGCCGCTAATCCAGCTGGTATGTCGATACAGATTATTATTTCTATTTTTCAGAATCTCCTTACCTTTACATATGGATTCTTCAACAGCGTCTCTGCCCAAAGCAGCGGTAGAGATATTATACGAAAAATTATCCG
This sequence comes from Neobacillus niacini, assembly GCF_030817695.1. GTDB lineage: Bacteria > Bacillota > Bacilli > Bacillales > Cytobacillaceae > Neobacillus > Neobacillus niacini_F. The sequence goes on along the minus strand of NZ_JAUSZQ010000002.1, from coordinate 3,724,502 downwards.
TCTTCCGGTTATTTACGCTTTATTACTGGCGATATTGTTGAAATGCCTCCATATTGATATACCTCCGTTTTTGTGGAAGCCAATTGAAAATTCATCAAATGCGTTTTTGGCAGTTGCTCTCGTCACACTTGGAGCTCAAGTGGCATTTTTAAAAATTACACGAATTTCTAGACCCATAGTTTGGATTGTAATCGGCCGGCTGATTATTTCTCCTCTCATTGGGTTAGTAGTTATATTTTGTCTTGGATTAACAGGAATAACTGCTCAGGCACTATTTATTGCCAGCTCATTTCCTTCTTCAAGAAATAGTGCTTTATTGGCACTTGAGTATGATAATTATCCAGAGTATGCCTCACAAGCAGTCCTATTGACTACTATCTTAAGCGGTATTACTGTTACGATTGTAGTTTATCTATCAAAAATACTCTTCGGAATTGGATAATGGAAGTGAAGTTGTTTTTCCAATGTCCTTGATAACTTAATCGTTTTTAAAAATGCAAAGAGTCTCCCTTTTTACAAGGGGAGACTCTTTTAATCCATTAACTTACATGAACTTTAGTTATTTCTTCTTTGGCATCGTTTTCATTTTGATAGGCATTTTTGATAGGCACCATGAAGAGGGCGGCGGCTGCAATCAAGCCAGGAATCGCAAAGGCGATAAAGTTTAAGTGAATGGGTAAAGAAACGGATAATAGGAATCCTCCTAATAGGGGACCAAGCATACCACCGGTCCTGCCGACTCCAGAAGCCATCCCTAATGCTGTAGATCTTATAGATGGCGGATAGTATTGAGAAACGTATGCTTGCACAATATTTTGTGCACCAATGGTTGCAGCCCCGGCAATAGCTACTAATAAATAGATTATTAATGTATTTCCTCCGAATCCTAGAAGTGTCAGAGCCACGGCGCCTGAGGCATACATGGGAACAAGCATTTTTTTTGAACCGTATTTATCACAAAGTCGTCCGATTATGAGTGTCCCGATAATGGCTCCGCCTTGGAGGGCAATGAGAAACCCTAAGCTTGAATTTAATCCATAACCTGCTTCCATCATCAATTTTGGAAGCCAAGTATTCAAACCATAAACCATCAATAAACAACTGAAAAACGCTGTCCAAAACATAACCGTACTGAAGGCTCGGTTCTCTTTAAATAATCCTATTATAGGAACCTTAGTTCCTTGTGTTTTTAAGTCGATAACCTCATCATTTTGACTAAAATGCGATTCTGGACTTACTTTAGCAAGGGTTGCAATCAATTTTTCTTTTTTACCTGTACGGATAAGATAGCTGGCTGTTTCGGGCAGCTGTCTATACATGATAGGCAAAAATAGTAGAGGAACACCCGCAAACCAGAAGATTGCTTCCCATCCGAATGTTGGCATTAAGAAGATCCCTATTAAGGGAGCAAGAATTCCCCCAACAGAATATCCACATAATACGATACTTACAATCATACTTCTCATTGTTTTCGGTGCATAATCAGTTAATAGTGCGATAACATTTGGCATGATTCCGCCCAAACCCAAGCCAGCTAAGAAACGAAAGGTTGAGAAAGTAGTAGGGGTTTTAGCAAAGCCGCAAAGGAATGTAAATAAACTAAACAGTACTAATGTTATTGCAATCACGTTCTTTCTGCCGATACGGTCAGCTAATGTACCGAAAAAGATTGCCCCAAACATCATTCCAAATAACCCATAGGTCCCGATTGCTCCTGCTTCCACCGATGAAAGATTCCATTCCTTTATCAAACTTGGTACAACCGTTCCATAGACCACCAGATCATAGCCATCAAACAAGATAATGATGAAACTCCATAATAGTAACCCTAAATGAAAGCGGTTGAATTTGCTGTTGGCAATAACTTCGGCAGAATTAATCGATGTCATATTTCTTCCTCCTAAAAAATGAATTTTCATTGATAACGCTTACCAAAATATGAGAGAATTCAAAATACACTTTACTTTTAGTAATCATAGTTCTCTAATTAGAGATTATAATCATTATTGGTTTTATTTTCAATATAATATTTATATTTTTCGGAATATTAATAATAAATTGGGTACATATCACCATCCACCTCAAAACAACTAAGTAGTGATATAAATATGCATAGTTAATGAATTTATGGCGGCGTTGGTTTCTGATCATTGCCTAGTAGTTGAATATAGCACAAGTGTTGTAATTGAAACTCGCAAGCGTTACCATTAAATTATGAAAATATATAAATTTAGCTTTAGAAAGGGTGAAAGTAAGTTGACGAGTAAAATAGAAGAGTTTGCTAAAACATTGGCAGAAGCAGAGTCCACACTAGTGGGAATTGTACCGCTTACTTCAATGGATTCTAAGCTGACAGTAAAGGAAGCCTATTATGTCCAGCTGGAAAATATAAAGAAAAAGGTAGAACAAGGACAGAAAATTGTAGGAAAAAAAATCGGGTTAACTTCCCTGGCCATGCAGAATCTATTAGGTGTGGATGAGCCGGATTATGGACATCTATTAGACAGCATGGTGGTTGAAAACGGAGGTTTTATTTCCACCAAGAAAGTGTTACAGCCAAAGGTAGAAGCGGAGATTGCCTTTATTTTAAAAAAAGAATTACGTGGACCAAATCTTACTGCTCTAGATGTTCTTCAGGCAACGGAGTATATTGTTCCAGCGCTTGAAATCGTTGATAGTAGAGTAAAGGATTGGAAGATTAAACTGGCCGATACAGTTGCTGATAATGCTTCTTCTGGGTTTTATGTACTTGGAGGGAAGCCAGTTAAGGTTGAAGACATTGATCTTGAACTAATCGGAATGGCTTTTTATAAAAATGGTAAGTTAGTCAATACAGGGGTTGGAGCGGCGGCATTAGGCAATCCAGCAAATTGTGTTGCTTGGCTGGCTAATAAGCTGTCAGAATTTGATATCCCGTTGCGTGCAGGTGAAGTGATTCTCTCAGGAGCCTTATCGGCAGCAATAGAAGCTCGGACAGGAGATTCATTTACGGCAAGATTCGCACATATTGGGCAGGTAAGCGTCCATTTTTAGAACGGAGGAGAAATTTTTATGAGTCAATACAAGGAAATAGCCAATTACCTCGTTTCAGCGGAGGAGGAAAGGCGTGAAGTTCCCAAGGTTACTGTGAGCCTGAAGCCCGATTTGACGGTGGAGGAAGCGTATCTTGTTCAACAAGAAATCGTAAACCGCAAATTAAATGAAGGCAGAAGAATCGTTGGTCCAAAGATGGGTTTAACCAGCTTTGCCAAGATGAAGCAAATGGGCATTGAAGAGCCTATTTATGGTTATGTTTTCGATTATATGTTGATTGAAAATGGCGGCAAAGTCCGTTTAAGTGATGTGATTCATCCTAAAGTAGAAGCAGAGGTTGCTTTTGTGATGGGAGAAGATCTTGAAGGTCCTGGAATAACCGGGGCGCAGGTTCTCGCGAAAACGGAATACGTTCTTCCGGCATTGGAAATCATCGACAGCCGTTATGAAAACTTCCAGTTTACGCTGCCGGACGTTATTGCGGACAATGCCTCAACCTCTCGGGTTGTGTTTGGAACAACCTTGAAAAAACCGGAACAATTTGAACTCGATCTTGTCGGAGCAACGCTTTCAATTAACGGTGAGATCAAGGAATTAGGTGCTGGAGCTGCAGTCCTAGGACACCCAGCCCATTCTGTGGCTACGCTTGCCAATATGCTGGCAAGAAAGGGTGAGAAAGTTCGCAAGGGTGATGTGATTCTGACTGGCGGCATTACGGCAGCCGTTAAGTTAAACTTTGGCGATGTCGTTACTGGAAAATTTGATGGTTTCGGCGAAGTATCATTCACCGTAACAGATTAAAAAATCGTAAATAGAGGGGATTTTCATGCCTATTATACAAGTGCAAATGATGGAAGGAAGACCAAAAGAAAAAGTAGCTGAGTTAATTCGAAATGTAACGAATACAGTTTCGGAAACCTTGGATGCTCCAAAAGAAAATATAAGAGTACTCGTAACTGAGATTCCGAAAACGCATTGGGGAAAAGCTGGGGAACCTGTAGAAAAATAAGAAACTGACTTATCATGGTCGTAGATACTGTCACGTTAAGTTGGTGCTTTTCTAAAAAAGGAAATTTATAATGGTTAATATTAACCAATGCTAGATTACTAACAAGGCACCTTCCGCGCAGGAGGGTGTGTTTTTACATTTCCTCTAAAATAAATACTCTGTTTTTAATTCTCCTTAATATGGGTAAAACAATAAGAAAATCATCTTTAGGGAGGGCACTGTCATGGGTGAATGTCAAAAAGAAATCGTTCCACTACCCCAGGTATTTTATCAACAGCCTACTCTAGAACTGTCAAAGGCATTGCTCGGGTGCCTCCTTGTAAAAGAAACTAATCTGGGAATGGCCGCAGGGTATATAGTAGAGACAGAGGCATATATCGGCCCAGGTGACAAAGCTGCGCATAGTTACAATAATAGGCGGACGGCAAGAACGGAGGTCATGTTCCATCGTTCTGGACTTGCCTATACCTATCAAATGCATACCCACTGCCTTTTCAATGTGGTCAGTGGCGGTGAAGAAAACCCTGAAGCCGTACTGGTCCGCGCTCTTGAACCTCGGTATGGTATTGAACTGATGAAAACCAGGAGAGGAATTCAAGACCTGAATAATTTGACTAATGGCCCTGGAAAACTGACAAAATCATTGGGCATTACAATGGAGGACTACGGTAGCTCACTTACACTTCTACCTTTATATATTGCTAAAGGTTTTTGCCCGGAAAGTATATCAGTCGGAAAAAGGATTGGAATTGACAACTCTGGTGAAGCCAAGGATTATCCATGGCGTTTCTGGATTACTAATAATAAGTTTGTTTCAAGACATCAAAAATCTGAATATGAAATAAAAAGCACAAAATGTTAATAATTAATGAAAATTCAAACAATAATTTCTAGACTATTCACTCAATTATGTTAAAATGAAATTTATATTTTAGCACTTTAAAAGGTCACATTCTTACACTTCTAAACAGGGGCAATAAAACTTTTAAAATATATTGGAGGCAGCTATGAACTTTGTTAGTACACGCGGCAATGTAAGTAAAATTGGTTTTATCGACACAGTCCTAATGGGACTGGCAAATGATGGTGGATTATTAGTACCGGAGAAAATCCCACAAATTCCTGCAGAAAAGTTAGAAGCTATGTCTAAGTTAACGTATCAGGAATTAGCATACGAAATCTTTTCCTATTATGTTGATGGTGAAATACCAGACAATGAGTTGAAAGAATTAATTGAGAAAAGCTATGCAACCTTCCGCCATCCAGAGGTAACACCCGTTCAAAAGTTGAAGGATAACATGTATGTTCTAGAACTATTCCATGGTCCGACCTTTGCTTTTAAAGATATTGCGCTTCAATTCTTAGGAAATTTATATTCCTATGTATCCAAAAAGACAGGCGAGTCTATTCATATTCTCGGCGCTACTTCAGGGGATACGGGCGCATCCGCGATTGAGGGTGTCAGAGGAAAAGAAGGCATTCGCATTTGCATTTTGCACCCCCTTGGCAAAGTAAGTAAGGTACAAGAATTACAAATGACCACGGTTGATGACAAAAGTGTCCTCAATTTAGCGATTAAAGGAACATTTGATGATGGGCAAAGAATCATCAAGGAATTGTTTGCAGATGTGGATTTTAAGAACAAATACCATATGCGTGCGATCAATTCTATTAACTTTGTTCGAATCATGGCGCAAACGGTTTATTATTTCTATGCGTATTTCCAAGTGAAAAAAGAAACGGATGTAAAGAATATTAACTTTAGTGTTCCGACAGGTAATTTTGGAGATATCTTTGCTGGTTACCTTGCCAAGAAAATGGGACTGCCGGTTGGTAAACTCATCGTTGCGACCAACGAAAATAATATTTTAGAAGGTTTTATCAAAGAGGGAGTGTACAAGCCTGGTGAATTCCGCAGCACATTCAGCCCTTCTATGGATATCCAAGTAGCAAGCAATTTTGAGCGCTATCTTTATTACTTGCTTGAAGAAGATCCAAAGGCCGTGTCGGACCTAATGGAGAAATTCAAATCAGAAGGAAAAATTGTTGTAAGCGACGAGCTGCTTTATAAAGTGCAAGAGGATTTTGCGGCACATGGAGTGAATGGGGAAGAATGCTTGCAAACAATCAGTAAGTACAATACCGAGACCAGTTATTTATTAGATCCACATACTGCTTGTGGGGTAGCTGCATACGAAAGTTGTAATACACCTAGCGAGATTTGTGTCACGTTATCAACTGCTCATCCGGCAAAGTTTAATGAATCCATTGAGCGTTGTCATATCCAGCAGACATTCCCTGAACAAATCAGCCAATTGTTTAATAAACCGCAGTATCTAGAAGTTGTTGAAGCTGATAAAGGTGAAATCGTTCGCCATTTAGAAAAGCTTTTTAGTTTTACGACAAAATAAAGCCAAAAGTTTGCGCACCTTCCTGAAAAGGAAGGTGCCTTTTTGCCGTCTTAATAAATGATCGATATTACAATGGAAATAGAATATGCTATCCGCCTTTGGAGAAAGTAACACTAAAAGAGTAAAAGAGGTGTTTATTTGAAATTATTAGTAATTGGGGCAATTATTTTTGGTGCTATTGTTTTTTCCTTATTACCAATACTATCAGCTTATTTTTTTCAACCAACTTTAAAAGACAGCATTAGATTTAATGTATATTTTCTTCCTCTTTCTTTTTTGGGAAACATTGTCCTTTCATGGGGTTTCATTCAAGGCAGCAAAGTATTTGGAAATACGGTCATGCTTGGTGGTATCCAAACGGGGGTATATGCAGTTGTTGTTACATTTTTATCTATATTGTTTTTACAGCAGAAGATCTCAGTTTATTCTATTTTAGGTCTTGTTCTAATTGCAATCGGTACGATCTTTTTAAATAAGTAATGTTCTCAAATGGAAAAGCTTAGTTAATCCTGTACCGAGGATGGTCTATGATTTTCTTGGTGAATATTCGGTAAGCCAGGCAGGTAAGGGTACTCTTTTGTTTGATTTAGATTCGCATTCTTCCGCCATCCATTCCTGTAATGTTGCAAGAAAATGATTTTCATCAAAATAGAATACTGCAATATCACTAAACGCAGGAGGAAAGGGACTTTTCCGAATGTGTTTTTTCAGTTTCGCGAACACTTTCTCAAAATCCATCTGAGAACAAAATTGGAACCATTGCAGAACTGTATCGTCCTTAAATATGCAATTCGAATAAACGGATTCAATCAGTACTAAAAGTTTCACTACCTCTTCTTTGGTCATTGGATTTCCTCCTTTAACAAAATTTTTCCTTCCCTTATCAAATGTTCTTAGATTTTTTCTTATGGTTTGCATTCTTCTCCGGTTCTAGTTTTGTCCTAAAAACCTTAGCGCAATACAGGCACTTAGGAACTAATAAGGTCTGTTTCTCAATCGTTAAACTTTATTTCTTTCAATAAATTTAAGGATATCATCTAGTGATTGATTACGTTTTTCTGATGTTACGGGATTGAACAAATCCCCCATTACTTGTATCCTTTGCTGCATGTTTAAAATTGTGAAATCTGTCGGCCTTATCCCCGCTTCAACCTCTTCCCAAGTCAGAGGAGCTGCTACGGTTGGTTCAGATTTTGCTCTCGCCGAGTAAACCACTGGCATTGTCCGCCCACGCCATAACTGCAAGTAATCGAAATAAAGTTTGGTTCCTCTTCTTGAAACGATTCGTTCAAGGGTTACGTGCTGCGGCATTTGCTCAGCAAAATACTGAGCAACAAAGGTATTGATCTTTCTGGTTTGTTCAAATGTATAATTGGGCTGAATCGGAATAAATACTTGCATGCCTAAGGAACCTGATGTACGAGGGACCGAGGCTAGACCAAGTGATTCCAGAAGTTGCTTCAACTTAATTGCTACCTCTAACACAAGATTAAAGCTATTATCCTCAGGAGGATCTAAATCGAATACCATTTCCAGCGGGTAATCGGTTTTATCGTGTCGATCAAATGGAACATGAAATTCAATCGCACCATAGTTTGCGGCCCAGACTAAGGTGGCCCGATCATTTAACAAGATTCTCTCCTTTCCCTTATAGAAAGTATGGCAGACCCATTGTGGTGCCGTCTCGGGAAGTGATCTTTTTTCAATTTTCTTGCCAGATATACCGTGAGGATAAACCCAAATCATTAATAATCGTTCTTTGGCATGCTGTATTAGATAAGAAGAAACATCTAGCAAATACTGAATATAGTCCATTTTTGTAATGCCTTGATTTTGCCAAATAATTTTATAAGGGTGTGTAATTTCAATGAGATGGCCATCAACCTCTATTTGTCCCATACGTAAAACCTCCTGTTCTACTCTATATTTTCAGTGATAATGGTTAAAACTATGTATTATTTAACAATGGTGGTGGATCAAACTGGAACCGATTTTTGCAATGGAGCCTGTTAGCAGTGATGCTATTCCGACAGGGGAGGAATGGATTGCACAAGTTAAATGGGACGGTGTTAGAATTCTTACCTATTCCGATAATCAAGAAGTACGGCTCTATAATCGAAAAAAGAATGAACGGACCTTTCATTTTCCAGAGATTATACCCATTCATGAATACTGTTCAAGTAATTCCGTGATTTTAGATGGAGAAGTGATCTCATTAGGGGAAGATGGAAGGCCATCCTTTCAGCAAGTAATGAGACGAGATGGTTTGCGGAATTTAGAACGCATAAAACTGGCTGTAGAATCTGTTCCGATTATATATATGATTTTTGACGTGCTTTTTTTGGATGGCGAGTGGATTCATAACAAACCGCTTCATGAAAGAAATCAAATACTTGGGGACATTATCACTCCTAACGAACATATTCAGCTAGTTCCTTCTATGACTGAAGCTGAAGCTTTATTTCATGCCATTAAGGAACAAGGTATGGAAGGGATTATAATGAAAAGGATCAGTTCGCCGTATTCAATTGGAAAAAAGCGGGATGATTGGCTTAAAGTAAAAAATTATCGTGATATCATCGCTGTCATCGGAGGTTTTACATTGAGGCATGATACCGTAAATTCCATCCTGCTCGGCTTGTATGATAATAAAGGGAACCTAAATTACGTGGGCCATACAGGGACTGGGAAAATGACCGTCAATAACTGGAAAGATTTAACGAAAGAGTTAAGCGGATTGGTGACAGATGAACATCCATTTAGCAAGACACCTCCACGCCATGCGCATGCTACATGGGTACGGCCAGTAAAAACGGTTAAGATAAAATTCGCTGAGTGGACCGAAGGCGGGGCCATGAGACAGCCAAGTATCGAAGGGTTTATTGAGGTTCCTCCTCACGAATGTGTGTTGGAAAGAACCTAATTTTTTTAATTGAAACGGGAAAACTGCCGATTCGTGAATTCGACAGTTTTTCCCATTGGATTATAAATCGAAGAACCTTCCGACAGTATCAGTAAAATCATCCCAGATACCGTCTCTGTTTCGTCCATTTTGAATATCATTGGTATAGGTGTTCATTTGGTTGTAAAAATCGTTGTCGTATGAAACATACACTTTGTGAATTTTTTTATCAGCTGCCCTTACTTGGTCAGCGATTCTTTGCTCAAGGCGAGTGGATACTTCTTTATAGTTGGTACCGCCGGTTCCATTGTTACCAGACATATTCGTGCCAGTATTGCCTGTATTTGTTCCTGTTCCGCCAGTCCCAGTATTGCCGGTGTTTGCGTTGGTTCCAGTTATACGATCAGTCCCAGCACCAGTGTTGTTTCCTGTTATTGCGCCAGCCCCGGTGTTCAAGTTGTTATTTGTAGTACCAGTGGTCCCAGAGTTCGTATAGTTTCCAGTAATCCCGGTATTCCCGGCGTTTGTGTTGTTTCCGGTCGTCCCGTTATTGCCAGCATTTGTGTTGGTTCCTGTAATCCCAGCATTACCATTGCCGGTATTTTGGGTATTTCCAGCATTATTGCCATTTCCACCCATGTTATTCGTTGTACCTGTTCCAGTACGATCGCCAGTAGTACCTTGCTGATTGTTTAACCGCACAGCGACATATGCGTCGTTATTACGGATAATTACTTGGGCCTGGTCCACTTCTCCTAAACGTTCTACATTGTTGGTGGCACGAGTTGAAACTTTTAAATTTTGGTTTGATACATTTCTTCCGGTAATCCCATTGTTATCATTGTTTCTCATGTTGTTTCTAACGTTATTTACCCCTAAGTTTCCACCGTTGTTATCCCCGCCTGCATTTTGATTATCTCCGGCACAGCCAGTTAAACCGATGAGAGTGGAGGTTAAAACGAAAGTAATCAAGCCTTTTTTCACAGTTTTGTCAGCTCCTCAAAAAAATATCTTACACATATATCGTGGCTCATCTAAGTGGAACTATTCGGGAGGAGAAATGACAAAAAATAGCTTTAAAGGAAAATCCATATATGTTCAGTTTTTTAGTAAATTTTGAAGGTATAGTTATTCAGTATCTTTCTCATCCTCAAATAGATAATAATAATGAACGGAGAGTGTTAGGACGAGAACTATTATTATCTACGTTACTAATTCAAGATTTTTCCTCACTCGGCAAAATAGTTACAAATTTTAACAGTATGTTCATAATTTGGTAACAATCCTTGGACAACCTATCATCTGTAATACCCAAACTATGTTAGGAGGAATATACTCGATGAGAAAGATGTATATGTCTTTTTGTGCCATTGCGTTATTGTTTGGGCTCTTTGGTTCAGTCCAGACCTACGCAGCAACAGAGGGAAAATTAGAAGTCCATGGTCGTGGACATTTCAAGCATGATCCTGAGTTTATTAAAAAGAAGGCAGAATCACTGGGGATTGAAACAGATGGAAAAGACACAGAGACCATTGCAAAAGAAGTTAAGGAAACAATAATTAAACAAAAGGCTAAGGAACTGGGGATCGACAGCAATGGTAAAGACCTTGAAGCTTTAGCGAAGGAAGTATGGGAAACCGAAATTAAAAAGGATGCAAAAGAGTTGGGAATCGCCACTGAAGGAAAAGATTTACATGATTTAGCTAGAGAGGTCCATGAAACAAAAATTAAAAAAGATGCCAAAGAGCTGGGGATTTCAACTGATAACAAGGATCTTCACACCATAGCCCATGAAGTCCGGGAAAAAAGGATTTTCAAAGCAGCAGAGAAGTTGGGAATAGAAACAAAAAATAAATCTGCTGACGAACTTTTTAAGGAAATTATCACAAACCATGCAGATAAAGCAAAGGAACTAAATCTATTTCCTCATAAGGGTGGAAAGCTACATTTCTTTGACAAGTCAAAATAAAATTAGTTCGATTGAATTTAGGGTAGCTAGCTGGCTATCCTATTTTTTTTTTGAAAAATTGCGCCATCAAAAAATAGCCGCTAAAGGTTCAAAGTCTATTACAGTATTATTAATATTTTATTCATATCTTGACGGTATCATGGATTTAACCAAGCTTCCTTTTTTATACGTATTAGGAAGGAGGAAAAGAATGATAGAGAAAAAGCCAAACAAACTACTTAGCTCTCGGTTACGTATTCTATTTATTATTGTCATTTTGCTATTTTCCATATTGATTATTCGTTTGGGCAAAATAAAATTGTCCAAGGGGAAGAATATAGAGCGGAGAGTCAAAAAACTACAAAAAATGTCTATTCTTGGAATACACCCCGTGGGAAAATCTATGATCGTAACGGAAATGTGTTAGTTGAAAACCAACCTATTTATACGTTAACCTACGCAAATCCTTCAAGCGAAGATTCCCAGCAGGACAAACTAGATTTGGCCAAGACGTTAGCTGGAATCATTAATATGACAACAGAAAAAGTAACAGAGCGGGATAAAGAGGATTACTGGATTTTAACGAGAAAACAGGAAGCTTATGCAAAATTAACGAGCGAAGAACAAAAGAACCTAGATGATAGTGAAGAATATCAACTTATTCTAGAGAGAATTACCGAACAAGAATTAGCAAGTATACCTGCCGATGAAATGGAAGTACTGGCTATTAAAAGAGAAATGGATGTAGATTCATCTTCGGTAAATCGAATCAAATCTGGATTAACAATCCAAGAAATTGCCACAGTGAATGAGCGTTTAGAGGAACTTCCCGGAGTAGAGGTGAAAATTGATTCTGAACGTAAATACGTTTATGGTGACACCCTTCGTCAGTTATTTGGAAATGTAGGACAAATTCCCAAAGAAGAAGCAGATTCGTACAAAAGTGATGATTATGCATTGAGTGACTTGGTTGGAACCAGCTTTCTAGAACAGCAATACGAAGAAGTACTGCGTGGAACAAAAGAAAAACAAACTTATGTTGAAGATATTACAGGTAAGATCTCTGACGTGAAGGTAACGGCAGGGGAATCCGGAAAAGATTTGATTTTGACCATTGATTTAAAGCTTCAACAAGAGGTGGAAAAAATCATTGAAGAAGAATTAAAAAAGGACGAAGGTGCTCAAAGTGCGTACGTGGTAATGAGCAATCCGACTACTGGTGAAATATTAGCGATTGCAGGGAAAAAGGAATCTGATAATAAAATAGCTGATGAATTATATGGCGCATTTTATAACTCTTATGCAATGGGATCAACTGTAAAAGGAGCAACAGTGTTAACTGGATATGAAACTGGTGTAATCTCACCCGGGGATACATTCGTCGACTCTCCCATTAAAATTAGTGGAACACCTGTTAAAAAATCTTACGTAAATATGGGGAATATCAATGATTTAACCGCACTTGAACGGTCATCCAATGTTTATATGTTCCATATTGCGATGAAAATCGGGGATTATGATTATGCCAGAAAATTAGGTTTTAAAAATCCAGAAAAAGCTTATGAGATGATGAGAAAGTACTTTGGTCAATTTGGCCTTGGAGTAAAAACAGGAATTGACTTACCTGATGAAGCAACAGGTTATAATGGCGGGGTACAAAAATTAGGGAATTTAATGGATTTCGCCATTGGTCAATTTGATACGTACACTCCTCTTCAACTACTTCAATATATATCAACCATTGCTAATGACGGCAAGCGAGTTCAGCCACATTTCATGAAGGAAGTACGTGAACCTAGTAATGAAAACGGTAAGTCTGGAGAAGTTATAGAAGAATTTCAAACCATTGTTTTAAATACAGTGGATATGGACCGCGCCTATATCGAGCGGGTTCAGAATGGATTTCATCTCGTCATGAACGGAAATCAGGGAACCGCAGCATCGGCATTCAGGGGTGCTTCCTATGATCCTGCTGGAAAAACGGGTACAGCTCAAGTTTCTAATGGAAATGTAGGCTATAACTATAATTTAACCTTAGTCGGGTATGCTCCATATGAAAATCCGGAGGTATCCATTTCAGTTGTCGTTCCTAATGTGGAAAATGATAGTAGTGGTATAAATAAGTCAATTGGAAGAAAGATACTTGATTATTATATTTGAGAATAAATAAAAATAGGAAAGGTCCTTCACGATACAATAGAAAGGTCCTTTCTTACTTGAATGGATTACTTCGGTAGGTAGTTGTTACTTTTTGGAGATTAATGGTATATTATAAAAAATATTGTCACCTTATTATTATCATGTTACTATTAGTTGAAATTAAATCCCTTTAAATCTGGTCCAGAGAGGCCAAAAAGGCGAATGTTAAATTCATACATATTTATTATGTCTATGAATGCCTTTTTGTCCCTTGGATGGAAAGGCATTTTCTTTTTGAGCAAAATCTTTTAATTTGAGTCCTGTGAGGCTCGAAAGGAGACAACAAGAATGGATTATCGTAAAAAAACAGTAGTTGCATCAGTAGCGGGTTTAACATTAGAGGGCATGGATATCATGTTTATATCCTTTGCCATGTCGATGATTATTGCGGAGTTTCAAATTGATATGGCAGCTGGTGGACTTATTTCCTCCATTACTAATTTAGGAATGTTAGCTGGGGGAGTTATTTTCGGTATTTTAGCAGATAAATTTGGGAGAGTTAGAATTTTTACCTATACAATTCTATTATTTGCAGTCGGAACGGCGTTAACCGGGCTCGCACAAAATATTGAACAAGTATATTTATTTAGGTTTATTGCTGGCTTAGGAGCAGGTGGTGAATACGGGATTGGAATGGCGCTAGTCGCTGAGGCATGGCCTAAAAATAAACAGGGGCGCGCGTCATCATACGTTAGTGTCGGTGCTCAATACGGAGTTATCCTTGCGGCACTTCTTAGTGCGATGATCCTTCCTTCTTGGGGATGGAGAGGATTGTTCTTCGTTGGATTAGCTCCGGTTATATTTGCCTTTATCGTACGAAAGAAACTAGACGAGTCACCTGAATGGCTGGCTTCACAAAAGAAAAAGCAACTCATTAAGAAACAAGGAAAATTAAAGCAACTATTTGCTACTCCTAAAATTGCATTAACAACATTCGCTTTAGCCATAATGGCAACCGTTCAAATCGCCGGTTATAATGGTTTAATGATTTGGCTGCCATCCATGCTTCAACAATCTCAAGGGTTATCCGTTTCAAGCTCGGCTCTTTGGACCATCAGTACAGCAGCGGGTATGATTGCAGGTATGTTAACATTTGGCCAATTTATGGATCGTTTCGGAATGAAACGCTCCTATGGAATCTTCTTAGCGGCTTCCGCTGTTGCGGTCTTCTTATATTCCTTTGCTTCAGGCAGCACAGGACTTCTAATTGGCGGTGCAATTGTCGGGTTCTTCTCGAATGGAATGTTTGCAGGTTATGGAGCTTTAATTAGCAAGTATTATTCAGTAGAAATTCGTAGTACCGCAACGAATACAATCTTTAACTTTGGCAGGGCTTTAGGGGGATTATCTCCTATTTTAGTAGGTTATATCCTGCAGCATGCAAATGTAACGGTAGCGATGACGTACCTAGCATTACTTTACTGTATCTCTTTTATAGCAATGATCAGTTTGCAAAAAGGGAATGGTAAAAAAGAAGAAATCAATACATTACCCAAAGCAGTGTGAGTGAATTAACAAGCCATTTTCTCCAACATTCGTGTAGGAGGGAATGGCTTTTTATTGTAAAATAAATGAATTTTTGGAAAATAGCATTGACTCGCCCAAAGGAAACATGATATAAACACAGTAAGAATTTTAGTACTTTAAAGTAAATGACTTACAAATACTGACAAAAAAGGATATACAGGAGGATTACTTTCATGGGACATCGTAGCAAAATTTTAGACTGCACCATTCGAGATGGGGGCTTAGTTAACAATTGGGATTTTAGTGTTGAATTTGTTCAAGACTTGTATAATAGCTTAAGTGCGGCTGGTGTTGAATACATGGAGATTGGTTACAAGAACTCCCCAAAACTACTAAATGCCACTGAGCCAAATCCATGGAGATTTCTCGACGATAACTTTTTGAAAGAGATCTTCCCTGAGAAAAAATTCACGAAGTTTTCTGCTCTAGTCGATATTGGCCGTGTAGATCCGAATGACATTTTACCACGTGAACAAAGTGTTTTAGATATGATTCGAGTGGCATGCTACATCCGTGAAGTAGATAAAGGGTTAGAGCTTGTACAAATGTTTCATGATTTGGGTTATGAGACTTCACTTAATATTATGGCTTTATCTAGCGTACCTGAAAAGCAGCTTACGAAAGCATTTGATATGGTGAGGGAAAGTCCTGTAGATGTTGTATATATTGTTGATTCTTTCGGAAGCTTGGATCCAACGGATATTGAGCACCAAGTAAAAAAATTCAAAGAGTTGATCCCTAACAAACAGCTTGGCATCCATACGCATAATAACATGCAGTTAGCATTTGCCAATACATTAGCTGCATTGAACAACGGGGTTACATACCTAGATTCTTCTGTATATGGCATGGGACGTGCTGCAGGTAACTGTAACACAGAACTTCTTGTCAGCTACATCCAAAAACCAAGCTACGAACTGAAGCCAGTACTTGGAATGATTGAAAAGCACATGCTGGAAATGCGCCAAAAGTGGGAGTGGGGTTACATCATTCCTTATATGATTTCTGGTGTCCTCAATGAACATCCACGTGTCGCTATGGCTTACCGTGACAGCGAAGACCGTGATAGATTTGTCAATTTTTATGACAAGGTAACATCACCGGAAGTCTCTGTTTCTCCAGCGACGAAATAGGTTAAACATAAAACAAGTACCTCACATGATAGAGGTACTTGTTTTGTCTTCACTTTTTTAATCCCCGATATTTTGCTGTTGTTAATTCCTGAATATAATCCTCAAGCTCGGGCATTTCCATCTCTTTCGCTATTTGTATGGATGATTCGATATCGTATGGAACTCGAACTAGCTGTATCGAAAAAACTCCATTTTCGCTTTGGTTATATTCTCCTTCAAGAATGGCATAGGAAGCTTGAGTGAGATCAAGCGGATTTCCTACGCTGCCGACGTTACACAATGTCTTACCTTTAATAGTTTGCTGGTAGGCATTGTGGATATCTCCGTAAAAAACAACATCAGGCTCTCTTTTTCCTGCTATATTTTCTGTGTGTTCTGTGTTTTCGAACATACTTAAGCGACGTTCAAGAGAGTCCCATGGTTGTATTCTTTCATACACACTCCGTGGTGAAGCATGAAACATTCTGACTAGTTTTCCGCTCATCATAAACTCTAATGAAAACGGCAGTTCCTTTAAATTATTCATTTGTCTGTTCGTTAATTGGCTCTGGTGCCACTTGATGGTGTCGGACTCCTGTGGTTTAGGAAAGAAATCATCCCAATTGCCTCTCACCACCATTTCACAATTCTTTTCGATCATTTGAATTGCCATGCTTGATTGTGGTCCTTTGCCAACTAAATCACCAAGGCAAAAAATTCGTTTAATGTGTCTAGAATCTATATCACCCAGTACCGATTCTAGTGCAGGGATATTACCATGAATATCTGAAATAATAGCAATTTTCTCCATTTTATTAAACTCCTAACGATTTAAATAAAAATAATTCTTTATTTGTATCTTCATTTTCTGTATATTTCCCGAAATTGGCAAATTTAAAGAGAATTTTTGTCTTTTTAAACATATTATGCAAAATATTTTGGCATAGAGCAAAAAGTCTTTGCGGTAATTCCTCGATAATAATAGGTAAATGTATATTTCTATTGGAAATCTAGTTGGCACACTTATTGCATTAAAGAAGAACAGGTATATAAAACGATTTTATGTTGCCAACAGTAAAAAATAAAAAAAATGAATTGATTTATCCGGAATTTTTTAGGCTCAGTTTCAGCATTGAAAAAATTGAAGAGAGGGATGTTTTATGTGGGTTATTACCGTGTATTTAGAAAAGAATATTCAAATGTTTGAGTTCGATAATCAAGAGGAAGCAAGAGCGACGTACAAGAGTATAAAAGGCTGTAAATTTCTCAGTGAGGTGATCTACTATAATGATTTTGATATAGTTGAATAAAATAAAGTAAAAAATTTTCCGATTATTAAAAGTATTTACAATGTTTTAGGCAGTTTAAGGCTATTTTTTATATTTTTGCAAAAAAATATTTTACATTTCATAAAATAGCAACTATTATAATATTGAAAATAGTTTCAAATTTCTAAATCGCTGAAACCGTTTAGGCACGGGGGAACCATATGGATTTATCAATCCAAGGGGTGAATCCTTTTTAAAGGTAGGGCTACTCAGGAGGCCCGAATCCGACAGCTAACCTCGTAGGCGTTTATGAGAAGGAAGGTGGAACTTGTGGCACGATTATTTAGTGTTTACAAGTCTATTTACCATGACTTGTAGACACTTTTTTGTTCCTTTAATAGGTTTCTCTACAAGGGGGATATTACTTTTCAAAAGGAAAAAGCATTCATCCGTTTGTAACCGTTTTCTATTACAAAATGAAAGGACTGAAGTAAATGTTACCAGAACGTGAAATGGAAAAATTCCAGCAAACTGTTGATCAACAAAGTGAACAGACATTAAAACGCGAGTTAAAATCCAGGCATTTAACAATGATTTCAATCGGAGGAGCGATTGGTACTGGACTGTTCCTCAGCAGCGGCGCAGCCATCAGCACAGCCGGCCCCGGGGGAGCATTGCTTGCATATGCTATAGTGGGTGCAATGGTATTTTTTATCATGACGAGTTTAGGAGAAATGGCTGCTTTTATGCCGGTAAGCGGTTCCTTCAGCACGTATGGAACGAAATTTGTGGATCCAGCATTTGGTTTTGCGATTGGATGGACCTACTGGTTTAGCTGGGCGATGACCATTGCTGCTGAATTAGCTGCCTCAACCATGATCATGAAATTTTGGTTTCCGGATAGTCCTTCTTGGGTATGGAGTGCATCATTTTTGGCGCTTATTTTTCTATTAAACTATTTATCTGTTAAGGGTTATGGGGAAGGGGAATATTGGCTATCCTTAATTAAGGTATCAGCGATCGTACTATTTATTATTGTTGGCTTGCTAATGATTTTCGGCATTATGGGAGGAGAAGCAGTAGGGTTTAAAAACTTTACAGTGGATAAAGCTCCTTTTTCAGGCGGTATTTTAAGTGTTTTTATTGTTTTTATTGCAGCAGGTTTTTCTTTCCAAGGTACAGAAATCGTGGGGGTTACGGCAGGTGAAAGTAAGGATCCTGCAAAAAATGTACCAAAAGCGATTAAAAATGTTTTCTGGAGAATCCTAATTTTTTATATTTTGGCGATTGCTGTAATCGGGCTTCTTATTCCTTATACTAATCCGAATTTACAAAATGATAATGTGATGGTAAGTCCATTTACCCTCATTTTTGAAAAGGCTGGGATTGCCTTTGCTGCTTCACTCATGAATGCTGTTATTTTAACTGCTTTATTATCAGCTGGTAATTCTAGTCTATATGCTTCAACACGCATGTTGTATTCGATGGCGAAGACGGGACAAGCGCCGAAGATATTTGGGCAACTTAACAACCGTGGAGTTCCCGTTGCAGGTATTATTCTAACCTGTGCTATAGGTGCGCTTGCCTTTTTGGCTTCATTTTTCGGTGATGGTATGGTCTATATTTGGTTAATGAACGCAATCAGTATAACTGGATTTATCTTCTGGCTCGGTATTTCCATCAGTCATTATCGATTCCGAAAAGCCCTTATCGCTCAAGGTCATTCGCTAGACATGTTACCGTATAAGGCAAAATGGTTTCCGATTGGGCCAATCTTCGCGATCGCTTGTGGAATTATCGTTATATTAGCTCAGAATTTCCAAGCTTTTCTTTCCGACCAGATAGATTGGGGCGGTGTGGTAGCGGCATACTTAGGCATTCCGTTTTTCCTTAGTTTATATTTTGGCTATAAACTGATTAAGAAAACAAAAGTGGTCAAACTTGAGGAAGTGGAGTTTGACTTTGACAAAAAATATAATTAATCGAAAACGGATTTTTTGGAAATTGATTTAAAAAATGGTTCATTTCTTACTTTACTTATTGGATTAATTGGAGTAAAATTTAGAAAATTCATCAATAATGTTAATTTGCCGATTGGACATCCAAAGGCTCCTTTACGTATTACACGTAAGGGAGCCTTTTTTATTGATTAAAACTGGAAAGGGGTTGAGGGGATTGAATATTGATCATCTTGAAGCATTTATGTATGTAGTCCACCTGGAGGGTATTCATAAAGCAGCTGAAGCTCTGTATTTATCACAGCCAACCGTTACTGCGAGAATAAAAACGTTAGAACGTGATCTTGGCATCGAATTGTTTTTGCGTAAAGGGAGAAGTTTGACTTTATCCGAGGAGGGAAAAGCTTTTATCCCATATGCAGAGCAAATTATTCGTACCTATGATCAAGGGAAGAAACGATTGAAGAGGGAAGATAATCCTGAAGAAATTATCATTGGGGCTAACATTATTACTTCACAATACTTTATTCCTTTTGCCCTTCCTTTCTTGAAGAAAGCAAATCCTCAATTACGTTTTAAATTTTATTCGGCGACAAACGATGTATTGCTCGATAAACTTCTTCAGAAGCAGGTCGATATCGCCTTTATGAAGGATGTTACCCATCGTGGAATACAAAAGCATGAGCTTCTAAATAATTCTGTCCGGCTGGTTGTTTATCCTGGACATTCCTTTCAATATCAAGAGAATATATCTGTTCAGCAGCTAGCCAATGAACCCATGGTATTTTTTGAATGTGGCGCTTTTGACTGGACTCGGATCCATAAATTATTTGAAATGGCGAATGTTAATCCTCGCATAGAATTTTTAGTCGACCATCTGGAAGTAGCTAAATCTATTATTCTTAGTGGAAATGGCATAGGATTTTTACCATACCTATGCATTAAAGAAGAGCTTGAAAGAGGGCGCCTGATCGAAGTAGATGTTTCTCATATTCTTCAAATAAATCAGCATATATTTGCGACACATTTAAATAATAGTTTTGTGTACCCCGATCTCTGGAATGATATTCTTCAGTCAGTTAAAGAATTTGAGAAGGAAAAGGATCCTGTCTTTTGATAAAATTTTTAAATGTAAAGATTACATTTTTCTATCAGCTATCGTATTGCATTTACAATCTTCTCGGTGTTAGGATTAAACACAATAAAATAACAAGCAATGATTTCTTGGTGTAAGAGGGAAAAGCACAGCCTTAATTCCTACTATTCAAGTGTGAATTATTGGATATAAAGAGAGAGGATGATAAGAATGACAACGCAATATAGTAATGATGTGAGACTATTTGCAGAAACAAAAAAGGAACTCTCCTTTGAAACAAGTAAGTATCTTAATTTACCAGATTTACAGTTTTTTACTTGGTGCAATCGACAGTATCGGGTTAACAGAGGTGTTTATAATACGATTGATCAATGGTTTTACGAATATGGAATTGTCAATGTTCTTTATCGTAGAATTCAGATTTTAGCGTTTTTGGATTTTGTCAAAGACAAGATGTTAAAAGAACAACCTAAATTTATCCGATTTGGTCATGGAGGTCTCTCAAAAAGGCTAATTGAATTTATCAATGATTATGAGCAAAGCAATGTAATTCCCCTAAAGAAACCAAGTAAATCCAAATAGATTAGAAATCAATTGATAGATTTTCTTGATTAGTATTAAATATTTTCCTATCAAGTAAAGTATTGCCATTTTATTGTTTTCGGTGATAGGATGAGAATCAACACAAAACATACTTTTCATATCAAATATGTCGGAATAAAACCGTGGAGGAGAAATAACATGAGCTATAAGCTAAGTATTTTAGATCAAAGTCCCATTTTTCCAGGGGGCACTGCTTTTAATGCGTTACAGAATACCGTTCAATTGGCTCAAAAAGCAGAAGAATGGGGCTACTCACGTTTTTGGGTATCCGAACATCACCATACAGATCAATTGGCAGGTTCCTCTCCTGAGGTATTGATTTCGTATATATTAGCTCGAACGAATAAGATTCAAGTAGGCTCAGGGGGGGTAATGCTTCAGCATTATAGTCCTTATAAGGTGGCTGAAAACTTTCATGTCTTATCAACTCTCGCTCCTGGAAGAGTAGATCTTGGTATTGGAAAAGCACCAGGTGGTCTTCCACTATCAACAAAGGCGCTCCAGTATGGCACCGTAAATGATGGAAAGGACTTTTCTGAACGGCTATCTTTTTTACATGAATTAATTGAAAATTCCGTTGGTGGGGCACACCCTCTTACTGGAATTCAAGCAACACCGATTCCTCAGAAAAAACCTGAAATTTTTTTACTTGGTGCAAGTGTTAATAGCGCTCAGCTAGCGGCTGATCAAGGGATATCATTTGTATTTGCAAAATTTATTAATAGTGATGATAAGGTATTGGAACAGGCGGCAAAGGTGTATCACGAAGGTTTTCCAAATGGAAGATTCATCATCTCATTGGCTGTTATTGCTGCTCCAACTCAATCAGAAGCAGAACAACTGGCAGGAGACAGAAATATAGTTAAAGTCCATCTTCAGAGCGGACGCTCGGTGACATTACAATCTATTGAGCAAGCAGAAGTGTTTGGTAATCAGGCAGGCGAACCATTTGAAATCACAGAACAAAAAGCAGACATAGTTGCTGGGACCCCTAACTATGTAAACGAAAATTTAGAAAAACTTCATCGGAAGTATCAGGTGGAGGAATTTATTTTACATACACCTGTAGAAAAAGAAGAAGAAAGAATTAAATCATTTCAGTTGTTGAGTCCTCGTAACACGAATCAAAATACGGGAATAGAGATTAGAGAAGATTACCCATATATTGCAAGTAAAATTTTTTTAAACCAGTGAGCACTGTTTAATTAAGGATGTACTAAAATTTAAATCCGAGTATTCGGGTAAAAATAATATGAAAAATTTAAAGTGCGAAGTAGGATGTAAGACTTCCATTTTAAACATTGCGAAGGGGCGTTTGATGTGAAACTAATAAATTGGACTAAGGTAATATCTATCTCAATGGGGTTATTGCTTCTGTTATCTGGCTGCGCAAATAATACTAGTACAAATAATAGTTCGGCAGAAACGAACGAAAAGGTCGAAGCACAACCTAAGCAAGGTGGGGAATTAACCTATGCACTCGCAACATCTCCCGATTCACTTGATCCGCATCGAAGCGGTTTAGCCGTTGCGGTTCGTGCTTTCAGGACGATTTTTGATAGCTTAGTAGTACAGGAGTCTGATAACTCAATCAAGCCATGGCTAGCTACAGAGTGGACAGTATCAGAGGATGGAAAAAGCTATACGTTTAAACTGCGTGAAGACGTAACGTTTCACGATGGCACCCCATTTAATGCGGAAGCTGTGAAATATAGCTTTGACCGAATTATTGACCCAAAAACACAAGCTAGAAATTCAGTAGCACTTCTTAGACCATATGAATCATCAGAAGTACTGGATGAGTATACAATTAAAATTAATCTCTCAACACCATCTTCTGCATTTTTAAGTAATTTAAGCCAGGCGATGCTTGGGATTGTCTCACCTAAAGCTGCAGAAAAATTTGGGGATCAGTTCGGTAGAAATCCTGTAGGGACTGGACCATATAAATTTGTCAGCTGGACAGAAAATGCAGATATTGTCGTTGAAAAAAATAATGAATATCAATGGGGGCCATCCATTGTAGAAAACAAAGAAGTACCATACCTTGATAAGATTACATTTAAAATCATTCCAGAAGAAGCAACGCGTATTGGCAGTGTACAAAGCGGGCAGGTCCTTGCCGCAGAAACTGTGCCGCCGCAAAATATTGTTTCTTTAAAAAATGACCCGAAGAATCAATTGTTACAAGTAAACACAATTGGATTACCGTATACACTGTTTTTTAATCAAAGAAAAGAACCATGGAATGATGTAAGAGCCCGTAAAGCTGTACAGCTTTCTGTTGATGTGGATGCGATTGTAAAAACACTTTACTTAAACACCTATTCTCGAGCATGGTCGCCGCTTACACCTGGTATTTTAGGTTATGATAAATCCCTTGAAGATAGAAACTCGGTAGATTTAGATACGGCCAATGAACTCCTTGACGAACTTGGCTATGTAAAAGGTAAGGATGGGATCCGTGTAAAAGATGGAAAGCCACTAACATTAAATTATGTGGATGGAACTCCTAACCGTGAGAAGAGAAATGATATAGCAGTTATTATTCAGCAACAATTAAAAAAGATCGGTATTAAAGTGGAAATAAATATTACAAAGGATATCGCATCAGTTGTTCAACAAAATGCTGATTATGATTTATACGGAAATAGCCAAGTGAATTCTGATCCCAATGCATTACGAGCCTTTTATCATACAACTACACCACAAGAGGAAGCAACGATAAAAAGGCTAGGGGGCGGCTCTAATCCAGAATTAGATGAATTGTTAGAGGAAGGGACAGTAGAATCGGATCCTGCAAAACGTGCAGAAATCTACAAAAAAGTGCAGCAAAAAATCATTGATGAAGCGTGGATTATTCCAATTTATGTATTCCCTTATACAGTAGCAGCAACTAAAACCGTAGACGGGATAAAGTTTGATCCATTAGGCTACCCATTGTTCAATGATGTAACGATTAAATAATGTAGAAATGGAGCTGATAAATGTGGCATTTGCCAACAAGATCCTTTTAAAAATCTCGTCTGCATTGGTATCGATTTTAGGCTCACTCATCCTTGTTTTTTTCATAATCTATTTGCTTCCGGGGGATCCAGTGCTTTCCATGCTGGATCCTGCCACTGCCACGCCTGATATGGTAGAAAGTCTACGCAAGGAATTGGGACTCAATCAACCGCTTTATGTCCAATTCACAGAATATTTTACAAATGTACTTCATGGTGATTTTGGTCAATCTTTAGTTAACAGCGAACCAGTTCTGCCAAAGATTTTAGAACACTTTCCGGCAACGCTTGCTTTAACGGTTGTAAGCGCAGTATTATCTGTGGTAATTGGGATAACTTTTGGAGTGTTATCAGCAATCTACAGGAATAAGTGGATAGATTTTATTGCTAGATTAATTGGTTTATTTGGTATTTCAATGCCAACATTTTGGTCAGGGATTTTACTGATTCTTATTTTTTCTATTTATTTAAACTGGTTTCCAGCTATGGGCTCCGATGGCTGGGAAACACTAGTGTTGCCATCACTATCTCTTGGATTTGTAGGTGCAGGTTTAATCATACGAATGGTGCGAAATAGCATGCTCGAAGTGATTAATGAGCAATTTATTATCACTCTTCGTGCGAAAGGACTCTCAGAAAGGGTTGTTATGTACCGACATGCTCTTCGCAACGCACTTATTCCTGCTATTACCATTATTGGTTTAAATATTGGTGAACTCATGGCTGGTACGGTTGTGATTGAAACTGTGTTTTCAAGGCAGGGTATTGGCAGAATTGTTGCCGATGCCATTATGGCTAAAGACTTACCTGTAATTCAAGGGGTCGTTTTTTTCAGTGCCATTGTCTATGTAATTGTCAATTTCTTAGTTGACTTATCCTATGCAATTATTGATCCACGGGTACGCAGATCGCACTAGTTAGTAATCAATAAGGGGGGAGAAAGTTCATATGAAAGAAATGGTTAATACTGAAAAAGTGCTACGGGTTCCAAAATGGACTTTAACAAAACAGAAGCAACCATTTTCTGCATCAAAATTATTTTTATACGTTGCTGTTATTATTGTTTTATTTTTCATCGGATGTGCTTTATTTCCCAAGTTGATCGCGCCGTATTCTCCAACCTATATGAATACAGAACTGATTTTAAGT
Organism: Neobacillus niacini; assembly: GCF_030817695.1. Classification (GTDB taxonomy): domain Bacteria; phylum Bacillota; class Bacilli; order Bacillales; family Cytobacillaceae; genus Neobacillus; species Neobacillus niacini_F. Next base: position 3,699,282 of record NZ_JAUSZQ010000002.1, on the reverse strand, counting down.
AAACCAAGTGCAGCACATTTGTTTGGAACGGATTACTTTGGGAGAGATGTGTTTAGTCTGGTTATTTATGGAAGTCGGGATTCTCTCATTATTTGTGTTGCATCCGTTCTTATTGGCAGTATCATTGGCGGGATTATAGGCGGATTCGCTGGTTATATGGGAGGTATTGTTGACGTTATCTTTATGAGGATAATTGAAATTTTGATGACAATCCCAGGTATTCTTCTGGCATTAGCCATTGCTGCGGCACTAGGTCCAAGTTTATTAAATATCGTCTTAGCTGTTGCAGCCTCATCGATACCTGCATTTGCACGTGTGATGAGAGGACAAATGATAAGTATTAAGAAACGACAGTATATAGATGCCTCTCGATCTATTGGTACACCGAGCTGGAAGATCTTCATCTGGCATATCCTTCCGAATTCTTTTTCCCCACTTTTAGTAATGGGGACGATAGGACTTGGAACCTCTATTTTAATTGGTTCAGGGTTGAGCTTCTTAGGTCTTGGGATTATTAAAGAAATTCCTGACTGGGGCGCACTGCTCTCACAGGGACGAGGTTATTTAACAGTAGGCTGGTGGATTTCAACATTTCCAGGTTTATCCATTACTCTTTTTGTTCTAGCTATCAATATTATTGGAGATAAACTCCGTGATTCCTTTGATCCTAAAACAAGCAGTACGAGATAAAAGGGGGAGAAAAAATGGAGAAACTACTTGATATTCAGCAATTAAAAGTTGATTTCACCAAAAAAGTTGGCGAAGTAACAGCAATCAAGGATGTTACGTTGCATATTCAGGCCGGTGAGACTGTTTGTATAGTTGGAGAATCTGGAAGTGGTAAGACAGTTACCTCCAAAGCAATTATGAGGCTCATAGATTATGAAAATGGAAAAATATCGGATGGAAGTATAGTCCTGGATGGAATAGACCTAACACATCTTACGAATAAAAAACTTAGATCTATTCGTGGGAAAAAAATGGCCATGATTTTTCAAGAACCAATGGCGGCTTTCGATCCTGTATTTACAATTGGAAGCCAAATCATTGAAACGATTCTTGAACATAAGCAATCTAGTAAATCAGAAGCCAAAGAGAGAGCTCTTTATTTATTAAAACGTGTGGGTATATCGGCTGCTGAGATACGCTTTAACCAATATCCAAATGAGTTGTCAGGAGGTATGCTGCAACGGGCTATGATTGCGATGGCACTTGCTTGTGGTCCAGACCTCGTTATTGCGGATGAGCCGACAACAGCTCTAGATGTTACCATTCAAGCGCAAATATTACATTTGCTTCAGGAATTGAAAGAAGAAATGGGGATGTCCATTCTGTTAATTACTCATGATATGGGTGTTGCAGCAGAAATGGCTGACCGAATTATAGTAATGTATGCTGGAAGAATTGTAGAGCATGCAAATGTCAATGATTTGTTTGAAATGCCTCATCACCCCTATACATATGGGTTATTGCAATCAATAACAACTTTGGATAGTGATAGGAGTAAAGAGCTCTATTCGATTAAAGGATCTATTCCAGCTTTAAGCGATTTACCTAATGGATGTGAGTTTCATCCGCGCTGTCCTTATGCAGCGGAACGTTGTTTTATCGAGGCACCTCCATTAGTAGAGGTGAATAACCGCCAGACCGCATGCTGGCATGCAGAGGAAATAGTAGATAAACACATAAGAGAACAAAGTGTAGTAGAAACAAAAGTAAAAGTGCCAATTCAAAAAGATTTTCTTCCAAGTCAGTCTAAACATTCCTCTGAATCCTTGCTCGAGATTCAAGGGTTAAGTAAATACTATCCAATTGGTAAGAATGTATTTTCTCGTAATCAATCATATATAAGAGCAGTGGACAATGTGTCTTTTTCGATTAAAAAAGGCGAGACATTTGGTCTAGTCGGAGAATCAGGCAGTGGAAAGTCAACATTAGGCAGAGTTCTATTGCAGTTAGAAAAACTAACCAGCGGAAAAGTAATTTTTCAGGGGCAAGACCTGTCAAAACTGAGTTCAAAAGCATTACGGGAAAAACGGAAAGATATGCAGCTGATTTATCAAGACCCATATGGTTCAGTTAATCCACGCTGGAGGGTTGGAGACATAATCGGTGAACCCCTTCAAGTTCATGAAAACTCTAGTAATAAAGAAAAACAGGATAGGGTTCAGGAGCTATTAGAGCTGGTTGGTTTAAGTAAAAGTGACTATGACCGGTATCCACATGAATTTTCAGGAGGACAACGTCAGCGTATAGCAATAGCCAGAGCTATAGCCCTCAATCCTCAGTTTGTTTTAGCGGATGAAGCTGTTTCTGCATTAGATGTTTCTGTTCAGGCACAAATCGTGAATTTATTGCAGAATTTACAGAGAAAGTGGGAATTGACCTATTTATTTATTGGCCATGGCTTGAATATTGTAAGGCATATATCTGATCGTATTGGTGTCATGTACTTAGGTCAATTGGTTGAAATGGCATCAAGTGAAGAATTATTCCTACATCCTGCCCATCATTATACAAAAGGGTTAATTGAATCGATCCCAATTGCCAATCCAACTCTCTCTAGAGAACGGATTACCATTCAAGGGGAAATTCCATCTCCGGCTAATCCGCCAACTGGGTGCAGATTTCATACCCGTTGCCCAGCAGCTACTGCACGTTGCCGGGAGGAACAGCCAATCTTTAGGGAGATTCATAGTGGTCACTGGGTTGCATGTCATGATCCTGCTTAAATTAAATAAATTGCTCGTAATGATTAAGTAATCGGAGGTGTTTACAATGAAATTTGTTTTGTTTGATTTAATGGGGAACCATCCAAATGCTGTAACAGGTAAGGTATTAACAGCACAGCAAAGAATACAACATGTAATCGACCAGGCTGTTTATGCTGAATCTCTTGGTTTTGATGGATATGGAGTGGGTGAGAGGCATGGTGCACCGTTTTTGTCTTCTTCACCGGCAGTGATGTTAACAGCCATAGCTGCCAAAACTTCAAAAATTCGATTGCTGCCAACTGTTTCGGTCTTAAGTGTTCTTGATCCAGTGCGTGTAGCAGAGGATTATGCTACGCTCGATCATCTTTCCGGTGGAAGATTAGAGTTGATGATTGGTAAAGGAAATGATCCACGCCATTACCCATTATTTGGTATTAGCGAGGAGGAGCAGTGGGAGTCTTTAGCTGAGCGTTATGGACTTTTAAAACGATTGTGGAAGGAAGAAAATGTCTTTTGGGAGGGGAAGTATCGACCATTATTAACGAATGTAACGACCCAACCAAGACCATATCAAAAACAGATTCCAATTTGGCATGGCAGTGCGTCCAGTCCATTATCCACTGAGCTCGCTGCGAAAAACGGTGAACCGATATTCTCATCTAATACGTTTCATCCGATGGCTAAGTATAAAGAATTAATTGATCATTATCGTGAGCGACTCGAATATCATGGCCATGATCCTAAGAAAGCGGTTGTTGGTGCAGGTGCAAGAGGATTATATTTGGCAAAAACAACAGAAGAAGCCATTAAACGTTATCGTCCATATTATGATATTTTTATGGGCACCGAAGCCTCAAAGTTCAATCAATCTCCATTCAAGGATCTTGAAGATCACATTCATAATGGGTCTGCTTTAGTAGGAAGTGCGGATCAAGTGATAGAGAAGATCCTAAAATATCATCAAGCATTTGGACACCAGGTACAAAGTATCAGTGTTGAAGGATTAAGTAAAGAAGAACAACATGAGCAGCTTGAAAGATTCGCTGAGGAAGTCATTCCAGTACTTCGACGAGAAATTCCTAGTACTGTTTGGGAAAATGAACAACCAACATCGGTATAGGAGGAAGTCCATTAATAAAGAGGAGTACCAAGTCACAAATCAAATAATTAACAAACTGTCTTCATTATCATTTATGAAGTACTTTTTTATCATATTAATTCCTAGTTCAGTAGTAGGTTTAGTTGGATTTTGCTAACGTATTTAAAAGGAGGGTTGGCCATGAAGTCGCTGTTAATTATTGGAGGAGATCGTATCGGTAATATTCTTAAAAATTTAGAAGGAGAGGGCTTCGGAGAAGTAATCCATTTAAACGGACGGAAAAAAAAGATGGTACGCACTGATATACCAAGAAAAGTAGATTTAATCTTAGTGTTAACAGACTTTATCAACCATAATCTCACAGGAGCCATAAAACGAAAGGCACAAGAATCTGGGATTCCGATTTGCTTTTCGAAGCGGTCTTGGTGTTTTATACGTGAGGAAATAAAAAGAAGTCAAATAAATGTTAATAGGTAGCTTGGTATTGTAGGGATGGATCGTATTGTGGTCCAAATTATCGCTTATTTTTTTTGATAGATTTTATGAATCAATACAATATATTTTTCTATCAGGTAAAGTATGGAATCTTAATTCTTTACGTGATAGGATAAATCACAAGAACGATTATAAGTATTCCTATCTAATAACTTGGAATTAAAAAAGGAGGATATTAAATGTCTATTCAAAAAAAATTAAAATTTGGCGCTATTATTCATGGGGTTGGAGGAAATATTGCTGGCTGGAGACATCCTGATATTCAAGCGGATGCAAGTGTGAGTTTAGACTTCTATACCAATCAGGCACAAAAGGCCGAAGAAGGAAAATTCGACTTAGTTTTTATTGCCGACGGCTTGCATATTAACGAGAAATCGATTCCGCACTTTTTAAATCGTTTCGAACCACTAACGATTTTGTCTGCCCTTGCAGCAGTTACTTCAAAAATAGGCCTTGTGGGAACACTGTCTACTTCATATAGTGAACCCTTTAATGTTGCAAGACAATTTGCATCGCTAGACCATATCAGTCATGGCCGGGCTGGCTGGAATGTTGTTACTTCTCCCTTAGAGAAGACGGCATTAAACTTTAACAAAACAATCGAGGAACATCCTGATCATGCGAAAAGGTACAGAATTGCTGCAGAATACTTGCAAGTGGCTAAAGGTCTTTGGGATTCCTGGGAAGATGATGCATTTGTTCGAAATAAAGAAACCGGGGTATTTTTTGATTCAGATAAATTACACCAATTAAATCACAAAGGAGAATTTTTCTCTGTACAGGGACCACTTAACATTGGCAGATCTAAACAAGGAAGACCATTAATATTCCAAGCTGGTTCCTCAGAGGCAGGAAAAGACCTTGCTGCAAGAGAAGCGGATGCTATTTTTACAGGTCATCCAACATTATCAGCCGCACGAGAGTTTTATCAGGATGTCAAAAACAGAGCAAAAGCTTTGGGACGTAATCCAGATGAACTCGCAATCCTTCCAGGGATCGCACCAATTATTGGTGAAACGGAGGAAGAAGCTGAAAGAAAATATCAAGAAATCGCAAATCTAGTATCAATTGATAAAGCTCTAGATTATCTAGGTCGATATTTCGAGCATCATGATTTCTCACAATATCCTCTAGATGAACCGTTCCCTGAACTAGGAGATTTAGGTAAAAATAGCTTCCAAAGTCATACTGATAGAATTAAACAACAAGCAAAGGCAAAAAATTTAACACTTCGGCAAGTTGCATTACAAGAGACAACACCAAAGCCGACGTTTATTGGGACTCCTGAAAAAGTAGCTGATCTCATTCAGGAATGGTTTGAAGTTAATGGCGCAGATGGATTTATTATTGGTTCTGCGGTTCCAAATGGATTGAACGATTTTGTAGATTATGTCGTGCCGATTCTTCAAAAACGAGGACTATTTAGAACAGAATACGAAGCTGAAACATTACGCGGTAACCTAGGAATTCCTTTTCCAGAAAACCGCTATGCAAAAAAGGTGACAACACATTGACTAAACAAAAAATTAGTAAAAGCGATAAGTATATTTGCCGACTAGTCAACTAGAGGCTCTCTATTTAAGATTCTATTAATCTTGAATGGAGAGCCTTTTTAGATAAAAAAACAATAATTAAAAATAGGGAGGATTTAAAAGAGATGGGAAAAGAATTATCGGTTGTGGTTTGGGCTAAAGAAGGTTGTCACTATTGTCGTGAGGTTAAACAATTTTTGAAAAATAAAGGGGTTAAATACGAAACGATTGATGTTACCCATCACGACGAGCGCCGAGATATTTTGGAAGTAAAGTACGGTGTCCGACATGTACCTGTCGTTGAAATTGGTCAAGGGGAGGTATATGAGGCGGTAACGAAAGTAGGAATTGAACATCTCGAAAAAGTATTAGACAAAGTAAACGAAGGTGGTTATTAGAATGAAGAAAAAAATAATAGTGATTATTACGATCCTGACAGCGCTGCTGATTAGTGCATGCGGTACTCAAGAAACTTCAAATAGCAGCTCGAATACTTCAAATGGAGACAAGAAAGTCCAAAAAATAATAGTCGGTACAGGGACGCAGTTCCCAAATGTTTGCTTCATTGATGAGGATGGGAAGTTAACTGGATATGATGTTGAATTAGTTCGGAAAATTGATGAAAAGCTGCCTGAGTACGAATTTGAATTTAAAACGATGGAATTTTCTAATCTTTTATTAAGTTTAGAAACAAATAAGATCGATTTTGTGGCACATCAAATGGAAGTAAATGAGGAACGGCAAGAGAAATTTCTGTTTAATGAAGAACCATATAATATCTTTCCGCTTCATGTAACGGTTCATAAAGATAACAATGACATTCAATCTATAAAAGATTTAAAAGGGAAAAAGGCAATTGTTAGTGCCACCAGTAATTCAGCTGTTTTCCTGGAAAAATACAACAAAGAAAATAATGCAGGAATTGAAATCGTTTATGCAGGGAATGGACCTGATTCTACAATTAATCAAATAAAAACTGGTCGAGCAGACGCAACCATTACGACACCATTTTCTGTGGACTTCAGTAATGATGCCGTAGATGCACAGCAAAAAGTAGTAGGTGAGCCACTGCTTAATTCGAAGGTATATTTCCTTCTTAGAAAAGATGAAACACCTTTACAAAAAAGAATCGACGAAGCACTGGTTGAATTGAAAGAAGAAGGAGTAGTAAGTGAGCTAAGTAAAAAATGGTTAGGAGCTGACTATACAGTTAATTTTTAATACGTTGGAGAAGCGTTTGGAGGTTTGAACCAACATGGGGAAAGCATTTGATATTTTATTAATCTTTGAGTTTATTCCGCCACTTATTCATTACCTAGGAGTAACTTTGCAAATATTAGCCGCATCTATTATTTTAGGTCTCGTCCTCGGTATTGCAGCAGCGATACCGAGGCTGTTTAAAATACCACTTTTGAATCAACTAGTTATTATATATGTCTCATTTATTCGGGGAACGCCGATATTAATACAATTATTCCTGGTTTTCTATGGTCCTGCCAGCGGTGCTCATGTTGTTCTTTAAGATTGATATTACGAGGATGGACGCCATTTATTTTGTCATTATTACTTACGCCATTAGTAATGGAGCGGGATTTGCTGAGATTTTTCGAGCGGCAATTCGAGCAGTGGACTATGGTCAAACTGAAGCAGCCTATTCCGTTGGGATGACAAGCAGCCAGAACTTTTTTCGAATCGTTCTCCCGCAGGCTGTAAGGATTGCATTTCCGAATATGGCAAATTCAGTGATCGGGTCATTAAAGGATACATCTCTTGCGTTTACCATCGGAGTGATGGACATGATGGGTAGAGGAGATACCCTGATTGCTGCAACCGCACATGCACTTGAAGTTTATCTCTCTCTTTCTATTATTTACTATATTATCGTCGTAATGTTTGAAAAAATATTTAGCAAACTAGAAAAATATTTCAATCGTTATCAGAAGGCTGATGCAACGGCCATCGCTTAGGAAGGAGGATTGAATACATGATAATAGATATTCCATTTATTTGGACAGCATTTAAAGAAATTATTAAGGCGCTTCCTATTACACTTATCCTAACCTTAGTTCCATTGCTGGCTGGATTTTTAATCGGCATTGGTGTTGCTCTCATTCGAATATATAAAGTGAAATATATCTTTCGGGTCGCAAATGGCTATGTGTCCTTTTTCAGAGGAACACCCATTATCATGCATATAATGGTCATTTATTTTGGCTTCCCATTATTACTCGATCAAATTTCACTCAAGTTTGATTTAGGTATTCAAACAAATAAAATCCCGATTATGTTGTTTGTATTAATAGCCTTAACATTGGCTGCAGGTTCGTATTTATCTGAGATTATTCGATCTGGTATTATCAGCGTTTCAAATGGGCAAATGGAGGCTGCGTATTCTGTTGGAATGACAAAGTTTCAATCGATGATTCGAATTATTTTACCACAGGCTTTAGCTCAGTCTATCCCGAATTTCACGAATATTTTTGTTGGCTTTTTACACACTTCATCCATTGCTTTTCTAGTATCTCAGAAAGAAATAACGGGGGCTGCAAATATTGTGGCTTCGGTTAACTTGAAATTTCTAGAAGCCTTTATTGCTGCTGGTATTATCTATTGGGGTATTACGATTCTAGTAGAAGGGATATCTTTTTTACTTGAAAAAAAGGTGACTGCTTATAATCGAGGAGGCGTGTCATGATTTATTTACAAGGTATCAAAAAATCATTTAATCAGTTGCCAGTGTTAAAAGGAATTAACTTGAAAATTGAAAAAGGGGAGGTCGTTACCATCCTTGGTCCAAGTGGATCGGGCAAAACGACGTTGTTAAGATGCCTCAATTTCTTAGAAAAACCAAATGCAGGAATAGTTCAAATAGGAAATATAATCGTTGATTCAGAAAAAGCCACAAAAAAAGAAATGCTCGCGATTAGAAAACAATCGGCCATGGTTTTCCAGCATTATAATTTATTTGCACATAAAACAGTTGTGGAAAATGTGATGGAAGGGTTAATTGTGGCGAAGAAGGTAAAGAAAAAAGACGCAAGACAACAAAGTGAAAGAGTGCTGGAGAAAGTGGGTTTAAGTGATAAACTGCATCACTATCCTTCTCAGCTTTCAGGCGGGCAGCAACAAAGAGTTGGGATTGCTAGAGCCTTAGCGTTAAATCCAGAGGTGATTCTTTTCGATGAACCTACATCCGCTCTTGATCCTGAGTTAGTTGGAGATGTTCTTTCTGTTATTAAATCGATTGCACAAGAAGGTATAACGATGGTGGTTGTCACACATGAAATGAGTTTTGCAAGAGAAGTATCGAATCGGGTGTTGTTCATGGATGAAGGAGTAATCGTAGAGGAAGGGACACCATTGGAAATTTTTCATGCAGCAAAGGAGGAACGTACCCGTCGTTTTTTACAACGAATTTCTGGTGAATCATTTTTTACAACGCTAAAAGAACAGGTGAATTAACAATCAATCATAGGGAGCAAGGTGAATGCTTTGGTGACAAACCAAATCATCATCGATGAGATAAGAGAAGATGAAAAGGAACAGGTAAGGAATTTATTAGTAAAGAGTTATCAACAGTATGAACATTCCTATAAAGATCCTGAAATTTGGAAAATGTATTTAGAAAATATTCAAGCGTCTGTTGATAATCCTGATGTCAATAAGATATTAGTGGCAAAAAGCAATCAGGATATCCTTGGCAGCTTGCAGCTTTTTCAATCCTCCGAAAAGGCATATGCAAGGCCAGAACTCGAAATTTTTTCTCCCATTATTCGATTGTTAGGTGTTCATCCTGAGGCAAGAGGGCGTGGTGTAGCACAAGCACTATTAAAAGCAAGTATGGCCTACGCAAAGGAAATAGGAGCGAACAGCTTGTATTTACATTCCAGTGATCGAATGTATCATGCTATTCGACTTTACGAATGGTTCGGCTTTAAGCGAGATAAAAGTAAGGAATTTAAAAATCAGGAAATTCTAGTAAAATGTTTTCGGTTAGACTTATGAAAGTTCAAGGAAATTATTAAGCTGACAATATAGTTAAGGTGTCGAATGATTATTATCCATACGAAAACGTTGTATTTATTAAAACTATAAATAGGAGTGATTCGGATGGGAGAAATTCTTCGGAATGCTGTTGAAAATAAGCGCAAAAAATTAATAAAAAAACTGATTGCTTATAATGTTTATAAGAAAGAAGACAAACACCTCTTTGAGCTATCACTAACAGACCTGGAAAATGAATATAGAAAATTTAAATCCCTTAGTCATCCCCACAGTGATATTGGTTCTATCAAATTAACTGGACCTAATTCAACCAAAAAGTTAAATCAATGAAGTAATGATTTTGATAATAAAAATCCAACGGGAAAGGAAGTATACAATAATGAGTAAAGTGACTATTATTTCTGGCAGTCCTTCAGAACATACGAGATTAAATGGGGTTTTACATGGTGTAATAAATCATTTAAATGGGGTTGGAATAACACCTGAAATCATTAATGTCCGCAATCTTCCATCAGAAGATTTAATTCAAGCGAAGTTTGATAGTGAAGAAATAATTAAGCAAAATAAGAAAGTTGAGCACTCAAATCTGGTGGTGATTCTGACTCCGGTTTACAAAGCATCCTTTTCAGGAGTTTTAAAAACTTACTTGGATCTTCTTCCGCAAAATGGTCTCGAAGGAAAAATCATTTTACCGATTGCTATTGGTGGAACTTTTGGTCACTTATTAATGCTTGATTATGCTCTTAAACCTGTCCTTACAGCTCTAGGTGCAACCCATATTTTAAAAGGAGTATTTATTTTAGATAATCAAATAAAAAAATTAGGCAATAATCGTTATGAATTAGATTCAGAAGCGAGAACTCGGTTGGTTTCTTCTTTTAATACTATAGAAACATTGTTACTAGGGAAAAGTGTATCTCGTTCGATTCTGTAAAGGACGCGATCAATTAAGGCGCCGAAAATGGCGCCTTAAAAGTTTATCTTTACGCTTAGGAAACAGTTTGTTCTTGCTGTTGACGGAGTTTTCGTGCAGCTGTGACCATATTTTTTAACGATGCGATTGTTTCATCTTCATGACGTGTTTTTAAACCACAATCTGGATTCACCCAAAACTGTTCTTTTGAAATAATCTCTAAGCTTTCGTTTAATATAGTGTCGATTTCTTCTACACTTGGCACACGGGGGCTGTGTATATCATAAACACCTAAACCGATACCAAGTTCATATGGATTTTGTTTTAGTGATTGAATTAGTTCCCCATGACTTCTAGATGTTTCGATTGAAATGACATCTGCATCAAGGGCACGAATCGGCTCTATAAAGTTATTAAACTCACAATAGCACATATGTGTATGAATTTGTGTTTCATTTCTGACATTAGAAGTCGCGAGCTTAAATGCATTTACTGCCCATGACAAATATTCCTTCCAGTCCTCTTTCCTTAATGGCAAGCCTTCACGTAAAGCAGGTTCATCTACCTGTATAATGGCAATGCCAGCATTTTCTAATGCTTGAATTTCTTCCTTCAGCGCTAAGGCAATTTGGTTGGCTACGTGTTCACGAGTAAGATCATCACGAACAAATGACCAGTTTAATATTGTCACAGGTCCTGTTAACATCCCTTTAACATACTTAGACGTTAATTGCTGTGCTTCTGCTACTTCCTTCACAGTCATTGGGGATGTCCACTCGACGTCGCCATAAATAATCGGTGGTTTCACACAACGTGACCCATACGATACGACCCAGGCTTTTTCTGTAAAAGCAAATCCTTTCAGCTTTTCACCAAAGTACTCTACCATATCTGTTCGTTCAAATTCACCATGTACGAAGACATCAAGGCCAATTTCTTCCTGAATTTGAATCCAGCGTGCGGCCTCACTTTTCAAAAACGCAGCATATTTAGTGTCGCTTAATTCTTTTTTACGCCATGCTGTACGAGTTCGTTTTACTTGATCAGATTGAGGGAAACTTCCAATCGTTGTGGTTGGAAAATCCGGTAATTGCAGCGCTGCTTGTTGTAAAGATTGACGCTCTTTAAAGGGCATTGACCGTGTAAAATGCTCTTGTCTGACTCGTAATAAAAGCTCCTTCACACGTGGATTATTCCTCGCCTCATGCTGCTCTAAGGCTTGAATTGCCAGTATACTTTGTGACACACTTTTACTTCCTGACCAGTTCTCGTCTGAAAGGAAGGATGTTATATGCGTTACCTCGACGATTTTCTCATCTGCAAAGGACAATGCATTTAGTAACGTCGTATCTAACGTTTTTTCAGATTTAGTGGTGACAGGCACATGCTGTAAACTGCAAGAAGATTGAACCCAGGCTTCATTTACACCGCTTAAGGATAAAATAGCTTTTGTGAGTAATGCTTTTTCAGCCAAATTTGCCCGCCAAATATCGCGCCCATTTATGATTCCAATCCCTAATACTTTTTCTTGTGGGAAACCGTATTTACGGAGTGAAGCCATATTGTCATCTGCACCATGAATAAAATCGAGACCAACCCCAGCAACTGGTAATTGAACAAGATCTTCATATGCTGTTAATCCTTCAAAATAGGTTTGTAACATCAGTTTCGCTTTAGGAACCTCTTCTGCTAATTGTTTATAAATTTGTTGAACTAGTTTGATATCTTCAGGTGCTAGTGAAAGGACTAATGCAGGTTCTTCCACCTGAATCCACTTTGCTCCTGCATCTACTAATTGTTGGAGTACTTGAGCATAAAGAGGCAAGAGTCTTAAAATAAAAGATGCTTTGGATTTGGAATCATAGCCTTTAGACAATTGAACAAAGGTATAAGGGCCTATAAGCGTCGGCTTGGTCATTAAACCTAGTTCGAACTTTGCTTCTAAAAAATAATCTAAAATATAGTTTTGAGTTAATTCTAGTGGCTGGCCTTCATACTCAGGTACAATGTAGTGATAGTTTGTATTAAACCATTTCGTCATCTCAGAAGCGACCACATCGTTTGCTCCACGCGCCATTGCGTAATAAGTCGTGAGGTTTACTTGTTCGCCAGTCCACTTATAACGGGCTGGAATTAAACCGAACATTGCCGAAAGGTCCAGCATACGGTCATAAAATGTAAAATCTCCAACCGTTATGATGTCTAATCCTAAAGATTGCTGGTGCTTCAAATGATTCAAGCGAATGGTCTTCATCTCAAAGATAAACTGCTCCTCTGATAACTCACCCTTCCAAAATGATTCCACACAACGTTTCCACTCACGATTACCACCAATGTATGGGTAACCAATGGTTGTACTAGCTAAATTCATTTACGATTCCTCCTTTTCATTTACATATTTCCAAATACAAAAAAGCCATCTCCCGGAACCGGAAATGGCTATACAATCAAGTTAAAGGTATGTTTAAATATCTTACTAAACAATACTACTCATAACTCGTTTGTCGTACAAATGAATGTCACCACCTATTTCCACGTAGGTATCTGGTGTGTACTACAAATTGGCAGGTCTCCTGGCTTATCATCAATGCTCCTCACACCTTCCCGTCAAAAGACAGTGGTATAGCGTGATTCACTCCGAATTACAGTTGCGGGACAGCGACGGACTTGCACCGTTCTTCCCTTTTAAGCCAAGCCTCAGCTTGGCACCAATTCTTACACGATATGTAATTGCCAATTAATATACCATATTAAAAACCATTGGTATATAATTTTCTGAGAATTATTTAATTATTGTCAAAGTGAAAATAGTATATTATAGTTGAATCTATACAATATTTAGTATTTATTAATAATCAAAACACTAAATATAGATAATAACCAATAAAAATGGTGTCTGTATAGACTTAATAGGGAATCTGGTGAGAATCCAGAACTGTACCCGCAACTGTAAGTGCTGACGAAATAATCATATCCACTGTCTACGGACGGGAAGGGATTTGAGTAGGAAGAAGCACAAGTCAGGAGACCTGCCATTTCTATTACGTATTATCTTCTTCGGGAGCTGGGAAGATATAACGAGGGTATCCTACTATTACAGGGATTGAGCCTGTATGATAGATTATTCCACGTTATCAAACCCATCTTCATAGATGGGTTTTTTGTCGTTTCTCTCACGAAGTCATTATGAAAAGAAATGAGGAAATTGCTATGGCAGTAAACAGTGTTTATTCAGTAAATGATTCGGTTTTGGCGGCAGTGAAAAGTGCTTCTGAAAAATATAATCTGAACACAAATGAATTAATGGAAAAAATCGCCAATCTTGAAGACCCTTCAATATATGAACAATCACTTTTTTATGCATTAAATCAAATTTCAATGAGTGATCCAAACTGGACCTTTCTAGCAGCAAATCTTTATTTACAGGAACTTTATCAAAATGCGTCAAGCAGCAGGGGATACAAGCCGGAAAAAAAATACGGGAATTTTTACACTCTGATTGCTGAATTAACTAAAATAGGAATCTATTCTGAGGATCTATTACAAGATTATTCAAAAGAAGAGATTGAATTATTAGGCGCAGAAATAACGTCTGAACGGGACCATTTGTTTAATTATATAGGGTTGTTTTTACTAGCAGATCGTTACTTAGCAAAGGATTACCAAGGAAATCTCTATGAGTTACCTCAAGAACGGTTTATGATCATCGCCATGACATTAATGAGAAAAGAACATAAAGGAAACAGGGTAAACCTTGTAAAAGAAGCATACTGGGCACTTAGTAACTTATTTATGACCGTTGCTACACCAACTCTATCAAACGCCGGAAAAAGCTTTGGACAGCTCTCTTCCTGTTTTATTGATACAGTAGACGATTCTTTAGATGGAATTTATTTGAACAATTGGGATATTGCTAGATTAAGTAAAGACGGCGGCGGGCTAGGTGTTTATCTAGGCAAGGTACGTGCCTTAGGTTCAGATATCAAGAAATTTAAAGGTAATTCCTCTGGGGTGGTTCCATGGATTCGGCTTATTAACGATACTGCTGTGAGTGTCGACCAATTGGGCCAAAGGCAGGGAGCGATTGCCGTATATGTAGATGTATTTCATAAGGATATTATGAATGGCTTTTTAGACTTAAAGACAAATAATGGTGACGAAAGACGAAAGGCACATGATATTTTTACAGGTGTATCCATACCTGACTTATTTATGAAGAAATTAGAAGAGGTAGATGAAAATGGTCGAAGTGTTGGAGAATGGCATACCTTTTGTCCTCATCAAGTAAAACAAATAATGGGGTGGAAGGACCAAGACGGGAATCCCCTAGGCTTAGAAGATTTTTATGACGAGTGTGATGTAAAGTTTTTTACGGAAAAGTATGAAGAAGCAGTAAAACATCCTTTTCTTCCTCGAAAAACCTATCGGGCAATGGATGTTATGGCCAGAATTATGATTTCTCAATTAGAAACTGGTACGCCTTATATGTTTTATCGGGATGAAGTCAATCGTCAAAATCCAAACAAACATGCAAGAGGATATGGACGTGCTTCGATTTTTTGCAGTAATTTGTGTACAGAGATTACACAAAATATGTCTGCCACAACGATTGTTAAAGAATATAAGGATGAAGAAGGAAATATTGTGATTGTTCGTAAACCTGGGGACTTTGTTGTCTGCAATCTATCATCTATTAATCTGCCGAAAGCTGTAAAAGGGAATGTACTAGAAAGATTAATTCCTATTCAGATGAGAATGCTAGACAATGTCATTGATCTCAATACCATTTCAGTTGGGCAAGCCGAAGTGACGAATAAGCACTATCGTCCTGTAGGCTTAGGTACCTTTGGCTGGCATCACCTCCTGGCGTTAGAAGGCATTTTTTGGGAGTCTGACGAAGCAGTTGAATATGCAGATCGTTTATATGAGGATATTGCTTACCTTACGATTCTTTCGTCGATGGCATTGGCTAAGGAAAAAGGCAGCTATTCAAAATTTGAAGGTTCGGAGTGGCAATCAGGCAAGTATTTTGAACGCAAAGGGTATAAATCTGACCGATGGAACCAATTAATGGGGGAGATTTCGAGGAATGGGGTCCGAAATGGCTGGATGATGGCGATTGCTCCAAACTCCTCTACGGCAAAGATCGGCGGTTCAACAGATGGGATTGACCCTTTGTATGCAGTGGAATACGCGGAGGAGAAGAAAAATTTCAAATTTAAAGTAACGGCTCCTGATTTAAACCATAACAGTTACAATTTTTATCGACGAACTCGTCATGTATTGGATCAGACATGGAGTATTAGGCAAAACGCGGCCAGACAGCGCCATATCGATCAATCGATTAGCTTCAACCTCTATGTTCGTCATGATATTAAAGCGGTAGAGCTATTAAATCTTCATAAGGAAGCATGGAGGCAGGGCTTAAAGACGACTTATTACATAAGAAGTACATCTCAATCGGAGATAGAAGAGTGTGAGGCATGTCAAAGTTAGTAGACAAGAAATGAGGGGGATTGAAAATGATGATTCATACACCGTTAACCAAAATACAATTACTAAATCCTGATTTTCCAAACAAATCCACTGGAATCATAAATGGAAAGTCATCAGGTATTCTTAACTGGAATGATATTGCCTACCCAAAGATGTACGACTTATATCAAACTCTATTATCAAATTTTTGGAAACCGCAGGAAATTAATATGCAGGATGATATAAAACAATGGGATTCTCTTAGTAATCAAGAAAAAGATGTGTTTCTACGTATTAATACACAGCTTGCTTCACTAGATAGCTTGCAGACCCCAACCATGAGCCAAGCAATGGATTATGTGACAGACTCCAGTTTTAAAGCGATCTTTGCTGTTATTTCACAACAAGAAGCCGTTCACAATGAATCGTATTCTTATATACTAAGCTCACTTATTCCTATCGGTGAACAAAATGAACGATTTAATCAAGCGAAAAGTGATCACATTGTCCGAAAACGAAATCAACTTATTTTAGATGCCTACGAGGAATTTAGACAAAATCCAACGCCGCAAACGTTGTTTAAGTTATGTGTAAACTCTATTAACCTGGAGGGGATTTATTTTTACGCCGGGTTTGCCTTTTTCTATCATTTAGCACGTCAGCAAAAAATGCTGAAAACAAGTACGATGATTAGTTATATTCAACGGGATGAAATGCAGCATGCCTACTTTATTGCACAATTTATTCGAATCCTTTTAACTGAAAATCCGGAGCTTCATACAGACGAAAATATTAACTATATCTATCAAGCCATTAACGAAGCGGTTGCGCTGGAAAAAGAGTGGGCTCACTATATCTTAGCCGAAATCAAAGGAATCGATTTAGAAGAATTTGATGGCTATGTAGAATATTTAGCAAATAAACGATTGAGACAGCTTGGCTTGAAAAATCTTTATGAAGAAAGAAGCAATCCGATGCCGTGGATTCAAATTTTTGGAGATGAAATGTTGAATGAAACAAAGTCGGATTTCTTTGAACAAAAGTCCAGAACCTATTCAAAGGTCTCACAATCAAATGGATTTGACGAACTCTAAATTATCAGTTGCGATTGTTTACGCATCGGTATCAGGAAACACGAAAGAATTGGCCGAGGATCTTTATCAAATCTTATTAACGAAGTCAGTCGAGTTATCTTTTTACACTATAGAAGAGTTTTCTGTATCTGACTTATTTCATTATGACGCAATAGCTATCGGAACGTACACGTGGGGAAATGGTGATATCCCAAGGGAAATGAGGAATCTATATCATGCGCTTGAATCGATTAGTAGAAAAGACATGACAACAGCGGTATTTGGAACAGGCGATAGCTGTTATCCCAGGTTTTGTGGAGCGGTTGATCAGTTTCGAGATATGTTGTACGTTCACACAAACTTAGCTGCGACCTTGAAAGTTGAACTTCGGCCACAAAAACATGATTTACAGCGCTGCAGAAAGTTTGTTGACGCGCTGCTATTGCGTGCAAGTACGTGTAGCTATCCGCAAGTAAATTCGGCTATCCGCCAGTAAAATCGGCAAAGCAAAAACTAAGTTCATTTAACCGCCATAATCGCAAAGTGCATAAGTCCTGCCATAGGGGAATAAATATCAACTTAGTATGGGTATTTTTTTTCCTAGGAGGAATAGAAATGAATCAAGTTTTTGAAAGGTCAGCCAGATTTGAACACCGTTTTTGGCTTCAAATATTAGGTGATCATTCTAGGTTTATATTTGAAGCTCTTGCCCCCATTCAAAAAGTTGAGATTGAGCATGCAGCACATTTTATTAACATATTTGATACACTTTTAGAACGTGCAAAATCTTCACCCCTGACACAACTAGCAGATCAAGTAGAACCAGAGGTACTAAAATTACGGGAATTCAAGTTAGAATTGATAAGAAAACACCTTGTAGGAAAAATAAAAATTCACCTTTCACCTACTTTTATAAATCACATGGTTAATGAATTAGAAGAATATTTAAGAATATTAAATCATTTAAAAGAGGGGAAAGTTCCTCCCGTTTATCATGAACTTCATCATCACCTTCTTTGGTTATTGGACGCAGCTGGTCACTCAGACGCTATCTATTCAAATTTAGATGGTGTTGAAAAGAAACTAAGAGAGAAAAGCAAGGCATTTAAGAAAGACTTTGAAGGTTTTTATCTAAAAGCAGTAGAGTTGGCAGGATATTTAAGAACCAATTTGACTACCTTTCCAGCTTTGACAAAAATGACGAATGACGCACAATTAGAAATTAAGTTATTTCAAAATTTCTTAACAGAACTAGAAGAATTAGAACTAAGTAATCAAGCATTGGGAACCTTTGCACCGTTAATGGCTGATCATATGTACCGGGAAGAATGTTATTATCTAATGAAATTAGCAGAATCCGC
Organism: Neobacillus niacini; assembly: GCF_030817695.1. Taxonomy (GTDB): domain Bacteria; phylum Bacillota; class Bacilli; order Bacillales; family Cytobacillaceae; genus Neobacillus; species Neobacillus niacini_F. Next base: position 3,680,615 of record NZ_JAUSZQ010000002.1, on the reverse strand, counting down.
AAACATCGAGCCGCCAAATTGTGATCCTGCTAAACCTCGACTAAAGGAATGAAAACAATTAATATATTAGCTGTTAAAGTGTTCAGGAGGATATTCTCCTGAACATTTTTTTGTGTCTAATAACCAATGATGTTTTGTTTGATAGAGACTAGAAAAGGGGAAACACTATTCATCATTAATACGTTAGGGGGATAAAATAATGCTTTGGAAAGGAAGACGGCAAAGTTCAAACGTTGAGGACCGCAGAGGTATGGGCATGGGTGGAAAAACGGTGATTGGAGGAGGAATTGGGAGTATTGTGGTCATTCTCCTCTTTGCATTGCTCGGAGGTAACCCAGGAGATTTAATGAACACTACTCCAACCAATCCAAACACTCATATGAATGTATCCACACAAGAGGAGGAATTGGCTGATTTCGTTTCTGTAGTCCTTGCGGATACAGAAGATGTATGGTCTGCTGAATTCGAAAAACGAGGCATGGTATACGAAAATCCCAAGCTCGTTTTGTTTAGAGATAGCGTTCAGTCGGCATGTGGTGCGGCTAATTCCGCTGTGGGACCATTCTATTGTCCGGGTGATCACAAACTTTATATTGATTTAAGTTTTTATCAGGAACTAAAGCAAAGGTTCCAAGCACCGGGTGATTTTGCGATGGCGTATGTAATTGCCCATGAGGTAGGGCACCATGTCCAGACCCTTTTACATAGTGAAGAAGAAGCTTCACCAGCCGAGAAGCGGACCAATGAGTATTCAGTTCGATTTGAATTGCAGGCGGACTACTTGGCCGGTGTTTGGGCGCACTATGCAGAAGGGAAGGGCTACCTAGAAAAGGGCGACCTTGAAGAGGCACTAAATGCAGCACATGCGGTTGGAGATGATAATATCCAGAAAAAAGCACAAGGCTACGTTGTACCTGATAGCTTTACACATGGAACCTCTGAGCAGAGGAAAAGATGGTTTAATAAAGGATTCAAAACCGGTACCTTAAAGGGCGGAGACACATTTAACGCAAAAAGTCTTTAAAAATATTGAACTTTATTTTGGATGGACTCTAGTGGGGTCCGTCTTCATTTATTTGTTTAAAACGTCTAAAGGAATAACTTCTGTGATAAGCAGTGAGTCCTCTGAAAAAATGCAGTACAAATCTGTAATCATATTATGGATGAGAGCCTTTTTTATTAACAAGCCTTCATATCCCTGTTTCATAAGGCTCTTTCGAAATGCTGTATTGGCTTCTTCTTTATTTAAAAGGATGGCAGTATCTTTCCAGGTTACGTTTCTTTTTTTTGCACCTAAATAATCACAATATAGATCACGTTCCCTCATAAACAGATCATATGATTCCTCTTTATTTGATTCGTAAATCTTTAAATTAGGTTCATCTATATAAACTTTATAGATATAGCCGCTAACAGTTTTTTCATATTGTATGATCTTTGGTTCTCCATTCTCCCAAAACTCGCTCTTTGATTTCTCTATCAACGTCTCAGAACCAATTGCAAAAGGTTTTGCTGTATGGATATCCGAAGTAAACCAAAATCCAATCGTATTGATATCATTACCTAAATTTTGGACTACCGTTTCTTTAGTGAAATTTCGAAAATTTTTTATCGACCCATGGTAAACAATCATTTCATTACCTCCTCTATTAATTTACCCCAAGTTTTAGATAATCATCTTAAACCGAGAAAATTTAAAACAAACAGTTGAACCCACTAAGTTCATACCTAGTGGGTTTTGATTCTTCACTATATAAAGTTTGCGAATATATACAAAATAACAATACTAACTAAAATTGTTATATTGGACATCGTGGCAATAAAGCGGGTGCTGTTGGTACTATATTTAAATTCAACTGCAAATGTTAAGGCAGAAGCTGCAACCGGCAGTAACAGTCCAATTAGAATGGTATATCGAAACATGGTATCGAAGGGAAGCATAAAGTATAAGACCGAACCAACTATAATCCCTAAACCGTAACGAAAAGTTAAAAATTTCACCATAGGCTTAATAAATTGTTTATCGAATTTAAAATTTAAAAAGAGTCCTAATAACAATAAGGACAACGGCATATTTGCTCCAGAGATTTTATCTGCAATATTAATGATCAAGTCTGGTAATTGGATATGGATAAGATTTAAAATACTTGCGATAAGGTAGGTCATTAATGGAATAGACTTGCCCAGTTTTTTTAGAATTTCCATTGGGTTAAGCCTGAGACCTTCTTCTGAAAAATAACTGCCTAAAATAAAACAAATTCCAAAGACCACAAATGATGCTCCAACATCAAACATACTAAAATAAGTTAAGCCATCTATCCCCCAGATTGCATAAACTAAAGGAAATGCAAATAAGCCTACATTAAACCCGGAAGATAGCATTAGGAGAGAACCCTTTAATTCTCTATCCTCATTTTTAAACACTAATAAGCCTAGTATGGCTGTTATAATTCCGTATATCAGTACAATCACGGGTAGTACGATTAATGAAGTTTCTATTTTTACGGAATCGAATGTTACAAGCACTAAGGCGGGAAGGGTAATTTTAAAAATAATTTTTGAAATCACTTCTCCATCTTTTTCTTGTAAGATATTTAGACGTTTTAACAGATACCCAAATGCAATGATGATAATAATATAAAGAAATTCCTGATTCATATAAAAAGCTCCTCTATGTTAGTTCCATTCTAATTAAACCATAAATTCAATCATAATTGATAGATTTAGTTCTTCTGTATATTTCTGTTACACGCTATAGATAATATAACTGATTAACTAAAGGAGATGACAAAATGAAGACGAAAGATGATGTTCAAACAGGAGCTAAAGTAACTGCGGATAACCAAATTTACGGAACCCCTAATAGCAAAAGTAAAGACGGTACCGGTGACTCACCAAATGATAATGTTGGTAAGACTAAAAAGGGACTTGATCGTTAAGGAAACAGCCAATTTATATTGGCTGTTTTTTCACAATAAAAGGTGAGGACTGAATGGATAATAAAAATCTAGCGAACAAGAGTGGGTTTACAATTATCTTCAGAAATGTAATAAACCCTTGCCTCTAGTTTTAGGTTCGAGAGGTACTTGGGGGATTAATGGAAATAAGGCAATTATTTTAGTGGCATTTACCCTCCCAGATATAGCAGTTATGAGAGATCTGCACAATGTTAGAAAAAATCCTATACGAAAAATGAAATATAAAGATATCGTGTATTACGCGGTAAATATAGTAGCTAAAAAACAAGTTGAGTACGTAATTGATTATTGGAAAAAAAACATTCATTGAATGAAAAACGAGTATCAGGAGATGGAAGGTATGTCTACATTTTGTCCTGAATTATGGCCAGAGGAACCGACCCCAAAAACCATTGAAAATTGCCGGGAATGTGGTCTTTATCAGCACGGATCACGTATGGTCTGGGGTGAAGGTAATCCAGAAGCACCGATTATGGTTATTCTAGATAATCCTGGAGCAAGGGAAGACCGTGCAGGGGAACCAGTTGTTTGCGGAACAAGACAAACTTTACAACAAGCTGCAGGTGAAGCTGGCTTAAAAAAGGACGACTTGTACGTAACTTATATCCTCAAAAGAAGGCCAGTGCGTGCTTATGACAAGGATGAGGTACGCCAAACCTGTATGATTCATTTAGAACAACAAATTGTACAAAAAAAGCCCAAACTTATTCTATGCTTAGGAAATGTGGCTGTCCAATCCTTTTTTCGTAACTTGGAAGCAGACGTAAAAGCATTACGCGGAACATGGCACAATGTTCAAGGCTATCAAACCACAGTGGCTTACCACCCGCTGGCGGTTAGGCGCCGCCCCAACTTATGGTCATACTTTTTACGTGATTGGGAGTTTGTTGCAGAGGGGTATCATCAGTTAAAGGATGAATGAAGATATGTTACAATCTTGCTAAATAAACAAAATGGCGGGGCACCCTTCGATATAATAAAGGGTGCCCCGCCATTTTTATAAGGTAAGCATAGACATTCATATAATTGGACTAGGAAGCGCGTTTATTTGCCAATTCAGCTTGTTTAGTAGATTTAGATTTGATTCTAGCAATAATAAAAATAATTGCTACTGCTGCTAAGGTAAAAGAAACAATAAGAAGAGCAGTCATCTTTACAGAGGATTGATTATCTGAAATCCCTTCCGTTGATTTTTTACTTTCACCTATTTTGTTGACTGCTGTTACCCTATAAGAATAGGTGACGCCACTTTTCAGCTCGGCGCTATTATCTATAAAGTTTGGGTCTAGTATATCTTTTGCAATGGGTTTGTAGTCGCTGCTTAAACCAAGGATATTAACTTCTTTTCGATAGACTGTGTAGGATTCTGCCCCAAATGCTGGATTCCAGCTGAGTGAAACAGAATCATTATTTTTCCTGTCCGCCAACACCCAATCTGGCCCGTTTGGAACTTTCGTTAATTCCGTATGGAAGGAATAAATTCCAATCTGTTTTACCTTTTCTCCTGATAATGAGGATACTTTCCAGTAATAACGAGTATCTTTATAAAGGTCCTTTACATCTGCAGTTGGTACAGATACGGTTTGATCAACAACAATATTTTTAAAACTTGGCTCTGTCGCCACCTGCACATGGTAACTGTGGGTATTAGGAATTGCCTCCCAGTTTAATGTGACCTTTGAAGGGTTTAACCCAGTTTCTCCACTTGCAGGGGAGACAGTAAGTGCTGAAGCTGGCACTGCTTTGATCATACGTGAAGCATGAGTGGATAGTTTAGCTGTAAAGCCTTTACCCATACCTCCTAAATCTTGATGACTCCACAAATCACGTACCAATGCAGCTCCTTCAATCCCTAACTCTGCCCATTTAACAGTTACATCGTGTTTAGATGAGCCAGTATTAAAAAGAGCTATATTATAGGAACCGTCGGGAAGGCTTTGGTAAAAGACCTGAGTGTCACCCTTTTTATATAATCGCTTCCCTGCAACACCACTCTGATTGACATCTAGAATCTCATCATTGGTTAATAGACTTAGTCCGAAATCATCCAGCTTTGTCAGGTCGTTTCCAATAACAAACTGAGACGCCGCAATCGCCCATAAAGAAACATATGATATTTTCTCATCATTTGTTAAACCATCCTTGCTGCCATTTGCTACATTCAGTGAATCTAAGTCATTCCAGCCGCCAGGACCTGCATGAGGCTGCCACTGGGCAACATCATCAAATCTTCTCGTTACTTTTTTCCACGAAGCAAGGTAGGGTGTCCCGTATGCTTCGACATCATGATCTGTACGCCAGCCATTGGATAATTGTTTCCAAGTAGAGATATGTTTAATATCGAGGTTATTGGACAACTCCACATGTATGGGTCTGCCTGTTTTCTCGAGTGCCTTAGCCCATGCCTCGACATCGGCTATATCTTGGTTTCTAACACCATCAATTTTTAGATAATCGATTCCATAGGATGCAAACAGCCTTGCCCAGGAATCAATAAACTCCTGTGCACCAGGCTTTGAAAAATCGATGGCATACATTTCTTCATAATTAAAGTTTTTCTTTTGGGGTTTGCTAAAGTCCACGATATCTTTTGCATGATAAGGTGTACCTTCAATTGGTGTGTTTTGATCTACCGCTGCTTTTGGAATCCCAAGTGTTACATAATGGCCGAACTTCAATCCCTTATTATGAATATAGTCCCCAAGTGCTTTCATTCCGTTAGGGAACTTCTTAGGGTCAACGGCCCACCTGCCATATTCATCTACGGTAGTCCTCCAATCGAGCATATAATAATCATCAAGATTAACATATTTATAGCCGTGCGATTTAAATTTTGATGCCAGCACATCTGCAGCTGCTTTAATCTTATCCTCTGTTGGATTTTTTCGAATCGAACTCCAGCTGCTCCACCCCATAAAAGGACGTTCTGCCAGTTCATTATAGGAAGAAGCACTTGCTTCTATTGGAGCTAACGAAGAAACGGATAAAATACCAGACATTAAAATTGAGCAGGAAACAAAAGGTGCGATTATTTTCTTAAGCATAAAATCCTCCTCAAACTAGATGTATACAACTACTATATTAATATAGAAAACTCTAAATTTTAATGAACAATATGTTCCAACATATATTTCGTTCATATGTGCATTAAATATAAAGAAGTAATGTATTGCATGAGGATACAATACACCGCTTTTTTGGCAGCGGGTATATTATTATTCAAAATTATTGATTTGGTCATGAAAAAAAATTAAAAAAATACATATATGTAATTTACATATATGTATGAAATGAGTTATTATAAATGTAAATTACATATATGAGTAATAGTAATCCGAAGTTAGTGATAATTTTATGAATGGAGGTATTATTGTGAGTGAGCAAGAAGAAATTTTGCTACTTAAAACTTCTAATATTCTTAAGAAAGATACAAGCATGATGAAGCTAAACGATATCATTGACGAACTAGTAAGTATAATTGAATCAAATTCTGAGGTTGATAAAAGCAATAATTAGCTATAACAGCCGGATCTATCATAATTTTCTTAATAGCCAAAAAATAGATAAAACAATGAATTTTATGTATATTATTTTTATATGTAATTGACTAAGCATGACTCATATGTGTAAAATACACCTATAGTATTTTTACTAATGATGTTGGTAAAGTACCTTAAAGAGTAATGCCAGACAACTCGAGCTAAACCAATCTATGCTCAATCAATTTATTAAAAAGTTTTCTTAAGGCTCTACATACCTCCGTTTCATAGGGAGGGTAAAATAGAGAAATTTACTAAGTAAATGAGGAGGAACGAAGATGGTACAAAAGGTGATTCATCAAAGAGAAGAAGTCCTGAAAAAGGAAGATAAAAAAGTGGATGTTCCAAAAGTCGAGGTTCAGAAAGTTGAGGTCCCAAAAGAAGTAAAGCAAAATGAACCAAGTTATGTTACGGATTCATTTATTGCAACATTTTGGAATCAATTTGAAGGTGCAGTATCTCTTACAAGAGATTATAGAGAACAACGCCAAGAACTTTACTTAAAGGCTGTAAAAGAAACAACAAAGTTCAGTGGAGTATACCGTAAAACTTTAATGGGCCTTTTTGAGCAAGCAACAAAATTAAATAGCGATTTGAGTAAAGGATCATTCCAAAACAACATGTTTAAAACAAATGAATCTGCTCATGAAGTCACTGAAACTTTTAGTCACGTAATTGAAGCCGCTAGTAAATTTGAGGAGTTTTATTTAACTCCAATTAACTCAGCCTTTGATTTAATTGAAAGAACTGAGGAACTTTTTGAACAAAATAGCGAGGCATTCATTGATTATACAAATGAAGCACTTAATGCTTGGGAAACTGTCACAGACGAATATTTAAGACAAGCTAAAAAAACTCATTTAAATATTGCGCATCGAGTTGAAGATAGCGTACGTGTACTTGTTGCTCCAAGCAAATAATGTACATAGACATTCTAATCGGATGAGCACTTCTTTGTTAATAAATATATATCGCACAAAAAGCAGCTTTACCTTCAAAGGTACGCTGCTTTTTTAATTTCTTTATTTCTGAAGTTCTTTTGCTTGTCCGAATAGAACATGATTTTTCTTTTTAGGGGAAAACTAATAAAGTATAGAATAAATAAGAAATTATATTTACATGAAGTGGAAAAGAAGGGAGGCTAAGGTATGAGAAAGATCAATCCTGGTTCCGTCAGCTCTTACATTCGATATGGAAATTTAAAAATTCCAAAGAGCATAAAAAGTGAGTGCCCTCAGTGCCGAAATATAACCGAATTTATGATTAATGCAAACTTCCAGAGCAGTAAGAATGGATTACTAACGGAGTCCAGTTGTCCTACGTGTAAAAAATCAACGGTATTTATAATTATGACCAAGGATGAAGAGAATGAACATGCTGATACGTATATCTACGACATCCAAGCTTCCAAACATCTCATTAATCATTTAGAAAGTCTCCCTAATATACCAAAAGACCTTATACGAGCTTATCGCTCAAGCATAAATGTATTTGAATCTAGAGAAAATTCAGCTACTGCCGTTATGTCTAAACGTGTCATTGAAAGTATCCTTAAACATTTTCTTAAAGAAAAAAGTAAAGGACAGCCTTTATCACAGCAGCTTGAAATCCTCCCAAATCAAGTTGATCTCGCAAAACCAATTCAATCTTTAAGCCATCTGCTTACAACAGATGGATCCTTACATCGGATGCTTGAATTAGAAACGGAAATGGATTACGAGACTACTGCTTTATTAATGGATTTGCTTGAAAGCCTCATTGAATATCTGTTTGTCCTGCCCGGGAAAATTGAAGTAACACATAATAAAATTGCAAAAAAATTTCACTAAGAAAACCCCCTGGAATCAAAGTGTGCACAAGCACGATTCAAGGGGGCTTTTACGGTTAAGATTGTTTTAACTCTGAACGATAGGTATTAAATTCTTCCTGAACCTCGTTGGAAGGACTTTTATCAAGAAGGCTTACGATGATAATTGATACAATGCTAAATAAGAATCCCGGTGCTAATTCATATACATCAAATAATCCACCTGACAGCATGGACCAGACAATAACCGTAACAGTGCCCATAATCATCCCGGCAAGGGAACCATTTCTAGTCATCCGTTTCCAGAAAAGACTTAAGATAATAACAGGTCCAAAGGCTGCCCCAAATCCTGCCCAGGCATAACTTACAAGTTCTAGAACCTTGCTTTCAGGGTCGTATCCTAACAGAATTGCAATAATGGCAATTCCAAGAACAGCAATTCTGCCAACAATCATTTCTTCTTTTTGGGAAGCGTTTCTTCTGAATAGTGATCTGTAAAAATCATTGGCTAATGCGCTAGAAGAAACGAGTAGTTGTGAGTCTACAGTACTCATGATTGCTGAGAGAATGGCTGCGAGTAAAAAACCAGCTACCCAAGGATTAAATAAAACTTGTGAGAACATGATAAAGACTGTTTCAGGGTTCCTCAGCGGAAAATCCGCAAAGTAAGCAATACCTGCGAAACCTACAAACACTGCACCAAATAAGGAAAATATCATCCACACCATTCCAATTAAACGTGCCTTCGGAACATCCTTGGTTGACTGTAAGCCCATAAAACGGACCAGGATATGTGGCTGCCCAAAGTAGCCAAGCCCCCAAGCTAATAATGAAATAACACCTGCCACTGTCGCACCTGAATATACATCTAGGTGTGAAGGGTCAATGGAGCCAATTTTTTGAACCGTTTTATTCCAGCCGCCAAGTTCATATATTGCCACAATGGGGACAATAATCATAGCCATGAACATTAAAATACCTTGAATAAAATCTGTCCAGCTTGCTGCTAGGAATCCTCCAAAGAGGGTATAAGAGAGAATAACCGCTGCGCCGACCCATAAGGCTAATTTATAATCCATTCCAAATGAATTCTCTAGTAAAATAGCTCCACCTACAAGACTAGAAGATGTATAGAATGTGAAGAATACGAGAATAACAATTGAAGAGACGACACGCAGAATTTTAGAATCATCACGGAATCGATTTTCAAAGAAGTCAGGAAGTGTTATGGAGTTTTTTGATACTTCTGTATAAACACGTAATGGTTTAGCGACAAATTGCCAATTAAGATAGGCACCAATAGATAATCCAATTGGTAACCATATTTCACTCATGCCCCCTATATACATCGCTCCGGGGAGTCCGAGCATTAACCAGCCGCTCATGTCAGAGGCTCCTGCACTTAAGGCAGCAACTCCTGCACCAAGCCGCCTTCCGCCTAATACATAGTCATTTAAATCTCTTGTCAATCTTGCTGCTACAATCCCGATAACCAACATAGCAACTAAATAAATAGTAATTGAAATTAACGTCGGTACGTTAATAGTCATTTAACCTTCTCCTTTTTCTGTAAAATAAGTTATAACGGATAGTACAATAATTGAGAGCATAGGAACCATCAGCCATGCCCAAGTTGCATCTGTAATAACGTATTCCATGTCATCACCACCTTTCAATTTGTTTTCTATACCTATTATTTATAAAAAACTACTATTTTATCGTTATCGTATTTGCCCATTACCATTCATGATAAATTTTACGGTTGTCAGAGCGTCCAATCCCATTGGACCACGAGCATGAAGTTTTTGAGTAGATATTCCAATCTCAGCCCCGAAGCCTAAAGCACCACCGTCCGTAAATCTTGTTGAAGCATTATGATAGAGGGCAGCTGCGTCCACTCGTTGCATAAAATAATCAGCCGTTTCATCGTTTTCTGTAATGATTGCTTCCGAATGCTTGGTTCCGTATAGTTCGATATGTTCAATCGCTTCATCAACATGCCGTACAACCTTCATGGCAATGTGTAAATTTAAATATTCATTTGCCCAATCTTCCCCATTTGCAAGGGTAGCATCCGGAATCTCAGCTAAGGTATGTTCATCCCCATGAACACTAATTTTATGATTGGACAAAGTGTTGATGAATTCCATTTTATGCTTTGTCAGCCAATCCCGGTGCACAATCACTGTTTCAATCGCATTGCATACAGCAGGACGATCGGTTTTAGCATTTACTAAGATTTTTAACGCCATCGCCGCATTTGCATCTGAATCAATGTACAGATGGCAATTCCCGACCCCGGTTTCTAGCACGGGGACACTTGCATTGCTAACCACTTCATGAATAAGGGAACCACCGCCACGTGGAATTAGTACATCAATATGTTCTCTCATTGTGAACAATGCTTGTGAATCCTCCCGGTTCGTACTATCAATAAATTGAACGGCTTCCTTCGGAATTTTGCTATCTGAAAGGGAACGGTGGATAACTTCCACAATTGCTCGGTTAGAATTTATCGCAGATGATCCACCTTTTAGAATAATTGCGTTTCCAGACTTTAAGGCAAGCCCTGTGGCGTCCACGGTGACATTTGGTCTTGCTTCATAAATCATTCCAATCACACCTAACGGAACGGAAATCTTTGAAACCTGTAGTCCATTTTCCAATCTTTTACTTAGTTGAATCTTCCCAGTAGGATCTTCTAGTACAGCAACTTGACGCAGTCCATCCGAAAATTCAAAGACTCTTTTTTTTGATAATGCCAAACGATCTATATAGGCTTCATTGAACCCTTTTTCGCGTACTGCCTGTAAGTCCTTCTCATTTGCAGCTAAGATGAATTCAAACTCTGTTTCCAATCTCTGAGCCATAGCATATAAAGCATGGTTTTTATCTTCTGTTGATAAAAGGCTTAACACTTTCCCTGCTTTTTTTGCCCGTATTGCCTGTACTTCCACCGTTGATTTTTCATTTAATAAATTCATCAAATCCTCCTCTTTTTTTGGAACTATGTCGGTTGGCCATCATTCTCAGGAGTTAAAGGCTATCCATTTTTCCTTATGATTTGTATAGGCCGAAGGTTTTTTACTTTTAAAATAAGTACCCTTAGCCTTACCTAATACTCCGTCAATGACAATATTTTTGCGGGCTGCGTTTCCGAGAAATGTAGTAATTCCAGAAGCCATAGCAATCTTAACTGCTTCAATTTTCGATCTCATTCCTCCAGTTCCTAGCAAACTTCCAGAACCAACCGCAGCAGATTCAATTTCAGGTGTAATCTCCGTTACATACTCCAGCAATTTGGCATTGGTGCTTTTTGTTGGATCTTCATTAAATAGCCCATCTATATCGGATAAAATGACTAAATAATCGGCGTCTATTAATCCAGCAACCTTTGCCGAAAGGGTATCGTTGTCACCGAAATTTAACCGATCAATGGTCACGGTGTCATTCTCGTTGACGATTGGAACAATACCTCTCTCTAATAAAACGTTTATGGTGTTTCGGACATTTCGATAGCGGTCTTCTTCGAGAAAATCACTCTTGGTAATTAATATTTGCGCAGCAACATACCCGTTTGATAAAAAAAGCTCAGAATAGGATTCCATTAATAATCCTTGACCGATGGAGGCTGCAGCCTGTTTTTCTGGTAGTGTTTTTGGTCTTTCTAGACAGCCGAGTCTGCGGTATCCAGCAGCAACAGCACCGGACGATACTAGGACCACTTCATGGCCAAGATCCTTGAGATATACTATTTCATTGGCAAGCTTTTCGATTTTTCTGCGGCTTATCTCCCCATGGCGGCTTGTTAAAGAGCTGCTGCCAATTTTAATAACTATTCTAAGTGGCTTTGAAGTCGAAATCATCCGATCACCCCTGTGCCAATTTCAGATTTTTCCAGCTGAAGGCTAATCTCTTTGGAACGGATAGCTGCTTGTTTGATCGCCTCAGTAATTGCTTTTCCGCCGCCATGCCCCTTTAAAGCGGCTAAACCAGCTGCCGTTGTTCCGTTAGGGGAGGTTACATTTTCTCTTAGTATTTCGGGTGACGTACCTTGTTCTTGTATCATTCTTGCTGCACCAACGACCGTTTGGGCGATGATTTTCCGAATTATTTGAGAATTAAGACCGCTCCTTTGAGCTTCTTTTTCCATGTGCTCCATTAAGTAATAGAAGTACGCAGGTCCACTGCCTGCAATTCCCGTGAAAATATCCATCTTTTCTTCAGGTATCGTGTAAACTTCACCGATACATTGAAGCAGTTCTATAGCCAGTGAAATGTTTTGTTTTGAAGTGTGTTTTCCAGCGGAAATGGCCGTAGCCGATTCGCCAATCATACTGGAAGTATTCGGCATAACACGAATGACGTGTTGACCAAAGGGTACATTTTTTTCAATAAATGTAGTTGATATCCCAGCTAGTACAGACAGGATTAGTTGATGTGGTTTTAAGGTGTTTTTAATTGAGTGTAAAGTGGTTTCTACATCTTTTGGCTTCATAGCGAGGACGATGATATCCATAGAGTTTAAGTTTAAATGTTCCCGTTTTACCGCTGTTATTCCGTATATGTTTTGTAGCTCTAATAAGCGGTGGTGGTTACTTCGGTTGGTTACAAAAATATTTTTTGGAGCCAGTTTCTCAGAAGCTACGATACCCGAAACCATAGCCTCGGCCATCGACCCAGCTCCTATAAATGCAATCGTCTTTCTTTCAAGCATGCAATCTCTCCCGTATGTTCGTATTTTTGTTCTTGGTTTTTTCAATGACCTTATACTAACACGTGAGAAATGTATTTCAAGGGAAAAAAGGGAAATAATGTGTATTTGACTTAATTAGTGAGCATGTGGAAAAATACCACCCATTCATTCAATGAAATCGTCTCTCAGGGCCGAATTTCGCCTCTCAGGATGAAATATGCGTTTTTTGTACAGGCTATTTTTAGTGGACAAGCATTGTGGGATAGATCTAATTTTGCCTGATGAGAGGAAGCTTTAAGGGGTATAAAATTCTGGACCCGGCTGGAGGAGGGTTTACTATGACCGTTTTTTGGTTATTTTCGTTAACTATAAAAATATATTCACTCATCCCTTCATAAAATAGGACTAAAAGCAGTAAAGGAGCGGTGGAGGGGATGTCTATGGAAATAGTAAAATGTCCAGAGTGTAGGAATTTAAGATTGTTTGAAGACGGTAAATGTTCCAATTGTGGTTATTGTTCAAGTGTTAGAGCATCCATTAATGCCTTGTATTCACATCCAAAGCCCTCAAAATATGAACAATTCAAAGCTAGGAAAAGAATGAGGATGAACGAGTGAAACCTGGTATCATCCTATAATGCCTAAACATACACTCTCTATAGATATAATTAGAGTTTAGACTTTGAGGAGAGGATAAAATGCAGCCTGAAATGCAAAAAGCAATTATATTGGCAGAAAATATTAATGGTTTTATTAAATTTGTTCAAAATCAAAGAAATAAGAACAATTTTAGAATTGATAACAATAAATTATTGCAAATTAAATTTCTGATTGAAGAATATAAGTTTCAAATAGTAGCAGATGAACTGATTAGAATAAACCAGTTTGATTGGGATGAAAAATACACGCTTTATTTAGTGGAGCAATTCAAGAAAGGAATTAACATCATTGATGAATACGTAAAAAACAACTACAATGAATTATTTATCATAACAGCAAGATTGTACACATTAAAAAACCTATGTAGTAGTTTTAGTAAAATAGCTTCTTAACCCTATCATGTCCGCACAATCATCTCGTGCGGTTATTTTTGTTACTGTGTCAAAACGTAATGTTGATTATAGAGAAAATTTCAAAAAATCTGTCCTAAGCGGATGTTTTGATAAAGGAATAAAATTAGGGGAAAATAATGAGGAAAATAACTTATGTTCAAAAAGGCGGTATTATTTATGTTTAAAAACTTATTTAAAGGTAAAAAGGTAGAAGTGGATACTACGATTATGCAGCCATTAGAAGGGGAAATCGTACCTCTAGAGGTCGTTCCTGATCCAGTTTTTTCTCAAAGAATGATTGGCGATGGTTTTGCTGTAAATCCAACAAATGGCACGGTTGTATCTCCGGTAGATGGTGAAGTAATCAGTGTTTTTCCTACCAAACATGCGGTCAGCGTAAAGTCTACTGATGGCAGAGAAATTTTGATTCATGTTGGTCTTGAAACCGTATCTTTAAATGGGGAAGGCTTTACTTCGTTTGTAAGTGATGGACAAAGGGTAAAAAAGGGTCAAAAGTTGCTCGAAGCTGACTTTCAAACAATTAAAGACAAAGTACCTTCTATTATTACGCCAGTTATCTTTACTAACTTAGCGGAGAATGAAAAAGTGGTTATTGATGAGCAAGAGGTTAAGATTATTAAATAATTTATCATACGGTGTGAGAGTAAGCTTTTAAAAGCCTGCTCTTTTTTATTTTTAGGAAAATAAGTTTTTAAATATATTATAAGTTTTGAAAAATTTCGTGATAGGACTTTGTTTGTCCGATAGACAAACTATATTTCTGTAGCTATAATAAAATAAAATAAAATTAATAGAAGGTAAATTAATTAATTATTTTCCTTCTTGTGAAATATCTGTAAGCGCTATCAAGTTGACATTCTTTTACTAGTTAAATGTACTGGCGGTTTAAGACTATTAGCACATTTTTAAACTATTAAATCAAAGTTTAAACCGTTAAGACATGGATAAAATGATAGATTCATTACTTCTTATGGAAACAGGGGTGTGTCGGAGATGAACAAAGTAATATTAGTAGATGATGAAATGTTTTTCCGCAAAGGATTAAGAAATCTAATCAATTGGGAAGACTGCGGCTTTAAGGTGGTTGGTGAGGCCGCAAACGGCGAGGACGCCTTACAGATGATGCATGAAGTAAACCCAGATCTTATTATTACTGATATCCGTATGCCCGTACTTGATGGAATTGGGCTCATTAAGCAAGCAATCGAAATAGAAAGAGTTCAAACAAAATTTATTATTATCAGTGGACACAGTGACTTTAAATATGCACAACAAGCATTAAGATACGGTGTATATGATTTTGTTTTAAAGCCAATCGATCAGGATGAAATTGAACAAACACTAAGATCACTTTCGAATACCATCAACGAACAAAAAAAGCTTCATGAACAAAGGCTGGAAGAACAAGCAAAAATCGTGTTTAACCATCTCCTATTAGGGAATGCAGCGGACAATGCTCATTCAGTAGACCTTTTAAATCTTCTTTCCGTAGGAAACCCTAATGAGTTCATTTACCTACTAATTGAAGTAAATGGAATACTTGGCGAGTCTACTTTAAACAATGAGGAAAGGGTAAGACGGATCCAATTGACATTAGCTAATGTCATTCAGGATGTTTGCAGCAGCCATGAAAGAATATGGATTCAAAAGGCAGGACAGTGTGCTGTAGGTGTCCTTATTACCTCTAATCACTTAGCAAGGTTTCAAATGAGCATTAAGAAATTTATGACGTGGGTAAAAAAGGAACTTACAAACAGACTATCGGAGGATTTTACCTTTTATGTTGGTGAAGCTGTTCCGAGTCTTACGTTGTTGAAACAATCAGCAGATGGTGTTGAAATGGCAAAACAGCATAAATATACAAACAACGAAAATGGAATCATTATCTTTGAAGACATTGTCGATAAACCGATCTCTTTTGCTGAACCCGACGAAACCATTTATCAATCATTAGTTGAACATATTGAAGAAGAATCAACAACTCAGATCATTCTATCACTAGAGACCCTGTTTCAATCTCTAGTATCAAAAAACTTATCTCACACGGCTTTTCTAGCTTCTCTTAATAGTTTTGTACATTCTGTTTTAAAAATTATAAGGAAAATGGGAGGAGAACCTTCAAGTTTACATTCCTATCGTATTATATATACCTTACATAATTACAACTTGACATTACCTCAGCTAAAGGAACTAATCATTAATTTTATGATAGAGTGTAAAGATGAAATATCTAAATTAAGAAAACAGTCTGCTAATGGCGAAGTACACAAAATAAAACAATACATTGACTTCCATTACCATGAAAACATTAGCTTAAAAACCATAGCAAGAAAGTTTTTTATGAATCCAGTATATTTAGGACAACTGTTTAAGAAAACCTATGGAATCTACTTCAAGGATTATTTACTGCAAGTAAGAATTAATGAAGCGAAAAAAATGCTGCGTCAATCAGAAAAAAGAATTTATGAAATTGCTGAATGTGTGGGATTTAATAATACTGATTACTTTGTCACTATCTTTGGTAAGTTTGAAAATATCACTCCTTCTGAGTATCGGAATAAATTAATGAACGAAAGAAATGTGATAGGAAAATGAAGACTAGCAGGAGTTTTCATAATATTCGATTAAAAAATAAAATGCTTGTCATGTACTTTTTTGCGGTATTTATTCCAATCGTTTTAACCAATGTAATCTTTTACATCGTAACCATTGAAAATGTTAAAAAGCAGCAAATGCAAGATTCCACTTTGGCATTGCAGCAGATTAATAGAGAATTTAAAACAATTATAGACGAGGCGGTAGGGATTTCCTCCTCGTTATATACGAATTTAAATCTAAATCTATTTTTAGAAAAGGATTATGTCTCAGATATAGATTATATCGAAAAACATAATAGTTTTTTACGGAACTTTAATCAGTCTAGACCCATAAACCCATCTATTAACTCAATTCGCTTTTATACGGATAACTCTTCCATTATCTATTCAGGAGGGGTTTATTCAATTGCCAGCCTTCAACAAGAATTAACACACTTCAAAGAAGCCTTAAAAAATAGTAATGGCTCACAAATTCTCATTGATACACCTTCCAATCAGAATTTTGAAACCTTTAGTATTATCCGTAATTTGGATTATTTTTACAATGATAAACAAAAGTTTGTAAAGGTTGAAATAAATCCTGCAACTATAAGAGATATTTTTAACAATGTGACGTTTAAAGGAGAAGTATATTTACTTAATGAAAAAGGGGAGATTCAATACACGACCAATCCCTCCATAAAACAGTTGGACAAGCCGATTAATTTTCACCAAATAGAAAAGGATAATAAATTGGTTACTATCCGTGCCAATCTTAATAATGGCTCTTATTTAAGTGACTGGGCCGTTGTTGGAACAATCTCGGAGGAAACCATGCTTAAAACGGTTAATAAATCAAAACTCTTTATTATTTTGCTTGCCCTAATTAATTTTTTAGCTCCTACCATTATTATTGTCATTATTTCTAGGTCGTTTTTGACTCGATTACATAGGGTCTTACGACATGTAAAGCGTATGAAGAACCAGGACTTTGAGTTAATTCATGATCAGGAGTATCAAGATGAAATAGGCCAATTAACAAGTGAATTCAATCGTATGACCAAAAAGATTAAGGATTTAATTAATGATGTCTTATTAGTCAATATTCAAAACAAGGATCTAGAAATAAAACGAAACCGCGCACAGTTGAGTGCACTCCAAAGCCAAATCAACCCTCATTTTTTGTTTAATGCGCTAGAAACGATTCGAATGAGAAGCTTGATGAAGGATGAAATAGAAACAGCAAAAATTATTCACAACATGGCTAAAATTTTTCGTAACTCTCTTACATGGGGAAAGGACTTCGTGCCTATTAAGGATGAAATTAATCTAATAACCAGCTTTTTAGAGATCCAAAAATATCGGTTCGGAGATAAATTAGATTACGAGATTACGGTGGGTGAAGACGCTGAAGAATGTATGATTCCAAATATGGCACTTCTACCGTTCATTGAAAATGCTAGCATTCATGGTATTGAACCTCTAAAGCAAAATGGGAAAATCTCATTATCAATCTCTTTACATGCCGGAACTGTAACCTGTGTAATAAAAGATAATGGGGCTGGTATATCCGAAGGAAAGAGAAAGCAGTTATTATCCTCTTTAGAAAGTGAGGAGGATATAAGGGAGAATGTCGGTATTAAAAATGTTTATTATCGGTTGAAACTATACTATCCAGATCAGTTTTATTTTAATATTGATAGTCATCTAGATTATGGTACAACCATTATGATTCAATTGCCATCTCAAATAGAAAGCCCGATCACTAGTCATTCAGAGAAAAATCTTTACTTTATTAAGTAATACCTATACTTTTTAAATGGTGCTGAAGACCCTTAGATTATAAAATGAAAGTGCTTTCACAATAAAAAGGGGGTTCAAAAATGGCAAAAAAGTTTCTTTCGGTAGTCTTAATGCTTATCCTGTTAATCGCAGTTGCAGGCTGTGAAAAGGATAAAGAAACAAGCGGTAATGCAGACGGATCTGGTGATTCGAAAGACAAAGTAACCTTTACTTATTTTAATGCAGCTTCCCCAGGGAAAGACGGGAACACAAATGAAACGACTATCGGAAAAATATTTGAAGATCAAACCGGAGTTAACTTCAAAACAGAGTACCTAGTTGGTGACATTAACACAAAAATTGGGACAATGATCGCAAGTGGAAAGTATCCAGATGTTCTTGTTCCAGATATCGCAATTGATAAAGTACTAGACGCAGGTGCATTTATTGATCTTACAGAATTGATTGAAGAACATGGTCCTAATATTAAAAAGCTATACGGACCACATTGGGAGCAAATGAAAGATAAGGACGGAAAGATTAACTTCCTTCCTTTCGCTGCTAAGCAAGGGTTTATTAAAGACCCGAATATTATGCAAGGTGCTTTCTGGATTCAACGCGGCATTTTAAAAGAAGCTGGATATCCTAAAATTAAAACACTAGATGAATATTTTGCTTTAATTGAAGATTACCAAAAGAAACATCCAGAAGTAAATGGAGCTTCTACAATTGGATTTACAGCTTTAACTTATGACTGGCGCTTCTTTGCACTTTCTAACGTTCCTAACCATCTAGCAGGCTACCCAAATGATGGTGAAGTAATTGTAGATATGAAGACACACAAAACTGACGTATATGCTGATAACGATATTACAAAGCGTTATCTACAAAAGTTAAACGACCTAAACAGCAAAGGCTTATTTGATAAAGAATCATTCGTAGCTAACTACGATGAATATCTTGCTAAGCTAGCTTCTGGACGAGTATTAGGATTCTTTGATTACGGCTGGCAGGTTCAACAAGCATTAGATAACTTAAAAGCAGCTGGAAATGACGATTTGCGTTATATGCCGCTTCCAATCACATTTGACGGAGAAAAAGATCAATACATCGACCCACCTGCTTTCATTAATAACCGTGGTGTCGGTATCACAGTAAGTGCGAAAGATCCAGTACGCATCATTAAGTACTTCGATAACATGGTGAAAGAAGAAAACCAAAAGTTAATGTTCTGGGGTATTAAAGACGAGACTTATAGTGTGGATGATAAAGGGAAATTTTTCCAGACGAAAGAGCAGTATGCAAAAACAAGTGATGAAGATTACCGTGATAAGTCTGGTTTAAATACTTTCGAATATTACTGGCCAATGGGCGACATGCTTTATAGTGACGGAAACGCATGGGTTCCAGGAAAACAGCCTGAAGTTGCTCAAGTGTCCTACACTGATGGTGATAAGGCGATTCTAGAAGCATATGGCGCAAAGGTATTCTCTGATTTATTCGCAGATCCGGACGATCGTCCATGGTATCCAACTTGGAGTGCCGTTATTGAACAAGGCTCTGCTGCTCAAATCTTCGGTCAGAGAAAAACAGACTTAACCAAAGTTTACTTCCCTAAATTAGTTCTAGCTAAGCCGGGTGAATTTGATAAAGTTTGGGATGAATATATCAAAGAATTTAATACTTTAGACGCAAAAGCATTAGAAAAGTTTATGGACAAGGTCGTAGAAGATCGTATTAAAGCAGCTCCGAAGAAATAGTTTAATAGAATGTTAAATAAGGAGGCCGATATCGCCCAATTGGCTATATCGGCTTTATCCTTAAAAAGCTTCACCTATCTTAAAATCATAAGCCGCTCCCTTCTAAGGGAGTATCTAAGGGGGCAGCTTATGATTTTAGGGTATAGATTTTTCAGAAAGAGGAGGGGTAAGAATGCAGATTGGTTCCAAAGCAGCTGTAAAAGAAGTAATAAATCCTTCAGTTTCCATCTCTACAAAATCTAAAAAATCCTTCTTTCAGAGGATGATGTCACAAAAAGCATTGTTGGCCATGAGTCTGCCATTCTTGGTTTGGTTAATTATTTTTAAGTATATTCCGTTGTGGGGTTGGTCGATTGCCTTTCAGGACTTTAAGCCAGCAAGAAGTTTATTTGACCAGGAATGGATAGGGTTAGAACATTTTAAGTTTTTATTTACCGATGATAATTTTTGGCGCGTCCTTCGGAATACACTCGGCATGAGCACGATTAACCTGGTATTAGGTTTCGTTACAGCTATTTGTCTTGCCCTTCTGATTAATGAAATTAGGCATACAAGGTTTAAGAAGTCAGTACAAACCATCAGTTATCTGCCGCACTTTATATCATGGGTAGTTGCCGCAAGTATTGTCTCTTACAGCCTTTCGCTCGAAAACGGAATCGTTAATATCGTATTGGTAAATTTGGGGATTATTGATGAACCCATTCTATGGCTTGGTAAGGAAAAATGGTTCTGGGTAATCAACGGACTAACAGAGGTTTGGAAGAATGTAGGCTGGAATACGATTATTTATTTAGCAGCTATTACCATGATTGATCCAGAACAATATGAGGCTGCCGATATTGATGGAGCATCTAGATTCCAACGAATTAGACATATTACACTACCATCTTTAAAGCCAACGATTATCATCTTGCTCATCATGAACTTAGGTTACATTTTAGAATCAGGCTTTGAAGCACAGTATTTATTAGGAAATCCTATGAACCTAGCTTACTCAGAAAACCTTGATATTTATGTATTAAAGTACGGTATGTCAATGGGGAACTTCTCACTTGCAACCGCTGCCGGTATCTTTAAAACCGTTGTGAGTTTCATCTTCTTATTTACCGCAAACCATATTGCCAAACGATTTGGTCAGCCAAGGCTATTCTAGGGGGGAACTATATGGCACAGAAACGATTTTTCAAAGCTACTCGACATTACTCCGGTGTAGGCGATTATTTATTTGATATTTTCAATTATACTTTTTTAGTTTTGCTATGCGTGGTGATGTTATATCCATTTCTTAATCAGCTGGCTGTTTCCTTAAATGAAGCTAGTGATTCGTTAAGGGGAGGTATTTATCTCTGGCCGCGAGAATTTACTTGGGCAAATTATGAACACGTTTTTGGTGAAGCGAGTATCGTAAATTCTTTCTTCATTTCAGTTTTAAGAACCATTATTGGTACATTAACATCCGTTTTGGGTACGGCAATGGTCGCTTATACCATTAGCCGAAAGGATTTCGTTCTTAAGAAATTTGTGACGATTGCGTTCGTTTTAACGATGTATTTTAACGGTGGATTGATTCCGAACTATATATTAGTGAAAGAATTAAATTTATTAGATAGTTTTTGGGTTTATATTATTCCAGGCATTATTGGAGTATTTAATTTAATCGTGATTCGTTCCTTTATCGAGGGAATTCCAGAAAGTTTATTCGAATCTGCAAAAATAGATGGCGCGGGGGATTTTACCATTTTTATAAAAATTGTCCTGCCGTTGTCCCTGCCGGTATTAGCGACTGTATCATTGTTTGTAGCGGTTTACCAATGGAATTCTTGGTTTGATGTATTCTTATACAATTCATCAAGTGCAAACCTGTCTACCCTTCAGTATGAGCTAATGAAGATTCTGCAGAATTCAAATGCTTCGATGTCTGGTAAAACCGCTGCAGACGCATTTGCCAATGCCAATGCAAGTGCCAACATGGTTTCGCCAACATCCATTAGGGCTACGATGACCATCGTTGCAAGTCTTCCAATCATTATGGTTTATCCATTCCTGCAAAAATACTTTGTTAAAGGGTTAACCCTAGGCGGAGTAAAAGGTTAAAAAACGGATGAGGTTGCTCATCCGATTTTTTTGTTCACTTGGGCTCGACGGATGGAAAATAATAGTCAAAAAAATTAGAAAATATAGATACATATCCTTCAACCTCTGTTAGTATATTCATTAAGCTAAACTTTGTTTAATTGTTAAACAATGTGAAATGACTACACAGAAGAAAGGGAGAGTGTACCATACATGAATAAGAAAGTACTTTATAACGATGGATGGGAATTTGCCAAAAGCAGCCTTGAAAATACATCAAATACTACTTTGGCATTTGAGCCAGTAGACTTGCCCCATGACTGGCTGATTTATAATACACTAAATCTATATGAAAACAGTATTGGCTGGTATCGAAAAAAATTTCTATGGAACAAAGAAAGTGATGAGATACTCTTGTGTTTTGATGGAGTTTATATGGATTCTACTGTATACGTAAATCAAAAACTTGCAGGAGAATGGAAAAATGGATATTCCTCTTTTGAACATAATATTACAAAACAGTTGATAGAAGACGAAAATGAGATTTTAGTAAAAGTGGTTCATCAAAGCCCCAATAGCCGGTGGTATTCAGGAGCTGGGATTTACCGTAATGTTTGGCTTAAGGAAAGAAACAAGAATCATATAATAACAGATGGTATATACATCTCAACCACTAAAAACGACCATGGGTGGCAAGTAGAAGTTGATACAGAAGTAAAAATCTACGAGGAGGTAGAAATTTCACATACGATTCTTTATAAGGGAAAAATGATAGCTATTTCTTCTGAAAAAGTAGCTGCGGGAACTAATCCTATTTCTTGTAACCGGCAAAGTATTCTTGTGGATGATCCATATCTCTGGAGCCCGGATGAACCTAATCTATATCAAATTGTTACCACTATGCTCCTGGTCAATCAAGGAGGGAAAGAAATTGAATCGATTACTCAAAATCTGGGATTTCGTACCATCGTCCTTGACCCAAATTCAGGTTTTTATATAAATGGAGAAAGGATGAAGCTGAACGGCGTCTGTGAACATCATGATTTAGGAGCCTTAGGAGCTGCATTTAATAAGACCGCGCTTAAAAGAAGGTTTGTAATCTTAAAAGACATGGGAGTAAATTCCATTCGAACTGCTCATAATATGCCGGCAAAAGAATTGATGGAACTGGCTGATCAGATGGGAATCCTTGTTGTCTCGGAAGCATTTGATATGTGGGAGAGATCCAAAACACCTTATGATTATGCTAGATTTTTTAAAGATTGGGCTTATAGGGATATAAGAAGCTGGGTTATGCGTGACCGAAATCATCCAAGCTTAATCATGTGGAGTATTGGAAATGAAATTTATGATACACATGCTGACGAAAGAGGGCAAGAAGTAACCAAAATGCTTAGGGCATTTGTATTGGAATTTGATCCGAAGGAAAATGGAAGGGTTACCATTGGATCGAATTATATGCCGTGGGAAAATGCACAAAAATGTGCTGATATCGTGAAGGTTGCTGGATATAATTATGCAGAAAAATATTATCATAAACATCATGCAGAGCATCCTGATTGGATTATCTATGGCAGTGAAACCGCATCTGTCGTACAAAGCAGGGGAATCTATCACTTTCCATTTGAAAAATCGATACTTGCTGATGATGACGAGCAATGTTCCGCCCTTGGGAATAGTTCAACAAGCTGGGGGGCAAAGTCAACAGAAGCATGTATTATTGCCGATAGAGATGCACCTTTCTCACTGGGGCAATTTATCTGGACTGGATTTGACTATATTGGAGAACCAACTCCATATCATACAAAGAACTCCTATCTTGGACAAATTGATACGGCTACATTTAAAAAAGATTCGTATTACATCTATCAAGCAGAGTGGACAGATTACAAAAAAAGCCCCATGGTGCATATTTTCCCATATTGGGATTTTAATAGAGGGCAGATAATTGATGTCAGGGTTTGCTCCAATGCCCCCAAAATTGAGCTGCAATTAAATGGGGTTACGATTGGAACTCACAAAATTGATCATGAAAACGGAACAGAGCTTGTTGGCTGGTGGAAAATACCGTATGAAGAGGGCGAGTTAAAAGCAATCGCTTATGACGAAAAAGGGAAAGTAATTGCAACAGATGTAAAACGATCCTTTGGAGATGTAAAGAAGATTGGTCTCCATATGGATAAAGAAACTCTTCATGCAGATGGTACCGATTTAATTTTTGTAGAAATCAGCATGGAAGATGAAAACGGCAATCCTGTTGAAAATGCGAATAATCGAGTGCATGTAAAGGTTACAGGAGCAGGGCGTTTGCTTGGCTTAGATAATGGAGACAGCACTGATTATGACCAGTACAAAGGGACAAGCAGGAGACTGTTCAGTGGAAAGTTAATGGCTATTGTAGGGGCAACATTAGATCCTGGAAAGATTAAGATTGAAGTATCCTCCAAAGGTTTGGAAAGTCAGACTTTAACGATTGAATCTCTGCCTGCTGAGATTCAACTTTTTGAGGGAATCGCTGCACAAACTCAGAATCAAGAATTGCCATGTGTAATGGGAATAGTAGAAGAAATCCCTGTTCGCAAGATAGAAATTATTAGCGAGTCAGGTCAACTGTTTGATGATACAAAGAAAGAGATGTACATAAAAGCGAGATTATACCCAGAGAATACGTCTTATCAAGAGGTTGAGTGGAGTATTGTAACTGCTGGAGGTATCGCTTCCAATAATGCCAAGATTGAACCTAATGGTCATGAAGCGAGGATTATTGCCTTAGGCGATGGCAATTTCCGAGTTCGTTGTACAAGTAAGAATGGTACAGACAAAACGAAACTTATTTCGGAATTAGAATTTAGGGCAGAGGGACTTGGCACATTCTACAAAAATCCTTATGGTTTTATTTCTGCAGGTCTCTATGATTATAGTAAAGGTGAAGTGGGGAATGGAAATGAGCGCGGTGTAGCGACGGCTAGAGATGGCGAAACTCAAGTTGGCTTTCGTGATATCGACTTTGGACCTTATGGTTCCGATACCATCACAATTCCCATTTTCGCCTTATCAAGTGAAGAATATTCACTACAAATATGGGAAGGCATGCCAGATGAAGAGGGAAGTGAACTACTGGCTGATGTAATCTATCAAAAAGAATCGAAGTGGAATGTGTATCAAGAAGAAACCTATCGGTTATCAAAAAGACTACGCGGTATAACATCCATTTGTTTTGTACTTCAGAAAAAAGTTCACATTAAAGGATTTTCTTTCGAAAAGAATAACAGAGCTTTTGAACAAAATCTGGTGTCGGAAAGTGACTCCATATACGGAGATACGTTTGAAATAACTAATCACGGTGTTGAAAGGATTGGGAATAACGTTTCGTTAGAGTTTGAACAAATGAACTTTGCAGATGAGGGTGCAACGAAACTTATTATTTTTGGCAGGTCTCCTATTGATAAAAATACGATTCACGTGCGATTCACTAATCAGGAAGGCGAAAATAACCAACTTGTAGAATTTACGTACTCCGAGGGATACCAAGAACAGACCTTTAACTTGGAAAAAATAATAGGAATGCAGAAAGTAACCTTCATATTCCTGCCGGGAAGCAACTTTGATTTTGGCTGGTTTCGATTTGAGCAATAGACTTTAGGTAGGACTAATTAGTCCTGCTTTTTTTCGTCTTAAATTAATAGGTAAAAAATAATTCAAACAATTACGACATTTTATTGTAAAGAATCAAATAATTTAATATTATAGATATAGTTAGTTTGTTGCTTGTATAAACAAAGTGATGAAGACTATGTTATTTAAGGAGAGATAAGTTATGAAAATGGCAGTAGAAATTCCTTCCTTATCAAGAGTGTATCAAGAATTTTTTAATATTGGAGCCGCGGTTAATTTAAGAACAATTGAATCACAGCAGAATTTATTAGTAAAACATTTTAATAGTATTACAGCTGAAAATGATATGAAATTTATAGAAATTCAGCCTGTTCAGGGACAGTTTACATTTGAGAAAGCCGATCAATTGGCAGCCTTTGCACAGAAAAATGGTATGAAAATGCGAGGACATACATTAGTCTGGCATAATCAGACTCCAGATTGGGTATTTCAAGATGTTAATGGTGAGCAGGTTGATAGAGAAACCCTATTACAGCGGATGAAAGAACATATTAACGCGATAATGAAAAGATATAAAGGGACAATTTTTTGCTGGGATGTCGTAAACGAAGCAGTAACAGATGAGGGACCAGAATTGTATAGAGCGACAAAATGGTTAGATATTATCGGCGAGGATTATATAGAGAAGGCTTTTGAATTTGCTCATCAAGCTGACCCTGATGCCCTGCTTTTTTACAATGATTATAATGAGTCTAATCCTCAAAAACGAGAAAAAATCTATAAGCTTGTTAAATCATTAGTTGATAAGGGTGTTCCAATTCACGGTGTAGGGCTTCAAGCTCATTGGAATCTAGTAAATCCTAGTCTGGAGGATATTCGTGCAGCGATTGAACGATACGCATCACTTGGCTTGAAGTTGCATCTGACAGAGTTAGATGTATCCGTTTTCAACCATGAAGATAAGCGGACTGACCTTACGGAACCAACTCCTGAAATGTTAGAATTGCAGGCTGAGAGATATTATCAAGTATTTCATTTACTTAGAGAATATCGAGATTCTATCACTTCTGTAACGTTTTGGGGTGCTGCTGATGATTATTCTTGGTTAAGTGATTTTCCTGTTAAAGCAAGAAAAAATTGGCCGTTTCTCTTTGACGAAAATCATCAACCTAAGGACTCTTTTTGGAAGGTGGTCCAATTTTAAGACCATGAGAGTAGTAGTGAAAAGACAAATATAAAATCATATAAATGGTTAAAGGAGGGAAGAGAATGATTAATGTTGCTATTATTGGGGCAGGAGCGATTGCACCTGCACATATAAAAGCTTATCAACTTTTTGATGACAGATGTAAGATTGTCGCTATTTGCGACATTTTTCCAGAAAAAGCTGAAAAAATGGCAGCAAATTTTAACCTGGATGTTGAAATTTACAGTGATTATAAAGAAATGTTAAAAATCTCCGACATCCATTTAGTGTCAGTTTGTACTCCGCCTTATACTCATGCAGAACTAGCAATTGCTTGTCTTTATACAGGGAAGCATGTTGTTGTAGAAAAACCGATGGCTTCTTCTTTAGAAGAATGTGATGCTATGAATCTTGCACAAAAAAGTAGTGGGAAGATTTTATCCATTATTTCTCAGAACCGCTTTACCAATCCCATGATGAAGCTAAAGTCAGTCCTTGATACAAAACTTATGGGACCTATCGTACATACACAGGTAGATTCGTTTTGGTGGAGAGGGCATTGTTACTATGATTTATGGTGGCGTGGTACATGGGAAAAAGAAGGAGGCGGATGTACTTTAAATCATGCGGTGCACCATATTGATATTTTCCATTGGATGAATGGAATGCCTTCTGAAGTTACTGCAGTGGCAACAAATACATCACATGACAATGCTGAGGTAGAGGACCTTTCAGTGGCAATCTGTCGTTATCCTAATGGCAGTTTAGCACAAATTACAAGTTCAGTTGTCCATCATGGGGAAGAACAACAATTGATTTTCCAAGGGAAAAATGCCCGTGTGTCTGTACCGTGGAAGGTTAAAGCCTCCAAGTCTAAGCCGAACGGTTTCCCGGAAAAGGATGAGGAGCTAGAGGCTAAGTTGCACGAAGTTTATGAACAGGTAAATGATCTCGAGTTTGAGGGTCATACAGCACAAATTGAGGATGTATTATCCGCAATTAAAGGGAAAAGGAAAGTTCTTGTTGATGGCATTGAAGGAAGAAAAACTGTGGAATTAATAACAGCTATCTACCAATCTGCTAGTTCAGGTCAAACTGTAAAACTGCCATTAAATGAAAACAGTCCTTTATATACTAGAGATGGTGTCTTAAATAATGCTGTTCATTTTTATGAAAAAAAGAAGCATATAGAGAACTTTACAGAAAATTCGATTACACTAGGCTCAAAATATGAGTAATAATTGGACTTTTATTAAGAGGAGGCCAAAACATGGACAGAAATGATGGAATGAATTATGCACCAAAAGGATTAGTGAAAACTGTAGTTGTTGAACCAGGTGTATTTCAATTTGCAGCGATTGGTCTTGACCATGGTCATATATACGGGATGTGTAATGGCTTAATAGAAGCGGGAGGCAAATTAGTTGCGGTTTATGATCCCGATCCAAAAAAGGTGGAAGGATTTATTAAAAGATATCCTGAAGCGGAGGTTGCCTCTTCAGAAGAGGAAATTTTGACGAATCCAGAAATTAAGCTTGTTGCAAGTGCCAATATTCCGTGTGACCGCGGACCACTAGGTCTTCGTGTACTCGATCATGGAAAACATTATTTTACTGATAAGCCGGCGTTTACTACCTTGGATCAAGTAAAACTTGCAAGACAAAAAGTAGCGGAGACTGGGCTGAGATGGGGAATTTATTACGGCGAACGGTTACACTCTGAAAGTTCAATTTTTGCAGGACAATTGATTGAACAAGGTGCTATAGGGCGAGTCGTTCAAGTCTTGGGTACTGGCCCTCATCGTGCGAATCCAAAAAGCCGTCCAGATTGGTTTTTTGATCCTGAATATTATGGTGGTATTTTATGTGATATTGGCAGCCATCAAATTGAACAGTTTTTACATTTTGCCGGTGCTAAGGATGCAAAAGTACTTCATAGTAAAATTGGAAATTATCATTTCAAACAGTATCCAAAGTTTCAAGACTTTGGTGACGCAACACTTGTAGCAGATAATGGTGCAACGTTCTATTTCCGTGTTGACTGGTTTACACCTGATGGACTTGGTACTTGGGGAGATGGCAGGGTAACGATACTAGGAACAAATGGCTATATCGAAGTACGTAAATATATTGATATTGCCAGAGATTCTCGCGGTGATCAATTGTATTTAGTTAATCATCAAGGGGAGAAACATTTTCAATTATCAGGTAAAGTGGGTTGTCCATTCTTTGGAGAGTTTATCCTTGACTGCTTGAATGGAACAGAAATTGCGATGACACAGGAGCATGCTTTTAGAGCAGCAGAATTATGTATTGAGGCACAGGAAAATGCAATCTGGGTTGAAACAGCGGAGAACTCCTTCGTTTTAAAAAGCTAAGTGTGAATCCAATTTTTTAAGATAGAAGAGTAACTTAATTTCGCAAGTTGAGTTGCTCTTTCAAGGAAATTCAGATTTAAAGTATTTATACTATTCCTTTGAAAGGAATGAAAAAAGGAATGAAGATAACTGTTCAGAATGTAATGGATCTGTTAATGGAACCAGTCGGGCGACTTCAAAACACGGTGGATACCCTTAAATCGGGGGATCCAGATATGGAGGTAAAAGGTATTGCCATTGCATTTATGCCGACATATGGGGTGATACAACAAGCATTAGCCAAGGGAGTAAATCTGCTTATCACCCATGAAGGTTTATATTACAGCCACCATGATAATACAGAAACGATAGAAAATGACTCAGTCTACCAAAACAAGCGCAAACTTATCGAAGAGTCTGGAATTGCCATTTTTCGACTACATGATTATATTCATCGATATCGTCCTGACGGTATAACTGCAGGATTGATTCAAGCTTTGGACTGGGAGTCCTATGTAGTAGAACATCAGCAGGCTGCGTCTGTTCTTTCTCTCCCAGTCATGACTGTAAGGGAAATTGCGGAATACATTAAAAGAAAGTTGGACATTAGCTTTGTTAGAGTCGTAGGAAATGTTTCATTACCATGCACGCGAATCGGGTTGTTAGCAGGATATAGAGGCGGAGGTACTTTGTCCATTCCGTTATTTGAAAAAGAAAAGCTAGATTTAATTATTTATGGTGAAGGTGCGGAATGGGAAACTCCAGTATATGTACGGGATGCTATACACCAAGGAAAGCAAAAGGCTTTAATTGTATTGGGTCATGCAGAAAGTGAGGAATCTGGTATGAAGAATCTAGCTGAAGGGGTGAAAGAAATATTATCTTATCTTCCTGTTTTTTATATTCAGGAAAAACCATTATTTCAGGTAATTTAACTGTATTACAAGTAGTATTAGCTCTTAATTTTTTATTTGTTAGAAAATTAAATATTTTAGTTGAAACCGTTTGCAATAAAGTGTTAAAATAAACCTGCATAGTTTATTTAATGAACAAACAAAGTTGAAAAATTTAAAAATTGAGAAATTGAGTCATTTAAGGAATTCCATTTAGCTGCCATAAAGGATTTTTAAAAAACAAATAAGGAGGCGATCAAATGAAACCACTTGCTGAGGTTTCAAAGCATATCCCGCAAGAGATTAGTGTTCCGCAGGAAAAAAGAAAACAGTGGACACTAAAATTAAAATTGGTTAGAAAAGATTGGCAATTATATTCCCTGCTCCTTTTACCTATCATTTATCTGGTTATTTTCAAATACATTCCGATGATAGGGAATATTATTGCGTTTAGAAGATTCATGCCTGGTGGAAGTATTTTTGGTGAAGAATGGGTTGGTCTTCATTACTTTAAGATGTTTGTTCACGATGCAACGTTTTGGCATGTCTTTAAAAATACCCTTATGTTGAGCAGCTTGACTTTACTTTTTGTTTTCCCTGCTCCTATTATTATCGCTTTATTATTGAATGAAATAAGATCTACTAAATTTAAGAAGTTTGTTCAAACTACATCTTATTTGCCGCACTTCCTATCAATGGTTATTATAAGCGGAATGATATTACAATTATCAGCCTCAAATGGTGCGATTAACGCTTTAATTCAATTCTTTGGTGGGGAACCGATCCTTTTTATGCAAGACCCAAAATGGTTTCGACCGATTTATATCGCTTCAGAGGTTTGGCAAACGATGGGGTGGGGAGCCATTCTATATTTAGCTGCTCTTACAAATATAGATGAATCATTATACGAAGCTGCCAGGATGGATGGAGCTAACAGATGGAAACAAACCATTCATATTACGATACCGGGAATTCTTCCTACCATTATTGTATTGCTGATCCTAAATATCGGAAACTTGTTGGCGGTTGGATTTGAAAAGATCCTATTAATCTATAACCCATTAAACTATGAAACATCGGATGTTATTTCTACTTATCTTTTCCGAGTAGGTTTACAATCAAGCAACTTTAGTTATGCTACCGCAATTGGTTTATTTGAAGCAATAGTTGGATTGGTTTTAGTCTATTCTGCCAATTATTTTTCAAAGAAATTCACTGATAATGGATTGTGGTAAGGGAGGATTGGATGATGAAAGAGTCCTTACAATACAAAGTATTTAGAGTAATTAATGTCATTATATTATTGCTTGTGGTTTATATAACATTATTTCCTTTTTTGAATGTTGTTGCCCAGTCATTCAGTGGCCAGGCGGAAATTAACGCAGGAAAAGTAAATTTGATACCAAAGGGATTTAACATCGAAACCTATAAAACGATTCTTAAAGACACGACCTTCTGGACTAGCTATAAAAATACCATTGTTTACACGGTTGTTGGAACAGCGATCTCAATGGTAATGACAACAATGTTTGCCTATGTATTATCGAAGAAACGTCTGATGGGTCGTAAATTTTTCACATCCTTTGCTGTTTTCACGATGTTTTTCCATGGAGGATTGATTCCGAACTACATCCTTATTAAACAACTGGGATGGACAAATTCAATTTGGGCAATCGTTATCCCTGGTGCCATCAGTATTTTTAATATGTTGATCATGAAATCATTTTTTGAGGGAATGCCAGAGGAACTTGAAGAAGCAGCATCGATTGACGGATCCTCTACTTATGGAACATTTTTAAAAATCATATTACCTTTATCAAAACCAATTTTGGCTACCATGTTTTTGTTCTATGCGGTAGGAAGCTGGAATTCCTGGTTTGGAGCATTCCTATATTTGGATAAGGCTGATATGTATCCAGTAACTCTTTACTTGAGAAATCTTTTGGCGGGAGCGACAACTGGCCAATCTGCCGGCGCCACTTCTGCAGATGATTTGACCCAAATTGCTGCAAATATCAAAGCAGTAACGATGGTCTTAACCGTTTTGCCAATATTATGTGTTTATCCATTCGTTCAGAAATACTTTGTTTCAGGTATTATGCTAGGATCGGTTAAACAATAACTTGGATGCAACTTATAAAAATAAGTTCATTATAAAACTTCTAAAATGAAAAATGGGGGAAAATGGGGAATGGCAAAGATTTTAAAGAAGTTAACATTTTTTGTTGCAATTGTCACAGTTCTTGGTAGTTTATTAGCTGCCTGCAGCAGTAAGGAAAGCTCAAGCTCAACTGACTCTTCTTCTAAAGAAGAAGTACAGGGAGTAGCCATGAAAGATTATGGTGTTGGAAAAACATTTAAAGCAACAAAACCAGTTACATTTTCAACCATGTACCAAGATGCTGCATGGTATGCACATAAAGAGAATTGGCTGCTATGGAGCGAAATCACCAAAAGAACCAATGTTAGCTTTGAAAAGACAATTGTTCCAATGAGTGATTACAACCAAAAAAGAAGCTTATTAATTAGTTCTGGGGATGCTCCGTTAATCATCCCTAAAACGTATCCGGGTCAAGAAACTCCATTTGTTGCTTCTGGTGCAATTTTGCCAATTAGTGATTATGTAGAACATATGCCAAACTTTTTAGATAAAGTTAAAAAGTGGAACCTACAACCTGAAATCGATAATTTACGACAAGCAGACGGTAAATATTATCTGCTCCCTGGATTACATGAAGAAGTATGGCCAGATTACACTTTAGCTGTTCGAACAGATATTTTCGAAAAGAATAATATTGCCATTCCTAAAACATGGGACGAGTTCGAATCAGCATTAAAGAAATTAAAGGAAATTTATCCTGATGTTACCCCATTCTCTGACCGCTGGAGCACAACAGGAAACGGTGGCGCATTAGGTGCATTATTGAACTATGCAGCTCCATCTTTCGGAACTGTTGGCGGATTTGGTACACAAAACTATATTACATTTGACCAAGATAAGAAAAAGTTTGTTTACGCAGGTGCAACAAAAGAATACAAAGAGATGCTAACTTACTTCAACGGATTGATTAAACAAGGTTTGATGGACAAAGAAAGCTTATCACAAACTGATGAAGCGGCCAAACAAAAGTTCGTATCTGGTAAATCATTCGTTATTAGTACAAATTCTCAAGAACTCGTAGTTATGCGCGATACAATGAATAAAGAACTTGGGGAAGGGAACTTCTCTATTGCAAAAATTGCCGTTCCTGGTGGACCTGAAGGTCACGTTATGGCTGGTTCTAGATTGGAAAATGGTATTATGATCAATGCGAAAGCAAAGGATGATCCGAATTTTATAGCTTTACTTCAATTTGTTGACTGGTTATGGTATAGCGATGAAGGACAAGAACTAGCTAAATGGGGCGTTGAAGGAACAACTTATACAAAGGAAAATGGTAAACGCGTTCTTACTTCAGATATTAACTTCCTTGGTTTAAATCCGGCTGGAACAAAGGATTTACGTGTTGATTTTGGAATGGGAACTGGTACATTTGCTTACGGCGGAACAACTGACTTACTTCATTCCACAATGAGCGAAGAAGAAGTTAAATTCCAAGATGAAATGCACGCAACCAAGAAAGCAGCACCAGTAAACCCTCCATATCCAATGGAAGCATTGGATCAGGAACAAGCAACACTACTTGCAACTCCATTAATGGATACGGTAAGAAAAAATACAGCTGAGTTCATTTTAGGCTCACGTCCATTATCTGAATGGGATGCTTACGTAACTGAATTAAATGCTAAAGGTATGGATAAATATTTAGACTTAGTTAACAAAGCTTATAAAGATTATCAAAAGAAAATGAAGAAATAGAACAATATTTAAGTGGAACTGCCTGCAATGATTAATCAAATAACAGTTGCAGGCAGTTTTACTATCAACTAAATGATAAAAGGAAGAGTGTAATGAATCAAAAAAATGCATTTGGAGAAGGGATTTTATTCAGTGTAACAAATCATATCTATGCTCTTTTCATGACAAATATTTATTTTGTGATAAGTAATATCATTTGTTTATTTTTTTTCATGACATTAGAACCTACTTTTTCAAATATCTCGATTTATTTCCTGGCACTTATACCGACAGGTCCAGCGATCACTGCACTATTTTATTCAATTGGAAAATTGATTCGTGAAAAAGAACTGTCACCGTTACATGACTTTATCCACGGATATAGAATAAATTTTAAAGACACAATGAAATATTGGCTGCCTTTGCTATTGGTCTTATACATTCTCATTGTTGATTTACAATATTTTAATTCAACTCCTTCTATAATTAACAGCGTGTTATCAATCGTTTTTTTAATTGGAATTATCTTGACAATTGTTATATCCATGAGTGCATTTTTAATTATTGCAGGCTTTAAATTCCGATATAGGGATCTATGGAAATTGTCCGTTTATTATAGTTTTATAAAAGTAAAAATTACCTTTGGAAATATTAGTATTGTCATTATCACTTTGTTTCTAATTTCAGTAACCTCGAAATTTTTACTCTTATTTATTGCAAGTCTCATTTGCTATGCATTTTTGCTAAATAGCAAAGGATTACTTGAAGATATTCAGTTAAAATTTTGTGATTCACAAAACATTCCGAGTTAACCCCTAAGGTTAGCTCTTTAGATGAAGTAAGTCTGTTTAAACAAACGTACATTTAGAATTTTTTATAACGGAGGAATAACCGATGAAAATGGATTTTAGATGGCATGGGAGCATTGTTGAAAATATTTCACAAAATACGACTGATTTGCTCAAGGTAGAACACAAAGAAAGTTATGCCGCCTGGCTTCAGTATAAAAATATTGATGATCAAACTTTAGTAAATAATTATAAACAATGGTGTGGCCGCATTAGTATTCTAGGAGCTTCTGTAGTAATTGAGTCTGCTAAGAAAGAACTTTTACTCGGAATTTCTTCGATGTTGGGAATTGAGCCTGATTGTAGTTCTGAACCTATGCAAGCTAGTCTTGTGTTAGCAACAAATGCTTCTATAGTTGATTTAGTAGATGTTGATTTTGATCAATTAAATGATGACGGATATGTCATAAAAACTGTTACATCTGGAGGAAAGAATACTATTTTCCTAGTGGGGAAAAACGATTCAGGTGTCTTATATGCTGCTTTTCATCTATTGCGCTTAATGCAAAATAGGAAAAACTTACAGCAGCTGGATATCCTTGAGAATCCTAAAAACCAATTACGAATGCTTAACCAATGGGATAATATGGATGGCAGTATTGAGCGTGGTTATGCAGGCAACTCAATTTTTTATAAAGAAAATGAATTCTCAGATGAACTTAATAGAATTGAAGACTATGCAAGACTTCTTTCTTCAGTAGGGATTAATGGAATTGCGATCAATAATGTAAATGTTCATAAGGTTGAAACAGATTTAATTACAAGCAGGTTGCTACCTAAAGTCGCAGAAGTGGCCGGAATTTTTAGGGCGTATGGAATCACAACCTTCCTTAGTGTGAACTATGCTAGTACAATCACAATTGGAAATTTATCAACAGCAGACCCGCTTGACCCTAAGGTTAGACAATGGTGGAAAGATAAGGCTGAAGAAATTTACAGCTATATCCCTGATTTTGGTGGATTCCTAGTGAAAGCCGATTCAGAACACCGCCCTGGACCATTTACATATGGACGAAATCATGCTGATGGTGCAAACATGCTCGCGGAAGCACTCCAGCCTTTTAATGGAGTTGTCCTTTGGAGATGTTTCGTATATAACTGCCTTCAGGATTGGCGTGACCGCACTACGGATCGAGCAAGAGCTGCATATGACCATTTTAAACCATTAGATGGCCACTTTCATGACAATGTTATTTTACAAATTAAGAATGGTCCAATGGATTTCCAAGTACGTGAAGGTGTTTCTCCGTTATTCGGTGCAATGGAAAACACCAATCAAATGTTGGAATTCCAAGTCACACAGGAATATACAGGACAACAAAGACATCTTTGTTACCTAGTTCCGCAATGGAAGGAAGTACTTGATTTTGATACGTTTGCAAAAGGCAAGGGGTCAGAAGTCAAAA
Source organism: Neobacillus niacini (assembly GCF_030817695.1). GTDB lineage: Bacteria > Bacillota > Bacilli > Bacillales > Cytobacillaceae > Neobacillus > Neobacillus niacini_F. The sequence goes on along the minus strand of NZ_JAUSZQ010000002.1, from coordinate 3,644,190 downwards.
AGGTAGTAGATGGCTCCCTGTTCCAATACAAGTATAGCGGGATTACGGCAGTATCCAATATCGGAAATGATTATAATTGGACCGGGCATACACTGGCGCAGGCTAATCTTTACGGTTTTGGCCGCTTAACATGGAACCCAGATCTTTCAGCTGAAACAATTACAGATGAATGGATCGGGCAAACCTTTGGCCATGATGAATTAGTTAAAGAACTGGTTACCAAGATGTTGTTAAAGTCTTGGAGTATTTATGAAAAATATACGTCACCACTGGGTGTTGGCTGGATGGTAAACCCACATCATCATTATGGGCCAAATGTGGATGGTTATGAATATGACGTTTGGGGAACTTACCACTTTGCAGATTGGAAAGGAATTGGTGTGGACCGGACCGAAAAAACAGGTACCGGCTATACTTCGCAGTATTTTAAAGAAAATACTGACTTGTACGAAGACCTTAAAACCTGTCCAGACGAATTGTTGTTATTTTTCCATAATGTTCCATATACACACAAGCTTAAATCAAATGTAACCGTGATCCAACATATCTATAATACCCATTTTGAAGGGGTTGAAGAGGCTGAGGGATTGGTCGAAACTTGGTCACAGCTTAAAGAAAAGATTGATCAAGAGCGCTTCGAAGATATTTTAAAAAGATTACAGGAACAGGCAAACCATTCGAAGGAATGGCGGGATATTATCAATACTTATTTTTATAGAAAATCAGGAATAAAGGATGAGAAAAACAGAAAAATCTATTAATAACCAAAAGTTGGTAGTTAAATGCAATTCTATTTATCTAAGGATAGAGAGATTTGGACTGCTATCGGGCCTGTCTTAGATGCAAGTAAGATATCAGATGATAATGTGGAATTAAAAGCAGACGGTATTTTATTAGATCAAGGGTTCACAGGAGCCTTCATCGGTGTATGTGTACAGGATCTAAGCGGTCAGGGGAAATATGCAGATTTTGATTATTTTACCTACATTGAACGTCATTAAAGAATACTTATATTATTCAGGGAGTGAACCAAATGACCACCATAGCCCTTATGGATGCGGCTGTATTGAATAAGCCATTAGACATTGAAGTAAAAAAGGTTAGCATTCCAGAACCGAAAGATGATGAGGTTCTTGTAAAGGTTTATTGTATTGGAGTATGTGGTTCAGATGTTCATTATTACGAGCATGGAAAAATTGGAAGATATGTTGTCAAAGAACCTATTATTTTAGGTCATGAGTTAGCAGGTGAAGTTGTAAAAGTCGGTGTAAGTGTAACGAATGTTTTACCAGGTGACCGAGTAGCGGTAGAACCTGGAGTTACATGCGGACGTTGTGAATATTGTAAATCTGGCCGGTATAATTTATGTCCCGATGTAGTGTTTATGGCTACTCCGCCAGTCGATGGAGCATGGGCCGATTATGTAACTATCCGTAGCGATATGCTATTCAAATTACCGGAATCAATGAGTTATGAGGAAGGAGCCTTACTTGAGCCGCTTTCAGTAGGATTTCATGCCATGAATCGGGGGAAAGTTACCCAAGCCGACCGGGTATTTGTCAGTGGGCTAGGTCCAATTGGTCTTCTGGCGATTCAGGCAGCAAAGATGTTTGGTGTAACAGAAATTTATGCCAGCGATGTTGTACCATTTCGCAGGCAGCTAGCCCTTGAAATGGGACTAACGGCTGTCATTGACCCGTTAAATGAACAGGTGGAGGAACGAATTAAGGAATTAACTGGAGGAAAAGGCATTACAGTTGTTATAGAATCCTCTGGAAATCAAAGAGCAATCTCAGACACAGTGAAGATTATTAATCGCGGAGGAAGAATTGTTCTTGTAGGAATGCCGGTTACAAATGATATTCCACTTGATATTAATCAATTAATTGATGGAGAAATTGATGTTTATGGACTGTTTAGGTATGCCAATACATACCAGGCAGCTATTCAGGCATTAAGCAGCTCCAATGTTGATATTGAAAAAGTCATTACCCATAAATATTCCTTAAGTGATATTAGAGAAGCTGTTGAGATGGCAAGAACAGAAAAAGAAACTAGTATTAAAATTATGATCTATCCAGATAAGGAAAATCTGCATAGATAATTCTTCGTTGGAAAAAGGTGAACAGCATCGGGAGGAGATACATACACGTGCTCCTCCGTTTTTAAAATTGTTTTGAGTATGTTAGTTGAATAATAGGTGGGATTAAAGAATGCGGATTTTGATAACGGGAGCAAATAGAGGTCTAGGGTTAGCATTATCACAAGCAGGGGCAGAAAGAGGCCACCAAATACTTGCTGGAGTCAGAGATCTCCAAACAAGCACAGAAAGGTTAATGCAATCCGAAGTGTATAAATCAATATCACTGCTGCCTTTAGATGTAACAGATGAAGAATCAGTTTCTTCTGCCGCTAATGCAGTGAAAGAAAACTTTGGAACCATTGATGTAATCATTAATAATGCAGGTGTATTGTTAGAACGTGATAAACAAATTGAGGACTTGGATCTTGACCAAGTAAAAGTAACGTTCGATGTCAATTTTTTTGGTCCGATTAAGGTAGTAAAACATTTTCTGCCTCTTTTAATGATGGGTGATCGTTCATCTATCATCAACATTTCCTCAGAATCCGGAAGTATGTCCAATGCTTTTGGCGGTGATTATGCATATGCTTCTTCAAAAACAGCATTGAACATGTTCACACTGCAATTGAATCAGTATGTAAAAAATAAGAATATTAACGTATACTCCGTCCATCCCGGTTGGATTAAGACAGACATGGGTGGTGATAGAGCACCAGGGAACCCAATTGATACTGCAAAGGGTATATTTGATATTATTGAAGGAAAACGAGAAATTGGAAGCAGTAATGTTTTTATCACCTATGAAGGGCAGCCAATGCCGTTATAGCTTAGATACATTAACACACCTGCATACAAATTGTGGGATATGAAAAAAGCTTACTCAATGAGTAAGCTTAAGCTCCCGTATAAACACTCTCGCATGTTCCGGCTTTTGGTTCATAATAACAATGCTGTTTATATTGGCCTGACTGAGGTTGACCGTACCATGTTGGCGGGCATGGAGCATACGGATTAAAATACCAAAGGGAGTATTTTGATGGGTGTTCTCTCCAATAATCCAAATTCTGTTTTGCTAATCTTTTTTCAGCTGATCTCGCTCTTTGATAAAATACATTCCCTTTTTGAACAGCTTCAAAAGAAAAATTTCCTCCTTGTACTTGAAAAATGGCATCGTTAACGTTTCTTAAATCTTTAAAGTCTAAACAATCTGCTTTAACACGATTAACAATGACATTTCCAACCATTAACATTCCCTGTTTTCCTTCACCCTCGGCTTCTGCTCTCATCATCCTTGCCATTAAGTCAACGTCCGAACTTCGGTAATTTATTCTTGGCATTTTCTCACCCCAAAAATATAGTATGAAAAAAAACCTGTATTGATGTCATTGTTTATAAACAAGAATTATTTTATGTGCACAATTAACCTATTGGTGTCAATATCGAAGAACATCCACCAAAGATTCGTTTTGGTTACCTCTAAAACGAAATCGCTGGATTAATGCTAACCTTTGTTGAGATTCCTGATTTTTTTCGACAGGCTTATAGATATAGAAGAGAAGGTAGTGGTATGATAAAAATTATTATATTGAAAATTTTCTTAAAACAGCCTCAGTCATGGAAGGGAGAATCTACAATTGAAGCTAAACATCAAAGCAATTCTTGCACCCATGAGTCCAAAAGAAAGAATCGCTTATATATGGGACTATTATAAGTTTCATATCATTGGGACAATGGCTGCCATTATCCTATTAATCTCATTTATTAGTAGTATCGGTGAGAAAAAAGAAGTAGTCCTAAATATGACCATTATTGGACAAGGGGTAAACTCAGAAGGTATGACTGAATTACAAGAACATTTAACGGACAAGCTCGTACATGACAAAGGGGATCAAGAAGTTTCCGTTCAACATTTAACCTATAGTAAATCAAGTATGGACCAGGCTTCTCGTGCGGGAATACAGAAAATGTCAGCTGAGATTACGCTAGGAGCAATTGATATATTGATCATTGAGAAAGATTTATTTGAGGAAATATCCTCACAGCCATCTTCGCTAGTAGCATTAAATGATTTCAAGGGAATTGATAAACTGTTAACATCTGATGAAAAAGTTTATGGTATAAGCACCTCTGATATTCAACTTCTGGCTCCACTAGAACTAGATGAAAACAAGGTATTTTGTGTCCCAAGTACATCGAAAAATTTAAAGAATATCAATAAATTTTTCACATTAGTTTCTCAATAGAATATAAAAGGAGATCCTTTCAACTTGGAAAGATCTCCTTTTTCTATAAGGAAAAGTTTTTAATGCAAATAACGTCCAACAGAAACAGTATCTATCTGTCAAATGGGACATTACAAACACAGGTCTGTTTTTTATTTTCTAGAGACGGTCATCTTCCCATGCCCTATCATAGTCTTTTATATTGTCATTGTCAGTTCTATTAAGGCTATCTGTAGACTTATTTGTTTTATTAGATTTCATGAGCCTTGTAACTTTAACTCTTTCGTCCTTTTTCAAAATTGCTTGACCCCCAATGGATAACGTTAATATGGAAATTGCGATGAATAGTTATTGAATTGTTGATAAGCTTGATCTAATTTTTGCTGTTCTTCTGCTTCTAATTTGTACCATCCATGCTGGAACATGAGATTATAAAGTTCCCTGCAGCTTTGATGTGTTTCAGTCAGAATTTGCAAAATATCAGTAAAAAGTTGTTCGTGACTCGCTTCTCTTACCGCAATGTTAAGGCTGTCGGTTAAATATTTACATGTACTAAGTGCGTCATTAAGAAAATCACGGTCATTCATGTCGGGGGTTTTTACCTTAGGCAATTCTCCTGTCTGCGGGTTCGCAATTTTGTTGCTGTTTTGATTCTGCTGATTTGACATTATTCTTCCTCCGTTCATTACTAATAATTACTGCTGCTGTTGCTGCTGTGTATTCGGAAGATTGGCTAATGCAGTATTGTTATCCACCTGAAGGTGAGTAAGTATGCGTTGATAATGATTTTGATGCATTTGACCAGCCTTATTAAGTGCTTCCTTTAATTGCGGGTTTTGAAGCTGATTCGCCATAAAATGGAATTTCTTAAATGCTAAAAGCTCCCATGATAAGGCATCCTTTATGTAAAGCACATCCTTAGTTGTTATTGCCCTCGGTGGGTTTGGAATCGGTGGTTGATTATTTTGCATTGAAATACTCCTTTCATTTAACTTCCAACATTTTTATATTTTGCAAAATGAAACCATAGTATGCTTTTATTTTTGGTTATGTAAAGGTTGGAGGAAAAAACATAAAAGTAACGATTTTTATATGAAAATATGGAAGAACTCTTAAAGAATTGAGAATGATTATGATATAATACAATAATATTTTTACATCACAAGGAGATATAACATCATGAATTTTTCTGCAAAACAAGTTGTCTTTATTAGTTTTATGTTATTTTCTATGTTTTTTGGAGCAGGCAACCTAATATTTCCCCCATTCCTAGGTCAATCAGCGGGTGACCAGTTATGGGCTGCTCTTGCTGGTTTTATCGTATCTGCTGTTGGACTGCCGATATTAGGAGTAATTGCCGTAGCTAAGGCAGGTAGTTTAAATGAGCTAAATCTTAGAGTTCACCCTATTTTTGCACTAGTTTTTCCATTTTTAATTTACATTGCAATCGGTCCAGGACTAGCGATTCCTCGGGCAGGGAGCCTCGCATTTGAAATGGGTGCAGCGCCTTTCTTGCCAGAAAATTTTGTTGAAAGCCCGGTCTCTTTGTTGATCTATACTATCGTCTTTTTTGGATTAGCCGCATGGTTAAGTATGTATCCTTCAAAATTGATTAGTCTTTTTGGGAAGTTATTAACCCCAATCCTTTTAGCGCTAATTACGGTTATTTTTATAAAGAGCTTAATGGATCCTATTGGTTCATTTAAATCACCGATAGGGAATTATCGTGAGAATCCTATGTTCCAAGGAATTTTAGAAGGGTATTTAACAATGGATGCCTTGGCAGCCCTGGCATTCGGAATTGTAATTGCTAACACGTTGACAGCGCAAGGCGTAATCGATTCCAAAAAGAAATCACGCTATATGATGTACGCTGGTTTGGGTGCTGGGCTATTATTAGCAGTGATTTATCTTATTTTAGGATATTTAGGAGCAACGAGCTCTTCTTTAGGACAAGCAGAGAATGGGGCCATTATTTTGTCTAACATCATGACATACCTGTTTGGACAAAGCGGAACTCTTATTTTAGGGATTGTCTTTACACTGGCATGTTTCTGTGTTTCCATTGGTTTAATTACATCATGCAGTCAATTTTTCTCTACTGCGATTCCAAAAGTGAAATATAAAGTGTGGGTAATCATTTTAGCTGTACTTAGTACTGCAATTGCTAATTTAGGATTAACACAAATCCTTCAAATTTCAGTGCCTATCCTTGGAATGATCTACCCAATTGCCATTGTCCTAATTTTCTTAGGTCTACTGGATGAAATAATAAAAAGAAATCCGTATATATATAGATCTGTAATCGGTTTTGTTACTATTTTTAGTGTTTTAGACACCATTAACAAAATATTTTTAGGTAGTAATTGGAGTGGGGCATTTGAAATTCTCCCTTATTATATTGAAGGGCTAGGGTGGCTCATCCCTGCACTTATAGGATTAGTCGTTGGATATATTTTAGGTTGGTTAAGAGGTTCAACACCTGTAACAAGAACAAATCCATAGTATTGTTTAAAAAACGAGAAACCGATAAATTTGAGGTTTCTCGTTTTTTTTCTGCAACATTTGTTATGAAGGGGTTCATGAACACCTTAAGTGATAAGTGGATATAAATATGTTTTCGTTACTCGACCTAGATGGTATTATTTAGTAATCAGGTATTGATTATATTTAAATCAATAAGGGAGGTGTAGCGGTGTCACATAAAAAGGAGAATTCTATTAATAATTTGCAGTCTTACATTAACTCCCCAGAAAAGCAGCGGGCATTATATCGACGGACCTTGGTTATCGTGGTTCTATCGCAAATTTTCGGCGGTGCCGGACTGGCAGCAGGTATTACGGTTGGAGCACTTCTGGCGCAAGATATGCTGGGGACAGATAGTTTTACTGGAGTCCCAACCGCATTATTCACACTTGGTTCTGCAGGAGCAGCACTTCTTGTGGGACGGTTATCGGAGCGTTTTGGCCGCCGATTAGGGCTGGCTGCTGGTTTTCTCGCTGGAGGGATTGGCGCAATCGGAGTAGTAGTTTCAGCTATCACAAATAATATTTTTCTACTTTTTGTCTCACTACTAATTTATGGCTCAGGGAGCGCAACGAACTTACAAGCCCGCTATGCAGGAACTGACTTGGCAAGCCCTAAACAGAGAGCAACAGCCATTAGTATTGCGATGGTATCTACGACATTTGGTGCGGTTGCCGGTCCGAACTTGGTTGATGTTATGGGAGAATTTGCAATGCGGATTGGTGTCCCGGCACTATCGGGACCATTTATCTTAGCGGCAGCAACCTATATTCTCGCTAGTTTGGTGCTTCTTGTGTTACTGCGTCCAGACCCGCTCATCGTGGCTAAAGCAATTGCGGATGAGAAGAGAAACAACAAGAACATACTTTTAGATAGTAATACAAATTCACTAACGTTTAATAAAAGAGGAATTGTTGCCTCAGCAACATTAATGGTGTTAACCCAATTGGTTATGGTTGCAATCATGACGATGACACCTGTACATATGGGCGAGCACGGTCATGGATTAAGCGAGGTTGGAATGATTATTGGATTCCATGTTGGCGCTATGTATCTTCCATCTCTCCTAACAGGGGTCCTCGTTGATAGGATTGGACGCATTTACATGGCAATGGCAGCCGGTGTCACCTTGCTTGCAGCGGGCGTACTCGCTGCCATGGCTCCAGGTGAATCGATGACTTTACTTACGTTGGCACTCATATTGCTTGGTCTAGGCTGGAACTTCGGATTAATAAGTGGAACCGCTATTCTTGTAGATTCAACTAATACGGCCAATCGTGCAAAGATGCAAGGAACAGTAGATGTTTTGGTTGCATTATCAGGAGCTTCAGGAGGCGTACTTTCGGGAGTCGTTGTTGCTAATACCAGTTACGCAACACTATCCATTGCAGGAGGCATTCTTTCACTCTTCCTAATACCGGTGTTAATATGGTCGAATTCAAAAAGGGTAAAAGTTACTGCGTGAATTTACTTGGAATCACACCTTGATTTATAATAATTTGAATATTTTAAATTCATGATGAAATAGAACGTGCAGATATAGGAAGCATAGACTATTGTATCAATATAAAAGGGTGTCATACCATGAAAAGGACAAGACAAGTACAACCCATGATTGGGCAAGCGTGGACTGGGAGACATGTAGTCTTGCTTCATTGCACAACAAATAATCAACTTATTCATTTATATAAAAGCTACCACGCACCCATTGAGCCTCCTCGTGAAAACTGTGCGGAAACATTATCACAACTGCTAAGTATCGGCTATCGTATTCATGCTATTACAGCTATTTCCCCTAATCAAATTCAATACTTTTTGGTCCTTGAATAAAGTTAATTTATTTAACCAGAAAACAGCCGCTTAGTCCTAAAAAGGCGGCTGTTTTCTAATTGACCAAATTTAGCAAAACTATATTATTAGTGCTAATTGACTAAGTGGAAAGGATAGTCTTTTTTGTCCATTCACATTAATCTTATACTTATTTATTATTATTTATATTACATACCGAGTTCGCCTGATTATGTAAGTTTTACATCTGAGGGCTTATTATGTGGGAAAGGTGGAAAATAGTGAACACAGATCAAGCTTATGAATTGTTAACTGCTGCAGGAGTAAATGAAGAAATTAGTATTCAAACAGTTAGAAGATGGCTGCGTGAAAGAAAAATAAAATACGTGGGCACTTTTCCTCGGAATTCTGGATACATACTTGATGATACAGACGAAGCACTGAACTTGTTAAAGGATGCAGGTGTTTCCGATCGTATTGGTATTCAAATTGTCCGACGATGGCTTAGGGAAGGTAAGATTCAAAACGTGGGGAAAGGGAGAAGTGAATATCTTCCAAATGAAACTCTTTCAGAAATGTATTTAAATAACGATACAGATCAGGAAAAGATCATTGGCCAATTAAAAGTAAAAATTAATACACAGGATGAGCTTATAAAAGGGATGGAACAACTGCATAAGACATCTATCGGTACATTAATTCAACAAAGAGAAAATTTAAGCAAAGAAATTATCAACCTAGAGCATGAAAATAGTGACCTGCAAAAGGAAACTAAGAAGTTACTAAAAGAGAATATTGAATTACGAAACCAATTGTTAGAATTAAAGGAAGAACTTTCTAAAGGAAACAAAAAAGAACCTGACAAGGTTCCAGAAACAATTCCTTCTAAAATGAATGATATCCGTCGAAAATTAGGACTCTCAAAAACGGCCAGCCATAAAGAAGTTTTTTCAGGGTATAAAAAATTATTAAAAGTTACCCATCCAGATCAGGGCGGCAACGCATCAGCCTTCCATTATATTAAAACAGACTATGATTATTTTAGGAATAGTATCAAAGAATAATTGACATCTCTATAGTACACACTTAAATGTTCTAGTGCCTAACAACAGAGTTAGGCACCTTTTTATAAAAAAGCGGGGTAATACCCTTAGCTTTAGTTATGGGGATACTCAATCCACTTTGGTCAACATTAATAAATCCAAGTTTTCAATGTGAATACCACCAGATTCACGGAGTTCCTTTAAAAGATTAATATCCAGGATTTCAATCGTCCTATTAGATAGGTCGATGATTTTTTGAGTCTTCCACTTATTAAGTATTTTATTAACTGTAATTCTTGAGGTACCTATGTAACGGGCAAATGAAGTTTGATCAATGGAGAAACTGCCATTTTCATTTATTAGTTTTAATAGATAATGCGCCATTTGTTGTTCAACCGGGGAGTTTAAAAAGGCTATTATCTCTGCCAGAATTCTAAATTTATAGATTAGTGAATTGGTAAAAATACATGCTGCTTCAGGATGATTTTCACAAACTTTTTCTAACGCTTCATCAGAAAACTGATAGACAACCGTTGAACAGGTAGTTAAAGCAGAGGTTAGATAAGCTTCCTTTCTTGAGCCGTGCTCTCCGAATAACATTCCTTCTGGAACATAATTAACTGTGCGTTCCACACCTTCTTTTGAAAGGAGGGTGATTTTAATTCCTCCTTCAGATAAGAAGAAAAATCCTTTTCCTTCACATCCCTGACGGTAAACAACTGAATTTTCCTCTAACACAAGTTTATTACCATATTGTAAATAAGGACTCCAAGCATTTCGAAGATTTTTCATGAAATCACCCTGCCTTTAATCCTTTTTAATTCATCGGGATTTTTTATGATGATCTTTTTCCCGTGAACCTCTATGATCTCATTTTCCTTCCATTGCTTTAGAATTTTATAAATGGTAATTCTTGTTAAACCTGTGCATTTTGTTAGTTCTTGTTGTGATAGAGGAACTTCATAATTCTTAAATTCATAACAGATATTCAAAAGAATCACGGACAACTGCTGTTCTGGAGTAAGTGTGTCCAAGTAAATTTTATCGGCTAAAATATGCATTTTATGGATGACGGTTCTTATTACCATGTGAAGGATTGAAGGTTGATAGGTTATTAGCTTTTGAAAATGTTCACACGAGAAATAGTAGAGAACGGTGTCATTTACAGCTATTGCTGTAGTAAAATGTGGCTTCCGATCCATAGCTTGAATCCCTAATAATTGCCCAGGAATTGCGATGTTTAGCAGGCGCTCTTTCCCATTTGTGGTATTTGTCATCACTTTTACTAATCCCTTTTGGATATAATAAAATCCTTCTCCCATTGTCCCTTGTTGGTAAATACATTTTTTTTCCTTGAAAAATTGTCTGGTCCCAAATTGCAAACACATTTCCCAATTAATATCACTATCAAAAAGGATTGCCACCCTACCAACTCCTAAGTGAAATTTAAGTGTTTAAGTATAAATAACGTGCTCATTCGCATTATTTGTTAACGCTTACATTCTACTTCAGATTAATAGATATGTATTGTTAAATTCACATAACAAAGGCATGAAAAAAAGTTTAATAATGTTAACCACTTAACAATAGTGTAAAAGATTAAAAATATAAAATCAATATAGGTAAATTATTTTCAAAATAATCAGCCAATTCATGAAACTTCCACTTAAATAGATATGAAGGAAGAAAATCATGAAACCATTGAAAAAGGGGGGAACCTTAAGATATTCATCCACGAATAAACACCAATGCCTATTGGAACAAATTTCTAAAAGGGAGATGGTTGGATGAACAGGGAAGTACAATCTGTCGTTACGGAAGATTTAACGAAAAAGAATATCGGATTAAATACTACTAAACTTTCTATTAAAAGTATGCCAAAAGCAACGTTTGTTGTTGTTATACTTTGCTGGTTTGCGATGCTGGCAGACGGATATGATTTAGGAATCTATGGTGCAGTATTGCCATCCTTAATGGAATATAAAGATTGGAGTATGACTCCAGCTCAAGCAGGTGCAATAGGAAGCTATGCACTAATGGGTATGCTGATCGGTGCCATCTGTGTTGGAACAGTTACGGATATAATTGGCCGTAAACTGACCTTAATTTTTTGCGTTACCGTATTTTCTGTTTCAATGTGTCTCGTTGCACTTTCAACATCACCAGAAATGTTTGGGATCTTTCGCTTTATTGGCGGTCTTGGACTTGGTGGAGTAATTCCTACAGCATCTGCTTTAACAATCGAGTATTCTCCTATCCAGCACCGATCAAAAATGTACGCTATTATGTATACAGGTTATCCAATTGGAGGAGTCCTTGGGGCTTTATTTTCGATGTTTCTTTTAGAGGACTATGGATGGAGATTAATGTTTTGGATTGGTGTCATTCCACTTTTAGTTATTCCATTTATTATTAAATTTCTTCCCGAGTCAATTAGTTTTCTACTTGCTAAGAAAAAGTTTGATAAAGCTGAAAGTTTGGCAAAAAAATATCAACTTCCTAATGATTTTATCCAAAGCAGTATGATGGATGAGACCAAAGGAAAATCGAATAAATTTGCGGCTATTGCGAGTCTATTCTCACGGACAAATATTCGGGCAACCATGTTTTTTTGGGTTACTTTCTTTCTAGGGCTACTAATGATTTATGGATTAAGTACATGGCTGCCTAAAATGATGCGTGAGGCAGGATATCCGCTCGGACCTAGTTTAGGATTTTTATTGATGTTAAACCTATCCGCGGCGATTGGTGCTTTAGTAGCAGGAACGGCTGCAGACCGGTGGGGCTCAAGAAAAATTATTAGCCTTTCTTATTTCCTAGCAGGAATTTCAATCGCTCTTTTAAGCATAAAATCCTCGATGTTCGTTGTGTATGGATTAGTAGGAATTGCTGGTTTTGGAACGATTGGAACTACACTTATTCTAAATGCCTACATTTCCAAATATTTTGAAGCGGACAATCGGGCAACTGCCCTAGGATGGGCACTTGGATTTGGTCGAATTGGAGCTATTTCAGGTCCAATTCTAATAGGTTTCTTTATGAGCTCAAATTTTGACTTCTCCCTTAATTTTTATCTTTTTGCTGTTGCAGGAGTCTTAGCTTCCATTACCATCTTGTTTATCCCTAAAAAAGGAAATATATAATTTGTAAAGTTAAAAGCCGCTCTCTTCCATCAAAAGAAGAGTGCGGCTTTTATTTTTTGAAAAAAAAGTAATTTAACTTTTTCGAAAAAAGTGTTAACCAGACTACAATGTCTCAGAAAATTCAGTTTTATAATGACACTATGAAAGATGAGGAGGATGCAAATGGGAATTCGTACAGGAACACAGTATATCAATGCATTAAAATCACGTAATCCAGAAGTTTGGTTATCGGGGAAAAAAGTAACAAATATTTTTGAAGAACCTGTTTTTCATCAACCAATTTTGGAGATGGCAAAGCTGTATGATTTGCAGCATGACCCAGAGTATCAAGGAGAGATTACTCATATTTGTGAAGAAACCGGTGAAAGAATTTCAAATGCATTCACCGTACCAAAAAGCTATCAAGATCTAGAAGCTCGAAGAAAAACGTTTGAGGTTTTTGCTAAGGCTACCTTTGGTTTGATGGGAAGAACTCCCGATTTTCTAAATGTAGTGGTAACTTCAATGGCTAGTAATTCCGAGTTCTTGGACAAATACAATCCTGAATGGGGAAAAAACATTCGGGCCTATTATAAGTATGTTCGCGACAATGACCTATTTTTAACACACGCGATTATTAATCCACAAAATGATCGCAGTAAATCATCACATGAACAACAGGATATGTTTACCCATTTAGGTGCTGTGAAAGAAACGCCAGATGGCTTGGTTGTAAGAGGGGCTAAAATGCTGGCAACCCTTGCACCAATTACTGATGAAGTAATTGTTTATTCTTTCCCTGGATTTAAACCGGGAGATGAACGTTATGCTCTTGCTTTTGCATTGCCACTTGATACGCCAGGACTTCGTATTTTATGCCGTGAAGCTATGCAGGATGGAAAGCGTTCTGTTTATGACCACCCATTAGCATCAAGATTTGAAGAAATGGATGCAGTCTTGGTATTTAATGATGTACTAGTACCATGGGATCGTGTATTCCTTTATAACAATGTTGAGGCAGCAAATCTACTGTATCCAAAAACAGGAATTGGGATCCAGCCCGCACATCAATCAGGAGTAAGAGGTTTAATAAAGCTGCAATTTGCTACGGAAGTGGCTTGTAAATTAGCAGACTCCATTGGTGTTGATTGTTATCTAAATGTTCAAAACGATTTAGGTGAATTAATCCAATCTGTTGAATCCATTAGGGCCTTGCTCCGAATTGCTGAATATGAATACGAAGTAACAGAGACTGGTGAAGTAATGCCAGCCTATGCGCCTCTTGAAACCATTCGAGGATTGCTGCCGAAAATGTATCCACGTGCCATTGAAGTCATGCAAATCATCGGTGCTGGAGGGCTATTAATGTCACCAACGGATGCCGATTTTGAAAATCCAGATCTACGAGAAGATTTAGATCGATATTACGTGGGAAGAGAAGGCATAACTGCAGAAGAGCGGGTTCATCTCTTTAAGCTGGCATGGGATTTATGCGGTGAGGCATTTGGGCAAAGGATCCTTCAATACGAACGTTATTACACAGGAGATCCAATCCGCAAGAGAGCCATTTTCTATAACAACCACAAAAGAAATAATTCATTTAAGCTGGTTGAAGAAGCGTTGGAGATTTTTGATCAAAATAAAAAGGTTCCTAGTCTTTAAACTATTACACTATTTCGAGGAGGTGTGATCGATGCAAACGTTAAAAGATGGTGCTCTCACACTTAAAGGTTCTGTTATTGCGATTGGTGCATTTGATGGGGTACATAAAGGACATCAAGCTGTCATTAGGCAGGCTGTGGAAAAGAGTCTTGTTCATCAGGTTCCAAGCGTCGTATATACTTTCGACCCGCCTCCTCGTCATTTTTTTAAAGGTGCTCAAATCTTGACAACCATTCAGGAAAAGTTAAGCAGGCTCTATAAGTTAGGTGTAGATTATGTGATTGTTGCCAGTTTTGATGAATGGTATGCAACACGTCCTCCTAAAGATTTTATCTGTGAATTATCGATGCTTAACCCGGTAGAAGTGTCTATTGGTTCCGATTTTCGTTTTGGAAAAAGTAGAGAAGGCGATGTTGAACTATTAAAAAAATATTTTCAGATTAATGAGACGTTACCGGTTTATTGTAATGGCGGGGAACTTATTTCATCATCGAGAATTCGTCAGCTAATTTCAGAGGGAGATTTTCAACAGTCTTACTCTTTATTAGGGTGGTAAAAGATCTGAGGATTGCCTATATAGAAACAAAAGGAGTCATAAAAATATGAAACTTTTAGGAATTTCAGGCACTATCATTGGAGCAAAGACGAGTATTGTTGTCCAAAAGGTCCTTGAAGAAGTAAAGAAACACCATCCAAATGTGGAAATTGAATTGTTGGATTTAAGAAAATATGAGCTGCAGTTTTGTGATGGTCGAAACCCTTCGACCTACACAGGTGATACAAAAAAAGTTCTAGATATCATTCAATCTGCTGATTTTTATATTATCGGAACGCCAATTTTTCAAGGCTCTTTATCAGGACCACTTAAGAATTTATTTGATTTAATCAATCCAAAGGATATTCGTCATAAAGTAATGGGATTTGTCGCTACCGGCGGTACTTACCAGCACTACCTGGTCATTGAAAATCAATTGAAACCAATTGCGGGATTTTTCAGGGCATTCGTAGCGCCAGGTTATGTGTACGTTAATAACGATCATTTCAATAAAGATAATGAGATTATAGATCAGGATGTATTAAACAGAATTTCAGACTTAGCAAAAGAAGTAGTTTTCATGCAAGAAGCATTAAAATCATCAGAGGAAAAATTAGAAACCGTAATTTAACAGACTAAATTTTTATTCAGTTATAAGTGGGGTCAATAAAATTCGAGAGGGGACAGATATTCATGACAAATTCATTAAAACCAATAAACCTATGGGGATTTATCGAAGAACATAAGGAACAATTAAAGCCGCCGGTTAATAATAAAGTCATTTGGAAGGATTCGGAGCTAATGTTTATGATTCTTGGCGGGCCTAACAAACGACGTGATTTTCACGTTGATCCATCCGAAGAGATTTTTTATCAATTAAAAGGTAATTGTTATGTTGAAATTATCAATGCAGAGGGTAAAAGAGAAGTAATTACAGTAAAGGAAGGAGAGGTATTCCATTTACCTCCAAATGTACCTCACTCTCCGCATCGTGTCGCTGATACAATCGGAATTGTAATTGAGCGTGATAGAGCAGACGGCGAATTAGAGGATTTTGTTTGGTTCTGTGATAAATGTGATTCTGAGATGCACCGTGTTACTGTCCAATTGTCAAATATTGAAGTACAGGTAAAAGAGGCAATTAATGGATTTAACAGTAATGAAGACCTTCGTACTTGTAAGAATTGTGGTCATGTAATGCCAGAAGAAGCGAGTGAATGGAAATGCGAGTAGATTTTCACACACATATCATTCCTGAAAATTTTCCGGACTTTTCGACTAAATACCAAAATGACAAATGGCCAATTCTTCAGCCAACTTGCTCATGCGGCGCCAATATTATGGTTGCAGGAAAGGTATTTCGTGAAGTGACAAACCAGGTTTGGAGTCCCGAGAAGCGGATTATTGATATGGAAAAAGAAAATGTAGACTTACAGGTTCTCTCGCCAATTCCAGTAACGTTTTCTTACTGGGCACCGATAGAAGAAGCTGAAATCATGGCAAGATTTCAGAATGATTTTATCGCAGAGACGGTGGCTCAACATCCAACAAAGTTTATTGGACTTGGGACAGTTCCGGTACAAAATGTGGAATCAGCTATTCGTGAACTAGACCATTGTGTTCATAAGCTTGGATTAAAGGGTATTGAAATCGGCACGAACATTAATGGGAAAAATTTAGATGATGAATCGTTAACAGACTTCTTTGCAATGTGTGAGAAGTGGAATGTTCCTATATTCGTTCATCCATGGGAAACATTGGGCAGCGATCGGTTTACAAAACATAACCTAATGTACACAGTTGGGATGCCAAGTGAGACAGCTTTAGCTGCTTCAAGTTTAATTCTAGGTGGTGTCATTGACAAGTTTCCGGGATTGAAAATTTGTTTTTCCCATGGCGGCGGCTCACTGCCTTATATCCTTCCCCGCCTTGATCATGGGTGGAATGTATGGCCGCATCTTCAGCTGACGGAGCAGCCTCCAAGTTTTTATGCCAAGAAATTTTTCTATGATTCTATCGTAAATGATCCGGTAAATATTAAATTCCTAGTTGAAAAATTTGGTGCAGAACAAGTCATCATGGGATCTGATTACCCTTTCCTGCTCAGGGAAACACCTCCTGGGAAGATTATTGATGATACTCTATCCCTTACTGCTGACCAAAAAAGAGCAATGTTAGGTGAAAATGCACTAAGATTCTTAAATATACCGGTTAATCAACTAATTTAGTATGAAAAGAGATGAGTAGATGGTAGAAAAAGTGATAACGCCAGAAGAAAGATTACAGCAAATGGGCTTGGAGCTTCCGCCTCTGCGCCCTGCAGCTGGAAATTATGTAAGCTGTGTCCGAACAGGGAACCTTCTATTTACATCGGGTCAGGGTACAGATGAATTCCGAGGGAAATTGGGTAAAGATGTATCAATAGAAGTAGGATATCAGGCAGCTAGACAGTGCATGCTCAATCTTTTAGCCGTTATTAAACATGAACTCGGCGATCTTAGCAAAGTGAAAAGAGTGGTCAAGATCCTAGGTTTTGTCAACAGTACCCCTGATTTTACCGACCAGCCAAAAGTAATGAATGGCTCCTCAGACTTGTTGGTTGAGCTATTTGGAGAAAAAGGCAGACACGGCAGGTCAGCTGTAGGGATGGCACAACTGCCACACAATAATGCAGTAGAGGTTGAGTTGATTTTAGAAGTTGAGGATGGTGATCAAAATGAGTAAGTTGCTTGAAAAACAGCTTAAGATTAACGACGCTAAGCTATTTATTAATGGAGAATATGTAAACGCTAGTTCAGGTGAAACCTTTGACGCTATTAATCCCGCAACGAATCAAAAGTTAGCTTCAGTCGCAAGTGCCAGTGTGCATGATGTTGAAAGTGCGATTCAAGTTGCTCAAACATCTTTTGAAAGTGGTATCTGGAGCAAAATGGCAGTTGAAGAGAGAGCAAAGATTCTTTGTCGAATGTCCGATCTCGTTATGGCACGTGTTGATGAGCTGGCGTTGATTGAAACATTAGATGTGGGAAAGCCGATAAAAGAAAGCAGAGATTTTGATATCCCAAGAGCGGCTTCAAATTTACGATTCTTTGCTGAAATGGCAAAGTATATTCATCATGAGCATTATCCTCAATCCAAGCATATGAGCTATACGCAGTATGCTCCAGCTGGAGTTACAAGCTTAATCATTCCGTGGAATCTGCCTTTCATGCAAATGACTTGGAAAGCATCTGCAGCTTTAGCTGCAGGCAATACGGTTATTGTGAAACCAGCATCTTATACACCGTTAAGTGCTGTCATGTTAGGTGAAATTGCCAATGAAGCAGGACTTCCTCCAGGTGTATTGAATATTCTTACCGGACCAGGCTCAACGGTAGGGACAGCAATGACCACTCATCCATTTGTACGCAGGATCTCTTTTGTCGGTGAAAGTACAACTGGTAAAACAGTAATGAGAAATGCAGCCTCACAGTTAATCCCAGTTTCACTGGAATTGGGCGGAAAATCAGCGAATATTGTGTTCGATGATGCTGACTTGGATGAAGCAGTCCAAGGCTCGATTGAAGCGATTTTTAGGAATCAAGGTGAAATCTGTCTTGCAGGTTCAAGGCTGTTGGTGCAGGAAACAGTTTATGAACAATTCCTAGCTAAATTGGTAACAGCGGTTAAGAAAATAAAAGTTGGAGACCCACTAGATGAAAATACGGATATGGGTGCCCTTATTTCCACAAATCATTTGGAGACTGTCGACAGATATGTGCAGATTGGATTAGAAGAGGGTGCAAAGCTTGCAACTGGCGGAAAGCGCGTAGAAGGTTTAACAGATGGTAATTTTTACGAGCCAACCGTACTCTATGATGTAGATAATAAAATGAGAGTAGCGCAGGAAGAAATTTTTGGACCGGTTTTAGTGGTTATTCCTTTTAAAACAGAAGAGGAAGCGATTCAAATTGCGAATGATTCGATTTACGGGTTGGCTGGAGTTGTATGGTCTAATGATTTAAGGCGTGCCCACCGTGTTGCAGATCAAATAAATTCTGGTTTATTCTGGATCAACTGCTGGTACTACCGAGATTTAAGAACGCCTTTTGGCGGGTCGAAGGCAAGTGGTATTGGCAGGGAAGGCGGACGTCATAGTTTCGAATTCTACACGGAGGCTAAAACGATTACCATGAAATTGTAAGGGCTTAGGGAAAGAGTGGCTGCATGGCCACTTTTTCCTCTATAGATATGATTATCAGGCAGGTGAATGTATAGTGAGTAATTTCTTAGATTTGATTACAACTGAATTAATTAGGGCAGAGACAAGTCAAATGCCAGTAACTCCGCTATCCGAGAGGGTTTCCACCCTTAATGTTCATGACGCATACCAAATACAGCTTAAAATAATTGAGAAAAAGAAAGAAGAAGGGCATAAGATTATTGGGAAGAAGGTGGGTCTAACTAGCGCTGCAATGCAGCAGATGCTCGGAGTTGATGAGCCTGATTACGGCCACCTATTAGATAATATGAGGATTTCTGATGGTGAAAAGGTCAAATTCAGTGAATTCATCAGTCCAAAAGTCGAGGCGGAAATTGGATTTATTTTAGATAAGGACTTAGTAGGACCAAATGTGAATTATTTAGATGTGTTAATGGCTACAAAATATGTAGTGCCGACCATTGAGATAATTGATAGCCGTATATCTGATTGGAAAATTAGATTAGTAGATACTGTGGCGGATAATGGATCATCTGCAAGAGTAGTTGTTGGGAATAAATTTAGTACAATAGAAGGATTTAATTTACGAACCCAGGGAATGGTCCTTTATAAAAATGATGAAATGGTTGCAACAGGAGCTGGAACAGCGGCGTTAGGACACCCTGCAAAAGCAGTTGCCTGGTTGGCGAATAAATTACATGAATTTGGCATCCATTTAAAAGCAGGTGAGTTGATTCTTCCAGGAGCACTTTCTGGTGCAGTTCCTGTAAAAGAGGAAGATAAGATTTCAGCACATTTCGGTTTATTGGGAACTGTTTCTGTAACATTCGAGTAAACAAATAGGAGGTTTTTTTATACATGAAACTGATGCAAGGGACAGAAGAAGAAATTGTAAAATACCTTTTAGACGCAGAAAAGGAAAAACGGGAAGTCGAAAAAATTACGACAAAAAATCCGGACTTAACATTTGAGCAGGCATATAAAATCCAACAAAAATTGATTGAGCAAAAAGAACAGGAAGGACTTCGACGAATAGGTGTGAAACTCGGGTTAACAAGTAAAGCGAAGCAAGAAATGATGGGGGTCCATGAAGCGATTTATGGATATTTAATGGATGATATGCTTGCCACAGAATGGGAGCCAGTACCTTATAGCAGTTTCATCCACCCAAAGGCAGAACCTGAAATTGCCTTCTTCATTGATGAAGACATCAAAGGGACTTCTGTTACAGAGGAGGATATTTTAAGTGTTACAAAATATGTGGCACCAGCTATTGAGATTATTGATAGTCGTTATTTAGATTTCAAGTTTACCCTGGTTGATGTTGTGGCTGATAACTGTTCATCTTCAAAATTTATCGTCGGAAACAAATGGAAGTATCCTGAATCTCTTAACCTGAAAGAAATTGGTGTGTATATGTCCAAAAATTCAGAAGTGGCCACTGTCGGCACAAGCGCTGCAGTATTAGGAAATCCTGCTGCAGCGGTAGCTTGGGCAGTAAATAAGCTTGGAGAAACAGGACGCGGCTTAAAAAAAGGTGATATCGTTCTTAGTGGTGCCATTACGGAAGCGATTAGCTTTCAAGCTGAAGATACCATTTTAGTAGATTTTGCAGAACTGGGCAGTGTATCATTCTCTTGTAAATAATAATATAGAATGTAAATAGAAATAAATGTAGAGGAGAGGATACAAATGGAATTAACATTAGAGTATGCCAAACAATTAGACCAAACTGACAGCTTAAACAGGTATAGAGAGGAATTTTACATAAAACCAAATACCATTTATATGGATGGGAATTCATTGGGCCTTCTTTCAAAAAGAGCGGAACGTACTCTTTTAGAATCATTAAATGATTGGAAAGAGCATGGAATTGATGGCTGGACAAAAGGGAAACACCCATGGTTTTTTTTATCAGAAAAATTAGGAGAGATGATGGCACCGTTAGTTGGAGCTTCCGCTAATGAAGTTATTGTTACGGGTTCGACCACGGTGAATTTGCACCAACTTGTCGCTACTTTTTATAAGCCAGAAGGAAAGAAATCAAAAATTCTAGCTGATGAATTAACCTTTCCATCTGATATTTATGCTCTTCAAAGCCAGCTTCGCATACATGGATTTGATCCGGATACACACCTGATTCGTGTAAAAAGCCGGGATGGCCGTTTCCTGGATGAAGAGGATATTATCGAGGCAATGACCGAAGATATTGCACTGATCATTTTACCGACTGTACTTTACCGAAGCGGTCAAATCTTGGACATGAAGCGTCTAACAGCTGAGGCGAATAAAAGAGGGATCTTAATCGGTTTTGATGGCTGCCATTCCATCGGTGCCATACCACATTCGTTTAGTGAATGGGGTGTTGACTTTGCCTATTGGTGCAATTATAAGCATTTAAATGGTGGTCCAGGAAGTGTTGGCGGATTATATGTAAACAAAAAACACTTTGGAACTGCTCCTGGTCTTGCTGGCTGGTTTGGTTCTAAAAAAGAGAAACAATTTGATATGGAACATTCATTAACACCTGCTGAGTCTGCCGGAGCCTATCAAATTGGGACACCACATGTGTTAAGTCTTGCACCGTTACTAGGTGCCTTGGAGATTTTTGCAGAAGCAGGAATTGAAAATATCCGACAAAAGTCATTGAAAATAAATCGGTTCTTGATGGATTTGTTGGACCAAGAGTTATCCGATATGGGATTTAACATAGGTAACCCTCAAGAAGATGTACGCCGTGGAGGTCATGTGAGTCTAGAGCATAAAGAAGCAGCACGGATTTGCAAGGCATTAAAAGAAAATGGTATTATTCCTGATTTCCGTGCACCTAATATTATTCGTCTAGCTCCAGTGGCTCTTTATACCTCTTATAGTGAGGTATGGGAAGTAGTACAAATACTAAAGAAAATTATGAAAGAAAGACAATATGAAAAGTTCGCAAATGAACGAGAGGTCGTAGCATAAAATTACTAATAGTAGGAGGAACTATATGGGGAACAAACTTACTCATTTAAATAAAGGGAATGAATCCGGAAATGGATTGAAGCGTGAATTAAAAACCAAGCAGCTAACCATGATTGCAATGGGGTGTGCAATTGGTACGGGTTTATTCCTGGGAAGCGGCCTTGCCATTAGCACTGCTGGACCGGGTGTAATACTAAGTTATGCAATTGGCGCATTTATTGTATTACTATTAATGGGGTGCTTATCCGAAATGACGGTTGCTCATCCAACGTCTGGGTCCTTTGGCACCATTTCAGAAAAGTATGTCAGCCCGCTGGCTGGTTTTCTTGTCCGCTATTCCTATTGGATAGCAAACGTTCTTGCGGTTGGGGTAGAAGTGAGTGCCATTGCTGTCTATATGAAGTACTGGTTCCCTGATGTTCCTGGATTCGTCTGGATTTTGTTGTTTGCAGGTGTATTAATTTATGTAAATGCAACAAGCGTAAATACCTTTGCTACGTTTGAGTATTGGTTCTCCATGATCAAAATTAGTGCAATAGTTGGTTTCATACTTTTAGGATCATATGTTTTATTTGGTAATTCAGCTCAGCCGAATATGGGACCTGAGAATATTGTAAATGACGGAGGTTTCCTGCCTTTTGGTTGGTGGGGGATGTGGGTCGCGATCTTTATTTCATTATTTAGCTTTTTAGGAACAGAAATGATAGCGGTTACGGCTGGAGAAGCACAAGATCCCGACGTTGCGGTGCCAAAAGCTCTGAAAGCAACGGTATTCCGACTATCTACCTTCTATATTATTACTATTGGAATTATGTTAATGATTGTTCCTTGGAAATCCGCCGGTGTGGAACAAAGTCCTTTTGTAAAGGTAATGGAGCTCTTAAATATCCCCGGTGCTTCCGGTATTATGAATTTTATTATATTAACTGCTGCTTTATCTGCAATGAACAGTCAACTTTATGCATCTACCCGAATGATGTTTTCTTTATCACAGGGAAAAGATGCTCCTTCATTTCTAAGTAAATTAAACAAAAAAGGAGTACCTTTAAAGGCTCTTGGTGTTTCTACTTTAGGAATATTCCTGGCAGCTGCAGTAAATGCACTATTACCAGGCTCCTCTTATGCGTTTATGATGGGAATATCAATGTTCGGTGCAATTTTCACATGGTTTATGGTGTTTGTATCCCATTTATTTTTCAGAAGAAAGTGGGAGAAGTCAAATGGCCGGAAATTACCGGTAAGAATGATTGGCTATCCTTATTTAACGATCGCAGGGGCTGTACTTCTGTTAAGTTTGATGATCACAACATGGTTTACCGATTTTAAGATTATGATTCAATTCGGAATTCCGTGGTTACTGTTTTTAACGGCTGCCTATTTCTTTTTTAAAAAAGGATCCAACACTCACAAAGTAGAAAATGATACCAATGAAATTTTAAATAAGAATATAAATTAATTTTAAATCTATACAACTTAAGAACAGGGGAGAGTTTTACATGAATACACCAGAAAAAAACACAAGCCAAGGATTAGAAAAAACAATTCAAACAGATTTCCAAAAAGCTATGTCATATGGTGATTATCTGCATCTTGATAAGATTTTAGATAGTCAGCACCGGTTATCTGACCACCATGATGAAATGTTATTTATTATTATCCACCAAGCAAGTGAATTATGGATGAAATTAATTATTCATGAATTATCAGAAGCGATTATGTATATCCGCCAGAATGATTTAGAACCTTCTTTTAAAATTCTATCTCGTGTATCGAGAATTCAGCAGCAATTGATTCAATCCTGGAGTGTTCTTTCTACTTTGACACCTTCAGAGTATCTTGAGTTTAGGGATAAACTTGGTCAATCATCAGGGTTCCAGTCCTATCAGAACCGAATGATTGAATTTGCATTAGGCAACAAAAATGCTCATACCCTAGCAGTATATCAGCATCAAAAAGATCTTTATGAAAAAATGCAGGAAGCTCTTCACAAACCTAGTATTTATGATGCGGCGATCCATGCACTTGTTGCACGTGGAATTCCTGTTGATGACGAGGTCTTACATCGCGATTTGTCTAAAAACTATGAACCTAATGAAAGTGTTGAAGAGGCATGGCTGAAAGTTTACCGTAATGTCGACCAATATTGGGATTTATACGAGCTGGCTGAGAAATTAGTCGATATTGGAAATCAACAGCAGTTATGGCGGTTCAATCACATGAGTACAGTAGAAAGAATCATTGGACATAAGCAGGGTACAGGAGGATCATCTGGAGTAACTTATTTAAAAAGAGTTCTAGACCAGCACTTCTTTCCCGAACTTTGGAGCTTAAGAACGAAGTTATAGAAAAATGCATTAAACAATAACCAATACAAAAAGCACCTATAATGAAGTGCTGATAGTCTAACCTATCTAGTATTCCTTAAAGAACTGTAGGAGGAAAAGGGAATACTAGGGTCAGGTTTAAAAGTAGACAAAGAGTTATTGGATCAACCACCACATCCGAAAATAGTCTCCAATATTGAGAATTCATAGGCGGAGAATTTCCTGCTAATGTATATAAGGGAAACTTAAGAAGCGGATATAAGCGGAGATATTCCGATTAACTGCTTTAAATAAGACAAAATCCAAAGATTTGGATGATATAAACGGAAAAACTTCCCTTATTTTTAAGGAAATATGGGTATTTCCCAATTTAGCCGGAATTTTTCCGTTTATTTTTCTTAATATCAACAAAAATAGCCTCCCAATTACCATACAATTTGAAGGTCATTTTGCATTACATTTTTAATGTTTGCGATAGTCAACGGAATCCGTTAACGAAAACCTCGCCTTTTTTAATGGTGAGGTTATTTTATACTTGTGGTTACATTGCTTAAAAGTTTATCAATAAATAAACTGCATTGTTCAGCGATAAACTCTTTATCATTGTCCATGCTGGCAACATGATAAGAATTATATAAGTGAATCACTTCTTTTATATCTGATTGAATGGATGACAAAATATAATTCGTGTTTTCTGGCGGAACAACGTGGTCCTCTTCTGAACGAAATGCCAGAACAGGGCAAGTAACAATTGGAAGCTTATCTCTTGTTTCAGCCATTAAAGCAAATAATTGCTGAATGGATCGTACCGGTGCTTTTAAATACGTAATTTCATGGACGTTTTTTGCCTTTATATCTGGCTCCCCTTCGTCAACAAAACGGAGGGTGTAGTTGTTTTTATACCTTTCCATTGGAGGAATGGAGTTGATGGCTGCATTTATTAACATAATACCTTTAATATTCTTATACTTTTGAGAAAGATTGAGTGTTAGAGTACCACCCATCGACTGTCCAATGACAAAGATGTCACGACAATGCTTTTGTAAAAAATTGTAACCCTCTTCTAAACTTTTAATCCAATCTTGGTAACTGCACCTTTCCATATCCTCATAATGTGTTCCATGACCTCGTAATCTTACCCCATAGACAGTGAATCCTTCAGAGGCAAGGTATTCACCTAGATATCTGACACTCTGTGGGGTACCAACAAAACCGTGTGATATTAAAATTCCAGTTTCATTTCCTTTAAAGAAAAACGATCCAGCTCCTGGTAATACTGGGTATTGTTCAATCATTTGTAAAACTCCTTCCGTTAATTATTAGAAGTAAGTATTAAAAAAACACCTCCTAGTTAAAGAGAGGTGCCTTTTGCTGTCAAATCGGCAAATTACTATTTATTAACTTTACAATATACCTATAATTCCGATATGTCAAGTCGGCTTTAACGTCAATTTAAAAAAATTAAAAAGGTCATTGACAAAAATTCTAGAAGAAAATTCAATGCTAACAAAGATGAGCAGCTTCTTTTTTGGAATTCTAAATCATTGTTAAGCAAACACTAGAATTGAGATGAATTAAGTTATTTTTGGAGGTATAGGTATGAGTCGACTAGACAGGCTCAAAATGGGGAAAGTGGATACAAAACACTTCCAACAGTTTAATGAGTTATTACGATATGTATTTCAAGTAACTAAAAAAGATCTTCAAATGGTAGGATGGGAAGAACGCGAAATCGCTTTAGCGAAAAAACCGGTATTGGATCAGGCGGATGTGATTGGCTGGTTTGATGGAGAAAAACTTGTCTCACAGCTGGCTGTTTATCCATTTCAGGTAAATATTTTTGGGCGGACATTTGAAATGGGCGGATTGACCGGAGTCGGTACCTATCCAGAATACGCTAATATGGGACTTATGTATAAGTTACTGCGGCAAGCCCTTGCGGATATGCAACAAAGAAAACAATCTATTTCCTATTTATTTCCCTATTCCATTCCATACTACCGCCAAAGAGGATGGGAAATTATTTCGGATAAAATGACCTTTGAAGTGAGAGATGTCCAATTACCAAAGATAAAGAAAGTTCCTGGCTATGTAGAAAGGCTGCATATTGAGCATACAGATGTAAGAACAGTCTATAAACTTTTTGCTAGTAAAATGCATGCTGCAATGATACGCAATGATTTAGCATGGGATGAATATTGGAGATGGGATGTAGATGAGTTAACGGCTGCTGTTTATTATGATCACACACACCAGCCGCATGGGTACTTGCTATACTGGATATCTGAGGATATTCTCCATATTAAAGAAATGGTTTATATGGATCAAGAGGCTCGTATTGGGCTCTGGAATTTTATAGGGGCCCATTTTTCTATGGTATCAAAGGTGGTTGGGAATATTTTCATGAATGAGCCGTTAGCCTTTTGGCTCGAAGATGGGGATATCAAAGAAACCATTTCTCCTTACTTTATGGCACGGATCGTAGATGCCAAACAATTTATTGACCAGTATCCATTTAAAGCTAGTGGAACAGACCATAAAGTAACGGTTAAGCTGGAGGATCCAATGCTGGAATGGAACCAAGGGGTTTTCACGCTTTATGTTTCGGGAGGTGGTAAAGGAGAATTTATCCAAAGTCAGGAGATACCTGCTGTTTCGCTTGATATACAGACACTAACAACCATGTTATTAAATTATAAGAGACCATCATATTTAGCTTCTATTTCCCGTTTGAAGGGCGATGTAGCGGCTGTGACGATATTAGAGAATATTATTGAAATGCAGACACCATATTTTTCAGATTACTATTAAGCATTTTGCACATGAGGTGGAAATTCCTTTGAAAAATCTTGATACATTCGAGACGGATAAAAAGATCTGCATGCACTTTGAGGATGATAGGGAACGTTTTGAAGGTGCTGTTGTTCCGCCGATATTCCATAATACATTATTCACCTATGAAACAGTGGACGTCTTAAATGACGCACTCCAAAGTGAACATTCATTTTATGTTTACGGGAGAGGAACAAATCCAACAGTTGAAATCGTAGAAAAGAAGCTCGCTGCACTAGAACGCGGTCAGGCCTGTAAACTCTTTTCTAGTGGTATGGCTGCTATTAGTGCCGCACTAATCAACAGTGTAAAAAGTGGCGATCATGTTTTGTGCGTGAGTAATCTTTATTTTTCAACCATGGAACTGTTGAAATATTTGGGGAAATTTAATGTCAGCCATTCTGTTATTTACTCGACCGAAACAGAAGCAATTAAGCAGGCACTGCAACCGAATACCAAGGTAATATTCTTAGAAAGTCCTACGGATATGACGTTCAGATTGATTAATCTAGATGAAGTTGCAGACTTGGCAAGGACAAAGGGCATTCGTACCATCATTGACAACACATGGGCAACCCCGCTATTTCAAAAGCCCCTTACAAAGGGGATAGATGTGGTTGTTCATTCTGCTTCAAAGTATCTTGGGGGGCATAGTGATGTCCTAGGGGGTGCTATCGTTACTAGTAAAGAGAATATGAAAACCATTTTCAGGAAGGAATATTTGCTTATGGGTGCTGCTATGACTCCCAATGAAGCTTCTCTATTGCTCCGAGGTCTTAGGACGTTACCTTTTCGAATACAAGGACACGAAGAAAATGCTATAAAGGTTGCGAAATTCTTACATAACCATCCCAAGGTGAAGCAGGTAAATTTCCCTGGACTTGAAACACACCCAGATTATCATTTAGGAAAAAGCCAATTATCAGGCTATAGCGGATTGATGAGCTTCGAGTTAAATGAAGCTTCTTTTAATGATGTAAAAGGAGTAATTAATAAGATGAAGGTTTTTAAAATAGGTGTTTCCTGGGGGTCTTTTGAAAGTCTAATAATATCGCCTAGCCTAGGGAATAATGAAGGGAAATTGGTAAAAGAACATATCGATCCATGTACGATACGCCTTGCTGTAGGGCTTGAAAATGCGAATGCATTAATAGAGGATTTAGAGCAGGCATTAAGTGAATAAGAAAAAGGTGATAGTAATGAAGGAACAAGATAAAGAACCTCAGTTTCAAAGCGGAGAGAATGTTAAAAAGTCTTTAAAAGGTTTATATGGGCTAGATCCGGAAATGAGTTTGTTATCAGTCAGCTTCGCTACAACTGAAAATCCATATTTAAATGAACATTATCAAGAGGATCCTAAAGAAGGAGAGTTCGAATAAGTGAATGACATTCGGGTAAAGCTACCTTGGTAATATTTCAATAGTAGGAGGTAATAGATTGTATTTCTATAGAGAAGACCTAATCAATATGATTGTTCCCGATAAACCAGATCCTGCAGCGGCTAAAGTTCTTCAGGAGACTTTGGGCGGAAGATTTGGCGAAATGCGTACGATGATGCAGTTTTTCTTCCAAAGCTCAAACTTCAGAGGTAATCAAAAGCAATACCGCGACTTAATCAGAGGGGTTTTCCTCGAAGAAATTAGCCATGTTGAACTTGTTCAAACAACCATCAATCAGCTCCTGAATGGTTCGGGGGAAGAGGCAGTTGGGGCAGGAGGAACTATTGGTGCTCCTTTAGAAGAAGCGGTAAAAGAACATGCAAACCCTCATCACTTTATTGTCGGTGCTCAAAGCTCACTTCCAGTAGATGCTGCAGGAAATCCATGGAATGGTAACTATGTATACAGCCATGGAAACTTAATCAGCGATTTATTGGATAATGTGGTATTAGAATCGACAGGTGTCCTTCAAAAGACACGGATTTATGAGATGAGCTCAAATAAAACGTTTAGAGAAACATTAGCTTTCTTAATTGTCCGCGATAATGCACACCAAAATGCATTTGCAAAAGCTCTAGAAACGTTGGGTGTGGATTGGGGTAAGATCTTCCCAGTGCCGAACTATGACATAAATAAATATCCAGAATGTCGTAAATATGTAGAAATGGGCTTCCATAATGCTCAGTTTAATTTTAGACTTGATGAAACGCTAATTGGTACGATATTCCAAGGTGAATCACCAAGCAGGGATTCTGGAACATTACAAGTGGTACCACCGCCACAAGGTTATCCAGTTCCAGTAATACCTGAAATGCCGAATGAGCATAGCCCTGGCATCAGCGATTTAAATCGATAATGTAAAAAAGGATGAGACACTGACGTGTTCATCCTTTTTTCGTGGTGAAATTAACAATCACCATGCTTATTTAGATGTAACGGTGGAGGAATGAGCCAGCCTTTTTCTTTATTTAAACGAAGTACTTTTGCTCCAAGTGCAGCTTTTTGAGCATGGAATTGCGCATACATCATCGCTACATCTTCTCTAATGGATTTACCAATTACTTGACTGCATAACACTAGTCCAGCAGCGATATCTGCAGAAAGTCCTGCAGCAATAGCTGGGTCTGGAATACGTGCACCAACTGGAATATCCTCTAAACAAGCTTCGGGCGGCTCTGGCTGTGCAGGCGGTAAACCAATTCCGTTTTCTTTTAAAAGTTCTTCCACTTGCTTTTTTTCCTGCTGGCAAAGTTCAGTTGCTTCCATTAATAACTTCTTTAAGTCTTCATCACCTGCATGGTTTAACATGGTTTGATATCCCGCTATCCTACCATTACCTGCTAGTAAAGACGACCATAAATCAAATGCCTCGCCATAGTGTAAAGGCTCTTCTTTAGGGTTGCCACTTAAAATTCCCATCGTTGCCCTCCTTAGTTTGTATGAAAATTTATTCATTACCAGTGCCACCTTTCCTTGAAGCACATCAATAGGGTGTCCATTTCGAGACACTCTCATTAATTTTTTATCGTTTCCGTCTATTTAATACACTTTGAACATTTATCATTTTTTGGACATGTGTCCGTACTTTTTTCATAAAATGTACAAGTTGGAATAAAGTTGGAGTGGAGTGGTTTTTTTGAGTATTAGCATTTTAGTGAGTTACATCATCTTGGGCTTTACGCTGGCGGCTCCAATAGGTCCTGTAAATTCTGCTCGATTAGATAAGGGGATAAAGAATGGTTTTTGGCATGCATGGGTGGTTGGTGCTGGCTCGATGGTGGCAGATGGATTTTTTATGCTGCTCGTTTATTTAGGAATGGTTCAATTTTTAGGGATTCCAATAATTCAAATATTTCTTTGGCTATTCGGCGGGTTTATATTGATCTATTCAGGAGTAGAAAGTATCAAGAATGCAAATACTATTACCCTAAAATATAGCAGAGAGAAAGAATCATTAATAAAGTGTTTCTT
The DNA here is from genome assembly GCF_030817695.1 of Neobacillus niacini. GTDB lineage: Bacteria > Bacillota > Bacilli > Bacillales > Cytobacillaceae > Neobacillus > Neobacillus niacini_F. Next base: position 3,613,478 of record NZ_JAUSZQ010000002.1, on the reverse strand, counting down.
TACAGGGTTTATTATGTCGATTACAAGTCCATTATCCGTGTTATTTTGGCTCGCGATATATGGCTCTGTCTTAGCAAAAACCGCCCAAACAAATGGAACAGAATCTCTTTTAATTTATAGCAGCATGATTTTTCTTGGGTTGACCATATGGGATGTTTTTGTAGCAGGACTCACTACTGGATTCCGAAAATTATTGACTGTTAAGAGTTTAATTGCCATCTCCATTGTTTCGGGTGCTTCCCTCGTACTGTTTGGTTTATATTTTGGATATCAAGGGATAAATGCGCTTCTGTAGACCAAAAAAGACATGTACGCTGACATGTCTTTTTCTGCTGTAGTATGAAACTTGACTTTTTAAAAATTATGCGTATAATACTCATTTGTGTTGAATTATTTTATTTCGATTTTGTTCATAATTTGTTCATATTTAATTGTTAACATAAAAGATAGATTAATGGATTCTATAAACTCATAAAAATTCAAATGATATTTTTGCTAAAAGGTAGGTGCAACAAAATGAATAACTTAGCTCAAAAGAGTCAGGGTATTTTCAATAAATATATTGGCTTTTTCTTTTTGGCTGTTTTCTTCCTTTGGATGAAAACATATTTAGCTCAATTAACTCAATTTGATTTAGGAATCGAAAATACTTTACAAAAATTCCTTCTATTTATTAATCCACTGGGATCATCTATACTGTTTTTAGGATTAGCTTCATTATTTAAAGGACGCAAGAAATATATTGCCTTACTTGTGATTGATTTCTTATTATCTTTTCTTTTATTTGCAAATGTGGTTTATTACAGATTCTTTAATGACTTTATTACGTTACCAACCTTAACTCAGACCCAAAACTTTGGGGATGTAAGCGGAAGTGTCGTAACACTTTTAAGACCTTATGATTTCTTATTCTTTACCGATATCATTCTTTTAGTTGTTTTACTTGCTTTCCGAATTGTGAAAGTTGAATTTAAAGATATGAATCGCAGGAAAGTGGCTGCTGTATTCTCTTTATCATTGGCTATTTCTTGTGGAAATCTTGGACTAGCTGAAAGTGATCGTCCTCAATTGTTGACAAGAGGATTTGACCGTAATTATATCGTCAAATATTTAGGGATGTATAACTACACCATTTATGATGCAGTTAAAAGTACAAAAGCTTCAGCACAACGAGTAATGGCTAATAGCGATGATATGACTGAAGTGATTAACTATACAAAATCTAACTACGCTGAGCCGAATCCTGCATACTTTGGTACTGGAAAAGGTATGAACGTGATTTATTTACACCTTGAGTCTATGCAGAACTTCCTTATCGATTACAAGTTAAATGGTGAAGAAGTAACACCGTTCCTTAATTCGTTAACTAAGGATCAAAACACTCTTTATTTTGATAATTTCTTCCATCAAACTGCCCAAGGTAAAACGGCTGATGCTGAATTTATCCTTGAAAATTCATTATACGGATTACCGCAGGGTTCTGCTTTTACTACAAAAGGTTTAAATACGTATCAAGCAGCACCAGCGATTTTAGCGACTCATGGCTATACGTCTGCTGTCTTCCACGGAAATTCAGGAAGCTTTTGGAATCGTGATGAAATTTATAAATCATTTGGATATAACCACTTTTTTGATGAAAATTTCTATAGTATGAATCCAGAGGACCTAGCAGAGTATGGACTGATGGATAAGCCATTCTTTGAAGAATCCATTCCAATGTTGGAATCATTACCACAGCCTTTTTATACAAAGTTTATAACTGTTACAAATCATTATCCTTACCCGCTTGCTGAAGAAGAAGCAACGATTGCACCACATACTACGGGCGATAAATCTGTTGATACGTACTTCCAAACAGCACGTTATGCGGACGAGGCATTAAAACAATTCTTTGATTATTTAAAGGCATCTGGACTATATGATAATTCAATTATTGTTATGTATGGTGACCATTATGGTATTTCAGAAAATCATAATAAAGCAATGGAAAAAGTTCTAGGTAAAGAAATTACCGATTTTGATAGTGCAGGATTACAACGTGTACCTTTCTTTATTCGCGTACCTGGAATTGAGGGTGGAGTTAACCACGAATACGGTGGACAAATTGACATCCTGCCTACAATTCTTCACTTGTTAGGAATTGATACAAAGGATTTTGTTCAGTTCGGTACTGACCTATTATCTGAACAGCATGATGACCTTGTACCTTTCCGTGATGGCAGCTTTATGAGTCCAACCATTTCATCAGTAGATGGTAAGTTCTATGACTCCGCTACAGGATTGGAAATAGATGAAACGAGGATGGAAGAGGCAGTGAACCTTCAGAATATCGTCGAAAATAAGCTAGCTCTTTCGGATAAAGTGGTAAACGGGGACTTATTACGTTTCTATACTCCTGAAAACTTTACACCAATAGATAGAACACAATACAATTACAATACAACTCAAGATAGTGAAGAATAAGCTTTAATCTGCAGGGCTGTTTAGGGAATCCTAAACAGCCCTTTTTTAGATTTTTTTAATCTTGTCCAAAATATGAATTTTCTTGATGACATAAAATTTTAGAAGGAAACGCTCTTTTGAATGTCGAATGCATTTCTTTACAATGGAAATTTAGGGAAGAATAAGATAAAGTAAAAGCACCTAACAAGGTGCTTTTAATGTTAGTACGTTGTTAAATTTGAAAGGTCTAGAACCAGAATGACTTGAATATTTACTAATAATGCTAGCCAATAAGGAGGGCGCTATGACTACATATACTTCCCGACAAGATGTACCCATAAATGAAAAATGGAACCTTGAAGATATTTATTCCGATATATCCAAATGGGAAAATGATCTTCAACTCGTTGAAAACATGGCGGAAACGCTTAAGAAATTTGATGGAGCGATAAATGACGGTAAAAGTCTATATCAATACTTAAAACAAAGAGAAGAGTTATCCTATACCTTTAATCATGTCTATGCCTACAGCATGCTAAAGGTGGATGAGGATACAAGAGATGCAAGTGCACAATCCTTATTAGAACGCGCAAAAGGACTAAGTGTGAAGGTAAGTGCTTCAACTTCCTTTTTTATGCCGTACTTATTAGGATTAGATAAAGAAACCCTAAGTAGCTATATTGCAGATGAAGAGGGTCTTAAGTACTTTGAGGAGGATTTATATGAATCCTTTCGCTACAAAACTCATGTCCTTAGCAAAGATCAGGAAGAAGTATTATCACAATTAGGGGAAGCTCTGTCTGCTCCAAGTACAACCTTTGGAATGATTAATAATGCAGATATTAAGTTCGGTGATGTAACCAATAACAACGGTGAGAAGGTTCAGCTGACAAGAGGAATGTACTCTAAATTAATTGAGGACGAAGACCGTGAGAAGCGAAGAGAGGCATACAAAGCCTACTATAAACCTTATATCGAATTGAAAAATTCCATAGCGAGCACACTGTCGGCAGCGATTAAAAATAACGTTACGATGGCAAGAATTAGAAAATATCCTTCTGCATTAGAAAAAGCATTATTCGGCGATATGGTGCCAAAGGAAGTTTATGAGAACCTGATTACAGCAACGAAAGAAAATATCGCACCTCTTCACAGGTACTCCGAGATTCGGAAGGCAAAACTGCAGTTAGATGAGCTCCGTCAGTATGATATGTCCGTTCCTTTAGTACAGGGTGTGAAACAAGTAATACCGTATGAGGAAGCCTATGAAACGATGATAAAGGCCTTGGCACCTCTTGGGGAAGAATATGTATCGATTCTAAAAGAATTCAAGGAAGCTCGGTATATTGATGTTCGTGAGACTCCTGGCAAGCGGTCTGGCGCCTATAATTTGGGTATATACGGAGTTCATCCCTTTATCTTATTAAATCATCAAGATGATTTAGACAGTTTATTTACCCTCGCCCATGAGTGCGGCCATGGTGTTCATAGTAAATTAAGCTCACAGCACCAGCCTCAAATTACTGCGCGGTACAGTATATTTGTCGCGGAAGTGGCTTCTACAGTCAATGAAATTTTATTGATTAATTATTTGCTTCATACTGAAAAGAACCTTGAGGTAAGGAAGCATTTATTGAATCATTTTATTGACCAATTTAAGGGTACTTTCTTCACGCAGGTAATGTTTGCAGAATTTGAGAAAATCACACACGAGCTTGCAGAGAAGGGTACACCATTAAATGTGGAGGTATTTAATCAAACCTATGAAGCATTGTTTAGGGAATACAATGGGGATGTTGTGGTGTTTGACGAAGAAGTGAAGTTTGGCTGGTCAAGAATTCCTCATTTCTATCGTCCATTTTACGTTTATAAGTATGCTACTGGATTTGCCTCGGCAATCCATTTGGCAACGAAAATACTGGAAGGTGATAAAGAAACACTACATTCCTATCTAAACTTCTTAAGAAGTGGAAGCAGTGATTATCCGCTTGAGCTGTTAAAGAAAACAGGCGTCGATTTAACCACACCAGTGCCAATAGAAAACGCCATGAAAAAATTTAGCGAACTGGTAGAAGAATTTTCAATTCTATAATAATGGCTGTGTTAAAGCAAAATGTTAATTTTTGCACTCTGTTGATTTACGCGGAGGGCACGAAGACTCCTGCAGGATTACGGAGCAAGTGAGACCCCACAGGCGCTCGCGCCGAGGAGGCTCACCGCAACGCCTGCGGAAAGCGAAGTGCCCGGAGCGCAAATCAACAGACCTTTTAAACACAGCCTAATGTGGTAAAAGAGATGTCGCAAAATATTTGTGACATCTTTTTTAATTACAGATTATTTCTGCATGGTATGATAGGTATAGGAATATATTTACTCTTACAAGATTACCTTACTATGAAATTAGGTGATTAATATTTGGAAAAAGGTCATTTCCTTTATTGGGATAATATTGATCATTTTTTTAGTGATTCATAATACCGAAACCTTCCGGCTGCTTAGAAACGGGGATTTGGATTCAATCATAATGTCTTTAAAAGATACTACATTTTCTAAATTCTTCTTTACTTTTATCATCATGGTGATCCAAAATTCATTTACCATTATTCCTCTCATTATTATTATCACAATAAATTATGCATTGTTTGGCTTTTTTAATGGTCTAATCTGGAGTTGGTTTACAAGTATTATTGCAGCAGGAATTTGGTTTTTGGGAAGCCGGTATTTTTTTAATGATTGGGTGCGGAAAAAAACGAACCCCGAATTATTATCAAAGATGGAGCAAAATGGGTTGCTCTTTGTTTTCCAAGCGCGAATTTTTCCCTTCGTTCCAACAAGCTTAATCAATATTCTCAGTGGCTTAAGTTCGATTAAGTTTAAACATTTTATGGTTGGCACCATATTTGGAAATTTCATCTTCTTTTTTGTATTATCACTGATCCCGGCGGGGTTAATGGAGGGAAATATGGAGCAAAATATCCTCCTCGGGATAGCACTTGTACTGGCAGGAATTGTTGTTTTATATCGTGTTAAGAAAAAACAGAAAAGTAGAAAACAAGTACATTAGTTTTTGATTGCGTTCTGGTCTAGGATGATCAGAGCGTTTATTATATTGTCATGTTTTATTCAATAAGATATAATCAACAAATTAAAAATAAATAGGTGAGTAAAATGAGTATTGAAATCGTTCCACTAGGGGATTCAGCGATTAGAATTTCATTTGGTAATGAAATTGATGTGAGTGCTCATTACCAAATCAATCGATTTTTACAAAATTTCAGGCGTCAAAAGATTGCCGGTGTTATCGAGTGTGTCCCGGCGTATACTTCTATTGGAATCTTTTATGATCCCGCAAAAATAAGATATAGTAAAATAGAGAAAATGGTTTATTGCATTTTGGAATCAGCCACGGGGTTGAAACCAATAAGCCCTATTGTTTACAATATTCCCGTATATTATGGGGGGAAGACTGGACCAGATTTACAATATGTTGCAGAGTACAATAACTTAAGTGAAAAAGAAGTTATTCACCTGCATTCAAACAAAGAATATTTGGTACATATGATTGGTTTTGTACCAGGCTTCCCCTATCTGGGTGGTTTAAATAAAAGAATTTCGTCTCCCCGACTAGAAAGACCAAGAGCAAAGATAGCAGCAGGCTCTGTGGGAATTGGCGGTGACCAAACAGGAATTTATCCTGCTGAGGTCCCTTCAGGGTGGAGAATAATTGGTATAACTCCATTAACACTATTTGACATTGAGGATGACAAACCTTCGCTTTTGTCTGCAGGAAATTATGTTTCCTTTTTCCCTGTGGAGCATGAAGAGTTTCTTGCCATTAAAGAACTGGCTGCTAAAAAAAAGTATGATGTTTTGACTTACAAGAAGGGAGGGCAAATAACATGAGTTACATTGACATTAATTGTGATCTTGGAGAAAGTTATGGGGTATTTAAAATTGGTAATGATAAAGAGGTTTTGAAGCACATTTCATCAGCAAATATTGCATGTGGCTATCATGCGGGGGATCATAATGTAATGATGGAAACCATACAAATGGCCAAAAAATATCATGTTAATATTGGTGCTCATCCTGGATTTCCTGATTTATCGGGGTTTGGGCGTAGGGAAATGAACATATCGACTAGAGAAATTTATAATCTTACACTCTATCAAATCGGTGCTTTAAGTGCATTTACGAAGGTCGAAGGAGTAAAGCTCGTCCATGTGAAACCCCATGGAGCCTTGTATAATATGGCGGCTAAATCTCGGCTAATTGCGGACGCTATCGCACAGGCTGTTGCAGATTATGATTCTGGATTAATCCTTTTTGGGCTGTCCGGAAGTGAACTTATCAATGCTGGAAATGAAAAGGGGCTAGTGACAGCACAGGAAGTGTTTGCTGACCGAACCTATCAACCTGATGGAACGTTGACATCGAGAAAAGATCCTAACAGCATGATTCATGATTTGAAATTCGCAGCCAAAAGAATAATACGGATGATAAGAGAAGGAAAAGTTACCACAACGGATGGAACTGATATTTCTATTAATGCAGATACGGTGTGTATCCATGGTGATGAACCTGTTGCATTAGACTTTATATTGGAATTGAAATATGCTTTAACTAATGAAAAAATAGCGATAAGAAAGAGTTGGTCTGAAAGATGAGGACCCCAATCTTTAAGGTGATGAAGGCAGGATTGCAAACCACAATACAAGACCTTGGAAGGTATGGATTTCGTGAATTTGGGGTTAGCCCTTCAGGGGCGATGGATCCTTATTCATTACAAATGGGAAATTTATTAGTTGGTAACGACTTAGGCGAGGCTGGACTTGAAGTTCCGCTTATTGGACCTGTCTTAATGGCTTTACATGATGTCTCTATTGCTATTTGTGGCGGGAATCTATCACCCAAAATTAATGAGCAAGAGATTCCGCATTGGAAAAGCATTGTGATCAAGAAAGGGCAAATCCTTTCATTTGGAGAGCTAAAAGAGGGCACTAGAGCGTATATAAGCATTGCAGGTGGAATTGATGTTCCTTTTGTACTTAACAGTAAATCAACTTATTTAACAGGAAAATTTGGGGGTTTAAAGGGTAGAGCTTTAAAAGATGGGGATATTCTTTTTGGAAATCCCTATACCAGAAGAAATAGATTTCTGCACACTAAATTCATACCAAAATATACGAATCCCTTAACAGTCAGAGTAATAGTTGGTTCGCATAATGGTAAATTTACATCAGTAGGACTCGAAACATTTCTAACTGAAGAATATACCATATCCCCTCAATCAAATCGAATGGGATATCAATTAACGGGTCCGAAACTGGAACATAGCAGTACAGCTGATATTATATCTGACGCCATCCCTTTGGGTGGAATTCAAGTCCCTGCAAGCGGACAGCCAATCATACTTATGGCTGAACACCAAACAACGGGAGGTTATTCTAGAATAGGAACTGTGATTTCTGCTGATATCCCGCGCCTTGCTCAAGCACAGCCGGGAACAAAGGTAAGATTCAAGGAGATTGCACTGCAAACTGCCCAAGACCTGCTAATTGATAGTAAAAGAAGACTGAACTATTTATACAGATTATCAAGGTAATATCCTCTATTATATGAACCTCAATTCATTTTTTAATAGATTTATGATATAATGATAGTAATAATATTTTATTCATGAAGGCTACATATATTGGTAATAATAACCTAGTCAGAGAATGAATAGTGATGATTATTCTCAATTTGGTTTTATTAAATAAATTTCTCATAAGGTGTGATTATGTGACAGAATTAGTAAACGGAAAATTACAACATCGAAAACTACCTCTTAGTAAAAAAATCTTTCGAGCGATAGCCATTACTCTTGGAGCAATACTAATGGCTACTGGTCTAGAGATCTTTTTAGTCCCAAACAAGGTAATAGATGGCGGCGTAACAGGTATTTCGATTATGTTATCTCATATAACGGGTATTGAACTTGGTATTTTTCTATTCCTGTTGAACCTGCCATTTGTTTATTTAGGATACAAGCAGATGGGCAAAACCTTTGCGATTTCTACTGTTTATGGAATTATTGTGTTATCTGTTTTTACAACATTATTTCACCCAATTCCTGCCTTTACAGACGACATTCTACTTGCGACCATATTTGGCGGCATGATATTAGGAATTGGAGTTGGAATTGTTATTCGTTTCGGCGGGGCATTGGATGGTACAGAAATACTATCGCTTGTGATAACCAAGAAAGTACCATTCTCAGTTGGACAAATTATAATGTTTATCAACCTCTTTATTTTAGGAACAGCAGGATTTGTTTTTAGTTGGGACAGAGCGATGTATTCCTTGCTAGCTTACGTAATTGCTGCTAAAGCAATTGATACGGTAGTTGATGGTTTCGAGGAATCAAAATCTGTTTGGATTATCAGTGATGAAGCCGAAGAAATAGGGAATGCCGTTAATGCCCGTTTAGGACGTGGCGTTACCTATCTAAAGGGACAAGGTGCCTATACTGGTGACGATAAAAAGGTCATTTTTAGTGTCATCACTCGTTTAGAGGAATCGAAATTGACAACAATTGTTGAAGAAATTGATCCTAATGCCTTTTTGTCAATAGCTGACATTTCTGAAGTTCGGGGCGGACGTTTTAAGAAGAGGGACATCCATTAGTTTTATACGATTTAGTAAAATCTCAGGGGCGGGGTCCCTGGGATTTTTTTGTCCCCTTGCTATAGTTTTTATGTTACATTTGATATGTAACTGATAGTTTACGAGAAAAGGATGAATGGGATGTCAACTGACAAGAAAAGAATTGAGAAGGATTTCCTAGGACAAAAAGAAATACCGTTTGATGCGTACTATGGGATACAAACCATAAGAGCTGTGGAGAATTTCCCTATTACAGGATATCGTATTCATGAGTCTCTAATTAAAGCGCTTGCAATGGTAAAAAAAGCAGCAGCTATCGCCAATATGAACACCACACGGTTGTACAAAGATCTTGCAAATGTCATCATCAAGGCGGCCGATGAAATTATTGTAGGAAAGTGGAATGATCAATTTATCGTAGATCCAATCCAAGGCGGTGCGGGTACATCTATGAACATGAATATGAATGAAGTCATCGCCAACCGGGGACTCGAATTACTTGGTCACGCTAAAGGAGATTACTTCTATTTAAGTCCAAACACACATGTAAATATGTCCCAATCAACAAATGATGTTTTCCCAACGGCTATCCATATTTCCACTTTAACATTATTAGAGAACCTCCTCGTAACAATGGAAGATATGCAAAAAGTCTTTAAACTAAAAGCTGTCCAGTTTGAGAAGGTCATCAAGATGGGCCGTACTCATCTTCAAGATGCTGTTCCTATCCGACTAGGGCAAGAATTTGAAGCATACTCTCGGGTGCTTACCCGCGATATTAATCGGATTAAACATACACGGGAGCATTTATTGGAAGTGAATATGGGAGCAACTGCAGTAGGGACAGGATTAAATGCAGACCCTAAATATATTAAAGATGTAGTCAAACAGCTTGCTGAAATTAGTGGTTTCCCGCTCGTAAATGCGGAGCATCTTGTAGATGCGACTCAAAATACAGATGCCTATACAGAAGTCTCAGCTGCACTTAAAGTATGTATGATGAATATGTCGAAAATAGCCAATGACCTTCGATTAATGGCTTCAGGTCCACGTGCAGGGCTGGGCGAAATACGGCTGCCTGCTCGTCAGCCGGGTTCATCGATTATGCCTGGAAAGGTCAATCCAGTAATGCCTGAACTAATCAATCAAATTGCCTTTCAGGTAATTGGGAATGACCATACCATTTGCCTTGCCTCTGAGGCCGGTCAATTGGAGTTAAATGTAATGGAGCCTGTATTAGTGTTTAACCTGCTTCAATCCATCAGTATTATGAACAATGGGTTCCGTGTCTTTACGGATCATTGCTTAGCTGGCATTGAAGCCAATGAAGAGCGTTTAAAAGAATATGTAGACAAAAGTGTGGGGATTATAACTGCAGTCAATCCACACCTTGGATATGAAGTGGCAGCACGAATTGCCAGGGAAGCTGTCATTACCGGGAAATCTGTACGTGAATTATGCTTACAGTATGATGTGTTAACAGAAGAAGAATTAGATATTATTTTGAATGTCTATGAAATGACAAAACCCGGGATTGCTGGAGAAGAACTATTAGATAGGGACTAATCGTAACAAGAGCTAAAAAGATGCTCCATAGAAAAACATTATAACCGCACAGTGATATTCACCGTGCGGTTATTTATGTTATTTCTCGCTTTTCTTCTTATCATCCTGTTTGTCACTCTTTTTATCACTTAATCCTCTGTATATCTTTGTATACATGCTTCCTTCTTTGATGTTTTCAAGGAAAAATGGACCAATAAGTTCTAAATATTCATCATCATCAAATAGCCTTTTGTTTTCTAATTCCATTTCACCCAATCCATCATAGGTTGAAAGTAATGCGTAGGTGTGATCTTCACCAGAAATAGGTGTGAGAATTTCAACATGATGGTTATAATTTTCATTTCTGAATTTTTTTATCTCTCTTAAATTGTCGATTGCCTCTTTAAACTTTTCCTGCTTAATAGTAAACGTCTGGTATACGAAAACAGACATTAAAGCACCCCCAGAGAAAGATACAAACATACTATCTTTATAAATCTCCAGAAAGTCTGTTTATTATTCGAGATAAGAAAAGTTACAATAGAGTAATGTTCGCTTTTGAACAATCCTCAATAATTTGATCATTCCACACAGAAACCTGAACCTCACCGATATGAACCTTTTTAAGAAAAAACATACATATCCTTGATTGGCCAATGCCTCCCCCAATGGTATATGGAAGTTCACCATTTAGAATTGCTTGATGATAATCTAAGGACATTCTGTCTTCAGTGTTAGAAATCTTTAATTGTTTTTTCAGCGCCTCTTCATCAACACGGATACCCATTGAAGAAACCTCGATTGCTTGTTCTAAAGTAGGATACCAAAAAATAATATCACCGTTTAAGGACCAATCATCATAATCTGGAGAACGTCCATCATGTTTTTCTCCAGAAATTAACTGACCGCCAATTTGCATGATAAACACGGCACCATACTCTTTGGCAATACTGTCTTCTCGTTCTTTTGGGGAGAGCTCCGGGTACATATTTTCAAGTTCCTGCGTTGTAATAAAATGAATCTCTTCAGGCAGAACTGGCTCAAGACCAGGATGGAGCTCGTGTAGATGTTTTTCTGTGTTTTTAAAGACTTGATATATTTTCTGAACTTCGGATTTTAACGTCTCAATGTTGCGTTGTTCTTTTGAAATAATTTTTTCCCAATCCCATTGATCGACATAGATGGAATGCAAATGATCTAAAACTTCATCTCTTCTAATGGCATTCATATCCGTATAAAGGCCGGCACCTAAGGAAAAGCCATACCTTGCTAATGCCATCCTTTTCCATTTTGCTAATGATTGAACGATTTCAATATTGGCATTCTTAATATCTATAGCCTCAAAGGATACCATTCTTTCCACACCATTTAAGTCATCATTTAAACCCTTTCCTGATTTTAAAAGGATTGGGGCAGATACACGTGTTAAATTTAGCGCATGCGCTAAGGAATTTTCAAAGAAATCCTTCGTTTGTTTAATGGCTATTTCCGTTTGTAAAAGATCTAATCTTGAAGAGTAACCTTGTTTTGTAGGTAGTGAATTCGACATAAAAATAAACCTCCAGTAAAAAAACTTAAAAATGAATAATGATTATTTATACATTCAACAACACTCGAAATGAATATTCTGAAATTATAACAAAGTTGCGATTACCTTACCACAAGTTTAGAAAAAAATCCCTCCACCATTTACTTCGGTGAAGGGATTCTGTCGTTACCTTAATTGGTCCCAATCTGAGTAAGCTCCACTGCCTTGGCAGCCTGGGCATTCCACGGAGTTATAATAAGCAAATTCATTATATGGATAAACAGTAAAGCCTCTCCCGTAGCAATCGGGACATTTCTCCTGATTCTTCATATGAGAAACATGATTTTGATATCTTGTTTCCCTCCACTGGTTAAAGGAGTTAATTAAACCCATGTTTTTCACCTCGTTTTTTTTATTTATTATGATGAAAAAATGGAATAATTATACAAGTTACTAATCGGTATGATTTTTCTCATAGTTCAAAAACTAATTCAAGAGGTGAGAATAATGAGTGATTGGAATGAACAAGCTGCACCTAATAATAATATCCCTGCGAGAATTGTTAGACCCTTTGAGCACCGTGATCAAAGTGTTAACCATGAGTTTTCAGAGGAGCTATCCGATGGCGGGGAACGTGACGAGTTTATCCAAAAACAGAAAAAGATAAAGAAATAGGGATCAATGGTGGCGATGATGATATTATCGTCACTTTTTTTATTTTTGTGATTTAGAATAAAGGGTTCTGAGAGATTTGGTCGAAAATTAGGGGTATAATAAATTTTTTTGGGGGAGAAATGCCGATGAATCGCAAAGATGTATTACTTGAGCAAAGTGAAGATGAGAAGTTTGATGAGTATATTAGCGAACAATCGAAAGAAACATGGTTAGAATCAATATCTAGTATCACACTTCATAACGCTTATCATATTGGACAAATCGTGACCATCCGAAAGATGCAAGGATCCTGGAGCAAAGAACAAGGTTTAAGTTGAAAAAAGTGCAGTCAAACGGGCTGCGCTTTTTTAATACTGTAAAGTATTTGTAAAATAGTTCTTTGTATCTTCCAAAACAGAAGGTAATATCCTTTTTAAGGGAATATTCTAGTCATTTGTAACCTGTTAATTTTTCGAATATTTTGGTAATATTTGTGCTTAGAGAGACGAAATAATAATTTCAACTAGCAAACTGCTAGAAAATCTTATTAGAGAGGGGAACTGTTACGTTGAAAGTATTAGATCCCATACCTTGTCAAAGCGAAAAACATTTAACGCAATTGGCTTCAGTTGGCCAAATTGCAGCAGGTATTGCTCATGAAGTTCGTAATCCATTAACCGCTGTTAAAGGTTTTTTGCAATTACTAGAGCATGAAAGTAATCCTGAGTACATTAACATTGCTCAGTTAGAATTAGAAAATGCTTTAACAACATTGAATGATCTTCTCCAGGTTTCTAAACCAGAGCAGGAAAATGAGGAGCCTCAATCGTTTCTTATAGCAGTGGAACTGGAATCTATCTTAAATTTATTTCAAGATAAAATATATGATATTCAAATAAATACGAGTTATTATGATACAAATTCAGCAATTTATGCTAAAAAAAATCAGTTTAAAAAGGCATTTTTTAATCTAATAAAGAATGCATTGGAATCTATGAATGAAACTGGTTCATTGACTATCAGCCATTTTGCTGAAGGAAATGAAGTAGTGGTATGTATAGAAGATACGGGAGTCGGAATCCCAAATGAAAAATTATCGTTACTGGGTACACCGTTTTTTTCAACCAAAGATCTCGGTACAGGGATGGGGTTAACCCAAGTTTTTTCTACTGTATATCAGCATGGCGGCAGAATAAATGTTGAGAGTGAAGTCAATAAAGGAACAAAATTTACCTTAAGAATACCTGTTCGAAATGACTCGAAAAATAGAGGTGGAAAAAAGTTGAATTTGACCTATGAGGAAACGTTATCGATAAAGGAATATTTTCTAGCAAATAAGGATACTTTTGAGGATAGACTACTAGAAGAAGCCATAAATGTGAAAGATAAAATTGATGAGATACATAGAATTGGAAATATTAATCTATTAAGCAACGCACATAAACTCGTGGTACTGATAGTGGAGGAACGTGAACATGAATTAATCTCTTTCGCAAAACAGGAAGGGAGTGCTTGGGCTAAATACTCATTAACCATTGCATTTAAATTGGAGTGGATTCAAGCGATAAGAAGAACGGTATGGGATTTCCTCTATAATTTTGATGTTACTAAAAATAATGATCATTCTTCAGAGTTTTATTTTACTTTGGAAAAAAATATCAACCGACAATTTGACCAATTTTTGAATTCATTTTTTATCCAATATAGCAGGTACAAGGATGAATTGTTAGATGCACAGAGAAAACTTTTGGAGAATCTGTCTGTTCCGATTATTCCAATCTCACCCGATATCAGTATCCTGCCATTAATTGGGGCAATTGATTGTTTTAGAGCAAGTACGATAGAAGATAAATTGATCACGGAAATTGGTAATTCACATATTCATACGTTAATATTAGATCTTTCTGGTGCAGCGGTGATGGAGATCGATGTCATCCAGCACCTCATCAGGATTATTAATGGTGTCTCGATGATGGGCTGTAAGACGGTTATTACTGGACTACGACCAGAAATTGTAAAACTCATCATTAACTCGGGGACTACTTTCGAGCACGTTGCGGAGTTAAAGGGAACCTTACAGGTGGCACTATCTGATTACCTTGGGGGAAATACGATCTAAAAGGAAAAGGGCACAATCGATATGCCCCTTTCTTTTTATGAAGTTAATCGCCATTGAACATATCAAAAATACCTCTTGCGCTGCTGCCTTCATCTTTTCCTCCACCACGGTTTGGTGCAGCTGCAAAGACTCGGCGGCAAGTCGGCTAAATGGAAGGGACTGAATCCAAACCGTTCCAGGACCTCTTAGAGTCGCAAAAAATAACCACTGCATATCATCCCCATAAATTTTGTAATCAATTTCATGGTTATTCACTGCAATATCCCTCCTAATCCTTTATAAGTCTATTTTAATAGAAATAGGAAAAAAGTGCTTTTATCAAAAGCAAATAAAAAAGACGCCTGCATATAGCAAGACGTCTTTTTGCGTATTGAGGCGAAAAACCACACTCCACATAGTGCGTTCCATAAAGGAATGTTTCTCGACTTACACAATTCAGCTCATCGCTTAGTTAATATAACACAGGAAGGCCGGACAACACAACTGGAAAATTTTTAAAAAAGTTTTGAGGGCAAAAAACATTGTCTCTGGTACAAAGGAAGGAAATAAAGTCATTTATACGCTTAAAGACCCTATGATTGTCGAACTTTTAGCCGTAGCTCGTCAAATTTTTAATAATCATTTAGTTGACACGATTACTATTTTAGATAAGTTTCGAGACGAGGAAGAAGAAGTCATGACCATGCCGAAGAAATAACATTCTTCGGTTTTTAAGTGTGAGTCTGAAACCCTTTACAAACCTCGAATCTTGTAGACTTTTGTCTATCGTACTTTATTGACGTTCACCTAAAAAAATGTTAAATTTTAGACAGCCGTTGCACGAGATTAGATTTATGTTACAAAGCTTGTTCAAGTTTTAAACTGAAGTTTGGATAAGAAAGTGGAAGTAAAGCTATCACGTTGTAATTTGGTGAATTTTACACATGGCTACTTCTAAGCCAATAGGAGGATTTTTTTACATGAAAAACGGTAAAGTAAAATGGTTCAACTCTGAAAAAGGTTTCGGATTTATCGAAGCTGAAGACGGTAACGACGTATTCGTTCACTATTCTGCTATCCAAACAGAAGGTTTCAAAACTCTAGAAGAAGGTCAAGAAGTATCTTTCGAAGTTGTTGAAGGTGCTCGTGGACCACAAGCTGCTAACGTAACTAAAAAGTAATTAATGAAGCCAATGATTTAACAGCCCGACCAAAGCGTCGGGCTGTTTTTTGCGTTTAAACGAAAAAAACTCCACCCAGTATTACCTGTTATTTCTACGATTTCCAACCTCACAAAAGATGGTATTTTGCTATAATAGTATTTATGAGTGAATAAAGATGGGGTGAAAATATATGAAATTTATCCATACAGCTGACTGGCACTTAGGTAAGTTAGTACATGGTGTGTACATGACAGAAAACCAGAGGGAAGCACTAAATCAATTCATAGAAATTGTTGCCGAAGAAAAGCCGGACGCCGTCGTCATTGCCGGTGATTTATATGACCGTTCCGTACCGCCAACCGATGCCGTTGATCTATTAGATGAAATATTATTTAAAATCAATGTAGAACTTAGTACCCCAGTGGTTGCGATTGCTGGAAACCATGACAGTGCTGAAAGATTGTCATTTGGCAGCTCATGGTATAAGCACAGCCAATTCTACTTATCTGGCAAGCTAACGAAAAGTTTTAAGCCCGTACAGGTTAACGGCGTTAATTTTTATTTAGTTCCGTTTGCAGAACCCGGGGTGGTACGTCAGCTGCTAGAGGATGATTCTATTCATTCCCACCAGGACGCGATGAAGGCACTGATTGGAAAAATGGAGGAACACTTGAATCCTAATGAACCAAACGTTTTGGTAGGACATGCTTTCGTGCTTGGGGGACAGACATCAGACTCCGAGCGTGTTCTATCCGTTGGAGGTTCTGGATGTGTAGGTGCTGAGCTATTCGAACCTTTTTCCTACACAGCCCTTGGTCATCTCCACAGCCCAGACGCCATTAAACATGACAAGGTCAAATATTCAGGATCTCTATTAAAATATTCGTTTTCAGAAGCGAAACAAAATAAATCAATTTCTATTATCGAGATGGACGAAAAAGGAAACTTTTCTCATCGATACCGCTCGTTGAATCCAACACATGACATGCGTGAACTTGAGGGACATCTAGAGGAATTACTAGATCCTTTCTTTTATGAAAAACAACGTTTGCATGATTACTTGAAAATCACCTTACTTGATGAGGGTGCACTGCTTGACCCAATCAATAAATTACGTCAAGTATATCCGAACGTCTTACATCTAGAACGCAAAATAGATATAACGGATATGAAGAAAAAGCAGTCATTTAATATCACACGAAATGAGAAAAAGTCTGAGCTCGACCTATTTGAGCAATTTTATACGGAAATGACAACCTCTGAATTCTCCTCCGATAAAAAGGAAGTTATGGCAGACGTGATTGAAAAGGTGTTAAGAGAGGAGGCAGTTAAGTGAGACCATTAAAATTAACTATGCAGGCTTTTGGTCCATATGCAGATGTCGAAACCATTGATTTTACAGAGCTGGGTAATCGCACCATGTTTGTGATCTCAGGGAAGACAGGGTCCGGTAAGACAACCATATTTGATGCGATTAGTTATGCGATATATGGAAAAGCAAGCGGTGAGGACCGTAACGGACCCGAACTCAGAAGCCAATTTGCAAGAGCAGATTTGGTAACAGAGGTCTCACTCGACTTCGCGATCCGTAACAAAGTTTATTCGATTACCCGCCTTCCGCAGCAGCCTAAAAAAAAGGAAAAGGGTGAAGGATTCACAACTTTACCGGCAAAAGCGGAATTATACAGCTGGGATGAGAACGGGGAAAAGAAATTACTAGCTTCAAAAATCAATGATGTTGAGGAAAAAATTAAAGAAATTATGCTGATTGACAGCAATCAGTTCCGCCAAATTTTAATGATTCCTCAAGGGGAATTTCGAAAGCTGTTAACGTCTGATAGTAAGGATAAAGAAGTTATTTTACAGCGCTTGTTCCATACTCAGATTTATAAGATGGTCGAAGAAAGGCTGAAGACGGAGTCTACGGAGTTAAAAAATTCAGTAGAAATGCAGGTTCAGACTAGAAGTGAAAACCTCAGGCGGATTCAAGCGGTAACGAACGAAGAGCTTATAGGTTATTTAGAAGCAGACAGTGTAAATGATGTGATACTCATGCCGCTTTTACAGGAAGAAATCAATGGTATGGAAAGTCAGCTTGAAAAATTAATCATTGCCTTGAAAGAAAAGGAGCAGGAACAAGATATCTTAAAAGGCAAGCTGTTTGAAGCTGAAACGATATTAAAACAAATCCAAACAAGAGAAGCGTTAAAAGAAGAAAAAATTAAGCTCGACTCACAAGCAGATCTTTTTGCAGAAAAGGAAAAACAGGTGGAGCTTGCACATAAAGCCGCACTATTGGCACAGCAAGAAGAGCTATGCCACCGATTAAAGCGGGATTTGGATCTACTAAAGGGAAATGTTACTTCTATACAAAGTGAAATAGAGAAACTGCATGTCCTCTCAAAACAGTACGAACAACAATGGCAGACAGAACAAGAGCGTGAAGGGGAGCGCCAGGAAGCACTTGAAGTCGTTAATCAACTAATCAATATGAAGGACGATGTTTATTCTTTTGCTGCTTTAGTAAAGGAGTCAGCGTCAGTTGAAGCTTCTCTCAAAAGTGCGAAGGAAAAGCAAGCAGCAGCTGAAAATAATCTTCAGAGTTTGGAAGACAAGGTGAAAAAACTGCAGGACAAAAAAGCAGAAATTGAGAAGGGCAAGCTGGAATTTTTAGAAAATGAACGAAAGCTGGAAAAAATGCAATCCGAGCTAGACCGCTTGGAAAAATATGAACAATATCTTGGACGCCATCAAAATGCTGTAAAGGACCTTAAAGTGAAAGCTGGAAAATTCGAAAATACAAGTGCGAGGTATCTGGATGCAAAAGCATTTGTAGAAGAATTGGAGAATAAATGGCTGCATGGACAAGCGTCACTCTTAGCAGCTCGACTTTCAACAGGTGAAGCATGTCCAGTTTGCGGTTCTGAGCATCATCCTGCACCGGCGTCAGCAGATGAGGCGCTTATCCCAAATGAAGAAGACCTTAAAGCTGCCAAGCAGCAGGCAGTACTTTTGGAAAAAGAAAAAGCAGCAGCGGAATCACTCTTTTTTGAGGCTCAATCTATTGAAAAAACACAATGGGAAAACTGTGAAGAGCTTTTAAAAGAAATACGCTCTTATCGGGCAGACTTTAAGGATACCGATTTACATGCAACAAAATCAGAGATACTTGTTGGTAAAAATCATCTCCAGAATGCCCAAAAAACGCTAAAAGAACAAATCAAAATGCTTGGTCAAATTAACCAACACTTAGAGAATAGTGATTCTGAAAAAACGGCATTAAAAAATGCTATCCAACAGCTTTCAGCTCATGTAACACAGCTGACTGTACAAGTTACAGAAAAGAAAACGAACCTAACTAGGATGATGAAGGTTATCCCAGAGAATCTTCGAACACAGGCTGCATACGAAGAGGCGCTGACAACCTCAAAAAAGCGTCATGAAATGTTGGTGAAAAGGCTTGAAGAGGCACAAAAGCTATTACAAGCAGTGAAAGAGAAACTATCTGCTGAGACTGCCAGATTGCAAGACGCAGTTAAACACCATTCGAGCAAAGAGGTAGAGCTTAAAGCAGAGAAGGAAATCTTTGTTACTAAACTTGCTGAACAAGGATTTGAAAATTACACTCTCTATCATTTATCTAAGAAAACTGAGAATGAAATCCGCACTATTGAAGGTGAAATTCGCAGTTATCGTGAAGAGTTACGCTCTGTTTCAGATCGCTTAAAAGAACTAACTGAGCTTTTACAAGATGTAAAGACGCCTGATGTTGAGGGGTTAAAGGCATTAGTAGAGAAGCTTGCACTTGAAATTGTAGAGCTAACCAACCAACGGACGGACTTGTTTGTTAAGCGACGGGATAACCTTGAAATCTATAACAATGTTGAAAGAATTAATGAGCAAATGAAGGTCTTAGAGGAACGGTATAAGCTGATTGGACATCTGCACGAAATTGCTAAAGGACAAAATACGTATCGAATTACATTCGAACGTTATGTTCTTGCGGCATTCTTAGATGATATCTTACGGGAAGCAAATGTCCGGCTAAGAAAAATGACGGCAGGAAGATTCGAACTTTTAAGGAAAACGGACCGTTCAAAAGGGAATGTTCAAAGTGGTTTAGAGCTTCTAGTTTTTGACCAATATACTGGCCAAGAGCGTCATGTAAAGACTTTATCAGGCGGGGAAAGCTTTAAAGCTTCACTATCACTAGCCCTTGGGCTTGCCGATGTAGTCCAAAACTATGCAGGCGGTGTTTCATTAGAAACGATGTTTATTGACGAAGGTTTTGGCACCCTTGACCCTGAATCCCTCGATCAAGCAATTGAAGCATTAATGGACATACAAAGCAGCGGACGCTTGGTTGGAATCATATCGCACGTCCCAGAACTGAAAGAACGAATCGATATTAGACTAGAAGTTATCGCAGGACAAACCGGAAGCCGGACAGAATTTGTTTTTACAAATTAAATAAGTGCTTATAGTCTCTCAAAAAAACACGAAAGTTTAAATAAAGGGCTTCGTTTTCGGGTGCTTCCTTATTAAAAGATTGACGTATGAATTGGCATACGTCTTTTTCTTTATTTATCAAGGTTTCCACGAAATTTCATTAACTTTGACTAAGAGGGTCCGCACTTATGGGCTGGGAATCAGGTTAGATTAAATACCTGTGCTGATAAATAGACGGAAAAATTCCGCTTAATTAGAAATTATTATTAAAAAGGGCTTAAATAGACGGAGAGATTCCGCCTATTGGCTCGAAAAATTCGAAAATAGGAGATTTTGCATTGCATAGGCGGAAAACCTCCGCTTATTTCCCCCGAAACTAGCTCCATTCTGCATTTAACCGGAAAAACTCCGCTTATTTTACTTTTCGAATGATTGAAACAAAGCAATAAAAAACCAGAAAAAAATTCTGGCTTTTATTTTGGATTATTTTGTTCTAGATAAGTTGTCAGCTCATTTATATCCTTTGATTGATGGATTACCCCAGCCCGGTCAAAGAGGATATAAGCTGGTTCTGTCTTAATGTTTAGCACAGGATATGCCTTCTGAGCCATTTCAAGCTCAGGTAAGATTAAAATATCTTGTACTTTATCGGTAATCTTTTTGTCATTTTCAATGGGGGTTTCCTGATCCCCAACAACTAAAAGTGCAAACGATTGTTCGCTTTTAGATAATAGATTTGGATAAGGGAAAGTGGTATTCGTATTCTTACTTGTTGGTGCTTTTTGCTCCGTTTGTTCAGTTGATAACTTAGTTTCTACCCTCGTTTCAGCATTTTGACATCCCACTAACAGGGTCATTCCTAATAAAATTGGCCAAGATATTCTCTTCATTTAGAATCTTCCTTCGTTGTAAAAGTACTTTTATTCACCATAGCACATTACTAGACAGTTGGAACGGAATGAATGTGGAGGAATGGTGAAATGAAAAGCAGGAAAATGAGGACAATTGTCAAATTAGTAATTATAATAGTCGTTTTAAAGGAGTGGGAAGGATGCTGCGGAATACTGCAGGAATTGATGCTGGCGGTTCATTAATCAAAATGGTTTATCAGGAAAATGGAAGAATGCACTTTAAAAAATTCCCCATTAACGAACAGGATTCAGCCATTTCATGGCTAAAAATGTCTGTGCCATCTTTAAAAGTTTCCTTAACTGGCGGGAAAGCAAGTGTCATACAGAAGAAGTATTTTCCCGAAAGTCAAATCATTCCTGAGTTTCAAGCAACCTGTGAGGGTACACGTTTTTTATTAGAAGCTGAAAATAAAACTATTGAAGATAACTATTTAATCGTAAACATTGGAACCGGAACCTCTTGGCATGTAGTAAAAGGCGATAAGGCGGAGCGGATTCTCGGCAGCGGAATTGGAGGGGGAACATTTACAGGACTTGGGTCTCTATTAACAAAAGTACGAGGCTACCATCAACTCACATGCCTCGCGGAAGAAGGAAATAAGGGGCATATCGACATGCTTGTAAAAGATATTTATGAATCAGCTGAAGGTCCCATTAATGAAGAATTAACGGCTGCAAACTTTGCAAAAGGCAATCGGTTGAAACATTCAGACGCTGACCGGCTGGCTTCATTATCCAATATGATAGCAGAAACGATTGTGTTGTTAACATCACAGGCAGCAACTATTCATCAGGTTAAAAGCGCTGTCATCATAGGCAGTGCTACTGTTGGCAATAATCCATTAAGACAGGCTCTTAAGTCTTATATGAATATGGTAGGTGTAACCTTAGTATTTTTAGAAAAAGGAGAATATTGCGGTGCAATTGGAGCACATATATCTGTCTAAAAATGTTCTCTTGAACTATTAGTTCGTTAAAGATAAAGTAAATAGGAAGACGTAAAAAAGCAGGTGGCAACTTTGGAAAAACGATATTTTACAATTGGCATGGCGGGACATATTGATCATGGTAAAACTTCTTTGACAAAAGCCTTGACCAATGTGGATACGGACCGATTGAAAGAAGAAAAAGAACGACAAATCTCGATTGAACTCGGATTTGCACCATTATACGAGGATCAGGAAATACAAATTTCAGTCATCGACGTTCCAGGACATGAGCGCTTTATTCGGCAAATGATCGCAGGGGTTGCGGGTATAGACTTAGTTGTACTGGTTGTTGCAGCAGATGAAGGTGTCATGCCGCAAACGCGAGAGCATCTGGATATTTTAAAATTCTTAGGCGTGAAAAACGGGCTGGTTGCAATTTCAAAAATTGACCGGGTCGATGAAGAATTTATTGAGCTTGTGAAGGATGATATTTTAGAAGAACTCAAAGGGAGCGTATTTGAGGGTGACCCGTTTGTGTTAGTGGACAGCCTATCCAAAAAGGGTATTGAGGAATTAAAAGATTTAATCATTACAACGCTGAAAGAGCAAGAAATGAGAGATGCAAAAGGGGCTTTCCGCCTGCCGATTGACCAGGTGTTTACCGTAAAGGGTCAGGGGACTGTTGTTCGTGGAACAGTCTACGAAGGAACGGTAGAAGAGGGACAAACGCTTACGATCATGCCACAAGGTCTGGAAGTAAAAGCAAGGCAGATTCAGGTTCATCATAAGCAAGCGCAAAAGGCATATGCCGGGCAGAGGACGGCCATTAATCTTTCAGGGATTTCGAAAGATGACCTAGAACGCGGTGATGTTTTGGTTTCGTCGGAGCATTTTATTGTGACCAAAACAGTGGATGTTGCCATACGTGTGGTTGAAGACCTTGAACATATGGTTAAACAGAGGATGCCGATTAAACTCCATATTGGAACAACGGAGGTAATGGGACGTATCGTCTTTTTTGACAGGAATGAGCTTAAAGAAGAAAATGGTGAAATACTATGTCAGCTTCGTTTGGAGGAAGAAATTCTTACTAAACGGGGTGATCGGTTTATTTTACGACGTCCAAGCCCGCAAGAAACAATTGGCGGCGGCTGGGTGATTGACCCAAGAGGAAATAAATACCGATTCGGAAATCAAACGATTGAAGAGTTGGAGAAGAAAAAAGCAGGATCTCCAAAGGAACGGATTTCCGCTGCCATCTTTGAAGCGAAAAGCTTAACGCTGGGTGAATTAATAAAACGCACCGCGCTGGATGAAGAAACATTAAAAGAGTTTCTAGAAGATGATGCTTTTGTTTTATATAACGGTAAAGAGTATACACTCAAAATGTTAATTAATTCGATTGAGGAAGACATCTATGACCGTTTGCAAGAATTTCATCAAACGCATTCCATGAAACTTGGTTTGAATAAGGCTGAGCTTTTGCAATCCATGCAAAAAAGATTCCCAAAATCACTCCTTGATTTTGTGGTGGAAAACGCAATTGCAAATGGCACGTTTTATCGAAAAGAGCAGTTTGTTTCGTTAACAGGCTTTGTACCGAATGTACCAAAAAGCTGGCAAAAGCGTGCGGAAAACATGTTGAGTGACCTTAAGAAGGACGGGCTAAAAGTTCGTTATTATAAGGATTATTTTTCAGATTCTGGTATACCTGACTCTCTTGAGGCTGATTTAAGACGTTTTCTGGAAGAACAGGAATTAGTGGTTCATTTGGACGAGCAATTTGCTTATCACGGGGACGTCTTTAAAGAAGCAGTTGAAAAACTCCGAATAGGTACAGGTGAAGAGTTTGAAGTGGGCAACGCGAAAGAAATTCTAGACCTTTCACGCAAATATATGATTCCATTTTTAGAAAGGTTAGACTCCAAGGGTATAACAAAACGAGTAGAAAACAAGCGAATCTGGCAAAAATAATCGCAAAAACCTCAATCCAAATGAGCGGATTGAGGTTTTTACTTTATTATGAAAGAAACTCACCAGGATTTAAGCCGAGTTCGCGGCAAATATCGCTGACCATTTGCATTTCATTGTGGTCAAAATTGCCGTCTGCATAGCCAATCGCAATACAGTAACGAGCCACTAAACGGGCAATTTCAGGCTTCGATCTTAATTTACCAAGCGCACGGAAAGCTTCTGCTCTGCCAATCATACGATCAGCTTCGATCCGGGATACAAAGTAATTAAATCTCTGGAGGACTTTATTACTGTCAAACACGCGTAACTCTTCGCTGGAATTAATAAATTCAACCATTTTTTGTCGTTCCGTTGCATCCAGGTACCCATCTGCCATGGAAACCAATGCGCAGGCGGCTACGACTGCTTCTAATACATCCTGACTCTTGTAACGATTAAACAATTCCTGCGCTTTTCGTTTTGATTGATTTGCCCATTCCGCATAGTCCTTTTGATTTGGGGACCATGAGTTGCCGCAGCTGTTACATGTAAATTTCAGCTGATTTTTACCGATAAAACCGCCCAGCAATCCGACAGGACCAAGAATTAAACCTCCAATCGCCGCTTTACCCAATCCAAATCCCTTTTGTCCTGTGCGAACATTTGATGAATGACAGCGCGGGCAATGAATATCGTCCCCATATGTACGATTTGTGCTTCCGTGTGAGGTTTGGGTCGGATAGCCAAAAGCTGGCTGCTGTGAATAGGATGATTCCGGCTGTAAATGGATTCGCTGCGGCTGTTGGTTTTGCTGATATGGGTTAGAACTATATTGATTTTGATTGTTAAATTGATTTTGATTGTATGAATTTTGGTTATTGTATTGGTTCTGATTATTAAATTGATTTTGATTGTTGTTAAATAAATTTTGTTGAACAGGCGGTGTGTTTGTTGGTGCCGGTTCATCCACACTTACGCCAAAATTGCGGCATAAAGCAGCTAGTCCGCCTTGAAAACCACTGGCAATCGCATTAAATTTCCATTCCCCGTTATGGCGGTAAAGTTCGGCTGCAACAATGGCCGTTTCAACAGTAAAATCTCTGCCTAGGTTAAAACGAAGCAGTTCCTCATTTGTTTGTTCATTGAAAATGCGCACGTATGAATTAGAGATTTGTCCAAAATTCTGCTGTTTCATTTGAGCGTCATGTATCGTAATGGTGAATGCAATTCGATGGATATGGCTTGGCACTGTTTGTAAATTAATTCGGATTTGTTCATCATCGCGTTCGCCAGCGCCACTTCGGTTATCACCGCTATAATTAATCGAGCCATTACCGCCAGATGGATTATTATAAAAAATAAGATCCTGGTCGCTTTGAACCTTTCCAGAAGCTCCTAATAAAAACGTCGAGGCATCTAAATCAAAGTTAGAACCATTATGTGCAATATCCCATCCTAAACCAACAACCACATTTTGCAGACCAGGATGTGACTTTGTTAAATCAACTTTTTGTCCTTTACTAAGTGTAACTCCCACGTATTTCACTCCTAATCATGTTTACTAGTCTTATTTTATTATAAAGCAAGCAATGTAGAAGAACGAATTCTACAGCAATAAATTTCCTACAGCTTATCTTTACGCAAAACTTGGCGAAAAAGTTTCAAAATTGTATATAGTAGAAAATAAGAAAAAGTTTTTCTGCCCGTATCTTTTTATTCCGTTGAAACGTTTATAGTGTAGAGAGTGTTAAGGGAGTGAAAATAATGTCCAACAAACTTAGCCTGTACACCTTAGGTGCTGTGCAGCATGATGAAGGGTCTGAGGACTCCACTTGGAATGAATATTATTTAAAACTACAGAAATATTGTTATTTTCTTACCCAAAGCAAATGGGATGGGGACGATGTAGCCCAAGAGGCTATGATAAAAGCTATATCCTATTACAGCCAAGAGAGAATAACTCCGGCGTTATTAAATAAAATAGCCCACAATCAATGGCTGGATACTCTTCGTAAAAGAAAAAACGAACAATTCGGTGATGAAGCAATGCGTGAGGAGAATTATTCCTCCGTCGGAGATACTATTGCTTCAGTGGATTTATTAATTGACACCTTTACTCCGCGGCAAGCAATTATTTTTCTTTTAAAAGAAGCGTTTCATTATCGGTCGAAGGAAATTGCAGAAATATTAAATACGACAGAAATGGCTGTAAAGGCAAGTCTAAACAGGGCAAAAAAACGTATTGAAAATAGAAGAGAACATTTTTCCCTGGATTCCTTTTGGGAAGAGGAGGAACGAGAAAAGCTTTGGAATCTTTTCCATGATTCACTCGTCGAGCAAGACCCAACAGTCCTGATTGAAGCCATACCGTCTATTAATAGGTTGATTGATGTCCCTAAGGCAGTTTCTAGAAATACAATACCATTCAAAGCTTCAGCTCCTTTAAGCACTCTCTGTATGGCTGCATAGCCAATTACTTGCTTTTAAGGAGGATTTACTATGAGTACAATACCATATGTTATTGAACAGTCCAACCGCGGTGAACGTTCTTATGATATATATTCTCGTCTATTAAAGGATCGAATCATCATAATTGGTGAAGAGATTAATGACCATACCGCGAACAGCGTTGTTGCGCAATTATTATTTTTAGCAGCCGACGCACCCGATAAAGAAATTTCTCTCTATATCAACAGTCCAGGCGGTTCGACCTCAGCGGGGTTTGCCATCTTTGATACGATGCAATATATTAAGCCTGATGTCAGAACAATATGTACTGGAATGGCAGCATCATTTGGTGCTATGTTACTGTTAGCTGGGACGAAGGGTAAACGCTATGCATTGCCAAATAGTGAAATCATGATTCATCAGCCGCTTGGAGGCGTCAGGGGGCAGGCGACAGAAATAGAAATCTCTGCAAAACGTATCTTAAAATTACGAGAACATATTAATCAAATCATTTCCGAAAGAACAGGTCAAAGTGTTGAAAAAGTAGCCAAAGATACCGACCGCGACTACTTTATGAGTGCAGAAGAAGCCAAAGAATATGGAATTATCGATGAGATTCTTTATCCAAAAGGATAAAGTAGCAACACAGATGTAATAAAAGAAGCACGCTGATAAATTTCAGCGTGCTTTCTCTATCTACTCAACAATCACAGTTCCTTTAAACATATTCATCCCACAAGTAAAGGTATATTCTCCTTCTTTGTCAGGGGTAAAGGTTAATTTTGTCGTACCAGCCTTTAGATTTACATTATTTAAATTGAAATCCGGCATCATAAAGGTTGAAAAACAGCTATTGTCACCTGGATTTGTAATGTTTAATTCCACTGGTACACCTTTTTTAACTTTAATCACATTTGGAGAATAGCCAGTTGGTGTTACCATCATGTCTATTTTAGGATTGGTTTCATCCGTAATATCAAGTTCTGTTTGTGCTGGAGGAGTATTTGTCTCCTGTGTTTGAGCAGCCGCCGCCTGACCAGGAATTTTAACAAAATCACTGCTGTATAAAAATAAAAATAAGGCAATTAGAACCAGTCCTGCTGAAAAAATATTAAATGGTGAAATTCCTTGCGTATCGAGTGAAAGCTTACCATTTGTATCAACGATTATATATAAGATAACAAGACCTAGAATAATAACATACAAACCTTGTAAAATTCCAAGCATAATCGTTGGGTTATCGAACTGAAGAATTGCACCAAGGAGGGCACCGATAATTCCACTTATGATTCCAAAAACAGACCCGCATAAAATCGCCAATATCCCAACAGGCTGACCTGCAATAAAACCTAGGACAAAACCGATTAAAGTACCTAAGCTAACAGGGAAAAATAACTCTCCCGAAAGAATTCCACTGATGTATCCAGATAATAGTCCTCCCATCATGGTTAGGACAATGACGACAATCGTACCTGAAAAGTTGGCTAGTTTATTTTTCTTCCGATGTAAAAGGAAAACGGAATATCCAGTCAATAAACTCATTATAACTATTGTGAAAATCGATAATATAAACATTAGACAATCTCCTCTAACTATTAATAAACAATATACGTACATTATAAATGCATTAATTAAAATATGGATTGTCTTTTTGGTGATGTTTATGAACGTTTAATGAAAACTTTAGGGGGAATAAAGTAATGGAATCAGAATATTTTTCCATAATAATATTTGACATTTACGTATTAGAAATATATAATTTTTTCAAAAATACTATTTGAAACTGTGATGAGGATTAGTAAAATGTAAGGTGTCTTACAAAGAGAGGAAACCATTGGTGGAAGGTTTCTTAAGACAGACATTTGAACCTGCCTCGGAGTTCTGTATCGGATTCTTTTTTGAAGATACATGCGGATAAAATCCGTTATCATGTCGAGAGTATAAAGCAATTGCTTTATGAATTTAGGGTGGTATCGCCAGGTCTTGGTCCCTTTTTGGGGCCAAGGCCTTTTTATATTTAAAGCTGTGTTAAAAAGTAGATCATTGATATACACCCTGTTGATTTGGGCGGAAGGCACGAAGACTCCTGCAGGAGGACGGGACAGGGGAGACCCCGCAGACGCTTTAGCGTCGAGGAGGCTTCCCGAACCGCCTGTCCCTGCGATGATTATTCCAAGAAGCAATCCTTAGTGGAGCGCAAATCAACAGTCCAGTTTAACACAGCCATATTTTAAAAAAATAATGAGGTGTCAACATGGCTAAGGAATTTGTAAAAGATGTTACCAGCATGGACGAGGATTTCGCCCAATGGTATACCGATGTTGTAACAAAAGCAGACTTAATTGATTATTCAAGTGTACGTGGATCAATGATTATCCGCCCTTATGGGTATGCACTTTGGGATAATATAAAAAATGAACTAGACCGCCGTATTAAAGAAACTGGGCATGAAAATGTCTATATGCCATTATTTATCCCTGAAAGCTTGCTCCAAAAAGAAAAGGATCATGTTGAAGGCTTTGCACCTGAAGTGGCGTGGGTTACACACGGCGGTTCTGAGGAACTTGCTGAGCGTTTAGTCGTGCGCCCAACATCTGAAGTTCTTTTTTGCGAGCATTATAGCAATATCATTCATTCATATAGAGATTTACCAAAGCTTTATAATCAATGGGCAAACGTTGTCCGCTGGGAAAAGACAACCCGTCCTTTCCTACGTACATTAGAGTTTTTATGGCAGGAAGGTCATACTGCACATGCGACCGATGAAGAAGCGATGGAAGAAACCATCAAAATGCTGAATGTCTATGCTGCAATTTGTGAAGAAATTCTTGCTATTCCTGTAGTAAAAGGTCAGAAGACGGAAAAGGAAAAGTTTGCTGGGGCAAAAGCTACTTTTACGATAGAAAGCTTAATGCATGATGGTAAAGCCCTTCAATCCGGAACTTCTCACCACTTTGGAACAGGTTTTGCAGAAGCGTTTGGAATTCAATACACGGACAAAGAGGGCAAATTGCAATATGTCCATCAAACATCATGGGGCTTCACAACAAGAATTATTGGAGCTTTAATCATGGTCCATGGCGACGACCGTGGTTTAGTTATTCCTCCAAAAGCGGCGCCAACTCAGGTAATGATAGTGCCAATCGCACAGCACAAAGAAGGAGTTCTTGATTTCGCTTATGATTTGAAGAAGTCACTATCCGGTGTTGCTCGTGTAGACATCGATGCAAGCGATAAAAAGCCAGGCTGGAAATTCAATGAATACGAAATGAAGGGAATTCCAGTTCGATTAGAAGTTGGACCAAAAGACATTGAGAACAAACAGGTAGTATTGGTAAGAAGAGATACATTAGAAAAAGTATTCGTTCCTTTGGATCAATTAGAAACCAAGCTTGTGGAATTACTCGATGATATCCAATCGAATTTATATAATAAAGCTTTGACGCACCGTGAAGAAAGAACATCTGTAGCTGTAACGCTGCCTGAATTAAAGGAAAAGCTTGAAGCCAAACCAGGCTTCATTAAAGCTATGTGGTGCGGAGAGCTTGCGTGTGAGGAGAAAATCAAAGAAGAAACGACAGCAACATCTAGATGTATTCCTTTTGAACAAGAACAAGTTTCTGAAACTTGTGTATGCTGCGGAAAAGAAGCAGATAAAATGGTTTACTGGGCAAAAGCATACTAATAAGTTCGTGGAGGCTCTTCCTTTTTGGAAGAGTCTTTATTAATAGACTTTCATGAAGCCCAAAATCTAAGGGAAAATGAAAAAGTGGTCTTCATGAAGGATTCATGAAACCAAAGTCGAAAAAGAAAAGAGAAAATAGTCCTCATGATTACAATAAAGGGGGAGAAAAAGTGAAACCAATATTACTAGAATTTCCAGAGGAGTTTACTTCAGAGAGATTACTAATCCGCAAGCCTTTGCCTGGAGATGGAAAATTTGTATATGAGGCAATACAAGCCTCACTGAAGGAACTAAAACCGTGGATGCCATGGGCACATATGAATCAAACAGAGCAAGATGTAGAAGCGAATATAAGAGATAGTATTGCAAAGTTTATAACCCGTGAAGATTTAAGATTACATCTATTCAATAAGAAAACCGGTGAATTTATTGGTTCATCAGGGCTTCATAGAATTAATTGGGATATACCAAAGTTTGAGATCGGCTATTGGATAGATACTCGGTTTTCTGGAAAAGGATATATAACGGAATCGACAGAAGCTATTACGAAATTTGCCTTTACCGAACTTAATGCTAAACGCGTTGAGATTCGTTGTGATTCACGAAATACCAAAAGTCGTGCAATTCCAGAAAAATTAGGTTTTACTCTTGAGGGAATCTTAAAAAATGATGGTATCTCAGTAGAAAGTAAGGAACCAAGAGATACATGTGTTTTTGCAAAAACAAAATAATACTATTTAATAAGAGAGGATTCCGGGAGTTTAAGGTCTTGGAAACTCTTTTTTTATATGAGAGCTTTAAAGTACATATCAATTAATACTTATATTTATCCAGTATAGTATAATTATGGAAGTAATAGAATTTTTGAAAGGGGATACACCATGACAAATTAGACAACGCTAATTTCTTTCATATCAAAGATATTGAAAAAGTTTCAGATGAAGAATTGTATAACAATCTCCTAAATGAATTCCCAGCGTGGTTAACCGAAGCTAAAAGCAAGGGAATACTTTGATTTGCTATACCATTAGTTCTAGGTATAGACAAATAATTTATTTAATGGGGAGCAAAAATAAATCCGATTTTACTAGAGTTTCCAGAAGAATTCGAGACAGAAAGATTGTTTATCCGTAAACCGTTACCAGGAGATGGCACAGCAGTCTATGAGGCAGTTCAAACTTCTTTGAATGAACTAAAACGATAGATGCCTTGGGCTCATAAAACCCAAACGGCAGAAGATATGGAAGCAAATATGCGTGATGCACATGCTAAGTTTTTAACCCGAGAAGACTTACGACTGCACCTCTACAAGAAAGATACAGGTGAATTTATCGGCTCATCCGGCTTACATAGAATTAAATGGGACATTCCGAGGTTTGAAATCGGTTATTGGATTGATACACGTAGGTATAATAGGGTACGCACTTACCGGTGAGGAATCAGGTAAAGCACCTGAGTTTATAAATAAGCGGAGAAATTCCGGTAAATTAGTAATTAGTATTAAAAAAAGCTTAATTAGACGAAGAGATTCCGCCTATTGGCTCGGAAAATTCGAAAATGGGGGATTTTGCTTTGCATTAAGCGGAAAACCACCGCTTATTTACCCCGAAACGAGCTCCATTTTGCATTTAACCGGAAAATCTCCGCTTATATTACTTTTGCCGGTTACTCGATTAAGGACAAGACATCTTAACTAAAAGAGAGTGAGTTTTTTGTGGCTGTGTTAATGAAGTTCTGGTTCGAATTAACCAAATTTAATGGTGTGTGATTTGCATCACTTACTCTAAGTGTGATTTCTCATATAATCACTATATAAACAGTGATAATTACATAAGGAGTGATAGTTTTGTTAGATCATAATACAATTGAAATCATTAAATCCACGGTTCCGGTACTTGAAAAACACGGGGAAACCATTACAACACGTTTTTATCAATTGATGTTTGGTAATCATCCTGAACTATTAAATATCTTTAACCATGCCAACCAAAAACAAGGGAAACAACAAAAAGCGCTTGCTGGTACGGTCTATGCTGCAGCACAATATATTGATAATCTTGAAGCAATCCTTCCTGTGGTGAATCAAATTGCTCATAAGCACAGAAGTCTTGGAATTAAAGCCGAACATTATCCGATTGTAGGAAAGCACCTTTTATTAGCGATTAAAGATGTACTTGGTGAGGCGGCTACCGATGAAATTATTGATGCGTGGGGTAAGGCATATGGCGTCATTGCAGATGTATTTATCAGTGTTGAAGCTGAAATGTATGAGGAAGCTTCCACACAACAAGGCGGATGGGATGATTTCCGGAGCTTTATTGTTGATCGGAAAGTGAAAGAAAGCGATGTAATTACATCCTTCTACCTAAAACCCGCGGACAATAAAGAAATTGCTCATTTTCTTCCAGGTCAGTATATTAGTATTAAACTTGAAATTGAGGGTCAGGAATATACACACATTCGTCAATACAGTCTGTCAGATGCTCCAGGAAAAGATTATTACCGTATTAGCGTAAAACGTGAGGCAGGGCCAGTAAACCCAGACGGAATGGTATCTAATTATCTTCATGACACAGTTACAGAGGGAGAAGTATTACAGGTAAGTGCTCCCGCTGGGGATTTTGTTCTCGATACCAAAAAAAATACTCCTGTTGTGTTATTAAGCGGAGGTGTTGGATTAACACCCATGTTGAGTATGTTAAAAACGGTGGTTGAAGTCCAGCCGCAAAGAAACGTAACGTTCATTCACGCTGCAGCCAATGGTAATGTTCATGCACTAAGAGAGGAAGTTGAATCCCTAACTTCTGTTGAAAATGTAAACTCTTACTTCTTTTATGATTCACCAACAGAAGAAGACCGTAGGAACAACAACTTTGATGTTGAAGGATATGTAACTCAGGACTGGCTTGTTAAGAACATTCCTACAATAGAAGCAGACTTCTACTTCTGTGGTCCCGTGCCATTTATGAAATCAATTAATTCTTCTTTAAAGAATTTAGGAGTTGTGGAAGAAAGAATTCACTTTGAATTTTTTGGACCAAAAGGCAGTTTAGAAGAAAGCGTGATGATAGAACCGGTTTCCGTTTAGGAAATCGTTTTTTTTCTGTCTTGAAAATTTGACTCATTCGGTAATTGTGATTAAATAAAAGGTAGAAATAGCCAGAAAGGATGAAGCTTGTGTGAATAAAAATGTCATAAGATCTGTAACCATGGTATCAGTATTTTTTTGCCTCCTCTGGCTGGTGGGACTTGGCTGGGCTGTAGCCGAATATTATGCAGGGAAACCGGATAGAATCCCTGAGAAACCCACTATAGAAAAGACAGCAGAGAAAAAGGATGGCTTGCATATTGTTGCTTTAGGTGATTCCTTAACTAGAGGAACTGGTGATGAATCCGGAAAGGGCTATGTAGGTGTCCTTATGGACGAAATAAAGGAAAAATCAAAGCAGGATGTCCGGCTGACCAATCTCGGCGTAAGCGGTCAACGGTCTGACCAACTTAAGGAGCAAATTCAGCAAACCGAAGTGAAGCGGCAGCTGCAAAGTGCTGATATGATTTTAGTAACAATGGGCGGCAATGATTTATTTAGAGGTGGACAAGCTTTACTAGAGTTTGAAACTGCTGATATTGCGGATATTGAAAAAAAATTCCTCGAGAATATGAATTTTATTTTTCAACAGATCCGTGCAAGCAATAGAGAAGCGAATGTCTTCTTCATCGGTTTATATAATCCCTTTATTGAATTAGAGCAGGGAAAAGAGATGTCAGCAGTTGTTCGACACTGGAACTATCAAAGTGCTGAATTAAGTGCAGCCTTTCCGAAGATCGTCTTTGTACCAACATTTGATCTTTTTGAGTTAAAGGTAAATGATTATCTGTATACTGACAAGTTCCATCCGAATACAAAAGGGTACCGTTTAATTGCTGAACGAGTGGCTTCATTGCTAACCTGGTAAGGAGACCGGCTATATGGAGAATATTACGTTATCTGTACATAATTTAAAAAAA
The DNA here is from genome assembly GCF_030817695.1 of Neobacillus niacini. Lineage (GTDB taxonomy): Bacteria > Bacillota > Bacilli > Bacillales > Cytobacillaceae > Neobacillus > Neobacillus niacini_F. The sequence continues at coordinate 3,579,017 of NZ_JAUSZQ010000002.1, read as the reverse complement.
GTCATTGGCAAAAAAGAAATCATTAAAGGAATTAGTTTTGAGTTAAAGGAAGGCGAGGTATTTGGTTTCTTAGGTCCTAATGGTGCAGGGAAAACGACAACCATCCGAATGCTGGTCGGATTAATTAAACCCACATACGGAAGTATTCATATTGACGGCTATAATATTGTCGAGCACTTTGAGGAAGCAATAAAGCATCTTGGCTGTATCGTTGAAAACCCTGAACTATATCCTTATTTGTCTGGTTATGACAATCTCCTCCATTTTGCACGTATGCTTGATGGAATAGGTGAAGAGCGAATCCGTGAGGTGACCGAACTAGTAGGTCTAAGAGATCGAATTCATGATAAAGTTAAAACCTATAGCTTAGGGATGAGACAGAGACTTGGGATTGCACAGGCCCTTTTAGGAAGACCTAAGGTATTAATACTTGATGAACCTACGAATGGATTAGATCCTGCTGGAATTAGAGAAATGAGGGAATTTATTCGTTTTCTTGCGGAAGAGGAAGGAATGAGCGTTCTTGTTTCAAGCCATCTATTAAGTGAAATTCAATTATTATGTGACCGAGTGGCAATCATATCTAGAGGAACCGTGATTAAGACCGATACAGTTCATAACTTGTTATCCAATCGTGAACGGGTAGTTTGGCGTTTCCATCCGCTTGAAAAGGGGAAAGAGGTGTTACGTTCCGTCACAACCATTGAAGAAAGGGATGATGGTACGATATCGACGGAATACAATGATAGGAAGACATCTGAGTGGAATAAAATGCTGGTGGAAGCGGGAGTATCCGTGACGGAGATGCACCGCAAAATGCCAGTATTAGAAGATTTGTTCCTCGAACTAACCGGGGGTGACTCGATTGAGTAAACTCATTCAAAATGAAATGATGAAACTGATTGCTAAAAAGCGTTTAGTTGTCATTGCAATTATCATCGGTATTTTGGTGGCATTATTTACGTATGCACAATATAAAGAGACTGAACGGCAAAGAGAAAAGTTAGGAACCGACGATTGGCGGACCATCATACAACAAACGATTATAGATCAGCAAAACCGAATCAGCAGCCCAAGGATTTCTGATGAATGGAAACAACAGCTCCAAATTGCCTTACAGCAAAATCAATATTATCTAGATCACGATATAAACCCATCAGAGCCAGGTGCTCCTACGTTTATGAGGATCTTTTTAGAGAATTCCATTGAATTATTCATTCCTTTAATGGTTATGGTAATTGCCAGTGATATCGTGTCTTCTGAGCACAGTCAAGGCTCTATTAAGCTCCTGTTGACGAGACCAGTTAAGAGGTGGAAGGTCCTTCTAAGTAAGTACATAACCCTAATTCTAGCGATTTCGTTAATTGTTGCCATTGCTGGACTGTTGTCCTATAGTATTTCGGGGCTGGTTTTTGGCTATAAAGGCTGGGGAGCGCCGGTATTGACTGGGTTTAGTGTAAGTGATTCGGGTTTAGATACTGCAAGCGTGAAGTTAATCGATCAATGGCAGTTTTTATTAATGGATTTTGGACTCGTTTGGCTAGTGGCCATCGTAGTCGGGACACTTTCATTCATGTTATCCGTTCTCATTCGAAGTACAGCGGCCGGCATGGGCGTGATGTTAGCAGCTCTAATTTCAGGTGCTATTCTTAGCAATATGGTATCTTCTTGGGAGTCAGCCAAATATTTCTTTATGGTAAATTTAAAATTAACAAACTACATGAATGGCAATCCACCTCCAATCGAAGGGATGACATTGTCCTTTTCAATGATGGTTCTTCTCGTCTGGTGGGCTGCCGGATTATTTGTTTCTTTTTATGTATTTACAACAAAGGATGTCTATTAAATTGGTTACTGGTATAAATACCAGAATCACGCATTCGGGTTTCAATGGAATATACTTGTAAATGCAAAACCACCTTTCACATTGAAAGGTGGTTTGCTGCCTGACATTGGGGGATACAGGCAAGTTTATAAGTTAGGGATGTTCTTTTCAATGGGAAAAGGGAGGGAATCCTGCTCCATTGTTTCAAACTAAATTACTGATTAGCAGTCATTTTCACTGGCTCTTTACTAACACCAAAGTGTTGTTTAATAATAAGGGAAGGACCGCCAAGGTTTAATAAATAACGGGCCTCAATTACTTGTTTCATAAAAGCAGCAAATAATCCAGATAATCTAAAATTACCAACTTTGCCTACAGCTGCAAAGTTTCCAATTGAGGCAACAGAACCTTTGTGATGATATTCAAAAGCTTTTAAGCTTCCTCCTCTCAGGGCAGCAACAATATTTTTTGCACACACATCAGCTTCATGCAGAGCAACTTGTGCAGTTGGAGGCAGTGTATTTTTTTCATCCTTCATAAATAAGGAACAGTCACCGATACTAAAGATGTTTTTCATACCTTTAACGCGGAGATACGAATCAATTGGGAGTTTACCTTTTTCAACTGGTAAACCACAGTTTTGAATAATTGGATTACCTTTCACACCACATGACCAAATTAAAGTACATGTTGGAATCTCGATATCATTTTCCAGAACCACTTTCCGAGGGGTACACTCTACTATTTTTGTAGACATATACATGTCAATATTAAACTTTTCTAATACTTCGGTTGTATATTTGATAGATTCTTTAGGGAAAAACGGTATAACCGATGGAGCTGCCTCGACAGCAACAATTTTTACTTCTTCGAATGGGACATCGTACTTTTTACAAAGCTTTGGAAGTCCTTCAGCTAGTTCACCTAGAATTTCAACTCCTGTAAATCCACCGCCAGCGACTACAAAGGTTAGACGTGAAGAATCCTTGTCCTCTTTATATTGATTTAATTGTCTTATGATTTGATTATAAATGGCTTTCGTGCTTCTAAAGCTTCGGATAGCAAAGGCATGTTCCTCAATACCAGGGATACCAAAGGTTTCAATATCAAAACCTAATGCAATTAAGAGGTAATCATATTTTACAGTCTGGCCGTCCTCAAGGTGTACGGCTTGCTTCTTAACATCAACACCCGTTACACTGCCCTTAATAAAGTTGGTTTTTTCAGGATTAATCAACTCTGGTATTTCCATCGCAATTTGACGATCGGCTGCAGTACCAGCTCCAGTTTTATGTAACTGTGTCGTAATATAGTGGTATTCATGTTTATTAATTAAAGTAACGTCTGCTTCTCCAGATTTTAGAAGTTTCTCAAGCTTCTTACTAGTGATGATACCTCCGTATCCGGCTCCTAAGATTACGATTTTTGGCTTATTCATATTAATCCCTCTCCCAACAATAAAAAAATTCTCTACGATTCATATTGTGAAATCCTTCACATTTGATTTTAAAAAATATAGAGCACTTCTGCTCAATACATTGTGAAATCTTTCACATACCTGCTATATTCATAGAATACGATACAATAAAGGAATAAACAAGTAGGTTATTTAATTAAAATTTGTCGAATTGGTAAATTTTTTTTCGACATAAGGGAATGATATATTCGTGCAAATTTAATTACTGGTTAAATTTTGAACGAATAAAGTAAAGAAAGTAGGAGATTGAAATGAAATTTAGATTGTTAATCATGATGCTAGGATTGTTACTCGCTATGCCAGGTTTTACATCAGCCAATGTTCAGACGCCGGATATCAGTGAAAAACCAGCTGAAAAAAGACCTGTACCAGGCTCACAGGAAAAAGAAGGGGACAAGGATTCAGAAGAATGTGACTGTGAAAAACAAGAGCATAGTCACAAACACTGGCAAGCAAAAATGGCTGAGCGTGAACAAAAATTGCTAGGGTGGGTGGACCAATATACTCCGGATAAAAAAGCAGAATGGACAAAGGTTTTAGCAGAGAAAAAAGAATTAAGAACGAAGTGGCTGAGTCCAGAAAATGCACAGAAGCGCGAAAAGTGGAAGCAAGAGAAAATGGCCAAAATCCAGGAGTTAAAGAAACAATTAGATGAGGGAAAAATCACAAAAGAGGAATTTGTTCAAAAAGCACATGGCGGTAAGGCTATGGGGCATTGGAAAACCTTCCATGAACTTAAGGCTGCTGTTGAGGCGAGGAACGATAAACAGGCTGCTGAGCTATTAAATCAATTGCTAGAACAATCCAAACAACATAACGAGAAGATAAAAGCAATGTTAGCAGAATAATCTGGATAGCAAAGTAAGACACCAAACCCTTTATCGATTTGGTGTCTTTTCAATTTCCTCTACATTCACTAGGATATAATCCTTATAATACACGATTAACTCATTCGTGGAGTGTACAGCTTTTTGGATAACGCTATGGTTACAGCAAAAAAGGGGAATATCTATCGAGCCGTCATGAAAGATCATAAAAGTAAATTCATTGGATAAAGGAGATTCTTCACTCCGAATACTTACAAACTTTCCTTTGAATGAGGAGAGATTCTTGATATTTTCGTTTTCTGCTTTTCTTGCTTGAAGAAGGAATTTGTTATTTACCTGTTGAAATAAATTTCTTAAAAAGATTAGCAGTGCAATAAAGCCGGAGAGTATTACTGCCACCATGTAGGTTTCAGGGATGGTGGGAATCGAAATGGAAATTCCGAAAAATAAAAGGGCAGCAAATAAATGAACATACATTTAAGAACACCTTCTTTTTATGGGGATGGAATGGTGTATTTTTATAATTGTCTATATATTTAGAATACTATAAATTCTTGGTATCGTAAATTGAAATAATTAATTCCTGTTAAAAAGATAAATCTAAGGGAACATTTAAGGAGTGATGTAATAAAGGAGGGATTTGCGGGTGGCAAGAAATCGCATGCTTTTGACAACAGCCGCTTTAGGGGCAGCTTATTTACTTAGAAATGATAAAACGAGGAAGAAGTTAGTCAATCAACTTCAAGCATTTGCTGATAAGTCGCGGAGATAAAAAATGCAAGCTGCCCATGCAGCTTGCACTTATTTTTTTAGGTCAATTTTTCTTTTTGTGCTTCTTTCAAGTCATCCTGAAACTCTTCTTTGATGTCATTTGTAATTCCTTCTGTTGCACGCTTGAATTCACGGATCGACTTACCGACAGCACGACCAATCTCAGGCAGTTTATTCGGTCCAAAGATAATTAAAGCAAGGACTAGGATTAAGATTAATCCGGGTACACCAATGTTTGAAAGCATAACGAGTTCTCCTTTTTATATAACTAAATTAGATTGAACATAATGGTACAAAAGCTTTGCGGTATTTTCAATCGATGATTCATGTGTGCGTTCAAAAGCATGTGAAGAATCAATCCCTGGACCAATTAGGCCGTGTACAATATCATGTCCAGAACGAATCGCTGCTGAGGCGTCGGACCCATAGAAAGGATAGATATCGAGTTTGTATTCAATATTGTTTTCTTCTGCAAGCCGTACTAAGTTTTTACGTAGTCCGTAATGGTATGGTCCGCTGGCGTCCTTCACACAGATAGAAACCGTGTATTCATCGGTTGCTTGGCCATCACCCATAGCCCCCATATCAACCGCTAAGTACTCAACCGTTTCAGGGGTGATATTAGAGTTTCCGCCATATCCAATCTCCTCATTGTTTGAGATTAAGAAATGTGTTGTGTATGGTAATTGGATATTTTCCTCCTTTAATTGTTTGATTAATTGTAAAAGAATCGCCACGCTGGCTTTATCATCTAAGTGACGTGATTTAATAAATCCGCTTGGAGTAACCTCTACCCGTGGATCAAAAGAAACGAAATCGCCAACCTCAATTCCTAGGGCTCTAACATCAGCCGCATTATGTACTTTTTCATCAATTCGGACTTCCATATTTTCTTGGTTGCGCTCTGCTTTTCCAGCGTCCTTATAAACGTGGACAGAGGTCTGGCGCATAAGGATCGTTCCAGTGAATTTTTTACCGCTGCTCGTTTCGATTTGGCAATATTCACCCTCGATTGAGTTGTATTTAAATCCGCCGATTAAGTCGATTTTTAATCGTCCGTTTGACTTTATTTCCTTGACCATGGCACCAAGTGTATCCACATGTGCAGTAAGCATGCGGTGTTGACTTGAATCATTTCCATCTAATGTTGCGATTAGACCGCCTTTGCGGTTTCTTTTTGTTTCAACTTTTAATTCTGCGAGGTATTTTTCTACGTAGGAAATCACTTCATTGGTATTTCCTGATGGACTCGGGATTGATACTAAATCCACAAGCAATTTCATTGTTTCTTCTGTGTTTTTATTTGTCAAAGCTAAATCCCCTTTCTGGTTAACACTCTTACCTATTATAACATCATATTTAAAAATCAATCTAAAAAACAAAAACCGTCAACTTTTTCGTTCGTTCTGCATAGTTTTGAAAGTGATGGATTATTCCCTGGAAGTATGGTTAGAAACCTAGGGAACTGGGAATATAAGGGATGTTTCTAAATTATCAAATAATTAAAGGGTTGTGGGGGAGAAATATGACCAGGCTTGAACTGTATCACAAAAAGACGAAGCAATTTCCTTGGAAGGGACCATTTTTTTTCATTCTTACTTTTCTCATAGTGACAATGGGCTTCTTCGTGTTTCGATATTATTATCAAAGTTCAATCAAAATTGAATCGCCAGAGGAAAATCTAGGTTCCAAAGTGGTTGTCCATCTTCCAGACGGAAAAGAGGTTTTTACTTATGAAAATTATATATTTGAAAAGGACGGAAGGACTTACTATAAGGGAGAGCGTAACACGATTGATTTAACTGGAGGAACAGTTACGTATGAAAATTGGGAATAACAAAAAAGACTAGGAGCCTAGTCTTTTTTGTTTATTTGAACCAGCCTTTTTTCTTAAACCACAGCGCCATCCCCAAACCGACAAGGAACATTAAGAATAAGGTAACAAAGTAACCATACTTCCATGTTAATTCAGGCATATAGTTAAAGTTCATCCCATAAATGCCTGCGATAAAGGTAAGGGGCATAAAAATGGTAGTAATAACAGTAAGGACCTTCATCACACGATTTGTTTGATGTGCATTTAAAGAAATATAGCTGTCACGGATATCTGTTGCTAGTTCTCGATTGGCTTCAACCATTTCCGTTAGCTTTAAAAGATGATCATGAATGTCAGAGAAGTATTCAATTTTTATTTTCATGCCTGTCATCCGCTGCGAGTTTATGATTCGATAAATCAGATCTCTCATTGGAGTCACTGTATGTCTTAATGATAGGAGATCATGTCTTGTATCAAAAAGATTCTCTAACAAGGCTTCCATTGATCTCCCCTTAGAATTCTCATCTATTTCATTTAAGGTATCTTCCACTTGATAGACAAGTGGGAAGTAATTGTCCACCATTTTGTCTAAAACATGGTATAACACTTGAGAAGGACTCCACTTTTTAGGCTTTGTTGAAAGAGATAGTCTGTCCCATACTTCATCAATTTCAGGAGATGGGTGGTGGTGAAAGGTAACAATAAAATCTTCTGCAAGGAAAAAGTCAATTTCTTCTTTTGTTAAGGTGCGTGGATTTAAAGCTTGTGTAACAAAAAAAGTATAATCCTCATAGTAGTCTAACTTTGGCCGCTGAAGGGTGAAGATACAATCTTCAATAGCTAGTGGATGGAAGTGAAGGGGATCATGAAGAACCTTAATTTCACTTTCCTCTGGTTGTTGAAAATCAATCCAATACCATAAATAATCTCCCTGTATTAATTCTGTTGGTTCTAGGCCGTGTATTAATTGAAAATCTCGATCGACGGCAATGGTTTTAATCATGTTAAACACCTTATTTCATTTTCGATTGTATAGTATTCCATTACATAATCATAACGATATATGGCGCTTTTTTCAAAGATAGGATTAACCTTTAGAGAGGAAAAAGTATAGTACAGGCTCTTATCGGAATTGGATGGTGGGTATGAATCGATATTTTTTATATTTAAAAATGCAAAAGGAAAATGTTGATCCCATCGGTTTTGGATTGCGCTACCGCAGCAGGAATATGGGAAATGATGATTGGAAAACTTGGCAGAAATTATACCCAACCATAAAATTTAAAGTTAATATCGACATTAATATATCAGACACAGGATTAGTGCAATAATAAAGGCATTCCTTAATTGGAATGCCATAAGTATTTCTATACTGTCTGTTCAGATTTTTTTCTCATAGTCTTCGGGATATAAACGCAGAATGGTTCACTTTCCATATAGTCACCGGTTACTGCAAATGTCCTTGAACGAGACCCGCCGCAGATTTTGTTGAATTCGCAGACTCCGCATTTACCTTTATAGTTGTCTGGCTGTCTTAGGTCTTTAAAGACTTTTGCTTCACGATAAATCTCAGCCAAAGGAGTTTCACGGATATTACCGCCAACAATAGGAAGCAAGCCGCTTGGCATTACATCCCCAATATGGTTAACGAATACAAAGCCATTTCCATCATTTACACCCTTAGGTGCACGTTTTAAGCCATCGTGCATTGAAGCAAAATCCGTTGTGATGGAATCTTCGTAGTGAATTTCACCTCTATTGATCAATTGATCACGTGCTTTTTCCTGTAAAACGACACGGCGATAATGCTGAGCAGCCGTTGTTTTAATATCATACGGAGCCGTTTTGCTTAGCTCATATAACCAACGGAAAACTTTTTCGTGCTCTGCAGGTGTGATACACGCATCCATTTGACCGCGTCCTGTTGGAACTAGTAAGAATATGTACCACATGACCGCACCAAGGTCTTCTACTAGTTTAGACATTTGTTGAAGATGGTCAAAATTGTAACGAGAGATAACAGTATTGATTTGCAAAGGCATTCCCAATTCGTTTAAGTACTTAATTTTTTCAATCGTCAGATCGAAGGAACCTGGTACTCCGCGGAACTTGTCATGAATCTCTGCTGTCGGTGCATCAAGACTTAAGCCCCAGCGTGAAAGACCAACTTCCTTTGCACGCTGCATTTTTCCCTTCGTAACATTCGGAGTTGCACTAGGAGTCATACTAACGCGCATCCCTTTTTTCACTGCATAGTCAGCAAGTTCAAAAAGGTCTTCTCGCATCATACAATCTCCGCCTGAGAATACAAGCATCGGATTATCCATTTCATAGATTTGATCGATTAAGTTAATTCCCTCTTCATGCGTTAATTCACGGGGATCTGGAGTCAGCTGGGCATCAGCGCGGCAATGAACACATTTTAATTGGCATGCACGTGTTACTTCCCAGATTACAATAAATGGGTTAACGTCATAATCAATTTTTTTCATTCCATGCGGATGCCCCATTGCATGAGGATGTCCTTTACTTATTCCTTGCATAGTTATCACCAAAATTCATAATATTTTTAAAACCAATTAAAAACCATTAAAAATGTTTCTATAGGTTTATTATAAATTTGACTTTTCGTTGTGCATGAAAGGATTGTTACAATATTTCATATGGTTTGTTACAATTTTTCTACATTCTCACTTTCAAAAAAACACCAAACTCTTACTATCTATTTTGTTTTTAATTGGTAAAGTGTACGGAAATCCTTGGTGTATAAGGGCTAGAAGCATTTCTATTGTTTGTTACGAGAGGGTTTTCATTTCCATATCAGGGATATACTTCCTAGATATCCATATGTTGAGGATATTAACAAATAGGTTCTCTCCTTTATGATAAATTTATCAACAAATAGAGGAGTGCAACAATGAAAAAACATTTACTGACAGTCGCGGCAGCTGCCGGCATTATGTTTACAACTTTTGGTGGATCTGTAAGTGCACATGAGAATGTCTATACAGTTAAATCAGGGGACTCGCTTTGGAGAATCTCGCAAAATAATAATATATCAGTTTCAAATCTAAAAGCTTGGAATAAACTTTCTAGCGACAGCATCTATGTGAATCAAACACTATCATTATTGGCACCTCACTCGCATGAAACTCAATCTGCTTCTACTTACACGGTACAATTAGGGGATACTTTATGGGGGATTTCCACGCGGCATAAGCTGACAGTGACACAGCTTAAACTCTTAAATAACATGACTAGTGATACCATTTATGCAGGACAAGTCCTTAAAGTTTCTGGTGCAGCTGCAACTCCAGCTCCAGCGCCAATTTCTACTGTTTCAAAAGCGCAAATGGTCATTACAGAAGCTAAGAAATATATTGGCACGCCTTACCTGTGGGGTGGAATTACTCCAGCTGGTTTTGATTGCAGCGGCTTCTCAAGATACGTTTTTGAAAAAGTAGGAATTTCTCTTCCTAGGACAGCAGCAACACAATTTTCAGGCCTAAAACCTGTTAGCAGCCCGAGCCCTGGTGACCTTGTTTTCTTTACCACATATGCACCTGGTCCGTCTCATCTAGGAATTTATATTGGAGATAACAAATTTATCCATGCTGGTACATCAACAGGCGTAACGATTACCGACATGAATAATCCATATTGGAAACCTAGATACCTAGGAGCTAGAACAGCATTTTAATAGAATCTACATTAACCTTTATCAAGCGATAAAGGTCTTTTTTTGTCAAAATATCTGAATATTTATGGTTTATGAAAGGTGCATTTACCTTTATACTTAAATGTAGAGTAAATTAGATTAGGAGAAATCAATGTCTAAAAGAATCCTAAGCATATCATTATTATTGATAGTCATTGCAATTGGCTTTTTACAAAAAGATGAATTACTTATATTAATCAAGGAAGGCGGAATGCTTTCTATTTTCATTAGCATGCTGTTTGTAGCCATATGTGTGTTTTTTCCTGTCATACCTTTCCCTGTCTTAGCAGGGGTCATCGGAGGCGTTTTTGGAACCACTCAAGGAGTAATCGTTTCCTTGACGGGAGCCATGGCGGGAACAATGGCTTTCTTCTTTTTAAGCAGGTACGGTTTCCGGGATTACGCACAATCTAAGATAATCAACTATCCGAAAGTCCAGGAATACGAAGAGTTTCTTAATCGAAATTCTTTTGTTGCGATTCTAACCTGCCGTTTGATTCCCATTATCCCATCGCCTGTTGTTAACATCATTTGCGGATTAAGCAAGGTGAATTGGGTAACGTTTTTTACTTCCTCCACGATTGGAAAAATTCCAAACATCCTAATCTTGTCCTATGCTGGTGCGTCTTTTAGCAGCAATAAAATATTCTCTGTTGCGTTATATGGAGGTTATATTCTGATCATTTTCATCGTTAACTTTATCATCATGTATCGTAAAATGAAATCTGTGGACTAAACAATGTATTTTACTGGAAGCTCTTTTTCTTCAATCGTAATGACTTCTTTAAAAAAGCTTTTTAAAATGAACCATCGTGCTGGATAGGTATTAATAAAATCTTCCATTACTATTGGTGAGTAATGAATCAAACAATCAAGATAGTTTCTATGCTTTTTCAGATCATGTAATAGTGCATGCGGAATGGTGTAGTAGTCATAAAGTTGGTAAGGATTTAACTTTACGACTTCAATTTTATGTTGTTGAATGTAAGGTAAAATAGATTGTTCTTGAAGTTTAAAGCTTTCTTCCTTCGACAGCCCATTTAAACTGATCCTATCATTAATAAAATATATTCCCTTCATACCATGACACCTCTTTCTTCTAGTGTTTGGTATTGTTATTGACAGGGTTGAAGCGAAGTATACTTCAGGACCAATAAGATAGTAGTTTATTCCTAATTTTGGAAGGTGATGGAACATGTCTAGTTGGGAAAAAGATGGTTTTACTCTTAGTACTAATAAGCAATATCTTGATACCGATGTGATTCACCATTTTTTAAGTGTTGATTCATACTGGGCCAAAGGGATTACGATGGAAAAAGTAAAGAAAGCGATTGAGAAATCCTCGATATGCTTTGGAATGTATGAGGGAGACCCTGCAACAGGGGAGGCAAAGCAAATTGGTTTTGTCCGGGCGGTTACCGATTTTGTACGATTTGCTTGGATAATGGATGTGTTTGTCCTCCCCGAATATAGGGGAAGAGGCTTATCAAAATGGATGATGGAAACCATGGTCGAGCAATCCGAACTAAAAGATGTTCGGAAAATGATGTTATGTACCTACGACGCACATGGATTATATGAACAATATGGTTTTCAGACACTCGATGACCCAGAAATTTTTATGCAAAGAAAAATATAGGATATCGTAAAAACGGCTGTCTGCTAATTGGTAGACAGCCAGTATTATTATGATTAGGAGAGACAAAATGTTAAGTGCCGCAATTCATGGATTTATTTTAGCCTTTGGGCTGATTTTACCTTTAGGGGTACAAAATGTTTTTGTATTTAATCAGGGAGCGCTACAGTCGAAATGGACAAACGCATTACCAGTGGTGTTAACAGCTGCACTATGTGATACACTCTTAATTTCATTGGCGGTCCTAGGAATTTCTGCAGTGGTGCTAGAAATCAGCTTCTTAAAAGTAGCGTTGAGTATCATTGGAATTGCTTTTTTACTTTATATGGGCTATGTAACATGGAAAAGTATACCTAATTCAGAGGAAAATAACGTTCAATTATTTTCAGCGCGGAAACAAGTTACCTTTGCCGTGTCTGTTTCATTGTTAAATCCACATGCCATTATGGATACGATTGGTGTAATCGGAACTAGTTCACTAACGTACACAGGGATAGAAAAGACAATTTTTACGATTGTGTGTATTTTCGTTTCTTGGTTATGGTTTATTGGATTATCGATAGTAGGTAGATTGGCAGGAAAACTGGATCAAAGTGGCAAATTCATTAATACGTTAAATAAAATATCTGCAGTAATCATGTGGGGAACTGCAGTGTATCTAATGTTTTCGTTTTAAAAAATTTTACCCGGCAAACTGCCGGGTGATGGAAATAATCTATAAAATAAAAGGGGGGAGGATTGGTTCTGTTACTGAACCTATTACTATAATAGGGGGAAAATATGAACAAATTATGAAGGAAAAATGAATAGATTCGTAAATCTGTGGAGGAGAAAACAATGAAAGATTTCCATTGCTGTGCTACCTGCAGACATTTTAAAGCTGAAAGAAAATCAAATTCAATGTTTTATTATTGTAGTCGTTTAGGATATGAAACGAAAACAAATTATAAATTTAACTGCTGGAGTCCAAAAAAGAGCATAATAGAGTTAATGGAGAAATTAAAGAAGAGTTGAAAAAGGGGTTTTGCGAAATGGCAAATACACACGTATTTTCACGTAAAGAGGAGGTTGCTAATTCGATTACGCACGGCATTGGTGCAATGCTAAGTATTGCTGCTTTGGTCATACTAATAGTCTTTTCCTCCCTGTATGGAACGGCTTGGCATATTGTAAGCTTTACAATCTATGGAGCGTCCATGTTCATCTTATATATATCCTCTACATTGGTACATGGTTTTCCAGAAGGTAAAGCCAAAGACATATTTGAAATCTTTGACCATTCCTCTATCTACTTTTTTATTGCAGGAACGTATACCCCATTCTTGCTCGTTGTGATCAGAGGTCCTTTAGGCTGGTCATTGTTTGGGGTAGTCTGGGGACTGGCAATTGCCGGTACCATTTTTAAATGTTTCTTTGCAAAGAAATACTTATTTACCTCGACCATTCTTTATGTGGTAATGGGCTGGATGATGGTGTTTGCGTGGAATCCATTAGCAGCTAGGCTTCCTTCTGAGGGGGTGATATTTTTAATGATTGGCGGTCTCCTGTACACATTTGGGGCCATTTTTTATGTATGGCGCGGCTTCCGCTATCACCAAGCAATTTGGCATTTATTCGTCATCGCAGGTACAGTGCTTCACTTTTTCTGCGTATTGTTTTATGTATTACCAATAAAATAGTGGATTCAAAAAGGCGTCTGGTTAAATGTATAATGGTTCCGTTATGAGGTACTTTTTCTTTTAGTTGTGATATCTTGTTCTTAATTGAGTAACTAGCAAAAGTATAATAAGCGGAGATATTCCGGTTAAATGCAAAATGGAGCTTGTTTCGGGGGATATAAGCGGAGGTTTTCCGCTTATTCAAAGAAAAATCTCCCATTTTCGAATCTTTCGAGTCAATAGGCGGAATCTCTCCGTCTATTTATGCTTTTTTTAATAATATTTACTTATTAAGCGGAATTTTTCCGTCTATTTATCAGCTCGGGTGTTTTTACCTGATCCCTCAGCATAAAGAAAAAGACGTATGCCAATTCATACGTCTTTTCTAGTGCCTATTAATAAGAATGCACCCGAAATTGTAACACTTTACTAAAATGATCCGACGCCTTTTTCTCATTAATTTTTCTTCATCGCAAAGTAGGTATCCATCACTCTTCTCCCGATCAGGAAGTTTGCTCCGTTATCGGTTGTTCCTTGATAAGCCCAAGGGACGATTACAGCCATTGCTACTTCGGGATTGGTGCTTGGTGCATAAGTAACTAAGCTTAAATTCATAACCGGAGGCGGCTCCTTTCCAAACTTTGCGCGTTCTGGCCCATCGTAAAATGCCTCAGCCGTACCAGTTTTACCAGCAGGAGAATAAGGGACGCCGGCAAACCGTTTAAAGGCTGTTCCTCCTGGCTCCTGGAATACCTTTTTAAAGCCTAATTGGACCCGCTCCATCCATTCAGGTTCAGCATCAATGGTATTGAGGACAGTCGGTTTAATTTCTTGAAAAAACTGGACCGATTTCATCTGTATTATTATCAATAGGCTCACGTATTTCCTTTACAATATGCGGTTTCATCCGTTTTCCGCCATTTGCAATCGTTGAAATATATTGTGCTAACTGCATAGGAGAATACGTGTCATATTGTCCAATAACTAAGTCCATTATATGACCAGGGAGCCGGCTTGGCCCCTTTAGTCCACTAGATTCATTTGGTAAATCAATACCTGTTCTAGAACCAAGTCCAAAGCTTGCAAAAGAATTTCGTATGATTTCAACCGTATTTGGATCAAGACTTAAAGGCTGCTCATATTGGTAATTCCCTTTACCAATTTTAATGGCAGTATGGAACATATAAACGTTTGATGATAATTTTAACGCATCGACATCATTCAGCGTCCCTAAATAGGAATAAGACTTTTTCAGTGGAGTGTCCTTGATTTTAATACCTGTGTCATTAATACGAGTTCCTGGTTTAAGAACACCTGTCTTAAAACCTGTTAAAACCGTAGCACCTTTGACAGCAGAACCTACATTATAGGTAGTGGTAATGGTGCCTAATGCGTCGTCCTGCATTTCTAATTGTCCGGTCTCTGGATTCTTAACGATTCTTTTTCCCGCCATGGTTAAAACGGCGCCATTATTCGGATTCATTAACACGACATAGGCGCGGTCCAAAAGTGAGGTATTAGGTGTTCTTTTCAGTCCCCAAAGTTCTTCTTCAATGATTTTTTCTACCGCTCTTTGTAAATCCATGTCAACGGTCAGGACAAGGTCCTTTCCTCTTTTCCCATCCGTAACCACTTCAGTTTCAATCACATTCCCTTGCTTATCTGTTATCGTTTTAACCTTTGATTTGTGTCCATGGAGGACATCTTCGTATTGCAGTTCGAGCTGGCTTTTTCCAACTCTGTCATTCCGGTTGTACCCTAATGATAAAAAATGATCCAGCCGGTCCGCAGGCAGACCTTCCTCGGTTTTCGTGACGTTCCCCAGGATTGATTTCAATGTTTGATCAAAAGTATAGGAACGATCCCAGTCTGTCGTAGTGTCAACACCCGGAAGAGATTGTAGATTTTCACTGACAATTGCGAATTCCTCAGGTGTGACATCTTCATTTTTAACGATTTGCGGGGTGAATTTATAACCGCTCGAAAATTCAAGATAGATAGACCAGACTTCTAACTCTTCTGGGGTTAATGTACTTAATTCTTCCTCGGTAATTCGTTCAATCTTTAATTTATATAAATCATTATCTTTTAATTTTTTTTCTTTAAATAAATCTACTTCTTTTTTGGTGATTTTTGCATCGGCTTTTTCCGGATTTTTGAGAATCCAAAGATCCTTTTTTTCTCGCTGTGTCATCTTATCATGATTCTTAACAATTAATTGTGCTAATTTTTCAGCACTATCCAGCATCTCTTTCTGGCTGGCTCCCATATTTGTGTATGTAATTGCTCGTTTTGGAACATTGTCAACGATGACTCGGTAATTACTATCAAACATTTTTCCCCGGGGTACTGGGTTGTTAATCGTAATATCTTCTTTTCGCTCCAACTCTCGTTTGAAATTTTCCCCGTACACAATTTGAACAAATCCCAGACGCAAAATGAGGATGGAAAATAACAAAAATACACTGAAAAATAGCAGATTGAGGCGGATTGGAAAATGAGATTTCTTCCTTTTCTTTTTCTCCAAATTTTTTCACATCCTTGGATACTTTTTGGTTAGTATGTCCTCATAAGAGAATTGGTAATTATTTATTATTTTACGGTTATATTTGAAGAAATGTAAAGGATTTCCTCCTCGATTGTGACCTCTCATAATACAGAGGATTTGAAATGCTAATTATGTAAAATTGATAAGAAACATTCCGAGGCTTATGGTTTATAGAAAAAATTTAGTATTGACGATTGAGTGGATATATCATATAGTATTAGTAATAAAATATTTCCTTTTAAAGGGGAGTAGCTGGACAATAAAGTCGTCATTCCGAGAAGTAATTTTCTCCGGCTTTATTGGCAACGTGACGTTGTTAGCAAGACCTTTACTGCAAAACGGTAAAGGTCTTTTTGTGTTTATGAGGCCTTTACCGGGATAAAAGCGAAATTCGCTTTTATCGTAGGTAAAGGCTTTTTTATTGCAGCAAAGGGATATTTTAGAAAAAAACTTACTTTATAGGAGGATTTATTAATGGACTTTTCTCTTTTGCTGGAATACGGATGGGTATTGTTGGTGTTAGTGGCACTTGAAGGATTATTAGCAGCAGACAATGCCTTAGTGCTTGCCATCATGGTTAAGCATTTACCGGAGGAAGATCGTAAAAAAGCACTGTTTTATGGATTAGCCGGAGCGTTTGTATTTCGATTTGCGTCACTATTTATTATTTCTTTCCTCGTCGATGTATGGCAGGTTCAAGCCATTGGAGCACTTTACCTTTTGTTTATGGCAGTTAATCATATTGTCAGAAAATTGGTTGTCAAAGGAAAATCAGAAAGTACCCAAAAAGAGAAGGCAGTTAAGAAAAGTGGATTTTGGTCAACTGTTTTTAAGGTTGAATTAGCAGATATTGCCTTTGCAGTAGATTCCATTTTAGCAGCTGTTGCACTTGCAGTCGTACTTCCAGACACACCGCTTCCTAATATTGGCGGTTTAGATGGTGGCAAATTCTTGGTTATATTTGCCGGTGGAATCATCGGTCTTGTGATCATGCGTTTTGCAGCAAATCAATTTGTTAAATTATTAGAAAGAAGACCGGGTCTTGAAATAGCGGCATTTGGTATCGTAGGCTGGGTTGGTGTTAAGCTTGCTGTTTACACACTTTCACATCCGTCGCTCGCTGTATTAAGTGAAGAATTTGCCCATTCTACAGAATGGAAAATAACGTTTTATGCCGTGTTAGTGGGAATTGCAGCAGCTGGCTGGTTCTTTTCAAAGGATGAAGTTGCAGAGAAGGCAAAATTAGATTCGAAAGCCTCATAATTTACTCGTGATAAAGGAAACTTAGAATAATAAGATTCGAAAGGAAGCTGCATTCAAATCGAGTGCAGCTTTTTTTTTCAGTAAAAAAAGCTGATTATGGGTATGAATAAGGTATACATATATTTTTATGGAGGTGTAAGCCTTACACCATGTAAGGTGAGCCATTGACAATCATAAATCTTCTATTAATTGCATTATTAATTGCGTTAACTGGATATTTTGTCGCGACTGAATTTGCTATCGTGAAGGTACGGGGATCTAGGATCGAACAATTAATCGCAGAAGGGAAAAAAGGGGCTGAAGCAGCTAAACATGTAACCACCCATCTTGATGAATATTTATCAGCCTGTCAGCTTGGAATCACAGTTACAGCTTTAGGTCTTGGCTGGCTGGGAGAACCTACTGTTGAGAGTCTGTTGTTTCCTTTATTTAAGCGGCTGGAGTTAAATGAGGCGATTTCCCATGTTTTATCATTTGGTTTAGCATTTGCTTCGGTTACGTTTTTGCATGTCGTAATTGGGGAGCTTGCTCCTAAAACAGTTGCTATCCAAAGAGCAGAACAAATTACACTTTGGACGTCTAAGCCATTGATATGGTTTTATAAAATCATGTATCCATTTATTTGGGTATTAAATAATTCCGCACGTGTCTTGGTGGGCTGGTTTGGGTTCAAATCCGTTTCTGAAAATGAATTAGGACTTTCAGAGGAAGAACTTCGAATTCTATTGTCTGAAAGCTATGAAAGTGGAGAAATCAACAAAAGCGAACTGGAGTACGTGAACAATATTTTTGAATTTGATGAAAGAATTGCCAAAGAAATCATGGTTCCAAGAACAGAAATGGTTACTTTGAATATGAATGACAGTATTGAAACGGTGAGGGATGTTATAAAACGAGAGAAATATACACGATACCCTGTCGTGGTTGATGGAGATAAGGATCATATATTAGGACTTATAAATATTAAAGAAATCTTAACGGAAGAAATTAAGAGGGAAGAAATCCTGAAGGAAAGCACCTTGCAGCAAATGTTAAAACCTGTAATTCGCGTCATTGAATCCATTCCTATTCATGATTTGCTGGTTAAAATGCAAAAGGAACGATCCCATATGGCCATTCTGCTAGATGAATATGGAGGGACTTCAGGATTGGTAACCGTTGAGGATATATTAGAGGAAATCGTCGGTGAAATTCGTGATGAATACGATACCGATGAAGTAGCAGAAATTCGAAAAATCAATCCGGATCACTATTTATTCAATGCCAAAGTATTAGTGGGTGAAGTAAATGACATCTTAGGTACCAATCTATCGGTCGAGGAAGTGGATACAATTGGCGGTTGGTTCCTCACTCGAAACTTTGATGCAAAAAAGGGCGACCAGATTGAGGAAGAAGGTATCATCTTCACTGTAAAAGAAATTCAAGGACATCATATCCTATTAATAGAAGCAAGAAAGGTTTTTACGGCAGAACAAAAAACATAAACAAGCAATTCCGCCTATTGGGGAATTGCTTTTTCAACAATGTCAAGAATAGTGTGTTAATTCTTGAAAAAAAGTTTGACAATTTTGTGAACACAGTCAATAATTAATATATAGAAAGGGGATACGTTGTTATGAGGGGAAGAGAGAAAATACTTAATGCTGTTAAGTATGTTGGCCTAACTGTTTTATCTATTGGAATATTGGCTTTTATTGCAGGGTTATTTGTAAACGGTTACAGCATTTTGATTCCTGTTGGTATTGGAACATCCGTTGGTGCCGTATTTATTTTTCTAATTGGTGTATTCTTAGTTGTAACAGATGAAATGTTAGAAAAATCATTTATAGGGACGAAAGTAGATCCGATTAAATCAAAAAAAGGAGCACCTATTCAATAGGTACTCCTTTCTTCATTACATATCCCAAATCATAGCCAGTAATGTTCCGAATACTGTTACGAGTGCTATGATTAAACCGTAAAACACATTTGTGTAGATGGCACCTTTATCCTTTGTTTCTCCGGCATGCATAAAGACAACTAACTGGAGGTCCCGCTTGAATGAATGCTGTGACAAGAAGGATTGTCATGCCTGCTGCAAAGGACATATCTAGGAAGTAAACTGCTAATGCAACAGTTGTAAGGAGTAAAGAGAATACAAAACCAAGTACTTGTTTCATCGGAAATAATTGGCTCATATTACATCATTCCTTTCAAATAGATGAAGCTGAAGATGAAAATCCAAACGACATCTAAGAAATGCCAATAAAGGGAAAAGATAAATGCTTTATTGGTTGTTTGTGGAGTTAGTCCACGTTTTTTAACTTGCAACATTATGAATAATCCCCAAAAAAGGCCAACTGTAACGTGCGCTCCATGTGTGCCTAATGTTGTTAAAAGGATCGATGTAAATGCACTGGTTTGAAGTCCGGCCCCAACATGTACATAGTGCATAAACTCATAAATCTCAACACTTAAGAATCCAAGTCCAAGTACTAAGGTAATCGCAAAAAATGCCATCATTGCTCTTTTGTTACCGATTCGCATGGCATGAATACCTAGACCAATGGTAAAACTGCTGGTTAAAAGTAAAATCGTTTCAATTAACACTGGTGTAATTTCAAAAATTTCTGCTCCCGTAGGACCATTACCCGTGCGATCCACTAATGTGAAATATGAGGCAAAAAGAGTGGCAAAAAGCATTATCTCGGCCCCAAGGAAGATCCAAAATCCTAAGATTTTTAAGCTGTTTTCCTCGGTACTATATTCTAATGGAAGCGAGTTATCTATTTTCATTTTTTAAGCACCTCGCAAATTTGTTTCTGTTTCTTCAATTTCTTTTACAGAGATATAACGTCCATGGTCTTGTTCAAATGACCTTAGAGCCATACATCCGAAAATTCCTAGAGTAGTCACAATGACAGGAATCCACAAGCTGAAAATAAACGAGAATCCCCAAACAAAGAAAATACAGCTCATGATAAATGGTATACCGCTATTATTTGGCATGTGAATTTTCTCGTATTCGCCTTTAAATAGTACATGGCCATTTTTCTTCGCGTCCCATAATGCTTCATTGGAACGTACATCTGGTAAAATTGCAAAATTATATTCTGGTACGGGTGTATGTGTAGACCACTCAAGTGTACGGGCGTCCCATGGATCATTACTGATATCTCTTGATTCATATCGAGTACTATAGTAGATATTGTAGACGATTAACACAAAACCAATAGCCATAATTGCCGCTCCGACGAACGAAATCATATTCATTAAGCCAAACCCAGCAGCCTCAGAGTATGTGTACATCCGGCGTGCCTGGCCATCTAATCCTGAAATATACATAGGCATGAAGGCTAAGATGAAGCCGATTGAAAGCAGCCATGCTGTCCATTTACCAAGTTTCTCATTTAACATGAAACCAAACATTTTTGGCCAATAATAATGCAGTCCTGCAAGCATTGCATAGACAACACCAGGAATAATAACGTTGTGGAAGTGAGCAACTAAGAACATTGTATTATGATATTGATAGTCTGCAGCAGACATCGCAAGCATTACCCCGGTAACTCCGCCAAGTGTAAATAACGGAATAAAGAGTAAGCTATAAAGCATTGGCGTCGTAAAAACAATTTTTCCTTTTCTCAGCGTCAGCAGCCAGTTGAAAATCTTAACTCCAGTCGGAACGGCTATCGCCATAGTTGTAATCGAGAAGATACTGTTTGTTAAAGCACCTTGCCCCATGGTAAAGAAATGGTGCGCCCATACTAAGAAGGAAAGCAGCGAGATAATAACCATCGAACCGACCATAGATGTATAGCCATAAAGGTTACGGCGTGCAAAGGTTGAGATAATCTCACTATAAATACCAAATGCCGGCAATATTAAAATATAAACTTCGGGATGTCCCCAAACCCAGAAAAGGTTTGCCCAAAGCATATCCATCCCACCATTATCCATGGTAAAGAAATGTGTTCCAAATTGACGATCCAGTGTTCCCATTGCAAGTAATACGGCTAAAACTGGGAATGCGAAAACGATGATGACGTTGGCAATTAAAGCAGACCACGTAAACATTGGCATTTTCATTAATGTCATCCCGGGTGCTCTCATTTTTAGAATGGTAGTAATAAAGTTAATACCGGTCATTAATGTACCAATACCAGCAATCTGGATCGCAATCATATAATAATTGGTACCGACAGATGTGCTGAATTCATTGCCTGCAAGCGGGAAATAAGATGTCCAGCCTGCGTCAGGTGAGCCGCCGACAACGAATGAAATATTGAATAACATGGCACCCATAAAGAATAACCAGAAGCTTAATGCGTTCAAACGTGGGAATGCGACATCACGTGCTCCAATTTGTAGTGGAACAACAAAGTTCATAAAAAACATGATGAATGGCATGGCCATGAAGAGAATCATAACAATCCCGTGTGTCGTGAAAATCTCGTTATAATGCTGTGCGTCAAGCAGGGTGTTTTCAGGTACTGCCAGCTGAGCACGCATCATGATGGCGTCAACTCCGCCTCGGAAAAGCATAAGGAGGGCAGAGAGCAGATACATAATACCAATTCGTTTGTGGTCAACAGTTGTCAACCACTCACGCCATAGGTAGCCCCATTTTTTAAAATAAGTTAATCCGGCAATGACGGCGATGATTGTAAGTCCGATGGCAGCCATCGAAGCATAAATCGCAAGACTTGGATGTGGAACGGCAAATCGATCAAAGAAATCCATTTATACTATCTCCTTTCAAGGGAAGATTACTTTTAATATTAATGACTCATACCTTCATGTCCGGTATGGGATTCTGTGTCAGTTTCTGATTCAGGTGTTTCTTCACTATGATCATGTCCGCTTGGCGGCGGTGAAAATTCTAGGTGAGTCCCAGTGTATGTTTGGTGCCCAAGATGACCAGGTTCTAATAATTCTTCGAATTTTTCCTCTGTAATCGGTTTTGCAGTTTCTTTTACTTCTTTTACCCAGTCGTCAAAATCCTCTTGGGACATGGCAGTAACATTGAATGTATTCTCAGCAAATCCTTTACCCGAGAAGTTAGCATTTCGGCCCATGAATTCACCAGGGACATCTGCGGCTAAATGTAAAGTTGTTACATGGTCACCCATTGCATATTTTTGTCCCCCAAGTTGTGGAATCCAAAAACTAGTAATCGGTCCATATGAATATAGTTTAAATTCCAGTGGTCGGTCTGTTGGGATATATAAGTAATTTACTGTTTCAATACCTTCTTCTGGGTAACTAAAGTGCCACTTCCAGTTTGAAGATGAAGCATAAACGACCAATGGTTCCTTATCTTCGTATCCTTTTGGTTTTGCCTCAACAATATAGTTACTTTGAACGGATACATAAGATAGAAAAGCAACGATTAATACTGGAATACCTACCATAATGACCTCAACCCAAAGGTTTCCTTCAATATGAGGCGGTTCATAATCTGCTCTTTGTTTAGAAGCACGATATTTTACTAACATATAGACTAACATTGCAAAAACAACAATGACAATTACAGCCATGACTCCTATCGATAATAGAATGTCACTTGCCTGTCTTTCTGCTTGAGGACCTTTAGGGTCCAGAACTAGTAATGGCTCACATCCAGATAAAAAGGTGATTATCGAGAGAATCACTGAGTATAAAGCCACTTTTAAGCCCTTTTTGTGCATGTTTAAATTCTCCTCTCATTAAAACTATTGTGGTTGTTCGTGAATTTGTTCACAATCTAAAACGGATGTACATGTGTTCTTAAATAAATTAATTACTAACTAATAATAATTAGTGTAATTATTTTCCCTACCACAATATTAACAACATAGTTGTGATGTTTGTATACGTTTTTTGAAAAATTTGTGACAAATTTGTTAAGGTTTAATATTCCAAGATAAAATGGGTTGGCAAGGGAAGACCACACCAGTACTAAATAATTTGTCTATTATTGCATATTAATGGGATAATGTATATGTAAACTACTGGAATAGGAGAGACAGCCATGAAAGTCAAAATCAATCGCCACGCAGCAAAAGCATTGAAAAAAATGTTGGAAGGACCAGAAGCAGAGGGGAAATTGTACCGAGTGTACGTTACCAATATACATGGCGACCATGCCCATTATGATTTAATGCTAGATACTCCAACAGAGCATGATGAAGTCGTTAAAACGGATAAAGAAATTGATTTTATCCTTGATACCCGTGATGAATATCTAGATGGAGTGTGGATTCAACTGTTCCATGTTCCAAAAGAAGAATGGGTAATTACCAACCCAACAAAAGGCGGACATCATCACCATCATTAGAAAAACGAGAAATCCTTACGAATCATCGTATGGATTTTTTTGTTTGTAACGATATTTGAGGATAAACGAATGATGGTGTACTCTAATAATAGTATGGTATTAAAGGAGTTGATTAGAGATGGAAAAACTCAATAGTGATATTGAAATCAAATTAATTGCTCTTGATATGGATGGAACACTTTTGGATGATCATCATGAGATATCAGAAGCAAACCGTCAGGCAATTAAGGAAGCTCAGGAAAAAGGAATTTATGTAGTCCTCAGCACTGGACGTTCACTTAGAAAATGTGAAAAGTATGCGGATTCTCTAGCATTAACATCCTATTTGGTGACGGTAAATGGCAGTGAAATTTGGGATGACAAAAGAGGGCTAGTGGAAAGGAATCTTGTGAATACTGATTCCATTCAATGGATGGTAGAACTTACCCAAAAGCACAAGATCCGTTACTGGGCAATCAGTACGAGCCGAAACTGGTTTGATGAAATGCCGGAGGATATTCATGGAGAGGAATGGCTGAAATTTGGGTTTAACATTAAAGATGTCCCTACCAGAGACAAAATTTTAAATGAGCTGCAGACACGTGGAGAGTTTGAATTAAGCAACTCTACTCCAACTAATATAGAAGTAAACCCCGCTGGGATTAATAAAGCCAAAGGACTGAAATTAGTTTGTGAGCGTCTCGGAATACATATGAAAAATGTCATGGCCGTTGGAGACAGTCTTAATGATTTGGCGATGATAAAAGAAGCCGGCTTAGGCGTTGCAATGAGAAATGCTCAGGATACCGTAAAAGAAGCGGCTGCTTGGGTTACATCTACTAATAATGAAGATGGTGTTGCCAAGGCAATTCAGAAATGGGTGTTGTAATAGTATCATTTACGGACGCTTAATCATTATTCAGCTGGAAATATATATTTTCTGAAATAAAATGGAACCCATTGTGAAATACTTTATATACAAGATGAAATTGTTTAAAAATGATTTCTCTTGGGTATAATAATTGGGCAAGACTATATTGCAATTTCATGTAATTGTTACATGCTAGGAGGAGCTACAAAAATGGAACAAGGTAAAGTAAAATGGTTTAACGGTGAAAAAGGCTTTGGATTTATTGAGCGTGAAGGTGGAGACGATGTTTTCGTTCATTTCTCAGCTATTCAAGGCGAAGGTTACAAAACCTTAGATGAAGGTCAAGAAGTGACGTTTGAAATCGAAAATGGACAACGTGGTCCACAAGCGGTTAACGTTCGTAAAGCATAATAAACCTTCTAAACAAAACAGACTCCAATTGTGGGTCTGTTTTTTATTTTCCTGTAAGGGATCATAAAAAAAACTCCACAACAAGTGGAGTTCAATATGTGATAAGTAAAATGGTTATTTATAGTATGGGGTTAATATATAAAATTCATACCTAAGGGTAGAATTTAATACCTGTTAGGTGGACTTTGAATTCACTATTTCTTGCACTCTGCCAACTTGACCATCCATTAACCTTACCTTTATTCCATGAGGATGGAAGCTTGAGTTGGTTAAAATATCCTTTACAACACCACTTGTAAGTTTTCCAGTTCTTTGATCAGCCTTAAGTACAATTTTAACCTCTGTACCGGCAGTGATGTCTTTTCTATTTTGTCCGTTCATTAAACACCCATTTTCCTGCGTGTATTACTCACTTTTTTTGTCTGCTGGCTTTTCATTTTTTGGCTATTTTGAAGACCGCCCTGGTTGTTATTCGCCGCTGCCGCTTTGTTCTTCTTATTCGCTAACTGCTGCTTCATAGCTTCCTGCAAACTCATTTTCTTTTTTGGTTCTTCATTCTGGTTTGTTTGATTGTTTTCTGACATTTGGATCCTCCTGAAAAAATGTACTTTCATACCCTCAGTATAATCTATTTACATTTAAATTAACAATCTAATCCGGATAGATACTAGAGAGTTAATTCACAGAATATTCTTTTTCGAAAAAGTTTCAAATGGTAAAAAATGCACTGGTCAATTGAAAGTCCTTTTGTTATTTCTTAATAATTCTAAAAAAGAATCAGTTTCGACAGCTTTTCCTGATTCCCCGTATTAAACTAATTCTTGCAGTAGTGAAAGGACGAGATTAATGCATGAATAACAAAACAGCTATAGTAACCGGTACATCCAGCGGATTTGGATTGAGTACCTCTGTTGAATTAGCACGAAAGGGTTTTACCGTTATTGCTGCTATGAGGAACAGCCGTAAAAGCAGCAGCTTGTTGGAAGAGGCAAGAAAGCATGGAGTAGAATCCCGAATCTTTGTTTTTGAATTAGATGTTACGGATGAAGATTCAATTCTAGCATTCCAGACGCAAGTCCTCGATGAGTATGGAAGAGTAGATGTTTTGATTAATAATGCTGGATATGCAGGTGCAGGCTTTGTTGAAGAAATATCGATGGATGAATACCGTAGTCAATTTGAAACAAATGTCTTTGGGGTTATTGCCGTCACTAAGGCCTTTTTACCTGTAATGAGGAAACAAAGGCATGGATGTATTATAAATGTCAGCAGTATAAGCGGTAAGGTAGCGTTCCCCGGACTGTCACCGTATATTGCCTCAAAACATGCCATTGAGGGCTGGAGTGAGAGTCTTCGTTTAGAAATGCAGCCATTTGGAGTGAAGGTGGTATTGATTGAACCTGGTTCCTACAAAACAAATATTTGGTCAAGTGGTAAACAGATTGCAGTTGAATCATTGCAGTCAAATTCTCCTTATCAAGATTATTTGCAAAGCATTGAAAGATATATTGCAAAAGGTGAAAACAGCTTCGGAGACCCTCTGGAAGTTGCAAGAAAAATAGCCGAAATTGCGGAAATGGAAAAACCCGGCATGAGGTACCCCATTGGCCGTGGTGTTAAAACTTCTATATTTTTGAAGGTTTTATTACCATGGAGAATATGGGAAAAAATTATCATAAGTAAACTGTTCAAAAAATAGTATTAGTTAAGCAGCGTCCATTGTAAAGTATTCATGAAGTTGTCGTTTTTAGGAAGGAATTTCAGGGTTACAGTGAGAATAATAGATATATGAACAACATGTGAGGAGGGATATGTTTGGATATCCAAGTGCTTGAAAAAGAAGAAATGAAGGTAGTTGGAATTTCGTGGAGCGGTACCTATTCGCAACTGAATACCATTCCTGAATTATTTGATGTGATGAAAGAGCGGATTGATGAGGTACCTAATCAAACGAATACTTCTATCTTAATTGCTCCTTTTCATAGCAGAGAAACTGAATTTACCTATTATGTAACTACACCAGTGGAAAAACTGGAAAATATCCCAGAGGGAATGGTAGGGTTTACGATCCCTCGTAAAAATTATGTTTGTACTTCGCACAAAGGCAGCCTGGAAGAAGTGGAACATACATATAGACAAACGTTAGCGTGGATGCAGGAGTATGGCTATGATTTGGATAACCATGCCTTGAGCTTAGAAATCTTTAAACAAAATGATTTCGATAACGACGGAAGTATTCAATTTGACCTTTATCTGCCTGTAAAAACATATGGAAACGATTATTAATCATGAACTGAAGGAGAAGAATTTAATCTTCCGCTCTTTTTTTTAGCAATTCTTACAAGTATAAGGTATACTAAAAAATATATAATTGAATAATTCCTTCGGGGTAAGGTGAAATTCCTAACCGGCGGTGATGAAGCGCAGCTTCTTAGTCCGTGACCCGTTTAACGTTTGTTAAACGGTGGATCTGGTGAAACTCCAGAGCCGACAGTTAAAGTCTGGATGGGAGAAGGAAAAAATTCGGTTTAACCAAGGGAGCAGTCTACCCTTTTTTAAGCCCTATTTTCTTATTGCCTTTTCCAAGGACCCTGAAGTGTTTCAACTCTTCAGGGTCCTTTTTATTCTTTTATGATTGCAAGGTATGAAAAAATTTTTCATGACCTTGCAAAAAATAGGTAAGGAGAACAAAAGCTATGTTTACCGGTATTATTGAAGAATTAGGAGAAATAGCAAATATCCAGCGAACTGGAGAATCATTTGTTCTGACCATTCAAGCTAAAGAAATACTTAAGGATGTTCATCTAGGTGACAGTATCGCAGTTAATGGCGTATGTCTTACCGTCACTACCTTTACTAGCAGCCAGTTTACGGTAGATGTTATGCCAGAAACAGTCAAAGCTTCAAGCTTACAGTCTTTGAAGCGCGGTTCAAAAGTGAATTTAGAAAGAGCAATGGCAGCTGGTGGAAGATTTGGCGGTCACTTTGTTTCCGGACATATCGATGGTACAGGCCGGATAAAAAGTAAGAGACCTGTTGAAAATGCCGTTTATTATGAAATTGAAGCCTCACCAGAGATCCTAAAGTATGTGATTGAAAGAGGTTCCATTGCGGTTGATGGAACAAGCCTTACAGTGTTTGGTGTAACAGATGAAGCTTTTACTCTATCGCTAATCCCCCATACCTTGACTGAAAGTATTATTGGTCTTAAAGACTCAGGTGATATTGTTAATTTAGAATGCGACATGATTGGAAAGTATGTGGGGCATTTCTTAACGAGCAGACAAAATAATGGTAACAAAAAAAGTTCATCCAGAATTAGTACGAGCTTTTTAGAAGAGCATGGATTTGCTTAATTAGATAGAAGGGAGAGATTACACGTGTTTGATAAAATTGAAGCAGCCTTGGTTGATTTACAAAACGGAAAAGTTATTATTGTTTGTGATGACGAAGACAGAGAAAATGAAGGAGATTTTGTCTCAATTGCTGAAAAAACTACGCCAGAGGTAATAAATTTAATGGCTACACATGGAAGAGGCTTAATCTGTGTTCCTATTGACGAGGAATTAGCACAGAAATTAGAACTTTTTCCAATGGTCGCAAACAATACGGATTCGCATGGAACGGCATTTACCGTCAGTATTGACCATAAATTTACAACGACAGGGATATCAGCATTTGAGCGTTCCGCAACCGTACTGAGTATGCTCGACCCGGAATCAAAGCCTTCTGATTTCAAGCGTCCAGGGCATATTTTCCCTTTGATTGCCAAAAAAGGAGGAGTTTTACGGAGAACTGGACACACTGAAGCGGCAGTGGATTTAGCTAGACTATGTGGTTCTAAGCCTGCAGGAGTCATTTGTGAAATTATGAATGAGGATGGAACCATGGCACGTGTTCCCCAGTTGCGGAAAATTGCCGATGAACTTGACGTCAAGATGATCACCATTAAAGATTTGATTGAATATCGCAACAAAAAAGATAAGCTGGTCAAACGTGAAATAGAAATCAATTTGCCCACAGAATTTGGTGAATTTAAGGCTGCAGGATACTCAAACGTTATTGATGGGAAAGAGCATTTAGCATTAATAAAAGGGGAAATTAATCCTGAGAATCCAATCCTTGTTCGTGTTCATTCCGAGTGTTTAACCGGTGATGTTTTCGGTTCTTACCGCTGTGAATGCAGGCCGCAGCTGCATGCCGCATTAAGTCAAATTGAAAAAGCCGGAAACGGAGTTCTTCTTTATATGCGTCAGAGCAATGGTTTAGTCAATAAATTGCGGGCACACGAGCAACTAGAGGATGGTCACAATGCTGTTGAATCAGATTTACGTGAATTTGGTATTGGTGCTCAAATATTAAAGGATCTAGGGATTAGCAAAATGAAATTGTTAACCAATAATCCGCGAAAAATAAAAGGAATTAAGGGATTTGATCTTGAAGTCGTTGAAAGTGTTCCATTACAAATGGAGATCAACGAGGAAAAGGTGAAATAAATACTACATGTATTACAAAAATTGTTGGAGGTATTATTATGGGACATATTTATGAAGGTAATTTAGTAGGTTCAGGTTTAAAGATAGGAATTGTTGTAGGACGTTTTAACGAGTTTATAACCAGTAAATTATTGAGCGGAGCGCAGGATGCCCTTAAAAGACATGGTGTAAGCGAAGATGATGTGGATATTGCATGGGTTCCAGGTGCCTTTGAAATTCCGTTAGTGGCTCAAAAAATGGCCATTAGTAAAAAATATGACGCTGTTATTACCTTAGGAACCGTAATTCGTGGGTCTACACCACATTTCGACTATGTATGTAATGAGGTTGCCAAGGGTGTTTCAAGACTTAATCTAGATACCGGCATTCCTGTTATTTTTGGAGTTTTGACTACAGAATCGATTGAACAGGCAATTGAACGTGCAGGAACAAAGGCTGGAAATAAAGGCTGGGATGTTGCAAACGGTGCTATTGAAATGGCGAATTTATTGAGAAGTTTCGAATAAAAGAAGTATTCTGGCGAAATTTGCTAAAAAAACATAGCTTTCATTTTCATTTACTATATAATAAGTCTATCATAAAAAAATTATCGAAGAATAGGTGCTGAAAATCTTAACCGTTTTTAGCTTAAAAGGGAAGTTGGTTAAAGTCCAACGCGGTCCCGCCACTGTAAATGGGAGCAACCTGCAAAATGTCACTGTCAATTTGATGGGAAGACGCAGGAAGCGATGACCATGAGCCAGGAAACCTGCCTTATTCTAGTGCCCCAAAAAGAACCTACGAGGATAGGGAGGTGTGGACGACTAGAGTCATTTTTAATGACATTTAATCAAACCAACATCTCTACCTTACGTAGAGATGTTTTTTGTTTGAATTTTTTTTGAGGATGCATTTTTTTGTGATGTATTTTGACAGAAGTCATAGGGGGAAGAAATTTGAAAAAATTATCAGCGTTATTATTAATTCTTTTGTTAACAATTGGTGCGCTAGCAGCATGTGGTGAACAAAAAGATACGGTAAAGGATGAAGGAAACAGCAGCACTGAGCAAAAAGGAGAGGAAACGGTATATCCTGTAACGATTAAAGACGCATTAGACAATGAGGTAACGATTAAGGCAAAGCCAGAAAAAATCGTTTCATTGATTCCAAGCAATACAGAGATCGCTTTTGCCCTCGGACTTGGAGAACAAGTGGTAGGTGTTTCTGATTTTGATAATTATCCTGAAGAAGCCACAACAAAAGAGAAAATCGGCGGAATGGAAATTAATATTGAAAAAATAATTTCATTGCAGCCCAATTTAGTGTTAGCACATGCTTCCGCAATGAATGGGACAGAAGGCCTGCAACAATTAAGGGATGCCGGGCTGACAGTTTTAGTTGTAAATGAAGCCCAAAATTTTGAGCAGATATATGATTCGATTGCTATGATTGGAAAGGCGACAGGTGAAAACAAGAAGGCTGAAGAACTAATTAAGAGTATGCGAGATAAACTAGCAGATATTAAAGCCAAGGCCGGAGAAATTAAAGAAAAGAAAAAAGTGTTTGTAGAGGTATCTCCTGCTCCTGAAGTGTTCACAACCGGAAAAAACACATTTATGGACGAAATGATTAGTTTGATTAATGCTGAAAATATTGCAGATGACCAAGAGGGCTGGATTAAAATCGATCAAGAAGTGATGATTGAGCGAAATCCAGATGTCATCATTACTACATATGGTTTTTATACGGAAAATGCTGCTGAACAAGTGTTAGCCAGACAAGGATGGGAAAATGTCAATGCCATTAAGAATAAGCAAGTCATCGATGTAGACTCTGATCGTGTGACCCGCTCTGGCCCTAGGATTGTTGAAGGAGTAGAGGAACTTGCAAAGGCTGTCTATCCAGAAGTTTTTAAATAATAAAATAATAGCCTACTTACTTGCGGGAAGTTTTCTTCTCTTTTCAGTTTTGTTAGGAATTTCGATAGGAACCGTTTCGGTTCCTATCTTTACCATTATTGAAATTATAATGTGGAAGCTTTCTGGGTCTACTTCATTGGATCATATTGACCCCATGTTTTCGAGTATTGTTTTGAATATCCGGTTGCCACGAGTTATTTTAGCTGGTTTAGTAGGGGCTTCTCTCGCGATCGCAGGAGCAGCCTTTCAAGGATTATTAAGAAATCCTTTAGCAGATCCATATACCTTAGGCGTATCATCCGGTGCGTCCGTTGGGGCAGTACTCACTTTATTTTTTCAATTATCTATTCCCCACATCGGCAACTTTACCCTTCCATTACTCAGCATTTTGTTTTCTTGGGCTACCATTTTATTCGTGCTGGCGTTCGCAAGGAAAATTGAACGCTCAATGAGAGTGGAAACCATTATCTTAACGGGAATCATTTTTAGTTCATTTCTCGGTGCATTCATTTCACTTATGATTGCTTTAACAGGCGATGAGCTTAGACAAATTATAGGCTGGCTATTGGGAAGTGTATCAATGAGAGGCTGGGAATACATAAGAATTATTTTACCTTTTTTTGTGCTAGGTTCCATCATCCTTATTTTCAATGCCAAAGAATTAAATGCCATGTCCTTTGGTGAGGAACGTGCCCACCATTTAGGAGTAAACGTTCAAAAAAGGAAACTAATCATCTTAACGGCTGGGTCAATCTTAACTGGTGCGGCGGTTGCTGTTTCAGGAACGATTGGTTTTGTTGGATTAGTCATACCACACCTTTCAAGATTATTGTGGGGACCGGACCATAGACACCTGCTCCCGTTATCAATCCTTACTGGAAGTGGATTTTTAATTTTAGCAGATTTAATCTCAAGAACGATTATTTCTCCAACTGAGTTACCAATAGGAGTCATAACTGCATTAATTGGTGCCCCGGTATTTGCATTAATCCTAATACAGAGAAGAAGAATGGAAAGAAGTGGATAAAGGGATGCTTAACATTCAACATGTTGCAGGCGGATATTCAGATGAACATGTCCTGAAGGATATTTCTTTTGAAGTTCAAAAAGGTGAATTATTCGGTATCTTGGGACCGAATGGAAGCGGTAAGACCACCTTATTGAAAATGATAAGCGGAATCTTGCCGATTGTAAAAGGTGATATTTTTATAAAAGGTAAAGCGCTGCAGGAATATAATACAAAACAACTTGCTCAAATCGTAGCTGTTTTGTCGCAGCATTCTTCGCAATCATTTTCCTATACCGTAAAAGAAACGGTTTCTCTTGGTCGGTATGCCCATCAAACCGGCTGGTTTCAGACCTGGGGAGAAAAGGATGAAAAAATTGTACAACGGGTTATGAAGCAAACAGGCATTACGTCATTACAAAATAAAACGATACAAGAGTTATCCGGAGGGGAAAAACAAAGAGTATTTTTAGCTCAGGCACTCGCTCAAGAACCTGAAATTCTTCTATTAGATGAACCAACGAACCATTTAGATTTATCCTATCAAAAAGAATTATTGGATTTATTAAAGAATTGGACATCTGAAACAGGTCTAACTGTCGTATCTATTTTTCATGATTTAAATCTTGCAGGCTTATATTGCGATCGATTACTTTTGCTTGAAAATGGCACCATTAATATCAACCATATCCCGAACGAAGTGCTTAGAGAAGAAAGAATACGAGATGTTTACCATACCGATATTCAGAAGCTTCCTCATCCAAGAGTACCAGCACCTCAAATGGTGTTAATACCAGATGAGAGGCAGGATAAGGAGAAAATTAAAATAGATGAAGGTTTGTTACGCGTCACAAATGAGTTTATTGAATTAAGATCACCTGCTCCATTAAGGACGATGTCTTCGGGAGTCGTTGGATCAGGGACAGGCTGGCACCAAACTTTTGTTAATCGACATGTTAGAAAGGACTATAACTGCAGCGATCATCGAAAGGAAATGGCCTCCTTTTTAAAAGTAAACGGCTTTGAACCTTCAGAAACAGTTGGAATGATGACCGCAGTCTTCCTTAATGATGTTACATTTACGTACGTTGAAGGAACAGGATTCTCATTATTTGTTGTGGTAACTGCAGGTGTTGGAAACGCGATAGATGCTTCCAAAAGTGTACAGCATACCTTTGAACAGGTGCCTGGCACCATCAATACATGGATCTTCGTTAATGGTGAATTAACCGAGGAGGCCTTTATTCAAAGTATTATGACGGCTACTGAGGCAAAAGCAAAAGCGCTGCATGATTTAAACATTATGGATTCGGTGACAGGCACCATTGCGACGGGTACTTCTACCGATAGTATTCTAATAGCTGCTACCCAAGCTGGTGAAAGGCTGGAGTATGCTGGGACGATAACAGACTTAGGTAAACTAATTGGAAAAGCTGTATATGAATGCACGTTAGAGGGTATTCGAAAATCTCAAAAAAGGAAAGTAGTATGATTATCTATCACTTAGCTGCCATAACCGTAGCGTATTTCATTGATAAGGTTGTAGGAGATCCACCCCATTGGCCACATCCAGTTAGATGGATAGGAACAATGATTTCATTCTTTGAAACACGCTTAAATCATGGAAAAAATACAAGATTAAAAGGGATCGCAATGCTCCTTTTTGTTTTATTAATAGTACTTTTTATCGTAATGTTAATTGTAGTAATTAGTTATCGGGTTCACCCAATTGCTGGGATTGTCGTTGAAAGTATGATTATTGCGACAACCATTGCTCAAAGAAGTTTAAAGGAAGCTTCTTTAAATGTGTATGTTCCATTAGAAAAAGGAGACTTGGCAGACGCAAGAATCAAACTATCTTACATTGTAGGCAGAGATACAGTTACATTAAATGAAAGTGAAATCGCACGCGGTGCAATCGAAACGGTTGCAGAAAATACCAGTGATGGGGTAACAGCACCCTTGTTTTGGGCGCTTATAGGCGGTGCTCCGCTGGCAATGGTCTATCGGGCAACAAATACCTGTGATTCGATGGTAGGTTATAGGAATGAAAGATTTAAAGATTTTGGCTGGGCTTCTGCTAAATGGGATGATGTGATGAATTGGATTCCCAGCAGGATAACAGGAATCATAATGCTAATAGGAACAAAGCCTTTTAGAATAAAGTATCCGAGGGCATGGAAAATATTATTCCGTGATGCAAAGAAGCACCCGAGCCCCAATAGCGGCTGGGGAGAAGCGGCGGTTGCTGCTATTTTGGGGATTCAGCTTGGCGGCATCAACTATTACAAAGGAATCGTTTCAAACCGGGCAAAGATGGGGGATCCATTAGTCCCCATCCAAGCAAATCATATTTTATCAGCCAATAAAATCTTGGATAGAACGGTTTTTTTATTTTTACTATTGTTATGGATAGGTGGGATGATGGTTGAATTTGCCTTCACATGGTTCAAATCCGCAGCACCTTTTTAAATCGCTGGGACTTTCGTTCCCAGAGAAGTATATTGATTTTAGTGCAAATATTAATCCACTTGGCCCACCTCGTGCCCTGAAAGAGAAATGGAATGATTTTTATCAGGAAATAACCGTGTATCCAGATCCATTCGCTGAAAAACTAAGGCAAAGGATTGCTCACCGGGAGCAAATACCAGTTGATTATATTCTCATTGGAAACGGAGGAGCCGAACTTATTACACTTGTTGCCAGATTTCTTTCTGGAAAAAAGGTTGTAGTGGTAGAGCCATCTTTTTCTGAATATGAAAAAGCCTGTCGTGCAACAGATTGTGAAATACAGTACCATCAATTACTGGAACCTCATTTTGAATTAAGTATGGAACAGTTACTTCCAAGCTTATCGAGTGCAGATGCTTTATTTTTATGTAATCCGAACAATCCTACTGGTATTCAATATCCAGTGTCAACGGTACTTTCAATTATACAGGAATGTGAAAAACAAAATTGCTTTGTGGTTCTAGATGAAGCTTTTTATGATTTTTTAATAAACTACGAATCTTTTATCCCGTATTTAAATAAGTTTTCAAATTTAATCATTATACGGTCGATGACAAAAATGTATGCTATCCCGGGGATTCGACTAGGGTATTTGGCTGCAGCTCCAGCCTTAATTGCAGAAATTAGCAAGTACCAGCCTCATTGGAGTATCAATAGTATTGCCTTATTGGCAGGGGAACTATTTTTACAAGATGAAGAATTTATTAATATGACTCAAGTCTATATTTCGGAAGAACGGGAGAGATTGTTAGCGTTTTTTAAGAAGCATAATTTTGTGATGACTACGTCACAGGTTAATTTTTATTTGTTACGAGATTCAGATCAAAAGGAACAGAATAACTTTTTTGAATTTCTATTACTCAAGGGAATCATTCCCCGCCATACCTATAACTTCCCTGGTTTGGAAGGAAAATGGCTGCGTTTTGCTATAAAAAACAAGCAAGAAAATAGTAAATTAATGGAGGTATTGTTGGAATGGCGGCAGCTTCATTAGTTTTTATTACGGGCGGAGTAAGGAGCGGGAAGAGCTATTTTGCCGAAAAAATGGCTGTAGAACACGCAAAGGAAAATGGCGGGCAATTAACCTATTTAGCGACCGGTTTGGCTTCTGACTCAGAAATGAGGGAACGAATTGCAAAACACCAGAACGACCGGGAATCTGGAAAGTCACGTTGGAGAACCATTGAACAGTCACAAAATATTGGTGAGAGTGCAGATTATTTTAACAAAGAAGATATTATTCTAGTCGATTGCGTGACGACTCTTTTAAATAATGAACTGTTTTCTTCCAAACAGGAATGGGATGAGTCCTTTTTAGCACATGTAATCGAAATGATAATAACAGGTATAAATAAATTACGAGAAAGATCACAAGTGTTAATTGTTGTGAGTAATGAAGTTTTCTATGAGTCAATCGCAGAGAATGATCTTGTTTTCTCCTATTCACGAATTCTTGGAAAAATCCATCAACAGCTGGTGAAGGAGGCTGATCAAGCCTTTTTGGTTGAAGCAGGTATACCCATCAACATGAAGGGGGTTAGGAAATGAAAGGAGTTATGATACAAGGAACCTCATCCGATGTCGGTAAAAGCCTTATTGTAACAGCTCTTTGCCGCATGTTCGCGAACGATGGCAGAAAAGTTGTACCCTTTAAATCTCAAAATATGTCCAATAACTCTTATGTGACAAAAGATGGAAAAGAAATTGGCAGGGCACAAGGAATTCAGGCGGAGGCTGCAAAAATTGAGGCCACTGTATGGATGAATCCGCTATTATTAAAGCCTCGCTCGAATCAAGATTCAGAGATTGTCTATTTAGGAAAGTCGTTAAAAACTCTTTCGGGAAGAGGGTATCGGGATACCTTCTACGAAAATGGACTCGATGTGATAAAGAAGTCTTTAGACCAGTTATCAAATGAATACGATCTAATAGTCATTGAGGGGGCTGGAAGTCCGGTTGAAATCAATTTGAAGGATCGAGAACTGGTGAATATGAAGGTTGCCGAACTGGCGAATGTTCCAGTCGTTCTTGTAGCCGATATTGATAGAGGCGGGGTTTTTGCCAGTATTGTTGGTACACTTGAGCTTTTGGAGCCAGAAGAAAGACAAAGAGTGGCTGGAGTAATCATAAATAAATTCCGCGGGGATATCAGCTTATTTGAGGATGGTATTCACTGGCTGGAAAAGAAAACGGGGATTCCAGTTTTAGGTGTTTTACCATTTGTAGAGAATCATATGATTGATGGTGAGGATTCTTTGTCATTAAACGATAAGTTTGCAGTCGGCAAAAAGGGTAATCTGGATATTGCAGTAATTCAGCTTCCATTTATCTCAAATTATAGTGATTTAGAACCGTTTTTATATGAAGAAGATGTGTCGATCCGCTGGGTGAAACAGGCTTCTGAATTTGGAAATCCCGACGCAGTTATTATTCCAGGGACAAAGAGTACAATCAATGATTTGAAAAGTATAAGAGATAGAAAGTTAGACTTATTGATACAAGCTCATATTGAAAATGGCGGCTATGTTGTCGGAATTTGCGGCGGATATCAAATACTTGGGGAAGAAATTATTGATGAGGCTGGTTCAGATACAGGGATAGTGAACAATACCATGAGAGGCTTGGGTTGTATTCCTGGGAGGACAATCTTTTATGAAGAAAAAGAAACGGTAAGAGCGGCTGGAGTGTACCATGAAAATACAGGTTTGGCCGCTGATAAAAAGCTGGAAGGATTTGAAATTCATTTAGGAAAAACGGCATTACACGAGGAAGGAAGCTCATTTTTATCGCTTGAAAATGGTAAAGTAGAAGGTTATTTTGGCAGGAATGGTCAAATCATCGGGACGTATCTACATCACCTTTTCCACAATGACGAATGGAGAAATACTTGGTTAAACCTGATTCGGAAAAGCAAAGGGATTCATAGGAAAGACACAACTAATATAAGAGAACACTTAGATAAAAGATATGATGAGCTTGCCGCTCGAATGAAGGAACATTTAAACTTTGAGCTGCTAAATGACATCATTAACAAGTGGTGTTCGAAATGAGAAAACTTCTAAAGGGATTCTTAATCAATCTGCAATTTTTCACTGCCATTCCCGTACATCTTGAAATACCAATGGACAAACCACATCTAAAAAGCGCTGTTCAAGTTTTCCCGATCCTAGGTCTTCTTCAAGGGGGAATATATGCTGGGTTATTTTATCTATTGCTAGAATATACTCCTTTATCGAACTTCGCAGCGGCATTCTTGCTTTGGCTGGTGAGTATTCTATTAACAGGCGGAATACACTTGGATGGCTGGATGGACGCTAGTGACGGCTACTTTTCTTACAAAGATCAACAAAAGAGACTGGAGGTTATGAACGACCCTAGAACCGGTGCATTTGGGGTTATCTCGGTTATTGTTTTGTTAAGCAGCCGTTTTCTTTTTATATATGAGATAACCGTAGATGTACATGCTGCTTCCTATCTGATGATTGCTGAAATCCCTCTATTAAGTAAAAGCGTTATGGGTTTGTTGTTATTAACAGTAAAGACTGCAAAAAAAGAAGGACTTGGAGCACTTTTTCAAAGTGCGGCCACACTAAAGGATTTATGGATCTATGCTGTATATATAATAGGATTCCTAGCTCTTGTGATATCGTTTGATGGTGGTTTCTATTATGTCTCCATATTGCTTGTTATAGCATTCATAAGTTTGCTTCTTTGCCGCAGAAAAGCTTTAAAGTGGTTTGGTGGAATTACGGGCGACATTTTAGGGGCAGCCGTTGAAGGGACTGAGTTATTTCTATGGATGACACTGTGGTTGTTGCATTATTTCGTCATGGCCTAACGGAGGAGAATAAACGGAAAGCCTATTTAGGGTGGAATGATTCCCCTTTATGTCCTGAGTCAAGGGAGTCGAGCTCAAAATGCGATTATGATGGCTATTTTTCTAGCGACTTACCCAGATGTATAAGCACTGCAAATATACTATTTCCAAATAAAGAGTTGCACCTTCTTAGTCATTTACGAGAAATGAATTTCGGCAAATGGGAAGGAAAGACTTATGAAGACTTAAAAGAAGTCTCTCTTTACCAGCGTTGGCTTTCGGATCCTATATCTTATAGTCCTCCAGAAGGAGAGTCATTTTTGGAGTTCACTAGAAGGGTTTCTATTGGATGGGAAAAGATTACTGAACACATTCTTTCTCAAAATTTTCAACGATGTGCAATGATTACTCATGGCGGTGTCATTCGATATTTATTGTCAGAATTTGCACCTCAGCACAGGGATTTTTGGAAGTGGCAAGTACCACATCATCAAGGATATGAACTTGTTTTTGAAAAAGAAGCATTAAGGAGGCGTGACCGTTGCACTTTATTACGGGAGGTGCCTTTAACGGCAAAAGGGCTTGGGTAAAGGAAAATTATGGGCTAAGTGGTACTTGGCTTTCAGCCTATCAGGACCATCATATGATTGCTGAAAGTAACCAAATAGAAGGTAATTTGCTCGTATTAGAAGGTATCGAAGTTTGGTTAAAGAATTTAACTAAATCCCAAGATCCTTATAGATGTCGTGAAATCTGGAATAGTACCATGAACGATTGGCTTTTCTGGGAAAAAACAGACTCTAACCGGAAGCTTGTGGTGATTGGGACGGATATTACGAAGGGAATTGTCCCGTTGGAGAAAGAAAATCGACTATGGCGGGATGTAACAGGCTGGGCTTATCAAGATCTTGCCGCAAAAGCAGATACAGTAGATGTTATTTGGTATGGATTAAATCAAACAATCAAAAAAACGGGGGATGGGAAGCTATGAGACTTTATACAAGAACTGGTGACAAAGGAAAGACAAGTATTATTGGAGGAAGAGTCGACAAGGATGATATTCGAGTGGAAGCTTATGGAACAGTTGATGAAGTAAATTGCTTTGTCGGCCAGGTTATGACCGAGCTAGATGTGGAAATTTTTAAGGATGTTTTGGCAGATCTTGAAAAAGTACAGCATGAATTATTTGATTGTGGCGGGGATTTAGCCAATATTTCAGACAAGATTGAGTATAAGCTGCAGAAGGACGCCATTGACTATTTAGAAACCAAAATTGATGAATATATTCAAGAAGCTCCAGAGCTGGAAAGGTTCATTTTACCAGGTGGAACGAAACCTGCAGCTTCGATTCATATTGCTAGAACAGTGACGAGAAGAGCAGAGAGATTAGTGGTTTCCTTAATGAAGACCGACGAGAAAACTCCTGAACTAGCATTAAAATATTTAAATCGTCTTTCCGATTATTTCTTTGCATTAGCAAGAGTGGTAAATTTTCGACTCAACGTAAAAGATGTAGAGTATGTTCGAAGTGCAAAAGTATTCAGGGATGGGAAACGCAAAGATGAAAAGTAGAATGCTAAGTTTACTAGCATTGTTTTCAGCACTATCCGCAGTTGGCGCTGCGATTAAGATTCCTGCTATCGTAGGCAGTGTTGCTTTTGATGTGTTTCCAGCGCTGCTTGCTGCAGCCTTGTTAGGCAGCGGGGCAGGAGCAATGGTCGGTGCGTTAGGGCATTTGTTATCTGCCCTAATTTCAGGTTTTCCATTAGGACCGCTGCATGTATTAATTGCAATCGAAATGGCACTTCTTGTCTTTCTTTTTGGTGTTCTTTATAAGAAAAATAAAAAAATCACTGCTGGTATTCTCTTTATTCTTATGAATACTTTTGCAGCACCATTGCCGTTTATTATTTTAATGAGTAAAGCATTTTATGTTGCATTAGTGCCATCATTATTAATCGGTTCTATGATTAATACACTCATCGCTATTGTGGCAATCCGGCGGCTAAGGGCTTTATTTAAACAAAATTTAATTAATAAAGATGTTAAATTATGAGGGATATCATTACCATCCCGATAACTAGTACCGAGTCGCTTATCATCGCAAGTGATAATAGCGGCGGTATTGGTATGAAAACAGAAGATCATGTACAGGTTTCATACGAAACGGTAGCCTATTATTCATTTAGAGTAGCAGCAATGGAATGTATGGCAGCAGGAGGAGTTCCATTTTCAGTTGTTCTTCATAATTTTTGTGGAGATAACACATGGAGTGAGCTTGTAAAGGGAATTCAAAAAGGTTTAGCAGAATTAAATCTAGAGAATGTCCCGATAACTGGCAGTACAGAGAGTAATTTTCATTTACAACAATCCGCGGTTGGATTAATTGTTCTCGGTAAAAGGTCTTTATCTAAAAAATCGGAGAATATTTTTTCTAATCATCTGA
Source organism: Neobacillus niacini (assembly GCF_030817695.1). Classification (GTDB taxonomy): domain Bacteria; phylum Bacillota; class Bacilli; order Bacillales; family Cytobacillaceae; genus Neobacillus; species Neobacillus niacini_F. Next base: position 3,537,745 of record NZ_JAUSZQ010000002.1, on the reverse strand, counting down.
TGTTCGCCGTTATTGGCAGCCCATTAGTAGGGAATGAAGTCTTGGACCATGCTAATCAGGTCGTACCTTTATCAGTTTTTAGAGAAGTCAATAAACTTGAAGAAATAATCGTTTGGCCTGTTGGCTCAAAAGGAATCCTGTATGAGTTGAATCAGATGTTTACAAATAAAGAATTTACGAAAGAAATGCTTCATACGAAACTTGACGTAATAAAATCATCTGGACCTGCAACCTGTTTTATTATTGCGTTTGAACAAGATCAAGAAGAGAAATTGAAAAAAATCGCAGCTGGGTTTTATCATTTCATTACTGTTAAATAAAATAGCACGCCTTTACGGCGTGCTATTCGTTTAAACCTTGAATTTTTTGGATAATCGTATCAATGCCTTTTCCGATTGAAAACATTGTCTCCTCTAAACTCTTTTTCCAAACGGGAGCTTGTTCCTGAATCTTTTCACCTAGTTTTTGGGCATTTTGATTTAATTCCTCTTTGATTTTCTCTGCCTGCTCCTTTATCTCTTCGCTTGTCTGTGCTTTACCAGCTAATTGGTCATTAATCGAAACGACATCAAACGTTTCTTTTTGTATATGAGGGATCGATGATTTCATAATTTCTTTGAAAATCGGAACGACATTACCAGAACCGCTGCTTGGGAGATAATGCTGTCGATCGGTTTGGTCATAGCCGATCCATATCGCTGCTACTAAGTTAGGTGTGTAACCAACCATCCATTGATCTTTCGTCCCGTTTATATCAGTAAAGGGAAGCTGGGTTGAACCTGTTTTCCCGGCTATCTGAACATCAGGAATTCGTGCGTTTTTTCCGGTACCAGATTCTACCACATTCAAAAGCATGGCTGTAATCTTGTCGGCATTCCCTTTTGAAGTTACCTTTGTGGTTTCCGGTTCACGTTCAGCAATGATATTTCCAGTAGGACCAACAATTTTAGTAATGAGATGGCTGTCTTGACGCTTGCCACCATTTGGAAAGGCAGAGAATGCATTTGCTAATTGAAGCGGAGATATTCCTTTGCTCATTCCGCCTAATGCAATAGCAAGGTGTTTATCCTCGTTTTCGACAGGCAACCCAAATGTTTTGAGCTTGTCTAATCCTTTTTCAAGACCAATCTCATTTAGGAGCCAAACCGCTGGGACATTTAATGATTCCTCTAGGGCTTTGTACATCTGAACCTTTCCCTGATACGTTTTTGAGAAATTTTCAGGTTTGTATTCCCCAAAAGAAGTAGGCTCATCAACGAGCTCTGAGTCGAATGTGTAGCCTTCCTCAAGAGCAGGTGTATAAACCGCGAGCGGCTTAATGGTTGAACCTGGCTGAGCCTTTAATTGGGTAGCGCGGTTAAAGCCTCTAAACACATGTTCACCTCGGCCGCCAACAAGAGCGAGGACACCTCCTGAAGCCGGGTCCATCAGAACAGAACCACTTTGAACAATACGTTCACCAGAACCTCTCGGGAATAGTGATTTATTATTGTTTACCTTTTCGAGGCCTGCTTGCAGGTTTTGGTCTAATTCAGTATATATCCGATAACCTCTAGTTAAAATTTCTTCCTGGGTTAATCCGTATTTATTGATTGCCTCGTTTAGGACCGCATCCACATAATAAGGATACTTACGCTCAACAACACTTCCACTGCCGCTATTAATTTTTATCTTTTCGTCCTTTGCCGCAGTGTATTGTTCCTTCGTAATCATCCCAAGTTCATTCATCTTACTAAGAACGACATTTCTTCGTTTTATCGCTACGTCATAGTTTTTGGTCGGGTCAAGGTAACTCGGTGATTGCAGCAGCCCAGCGAGCAATGCTGCCTCGCTGATCGTAACATCCGTAATCTCTTTATTAAAATATCTTTTTGACGCATTACTGATTCCCCATGCACCACCGCCAAAATATACTTGGTTTAAGTACATTTGTAGGATTTCATCTTTTTTATAGACTTTCTCTATCTTTACGGCTAAAAATAACTCTTCCGCTTTCCGTTTATAGGTTTGTTCAGGGGAAAGCAAAGCGTTTTTCGCTAATTGCTGTGTAAGAGTGCTGCCGCCGCCGGTAATATCTCCTGCAAATAAATTGTTGAAGAAAGCCCTCGTAATGCCTTTAATATCAAATCCATTATGTTCATAAAAGCGTTCATCTTCAATGGCCACCACTGCACCATGAACATATTTCGGGAGATCTTCAATCTTAACCCCCTGAGTCCGATTAGTCGCGACATTTGTAGCGACACTGTCATTACGATCATAAATGACGGTCGGTTGACTAAGACCTTCCTTTAATGTCTGGACATTTGCTCTTGTTGCAAGCCAGCCGAAGTAAACAATCGTTACGAGAACAACAATTAAAATGACTAATAATAATAGCTGTGTGATGTGCTTCTTTTTCCAGAAACGGACAATCATTTCCCAATATGGGCGTAATTTTTCCATTGTGTCTCCTTTCCTTCAAAAGGTTTTCTGTTTTATTCATTATAAAATTTTTAGCAAAAAAACACCAATAATAGCCTTTTATGGTCAAAAACAAAGGAATAGAGAAGTTTAATTGTAATTCTGTGATATTGGCGGACAACCATTTTCATTCCAAGCATATGTTAATAGAAAGACCGGTCTAAAACAAAGAAAGGGGATGTGAGAATGATCAACTGGAAAGTCCGCTTTAAGAACAGAAGCTGGGTAATGGCGTTTGTTGCTCAGTTGATGATCGTGGCGCAAATGCTTTTGCAAGGATTAAACGCATTAGGGGTTACCGATTTTCAACTTACAGATGCGGTTCAGCAATCCATTCTTACCTTTGTAAATGCAGTATTTATTTTATTATCATTGATGGGTATCGTTCAGGATCCTACCACTAAAGGTATGAGTGACAGTGAACGCGCAAAAACATATAAAGAACCAAACTAATCATATAGAGTGAAGAAACGCTTAAATGCCTAAATAATGGCAAAGTTCGAGTGTTTTTTTATTCAGGTAGAATTTTGTCGTTATAAGGAGATTGAAACTTCTGAATTGTCGAAGGGCTAGGCGGTATAATGAAGTTGGGAACAAGGACAGATAAGGAGTAATTCCTGAGAAAGGGGTTCTTGATATGTGGTACTGGATTTCGATGGCAGCAGGAATATATATGCTATTTATTATCCTTGAGGAGTCTGTTTGTTACTTTTGGAATCGCTATGTCTACGAACCAAAAGAGCGAAAAGCAAGACGTTGGAAAAATATTATTTTAGGAATCGCCTTTATCATTCAATTGCACATAATAGAAATCAGAAGAAAACATACACAAAAAGGAAGTCTAGGTAAACAATCTGCATAAAAAAGTTCCTTTACAATCCGTAAAGGAACTTTTTTTATGCAGTTACTTTTGACTGTCTAGTGTCAGCTGAAGAATTTTGTACCAGTGGCAGAGTTATGTTAACGGTTGTTCCGATACCCATTTCACTGTCAAAAACGATATTTCCTTTGTGTGATTGAACAATTTTATAGCTGACGGTTAATCCTAAGCCTGTCCCTTTTTCTTTTGATGAATAGAAGGGTTCACCAATCTTTTGGAGTCGTTCTTTTGAAATACCACAGCCATGGTCTTTGACGGTAATGGCTAATCGGTTATCTTCAATTAGACCAAGACAAATCGATATTTTACTGTCACTATTCGAAGCTTCAATTGAATTCTTGATTAAATTAATAAATAACTGTTTTAACTGATTTGGCTCACACTCAATGATGATATCCTCTTTTGGAAAATTTGATTCAATCTGTACATTGTATAGGGTAGCTTCGACAGCTAATAATGAAATAACATCATTTAGAATTTTTTGAATCGCTAATTTTGTATATTTTAAATGCTGCGGTTTCGCTAAGAGTAGGAGTTCGCCTACAATATGATTAATTCGATTTAATTCATCTAGCATAATTTGATAATAATCTTGGTGTTTATTATCTTCCATTTGTAATAATTGAACAAATCCTTTTAATGAGGTTAGTGGATTTCTAATCTCGTGGGCGACGCTTGCAGATAACTCACCGACAACGGATAGCTTTTCTGTTCTGCTAAGACGTTCTTCTGTTTGCCTTAGGGTCGTAATATCACGTCCGATTATAACTAAACCTTCCCTAGTTCCATCTTCATGAAATAAGGGGACTTTAATCGTATCAAAAATTTTCGGTGTTCCATCTGGCTGCGGAACGACCTCTTCGCAGCGTGTGATGGTACCCTTTTCCCATGTTTCCTCATCGGATACTTCACAGTATCTCAGTGCTTCCGCATAGAACTCAGTGTATTCTGCTAATTCGGAGTCTTTTTTTCCTAGGTAATCAACATGCTCAAGCTGAAATAATTTCAAACCAAAATCATTGGCTTGTATCCAGCGCCCTTCACCGTCTTTGAAGTTTACAAAATCTACCATTGAGTTGATGAGGGTAGATAAGCGTTTTTCTTGTTCTTTCGTCGTATCAAGTTCTTCTTTTTTTAGGATAAAAAAATAAAAGATTCCACCCGTTACAAGAATATAGAATATTTCTTTCCCTCTTTCGACATAATTTACAAGGGATGAAGGGATATAATGTGCCAGTATATAGTTACTTGCGTAAATCCAAATTAAGCTAGTAATCAAGAACAGAATTACTAATTTTGTTTTCTTCATTTATTTCTCCTATCCTCTCTTGGAAGGAAAGTTTCCTAGATTTTCAAAAAAATTAATTGCATATTCTATACTACTAAAAATTTAGGTAATATGGAATATCAGAAACCTGGAAATCTGCATAATCACAATAAAAAGGTTATAAAACTGGTAACATTCACGTGGGACGAATTCTTTTGAATTTATCCATATTAGCTTTGGTTGTCTAATGTTGAAAAAAGTAAATCAAATTTATGAATAAAAAACTTGTTTTATCTGAAAGTTCAGAATAAAATTAAATAGACATACCAACCGGTAGGTATGTATCCGGTTTTGCCAGCATAATTATATTTAGCGGCTACTATCCTAAATTCTAAAAAATGAATGGAGTGAAAGGTATGCATTTACGTCTGACAGATGAGCAAAAAATGGTTCAAAAAACAATTAGAAGATTTGTAGAAAAAGAATTAATCCCCCTAGAGAATGATGTGTTAAGAAATGAGAGAGAAGGAAAGCCAAGTCTTTCTCCAGGAATACTTAAAGAACTCCAATTAAAAGCAAAGGAAGCTGGCTTCTGGGGCATAAATACACCAGAGGAGTATGGTGGAGCGGACTTAGGGCAAATGATGATGGCCATCGTTTTGATGGAGGTTTCAAAGACCTTTGTTCCATTTAGCTTTGGCGGATCGGCGGACAATATCCTTTATTACGGTAACGAAGAACAAAAGAAGAAATATCTAATTCCAACTATTAATGGTGAGAAAAAATCTTGCTTTGCGATGACGGAGCCAGGTGCAGGGTCCGATACGAGAAATATTAAAATGACAGCAGTTAAAGATGGAAATGACTGGGTGTTGAATGGCGAAAAAACATTTATTACAGGTGGTAATGAAGCAGACTTTGTTATGGCGATTGCTATCACAGATAAAAACCTTCACCAATCAACACAGGGGCGAGAAGGGGTTACCTGTTTTATTGTCGACCGAGATATGGGCTGGAAATCGGAGTATATACATACCATGGGAGAATGGGGACCAGCCGGCCTTGTATTTGAAAATGTTCGAGTACCAGAAGAGAATATTCTTGGTGAATTACACAAGGGTTATAATCTAGGATTGGAATGGATAGGATTTGCCCGATGGGTAGTCGGTGCCAGAGCCGTAGGTGCAGCGGAGCGATTATTACAAATGGCCATTGATTATTCAAAGGAACGAATTACCTTTGGGAAACCAATTGCAGAAAGACAAGCCATTCAGTGGCAAATTGCTGACTCTGCAGTTGAAATAGAAGCAGCCAAATGGCTGGTATTAAATGCAGCCTTCACGCTTGACAACGGAGAAGATAATCGCCACCTAGCTTCGATGGCAAAGCTTTATGGAGCGAATATGGGGAATAATGTTGTCGACCGTGTTCTGCAAATTCATGGTGGAATGGGTTATACAAAGGAATTACCAATCGAGCGCTGGTACCGTGAAGCAAGACTCTGGAGGATTTATGATGGTACCGATGAAATTCAGCGGATGATTATCGCAAGAAATCTAATTAAAGGACATGTTAAAGTTGGGCAATACGTATAATTAATTCTGAAAGCGTTATCTAAAAAATACTAGATTAATTGATTTTGTTTAGGAGGAAGTTGATATGGCAGGTAGATTTACAGGAAGAGTTGCATTTGTAACCGGCGGAAGTCGTGGGATTGGAAAAGGAATTGTTGAACGTTTTGCGGAAGAAGGCGCAAAGGTAGCGTTTATAGATTTAAATGAAGAAGCATTAGCAGAGACAACAAATGAACTGAGAGAAAAAGGGTATGAAGTTTTTTCAAAGGTTGCGAATGTAGTTGACGCTGATCAGGTAGAAGGTGCGATCAAGGAGGCATACGAAGCATTTGGATCGCTTGATATTCTCGTTAATAATGCAGGAGTAATCCGAGATAACTTACTATTCAAAATGACAGACTCTGATTGGCAGACTGTCATGGACGTTCATTTAAAAGGATCGTTTAATGCGGCACGTGCGGCCCAAAAATACATGGTTGAAAACAAATACGGCCGAATTATTAACATATCTTCTACTTCAGCACTTGGGAATCGCGGTCAAGCGAATTATGCTGCTGCAAAAGCAGGATTACAGGGCTTCACAAAGACGCTTGCGATTGAGCTGGGTAGATATGGAATTACGGCAAACTCTGTTGCACCAGGGTTTATTGAGACTGAAATGACTATGGAAACAGCTGAAAGAATTGGTGTTCCATTTGAGCAATTAATCCAGCACAGTGTAGCCAATATCCCTGTTGGAAGAAGTGGAAAGCCTGCAGATATTGCCAATGCGGTTGTTTTCTTTGCCGATGAAAAATCTTCTTTTGTGAGCGGTCAGGTTATTTATGTGGCCGGTGGACCAAAAAATTAACGTTAAAAGCGAGGGGAAGATAAATTGTTCAGTGAACAGGTTGGTAAACGTTCCACGAAAGTGAAAAACGTGGTGGAAAGAGGTGCCGTAAAGAAATTTGCGGAATCAATTGGAGACCTTCATCCTATCTATTTTGATGAAGAAATAGGAAAAAATTCACGCTATCAAAACAACATTGCTCCACCAACATTCCCAAGAACGTTTGATTATGGGGAGATTGAGGGATTACATCTGCCGAATAAAGGATTAATCCATGGGGAGCAAACTTTTCATTACCAGCGTCCCTTAGTTGTTGGTGAGGAACTTCATTGTTATTCCGAAATGAAGCGATACTTTGAGAAAAAAGGAAATTTTGGCGAAATGGGTTTTCTTGTCTTAGAAAGCTTTGGTGAAGATTTGGCTGGTAACGTGATTTTTAGTTCAACATCAACCATTGTTATTTCTGAAGCTGTGAGGAAGGTGCTGACAAAATGAGTACTCTTACGCAATTACAAGTTGGTGAATCACTTAAAGAAATCCAGTTAGACCCGGTCTCACGGATTGATTTAATAAAATATGCAGGTGCCTCCGGCGACTTTAATCCCATCCATACGATCGACGAGGAAGCGAAAAAAGCGGGCCTGCCAGGGATTATTGCACATGGTATGTGGACAATGGGCAATCTTGCTAAGCTTTTTACGCGATATTTTGAAGAAGGATTCGTTAAGGATTATTCCATCCGCTTTAAAGGAATGGTTTTCTTAAATGATGTAATTACACTAAATGCAACATTGAAGGAAATAAATGGAACTAATCTTCGATTTCAAGTTCAGGCTGTTAACCAAAATGGAAATGAAGTTTTAAAAGGGGAAGTTTTGTTTACCCAATACTAATCACCGATAACCCGGCCAAAAGAGCGCTCTATCTATTGGCTGGGTTAATTACTATTCGAAAGCGGGTTATGTAGAAAAGAGAAATTTGGTGAAAAAATAGTATTGAATATTATAAATATTTTGTATACTATGTCTTTAGCAACATACCAACCAGTTAGTATGTAAAATTTTTAAATAGATAGAGTAAATTCACAATGGGAGGAAACGGCAATGCATGTGAAAGAGTTATTTGATTTAACTGGAAAGGTCGCAATCGTTACAGGAGGTGGACGAGGTCTAGGTCAGCAAATTGCTGAAGGATTTGCGGAAGCTGGTGCTAATGTAGTAGTTTGTTCAAGGAAACTTGAGGCGTGTGAGGAAGTAAGTGAAGGGTTAAAGAAAATCGGTGTCGAGAGCCTTGCCATAAAATGTGATGTAACCAATCCAGAGGATGTAAAGAATGTAGTTGACCTTACGTTAGAAAGGTTTGGAAGAATCGATATCCTAGTAAATAATAGCGGCGCTACTTGGGGGGCCCTGGCAGAAGATATGCCACTCGAGGCTTGGAAGAAAGTAATCGACGTCAATGTTACAGGAACATTCCTTATGTCACAGACTGTGGGAAAAGTTATGTTAGAGCAGAAATCAGGAAAGATCATAAACATTGCCTCGGTAGCGGGTCTTAAGGGAAGTAATCCTAATTTTATGAATGCGATTGGCTACAACACTTCCAAAGGAGCGGTAATTACTTTTACAAAGGATCTAGCAGTTAAATGGGGTCCGCACGGTATTTATGTTAATGCAATCGCGCCAGGGTTTTTCCCTACGAAAATGTCAAAAGGACTGCTAGAGAAAGGCGGCGAAGGTATTCTACAAGGCACTCCATTGCGTAAGTTTGGTTCAGATACCGACCTAAAAGGAGTTGCACTTTTCCTAGCAGCACCCGCATCTGATTTTATCACAGGGGACATTGTTGTTGTGGATGGCGGCGCACACGCAATGTAAAGTATAACATGTATTTAAAAATAGTTAATCAGGTTCAGTAACGCGCTCAAGGGAGCAGCCAATCTCACGTTTGCTCCCTTGTAAAATCGTTAGATAATCAAAGGAGGGAACCAATGGAGATTCTTATTCAGCAATTATTTAATGGTTTAACAATTGGAAGCGTTTACAGTCTAGTAGCTTTAGGTTTAACGCTTGTTTATGGGATCCTGCACATTCCTAATTTCGCACATGGTGCACTTTACATGATGGGGGGATACATAACGTTAATGATGATGACCAAGTATGGATTACATTATTGGATTGCTATTTTTGTATCGATTTTGGTTGTTGGTATTCTCGGTGTTTTAATGGAAAGATTCGTATTCCATCCTCTTAGAGAAGCACCTCCAATCCATGATAAAATTGCTGCCATTGGTATTCTCTTATTCTTAGAAGCGTTCGCTCAATTTGTCTGGGGGGCCGAATTCCAGAGTATGCCAACTCCATATGGTCAGGTGGTTGAAATCTTGGGATTGACCTTTACAATGCAGCGCTTGCTTATAGTCATATCAGCTATCGTCGTTATGATTCTATTAACATTATTCTTGAAAAAAACCTTTACCGGTTCAACTATTATTGCGATGTCACAAAATCGTGAAGGAGCAAACCTTGTTGGAATCAACACGAATAAAGTCGCTATGCTTACCTTCATGATATCTGGTGGTTTAGCGGCAATAGCTGCGTCGTTAAGTGCACCTATTAATCTCGTTTTCCCTGCAATGGGGCAGTTAGTCATTTTAAAAGCATTTGTAATTATCATTCTTGGCGGTATGGGAAGTGTACCGGGAGCCATTTTAGGAGGCTATATTTTAGGATTTAGTGAAAGCTTAGGGGCGACCTATATTTCCAATGACTATAAGGACATTATTGCCTTTGTCCTCCTCGTTCTAATTTTATCTGTTAAACCTACAGGTCTTTTTTCAAAGGGGGGACATTAATGTCAAAAATTCAAAGAATTGTTATTCTACTTCTTATCTTACTAGCCATTGTCTTTCCATTAATCAGTCAAAATGATTATTTCATCCACGTGATGACTCTCTCCTTTATTTGGATGATTGGTGTATACGGCCTTAATCTGCTTGCGGGTTATACTGGTTATCTTTCCTTGGCACATGCCGGTTTTTTTGCAATAGGAGCCTATTCACTAGGTTTATTAACCACCAAAGCAGAAATGAATTTCTGGCCAGCACTTCTTCTATCCCTGGTTATTACAGGTGTCATAGGATTCTTTGTCGGCCTCATCTCTCTTAGAACAAAAGAGCATTTTTTTGCGATTTATACGCTCTGTGTCGGCTATATTATCTATCTTGTCATTGATAAATGGGACAGCTTAACCGAAGGAGTTCGGGGGCTGATAGGTATTCCTGCACCGGCAAACATCGGACCACTTTCTTTTGAAACCTTACAAAGCCACTACTACTTAGTTTTGTTCTTCCTGCTCCTTGTCGTCCTCATCATGTATCGTATTGTTCACTCACTTTCAGGCAGAACCTATATCGCCATTCGAAATAGCGAAGATTTGGCGCAAACCATCGGGATCTCCACGATGAAAAATAAACTAACAGTATTTGTCATTTCCGCGGTGATAGCGGGGCTATCCGGCGCACTGTATGCAGCTTTTGTCCGTTTTATTGGACCTGATATCGGCTCAATTATGATTGTGTTTGATTTTCTAACCTATTTACTTGTTGGAGGGATTGGCACCTTAAGTGGACCCATTGTTGGTACGATCCTGATTGTTGTCCTATCGCAGCGGCTTCAGTTTTTACAGGATTATCGGATGCTCGTTTTCGGACCCGTGTTAACTCTGTTAATTATTTTCTATCCGCGCGGAATTGTCGGAGCCGTCGCAAGCTGGACTCAAAAACGAAAAACCTCGGTTCACCAATCAATCATGAGTGCTAAGAAACTGCCTGAAGAACAAGTAAAGGAGGGGTAAGGATGATTTTTTTGGAAACGAAGAAGTTAACAAAAAAATTTGGTGGATTAGTGGCTGTTAACAATGTTGACTTTACGATTGAACAAGGAAAAATTAACGCCATCATTGGTCCGAATGGTGCTGGTAAGTCTACTTTTTTTAACTTAATCAGCGGCTTTCATCCTCCAAGTTCGGGACAGGTTATCTTTAAAGGGAAGGATGTTACTAAATTACCTTCTAATAAAATCGCACAGCTAGGGGTTGCGAGGACCTTCCAAACTACGAATCTATTTGAGCAATCCAGTGTGTTGGATAATATCATTGTCGGGCATAGGTTACGGACAAAGTCTAATTTGTTTGATGCGATTTTCCGGACAAAGCGGCTTAAATTAGAAGAAGATCTTTGCCGTGAAAAAGCTATGGAGGTAATTGAGTTTGTTGATCTACAAAAAGTAGCACATAAACCTGTTGCAGGTTTAACACAGGAGGAGAAAAAACGAACAGCGTTTGCATTGGCACTGGCCACTAACCCTGAAATCGTCTTTCTTGATGAACCTGCGGCAGGAGTCAATCCCGATGAGACCGAGGGTTTAGCGGTTTTAATGAAAAAAATGGCTGCTAAGGGAATTACCGTTTGTCTGATTGAACACAAAATGCAAATGATTATGAAACTAGCTGACAAAATCATGGTATTGAATTATGGAGAAAAGATTGCCGAGGGGAAACCTGAAGAAATCCAGAATAATCAGGCTGTCATAAAGGCTTATTTGGGAGGTGGGGAAATTGCTTAGTTTGAAAAACATCTCTGTCAAATATGGCAGTTTTGCCGCGGTTCATGACATAAACATCGAAGTGAATGAGGGAGAGATCGTCGTCCTATTAGGTTCAAACGGTGCCGGCAAAAGCACTACCTTTCGTACGATTAGCGGATTAAACAAGCCTGCAGAAGGTGAAATTCTTTTTGAAGGAAAATCTTTAAACAAGGTGTCTGCGGACAAAATTGTTCAATTAGGGATTGGTCAATGTCCAGAAGGTAGAAAGCTCTTCCCAGCGATGTCTGTACAGGAAAACTTAAGAATGGGAGCATTTGTTCACAGAAGGAAGAAGGATGAAATTAAAAAGTCTTTACAGCACGTCTACGAACTTTTTCCGATACTCCATGATAAAAAGGAAGATGCTGCTGGTTCATTGAGCGGTGGGCAGCAGCAAATGCTTGCCATCGGCAGGGCGTTAATGTCGAAACCAAAATTGATGCTCCTCGATGAACCATCGGTTGGTCTAGCGCCATTGATTGTCGAGCAGATGTTTGAGGTCATCCAGCAAATAAATCGTGAGGGGACGACGATTCTCCTGGCAGAGCAAAATGCCAACGCTGCATTAAAAATTGCAGATAAAGGCTATGTGTTTGAAAATGGCTCCATTGTCCTTCAAGGTACATCACTAGAATTATTTGCTAATGATGAGGTTAGGAAGGCGTACATAGGAGCTTAAAATTTGTTTGCCTTCTAAGGGGGTGATGGTTCACATTCACCACGTAGTGCAACTGAAAATTCTATGAAAATACAAGGGGGAAAACATGAAAAAAATGAAGTGGCTTTTTATGTTCAGTATGGTATTCGTATTAATTTTCAGCCTTGCAGCCTGCAATAGTTCAACCAATACATCCGGAGATAATGATCAAAAGGAAGATGACAATAATTCAGAGGAAGTAGGAACCGTTAACATCGGCTATACAGGTCCATTAAGCGGCCCAGCTGCCTTTTATGGAGAGCGAACATTAAATGGTGTGAAAATGGCGGCTGATGAAGTAAATGCGGCTGGCGGCTTTGAAGTGAACGGAAAGAAGTACAAATTAAATATCGTTTCCTTAGACGATAAATACCTGCCAAATGAAGCCGGAGCAAACGCCAAGAGATTAGTTCAAGAAAATAAACCGCCGATTATTTTTACACCGCACAGCGGCGGAATTTTCGCATTACAGGTATTTAATCAGCTGGATAAATTTATAATTGGCGCTTATTCAAGTGAACCGCAAATTACTGAAGTTGGAAATAAATTAACGGTTCGAATCCCGCCGCGTTATGACGGGTATTTGCAGCCTTTCACCGAGTATGCAATGGACAACTTTGGTAAGAATGTTGCATTCCTGCCAACTGCTTCTCAGTATGGTAAGGACTGGGCAGCCAACCTAAAGACTTACTGGGAAAAAGAAGGCGGTAAAGTGGTTTATGACTCTGCGATCGATTTTACCAAAGAAACAGATTTCTTCACGATTTTAACGAATTCGCTAAAAGAGAAGCCAGATGTATTGTTCATCGGTGGTGCCTCTGAGCCTACTGCGAAAGTAGCAAAACAAGCTCGTGAGCTTGGCTTCAAAGGCGGCTTTATCGTTATGGACCAGGCGAAATTTGATGAAATGAAGTCAGTAACTGGATCCTATGACTTATTGAATGGTTCGATTGGTGTTATGCCGCTAGTAGATTCACAAGAAGCTGCGATTCCTGATTTTGTGAAACGATATAATGATAAGTATGGGGAAAATCCTGGTTCTGAAGCGGGTCTCAACTATATTGGCATGCATGTATTTGTTGAAGCCATGAAAGCTGCTGGTTCGGTGGATGATGTTGAAAAAATCCGTGCTAATATGCAGGCTGGATTAGACAATTTAGCAGACGATAAAAAGATCTATACGATTGACAAAATTGGTGAAGATGGCGGATTTGAATTTGATTTATCAGTAGCCGCAGTTGAAGATGGCAAAATTGTTCCAATCAAAGTAGATTAATAGCGATAGTTTAGTAGAGCAGGGCATATCTATATAAAGCTCCCTCGTGTGGTTAGCACAAGGGGGAATTCATGGGTGGTCTAAATTCTAGCACGTGCAAAAGGCAAAAAAATTGAAGAGATTTATAGATTCTCAGAAAGTGAATTAGGCGTATTATAAAGGTCTTTATAAAAAGGAGGAAGGAAAATGACAGTAAAAGTCGAAGCTCAAAGTTTTCCGCTGTTTATTAATGGAAAGTGGGAGCCTGCAAGCAATCAAGAAACCTTTGACAGATGTAGGACCAGCTATTTCTAAGAAACAGAAAGAAATGATTCTTTCTTATATTGAAGCTGGTAAACAAGAGGGGGCAACCCTTGTTTGCGGTGGAAAGGAAGTTAAGGTAGCGGGCTGTGAAGATGGATACTTTGTAGAACCAACGATTTTTACCAACGTAACAAATGATATGAAAATTGCACAGGAAGAAATTTTCGGACCTGTTTTATGTTTGATTCGCTATGCTGAGTTAGACGAAGCCATTAAGATGGCCAATGATAGTATCTATGGATTGGCGGCAGGTGTTTGGACTCGTGATGTCAATATATTTGCCAAAGGTAAAAGAGTTAGGAGAAGCATTAAATGTTGACGTGAAAGGTGATACTGCTGAAGCGGCTTTAGCAAAGGTAGTAGAAAAAGTCCGTTTGCTGCAGCATAAAGTCGGCCTTCCTGCTGATTTCACTCAGTACAATATCACGGAAGAAAATCTAGCACAAACTGTACCAGCCGTCATGAAAGACCCAGCTGCACTGAGCTTCGCAATGCCAAAGGAATTAATCGAAGCCATTGGGCAAAGAGTTGTTCCACTTGGAGTAAAATAACTTTGTTGCCTAGCCTGCGAACGGATATTCGTTGGCTAGGTTTTTATTTTTTTTTTGAATACTAGGAGAGAATCATATATAATTTTTGTTAGGGTCAAACTCGAGTAATGGAGCTTGTCTACATATATTAATACGATTAGGAGTTATTACAATGGAAAAAGTACTTATTTTCGGCCACAAAAACCCTGACACAGATACGATTTGTTCTGCAATTGCCTATGCAGATTTGAAAAAACAGCTTGGAATGGATGTAGAACCAGTCCGTTTAGGAAGCGTGAATGGTGAAACACAATATGCGTTAGACACGTTTAAACGAGAGGTGCCGCGTTTAGTTGAAAACGTAGCTTCTGAAGTGAATTCAGTTATTTTAGTTGACCACAATGAGCGCCAGCAAAGTGCCAATGATATCGCGGACGTTCGTGTATTAGAAGTAATCGATCATCACCGTATCGCTAACTTCGAAACCAGTGATCCTTTGTACTATCGTTGTGAGCCAGTTGGATGTACAGCAACCATCCTAAATAAAATGTACAAAGAAAATGGCAAGGAAATCAAAAAGGAAATTGCCGGTCTAATGTTATCAGCCATTATTTCAGACTCATTGCTGTTTAAATCGCCAACTTGTACAGCTGAAGACGTTGCAGCTGCAAAAGAACTAGCTGAAATTGCAGGTGTTGACGCAGAAAGCTACGGCCTGGAAATGCTAAAAGCTGGAGCAGATCTAAGTGACAAGACCATAGAAGAATTAATCAGCTTAGATGCAAAAGAATTCGAAATGGGTTCAAGCAAGGTAGAAATCGCTCAAGTAAACGCAGTTGATACTGCTGAGGTTTTAGCCCGCCAGGAAGAATTAGAAGCTGCGATTTCAAAAAATATTGCAGAAAAGAACCTGGACCTATTCTTATTTGTCGTTACGGATATCTTAACAAATGACTCTGTTGGTTTAGCATTAGGCAGTAAAACCCATGCAGTTGAAAAAGCGTACAATGTTACCTTAGAGAATAATACAGCAGTCCTAAAGGGCGTCGTTTCCCGTAAGAAACAAATCGTCCCAGTTCTGACTGATATTTTTAATCAAGGGATTTAATATCAAAGGAAACCGTTCTTATATTATAGGAACGGTTTTTTAGCTGAATTAAAGGAAAAATGTTGATTATAGAACCTGTTGATTTGTGCGGAAGGCGCGAGACTCCTGCAGGAGGACGGGACAGGGGAGACCCCGCAGGCGCTTTAGCGCCGAGGAGGCTTCCCGAACCGCCTGTGGAAAGCGAAGTGCCTGGAGCACAAATCAACAGCCTATTCTTGTAATCAAAACTATTACGTTGACTGTACAGTTTCGGATATGCTAATATTATATAATAATAGGAAGGGGTGAGTAAGTTGGGAAGTTGTATCGTATCGGCGAAATAGCTAAGTTAATGAACATCTCCAAAAGAACAATCGATTATTACACCCAAATAGGCTTACTAAACCCTATTCGGACGGATTCTAATTATCGATTGTATGGAGAAGACTGTATTCAAATTATGCATTTAATTGAACACTATAAAAATCTTAATATGCCGCTTGAGGAGATTAAATCTTCGATTGAGTTAATTAAGACGGAAAACTGTGTGGATAAACAAAAGGTAGAAAAGCATTTTGAACAGATTGGGATCCTAATGCGTCACTTAAAAGAAGAAATAGAAGCAATCGAGCCAATTCTTGATAAACTAAACAGCGGTCAGAAAGAAATGGTGAAAAATAAACTTTCTTCGCAAGGTGTACCTTTAGCTCAAACCTTATTATTATTACTGAGTTAACTTACATTTACAAAAACCAGGAGGTGTATTCCTTACTTTTCACTTAAAGTAAGGAGACCATTGACCATTATAAACTTGATTGTAATTGCAATTTTGATTGCTTTTACGGCATTCTTCGTGTCTTTCGAATTTGCCATCGTAAAAATCCGCAGTACACGAATTGATCAGCTTGTAGCAGAAGGCAATAAAAAAGCAATTGCAGCTAAGAAAATTGTATCAAATTTAGATGAGTATTTATCAGCCTGTCAACTAGGTATTACAGTTACTGCGTTAGGCTTAGGTTGGTTAGGTGAACCAACCGTTGAACACTTACTTCATCCATTATTTACTCATTTTAACATTCCTGAATCCGCAGCAGGAATCTTGTCCTTTATTATCGCTTTTGCATCTGTAACCTTTATTCATGTTGTAGTTGGGGAACTAGCGCCTAAAACGATCGCCATCCATAAGGCCGAGGCTGTAACGTTACTTTTTGCAAAACCAATGATCCTTTTTTATAAATTAATGTACCCTTTTATTAAAACTTTAAATGGTTCGGCTCGTATTATTGTCGGAATCTTTGGCTTAAAACCTGCTTCGGAACATGAAGAGGCTCACTCAGAGGAAGAACTTCAATTAATTATCTCTGAAAGCTACAAAAGCGGTGAAATTAATCAGTCTGAATACAAATATGTAAACAATATCTTTGAATTTGACGATCGGATTGCAAAAGAAATCATGGTTCCACGAACTGAAATCGTCGCTTTTGACAAATCGCAAACATTACAAGAATGTTTAGAGATTGTAAAGGTAGAAAATTACACTAGATATCCAGTCATTGATGGTGAAAAGGATAACATTGTTGGTATGTTGAACATGAAGGAAGTTTTAACAGATTATATCAGCGGTAAAAACCTTGATACATCCATTGAAGAATATACTCGACCGGTAATTCAAGTTATCGAATCAATTGCCATCCATGATTTATTACTTAAAATGCAGAAAGAACGTGTTCATATGGCCATTTTAATGGATGAATATGGTGGTACAGCAGGATTAGTTACAGTTGAAGATATTCTGGAAGAAATTGTTGGGGAAATTCGCGATGAATTTGACGAAGACGAAGTACCAGAAATCAACAAAATCAGCGAAAATAAAACCGTGGTGGACGGTAAAGTATTAATCGATGAAGTAAATGATTTATTCGGTCTAGATATTCATGATGATGAAATGGATACCATTGGCGGATGGATCCTCTCTGAAAAAATGGATGTCGTCGAGGGTGATAAAATTAACTATGGTGATTATGAATTTAAGGTCCTTGAAATTGATGGGTACCATATTAAATTATTAGAAATTGTAAGACTAATGAAACACGAATCTATAGCCTAAACCTACCCCTCTTGTTTATACGACAAGAGGTTTTTTTGTCTGTAAAAATACTTGTAGAAAAATGGGCTTAATCTCCGTCTGTTTAACGGAACGGAAGCCGCCGTTTATACGTCTAATGAATAAAAGGTCCTGAAAGGGTTGAAGATATGCTATTCTTAGTGGTATTTCTTATCGGGTTGCTCATTCCATTTTTATTAATAAAGGTTAAGCCGAGCTGGATTGTTTGGGTACCATCATTTGTGTTATTTATAGCTGCCATTTTTATTTATGGAAAGTCAGCGTTTTTTCCAGGAGAGGGAATGGCTGATTTGGCGGAGCGTCTTTACTTTATCATTTTTGGATTGATCGCGATTGGCTCGATTGTTGGTGCACTAATCGTACATTTTTTCAGAAAATAAATAACCTTAATTACGGTGTCAGGTCCACAGCAGGGATTCTGGCTTTTTTCTTGATTCCTATCTGCATGTAACTAGGAATAGAGTCATATGGTGTAAAAAAGGAGGTATCAAATGATTAGTTTAAATAGCCAAATTGTTAAGCCTGAGGAACTTAGTAAAGACATTACAAGCACCGAACAAAAGGTGATTATAAAACAAATGGTGAGTTACCCTATGATTTATCACTATGAATCCATACAGCAACTAAAGTTTGAATTACTATTCAGAGTAAATACTGTTAAAGCAGCAACTGCATTAGACAAAAGTGGTGCAAAGTTTACGACTTTCGCTTATTCCTTTCCTAACCGAAAATACTGGTATCGATTGCCAAACGGAGGGTTTCTTTTACGTGAGGGAGTGAATCCTTCCGAAGGAATCGAAGATATCGTAAAAAATGGGGAGCTCTATGCTTTTGAATGTGCAACTGCAATTGCTATCGTTTTATACATCGCTGTCCTGTATACGATTGGACCGAGGGCATTTAATACGTATTTTAGGCGTCTATACTTAATGGATTGGCAATTTGACGAGGATCTCCCGGTGTATCAAAAAGATGGTGAGGATTTTCTTATTGGGGATGTTTTACATTTTAAAAATCCAGATTTTGACCCGAGGCAGCCGTGGTGGCGGGCTGAAAATGCAATCTTTTTTGGCAATGATAAATTCTATGGGCATGGGATTGGAATTAGAGATTCTAAGGCAATTATAAATTTTTTAAACGGAAAGAGAAAAGAAAACGCTGATGAATCTGCCTACCTTATGCGTATGATCACAAGACCAAATTATAAAATCATTAGCTTGTTACGGTAAAAAAAAAGGAGCTTCCATTACAGAGGCTCCTCTTATATATCAACGGTTCAGTCTTCCAACAAAATTGGCGTACAGCTGTTTACATAAAAGATGTTCCCGCTCACGCTGTTTTTCAACTTCCATTCTCACATTTAATTTACGTTTATAGACTTCATAACATACCCCATGTGCACCAAGCAACGCTTTTTCCATTTCATTTGTGTACTTCAGTTTCAAATAATGGATAATGAATCCCTCCGGTTTTTTACCGTTAATTCGGCTTTATGGTTAATACAGAATTAATGATAACACTGTAAATTTTTCCATACAAAGTCGAAAAAACGTCTTATCAAGCTGTCAGCTTTGCTGACATGGATACTCGTGAAAATAACTCACACGTTCTTAAAATAGAAGCCATATCCTTTGATTAAGAGCTTGTAATGTATTTTAAACATACAAAAAGAAAGCCCATTGCTTATGCAGCAATGGGCTTTCTATATAATATCTTTTTTAATTCATAGATTTATCTAACAGGAAATCAGCTTTTGGCAAAGTAATAATCTTGCCGCCAATTTGCACGTGTACGGTATCGTTGAAAATGGCTTTTACAATTCCCTTTAGTGAAACGCTTGAGTTGATTGAGATATCCTTTTTATCAGATTGGTTTGCCATTATTAATCAACACCTTCCAAAGTTAATTATAAAATATTATATATGAATAAAAGCAAAAAAAGCGAGTAAAAAGTCTCAAAAAAACCAAAAATAAATAATTTGTTCATGTTATTTACAATCAATGCCAAGGGGTGTAAACATTAATTGAAAATAACATGAACTATAGTTCAAGTATTACATGATTAAGAGATTCTGTCAATAGAAACATGAACTAGGGTTCAATATTTGTGATTTGTGTTATAATAGGGTTGAGGTGAGAAAAATGTCAGACCGAGAAGACCATCTGGTGGGTGAGTTTCCATTAATACCTAAGCAGGAACGCGCTCAGCTTAAAAGAGATTTGCTCCTGAAAAGTGGTCATGAATTATTTATCTTAAAAGGATATGAGCATACAACGGCAAAGGAAATCGCAGCACATGCAGGGGTAGCGACCGGTACTTTTTATCGGTACTTTTCGGATAAACGACAGCTACTAATGTCTCTGTTAGAGGATCAAATTGAAATGTTAATGCCGCCTGAACCAAAATGGGGTGTCTCAGACCCAGAAAGCACGCTGACTGCCCTCTTAGAAGCATATGATAAGCGTATTAAGGAGATGGGAATGCAGCGAGTGCTTCCTGAATTATTGGCTAAGGATAAAGAATTTGTTGAGGTACTTGCAGCAGCAAAACGAAAAATATTTACTCGTATTCTTTTAGGCTTAACAATGGCCTATGAGAAGGGACTAACTTGGAAAGATTTAGATTTAAATACGGTTACATGGTCGCTGATGACTTTGGCGGAGCATGCACCCGAAAAAATGAAACTATGTGGGAATGTGACAGATTATCGTGAAGTAGCAAAAGTCATTTGCCGCTTCGTTTTTCCACCAGAAGTGATTAAAAAATTACAATTAGATAAGTCCGAGGCAGAAGAATAGGAATGATCTTTGAAAGGATGTAAACGCCGGGAATAGAAAAGACCCTTGATTTTAAAAAATTAAAGGCAATGAAAATTGAACTGACTCGTTTTATGATGGACTATAAATTTGCCCTCGATGAAATGACAACAAAAATTAATATACTTAAAGATGAGTTTAATTATATTCATAATTATAACCCAATAGAACACGTTAATTCACGGTTAAAAACACCTGAGAGTATTTTTAGATAAGTACAAAGAAAAGATTGTGACTTTACATTAGATAGTATTAAAACAAATATTAGAGATATTGCCGGAATGAGGATTACCTGCTCATTTATTTCCGATATTTATGAAATAAGCAGGATGATTGCGAATCAAAAAGATATTCGAATTACAGAATATAAGGATTATATAAAAAATTCAAAACCGAATGGTTATCAAAGTCTGCATATGATTGTGGAAATACCGATTTTTATGTCCGACCGTGAGGAACTAATTATGGTTGAGATTCAAATCCGTTCGATTGCGATGGATTTCTGGGCAAGCTTAGAACATAAAATTTATTATAAGTACAACAAAGAAATTCCCCAAAAAATGCTTGATGAATTAAAAGCAAGTGCTGAGATGGCAGCGCTTTTGGACCGGAAAATGGAGAAACTGCATTTAGATATGGATAAAATGAAGAAAGACGATGAAGCTGGTGAGTTCCTTCTGCCACTTGGAGTCGGAAACAACAAACTTAAATCCTTAGAGGCTTTTATTGAAGAAAAACTGGGGATCAAATAAGAAAGAAATGCCTATTACTTATTTTGGTAATAGGTTTTTTACTTTTTTATGTAAGGATTTCTAACAAAGTATTCAAAAAATTCTTTCACTTTATAGATAAGCTGTTATATAATAGAAAACATCAAAGAGTAAAAGGGGGATTTACTTGGAACAAGTTGTAAATTGGTTGAATGGAATTATTTGGAGCCAGGCACTTATTTATTTATGTTTAGGAGTAGGTTTATTTTACACGTTATCAACTCGGTTTCTTCAAATCAGGCATATGAAGGATATTTTTAGGCTAACGTTTAAAGGTCAAAAATCAGAAGCCGGAATTTCATCCTTTCAGGCATTAAACCTTGCCTTGTCCGGAAGGGTTGGTACAGGTAACATTGCTGGTGTTGCGACCGCGATAGCTTTCGGGGGACCAGGTGCTGTGTTCTGGATGTGGTTAATCGCGTTTCTAGGAGCAGGTTCAGCTTTCATTGAATCCACTCTTGGTCAGGTATATAAGTCAAAACAAGACGGTCAATTTCGCGGCGGTCCAGCTTACTACATAGAAAAAGGGCTGAAGCTGAAATGGTATGCCGTATTATTTGCGATTGTAACTGTTATTGCGACTGGAGCCCTTTTACCTGGGGTACAAGCAAATAGTATCGCTGTCAGTATTGATAATGCTTTCGGGATCAATACAAGTATTACAGGTATCGTATTAATTTTAGCCTTAGCAGCTATTATTTTTGGTGGAGTAAAACGTATAGCACGAACAGCCGAATTTGTTGTACCATTTATGGCTGTTGGTTATATTATTGTGGCTCTAATCATTACTATTGCAAATTTCTCTCAAATACCTGATGTCCTTTCTTTAATTTTTTCAAGTGCATTTGGCGGAAATGCAGCATATGGGGGAATTTTAGGTGCTGCTATATCTTGGGGAGTAAAACGAGGTATTTATTCCAATGAAGCAGGACAGGGTACTGGACCACATGCTGCAGCAGCTGCGGAAGTATCACATCCTGCCAAGCAAGGAATTGTCCAGGCATTCTCAGTATATATTGATACTTGGTTTGTTTGTACGGCAACAGCCTTTATGATTCTTATGACGGGGATGTATAATGTAACACCTGAAGGAAAAGAACCTATCGTTACAAATCTAACAGATGTCGAAGCAGGTCCTGGCTATACTCAAGCAGCCGTTGAATCGGTTTTACCAGGATTTGGTGCACCATTTGTAGCGATTGCACTGTTGTTCTTCGCCTTTACAACGATTATGGCGTACTATTATATGGCGGAAACGAATCTTGCCTATATTAGAAAAAATAAGAATCAGTGGACGGAATATGTTCTTAAATTTGTTATCTTAGGAATGGTCTACTACGGATGCGTTAAAGAAGCAGGTCTCGCTTGGGCACTGGGAGATGTTGGTGTTGGTGCAATGGCTTGGCTAAACCTGATTGCAATACTTCTTTTAACGAAACCAGCCTTGAAAGTTCTAAAGGACTATGAAGCTCAGTTAAAAGACGGAAAAGATCCTGTATTTGATCCGGTAAAATTAGGTATTAAAGATGCTGATTTCTGGGAACATGAATATAAGTATCCTGAAGCTGAATCGGTTGAAAAAATAGGTTAACTTAAAAAAGGGAGGAAACTGACAGCATGCTTGTCAGTTTCTTTTTTACTTTCAAAGATGGTCTATCGCTTTACATAGGGGGGTATGATATAATAACAAAAAATGAGGTGATGGAATGTCTTTTGAACAAGAATTTGAGGAAGAAATGAATGATGACTCCTGCTGCGTGACTTCAGGCAGCCACCGAAAAAGCCATCATTCGGATAAGGTGAAGAGTAATCTTGTAACAAGACTCAACCGAATTGAAGGACAAATTCGCGGAATAAAAGGGATGATTGAAAAGGATGCCTATTGTGATGATGTAATCACGCAGATTTCCGCAACGCAATCTGCATTGAATAGTGTTGCAAAACTTTTGTTGGAAGGTCATTTGAAAACATGTGTAATTGACAGAATTCAAGAAGGGGACCATGAAGTTTTAGACGAGGTCCTCGTAACCATACAAAAGTTAATGAAGAAATAGCAGCATTTATCAAGTCGTACTATTAGTACGTCTTTTTTTTAGGCTGATTTGTTGCTTTAGGAGATTGCCATCACTCTTTTATTTCTAATATAGTTCTTTTCTAGCAGGAATAAGAAAATAGTACGAAGAATATTATAGTTATAATATTCTGAAAACTATAAGAGGTGAGGAATATAAAGGCGACGAAAATAATCCTAATCGTATTTGCTGGAGTTATACTTTCTTTTAGTGTGTATGCTTATACTGTTTTTTACGGGACACCATGGGGAAAACAAAAACATGAAATAAAGATGGACAACTACATTTCTGAAAAATATCAGACGGATTTTGTCCTAACTAAAATTAGCTACAATTTTCTAAGTGAAACGTACCAAGGATATGCCTATCCCAAAGAGCACCCGAACCTCTTATTTATCATCGAGCAAGATCGTGATACCCCTCTTGGCTATTCCGATAATTATCCGAAAGTTATGTGGGAGGTAGTGAGTTAGCTTCGAACCTTAAAGCACAAATAAAAGACCTTTTTCCGGAATTGGATGAAGGAACGTTTAAAGCCCTGCAAATTAAGGACAAAGGAGAAATCTTTGGTCCTAATATACCTACCTATGAAGAAACAAACATTTCGATTCTTTCAACCTCTATACCCATCGATATTAAAGCAAATTGGACACAAGTGGATCAAAAAAACGAGATACAGAACATGAAGAAGCTTAGTCAATTTCTGCAGCAAGCAAATTTTCCGGTTCTAATGAAAGTACGCTATTATCAAGATGAAATGAATGAACGGGCGAAGGTCTTCTTTATTACGGAAAAAGGCGAAATCATTGAAAAATAGTGCTGCCACCTATGGTGGAGCACTATTTTTATATTCTCCTCGTACTCATGAGTCTAGAAATTGGTGTTGACAATGCGATACTTGTGAAGGTTGTTAAATTGTAGAAATATTGCCAAAATTTTAACGTGATAATGATAATTGTTTCTTTATAATGATGGTAAGACAACAAAAAGACGACAGTAACTTTTGATTAATGATTGCGAAAAAATTTTCCCATGGAGGGTAGGATGATTTATGAAGACATTGATTGTTTATTGCTCATCTCATGGCACAACAGAAAAAGCTGTCCAATTGGTGAGTGAGTGGATGGAAGGAGAAGTCCTTGCGGTTGATTTAAAACGAGATAAAATTACTTTTGAAGTACGCGATTTTGACTTCGTAATTATCGGAGGCTCCATCCATGCCGGAAGTATTCAAAGGAAAATTAAGCATTTTATCGCAAAACATTATGATGAACTATTAACAAAAAAACTGGGTCTTTTCCTTTGCTGCTGGCACGACGGACAAACTGCTCTTGAACAATTTGACGCTGCCTTCCCTGAGGAATTAAGGAAAATATCCATGGCTAATGGTATTTTTGGCGGAGAATTTTTAGTCAGTAAAATGAACTTTATTGAAAGGCAAATTGTTAAAAAAGTAAATGGAATTACAGTGGACACATCGAATTTAGATACGACGGCCATCATGACCTTTGTTATGAAAATTAATGCAACAATTGCACATGTATAGAAAAGTAGAAAAGGCCTTACCGTTGCGGGTCAGGCCTTTCTTCTAGAGTTAACAGATTTTTTGTATCAATTCAATCGAATTGTTTTTCGGTGAATTAACCAGTGGGCTCACTTCATAGGCTTCCATCAAAGCATGGTCCAACGGCTTAAGTAAGGGGCTGAACTGAGTAGTGTCTGTGATGGCAGGGTCGAGCCAATATCTTTCATCTTCTGGTTTTAATATCACTGGCATCCGGTCGTGAATGTCTTGAACTAGCTCATTAGGACTGGTGGTGATCACAGAGCAGGAGTAAATCGATTTTCCATCAGGAGATTTCCAGTTCTCCCAAAGTCCGGCCATCGCAAATAAATCATCGGATTTAAGTTTTATCCGCATTGGAATCTTGGTTTTACTATCAATCCTCTTCCATTCATAAAAACTATCTGCGACAATCAAACAGCGTTTTTTCTTATAAGCATTTCGATAACTGGGCTTGTCTGTTAAGGTCTCGGCTCGAGCATTAATCATTTTATAACCAATCGACATATCCCTCGCCCACGGCGGAATTAACCCCCAGCGTAAAAACCCCATCTTATTACGAGTACCATCATTAATCACCGCTAACACCGACTGAGAAGGAGCCACATTATAACTAGGATTATACTCCTCCTCCTGCAGAAAAAACTCAACATCAAACCGATCAATCAACTGATCAACCGTGGCAGTTAACGTAAACCTACCGCACATCTGGATACCTCCTTTTGGTGCCTGTCACTATTTATTCATTTTACCCCAATTTATGCATCGTTACAGCAGGAAAAATGTATAAAGTGGAATTTTTAGGTTAATACTGGTTAAGGTTTTTTAGTTTGGAAATTTCAACGAGAAGGAGGTTGCTTATGAGAATTTGGTTTAATAGGTGGTTTACGACGGTTACGCATTTTATGGAGATGATTCGTTCGAATGACGAGGGGCGGCGGTTTGAAATTTTTGGCACGCATTCAAATAAGGACGCTCTCTATTTGCAGTATTGTGATTATGCCTTTACAGAACCCACCGTATCGGGTGAGGAATATATTGAGTTTTGTCTTGAGTTTTGTCGGAAGCATAAGATAAATATTTTTATCCCAAGGAAAGAAAATGTCCTCATTTCGAAAAGGCTGGCCGATTTTGAAAACATAGGTGTTAAAGTGCTTGTATGTCCAGATTCCGAATTAATGGAGACACTAGACAATAAAGCAGCTGCCTATCACTCTATCCTGCAGAAGGAAGAGGATGGGGCAGAACTTGTAGCGATACCAGATTTTTACGTCGTCAATAATATTTATGATTTCAAATCAGCATATGAAAGTTTACGGGCGAAAGGACACAAGGTTTGTTTTAAACCCGTTGTAGGTGAAGGCGCCACTGGTTTCCGCGTTATTGAGGACGAAATAGAGAGTATTGACCAGCTTTTTGGAAGGGCTAGCAGCCGCCGTCTCCCTTATCATTATGCATGTGAGATTTTAAGCCAGCAAGAGGTTTTCCCTGATTTAATGGTGTTAGAGTATTTAGAAGGACCTGAATTCAGTATTGACTGTGTGTCATCGGCTGAGCAGCTGTATGCGGCAATTCCAAGGATGAAAGGGGAAGGAAGAATAAGAGAAATCATCAATCATCATGAACTTATTCAACTTGCCCAGAGGTTTCATCAACACTATCAAATACCGTATCTCTTTAATATTCAGGTGAAATATAATCAAGGTGTCCCTAAGCTGCTTGAAATTAATCCGCGAATGAGCGGAGGAATGCATTTTAGCTGCTTAACAGGTCTTAACCTTCCATACCTGGGAATTAAACTTTTGCTGGGTGAAGAAATTGGCCAATTAAAGCCTAGATTTGGTATTCGAGCGAGTCATCTCGAGAAGGAAATGATACTGGATAAAGATCTTTTTGCATGATAGCAAATAACGCCTTGGGGAATTCCCAAGGCGTTGTTTGTTATGTTTGTTATTTATGAATTACTTGGATTTTATCAGTTGTTTCTGGAACACGCATTAAAACAGCCCCGCCTAGTATAAATAATATAACTAAGCTAAATACGCCAGCGTTTGTATTACCAGTGATTTGGGCGGTGATACCGACTAAAGCTGGTCCAAGGATTGACGCGAATTTATAAAAAATATTATAGAATCCAAAAAACTCATTTGCATTCTCCTTTGGTACTAACTTAGCAAAATAAGAACGGCTAAGAGCCTGAATCCCGCCTTGGGAGGAACCAACAAGCATAGCTAAAATCCAGAAATCTAAGGTAGTTTTCATAAAATATGCATAAATACAGATTATGATATAAATAAAAATGCCAACTAATAACATTCTTTTACCTGTGAATTTATCTGCTAATTTACCATAAAGAAGCGCAAACGGGGCAGCGATTACCTGGGTGGCAAATAGAATGATTAATAGGTTTGTTGATGAAATACCAAGATCTGTTCCGTACGCAGTAGACATGGTAATAATCGTATGGACCCCATCAATATAAAAGAAATAAGCGATAAGAAATAGAAATAAAGGACGGTAAGCTTTAATTCGTTTAAGTGTTTGGAAAACCTTTTTAAAGCTGGTAGAAATCGGGTTTGCCACACGCTCGACATAATAGACCTGTTGAACATTTTTTAACATTGGAATCGTAAAGGTTCCCCACCAAATTGCAGTGATAGCAAAGGCTATTTGCGTTGCGACGGTTACAGACAAGGGCAGTATCTCTTGCTGTGATAATAGAATAAGAGCAATGCCAATGATGAAAGGTATCGTACTTCCGATATAACCCATTGCAAACCCGCGGGCGGATATCTTATTCATTCGTTCTTCACTCGTAACATCCACCAGAAAGGCGTCATAAAATATATTGGCCCCTCCAAAACCAATGACGGTAATAACATAACAGATTAAGAGAATAAGCCATTGATTACTTGGGACAACTGCCAGCAGTGCAGTAAAAGCAATCCCCAGAATGACAAAAAAGGTAAATAATCTCTTTTTTAATCCTCTAAAATCACCAATGGTTCCTAAAATTGGTGCACAAATGGATACAAGCAGAGTCCCAAAGGAATTCGCATACCCCAAATATGCAGTAGAGGTAGAACCAGCAAGACCTGCACCATCAGCAGCCGCTTTGAAATATAAAGGAAAAATAGCGGTTGTAATTAAGATGGAGTATGCAGAATTCGCCCAATCATAAAAAACCCAGCTCTTTTCTTGCTTCGTCAAACGACTCATAGAGGTTCCTCCTACTTAGTTTTACAAAGTTACTTAATGATTTCTGTCTTTTACATAAATATATGCGGAGCCATCACAACTTTTACAATAGGCCTTTCAATTATTTATCTAAGGCAGCAATAATTTTCCCTAGCTATTTCAATTTTACAATAAAAAAAGGACGTAATTGTTAATTTTTTCACAGTTTTCGTAAATCAAACACAGTCATCTCTGAAGGGCCATTTATTCGACGATTTATATTTTATTTTTGCAGACAGGTGCCCGTACACTTTATGACCGAATTGAATCTATTATAGTAGGCGGTATTTCCAAGATTTTATCATCAGACAAGCAGACTTATAAAATACTGCCAAGTTATTAACTGAATGAAGCTGCCAAACTTAAAAAGGAAGGAGGGAATATATGAATATTAAAAATTTAGAAAAATGGATGAAAAATATTAAAGTGACAAATATGGTCAATGCAGATGTGGAAGTAGTCAATAACTCACCATTGGTGATGATGGGAAAAGGACGCCAAGGTGCAGTCTTCCAATTAACGAATGACATCTGTGTGAAGGTGTTTGGGAATACAGAGGATTGTGACCGTGAATATTATGCTTTATCGCTTGGCCAGCAGACCACTCTTTTTCCAAAGCTCTACGGAAAAGGGCCACTCTATATTGTGATGGAAATTATCCGGGGTGTTGACCTGCGTGAATATTTACAATCACAGCCCCTAACAAAGGCACTATCTGCAAAATTAATTGAAATGTTATTTACATTTAAAAAAATTGGATACGAGAGAATTGACCATCATAAACGGCAAATTTACCTTCAGCCTGACGGCAGTTTAAAGGTAATTGATGTAGCGAGAACCATTTGGCGTGATCGTGTTTATCCATATCCGCGTAAATTATTAACTTCTTTAGGGGAAAAAAATAAAGCAATCTTTTTGGCACATGTACAAGAATTGGCACCGGAATTATATGCGGAATGGCTTCACTATATCCACATGGAGGAAATATCCAGACAAATCACCGCGTTACTTCTTCCGCAGGAACCGGATAGGAATAAGATAAAAAATATAAGTAACACCCTATTGACAACAGCAGATGAGAAAAATTATGTGACCAAGCTGCAAGGGTTGGTGCATAAGGTTTTCAAGGAAGAATGGGTAAAAGCAATGCTTGCAAGAGGCGTAGATCCGGAGGAGGTCATGGCCAAAATCGATGAGCATTGGGACCAACTCGAACAAAATTATGCTGAAAGATACCCAGAAGGCGAGAGCGACTATGGCGGGGTTAAACGTTTTGAAGGTGATAGACACTCTAAAGGTGATCGTGAATACCGTGGAGGAAAACACTTTGAGGGAGATAGAGATCGACGCAGCAAAGGTGCTAAAGGCGCAAAAGGCGCAAAAGGCGGCAGACACTTCACAGGAGATAGATACGAGACCCAAGACCGCTATGATGAGAAGCGAGACAAAAAGAAAGACAAGAAGAAAGACAAGGATAAAAATAAAAAAGGACGTTAAGCTGCTATAAGGTTGAATAAAGAGACCCAACAAGGCTGGGGAGGAGCCAGAATGAAAACGAGGGGAAATATTATGAAAGTATTAGTAATCTGGCGTCTGCTGACAGTAGGCGGGGTGAATGCCGGCTGGCGCAATCGCTCAATTTATTTTAAAAAGCATGGAATTGATACAGAGTTTTTGTATACGACCGATCACGGCGGGCTCCATATTATGGAAGATGTTGCTCCGGTTTATTTGACAAAGGATGAACAGGAAATTATCAAAATCATCCAATACAATAACTATGACGCCATCATTGTCGTTGATACGGGTGCTGCCTTTAAATGGATTAAGAAAGCAAAATATCAAGGACCAGTATTGGTAGAGGCACGCACCCCGGAACTGATTAAGCTTAGGCCACATTTAAAATCCTTTAGAGGAATCGAGCCGAAAGCCATCATTGTTCCCTCCCACTATCAAAAACGGTTAGTATCGATTCTAACGGACGGAATCCCAATCCATGTCATTTACAACGGCATCGATACGTCATTTTACCGTGCATTGGCATACGAAGAGATAAATTTGAATAGTGATCCGATCCTCCCTAACGGTAAAAAAATTATTGGCTGGATTGGCAGATTGGACAAACGTAAAAACTGGCAAATGTTATTGGAAGTAGCAAAACTCATGAAAAATCAGCGTGATGATATAGAATTTTGGGTCATCGGAGGTGCACAAAGTGTGCAGCGCGAGGAATTTGCAGCAAAATGGCAGGAGGAGCAGCTTACAGACATAGTCAAGTGGTTTCCTGTAATCCCCTATCAACAAATGCCGCATGTTTATGCGAAAATTCGCCAGTCAGGAGGTTGTACACTGGCAACAACTAAAACCGAATCGTTTGGAAATACCTTTATTGAATCAATGGTTTGCGGTGTACCTGTAGTGGCTTCTAATATGATGCCGGTCACAGAGTTGGTCGTCCACGGCGAACACGGGCTGCTTTTTCGCGGTCAAAACGTAGAGGATGCTGTAAAACAGCTTCGTACTATTTTGGATGATCCAATCCTTCATGAACAAATGTCAACGGCAGCAATCGAACGCGTCCATGAGAAATTTGCGATAGAGGTTGTGGCAGAACAATATGTCCATCTTTTGAAAAAAATAGGCAGAATGGCGACTCCAATGAGGTGATAGGGAATGATTAAACCAGTCGCATACAAGAAAACACTAGAAGGAAAATCGAATGCTCACTTAATAACATTTAATGATGGCCGGGACTATGCTGTGAAATATTTCCAGCCTGGATTTGAAAAAACACTGGCCAATGAATGGGTCGGCTATTGCCTTGCACGCTACCTTGGACTGCCAATACCTTTTGCACAATTAGTAGAAATTCCCCAGGAGTTTTCCTCACATTACCCTGAACTCTCTCAAATGGCACAAACACAGTTTCAATTTGCAAGTCTATACGTGCCAGACTGTTTTGATGGACATCAAGTGACCGAAGTTCCAGCTATTACAAACAAAGAAAATCTAGCAGGTATTATTTTATTTGATTACTGGCTGTGCAATCGTGATCGAACTAGGAAAAATATTATTCTATGCGACGACACAGCACATTCCTATCACTTGTGGATCATCGATCATGCCGAAGTGTTCGCTTCCTATAATTGGACACTAGAGGATATTGAATCACTGCCGATCACAATTCTAAAAAGTGCAACCCATCAAATTATGGCCAGTTTTATCGAGGATGAGCAGGCGTTCTACGAGCAGCTAGAAATCATTCAAACGCTGCCCATTCATTTAATAGAAGAAATTGTCGCAGTCATTCCAGAAGATTGGCACGTTACCAGTGAAGAAAGAAAAGCCATCGTCAGTACGTTAGTAATGCGGCGGAAAAGAATACTAAGAAAATTAATGGAAAGGTTTATTAAACGAGTTTACCGGCCAATACATGAACGTGACGAATGACTCCCTTGGCTATCTTTGTGAAGGGAGTTTTATTTTATCGAAAATGTCCTTTAAATAAACGATTTTAATAGGTTACTAACGTGACCGGAGGCTGTCCCTCTGCATATAAAGGATAAAGGGGAAAAGGAAAGGAGGCAGCATATGAAAATCCGAAAGGCCATTATTCCAGCAGCTGGCCTCGGTACTCGATTTTTGCCAGCAACGAAAGCCCAGCCAAAAGAAATGCTGCCGATTGTTGATAAGCCAACCATTCAATATATCGTGGAAGAAGCTGTTGCTTCTGGTATTGAAGAGATTATCATCATCATCGGCAGAGGAAAAAGGTCCATTGAGGACCATTTCGATAAATCGTATGAGCTTGAAGATACACTTTTTAGAAAAAACAAACTTGATATGTTAGCAGATGTTCAAAAGATATCAAACTTAGTAAATATCGTTTATGTTCGTCAGAAAGAGCCGAAAGGGCTGGGCCATGCTATTCTCTGTGCAAAGAGCGTCATTGGTGACGAACCATTTGCTGTTTTACTAGGTGATGATATCGTCATGTCGGAAATTCCCTGCCTAAAGCAGGTTATGGATGTTTTCGAATATTATAATAGTTCGGTTGTTGCTGTACAGACAGTATCAGATGAAGAAGTCAGCAAATATGGAATTATTAAACCTAAAGGAACGATGATTGAGTCTGATTTATTCCATATTGATTCGTTAATAGAAAAACCAAGTTTAGAAGAGGCACCTTCTAGATATGCCATTATGGGCCGTTACGTCCTCAGTCCGAAAATATTTGAAATTTTGGAGAGAATTCCAGTAGGTCGAGGGGATGAGCTACAACTGACAGATGCCATTAATGAATTGAATAAACACCAGGCTGTCTTTGCCTATAACTTTGATGGCAGCCGTTATGATATCGGAGATAAAATTGGTTTTATTAAGGCAACAATTGATTTCGCATTAAGCCGCGAGGATATTAGAGAATCAGTGTTAGCCTATTTGCAAGAAGTTACGACGAAAGAAACCCTTCAAAATAGTAAGAGAGAGATTGATTGATATGAAGATTGCTGTTTTAGGTACAGGTTATGTAGGGCTGTCGACAGGAGTTTGTTTATCACAAATCGGTCATCATGTCACATGCATCGATATTAATGAACAAAAGATTAACCAATTACTTCAAGGAATTTCTCCTATATATGAACCAGGTCTTGAAGATTTACTAACTGCGAATATGGAAGCAGGCCGGCTGCATTTTACCACCTCACTAAATGAGGCGTTAGCTGGTACAGAAATTATTGTGGTAGCAGTTGGAACGCCACAGGGTGATGATGGGGCAGCTGACCTTTCTTATTTGGTACAAGCTGCTAAAGATATATCCGCCTATATTACGAGTGATACGATTGTTGTGATTAAGAGTACGGTGCCAGTCGGCACGAACGATTTTGTTAGAAAAATGATTGAAGACCAATGTGGGTTTCCGGTTAAAATGGTTTCGAATCCCGAGTTTCTCCGTCAGGGATCTGCCATTGAGGATACGATGAAGGCGGACCGGATTATTATTGGTTCCGAAAATGCAGAGGCAGCAGGGAAAATTAGGGACATGTATCAGCCATTAAATGTGCCTGTAATTTTAACTAGTACAAGAAGTGCTGAAATGATTAAATATGCCTCCAATGCGTTTTTAGCTACGAAGATTAGTTATATCAATGAAATAGCCAATTTATGCGAAGCGGTAGGCGCAGATGTAACTGATGTTGCAAAAGGAATGGGGAAGGATAAAAGAATTGGCGAGGCATTTTTGAATGCTGGCATTGGCTATGGCGGCTCATGTTTTCCAAAGGATGTCAAAGCGTTGCTCCACACTGCAGGATTAAATGGAGTAGAATTTCCGTTATTAAAAGAAACCATTGCCATCAACGAATATCAACGAAAATTGTTGGTAACAAAGGCAGTAAAACGGTTTGGAGGATTAAAAGGGAAGAAAATTGCGATGCTTGGACTAGCTTTTAAACCAGAAACGGATGATATGAGAGAAGCCCCATCTATTCCGATTGCGGAGGAATTAACCAAATTCGAGGCAGAAGTGGTCGCCTATGACCCTGTTGCCACTGAGAACGCGAGAAAAATTATTGGCGATAAGATTAAATATGCAGGATCAATTGATCAAGCGATTTTTGAAGCAGACGCCGTGTTGATTGTAACAGAGTGGAACGAAATCAAAGGTATGGATGTATCAAAGATGGTAGAGAAAATGAAAGAACCAATCATCTTTGACGGCAGAAACTGTCTTCCAGAAGAGAAAATCCGAGCATGCAGCTCAGTAGAATACTATCCGATTGGAAAACCACCGATCATCATCTAACACTAGGCATGAACTTTTGCAGTAATGTTTCACTGCAAAAATCATGCCTTTGATTTTTTCATTAGCGGAAAACTTTGATACAATAAAAAAGGTATCAACACAAAATACATAACACCACAGGAAGGTGTGAAAATATGGCTATTGAGCATGAGCAGTTAGAACGGAGCAGTTTGACTCGTTATGTTCCACCTAAAGGGGACTTTATCGGGTTTCGTGATGAGGATCATTATAAGGAGAAATTGAAGGAGTGGGGGCTTTCTGCGGGGAAGGGGGCCAAGCGGGAGTTTTTGTTTAAGGAACGGAACTACCAGCGTGTGGTTACGATTAAGGGATTTGAAACGTACGGGAAGTCAGAAGAATTTAATACACTTGTGATAGAGTTTCAGGATGGAAATTTGTGCTGCATCCACCCTGCTTTTCTAAAAGAAATGCAGGCTTCAAGCTTTGGCAAGGAGAGCATGCTGCAGGTAGAGGAAAAGGATTTCAGTACTGCAGAACAGGGTACAGAGACTGAAGCGCAGGAAGAAAAACCAGAGCCAAAATTGGAAGCAAATCCTGAACCGAAAAAGCCTAAAGCTGCCAAACCGAAAAAAGAGAAAGAGCCGAAAATTGAACTTCCAGCAGATAAAGTTCACTTTACAGCATGTGTTAAACAGTTTGCCCTTACATACAATCCATTTAATGAAGAAAACGATGAAGTAGTGGTCCTTGAAAATGTGGTTATCGTACAAGAGCCGCCGATTGAGTTAGGACTAGCTTGGTGCAGTCACAGTAAAACACTAAAGAAGTTTGAGCTGCAACCAGGAGATACGCTTGAGTTCGACGGAAAAGTAGCCAAGAAGAAACTGGCCAAAGGCAAAGATGTAGAAGAAGAGTTCATTGTTGACACCGCAGTTTTATATAAAGTAAACAACCCATCAAAAATTGTAAAAGGTTAATGTAAGGAACTCCTCAACATACAAGTGAGGAGTTTCTTTTTTTAGGCTTACACAATTTTCATAACCTTTCCAAATGGCGCTTTTGGAACGAATTCAGTCGGCACAAGCCAATACACCTCATAAGGCACCTGCATGTCTTCCGGTAAAAAGCCAGTCAGATCGGTGATATAGAAAACCGTTTCGATGTTCTCCTCTTCCGCCCATTCCAATGCCAAGGTGTAGGAAGCTTTACCGTGTGTGTGATATTTAATTTCCGTTCCTTCTGTAATCAGATTCGTACTGCGGATTTTGAAATCAGCTTGAACAAGAGTTGTTTCAGGAGTAAGTTCTTTGAAAAAAGTTACAATGTTTGCGATGAGGTCAGTTTTTGTTTCAGTTGTTGAGGTATCTACGATTAAAGCAAGTTTTTTACCTTTGCGGTCCTGTATAATTTTAAGCAAATTTTTGTGCCATTTCACGTCTGTATCTTCCCCTCTCTTCAATAGTCACAAAAATTATTATGCTCATAATGAACCTATGAATTCGATTTAAATTTATTGTAATTCATGAATAAGATATAAGAAGTAATGATGCTTGAAGATTCCTGCATAGGATGTATACTTTTATTATATTAGTAGCACTATTTTTAGTTGGGGGAGAGTATCATGGAAGGGAAATGGATGATTGCGGATCGTGATTTAAATGAACGAGAAGGACTAAAATGGCTATTAAAATCATCCTCCATTCCTGTAACGAGGATTCTACTAGCCTCTAATTTCCAGGATTTTATCGTTACCTTTGAAAAAGAAACCCCAGATATCATCCTTTTAGAACTGGATATGGTTAGCCGGGAGAATTGGACTACCTTCCGAGAATTAATGCAGATTTATCAGCCTATTCTGTTGTTAACGAGTGCAGAGTCTACTTTTGAAAAGGCTAGGATGGCGATTGACCTTCAAGCTTTGGAGTTGATGATCAAACCGTTTTCTGCAACTAAGGTAAAATCTGCTTATCAAAAAGCGACAAAAGCACTTGATAAAAAACATGATTCTAAAGAGAGAGCCATTCCTGAATTTCACAGCCATTCAACATATGAGTCACTGTTTATTTCCGATTCGGCCTTTTTAGATGAAGACTTTATCATCGCTGCGATTAAAGTAGAAAATAGTAAGAATGTTGGAATGTTATTTTCCTTCTTAGCAGACTTTCCTTTCAAGGAACTACATGGTATTTACCCTTTAAGCGATAGGGTGGTTCTTCTATTTAAGAAAACCTGCCAAAATAGTAAAGAGCAATGTCAAAAGGCGATGAGAAAATGGGAAGATGAGTTCTCTGATCCGCTTGCAATTGTTATCAGGAACGAAAAGTCACCACACATCAGTCTCAATAAAAAGTTTCTAGAAACGAAGAAAATGCTAGAGTTTACCTATTATCATGGTTATCGGCAAATTGTTGAGTTTACGTTTACGGCCGACTGGGTACATATTGATCCTTTTTTGACTCCTCCGGAACAAAGAGCTTGGGTGGACATGCTCGCAAATCATGACATAGAAGGGATAAAAACATGGTTATACAATGAATTTCTCCAATTAGAGGATCCGTATCCCGATCCGGGATTGGTAAGAATTCGGCTGACGAGTATTCTCGCCCAAATAAGACGATTCATGAAAACCTATGATTTAGATGAACAACATAGCTATGAAAAAGAGTACAGAGATATCTTTCATTCGATTTTGTATGATAGTGTTCTATATCGGTCCGTACAAAATCTAATCTTGTTTATCCAAAAGATATTTTTAGGTGCTGACTCCAGCCAACAGATGGGGAAACAGGATTCAATCGAGCGTGGTATTTCCTATATTGAGTCCCATTTTTCAAACCATGACCTAAAGCTAGAGGATGTTGCTAAATACGTCGACAGGAATCCCTCCTATTTTAGTCATTTGCTAATAACAAAAACAGGCCGCAGTTTTACGGAAATCCTGTCAGGTATAAGAATAAAAGAAGCGAAAAAATACCTTCTTGAGACAAGTAAGCCGGTAAAGGAAATTTCCCACTTAGTTGGTTATCATAATCCGAACTACTTTAGTAGAACTTTTAAGGAAATAGTCGGGGTTTCGCCAAGAGAGTTTCGGATAAAAAAAGGATAAGTTGAAGAGATTCAGTGTTAGCTGAATCTTATTTTTTTCTAAAAAAATTACCATTTTCTAAAAATATTCTAGTTTTAGGCTAAAAATAACCGAGTTATACAAATATATAGTGCTACTTTTCTAATGAATGATTTGTATTTTTCAAAAGATTTTAATTTTATAATAAAGGGGAGATAAAAAGACATAGAGGAGTGAATAGTATGAAAGCTAGTACATCAAAATCAAGAGTAATTAACAATTATAAAGGGACTGAATTACATGCTAAAGGCTGGATTCAAGAGGCCGCACTTCGGATGCTGATGAACAATCTTGACCAAGAAGTAGCGGAGCGGCCAGAGGATCTAGTGGTTTACGGAGGAATCGGAAAGGCTGCACGGAACTGGGAATCTTATGACGCGATTGTCAAATCACTGCTTGAACTAGAAAATGATGAAACACTGTTAATTCAGTCTGGGAAACCTGTGGCTATTTTTAAATCCCATAAGGACGCACCACGGGTATTACTGGCAAACTCGAATTTAGTACCTGCTTGGGCGAACTGGGAGCATTTCCACGAGTTAGATAAAAAGGGATTAATGATGTACGGACAAATGACCGCAGGCAGCTGGATTTATATTGGAACGCAGGGAATTGTCCAAGGAACCTATGAAACATTTGCAGAGTTGGCTCGTCAGGAATTCAGCGGTTCATTAAAGCATACCATTACCTTAACTGCTGGACTTGGGGGAATGGGAGGAGCACAGCCTTTAGCTGTGACAATGAATGATGGTGTTTGTCTAGCAATTGACGTCGATGAAACAAGAATTGACCGCCGGATTGAAACCGCCTACCTTGATGTGAAAACGAGCAATTTAGAAGAGGCTATTAATCTTGCAAAGGAAGCAAAGAAAGCCGGAAGGCCGCTCTCCATTGGTCTTATTGGAAACGCAGCTGAAATTTTACCAATTATGATTGAAAAAGGGTTTAACCCGGATGTCCTAACAGACCAAACCTCTGCTCATGATCCGTTAAATGGTTATGTTCCTATAGGCTTTAGTTTAGAAGAGGCAGCCACTCTTAGAAAAGAAAATCCTTCTAAATATGTAAAACTTTCAAAACAAAGCATGGCAATCCACGTAAAGGCAATGCTGACCATGCAGCAAAAAGGTGCCATAACCTTTGATTATGGCAACAACATACGTCAGGTGGCGAAGGATGAGGGAATAGAAAATGCGTTTGATTTCCCCGGCTTCGTTCCAGCTTATATCCGTCCATTATTCTGCGAAGGAAAAGGACCTTTCCGCTGGGCGGCATTGTCAGGGGACCCTGAGGATATTCGGAAAATTGATGAAGTCCTGCTTCGTGAATTTAAGGATGATGAGCACCTGTGTAAGTGGGTAAGAATGGCACAGGAAAAAATCAGCTTCCAAGGGCTTCCCGCTCGTATATGTTGGCTTGGATATGGAGATCGTGCCCGCTTAGGTAAAATTATCAATGACATGGTTGCTTCAGGTGAAGTATCGGCACCGATTGTAATTGGACGTGATCACTTAGATGCGGGTTCGGTAGCCTCTCCAAATCGGGAAACAGAAGGAATGAAGGATGGGAGTGACGCGGTTTCTGACTGGCCAATTCTTAATGCCATGATCAATGCAGTCGGCGGTGCCAGCTGGGTGTCACTTCACCACGGCGGCGGTGTAGGAATGGGGTATTCTCAGCATTCCGGAATGGTTATTGTAGCAGATGGTACAAAGGACGCAGACATCCGTTTGCAACGAGTATTAACAACAGATCCTGGTATGGGCGTTGTTCGACATGCCGACGCAGGGTATGAGCTTGCAATTAAGACTGCAAGGGAAAAAGGCATCAAAATGCCAATGTTGAATCAAGACTAAGAGGTGATAGGGTTGGTTAAACCAATTTTTATAAGAAATGCTTCTCAGCTCGTGACTTTACAGGGGAGTTCTCATGCTCCCCTTGTCAAGGAAGCGATGTCTGAACTTGGTATTATTGAAAATGGAAGTGTTTGGATTGAAAGCGGAGTCATTTGTGCTGTTGGAAAAGATGAGGTCCTTTTTGAGAAATATAAAGAGCGCCTGGGTGAGGTAGAAGTAGTGGATGCAAGTGGGAAGCTTGTCACACCAGGTCTCGTCGATCCTCATACCCACCTTGTTTTTGCAGGAAGCAGGGAAAATGAGTTTAATATGAGGCTTCAAGGTGCCACTTACATGGAAATTATGAATAGCGGCGGCGGCATTCATGCCACGACTAGAAGGACAAAGACTGCCTCTCATGAAGAGCTTTTCAAAGAAAGCTTTGAACGCTTAAATCAATTTTTACGCCACGGTGTGACAACAGTCGAAGCCAAAAGCGGCTATGGTATGGAGTGGGAAACGGAGCTTAAACAGCTTGAAGTTGCCAAATTGCTAAACGAAAAGCATGTCATTGATATAGTTCCTACCTTTATGGGCGCTCACGCTGTACCAAAAGAGTATAAAGAGAATCCTGATGTGTTTGTTGATTTGCTGATTGATGAAATGATTCCAAAGGTAGCTGAGATGGAATTAGCAGAATTCAATGATGTTTTTTGTGAGCATGGTGTTTTTACCCCAGAGCAATCAAGGCGAATTCTGGAGGCAGGTAAGAGACACGGGCTGATACCGAAAATTCATGCGGATGAAATTGAACCGTATGAAGGAGCTGAGCTAGCAGCCGAGGTTGGAGCGATATCAGCTGATCATTTATTAAGGGCCTCTGAAAAAGGGATGAAAGCAATGGCTGAAAAAGGTGTGGTAGGTGTATTACTTCCGGGGACGGCATACTTTTTAATGGCTGAGTCCGCAAATGGCCGTAAAATGATTGACCTTGGGGTGCCTGTCGCATTGTCGACCGATTGTAATCCTGGTTCCTCACCAACAGTGTCATTACCGTTTATTATGAATCTGGGCTGCTTGAAAATGGGAATGACGCCAGCTGAGGTTATTACCGCTGCAACAATCAATGCTGCACATGCAATCAATCGAGGTCGAGAAATAGGTAGTTTAGAAGTTGGAAAAAAGGCAGATATTACAATTTTTAATGTGGATAATTATATGAAACTTCAATACTCCTACGGAGTGAATCATACGCATACCGTCGTGAAGTCCGGAAAGGTAGTAGTAAAGGGAGGTCAATTACTTGAAGAGCTTTCTTTATCCAAAAATTAACCCTCCTAGTTTTATGTGGGTACAACCAGAAAACGGGGTAATGAGTAAAGTTCATGAATGGATACAGCCCATAACAGCTATAACTGACCCCGAAGAAGCTAAAAACGCCGAGGTGGTAATCCTCGGTGTTCCCTTATCTCGGTCATCTATTAGCGCCTCAGGTGCATCTGAATTTCCCGAAGCCTTTAGACGTTCTTGGCGGAGCTTTGCTACTTATAATCTAGATGATGATATTGATTTGTCTGAAATGTCGGTTCTTGACACTGGAGATGTTCCAATGCACGTCACAGATATTCGTAAATGCCATGAAAATATTGTCGAGGCTTCAGCTGCTATTCATGGTGATTTCCGAAATTCGAAGGTGTGTGCCATTGGCGGCGATCATTCGATTACAGCGATGATGGTGAAAGGAATGCACAAGGCCAATCCGTCTGAAAGAATAGGAATCCTGCAATTTGATACTCATTTTGACTTGAGAGACATGTCCGATAATGGACCTTCAAATGGGACTCCTATGCGCAATTTAATCGAGAGCGGTGTAGTAGAAGGCAGGAATATGTACAACATTGGTCTGCATGGTTTTTTTAATACGAAGGATTTAAAACAGTATGCAGATGAAAAAGGAGTCAACTATTTTACACTTCGTCAGGCAAGAAAAAAGGGGATAGAAGAGACAGTTCTACAATGTTTAGACGAGTTATCTTCGAAGGTGGATACCATATATTTGACTGTAGATATGGATGTTCTGGATATTGCCTATGCTCCAGGCGTACCGGCCTCAACACCGGGGGGCATGACGACCGCAGAACTTCTAGAAGGGGTACTAGAAGTAGCGAAGCATCCAAAAGTCAAAGCAATGGACATCGTTTGTCTTGATCCATTAAAAGACACAAATGCCCAGGCAACAGTTAAACTAGGAACCCACGTATTCCTTACTTTCCTAACAGGAGTCATGCTTCGACAACGTGCTAGCAACTAGATAGCAGGTGATACTAAATTGCTAGCAATGGTGACAGGCACCGCTAAAATACATTTGTCCACCCTGGGTGGACAAACGGAGGGTGCGAATAATGAGCTAAGGGAATTAATTTGAACAAGGGGGATTGGGTATGGAAAATCGACCGTTACAACAGGTGCAGCAGCCAGAATTGCAGAATAGTAATTTGTTGAATGTTATGAAATTTTTTGTTTTTAGTGCGATTGGTATTTTTGTATTTTTTATTCCTGTTACTTTGAATGGAAAGTCTTCGATTATGCTGGATCATTTTGTTTCATATATTCAACTTGCTGTACCTAGTGTCTTACCATATTATGCATTATTGGTGATTTTGTTAGGTGCTGTATATCCCTTTGTGACGAGGTCCTGGAATAAGGATGTTGTAACTACTGTTTTTTCAATTTTGAAATTGTTTGGATTAGTTGCTGCTATCATGCTCGTCTTTAATTTTGGTCCTAAATGGTTTTTTGATCCTAATATGGCACCATTCCTGTTTAACAAACTCGTGATTTCTGTTGGCCTGTTAGTACCAATTGGCTCGGTTTTTCTTGCTCTCCTAGTAGGTTACGGTTTGCTCGAATTTATTGGAATATTCATGCAGCCTGTGATGAGACCGATTTGGAAAACACCAGGAAGATCAGCCATTGATGCGGTAGCCTCCTTCGTAGGCAGCTACTCCATAGGTCTTTTAATTACTAACAGGGTTTTTAAAGAAGGTAAATATACAATTAAAGAAGCTGCAATAATTGCAACGGGTTTTTCAACTGTTTCGGCAACCTTTATGATCGTTGTCGCGAAAACTTTGAATCTTATGGAGGTTTGGAACGCATATTTTTGGGTTACCTTTGTAGTGACTTTCCTCGTAACGGCTATTACTGTTAGAATCTGGCCGCTGAATAAAATGAGCGACTCTTACTACCAGGATATGGAGGGTGACGAAGAGGTCATTATCAAGAAGGATCGTATTAAAACAGCATGGAAAGAAGCAATGATTACTGCTGACCAATCTTCAAGCTTAGGCAAAAATATCTGGGACAACCTTAAAGATGGTTTTATCATGACGATGGGAATATTGCCATCCATCATGTCTGTTGGGTTACTTGGACTAATATTGGCTGAATTTACACCTGTATTTGATTGGCTGGGTTATATTTTTTATCCTTTCACAGCACTCGTTCAATTACCAGATCCAATGCTTGCTGCAAAAGCAAGCGCTGTCTCAATTGCAGAAATGTTCTTGCCGGCGTTGTTAGTTACCAAGGCAGCTATTGTTACCAAATTTGTGATCGCTGTTGTTTCAGTATCATCCATTATCTTCTTCTCTGCCGTAGTACCATGTATCTTATCGACAGAAATTCCACTAACGATCGGAAAGCTCGTCGTCATTTGGTTCGAAAGGGTAGTTTTCACCATTCTCCTTACAGCACCTATTGCTTATTTAATTCTTTAGGATAAAATAACTGTTCCTTTTTAATTGGGGGAACAGTTTTTTATTATGAAAAGATACATAATAACAAAAGGAATAATTTTTCGACTACAAGTTAAGTTATTCATCATGTTTTTTTGAGGTGAACTAATCAATGCCAATGCTGGATTTGAAAGGTGTCAGCTTATATTATAATGTTAAAGGAAATGGATTGCCCATAGTTTTTATTCATCCTCCTTTACTTACCTGCGAAAATTTCAGATATCAAATGGAAGAACTTTCTCAGTATTTTAAAGTTATTTCTTTTGATATAAGAGGACATGGAAGGAGCCAGTATTCTCTCAAGCCAATTACTTATCACTTAATTGCAGAGGATATAACTCATCTTTTAGATTATTTAGGAATAGAAAAAGCATTTCTTTGCGGTTATTCAACTGGTTCCTCCGTGGCTTTGGAGTTTATGCTGACTTATCCAGACAGAGCATTTGGAAGTATCTTAGTCAGCGGAATGTCGGAAGCAAGTGATTTTTACAATCGTAAGAGGATTTCTTTATCCATCAAACTCGCAAATCCAGCTACTTTTTCTATCCTGGCTAAAGCGATTACTATTGGTAATGCTGATTCAATGGAGACATTTAAAACATTGTACTGGGCAGCCGAAAAAGGTGACGTCAAAAATATTAATCAATATTTTCAATATAGTTTGGAATATAATTGTACGGAACAGCTAGAAAATATTGAACTACCCGTATTATTGATCTATGGTGAGAAAGACAAATCATTTCATCAATATGCTAAACTTTTGCACGAAAAATTGCGATATAATGAATTAAAGTTTTTATCTAATGAAAAACATCAAATACCCACAAAAGCAACGCCACAATTGAATCAATTAATAATAGATTTTGTGCACTTACACAATAAGAGTTGAATCCTAAAATTATTTTAAAAATATGAAACGATCGTTGGCATGGATAACTCGGGTTATTAAAGGATTCCAAAGGTTCGAAGATAGGTTAACACCTGTAGCAACTATACTTCCTATTAAAGTACTGCCTATAATATCTGAAGGATAATGCTGTCCCATCCAAATATGTGATAGCTCTGCTAGGAAAGCAAAGATGGACAGTATAAGACCTAATGTGAGTTTGTAAAAACGTGATTTCTGTTCCGTAGTTAATTGGCTCGGTTAAACAGAGAGTCTGATTTAATTATTACAAAATTCGAGAAATTTTTCTATTTCTTGGGAAAGCGCAAGAACAGACATTTCTTGTGCTGTGTTGTCAATTGTTGTTGTCGTAATAAAGGCGGGAAAAAGCGATTTTCATCGATACCGCCAAGAAGAATTGAGTGTTTTTCGAAAATAGAGAGGAATAGGTATGAAAATTGTCGTAATTTCGGATACACATCTTCCAAAAAGAAAAAAAGGATTGCCTGCTAGGTTATTAGAAGAATTAAAGGATGTCGAACTCATCATACATGCGGGAGACTGGCAAATAATTGATATCTATCATGAGCTGCTGTCGTATGCAAGCGTTGAGGGTGTTTATGGGAACGTGGATGATGAGGAAATAATCGGATTATTACCACCAAAAAAGATTGTGGAAGCGGGCGGTTTTAGATTTGGTATTACACATGGACATGGGAAGGGAAAAACAACTGAGAAACGTGCCATTGCGGCATTTGAAGGGGAGAAAGTAGACTGTATAATTTTTGGACATTCTCATATTCCTGTCAAGAGGTATGAAGAGGATCTATTAATTTTTAACCCCGGTTCGCCAACCGACAAAAGAAGACAAAAGTTATTTTCCTTTGGGGTAATTAGCTTAAGTGATAAAATAACGG
Organism: Neobacillus niacini; assembly: GCF_030817695.1. GTDB lineage: Bacteria > Bacillota > Bacilli > Bacillales > Cytobacillaceae > Neobacillus > Neobacillus niacini_F. Next base: position 3,493,285 of record NZ_JAUSZQ010000002.1, on the reverse strand, counting down.
CAGAACACATTTTTTTTAATGAACAGCAGTAACGGTTGGAAGGAGAGGAACCAATGGATAAAGGAGTTATTGTCTATACGACAAACGACTGTATCGAGTGTACGATGGTCAAAAAAGTACTTACTGAGGAAGGCATTCCTTTTCAAGTTAGAGATATATCAATTAACGCGGAATATCAACAAGAAGTGGAAAAGTACGGCTATCTAGGCGTTCCAGTAACGGTGTTAGGAAATAAAGCTGTAAAGGGATTTACGAATAAATTAAAGGAAATTATCGAAACAGTAAAAAAGAGCTAAATTAGCTCTTTTTTTAACGGTTAAAAACCGGCTAGTTTTTTACCATAAAGCATATTGGTTTTTAAAATTTCATAGTAAAGCCCCGGATATCCTGCTACTAACGCAATATCGTGTGATGGGTTGCAATGGTCAATTTCTGTAAGCCAAATATCACCTAATTCTCCTACCGTAATATCAACAGCTGCGTTTGCAAAATGTACGTCCATACCTTCAATTTCTTTTACACAATCAATGGCAATATGGTGCAGTTCCTCATAGGTTAAAGAAGCATGCAAATCACTTTGCTGCAAGAAATCTCTTACGATTTCTTTTTCAAATTTCACCAATGGCAGTAATCTGCCATCATTTTTTACCGATTGGTCGCCTCTCGTAAACGAACCCATTACCTGCCATTCACCTGAGTGATTTTTAACCGTAATAAACCTTATAGTGATGGTTCGATAGCCTGTTACATCAATGGATTCTTGGATGATGTTTTCTCCCTCTTTAAAATATTTACTAAAGATAGAATAGGCTTGGTCCCGATTATTAAATCTATAATTCTTTGATTCCATATTTGCTAAATTCGTTATAACGAGAGAGTTTGAATCTTTTAGTAATACTCTATATGTCTGTCGGTTGGCGCTGTTTATAGGCTTCACCGTTAAATTAGGAAATTTCTTTAAAAAGTAGTATAGATCTTGTGGTGATCCATAAAGATTTGTATCGGGAAGATAACATTTTACCCCGATAGAATTTACCAATTTCTTATGAATACTCCATCTGTTAAGAAAGGAATCATTAAAAATGGCATTCCCGATAATCGATTTAAAATGTTGAATCCAGGCAGTGCTCACCGAAGAAGTCATCACAAAAATAGAGGCTGGATATGGATAGGTTCCTTCTTCCCATTGTTTTGTTTGAGGATTATACAGATAGCCTTTCACGAGATGGTTGACTTTATCAACATGGTCAAGAGAAAAGACAAGGATGGCACCCTTAATTTCACGATAAAGTAAAACATAGTCACGAAGATGATCGAGATATTTCTTAATCGAGCTTTGATAATAACCTGCAAGTAAACCGATAAAGGGACCAATTTGTAGTTCGTTGCCATTCTGCTTGATTTCAAGGCTGCAATGCTGTGGTATATTCAGCATGTCCAAAATATCTTCAGATAGGCTTGCCCCATTTAGAGGCAGTTCATCAGAAATGTCTACAATAGATTGATAGGTGTTTGCTCCAAATCTGATTTTTCTAGCCGTAATTTGAGTAATTCCCATTGATTCTGCTAACTTGGGATGTAACGTTAAAATCCCTCTGTTAGAGGTGTTTCTTGATAGCAGAATAACATTATCCATTTTTATTCCCCCCAACCATAATATTGGATAAGTTATTATATGTACAAATCATTAAGGTTGTCTTAGAAATGGGGGGTTTTTTACAATTTGGACAAGTGCACCATTGTTATTGCGAAATATGTTCGGGATGCTTAATCATCTTGTTGATGTTTATTTATATCTTCGTTTTCTTCAGCAGGGCGTCCATATAGCTCATTGATTTCATTAGCTAATTCATCTAAAAATTCATCTGATAATAGCGGCTTTTTCTTTTTAGACATATATAATTCTCCAATCTTTATTTTTAAAAAAATTTTGATTTACATTTAAGAAACACAGGAGTATGATAATCACAGTTTCATATTTCTAAATCGCTGAGACCAAATTGGTGCGGGGGAACCATTCATATGGATAAGTATATCCAAGGGGTGAATCCTTTAATAGGTAGGGCTACTCAATGGCCCGAATCCGACAGCTAACCTCGTAAGCGTTAATGAGAAGGAAAAAGTGGAGCTTGTGAGACTGATTTTTAAATGTCTACAGGTCTATTAAACTTTGACTTGTGGGCATTTTTTTTGTGCCTTTTAGTTGAATTACATAAATTTATAGAAAATTCGGTGGTGCAAACAATGGTTTCTTCGGTCAAAAGATTATTAATTGGCAGACCTTTAAAGTCAACAGAATTAGGGGAACAAAAGCTCAATAAAACAAAGGCGCTGGCAATTCTCTCGTCAGACGCATTATCGTCGGTGGCGTATGGTCCGGAACAGATACTGATCGTGCTCGTAACAGTTAGTGCTGCGGCATTTTGGTATTCTATTCCGATCGCATTCGGTGTTTTAGTTTTATTAGTAGCCTTAATTTTATCCTATCGACAAATAATATTTGCTTACCCGCATGGCGGAGGAGCTTATGTGGTGTCAAAGGAAAATTTGGGTGTGAATTATGGGCTAATATCGGGAGGTTCACTACTTGTTGACTATATCTTAACGGTGGCAGTTAGTGTGTCAGCCGGAACAGATGCGATAACATCAGCCTTTCCTGCACTTCATGACCATAATGTGGGTATTGCGATTATTTTTGTCATATTAATCACTACTTTAAACTTAAGAGGTGTAACGGAGTCTGCTTCTATTTTAGCATATCCTGTCTATTTATTCGTTCTCGCTTTATTTATTTTAATTGGCGTAGGAATATTTAATATTGTAACCGGGCAGGTTCCGCCAGAATTGCATACACCAATTGGAACTCCTATTGCAGGGATATCTTTATTTTTGCTCTTAAGGGCATTTGCTTCAGGCAGTTCAGCTCTTACCGGAGTTGAGGCAATTTCGAATGCAATTCCTAACTTTAAAGATCCAGCTCCAAATAACGCTGCTAAAACTTTAGCCGCAATGGGAGGATTACTGGCGATATTATTTTCGGGAATTGTATTGTTAGCCTATTACTATGGTATTACTCCGAATGAAAAGGTTACAGTGGTTTCTCAAATTGCGGAGCAAACATTTGGACGAAACTTTATGTATTTCTTTATACAAGGAACAACTGCTTTAATCTTAATTCTTGCTGCAAACACAGGATACACAGCTTTTCCATTGCTGGCAGTAAATCTAGCGAATGATAAGTTTATACCTAGAATGTTCAAAATAAGAGGTGACCGATTAGGGTATTCTAATGGAATTATAACATTAGGTTTAGCTTCAATCTTGCTAATCATTTTTTTCAAAGGACAAACGGAGCACTTAATTCCACTATATGCGGTAGGAGTCTTTATTCCGTTTACCTTGTCCCAAACGGGGATGATGTTAAAATGGCTTCGTGAAAAGCCGCAGGGCTGGATGTCTAAGCTTATCATTAATACGATAGGTGCTGTTATCTGCTTTGTTGTAACGATCATGTTCTTTTTAACTAAGTTTGCGCAAGTTTGGCCAGTCTTAGTGTTCTTACCAGTGATTGTGTTCGTGTTTTACCGAATCAGAAAGCATTATGAAGCAGTGGGGGAGCAGCTTAGATTAAATTGCGACGAGCCTGCAGTGCCAATTGAAGGGAACGTAATTATTGTTCCTGTTGCAGGGATTACGCAAGTGGTAGAAAACTCAATTAACTATGCAAAATCGCTTGGAGCGGATCAAGTCCTTGCAGTTTATGTTTCCTTTGAGCGTGATGATGAGAAAAAATTCGAAGAAAAATGGAATAAATGGCAGCCTGATATAAGACTTGTAACCCTTCATTCTCATTACAGGAGTATTATTCAACCTTTAACTAAATTTGTTGATACGGTGCAGCACAAAGCAAGTGAAGCCAACTACAGGGTAACGGTGATTATTCCACAGTTCATACCGAAAAAAGGCTGGCACAATATCCTTCACAACCAATCAAGCTTATTAATTAAAGCATACCTTTTATATAAAAGAAACGTTATCATCACAACAGTACCATATCATTTAAAAAAATAACCAAGAGCAGCTTCCATTATAGAAGCTGCTCATTTTTTGTTTTCAGGATTAGTGAAGATACATCCGGGAACTTCAAAAGTCCGACAATTTGCAGTTAAAGAGATGGAACAGATGGCAGTGCCGATGATGGTCTCATGAAGAAAATGGATGTTTGATAGAACGGCATTATCATGAAAGTTTACTCCAGAGGCTTGTCCTTCCGCTGTTACAATCATACCCATACCGCCTCCGGATACAGGTTCATATGTTGGTAAATCGTGTGCAGCGGATTTAAAAACAAAGCTATTATTTTGATTCATATTGTCACCATAAAGAATGGAAATAAAACTGTTATTGGCTGTACAATTAACATCACAAATTCGTGCAGATACAGTAATTATGCCGCTGGATGTAAAACGATCGATTAAGGTTTCGACCGGTACAGCGGTAGCGGTTACTTTTGCACGACAATTACAACTTTCCATAAAACACCTCTTATTCACACTTTTCCTTATATATATGTAATAGCTTGTCTTTTGGTTTGGATAGTAATGGAGTAAAATGGAAAATACAATTAATACCATTATTAGAATTAAACTTTTAGTAATGTGGATTTGATTGAAAGTACGATAGTATGGGAAAATATGGCGAGGTGATAAATATTATGTTGAAATTTGATTTACATACACATCATGAGCGGTGTGGTCATGCAAGGGGAGGCATTCGGGATTATATCGAAGCCGGTATAGAAAAGGGGTTAAATATTATCGGAATCTCGGACCATACCCCGTATTTTTCTAGTAAAGAAGACCATCCCTTTCCTCACATAACTATGGCAACAAGTCAATTTCCGGAATATGTGGAGGAAGTCCTGAAGTTAAAACAAGAGTACTCTGGAAAAATTGATGTTCTGTTAGGAATTGAGGCAGATTTTTTTCCTGAAGATGTAGACAAATATCGTCCGTACTTTGAACGATATCCATTTGATTATATTATAGGGTCTGTTCATCATGTAGATGGGGTGAGCATTTTTAAGAAGGACCGCTGGGAAGGGCTGAGTTCTAAAGAACAAATACGTACGAAAGAAACCTATTATTCATTAATTGAACAATCAGCGCGCAGCGGCATGTATCAAATTCTTGGTCATATTGATGCTATGAAAGGCTTCTATCCTGACTTTTCAAAGATTCAAACTGCTGCAGTTGAACACACTCTAAAGGTCATAGCGGAATGCGATGTTGCTATTGAAATTAACACTTCAGGAAAAACCAAATACGTGGGGGGCTGGTATCCAGCCGATGACATTTTAGAAATGGCACTCCATCACGGAGTAAAAGTCACCTTTGGATCAGACGCCCATGACCCAGCACGAGTCGGAGACGAATTCGAAATCGTCCAAGCACGCCTCAAAGAAATAGGCTTCAAAGAATGGGTGTACTTTAAAGGAAGAGAGAGATATGCAGCAAAACTATGAATAAATGCATAAATGGTGACAGGCACGAAAAAAATGTAATGGAAATGATGTCCATTACATTTTTTTCGTGCTATTGCTAGTTTTTTAATAACAAGATTTTCGCGGATTTCCTGGTACGAGAATACATGAGAAGAAATACAAAGGCGCTGCCTACTCTCATCATTGAATTCAACTCCATTGATAATTGGACTCCTAGTCCTTCTAAGAGCAAAATACCAATCTGAGGAGCTATAAAGGCGACAAATGAAAGGAGTACATTATAGGTAGTGATACAATACGTTCTTGTTTCTTCTGGTGATTGTTCCAGCAAAAGGGTTGAACAATAGGAGCACAACTCCGGAAATGAAAAATCCGGATAGTGCTTGGACGCAAGTTAAATAAAAAAGATTGGTAGACAGAACGGTTAGAAAAGGGACGAGCGCCATTCCCAGCGCGGCCCATACCAGCATGAGGGTATTAGATTTTGCCTCTGCCCATTTTTTCCACAAAGGGAAAGTGAAAATCTGCACCAATTGACATGCCACAGAAAAGATACTAATCCAAAGGATAGTGGCTTCTGCGATTCTAACATGATAAATATTGAATATCCCCCAGGACATCTGCCACGTGAAATTAAAACAGAGAGCCGCAATCAGGAACCACTTGTAACCATGATCTTTAAAAATGGACCAATCCATTGACGATTTTTTTGTAGTTGTTACGGCCTGGACTGTCTCTTTATGTTTCATTAAGAAAAATACTTCAAGTAATCCAAAAAGCAAGGCTGTGAAAAATAACCACTGATAGGCACTTGCGTTATTTGTTTGGTTCTTCATAATGATCCCGATAATAAGTGTGGAAATCATTCCAGCTATCGTCAATAACCGGTTACGATCACTAAAAAAAGAACCTCTTCGTTCATCCTTAATCATGCCGCTAATCAATGTTTGCCAACCTACATTAGAAATAGTAGCCGGTACATTCATGAATGCAATAATGATTAAAAATACCCACGCCTGGTATGGAGAGGAGATATAAACAACTCCTATAAGCAGCAAAAATAATAGTCGAGCCCACAAAACTGACATAGCAACCGTTTTTTTCTGCGTTTGCAATCGATTCAACAGAATGGCAGCAGGAATGGTCATCAGGAGGGCAATTAAAGGTGGAAGAGAACTGATTAACCCAACTTGATAATTGGTTGCTCCAAGAATTGAAATTGCAAAGATGGGATAAAAGTTGCCTGCAAGGTTGATAGCAATGGTAGAAACCATTCCATGATAGATACTAATTTTTTCATTATATGTGCGCACGTTTGTCACCAGTTTCTCTATTAATCAATAACGATACTATTATACTACGGTATCCGAAATTTCTATAGAATACTTTTGAAAATTATTTAACAAAAAATAGACTGTTAGAGTAACAAATATTACGCAAGTCAGCCAAAATCCAGTATAATGAATCTTTGGCTTTTATATTTCAGTTTTTTCTAGGAGTTTTTATATGAATCAGACATTTACATTAAAAGACAAGACAAAACAAATTTTTGTCTTGTTAATACCAATATTAATCACTCAGCTAGGGATGTTTTCAATGGTGTTTTTCAATACCATTATGTCTGGAAAATATAGCTCAACCGACCTTGCAGCTGTTGCCATTGGGTCATCGATTTGGAGCCCGATATTTACCGGAATAAGCGGAATACTACTAGCGGTATCTCCGATTGCAGCTCAGCGTTTTGGAGAAAAAAGGAGCAGTGAAGTGGCTTCGGTTGTCAGACACGGACTCTACATATCCGTTATGATCACCATAGTGGTGATTATTTTTGGTGTAATCTTTTTAAATCCACTATTAGATAAAATGAATCTACCGAGTGAAGTAGAAAGAACCGCTTTTGACTACTTGGTTGGCCTTAGCTATGGAATTCTTCCGTTATTTATCTTTAACGTGCTTAGGTCATTTATCTACGCGTTAGGAAAAACAAGGGTAGTGATGTATATCTTGCTCTTGTCTTTACCCATCAATTTCTTTTTGAATTATGTACTAATATTTGGACATTGGGGTTTCCCGGAACTTGGCGGTGCAGGGGCTGGATTTGCCACCTCCATCACAGAATGGGTGATAACCGCAATGACCGTGTTTGTTGTAAAAACACAGAATCCTTTTTCAAGTTTTTCAGTGTTTGAGAATCTGAAACAATTTTCGTTCGCTGAATGTAAAGAAATTTTAAAGATTGGTGTCCCAATGGGTCTGTCAACCTTTTTCGAAACAAGTATGTTTGCAGTGGTAACCATTCTATTAAGTAAATTTAATGTTACAACCATTGCAGCTTATCAATCGGCACTAAACATCGTTTCTTTCCTCTATATGATTCCGATAAGTATTTCAATGGCGCAAACGGTGCTAGTAGGGTATGAAGTAGGGGCGCGAAGATACAAAGACGCAAAGAGCTACAGCTGGATAGGAGTTTATATCGCTATCTTAATTGCTCTCATTACCGGGGTGTTAGTAGTTCTTTTTCGTTATCAAGTGGCAGGACTTTATTCAAACGAAGTAGAAGTTATTAATTTAACAGCACATTTCTTAATTTATGCGTTGTTCTTTCAAATAAGCGATGCCATTCAAGTAACGGCACAAGCAGCATTAAGAGGTTATAAGGATGTTAATCTTGCCTTTATCATGACCTTAATTGCTTACTGGTTGATTTGTCTTCCAGTTGGATATGTGCTGGCCCACTTTACCAGTCTCGGTGCGACAGGATATTGGCTTGGTCTTACCGTAGGATTGTTAGCAGCTGGAATAGCATTATCATGGAGGCTAATCTACATCCAAAAACGAAAATTCATAGACACACAAAAATTAGAAACAGTTTAACAAGCAACCAAAAGTCCTCATCACTCTCGTAAGGTGATGGGGACTTTTCTAAACCAACTGTCCGCCTGAGGTGGACAGTGTCCACGAGCGGTGACAGGCACCGCAATGGAGCACCGTAATGGAGCATCGCGATGACAGTGTTGTCATCGGGATTATGGGATAATGGCTGTAATCTTAATTAGAGAGAAGGGATAAGGATGGAGCGGTTTTTTGTTTTTGTTTATGGGACGCTTAGGAGGCATGAGCGAAATTATTATTTATTGAAGGAAGCGGAGCTTGTTGCGGAGCAGGCTTGGACGGAAGGGAAGTTATTTGATACGGGTTTTGGGTATCCTGCTTTACAAGAGTCCAGTAGTGATGTCGTTTATGGAGAATTGTATCTCGTTACAGAGGGTCAGCTTTATAGATTAGATGAGTTGGAAGGGTATAGTGTAGAGGGGCAAGATAATTTATATAATCGTAAGAAACAACTGATCTTCCATGATACTGGTAAAACTGAAGCATTTGTGTATACGATTGCAAAACCCAATAATCATATGTTGAAAACTCCAATCGTGAGCGGTGATTGGAAGGAATATAACCTTCACCTTCGCAAACAAGACCCAATCCTTTATTTTGCATATGGAAGCTGCATGGATGATGCTCGTTTTAAACTCGCAAAAGTGGATCAATATTTTCAAAAGGTGACAGGCACTGGCATCCTCCATGGCTATACTTTACGATACTCTGTGAAGGTGGCGGATGGCGGTCGTGCGGACATTGTCGAGGAAGGCGGTATAGTAGAAGGAAAGGTATATGAGATTCCACCGGATTGTGTTACCTATCTTTATAGAAGAGAAGGAGTAGGTTCATGTCTATATCGGCCTACATTTGTGGACCTCTTCATAAATGGATCCTTATACAAAGATGTCTTGACTTTTACTGTTGTCAGTAAGGAAGCAGAAACAGCGCCGCCTAAACATTATTCAGAGGAAATCATTAGAGGCGGGACCGGGTTTTTAAGTGAAGCTTATCTTGAAAAATTGAAAAATCACATAAATATATTATGTAAACAAAGTTGAAACAAAAAAATATTACTCTATAACCACGGATGTAAAAATCAAGAAGAGAAAGGGTCCGCCGAAAATTGATGTGAAGGTACCAATTGAAATTGAACTTTTATCTGTTCCCAGTATGATTGATTATGCGGGTGATTTAAAAAGGCAAAAGATTTTAAAAAATTGGATCGCCAATGAAATAGAGAAAAAAATGGTACCACTGATAGAAAAAACAAAAAAGGAATACAAGTCTGAACCCTTCTACTGGTCGTTATATGTTCGGCCTCTTTTCAACTCCACAAAAGAATACGAGGAGTGGGACTGGGCAAATAAAAATTATCCATTTTCAGACATTGATGTAAATGTCCAGGTGGAGATAATCGGATTCGGTAAGCAGATGAAGGAATCTGAAATGGAAAAGGTGAGGGATTAGTAGTGAAAGTCATTTTATGGACAGTGGTGCTTTTTGGTGGGCTTTACAGTTTCGCACATGTTTATTTCCTTCTTAGGGATAAAAATAAACTAGGTGCTTTCGGTATAACCATAATAGGTTTAGTGATATGCGTGTGTCCGTTCTTCATCAGATTAAAATAATACATTCAAACAGAGGTCGCTTAGATCTCTGTTTTTTTATCGCTATATGCAATGGTTATGGAGGAATAAAATTGTGGAATTGGTAAAAATTATTAGTTAGGAGGTGGGAGTGTGTCCTTATTTCGAAAAAAGAAACGAGCCCTTAAAAAACCACAATTGTTAACTCCGAGTAAATTGGTTTCACAAAAGGAAAACACACCAACTTCTAGCTCATTAACGGAGACAGAGAAACAAATAAAAGAAATTCTTGGTAACAATGAAGATCTAAGAATAAAGCACTTTAAAATTTTCGGGCAATTCTCAGCAGCTTGCGTGTATTTTTCTAGCTTAGTTGATAAGGATTCTCTAAATAAGGATATACTGAAGCCTCTCATGTATGAACCTGAACATTTAATCGGAAAAGAAAAACCACTTATCTCCATCAAGATTCAGTATGAAAGTGAGATTGATGAAAAGGAAAGTGTAAAAATACAGCTATCAGACTCAGCTATATTGAAAATAATTGAAAAGGAAACATCTAAAAAGATCAAAGGGATGGTTGAAAAATTTATAGCAAGCACTCAAAAAAAGAAGGCTGATATATTTGGATTTGGTGAACATTTTCGAGCTAAATTACCGCAATATTGGAACAAAAATGTAAAAACAAAAGCTAAATGGGATGAAATCTATCAAAATGTTACATTTGATGTAAAGGTTGATGCCCATATTCACCGAGTTGGCATGAAATCGAAATAGTTGGAAGGCAGGAGTCTAATCATGTATATCGGCTATTTAACATATGTAATCTTAATCTGCTGGGTGACAGGGGGATTAATCTTACTTACCGATGTAAAAGCATACAAAAATGCTTCTCTCAAAAAAGAACATAAGGTGTCAAAATTTTTAGGATGGGTCAATATTTCAATTGGCTTTGGGTTAATTACTACGAATTTCATATACTTACATTTCATGTGGTAATTTGGTTATTGGACTTCTATTTTGAGGTCCAATTTTTTTATGAATTTCGATGAAAAATGTATCCGTTATCACACTTGTTAAATATGGGTTTGTAAGACACTTTAACAGGTTAAAGCAATGAAATAGTGTGTAAGATAACCTTCCAAAATCATGTTAATAAAGTTGCCATAATGTTATAAATAATTCAGATAATTTAAAACCAACCAAGGAAGGTGTTCACATGATAAAACAAAAGCTAGTTCTCATAGGAAATGGAATGGCAGGGGTTAGAGCGATTGAAGAAGTGTTGAAAATAAACCCAAATGGATTTGAAATTACGATTTTTGGCACTGAGCCCTATCCGAACTATAACCGAATTCAGTTATCAAAGGTCCTGCAGGGTGGTACTTCAGTGAGTGACATTACCCTAAATGATTGGGAATGGTACGAAGATAATAAGATCCGTTTTTATCCAGGAGAGACAGTAACCTCAATTAATACAAAAGAACAAACTGTCAGTACCGATAAAGGGCGAATAGAATCCTATGACCAATTAATTATTGCCACAGGCTCTAATCCATTCATGCTTCCATTACCAGGAGCAGATAAGGAAGGGGTTAAGGCATTTCGGAATATAAAAGACTGCGAAGAAATGATTGAATACTCGAAAAAGCATAAGAAGGCAGCGGTCATTGGCGGAGGTTTACTTGGATTGGAAGCAGCAAGAGGACTTCTTAACCTTGGGATGGAGGTGGATGTCATTCATATTTTCGATTACTTAATGGAGCGTCAGTTAGATCGAACGGCAGGGAAATTGCTGCAAACAGAGTTAGAGAAACAGGGCATGAATTTTATTTTACAAAAAAATACTGCAGAAATTACCGGCCGAAAAACATGTTACAGGATTAAAGTTTACGGATGGCAGCAGAATTAAAGCAGATTTAGTCGTGATGGCGGTCGGGATTAAACCGAATGTCGCGTTGGCGCAAGAAGCAGGTATACCCGTTAACCGAGGAATCCTTGTGAATGATTATTTAGAGACAGACATCCCGAATGTGTTTGCGGTTGGGGAATGTGCCGAGCACCGCGGTATTGCATACGGATTAGTGGCGCCACTCTATCAGCAAGGACAAGTATTAGCGAAAAGACTCTGTGGGATAAACGATGAAGGCTACCAAGGTTCTGTATTATCGACCCAATTAAAGGTATCTGGTGTCGATGTTTTCTCAGCAGGAAAAATCAATGAGGATGAAAGTACAAAAGTATTTAAAATGTATGACGATTGGAATGGTGTTTATAAAAAAGTACTCATTGAAGACGGAAAGATTGCAGGTGCTGTACTGTTTGGTGATACAAAGGATGGAAATAAGTTATTTGACTTTATTAAAAAAGGGGGCACTGATAGAGGAATATTTAGAATCCTCTCAAGGTGATAATTCAGAGGTAAATTTAGTTGCCAGCATGTCTGATGAGGAGATTATTTGTGGCTGTAATGGTGTCACTAAAGGAAGTATTGTAGAGGCAATTAAAGCAAATGGATTAACGACAGTTGACCAGGTGAAAGGCTGTACGAACGCTTCCCGTTCATGCGGGGGCTGTAAATCACTTGTCTCTGATTTACTCGCTTGTACACTTGGTGACCAATATCAGACGGACCAAAAGGAAGCGATCTGCGGGTGTACCACTTTATCAAGAGATGAAGTGCTAGCAGAAATTCGTGATAAGGGTTTGACACATATTCGTGAGGTAATGAACGTGCTGGAGTGGAAAACGGATGGCTGTTCAAAATGTAAGCCAGCTTTAAATTATTACCTAGGAATGATTGATCCACTGAAATATCAAGACGAGCACGAAGCCAGATATGTTAATGAAAGAATGCACGCGAATATCCAAAAAGACGGGACCTATTCGGTTGTTCCAAGAATGTATGGAGGCGTTACAACTTCAGATGACTTACGAAAAATAGCCGATGTTGCCGATAAATATAAGGTTGGCATGATTAAGGTTACCGGTGGTCAGAGAATCGATTTACTTGGTGTAAATAAAGAAGATCTGCCGAAAATGTGGGCAGAACTTGATATGCCGTCTGGATCTGCTTACTCAAAAGGACTTCGAACAGTTAAAACTTGTGTGGGTGAAAATTACTGCCGATTTGGAACACAGGATTCAATTGGAATGGGAATCCGACTAGAAAGGAAGTTCGAAGGCTTAAACACTCCACATAAAGTAAAAATGGCTGTGTCAGCATGTCCGCGTAACTGTGCAGAAAGCGGAATTAAAGATGTTGGAGTAGTCGGTGTGGAAGGTGCTTGGGAAATGTATGTCGGCGGCAATGGCGGGACTCATCTACGGGAAGCGGATTTGTTGTTTAAGTTCAAAACAGGTGACGAGTTGGTCGAGATGATTGGAGCATTCCTTCAATATTATCGTGAAAGTGCGAAATACCTAGAAAGAACTTCAGCTTGGGTAGAGCGCTTAGGAATCGACCATATCAGAGAAGTGCTATCGGATGAATTAATGGTAAAGGAATACAATAATCGAATCGATGAGGCTTTGTCTGTGGTTCAAGACCCATGGAAGGAAGCGATTAATAATAAAAACCTTTTAAAAGACTTATATCAAAATGTAAAGATTCCAGTGGAAACGAAATAATGGGGGGAGTGGATCTGATGGAAAAAACAATACGAAGCGTCTTCATCGGGGAATTAGCAGAATTACCACAAAAGTTGGGAAAAACAGTCATAGTCGGCAATAAAGAAATCGCCGTTTTTAAAACGGAAAATGGCGATATCCGAGCCATTGAGAACCGCTGTCCCCATAAAGGCGGCGTCCTTGCGGAAGGTATACTAAGCGGGGAATATGTATTTTGCCCAATGCACGATTGGAAGATCAGCGTAAAAGACGGTAAGGTTCAGGCACCGGATGTAGGGTGCGTTCAGACTTATCCTGTAGAAATTAAGGAAGAGCAAGTCTATATCTTAATTAGAGAATAGTTGGAGGATGTTTGTCTCTTTCGATAGATTCATAGTAACCGAGTCAGGGCAGCTGTCGTGGTCTCGGTCACTATGAAATCTCTCTAGTTAGGTCACTAATAAAAGTACAAAGTGAACGAATAAAGAAATTTAGTAGAATTAGGGAGTGACAAGATGGCGATTGTGAGTCCCAATCAAGTAGTGGAAAGTATGATACAAGCAGGAGAAGTGAAGGCGAAATTACCTGTAAAGGATTTACTTATCAGGGGAGCACTAGGCGGCGCGTTGCTCGGGTTTGGAACGACATTAGCTTTTACAGCTGAGGTTCAAACAGGACTAGGGATTGTCGGGGCATTACTATTTCCAGCTGCATTTGTTATTATTATTCTCCTTGGATTAGAATTAGTAACTGGTAGTTTCGCACTGATTCCCGTTGCGGTACTGGCGAAAAAAGCTTCAGTAGCCCAGATGTTAAAGAATTGGTTTTGGGTCATTATTGGTCATATTATAGGAGCTGTTTTTTACGCTATTCTATATATTGCAGCAGTCACGCAGCTTGGACAGGTCACCAATCATGCAGTTGCAGCAAAGATTCTTGCTGTGGCGGAAGCCAAAACGCTAGGGTACAAAAGTCTTGGTTCAGAGGGTTTACTCGTCGTTTTTGTAAAAGCGCTGCTCTGTAATTGGATGGTGACACTTGGTGCTGTCATGGCGATGACGACAAAGTCAGTAATCGGAAAAATTGCTGCCATGTGGCTGCCGATATTAATCTTCTTTGCCCAGGGCTTTGAGCACGCTGTGGTTAATATGTTTGTCATCCCAGCTGGCATCATTCTTGGCGCCGATATCAGTATCGCTGATTGGTGGCTTTGGAATCAAATTCCTGTGCTAATTGGCAATTTAGTCAGCGGGGTTCTTTTTACCGGATTTGCGCTCTATTACACACATGGGAAAAAAGAAGCGAAAATGGTTTTGGAGCTGCCAAAAACAAGAACCGCGGTACCGAGTACACAGCGATAAGAAGGAGCGATGGTTATGGGGAAAGCGTATATAGTTGGAGCGGGTCCAGGTGACCCGGAATTAATAACGGTAAAGGCATTAAGATGTATCCAGAGGGCAGATGTTATTCTTTATGACCGTCTGGTTAATCCGGAGCTATTAAAAGAGGCAAAACGGGATTGCCATCTCATTTATTGTGGGAAACAACCAAATTATCATACATTACAGCAAGAAACGATCAACCATCTATTAGTCAAGTACACCAAACAGGGTAAAAACGTTGTCCGATTAAAAGGCGGTGATCCCTTCGTATTTGGACGGGGAGCGGAGGAGGTCGAAGCCTTGGTCGCAAAAGGGCTTCAAGTTGAAGTGGTTCCAGGGATAACAGCAGGAATTGCTGCTCCAGCCTATGCTGGAATCCCGATTACACATCGAGAATTAGGCAGCTCTTTTGCAGTCGTCACGGGGCATAAGCCGAAGGGGAAACCAACCGATATTAATTGGAAGAGCCTGGCTGCAGGTGTTGACACGCTGGCAATTTATATGGGAATCACGAACCTCTCGTATATTTGTGGGGAACTAATCAAGCATGGAAAAAGGGAAAATACCCCTGTTGCCGTCATTCAGCAAGGAACAACTAGGCATCAGCGAACGGTTACAGGAACACTAAGTTCAATTGTTAGTATGGTGGAAAAAGAAGGAATTCAAAATCCTGCTATGATTGTTGTTGGAGAAGTAGTCACCTTCCGTGATAGAATAAATTTACTAGAAACAGGAGGGAAGTTGGAAAGCTATGCAACAATGGCTTAAAGAAGTCGCAAGGGGAAAAAGAGGGTCGAAAGACTTAGACTATCAACAAACAAAAGAAGTCGCTCAAACCATTATTAGCGGCAAGGCAACAGATGCCCAAATTGCAGCGTATTTGATTGCCCTCCGCTTAAAAACGGAATCGCCGGAGGAATTGCTGGCATTTGTTCATGCCTATCAGGATGTTAGTAATAAATTAGAACGGTCAAACCGTTCTATTATTGATCTAGCCAGTCCGTATAATGGAAGGAATTCTTTTACAGGAAGTATTCCAACGGCAATTTTGATGTCTGAATACGGGTTGCCCGTATTTTTACATGGAAGTGATTCACTGCCGCCGAAATATGGAACTGCGATCAAGGAAATTCTTTTACAATTAGGTCTGAATGTTTCTCAGACGCCGCAAGGGCTGACAAAAACAATCGGAGAAGCAGGGATTGCTTTCGCAAATACTGAGGAATACTGCCATAGTCTAGGTATGCTGCGCGGGATTCGTAAAGAGCTGGGGGTCAGAACTCTCTTTAATACAGTAGAGAAGTTATTAAATCTAGCGAATGCAGAATCACTAATGATGGGTGCTTATCATCGGACAGCGATAAACAAAATTGCACCTATCTTTAAAGGGCTATCCTATAAAAATGTTTATGTGGTGCAAGGAATGGAAGGTTCGGAGGACTTGCCCGTTCACCGTAACAGCTTTATTTTTAAAATAACCGACAATGAAATCGAATCTTTCATTGTAAAACCAGAGGAATATGGTCTATTGGTACCAGAGTTAGATAAAGATGTCAAACTGGCAGCACAAGAACAGTCTGAAATTACGCAGGCGATTCTCAGCGGGGAACAATCTAAATCACTGCAGCCCTATTACAATCAAGTGCTATTTAATACGGGTATTAGGTATTACCTGTTTGGTGCCGTCAAAGACATTGGTGAAGGTATAGAGATCGCGAAACAACAACTAATGGAACAACGAGGTTTAAGTCAATTGGAAAAATGGAAACGAAGTCAGGATAAATATATTATTTCCTAACAAATACGTTCTGGGCGGGTATAAGCGTCTAGAGCGTTTTTTTTAATGGGAAAATGGCGGTAAAATTATTTTTCTAAATTTTTGTTTTTCTTATTTACATAAAACCTATTGGTATGGTAGGATTAATCTCAACAATAACCATAGCTTATCAAGAGAGGCTGAGGGACTGGTCCTATGAAGCCCGGCAACCTGCTGAGCAAGGTGCTAATTCCAGCAAAATGATCTTCATTTTGGGAGATAAGGCGTTAAACAATCGTGAAATGCCTTTCCTTTTTAGGAAGGCTTTTTTAATGAACAGAGGGGGTTTACAGTAATGACTACACCGGTAACGTATGAAAACTGGATTCAAATATCCGATACTTTTCCATTTGAGGATAAAACGAAGGGGGCAATTTCGGTATTGAGATGGGCTTATAGCTCTTATCCAGAAGATCAAATTGTGTATGCTTCGAGCTTTGGTGCTGAAGCGATTGTTTTAATCGATCTCATCCAACAGGTTAAGCCAGACGCTCATATCGTTTTCTTAGATACTGGTTTACACTTTCCGGAAACATATGAGGTTATTAACAAAATTGAAGAGCGTTTTCCTTCATTAAAAATTGAGCGAAAACTGCCAAAGCTAACATTAGATGAACAACGCGAACAATATGGGTCAGCACTGTGGAAGAGGGAACCTAACCAATGCTGTAATATCCGCAAAGTCATTCCATTAAAAGAGACGTTGACGGCAAAACAAGCGTGGATTTCGGGGCTTCGCCGAGAGCAATCACCAACGAGAGCAAACACACAATTTCTTAATAAAGATGATAAATTTCAGAACATTAAAATCTGTCCGCTTATTCACTGGACATGGGACGAAGTTTGGGCCTATATCAAGGAAAAGGATCTCCCGTACAATACCTTGCATGATCAAAATTATCCTAGTATCGGCTGTTTTCCTTGTACACAGCCAGTTACGGCAGATGGAGATTCGCGTGCAGGACGATGGGCGGGAAGCGGCAAGACGGAGTGTGGCTTACACACATCCTAAAAGGGGGCTTTTAGTTTGCTCACAATTATAGCAGTTACGATAGGGCTATTTTTTGCAGTTAATATTGGTGCAAGCGGTGCAGCTGCTTCGATGGGAATATCCTACGGAGCAGGAGTGGTGAAGAAAAAGCTTGCACTGTTACTATGCGGTATTACCGTGTTTTTTGGAGCCTGGCTTGGAGGCGGTGAAGTCGTTAAAACGATTGGAAGCGGAATTGTTCCAAATAGTACTTTTACGGTACCCATCGCTCTAATCGTGTTAGCTTCAGCTGCACTGTCTTTATTCTTAGCGAATATATTCGGGATACCACTTTCGACAAGTGAAGTAGCAGTAGGCTCAGTAGTAGGGGCCGGAATTGTTTATCAATCTGTGTTTGTAAGTAACCTTGCCTGGATTATGCTCTTTTGGCTGCTTACTCCTTTTGCGGCTTTCGTGATTGCCATACTAGCTGCTAATCTATTAAAAATAAAACCGTTGAAACGTTTGATGGAAGCACCGAAAGCCATTCCGGTCCTTTCCGTTCTTGTCGTATGTATGGGGTTATTTGAAGCTTTCTCAGCAGGGATGAACAATGTCGCTAATGCGGTTGGACCGCTAGTCGGGGCTGACATCATGTCAACAAGTGCTGGTATTTTCTGGGGCGGGCTTTTTGTCGCAGCCGGTGCCGTTCTGTTAGGACATCGTGTTCTTGAAACAAATGGAAAGAAAATTACTACTCTTCGGCTCGAAGAAGGCTGTGTCATTTCTGGAACGGGAGCAGCAATCGTTACTGTAGCCTCTGTTTTCGGCATTCCTGTACCACTGACACAGATTACAACATCTTCGATTATCGGAATCGGTTTTGCAAAGCATGGCAAGTCAGTCTTAAAAAAGGATATAGTAGTTCAATTGCTTACGGTATGGATCGTGTCACCTGTTTTATCAATGGTACTTTCTTACACCCTTATCCAAATGCTCATTGAACATAACTTCTATCCGATTGTTGCGATGGCAGGCGTTTTAATCTCCGTATTCGGCGTGTCGTCATTAATGAAAAAGTCCAATCAACCCGTTGCTGAAGCAGCGGAAAAGTAGTTTGAAAGTTTCGCAATAAACCATTTTCTATTCACCGATAAATAGTATTTATCGTTGATATAAATCTCTGTTAAGAGGATACTAAAACGCAAATTAAATGAAGAAAGGTATGATTCTGTTGTCATTTTTACCAGCACCTCATGGAGGTAAACTTATCCAAGCATTTGATCCAAACTATGACGTAACATCTATTGTAAAGGAACTCGAAATTGACGCCATTGCCTTAAGTGATCTTGAGTTAATTGGGGTTGGGTTATTTAGTCCCTTAACTGGTTTCCTAGGGAAAGCCGATTACGAAAATGTCGTAGAAAACATGCGCCTTGCAGACAATACAATTTGGTCAATTCCTGTTACACTTCCTGTTTCCTATGAAACAGCAGCAACACTTGAAGTTGGGGAGAAAATCAAGCTTGCTTACAATAAAGAGGTATATGGAGTTATTACCGTTTCAGAATGGTATGAACCGAATTTAGACAGAGAAGCAGTCGAAGTATATAAAACACTTGAAACCGCTCATCCAGGAGTAAAGCGTCTGTATGAAAGAGGACCTGTCTATGTGGCTGGTGAAGTAGTGTTAGTAAAAAAGCCGGAAAAAGGAATCTTTGGCGATGTTTGGTTCGAGCCGAAAGAAACACGTGCATTGTTTGAAGAAAAAGGCTGGAAAACAGTTGTCGGTTTCCAAACTAGAAATCCGATTCACCGTGCACATGAGTACATTCAAAAAGCAGCACTTGAAACAGTTGATGGACTTTTCGTGAACCCGCTTGTTGGGGAAACAAAGTCTGACGATATACCAGCTGATGTTCGTCTAAAAAGTTATCGTGTCCTTCTTGAAAATTACTACCCAGCAGAACGTGTACAGCTTGGTGTTTACCCAGCTGCGATGAGATATGCAGGACCGAGAGAAGCGATTTTCCATGCAATTGCCCGCAAAAACTTTGGCTGCACGCATTTTATTGTTGGACGTGACCACGCAGGTGTCGGTAATTATTATGGTACGTACGATGCTCAATTAATTTTTAATGAATTCCCTGAAGGGGAACTAGGCATTAAACCATTATTCTTTGAACATAGCTTCTATTGCACAAAGTGTGAAGGAATGGCTTCTGATAAAACTTGCCCGCATAGCAATGAAGACAGAGTGATCCTTTCTGGAACAAAAGTAAGAGAATTGCTTCGCGCAGGACAGCTTCCACCATCCACTTTCAGCCGTAAAGAGGTTGTCGAAGTGTTAATTGAAGGAATGAAAGAAGAAACGACGGTTTGAGGAGGAGAAATCATGACAAAAGCAACGAATATCACTTGGCATGCTAGTACCGTTTCAAAGTCCGACCGTCATGCTCAAAATGGTCATGGAAGCTGTGTACTATGGTTTACAGGACTTTCTGGTTCTGGTAAATCGACGATAGCAAACGCCGTATCGAGCGCATTGTACCGTCAGGGGATTAATGAATATGTTCTAGATGGTGATAATATCCGCCACGGATTAAACAAGGATCTCGGTTTTTCAGACCATGACCGGACAGAGAATATCAGAAGAATTGGCGAAGTTGCCAAATTATTTGTAGATAGCGGTGCCGTTGTAACGACGGCATTTATCTCGCCATTCCGTTCCGACCGCGACCAGGTCCGGGCTATTTTTGAAGAAGGCGAGTTTATTGAAGTTTTTGTTGACTGTCCTATTGATGAGTGTGAAAAGCGAGATCCGAAGCAGTTATATGCAAAGGCTCGCCGCGGAGAAATAAAGGATTTCACCGGGATTGATTCCCCGTATGAAGCACCGGAGTTTCCAGAAATTACAGTACGTTCCGACCTTTTAACAGTGGAAGAGGCAGTGAACCAAATTTTAAGTTACCTCCAAGAAAAGAACATTCTCTAACATGAGTTGATAAGAAAGGATGGTTGATCAATGGTTGGCAAGGTTTATTTAGTAGGTGCGGGTCCTGGAGATCCAGAATTAATTACAGTAAAAGGATTGCGCTGCCTCAAGCAAGCTGATGTCATCCTCTATGATCGGCTGGTAAATCCTGAACTTTTGGAGAATGCGAAAAAGGGAGCTCAACTTGTCTATTGCGGCAAGCTTCCACATTATCATACAATGAAGCAGGAGACCATTAATCATTTCTTGGTTAAATACGCCAAAATGGGGTATCAGGTTGTTCGCTTAAAAGGTGGAGACCCTTTTGTTTTCGGACGCGGCGGCGAAGAAGCGGAAGAATGCGCGAAGCATAACGTTCCCTTTGAAATTGTTCCAGGCATTACGGCTGGAATCGCTGCTTCAGCTTATGCAGGAATACCTGTTACCCATCGGTCCTTGAGTAAAAGCTTCGCATTTATCACTGGACATCAGGCTGGTGATGTGGAAGCAGAACAACAGTGGGCACATTTGGCAAAGGGTGTAGATACGATTTGTGTGTATATGGGAGTAGCGCATCTACCAACGATAACCCAACATTTAATCATAAATGGTAAATCACCACAGACTCCGATTGCTCTGATTCATTGGGGCACACTAAATGATCAGAGGATAGTCGTTGGAACGCTTGAGAATATTGAAGAAGTGGTGAAAAGGGAACAAATCACTAATCCGAGTATGATTGTGATTGGCGAGGTTGTGACTTTGCATAAAAAACTGAATTGGTTTCAAGAAGAAATTGTACCAAATATACCAGTAGCCAACCGGTAAAAGCAGAAGGGAGCACATTGTATGAAAGCAATTCTTTATATCGGCCACGGTACTCGCTCAAAAAAAGGTGCGGTCGAGATCAGAGCCTTTATCGACAAGGTTAAGGCACGAATTGATGTACCGATACAGGAACTCAGTTTCCTAGAGTTGACAGAGCCGCTGATTGAAGAAGGCTTTGAAACATGTGTTGAACAAGGTGCCACGGAAATCGATGTAGTTCCTCTGTTTCTTTTGGCAGCGGGACATATCAAGCGGGATATCCCTGAAGCCTTGTCACCCTTGAGTGCCAAATATCCTACTATTCCGGTAAAAATAAAGAATCCATTTGGCGTACAGGAAGTTATTTTGGATGCGGTTGCTGAGTTAATTAAGGATTCAGCAGGTGAAGTTGCCCCGGCAGATAGGCTATTAATCGTCGGTGTGGGCAGCAGTGACCCCGATGTTCATGTAAACTTTGCTAAGATTGCAGAGGGCATCAGAAAGCGGCTTGGACCTGAAATGGTGTCCGTTTGCTTTTTAGCAGCAACACAACCAAAGTTAAGTGAGGGGTTGGAGACCATATCTGAAGGAGCTAAAGGCCGAGTAATCATCGTGCCATATATGCTTTTTACTGGTCTCCTCCTTGCAGATCTGAACAAAACGGTACGATCGCGCCAAAAAGAAGGGCAGAGAATCCTTTGTACCGCAGCTTTAAGCAACCATGGCGTGATTGAAGATATCGTAATTGAACGTGCAATAGGTGAGTAAATTTTGTTTTATAGAGAACTGGGTCACTAAAAAGACTAATTTAAAACTAACAGCCTCTAAAAAAATACAGTATGATAAAGTTTATATTCTATAGTGAGGTGGACAACGTTGCAACTTCAGGTAATGAACAGTCCGTTTAATCAGGAGCAGGCGGAACTCCTAAATCGTCTTTTACCTACTTTTACTGAATCTCAAAAAGTATGGTTGAGTGGGTATCTTGCTGGAGCAGCTTCAGCGCCATTGGCTTCAGTCCTAGGAGTACCAAGCCAGCAAGGAACGACAGAGGGGACAGCTTCAAAAGAAGTGACCATTCTGTACGGATCACAAACAGGTAATGCACGAGGCTTAGCAAAAAAGGCAAGCACGACACTTGAGGGGAAAGGGTTCCAAGTAAGTGTTTCCGCCATGAGTGATTTTAAGCCAAACAATATTAAGAAAGTTAAAAATCTACTTATTATAGTTAGTACGCATGGAGAAGGCGATCCACCGGATAATGCTTTAACATTCCATGAGTTTCTACATGGCAAGCGGGCTCCGAAGCTTGAGGACTTAAACTTTTCAGTCTTATCGCTCGGAGATAGCTCTTATGAATTCTTCTGTCAAACGGGAAAACAATTTGACGCACGCTTGGAGGAACTAGGAGGTACTCGACTTTATCCGCGTTTCGACTGTGATCTTGATTACGATGAACCAGCAGCGGAATGGCTTGAAGGAGTTATCAGCAGCCTAGGAGAAGCAAAGGCTGGAATACCTGCATTAACTCAGGTAACATCTACGCAATCTGTAGAATCAACTTACTCAAGAACCAATCCGTTTAGAGCAGAAGTACTTGATAATCTCAATTTAAACGGCCGCGGATCAAATAAAGAAACACGCCATCTCGAGTTATCGCTAGAAGGGTCTGGCCTTAGTTTCGAACCAGGGGACGCGCTTGGAATCTATCCAGAAAATGATCCTGAACTAGTTGACCTTCTTTTAGAAGAATTGAAATGGAACCCAGAAGAAAGTGTAACCATTAATAAACAAGGTGAAGTACTTTCCTTGAAAGACGCGCTAAAATCTTATTATGAGATTACAACATTAACAAAACCACTGCTTGAAAAAGCAGCAAAACTTACGTTAAACAGCGACTTACAGGAACTGCTTAATGATAGCGAAAAAGTAAAATCCTATCTTGAAGGACATGATTTGCTTGATGTGGTTCGCGATTTTGGACCGGTGAATAGCTCTCCTGAAGAGTTTTTAGCGATTCTTAGAAAAATGCCTGCACGACTCTACTCGATTGCAAGCAGCTTAAATGCAAATCCGGATGAAGTTCATTTAACAATAGGTGCTGTCCGTTACAACGCGCACGGACGTGACCGTAAAGGTGTCTGCTCTATTTTTACTGCAGAACGTTTACAGCCGGGTGACACTGTGCCAATCTACATTCAACACAACGAAAACTTTAAACTCCCAGCGAATCCTGAAACCCCAATCATTATGGTTGGACCAGGAACAGGTGTGGCACCGTTCCGCTCCTTTATGCAAGAGCGTGAAGAAACTGGGGCAGAAGGTAAGTCTTGGATGTTCTTTGGAGATCAGCATTTCGTGACGGATTTCCTATATCAAACTGAATGGCAAAAATGGTTGAAAGACGGTGTATTAACTAGGATGGATGTTGCTTTTTCACGTGATACTGCTGAAAAAGTTTATGTTCAGCACCGTATGCTTGAACAAAGCAAAGAATTGTTCCAATGGCTTCAAGAAGGTGCTCACGTTTACATTTGCGGTGATGAGAAACATATGGCACATGACGTCCATCAAACACTTATTGCAATTATCGAAAAAGAAGGAAGCTTGAGCCGAGAAGAGGCAGAAGCCTACTTAGCAGATATGCAGCAGCAAAAACGATACCAGCGCGATGTCTATTGAGGTTGATTTCGTAAAGATTGTTGTTAAAATCTTAAAGCCGATTTTAACGTGGAAATAGTTATTTTGCGCTTTAGAATATAGTGTGCAGGCTCTTTTCTTATTGGAGGTATTCTATTTTCTGCGGAAACTTAGCATAATCATTATACTTTGTTCCATATAGAAACAAAGTATAAGAAAAGAGCCCTATTGATACAGTAGTGGAAGGAGATTTTTCATAAATGGTGAAGCAAAAATTAAAGGCACCTGAAGGCGCGCCAAGTGATGTAGAGCGTATAAAAAGAGAAAGTAACTTTTTACGCGGAACATTGAAAGAAGTAATGCTCGACCGAATCAGTGCAGGAATTCCAGACGATGATAACCGCCTAATGAAGCACCATGGCAGCTACTTACAGGATGACCGTGATCTCCGCAACGAGCGACAAAAGCAAAAGTTAGAGCCTGCATACCAGTTTATGCTTCGTGTTCGTATGCCAGGTGGTGTAGCTACTCCGGAACAATGGCTTGTCATGGATGACTTAGCAGAAAAGTATGGAAATGGAACTTTAAAATTAACTACGCGTGAAACATTCCAAATGCATGGCATTTTGAAATGGAATATGAAAAGCACCATTCAGGAAATTCATGCAGCTCTTCTAGACACGATTGCGGCTTGCGGAGATGTAAACCGTAATGTAATGTGTGCCTCAAACCCCTTTCAGTCTGAGGTTCACGCGGAAGTCTACGAATGGTCGAAAAAATTGAGTGATGACCTATTGCCGCGTACAAGAGCTTACCATGAAATTTGGCTGGATGAAGAAAAAGTGGCTGGAACACCGGACGTAGAAGATGTAGAACCAATGTATGGACCGCTTTATCTGCCGCGTAAATTTAAGATCGGTATCGCTGTACCGCCATCAAATGATATTGACGTTTTCTCACAGGATCTTGGGTTAATTGCGATTGTTGAAGAGGATAAACTTGTAGGCTTTAACGTGGCAATTGGCGGCGGAATGGGTATGTCTCATGGAGACAAAGAGACCTATCCGCAGCTTGCCAAGGTAATAGGCTTTGTTAAGCCAGAGCAAATCTATGATGTGGCTGAAAAAGTGATTACCATTCAACGTGATTACGGAAACCGCTCAGAACGTAAAAACGCACGTTTCAAGTACACTGTCGACAGATTAGGACTAGAGACTGTAAAGGAAGAACTAGAAGAGCGCCTTGGCTGGAGTCTTGGTGAAGCAAAGCCTTATCATTTTGATAACAATGGCGATCGCTATGGCTGGGTGAAGGGCATTAATGGAAAATGGCATTTAACACTTTTTATTGAAGGTGGACGTGTGGCTGATTTTGATGATTATAAACTGAAGACAGGCCTACGGGAAATTGCCAAGATACATACAGGTGATATCCGTCTGACTTCCAATCAAAATATAATCATTGCCAATGTATCAGACCAGAAAAAGAAGAAAATTAATGAATTGGTTGAACAATATGGTTTAACGGATGGTGAGCATATATCAGCACTCCGTCGCAGCTCGATTGCCTGTGTTGCTCTGCCAACATGCGGTTTAGCAATGGCAGAAGCTGAACGTTATTTGCCACGTCTAATCGACAAAATCGAGGATATTGTGGACGAAAACGGTCTTCGAGATAAAGAAATAACCATTCGTATGACAGGATGCCCGAACGGCTGTGCACGACATGCACTAGGGGAAATTGGCTTTATTGGGAAGGCGCCTGGCAAATATAATATGTACTTAGGAGCCGCTCATGATGGCAGCCGCTTAAGTAAAATGTACCGAGAAAACATTGGTGAAGAAGAAATATTGAGTGAACTAGGTGTCGTTCTTTCCCATTATGCGAAAGAACGTGAGCAAGACGAGCACTTTGGTGATTTTGTTATCCGTGCAGGTATTATCAAAGCAACAACAGACGGTACTAATTTTCATAATTAACGACGAAAAGAGACAGATTTCCTGTCTCTTTTTTTTATGGCTATTTTTCTGAATTTTTGAATTTCGTCTAGTTTTGTCACTTTTTAACTTGTTTTATCGAAACGATTTAATAGAATAAAAAAAATGCTATAATTCATTTCATGACATTAAAAGATTAAAGCATCTTGGTAATTTTATTTTTTTCAGAGGTGTATTTTGTAATGAGGATAGTAGATTTAGAAGAGGCAATAAACGAGAAGAGAGCTGAGATGATAGAATTAGGGATGGCAAAAGGCCTGTCTAGTGAAGAAACGGTACTATGCAGCCAGGAACTAGATAGATTGCTCAATGACTATAGAAGGTTAACAGCCATGCAAGGACGGTCTAATATTCCTTTATTTCGAGAAGAACTTTTAACCTTTATTCACAACTTGCAAAAATTAATGATGAGACCGTACAAACTATTACTTCCTTATAAGAGTAATAGGTTCTTCTAAGTTAATATGTATGCTAATAAAGGTATGTTTAGACCCACCCATTTGACCATGATGGGTCTTTTTTTTGCAAAAAATCTTACGTACGCTGGATCGTAGAGGAAGAGAAGCTTTTTACCATTTTCTGCAGGTTTCGATGTGCTTCTCTTAGTTTAATTGTTTCTTCGATGATTTTTTGGAATCCTTCAATATCTCTATCAGATGCATATAAAAGTGTCTTTGGAACTCCTTCAGCGATTTGTTGTAGGGTAATATCTTGGCTCATAGCAATGACCACCTTTCAACTTATTCATTAGACTGGCTTTTCGTCTACTTTAATAGTTTGAGGCAGAAGGTTGTTTCTCCTGCCATGACTGTAAAAAACTTGTCTACATGAATCACCAGATTCTTTTAGAAACAGCAACGTTCTAGCAAATAACGACGGGAATCCATCAAGACTGCTAGACCTTTGTAGAAAAATATTTAAAGAAAATTCAGTTAATATAAAACTGATACCACAATCAACCTCTATAAAAAACTATTTATGCTATCCTTATCTTAACAAAGAGGAAAGGAATGAATAAAAAGTATTCAGAATCAAAGAATAATAGTTGACTTAAGGAATGGTTGTAATATAATAAAACCAATGTATTTACTAGGGATTAAAAAGAGGTGAAATAACGATGTATTTAACGATAGAAAATATCCAGAAAAGTTTTGTTAATGATAGAAAAGAAAAAGTGAAAGTACTTGATGGAATAAATTTGAATGTTAAAAAAGGAAGCTTTGTTTCGATCGTTGGACCATCAGGATGTGGCAAGTCAACTTTACTATACCTTGTGGCGGGACTTGACAAAGCAGATAACGGCGAAATCCGTGTCGATGGAGACTTGGTATCAAAACCTGGCCCTGAAAGAGTAGTAGTATTTCAAGAAGCGGGTTTATTTCCTTGGCTGACTGTTTTAGAAAATGTAACCTACGGGCTGTTACTAAAAAAAATGCCAAAAGAAGAAGCGCAAGCTAAGGCACTTGATGTTTTAAAAATGGTTCACCTCAGTAAGTATGTGAATTCCTATCCTCACGAACTATCGGGCGGGATGAAGCAAAGGGTTTCCATTGCTAGAGCGTTAGTTATGGAGCCTGATATCCTGTTAATGGATGAGCCTTTTTCAGCACTAGATGAACAAACAAGAATGGTCCTCCATAAGGAACTGCTAGAAATTTGGAGAAAGACGAAAGTTACCATCTTCTTTATTACTCACAATATTAGGGAAGCAGTTCTTCTATCAGAAGAAGTGGTTGTTTTTGCCACACGTCCCGGAAGAATCAAGGAAATCATTCCTGTTCCAACCATGAAGGATGGAGTTACACCTGATAGTGTAACGTTAAATACGGAGCAAAGAATCTTATCCATCTTGCAAGAAGAAATCGAAAAAGTATTAAAGGAGGAAATGGGTGATGACTACAGCTTTAAGACGGATCATCTTCATCGCGGCGATAGCGGTGATATGGGAAGTCACATCTAGATTTTCCTCCCTTCCGGATTTTATGTTTCCCAGCCTATCCCAAGTACTCGAAACCCTTTTTAACGGCTTAATTAGTGGTCAAATCACATTGGCAATTGGAAAAAGTATGGGACGGATTCTCCTCGGGTTTACGATTGCAATTGTTGTGGGATTAATATTAGGGTACTTCATCTGGAGATACAAACTGGTCGAAGATACACTTGGTTTTGTGGTGACGGCTCTTCAATCGATTCCAAGTATTGTTTGGTTTCCGCTGGCCATTATCTGGTTTGGTTTAAATGATTTTTCCATCTTGTTTATTGTAACGATTGGTGCCACGTGGACCATGACGGTTAATGCAACGAGCGGTTTTAAGAATGTACCTCAGCTTTATCAGCGAGTTGCCAAGGTGTATGGTTCAAGTGGTTTTCATTTCCTTCGGACTGTTATCCTTCCGGCATCAGTACCGCAAATTATTTCAGGTCTGCGGATTGCATGGGCATTTTCATGGCGGGCCCTAATGGCCGGTGAACTTCTTGGCGGCGGAGGCGGACTTGGACAGCTGCTTGAAATGGGTCGTTCACTCGGTCAAATGGATTTAGTTATTTCTGTCATGATCATCATTGCGATAATTGGGACTATTGTCGATAATGTTGTTTTTTCAAGACTTGAACGAAATGTTGAAGTAAAATGGGGTATTCGAAAAAGAGCTTAATAAAATATAATAAGCCAGGAGAGAAAAAAATGTTAAAAAAATCTATGCTTTATCTATTTATCACGATTTTATTTGTAGGGCTTTTAAGCGGCTGTGCCCAATCTTCCAACGAAGATAAAGGCGATGGCGATGGTGGAGAAGTGAAAACCGTTAAGATTGGTTATTTTCCAAACCTAACTCATATCGCAACAATCGTGGCACTTGAAAACGGCTATTTTGAAGAAGCTTTCGGTAAGGATGTTACAATTGAAACAAAAACTGTTGCAAATGGCGGACTATTTATGGAAGCAATGGCAACCAAAGCAATTGATGTTGGTACAGTCGGACCTGGTCCATTACTTAACTTTTATGTAAAAAACAAAGAATATCACCTCATCTCAGGTGCCGTAAATGGCGGTGCTGTTCTAGTAGCTGCAGAAGGCAGCGGAGTTGAAAAATTAGCAGATTTAGATGGCAAAAAAGTAGCAATACCGGTAATAGGAAGCACACAGGATGTAATGTTACGTAAAGCACTAAAAGAAGCAGATTTAAAAGCGAAAACTAGCGGTGGTACAGTGGATTTATTTGCGGCAGCTCCTGCTGATACAGCTTCTCTATTTGTTCAAAAGCAAGTGGACGCAGCTGCAACACAAGAGCCTTGGGGGTATGTTCTAGAAAACCAAGCAAATGGTAAACTCCTTTTAGACTGGGATGAATTTGCATGGGGTAAGGAATCTACCAATACAGTCGTTGCTGCTAGGGCAGACTTTTTGAAAAATAAAGACATAGCAAAGCAGTATGTAGATGCTCATAAAAAGGCGGTAAAATTTATTCAGGACAATCCTGAAGAGAGCAAAGAAGTTGTCATGAAACATTTGAAAAATCTTACAGGTAAAGAGCTAAATAAAGATGAAGTAGATGCTGCATTCTCTCGTTTAGCAGTCACAACAGATGTTAATGAGAAAGTCATTCAAGAAATGGCAGATATCAGCAAAGAAGCTGGATATATTCCAAGCAGTGATATTAAAGGCTTAATCGACTTGTCATTATTGAAGTAATACGAAAGGTTTTGAACTCCATTATGGGTTCAAAACCTTTTTTTAAGGTAAAATAGGGTGGAATACATATAGGAAGGGATGGTAGAAATGAAATCAACGATTACATGGACAGGAGATATGGCTTTTACGGGTACAACACCGTCGGGACATGAATTAAGGATGGACGCTGCACCAGAGGTTGGAGGTCAAAATAGCGGTCCGAGACCGACAGAACTGCTGCTTTATTCGCTTGCAGGCTGTACAGGAATTGATATTGTGATGATATTAAAGAAAATGCGCTTAGAGTTAACGGGTTTTGCTATGGAAGTAGAGGGAGCACGTGCCGACACAGAACCGAAGAAATTTACTGATTTTCATATTCACTATTCAGTCGAAGGGGATCTGACAGAAGACAAGGTAGTCCGTGCTATCCAATTGTCAAAAGACAAATACTGCTCCGTATCCCATTCATTAAGCGCAAACATCGTTGCAAGTTATTCTATTAATGGGGTAAAAGGAAATCAAGTATTATAAAAAAGGGGATTCAGCTTTTGGCTGAATCCCTTACTTTGTCATAGTGATCATAAAATACTTTAAATAGTCGTTCGTCTCCGCCTCGATCAGGATGAAGGGCTTTTAATAGTTTCTTCAATTCTTTTTTGATAGTGTCACTATCTGCCCCAGGAGCTAATCCTAATATCGAGGATAAGGTCAATGGCGGAGTATCGGTAAGCTCATACTCGGCTTTAAGCATTCTTTTTAAGGAGCGATTTTTTGCTTGTTCAATTCGTATCGTTGTTTTTAGCTGCTCAATTTCTTCTTTCAACTTTTGGTTGTCACGGAACGTTTTTTCCCATTCGTGATAGTCGACTCCAAACTGCTTCGTTTTCTTCTCAATCTTTTTTTCCAAAATAAAAGAAGCTAAATCAATGGGAGTTATCGAGTATTCGAGATTTAGGTGCTTCGTTCTTCTAGCTTTAATTTTTCCATCGAGTATCCAACGAATGACAACTTGTTCACTGTCAGTAATACCCTCCGCTCGAAGCTGTTCGGTAACCTCTTTAACATTTAACATCAAATCAACTCATTCTACATTCGTCTAGTGTCTACTAAACAAATGTATCACATGGTAAATGTTACAGGTTTACAAGACTATTTAATTTATGTTAAAAAAAGTTTTCATTAACGATTATCGACTTTTTCAGGATAAAGGTCATGGTTCATCAAGCGGAAAGTAGCCATTTCCTCGAACTTGGTACCTGGCTTGCCATAGTTGCACCACGGATCAATGGAAATACCGCCGCGTGGCGTGAATTTACCCCAAACCTCAATATAGCGGGGATCCAAAAGCTTAATTAAATCGTTCATAATGATATTAACGCAATCCTCATGGAAATCACCATGATTTCTGAAGCTGAATAAATAGAGTTTTAGAGATTTACTCTCAACTATCTTTTTATCTGGAATGTATGAGATATACATCGTTGCAAAATCGGGTTGATGAGTAAGTGGGCAAAGACTAGTGAATTCCGGGCAATTAAATTTTACGAAATAATCACGCTCTGGGTGGAGATTATCGACTGCCTCCAACACCTCAGGTGCATATTCAAATGAGTATTGTGTATTTTGATTTCCTAGTAGTGTTAAATCCTTTAATCCTTCTTCGTGGGTGCGGCCAGACATAAAAAAACCTCCAGTAGTAATGTATATTCCAGTAAGTCCAAGCAATCAATCTATAACAACTAATGTGATAAAAACAAAAAGCCATGTCCGGTATGGACATGGCATAGAGTCATGTATCCATAGTTTTTTATAGAGGGTATCAGCTATGAACCTCTCCCGTGTAAGTACGGGTATTATCTTCTCCATATGATAAAGGACACTTTGCTAAACGTCAATTGAAAAATGTTGGACATAAAATAATCCCAATATTTAAAAGATTAACCTTTTACTTTTATTATGGTATCATACAAATAGAAAATAATAGAGGTTCTAGCACCCCTCGTTAAAAAAACTAAGATGAAGCAGTACTTCTATCTTGGGGTACTGCTTTTTCTATTTTGGAAGGAGTTTCCTTAAACATGTTAAAAGATGAAAAAGCCATTGTCGTATTTAGCGGCGGGCAGGACAGCACTACTTGTTTATTTTGGGCATTACAACAATTTAAAGAGGTGGAAGCCGTCACATTCGACTACAATCAACGGCATAGTTTAGAAATTGAATGTGCCAAAAATATAGCTAATGAACTAGGTGTAAAACACCATATTTTAGATATGTCTTTATTGAATCAGCTCGCACCCAATGCGTTAACACGCTCTGATATTGAAGTCAAAGACGGAGAAGAGGGTGAACTTCCTTCAACGTTTGTTCCAGGAAGAAACCTTTTGTTCCTTACCTTTGCCGGAGTACTAGCCCGTCAGGTTGGAGCAAAGCATTTAGTCACAGGTGTTTGTGAAACAGATTTCAGCGGCTACCCGGATTGCCGCGATATTTTTATTAAATCTTTAAATGTTACCTTGAATCTTTCCATGGATGATAACTTTGTCATCCACACACCATTAATGTGGCTCAATAAAGCGGAAACATGGGCATTAGCGGATGAATTAAATGCATTTGAATTTGTACGTGAAAAAACATTAACCTGCTACAATGGTGTTATTTCTGACGGCTGCGGCGAATGTCCTGCCTGTGTATTAAGAAAACGCGGACTCGATGACTTTCTTAGTAGGAGGTTTTAAGATATGTACGGCTTTAGAATCGTCGATAAACTACAAAAAATAGATGAAGATATTCAGCGCACAGAGTTGAAGTATCATAATAAGCGTGTATTAGTCAGCAAGGAATTTACTTTTGACGCGTCCCATCACCTGCACTGCTATGAAGGTAAATGCAAGAACCTGCACGGCCACACCTATAAAGTAGTCTTCGGAATTAGCGGCTATGTAGATGAAAGAGGATTACTGATGGATTTTGGCGATATCAAGGAAATTTGGAAAAATGAAATTGAAATTCACCTTGATCACCGTTATTTAAATGAAACCCTTCCACCAATGAATACTACGGCTGAAAATATCGTAGTTTGGATTTATGAAAAAATGAAAGAAGAATTAGCCAAAGAAGAAAACAAGGGTCGTTACATTGGAGCTAGAGTAGAATTTGTCCGCCTTTTTGAAACGCCAACGAGCTATGCAGAAGCAAGAAGGGAGTGGATGGAGGAATGAACAAAATTCCTGTACTAGAGATTTTCGGACCCACGATTCAAGGCGAAGGAATGGTGGTTGGTCAGGTTACCATGTTTGTTCGAACAGCCGGCTGCGATTACTCCTGCAGCTGGTGTGATTCAGCCTTTACGTGGGACGGCAGCGCCAAAGATGATATCAGACAGATGACCGCAGAAGAAATTTGGACAGAACTAAAGGGCCTTGGCGGGGACAATTTCTCCTTTGTTACCATCTCAGGGGGGAATCCTGCACTTTTAAAAAACCTAGATTCCCTAATTGATTTATGTAAAAGAAAACAAGATTAATATTGGAATTGAAACACAGGGGAGCAGATGGCAGGATTGGTTCTTAAAGATTGATGAACTCACCATCTCGCCAAAACCTCCAAGTTCAAAAATGGAAACTAATTTTGAAATTTTAGATTCTATTTTTATAAATTTAGATGATAACCAATTTAAAAATAATGTTAGTTTAAAAGTCGTTATTTTCGATGAAGCTGATCTCGAATATGCAAGAATGGTTCATAAGCGTTATGTAGGCATACCTTTTTATTTACAGGTAGGGAATGACGACATTACGAATGGAAATAATCAAGAACTAATTCAAAAGCTGCTTAATAAATATGAGTGGCTCGTCAATCGGGTAGTCGAAGACAGTCAGCTAAACAATGTCAAAGTACTGCCTCAACTGCATGCCCTGCTATGGGGTAATAAACGCGGTGTATAATCGAAAAGCCTTTGAGTACCAATTTTATTGATCTTTATGGGCTGGTCGATAAAAAGCTACTGATTCCCGCCTCTAGGTTAGCGGTAGGGTCCGCACTTATTGGTTGAGGGATCAGGTTAAGCACCTGAGCTGAAAAATAGGCGGAAAAATTCCGCCTATTGACTTGAAAAATTTGAAAATGGGAGATTTTCCTTTGATTAAGCGGAAAACCTCCCCTTATTTACCCCGAAACGAGCTCCACTCTGCCTCTAACCGGAAAATCTCCGCTTATTTTATTATGTGTTTTTATCAGCATGTTATTAACTACTGCTAGGCTAACACCGTAGACCATTAATAAAAATACAGTTTATTTTCTTTTATTAAGTTAAGATGAAGTTTGCTTTAAGAGTAGGTAAAAATACTAAAAATCGACACACACCCACCCAGGAAAAGTTTACAATCGGATAGGTAACTTAGGAGCAATAAAAAAACTGGAGGTGACATGGTATGAAGAACATTCTTCGAACCGCAGTCCAGCAAAGAAGGCAATTTCTTATAGATAAACTGCTTAAAGTGGGTGTGTTCAAAAAAGAAGATCGACATCTGTATGAATGGACCTTAAGTGACCTAGAGGAAGAATTCAGGTATATTGAAACAAGCAGTCTGGCAAAGGGAAAGATGGACCAAGATAACCAACTACAACAATAATGTTTATATACTTAGATAAACACAAACAAGGCCGGTTACATGACCGGCCATTTCCATATGAATTTACGTTTTTTCGGTACCTAACTCACCACGATCTGCAGCCATTGGCGGTTGTTCCATCCATTTATTATTAATCATGATATTAGCGCCATCCTCTGAATACAATTGAATTTCTAATGATAGTCTGTTATACATGACTCCCAAATCTATTCGAGGACTTTGAGCAACACCAGTACCGTAATAACCGATACTTAAGCCAATTAACCCAGTAGTAAAAAACATCATTAGTTTATCGGAAAATGTGTACGCTGTACTTGTTGTTACTTCAGCGGATAAGCTTGCCGGAACGGGGAGGTTACATTCCTCTAATTTTTTTCCAAATAATTTTATATGTTTCTTACCAATGTCGATCCCTCTTAACAAAAATTGTATAACATCCTTGTCCTGTGCGACCTGGCTAAATCCAATTAATGTGGCCACTCCTAAAATGTTGCGCTCGACATTTGCATATAGATTGCCTACTTCCGCGACAATTAATGGTCTTTTTTCACCGATTGCATCCCAAAGAAAGGCTTGCTTATTGACAAATTCCACCTTCTCCATTGGTAAATGAGGAGACCTTACATACAGCCCTTTTTCCAATAAAAGATCCTTTGAAACTTTGTACAATTGCATCGTTTCAGAAAGACATTCCATGTAATAATCAGTAATATCGGATCGTACCGCTGATGCGACGCTTGCTGAATAGGTGGTTAGACCAATCTTTGCCATTTGGTGGATAAATTGAAGAACATAACTGTCGGTATACAACTTCGGAGCCGTTAAATCAACATCCTCTTCTATTTTAAAACCATAAGGGACAGGAAAATCCTCCTCATTAAAAAAGACCGTTAATTTTTCAATATGTTTCGTTGATAACTGCAATGCAAATTCAATTATAGGTTTAATTTCTGGGTCTTCCACCTTTTCTAAGAAAAAGGTAAGGACACAAGCGCTGCCGCTGTCATTCATGTATTGAGCCCAAAGCTGAGCAAGTTCTGCAGCTGTAATCATTACTTTCTTATCTATTTCCATTATTCCACCTCCAATTATCGGATACCTACTTCCATCATTTCCTTTAATAACAAATATATGTATGATTGTTTCTGCAAAAAAATTGTTACTTTTTTGAGCAGAAAACCATAAGAGAGGCAGGTGCTCTAATTTTTAATGATAGTTTAGTCCTATAGAATGTAAGGCTTATTTCTCATTAACTTTCATAAATTTCGTTTTAAAATAGAGCAATACGTAAAAAGATAATGTAAGTTAGTAGAATTAAAGGTGGTTAAGACGTGGGACGAATGGAACAAAGACAGCAAAGAAGGGCGTCTAAACAAAGGGATTGGAGTAAGTTCTTAAAAAAGGATTTAGTTAAGAAGTTGCTCATTGCAGGGATTGTTGCTGCTTTATGCGGATTTCTCATCGTAAATATCTTTATTTGGACCAGTGATGTAAGTAAATTAAACAAACCAGCTCCACAGCCGACGATTATTTATGATCAGAATGGGAAGATTGCTAGTAAGATTTCCAATTCGAGTATTGAAGGTGTGGGGATTAAACAAATACCAAAAGAAATGATTCATGCTGTTGTTGCAACAGAGGATCAACGTTTTTACAAGCATAATGGAATTAATTATTTTGCGATTATGAAGGCTTTTTTCAAAAATATGTTGAGCGGTGACATTGTTGCCGGAGGGAGTACCGTTACACAGCAGCTGGCCAAGAATGCATTTTTGACGCATGAACGTACCTATACAAGGAAGGTCAAAGAAGTTATTATTACGAAGAAAATTGAACGTACCTACTCAAAAGATGAAATCATGGAGAGGTATTTAAATCAAATCTATTTTGGCGAGGGAGCATGGGGGATACAACGTGCGGCTAAAACCTACTTCGGAAAAGAAGCAAGTGAACTAACCTTAAGCGAATCTGCCATGCTCGCGGGGCTAATTAAAGCACCTTCTATACTATCACCATTTAAAAATATGGAAAAGTCTGTTGAGCGTCGAGATCTTGTATTAGCCTTGATGGAAAAGGAAGGATATATTAGCCAAGACGATGTTGAAAAAGCAAAGGAACAGCCTGTTGTGTTAAATGAAGATAAAGTGGAAGACGAGTATGATGGCAAGTATCCTTATTATGTTGACCATATTATCGAAGAAGCCATGAAGAAATATCAGCTGACCAAAAATGAAGTTCTGTCAGGCGGGCTTCATATTTATACAGAATTAAATCCTGCAATTCAGAAGGCCACAGAGGAAGTTTATCAGAATGGTAATCTTTTCCCAGAGAGTCCAGAGGATCAACTCCTTCAAAGCGGGGCGATACTAATTGATCCTGAGAATGGCGGTATTCAAGCACTAGTTGGAGGAAGAGGTGAGCATACCTTTTTAGGATTCAACAGGGCTACCCAATTAATTCGACAGCCAGGTTCGACTATGAAACCATTAGCTGTATACACACCTGCGTTAGAGCAAGGTTATGAAATATTTGATCTGTTGGAAGATAAACCATTGGATATTGGCGGATACCAGCCTCAGAATTATGATAAGCAATATCGAGGTCAGGTAACAATGTATGATGCGGTCGTAAATTCGTACAATGTTCCTCCTGTTTGGTTATTAAATGAGATTGGCTTGGAAAAGGGCACGAAGGCTGTGGAAAAATTCGGTATACCTTTACAAGAAGAAGATCGAGCACTTGGGATTGCCCTAGGTGGTATGCACGATGGAACCTCACCGTTAGCAATGGCACAAGCCTACAGTGCTTTTGCTAATAATGGAAACATGGTGGAAGCACACTCTATCCAAAAAATTGTAGACGCAGAAGGCAAGGTTATTGCTAAATGGAAGAGCAAATCAACTACAGTGATAAAACCAGAAATCGCTCAAAAAATCACCTACATGCTAAAAGGTGTTGTTGAAGAAGGTACTGGGAAGAATGCTTTCTTAGATGGTTTTGATGTTGCCGGTAAAACAGGATCCACACAGCTGCCATTTGCAATCGACGCGGGAACAAAGGATCATTGGTTTGTTGGATATACGCCTGACATCGTCGGAGCAGTTTGGCTCGGTTATGATCAAACCGATGAAAATCACTACTTAGCCACATCCAGCAGTGGTACCACACCAGTTATTTTTAAAGAAATACTATCAAAAGCAAAATCAGAGCTATCTAATGAAAAATTTGCCTTAACAAGCATTGAAAAAAAATACAAAAATGAAATCAAAAAGATGAAAGAAAAAGAAGAAAAAGCAAGGAAAGAGCAGGAAAAGGAAAAAGAAAAGCAAGAGAAAAACAATGGAAAGGGAAAGGGCAATAAGGAAAAGAACAAGGGGAAAAAGGATAAAGATAAAGATGAAGAAGATGAAAATGAAGAAGATGAGGATGAATAAAAGTTAATTAGTGGTTTAAAAGGCTGTGCTGGAGTAGTTCCTCTTTTGCGGTGTAACATCTTTTGTATTTATTAATTGAAAGACCAAATCACATCCGATTTGGTCTTGTTTATTACCTTTTGAAAGGTTAGGAATTAAATCTTTGCCCCGGATAAAATACCTCGTTGATCTCCCAAGACTCAACTATCCTGTGGGCAATGTTAGGATTATAGCCCATACCCATAAGGTAGGTAATAGCTGCAACCTCTCTTAATGCATGAGCATAAGAAGTGTGTTTTGCTTCATGTAATCCATATTGTACAAAAGGCTCGACAGTTCTTAGTACCGTGTGTTTATTTGGGTTTGGGGCATATTGATGAGCTTGATTAAAGTGATAAGGATTGTATTGATAAGGGTTATACAAATTACAGTCATCTCCCTAATAATTAATTAGTAAATTCCTCATTAGTCTATGTATGAGTTAAGGTGTATGTAACTGATTCTGTGAGTTTGGCTAATTTGATTTTCAAGTCGCTCATAAGATAGTTTGAGAATAGGATTATTTGGGATAATTGCAAAATGTTTTCATGTAGGGAATAGAAGGAATTTATCAAGATGTGGCGAAAAACGTATATCATAAAACTTTGGGGGAGGGACAATAATGAGTTTAAGAGATAAAACGATTGAAGAATTAGAAGAGATAGAAGAGGAACTGAATGAGCAGGAAGAGGAGCACGGTTATACTAATTATTCAATGAAAATTGATGTGTACAAGGAAATGTACCGAAAACTCTCCCTGCTTGTCCGGCAACACAATGAGGATGTTCAAAGCTCGCTTGATTATGTAAAACGAAAATTGATTTACTGCCTCATTCATTATGGAACGTATTTGAAGACCGAATATCAAAAAGATGATTACTTGGCGACTCGCTGCTTGGAGGAAGCGTTAAAGTACGATAAAACAAATCCATTGGCAGCCTATCGACTAGGTTTCTTGTCTTATAAATTTAATGATTATACAAAAGCGATTCAATATTTCCGAAATGCATTGGATAATGATCATTACCATAAACAGCATCTCTATCAATTAAATGAACAGCAGCAGTTAAATGCCCATTTGTACTTAACCAATTGTGCGTTGCATATTGCCAAGGAAACGTATGAAAAAATGAATCAATTACCACTTGCGAAGACGCAGGAAATACCGAAACAGGAGTTATCTCCATTGTTCAGCAGTTTAATAGAAAATGAACAATATTTAATGCGCCATGCGTTTTATAAGGTGAATAAAGATGGAAGAACGACTTGTTCTAAAGCAGAATGTGAGAAACTAATTTCCAGGCCGCCGCATGATACCCTGCTAGTTTATTTTAGTGATCGGACGATTATGGCTTTTTTTAACGGGAAGGAAGCTTCACTCACTCAGGATCAAGGAAACATGCTGAGTTACTTTCTATTAAATAGTTCAGAAGCGGTGCCAGCCACAAGGCATGATTTATCAGTTGTCGATACGATTATTCCAAACACGTATATTACAAATGTGGGGAGACTGCGTCGGAAATTAATGCAGCAAGGATTTCCATCCATGATACAAACCAAAAGGTATCATAATGAAACAGGCTACTATTATGATGGAACTTATCCATTTTATATCATGTATCGATCAGACGAAGAAATTGAATATCGTTAAAATAGCGATGACTTTGGTTATCGTCTTTTTTAGTTTAAAGGGTCCCTTCACACTAAAAATAAATTTTGAATATTCATTTGTAAAATGAATATTAGTTAAGTAGGTATTTTAACTTAAAGACCTTCAAAATGGAGGGGATCCTTTGAAAATTGAATACCAGCATACTTTTGGTTTGCCGAGAAAGGTTGTCTGGAAGTACATCAAGGATGAAAAGGTTCTAGGAAGTGCAATCCCTAGCTGCAGAACGTTTGTTCAAAGCTCAAAGGGATTTTACCAAGCTGAAATTGATGTTAACATAGGTCCATTAAAGGATGTTTTTACACTCGAGGTTAGTTTGGAAAAGGAACAGGTCCCGTCATATTTTCAATTGCTTCTGAAAGGTAGAGGTAATTTAGGGGAGATCAGCGGCAACGGGGAGATATTTTTCAATGACCAACAGGGAAGCACACAGCTCAATATACGTGCCGAAGTGAAAGTCTCAGGAACCCTGTCTGGTGCAGCAGAGCGAGTCATAAGTGGAGGAGCAAACAAGGGAATAGAGAAATTTTTTCTGAGTGTAGAAAAAGAAATAAAGAAAAACCTTTATCTTTTGCGAAAAGGTCGAAAATGAGAAAGAGCAACGTCATTGAGCGTTGCTTTTTCTCATTATTTATTCATGCTCTGGGTAATCAGCTAATTCTTTGATTCCTTCAATCCAATCCTTGAAATTAGCATATTTGTTTGCATCAAAACCAAAGTGCTCTTTAATTAAAGTAATGGATTCAAGTTCAGTTTCATGAACAATTCCGTCTGAATATACTAAGCGAAGGATTTCAGTTAGAACAATATGTTTGGAGCGTTCCTCTTTAAAAACCTTAAGAATATCATCAATCGCTAAGCCTTTGATTTTATAATCATCAAGATCCATTTCCTTTTTATACTTCGCGATAACAGGATTTTCAAATACCGAGAATTTCCCATCAATGGTGGCCATTAGATATGCTAACTCAAGAAACGCTTCTTTCTCCTCTTGTTGAAGCTTTGTCAAAAACATTATGTGTAGCTCCTTTTTCAATAAATGAATTATGTTACTAGACATCTTACCAAGTTTAAATACCTTTTGTCTATTCTTTAAATGGTGGAAAAAGGAAAATTTTAATTAAAAAGCGAATAAGAATAAGATTAGGCAAAAAAGGGGGTAGAATGTTCTGGAAATACTTCTTCCTATGTTTGTAACATCTTTTGATTGGAGTATTGTTGTTTGTTAATTTTGTTTTTTTTAGTCACTTTTTTTATTGGAGAGTCTTATCAAAAGAGACAAAACAGTAAATAGTCTGAGGATCATGAACTGTCAAACTTTATTTAAAATAGGCTATAACTATTAAAACATATTAAAGGAGAACAATGCTTTTGCTTAAAACAGGAAGTTGCGTACTGGTTGAACTGAAACCAAAAGATTTTTACGATATAAAAAAACTTTATATTAATGAGGAAGATTGAAAGGAAAATATGCAATGAAACAAAAATTACTTAGAGTTGGTACTACTTATTTACCAGTCAGTAATGTAGACCTTTCATCTGAATGGTATGTAACCAATTTAGGTGCAGTATTAAACTATAAAGATAAAGACAAAGCTATACTTGATTTTGCCAATCAAAGTATTTTTCTCGTAAAGGCACAGGAAAATCAAAGCGCTAACTTCTATAATTCCTACGGTGAAGAGTGTTTCTCCATGACATTCGAAGTGAATGGACTAAATGTTCTTGAAGACATTCATCGGGAGTTTAAAGAAAAAGAAATTAAAGTGGGAGTTATTGAGAATAGAGGACATAGCGGAAGAAACTTTGTTTTCTATGATCCTGATGGTAATAAATTCGATGTGTGGAGTGAACTTAGCCCAATATTTAAAGAGAAATTTCTTACTTAACGGGGGTTAAACTTAATGATAAAACTGGGAAATGAAGCGGAAATTGTCATTGCGCACAAACTAATGCAAGAGGCATTTGAAGAGTATCGATTTCTTGAAGTACCTTCAAGTGCGATTAATGAACCTGTCGATTCTTTGAGGAATTCTTTTCGTAATGGTTCAGAAAAATTTATATTATGTTACATAGATGGGAATCCACTTGGGTCTTTACGATTTAAAACGAAAGGTCAAACTTTATATTTTTCTAGAGTATCGGTTCCACCTTATGCGAGAGGAAGAGGAATAGCAAAATCAATGCTTTCTTGGCTCGAGGATTATACTAAAAAAGAGGGAATTCATAAACTACAATGTAAAGTTAGAAGCAGCCTGACTCATAATGTGCTTTTATATCAATCTATTGGTTATACCGTTACGGAAGAGGAAATGGTTACGAATCCTGATAAATTCCCAGTGAGCATAGTTGTGATGGAAAAACTATTAGAGCAATAACTGATGTTCAAAAAGGAGTGCTTAGTTAAGGGTTAAAGAAAGGGCAGGTTTGGTAGCGATGGTTCAAGAAACAACATTACATATATTAAATGGACGAGCAATGTACGATATTTTTAAAAAGAAGAGTTTCCTGCAGGGTCAAAAGATGATTCCTTTTAACGAAGCAATGTGTTTTGGGGAAACAACAGAAGACCTATTCACACCGGAATTCGTCGAAAAACGTGCAAAGGTTCATCACGTATCTCCAGAAAAATATACTGATATTACGTTAAACCCATTAAAGCCACTCTTTAGTAATGGTTTTACCCACATAGAACTCTGGTTTGACATGGATATGTTTTGTCAAATCAATATCCTCACGATTCTTGCTTGGCTTGACAAAAAGGGTCACAGTAAGCCCATTGACCTGCATATTGTTGGCGATAAGTTTGAACCTATTGAAAATTACACTTTAATGGCAGCAGGTTATTATGAACTTTTTATGGAAGTATTGGTACATAAAACGCTCCCTGAATCAATCCATCTAGTCCCCTTAAGGAGGGGCGTTGAGTTGTATTTAACTTATCTTCATGAGGACAGTAACCTAATGATGTATATTAAAAATAACCAACTTATGACGGAAAAAGAACTTGTATATGCCCTCTTAGAAAATTTCAAAGAGTATGGATTAGGCGATGTACAATATCTAGAAATTATTAGGGCGCACCGTTCTACATGAAATATTAAAATGATAAGAGGGGATAAAATCAATGTTTATTGTCAATGTAGAAGGTGCAATTAGGAAAGGATAGCATTCAACCAGAAGAAATGAAGATATCAGTCTAATTGTTTCTTAAACTGGTTTTTGTGAAGAGGCAGACGAACTTATATATGTTAATCAAATAATTTCTTAATAGTGAATGGAACGTCTCTGTGCAAAGCAGAGACGTTTTTTCTTTGTCCATTGTTTGACTATATGGTGACTGAAATAATTACGGAATATCCAATTTATTTCCAGTAAATAATATGTTATACCGAAATAATTAATGTAAATAGAAAAAACGGAGCTGATGAGGTGCACTTATTTTTGAATAGCTTGTTTCTCATTGCCGGATTGAAATGGGGTGATTGGAGGAACTGGTCTAAATACCATGCCACCATATTATTCTTTTGGTTTGGTGACTTACTTTATAATGTTCTATGTAAAAATCATCTTATGTGGGAGTACAAGGAGACGATCTTTGGTCAAAATTTCTTACCTAATCATCTTACTGTTTCATTATTAATCATGTTTGTTGCTTATCCAGCATCGGTGTTAATTTATCTGGGAAATTTACCAGAAAAGACAATAAAAGTGGTTTTGTGGTTACTTTTCTGGGTCGCTCTATTTTCACTAGTAGAATACATAAATTTGCGTTACTTTGATTTAGTTATGCATCACAACGGCTGGACAATGGCATGGTCCGTTTTATTCAATTTGATCATTTTTTCTATGCTGCTTTTACATTATAAACGTCCCATTGCAGCATTGATCATCTCCATTCCAATCATTTTATTCTTTGTCATATTTTTTAAAGTACCGATTTATTAACAGAAATGAGAATATATTACGCAATGTAGAAAAAACTAAAGGGAAAATAAGGTTAAGGGGTATAAACATGGATTTAATGAAGCCAATTAACATTAGCTCAGATAAATTAGCTCCAGAAAACCCGTTTACGGCTGTCGAAATGGGAAAGCTATGGGCTACCTATGTAGGGAATAGTATGTCTCATAAGATATTACAGTATTTTCTAAAGCATGTTGAAGATGAGCATATCAAAACACTACTAGAGAATGGTCTTGCACTCACTGTTGACTTTATGCAAACAATTGAGAAGTTTTTAAAAAAAGATGACTTCCCAATTCCTGTAGGATTTACACAAGAGGACGTAAATCTAGGTGCCCCTCGCTTATTCGAAGACCAATTTTATGTGCATTATTTGAAATATGCTGCCAAAGCGGGACTTAGTTTATATGCGATTGCCATTCCTATGATGATGAGAGAGGACGTACGAGAATTTTTCATCCATTGTAATGAAACGACCACCATTCTGTTGGGGCAGATTAACAACGTTTTGATTGAGAAAGGTTATATCATGAGACCGCCAACCATTCCAGTGCCCAAAAAAGTGGACTTTATTAAAAAGGAAAACTATTTGAATGGTTTCTTCGGTGATGTTCGACAATTACATGCGCTCGAAATCACTCATCTTTATGATAATATTGAGAACAATATTACAAGTAAAGCTCTATTAATTGGTTTTAGCCAAGTTGCAAAAAAGGAGAAAGTAAGACAATTTTTTATAAGAGGAAAAGCGATTACCGATCGGGAAGTTCAGAATTTTCAAGATAAACTACATAAGGAAAATTTGCCGTTTCCATCCCAGATTGACCATTTGGTGACTGCGTCTACTTTTTCGCCATTTTCAGATAGACTTATGGTATTTCACAAAGTAGATATGTTTTCGATTAAAATTCGGTCATTCGCAAACTCAATGGCCGTAAATGGACGTAGAGATATTGGTTTAATGTATTTGAAAGCACTTTCTGAGGTTTCTTTATTTGTGGAGGACGGGGCAAATATTATGATTGATCATGGGTGGATGGAACAGCCTCCAAAAGCCATTGATCGTGATGAATTGTCATCTAAATAGTCTGATTTGATATCTTGGATGATCTTTTAACGTAAAGGAAGGGTGTTATGCAACCAACCCGAATATCTTTAACGGCTCCAGAGATTTCCAGTTTATGGACTCAATTTATGTTTGAAACCATGTCTATATGTTTTATTCGATATGCACTTGAACACTTGGAAGACCCAGATATTATAAAGAT
Organism: Neobacillus niacini; assembly: GCF_030817695.1. Classification (GTDB taxonomy): domain Bacteria; phylum Bacillota; class Bacilli; order Bacillales; family Cytobacillaceae; genus Neobacillus; species Neobacillus niacini_F. The sequence goes on along the minus strand of NZ_JAUSZQ010000002.1, from coordinate 3,448,462 downwards.
TTATAAAAAGTCACTTGAGCTTTCAGAAAGTCATGTTCAAAAGGTGAAGGAGTTTTTTGAAGGGGAAGGTTATCCAATACCAAAGGGCTTTACAGAGGAGGATGTAAACATCCATGCACCACGTCTCTTCCAAGATCCTTTCTATTTATACTATATGTACATAATGACTCTTCAGGGGCTAACAGGTTATTCTCTTTCTCTGAGTACTTCTATTCGCGCTGATCTACGGCAATATTATATTAACTGTAATACAGAAACGATGTCGCTATTTGAAAAAAACATTGAAGCACTTCTCACTAAAGGGCTTTTCTCGCGGCCGCCAGTCCTTCCAGCACCTGAAAATATTGACTTTGTAAAACATCAAAGTTTTTTGACTGGCTGGTTTGGGGAGCGTCGACCATTAACTGGGATTGAAATAGGGGATATTACCTTTAATATGAACAAGATGCATATGCATGTTGCATTAAAAGTTGGTTTTTGCCAAGTGGCTGCATCCAAAAAAGTCCGACAATATATTAATAGGGGCATGGAAATTTCCACTAAACATATCACGGCTTTTGAAAGAATTTTTCGTGAGGAAATGCTCAATTCTCCTGTATCCTGGCAATCCCATGTTACAAGCTCTACCACTTCTCCTTTTTCAGATAAATGGCTGATGTATCAAGTCCAACTGTCGTCACAGATTGCAATTGCCTTTTATGGCACGGCTTTGAGTGTTACATCAAGGGCAGACATTGCAGAAAAATATATGGCAATGACGACAGAACTCGTCAGATATGCTGAAGACGGTGCCAATCTCATGATTGAAAATGGCTGGATGGAAGAACCGCCAAAAGCAAGCGACAGAAGAACCTTAACAAAAGGAAAAAAAGAAGGTATTGAAAATAACAAACAGGAAAAGTAAATTAGTTAAGGAGGGTAGATTCCAAATCTATCCTTTTTTTGTGGATATTTTGTTTCATTATTTAGAATAAAACAATTATAATAGGTTTAGATAATTTCTTCCATTTTTCTGACTTATCCAATTCAATCACCGTTGGCTGGGATATTTTATTTAGTTTTTAATGGTAATTAGGCTTGAATTCAAGGCAATTTTTGTTTGATCCCAAATTTTACATTTAAAAGGAGCAAAAAAATGCTGACGAAAGAAGAATTGAAAAATATAAAAGTGCTTCAGGCAATTTGCGAGGAAGAAGGACAGCTTCAGCTGAAGCTTAATTTTGATATGCTTGAAAGCAGGTCTGAAAATCGTAAGGAAGATTTTTTCCATTATAATGAGGGGAAGCTTGTTGGTTTCCTTGGAAGCTATTATTTTGGAAATAAGGTAGAAATTTGCGGAATGGTGCACCCGAATTACCGAAGGAGAGGAATCTTTTCGAAGTTACTTGTAGAAGCACTTGAGGAAGCCATGAAACGTGAAGCGAGGATTATTTTGTTAAATGCACCATCCGAATCTCAATCTGCAAAGGGGTTTTTAAAGAATATCCCTTGCGAATTATCTATGGTGGAGTATCAAATGAAATGGCAGAAAATGGAGTTCCCTAAAAATCACTCCGTTACTGTAAGACCGTCTATTTCGGATGAAGATACGGAGGCGGAAATTCAACTTGATGTACAATGTTTTGGGTTAAATGAAAAGGAAGCACGCCAGTATAAGCAAGAAAATAAAGACCTTGAAACGGATCTAAGATTAATTATAGAAACAGATGGAAAAATTGCAGGGAAAATGCGACTCTCCGAAATGAATGGTGAAGCCTGGATTTATGGATTTGCTGTTTTTCCAGAACTCCAGGGAAAAGGGATCGGCAGAAAAGCATTAACAGAAGTGGTTCAAATGGAGGACGAAAAAGGGTTATCAATTTTTCTAGAGGTCGAAGCTAAAAATGCCCACGCATTAAGACTATATGAATTCTGTGGATTCAGGAGCTATCATTCCCAAGATTACTATAAAATGAATTTTTAATAGTGTGGGGTGCATCAAGCCCATCTGACACTATATACTACTAAAATATTTATTTTCCAGTATTTAATAGGAGACATTTGTAACCGTTTACATTATAATAATAGTAAGAACTAGGGGAGGGGAAACAAACCATGGAACTTTTATTAGAACAATGTGAACATACCAAGTCAGAAGAACCTTGTGAAGAGTGTGCCCCAAAAAAAGATAATGATGAGAACATGGATTTATATGAGTATGATTATTATAAAAGGATATGGTTCTAAGAAACAACATAGAAAAAATAACATGAAAATGACGTGTGTATGCGCACGTCATTTTTTTTGATTACTATTAATGAAGTAATTGTTTCAGTTGTTCGATTTGTCTACGGCTCGTGTCAATGACATCTTCGGCAAGCTGCCTGCTTTCAGAGTCGAGGTCACCCCTGACAAGCTCTTCAGAATAATGAACTCCATAATGATCTAAGCTCTTCAAAGCGTCTTCAATCATTTCCTTTGTATCATCCGGATGCATGGCTTTGTGCATAAAACTGTGGATTGAACCAGAGAAACCTTCACCATCTGCTGGAACACCGCCAAGATTTTGAATCCGCACAGCAAGTTTCTGAGCATTCAGCTTAACCTCTTGCTGCATGGATTGAAAGACCTTCTTTAATTCATTTTCTTCTGCCTTTTGGATATAGTGTTCAAAAGAACGAATACCCATATATGTACCTCTTAATAAAGTATTTAACTCCTCAATAATTACTTCTTTCGACATGCACTCACATCCTTCCTATCTATTTTGAGACGATGATAGGCCTTTTTATTCTAGATTTCATAATTTAGGGAAAAAGATAAATAATACGAGAAAAGGACCAAAGCTGATCCTTTTTTATTTTTTAAAGACATGTTGTCCAATGACAAGTGTGGTGGTTCTTGAATCGAGCCATCTGCTGGTGGCGATAGCAGGATTATAAAAGAATAAAGCACCAGGAGCTATTTGGCGTTGTTCTGTTAGAGCGGCTTTTACGGCCTGAATAGATTCCTCATCGGCTGGCTTATTAATTTCTCCATTTGCGACTGGTTGGAACTGGCCAGGGGCATAGATAACCTCCTTAATGGTGTCTGGAAATTGGGGACTTTCGACTCTGTTAAGTACTACACAAGCGACGGCAATCTTGCCCTCTAAGGATTCCGTTTGCGCCTCTGCTCTTACTAATCGCGCCAGCAAATCTATTTCTTCGCTTGATAGATTTACGTTCACGGGTTCTGCTATTTTCGGTTCATTAGATCTAATAGTTTTATTTGTATTGATCTCTTGACCAGGATAAATGAGATTTAGATTGGAAATTTGAGGATTATCATCAGCTAATTCCTGAAGTGTTAAATGATGCTCTCTAGCAATTTTTGACATCGTGTCTCCAGGTTTTACTGTATAAGCAAAAGCGGGGGAAGCAAAAAGTAGTGAAGCGGCGATTGTTACTAAAGTGATAAGTTTTTTCATTATTCTAGTCCTCCAAGTTGGTTTAATGTATTTAAAACTATTACTATGAATAGAAAAAATAGAATAGTATTACAGTTAAATTACATAGAGAGGACAATTTGAAGTCTATGAATGTTATGGGGGTATCTTCCAATTTAGTAGATAGGGTGTTAGTGGAGGAGTTAAAACATGGGGTGGTAATTGAATCATGTAATGAATCATTTTATTGGAAGTGACAAAGGATAATTTTAGAATTATTAACGAAAGCATATAAGTTTGTTTCTTGTATTTCTATTGTTACTATAGAAATATACCTTTAAAAAGAAAGGACTAATAAATATAATGGGAACTTTTAATATACCTGTATCAGTCTTAAATCTAGCTCCGATCCGCGAAGGACGGACTTCGCAGCAAGCGATTGAGGAAATGATTGATCTAGCGCAAGCAACTGAGGCAATGGGTTATGAACGGTACTGGATTGCTGAGCACCACAATACTCCAACACTTGTTAGTTCAGCAACAGCCATACTAATCAAACATACATTGGAGCATACCAAAACAATCAAGGTAGGTTCTGGTGGAATTATGCTGCCAAACCATTCGCCGCTTGTCGTAGCCGAACAATTCGGGACAATGGCAACTATATTTCCTAATCGAGTGGAACTTGGACTCGGACGTGCACCTGGAACAGATATGATGACTGCTAATGCATTGCGCCGCTCAAAAAATGATTCCGTTTATACCTTTCCAGAGGATGTTCAGGCACTCCTTACTTATTTTGGGCCAGAAGAGCATCAAGGGTATGTCAAAGCCTATCCGGGTGTGGATACCAACGTACCAATTTATATTCTAGGATCATCCACCGATTCTGCATATTTAGCTGCAAGCTTAGGTCTGCCATATGTATTTGCATCACATTTTGCACCAAAATTCATGGGAGAAGCAATTAAAATTTATCGTGAGCGATTCCAGCCTTCTGAGTACCTAGATAAACCATATATGATGGTATGTTTAAATGTCATAGGAGCAGAAACGGATGAAGAGGCTAAAATCTTACAAACTACAATGCATCAGTTTTTCCTAAACGTTGTCCGTGGTTCACGAAATCCATTGCAACCGCCAGTTGAAAGCATGGATGGAATTTGGACCCCGATGGAGGAAGAGATGGCAAAATCCATGTCCAGCGTGACCTTAATCGGAAGCAAAGAAACCATCCGACAGCAGTTGACAAGCTTCCAAGACTACTACGGTGTTGATGAAATTATGGCAGTGTCATATATCTACGATGTTGAGAAACAAAAACGTTCTTATGAAATATTTAAAGAAGTAGTGGAAGGTAAGTAATCCTGCACTTTCCAGCCATTCGTATTTAGTAAAATAACAAATTATTGGGCTTATGTACACTATATTAGTCACCCCCTTAGCTGTTACCACATAGGATGGAGTATCACAAGCGGGGTGATTTGGGTGAATAATTGGTTAAAAGCCGGTATTTTACTATATCTTTCACTGCTGTTTTTTGGGAGTTTTATAGCAATAGGTATCGTATGGACTGGAGCACTTGATGAATCACTGCCATTTATTGATGATATTAAAATCTTTTTATATTACTTCTTCGCTGGATCCATTGGGGGCTCACTGCGACATTTATATATGTTTTGTTCTCATTACATGAAAGATGAATTAAACGACTATAGGGAATGGATTATGTACATTTTCTACCCGATATTCGCAACCGGTACAGCTATCGTGGCAGTTACCTTAATCCAAAGCGGAATCCTACTAATCGAATTCGTCGACTTTAAAGACACCCCTTATGCACAAATAAGCTTAGCCTTCTTCGTAGGATTTGGATTCAACCGCTTCGTAAACAAACTAAACGCTCTATCAAAGGATATCTTCAAAACCAATCAGCAGCAAACCAACAACGGAGAACCTAAACCGAAACAGCCAGAGGCCGAATAGGCATCTGGCTGTTTCGGTGACAGGCACCATTTATACATAAATAGCCGATTATGCAGCATTTTTGTATTTTTTTTTTGATGATGTTTACTCCCTATATTTCTTCTAATTTATTCAACGGTCTTTTTTATAAGTGAAAACATAAAATTTAAAGGTGCTTAGAATATATGAAAGGAGAGGTAGCAATGTGGAATCATCAAGGATATCATAATGGACCATTCAATCTTTATAGTTACTATGTGGGTTATAATCCAGCAACTTCGGTAAATCCATATCCTCGGTTTCCAATTATTCATAATCAAGCATTTTTAAGTCCTTTTACGTATGTGGTTGGTGATGTAACCATTCAAAATAATACCTTCGTCGGTCCATTTGTAAGTATCAGAGCGGATGAAGGAACTCCTTTTTATATTGGAAGCAATAGTAATCTTCAAGACGGTGTTATCCTTCACGGCTTAAAAAACAAGTATTTTGAAAAGAACAATAAAAAGTATTCCATTTATATTGGGAACAGGGTTTCTGTTGCGCATGGTGCCCTGGTACATGGCCCATGCCAAGTGGATGACGACGTTTTTATCGGCTTTAAGTCAATCGTGTATAATGCAATTATTGGGGAGGGAAGCTTTATTTCCTCTGGATCTGTGGTTACCAATGGAGTAGAGTTGAAACCGAACAGCTTTGTACCACCTGGAGCTAACATCGACACCCGGGATAAGGCGAATTCATTAGCAACTGTCCCAAAAACGGAGGCAGAATTTGCAAAAGAGGTACAGCGAGTGAACCAGGAATTTCCGGCGGCTTATTCATTGTATTTTGGAAAAAATAAATGTACCTGCGGCTTAGCCTGTTAAGGAAACCTTCCGCACGAATGGACAAAGTTTTTCCTTCTTGTAATCAACAATCATGAACTAGAAGCCCTCAGTTACTTCCCTGAGGGCTATTCTCTTATTTTACAAGTTCACAAAATTGACATATATTTTCATAATATTCAAAATACTTTTCGACATGGATTGGATGATTTCTTGTAATATTCTTTTTCAAAGAGGGAATACCATGAAATTAACAGTGAATTTTGTAATATTACGTTAGAATTGGTCGACCTTTTTAAATTTCCAATCAACAATATGTTTGATAAAATGAAAACATAATCATAAAAATATAAAATAAGTGTTCATTAGATAAAAAAGTAGAATTGTGTAGAAGTATTCGGAGTAACTCCATTCATAGTTAGGAGGGCTTTTTATGTATTTCAAGGTAAGGATTTGGAGAAGATTAACCAAAAATCAAAAGATCAGATTACTAAGACAAAAAGCTCACATTAATTTAATAGGTAAAGGTTTTATTGCTTAAACGGAACAAAATATGGGTAACTTATCTATAAGAAATTCCAAAAAAAGTGGAGTAAATTGACAATGGTAGATGTAGTTACAGAAATAATGATTAATCGTCCTATATCACAAGTATCTGAGTATGCATCAAACCCTGATCATGCACCAGAATGGTATGTAAATATTCATTCAGCAGAGTGGAGATCGCCAAAACCACTCGCGGTTGGTTCTCAAATTGCTTTTAAGGCGAAGTTTATAGGGCGAGAACTTGCCTATGTGTATGAGATTGTAGAGTTTGTTCCAGGTAAGAAGTTAGTGATGAAAACCGCCCAAGGACCTTTTACAATGGAGACTATTTATACATGGCAAGTTATTAATGATAATCAAACACGTATGACTTTAAGAAATAAAGGGAATCCAACTGGCTTTTCAAAAATAATCTCGCCGTTCATGTCTACTATGATGAAAAAAGCGAACATGAAAGATTTGAAAAAAATCAAGGAAATCCTAGAAAGATAAGCGATAAACCAGCAAAACACACCGTTTAAAGCATAAACGGTGTGTTTTCTATCATCCAATTAATATTTTTTCTTCTGCATATTTTACCCCAATAAAATTAGACCACCGAAGCCGAGAACTAGGATTTGGGCAGGGTGCAAGGTAATTAAATTTCCTTTCCTTTTATAGGTCTTCACTTTTTTAGTCTCCCTTAATAATCCATAATGAAATTCTGTTAATGGTAATAATATCAAAAAGAGTCAAGTGAGTGGTAGTGAATATCTTCCTTCTTTTTTTGTTAAGACATATTTCTTTATTTTGGCGGGTTATAAAAAATCTTGGTAAGATATATAGGTATAATTAGAAAAAGTGATAAACGGGGGCAATAAAATGTACAGTTTTAAGAACGATTACAGTGAAGGGGCACATCCTAAAATACTGAATACACTATTAGAAACCAACCAGGAGCAGGATGAGGGGTACGGCCTGGATCGTTATTCGAAAAAAGCAATTGAAAGGATAAAGGAAAAAATCGGAAGCGAAAACGCAGATATTCACTTCATTTCAGGCGGAACACAAACAAATATTATCGCAATTTCAGCCTTTCTTAGACCACATGAAGCGGCAATTGCGGTTAGCAGTGGACATATCCTTGGGCATGAAACAGGTGCCATCGAGGCAACCGGTCATAAAATACTATCAGTTGAGGGCAAAGATGGAAAACTTTCACCATCAGATTTGCAAGGAGTCCTTGATATTCATCCAGATGAACACATGGTGAAGCCGAAATTAGTATACATATCAAATTCTACTGAAATTGGCTCCATATATTCTAAGAGCGAACTTCAGGAGTTACATAACTTTTGCCAACGTAATCAACTTATATTGTATATGGATGGTGCGAGGCTTGGTTCTGCGTTATGTTCGGAAGAGAATGACCTGCAGTTGAGTGATCTCCCTACCCTAGTGGATGCATTTTACATTGGTGGAACAAAGAATGGAGCTCTGATTGGTGAGGCTTTAGTGATTTGCCGTGAATCTTTAAAGGAAGATTTTCGTTATCATATTAAACAAAAGGGGGCGCTGCTTGCAAAAGGAAGATTGATGGGCATACAGTTCTTAGAACTTTTCCGTGATAATTTGTTCTTTGATCTGGCTATCCATGCGAATAAGCTGGCTGGTAGGATTAGAAACGAGCTCGAAAAGGCGAATGTAAAGTTTCTAACTCACTCACCGTCCAATCAAATTTTTCCGATACTGCTGAATGCTGTCATCACGGAGCTGCAAACCAAATATGCTTTTCATATCTGGGAGAAGGTAGATTCTGATTCATCTGCTATTCGGCTCGTCACATCATGGGCAACAAAAGAGGGAGAGGTAAACAGTCTTATTGCGGATCTGAAAAAGCTCTTGTAAGATAACAAAGAAAAAAAGGGATACAAATCAGGTAAAGGTCTAGCCTGAATGTATCTTTTTTTTTTTGAACAAATCCATGTATAAATATAGAAGAAATTTTTAGGATTGAACGAATGAAGAATTTTTAGGGGTAAAAAGTACCATGATAATAGTATAGGAGGTGTGATTGATGGGTTTTTTAGACAACCTATTTGGGAAACAAATGAAGGAGGAAGAAACAGTGACAAATGAAAAAGTAAACATTGGAATTATTCTAGGAAGCACACGTCAAGGGCGCGTTAGTCCACAAGTAGGTGAATGGGTAAAAGGAATTGCCGACAAACGCACTGACGCAAATTATGAAATCGTTGATATCGCTGATTTCAATTTACCGTTTTTAGGAACTACCGATGGATCAGAACCAGGAATTGCTGCTTGGAATGGGAAACTTGCAGAACTAGATGGATTTGTTTTCATCGTTCAAGAATACAATCACAGTATTACAGGAGCCTTAAAAAATGCTCTTGATTTTGCTCGTGAAGCTTGGAACAACAAAGCAGCTGGTATTGTAAGTTATGGTTCTACTGGCGGGGCCCGTGCTGCTGAGCATTTACGCGGAATTTGCGGTGAATTAAAAATTGCGGACGTTCGTACACATCCAACATTGAGCTTATTTACCGATTTTGTGAATGGGTCTGAATTCAAACCGCAGGACCTACACCTTGATAATGTCAATGCCATGCTTGGTGAAGTAGAGCAATGGAGTAAAGCATTAAAAACTATAAGATAAGCAATAATAATGTGTCGGTCTAATACAACTGTTATAGTTCAGTAAGCACTCTTAAATGGGTGCTTTTTTTGCACTTTGTGCAAAAACTGATTTAACTATGGAAGAGAATAGCTAAAGTATCTATAGTATAAAATAATAGGAGATAGAAACATGATGAGGTGGGCAGTATGACTTACCAAGATGGATTGAAACAAGTAGATAAAGCAACTCAAATGATAACGGAAGCAAACCAATTAATTGTTGAAACAGTCATGAATGCTTTTTTATTTACTGGGCAATGGTGGGCTGCATTAGCTATGATCGTGGCACCTTGGATTTTTTGGGGGATATTCCGTAATCGTGAAAGCTCAGCTCGTTTATTTTCTGCAGGTTTATTGGTGATGGTATTATCAGAAATCCTTGATACGCTTGGAGTTAGTTTTGGAAAGTGGGCTTATCCGGTGAAGGTAGTCCCCGTAGCCACAATAAATTTTTCGTACAGACTTTCTGTTTTACCAGTGTTTGTCATGCTATTGTTGCAATATAAACCTAACTTTAATCCATATCTAAAAGCAGTTTTTTTCGGAGTCCTAGGTGCATATGTGGGTATGCCAGTATTGGCTAAATTTGATTTATACAAGAAAATTGATTGGTCTTATACATATTCTTTCTTAATCCTAACCTCGTTCTATTTACTGGCTCACTGGTTTAGCCGCTTAAATTCCTTTGAAAAGTTAGAAAAAAAATAATGTTATCTTTTTGTTTAGAAAGTTTTTTAATTAAGTGGCTGAAGTCAAAGGCAAATCTAGTGAAAATATGCTGCCATGAAGGCAGCTTTTATTGTTGTGTAAAGAAGGATAGTAAGTTAAAGATGTAAGAAAAGGTGGGATTATATCATGCAAATTTATGATTTGAATAACCTGGTTTCGAAACTTGGCCTTACACCTCACCCTGAAGGCGGTTATTACAAAGAAACTTTTAAGTCAGAAGAACAAATTAGTGATAACGAACTATCGGTAAATTATGAGGGGAAACGTAAGCTTTATACCAGTATTTATTTCCTTTTACCCTCTGAAGATGTTTCCCATTTCCACCGTCTTAAATCAGATGAACTATGGTACTATCATGGTGGCAGCTCTTTGAGTATCCATGTGATTGATGAAAGTGGTGAATATAAAGAAATAAAGGTAGGAATGAATCTAGATGCAGGCGAAGTACCTCAAGTCTTAGTGAAGAAAAATTCAATATTTGGGTCTTCCGTTTCAGAGAAGGATACTTGTTCACTAGTGGGATGTATGGTTTCCCCGGGATTTGAATTTCAAGACTTTGAACTGTTTACACAAGATGAACTGTTGAAGGTTTACCCGCAACACAAGGAAATCATTATGAAATTAGCTTATAAACAGCTGCCAAGTTCTTTGGAATGAAATTGGAGGAGTATTTTTGTAGGTTCTAGTAGGATAGGTAGAGTTTTAATAAAGGTTACATAAAAGTACAAATCGGAATCAAAATGACGATTCTAAACATGAACTCACGCATGCAACTTCCTCCTTCTTGAAATCATACTAGTTACATTAATTATAGGAGAGAATTGTTAAGACACAGTTGTTGTATTGTAAATTATTTGTCAATTGTGTGGTCCCTCTCGACTCGAATTGTGTTTACAATACTAGCAGGATATCCCATCGAATCCTTTTCTAAATAAAGTAAACAATAACGTTAGATTATTTTAGAAAATGGGTGAATATGTAAAATGGCTGATAATGTAATGAAAAGCAAACGAAAAGGGTTGTCTGCATGGCAGTTAACGATGATGGCGTTAGGAAGCGTTATTGGGGGTTCTTTTTTCCTTGGATCATCAGTGGCGATTAATGCAGCTGGACCGGCGATTTTATTATCGTATATTTTGGCTGGCGGGCTTGTGTATCTAATCCTTTATGCCTTGTCAGAGATGACGGTAGGTGCACCAACTGTAGGTTCCTTTAGTACATTTGCAGCAAGGGAACTTGGACGAGGAACAGGATTTGTTGTGGGCTGGCTTTATTGGACAGGAACGGTTCTTTCGATGTCGAGTGAGGCAACAGCGATTTCATTATTAATTCGTCAATGGGTTCCGAATGTATCAATTGCTTGGTTAGGTGGATCGATTATTTTAGCTGTTACCCTGCTGAATTTATTAGGTGCAGATAAAATAGGTAAGCTCGCAAGCGGGTTGTCTGCGGTTAAAATTTTTGCGATTATCTTTTTTATCCTAACGGCATTGGTATTAATTGCAGGATTAATGCCCGGAACTCCGGCAATTGGTGCCGGAGAGCTGGCTAGGGAACCCTTAATGCCTGGTGGGATACAGGGGATTGCCGGAAGTATGCTCCTGGTTATTTTTGCCTATGCAGGGTTTGAAATCATAGGATTAGCGGCAACTGAAGCAGATAATCCAACTGAAACGATTCCGAAAGCGATTCGTTATACTGTATTTTCATTGGTCGGATTATATATCCTGTATGCGGCAGTGCTGCTGCCACTTATTCCTACAGCAGAACTTAGTGAAAACGTCAGTCCGATGGTTGCTTCATTAAATCGATGGGGGATTGGCTGGGCAGGAACGGCATTAAATTTGGTATTGATTTCAGCCATTCTCTCAGCGATGCTGGCATGTATTTTTGGATTAGGAAGAATGATCCGCTCCCTTTCTGATGAAGGTCATGCACCCAATTGGTTAAAGGACAAAAGTGATGTTCCATACAAAGGTATTTTATTTTCAGGGCTGTCCATGCTGATTGGATTGTTCTTCGGTCTTTTATTTCCGAGAGCCTATCTTGTTTTAATTACATCAGGCGGATTCGCTCTAATCTTTACCTATGCTGTAATTATGGCAAGTCATATCCGCTTTCGTAAAAGGGAAGGGTGTCCACCAGGTGGGGTCTGTCAAATGCCGGGGTTCCCTCTCACTTCTTGGATTGCATTAATAAGCTTAATCATTGTTTTATTATGTATGCCTTTGATTCCAGGTCAGACAGCTGGGCTCATCACAGGAAGTAGTATGGTGGTCATTTACTCCCTCATTTATTTCGTCATGAGCAACCTGCGGGGTACAAGAGCAAATAAAACAGCCAAAGAAGATGTATCACCTAGAAAATTCCGGCCAAACTACGCCACCGAGTTAGCAAGAGAATTATCCGAAAGAGTTGACGAAAGAAACAAGGATAAATAAACTAAAAGAGGTTTCCTTTCTTTATAAAAATCAGAAAACTTAAGGGTGAAAGCATAGATCATGAATCAAAAAGAACCTCTTTTAGCATTTGAATTTGCCGATTCAAACGGAAAAATACAACCATTAACATTTCAACATCCAGTCAGAGTGATTGCCGCACACAAGGTGGAGGATGTCCTGCCGTGCTTTGAGCTTGTTCAAGAAGCTGTGGAACAAGGGTATTACGCTGCAGGATTTTTATCATACGAGAGTGCTCCCTCATTTGATTCAGCTTTTAATGTCAAGAGCGGGGGTTCTTTTCCTTTACTCTGGTTTGGTATTTTTTCAAAACCCGAGCCTGCACAAATAAGCAGTGATGGAGATTTTTCCGTTTCTAAATGGGAACCAACCATTACGATGGAGGAGTACAATCAAGCAATAGCCTCAATTAAAAAATCTATTCAGTACGGAAATACATACCAAACGAATTATACCATTCGGCTCCATTCACATTTTAGCGGTGATGGTCTTGCTTTTTATACAAGGCTAAAAAAAGCACAAAGCTCTAATTATTGTGCTTACATATATACTGGCGAACATAGTATTTTGTCTGCTTCACCAGAGTTGTTTTTCCACTTGGAAAATGGGGAAATCACAACTCGGCCAATGAAAGGGACGTTTAAAAGAGGGGCGTCATTTGAAGAGGATGCTGCTAACGCAAACTGGCTGCTTCATTCTGAGAAAAATCGTGCAGAAAACCTTATGATTGTTGATTTGCTGCGAAATGATCTTGGGATGGTTGCCCAATCTGGCACGGTTGCGGTTAAGAAATTATTTGAAATTGAACAATACCCAACGGTCCATCAAATGACCTCTACTATAACTGCAAAGGTATCGGATACAACGACCTTAGTAGATATCTTTAAGGCTATTTTTCCATGCGGGTCGATTACCGGAGCACCAAAGATTAGTACGATGAATATCATTGCAGACTTAGAAAATGAGCCACGTGAGGTTTACTGCGGTGCCATTGGCTATATTACACCAAATAAAGAAGCTATTTTTAATGTGCCTATCAGAACAGTCCTGATTGACCATTCAACAAACCACGCCGTTTACGGTGTAGGCGGAGGCGTTACATGGGATTCCACATCGGAAGGGGAATACCATGAGATTCTGGCTAAAGCAAAGCTGTTAGAGGAAAAACCATTAGATTTCCAACTATTAGAGAGTTTGTTACTAGACAATGGGGATTATTTTTTGCTTGAAGAGCACCTTGAACGACTAGCGAATTCAGCTCGGTATTTTGGATTTCCAAACCAGGTTGAGAGAATAAAAGAATCTTTAAAGGAGTTTGGAGAAAAAAATGGTAACGGGATGATTAAGGTTCGATTACTATTGGCCAAAGATGGAGAGTTAATGATTGAAGGACAACCTATCACCAAACAGGATACAGTATTAAAGGTAGTCATATCGAATGAGCCAGTCGATAAAACCAGTCCATTTCTATATCATAAAACCACCAATCGCGAGATCTACGAAAAGTTTCAAAAACAGAAGCCGGCAGAAGCTTTTGATGTCTTGCTTTGGAATCAAGACGGTGAATTAACCGAGTTTACAAATGGCAACGTTGTCTTGGATATTGACGGTGTACAGTGGACCCCACCAGTAAGCAGCGGTTTATTAGCTGGAACTTTTCGTAACAGATTAATCCATGAGGGAGAAATACACGAAAAAACGCTCACACACGCTGATTTAAATAAAGCTACAAAAGTCTGGTTTATTAATAGTGTCCGTAAATGGAAAGAGGTTCGTCTAGTATAAAATTGTGTTTTTAGCAGGTTTCTTACAGTTTATTGTGGAATAGTAGTATGGAGTTTTATCAAAATTTACGAAGGAAAAGTTGGAGGTATACATATGTCAATTTATGCTTTTCAAGCTGAGCTTTCAAATGGTGAAAGTATTAGCTTAGAGGACTTTAAGGGAAAAGTATTGCTCATTGTTAATACTGCAAGTAAATGTGGTTTAACCCCGCAATATGAAGGTTTAGAGAAAGTATTTAGGACTTACAAAGATCAGGGATTCTCTGTTCTAGCCTATCCTTGTAATCAATTTGGAGGGCAGGAACCTGGTACGGATGAAGAAATCCAAGCATTTTGTTCGGTCAACTATGATGTAAGTTTTCCAGTGTTTAAAAAAATTGATGTAAACGGCGAGCATGCACATCCGCTTTATCGGTATTTACGTGAGCAGGCACCAGAGGATCGTAACATGGATACCGATAGTAGATTATACCAGCATCTGAGTAACAATTTCCCTCAGATTCTAGACAGCTCTGATATTAAATGGAATTTTACTAAGTTTTTAATTGATCAAAATGGAAATGTTGTTAAACGCTATTTCCCAAGTACCCTGCCTGAAGAGATGGAAAATGATATTGAGAAGTTACTAAAATAATTTTTAAATTGAAAGGGCCATATTGGTCCTTTTTTTGCACCTATGAGAAAACCTGTGACACAATATTGAAACAGATGGTTGTATTTATGAATGGTAAAATATAATAATCTAGAGTATAAAAGAGGTCAGTCAGATATGAACAAAACAGAGGTTATTGCACGTAGAATACTTGGGTGGAAATTAAATCGGTATGACAGATGGTATGACGCAGAAAAAGAGGTATTTATTTATGATTTTCAGCCGGATGAATACCTTGAACATGCACTTTTAATTGTTGAGCGATTAAAAAGTTTCGGCTATACATATTCAGCAGCAGGTGAACATGAGGTTTGTTTTAATGATGTTTGCGCGAGTGGTAAAACCTTAGCACAAGCGATAACCAATGCAGCATTCTCACTCGCCGACAATAGTACAATAGATGAAGAATGGCTATAGATAGATAATAACTAAAGGATTCGATTAAAAGTGAGCACCTCGAGAAAATGGAGGTGCTCTATTGCATTATCCTTTTATTGCTTCATGTTTGAAACCGTTCTGTGTGGCGTAGACTTCATACCATTCGTATTGGGGAGATTTAAACCATTCATATTTAGGCAAATACACTAAATATCTAGTATTGCCATCCGCATCAAGGATCAATTTGAAGATGGTTACATTTCCAAATCCAAACGTCTTGTCCAAATATCCTTCCATTCCGTCTCTGATGATATTCTTTTTGTCTTCCTTTTCTTGCTTATGTAACTCAAGCACACCATCAATAAACATACTTAACACGACCAAAGTAATAAGGATTAATACGAAAATAAATAACTTTAACAATACATGCCCTCCTTTAAATTTTGATTCAATATCATTTTACATTCGTGAGAAAGAGGAAGGTGTGATAAAAATAACAGGTTATAAAGGATTTCGCTATTAAATTTTGTTACATAATATAATATTTTGCTTTAGTGGACTTTTTGACCCTGTCCATTTTGGTTTCTTATCCATATATAAAGGGTGTATGAAAGGGAACTAATAGATGGGCTGTGATTGTCCAATAAGCTAGAAAAAGTTCCTTTTTCAAAAAAAAGGAGGGTACTTTATGTTGAAAATATCTCACGCTGCAGGACATGCACTTGTCACACCAGGAAAGCAGTCACCCGATGGATATAAAGAATGGCAGGTTACGAATAAAATTGTGGAGCTGGTAATGAAGGAACTAGATAATTATGAAGGAGTCTCGCAAAAGCGGATTGATGACCCGACTGGGAGAAGTGATATAACACTAAATAGACGTGTCGATGCCATAAATACCTGGGGAGCTAATGTCCATATCGACTACCATCTGAATGCTTACGAATCTGATTGGAACAATGCGGGTGGCACTGAAACGTATATATATGCGACGTGGCCAAAAGAGACATCGGCACTCGCCGAAAAGATACAAGCCAATTTAGTGAGAGAATTAGGGTTCAGAAATCGTGGAGTTAAAGCGGCAAATTTTCAGATATTAAGAGAAACAAACATGACGGCAATAATAATCGAATTTGCCTTTATGACAAACTATAATGAAGCCATGAAGATGAGGACAACGGAGTACCAGAAAAAAGCAGTGAGAGCGGTGGTGGAGGGACTTGTTTCTCAGTATGGTCTAAAAAAGAAACCAGTTGAGCACCCATCCACGAATGTACTTTATCGTGTCCAAGTGGGAGCATTTGCAGATATCAAAAATGCTAAGGGCTTGGTAGAAGAGTTGAAAGCAAAGGGATATCCAGCGATACTTATCAAGTAGATTCACTTCATTAAGAAAAGAAGGGAAATAACAATTAACCGTCGAATAGTGTTATAACCAAATATGTAAGTGCATAGATTAATGTACAAGCTATGATTATTCATAGAAATAGAGATTTGTATAGGAGGCTTTTGAATGGATTTTATGAACAGAGTAGCACCAGAATTAAAAGAAATACTTACGGTTTTCCCACCCCTTCGTCTGCCAGAGGGATTAGAGGCAGCAAGACAAGCACCAGCCATTCCGATTGAAAAGCTTGAAAGCGTTAACATTGCCACTCGCAGCATACCTGGCGGTGACGGCCAAGCAATGAAGGTTAAAATTTATGAACCTGTACCTCGAAATGGGACAAAGCTTCCAGCTCTGTTATTTATCCATGGAGGAGGTTACATATTAGGAGATATAGATGGTTCGGACGGTGACTGCCAAGAGTTTGCACAGGAAGCACAGTGTGTCGTCGTTTCCGTGGATTACCGTCTTGCACCTGAACATCCGTATCCGGCACCACTCGAAGATTGTTATGCTGCATTGGTTTGGATGACACAGGCAGCGGATGAGTTGAATATTGATGTAACGCGTGTGGCCGTTGCGGGTCAAAGTGCAGGCGGAGGCTTGACTGCAGCTTTATGTTTGTTAGCTCGTGATCGAAAAGGTCCGGCGATATCTTTCCAAATGCCATTATACCCAATGATTGATGATCGTAATGCAACACCTTCCAGTTACGAAATTACGGATGAACGTGCAATCTGGAACCGTGGAAATAATCTAGCGGGTTGGAGGATGTATTTGGGTGAACATGCAAACGGAGAAATTTCACCCTATGCTGCACCTGCCCGTGCAAAAAGTCTTTCTAATCTGCCGCCAACCTATACATGTGTAGGTCAGTTAGATCCTTTCCGTGATGAAACCATAGAATATGTAGCAAAATTGGCGCAAGCAGGAGTTCCTGTGGAATTCCACCTGTATCCAGGTGCTTACCATGGTTTTGAACTATTGAATCCAACTTCCGAAATAGGGAAGAAAGCAAAAAATCAGTATGTTCAAGCATTGAAAAAAGCGTTGCAACTACAGCCTGAATCTGTAAGTATTTAAAATAAATCAAGTGCAATGGATGAAGTGTCGTCCATTGCGCTTTTTAATTTACAGTCTGCTACAGAATATTAGAATAAATGAATGAGTTTTCTTTATTTTTACATAGGGAGGAACCTTTTAGTGCTTATTGATTCGAAAGAATTTACAATAAATGGTTTGCGATATATGATCAGGTCGGCAATGGAGAAAGATGCAAAAGGCTTGTCTCAAGTCCGAGTCCAGGTTGACGGTGAAACAGAGAATTTGGATAGAGAACAGGGCGAGGCATACATAGATGAATCAGGTTTTAAAAAGGTAATTAATGAGGATACCGAACGGTCTAATCACCTATTTTTGATTGCTGAGGTGAATGATAGAATTGTAGGTTTTTCCCGATGTGAGGGGAACCAATTAAAACGGTCCTCTCATAAAGTGGAATTTGGAGTTTGTGTCTTGAAAGACTACTGGGGATATGGGATTGGAGGAAAGTTACTTGAACAATCTATTCAGTGGGCAGATGAGAGTGGGATAAAGAAAATCTCCTTGAAAGTATTAGAAACCAATGACAAAGCAATAAAGTTATATCAAAAATATGGCTTCGAAGTGGAAGGTTCGTTAAAGTTTGATAAAAGGTTATCAGACGGAAAGTACTATCATACCATTTTAATGGCTAGGTTAAATGTTTAAAGTGGATGGTTATTTTTTAGTTGGATTGGATGGTTAAAGATGGTTCCAGTTGCGCTATGATAGAAGTTGTTAATAGCACTAAATAAAAAGACGAGGTGCAGCATGAAGATATTATCAATCTTAGTAATAGTAATCTTAATCATTGCGGTAGTCTCAACCCTTTCGTTAACGGGGAAGCCGGATGAAAACTACAGGAGTTCTACCAAAAGGAATACAACAAACTTGACCTTAATATATGTAGTGATTATTTTTTTTGCATTGGTTGCCCTAGGTATCTACATTTGGTTAACCTAATGGTAAAGGATCAGAATAAAATCTGATCCTTTATTTTGAAACAGCATGAAAAGCCTCAGCAAATCTTCTAATGCCTTCATGAATATCTTTTTCTTTCTCTCGTGAAAAGGTAAAACGGACAAATCCTTTCTCAGAACCCATTGTAGACCCAGGTACATAGATTACGCCTCTTCTAATCGATTCTTCTAATAATTGAATTTCATTAAATTCCCTTTTTATCCTGCACCATATATGAATCCCACCTTCAGGAATATAAAACTCTACTTGTTCTTTTAAAAAGTACTGAAGGCTTTCGACAATTTGATCTCTTCTACTACCTAATTGTTTTCTTAAATGATGGATATGGGACTCAAAATCTTTGGATTCTAAAAAATCATTTGCCATCCATTGTGTGTAGCTCGCATGGCCAAAATCAACCTGTTGCTTGGCATCTGATAACCTTTCGATTACTGCTTTAGGTCCAATAATCCAGCCGATTCTTAAGCCTGAAGCAACGATTTTTGTTAAAGAGCTAATATACAGCACATTCCCATATTGATCCAATGATTTAAGGGTTTGAATTTTTTCTCCGGTAAACGCGGTTAAACTATACGGATCATCCTCGACAATTGGAATTCCATATTCAGATGAAATTTCTAGAACCTTCTTGCGCCTTTCTACAGACAATAAGGTACCTGTTGGGTTTTGAAAAATAGGATTTAAAAAAATCATTCTAATTCTGTGTTTTTTATACAATGTAGTGATATCATTTGGGTTTATTCCTTCTTCATCGCCGTTTAAATAATACGTTTTGATTCCCGCCGATTTAAAAACAGGCAAATTATAATGATAGGAAGGGTTTTCGATAGCTACAGCGTCTCCAGGCTTTAACAAACATTGAACCACGAGATGCAAAGCTTGTTGTGCACCTGACGTTATCAATATGGAGGTTGGGTTCGTTTCTATACCACGATACTGTTTGACATGATTCGTAAGGGTTTCCCTAAGGACAACATTACCCTGTGGATGGTCATATCCTAATGATCCAATAAACGATCTGTTGGAAGTAATCTCTCTAAGTGATTTTACAGGAAAAAGATCCTGAGACAATTCACCACTGGCTAAATTAATAAGGTTTTGCTCCGCCATTTCTTTATGTATTCGTTGCATTACAGGCAAATTGGGCAAAAATGAACCAGCCTCTATGTAACGGTTCCAGCTAGGAATCCGTTTCTTCGAAATTCCCCAAATGTCTTTACTGATTGTTGTGCCGCTTCCTCTAGTTCGATCAATCAGCCCATTTGATTCTAATTCATTATAGGCAGCAATAACGGTGCTTCTATTTACACCAAGTTCCTTAGCCAAACCTCTTTCAGAAGGCAAAGGTTTATCATGTGAAAAAGTACCGTCAGCAATTCCGGTCTCAATATATAAAGCAAGTTGTTTATAAATAGGTATTGTCGAGTCTCTATCTGGTTTCCAATCCATTTGATACATCCTTTAAATTAGGTCTCTTACAAACTATTGTATACTTTTTCATTTATTAATTCATTTGTTGAAACCACTGAACGATTAGGAAAATTTAAGATACTTTTCGGTATTTTATTTGATTTGAGGAAAAAAAACAGCGATGCTTAAATGCGCATCGCTTTCGCTCGGGTTGGATAATGTTACCTTTAGCTAGGGTCGTTTTCATCTAATGTCAAAACCGTTACATTCGTGGATTCACCTTTTTCAATTTCTTCCTGTGTGGCATCTTGATTTAAGACATCCTCTGTATTAATGCCCTCTGCAAGTGTGGGTTCCCCTTTTGAATAGTTATCTTTTTTCATAACAGTCACCTCTACATGAGTTATTGAGTGTTAAAAACAACACTACTTTTAATGTCTGCAAAAAGTGAAAAGACATACTAATTAATGGATTGTAATAATCAACATGGAATCTCCAATCAAGTGGATCTAATAGGGTCCGCACACGTATCGGTTGGGGAATTAGGTTAGATTATGCATCCGAGAATAAATAGACGGAAAAATTCCGGTTAATTGGTAAATATTATAAAAAAAGGGGGATTTTGCTTTGCATAAGCGGAAAAGCTCCGCCTATTTAGCCCGAAATTCCCATTCTAAATATAACCGGAAAATTTCCGGTTATTCAACGATGCCAATACAACTGTATTTTAGAAAAGCTCTTCTAAAAGGAACGTCAACAGCTATTTTATTTAATTTTCACAAAACAACTGAATTACTTTATGTTTGTGAGTAGTAAAAGAAGGAATTTTGACAAAAAGAGAGAATTTAATATCTTCAAAGTAATAGGTATTTTTAGGGGGAGTTTATGAACTTCGTATTGATATTTGGTCCACAGGCTGTTGGAAAAATGACAGTTGGGCAAGAACTAGCTAAAATTACGGGTCTAAAGCTTTTTCATAATCATATGACCATTGAACTGGTTACGCCGATTTTTGATTTCGGTACCAAAGAGGGTCAAAGATTAGTAACCTTGTTTCGAGAGGAAATATTCGAGGCAGTAGCAAAAAGTGATTTGGAAGGTTTAATCTTTACCTATGTTTGGGCATTCAATCATCCATCTGATTGGGAATATGTAAATAAAGTCTGCCAGATATTTGAGTCAAGAGGAGGCAATGTTTATTTTGTCGAATTGGAAGCAGATTTGAATGAAAGACTGGAGCGCAATAAGAGTCCTCACCGTCTAGAGCATAAACCGACCAAAAGAAATGTTGAATGGTCTGAAAATAATCTAAAGAGGTCGATGGAAAAATACCGGTTGAATTCTCTAGAAGGCGAAATTACCAAACCAGACTATATCAGAATTAATAATACAAACTTGAGTGCGGAAGAAGCAGCGAAAGTCATAAAAGAGAGATTTCAGTTATAAATATATTTATACTGAATACCAGAAGAGGAGACCATCATGAGGATTAATTTCTCCAAATTAACAGAACCAACCCAGTGGCTGGTTGACGTATTTAACCGTTGGGAAAACAATCCTGATTTAATCCCGTTAACCCGCCCCAACCTTAACCAAGCAGCATTGGAACGACATGACACGATGACACTTGATGATTTGAAACAAAGACTAGAACACCATCACACTTATCTGATTTATCTTGATGACCAGTTGGTCGGTGAAATGAACTATATGGTTGACCCCGATCACCTTTACAAGAAAGAAGAGGGAACTGCTTGGATTGGCATTACCATTGGAGAGCCTGCAGGCAGAGGGAAAGGGATTGGATACCAGGCGATTCAATTTTTAGAGGAAGAAATTAAGAAGGCTGGATTAATTCGTGTAGAATTGGGTGTATTTGAATTTAACACACATGCTAGAAAGCTATATGAAAAGTTAGGATACAAAGAGATTGGCCGAATTGAAAATTTCACTTACTGGGCGGATAAAATGTGGTTTGATATCCGAATGGAAAAGTATTTACTAAAGGATGAATGAATCATGACCAACATACAAACATTAGACACTCCAACCTTGCTGCTGGACTATCAAAAGCTGTTAAAGAATATAAGTGATATAGCTAACTTTGCAAATCAACAAGGTTTATCTTATCGCCCTCATATTAAAACACATAAATCTGTGAAAATAGCCAAAATGCAAGTAGAAGCAGGAGCAGTGGGAGTAACAACGGCTAAAATTAGTGAAGCAGAAGTAATGGCGGACGGAGGAATTAAAGATATATTAATTGCCTATCCTATTTCAAATCCAGACAAAATTAATAGATTAATAAAGCTATTACAAAAAGGGATTCGACTGAAAGTATCCGTAGACAATCCTGAATCCTTAGATTATCTGCAAAGAGGACTAGAACATACACCATTTACTCTAGAAGTATGGATAAAAGTAAATTCTGGACTCAATCGATGTGGAGTGGAACCTGGGGAGGAAGCTGTTCGTTT
The DNA here is from genome assembly GCF_030817695.1 of Neobacillus niacini. GTDB lineage: Bacteria > Bacillota > Bacilli > Bacillales > Cytobacillaceae > Neobacillus > Neobacillus niacini_F. The sequence continues at coordinate 3,425,705 of NZ_JAUSZQ010000002.1, read as the reverse complement.
AGCAAAGACCATTATGACTCATTCCAAGCTTAAACTCGGTGGTATTTTTACACATGCTGGACATTCGTTTGGTGCAAAAAACTATGAAGAAATTGAAGCCATAGGACTGCAGGAAGGTTTGGCAGTAGCAGAAAGTGCAGCGGAATGTGAACAAGCTGGCATTCCGATTTCAGTTCGAAGTGTTGGTTCTACACCAACTTTCAAGTTTGCTGGAAAAGTACCCGGCGTAACAGAAATCAGGCCAGGTAATGCGGTGTTTTTCGATGGAATTCAAGCAGGTCTTGGTGTAACGGACATAGAAAATTGTGCCGTAACGCTACTAGCCTCGGTTGTCGGAGTCTACAAAAATAGAATTATTTTAGATACAGGCAGTAAGTCTTTATGTTTAGACAAAGGTGCACACGGTAACCAGACGGTTAGCGGGTTCGGCCAGATCATCGGGCACCCTGAGGTAATCATCGAACGTTTATCTGAAGAGCACGGAGTTGGAGTTTTCGTACAAGAAACGCATATTAAGTTAAATGATAGAGTACAAATCATTCCAAACCATGCCTGTACGGTCGTAAATCAGTTTGAAGAGTATGTGGTTCATGAAAATGGACGGGTAATCGACGTTTGGAAAGTCGATGCTAGAGGAATGGTTAAATAATTTTCTTTGGTGACAAAAGCCATGAATATATAGTGAAAAATTGATTAAAATGTAAAGTAGTTAATATATGAATAGTATAAAGGGAGAGAACAATGATTAATATAGTAGGACAAATTATGCTTTATGTGAATAACCAGGAGGAGTCCGTAAAGTTTTGGACAGAGAAAGCGGGGTTTACTGTACTTTCTGAAAATGATAACGGTGCCATGAAATGGTTTGTTATTGCACCATCGAAGGACGCTCAAACAAGTATCGTCCTACATAACAAGGAAGTGGTTGCTAAGTTCTCACCAGAACTTAATTTTGGAACCCCGTCACTGATGTTTTTTACAAAAGATCTAGATCAACTATACAAGGACTTCAATGATAAAAACATAACCGTCGGAGAAATCGTAAATATTCCTGGCGGAAGAGTGTTTAACTTTGCAGATAATGAAGAAAATTATTTTGCAGTCACAGAAATAAAGTAAAATCCTAAACATCGCCAGAAAAATTTGGCGGTGTTTTTATTTTTTAACACTAACTATCGACAAATTTGATAGATATAACCTAGTTAGATATGATAGGAAGGAAGTATCGTTTTTTAAGAGGTTAGCGTATTTAAAGGGGGACCAAAAATCATTATGATATATCTACTTATCATTTTGGGTGTTCTAGGAATTGGAATTATACTTATTATTACCATACACCAGACGTTTGGGGGAAGCCCAAGTAAGCAGGAACGTGAGCGATATCGTAATTTCGACCATTATAAAAATAGTGCATTTATCAATCAAAACCCAACGGAAATGAAGATAGGTGTATCTACGATTCTCTCTTTAATGAGAGATTCCGTAACAGGGAAAAAGGACCGTAGTCCCACTAACCCTATACCGATTTCTATCGATTGGAACAAGCTTAACAGTACTGAAGATAGTCTAACGTGGTTTGGTCATTCAACGATGCTGCTCACATTAAACAAAAAGAAAATCCTGATTGATCCAATGTTTGGACCTTCTCCATCACCTGTCTCGTTTGTTGGAAGCAAGCGGTACAGTGAGGATTTATTATATGTGATTGAGAAATTACCACAAATCGATGTCGTGTTAATCACACATGATCATTATGATCATTTGGACTATCCATCCATCATCAAGTTAAAAGATAAAGTCGGGCACTTTTTTGTCCCACTTGGTGTAGCAGCTCATTTAATCAAGTGGGGCGTAAAAGAAGAACGAATAACAGAATGTAATTGGTGGGATGAGAAACAGCGGGATGGATTAACAATCGTTTCTGTTCCGTCACAGCATTTTTCCGGCAGAGGATTGTTCAATCGAAATAGTACCTTATGGAACGGCTGGGTCATTCTTTTTGAAAATCAGAGAATTTATACGAGTGGAGATGGCGGATATGGACCGCATTTTAAGCAAATCGGTGAAAAATATGGTCCTTTTGACCTCACGTTAATGGAAGGCGGCCAATATGATAACCGGTGGTCGGCGATTCATATGCAGCCAGAAGAATCTGTTCAGGCTCATATTGATGTAAGAGGTAAAAACATGATGCTGATTCACTGGGGAGCTTTTACATTAGCTTATCATAGCTGGACAGATCCAGTGGAAAGAGCGATACGTACTGCCAATACGAAAGAGGTAAATTTAATCACGCCAAAAATTGGGGAAACTGTTATGTTAAATGGAAGATTCCCAGTATCTAATTCCTGGTGGAAAGCCCTTAGCACAAGTAGCTCTCATAAAATAGAATCAGCCACTCCACAATAAATGGAGGACGGTAATCATTCGATTTGAATGATTACCGTTTAAGAAATCAGTTTCATCCCAATTGCAGTAAAAAGACGTTATCAAGATAATAATAAAATGATGGAAGACATAGGAGCATTTCTAGCTAAGGAAATACTCTTATTTTTTCATGAACATGCGTCTATATTAAGGTGTTTAATGTCAACCAAATTGACTTCTAATATGGGATTTTGTATAGTAGGGGATGTAAATTATGATTGGAGTGAATCAGTTGATCCCGACTTCTGAATTACAAAATTTAGATCTGATTGACCTATTGAGCGAACGTCATACTTTGGTCAGAAGAATCTCGGAGAAAGCATGGAACAATCAAAGTGAGATTCATATTTCTAATTCTGAATGGTATATCATGGCTAGAATTTATAAAAAGAAGCCAACCATTTCGTATATCACAAAAAATGTAGAAATTTCTCGCCAAGCAATACATAAGTTTATCAATAAACTTGCCGAAAAGGGATTAGTCGAAATCAATAATGTTGAAAACAACAAGAAGGAAAAGTGTATTCAGTTAACCGCATTAGGTGAAGAATGCTACGAAAAAAACGAATCTCTTAAAGCCCAACTTGAGAATAAAATTGCCGAAAAAATAGGTTTTGAGCAAGTAAAACTTCTTAAGGATTTATTAAAGTTAGATTGGGACATCAAATAATACATATCTAAAACCCCCGCTTCTTATGATCGAAGCAGGGGTTTTTTTATGGTGAAGGGAATGAAATTTCTAGGAGTTTTCCTTTATCAACTTAATGACCATTTCATTTATAACCTCATAAGTGGTGTTCAATGATAAGGCTAATTCTTTAAATAATATATTTTGTGGATTGGTTAAAAGTTTGCGGTCCTGTTCATTTTGTTTTTTTCCACGAAGCTCCGCTTCAATTTTTTTTCTCATAAGTGTGTTGATTACTTTAGCAATCTCTTTTCTTTCTCCTGTATTTAAAAGATCGGAATACAAATGGAGACGCAGGTTTGGTTTTTCATTCCATTCTACTCCTGGATATTTAAAGGATTCTAGTATTTCCTGGGCTTCCTCTTTTTGAATCAGATCGAGGATGGCTACTAATTCATTATCAACAGGAATACTTATGGTTAAATGATGTTTATTATCCATTGGATGTAATACATAATAGCTTCTTGTAATACCCGAAACGGTTTTATCGCAAATATCATCAATTTCACAAATGCCATGTGCAGAATAAATAACCAAATCTCCAATATTATACATGTATTCACTCCTGATTTTTCGTCAACTAAGTTGATAATAACGCGAAAAAAATATTTTGTCAACCAGGTTGACATTAAGAAAAAAATCTTGATATAGTTAAAATGTTCGTTCGTAAGTGGGGGTGTACAACGGGTATCGGATAATCGCTGATAATGGAAATCACGATAAATCATTACAGCTAAAGGAATAAAAAGTAGGGGTAAATGTAATTTGAAAATCAAATCAATACTAAGTGAGCTGCTAATTCTATTTCTCTTGTATTTCCAAAGACGAAACAAATTTATTAAAAAGGAGATTTTTATGAGTACACAAATTCAGGTTAAGAGTCCTAAAACAATGGCATTTATCTTAATGTTAGGAGCGTTTCTTGGACTCTTCGGGGAAACAGCATTAAATATGGCATTATCAAACATTATGGAACAATTTTCAGTTACAGCTGCGACTGCGCAGTGGCTGACAACGGGATATTTATTAGTATTAGCGATTTTAGTGCCAGTCTCGGCATTATTAATGAAATGGTTTACGACAAGACAATTAGTGATTGGGGGACTGATTATATCGCTATTTGGAGCAATATTAGCAGCGTTAAATTTCAATTTTACTATTTTAATGCTTGGGCGTGTTGTTCAAGCGATTGGAACAGGTCTTTTATTACCGGTCATGTTAAGTGTAATGCTTCTTATTTTCCCTATTCAGAAACGTGGAGTGGTAATGGGACTTATGGGTCTTGTTATTACTTTAGCTCCAGCCTTAGGACCAACACTTTCAGGGGTCATTATTAGTACCTTAAGCTGGCCTTACATTTTCTGGTTCAGCGCCATCGCCTATGTGTTATTGATTCTGGTTGCTGTGGCTAAAATTGCCAATGTTTCGGAAATTTCGAAACCTAAAATTGATCTTTCTTCCATTCTATTATCAACCATCGGTTTTGGAGGATTAATTTTTGCATTAAGTACGATGGCTGAAGTAGCTATTACATCGCCAAAAGTGTGGGCACCATTACTTGTGGGGATTATTGCACTTATTTTATTTGGTATTCGTCAAAATAATATGGCTCAACCTATGGTTAATTTACGTGTCTTTAAATATCCAATGTTCACATTAGGAACATTAACGATGTTTCTTGGTATATTAATCATTTTATCAACAGGTATTTTATTACCAATGTATTTAAAAGGCGCTTTATTACTTAGTGCTGCAATGGCTGGTTTAATATTACTTCCTGGTAATGCCGTCAATTTTGTTCTGTCACCGATTGTAGGAGCGCTTTTTGATAAAGTCGGAGCACGTCGTTTCACCATTGTTGGCTTTATCCTTGTATTGATTGGAAATATCGTTTTTGTAGCCACAATTTCAAGCGAAACACCTGCATGGCAAGTCGTTGTAGCGTTTATGATTTTATTCTTTGGATTAACGTTGGTAATGATGCCAGCCCAAACAAATGCAATGAATCAATTACCACGCGAGTTATATGCCGATGGTTCAGCAGCTATGAATACATTGAATCAAGTAGCAGGGGCAGCTGGTACAGCGATCGCGATTACGGTATTTACAAGTGGCCAAAGCAGTTATGTCACGGATTTTCCAAATGCCTCCCAGCCTGAAATATTAGCTGCTGGAATTAAATATGCATTTTACTTTACTACAGGGATATCAGTAGTAGGTTTAATAGGTTCTTTCTTTGTGAAAAAACCAAGCGAAGTAACGGAAAAAACTCCAGCTGTAGTCAAATCAACAGAACCTGTACGCCAATAATTCTACAGGTAGATATCTATTAAATATAAATAGAGAAACCATTCGTAAAAGTTTTACGAATGGTTTTTTTATGAGGAAATAATTTTTTTTGAAATATTATTGATAATATCTCCTCTGCTAAGAACACCTATGACACGACCAGCTCTATTCACAACAGGAAGTTTTTTTAAATGATGTCTGGATAGTAAACTGATTGTCTTATCAAACTCTTCATCAGGTGAAACGTAGAGAATATTCCTTTTAGTCATAATATCTTTAACGGGTGTATCTAATTTTAAATGAATGATTTCCTCGAGTTCTTCATCCTCTATTATGTATACTAGACCAGCAATGCCAAGCGGTTTTGGAGCAAGGTAGCGTAATACGTCGCCATCGGATACCATACCTACCAAATGATTTTTATCATCAACAACGGGTACACCGCCAATTCGATTTGAATTGAGAATATGCAACAATTCCTTGACAGTATTTGAAGGTTTTACAGTAAAAACTTTTGTAATCATGCAATCTCTTACCTGCATTATAGGTCCCTCTTTTCATGTTGCAATCGTATACATTCTTTTGTTACTACTATCTTAGCACAAATAAATAGATATCCTTAAATAAAAAATTGTGTCAATTTGGCGTATAAGGCTAATAATCTTTAATCAGCTAAAGCAGAATAGTTACTTCGAGAGAATGATATAAAGTGTACAATTGTCAAGTATTACTATTTTTCTTTTTGAACAGTATAATCAGGGATGGGAGTTGAGAATATGAATGCAAAAGATATCGCAAATATCCGAAAGCAATTTAAGTTAAACAACAATCTCATGCAAATTCGAGAGATTTTAAATGTGTATGTTCAGAAAGAATCAGGTGAAATCTATCATTCCGTCATTTCACCCTTCGAAATGTTAGACCAAGAGTCACAAGAATTATTTTTAATGAATTTCAAAAAGGTTTTAACGGGACAACTCGATGCAAAACTATTTGAATTGAAATTTAAACGGGATGTGGAAGACAGCACCCAAATCATCCTCTTCGACGGATTACAGGCAGCAACCACCGATGATTGGATTGACAGCATGCACCAAATCGTCGGTAAGATGTTCGCTCATACGGTGTATGAATTTGATACAGTGGTGACGTTCATACGCGGTGAGTATAGAAAAGCAACAAAGAAACGAGATCAAGAATCTGAAGAAGGCGGGGATGATGAAGTTTATTCAAATGAATTTATCCTCTGCAGCCTTAATAAAACGGATCAGCCGAAAAGAGCCTTAGTGTTCGATTATGTGGAAAGAGAATTTAGATCTAATAATGCCTTTGATCCAATCATTAATTTAGCTTCTCCGATGTCAGGATTTTTGTTTCCTGCTTTCAATGACAATGCTGCCGATGTGAACCATATTCTTTATTGTGCAGGTAAAGCGAATCAACCAGATGAGACTTTTATGGAAGAAGTACTTAATTGCGAGGAAATTATTACTGCATTAGAAGAAAAGGACAGCTTTGAAATCATCCTCAATAAAGTAATCGGTGACAAAGTAGAGTCGCAGATCATATCGAATGTTTATGAGGAAATTGACAGGGTGGTCCAGGAGAGCAAAGAAAATGAAGAAAGTGAAGCTCCGATGTTGGATTCTCGGGATATCGAACGCATATTAACGGTCAGCGGGGTTGAAAATGTAAATACTGCTAAAGTGGAACATGCTTTCAAAGCTATCTTGGATGATGAAAAACATGAACTTAAAGCGAGCAGTTTACTTCCTAAAACTATAAAAATTGAAACAAAGGTTGCAAATTTATCACTTAGCCCAAAAGACCTGAAACATGTAAAATATATTATGTTTCAAGGAAAACGTTGTTTAATGTTGGAAATTGATGATGATGTAGTGGTGGAAGGATTCACATTAGAATCTGAAATAGTCTAAGGAGTATTGCACGGGATACTTGAAGTTGGTTTTCTACTAGTGGTAGGAACCAACTTTTTTTGTTTAATAAGGTTCCACTTGTTAGCTGAGTTGCTGATTTGATATCATTTGTTTAGGTGATTAAGATGGAAGAGCTGATAAGCAAATGTTGGCAAATTACTAAAGCGTTTGATATAGGTGTACAAGCAGTAGATGATGAATTGAAGACCATCATACATATTGCCGATGATAATGAACCCTTGATGGTAATTGAAGCCCGCAAGAAAATGTTAGTAGACATGCAAAAAGAACTAAGACACGCAAATAAAGATAGTTTTTGTTATCAAACCGATCCTTTTCAACTTTCTTATTTGGCAGTACCTATACACAAGGATGAACGCTATAACGGAATGGTGGTTGTTGGACCATTCCTGAATGAACGGGTCACTGACCAGATGATTTGGAACGTTATAATGGACAACAATCTTGAGAATAATTGGGTGAGGCCTTTAGAAACCTATTATAAATCATTACCATTATTAGCAAAATCCTTTTTAGCTATCGGCGATTTGGTAGTAAATATCGTTATTCATCCACTTGTTAAAGCTCAAATCATTGCCTCTTATAACAGTGGTGAGCAATATCGTCTTGATGTCGAGCCTGAGGACTATGATCAAAGTGGAATTGTAATAAAACAAAGGTATGAGGCAGAAGAGAAATTATTGCACTACATTGAAATCGGTGATAAAGAAAATGCAATGAAAGCCATGCTTGATCATCATACTGGTGATTTTTTATATCGAGTGCCTGGGAATCCGTTACGGGCGAGAAAAAATATTACTTTTTCAGGTAATACTATGTATAGAATCGCGGCTGGAAGAGGCGGGGTTGAACCACAATATTTACATGCCATTTCGGAAAAATTTGCACTTATGATTGAAGCAGCGGTGACAATGTCTGAATTAAATACGATTGACGTTAGTATGATAGATGAATATTGTGAAGGTGTAAAAAATTTCGCTATCAAAGGGTATAGTCCGGTTGTAAAGAAAGCGTTAATGTTTATAAACCTGCATTTTAATGAATCAATTAATTTGCAATCCGTTGCAGATGAAATAGGATTTAATCGTACATATCTCGCGAAAAAATTTAAAACAGAAATGAATCTTTCGGTGATTGATTATATACAAAGAAAGCGTATTGATGAAGCAAAGTTTCTAATTAATCTTGGTCGGTTATCGATAACAGAAATTGGTTTAGAGGTGGGTTTTACCAGTTATAATTATTTTTGTAAAGTATTTAAAGAAATAACAGGAATGACAGCTACGGAGTATAAACGCAGCAAACAAGTGGAAAAAGAGGCACATGCATAATAAGGCATTGCCTCTTTTCATTTTTTTAGAAATAAGATCATTGACTTTTTATATGAAAAAATTTTTTCAACCATTGTTGCAATTTTGTATAAAAGACAACAATATTGGGTGTGAAAGCCTCATCAAATTGCTAATATTAACAGTAGGGGATTTACACATGTTTTTAGGAGGCAATAAATTGGAAAGTAATCATAAACAACCGAAATTAGAAGTCAGAGTTAAAAACATTATTGAGGTCGATGGGTTAAAATTTAAAGATTTAAATAATAGCGGGAAACTAGAACCTTACAAAGATTGGCGTTTAAGTCCTAAAGAACGTGCAGAGAATCTAGTTTCATTGATGAATATCGATGAAAAGGTCGGCATGATGCTGATTAATACACGTAAGATGGGTTTATCCCAAGAAGATAAGAGTAAGACAAGTCATGATGGAGTACTTGATGAAGCAATCGTTGAAAAAGGTGAAAACATTTTTGCGGTTTCCAAAATATATGGAACTACGCATACGATTGAAAATATGCATTTACGTCACTTCATACATAGAGACAACCACAGTCCTGCTGAAATGGCAGAGTGGATCAATAAGATGAATGAAGTAGCTGAGGGAACTCGTCTTGGCATTCCTTGTTTAATCACATCCAATTCACGAAATGAAAATGGTGAATCTATCTTTGGTATGAACGATGCAGTTGGGATTTTTTCAACCTGGCCAGGGACTTTAGGGCTTGCTGCTGCAGCGAAAGGTGATATCAAAAATGGCGGTGACGCGTCACTTATCAGCGAATTTGCTAAAATTGCACACGATGAGTGGGAAGCTACCGGAATCAGAAAAGGTTATATGTATATGGCTGATACCGCTACAGATCCTAGATGGCAGCGTACCTATGGTACATTTGGGGAAGATCCGGAATTTATTTCAGACGCAATTGGCCGTATCATAGACGGATTCCAAGGAAAAGAGTTAGGGAAAGACAGTATTGCTATGACAACAAAGCATTTCCCAGGCGGTGGTGCAAGGGAAAATGGATTTGATCCTCATTATGCAGAAGGAAAATGGAATCTTTATCCAACCCCAGGAAGTTTAGAAAAATATCACTTACCGCCATTTAGAGCAGCGGTTGAACACGGAACTTCCTCGATTATGCCATATTATTCTATACCAAGTATAAGTAAGAGTGTCGTACAAGAATTCGAGGGTGAAGACATTCCATTCGAAGAGGTCGGCTTTACGTTTAATCATTATTTCTTACAACGTATCCTTCGAGAAGGATTAGGGTTTAAAGGTTATATCAATAGTGATAGCGGCATCACAAATAAAATGAGCTGGGGCGTTGAAGATAAGAGTGAAGCAGAACGTTTTGCTAAAGCAATCAATGCCGGGACTGATCTTGTTGCTGATACCAATGATATTGAAAACCTGAAAATGGCAATCGAAAAAGGTTGGATTAGTGAAAAACGTATTAATGAAGCAAATGTACGACTTCTTACTGAAATGTTTACATTAGGAATATTTGATGATCGTACGTATGTTTCACCTGAAAATGCGACTAAGGTTGTTAGTACCCCATCACACTGGGAAGCGGCGTATGAAGCACACAAGAAATCGGTAACCGTTCTTAAAAATTCAAATGCGACATTACCATTAAGTGCTGAAAAGCTTGCAAATAAGAAAGTTTATGTTGAAGTTTTCCATAAGGATGAAAAACTTGCAACTACTTATACCGAACAAGCTAGAAAAGAATGTAAAGAACTTGGAACCTTCACTTTAACAGAGAACCATGAGGAAGCAGATGTAGCTATTTTGTTCTTGCAGCCAAAATCCGGATCCTATTTCAATGCGACACCTGGACTTTTAGAACTTGAATTATGCGAGAATAAAACGATAAAAGCTTTAGATGGTAGTGAGTACCAAGAAACCACTTTAAGTAAAATTGAACACCTAAAAGAAGTGAGTAATACCATCCGTAATCGTGGTGGGAAAGTTGTTGTTAGTGTGAATGTCACATTGCCATGGATTCTTGGAAATGTTGAACCTTTAGCAGATGCATTGGTTGCTGGTTACGATACCTTCTTTAAACCACAATTTGAAGTGATTGCTGGTCAGTTCCAAACAGTTGGTGTATTACCAATTACATTGCCAGCGAGTGAAGAGGTAATTGCTGTCGATGAAAATGGTGATTGTGTATCACCAAATGATGTACCAGGTTATGACAAGGACAAATATATGCCTGAAGGACTTTCTTATGCTTATAAAGATAGTGATGGAAATGTCTATAAACTTGGTCATGGACTAACATATTAATAAAATGATTTATTACAGCTAAGGTGAATTGCCTTAGCTTTTTTTATTACCTTAATGATGTTAAATCCTTTATTAATCTTACTTAAGGAGAACTAGGTAATAGGGACTGACATTCATATCATATACATGGGAAGGAGTGGATATGAAAGGAGGGACAACATGGCAACGAATCAGATTGTTGCTAGATCATTGGACGAAATTAAATTTTGGTCTAGGATTATGAAGGAACATGCCTTATTTTTAAGTCTTGGCTTCACTTATGAGCAAAAACAGCTTATTGATGAAGCAAATGGTTTCATTTCTTTATTTGAGAGAATTGAGGAAAAGTTATCAAGATTTACGGTAAATTCGGATTTACGTCAGGTTCAAGCTTTTAATACCGAGGTATATCAAGCAGCAGCAGCTATTTATGGGTATAAAAGGAAGATATTAGATTTAACACTTCGGTGTCAAATTAGGCATAACAATTTCCCTTTATTAATTGACCATGTTAGCAGAGAAGCGGCCTATTTTGCCAATCGGTTAAAAGAACTAAATGAAGGAAAATTAGCCCCAACACCAGATGCAGTAATAGAAGAAAATGTTTTTTTTCTAAAAATTATGGCTGACCATGCTAAGTTCATCGGGCATCTATTAGACCCTTCGGAAAGAAAATTAGTGGACCAGGCGAGAGAGTTTAGTCATGATTTTGACCAATTATTGTTTCAGGCAGTTGACTTAGACTATATGCGACCACAATCCGAAACCAAACCATTACTCGGCCAGTTTTTAAACCAAAATAAAGTATCCGTTGCTTCATTGAGGGATTTTAAGAAAACGGCAAGAGACTTAATAGAAGAATGTCGGATTAAGAGCATTATTCATCCTCTCTTAGCCGACCATACATTTAGGGAAGCTTCAAGATTCATCGAAATCATAGAAATGTTTGAGGCTAGTCTCAGTAGAACTTAAATAAACTAAAACCTTCCACTAGTTTGGTGGAAGGTTTGTTCTCATTTCTTAAGCCTCTTTTGTCTTGATCTCATCATTTAAAAGTTGGCCGACAAATGAAATTTCTTTAATCGTTACCAAAAGTTCTCCGGTTGGAATTTTTATGGATACCTTATCACCAAGACTTTTAAAAAGAAGCTGCCTGCCTACGGGAGATAAAAAGGAGATATAGCCCAAATCCGGATCTGATTGTTCTGGGTAACAAATAACATAATCCTCTGTTTCATCTTCCTCATCGTATAATACGGTAACCTTTGTACCGATATACACTTTTGGGAAAAATGAAATCATGTCATGTTTTTTATTTCTTTTTAATAAGTCCTCAACTTCTAATACATATAGATTAAAAAAGTGTTTTAATCGTTCTTGTACAGGGGTGGAAGAAAAATAGAGATTGGTTAATTCCTTAATGTTTTCGTCAATATAATTTAACTGTTGAACGTAGTAATCCTTAGTGAGGTGTAGACTATGGTTCATAGTAGATAACCCCCAAACTTGGATTGAACTGTTTGCAAAACTTCATTGAATGTTTCATTTATAACTCCTCCTAAATATAAAAAATAAACCTTCCTTACAGAAAATAAGATAACTCACATTAAAAAGTGGCGTTATCCGTATTCCTGTACAATAAAGAGGACGAAACCTCTTTACCTGTTGGAAGATATTAGTTCTATTCTACCATATATCCACAGAAATGGCATGAATAGCTATTATTGTTGCAAAGTGTTAAGGAAGGTGTAAAACAAAAAACAGCCCCTTTAAAGAGACTGTTTGAAGAACAAAGTTTGGTTTATTAAAAGTGGTGCGTACTTCACTTTTTAAAGTACCAGCGCCATACTTTTTTGAAAATGAGTAAACCAAAAATTATAACAACTAGGAAGCCGATTAATCCAATTAGGATGTTTAAAATAGGGGCAAGGGTGCCTAAAGTCAGGAGCGCAAGCAAATCAGTAATAATATTTAAAGTAACAAGCAGCAACCAAAAAACACCTGTTAAAAATCCAAGGAAAAGTCCCAAAATCCCACAGGAAGAATGACCATTACTCATGTAATTCACCCCCTCACTATGGAAGTTCAATATTATTATATGCAGAAGGTAAAGAGCATGTTTTACAAAAACAGTAAAAGGGGCGGAAAATAGGAAGGCTCGGTGACAGGCACCGCTCGTGGACACTGTCCGCCTCAGGCGGACAGTATGTCTTTTTTTGGAATTATGAAATTGAACATTAAATATCTAACTCTAATTGGGAAATCTAGAGTTATGGAGGGATATTTAATGACGAATAAAGCAGAGATTGTTAAATTAACAAGTGCTGAGATATCAGCATTATGGGCAGCAAATATAAATATTAGTGTAGTAATCTGCATGATGACTCACTTTATAGAAACCTGCGCGGATCCTGAGATTCTAACGCTATTAGAAGAAACGAAGCATTTAGCTGAAAAGCATAAGAGTCAGATTGAACAGTTATTTATAAAGGAGAAAATCGTTGTACCTGAAGGTTTCAAAACGGAGAAACATGTGATCCCTAAAGCAACTAAACTTTTTTCTGATCTCTATTACATACAGTGTGTCATTCAAATGAGTAAATTTGGAGTTGCTTCGCATACTACGGGTTTAACCGTGTCCTCAAGGGAAGACGTGCGAAAGTTATTTAATACCCTTATGGATGATGTGGCTCAGTTATACCATCATGTAGTAAGCAAAATGCAGGAAAAAGGGATATATGTTAGATTGCCTTACATGAATTATCCATCGGAAGTTGATTTTGTTAACAAAGAAAATTTTCTGACAGGTTGGTTAGGACGTAGACGTTCGTTGTTAGGTATCGAGGTCACACATTTATTAATTAATGCCATGCAAAATGAAATGGGGATGCAAATATGCACCGCTTTTTCACAAGTTACACAGGATCGTGAACTTCGTGAATATTTCCTTCGGGGAAAGAACTTGTGTAAACATATCGTCAGCTCCATTCATGATGTATTGCAAGAAAGTGAAGTCCCCGCGGCCAATTCATGGGATCACGGTGTGACGAATTCAACGGTTGCTCCGTTCTCGCAACAGTAAATGCTATATGTCATTGGAATGCTTTCAAATCTAGGAATGGCAGCATATGGTGCTGGTTTAGGAACTACCATGCGCAGAGATATCAGCGCCATGTACGCAAATTTTTTAACCAAAACGGGTACTTTCGGGGAAGACGGAATGAATTTGATGATTGAAAGAAAATGGATGGAGCAGCCTCCCCAATTTGAAGCTGGAAAATGAGAAACATTTCTGAGAAAAGAGCAGTTGGCTACTGCTCTTTTCTTGTATGTTTTGAGAACGGGCTGTAAAATTACTATCAATCACATAGATTGAGGTATGGTTATGAAAAGGTATAGATTAATAAAAGATTACAGAGATATATATAATAAGGGAACCATTTTCTTTCTAATATCCGAATCTGAGTTTATTGGTGTAAAAGAGTATGTTTTACAAACCAAGAATTTAGACGGCAAAATCATTCTATCTGAAAAAGAACTAAAAGGTTTCTTTAGGCAAATATTCTAATATTTTTTTTGAAACTTTATGATGGGAATTCCGTATTTCGTATCTATCTCATCTAGAACCAAATAATAATAAATTTATTGGTATAAAATACTATCTAAATCATTTTAAATTTAACTGATTTCATTATCAAAACGGGAAAAGTCACAGATTTATTTATTAATATATACCTATTGAATTTCGACTCTCTATGCAATAATAATTGAGGAGTTGGATTAAGATGTGGTCTTTCTTTCGTAATAAGAAGAGTAAAGACGAGTTAGATAGTACAAAAATGTTGTCCCTTCAAAAATACTCCAAAGAATCAGAAATTGAAAAAATATCAAATAAACTTAAGGAAGTTCTTAGTCAAACGCCTAAGGAAATAATCTTTTTGTGCGTTGGATCAGACAGGTCTACAGGTGATTCACTCGGGCCGTTAGTTGGGACCATGATAAAGGGAAAGAATATTCCATTTCCAGTCTATGGAACATTGGAGGAGCCTGTTCATGCATTAAATATAAAGAATGTGTTGAAAGAAATCCATAAAAAATATGGGGAAGCATTCATTTTTGGAATCGATGCCTCCTTGGGGGATGAAGGTCAAATAGGGTATATTTTTATAAGAGAGGGGCCATTTATTCCAGGAAATGCTGTTAACAAGGTTTTGCCAAGTGTGGGTAATTACCATATGAAGGCAATCGTAAATTATCTTGATCCATTCTCACCGGTACAGTCGTTAAATAGCACTCGTTTGTATACAGTTACAATTCTTGCAGAAATAATAACCGAAATTATCACTAGGGTTGCATTTGATGTTAGAGAACCCATAAAATGACCGATGAGCATAATGATTCTTAAAGTAAGAAGAGTTATCTGAAATTTCCCTGCTGGTGAAATATACCTAAAAAATTGATGTTATGAAAAAGGATACGTTATAATTGGTATATAGTATACCGTTTACGTGTAGGAAGAGGGAGAAAAAATAATGAGTAACTGGACTGAGGATAATCTTATCTCGTTAAGAGAAAGGGTTTATATCCACATTAAAGATCTAATATTAGAAGGGGAATTCAAAGCAGGCGATCGATTATTGGAAAGGGAACTGGCAGAAAGGTTAAACATAAGTCGAACACCTATTCGTGAAGCATTATTTCGCTTAGAATCACAAGGGTTTGTTAAAACCGTGCCTAGAAAAGGTGTTATTGTTGCAGACATCTCTGAGAAAGAAATCATTGAGGTATTTACGATTCTTTCATCCCTTGAGGTATTGGCAGCAAAATTAGCTGTTCAAAAGTTAGACGATGAAACAAAAAGTAAATTTATTTCTTGTATTAAAAAAGTGGAAGCTTGCTTGAAAGATAAAAGGGAATCTGATTACTCAGATTTACACTTCGAGATGAATTATTTACTATACAGTTCTGCAAAAAATTCTAAGCTTTTTGAAATACTTAGTGGTTTATCAGATTATATAAAAGCCTTTGCAAAGCTAGGATATAAACAAACGGGAAGAGCAGAACAGTCTATGGAAGAGCATATAAAAATTATGGAAGCCATAGTGAATCAAGAAACAGAGATGGCAGAATTTCTAACAAAAATTCATATAGAAAATTCTAGAAAAGCCTACATTGAATCTGTTAAAAAGGGAGAAAAAGAATGATTATACTAAGGAGAAAGAGCTGACTCCAACTCTTTCTCCTTATCATTTAAACTCCGATTACGATGGAAGATGTTAAGTTTTTTAATACTTTTGCGACGCTCATCGCAACAATTGGACTGGATTTAGGATTTTGTTTGTATGGTTCATTTTGAACAGATATCTCGATTTCTCCAAAATAGCCTTTAGCCTTAATAGTATGAATATTACGCTTAATGGTAGGATCTACGTAAACTTGAACCGTGGTTTTTTCGAATCCGATTCCGGCAAGACTTAATGTGGCTGAAACGTTTACATTTTCAGGGAATAATTTGGCTGCATTTCGAGCATTCCCTTCAAAAATACAATAGGGCTCAGTAATCGTTTCAAGATTAACTTTATCTTCCGCAATGGTTCCGTACCAACTTTTAACAGGCTTCCTCGTAATAAGGGTAATCCCTTCAATTTCACCTAAAGCCCCAGCAGCAATTCGATCTAAACCACCAATAGCAGCAGAAGGAATCAAAATTTGTTTATTATTTTCCAGAGCTGCTTTTTGTAAGGTATCCAGAAACTCATTGTCGGATAACGCTCCTACTGAGATAATCATCAAATGACTACCTCTTGCCAAGGCCTTTTTCCCGTATAATTGTAAGGCATGATGACCAGCTGCTTCGATAACAATGTCTAAATCTTGATGAAAAAAAACCTCTTCATCGTTAGTGATAGAAAAACTGTTCTTCGTCAGCTCCTCAGTTCGATCTAGGTTCCTGACCAGAACGCTTTTAAGTTCAATGTTTCCAGCTTGTTGTGATTGTATTAACTCCGCAATACTCTTTCCAATTGTTCCATAACCAATAATTCCAGCTTTAAGCATACTTAAAACCACCTCAGATTTATTTGTTTTTTTAAGCAAAAGTTGCTAATTCATAGTTGATTCAAAGTCGAGCAGCACTACATAAGAATCTTCAATTTTACTCTCTTTTGTTTAGAATGAGGCAATTAATAACCAACATAGTAAAAACTTTGACAGACTTCCTCACAACTTTCTAGTACGAACCATTAATACATGATATTGTAAACATAATATAAAGGTAGATAGAGAGTAAAACTACAAAATGGAAGGGAGTGATGAAACAAATTGATTTTCTTGGTATACGATATACAATTTTTACTCTATTTTACCGAAGTCTATCATGATTAGCAAGGTAGTATTTTTAAAATACAAAAATATCAAAATATTTAAAATTATTTGCATGTTTAATGTGATAATGGTAATATGGTTTATAAGGTGTGTGTAATGCAAATGAGGAGGTGGGATAGCTTCTAAATAAAGTATGAAAGCGTTATCTTAGAGTATTTTGGGGATCTTTCGTTAGAAATCAGCAGTTTTAAGTAGGGACTCATATTCTTTATAAAAGAAGAAAAAATTTTAATTTACTTTGGTATACAATCTACAATACACAATATACAAAACTTGTAAATGCCAATAGTTCAATGAATCTATTGTAAATGAGGAAATACATAAATTTGTTAGCCCACTTACTAAATACCTCATCTACAAGTCTTTTTGAAAAAATCATATTTCTTGATGTTTATAAAAGGATCCTAGATCTTAAAAATGCGGAGAGTCGGAGGGGAATATATGGAATTAACATTAGCTCATTGGGTGTATGCACTTGTCACTGTTTCTGTAATTGCTACGATGCTGTTTAGAAAAGGTGTAGTATTACCTGTCATTATAGGTACATTTTTAGTAGCGGTAGTATATAAAGGGAACTTGATTTCAGGATTCCAGGCTGTATTTAATGCAAACCTTGTTGCTGCTAAGGAGCTATTCAGCATTTTCTTAATTATTTCCCTTATGATTGCACTACTTAATTCTTTAAGAGATTTAGGAGCAGATAAAAAGCTAATAATTCCAATTCAAAAAATAATGGTAAACGGGCATGTCTCTTATTTTGTATTAATGCTCGTGACATATGTGATTTCGTTATTTTTCTGGCCAACACCAGCTGTTCCTCTTATTTGTGCTTTGTTAGTACCTGCTGCAGTCCGTGCAGGTTTACCGGTCATGACAGCGGCTATGGTAGTTGTTATTGCTGGTCAAGGGATGGCACTCTCATCCGACTATATTATGCAAGTTGCACCTATGCTAAGTGCAAAAGCAGCAGGAATAGATAAAGGATTCGTTACCGATAAAGGATTAATTCTTTCATTGATAACAGGGATCAGTGCATTAGGAATGGTCTATATTGCACATCGTAAATCGATCGTGAAAAGTACCGATTTAGACTCTAATATGAATTTTTCAACCGATAATGGGTTTTTTAATGTAGCGGATGAACTTGCTGCTACTGCTGAAGAAAGTGTTGAGATGGTAAATAGAAAAAATAAATGGAGTAAGAGATTTGCAGTTTTAGTACCATTATCCATGTTGGCTGTAATGATTTATATGTTCCAATCCAAATTTTCAGGTGGCGCTGGATTTGAGGGAACAGATGGTGCAGCTTTTGTTGGTGGAGTGGCTGCCGTTCTATTAATTTTAGCAACGATTGCATTTAACCGCATCCATGCTTTAGATAAGATTAGTGATCATATTACTGAAGGGTTTGTATTCGCATTCAGAGCGATGGCCCCAGTTATCCCAATTGCAGGTTTCTTCTTCATGGGTAGTGGAGATTTCACACCAAGCATTCTTTCACTGGACGCAAACGCTGCTAAACCGGCATTTCTATTTGATATGATTCAGGCAGGACAGTCTTTCATACCTCAAAACTCTTTTATTGCTGGATTTGGAATTTTAATCGTTGGATTAATAACTGGCTTAGACGGTTCAGGGTTTTCAGGGCTTCCTTTGACGGGCGCTTTGTCTGGAGCTTTAGCTAACGGAAGTAGTATTGATCCATCGACTATGGCTGCAATAGGTCAAATGGGCGCAGTTTGGGGTGGAGGAACGATTGTTGCTTGGTCTTCTCTTGTTGCGGTGGCTGGGTTCTTGCAATTATCACCAATCGAGCTCGCCAGAAAGAACTTTATCCCGGTTATGACTGGTCTTTTCATTGCAACATTAATAGCTCTATTAATTTGGTAATAAATAGCCTCAACTACAGATCCAGAAAGTTTTGATTGTTAAAAATGGGGGGGCTATCAGCGAAGTCAAAACAGACATGCTGATGGACCTTATTTTTTATGAGCGTGAAAACTATGTGTTTTGTAGTAAGCGCTTTTTTTGTATGTATAATAAAGAGAGGTGAATTTAGTGAAGCAAG
Source organism: Neobacillus niacini (assembly GCF_030817695.1). GTDB lineage: Bacteria > Bacillota > Bacilli > Bacillales > Cytobacillaceae > Neobacillus > Neobacillus niacini_F. Next base: position 3,406,279 of record NZ_JAUSZQ010000002.1, on the reverse strand, counting down.
CGAAAGTGTGTTTAGTGGGTATTGGTAAATTGGGTAAAGCATTGATGGAACACTGGAACAAAACGAACATTCCAATAGGAGTTTATCATCCTACATTAGCGAAAGCGGAACAATTCGTTTTGCACTATCAAAATAGTCATATCGTGCCCCAAAAAGGATTCAAAGAAATAAATGTATTCATTTTAGCCCTTCCGGCAAAAGAAATCATCCCATTTATTTCAAATGAAATAGTAAAAACGCATTCTTTATCTTCTATATATATGATTAATATGGCAACAGCTTTAAATACACAAGAGATAAAAAATAATTTTCCATCCTTAAATGTAGTAGGTGTCAAATATATGGGGCATTCGACCGATTTACTGGAGAATGGCAATGGCCTATTTATTACAGAAGCTTCTTTGCCAAACCATATAGAGGAATTATTTCTACCTTTAGGAAAAGTAATAATAGATCATGAGGATCATTTGATAAAAGTAAATAGATTGGCAACCTATTACGCATTGAAAACAGCTATGGGAATTGAGAAGGAATTTGCTAAAAAACAATTTTCAGATGAATATGTTGAAAGGGCATTAACATCACTTGCGCCTGAAGTCATCCGTTCCTATAGTAATGGGACCCTTGGACACTTTGCAAAGGAAATCATAAAAGAAATAGAGGCAGAGACGGGAAAAAAGTCAACGGAGTAAAAGTATAGTAAAAAACCAGGAGATGAAAAAACAACTCCTGGTTTTTATATATTCTATATCCTCATTAACCTGTAAATACTTGCAAAAGAAACAAGTAACCCATAACGATGCTGATATAGAATGCCGTAAATGTAATATTCCAATTTGATACTTTATAAGAAGTGTTTTTTACTAGGTTTGCCATGAGACCGAGTGTCGCATTATAAGGACCTACTAGGAAGGCAGAGACTGCTCCAGCTAACATGGCCACTGTCAGAATGTGAGGATTAATTCCAATTGCCGATAAATCTAATCCTTCTGTCATCAATGCCAGGGTAACGGCAGGATGAAGACCTAAAAACGCAAAAGCTAAAGGAACCAAGGGAAGTAGAATCAAAAAGGTTTCCACGCCTGCCACTCCAATAAACTTCATAATCCAATCATACAATAGTTGATTTGTGTTGGAGATATTGATTGTAGAAATAAAAAAACCTGCTGATAGATAAATGAAAAATTGATCTTTCATACTCACTGAGAACATTTGAAAATGCTTCAGTAATTGACTGCCAAATTCCCCTCCTTTTTTTAGGAAGAGGGACCAAGCAAATGCAAATGGAATGACAATTAATGAAACGAGTATTAAAAAGGAATAATGAAACAGGGACTCAGCAATGGAAATGGCCACGATAAAAATAATGATTGCCAAGAAAATTTGTATTACTCTGCCAGGAGAATTTAGTTGTCCTGCTTCAATCGTTGCTGCTGTTTCATGAACAGATACGTTTTGAACGGGATCGAGCATTTTTTTAGATTTGTGTGCTCCTAATAACCAATCCATCCCCAAGCCCAAGAAGCTTAGTGGTACAACATAGGGTATAATGGATACCCAGCTTACGTCGGTTACAGAAATAACAATCCCGACTATAGGGGTAACAGGAGCCCACAGTAATGGCATTGCAAAACCTCTGGAAATGGCTCTACTCATGAATCGTTCTTTATTCCCGACTGAAAACATGTTCAAAGCTGGACGAATGGAATAATACGCCATTGGCAAAGTTGCAAGATTCATAAAAATACTAAAGAAATAGGAAATACCTGAAGTTATCATATATAACTGACCAGAATTTTTTATCTTTTTTTGAATAATAGATTGAATGCCCCCACCTATACCCGCCTATTTTAATGGGAATACCTAATATGGGAACTAAAGTAAACAAAGTAATCAAGTCCAGCATGGGACCAAAAGATAATATGTAATGGTGCCAATGTGATCCACTTTTCCAAAGCAGCACTACACCAAGGAGCAGAAAAGCGCTACCCAGTAGTTGAACAGAGTGTTTAGCAAGAAAAAATGTAGATAATACAATAATAAAACATAGAATCGATAGCAGGACGCTAAAGTCTTGTTGAGGTAGTAAGGTAGATAGTAAATACATAAAAATAACCAATAAAAATAAGAATCTCAACATAGCAACACCCTGCTTTTATAGAATTTGTTCAGCTTACTAATCATTTAATCGATACTATTTCGGTATACCAAATCTAAGTTTCCATGTGATTTGTTCATCATTTATACATATTATACACTATTTTTTTGGTATTTGGTATACAATGTTGTTGTGATTTTTTCAATACCGTAATAGAATAAGAGTAAGCAATACAAAAATAGGAGGTAATGGGGATGTTTAAATTTCTATTTGGCTCAAAGAAAGCTATGGAAAAAGCTGAAAAGAAGTTAGCGCGGCTTAGAAAAACATTAAATTTTTAACTTTCCCATATGAATAAAAATAACCGTCACTCCATAGTGGCGGTTTTTGACGTATTGAAAAATACTCAAAATAAAAAACCGGAGGTGAGATGGGTGTGCTCCGGTTTTTACATGATCAATATATGATATTCATCTAGCTTATAAAACTACTTCTGCTGTTTTTACCAGCTTCGAGTGAATCGAATCTTCACTATTCCCTGAGGCTTTTACAATTTCATTTAATTCTTCTCGTGCAGCTTCTATCGTTTCAAATCTTTCGAAAAACTTCACAGCAATGTGGTTCACATATTCTTTTCCTTCATATTCTTCGAATAATTGAATCTTAATAGTTTCATCGATAACTTTTGCAATGGTGTATTTGGCCTTTAATTTTTCAAAGAAATAAAAGTCATAGGTTTCAACTATCTGTAACCCTTCGTTTTCAAGGATGGTTTGAAAAGTATCTTTATTCGTTAATACAATATAGTTCCCCATTTGCGACACTCCCTCTAATTATTCTTTTCTTCTTGATATAAAATAGTTTCGTAGGAAAAAATGGTTCGAATGATCACCTCTCAACTTGATATATTGTATACAAAATATCTTATGAGTAGTTTATCTCAAGTTGTCAAATTGTTCAATGGTATATTCTAATTTTTTGAAAAATTATAAAAACTTCTTTTCTTCTCACCTAAAAAGGTTGTATAATTCAGAAAAGTATCAAAATGTTGCACATACTGAAAGGGGTAATGTTATGCCGAAAGTAATTCTTCATGTCGATGGGACTGTTGTCGAACAGCAAGTAAAGGATAATGCGAATCTAGTAGTTTTAGCGGGTATACGTCAATTTCCTCAATTAAAGTATGGTTGTGGAATGGGTCGATGTACGAAGTGCACGTGCCGAGTGATCCGCGGTGGAGAATCCATCGCACCTCCAAATTGGAAAGAAATTAAAATGTTAGGTGACAAGGTAGAGGAAGGATATCGCTTAACCTGCCAATTAACCATTGCACAGGATATTGAAATTTCTCAAGAAAATATTTCGATTCAGCCGCCAAAGAAGCAATCTGCTACACAAGTATAGCAGATCATTTTTATACAATTATTTGGTATACAAAAAACCTAGTGGAATAAAGTGATTGTGAGGGGATTTTATTGGATTGTTATCATCTAACAAAAATGACGTGGCAGGAAGTAGAAGAATCATTAAAGACTGTTAAGTTTGCGATTATTCCCATTGGAGCCCATGAGCAGCATGGTCCTCATATGGCAGAAAGCTGTGATGCAGTACTAGCTGAAAAGATGGCCGAAAAGCTTGGTCAAAAAATGTTTCCGCATGCATGGGTTGCTCCTACCATTAATATGGGAGTTTCGCCGCATCATTTAAACTTTCCAGGGACCATTTCGCTCCAGCCCAATACATTGATTGCAATACTAAGGGATATAATCTCGTCCCTAAGTCATCATGGAATAAAAAATTTTTTATTGCTAAATTCCCATGGTGGAAACCAAACTACCTTAAATGTTGCATCTATGACCCTGACAAAAGAGTTGAATGTAGACATTTACTACGCTAAAACCACAGCGTCAGCTAAAGAAACAATCGGAAATTTCATCACTTCACCTTTGTTTGGGCACAGTTGTGAAAGAGAAGTTTCAGAAGCCTTGTATTTAGCTCCAGAAATTGTAAGGCTAGATCAACTTGAGAAAGGTGATATTCAAGAAACTGGAAGGTGGAAGCAGCTTAGACCTGGAAAGGCAATTCAAGGCTTTTATTTTTATGAAGAAATGACCAAAAATGGTTGTATTGGAGATGCTACAAAGGCAAGTTGGGAATTGGGTCGGCAGATCGTTGAGGAAGCATTGGAGAATCTCTCTAAGGAACTAAACAGTATATTAAATCTAAATATGGATGTTTATATATAAAACCTTATTTTAATGTTTAGTTGATTGATATTTTAAAAAATTCTAAAAATTGTATTTACAATTAAAAAATAATAGGTTAATATTTTTATTAAGGTATACCAAATACAAAAAAATAAATTTTATAGCGTGTAAATGATTACATCTATATTTTTTTATTCTTGATTTGGTATACAAAATATCAAATACAAAAAAAGGCAAAGAATGCCCAAGAAACAGGAGGAGTAAAAATGACAGAATTATTATCAAAAGATGAATTTCGTAAAGAACTAGAAGAAGCAATTAAAGGAAACCATAGCCAGAAGGCTCCATTTACAGTCGCTTGGGCTGAAGGAAAACTTGAAAGAAAACACTTTGCAAGATGGGCAGAAAATCATTACCACTATGTAGGACCTTTCGCAGATTACCTTGCGTATATCTATCACAATACTCCAAGCGATCCAAAATTTGCAGCTGCAAAAGACTTCACTTTACAAAACATGTATGAAGAAGAGATTGCAGCAGATCGTCATACAGATTTATTGATTCGTTTTGCGGAAGCATGTGGCACCACTGCAGAACGAGTCATTAACCCAGATAATATGGCACCAACCACATTAGGTCTTCAAAGCTGGTGCTTCGCAGTAGCGGCACGTGAACACTTCGTTGTTGCCACAGCTGCACTAGTAGTAGGTTTAGAATCTCAAGTACCTGATATCTATAGAAAGCAAACACCAGCATTACGTGCACAATACGGATTTACAGATGAAGAAATTGAATTCTTCGACTTACACATTGTATCAGATGAAATTCATGGTGAACGTGGTTATAAGATTGTTCTTGACCACGCTGATACTCCAGAATTACAACAACGCTGTCTTGAAATTGTTAGAGTGGGTGCTAAAATGCGCCGTATGTACATGGATGGTTTATGGAGAGAGTATCTTGAGCAGGACTTAGGGTCTTTAGTTCAAACCAACTAAAATACTTAGTTTCATACAAATAGATGGGATTCCTTAGGGATAACACTCCTTTGATAGAATCAATCTTTCCAGGCCGTCATATTAATCTTGTAAAATCGAGGTTCTAAATGACGGCCATTTTCTATTAAAAAAGAAAAAGGTGATCGTTTGTTAACAACAAAAGTGAAAACGTTCAATAACTATATTAATGGTGAATGGCAGGAATCAGTAAGCAAAAAACAGTTCTTAAGTGTGAATCCTGCAAATACAGAAGATATTGTTGGCGCATTCCAAGCTTCCAATGAACAAGATGTCCGTGCAGCCATAGAAACAGCCCAAGATGCTTTTCCAAATTGGGCAAAGACATCTCCATCAAAACGTGCAGCGATCTTAAATAAAGCAGCAAGCATATTGGAGCAGAATGCTGATCAATACGCAGAAGAGTTGACAAGGGAAGAAGGAAAGCATGTTACGGATGCTAAGAATGAAGTGATAAGGTCTGCACAAACTCTTCGATTTTATGCCGTAGAAGGTCAGACGATTACTGGAGAAACTTATCCGAATGATGATCCAGATATGAAAGTTTCGTCGGAAAGAGAACCACTTGGGGTTATTAGTGTCATTACGCCATGGAATTTTCCGCTTTCCATTCCTGCAAGAAAGATTGCACCTGCATTAATCACGGGTAACACGGTGGTTTTTAAACCTTCATCCGATACCCCATTAATCGCTTTACGTCTTGTTGAAGCATTACAACAGGCAGGTATACCTAAAGGTGTTATAAATTTTGTGACAGGAAAAGCTTCAGAGATTGGAGATCTTTTGGTTACCCATCCTGACATAAAGGCTATTACCTTTACTGGTTCGACTGCGGCGGGGGAAGATATCCATAAAAAATCCTCTTTTACCACTCGAACACAAATGGAGCTAGGTGGAAAAAATCCTTTAATCGTCATGGATGATGCAGATACTGAACTAGCCGCTACATTAACGATTAACGGTGGTTTCTCCTTAACGGGGCAGGCGTGTACGGGAACAAGCAGAGTAATCGTTTTGAAAAATGTAAGAGAGCAATTTGTGGAAAAATTAATTGAAAAAACGAGTGCGTTGAAAATAGGAAATGGCTTTGAGGAGGGTGTGAAAATCGGACCTCTGGCAAATGAAAAGCAATTGAAAAATGTCCTGAAGTACATTGAATATGGGAAAGAAGATGGAGCATCATTGGTTTATGGCGGAGAACAACTTACAGAAGGCAAATTTCAACAGGGTTATTATGTTCAGCCAGCTATCTTTACCAATGTAAAACCTGATCATCGAATTGCAAAAGAAGAGATTTTCGGTCCTGTAGTGGCGGTCATTGAAGTAGATACATATGAAGAGGCCATTCAGGTTGCAAATGACGTTGAGTATGGTTTATCAGCAGCGATTGTTACAGATAGTCTGAAGATTGCTAATAAATTTACAAAAGATATTCAAGCCGGAACCGTAAAGGTCAATCGAACCACCACCGGGAATTTAATGAATGCACCATTTGGCGGGCTAAAAAAATCAAGTACATCCACATTCCGTGAATCCGGACGGGTTGGTTTGGAATTTTTCACTCAATTAAAGACCGTGTATATCGGATATTAAAATAGAAAGTTTGAGGAGAATAAATAAATGAAGACCATATTAAAATTAGAACTAGAAGAAGCAAAATTAATGATTGAAGCAGCAAAGAAAAAATCTCAAGACATCAATGTACTTGAAACCATCGCGATCGTGGATGACGGAGGGAATTTAATCGCCCTTGAAAGAATGAATGGAGCAAGAATTACCGGTCCTGAAATTGCGATTGCTAAAGCTTACACTGCCTCTGGTCATAAACGTTCTACTCATTTATTTAATAAAGAGCCAAATGGTCCTGCATTGCCTGGAAACGAAGCATTTGGTATTCAACAGATGCTTCCTGGAAAATTTGCCATTTTTGTGGGAGGATTCCCCATTGTTGTGAATGGTGAAGTTGTAGGAGGCGTTGGCGTAAGCGGGGGGAATGGAGAGCAGGATATAGCCGTTGGAACAGCAGCGCTTGAAGCATTACAAAAGCATGTAGAAAGTGAAGGCCTTTCCGTTTTAACACAAGCCGATATTAAAATTTAAGAAAATAGGGACCTCATATAGTGTAAGACTAGGAACTATATGGGGTCCTTATTAAGCTTAACACTTCAAAGGCTAGCAACAAAGGAAGGATGGGGAATCAATTGAATAAATATTTGGAATTAGCCATTGGATTTGCGCGCACAGGAGTTACAGGTTATGGTGGAGGACCTTCTACCATCCCGTTAATTGAATTCGAGGCTGTGAAAAAATATAAATGGATGTCAGAAGAAGAGTTTGGTGAGGTTTTAGCACTAGCAAATACGCTCCCAGGTCCGATTGCGACAAAAATGGCTGCCTATATCGGTTATAAAGTGAAAGGTAACATTGGTGCTGTGGTAGCAATTCTAACCCACGTTCTTCCATCCGTCATTGCCATGCTTGGTTTGCTAGGAGTTCTTTATTCCTTTAGTCATTCGCCTATTGTAGGTGGTATGGTTCAAGGGGTTACACCTGTTATAGGGTTTATGCTAGCGGAAATGGCGTATCGTTTTTTCCAAAATGGCAAAAAAGGTTTGGGTTTGTCGAAGATGATTTTGTTCTCTGCCATTTCTTTTATCCTTATTCAATTGGTTGGACTTCACCCAGGAATCCTAATCGCCACTTTTTTAATTTCTGCTTTTTTTATTGCTAGCCGAAAAGAAAAGGCTGCAAACACTACTCCAAAAGATGTGGTTGAACTAAAGGAGAAAAGCTCATGATTTATTTAGAAATATTTTGGTCGTTTTTTATTGCTAATCTGTTGGGGTACGGAGGCGGGCCGGCTACTATCCCATTAATACAAATCGAAGTAGTAAACGAAAGAGACTGGATGACTCTATCAGAGTTCGGCGACCTGTTAGCAATCGCCAATGCTTTACCAGGACCAATTGCAACGAAGATGGCAGGCTTTATCGGGTATGAAATAGGTGGTGTTGTAGGCTCGATAGTTGCACTTGCCGCTACGATTCTTCCATCGGCTATCGCAGTTATTTTGTTGTTTAAGTTTGTAAATTTATTCAAGGATTCACCAAAAGTTAAACTAATGACAAAGTCTGTTCAGCCAATCATCGCGATCTTACTTGCTGTGATGGCGTACCAATTCTTTTTAACAGCCTTTGAAAATAGCGGAATATTTCACCTTGTACTTTTAACGTTACTCAGCTTTTTCACCTTAAGCAAATTGAAAATCCATCCATCTCTTGTGATTATTGGTGCACTACTTTATGGCGGTATCTTTTTATCTTAATCTAGGAATTCATGCAATAATTCTATAAATAAATTAAATTAAATTAGCAGGTGGTATAGATGGAAGTCAAATGGGAGGAAAATAATCTTTTATCGATTAGAGAACATGCCTATTTATACTTAAAAAAGATGATCCTTGAAGGTGAATTTAAAGCTGGCGACCGTCTAATTGAAAGAGAACTTGCTGGTAAATTGAAAATAAGCCGTACCCCGATACGGGAGGCCTTGTTCCGGTTAGAATCACAAGGGTTTGTGAAAACAGTACCGAGGAAGGGGGTCGTACTCTCTGATATATCGGTAAATGAGGTCATTGAGGTGTTTACAATTCTTGCTTCGTTAGAGGTTCTTGCAGTAAAATTAGCATCCCAAAGAATGGATCAGAAAACTAAGGATGAATTAGATCAAAAAATAAAAGAACTGATAGAAATTGAAGAGAATGAAGAAGAAAATTTTAATTTTGAACATATTAAAATGAATCATTTAATAAACAAAGCATCGAAGAGTCCTAAATTACTAGAGATACTTTCAGGTTTAATCGACTATATCCATATGGCAGCGAATATGGGCTATGAGACACCAGGAAGAAGGAAAGTATCTTTAAGGGAACATATAGATATTATGAAGGCGTTACGTAATCAAGAAACGGAATTGGCAGAATACTTGATGAGGATTCATATTGAAAACTCTAAAAAGGCATATATCACGTATATGGATAGTATCCAACAGAAACTTCTAAGAAATAAAAGTTAAGGCAGGCGGCTAAATTTTTATGCAGCCTGTTTTATTTTTAGCATTTTTAATAGGATCATAAAAAATACAAAACAAATATTTAGAATATTTTAAATTTACACATTGTCTGAAAATTAAATTTATGGTATATTGTATACCAAGAAGAACATTTAAAGGAGGAATTCATAGATGCCACAAATTCGATTTATTAATAGTAATAAGCAGTTAGACGTTCCGGAGGATTCCAATATTTTAAGAATGTCACTTCGCTATGATGGAGAGCTCCCGAATCGATGTGGAGGAGGGATTTGCGGCACCTGCGTTTTTAAGGCGGAGGAAGGTGCTGAATTCCTTGACAATGTTAAAATTCAAGAAAGAAGGAAGTTGGGCGAGGAATGGCTAGAGAAAGGGTATCGCTTAGGGTGCCAGACCTTTGTTACAAATGGGGATATTGAAATCTCATGGGATGATGAAATTACCAATCAAGTAAAAATGAGAAAACCAGATAAACTAAAGCAAGAAGTGGCTGCGAATAAGTAAGGATAATAATAAAACTCGATTATATCACTTGAGGTGAGAACATGTGGGTCTGTAGCACGCATATGAAAGAAGTGTTGACAAGATTAGATCTACCACATATTAGAAAAGCTCCCTATAAAATTAAATGCTCGCTATGTGAAAAAAGCGCATCTGCAAAAGTATATTATACTCATCAGACCTATAAGGCAACAAAAAATCAATATATGAATTTTCAAGAAAAATTAAGTTAACTTTGAAAACATAAAATGTAAGAAAGGGAAAGCAGTGGATGGCAAAACTAATCCACCGCTTTCCCTTTTTTAGTCAAAGAAGTTGTTAATTGTGAGAAAATTGTTCAAAATAGGATATGAAAAGTTTTCCTAAAAACGAGAGGGGTAATTGAAATGATAAAAGTAGTAGCAAAAGCCAAATTGAAACCAGGTGTAACGGTTGAGGAATATTTACTTCAGGCAAGAGAATTAGTGGCAGAAACCAGGAAAGAAGAGGGTTGTATCACTTATGCGCTTCATCAGGATATCAATGACCCTTCAATCGTTACTATGCTTGAAGAATGGGTAGATGAAGAAGCTCTAAATCAACATAATTTAGGAGATCATGTAAAAAGAATTGTGCCGGGGCTTAGAGAAATGCGGGAGAGTACTGAAATTAACATTTATAGAGAAGTAGAATAATCGTGGTGGTAGAGTGGGGGGAAACGTCATGAAGTTAGACAAAGTTCGTTGGGGCATTATCGGGTGCGGGGATGTAACAGAAGTAAAAAGCGGCCCGGCATTTCAAAAAGTTAACAACTCTGAGCTTGTTGCGGTAATGCGTAGAACAGGGGAGCTTGCGAAAGACTATGCGGAACGCCATCATGTTCCCAAATGGTATGACGATGCAGACCAACTCATAAACGATCCTGATGTAAATGCCATCTATATTGCTACGCCTCCTGGTTCGCATATGGAATATACTCTAAAGGCAGCTAAGGCAGGGAAACCTGTTTATGTAGAAAAGCCGATGGCACGCAATTTCGCTGAATGCCAAGAAATGATGGCTGCATGCGAACGAGCAGGAGTCCCTTTATATGTGGCATATTACCGCAGAGCACAACCACGATTTTTAAAAATAAAAGAGTTGTTGGAAAATGAGGCTATCGGTGATATTCGTTTTATATCTGCCACACAGTATCAAAAAGATTTGGAAGCCGGAAAAAAACCTGAACAGCTCTCATGGCGTGTTCAACCTGAATTAGCGGGTGGAGGATTATTTTTTGATTTAGCAAGTCATACCCTAGATATATTTGACTTTTTACTGGGACCGATAAAGAATGTACAGGGCTTTGCAGCAAATCAAGCGGGTTATTATTCTGCTGAAGATATTGTTTCAGGTACATATTTATTTGAATCTGGTGTACATGGTATAGGCAAATGGTGTTTTACTGCATTTGAGAATAAGGATTTAAATGAAATTGTAGGAAGCAAAGGGAAAATTACTTTTTCAACTTTTGGAAATGAACCAGTTAGATTGACAACCTCTCAGGGAACAGAAGAGTGGAGTTTCGAACCGCCAAAGCATGTTCATCAACCCCTAGTAGAAACCATTATATCTGACTTAACCAGTGGAAGCAGGAAATGTCCTAGCACAGGATATACAGGTTCCAGAACCAACTGGGTCATGGGAGAAATGGTAAAGAACTATTATCTTTAACTTGGCAGGTGTAGTGGTATGAACCAAAGCAAAATGGAAATCATTCCGTATCACCCTATTTATGCTGATCAAACCGTTGAAATGTGGCGGAATAGTAAAGAACAGGCACTGGGGCAGAAGGAAATACATAGCTTTGATGATCACGTTGATTTTTTAAATCAAATCCTAGCAAAACAATTTCAAGTAGAATTAGCATTAATGGGTGATAGAGTAGTTGGAATGATTGCTTATAATGAAAGAGAAATAAGCCAGCTTTATATTCATATAGACTATCAAGGAATGCGTATTGGTCAAACTTTACTAGAAAGAGCTAAGGAACAATCAACTGGGCGATTAACGCTATATACTTTTGAAGTGAATAAGAAAGCACAACACTTTTATGAAAAACATGGATTTAAGATGATCGGCAGAGGATATGAAAACGAAGAAGGTTTACCTGATATTCTTTATGAATGGAAATTAAAATAAATAAGTAGCAAAAAAAGTAACCAATGCAATAGGACTGGTTACTTTTTTAAGCTATTAAACTAATATAAGTCTTAAAGCTCCAATTAAGGCAAATCCAAGAATAAGTGTTTGAAAGGCTTTTTGCGGGATGAGAGGGACCACTTTAATTCCAATCACAGCACCTATTAAAATAGTAGGAATCAACCACATATTAAAGGTAATCGAATCAAACGTAATTAAACCTAAACTGATATAAAACGGTATTTTAATCAAATTCACGAACATGAAAAACCATGCCCCTGTACCAACAAACTCTTTTTTCGGCAAGCCTTTCATTAACAAGTAGATGGCCATTACACCGCCTGCAGCATTTCCGATCATCGTTGTAAATCCTGCCAAGATTCCCATGGAGAGAGTAAACCATAAGGACTTCGGCAGTGCCTTTGTAAACTTTTCGCCAAATCGTTCACGGCTGATATGCAAAATAATGAGTGCTAGTACGATGACACCAATCAGTGGTTTTAACTGATCACTGTTGATTTGATTTAGAACAAAATAACCGATAACGATTCCAATCAATACCCAGGGAATTAATGAAATAAGATATTTCCAAACTACATTTCGACGGTAAAAAATGACTGCAAACAGGTCACCGACGATTAGCATAGGTAATAAAATTCCTATAGATTCTTTTGCGGGAAATACGTACATTAGAATTGTGGCAACTAGAATACCCATGCTAGATACACCTGTTTTTGTAAATCCAATAAACACGGTGCTTAAAATAACTATAAACCATTCGATGTAGGATAATTCAAAAATGATGACTCACCTCAGTATTTAAATAATTCTCTATATTATTTTAAAGCAGAAAAGGATTAATTTCTATGTTTACTTTTTGGAATTTCAGCATGTATGAAAGATAAAGTAGTTCAATATCTATTGGTAAATGGTAATATTAAGGAAAAGTGTTATGTTAATAAGGGGATAATGAAATTGTCTTTAAAAGTAGGCGATATATCGTAATAAATGGGTGAAAGGAGTTGCGACATGAAAAGGATTGATGAACACTTTGAAACATCGATGGAGGCATGGAGTATGATGCAAAAGACTACAGGTGATGAAGGGGCAGAATGGGCAGAAAGATTTGAACGTTACTTTTATGAATTTATCAATGAATTAAAGAAATGGTGGACCACACTTAATCCAAAGCCAAAAGATATTGAAGAGGCTGAAGAGTTACCTGAAATAAAAAAGTGGATGGAAAGAATACCAGCTCCTGTACAACTTAATTTTCTTACTGAACTAGAGGATATTGTAGATGGAGTAGATACAGTGAGGTTCGATTGATCCATGGGATAGAAGTTTAAAAGTGAAAATAAGGAAAACTCCCTGAAAAATCGTGGTGAGTTTTCCATTTTTATAAATTTGTTTGCGATTAAACGTTACTAGCTCTTTTTGAATTTGCTGCCGTTACTCTTGGAACGTAGCTTAGTCATCAGATCATCTACTTCCCCCTGTTTTGTCTGAGTAGTTTGCTCGTCCATTTTCATCAATGTAATTTTGTTATTTTCGATGGTAATCTCGAAATAGGACTTTTCCTTGCTTCCTTCCGGCAATTCCTCGACTGGAACAATAAATTCTTTTTTGATTTCCTCTGCTAAAATAACAGCAAATTGATTGTCTTCGATTCTGTCTAAGTAGCCCTTAATGATCCTAACCTCCTGCGCAAGCAAGTCCTTGCGATTTTATATCTGCAATCCTTGCCGGTCCAATTCCTTTAATTCTTCCTAAATCATCCACCGAGGAAAACGGTCTTAAGTTAATTATATCTTGTGCACGGGCTGGCCCAATATGCATGATTTCCTGCAACTGTTCGATGGATGCTGTATTTATGTCGATACAATTGCCAGCAATCGGAGCAGGTTCCACTTTGACCTCATCTTTTGTTGCACTTCCGCTGCTCGAAGGTGTAATGGTTCCATCTTTTTTCGTCAGTATTTTAAAATCTTTTCCGTCTGTTTCTACAATTACAGTCCCGTGAACATCTGTCCCATAGAGCTGGATAGTAGAATTTTGAACAAGATTCACCACTTCTTCATTGGGGTGTCCATATGTATTGTTCAATCCGGCACTGTAAATCGCCACAGCTGGCTGCACTTCCCGTAAAAAATTGGGGTGCGTCGATGTAGAAGAACCATGATGACCAAGCTTCAGAATGTCAGCTTTAACATCGATACCACTTTGAAGCATTTTTAACTCATCATCCGTGGTCGCGTCCCCTGTTAAAATAAATCTGACGTCACCATAGGTTAGTTTTAACGAAATCGACTCTTCATTATCCTGTTCACTAATCGTTTTAGGATATAAGACATCAATGTGGAGCGGACCAACTTCAAACTGTTCTCCCATTCTCGGCTCATAATAGTCCACTTTTTTCGTATCAATCGCTTTTAACAGTCTTTGGAACGTTTGAGAAGGATTGGTGTTCCCTGATAACCATACCTCACCAACATTGAAGGTGTTAATGACCTGATCTAATTGCCCAATATGATCGGCGTCTGGATGTGTTCCTATCGCAATATCAATTTGTGATACCTTATGTGACCTGAGATATTGGATGACCTCATCACCAGTCCAGTTGCCTGCGTCAATAAGTATCGTAAAGTCTTCATTACCCTCAGAAAACTGAAACAAAGTTGAATCACCTTGACCGACGTCAATGAAGTGAGCTTTAAGTCCTGATAATTCGGAGGGTGCTACTTTACCTTCTTCAGGTGTTTCATCTTTTTCCCTTGGAACTGACTTTTCTATAATGTTTTCATTCCGTTGCGCTATATCTTTTGATTCATGGTGTTCTTGGCCACATCCACTTAAGAGAAATATAAGAATGAAGCTATATAGAGCAAAAAGGCAACGTTTCTGCATTCAATTCCCCCTTTTCACCTATTAGATTAACACAAATCAACCATTTTCAGACAATTCAAGTCTGCACCTATGTGTTTTCAGTCTATTCAAAAATAAAATAGGAGATGAGTATAAAATCAAAAGGGGGGAGAAGGTAGTTGGAAATCGTAGAGAGCAACGTTAAAGGGTAGAGTAATAGCTTCAACTGGTGAAGGTGATTTTATTATATGTAGTGTTTTATTTGTTTTTATTGGAGACAAGATACTGGAAATCATGTCTAAATAGTGCTGCAACGGTTTATTTTTTTGTATCTAGAGGTAAATCAAGGAAATAAATGGTATGATGTAAAAAATATATCATAGGAGAAGTGCGTAATCTTGATAAATTATAATGGCCGTAAGTTTGTTTCGATTGAAAATACAGAAAATGGAGAGGTTTCTTCACAAACAGTCTTTGAATATAAACAGGAAGGAAAAATAATCTCAGCAACCTACAGTGGTGGAGAAATCATACAGGGTGCATTAATTGGATTGATTCGGGAAGATGGTTGCTTAGAGTTCAGATACAATCATGTGAATTCGAGGGATGAAATTAGAGGAGGAAAATGTGTATCTACTCCTAGTATCTTGCCTGATGGAAGAATTAGACTATATGAAAAATGGATATGGCTTGACACTGAAAATGCTGAGGGAAGTTCCATAATAGAAGAAGTTAATAGGTAGTGCCAGGTACTGTCCAATACATTGGATGGTGCCTGACACTCGGACACTACTGTTCGAGTTAACTCTGCTCGATGTCATGAAGTCGCTCTAATATTCTTCGTTTTCGGAATAACATTTTGCCTACTTCGGCAACATCATTAATGGAAGAACGATTAATAAACGCGCCAAAAATCATGCCAGCAATCGGAATCATTTGAAATAGCTTTTTCCATCCGAAGGAATCTCGGTAAGTTGTAACCACTTCTCGCCATCCCTGCAATTGAGAGATCATTTGTTGGTTTTGTCCCCCTTTTCTAAAGGAAGAAAGATCCTCTAAAATAGCCTTTTTCCCAACAATATCCGAGGAAGTAAATTGCAGACATTTCACAATAAAAATTCTTTCAGATTTTTCTTTAGGGTCATATCCATAACAAATGGAGATTTCTTGTAGGACTTTCAACGATAAACCTAATAAAACGGGAATGTCAATGGCCAGCGTAAAAAGCCCGCCGATTCCAGTTGTTGCGCCTTGCACCGTTGCCATTTTCGTTCTTGAACTTCTTAGCTCATCCGCAATTTCATCCATTTTGCTAATGGGAACCCGTTCAAGTAAACCAATGTGAAGTTCATCGGATGACGAATTAGGTGCAAATTTCTTCAATATATTTTCTTCTTTAATTAAATACTGCCCGCCTGTCTGGATGTAGTTTCCGATTTCATCGATGGCCAAGCCGATTTTATCCTGAATGAATTTTGGGGTTAGCTTATCAAGCAGCATGAAAGGCAAACGGCCAATTCTTTCCCAAAACCATAAATCCTTCTGTTCCTTTTCCCAAGCTTCAATCTTTTTCAATTCATCCTTTAAATAATCTATCGATTCTACCTGATTCAATATATTTCCACTCCATCTTCATAATTGTAAATAGGTTCCTTTGTATATACGGTAAAACATTTACAAAGTTTCATCCTTCATTTATACAGATATTTACGAAGGAATAATTCAAGCAAAATGTAAATATTTATATTAAAAGTAAGTCTGTCCATCCCTGTAAGATTCTAGAAGGGAGTAAAGTCTTTGAATCGGAATCGAAATAGAAATGTTCAATTAACTATTTTTCTTCTATTTTGCTTACTCATTATTCTGATCGTTCATGCGATTCTTCATATTAAAATTTATATTGTGTACAGCACAGGACTTGGTCCTATATTTGTCATTGGATTGATCATTTTCCTGATTGTCCTCCTATATTACAAAGGATGAGGAATTTAACAAATAATTTGAATTTATAACTTTAAAATGGTAGAATATAGCTCCATTGTGAAAGAAAACATCTGCAAAAAAAATGTAGATGTTTCTTTTTGTGCCTGTTCGATAGTCGGAAACTTTTATTTGGAGAGGTGGCGGTCTAAAAGAATGAGTTCAGAAAAACAAAAATCAGTTCGTGACCATAAAGATTATCAATTAGAAATTGAGCGCTTAGAGTTTACCAAGGAATACATAAAAAATGTTTTGGAAATGTCAAAGGGTAATAAAGAACAGTTCGTAGAAAACTTGAAGGAAGCATTTGCCGAACTGGACACTTCAGACAGCAGTTTAAGTTACATGACCTTACTAACGAATGCTCAGTATTTAGAATTGGCACAGAGTGAATTGGAAAGATTGGCGAGCGTCATTGGGAAACCGTACTTTTCGAGAATTAATTTTAAAAGCAGCGGTGATACCGATGAAGAAATTCTGTATATTGGGAAAGCCTCACTGTTCGACCGTGTCAATCAAATCCCTATTATAGTGGATTGGCGGTCTCCGATTGCTAATGTTTACTATGATGGCCGGCTAGGGGAAGTTACCTATGATGCCTATGGCGAAACCCAAAGTGGTTTTTTATCTCTTAAGAGACAATATGAAATCGAGGACGGTTTTCTAAAAGAGATAAGTGATATTGATTTAACCACACATGATGAACTATTGCAGAAATCCTTATCTGGTAAAGCGGACAACCGGTTAACCGAAATTGTCGCGACCATTCAAAATGAACAAAATGACGTCATTCGAGCCTCTCTTAAACATCCGATCATCGTTCAAGGGGCTGCTGGCAGCGGTAAAACAACGATCGCACTCCATAGAATTTCTTACTTTTTATATTCTTCCGGATATCGATTTCCTCCAGAAAAATTAATGATTCTTGCTCCAAACCGATTATTTATTGATTACATTTCCGCCGTACTCCCTGATTTAGGTGTAAACAAGATTAAACAAACTACCTACATAGATTTTATGAGAAATTGTCTCGGGAAGAAAATTAAATTATTAACCCCAAACTCAAAATTAATGGCCCTCATGAAAGGGGAAGAAAAATCAAAATGGTTACAGTGGGTTTCGGGTTATAAAGGATCCCTGGATTTTAAAGAACTGATCGACAATTATGTAAAAGAAATCGAACATAATCTAGCACCAACAAAGGATTTTATTATTGAGAAATCGCTTCTGATGAGAGGGCAAAAAATCAATAAACTATTTTTAAAGGAATTTAACTACTTACCCATCTATAAAAGACTAGATAAAATAAAAAATTTATTAGCAAATGATTTACGATTAAAAAAATCCATCATCTTAACCAAGATTAATAGTAAATATGATGAGGCTTTAGAAAAGGCACTTTACAGCACCAGGATGAATGCTGATAAAAGAAAAGAAAAAGTCGTCACCATCATGGATATAAAGGAAAAACGCATTCGTACCGTAGAGCAGGAATCGAAGGCGGCGATAAAAAAGTATATGGATCCTTTTGCAAGAAAAGATATTTTTATATTATATAAGGAACTGATGACATCAGCTGAACTTTTACAAAAATACTCACACACTCTCACAGAAAAAGAATGCAAGAAACTCAGCCTATATAGTCAAAAGATTTTTGCCAAAAAAGCACTCGAACTCGAGGACTTAGCTCCATTGTTTTATATGAAGTCGAAACTAGAGGGCATTGATGAACCATTTAAAATGAAAAGTATATTCATCGACGAGGCACAGGACTACAGCTATTTCCAATTTGCTGCAATGAAAGAAGGGTTCGAAACAGACTTGTTTACGATTGTGGGGGATTTAGCCCAAGGGATTCATTCCTATCGAGGGTTAAACAGCTGGGAGCCATTAGTCACGGAAATTTTTCCAAATGCAAATTATCATGCTTTACAAAAGAGTTATCGAACCACCGTTGAAATCATGCATTTAGCGAATGACATTCTTGCGATTATGGGCAAAGACTTGCCAATCGTACAACCAGTTATCCGGCATGGTGACAAACCGCGCTTTACAAAAATTGACACTAGTAACCTTCAAGATGTAAAAGAATTATTAGAACAAGATATTCATTTTCTCAAGGGACAAGAACTCAACTCGATTGCAATTATTGGAAAAAACGACAGCGAATGCCTAAGTATATATAAGCTGCTGGAAAATAGCAATCTGCCAATTCAGCTGTTAGAAGAAAAAGAAGATATGAAAAAGGGGAGCGTTGTGATTGTACCATCTTACCTTTCAAAGGGATTGGAATTTGATGCGGTACTTATTGTCACCTTGGAAGAAGCATATTCCGAAGAAGAGTTAGATATCAAATTGTTGTACGTGGCCATGACAAGACCTATGCATAGGTTGTATTTATATGGGAGCTTGCTATCGGACATGTTATTAGACAATGTTACATCCGTTCATTTTGATCAGTAATAAAATTAAGAAAAGTGCCAGGCACCCTCCATTTTGAGATGCACCCCGAAAGTTAGAGTGAAATCTAGCTTTCAGGGTGTGTTTTTTTATGTATAAATAAATTTAAAGGGTCGCCGTAAAATACAGTTCGTTGTAAAAAAAACATTTTTTAAATCTTTTTAGAATTTGGCACCGAAAATTTTCCTTTGTGAAGTAATTAAGATACTCCTTTTCACATTGAATGTACTCACCTTTATCATTTGATTTCATGAACCAATTGCTGACCGGTGATTTTTCAAAAAAGCAAGGTTCTAATACTACAATTCTGCCATCGGGTTTTAAGACACGTTTGAATTCTTTTACATAGCCTTTGATCATTTCTGGAGGTATATGGTGAAGTACGGCAATAATTAAAATATAATCAAAGCTATTGTTTTCTGCAGGAAGTTCATTCCCTTTAAATGCTTCAAAGCGGTACTGATTGTACAAACGTTTAGCATATTCGATACGATACGAATCTGGGTCGATCCCAAAGTAATAATCAGGAGAACATAGGGTGCAATTTGCCCCGGTTCCTGCACCAAAATCCAGCACTTTTTTATCTGTAAAATTAAAATGCTGCTCAATGTTATTTTGAATATAGATTTTTGTCAGCCATTTAGGCCGAATCAATGAGTGATAAATTCTTGGTGATAATTGCAATCGGCTACACCTGCACTTTTATTTTCGATAGGTTTATCGGTCTGTTTTATAGTTTTACTTTTAATCCTTCCTTTTTTGAAAGAACAATTTTAGGTTAAGTTGGATAACGATTTTTTATGTCTGCCATTTACATCCAACAAGAACTCCATTAATTCCCGGTAATATTTCCTTCTCTATTCCTTTATAATAGAAACGGAGGAGGAGATACTATTGTTATTATTCTTTTTAATTCTAGTTTTTTTAGGTACTTTGCTCCTTTTCAATCGAGCTTATAAAAATACTCATAAAGTCGCTTTAAATAAAGTTAATTTACCTACTATTCATCTTAATCATTTACAGGGACCAAAATTAAATATCTTACAAATCTCAGATATGCATTTGGAGAAAATTTCTATTTCACCAGAACAACTTTACAAAAAGCTCGCGGGAGAGAAGATAGATTTAATTGCTCTAACTGGGGACTATCTCGATAAAAGACGCAGTATTCCAAGACTAATTCCATACTTGAAGGTATTTAACGATTTGAACCCACGTTATGGTATTTATGCTGTGTTTGGAAATCATGATTACAAATTAAAACAAACGGACTTTATATCATTGAGGAGCTTAATGGAAGAGCATGGCTGTATTACGCTTCAAAATGAGAATAAGACCATTTTTGTAGAAGGAAAACCCCTTCATATAATTGGAATTGACGACTTACACACAAAAAGAAGCGACCTGTCATCATCATACGCTGGGCTAAATGAGGGATATCATTTAGTTTTAACTCATGATCCTAACATCGTTCTCAAGATGAAAGATTGGTCATTTGATTATCTTCTATCAGGACACTTCCATGGTGGCCAAATCTACTGGCCAAAGCCATATCATTTAGCGAAACTAGGAAGATCGATGATGAAAATGGATATGATTAAAGGACTGCATTATTATGAGGATAAACCTTTTTATATTAGTGAAGGATTAGGACAAACATCCGTTAATATTAGAGTTGGCAGTCGTCCTGAGATAACACTTCACCAACTATCTATAAATACAATGAAACAAGTAGAAGATCAAAAGGCGGTTTAATTAAAGTTGTTTCAAGATAAAAAGACCTGATTCATTATAGAAACAGGTCTTTTTTATGTAAGTACGAAAACTATAAAAACAGTGCCAGGCACCATTCAATACGAATGGTGCCTGGCACTGTTTTTTATTTTTTAATTAGTAAATTTTTAATTAAGTTAACACCGTGCACCTGCCTTTGATTCGAACAACCAAGCGTTACTTGTAAAAGTTAGCTCAAACTAGGCTCCCCCGCGGCACATAGTAGTGACTACTTATGGCTGCTTCCTTCCGGACCTGACCAGATTCATAGGTACCATTGCGCAGGACCAAGTTTTTCAACACTATTTTTACAAGGCAGACCTTACCAAATCAAACCTCGGGCAGGAGTTCAACCCCGCTATGGCGGATTGCGGGTTACAGGGCACCGCCAACTCCCCGTCTAGCACGGTATGTATCGGCTAGACTATTGCTTATGTTTGGATGTTTGTTTGTGTAGTGCCGGCGCATGAAATGGCTGTAAGCCAGGTTCTGTTCCTGCGTGCTCAAACGATGCCAATCTCGCACATCAGGTGTAATCATATGACTATCAGTCACGAAGACTGATCCATCCGTTTGGTTCATAATTCCCTCAGGATGGTGCCCCTACCAAAGTTTGGGTTGCTCGCTCGTGGGGTTTACCCGTTCCATTTCTTCTGTTTCCAGAAGAATTCGTCACTGTGGCACTTTCAGGGTACTCTCAGCATATCCATCAAGGACTTAGCATAATTTCCCCGCCGTCAGCAGTATAAAGACTGCTGCCCACCTTTGCAGATGGCACGAACACTCCGGGCATCTCAGCACCGGGCGAGCCTGGACTTTCCTCAACTCATGTAAACATGAGCCGCGATTACTCACCATTTCATGTTTTTTTGTTATCGACTACGTTAATCAATATACCATAAGAAAGATAAAGTGGTCATTAGGAGAACTGCTCCAGAGATGGAATATAAAGGGTTGTTTAAATGACAAAAACTTTCTTAGTAATCAATATGCCATATTATTGCCATTAGGGTACGCAGTCATAAAGAAAAAGGAGATTGACATAGATTTACCATATTTGGGAGAAAGTATTGGAAAAAAGGTCAAATGGAGAAAAAAATGAAATCTATTTTTCGTGGTATAAAGAGACACATAAAAAAAGACTTGAAACAGGTTCCTTCTGATCAGAAGCCCAAACCCTTTGTAGGGGTATTTGCTTCAATAGATGAAAACATTTCATTTATTAAAAATACATTTTCTTGTTCAGATGATTTAATAATCAAGGAATTCATTGTAAGAAATAAACGGGGAATTCTTGTCTTTTTAAATACGATGACAGATTCGGATAAGATTCAAAATAATATTTTAAGCCCTGTTCTGGAAGTGAATGTTGACAAGCTCGAAAGTGTACTTAAAACTAAATTTCTAAAATCAAATAACTTAATCAAAGCGAAAGAAGAACTTTTAAATGGATCCTGTATCATCCTCTTTGATAAAGACCAAGAATTTTACAGGTTGGACGTGGCTATTTCCAAAGATCGGGCAGTCATAGAACCTAATAATGAACAAGTGATACAAGGATCTCATGAAGGTTTTATCGAAAATCTATTGATCAATCTCCATTTAATTCGAAAATCGATAAGAACTTCAGACTTAGTGATGGAAAATTTATCAGTGGGTGAGCATATTCAATCCAAACTAACCATGGTTTATATGAAAAACCTTGCAAATAAAGAAATAATTAAAGAATTTAAACGCAGGATCAATTATATTTCTATGGATCATATACCCAGTATTGGATCTCTTCAGGAATTAATAGAAGATTCTACCTGGTCACCTTTTCCACAGATTTTAAGTACAGAGAGAGTAGATCGTGTAATAGGTCATTTGAATGAAGGAAGAGTTGCGATATTTATGGAAGGAAGTCCTTCTAGTTTACTAATACCCGTCACATTTTTTGCCTTTTTTCACTCACCTGATGATTATAATTCACGTTGGATGATTGGAACGTTTATCCGTTCCATGAGACTTATGAGTATTGCGATTGCTGTTAATTTACCTGCTATTTACATTGCCGTCATTGGTTTTCATTTCGAAGTACTGCCGGATGATTTAGTTCTCCCGGTTGTAAGTTCTATTCGAAATATTCCATTTCCTCCATTAATTGAAGCACTAGTCATGGAGTTGACCATTGAGCTGATTCGTGAAGCCGGGGTACGGCTGCCAGCTAGAATTGGCCAAACAATTGGTATTGTAGGGGGGCTTGTTATTGGTGATGCGGTTGTCCGTGCTGGACTGGTTTCGAATACCATGATTGTAGTTGTAGCGATTACGGCGGTTGCAGCCTACAGCATCCCTTCAACAGAAATGAGCGATGCTGTTCGATTTTTGCGTTTTCCCCTTATGGTTCTTGCTTCAACCTTTGGATTTGTAGGGATTGTTTTTGGATTTATGTTTACTCTAGCTCATTTATGCCGGTTAGAGTCATTTGGTGCACCTTATTTTGCACCTTGGGCACCATTTCGATTAAAAGATATAAAAGATACTTTTATTCGTTTACCACTGTGGAAATTTAATACGCGTCCGCTCGATTCAAATCCGAAAATGTTGAGACAGCAATCCTTGTCAAGAGGGTGGAAGACTAATGATACGAACCGCGAATAAAATCACAAATAAACAGCTAGTATTTATGATTATTCAGGCGCAAATTGGTGTAGGAATATTATCATTGCCACATGATGTAGCATTAATAGCTAAACAGGATGCCTGGATTTCAACTATAATAGCAGGAGTCTTGTCCCAGGCGATTATTGTTGTCCTTTGGGGACTTTGCAGGAAATTTCCTGATCTTTCACTGTATCAAATATTTCCGAAATTACTAGGGAGAGTTTTCGGGAAAATACTGATTTTCAGTTATTCCTTGTACTTTATGGTAACAGGGAGCTTAGTTCTAGCGAGATATAGTGACATTATTGATAAATGGATTTTGCCGCTTACCCCTAATTGGATCACTATGCTTTTAATGCTCTTAACCTGCATTTACATCGTCAGTGCAGGTTTAACCAGTATTGCAAGATTCTACGTACTGGTATCGCCAATTTTGATTGTATTAGTAGCGTTGATTTCGTATGCGATGAAAGATGCGAACTTACTGTATCTCTTTCCAATAGGGGGACATAGCATACCAACAATATTGAGAGGTTCAAAAGAAGCGGCTTTTTCAATGTTGGGCTTTGAACTTTTTCTCTTTATCCATCCCTATGTTCATTCTTCCGGAAAAGAGAAGCTAATCGCCATCACGACAGCAAATATCTTTGTCACAATCTTTTATACCTTTATGGTGATAGCAAGTATTATCTATTTCGAACCCAATGTGGATATTGCACTGACTCCTGAGCCATTATTGTATATGATTAAAGCTTATTCGTTTCAGGTTCTCGAAAGGACAGATTTATTTTTCTTATCACTCTGGCTTGTCATCGTTGCTACTTCCATTGCAAACTGGCTATTATTATCCTCAATGGGGCTGGCCAGCCTTGTTCGAAAAAAACACTATACTCGTTTTCTCCCGATTGTTGGTGGGATCTATTTAGTGTTGGCCCTTATCCCCGATCAAGGAAAGGACTTTGAACGTTTTAATCAGGTACTTGGGCCTTCGCACTATATTTTTATTGTCATTATACCTGTACTTCTATTCATTCTTTCATTTATTTTGACAAAAAAAGAAGTGGTGAATAAGACATGAAAGGCAAAAAGCCTATCTTGGTAGTTATATGTTTATTACTTACTGGCTGCTGGGACCAGCACCTGATGAAAAATGCGGTATTGGTTCAGATTTTAAGTTTTGATTTAACTCCGAAAGAAGAACTTTTATTAGGGGTCTCCATTCCTGTCATTGAGGAGTCCTCCGGGGGTCCGCAAGCCATGGTGAAAAGTGAAACATTTTCTGCTAGCGGTCATACACCAAGGGACAGCCGTCTAAAAATCGACCGTGAAATTGCTGGAATATTAGATACGTCTAAAAATAAATTGATCCTGTTCGGCGAACGAATGGCTGGTACCGGTATTTATTCCTCGTTGGATGTCATTTGGAGAGATCCACGAAATTCACTGGGTGCTACACTAGGGGTTGTGGAAGGGGAGGCAGTTGATCTACTTGGTATTAAACCAAAACATGAGACAAACGTAAGCGAATATATACAAGACGCTCTCACCAGCGCAGAAGAAAACTCGGTCATTCCAAATCAAACGATCCAGACCCTGGCTTCAGAATTGATTGATCCGGGAGAAGATACCGTCCTGCCTTTCCTTAAAATGAATAAAAAGAAAAGCGCAGTGGTTGTAGGATTAGCCCTAATGGATGATAAAAAATATAAAGCAAATATACCACCACAAGAATCAACCCTCCTGCTTTTATTGAATAACAAAAAAGGAAAAAACGCACGATTTACAAAACAAGTAAATAATGATAAGCAGCACGTAGTAAATGATTATATGTCCTTTAATGTCCAAGATATGAAAAGAAAATTAAAGGTTCAAGTTAAAGATAGAGAGGTATTTGTTTCGTTAAAGTTAGATTTAAAGATAAGCGTTGAAGAGTACCCAAAGGGGGATGTTCCAAAGGATATAGAACGTCTAAATAAGTTATTATCAAAAGAGCTTACTGAAGACGCGAAACAGGTTATAGCAAAAATGCAGCAGGCGAATTGTGACGCATTTGGAATTGGAAGGAGACTGATCGCGTTTCACCCCAAAACCTGGGAAGTTCAAGATAAAAAGGAATATTTTAAGAATATAAAATTTAATACCATTGTCGAAGCTGAAATAATCAAACACGGAATTGTCAGGTAACGATTAAAATTAGAAACCACGAGCTCCAAGTAGCTTCGTGGTTTTTTTACTGTCTGGTTACTTTCCGGAGTTGTTTCTTTAATCAGCCACCCCAAGGGCTGCCACCACCATAACCGCTGCCGCCATAATAAACGCCGTAACCGAAATCACAACAAGCTGCACAAATAATAATTAATAGGATGAACAGTACGACTATTAACGGAAAACTTAGTTCGAATCCTTCACTCATTTGAATACCTCCTTTTTCTGGGAAGAATACATCCTATGACATTCGCCTAAGTATTGATACAAAAAAACTTAGTTCTCCGAACAACCATAAAGATTTTAAAAAAGGTGGAATATTCTTGAATTAAAAGTATATATGTATAGAGAAAGTTATTAACCTAATGAAAGGATGATGTCTGAATGGATTGGCTATGGCTGGTTGGTCGGGCGGTATTTGGTCTTTATTTTGCTTATTCTGGTCTAAATCATTTCATCCAATTTCAAGGTTTAAAGCAGTATGCAGCCTATAAGAAGGTTCCAGCACCTGGATTATCGGTAGTGGTAACCGGATTAATACTCCTAGCAGGAGGATTAAGCGTCCTTACGGCATACTGGATTGAATGGGGACTTTATTTATTGGTATTATTCCTAGTGGTTTCCGCTTTTATGATGCATAATTTTTGGAAGGAAAACGATCAGAATGCAAAAGTAGGCGAAATGAATCAATTCCTAAAGAATATTGCATTAGCCGCAGCTGCTTTAATGTTACTATCCATTACAAATTGGACTTGGTAACTTCCGCGATTATCACATAAATTTATGAATTGTAAGTGCCAATCACTTAGTGTTTGGCACTTTTTTAATGAAAAAAATAATTGTGCGATTTCATGTTGTACATACTTTACATATTATTAAGTCATTTTATATTAGAAATAGGGAAAATCTGATTGACTTGGAACTAATAAATGTATTCTTATATGTTTTTTGCTGTTATCAAAAATTTTACTAGTGCATGGCAGAGGGTTTTGAGATAATATTTGCATGTGTTCATTATTAGAACGAATGGATGGCGAAAACATGACATCAAATATGTTTTATTATTTAGGATTAATATTGGTTTCAATTATTTGGGGAATCAATTTTGGGGTTTCACGGTGGGCAATGGACGTGTTTCCTGCTGAGGTTTTTGTATTTCTTCGATTTGGACTAGCGTTGCCAGTCTTATTTCTTTTTTTAAAATGGACAGAAGGCAGTGTACGCGTGGAAAAACGTGATTTGGTAAAATTAGCGGTTATTGGTTTGATTGGTGTGACGGCACTAGAAATCATGGTTATGTACTCTATTAAATATACAACCCTTGCGAATGCATCTTTATTAAATGTTGCCCCATGGCCAATTTTTGCTGCTCTTTTTGCACCTTTATTCACTCGAGAAAAAATAAGCTTCAGAGTGGCAGTTGGCGGTTTTATTGCTTTAGTGGGAGTAACCCTAATTATCCTTGGGGGAAAAGATGGCTTCGATCTTAGTTCAAAGTATATGATAGGAAACTACATTGCTTTAGCGATCAGCTTAATTGGTGCACTATTTAATTTAGCTTGCATGCCGCTGATGAAGAAGTACTCACCTCTGCGTGTAACCACTTGGTATGTTTTATTTGGTTCACTATTTTTATTTCCGTTTACCGTTGATAAATGGAGTAGTATCCAATGGGGTAATCTTTCTATCGTCACATGGGGAGCTGTTGCGTACAATGTGTTCCTATGCACAGTGGCTGCCTTTGTTGTTTGGAATATATGTATGAAACAGGTAGGCGCAGCCAAAGCAAATTTCTTCCGTTATTTCGTTCCAGCTGCGGCGGCTGTGGCAGGTGCGTTATTCTTTAATGAATCCATTTGGATTACACAAATCATTGGTGGTTTAGTCATTGTTCTTGGATTAGTTTGGATTGGAACGGAGAGAAAACAGCAAATTTCACCCATATAAACATCTCTAACTCCAACTAAATTAATATCTACAAAGTTATCGACAGATTGATTGGAAAAGTGTAAAATAAGTGAATCCTAAATAAAAATCCACGTGCTGTGGTCGAGGTTGTAGCACCCCTCGTTAAAAAAACTAAGATGAAGCAGCATTTCTCTTAGAGGTGCTGTTTTTTTGTTGTTCATCTTAGAGTATAAAGGGAGAGTGTTTTTTGTGAGGATACTGTTGTATTTAGTTTCAATTATTGCTGCCAACGTCGTTACTGCAGCATTCGCGCCATTAGTTATGGGGATATTCATTGTTCCAATGGGAACATTTTTAATCGGGGCAACATTTATCTTCCGTGACCTGGTACAAAACAAGTACGGCAGAAAGAAGACGTACTTGTTTATTGGAATAGCACTACTATTATCGGCAGTAGTTTCATCTATCCTAGGTGATACTTTAATCATCGTTTTGGCGTCTGCCGTTACTTTCGCGATAGCAGAAACAACCGATACAGAAATTTATTCAAGACTAAAATTGCCAATGAGCTTACGTGTTCTTTATAGTGGAATAGTCGGAGGAATTTTGGATTCAGCGATTTTCGTGGTTCTCGGTCTGAGCCCATTAGGCGCAAACTTTCTTCCATGGGAAGCTGTTCCAGCAGCAATCCTAGGTCAAGTCATTGTGAAAACCATCATTCAAGGAATAGCAGCGTTAATCATTCATCAAACCAATAACATGAGCAAAAATACAGTTGCAAACTAAGTTAAAGCCCCAAACTCATTTATTCGAGTTTGGGGCTTTTAATTTATTTTAAATACAGTTTTTACAAAAAAATGTACCATTTCTACGAAAAAACAGAACAGCTTTTACAAAAAAGTGTACAGCTTTTACAAAAAACCATACAGTTTATACAAAAAAGCGTACAGGTTCTACAATTAACTATACAGTTAAAATAAAGCACAACTGAAAAGTGTTTAATTAAATACTTCTTTGTAAATAACAGGAAAATACCTACTCCTGCTCGAATACTTTTAGTTAGCACACCATAGTTAGTACGGAAACTTCTAAATTTGGAAGGAGAAGGGTAATGTCTAACACAATTGTAGAAAGCACTTATGGTAAATTGCAAGGAGAGAAAATCGATGGTGTATTTGCATGGAAGGGGATTCCTTATGCGAAGCCTCCAATTGGATCACGTAGGTTTCGTGCTCCAGAGCGGCCAGATTCTTGGGAAGGTATTCGGGATGCGACCTTATTCTCACCTGTTGCCCCGCAACCACAACGAGAAATAATGGAGTTTTTCGGAAATGACATTTCGAATATGAGCGAGGATTGTTTGTACCTAAATGTATGGTCCAAAGGCGCAGATAATAAAAAGCGCCCAGTAATGGTTTGGATTCACGGCGGTGCTTTTGTCTCTGGTTCAGGATCTAGCAGTTGGTATGACGGTGCTTCGTTTGCTGCGCAAGGTGATGTCGTCGTTGTTACGATTAATTACCGATTAGGAATTTTGGGTTTCCTTCATCTCGGGGAAATTGGTGGTGAGGAATACGCGACTTCAGGAAATTGCGGCATTCAGGATCAGGTCGCGGCATTGCACTGGGTACAGGAGAACATCGCAGCGTTTGGCGGGGATCCGAATAATGTAACAATATTTGGAGAATCAGCGGGGGCAATGAGCATTGGAGTGTTGTTAGGATTCCCTTTAGCACAAGGTCTTTTCCATAAAGCAATCCTCCAAAGTGGTGCAGCAGCAAATGTACACTCTTCGGCAAAAGCAACAAAAATTGCGGGACATCTTTTAGCTGCTTTACAAGTAGAGCCTGCGAATCTATCAAAATTAGAGGAATTGCCAGTGGAACAGCTAATTAAAGCATCAGACCTCGTTCCTTCAATGAGCTTAGGGCCAGTGATTGACGGTATTTTACTGCCAAGACACCCGGAAGAGGCAATAGCAGATGGTTCCGCCAAAAATGTCTCCATACTAATTGGGACAAATAAAGATGAATACAACATTTTTAGTGCATTTGACCCTGAATGGAAAAACGCAGATGAGATTAGGGTTACGAAGCTTTTTGAAAAAACTTTTGGCCCGCTGGTGCCGCTTATTTCAAGTTACCTCGGAGGAAACAAGCCACTATCACTAGAACTTTATAACAAACTTCTAACCATGAGTATCTTTACATATCCTGCACAAAAATTAACCGAACTGCAGGTAAAACAAGGTGCTCCTGTTTGGATGTATCGCTTTGATTGGGAAACACCGGTGTTTGGAGGTGCACTAAAATCCACTCATGCTCTAGAGATTCCATTTGTTTTCAATACACTAAATACGCCAAATACGGAAAACTTCACTGGATCTTCTCCAGAACGTCAATTGCTAGCCAACCAAATGCACCAAGCTTGGATAAACTTTGCGCGTAGGAGTAATCCAAACACCGAAAACCTTCCTGAATGGCCAATGTATAACCTTAATGAACGATCAACCATGATTTTTAATTTAGAAAGTACAGTAGAAAATGATCCGAACCGTCAGGAACGGATTACTTGGGAACAGGCGACAATGATGATGAAGTCCTAATAGTCCAATAAAAAAGTTCCAGGCATCTTCCAGTGCCTTTCACTTTCGAAAATAATTTAAAAAGATTGTCGTTGCCATAGCTCCCTTCATCAAGGGAGTTTTCTTATTTTTCCTTTAAATGAAGTCATATATATCCTATGGGTATTTGTCTATTCCTAGGACAATCAAGGTACATAGTATGAGATTGTGAGTTATTTAGTAGTGACAAATAACCAATTCATTCGTGAATGAAAATATTGAAATAAACAAATTAGGTGGGGGAATGAATGAAAATGAATAAACAAAAACATTACCGAGATGATTTGTTGGAATGGTGTTATGCTGTGGAGGAAAATTGGAATAGTTTAAAACCGAGGTTTTCAAAACTCTATGACAACAAAATTATAACGGAATGGGAAGAATCTTGCCGCCAATTAAAAGCGAAGTTATCGGAAGAAATAAATGCAAACATCGAGGACTATGAAAGTGCAAAAAATTTATATGAACAATGGGAACTTCTATACGGAGAATCAATTGCTTATCCAGAAGAGTTTGAAGTTGTTTCTGACAATCATGTGGAAAAGGATGGACGAATCCAAAACGATGAAGAATATTTACAACCGAACGCTCATCGTGAGGAGATCGGGATTAAATCTGAACAATCTATTGATTTGGAGGAACTAAACCAATACCGAGAAAATTTGTTAGAATGGTGTAATAACCTATATACAAATTGGAATAAAAGTAAACACAGGTTTTCAAACCTTGTTGATACTGAAACCTTAGAGATTTGGGAAGGAATGTATTCCGAATTAAAAGAGAGATTACAAGAAGAACTGCCATTGGAATACGAAGACTATGAAACAGCTAATACCTTGTATGAACAGTGGAAAAATCTACTTGACGAATCGTATTCTAATCAAAAAGAGGTTAACGTTGGATCTGAACTAAAGTAAAGGAGTTACCCATTTCTAATTCATTATAAGGGATCAATACAGAAAACTCCCTAAAGTGAAAGGGAGTTTTCTTACGGATACTAAATGATGAAAATGAGTAAAAAGCAGCAAATTTTGTATTTGTGTGGTCTATCCAGCATTTTCATGTATAGTAGAGGAGAAGATAAAAACGCAGAACGTATATAATGAAAGGCTGATGATATGAAGGTTGCAATTTTTGATTTTGATGGAACGCTATTTCCTGAGGAGACTTTCCCGCTTTTGATGAGTCATTTAAAGAAACATCCTATCCATTTTCAAAAGTACCGGAAATTCTTCCTTAGAATTCTACCGGTCTACTTAGCATACAAATGTAAACTTTACCCTGAACAAAAAATGAAAGAGTATTCTATGTGGTCATATATTTCTGCTTTCGGTTCTTCTTCAAAAGCAGAGATTGATGAGTTTTTTTCTCAAATTGGCGGGATGATGAGTCAAAACCTGAGTAATCAGATGTTACATAGACTGGAACAACATAAAAAAGATGGATACTATACCATGCTTGTCTCAGGTGCATATGAGCCGCTCCTGAATTCAGTCACGGAGGATGTTACCTTTGATTGTATCATTGGAAGCAGTATACCTTATGAGAATGAAAAACTGAGGAAGAATGCTTCAATAAATTATATATACGGTGAACGAAAAACCGAATTTATTAATAACCATTTATCAAACATGAAGGTTGATTGGAAAAACAGCTTTGCATATGGGGACAGTTACACGGATTTAAATGTTCTCGAATTAGTAGGAAATCCAGTTGCTGTTAACCCGGAACCCCGTCTTTTAGAATTAGCCAATGATAAGAAATGGGAAATAATAAAATAATGGAAAAGCGGTCTAGCCTAACAGAAAGAAATATGGCTAGACCCGTAAATTTTATTTAATGAAAAAATTAATTCATTTACCCATAAAATTACATTTGACTTATTCAACTGTAAAAATTAATATTACAGTATAGTCATTGAATTTAGCTTACTAAATTACTTTGTAAATAACATGTGTTATTGCTTCTTAACTGTAATGTTTTTTGTTACATTTAGTGTATTAAGCAATGGTTGGATGATAAAAGGGAGTGTGTAAAGGTATGGTAACTGTATTTACAACACCAAGCTGTGGTTCTTGTAGAAAAGCAAAGGCGTGGTTTGATGAACATCAGATTGATTATATTGAAAGAAACATAATAGCTAATCCGCTTACGATCGATGAGATTAAATCGATTCTTCGTCTGACAGAGGAAGGGACCGACGAAATTATTTCAACGAACTCAAAAGTTTTTCAGGAATTAAATGTCGATATTGAATCCCTGCCACTTAATGCATTATATAAATTAATCATCAACAACCCTAAAATGTTGCGACGGCCAATCATCATAGATGAAAAAAGATTACAAGTTGGATATAACGAGGACGAAATAAGTAGGTTTTTACCACGCAGGCTGCGTACATTTGTAAACATCGAATCTCAAGAAGCGGCTAATTAATAGGGAGATAAATTGAAGTTACGTTGCATCCAATCTGTATCGTTTATCATTACAGTATGTAAATGATATAATAGTTAAAAGTAGCAATATCTGTAATAGAAAAATGATGAATGTATAGGAGGCAGGTTATGAACAGTGATTTTACACTTGCCATTCACAGTTTAACTCTACTTGCATTACAGCCAGACCGGATGTCAACAAGTGAATATATAGCAGAAAGTGCCGGTGTCCACCCAGTTCGTATACGAAAAGTATTAAGTTTATTAAAAAAACATGGTTTTATTAAATCAAAAGAAGGAACGGGCGGCGGATTTATTTTTGCTTTGGATCTTAGTGAGGTTAATCTCTGGGACATTTATAAGATAACTTCTGATGGTGCACTTCAGCCTAAATGTCCTGAATCAAATGAACAGTGCATTGTTGGGGCAAATATGCAAAGTGTCTTGTTTACCATTTTCTTAGGTGCTGAAGACCACCTGGGTGAATATTTAAAGAACTACACCATTAGAGAAATTGTTGATCTTATCGATCAAAAACAATAAGAAGAATTGGTTGGGCTTTTGCAATAGGCCTCTTCCTATTTAAACTGTAATAAAACCTATTACAGTTTAGGGGGATTTTACTGAAATAAAGCATGTTTAAAGTAGTACTATACTTTTCAAAGCAGGTGAAATATTATGTTTAGTATTAATAATTTTCCAATGTTAGAAACAGGTGATTGGGTTAAGGGAAATTTGCTGAGTGGGGAATTAATTATAGGTTATGTAGAATCACTGAGCAATGTAGAAGGAGTGGCTAAGGTCACGATTGTAACTAGTGATAACAAAGACATTAATGGCAAAACAATAGCGCTATTAACAAATCAGCTTAAACGTCTGCCTGCTGCAAATGTATCCAATAAGGAACAAATCCTTTTCCTAATTGACTTGGCGTTATCAACCGGAGATGAAGAATGGTTTAATGAGCTATCAGCCAAATTGAATTCAATGACTCAGCTTGTTAAGGAAGTTAATGCCTAAGAAGAACATCCTTTGAGGAAAAATGGACAGGTGTGAATCACACCTATCCGTTTTCAGTACAACCATCTAAATCGCATTTGATTTATATGGCTGCAGAAGATATTGTTCTATAAACTCCGCTAATCCATCATTTTCATGGTGTCCTGTAACAAAATCAGCTGCAGTTTTTACTTTTTCGCTAGCGTTGCCCATTGCCACACCTGTACCTACATGTCGAAGCATCTCTATATCATTGGGTCCGTCTCCAATGGCTGCGACTTCATCGGGACGAATTCGATATTCGGTAAGTAAGCTTTTAATAGCAGACCATTTGGAAACGTTAGGTGCAAGTAACTCAAAACCGTCATTCCAATCGACCACTTCAGCTTCCTTTTTAAATAAAGCGGACAATTCGGGACTAGGTTCACCAGTTCGAACACTATATTTAAGAACATCTTGATAATTCGCCTGTCTTAAATCTCCAATATATCTCGGCGGTATTTGCCCAACTTTTGTCCAATAATCGATTTCTTCATTTGTTTCCTTACAATAAAGCCCATTTGCTGTATGGATCATAACATTATAAGGACTTTCAGCGGTAAGATGGTGAAATCGTTCCTCGTTCAATCGGACAGTTTTCATCTCAGTAATTATTCCTGTCTTTTCATCGTGTATGGCAGCACCATTCAAACAAATCATCGGAGTTCGTAATCCTAATTCTTTATGGTAGGGAGCTGTTACTTCATAGTGTCGACCAGTGGCTAGAAATACCTTGACGCCCTGATTAATAAGCCCATAAATAGCTTGCATATTTCGGCGGGAAATGCAGTTTGAGGCTTTAAGTAATGTACCATCCATATCAATAAATATTGCACGCACATCCATTTTTACGGCCCCCTCATTGGTTGTTAAGCCAATCATATCATTTCAATATTAAAGCTTAGTAAACTCAGTGTATAGATTAAGTGAAGTTTATTAGGTAATCAGGAGATATTCCTCTGTAAGGTTATTTCAAGAGAGTAAGCTTCTGTATTAACTATAATCGCATTTAATAAGGATTTTCTATGTTGATTTATCAACGATATACAATAATCTGAGGAAATATTATTTAAAATTGGATTAAAATAGAATGGAATTCACTTGAAACATTCTAATTAATGTATTAAAATTACGTTTGTACTCTGAATAATCAAATAAACTGAATAATTCAATTGCTAGGGGATCCCTTGATAAGGGCTGAGAATAAAGTAGTTACTTTTAAACCCTCAAAACCTGAACAGGTTAGAACCTGCGTAGGAAAGTAGTGAATGTTTGTACTTGTTTGCATGTGAACAAATTTCAAACCAAACCACTTTTCTGTTTAGGAAAGTGGTTTTTTTATTGAGAAAAATGCCAATAGGATTGATACTATATGATTTTTTTAAGGAGGTGTCTGACGTTTTTTTAATTGGATTTAAGGAGAGATAACGTGAAGCTAATGGCTGTAACAGATGATAGGCAATCAGTACGTGATCTGGCATCTAAGATCATTGAGATAAAAGCTAAGATTGATTTTGTCCAAATACGCGAAAAAACAAAAACAGCTCATGAAATCATCACCTTGCTCCAATATATGGAGGAAGGTGGTGTTGAAAAAGATAAAATCATCCTAAATGACCGTTTGGATATTGCTTTGTTAATGGGTATCAAAAGTGTTCATTTACCAGAAAAAGGTCTTCCTGTAAAAATGGTTAAACAAAATTTTCCTCTTATAAGGGTTGGACGCTCTGTTCATTCTTATGAGGGAGCAAAGAAAGCGGAAAGAGACGGCGCGGACTATGTTTTATATGGTCATTGCTTTGAGACGAATAGTAAAAAAGGAAAGACTCCAAATGGAATTCAACCTATTCACGAAATGAAAGAGGAGTTAAGGATTCCTGTTTACGCTATTGGTGGTATTACTTTGAATAATATAGAAACTTTGCAACAAGTGAAAGCAGATGGTATAGCTGTGATGTCAGGAATTTTTTCCGAAGAAAAACCATTCTCTTCAACAAAACAGTATTATGAGGCGATAAATCATGAATCAAAAATTTGAAGTAGCCATAATTGGCGGCGGAATTATTGGCTGCTCAATTGCTTACTATTTAGCAAAGGAAAAGATGAATGTAGCATTGTTTGAGGGCAATCAAATTGGTTCGAAATCGACAAGTGCTGCAGGTGGTATGCTTGGAGCTCACTCTGAATGTGACGGGGATTTTGATGTATTTTTCCCTTTTGCAAGAAGCAGTCAGTATGCCTATTCACAACTTAAAGAAGAATTAAATCATTTGAGCGGATTCGATATAGGGTACAGAAAAGGGGGGATTTTAAAGCTTGCTTATAATGAACCTGATACAAATGGGCTTCGGTCTATCTTATCTCAACCAACTGTAAAATGGCTCGATAAAGAGACTGTATGGGAGATGGAACCTGATGTTTCTTCCGATATAGTAGGAGCAGCCTACATTGAAGAAGATGTCAATGTTATGCCAACAGCTGTTTGCCAGGCATTTGCCAAAAGTGCACAAAAACTGGGGGCTTCTCTTTTCGAATTTTCCCCTGTACTAGATATTCAAAAGAAAGATAATAGCTTCTTGATTCAAACAGCAACAAGTCATGTTGAAGCTAAGCATGTTGTGGTTGCCAGCGGGGTTTGGAGTACAACATTTTTTAAACAGCTTGGGTTAGACCATCAAGTCACTCCTGTAAAAGGGGAATGCCTTTCTGTAATAGATGAAAATGCAACTTTAAAGCATACAATCTTTCATGATCACTGTTACATTGTGCCGAGAAATAACGGAAGGCTTGTGATTGGAGCTACCATGATTGAGAATGACTGGAATGAAAGAGTTAGTCTCAGTGGGATTGAGACTATCATTGCGAAGGCAAAAACGATGCTTCCGACTGTTGCAAATATGAAAATGGATTCATTTTGGGCTGGATTACGTCCGCAAACGTTTGATCAAAAACCATTCATTGGGCACCATCCTGAAGAAGAAGGGATTTTATTTGCTACTGGGCATTATCGAAATGGAATCCTGCTTGCTCCTGCAACGGGGCAAATGATTCGTGATTTGATACTTAAAAGACAAATAAAAAGCGAATGGGTGGAGGCCTTTAAAATCGACCGCCATCAGCCATTGCTGTTAAGTAGGTGAAAAAATGTCCATTACATTAAATGGAAAGAGTGTTGACCTTCTAGAGGGAGTCAATACGGTGGAACAATTACTTTCCCACTATCAATTAGAAAACCGTATTGTCATAGTTGAGGTCAACAAGGAAATTGTCATGAAAGAAAACTATAAAACAATGAGTCTCTCACATGGGGATGTCGTTGAAATTATTCATTTTGTAGGAGGAGGATGAAACATGTTAAAAATAGCCGATCGTACGTTTCAATCAAGACTTTTATTAGGAACTGGTAAATATCCATCATTTGATATTCAAAAAAAGGCGGTAGAAGTTTCCGAAGCAGAAATTTTAACCTTTGCTGTTAGAAGAATGAATATTTTTTCAGATAAGCAGCCAAATTTTCTTGAACAACTAGATTTGTCTAAATATACGCTTCTTCCTAATACGGCTGGCGCAAAAACAGCTGAAGAGGCGGTACGGATTGCGAAACTGGCAAAAGCCTCTGGATTATGTGACATGATTAAAGTAGAAGTAATTGGAGATGATCGAACACTTTTACCAGATCCTGTTGAAACATTAAAAGCCTCAGAAATGTTATTGGAAGAAGGATTTATTGTTTTGCCTTATACATCTGATGATGTTGTGTTAGCAAGACGTCTTGAAGAACTTGGGGTACACGCTGTTATGCCAGCTGCATCACCGATTGGTTCTGGTAAGGGAATTATCAATCCACTTTACTTAAAGTTTATTATTGAACAGTCTTCGATTCCGGTGATTATTGATGCGGGTATTGGTTCTCCTAAAGATGCAGCCTTTGCGATGGAGCTTGGTGCGGACGGAGTGTTACTAAATACAGCCGTTTCAGGTGCGAAAGATCCTGTTAAAATGGCTCAGGCAATGAAGCTGGCAGTAACAGCAGGGAGATTAGGATTTGAAGCTGGAAGAATAGAGGAAAAGGAGTATGCGGTAGCGAGCAGTCCAACAACTGGGATGGTGACATCTTGACAAATCGGTATGCAAGACAGGAGTTATTTTTAGGAAGTAAGGCACAAGCCACAATAAATGAGGCGAGTGTAATCATCATTGGTGCTGGAGCTCTTGGATCTGCAAGTGCTGAAATGTTAGTAAGAGCTGGGATCGGGGTTCTGACGATCGTCGATCGAGATTATGTGGATCTGACAAATTTACAAAGGCAGCAATTATATACGGAAGTAGACGTAAGAAATCAATTACCAAAGGCCATTGCTGCCAAAACAAGACTCGAACAAATCAACAGCGAAATTATTATTAATAGTTTCATAGAGGATGTTAACGGACTGAATATTGAAGAATTGATAAAAGATCATTCTGTGATCGTGGACGCTACAGATAATTTTGAAACTAGTTTAATTGTGAATGATGCAGCTGTGAAACATGGAATTCCATTTCTATTTGGAGCATGTGTTGGAAGCTATGGACTTACATATCCGATTATTCCGGGAGAAACACCTTGTTTACACTGTTTATTAAATCATCTGCCAATGGATGGGCTGACATGCGATACCGTTGGCGTGATAAGTCCAATCGTTCAAATTACTGCGGCATTACAAGTTACACAGGTTTTAAAGATTCTTTCAGGTGAAACACTTTCTCCGATGCTTCAATCAATGGATATTTGGAAAAATGAAAAAGCGGACATCAATGTGACTCAGTTAAAAAATAAACTTTGTCCAACATGTGGAGAACATCCATCCTATCCATTTTTACAGTTTGAAAACCAGATGAAAACAGATGTATTATGTGGAAGAGATGCTGTTCAGCTTCGTCCAGGGCTGATGCCGAAAACGTATTCCCTCTCTCACTTGTTGGAGAGATTAGATAATCACGTTACTAATCCTGTATTAAATGGATATTTGCTTTCATGTAAATTTGAGGATTATCGAATCGTTTTCTTTGAGGATGGCCGTGCTATTATTCACGGTACGAATGAAGCGAAAAAAGCACGAGCTGTCTATAACCGATTCATTCAATTTTATTAGGTTTGTTTACTTTTAAAATTAACAAGCCGAAACCATGCAAGTTTTTATTGATCTCTTGCATGGTTTCGGCTTTGTAGATTGAAAAATACTTACCTTATTGAAAAGGTGACTACTTTTTTTACATTTGAATGTGCTGTTGTGTTGATTCTGCCATTCTTTGTTTCTTTGATTTTTTAAAATACAATAATTCGTACACACATGGGATGACGATCAGCGTCAAGAGGGTAGCGAGGGCCAGCCCGCCAATGACAACAACAGCCAAGCTCTGGGAAACCAAGCTTCCGGACTGAGGTTCCTTAAGCAATAGCGGAATCATCGCACATATGGTTGCAACGGCGGTCATGAAAATCGGTCTCATTCTAGTAGCCGTTGCTTCGACAAGTGCTTCACGAATCGTCATATTTTCTTCATTTTGTCTCACACGGTCAATTAGAACAATCGCATTGGTCACGACAATTCCAATCAGCATAAGCGCTCCAAGTAATGCGGTGATATCAACGGATATCCGGCTTATCAAGATTCCTAATATAGCACCGATGGCCGCAAGCGGCAGGGACGTTAAAATCGCGATTGGTGCTTTAATCGACTTAAACGTGATAACCATGATCAAGAACACAATTCCGATGGAAACAAGCATGGTTAAGAATAAATCAGTAAAATCCTCCATTTGCTGAGCACTTGCTCCTCCAATGAGAACTTCTACATCCTCAGGAAGGTCCATTCCTTCCTTGTCTTTTTGATCTCCGAATAATTCTAGGTTAATCTTGGTCGAGATTTCCGAGAGCTTAGCAGGATCGACGGTTGCTGTGACCCGAAGATAGGTTTCTCCATCTTTATGGAATTGGCTAGTTGAACTCTCAGCCACTTTTAAGGCTGCAACCTCAGTAACCGGCACCATTCCGCTTTCTGTCACAATCGGAATGTTCTTTAAATCTTCTTGCGATTCTGTGTCAAGTAAAGGTTCAAGAACAACCATGGTTTGTTTTTCATTTACCGTGATCGTTCCAAGAGGTGTTTGATTAAGCATTACCCCAAGCTGCTGAGCGATTTGCTGTGTATTACCTTTTGCAGGATCTATGACGAGAGAGTAGACGGTTTTCTTTTCATCTTGATTCGTTGTAACTTCTTCAACACCGTCAATATCAGATACGGTTTCTTTAATACTGTTTGCTGTTTTTTCAAGCTGATCGATATCCTCACCAACCACATCGATGGTAATGTTCGTTGCTGAGCCGCCCATCATAAACGAAGCAGTGGCAACTTCCAATACAGCATCCTTATAGTCTTCCTTTTTCTTTTCAATTTCTTTTAAAACCTTATCTGTATCGTCTTTATCTTTTAATAGAATACTAATGACCGCTTCGGTTGCTGAACCGATTTGGCCAAACTGAGCGCTATCCGCCGAAGAACCGACTTGGTTAAAAACGTATTCAACCTCATCCATTTCAGTTATTGAATTTTCAAGCTCAATAGCCTTTTCTTTGACCGTTTCAAAAGGTGTTTCATTTGGGTATTTCAAGGTGGCTGTAACAAAGTCGGCAGTAGAATTGTCAACGGCACCCTTCGGTACGGCAAAGTAAGCACCAATCGATCCGGCAAATAATAGGAAGCTAATCGTAAATACAATCCATTTATGATTTAAAGACCATTGAACAGCTTTTGGAAAGCGTACCGCTGGTTTATGTTCTGGA
The DNA here is from genome assembly GCF_030817695.1 of Neobacillus niacini. Lineage (GTDB taxonomy): Bacteria > Bacillota > Bacilli > Bacillales > Cytobacillaceae > Neobacillus > Neobacillus niacini_F. Next base: position 3,365,452 of record NZ_JAUSZQ010000002.1, on the reverse strand, counting down.
AGTTTCGTATTTTTCAGTAAACCAGCACTCATTAACGGCACCACTGTTAAGGCAACCAATAACGAGGCAAGCAGGGAATAGGTAACCGTTAAGGCAAATGGTAATAGGAATTCCTGCAGTCCGCCGTTTAATAAACTCATTGGCAGGAAAACCGCGACCGTGGTTAAAGTGGAGGCGGTTATCGCAACACCTACTTGTTTCGTTGAGTCAATTACCATTTGAACGGAGAATTTCTCTGTTTGCATTTTGCGGTAAATATTTTCAATGACGACGATACTGTCATCTACAAGCCGTCCAACCGCAACGGCAACACCGCCAAGTGTTAAAATATTTAACGTAACCCCGGAACGTGACAATAAGAACAAGGTAAAACAAAGTGATAACGGAATAGAAACAATCGTAATAAACGTTGTTCTGATATTGCGTAAAAAGATCATTATCACTATCGTTGCAAATAAAGCACCTAGAAGCACTTCTTTCATCATCGTTTGCACAGAGGTTTCCACCATATCAGCCGAAGCAACATAAATGGTAGATTCTTGTGAATCATATTTTTTGTTAATTTCTTTTGTTACTTTTTCAATTTCTTTACTAATGGTTACAGCGTTTGAATGACTGTCCTTTGTAATACTGATGCTTAATGCTTCATTCCCATCGAAGCGATTAAGAAAATTGGTTTCATTCGTTTCCTTAATCGTGGCGATATCTTTAAGGGTTACATTAGGTGCGACAGGGAGGCTTTTCAATGTATCGATACTAGATAAGTCACCAATCACCTTAATATTACTGGTTTTGCCATCAATATTTTTTTCACCGACTGCTATAGCGGTGTTTTGACCTTGAAGAATCCCCATCACACTTTGCAAGGATACCTGGTTTTGGGCTAGCTTTTGATTATCAATTTTCACCGAAATAACAGGGTCAACTAAACCATAGGTTTGAACTTGAGCAACACCGTCAATGTCTTTATATAACGGTTCAATTTTTTCTTTTACCAATTCTAGGTTTTCAGTCGTGAGGCCATCTTTAAAGGTTACAGCGATATTGGAGATAGGAATCATGGAGGTATTTAGCTGCGAAATGATGGGCTTTGATATGTAAGCTGGAAGTGCCACATTTGATAATGCTTCTTGAACATTTAATTTTGCTTGTTTCATGTCTGAGCCAGCTTCAAAAAATAAATCTACTTTGGAAAATCCGTCTCCCGTTGAGCTATAAATCGAATTTTTCCCTTTAATTCCGGAAACAGCCCGTTCAATAGGAGAAGTAACATCACTTTCCATTGTTTTTGAGTCTGTTCCTTGCCCCATCGTAATAATGGTTACTTGCGGATTGTCTGCGGAAGGCAGGAACTCCATCGGTAATCTAAAATAACTAACGACCCCAACGAGTAACACAAATATCGTTATCAAAGAGACCGCGGCTTTATTTTGAAAAGCCCATTTCGTAAACATCGACATAGGTACATCTCCCTTTTTGATATAGATAGAAAGTCCAAAATGAATCTTAACACATTTTTGTAAAACCAGCCATTATTTACCATAAAATTTCAAAAGTTTAACAATTTTTTAATAAATTTAATTACCACGCCTCCATTGGTAGGTCTATTTGGCTATTTCATCGATTCTGCTACCTAAATATCCCATATTTATCTTGTTTTGAGGAGACTGAATTTTTTCTACGACTTAAGTCTTACTGTTAGCTATGTGGCAACTAACACGGCGATTTTGATATGATGATAAAGGAAGGAAGTGCAAAACGATGGATTTTGATATAGTAATGCAGGAACTGGAAGCGCTAGGGAAAGAACGAATAAAAAAGACTTACATAAGCAATGGTGCACACGAACCTCTTTTCGGCGTGGCTACAGGTGCAATGAAACCACTTGCAAAGAAGATTAAGAAAAATCAGCCTTTGGCCGAGCAGCTTTATGCCACTGGGAATTATGATGCCATGTACTTTGCCGGTATTATTGCCGATCCGATGATTATGACGGAGGCGGATTTTGAGCGTTGGATGGATGGGGCGTATTTTTATATGCTGTCCGATTATGTAGTGGCCGTAACGTTGGCAGAAGCCGATATTGCTCAAATGGTTGCTGATAAATGGATTGCGAGCGGTGAAGAACTTAGAATGTCTGCAGGGTGGAGTTGTTATTGCTGGCTTTTAGGGAACCGATCAGACAGTGAATTTAGTACAGACAAGATAGCCAGTTTCCTTAATCAGGTGAATAATACGATTCACGCATGTGCTGAACGAACAAAATCTGCAATGAATAATTTTATCTACACTGTTGCCATTTCATATTTACCGCTCCATGAAAAGGCAGTTGAAATCGCAAAGAGTGTAGGTCCAGTCGAAATCAGACGGGACAAGAAAAAAACTAATATTCTGATTGCTTCTGAAAATATTCAAAAGGAAATCGATAGAGGGAAGCTTGGTTTCAAACGTAAATATGTAAGGTGTTAGAAAAGGTACAAATACCATACCCTGATAGAGTCATGCCAGAACTTGCTATGGTTTGACTCATTTTTTATTTTGTTATATGGAGATAATGCTTTGGTACGATAAAGTGTTACGAATGCATTTCTTTTGACAATTTTCTTCAATGTGAGTAAGGTAACCTAGGAAGGTACTTGGATTAGCGGCAGAAGAATCTTTTTGTATTTTTTATAAGAATTTCTTAAAATGTTCATAGTAGAGTTGAACAAAACTATCATGTTGTACTAGGAGGAATTATAATGTCAAACTCTCAAACTATAGATAAGCTCGAACAGCAAATGTTCTTAGATGTTATTCGTGAACGTCGATCTGTTCGTGCATACGATCCCGCCGTGCAGATTTCACGTGAGGAAATGACTGAAATACTTGAGCTGGCAACGTTGGCACCTTCGTCTTCAAACCTGCAGCCATGGCGTTTTCTAGTCATTGATAAACCGGAGTTAAAGGAAAAGCTTTTACCCATCGCATTTAACCAGCAACAAGTAGTCGAAGCTTCAGCCGTGATTGCGGTACTTGGCGATGTAGAAAGCTACAAGAAAGCCGATAAAATATATGGACAGGCTGTTGAGGCAGGCTTTATGCCAGCAGATACGGCTAAATCATTCATTGAACGGACAATTGGCATGTATTCAAACTTATCGCCTGAAGTGGCTCGCCAAATTGTATTTACGGATGGCGGCCTAATCTCGATGCAGCTTATGCTTGTCGCACGTTCCAAAGGGTACGACACTGTACCAATGGGTGGATACGATAAGGCGAAGTTTGTTGAAGCGTTCGGTATTTCTGAGCGGTTTGTGCCGGTCATGCTTATTGCGATCGGAAAAGCAGCGAAACCAGGACATCCTACGACACGCCTTCCAATCGAGGATGTTGCATTCTTTAACGAAATGCCATCAGTGGAAGAGTAATACAATACGAAAGATGTTTCTAAATACAACTTTATAAACGTAATCGAACCCCGTTCTTTTTTAGAACGGGGTTATGTATGTTTAACAATCCATTTTATAGGGTATTTGGAAGGAATAAACTACCTTAGATTTCTTTCGGAATGTTGCCATGCATGATAAAATGAATAACTATATATTATCAAGATATTTATTTCTGAGATTATAATTTTACTATAGTAATAGGTGTGATGGATTTTGAAGAGAAAAAAAACGCTGATGAGTATTATAATTGGTATCTTAGTATTTAGTGGTTGTCTATATTTACTTCTGCCAGATCGTAATCAAACTAAGGTGGAAAGTGTCAAGGCGATTGCTTCTGTCAATAAAGAACAAACAACAGAAGATAAGTCGGTTGAAGATACTAAAGCTGAAGAACAGGTACAAACAGAACAAATAGACGCGAGTGATAAGCCAATTACGGAAAATATTAAGGATAAGGTCAGGGAAGTAGTGGAAGTTGCACTAGACTTTGTTAAGAAAGATCAGAAGATTGTGGCTATCGGTGACTCTCTCACCGAAGGTAGTGGAGATGAAACAGAGAACGGCGGGTATGTGGGAATTCTGAATCACACGTTTGAAGACAATAACCTAAATATCACCGTAGAAAACTTTGGTAAAAAAGGAAACCGGACAGATCAATTATTGAAAAGGCTGGAAAATGAAGACGTCGCTTCCGCCATTAAAGAGGCTGATATTGTTCTAATCACGATTGGTGCAAATGACATTATGAATGTGTTTAAATCTAATTTTATGAATGTTACGATGGAACCCTTCCAAGAGGAAAGGGTGAAATATATTGACCGGTTAAAGGCCATTGTAAACAAATTAAAGGATTTGAATCCAAGTACCCAAATTTATTTAATAGGTTTTTACAATCCATTTGAACGGCATTTTGGTGAAATAAAAGAATTAGGCATGATCATTGACAGTTGGAACGACGCTGGAAAATCACTTTCAGAAGAGTATGAAAATGTAAGTTACATTCCTACAAAAGACCTATTCAGTAATTCTAACATGGACTTGTTGGCGGAAGATGAATTTCACCCAAACACTAGTGGCTACAAACTAATGGCCCAGCGAGTTTTAGAATACTTGAAAGAATCTAATGAAAAATCGGAGATTAACACAGTTGAAGTAGCGTCATAATCCCGAAAAAAGCTAGTTGGCTGTTTCTGTTAATTTACAATAGTATTTAAATTCTGAAAATTAGTTTGACATCTTGATGTTGATAAACTAGTATATATTTATATTCATACTAGCGGATGAGTATTGTGGGAGAGACTAAACGCATTGTTTAGCACCGAAGGAGCAAGTCCCAAAATTGGGCTCAATCTCTCAGGTAAAAGGACCACAATAGGACGCGTCTCTGGAGAGAGCCATGTGCCACCAAAGGAGTTAAACTCTCAGGTAAAAGGACAGAGAAAAATAGGTATACGCCTATTTTTCTCTGCCTTTTTTTGTGGAGAAAAATAGAGAATAACTGAAAAAGGAGGGTATTAAACACAAAACAAATAGTTAGGGAGTCCATATATTTCGGTTTCCAATAAAGTGGATCAGGTAAGGTATTTACTGTTAAAAAATGTAAGCGCTTATTTCTGCCGTTTTGACTAATCGTAAATTAAACTTTTATAGGGATATTACCTATCCTGGAAAAGAAGAAAGAGGGGATTCATTTGCAGGAACAAAAATTGGCACGTGGTTTAAAAAATAGGCACGTTCAACTTATCGCTATTGGCGGGGCTATCGGAACAGGATTATTTCTTGGAGCGGGAAAATCAATCCATCTAGCAGGACCATCCATTTTATTTGCCTACCTGATTACAGGGGTCATTTGCTTTTTAATCATGCGCGCACTTGGAGAACTACTTTTAAGTAATTTGGACTACCATTCTTTTGTTGACTTTGTACAAGATTATTTTGGTAATATGGCAGCCTTTATTACAGGATGGACCTACTGGTTTTGCTGGATTACGATTGCGATGGCAGACTTAACAGCAGTTGGAATTTATACCCAGTATTGGTTTCCAAATGTGCCACAGTGGATGCCAGGATTAATTGCCCTTGTTATTTTGCTGATGATGAATCTTGCAACCGTAAAACTTTTTGGCGAAATGGAATTCTGGTTCGCATTAATTAAAGTCATCGCGATACTAGGACTAATTATAATAGGGACCTTTATGATTATTAAAGGCTTTTCTACAGATTCAGGCCCTTCTAGTTTCACGAATCTATGGAGCCACGAAGGTATGTTCCCGAATGGCATGAATGGTTTCATCCTCTCTTTTCAAATGGTAGTCTTTGCGTTTGTTGGCATTGAACTTGTCGGACTTACAGCAGGTGAAACTGAAGACCCAGAAAAAGTAATACCGAAAGCAATCAATAATATTCCTATCCGGGTTTTGATTTTCTACATTGGCGCCCTAATTATCATTATGAGTATTTACCCGTGGAACGCCATCAAACCTTCGGAAAGTCCATTTGTCCAAGTATTCGTGGCCGTTGGTATCGCAGCAGCTGCCGGTATTGTCAATTTTGTTGTTCTAACATCCGCAGCTTCGGCATGTAACAGTGCCATGTTCAGTACAAGCCGCATGGTATATTCACTTGCAAAAAATCAAAATGCACCTAAATCATTTGCTAACCTTACTACCCGTAAAGTACCTTCCAATGCATTGTTCTTTTCAACTGTTGTTGTTTTAATTGGCGTTGTTTTAAACTATATAATGCCAGAAGGAGTATTTACGCTGATAACTAGCGTTTCTACAGTATGTTTCATCTTTATTTGGGGAATTACTGTCATCAGCCATTTGAAATACCGCAAAACCAGACCAGATCTAGCGAAAGTGAATAAGTTTAAAATGCCGCTTTACCCATTTGCAAATTACTTGATCCTTGCTTTCCTAGCGTTCGTGCTTGTCGTACTTGGACTTGCGGAAGATACTCGTGTCGCCTTGTTCGTCACACCTGTTTGGTTTATCATGCTGATTGCCATTTATAAAATGGTAATAACGAAAGCGAAGTATTCGGATCAGGAGAATCAACAAGTAGCAGAATTAAGTGGAAACTCAAAAATATAATCTTTATTAAAAAATAATGTTTCCGCTTTCAAAAAAAGCTTGACTTAGATTCTTTTTACTATTATTCTGAAAATAATAAAAAATGAATAAGCGGAAGATGGTTGTGGGAGAGTGCAAGTTTACACGCCACCGAAGGAGCAAGTTCCAAAAAGACCCTTGGAACAAATCTCTCAGGTAGATGGAACCACAATTGGACGCAACTCTGGAGAGCGCATATACGTTATATGCCACCAAAGGGGAAGGTTCTTAATCGAACTAAAACTCTCAGGTAAAAGGACAGAGAAGGGTAGAAGAAAGCTTAGTGCTACCCTTTTCTGTCCTTTTTTGCGTGCAAAAAAGTTGATTTCATCAGAGATAAAGGTAGCTAATCCAACAATCAAGGGGGAAACGGGAATGAGTTTACAACAAAATGATTCCACTATTTTTGAAGCAATTCAGAAAGAGAAACAGCGTCAGCTTCAAACGTTGGAACTGATCGCCTCTGAAAATTTTGTTAGTCAAGATGTATTAGAAGCAATGGGAAGTGTGTTGACGAATAAATACGCGGAGGGCTATCCAGGGAAGCGTTACTATGGTGGATGTGAATTTGTCGATGTCGCAGAACAAGTTGCCATTGACCGCCTTACTCAGTTGTTTGGTGCGAAATATGCCAATGTTCAGCCTCACTCAGGTGCGCAGGCAAACTTCGCTGTATTTTTCGCTCTGCTTCAACCTGGTGATAAAGTGATGGGGATGAACCTCTCACATGGCGGACACTTAACACATGGAAGTCCTGTTAGTGTTTCTGGAAAATGGTTTGAGGTAGTTTCCTACGGTGTCAGAGAAGATACTCAAATGATTGATTACGATGAACTGGAAGCAATCGCGAAAAAAGAAAAACCGAAATTAATCATCGCGGGTACCAGTGCTTACCCTAGAACGATTGATTTTGCACGGTTTAGACAAATTGCAGATCAAGTTGGCGCGAAATTGATGGTGGATATGGCACATATTGCAGGACTAGTTGCAGCTGGTCTTCATCCATCACCGGTTCCATATGCAGATGTTGTAACAAGCACTACGCATAAGACACTCCGAGGACCGCGCGGCGGCATTATTTTAACGAATGATGAAGAGATCATAAAAGCCATGAATAAATCGGTGTTCCCAGGAATTCAAGGCGGGCCGCTCATGCATATCATTGCAGCGAAGGCGGTTGCATTCAACGAAGCATTACAGCCTAGCTTTAAGGATTATGCGAAACAAGTCATTGAAAATGCGGCGGCTTTAGGAGAAACATTAAAAAACCATGGTGCAGCCCTTGTTTCTGGTGGAACAGATAATCATATAGTCCTTCTAGATTTGCGTCCATGGAACTTAACTGGAAAAGCAGCGGAAAAATTATTAGAAGAAGCGGGCATTACGGTCAATAAAAATACGATTCCTTATGATCCTGAAAAGCCGTTTGTTACAAGTGGTATCCGTATGGGAACTGCCGCTTTAACGACACGTGGTATGAAGCGGGATGAAATGGTGAAAATCGGGGAAGTAATCGCAGCTGTACTGAAGAGTAAAGGGGACGAAGCCGTTCTTGAAAAAGCAAAAGAAACTACTAAAGCAATTTGTGGTGCCTATCCGTTATTTCAACAGGCAATTACAGTGTAAGAAGGGGGCATGAGGATGGAATTTCAGAGTTGTTTTGACATTATTGGCCCTATTATGGTGGGACCGTCGAGTTCACATACAGCAGGTGTCGTATCGATCGGGAAATTTATTTATGAACTGGTAGGAGATTGTCCTCAAGAGGTCAATATTGTTTTTTATGATTCCTTTGCTGAAACCTATCAAGGACATGGAACAGATAAAGCACTACTGGGTGGATTGCTTGGAATGGACACCGATGATACACGTATTAAACATTCATTGGAGTGGGCAAACGAGGCTGGCATGCAGTACCAATTCGAATTTGAAGATAGCTGTAAGTACTATGATCATCCGAATACAACAATTGTAACAGTGAAACATGGTGATCGTGTAGTAAAGGTTGGCGGTGCGTCACTTGGCGGCGGCTTATCCAAGATCTTTATGATTAATGAGAAGATGGTAGATATTCGTTTAAGTGCAGGCGATGACTTTACAGTCCTTGCAAGTGCTTATCAACCAAGAGGGAAAGTACTCATGGAGGCAATAGGATGAAGATTCAGTCCATGAAAGAGCTGATTGAAGCTTGTGAAAGAGAACAAAAATCCATTGGTGAAATCATGCTGATGATGGAAGCAGAAAAATCAGGAAGAGACCAAGAAACCATTATTAGCATGATGGAAGAGCGATTGATCAAGATGAAAGAAGCAGTCGATAGTGGTATCAACGATGCCTCAACCGCACCGAGTGGAATTTCTGGCGGGGATGCGGTGAAAATGTATGATTACGTGCAAGAAGGTAAATCGCTGTCAGGAAATTATGTAAGCAATGCAATGAGCTTTTCATTGGCAACTTCTGAAAGCAATGCACGGATGGGGGTAATTGTCGCTACGCCAACTGCTGGGGCAGCCGGTATATTGCCTGGTGTATTGTTTTCACTTCATAAAAATGATGGCACACCTTATAAAGATTTAGTTATGGGGTTATTCACAGCAAGTATGCTCGGGTTTGTTATTGCGAACCGTTCATTCATATCAGGGGCCGCTGGAGGATGTCAAGCAGAGGTAGGATCTGCAACCGCCATGGCCGCAGGAACCATCGTTGAGTTAAAAGGGGGCACGCCGCAGCAAGCAGTGAATGCGACGGCCATTGCCATGAAGTCACTCTTGGGTTTAGTTTGTGATCCAGTCGCAGGACTTGTTGAAGTGCCATGTATTAAGAGGAATGTAATTGGAACCTCCATTGCATTTTCAGCGGCGGATATGTCGCTGGCTGGGATTGAAAGTCGCATTCCGTGTGATGAAGTAATTGAAGCGATGTATAGGGTCGGAAAAGAAATGCCTCGGACACTTCGGGAGACAGCACTTGGAGGTCTAGCCACAACAGAAACAGGTAAACAGGTAAAAGAACGATTATTTTGTAGGAAATCTTAGGCAGGGGGATCTATAAATGGAGATAGCAGCAGCATTAAAGCAAACACCACTTTTTGAGGTTTATGGAAAGTATGGTGGAAAGGTCATTGATTTTGGAGGCTGGGCACTGCCTGTACAATTTTCTAGCATTTTAGATGAGCATGAGGTAGTTCGTACAAAAGCAGGCCTCTTTGATGTTTCACATATGGGTGAAGTACTTGTTGAAGGGAAAGAGGCAGAAAGTTACATCAACTACCTTTGTACGAACGATGTAACAAAGCTTAGCATCAATCAAGCACAATATACCGCAATGTGCTATCCTGACGGCGGAACGGTTGATGATTTATTGGTGTACAAATTAGATCAGGAAAAATATTTACTGGTTATTAATGCCTCAAACATTGAGAAAGATTACGAATGGATGAAGCAGCATGTAAAAGGTGATGTGACACTAAAAAATATTTCGAATGAGGTTGCTCAGATTGCCATCCAAGGTCCCAAGGCTGAAGGTGTTTTACAAAAGTTAACAGAAATCGATTTATCTGAAATTGGCTCTTTTAAATTTGTTCAACATGTCAACCTCGACGGAATTACTGATGTGCTCGTATCTCGTACTGGTTATACAGGGGAAGATGGTTTTGAACTTTATTTATCTGCTTCTCAAGCAGAGGCACTTTGGGAAAAGCTTTTGGAAGCAGGAACTAATGATGGCTTAAAGCCATGTGGACTCGGTGCACGGGACACCCTTCGTTTAGAAGCACGTCTTGCGCTCTATGGTCAAGAGTTATTACCTGATATAAGTCCCCTTGAAGCAGGAATCGGCTTTGCAGTAAAAACGAACAAAGCGAATGATTTTATCGGTAAATACGCACTTTTAGCAGAAAAAGAAACCGGATTAAAGCGAAAATTAGTAGGAATTGAAGTAACTGGCCGGGGAATCCCTCGTCATGGGTATAAAGTAGTTTCAGAAGATGGAGAGGCTATTGGTGTAGTGACATCAGGAACGCAATCACCATCTTTAAAGAAAAGCATTGGTCTTGCACTCATTGCAGCACAACATGCAGAAGTGGGGACACCATTGAAAGTGGAAATTCGAAATAAGTTGATTGAAGCCGTAGTGGTTAAGGCACCTTTTTATAAAAAGGGTTAATAAAGTAGATTTATAGTTTGCATTTCACATCAATTTAAAATTGGAAGGAAGAGAAACAATGACAAAAGCGACAGCAACTTTACTATATAGCAAAGAACATGAGTGGGTATTACAATTAGACGGAAATCGAGTACGCGTTGGAATTTCTGATTTTGCACAAAAGCAATTAGGAGATATTGTCTTCGTTGAAACCCCAGAATTGGATGATGAAGTAACAGCAAATGAATCAATGGGCACCATCGAATCAGTTAAAGCAGTTTCAGATCTATATTCTCCTGTATCAGGAACGGTTGTACTGGTAAACGAAGAGTTAGGAGATGCACCTGAGACGATCAATGAACATCCATATGAAGCAGGATGGTTAGTAGAAGTGGAAATGTCGAATCCAGATGAATTGGAATCACTTTTAAATGAAGAGGCGTACCAAGCATTTATTAATGAAGGAGAGGAATAAAATGACTTCCACTTATCGCTACCTCCCTGATACGAAACAAGATCAAGAGGAAATGCTATCTTTTTTAAATATTTCTTCGATAGATGAGTTATTTGAAGATATTCCAGAAGAAATCCAGCTGAAATCAGAGCTAAATATCCCAGCTGGTGTCCCTGAATCACTTCTTTCGAAAAAAATGAATCAGCTTGCTTCTAAAAATAAAAATGCGAATCATTACCCGACGTTTCTTGGTGCGGGAACCTATGATCATTACATACCAAGTGTGGTCAATCATATGATATCACGTTCCGAATTTTACACAGCATACACACCATACCAACCGGAAATCAGCCAAGGTGAATTACAAGCGATTTTTGAATTTCAAACCATGGTTTGTGAGCTTACAGGAATGGATGTAGCTAATTCTTCCATGTATGACGGCTTTACTTCACTTGCAGAAGCTGCATCACTTGCTGTAGCGTCGACACGACGTTCCAAAGTTCTTGTGTCGAAGGGAGTTCATCCTGAATCACGTGCCATCCTAAATACGGTAGCAGATGGCCAAGGTTATAACGTTGAGGACGTCAATCTTACTGATGATGAAACAAGTCTAGTGCAGCTTCAAGGACAAATTGATAAAAACACAGCTGCAGTTATTGTACAATACCCAAACTTTTTCGGTTCCATCGAGGATTTAGCAGAAATTAAGAATATCGCTGATTCAAAAGGAGCGCTTTTCATTGTAAGCGCCAATCCATTGGCACTAGCACTCTTGCAATCTCCCGGTAAACTTGGAGCAGATATTGTGATCGGGGATATGCAGCCATTAGGAATCCCGATGTCCTTCGGCGGCCCGCACTGCGGTTATTTTTCAGTAAGTAAGAAATTTATGCGAAAAATCCCTGGACGAATTGTAGGGCAAACGCGTGACGAAAAAGGACAACGTGGATTTGTATTAACCCTGCAAGCACGTGAGCAGCACATTCGCCGAGATAAAGCATCGTCTAATATTTGTTCAAACCAAGCATTAAATGCACTTGCTTCTGCGGTTTGTATGAGTGCACTTGGAAAGCAAGGAATTCGTCAAATGGCGCAGCTAAACGTTGAAAAAGCAGATTACATGGCAAAATCGTTAGATAAAAAAGGCTTTACTATTATGAATAAAGCTCCATTCTTTAATGAATTTGTTGTCAAGCTTCCTCGTCCAGTAAAGGAAGTCAATTCAAAACTCCTTGAAGCTGGTATCATCGGCGGGTTTGATTTAGGAAATGATTACGGCTTAGAAGATCAAATGCTTATTGCAGTAACAGAGCAGCGGACAAAAGAAGAGATTGACCAATTTATCGAGGTATTGGAGGCAGCTGTAAATGGTTGAATATAATGATCTAATTTTTGAAATTAGTCGTGAGGGACGTGTTGGTTCAAGTCTTCCAGAGAGTGATGTTGATCATGTTGATCTCAATGATAAACTACCGAAGCATTTGATTCGTGATCTGCCGGCAGAACTCCCAGAAGTATCAGAGTTACAGCTTGTTCGACATTACACCGCGCTTTCGAATAAGAACCATGGGATTGATAATGGTTTCTATCCACTTGGTTCTTGTACGATGAAATATAATCCGAAAATAAACGAGGACGTAGCACGTTTGGAAGGGTTTAGCCGCATTCATCCCTACCAGCCAACTGAAACGGTCCAAGGCGCATTAGAAGTTTTATATGAATTACAGGAAGAATTAGCTGTCATTACAGGAATGGATGCCGTGACGTTACAACCTTCAGCAGGTGCTCAAGGAGAATGGACCGGGTTAATGATGGTCAAAGCCTATCATAAGCAAAAAGGTGAGGTAAGAACCAAAGTCCTTGTTCCAGACTCCGCACATGGAACAAACCCTGCAAGTGCAACGGTTGCTGGCTTTGATACGATAACGATTCCATCCAATGAGCATGGGCTAGTCGATTTAGAAGAATTAAAGAAACATGTCGATGAAAATACAGCAGCTTTAATGCTGACAAACCCAAATACTCTCGGTCTATTTGAAAAAGAAATCGTAGAGATTGCTAAGGTTGTTCATGAAGCAGGCGGCTTACTATACTATGATGGAGCCAATGCGAATGCCATCTTAGGGAAAACAACTCCTGGCCAAATGGGATTTGACATCGTGCATTTAAATCTTCATAAAACCTTTACAACACCTCATGGCGGGGGCGGCCCAGGTGCAGGCCCGGTCGGTGTGAAAGAGAAATTGATTCCGTTTTTACCAGTACCTCGTGTTGAGAAAGTAAATGAAGTATATGTACTAGACTCTAACCAGCCACTTTCTATTGGCCGTGTAAAAGGATACTATGGAAACTTTGGTATTCTATTACGAGCGTATACCTATATTCGAACTATGGGGGCAGAGGGGTTACGTCAAGTATCGGAAAGTGCAGTACTTCATGCCAATTATCTGCGCAAAAAACTAGAACCATATTTTGAAGCACCGTATTCGCAAATTTGTAAGCATGAATTTGTGTTATCTGGATCAAGACAGAAAAAGCTTGGTGTCAGAACACTGGATATGGCCAAACGCCTGCTAGATTTTGGCTACCATCCACCTACCATCTACTTCCCGCTAAATGTAGAGGAATGTTTGATGATTGAACCAACAGAAACAGAGACAAAAGAAACACTAGATGCTTTTGCGGATGTCATGATTCAAATTGCAAAAGAAGTGGAAGAAAATCCAGGTGTCGTATTAGACGCACCACATACGACAGTAATTGGCCGGTTAGATGAAGTACAGGCTGCTAGACAACCAATCTTGCGCTATACAAAAGAAAAAGCAGTAAATAAAGAAACCGTAATGTCATAACTGAATGTTTAAACATGAACCATCAAGAATGAATAGATGTTCTTACTATATCATTCTTGGTGGTTCAAAATAGCCTAAGCTTCATGACAGTTCATAGGAGTGGTAAATATGTCAATCGATTATGTTCGCAAACCAGAATGGCTAAAAATAAAATTAAATACGAATGAAGAGTATACGGGCCTAAAAAAAATGATGCGCGAAAAAAAGCTTCATACAGTCTGTGAAGAAGCGAAATGTCCTAACATCCATGAGTGCTGGGCTGTACGTAAAACGGCAACCTTTATGATTTTAGGAAGTATATGCACCCGTGCCTGCCGTTTCTGTGCGGTTCAAACTGGGCTGCCGACAGAGCTTGATTGGGATGAGCCAGAACGTGTAGCGGAATCAGTAGAACAAATGGGACTAAAGCATGTCGTCATTACCGCAGTTGCTCGTGATGATTTAAAAGATGGCGGGGCAGGAGTATTTGCCGAAACCGTACGGGCAGTAAGACGCCGCAATCCATTTTGCAGTATTGAAGTCCTCCCGTCAGATATGAAGGGTGAATACGACAACTTAAAAACACTGATGGATGCACGGCCTGATATTTTAAATCACAATATTGAGACAGTGAAACGTTTGTCACCCAAAGTTCGTGCTCGGGCAACATATGAACGTTCCCTTGAATTTCTAAGACGTGCAAAACAAATGAATCCTGAAATTCCAACAAAATCAAGCATTATGATCGGGCTGGGAGAAACGAAAGAAGAAATTATCGAAACGATGGATGATCTTCGTGCTAACCATGTAGATATTATGACAATCGGTCAATACTTGCAGCCAACCAAACATCATTTAAAAGTTGAAAAATATTGGAGTCCACAAGAATTTGAAGAACTAAAAATCATTGCGATGTCAAAAGGCTTTAGCCACTGTGAAGCAGGTCCGCTCGTTCGTTCCTCTTATCACGCTGATGAGCAGGTCAATGCAGCAAAAGCGAATGCGTAATCCCATTAAGATAGGCGAATTAGGGGAGTGAAGTCCTATGATGATAAAAATGACAGAATCGGCGAAGAATAAGCTACAGGAAATGGTGGTCAATGGAGAGCAGACTCCCCGGATCGACGCCGAAGTGGCTGGTGGATGCGGCGTGACTGTTAAGTTTTCCATTGTATTTGATGAACCACGACGTAACGACTATACCATTGAGATGGATGGGATTCAGATTCGACTAGATCGTTTTACAAAACGTTATTTAGATGAAGAAACACATATTGATTATAATGACGAAAACGGTTTTCTAGTAGGAGAAAGCTTTGCCTCTAGTGCATGTGCAATTGAAATAGATTAATAGATACATATACATATTTTTATAAAGGGGACTCGGAACATGACAAAAGAATATGATGTTGTGGTTATCGGCGGCGGAACAGGCGGGTACGTTGCTGCCATTCGCGCTTCACAGTTAGGGTTAAAGGCGGCAGTGATTGAAAAAGGAAAACTTGGTGGAACATGCCTTCATGCTGGTTGTATCCCTAGCAAGGCTTTATTAAGAAGCGCAGAAGTGTACGCTCAAACAAAAAAAGTAGATAAGTATGGTGTCATTGCTCCAGAAGTGGGACTTGATTTCTCAAAAGTACAGGCTCGGAAAGAAGAAATTACAGCTCAGCTATTTAAAGGTGTCCAGCATTTAATGAAAAAAGGAAAGATCGATGTTTATGACGGGAAAGGCAGTATCTTGCAGTCAAAAGATGTTTTAGTAGAATTGAACAATGATGAAGGTGAAATCATTTTAAGCCCACGCAATATTTTAATTGCTACAGGCTCTCGTCCAAGAACACTGCCAGGCCTTGAGGTAGATGAAAGCTATGTGATGACATCGGATGAAGCATTGAAAATGGAGACACTTCCAAATTCAATTATCATTGTTGGTGGCGGAGTGATTGGAATGGAATGGGCGTCTATGCTCGTGGACTTCGGATTACAGGTGACCGTACTTGAGTATGCCGATCGAATTTTACCAACAGAAGATCTTGATGTATCAAAAGAAATCCAGCGTTTAATGAAGAAAAAAGGTGTAAAAATCGTTACGAGTGCAAAGGTGCTGCCTGAGACACTTGAAAAAGGTGATGTTGTTTCAATTAAGGCGGAGCATAAAGGAAAAGAGACGTCGTTTTCTGCTGATAAACTTTTAGTATCTGTAGGACGCCTGCCAAATACAGAAGGCATTGGTCTGGAAAAAACGACGATTGATTTCGATCGTGGTTTTATTAAAACAAATGAGTTTTATCAAACGAACGAACCAAACATATACGCGATTGGTGATGTGATTGGCGGCTTGCAGCTTGCCCATGTTGCTTCCCACGAAGGAATAATCGCCATTGAACATATGGCAGGTGAAAACCCAGTATCACTTGATTCGACTCTTGTTTCTAAATGTGTATACAGCAGCCCGGAAGTAGCGAGTGTGGGGTTCACAGAAGTGGAAGCAAAGGAAAAAGGATATCAGGTAAAAACTGGTAAGTTTTCATTCCGTGCCATCGGTAAGGCTTTAGTTTTTGGTGAATCAGATGGTTTTGTCAAACTAGTGGTGGAAGAAGGAACGAACAAGCTGTTAGGAGCGCATATGGTAGGTCCGCATGTAACGGATATGATTACAGAAGTAGGCCTCGCTCGAGTATTAAATGCAACGGCCATGGATATTGCTCATACAATCCATCCTCACCCGACATTGGCTGAAGCCATTGGTGAAGCAGCCCTAGCGGTAGATGGAAAGGCAATTCATTCATAAATCATAACGCTAACAATGGAGGCAGAGCAATGAACACAAAAGTAAAGCCGAAACGAGCAAAATTATTAATTTCTTGTCCAGAAAAGCCAGGGATTATCTCGACAGTAACGAATTTTTTATTAGAACACAAAGCCAATATTGTCCATTTTGACCAACATACAACGGATCCACAATCTGGTATATTTTTTATGCGGATTGAGTTTGATTTGGAAGATTTTGATTCTGCTTATGAAAAAATTGAAAATGATCTCAATGTATTGGCACGGGATTATGCGTTGGATTGGCAGTTAAGCAGTAATGAAAGAAGAAAGCGAATGGCAATCTTTGTTTCCAAAGCAGACCATTGTCTCACTGAGCTTATTTGGCGGTGGAAATCGAATGAAATAGCGGTGGATATTCCTATGGTAATCAGTAATCATCCTGATTTAAAAGAAATGGTTGAGGGTTTCGGCATCCCTTTTTATCATATCCCGCTGTCACAAGATACGAAAGAAGAAGCTGAACAGAAAGCCTTAGAATTATTAAAAGATAAAGTGGATTTTATCGTTCTGGCCAGGTATATGCAAATTCTTTCTCCTAAATTCATTTCCCATTTTCCGAAACAAATCATTAACATTCATCATTCTTTCTTACCAGCTTTTGTTGGGGCAAATCCTTATGTAAGAGCATTTAACCGAGGGGTGAAGTTAATAGGAGCAACGGCACATTATGTAACGAATGATCTTGATGAAGGACCAATTATCGAGCAAGATGTACAGCGTATTAATCATCGCTATACAGCAGCGGACTTAAAGACAGCGGGACGTCATGTGGAAAAGAGAGTTCTCGCCGAAGCCGTTTCCTGGCATGTTGAAG
The DNA here is from genome assembly GCF_030817695.1 of Neobacillus niacini. Lineage (GTDB taxonomy): Bacteria > Bacillota > Bacilli > Bacillales > Cytobacillaceae > Neobacillus > Neobacillus niacini_F. The sequence goes on along the minus strand of NZ_JAUSZQ010000002.1, from coordinate 3,347,834 downwards.
ATAAAGTACTCGTTCATGGTAATAAAACGATTGTATTTGCATGAGTTGATTTCATAAGGTGGTTCGCGAACAAGATTGGCTTTTTCCTTAATGAAATGAAACGAATGATACAAAAGCAGCCAAGCGCTTTTTCAAAAGCCATGGCTGCTTTTCGTGGTTACCCTGTTTGAATGATCATGCGGTATAGGATGATAGTAGCCTAAAGCTTGCTCAAAAGATAAGGAAGATGGGATATCAGGGGGATATTCGAAACTACATGTAAACGAAAATCATAGGAGATGAGGCTATTGGCAGGAAATGAACTTTTACTGGGTTTTATTCATATCGTTTTAGCTATTCTTTGGATATGGATTTTTCTTCAAAATAAACGAAAGCGTACGGTAAACTACATACATATCATGTTGCTGCTTTTTGCCGTTGGTATATTGCTTAATTCACTATATGAAGTGTTCAATAGTTGGTAGTTTTAGGGAACTAGGATCATGATTCTTCGCGCTTTTAAAATCTAGTTAGTTATAATATAATTTTCAATCAGTATTTCCATATTTACACTAAACTCCAAAAACTCTGCATTTTCCTTTCAATTCTGTTTCTTATCCTTTTTCATCCGTATTTTTACCACTTTATCTATATTTTTTCCTAATCTAAAATGGCAGGTGACTATGGAAAAGACCTGCGTCTTTTGGTACTTAATGAGTTGCTCAAAATGTTGGGCAGCTTCTATTTGTATATTTGGCAACACGCGAGTATAGAAGTTTAAGTGTCCATTGGTACTTTTAATTTTCTTATATAGGTAACCCTGAAAATTGGCAGTATATAAAAGATGAACCCAATAATAATGGACAATATTTCTTTTTTTATATAATACATTATAGTGGCAAACAAGGGGATTATAGGGAATGACCTGTAAAAATACAAAATAAATAAAAACCTTTTTAGCGGAAATCCTTCAATTTGTAAATCATTGGAATTGCTCGTGATATCCTACAGATACTATAAAATGAATCCTCCTTTTACGAGGTAGAAAAGGTCAACAGGCGTTGATCAAACGCTTGCGGGGTAGAAGGATATTACGTATGAAAGAAAGGAGTGTAATGGTATGAAACGTCAACTCATTTTAGAAGACGGTACTGTATTTGTTGGAAAAGGATTTGGCAGTGAAAAGGAATTGATAGGTGAAGTAGTATTTAACACAGGGATGACCGGCTATCAGGAAATTTTGTCGGATCCTTCTTATTGCAGTCAAATTGTTACACTTACTTACCCGCTTATTGGTAACTATGGAATTAATCGTGATGATTTTGAATCCATTGAACCAACAATTAATGGCTTGATTGTAAAAGAATTTTGTGAAATACCTTCAAATTTCCGCAGTCAATTTCCACTTGATAAATTTTTAAAAGACAAAGATATTCCAGGTTTAGCGGGAATTGATACAAGGAAGCTTACAAGAAAAATCCGAGAGCACGGGATTCTAAAAGGAAGAATCTGCAGCATGGAAGTTATGGTTGAAGAAGTAGTGGCAGAATTAAAGGAAGCAGAATGGACGAGAGACCAGGTGAAACAAGTATCAACAAAACGTTCCTATCCGAGTCCTGGAAGAGGTTTTAAAGTCGTGCTAGTTGACTACGGAATGAAGCACGGTATATTACGTGAGTTAACGCTGCGTAACTGTGATGTTATAGTCGTTCCGTATGATACAACGGCGGAAAAAATATTCAGCCTAAGCCCGGACGGCATCATGTTAAGTAACGGGCCTGGGGATCCGAAAGAAATAACAGAAGGAATTGAAATGATTAAAGGTGTGCTTGGGAAAATACCATTGTTCGGCATTTGCTTAGGTCATCAATTGGTTGCACTTGCATGTGGAGCAGATACTGAAAGATTGAAGTTTGGCCACCGCGGATCAAACCATCCTGTTAAAAATTTAGAAACCAATCGTGTAGAAATTACCTCGCAAAACCATGGGTATACAGTCCGTTTGGAATCTTTAGAAGGAACGGATTTAACCGTAACACATATTGCCTTAAATGACGGGACTGTTGAGGGGTTAAAGCATAATAAATATCCAGCTTTTACTATCCAGTACCATCCGGAGGCATCCCCGGGACCAGAAGATTCAAATTATTTATTCGACCATTTCATTGAATTAATGGAAGCAAGGAAGAAGGTAGGGACGAACGATGACAAAACGCTTAGACATTGAAACCATTTTAGTAATTGGATCTGGACCAATTGTGATCGGACAAGCGGCGGAGTTTGATTATGCAGGTACGCAGGCATGTATCGCATTAAGAGAAGAAGGCTACAAAGTCATTCTTGTTAACTCAAATCCAGCGACCATTATGACTGATACGGAAATGGCAGATAAAGTATACATCGAACCGTTAACTGTTGAGTTCGTTAGCTCCATTATACATAAAGAACGCCCGGATGCCATTTTACCGACTCTAGGTGGGCAAACAGGGTTAAATCTTACTGTAGAATTGGCCAAATCAGGTATTTTAGACGAGCTGGGCGTTGAAATATTAGGAACAAAATTAAGTGCGATTGAACAAGCAGAAGACCGAGAATTGTTCCGTTCATTAATGAACGAACTGAATGAACCAGTTCCGGACAGTGAAATTATTCATACGCTGGAAGAGGCATATGCATTCGTGGAACAAGTTGGCTACCCTGTTATTGTACGTCCGGCCTATACACTTGGAGGAACGGGCGGCGGTATTTGCCACAATAAAGAAGAATTAATTGAAACTGTAACGAGCGGCTTAAAATACAGTCCTGTTACCCAATGCCTGCTCGAGAGAAGTATTGCCGGGTTTAAAGAAATTGAGTACGAAGTAATGCGTGACAGCAACGATAATGCTATTGTTGTGTGTAACATGGAAAACATCGATCCTGTTGGTGTCCATACAGGTGATTCAATTGTTGTAGCACCGAGTCAAACATTAAGCGATCGTGAGTATCAATTATTGCGTAATGCATCTTTAAAGATTATTCGTGCCCTGAAGATTGAGGGTGGATGCAACGTTCAGCTTGCCTTAGATCCCTTCAGCTTTCAATACTATATTATTGAAGTAAACCCGCGTGTGAGCCGCTCATCCGCGCTGGCATCAAAAGCAACAGGTTACCCGATTGCGAAACTTTCGGCGAAAATTGCTGTTGGTTTGACGTTAGATGAAATGATGAATCCTGTAACAGAAAGAACCTATGCATCTTTTGAACCTGCCCTGGATTATGTAGTAACCAAAATTCCGCGCTGGCCATTTGATAAATTTGAATCGGCCAATCGGAAGCTTGGTACACAAATGAAAGCGACGGGTGAAGTAATGGCAATCGGACGTACGCTCGAAGAGTCCTTATTAAAAGCCGTTCGTTCACTTGAATTAAAAGTTTATCATCTCGCATTAAAAGATGCCGATCAAATCAATGATGAATTGCTTGAAAAACGTATCCGTACAGCAGGGGATGAGCGCTTATTCTACATAGGTGAAGCACTCCGCAGAGGAATAACCATTGAGCAAATTCATGAGTGGAGCAAAATTGATATTTTCTTTCTTGCGAAGTTTGACAATATAGTCAAATTCGAAAAGGTTTTGGAAGAAAGCAAAGGTGATCAAGAAGTTCTCCTTGAAGCAAAGAAAATCGGTTTCTCAGATAAAACAATTGCTAAACTATGGGGTATGACAGAACGTGACATTTATGAATACAGGAAAAAGAATAGAATTATCCCTGTTTATAAAATGGTGGATACATGTGCAGCTGAATTTGAATCTGAAACGCCATATTTTTATGGTACATATGAAGAGGAAAACGAATCCGTTGTCACTGAGAAGAAGAGTGTGATCGTACTCGGTTCCGGACCCATTCGTATCGGACAAGGAGTGGAGTTCGACTATGCAACGGTTCACTCTGTCTGGGCTATTCGTGAAGCCGGTTACGAGGCAATTATTATTAACAATAACCCCGAAACCGTTTCAACCGATTTTAGTATTTCAGACAAGCTTTATTTCGAGCCATTAACCATTGAAGATGTTATGCATATTATCGATTTAGAAAAACCACTTGGTGTGGTTGTCCAATTTGGCGGGCAAACAGGGATTAACTTGGCCACAGAACTGGCGAGCCGAGGTGTGAAAATCTTAGGAACATCGCTTGAGAGTCTTGAGGCAGCAGAGGACCGTGAAAAATTTGAAAAAACCTTAGCGGCTCTGGATATTCCACAGCCTTTAGGGAAAACTGCAACGTCTGTAGAAGCAGCGGTGAAAATTGCAGAGAAAATTGGCTTCCCTGTACTTATTCGGCCATCTTTTGTCCTAGGCGGAAGAGCAATGGAAATTGTCTATCAAACAGATGAATTACTTCATTACATGAAAAATGCGTTTCAAGTACACGAGGATCAGCCGGTATTGATTGACCGTTATTTAACAGGGCAGGAAATGGAAGTAGATGCTATTTCAGATGGGGAAAATGTCTTTATTCCGGGAATCATGGAACATATTGAGCGTGCAGGTGTCCATTCAGGTGACTCGATTGGTGTGTATCCGCCACAAATCCTGTCAGAAGAAACAAAGGCGACCATCATTGACTATACCACAAGAATAGCAAAAGGTTTAAATATTGTAGGATTACTTAATATTCAGTTCGTCTTATCAAAAGGTAAAGTGTTCGTATTGGAAGTTAACCCGCGTGCTAGCCGTACTGTACCTTTCCTAAGTAAAATTACCCGTGTGCCAATGGCCAATCTTGCTACGAAAATCATGCTGGGAAAAACGTTACCAGAGCTTGGATATGAATCAGGCATTCATCCTGAGGAGAACAATGTTTTTGTGAAAGTCCCTGTATTCTCATTCGCAAAGCTTAGAAAAGTAGATATTACACTAGGACCCGAAATGAAATCAACCGGGGAAGTGATGGGACAAGACACGACATTAGAGAAAGCTTTATATAAAGGATTTATTGCTTCCGGTACTTCCATCAAGCCCCATGGGTATGTTTTGTTTACCGTTGCTGACAAAGATAAGGCGGAAGCAGCTGAATTGGCTAAACGTTTCTACAACATTGGGTACCGTGTCCTGGCAACAGCAGGAACTGCCGCTGCATTTAAGGAAGAAGGAATTCCTGTAAATGTGGTGAATAAAATCGAATCCGAAGAGGGGAACTTGTTAGAGGTCATTCGTAATGGTAAAGCACAGCTTGTCATCAATACCCTAACAAAGGGCAAACAGCCTGCTCGTGATGGATTTAAAATTCGCCGTGAAGCAGTTGAAAATGGGATTCCATGTTTAACCTCACTTGATACAGCAGTTGCGATCTTTCGTGTTCTTGAAACCATTCGATTCCAAACAACACCAATGCGAAGTACATAACAGCTCGCTTGGTTTTATGATGAAGCTAAGACAATACACAATTGATTACATTTTTTAACTCTAGGACAAAGTTGCTCTAATAATCATAGTATTACTAGATTTTTTTCAGGTCAAATTCAAAAAGTTATGGTAGTAGAGGGAGGGATAAGTATGAATAAGTCGGAAGCTGTTACTAAAAAGGAACAGAAAAAAGATAACATTAAAAAATACAGTGAAGTCAACGAATTCAACCATGAACGCAATCTAGTTGCCAAAGCGCAAAAACAAATGTCTTCACAAGAGACAACTGGAGTATTAGATCAGCAATAAGAACATCTCTAACTGTTAAGATAATAAAAGCTGTAAGGAACTAGGTAACATAGGCTTTATTAATGATATAAATCCCTAATTTATAAGCTGCTCAATTTGTTGAGTGGCTTTTGTTATGTTGTTTTATTAATGCTGAGGAATTTCAGGGGGTAAAGACATTATATAAAACAGGATTAAATGTATTGTTGATTCTAGTGGACCAGGAGTATTTTGAATAGGCGCCAAAAAATGCAGTAAATAGCTCAGTTCAATTTGGAATAGGCTATTTATTTTTTAAAAACAAAAAGCACCTCAGTTTTAAATTGTGGTGCTTTTTGATATGTTTTTTATTTACATTATACAATCACGTTTTACGATAGGGAAAGAAACCCGTTAAGTGGGGTCTCTGCTTTTATTTCTCTATTATGGTTTTTCAACTATTGCCATCTAACAAATTAGTGGTACAAAAAGTAATCAACTTGTTTTTATTATCTATAATCCAATTACAGCGTATCGCAGACTTTTGAATATATTCTTTAACGATATCAATGGAGCTAACCTGATCCAAATAACGACCCAGAAAATGAATGAAAACGTCAAGACTTCTTAGTTGGATGAGGACAGGAACAGCTTCGATTTCAGCTTCAGTCAATATTAGAGATTTACCATAACCGGAAAGAAATGCATCAATTTTTGCCCAGGTAATGGTTTCTTCTTCGCTAGGTTGGATGAAGTCTGATAAGCAAACAGCCAGTTCCATCACCCGTAAATCGTTCGTAACAAATTCAAAGTCAAGAACAGCTGACACCATTCCATCTTTATTGACGAGAATGTTGGACGCATTTAGATCGCCGTGAACAAGCTGATGTGGCAAATGCCTTAATGTTGTAACTTGCTCGGTAAAGGAAGTGAGCTGTTCATAAATCACAAATAAATCTGTGGTGTGTTCTGAAAATTCGCTTGGAGGTTTTTTGCAAAAGCTCAAAACATCCTCTAAAGAACAACTAGGATGAGTACTTTCAATCTCATAATATGGTCTGTAGGCAGGGCGCTGCTGGATTTGTACATGTGCTAGCGAAGCTGATAATAGACCAGCCGTTCTCCCGTAAGATTGTATTTCTGCTAATTCGTCCAGGGCAGGGTTTACTCCATCCAAGTACTGAAATAAACCGGCAATCTTTCCATCTCTGGTTCTGACAATTGTTTTTCCATCCCTTGTTCGGATAGGTTTGGGTATAGAAAAAGTTAGAGGCATTTCCGCTAATGCAGCTAGAATTGCATGCTCATACTTTACCTTATCTACATCCTGATGGGTTTCGTAAACGCGGAGTACAAATGGATTATCATCAACACGAACAAATCGGGTCGTATTGTTTGCACCACGTTGCCCAACCCATGTTTCCCAGCTGTCTGCCGGAAAGTACTGGGCAAGTATATCATCTATGTATATATTCTTTTCAACCACCATAATCAGTAATCCTTTGCTTTTTAATATAATCTAATGTAAGTATATCATGCGGTAATTCCACAGTGACAGTTGTAGAGTAACTATATTTGGTGTATCCTTCACTATATATATTAGGTATTAGAGTAGGTGTATAGTATGAGTGATAAAATGGATAAGCAATTGGAAAAAGGGTTAGTAAAAATGTTAAATGGACTAAAAACATTGGAAAGAGATATGGAGGAGAAGCAATACCAAAAACATTGGGTGGAAAGGAAGGTTCCTTTTACGCTATTTGAAGGTCTAAGTTCCTTTACAAAAGCAGACCTAGACGATATTAGAAAAAAGTTAGATATTAAAAACGCTAGTAGTTTGAAAAAATCAGATTTAATTACTTTGTTGATAGAAAAGATACCTGAGAATCTTGAAAACCTTATATCTTTTTGGGATATGGAACGGTTTAAAATCTTGACAAATATAGCCAATAATGGCGGGCAAATCAATGCACCCAATATAGAAGGGGAGCAAATTGAGTATTTTCGTGATAGCGGTTTGATTTACACGGGGACTTTTGAAGGAAAGAAAATAATGGCTGTCCCAAGTGAACTGATTGACCCAATCAAAGCAATAAAAGATAATATAGAAATAAAGTCGAAAATAACTAGAAATACTGAGTGGATCAAGCTTACAAACGGTCTTTTATTTTATTATGGGACATTAAGTTTAACGAAACTGCTAGAGATGCTAGAAGATTATACAAAAACAAAGATAAACATTAGGGAATACCTTGACGTAATATATGAAGCTAATTCTTTCCGTAAGGAAAACTATAGTAATGTGGAAGGTTACTCTAATATTAGAGTATTTGATCCGAAAAAAGTTATACAGGAACAGGGAGCGAGAAAAACAGTACCATATTATCCTTTTACCAAACAACAACTCCTTATAGCGGGTGAACCAGGTTTTGTTGACCGGAATATAAGCTATACGCAATTAGTGAACTTTCTTTTGCAAAACTTCGAAATAAATAAAGTGAAAGCAGATAGTATTGTAGAAGAGTGTGTGTATGCAACGAGGATTGGTCATGGACCTAATGATGTTCTAAAGTATTTAAGTCATCAATACGAATTTGATAGTTTAGAAACCATTAAGGCGTTAATGGATAAAGTTGTTTTCTTGATGAATAACACGAGAGAATGGTTTCTTAAAGGATATACGTCGACTGAATTGAGTGCACTGGAGAAAAAACATCTAAAACCGCTGCCAACCTCTAATGATAGCGAAAAGGTTATGAAAATAGGCAGAAATCAGCCGTGTCCTTGTGGAAGCGGGGAAAAGTATAAAAAATGCTGTGGTAGATAAGGGAATCCAATGGGGCGGCTCTCTTGGTTCAAGTTAGACCAAAAGAACTTCCCCATGTTTCTTCATTATAGGTTAAAATATTCTTTTCGAATTTCATGGAATCGTTTTTCATCAATGGTTTCCTTTTTCAATGCGCGATCGACCCATTGTGTAAACGAAGTGTCGGTTAATGTTATGTTCCCTTTATCTGTTATCTTCGTAATTAAAGGCTTCTTATTAAATGCAGATTCAGGGTGTTCCATGATAATTCTTTGCACTTCATTTAATTCAGATATATTTTGAATCGGCTCTTTAGAATTAAAAGCGTAATCTATTATCCAATCCTCGTCTTTCCGATTTAATTTCATGTACAACATATAATCCCCATGTTCACTGTCTGTACGTTCCACTCTAAATTCTCCATTACTTGACGCAACAGTCTCTCCGCTTAACGGAACGGGCTTTAATGGTAAATTCCCTCCGAAACCGGTATCAACAACATAGGCCTGCCCATTATGAGTAATAAGATTGACCACATGAGTATTTCCAGTCCCACTCCATTGTTGATTCATATGATTATAAGTGACTCCGCGAACTAAGGAGGGGATAAAGCCATTTTCATATAAGAAAAGGTAAAGAATTGTATTTAGTTCGTAACAAAGCCCGCCCTCGTTTTGTTGAAGCATTTTACTCGCTAAATTTTCTTTTGAAATTTCCTTTGTTCGATTTTCAATAATACATAAATTTTCAAAAGGAATGGTTTCTGCAGTCTTTTTAAGAACCGTATCTAAATATTGAAATGTAATTACTGCATCTTGAGATATACCTACTCTATTTCGGAATAGTTCGTTTAGGTTGTTCATTCCTGGGTCCTCCTTGATCCATGCCTATATTCAATGATAGCAAAAAGCTCAAGGTATCCCAAATTAGAAACAAGTGCCAGGTGCCGACTATATTTTTTGGAGGTCAAAATTGTAAATGATAGAATAATGTAGAGGGTACTCTACAGGGACGGTTCTCTTGGCTCAATTTAAACAAATAGTAGACCAATAGAACCGTCCCCATAGTCTTAAGAGGGGTGATAAAACTGGAAGCAATTGTCTTAGCTGCTGGATATTCCAGTCGAGCAAATGTATTTAAAATGACGTTGCCACTTGGGCAAATGAGTGTATTGGAGCAAACAATTTCTAAATTTGAAGGATTATGCAGCAGGGTCATCGTCGTTGCTGGGTTTCAAGCGGACCTCATCAAAGAGGAAATCGCAAAATTCAATAATTATTCATTTCAGATTAAGTTTGTTTACAATGAAAACTTTAACCAGGGGATGTTTAATTCGATCCAAAAGGGATGCAACGAAGTAAAAGCTTCAAGCTTCTTTATTACACCTGGGGATTGTCCGCTTGTGAAAAAAGAGACAATTAATCTATTAGCAGAACATAAAGGGGACGTAGTGATTCCCAGCTTCCGTTATAAAGGTGGACACCCGATCAAATTATCAAAAGTAGTAAAACAAAAAATTCTCGAAACCGACCCGGAGAGTAATTTACGTGTTGTCTTGAGTGGTTTTAAAAAGGACTACATCAATGTAGATGACCCGGGAGTCCTCATGGATGTGGATACACAGGAGGACTACCAACGTGCGATTGTTTATTATAATATAACTTAACTCACAGGGACGGCCCTGTTGGTACAAGCTAGACAAAAAGTAGTCCACTAGAACTGTCCCTAAATATAAAGGAGAACACATTTCGGTAACAAGTGAATGTGTTCTCCTTTATTTATCTCCTATTAATCTTAAGAACATATAGTATAGGATTTTCCTTTCAATAAATTTTTATTTAAGGTTAATCCGTATATCTAACACCTTTTAAGATCATATTGACCTTTAATTTAGTATCTTGGACAATATTTTTTCGAAATTGCTTCGCTTTTTTGAAGGCTTCCGTCATTCCTGATGCTATGATCTTTATTTCTTTGTTACCCACCGGTTCTTCTAGAAGAAAAATATATTCTTTCATGCTGGTTCACCTCATAAGTTGTAATTTCAATATAATTATATACGATTTTGAAAGCGATTACTACATTATTTTGTGAACGTTTTCACTATTAACTTTTAGGGTTATGAAATGAAAAATAAAAGTTAAACCTATTTAGACTTAGTAGCTAACTGGAACCTGACACGTTAAATCAAAATTCTTTGTCTAGATACCTTACATAGTAAGGTAAATTCTTCCGACTTTAAAATATAATGAAAAGAACGAATTTCTTGAATGAAATTAATCATAAAACATCAGGCTGATTTATAAAATCGTAGGAAGAGGTTTCTATTATTATTGTATTCTTTTAAAAAAGAGTCGGAGGGTGTTGTTGGAATGAATCTAAGAGACATAAGCACCTCAGTGCCCAAAAAGGACCATAAAGGCAAGGTATCTGGCCAGTTGGCCTATATTAGTGATGTGAAAGTGGAAAATATGGTTTATGGCGTTTTGTATCGGTCGCCCATTGCTTATGGAAAAATCAAATCTATACAATTACCAGACCTTCCTGAAGGATATGAAGCGATTGGTGCAGAGCATATCCCCGGACCGAATTATGTCAAAATTATCAAAGAAGATCAGCCGATTTTTGCCAATGAATGGGTCAATTATATTGGTGAACCGATTCTCATGCTCGTAGGTAAAGACCTTGATATCCTGTACAGTCTACTCGATAAAGTCAAGATTGAATGGGAGGAACATCAGGCTATTTATACACTGGACGAAGCCATCAAACAAAAGGCAGCACCTGGTGTTACGATGGCAAACTATGAATTTGGAGAAAGTCTTGATAATATTTCAGCTATAGAGCAGGGCGCCCACCAAATTATTGAAGAAGAATATAATACCGGTTATCAAGAGCATGTTTACCTTGAACCACAGGGAATGCTTGGAATTTATAAGGACGATGAAATTGTCGTTCAGGGTTCGATGCAATGTCTTTATTATATTAAAAATGCCTTGCTAAGCGCTTTAGCCTGTGGCGACGATGACGTCAGAGTGGTTCAAAGCCCAACTGGCGGAGGGTTTGGAGGCAAAGAAGAGTTTCCTTCAATGATGGCGTGTCATGTTGCCGTTGCCGCAAAAGCAGTAAAAAAATCTGTCATGCTCGTGTTCGACCGTTCTGAGGATATGGTCGTTACCACGAAAAGACATCCTGCCAAACTCAAATATCGAACAGCAATTGATAAGAAAGGGAGTATCTTGAGCATGTGTGTCGAGGTATATCTCGATGGCGGAGCGAATGTGGGATTGAGCTCAGTCGTGCTGCAGCGTGCCTTACTAAATAGTGCCGGTGTGTATAAAATCCCACATTTTCATGCAAAAGGTTATGTCTTAAAAACCAATACCGTACCGAACGGTGCCTTCAGAGGCTTTGGTGCGCCGCAAAGCTTTGCTGGAATCGAAAGTCATATCGGTCATCTTAGTAAACTAGCAAACATCGACCCACTAGAATATAAACGAACATACCTCGTCAAGCAGGGAGACCCCACCATCACCAAAGGAAATTTCCGCGACCCAATATTAATGGAAGATATGATTGAGGACTTGCTAAAGACGTCCGATTACAAAAAGAAAAAGGCAGAGTTTCAAACCTTCAATGTTCAAAATCAGCGCTATAAAAAAGGTATTGGAACGTCGTTGTTCCTCCATGGCTGTGGATTTACAGGCAGTGGTGAACGAGATCATATAAAAGCAAAGGTCAAGCTCTATAAATCCAAAGACAATCTGGTGTCACTTAAAATCTCAAATTCTGACATGGGACAAGGCATTTTGACGACGTTGAGTAAAATTGTCGCTAAAGAACTAGACCTCCCATACGACGAAGTTTTGTACCCTTATCCCGATACAAAAGAGGTTCCCGATTCCGGTCCGACTGTAGCCTCAAGGACAACCATGATTGTTGGAAAATTGCTTGAACGAGCTGCAAAAAAACTAAAGGCTCAGTGGCAGACAGGAGTGGAACAGGAAGTAACGGAGGACTATGTTCATCGTGAAATGATTCCTTGGGACGAGAAAACCTTCACCGGAGATGCCTATCCTGCTTATTCATGGGGCGTGAATTTTGTTGAGGTAGAAGTGGATACCTTAACAGGAAATGTAAAGCTGGAAAAAGTCTATGCCAATTATGAAGTAGGGAAAGTCATCGATGACCGGGTGATGAAGGGGCAAATTGACGGTGGTTTAGTGCAGGGATTAGCGTACGGGTATCTAGAAAAAATGACGTCAAAAGAAGGCAGAATCCAACAAAAAAGTATAACGGACTATGGACCCCCGACTTCCATGGACGTAGTTTCTATACAAAGTAAGGTGTTTGATAATCCCTATGCGGATGGTCCATACGGGGCAAAGGGCGCAGGTGAATTGACGTTAATTGGGGGCGCTCCGGCAGTCCAAGCTGCAATCGAAGATGCATTGCAAACTCCTTTTCAGCAAATTCCGATTACACCTGAAGTCATTATAGAAAGTCTATGGATGAAAGAAGGTGAAGAAGGATGGTAAAGTTTACCCTAAATGGAAGAAAAATAGAAACCGACGCCCCTCCGACAGCAAGATTACTAGATGTAATAAGAGAGGATTTTAATTTAATTGGTACAAAGGAAGGCTGCGGTGAAGGAGAATGTGGAGCCTGCAGCGTTTTTGTCAATAACCTCCTGCAAAACAGCTGCCTAATTCCCATTGGCTCCATTGATGGAGACGATGTTGTAACGATAGAAGGAATCATGGAATCGGAACAATTTAAGATTTTAGATGATTGCTATTCCGAAGCCGGAGGAGTGCAATGCGGTTACTGCATTCCGGGGATGGTCATGGCTAGTGCAGCTTTATTATCTCAAAACCCTCATCCTTCAGAAGCAGAAATTCGTGAAGGGATATCCGGAAATCTATGCCGATGTACGGGCTACAATATGATTGTCGATGCGATTAACCTAGCAGCTAAAAAAGGGGACGGCGTATGGCAGAAAAAATAACCGCCTATCGATTTGATCGTTTAGACCAAACCTTGAGTCAATTGAATATAGAAAACTGTGCCATTATTGCTGGAGGCACCGATGTCATGGTGATGTACAAAAGTCGAAGGGGAGTACCCCCGAAAATCACGAAACCTATTATTTTTATCGATCATCTTTCTGAATTAAAACAGGTGTATCAAAATGGACAGGATGTCCATATAGGTGCCTGCTGCACGTATAGCGAATTACTCGATGACCCGTTAATCCCAATACCTTTAAAGAAAGCTATCAAAACGATTGCAGCACCGGCGATTCGAAACAGAGGGACATTGGGAGGAAATATTTGCAACGCTTCGCCGGCTGGTGACACACTGCCCTTATTATACGTCTACAACGCAAAACTTTTGCTGCGCTCTTTAAATGGTGATCGTATTGTCGCGATTAGCGATTTTATCCAAGGTGTGCGCAGAGTTCAACGTGAGCCGAATGAAATTCTGACTGAAATTATTTTGCCGTCAGTATTAGAGGAAGGTGCTCATGTCGTTTTTGAAAAAGTCGGAAACCGCAACGCTGATGCCATTGCTAAAGTAGGGTTTGCGGGATATATCCGGACAAATGGTGCTGTAATTGAGGATGTTCGCTTTGCCTTCGGAGCGGTAGGGTCTACCATGGTTCGTTCGATTGATATTGAGAAGAAGCTGCTTGGCAAGACCATACCATTAGCAGATGCAGACATCATGCAGGTTGTGGCAGCTTTTGATAAAATCATCAAACCAATCGACGATCAACGCTCCACCGCTATATACAGAAAAACAGTCGCCTTAAATCTTTTACGATATTTTCTTAGCCTGAAACACCAACATCAACACAATTAAACTCTATAAAAAAGGGGGGAGCTATACTTGCTACTGATGGAAAAAGTCGCATTGCTGAATCGACAAAACGAAACTTTTGCTCTTGCTATGATTATAGAATCAAAAGGCTCAACTCCCAGGCATGTTGGAAAAATGATTGTCTACCGAGATGGTACCATTGAAGGAACTGTCGGCGGGGGACTTGCAGAACATTATATCATTGAAGAAAGTGTAAAAGCGCTCCAAAGCGGTAAATCAAAAATTGTTGAATACAAATTGAATAGACACGCAAAAGACGGCATTCAAATGAGTTGTGGCGGTACCTTGAGGGTGTTTATAGAGGTCTATACAAGCAGACCTGAACTCGTTCTGGCTGGAGCAGGCCATTTAGCACACGCGTTATCAAAGCTTGCTGATACCCTTGAACTTCCTTATTGCATTGTCGATGACCGGGTGGGTTACGCAACCAAGGATCGCTTTCCCAATGCGACAAACCTTTTTGTTAATGAGTATATTGAAGAGGCATTACTCGCGGCCAATCTAAATGAAAAGTCCTATGTAATCATTGTCACGAAAGATCGTGATGATATCGTATTAAAAACAGCACTCCAATTTCCGATTGCTTATGTAGGAATGGTTGCCTCAAAGCGTAAGGTGATAACCATATTTGATAAACTAAAAGCTGAAGGTGTCACACCTGAACAGCTGGAACAGGTTCATTCTCCGATCGGATTGGAAATTGGCGCGGAAACGACAGAAGAAATTGCCATTAGTATAATCGGCGAAATCATCAAACTAAGTAAGGCGACTAAGCCTATAAAAGTGGAACAATTGAATAGATAATTTGATGGCGTCCTGCATGGAATGTAGGTCGTTTTTTTTGAGTGAATTTTACTTAAAGGTCTAAAAAGGACATTATTTAGTTTTCCGAACCTTCTTAAATATACTGTCATCTCTATTCTTTGGTTAAGTTGTATATTTCCTTTTTGAAATTCGTGAAGACTTTCTAATAATTCTTTACGGGTAATAGGTTGAGCATCCTCCATTAACTCAAAACCTAATCCTCCATCGCATTCAATTGTAGCAGTTTTTACATTGGAAACCTTTTCTTTAGACTGATAAAAAAATTATCTAATAGAAGTACGTTGCTCAAATGGAAATAAAAATGTTTTCATTTGCTTTGAAAAACGATAATGTAATTCGGCAAAAATTCCGCCTATCAAGTCGGAAATTAAATCAAGGTTCGTGTCTAAGAGGCTTGGTTGATTTTTTATCTTCGGTTTAAAAACTTCATCTTCGATAAACTCCAATAATTCATAAATGGTTCCCAATGATAATGCCAGACTTATAATAAATAAAATGGTCAGTCTTTGATTTGTTAATTTAAATTGAGCAAATTGCTGAATGACAAAAAATATCCAAAGTGTTAATGCATAGGTCCCAAAAATATGTTGCAATCGGTCATATAGACTAGAGGTAACATACAGATTTAAATATTCCCCTAAGTAGTCATTAAAAGTTATGGAAAGTAAAGTAATTGTTCTAATGTAAAGAGGAATACTCCAGTTTGCTTTTTTCTCCAGAATCATATAGATTACCCAAAAGCAAAGATTGCCAGCGGCCATTCTCATATAGTCGAAATTTTTATCTTTAAAAAGAGCAATTATACAGACGATCTGAATGATTATAAATAGCAAATCTATAACTTTTTCTTTATATGTTTTTGACAGGTTAGACACCCCAGATTTTTACTTTTTTCACTTACCTTTTATTTCTAAATGCTAATAATGTTGTCTTTAATGAAGCATAAGAACCAATTGCAGCATATCCATAAAACCAACCCATAAAAAGACCAGCGAAAAAATGGTGGCGATGACTGATAAAAATGGAAATACTTAAACCGAGGATCAGTGCTATTGTTGGAACATATTTTTTCTTAACTTTTAAAAAAACTTTTATCAATTGGGTAATTACCATTACTAAAGGAACTGCAATCACGGCATCCCAAAAGTTTGTATGTATCGTCGGAAAGTCCACATCTATACACCTTCTTAAAATAATAAGTACTGAAGCATTGAAAATGAGGAGACTGTTAAATATAGGTATCAACTTTAATATTTACTTGATTATATTCTTTTATTAGTGAATATCCGAAATTTCAACGCTATTCCACTGTTAAGAGATTATTCTTCAAGTCTTTACAGGAATGGTGATTTATTAGATGAAATGATGACATTACTGAATATTACCACGCCTGTATTTATTCAAACGGAGATTGCATTTTATAAAACAATGTTTAATTTTCTTTACTCAACATGTGGTTAAGTCATTTGGTGAAAGGGAATCTTTGTTTATTATTACAACAAAATTTCAAGAACTATCCAATCTATGGTAAAAATAGTTGGAATAAATGGTACCACAGATACATTAGGAAGCATTGCTTTGTTAAAAAACCTACTGCGAATAATTTGCGGTGAGTTTTTTGTATGAAAATATAAAAAATTCGTTTCTAAACAAGTCGTTGCAGCTTGTACGTTCATCTTGTGGGAGAATCCACTAAAAGTTGTTCGATAACTTTGAAATAGACTATTGAGAATCTTATAAAGTTATAGTATTGTTTAGTAGAAGGTAACTTACCTATGGTGAATTATAAGTGGTTTATCAATTGTAAGTACAACTTTTTACGAACAGGAGGTAATATAAGGATGAGTTAAGTTTCTTAATATGAGTGGTACGTATATTTAATCATCTATGAATCTACATAAATAGTATTTTTTCTACTCTACTAACTTATATCTAGGTTAGAAATACCTTCCATAATCAGAATATTAAGTAAAATTATCTATAGGTCGATGTCTATACGCTAGTCTATGAATTTGGTAGATAGCGTGTTCAATAATGGTAGCGTTACCACAGGAGGAGAGAAAACGAAAATGAAGATTCGATTAAAAAAATTGATATTTATTTCTCTAGCATTGCTGTTATTAATTCCAAGCGGTGTCCTTGGCAAAAAGAAAGCAAGTATTACTAGTAATTCCGAGCCAATTGAGTTTAGAAATGCCTCCGTTCATGACCCTTCAATCATTAAAGATCCAAAAACGGGTACCTACTATGTGTATGGTTCACACATTGATGGTGCTAAATCAACAGACTTAATAAATTGGGATAGATTTACCAATGGCTATACAACCCCAAATAATAAAGTTTACGGTGATTTATCAGCAAATCTTGCGGAGTCCTTTAAATGGGCAGGAGAAAATGATTCAGACTCAAGAGGCGGCTTTGCCGTTTGGGCGCCGGATGTTTTTTGGAATAAACATTATGTAAATGAAGATGGTACAAAGGGTGCCTACATGATTTACTATAGTGTGTCTTCCACGTATATCCGTTCTGCAATCGGGATAGCAGTTTCAAAGAATATTGAAGGTCCATTTAAATATGTCGACACCATTATGTATTCAGGATTTACCAACAAAGAAGTATATGATCGAAACAGCGTCGTGAATAAACACTGGGAAAATACGAATATCGCAGAGCTTATTGAAGATGGTGTGATTGACGAAGTAAATCCAGATTGGTTTACGGCAAATGGAGATTACAATAATAAACTGTACACCAACGCCATTGATGCCAATATTCTTCAGTCTAAAAATAATAAGTTATATATGACATACGGCTCCTGGTCTGGCGGTACCTACATTTTAGAATTAGATAAGAAAACAGGACTCCCAAAATATCCAGGTAAAGATGGAAAAACAGAAGATGGCCGAATGATCGATAGATATTTCGGTACAAAAATTGCTTCTGGCTACGGCCGTTCTGCTGAAGGAACATATGCTGTGTATGATAAAGATACGGGCTATTATTATCTATACATTACCTATGGCGGTTTAGCTTCTGATGGCGGTTATCAAATGAGACAGTTTAGATCAGAGAATCCTGATGGTCCATATGTGGATGCTGAGGGCAACCCTGCAGTATTCCCAGAGACATTTGATAGAGGAGTAGGAAACTTCCCAGGTAATGACGATCATAAGGATATTGGTAATAAAATGATTGGTAATTTCTTATTTAAAAGAGATCTTGGCGAAGCGGGCACAGGAATTGGGACAGGCTACCTTTCACCAGGTCATAACTCTTATCTAATTGACGAAGAATTAGGCAAGGAATTTATCGTTACGCATACTCGTTTCCCGCAGCAAGGGGAAATGCACGAAGTTCGTGTACATCAAACATTTAAGAACCGTGATCAATGGCCGGTACCAACACCGTACCGCTATGCTGGTGAAACCATTAAACAGGTTTCAGAAGGTGATGTAACAGGTGACTATAAATACATTAACCATGGAAAAGAAATCACTGGCAGCTTAACAGAGTCCACTTGGGTGAAATTAAACAGTGATCATACCATTTCTGGTGCCATTTCAGGAACATGGAAGCTTTATGGGAATTATAGAGCAGAGTTAACCATTGATGGTGAAGGTACGTATGATGGTGTATTTATCCGCCAATATGACCCAACTTCGGAGCAATGGGTGATGACGTTTAGTGCTATGTCCGATGAAGGAATCGTCATTTGGGGTAGTCATGTGGACGCTTCGTCAGATGAAGAATTAGTACAGGCGATCAAACAAGAGTTAGGTACTAGTTTTCAATCTACTGTAATAAGTGATGTAACGCTGCCAACCACAGCTACAAGAGGAGCGCAAATTACATGGGAATCTTCTAATACAGACGTAGTGTCAGTTGAGGGAACGGTTACAAGACCAAGTTCAGATTCTGAAGATGCGGTGGTAGACTTAACCGCGACCATTACATTAGGTGAAGCAACTCAATCATTAACAGTTAGTGTTACCGTACTCAAAAAGGAACCAGGCGGCTTATCGGCGTTATACGACTTTAATGATGGTTTGAAAGACACTTCTGAAAAAAAAGCGGACGCAACCGTGACAGGAGACCGATTAAATAATACAGGCGGACATATTACGTTTGAAGAAGGTAAAGTGGGTCAAGCCGCTAAATTTGACGGGAATTCTGGACTGCGTTTAGCGAACGGCTTAATTACGGGTGATACTTACTCTGTATCACTGTGGGTAAAACCAGACCAAATTACTGATTTTACAACAACATTCTTTGGGACTGAAACAGCCAATAATTGGATTAGTGTCGTACCGAAAACACCTTTTGGTAATACAATGGTATGGTCACATAACGGTGACCAGTGGTACGACGCAAAAACCAATACAGTCATACCTGCAGGTCAGTGGTCAAATCTTACTTTTACGGTCAATGAAGGCCATGCTGTATTTTATATCAATGGTGAAGCGAAATATACTGGTGATAACTTCCCGAATGTATTCACCTCCATTGATGCTGAATTTGGTTTAGGTGTTAACTACTGGGATATTCCTTTTAAAGGATTAATGGATGAAGTACGTGTTTATGATGAATTAGCCCTTCCGGCAGATCAAGTACAATCCCTTTACCAAAATCCTGGTCAAACTGCTGAATAAAAAGGAATAAAATTTAATTGTAATTTTTCCTTAGAGTGGTTACTACTTATGTACTAGAACAAATAGGTATAAAGGCAATACAAGATACCCCTTTTGCAGAATAGTTATCTTCCAATTTCTAATAGATAATGAAAGAAAATAACCATTCACTAGGGGGTCTAATTTTGAAAACGAAAGCACTTTTACTATCGTGTATACTAGCAATCTCACCTATTTTTTCAATGGCGTCGGTATCCAACGCGACCACTCAGGCTGGAGCGCATATTGATCCAGATTTAACGGAACTGCTGCAAAAATCAGTTGATTCAATCCAGGCGGTTGTTACCTTCAAAGGTGATAGTGCACCAACTGCGTCTCAGTTAGATGTGCTAGAAAAACTAGGGATCAAGCAGGGGATGTCATTTCAAAGTTTACCGATCACAGGTATTGTTGCCACGCCTGAGCAAATAAGCGCATTGGCAGCAAACCCAGAAGTATTGTCCATCTATGATAATGAAAAAGTAACATATGAAAATGAAACAGGAACAGAGTTAACCGGGGTCGACCAATTGCGGAAAGACGACACCTTCCGTAAGTTAAATGGAGGCCTGCCGGTTTCAGGTAAAGGGATTGGCGTTGTGGTGAACGACAGTGGAATAGATGGCACACACCCTGATTTAGAATTTGGAAATCATGTTGTCCAGAATGTCATGGCCTCCACTAATTTACATGCTCTAAGTGAGTTGCTGCCGATTTCATACGTTGAAAATGTTCCAAATACAGACAGCACTGGCGGTCATGGAACCCATGTTGCCGGTATTGTTGGCGGGACAGGAGAAATGTCTAGTGGAAAATATGAAGGCGTAGCGCCTGGTGCCAATATCATTGGCTATGGTTCTGGCGCGGCTGTAGCAATCCTCGATACAATTGGCGGATTTGATTATGCGTTAACACATCAAACGGAATATAACATTCGCGTGATTACGAATTCGTGGGGTACAACAAGCGACGCGGGGACGGAATTTGACCCGTTTGATCCGATAAATATTGCTACGAAGAAGTTATATGACCGCGGTATTGTGACGGTATTCTCTGCTGGAAATTCAGGACCAGGTGAATCGACCATTTCTGGAAATTATAAAAAAGCCCCTTGGGTCATTACGGTTGCTGCAGGTACAAAACAAGCGAAATTAGCCGAATTCTCATCCCGTGGAGTTAGCGGTAAAGGCGGAACAGTTGTTGTAGATGGAGAAACCTTTAAGTGGGAGGATCGTCCAACGGTCACTGCACCTGGAGAAGGAATTATTTCTACTAGAGTCGTAGCACCCGTTTCAAGTCTTGGTGCAACCGACGATGTCGAAAATATTGAGCCCGCGCATCTTCCTTATTACACAACGATGAGCGGCACCTCCATGGCTGCCCCGCATGCAGCAGGTATTGTGGCACTTTTACTAGAAGCGAATCCTAGATTATCACCAGCGGAAGTAAAAGAGATTTTACAAAAAACGGCTTCGAATATGTCAGGCTATGAAGAATGGGAAGTTGGAGCAGGCTATGTAAATGCCTATGCTGCTGTTGATGCGGCATTTAGTGGCCGCGCTTATGGCACGACAGTGAATGCAGATCGCGCATTTAACTCGAATGTTAATCTAAATGTGGAAAGAACACCAATAACGCTTAATTATAGCAACCTAAACCTGAATGGAAGTATCCATAGTTTTAATGTTGAACAAGGCGTAACCGAATTAACTGCCCGGATTAACGCAACCGGACTACTAGGTCAGACTGGGAACACGATTAATCTTGTATTAGTTGACCCAGACGGAAACGAATATAGTTCCGGAATCTATTTGCTCTTCCCGCTTTACACCGATCGTACGGTACAGGTTACTTCACCAAAAGCAGGCCAATGGACAATGAAACTTGAAGGATTAGACGGAATTGCCCTTGATGAAGAAGTGCAAGGTGAATTAACAACCAAGAAAGCCGGCAGTTTCACAGGTTTATCGGATATAACAGGACACCCTGCCGAATCAGCCATCAAGATTGGTGTGAGTGAGAGATTACTAGATGGTTATGCTGACGGAAGCTTCCGTCCAAATGAAAACTTAACACGTATCGATTTAGCTAAATATGTGGTGATGGGGGCGGGTGTGCGACAGTATTTGCCGGTGACAGGCACCACTACTTTCTCTGATGTTAAAGGGGAGGACTTGGCATTTGCTGAAGCAGTGGCAGCGAAAGGGGCTGCTCTACGGGATCCAGCATACAAAGGGAAAGGGGTCCTGGTTACGACTGCAGCTGGCAAATTCTCTCCAAAACAAGCTGTAACACGGGCTGAATTGGCATATACCCTTGTACAAAATCTCGGGCTTGGAGCAGATGCAGAATCAAAGATGAACGAGGCATTAACAGTGCAATATGGTGACTCAAGAATTGCCATTTCTGATAGTTCTTTGGTACCGGCACACCTTCGCGGCCATGTTCAGCTTGCTTTAGACTTAAATATTTTAAATGCCTATTTCGAAATAACACAAGGCCCTTATGATCTATTGCCAACGGTAACAGCTAAATTTAACCCAGTAAATAATGTAACAAGAGGGGATTTTGCAGTAGCGATTACACGCTATTATGCGCAATATTAAAGGGTTGATAAGTAGGCTATTTTAATAGGTTAGAAATAGAGCAGTCATCCTATCCGATGGCTGTTTTTTTTTTAAGTAATTCCATTTCGAAAAAACATACAGTTTCTACAAAAAAGGCAAACGCAAAATTAATTTGTCAAATAGTATTCTCATAAGCATTAAGCTTCTCTCGAACATTTTATTGGAATTTAAAAGGAAAACAAGGTAATCTGTAACAGTATATTTTTTAATAAGGAGTTGGATGAATGAAGAGTTCAGAGAACAAGCAATCGTTAATCGTGGGCCTGTTGTTAGCAGGGGCTTTTATCGCGATTTTGAATCAAACGCTGATGATAACAGCAATTCCTCCAATTATGGATGAAATGAGCGTTACCGCAAATAGTGCACAGTGGCTTACCACAGTCTTTATGTTGGTGAATGGGATCATGATTCCCATCAGTGCGTTTTTATTAGAAAAATTTACCACAAGACAGTTATTTATCTCCGCAATGAGTGTTTTTGCGTTAGGAACGGTTGTTAGTGGAATTGCTCCTAATTTTGAAATTCTTCTTGCAGGCAGAGTCATTCAGTCTGTAGGGGCCGGTGTCATGCTGCCATTAATGACAACCGTATTCTTACTCATCTTCCCGGTTAATAAGCGCGGTGCAGCGATGGGTCTTGTCGGCCTTGTGATATCCTTTGCACCAGCCATCGGACCAGCATTGTCTGGATGGGTGACATCGCAATTTTCATGGAGAGTGTTATTTTTTATTATTTTGCCTATAGCTCTTATCGATATTGTTGTTGCATTCTTTTTCTTGAAAAATGTCACAGAGATTTCCAAGCCAAAAGTTGATGTCATTTCGATCTTATTATCGTCATTTGGTTTTGGCGGGCTGCTTTATGGTTTTACGAGCGCTGGAAATTACGGTTGGTCACATTCTGCAACCTTGCTATCCCTTACAATTGGCGGTATATCACTGATTGTGTTTATTTTCCGCCAATTAAGACTAGAACATCCAATGCTGGAATTTCGTGTTTTTACGTTTTCAATTTTCCCATTTGCCGTAGCGATTGGAATGATCAGCTTTATGGGCTTAATTGGAGCAGAAACAATCATCCCGCTGTTTATGCAGAATATGAGAGAGTTTTCTGCCTTTGAGGCCGGGCTTGCTTTATTACCTGGTGCAGTGATTAGCGGGATTATGTCACCTATTGTTGGAAGAATATTTGATAAAGTTGGGGCAAGATGGCTCGTGATGATTGGATTAACAATCATGACTGCTGCTTCATTTGCGTTTACGACCTTAAGTCCATCGACCACATTGACCTATATTACGGTCCTCTATGGGATACGAATGCTGGGTCTTTCCATGGTTATGATGCCGGTCGCAACAGCTGCCTTGAATCAGTTACCAAAACGATTAATTCCCCATGGTGCGGCCATGGATAATACGATGAAAATGATTGCCGCTTCGGTAGGAACCGCCATTCTTGTTACTGTTATGACCACAACAGCGGAAACGGCAAAACAGCGACCGGACATTGCATATCCAGATATACACGGAGCGAACATCGCCTTTATGGTGGTTTCGATTCTTTCCTTAATAGGGGTAATTCTCTCCTTTTTCATTAAGCATAAACGCCAGGCAGAGGGTGAAGCAGATGGAAAAAGACAAAGAAATGTACGAGTGAAACTCCAGGAGTAATGGGTAAGTTTTCTCTCGTGAACTTTATCAATTGAATGAAACGTTCCTTACATTTTGTAAGGAGCGTTTTTTTATGGACCTGCTAATTTGGATTCATTCGGGGTGAGCAGTAGAAGCCTCTAATCTAGAATTTATCCAAAAAATAGGAGGAAGGTTATAGGAATTTGTTCTCGTTTAAGAAAAATTAATAAATAGTATGATAGAGGTGCTAGTGTTAGTTCCATATTTTATTATGTAAATATTGTTAATGATTTGTATCACGTCAGTAAAGTTTTCGTTAAACAGAACGAAAAAACAAAGAGAAATGGTAAGTTAGGAATATATCTGTGGTGCTTCCCCCTATAAGAAAGGAGGATAGGTTTATTAGATTTGTAAGATTATGTGGAAGTACTACTTATATAGATATACTAGATTAATAGGAGGTATACTCTTGAAGAAACTTACAAAACAGTTTTTTGCACTATCGACAATATTGGTCATGTTGATAGGGATGGTTCTCCCATATCGGGCGCAGGCAGCTGAACCAATTACCGTTGCCCAAGCAATTGCTAACAATACGGGGACTGCCACAGTTGCAGGTTATATTGTAGGTTATACCACTGGTGGAGGGAATGGTAAAGCTACATATGATTTTGAAGTTCCATTTAAAGATGATACAAACATCGCTATCGCAGATAGCCCTACTGAAAGAGACGCAACGAAAATATTACCCATCCAAATACCTTTATCATCAGGTTTTCGCCAGAATTTTGGATTATTAACGAATCCTTCAATAGTTGGTAAAAAGGTTTTTGTTACTGGTTCACTTGAAGTATATTATTCAGTACCTGGTCTAAAAAATCCAACGGCCATGTCGTTTGATGGCACAACGCCGCCCCCAGATGAGCCTCCTGTAACGGGCGAAACAGGATTAAAAATTCGCGACATTCAAGGTCAATCTCATACCTCACCTTATAAAGATAAAAATGTAGTCGATGTACCCGGGGTAGTAACCTATGTAGAAAACAGCAGCAATTTCTACATGCAAGACCCTAATTCGGATGACAATTCAAATACTTCAGAAGGAATTCTTGTTTACAGGCCGTCTCACGGTGTTGCTGTCGGCGATAGTGTAACCGTATCAGGACTAGTAAAAGAGTGGGTACTAGATGGTTACGACGAGAAACTCCAAACCGATTTAGCGATGACAGAAATTAATGCCCAATCTGGAAAAATCACAAAGATTTCAAGTGGAACTGAGCTTCCGACTCCACTTGTCATCGGCAAGGACGTGATTGCTCCAACGTCAGTCATTGATAACGATCAATTCGCCACATTTGACCCAGCAGAAGATGGCATTGATTTTTATGAAAGCCTTGAAGGAATGCTTGTTTCTATTGAAAGTCCAACAGTAACAGGTCCACAGAAATATGGTGAAGTACCTGTTATTACGGGTAAAGTAGATGGTAAAGCATATACAAAAGAAGGAACACCTCTATTAACAAAAGAAAATCAAAATCCTGAGAAAATGCTCCTGCAGCTTGATGATCGCAGCTTTGTAACAAAAGCGGGTGACTCATTTAATGGTACAGTCACAGGAGTGGTCAGCTACACGTTTAGTAACTTTAAGATTCTAACAAAAGCAGCTGATTTACCTGAACTAGTAGAACGTGAAAGAACGAATGAAGTAACGACAATACAAAAAGAAGAAGATAAACTAACCATCGCAGGTTACAATATCGAAAACTTCGCAGCTTCAGACACTGTCAAACGCGATAAGCTGGCAAAATCAATGGTTGAGAACTTAGGCTCTCCAGATATCATTGATCTAGTTGAAGTGCTTGACGAAAGTGGAGAAACGGATAATGGTGTTGTAAAGGGCGATGCAAATTACAAGGCATTAAGTGATGCGATCCAAGGCTTTGGTGGACCTACCTATGCCTGGACAGAGATTGCTCCAGTAGACGGTAAAGATGGTGGAGTTCCTGGTGGAAACATCCGTGTCGGTTATCTCTACAATCCTGAACGTGTAACGTTAAACGAGGCACCAAAGGGCGATGCTACAAGTGCGGTTCAATATGAAAATGGTTCTCTAACCTTAAACCCTGGCCGCATTGACCCAACAAATGCAGCATTCAACAGCAGCCGTAAGCCACTGGCAGCTGAGTTTACTTTCCAAGGTGAAGAAGTTATTGTGATTAACAATCACTTCAACTCAAAAGGCGGGGATGAGCCTTTATTTGGAAAAAATCAACCGCCGTACCTTGAAAGTGAAGCACAACGTATGCAAATTGCCACAATCGTTAATAACTTTGTGTCTGACATAAAAGAAAACAACGAGGATGCAAATGTAGTGGTACTAGGCGATTTAAACGATTTTGAGTTTTCTGCACCATTAGCGGCATTAAAAGGTGATGATTTAACGAACTTAGTTGAAACATTGCCTGCTTCTGAAAGATACACATACAACTATCAAGGAAACGCACAAGTGTTGGATCATATTCTAGTTTCCAATAACTTAGCTGAAGCAGCGACACTAGATATAGTAAACTTTAACTCTCCATATATGGAAGACCACGGACGCACTAGTGATCATGATGCACTTGTGGCTCAATTAGATTTAGCTGTAGAAGAAGGACCCTTTACAATGTCACTTCTTCATACAAATGATACCCATGCCTATGTGGAGCAATTCCCTAAGTTGATAACAGCTGTAAACGAATTACGTTCCCAGAAGGAAAACAGCCTGCTGTTAAATGCAGGGGATGTGTTCTCAGGAACCTTATATTTTAGACAGTATTCAGGTCTAGCAGATTTGTATTTTATGAATCAGTTAGGCTTTGACGCTATGACCCTTGGAAATCATGAGTTTGATAAGGATTCGGCGACACTAGCGAATTTTATTAAGCAGGCTGAGTTCCCAATTGTGTCTTCTAACGTTAATATGGCTAAAGATCCTGACCTAGGGCCAATATTCAATACCTCGGTTGGAGGAACGAATGAACAAGGAGAAATCTACCCAGCGATTATTAAAGAAGTGGATGGAGAAGAGGTTGGGATCTTTGGATTAACAACGGAAGATACAGCTTTTCTAGCGAACCCTGGAGACAGCATTGTATTTGAAAATGCAGTCGAAAAAGCCAATGAGACAATTGATAGGCTTGAAGCACAAGGTGTAGACAAAATTATTGCCTTATCCCACTTAGGCTATCAACCCGACTTGGATTTAGCTGAAAAGGTAGACGGCATTGACGTCATTGTCGGCGGTCACTCCCATACAAAACTAGACGCTCCAGTTGTTGTAGAAAAAGCGGAGCCGACATTAATCGTCCAAGCAAACGAGTATTTAAAATACCTTGGTGTTCTGGATGTAACATTTGACGAAAATGGTGTAATAGCGAATTACACGGGCGAACTAAAGGATTTAAGTAAGTTTACGGAGGATGCTGCTGCTAAAGTTAAGGTGGAGGAATTCAAAGCTCCATTAACAGAACTACAAAAACAGGTAGTAGGCAGCACATCGGTTGCATTAAATGGAGTCCGTGAAGATGTTCGCAGCAAGGAAACCAATCTAGGAAACTTAATTACCGATGGGATGGCAGCTAAAGCAAATGAGTTTATCCCAACCTATATTGCGATGCAAAATGGAGGAGGAATTCGTGCCTCCATTGATCAAGGAGATATCACATTAGGAGAAGTATTAACGGTTCTGCCATTTGGAAACAACTTAGTGACTCTAGACCTAACAGGTGAAGAAATTCTTGCTGCCTTAGAGCACAGTGTGAGCGCACCTGGTGCAGGTGGATTCATGCAGGTATCAGGTTTAAAGTTCAAGTATGATCCAGCTAAACCTATAGGTGAACGTGTCTGGCATGTTCAGGCATTAACGGCTGAGGGATATGAAGAACTCCAACTGGATAAAATGTATCGCGTAGCGACGAATGCCTTCACTGCCGACGGCGGCGATGGCTACAGTATGTTTAAAACAGCGAAGGACGAAGGTCGTATCGCAGAGTTATACATTGTAGACTTTGAAGTGTTTACTTCCTATTTAGAAAAAGTCAACCCTGTTTCTCCAGTGGTTGAAGGTAGAATTGTACAAGAAGTTGAGGATAACGAAGCCCCAGTTCCTCCTTCCGTAAATGAAGTAACAGACCAATCGACACAGGTTACTGGAACGGCAGAATCAGGTGCAACAGTTGAAGTGTCGATTAATGGAACCATTATTGGTTCAAGCACGGCATTAGAAAATGGTAGTTTTGTAGTCGAAATAGCGAAGCATTCAGCTGGAACGGAGCTTGCCGTTACTGCAACAGATGGTGCTGGCAATGTCAGTGATGCGACGGTAGTGAAGGTAGTAGACGTAACACCACCAGATCAACCAAAAATATATCCTGTCATTCACAATGATACGGTTATCACAGGAACAACGGAAGCTGGTGCAAGTGTTAGGGTCATGTTGGATAAGGTAGAACTAGGCTCAGCTGTAGCAGATACTGACGGTAAGTTTACGATATCTGTGCCAAAGCAAAAACATAAGAATCTATTAACCGTGACGGCAACAGACGCTGCTGGAAATGTTAGTGAGGCTGAGATTGTTAGCGTATTAAAGAAAAACGAGAAGTAAGAGAAAAGGCAGGTTGCTATTCTAGCAGCCTGCTTTCTTATTAGCAGCCATAAAAGAATAATGGGCCATTTCAGAGAAATCATTAAAGTATGAAGATGAAAGTAAAGGGAATTTTCAGAAGAGTATGTTAAAATGATAGAATAGAATTTACATAGTGTTATGTGATAAATGTTTGATTTTCCAACTGAGTACAGACAAAGGGGTGTAGTAAAAATAATGCAAATGCACATAAAGAATGCTTTTGAATTACCGAGAGAAAAAGTTGTAAATCAATTTTATGAACGAATTATTACGATCCCGATTGAAGCAAGAACAAATTTGAAAAATGAGCTCATTACGGTAATTGGCGAGGAACGAACGAGGGGCGTGTTTATTCGCTACGGCTGGCATTGTGGTGTGAGTGACGCGGAAAAAGCCATGTCGTTGGAATGGGACGATGAGTTAGATTTGGCATTGGCAGGTCCTAAATTTCACATGCTACATGGTTACTTAGATAAAGTGGAAATTTTAGAAATGAGCTTTGATGAGCAAAAGAAATGCAATTTTATAGAAGTGCTCTGGATTAATACGTTTGAAGCATCTCAATATTTAAAAGCTAAAGGCCTCAGTAAAGAGCCAGTTTGTCACACCCTATGTGGTTATGCTAGCGGTTACTTATCAAAAGTTTTGCAGCAGCCTATCCTAGTTAAGGAAGTTGAATGCCGTGCAATGGGACACGAGCATTGTAAATGCATTTGTATGCCAATTGACAAATGGGGAGAAGAAATTACGAGCGACCTAAGTTACTATCAAGCAAATAGCATGATTAAGGAACTTGATGAAATAACAGCGAAATTAAAAATGGAGCGGGACCATTTAAGTAAAGCGAGTGATATACACAGGCGTTTAATTGAAGAACTTCTGTCGAACCATGGAATACAAAAAGTCGTTAATA
Organism: Neobacillus niacini; assembly: GCF_030817695.1. Lineage (GTDB taxonomy): Bacteria > Bacillota > Bacilli > Bacillales > Cytobacillaceae > Neobacillus > Neobacillus niacini_F. The sequence goes on along the minus strand of NZ_JAUSZQ010000002.1, from coordinate 3,318,183 downwards.
TTTTATTTGAAACGACAGGTTTAACAGTCTTTATTGAAGATGAATATAATCAAATCATTGTAAAATCAGGAAACCTTCCGGACCAGCTTACTTTAAATAGATTTAGAGATTCGAACACTTCGTTTATACGTTATTCCGAAAAAATTTCATTGTTAAGGACCCCAATTTATTATGGACAAGAAATTAAAGGCTATTGTTCTTTCATTTATACAGGAGACAATCAGCCTAATGAGCTTGATTATATGATTATTGAAAATGCAGCCATAACGTCTTCGCTGATATTATTCAATGAAAGCATCAAGGTTAATACGGAGCAAACAATTAAACGGAGCTTTTTAAATGATATTTTGGAAGGTCGATTAGCAAAGGAAGAAATGTATAAAATCGCCTATTATTTAGATTTCAATCCTTCTTCGAGCTATTGGATGCTGACGCTTGAACGATTTGTAAAGGAACTAAGTATTGAAAATGAATTAGCATTTAATGAAGAAATGATTGGTCATCTTCATCTGTTTTTAAAAGAACGGTCGATCAACTCAATCGTTTCACAAAAACTCAACAAAATTATTATATTAATTGAGTACCCTAGTTTTGAAAGACTGCATATACCACAGTCCACGTTTATTGAGCAATTACTAAGACATTGTTCACGGCGCTTCCCAAAATATAGGATTTCTGTCGGTGTTAGTTCTGTCATCCAGGAGTTTTCACAAACGGTCACGCTATACAATGAAACATTGGCGGCATTACGTGCAACCAACAATCGAAAAAATGTATATTACTTTGAAGAACTAGGAATTGAAAGCGTTTTATTCCAATTACAGGATGATGTGTTGATTGAGCGGTTTGTAAACCAACATATTGGCAGGTTGTTAGAAGCAGATAGTAGTGAATTTGAGTTAATCAAAACGTTATTTACTTATATAGATAATGGAAGCAGTATTAACAATACGGCGAAGGAATTATCCATGTCGATTAGCGGATTACGCTACCGGCTGGCTAAAATTAGTGAGATTTTAAACCATGATCTTAATGACACCCAATATGCCTTCACACTTTATCTAGCCATCAATATTTTAAAAGCAAAAGGGAAAATTGAGATTTAACTATAATGCCTTGTCCATTTAATGTAAGGACTTGGTATTTCTAATAAGATGGCATATTGGACTAAACTTTGACTCAATTATTGTTTAGGGAGGATTACACTAATAGCTATATAATATTTATATAAACGAATGTAGAAATTCGTACGATGAAAGTATGTTTAATGACAAAAATTTCGGATAAAACTAACTGCAGTAAATAGGAGGTGTAATATTTGCAGAAAATTCCAACACCTATAGAAATACAACAACATACCATTGAGTTAAATAAAATGATGATGGATTATTGGATACATAATTTTGTTTTTTCATTAAAATGGTGGATTCTACTTGCTTTGACAATTGTTCCGTGGTTTTTTTGGTGGAAAATAGTTGATAAAAGCCGTATTTTAGAAATTTTATTATATGGATTTTTTATCATCTCTATTTCAACTTTTCTTGATGTCATGGGTTGGAATTTTTCAATGTGGGTTTATTCCGATACCCTGCTTCCACTTTGTACTCCTTTAGTACCGATAGATTATACGTTACTCCCAATACTTTATATGTTAGTTTATCAATATTTTTCAAACTGGAAATCCTTTTCTATAGTTCTTCTGATTATGTCTTTCATTTTTGCTTTCGTCTGGGAACCTCTTGCAGAAATGCTGAACCTTTATAAACCACTTAAATGGAACCATGTTTATTCGTTTTTCGGTTTTTTCTTAATGGGAGTTTTCTCTAAAGGGTTAGTTTTAAAAATTATTAAAATACAGAAAAAGGGTAACAGTTAAAGATAGAAAGGTGAACCTTAATTCTCTAAATTAAAAGGTATTAGCTGTTCTTCTTTTCAGCTAACGGATGCTTTCATTAAAGATCTGGCTGCCTAAAAATACTGCCTTTTTTTATTCGACTATTAAATGAATAGTGCAATAAGAGTACAATGTTCACTACCAAATTGTAAGGGAAATTAAATAGTTTGATGAAATTACATTATTTCACAATGAAAAAGGGGAAACTGTTATAAAAACACACGAAAGGTTTGTGTTTGAATGCACGTTGCCATTGCGGTGCTAACCATTATAGCTTCCTTTAAGTGGGGGAACTGGAAAAACTGGAGAAAATACCATGCAAGTATGTTTTTTATTGCCACAGGAGGATTACTGTACGAATATATTGTAAAAGAAAATACCTTATGGAAGTTCCACCCAGATTTTTTATACGGACATGAAATGGTCGTAATTGTATATGCTTTAATCACGATGCCTATTAGTATTTTACTATTTCTTTCCTATTTTCCAGAGGGATGGTTTAAAAGATCATTTTACATATTGCTTTGGTCTGGAATTTATATTTTTATTGAGTGGATATTGTATAACTTCGGAAGAATCTCTTATCAAAATGGATGGAAATTTTGGTATTCTTTTTTATTTGATATTGTCATGTTTTCGGTAATTGTAATACATCAGTTTAAACCATTCCGAGCTTATATCATCTCTTTATTTATTATCATCTTCTTAATAAATTTCTTCGATATTCCTTTTAAGATTATTAAATGAATGAAACGTCGTCCTGAAAAGATTATTCTTTTTTGGCAGATCACTTACAGTGGGATGGTTCGATACTTATATCACCGTGATGCCTTTTGTCTGTATTTCCCTTGCACCCGAGGGGTGGATCCCTTACTTTCCTAATTTGCTTTTAAAAATCAGTACAGATGTGCATTCAATCAAGGAGTTTAGTCCAATATAAAAAATAGTAAACGTATAGAAGGGGTTTTTAAATATGACAACATTTCAGGAAATGGGCATTAGTGAGCCGATTAAAAGAGCAATTACGGATATGGGATTTGAAGAAGCATCTCCTATTCAAGAGAAAGCCATTCCCATAGCTTTGTCGGGGAAGGACATTATTGGTCAAGCACAAACAGGGACCGGAAAGACGGCTGCCTTCGCCATACCGATCTTGGAGAAAGTGGATACGAGCAAAAAATTTGTTCAGGCGATTGCAATTGCACCTACGAGAGAATTAGCTATTCAGGTTTCAGAAGAGATCAATCGACTGGCGAAATACATGGGCATAACCTCTCTCCCTATTTATGGAGGGCAGTCGATAGATCGCCAAATTAAGGCATTAAAAAAGGGACCTCACATTATTACGGGAACACCCGGAAGACTTTTGGACCACATTAAACGTAAAACGCTAAAATTAGACCGCATCTCATTGGTGGTTTTGGATGAAGCTGATGAAATGTTAGATATGGGTTTTCTGGAGGATATCGAACGAATCCTAAAAGAGACCCCTGAAGAAAAACAAACCTTGCTGTTCTCCGCAACCATGCCAAAACCGATTCAAAATCTTGCGGAAAGGTTTATGAACGATCCAGAGTTAGTAAAGATGAAAGCGAAGGAAGTTACATCTCCAAATGTAAAACAAATATATTATGAGGTTAATGAACGGGATAAATTTGAAGTGCTTTGCCGTCTGCTGGACGTGGATAACCCAGAATTAGCCGTGATTTTTGGAAGAACAAAAAGGCGCGTGGATGAATTAAGTGATGCATTGAATAAAAGAGGGTATCTTGCTGATGGATTACACGGAGATTTAAATCAACGACAGCGAGATGTTGTGATGAATAAATTTCGTGAGGGAAACATTGATATTTTAGTTGCGACCGATGTGGCTGCGAGGGGAATTGATGTTTCAGGGGTTACACACGTCTACAATTTTGACATTCCTCAAGACCCGGAAAGTTATGTTCACCGAATCGGCAGAACGGGGAGAGCAGGTAAGACGGGGTTAGCTATTACATTTGCTACACCGAGGGAAACCGGACAGATCCAAAGTATTGAAAAAGCATCGAAAGGAAATATCCAGCGCAAATCAATACCGACGGTAGCAGAGGCAAGGGAGTCTATACAGCAAACCGCAGTAGAAAAGATGATTCAATTGGTTGAAGAGGAGCAGTATACACAGTTTAAACATGCTGCAGGCGAATTGCTCGATCAGTACGATTCGATCGCGTTAGTTTCAGTTGCCTTGAAATTGTTGTCAAAGGAACAGAGGGATATTCCTGTTCAGTTAACTTCCGAGACACCGCGATATGCTAGTAAGCCTAAAATACAAGAGAAATCAAGGAGAAACTATAAAGGGAATAGGGAATTAGGGGGAAATGGACGTAAAAAACCTTCCATGACCACTCGAAAAAAGAAAGCATTATGAAACATACAAGAAGGATGATTCAATGGAGTTTGAGAAGGATTGTACTAAAACTATAGGGTTTAGTTAAATAAGGTTTAGGTCTTCCTAATAAAGAAACTCGCCAACTGGCGAGTTTTTTTATATACCAATAACCAAGTCAAAACGACTACCATTTTGGCACTTATTTTTAGAAAAGTACCTCAAAACGGAACCCTTTACATTTAATGGACAAGGCTTTTCTTAGTTAAAAATAAAAATGGTTAGTTTGATTCATCATTTTACAATAATAATCTAGCTTACATCCTTTCTTTTAAAACCAATTTACGCAATCCAATTAACTATATAAAAAAACTATTTAATAGAAAACGTGTTAAAAACAATCCAAATACAGTATTTAATGTAGGTATATTTAAAATATTCCAAATATTATAATTTAAATCAACAGCAGGTGCTTCATATAACTTGAAAACGTTTACTTAAGAGGAGGAAGGTATATGGCAGTTAATCTATTAGAAGTTAAAAAGACTCCTAACAAACAAGAACTTCTTTTGAAGGCAAAGGAGGTAGGATTATTAGCAGAAAAATATGCTTTAAAGGCAGATCAAGATTCAAAGCTTCCAGATGAAGTGATTGAAAAAATTAAAGAAGCTGGTTTTCATAAGCTTATGCGGCCGAAAGCTTATGGTGGTCAATATTTGGATTACTTTACGTTTGGAGAAATCATCCGTACCATCGCCAATCATAGTGTCGCTGCTGCCTGGTTAAGTTACTTCTTTGTGATTCATGAAACCTGGGTTGCTTTTTTACCAAAAGAAAGCCGTGATGAATTATACAATCATGGGGGATTAATGGCAGACGTATTTGCTCCTGTCGGGAAAGTAACAGATGATGGCGAAGGCTATCGCCTATCAGGTCAATGGAACTTCTGCAGTGGTGTGCTTTGGAGTGATTGGATTGGTTTAGGTGCAATTGCCAAGTTAAAGGATGGCACAGAGCCGGAATATTGCATGTTTATTTTGAATAAAGAGGAAGTGGAAATTATCCATAACTGGGATGCCATGGGCTTGCGCGGCTCAGGTAGTAACGCGGTAAAAGTTGACAACGTTTACATACCGCCGAATCGTATCTTCCATGCAACTCGTGTTATTAAAGGTGAAGGTCCAGTAGATGGCAATTTTGAACCGGACTATCAAATTTTCAATGTACCGTATATCCCATGGTTTTTAATGGGGTTCCAATTTATTCAGATTGGCGGCGTTGAACGATTGATTGAAATTTTCCAAGAAAAAACAGAAAACAGGATTCGTGTTTTCAACAATAATGCAAATGAAAAAGAAGCAGCTAGCAGTCAGCGCGTACTGGCAGAATTAAAGCTACAACTAAGTTCTTTAAAAGGCTTAGCAAATGAATATTGTGAGAAGTTAACGTATTACGAGCAAAATGGCATGACAACCTTGGATGAAGAAGAACGTGAAAAGTTGTTCGGGATCCGTGGGCATATCGCGAAGACGTCCTCAGAGATGGCGCTCCGTATTTTGCTCACTTTAGGTGGAAACTCCGTATTTAAAGGGCAGCCAACTGAATTGTTTGTACGTGACCTTATGACAGCGGCTTCTCATCCAACGCACCATTACGAAGATGCAATGGCTTCATACGGCAAGTCGATCTTTGGCTTTAAAGGAAACCCAATTTGGTAAATAAAACTTTGGAGGGAATGGAAATGATGAAAGAACCTATTTTTGATGTCGCACACTTAGCACATATTGAAATTTATAGTCCGAAAGTAGAAGAGTCTGTGTGGTTTTTTAAAGAAATTTTAGGGATGGAAGAATCGCACCGACAAGGTGATTCCGTATATATGCGAGCGTACGAGGATTTTTATCATCATACCTTGATTATTACCAAAAATGATGAAGCAGGTCTAGGTCATGTTGCCTGGCGGGCCACTTCTCCGCAAGCGCTAGAGCGTCGTGTACGAGAAATTGAAGCGACAGGTTATGGAATCGGGTGGAGTGAAGGCGATGTCGGTCATGGACCAGCCTATCAATTTACAACACCAGATGGGCACAAAATGGAAATTCTTTGGGAGGTTGACTATTTCAAACCGACTGAAGAGCAAGCAACACCACTTCTAAGTCGTCCGCAAAAACGACCGCGTCGCGGTGTACCAGTACGTCGCTTAGACCATGTAAATGTACTGGCGAAAGAAACAAATAAAAACGTTGAGTTTTTAGAAAATGCTCTTGGATTTAAAGTGCGCGAACGTATTTTAAATGATGATAATACAGATGTAGCAGCATGGTTAAGTTCAAACTCATTAGTGCATGAAGTTGCCATTATGGGAGACGCATTAGCTGAAAAGGGAAGATTGCACCATATTTGCTACTGGTACGGCTATCCTCAACATTTAATGGATGTAAGTGAATTATTGGTGGAGCACGGCTATAAAATTGAAGCAGGTCCTGGCAAGCACGGTGTATCTCAGGCTTACTTCCTATACGTGATCGAACCTGGGGGTAATCGTGTTGAATTATTCGGAGACACGGGTTATCAAATCTTTGACCCAGACTGGAAAACAGTTGAATGGAAAGGGAAAGATTTAGAGCATGCAATTATTTGGTACGGCTCTAACTTACCACAAGAGTTCTTTGAATATGGAACACCAGTGAAGAAAAAGGAAGTTGCACCAATAAAATAAACGTTGGTGACTAATTAAAGGTGAGCTTGTTGAAATGGGAAACATGGACTGCCCACTAACGTACAAGCTCACAATGAATGGAAACAAACAAGCCAGAGGAAGCTTTCAATAGTTTCCTCTATCTTTTTCTAATAGATGGAAGGAGCAATGCGTGATGACGATTCAATCAAAATATATGGATGTTAATGGTATAAATACACACTATCATGAAGAAGGGACAGGGGCAGAAAAAATTATTTTAATACATGGGTCAGGACCTGGTGTATCTGCCTTCGCAAACTGGCGCTTAATTATCCCGAAATTAAGTGAGTCCTACCATGTATTTGCACCAGATATTATCGGTTTTGGTAAAACTGATAAACTGCCCGATCACCAATATCCCGTTGCATTATGGGTACAACATTTAATTAGCTTTATAGAATCTGTGTCTGATGAGCCTGTTCACTTAGTCGGCAACTCTATGGGCGGCGCATTAGCACTCCATGTTGCCTATCAAAGACCGGACCTGGTTAAAAAATTAATTTTAATGGGCAGTGTTGGCATCAAGCACCAAATTTCAGAAGGGTTAGACCGTGTTTGGGGGTATGAGCCAAGTTTGCAATCAATGCGCGAATTAATTGAATTATTTTCGTACGATGAAAAAGCAGCGAAAAATGAAGAATTAGTCCGACTTCGCTATGAAGCTAGTATAGAACCTGATGTGAAAGAGGCATTTTCGGCAATGTTCCCAGAGCCTCGCCAACAAAAACTGGATGAATTGGCGTTAAGTGATGAACAAATACAAAGCATTAATGTCCAAACACTATTATTTCATGGTTTGAATGACAGGGTTATTCCAATTAAAGATACCAGCTACCGTCTTATTGAATTGCTTCCGCATGCAGAACTACACGTATTTAATGAGTGCGGGCATTGGACACAAATTGAAAAAACTGAGCCGTTTGTGGAGAATATCTTAAGATTTATTAAATGATGAATTTAAAAATTTCACTCGCAAAGTGTAATTTCTATATATCTACTATTATTAAGGCTCTGGTAAAACTGAATGTTGATTTCACTGTGTTTGGAAATAAGCGGAGAATTTCCGTTTATATTAGGAAATACCCATATTTCCTTAAAAATAGGCGGAGTTTTTCCGCTTATTGTATCCAAATCCTTGAGTTTTGTCTTATTTAAAGCAGTTAACCGGAATATCTCCGCTTATATCTGCTTCTTAAGCTTCCTTTATATACAATAGCCGGAAATTCTCCGCCTATGAATTCTCAACCCTACACGAAAATCAACAATAAATAATAACAGAGCCATTATTAAAAAAATCTTAGGAGGTAAAAGTAATGGATGATCGTCAATTTCGAACGGCAATGGGAAAATTCGCGACAGGTGTAACCGTGATTACCACAGAACTTGATGGAGATGTACATGGGATGACGGCAAATGCCTTCATGTCGGTATCCCTTGATCCCAAGCTTGTTGTGATTTCAATTGGAGAAAAAGCAAAAATTTTAAATAAAATCAAAGAGGGCAAGATCTTTAGCGTAAATATTTTGGCTGCGGATCAACAAGAGCTATCGATGATTTTTGCGGGACAAATCAAGGAACCTCGTGAAGTTGTTTTTGATCGGCTAGATGGGAAACCAGTGTTAGCAGGCGCCTGCGCACAGGTGGCTTGTGAAGTATCGACGGAGCATGTTGAAGGAGATCATACGTTATTTATTGGAAAAGTAACCGATATTCACCTTGAAGAAAAGGAACCTCTAGTTTTCGTTAACGGAAAATATCGTGCATTGGCTGGTATAAGCTGACTTCATTATTGGAACATGAAAGGAGACTGTATGGAAACCATCTATTTGAATAAGAGGAATTTGGCTGCTTATCAGGACATGGCAAGCTCAAATGTTTTGGCACTTGGATGTTTTGACGGTCTCCATCGTGGGCATGTAAAAGTGATTCAATCCGCATTGCAGGTAGCAAAGGAAAGAAAAGTCTCACTTTCAGTCATGAGTTTTTTTCCTCATCCGAAAACGGTCATCGGGGGGAAGGAGTGTTTTCACTATTTAATGCCGCAGTCCGAAAAAGAAAAAAGGCTTTGTGAACTAGGTGTGGATACGTTTTACCTTGTGGAGTTCGATAGAGACTTTGCAGGATTGTCACCTCAAGCATTTATTAAGGAATACCTAATCAAACTGGGTGTTACTCATGCAGTAGCAGGTTATGACTTTTCGTATGGCAGCCGTGGAGCAGGGAATATGGAAACATTGAAACAAGATTCCGGAGATATGATTGATGTAACTACGGTCGAAAAGGTGGAGTATAAAGGGGAAAAAATCAGTTCGACTCGTATCAGACAACAACTGTTAGACGGTAAGGTCGAAGAGCTTCCCTATCTAATCGGGCACTCTTATGAAATAAAATGTGAATGTGCTGGATTTGTTTTAACACCCTATTCGAATTATACACTCCCTGCTCCTGGGCGCTATGAAGTTACCTTGAAAAATAAGTGGAACTCTTTGCAGACCGAAGTGGTTGTAAACGAGAAAAGCGTAATGCTTACGAGTAAAAATCAAGTTCCATTATGGCTTGAAGGAAACTTGACCATCGTCTGGAATCGGCAGATGAGGACTGAAAGAGATCAAACGGGGGAGGTTTTTTATGAATATTCAACAAACGAATCGAGTGCTTGAAGCCTATCAGCATTTACTTCAAGCAGAAAAAGACAGAAAGTCGGTCGCTCCACTTACAGATTTGTATCCTGAAATCACGATCCATGAGGCATACCGAGTTCAAATGAAAAGTATTGAACAGAAGGTTAAGGATGGACAAAATGTAGTCGGGAAGAAAATCGGGTTAACTTCATTTGCTATGCAAAAACTATTAGGAGTGGACCAGCCTGATTACGGTCATTTATTGGATAGTATGGAAGTTCCGAATGGCGGTACCATTCCAATGGATACCCTTTTTAACCCTAAGGTCGAGGGCGAACTTGCTTTTGTGTTGAAAAAGGATTTAAACGGCCCAACTGTTACAGTAGAAGATGTCCTAGAAGCCACCGAATATATTGTTCCTTCTATAGAGATTGTTGACAGCCGCATTACCGATTGGAAAATTAAATTAGAAGATACAGTGGCCGATAATGCTTCTTGTGGCCTTTTCGTGTTAGGATCTCAAAGGTTCAATCCAAAGGGTATGGATTTAACGAAAATCGAAATGAGTCTTTATAAAAATGGTGAGATCATGAATAAAGGGACTGGCGCAGATGTGTTAGGTCACCCAGCAGCATGTGTTGCCTGGCTGGCAAATAAGCTAGTAGAATATAATGTTTCGTTAAAAGCTGGGGAAGTCATTTTATCTGGGGCCCTTTCTGCAGCTGTTGCAGCTCAAAAGGGAGATGTCTTTACAGCTGAGTTTAGCCAGTTAGGAAAAGTGGAGGTTTCTTTTGGTTAAGTGCATTTATGAGGTAACGAACAGTTGGCGTAATCTGTCGTTGTTCGTAAACCTCGTAAATAAAAGAGGATTCATAGAATCATATTTTGTAATCGCTTTCTAGAATAATTCTCAAGTCGGATCCTACGTAAAAAGAGATAGATTCATATAAGGGGAGGGAAGTTGATTATATGATTGGTGATTTTAAGTCCAAATTTCCAAATCTCTTTAAAGCAACCGTTTTTGGTTCAGCTTTATCGATGATAGCTGGCTGCTCGGCGAATTTTACCGGTGAAAAGGTAGTAAAGGCGGATTCGAATTCAGATAAATCATCTAATGATAAGAAGTCCGTTAAAGATGAAACACAAGGGGAAAAACCAAATGTCATCTACATCGTTTTGGATGACTCTGGCTATTCAGATTTAGGTGCTTATGGTTCAGAGATTAAGACACCGAACATTGACCGGCTAGCTGAAAATGGACTTCGGTACAATAACTTTCATGTGACGCCGCTTTGTTCGCCAACAAGGGCCTCGTTGTTAACTGGAAGGAACAATCATGCGGTAGGAATGGGCCAGGTTTCCAACTTTGACCTTGGCCCAAGCTTTCCAAATCGAAGAGGAGAACTTGTCCCTGAAGCGGGAACTGTTGCCGAAGTGCTCTCTGAAAACGATTTTACAAACTACGCCCTTGGGAAGTGGCATATCCTTCCAACAACAGAAGTGACGCCTGCGGGTCCGTATCATAACTGGCCATTAGGAAAGGGCTTCCATCGTTATTTTGGAAACCTAGAAGATTCCTCGGATCAATATCGTCCAGAGCTTGTCGAAGACAATACGCATATTGAAACACCTATTGAGAAAGACTTTCATTATTCCAAAGCGATTGTAGAAAAGGGCAATCAGTATATTATTGACCATGTTTCTATTCAACCTGAGAAGCCATTCTTTATGTACCTAGGATTTGGGGCGCAGCATATGCCACACCAAGTACCGCAAGAGTACATAGACAAGTACGATGGCGTTTATGATGAAGGCTGGGAAAAGGTACGACAAGAGCGTTTTGAAAGACAAAAAGAAATCGGTCTTATTCCAGAAGCTGCTGAATTAGCTCCGCCAAATCCAGGCGTTCAACCATGGGATGAGCTGTCTAAGGATAAGAAGGAAGTGTATACGCGTTTCATGGAAACGTATGCCGGGTTCTTAACGCATACGGATGAACAAGTTGGAAAAATGATGGATGTTTTAGAGAAAACCGGAGAACTAGACAATACCATCATTGTGTTAATATCAGATAACGGTGCAAGTTCAATTGGTGGCCCCAATGGTTCTACTAGCCAAGCAATTGCTTACAACGCGTTGCAAGAAGAGTTCCAAACGGTGCAAGGAAAGCTTAATCAAATCGGCGGGGAATCAACCAATGCAGATTATCCTGCCGGCTGGGCACAAGTGAGCAACACGCCATTTAAAATGGTGAAAAATACAACCTATGCGGGTGGAATTCGGACACCTATGATTGTACACTGGCCTGAAGGAATTGAAGACGAAGAAGAAGGAAAAGTAAGAACCCAGTTTACGCATGTAAGTGATATCACGGCAACGATTTATGATGTACTAGGTGTCGAGTCGCCTAAAACCTTAAAAGGAGTCGAACAACTGCCAGTCACTGGGACAAGCTTTGCCTATACCTTCAAGGACGGCAATGCCGAGTCTAAAAAGAAAACGCAATACTTCGAAATGAGTGGAAATCGCGCTATCTATCATAAGGGCTGGAAAGCGATTGCCTACCATAAAAAAGGCCAGGACTTTGAAGACGATGTTTGGGAACTCTACCACGTGGATGAAGATTTTTCAGAAATGAATAATCTTGCAGACCGAGAACCGAAGAAATTGGAAACGTTGGTGAAATTATGGGAGAAGGAAGCCAAGGAGAATAATGTCTTCCCGCTTACCGAACATTTTCTCAATTCATTTACGAATCTGCCGGAAGATTCTCAACGAGCAAGAAAAACGTTCACGTTTTTTCCAGAAATGACACACGTAAGTGAATCGGCAGCACCTTTTACGGTCAATCGTTCATACGAGATTATAATACCGTTCGAATATAAACAAGGTGATCAAGGGGTACTGTTAGCCCTTGGAAATGATAAGAGTGGATATACATTCTATATTAAGGACAATCATTTAATCTATGAACATAATTCTGGATTTGCTCGTTATAACATTGTTTCGGACAAAGAGCTAACCGAAGGAAAACTGACACTTCGCTTCCAATTCGATAAAATGGCTAATAATGAAGGGATTGGCACCCTGTATATGAATGATGAGGAAGTAGGGAAGACTCAAATCAAAACACTTCCATTCAAAATGGCCTTTGAAGGCTTAGATATTGGGGAAGATTTGCTGTACCCGGTGAGCCCAGAATATGAAAACCTAGGGACATTCCCTTATACAGGGAGCATAGAGAAAGTCGTTTATACGTTTGAAGAAGCAGCCATGGTTACGATTCCATAAATATAGAAGGAATGTTAGGGGTACAGAGGCAATGCCTCTGTACCTTATCCATTAGAGAAATAGTAGAAGCGGGGGACAAGGAATGAATCTGCTAAAACAACGAGAAGATAATTTTCATATCATCGCAAAACCAAGCGGCCCACTATGTAATTTGGATTGCCATTATTGTTTTTATACAGAAAAGGAAGCCCTGTTTCCAGGACAACCAAGCTATAAAATGTCTGATGCAACATTAGAAAACTTTATCCGAAATTACATAAAATCGCAAAAAGCCCCAGAAATCCCTTTTGTTTGGCAAGGGGGAGAACCAACCTTAATGGGTCTTGATTTTTATAAAAAGGTCGTCCAATTCCAGAAGAAATATGCCGGAGGCAAAAAAATACTAAACTCTTTACAGACAAATGGCATGTTGCTCAATGATGAATGGTGTAAATTTCTAGCAGAGAATGATTTTCTTGTCGGCCTCAGCATCGATGGACCGCCTGAGATCCATGATCATTATCGGGTAAACCGTGGGGGGAAACCGACATCAGACCAGGTGCTATTTGGTCTATCGCTCTTGCAAAAATACAATGTTAGCTATAATGTCCTCACCTGTATAACAAAGGATTCTGCGCCGCGGGCACTCGAAATCTATCGATATTTTAAAGAAAAAGGGGTTCAATATCTTCAATTTATCCCGATTGTAGAACGACTGCCAGATGCAAAAGCATTGAAATTAGGACTTCGCCATGCAACACCCCCGTCTTTGACACAATCGGAGGTACAGAAGGCCGTTTCTCCTTGGACGGTAGGCTCCGAGCGATACGGCGATTTTCTGATTGAGGTCTTCGATGAATGGGTTCGAAATGATGTTGGGAAAGTTCATGTGATGAATTTTGAATGGGCACTTGCGTCTTGGCTTGGTCTTCCTTCGCCCATCTGTTTATTTTCAGAAACGTGCGGGAATGCAGGGATTATCGAACACACTGGGGACGTTTACTCATGTGATCATTTTATGTACCCTGAATATAAACTCGGAAATATCTCCGAAGATTCTTTAAAGAAAATGATGAGTTCTCCACAACAGAAAGAATTTGGAAACATTAAAAGAGATACCTTGCCAAAGCAATGTCAAACCTGTGAAGTACGCTTTGCTTGTCATGGTGAATGCCCAAAACATCGCTTCCTTCTCTCTGATGATGGCGAGCCCGGATTAAATTATTTATGTGTGGGTTATAAAAAATATTTCTCTCATATTCATCGATACATGAAAGTCATCGTCCAATTACTCGAACATAAACTACCCGCTTCTGACATCATGCAGGTCATCAAAGGACCGTTAATAGTGAGAAACTGATAGATTCTACCTGAAGAAAAGTTGATAAACTTCTAAATGAACATACAATAACAAAAAGAAAAGATTACAAATACTACAATCTTAATTACTCACAAATACTTATTGTGAGTATTTTTTAGTTTTTAAAACGACGAACCAAAACGACATTGAACGACAATGGGACGGTTCCGACGGTTCAATAATGTTGAACACTGACAAAAAATACCACAAGAACCGACCCCCAGTCCCCCAAGTCCCCAGATTTCTACAAATATCATATGGACGGTACTAAGGGTTATAAAGTATGATTAAAATTGAGAAAATTTTTACTAGTTTATCGTATTTATGGGGAGGAAGTATGAAATTTCGAACGAAGCTTTATACGAGCATAGGGTCATTATTGTTGTTCATTACGATTATTGTTGTGATACTTATGAACATGCTTGAGCAATCGACCGTTAAAATGAACGTGGTGATTAGTGAATTAAATGAGAGAATTGAAATTGCCTCAACGATAAAAGAAGAAACTTCACTCATATCAGGAGTATTAAATACCATGCTGAGAGATCGTGGAGAGACAATTAATCTAGACCTGTTGAATGCATGGGAAAATTCAAATTCAAATTTACAAGTGGCGATTGATGCACTAGAGAAAAGGGACACCCAAGAGAAATCTCAGGAACTTATTGGTAAATTTAGAATCTTACATGAATCCTATCGGAATTTGGGTCAGCAAGCGTTGTTAGAAAGGAAAATTAATCCAAATGCCGAACTTACTCCTGCTTTTTTGACTGACTTGGAACGATTCAGTCAAAGGATGGATCAAATGGCAGAACTGCTTCATGGCCTACAAGAACAAGGGATGAAGAATGAACTGTTACGTTCCAAAGACACCTATAATTGGGCAGTTGAAAATATATATATCTACTTAGTCATCGGCTTAATCATTGGTATTAGTTTTACCATTTGGATCATAAGAAGCACCAGCAGGAACCTTCACAAGGTAACGGATGTGATGAAACAGGCAGCGGCAAGTGATTTTGATACATTGCCGCGTATTGAGATTACCACAAAAGGGGAACTGAGTGAAATCGCAGTGGCCTTTAATAAAATGGCCCAAGCACTTGAGAAACATAGTAAAATGGAGAAACATGTAAAAGAAGAAGCAGAAGAACTGAGTTGGTTGAATGGACAAATTGCTAAAATTGCTACACTGTATCCGGAAGTAGAAAATGTACAGATGCTCGCACAGTTGCTTATCACAAAGCTAGTACCCATGGTCGGAGCGAGTTACGGTGTCTTCTATTTAAAGGAAGGTAACAAAAATGATGAATATTTAACAAGAATGTCTTCCTTTGCCTCAATGGGTGGTGAGCAAGAAAGAAAGCAATTTCGTATAGGAGAGGGATTAATTGGGCAATGTGCACTTTTAAAGCGTCCCATTCATTTAAACCAGGTTCCCGATGATTATTTGAAAATCGGTTCAGGTTTGGGAGAAGCTTCCCCTAAAACGATTATGATTTTACCTGTTTTATTTGAAGACCAAGTACTTGCGGTAATTGAAATTGCCTCTTTTGAGACCTTAACCCCTATACAAATAAAACTGCTTGAAAAAGTGAATGACAATTTAGGTATTAAAATCAATACGATCATCAACCACATGAAGGTTGAACAATTATTGCAAGAATCACAAGCCTTGACTGAAGAACTGCAATCCCAATCAGAAGAACTCCAAATGCAGCAAGAGGAGTTAAGGACGACAAATGAAAAACTAGAGGAACAGTATGAAGCGTCTAAACAAAAGAACTTCGAAATACAGGAGGTCAGTGCAGCGCTTGAGGAAAAAGCCCAGCAGCTCGAACTTAGTTCTAAATATAAATCTGAGTTTCTAGCAAATATGTCTCATGAACTACGAACACCTCTGAACAGTTTGCTCATTCTAGCACAAATCCTCTTTGAAAATGGAGAAGGTAATCTTACATCGAAACAGCAGGAATACATTAAAACCATTTACTCTTCGGGAAATGATTTATTGAATTTAATCAATGATATTTTAGATTTGGCCAAAGTTGAATCTGGTAAACTAGATGTAATATCAAAAGAAGTAGAATTGAATCAGTTGAGAGATTTTATCTATCGTCAGTTTGCACCGATTGCAAATCAAAAGAAAGTTCATTTTTCAATTGAATTGGACAAAGCATTGCCAATGACGTTCTTTACGGATGAACAACGACTGCAGCAAATCCTAAAAAATCTACTAGCCAATGCGTTTAAATTTACGGTAAGCGGGGGTGTCTCCTTACAAATCCGTGGTGTCATGAAAAACATCTCCGGGAATGGGGGAGAAGGAAAACGATTGGAACGAATGTTTGCTTTCTCGGTAAAGGATACGGGTATTGGTATTGAGGAAGAAAAACAAGGGACCATTTTTGAGGCTTTCAAACAAGCAGATGGGACGACAAGTCGGAAATATGGCGGGACGGGATTAGGTCTTTCGATATGCAGGGAACTTGCTCAGTTATTAGGAGGGTTTATCGAAGTTTCAAGTGAAATAGGTAAGGGAAGTACATTTACGTTATATTTGCCAAACCGTCAAATGAATAATGAAATAGTAAAAATGCCTACCGCTAGAACGGAAGCAGTGGTCAGTTTGGAAGAGAACTATTTACTAAACAGTGATGTTCAAGTTTTAAAAGAAGAGCCAATGATTAATCATAGGAAATCAATCCTGAAAAACAAGAAAATTCTTATTGTTGATGATGATATCCGTAATGTTTATGCCTTAACGATTGCGCTAGAAAATCATGATATGGAGATTTTAGTTGCGGAAAACGGCAGGGAAGCATTGGAAGTTCTGAAGGAACATCACAATACGGACTTAATACTAATGGATATTATGATGCCGGAGATGGATGGGTTTGAAGCCATCCAACATATACGTAAAATAAGGCTCTTTGAAACAATACCGATTATCGCACTTACCGCAAAGGCGATGAAACATAGCAAAGAAGAATGCTTGGAAGCAGGAGCTACCGATTATATTAGCAAGCCGATTAACCTCGATCAGCTGTTCTCATTGATGCAAGTTTGGCTGTTTACAAAGGAGGAATAGAAAATCGCACAGGTAAAATTAAAAGAATCTAGTAGTCTAGTTCAGACTGAAGAAATTGAGAGGATTGAAATCGAGTTATTACTTGAGGCTGTTTTTCGCTTATATGGGTATGATTTTAGAAACTATGCCTTTCATTTTATTCAAAGAAGGATTAATCACCGCGTTCAGATTGAAAGACTATCAAGTATATCCGCGCTACAGGAAAAAATTCTTCGTGACCCAAGTATGATAGCGAAGTTACTTTCCGACTTTTCTATCAATGTGACGGAGATGTTTCGGGATCCTTCCTTTTTTAAGAGTATCCGGACAAAAGTGGTGCCTTTATTAAAGGATTTTCCCTCGATAAAAATATGGCATGTTGGCTGTTCTTCAGGTGAGGAAGTGTATTCAATGGCAATCCTCCTGCATGAAGAAGGCATATACGATAAAACAAGAATCTATGCAACTGATATAAATAAGAATGTTCTCGACAAAGCAAAACAGGGTACCTTTCCGTTGGAAGGGATGAAGCTTTATACAAAAAACTATATTGAAGCAGGAGGAAAACAGGCCTTTTCTGAATATTATAAAGCCATTGACGATAAGGTTTGTTTCCACCCATTTCTTCAGAAAAATATGGTTTTTGCCCAGCATAATGTGGTATCCGATCATTCTTTTAATGAGTTTGATATGATTATATGCCGAAACGTTCTTATCTATTTTAATAAGAACCTTCAAAATGATGTTCATCAATTAATCTATGAAAGCCTAAGCACATCAGGTTTTCTTGGCCTAGGAAAAAGAGAGGGGGTAAAATTTACACGTTATGAAGACTGTTACAGAGAATTTGATGGACCAGAAAGGCTTTATAGAAAAATTAAATAATACACCTCCTCAAAAGGTGAATATTTTAATGGTGGATGACCATCCAGAAAATCTTCTGGCATTAGAAGCAGTGCTCACTTCACCAAACTACAATCTTATTAGCGCCTACTCAGGAAAAGAAGCATTAAAATGCATGCTTCAATATGATTTTGCGGTCATTTTACTAGACGTTCAAATGCCTGGACTCAATGGCTTTGATACGGCAAAGCTTATAAAGGCAAGAGAAAAAACAAAAAATATCCCGATTATTTTTATTACAGCGATAAGTCAAGAGATGGAACATGTTCATCAAGGATACTCCGTAGGTGCGATCGATTATATTTTTAAACCTTTTCAGCCAGAAACATTGAAAAAGAAAATTGAACAGTTTGTGAAAATCCATCAGAATCATCAAGAAACCATTATTCAGACGGATCTAGGACATTTGCTTGAGCTGAATAAGGTCAACAAAAGGTTAGATAGAACCACTCTCAATTTACGGCGGACAGAGGCATTATCAAAGGCTATAAGTGAAACGATCACCGATACCATTGTCACGTTTGATAATCAAGGTTGTATTCTTACCGTGAATCCGGCCGTCACTAGCATGTTTGGCTACGAGGTAAAGGAATTGCTGGAAAAACATGTTATGAAGCTTTTTCCTAAATGGGAGGATGAAGTGTTAGGTGACCTATCCACATTCCTTTCTGTGATTAGACAATCGGTAGGAAAGATCGTTGAAGTAGTGGCTTGCCGAAAGGATAAAGGCTGCTTCTTCGCGGATCTGTTAATTGCTTCAACCATCATTGAGGATGAACAGATTTTTGTTTGTACCATTCGAGATGTAACCGAAAGAAAGCAAATCGAAGAAGTGAAAAAACAGCAATTTCATAATCTAGAACATATCGTCGAAGAGCGGACGCTTGAGCTAACCAAGTCAAATGAGAAACTGCAAAAAGAAATTGATGAACGAAAAAGAATGGCCGACCATCTGTTACGTTCACAACAAAGGTTTCGAAAAATCTTTGATTCCAGCCCCTTATTAAAGGCGATTCTTTTACAGAAGGATCTTACATTCATCGACATCAATGCCAGCTGGACAAGTTTCACCGGTTATAGAAGTAACGAGTTGATCCATCAAAAAATTAATTGTAAGCATTTTATTGATGAAACAACCGGGAAATCTATTGATTTCTATAAGAAGATTCGAAACAAGAAAATAAAGTATGGGACGAAAGACGGGGAAGTCCGCTCAGGGTTATTATCCACTGAGATCATTGATATCGATTCTGAACCATGTACGCTCGTGGTATTGAATGATATTACAGAAAGGGTCCATCTCGAGAATGAAATGTACCGGTTGGACCGATTAAATTTAATTGGCGAGATGGCAGCTGGTATTGCTCATGAAATAAGAAACCCGATGACAACTGTTCAAGGATTTTTACAGTTATCAAGGAATAAAGCCGATCACTTATCTCCTGATTTTATCGATTTAATGCTAGAGGAATTGAATAGAGCAAATTCGATTATTACCGAATTTTTGAATCTAGCAAAAAATAAAATCAGTGTCAAAAAGAAGCAAAACGTGAACGCCATAATTGAAGCTTTATCTCCTTTAATTCAAGCGGAAGCGTTACGTTCGAATAAACAGCTTTCGCTTGAATTAGGAGAATGTCCTGACATCTCGCTCGACGAAAAAGAAATTCGCCAGCTCATCTTGAATATTGCCTTAAATGGATTAGATGCGATGACCTCTAATGGAATTTTGACCATTAAAACCTATCAAGACAAAGAGACGGTAGTCCTGCAAATAAAAGATGAAGGCAAGGGAATCGACCCAGAGGTATTGTTAAAATTAGGGACACCTTTTTTTACAACAAAGGAAACAGGAACAGGTTTGGGGTTAGCCATTTGTTATAGTGTAGCCAAACGACATGACGCCCAGATTGATATTGAAACAGGTGATAAGGGAACCACTTTCTCTGTTGTATTTCAGCTCATTCCCAGCTCACCCAACGCTTAGGTTGATTCTTTAACAAAGAGAGAGGGGGAGGATGCTGTGTTAAAGAAAGGGAAAAGTATCTTGGTTATTGTTGCAGTCATTTCTGTCATTGTTCTAAGTTTTATATCCGTATCTTTTGCTGATAAAAAGCCGAAGGTGGTCGTTGTGTTAAAAGCAGCCGACTCACAATATTGGGAAATTATGAAGGCCGGTATCGAAAAGGGGTTTAAAGACTTTGGGATTGATGGAAAGGTACTGGTACCCAAAGAAGCCTCACCAAAAGAACAAGTAGAATTATTAAAACAGACCTACAATGAAAAGCCCGATATAATCATAACGGCTCCTTACAATTCATCAGTTGGACCGATACTAGAAACATTCACGGATATACCTATTCTACTAGTAGATACAAACCTTACCATAAAAAACAAAACCGCTTATATCGGAACCGATAATAATGACTTAGGTAAAAAAGCAGGAGCCTTCTTAGCCTCCCAGCTGCAGCCAGGCGATAAGGTTGCAATTATCGGTGGTGATATTTCATTCTCGGTGTTTAGGGAACGGGTGGATGGTGCAAGCCAATCATTAAAAAATGCAGGAATGGAAATCGCCTATACCAAAACAGGAATACCGGATGATCCCAAAGAAGTCCAAAAGGCGATTTCAATGGTTTTGCGTGACCATCCAGATATTAAGGGTGTGGTAACCTCACATGACACGATTGCGTTACCCGTTGTCAAGGAATTAGAGAAACAAGGGCTCTTAATACCAGTCATTGGCCCGGATGGTCTCACCGAAATGCTTAAGTTTATTGCAGACGAAACCCTCCCTGGTACCATGGCCCAAAACCCGTATGATATGGGCTATTTAAGCGTCGAAACCGCCATGAAAGTGATTAAAGGAGAAAATATCGAACCCTTCGTGGATAGCGGTGTCGACATTATCATAAAAGAGAATGCGCTGCAAAGATTAAATTTTTATGAGAAAATTCTGAAGTAAATACCTATTTCAATGTTACTAAGAAGTTTGTTAATTAGAGAATGGAAAAGCCAATGATTGTGTTAGAATCATTGGCTTTTCTCGTCGTTTAGGAATTTATTAGATCCCCCGTTACGTTAAATAAGACAGATTTCCTTACAGTCCAAACGGAACAGCAGGTTGGTCAAAGACCACTTATATTGCCATCTTTCACTTCAAATACAATTTAGTTGGATATGCCCCACTAAAACAGGCGATGCAGCGGCTGCTGGTGTCTGCTAAATCTACATCTACGGCCTCTAATAACCCCTCTGTACTTAAAAACGCTAAAGAATCTGCTCCAATCACTTCTCCCATTTTTCGTTCATGCTCATGTTTGTTGGCAAAAAGCTCATCTTTTGTTGGCATGTCCACTCCATAAAAACATGGATTTTTAACCATAGGGGAGCTAATTCGTACGTGGACCTCTTTGGCGCCTGCTTGACGAATCAATTGAACAATGCGTTTGCTTGTCGTTCCCCGAACAATCGAATCATCGATAAGCACGACTCTCTTATCCTCGAGAATTTCCCGTACGGCACTTAATTTTAGACGGACGGCCAAGTCACGTAATTCCTGGGTCGGTTCAATAAAGGAACGGCCTGCATAAGGGTTTTTGATGATTCCCATTTCATACGGAATTCCTGATTGTTGGGCATACCCCATCGCTGCAGGGACACTAGATTCTGGCACGGCAACTACAACATCCGCTGGTGCCGGATGTTCCTTTGCTAGAATTTGGCCCAACTCTTTCCTGATCGCTAAAACACTTCTTCCATGAATCACACTATCTGGACGAGCAAAATAAACGAATTCAAAAGAACAAAGGGAAACCTCGCCTTTTTCCGCAAATCTTCCTGTTTGTATTCCCTTGTCATCAATAAGAAGCCATTCACCCGGTTCAACGTCTCTCCAGAACTTAGCGTCTACCGCATTTAATGCACATGTCTCGGAAGCCGCGACAATGGAATCACCTATTTTTCCGAG
Source organism: Neobacillus niacini (assembly GCF_030817695.1). Classification (GTDB taxonomy): domain Bacteria; phylum Bacillota; class Bacilli; order Bacillales; family Cytobacillaceae; genus Neobacillus; species Neobacillus niacini_F. The sequence continues at coordinate 3,295,987 of NZ_JAUSZQ010000002.1, read as the reverse complement.
GCTAAGAGGGCGTAACCCATGACGATCTAGGGCAACGAGCATTTGTTTTTCTGTCATGATCAGTAAAGCGAAGGAACCGTCAATCCGCTTAAGCACTTCGGGTCCAGCTTGATTAAAATATTTTTTACTGGACCGTGCGATGAGGTGGGCGATAATTTCTGTATCCGTTGTTGTCTGAAAAATGGCACCTTGTTGCTGGAGCACTTTCCGTTCGATATTGGCATTCACAAGATTCCCGTTATGGGCAACGGCCAAATCACCCTCACTATATTTAAAGACGAGGGGCTGTGCGTTTTGTAATAAACTAGCACCAGATGTGGAATAGCGGACATGGCCAATGGCCATATTTCCGGTTAATCCATCAAGAATCTCACGTGAAAATACCTGGGTAACTAATCCCATTCCTCTGTGGTGCCTGAATGATTCCCCGTTACTCGCCACAATTCCGGCACTCTCCTGACCTCGGTGTTGAAGTGCATGAAGTCCATAATAGGTTAAATCGGCCGCTTTGGGGTGATTAAAAACTCCAAATACCCCACATTTCTCCTGCATTTCTGAATCCATTTTGTCTGCCTCCCGTGATGTTCATTCCCTTATTTTTGGCGAAAGAAAAATTTCTATCCTTTTATATTTATTTTCAAGTAATCACCGTGTAAAGATAAAATTTTTATTAGGTATTAAAAGTAAAGGAACGTCATTCAGGATAACTTAAGATTATTAGCTTGTCTGATTTTAGGAGGAAAATGCTGTGAAAGTAATCAAACCCGGCTCAAACATTGGTATTTTAGGGGGAGGACAGCTAGGAAGAATGATTGTAATTGCGGGGAGGAATATGGGATATCGCTTCAACACGTTAGACCCGACACCAGATTCTCCCTGTGGACAAGTTGCAGATCGTCAACTGCTCGCTCCGTTTTCCGATGTAAATGCTGCAAAAGAATTAGCAGATCTCTCAGATGTTATTACGTACGAATTTGAGAATGTTGATTCTGATGTAGCCTCAATCTTAGAAACAACATCTTACGTACCACAAGGAAGTGGACTCCTTAAAATAACACAAAATAGAATTCGGGAAAAAACAACGTTACAGTCCTTCGGTGTGCCTGTTGCTCCTTTCAAGGTCATTGAAACCGAAAAAGACATTTACTCCGCTACCGAACGTCTGGGACTTCCTTGTATAATGAAAACCGCAACAGGGGGCTACGATGGGAAAGGGCAGTGGGTTATTAGAAGTAAAGATAATATAAATGTGGCGATTGAGGCTTGGAATAAATCGGGTATGGACATGATCATTGAACAATTTATCCCGTTTAGCAAAGAATTATCGGTGATTGTTGCCCGTAATGTACAAGGTCAAACGAAGACTTTCCCTGCAGCGGAAAATGTACATATTAATAATATCCTGCATCAGTCCATCGTTCCTGCCAGAATTACAAATGAGCAAACGATTCAAGCAGAAACAATCGCTTTGAAAATAGCTGAGTCCTTACAAGTAGTAGGATTAATTGCAATAGAAATGTTCCTAACGAATGATGGTAAAATCATCGTGAATGAGTTAGCACCAAGACCACATAATTCTGGACATTATTCAATGGATGCCTGTATAACGTCTCAATTTGAACAACATATTAGGGCAATATGTGGACTGCCTTTAGGAGATACTACTCTTTTGAGTCCGATTATTATGGTGAATATTTTAGGTCAGCATGTAAGTAAAGTGCTAGATAAAATCGACCAGCTTCCACCAACTGCCAAAATCCATTTATACGGTAAAAAGGAAAGCGTGGAAAATAGGAAAATGGGCCATATTAATTTTTTGGGTGCAACTCTTGAACAGGTGAACCAACAAATCAATGACCTTCAAATCTGGACATAAAAGAAGTCGTCCGGCTTGGGCTTGAGTAAAGGAGAAAAATAATGGAAAAATTAGAGATGCTTTATGAAGGTAAAGCGAAAAAGGTATTTAAAACATCCGAGTCAGGAACGTATTGGATTGAATATAAAGATGACGCCACTGCATTCAATGGCGAGAAAAAAGGGCAAATTGCCGGAAAAGGAACGTTAAATAACGAGATTAGTGCCATTTTTCTTAGTTTGTTGAAAGAAAAAGGGTTGGACAATCATTTTATAAAAAAAATCTCATCAACCGAACAGATTGTACAGCAGGTGGAAATTATTCCCATTGAGGTGGTGGTTCGAAACATTACGGCAGGATCACTTGCAAAAAGGCTGGGATGGGAGGAAGGGAAGGAACTCCCTCAAACGATAATGGAATTCTACTATAAAAATGATGAACTAGGGGACCCTTTGATTAACCAAGATCACATCGCCATTCTTGGCTTAGCAACAGAGGAAGAATTAGCAGACATTCGAAACCAAGCTTTGAAAATCAATGAAATCTTAAACGAATATCTTTTAAACAAAGATCTAATCTTGGTTGATTTTAAATTGGAGTTTGGCAAAAGTCCAGCTGGAGATATCATATTAGCGGATGAAATCTCCCCGGATACGTGTCGTTTTTGGGATGCCCATACAAAGAAAAAATTAGATAAAGATCGGTTTAGACGGGATTTAGGAAATGTAGAGGAAGCCTATCAGGAAATCCTACGAAGAATTGGGGGTAGTGTTAATGTTTAAAGCAACGGTGTATGTAACATTAAGAGAAAGCGTGTTAGACCCACAAGGGAATGCCGTCCACGAGTCGCTGCATTCGCTTGGGTACGATGAGGTTGGGGATGTACGAATCGGGAAATACATGGAGCTTGAAATACAAAGCGATGATCAAAAGGCAGCAGAAGAACGGGTCAGGGATATGTGTGAAAAGCTGTTAGCCAATACCGTAATTGAAGACTTTAGGTTTGATCTTACCAAGCTGGAAGGATAGGAGGGGAGTAAGTTGAACTTTGCTGTACTGGTTTTTCCTGGTTCAAACTGTGATGTAGATATGTATAAAGCTATTTTAGATTCGATTGAACAGCCTGTTGAATATGTATGGCATCTAGAAACGGACCTATCAAAATATGATGCGATCCTTGTTCCTGGAGGATTCTCTTATGGCGATTATTTGCGGCCGGGGGCTGTAGCGAGTCTGTCTCCTGTCATGGAGCAGGTCAAAATCGCAGCGGAGGAGGGGAAATTGGTTCTGGGAGTCTGCAATGGATTTCAAATTCTGACCGAAGCGAATCTTCTGCCAGGTGCTTTAAGAAGAAATCAACGATTAAAATTTCATTGTGACACGATTGATTTAACAGTAGAAAACAACCAAACTCCGTTCACATTAGACTATCAGGAAGGCGAAACGATCCGCATTCCTATTGCCCATGGTGACGGAAATTATTATTGTGATGAAGAGACTCTGAATCAGTTAGAAAAGAATAATCAAATCGTATTCAGGTATAAAGGGACGAATCCAAATGGCTCGATTTCTGAAATTGCCGGGGTAATCAATGAGCGAGGCAATGTGTTAGGATTAATGCCCCATCCGGAACGTGCCGTTCATAAATGGCTGGGAACAGATGACGGAAAACGGATGTTTTCATCTATTTTAAGTTACTGGAGGAAACGATATGGCACAGCATAAAGAACCAACTCCTGAACAAATCGTGGAGCAGAAGGTCTATCGGGAAATGGGTTTGACGGACGAAGAGTTTGAGAAAGTAATCGAGATTCTCGGGCGGAAACCGAATTATACAGAAACGGGCATCTTTAGTGTGATGTGGTCCGAGCATTGCAGCTATAAAAATTCGAAGGTTGTCCTCAAGCGTTTTCCGACTTCCGGCCCTCACGTTCTTCAAGGTCCTGGTGAAGGAGCGGGGATTGTCGATATTGGAGATCAACAAGCCGTCGTGTTTAAAATTGAAAGCCACAATCATCCATCGGCCATTGAACCTTATCAAGGGGCTGCTACAGGGGTTGGAGGTATTATTCGTGATGTTTTTTCCATGGGTGCGCGCCCGATTGCGCTATTGAACTCATTAAGATTTGGCGAACTTGATAATCCAAAAACCAAATATATATTTGAAAATGTGGTCGCCGGTATTGCTGGATATGGGAATTGTATGGGCATCCCTACGGTTGGCGGCGAGATCTACTTTGATTCTTCTTATGAAGGAAATCCCCTTGTTAATGCGATGTGTGTAGGTTTAATAGATCATAATCAAATTCAAAAAGGCGTGGCGAAAGGGATTGGTAACCCAGTTATTTATGTTGGCGCGGCTACTGGAAGAGACGGCATTCATGGAGCGACCTTTGCATCAGAAGAGTTAAGCGAGAATTCCGAAGCAAAGCGTCCCGCTGTCCAAGTGGGCGATCCTTTTATGGAAAAATTGCTGCTGGAAGCGACTCTAGAATTGATTGCTTCTGGTCACGTGGTAGGGATACAAGACATGGGGGCAGCAGGCTTAACCAGCTCCAGCTCCGAAATGGCAAGTAAAGCGGGAAATGGCGTTGAATTGGATCTTGATCTCGTTCCACAACGCGAAAAAGGAATGAGTGCCTATGAAATGATGCTCTCAGAATCACAAGAAAGAATGCTGGTGGTTGCGAAAAAAGGAAAAGAAGAAGAGGTAAAAAAGATTTTTGACAAATGGGGACTTCACTCTGCTGTGATTGGCCGGGTAACAGATGATAACCAACTCCGTTTACTTCACAAAGGAGAGGTGGTGGCGGAAATCCCAGCAGACAAGCTGGCAGAAGACGCGCCGGTCTATTGTAAGCCCTCTAAAGAGGCTCCTTATTACGCACAATATTCATCATTAGACCCGACTCAAACAATAGCAGAACCAAATGACTATAATACCGTCTTGAAGCAGTTGCTATCATCACCTACAATTGCCAGCAAAGAGTGGGTGTATCAACAATATGACTATATGGTGAGAACCAATACAGCTGTCATACCGGGTTCAGATGCTGCGGTAGTAGCCATCCGCGGAACAAGGAAAGCATTGGCGATGACGACCGATTGTAATGGAAGATATGTTTATCTTGATCCATACGTTGGAGGAGCGATTGCGGTAGCAGAAGCAGCCCGTAATGTCGTGTGTTCCGGTGCGGAGCCATTAGCGATTACCGATAACTTAAACTTTGGCAGTCCGGAAAAACCGGAAATCTTCTGGCAGTTTGAGAAGGCGGCAGATGGCATAAGTGAAGCGTGCCGTCAGCTTAATACCCCGGTCATTGGCGGAAATGTTAGTCTCTATAACGAGACAAAAGGCGAAGCGATTTTTCCAACACCAACGATTGGAATGGTGGGGTTAATTAAAGATATCGATCATATCACGACGCAAGAATTCAAAAAAGAAGGAGATTTAATCTTTCTCATTGGGGAAACCAAATCAGAATTAGGCGGTTCAGAATACCAGAAAATCGTGACAGGAAAAATTGAAGGGCGTCCACCTGGGATCAACCTTGAATTGGAAAAGAAAATTCAAGATTTCACTCTAAAAATCATTCAAGAAGGATTGGTACATTCCGCCCATGATACAGCCGAAGGTGGTATTGCAGTGGCTCTAGCGGAAAGCTGTATAGGCGGAAAACTGGGAGCGGACATTCAATTAACGGAAGAACTTCGATCAGACTTTACTCTTTTTAGCGAATCTCAATCTCGTATTATTATTTCTGTCTCACCGGAACATGTGGAAAGGATAAAGGAAATGGCGAATGAGCTTCAGGTACCGATAAAAGAAATCGGCATCGTTAAAGGTACGGAATTATTGATTACACATCATGGTAAGAACGTCATTTCTCAGCCGGTTTCTGAATTGGATGCAGCATGGAGGAATGCCATTCCAGACATCATGCGTTCGGGATTATTAAAAAAGTTCAACATGCAGGAAATCTCTGCAAGTTTACCGTAAAGGAGGGGAAAAAGATGAGCGACGCATACCGCCAAGCAGGAGTCAATATAGACGCAGGAAATGAAGCAGTTGAAAGAATGAAAAAACATGTCAAAAAAACCTTCCGACCCGAGGTATTAACTGGATTAGGAGGTTTTGGAGCTCTTTTTAAACCAGACTTAACGGGGATAGAAGAACCAGTGTTTGTTTCTGGAACGGATGGTGTAGGGACCAAATTGAAAATTGCCTTTCTGATGGACAAACACGATACCATTGGAATCGATGCGGTTGCCATGTGTGTAAATGATGTCATCGTCCAAGGGGCCGAGCCGCTTTTTTTTCTAGACTATCTCGCCTGCGGTAAAATCATCCCGGAAAAAATTGAAGCCATCGTGAAAGGAATTGCAGATGGCTGCTTGCAGGCAGGATGTTCACTTATTGGCGGCGAGACAGCCGAGATGCCGGGGATGTATGACGCAGAAGAATATGATATTGCCGGCTTTACAGTGGGAATGGTGGATCAAAAACATGTCATTGATGGATCCAAAGTAAAGGAAGGCCAGGTCCTCATTGGGTTAGCGTCTAGTGGTGTACATAGCAATGGGTTTTCGCTTGTCCGAAAAGTGCTATTAGAAGACGCTAAGCTTTCGTTAGATGATCATGTAGCTGAACTAGGAGCTAAATTGGGAGAGGTATTACTAGAACCAACTAAAATTTATGTAAAATCGGTCCTTTCTACAGTACGGAAATATCATGTGTCTGGTCTGGTACATGTGACAGGCGGGGGCTTTTACGATAACATTCCACGAATTTTACCCAAAGGTTTACAGGCTGAAATAAAGGATGGATCTTGGAAGGTCCCTCCGGTTTTTTCCTTTATCCAAGATGTCGGTAAAATTTCTGATTATGATATGTTCCGAACTTTTAATATGGGAATCGGGATGATTCTAGTCGTTGATTCTGCAGACTCACGTGAAATTTTGGAGCACCTACAATCGATAGGTGAAGAGGCGTTTGAAATTGGTTCAGTGCAAAAAGGAACCGAAGAAGTCGTATTCAAGAAGGGGTAAATATGAAAATTGCTGTTTTTGCTTCGGGTACGGGGTCTAATTTTGCAGCAATTTTGCAAGCTATCCAATCCCAAAAAATTACGAACGTTGAAGTAGTTTTACTAGTTAGTGACCGCCCTGAAGCCCTAGCAGTCCAGAAAGCTAAGGATGAATTGATCCCAGTGTTTATTTTTAATGCCAAGGATTATCCCAACAAACAATCTTATGAAGAAGACATTCTTAAACAGCTAACACAACTGGAGGTTGATTTCATTGTATTGGCTGGCTATATGAGACTGTTGGGTCATGTTTTACTCGAGGCTTATGATAGAAAAATCATTAATGTTCACCCGTCCTTATTACCAGCATTTGCAGGCAAAGATGCCATCGGCCAAGCGCTCGATTATGGGGTAAAGGTGACGGGTGTCACCGTTCATTATGTGGATGAGGGAATGGATACCGGTGCGGTTATTGCCCAGCGAGCGATTACAATTGATCCGGATGAGACAAGAGAAACATTAACAAAAAAGATTCAGGAGCAGGAGCACAGCTTGTTACCAGAAGTGATCCAAAGTCTTGCGAAAAAGGAGGCAGCAAAATGAGAAGGGCCCTGATAAGTGTGTCAGATAAAACCGGAATCTTGGAATTTGCACTGGAATTACAAGCCCTTGGAGTTGAAATTATCTCAACAGGCGGCACGGCCAAAATGCTGGCTGAAGAAGGAGTAAAGGTAACAGGGATATCTGAGGTTACTGGTTTCCCGGAAATATTAGACGGAAGAGTGAAAACCCTTCATCCCAATATTCATAGTGGTCTTTTAGCCATAAGGGATAAGCAAGAACATCTACAGCAAATTGAAGAGCTGGGCATTCAGCCAATTGATTTAGTGGTTGTGAATTTATATCCCTTTAGAGAAACCATCTCAAAACCGAATGTTACCTATGAAGAAGCGATTGAAAACATTGATATTGGCGGTCCAACCATGCTGCGTTCAGCCGCTAAAAATCACGCTTTCGTGACGGTTGTAGTAGATGCTTTGGATTATCCTGGCATTCTGAACGAAATGAAAAATGGCGGTGTCACCCTTGAAACGAAAAGACGGTTAGCGGCGAAAGTGTTTCGCCATACAGCTGCTTATGATTCCTTAATTTCTAACTATTTAACTAAGCAAATAGGGGAAGAATGGCCCGACCAATACACCGTTACCTTCGAGAAAGCCCAAGATTTACGGTATGGAGAGAACCCTCATCAGAAAGCGGCGTTTTATCGAAACCCATTAGCCAAGTCCGGAACATTGTCCACGGCTGAACAATTGCACGGAAAAGAATTGTCTTACAATAATATCAATGATGCAGACGCCGCTTTAAAATTGGTAAAAGAATTTGAGCAGCCAGCTGTCGTAGCGGTGAAACATACAAATCCATGCGGAGTAGGTGTCGGAGACACCATCTTTAATGCCTATCAAAAGGCTTATGAATCAGATCCTGTTTCAATTTTTGGCGGGATTATTGCCGCCAATCGTAAAATTGATCGACCAACAGCAGAGAAGATGAAGGAAATATTTCTTGAAATCATTATGGCACCTGATTTTGATGAAGAGGCATTGGCTGTATTGAAGGAAAAGAAAAACCTTCGCTTGCTTAAAATCGGTGATGTGAAAATGGAACCGGAACCTGAATTGCTGCTTTCTTCTGTTTCAGGTGGGGTGTTAATACAAGAAGATGATGTAAAACAAATTAGTGCGGAGGATCTTCGAGTAGTAACCGAAAGAAAGCCTACCAAAGAAGAAGTAGAACAACTTCTCTTTGCCTGGAAAGTGGTGAAACATGTAAAGTCGAATGCCATTGTGATAACAAAGGATTTTCAAACAATCGGCGTTGGTGCCGGCCAAATGAATCGAGTGGGGTCGGCGAAAATTGCTATTCAGCAAGCGAGTGATAAAGCAGTTGGTTCCTTCCTTGCTTCCGACGCCTTTTTTCCGATGGCTGACACCGTTAAGGAAGCAGCGAAAGCAGGTATTACGGCGATTATTCAACCAGGTGGATCGATTCGGGATGATGAATCGATTGAAGCCGCAAATAAACATGGAATCGCCATGGTGTTTACGGGCATCAGGCATTTTAAACACTAGGGGGTAAAACGGAATGAAGGTGTTAGTGGTAGGAGGAGGCGGCCGTGAGCATGCGATCGTATGGAAACTGTCTCAAAGTCCTAAAATAAGGAAATTGTATTGCGCTCCTGGTAATCCTGGAATTGCACAATTAGCCGAGTGCGTTTCGATTGGTGTTTTAGAAATAGAGAAATTAGCGGATTTTGCTATAAAAGAACAAATAGATCTTACTTTTGTGGGACCAGAAGAGCCACTTTCGAATGGTATTGTTAATTATTTTAAAGAACAGGGGTTAGCGGTATATGGTCCATCAAAGGAAGCCGCACGGATTGAGGGGAGTAAAGCATTCGCCAAAGAAATAATGATAAAATATCAAATCCCCACTGCGAAATATGCGGCTTTTACAAATTATGAGGAAGCACTTGCCTATGTACGCAGTGAAGGAGCACCCATTGTGATCAAAGCGGATGGACTGGCTGCAGGAAAAGGTGTGGTTGTGGCGTTAAGTTTAGAAGAAGCTGAGGATGCCCTTAAAAGTATGATGCAAGATGTGACATTGGGTTCGGCAGGAGTCAGGGTGGTGATTGAGGAATTTCTCGAGGGGGAAGAGTTGACCCTGCTCTCTTTTGTCCATGGTTCTACCGTGAAGCCAATGGTAGCTTCTCAGGATCATAAGCCAGTGTATGATGGTGACAAAGGGCCAAATACTGGCGGGATGGGAACGTATGCACCTTTACCGCATATTGAGTCTTCAATGGTTGAGCGGATTATTGAGACAATCGTCGAACCTACCGCCAAGGCGATGGTAGAGGAGGGAGTACCTTTTGAGGGGATTCTCTATACGGGGTTGATGCTGACGAAAGAAGGGCCAAAAGTCATTGAATATAATGCACGCTTTGGCGATCCGGAAACCCAGGTTGTTCTGCCTTTACTAGAAACAGATTTACTTGAAATTGTAACTGCAAGTCTCACTGGAGAATTAGAAAATGTTGAGGTGAAGTGGAAGGACAACGCGGCGGTTTGCGTCATTATGTCTTCAGCAGGATATCCGGGCCTTTACGAAAAAGGTGAAGTGATTTCTGGATTGGACCAAGTCGTGCAACCAACGATGATTTTCCATGCTGGTACTGCTGAGAAGGATGGCCAGATTATTACAAATGGCGGCCGAGTTTTAGGACTTACGGCGATCGGAGAAACGCTTAAAGAAGCACGGGAATTAGCTTACCAGTCAGTTGAAAAGGTATCTTTTAAGGGTGCTCATTACCGGACAGATATAGGAGCAAAAGCATTCCATTGATTCCATAGGGACGGACCTCTTGGTTCAAGTTAGGCTAAAAGTAGACCAAAAGAACCGTCCCGACGCTCCAAATTTATAAGCATTGCTAATTAATCTGCCGATAAAGAAAGCTCGGAGCAATGAACTAGGAGAACATTATATAGAAAATTTGAATCTTGGATTTCACAATAATCTGAGGAGTAATGGTGTAGAAGAATATATTTCTTACCATTGTACCGAACTAATTTTCTTTTCAAGTAGAACACTCCTTTAAATGGAACTTTAATAGATTAATTTACAAGTATTGGCTCCACCTACGCCAAATACCATGACAGCCACACATGCTATCCCCACTAGTAATAGAATAATAAATCAATGTTAAGAGCCTGCTATGTGGATGTTAAGGTACTGTAAATGTTTGGTTAAATAACTCCATAGGGAAGGTTCGCTTGTGTTCAAGTTAGACTAAAAGTAGACCAAAAGAACCGTCCCGATGGTTTCTAGCAAAAAGTAAAATAATCGGAGATTTTTCGGTTAAATTCAGAATGGAGCTCGTTTCGGGGGATATAAGTGGAGGTTTTCCGACTATACAAAGCTAAATCTCCTATTTTCGAATATTTTGAGCCAATAGACGGAATCTCTCCGTCTATTTAAGCCTTTTTAAATAATAATTACCAATTAAGCGAAATTTTTCCGTCTATTTATAAGTGAGGATGCTTAATCTTACATGATCCCCGACCGATAAGTGCGGACCCTCTTGGAGAATGGCCCGTTGCTGAAGACTGATCTTATTGAAAATTAATCTAATTTGTATAAACAAGAAGGATTCTAAGGATATGGTTATTGCGATCCAGCTGGAAAGTTGCAATAAGTTAAGATATATTTCAAAATAAAGAATGAATGGAATTTTTAGCGGAGCTATGGATTTTTTATCTTTAACAACTAACATACGGCAAATCATGGTAGTGTAACGGAGGCCGATACTCCTATGATTCTAAGAGTAGTTCTAGAGATTGAGAGTCTATTAAACTATAAGTTTCCAAAGGAGTATGTTGATGTTGTCCTGTTAGATAATGGAGGACATCCAGAGCCAAATAGGTTTGATACTACTAAAAGAAAAGGATACGTAATGGATCGCTTACTAACTCTTTTGAATGAACCAACTAGTTTATAAGTATTATTTATTATGTGAAGGATGGCTTACCGGATGGAATTATTCCTTTTGATATAAAATTACCGGGGATTTAATATGTTTCGACTTCAAACAAAATCCTGAAACTCCGAGTATTGTAATGGAAACACGAATTGGCACCTGATGGAGTGGATGTAGGAAGTCAAGACGAAATAAGAAAAATTGGGTTAGAATATATGAATAATACTATGAATATATGAATTCCTTATATTAAAAAATGATTTGGAAGTATGTCTTTAAATAAATAACGGAGGATTCATCATGGGTATATCTAAGCAAAAGTTTGCCATCATTGTTCTTTCAGGTTTAGTGTTAGCCGGTGGAGGAATGAAAGGTTATAAGTTTTACCAAGAAGAAAAGAATGAAACTGGGATCAAAATTCAACAAAGAGTAGAAAAAGAAGCTTCCCAAGAAGGGATTGGAATTGCAGAAACGAAGGTTATTAGTGCGGAAATGAATCCGATACAAGAGAATATAGAAGCTGCTGAAGAAGCAGTCCATTTATTGCCTGAAAGCGAGGAAAAAAGAGAGCTATTGGATAGGGTAGCTATAGTGAAAGAAGCGTTTGATCAAAATCTAAAGGTCAAAGAAGAAACACGTTTGGCAGAATTAGAAGACGACATCAATCAAGCCATAATCTCTTTAGGTTTAGATAAATCACCGTCAGAAGGAGACGTATTAGAGATCCTTCATAATATGACTCACCAAAAAGTTCGTTCAGAAGAAAAATGGGGATTTGTTCATATGTCAGAAGTGAACCTTTTAGCCGTGAAAGAAGTTCTTCGGGAGAATCCTACATTTAGTCAAAATATTGAAATGCTTGCTATCGTCACGGATTGGTTAAATAATGATTTTAGTAATATTGTCGCTGAACATAACTCAATATGGAAAATGAAGGATGGTTCTGTTGGAAAAGCGTATGGAATCTTGAGCCCAAGCGAAGAAGCCGAGCTAGTAAAGGAACAATTTGGAGTTCAGCAATAACATGTTTAAAGAAATGTAGAGTTCAGGTCGGTTTACCACACACTAATACATAATTAAAAGAAATGACTTGAAATACGCGACAACAGTGACTGCATAAGTTGGTTTAGCCAAAGAAGTCCCAAGGAATTAGAATTCCTGGGACTTCTTTTATCAACAAGTTATTGATATTATTTCATTTTTCGTAAATCTAAATACTGAACGGTCTTTCCATCTCGATCAATCTGAACGATTAATTGGTTTTTATTAAATCGATAAATGATTTGTTCACAAGTGGCACTTTCATAGCAGCTAACGATTTTAACTTCATTCGGGTTTCCGTAAGCATGGAGGATTTTATTTTTCTCAGTTGGGTTGGAAGGTGTTTTCAAAAATTCTGGATACACTTGCAGCTGTTCAATGGAGTCTTTGTCTGCATTGATCGTGACACGCATCTCCGGTACCTTCATTTTTATAATAAAGAGACTTGGTATTCTTATCATCCTCTGTTTTAGTTGGTTCCCCGAATTTTTGAACAAGCTGATCATAAGAAGACCCTACAGTGACTCCATTAATATGAAGAAGCTTCTCAGTTACAGAAAGCGACTTTTATCTGGTTATTCTTTAACTTCTTGATCATTTTCTCCGCTTTGGATTTACTAGAAAAGGCACCTGACTGAACGCGATAATATGTTTTACCATTGATAACTTTTTTCACAACGATCGCTTCAATCTTAATCTTTTTCAAAAAAGCGACTCGCTTATCTGCATTACTTTTCTTGCTCTTTTTTAATTCATTAAGCAAGAGTATAAAGGAAGGGATAGAGAAATTTTACGTAAAAATCAGGGATCGATTAAGACCCCTGGTTTCCAACTGTTTTAAATGTCCAATAATTATTTAAGATAAAATTGATGATAGGAATAACCAATGTTGTCACTATCTCTCCTATTGAATAATGAAGAGACAGAATAGTAACGACTAAATACATAATTAAAAAATTCAATGTGAAACCAACGGCTGAAACAACGAGAAAGCGTAACAATTTATCGTAAGAGAAGTCGCTGCCAAAGGTATACTTTCTGTTAAGTAGAAATGAAAAATAAGACATGATGACAAATGAGACAGCTGTTCCGAAAAGGGGACTTTTGCCAAGAATCTCAACTAAAACGAAAACAGAAAGATAATAGATGAGTATGCTTACACACCCTACAACACTGTATTTTATAAATTTATGAATCAGGTCTTTACTTACAAGCATTCTTAAAGCCTCTCATTCTATTTTTTCTTTTTACATAATAACATACTGAGGATATGGTATATACTATCTATCTGAAAAATTACGATAAGGACAGATATATTTCCAAAACAAAGGACAAATAGAATTTTTAACGGAGCTAGCTGGGTTCGAAACTGAACAACAGGATGAAAAAAAAGCTTCCCAAAGAGAGCGTAGGATTTGTGGAAACAAGGTCATTAGTACGGGAAATGAATTCACCCTAAGAGAACAATTTTAAAAATTAAAAAGCTCAGTTTAAAAACTGGGCTATTTATTTAACCTAAATTATTTGATTTTGGATACTTTTATTAATTACATCAGGAACTTCGTGAAGTGAATCTACCGTTAAAAAAGCACTTCTATGATCAACGTTAACTTCAACCATATTATATTGCCATTCACTTTCTGCTGGAATGTAAATGGCATGGATATCCAATTCCAATGCAGGGACAATATCAGTTCTTAATGAATTTCCCACCATCCATGTTACAGTAGGGTCCGCTTTAATCGTTTTTAAAATATCAGATAGGGCTGTTGTATCTTTATGTTCTGAAATAAAAATGCGATGTTCAAAAAATGTAGTCAATTCTAACTGAGTAATTTTTCTGCGCTGATTAGCTTCATCTCCTCCTGTATGCAAATACAGTTCATGTCCATCTTCTTTTAAACGTTGTAGCGTTTCATTCATGAATGGAATAGGCTCAACAGGAATCTCGAATACCTTAAAACCCAACTCTCTTAAATAGTGGATTTCATCTTTTTTCTTTTCCCTCCCAGTCAAATCGCAATAGTAATGATAAGTACCAACAAATGACTCAGGAAACCGATCTGACTTTAGACCATGCTGACTAATCGCTGCAACATCAAGTTGAAGCTGCTTCTTTTTTATATCATCCTCAGTAATCGAGTCAAACCACGCCGTCATTTGGTCAGCGAATTCATCTATAACTAGGTTAAAATACCGATTACAATACGACAATGTATCATCAAGGTTAAATAAGATGTTTTGTTTTTTCATGTTTCCCCTCCTTTTCAAGAATATAGCTCTATTTATTGTTCCACTATAGCTTAGTTATATTACGGATAAAGTTAGCAAAATGTCAGATAATGAGCAGGTGGAAAAGAATCATTCGCAAAATGGAAATAGGGGTGTAGATGATGTCCATTGAAAAAGTAGTCCAACGGCAAATTGAATACTACAAAAGTCAGATATAGAGGGCTTTGCGAGTACATATGGCCGATGATATTACCGTTTACACCTTCCCGGATAATACCATCACCTTAAGTGGCAAGCAGGCACTGATTGAAAGATATACCGAAACCTTCAAAAAGAAAATGTTTGCTGAAATTAAGAATCGTTCCATCGTCGGAAACAAGGTCATTTATTATATATCCTCGAACTACTAATTGGATAAAATTAACAAATTAGTGATGTACAACTATAAAAATTTTAAGAGGATTTTAAAAATCAAAAAAATATTTGAATTATCCGAAAATTATGTTAAATTAATATTAGAGATACTTACGTGAAATAGTAGAATAAAACTCAAGATCTTATATGACCAAAATAAAATAACCGTTTGCAATAAAATTGCATATCCAATAAACTGAAACACCACCCAGAGTTGTAAGTTTATTCGATATGCATTTTTTGTGATAATTAATGTCATATTCAATAAGTAAAGGTTTTTTTTGCTAGGAATGTCATCTATTACTGTAAATAAGGGATATTTACATAACACAGATAATGCTATTAAAAATTTCTTTTAAGAAAGTGGAATATACTAGCTAAGTTGAAAGTATTAATCAATGACTCCAAATTTTTTTTGCGCTTAAACTGATATATCAGATATTAAATTATAAAACTGATATATCAGATATCATAAACATAATTTTCTTTAAAAGATAAGGACGGTGAATTCAGTAATGAATTATGAATTTAAGTTTCCGGATGTTGGCGAAGGATTACATGAAGCAGAAATCGTTCGCTGGCTTGTTTGTCAAAATCAATTCATTAAAGCAGATGACCCTGTGGTAGAGGTACAAACGGATAAATCGGTTGTCGAAATTCCCTCACCTGTTGCAGGAAAAGTAGTATCACTTGCAGGAGAAGAAGGTTCAATTATTCGAGTTGGGGAGGTCCTTATCACGATTGAACAAGTGAATAAACAGAATGTTCATTCTGCTCATCAATCTCATCCAGATCGAACTTCAATGGCTAGCAAAGTGAATTCGGTTATAAATGAAAGCGCTTCACAAATTCTAACGAAACCCGCCAAAAGAGCCTTAGCTGCACCGACAGTACGAAAATTGGCACGTGAGTTAGGTGTTAACCTAGAAAAAATTGAAGGAACCGGACCTGGCGGAAGAGTTTTGGAAGAAGATGTTAGAACAGTCAATAACACTATAACTCTATCAACCTCCTCAACAGTTCAAGATCCTGTTACTGAAAAAAGGGTAGAACAAGTAAGCGAGAATAAGGTTGAAGAAGTCCCATTTGTCGGGCTTCGCAGAAAAATTAGTGAAAAAATGATTAAATCGGTTTATACCATACCTCATGCCACTGGTATGACAGAAATGGATGTAACAAAATTGGTTGAACTAAGGAAAAGTCTTTTACCTTTTGCAGAAGAACAAGGCTGTAAACTAACCTACCTGCCTTTTATAATCAAGGCTGTTACCAAGAGCTTAAAAAAATATCCTTACCTAAATGCGAGTCTTGATGAAGAACGGGGTAAAATCATTTTGAAAAAGTACTACAATATCGGCATTGCCACAGCGACAAAAGACGGTTTAATTGTTCCCGTTGTTAAAGATGCAGATCAAAAATCCATTCTGGAAATTGCTCAGGAATTGGAAATCTTGACTGAGAAAACACGCCAAAGAAAAATAGATGCCAAGAGTCTGCAAGATGGAACTTTTACGATTAGCAGTACTGGCAAAATTGGAGGAGCCTTTGCAACACCAATCATTAATCACCCAGAGGCTGCGATTCTCGGTGTGCATGCAATCAAAGAGAAACCAGCAGTAGTAAATGGGGAAATCGCGATTCGCAGTATGATGGGAACCTCATTATCATTTGACCACCGCTTGATTGATGGTGAAGATTCAGGATTATTCTTGGATTCTGTTACTCAAATTCTAGAAAATCCTGAATGCTTGCTATTGGAGGTACGATAAATGGTTGTCGGAGACTTTTTGTATCAGACAGAAGTTCTAGTAATTGGTGGAGGTCCCGGGGGGTATACTGCAGCTATTAGAGCTGCTCAATTAGGAAAAGAAGTGACCTTAGTGGAGAAAAAGGCTCTTGGCGGTGTTTGCCTAAATGAAGGCTGTATCCCATCCAAAGCATTGATTGCGCAAGCGGATCAATTTTATAAATTAAAAAAGTTGGCAGATAGAGGAATTGAAGTTCAGAAAGCAAGTTTAAATTTCCGAAAATTCCAAAAATGGAAACGGACGGATGTTGTTTCAAAGCTGGCAAATGGTGTTGCTGCCTTATGCAATAAAAATAAAGTCAATGTAATTTACGGAGAAGCTGTTATTACAGACCATCAAGAAGTTCGCATTATGACAGAACACGGCTCTCAGCGTTACCACTTTCAACAATGCATTCTTGCAACCGGCTCATGCCCATTGGAACTTCCCATGCTGCCTTTTGGGGAGAGAATCCTATCTTCTTCAGAAGCATTAGAGCTTACGGAGATTCCAAAACAATTAATTATTGTCGGCGGAGGATATATTGGGATCGAAATGGGAACAGCTTTTGCAAAGTTAGGATCAAAAGTCACTATTTTAGAAGCAGCACCAAATATTCTGCCTAGTTTTGAAAAAAGCATGGTGGAATTGATTAAGAGAAACCTTAAACGATTGGGAGTCACCATCCATACTAAATCAGTAGTTAGACAGAGTGAAGCGACCGATGATGGGGTAAATATCACAATCCAAATTGGAGATAAAGAAGAAGTCATTTCAGCTGATTACTGCTTAGTTACCATCGGCAGGACTCCAAATACAAGGCAACTAGGATTAGAAACAATCGGGATTACACTAACAGATACAGGATTGATTGAAACAGATCAGCAGTGTAAAACGAATGTTCAAAATATTTTTGCAATAGGTGATATAACACAGGGGTCTGCATTGGCCCATAAGGCAGCTTATGAAGGGAAAGTGGCCGCAGAAGTGATTGCTGGAATCGATCGGGTTATCGATTATGTAGCGATGCCAAGCGTTATCTTCTCAGATCCGGAAATTGCCTGTGTCGGGCTGACTGAACAGCAAGCAAAAGAACAAGGCTATGAAGTTAAAGTCGGTAAATTTCCGTTTTCCATAAATGGTAAAGCACTCAGTTCGGACGAAACAGAAGGCTATGTGAAAATCATCGCCGATCAAGACGAGCGAGTGATCGGTGTTCAGATGATTGGATCACAAGCTTCCAATCTAATTGGAGAAGCAGCGCTTGCCATTGAAATGGGAGCAAAAGTAGAGGATATTTGCTTGACCATCCATCCGCATCCGACCTTGACGGAAGGGCTGCTCGAAGCATCGGAAGCATTGCTCAAGAAGGCAATCCATCTGGTAAATTTCTAATTGAAAAGGGGAGGAAAAAATGTCCAATACCTTAGGTATGAAAACCGATATGATCCAAATTATCAATGAAAATGGCGAGGTAGATGAATCCCGATTTAAGGAATTAAAAATTGATAATGAACTGTTAAAAACAATGTATCACTGGATGTTGAAAGGAAAAGTCATTGATAAGAAATTTCTAAATTTACAGCGGCAAGGACGAATCGGAACGTACGGTTCATATCGAGGGCAAGAGGCAGCACAGGTTGGAAGCGCCTTAGCTCTGGAAAAACAAGATTGGATTGTCCCCAGTTATCGTGAAGCAGTTGTCTCGATGGTACATGGCTTAGATTTAAAAACCTTTCTCATGTATCTAAAAGGTCACTTTGGCGGAAATCGTACTCCTCAAGATATGAACTTAATGCCTATACAAGTTATTATTGCCGGCCAGATTCCACAAGCTGTTGGGATTGCATGGGCTTCAAAATTAAAGGGAGAGAATCGAGTTACGGCCTGCTATTTTGGGGATGGAGCCACGTCACAGGGTGACTTTCATGAAGGGTTAAATTTTGCTTCTGTTATGAAGGTTCCAGCTGTCTTCTTTTGTCAGAACAATCAATGGGCCATCAGCGTGCCCTTTGAAAAACAGATGGCCAGTGAAACGATTGCCCAAAAAGCCATTGCTTACGGGATGACCGGGATTCGAGTGGATGGCAATGATGTGATTGCTTGCTATCAAGTAATGAAGGAAGCGGTTGAACGAGCAAAAAGAGGAGAAGGTCCAACCTTAATTGAGGCAGTAACTTATCGTCAAGGCTCACACACCACAGCAGATGATTGGACCAAATATCGAAAAAAAGAAGAAGTGGAAGTCTGGGTTAATTATAGAGATCCATTTATCCGGTTTGAAAAGTTCCTCAAGAAACGTGGCTTACTGACAGAGCAGCAAATAGAAATATTAGTTACCCAGTTTGAGGATGAGATAGAAGCAGAAATTGCAGCATTTGAAAAGCTCTCACCACCACCAGCCTACGAAGTATTCGATCATGTCTACGACCACCCCCATCCAGAATTACTCAAGCAAAAAGAAGAACTAAAAAACAGAATTGAGGCTACAAGGAGGGATCATAATGCCTAAATTGACCATGGTTGAAGCAATCAGGCAGGCACTGGAACAAGAAATGGAACGTGATAACCGCGTAATTGTTCTCGGTGAAGATGTGGGTGTGAATGGTGGTGTTTTTCGAGCTACCGAAGGTCTTCAATCACAGTTTGGAGAAAATCGTGTATTTGACACGCCGCTTGCAGAATCAGGGATTATTGGTTCATCAGTCGGTTTAGCGATTAATGGGCTCCGTCCCGTTGCAGAAATACAATTTCTAGGTTTTATCTATGAAACGATGGACCAAATTTGTGCACAGGCAGCTAGAATGAGATTCCGCACTGGTGGGAAATATACCGTACCTATGGTGATCCGCAGTCCATTCAGCGGCAATGTCAGGTCACCAGAGCTCCATTCTGATAGTTTAGAAGCTCTTTTTCTGCATACACCAGGTTTGAAGGTAGTCATACCTTCCAATCCATATGACGCAAAAGGTCTTCTTATATCTGCAATCCGAGACGAAGATCCAGTTTTATTCTTTGAGCCGATGAAGCTTTACAGGGCGTTTCGTGCGGAAGTTCCGGAAGAATCCTACGAAGTTCCGATTGGAAAAGCGGCTGTAATAAAAGAAGGAGAAGATGCGACGATTGTTACCTACGGCGGAACCGTTCCAATGGTAAAGAAAGTGGCGGAGGAATTCCAAGCTAAGGGTGTTTGTTTGGAAGTCATCGACTTAAGAACGATAAGCCCTCTTGATATCGATACGATTAATGAGTCAGTAGAGAAAACAGGGCGATTGATGATCGTTCATGAAGCAGTCAAGACGGGAGGCGTCGGTGCAGAAATCATCGCGTTAATTAGTGAAGAAACCTTGTATTCACTAGCTGCCCCTGTGGTAAGAGTAACCGGATATGATACCCCTTATCCTGTCCAAACAGTAGAGGACGATTGGCTGCCGAATGAACATCGTGTAAAAAGTGGTGTTGAAAAACTATTAGCCTATTAAAAAAGGAGGAAAAAGTGTGAATATTGAAGAGCTGGCATCGGAGTTTTATCAGGCTTACAAAGAAAAAAAGAATGTTGAATTTTTAAGTAATCGGGGAATTTTTATAGATGTTCCAACTGCATATAAGCTTCAAGAGCTGGTAACAAATTTAAAAATCCATGATAACCAAGAAGAAATCATTGGATATAAAATCAGTATGACAAGTGAAGAAATGAGAAAGCTTGGCAAATCGACTGAACCTGCTTATGGAACCTTCACATCTTTAAGTCTCTCTAATGGAACGATCCAAATGGATCCAAAATATCAATATTTGCTTGAACCGGAGATAATCTTTGAATTAACAGATGATGTATCTTTAGGAGCTGTTGCAGAAGAAATTGTTGAAAAGTCAAAAATCGCTGCCGGCATTGAAATCCCAACAGGAAGATATGCCGATTGGTTTCCTCCTTCCAAGACTCACACTGTTGCAGATACCATTTCGGATAATACCTTTGCTGGTTACATTGTATCGGGGAAATCAATCAATATTCCCGAAAAAATTGATTGGATGAATATTAAAGGTACCCTTTATTTCAATGATGACAAGATAGATGAAGGATATTCATCAGTTGTTATGGGTAATCCAGTAAATGCTGTTTGTTGGTTAAGTGGAAAATTGGCTGAGCAGGGGAAAACATTGAAAAAAGGAATGATAATTTCATCAGGTACTTTTACGAATCCGAAAGTATTGGAAAAAGGTGTTTACCGGGTAGTATATGATCTTGTTGGAGAACTATCAGTAAAAGTAGAGTGATAGATTAATTTGAAATGGAGGTAATGGAAATAAATCTTACAAAGGAATTAAAGAGGTTCGTCTCAGAGGACAGAGTAAGTAAGAATGAGACCGTACTAAGCCTTCACAGCAAAGATGAGTCCTTTCATACTCCGCGTCAGCCAGATGTTGTTGTTTTTCCAATAGATACGGAAGAAGTAGTAAACATCCTTAAATTTGCAAATGAAAATGAAATTCCTGTTGTTCCCTTTGGAGTAGGTTCTGGCTTGGAGGGGCAGGTTATTCCAATTAAAGGGGGAATCTCTCTAGATTTTCAGTTGATGAACCAGATCGTAGAAATAAGTCCGGTCGACTTATTGGTACGAGTACAGCCAGGTGTCATGCGAAAACATTTGAATAAAGAATTAGGGAAATATGGATTGTTTTTCTCAGTAGACCCAGGAGCGGATGCCAGTATAGGGGGGATGGCAGCTACTAATGCAAGCGGTACAACTGCTGTAAGATATGGTTCGATGAAGGAAAATGTCCGTAATCTTCAAGTGGTTTTGGCTGAAGGGAAGATCATCCAAACCGGAGGAAAGGCGAAAAAGTCGTCCTCCGGGTATCACTTAACAGAACTATTTGTTGGTTCAGAAGGAACTCTCGGGATCTTCACAGAAATAACATTAAAGGTGTATGGAATCTCGGAAATGATAACTGCTGCACGTGCGGTATTCCCTTCTGTTAAACAGGCAGTTCAAGCAGCGGTATCCCTTCTTTCCTTAGGGGTGCCAATCGCCAGAATCGAATTACTAGATGCTCGGTCCATAAAACAGATCAATATGGCAACGGGCAGCAAATATGTTGAAGACGTGACATTATTCTTAGAATTCCACGGAATAAAGGACAGTTTGGCAAACGAGGTTTATCTTACGAAAGAATTATTCATCGATTCGGGATGCTATCAATTTGAATTTGAATCAGACTCGAATGGAAGGGCACGACTTTGGGATGCAAGACACAATCTATTTTATGCCTACCTTCATAGTAATCCAGGGAAGAAAATGATGAATACGGATGTGTGTGTTCCATTATCCAAACTAGCAGAGGCAGTGGAGCAAAGCCGCAAGTTTATTGATGAATCAGGTTTGGATGGAACTGTTGCCGGCCACATTGGCGACGGGAATTTCCATGCAGGCATTGTTATTGACCCAAAAAATCCTTTCGATATGGCAAGAGCTAATCGGGTGAACGAACAAATAGTTGATTTTGCTCTAACTCATGGCGGGACGTGTACGGGAGAACACGGGGTAGGTTTAGGGAAAATGAAATATCAGAAGAGAGAACACGGAGACGCATTAGATATAATGAAGAGTTTCAAAAGGGTATTGGACCCAAAAGGCATTCTAAACCCGGGGAAAATTTTCGAATAACCTTCCAATACACAACTTTGGAAACGCCTACTACTAACGCTGCACCTAACTCAAACATTGGCTTACGTTCAGAATTAACTGAATATTTTGGATAACATCATTAAATTCGAACTTCTTTTCGAAAAGGAGTGTTAAATGAAACTAAAAGTCATTGTAACGGCAAAAATTTATGATGAAGTATTAGAGTATTTGCATCAAAATTGTGAGGTTATTTATTTTAATGAATTAAATGAGGAAACCTATCCCGCCTTTATAGAACAGTTATCGGATACGAAAGGGATTTTTTCTATGGGATTAAAGGTGGATCGATTCCTTTTAAACCACGCTCCACAGCTAAAAATAGTGAGTAACGTTTCCGTTGGCTATGACAATTTTGATCTTGCGGAGATGACTAGTCGTGGAGTGATGGCAACAAATACACCAGAAGTATTGAATGATACTACCGCTGATGCGGCGCTGGCATTACTGCTAGCAACTGCCCGGCGGATCCCAGAATTGGACCAATATGTTAAAACCGGAAAATGGCATGGATTGGTTGAAGATGAATGGTTTGGTGTCGATGTATATGGTAAAACGTTGGGGATTATCGGGATGGGGCGGATCGGAACAGCCATTGCGAAGCGGGCACATCTTGGTTTTGACATGAACATTCTTTACCATAACCGCAGCTGTAACATAGAAGCAGAAAATCTTTATTCCTGCAAATATTGCAGCCTGGATGAATTATTACAAAAATCGGATTTCGTTTGCTTAATGACACCGCTTACGAGTGAGACAAAATACTTACTTGGTAAAAGAGAATTTAAATTAATGAAGGAGACGGCTATTTTTATCAATGTATCACGCGGTCAAACCATCAGGGAAAAGGACTTAATTTCTGCCTTGCAAAACAAATGGATCCTGGCAGCCGGACTTGATGTATATGAACAAGAACCAGTGGACCTTGGCAATCCTTTGTTAAAATTCCCCAATGTAGTAACACTGCCTCATATTGGCGGTGCGACTAAAAAGACGAGGCTGAACATGATGAAACTAGCTGCCGAAAACTTGATTCAAGGATTAACAGGGGAGAGGCCGAAAAACTTGATTAACGAACAGGCTTACTGGATGAAAACTTGTTTGGCGGATGGTCGGGAAAAATAACAAATGAGGTGTTCAAATGAAACCGATGAGAAGTGACATGATTAAACGCGGCGTTGACATTCCCGTAATGTAACATCAGCAAATACAGGAGCCATATTGAAATAGTCTTTTTTATTTAAATTTAAGGAGATGTTTAAATATGAAAAAAATGATTAGTTTGTTATTCATTTTAGTTGTTTTTATGGCGGGCTGTTCCGCTAATCAAACGAATGGTTCTAAAGCTGATAGAAACGGCAATTCCTCTAACAATAAAGAAGTAATTGAATTAGGCTTTTCTTCTTGGTATCCAACAAACGATCCACTCGTGAAGCAGGTTTTCGGAAAGTGGGAAGATCTTGTAAGCGAGAAAACGGACGGACGGGTAAAAATCGTAAGCTATCACGCCAATCAATTAGGGACCGCGGATACTATGCTGCAGGATCTCGCTGGGGGAGTGTTTGAGATTGCAACTATTAGTCCGATTCTCTTCGATGACACTGAAATGTTCCCGTATACCATTTCCAATTTAGCTTTTGCGTTACCAGATTCAGAAACAGGAACAAAGGTTATGGCTAAATTCTTAGAAAAATATAATACATCTAAACAAATTGAAATACTCGCAACGGGTAATGCCGATCCTTATGTAATTTGGAGTACTTCTCCGATTGAAAGTGTAGAAGATTTGAAAGGGAAGAAAATTCGGGCAATCAGTGATGTCCATGTAGAGTTAGTAAAAAGCTGGGGTGCATCTCCAGTAGCCATTCCTGTGGCCGATCTCTACGAATCACTACAAAAAGGGACATTAGACGGGGCTGTATTCTCAATGGTAGGCGGAGAAGCTTGGAAGTTTGGAGAAGTGGCACCATTCATTACGAATATAGCAGTATCTACTCCTACATTTATGCCATCCATGAATAAAGAAGCGTTTAATAGTTTGCCAGAAGATTTACAAAAAATGTTTAAAGAGGAGCTTGGACCTGCATTAGCTCAATTATGGTCCGATCATTATCAGGAATATACAGCCAAAGCAATAGATAATCTTGATAAAAATCCTAAAGGTGGAGTAATAACCCTCTCTGAAGAAAAGCTAAAACCATTCCAAAAGGATAGTAAAAATATCTGGGATACTTGGGTGAAGGATGCCAATGCTAAAGGCTATGATGGAGAAGCTATGATGAACGATTTTAAAGATATTTTAAAAGAGGAAGGAGTTAAATTACCATTCTAGTAAACTAAGTAACAACAATGGTCATGAGCCGTCCGCCTTGATTACCGTCATTGGAGAAATTTAGGCGGGGGTTTATGATTGTTATCTTCTAGATAACATTCTACAAGACCACAAAAAAATAATATTAAAAGAGGGTATAGCATGAGGATCCTAACCAAAACCTTACAATCTCTTACACAAGCCACTCGATGGATTGCAATGATCATTATTTTCGTTATGATGGCGCTAATATCCTTAGCTGTTATAGTACGTGCCTTTGGGAAACCAATATTGGGTGATGTTGAACTGGTGCAATTTGCGATGATCGTCCTTATTATGTTTGGCCTGGCTTATACGCAAAAAGAAGAGGCTCATGTTTCGATTGGTCTTCTAGTAGATAAGTTATCACCACGGGTGCAAACCATCCTTGATATTTTCTCCTTAATCTTAACCATTGTTTTTTCTTGGCTGATCAGCTTCGTTTTTTATCATGGTGCGGTTAATGAGATGACAGGAACGGTTATTAAATCTACCTTGCTAAGTATTCCTCACTATCCTTTTAAGTATATTATTGCCATTGGATTATTTCTATGGGGTCTGGAGAGTTTGTTTAAGATTATCTTAACCTTTATAAAATTGATAAAAGGTACCTTTGAGGCAAGTAAAACGGAAAAGGGAGGTGAAGAACTATGGCTGTAGAAACGATTGGTCTATTGGCTATTTTGGCAATGTTTCTTCTAATGGTACTTAGGGTACCGATTGCCATAGCGATGGGTGTTCCTGCACTAGTTGGAATCATCTATTTAAAGGGCTTTGGGACTCTCTCCGCAGCAATCGAATCGATCGTTTGGACGCACAGCACCAGTTATGCCTTGAGTACCATTCCAATGTTCATCCTAATGGGGGAACTACTATTTGTAGCTGGGATTACCAATGAATTATTCACTACTTTTCGTGCGTGGTTTGGCAGATTAAGAGGCGGTTTGGGAATGGCCACCATTGCAGCTTCGGCCGGTTTTGCTGCAGCTTCAGGTTCGAGCATCGCCACAACTGGAACGATGGGGGTTATTACCTCCAAAGAAATGTTACAGGCAGGCTATGCGAAGACATTAACAGGCGGTTCCATTGTTGCTGGAGGAACCCTAGGTATTTTAATTCCTCCCAGTACCATTCTTATTCTTTATGGGATGTTAACAGGAGAGTCGATAGGGAAACTATTAATCGCCGGTATTTTTCCAGGAATATTACTGACTCTCTTTTTTATATTAACGATTGCGATATCGGTAAAAATCAATCCAAACCTGGCTCCCCTTGGAGAATCGAGCACATGGAAGGAAAGGATTTATTCTTTGCGTCATACAGTTTGGATCATCCTTTTATTTGCAGTCGTTATTGGCGGAATGTACTTGGGCTGGTTCAGCCCTACTGAAGCAGCGGGTATAGGGGCATTGGGTGCTTTAATTATTGCTTTAATCAGAAAAAAATTGACTTGGAGACATGGGATTTTAGTGTTCTCCAATACGTTAAAAACGACTGGGTTTTTGTTTGCGATTGTCTTGGGTTCATTCGTTTTAAACTATTTTTTAGTCATTACTAGATTACCAAATTTAATTGCTACTTTTATTACAGATTCTGGCCTTTCTCCAGGAGTAATATTCCTATTAATTATTATCATGTATCTGATTCTTGGTGCGATTATGGATTCACTTTCGATGATTGTTATTACCATCCCTATTTTACTGCCAATTATTCAGGGATTGGGTTTTGATTTAATTTGGTTTGGGATCATTATAGTCTTAGTTGTAGAAGCAGGGCTAATTACACCCCCTGTAGGGATGAATTGTTTTGTACTCAATGGTGTTGCACCCGAATTAAAAATTGAGGAGATTTTTAAAGGTGCACTACGATTTGTCATTCCGATACTATTACTTGTCACTCTGCTGTATTTTATCCCGGAAATCGCACTTTATTTACCTAGTAAAATGTTCTAAGACCATTAAATTATATCATTTCAGGAGGAGATATTTATGGATTTGGGTTTAAAAGAAAAAGTGGCAATTGTAACTGGTGGAAGTAAGGGAATTGGGTTCGCAACTGCCCTTCAGCTTGCCCAAGAGGGGGCCAATATAGCGTTGGTTGCCAGGAACGAAGATTCATTGGCAGCTGCGGCGGAGGAAATCCATCACAAGACAGGTGTTCGTGCATTTCAAGTAACCGGCGATATGTCTATAGAGGCAGATTGTCAAAAGGTTGTTTTACAAACAGTCGATCACTTTGGCCGGTTGGATATCTTAGTTAATAATGCGGGAACCCATGCCGGGCATCATTTTGAAAAAGTCAATTCAGACTTGTGGAAATATGATCTGGATTCAAAATTATTCGGTGCGATCCATTGTTCTCGAAACGCTATTCCCTTTATGCGGAAAATTGGAGGGGGAGCCATCGTAAACATAACTGCGGCAATTGCTAAAACGCCTCCCGCCAACTCATTACCTACTACAGTGAGCAGGGCTGCAGGGATGGCTTTAACTAAAGCAATGAGTAAGGATCTTGGTCCTGATAATATACGGGTAAATACCGTATGTATCGGTCTAATTAAGAGTGATCAAATGGAAAAGATTTGGCAAAAAACTTCGCCGCATCAAACCTTTGAACAATTTGTGCATGATCCAAAACATCAAATTCCTTTAGGCAGGATTGGCGAAGCAGAGGAAGCAGCAAAAGTCATCGCCTTTCTTGTTTCTGATGCGGCCTCTTATATCACTGGTACCTCTGTTAATATTGATGGCGGAACGGCCGGAACCTTATAAGTGGTTTGGATGAAAGGAGTTTTGATGCTGAGTGAATAATCAAGTGTTGCCTGAATCTGAAAAAGCTATGCTCCCCTTTACCCATCGGGAGTGGGAAAGACGTGCACGTGAAAAGTTGGAAATCGGACCGTATTCTTTTATATCAGGAAATGCTGGCATGGGAGAAACAGCAAATTCCAACCGAGCCGCAATCAAGGAGTGGAAGATTGTTCCAAGGGTATTCAGAGACGTTGAGAAACGTGATTTATCGATTGAATTACTCGAAAAAAAATTCTCTACACCCATTTTACTTGCCCCCATTGGGGTTCAAAAGATTATGCATCCAGAGGGAGAACTGGCTTCGGCTCGTGCTGCAGCGGACAGCAGGATTCCATTTATTGCAAGTACGATGTCATCTTATTCCATGGAAGAGATTGCTAGTGTCATGGGAGATGCACCACGCTGGTTTCAATTGTACTGCAGTAAAGATAAAGAAATCACTAAAAGCTTCATAAAACGGGCTGAAAGAAGTGGGTATTCAGCCATTGTGATTACTTTAGATTCATCCGTGATGGGCTGGCGCGTTCAAGATCTAGAAAATAATTATTCTCCTTTTAGATTAGGAATAGGCTTGGCAAATTATTTTTCAGATTCAACATTTTGTTCTAAATTAGTGAAACCGCCAGCAGAGGATTTTGCTGCTGCATTCTCTATTTTTTCAAAAATTAACACGAGTGCATCCTTAACCTGGGAGGATCTTGAATTTTTAAGAGAGAATACAAAGCTGCCGATTTTATTAAAAGGGATTGTTGACCCAAGAGATGCGAAACTTGCACTTGACCACGGGGTGGATGGTATCATCGTTTCCAACCATGGCGGCCGGCAATTAGATGGGTCCATTGCTGCCATTGATGCTCTGCCAAAAGTTTGTTATGTAATTGGAGGTAAAATACCTGTCCTAATGGACAGCGGGATTCGCACAGGTACAGATGTCATTAAAGCGCTTGCGTTAGGAGCTAGTGCTGTACTATTGGGAAGGCCATTTGCGTATGGTCTCGCTGTAGCTGGAGAAGAAGGTGTAAAGCAGGTAATTCGCAATTTAATTACTGAAACTGAAGTATCATTAGGGTTATCAGGTTACCATTCAATTAAAAGTCTCGACCGTTCACTGGTAGTTAAATAATATTTAACGGTTAGAGGGGGATGGATAAATGAAAAAAAGGACATTTACAGCTATGATGATTTTCATTATTTCCAGGTGGAGTAACGACGCTTTCTCCAGAGGAAGTAAAACAATTTAAGGCTCCTGCCGAGAAAAGTTGGGAAAAATGGGTAGAAGAGGCAAATGAAAAGGGCTATCCTGGTGAAGAAATGATGGCAGAATTCAAAAAATTATTACAAGAAGAAGGAATAGAAATTCCTTTCTAATAATAATTTAACTTTTATCACCTGGGGCTTCATTGAAACTGTTTCATAATGAGTAATATATGAAGCTCCAGTTTTTAATAAACATGAGATTATACCTTCGCTTATTCTTATGTAATATATTAAATTTACAATAAAGGGTGGAGGTATGGTGAAGTTTACTATTATTATATAAATAGAGAAATAGTAGCGGGGAAGTGTTGATCATAAACCTTTTAAAACCGGATATTCGAAACCTACATGAACAAACGTATTGGTATTTACATCAACTTATCATTAGCCATCAATTAAAACCAGGAAGTAGAATCAACTATGATGAATTGAGTGAAGAGCTGGGGATCAGTAAAACTCCTTTGCGTGATGCATTCAACCGTCTATCACAGGAAGGGCTAGTGGAGATTAAACCTCGCTCAGGAACATTCGTGAGTATCCCAAACATAAAGGATGTTCGAGAAGTTTATGATGTGAGAAAGGCACTTGAACGTCAATCAATTGAACTTGCTATTGACAAGATTCCACAATCAGAATTGGAAAAGCTATTGGAATTAAATCAAGCAGTGAAAAAAAAGTTTCAAGAAAGTGGCAATTTCCAAGCTTTTTTAGATTCAGATCGTGTCATTCATCAGGCCATTATCAACTATTCAAATAACTCAAGAATCATTAATATTATGGAAACGCTTAATGCCCAAATCAGTTGGTTCGGATTTCTGATTATCGATAAAATCCGTGAACGAGTTTCAGAAGCAACGGAGCATCATCAAGCGATACTTGAGGCAATGATGAATAAGGATGTGGAAGTAGCCATGAAAGTAATGGAATATCATGTAGAGAAAACCAAACAGATAGTCATAAAGGATATTTCTAAATGATTTTTATACTTGAAATAGACATGAAACTGTTTTCTTTTTTTATAATGCCATTTACAAAAATGAAAAGTAGATTAGGGTGGTGAAATTATGACAGTTAAGAGTTCCAAAAAGGTTTCTATGGCTGATCAACGTCCTTTTTTTACCGAAGAACACTTATTATTTCGAGATTCATTACGAAAGTTTTTAGAAAAAGAAGCAGTCCCTTTTTATGATCAATGGGAGAAAAATCGGTTAATCCCTCGAACTTTTTGGGAGAAGTTGGGGGAGAATGGCTTTTTAGGAGCTTGGATTGACGAGCAATACGGAGGATTGGGAGCTGATTTCGGTTTTTCTATTATATTAACAGAGGAATTGGAAAGAGTGGGGTCGGGCTTAATGGGGATCCCATTGCATACGGATATCGTTGCACCTTATATTGCTTCTTTTGGAACAGAGGAGCAGAAAAGGAAATTATTACCTCAATTTCTTACTGGAAAGATGATTAGTGCAGTAGCTATGACTGAGCCTGGGGCAGGGTCTGATTTGTCAGGTATTCAGACAACTGCTGTGAAAACAGGAGATCACTATATTATTAATGGTGCAAAAACGTTTATCACAAATGGTATTCAAGCAGATTTATTCTTAATTGCTTGTAAAACGGATCCGAAAGCAACTCCTCCATACAAAGGAATCAGCTTGTTCTTGGTTAACAGTGAAATACCTGGATTTACGAGAGGACAAAAGCTTGAAAAAGTTGGTCACCACAGCTCTGACACAGCCGAACTCTATTTTGATCAGATGATTGTTCCGGCTGAAAATTTGCTGGGTGAAGAAGGAAAAGGATTTGTTTATATGATGCAAAAACTTCAGCAAGAACGGATTATTGCTGCCCTCAATGCACAAACGGCGGCAGAAGACATGCTCCAGTTAACAATTAATTATGTTAAAGAACGGGAGGCATTTGGAAAAACCATCAATCAGTTTCAACATACACAATTTACCCTTGCAGAACTGGCCACAGAAATACAAATAGGAAGAACATTCGTAGATGACTTGGTTGTAAAACATATTGAAGGAAAAGATGTGGTAACAGAAGTATCGATGGCTAAATGGTGGATTACGGATATGGCGAAACGATGCGCAGGAAAATGTATGCAGCTCCATGGTGGATATGGATACATGGAAGAATATAAAATAGCAAGGCGCTATAGGGATATTGCTGTTACCTCAATATTTGCGGGAACGAATGAAATCATGAAAAAAATCATTTCTAAGAATTTGGGTATCTAGTATTAAACGGGAATTAATATGCTGAAGTAGTGATGGTGTGGCGGTCAGGCAAATAATGTCAAAGGATAAAGCAATTGAGTTGGGACTTCTCCCCGCTTCTGAGTGATTGCTCGTTCAGTTTATCAGGTCAGACCCAACATTAATGGTAACTGGATCATTTGAAGCAACTAGGCAGGTCTTACGATTGAATATCGATCTTTATGATTTCTATTTTTTAATAAATCCAAATTAATAAATTTATAGGAGGAGATTTATAGATGAAGATTCAAGAGTGTATTGCTATTGTAACGGGTGGGGCATCTGGATTAGGCGAGGCAACTGTACGGAATATTGTAGCCAATGGAGGAAAAGCAGCAATTCTTGATTTATCAGTGGAAAATGGTAATCGACTAGTGGAGGAGCTAGGACCAAATGTTGTCTTTGTTAAGACCAATGTTACAGATGAGTTTAGTCTCCAGAATGCATTAGAAGAAGTTTCAGCTAAATTTAGTGGTTTTAATGCTGTTGTTAACTGTGCAGGAATTGGTAACTCCAAAAAAACAGTAAGTAAAGGGAAAGCCCACGATTTAGAAAGTTTTATCCATGTTATTAATGTGAACCTTATTGGATCATTTAATGTTATTCGATTAGCTGCAGAAAAAATGGTAGAGAATATTCCAAATGATAAAGGCGAGCGAGGTGTCATCATCAATACCGCTTCCGTTGCAGCATTTGATGGGCAAATGGGTCAAGCGTCTTATAGTGCGTCGAAAGGTGGAATTGTTGGAATGACATTGCCTATTGCTCGTGATTTAGCCACCCATGGCATAAGAGTTTTAACCATTGCTCCAGGACTTTTTGAAACCCCATTGTTTAGCACATTGCCAGAAAAGGTAATCGAGGCTCTTGGTAAACAAGTTCCATTTCCTTCAAGATTAGGGTACCCATCTGAATACGGCCAACTAGTTCAATCCATTATTGAAAATCCGATGTTAAATGGTGAAACCATCCGTTTAGACGGTGCAATTCGTATGGCTCCGAGATAAATAAGAATAACTACTAGAAAAAGTATTGAAAAAAACATTTTCAGGGAGGAAGTTCTTATGAATGGAAAAACGATTATTGTCACAGGTGGTGGGAGTGGTATAGGGAAAGCAA
The DNA here is from genome assembly GCF_030817695.1 of Neobacillus niacini. Taxonomy (GTDB): domain Bacteria; phylum Bacillota; class Bacilli; order Bacillales; family Cytobacillaceae; genus Neobacillus; species Neobacillus niacini_F. The sequence continues at coordinate 3,263,607 of NZ_JAUSZQ010000002.1, read as the reverse complement.
TGGCAAAGAAGTTTGCTGAAGAAGGAGCAAATGTTGTCATTTCAGGAAGAAATGCTGACCGTTTAAAAAGTGCAAAAATGGAAATTGAAACCTTTGAAGGTCAAGTATTAGACTTTCAAATGGACGTTAGAATACCTGAGAATGTCAAAGACATGGTTGCTACCGCAAAGAAAACATTTGGAAGAATCGACGCACTTGTAAATAATGCAGCCGGAAACTTTATCTGTGCATCGGAGGAACTTTCTGTTAATGGTTGGAACACCGTTATTAATATTGATTTAAATGGTACATGGTATTGTTCTCAAGCAGTTGCAAAAGATTGGATACAAAACAACCAAAACGGAAGCATTCTCAATATCGTAGCTACGATGGCATGGGGTGCTGCACCAGGAAATGTGCATGCTTGCAGTGCAAAAGCTGGAATTCTGGCAATGACCCGTACCCTTGCAGTTGAGTGGGGAAGTAAATATGGAATCAGAGCCAATTGTATTGCCCCAGGACCCATCGAAAATACCGAAGGGGTGACTAGATTAATAGACTCTAAGGATGGATACCAAAAAGCAATCAATCAGGTCCCCCTTAAACGTTTAGGTAAAGTCGAAGAGATAGCAAAACTAGCACACTTTCTATTGTCACCTGATGCAGAATACATTAATGGAGAATGTATCACAATGGATGGTGGGAGATGGTTGAATAACCATGATTTAAGGGAGATATAATAATTCGATTTTTTGACCTTCAGTAAAACCAAGATTTTAGATAACCATAAACATACTGTTTCGGTAAAAACGAGTTCCATTTCTTTCTAGATTAGGATATCCGTCTGAATATGCCCAACTAGTTCAAGTTATCTTCGAAAATACAATGTTAAATGGTGAAACCATACGTTTAGATGGAGCTATTCGAATGGCTAAAAGATAAAAAAGTATCAACATAACCAAAGGAGGAAGGGGAAATGGGTAATTTAGTAAAAATGGAAAGGGCAAATGGCATTGCTACCGTAACAATTGATAATCCCCCTATGAATGTCTTAAGCAATCAAGTGGTAAAAGAGTTAGAAGAGGTTTTTACTAGTATTTCAGATGACTCGGAAGTAACTGTTATTATTTTAACAGGTGCAGGTCAACGAGCGTTTATGGCAGGAGCAGATATCAAAGAATTTCCACAATGGTTACATTTAAAGAGGAATTAAAAAAAGTTGTTTTACAATCTCATAGAGTCTTCAATCTTATTGATGAAATCGCCAAACCTACCATTGCTTTGCTTAACGGGATCACCTTTGGCGGTGGATGTGAACTGGCATTAGCATGCGATATTCGAATTGCTGAGGAACATGTGCAAATTGGATTACCTGAGGTCAAATTAGGACTTTTTCCTGGAGGCGGTGGTACACAGCGTTTACCAAGGCTTGTAGGTGAGGCAAAAGCAAAAGAATTGATGTTTTTGGGAGAGCCACTTTCGACAAAAGAAGGAAAGGAAATTGGCATAATAAATAAAGTCGTCCCAACAGGTGAGGGATTGAACGCTGCTCAAATGATGGCTAAGAGAATATCCGGGTATTCCTTACAAGCTTTAAGTCGAATCAAAAGGTCTGTAAATGATGGTATGGAGTTAGAGTTTAAAGCTGCTCTCGACCTTGAATTAAATCACTTTCTAGATGTTTTTCAAACGGAAGATGTTAGAGAGGGAGTGCAAGCTTTTCTTGAGAAACGCAGTCCTAAATTTATACACCTTTAAGGAACGTTATTTCTAAAATCACAAATTTCACGAGGTAAATTTGAAGATGCATTGATAGAAAGAAGGGGGATGCGTGTTTAAAGAACTGTCAATTCAAGCAAAGCACTTAATAACACAATTAATTGAGTTTATGGAGAATCATATTTACCCGAATGAAAAGGTATTGGAACAGGAGTTGAACCGTAAGGAAGATCGTTGGGTAGTTCCGCCTTTAATTGAAGAATTGAAGGAAAAAGCAAAAGCTCAAGGGTTATGGAATTTATTTATTCCCGATAAAGAATACGGAAAAGGACTATCAAATGATGAATATGCTCAACTATGTGAGATCATGGGCCGTTCCCTGATGGCCCCTGAAATTTTCAACTGTAATCCTCCTGATCCAGGGAACATGGAGGTCCTCCTTAAATATGGGACGGAAGAACAGAAGAAGCAGTGGCTTGAGCCGCTTTTAGAAGGGAAAATACGTTCAGTTTTCTCCATGACAGAACAGCTGTTGCATCCTCTGATGCAACGAATATTCAAAGCAGCATTCTTAGGGATGGTGATGAATATGTCATTTACGCAAAAAAATGGTGGTCTACTGGGGCCTTAGACCCACGGTGTAAAATAGCCATCGTTATGGGGAAAACAGATCCAAGTGCTGAACGCCATAAGCAGCAATCGATGATTCTTGTTCCATTTAACTCACCAGGAGTTGAAGTGATAAGGCATTTGCCGGTGTTTGGTTATGATCATGCACCCAATGGACACGCGGAAGTCCACTATAAAAATGTACGTGTTCCGATTTCTAATATTTTACTAGGGGAAGGAAGAGGTTTCGAAATAGCTCAAGGACGCTTAGGTCCTGGTAGAATTCATCATTGTATGCGAGCAATCGGAGCTGCAGAACGGGCACTTGAATTAATGATTAAACGTGCCAATAGCCGCGAAGCGTTCTCTTCAAAATTAATTGATATGGAGACCATAAGAGAGCAAATTGCTGAAAGCCGGATTGATATAGAGCAAGCTAGACTTCTAACCTTGCATGCTGCAAACAAGATTGATCGAGAAGGGGCTAAGGCTGCAAGAAAAGAAATTGCAATGATAAAAGTTGCAGTGCCACGTGTGTCTATTCGTGTCATTGATCGTGCTATTGAGGTGTTTGGCGGTGCTGGTGTTACCAATGATTTCCCTCTTGCTGCTCACTACGCCAATGCAAGGACACTTAGGATTGTCGATGGACCTGACAAAGTTTATTTAAGAGATATTGCCAGAATGGAAATTAGAGAACAAATATAGGGGGACGATGCATCAAATGAAGTCTTGGTTTGTGACAAGGATAGGAGAACCGAATGAGGCTCTTGAAATGAAAGAAATCGAGAGGCAAGTTCCTGCAAAAGGAGAAGTAGTTATAAACGTGAAAGCGTTTGCCCTTAATTTCTTTGATATTTTGCAATGCCAAGGAAAATATCAGGAGAAACCAGCCTTGCCATTTACGCCGGGTGCAGAAGTAGCAGGAGTAATTGAAGCAGTCGGTGAAAATACCTCCTTTTCCATTGGCCAGCGAGTCCTCGCGCTTCCTCTACTTCCAAACGGAGGCTTTTCCGAATCGGTGGTTGTAAAAGAAGAGGACGTGTTCCCAATTTCTGATGAGATGGCGTACGAAGAGGCAGCAGCCATGTTCATCACCTACCATACCGCTTATTATGGGCTAATTACTAAGGCAAAACTCCAACCTTTCGAGAATCTTCTAGTTCATGCTGGATCTGGAGGGGTTGGGTCTGCAGCAATACAAATTGGGAAAGCACTTGGGGCAAAGGTGATTGCAACTGCTGGATCTGCAGAAAAAATCAAAATCTGTAAAGAGATGGGTGCAGATGTAGTAATAAAATACAAGGAAGAAGACTTTGTTCAACTGGTAAAGAAAGAAACAGCTGGGCATGGAGCAGATGTAATCTTTGACCCAGTTGGAGGAGACGTTTTCCATAAGTCCCGAAAATGTATAGCATTTGATGGCAGGTTGTTGTTAATAGGGTTTGCAGGTGGAACCATTCCTGAGGCACCGATGAACCACGCATTAATTAAGAATTACTCACTTGTCGGTGTACATTTTGGCTATTTCCGAAAGCTATTTCCAGAAAAAGTTAAAGCAAGTCATGTCAAGTTAATGGAATTATACAAAACAGAAAAAATTAAGCCGCTAATTTATCAAAACTGTACCTTCGAAGAAGTCCCCAATGCATTAAATCAATTGGGCAGCCGGAAAACCTGGGGGAAATTAGTTGTTCGGACCCATAGGTGAAACCCCTTAAGTTGGATTGGAGGTGGTATAAAAATATGAATGCAATCAACCGATATATTGATCACGAACATATAAATTGGAATCGTTTAGAAACGCTTGTATGAGAACAGATTCCTAATATTCCTAATAAAGAAATGAAAGTTAGAAAGTTTTCCGAAGGCTATTCCAATCACACATATTTACTATCCTTTGGTGATTGGGAAACTGTGTTAAGGAGACCGCCATTTGGTGAAATTCCTGCAAAAGCTCATGATATTAAACGCGAATATACGATTTTATATCGATTACATTGTGTTTATCCCCTTGCGCCAAAACCGTATTTCTACAGTGACGACCCAGCGATAATGGGGAGACATTTTTACCTCATGGAAAAAAAGAAAGGGATTGTGATTAACGAGGTTCTTCCTGACTCATATGGACCATCTGAGGTGGTTGGCCCAGCTCTATCAAAAAGTATGATTACAAGTTTGATAGAACTTCAACATGTCGATTACAAGAATGCGGGCTTAGTGGATATTGGAAAGCCGGAGGGTTATTTAGATAGGCAGGTTCACAACTGGATAAAGCGTTACAGGATGGCAAAAACGTATGAAATGAGAGGAGTAGTGGAATTAGAAGCTTGGCTAGTAAGTGAAATGCCAACAACCTTTGATACAACAATTGTTCATAATGATTTTAAACTTAATAACATCGTTCTAGACCCGTTTGACCCAACTATAGTAAATGGAGTACTGGACTGGGAATTGGCAACCATTGGGGACCCGATGAGCGATATCGGGTCAGTTTTAACCTATTGGGGGGAAATAAGTGATCCTAACATCGGCATTTCGGTGGTAACGAACCAACCTGGCTTCTTATCGAGAAGAGAAATGGCTGAAATGTATGCAAAGGAGAGTGGTCGGGATATTCCGCACATCCACTACTATGTAGCATTTGGTTTTTATAAGCTTGCGGTTATCCTGCAACAGCTCTATTACCGGTGGAAAAAAGGAGCCTCGGACGACGAAAGATTTAAGAATTTGAACATTCCGATTGGTAATCTATTTGAAATGGCAAATCTATCAAGAACGAACAGAATCTTGTGAAAAGAGGGGTGAGATGAAACAGGAGTTCACTCATTACCACGAATCATTTGAAATTGAGAGAGGGGCAAAATTAAATCGTTGGCAAAGGCATTAGGAATAAAAAATCCAATTTATTATGACAAAGAAGAACACAGCGAATGGGATACCGCGATTAGTCAACCCACTAATTTTACTGCATTTGATTTTGATCCGAACTGATCATTATTTGTCTTTTGAAGTGCCTCGTATAACTGCGAGGCTTTTTCGTGTGCCAGGCACCATCCATTCTATTGAAGAAAGTTCGGAGATGTGAACTAGGAGAATAGTAAATTGAGAAAATGAATCTTGGATTTCGCAATAATCTGAGGAGTAATGGTAGATAAGCAGACCATTGAATGTGTGAGCATTTGAGGATTTTAGGGCAATGACATTTGAAGTGTCATAAAGCATGGGTCTAAGTCAGAGAAAAATTGAAACAAACAAATAAAATTCATCCTCTTGAAGAATGCATTACTAATCATTTTTACATAATTATATTATGTCAACTGTATTCAAAATTCAAAGGCGTTAAAAATACACATTTATAAATAGAGGTTGAAGAAATGGCAATTGAAAAAATAGTCCAACAGCAAATTGAATACTTTTATCAGAGAATAAATAAAAGAAAGATTTCTATTTTTGAAAGTCATAGATATAGCGATCTTTCTTGTGGTAACTAGCAGTAATATGCTCCCTCTATACATGAATATATCTAGGTAAAGACTGTAATTGGAGGGATACATATGGCTTTCGTTTCGATTTATACTGTGGGCAGGCTAAATTACCCCTATGACCACCCTGCCTCTCGTGAATTTTTTGAAGTAGGATACGAAGTAATGCGACAGGCTTCCAAAACAGGGCAACTAGTTGAGGAGTTTTCACCTTATGGAGTCCCAATCCCCGAAGAAGCCACCAAAGGGGATGGGTTCCCTGTACTTACACTAACCGTATGGAAAAGCCTTCAAGGCTTGCATCGTTTCACCTATGCGGGTCAGCACAGGCAAGCAATGAGAGACAGGAGCAAATGGATGGTGCCTTATCAAGAGAAACACCTTTCGTATGTCGTCTGGTGGACAGAAAAGGTAAAGGATGTCTCTTGGCAGGAGGCTTTTAAAAGATATAACTATTATTTAGAGCATGGTCCCACTTCTTTTGCTTTTGATTTTAAGCAAGCATTTGATGAAAAAGGGGAGAAGTATTTAATTATGTAGTTTGTGTTCTCTTGATTAATCTACCAAAGCAGACGTGGGAATGGTTTCGGCCTATACCATGTCTTTTTTTAAACCAGATAGTAATTTATCAATATTTTTCAATGGAAAAGCACAATCCAAAAGGTTTACACCCAAATATTATGATTAACTGTGCAGCCAATCAAAGTACATGACTTCACCTGTTTCGAGGACATAGCGTATCAGCTTACTTTCACGAACTTCAGTTAATTGATTGAGAAACAGTTCTTTTAATTTGTTGTTTACAATTCCATAAAAGAAGGCGATTGGTTTTAATACCGATTTAGTAGATTTCAGTTTACGGATTAACTGCTTAAAGGACTGAATCGCGATACTGAGAATGTCTTCTGAATGTTGATCAAATTCAAATCTAAAAGCAGCGATTTGGACCATATGCCAGTATTCTTCAATTGTTTTAGCATCAGAAAAGAAGTATTTTACGGCTTGAACAAAGTTTTGAGGAACTTTATCACTAACAAAAGTGTGATCGAGTTCAATCGGCGCTTCATTACGTTTATTATTCTTTTGATTATTAGCTTTAAAAGATTATTAGTTTCTTTAGGCTGGTCCAATTTTTTCGCTTTGGGTGGTTCACTTTGTGGGAAGCGATTAAAGCTATAAAGGTTGCTAGATTGTGAACCATTTTTCCGTTCCGTTTCATAGATGGTCAGGATTCCTAACACCTTAGCTTTGATGATCATCCTTTTAAAAGTAGAGCGAGAGATCCCATTACCTTGATAATGTTCATTAATCGCTTTTAGCACAGTCCCAATCTTTGCATTACAAACCCCAGGGACTTTTGCAGAAAAACGAACCAAACGCTTCAATCCAACAAGCTCTCCCTTTGAGAACTCCTGCTTCTTCTCAGCTAACCACATCTCTATATGCGTATTAAACTCCTTCACACTCTTAAACTGAGAATATCCTTCAAACCCTTCAATTCTGCCAGATTTCAAATTCATAAAAATGCACCACCCTTTCTACCCTCTATATATAAATCAGGAGGGCAAAAGGACAGGGGGATTTGTGAGAAGTTGTTACAGTATTGTGAACTGTTAATGTGAGTGCGGTATATAGCTCTGGGAGGGACTGAGGGACGGTTCTCCTGGTAGAAGTTTTGAAAAAAGACCGTGAGAACCGTCCCCGCGGTACTCTCGGAAATACTTCCTCAACCGCTTATACGGTGGGGAATTTAGCTTCGAATACTTCTTATAGTTTCTTTGTCAAAAGCGCGGGATGCAAGTGGAAATGTTTCTGCAGCTAGTAATACGATAAATGTTACGACTTCCGCACCGGCAGTCGACCAGCCACCGCTAGTTAGCAGCATTCAGGTTTCTCCGATTGCGAGTGATGGTCAGACTATAGGCGGGACGGTTACATTGTCTGTAAATGCAATTGATGATAAAGGAATAAGCAAGGTAGAGTTTTACAGCAATAATGGGGGATATTTAATTGGAACGCGAACGTCAGCGCCCTTTAGTTTGAATTGGGCTACCGATCCATGGGTCCCGGATGGCAGTCAAACATTAAAGGTGATTGTGTACGATACTGCTAATCAAACTACGCAGGTTTCCAAAACAGTCATTGTCAAAAATGCAGTTACCCCTGAACCAACGGCCTATAAAAAAGTCGGATATTATACGGGCTGGTCCACGTATTCAAACTTTCAGGCAGCAGATATTGATGCAAGTAAACTTACCCACATTAACTACGCATTTGCCAACATTTCTTCAGATGGAAAAATTGCCTTAGGCGACTCTTGGGCCGATGTTGAAAAGCCATTTCCAGGAGATACAGCCGATCAGCCTTACCAAGGGGAATTTTTATCAATTAACCAAGCTTAAACAGCAATACCCATATTTGAAAACATTAATTTCTGTGGGTGGCTGGACTTGGTCAGAAAAGTTCTCGGATGTAGCCTTGACAGAGCAGTCGAGAGCGATCTTCGCTGAAAGCTGCCTGCAATTCATTTTGAAATATGGATTTGATGGCATTGATTTGGACTGGGAATATCCAGTAGGCGGGGGAGAGGCAGACAATATCAACCGTCCTGAGGACAAGCAGATTTTTTACGCTTCTTTTGAAAAAAATAAGAGAAACATTGGATGCTCAAAGTGCTAAGGATGGGAAAACGTATTTGTTAACCATTGCCGCTGGAGCAGGCAGTTCCTATGCTGCAAACACAGAACTAAACGTAATTCACCAGTATGTCGATTACATTCAACTCATGACCTATGATATTCACGGATCCTGGGAGAGTATGACAGGGATGAATGCTCCTTTGTACCGGGATCCCGAGTCTGGATTCACTTGGGAGTGGAGTGTACAAGATACAGTCAACCTTTATCTCAATAAAGGGGTTACTAGCAGTTTCCAAAAAAGTGTCTATTGATAGACAATAGGGGACTTATGTGGTATTATTATATAGAAACATATGTTTGTATTATTACTTATTTTACCACATTATTTATTCGTAAAGCGTTTACCACAAAAGATAATCTTACATCAGGTGATTCCTCTTTTTAGTATGATTCTGATTCTTTTTTTGTTCTCATGTATTTAATAATTGAAGGGATCTGAAGGGATGTTACAAACTTACCAGACCAAACTTACCAGACCAAACTTAGTAATCATTTTCTAAATACGGATTGTACATCGGATATGTATCTTTCTGAATATGGGAAATTTTTTGGAATGTTAGAGCGGAAATTATTCGTTCTAACTCATATACAAGGCGTTTCCTCATCCCAATTAAAAAAGAACTTTTCCAAACAAAATGGCTTGACGGCACGGCAATTTAATTCTATTAGAATACAATTGGACGGGAAGGTCTCTTCTATCTTAGAAAAAAGAAAACAAGAAATTCAAGAACTTGAAACAAAAACTGAATATTTACAGAAAATCATCAGAAAGAAAACCACACAAAAGGAACAACTACACCAAAAACTCCTACGAATTCCCCAAGCGAGTACTATTTTTCTCCAAAAAATTAAAACCTATCAAAATCTCAAATTTTATCTTCATCAGAAAAACCGAAAACTTAGAAATTTACAGCAAAAATTAGAAAAGCTGAAGTCAGATGAAGTAATTAAAAAGATTCGTCTCTGTTTCGGTTCGAAGAAGCTATTCCATAAACAATTTCACTTAGAAGAAAATAAATATACCGACCATAGACAATGGAAAGAGGACTGGATTGCCGCAAGAAGCTCCCGGTTTTTAGTCATCGGTTCAAAGGATGAAACATTTGGGAATCAAACAGCTACCTACGATTTGCATAACACGTTACGTCTACGTGTTGCGGATCAGTTTATTTCGGAATTTGGAAAATATATCTCCTTTCCGGAGGTGGAGTTCCCCTACGGGCAGGAAATGATTGATCAGGCGAAAGTTTCTTATATGGGGGTTACCCGAACCGGTAAACCTCAAAAATATTACACCGCCATCACATTTCGTTTCTTAAAACAGAAAAAAGGTTGGTATGTGAACGCAACAGTGGAGAGAGATATTCCAAAAATAGGAACATCAAACCTAAATGGATTGATAGGAGTCGACCTCAATGCTGGTTTTTTATCCATCTGTGAAATAGATCGATTCGGTAACCCGATAAAAAGTTGGCGCATAAATGTTCCTATGTACAATCGGCGAACAGAACAGGTAAAAGCTTCGTTGAGTGATGCGATTAAACAGATTATTGGTTATGCCGTTTTGGTACAAAAAGACGTTGTCATCGAAAAATTAGATTTTTCCAAGAAGAAAACCAAATTACGTGAACTGGGACCTAAATATGCACGAATGCTTTCGGGTTTTACCTATTCTTCATTTAATCAATTAATCGAAGCCAAAGGAAAAAAAGAGGGAGTCAGAATTCGAAAGGTGAACCCTGCTTATACGAGCCAAATTGGGCAGATGAAATTTATGGCGAGATATGGACTAAGTTCCCATAGTTCGGCTGCCTGTATGATTGCGAGAAGAGGCTATTATTTTAAAACGGAAAAACCAAAATATGATACTGTGCTATCTTTTCCAAAGAAATTTGATAAGAAAAAATCTAATTTTAGCAATTGGCGCACGATCACCAGACATTTGACGAAACAATATACCTTTAAAGATAAAATTGAACTATTAAAGGCAGATATTTAACAAAATCCTTAGAGAAATTGGAGCAACGCTTCCTATTTACCTGCAAGGAAGAATAGGACCACGTACTCCAATTTATGATTATTTAAGTAAGAAAGAGCGTGGCTAACAGCCAGTCTAGAGTATCTAATGGTATCCTGTGACGTGGATTTTATCGAATGGATGGAAGACATGGCATTGCGACGGAAGCGTTGAAGTTTGTAAGAGTCGAAAGACTTTTTAAGACGGATGTTTCCATTCTAGAATTAGGGCGTGATTCCCTAACGTGATTCGCAAAAAGCTCTGTTCGTTTTGCGTGCTAAATGGATAGATAGTATCCATAAGAACATATAGATAGTAATATCCACCAATGTCTATATTTAGGAACCGTACCTGCAAATAAACTCATCATGGGAATTCCCTTCTACGGCAGGGCCTATAACCAGGTAACAAATAGTAATAACGGGTTATACCAGTCCTTCGCGGGCGGTGGATCTGCCATCAGTTATGCGAATCTAGAAGCGAACTATGTTAACAAAAATGGATTCATTCGATACTGGGAACCGGATTCCAAAGTACCTTGGCTGTTTAATGGATCTCAATTTATCAGTTATGATGACACAGAATCAATCGGATATAAAACATCCTTTATCAAGGCAAACAGCCTGGGTGGTGCGATGATGTGGGAGCTAAGCCAAGATCCTAATAGAGTGTTAGTGTCGAAGATTTATAATGACTTGAATTAAAGAACGTTTCACCCTTAACAAGTCGGGATCCCATCTTTAAGAAAAGGCTGGGATTTTCTTTGTTTATGATCGTAACCCTAAATTTTGGTAAGGGAATATACAGTAATTTGATTGATTTTATAATTTCCCTAACAAGGTATTTCGTACGAGTCATGAATAAAAAAGGGAATGTGAGAAGACAAGAGGGGCGACGGAGTGAGTAAGGATTTCGTTTTATTTATTATGGTTACTGTATTAATGGCAATCCATGTTGTGTACGGAACCCTTCAAATAGGGGCCTCTATGCTTTTTAGCTTCTCCGTATTTATTTTCCCCTCCCTTTTTCTTGGTCCACTAACGGACAGGTAAGTTCTGTAAGAATCTAAAGTGATTATGTCGCATTAGACACCAAAGATGACATAAATAAGAAGCGTTTATAACGCTTCGGATGTGAACTATTGGGTGTTTTCAGTTTGTTTCATTGATAATTTCCTAATTAACCCCATAAGATACCTGACCATAATAAAGGTTGAGGCGATTGAAAAAAAACTATGGATTGATGTCCATGATTTTTTATAGCTAATTAACTTTGTGTTTTTTTCAATCCAATCCTCTGCTAATGCAGATGGGGCACTAAATAATAACGCCTTAATAATAATTCCTAAGTTACTTGATTTTCTGGTTAATTGATTAAAGTAAATACAGCTTACAGGGAATAGTAAGTAACTAAATAAAACACTAATGTCAAAAGTTTTAAATAAATTAACTGGATATTTAAGGTAGCCTTTTTTCACTAGAACATTATCAAATATTGAAGCAATGTAGCTTTTTAATAAAAAAATAATCAACCAATCTTTTAATGGTGGCTTTCTAACTAAATTTATAAATGTGACGATTCCAAAAACAAATAATATCCTTAAAACCTTTTTTCAAATCGGTTAGTCATATTTTGTGCTCCTGTTTCAGTTTTTAGTAGTTTAAACCAAATTCATAAATTTATTATTACGTCATCTTTCGATTCAAATGTGAAATTAATGAGCTTTTTAATTAATGGGTGGAAGAGTCTAAGATACTGCTGCCATTTGGTTACTTTTGTCTTAATATGCTAACGCTGTAAAGCAGCAAGGCTTTTTCCTTATTCAAGTAACGGCGCAGAATTGAAGAAGGGATGAAAGGGCAGAAGGACAGATTAAACTAACCAACCTGCCCTTTTTCCGTAGTAGACACCGTTACTTGATGACATAAATTAAACTTCATCCTCTCGGATAGTAACTACTTTTTCATGACCACATCGGTTACATATAAACCAAGTTGCAATATATCCCCATCCATCGGGTCTCTGATTTGTTTCTTCATAAACGTGATCTTTTAATTTACAGATGATTTTCGCTAAAATACCCATCATAAAAACCTCCTTCAATTAAAAGTTGATTTTCTATTTTTTCATATTTATGCAACAATGCTTGTCATCGTTGTTTTAAGTTTTCACTACAATCATTACAAAGAATTAAATTATCTGGACTGGATCTATTTTCTTCGCATACAACGCATAACAGATTGGAGGGGGCTAAAAAATTTGTGAAAAATTACACTTAAACGTAGTGTAGTGCTTTATTAAAATTAATAAATGGTTTTAAAAACTAAAATCACCTAAAATTTACAAAATAATAGGTGATTTCGGTCTTTTTATTATACTTAGGAGTGTTGAATAAAAATCCATTTTGATTAAGCTTTTATTCATTTAATAACTTGGGTTCGCTTTCACCATTTTTAATATAAAGATTATCTATTTCAATACCACAAGCCTTAGCGTGGACTATCGGATCGTATTTCACTTTGTTTTTAAGAACTGTGTAAATAAGAGCAGCTATTTTACCGCAAAGATGCCCGATTGCTTTTTTCTTGTTCATTCCTTCGTTAACCTTGCGGTCATAGTAAACTTTAAAAACGGTGGGATGCTTTTGTCCATTTGCTAAGACGATTAAAGCTATTTGATAAAGGACTCTTCTAGCATCCCTTACGCCTCCAATATTTATTGTTTTTAGAGGAATTATTGCCCGTTTTATTCATTGGGAACCTAGAAAAATTTTTATTCAACTATACTGCCACTTATAGTTCAATAAGAACCGTCAATTATCACCGATGACTCGGCACGCTGAATAAGTAATAGGCATTCACCTATTTTTGCCTAAATGAATATCATATAGGTAGAGCCATTTTTAGGGGGAATCGGTGTGGGATACTATGTTACGGTAGAATCAGGCGTGAATTTATTTGTAGAGGATATAAATCCCGTGGGCAATAAGACGGTAGTGTTTTTACATGGTTGGCCGTTAAGCCATAAACAGTTTGAGTATCAATTTAATGTTCTTCACTTTATGGGTTACCGCTGTATCGGAATTGACTGGAGAGGATTTGGAAATTCGGATAAGCCAATAAGTGGATACAATTTTGACCGATTGGCGGATGATATACGTACAATAGTTGATGTACTTCAATTAGACAATTTCACTCTTGTAGGTCACTCTACAGGTGGAGCAATCTCAATTCGGTATATGTCCCGACATAATGGTTACGGAGTATCCAACCTCGTCCTAGTAGACGCTGCAGCTCCAATAGGGTTTTCTACTGAAACTGCGAATAGATTCCTTATTCAAGCGTTAAATGACCGTCCTAAGATGATGCGAGAAGTGACAGACAACTTTTTCTTTCAATATATCACAAGTACATTCTCTGAATGGTTTTTTCAATTAGGGTTACAAGCAGCAGGTTGGTCAACGGCAGCAATCATAATTACACTAAGAGATGAGAAGCTTTATACAGATTTGCAAAAAATACTTGTCCCTACCTTAATAGTTCACGGTATTCACGACAAAGTTATTCCATTTACACAGGCTCAGGAACTAAACCAAAAAATAAGTAATTCACAGCTTGTTCCGTTTCGTTACAGCGGACATGGTTCTTTTTGGGAAGAACGTGACAAGTTTAACCAGCTGTTAAGGCAATTTATTGGTTGATAGTTTTCTTCAATTAACGGAAGCAAGTTTTGGAGACCTAGCTGCCTTTTGGCGGCTTTTTCTTTCTATATAGAGGGAGGTTAATTGAATAAGAATGGATTCAGAAGATCGTTTTAGAGTCGGTCCTTTTCTCTTGTAACTCTTTCAGATAAAGGAGTTACTATTTGAATGCACACTGGAACCCAATTTACATTGATAATATTTAATGAAGTGGTAAAAAATAGGGATTAGGAAAGGAGGGATTAAGAATGTCTGTGAAAAAGTGGTTAACAGGATTGGTGTTTTTACTTGCAATGATTGTGGTTGTGACAACTTCAGGCTCACTAGGCGTATTTGCCGAATCCCGTGTTGCAACACAGCCTTTGGAGACGGTGAAAGCGATTGAGGTCGAGTTGAACGATGATTACTTTAATCCAAAAGTCATCACTATTCCCAATGGAAGAACGACAACGTTGATATTGAAAAACGTTGGTAAGAGAGAACACACCTTTACAGTGAAAGAGCTTAGAATTGACGAAGAAGTCCAGCCGGGAAAAGAAAAAACCATTACCGTGAAACCGGAAAAGACTGGTACATATGAGCTGATATGTAGTTACCATTTCAAGGAAGGAATGGTTGGAAAGGTAATAGTCAATTAAAAAGCAGGGCCATTCTGATCTGACCCAATAAAGTTAGACAAAAAGTTTAAGCAGCTTCTAAGACCTGAGTCCGGTATTCGACTGGAGATGTGGGAGCTAAGCCAGGATCCCAATAGAGTGTTATTATTGAAGTAATGATTTAAAATAAAACATTCAATAAAAAAACGAAACAAATTAGCAGGGATCGAGGAAGATCCCTGCTTTCAATATGTCTTTTTTAAATGTCCATTACGTGGTCACCAACTCTCCCATTATCTTCTTACTAAACCGCATGTGACTTAAAGTTGAAATCTATTAAATTAGCATAACAGGTACGAATAGGGATATTCGCTTGGGTCCGGATAAATTTTAAACCATTACTAGAAAAGTCTGCGAGTTTTTGGGCTAAAGGCTTTTTTTGTGCTATGATTTTTAACAAACCCTATTTTATCAGAGGAAGGTGATATTATTGTATAAGGTAGGAGTGGTAGGACCAGCACTTTCGATTGAGCGTATTTTAGACGTTGCCAAAGAGTTTGAGAAAAATATCATGTTTCTTCCATTTCCTTATAAACAGGCCATTGAAACGAAAGAGATTGTGTTACAGCATAGAAAAGGTGTGGATGCCTGGCTTTTTTCTGGGCCCATTCCTTATGCGATTGCAAAGAGTGTAATCGGAGAAGACGATAGCCTTCATGGCATATTATCTTGGGAGACTGGATTATATAATTCGCTAATCAGTCTCCTTTTACAAAAGAAAGCGGGTTTTAAACAGATAAGCATTGACCTTCCCGATGCGATCAGTACTGCAGAGGTGAGACAGCTAGACGCACCTATCAAAAACCTGCTGATTAAACAATTCCCGGCTGATGTGAATGAACAGGACATCTATAGGTTTCATCACGAGCTTTGGGAAAAAGGAGAAATTGACGGTGTACTTACATGTTATCCGAACGTGAAGGAACGGCTGGAGCAGAAGGAAATACCGGTCTCATGGATAACAACCACAAGACTTGGAACCAAACAAACCTTAATATCCCTTTCTGAAAAAGCAAAAGCACAATATTATCAAAATACACAGGTTGCTATTTGTTTTATTGAAGCCGAGAAACCAGATTTAGAGCAGGTGAAGGAAGAATTACTCTATGATATCCAATATGCAGATTTGAAAATGGAAGAAGCTCTTCTTCGTGTTAGCCGCCAACTGAATGGTTCTTTTCAAAAAGCAGGCAAAGGCGATTACATGATATTTAGTTCCAGGGGAGATGTAACAAATCATATCAATATCCTTCAGGAAACCATTCAAAAAATGCATGATCAATGGAAACAGCCTATTGCTGCGGGAGTAGGGTTTGGTGATTCGGTTCTTAAGGCTGAATATAATGCCAGAAAGGCAGTTCAGCGTTCCAGGGCTGCAAACCATAACATGATTGTGATTGTTGATGAACAGGGTATAGTGGAAGAATACAGAAGTAATCAAGAAATCTTGTCTTATATAAGTAAAAGTGATGAGCCCGAAATAGTCCATAAGCTCAGTGAGTTTCAACTTAGCGTTCAGCTATACAATAAAATTAGAAGTTATGTTGAACAAAAACATTGGGATACATTCACTTCACGAGATATTGCCATAGAGCTTGGCATGAGCTTCCGCAATTCCCAGCGGATTCTCCTTGGTCTTAGGAAGGCTGGGCTGGTCAAGGAAGTGGGCGAAACCAAAAGTAGTGATAAAGGGAGACCTATGAAACTATATCGTTTTCATTCTTAAAAATAGCTAATTGATAGCTATTTTTTTTATTGTATTGAAAATTTTCTATAAATTTATTATAGTATAATAAAGCATTAACGCAATGACGTTAATTATTCGTTAAATAGGAGTGGATATAGATGGAAAATGTAACTGTATTGCAACGCATAGAAGAAGTTTTTCAAGACGTTATCGAATGGCGACGATACTTGCATCAACATCCAGAATTATCTTTTCAAGAGTATAATACAGCCCAATATGTCTATGATGTACTTGAGAGTTTTGGTAGTTTAGAATTATCAAGACCGACAAAAACCAGCGTGGTAGCAAGGTTAAAGGGAGCTAAACCAGGGAAGGTCATTGCCATCCGTGCCGATATGGATGCTCTGCCAATAAAGGAAGCGACTGAATTGCCATTTGCGTCAGAAAATGATGGAGTTATGCATGCATGCGGGCATGATGGCCATACTTCCATGCTGCTCGGTGCGGCAAAACTATTAATTGAACAGAAAGAATCATTGAGTGGTGAGATTGTTTTTATCTTTCAACATGCAGAAGAATTGCCTCCTGGAGGAGCGATAGAAATGGTTGCTGCAGGAGTTCTTGAAGGTGTGGACCAGGTGGTAGGCATTCATTTAATGACGACCATTCCATATGGGTCGATTGGTATAAGGAAAGGGGCGATCACATCAAATAGTGATATATTTGAAATCACTGTTCAGGGGAAAGGTGGTCATTCCTCAACACCTGAATTAACAATCGATCCTCTTGCAACAGGTGCACAAATTGTGACTGGACTCAATCATATTGTTTCTCGCTCTGTCGCTCCTCTTGATGCAGCGGTCGTTTCGGTTACGAAATTTCAGGCTGGGGGACAAGCGCTTAATGTCATCCCGGATTGTGTTGAAATTGGTGGTTCAGTAAGAGTCTTTTCTCAGTCGACACGTGAACTAATCAAAAACCGAATAACTGACATCGCCGAAGGAATTGCTAAATCAAATGGTGCTGTTGCTACAGTTAATTACACATATGGCTATAATTCTGTCGTTAATGACATCGAAGTAACTGAAGAGATAGCAAATATGATTGAGGAACATTTTACTGAACATCATCTTGATTGGGTGGACCCTATGCTTGGAGGAGAAGATTTTTCTGCTTTCAGTGACGAAAAGCCAGGTTGTTATGTCATGATTGGGGCTGGAAATAAAGAAAAAGGCATCACTTATCCACATCATCATCCAAAATTTGATATTGATGAAAATGCGTTAAAGGATGGATTAAAATTTCACGTTCTTACTGCCTTAACACTAACAAAAGATTAGTCAACTACGAGGAGGGGTAAAATGAAACAACATACAGAGAAAAAGAAAAGATCATTTTTTGACAGAATGCTAGATTCCATTGAGTACGCGGGTAATAAATTGCCTGATCCCATCGTATTGTTTTTTATACTTTGCGGAATTACGTTACTGACATCTTTTATAGCGTCATTATTTCATGTATCAGCGATTCACCCTGTTACAGGAGAAAAGGTGGTTGTTAATAATCTTCTAGACAGTGAAGGATTAGTGGAAATCCTAACAAAAATGGTCACCAATTTCAGTGCGTTCCCACCGCTTGGCATGGTACTTGTCATGATGATTGGGATTGGGCTTGCTGAACAAAGCGGCTTCTTTGCAACATTAATGAAGCGCGCGGTTATGACAACACCTAAGAAAGTCATCATACCAACTATTATATTAATTGCTATAGTCGGGAATGCTGCAGGTGACGCCGGCCCTGTTGTCTTACCGCCCCTTGCAGCATCGGTATTAATGGCTTTTGGTTATCATCCGCTAGTTGGTTTAGTAGTCGCTTACGCTTCCACCTTAGGGGCATTTGCAGCTAACCTTATTATTGGAATGTCAGATACGCTTGTAGCGGGCTTCACAGAACCTGCGGCCCAAACAGTAAATCCTGAATATACAGCTAACCCTGCTATGAACTATTACTTTATCGCAGTTTCAACCATTGTGTTATTATTTGTTTCATTATGGGTGACGCATAAGTTTACGATCCCACGCTTCGGTACTTATACAGGTGATATAGAGAAGATGGAATCAATCACACCTGAAGAAAACCGTGGTTTAAAATGGGCAGGGATTTCTGCACTCGTGTTCTTAATCGTAATATTAGCATTGATTATTCCCGAAAACGGCATTCTACGCAACCCAGAAACAGGTTCAATCATTGATGGTTCACCGTTCATTACTGGAATCGTACCACTGTTAACAATCTTTTTCTTCATTCCAGGCCTTTTCTATGGAATTGGCTCCAAGTCGATTAAAACTTCGAAAGATTTCGGAGATATGGTCGGTAAGGCTATGAGTACAATGGGTCCATACATTGTGTTGGTGTTCGCTGCAGCTCAATTGCTTGCTTTCTTCGCGTCTAGTAACTTAGGACCAATCATTGCGATAAAAGGAGCTAATTTCCTTAACAATATAGGATTTACGGGTGTTCCATTAATTGTCCTGTTTATTATTTTTGTCGCTTCTGTCAATTTATTAATAGGCAGTGCTTCAGCAAAATGGGCTATCCTAGCGCCGATATTCGTGCCGATGTTTATGTATTTGGATTATCATCCTGCGTTTACACAAGCCATCTATCGAGTTGGTGATTCGATTACAAATCCTATTACACCAATGCTTCCATACCTCGTATTGTTATTATCATTCGCCAAAAAATTTGATAATAAGATTGGTCTAGGAACATTAATTTCAGCACTATTCCCATACACATTATTCTTTGGAATCTTTTGGATCATTCTTGTTGTCATCTGGTACCTATTGGGAATCCCAGTTGGACCTGAAGGACCAATCCATTTATAAGCCTGAAATGAAGCATTCGTATACACTGCCTTCATTATCACTTTTAACGTAATAAAGAAAATCCCCAAATCCAAAAAGGATAAGGGGATTTTTTTAGTTAATTTTGATATAAAATGTGCAACCAATGCAAGAGGTATCTGTAAAACTGACACGGGGTGAATAATGCATCCATTCTTCAACAACCATTCCACTATCCCTACGTAAGAGGTGACAATAAATTGTAGAATGATATCTTCGTTTATTCGTTGATTTTCTTTTGTTACATCTACTTCATCTTTGAATTCTTCGATGAGAATACAAAAGAAAAGTCTTTTTAATTGACATGGTTTTTACTGTAGATTAAAATGTTTACTAAGGGAAACTTTTATGGATTATGCCATATATATAGTTAAAGTGAGATGTGGTAAATTTCCACTTTATTTTTTTAATTAAAAGTTGCACTAAGTCAACATTTTTATACAAAGAAAACATTAGATATGAAGGAGATGATTATTAATGAATCCAGCGCTTTCAGTGAAAAGTTTGTTTGTGTCCTACCATGGTAATGAAGCGTTGAAAAATGTTAGTTTTTCAATAGAACAAGGTAAATTAGTTGGGATTATTGGTCCGAATGGAGCTGGGAAATCAACGTTATTAAAGGCATTGTTAAACCTTATCCCGAAAGATAACGGCGAAGTTCAAATATACGGAAAAAGTTTTAATGAGCTAAGAAAATCCGTTGCCTATGTCCCGCAAAGGAGCAATATTGACTGGGATTTTCCAATCACTGTTTTAGACACTGTCTTACTCGGAACGTATCCAAAACTAGGTTTATTCAAAAGACCAAAAAAGTCAGAAAAAGAATGGGCGCTACAATGTTTACAAAGGGTTGGTATTGCAGAATTTAGTAAGCGTCAAATTGGAGAACTTTCAGGGGGACAGCAACAACGAGTTTTTTTAGCAAGGGCACTTGCTCAAGAATCTGAAATGCTCTTTCTGGATGAGCCTTTTGTTGGTATAGATGTATCAAGTGAAGAAACCATTATTACTATATTGAAAGAATTAAAGAATAGTGGCAAAACGATTCTTGTTGTTCATCATGATCTAAGTAAAGTCAGTGATTATTTCGACCAACTTGTTCTGTTAAATAAAGAACTTATTGGTTTTGGAGATATAAATCAGGTTTTAAATGCGGAAGTTTTGGCTAAAGCGTATTCTGGAGAGTTTTCGTTTCTTGATAAATTGGGGGTGAAGGTATAAATGTCTTTTATTGAGGCTTTGTTTCAATACGGATTTTTACAAAAAGCTCTTTTAACCTCTATAATGGTTGGAATTATTTGTGGAGTAGTGGGCTGTTTTATCATTTTAAGAGGAATGGCACTAATGGGTGACGCGATTTCTCATGCTGTTCTTCCAGGGGTGGCAATTGCTTACATGCTTGGAATTAATTTCTTTGCTGGAGCCGTTATTTCAGGTGTTTTGACCGCAATGTCAATCGGTTTTGTTAGCCAAAATAGTCGTATTAAAAATGATATTTCCATTGGAATTATGTTTACGGCTGCTTTTGCATTAGGGATTATTCTGATCACCCTTATGAAAAGTAGTACTGACCTTTATCACATCTTGTTTGGGAATGTATTAGCAGTCCGACCATCAGATATGTGGACTACACTGGGAATAGGAATATTTGTGTTAATTTCTATTTATTTGTTCTACAAAGAACTGCTTGTAACTTCTTTTGATCCAACCATGGCAGAAGCGTACGGACTACCAATTAAAATCATCCATTATTTTTTAATGACGCTACTGACAATGGTAACTGTTGCTTCTCTACAAACGGTGGGAATCATACTGGTAGTGGCTATGCTAATCACACCAGCTGCAACAGCCTACTTATTAACCAATCGATTATGGGTAATGATTTACCTTTCAGCTGGTTTAGGAGTGATTGCATCGGTTGTGGGTTTATACTTTAGCTTCACTTATAACTTAGCCTCAGGAGCAACCATTGTCTTAGTTTCAACTGCCCTCTTCCTATTAGCCTTTGGTTTTTCACCAAAACAAGGTATCTTATGGCGTTTCTTAAAAGCAAGAAGGAAAAAACAAGCCCTTTCATAAAAACTTAGGAGGAATAGCAATGAAATATATTTTAAAATTAATAATAACAAGCCTTTTGGCAATTGTAATTCTTGCAGGATGTAGTGTAAGTAAGGAAACCGGTAGTGAAGCAGGAAAAGAACATAAAGATGATAAGTTAAAGGTGGTTACGACTTACTCAATTCTTTATGATATCGTAAAAAATATTGGTGGCGATCAAATAGAGATTCATAGTTTAGCTAAAGTAGGATCTAATCCGCATGAATATGACCCACTTCCATTAGACATTCAAAAAACAACAGATGCAGATGTCGTTTTTTATAATGGTTTAAATCTTGAAGCGGGTAACTCTTGGTTTGAGAAACTTATCCAAACTGCGGGAAAGACTGGTGAGGATGCGCCTGTATTTAGACTTAGTGAAGGAGTAGATCCTAAATTTTTAACATCAGAAGGAAATGAAGGTGAAGAGGATCCACATGCATGGCTTGATATCCGAAACGGTATTAAGTATGCAGAAAATGCAAGAGATGCACTGATTGAAATAGATTCAGCGAATGCAAATATTTACGAAAAAAACGCTAAAGAATATATTTTGAAATTAGAAAAACTTCATCAAGAAGCGTTAGAAAGCTTTAATAAAATTCCTAAGGAAAAGCGTTTTTTAGTTACAAGCGAGGGAGCTTTTAAATATTTTAGTGATGCATACGAATTTCAGGCAGGATACATTTGGGAAATCAATGCAGAAAATCAAGGAACACCCCAACAAGTAAAGCAAATTGTTGATTTAATCAATGAACAAAAAATTCCAGTATTATTTGTAGAAACGAGTATCGACCCTCGCAGTATGGAAATGGTTTCAACAGAAACTGGTGTTCCAATTGGTGGGACATTATTTACAGACTCTCTTGGAAAACCAGGTGAAGATGGAGATTCTTATATTGGAATGATGGAATGGAATATCTCTGTTATATTTGAAAACTTAATGGGAAATTAGGGATAAATGAATTAACAAATCAAATCTAAAAAAAGCCGTTGAAAATCGGCTTTTTTTAGATTTGATTGTATTACGTTGAAGTATCCAGATTCAGGGAGGGGGATGAACGACGCAATTCTTATTATTATATTATTTCGTTTTTTGTAAATCTAAATACTGAACCGTCTTTCCATCTCGATCAATCTGAACGATTAATTTGTTTTTATTAAATCGATAAATGATTTGTTCACAACTGGCACTTTCATAGCAGCTTACGATTTTAACTTCATTTGGGTTTCCATAAGCATTGAGGATTTTGTTTTTCTCAGTTGGGATGGAAGTTGTTTTCAAAAATTCTGGGTACACTTGCAACTGTTCAATGGAATCATTGGCTGGATTGATGGTTACACGAACTCCGGCACCTTCATTTTTATAATAAAGAGACCTTGTATTCTTATCATCCTCTGTTTTCGTTGGTTGCCCGAATTTTTGAACAAGCTGATTGTAAGAAGACCCTACTGTGACTCCATTAATATGAAGAGGTTTCTCCGTTAAAAAGAAAGCATCTTTTATCCCGTTATTCTTTAACTTCTTGATCATTTTCTCCGCTTTGGATTTACTTGAAAAGGCACCAGTCTGAACGCGATAATACGTTTTACCATTTATAACTTTTTTAACGACGAGTGCTTCAATCCCATTCTTTTTCAAAAGAGCCATCCGCTTATCTGCATTACTTTTCTTGCTAAAAGAACCCGCGACGGCAACATAGATTGGTTTGGTTTGTTCAAAGTCTGGAATGATTAACGTTTGACCAGCAATAATCTTGTTGCTTTTTAATTGATTGTATTCCTTTAAATCTTCAATAGAAATATTGTATTTCTTAGAGATGCTATATAATGTATCACCTTTCTTTATTGTTATATATTGATCCTCGGCAAATGCCTTGCCATTACCGAAATAAAATACCGACCCCAACAACACTGTACAGAGAACAACTTGCATGAAACGTTTAAATTTTTTCATGTTTTCTAATCACCTCATTTATTTTGACGAGGTAAATTCTGTTTCGATTCTAATAAATAAGCCCAATTATTGTTAAAAAACAAAAAAAGGGCAAATTCTACTCGTTTTTTACTTTGTCTTGCCAATAACGTACAATAATTGTACTGATAAATGGAATGAGAGGATACATAATGACATTTTTAGAAAAAATTAAGCCGCACATGATTAGGATGATATTTTAATCCAAGAGGTAGTTCTGCACGCTCTGCATGATTATCCGAATGTGCCAGAAGAATGGACCAATGAATTACTGAAAGAAGCATTTAGGAAATCTTAAGTAACGGTGATTATAACCGAAGAAAATTACAAATAGTCCAAAATGAAGCAAAAGTAGAAGGATATCACTTAGGCCTAAGTACCGATGAGAAAGTGATACCAAAAAAATATACAATAACAAAGGAAGTTCAAGAGTTATTTGAAAATGCCTTTCTAAAGGGTCAAAAGAAAAAATGGGATAAAATGCCGGAAGAGGCTGCATCTCCTTTTCGAAACGAAGGTCATAGTTTTTTTGTGCACTTTCTCTGATTTCTTGTGGCAAATTATCTGGAATAGAAAATGAGATAAACGATAACGGTGGAGAAGAACTATACCGGAAACATTTTAAACAAGGCAGGAAAGAGCGAAATCTTAAACTTGGGATTATTTGGTTAGGTATTGTTTCTATTTCGATTGCTTTTATTTATTTCTATAGAAAAAGGAAAAAGGCTTTATATATTGAAAAATAGAATGAAGCATTATCTTTCATATTAGTGGTATGAGTCATTTAGAGGCAGCGGTAAATTCGTTGCCTTTTTTCGCCGTATTACTAAGTTAGTAATAGGTAAACTTAGAATATTTTGGTAAGAAGGTCAAATCCCTAAAGTTTACAAGAACCATGGTCTATCTCGGAAATACTTCCTCAACGTCTAATTTAGTGGGAAATTTAAGTCCTAATACTTCCTACAGCTTCTTCATTAAAGCACGTGATACAAGTGGAAATGTTTCTGCAGCTAGTAATACAATAATTTACCACTTCCACACCGACAATTAATCAACCCCCACAATTGGGCAGCATTCAGGTTTCTCTCATTGTAAGTGATGTTCAGACAATTGGAGGGACGGTTACACTGTCTATATGTGCAAGTGATGATAAAGGAATAAGCAATCCTATATGAAATTTTATTTAAGGGACGAAAGAAAAAATGAAAAAGAAAAACAATTTTAAAAGTAAAAAATTTAATCAAAAAACCCATGTAAACATACAGGCTGTGTTAAATAAATGGAATCCGTTTTGAAAAGATTTAAAACGGATTCCTTCTATGTGTGGCATAATTTTAATAAAAAGTTTGATTATTTACGATCTTTGTTGTTCCACAATCGCGTCCCTTTTGCTTATGATAGAAAACATAACCTACACCAAATTTTTAAAATTATTGAGCTGTAAATCCACCGTCTACAACAAATTCCGATCCAGTCGAGAATGTTGATTCATCTGAAATTAAATATAAGATTAAATATGAAACTTCTTCAGGTTCTGCAATACGTCCTAAAGGAGTGGCTTGTTTAACTGCGTCGATGTTTAAACAGGAGTAGGGTGTTAATTTTACAACTCAACAAATGCTTCTTAATTCTAATTTAACAGTTCAAGAAATTAGTCAAACTGTTGGTTTTAACGATGTGAAATATTTCATTAGTGTTTTTAAAAGGATAACAATTCTTACACCTAGTAAGTATCGGGAACTCGTATAAAATATAGGATAAACTGACAATACCCGTGCAATTGTCTTTTCATCGTAGACGATACACAATGCAAAAAGGGAAACGTTTTTGTTGCATTAAGTTCTTAACCTATAACTAGCTAGAGTACCAACATCAAGAGTGGCAATAGGAACTCCCTCTAACCATTGACGATGTCGTTCTAAGTATACTAAAAGGCCATTTTGGTCAGCTTGTTGTATACTCTTATGAACAAGCATTGTCGAAAACACCACTGCTGGATGTGCTGAAAGACCTAAAGTTGGCGGTTTAAAAAAATGAAAATCGTCTGACAATACCTGTAAGCCCTTTTTTAGGTGCAATTCTAAAAAAGGAAGAGTCAAGTTAATAAATTGAGTAGTTGACTGTATCGAGATTGCTGTTTATATTTGGAAAAGTATAGAATATTGTTACACAAAGATAATTTATAGATTAGTAGATTTATAAAGCTGTGCCAAGTGAAAAACAATTATTAGAAATTTAGGGGGAATTAAGTTTGTGGAAAAACTTTTACTTCCATTAATAGCCGTAATTGCTGGTGCAGCTCTAGCCATTCAAGGACAAATTAATGGTGAATTAGGTAAAAAGGTTGGCGTAATTGAAGCATCATTTATCTCATTTTCAATTGGTTCAATCGCTTTATTTTTAATTGTTTTATTTTTTGGAAAAGGTGATCTGTTAGCTGCTATCACTGTTCCAAAATGGCAATTAAACGGGGCATTTTTGGGGGCGATATATGTCATCACCACCATTCTAGTTATTCCAAAATTAGGTGTCGTTGGGACATTTATGGCGATCATTACCGGGCAAATTGTATTAGGTGCTGTTATAGATCATTTTGGTCTTTTTAATGGTCATCAAATTCCAATTGATGTTTAAAAAATGACCGCAATTGTTTTATTATTTGTTTCAGTCTTTCTGTATAATAAAAGCTGAGGTAAATAATGGGCTGTCCGAATAGTGGAAAACGCCTATTATTGGATAATCAATATTGTTGACATATCATGGTTTTGAAGCAAGAAAAGAGGCATCCAATTGCTAGCGAGGAAAAATTAAATTTACATGGTGTTACAAAAGATTATAAATAATGAAAAATACATAAAAGGATTAAAAGGACATAGCGATTGTTATTGCGTGGGCACGAAAAGGGAAAAGACAAAAATCAGCTATCGCCGCGTAAGAATTATTAAATGCTTGGTTCTCTTTCACTAGGGGCCAAGCATTTTTATTTTTTTAATGTTCTTGGTGTATATAATATCAAAAGAAAAAGAACCCATTATTGAGTTCTTTCTCAAGACATTTCATCCGTTAATCTGAGGTTAACGGAGAATTTTCATTTCCTTGTTAAATTGATTGGAATCCTTATGAAAAATAGCTACTTATTTATAGGGTTATTATTATTGTTCACATCACGTTTATTGGAATCTGTATAATTATCTACTTCAGCTGTCTCCACTATCTGGTTACCAATAACACCGCCTGATACACCGCCAATAACAGTACCAATTAGTCCAAATTGAGCACCTATCATAGCACCCGCAACGGCATCAGTAACAGTTCCAACAGTTTCACCAAAGTCACCGGTACCTTGATTAGCATTACTCCCAGCTTGGTTGTTGACCCTTTCTTCTGCATTTTCACCAAAGTTATTGCGTTCGTTACCGTGATCCATCTAATCACTTCCTCGTTTAATTATAGGGAATATGCTAAATATGAACATACACAATCCTAAATATATACTACCCAGTTGAAGTAGTTTTACTCACTATTGTCACTCTGAATAAGTCTTCATTTGCAGGTGTTGTTGGAATTTTTTTACACTATTTTCGTATTTGCTCTTCTTACATTCAAAAAAGATACTGCCATTTATGTAACGGGTTCGGTTCAAAGGTGCAAAGGTGCAAAAACTTAAATAATACTAAAATTGGGAGGTTGATTCGCATATGAATAAACTCCCATTTATTTGTTGGTAAATAAAGATTTTTAATGTTGTAACAGGCTAATTTGTTTCTGGCAATTAATTGATGTATGTTTTGGTAGTATGTTTATTAATCATTATGAATCATTAATCAAGGTAAAACTGTATAAACACTAATATTTATTCATATTTGTGAAGCTATGCTTATTGTACTAACGGGGCAGAAGAGTTGAATAAGAAAATGATTTTATTAATCCAATCTATAAGCTCACTACTTTTACAATATTGTTTGGTCTTCTTACAATAGGGAAAATGAACTTTGAGAGAAATTTAAAATTTTTTAAAGGAGAGAAATAACAATGCCGGCATACTTTACATCTAAAACGCCAATGAAATTTGTAGATTTTAATTATGATGCTTATTTTAACTATCTTGAAAAAACATTTGGCAGATTATCATTTTTTTCAAACTGGAAGCGATTTTGGATTGATATTTTTCGTTATCAAGACCAACAAATTATTGAATTTATAAATAAGTATCCCGGTTCAAATCCTGCTATTGAAAGAATGAAAAGACCTGGTGTCCCTGTAGGATTTAGTTATGAAATTTTCACGTACGAGTTCAGCACTGCCGGCGGTTCCATTTATCTCACTTTTGATGTTGAAAAAATGAAATATGTTCAACACCATAAAAATGTTACAATCCCTATTGAGGAAATACCTATAGAGGATATTGACGTTGATCCAACGACCCCAATTGTAAGAGATAAATTTAAGGATCAAAGACTTCCTTTTTTAACAATAATGTATGGAAATAATAAACCTTTTATTTGTGTAGATGGTAACAAGCGGATTCAGTACCGGAAGGAAAATTCTAAAATTGAAAAAGTAAAAGGCTATTTATTTAATGAAAATCATTGGGAGTACATGTTTTTCTTAGATTATGATCAATATTACATGTGGTTTACACGTGAGCAACAATATATGTATTATCTGCAAAAAATAAATTCCACTGAGCAGGAGATCTTTGAAGCAACACAAATGTATCTTCAGACCAATGATTAAGGATTAAATGGTACATAATTCTTTTTCTAGCTTCTACTTCTAAATCAACAAATTTTTGTACATTCCTATATACGGCTCCTGGTCGTGTGTCGCTCTACACATGGTTTTATTTTTGTGTAGTAACATTATTATAACCAAGTCAACCTACGTTAAACGATGGGAGCTTTTTCGTTCATTATAGCTAACGGGTGCAATAGTTAAAGATTGGGTTGCTGAGGCAGCCCTTTTTCTTGTTCCACTAACGAAGCAGTTTTGTTGAACAAAATTTAAATCATTAGTTTAATTTATTACAGAACATTCAAAAAAACAGGGGGACTTAATTTGGATATGTGGATTAATAAAGGATTTTCAATTTCTACAAATAAAGAGTATTTAGATTTAACATTAATACATAACTTCTTGAGTCAAGAAGCCTACTGGTCAAAGGGGATACCCCAGCAAATAGTAAAAAAGGCAATTGAAAATTCTCCGTTATGTTATGGAGTTTATAAAGGTGTAGTAGGTAAAGACGTTATTGAACAAGTTGGTTTTGCAAGGGTAATTTCTGATTTAGCAACTTATGCCTATCTATGTGATGTGTTTATATTGTCAGATTATCGGAAATTAGGGTTATCAAAATGGTTAATGGGTATTATCACAAACCATTCCGAATTACAGGGAGTTCGTCGATGTATGTTAGCTACTAATGATGCACATTCATTATATAACCAATACGGTTTTGAACAGATTGTTAATCCAGAACTTTTTATGCAAAAGGTACTTAAAAATCCATATCAATAATAAAAATTCTTCTAACGGATGCAAGAGTTCAAAATCCAGCTGCCATTCTTGGCGGCTATTTTTTTTATTGCACTAACGAAGCAGATTACTTCAATAATATCCAAACGACCAAAAACAAAAATGTTTCATCCCTTTAACTACACATTTTCCTGTCTTCGTTTTTTATTTTTTAGAAATGGGTAAATTAATAAATAGATTGATACAGATGGAGGGTTCATGATGAAACTACAATTAAATGCTTCAGAAATTGCAAATCTCTGGACAACGTATATGAATAATTTAGTGTATATTTTTTCTATACCTTATTACATGAAACAATGTGAGGATGAAGAGATTCGTTCCATTATAGAATTAGCATTAGAAATTTCGCAGGAGATTGTTGTCAAGGTAGAAGAAATATTAAAACAAGAAAACTTTCCATTGCCGTTCGGATTTACTGAAGAAGAGGTAGATTTAAATGCCCCTCGGTTATATTCCGACCAATTTGCTCTTATTCAATATAATGCTTTAGCTGAGAATGGATTAGGATTTTACAGTCTTTCGTTAGTGAATTCAACTCGATTGGATGTCCGTGACTTTTTTACTCATTGTGTTTCTTTAACGACAAAACTTTATAATCAAAGTAAAGATTTATTGGTAAAAAGAGGATTGGCAAATTCCGCACCAACGATTCCTATACCCGAAAAAACAGATTTTGTACATAATCAAGGATTTTTAACGGGATGGTTTGGCGATAGGAGACCTTTAAATGCAATTGAAATCAATCAACTAGTTTTTAATATTAGAGGGGAAGCTTTCGCAGGAGCAAAGCTCATGTCGTACAGTCAAATAGCAAAATCAAAAGAGCTTCGTGAATTTTTTGTTAGAGGAAAGGAAATGTATGATAAACATATTGAGGTATTTACATCGTTACTAAGAGAAAATGATTTGCCTTCCCCAACAACTTACGAATCTGAAGTAACGACCTCAACCAAACCTCCTTTTAGCGATAAAATGATGATGTTTTTCATTATGGCACTAGGTTCTGTGTTCATGGGTAGGTACGGTACTGCAATGGGTTTATGTAACAGACGAGATATCGGGCTACATTTTTCACGTTTATTGGCGGAAACTGCCAAATATTTAGAAGATGCTGCTAATATTATGATAAAAAATGGGTGGATGGAGCAACCTCCTCAAGCCACAGTTCGAAAAGCATTAGCAGAAAAAAAATAGGAAGAAGTCTGCATTTGTTGAACTAACGGGTGCAAGAGTTTAAGACGGGGATCGCTACGGCGGTCTTTATTCTTGTGGTACTAACGGGGAGGTTAGTGAAAGAAGAAAAACCCTATCCCTTTCATTATGGAAACGAAAAATCCCCAAAGAATATCTTTACTTTGGGGGATGTTGTTCATAGGGAAGGTATGGAACTTCCTTAGGTGTAAATGTGATTACATCAGAAGAATAGATTTCAATTTTTATTTTGTTTTCCAATGGTTTTGCAAGAATGAGTATAGGTTGATTGTATTCATTTTTAAAGATTAAATCAGGTCCATCCCAACTAACGGTGGCATCTCTCTTTGATGGAACGTATGAAACCTCTCTACTGTGTGAATAACGCTGTACAACTTTTAAACCCGCATTATCAACTGCATTAAATAGGGTAGATGATACTTGACAAATTCCACCGCCAAAGTCTTCTGAAAGTTCCCCATTAACGATTACAGTAGCAGGCATATATCCTTTTCCTGCTGTTCTTTTTCCAACCACTTTATTAAAAGAAAATATTTCACCTGGAAAAAGAACATAATTATCAATGGCTTTTGCAGCAAGAAAAATATTATTGTTTCTTTCCTTGTTATTTGAATTGAAGAATGTTATATATTCCCCAATTTTTTCTGCTCTAATATTTCCAAGTAATTCACTGTCGACCCTTGGATAAATGGCTAGTAAGGGGACTTCTAATTTAGTTGAATTATTATTAAAATAAAAGGAAAAAAATTTTTCTGTGAAAACTTGGCGATCTAAACGGTAACCGACTTGTTCTGGTATAATTTCCCCATACTTATCTATAATTGCATTTTTAGGATTTTTAGTTAACTGCTGGTCGATTTCGTCCATAAAATTTTTAAACTTTTCTGTATCCATAATGGGTAATACAGGGTGTATCAAAAAGTTAGTACGGTTAACAACTGAGATAGGATGACCGTTATTCGTAATTAATAAACTTCCTGGCATATTCACTTGTTGAGATAAAATTATTAGCCCTAGCAGCCAGCTGAAATTCATAAATTTAAACCTCCTTAATATAATTATGAATTAAAATCTCCATTATATGTAATTACAGCTGTACTTTTAATACCCTTATTTCTGAAGCAGCAAAAATTTGAAGAATTGTACTTAACTACTGGTAGCTTTCCATAAAAATCTGGCTTCAATCTAGTTGGCTTTTTTCTTATTGAACTCCCTCAGTTTGATACGAATATCTCTCGAATGCTCACTTATTCGCAGGATTTCATAACCCTTGTTATTGGATTTCCGGGTAATTGAAATGAGATCAGATCATTTTGGCTTCGTGAAGGCATAGTTAAATAAAGGAGTCAGCTACCACTCCATATTTTACCATATAATGTACATCTCCACGCCGCCCCTGGAGGCTTTCCCTCCCATGTCTCAACGGGTCAATTGCCCTATCATTCCTTCGTCATGCCTATCCAAGGGGTGGAGGCCAGTTATGCTAAACTGATGGGTCACAGTGCCCTTTTGTTCAATAAACCTGGTACTCCGTACATATTTGAAATCCTACGAATAAGACAACATTCAAAATAAAGTTTTACTATTTTAAACCATACATTATATATAACTTATGTTTTATTTCTATGCTGCTAAAGGGATTAATACATGGACTTTATTTGGACAGTAAGTCTCGTTTCGTCGTGCTATACCTACAAAAATCCTCGCAAGTTTACCTATCAGTTTCATTATTGACTTCATTTTCTTTATCTTCTTTACTTTCACATTATGGGAATGGACGGCTTTAAACTCAGGGTTATTCATCACAAGGCTCATAGTTGCTAAGTAGAGGAAGCGTCGTAGTCTTGACCTTCCACGCTTTGAAATAACAATCTGACCTTTCCATTTGCCTGAACTTGCTTCAGCTAGATGTAATCCCGCATGACGTAATAGAGAGTTTCCGTGAGAGAATCCACTTAAATCTCCTGACTCACCTAGTATCCCAGCTAATGAAATTTCACTTATTCCTTTAATCAAAAGTAGTTTTTTTGCAAATGGTATTTTATTGAGAACTTCTTTAACTTGTTGTTCAACTCTTTCGAGTTGTTTTACAGCGAGGTCATATTCTTCTAATAATTGTTCTAGATGGAATTTATAAGCATCGAGTGCTTGTCCAGTTCCAATAGAAGATTTTGCAAGATTGATCAGTAATTGAGCTTTTTTAGACCCTGGTTGTCTTTTCATTAATGACTTCCACCCCCTCATGACATCTAATGGCTCCATTGAAGATATTTCCTCTGGAGTTGGAAATAAGCGAAGGGTTGCGATAGCTCCTTTGCACGAAACATCTTTAAACACTTGTCGCAGCTCTGGGAAGACAACATCTACCCATCGATTTATTTGATTAATAGACATTACGAGACGTTTAACAATCACATCACGATTAGACATTAGAACTCTAAGCTTCTCAAATGATTCTGATGATGGACGAATAAAGGAATAGTAGCCGTTTTTGACCATATCCGCGATAACGAGCGCATCTTTTTTATCACTCTTAGATTGGGTATTATCACGATTCTCTTTATTCCTTTTTACTAAGTGGGGATTGACTGTTACAACCTCAATGTTTTGGTTATATAACCATTTTGAAAGGTTAATCCAGTAATGGCCTGTAGGCTCCATACCTACTATTGCGGCATCTAAGCTTTTTAATCTTTTTAAATCATGAATCCAGTTTAATAGTTTAAGGAACCCCTCTTCATTATTTTCAAATGTAATAGGGTCTCCAACTACAATTCCACGGAAGTTAACTGCTCTTGCAACGTGTAATTGTTGAGCGATATCAACACCAACAATAAGATGTGTATCGGAAATTCTTTCAATTAGTTGATTTTGTTTGTCTTGCATTTTAAAATTCATAGTAGGACTCCTCCTTAAGAATATGAGTTAGATTGGTCTCTATACTCGTATCTTACTGAGGGGTTCTATTTTTTTCAAACCTGAAATTTAAGGATCTACAGGAATGCTAACGTGGTGGCAGGTTAGTTTAACAAGGTTTGAAAGAAAAAATGGTATAATAACTTCTAAAAGGAGTGCTGAAAATATGAAATTAAAAATTTTAGATTCAACTTTTTCCGTTGTGAAATTTCCACCAACTGAAACAATACCATTGTGGGCATTAAACTCCGATGTATTTTCTATTACCCGAACAGATGAGGAACTGTCTATCGTGTGTCCTTCCGAATGTTTATCGATGAACGAAGTATTTAAAGATGTTGAAAATGATTGGAAGTGTATAAAAGTAGAGGGAGTTTTAGACTTTAGCTTAACTGGAATATTATCTTCATTAGCGAATCCATTAGCCGAAAATAAAATCAGTATCTTTGCTATTTCAACCTTTAATACGGATTACCTGCTTATTAAAAGCAATTCAATTGAAAAGGCAAAAGTCGTATTAGAGAATGAAGGTCACACTTTTAGCGATATTTAAAAAAGATAAAACTATTTTTAGTATCTGATGTACTAGTACCGATTAAATGGGGCTTAAACCAAGCTGTTTTTTGTTGAATTTTTTCATTTATAAATTTATGGAGGGATTATCATGGTTAAGGTTACACAGGCTGCAATAGTAAAAATTACTAAGGAAGTTCAAAATCTTATTGATGAAGGGAAAAATCCCTTTATCCGTTTATCAATGGGAATTGGCTGAGGGGGACCACAGCTTCGTCTGACTCTGGAAGAGTCAGCATTAGAAACGGATGAAATAACAGAACAAGATGGAATAAAATTTTTAGTGAATGAAAGAGAGTTTATTTTGAACATGTAAAAATCGATTATGTTAAGTCCTTATTCGGAGGCGGACAATTTAAAGTGCTTAGAGTTTGATTTTTATAAATTTTAAAAAATCCATAGGGTGAGATAAAATATGAATAATAATAGCTCTAAGAATTGTGGTAACGGTACTTGAGGAATAAATAATAAAAAACCCCGTTCGAAATTTTCACCTCCCATATGACCTGGGGTTTTCATTTGGCTCCTGGTAGGAGTCATCATATTAATACAAAAAATACTTTAAAATAAGCGAGAGTTAATACTACTTTTTTAGTAACTCTTGATAAATGAAGGGAGGAACCGAGAATCGACGTAGTACAAATTGGATCTTTTACCATCATGATGAAATGGATTGTTCTTGGAATAGCAATTCTAATAGGATTTATTTTTCTAAAGCTATGGTTGCTGCGATCTCAAAGAAATGAATTAGATAAAACATTATTTGATTTAGTATCAAATAGTGTTTTTTTAGGATTTCTTATATGGAAAGGCAGTTTGCTGTTGCTGGAACTAAAACTAATAGTTAAAAGTCCATTATCGTTGTTGTATTTTACAGGCGGGGACAAAGGATTAATTTTAGGAATTATTGGCTCATTTACTTACTTCTTTTATAAAGCTAGGAAATTAAACATTTCTTTTTTTATTACGCTGCAATCGGCATTCATATTTAGTTTTTCCACATTGTGTGGGTATCATTTATTATTACTTTTCTTAATTAAGGAAAATATTCTTTTTCATCTCTTCGTAGGATTAATTTCCCTTTTGCTATATATATTGAGTCTTTCCAAGACGGTATCTTCATTGAAAAAAGGGTTATTAATTATAAGTTTGGCTGGATTGTTAGCTTTGGGAATCTTTTATTCCTCCGGCAAAACTCCGAAAGTAAAAATGGAGAATTCAGCCAGTACAATGCCAACAGGTGAAGAAAATATAAAAATCGGAGTTCAGGAAGGTAATAAAGCTTCCGATTTTCAAATGAAAACAATAGAAGGGGAATATATAAAGCTGTCTGATTTAAAAGGAAAGAAAGTAATATTAAATTTTTGGGCAACTTGGTGTCCGCCATGTAAAGCAGAAATGCCCCACATGCAAGATTTTTATGAAGAACAAAACAAAATCGTAGAAATACTTGCCGTAAATTTAACCACATCTGAAAAAAATATAAAAAATATTGAGAAATTTATTAAAGATAATCACATAACTTTTCCAGTGTTACTTGACCAAGAGGGAGAAACAGGGGACCGATATCAGGCTATTACAATTCCAACAAGTTATTTTATCGATTCGAAAGGCATCATACGTAAAAAAATAATCGGTCCAATGGATAAAGAAATGATGACAGAATTAATAAACACTATTGATTAAAAAGGAGAATTATTATGAATCAATGGAATATTCGATTTCAGGATGAGGATTATGTTTATGGAAGCGAACCCAATGTATTTTTAGCAGATATCCAGATAAAGCTACAATTATCCGGTGATACTCTGGCAATCGCAGAAGGTGAAGGGCGCAATGCAGTTTTTTTAGCTGAACAAGGAATGAAAGTAACCGCTTGGGACTATGCGGAATCCGGCTTATCAAAAACAAAAAAACTTGCCGATAGCAGAGGTGTAACGGTTAGTACCGAGCTTGTTGATTTAAATGATGTAAACTGGGAAAAAGAGAAGTGGGATCAGCTTGTATGTATTTTCGGGCATTTTCCAACAGAGTTGCGCAAGAAAACACTCCAAGGCGTTAAAGAAACGATCAAGGCAGGTGGATATTTTGTAACAGAGGTATATTCAGTATACCAAATACCATATACAAGTGGCGGACCTAAGGATTTGGACTTTTTATATAAACCAGAAGAATTTTTACAAGTCTTCTCGGATTGGAGGATTATCCACTTTTTTATGGGGGAGGTTACCCGGCATGAAGGAAAGCTCCATAATGGTTTGTCTCATGTCATACAATTTGTAGGGCAAAAACATTGAATCAAAATTAAGGATAAATCTCGGTAAATTCCATATATAACAGGGGTTTAGAAATTTGCGAATTTGATTAAATTTTCATCTTTGTGGTCCATCGACGATTTTTCCTCTGCATGGATGGCTAACGGGAGGTTACTTTAAAATATGATTGTTTTGCCCCAACATACTCTTATGATTCAAAACAGAAAACATATTGTATGCCTTAGAGGAAGAACGAGTGTTCAATTATTTTTGTGCAGATGTTCAAGTGAGGGGTGAATATCCTTCATATATTAAACGGTATTTTAAAGAACATAATATCGAACTCGTAATCCTAGAGGGTGATCTAGAAATTATAAGAGGCAGAACGGTTGATTATTTTGGTTTCAGCTATTATATGTCCCGTACAGAGAAAAAATCAAAAACAGCTGCTTATCAAAAACCATTATTTATTGTTGAAAATGGATTAGGGGCTTACGATAAAGTAGAACAAGATGGGTCAATCAATGATGATTCTCGCATTGAATATTTACGAGAACACATAAAAGCTATGGAATAAGCCATTGAAGATGGCGTGCACCTAATGGGATATACACCATGAGGATGTATTGACTTAGTAAGTTATTCAACAGGAGAAATGTCCAAACGATATGGCTTTATTTATGTTGACAAACACGACGATGGAAGTTGAACGCTTGAGCGTAAAAAGAAAAAATCATTCTTTTGGTATAAAAATTTTATCGCTACTAATGGTGAACAATTATAAATCAAAGTAACTGTTGCGCCAGTAAGCCATATCATGGCTTCCGGATTCCTTTAAATTCAGATTTACTAAAATTCGGTAGTTTAATAATGAAAAAGTAGACGGGGTATCTCGTCTACTTTTTTATGTAAAAACAAGGGCACCCAAAATAACAATCCATCGTTCATCCTGTGAAAATTGGACTTTTCACTTTTACATCCCCACAAAATATCATTGTGGGCTCAACATGTTGAGTAACAGCGACACATCGTTGGTGGAACCAACGGAGATAACCGTTTTTTGAGCAGCGTCGGCAAACCTCTTCACCTTCTCAGCTAAATCAGCTCTCGTCACAATCACATCCGCATTGTGAATGGACTCAATAAGGATATTTTCTGGTGACGATGACACATCAATCGTATGAATGTCTGCAGATGTCATCCGTTTTATTTCATCCAAATAAAAGATGCACGAACTTACTTTGCATTCAATAAAGAGATAACTCAACTTCCGTTTCAGAGGCTGTCCGAAAAGCTGCATGTAGGCAAATCCGGACAACAACACGTTTTCGATAGTGAAACCTAATTCGTAGGCATCCTTAATTGTTTGTTCCACAAAAGAAAAATAGGGATTTTGTATTTTAAACCGCGTAATTTCTTCCTCGCCGGCAACTTGCGTTCCCCGCCCCTTTTGTATAGACAAAAGACCTTCTTCTTTTAGTTGAGAATAGACTCCTTGAATCGTATTTCGGTTAATGGATAGTTGATCCGCTAACTGATTAGTCGAAGGAAGGGTATCTCCAGGTTTGAGTAAATCTTTTCCGATTAACCATTTAATCTGTTCCTTGATCTGTACGTTGATGGGTATGGGAGAGTCGGAATCGATTTTAAAAAGTAAGCCTGAATGTTCCATATTTAAACAACCAACTTTCTTAGTTAACTAATAGTCTACATATGTTTAGCTTAATGAAGAAAATTTAATAAATCAAGTTCTGCAAAAATGCGTGTAACCAACTGATAAAAAAGAGTTGACAAACATTATTATTAAAATTATAGTTAAATATATAGTTAACTAATCAATTAGTCAACTAAGTCAATGATGTGGTTAAGGAGTGAAATTACTTGGATGCAAAAATAAATTTAAAGACTGTATGGAATGGAAACACAAAAGGTAATGGGATTATTAAAGCAAATTATCTTGAAACAAAAATAGCGATACCTGAATTATTGGGTGGCAGTGGGGAAGGTACAGAGCCTAAAGAATTACTTGTAACTTCTGCTGTAGCCTGTTATACGATGACCCTTGCCGCTATGCTTGAAACAAGAAAATTACCTGTAGCTGGTTTGACAATGGATTCGGAAGCAACCAATTCAAAGGAAGAAGGATTCAAAATTATGCATTATCCTCATATTATTTTATCTGCTGATGCAACAGAAGAGCAGATTCAATCAGCTAATAGAGCAATTGTAGCCGCAGATAAAGGATGCGCAGTCGGAAACATGTTGAAAAAAGCAGATGTTCAAGTAGGTGTTCAAGGCAAAGTTTCTTTATTATCTAAGGAAAATGTAGTTAGTTAATACGTGGATAATTCCGGATAATCTGGTAGGCACTAAGATCTTGGAATAGAATTAGTCTTACTAATTTTAGCAACAGCTATAAAGATTTGAATGATTTACTTTAAGCTTATATAACATAAAAAAATAGGGCAGATAAAACTATAAAATAAGTATTCTTTTGGAGGAAATATATGGTTAAAATAACGCAGGCTGCAATTTCGGAAATTACCAAAGAAGTTAAAGACCTTATTAATGAAGGTAGGAAGCCATTAATCCGTTTATCAATGGGGATTGGCTGAGGAGGACCGCAACTTCGTCTGGCTCTGGAAGAGTCGGCTTTAGAGAGTGATGAAATTACTGAAGAAAGTGGGATCCAGTTTCTAGTTAATAAAAGAGATAAGGTTTATTTTGAAAATACAAAAATTGACTATGTAAAGACCATATTCGGTGGCGGACAATTTAAAGTGATCCGAGTTTAATTGCTATAATTTAGATTGGGTTCACTACGATAAAAATAGCATTTCCAATAACATGGGGTGAAAATTATGTTAGTACAATACAAAACAATAAATATTAATAACATTAATATCTTTTATCGAGAAGCTGGTAATACAAGCAAGCCCACAATTTTATTGCTTCATGGTTTCCCTTCTTCTTCTCATATGTATCGAAATTTAATAAATAAACTTATGGATGAATATCACATTATCGCGCCAGATTATCCGGGTTTCGGAAATAGCGATCAACCCGGAATGGATGAATTTGAATATACTTTTGATAGCTTAGCTCTTCTAATAAATAAATTTGTAGAGAAATTAAAATTAGAGAAATTTAGTATCTATGTGCACGATTACGGTGCTCCGGTTGGATTTAGATTAGCAACGAAACATCCTGAAAGAATTCAAGCCATTATAACTCAAAATGGAAATGCATATGAGGAAGGTTTATTACCTGCTTGGGATCCTATTCGCACTTATTGGGAAGTTCCCACTGA
The DNA here is from genome assembly GCF_030817695.1 of Neobacillus niacini. Taxonomy (GTDB): domain Bacteria; phylum Bacillota; class Bacilli; order Bacillales; family Cytobacillaceae; genus Neobacillus; species Neobacillus niacini_F. The sequence goes on along the minus strand of NZ_JAUSZQ010000002.1, from coordinate 3,224,274 downwards.
GGAAAATAAGAATAATTTAAAATCCTTTTTATCATTAGACGGTACAAAGTATCAATACACGCATGGGACTCGTAATCCTGATCAAATTAATCCCGATACATGGAATATGGATCAATTCTTTTTGGATAGTCCCGGTAATAAAGATATACAACTTGCTCTACTTTATGATTATCGAAACAACATTAAACAATATCCTAGTTGGCAGGAATACTTTAGAACCTATCAGCCTCCTGCATTAGTAGCCTGGGGGAAAAATGATGATTTCTTTGGACCAGAAGGAGCGTTAGCTTTCCAAAACGATCTTAAAGAATGCGAGGTTCATTTATTAAATACCGGGCATTTTCCTTTAGAAGAAGAATTAGAAACTAGTGCTTATCTGATTAAGCAATTTTTAGGAAAACGATTAAAATAGGTGGGGCAAAGTAATTAAATTAAATATCCAATAGGATTGTTACTGGTTAAGCAGGCAAAACCTAAATATCCAGTTAGGATTGTTACTGGTTAAGCAGGCAAAGCCTAAATTACAGAAAGTGTAGGGGAAGTTATGTATTCTTACGTTGACTGTAATTTAGGTTTTTTTATTGCCTGAGTGGATTTCTTGGAGGAGGTGAGGTATAGCCAAAATAATCTTTATTACGTTATATAAGAATAATAGGTTTTATGGTGGGTAGTGATACTTACAAAATGAAAATGGGAGGAGACACTGATGGATTATTATAAAACAGCTAAAGGCATTCTTGAGCATTGGCGGGGAAGAAAATGTTCAAAATATTCACTGTATGACCCGGATGCGCTTCACTTTACAAGACCAAGGAAGGGTAAATCGTAAAGCGATTGAAAAAGCACAGGGGACAAACATTAGTGGCGAGCAGTTCCAAATTATTATCAGAAATGATGTGTCAAAGCTGTATAAAGCCATTCAAGAAAATAGCAGCCTAGATGAAATTAATTAACATAACAGACAATAGGAAGAAAGAAAAACGTTATCAAATAGATTTTTGATGTGATCTCTGGAGTATTCACATCAATCTTGCCTGCAATCGCCGGTGCCGGTATGATCAAAGAACTATAGGGTGTGGCTCTGACAGATCTAAAAGATTGCGAAGTTCATTTATTAAATACAGGGCATTTTACTTTAGAGGAGGACTTAGATGTTATTGCTAATCTGATAAAACATTTTTTAGGAAAAAGTTTAAAGTAGTTAATAACAGTAAGCAGTTATATAGCTTTTTGTTATCGGAGATGTGGATTAAGACGTGACGAACTAACTCGATAGAATTGAAACGAGATGGGTAGAGAAAATCCTGGCTGATTTTTTTAAACCTAAGCGTTGAAGAAATAGGCTAGATATAAAGGGGATTTTATATGATATGGATGTTACGTATTATTCAAGGATTTTATTCCGTTGCATTTATTCTTGCTGGTGTTAAGAAGGTAACTGGTAATCAACAACAAGTTCATGTGTTTACAGAAACGTTCGGTTATTCAGTAGAATTTATGTACATAGTCGGCGTATGTGAAATTCTAGGAGCGCTTGGATTGTTAATTGGGTTTTGGAACTCACAATTCGCTTTACTGGCTTCTGGAGGGGCAGTGTTACTGATGGCAGGTGCCGCGTTTACACATTTAAATGCAGATCAGGGTATTGGAGATACAATGCCTTCAATAGTTCTTTTGATTTTAGGGATAATCGTTTTTGTTGGTGAGAGAACAAAAATACCAAAAGAAGAACAAAGTTATCAGGGATAATAATAAGACAACACGGAGTGACGGATTAAACTGTAGATTGGACATGAATTTTTTATTTGAGTTGGAGCCATAAAGATTCTAGTGAGCCTATAATATCATAAAAGGTACTTGCCTAAAGTGGCTTTATTCTTGGGTTGTTAACAAAAAGAGTATGGTAGAGAAGTGGGATCAGCTTGTTTGCATTTTCGAGCATTTTCCAACAGAGTTGCGCAAGAAAACACTCCAAGGTGTTAAAGAAACGATTAAGCCAGGTGGTCATTTTGTAACAGAGGTATATTCAATATACCAAATACCATATTCAAGTGGCGGACCTAAGGATTTGGACTTTTTATATAATCCAGAAGAATTTTTGCAAGTTTTTTCGGATTGGAGGATTATCCACTTTTTTACGGGGGAGGTTACCCGGCATGAAGGAAAGCTCCATAATGGTTTATCCCATGTCATACAATTTGTAGGGCAAAAACCAAAATGAAGGATAAATCTCTGTAAATTCCCTACATAATAACTCTACTGTATGGTAAAAAGGATTTTTAAAAATTCCTTGACATACTATAGGGGGGTATAGTAAATTGTAAGTGTGGAGGTGAGGTTAGATGGATGAAAACATAAATCATGATTGTCATCTTTCTGAAGAAAGAAAGAGTCATCATTCCGATAAAGTGAAGAAAAACTTGGTTACTCGTTTAAATCGAATTGAGGGACAAATTCGCGGGATAAAAGGTTTAATCGAAAAAGATACTTATTGTGATGATGTCATTACACAAATTTCTGCTACACAGTCTGCTTTAAACAGTGTGGCAAAGATTCTTCTAGAAGGGCATTTAAAAACTTGTGTATTGGAACGAATAAACGAAGGTGATACAGAGGTTTTAGATGAAGTTCTTTTAACAATTGAAAGATTAATGAAAAAATAACGAGGAGTGAATATTGGTGGAAAAAATTATATTAAAGGTAAATGGAATGTCTTGTGGTCATTGTGTAAATTCTATTGAAGGAAGCGTCGGAGAGTTACAAGGTGTTAATTCTGTTAAAGTTAATTTAGCAGAAGGGACAGTAGATGTAGAATTTAACCCTGCTGAAGTTCCCTTAAGCAAGATCAAAGAAACAATTGATGACCATGGCTATGATGTTGAATAGGATGTAAAGATAACGTGCATTTTAGTGCACGTTATCTTAATCAAAAATATATACCCCCTACCCGTATGAAAGAGGTGAATATCGATGAGTAATGAAATAAAAGAAACAAATTTTCAAATCACAGGAATGACCTGTGCGGCATGTGCCACAAGAATTGAAAAAGGACTCAAAAAAATCGAGGGCGTGAAAGAGGCGAATGTTAATTTAGCACTTGAAAAGTCCACCATAAAATATGATCCTGAAGTTGTATCTGAACAGGATTTTCAAAAGAAAATTCAATCTTTAGGATATGATGTTGTAAAGGAAAAGGTGGAATTTGATATAACAGGAATGACCTGTGCAGCATGTGCCAATAAAATTGAAAAAAGACTAAACAAATTAAATGGCGTTGAAAAAGCGACTGTCAATTTAGCGTTAGAAACAGCCGTTGTCGAGTATAATCCAGAGCAAGTCTCTGTCACTGAAATGAAAGAGTCAATCAAAAAATTAGGCTATATCTTAGAACAAAAGAAAGATAGTGCAGGAGAGCAAGTTGACCATCGACAAATGGCAATTGAAAAGCAACAAGGAAAGTTTATTTTCTCTGCCATTTTATCATTCCCTCTATTGTGGGCAATGGTAAGTCACTTTGAATTTACGTCATTCATTTGGCTGCCTGAAATGTTTATGAATCCTTGGGTACAACTAGCCCTTGCAACACCTGTTCAATTTATTGTGGGAAAACAGTTTTATGTCGGAGCTTATAAAGCGTTAAGAAATAAGAGCGCAAACATGGATGTGCTGGTTTCACTAGGTACATCAGCTGCCTATTTTTATAGTTTGTATCTAAGTATTAGGTCGATTGGCTTCGGCGCTTATATGGTTGAGCTTTATTATGAAACAAGTGCCGTCCTTATTACCTTGATTCTGTTAGGGAAACTGTTTGAAGCAAAGGCTAAAGGACGTTCGTCTGAGGCGATTAAGAAATTAATGGGACTACAGGCAAAAAATGCAACGGTTGTTCGTGATGGTCAAGAAATGATTATCCCAATCGAAGAAGTATTAGAAGGGGATATTGTTTATGTGAAACCAGGTGAAAAAGTACCGGTCGATGGTGAAATTGTGGAAGGTCAATCGGCTGTTGACGAATCGATGTTAACGGGTGAAAGCATTCCGATTGATAAAACAATTGGAGATAACGTTATTGGTTCAACCATTAATAAAAATGGTTTCCTGAAAATTAAAGCAACAAAAGTTGGTAAAGATACAGCATTAGCTCATATTATTAAGGTGGTTGAAGAAGCACAAGGTTCAAAAGCACCAATCCAACGTTTAGCTGACGTGATTTCAGGAATATTTGTGCCGATTGTTGTAGGAATTGCAATTATTACTTTCCTTGTATGGTATTTCGCTGTGAATCCAGGCGATTTTGCGGATGCTCTTGAGAAGTTTATTGCGGTATTAGTTATCGCTTGTCCTTGTGCACTTGGTTTGGCGACACCAACTTCGATCATGGCTGGCTCTGGTCGGGCTGCCGAATTTGGAATTTTATTTAAAGGCGGGGAACATCTAGAAACAACCCATCGCTTAGATACGATTATTCTTGATAAAACAGGTACAGTTACAAACGGAAAACCATCTTTAACCGATGTTATTTTAGCAGAAGGTATGGATGAAAAGGAATTTCTAACGTTAGTTGGTACGGCTGAGAGAAACTCGGAACATCCACTTGCAGAAGCGATTGTGGAAGGCATAAAGGCAAAAGGTATTAACCTAGGGTCATCTGATACATTTGAAGCTATCCCTGGTTTCGGGATCCAGTCAACGGTGAGTGGTAAGCAGTTATTAATCGGTACACGCAGACTCATGGCGAAAGATAACATCAATGTACAAGAGGAATTAGCAAAAATGGAGAACTTGGAGAAGCAAGGAAAAACTGCCATGTTAGTAGCTATTGATGGGAGCTATGCAGGTATTGTTGCTGTTGCCGATACCATTAAGGATACATCTAAAGAAGCTATTGCCCGATTACACAAAATGGGCTTAGAAGTAGTAATGATTACAGGGGATAATACCCAAACCGCACAGGCAATTGCGGATCAAGTTGGAATTAAGAAAGTCATAGCGGAAGTATTACCAGAAGGTAAGGCTGAAGAAGTGAAAAAGCTTCAGCAAGCAGGTAAAAAAGTAGCAATGGTAGGAGATGGAATTAATGACGCTCCGGCACTTGCGACAGCTGATATCGGTATGGCAATCGGTACAGGTACCGATGTAGCGATGGAAGCTGCAGATATTACCCTTATTAAAGGAGATTTAAATAGTATTGCGGACGCGATTTTCATGAGTAAGAAGACTATAACTAATATTAAGCAAAATCTTTTCTGGGCGCTTGCATATAACGTCATAGGAATTCCAATTGCAGCAGTAGGTTTCTTAGCACCATGGTTAGCCGGTGCAGCAATGGCATTTAGTTCTGTATCAGTTGTTCTCAACGCCCTAAGACTTCAAAGGATTAAGCTAAAGGCTTGAATGGAGAGGAGGATTCTTATATGAAAAAAAGTATAATGATTTGGGCGGTTTCAGCTATCGTGTACCTTGGGATCGTCATAGCTGGTTACAGTGTGTATGCAAGTATTAATCCAAAATCAGAGGAAAGCAATAATCATACAACTACTGAACAGGGGGAAGAAAACATGAATCATCAACATAGTCATCAAGATTACGAGAATCATGGTGCAAACACTACCAGTGAGGTTACACCAAAAGTATCCTATGCAAATGGAGAACTCACAATTGAATTAAAAGATAAAAATAATCATGCTCCGGAACTGGAAGTTTCTCATGAAAAATATATGCATTTAATTGTCGTAAGCTCAGATTTAAAAGAGTATCATCATTTACACCCAGAACAAAATGGTGAAGGAACATATCAAGTGAAAGCAAATTTAGCAGATAATTCTTATAAAGCTTTCGTTGATATCAAACCAAAAGGGATTCAATATGCGATAAAACCTATTGAGTTGCATGCTGGTGAAGCGCATCATGCACACGGCGGTAATGAACTCGTTCCAGATACGGATTTTACCAAGACCATCAATGGTCAAGCGGTTGAATTAACCACTCATTCATTCGAGGTCAACAAAGAGGTTACCCTTAATTTTGATGTAAAGGGTGAGAAACCTGAAGAGTATTTAGGTGCTTTAGGTCACGTTGTAATCCTGGATGAAGATGGGGAAAAATTCATCCATGTCCATCCAGTTTCAAATGATAAAACTGTATTTCAAACACAATTTGATAAGCCGGGTATTTATAAACTTTGGGCTGAATTTAAGTTTCACGGTCAGGTCAATGCCTACCCATTTGTTATCGAAGTTAAATAATGAAAGGCGAAGGGGCGATAATGATGGCAAAAGTTCAACTTGAGCTTTATACGAGACCTACCTGAACTGATTGTCAGGCAGGGAAAGAGTTTCTTTCCAAAAATAACGTATCGTATATTGAATTTGATTTAACGAAACAGCCTTCTAAAGAAGAAGATTTAGTTAAAATAATAGGTACTAGAATTGTGCCAACATTTGTATTAAAGAATAAATCTATGTTGGGATTAATGAGAAAACCGAAAGTTCTGATTGGATTTGAACAAAATATAGATGAAATAAGGAAGATATTAAATATAAGTAGCTAAAATACCTGTTGCTATATTTAGTTGCAGGTATAATTTTGGCTAGTTTTATACCTTACCTTAGTAAGGTAATGGTTAAAAAGAGAGGGGATTTAATATGGAGAACGATGTTAAAAAAATTAAGATCGCCATAAATGGAGGAATAGGTTTTGGGGCTAAACTCAATTCAAAACAACTTGTGACGATTTCAAAATATATGGATGAAGATGAGGAAATTGAATTAACAACATTCCAACAACTCTATATAGAAATCCCGGAAGATAAAAAAGAAGAAATCATAGAAGAATTTCAAAGGGTTGGATTAGCCTGTTATCCAGTTGGAAATTTCGTAAAGAGCTTGAGAACCTGTAATTTTTGTAAAGGGGAAGAAGAGGAAGGAATGCTGGTGGCAAAAGAGATTAATCGCCGTATAGAAGGAAAAGCCGTACCGTTTACCTTAAAGGTTGCTTATACAGGTTGCCCTATTGGTTGCGGTGAACCCATGTTAAGTGACATAGGTATTATGAAAATTGGGGAACATTACAATTTATATGTTGGAGGAAAAGCAAAAGGGAAAGACGCTGAGGTTGGTTCCTTGCTGATGGAGAATTTTACTCCGAATGAGTTGTACGATACGGTAGAAAAGATTATTACTGTATATTCACAAATGGGTAAAAAGCGGGAGACATTCTATAAATTTTTGAAGCGAATAGGTAGAGAACAATTAATTAGTTTAATATAAATTTTGTGTTTTATAAAATTGGAGGGGATTGAATCATGTCAACAAATTCACAAACGATTGCGCAAGCCGACCCAAAGCGCTGGAAAGCACTTGCTTTGTTAGGTTTTGCGAATTTCATGGTTATGATGGATAGCGCCATTATACAGGTTGCTTTGCCAGCTATCAAAGAGACACTGGGCTATACACAACAAGATTTGCAATGGGTAATGACCGCCTTTCTTATCTTCTTCGGAGGGCTCCTGTTATTGGGAGGGAGGCTATCCGATCTGTTCGGGCACCGTCGCATCTTTATGTGGGGGTTTTCAATTTTGACCGTGGCTTCCTTGCTCGCAGGTTTAGCATGGGATGATGTAGTGCTTAACGTCGCACGAGCAGTTCAAGGAGTTGGTTCCGCATTGATTGCACCGGCTGCTCTTTCTATTGTCATGATACTGTTTTCTGCAAATCCGAAAGAACTAAGTAAAGCACTTGCTTTATGGGGACTTTCAGGTGCAGCGGGCGGTTCAATTGGTATTGTCCTCGGTGGAATCCTTACAGAGTTCTTAAGTTGGAGATGGGCGTTGTTAATCTACGTTCCTATTGGTATTATCATTTTGCTCTTGTCACCAGGACTACTGCAAAAAGGAAAGCGTCTGAGTGGACGTATTGACTATGCTGGAGCTATTTCCGTTACAGCCGCTTTAGTTCTATTGGTTTATGGTATTGCAAACGCAGAACACAGTGGTTGGGGTTCATCCTCGACTGTATGGTCATTGTCTGTTGGGGCTATGTTGTTCATCATATTTATTGTTATTCAGGCTATCAAAAAGGAGCCGCTTGTGCCACTTCGTATATTCAAGACCCGAAACTTATCTATTGGTAACATTTCGCTCGTCTTGCTATCAACCGCGTGGGTTCCAATTATTTATTTTCTTGTATTGTATTTACAACTGGTATTGAAATTTGCTCCTTTCTCGGCGGCAATGGCTTTATTGCCTGCACCAATATTCATGGCAGTATTCGTGGTTGCAGTAGCTGGAAAAACAATGGAGAAACTTGGATTGAAAATTACTATGGTTATCGGATTCCTTATACTCGGTGGTTCGGGGCTCTTGTTTTCCTTAAACACACCGGTAAATGGAGACTATTGGACTAGTGTACTATTGGCTTTGCTATTAGCTGCACTTGGGAATGCACTTGCCTATCTTCCGGCTACCACAGCAGCGGTATCAAATGTTAAAGCAGAGGAGTCAGGTCTTGCATCAGGATTATACAATACTACTTACCAGATTGGCTCAGCGGTTGGATTAGCCATCATGGTTGCCATTGCTGCAGCAACAACGGAGTCCAGAACCGCAGGAGATGCGATTGTCGCTTTAAACGAGGGCTTTCAACAAGCGTTCTTGTGGTCCGGTATAGTGGCTCTTGCAGGCGCAGTATTAGCACTATTGTTTGTCCGTTCACAAAAGCAAAGTGAAACAAATGCTCCAAAGTGATGTAATTTATCCCCATTGACTATATTTTGTATGGGAGTCTGATTGATACAAAAAAAGGTTGTTCCTTAGATGGAACAGCCTTTTACCTTTTTAAAAAGATTTATGAATTTTGGACATAAACAAATGGGTGTGTTTCTACAATAAGTGGAGACGCGTTTCCTTATTAAGGTAAAGGACAGTTTTATTGAAACTGTTTTTGTCCGACAACACATTATTACAAGGAAAAAGTTAATAATAAGCTTAAAATACAATTTAAGGAGAGTTTTATGCTGGATAAAAAAAGGTATTCAATTTAGCAGTGTTAATCATTCCGTGGCTAACTGTTCCTTTTATTAGAAAACAATCATTTTTTAGGTTTTTACCTGTAGCAAGTTTTACCAGTTTATTCTTAACTGTATTTAGTGCAATGGCTAATAAGAAAAAATGGTGGATAACTAAAAGACCCTTATTTTCAGGAATTCCTGTTGATTTTCCATACATATTAGGTCCTTATTTTGTAGGCACATTGTGGGTATTTAAACAAACTTACGGAAATTTACCCAAATACTTACTTACAAACATTGTGTTGGGTATTATTAATGTTGGTCCTTTTTTCTTTATATCACAAAAAGTAGTTGGAGTATTTAAATTTAAAAGGATGAATAATATTACGTGGTATTTTATTAGTTTGTTTACTGCAATTTTAATATATGGAGTTCAGTATAATGGAAAAATCAATTAGGGAAACAAAAAGTAAAATATAGTGGACTAAATGCCAAAAGCAACCTAAATAGGAAAGTAAGTAGCATAGGATCATATGGGGTGGAATAAACTTGTTAAAACTTGCTTAACAGATAAAGTTAAAGACTTAAGTTAATACATAGACTATATTATGTTATTATATTCTCCAACAGTAGAAGTCTTCTTTAAGAAAAGTTTGTAATGGTAATTATTTCCCCCCTTGTATTTTTTATTTTAAGGCAATATAATCAAGATAACAAAATAAAAACAAACCGGACATGTTACTGGTAATGCAGGCAGGATCCATAAAGACGATATTTTATCTAGACGATATTATATTGTTTTTACGGGTCCTGTCTTTTTTTGTTAGCTTATTATTTTGCGCAAAATGTAAGCGTATTTAAATTAGTAAAGGAGAATTTTAAATGGATTACAAAAAAATAGCAACCGACATTCTAAAATATGTTGGTGGTGAGAAAAATGTTGTTCACCTGGGACATTGTGCAACAAGATTACGTTTTACACTTGCAGACGATAGTAAGGTAAACATAGAAGAGATTAAAAGAATTCCAGGGGTTTTAGATGTAGTTAATAAAGCACAATTCCAAGTAATTATAGGAAACAATGTGATTGAAGTGTATGATGAATTGCTTAAACTTGGTAAGTTTGGACAGCAAAATAATAATAAAATCACTGCAAAAGGTAAGCAGAAAATAGGTGCTACAGTTTTAGACTTTTTAGTTAGTGTATTCCAACCTTTAATTCCTGCAATGGCGGGTGCTGGAATATTAAAATCAATGTTATTACTTTTATCGGTACTTAATCTGATAGATGAGAAGGGTCAGACCTATATTATACTAACATCTATTAGTGGTGCAGTATTTTACTTTTTACCAATATTGGTTGCTATTACTACAGCAACAAAGTTGAAGACAAATCATTTAGTTGCGGCAGCAGCTATGAGTATTCTTTTATTCCCTGATTTGACCAAACTTTTAGGTGAGGGCGCAAGCCTATTCACTATTCCAATAACAAATGTTAACTATGCATCACAGGTTTTTCCATCTATTCTAGGTGTAATTTTCTATGCTTATATGGAAAGATTTTTCACCAAGATTTCACCAAAGCCTATTCGGGTTTTCTTTATACCGATGATGTCACTGCTTTTTACAGTTCCAATGACACTGTTAGTTTTAGGACCAATTGGATTTGAGGCAGGAACATTATTAACGACTGCTATTTTGTTTGTATTTGATAAAGCTGGATGGATTGCAGTAGGTCTTCTTGCAACGATTCTTCCATTTATGATTGCTACAGGTATGCACAAAGCATTAACTCCATATGCAATAAATACAATTTCTGCTACTGGAAAGGAATTTCTTCTATTACCAGCATTATTAGCGCATAATATGGCTGAAAGTGGTGCTTCTTTTGCAGTTGCTTTACGTGCTAAGGAAACAGAACTTAAATCTATTGCATTATCTTCAGGAATTTCTGCATTATTTGGTATCTCAGAACCAGCACTTTATGGTATTACATTGCAAAGAAAACGTGTTCTATACAGTGTTGTAATATCATGTTTAATAGGCGGTTTAAGTCTTGGCTTATTCACTGTAGCAGGATCTACACCTGTAAGCCCTAGTGTTGCCAGTATTTCAATGTTTATAGATCCAAAAGACAGTAATAATATTATTTTCGCTCTTGTAGGTTTAGTGATTTCTTTTGTATCAGGCTTTATAATCACTCTAATTTCATGGAAAGAAGATAAAGAGAAAATTGAAAATACAGTTAATAAGTGTGTCAATATTGATGAGATCGTTCACATTAAACAACCAGTTCAAGGAGAAGTTATTCCTCTTACTGAGGTTAAGGATGCTGTTTTTTCAACCAAAGTCATGGGTGAAGGAATTGCAGTCATTCCTTCAGTAGGGGAACTATACGCACCGGTTGATGGGAAAATTAGAATGATATTTAATACAAACCATGCATTAGGAATGGAAACAACTAATGGAGCTGAAATATTATTCCATATAGGTATCGATACAGTTCAACTAGATGGAAAATACTTTGAATCTCTAGTAAGGGTTGGAGATGAAGTGAAGGCTGGGGATTTACTAGTAAAGTTTGATCTTAAAAAGATAGTTGAAGAAGGATTTGATCCCGTCACAATTGCGGTAGTAACTAATAAAGACAAATACTCAGTAAAAGTGGCAGAATCAAAGCATACGGGCAATAATGATGATACTTTAATGTTCGTAACCGCGTTAGGAAACTAAGTGGGAGGAAAATAGATATGGCTAAAGAATTTCCAGAGAATTTTTTATGGGGTGGGGCTACAGCAGCTAACCAATGTGAAGGTGCTTATTTGACAAATGGTAAAGGACTAAGTACAGCCGATGTGATGACAGCAGGAGTTCATGGTGTTCCTAGAGAAATTACAGATGGTGTAGTTGAAGATAAATATTATCCTAGCCATAATGCTGTTGATCATTATCGTCTTTTTAAAGAAGACATAGCATTGTTTGCTGAAATGGGATTTAAATGTTACCGTATGTCCATTGCCTGGTCAAGGATATTTCCAAATGGAGATGAAGAGGTACCGAAAGAGGAAGGCTTAAAGCATTATGATGAAGTCTTTGATACATGCCTTCAATATGGAATAGAGCCTTTAGTGACTATCTCTCATTTTGAAACACCACTAGGATTATTGAAATATGGCTCATGGGAAAACCGTGAAGTGATAGATTTTTATATACGGTATTGCGAAACGATTTTTAATAGATACAAAGGTAAAGTTAAATATTGGCTTACCTTTAATGAAATCAATGTTATGTCAACAAAGCCTTGGATGGCTGGTGGGATCAATTCTGACGATGAGCAGACAAGAATGACCGCTGCCTATCATCAATTTTTAGCTAGTGCTAAGGCTGTACAAATGGCTCATGAAATAGACCCTAATAATAAGGTTGGTATGATGTATGCCGGACACATTGCTTATCCAGCTAGCTGTGACCCGGAGGATATGCAGGCAATTGTTGATTTTATGCATAAAATGCTGTTTTATTGTGATGTTCAATGCCGAGGTTATTATCCAGCCTATAAATTAAAAGAATTTGAACGTGAAGGAATCGTTTTACCTATTCAAGACGGTGATTTACAAGAACTAATGAAAGGAAAAGTTGATTTCTTATCGTATAGTTATTATTTAACTCATGTGGTTGGAAAGGATACAAACTTAGATTTTAAAGGACTTAATGGTGTTAAAACGGGTTACAAGAATCCTTATCTTCAAACGAGTGATTGGGGATGGGCAATTGATCCGAAGGGTCTGCGTTATTCATTAAATCTTTTATATGACCGTTATCAAATACCTCTAATGATCGTTGAAAATGGTCTAGGAGCAGTTGATAAAGTTGAAGAAGATGGAAGCATCCATGATTCATATCGTATTGATTATTTAAGAGATCACCTTAGAGAAATGAAAAAGGCAATTGATATCGATGGAGTTCCTGTCATGGGTTATACCATGTGGGGACCAATGGATATCATCGCAGCTAGTACAGGTGAAATGAAAAAAAGATATGGATTCATTTATGTAGATATAGATGATAACGGAAATGGTACATTTAGACGTATTAAAAAAGACTCCTTCTATTGGTATAAAAAGGTTATTGAATCAAATGGGGAAAATTTAGAATAAAATGGCTATGTAGCTACTAGTAAGGGGTTAAATTAACTATACTGGTAGCTACATTTTTCCTTGTTGTGACTGAAAAAATGTCTTGAAAGGGAGATATAATTAACCATGGAAGCTATAAAAATAAAAAGAGAACTACCAGATGATAGTGTAAAATATGCGCAGCAACACTTAGCAAATGAAAGAACCTATCTTGCATGGATTCGGACTGCTATATCTATTGCAGGTGTTGGTTTTTTAACTACTTCGCTACACTTTACGATTAAAATTAGTTCAAATTCTAATATTAATACTTTGGCAATTTTTCTAGGTATTTTTGCTTGTGTTGTTGGTGTTATAACGGGTGTCTTGTGTACGATTCAATACACAAGGAAAAGAAGGGAAATCCAGGAGGGGCTGTTTATTCCGTCTAATCATTCTATAATATTTGTTTCTATTTTATTTTCGCTTCTTATTTTTTTGATTTTTATGTATCTTTCTTTCTTATTATTTAATTCATAAACTAGGTAAGAGGTTCCCTGTGTAATTTTTATTAACAGACAGGTTTGTTGGAAAAGATTTAGATTAGAATGGACCCTTAAGAGAAAGGTGATTAGGATGATAAAAATCAAAAAAGTGCTTAATTCTAGCGTTGTTTTAGTAGAAGATAAACAAAAAAAAGAATTCATTCTTATTGGTAAAGGAATTGGCTACGGTCAAAAAACTGGTAATATCATTGAGGAGCACCAAGTTGATCAAATGTTTATACCTATAGAAAATATAAAAGTTAAAGAGTTTCTAGGATTATTGGATGCTATTCCTCCTATATTTGTAGAACTCACCCAGCAAATCGTAACTTATGCTGAAGAGAAACTTAATACTAAACTCAATACAGGTATATATTTTACCTTAATGGACCATTTAAATTTCGCCGTAGAAAGATATAAAAAAAATATCAACATCACCAACCGAGTATATTGGGAAATTAAAAATTATTATTCCGAAGAATTTAAAATTGGCGAATTCGCTCTAAAGCAAATGAACGAAAAACTCCAAATTGATTTACCAATTGAAGAAGCCGCAAATATCGCATTCCATATAATTAACGCTCATGGGGAACAAAAAGAATCATCAAAGGATGGTATGAGATATGCTAAAATGATTGGAAGTATTGTCAACTTGGTCCGATATACTTTCAATATCAACATGGATAATGAAAACATACATTATACCCGGTTTATAACCCATGTAAAATTTTTTGTAGAACGTTTTTACTCAGATAAGATGATAGATGATAAAGATAATCTATTATTCGAGCAGATAGCTAACCTGTATCCACAGGCTATGTCTGGTGCTTTTAAAATTAAAGAATATATAGAACAAGTTAATGGAAAAACAATCCCGAAAGAGGAATTAGCCTATCTTGCAGTGCATATACACAGATTAATGACTTATAATCAGCTTGGTTAGAATATTAAGAGAAATATATAAAAAAAAGATTTGGCATACCAAAAACAAAAACTTGAAGTTGAGGTTCAAATAATCCAAAAGCAAATGAAAATAACAGCTAAAAAAGCATGGTAATTCACTTAGAATTTTCATGCTTTTTTTATAAAGAGGTGGATAGCTGCATTCTAATGTGGTTATAAAAAAATTTGAAGGGAGTTTTTTTCAAGATTAAAAAAAGTTTGTGAAATATTGTACCTAAACAAACGGTTACGGTTGTTGAATAAGTGTTTCTGGCAATTAACTGATGTATGTTTTGGCAGTATGTTTATTAATCTTTTTGAATCATTACTTAAGGGTAAACCTGTATAAACACTAATATTTATTCATCTATGTGAAGCGCTGCTTACTGCACTAACGAAGCAGATTAGTGGAAGAAGAGTTGCTTTACCTCCCTCTTTTATTTGACCCTGATACTGGACAGTTTGTTTAAATAATTCTACCATGGAAGAAAAGGAGAGAAGAATTATGGAGATAACACCAGTAGTATTAATAGGGGATAGAGTAAAGATACAACCTATGGAAGTTTATCACATACAGGAATTATTTGATGCGGGAAACAATCCAGATATATGGGCACACATGCCGATGAAGGTTCAATCGATTGAAGATATGAAGCACCTTGTGAATGGAGCGCTTCAAGCGAGAGAGCAAGGAAGTGAATTTCCTTTTGTTATCTTCGATAAGGATTCGGGGAAAATTGTGGGAAGCACTCGTTTTCTTAATATATCGATACCAAACCGTAACTTAGAAATTGGTTGGACATGGCTGGCTCCAACTGTTTGGCGAACTAGAATAAATACAGAATGTAAGTATCTTCTTTTGAAACACTGCTTTGAGACACTTGGGACAATTCGAGTTCAGTTGAAAACAGATGGTCGAAATGTGCGGTCTCAGCAGGCAATTGAACGGGTGGGTGCGATAAAAGAAGGGGTGCTTCGGAATCATATGGTTATGCCTGACGGTTATTTAAGAGACTCTGTGTTTTACAGTGTAATTGACAAAGAATGGGTGCTAGTGAAGAATAAATTGGAGAGTATGCTACGATAATCGCGTATTATTAAAGTGTTGATTATTAAACTAATGGGGCAAGAGTGGAACAAGAGTTGCTGGTGACAGCAACTCTATTCTTGTTAAAGTAAAAAGGCAGATTCGTTGAATAAAGGCAGAGTAACAAAAAGTAGGGAACCCTTACCTTTTGTCTATCTTGGCAAGTTCATCTCGGTCAGCCTTTATAGGAGTCTACAACTCACCTTAAACTTAATACAATAGCTGTTTGCCATTCCAACTCCATTAGTGACTTGAACACGAAATATCATGGGTTTGTCTGAGAAAGGGGTATGGGGTGGAATTGGTTACCTCTATACCCCACCATGTTATAGATGCAGGTACTGTAACACTATCATTATATCCACATGCTCCAAAAATATGGTTACTCAGTAACTTTAAGAGGAAACGGCGAGACATCCCAAGATTCAATTTCAAAGTCTCTCACCCCATTAACGATATAAGGGTCTTTCGCAATCAATGCTTGCGTTTCTTCATAAGACTCTGTTCTAAACAAAAGATACCCTCCAACCTTACCTATAAACAATCCTGCCGTCAGTAATGTTCCTTCATCATATAGTTTTTTTAAATAATCAACATGAATAGGCTTTAAATGTGCCCCTTTATCATTCCCTTTTAAAGTATATTTTACTAAGTATAACAACATATTTAATCTTCCTCTCTAAAAGTATCTTTTTATAAAAAAACGAAATATTATGAATATTATTTTTTTCTATCATACAGGAATTAAGACATGCCCGCAATTGTAAATTCAAAAATTTGGAAAGAAATGTCGTTTTATAGTGGTAATTTTTTTTAATCATAACTCCTGCTCTTTCTCCTTTGAGAATATACATATCATATGGGGGGATTTAATGGAACTACGAGGGAAACTCAGTTTAAGTGTTGGTTGGATAACTTTATTTCTTATGGGTATTGACTTATTTGTAGTGTCTCCGTTACTACCGTTCATTTCGGAAGCCTATAATGTTAGTTCAGCGATGACTGGATGGATGGTAACTGTTTTTGGGGTTACATATGCTTTTTTCGCTCCTTTCTTTGGGTGGCTTTCAGATAAAAATGGACGGAGAACATTTATTACATTTGGCTTATTGTTGTTCGTTATTTCTAACATATTAACTGCTTTTGCCCCTTCATTTTTTTTGTTAATTGTTAGTCGTATTTTAGCTGGTTTGTCCGTTGCTTCAATTACCCCTTTGATATACGCAATCATTGGAGATACTGCGCCACCAAATCGGAGAGGGACATGGCTTTCAATTGTTGTTTCAGGGCACTTAACAGCTCTTTGGGCGGGAGCGCCATTCGGTACGTTACTAGAGCATTTTCTTGGTTGGCGTTCAGTATTTGTTGTAATGGCTATTATAGGGGGTATATTGGCGGTAGTAAATTTCAAAACATGGAAAAATGTTCCTAAAAGCGATATAACAAGGAATCTATTAGAAGGAAATCTGCTAAGAATACTTGGTTCGGTAAGTGTTACAACCACTTGGGCGATTTCAATGTATGCTCTTTATGTTTACTTAGGTGCGGCTCTTTATTCTGAAAATAGATTCTCATCATCAGAAATCGCATTAGCTATTACCTTTTATGGTATCGGTGCTGTTTTAGGAAGTCTTATAAGTGGACAATTAACAGATAGATTTGGAGAAAGGAAGATTTCGAAAGTAACGCTCATTTTCTTGACTTTAATATTCATTTGTTTAGGTATATTCTTCTCATCTGGTGCTTGGATTTATTTCTTCTTGTTCATATGGGCTTTGGTTGGGTATGCAGGATTTACATCATACCAAGCAAGATTAGCGGTCGAATATTCAAACGAACGTGGAATTGTTATGGCGTGGAATAATACGGCTTTGTATATTGGTATTACTATCGGTTCAATGATTGGTGGTTTTGTTGTTTCTAATTGGGGATACACTTTCCTTCCGTATGTTTGTAGCATTGCAGCAATTCTTAGTTTTGTCCTTAGTACCCAGAAAGTCCAAGAAACAAAAAAGGAATCAGCTTTTTCAGATACATGACCTCAGTAATGAAGCTTTTTGTTGAACTGGGTGCTTTTGTTCAATATCCCAAATTATTAATAAGACGAAAATATGCAAGTTTTTATTCATTTCTAGCATATTTTCGGCTTTTTTACATTCAAAAAACATTCTGCCATAAACAGCATTTTTTAATTGCCAAATACAGCTAATTAGCAACTCAGTTAACACATCAATTAGCCACCCAGTCTGTTGGACAACAGACAGTGTTGAAAATAGATGTTATTTCATATGATAATTTCTGTGTGAATGATACCTCCATTCAAAAAACAAAGTATTTTACCTAAAATAATAAATGGCTGCTAAAAATGTTGATGTAAAAAATAGTGTTGATATACTTTCGCAACAAACTGTTAAGGTTTTCTGATACTTTCTCGATAATAAAGGATAATACCCCCTTCTATAAAAACTTATTTATAATAGGAATGAGAATGGGATATATTTCAGTTGTGGTGGGTGATGATTTTTCAAAAACTTTTGGATTAGTTATAATATATTTCTGTTAACAGTGATTATTATTTTATCCGCAACAGATTATATTGTGAATTTCAATAATTCATTAGAAAAGACTGTGCCATTATTTATGGGACTTGTTTCTTGGATATATGTAATCAATTGCATAATTATTATGCCTATTTGGTTTATAACGCTTTTCTTTAAAAGGAATTAAATGGATAAAATGTATTTTTTTATAGGATTAGTATTATTTATATTGTTCGTTATTATAGGTGTTTTTCCGTTAGCGAACCTATTCGGTTATGCTACCTTTTAGGTAATGCTAGAAATGAACATTAGCAGAAAAAAACATTCATCGACGGTCTTCTTTGAACAAAAATCAACAATGGAATTTAACAGAGCAAAAAACAAAAGCAGTTTGACACCAATTCAACTGCTTTTTCTATTGCAAATTTATTGTCAAATATATGCGGTTTACTATGTGAATTCGGCTACGAATTGGCGTTTTGCACCTCCCAACCGAACCTTATACCATTTATGTAGCATTTAATTGCTAAATACAGTTTAATTGTATATCAGCTCATGTTATAATGGAGAACTTGGATAATAATGATTTTTACTCGGAATTGTCGGAAGCCAAAAAGAGCCTCCGCTAGGATAAAATATGGAGGTGTCAGAGAATGAATAAGCGATGGACGATTGGTAAAATTAAAGAATTTGTTGAGAACAACTCTGAAAGTAAGTTGCTAACGACAGAATATCAAGGTTTTTCTCAAAAATTACAATTTAAATGCGCGTGTGGCAGCAACTTTGAAAAAACTTTTACCAAATTCAAAAATAATAATCAACGGAAATGTGACGTATGCGAACCGCCAAAAGCTTCACGTTAAACGTTATTACAACTTTATTGTTTATGAGGTCAAAGAAAAATTTAATATAGATTATTAACAGATTAGGACTTCTTTTGGAGGTCCTATTTTTTTGTGGTTTTGAACATTATATTTCTTACTGTAATCAGAACCAGAAGGTAAAAAGAAGAACCAGTTTCGAATTTCTGAGTCCTCTGAATAAAGTGATAAATTAAGCACAAAATGAAAAGGGAAATAAATACCGTAATATAAATAAGATAAATGTAGGAGTGGTAGTATGGATAAAAACAAAGAGAAAACACCAAATGTCTCAGGAAGTTTTCAAGTGATTGAAGATAACCGAAAAGAAACGATTGAGGAATTGAGAAAAGACAACAAATTAGACGAAGAAACGGAATACTACGCACGAATTTTTATGGAAGATTAGGCGTTTATGTCAACAATGTATACCAGCAAAATGGACCAGTTTTCTTTTTTGAAAAGGTGAAACGAAATAACTTTGTTTAATTTAAAAAGACCTGGGATTCATTCCAGGTCTGTGTCATTGAATTGGTCTAAGTAGCAAAAAGCCCATAAACATATCAATCAGACGGTTTGGTCTGTTTGATCCAACAAGTTGGCTAAAATAGCCGAATTTTCCTGATCGGCATCAAATTGGACAACATCGTCATAGTCAAATAAGTGGAAACTGCCTGGAAATTGTTCGGTCATATAGTGGATAAAGGCTTGCGGGTCTTGTTTCCCGCCACGCCGAAACTCCATCATAATTGAACGAAACTTATGCGGCGGTAAATCTGTTTTGATGTGGTAGGACTTTGAAAATCCCAATTGGTCGGAACTATATAAGTTATATGTGTAGGACAAACCGATCTCCCTTTCTTTTATCTTTTCCTGTTTTATTTTTCCTATTAACCAAAGTGTTATGCCCTGAGCTCCCAATGTTGTAACAAAATAGTCATCGGCTAGGATTGAAATTCATACGTTTTCGATAGAACTTTCTGTTCCGCTAACAGGTTAGTGCGAGAAAATAAAAAGATGTATGAAAACAAATGGAGGAAATGACATGAAGGAAAGAAATAAAACCGACTCCACTAGCAATACTGTTTCGAAGGTCGACTTGTAATTTACTGTTTCCGTTTCTTTATGTTTTGGTAACCGGCGGATAGATTGACAGAAGGGAGGCCGTACTCTGCAAAAACCATCGCGTCACTAACACCATCCGCCGGCTGTCACGAGACCTTCCTTACTGAGGACATATTATTTAAGCGATATACATCTTACATCCAGAAACACGGAGGCAGATAGTAGCTATTAAGCTGGCAGATGCGTTTTCGACTTGTATTCTTTGTAGAGTAGAGGATTTTTTACCTGGTTTTCAGTAGCGATGCCTTATTCTTAAATTTACCGCTTTTATATTCCACAGGATTAATCCAAGAGATGAGGGACCCAGAGAGTTTTTTTCAATTGGACATTATAAAATTGAATTATTGCAAATTAACATGTTAAGCTGAAAATGCATTAATTGTCTTAGCCAAAAGGTTTTTTCTGTATTATTAAAAGAAAAGAGGTCATTCAGAATTCAAATGAAACAAGAATTTCAAATGGCCTCTTTAAAAAGCAAGTTCTTAAATATTAGTTGGAAACGTCGCCACAAAATTTGACTAAGAAGACTTCGGTTTAAATGTTCTACAGGCCGTATCCCCTGAATGATTGGCCTCTTCCTTACGGCTTCTAATGTCAAATTCTTGAGAAAATTCGGTATCATACTTTGATTGATAATCCATGTCCACTGTTATTTGACTTGCTCCACATATATTGCCTTCTGCATGAAAGGTACAATTGGATACGGTACAGTTAACTTCTACGTTTGGCATCATAATCCCTCCGTTAAATGTTTAATAAAAAAATGGTTCAAGATTTCCATCAGAATAGATTTCTCCAATCATCAAAATACTCATCTTACTCTATTTACTTAAAGGACGATAACGGATCCATCTTCTTTAACTTCAATATTTTGACCATCTTGGACATAGTCTAAGAATTCATCGCCAAGTTGATCAATCGCGATTATTTTTTTATTATTCCATACATCAGCAAGGATGATTCCTGCCGCTGTAATGGAATCTACATGATTTGAATAAAGCATAGCAGCAGGACCGATTCCTCTATCTGCTGTACATTGAAGAATCATGCCCCGGTAGTAGGGGAGGCAGATGGTTTTCCCACCGAGATCTTTTTGATAAAGATCCTTATTAGTTTGGTCATTACAGAAGGAGCTTTTTGTTGCTAAACCTCTAAAAATAAATGGCCAATATTATAGGAGAGAGGGATGAAAGAGGAATTGGAAGAGTTATTGAGCATTTTCCTTTCAAAAGAATGTACGGTGATGGGTATACTAGTATTAACAAGAAGATTGAAGTTTCGTATGTTCCAGGAAGGAGATTATCATGGATTTAGGTTTAAAAGGAAAAGTCGCATTAATCACCGGGTCGAGCAGGGGAATTGGATTAGAAACGGCTCTTTATTTGGTAAAAGAAGGAGCAGAAGTCACAATTTGTGCCAGAAATGAGGATCGCTTAAAAGAAGCAGCTGCCTATATTTTTGAACAAACAGAAAAAGAAGTATTATATATTGTCACCGATGTTACACAGGACGATCAATGTAAAAAAGCAGTTGAGGCGACCATAGAAAAATATGGACGTTTAGATATTTTAGTCAACAATGCTGGTACATCCCAAGCGCACAGGTTTGAAAATGTAGAAACCGAACTTTGGCAACAAGATCTAGATTTAAAATTATTTGGTGCGATTCATTGTTCCCGTTACGCTGTCCCGTATATGCGCCAAGCGGGAAAAGGGGCGATTGTCAATGTGACAGCGATTATTGGCAAAACTCCCCCTGCTTCTTCACTGCCTACTTCCGTCAGCAGAGCGGCGGGGATGGCTCTTACAAAAGCAATGAGCAAGGACCTTGGTCCAGACAATATTCGAGTCAACACCGTTTGCATTGGCTTAATACGGAGCGAACAAATCGAAAAAATGTGGAAGAAACAAGCACCAGAACTTTCATGGGAAGAATTCTCCCAGAATGACCGTCAAATTCCACTTGGACGCATCGGAAATACGGAGGAAGCAGCGAAAGTGATTACATTCCTTGTCTCAGATGCAGCCTCTTATGTTACAGGTACCTCTGTGAATATTGATGGCGGTTTAGCGGGAACTTTATAATCGTCAGAATACAAATATAAAATGCTATGATACACTAGAGAAAGTTAAAAAAGTGTCTCTTTTTCAATACATACCATTTTTATCATTATGTAAAGAAAGGCTACTACCTAAGTTGGCTCTGTAAGTGTAATGGGTGCACTATTTGGAACGATAGGGAATCCCCATACCGCCGTAGCACCCCTTATGTCTTCAGTAAAGCGGTCATTTCCATTTCGAGTTGTCTCTGCTCCAGGTAAATACTAAGCTTGAACACCAATAAAATCAAAAAACCTGGGGATTGTTCGGTTGGTACTTGACTTGCTTCTATTGGGAAACCAACTACATCATTATTTAATGGTGGTCTAATACCCACTTAACCTCCTCCTTTTATCTTGTCATATATACTAGAAGAAGAGATTAAGAAACAATGGTTCTCATTTAATGGAATCTTGTCGGTCTATATGATTGGATTGTTGGAACTAGAAAGATATATTCCTTTATTGGTTCGCTTATTGGACCACGATGATGACGGTTTGTTAGAAGAACTGTCTGTAACGTTAATCAGTTTCCAATCAGATGAAGTGGTAAGGGAAGTAGCTCCTTATCTTAGGAAAGATAATTCGATCATTTACGCCGCTTCCATTGTTGAAAACATTAAATCAGACTTCTCGGTCCAGGTTCTAAGAGAAGCATACCGTGCTGCAAAACAACTGAATGATCAAGATATTCTAATCGAAGCACTTTGTCACCAGCTTTCGGAAGAAGCTCTTCCTGAAATTAACGCACATATGAAGCTAGATTACACCTCTGGCCTTGTGGATATTGAACAGACCGTCTATAGCTACTTTTCAATTCTGGGGTTAGATCATCGTGAACTAGCTCACTGGAGACAAGTCGCACTGGAAAGAGAATTGGACTTTAGACAGAAGGGGAGTGATCTCCCACTTGCTCCGGTAGGTAACGATAATAAAGTCGGCCGAAATGATCCATGCCTTTGCGGTAGCGGCAAAAAATATAAAAAATGCTGCGGGAAATAAAATGTATTAATCCAATTTTCATTGGTTTTGCTATACGAGAATAAAGATGTTTAGGGCTTCTTCAGGAGGTCTTTTTATTAGAGTCCTAGTGAATATCATTACATGGTAATACTGTTTATAGCTTTATCTAACGGACAGGGAAATGGTTTTACTAAACCACCTCTATTTTTAAGCTTGATAATGGATGGTTCTGTAATTATTGACACGATAACGGGGAGTTTAATGGTACAAGAGATTGTTTACAAGTGACTTTTTTATGTGTCTGCCTAGATTAGCCGCCAAATCCTACATTGTCATAAACAAAAAGAGTAACTCTTTGGCTTGTTACCACTTTAGTTCAAAAGGTTTGGCGAATAGAGCCGTCCCCATGGTCGTTCACATCGACAATTCTCAACATAAATCTGCTATAATAATAAGTGAAAAAAAAGGTGGTGAGAAAAAGTGGAAAAAACACTCAATTTGATTTTGGCTGAACAAAAAAGACAAGGTGATTTATTGCATCAATTAATTAATGCTGTTGCAGCAACAAATGTAAAACTTACCGAAATGGACGGAAGAGTGGCTATAATTGAAAAAAAACTAGATTCCGTTTTCGATGAGGTTAAAGAAATAAAGGCGAAAATGGCAACAAAACATGACCTCGAATACTATGATCAAATGATTTCAGAGCATTCTAGGGAAATTTATAAGCTAAAAAACCATTAAACCTCTCCAATGGAACTCCTCGATAATATACTTAATTCAACCTGAGTATTTCATAACTTCTTTGAATAAATAAGCTAACAAGGTATGGTTTCTTTGTTCATCCTACACTAATACTAAAGAGAAAATGGCAGCATCCGATTATTAAGTGCAACAGGCACCATCTATAAACTTGGAAGGTGCCTGGCACTTTTTTGAAATCCTGAAGAGTTAAAATTTATTTAATCAATTCATATAAAAAGAAGCAGGGGGTCTTAACGGGTTCCGTTTCCTATCGCATACATTAAAAATGTAACGTAAAATGAGTGCCAAATTGTATATGAATTTGGCACTAGTTTTTTATTGAATTTAGATGCTTATAGTTATAAAGTTGTCCAAACGCTATAGGGGGAATCTGCGCAAGTTTTTGCTGTATCAAATGACAGAAGAAAGATTGTTTTAGGGGCAAATGTTCTTAATAGGCCATTTCTTTTATTGTGAAAACAGATACAAAACACAGTACAAATTGGGTTACATTTTCGCCTGCATTTTCAAGTTTTGCGATAGGGAACGGAACCCGTTAGGGGGATCTTGCTCCTTTTATGGATATAGTAGTTGATTGGAAATAGTCCAAATCTCACATCTATGGAGTAAGAAAATGACTGGATACACAAGTTTTCAACTAGAAAAAACCCATGAAATTATCGGTAAACAACCTTTTCCACATCAACTAGAAGCCTTTAAATAAAGTGCCTGTCACTAGTCGAATGTGACAATTTCGACTAGTGACAGGCACTTTTTCTTAAGGAATTAATTTACCTTGGTTTCATATATCTAATTTATAAAATAGTCATGTAGTTCAATATTCTCCCTTAATGACTGCTTTGTTTCCTTTCTTGCATAAATCTAACAAAAAGTATTTTATTCCGATTTTTATAAAATGTAAACTTTTTACATATAAAAACCATGCTGTTATTTAATATGTTATTTTAGTTTTCTCCTTCTCACCCGACCCCTTTAGGCACAGCTGCGTTATTTTTTTTCGTTCTTTTTGTTGTTCTATCGCAGCAGCTAACATACGTAATCGCAGAAGTTGTGGGAGTTTTATCCATAAACCTGTTTTTATTTTCATATAGAAAACCTCCACGTATCTGTTGTATTAGTGTTAGTATTTCATTTGCATGGTGCCTTTTGGCTCAGTTGTTTTGTGAGTCATAAAAAATTCTCCTGAAAAACATTCATTTGTGACTTAAGACTATTGGAAGATTAAGTCAAACCAACTTTAGTCAACTTCTTCGTGAAAAGCTTCAGATGTCGTTAATTCATTACAATTCCAGCAATAACTTCTAGTACTTTCCCATTTTAAAAGTGGTTCACCACAATAAATGCACACAAGGTCCAACATTTTCATAAAGAATTCCTCCTTCAAAACAATTTCCAAAACAGTTCAGAAAATAAGCTATGATAACCATCAAATATATTTTGGAAACACACATAAGGATTGGCATAGGTTATGTTCCGAAAGATCATGGTGAAATATTAACGAAAGTTTCATGTGTTTTTCCAATGTCATTCCTGCGTTTTTATCTGTCCTATCTCCCAGTCAATACAAGAAGCAGCACAACAAATTTCATAGACCTTGTCATAATGGACAAATGACATTAATCACACACCTTCCTTGTAGTGTATTTAATCATTATTAGTCCTTTTGAACCTTTAAGAAAAAAGTGTAATAGAACACACCCCCTTAATTTATTTTATTAGCACTCGATCATGGTGAGTGCTAATTTCAATATTAATATATAAAAAAACGATAGAAAATTCAATATTTTAACTGTAAAAATTTTAAAAAAATCTTAATAGTAAAGGACCAAAAGGAAGGCAGTCTCCCCCGAATATAATCTTTCATCACCCAGTTAAGAACGAAGACCAAATAGGATAAAAAAACGAAGAATAGGGTGTATATATGTTAATAAAAGAAGCTTACAGTGATAGTTTACGATATGAAGAATCTTCATTAGCCCATTATATACACCATTTACTGGCAGAGAAGAAAATTTCATTAGATGATGACTTATCCAAATTAAATTTTGATCTAGCAAATCACCAGAAAGTTGCCGAAATGATTCGAAACAATGTATTAGGTATTTATAAGGTTCGAGTCTACTCACTTAAGATGAACCAAAAAGATTTTGTTTTTATCTTTGCACCCAGCGAGGAAGAGGCAATCCAGTATTATACAAAAACATTTCATCAAAAACCATGGAACTGTCATGAATCTTTACTAGATTTCCAGTTTTATAGAGGAAATGATGTAATTTCGTTTCGGGATATGAGGAGGGAATGCGAGAGTTTTCCTGCCATTGCGGGATATTATTCACGGGGTGATGAAGGTTTGATAGAAAAGAGGAGAGATTCATGAAAAAACGGATGGGTGATGTAGCTGTCATTATGGCAGCTACCATGCTAGCATTCTATAATCTTATGGGTATGAAGTGGATAGTTTCCTATCGGTTATTCAAAATGATAATGAAACGGATACCATTGTTTATACATCTAAACAAATCCAGCCCATGGCAGAAACGTTTTCTGATAAATTTGCCTTTATAGGTCCTAGCATCCTAAAATCACACGAGGTACTCGAAGGAAAAAAGAGCAGAAAGTTGATCTATATTTCATTGGGAACGGTGCTTAATCAAAATAAGGATTTCTATCAAAATTGCATCCAAGCATTTGCAGACAGTTCTTATGATGTTGTGATGTCAGTTGGGGAAAAGACAGACATTGCCTCGCTTGGCCGCATACCTGACAATTTTATAGTTAGAAACCATGTAGAACAGATTGCCATATTACAGAAGGCGGATGTATTTATTACCCATTGCGGTATGAATAGTGTCAATGAAAGCCTGTATTTTGGAGTTCCGATGGTATTATTCCCGTTACATAGCGAACAAAGGATAGTGGCAGAACTTGGTGCAGGTATAGAACTAAAAGGTAACAGACCAAAACATTTAGCAAAAGCAGCCGCTGATTTAATAGAGGATCAAACATTTCCGGAAAATGCACAGAAACTTTCTAGAACCTTTCGAAATGCAGGAGGAGCTGTAGAAGCAGCAAAGGTTATATTGGCAAAAATTGAGGTGAAACCCTGACTCCTTGGAATTCAAGCAGGTAAAAGTGCAGTCTCTACTGTGGCTTTAACATACAAAAAAGCACCATCCAAAATCGTTTAAAATTATATGAAAAGTCAGAAGAAGAAATGAGATACTAAATTTAAAGGTGGAAAATTAAATGGGGAAATATGGACAAGCTGCAGTCCGTGCAGTAACATTATTAAACTCGAAGAAAATGGCCTCACCATTAAATGCATGGAATCAAGCCACGATTGAAATTTTTGGAGAAGGAACTTCTAGTCAAGTAAAAGGATGCCCAAGAGGTGCATTTATTGGATTGTGTGAAGAAGGATTAATTCAAGGTATACCAGAAGGGAAATACTCTTATAAAAGTAATTCGAAAAATAAAGAATATGCAATGAAAGCTGTTGAACTGATCAGGAAAGATGCCAAGTTAGCTGATGATATTAATCACCTATGGAATGAAGTGATTGGAGGAAAAGAAAAGGTACATAATTACCAGATGGATGTGGTTGTTACCCTTAGGAATAATGGGTTGCTTGTAACTGACTAAATAGAAGGAATAACCCGAAAAACGTCATTAAATATGTTGTTTTTCGGGTTATTTTTATTTTGAACATAATTTTCCTTCCACTTGAAATCTCCAACAAAAGCTAAATAATAAAATATAAAGCATATAGTTAAGGACGGTTGATAACCATTGGTAATATTTAAAAGTATGAAAATGTTTAAAAGATTGAAAGTTGTGGTAAACATCCATAAAGATAGGAGATGATCGAATGGATGGACAAAAACAAAGTTACTATATCAATATTCAATCTAATGAAATTTTCACAGGACCTTTCGAGGGAGAGTGGGATTTTAAAATTGAAGCGACAGAATCTCAAATAAATTTCATTGAACGACTTTTTAATCGAATGGATGAAACAGATTGGGAAAGTTATTTTCGTTCACATATTCCTTATCTTGAATATCATCATCAGCCTCAAAATAAGGAATATGACCAGCGAATGCTGTGGATCTATACGACGCTTTATGAATTAGGTGATGAAAAAACCAGGGAACATATTAGAAAAATGGGAATTCTAAATGAAGATAGTACAAGGATTCAGAACAAAAGCTTTTAATCTTGCTGGAACCTAGCAAAATATATTAAATGGTGATTTTCTTACAAGAAGCAGTAAACGCGGTCAGTCCCATGCCTTGGGAAACTGGCTGCATTTTTTTGAAATTAATCAATTCTCTAGAAAAGGCTTGGTCCAAAATCCGGTATAAATATCCTTGATACTATCTTGCAGGGCTAGGCATTTATAATCTATTCAAATAAACTCTCTCCTTTTTTAGTGCTGGTTTTCTATTATTTTCCTAAAATTTGTGTAAAATAGAATTGAAAATAAAAAAGAATAGGTGAGAACATGAGTCAATTATCCGATTTTGTATCCCAGAATCATCATCAAAATGTTGAGGAATTAAAAGAATTACTTCGTATTCCTAGCATAAGTTCCTTGTCTGAGCATAAAGAGGACATTCAAAAAGCAGCTTCCTGGATCGCCAATAAGTTAGAAAGTATTGGTATGGAACACGTTGAAATCGTACAAACAAAAGGTCATCCAATTGTTTATGCCGACTGGCTTCATCAGGAAAATGCGCCCACTGTATTAGTATACGGTCATTATGATGTACAGCCCGTTGACCCGATTCACCTATGGGAAACCCCTCCGTTTGAACCAGACATCCGGGATGAAAAAATCTTTGCCAGAGGGGCCACAGACGACAAAGGTCAGACGTTCTTACATATTAAGGCCGTCGAAGCATTACTGAAAGTAGAAAATAAACTACCGGTAAATCTTAAATTTTGTATCGAAGGAGAAGAAGAAATCGGAAGTCCCAATCTTCCACAGTTTTTAGCAGAAAATAAAGAAAAACTTGCCTGTGATGTGGTGATCATTTCAGATTCTGACATGTGGGATAGAGGAGTTCCTGCGATTACTTATTCTCTAAGAGGTCTTTGCGCTCTTGAGGTTTCCCTTAAAACGGCAAATACTGATTTGCATTCAGGCATGTTCGGCGGGGGGGTTCAGAACGCTAACCATTTGTTAGTGCAGCTGCTTTCTACTCTTCATGATGCAAACGGAAAGGTAAATGTTGATCAGTTTTATGATGATGTTTTAGAATTAACGGAATTTGAAAAGGAACAAATTAAAGCACTGGGCTTTGATGAAGAAAAGCTAAAAAAATCGTTAGGGTTAACAGAATTAACGGGAGGGGAATCAAATTATCCATATCCTGAGAAAATCAGTTCTCGACCAACATTAGAATTAAACGGCATATGGGGTGGATTTCAGGGGGAAGGTACAAAAACCGTCATTCCAAACGAGGCACATGCCAAAATTACCTGCCGTCTAGTCAATAATCAAAATCCAGAAAAAATCCAGGGCTTAATCAAAAAGCATTTAGAAGAACAAGCACCAAAAGGATGCACCGTTAAAGTAACACTTCAAGATACGGGTAATCCATTCTTAACCCCAATCGATGATCCGATGATTCAAAAAGCTGCTCAAGCCTATGAAAAGGTATATGGAAAAGCACCTGTATATAAAAGAGAAGGGGGTTCCATTCCGATTGTATCGGATTTCAACCATACCCTAAATACTCCTGTTGTCTTAATGGGATTCGGGTTGCCAGATGAAAATCTCCATGCTCCGAATGAACATTTTAACTTAGAAAACTTTGATAAAGGAATATTAACGATTTGTACATTTTTAGAGTTAATCTGTGAATAGATAGGTAAAAGAGGGATCGCATAGCGTCCCTCTTTTTTGCTGATAAACCATTTCGGTTACGGTAAAAACCTTGAGGGACGGTTCTCATGGTTAAATCAACAAGAGGAATAGATAAAAAAGTGTGGAATATGCCAGTAAATCTCGGGTGCACCCCGAAATTCCTTTGTCATTAAACGTTCATAATTTTATGAATTAACTATGACCTTTTACTCCCTTTTTCAATATATCTTCAAGGTAGTTATTTTAAAATGGTTTAGCATCAAAATTTTTAAGTTCAAATAATAGTTTCTATTAAGTGAATATTGTCAGCAAATGACCTGATAATCAAGATAACAATAACCATTTGATAGATGTTATTGAGTCTGTTTGAAATTAAGTATAAGGGGAACGTAATTCTAAAAATCTTTTGAAGATGATGTTCGAAAAATACAGCAATACATAGAGGAAAATACAGAGAATAGTACTCAATATAATTTAGCATTTGTTCACGAAGTAGTCTATACGTATATCGATGGTGATTCATGGTTGACTTTGGCGCAAAGAGAAGTGGTCAAGGGTAGATTAACAGAGTTATCGGGCTACTTTATTGAAGAAACAGATGAAATGATTTGAACGGCTTTAACAGAGACATCAATCGTTCTCTTCCTCTAATCACAGGAGCGAGAATTTGTAGTCTGATACTGCAATAAATGCAAATATATTTAATTTGATGTAGTTACTTAAAAGACGAAAATCAATATATATATATATATGGAATCGATTGCATTAGGGGCTTTGCTCAAGTAAACTTATTTTAAGAATAAACAATGTAATTGATAAGGTGGTTTAATTAGCAAATGGCTACAATTTCAGATGTTGCAAAGTTATCGGGACAATCGAAAACGACCGTGTCTAGGGTTATAAATAATCATCCATATGTTTCCGAGGAGAAGAGGGAATTGGTCTTAAAGGCAATGGAAGAGCTGGGCTATACACCGAACCCTACTGCAAGGAGACTAAGAGGCCAGCTAACTACAACCATAGGGGTCATTGTTCCAAGAATCGTTAATCCATTCTTTTCCTATCTCGTGAATTCTATCGAAAATGCAGCCTACCAAAGGGGATATCAGGTATTAATAGCCCAAAGTAATGAGGACAAAGAAAAGGAACTGGCCTTTTTAAATCTGCTAAAGAACAAGCAGGTAGATGGGATCATCATGACATCAATTGAAAATGATTGGGAAATTATAGAACCATATACTAAGTATGGTTCCATCTTGCTGTGCAATGATTATGTCAATCAGGAAGTGGCCCCGATGATCCGCTTGGACCAAACAAAAGGGGCTTATTTAGGAATAAAACACCTGGTTGAAAAGGGACATCAAAAGATTGCTTATTGTACGGGTGGATTATTCGATGCACATGGGAGAGGGAGAGACCGCAATCTTGGCTTCCAAAAAGCAATGCAGGAAGCAAATGTAAAGATTAATCCAAGATGGATCTTTGTGGACCAACATACGATTGAAGATGGAAAAATAGTCTTGAAGCAAATTCTTGAGATGGATGACCGTCCCACGGCCATATTTACAGGAAGTGATGAGGTAGCTGCCGGAATCATCATCGAAGCGAAGGAGCATAGTCTATCCATCCCTCAAGATCTTGCCGTTGTTGGTTTTGACGACCAACCAATTGCAGAAATTTTGGATCCGAAATTGACCACGATTCGTCAACCTATGGATCAGATGGGGGAAAAGTCAGTTAAAGTCATGATTGAGTTGTTAGAAAACCCAAAAATGCCGATAAAAACATATGAGCTTCCGATTGAATTGATTGTCCGCCAATCGACGTAAGCGTAGTCTCGTGATTAAAAGTGAAATGTGGTATCGATTTCACTTTTTTATACCAGTAGCAGTAATGGTTGAAGAAATTATATGATATTAATGAAAAAGAAAGCGTTGACAGGTTAAACAATGGTAAATATAATGAAAATAGAACCGGTTCCAAAATTTTTCCGTGATTTATGGAATCGATACCATTTGCTATTTTAGTGGAATTCTACTTTATAAGCTCTAAATATAGAGTTTTATTTTTTAAAAACAATATGGAATCGATACCACATGAAATAGTAGAACAATTCATCTACAACAGGAGGGCAACATGGAGAAAAAATGGTGGCAAAAAGAAGTAATTTATCAAATTTATCCAAAGAGTTTTTATGACTCTAATAATGACGGAATTGGGGATATAAAAGGGATAACTCAAAAATTGGATTACCTCCAGTCACTCGGAATTACCATGATATGGATATGTCCAATTTATCAATCTCCGATGGCCGATAACGGATATGATATTTCGGATTATTATCAATTAAACCCAGAGTTTGGGGACATGAAAGATCTTGAAGAATTAATTGATAGGGCAAAAGAAAAAGGGGATTAAGATTGTCCTTGACTTGGTCATCAATCATACATCTGATGAACATCCATGGTTCCAAGACTTATTGGAGAATCCAAAGAATAGTAAATATAGGGATTATTACATTTTGAAGCCAGGAAAGAATGGGCAGCCCCCTACAAATTGGCGCTCAGTTTTTGGTGGAAGTGTATGGGAGCCCTTGAAAGGGACAGAAGAGTATTATTTTCATTCTTTCCATGTGAAACAACCTGACTTAAATTGGGAAAACAAGCAAGTACGCGAAGAATTATATAAAATGGTCAATTACTGGTTGGAAAAAGGTATTGCTGGATTTAGAGTGGATGCGATTACATTTATTAAAAAAGATCAAAGCTATGATAATATCCCTGCTGATGGAGTAGACGGGTTAGGTAAATGTACAAAGAAAACGCGGAATCGACCCGGAATTGATGTTTTCTTACATGAGTTAAATAAAGAAACTTTCTCTAAATATAATTGTGTAACCATTGGTGAAGCCCCAGGGGTTCCTTATGAGCAATACGGTGATTATATTGGGGAGAATGGATACTTTTCCATGATTTTTGACTTTAAATACGCAGACCTTGATGTTGCTTCTGGCAGTGAGTGGTTTAAGAGGGTCGACTGGAATGTATTAGATTTAAAAAAATTAATCTTTACTAGTCAAAATGAAATTCAAAAAGAGGGATGGGGAGCTAATTTTATAGAGAATCATGACCAGAATCGAGCTATTAGCAAGTATATAAAAGAAGAAGAGAATCGAACTTTCTATTCAGCAACGATGCTTGGTGCAATGTATTTCAATCTTAGAGGGACACCTTTTATCTACCAAGGTCAGGAAATTGGTATGACCAATTTTAAACGACAAAGCATTGAGGAATTTGACGATATATCAAGTATTGATCAGTACTATCGTTCCATGGACGAAGGCTTTAGTTCAGAAGAAGCATTACACTTTATTAACCTGCGAAGCCGTGATAATTCTAGAACACCATTCCATTGGAGTGCACAGGAATATGGCGGATTTTCAAAAGTCCAACCATGGTTGGGAATGAATGATAATTACAAAACGATTAATGTGGAGCAACAAGAACAAGACCCAAATTCCATTCTTAATTTTTATAAAAAAATGGTTCAAGTGAGACAATCAAAAGAATCTCTTATTTATGGAGAGATTAAACCTATTTTAGAAGAACATCCAACCATTATTGCCTATAAACGAAAATTGGATGCCGAAGAAGTGGTTTGTTATTTCAACTTTTCACCTGAAACTGAGAATGTTGAACTGGAATCTTATGAATATGATATCCTTCTTACTAACTACAAAGAAGAAAGCGCAACAATCACGGAGCAAGAATATACATTAAAACCATATCAGGCACTAGTACTCTTAAAAAAGGAAGCGAATTAGCATGAGTGAAAATAAGTATGAACGTATAGGAAAAGAGATAGTTAACGTTATCGGCATCAATAATATCGAATCGTGTACACATTGTGCCACAAGATTACGCATTTCCGTTAAAGATCGTGAAATGATCGATGATGAAGCGATCGAGAGAATCGATGAAGTCAAGGGTGTTTTTTATAATGCTGGTCAATACCAGATTATTTTGGGTACGGGAACGGTAAATAAAGTCTATGCTGCGCTAAGAGGGAATCAACCTGATCCGATGGATGAGCAGCCCAATAAGGAAGCTTCATCTAGCAGAAAGGAAAAGGGAATAAGAAGGGCTGTCCGGACTTTAGCAGATATATTTATCCCTATTATTCCTATTATTGCAGCTACAGGCTTATTTCTTGGTTTAAAAGGTGTATTGTTCAGTGACGCCTTCTTAGGTCTGATGGACATGAGTCCAAATGATATTCCTGAAAATCTAAAGACCCTTACATCTGTATTAACAGACACTGCGTTTGCCTTTTTACCAGCTTTGATATGCTGGTCAGCATTTAGGAATTTTGGCGGTATGCCAGTAATTGGTTTTGTCCTTGGGTTAATGCTCGTTTCTCCTGCCCTTCCAAATGCTTATGCGGTAGCAGATGTTAATAGTGGAGTAGAACCACTAATGGCTTTTGGTTTTATTCCGGTTGTGGGTTATCAAGGTAAAGTATTGACAGCACTTGTGGTTGGGATTTTAGGTGCAAAACTTGAGAAAAAGCTGCGGGCTATCATGCCAAATGCATTAGATTTAATTTTTACTCCTTTCTTTGTTTTATTAACGATGATGATTACTGGTTTACTCATCATTGGTCCTTTATTACATTTTGTGGAATCAGGATTAGTAACGGTTATTACTAACCTTATTAGTGCTCCTCTTGGTATTGGGGGTCTGTTAATTGGTTTCCTCTATCCGTTAGCAGTCATGACGGGAATGCATCATTTGTTTATTGCAATTGAGACAACGTTACTTGCCAATACTGGGTTTAATCCGCTGATTACTCTATGTGCCATGTATGGATTTGCCAATGCAGGTGTTTGTTTAGGGATTACCTTAAAAGCAAAAAAGAAAACAGTCAAGGTAACAGGGATGAGTGCAACGTTAACCCAATTACTTGGTGTTAGTGAACCAGCATTGTTTGGTGTCGTTATGAGGTATAGTATGAAACCACTTTATGTGATGATTGCTTGTTCAGCTTTCGGGGGTGCGATTCTTTCAATCTTGAATATTAAAGCTAATTCGTATGGATTGGCTGTTGTCCTTTCTCCTTTAATGTACATTTATGAGTGGAACCAGCTTGCGGTATATGTTGTCGTATCCATATTAATTTTTGCAGCTGCCTTAATAATTACTTACCTTTTTGCAGTACCAAAAGCAGTGATGGAAATGGACCAGGATCACAGTAAAAGTAGAGCTAGTTAATTGATGCTATTAAAATAATTTTTGTTTTTTACGAGTTGCACTATAGCAACTCGTTTTTTCGTGTAAATTAGTCTAGGACGAAATGTACACTATGGCATGGACAATAGAAGAACGCTATCCAACGTATGACAGTATGACCCAAGTAGAACAAAAGAAGCTTGAAGCATTAGTTTCGGACAGTATATGGCGGCAAAAATACACATTCAACCGAAATATGGACTGTTAAATGATCCTAATGGCTTTGTCTGGTATAACGGACGTTATTATTTGTTTTATCAATGGTTCCCTTTTGGAGCTGTTCATGGGATGAAGCATTGGTTCCAGACAGAATCCTTTGATCTTGTAAACTGGGAAAATATAGGGGTTGCACTAAAACCCGAATATGGTTATGAAAGTCACGGCCTATATTCTGGTAGTGGGTTTGTTCATAATCAACATCTATATTTAGAGGGAGTTTAGTTGAACAAGGTAACACATTAGTGGTTTCCTTAGTGGAAAACATTCATAATAGGCACTGTAGTATTTGCATTATTCTCTACATTTGTTGGAGAGGGATTTTTTTCAAGGGTTGGGGATTTATGTATAGTTAAAATAGAAGCATATTTACTCTGTCAATCTTATGCGTTTTTAGGAATATTAGTAAAATTCCTACTAGAAAAATTTAAAATGATTGAGGTTATTTCTAAAAATAAAGAATAATATTCTTGTTAAGCAAACGGAGCATTTCTTAAAGAGGGAGAAATACTCTTTTTTGTTGAAAAAAGGCTCAGTAAAAGAGAGACTTGGGTAAAATAGACTGACAATTACATTACATTATTCTTATGTTTACAACAGTATGGTGGAGTAAACGTTTACTAGGTTGGGTATATACCCAACCATTACCTGTAGAAATGTTAAAAGAAGTACAATATAATAGAAAAAACTTAATAAAAAATTCACCGGGCCTATTGGTAGAAGTGGCTCCTTTTTCATATATTCATAGTCAAAGATAGTCAAAGTAAAAAGGAGGATGGAATTATGATTTGTCAAAACTGTCAAACATCGCCAGCGAGTTATCAGTTAAACTTCTCATTTAATCACGGTCAAAGCCAAATTGGTTTGTGTGCGGAATGCTATGATATCGCAAAACAAAAAATGGAAAACGGCTCCATTCAACTTGACAACCAAATGTTCAATCTGTTGGACACAGATGGCAGCCAGCCCGAGCAAAACAAAAATGTCCATTTAACCAAGCCAAAGAAACGAAAAAAAAATAGCTTTCTTGATCAACATGGACGGAACTTGACGAATGAAGCAAAAGAAGGGCGAATTGATGTCGTGATCGGTAGAGATCAAGAAATTGAACGTATCCTTCAAATATTAAACCGTCGTACAAAAAATAATCCGGTCTTAATCGGTGAGGCTGGTGTTGGGAAAACAGCGATCGTTGAAGGCCTTGCCCTTCAAATCGTCAAAGGCAAAGTACCGGCGAAACTAAAAACGAAAGAAGTATATTTGCTAGACATCAGTTCACTTGTAGCAGGTACATCCTACAGAGGACAATTTGAAGAAAAAATGAAAAAACTTATTGCTGAATTACAACAACGTAAAAACGTCATTTTGTTCATTGATGAACTGCACATGATGGTTGGTGCTGGAGGTACTTCTGACGGTTCAATGGATGCAGGGAATATATTAAAACCAGCGTTAGCTCGCGGTGATATTCAAATTGTTGGCGCAACAACGATGAAAGAATATCGCATGATTGAAAAAGATCCTGCACTTGAGCGTCGCTTCCAATCGGTGATTGTGAAAGAACCGTCTGTAAATGAGGCGTTTGAAATTTTAAAAGGAATTCGGCCAGCATATGAAAAGTATCACGATGTAACGTATTCGGATGATGTCCTAAAAGCATGTGTGACACTATCAAAACGCTATATTCAAGATCGTTTCTTACCAGATAAGGCCATCGATTTAATGGATGAGGCCGGTGCAACACTAAACCTTGCTCATGGAGAGCTAGATGTTAACTATTTAAAACAGCGCTTAAAAGACATTACTGAAGAAAAACAACAAGCAACGAAATTAGAGCATTATGAAAAAGCGGCGATTCTTCGTGATGAAGAGAGAGAAATGAAACAAATATTATCTGAATACTCAGACAACATAACGAAAGGTATTACCGTAGAAATGGTCCAAGAGATTATTGAAAAAAGTACTGGAATCCCTGTACAAAAGCTACAAAAAGCAGAGCAACAAAAAATGAAAGACTTGAAAGAGAGACTAGCAAGTAAAATTATTGGTCAGGATAAAGCTATTGAAAAAGTAGCCAATGCAATCTTAAGGGCAAGTGTTGGGTTAAAACCGAAAACACGTCCAACCGCTTCATTTTTATTCTTAGGTCCAACAGGTACAGGTAAAACCGAATTGACGAAAACTCTTGCCGCCGAATTATTCGGCAGTAAAGATGCGATGATTCGCCTAGATATGAGTGAATATATGGAAAAACATTCTGTCTCTAAGCTCATTGGTTCACCTCCTGGCTATGTCGGACATGAAGACGCAGGTCAGTTAACGGAACAAATTCGCCGAAACTCTTATTCCATAATTCTGCTGGATGAAATCGAAAAAGCACACCCAGATGTGATGAATGTGTTTCTTCAAATCATGGAAGATGGCAGGTTAACAGATAGCCAAGGAAGAGTTGTAAGCTTTACGGAAACGATTATCATCATGACTTCAAACGCAGGTGTTGGAAACAAAACTTTAGGGCCGATTGGTTTTGGCAGCGATGAACAGCAAGGAGCAGAGTCAAATATTGTCGATAAAATCGGAAATCACTTTAAGCTTGAATTCTTAAACCGTATTGATTCGATTATTGAGTTTAACCACCTACAAAAAGAGAACCTTGTGGAAATTATCGAGATTATGATGGCGGAGCTTAAAGAAACATTAGAGGAACAAGGGATTTCCATTGAAATCGATAAGGAAGCAAAAGAAAAGATTGCCGAATTAGGATATAGCAATGTGTTTGGTGCTCGTCCACTTCGACGTGTCATTCAAGAGAAAATTGAAGATAAAATCACTTCTTTAATTATAAATAGCGAAAACGTAACTACGATCACTGTCTCAGTAGAAAATAATAATATTAACGTAGCATAAGGATAGATGATCTTCATCTATCCTTTCAGCTTGTCGAGAAACCCCACTTTTCAAATCAGTGGGGTTCCTCTTATAAATAGATCATTCAATGTTGGAACAAAAAACGATTTCTATAGGCTTCAATATGGTAATTTTAATTAAATTAACGAAGTGTTTTGATAAGTTTGTGAAGGATTACACTTAAAGTAACGGGTGCGTTAATTCTAAAAGAGGGTCATCACATGATGGTCTTTTTTAAAATTTCAATACTAAAACTAGTGCTAATTATGGTATTAATTTTAGCATTTAATATTACCATTAATATTTTTTAACTTAAAGCTAACAGGCAGGTTCTAGTAGACATAAGCCTAGCGACAAAACAAAAGGTCGGTTAATGATTACCGGCCTTTTATGTACATATTCAATTAGGGTTTAGGTTTTTTTGGATTTTTGTTAACAGAATGTTTACTTAATTATCGCGAAAGAGGAACCAGTGAATACATTACCACCGGAATACTCAAAACCATCAGTCCCCTTACCATCGACCGTTCCGGAAACCGAGACATTATAGTAATCTTTGAAAGTTCCCTTAGAAAGTTTGATGTACTGGTCGAAATCGATCTGGACATTTTTGTCAGTGTATTTTGAGGTAGAATAACTCTTTGAATTGAACGCCCATGTAAGATTGATAGACTTAGTACCAGCAGGCCATTCATCCCCAGTGCAATTTCCTTCTTCATCGCAAGTAAAATCAACTTTATTTACATCTACTGTCTGATTCACTTTGGCTGTACCTTTGTTAATGTCAAAAACCACTTTGGTTGCTGGAACTACAGCGCTGCCATAATAGTATTCTTCTTTTTCATAATCGTAGGTTTGATAATAGAGGATGTAAGAATCCTTACCTTCAAAGTTAGTACTAAGTTCTACATGGGTATCGACAGTACCTTCTGACCCATAGAACGAAGCACTTTGAAAAGAGCCTTTGTATACAGGGGAATTGCTTTGCGCCATTGCTGGCAGGGCCATAGTCAAAAGGAACACAACTGTCAGAATTATTACTTTTACTTTTTTCATCACGAACCCCCAGATATTGGAAACCTAAACCACTGTCCTAATTGTACAATATGGAAGACAAAATGTACTTAAGTTAAGTTCGACAATTTCCGTACTTTAGTGCAATTATAAAAATGCCAGATTTTCTTTCTCCATCTTTCTCTATTAAAGGAGAATTGCAGAATTAGGGGAATATATCTTTTTTAAGAATGGAATTAAGGGGTTGGTTGAGAAGTTCAATCAAAATTCAGTAATTGCAAATATAAGTGAAAACAATAAAGAATTACAGTTTGAAGGAAAAAGAACAGTTGTGGCACATAAAAAATTATAAGATTATTGATTGTATATGAAGGATGAAATCGAAATGATTTCATCAATTTTATTATGTATTACATATTGTGAAGGATTGCACTTAAACTATCTGGCAGGTTAGTTTAAGTACATTCCTTCACAAAGTTACAGAAAAAGCCGATCATCCAAGTTTGGAAAATCGGCTTTTTTCATTTTAAACAATAACAATTGCGAAATACGGTTTCATCGCACCTTACTTAAACACCAAATAATTAGATGATACTGTATTGTTACCAATCGATTGGTTTTCCATCTCTAAAGAATCCTCCGGAAGGTCCTTCAGGTCCGATCGTCGCTAACCAAAGGATAGACTCCGCTGCTTGCTTTGGAGTTCTTGGAGCAGATGGTCCACCCATATCTGTACTGACCCACCCCGGACATACCGCGTTTATTTTGATATCTCCTTTGATTTCTGCAGCTACCAATTGTGTCAAACCATTCAAGGCAAGTTTAGACAACTTATAGGCGCCTACTCCTTGATGAGACATTTCTCTCATCTCCCCATATCCTGATGAAACATTAATGATTCTTCCATAGCCATGCTTTTCCATGATCGGAATAAAGGAATGAATGACATGGTAAGCGCCGAAGAAATTAGTTGCCATCGTTTTCTCTAGAATGGAAGCGTCCATAGTCAATAACTTTTCATTCTCATCCAAATACACGCCAGCATTATTAATCAATACATCTAATCTTCCATATCGCTCATTTACAGTAATCGCAGCTTGACGGATGCTTTCTTGATTGTCTACATCCATTACCACAAACGAAACGTCCATATTTAACTCCTTAAGTTTTTGCGTAGCTTCATGACCCACCTCTGGATTTCGACTTGCCAAAATGACCTTAAAACCTTTCTGAGCTAATTGTTTGACTAGTTCATATCCAATTCCTCGATTCCCGCCAGTGACAAGTGCAACTTTTATATCCTTTGACATTTAATATCCTCCTTTATTCGGCTACTAATCCTGAGCTAGAGTAAATTTTTCCACACCCTAGAAAGTTAATAAAAAAAGTAGGACAGGGAATATAAATCAATAATGAACAGAGAGCTCTTAAAGAATGTTGAATTTATTCCTTATCTGGAAAGTTGTTGTATAGGAGTAAACATGTAATTTCTAAGTAAGATAGTTACCAAACTTAGTATCAATGATACCAATTCTACAACCCAGTGCAAGTGTGTTACTTAACCCTTTTAGTAAATCACATGACCCTTATTATCCATACTTTTAATAGAAGCGGGTGGCTTTTTATAAAAGTATATCTCACTACATGACACGTCCTCGATGATAAAGCACTGGATACTTTGAGCTATATCGAGAAGCTGTCTACGACGTTTTAAAGACATAACTAAACCTGTTGGATTATGAAAAGTAGGTATTGTATAAATTATCTTGGGTTTATGTTTGTCACATAAATTTTGAAGTATATCCACTCGCATTCCGTCCTTATCAACAGGTACGGTAAGTATTGTAGCCCCCTCTGCCTCGAAAAACATCAATCGCTCCTGGATACGTAGGAGCTTCCATCACCAACCACATCCCCTGGTTCAACGAATGAAGTATTTCAATTCAACTGGTAATTTTTTAATAAATTAGAGCTTGCTTTAGAGTCAACTCCAAGGTGTAGGATAAGTTTTGTTCCAAGTACCCGCCATCATACGTATTAGGCAGAAAAATCCTGTCTTTGCTGGTGGCAGGCTATACACGTATGAAGCTTGAAGGAGGAAAGCATTATGAAAAAACTATTTTTTCCGGTCCTCGGATTGGTGATGTCTCTCACGCTTACTGCTTGCAACAGTAACAATGACACAAATGACATTTCCCAGCAGGAGCCATCTGGTGACACTTCCCGACAGGAGCCATCTGGGTATGACCATGAACTTGTCAAATTCCCTGAGAACTACGATAAGGGCATAAACTACGCGACTGTGATTCGAGGAAATGTCAGAGAGGAGGCTTATACGAGCCGGGAAGCGATCGAAGCAGTGCAGAACGGACAACCGATCCCGAACGGTACCGTAATTACTCTCGAAATCTATGAGGATGAAGAGCTTTTTGA
The DNA here is from genome assembly GCF_030817695.1 of Neobacillus niacini. Classification (GTDB taxonomy): domain Bacteria; phylum Bacillota; class Bacilli; order Bacillales; family Cytobacillaceae; genus Neobacillus; species Neobacillus niacini_F. The sequence continues at coordinate 3,182,498 of NZ_JAUSZQ010000002.1, read as the reverse complement.
CATCTTCGTGATGGAAAAGCGCACTGGCTGGGGCGACCAGAACCCCCCCGACACCCCGCGAAACGGGGATTGGCTATACCAGGAATTCAATGCCGATAGGTCGGTGGGATACGACATAGGCATCGGTCGCTGCTTTACCTGCCACGCAAATCAGGAACGGGATAACTATGTGAACACGTTAGATGAGATGAAGAGTTATGAACTTGAGGATGTTACAGGAGCAAAGGACAGTAGTACAGAATCAAAGTTCGCAGTTATCCCTACGGAGGACTGGGAGGTAAAAGCGATAGGCGATGATCATGAAATAATCGATGATAAGGAAAAAGAGGGGATGATCCAGAATGTTCTTTTATCGTTTTATTTTCATCAGGAGAAGAACTGAGGGATGTGTTCCCATTTGAAGTGGCAAATTGTATGCATATCACCAGTAATACGTCCCCAAGGGGAAACACGAACCAGTGAGGTTGGCGCATTTATTGAGGCTACCTCCCTTCAATATATAATTCATGTTCTTTCCTCTTGACCACTATATTATGTGGACATGAAAGAAAATATTTTACCAAGGAATATAAATATCTAAAATTTCTAGAGATGCAATTAAATTTGAAAGAGGAGAAATTTTTGAATCGAAATATGTTAATCAAACTGGTCATTGATCTTGTCATGACAGTTCTCATGTTAGTGGCAATGGCTTACCATATTACTGGAAATACAATCCATGAACTGGTAGGAGTTTTCATGTTGATATTTTTTATTGTCCACAATATTTTAAATCGACGGTGGTATAAGACGATTATTAAGGGAAAGTACAATGCACAACGTATTCTGAAAATTGCGGTCAACATGCTTTTTCTTGTATCTATGGTTGTAGTGATGATAAGTTCCGTGCCGATTTCCCAAGACATCTTTCCCTTTTTCCCAATAAACAATGACATGAGTGTACGGCAGATACATGTTATGACTGCATATTGGGGATTTATCTTCATGGCTATCCATATAGGATTGTCCTGGGGGGCGATTATCAATGCAGTGCGAAAGATGACAGGCATTACCGGTACCAGTCGTATTCGTACAATTGCGTTGCGTGTCATAGCGGTGTTGATTGTTGTCTATGGTGTGAAGACTTCCTTCAAGACAGATATGGGTTCCAAGTTAACCATATATAATCCATTTGGTTGGAACTCTGATGAATCCACTATGGGATTTTTAATTGGTTACCTATCGGTCATGGGTATCTATATTTGTGGGACTCATTATGCTCTAAAATTTGTTAAGAAGCAGGAAAAAGCTAAGGCTAATAAAGAGAAGTTCATAAAATCTGATACAGATTGAAAAGCGGAGGATATCAAATGAATTAATTGAAGCCGGTCAAAATTACGGTTGGGCGATTATTGAAGGCGATGAGGAACAAGAAGGTATGGTTTCGCCCCTTTTTCACTTTTGGAGATGAAGCAACAGGGGCGCCATCTGGAATGGATTATTATGATAGTAAATTGTACGTAGCAGCATTAAGAGAATCTGCATTATTAGAATTTGATCTTTAAACCGGAGAACAACGGGAAGTAATATCTGGACTTGGTGGAATTCGAGATCAAATTGAATGGAGTAGCGATAAGTGCAAAATACCGTGACTGATTGAGATTTCTTGACTTAGAGTAAACTCTAAGTATTACTCTTGCTTTGTGTCGTAAATTAAAAGATAAAGAAGAAATAGACCATCAGATTTAATGGAGGCGGTTAAATTGACATATTCTATTGGAGAATTTTCTAAAATCGTTGGGGTGAGCGAACATACATTGCGGTTTTATGAAAAAGAAGGGTTAATAAGAGTAAACAGAGACGATAATAATGTCCGAATTTACTCAGATGAAGACAAATTATGGGTTGAAACTTTGCTCCACCTAAAAAAATCGGGGATGTCACTAAAAGACATGAAACAATTTATCATGTGGGGGTATATAGGGGATGAAACAATGGAAGAAAGGTTAGCACTACTTAAAAATCATCGCAAAAAAGTAGTGGAAGAATTCGAGAAGATTCGTCAAAGCTTAGAGTTTCTGGATACTAAAATAAATTTTTATGAAAATGAATTAGGAAACTGTTTCTCTTGAAAGTTAAGCAACCCGTTATTTTTTCAATTGCGTCTGACAGCTTTTAAAAATTTTTTCGAAAAAAAACTTGCTTTAGAGTGCACTCTAAGGAGTAACCTATTCTTGCTCCATTTAAATAAGAGGGTTTAATAAACCTTTATATATAAGGAGAAAATAACGTAGAAAATTAGGAGGAATAATTTATGAATAACAAGAAAGTTTGGTTTATCACTGGTGCTGGGCGTGGTATGGGCGTGGAGTTCACAAAAGCTGCCTTAGCCGCAGGTCATCAGGTCGTCGCTACAGGTCGTAATACCGATAAAGTAGCCAAAGTCCTCGGTGATGATGAAAATCTGCTGATTGTACAGCTGGATGTCACTAATCCTTCGGATGCCGAATCTGCCGTCAAGTTGGCAGTTAATCGATTTGGACGTATTGATGTATTGGTTAATAATGCAGGTAACTTTTATGGCGGCTTCTTCGAGGAACTAACCCCACAACAGATGGAACGCCAAATCAGTACCAACCTATACGGTCCTATGAACGTCACCCGTGCTGTGTTGCCTTTGATGCGTAAGGTTCGGTCTGGGCACATTATTTCAATTTCTTCTCTTGCAGGCTTGGTCGGAGGTGCGGGTGGTTCCGCTTATTCTGCTTCGAAGTTTGGTCTTGAGGGTTGGATGGAGTCGTTACGTGATGAAGTCGCTCCATTCGGTATCAAAACAACCATCGTTGAACCAGGTTTCTTCCGTACCGAACTTTTAGAGCCAGAATCAACATTCTGGGGTGACCTGTCTATCGATGACTACGCTGAGGGTAATGCACAAATCAAGGCTTTCTTTAAAGAAAAAAATAGAAAACAGGAAGGCGATCCTGTCAAACTTGCAAAGGCTCTAATTACCATTGTAAGTCAGGAAGAACCACCGTTCCGCTTGATTGCTGGTACGGATGCGATTGCTGGTGCTGAGCAGAAGGTAGCAGATCTCCAAGACCAGATCAACGCTTACCGTGATTTATCAACATCCCTTGCCTACGAGGATGCATAAATTTAAGTTATCGAGCTGGCTTGGAATGTGGTATCTTGGGGGAATATGCGAGTATAAAAAACGTACCTTTGAGCTGACTTCTCGCGATTAGCAGTGTAAATGGTTAGGGGGAGGTGTTCTACTTCCTTAACCTAAGAAAAATAGAAAGTTAACTATTAGCAAGTTTTCTATAAGGAAGGATGTCATTTATATGACAAATATTCAAGATAAGGTTGTCATTATTACGGGTGCCTCTAGTGGAATTGGTGAAGCTACTGCAAGAGAACTTGCATCTAAAGGTGCGAAGCTAGTGCTAGCTGCTCGACGCGAAGAGCGATTAAAGAAGTTACAAGAAGAGATTCAAAATAAAGGCGGGCAAGTCATTTACAAAGTGACCGATGTTGCCTCACAAGAACAAGTGGAAGAGCTTGCTAAATATACTCTTAAAGAATATGGGAAAATTGATGTAATGGTCAATAATGCAGGTGTAATGCCGCTATCACCTATTTCTCAATTAAAAATCAAGGAATGGGATACAATGATAGATGTTAACATCAAAGGTGTATTATATGGTATTGCTGCTGTTCTTCCATTCATGAGGGAAAGAAAAGAAGGGCATATCATTAACGTTTCCTCAATAGCTGGTCACTTAGTATTCCCTGCTAGCTCTGTTTATAGTGGTACAAAGTTTGCTGTACGAGCCATTACAGAAGGTCTTCGTAGAGAAGAGTATAGCAACAATATTCGTACAACCATTATATCGCCAGGGACTATTGATACAGAATTACTAGATGCCATTTCAGATTTAGAATTAAAAGCTGCATCCGTTGAAGCTAATAAAAAAGTTCAAATCGAGCCTGCTAGCATTGCTCGTGCCATTGCATTTGCCATTGAACAACCATCAGATGTAGCGATTAATGAGATGATCATTCGTCCAACAATTCAAGAACTCTAAAAAGAAAACATTTGTAATGAGGCAGCCCACTTTTTTGGGGGCTGCTTGTTCATTACCTTATACTTTGCAAATTATGAAAGGTTGAGAAATTTTTAAATTCAGATACATTTGCAATAGGACTTATTTCCATTGTAGTTGATTAGATAACATGCTTCCTCTGAACAATATACTTTTTATTTGTACGTTTAATGTTTAAGTAGGCAATTAAGACATTAATAAAATTAAAAAAGAGATTAAATTTTAAGTTTGTGAAGCATTGTACTTAACAAACGGGTGCTATAGTTTAACAATGAGACGACTGTCAATTGACGGTCTTTTTTTTGTCTATAAAGTGTCATAACTTATAGTATTGATAAAAAAGACCATCCAATTGAGGAATATATAACTACCATAAATGCACGCCCCATAGCAACAATGCTGGTTGGACGCCTACTTATAGTTGATCTCTCTTAAAAGTAAATTCTCCCCTTGATATTAGCTCGATAAAACTATTGATTGTCTTGTTTTGATTCTTACGAGTCAGTAAATAGGTGTGTGCAGACGGGAGAGAGAAGTATGGAAAAGGAATCATATCGATATTGCCCTTCTCGACCTGGTCTTTCACTGTTGAGAGCGGAAGAAAGGATATGCCCATCCCCTCCTTAATCCATTCAACGGAAACGTGTACCTTGCTTACCTTCATTGTTCTCACATTAGACACGTGTTGCCGTAGTTGAAATAACAGGTCATCCCAGTATAGTGGATGGTTATAGGTGAACAGTAAATTTTCATGAAAGATATCGTTCATACTTAACTCTCTTTCATTTCGTACACTAACGCCGCGTGGACCAACGAGAACAATTGGGTCGTTATATAATTCAATGCTTTCCAATTGTTCCTGCACGACGGGAATTCGTCCAATGCCGATGTCACACTCCTGATTGAACACGCTCGTTATTACTGAACTCGAATCCGTCACTTCAATTGAGAACTCTGTTTCTGGACTCACTTTGCGAAACTCTCTAATCCAACTGGGAAGATATGTTGTTGCAACGACCGTAGCTACAGAGATTTTGATGGTTTCCTGGTAACCCTGTAGACGCCTTGCGACATATTCTATGCTCTCGTTGTAGTTCTCCAAAATGGTTTTTGCATACTGTAAGAATCCGAGTCCTGTTGAATTTAATTGAACTGACCTACCGACGCGGTCGAACAGCTGAGTTTCAAGCTCGTCCTCAATATTTTGAATATGAAGCGTGACCGTCGATTGGGCAACATGGAGTCTGTCCGCAGTTCTCCTGAAATTTCCCTCTTCTGCAGCCGTTATAAATGTATTTAGCCAGTTAAGTTCCAAAGTGAATCTCCTCCTTACCACTACTATATTACCAGTTTTGATTGACTTTGTCGATTAAAACGTTCATAAACATTCATTATACATGAATGTTTTTTTATTCTATACTTGATTCAAGGGACAAACAGAGAGGGCGCAAATCGACCTTTTCTCTATAGTTTAAGCGTAAACAAAAAAATTAAAAGGATGGATGAAGAATGAGAAAGATTTATGTAGAACAGATTCGCGATGCTGTCTCTGTACTTTGCTGGGAGGCTTGCTATTACTTGCCGGAAGACATTGTAGAGGGATTTCATAAGGCTTTGGAAACAGAACAGTCTCCTTTGGGGAAGTCGATTCTTGAGCAGCTAATTGAAAACGCTAACTTGGCTGCTAAAGAAGACAGACCTTACTGCCATGATACAGGGCTTACCGTTGTTTATGCAGAAGTAGGACAGGAAGTACACATTGAGGGAGGAGATTTTGAAGCAGCGATTCATGAGGGCATTCGAAAAGGCTACAAGGAGGGATACCTTCGTAATTCGGTTGTAGGGGATCCATTACTCCGAATCAATACAAACGATAATACCCCGGGTGTGATACACACCAGAATCGTTCCAGGAGACAAGATTAAATTAACGGTTCTTCCTAAGGGTGGCGGAAGTGAAAATATGAGTGCGATGAAATTCTTACTCCCTGGAGAAGGAGTGTCCGGGGTGAAAAAATTTGTATTGGACACGATCGAAGCCGCTGGAGGAAGAGCATGTCCTCCTATCGTAGTGGGGGTAGGCGTTGGCGGGACCTTTGATAAGGTAACGGAGATTGCTAAAGAGGCAGTTCTGCGTGAAATTGGCGTGCATCATCATGAACCGCATATTGCTCAGCTAGAGAAAGAATTACTCGAAGAGATTAACAAGCTGGGAATTGGTCCGCAGGGACTGGGTGGTACGAACACGGCATTATGGGTAGCTGCTGAAACCTATGGATGCCATATTACAGCTCTTCCAGTAGCCGTGAATATCCAGTGCCATGCTGCACGTAAAAAATCTTATGTACTCTAAATTTGTAAAGGAAGGTGCTAATAAATGGCTAAAGTCTACTTACAAACGCCGCTAACTATTGAGGATGTTTTAAATTTATACGCAGGGGATGAAGTCTTCCTAAATGGAATTATTTATGTAGCAAGAGACGCTGCTCATAAGCGGTTTCTCGAGCTGTTGGACAAAAATCAACCACTTCCAGTGGATCTGAAAAACCATATCATCTTTTACGCTGGACCTACACCGCCTAAACCCGGTCAAGTGATTGGATCCATCGCTCCTACGACGGCTTCCCGCATGGACCCCTATACACCGGCGATGTTTGAATACGGGGTTAAGGGTGTGATCGGAAAAGGTCCGCGTGGTCAATCGGTGAAAGACGCATGCAAAGATCATGAAGCCATTTGTTTTTCTGCCGTTGGCGGGCTATCCGCTCTTTTAAGCGATAAAATCCAATCCGCAGAAGTAGTAGCATATGAAGATCTGGGTCCAGAGGCGGTTCGTCAACTCATTGTCAAGGATTTCCCAGTAATGGTAGTCTATGATGCACACGGTAACGATCTTTATGAGCAGGAAATCGCTAAGTATCGATCAATAGAAAAAGTAATAGGGCACCATTAAAGGATAAAAAAGGAGGATTATCGTAATGAAAAAACTGGGACTGCCTATCCAAATTTTACTTGGTCTGATCTTTGGTGTCATCGTTGGGTTGGTATTTTACAAACATCCTGGCGTCGAGACCTATTTAAAACCAGTAGGGGACATTTTTATGCGGTTAATTAAAATGGTTGTAGTTCCCGTTGTTTTTTCGAGTATAGTGGTTGGCATTGCCGGAATGGGCAATGCCAAGCAACTCGGGAAATTAGGGTTTAGAACCATTCTATATTTTGAAGTGGCTACCACGATCGCCATTGTAATCGGTCTGTTGTTTGCGAACGTTTTCCAACCCGGCGCGGGGGTTAATATGCAAACGCTTTCTCAAGGGGACATATCAAAATACGTGGCAGCTGAACAGGAGATGGCTGAGGGGAGTCATTTAGATTTTATTATTAATATAGTTCCGTCTAATATCATTGACTCAATGGCACAAGGGCATCTTTTACCTGTTATTTTCTTCGCTACTCTGTTAGGTCTAGCTATCGCCGCGATGGGAGATACGGGGAAGCCCCTACTGAATTTCTTTAAAAGCTTTTCTAGCGCTATGTTCCATATGGTTTCCTATGTTCTTAAAGTGGCACCGTTCGGGGTTTTTGGGCTAATTGGTGTAACCATTTCCAAGTTTGGTGCAGTCTCACTGATTCCATTAGGAAAATTAATCGTTACAGCTTATGGAGCGTACCTGCTCTTCGCTATCGTCTGCTTTGGATTAGTAGCCAAAATATGTAAAATTAATTTTATCCAGTTTATCAAATATTTTAAGGATGAATTTCTTCTTGTTTTTTCTACGTCAAGTGCCGAATCCGCTCTTCCCCAAGTGATGAAGAAGCTGGAGAGCTATGGGTGCCCGAAATCGATCGTTTCATTTGTAGTCCCGGTTGGATATTCCTTCAATACGGATGGATCTTGTATATATCTGGCTCTTGCTTCCCTTTTTATTGCGCAGCTTTACGGAATTGACATGTCACTAGGTGCACAAATCACGTTGCTGCTAATTCTTGCCATTACTTCCAAAGGCATCTCTGGAGTAGCCGGTGGAGCATTAGTAGTGCTCCTCTCTTCTTTAGCAGCTGCAGGTCTTCCGCTTGAAGGTTTAGCTTTTATCGCAGGAGTTGACTTTCTATTAAATATGGGACGAGCTTGTGTTAACGTAATTGGAAACGCTTTAGCATCCGTAGTCATTACGAAATGGGAAGGTCAATTTGATCATGAAAAGAATAAAGCATACGTTGTTTCCGGTAAAACTGCTGTTTAGGGATGCTAGAAGGGTCGCTGCACCAATTTGCAGCCATTCTTTTCAGAATATTTGTAATTTGGAGTTGGTTTCTAATGCAGGTACTAGAAAAAACGATGACTATCGTTCGTTATCAGAATGAAATTGGAAAAGTATATTACGGAATTGTTGAGGATGATGTAATTTTACAGTTGTCCAGTAATTTTACTGAAATTGTAAACAATGAACTAAAATTTGATGGTGTTAGGGTCAAATATAATGATGTGAAAATTTTGGAGCCGGTGGTACCATTAAAAGTTATTAATTTCGGCTGGACATATGCTGGACATGCAAAGGAGACTGGGGGAAAGGCTAATCTCAAGGAACCGTTTCTATTTCTAAAGCCGACATCTTCTTTGATTCCAAATGAGGGTGACATTATTCTTCCTTCCAATAATTTAACCAAGCAGGTCGAAATGGAAGGGGAAGTTGCACTCGTTATTGGGAAGAGAGGTAAAAATATCAAAGAAGAAGTAGCATTGGATTATGTCTTTGGATGTACAATCTTTAATGATGTAACTGCCAGAGATCTTACAAAAAAAGATCCCCAGTTTACACGTGGCAAAGGTTTTGACACTTTTGGTCCGTTGGGTCCGTGCATCGTGACAGGAATCGATCCAACAAATTTGCGAATTGTTACAACTTTAAATGGCAAAGTTGTACAGGATGGCAATACTAATCAAATGTCTTTGTCAATTCCTTACCTTATCAGTTGGGTTTCCCAGATTATGACATTGGAGCCCGGTGATGTTTTGGCTACTGGTTCTCCTTCTGGCAGTTGTCCAATGAAATCTGGTGACATCGTTACTGTGGAAGTAGAGAATATCGGAAAGCTAGTTAATTATGTTATATAGCAGTTATAGGAAAAGACATTTCAGGATTTCGCCAGTGTCCAAGTTGGTGAACCCTTCATATTTCATATTTTCCAGGAATAGGAGAAACCTAGGCTTGGTATGGAAACTCCTATATAAATTTGTTATTTATGATGAAAGTAGGAATCTAAATGATTAAAAAAATGGAACATACAGCCATTATTGTTGACAATATGAATCATGCTATTCAATACTACTCAGATATGTTTGGATTTAAGGTTCGCCTTCGAGGATCATCTAAAACAAGAGAGATGGCATTTTTATATCTGGAAGAACAGCCTAGTATCGAAATTGAACTGATTCGAGATATTGATCCTATTGGTGAGTATAACAAAAGTGGGATCGTTAACCACCTTGCTTTTGCAGTAGAGGATATTAATCAAGCAATTAGCTATTATGAAAAAAAAGGAATTAAATTTTTATCGGACCAACCAAAATCAACACTTGAAGGAGGTCTTATGATTTTATTTTATGGACCTAATGGTGAATTACTACAATTGATTGAACGAGCAAGAAATTAAAATTATTTAATAGGATTTATAGTTTTAATTTTTGGCTTTGTATTGGGCTAGAAGGAAGCGGCTAATCTAACAATAAACAAGCTGAATTACATCTTACTAATGTCAATTTAATGCTTAACCAAGTTAACACTTGGAGCGGAACATTGAAAACTTTAAGATAAAAACGAGAATTGATATATATAATATAATCCGAATATCAGACGCTACCATAAAGTGTCTGATATTCTTTTTTATCTGCAAAAAATTTAAAGAATGCACTCTATAAAAAAGATTGTGAACAGTTATACTTAAGCTAACGGGTGCGTTAGCGAAAGATCCGGGCTGTTATTTTGGCAGCTTTTCTTTTTGAGCTAATGGGAAGGTTTGTTTAATAAGGCTGTAAAAAATGATGCTTACTAACTCTTTTTTCAAAATCTTTATTACATCTATTTATAGGATTATAATATAATTTAAGGTGAGATTTTAGGGGGAGAGTAAAATGCAAACCGTAAACCACGTAACATGTGAGAAAAGATCTTATACTAGAGAGTTTACATCTCATCAACATGAGTTTGGACAATTTCTTTTTCCGTTAAAAGGATCTTTAGATATTCAAACGAAGTGGCAAGAAATCCATCTTAACTCAGATTATTGTTTTTATATTCCTCCAAAGTTAGAACATAACTACCGTTCTATGGACAGGAATGAATTCTTAATCTTAGATATTCCATTACAATATTTGCCAGAGGATACAAGTGACATGTATATACGGTTGGATAAACAATGGACTTCTATCCGTTATTTGCTATTGGAAGAGGCGAAGAGCCAAGAGAACCTGTCCTCCTTAGTAAATTTAACTAGATATGTGACGAACAAACTTCAAATATCTAAGCCACCATCTATTGAATTCATTCATAAACATTATAAGGAACCAATAAAATTAGAGACTTTAGCTAAAATAGAGCATTACCATCCAGTGTATTATTCATCATGGTTTAAGAAAAAAACGGGGAAAAGCCCAAAAGCCTATATATCTGAACTTCGTTTGAAAGAGGCTAAACATTTATTAATTTCAACAGAGTATTCCATATCGGAGATTAGTGAGGAATTACGTTTTGAGAATTCTTCATCGTTTACAAGGTGGTTTGTTAAATGTGAGGGAATATCTCCCCAAAAATATAGAATTCTTAATAATGGATAAAAAGGATATTAAACTTGGTAAAGAAAATTTTCAAGAAATTTTCTATTATAAGTTTAAATATTCTTTTTTTTTTTGAGGTGATTAAATGAAGGGAAAATTGCCTTCTTTTTTAATATTACTTGCCGCAATACTTTGGGGGACCACGGGTACAACTCAGGCACTTGCCCCAGAAACAGCCCACCCGATTGCTATTGGGGCTACTCGGTTAGCGGTAGGAGGTTTATTTTTATTATTAATGGTTCTGGTAATAGGAAAATTCAACTTCCAAGGTTGGGCAATCAAGACAACGCTAATGGCTTCTTTATGTATGGCTTTGTATCAACCTTTATTTTTCTCGGCAGTTTCAATTACGGGAGTGGCTATCGGGACTGTAGTAGCAATTGGGAGTGCACCTATCTTCTCAGGCCTCATAGAATGGATATATTTAAAGATTCGTCCTTCTAAAATTTGGTGGTACTCTACTTTCCTATCAATATTAGGTTGTCTAATGCTCTTTGTTAATAAAGAATCAGTTTTTGTAGACCCTATTGGAATATTAATGGCTCTTGGGGCTGGGTTATCCTTTGCTAGTTATACTCTTATAAGTAGAACTTTAGTTGAAAAACATTCCTCATTATCAGTAGTAGCAGTTGTTTTCACTCTTAGTGCAATTTGTTTATCTCCAATTTTATTCGTTTTTGATATGTCTTGGATTATGAGTTTTAACGGTGTGGGTGTAAGTCTTCAACTTGGAATTATGGCGACTGGGATAGCCTATTTCCTTTTTGGCAAAGGTCTTATCCATGTCTCTTCATCAACTGCAGTTACACTTTCGTTAGCAGAACCGTTAACTGCAGCATTATTAGGAGTTTTCATATTAGGCGAATACTTAACGATCACTTCATGGTTCGGGATTATCCTCTTAATGCTAGGAATCGGAATCTTATTATGGTCGTCCAAAAAATCTCCTAGCAAAAAGGAACTTAGGATGGTTCAGTAGTGAGTGACATCAAAAATAAATGATAAGAAGGTTGGTTATATCTCTATGACAAAAATTGAGGATTTTTTTAATTTAGATATTCGTGTTGGCACGGTCATCAACGCCACACCTTTTCCTGCAGCAAGAAAACCTGCAATTAAACTACAAATTGACTTCGGAGAAGAGATTGGCATAAAACATTCTTCGGCTCAAATTACACGACGATATTCTCCAGAACAACTTTGTGGTCGGCAAGTGGTAGGAGTAGTTAATCTCCCTCCATTGCGTATCGCAGGGTTTAAATCTGAGGTATTGGTAATAGGCGGGGTCCCTGAAGAGGGGGATGTTATTCTGTTAAAGCCCGATGAGCCAATTAGAAATGGAACACGCATCTCATAATATAGCAGTGATTAATTTGAACATATAGCATTACTTTTTGATACAACTAACAGTAATCATTCCTTTTAAAAAAGGGATGCCTTTTTATTACTAACGAGTGGGAGCATTCCTGATAAAAAGCTAAGTTTGTGAAGGATGTATTTAAAGTAAATGGTGGCGATTGTCCAATAAGACAGTCGCTTTTTTACTAAGGAGTCAGGTTATTGAAGAAGATTTAATACAATTTAAGTATGTTAAAAAAAGGAGGAAATATGAAAACACCTGTTTGATTACTATTGGCAGTTTCTATGATAGCTATTTCTTTTGCAGCAATCTTTGTAAAATGGTCGGAAGCACCAGCCACCATAATAAGTATGAATCGAATGTATTAAGCCTGTCTACTATTATTACCGATGGTGTACTTGAAAAGAAGAGAGTTTATGAAACTATCCAAAAAGGAATGGTTGTTCTTATGTATTGCAGGTGTTTTTCTAGCGATGCATTTTACTTTGTGGTTTGAATCCTTGAAACTAACAACTGTAGCTAGCTCCACTATCATACTTACTTTACAGCCAATAGTCGCTTTGTTAGGGGGATTTCTGATTTACAAAGAAAGAACAAGTATTTCGACCTTAATGGCGATAGGGATTTCAATTATAGGAGTCGTCATGGTTGGATGGGGTGATTTTGGGTTAAGTAATAAATCAGTCATTATCGGTGATGTTTTATCGTTTTTAAGTGTCTTATCCGTTGTAGGTTATTTGTTAATCGGGCAGAATAACGTAAAGAAAATTTCTCATTGGATTTATAGTTTTTGTGTATTCTTGTTTGCTGGTCTTTCTTTAAATGGTTACTCTGATGGTTGGGGCGTTTTTGTAGAATAAAAGGATTGAGGGAATCAAAAAGATGCTTGTGCTTGAACAGTCCTTTGATGCAATATACGCAAGATAGTGCCAGGTATCACCTGAGAAATTGGGCGGTACCTGGCACCTTTTATTTGAATGATTGAAGACAGTTGTTAATTTCCTATTAATCAAACCTATCACTCATTAAGTGTGGATTATATAGAAATGTCACATTTCTGCACTGACAGGATTGATTGAGTTTGCTGATTATATGGTCATATGTGTGTGAGTAATGAACCGTGGGGACGGTTCCGATGGCTTTTGTCTCTACGGATAAAATGGTAGGTATGCTATCAGTTATAGGAGTAGTCCTGAACAAGAATTTGAAAACGATTAAGGGGAAAAGAATCGTGAGAACTGTCCCCAAGGTATTCAGATAAATAGGTGAAAGCACCATCAAAATATGGATGGTGCTTTCACCTATTTTTGAAAAACCAAGAAAAAGAATTTCTTATCAGAAATCTTCTTCTTTTATATTAAGCAGGAGAATTTGCCTGATTGAAGAAGTTATTTAATAGTTAAAAAGAAGGAGTTGGATACTTTGAAAAAGCAACCTGATAATGGAGTAGAATTAATAGAAGCTAAGAGCGGTAAACTTGCAACTTTAGAAATGATATGAAGCTTATGTAGGGAATATGGTGGATAAGATTGGAGAAGTACCTAATTTTGCTAAGGAAATATTGAAGTCATTTGATAAATCAGAAGAAAATTATAATGAGTTTGTGAAACAAGATAAAAACGTCATTGAAATGATAATTAAGCAAAAACTGGAATCTGGCAATTATACAGATGAAGAATTAAAGGATTTGTTGAACAGGTCAGAAAAAATTACTGAAAAGCAAGAAAACGTCCTTGATAAAATGAGCAATCACAAAAGGGATATACGTCTAATTGTCTCCGGGTGTATGGTTGCAGTCTTAAAAAATTATGTTAGAAAATAGGAATAAAGCATAAGCATTCCTGTAGAGTAAGAGAGATTTATTTATTACCTCTATGTAATAACCATTAGAAATCTTTAAAAATAGTGCTCGATTGATCAAAGAACTGTATGGATTAAAAAATTCCACACCTAATGAATTGTTGAAAAAGGTAAATATTCGAAAGTGAGTTAGTATCATATCTCTATTAAAGGGTGGGGAAAATGGAAGTAGAGGTCTATATTGGCGATTTAAGTGATCCAGAATTTGATTATGAAAATGGAAACTGGTCTGGAAATATTCCTAAAAAGGATTAGTAACATTTTTCCTGACGCTCGCAACGTCTTCTTCAAAATCATTAATAAGATTGATAGAGGAGAAATAATCGGAAAGCAAACAGATTGGGGATCTTGGACAGCTATACTTTATCCTAGTGAACTAGGTGATGTTATAAAAGAGCTCTATGGGGAAGAAGCCTGTACAAAAATAATTATATTAGCAGCGTTTTAATTGTTGTAAATCAGTTAGAAAACGAAAAACAATGATGGGCTAGTAGCTTGTGAGATAGGATGATTATGATGTTGCTGATTAAAAATGAACAGGCTTTCTTAACATAGAACTTTCAATTATTTCTCTAAACTTTAAAAATAGTGAAGAGTCTTGTCTTTAACTGTAGGAGGGCAAAGAATATGAAATTAGTCCTTAGTAGAAAAGGATTTGATTCCGGAAGCGGAGGATGTTTGTCTCCCTATAACCACGATACGGGGGAATACATATGGTTTCCAATACCAGAAAAGGTAAATAGTTATTCAAATCAAATTCGATATTCAGATGTACTCGTTAAAAATGGATATCTTAATAGTCTAAAAGGTTCTAATCTAAGTGAAGTTTATAAAAGTTTTAAGGGGAAGGACCGTATAAAGTTACGAAAAGATGAGTACTCTTCCATTGATGATAGTGAGTTATTTGCACACTTTGATCCGATGCTAGGAACACCGCCTTGGGTAGTAATAAATGAAACCTGTAAAATCGGTATGGGGTTCGGACAATTTAACGCTGCACCTCAATTAGGAAATCACAATGTTAACGAAGGATCTATTTTTTTATTTTTTGGTGGTTTTCAATCAACATCAAATAAAAAAATAGCTGGTCATTATCTGTATGGTTGGTTAAAAGTGAAAAAGAGAATAGAAACGTATGAGGAATGTAAAAAAGTTATTGAACCATATAACCTTTATCATCATCCTCACATTACAGAAGCGGCTTTTAAAAGAAACAAGAAGAACTATATATTATTACCTGATCAATGGTTATATGAGGATTTAAATATCCCTGGCTGTGGTTATTTTACGACATTAAACGACTCTTTATTGCTTTCTTGCAACAAGGAATCTAATAGAGGTACCTGGAAATTGCCAATCTTTTTTTATCATAATCTTACACAGGTTCATTTAAAGACATGGGAAAAAACACAAGATGGATTTTGTACAGTAAAAACAGGTATCGGGCAAGAGTTCATCACAGAGCTAACGGAAAGAGGAGAAGAATGGTTACGGGAGCTATTTTTGAAAAACCAAAATAATATATACCGTGAAGAAATGCCTGCTGCAAAAACAGGGATTAAAGAATTGAACTTCCAGGAATATTTAACACAGAAACATATTCTTCGTAAAGGGGAAATGAAGATACAGTCTATTTCTGTAAAGCAATATATGAATAGACTTGAAAGCATGCGTCGCCATGGAATATATAATGAAGAAAACCAGATTGATTCTACTTTGGTTGGAAAAATCCAAGGAAGGTATAAGGATTGGAAAACATATGTGAAGACGATTGAGCATTATTTAAATTTTAAAACGATTAATCAGTAAAAAAACAAAAATCAGAATACTAGTGTAAAGGAGGGGAGAGCGATGGAGCCATTAACGGAACGCGAAGTGAATGATATTCTGAATACGTTATCTCCAGAGCAGCAGGAGTTTTTAAGTGCTCATCTTAAACAGGGCAAGAAGAGTAAATGGCTGGAGGTACTTTCTCAGAAAAAAGGGATTCCTTTAAGCGAAGGGATGACGGATGAAGAGATTGAGGAGCAAATGGAGTTCTGGGTATTGAAAGAAGTACTAGATGGAGGGTTTGGCAACAAACCGTTTCGCTGTGAGTGCGGGACTCCGCTCCGCTATCAATACATTGTCTACCATTCAAAGGAAAAGAAAACCTATAAATTAGGAGTCACCTGCCTGGAAAACTATACGACTTTATCTCCTGAACTGATCAGTGATATTAAGAAAGGATTTCATACCATTGATTTGGAACGGGATGAGATCTTAACAAAATACGAAAGGAAACAATTCTTTCCGATTGAAAAATTTATCTACATAGAAGACTTACCAAAGGACATTGTCCACCAAGCCAAGATTGGGCTACCGTTAACGGACAGGCAAATAGCTACAGTCTACACTATTAAAAAAGAATACGACAAAAAGGTTCAAACAAAAAAGGTACTAGAAGAGTTTAGTGATGCGCAAAAAACAGTCTATGACGCGTTACCCCGGTGGAAGAAAGAAGAAGTGGTTCAAAGATTTATTAATAGGGATGGGTTTAATGTGGAAATCCCAGAGGACTTTCAACATGAGGAAATACAAACCTTTAAAGAAATAGACTTTCCGCTTCTGGAACAGCATTTGTTCAAATTAAACGAGTATCTAAATGCCAGGAGGAGTCAGGAGCAAATACTGCTTAGCCGGCAAAAAGAAATGGGGAAATCGATTAAGATTACCTATGATGAGCTAATAAGACGACATTTAGTTACCTTAAAAAAGGTGAGAGAAAAAGAAGAATCCATCCCGCGGGGGCTGCAAAACGATTGGGTGAAAATTCAGCAGCAAGTTCGAGAGTTAAAGGAAGAGCAGGAAATCGAGTATAGCTCGTTCAAGTTAAATTTAAGTATGTTGGTTTTTGCGCTTAAAATTGAACCGGATCCTTTCCTATAAATATTGAAACCTTCCAATTGAAAGGTGCCTGGAATTTTTTTTTTGGATACTGGTAACGAACACTTATACCTGGGGAATCGTTTCCTTAAAATGCGAAATCGAAGAGACAAGGGGACAATACTAGGAGAATCGTTCCCTCAAAAGGCAAAATTGAGGAGTCAAGGGAACAATACCTGGGGTATCATTCCCTTAAAAGGCGGAATTGAACAGTCAAGGTAACGATACTTGGAGAAATATAGATATTGTTCGGAGTTAACCAATGTTCGAAAGGGAGTATATTTTATGCCAATACTACCTGAAGCAATTAATGCAGCATTTGAAACACCAGGCAGGGAGCGTACGATAAAGGAAATTAAGGATTGGATATATGAGAAATACGGGATCGATGGAGGGACATTGGTACAAGTATGGCAGATATGGTACCTGTTTCCCAAGGAGGAAATGAATCATCACGATCCCGGAAGATTATCGTGTAATAAATAAAGTTTCTAGAGGAAAGTATTGTCTCATAAATTACGAAAGTATGAAAGAAGACTTGCGAAGAGTTAAAACAGCAGGCAGGAATTTTCCGAAGTTATCCAAATAGAAGATAAAAAAGATAATCAACCACATTATTTTATCAACACGCCAAACGATAATACCATCGAAGTCTATAGCTCTCAAAGACTTCCATATGAGCCGAAAGGATAGAAAAAATCTTTTAATCTGTGGAAAGTATTAATAGATGAAGAACCAAGAAATGTAGAAAAAAATCTAATTTATGATTTCAAGAATATATATAACAAGAGACCTTTTGCGAATCTAAAAGACTGATTATATTCTATTATAGAAGTATTATGGTAAAAGAAAGAACCGAACTTCCTTTAGAAATTTGAAGGACGTAGTAAATGGGGAGGAACTTTATGAACGTTGATTGCCATTTTCATGTGGATGAAACAATGTTGACCCTCGAAAAAATGATAGAGGGTATGAATAAACATAATGTATCTAAAACAGCCTTGATTGCCCCCATGAATGAAACCATGTTCGAAGTAGATAGTACTTTTCAACATAATTTACAAAGCTTTTTCCGTTTTCTAATACTGAATGCACCACAAATTGGACTCAAAATTTATGATGGGCTAGTCAAAGATGGCTATTTCAAACTTTATGGGAATTCATACAAAATTTTTACCAAGCCGAATAATGACATTGTTGTTGCTGCCATTGATCGGTTTCCAGACCGATTTCTAGGCTGGGTTGCAGTGAACCCATTGATTCCTGAATCAGTGGAAGATGTAGAGGTTTATCTTAATAAACCCGGTTTTATCGGAGTAAAAGCTCATCCGTTCATGCATGGATATAGTATGGAGGTACTTGATCCAGTTGCAGCTATGTGTGAATCAAAAGGAATACCTATGATTATACATCTATCTTCAGAACCTGACTCGTTTAAATATTTGCCTGAAAAGTATCCGAAACTTAAAGTAATTTATGCTCATGCAGGTCTTCCTTTTTGGAAAAAACTATGGAAATTCGTTAAGGATCAACCAAATGTATTTGTTGATACATCAAGTGACTACCTTAATCCGTCTATTGTAAAGAAAGTAGTAGAAGCTCTAGGGTATCGTAAAGTGCTTTATGGTTGCGACGGACCATATGGAATGAAAAAATTCAATGAATATGACTATTCAGTTAAGAAAAGTTGGATTGAGTCACTTCAAATTCCTGATAACCAAAAGGAATATATTCTTGGGAAAAACTTTTTAGGATTGATTAATTGAAAACGAATATGTTATTCCCAAAAAGAATCCCCTAAGTGTAACCATGGTAAAGGTTCAAGGCTAATAGTCATTTTTCTAACAAATGTAATTGCTCCTTACATAGAGAACGAAAAAGGAGGGATACTTGTTGAAAAAAGAATATATTAAGCTGATCCAAAAGCTATCCAATCCGAACCTAAATGGACGAGTACCAGGAACAAAAGGGCATGACGTTGCAAGAAAACTTATCTTGGAACAGTTTGAGAAGTTGTCGTTAACTCCATTAGTAGAGAAAGAATGGGAACAAACCTATACCGCTTTTCATGGTAAAATCGGACGAAATCTCCTTGCCAGAAAAAAGGGACACGGTGATAAATGGCTGCTTTTAGGAGCCCACTATGATCATTTAAATGGCTGTCCAGGGGCAAATGATAATGCTGCTGCCGTCGGCATACTACTGTCTGTGCTTGATTCATTAAAGTCATCAAACTTAAATATAAATATTGTTCTAGCAATCTTTGATATGGAGGAGCACAGATACTTTTTAACCAAAAGTATGGGTAGTATCCATTTTTATCGCGATAGTCAAAAACGATTAAATTACGATCATTTTCTTGGAGCATTTATTTTAGATTTGTGTGGTCATTCTGTAGGTGTAAAAGACCGTGAAAACTCTTTGTTCGTGATTGGAGCAAATACATCCCCATTCCTATCGCAATCTATTGAAATCACACAAAATCATATAAAAAATCTTCAAGTATACCGGTTGAGAAGCAGAAGATTATTTCATTTATCCGATAATTATATCTTTGATCGTAACAGGAAGCCGAACCTATTTTTCACATGTGGTCATGATCCCAACTATCATACTCCGAAAGATACATTTGAAAAATTAAATCTAGAGAAGATATCAAATATCTCTACCTATATCACACACTGCATTCTAACAATAAACAGGAAATTTGGTGATCATACTGCTGAATTTTTACTTACCTCTGCTGAAAATCCTCCATTCAATCATGAATCAGAAACAGCTGAGCTAAGCCGTTTTTTTAATGCTGAAATAGGACCTCATCATAATCTTGACCGCATATGCGATTTCTTGATAAGAGAATTATCAAAAACTCCAAATAATGATTTAGAAAAAATCAAATCAACTTTGAAAGACTTGGGGATACTTTAATCCAGCCGGGGTGCTCTCTTTTTGCCTTTTCTAAATATTACATTTTAGACTACCTTTTTAAAGTAATCCTCCCTAATTTTGTTTATTGACTACATAACGAGATGATTTCCAACGTTTCTTCAGCAGGAACGAGGCTTTTTCTTGTTCTGAAGAAGCCGAGGATTTCCACAAGAAGACTAGCATATAGAGGTTTAACATCTTTATCAATATCTGCATTATGAAAGCCTTGGTCAATATGAAGGGTCACTCCAAGCTCATAGGTTAAATTTAATCCTGCAGTATTTCTTAATTGTAAAAATAGTGCAAATTTTATATAGTTTATACGAAGTCCTTTAATAATTATCCAGGGAGGTATAATTTCGATGAAATACAGACGTTTAGGGAATAGTGGGTTAAAGGTAAGTGAAATAAGTTTAGGAAGCTGGTTAACCTACGGGAAAACGGTTGAAGATAACACAGCTGAGAAAACCATACATAAAGCATACGAACTAGGGATAAATTTCTTTGATTCTGCCAATGTTTACGAGCGTGGTGAAGGTGAACGAGTTATGGCTGGGGCGTTAAAGGAATATCCACGTGAATCCTATGTCATTACCACAAAAGCGTTCTGGCCAATGGGTGAAGGTCCGAATGATCGCGGATTATCAAGGAAGCATGTAATTGAACAAGCAAATGCGAGCTTGAAGCGAATGAACTTAGATTATGTGGATATTTTTTATTGTCACCGCTATGATCCAGAAACGCCAGTGGAAGAAACGTTGAGAGCCATTGATGATTTAATTCGTCAAGGGAAAATTCTTTATGCTGGTGTAAGTGAATGGAGTGCGGCTCAGATTGAAGAGGCAGTCCGTGTCGCTGATAAATTCCTTTTAGATCGAATTGTCGTGAACCAGCCTGTATATAACATGTTAAACCGCTATATTGAAAAAGAAGTTATTCCAGTGAGTTCAAAACATGGAATCGGACAGGTGGTCTTTTCTCCTCTCGCTCAGGGAATACTAACAGGAAAATATAAAGGGAATACCATTCCAGAGGATAGCCGTGCCTCCAATGCAGAAATCAACAACTTCATGAAAGGTATGTTGACGGAGACTACCTTTACGAAGGTGGAACAGTTAGAGAAGATTGCCAAGGAATTAGAAATCACTCTCCCTAGCCTTGCGTTAGCATGGATTTTACGTCAGCCAAATGTTTCAAGCGCATTAATTGGTGCAAGTAGACCAAGCCAAGTAGAAGAAAATGTCAAAGCCGTTGAAATTGAACTTACGAGTGAGGTTATTGAAAAAATTGAGGGGATTTTGCATAGAGACACTTTTAAATTGGGCCGTTGAAAAGTAAGTAGTTCAATTTTTGAGGATAAAATAATATTAAAAATAGAGTGCTAAAACTTCGAAGGTTTTAGCACTCTATTTTTGTTGTTTTATTAATAGTAAACAAGAATTAGCAACGGTTGGGATTTAGTAGAATAGTACGTTTTTTATCAAGTATACAAATAAGGGAACGAATGGAGAAGTTAAGCTATCCAAAAGTGTGTAATTTAGAAAGGTTTTTATGGGGGAGGCAAATCATTTCAATCATTAGATCATGAAATGAGGTGCCTGGCACTTTTTTTTGAGAGAAAAGAAAATTACATTTAATAATTACAAAAAATATCTAGTTCTTCTATGGATGAATAACTCGCTTTTTTTTTATAATTAAGTAACATATATATAACATATTTTTAAAAATACAACCTAATGCTCTACACCCTGTAAAAGATTGTATTTTTAAACCAAATAAATTTTCATGATAGGAAAGATCGTTAATGAAATCACTTATTTGGAAACATTAGATGGCGGATAGCCTTTTATCAATTTAAACACATTGCTAAAATATGAAACATCATTGAAACCGCACCGTTCAGCAACCTCAGTTACCGAAAATCCACCTGTGGCCAACAACATCTCAGCATTATTACAACGAATTAAATTCAAATATTCTTTGAACGAGTAACCGGTATTTTCTTTAAATAGTTTTCCGAAATAAACCGGATGAAGATTGAAGAGCGTGGCTATTCCAGACAATTCAAGTTTATCCGGGTAGCGCTCATTAACGTAATCCAACACTTTTTTCACTCTTAAATCTGTTTGTATATAGGACGATTTATGAGAGGAAATCAATAGAAGCTTATGGATAATCAGCATAAATAGAGCTCTTGCTTGCATGATATATCCCGGCTGCTTACTCATCCATACTTGTGTGAACTGTTTGATATAACCCCTAATCTCACTCGTTATGACATTTTTCGTCACGGGTTCCAATGGCAGAGCGATGGGACTGCCCGCTGGTGTCCAATTGAAATTAAAAGCGAAAGAATGCATTGGATTTTCGTAGAATGTATGTGCTTCGCGGACGCTGCCCTCAGGTATGTATATGACGTCCCCGGCTTCGACAGTGTATTTTACTCCATTAATGAAATAGTTGGCTTTCCCGGCCACAACGAAAGTCAAGTCCTGGAAGCCGATTTTTTTGTTAATGATTTCCCATCCGGGAGTACAACGTCTATCAACAAAAAGAAGAATATGTGGAACCAAGTTTTGTAGCATTTCAATATCCATGTGTACACCCCCCTTAATTAACTTAATAGAATGGAGCAGAATTCTCAAGAGATAATTACAGTTTCATATTCAAGGAAATCTTTTAAAGTCATAGGACAATGAAATTAGAAAAAATGAGCTTTTGGTACTGTCTGTAGCATTATTCACGTAAAGGAGGTGATGAAAGGAATAATAATTATTTTACAATTTACTAGAAAAAGAAGGCGCTTAACATCGTTGTACGACACCAATGGGAATGAACATCGAGAACCCCACTCAAAAAAAAATCGGGGAAATATTCTTCTTGGAGGACATATTATTGGAAAATAAACGATCTCTTAAAGTGCTGATAAAAAAAACCGCTAAGGGGGCTTTGTCTCTATCACTCTCAGTACTGCTAGCGGTACCAGTCTTAAATAGCCTTTCGCCGTTAGTTGCCGACGCAGCTACCACCGAATTACCTCCCACGGGACTAACCTACGAAAATTATCCGGCACTAAAGGATGTCTATAAAGATTACTTCTCCTTTGGGATTTTTGGTAAGGGTGAGATTGAGGGAATGCTATACAATTACGCTTCGTATACACCGGGGAATGAGATGAAACCGGAGAGTACTCAAAGTGAAAAAGGTATTTTTACATATACTAGTGCTGATAATGTGATGAAAACCTATTCTGATAGAAACCCAGATATGCTTTTCTACGGACATACTCTCGCGTGGCATTCACAGTCACCTACGTGGATGTGGGATGCACCACCGGCTAGATACGGTCAGCCAGGTAAATTTGATAGAGAAACGGCTCTAGAAAACCTCAATACTCATATTGAAAATGTACTTGGCCACTACGGAAGCACCATTGAAGGTATGGATGTTGTTAACGAAGCGATTGGAAACTCAATTCCTGGCGATTGGAAAGCGTCCTTAGCCAAAGGAGAAGGCTGGTATATGGCGCTAGGCTGGGAATGGGTAGAGCTTGCCTTCTTGAAAGCAGCCGAAGTTGTTGACCACAATGGATGGGATGTCAAACTGATCTACAACGATTTTGGTCTTGATTCTCCTTCGAAAGCTCGAGTTGTTTATGAAATGGTAAAAGATATTAATGAGCGGTATGCAGGTGTCCGGCCAAATGGTAAACCTCTGATTGAAGTGATTGGTATGCAGGGACACTACAACCTCTCTACCAATGTTCAAAACGTTGAGGAAAACATCAAGCTATTTGCGACACTCCCAGGAGTTAAGGTTAACGTTACTGAGATGGACATTGCTTTACCACCTGGTGAACTTACACCTGAGAATGAAAATAATCAAGGTATGAAGTATGCTGAATTGTTCCAAATCTATCGAAATTATGCTGCAGGTCCAGCAAATACTACAGGCAATCCAAAGGTTATTACAACAGTGAAACTCGCCGGCGTGAGAGATGTACTCACTGGCTGGAAAGGCGGCGAATTTGCGATGGTGTATGACTACGATGGTAAAGCCAAAGAAGCATTGCTAGGGATTCTCTACCCTGCAGAGTTTCTTGCAACCCACAATTACATTGACCCGGAAAAAGAAGAGCAAAAGCAAATCGACGGTGTCTATGTGTATGATACTAGCAAAGGAGATAATTGGTCCGGAGCAAATATCATCCTAGGTAACGATGCAACCCAGTGGCCATGGTCTACAACCGATGAAGGCGGAAAAGTAGCTTTCACTCCCGAGAAAGACGCAACCTACCGTTTAAGTTTCAACTATACCGCAAAAGGTACAACCTCTATCCGTGTACGTTGGATAAAAGATAATTTAAATGGCGGTTATACGAGTACTGATGGAGCGAACGTAAACAGCCATCCGTATTCTGCTAACCAAGTGGCTACGTATTTACCTGCGTATTTCAACAGTGGTATGGTAAATATGGGAAGCTATACGTTAACGACTGAAATAAAATTAGATGGTTCACAACCTGCTGATGGTCTGATTGGTAACATCGCCATCCGTGGCGGCGGAGGAGGTAACGCCTTCTCGATCAACTGGATTAAGGTGGAAAAAGTTGGAGCGGGCGGAGAGCCCGATACACTTCTTGTTAATTGGCCTGAGGGTAATGGCGAAGAGCCAGTAGATCGTGAGCATCCAGTAACTACAGCAAGCGGTGTACCAACTGATTGGACGAATCAAGACGTTTCGGTAAAATTATCAGCCACTGATGAAAATTCAGGTGTTGCGAAAACCGAATATAAGATTAACAATAACGAGTGGGTCCCTTATACAGATGGAATTCAAGTCACCACCGAAGGTGTGAATACGGTTTACTATCGAAGCGTGGATAAAGCAGGGAATACGGAAGATACAAAATCGGTTGTAGTGTTGATTGACAAAACGGCACCAACCTTAGACTTTTCATTTAATCAATCAGTCATCAGTGATCGAAATCATAAAATGGTTCCAATTACAGCCACTGTAAATGCTTATGATACTATTTCGGATGTTGCTACCGTGCAGCTAATATCTATTGTTAGCAATCAGTCCGATAATGGAACAGGTGATGGAAATTCAACACAAGATATCCAAGAAGCGGATTTTGGAACATTCGATACTAATTTCTTGATACGTGGAGAGAGAAGGGGCAGCGGAGACCGTATTTATACCGTCACTTATAAGGCAACAGACAATGCGGGCAATTCTACCCTTACGACTCAAATGATTACCGCGAAGCACGATAATTCCAGTAAATAAAAAAAGCTAAAGGCAGTGATACGTTCATACTATCACTGCTTTTACTAATTTAGGAATGATGATTTTAGCGGCGGTCATTTTTATAACGTTTTGGAAAAGGAAAAAATCATTATGGTGGTGGAGAATGAATAAAAAGGAGTATATTGAGAATACATAGAGGAGTTGTTCTAAAAACTTCTTAAATTGTTGGATGAGTTATGGGTCAAGCTTTAAGGGAGCGCTAAAGAGCTCACAATTACATATAGGAAAAACTGGGTGGTGCCTGGCCACTTTTATTTTGTAAATATCAAGATAGTCACTTAATTATGAAAACATGAGAAGGGGAGATATATGTTAATCCAATGTACGAAATCTTTGCTGGATCAGCTTGGAATAAAGAATAGTGAACTGCATCCTCAAGAAGGGCATGAGCAGTTCCCTAATAGCTTCATGGCATGGCATGCTAATTTTGTCAGTATTGATAGAAAAAAAGCGATTGTTTTGATGAATTATGAAACAAGGTATTCGATCGTTATCTATAGGCCAAGTAAAAAGGATTATTCCAAAATAAATGAATTAATTCGTGAGGCAATCATTACGGCTTTACGTATGGAAGGTGTCCGTAAAGAAGTCATTGAAGCATATATGGAAAAAGCGGGTGAAATAACGTTTTCGAAAACGGCAAGTAGAAGTATGGTTGGAAAGATGAATAATGCCTTGCGTGAAATTGAGATCATGCAAGAATATTCAGATGAAAAGACAAGAATACAACGATACATTAGCATGATAACCGGCAACTTTATTCAATTGTCTGGAAACGATCCAGGGTTTTATCCCATTGAAAAAATGCTCGAATGCCTCAGCCTTATTTATGGACAGGAAGGTCATGAAGCGGTGGAGGATGTTCTTGAAATCGATATGTATCAACTGAAAATTAAAATCAATCTAGAGGGGCATGAAATTTGGCGACGGGTTATAGTGCCTTCCACTTTTTCCTTTAGACATTTACATAATATTATTCAAGCAGTTTTTGATTGGCATAACGATCATTTACATGAGTTCGTTGTGGAAAGAGCGGAAAGGAAGGACCTCAAAATTGTGATGGATGACGACACTGAGTCGATGGAATTTTTTGATTTTGAAGCATTTGAGATTCTTCAGGAGCGATTTGTTGCCCTTGAAGAAATTTTTCCAACCTATGGTGAAGTGCTATATGAATACGATTTTGGTGATTCCTGGGAACATACCATAACAATGGAAAAGGTCGTAAAATCAAATGAGTTGCGTGCAATATTTGTTGAAGGAATCGGAGAGAGACCTCCTGAAAATGTAGGTGGAGAAGGCGGTTATGAGGAATATCTACGAATTATGGCAGATGAAAACGATCCAGAACATGAGGACATGAAAACATGGGCAGAAAATCAAAAGGAAAGAAACATAAGCCAAGCGAAGATTAATAATAGACTTAAGCATATCATTAAAGGTTATCGATATTCATATTTTTTGTGATTAGAGATAAATGGGTCTGTCCTCCAGTGAACTACTGCTTTAATGCAACGGGGGAACCCATTTACCCATGATCCTTTAAATAAAGATAGTGCAAATAATTAGCAAAAAAGCTTAAATAAAGGGATCTTAAAGGTATGTTCCTTTTTTAGAATTGATCTGAATAGATAGGTAAGGGAGGGATCGCATAGTATCCCTCTTTTTTGCTGATAAAAGTGGTATCTTCAGATAACATAGACAACTATTCCAAATATGGGATGCTTTTGGTGTATTTAAAGATTGAAAGGTTGATTGCAATGTACATAAACAAGATTTGTTAAAGCACATTAAAGAATTGGGAATCGACGAATTCATTCATCAATGAAAAGTATTGGACAAGTTGAGAGTGGGGCGGATACTGGTACTTGATGTACTTACAGAATATATGAAAAATGGTCTTTTGGTTTTCCTGCTCATACATGGTCGTGCGAATAATCCTCGATTTTATGTCAATGACTCACCATCTTGTGTTGGATTGCTAACGGAACTGTTTCGAAAACGTCCGAGTATTGTTCGCTCATGGTATCCAACGCATTCGGTAGCTGCCTTGGGAAAAGAGGCACATGAGTTTATTGTGGGAAATAACAATTCGATACGCCTTGTGCACGCGAATCGAGTTGGGGGAAATTACTCGATCGGAATGCAACCATCTTGTTAGTAGGAGTCGATTTACGAAGATGTACATATATTCATGGGGTCGAGGAATGGCTTGATATACCAGGCCGATTGACCGATAATCACGAAATGCTTTACACAATATTACCGGATAAAACGGAAATTTCCATACCGCAAAGAAGACATATGGGTCATACCTCTGAAAAATACCATATTTAGTAAATTAATAGCTTATTAACCCTTTAAAATATATTTGACGAAATGGAATAGCTTTTTTATTACATTCATCATGATTAAATTCAAATAGGATGGTCCCTCATCGATAGTAATTTGAATATTACATCCTTTTGTAGGTTTTTCTTCTGTTCCACCAGTTAGCTCCGAAATAACGGCTGTTACTTTTTTTCCTCTTTTTAGTAAAGGATTCATTTTTTCTGCAACATGAGATTTTAACCAACCCAATTGCTCTTTATTATTACGGCAAACCTTGATGGCTTCAGGATGATCTGGATTTGGTGCAGGAATTAAAAGTAAACTCTCTCCTGTATGACAATGTTTAAGTATTGATTGTCGATCCGAACCATCTTCATTACTGAATGTTACCCCGGCAACTTTCGTAAAAAATGTTTCACTCATGCTTTCGGGAGATTGTCGTTGGGAAAACTTTAATTTATCGAATAAATTTTCAACTGCCTCATCCCTTGTTTTTCCAGTAACACGTACTACTCCTTTTCTATCGATGGCAATCCATCGATTCTTATGCCTTTGAACTCTTCCAACCCACCGATTGACGGCAGGTGGCATATTTGACACAGGCATTGATATTGATTCCGATTTTCCACTTTTAATAATTTCGTACCCATCTTTCCATTTTGAATACAATAGGTTCGAGTATTGAATACCTTTGAAGCTATTATTAAACTCTTCCCTAGACTCGAATCCAATTTGCTTCCAAATTGGATCGTCCATTCTTGCCTTACGTTCTGACCACTTTCTAGCAGATTCTTCCCTGCATTCTTTACAAATAAAACCGTAGCCACTAATATTTTCAGGAACAACAAACGATTCAAGATTCTTTTCAATATTGCATGTTCTACAAGTTCTGGTTCTCTTTTTCTGCTTCTTTCCATGTTCCTTCCCTAATGGCATGACCACTTTAATATTTTTCTCAGATTTTTCATTTAGGACTACAATAAGGACCTGAAATTCAGTTTCTGATAATTGAAGTATGCTTTCCCTTTCAAATCCCTTGTTAATATAACGAACTTTCACGGTTATATA
This sequence comes from Neobacillus niacini, assembly GCF_030817695.1. Classification (GTDB taxonomy): domain Bacteria; phylum Bacillota; class Bacilli; order Bacillales; family Cytobacillaceae; genus Neobacillus; species Neobacillus niacini_F. Next base: position 3,153,791 of record NZ_JAUSZQ010000002.1, on the reverse strand, counting down.
GCCATGAACTCTTTCCATTACCTCACAGTTAATGATATTACGTATATTCAAAAGATCAGCTGATCCATGCTCGATTTTTAGGCTTTTTTTATTTGCTTTTACAGTGCATCCACTGAAAACTCCTGATAAAACTTTGCCCATAAAACATTCCTCCCGCTATGGTTAGTTTGTCTTTTTTTACACTCTAATATTGATTGTCTATATTATTCGTTCATGAAGGGGAGGTTTTTTGAATATACCTACGGGTTCGGTTATGGAGAATTCAATAGTAATAGTAAATCCGATTATTTATGTAGACTGGCTTCATCAGGAAAATGCGCCAACTGTATTAGTATACGGTCATTATGACGTACAGCCCGATGACCCATTCACTTATGGGAAACTCCTCCGTTTGAACCAGACATCCGCGATGAAAAAATCTTTGCCAGAGGGGCAACAGACGACAAAGGGTAGACGTTCTTACATATTAAAGCTGTCGAAGCACTACTGAAAGTAGAAAATAAATTACCGGTAAACCTAAAATTTTGTATCAAAGGAGAAGAAGAAATCGGAAGTTCGCACCTTCCACAGTTTTTATCACAAAATAAAGAAAAATTAGCCTGTGATGTGGTGGTCATATCCGATTCTGATATGCGGGATAGAGGAGTTCCTGCGATTACTTATTCTTTAAGAGGTCTTTGTGCTCTCGAGGTTTCCCTTAAAACCGCTAATACTACGGATTTGCATTCAGGTATGTTCGGAGGGGGGGGTCAGAACGCTAACCATTTATTAGTGCAGCTGCTTTCTACTCTTCATGATGCAAATGGAAAGGTAAATGTTGATCATTTTTATGATGAGGTTTTAGAATTGACAGAATTTGAGAAGGAACAAATTAAAGCACTGGGCTTTGATGAAGAAAAGCTAAAAAAATCGTTAGGATTAACAGAATTAACGGGAGGGGAAACAAATTATCCATATCCTGAGAAAATCAGTTCTCGACCAACATTAGAATTAAACGGCATATGGGGTGGATTTCAGGGGGAAGGTACAAAAACCGTGATTCCGAACGAGGCACCTGGCAAAATCACCTGCCGTCTAGTTAATAATCAAAATCCAGAGAAAATCCAGGGCTTAATCAAAAAATATTTGGAAGAACAAGCACCAAAAGGATGCACGGTAAAAGTGACACTTCAAGATACAGGTAATCCATTCTTAACCCCAATCGATCATATGATGATTCAAAAAGCGGCTGAAGCCTACGAACAGGTTTATGGTGCATCACCTGTTTATAAAAGAGAAGGGGGCTCGATTCCGATTGTATTGGATTTCAACCATACCCTAAATACTCCTGTTGTCTTAATGGGATTCGGGTTGCCAGATGAAAATCTCCATGCTCCGAATGAACATTTTAACTTAGAAAACTTTGATAAAGGGAGCTTAACGATCTGTTCATTTTTAGAACGGGTCTAAACAGATGAAAGGAATAACCTGGATCACCTCCTTTCTAAGGATAATGCAGTCCTTGTGAACTGATAAAAAGTTGACTGTTACTTGTTTGTTTAGTTTTGAGAGTTTAATCTCTCTATTATATTTCGTAGTGCCGATTTCTTAAAAGAAATTGGCTTTTTACGGTATCGAAGTCCTTTTCTGTTTGAATATACCTCCTAAAGGAATCTAGCATTATTCCTCTTCCTATAAACTATGTAGAATTCACTTTTTTATTTAATTTAATCAAGCTGTTTATTGCAAAATAAAAGTGCAGACCTTTGCAAGTAAAAACTGCAGAGTCCTGCACTTTATTTAATAGGTGCACAAAAAAAGACTTGCCAGCCACCCCAAGTCCCTCTACTGTATAGGTGTCGAATCAATACAGAGTGGAGGATTACGAAAGGATGCTAGCAATGTCTGATATTAATTGTATCAAACACCTCAGAAACAAAAAAGGACTATCTATCACAAAAATTAAGGAAACTTTAGGGATTAATTGGAGGACAGCTAAGAAATATGCTGATGAAAATCAATTACCCGAATCTAATATAAAACAGCCAACTGGCATGATGTATACAGAAAAGTGGGGAGAAATAATTTCTGATTGGCTATTTGAAGATAGTAAGCTAAAGAAGAAGCTACGCCGAAACAAGAAAGCAATGTTTAGAATTACAAGGCCTTGGCTTTAAAGGCTCATATCGTACAGTCTGTTATTTTATTTCTGACTGGGAGAATAGCCATAATGAAGAAATTGATAAAGGGCATGATCGTCTAGAGCACCCTCCTAGTGAAGCCCAAGTAGACTTTGGGGTAATGGAGGTTGTAAAAGACGGGGAATTTATGGATACGCATGTTTTAGTCATGTCATATCCACATAGTAACGCAGCTTTTGCAGTACCATTACCCTCCGAAAACCAAGAATGTTTTCTTCATGGGTTAAAACTGTTATTTTCACAATCGGGTGGTATTCCAAGAAGAATTAGAATTGATAATCTGACCCCTGCTGTAAAGAAAGTAAGATCCATAACCGAAGAGGCCAAATTAACTGATGCTTTTATCCAATTCCAAAACCATTATGGTTTTGAAGTTCAGGTATGTAATCCTCGCAGTGGGCATGAAAAAGGTAGTGTTGAGAATAAAGTGGGTTATTTTCGGTATAACTTCTTTACAACATCTCCCGTCATGAATAGCATTGAAGAATTAACGGAAACACTTCGTGTTCAGCTACAAAATGACAGGCAAAGACTTCATTATGAGAAAGAAGTAATGATCGAGGACCTTTGGAATAAAGAGATTAGCTATTTACTAGAGTTGCCATCTGAAGATTACCCAGTATTTAAAGAAGTGGAGGCAAAGGTGAATAAGTTTAATGAGGCGAAGATAGATAGCACGTTAATACATATTCCCAAAGCGTCGAATTATCCATTTATTTATTTTGTATTATATTGGGATAAATTTAAAGCTGTTTCCCCCGATGGGGAAATTTTATTAGAAGATTTCAGGCCTTATATGAACAAGAAAAGAGCTATTCCCTGGGTTTCAATCTTCAAGGACTGGATTCGAAAACCAAGGGTTGTACCTTACTCAAGATATCAAAAATACCTACCTGGAAGAGTTAATGATTACCTGATGGTTGATGATTTAATGGTTAGAAAAGAGAGATTACTGGAATTAGTAAATTTACTTGTAACACATGATATGAAGAGAATTAACGAGGAATTCTATGATTTAATTTCGGGGAAGAATGAAAACCCCTTCGGGCTAGACTGGTCTGAATACGACTCCTTGGCCCCTTTAGAAAGGGGTGAGTCATCATGAGTGAATCAATTCGTTCCATGTGTAAGTCATTGAGATTGGCTTATGTATCTGAAATATATGAGACCATCCCTTTTGACTCTCCAGTACAATATTTAGAAGCATTATTTAAGGAAGAGTTTCGTTTGCATGAGAAAGCAAAGGTGCAGCGTCTTATTAAAAATGCTAAATTCTTAGACTCTAAAAATCTAAGCAGCTATGAATGGAACGAAAGAATTCGATTTCCCACACATATTGATAAAGAAGGTTTAACGAGCTTGGACTTTATCAAACAAAAGCAGAATGTAGTATTAATTGGGTCACCAGGGACTGGAAAGTCGCATTTAGCAACAGGATTAGGAAGAAAAGCTTGTGAAATGGGCTATGAGGTGAGATTCTATCGTGTATCTCTCCTCATAGAGCAATTAGAACAGGCACTAAAGCAGGATAAGTTACCTTCCTTTAGAAAAAGGTTTGAGAAGGTAGACTTGATTATACTTGATGAGATGGGTTATCTACCTTTTAGTAAAGAAGGTTCCGAATTGTTGTTTCAGCTAATTGCCGATTGGTATGAACAAAAAAGCTTAATCATTACTTCAAATCTTGAATTTAGCCAATGGAATCGGATCTTCATTGACTCGAGGCTGACAGCTGCTTTAGTGGATCGGTTAATTCATCACGCACATGTATTAACGTTCAATGGAGGAAGTTACAGGCTTTCCAACGCATTATCTAAGGCTAGGTAGTTATATAGATTGGGTGGCAAAACTCTGCAAAAAGCCTTGCGCAGTTATGCACTTTTTTCTTGCAAAATACACAAGCAGTTTTGTTTACTTTTTCTTATTTCAATCGCGAAATAATAGATGTAAAATATAAGTGGATTAATAGGATGCCATAATGATTTATCCTATATTAAAATAGTAAAATAAAATGAATGGTAGAGGTGAGGATTAATGGACCAAATGACGGTAAAATCAATATTAAATGTGCTAGGTGAACATGTTCCAAAAGACACCTCGATTGCTGTATCAAATAATCATCAATTCATATACTATCAACCAAGTAAACGAATCGATTTAAAAATTAAACCTGGCGACAAAATATATGAAGATACGGTAACGTTTAAAGCACTAAGTGGTGGACAAAAGATTTCTGAGTTTATTCAGGGTAATGGATTTGGCGTTCCCTATTTTGGTATGTCAGTCCCCATTATTGACGAAGGTGTTCCAACGGGGACGATAACTACTATTTTACCTTCAAAACCTGAATTGTTGTTCACATCATTTCTGACTGTAAAAACAAATGATAGCTGGACGCCTATTGCAAATGATCAAGTGATATATATAGAGGCACAAAATCGTAAAACAAGAGTATATTCCAAACATGTAAAAGGATTCCATAAATTGAATTTAAGTGAATTGGAACTTATTCTGCCTAATGACTTATTTATTCGAGTTCATCGGTCGTACATTGTAAATGTAAATCATATTGTTGAAATTTTACCCGATTTTCATTCGACGTTTTTGTTGGTGATGAGAGACGATTCTAAAATTCCCGTCAGTCAAACTTACTCAGGACAATTTAGGCGCGCCTTTGGGTTTTGAAAATTCAGTTTTTTATGCATTAAAAATGCTGTTTCATTCCATATTTAACCCTTTTCATTCAATAATAAATGTGACCCTATTAAATCGTTGATAGAATAGAAAAAAAGAGGAATGGGGGAGAGATATTTATGAATGAAGGCGCTTTCGATAGAATTCGTAATGAACAATTTAGGGGTAAAATTGTGAGTGCGGAAGAGGCAGCATCATGGATTCAAGATGGCATGAAATTGGGCTTGAGTGGATTTACCCGTGCAGGTGATGCTAAGGCTGTTCCAACGGCACTTGTAAATAAAGCTAAAACTGAATCATTCAAAGTTGATGTATATACTGGGGCATCATTAGGTCCAGAAGTTGACCAATATATGGCGGAAGCTAACATTATTAATAAACGTTGGCCTTTTCAAGCAGATCCTCTCATGCGTAAAAAAATAAACGCTGGAGAAATCATTTACGTTGACCAACATTTATCACACACAGCAGAATTAGTACGCTCTGGATTGATTGGACCAATCGACTTTGCAATCGTAGAGGCAATGGCCATTACAGAAGAAGGATTAATCATTCCAACTACTTCAGTAGGCAATTCTGCTATCTACGTCGAACACGCTAAACATGTAATTATTGAACTAAATGTTTCACATCCTAGCGAATTAGAAGGAATACATGATATTTATATACCAGCTAAACAAGGAGAACGTGAACCCATTCCCTTGACTAAAGTAGATCAACGTATCGGAACAATAGGTATTTCGGTCGATCCTGATAAAGTAGTAGGAATCGTTGTTTCCTATCAACCGGATGCACCATCTACAATTGTCCCCCCAGATGAAGAAACAGCGTTGATGGCTAATCACTTTCTTCAGTTCTTACGTGAAGAAGTGAAGTCTGGGAGACTTACTGAGGAACTTGCTCCACTTCAATCTGGTGTAGGATCGATAGCGAACGCTGTGTTGAGCGGATTCCTTAACTCTGAATTTTCAGAATTGGAAATATATTCAGAAGTTTTACAAGATGCAGTATTCGACTTAATGGATGCTGGAAAAGTTAAATATGCTTCCGGATGTTCCTTTACATTGTCTGAAGAAAAAGGGTACCAAGTGTATGAGAACATAGAAAAATACCGGGATCAATTGATTCTCAGACCTCAAGAACTATCTAATCATCCGGAAATTATCCGTCGACTTGGTTTAATTTCCATTAATACGGCTCTAGAATGTGATATTTATGGGAATGTAAATTCTACACATATTTCTGGAACTAAAATGATGAATGGGATTGGTGGATCAGGGGACTACGCTCGTAACGCGCGCCTTGGTATTTTTCTAACAAAATCTATCGCAAAAAACGGAAAGATTTCCAGTATCGTTCCATTCGTATCACACGTTGATCATACTGAGCACGATGTCGATGTGATCGTTACAGAACAAGGGTATGCAGATTTACGAGGACTTGCTCCCAAAGAACGCGCACAAAAGATTATCGATAATTGTGCCCACCCAATGTATCGTCCGCAACTCCAAGCTTACTTTGATGAAGCACTTGAACAAACCGGCGGACATCAAACTCCACACAATCTCGATAAAGCATTTACATGGTATACGAATCTTGCTAAAAAGGGAACAATGCTTGACACTGTATTTGAAGTTGTCCAGTGAAAACCTGGCAATGTGGAATCAAAATAGATGTAAAAGGGATTAACAGGAAAGTAACTTAGCATGACTTCTTTAAAAATTAATATATCAGTAGTTGTAAAATCCAAAGATTAGACCGACTAGTTGGTACAATCAGGAATTATCTGGAGGGGTGAGAAAGAATGTTAAAGAAGGTACTAATCGCAAATCGCGGCGAAATTGCAGTTCGAGTTATTCGGGCATGCAAAGAATTAGGAATTGAAACAGTTGCTGTGTATTCAGAGGTAGATAAAGATGCACTGCATGTTCAATTAGCTGATGAAGCCTATTGTATTGGACCACATTTATCATCAAAGAGCTACTTAAACATATCAAATTTATTAAGTGTTGCTAAAGGTTCAAATGCAGATGCTATTCATCCTGGTTATGGGTTTTTAGCTGAGAATGCAGGCTTTGCTCAACAATGCATTGAAAACGATATCATTTTTATTGGACCGTCACCTGAGGCGATCAGTAAAATGGGTGCGAAGGCTGTAGCTAGAGAAACGATGGAAGCTGCTGGCGTGCCAATTGTTCCTGGTACAGATGGGCTAATCGAAGATATTGATGAGGCTGTGTCTACTGCAAGAAGCATTGGTTATCCTGTTATCGTAAAAGCCACTGCTGGTGGTGGTGGAAAAGGGATGCGGGTTGCTGAAAGTGAAGAGGGTTTAATAAAGGCGATCTCAATGGCGCAGCAAGAGGCACAAACGGCTTTTGGTAACGCAGGTGTTTATTTAGAAAAATACATCGAAGAGCCTCGTCACATTGAAATCCAAATTATGGGGGATTCCTATGGGAATGTTGTGCACTTAGGTGAACGTGATTGCTCTATACAAAGACGCCATCAAAAGCTGATTGAAGAAGCGCCATCTCCTGCTCTTAATGAAGAATTAAGAAGGGAAATGGGAGAGGCGGCATTAAAAGCAGCGAAGGCCGTACAGTATTCCGGAGCAGGAACGATTGAATTTTTACTAGATAAACACAAAAATTTCTACTTTATGGAAATGAATACGCGTATTCAAGTGGAACATCCTGTAACAGAGCTAATAACAGGAGTAGACCTAATAAAAGAACAGTTACTTGTGGCCTCAGGATACAGGCTATCCTTTACGCAAGAAGAAATTAGTATTAATGGTTGGGCGATGGAATGCCGAATTAATGCAGAAAATCCAGATAAAAACTTTATGCCATCCCCAGGAAAAATTGGTTTATATTTACCACCTGGTGGTTTTGGTATCCGGGTCGATAGCGCAGTTTATCCTGAATATACAATTTCACCATTTTATGATTCGATGATTGCAAAGTTAATAGTTCATGGAAAAGATCGAGAAGAAGCTATTGCTAAAATGAAGAGAGCCCTTAGTGAATTTGTTATTGAAGGAATCGATACTACGATTGCCTTCCACCTTCGACTACTAGATCATCCGGATTTTTCAGCTGGAAACTTTAATACAAAGTTTTTAGAGACGAATACATTAGTGGCTTTAACTTAATTAAATTGACGGTGTAAGGCTGAACGTTTAATAATCCGACAGACCGTCTTTACCAAATAATAAAGTCGTTGTGAAGAAATTTAATGTGGTAAAACGATGTATTGTTCAAAACTTAATTGATAAAAGGAGTGTTTTAACATGTTTAAAATAAATGACATTAAAGAACTAATTCGAGCAGTGGACCGTTCTTCAATCGGAGAATTAACGGTTAAAGGTGAAAATAATGAGCGATTAACAATAAGTAAACAAAACAATGTTGGACAAGTTGTGCTAATGGAAGAAACACAGATCAAAAACGAAGTACCTGTTGCTCCCGTGAAGGTGGAAACAGTTCCTGTTCAAAAACAGGAAGAAATTCAAACACCATCGACGAACGCTGATGATCCATCGATTCATACAATTTCCTCCCCTATGGTTGGAACATTTTATGCGTCACCATCACCTGATTCAGACGCATATGTAAAAGTGGGAGATCAAATAAACGTAGATACAGTGCTTTGTATTGTTGAAGCCATGAAGCTAATGAATGAGCTTGAGGCCGAAGTTAGTGGTGAAATTATTGATATCCTTGTAGAAAATGGTCAGTTTGTTGAATATGGAATGCCCTTATTTCTTGTGAAAACAGCATAACCAATTAAAAAATATACATCAGGGAGGCATCTTATGGATATGTTCGATAAAATCGAGATCATGGAACAACGACGTGAAAAAGTGAAGTTGGGTGGTGGTGATGCACGGATTGATGCCCAACATGACCGTGGGAAGCTCACTGCTAGAGAACGAATTGACTTATTAGTAGATGAAGGGACATTTGTAGAAATAAACCCGTTCATTGAAAATCGTGGGCTTGAATATGGTTCCGGAGAAGCTCCAGGAGAGGGAGTAGTTACAGGATACGGTAAAGTGGATGGACGCCTTATTTTCCTTTTCGCTCAAGATTTTACTGTTTTCGGTGGAGCTCTTGGGGAAATGCATGCGACAAAGATTACAAAAATCATGGATTTAGCGGCTGAAAATGGAGCTCCTATTATAGGATTGAATGACTCAGGAGGAGCACGTATTCAAGAAGGTGTATTATCACTAGACGGATATGGCCATATTTTCTACCGAAACGCCATTTATTCAGGTGTAATTCCGCAGATATCGGTGATTATGGGACCTTGTGCCGGTGGAGCCGTGTATTCCCCAGCTATTACTGATTTCGTTTTCATGGTGGAAAAAACAAGTCAAATGTTTATTACGGGTCCAAAGGTCATTGAGTCGGTAACGGGAGCGAAGATTAATAGTGAAGATTTAGGTGGTGCGAATGTTCATTCCTCGGTAAGTGGAAATGCGCATTTTTCTGCAGCGACAGAAGAAGAAGTATTAAACGAAGTACGACGATTAATTAGCTATTTACCTCCTAATTATGAAGAGAAACCAGCTTATAAAGAACCAGAAAATAAAATTCCTTTAGATGAGCGAATCGATGAACTACTTGATGTTGTTCCGATTGATGGAACAAAGGTTTATGACGTTCGTAAAGTGATTCATTTAATCGTTGACGATCAAGATTTTATGGAAGTTCAACCGAAATTTGCGAAAAACATTGTCATTGGATTTGGCAGAATAAACGGCGATACAGTTGGGATAATTGCAAATAATCCAAAGATGATGGCTGGAGGACTTGATATTAATTCTTCTGACAAATGTGCACGCTTCATCCGATTCTGTGATTGCTTTAATATTCCATTAATCACATTCGAAGATGTTAGTGGGTTTATCCCAGGTATCCAACAGGAGCATGGTGGGATAATCCGACATGGTGCAAAAATTTTATATTCCTATTCGGAAGCTACTGTGCCAAAAATTACAGTTATTCTTCGAAAAGCATACGGTGGTGCGTATGTTGCCTTAAACAGTAAAGCAATCGGGGCAGACTTAGTGTTTGCCTGGCCAAATTCAGAAATTGCTGTTATGGGACCAGCTGGAGCAGCAAATATTTTATTTGCAAAAGAGATTAGTGAAAGTCCGGACTCAGAGGCTTTTAGGCAAGCAAAAATTGACGAGTATCGCGAACGTTTTGCCAACCCATACGTTGCAGCTGCAAATGGAATAGTTGATGACGTAATTGACCCGAGGGATACGAGAAAAAGTATAGCCAGTGCATTGGAAATGTTAAAAAATAAGAAAAAGGAATTACCTAAGAAAAGGCATGGAAATATCCCTTTATAAACTTTCTCTATTGCGGGGGAGTCCACTTATTTAAATAGAATAAAACGTGTGGAGAACCTCACTCTTTCATTCAAACACTTATAGAAAAAGATATAGAAGGGAGAGAGCGATAAGCATGGAGGTATTTGCTTATTGCAACATAAAATGGAGAAAAAAATAGTAGATCAATTTTCAGAATTTGCTATCCCCAGTTATGAACAGTGGCGTGAAGTAACAGAAAAATCCCTAAAAGGGGCTTCGTTTGAAAAAAAGCTTGTTACAGAAACATATGAAGGAATTTCACTTCAACCGATGTATCGGAAAGAGGATACAGACAACCTTCCTTTCCTTCAGTCCTTGCCAGGGAAGTCTCCTTTTACTCGTGGTACAAAAACACTTACAAACGGGTGGGAGATTAATCAGGAAATCTGTGTTGGGACACCCACAGCTTTTAATAAAGTGGCAATGCATGACCTTAGCCGAGGGCAAACATCGTTAAATATCGTCCTTGACACACCAACGAAACGTGGAATAAATGCAAATGAAGCTGTGTCAGAAGTCGGTAAAGCAGGACTATCGATTTCAGGGGTAAACGATGTAGTTGATGCTCTAAAAGATATTGAACTTGCACATGTTCCACTCCATCTTAATGCTGGTGCAAATTCATTGCCAATCCTTGCTTTGTTTATTGCCCATTTAGAAAAGGGAGAACGATCAGTAGAAGAATTGCATGGATGTATAGGAATGGATCCGATAGCGGAACTGGTGACAAATGGAAGATTGAATTATGAGTTGGAAGATTGCTATTCACTAATGGCCGATGTAACAAAATGGGCAATAGAAAATACTCCAAATCTCCAAACCATTCTTATCCACGGAAACGTCTATCATGATGGTGGAAGCAGTGCGATTGAAGAACTGGCTTTTACATTAGCAACAGGAGTCGAATATTTACATGCGCTAATAACCCGGGGAGTGGATATAGATAAAGCCGCAAGCAGTATCCGTTTTTCGTTCTCCGTAGGTTCTGATTATTTTATGGAAGTGGCCAAACTTCGGGCTGCAAGAACACTATGGGCTAAAATTGTGAAAACTTTTGGTGGGAATGAAGAAGCCCAGAAGATGACATTACATGCACGAACATCTGCATGGACAAAAACTGTTTTTGACCCTTATGTGAATATGCTACGTGCAACAACTGAAGCATTTTCAGCAGCAGTAGGTGGAGCTGACAGCATTCATGTTAGTTGCTTTGATGAAGCTATTCAAAAGTCGACAACTTTTTCACGACGCATTGCACGTAATGCCTCGATTATTTTGAAAGAGGAAGCACATATTGCGAGGATACTTGATCCTGCAGGTGGCTCTTGGTATGTTGAAGTACTGACAAATGAGGTTGCGAAAAAAGCATGGGAGCTTTTCCAAGAAACTGAGGAAAATGGTGGTATTTCCCAATCAGTAATAAAAGGGTTCCCACAAAAAGTGGTTCAACAAACGGCTTCAAAAAAAGTTAGGAACATTGCCCTTCGTAAAGATATTTTTGTTGGTACAAATATGTATGTAAATATAGAAGAAAAAGAGTTAGATAGGTTAGGCAATGATGAAACTTCACAAATTAACGATCACATTAATCAGGTGAAAAGTCGAGCATATATATCGGTTGAAAGTTTAGCTGCAATTTCAAATAAAACAGAAGCTTCAATTAAGGCAGCGAAACAAGGAGCGTCATTAGGTGAATTAGCAAAGGCAACCGGTAGAAAATCGGAAGCTGTACTTAGCGTTAAAGGGATCCGGCCTACAAGAGGCGCCATTCAGTTTGAAGAACTTCGTCAAACCACCAATGCAAACGCAGAGAAAACAGGCAAACGTCAATCTGTATTCTTAGCAAACATAGGACCTATTCCGTCACATAAAGCGCGCTCAGATTTTGCAGCAGGATTTTTTGGAGTTGGTGGCTTCGATGTCATTCAAAATAATGGATTTGCTTCTGCAAAAGAAGCAGCCGACACAGCTATTGCTTCCAATGCCGATATTGTCATCATTTGCGGAAAAGATGAAGACTATCAACAAATAGCGATTCCTCTTGCAAAATCTATTAAAAATGCAACAGAACAAGTAACGGTTTTATTAGCAGGAAAGCCTAGTGAAGAGGACCAAGTAAGCTTTAAAGACGCTGGAATATCTGGGTTTGTTCACGTTGGCTCAAATTGCTATGACGTTTTAAGTCAACTTCTAATGAAGAAAGGAGTTGCTGTATCATGACAAAACCAGATTTCAGCCAAGTGAATTATAATGATGAAATAAAAGCAGAATTTAGCGAATGGCGTAAACGAGCAGAAAAACTTTCAGGAAAGTCTATTGAAGAATTAGCAGTTCCGACATATGAAAAGATCGATGTAAAGCCTATTTACACAAATAATGACATAAAAGAAATGAAGCATTTAGACTATGTGGCCGGCATTGCACCATTCTTTCGAGGTCCATACCCTGCTATGTATAAAACACAACCTTGGACCGTTCGACAATATGCCGGCTTTTCGACGGCGGAAGAAAGTAATGCTTTTTACCGTCGAAACTTAGCTGCGGGACAAAAGGGCCTTTCTATAGCATTTGATCTAGCTACACACCGTGGTTATGATTCGGATCATCCCAGAGTCGTTGGGGATGTGGGGAAAGCCGGTGTTGCAGTTGATTCTATCCTAGACATGAAGGTTTTATTTGATGAAATCCCATTAGACCAAATGTCTGTATCAATGACGATGAACGGAGCCGTTTTACCGATCATGGCATTTTACATCGTGGCAGCTGAAGAACAAGGAGTACCTCAAGAGAAGCTTTCTGGAACCATTCAAAATGATATTTTAAAAGAATATATGGTTCGTAATACGTACATTTATCCACCAACACCGTCAATGAAAATAATCGCAGATATCTTTGAATATACGTCCCGGCATATGCCAAAATTCAATTCAATTAGTATCTCCGGTTATCACATGCAAGAAGCGGGTGCTACTGCTGATATCGAGTTGGGTTATACATTAGCTGATGGTTTAGAGTATGTCAAAACAGGCTTAAGGGCAGGAATTGAAATTGATCAATTTGCTCCACGTCTTTCTTTTTTCTGGGCAATCGGAATGAATTACTTTATGGAAGTTGCTAAAATGCGTGCGGGTCGATTAATTTGGGCGAAATTAATGAAAAGATTTAACCCAAAAAATGAAAAGTCACTAGCACTTCGAACACATTCACAGACATCTGGATGGAGCTTAACAGAGCAAGATCCATTTAATAATGTAACGCGTACGTGTATTGAAGCGATGGCTGCTGCCTTAGGTCATACGCAATCCCTTCATACGAATGCACTGGATGAGGCAATTGCTTTACCCACCGATTTCTCAGCTCGAATTGCTCGAAATACACAATTATACCTTCAGGATGAAACGGGTATAACCAACGTTTTAGATCCTTGGGGTGGTTCCTATTACGTGGAGTCATTAACTGCTGAATTACTAGAAAAGGCTTGGGCGCATATCGAAGAAATCGAAGCCCTTGGTGGAATGGCTAAAGCGATTGAAACAGGCCTGCCAAAGATGAGAATTGAAGAAGCTGCTGCTAGAAGACAAGCACATATTGATTCCGGTAAAGAATCAATTATTGGTGTAAATAAATACCGATTAGAAGAAGAAGAACCCCTTGATATTTTGGATATCGATAATACTGCAGTTCGTGAAGCACAAATTCGTCGTTTAGAGAAACTTCGTGCAGATCGGGATGATACCAAAGTAGAAGCAGCACTTCAAGCGATCACAAAAGCAGCTGAAACTGGAGAAGGAAATCTCTTAGAGTTAGCAATTAATGCTGCTCGTGCGAGAGCGAGCTTGGGAGAAATTTCGAATGCTTATGAGAAAATTGTTGGTAGACATAAAGCTGTCATTCGTTCAATTAGTGGAGTGTACAGTGCTGAATTCGGTGAAGTGGAGCAAGTAAAAGTTGTACGTGAAATGGCCGATCAATTCGAAGAAAATGAAGGTCGCCGACCTCGAATTATGATCGCGAAGATGGGACAGGACGGACACGACCGTGGTGCCAAAGTAATTTCGACAGCTTTTGCAGACCTTGGTTTTGATGTGGATATCGGTCCCTTATTCCAAACCCCTTCGGAAGCAGCGTTGCAAGCTGTGGAGAATGATGTACACGTACTTGGGATGAGCTCCCTTGCTGCTGGACATAAAACGCTACTTCCTCAAGTCGTAGAAGAGCTTAAACGTTTAGGTCGTGAAGATATTGTCGTCGTTATTGGCGGTGTTATTCCATTTCAAGATTACGATTATTTAACAGAAAAGGGAGCAGCTGCAATATTCGGACCAGGAACGGTTATCCCAGTTGCTGCACAGAAAGTAATAGAGGAAATTAATCGTCGTCTCGGGTTCGACATTTGATTATGAGCTCCTCCTATACACAATACAGACAAGGGTACGAGGAGGTTACGGAATGACTGAGGAAAAAAGACTCCAATCAAATCAAAGCTTCCCTCCAAGACGAAAACACCTGTCGGTTGATGAGTATGTTCAGGGTGTGATTAATGGTAACCGTGCTATTATTGCACAAGCGATAACATTAGTAGAAAGCAATTTACCAAAACATATGGAAATGGCACAAAACGTACTAAAACAACTCATTCCATATACCGGAAAATCAATTCGGATCGGCTTTACAGGGGTTCCTGGTGCCGGTAAGAGTACACTGATTGAATCATTTGGCATGATGCTCTGTGAGCAAAATCACCGCGTAGCAGTATTAGCCGTTGACCCGACTAGTAGCGTTTCAAAAGGGAGTATTCTAGGGGATAAAACACGAATGGAACAACTTTCTCGCCACCCAGACGCATATGTTCGACCATCACCATCAAGTGGAACTTTAGGTGGAGTGACTAGAAAAAGCCGTGAAACCCTTCTTATTTGTGAGGCGGCAGGGTATGACGTGATTATCGTAGAGACCGTAGGAGTCGGTCAAAGTGAAATAACCGTTCGTTCCATGGTGGATTTTTTCCTTGTTATTATGCTGACCGGTGCTGGGGATGAATTGCAGGGAATGAAAAAGGGAGTAATAGAGTTGGCCGATGCCATTTTTATTAATAAAGCTGATGGTGCAAACCAGCAAGCTGCTTTGAATGCTAAGGTTGATTACAACCGACTCCTTCATTTCTTACAACCTGCAACTGTAGGATGGGAAACAAAAGCGTTTACTGTGTCTGCGTTAACTGGTGAAGGAGTCCCTCACATATGGGATGTCATTAAGAAATATAAAGAAGTTACTAGTCGTACTGGTGTCTTTGAAAAAAGACGAAAAGAACAGATGATTAATTGGGTTCATTCTATGATTGAAGACCAGCTAAAGGCCAGATTTTATGGTAGCCCATTGATAAAAAAGAGTATATCTGAAATGGAGAAATTCCTTGTTAATGGCCAAACTTCACCAACTCTGGCAGTACAACAATTATTCAGCATTTATGATGAAAATGGATATGGAAACAAGAAATCCTACTCTTTGAAACGTGGGGGAAACTAAGCATAACAAGAACGGTATTGCAAGTACCATTAAATGTATAAAGCAAATTGAAAAAATAGATGGGAGAGAGGATGTTGCTGTTGAAACCACCAAATCAGATTGAGCATATTGGAATTGCCGTCAAAAATTTGGAAACTTCAGTAAAATTTTATACTGAAGTACTGGGGTTAAAATGTTTAGGTTATGAAGTTGTTGAAAGCGAAAAGGTTCGTGTTGCGTTTATCGAGATTGGGGAGACCAGGTTGGAATTAGTGGAACCAATAAGTTCGGATAGTCCTATTTCTCAGTTTATCGAGAAAAAAGGGGAGGGCATTCACCATATCGCACTACGGGTTGAAAATGCTTGTGAGCATTTAGACAATATGAAAGCACACGGAGTCAAGTTGATCAATGATAAACCCAAGCAGGGGGCACATGGGAATTTGGTAGCCTTTCTTCATCCAAAGTCCACAAATGGAATATTACTCGAGTTCTGCCAGCCTCAATCTAATGGTCATCAAAGTGAAGGACAATATGATAGAAAAACATATTAAAGGGGTATCGCCACATGTCCATCATGCTAACAACGTACATCACTAGATACGAAATGATCCTTGTTTCAAAACTAGCGAGTGATGAAAAAGTAAAGAACGACTTCCATGTTTTAAACCAAATTTCTATTTGCCAACGCAGTGAATACAAGGAATGCACGTAGGTCGTTGGCACTTCTTCTGGTGAATGTTTGTGATATATATAAATTCATGCCCATCAATCGCTTACTTTTATCCTTCATGCCAATGCCTTTATTCTTTTCACTTATCGCTTGGTTCTTCAGGCGTGTCTGTGTCTGATCGTCGGTTAAACGATGGATCATGACACGTGCTGGAAAGATAGTAGAGAATCTATAAGTTTAGATAAAAAATGGTAAGGGATGTTACAAATTAACATGAAAGGATAAAGCTAATGATTCTGAAAAGTGCATTAGACCTAAGGAAAAGTATAAATAGAGATCGTCAGAGATTGTACCGATTAGAAAAAAATATGGGGATTTCTAATCCGAATGTTATTCAATTAAGCCAAGAATTAGATAAAAAAATTTTTAATATGCAACAATTAATGGAAGAAATTCGCCGCACGTTATGAGATATATTAGTCTATTAAAATAGTAGTTTAATATATTTTAAAAATCGAACTTCAATAAAAACCAACTATTTGAAATAATAACCATATTATAAAGTCATTGATTTTCATACTATAGATATCCATCTAGAAACTCCGACAAGGTCAAAGAGCAGCCATGCCAATGTTTCTAGACCTAAGCGGATACTGGATATTTAAATAACTGTTTGTGAACTCGTCTCAATTAAATAGAGAAGTGTCGAGTTATCAAGTAGGACAAATATAATAAAAAGGAAGGACGTTCATTATGTTAAAGAATCATCTTACGTATAGAAAATCATTTGAAAAGTTAGTAAAAGAGAATAAACAAGAATTACTTAATGATAAACAAGTACTAGAAAAAATTGAAAAGCGTATAGAAAAACGCCATGAGTTGACAAAGCCAGTTTAACAAAGCTGGCTTTATTATGTTTTATATACTATACATATCCACCTAGCAAATTCGACATGGCCAAAGAGAAACCATGTCAAGTTTTCTAGACCTAATTTGAGGATTTTTAGCGTTGGACGTGAATTATTATGAGCAATCTCTATACATTTATTGAATAGTTCTTTATTACTGACAATAATTCTATATCCGTTTAAATAACTAGTGGTGAAGTATTGACATTCATTTATATTAATATCTTCACAATTAGATTAGCTTCTTGTCCGAATAGTTTAGACTTTGCACACTAGAATTAAACGGCATATGGGGTGGATTTCAGGGGGAAGGTACCAAAACCGTCATTCCGAACGAGGCACACGCCAATATCACCTGCCGTCTGGTCAATAATCAAAATCCAGAAAAAATCCAGGGCTTAATCAAAAATCATTTAGAAGAAAAAGCACCAAAAGGATGTACGGTTAAAGTAACACTCCAAGATACAGGGAATCCATTCCTTACCCCAATCGATCATCCAATGATTCAAAAAGCGGCTGAAGCCTATGAACAGGTTTATGGTACAGCACCTGTTTATAAAAGAGAAGGGGGCTCGATTCCGATTGTATCGGATTTCAACCAAGTCCTAAATTCTCCAGTTGTCTTAATGGGATTCGGCTTGCCGGATGAAAATCTCCATGCTCCGAATGAACACTTTAACTTAGAAAACTTTGATAAAGGTATTTTAACGATTTGTTCCTTTTTGGGATTGATCTGAATAGGTAGGTAAGGGAGGGATTACATAGTATCCCTCTTTTTTGTCGCTGGATGTGCCCCATTTTTTATAATAGACCTTTAAGAAAGATAGATATAAACATTTTCGCTTCATCATTTGAAGGATCATTGTCTCCAAATGAAAGCCAGTCATAAAGAGTACCGCGCATACACCTTGAGATGAAGAAACTGGTCTTAGTACTATCTGTTGATTTTGGCAGTTCTTTATTTTCAATGGCTTCATGCACAAACCTATTTAAAATTTTATATAAGCTTCTCTCCGAGTTGGCGAAAAAGTTTGCTTCATTTCTGATCAAGCCACTCGTATAAACACTCCTCATCAAATCTTCTCCCAGTTCATTTTTTAAGTATGTCATCTGTGCGTCAAAAAGGGAAATGACTTTGTCTTCAAAATGCATATGACTTGGTAAGGATTGAGCAAAATTTTCATAAAATGAATCTATTTCTTTAAATTTCTCTAAAAAAATATCGTATTTTGATGAGAAGTGGCCATAGAATGCCCCTTTTGAACTTTTGCTTTTTTGAACAATTTCATCGACGCTTACTTGATTAAACCCCTTTTTTTCAAAAAGTTTTAAAGCTGTCTGATAGATTCTCTGTTTTGTTTCTTCTGCTTGCTGCTCTCTCGTTTTCCTTTCCATGATCTAACACCTACTCGTAATGTAATTGATTCCTATTTTAACATAATTTGATAAATGTTATAATCTTATGATTTATAAAAATAATCAGAAAATTATATTGACAGCAAAAGTGCAATTATATTATCTTATAGACTATAGTCTATGAAATGTAAACGCTAACAAAGGGGGATGAAAGTGGATATAATCGGAAAAAGAACATTACGTTCACTATTAGCGGATAAGGTCAAGCAGCACGAGGAGAAGGTGTTTATTCATTTTGAAGATGCGAATGAACAACGGTATACAAAAACGTATAAAGAATTCCATAAAGAAGTGAACAAATTAAGTAATGCTTTCTTGAAGTTAGGACTAAAAAAAGGGGATCATGTTGTTTTACATTTACCAAACAATATGGAATTTTTCACAACATGGTTTGCATTGGCAAATATTGGCGCCATCATGGTCCCAACCAACATTTTATCAACAGCTGATGAGATGAAATACATTATTAATCATTCTGAGGCTATTGTATTCATGACTGAAGCTGAGTATTTAGAAAAGTTTGATGGGATACGTAGAGAAATACCAACGATTCAACATACAATCATTACTCGTTGTAACCAAGCGATTGAAGGGGTTTTTGACTTTAATGATTTAATAGAAAACTCATCTGATGGTACAGAAGCTTTCCCGGAGATACTGTCAGAGGATGTTGTAGCTATGCTTTATACATCAGGGACAACTTCCAAACCAAAAGGTGTACAGGTGACGAATGCAAATTATATTTATACCGGTGAATTAATGTCAAAATCCATCAATTTAACTGAGAACGATCGGCCATTCATCGTTTTACCATTATTTCATGGCAATGCACAGTATTACTCAACCATGTCTGCACTTGTCGTAGGGGCTAGTATTGCGTTTACAGAGAAATTTAGTGCATCGCGTTATTTTAAACAAGCAAAGGCCCTTGGTGGTACGGTTGGTTCACTATTTGCAGCTCCTATTCGAATGATACTGGCAAAGGAATATGACGAGAATGACCGGGATAACTCGATCCGTTTAATCCTTTTCGCACAGTCAGTAGCGGAACATCAATTAACCGAATTTGAAGGAAAATTCAATCTTAAACTGCTGCAAATGTATGGGATGACTGAGACCATTGGTATTCCATTAATCAATCCAATCAATGATATTCGAAAAAATATGAGCATCGGAAAGCCAAGCATTGGCTATGAGGTAAAATTACTTGATGAAAACGGATATGAAGTGGCTGATGGAGAAGTCGGTCAAATTGCTGTCAAAGGTGTTCGCGGCAGAACATTGATGAAGGGATATTTTAAGAATGACGAAGCAACAAGACAAACATTCAAAGGGGATTGGCTTTTAACTGGGGACAATGCTTATGTCGGAGAAGATGGCTATTTTTACTTTGTTGATCGGATGAAGGATATGATTAAGCGTTCAGGTGAAAATGTAGCAGCGAATGAAGTGGAAAGCGTGTTAGTCGAGCATGGAGCTGTTTACGAAGCTGCTGTTATTGGTATCCCAGATGAGATGCGGGATGAGGCCATCAAAGCATATGTCATAGTAAATAAAGGTAGTGCAGTGTCTGAAGCAGAGCTTATTAAACACTGCCAAGAAAGATTGGCAAAGTTTAAAGTTCCAGAATTTATTGAATTTGTAGAAGATTTTCCTCGTACACCTGTTGGGAAAATCCAGAAACATATTCTGCGTAAATTACTATCCATATAAGAGGATAGAAAGAACCGAGAAGTTGGAGAGGGTTTAACTTTAAGCAGCGAAAAAAGAAGCCAACGAGGAAATTTGATGTGTTACTTTTACCAGACTTTTTAAACATCATTTATAAGAAAGAAGGCGAATCTATGAAAAATGTCAAAGTATTATTAGCTAGTTTAGCTGGCTCCATCATTGAATGGTATGACTTCTATCTTTACGGAACAGCAACAGGAATTGTATTTGCTACTTTATTCTTCCCTTCAGAGGATCCGACGATCTCTGTTTTGATTGCTTTTGCTACTTTTGGAGCAGGTTATGCTGCACGACCTCTTGGAAGTATCATTTTTGGGCATATGGGAGACCGCATCGGAAGGAAGGCATCCCTGATGCTGACACTGATCGGGATGGGGGGAAGTTCGTTTTTGATTGGATTGCTTCCAACCTATGCGCAAGTTGGTTTAGTGGCGCCAATCGCGCTTGTCCTTTTACGTTTACTACAAGGAATTGCTCTTGGTGGTGAATGGGGTGGAGCTGTTTTACTTGCTACAGAATCTGCAACAAAAGGTGTGCGTGGTTTCTTTGGTTCGATTCCACAATTAGGTGTACCTATTGGATTAGTTCTCGGAACATTTAGTTTTACGTTAATTAGTTCATTAACGACAGAAGCACAATTTATGTCCTGGGGCTGGAGGATCCCATTCCTTTTTAGTGCAGTATTAGTCGTTTTAGCAATTTGGATTCGCAGCAGCATTGAAGAGACTCCTGAATTTAGAAGGAAAAAGGAACAAGGAGAGATTGTAAAGGTACCTATTATTAATGCCTTTAAATACCATAAAAAGGATATTTTTCGCTTGATTGGTTTAAAACTGGGAGACGGTTTTTTCAATGTATTTCTTATGTCATTTATCTTGTTTTATGCAACAACGTTTCTAGGTTATAGTCGTGATGTGGCATTATTGGGTTTAACACTAAGTTGTGCAACCATGATTATTTCGATTCCATTGACTGGATATTTATCTGACTTTATCGGTCGTAAAACCATCTATATCGGTGGGGTCGTAGCGTTGATCGTATTAGCCATTCCATATTTCACTATGATTGGGCAAAGTACAACTATGTTCTACATTATGCAAGTTTTATTATTAGGTGTGGTTTGGAGTGCCATTTTCGCTACGCAAGGAACATTTTTCTCTGAATTGTTCCCGGCCAATGTGCGCTATACAGGGCTTGGTCTAGGTTATCAAGTCGCTGCTGCAATTGTAGGATTTGGACCAATGCTTTGGACAGAAATGGGTGCGAAATTTGGTCCATCCCCAATTATATTCGGTGGATTTATGATTGTAGGACTAGTCCTTTCACTAGTTTTGGCAATATTTTCCCCAGACACCCGTAAAATTACACAATATAGCGATCAACATAATGGTCATACAGAGTTCGAGGAAAACGGTCAAAGAGATGCAAAAAAAGCTTAAATCTATTTCAGACCTGAATGGCGGTGCGAAATTAGGTGATGATTGTGTCGGCAGGACTGGCCCGGCCTATGCAGCGTCTAAGGGCGGCATTATTGCACTCACTAAATGGGCAGCTCGAGAAATAGGAGAATATAATATTACTTGTAATTCCGTCGCACCGGGGGCAACGGAAACAGCTATTACAAGAGGGGGCCCTTACGATACTAGTCATCAATCTATTAATCGTATGGGACAACCTGCTGAAATTTGCATCAGCTGTAAGTTATCTAGTTTCAAAAGATGCTAGTTTTATAACTGGTCAAGTGATTGTCGTTGATGGCGGCGCTTATATGTAATAAAGGAGAGGTTAGAGATGGATGTATTTGTAAGTGGTGTTGGCATTACACCATTCGGCAAACATATTGACTATTCATTAAAGGAGCTTTTACTTCAAGCCGCGAGAGATGCTTTAAAAGATGCAGGTCATCCGAGAATTGATGCGGTATTTGTTGGAAACTTCATGGGCGGGGCAATTGCTAACCAGGAAATTCTAGGCGCCATGCTTGTCAATGATTTAGAGCTTGGTCATATTCCTTCATTGAAAGTAGAAGGTGCATGTGCATCTGGAGGCATCGCCATTCGTCAAGCTGTGATTGGTATTTTAAGTGGTATTTATGAAAACGTACTCGTGGTTGGCGGGGAAAAAATGAAACATGCTGCGACAGACATTGTGACTCAAGCAATAAATGCAGCCATGGATAATGATTCAAGTGAAAAAAATGCTGGTTTAACATTCCCGGGTTTCTTTGGACTACTAGCTAATCGATATATGTATGAAAGTGGTGCAACAAAGGAACATCTGGCGAATGTTGTATTGCAAAATCGTTCATATGCAATAAACAATCCACTTGCACAATTCAGAAAGCCTACGACAATGGAAGAAGTTATGCAAGCTAAACAGATAACGGACCCACTTGGCCTATTCGATTGTTCTCCGATAACAGATGGGGCAGCGAGTGTAGTTTTAAGTAGAAATCCGAGTGCAGTTAAAATTCGAGCATCTGTTCAAGTGTCTGGTCCGACAAATATCCAGGACTTGGATTCCATTCTACAAATTCCCGCTATTATCCATTCAGGGAAGCTTGCCTACGAACAAGCCGGATTAGGCCCATCTGATATTGATGTTGTAGAGGTTCACGATTGCTTCTCCATCACAGAACTTCTTACTATAGAAGGGTTAGGCTTTTCCAATCGTCTCGAAGGTTGGAGATTCATTGAGGAGGGCCAAGCTGGATTAAACGGGAAAACACCAATCAATACAAGTGGAGGTCTTTTATCAAGAGGCCACCCAATTGGGGCAACGGGTACGGCACAGTTCGTTCAAATTGTCCTCCAATTAAGAGGAGTAGCTGTAAACCAAGTCAAAAATGCACGAATCGGAATGTCACAAAATTTAGGTGGCACTGGCGCTTACTCTGTCGTACATGTATTAGAAAGGGTGTGAACACTATGATTGTTTATGAGTATAAAAACAAGAGTTATCTGACAAAGCCATTTTCCTCCAATTTCGAAAATGAACAAATTCGTGAACGGAAAATTTCTGGTGAAGGTACCGTTTATTCTGTAACAACCATTTACGTGCCACCAGCGGAATTTGTTCAAGAAAGTCCATATACAGTTGCCATCATTCAATTAAAGGATGCCACACTAAAAGTAACCGCCCGTATGGAGGAACCAGTAAAAATAGGGGAAACGGTTTATTTCACTAAATTTGAAAACGGGGCTTATCATTTTAAAAAACTTGTGTGATTTTCGTTCCGTCCCTGGTGTATTAAATCAATTCCCGGACCTGTCACCATAGCCATTAAGCTAAGCAAATAATATCCTATTTTTTCATAATGGACCTATTCTTTTTTTGGAACCTAAAGAAGTGCATCTGCTTTCTACTCTTGATGGTGCAAATGGAAAGGTAAATGTTGATCAGTTCTATGTTGATGTTTACTTTGATAACGATTTGTTACTTTTTAGAATTGATCTGAATAGATAGGTAAGGGGGGCATAGCATCCCTCTTTTTTGCTGTGAGGGACTAAGTAAAAATGTGGTTATAAAGATATGTATGACATTCAACTTGTGAGAGGAAAATTCTGTGTCAATAATAAATTAAATCACGATGCAAAGGACGAACAGCAGTGTTTGATCAATTTCAATTTGTAATGTCTAAACTCCAAATAATCCCTTTCTTTTTTGTGATACAATTAGAGTAAACGGGCACGAATTGAGTGGTCTATTAATGAAAGAAGAAAAAGACCAAATGGATAATCAAGAAGAACAAGAAATCATTGAAAAAGAAATAGATCAAGATGCATTAGATGTAATCTAGTGGTTATATGACAAGACTTTTAAAGTGTTGGTAGATTGTTGATGAAACATATTTATGATTGAACTAAAGAAGGTGAGATAAATGTTAATCCAATGTACAAAATCCTTGCTTGATCAGCTGGGCATAAAGAAAAGTGAACTGTATCCTCCAGAAGTTCATGAGCAGTTCCCTAATAGCTTCATGGCATGGCACGCTAATTTTGTCAGTATTAATAGAAAAAAAGCGATTGTTTTGATGAATAATGAAACAAGGTATTCGATTGTTATCTATAGACCAAGTAAAAAGGATTTTTCCAAAATAAATGAATTAATTCGTGAGGCAATCACTACGGCTTTACGAATGGAAGGTGTCCGTAAAGAAGTCATTGAAGCATATATGGAAAAAGCGGGTGACATTACATTTTCGAAAACCGCAAGTAGAAGCATGGTAGCAAAGATGAATAGTGCGGTGCGTGAAATTGAGTTCGTGCAAGAATATTTAGATGAAAAGACAAGAATTCAACGATATATTAGCATGATAACCGGTAACTTTATTCAATTGTCTGGAAAAGATCCAGGGTTTTATCCGATTGAAAAAATGCTCAAATGCCTCAGCCTTATTTCTGGTCAGGAAGATCATGAAGCTGTGGAAGATGTTCTTGAAATCGACCTGTATCAACTGAAAATAAAAATCAATCTAGAGGGTCATGAAATTTGGCGAAGGGTTTTAGTGCCTTACACTTATTCTTTTAGACATCTACATAATATTATTCAAAGCGTTTTTGATTGGCATAACGCTCATTTACATGAATTTGTTGTGGAAAGAGCGGAAAGGAAGGACCTCAAAATTATGATGGATGACGATCCAGAGACGATGGAATATTTGGATTTGGAGGCATTTGAGAATCGTCAGGAGCGATTTGTTGGTCTAGAAGAAATTTTTCCAACCTATGGTGAAGTTGTATATGAATACGATTTTGGAGATTCCTGGGTACATACAATAACATTGGAAAAAGTCGTAAAATCAAATGAGTTTCGTGCATTATTTGTTGAAGGAATCGGAGAGAGACCTCCTGAAGATGTAGGAGGAGAAGGCGGCTATGAGGAATATTTGCGAATTATATCAGATGTAAACCATCCAGAACATGAGGACATGAAAATATGGGCCGAAAATCAAAAGGAAAGAAACATAAGCAAGGAAAAAATTAATCATAGACTTAAGCATATAATTAAAGGCTATCGATATTCATATTTTTTGTAATTAGATTGAAAAATAGGGGATTTACCTATCGGAATAAGCCAGGAGATCATTATTGGCTATTAGCACACAGTGTTTGAAAAAAAATTGAGGCCTATCCAAATAGTTCGCTTGTAAACAAGTGAACTATTTTTTTAGGAGGTAATTGGAAAAAATATGATATATATATATAAGGGGGATGTAATTTGAAGGGAAGCATGATCAAATTTTTTGCAACCGCTTTATTTACTTTACTTCTATTAATTTTAGTTGGATGTACCGAAAAAAAGGAAACTATAACTCAAGATGAGAATATAAAGACCATTGAAGCTGTATTACAAAATAGCCTAACAGGGCCGAGTGATGAATTGAAACAAATACTGGATAGAGAAAGTGAAGAAAAGTATGAAGCGTTAAATCAATATGAAGATAAGACATTTAAAGATTATTTTGCAAATGAAACGTCCCACAGAGATTTCGTAAATAACTACGGTTCGCTGGTAATGATTCAACCGAATAGTGATTATTACAATTTTAAGATAAAAAACATTGAATATGAAGAAGTAGATGCAAACGATAGCGTTTATAATTTCTCAGTAGAATTACAGTTCGAAAAAGAAGGCAGTGAAAAATCAGAAGCTGGGATCGTAACTGGGCAAGCGAATTTAACTGAAGAGCACAAAATAGAAGGAATGTTAATTCGTACTAAAGATTTTTGGAGCTCAAGGAGTAAAGAAATTAAAGATATTAGAGATAAATATGTAAAAGATGGAAAAGTATTATTGTTAGTTGCCCCAGACCCATCTCTTTCAGCAGGAAAACCGTATGGATACTTATTTCATTTCACGGCACCTTTTGAGACCTTTAAAGGGAAAGAATTAGCCATTTATGCTTACCATAAAGAAACCGGAGAAAAAATTACAGGGTTGTCCCCAGAAACAATTACAGAGCCGTCAACAGGATATTCCACTTTAGAACGATTCACTGCTACCTTTGCAATTCCAAAAAGCGGCTTATGGCGTTATGAAGTGGTATTAGATGGTGAATCTTATGCTGATGTTGTTTTAGCGGTTAAAGAATAAACTGTGTAATTTCATATTTTCATTGAAGAACGAGCAACTAAGCGAATTCAGTTGCTCTTTTTATATGCTTTTTTACTGTTAATAGATGTTCTGATTAAGGTACTAATTACGTTGTTAATTTAATTTTTCTCACCAATAACTGAACCCACTAGGTTGTGTGATTTGCTTCTTTTTTTACAGATTGCAGTATATGATTACGGCCATTGGAATGAATCACCTCTGACATTGTTTTTACCACCGAATGACAAAGAATGTACCAGAATGACAGACAGTTTACCCCTGCAATCTATCTGATGATAAAAGATATAAAACAATAGTTTTGAGAATCAAAATGTTATAAAGTATTGATTAAATTTCAATAAGATCAGTCTTCTGCAAACGGTCCAGATTAACTCTTGTATTACGTAGTAGACAATTACTGTGCAGCAAGAGTGTCTTCACTTTTAAGTTTCTTTGTGAAAAGAAGTACTTGTTATAAAGAAGAAGTTAATTTCAGGAAATACTGTTTAATACTTGACCTTTAGAAAATTATGCACTACAATCTGTAGTGGAAGGTGATCGCATTGGATATAAAGAAGTTCAATTATTCTGGGGAAGGTCTCTCAAGGTTTTTTGGACCTTTGGAAGCAAAGATACTCGAATTTCTCTGGGAAGGGGAAGAATTGAGTATTAAAGAGGTTCAGCAAAGACTTGAAGCTGAAAAGGTCGTAAGCTTTAATACAGTGATGACTGTGATGAAGAGATTAGTTGATAAGGGCGTGTTACAGAAACGGACAAAAGGTAGAACATCTTTATTTAAGCCTATCCAGTCAAAGACTGAGTTTCTTGAAGAACAATCAAAAAAACTTACTGAAAATTTACTGGATGAGTTTGGTGGTGTAGTCATTACTCATATGCTAGATTCTTTAACAGATATCGACGAAACATTGATGGACAAATTGGAACAAAAAATTACACAGTTAAAAAAGGATAAATCATGATGTGGTGGAAAAAGAAATCGGTATACCTTTTGGCTCTTAGTTTGCTTTTAGCAACATTTGTATGGATTCAGATGGGAATGTTTCTTACACATTTGGTTTTCGGAGTACAAATTAAGTTAAACCTTTTTAAATTTTGTCTTAGTTTATTCCAGGAAAATTCTTTATATTATAGTATTGCTATTTATGCAATGAATACGATCATAGCTCTTACTTTACTTGTGACATTAATCAAAGTTGTTGAGCAGTTCATCTTATTTTATAGATTTAAAAAAAGAATTATGGTTATCACAGATTGGGAATTATCTGAGTTTTATAGTGAAGTATTGGGGGACAACCATAGACTTACCATTGTAAAAAGCGAACAATCCCTTGCATTTACAATGGGAATAAGAAGTCCATCTATTGTTTTATCCACAGCATTAATTGATTTACTAGAGGATGAGGAACTAAAGGCCGTTATCGAGCATGAAAGGTTTCATCAGAATAATCGCGACCCTTTCCTTATCTTTATTCTTCAGATAATCGCGCAATCTTTGTGGTTTATTCCACTTACCAAGTGGTGTTATGAAAATTATAAGATAATCTGCGAAATACTGGCAGATGAATATGCGATTAAACATACTGGTTCACAGTTAGGGTTGGGTAGTGCTCTCTTAAAGCTTATCCGACATCATATTACGAATAAAACGGTTCCTATGACGGTTCCGTTCTCCGGAGAATCAATTAACTACAGGTTACAGCAATTGGTGGAGCCAAAAAGAGATATACCTGTTAAAATAAAACCTGTTACTATTTTTATCTCTATTTATGCGTTACTTTTATTTATAGGCATGATGTTTATTGCTCTTGCCTAATTTTTTAAAACGCAACACTACATTTTGTAGTGTTGTGGTTTTTGCTTATTGCACTACGGTATGTAGTGTTAAGATTGAAAAGGAGGAAATAAAAATGAAAAAAAATGTAGAAGTTGGAGCGTTTATTTTACGAGTGATGTTAGGAATCACTTTCTTTATTCATGGGTTAGACAAGTTTCAAGGGGGAATAGAGAACACAGCTGGGTGGTTTTCAAGTATTGGCTTACCTAGCTTTTTAGCATATGCAGTTGGGGGAATTGAATTAATTGGGGGTCTCGCAGTTATAGCCGGTCTTGGAACAAGAATTATTAGCACATTATTTGCTGTCATCATGCTGGGAGCAATACTAAAAGTTAAAATCGGTAGCGGGTTTTTGGGTGGATATGAGTTAGACCTTGTATTAATGACAGTAGCTATTTTCCTTTCCTTAAAAGGAACTACAATTCTGAGTATTGATTCTAAGTTACCAACACGTGATCCAAAAACAGTGGAGGAATCTGTATGAAAACCAAAACTTTAAACTTATTACTAATAATAGTTCTTGTACTTACAGGATGTGGGGGTGGGAAATTGGATGAATCCTTGACTTTACATGACCATAACAGAAATTCAATTACCTTCCCACAGGAAAACCCGACATTATTTTTCTTCATTACTACATATACTTGAAGTCATTGTCAGAAGCAACTAGTTCAGTTGCATAAGAACCTTGATAAATTAAATGATTTGGATGTAAGTATGTATATCATTAGTGGAGATACTCCTGAACAACAATTAGAGTTATATAAAGCATTAGAAGTAAATTATGGTCAAAGTCTTCCATTTGTTTCAGACCCCGAATTAAAGATGATAGAGCTTTTTAAAATGAAAAATGGGGATGTTGCTAACAGGGGATATGGAATATTAGATGAAGAAGGAAATGTCGTATTCAATACGATTAATGATAACTGGGGAGAACAGCTTGATAAGACTGTAAAAGAGATAAAAGAGGAACTTGAAAATATGCATAAAGGTTAAAGGGAAGTTGGGGCATAAGGGTGATTAAACTGAAACTTTGTTAATTAGAACAATAAAGCCAATGTGTAGAAAGAAGATAAATAGATGGAAACTCAAATACAACCGCTTGACCCGCTATTAATAGAACTTGGTCCACTTACCATCCACTGGTATGGTGTGATTATTGCAGCTGGAGCAATGCTAGGTCTATGGCTTGCAACAAGAGAAAGTGTTCGGCAAGGATTAGCAAGGGAAACGTTTATGGATGTCGTGCTCTATGCTATTCCAATCGCAATTATTTCAGCAAGAGCCTACTATGTTATTTTTAGATGGGATTATTATTCCGTGCATCCTGCAGAAATAGTGAAAATCTGGGAAGGTGGTATTGCCATCCATGGTGCATTAATTGGTTCTTTCATCACTGCCTATGTGTTTGCTAGAAAACGAGGCATTTCCTTTTGGAAGCTGGCGGATATTGCTGCTCCTAGTTTAATTTTGGGGCAGGCAATTGGCCGCTGGGGTAACTTTATGAATCAAGAGGCCCATGGTGGCGAGGTAACTCGAATATTTTTAGAAAATTTACATTTACCAACGTTTATTATTAACCAAATGTACATTGACGGCCATTATTACCAACCAGCTTTTTTATATGAATCTGTTTGGAACATGATTGGTTTTGCAATATTACTGGGACTAAGACGTGTCAATTTGAAGCAAGGAGAAATTTTCTTAAGTTATGTGATTTGGTATTCAATTGGTCGCTTCTATATCGAAGGATTACGAACAGATAGCTTGATGTTAACGGAAACATTAAGAATTGGGCAGCTCTTTTCCATTGCATTAATAGTAGCAGGAATTACTATTTGGAAGATTCGTCGTTCGAAAGAGAATGCTAAGCCCAATTATGTGAAAAAGCAGTCGTAGCTTTTTTGAAATAGTGGCGTAAGGAAGTAGTGAAATTCCAAGAATTATAGGTGTATATATGGCTAGAAATATAGATGAGAAACAGAGGGAAGGTAAAACGAAGTGGCTAATCCTTTTCGGTATTGTGCTTATCAGTTCTATCGCTTTTTTATTGATAAATAATGAGGATGTAAAAACAAAACAAGTTAATTACAATCTTAATTCTAGCCCTACTTTAGGCTATGTGGAATTAAAAATATCGGATTTAGATACTTCCTTGCGATTTTATCAGGAAGTCATCGGCTTTAAAGTATTAACAAAAGAAGAAAGCAGAGCAGTATTAACCGCGGACGGAAATACACCGTTGTTAACTTTAGTAGAGGATAAAGAAGCAGTTGATAGACCCGGCAGAACAACTGGTTTATATCATTTCGCTATACTTCTTCCAAAAAGACAAGATTTAGCACTATCGCTTGTTCATATGTCTCAATCAAACTACCCAATTCAAGGAGCTTCAGATCATCGAAACAGTGAGGCTCTTTACTTAGCGGACCAATGGTATTGAAATTTACGCTGATAGACCTCCAGACCTGTGGGAAAAAGATAGTAATGGTCAATACCTTGGCGGAACCTTTGCCATAGATATGGATAGCCTTCTAGCAGAAATAGATGGAGAAAAGTGGAGTGGACTCCCAGAGAAAACAAAGATTGGACATATGCATCTACAGGTGGCTAATATTGAAGAGTCTGAGAAATTCTATGTTGAAACATTAGATTTCAATATAACAAGATGGAAGAGAATCAACTAATACCACAAAGTTATTTGCTGCACAGTACAACGATACTGGCAGTATACAACTATTAAGAGACGATTACTCCAAAAGTAATCGTCTCTTTCTTACTTAAAGACTAAAAACTAAGAAAATAAATAGCTGTTCATACTCAGTTGGTATTTTTGGTGTTTGAATAGGTAATCCTTAGTTTACAAATAAAAACTAAGGAGAGTTGATTTTATGAACTTAGGAGAGAAAATATTATCAGATTTAGTGGTAGCATTAATAGAGTTATATCCAAATATCGAAGTGGAAACCACAAAGAATAAATTATCTACTGTTCTATCAGAGTATTATATTCAAAAAGTTAAATTAGGAGAGGTGCACCCTGATCTGGAGGATAAAATACAGTTGTTCATATCGGCCAAAAGACTAGAAGGTTTAAGTTCTATTACTCTAGACAACTATATCCTGGAATTAAGTATTTTTGCTGATGTCGTAAAAAAGAAGGCTGAGGACATAGCTACAGCGGATATACGAATGTACCTAAGTCAAGATGGATCCTTAAAAATGAGCACAATCAGAAAGAAACTATCTGTTTTAAAGAGTTTATTTAGTTGGTTGGCTTCTGAAGAATATATTAAACGTGATCCAACTACAAAATTAAAAGCTCCAAAAGATGAGTATCGTCTTCCTAAAGCGTTATCAATCGAAGAATTGGAAATGTTAAGAGAAGCATGTGAAACAGTTAGACAACGTGCTTTACTTGAAGTATTGTATGCAACCGGCTGTCGTTTGTCTGAAGTTTATGGGTTAAATATAGCTGATATCAATCAACAGAATAGGAGCACATTAGTTATAGGTAAAGGTGATAAACAAAGGGAAGTCTATTTTTCAATTAGAGCAATGTATCATTTAAATAAATACTTAAAACAACGCGAAGATGACTGTAAAGCCTTAATGATTACAGAGAGAAAACCTTATAGAAGGTTATCTAAACGAGGAATTCAAAGAGAAATAGGAATGATAGCTAAGAAAGTGGGTCTACAAGACAAGGTTAGTCCTCATGTGTTAAGACATACGTTTGCAACATTAACTTTAAATAATGGAGCTGAACTCGTAGCTATACAAGAGCTATTAGGTCACAGTTCAGCAGATACCACACTAAGATATGCCAAAATTACTCATGAACGGAAACGTGAACAACATAAAAAGTATCTAATTCAATAAGGTCTGTTTATCATTGGACCCATACTGTGTATGCAAATACTTATTTTAAGGAAGATTGTACTTTAAGTAAGGAAGTTAATATATTTGTTATTGATTTCCACAATCGTGCCAGATTGTTTAAGAATAAGGTTGCTAATTGGGGATGTACCAAACGATTATTTATGGTTCTTTATTCCTTACACAAAACAAAGGACTCGTCAAATTGACGTTTCTCTCAACTATTTAATCATTTTCAATTACAGTGTCAAAATAGATATCATTGTGGTAAAAAAGTTTTAATCACGCACCTCTGATGGAACCCTTAATACCAATACAAAGGATTCTTTTTAGTCTAGGATGTTTGCTCTTAAAAATGTTCATTTATTTTAGTCCATAATATTGTAGTAATATCATAAATTTGGAAAGGGAGCAGAGATTTTACCATATATATTCGTATATGTATCATTAAAGAAAACGAATAATACAGAATCTTGCTTTTCCTCATTTCTTGTTTATGATTCCAAGAGTATTTTTTTGTAGGGAAATTAATTCTATTAAATCAAAAGCACCATAATTTTACAGGTTGATATTATTTATATAGTTAATTTGTGCTATATTAATTTACAGAACAATAGATTTTCCAAAATTCACTGTAGGAGTAGATCTGAATTGGAATTTAAAGTTTTGCCAGTTGGTTCTGATGTAAATAAAGAAAAAAGTAGTTTTATTTATTTAGTAGAGGATAACTGGAATGATTGGTGGAAATATAGGGTGCTTTATCAAGTTTACTATAAGGATGAAATAGAAGAAGTACATTACATTGGTTCTGTGAAAATTGGAGAAAAGGATATGGGGGAAGAACAAGATAAAATTAACCTTCCAAATCATTTTAGTTCCCCGCTGGATAGGAAATTTTTCTCATTAGGACAGGATAAATACTATTACGAAAACTTAAATAGAATCAGTGATCAGTTTAGAGATGAATATCTTAGATACATGAATGACATTGCACTTGACTTGGATTTATTTGAAAAGGTTAAAAATTTAGGTGTGACTTCTGTAGCGTTATTAAGAGATATGAAAGCGGGAACGGTTAAAAAGACATTTAATAACTTAGCTAGAGGAAATTCATCTCTATCGGAATATAATTTTAGATTTGTTTTTCCTAATGAAGTAAAAGAAGATATCAATTATGAGCTAACATTTGAGTCAGAACCAGATTCTAACCCACCTACAAATGTACATGCTCTCATAGGGCGAAACGGGGTTGGTAAAACACATTTATTAAATAAAATGGTTGCCTCCTTAATGAGTAAAAAAGATCAGAATAAAGGATTAGGAGAGTTTAGTAATACCAACATATATCAAAGAAAAGAAAAGGTATTTGATAATATTATTTACCTTTCGTTTAGTGCTTTTGATGATGCAAAGTACTTTAATTCAAAGAAAATAAAGAGAAACGGGATTGGCTATTCTTATATCGGACTTAAACAGAAAGTAAGAACTAAACAAAGTACTAAAACGATTGTTCAAACTAAGAGTACTGATGAACTAAGGGATGAACTTATAGAAGGTATTTGGTTCTGTAAAAATATTCCTTCTAAGAGAGCTAGGCTTGAACAAGCTCTAAGCATGCTTAATAATGATCCTGTGTTTTCAATGTCGGGAGTTTCTGATTTATTAACAAATGATGAAGAGGAAGCAAATGTACAAAGGAAAGCAGATAATGAAAAACGTTTTTTGACAGAAGAGGAAAAAGGTCTTTTGAAAGAGCATTTTTTTGAGAAATCTTTCCCTATATGTAAAAAGTTTAGTTCGGGTCACAATATAGTACTTTTAACTATTACAAAATTAATACAGGAGTTAGAAGAAAAAACTTTAATTTTATTAGATGAACCAGAATCACACTTACATCCTCCTTTACTTTCTACTTTTACTAGAATCCTTTCAAATTTATTAGTAAGTAGAAATGGTATTGGAATAATAGCTACCCATTCACCTGTAATAATTCAAGAAGTACCGAGAAAGTGTGTTTGGATTATGAATAGATATGGTAGAGAGATGGAGTTTGAGAGGCCACAAATTGAAACATTCGGAGAAAATATTAATATACTCACCAAAGAAGTTTTCTCTTTTGAAATTACGAATTCTGGATTTCATAAACTTCTAAATGATGTCGCAAATAAAATAGATTCCTATGAAGAAGCTTTAGATTATTTTAATAATGAACTGGGTATGGAAGCAAGGGTTATTTTAAAAGCGCTATACAAATTAAGGGGAAACTTGAATGAGAAAGATTGATCAACCTGAATTTACTGCAGCAGAAGTTTTTTCTACTTGTATAAGTAAAGTTAGAAATAAAGATTTAAAAAAGAGGTTTCAAGCTGTTATCCCCTATATAACAAGTGCAGAAGAAGAATACAGAAAACTAGCCACCGAGTCGAAGTTATATACATTTAGTGATGAATTGTGTTCAAATACCAATGTTACTCTTGAAGAAATGAAAGCTGTCTATACACAAAGAATGGCTAATTCTGGAGGACCGGGGTATGAAACATATAACGCTCTAAAACGAGGGACAATAAACAGGACTTGTCCCATTTGTGGTCAAAGAAAGGTATCGACCTTAGATCATTATTTACCTAAGACTTCCTACCCTTCTGTAGTAGTTACACCAATAAATTTAATTCCTGCATGTTCAGATTGTAACAAAATCAAATTGGATGATGATCCTCAAACTAGCGAAGAAGAGACATTACACCCTTACTTTGACGATTTAGGAAGTGATAGATTTTTACTCGCAGAAATAATAAAAGATAACCCTCCAGTAGTGAACTTTTATATTCATCCCCCAGTCGAATGGGATAAAGTACTTACTGAGAAAGTAAAAAATCACTTTGATTCTTTTAAGTTAAACCTCCTTTACAGTATACACGCAATAGATGAAATTGTAGGACAAGCAGAATATTGGAAGCAACTAAATACAAAGGATTTAAAAGATCAATTAGCATTACAAGCAGAAAGTAGAAGAAAGGCACATCCCAATTCTTGGCAAACTGCATTTTATGAAGGGGCTAGTCAAGATGATTGGTTTTGTAGCGAAGGCTATAAAAAATTCATTGAATAATAAAAAACTTTACACAATTAAAAAAGAGGTTCGGTTTTCGAGAAGAAAATATTAAATTTGTCAGTTAAAACGCTACACTACACCTTTCTCTTATATAGTAAAGAAGGATTCTTAAACAAATAGAGTAACTGGCTGATTATTCAACCTTGATTAAGCAACAGACAAAAAACAACAGAGTCATTTGCTGCGCAGTACAAATATACTATTCAATAGAAAATGATATTGCACAATCGGTGTGATTGTGGATGACCAAAAGCCTAAGTCCTCGGTAAAAATAAATGTGATTTAGGCTATTTTACATCAAATTTGTTGACGTTTTTCTATTGGTAAATACTTTGACAGCAAGTGGTAAATTTTGTGGTAACTGCAGGTAAAAAACAAGGCAGAAATCGTACATTCTTGTGGCTGTAATCAGTATAAAGATCTTAGAATCCTTTACAAATAAGAAGGATTATTTTGTTTGATCAATTGATGATGCAAAACCGACTCTACGAGTAATACCGTTTCAAACGTCGACTTGTAATCTACTGTTTCGGTTTCTCTGTGTTCATTTTGGTAGCCGGCTGATAGATTGACAGATGGGATGCCGAACTCAGCAAATACCATCGCATCACTAATACCACCTGGAGTGACTTTCCAATCGTCCATTCCAGCGAATGTGCCTGCCTTTTCAAATAATCTGCCATACTCTTCTGGACAAAAATGTACATAGTTGCTCCAAGACGTAACAATATCCCGGTTACCACGGCGGTCAATTACAATGGCAGCGTCAACATCCTCAATAAAATTATGGTCGATGGCGCGAGATCCAAGGCAGCCAATTTCTTCTTCGACGGTAAAAGCCACTTTCAGGGTTCCTCTAAAATTCGTCTTTTTCACTCTAGATAGAATTTCGAGAATCGCCGCAATTCCTGCACGGTCATCGGCGCCAAGAATTCCTTCTGAACTCCTTAGAACGGAATTTTCTTCTATAATTTTTCTTCCTTCCACAATTTCTTCCACGGTATCCAAATGAGCGGATAGAAGAACAGTGGGACCATCTCCAAGTTGCACAAACCCGAGAAGATTGCCTTTCCGGTCGATAAAGGAGTGATCGATAAGCGAGATCAATTTATTTCGTACTCTTGAACGAAATTTACTTTCGTCTGTGCTAGCACCTGGTACATTTAAGCACTCTACTAGCAAACCTTTACAATGATGTGCCTGAAGATCCTTTATAAAACTTGGATTCTTCCATACATGATATAGATTTTCAGCGAAATCAAGTAACTGCGACTGACCTTTCTTAGGATAGGCCACTCGGATGTTTTTACCTTCAATTCTGATCCGTAGACTTGGAGGTACTGCTGCCTTTAATAGCTCAAGCTGTTTTCCATTCGGGTATTTCTTTAGAAAAATTCTCGCCTCGCCACGGCCATGCCCGTCACAGCTGCCAAAGGTATAAATTCCAAGTTCGTTCATCCAGCGGATCACTCCACGGATATAGGGGTCAAAATCAGTAATCGGTAAATCGCCAAGTACTGGGTCAATCAGCATTCCTCGCCCAGGGGAATCGATAGTTTTAGCAGATTCCTGCAGGAAGGAAATAAAATCTGCATCCGTTATCTGTTCACCAACTTCATGAAACCATTGTTCTGTACCCATTAGTAGTTTGCAAGCATTGCAATCCTCACCATGAATGGAACGTATTAAATCTTCTTTGTGCAATCCATGTCTTGCCAATAAAATTTCTTTGTTTTTCATACTCATCATCTCCTCTTTGTTTATAATCGAAGTATAGCAAGGCAATTGTGACTGACTGTCACAGCATGAGAAGAAGGTAATTGACAAAGTAAAAGGGATTTTTTCAAAGAGGGGTGAAAAGGAAGATGAGGGATTGTGATGATGAGACCCATCCAATGATGGAAGAAAAACGATTACAAGAATTACTTGTCGCGGCCAAAAAGCAAAGAGATAAAACCCTTGAAAAGGAAATAACCAAGAAACTGGTGAAATTATATGTTTCCCAAGGGGAGTATTTTAAAATGGCCGATAAGCCTGACCCAAAATTAGCAAGAACATATTTAGAAAAAGCACAACAAATGCAAAAAGACCACCCAGTTGCAAATTATCGATTGGGATTTCTTTATTATCGTAACCGGGAATATACGAAAGCCGTTTCCTTTCTTGAAAGAGCATTGGACGGTTCAATGGAAGAAGAATTAAATGATACCCAAAGGATGCTTGCAAACATGTTTCTCGTCAATTGCGGCATCAAGATAGCAAAAGAAGCCATTCAGGAGATTAACGATATCGAAGGTAATGTGTATACAGACCTGGAGATTGAAAGAATAGAGCGGTATAAAAATGAGATTCTCGTACTAGATGAAGAGATCTTTGATAAAATGTTTTACCGAAAAATTGAACATGGGAGAGAAGAAAAGATCGGAGAATATGAATTTATCAACTTGAAACCTGATAAAAACCAAGTGCTGTTAAAAAAATCCGATCACGGAATGGAAATTCATTTTCAAGATTTTGAACCGACTTCGTTGAATCCAAAGGCTTTTTATACCTTATATGGAATCGTAACCGCCAAAAGCTTCAGGACATATAGGGAGTTACGAGAAATTGCTACGAAGGGAAGCGGGCAAGAGGTAAGTAATGATTATATCCGGCAGATTATCCGTCGCTTGTCAAGAGACTTACCTTACTGGGGACATATTGTTGAAACTACATCTATTTTACATCCAGAAACAAGGCGGGCTATGGCAGCTATTAAGCTGGCGGATGGGTTTTTGGCTTGTGTTCTTTGTCGTGTGGAGGATTTTTTACCTGATTAGACGGGTGGATAAGGTTAATTCAACAATATAAATAAAAGTATATCTTTATTAAGAATCTGTGAATACATTTTCGTCTAGTTCGACACCGACCACCGGTATCTTTAGGTAAAAACGAGTTAAAATAGTAAATGCCTTAAAGTGTATTGGGTTAATGAAGATGATAAAATATTTATTAAATAGATTAAAAGTTTTTCAAATGAGGAGTTTTATGAGTGAGAAGTAAGGAACGAGGCCATTTCTGCAAAGGATGTGTGGATTTTCTACCTAATGAAAAATTTAGCGGTAGAGGTCACCGTGAACATCTGTGTAAAGAGTGTAAAAAAGCAGGTAAATTAGTAAGTACTGAGTCAAATTCCCATTATAATCGAAATTTTCACCTTCTATCCAAAGCTATTAGAAACTGTATGATTGTTTATTTATGCAAAAAATACTACGAGACAATGGATAACGGCCATAGTTTTGATTATGAAGAATTGATATACAATGAATATGTAGAAATATCAAAGAAACGCCGACAACATCTTGAATTAATATTATCCATTCAACATTTGAAGTAATTTAAGAAAAGTTAGAGGAAGAATATGGAAGTTGAAACAAGAACCTTACATTTAAATAATAATTTTACACCTTGTCATACTAAAGAAAACGATGAAATCTTTGGTGTTGGTATATTTCGATTTAATATATCTAAAATTATGGAGGACATTCATTCTGGTGAACTAGTTGTTGATAAAGAAAATATTAATATTAAAAAATGGTTTAGGTGGTATGGACATAATTCATCTTTAAATGAAGACCATTTACCTACAGTTGATGTAGATAGTATTATCATTCAAGCTGAAATCCGACCTGGAATATTTTCTATCATAGATGGTAATCACAGAATAGAAAAAGCATTTCGTTTAGGGAAGTCTTCAATCTGTTCATTTAATTTAGTGGGTGAGCAATTAATTCCGTATTTGATAACATATAAAGGATATAAGCTTTTGTAGAAGATTGGAATTCGAAATTATACGTAAGAAATTGAAATGAAAGATTTAATTTATAAGATTTTTTGAAGGGATAAACGAGTATATGAAGGTGAAGCTTGAAAATATAATTGAAGGAATAGAGATGCAATCGGATGAAAACCGATCGTTTCTTAATCTAGATACTGGGGAAATCGTTTATGTCTCACAAAAGGCGCTATTAATTGCTGAAGATGGAGAGGACTATGAACACTTATCTGAATGGGAACGAGATGAAGTGAAGCTAGCCTTGGATATAGTAGACAATTTTGGAAAGTTTGCTGCGTTTCCTTCTCAATATGATATTAATGAGTATGATATGATGGAAAGTTTTTGTTTTAGGGTAACAGATATTAATATGCAGGATGCATTACTCAAATCAATTCGTGTAAAGGGAGCATTCAGACGATTTAAGGATAATATCAATCGTTTAGGAATAACTGAAAAATGGTATGATTACCGAGATATGAAATATAAGGAAATAGCTCAGGAATTTTGTGAAACGAATGGTATTGACTATAGCAAATGAATGCTTATAATCAATTGGTTTATATCCTCATTCCTTTGTTTTATTTTGATTATTTGGTTGGTTATAATATCCGAAATAAAGAGTCAGTCCCCCAGTGAGCTAATACTTTAACGGGATGTGGGACTGACCCCACTTCCCCTAATTAAAGTAAGAGATTGAAAGGTTTTCGGATTATTGACAAAAACCTCTTATAGACACTATAATAAATGTCATAAATTGTTCTCAATTTAATAGGAGATTCGACATATGAAAAACAACATGCTGGAAGAATTATGCTACCTTCATACGAATCTATCGAAGGAAGACGTTTTACAATTACAAGAGTTAGTCGGAAATTTACCTTTAATCGCTGACTTGAATAAAGCAAATATTTTTGTTGATTGTTTAACAAAAGAAGGAAAGCATGCGATTGTCGTCGCAGAGGCTGCGCCGACAACGACTAAACCAGTATATAAAAAATCTGTTGTGGGAAAGTTTGCATATGAAGCGTTTGAACCTTCCGTTCTCTATACATTAAGGACCGGGAAGCCAGCGTTTCAAAACCGAGCATTAACCCAAGAGGGAAAAACGGTAGATCAAAGTGTTGTTCCAATTAATGGCGCTAATGACCGGGTAATTGGTGCGCTCATAATGGAAAAGGACGTTAGTGAACAGCTCCAAAATCAGC
This sequence comes from Neobacillus niacini, assembly GCF_030817695.1. Classification (GTDB taxonomy): domain Bacteria; phylum Bacillota; class Bacilli; order Bacillales; family Cytobacillaceae; genus Neobacillus; species Neobacillus niacini_F. The sequence continues at coordinate 3,113,329 of NZ_JAUSZQ010000002.1, read as the reverse complement.
AAAAAATGGAAGCGTTGTCAGAGGCGACTGAAACATTGAGTGAAATTCTAATCGGTTTGACTGAAAATCGTCCAATTATACCTGAGATGATTGAAGAATCTCTCTTCTTTATCGATCAAGAGGGGAAAATACTCTATTGTAATCCTTCAGCAATTAACCTAATTCAGGAAATAGGCGAAAATGATAGGTCGATAATACTGCCATTAGTTTCTTATTTTCCTAGAATTCAAGCGATCCTCAATGAACCTGAAGAACTGATAATTCAGGAAGTGGAGATGTTAAATAAGGTTTTTCAGGTAAAAAAAATAAAACTTGATCAGTTTGACAAAGCAAATGGCATGTTTGTTATTTTTAAAAATATTACTGAACTAAGAGAGAAAGAAAAAGAATTGATAGTTAAATCAGTGGCAATACGTGAAATTCACCACCGTGTTAAAAATAATTTGCAAACGGTTGCCAGTCTTTTACGGCTTCAAATGAGAAGAGGCCTGCCTGAGGAAAGCAAAGTCCATTTTGTGGAGAGCTTAAATCGCATTACAAGTATAGCCTCGGTTTATGAAGTCATATTGTCCAATTCAAGTGTGGATGATGTTGATATTTATAAGTTACTTGAAAAAATCGGCAACATGCTTGTTTGGGAATCTGAGCATGAGAATAAAAAAATAATGATTTCCTATTCGGGGCAGCACCTGCAGATTAAATCAAATAAAGCAGTATCAGTTGCCTTGGTGATAAATGAATTAATCCAAAATTGTGTAAAACATGCCTTTAAAACGATGGATGAAGGTAAAATTGATGTCCTATTTGAGCAAAAAGGCAATGATATTGAGGTTCAAGTGATCGACAATGGGGAAGGATATTCGTCAAAGTCAAAACCTTCATTAGGATTAGATATTGTCAGAATGATGGTAGAGCATGATTTATCTGGTTATTTTTCGATTCAACGAACCGATATAGGGACGTTGGCCACTGTTACATTCCCCGTAGAAAGGGAGATGAGTCTATCGTGAAAAAAAGAATTATCGTGGTGGAGGATGAATCCATTGTCCGCCTTGATATAAAAATGATGCTCGAGGATGCTGGTTATGAGGTAATTGCTCAAGCTGGTGATGGAGAAACAGCAGTAGAACTTGCTATTTCATTAAAGCCAGATTTAATCATAATGGACATTAAAATGCCAAAATTAAATGGCTTAAAGGCAAGTGAAATTATCTCCAAAAAAATGAATACGCCAATCCTTATCTTAACCGCTTATAGTCAAAGAGAGTATATTGATAAGGCGAAGCAGGCGAATATTATGGGGTACCTAGTAAAGCCGATCACAGAAGCCAATTTGATTCCAGCCGTAGAAATAGCGCTAAGACAAGCAGAGAATACCCAGGTTTATCGTGAGCAAGTGGAAAACATGAATAAACAGCTGTTGGAAAGAAAAATGGTTGAGAAAGCAAAAGGAATCCTCATGGATAAATATAATATTCCAGAAGATGCTGCCTATCGAAAAATGCGAAAAATTAGTATGAACAAGCAGGTTACACTGGAAAATGTGGCGAAGCATATTATTTTAAAATATAATGCTTAAAATCATTCACAAGTGAATAAACTGGGCAAGGGTGCTCTGCGGTTTTGAAGTTAGGAACCGTACGGCACCCTTTTGTCTTTTTTTGCAAAAAGTGGAAGCGTATTCACTTGGGAGATTGTCTCATTTTCCATTTACTATATATTTTTAATACGATCAAGGAGGGGTTAAACATGGAGATGGTAGGAAAAGTAGTAATCTACATTATCATGACATGTGCAGTAATGGGGGCAGTTGCCGCAATTCGGAATAGTGATGATGGATTGGGTAAACAATTTATGGAAGGGTTACATGCGGTTGGGCATATTTTTGTGCCAGCTGCGGGGATCATGGCTTCAATTCCATATCTATCATGGTTTATTGACAAAGTTTGCGGTCCGTTTTTTGCGGCAATTGGTGCGGATCCAGCGATTGCGGCCACAGCCATACTCGCCACTGATATGGGAGGTTATCAATTAGCTGAAGTGTTAAAACAAACGCAAGAAGGATGGATCATGGCGATGATTGTTGGCTTCATGGCTGGTGCCACAATCGTTTTCTCAATCCCAATGGGACTTGCGATGCTTGATAAACGAGACCATAAATATATGGCTCTTGGTGTCATGGCAGGGGTATTAACGATTCCTATTGGAGCACTTATTTCTAGTACAATTATTGCTCTTTCCAATTCAAAAGTCCGTGATTTTATATCGACTTCTGGAGAGGCGAAATTCCAATTTGCCTTAGGTTATGGACAAATATTGTTAAATTTAAGCCCGCTATTATTATTTGTTGTTGTGATTGCAGTAGGCTTATATTTCCTTCCGGATTTAATGATTAATGCATTTATGTGGTTTGGAAGAATTTTAGATGCAGGTATCAAGCTTGTTCTAGTTTTCTCCATCGTGGAAATTTTCACAGGACTTTTTTCCAACGTATTAGGTGGTTGGGGCTTCCACCCAATCATGGCGGATAAAGCAGATCAATTCCGCGCATTAGAAACTGCTGGGTATATCGGTATCATGCTGGCTGGTGCATTTCCAATGGTTTACTTGTTGCAAAAGTATGCAGGGGGTCCGCTTGAAGCACTTGGCCGTAAGCTTGGGTTAAGTAAAGAAGGCAGCGCCGGATTGGTTGCAACGATTGCCAATATCCTTGCGATGTTTAAATTGGTTAAAACGATGCCGCCAAAGGATAAAGTGATCAATATTTCTTTTGCGGTCTGTGCAGCTTTCTTATTAGGAGACCATTTATCTTTTACCGCTAACTTCCAGCCAACTTTAATCCTTCCTATTATGATTGGTAAAATTTCCGCTGGTATCATCGGAATCGGTCTTGCCTATTGGTTATCGGTGCCTAAAGCACTTGAGTTAGAGAAAAAGGATCGTGAAGCTGGTATCATTGGTAAGGATGAGTATTTACCAGCAAAAGAAAATGAAAAGAAAGTAGTGTAATTGAAATGAGTGAAGAGAAAAAACGATTTATACAGGAATTTGTACCAGGAAAACAAGTGACATTGAGTCATGTAATTGCCAACCCTGATCCGGATATGTTTGATAAACTTGGAATTACGCCGGGGGGAGCCATGGGAATCTTAACGTTAACACCTAGTGAGACGGTGATTATCGCCGGGGATTTAGCAACGAAAGCAGCGGACGTACAAATTGGCTTTTTAGATCGTTTTACAGGAAGCCTGGTCATTGTAGGCAGTGTTTCTTCAGTCCAAATGGCAATGGAGGAGATTAACCGATTCTTATCTGATGTTTTACGCTATACACCTGCTGCGATTACAAAATCATAATGGAGGTTGATAGGCGATGACGAAAAAAAATCGGGCAATGCTAATCGGCTCCATTGGTGCTGGGAAATCAACTTTAACGAATGCTCTCCTTGGGCGTGAGGTCCCGGCGGTTAAGACCCAAGCACTTGTTTATCGTGACTGGCTTGTTGATACACCAGGTGAGTATACGGAGAATCCCTTATTCTACAAAAATATTATGGCAACGGCACTGGAAGTAACTCACGTTTTATATATGCAGGATGCGACAAAGAAAAAAATGATATTTCCTCCAGGATTTAGTAGAGGTATAACGAAGTTACCAATCGGGGTTGTAACGAAATGCGATTCAGAAAAGGCAGATATTAAGGAAGCGATTCGACTCTTAAAAAGAGTGATACCAAGTGGTCCCATTGTCATTACATCGGCATATACTGGACAAGGATTGCAAGAAATAAAGGAACTAGTAAAATGCAGCTCAATGGATGAAATGAAGAATTATACGAAGACCATTCCCGAAGAAACAGCATTTTTTTTATGAAACCCTTTACAAAAAAGAATGAATAGACTAAAATACCAATATAACAAGTGAATATAGTAGGCAAAGGCGCCTTATACAATCGGTCATTTTTCTGATGGATTGTATGGGGCGCCTTTTTGTTTTTTTAAAAAAAGAGGTGATCTTCATTAAACGATATGAGCCTCAGCATGAGGAGATTCTTAGCGCGGGTATTGATATTGGTACCAGTACGACCAAGCTTGTCATTAGCAAGTTTTCCCTCATGAATATGGCAGGCGGGATGCATATGCCGAGAATTGAGATTATTAACAAGGAAGTATTGTATCGCAGCCCAATCTATCGGACGCCATTATTGTCTTCTACAGCCATTAATAGTAGTGAAGTAGAGTCTCTAGTTCAAAGAGAATATGCAAAAGCTGGGATAAAGGCTAAGACAATAAAAACAGGTGCTGTCATTATCACTGGTGAAACCGCTACGAAACAAAATGCACAGGTAATGGTCCATCATTTATCCAATCATGCAGGAGACTTTCTCGTCGCGTCTGCCGGACCTGACCTTGAGGGGATTATAGCTGCTAAAGGTTCAGGTGCCTTTGAATATTCAAAGAAGTCAGGGAAAGTGATTGCCAATATCGATATCGGAGGGGGAACCAGCAATGTTGCCGTTTATAAATCAGGGAAACTACTGGGAACCTGCACCTTGCATATTGGCGGCAGGCTGATAGAATTTGCGGGTTCAAAGATTAATAGTATCTCGCCGCCGATAAGAGAATTATTTCAACAGTGGCAGATACAAGTAAAAGAAGGCGATCAGCGGAAAAATACAATCATAAAAGGTCTGACAGAATTTATGGCGTCCGTCATTGCAAGGATGTTAAACAGACAGTTGCTCAATACGGATAAACCTTTACTTTTAGGTCATGGACCGAATTGGCAGGAAGACATTGATGCGATTATGTTTTCTGGAGGAGTCAGCGAATGCCTTTATAAATACGAAACAAATTCACCAATAACTGCACAATATGATGATATCGGAGAAATTCTTGCTGCATCACTTTGGGAAAGCAAGGAATTAGCTCAGTGGCCATGGATCAAACCGGATGAAACCGTACGGGCTACCGTACTTGGAGCAGGCACACAAACAACGGAAATCAGTGGGGCAACCATTCAAGTGGATAGCAGTCAATTACCACTGCGTAATTTACCCGTTTTTCAGGTTCCCTTTGGTCATGATTTGCAAGAGGGCCTAAAGAAACTTCCTGCAGCCGTTCAATACGCAGTTGAAGTGTATGATTCACAGCGAGAAGGACAAAACTTTGCCTTGTTTTTAACGGAAATCCCGTACTTAGGTTTTCGTGATATTCAACAATTAGCTGCTGCAATCTTGGAATCCATGAAAATCAAACCGAATGAGGATCAGCCGATAGTGATTGTTTTGGAAAGCGATCATGCAAAGGTTCTAGGTCAAACTATGAAAGTTCAAAATCCGAAGCAACCTATCATCTGCATTGATCAAATTCGGGTGGAAAATGGAGATTATATCGATATTGGACACCTGCTGCAAACAAGTGTGGTGCCAGTTGTGATTAAAACATTAACGTTTCATCATTAGGAAAGGAGGATTTTTCCTTGAAGCTGCAAACGAATTACTTAGGAACCGTCTACCAATTCGCTTCCTTAAAGGATCTATTTGCGAAAGCAAACGAAGAAAAATCCGGCGACCGTTTAGCGGGCTTAGCAGCTGAAACCGTCCAAGAACGGATTGCTGCCAAATTAGTACTTAGCCATTTAACGCTCTCGGATATACGTGAAAATCCATTACTTTCTCCCGAAGAGGATGAAGTATCACGGATTATTGAAGGTCAAATCAACGATCCTGTCTATCAATTTATCAAAAATTGGTCCGTAGCTGAGCTTCGCGAATATATTTTGAACGATACGACAACGGGTGAGGATTTAAAAAGACTTAGCCGTGGATTAAATAGTGAAATGATCGCTGCAGTGGCTAAGCTGATGTCTAACCTTGATCTTATTCATGCAGCAAACAAAATTGAAATTTTAACAAAATGTAATATAACAATTGGATACAATGGGACACTTGCTTCACGTCTGCAGCCTAACCACCCGACGGACAATGTCGAAGGAATGATAGCTTCCCTCAAGGAAGGGCTATCGTATGGGATGGGTGATGCGGTGATCGGAATTAATCCAGTTGATGATTCAGTAGAAAGTGTTAAGCGCTTGCTTCATGCTACTCATAATTTTATTAAGGAGTGGGAAATTCCCACCCAAAACTGTGTCCTTGCCCACGTTACTGCACAAATGAAAGCCATCGAGCAAGGGGCGCCAGCGGACATGATTTTCCAAAGTATTGCCGGAACAGAAGCAGCAAATCGCTCGTTTGGTATTAACGCCTCTTTACTTGAGGAAGCCAATCATATGGCAAAGACTTTAGGGACAGGAACTGGACCACAGGGTTTGTATTTTGAGACAGGTCAAGGCTCAGAATTATCAGCAGAAGCTCATTATGGGATTGATCAACTGACATTGGAATCAAGAAATTACGGTTTTGCCCGCCATTACGATCCATACATCGTTAATACCGTTGTTGGATTTATTGGACCGGAGTACTTGTATAACAGCAAGCAGGTTATTCGCGCCGGCTTAGAGGATCATTTTATGGGGAAAATGCATGGCATTCCGATGGGCGTTGATATTTGCTATACGAACCACATTAAAGCAGACCAAAATGACATTGAGGATTTGGGTGTACTATTAACGGCTGCTGGGGTTAATTTTATCATCGCGACGCCAATGGGTGATGATTGCATGTTAAATTACCAATCGATGAGCTACCATGATGTCGCTACCTTAAGACAAACGATGAATAAGCGCCCCTCACCAATTTTTAGTGAATGGCTCGAGAAAATGGGAATCCTCGAAAATGGCAAGCTGAGTAAGATTGCTGGGGATCCAACCATTTTTTCCCGATAGGAGTTGAAGAAAATGAATCCTGAGCTTATAGAAAAAGTTACAAAGCTAATTGTTGAAAAATTACAAACCGCAAATGAATCCGAAACACAAGTGACAGGAATCAGCGGGGTGCCTCGTGCGGTCGTGAAATTCTGGGATCACAAATCAAATGAAAAACCAAAAATTTCAAATAATTCACCAATAACTGAATCTAGCGTGAAAGAAAAGGATTCTGTGGGACTGATTCAATTTGGTAATTATGGGACAGCAAATCCAAAGAATGATTTCACTGAAAGTGTTGTGCTGACTTCTTCACAAATTGAAAATCCATCTAATCCGGAAGAGCTGCAAGAGCTTATTGCGAAAACACCGTCACGGATTGGGGTCGGAAGAGCCGGTCTGCGTCCGAAAACCGACACATGGTTAAAATTCCGTTTTGACCATGCGGCTGCAGTAGACGCAGTATATGGAGATGTAAAGGAAGAACTTTTAAATCGTCTTGGTCTCTTTAAAGTAAGCACGAGGGTAAGCGATAAAGAAGTATACATCCGGCGCCCAGATTATGGACGAAAGCTGGCAGATGAGACAAAGCAATTAATTAGTGAAAAGTGCCGTAAAGAACCAACTGTACAAATTATTATTTCCGATGGGCTGAGCTCCAGTGCGATTGAAGAGAATGTTGAGGATGTGTATTTATCTCTCCAGCAATCATTACAAAGTTTAGGGCTCGATGTCGGAACGCCATTTTATATTGAAAAAGGCCGTGTAGCTGTCATGGATGATGTCGGTGAATTGCTTCAGCCGAAGGTAGTAGTTTTGTTAATTGGTGAACGACCGGGTCTTGTTAGTGCTGAATCCCTTAGTGCCTATTTATGCTATATGCCAAGAAGAGGGACGATTGAAGCAGACAGAATGGTCATTTCGAATATCCATAAAGGCGGAATCCCTCCAGTTGAGGCTGGTGCGTATATTGGGACTGTCATTCAAAAAATACTAAAATATGAAGCTAGCGGAGTTTCGCTTGTTCAAAAGGAAAGCTAGGGGGTAATAAGTTTGGCTTTAGAACGTATTTACGCTGATATATTAGCAGTTCGCGTGATTCCAAATGTTGACCCTGATTTGGCAAAACAGTTTAACCTAAAGCCATATCATCGAAGTCTGGCCATCTTTACCTCAACCGTTGATGATATTGGCTACACAGCCCTTGATGAAGCAACGAAACGGGCGGATGTCGAGGTGGTGTATGCGAAGTCCTTTTACGCTGGTTCAGGAAACGCCTCCGGTCCATTATCGGGAGAAATGATTGGGATTATCGCTGGACCATCACCAGATGAAGTTCAAAGCGGGATGGATGCGGTTCAACAAACAGCTGAATCAGAAGCCTATTTCGAAGCACTAAATCAGGAAAAAACACATGCGTTATATGCGCATGTCGTTTCAAGCACTGGTTCCTATTTATCTGCTGAGGCAGGAATTAGAATAGGCGAACCATTGGCTTATTTAATAGCCCCTCCATTAGAAGCTGTTTATGGCTTAGATGCGGCTTTAAAAGCCGCAGATGTAAAACTAGTAAAATTTTTCGGTCCGCCATCTGAAACCAACTTTGGCGGTGGTCTTTTGACAGGAAGTCAATCTGCGTGCCAAGCGGCAACAGATGCATTTCGGGAGGCGATCCTAGATATCGCTGATAAACCAATTAAATATTGATTTACTGAATGAGGGAGTGTGTAATGGTGCAATTTGATCAGGATCTCCAATCCATCCAAGAAATGCGTGATTCTGTCCAGCGGGCAAAGGAGGCGCAATTGAAATACTTGACCTACACACAGGAACAAGTAGATGAAATTGTTAAGCGCGCCGCACATGCGGCATATGCTAAATCTCATGAACTTGCCAAAATGGCAGTAGAAGAAACAGGCATGGGTATTGTGGAGCATAAAAAAATAAAAAATGAAGTCGGTTCCATGGCTGTTTATGAATCGATTATGAATGAAAAGACAGTTGGGATTATTCATGAGGATCGTGTGAATAAGGTAACCGAGGTTGCCTATCCCTATGGAGTGATTGCAGGGATTATCCCTACGACGAACCCAACATCAACAGCTATTTTTAAAACATTAATTTCTTTAAAAACTAGAAACGCAATCGTCGTCAGCCCGCATCCACGCGCTGCCAAATGTACGATAGAAGCACTAAAAATCTGTGAACAGGCTGCGATTGAAGCGGGAGCGCCAGAAGGTCTCATCGGCTGGATTTCCAAGCCGTCAATGGCTGCAACAAACGAATTACTGAAGCACCGTGATGTGAATCTTATTTTAGCAACCGGCGGAGGCGCCTTAGTCCGTGCAGCCTATAGCTCTGGTAAACCGGCATTTGGTGTAGGACCGGGGAATGTCCCTTGCTATATTGAAAAAAGTGCCAATATTGCTAAGTCAGCATCCATGATTATTGATAGTAAATCATTTGATAATGGGACAATTTGTGCAACAGAGCAATCACTTGTAGTCGACCGTAATATCCTGCAGGTTGCCATCCGGGAACTAAAGAATAACGGGGCGTACATTTTAAACGCTGAAGAGAAAGTAATCCTTGAAAAAGTAATTTCTCCTGCACCAGGTAAATTAAACCCGGATATTGTGGGCCAAAGTGCCATTAAAATTGCCGCAATGGCAGGTATTACTGTTCCATCCGATACGAGGGTATTAATCGCAGAAGAATCAAGGGTAGGGAAAGAGGTTCCATTTTCGATTGAAAAACTATCGCCAATCTTTGCTCTATATACAGCGGATAGTTATGAGGAGGCAAAGGATTACTGTCTTAAGCTTCTCAATCTTGGTGGCAGAGGGCATAGTCTGTCGCTTCATACGAATGATGAAAAAGTTGCAAAGGACTTTGCGCTTGAAATGCCTGTATCAAGACTCATGGTCAATACCCTATCATCGATTGGAGCAGTCGGGGGAACAACGGGATTAAAGCCATCGCTGACACTGGGCTGTGGTTCATTTGGAGGAAATATAACTTCAGATAATGTGACAGCCCGTCATCTCATCAATATTAAGAGAATGGCCTATGGAATTAGAGAGGCCTCAATCCCGAAACCATCACTTGAAAATAAACAAAAAAATGATGCGAAAGATGTTGAGTTTATCGTTGACCAAGTATTAAAACAAGTTAATCCTAAAGGCGAAGTTGACGCAAATGTAATCGCACAAATGGTAAATCAAGTTATTAAACAATATCAAACTAACTAATTAGGGGGAAATGAAAATGAGTAGAGAATTAACAGCATTAGGAATGATTGAAACTAAAGGATTAGTAGCATCTGTAGAAGCCGCAGACGCAATGGTGAAGGCAGCAAATGTTCATTTAGTTGGGAAAGTTCATGTTGGCGGCGGGATTGTTACTGTTCTTGTCCGTGGTGATGTAGGTGCTGTTAAAGCAGCAACAGAAGCAGGTGCAGCAGCAGCAACACGTGTTGGGGAGCTTATGTCTGTTCACGTAATCCCACGCCCACACAATGAATTAGAAAGCATTTTACCAAAATTAGAGGTTCAACTATAATAAAAGTTTAATAGGTTAGGAGCAAGAAACATGGAACAACAGGCCATACAATCAATTGTGAATGAAGTAGTTTCACGGTTAAAGGGAATTTCTGTCAAGACTTTATCGATACCTATGGCTGTTTCTGCTCGGCATTGTCATTTAAGTAAAAGCGACTTGGAAGCCCTTTTTGGTGAGGGTTATGAATTAACAAAAAAAGCGGATTTATCACAGCCAGGTCAATTCGCTGCGAATGAGACCATTACGATTGCAGGACCAAGAGGGAGCCTTGAAAAAGTGCGCATTCTTGGTCCTGCGCGTAATATGACCCAAGTGGAAGTGAGTCAAACAGATTCCGTTAAACTAGGTTTGAAGCCGCCGTTAAGAGAATCTGGAGATATCAAGGGTTCTGCTCCGATTACATTGGTTGGACCAAAGGGGAGTCTCTATAAAAAAGAGGGGCTGATCATTGCCCAGGCTCATATTCACATGACGCCGGAAGATGCCGACCACTTTACTGTTGAGAATGGGGAATATGTTAAGGTGGAGGTTGATGGGGAGCGCCCTATCATACTTGGCAAGGTTTTAATTCGCGTTTCTCCAAGGTATAAGCTTGAAATGCATGTCGATACAGATGAAGCCAATGCCGGTTTTATTACTGGGAAAACAATAGGTAGACTTATAAAATACGAGGAAGCATCATTATGATTGATCACAAAATGGTTGAGCAAATCGTCCATGAAGTAATAAAGCAACTTTCCGTACCAGTAAGCAAACCAAAACCAAATCTTCTTTTAGTCGGGGAACCCATATATATTGAACCAACACTATTAGAGAAAATGAAGGGTCATTGGAATGTATTAAAAGCTGAATCCTTTACAGGAAAAGAATTACACATGCTCGACCAAGTGCTTTTCCTCCATGTAACACAGGATTTGCTGGTAAAGGGAGCACTTGGTTTTTTCGATACGGACGATAGTAAATTGCTTTCACGCTGCATGATGGAATCGATACCCGTTTCTCTCATTCCAACCGCTTTTTTACAGGAGCAGTTGTTGGAGAAAAATTCAAAGAACAAGGCTTATGTACAGCACTTGCTAGGATATAAGGAGAATTTGGAGAAATTTGGAGTTAAATTTGAGACATTTGAGAGCTTTATGAGCAATGGAACCGAAGCCAAGCTGGATCCAGTATCAAATTCTCATATGAAAAAGCTGTTAACACAGAGAGATGTAGAGGAAAGTAAAGAAGACCAAATTGTGATTGAGAAAAGTACCATTATTACTCCTTTAGCGCGTGATACGGCACGGGCGATGGGAAAAAGCATCATGGTAATTGAGTCAAAAGGGGCGAAAGCTTAATGCAAAAGGGGACAGTGATTGGTAACGTATGGGCTACTAGGAAAGAGGATGATTTGCAGGGGTTGAAATTTTTGTTTATCCAGCCGGAATACCCTGACCGAACCCCAGCTGGAGCACCATTTATTGCGGTGGACCGAATCGGGGCAGGCTTTGGCGACCAAGTCATCGTCACTAGGGGGAGTGCTGCTGCCAATATGTCCGGTGATACAAAATTGCCCATTGATGCCCTGATTATTGGTATTATTGATTCCGTTGATATAGATACGAAACGAGGTGAATGATTGTGGCAAGAGCATTAGGTATGATTGAAACTAGAGGATTAATCGGATCGATAGAAGCGGCAGATGCCATGTTAAAATCGGCAGATGTCACTTTGGTTAAGCAAGAGAAAATAGACGCAGCCCTTGTAACAGTATTAGTTCAAGGTGATGTCAGCGCTGTTCAAGCAGCTGTCGATGCAGGTAAAGCAGCAGCAGCCCGAGTGGGAGAACTCGTTTCTGCCCATGTCATTCCACATCCAGATGAATCCATCAGAGATGTTTTATTAAAAAAGGATGATAAGAGCAGAGAAGCTGCCAAAGTTCCTTCCGAGCCGAAAAGTACCATCAAGAAGAAAACAGCAAATAAACTAGATGAAGATAAATAATCCCAAATTTTGTTGAACGGGGGAGAAACATGGCTTTTACACGTAGAAAAATAGCGGTTATTGGAGCTGGATTCACAGGTGCAACCGCTGCTTTAATGCTGGCACAAAAAGAGCTGGGAGATGTTGTATTAGTTGACATTCCAGCACAATGCAATCCCACAAAAGGGAAAGCACTCGATATGCTCGAAGCTGGACCAGTTCAAGGTTTTAATTCAAATATTACCGGAACTTCCAACTATGAAGATATTCAAAATGCTGATCTTGTGTTAATTACTGCAGGTCTTCCAAGAAAGCCAGGGATGAGCCGCGATGATTTAGTTGCAACAAATGAAAAGATTATAAAAGATGTTTCAGAGAAGATTAAAAAATATGCCCCAAACAGCTACATCATTGTCCTAAGTAATCCAGTCGATGCCATGACATATGTATGTTATAAAACGACTGGCTTTCCGAAAAATCGCGTCATTGGTCAATCCGGTGTATTAGATACAGCACGCTTTAATACTTTTGTTGCGCAGGAATTAAATGTTTCTGTTGAAGATATTTCTGGTTTTGTCCTGGGTGGCCATGGCGATGATATGGTCCCATTAGTACGATATTCCTATGCCGGTGGAATCCCGCTAGAAAAAATTCTTCCACCAGATAGAATTGAAGCGATTGTGGAGCGAACACGTAAAGGCGGTGGTGAAATCGTGAACCTGCTTGGACAAGGCAGCGCCTATTATGCTCCAGCAGCTTCCATGGTCCAAATGGCAGAAGCAATTTTAAAGGATAAAAAACGGATTCTTCCATCCATTGCCTATCTTGAAGGGGAATATGGATACAATGATATTTACCTAGGAGTACCTACCATACTAGGTGGAAGCGGTATCGAAAGCATTATCGAAATCCCTATGACCAATGAAGAAAAAGCGGCACTCAACGAGTCCGCCCAATCGGTTAAAAATGTAATGAACATATTAGAAACAGCAAAAGCTTAACAAAAAAGGATGTCCTTAAATTTGGGGACCACTGAAATAGTAACTAAAAGGTAGAAATCTCATATTATTACGAACTTCTACCTTTTTTAATTTTATTATTAAGGTATCCATTTTAAGTTGCATTTGAAATCTTCATGGCATGGCATGCTAATTTTGTCTCGATTGATAGAAAAAAGCGATTGTTTTGATGAATAATGAAACAAGGTCTCCAATCATTATCTACAGTCATAAAAAAAAGAATACGGGAATAAGGCAGTAGCCCTAAGTTTGAGAAGTTTTTCTACTGGGAGGTGTTTCAGTTGATTGCAGAATGGTAAAATAAAGTTTCTGCTGAAAGCAATAACTTAGAACGATCTGAAATAAATTAACTGGTGACTTTTTTGCTACTTTGCGTTACCTTCCCTTTAAAATAGGGATGAAACAAATTCTTCTCCCAGTTAGATTTAAGGAAAAAGATATTTCTCAAGCAGAAATCGATATCCTACATGCAAGCTAGTAAGAAAAAAGCTGCTGTATTTGCAAAAGGAGGCCCATTTTGATGAATATTTTACTTTTAGGTCAACAGGACGAGTTGGAAGTCAAATCGTTACCCATGCCCTTCATGACAAACATCCTGTTACCGTATTAGTTCGCACCCCGGAGAAGATTCAAATAAATAATGAAAATTTAACCATTATTCAAGGGAATGTTTTAAATAAAGAGGATATCGTATGTGCAATGCATGGGATTGATGTCGTGATTAGTGCACTAAATACTGATGGCACAACCACTTTATCTGAAAGTATGCCACTTATCATCGAAGCAATGGAAAACGAAGGTATAAAACGAATCATAACGATAGGGACTGCAGGTATCCTGCAAAGCAGAACCACGCCAAATTCTCTGCGTTATCAATCAAGCGAATCAAAGCGTAAGTCTACCCGTGCAGCGGAAGAACATCATAAAATTTACGATATGCTTAAACAATCAACACTCGAATGGACGATTGTCTGCCCTACCTATTTGCCTGATGGAGAGTGTAAAGGGAAATATCGTGTAGGCCGTGATTTTTTGCCAGAGGGTGGAGTGGAAATTTCCGTTCAAGATACAGCGGAATTTGCATTTAAACAGATAAAAACAAGAGATTATATAAATTCATGTGTAGGTATCGCCTATTAATAATATTCTTATCCTACGCTATAATGAATAAATCGATATAGTCATAATTATGATTGAACTATAGAGGCAGGCGACGCTTCTGATTACTAGACCGAATTAGGTATATGTTAAAGGAATTATGAACAATAATAAATGTTCATCGTTTTGAGAGTGGCTAAAATAGTCACTCTTTTTATTTTTTAAAAAATTATCAAAAAGTATTATCGAAGAAATCCATGGGAAAATACGTAATTAAATATTTAATCTAATACAGATACTAAAATAAACAACTTAGGAGGTAAGCGATGTTTATATCCGTCAGATTATCCGCCGGTTATGAAGAGACCTTCCTTATTGGGGACATATTATCGAGACGACAACCATCTTACATCCAGAAACACGGAGGCATATTGCAGCTATTAAGCTGGCGGATGAGTATTCTGCTTGTATTCTTTGTCGAGTGGAGGATTTTTTACCTGATTATCGGTAAATTTGGAATAAAACATTACATAAAAACACGCACAAATGTTGAATGATTCACATTTGTGCGTGTTTTTTTATTTTGGATCATGACTGCCAGGAGGGCACCCCAACAACCCTTTGTCATAAAACGTTCACAAATTTATGAAATTCATATGACCTTTTTCATCCTTTCTCTATATATAGTTTATGAAAACATTTTACGAGGAGAAAGGCAGTGGTAAAGGATGGCAAAGTTTAGAAAAGTGCGTATTGATTTTTGGATGGATCCGATGGTTTCAGAGGAGATGACACCAGAGGACAGATACTTTTATTTATATCTATTAACGAATCAGCGTACGACGCAAATTGGAATCTATCAGATTACAAAAAAGCAAATCGCCTTTGATATGGGTTATTCCATTGAAAGTGTTCATTCGTTAATGGAACGATTTATCATGCATCACCAGATGATCCGCTACAATCCAGAAACGAGAGAGCTCGCGATAAAAAACTGGGGAGAAAATAATTTTGATAAAGCTGGGAAACCAATGATGGATTGTATTTTATCCGAATTAAAAGATGTCAAAGATACCTCATTGCTTCAATTTGTTTTGGAATCAATTAAAAAACAGGAATTCCGCAGTCTATATGAATCTTTTATGCAAAAAGAAGAGTTTATTTTTAGCAAGGAAGTTAGTGATCAAGATGAAAATCATACATATTTAGTTTCTGAAAGTGAAGAGTTTGACGATACGTGTACGAATCGTAATACGATACGTGGACAAGAAGAAGAAAAAGATAAAGATAAAGAAGAAGAAAAAGAAGAACAACAAGAAGTTTCTCAGCCAATAATAGAAAGTAATCCAAATGGTGATCATCAATTGCAGAAGAACAAAAAATTTGTTGATGTTAAAGAAATTATTGAGTTTTGGGACAACAATGGATTTGGTTTTACAAACGTGAATGCAAAGGAGCAGCTGTTATCTTGGTTAGATGATTCTACCTTTTTACAGCCGAAAGCTGTGATTTTAAAGGCGTTGAATATTGCATGTGCCAATAATAAACGAAGACTGTCGTATGTGGTTGGCATCCTGAAAAATTGGAAAAATGAATCTTTACTGACAGTGGAAGAAATTGATTCGTATCAGGAGAACCAAAAGCCTGTATCAACCAAAAGGAAATCAACAGAGACTCATAGCGGAAGATATATTCCACGTGGTTTTGACCTTGATATAACGGCAGGTGAAGATTGGTGAGTATAGCGGAAAAAGTATTTTTAGGAAGCCTGATAAAGGCGGAGTACTTACTCAAGGATACCGTGATTAAGCCTGAACAGCTAGAAAGTACACGGCATCAACAATTATTGCGAAGAATGCATGAGGTAACCCAGGCAGGCGGGAATATTGATTTGATTTCATTGACAACCTTGTCCGATCTTGAATCCTTCGGTGGAATATCCTATCTTTCTGAGTTGTTATCGTTTGCAGATATTGAGAAATTCGACAGTACCGAGAAGCTCATTCTTAATCTGTGGAAGGAACGGGAAAAAAGGAACATCTTAACCATGGCTGCCCTGAATGATTGGGAAATTGCAAAAGTGATAGGTGAATTGGATAAAATTAACCAATTAAAATTGGTGGATCATACTTCAATCACACAGGCATTAGCAGCTATGTATGAGGCACCCTGGGAAGATCAAATCGAACTGAAAACGGCAACAACGGGTATCCCAAAGCTCGATGAGATAACCGGGGGCTTTCAGAATGGAGAAGTAACCATTCTAGCTGCGAGACCCTCAATGGGGAAAACGGACGTCATGCTTCATTTTGCAAAAATGTCAGGCTGGGCCGGGTATCTGCCGCTGGTATTTTCTTTAGAAATGCCTGAAAAGCTGATTACCTCACGACTCATTTCTTCCGTCGGGAACTTTAACCGTAGAAAAATGCGCGATCCGAAAAGAATGCTTACGCAGGACCAAAAGAGTACCTGGTCGGATGTGATAGGCCAGCTTACTGAAACCACTATACAAATTTTTGATGGGGCTGGACAAACGATTGCCGAAATGAGAGCGAAAACAAGAAAAATGATGAATCAATTTCCATACAAAAAACCAATTATTTTTATCGATTACTTAACATTAATCCATTCTGGTCAATTTTACGGAGGAAACTCCCATTTACAAGTAACGGAAATATCCAAATCTCTCAAAACGATGGCGAAGGATTTTGATTGCCCGGTCGTTTGTTTGGCGCAGCTCAATCGATCGGTGGAGTCAAGAGCAGATAAACGGCCCATGATGTCGGATATTCGGGAATCAGGCAGTGTGGAACAGGATGCCGATGTCATTTTGTTCTTGTATCGTGAACAGTATTATGAAAAGGAAACGGAGAATCCTTCCCTTGAAATCATCATCTCGAAAAACCGAAATGGTCCTACTGGATCAGTCTTTGTCCAGTACAACGTCCATACAGGTAAGATCGAGGACCAAAAGGAAGGCAGTCTCCTCCATGTATAAATCTTTCATCAGCCTGTTAAGAAAGAAGACCAAATAGGAAAAAAAGAATAGGGTGTTATACATGTTAATAAAAGAAGCTTACAGTGATAGTTTACGATATGAAGAATCTTCATTGGCCCATTATATACACCATTTACTGGCAGAAAAGATAATTTCATTAGATGATGACATAACCAAATTAAATTTTGATCTGGCAAATCACCAGAAAGTGGCTGAAATGATTCGAAACAATGTACTAGGTATTTATAAGGTTCGAGTCTACTCACTAAAGATGAACCAGAAAGATTTTGTTTTTATCTTTGCACTCCGCGTGGAAGAGGCGATCCAGTATTATAAAAAAACATTTCATCAAAAACCATGGAACTGCCATGAACATTTACTAGATTATCAATTTTATAGAGGAAATGATGTGATTTCGTTTCGGGATATGAGGAGGGAATGCGAGAGTTTTCCAGCAATAGCGGGATATTATTCACGGGGTGATGAAGGTTTGACAGAAAAGAGAGGTTCTCATGAAAAAAACAGGTGGTGCAGCCGTCATTACAGCAGCTGCCTTTCTAGCATTCTATCCATTATCAGGACTGAAAGAACAAATGGTAAAAGAGGGCAGCCCCCAGGTGATAGAGAATCCAGAAAGTGTGGTATTGAAGGGGAAGGACTTTGTCAATCCAGATGAACAAGTACCAGTTACTCTAGTCGAAACCATCGATGGTGATACGATAAAAGTATGGTTAAACGGAAAAATAGAAACGGTGCGCTATTTATTGATCGATACACCGGAGTCAAAAAATCCAAACATGTGTGTTCAACTCTATGCAAAAGAAGCTTCACTACGGAATAACGAGCTAGTAAAGAATGGCAAGCTAACATTGGAGTTTGAACAAGAAAACATAAAAGATTCCTACGGACGACTGTTAGCCTATGTTTATGTGAATGGAGAATCGGTTCAAGAAACTCTTCTAAAAGAGGGGTATGCTAGAGTGGCTTATATCATGAATCCTACCTATAAATACCTTGAACCATTTAGGGAGGAGGAACGTAAAGCAAAATGGGAGAAAATAAATATCTGGAGTAGGTCGAATTTTGTAATGAACGGGGGATTTAATGGGTGTTTGCCTTAAAACGTCAGAAAAGAGAAAGGAACCATTCAATAAGTAGGTTATGAAGGATATGGAGTATTTCGGTATACGACATAGTTCAAATACTTAAATAAAGTTCCTGTCACTTGTCGAATGTAACAATTTTTGACTAGTGACAGGTACTTTTTCTTGCGTTTATATCTTGTATTTGAACAAACTAAATTCAAATTGCTAGTAGGGAAATTATTAAAAATGAACATTTGATGAATAAAAAATGTATATTCAGTTACAAAACTATAATTATTTAAAAAATATATATTAGTATGCATTATTAGAATGTTCTTCCTAAAAATTGATGCAAATTAATATGAAATATAGATTTATATAATTAAATTCATATATTTTACTAATAAAACTAAATGCCGTCAAGGTTCTGCTGATGTAGGGATATAGAAACTTAGAGAGAAAAGAGTTTACCGGATTTAGAAACAAAGAAATTCAATTTACTTTTATATATGGAAATAATTATAATGTTTTGGAGAGAGGTGATGAACATTGTCGAATCATGATTTTAAAACAATTATTGAAGGTATTGGCTATAACCAGTTTGGTAAAAAAGTATTGGCAACACAGATTCGTTTTTCAACATTGGAGGCACTATTTGAGGTGGACCCTGAAGTTCAGCGAAAATTAGATCCGCAAAGGAGATCGGAAATACGAGAGTTTATTCTATCTTCCTTAAAGGGTAAGGATTTTTTCTTTTCACCGTTTATCTTTTCAGCGCGAGGATCAATAACAAAAACTAATGATGGATGGATGCTAGAACCAGGAAGTAAACTTTACATACTTGATGGGCAACACAGGGCTTCAGCAATGTCATCGGCGTTAAGCCATTTAAAATCACAAAAGGAAACATCTGAGGAATTTGGTCATGAGAAAGAAGCACATAAAATTCAAGAGTATATTGACCAGTTGAAATCATATCCAGTAGCAATGCAGATTTACTTAGATTTATCACTGCAAGAAGAGAGACAACTTTTCACAGACATAAATACAGAGAGGAAGGAAGCGCATATTGGCTTAATTATGCAGTATGATCATCGTGACCCTTACATTGAAATAACAAGACAAGTGGCAAATCAACTGCATCAGCATTTTGAAATCGAACGAGAATTATCTCGTTTAACGAGTCAAAATTCCGCCGTGACGTCACTTACAATCATGAAAAAATGTCTTCTTGCTTTGTTCGAAGGCGTCTTAACCGTAAAAAAAGGCAATCCAGACTTTGGTTTATACACAAATAAAGAAGTAATGGCTATTTCACTAGCATTCTTTGAATTATGGAAGCATTTATTCCCAAAACAAATGGGCAACCGGAAAAAATTTGTTACGGGGTTAACAGGTATTCAGGTTGCTTTAGCGTATACAGCATATAAACTCACCAAGAATTACTCCATTTCCCATCTAGAAGCCATTCAACAATTAAAAAAATTAAAGAATTACTGCTCTTGGAAGCATGATGATCCACTATTTATCCAACTTTATGATCCAGCTTTGAAAAAAATCAAGCACCATTCATCTACGACTACTATACAACGAACGGCAACGAAGTTTTTGGCATTATTGGATCAAGAAAGGATTGAATCTACTTGATTATTAGTGACATATTTTCCAAACGCCAAACAATAGCAACCTATACCATTCAAGAGCTTTTAACACTAATAAAAAATGGGCAAATGAAATTGCGCGAGGTCAATAAACTACATGTAAGAGCGATTAAAAAATATATTGTTGAAAACGTTTTAAATGAGCAGATATATTTTCCGCCAATGGTTGCGAGTGTTAAAAGTATTGGAAATAACAAGCCACTTGAACTATCGATAATAGATGGAAACCAACGGCTGAAAGCTTTAGGCCAAATGGAAGAAATGGGATACCGAGCAGCTAATAGTGATCAAGAAGAAGACATGAAAATAGGGTACAAACTTCTTCAATTTGTTCAAAATACAGAAGTTATAATCCAAATTTTTGATGGGCTGACAAAAGAAGAGGAGGATCAGCTTTACATTGATCTTAATACAAAAGGGAAAAAAGTAGCGTTATCGAAACGTATTGCCTTTGATTCCAGGAAAGAATTAAATAATATCACAAATACCATTTTGAAATCGAATAAACAATTAAAGCTAGCTGGAGTTGAAATTGAGAAAAGAGCATTAATAAAACCTGCAAATAAAAAGCTTCTATCCCTGTCACAGCTGCGTCAGGTTGTAGCGATTTTCTTAACAGGAAAGATGGTATATAGAACGATAGATGATCGGTATGAAACCTATATGGAGGCAAAAGATTATATTAATCTCATCAATCATTGGTTTAATGAATTATTCAATTTATACCCACCAGAGAAAATCGGTGATATGAATGAGTCAATGCTCGCAAATAATACATTACTTGTTAGTATTGCTTATTATGCAAATAAAGATTTAGAGAAAAATAGTCTGGAAGAACGAAAGAGAGAATTAGGAAAGCGAATGAGGAAGTTAAGCAATGTAGATTGGAATCGATTGAATCCAATTTGGAGCGATTTCAAAGGCATAAAACGAAAGGGGTACTATTATTTAGATCATGACAAAGAAAATATCGAAATGCTAGTTAACTGGCTGGGACAGCAAGGGAGGTGAGGAGAATGTGAGAAATCAAAAGAAAAACCCATAGGCTAAATGTCGTGGCAGACGGAGCCTATGAGTTTCTGGTAGTTGGGTATACCAACTTTAGTTAGTATACCCTGATTCGTGCTAAAATCATAGATTTTAAATCAAAAAATTGATAATAGAAACGGAAGAGGTGTACGGAGTGAAGATTAAGTACAAGTATTTGATTAATGATAAAACTATCCTATTTTATGGTGTCTATTATGAAAATGGTGAGTTATACACGTTTGTTGTTCATGATGATGAAGTGTTTTTGGTTGCGATGCCACCTATGAAACTCATTGACAAGACCCTCATGAGTTATGGTTCAAGCTTTAAGGGAGCGCTACATAGCTCACAATTACTTCTAGGAAAAAACAGAAAAATGTATCCGATCAAAATCAATGAATCCTTGGACATATGGATATTTCCAACTAAGTCATATAAAAAAGAAAATTGTGTATGGTTTGCTCTCAATCATGTAATAGACACAAAGTCTCAAGGCGTACAAATTACAAAGGTATTTTTAACACACGGACATACGATTGAATTAGCAATGAAGGAATCGGCATTTCGAGAAAAAAGACGGAATACAGATGAACTTAAAGATAAAATAGTCTACAACACAAAATACTCATTTATGATAGATCAACCCAAAAAAGGCTATTTCATCGTTGAAAAGAATGGGAGATATCTTTGTAAGAATTATGATAAAAATAAGGCTGAAAAGGAAAAAATTGAGTAAAAATTCGTTGTAAATTACACGGGTTTGAGAAACTTTTTATACGATAAAGAATTTAATTAGAATTAATATGTTTTTATGTGAAAAAAATTCAATCCCAGCTCAAAGTTTTTTATTAAATTGACAGATCGACTCTGACTACCGGTATCTTTAAGTAAAATCAAGTTAAATTAAAAAACGGTAAAACTCACAAATGTTGATATATTAATATTTGTGAGTGTTTTTTGTTTTAGAGAAAAAGAATGAAAAAGGTAGGATCCGAATTGGTTTTACACAATTTTTACACAAGGAAATACCTTTGGACTGTGGAGCAACCCTTATTTTTTAAGCAGGAAATTACCGCATAGTAGACACATACTGCGCGGTAAAGTTCTTATTAATGATTTTTCTGCTCCCTTTGAAAAGGAAAAGTAGCATAGGTAGGGAATAGATATATATTAGAAGATAATAGTGAGGGAGGGATATGGTATTGAATTAAAGGATTTTCAAAGAATGAATTATCAATCGGGAGGCAAATCTGTAAAAGATTAGATTAAATGGGATCCTTAACAAAGGTTTATATAATTGAGATACAGAGTTTACTCCTTCTTTAGATAGCAACTGTTGATAGGGATTATCCTGAAGACTCTCATTATCACCTCACACTTAAACGATATATTGAATTCCAAAACAAACAGAAACAAAAAAGTCAATAAAGAAAATAAGGAAATGAGTAGGAATGAATCTACTCATTTTTCGTTTTTAAGACCAAGAGTATTTGATTGGAGAAGGATATTGTAAAGGAATAGGCAAAATGAAAACAATTTTAACTTAATTATTTGAAATACTAGTGTTTTGTATTAATGATGATATATGGATAATTATGGTGTAAAATGTATTTATAATTTACTAGTCCTTGGAGTGATTTCATATAAAAAAATCTATTTAAGAAGAAAAAGAATCTAGACGAATGATCCTCATCTAATATTGATGAAATCGACGAGATTCTAAAAAATGAAAAACAAGTTTACTGGCAAAGAAGAAAGGTTGATGAATAGACTAATAACGATGAGTATATATGAGAGACTTAATAAAGGAGAAACTGTAGATAAGGCTTAGCTGGGATTTATAGATACTTCCGAGAAAAATATGCGGTTTATGGTGAAATCTTTAAACCAACAGAACTTTTGAAGAGATAGAGTTTATAGATACGAGTTTTCCAGGAGACCGATTTATGATAACGGCAAGTACTATGTGATAGAGGTTTAGGAGGAGAGGCTAATGTTCCTGATAGATAAAAAAAAGAATGTTATACCACAAACAAACTATGTACAACACTTTTCAACAAGAATTCCGTGGAAGGATAACGATTATACTGGGCGCATTGACAATAATCCTAGGTATAATGTTGCTGCTCAAGTAATCCCGAACATTGCATCGACACGGGACTTGGAGTTTGAGGAAACGAATAAGGGTAAAAGTTACGAACAAGTAGGGTCAGCAAAAATGCAAAGCTGGATTACAGAGAACGCTGCGTTCATGAGTGACACCAAGCTTGAACTTAAAATGAACCATCCATATAAAGAAGGAAATACTAAGTTCAAGCATTTCCAAGAAACATCTTTTGAGATGCACCCTCATTCATTCTTAATGCGCCCCTTTTCATGGACATTAAAGGATAATACCAATGAAAAACAAAAATATTACAATTTTTATTTTGACTTA
This sequence comes from Neobacillus niacini, assembly GCF_030817695.1. Taxonomy (GTDB): domain Bacteria; phylum Bacillota; class Bacilli; order Bacillales; family Cytobacillaceae; genus Neobacillus; species Neobacillus niacini_F. The sequence continues at coordinate 3,089,651 of NZ_JAUSZQ010000002.1, read as the reverse complement.
GAAAAAACAGAACAAATGCTAAATTGGTCAAGTTCGTGGGTATCGCATGGAGAATCTCAAAAAGCGATCTTCGATTACTTTTTTTCCGGAATTAATCCGAACAATTCATTGATATTTCCATATTACAAGCAAGTTCCATTTATCGAAGATAATCGACGTGTTATTGCAGGAATAGGAAATATCGTATCAAATGTAGAAATTCATGAGTATGAGTCTGATGGAAGCAGTGACGAAAAAAACTATATTTGGGAGACAAATGCAGCTCATTCAATAAGAAATGATGGAAAAGATGGCTTTTTAATGCCTTATCTTGAAATTTCCAATTATGTAAAAAATCATCCTGATTTTGATGTATCGAGTGTCACATTGTTTGAACCAGCAGGTTTTAGAGCGGAATTTTCATATGCAGCTGAATGGGTCAGCTATGATTCGGCTATCGATGTGTTAAATCAAGCGAAAACTTCATTGAAAAATATAGCTAAACTCAAGCTAAAAGAAGCTAATCATGAATGGGTTAATGTTCAACTTGAATATGTTGATAATCAATTAAAAAGCGTTTGGAGTCAACGTGGTATTTTCACAGGATTAGGTTCGATTTTATCAGCTTTCGGTGTTAGATATGGTTTCGATGTTGCTAAACATATTGATACCACTAAAAACGACCTGATTTCTGAATTGAAGTTATACTTTTCAGGTGATAAAGAAACTGGAATCGAAAAATTGGATGACAGCTTAGCTGATAAAGAGGATGAGTTTTTTGGTTTACTCAGAGATGAAAACAAAACTAAATACTTCGAACTTTTGTCTCGATTGAATCTTTCTATTGAACAAGCTATTTTTGCTTGGGGTAACCTGAAAAATCATGCAGCGGAAATTATTGAAAACCCATACCTATTATACGAACTTACACGAAAAGAAAAGGACGTTCATCAAGTTACTATTTCTCAAATCGATAATGCAATGTTTGTGAATCCGTTGGTGGAAAATAAGTATCCTCTTAAGAAACCAACCAAAATGAGAACGGAAAGTGATAAACGCCGTTTTAGAGCTATGGTGATATTTGTTTTAGTTCAAGCAGCAAATCAAGGCCATACATTACTTAAATATGATCAAATTGTTGAAGAAATTAACAAATTACCATTAGATCAAAAAACCGATTTTCAAACAGAAAAGATTGAAGGTGTTCTTGAGTTCTTGCAGGAGGGTGAATTGAACGTTGATGTGGAAAATACTTACATCAAACTGAAAGAATATCAAGATTATAAACAATTGGTAGTTGATATAGTAAATAGCCGTTTAGGAACTAGTTTATCAAGTGACCAAAACTGGAGAAAAATTATTGACGATCAATTTGGAGAATTTCAAGAAAAAAATGAAGAAAACGATGAACTGGCTCGTGATGAAAAGGCTAAAGCGTTAAAGATTCTTGAATCATCTAGAATATCTGTCTTATTGGGAAGAGCTGGGACGGGTAAAACATCAGCTTTGGGGATTTTTGCTTCTTCAAAAGAAATTAAAGCTGGTGGAGTATTAGCATTGACTCCCACTGGGAAAGCAAGAGTTCAACTGGAGAATTCATTTAAGAAAAATAATGTTGAAGCTGAGTTTATGACGGTTGCACAATTTTTAATTCGTTCAAAAGGTTTCAGTTGGAACACAATGTCTTATAAGATACCAAGCCAACCTAGTTCGAGTATTGCCAAAACCGTTATTATCGATGAAAGTTCAATGCTGACTGAAGATATGTTTGCTGGCATACTTAAGCTTGTTGATTCTCATGCTGAGAGAATTATCTTTATAGGAGATCCAAATCAATTACCTCCGATAGGAGCAGGGCACCCATTTGTGGATTTGATAAATTTTTTAGAGAGTGCTTATCCTGATAAGGTCGCAACGTTGAAGACTGAGATGAGACAGGGTTCAGGTGGGGATGATTTGTCATTTGCTCAATTATTCTCTAATTCGAATTCAGTTGATAAAAATGTAATTTATCGTATTCAAAACAATCAAACAGATAATCGTCTTAAATATATTCAATACACCAATTTAGACGAGTTAGAAAAAGTGTTCTTTGAACAATTAGTTGAGATAGCAAATATGACTGATCTAGATGATATTGATGGTTTCAACAAAAGTTTGGGGGCTACTGTAGGTCAATATACAAATTATCCAACTAGTAAACATATAGAAGACTGGCAAATTCTATCTCCAACTAAATTTATTGGTGCAGGAAGCTATTATTTGAATAACCAACTTCACCAAAAATATCGTCAACACATTGTCGAGAAATGGAATGCATATACAAGGTCAAAAAACAGTCCTCAATCTGTTCAAAATATCGTTTACGGAGATAAAGTCATATCTAATGTTAATGGTGAGAAGGACTACTGGGATGGTTCACCGGGGAAAGCATATATTGCAAATGGTGAAATCGGTATTATGGCAGATTACCCAGGTCACTATGGCAAAAAAGATAAGAACACTAGTTGGTATAAATTCCGTTTTGGCTCATTTGAAGGAAAGCTATTTTCATATACCAAAGCTGATTTTGGTGGTGAAAATAGCGATTCTAAGTTAGAACTTGCTTACGCTCTTACAGTTCACAAATCACAGGGTTCTAGCTTTGGCAAAACCATTGTAGTCATAAATGGGAAAAGTTCATTTGTTACAAAAGAACTTTTGTATACTGCGTTTTCTCGTCAAAAAGAAAAACTAACTATATTAAGTGATTTATCAATTCAAGAATTAGTTCAGTATTCGAATGACTGGAATTCGGATACCAAACAACGATATACCGACTTATTTGAAGTTCCAAATATCATTGAGATAGAGTCTAGTAAACAAAAACGGTACTTTGAAGAAAAATTGATCCATAAAACGGTTCGTGGTGAAATGGTAAGATCAAAGTCCGAAGTAATTGTGGCTAACATTCTCGATAAGATGAAAATTGAGTATTCCTATGAAGAACCATTAGATGTTAGTGGTAAAACCTATATTCCTGATTTTACTCTACGCTACCAAGGCAAAACTGCTTACTTAGAGCATCTTGGAATGCTAAGGAATAAAGCTTATAAAAAGCATTGGGACGAGAAAAGAGCAAATTATGAAAGTGTGGGAATTTCAGAAACTGTTGGAAATTTGATAATTACAGAGGATGGATTAGACGGAAGTTTGGATGCAACATTAATAGAGAGTAAAATTCAAACATGGATAACAAATAGTTGATTAATTTCCACTAACCAAAACCAACATACAAAATTAGATAACTCGTTATTTTCCTTTATACCTGTTAATCTAATTCATCATCTCATTCTATTGTTAAGCGGTTGTGGTTGGAGTTAGCTTAATGATTTACGAACGGATTCCCAATAGAGGAGTTCGTTTTTTCTTTATTGAATGTATATTAAAGAACTTTAGTAGATTATTCATTTTAAAATTGCAGGGTTAAATGTCTGTAATAGAGCTGGTGAATTTGGTTATTTATGCATATAGGAAGAAAGACAATTTTTCCTGATCCAAAAGAAAGGAAAATATATCATTAATAAAATTATTCAGTAAACCTTACAGATTGTTAACTCTGTAAGATCTAAGTTTGGGTAATGGTAAGGATTATAGAAATACATTAGTGAGAATTAATAAACTGAATGATAAACTTAAGTTAATGGGTATTTATACCATATACCTAGATTTATTGATTTAAACAATACAATATATTTATTAGATAGAAGATCTAAAGAGGTTGTAACCACAATTGAATTAATTACAGCTGTACTGACAAATTTAGAGAATAGGAAATAATCTCTCACAGCTCAAAAGTACTAATTTTTGTTATATAATAAAAATATGTAGTTTTTACCATAAATCTGGGTTACGTAAAAGTATATGTTTTTCTCATTATTAAGGTAGGTGATAAGTGTGACTTATATTGAATTCCTTATTAAAACAGAAGAGTTTGTTGCAAAGAGATTTAACAATGTAATTATTATTAGCCAGGTTTCAATACCACAACAAAGATTTCTTTCCATTTTGGAAAACTTTAATAAGATTTTAGACCACTCTTGGAGTATTGAAGATAACATGATTAAGAGCATGTGGAGAATGGCTCCTAAAACCTGTCTTTATTTAACCGTTACATACGCCATTTACCATTACGACGGAAATTTTTGGGGGAAGTTCAAGAAAGCGATTTCCTTACAAAATGATCATTTATGGAAAAGGTACTTCCTTAAAACTCTGGTAAAGGAAAACTTAGTAGTTTTTGATAAAACAAGTTCCCAAAAATATATTAATAATATACTAGGTCATGCAAGCTTACCGAAGCATAATATTAGAAGCTTTATCGGGAATGTAATTGAAAAGGGTGTTGAATATAACCTTGAGCCAGAAGAAATAGTAGCAGCTTTTAATAAAAATAGTTCTGGGAATGTTAAGACATACGGAATCTACAAAAGTGTCCGAGATTTCATAAGACTAAATAACCATGTTTCCAATGATGTACTATCCCGTTGTTTAGAAGTATGGAAAGAACATAACACGCCTTTTTATGAAAACTACCGGAATTTTCTTCCAGATCATATCTTACAAGAATTTGATCGCTATGTGGAAGGACAAGATCTAAAATTTCACAACCGAACAACGTTTATAAAACGACCATTCTTGATGTACTCACCGGAAAATCAAAATGTATTTATTAATCTTCCGGTACAAAGGTTTCCGATTAATAAATACCATGAATTAAGATGGTTAATTAAGGTGGATAATGAAGAAATCGTTATAAACACCAATATATCCAGGTCAACAGAGCATAATGAGATTGAGTTTTCAGTAAACAGCAAAAATCGGGAATACGTGGTTAAGCCAAATACGGAATATGAAATAACTCTTCTAGCGGATAATGAGCTTAAAGGCGAATGGCTATTCAATTTAACGAATCTCACTTTATTTAATAGCAGGACTTTAATCCAGGAAAGAAAAGACATGATTCCAAGTAGAGGTTTAATAGCAGTCGTATATGAGGACATACTCACGATTGTTGAAAAAGGAAAGAATCCATGTTATATAAAACCTTTGTTTGGAGCTTGGGCAGGATATTTTGAGGTGGAGATTTTCGTTAAGGAGTCAGATACATTAAACTTTCCCGAAAAACCTATTTATCTAAATCCAGACCAAATTACATTTGAACTGGTGGGAAACCTATGTACCAATGTGAAAAGTGAGTTTTCCTTTTTTAATGCAATTCCTACCATACATATTAAAAAGCAGGGGAAAGAAGTCGATATCAAAAGTTGGACGATTCGCCTTAGCCATGATTGGACCAGCTATTCCAAAACTATTACCTTAAAGCAATTGGATGACCGAGTGAGGATTTCTAATGAGGATATTTCATTTTCCCTTGCTCCATTATTCGAAAGCATAGGTAAACCATTCGGTAAGTTTACTTTATCGTTAACAGGTAATCTTGGGCAAGATTACAAAAATGAATTTATTCTCATTCCAAATGAAGATTTCAACATAGAAATCTATGATTCCATCAATGATAAAAAAAACATTCAAATAAAAACAGTAAAAAATATTGAATTTAGTTCAGAGTCAGTAGTGAACATCCAAAAATCACAGGATAATTTTTGGCATATTATTTTGAACCCATGGGAGTCAAGGTTAAAAGGGACAATTTTTAATAATAGCACCTTTGAAACCGTCAACATTACTGTTTTTAGTTCTCCTATTATAGCAGAATTAAAGAGTGCAGAAAATATTATATTTCCATTGGGTGAAATGTTAAATAAGGCTAATTTCAATTTGAAGTCTAGTTTCGTATTGATTGATTTAGAAAACCCAACCGTTTCTACGAAGCATGATTTTATTAGTCTCTTTTTAAATGAACCTCTTCGTACTGGAGAGAAAGCTCAAAAGTCTTACAGATTAAAGACGGGCAGAAAGCACTTAATTGCGCTCGATTATTTCGATGGCATCCATGATACTTATCGGACTCGAACTCTATTTTTAGAAATACCTGAATGTCAATTTAGCCAGAGATTGCTAACACTTGAAACTTATTGGAAAGTGAACCAAATTGGCTTGAAAAAATCAAAGGAAAACTTTGTCATAGATTGGGACATCTCTTTTCCACCAGAAGCATTACAAGTCAGAGTTTGGATGTTAAATCAATTTAGGCGGCCATTCGTTCAAAAAACGGTTGAAGGGTCAGAAGTTTCTCTTGAGATTAAAGGCATTCCCGAGGGTTATATTATGGTAGAAATGCTGGAACAGCAGCCAAATGATTTCTTTGCCACTTTATTTAAAAAAGATTTTCCAAAAGAGAACTCAGATAGAATAAAAGTATTCAAAAATATTAGCCAATCACCAAAATCTTATACCTTTTCAAAATGGTTATTATTAGAGGATGTCGCAGGTGTAGAATATGATAGGACTACCGAAGAATTAGAGCTACTTTTAGAAATCATATATAAAAATCATAATCTACTACTCCCATTATTATTGGAAGATTATGATAGCTGTTGTGACTTTGGGATTCAAAATATCGATGGATTACTGGAACTCTTTGAAACTTATGTTGATGATTACGACTATCAGCAATTTCTCTACAAATTAATAGGCTTTCAAGAGTGGGATGTTAATTCCTTTCAGAATGTCATGAAATCAAAATTCGAAGGGACCACTAATCTAATAAATTATGTTCCTACAGATATTCATAAGTTAAATAACATGACTACTCGTGAATTATTCCTTGCCAATCAAAGAAGAAGGTTTAACGAACAACTTCTAAAGGGCTTTAGCCTTGAACATGCCTTTATCCGGCATTTACACGATATTACGGTCGAAACTACATATCGTGAAAAATTGAATGCTATTTTGGACCGGGACCTAAAGCATATTCAAAATCTAATAGAAAGATTATTGGAGAAAAAGATTATTCCAATCCACTTTAAATCTACTTTAAATGAAAGAATGATTCCTAATGCTGGATATCTAAAAGCTTTTCCATATTTAATTGGAATAACTGCATGTTTAACAGCCTCTCTTTTATATTCAGAAAGCGAGTTGGAGGAGAAGGACCGAGTTTTCATTCGAAATATAAGTCTGTGGATGTTACAAGAACACCAGGAATGGTTCCTACACGACCTAATATGCTGGAAAAATAGGTTTAGAGAATATGAGACCAGGGAGAAAGCAGCAATAGAACGGAGGAAAAAATATGAGCATCCATCCTTTACATGGAAAAGCTAACATTGAAAAAGCGTATCGTGATTATCTAGCCACAACGTTTCCAATAAACGATTCTAGAATTGAACATGAATTTTTGGAGGAATTAAATAAAGAAAACCACTTGTCTAAGGGCCCATATTTGGAAGTTACAGCTCCATATAAAAAAGGTGCGACTATTCAAGAATTAGTGAAGGAAGGGATACTTTCATCCTTCTTCTTAGACATGAACCAAAAGGAACTGCCAAAGGACCGACCACTATATGTGCACCAGGAAAGAGCAATCAGAAAAGCTGCATTAAAGGAAAATTTTGTCGTGGCAACAGGTACCGGTAGTGGTAAAACAGAGAGCTTTATGCTGCCCATTCAAAATAGATTATTTCGTGAAATAGAGAATGGTGAACTAACACCTGGAGTACGTGCAATCTTTATATATCCGATGAATGCCTTGGCTAATGACCAGATTAAACGACTTCGCTCTTTACTAAGAGATACGCCTGAAATCACTTTTGGGAGATATACGGGTGAAACCGAAAACATAGAGAGATATGCATTGGAGAAATTTAAAGCGCAAAACCCTGGAGAGACCAAACTTCCTAATGAGTTATTGTCAAGGAATGAAATGCGTCAGACTCCTCCGCATATTTTAATTACCAACTATGCGATGTTGGAATATCTCTTACTGAGACCGGGAGATACAGTATTTTTTGACGGTCCATACTCAAATAATTGGAACTTCGTTGTTCTTGATGAAGTCCATAGTTACAATGGGGCTACAGGAACTGAAATTGGTATGCTACTTAGACGGTTAAAGGACAGAACATTAAAAGGAAAACCATACCGAGGAACACTGCAATGTATTGCAACTAGTGCCACGTTAGGAACTGGTGCTGATGTGAAGAAAAAGGTTTTACAGTTTGCAGAACAAATATTTGATGAACCGTTCTTTTATCAGTCGGAAGACAATAATGCATTAGTGGAGTCGGAGCGGATTGATTATACCGAAGAGCATGAATCGAGGTTCCTGCCCGATTGGAGTATCTATGAGGACCTGCTAATAATAGCCGATAAAAATGAAGTAATGGATGATGAGATAAAGAATCTTTCCAAACACCGATTATCACAGCATGAAATTTACGAACTGCTTGGTTACCCGAGGAAGACGGAGAGGTTTTTGTATGAATTTTTAAGTAGAGATCAAAATTTATTTGATTTGCGTGAACTGTTAAAAGATAAGCCTAAAACCCTGGATGCTATCTTAATACAGTTAAGTGTCCGTCAGGCTTATCATAATAAGGAGTATAGCCAAAATTTAAAACAAGGTGTTATTAATCTAGTGGATGTAGCCGTTAAGGCTAAAGCGTTAGAAAACGAAGAACCATTACTTCCCGCTCGATATCATGTATTTATAAGAGCAATAGAAGGCTGTTATGTTTCTCTATATCCAAAAATATCAGTTTCCTTACAAGCAAAAAAAAATGGATGAAAAGACTGGATATCCATTTTATGAAATAGGAGTTTGTTCAAGTTGTGGGCAAGTCCATCTTGTAGGTGACATATTGGAAGGGAAGTTAATGCAGCGTTCTTTACAAAATCAACAGGACGAGAATATAAATTTTTCCGCTTTTATGATTGCAACAAAAAGTGAATCCACACTTGACGAGGATGAAGACATTGAAACAGCAAATGAAAATGAACAATATTATGAACTGTGTCCATGTTGTTCTGCCATTTGGTCTAAATCCAATCCAGAATCATTTTGTTGTAAGGAACGAGAAAAAATTGGAATAAAACCAATTACACTTATAAAAGAAGATATGAAGTTAAATGGATATTCAAAATGCAATAATTGCGGCAAAAAGAGAAATAATCCGATTAAATTATTTCTAACCGGGCAGGATGGACCTGCAAGTGTGCTGGCAACTTCTCTCTATCAACAGCTTGTGAAAGATTCGAAGAAATTAATAGCAAATCAAAATATAGTTGAGAAAGTTCCAACCACCGGTATCACAGGTCTAGATGCGATTTTTGGTAAAAAGACAAAAACAAAAGCCCCTGCAGAAGAGGTTTTCGAACCACAAAAGTTATTAGTATTTTCCGATTCCAGACAGGAAGCTGCCTATTTCGCCCCATTCCTGGAGAGGACATATGAAAATATCATTTGGAGAAGTTTAATGGTAAACGTATTAGAGGATTTTAAGGGAATCGATGATATCAGTCTAAATACGTTGTCTGATCAGGTTTTCAAACGGGCGACTAGTTTAAATCTTTTTGAGAAAGATATGGACCCGATTGCAAGAAGAACAATTGCCGATGAATTTGTCATGGCAGAACTAATTAAAGGATATGAAAGAATTTCATTAGAGGGAACTGGATTAGTAAACTTTTCTGTTACACTGCCTGAAGAAATGGAAGAAAATTTAGATGATATAGCTCAATTTTGCGGGTTAAGTAACAGTGAAGAATTTGAAGTTTTATTGACTAGATTATTAAGCACGATAAGATATAAAAACGCAACATCCCACTTAGAAAGAAGCTATCCCAAATCTGAAAGGTTTTCTCCAGTTAACCAAGAATCAAGCGTTAACTTTAAGAGCTTAAATGTCAAAGCGAATGTATTTGCTTGGTATCCAAAGAAATCTAATGTACGACTAAATTATGTAAAAAAAATCTTTCTTAAAAAGGGGCTTAGTGAAAGTGAAGCATTGGGGAAGGCTCGTTTTGTTTTGGAACAGATATGGAACCTATTAAATAGTCAATATGTCTTTAATTACTTTTTTCAAACAAAAGCCGGGAACAATGTGCTTAAACACTCTATTTGGCGAATTAACCAGGAGGGGCCAATTTACGAATGTACAAACTGTAAGGGAATTACTGCGCATAACATCAATGATATTTGCCCAACAAACGGATGTATGGGAACCCTAGTAGAAAAAGAAAAGGGTGAATTACGTTCCCACTATGTAAGACTTTATAAAGAAACACTTGCTGTTCAAATGAAGGTAAAAGAACATACAGCCCAGTTATCTCCTGAAAAAGCTTCTGAGTACCAAGAAGCGTTTGTAAAAGGAAATATTAACGTGCTAAGCTGTTCTACTACATTTGAAATGGGAGTGGATGTGGGGGGATTAGAAGCAGTCTTTTTAAGAAACGTTCCCCCTGAAACAGCAAACTATATCCAGAGAGCGGGGCGGGCAGGAAGAAGAAAATCTTCGGTAGCCTTTGTATTGACGTTTGCTCAAAGAAGGTCACACGACTTAAATTACTTTAATGAGCCTGAGAGAATCATAGCTGGTCATATTAGTCCGCCAGTACTTAAAATGGATAATCCGAAAATATTTAAACGCCATCTAAATTCATTAGTTTTATCAGCATTCTTTAGAGGAAATGAACAACTATTTGGCAGAACGGAAGATTTCTTCCTAGAAGCAATGACAGCAAATTCTGGTCCAAAGAAACTTCAACAATATGTAAAAAATCTTCCGGTTGAATTAATACATTCGGTTGAAAATATCCGGCCTAAGGAACTGAACATGGTAACAAACCCAGATTTAATTGGTTGGGAAAAGGATTTGCAATTATCAGGTGACAGCCTTATGAACAAGGCGGCATCCAAGTATTATGATGATTTGGATAAACTAACCAAAATGAAGATGGATCGTATTCATAGCGGATCTTTATCAGTTGACCAACTAACGAGAGTGATGAATCGAATTAGTAAAGAGGGGCTAATTAGTTTTTTATCTACTAATAATATCATTCCAAAATACGGATTTCCGGTAGATGTTGTTGAGATGACGGTTTTTGATACGGAACAATCGAATATCCGGCTTAGCAGAGATTTGTCCATCGCGATAGGAGAATACGCCCCGGGTTCCAAAATTGTCGCAAATGGTTATATTTTTGAAAGTACTGGTATTCGTAAGTTAAAGGGTTTTGAAGTTCCAACCATCTTTTATACTGAATGTAAAGAATGTAAAACTTACAGAGTGATTGAAAGGTTGAATCCAAGTCATCCGGATAGAAAGACATTATGTGAAGGATGCGGAACTGAAAATGCAGTTCATAAAATGATTATTCCTAAGTTTGGTTTTACCGCTGTGAAAAAGGAAAAAGCTGGGGGTCGTAAGCCAGTTAGAGAGAACCGCTCACGTGTATTCTTTTCTGAGTATTTTTACTCAGATGACGAAAATATAAAGGCTCAACAAATAGAAAGTGAAATGGAAAACGTACTTATCTTTAAATCTAGGACAGTGCGGGTTAAATATTCTCCGTTTGGGAAACTTTCCGTTGTCAGCAGGGGAAGAAAGGGAGACGGTTATAAAATTTGTACAAAGTGTGGTTCCATGCTCTTTGGAAAGAATAATTCCCACAAAAATTTAAGTGGTCAGTCTTGCGAGGGGACAATTGAATCAAGACCAGTCCATCTAGGGCACGAATTTGTTACAGACATTCTTGAAATTGAATTCGAAAACAAATCAGGTGAATTAGGTGTATGGGAATCTATCCTTTATTCATTTCTGAATGGAATCAGTTCAGCGCTTGGTATCAACAGGGGAGATATAGATGGCTGTATCCGCTATAATAATCGGACATCGCCATCAATAATAATCTTTGACAAAGTTCCTGGCGGGGCAGGTTACATGCAAGAAGTATACAGTCATTTGAAAAAAGTATTACGTTCTGCATTTGAAATAGTTTCCAGCTGTCAATGCGGGAAGGAAACAAGTTGTTATGGTTGCTTGAAGGATTACTCGAATCAATATTGTCATGAAGATTTGTCCAGAGGGCTAGCGGAAGAGTTTTTGAATGAGTATATTAACTAGAATCATATATTTTAATGTCAATTAGCTTAAATGACGATAGTAACGATATTGAATTGGAAAAAATAATTAATATAAGTGGGAGGCTAATTTTAATAGGCTCCCCTTTTTGCATACATTAACGATACTTACCATACTTTATATACGTCAAACAGATATAGCACAATTTGACTGTAAGGTGTTACTGTTCTAGCAAATCCAAATAAAGAGAAGGATTATGTTATACCTGTCCGGTATATTCAAGTTTAATTTCATGGTAAAGCCAGAAGAGTTTAATGAAGGTATTCTGCTTTTGGTGTCGAAAAAGATATATACACTATCCTCATTTGGATGCACTCCTTTAATTACATTGGAGGTAATAAGATTGACTAAGTTACTAGGTGATTCCTTTTCTACCACTTTCTTAAAAGAGGTTGAGAAATGCAAAAAATCGATAACCATCATTTCACCTTATATTACAATGGATGCAGTAAATCAACTTATTAAGAAGTTGCCGACAAACCTTAATTATAAAATAGTTACTCAGCCTCCTGGCATAGATTATATAACAGGAAGTGTCGAGATAGATGCCCTGCAAGCATTGGAGAATAAGGGATTTAGTCTACTATATTTACATAACCTTCATGCGAAAATTTATATAATTGATGACAATATAGCCTATATTGGGTCTGCCAATTTCACTTCAAGAGGTTGGAATGGAAAGGACCATGGGAATGTCGAAGAGACAGTTAGACTTAAATTAACCAAAATTGATGTAGAGTATCTCTATGATCGGTATATTTTACCTTCTTCAAATCTGAAGCTCAGTGAAAGTCTGATAAAAATCATTAAGGAAGGTATCGAGATACACAAAGTATATAAAGATTTTCTATTAGAATGGGAAACAAAAATGAAAATTTCTAAGCCTAATGGAAAGGTTTTTTATTCTAAACAACTACCGGAGACGAAAGATTATCCTTATAACTTTAAATTTACATTTAGTAATTTTACTGGTGAACACGCAAAACAAGAAAAAGCGGATTTTATTTTTAAATTGGGTGGGACGAAGATTAATCCTGATGGAGAGATTAAGATTCCTTTTTCAACTATGAAAAAAATCCTTATTACCTCCCATCTGAATAAGGTAAACGATTGGTCTTTCCATGTTAGCTTTGATGAAAAAGGCAATCCTTTTCTAAGATCAACTAATTTTAAAACTAAGAAAAAAGAGGTAATTCCATTAGATTTGGGGGATTTTAAAGGGAAACTTAGGAAAATGAAAGTTTCTTTTAAATAAAGATAATCTAAGCTCGAATAAAGATTTGATTAGTAGACGAATGCCCACTAATTCGTGGTTAAAATTGGAAGTAAGAATCTGGAAAGAGGGGTACACATGTCGACAAATAGAGCAAATGATTCTGCATACCGTAATAATAGGAATAACCTAACAAGTGATGACCAAAGATTAGGGTCACACCATACTTTACCCAGTAATATTGTTCAACTACTTATCGAGTTAGGAAAATTGCATCATCCGAAGAAGGTCATGGACCTAACATCTGGAATCGGAACACTAATTGTACCATTTCAAAATGAGGCAGAAACTATCCAAGGATTTGAGCTGAGCCAGCAGAATGTGGATTATGCTAAAGAGCAATTTCCAACAATTAATATTAATCAAGGTAATCCTATTGTAGAGCACATTACAGAAAAATACGATTTAGTTTTTTGTGTACCACCACTAGGTGAACGGATGAGAGTAAATGATAGGCAATTACCTTTAGAAGAATTTTATATGGAGAAAGCATTATCTATTTTAGAGAAAAATGGTACTTTACTTTTTCTGTGCTCCAATGGATTTTTAACTTCAGAACATTACAGGGATATACGTAGAGAAATCATAAATAATTATGATCTTGAAATGATTGTTGCTATTCCCCCTGGTAGAGGAAGTAGAACTGCAATTAGGACCGCGTTATTAGTTATTCGGAACAATATGGAAAACAAAGCAGCCAAAGTCTATATGCCTGAATATCAAAATAATCGATTTGAAATTATTGATGGGTACAGGAATAAAACAGGTGATTTTTATGTTGCGAAAAATCGAATGACAGCAAGGTGGGACCGTCATTTCTTTGACCCTAAGTACGATAAAATACAAGAATATTTACGGGGTAAGGAAGTATGGAAGCTCGAAGAATTAGCAGAGGTTATTCCAGGAAGCCATATTAGACCGGGGGAAAGGGAAGAAAAAGGCAAATATTTATTACTAACACCAAGACATATTAGTAATGGTATAGACATTCAAGTGGATGCTACCCGTGATTATTATATAGACAAAATTGAATCAGATCGGATGAAGAGAAGCATTTTGGTTCCTGGAGATATGGTTATCAGTCTTTTTGGTAATCGAATGATTTATCGTTACAAGCAAAATGATCCACCGTGTGTTGCGGGACAGATGCTAGCAATCATACGTTCGAAGGATAATGAGTATATTAAGACTTACTTGGAAACAGAAGATGGGGAAAAGATGTTCCAGCTTCAGGCAGATAGAAAAATGACAGGTACAGCCATTCTGTCATTAAGATTTAGTGATTTAAAAAAGATTAGGATTCCAATTATACCTATCGAAAACCTAAACAGGATCAGCGACAAATATATTGAAGAAACTAATAGTAAAGAGGAATTAGAAGCTTTAAAGAGAGAACTAGAATTTCAAAAAGAACTAAATATAAGAATGCAACAACAGCATAATGACCAACTGATGTCGTTTTTACAGAACCGCTTCGATAAGATTGACAACAAATTAACAACCTTAATTGAAAAAGTGGATGAAGTGTTAAACATCGTAAAGGGCCTTGTCTCAGATATCGCTGTTATAAAAACTTTACGGACTGACGAAGAGCAAATAATAAAATTTATTGAGCAGAAAATTGATGACACAGTTAAGAAAATGTCTAATGATAGCTTAGAGGCTTATATAGAAATTGCGAGAGCATGGGTAGATCCTAACTGGTTCAAGTTAGAATTACTTAGCCAAGTATTTCTGCCTAATGCTGAATTATTATTTGCAAACATTAGTAGACTGGAAAATGGCGACCCGTCACCATTTATTATCCAATACTGTCGGACACTTGAAAACGAACTTTTGAAAAAGATTTTCATTCCTTATATGAAGGATTTAAAAAATCGAGGAATTGTTGTAGAGGACACATTTGCGCAAGATCTTCAATTAAATGAAAACGGCAATCCAAGAAGCATAAATAAAGATAGTTATATCTTTGCAAAACCACTAAAGATTTTACAGAAAAAAGACGAATCCCAATGGTTTTTCGAACTAGGTACAATGTCTTTAATTTTAATTAAATTAACAGGAAGTCGTGCTGATCGTAGTCCTTTGTTCCAAGACTTTAAAATCTTCTTGCTGAATTCCTTTGACGAAAGATTTATTAACAGGGATTACTATGAAAAGATTTTTACTATCACAAGAGAATTAAGAAATAAAGCAGCACACCCGAACGTAATTGAACCCAATGATGCTTTAAAAGGTCGTGAAACTATAAAAAATCTTTTGAAGGTGCTATTGAGTTTGTATAAGCAATAAGTTCACAATAGTTACTATTAAGCTCTCTACTTAGAGGGCTTTTTTCTATGGTAATAGTCCTTCTTTAGTGACTGAATTTTTAAAAAAGGTTTTTCATAATGCAGATATTTCTCTTTCTTTGAATAATCGTAATCAAGCGTTTGATGTTTTTCTATGAGCTCGAGTAATTGTAAACGATAAACTAGAATCAGTGGAAAACCATTGATAAATTAGTAATCTATAAAATCTATCTCAGTTTATATATTTGTAAGTGATTAAGTACGAATGTCGACACCCACAAATGCAAGTGGTTGATTTTTATCATCTTCCATCGACGTAGCAAATCAAATATGAACTCGAAGAGACGGGTGCTAATGTCTTTGCCAAATGCATGATTGTATTGTTTAGTGCACCACTCAATAAAACGATCCCTGCATTTTTTAACGCCCAAGGAAGCGATCGGCTCTCGAATTTAAATGGCTGCCTGCATTCCCATGATCTTAATATCCGTCAATCTATTTAAGGTCTTCATAGATTATGGATCCGATGTACAACAAAGAGGATGACTTGTCTTATAAGCCTCTTAACTCCCAGAAAATATGGTTATTGGCTAAACTCCTCTTTTTTAAAAAAACAAAAAGGCCTGTATAAGGACATAGGTTAACACACTCATTTCGTTGAGTACGTTACACTAGTTACACTGGCCTATATGGCTGTTATCGACTTTTAAGATTAATTCTTACTATCATACATTTGATTTTTTGGGCATGGTTAGCCTAGGATTACATAAAGGAACTTGACCAGTTTTACTGCATAGCAGCAACGATACATCCTATCGTGTGATAGAAATGACAATAAAAGATTAAAAGAAATGAATATACTTAAATTATATACAATACCTGACCTTAAGGTTAATGGTAATATACGGTATAAGGGATGAATATAATCTTAATTACGAGCTTATCCTACGTATTATATATCAAACAATAATTAAATTCGTGGTTCTTCATTTTCATCATATAAGGTTTCAAAATGAGTTAGTAAGGTATGAAATAATCTCTTTTCAAATTCTTCATTTACTGTCTAGCTGCTTACAAGAAGGCTTACTTTATCAATTAAAGCTTCTTTATCTATATTTCTATCAATCATATACTCCACCTCCTTATAAAATTTGGGATATTCTTCCTTAATAATCTTAGAGAGATCTTTAAACACTACGTTTTTACTTCTCTTATCAAGGTCATCTCTGAATTTCGGGATTATGTTCTTTTTATTGTCGCCTTTCAAAACCCTTCACCTTCTTAGTTGTTAATTAGAGTTAGCAACTCTATAAAATGAGATTAATTGAAAGCGAGGGAGGTGTCGAATTGTTCAGGGGGTCGATTGTATTTTGTTATTTATGAAGGAACATTGACAATCACAGGAGGCTTTACTGAAATAGGCATATGATGCATGATGTAAAAAATACCACAATATATTTTTTCCTTTATAATATATATAGCAGTGAAGGTCTTCACTGTGGGATTTAGGCGGTATCCACCCGAATCACTCTTCCACAGGGATCATCGGGTGGATATTTTTGTGACTTTTTAACTTCTATTTACTGATGTATGGTGAAATATTTAGAAAATGCAAGATGAAAAGTCATAGGGCATATGGGTGCGTTTATGTCCTATTATGAATATCGGAATTGTTGGGTTCCAATTATTTTAAGATTAGATAAAAATGTTAATTATTCATATTTGATGTTAATTTATTTACTAAAGAGGTTTTGGAAGATCTCTTTTATTTTGTATTCATACTGTTTTGAATGGAAAATGTGGATAGAGACAATCTGTTTTGATACTATAAAATTAACAAATATTTACACATAAGAGGAGTTGGGAACGTGAATAAATGGTGGATGATTCGAGCTGGAGATGATAACGAGCTTATTCCTATTTGGATAGATAAGAGGATTGCTTCTATTGGATGGGAGCGTTTTGGTAACCCTAAGAATTATCATACAAAATCTGAATTTCTAAAGGTGGTCCAACAAAAATTTAGTGAAAGTAAACCTCAGTCAATTAATAGTTGGGTAAGCCAAGTTTGGCGTTTTAGTCATGAGATTGAAAGTGGAGATAAGGTTATTACATATTCAAAGGAGAAAAGAGAGTATTTAGTTGGTACTGTCTCATCAACACATAAATTTGATAAATTAATCGGGCACCCAGATTACCCTAATATAATTGGTGTCGATTGGTATGAAATGAGTATAGAAAGAGATAAACTTTCTCAATCTGCGAAAAATAGTTTAGGTTCCACACTTACTGTTTTTCGTGTGGATGATTGGGGGAGTGAGTTGGAAAAGTTATTGCATAATCCTCAAGCTGTTACAGTTGAAGATGAGGAAGAAGTACAAAATGAAATTGTTGAGGATTTAATCGATAAGGCAAAAGTATTAATTATAGATAAAGTTGATAAGTTAGACCCTTGGGAGATGCAAGAACTTGTTGGAGGTTTACTTGTTGCTATGGGCTATAACGTACAAGTAAGTCCGAAGGGCCCGGATGGCGGAGTAGATATTCTAGCATACAAAGATGCTTTTGGTTTCGAGAAACCAATTATTAAAGTCCAAGTTAAACACCGTAAAAGTTCAGCAACAGCACCAGAAGTTCAACAACTATTGGGTGCTAATCCAATGGATGCAAATGCTTTGTTTGTTTCAACTGGTGGTTACACATCTCATGCGGAAGCAGTTGCAAAGCATAATTCTGTAAGATTAGTGGATTTAGAAGAACTTGTAGAGTTAATAAATCATTGGTATGAAAAAATGCCAAATGATGCTAGGTCATTATTGCCATTGAAAAAAATGTATGTTCCGGAGTAGATATAATTTGGAGAATGGAGTAGCTCTTTGAAAATACTGAATACAATAATTCCTGGTGAAAATCATTAATAAAGATAAGATCTTGTTATACAGTATATTAAAAATGATACATATGAGTTGACAGTTGAATTCAAAAGTAAAGGAGTTGGAGCCTGTGCATGAGTTAGAGTCTTTAAAAAGTATATTCAAAGATAGGATTTTTAAAATTCCTGTTTATCAGAGGGGATATGCCTGGACGCATAAGCAGTTAAGGGATTTCTGGGAGGATGTTGTTAACCTGCCGATAGAAAAGTTTCATTACACAGGTTTGCTTTCTCTAAAGGAAGTTAATAAGGAAAGTTCGAAAGAGTGGCATGAAGAACGTTGGTTAATAGAAGATAGAGGCTTCAAACCATTTCATATTGTTGACGGTCAACAACGCCTAACCACGTTTGTTATTCTAATTCAGGAAATTGTTAATCTCTTTAAATCTATACAACCTGATAAAAAAGATGAAGATATCTATATTGGTACATTTAGTCTAAAAACAAATCAAAGAGGAGTACCTTGTTTTTCAGAAGCCGCCTCAGTTTATAATTAATACATATAAATTCGGATATGAGACAGACAACCCAAGTTTCAAATATTTAAGGCATCGAATCTTAGGTGAGAAGGATGGGGGAAGTATACAGGAAACATTTTATACTCTCAATTTAGAAAATGCGAGGCGTTTCTTCGAAGAAAATTTATTAAATTATTATCAAGAGTATGGTATTGATGAAATAGAGAAAATGTTTAAGAAAGTTACACAAAACCTTATGTTTAATCTTCATGAGATTCACGATGATTTTGATGTGTTCGTTGCATTTGAGACAATGAATAATCGGGGCAAGAAGCTATCTAATTTAGAATTATTAAAGAATCGTCTCATTTATCTCACAACCCTTTATGATGATGGAGAACTTAAAGCAGATGATCAAAAGGTGTTAAGGGAGAAAATAAATGATGCATGGAAAGAAGTGTTTTATCAATTAGGGAGGAATAAACAAAAGCCCCTTTCTGATGACGACTTTCTTACCGCCCATTGGATTATGTATTTTCAATACACTCGACAAAAAGGAGACGATTATATGTTTCTTACTTGATGAAAAATTCACACCAAATAATGTCTATAACAAGGTTGATGTCAAGGAAACCTCCCTCGTACAAGTGGAGGAACAAAGAGATATTCCTCAAGATGGAGATGATGATGCTGATGAAGAACAACTTCCTAATATTAAGCAAAAATCAAAACTATCTCCAAAAGAAATAGAGGAATATGTTGGGAACCTTAAATCAACAGCTGAGCATTGGTACAATACATTTAATCCTTTTGGTGATAATCAGTTAACGGCTAAAGAAAGATTATGGATCGATCGGCTTAACCGGATAGGGATAGCCTATTTTAGACCACTCGTTACAGTTTCATTTATTTCCAAAGGTGTGGATACTACAGACAGGATACTCTTATTTAAGGAAATAGAAAGATTTATATTTATTGCATTTCGTTTAGGTCGCGCTTTTACAACTTTTAGAAACAATGAATTTTATAAAACCGCGAGACAATTACGCAATGGTGAAATCACAATAAATCAAATTTGTAGCCTTTTACGCCAGCGTTTAGAGAATTGGTTAAAACCAGAAACTGGTTTTGATTACCAGCCATTTAAAACATATATCCAACGTCTTTACAAAAATGGACATGGTTTCTATGAATGGAATGGTCTCCGCTATTTTCTGTACGAATACGAGGCAGAAAAGGTACACCAATTTGGTAACCAAAAAATCGATTGGCAGTATTTCACGAAAAGTGAGAAGGACAAAGTATCAGTTGAACATATCTATCCGCAAACAGCAAACAATGATTATTGGATTGAGAAGTTCAAGACTTCACTGAGGAAGAAAAAACAATACTTACGGGTAGTTTAGGAAATCTCTTACCACTTTCAAGTATGATTACCTCAAGCTTACAAAATGATAGCTTTCTAGATAAAAAAACAGCAAAACTAAACGCTCAAGGCCAAAAAGTACGACGGGGCTATTCTGACGGTTCCCATAGTGAAATTGAAGTTTCTGCCTACGATGAATGAATGCGGATACAATCCTCAAACGTGGATTAAAGTTACTCTCATTTATGGAAAGACGCTGGAACATTAAATTCCCAGACGAAGAAAGCAAAGTAGACTTATTATTTTTAGGTTTTTTTGAAAGATAAGGATGACGCTACTGATTAGTATGTTCCATATGTAGTACAATCGATAATAATCGAGGTACTGTCCCGAAAATTTGTAAACAGTAGGTCCGTCCCTATGTTCTTAAACTCATAAAATTGACGTAAATGATTTGAGAAATTATAACTTTAATGAATTCTTTATTAAACGTGCTAAATCATTAATAGGATTGATCAGTGAATCAATGTCGAAACCTATTTTTATTATAAACGGAGAAGATATAATCACAGGTTTTGGGGGACTGTTGGATTTATGAATTTCTAGGCTTGTTGATAAAGCATTGTCGCACTGGAGGCACGCTCTGATTTTATAGTTTGGCATTACTGAATGGAGAGGATGGCACCTTTTAAAGTATTAAGACTACTCACTCTACCAATTATCGGCAATCTTCTAGGCGTCACTGTGGCCATACTTTTTATTACTTTTTGTTGCTTAAACATTTATAATTGTAGGTAATATTAGCTATTTTGATGAATCAGTAAATAGGATGAATAGGAGATTTGAGCGAAAAAGTAAAATCAGCTAGCTATTACAAAGCGATAAGCACCTTAAAAATTGCTTATATTATCTCAATCTACACAAATGAAAAGTAGATTAGAAAAAAATTTATTAAATGAGGTATTTATTATGATTAACTTCCAAGACAAAGTAAGCTTCATATGGTCAATCGCAGAGATTTTACGTGGACCATATAAACCAGAAGACTACGGTAAAATCGTTTTACCATTAGCAGTATTACGTCGTTTTGACTGCGTATTAGAGAGCACAAAAGAGGAAGTATTAGCAAAGGCAGAACAGTTTGCTGAGATGAAAGAAGATGCTCGTGAGCCGATTTTAAATCGTGTTTCAAAACAAAACTTTCATAACACAAGTAAATATGACTTCAACAAGCTATTAACAGATTCTGATAACATTGCTGATAACTTACGTGACTATATAAATGGTTTCTCAAAAGTGGCTCGTGATATTATGGATCACTTTGACTTTGACCGCCAAATTGATAAGCTCGATCAAAATAACTTGTTGTACTTAACGATTAAACGTTTTAGTGAAATCGATTTACATCCAGAAACAGTGTCAAACGTTGAGATGGGCTATGTATTTGAGGAATTAATCCGTCGTTTCAATGAAAATGCAGAAGCAGGGGATCACTATACGCCACGTGAAGTAATTCGCCTTATGACGCATTTATTATTCTTACATGACGATGCAAGCATTTTAACAAAGCCAGGTTTAACACAAACATTGTATGACTGTGCAGCTGGTACAGGTGGTATGGGTTCTGTAGCACAAGAGTATTTACTAAGTCAAAACCCAACAGCACACTTAGAGTTCTTCGGCCAAGAAATTAACCCTGAATCATATGCAATTTGTAAGGCTGACTTACTCATTAAAGGTGAAGATGCACGTAACATTCGTTTAGGGAACACGTTGTCAAACGACCAATTTCCACGTGATAAATTCGATTACTTAATTTCAAATCCGCCATATGGTGTGGACTGGAAATCGTATGAGAAGCCAATTAAAGAAGAACATGAGAAACGAGGTTATGACGGTCGCTTTGGTCCAGGAACACCAAGAACGAGTGATGGACAGTTACTATTCTTAATGCACTTACTGTCAAAAATGAAGCCAATTAATGCAGAAAATCCTCAAGGCTCTCGTTTAGCAATCATTATGAATGGTTCGCCATTATTTACAGGTGATGCAGGCTCTGGTGAAAGCGAAATTCGTAAGTATGTGCTCGAAAATGACTTAGTAGAAGGCATTGTGGCTCTGCCAAACGACCTATTCTACAACACAGGTATTGCAACGTACATTTGGATTTTAACTAACAATAAAGCACCTCTTCATAAAGGGAAAGTTCGTTTAGTAAATGCTGTAGATTTCTCGAAAAAAATGAAAAAGTCGATGGGTAGCAAGCGTAACGAAATTACAGAAGAACAAATTAATGAGATTGTTCGTTTATACGGTGATGCACAGCCAAACGAGTACGTGAAGATTTTTGATTATGAAGACTTCGGCTATGCAAAAATTACGGTTGAACGTCCATTACGCTTAAACTTCCAAGTAAATGAAGAACGCCTTGCACGTGTCGTAGAGGAAAAAGGTTTTGCGAACTTAGCAACTTCGAAGAAAAAAGGCGATGCAGGTCACTTTGAAATTGAAGAAGGTAAGAAGCAGCAAACGCAAATTTTGTATGTATTACGCACAATACAAAGCGAAAAAGTATATAAAAATCGTGATGAGTTTACGAAAGTAGTAAAAGATGCATTGAAAGAAGCGGGCATCTCGATTGGTGCACCTGTTTTAAAAGCAATTTTAGCAGGTCTATCTGAAAAAGATGAAACAGCTGATGTATGTATGAAAAATAAAACAGACATCGAACCTGATACAGATTTACGTGATACTGAAAATGTACCGTTAAAAGAAAACATTCATGACTACTTTACTCGTGAAGTATTACCACATGTACCAGATGCATGGATTGATGAATCAAAAACAAAAATCGGTTACGAAATTCCATTCACTCGCCAGTTTTACAAATACACAACATTACGCAGCTCAGCAGAAATTATGGACGAGATTCGTGAATTAGAAGCGGAAGTTGTGGAGCAATTTAAGAAGGTGATTGGATGAAGAAATACAAGGAATATAAGGCTAGTGAAATAGAATGGTTAGGAGATATTCCTGCTGATTGGGACATTAAAAAAATAAAATGGATGACTTCAATTAAAAGGGGGGCATCACCACGTCCAATTGATGATCCTAAGTATTTTGATGAAGATGGGGAATATGCATGGGTTCGAATTGCAGATGTTTCAAGTGCTGGAATGTATTTAGAGCAAACAACTCAGAAAATGTCTGACTTAGGAGCTTCGTTAAGTGTAAAAAGAGAACCAGGAGACATTTTCGTTAGTATTGCTGGTACGGTAGGTAAACCTTGTATTACAAATATAAAATGTTGTATTCACGATGGTTTTGTTTATTTTCCTGATTATAAAGGTGAGAAAAAATATCTTTATTACATCTTTGAATCGGGTGCACCATATAAAGGGCTAGGTAAAATGGGTACTCAGCTTAACCTTAATACTGAAACGATAGGGTCAATAAAAATTCCAAATATCTCATTATCCCTTCAAAGAAAAATTGTATTTTTTTTGGATAAAAAGGTTAAAGAGATTGATACCTTATTAAATTTAAAACTAAAAGAAATTGAGATATTAGAACAACAACGCCAATCTATCATCACAGAAGCTATTACAAAAGGTTTAAATCCGAATGTGAAAATGAAAGATTCAGGTGTTGAGTGGATTGGTGAGATTCCTGAGCATTGGAATTTAAGTAAAGTTAAATTTGAGGTGTTTATTAATAAGAACACTTTAAATGATAATATTGCCCCTTTTACCGAGATTGAATATATTGACATTGGCAGCGTAAATTCTAAAGGTGAAATTTTAAATAAAGAAAAATACAGATTTGAAGACGCTCCTAGCCGTGCAAGAAGAGTTGTAAATAATGGAGATACATTAATTTCTACTGTAAGAACATATTTAAAAGCAATTACTACGGTTGAATTTCAACAAGAGAATTTAATAGCTTCTACAGGATTTGCTGTTTTAACACCAAAAGAAAAAATTAGGTCTAAATATCTTGGGTATATATTCAAATCTTCAGTTTACGTTGATGAAATTGTTAGTCGATCAACAGGAGTTAGTTATCCAGCGATAAACGCATCTGAAATAGGGAATTTAGAATTGATTTTCCCACCAATTGAAGAGCAAAATAGGATTATTCAATTTCTTGATAGAGATTTAAATAAAATGGATAATACGATAAGTTTAATTAATGATCAAATTAATAAACTAAAAGAATACCGCCAGGCACTAATATACGAAGCTGTAACTGGTAAGATCGATGTAAGTGATATGGAACCTGATTTAAGTGAGGTGAGTTGTGATGGCAGTGGATACTTCAGAGAAAGGCTTTGAAACGAACATTGAAATAGCATTAATTGGAAATGGTTATAAAAAGCGTGTGTTAGACGGAGAGGCAAGTGCTTCTTTCAAGGAACATAGCATTGACTTTGAAGAGCTATTTGCTTTTTTAGAGGATACGCAGGATAAACGTATGCGTACGTTAGAGAAATCGTATGGCCCTTCCTATAAAGAGGAAGTTTTAAAACGTATTAAAGACCAGTTACATCGTCAAGGATTGGTCGAATGTTTACGTAAAGGTATTAAAGACCGTGGTGTGACATTACAACTTGCATTTAATAAGCCACCTACGGATATGAATAAAACATTAAATGAGCAGTATAGGAAAAACCGCTTCAACGTTGCTCGCCAAGTGTATTACAGTGATAAGCATAATAATAGCTTAGATATGGTATTATTTTTAAACGGTTTGCCACTGGTTGTGATGGAGCTGAAAAATCCATTAACAAATCAAACAGTAGAAGACGCGATGAAGCAGTTAAAGAATGACCGTGATCCACGTGAGCAACTGTTTAAATTCAATGAACGTGTAGCAGTTTACTTTGCGGTTGATCCAGATGAAGTATTTATGACAACAAAGCTTGATAAAGGTAAAACATACTTCCTACCATTTAACAAAGGCAATAATGGTGGGAAAGGTAATCCGTTAACTTACGGTGACAATTATCGTACGCATTATTTATGGGAAGAAATTTTAGCCCCAGATAGCTTGCTCGACATTTTATACCGCTTCATCTTTATTAAGAAGGACGACATTAAAGATTCAAACGGTGAAACGATAGGTGAGCGTCAAATGCTCATTTTCCCCCGTTTCCATCAGCTTGATGTTGTACGTAAGTTAGAAGCAGCTGTTGCACAAAAGCTTGTCGGTCATAATTATTTAATTCAGCACTCTGCGGGATCGGGCAAGACGAACTCGATTTCGTGGCTTGCACACCGTTTAGCGAAGCTACATAACGAGGACAATGAATCAATTTTTAGTAGTGTAATCGTTATTACCGATCGCCGAGTGTTAGATAAGCAATTGCAAGATGCGGTGTATCAGCTGGAGCATAAAGCAGGGATGGTTGAGCCAATTGATAAAGATTCAGAGCAATTAGCACGTGCAATTAATAATGAGACACGTATTATTATTACAACGCTTCAAAAGTTCCCGTTCATCTTAGAAAAAGTAACGGGCTTTGAGCGTAAAAAGTATGCGGTCATTATTGATGAGGCGCACTCATCCCAAGGTGGTAAAGCTTCAACTGCATTAACGAATGTGTTATCGGATAAAACGTTAGAAGCAGCCTATGAGGAAGACCGTATTGCGGAAGAAAACTTAGAAGATGTTGACGAAAAAATTGTTGAAGTAATCATGAAAAGTGGTAAGCAAGATAACGTATCTTTCTTTGCGTTTACGGCGACACCAAAGCCGAAGACATTAGAAAAATTCGGTACAGTTGGTGTAGATGGTAAGCCAGTAGCATTCCATCAGTACACAATGCGACAAGCTATTGAAGAAGGTTTTATTTTAGATGTACTTGAAAACTATACGACCTATAAAACGTTCTGGAAAATTGCAAAGACAGTAGACGATGATCCAGAGGTATCACAAAAACAAGCAACGAAAAAGCTAGCACAATACGTGTCATTGCATCCACATAGTATTGCACAAAAAACAGAAATTATTATTGAGCACTATCGTAATTTTGTACAGCGCAAAATTGGTGGTCGCGCAAAGGCAATGGTTGTAACAGCGAGTCGTTTACATGCAGTACGTTATAAAATGGCTTTCGATAAGTATATTAAAGAAATGGGCTACAATGATTTAAAAACAGTAGTTGCTTTCTCAGGTACTGTGAGAGATGGTGAAATTAATTATACTGAACCAGATATGAATCAGTTCTCTGAAAAAGAGTTACCTGAAAAATTCAACTCTGACGAATACAAAGTGCTAATTGTTGCGGAGAAATATCAAACTGGATTTGATGAACCACTGTTGCACACAATGTATGTAGACAAACCATTAAGCGGTATTAAGGCGGTGCAAACACTATCTCGTTTAAATCGTACATGCCCTGGTAAAGACGATACATTCGTTTTGGATTTTGTAAATGATCCAGAAGACATAAAAACGTCTTTTCAGCCTTATTATGAATCGACAAGTCTTTCAGAAATTTCTGATCCGAATATCCTTTATGATATGCAGGCCGAGTTAGAGCAATATCAAGTATTTACTGAAGAAGAAGTGCAAAAGGTAAATGAGCTTGAAGTAATGGGTGGTGTGAAGAAGTCTACGAAGGCCCAAGCCGAGTTAAATGCGGTTCTCGATAAAGGTGTGGAGCGATTTAAAAAGCTTTCGGGAGAAGAACAATTTGCATTTAAACAAGTGGCTACAAAATTTACACGTACGTATGGCTTTATACTACAAGTTGTAACATTTATCGATTTAGATCTACACAAGCAATATATTTACCTCACATATTTGTTACGTAAATTGCCACGAGGTCGAGGTGATAAGGACGTTTACTTGGCGGATGATGTAGCACTTGAATACTACCGCAATCAAAAAGTATTTGAAGGTAGCATTGAGCTTGAGAAAACGGGCGGTGTAGAACTTGATCCACAGAAACATGGAGCTGGTGGTGCACCTGAAGACGAAAAGGTACGATTATCGAGTATTTTAGATAAGTTAAATGAGCGTTTTGGCACGCAATTCACAGAAACGGATTTGCTTTCTCGTGAGCAAGTGAAAGAAGATATGTTAAATGATGATGACATTCGCCAAAAAGCTAAAAACAACACAAAAGAAAATTTCAAATTCGCCTTTGAAAAATCATTTATGGACTTCGTTATTGACAGAATGAGTAGCAATCAAGAGTTCTTTATGAAGATACTGGAGAATAATGAATTTAAAACCGTTATTATGGAAGATATGATGAATGAGGTTTATAGTGTAGTTAATGGGTAAGTGTTTGTAAGGAGACATTCAATTGTCTCCTTATTTTAAGACTAATTGAAGGAAATAATACATATTTTTATTTGCAAGAATAGGGAGTGAAGAGATGTCTTATACAAACGGGGCATATAAGGAAAAAATTATTTCTATTTATATAGAAAATATCGAGTCAAGTTTGGAAGTTATCGCTATAGAAATAAAAAATTTAATTGAGCTGGTTATACATAAGAAGGCTTCAGAAGAAAAGTATAAATTAATTCATCATAACTCGGGATATTTAGGGAAATATTACAAGGTTGTATCAAGAGTGAAAAGTGGAGAAAGTTTAGGAGAAAAGTTAGTTATCAAAGATCATTTATTAAATATAAAAAAGAGAATTCCAAATGCAGATACCGATCAAGTAGTGGAAGAATTATATTCTAGATACAAAGATTTAATAGGTATAAAGGTATTAGGAGATCTACAAACAGACGTTTCAAATCTTTTGAATTTATTTAAGGAAAGTAGAAATGAATTCATAGAAGAAGGGGAAAATAATGCCTATATTGAGTTCATAAACCTTGAAAATCAGCCTGAAACGATGACTAATGGAAAAGAAATTATAAAAATAGATTGTGTATATCATAAAAAGGGAGAAAGCTTCAATTTTGAGCTCCAAATGAAAAACCAATTATTATCAGCATGGGGAGATATGGAGCATCAACAATTCTATAAAAATAGTAAATTTTCTCCTATACGAAAGTCTCACGAGCCTGTTATGCAAGATGTAGGAGAGTTATTAGCTAAGATCGATAACTTGTTATTAAGCGTTCGTGAGTCTGAATCTAAATATCATGAAAATGGGGAAGAATGGGATTTTCAATCGAAATTACACAAATATTTTTCAGAACCCTTGGAACGGATATTTGAGATTAACGTAAATACTAAAATCACACAATTGGCAAAAGTTTTATATCTACTTGAAAAAGAAGTAACTCCAAACTATAGTTCTTTAAATCTTGAGCTAGCAGAATTTGCAGAAACTATTTCAATTCCTGAAGATTATACGATGAGTGAAGTTATTAAAAAGTATTTGGATTATAGAGATACAACAATAAACCTAAGGGTATTTGAAGCTATCACTATATCATGGTATGCATCTTTAAAACCAAATATCACTCATAATATAGAGCAATATATTGAATTTATTGAATGGTTGTGTGAAAAGGTACTTCAAACTATAAATAATGTAAATGAAATTGATGTCGAGGATGTAGATACTCCATTTGAACCGGTATTTAATCAATTATTAGTTAATGCAAGAGGTATAGATTATTTTATTAATTTTGAGAAGTATAAGGAATTAACAGAGTATTATAAATTTACCAAGGATATTTATAATGAATGGGTTGAAGAAAAAGAACATCAAAGGGTATTTAGTATTGACTTTCTAAATTATATTAATTACCTTGCTGGGCAATTAATTTTTTCAGAGGTATTAGAAGAAGAGTACAAGATACCTGATGTACCAATAAAGGTTATAATAGATGAATTTTTTTGAAAAATTAACAGAAGAAGCTAAGGATAGTGAGCAAATGAAATTTGAAGAAATGAGTAAGAAAATAAAATTATTTGTAAAGGAGTGAGTGTAAATGCATTTAATTGCACATTTATCTGTACAAGGTAATCAAAAAATTTTAAATACTACTTTAAATTTACGAACGATTTATCAGAATTCTGAGACGCTTATCTATGGAGAAAATCCATATGGTTATCAAAGGCCGCTTGATATTAAGCATACTAATAATATAGCTGAAAAGGCATTAACAATAATAGAAGGAGAAGCCATATTTCCTACTTCAATTATTTTGGGAATCGATGAGGATACTGTTAAAGATAAAATAGAAAAAATACATTTAGATCATGGTATCTCGCCACATGAATTAGTCGAAGTTTATTTAGCAGAGGGTTTGGTAAACTTTAGGATAATTGATGGTCAACATCGTATTGCGGGTTTAGCAAAAGCTGCTGAAATTGATCATTTACTATGGGAGCTACCGTTAAACACTACTATTTTAGTAATACCAAATAATAAGCGAGTTATTGAATTAGATGTATTTGAAGATATAAACTCCACTGCCAAAAAGCTGAAAACTGATTTAGTATTATTAGCTAGGCAACAGTATGTCCTTTTAGGAGAAAGGGATCTAGAAGGAAAGGATGAGCTTGAAACGTATATAGCGATTAAAGCGAGTTATTTGCTAAATGAGAAGATGGATAAGAGCGTCTGGAAGAATGCAATTAAATTTGAAAAAGGAATAAATAATCAAGTCGGTATTATTGGAATTGCTCCATTTTCAAAGGCAATTATACCATTGGTGAGAAAAGCGTTAACGGGTATTACTGATTACAGACTTGAAATTTTAGATTCATTAGCTCAAAAATTAGCAGAGGATATTAACAATGCATGGGAAATTGTAAAATCTAAATGGGATGATTGTTTTGGAAAAGAATTTATTTATATCAATGATGAAGAATATGAAATCATGTATAAATCCAATTATTATATCCAGAAAACTACAGGTGTAAATGCGATTACGAAAATTTTATATGAAGTAGATAATATTGATATCTTTGCAAGGGTAATTTTAGAAAGTAAATTAACATCTAATGATTGGATAAAAGGAGGTAAAATGGCCGGCTTGACATCAGGATCTGGTTTTAAAAAGGCAATTGAATTAATTAAATCTAAAAGTGAATCGACCGCTGAATCTACTCCTTCGGAGGAATAAACACATAAATTTCATTTCCGGCAATTAATAAAGTGATATATGAACCAATTTTAAAGCCTTGATTTATCAAGGCTTTTTAGTTTTCCAGAATGGATTCGTACCTCCGAGAAAGAACTAATATAGAGTGGTTTTCATAATTTAAAGATATAAAGCAAGAAAAAATATCTACTGAATTAAATGATTTGGGGGATATGTTTGCTAAAGAATAATAGGGTCAAATATGATACAGATTATAACATGTAGGTGATGAAATTTAATAATGATCGCTCTAAACTAGACTTTATTAAAAAGAAACAAGCAAAGAGAAATCTCCTGTTTTAAAGAAATTAATAGTTTTTACACAATTTTTACACATCATCTTTATAAATCTTATTATATCATTACTTAAATACCTATTTCGACCCCGACCACCGGGGTCGAACATTATTCTAGAAGCCAGCAGAGTATCTTAAAAGGTACTCTGCTCTTTTTATTTCAACATGCATTCATTATAATTTGATTTTTATATATTTACTTCGCACACCGATTAAGAACAAAACAATTTACAAGAATGTAATTATTTATCCGTTTCGTTATAATAAGAGTATATACATACAAAATGGAGGAAACGTTAAATGCCTATTTATAACAAATTAGTCCGAGATCGTATTCCAGAAATAATTGAAAATACAGGAAAAAAATTTACAACAAGAATTCTAGATAATAAAGAATACATAAAAGAATTGAAAACAAAAAGCTTTGAAGAGCTTTATGAATACATACATGCAGAAAATGATAAAGATGCAGTTGAAGAGTTAGCTGACCTTTTGGAAATTATCCATGCTCTTGCTGAATGCCATGGAGCGAACATTGAACAGGTGGAACAGGTACGGCAGGAAAAGGCAGAGAAGCGCGGTGGGTTTAAAGATAAAATCTATTTAATAGAGGTTGAGGATGAGTAAGATCCAATTGATTACAAGAGACCTGGGATCACATTTAAATGACAAAATTGAAGGGGCCGTTACAGTCTGTGTTTTGTCTTCATTTGTCATGAAATCAGGGGTCAAATTTATCAAAGATGCCTTGAAGAAAGCTGCACAAAATGGAGCGGATATTAAGATTTGTACAGGTGATTATTTGTACATTACTCAACCAGACGCTCTAGAGGAACTGCTTTCAATTGATGAGCGTGTTAGCATTCGACTATGGAAAAGTAATGGTGTTTCATTTCATCCAAAAGCATATCTTTTTCAATCCAATGAACATGATGTCCTCTTTATTGGTTCTTCCAATCTTTCAAATTCTGCTTTGAATCAAGGCATCGAATGGAATATTTCTGTGAGTGACGAAAAAGAGATTTTTGATGAAGCACTAAAGGAATTTCTTTCTATTTTCTACTCGGATCAAACGGTCTCATTAAATAAAGAAACACTCGAAGAGTATCGAGCTCACTATTATGAGTACCAGCGAGAACATCCGAATCTAGTTCGAAAATGGACAGAACTTGAGGAACAAGAATTAATGCTTCCTGCAAAAAAGGATAGTTCTGAAAATCCCGAAATCATATTAGAACCACCGGTTTCTTATGGAGAAATACTGCCTCGATTTGCGCAAATTGAGGCACTTGAAGAGTTAAATAAGACTTTGGAAGAAGAATACAATAAAGCTCTGGTTGTGATGGCTACTGGACTGGGAAAAACATATTTGGCTGGATTTTTTGCACAAAACTTTACTAAGATTCTCTTTATTGCTCATCGTGAGGAAATTCTCTATCAAGCAAGAGATTCTTTTAAGAGAATTATGCCTGAAAAGCAGTATGGTATATACAATGGCAAGAGAAAAGAAGGTGGAGCAGATGCCATATTTGCTTCGATCTATACACTAAGTATTAAAAAGCACCTTGAACAGTTTAGAGCGGATGAATTTGATTTAATTATTGTGGATGAATTCCATCATGCTGCAGCGGATTCATATAAACGTGCGTTAGATTATTTTCAGCCGAAATTTTTACTAGGGATAACAGCGACTCCTGATCGAAACGACAATAAAGATGTATATGCGCTTTGTGATGGGAACGTTGCATTCAGATTAGATTTCTTGGAAGCGATTAACCGGCAATGGTTAGCACCCTTTACCTATTATGGGGTATATGACGACACAGACTATAGTCAAATAACGTGGCTGGGAAATCGATATGCCGAAGAGGAATTACTACAAGTTCAATTAAGAGAAGAATTAGCTCAAAAGATACTACATGCATGGGAAGATAAGAAGCAGACTAGAACACTGGGGTTTTGTTCTTCCATTAGACAAGCAGACTTTTTGTCAAAGTATTTTAATAACCATGGCTATCATACCGTTAGTCTCCATTCTCAGCAGACTGGAATCAGTAGAAATCAGGCCATTTCGAAACTGGCAAAGGGTGAAATGGATATTATTTTCACGGTTGACCTTTTCAATGAAGGTGTAGATATTCCAGCCGTAGACACGCTTTTATTTGTCAGGCCGACGGAATCATTGACCGTTTTTACTCAACAAATTGGCCGTGGTCTTCGACTGCATCCTCACAAGGAAAAGTGTGTCATTATTGACTTAATCGGAAATTATCGTAATGCAGATATTAAACTAGGATTATTTGATACACAACCTAATGAGGGAAAATCGAGAAACATTCAGCCAACATTACCGGGCTTTTGTGAGATTGATTTGGATGTTAATGTTATTGACCTTCTTAAAGAAATGATCAGAAAGCGACAACCAAGAAGAGAGAAGCTCTTCCATGATTATATGGATTTAAAGAGGGATATAGGAAGAAGACCTACCTATTTGGAATTACATTTAAAGGGAGCTGCGGATTCACCGCAATATCGACAGGAATTTAATTCTTATTTTGGTTTTCTAAAATGGGCTGAAGAATTAACAGAGCGTGAGATTGAAATATTTGACCGATATGAAAATTGGTTAGTCGAAGTAGAAAAAACAGGGATGGCTAAGAGTTATAAAATGGTTGTATTATTAGCTATGCTCGAACGGGGAAAATCGAACTGGTTCAAGCCTATATCTTCAAAAGATGTAGCACCTTTCTTTCATCACTACCTTATGGAAAAAGAACATCGCAAAAGAATTGATTTTTCCGATAAAGGAGCCAAGAGATTATGGGATTATGATGAAAAAGGTGTCAGCAAACTGATTGCTGCCATGCCTATGACAAAATGGAGTGGCAATTCTAAAGGCTTAATCTCCTATGAAGATGATGTATTTAGATTAAACTTTGATGTAATAAAGGAACATGAGGATATTTTATTCCAGTGGACAAAGGAAATTTGTGAATATCGTCTTCATTTTCACTTTGAACGCAAGGCACGATCACCATTAAGTCTATAATATAGATATCTAAAGGGCTGCTATAATAATGGCCCTTTATGCATTTTTATACATATATTCTGCAGTTGTTTTATACTTTTATCACCTAAAGTATTCCTCTTCTGAGAGAAGGAGAAATTCATTGTAATGTACCTCTTGAAGGAATGGGAAACGGTGAACAGTTGGGATTTCATAAACGGTAGCTGATAATCTATATAGGTAAAAACTGCAAACATATTTTGGACTAAATGTAAGAAACTATCCAATAATATCCTAAAAAATTTTTGTTATAGGACTAGAATCTAACTGCACTCATTAAAGGAGAATGGAGAATAATTTATGCATGTTCCTATCACCATTAATAATAGAGATATCAAGCTAAAAAATGAAGAATTTCACTCTTTCACCTTTAAAGAGCTAGGTATTCAAGAATCAGATATCGAGGAGTTTCTTTCAGATAATTTACAACTCCTTGTTGATGAGGAAGAAACTTTATTATTGATTGGTCAGCAAATCCAAAATACCCAAAGAGGTAGAAGCGACTTAGTTGCAATTGATAATCAAGGTAATTTAGTTTTAATCGAAATAAAACGCGATGTTGAAGATATACGTAATCGGAAAGAACCCTTTGAGTTTCAAGCCATTCGCTATGCGGCTAATTATGCAAAGATTAATAACATTGACGATGTGATTAATAAAATTTACGCCCCATATCTTGAGAAGAAAGGTAAAGTCACGCACGAGGCATTAACATCTTCAGAACAAGCAAGGCGTATGATTAATGAATTTTTAACCGATAATGACGCAATGCGTAATTTTAATAAGAAACAACGAATTATTTTAGTAGCCTCTCAGTTTGACGAGCAAACCTTATCTGCATGTGCTTGGCTGATCAATAATCATGTTGATATTACTTGTATTACAGTTGAGCCGAAAAAGTTTAAAGATCAATTCTTCCTAGAGGTTGTTAGGCTGCTACCAGTTCCTTCTTTAGATGATTTTTATGTAGAAGTCGGAAATACTGCTTCACCAAGTCAGATGAGATTATCTACCTCTAAAATTTCGAAGCGATCGTTGCCAAAAATGCCTCAATTATTTGAATGGGGCATTATGCAGCCTAATCAGGAAATCTATATTAAAAAATATCCTGCACAAAAAGCAAAAGTAGTGGATGAAAATACTGTGATTTACCAAGATAAAACCATGTCATACAATGAATTTGGTAAAAAGGTGACTGGATGGAGCTCATTATCTGTCTATGAATGGTTAGTTGTTGAGGGTCAAACACAAACACTTCATGAGTTACGATTAGAAAAATTAGAAAAAATTAATCAATTAGAAAACCAAGTGTAAATTTATTCATTTATAATCTCGCCAAATCCATGTACCATAGCAATTTAGATATTAGTCAAATAATTGAAATGAAGAAGATAAACATATATCAATCCTGATTTTCGAATAAATAATCCTCGTTCTATTTTTGGTTTTACAAAATGGTGAATATGAGTAAGCGATAGATGCCTTTACTGAACTAGAGGATTACAAAAATTCTTCTGAAATGGTATTGGAGAGTGTTACAGAATCGCCCAACATATGATGGATCAAAAAGAATTTGCCAATGCAATTTCGATATTTACTGAAATAGACAACTTACGAAGATAGTCATGAATTAGAAAATGAAGCAAGGTATCTTCTGGGAAAGCAACATATGGAAGAGGAAGACTATATTCAAGCTGTTGAAATATTTGGGGAAATAGAGAGTTATAAGGATAGTGTAAATTTATATTTTGAAGCGAATTACCAGTTAGGCAAAAATCTGCTAACTGAGGGAAACTTCACAAAGGCAATTACAATTTATAAGAACATAGAAAATTATTAAGATGTACGCAGCTTATTAGTCGATACAACTTATCAAGAAGCGACTCAGCAATTTAAAGCTGGATCCTTTGAATCTGCAAAAAAATTGTTCTCTTCCATTCAGCATGGCAAAACGAGTTAATAACCCTGGCGAATGATGGTAAAAAGGTTGGCGGAACTGACACATTTTATTGACCGTAATTACTTGATTAAAGCCATAAGAATGTACCACTTCTGCCATGTCTTTTACCAGCAGTTTTCACGAAATTTACCACTTACTGCCTAGGCATTTACCAATGGGGTAACGTCAAGGTTTTGAAAAATGAAGAAGCCTAATTCATCCTTATTTTTACTGAGGAATTAGGCTTATCTTTGTATTTGTATGAAACGATAATAAAACAGATGAAGGCTTTTGTTTCCTCTATCTTGAACTAATCAATGTTTTGTCTTGAACAAATGCGTTTATCATATCTAAAGCTTCAAGAGCTGCGTCTTTGTCAACAAAAAATTGCAGAAAACCATGGATCATGCCGTTAAAGCGTTTGGCCATCACCGGAACACCTGATTCGTGGAGCCTGCGGCCGTACTGTTCTCCTTCATCACGTAACACATCATACTCTGATGTGAATAAAAGAGCTGGCGGCAGGTCTTTTAACTCAGCAGCGCTAATCGGTGAGGCATACGGATGGTTTCGGTCTTCTTTATTTTCCAAGTATAAATCCCAAAAAAGCCCCATATGAGTGCTAGTGACTCCAAATCCTTCAGCATTTACCGAGTACGACGGATAGACGGAAGGAAAATCTAATGAATGAAAATCCATAACTGGATACATTAATATTTGTTTCGCTATTTTTATGCTTTTCCGATCACGTGCCATTTGCGTAACAGCAGCGGTTAATGTCCCGCCTGCACTGTCGCCTCCGACAATTAGGTTATAAGGGTCTCCATTTAACTCTTCAGCATGTTCGAACGCCCATTTGGCAGCTGTATAACAATCTTCAGGTGCAGCCGGAAATTTATGTTCAGGTGCAAGTCTATAGTCCACTGAGATGACTTTGGCACCGGTCTTTAAAGTTAAAATACGGCATAGCACATCGTACTCTTCTACATCTCCAACAGCAAATCCTCCGCCATGAAAAAAGACAAATAAAGGAAATGGCCCTTCACCAGCAGGTGTATAAATTCGGACAGGAACAGCATGGCCATCAGATCCTTCTATTGTACGATTTTCAATCGCTTGGACTTGCGGTCTAGCTTCCACTGGAGGAAGTATTTCCCGTACCGTGCCCCTATAGTTGATAAGATCTTCTACCGTTGTTAAGCCAGCTAATGGGTTTCCTTCTAAAAATTTTGCCACATAAGGTTTTAGTGCCATAAAAAAGACTCCTCTCAAAATATTAAAATATTTGTCCAATAAGCAAATGATAAATGAGGGAAATCTAAGATGCAGAAACGATGGAGTAATTTGTTGTTATACAATATATTCCAAATATAATATTATCTAAAAATTCTGTCAGCGTCAATTTTATATAATAGTTTTTACGATATTTTTCATAATTGCTTGCAGGTCAGAGAATGGTATAGGAGTTTGATGCAAATTTATTCTTTTTCCTTAGAACTCCCTTTTTCACCAAATTTATGAGAGTACCCTTATTTTTGTAGCGATTATAGGCAATTAATCTATTAAGGTCTTTTATCGTTAAATTGGAAGGTTCAATCGCCAGTTCAAATTCTCCTTTTACCTTTTCGATTAACGAAAGTGCATATTCGATCTGCTTTGCTGATAACGTGTAATCCTCATCCTGGCGTGGAACTTGGTTTATTTGTTCAGAGAGGGTAGTTTCTAATGTAGCAGCAACCGAACTGGATAGGTTCACTACTGGCTCAAATACATTGTCTTTAAATTCTTGATTCCCATAAAGTATGAAGGTGAATTCTAATTGAAAAACCTTGAAAATCTTATTTAATAATTTTACCGCATTCTTAAGTGGTTCATATGTGGCCTTATTTATTTTTTGGGAGGCAAAAACAATTGTTCCTCTTGATAGATTAAAATAACCATGAATAAGGAAGGCTGTTCTAATCATCTTTTTAATGATTCTTTCAAGGATACCAATACTGCTACCATAATTTAGACCACCTTCATGAAAGGCAATACCTACCCCATAGATATTAGCAACGCCGCCAGCTTGGATCTCGATTCCAAGAAATCAATTTCTCCCTGTTGTAAGAATTGCAGATGGGAAGTGGTATTTTTATAGATGTTAAGATTATGTTTTTCCAAGAAATACTTTTTTGTTGAGTTCATGATTTTTTTAATCGTGTCTTCGTTATGTAATTCCCACGAATGGGTGGATGCTTTCCAATTCAATTGAGCTGTCTGGCATTTCTTAATGTGTTTCAGCCAAGATAGCATCAATGACTCCCCAATTTCAATTTTCATTCCAACAACTCCCTAAGTATTTTCTCACTATAATTTACCATATTTTAGAGAAAAATAGGATATTTTGTTGGTTGACAGAACGGAGGATCTATCGGGTAGGCTAAGATTCATTTATTTTTCTGATAATCTAAGTAAGCAGGGAAGAGCTGACTTTATCACGAAATATAAATAAAAAGAGGGGGATTGGTGTGGTAATTTTAAGGTTAAGATTTTACCTTAAAAGAAAGAACTTCTTGTTGAACTAAAAATGGGTTTTAAAAAAAACGAACCTCAAAGAAAGAACTGAGGTTCGTTTTTACATTCATCGATTAACCGGCTATTTCATTCTCCTTAACTGTATTCCTCGTTTTTTTTACAGAAATTTTGTTAATTGAGAGAGTAATAAGGAACGAACAAATTAAACTTCCAGCCATTGCAATGATAAAGCCTGTCATATGATTAGATAACAGTGGTGCCATGAATGATGGTACATAAGCCGTTCCTCGTACATCAAAAAGTCCCACCAGTAATCCGCCTAATCCAGATGAAAGAATCGCTCCGGCAAAGATATATTTGTTGGAAAACATAAACGGATAAGCGGCTTCAACAAATGTACCAAAGCCCATATTGATAGCAAATCCAGGAGCAGCCACCGCAGCTTCGCCTTTATCCCGAGGTGAAACAATATTGGCGAGGGTAATTCCCGCTGATACCATTACCAATCCTGCCATGTCAACCGCACCTAAAAAGCTGTTCCCCGTCTTTTCCATTTCTAACAGTACAATCGGAAGAATTGCCGCATGATAGACGCCGCCAATAATCGCCGGCCAAATGAGGAGCCCAGCAATAAGACCAGCAAGTGCTCCATTAGTAGAAACTAGCAGGTCCAGTAATGAGCGGATCCCTTCACCTAGCCATAAGGCAACCGGAGCAATGAGGAAGAAGACAGCCAATCCAGAAATCAACCCAGCAATCCCGCCTGCTGCAATATTGACGGTTGTTGCGGGGAACTTCCACTCGACACATTTTCTAAATATGTATTGAACCAAAAGTCCGGCTAAAATACCTCCGATTATCCCACCGATAAGTCCACCTTTCACAGATAAAACACCAGCCACAATTCCTGCCACAATCGAGACATCATCAAAATCTGCTACTTGTTTCGCTGCTACGACGGCTAGAATAACAGGAAGAGCGTTAATCATCAGATCGAATACTTCTCCAAGCATTGTTAATCCTGGAATCTTGCTCAAGGCTAACACAAGAGCCATTGCAATAAAACCTGGAAGAGACGACAGCATCATTCCACGTAGATTTATTCGTTGAAATGGCAGAACAGATGTTTTGTCTAGTTGATTATTGTTTAGTGCTTTACCGATGATTGGCCGGTAAGGAACACCAAAATGCTTGCTTAATGATGTAAGAAAGGTAACCGCTCGTGTTCGATTGGTTGTTCCCGTTGTACCTGAAGTGGATATTACATTTACTCCCTTTGAAGCAATCGCCGCCATTGAGGTACCACCGGTCCCTGTAGCTGGCAAGTTCATTGCTGCAGCTGCTTCAACGGCACTTTTATTGGCTCCATTAGGATCTGCACTCATGAAAATAACGGCATCCATTTCACCTTTGGCAATTTTTGCAGCGATCTCAGAATCAAGTTGGGAAGCAGTAGTGTTTACGTCCGCAATGGTTCCTTTTGCTATGACAGTTGGTTTCCGAGTGCTTTCATCCCAGGTATACAGTTCAGCCGGAGTATTTTCCTTCACGGCGTCCATAGAGGCTTTTGCTGCGATGAACTGTAACGTACCGCACACCATTCCAGCAGCTTCGATTTGCAAAAGAAGCTCCTCTAATAGTTTTTCAGGTTCTTTGCCTCCCAAATAAAACAGGTTTCCGCCGCTGCTCCCTAGAATCGCAACTTTCTTTATCGTGGATAATTCATCCATACCATTCATCCTTTCCGAAACAATTCAACCTTTTCTAGTTCTATGAAGTTTAATAGTTTAATTTAATAATAAAGTAAAGTTTTAACTTATTAAAGTATTAAATCAAAAAACGTCATTTAAAAGCTTTTAAACCCTTATAGTTGGACTTCCATTAGAAATAGTTACACAGTTAAAAACATGTATGATTAGGCAATTAAAAAATATTATATATAAATAAAAGAAGTCCAATTCGTGTGAAATGAACTTCCTTTTGTATACCTGTTCAAACCTTACTGAAACATATGTTCTCTTTTAGCTGTGCTAATGATATACTATAAGTGCAATAGAATAGGATTTCTCAAGGGTGGTCGGCACACTCCCAAGCAGAAAGGGGGTGATGTTGAATGACAGTTTTTGAAACTCTAATGATTACGATTGCATTTGCAAGCTTAGTCATAGCCATACTGTCATTTAACCATAAAAAATAATCCACTCTTGAGCTATATAATAAGATGATGACAAAAGATCTGGATAAAAGAGTATTTATAAAGAACACTCCGTTTTACTACTTCAAAACAATTGGCGGAGATCCAGAATAAATGTGAATGACATAAAAGTGCCAGGCCCAACAGGGGAGGCCACTGAAAAACTGTACAAAAGTGGATAAGAGCCTGGAAACAGCTAAAAGAAGTGAGTGCGGTCACTCATAATGGTTATGAGAACCCGGAAACAGCAAAAAGAAGAAAGAGCGGTCACTCATAGAGGTTATAAGAGCCCAGAAACAGCAAAAAGAAGAAAGAACGGTCACTTAGAAGTAGATGAGAGATCAAAGACAGCTAACAAAAAAGGTAGAAACCTCAAAATTTGAGATTTCTACCTTTTTCCGGTTTGTGAACTTTTTCAGTGCCCTCCTACAGTATCCTGGCACTTTTATCTTTTAACAAAATGTATCTTTGGATGATGGATTTTTTAATCCAAACATAGGACGAATAAAGAGAGCTGCGAAAGTTCCGAGCAACGCCATGATCATCCATACCCATCCATGAAGGCTGAAAGATGAGATCCCGCCAAAGTAGGCTCCAATGTTACAACCGAATGCAAGACGAGAACCATATCCCATTAATAGTCCACCAAGAATGGACGCTCCGGCGACACCCGGCTTTATTTTCTTTGGTTTAAAAGTACCTTGGAACGATGCTGAAATAAATGCACCTAAGATAATTCCAAAATTCATCACACTTGTAGAATCAGATAAAACGGAATTTTTCAATGCCTCGCTGTTTGCACCTGTAAAATAACCCCAGCTTGTTACATCGACCCCAAGAGTATTTAACGTTTTACCGCCCCAAAGTGCGAAAGCAGAAGTGATTCCCCATGGTGTTCCTCTAACCGTTAAGGTTAATGCATTAAGGATTGCTAATACAATGGCAGCTGTTAATAATGGCCAAGAACCTCGAATAACCTTTTTCCACCCTGTTGTGGTCGGCAGTGGCTTCATCATTGGCGGATTTTTCTTTTTAGCAACCTGAATCGTGATCCAGTAAATAACGGTAAACAGGATTATTTGAACCAGCCATGCCCCAAAGTATCCAAGCCCTGTTGATGTGGCTAAAGAAATAGGTGGAAGTGTTGGTGTTTCCTGCATCCAGAAGGAAAAATGGTACGCACCTAAAGTCGAGCCAGTAATGAAAGCAAAAAGGGTCAAGACCATAGAGGAGGTACCGCCGCCTAGATTATAGAGTAATCCCGAAGCACATCCATTTCCAAGCTGCATGCCTATTCCAAATAGAAAAGCACCGAATAAAACTGGTATGCCAACAGGTGAAACGTAACCAGCTGGGGTAACACCGGTAAAGCTAAAACCAGTACTTAGAATAATGGCAAATAATGTAGTCGAGATGGCAAACATTAGCATATGTGCTTGTAGTCCCTGGACATTTCCAATAGAAACTAATCGGCGGAATGCTGACGTAAATCCAAAACGAGCGTAAAGTAGTGCTGCACCGAGCATTAAGCCAATGATGAAAAGTATACCTTGTGTCCAATTTGCTGAATAAACAATCGCTGCTAATAAGAAAAGGGCTGCGACTATACCCGACAAAACTAGCTTAA
Organism: Neobacillus niacini; assembly: GCF_030817695.1. Taxonomy (GTDB): domain Bacteria; phylum Bacillota; class Bacilli; order Bacillales; family Cytobacillaceae; genus Neobacillus; species Neobacillus niacini_F. The sequence continues at coordinate 3,047,553 of NZ_JAUSZQ010000002.1, read as the reverse complement.
GTTGAACAGAGTTAAGGTTTGTAACAAAAGTTGTTGATTTATGATTCCATGATGTATATTTCGCCTTTGTTGTTGCATCCAATGTTGTTTGCGACAAGTTATTCACCTCATAACCTATAAGATTAGTGTGTTTTATGGATATTCTATTATATAAATATATTATTAAAAAGTAAAGATAAAACTAAGTAACAAGATAGGAGACATTATCCAAATTATATTTGGTTACTTTTTAGAATTTGTGCCTGTCACCACCCGTTATATGTCGAGATTTGTAGAATAAAGATGAAAGTTGTAGCCCTCAAATGTCCACATTGGTGGAAAAACCAAGTTCCATTCACAGGGGATGGTACCTTACTTTTATAATATACCATCGAATAAATAATGCGTTTTGCTGCTAACGCCACTTTTGATAACTCCACCTAAATCAACTACTTTTTGCATAACTGTTTTTCTGTCCAATTGCTGCAGTTCATCTATAAAGACAATGTTTTTTCCAAAAAAAGTATAGTTATCATCAAAGATATCAACTGTAGCGGCAATTTGGATACATTAAATTTTATAAAATTTTTTGTACCTTCCAAATTGCCGTTGTGGCTTTATATCTTTTTGAACAATAAAAATTTATGGTTAGTCGAAAAGAAATAAGTGAATTATAATGAAAACAATGAATGTAATAGATATGGAGGAAAAACGAATGAAATTTCCAAATGATGCTGATGGAGATGCTTTACATAGTCTATATAAAGATGGATTAGATTTTAAAAAACAACAATCAGTAGACTTTTTTGTTGCAGTGCCTGATAAAGCAACAGGTGAAGAATTATCGAAAGTACTAAAAGAAGAAGGATTCAATTGTTTCTTAGAGCAAGACGACGAAACTGAAGAGTGGGCATGTTGTTGCTCTAAAAGAATGTTATTAAATTATAAAGAACTAATTCAAATACAGAATAAATTAAATAACTTAAGTAAACCACATGGTGGTTATTCTGACGGTTGGGGAGTTTTTGTAGAATAAAATGATTGAGGTAATCAAAAAGATGATTTCGACTTCTTTTCGGAGAATAAAGTAACAATCGATCAAGAACTAAAACCATTTGAAACAAATGAAAGAGAAGTAGGTTAGGTACGGTACTGCAAAAAGACAAAAGTTCAGCATGATTGCGATTTTCGGTTCAGCTTGATTCCATCGAACGGAATAGCATGCCCATTGGTTAAAGGTTCTTTTATGATTAAACGAAAACGTCCAGCATGGGTGCAAGTCCCGAAGCATGAAGGTAGAAGTAATGGCTAGCTTAACGCAAGGGTGTCCACAGTGACGTGGAATCTGAAGGAAGCGAGCGGGAAAACCTACAGTCTGAGGAACACGTACTTCATATAAGGCTAAGTATCATTGGATGAGTTTGCAATGCAAAACAAAGCCACTTTCGGGTTTATTATATGATAGATAGTGGAATTAAGATTTCTGTGCACTTAGAAAACAAATCAAAGAGATCCGGTGCCTGTGTCAGTCCCGGATTTTCTTGATTCACAAAAATGTTCCACGTACTTTTTAATTGGGTTTACTCACTGGCAATTGCTAACTCTCCAGTATAACCTTTAAATAGGCGGTATCTGCACCTTATATTCTATAAATCTACATATCTTGATAAACTTCTGGTTGTGGCACTTCTAATTTTGGACATTCCTTTTTCACGGCGAAACCTGAAAAGATGTACGAAAACGGATGGTATGAGGGGATAGTGACCTTTGAAATCATACATTAATTGAGGAATACTTCTTTGATTTCTCTGAAATCGTTCAGTCACTGATTAAGGGAATTTAAGATGGAAGCTTTGTTTAAAGTTCCGATTCGCAACATGTTTTGTTTACTTAGTTATGTGAATTAGATGCCGGAGTGCGGTGAAGAGGTTCAATGATATATCGATGAAGATTTGATTACCTATAACTTTATCGCGAAGCAATTTATACAAGAAGTCCAAGCCATCCATCGTCGGGGACTGGTGAAAAATTATGTGGTCGTCAAGAAACCTACAAGTCATTTAGGCGGTCGCGTGATGATGAATGATTTCATGTCCTATATTGTTGCTAGACAACCGATTGTCATTTGCGAGAAAGATCAATATTCAGCGAATATTTTGTTGAACCAAGTAATGAAGAGCACGTTAAAAGCGATTTGTGTCAATCGCTACGTTAAAGAGGAAACAAGAAAACGCAGCTTCACCTATCTAGAGTACATGCCGGAAGTGGATACACCGCCGCTAACCAAGGCCATTTTTTTAAAAATGTACTTTGGAGGGCACAATGTCTATTACAAGCGGATGGTACATATTGCTCGTATACCAATACTAAATCGGGAAAGCCCCTGCTTTTAAGTATGGGGATGAACCGATTTTTTTATTGCGCATTTAGGTTTTTTTTGGTAATATATATATAAGAACATACGTTTGATGTTAGTTGTGAAAGTAGGTGTGAAACATGGTAAAAGCAAAAACTCCTTCATTTATCATCGATGTAGAATTAAAAGGTACGAATAGAGACTTATTAATGATCGACGCTGAACTGGAAGTTAATCGAGTGATTTATAATACTTCGTTGGGCGAGTATTTGAAGAGAGAAAAACAAATGAAAAGGACAAAACGATACAAAAAATTAGTCCGTATTTCAAGAGCCTTAAAGTCACATCTAGCTAAAAAAGGTAACAAAGAAAAGATGGAGTATTTTCAAAATGAACAGAAAAACCTTTCTAAAGAATTCAAGAAACTAAGAGAAGAATTTGGATTAACGGAATATTCCATGCACGAATACATAAAAGAAGTTCGAAATCACTTTCATGGTAAGATAAATTCAATCATTGCCCAAAAAACAGCCACAAGAGCATGGAATACTTTCAAAAAGAAGTTGTTTGGTAAAGCAAAGAAAGTGGTTTTTGTAAAGCGTGGGGAAATGGATTCCTTTGAAGGAAAAAACAACGATACAGGTTGGAGATTTAAAGATGGAAAAGTAATTTCAAATGATAGGGTATTTGAACTGAAGGTAAAAGAAATGGATATGTATCTAAAAGAAGCTTTTTATCTACTAAACTCCCAACAAATATTTCAATACAAGAACCAAGAAGTGGAAACTGTTACAGACTTTTATAGGGTAAAATATATTCGTATTTTAAAACGGGTCATCAGAGGTATCGTACGCTACTATGCTCAACTGGTTTGTACGGGTTATCCTCCAGTAAAAAGAGACCGAAAAACAGGGCAAGTTAAGTATCCTTTAGGAAAAGGTCCGGTTGGGATCGATATTGGTACATCCTCGATTGCCGTTTCAAGTACAACAAAGGTTTTATTGAAAAACCTGGCTGAAAACATTAAAAAAGTAGAGCATGTTCAACGAGAAATTAGGTTATACAATAGAAAGCTAGACCGTTCGAAAAGAGCAACTAATCCACTGAACTTCGATGATGCAGGCCGTATTAGAAAAGGTAAAAAGCAGTGGGAGTTTTCCAAGAACTATAAGAAACTAAAATCTCAATTGAAAGAGTTATACCGTAAATTATCTTTATATCGAAAGTTTAGCCACCAATATGAAGTCAATCGAATGGTCATGTTAGGTGATACATTTTACGTCGAAGAAATGAATTTTAAATCCCTCCAAAAGCGTTCTAAAAAGACAGAAGTAAGTGAAAAAACAGGTAAGTTTAAAAGGAAAAAACGGTTCGGCAAAACCATAGCCCGGCGTTCTCCCGCATCCTTCGTGAGTATTCTTTCGAAAAAAGTCACTGCTTTGGGTGGTACATTTATCAAAGTCAAGACATCCTCTTTTAAAGCTAGTCAATATGACCACAAAGCAGACAAATGCAAAAAGAAAGAATTAATAGAACGATGGCATAGATTTGATGATGATACCAAGGTCCAACGTGATTTATATTCTGCTTTTCTTTTAATGAATTCAGATTTGTTAGGAATTAAATCAGATAGAGTATCTTGTTTAAATAAGTTTGAGCAATTTTATAAATTTCACGAAGAAGAAATTGAGAAAATCGAGAATAAACATGAAGTAATCTTAAATTCTGGTATCAAATTGAAAGGAAAAAAGCCTGAAGAATGTGCAGCCTAAAATTTTATTTCTTTGCGGTTTGATGTAGCCGAGTTCGAAAGAACAAAAGATGTAGTCGTGAATGGTAACAGAGGTTGCTTTGACTACGAATGTTCGAACAGAACTAGTTCCAGTTCCTGTTTCCAAAGCCGTTTTCTTCTCGAAGAAAAGTGTGTGTACGAATAGGAGAAGACTAGGAAGTTATGAACCCACTGCATTTATGCATGTGGAGCATCAGTACATGAATTAACGTTACTTTACAATAATCACGGAAACTGGAGTTTATTTTCTGCGGAACTAGACGATACCTCGTTAAATCATATATTCGAGAAATTTCTGTTTCACTTTTATCAGCTAGAGCAGCAGGATTATCGTGTCTATTCAGAAGTCATGCAGTGGCAGCTTGAGGGGGATCAATCTTAATTGCCCATTTGGAAAAGACATATGTTTCGCTAACCCATAAAACGGCCAGCAAAAAATTGTCATCGATGCTAAATTTTATAAAAAAAACTTTCAAAAAAACTATGGAGAATCCTCCTTCCATAGCCACAACCTCTATCAATTATATACCTACTTAATGCATCAGCCACAAGAGATGAGTTTAAGAGAGATATTGACTTACTCTTTAAATGGGATTGAAGTAGATGAGACATTTCAATGGAATTAACGAACTACGATGGAAGGGGATTTATGGGAAATTGATTGGTATTATTGATTAAGTTAAATTAAACGATTTGTCAATAATTTGAAGAAGGTAGCATGCCGCCGTGTAAATCTTGTTTCACTGAAGATTTATGGAATATAAGAAAAAAGGAGAGTAATCGGCTCTCCTTTTTTACTATTCATATGGGTAGTCAGAAATGGCGACTCCTACTCGGATCGTTCAAGTTTAGATGGCTTTCGTTGTCCATGATTCTACGTCCCAAATATCTGTTACCACGTCTTGGTAAAAATCAGGTTCATGAGAGATAAGGACCACGCTTCCCTTATACGATTTCAAAGCTCGTTTTAGCTCAGCTTTTGCATCTTTATCCAAATGGTTGGTTGGCTCATCAAAAACAAGGATATTGCTTTCTTGGTTAAGGAGCTTACATAACCGGACTTTCGCTTGCTCTCCACCACTTAATACGTATATTTTACTTTCAATATGTTTTCTAGTTAACCCACATCTCGCAAGAGCAGCGCGTACCTGTCCTTGGCTTAACTGAGGAAACGTATTCGATATTTCTTCGATGCACGTGTTTTGATTTTCCGTTTTCACTTCTTGTTCAAAATACCCAATATACTGATGTTCACCGCGTTCAAGTGAACCAGAAAGAGATCTTATTTCTCCGAGCATGCTACGAAGGAGTGTAGTCTTACCAATCCCATTCGCTCCAACTAATGCCACTTTTTGTCCACGCTCTATATAAAGATTTAACGGCTTTGATAGTGGCTCATCGTACCCAATGACAAATTCTTTCGTCTCAACAATTAATTTACCTGAGGTTCTTGCTTCTTTAAAGTTGAAATCAGGTTTTGGTCGTTCCTGTGCTATTTCAATAACATCCATTTTATCGAGTTTTTTCTGTCTCGACATGGCAAGGCTGCTGGTAGATGCCCTTGCCTTATTACGGGCTACAAAATCTTTTAAACTAGCAATTTCTGATTGTTGTCTCTTAAAGGCAGCCTCAACTTGTATTTTTTTAGCTTCATAGGCAATAAGGAAATGGTTGTAATCACCCACGTAGCGATTTAATTTCTGATTTTCTAAATGGTAGATCACATTTGCAACGCTATTAAGAAATGGAATATCATGAGAAATTAATAAAAAAGCATTATCGTATTCTTGCAGGTAACGTCTTAACCACTCAATGTGTTGTTCGTCTAAATAGTTTGTAGGCTCATCTAAAAGAAGAATATCTGGTTTCTCAAGTAAAAGCTTGGCTAATAAAACCTTCGTTCGTTGCCCACCGCTTAAATCATGAACATCTTTTTCTAATCCTATACCATCAAGTCCAAGACCACGTGCCACTTCTTCTACCTTAGAATCAATAATATAGAAATCATTATTTGTTAATATGTCTTGTAATGTACCAACTTCCTCTAACAACTTTTCCATTTCTTCAGGTGTAACGTCTGAAATCTTTTCATAAATGGTATTAATATTCGTTTCAACGTCAAAGAGATATTGAAAAGCTGTTTTTAATACGTCACGGATTGACATTCCCTTTTGTAAAACCGTATGTTGATCAAGATAACCGACTCGGTGATGCTTTGACCACTCTATTTTTCCATCGTCAGGCTGAAGTTGCCCTGTAATGATATTCATAAACGTCGATTTACCTTCGCCGTTTGCCCCAATTAAAGCTATATGTTCACCTTTTAACAAGCGGAAGGAAACATTATCAAAGATCGTACGATCGCCAAATCCGTGGTTTAGGTCTGTAACCGTTAATACACTCATATATTTAACCTCATTTAAATTTCATTTTATTTTGTTTCGTTTAGTTTAGGAAATAATTATAAAATCGTTCATCTGATTGTTATAGTTCAATATTGAACTATAACACAGAAAATGGAATAGTTGAATGGAGTAAATTTGGAAACAAAGGGAAGGTTCTTTTGTTTTCCCCACCCAATGCTTCTTGACTCCAAAGAAATGCAGCATTAGGATCATTTCTTCCACTTCATGAATGCCTTATTGTTGAACTCCCCCGCTTTAAAGGATATTCTTCATAAAAGCTAGATGATTTTATGAAAGAGGTTTCCTTAGAGGATTTGGAGAAGAACCCCACTGGAGTGTTTAGGGTGTTAATGGAGATATTGTCCGAGTAAGGAAATATTATTAAGAGATAGTATCAACAAAATTTGTTGATACTATCTCTTTTTTTACCTTACCCTTTAATTAAGTAGCTGTAGAATAAAAATTCACCTTTGCTTCAAACTAAAGGGTATATAGGTAAATTTTCATTGCATAACAAAAAGGAGGAAATAATTTGGCTAATTTAGTCCAATGTAAAGCATGTGGAAAGGAGATTGCTAAAGGAGTTAAGAAATGCCCACATTGCGGGAAAGATCAACGCAATTGGTTTATGAGACACAAAATCTTAACATTCATCCTAGCAATTATCATTTTAGCTATTCTGGTAAATATGTTGGGTGGTGACGATGACACTGCAACTGATACAAACACAAATCAAACAGCAGAAAAAGCACCTGAAGAAAAAGTGTATCAACTAAATGAAGTTGTTAAAGTTGATAATGCAGAGGTAACAGTCACTAAATTTGAAGAAAAGAGTGTGATTGGAGACCCCAATTTTCTTGGTAAAGAAGCATCAGAAGGTGCAGTTCTTGTAGGTGTTCAATATAAATTGAAAAACGCATCTGATAAGCCTATGGGTATGTTTGATCAACCAACAATTAGGTTAGTTGATGAAAAAGGTACTGAATATGAATCAGATATTGAAGCCAGTGGTGCATATGCAACAGAAACTGGTATTGATAATTCTAAAATTTTGTCTGACTTAAACCCAGGTATTACAGTAACAGGAACAACTGTCTATGAGATTTCTCAAGAATCATTTGGACAAGGTAAATGGTATATTCAAATTGATGATCAAAAAGTTCAAATTAAATGATATTAACTAAAATACTGGGGGAACTCGATTTAAATATGGAGAAATAAAAAAATAAATAAATCAGGCGTGAATTCATGGATTCACGTCTTATTTTTGCTGATTAAAGGCCAAAACACCGATTAATCATATTATCTTAATTCGGCAGACCCAACAATAATCTTATCTTATTTCTGTTTTTTAAGGCGTAAGGGCAGGATGCTTTTTAAGTTATCAATTTAAACACTTTTAAATGCGATCCAGCAAATGATCCATCATATGCTCAATGAACCCGAGGATTTATTTGATTTTGATCCAAATGCTAAGGCAGTAAAAAATGAGAATATTATGGTGCGGAATTTTCACTCCTAGTCAAAGAATGATTTAAGGATTAGGGAGCAGCATCTTCCAGATATCATTGAAAAACTAGAAAGAAATGAAGCGATTCTACCTACATATTTACGAAGTATTAATTGATGGGATTTGGTTGACCGATTATATTACAATTTAGAATTAAGATTGTGAAACTTACCACCAAGTCCCATTAGAAACTGTCGTTGTAACTATTATAATAAGAATGTGGTTGAGAGATAATACAAAATATACTATGAAAAGCACAAGGGGGATTTACCCATTTGAAAAAATTAGTAGCAGGTTTAACTGTGGCAGCAACTTTAGTAACAGGTTTTGCAGGAAATGGTTTTGCTAAAGGTTCCGGTGAAACTGTTGATCCAACTGGTAATGAATTTTTTTGGAAAACGGATAAAGCTTTCAAAGGCGATAATGTCTTAAGTTGGGTAAATTCTGATGAAAATTATGAGATTTTTCATGTAACAAATGTTGAGGATAATCATATTACTAAAAAGCAATTAAGAATGTTTAAAGACGGTTATAACTCAAATGATATTGGTTATGTGGGTGGAGAGGTTAGAGTGTTATCTTTCGATAAAGAAACCAATGATTTATATCTTATGGTAGAATATTACACTTTATCTGATAATGTAGATATTGAAAATCCTATTGAGTGGACAGATGAAACTATGACTCAAGATTGGATTAATTGGGCAAAATCACAAGGTCAATATACTACTGAAGGTTCTGTAAACACTTCACAAAATGCAGGATGGATTTATGCAGTTGGTATGCAACCTTGGTTCGATAATACTGCCGTTGATTATATTGAATCAACTTATAAATTAAATGTTACAAGTGTTGAACATAGAACAATGCCTGATGGACAACCTGAAACTATTTTCTATGTAACAAAATAAAAGTCAATGGTAAAAACGGATAGATGAAAGGGCTTTGGTCCAATATGACTAAAGTCTTTTGTGCGCTTGGCAGCGCTTCGCTCTAATGGATGAAAGTCCCTGACCCTAGGAGGTCTCATCTTCTCCACAGTAGGTGTGCCACAAAGACAAGTGACTTATTGGCATTCATTATTTTTTTATCTTATTTGCATTGATTTTATTGGAACTTTACTACATCCGAATAACAAGGACTTTATGATTAACTTTATGGAGTATGCTTCTGATGTAGTCGTGGAAACTGTCATGCAATTTTGTAAATTGTATTCCGGTCTCATGCTAAAAGAATTAACACAATGAAATGAATTAAAAATGAGTTTCTAAAATAATCTCTTATGTGTAGAAAGTTATGTTATTTTCTCACGGAAGGGATTTTATTTGTATAGAAAGCTATATGCTAACGGTATGGGGCCGCCAATTTGAAGGCTCAGGGGGAAACTAGTTAGCAATCCACAAGAACATACAAACTATAGTGCTGTAATGTAGAGGGGAAGCTTAACAGCTCCTCAAAGTCATGTTTCTGGAGTTAACAAAAAATCTCGAGTAAAGAGCTCATTCGTGTGAGCTCTTTTTGTTATTGACTAATTTGATTTCTTGGCTGCGATTAACGGCAATGGTTAGTATTTATTTTCTATCTCTGAAGGTGATAGGATGAGTGCGGCAACAGTCCGGAATTACTTAAGCATTGCTAAACAAGTTGCAAAGATTATAAATTATTTCTGAAAAAAAGGATTTTTGTAACGATAAGGCGAAATAGTTTAGCTAGTAAAGGAAGGTGAAATTTAGTGTAAAATGCGAATTCTAAATCCACCACTGTACAAATTACTAAAAATCAATAATAAGGAACTATTTCGCGACTTACCTTGAAAAACTAAATATCTTCATCATCAACTAAACGAAATCCGATTGTATAGAAATATAGCACGTGAGCGCCAAAACCAAATAAAGTCTTGCAGGGGATACATGAAAAGGAATATAAATTAATCTTTCTGAATAGTATGAACACAAAAGCGCCGGACTGCTTAATTTGGCATTCTTGTTAGTAGTTCCTTGGTTCTAATTAAGATAAATAGTAAAACTTAAAATTCTGTCACCAATTATGTAACACCACATAATAATTTTATGAAAAGTTCGATAATAGAAGGTGAATAATTATGTCTATTTATCCTTTATGGGTGTATGAACAGATACCAAAAAATACTATTTATTTTCATAAAGAAAGGCAGTATAAGAATTGGCAGAATTATTTACTTGATTCTAAGCAGAATGAAAACCAGCTTGCAGAATTACCTGAGACAAGGGATATTATTCTACATTCCTGGGATCGATGTAAGGCAAATAAGGATTTAAATCCTTTGATAGAAGGATCTATCAAAAATATTACAGATGATAAACTTAAAGAAATTAGAGATAGAAATGAAGTTTTTCAGTTAGCACAGCCAATTCTTCAGAAGGTTAATCAAGAACTTGCTCATAGTCACCATTTACTTAAATTTTGTGATAGTAATGGTACAATTTTAGAATTTTATGGTGATACATCCCTCCTTCATCGAATAGGTAACTCTTTAAACGCCAATAAAGGTGCTATATGGTCAGAAAATTACGCTGGCACCAATGCAATCGGTACCTCGATCGAACTAAAACAACCTATTCAAATATTTTCCTCAGAGCATTTTGCATACGGTTGTCATGAGTTGGTTTGTTCAGCTATACCAATAATGAATCCGTTTACAAGTCAAGTAGTTGGAGTAATAAATTTAGCCACCACATTAGATAAATTTTACCCCTTTAGCATGATGGAAACGATGAAAATAGTGAATAACATTGAAAGATTTTTATTTCAAAGTTATTTTAGAGCACAAGAAATGTTAATATCCATTTATACTGAATCTATTAATAAATTTAAAAACCATATTGTAGTGATGTGTGATCCAAACGGGAAAATTCTATGGCAAAATAATGATTCTCAAATTGTTGATATGGAAAATATAATCTTAAAAGCAACAAATGAAATAACTGCGAATAAAGAATGGGAAGAGGAAGTAATGATTGCCTCTCATAGATATGATTCAAAGTTCAAGAAGATCTTTTGGCATAATCAATATATAGGGTTAATCGCTATTTTAGAGAAAAAGTATAATGTACACGACGACAAATATACAGGAAGTAACACTGCAAAGTATTCGTTTCATCATATAATAGGAAAGTCAGATTCATTTAAGAAAGTTATTAATATTTCTAAGATTGCTAGTGCCACTGATGCAACTATCCTAATAACTGGGGAAAGTGGTACCGGAAAAGAGTTGATTGCGAGTGCGATTCATCAAGCTAGTAATAGAGCGAACTATCCTTTTATAACTCTTAATTGTGCTGCTATTCCCAAAGATTTACTAGCCAGTGAGTTATTTGGCTATGTTGCTGGTGCTTTTACAGGTGCCAATCCAAAAGGAAATAAGGGGAAATTTGAATTGGCCCATAAAGGAACTCTCTTCCTGGATGAAATAGGAGAAATACCTTTAGAATCACAAGTACATTTACTTCGAGTAATTCAGGAGCAGGAAATTGTACGTATTGGCGATCATAAAAAAATTCCAATCGATGTAAGAATTATTGCAGCAACAAATAAAAAAATTCCGGAAGAAATCGAATTGGGGAATTTCCGCTTAGATTTATATTATCGTCTTAACGTCATACCTATTGAGTTACCTTCTTTACATCAACGTATGGATGATATTCCGATATTAGTTCAACACTTTATAAAAAAGCTATCTGTTAAGAAACATCAGGGGCCCTATCAAGTACAAGATAATACGATGGATATATTAAAAAGTTATTCATGGCCTGGGAACATCAGGGAATTAGAAAATATTATTGAATATGTTATAAATTTTGCAGAAAATGGGATAATTCGTCCAGAAGATCTTCCACGATATATTTTATCACAACAGAAAAATTTAAATTCTACTTCGGAATTAAATCCAGTACAACAAGCTGAATTAGAGTGGATTCTTGATGCATTGAAACGTTCAGATAATAATATTACAAGAGCCGCAAAAGAACTACAATTGAGCCGCAGTACTATATATAGAAAGTTAAATCAATTAGGGTACGACATCAAGACTCTGAATTAACTCTCTATGTTTTATACTCAATTTACCGTAACTACCCGAAACATGCAGCAAATGATGTAGATTCCATATGTAAGAGAATAAGGGAAAATAGCTAGTATAAATAAGCCTTTTGTATAATAAATGGCATGCTATCAAGCGTGACATTATTATACAGGAGGTTTTTTTAGTTTAAAAACTCTGTTGATTATGATTTAGCTTAGAGAAGTGTAACAAAAATCGGTCATTGTATCAAAAATGAGATAGATAGATATGGTTAAGGTTTCTCTCGGTTTTCTATAATTTTAGTGTACCAAATTTACAACACTATTTTTATCCGTTTTTTCTTCACGTTGTTTTGACAATGTAATTTATGTTGGCATGGGTCTTGCATATATAGTAGTGACAGGTGCTGGATTTAAAGATGCTATAAGAGGGAAGAGAGGTATCAGTATAATTAATAAAGCGATCGTTTAAGTATTATTGAAACGGCACCTTAAATGAAGTGAGAATAATAATATGGAGGAATTTTAATGAAAACAAAAAAAGTAGATTTTTTACGTGATCTTTATCTAGATTGGAACGAACGGATGGCTGCAAATCCAAATATGAGTCTTTCTGATTTAAGAAGTCTTTTTGATGAATGGGAAAAGGCTACTTTAGAGCCTGAGAATGTGACTTATACATCTGACGGGATAGCGGGAATTAATTCAATATGGGCAATTCCCATTAATTGCGATAAATCTAAAGTGATGATTTTTACTCATGGTGGAGGTTTTGCTGTCGGTTCTTCATCGAGCCACCGAAAGCTTGCTGGTCATGTTGCAAATGCTCTCAATATGCCTGCGTTAGTAATAGATTATCGTCGTACTCCAGAACATCCTTTCCCTGCACAAGTGGAAGATACTACAGAGGTATATAAAGCGCTGCTATCGTCCGGCTTTAAAGCAAAGGATATTGTCATGATAGGAGATTCAGCTGGAGGAAATATAGCTGTAGCATCGGTATTAAAATTCCGTGATCTTGGATTAGAACTTCCAAGCTGTGTGATTGCCTTTTCTCCATGGCTTGATATGGAACTAAGCGGCAGTACCATTGAAAGTAATGCCGATACCGATGCGCTTATTTCACCACCTATCATGAAGGTGATGACAGGAATGTTTCTTGGAGGAGACCTTTCTAAAGCTAGAGATCCACTAGCAAATCCATTGTATGCTGATTTCAGAGACTTTCCACCACTTTATATTAATGCTAGTGGAGATGAGGTCTTATTAGATGATGCTCGTCGTCTTTATAGTCGTGCTAAAGAATACGGAGTTAATGTAACATTATCTGTCGTAGATCATATGCAACATGTTTTTCCTTTCCTTGCTGGTCGGGAACCTGAAGTCGATAAGGAATTAAATAGGTTATCGAACTGGTATGAAAATTTGTCAAATATTGAAGAGTAACTTTCATCAAAAATGAAAACGCATTCATTTGATTAGGGGCAGAAAAAATAATAATCGTAGGAGGCAAGATATGAATAAAATTGATAAACCCAAATTGAAGGGTGTAGATTTTGATGCAGTCGTTTTAGGTGCTGGATTTGGCGGTCTTTATAGTGTTCATAAGCTCCGTAATGAACTGGGTTTACACGTTCAGGCCTACGAAAAGGGAGAAGATGTTGGTGGAACTTGGTACTGGAATAGATATCCAGGAGCACTTTCTGATACGGAAAGCCATATTTACCGCTTGTCCTTTGATAAAGAATTCCTGCAAGAAGAGACATGGAAAAACCGTTATATAACACAACCTGAAATAATGCAGCATTTTAGAAGAATGGCAGAGCGTTTTGATTTAAGAAGAAGCTATCAATTTAATACAATGGTTACTTCTGCTCATTTTAATGAAGAGAATAATTTCTGGGAGATAAAGACGAACAAAGGGGATCGAGTAACCGCAAAATTCCTGGTAACGGGTCTCGGTCTTCTATCTGCAACGAATATACCAGACATAAAAGGCAGGGAAACGTTCAAAGGGGAACAATATCACACGTCACAATGGCCTTCAAATGTTAGCCTTGAAGGGAAACGTGTTGGTGTAATTGGAAACGGCTCAACAGGTGTACAGATCATAACGGCAATTGCTCCAGTGGTAAAGCATTTAACAGTATTTCAGCGAACTCCTCAATACAGTGTTCCAGCCGGTCAACGTCCACTATCCGAGGTTGAAATTGCTGCCATTAAAAACAATTATGATGAGGTTTGGGATCAAGTATTTTCTTCCGCTACATGCTTTGGATTTGAAGAAAGTACAGTTGTGGGAGCCTCAGTATCGGAAGAAGAGCGAGAACGTGTATTTGAAGAAAATTGGAATAAAGGCGGCGGCTTTCGCTTTATGCTTGGAACATTTTGCGATGTCATAACGAATCTTGAAGTCAATGAGGCAGCATGTGAATTCATCCGAAAGAAAATTAGAGAGATTGTAAAGGATCCTGAAGTAGCGCGGAAGCTTTCCCCAACAGATCTTTATTTAAAACGTCCTCTTTGTGACAATGGGTATTATGAAACGTTCAACCGAGAAAATGTTTCTCTAGCAGACATAAAGGAACATCCAATTATTGAATTTACACCGAAAGGGATAAAGACAACAGAAGGCGAGCATGAGCTTGATGTTATTATTTATGCTACCGGATTCGACGCCATTGAAGGTAGTTATTTGAGAATGGATATTAGGGGCAGAAAAGGATTGACCTTACGCGAGAAGTGGGCTGATGTACCGACTGGCTATTTCGGTATGACAACCACAGGCTTTCCAAACATGTTCATGATACTAGGTCCACACGGCCCTTTCAGTAGTCTTCCTCCAGTCATTGAGACACAAGTTGACTGGATATCCGATAGTGTTAAATACACCCTTGATCAAGAGTTTGAAACAATTGAACCTAGCGCTGCTGCGGAAAAAGAGTGGATTGAAACGTGTGATATGACTGCGAATTATACACTTTTCCCTAAAGGTAATGCATGGTTTTTTGGAGCAAATATCCCTGGCAAGAATGTTGCAAATAGGCTCTATTATGGAGGGGTAGCGAATTACAGAAAAGTATTGAAGGACTTTGGGTACTCTGGTTTTATTTTTAACAATGTAAAGTCTAAACAGGTCTAACAGAAAACTCCGCGTTTTGAAAATTAATTTAGATAGATTAATATTCTCCCTTAATAGTTTTTAGGAAATTAGTAACGTTAAGGTGATTTTATCTTCAATGGAGGTAGGATGATGACCGTAATTACAACGGAATTCAAAATGACGATTAACGGACTCTTAGTTACCACTAAACAAAAAGTACCAGTAATTAATCCAGCCAATGAGAAAATCATTTCACACGTACCTAAGGCGACAAAGGAACATTTAAATACTGCGGTTAAAGCTGCTAAGGAATCCTTTCAAAAATGGTGCGAACTATCTGAAAATGAACGACAAGCAAAATTAGAGGCATTTGCAGACGCGCTCCATCAACATCGAGAAGAGATTGCAGAGCTTTTTACATTAGAAATGGGTAGACCATACCATTTGGCATTAATAGAAGTAGATGGATCGGTAGCAACATGTAGAGCTCTTTCAAAAATGAGGCTGAAGGCTGAGATTCTAGATGAAAAAGAAGATCATGTTGTGGAAAGATATTATTCGCCACTTGGAGTTGCAGGTTTAATCATCCCATGGAACTTTCCAGTATCGATTGCAATTAGAAAAATAACATCTGCACTGATGACGGGAAATACAGTTGTAGTAAAACCCTCTCCTTATACACCATTAACGATGTTAAGAATTGGCGAAATAGCTAGTAATCTATTCCCTCCTGGTGTTTTAAATGTAGTTACTGGTGAAAATGAACTCGGAGAATGGATGACAAATCATCCGGATATTGACAAAATCAGCTTTACTGGCTCGTCTGCTACCGGTAAAAAGGTGATGCAAGGTGCAGCCGCAAATTTAAAACGTATTACGCTTGAACTTGGTGGAAATGATGCGGCGATTGTAATGGAAGACGCAGTTCCTAAGGAGTTAGTAGAACCGATATTCTGGGCTGCTTTTCGTAATACCGCTCAAGTATGTATCGCAACGAAGCGACTCTATGTACATGAGAATATTTATGATGAATTTTTATCAGAGTTAATCGAATTTGCTAAGAAAATTAAGATAGGTGATGGATTTAATTCAGAAACTCAGCTTGGGCCGATTCAAAATAAAATGCAGTTTGAGAAAGTGAAGGAATTAATAGAAGAAACGAAAAAGTCAGGTGCCAAAATTGCTTTTGAAGGGGAGATAGAGGATAGGCCAGGTTATTTTGTCCCTATTACAATTATAGATAATCCACCAGAAGACTCTCGCGTTGTTGTAGAGGAAGCATTTGGTCCAGTACTCCCTGTTATTAAATATAGCAACTATGATGAAGCTGTAGAAAAAGCGAATAACACCCATTATGGACTAGCTGGTTCTGTTTGGGGAAAGGACTTGAAGCTTGCTAGATCCATTGCTGATAGACTCCATACAGGTACAGTGTGGATAAACGAAGCACAGGTATTGTTTCCACATGTTTCATTTGGAGGTCATAAGGAATCTGGACTTGGATTAGAAAACGGGCTTGATGGCCTTCGTGAATATACAAACTCAAAAACGATTATGATGAAAAAGATTTAGGGTATTGGATTAGGTTTGCGCAAAATTTCAATATAGATAGTTTTCTCAAGAGAATTCAGAGTATTGGAATTACAGTGTATATTCAGACGATAGCAATGAAAAGGAGTGGATATCTTGAAAGCCATCGTATTAGAAGAGTTTGGTAAGGATCTTACAATTAAAAGTATTGATGACCCGGAAAATACCAAAGATGGTGTAATCATTAAAGTAAAAGCAAATGGGATTTGCAGAAGTGACTATCATATATGGATGGGACATTGGCAAGGTATATCCACCCCGCTTGTAATGGGACATGAGTTTACTGGTGTCATTGAAGAGGTTGGGAGCAATGTGAAAAAATTTAAAAAAGGCGATAGGGTAATTGTGCCATTTAGTCTGAGTTGTGGATTTTGTGAGTATTGCTTGGATGGAGAAGGGCAAGTATGTTCGGAACGTCAAGCTGCGGGATTCTCATTTAATGGTGGTTATGGTCAATATGTACATATCCCTCATGCAGATATAAACTTGTCCCATTTATCCGAAGAAATTGATTTTGTATCAGGCGCTGCATTGGGATGCCGTTTTGCTACAGCCTTTCATGGAGTAATAGATCAAGCAAGGGTTGGAGCTGGGGAATGGGTTGTCATTAGTGGATGTGGAGGAGTAGGACTCTCTGCATTACAAATAAGTGTCGCTTTAGGTGCGAATGTTATATGTGTAGATGTTGATGATAGGAAGTTAACGCTAGCAAAAGAATTAGGAGCAAGTTTTGTTATAAATTCCAAAGATCAAAATGTTGTCGAAAGAGTCTTAGAAATAACCAAAGGAGGATCAAATGTAACAATTGATGCGCTTGGTCATCCAGAGATATTTAATCATTCGATAAAAAGTCTTAAAAAGAAAGGGCGACACTTAATAATGGGTCTCGCACCTGATCATGTTAGTTTTCAAATTCCAGCGAGAAATTTCGTCGCTTCTGAAATTGAGATCATTGGTTCAAGAGGAGTACCTCCCCAAAAAGTTCCTTATATGTTAAATATGGTTGAGAATAATAAATTACATCCTAGTAAATTAGTTACAGAAACCATTTCACCAGATCAAGTAAATGCAGTATTAAAGAGTATGGCTTCTTATGACAACATGGGGATTACCGTTTTGGAATGGTAAATGAATAGAAAAGGTCAGTCGCAACTCTCTACAAATCTACAATTAATTTTAATATAGAAAAACATGAATAGACGAATGTTCTTCACATAAATGATATAAATCTGAGACGGCAATTCATAACTCCCAAAGAAGAGTTGTTGTCTCTATAAAAAGATTATAATAAAAAATCCTCTGATAATTACGAAAACAACTTATAGCAATGTTGATGGAAAAGAGTGAAGAATCGATCTAATTGATTATGAGGTCATACATAAAAAATGAAAGGATGGTTTAAATATGCCAGCAATACTTGAGAATATTACAGTTATTGACTGGACACAAAATGTAGCTGGCCTTTATTGTACACAATTAATGAAAAATAGATAGGGAGGATGAGTGATGAGGCAATCAAAGACCTAGTAGATTTTATTAAAATAATTATTTCTATAATTTTCATGATTATCCTTAAAAAACAATTTGGAGGGAAATTAGTATGAGGTTAAAAGATCGGGTATGTGTTGTAACAGGAAGCGGTCAAGGGATTGGTGCTGAGATTGCAAGACGATTTGCAGATGAAGGAGGAAAAGTGGCTGTGGTTGATATCAATAAAGAAAATGCTGATCAAGTGGTAAAAGATATTGTTAATAAAGGTGGAAAGGCAATATCCGTTGCTTGTGATATATCGGATTTCAAATCAGTTGAAGAGATGGCTAATACTGTAAGAAAACAATTAGGACCTATTACTGTACTCGTTAATAACGCAGGTGTTACGAGACCAGCGATGATTCATAAAATGGAAGAGTCCCAATTTGATAAAGTAATTGATGTTCATTTAAAAGGAGCTTGGAATTGTGTCCGTCATACAGTCCAAGATATGATTGACCAAAAATACGGGAAAATCATTAATGTCACTTCTGCAGCAGGTCTAATGGGGACACTTGGACAAGTGAATTATGCCTCAGCAAAAATGGGATTAGTCGGTATGATTAAGGCACTGGCAACAGAACTGGGAATTTATAATATTACTGCAAATGCTGTTGCGCCCGTAGCTGCAACACCAATGACAGATAAAATACGGACAGATCCCAAGATGTTAGAAACGAATCTTAAAAGAAGTGTCATTAAACGATTTCCTGAACCTGAAGAATTAGCGGGAACATTTGTTTATCTTGCTTCAGCCGATTCGGATCTTGTAACTGGGGTTGTTATTAATGCCGATGCTGGTATGTCTTCCGTTACGTCTATGCGTTAAACGTGAGAGGAAAATACGTTAATGATAAACAGTTATTCTTATTGAAGCGAATAGATAATGTGTTAAACAAAATTAATCAAACAAAACAGGGGGACATTCAAATGGAATTTCAAACAAAGATTGGCAAATCAACGCCAGACCAAATATTTGTTCATGGTTATAACTTGACTGAGGATTTAATTGGAAATATCACACTTGCTGATATGGCTTTTCTAGGGGCAAAACACCGAAAGCCAACAGAAAATGAATCAAAAATGCTGAATGCCATTTTAGTTGCGATCTGTGAGCATGGCTTTACGCCAAGTGCGCTTTCTACACGTCTAACGTATCTTGGTTCACCTGAATCTGTTCAGGCAGCCGTAGCAGCAGGGTTACTTGGCGCTGGAACAGTTTATCTCGGTGCAATGGAATATGTCGCTGAGATGCTTCAAAAAGCTTTTGAAAAATATGGGGAAGACAAGGATATAAAAGAATTGGCATCAATCATTATTAGTGAAAGGAAAGAAAATGGTCTGCAACTTCCGGGCTTCGGTCATCCAATCCATAAGCCAGCAGACCCACGCACAACAAAATTATTTGAAATTTCCGAACAATTAGGTTTCCATGGTAAAAACTCACAGCTCTTATTAGAAATTCACCGTCAATTTTGTGAGGAGAAAGGGAAAACCATTACATTAAATGCGGTTGGCGCAATTGGGGCGATTATGGCAGATATGGAAATTGATTATCGCATTGTTAAAGCGTTTGCCGTAGCTTCGCGTGCTGTTGGATTAGTAGGACATATTGTCGAAGAAATGGAAGCTGGCAGAAAAAAAGGTGTTGGGCAACAGCTGTTTGATTTTGTTGAAGAACATACAGACTATCAAGGTTAATTGTATTACTAGTTTTAAGGGAATCCTATTAAATTCGGTAATGACATAGTTTTTAGGGGGGAAATGTATGGACTTTAAATTATCCGAAGATTCAAAAGAGTTCCGTAAACAATTTCGTACATGGATACATGATAATTTACTAGATGAATGGAAAACTTCGAGCAGCGTAACGAATGAAAACACTGCTGAAATCAGAAGACAATGGGGTAAAAAGTTATTTGAGGGGGGATGGATTGCTCCAACATGGCCAAAAGAGTATGGTGGCTTAGGTCTATCAATGGAGCAAGAACTGGTTTATCTTGAAGAATTAGTATCGGCAAGGGCTCCCGAAGAACTAAATTCAAATGTTATCGGTGTATTTGGTCCAACACTAATTCGTTATGGCACGGATGAACAAAAAAACAAATATATCCCGAAAATACTGAATCACGAAGAAATCTGGTGTCAAGGTTTTTCAGAGCCAAATGCTGGATCTGATTTAGCGGGACTTCAAACAAGGGCAGAAAAAATAGGGGATAAATATATTCTCAATGGACAAAAAATTTGGACCTCTTTCGCCCAATATGCTGACAAATGCTATGTTTTAGTTAGAACGAATCCTGATGCTCCCAAACATGAAGGGATCAGTATGATGCTTTTAGATATGCATCAACCCGGGGTCACTGTTCGCCCACTAAAGAATCTTGTGGGGACAACCGAATTTACTGAGGTTTTTTTAGAAGATGCCATTGTCCCTGAGAATGATGTTGTGGGAGAAATCAACCAAGGGTGGGAGATAGCAAATCATTCCTTAGCGAATGAAAGAGGAACTAGGATGGCACAACGCGCGTTAAAAATGAGACAGGAAGTTAAAGACTTACTACACTTATATAAAGAGTTGGGAGATGAAGACCTACCTGTGGAAGAAGGTCTAATTGATTCTTTTATATCTGCTGAAGTCGTTAGAAGTGTTTCTATTCGAAATATGATGTTATTAAGCGAGGGAAATCTACCTAGTTTCTATCCTGCTATGGGGAAATTAACATGGAGTGAAAGACATCAAAAGATGCTAGACCTAGCTTTTGATATGTTAGGAGAAAAGGCTTTGATGGAAGGGAGTCAATATAGTCATTGGATTCATAATCTTTTATATTCTAGGGCAGGGACAATCTATGCAGGAACTTCTGAAATTCAACGAAACATCATTGCAAAGGGGCTCGGTTTACCAAGTTTGAGAGGAGGGAAATAATTGAATTACCGTCTATCAGAACAACAAAAATTGATCAAAAAGACCGTTTCATCATTGTTAAAAGATTTAGTCCCTACCGATAAATTTAGACAAATAATTGAAACAGAAGGATTTTCTAAAAAATCTTGGGAGAAATTAGCAAAAGATGGTTGGATAGGTATGCTTGCTGATTCCCAATCTCCAGATGAGGCATTTTCCTTGATGGATATGATATGTGTAAGTGAAGAGATAGGCGCAAAATTGTTTCTAGGGCCCTATTCGCTTGTATCCTCATTTATTGTACCCGTACTAACACAGTTATTACCCGAAGGAGAACAAGAGAAATCGCTAGAAACAGTTATTAATGGTAAGAAATTAATGACAGCAGTTTTACCGTCTGCTCGAACCAAAAGGCAAGAAGTAGTTGTGAATTGGGGTGGTTTAAGCATAACGGAAGACGATGATAACATTTACTTATCCGGTCAAAACGAGCATGTGCAGTTTGCCCAATATGCAGATGCAATATTGTTGCCGGTAGAAAATACATGGGGGGGCATATCATTAGCAATTATTGAAAAAGACACTACTGGTTTAATAGTTGAATCAGAATCTTCAGTGGATTTATCAAGACGATTAGCCACTTTAAGATTTGATAATGTGAAAATAGAAAAAAATGCATTTATCGGAGGATGGAATGCGGATCATCGGCAAGTTTTGACGGAAAATTTGGCTTCCTATATCCTTTGCCTTAATAGTGAGATGATCGGTGGTGCTCAAAAAGTATTAGAGAAAACAGTAGAACATGTTAAGGAAAGGAAACAGTTTGGACATTCAATCGCTGTTTATCAAGCTGTCAAACATCAACTTGCAGATATGTATACATTTATTGAAAATGCAAAGAGTTATAATTTCTATACGACATGGAAGCTATTGAATGAACCAAAGGATAGTCTATTACATGTAGCTGCAAGTCGTGTTTATGCAGTAGAAATGTATAAGGATGTATGTGAAAAGGCCATTCAATTGCAAGGTGGAATGGGCTTTACTTGGGAACAAGAAACACATTTCTGGTATAAATCAGCCTTGTATCATCAAAACCATATCGCATCGGCTAGGACAATTAAAAGATTTATATTTAATAACTTGTAGTTTTATAGGGAGGGTGGACTATGGTTTCTAAAGAATATTATTTATGGGATGAGCTAGAAATTGGACGTCGTTTTCCTCAGGTAGAGTACATCGTAAAAGATCAGACTATTACTGAGTATAACGAAGCTGTTCAGGAAAAAAACGATATATATTTAAGTAAGGAAAACGCACTAAAGTATGGATTTGATTCCACTATAGCACCACCAACTATGGCTGCTATTTATGTAATGGAAGCGTTTAAAAATATTCCGGCGCCGCCTGGTGGCATTCATGCAAAACAAATGTTTGAATTTATAAAGCCAACAATGGCTGGAGATTTGTTACGAACATCTGTAGTAGTAGTAGACAAATATATTAAAAGAAACAAAAAATATGTAGAAATGGCGAGTGAGACCTTAAACCAAGAAGGTGATATCATCGTTAAAAGTTTAATGACAAGAATATGGTCAAAATAGAGGGAGGAGAACCTTAATGTCAGAATTGGCAAATAAAAGCTTTGTTGACATAGAAGTTGGTGAGGAGATCCCTAGAATGTCTTTTATTGTAACTCAAGATCATATTAATAAATATGCTAATGTATCTAAGGACTTTAATCCGCTGCATATCGACGAAGAATTTGCAAAAAAAACCCCGTTTAAGGGTACAATTGCACATGGTTTAATGACGCTGGCATTTATCTCACAAGTTATGACAAAGTGGCAATGGAATGGCTGGGTGTATGGAGGAAGTATGGACGTCACATTTATATCCCCTCTCCGTCCAAATGAAACGGTTACGATAGGCGGAAAAGTGATAGAGAAAGATGAAAAAACATCTCAAATAACAGTAGAACTAGATGTTAAAAATACAAATGGAAATAATGTTGTGGTGGGAAAAACACAATTTAGATTCGATTAGGGAGGAGAACAATGATGAACTTAGATACAAAGTCCTTAGAGTCACTGTTTGACCCTCAAAGTATTGCAATTATTGGTGCATCAGAAAGAATGAATCGGATTGGCAGTCGTCCAATTCAGTACTTGTTGGATAACGGTTACAAAGGAAATATTTATCCTATTAATCCTAAATATGATCAAATTGCTGGTCTTACCTGTTATCCTGACTTATATCATGCCCCTGAGAAAATTGATCTAGCGATCTTGGCATTGCCAGAGGGTTTAGTAATGACTGCAATAAAACAGTGTGCAGAAAAAAAGGTAAAGTCAGTGATTATTTTTAGTTCAGGTTTTGCTGAAACAGGCAGCAAGGGAAGGGAACTTCAGGATCAAATACTTCAAATTGCTAGAAAGCATGATATGAGGGTCCTGGGACCAAATTGTTTGGGTATGTTTAATAATAACAATGGCGTATACGCTACATTTTCAGTAAGTATGTCTGATGGTTCTCCTATCAAAGGACGAATTGGATTGGTTACACAAAGTGGCGCATTTGGTTCCCATGTTATAACCTCGGCCAGAGAAAGACATATAGGATTTAGTTGTTGGGTATCCACAGGAAATGAAATGGACATTGATGTGGCTGACTGCATCGCTTATTTAGCTGGTAAGGATGATATAGATGTAATTGCCTGTTATTTAGAGGGTGTTAAAGATGGAGAGAAATTTTTGAATGCATTGTCTCTTGCCAAGGAGCACCAAAAACCTGTAGTGCTTTTAAAATCTGGTCGTTCAGAGGTTGGAAAAGAAGCTGTTCAGTCTCATACCGCCTCACTTGTTGGGTCTGATGAGGTGTTCGATGTCGTTTTTAAACAAACTGGGGTTTATCGTGTTAATACCATCGAAGAGTTTTTAAATATCTCTTATGCGTGTACAATGGTACCACTTCCAAAGGGTAATAATGTTGGTGTCTTTTCAGTTTCAGGCGGCCTTGGAATTATGATAGCAGATCAATTGATAGAACATTCTATGAAGTTACCAGAACCTTCCCAAAATATAAAGGAAGAATTGTTAAACATATTACCTTTCGCCGGTGTGAGGAATCCTTTTGATATTACTGCGCAAATTATCAATCAACCAACCCTTTTAAGAGATTTCATGGATGTGGTATTTTCTAGTCGGTTGGATGTTGATATTGCTATTGTGTTTTTATCCCATCTTGGATTATCAAATTCAATATTTAATAATCAACTAGAAATCATAAAAGAAATGAAAGAAAAATATCCAGATTTACCTTGTATTGTGGTTACACTTACAAAACCTGAGATACGTAAGCGTTTTGCAGAAGCAGGAATATTTGTTTGCGAAGATCCAACAGAAGCAGTTAAAGTCGTTCATGCATTAAATTATTTTAGAAAAAAGTTGTCTGCGAGTTTACCCATGAACCAACAATGGGAGCAAAAGCAACTTGATTTTTCAAACTCTCCACAGGTTCTTACGGAATATAAAAGTAAAAAATATTTAAAAGACTATGGTATTCCATGTACCAAGGAAGGATTAGCCACAACATTAGATGAAGCTATATTATTGGCAAAAGAAATAGGATATCCAATAGTCCTTAAAGGAATGTCTTCCGATATTTTACATAAAACAGATAGCGGCCTGGTGCATTTGAAATTAGAAAATAAGGAAGATGTTGAGCTTGCATACAATGCAATTATGAAAAAAATGGCACAAATGGGGGTAAATGCTGAAGGTGTATTAGTGCAAGAATGGGTAAACAGCAATGGTTTGGAAGTCATAGTGGGTTCAAAGTATGACGTAGTCTTTGGTCAAATGATTATAGTGGGATTAGGTGGGATATTTACTGAAGTGTTTAATGATGTATCAATGCGAAAGGCACCGATATCAACAACGGAAGCCGAAAAAATGTTAAAGGAATTACGTAGCTATCGTTTATTCCAAGGTTATAGGAACCAACATTCTTTAGATATTTCGGCGTTATGTGAATTGGTTTCACAATTTAGTCATTTTGTGACAGATCATAAGGATGTCATAAGCGAAATAGATTTAAACCCTGTAATCGTACATCCGAAAGGAAACGGAGTTGTAACTGTGGATGCTTTAATTAAATTGAACAACTCACTAGTTATTCATAAATAATCTTGAATTTTTTGTTGAATAATTTTCCTGTTTTGAAACTATCCCCAGTTGAATTGACACTTAAATAAGAAGCAGCTGCCCTACAGGGTATTGTGAAGACAAAGAAGCTGAGCAAATCAATAAGCAGATAAAAAAACAGGTTGATGTTATATCTATTCAGACCTTGCATCAGCTACGATAAAAAAACTAATAATTGTTATAGAGGATTGGGTTATAAACTCAATCCTTAAATTTTAAGGAGGAACTATGAAAGCTATTCAAATGTTTAGATTTGGTGGTCCGGAAGTATTAGAATACAAAAATATTAAAGATCCAATTCCAGCTGCAAACGAAGTTCGTGTTCGTCTGTATGCCGCTGGTGTAAATCCGAATGAAGCATACATCCGAACAGGTACATATTCTTTTTTTATACCTGAGTTACCATTTACTCCTGGATTTGATGGAGCTGGAGTTGTGGATGCGGTTGGTAATGATATAAGTCATCTAAAGGTAGGAGACAGGGTTTTTGTAGCTGCATTGCTTGCAAAGAAAAATACCGGTACATATGCACAAAAGGTAGTTTGTGATGCAGACGCTGTTCATTTATTACCGGATTCGGTTTCGTTTCAGGAGGGCGCATCTCTCGGCATTCCAGCGTTAGCTGCCTATAGAGCTCTTTTTCAAAGAGCTAAGATTAAAGCAGGAGAGACTATCTTAATCCATGGCGCAAGTGGTGGAGTTGGATTGTTGGCAGTTCAAATGGCGATTGGAATAGGAGCTAAAGTTATTGGAACAGCAAGTACTGACGAGGGGAAAGCTTTAGTTAAAACAACCGGAGCTACCCATGTATCTGATCATATTAAGGAAGATTCCTTTGATAAAATTCTATCTTGGACAAATGGTAAAGGACCAGATGTTATTATCGAATTATTAGCCAATGTTAATTTGGAGAATGATCTGAAAATAATAGCCAAATTCGGACGGATTGTTGTGGTTGGAAACCGAGGTAGCATAGAAATTAATCCAAGATTGACAATGATAAAAGAATCGGAAATTCTTGGCATGGCACTTTGGAATGCACCACCACAAGAGTATAAGGAAAGCTTATATAGTGTTGCGGCTCTTTTGAAATCTGGAATTTTGCATCCGAAAGTTGGAGATGTATTACCTCTTAGTGACGCTGAAAAAGCTCACGAGCAAATATTAAGTAATAAAGCAAAAGGAAAAATGGTTCTAAACATCAACTAGAAAATTACAAATCTTTTAAGCGCCCATTTTCTTGAATATCATTAGCTTAATTCCTCGTAAAAGGTACGGAGGAATTAGGCTTTTTATCTTTCAAAATCTATATAGTTGGAGAAAGGTGCGAATACGACTGGGAGGGTAGAATCATCTTCGTTTCCTTCATTGCCGTCGATTTATTTATCTAGGTCCTTATTACCTATACTATAGAAATTATTAATAGCCATAATAGAAATTATATCTTAGACTCTATTATTTCTGAGTGATATAAATAAATTAATAATAATAAATATTCAGAAAACAAATAACAAAAATTATTAGGAAGGGGATAGGTTCGACTGGATTGATTAGAAATGTAGAAATAAACGAAAGGAAGGTTGAACAATGTCAGCTATTCTTGAAAATATTACTGTAATTGACTGGACGCAAAATGTTGCAGGTCCATACTGCACCCAATTGTTGGGTGACCTAGGAGCAACTGTTATTAAAATTGAGCGTCCAGGCACCGGAGATGATACTCGACAATGGGATTCCCCTTCTTGGGACGGCGAGGCAACGACTTTCCTTGCATTCAACAGAAATAAAAAGAGTATTTGTATAGATGCAAATGATTCGAAAGGGCAAGAAATTATTAAAAAGCTGGTGGAACAAGCAGATGTTTTCATACATAGTTTAAAGCCAGGCAGCGCTGAGGCGCGCGGGTTAGGGTATGAAGAACTAGCAGCCATTAATCCTTCCTTAATTTACACCGCAATTAGTGCATTTGGTGAATCTGGTCCACTACGGGGTAATCCAGGTTATGATCCTCTAATTCAGGCTTATACGGGGATTATGAGCGTTACGGGGAATCCGGGTGATGATCCTGCGCGTGTGGGAGTATCTATGATTGATATGGCAACAGGCATGTGGGCGCTTACAGGTATTCTTACTGCAATTATTAATCGTTCTAAGACAGGCAAGGGGTGCCGTGTAGGTGCAAGTTTGCTAGAAACAGGATTGGCATGGATGCATTTGCCTTTAACGAATTATATGGCTACGGGAAAAGTTCCTGAAAAGATTGGTACTGCTACTACAATGGTCGCTCCATATGAAGCCTTTCGCACCAAAGATAACTGGGTTATTATAGCTGCCGGTAACAATCGACTCTTCTCGTCTTTATGCCACGCCTTGGATATCCAAAAGGTATTAAACGATCCAAGATTTGAAACCAATAAAGAGAGGGTTATCCATCGTGAAGAATTGCACCAGGCTATCGAAGAGAGATGTATAGAGTTCAATGCTGTAGAATTAATCAAAATTCTCCAAGAAGCGAATGTGCCTTGCAGTTCTATTAATAAGACTAACCAGGTTTATGAAGACGTTCAAATTCAATCCTTGGAAATAATAAAACAAATAGAAGGAATTAGAATTCCAAATTTTAAAATTATTGATCTACCTTTTCGTATAGACAGCCAAAGAAGCATGTTCCGGTTGCCACCGCCTTTACTGGGTGAACATACTACAGAGATATTAAATGATAGCGGTTACAGTTCTGAAGAGATTGAACTGTTAAGATCCAGTAAAGTTGTTGGAGGCTAGGGAAGGAGAGAGAATAGTGGGATTGCCGAAAAGTTTAACTATCTATGAAGTGGGCCCTCGAGAGGGGTTTCAAATAGAAGATGGTCCCATTTCTACTAATGACAAAGTAAAATTGATTAACTGTCTTAGCGAAACTGGACTCACTAGTATCGAAGTGACTTCCTTTGTTAGTCCTAAATGGGTGCCTCAAATGGCAGATGCAGAAGAAGTATTATCCAAAATAAATAGGAAACAAGAAGTTTCGTATAGGACTGTATATTTAAATGTAAAGGGATTACAGAGGGCATACCAGAACGATGTGACCTTGGATGGAGTTTTAATGCTTACAGCAAGCGAGACCTTTTCAAAAAAGAACACGAATAAAGGGATTGACGAAACATTATCAGCCATTCCTCACTGGATTCAAGCGTATCAGGAATTTAAGATTCCTGTAGATCAAATTGCAGTTATGGCGGCATTTGGTTGCAATTATGAAGGCGAAATAAACATTCAGAAAGTAATGAATACTATTCAACAAGCCATAGATAGGGTAGAGGAAAACGGGGAATCTATCAAAAAAATCAAATTGGCTGATACCATGGGATGGGCAAATCCAGAACAGATTAAAGAAACGATATACACGATAAAAAAGAAGTGGCCTCAAATGAAGATTCTCCTGCATCTTCACGATACACGCGGGCTCGGATTGGCTAATGCTTATGCCGCAATGCAAGAAGGTGTGGATGAATTTGAAAGTGCAATTAGTGGTTTAGGCGGCTGTCCGTTTGCTGCGGTCAAAGGCGCTGCCGGAAATATCGCTACAGAGGATCTTGCTTTTATGTGTATGGAAATGGGCGTAAATACGGGAGTCGATCTAGATTTGCTACTTGATTGCGCACGCATGACGGAAGGGATTGTCGGTCACTCTCTTCCAGGGCATCTAATGAGGGGCGGACTGTTCCAAAGATAGTTTTATAATTTAATATTTTTAAAATAGGAGGAATAGAAAATGAACTTTGAATTCAATGAGCTGCAGAATGAGGTTCGCGCGGGTGTAAAATCACTATGCTCACGATTTGATTTGAATTATTGGAGTAAATGCGAGAAAGAGGGTAGATACCCAGAAGAGTTTGTAACCGCAATGAGCGAAGCTGGATGGTTAGGAATACTTATTCCGGAGGAGTATGGTGGAGCAGGACTGGGCATGACCGAGGCAGCAATCGTTTTGGAGGAGATTAATCGATCGGGCGGAATGGGAGCAGCTTGTCATGCGCAAATGTATACTATGGGTTCAGTTCTTCGCCATGGAAGTAAAGAACAAAAAGAAAAATATCTTCCTTTAATTGCAAACGGCTCACTTCGATTGCAGGCTTTTGGTATTACAGAACCGGATGCTGGTTCGGATACGACCAAAATTAAAACGTTTGCAAAGAAAACAGATAATGGTTATGTGATTAATGGGCAAAAAATTTTCATTTCTCGGTTCCAGCATTCAGACATGATTTTATTGCTTGCACGTACGACACCACTCGACCAGGTTAAAAAGAAAATTGATGGGATGAGCCTATTTTTAATCGATTTAAGAGAAGTAGGGAGTGCCATTGAAGCCAAACCTATTGAAACAATGATGAATCACGAAACAAATGTCCTTTTTATAAATGACTTAGAGGTTCCTGAAGATTCTTTAGTGGGAGAAGAAGGAAAAGGATTCTACTACTTACTCGATGGGATTAATGCAGAGAGAATTTTAGTAGCTAGTGAATGTATAGGTGATGGAAAGTGGTTTATAGAACAAGCTGTAAGATATTCTAGTGAACGTGTCGTTTTTGACCGTCCTATTGGGAAAAATCAGGGAATCCAGTTTCCTATCGCTAAAGCTTACATGGCTGTTCAGGCAGCTGAAACAATGAATTTTAAAGCAGCATCGAAGTTTGATAAAGGTCTTGCATGCGGTGAAGAGGCGAATATGGCCAAATATTTGGCATCAGAAGCATCATGGGAAGCTGGTGACGTAACGATGACGACATTTGGGGGGTATGGAGTAGCAGTAGAATATCATATTGAACGAAAATGGCGAGAGACTCGTTTATTCCGTACTGCTCCCATCTCTAATAACCTAGTATTGAGTTATATTGCGGAGCATAGCTTGCGCTTGCCAAGATCTTATTAATTGATAGGAAGGGGGAAATGAAGAATGGGCGATCTTCTAATTGACTATAAAGGTGAATCGAATCAGATTTTAACTGTAACCCTTAATCGACCTGAAGTAATGAATGCATTGAATACTCAGCTTTTTCAAGACATGCTTCAATTGTTCAGAGAACAGTCGCATAATGAGGAGCTGAGGTGCATTGTTTTAACAGGAGCTGGTGGAAAGGCTTTTTGTTCGGGGGGGGATTTAAAAGAAAGAAATGGAATGTCTAATGAAGATTGGAAAAGACAACATCATTTAATAGAAGAAGTGTTTTTATGTGTAAGAGATTTTCCATTGCCAGTGATTACAGCAGTGGAAGGATATGCATTTGCTGGTGGATGTGAACTAGCTCTAATGACAGATTTTATCATTGCTTCGGAAACGGCAAGATTTGCACTGACGGAAACTACCAGAGGGATTATGCCAGGCGGAGGAGGATTGCAAAATCTACCAAGAAGCATAGGTATTCGTAGAGCTAAGGAACTGATTTTTACTGGTCGAAACATTGATGCTCATCTAGCCTATGAATGGGGGTTAGTCAATCGTGTTGTTCCAAAAGGGAAAGCTATGGAAACGGCACTTGAATTGGCTGTGAAAATTGCAGATAGTGCTCCGCTTTCTACTAGAATGGCAAAAATGTCCATGAATAGAGGAACAGAGGTGGATTTCCATACCGGATATGCTCTCGACATTGCTGCCTATAATGTATTGGTCCCAACCGAAGACAGGCTGGAAGGAATAGCTGCATTTAATGAAAAACGAAAACCTAAGTGGAAAAACAGATAGGGGGGATGAGTAGTGCCATCTTCCTTGATGGATAGATTAGTAGAATATATAACAACATGCCAATATGAACAATTACCGGAAAAATTGATTCTGCAAGCTAAATTCGCCATTTTGGACACGGTAGGTGTTGCTGTGGCAGGCTGGAGTGAACCAGCCGTTCAGATAGTAAAGCGTGTGTACCTATCTGATGATCGACCTAAAAAAGCGGCACTTTGGGGAGAACACATCTTTACCGATTTGGAATATGCAGCTCTAATCAATGGGACGGCAAGTCATGCTCTAGACTATGATGATGTGTCACCTAGTATTCTTGCTCACCCAAGCGCACCGATTTTAGCGGCTGTCATACCACTTGCAGAACATCTCCAAAGTGCAGGCAAAGATGTCATCACTGCTTATGCTATTGGTACTGAAGTGATGATAAAACTGGGGCTTCACATGGGACATAAGCATTATGATTTAGGATGGCACGCTACTGATACGTTAGGGACAATTGGAGTAGCTGCCGCCTGTTCTTATCTACTGAAATTAAATTCTGATCAGACCGCACGTGCTATTGGAATTGCCTGCTCTATGACTGGAGGATTACAGAAAAATTTTGGTACTATGACTAAACCGTTGCACGTAGGACTTGCTAGTTCACACGGTCTTCAGGCGGCATGGCTAGCTCAACATGGATTAACTGCAAATCGGGATATTTTTGAAACAAGAGGTTTTTTCTTTTCCTTTACCGGTGGACAAGAACACCGTGACATGAAAGATGAAATAGAGTTTGGAAAACCTTATAGCATTCTAGAAACAGGTCTTTCTATTAAGAAGTTTCCGTGCTGTTACCTCACCCATAGGATTATTCAAGGAGCTCTTGATATAAAGAGTGAGGTACATTTGAATTTAAGTGACGTACTAGGAGTTGAAATCATAACACCGCCCGCAGGACTTGTTGCTTTGATCCACCATCATCCGATTACAGGATTGCAGGGGAAATTTAGCGCTGAATATACCGTTTTAGCTGCTATCGAGGATGGATATGTAGGATTATCTACTTTTGAAGATGATCAGGTTCAAAGGGCTGAAATTCAACAACTCTTACCACACGTCAAAGCAACCGAAGAGGAAGGGGAAATACTTCTAGGTCATGAGCTAGAGGAGAATCCCGTCCGCATTCGGATCACAACGAAAAATGGATTATTGGAAAAGACCATATTGCTTACGCCTGGTTCGAAGGATCGTCCGTTAAGTGAAGAGGATCTTCGACTAAAATGGAATGACTGTATAGCCCATTGGAGTAAGCAATCAGGGACGGACGTTTCAGTAAGTCGGTATGAAAAAGCTAGTAATCTCTTTAATAACGGATTATTAATAGAGGAATACAACGATTTTGGAAGATGGTTACTAGAGTTGCGAGAACTCCAACAATAATAAGAAATAGGAGGCTCAATATGTTGAAAATGTGGTATAAAAGTATGTTTATATGTATTCCTTTTTTGCTAGTTCTAGCAGGATGCGGTCAATCTTCTGAAACTTCCTCAAACCAAGGAGCAAGCAACCAAAAAGAGTTAGATTTACGAATTTCCTATAATTTGCCTGCCGAACATGCTACAGGAATATATTTCGAAGTGCTCGCAAAGGAAATAGCGAAAAATACAGCCAATACTTCTATTAAATTGAATCCAAAAACATACCCTAACGGCCAGTTATATAATGATCAACAATTGCCGGATGCAGTCAGTAATGGCGTGGTTGAAATCGGTCAATTAAATGTTGGTTTTCTTGGAGGAGATGAAGCTGAGAGTCTACGAATCGCAGACTTACCTTTCTTATTTACTTCTTCCGAAGCGCAGTGGGACGCTGAGGATGGTGAATACAGCGAATTATTTAATCAACAGCTGGAAAAGTACAACATGAAAATGATTGGTTATGCACAGTACGGAACAGTCGAATTCTATGGGAATAAACCAATAAAGCTTCCGAAAGATTTGAAGGGATTAAAAATGAGAGCATTTGGAAAAGGCAGTGCCCTTACGATACAACATTTGGGAGCTTCTCCCGTTAGTATGAGTTCCCAAGAAGTCTATCAGGCGATGGATCATGGTACTATCGATGGGTTTTCAACCGGATCTTCCTCTGTTGTGGATAGGGGACTTTATGAGGTAACAAAGTATGGGACAGATATGCAAATGAATTATCTTTCATTTCAGGTAGTAGCCAATATGAATTGGTGGAGCAATTTGCCGGAGGATGTGCAAAATGCGGTTATTGAAGCTTCCAAGACAGCACAAAAAGCTTCTCGAGAAAAGGCAAAGAATGACACTGAACATTATAATGAACAGCTTATCGGCCATGGAGTAGAACTTTATAAGCCATCTGCGGAAGAAAGAGAAAAGTGGGTAGAGGCAGTACAAGCTGATTATGATAATTATCTTGAAAAAGCAGGAGATATGGGCAAGAGGTTATATGAAGCGGCTCAAAAGGCAAATCAAAATCACCCGATCGAATAACCTGGAAAGATTACGAATAGGTACGGGAGCATAAATTCATCCCCGTACCTAACAATTTGGAAATGGGGGGAAGCAGATGCATCTGTTTCTAAAAACGATATATAAAATCCAACACGCCTGCGTCTATGTTTCATCATTCTTTATGGCTATTTTAGCAGTATCTGTCTTCTATGATGTGGTCGCTAGGTATATTTTCGATTCTCCTACGATCTGGGCTAATGAGATTTCGATTTATCTGCTTCAGTTTATTGTGTTTTTTACGATGGGTTGTATTCAAATGGAAGGAAAACAGTTACGCGTTACTTTTTTAATCGAACGATTACAAGGGATTCCTCGAAAAATATTGGAAGCCCTTACATCACTATTGATACTACCATACGCTATTGTTCTTGTTGTGTATGGATTCAAGTTCACCGAAAATGCTTTTACATTGGGAATGGGGTCACCTACTCTTCTTGAAGTCCCTTTATGGATTCCATACTCATTTATCTGTCTTGGAGGAATTCTTCTTGCAGTAGCTGCAGTTTGTTCAGTTATTAAGGCTTGGATTCCACAACAATCTTAAGGAGGTGTTTTTAGAAATGATAACTTTGACATCTATTCTCATATTATTAATCGCGCTGTTTACATGTCTATTATTAGGCGTACCGATCGGTTTTTCTCTAGGATTATCTGGCTTATTAACTATTCTCTTTACGGTTGGCGATCAGTTCATGATACAAGTGCCTATGACCCTATATAAATCTTTATCCGAATTTATTTTTCTAGCTATCCCCCTTTACATTCTAATGGGAGAGATTCTGTATCAGGGAAAGAGCGGAGAGCGCATTTTTTGGGTAATCAATTCCTGGTTACATCGTATTCGCGGAGGTACGGGCGTTGCTACTGTTACAGCCTATACCTTTTTCGCCGCTATTGTAGGGTCCAGTATGACATCTGTGTTGACAATTGGAAAAATCGCTATCCCAGAGATGGGGAAACAGAATTATTCTAAAGGGCTTACTTATGGGCTTTCAGCTATCGGAGGATCTCTTGGTATCCTTATTCCACCGAGTATCCCTCTCATTCTTTATGCCTCCTTAACTAATACATCACCAGGAAAACTTTTTATAGCGGGTATTATTCCCGGATTAATATTGGCTTCCATTCTTATCATTTGGACGTCAATAAAAGCGCCTCGAAAAATAAAGGTTGATTCTGATTCATTAGTTTCGGTAAGTGATCGTATACGTAAAACCATTAAGGCTCTTCCAGACCTCTTGTTACCCGTTGTCGTTCTTGGTGGAATTTACTTAGGGATATATACTCCTACCGAAGCAGCTGCTGTAGGGGTTATCTATGCCATAGTGCTAACGGTCTTTATTCATAAAAATTTAAAAATAACTGAGCTTGGGCATGTTTTTGTAGAGTCCGTAAAAACAACATCTATGCTTCTGAGCATCGTCGTCGGTGCCCTTGTCTTTGGTGCAGCACTAACATTGGTAGGTCTGCCTACTTACCTATCAGAAACATTCATTGCACTCTCTGTAAGTCCATGGGTGGCACTACTCATTATGAACATCATCTGGATTATCATGGGCATGTTTTTAGAGGTAGTATCCATTATATTGATTACTGTACCAATCTTCTTCCCTATTGCTATGGCTTTGGGTTTCGATCCAATTTGGTTTGGAATTATTATGGTATTAAATATGGAACTTGCCGTAATTACTCCACCTGTAGGGATGAACTTGTTTGCGATTAAGTCTGTTATTCCTGAGGAGCGCTTGGAAATAATAATGAAAAGCGTTCTGCCGTATGCATTATTTGCTGTCCTTGTCCTAGCTATTGTTTGGATTTTCCCTTCGATAGTAACCGGGATCTTTTAAGAATGCGTAATTCATGAGATAAAATAATCCCAAAAATAATGATATGTACCGAAACTCAAATGTGGATAATCCCATGTCATTCCTTGGGGATTATCCACATTTTTAATTAAAGCTGTTTTAGTATAAATTGTTGATTTTATGAATAGTCGAAATTGGAGAGGGTAACTGTTTTCATAATGTCGATAAAGGAACGTGCTGCTTTAGAGAGATATCTTCCATTCTTGTAGGCAAAAACAACATTTCTTGTGCGCTTCTTTACCTGTTTAATCCGTAAATAAACTAGGGGCTCGTGAGAAGTAGTATTGTTTATTACCATTCCTGGAACAAAGGCAATTCCAATTCCAGTTGAAACTAGAGATAGACAAGTCATTATATTAATACTTTCAAATATCACTCTTGGTTCAAATCCAGCCTCTTTACATAAATTCTCCGTTTCTGTTCTAAATGCTCTCCCTTTTTTTAAGAGAATGAAAGACTCATTTTTAAAATCAATTAAATTAATCTCCTGAGACTGGGCTAGTGGATGTGTGTGAGGGACAGCAAGGAAATATTCGTCTTCTAGGATGGTTTCCACTTCAAGTTCCTTAGTCGCTACTGGCATGGATAGGAGACCAATTTCAACCTGTCCTCGGGAAACTAGTAATTCTAGATTTTGAGTAGAATCTTCAAGAAGTACAAGTTCTATTCCGGGATATTTATTTTTAAACACAGGGATGGCTTTCGGCAATAGGTAGGCGCCAGTGGTTGCCAAACTTCCAATGAAAAGCTGACCTCTATGCAAATCTGTCACATCATCAATTTCTTTTTTTAATTGGTTAAATTGGTCGATAATTTTTAATGCATGTTCAACAAATACTTTTCCGGCATAGGTTAGTTGGACCTCACTGTGACCCCTATTGAATAATTGCGTACCGAGTTGATTTTCAAGTTTAATAATTTGATAACTTAATGAAGGTTGCGCTACATGAAGTTGTTCAGCTGCCCTTGAAAAGTTCTTTTCATTTGCCAGCATAATTACGTACTGAAGGATTTTCGGTTCCAAATCTATCACCCCTTAACTATAGATTTTTTATATAGCTTTAATCAAAATTATATCTTAGACTCTATGGAATTGGAATGTTATAAATAGAATAATTAGATAAATCGAAAGATTCGAAAAAGAAATGCGATGTGACAGTATAAACATTTAAGTTTGGGGGGGAAAACATGAATGCCAATGAGTATGACTTAGTCGTTCTCGGGGGAGGTACTGGCGGCTATGTAGCTGCCATCCGTGCAAGTCAGTTGGGTCTAAAGGTAGCTGTTATCGAAAAGGATAAACTAGGTGGAACTTGTTTGCACCGGGGATGTATTCCAAGTAAAGCCCTTCTTCGATCAGCTGAAGTGTTTCATACTGTTACGAAAAGTTTAGAATTTGGTGTTGAGGTTTCTGGTATATCCATCAATTTTCTTAAAATGCAGGTGAGGAAACAAACAATTATCGATCAGCTGTACAAGGGCGTTCAATATCTTATGAAAAAAGGTAATATCACGGTCTTTCAGGGGGATGGCAGAGTAATGGGACCTTCGATCTTTTCTCCGCAAGCAGGTTCAGTATCTGTTACACGTGGGGATGGTAGTTCCGAGATCTTAGTTCCTAATTACTTATTAATTGCAACCGGTTCCAAACCACGTATGCTTACAGGAATGCAAATTGATGGAGAGTATGTCTTAACAACTGAAGAGGCTCTAGACTTGGAATCTCTTCCTAAATCTATGTTAGTAATTGGCGCGGGAGTGATCGGAGCCGAATGGGCTTCCTTATTAAACGATTTAGGGGTACAGGTAGAACTCGTTGAGTTTGCCGATCGGATCTTGCCACAAGAGGATGCGGAAATCAGTAAGGAAATGACTAGATTATTTAAAAAAAGAAAGATCAAAATTCATACTGGGGTTAAGCTATTGCCGGAAACCTTGCTTAAGGAAGATGGAACCGTTTCTATTCAAGCGGATAAGAACGGAGAAGTGATCTCTTTCTATTCAGAAAAAATGCTCGTATCTATGGGGCGTACCGCCAATGTTGAGAATATTGGATTAGAAAACACGGAAGTGAAAGTAGAGAACAACGCGATCCAGACAAATGAATATTTTCAAACGGCTGAAAATCATATCTATGCTATAGGAGATGTTATTGGTGGTCTTCAATTGGCCCACGTTGCCGCTCATGAAGGAATTATAGCAGTGGAACACATGGCGGGACTAAGTCCCCATCCTCTGGATTATAGCAAGGTACCTAAGGTCACGTATAGTCGCCCCGAGATTGCTAGTATCGGCTGGACGGAAGAAGAGGCGAAGAAAAAAGGATACACCCTTAAAACAGGTGTTTTTCCATTCAAAGCAATTGGGAAGGCTTTGATTAACGGGGAACAAGATGGGTTTGTAAAGATAATCACGGATGAAAGCACCCATGATTTATTGGGGATACATATGATTGGAGCTCATGTATCCGATTTGATTGCAGAAGGAGCCCTAGCAAAAGTCCTCGATGCTACGCCATGGGAAATCGCTCATACGGTTCATGCTCATCCCTCTCTGGCAGAGATCCTTGGTGAAGCAGCTCAAGCTGTAGATGGGATGCAAATACATTCCTAAAGGGATATTTAGATACCTATCATCAACATATATCTATGGAATTGATAGATTACTAGGAACATAAAGGAGGATAATACATGAATCAAACATATGCAAGCCAAGTAGATAATAGGCATCAGGCCTTAGGGTTATCGGACCAACAAGTTCTCGGGATGTACCGTGATATGCTATTGGCACGGAAAATAGACGAACGGAACTGGCTTCTGAATCGAGCAGGTAAGATTCCTTTTGTTTTGTCTTGTCAGGGTCAAGAAGCTGCTCAGGTTGGCGCTGCCTATGCCTTAGACAACAAAAGAGATTATTTGTGCCCTTATTACAGAGATATTGGAGTGGTTATTCCCTTTGGTATGACTGCAAAGGAATTACTTCTCAATTCATTTGCTAGGGCGGAGGATCCTAATAGCGGAGGACGACAGATGCCCGGGCATTTTGGCGGAAGAAAATATCGCATATTATCAGGCTCGAGTCCAGTTACGACTCAAGTCCCTCACGCCGTTGGACTGGCACTTGCAGGAAGGATGGAAGACAAGGATTTTGTAGTATTTACCTCATTTGGAGAAGGATCCAGCAATCAGGGGGATTTTCATGAAGGAGCAAATTTTGCAGGTGTTCACAAGCTTCCGGTTATCTTCTTCTGTGAAAATAATAACTACGCCATCTCGGTTCCATATACAAAGCAAGTAGCTTGCAAGAGCATTGCTGATCGGGCTCTAGGCTATGGTTTTCCAGGTATAAGCGTAGATGGAAGTGATCCACTAGAAGTATATAGGGTGGTGAAAGACGCTGTAGAAAGAGCGAGAAGGGGAGATGGTCCTACTTTAATTGAGGCTCTTTGTTTCCGTTTTACCCCTCATTCCTCTGATGACGATGATCGCGGTTATCGTCCGAAGGGAGAAGTTGAAGAAGAAAAGAAGAAAGATCCAATCCTTCTATTTAATCGCTATCTCAAAGAAGTGGAGGTATTAACGGACGAACTGGAAAAGGAAATAAATGAGTGGGTTGCAAAGGAAGTGGAGGAGGCGACAGAATACGCAGAAAACGCCCCATCCCCAGTGCCCGAAGATACACTGAGGCATGTATATGCGGAAGTTAGGGAGGAATAAAGAATGGCGATAATTACGTACATTGAAGCTATTAACCAGTCGCTGCGCGAAGAAATGTCTCGGGATCAAAAGGTGTTTATACTCGGAGAAGATGTTGGTTTCAAGGGAGGCGTGTTTAAAACAACGCAAGGACTTTATGAACAGTTTGGAGAAGCGAGAGTATTAGATACACCTTTGGCTGAATCAGCAATCGTTGGGGTTGCGGTGGGGGCGGCAGCTTACGGGTTAAGACCTGTAGCTGAGATGCAATTTGCAGATTTTATTATGCCTGCTGTAAATCAAATTGTGAGTGAAGCTGCCAAAATGAGATATCGATCTAATGGAGATTGGAATTGCCCTATGGTAATTCGTGCTCCCTATGGGGGCGGAATTCACGGAGGTCCCTATCATTCTCAGTGTATTGAAGCCATGTTCTGTAATGTTCCAGGCTTAAAAGTGGTTGCCCCTTCAACTCCTTATGATGCAAAAGGATTGCTCAAATCGGCTATCCGAGATGAAGACCCCGTTCTATATTTGGAACATAAGCGTTGTTATCGGCTTATTAAAGGAGAAGTTCCTGATACGGAATATGTCGTTCCTATTGGGAAAGCGGATGTAAAACGTGAAGGTACTGATATTACGGTCATTTCTTTTGGTCTCACTTTACATTTTGCTTTACAAGCGGCAGAGAGATTAGAGAAAGAGGATGGATACAGTGCCCACATCCTAGATCTTCGTACCCTTTATCCTCTTGATAAAGAAGCGATTGTGGAAGCTGCTCGAAAAACGGGGAAGGTATTAGTTGTGCATGAGGATAACAAAGAGGGAGGAATCGGAGGAGAGATTTCAGCCATTATCGCAGAGGAATGCTTGTATGAATTGGATGCCCCAATTAAGCGTCTTGGTGCACCAGATGTTCCAGCTGGACCTTTTAACGGAGTCATGGAAAAGTTTTTTATGCTGAATCCAGACAAAGTGTATGAGGCGATGAAACAATTGGCCCAATATTAGCCGAATAAGGAGGTAAATATGGCGGAAAAAGTAATCATGCCCCAGCTTGGGGAAAGTGTAACAGAAGGCACCGTCACCAAGTGGCTTGTGAATGCGGGAGATCAAGTCAAAAAATATGAATCTATTTGTGAGGTCACAACAGACAAAGTGAATGCTGAGGTTCCATGCACGTTCAGTGGAACGATTTCTGAAATTCTAGTCGCAGAAGGAGAAACGGTTTCTGTCGGAGCTGTGATTTGTTATATGAAATTAGACGCTGAGGAAGAGGCGCCGGTAAATGTGATCGCAGCAACCCACATAGAAATTCCAAAAAAACAAGTCGATGCTCCGGTTCAACGGGAAGGTAAGATGAGGTTTTCACCCGCTGTATTAAACCTTGTGCAAAAACATAATTTAGATCCTGCCATGATCCAGGGAACGGGAGCAGAGGGTAGGATTACACGTAAAGATATCTTGGAAATCATAGAAGGAAAGAGGCAAGTTGCCGCTACAATCGTTCAAGAAGCAAAAGTGCCGGCTGCACCACCGTCTCGTCCAAAAGAATACGTTACAGAGGCCGAAAAGACACCTGTATCACCAGATGTTTCATCATCTGCTATTCCCATCAATACTGGGGATCAGATCATTCCACACACTGCTGTCCGCAAGACAATTGCAAACCGGATGCTGCAAAGCAAAAGTGAAGTTCCGCATGCCTCGATTATCGTTGAGTGTGATGTGACTAATCTCGTCCGTTATCGAAACGAAGTGAAAGAGGAGTTTATGAAAAAAGAAGGCACGAATTTAACCTATTTGCCTTTCTTTATCAGGTCGGTCGTTGAAGCACTAAAAGAATTTCCTATTTTGAATTCACAATGGACAGATGACCACATTATTATCAAAAAAGCGATCAACATTTCGATTGCGGTAGCGACCGACGATGCGTTGTTTGTTCCTGTGATCAAAGATGCCGACCAGAAAAGCATTCTTGGTCTAGCGAAAGCAGCTGATGAATTGGCCAAAAAGACCAGAGAGGGCAAATTGACGCTTGAGGATATGACAGGTGGAACATTCACGGTTAATAATACAGGCTCTTTTGGATCTATTCTCTCTACACCGATCATCAATATTCCACAAGTGGCGATTTTAAGTTTTGAAGCAATCGTCAAACGACCTATTGTCATTGATAATATGATTGCTATTCGGGATATGATGAACATTTGCCTATCTTTAGATCACCGAGTGTTAGATGGTCTTGTATGTGGACGATTTCTGCAAAGTGTTAAGAAAAAAATGGAAAGCTACGGACCGGATAATAGGCTTTTTTAAAAAAGCAACAGTTAAAGGTTAAACCATAACCGGTATTGTATATGCCATAATAATTTGAAGACTTAAAATAATTGAGAAGGCGCTCTCAAAATCAATAGACTCTCCTTTTGAAGTTTTTGGGGAGTCTATTACTTTTTTAAGTGATTCAAAGAGGGAGTTTAATAATTTTTTTAGCGCAATTATAAAAATAAGTAAAGTTATTGTTTGAAGGACAAATTAAGGAGGAGGTTATTAGAAGTGAATAAAAAAATTACAATTATAACTACAAATAACGTTGTAGTTTTAGTTAGAATAACAAGTTTAATATCAAGGTTCAGAGCAAAATTAAAAGAAATTATTGTAAAGGAGGAGAAGAACTCCCAATTATTTATTATCAAGATAATTTTAAATGGTGAAGAACAAACTATTACTCGGATTAAAAATCTTATTGAAAAGCAGATCGATGTCGTGTCTGTTCAAGTCTAACGTTAATAGAAGACTACAAGATGGTACTCTTTTATCAATAGTAAGTCCCAAATTTTAGCAATCTACAGAAAACCACCTTCCCACAATTAACTTATAAATCTCTCTCTATTTTTAATTAAACCTATAAAATTATTGGTAGACAAAAGGCATTGGGAATGGCCTCATTCCCAATGCCTTATTAACTATTATCTATTTTTTGCTGAAACCTAGTAACTAGATCTTTACTCTATGAACTATAATCTTTAAGTCATTTCTGAAATTACCCAAGCCCTTTTGCAGCAAAAGTTAGCATCTACTGCATGGCCATTTTAAAAAATCTTTTAAGGTTTCAAATGCCTTACAAAGGGTTTTTCGATATTATTACTGCAAGTATTTTTAGAAATCCCGTCTGAATATTCAAATTCTTATTGTTTTGAATATCTTTTTTCC
Organism: Neobacillus niacini; assembly: GCF_030817695.1. GTDB lineage: Bacteria > Bacillota > Bacilli > Bacillales > Cytobacillaceae > Neobacillus > Neobacillus niacini_F. The sequence goes on along the minus strand of NZ_JAUSZQ010000002.1, from coordinate 3,005,084 downwards.
ATTAGAATGGAAAGATAACAATACCAAATGGGTGAGTTCATAAATTACCAAGCATCGATAAAAAATATTCAAAACATAGGGGGGATATCATGTGAGTTTAGAACTGATCGCAATTATTGTACTTTTAATTATGTTCATTACTGGTTCAGTCATATCGGTCAACATAGGCATTTTAGGTTTCGTAGCTGCTTTTGGCGTGGGTTCCTTAATTAACGGTTTAAGTGTTGAAGAAATTTATAATGTCTTTCCAGTTGACATGTTCATACTTCTCGCAGGAGTTACTTACTTGTTTGCTATTGCTCAGAATAACGGTACTCTTGATTTAATTATTTCTGGAGGAATACGTCTAGTAAAAGGAAAAGTTGTTCTGCTGCCAGGGGTCTTATTTATGGTGTGTACATTACTAACGAGTGTTGGGGTTTCAGCAATTTCCGTTGCCCCAATCCTTTTTCCTATTGCATTGAGGTTAGCTTTTCAATATCAAATCAACCCTATATTAATGTCGTTATTTATTTCTACTGGCATGTATGCAGGTTCTTTCTCTCCTCTGAATCTTTTTGGGTTAGTTGTAAGCGGTGTCATGAAGTCGGAAGGTATTACCCATTCACCGGTACTGCTCTTAGTAAATTGCTTTATATTTTACCTATTAATTTCAATGATTATATTCATATTTTTTGGTGGGATTCGCTCACTAAACAACAGTCCACATTTACTTTTAGCTTCTACAAATGAATACAGTTCGAAGATTACATATGATAAAGACATAAATGAGCTTACACCATTTAAAGGAGCCACGCTTATTGGTATAGGCCTCCTCGTTACAATGAATCTTGTATTCGATATAAATATGGGGTTTGGGGCATTCACGGTAGGCTTAGTGCTAGCATTGATGGCTCCTAAAGAGCAGGTAAATGTCCTAAAGCAAATGCCATGGTAGGTGATTATTATGATCACAGGGATTATGACTTACGTGGGAGTGATGGGCAAGGTGGGTGCTATGGACTATATGACAAAGCTTATAGCCAGTATGGATAATCCTTTATTAGCATCTCTTGCATCCTCATACGTTGGAGGAATTATTTCTGCTTTTGCTTCAACGACAGGTTTGTTGACAGCTGTTATCCCGTTAACAGTTCCTATTTTGCAGGATCCTACTATTTCAAACACTGGTGTAGTCTCAGCGATAGCTATTTCTGCCAGCGTTGTTAACATAAGCCCATTTTCAACAACCGGAGCGTTAATACTCGCTAATGTGCAAGGTGTGAATGAGCGTGAGTTTTTCAAGAAGCTTTTGTATGTTGCTGGAGGCTTTATCGCTCTTGGTCCTGGGCTTGCTTGGCTCTTATTTGTACTGATCGGAACCCCTTGGTAAAGATATTTTGGAGCGATTTATTGTTTTTTTACTTTGCGAGCGGACTGTTTCCGTCTACCAATTAAGATTAAGGAAGAAACAATCATTAAAATATAAAATGTAAAAATTGAACTTATTTAATTTATATGGAACGCATTTAAATTTGGTTATGTCGATAATTGCTTGCTGAGAAACTTCTATCCAATTATGAAAATTACTTATTAACAAATGCCAGTCTAGAGTATCGAATGGTATCCTATGCAGTGAATTTCATCTATGGGTGGAAGACATGGCATTGCGGCGAAAGTGTTGATGTTTTGTAAGAGTCAAAAGTCTTTTAAAGACGGATGTTTCCATTCTGCGAATTAGGGCGGTATTCCCTAACGTGATTCGCAAAAAGCTCTGTTCGTTTTGCGTTCTCAATGGATATATAGCCTCCATTTAGAACATATATATAGTAATATCCATAAATGTTTGCGAGGCATAACAATCTTGGCATTATGCCATGAAAGGTCTTGTTCCAGAAATATATTTATATTACTATTACTCCATCCCATTAGAACAGTGGTGGTGGCATCTTGACAAAGTTGTAAAAGGGAATTTATATGTAGAATATAATCCCTCAACAGAAAAAGTAATTTAATATACAAAGAGCTAGACATCATCTAATTATTGGGAAGGCGATTGACACTTATTGTTAATGTTTTAGGGAATATGGAACACAGCTTATTAATAGTTGAGTTGCAACATTATATCCTTTTTCAACCTGAATAGTAAATATAAATGAAAAAGGGCATACCATTGGCATGCCCTTTATTATTATCCTTGGAAAGTTGTATACCAACCTGGTCTGCGGTTTGTTGCTTTACTTCCATTTGGTGCAAATGTGAAATGAATATTTTGTTCCCTTAGTTTTGAAATGAACTCAGTTAGTTCTTTTTCTCCTAATAGCCAAAATGCTCCACTTTTTTTTCTCATATCAATAACTTCATATCCAAGGTTCTCTAAATAAGTTTTCAAACCTACTACCGCAATGTTTACCTGTTTCTGCTCGAATTCCATATTCCTGTCAGGCAGGGGAGTTATCTCTTTAGTTGATATAGTAGACTGAATCAATTTTTCTTCACGTGTAGGTGGAGTTATAGGTCGATGTGATTCCATTGCATGCAGGTAAGAATCAGCTTTTACTCCAGCATCATCATCATCGGATTCCTTTTTTCTTGTTAGAGAAATAGTCATCGATTTAGACTGTCTCTTAAGGTCCAAAGTTCCTACTGGTTCAATTTGATATTGTTTAAGCGTTTCCCATAGAGATTCAAGTGCTTTTTCAGGGTTGTAATAATATTCACTGCCGCGGACTCTCCAAAATTTCCATCCGCATCTTTCCAATATCCGCTGGCGATTCATATCGTAATCATATCGGTCGGGACCATGCCATTGATCGCCATCACATTCTACAGCAATTCGGCCTTTTTCTCCTTCAACTACTAAATCTATTCGATAGCCTGCTACTTCAAATTGAGGAATTATTCGATATCCCTTGGCAGCAATTTGATCATATACACTGCGTTCAAAGTCGCTTTCACATTTTTCACGATTTGTTGAATGGATTTCCTTCATAGGATTCTCGCAATAAGAAATCAGTTGATAACGCATGTCTTCCTTATTTCTAAGATCATTTACAGTAGGCGTATGGAAGAGCCATAGTTGGTCTTTAGCTCGGCTAACGGCTACATTATAACGGCGCTTGTCTTTTTCGGTAGTAAGGGCCCTAAGGGCTGTTTCTCCCGGAGCCGCAACCATGCTTAAAAACATAATATCTCTTTCGTCACCTTGAAATGCATAGGCGTCGCCGCAAATGAGATTTCGCTTTTCCATTTCTTCAGGTCCGACAACTTGTAATAGTTTGTGCTCGATTAGCTGTGCCTGTCCTTCATTTTGAAGGCTGATGACACCCATCGATTTACCCCTATAAAGTGGATTCTCAATACAAGCTTTAATTTCTGCTACTACCGCATCTGCCTCGGGCCTATTAAAAACTTTTTGACCTGAGCCCTCACGATAACCAGTTGGAATATGTCTAGTTTTGATTGGTTCTAAACGATTGGGTGGATATTCCCTTAATGGAATTAATGGTGTATGTGTATAGCTGATTCGGTTAGAAAACTGTATGATCTCTGGCATGCAGCGGAAATGTTCACGTAGCGTGATTCGACCGCCAAATAACACATTGGCTAAATCGAAGAATGAGTTTTCAATATCTAATAAATCTGCAAGCTTAAAGTCATATAAATATTGCTTTCGCAAAAATTGAATTTCTTCTCTCTTTATTCCCACATATTCAGGACTAATCTGCTTATCATCACCAACAACAATAAGTTTTTTGGCAATATACTGAAGAATGACGGCTTCAGGTCCAGATTGACTTGCCTCATCTATGATTACCACATCAAAAAGGTTGGGCTTAATTTCGAATGTTTCAAATATCCGATACAGCGGCATAATCCAAGCTGGAATAGCATCGCGGCAATACGACATATGATATTGTGCATCTCGCAAGTGAATAGGAGCATTCTTTCCGGTTCCTTTTCCTACCTTTCTCATTGATGTCGTCCAGGCAAGCAAGTGTTGCCGCTGACCTTCTGACATATTAGATAAAGTTGAATACCAGGCTTTTAATGCACCAAGTTCAGCAATCATTCGCTTCATTAATCGATTATTTTCTTCTAATTCATTTTTCAGTTTCACTTCGCTCGTCTTTGAAAAATCTTGAAACCAAGTATCAGCTTTTGCCCATTTAAACGCTTCTTCGAAGTGTTTAAATCTCTCAACACTTTTCTGATAATCAAATTGGTGTAAAAGTTGAGAGTATAATTTCGGCATTCCTTTTTTCAACTTTTGCATATATGTTTCACACTGTACCAATTTACGAGAGTATTTATCTAATTCAGCGATTACAGCTACAGCAGAAACATAACTATTAAAATCCCTAGTCTTAATGGCTTCAATTAGAGAAGGTACAATAGGATGTGAAGAATTTATATCAATTGAACCTTCGATAGTATTTATCAACTTCATGAAAGAATGTTCAATTTCTGATAAATGTTCCTTTACTGATAAATAATCCAGTTTGCTAATTAGTAACCCCGCATTTTCAGCATCCAATGTATTGATTGGAACTGCTGTTCTAACTAGTTCGTTTTCTGAGATCTTATCGATTTGCTCCTTAATTGTAAAAAGAAGAGTGAATGAATCCAGAATATTTAACAATTGGGCAATTTTCATGGAACGAGAAGACTTTGCTTCGGGTTGTACGTGGAGCTGTTCAGAGATCATCTGTTCCACTTTTTTGATCGTAGAATCTACCCTAACGGCTTCTTCTAACGTTGTAATTGCTTCAAGTTGATCACATTTTCGGCCATCAATTCTTACTTCTTTAATAATATACCAAGCATCCTTTACAATCTTTGGACGCATTAATGGCACGCCAAGTCCATTGCCACTTTCTAAGTGTTGCTTTAGCAAAGTTACATCCGATTGCAATTGTGTTAATGAAACACTGCCTTGGCCGCTGATTTCAACAAGATTATGCATTTTAGCAAGGTCTCTGATTGAATCAATGTAATTCATGACTTGCTGGTAAAATTCTTCCCAAGGACGAAATTTACTACTGAGCAGATCCTTTTTTGCTTGGTCCACCCAATTTTCATTAAGGCTTTCAACGGTTAAAATGGCTTTACGGATATCCAATAGATTGTTTTGTAAAATGAGACGATTAGCAGCAGGGATTTGTAAAAGATAATCTAGTCCCACTTTAATATTTTCATCAAACTGTTGTAATTGTTCTTTTATATTAATTTCTTGCTCTATAAGGTGCTTAAAGGCATTAGCTTCAATTAAAAGGTCAGAAGGAGGTAAAGATAATTGAATTTGTTCTTGGATATCCTTATCCAGCTCTCCCAATAATGATACAAGCTCCAATGCCTCCGAATTTGTTAAGGGAAGGGGAGTATCCATTTCAATCCTATCCCTTATCCAATTGTACTTCGTCTTTTCTTTATTCAGGTTATTTGCAATGGTTTGGGCTGTCCCTTTATATTTACCATCGAGTAAATTATGTTCATAAGTTTCTTTTTCACGAATGGATCTAAGCTGCTGCTTTAGAAATGCATCTCTTTCTTTCCTCGTTTTTAAATCTGCTGCAAGATCATTGATCTTTTTGGTCGTAATATCAGGGTTCCAGGAATCTCTTTTATTGGAGATAACTTGAACAACACTTTCTAAATCTTTATAGGATTTTGAATCAGATCCTAATAAACTCACACACAAGGCCTGTAATTCAGAAGGAACCTTATCTTTTAAAACCTTTAATGCCCGAGGTGTCTGGCTTGTAATCAGTACACGCTTCCCTGTTGCTAAAAGATGGGATGTTAGGTTGGCAATGGTATGACTTTTACCAGTACCAGGTGGTCCCTGGACAAGTACGCCATTCCGTGTTTCTAAGTTTGCAATAATCCTTTGCTGCTCTTCATTAGCTTCTAGAGGGAAATAGATTTCAGTATCTTTTACATCAACATTTTGATTGGAAGAATTGAATCCACTTTTATCGTAATCATCAATTTCGTTGAAAATACGAATAATTCCAAGTGGAATATCCATTGACTCATTACTTGTATTTTCGATTATGGTGTTACATGCCTGTTGGAACCCTTTCTCATTTCTCTTTCTTAAAATAAGAGCTGGACTAAAAGAAACAGCAGGGTCTTTTGATGAATTTCGAATACTTTGTCTTACGTCTTCAGCATAATGACCGTTTGCTGATACCGATTGGACAAAGGAACGTAAAATAGAGTCTAATAAATCTTTGTTCCATAATTCTTCATGCAGAGTACTCATTTTTTCTTTAATAGGTTCCATCGCTTTGTTGTCTAGTCGATCTTCCAGCTCCAGCATATCTTGCTCGATTTCTGGTTTAATACCTTCTGCTGAAGGTATAACACGAATCACACCATTATTGGAATCAAATTCGAATGCACAAGGTATGGTTAAAAGATGGCGATGCACTTTATGTGAGTTGGCCGTCTCCCAATTCAACAGACCTATTCCGATTATTAACTCGAATTGTTCACCTAGTTTCTTTTGCTTTTGATAAGTTGTAAATAACTTTTCGTAAATATCTTGTATCCTTTGTACACGAAGAACTTCATTTTGCCAAGGCTCCCATTTGCCCTTTTTGTAATAATCAAAGCTGGTAGTAATTTCAGGATAATCTTTAAGGTAAAGAATCTTTTCCTCATCTGGTCCTTCTTCCTGATAATTAGGATTGGGAATCATTTCTTTTAGTTTTGGTTCCATTTTTGTATCGTCAGCTTTAGTTGTGGTATCTAGCCAAATTGATAGTGATTCAGGAGGTCTAGGAAATACAGGGAAGGTTGGCTTTTTTACTTGTACCCATGTATCCTTTACTCCTTTGTTATTAATTGGTGATAAACACTCAGGTTCATCTGGAATATCTGCAATCCAAAAGGTATTTTCATATTGCTGTAAATCAAGTATTAAAGGTGCCTTCATTAACGATAGTTCTTTTAAATAATGAAAGAGCCTAACTGTCCGATCCTTATTTAAAGTAGCAGAGTCCAAGAAAATTCATCCCCCAACAACAAATTATCATTACCAGTTATTCTATGTTACGACAATTAATTATATCACTATAGGCTGGGACTTTAGAAGGTGTGCTGTGCCTCAGGGACGGTTCTCATGGTTCGATTATAGTTTAGTGTCCCAGACCCATAAACGGTTCATGTCATTTTCAAAGTCATCAGAACCGTGGTCTGAGAATCACTTAGAACTAGTATATCGGTTTTACACAATGAGAAGTGTTCAAAATTATAATAGTATTTATCTAATACAAGGAGGATTACTAATGAAAGAATATCAAAATTCTATTCGCCCCGGTACAATTCTTTCGGCTGATGTAACGGTTCATCATTCAGAGGCAGTACGTGATTTTTACATGAAAGTCATCGGATGGGAACATACAAACGAGGAGATTACACCGACTATTTTATGAACACTGCCGATGGTCAACCCGTGGCGGGTATTTGTCAAAGAGGAGGAAGTCTTAGTGAGCTTCCACCGGTGTGGCTCGTTTATTTTGGAGTAAAGGATTTAAAAGCAAGTCTGGAAGAATGTCGTAATCTTAGCGGTAAAGTTCTTTCCGAGCGTCAAGGTGAGGGGCGTGGAAGTTATGCTATTATCGAATATCCAGCAGGTGCAATCTGTGCACTCAGCCAAATATAAATTTTCTTAAAACATAGAACATATATAATAGTACAACCAAACATAAACTTAACATTTTACGTAGTTATCATTCCACTTCATAAATGTTCGGGGGTATTTATTGCTTTTGGTAGATTATAGGTATTTTTGATATAAATGCTTGTGACGACATCGTCATACAGGAGGACCTATGAAACAAAGTAAATATGCTATTTCTGAATATCGGCGGTTTAATAGCAGAATACAAAGAGGATTATCGAGATAAAGTTGATCTGCTTACAAAAATGGAAGAATTCTTTTATGGTCTAGATCATGTTTGGGACAATGATAACGAATCCTGTTTAGAAAAACTAAAGAAATGGACAATAGGATTTAATTGGAAGGACCTTACTGGCGTTTCCCTAACAGTAAACGTATTTGGTTCTCCAAAAGAGGCTGCAAGTTTTATCGTAGCAACGTATGAAGAGGATTTAGGAATAGAATTATTGGAAGTTGATATCGGGCTGACAAAAAGTGAGTTCTTAAAACTTACGGATGATGAAATTTTCAAAAATGAATTTTTGAAAAGGAAATTCACCGATCTATTAACCAACAGACTAAATGTTGCTTTTTGAAAAATACTATTATTTATTTTTTACTAAAGAGAGTAGACGGGTAAGGGTCTACTCTATTTATATTGTCAATAAGTAGGGCAATAGGATTACGATTGCGATTGTTATACCTATGTAAGCAAGCTATCCTAACCAAAAGAGTCAAGGTGATTTTCTACAAGTTTTTTTTGATTGGATGGATGTCAAAGAGACAGGTAATCATCCACGACTACTAGAATAGTCATTAATTTGTATACTATCTTTTTGTTTTTTTGCTTATGGGATTAATAATTAATACAATTGTAGTAGAGGTGAGAGAATGAGTTACGAAGTTTTACAAAAAAACATGTTAAAAGATTCATACATAGACATTTCATTTAGAAGATACTTAGCATTTAAAGAAACGGAAACATATGATGAAGCTTATAAACTAGATATTCTATCCCGGTTAAATGATTATTTGCGAGGGCAGGAAATCAATGAACATACTATCGTTGAAATCGTAAAGAAAATCCAAAAGGAGAATCCCTCTGCTGGCAGTTTTGTTCATTGGAGTAATACTGGAGACTTGGTGAAGTATGCTGAGTCACGACCTATGGAAGTAGCGGAGTTATTGAATCAGTTATTTTATTCCACTATACCGGTTGAAGAAAGGATTGAAGGGTTTAGACAACGCGGGAAGGATTTCCTTTCATCGATTTCTTTGGGAGCACCGTTGTTTGGTTATTTATTAGCCGCACTTGATTACAAAAAATATCCACTCTATAAGCAAGAGGTTTTTACGGACTTAAAAAAATCATTTGGAATTGAGTTAAAACTAGGTACAGTTGGCACCAATTATGAAACGTATTTGTATATGTGTGATATTGCCCTTAAACATCTACAACCAACGTATCCTGATTTAACGATGCTTGATATCCAGGACTTCTTTTTCTGCAGCACACAATACCAGCAAATTATCGTTGAAAGTGCAGTTGAATATTTGTATGGAATGGCTGTTGAATTGAGCCGCTATATGCAAGAACCTGAGCTGATGTTGAAAGCTATAGCAGAACTTGATCGCGAACAGCTATATGCATTGCGGGAGCAGTATCGGAACAGTGAGAAAATTAATCTGATTAAATATATGGTTGTTGATAAAATGATTGAAACCGGTTCGGCGAGTGTCTTTGATTTGGAAGAAATGAAAGATCAAGTAAAGGTACGATATGAAACGAATATTCTACATGCATGGAATAATTTTACGATTCTTTTTCAATTGTATTATGCCGATAAGAAGCAAAAAGTCCAGGAGGAGCAACGGAAAATTCATGCTGCCATTCGTCAAATGGATGAGTTTAAAGAAATGGATTTTGTTGAGAATAAAGTGTTGAACGGCTTTAATTGGAACCGAAACCTAGGTAATTCCGAATGCTGGCTTGCTGTTTATGAAAAAGAGTATACGAGTCATCAAACGGCGCCACAATTCTATGTATCCGTCAACGAAAATCGTATTCAATATGGATTGTATCATGGGGATCAACATCCAAACAGTGCTCAATCGGACATTACCATCACCTCCAATATCGAGTCATTTTCTTATGATTATTTTGAGCAAAAAATGACGGAAGTGCTGAATGAGTACAAAGTTCAATCATCTAATACGGTCTATGAAGATAAGGAACCATATCATCAGGATATAGATATTAGTACGGAGACATGGATGGAGCTTTTGCAAGATCATGAAGTTTTCAAAGAAAGTGATTTTGCCTATCTGTATAAAATGTACGAACTAGGTGGTAAGGCATCCGCCACTCAATTAGCAGCAGAACTTGGCAAGCATTATTCCTCCTTTAATGCTCCTGTTGTTCATCTAGCTAAGCGAATCCTTGAAAAACTTAACTTAGTTCCTTCAATTGGAAGTGATGGGAACCCAACGTATTGGTGCATATTATTTGATGGTGATTATGAGGATACGCCACATTTTATTTGGCGCCTAAAACCAAATCTTAAAGACGCGATTGCTGCGACGTATACAGAGAACATAGAACAATTGGATAGCTATACGAAGGATGATTTTTTAAATGAAGTATTTATTGACGGAAAACAATACGATACGATTGCAAACCTACTAAAGTATAAGAAAAATCTCATTTTACAAGGGCCTCCGGGAGTGGGGAAAACGTTTGTATCAAAACGATTGTCTTATGCACTAATGGGTGTAAAAGATACAAGTCGAGTCGAAATGGTTCAATTCCATCAAAATTATGCCTACGAAGATTTTGTAATGGGATATCGTCCGGATAAGCATGGTTTTTCACTGCAATTTGGTATTTTCTATGATTTTTGTAAGAGGGCTATACAAAATCCCGAAAAGGATTATTATTTCATCATTGATGAGATTAATCGAGGGAACTTATCTAAGATTTTTGGTGAGCTATTTATGCTCATTGAGCGGGATAAACGGGATGAATTTGTTACGATGGGCTATTCTAAAGAACAATTTACCGTGCCTAGTAATGTGTATTTAATCGGTACAATGAATACTGCTGACCGTTCCTTAGCACAGCTGGAGGTAGCACTCCGCCGGCGATTTGCCTTTGTGACACTGGAACCGGCCTTTAATGAAAAATGGCGAAGAACTCTTCAGGATTCTGGTGTCTCCCTGCAAATGATTAATCGTATTTTGTTTGCGGTTGAAAAAATGAATTCCGAAATTGGCAGCGACTTTCAGTTAGGAAAAGGGTATGAAATCGGTCATTCCTTTTTCACGATGAAGCCTGAGAACATGGATGAAATTGCATGGTATGAAGGGATTATGAACTTTGAAATCAAACCTTTGATAGAAGAATACTTCTTTGACCGTCCTGAAGTGGTAGAATTGCTAGTTGAGGGAATCTAATATGGAAGCTTTATTTAAAGTTCCAATCCGTAACTTGTTTTGTTTACTTAGCTATATGAATGAAATGCCTGAGCTAGTTAAGAGTTTAAATGATGTAGATGAGGACTTGATTACGTATGATTTTATTGCAAAGCAATTTCTACAGGAAGTCGGGGCTTTATATCGCCGCGGTTTTGTGAGGGATTATGTAGTGGTGAAGGAATCTACCAGTCATTTAGGCGGCCGGGTGATGATGAATGATTCCATGCCTTACATTGTTGGCAGACAGCCGATTGTTGTCTGCGAAAAAGACCACTATTCCACGAATATAGTATTGAATCAAATTATGAAAAGTACACTGAGAGCGATTAGTGTCAACCGATTTGTAAAAGAGGAAACGAGAAAACGCAGTTTCAGTTATCTTGATTACTTGCCAGAGGTTGACATGCCGCCTCTATCGAAGGAAATCTTTTTAAAAATATACTTCGGTAGACACAATGTCCATTATAAACGGATGGTTCATATCGCTCGATTATTGCATGAACTTACGTTGCTATCTCATAAACAAGGAAATTGGAGCTTATTTACAGCTGAACTCGATGAAAGCTCACTCAATCAAATCTTTGAAAAATTCCTGTTTCATTTTTATCGGAAAGAGCAGTATGATTACCGGGTATCATCGGAAATCATGCAGTGGAAGCTGGAAGGGAATCAATTCTTCCTGCCATCGATGAAAACGGACGTATCATTAACGCACAAAAGCATACCGCAAAAAATAATCATTGATGCGAAGTTTTATAAGAATATTTTTCAAGAACACTATGGAAAGTCCACTTTTCATAGTCATAATTTGTATCAGTTGTTTACATACCTGATGCACCAGCCAAAAGCGACGAAACTTAGAGGTATATTGATCTATCCGTATAATGGGGTTGAAGTGGATGAGACCTTTCGTTGGGATGAGCGGCTGACACTTCAGGTAATGACCTTGAATTTAAATGATTCATGGAAAGCAATTTATCGGAAATTGATTTCTTGTCTAGGTTAAATGAATGTAGATAAATCGGCAGTCTCTTCTTCGATTAGAAGTTGAAAGCTTCGTGGAAAAGAAAACTCTACGAGGCTTAGTATTTTTAAGAGAAAAATGCGAGACAATCTCCAAAATTCGTATTAGCTGTTATAGAGTAGATCATTAAAGACATTCAGATTATGTTACTCAATAAAATTCTTTTGTGTGGCATTCATTATTTTCTTAATCTTTTCCTCATTTTGTAATTCCCACGAATGGAATTAAAAGATAAAAATAAGAATGTACGTTCTTATAAACGAAAGGAATATGATATAATAGAAGAGTAATAGAATAGGATTTCTCAAGGGTGGTCGTGCGTTGCGCCTTCAATAGTACACACTATAAAACCGGATCTATTAAAGGAATCAGTGATAATTAACATCACTCTGGTTCCTTTGCTCTTTCCCATCTTTTTGCAGTGTCTCAGAACCCTGGGAGCCTGTCAAGGAAGGCACTTGACAGACTCCCAGGGTTCTGAGAATTAGTCTGTAAGATGCGAAGGAGAAAGACTAGCCCTGTGGGCTGTCTCTTAACACGCCGCCGCATATTGTTTGGGTGTTTTGTAATCTAAAACCCCTTGTATTCGATTATGATTGTAATAGTCAATATAATCATGAATAATCTGTTTAGCTTCATCAATATTCTTTATATTTTTCAGTTGTTTACGTTCTGATTTTAAAAAGGAGAAAAAGCTTTCTGCACATGCATTATCAAGTGCATTTGCTTTTCTGGACATGCTTGGAATGATAGTATGTTCAATCATTAACTCTTTCCATCTATTTGATCGATAGGGCATCCCTCTATCAGAATGCAGAATAATTCCTTCTTCTTTTTTTCTAGTTTTTAATGCAGCGATAAGTGTATCTTCTACTAGTTGAACATCATGTGATTCAGATAATTGGTATCCTAGAATATAATTATCGTGTAAATCCATTAATGAAGAAAGAAATAGTTTAGTATTTCCAATAGGAAATTCTGTTACATCAGTAACCCACTTTTCACTTGTTTTAGATGTAGTGAAATCTCTCTTTAATAGGTTAGGATAAATATGACCAGCCCCATTATTCACCCTATTTTCAGAGACTGATTTCTTGTTTTTTTTACGTGCTTGGCTTTTAAAACCTAACTCATGCATTAACCTTCGCACTACTTTCTCCCCAACAATAAGGTTATACTTATCTTCCAATACTGCATGTATTTTCCGATAACCATAGTTCTTATCGTGTTCATGGAATATTATAGTGATATAATCTTTTAATTCTGTCTCGGTTTTATTTTCTTTTTTCACCTTTCCTTTGTTTCTTATATATTTATAGTATCCCGCTCGAGATACCTCAAGTTTTTCACATATTTTAGAGACGGGGTATTTAGACTCTAACTCTTCTACTACTTTAAACTTTGCCTTTTTTCCTCCTCCTTTAGAATTTGAAGATACTTTTTTAATATTTCGTTCTCCATTTCTAATTCCTTAATTTTATCTTTATCGTTAAGTAGGCTCATTCTTTTTTTTCGTTTTAATCCTACCTCACCATATGTTTTATATTTATCAATCCACTCATAAATATAATCTGGATCTGAAACCTCCAACTGTTTGGCTACAATTTGTACACTTTCGCCGGCTTGTATTCGTTTAACTGCCTCTAGTTTTAGTTCAAATGAATAAGATTTATTTTTTCTTTTCGTTGACACTTAAATCACTCCCTTTATGACAATTATGGTCATAGAATTCCGGAAATATTCGTGTCAACTATCATGGGCGCAATTCATCGGCACACTCCCAAACAGAAAGGGGGTGATGCTGATGACAGTTTTTGAAACATTAATGATTACGATTGCTTTTGCTAGTTTAATCGTAGCCGTACTGTCATTTAAACAAAAATAACCCACCCTTGAGTTTAGCGGCTCAGGTGGATTATTTCACCTCATAGCTGACCCCCTTAGAGGGAACCGTCTATTGCTGGACCGGACATGTTGCTGCATGTTCGGTCTTTTTTATTTTATTCTGCACTTGTTTTTATTATAACCGAAAAGAATAAAAATGTACAAAAATGAAAAATTAGTGTTTACATCTAACTAATAATAAGTCTTTTGCATTCAGATATTGGTTTTAGCGGAATATTGTTTTTATCCGACAATTTAAAATCGTAAATAATACTGATTTGTTAAACCATTTCAGAAGCTTTTCTAATTAGGTTTAAATCAAAAATATATAATTGGATTTTTTCATTATAGTCTAGTTCATGATGAGTTCTGTCATGTAGCATCCGGAGATGTTCAAAGGGACTACAATCAAAATCATTTACATCGTCACCGTAATTTAAAATTACTTGTTTATATTAACTCATTCAAACACATCCTTAACTTTCCCTAAATAGGTGTATCCTTCATTATTTGTAAAGTAATTTTGGGGATTACCAATCAATGCAATTTCCATCACATTATATTTACCAATAATAACTATCCACTTCTCATCATTAAAACAAAAGTAATCTTGTGAAAAATTATTTGAATAATAAACGTGGACATCATTGTTCAATCCATTAATTATATTAATGATTTTATCGTTGTAGTTATCAAGAGTCCAATCTTCCGATAATTCTTTTCTTCTTTGCCTCTTTTTTAAGTGAGATTCCTCAACATTTTTGGAATCAGTAACTTTCCATACAATACCGACTTCATTATAAGTCTCTATTATTTCTTGTCTTTTGTAATTCATTAAATTCACTAAAAAACAAACTTCATAATTTTACATCCTACAACAACCATAATACTTTGCTACAATAGTGTTAAATAAGAAAATGGAGAATGTTGATGATTAGTCTAGAAGAAATGAACTATATAAATAAGTATCTATTAAAAAGTGGAGAGCGGTTAGATTTACCCAATAACATTATAAGCAGTAATCCCATTATTGAAATAAAAATCATTAAGCAAACGGAAAGGACTTATCGTGTTGTTGGGCTATTAACTCTCATGGCAAATGTAGTGGAAGAATCCCCCTTTGCAGAAGATCTGATAGATTTAGGGTTTACACCAAAGAAAAAGATTCAATTAAATGAGCATGATTCAAATACAATAAAATGGTTTAACCTTGGGTTTATTATGAAGGAAATCCGTTTAAAAAGAGATGGAAAAACGGTAGATACCCAACATTTTCGAATGGGATATCGTTTGTATACTTATCAACAAAACCGATTACGTGCCCAGGAGGAAAAACTAGAACAAAATTTTAGCAGTTGGAAAACAAAAGCGAAATCTTTCTTTCCTTCTACCATTATAGAGATGACAAATCAACGGGATAGGGGGGTTGCAGCTTGTTTATCGATTATAAATGAAATCTACGATATGGATGTCGATCAACTAAAAGAGTGCCAAGCATTTCCTTCCGGATGGTCATTATCAAAGCGATTTAAATTCCTTCATTTTATCGCAGCATTTATACAACTAGGGCATCAAAAATATGACTTTGACTGGAAGGAAATTGGAGCGAGTTATTATCAGGAAATCGGGGGTTCAAAGGAGTTTGATCGCTATAAGGACGATTTTATTAATCAACTCGAGGAATGGGCACAATGTCCCGTAGCTTTACTTGGTTTGACCAGTCTTGGCAAAATTACACCTTTATATTTTTCCGGTCAAATTACTGGTCGTTACTCTGCCTACCGTTATGGACCTGTGCATTCACTCACTGATTTATCAATTTCAGAAGAGAAGTATAAAACAGATTCAACCACTCTCTGGCTTGTTGAAAATCGAGCCATCTTAACGAGAATTGCTGCTGAGAAAGATTTTCTTGAAGAAACGAACACTCTTATTTTGTGTATAGATGGTCATCTAAGGTCCTCGCATAAGCACTGTATCAAACAGCTACTAACAAATGGGAATATTTTGCAGGTGCTACTATGGAGTGATTACGATCCTGATGGTTTCCACATAGCAAAAGAAATGTACCTTACCGTTAAAGAAAATCACCATGGTTCTATCAAATGGATTCAGCATTCCAAACAAGTGCTTGATACTTGGCAGGAATATGAAGTCTATATGCAAGATTTATTGAAAGACCAAAGAATCGAACAAGAACAGGTTTTGGGAGGTGTGGAGGATTGGAGAAAGTGGATCAACCATTAATTTCAATATTTCAAGTAAATGAAACCCATCCTGAAGTACAGCAGTCGATGAGAGATATTGCATCTTTATCAGGTGTTTTAAGTGACCTGGGTTCACAAAATGCGTTTCAAACGCCTGCAGAAATCTTACGGTTCCTGAAAATTATTCAGTTGATCAATGAGGAGGCCCTTGGATTGGATGATCCGATAGAAAACGCTGAAACCGTTTATTATCGATATCGTAACCGTTATAAGGATCCAGAGCCGCCAACAAAGAAAAAGATCGAGCAAATTGTCAATGTTCTCGTTAAATACAATTGGATATCCAAACAATCGAGACAGTTGAAAATGCGAGATACAGGGAAGCGGATGATGGATGCATTGATCCGATTGGCGAATGATTCGTTGGCATACTATATGCAGGATGATATTGGCCGCTCCCTTTTTCAAGCAAGAAGGGATGCTGAATTGAGTGAAGCCTATGATGACCATGGGATTTCAGGCGGTAATAAGATTGCTAGTATGATTCGCAATGTCGAAAATGCCATTCAACTATTAAAAGAACGAGAGCTTGAAATGCTGGCAGATCGAAATGCCCTCCCACAGCTTGAGGTTATTCACCAATTAATGCAGGAGCTGGACATCAAATTACAGGAACGTTTCCGATTGTTCCAAACCATCGAAGAAAGTTTAGTCCTTTCCAACTTACTGCAAAGGGGTACAGCCGTTCTTGCAGAAGGGACGAACTTGAGTTTGGGTATGATTAATAAGTATTTAAAGTTTACTCATATGCAAAAAACACCCTTATCCTCCACTATTCAACCGGAAAAGGTCCGATCTTTCATCACGCAAATGTATGATCCTCCTCTTGATTCCGATGTACCGAATGTTTATCAATTATTTAGCTTCATGGAACAGGGGCAGTATGAGGAGGAAGCCATTGATGGTTTGTGGATGCCTGTTAAGTTTGCGGCACCTATCCCTCATGCAGCTATAGATGAAGCCGTTCACTACTTGGAAACGTATGAGCCGATGGCGGAACCCATTGAAGAAGTAGTTGATGAGCTTGAGTATGTCGAAGAAATGATTTCCGAGGAGGAAATCGACGAATTAATGGGAGAAACCCATTGGATGTTGACGAAATCGATGATTGAAACAGAAGCAATTGAATCTTATTTAAATGAACATGATGAAACACCAATGGAACAATTGGTTATAGAGGCTACCTCTTCCCAATGGAGTGATGCTGTCAATGCCATTACTGCCATTGCAGCACTGGTGGGGAATAAGAAAATTACAATAACAAAGCCAACAGAAAAAGTACAAGTACAAGCATATGAACGAAGATGGGAGTGGATGAATCGTGACGATGGATCCAACATTATCAGAAAACGAAAATCACCAGAAAAGCATTCAGAGTGAAAAGATTGACCAAGGTAACGTAAATCCTCTTAATGTAATGCAATCATTAAAGGGATTTCTGACGGAAACTGAGGAATTAACCTTTATGAATATTCTCTTTTCCTCTTCCGCCACTATTCGGTCCGGTAATTTTGGTTTATCCAGAAAAGAAGTAGAGAAGCTTCTGAAAATACAAGGAGACGATGAGAAATTTTTCTCGTTCCTCACAAGGGTTAACCAAGCCATTAACCGATATATGAAAGTAATTTATGATGAACGGCGTGACTATTGTTTCGTCATGATGAGAGTCCCAGCAAGAGCTGCTCGTAATACATTAACCAAGGAAAGCCTCTCCATCCTCTTGTATATGTTTTATCAACAGGAGGTATTGCAACATGAATTTACATTATTTGATACTCTGCTCAATGCCTTTGGACATGAAACCACAAAAGCCAATCAGCGTTTATTGATGAATATTGATCCTCTGAAGAAAATAGGTGCAATTGAGGAATACGATACAAATTCCCAAGAAAAGGCCTATCAGCTCACTGCGATTGGTGTTCATATGTTTTCAGATTCATTTCTAAGGAGGACGGCAGAATTTAGTCAATCGAATCAACTGAATAAAGAAGAAGTATTGAAGTTTTTTAGACGTTATAATCTCTATCAGGAAGGGGAAGAAATATGATTCCATGGAGATTAACTTTTTCTGGTATTCGTGACTATCTGCCAACTCTCTTGGATTTATCAGGAGAAAATATCCATATTATGATTACTGGTCCTAACGGATCAGGGAAATCGACGATTACGTTTTGCATGGGGGCAGTTCTGTATTCTTCAAAGGTAGATGTGGAAGGGCTAAAGTCTCGTAATCTGGCACCGGAACAAACGTGGAAGGCGAAAATTTCCCTGCTATTAAAAAATGAAGGCAAGATGAAAATAGATGCGCCTACATTTGTAGAATTTACCTTAAAAATCATTCAAGATCCAGGACAGCCAATGAAAAAAGAGTTTAGTATTTCTTCTGGAGATGTGATTGACCAATGGGAAGAAACGATAAAGTATACATCTGGAGATCGACTTTATAATTTCACCGCTTATAGAAGAGACCTTCAATATAAATACAAGGTTGACCCGGATCTTTTCTATTTAATCTGGTACCAGCAGGAAGTAAATCAATTCGCTGTCATGAATCCAGAGGAACGTTTCCGTGTTTTTAGTGAAATGCATGGAATTGATCAGGTTCAGCGCGATTGGGAAGAAAGTATGGAGAAGGTGAAAGATACCCAGGAATCACTTCGGGCAGCTGAAACGAATGTAAAGCTGATGAAATCGGAGTTATCGATGAAAAAGGCAGCGTTGGATCGTTACTTGGATAATCAAAAGCGACTGCTGGAGGGCGGTGGCCTGTATGCTGGCTCACTTTTCCAATTGGAAGCTTATTATAAATTGGAAATAGTGAGATTAGAAGAGTTAGTTTTGAACTTAGAAGAGGACATCGCTGAAGCCAAGGATGATTTAGGTGTAAAAAAATCATTAAAAGAACACCTGGCCGAACAATTGAAATCTTCAAAAATCAAGCATGAACAGCTAGATACAGAGATTAGTGAAGAAGAAAAGAAGCGGGATGAAATGGATGAAAAAATTAAACAGTTACAAGCCCGAATTGAACAACTTGACTTAGAGTTAGAGACTATCACAAAGAAAAAAAACCAAATTAAGAGAACTGAAGAAGAAGTAAAGACAGCTTTAATCAAGCTTTCCGATGAGCAAGAGAAAACAAATCATGACTTTATACGGAATTCAAAACAGTTAAACGAGCAAAATAATACTTGGCAGAAGAAGGTTGAAGTGATTACCCGTCTCCATCAGGAAATCCAGAACGATGAAAGAGTGGAACAGATTCATCTCCAACAGTTGCAACAGTATAAAAGCAGCCATGCTGTACAGGGGATGATTGAACTACTTGAATTAAGAGTAACCTCTAACAAAGAGATTCAATTCTCTGATTCCCTAAAGTTAAGAGGGTTAAAAGAAGAGTTACGGCTGTTACAGGAAAACCGGGATGTATCTGTTAGACAATTAGAGTCTATGAAATTTTTTAGTGCGTTGAAGATAAAAGCCTACCCTCTTCGGGAACTACTGGAGTTGGATGAGAGGGCACACGTAAAGGATGAACAATTATACAATGCGATAAAATATACGATTTTTTTCAATGGCAAACATGTCACCCCTCCAAACGATCTATACCATGTCCCGTTAATGATGGTTATTCCTGACCGGGTCGTGACAAAATTACCTTCCCTTCATTTACAAGTGAAGGAAGGACTTAATGAGGAAGAACTAACGTATGCCATGAAAGCACTTTGGTGGGTAGAGCAATTTTTTAAAGAGGGTTCTTTTTCAATAAAGAATGGAACGTTGATCGACCCGATGGGGATACGCGGTCCGCAAGAAAAGGATCGTTATATCTTAAGCAGGAAGGCATTATTGCTGCGCAGGCAGGAAGTAGAAAAGCTTGTGAGTGATCTTACTCAATCACTTTCTAAATTAGATAAAGTCATTGCTAAAGATACAAAAAGAATTCAAGAGCTGAATAGTATCATTCATCAGGTAAGAGAAGCGGAAGCCTTTATGACGAATCAACATGAAAGGGTAATTCGAAAAAGAAAACTGGAAGAAGAAGTTGGACTGAGAGACGTAATTAAAGAAAATATCAAAGGGTTGGAACAAGAAAAAGAGCGATTGCTTCGCACTCAGACTGAACAAAAGTATTTGAAAGAAACATTAGAACAAGAAGCAAAAATCTATGAAGAACTTGGAAAAATGAAAGATAAATATGAAGAACGGAATCATCTACACACTCAAGTTGAACAGGAAAAGAAGCTTTTTAAAGTGCAAAAGAGGAAGATTGACAATCTCGAAGATGAATTTGATCAACTTGATAGAAGCATCAAAAGAAAAGAACGAGAGCTTGGTAATGTAATGGATGTTCTTGAAGATGCTAATCGTAAGATCACAGGAATTGAAAAACTAAAGAAAAATGGTCATGACGACAAGGAATCCATTCAGGCCGAACTTGTAAATGTCATCAAAGAACTTGGAGACTTACAAAAGCTCGTTCCAACTATTTACGCTGAAACCGCCAAGAATTTGACAAAGGATTCATTGCCATCTGTTTCCCAGCTAAAGCGAGACCGTGAAAATGGAAAGGTTATGTTTGATAATGCTCGGACGGAGGCTGGCATTGACCCTGCTGCCCAGGAAAATTATGATACGATCAAACATGAATATGAACGTTTGGATAATGAATATAACCGGACGAAAGTATTGCTTGAACAAGATATGGAAAGAACAGATAATCTAAAGGATCAGCTGGAAACCACGATTAACATGCGTGTCCTTGAGCTTCAGCAGCGATTCAAACATTATATGAGTCAGTTCCAGTTCGAAGGGGAAATCAGCTGGGCTTCGTTTGAGGATCGAAGACAACGAACGCATTTTCAGCTGTTTATTAAAGCTCGAAAAGAAGGTCACCGGGGTGCATTGGAAGATGTAAGTATAAAAGCGAGGGGTGGTAGAGTGGGAAAAGGGGTATCTGGGGGAGAAGAATCCCTAAGTTCACTGCTCTTTGCACTAGCTCTTCTACAAAATCTCCAAACCACACCAGGATTTATTGTGCTCGATGAGTTCGATAGTGCACTAGACGAACATCGGAAGGTAAAAGTATTTGATTTATATGAGAGTGAACTAAAACGGAAGCTTATTATTTTAACTCCAAAGTCACATGAAAGCACGTACTTGGATCGATTTACTAAAGCATTCGTTGTCCAACATGATCCAACCATTCCTCAAAGTAAAGTAGTGGGAATAGTCAAGACCTTGGTTTAAGGAATTTAAGAAAATTAAAATAAGTTGTTAAAAATGCTGCAGTCCCTAAAGCTGCAGCGTTTTAAATTGGATTTAAGTCATTATTATTATTTTTTATTACCTTCATTTTTTAATATAGTTTTCTAACAAATTTATTTATCAAGACTGGGGTCGAAATGCATGTACAATGTCCCAGCAATATCGCTAACATAGGCTGTTTTGGTTTTTCTAACGGTATTCTTGTTGATTAAATAGGCATGGACTTCGTCTAAATATCCTTTTTTATTGTCAAGAGAATTTGTTCTAAATATTAGTAATGCTTGATTAATTTTGTTCCTCTGTTTAGCTTCTGAAATCAATTCATCTATTCTAGTAATATTTTTTACGTTCATAATTCCAATTACATTTTGAGGAATGGGATCCCGTTCATCGAACAATTTTTCAAGTGTCTCTAAGTCTTTTTTAAAATTATTTTCCCGTTCAAGATGTAATATAAAATCGTGCCAATAATCACCGTCAAAATTATCCCACCACGTCATGTCCATTGCTCTGTATTTACCATTACACGTATCTTCTGTATACGGTAAAAAACCCAACATAGAACCCAGTCTCGAAAAGTACTCAATTTCCGCCATGGTAAAAGAGTGTCTCCCATGGCGAACGGTGAGATTTAAAGTATGATAGTTTCTAACATAACCGTCAAAGAGCTTCATAAGGTCAAGCTTCATTACTTCACTTCCTAGTAGGTCTATTTTACACCAAAAAATTGCTCCATTGTTTCGTTGTATAGATGTAGTGGTTTACAAACTTTACAAAGCTTTACCGATGAATCTTCTAAATTTGCAACTGATTCTAAGGGTTCGTAATAGCCATTTTTCTCCTGATTAATGAGTACTTTTAAATCATAGTTTGCTTTATTAACATATACCTTTAATAAATGAATCTGTTCTTTTTCACTCCAATGCATGTCAACTTTCAAAACCTTTCCTGTTTATTGGCTATTATATTCTGTGTAACTGGGACTAAATACTTTATTAACTAGCAAACAAGTGGGAATATACATTACTAAAGTTATATCATAAATGGTATAATTTAACTAAAAAAGGAGAATAAGATGATAAAAAATTCTGCACAACTATCTTCTTTGCCTCGTAATCTACGAGGTAGAAGTATACATCTGAATGTCATTCCAACAGTATGCAATCTAAAGAATATGCTTGAAAAGCTTATTGAATTAAAAGGTAATGACTCACTTCTTAAACCTTGGGAAAAAAGGAGCTATAAAGCGTACCAGATCGAAAAAATCAAATTAGCCATCATGTTTGCTCCTACAAAAGAAACGAGAGTTCAACTGATTAAGCAGCATATCCTAAACGGCGATCCCAATGATTTTGGACCAAGCTGTATTGATATCTACTTAGTTGCTTATGTAGCAGAAAATTACAAGCCAGGGAAACAAGCTTTTTTTAATTATGTGTTGAAAAATGGAATTACAGATAAGCAAAATTCAGCTCAAGCCATTTGGCAGGTAGGGAAAGGCGATGGAACCTATTTAGGAGTCCTAAACGAAGATGGCTCAGTAAAGGACTGGAGCTTTTTTGGAAAATGGATAAGGGGAAGTGTAGAGTAGGAATGTTAGGAGAAGGCAAGATTTATAGACGGCGAGATTTACATTCGAAGTTAGGCGGACAGCAGCAATCGGGTATTAGTACACCGAGTCAATATCCTGTGATTATGATTTTTTCTGGCGAGAGTGGAAAGAATTATGGTTATAAAGATGGCTGGCAGGAAAATGATGTTTATTACTACACTGGTGAGGGCCAAGAGGGAGATATGAAATTCACCAAGGGAAATAAGGCAATCAGAGACCATTTACTAAACAGGAAAGATATATGGTTATTTAAAAATCATAAACCAGGTCTTGTGAAATTTGTTGGTAAAATGATTTGCACCGGTGACCATCATCGAACAGCACCTGATCGAAATGGCCATAATAGAGAGGCCATTATATTTGAATTAATACTTAAGAAAAAGTAAAAAGGTTAGATAGGGAATTCATATATTCCTACATAGGAGCTACATAATGGAACTCAAAAATGGTAGTAGATGTGGATGGTCAGGAAGTATTGCTCAGTTCATAAACGTTGAAGAAACGGAATTTATTGCGCAATTAACTCAATTTGTTGGTGAAGCAAAGGACGAGCAGGTGGAAGCCTGGAGGGACTGTTATCAGGTATTGCAAAATGCTTTCCGTTCCTATCAGAATGAGAATTGGCAGCTTTTTTTTGAATACGAGCTGCCGAGAGAGGGTGGACGTCGCCCAGACGTATTGCTTCTTATTCCAGGTGAACTGCTTGTGATGGAGTTTAAAATGAGAGGATATCCACGGTCTTCTGATTGGGAACAGCTCTCGAGTTATGTTCGTGATTTTAATCATTATCACGAATCAGTAGCAAAGCATTCCCTACAGGTGAGGGGTGCGCTTGTTCTAACATTTATTAAAGAAGCAAAGATGATAGCTAACAAAGAAAAACGATTATATTTAACTTCGGGCTCAGGGTTAGTCCAGTTTATTGCTTGGGTGAAAAAGAATGCAAAAGGGAAGATCATAAATAGGCAAGATTTTCTGCAAGCACAATATGACCGGTTACCAACGATTGTTGAGGCTGCTAGAGCGATCATGAAGTATGAGCCCATTCCTTCGATTCGAAAAGTAAATAATACCAATATCCCACAGGTTCTCGATACGCTTTCTTCGATTGTTGAGGAGGCAAGAACAACTAAAGCCCACCATTTAGTATTGTTAACAGGTGTTCCCGGTGCAGGGAAGACGCTTGTTGGTTTGCAGTTCTCACATATGGTGAATGGAGCGGTGTACCTTTCTGGCAACGGACCACTGGTAGATGTCTTGCAGGACGCGCTCGGAAATAAAACATTTGTGCAAGCGTTAAAGAATTTCAAATGGGAGTACCTTAAACACCTGGTTATTCCGAATGAACATATATTTATCTTCGATGAAGCGCAGCGTGCATGGGATTCAAAAAAGATGAAAAAGGATTTTTCAGAACCAGATTTAATGGTTCAAATTGCACAGGACCAAAAAGAATGGTCGGTTATAATTGGCTTAATTGGTGAAGGGCAGGAGATCTATGAGGGAGAAGAAGGTGGGTTGCAACTTTGGAATACTGCCATTAGAAATGGTCAGTGGATAGTGCACTCAAATGAGAACTTAGTTGGCCAATTTCCACATGCCTTCCAACATGTGACTCATCAACATCTAAACTTAAATGTATCATTAAGAAGTCATCTGGCTCTTGGCTTGCATTCATGGGTCCATCATCTTCTTACAGGTAACATCAAACAAGTTAAAACTGAAACACAACAACTAAAACACGATCGTTTTACTTTGTATGTTTCTAGAGATTTAGAGAAGATTAAAGCCTTTATCCATCAACGATACCAAGGGCAGAATAAACAGATTGGATTAGTCACTTCCTCCAGACGAGAATATGGTATTCGTCAGCCATATCCATTTGTGAAGGGTTTACCAATTGCTTCTCGGTATTCAACAAAGCCGTATGTTTCTTACTATAATCATGCAGAGTCTGATTATTATTCATCTAAGCTACAATTTGCAGCGTCAGAATTTGAAACACAAGGACTTGAGCTCGATTTAGCGGTTGTTTGTTGGGGTTATGATTTAACCTGGAATGGAGGAGAGTGGGTTGACCATTTTAAGGACAGAAACTTGATCAATCCAAAAAGGATCCGACTTAATAGTTATCGAGTATTACTGACGCGAGGGCGGGATGGCATGATTATTTATATTCCAGACATCCCACATCTGGATGCCACCTACGGGCTATTAAAAGAAATCGGTTTAGATGAATTAAATTAATAATGATTTATGATAGTAAATGCTACGTGCAGACATCAAGAACCATTTGTAAATGTTTGCGTGACGGAGTTGATATAGTAAAATGTTGTATTTCATCAATTTCAATTAATAAATTTGCTTTCTCATAAAATACATCATTTTCAAGACTTATACCAGTTCAAGCCTTCTTTATCAAAATTTAAACATATGCAATCTTTACCAAATTTACATTAATAATTTACATAGCATAAACACAGAATTAAAACTTCCTTGTTACTCTTTTTTATAGATGTACTTTCTATTATATTTCTAAAAAGGGATGTGGAGATTTAATTATGAGTAATTATGACTTGCAAATGGGATTGGACAGACGGCGCTTTATCAAAATCGGCGGGTTGAGTACATTGGCTTTAACACTAGGGTCAGCGGGCATTCCGGCTAATATGTTCACGGGTAACGTACATGCCGCAGCAAATGAGGATATCAAGCTTCAATTCAAACCGGACGGAAAATTTAAAATTGTTCAGTTTAACGATACCCAAGATGATGAAAACATTGACCGTCGTACGATCGAGTTGATGGAAAAAGTCCTTGATACTGAAAAACCAGATTTTGTTGTCCTTAACGGGGACAACATTACAGGTGGCTGTGATACACCTCTTGAGATGAAACAAGCGATAAATAATGTGGCACAACCTATGGAGCAGAGAGGGATAAAGTGGGCGATTACATATGGAAACCATGATGAGGACTCCACTCCAAAAAGTGGCCTTAATGAAGAGGACATGCTCGAAATTTACATGTCTTATAAATACAATTTGAACAAGCCGAGTGTAAAAGCTATTACTGGAACAGGAAATATGAATCTCCTTATCAAAAATTCCAAAGGTACGGACGCTGCTTTTAATCTTTGGTTGCTTGACAGTGGAAGATATGCTCCTAATACTATTGCTGGTCAAGACTTTGAGGGATATCCAACCTGGGACTGGCTTCGTTTTAACCAAGTAAGCTGGTATAACGAAACCTCTAAAAACTTAGAGAAACAATGGGGTCACAAGGTTCCTTCGCTTGTATTTATTCATATTCCACTTTGGGAACATCGATATATGTGGTTTGCGAGTGTAGATAGTAGAACGGACGAAAACCACGCTAATGCTGTGAACAAGCATAATATTGTCGGAGAAAGAAATGAAGAGGAATGCCCAGGCCCGATCAATAGCGGCATGTTCTCAGCTATGCTTGAGAGGGGAGATGTCAAAGGTGTTTTCTGCGGCCATGATCATGTAAACACCTACATGGGTAACTACTATGGGATCCTGCTTGGTTATGCCGGAAATACCGGTTTTGGTACATATGGTCTTCCGGGTGCAGATCGAAATAGATTACGTGGTGCAAGGGTTTTTAATTTGGATGAAAATACTGCAGATGTGCTAGTAGAAACACATATGGTGTTTGCAAAGGACTATGGTATCGATCTGACAGCCAATGACCAAAGCATTTCTCCAGATCCAATCGATGAAAGCAAAAAGAAAGAAAAAGTAGTTAAATAGATTGACTTAAAACGGGTGGTAACAGTTACTGTCGTTTTATTTTCGAGGTGATACAATACCGGCGAGGGAAGGTAAGCAGCCAAGACGTCCTAATTTTTTTGCTGGATGGTGTTTCAAAAAGATTAACAGCAAAAGTAAACCCCTTTGATTTTATCCATCAGAGGGGTTTTGCTTTGGTTTCTCGTAGAAATAATTACATTACGTTTTTTCATCAAGGCCACATATTACCCAATAAGGAGTATTCTGCCTATTTTTGTAAATTGCACTTGACTTAATGTATAGTTTACTTTACATTTAGTATAACAAGTTTAACTTCTTGTAAAAATAATCATACACGGAGAGGTGAATCATGACTTATCAAGAAAAGAAAAGTATCGTTTCGATCATTAGTGCTATTCTCATTTTCGTCTCTTATTGTTTGTTCATGTACCCGCGATACCCAGGAGAGGGTGTGGAGTCGAGTGAGGTTTTTCATTATTGGGGTTCCTTCGTGCTTTACCTGACTTTATTTTCAATCGTCACACATATCATCATCAGCATTATTTTCAACATTGTATTTAGACTGACGACCAATGAAAAAGAACCAGCATTTGCCGATGAATTAGATAAGTTAATTGACTTGAAAGCGTTCCGAAATTCATTTTTTGTGTTTGTCGTTGGTTTTCTTTTTGCAATGGGGTCGCTGGTCTTCTATCAACCGTTACATGCGATGTTCATTATTCTGATTTCTGCAGGTTTCATTTCAGACGTCACTGGATCGGTTACAAAGCTTTATCACTATCGGAGAGGAGTGTAAAAATGGGTAAAAATCTTGTCGGCAATCACATCCGTAAATTACGATTCAACCATGATGAAATGACACAGCAGCAGTTGGCTGACAAGGTGGGAGTAACCAGACAAACCATCGTAGCTCTCGAAAAGGGTAACTACTCCCCATCTTTGGAACTCGCTTTTCGCATCGCTCATGCCTTTAACTTACCATTGGAAGAAGTTTTCTTTTATGGGGATCAACCAAAGCAGTAAGAACGATCAATGCTTAACGTTTTTGAATTTATTACGTGAGGGGATAGAAAGATGAATTCAAACAGAAAAGCTGCAAAAATTGTGGGAGTCCTGTTTATACTTGCTGCTGTTACAGCTGTGATAGGTCTAAACTTATACGATCCTATCTTAAACGGTCCCAATTATTTAATAAAAGGTTCCGAACACTCCAACCAAGTGATACTCGGAGCAGTAATGGAATTAATTCTAGTCGTTTCAGCAATTGGAACCGCCACTACCATGTTTCCATTGTTAAGACAGTATAATGAAACGATCGCCCTATGGCATGTTTGCTTCAGGTTTCTTGAAGCAATTATTATTACTGTCGGTGTCATCAGTGTATTGTCCCTCTTAACCTTAAGCCAGGAATTTGTAGCAGCAGGAGCCCCAGATTCTTCATCTTTTCACTCTTCAGGCATAATCCTAAAAGCAATACATGACTGGACATTCATGCTTGGTCCACTTTTCATGCTTGGTATCAATACAGTGATGTATAGTTATATATTTTATAAAACCAAGCTTGTACCAAGATTTATATCAATCCTAGGTATGACAGGAGCCACTTGTGTTTTCATTTGTTCCTTGTTCGTTATGTTTGGTGTATTTCCTCAAATCTCTTTTTGGGGGGCTGTTTTGGCTGTGCCCGTAGCAGCAAATGAAATGATTTTAGCTGTATGGCTGCTCGTTAAAGGATTTAACGAAAATGCGATTACAACCCTCACTGCAAAAAGTAAAAGGAAAGCGGCCATATGAGAGCCATGATATGCACAAATTATGGAACTCCGGATGTTTTTCAACTCCAAGAGGTAGAAACGCCAATACCGAAAGATCATGAAGTTCGGATTAAAATATACGCGGCTTCCGTCGGACCATCAGACTGTACCTTTCGAAAGGGTTCTCCCATCGTTAAGCTTGTATACGGGTTTAGAAGACCAAAGAACCCGATATTTGGTACGGAGCTGTCAGGCATCATTGATGCAGTTGGCAAAAAGGTAACACGATATAAAGTAGGCGACCAAATATTTGGGTTAAGTGCAAAGACATTTGGCGCCCAAGCTGAATACAAATGTCTGCACGAAAATACCGCTCTGGCAATCATACCGGTAGCAATGTCCCATGAAGAAGCGGTCGCCATCTGTGATGGTGCACCTACCGCATTGACGTTCCTTCGTGATCAAGCAAAGGTTCAGCGCGGACAACGTGTTCTGATTAATGGTGCATCTGGAGCAGTGGGGATTTATGCGGTACAAATTGCGAAATACTTCGGCGCCGAAGTCACAGGAGTATGCAGCGGTACAAATGTGGAGTTGGTAAAATCGCACGGAGCAGATACGGTGATTGACTATACCCGTGAGGATTTTACGAAAAATGGTCAAATCTATGACGTTATTTTCGATGCGGTGGGTAAGCGATCCTTTGCAGAATGTAAAGGATCGCTTACGCAAAGAGGGGTCTACCTTTCCACGTCACTTTCTTTATCCATTCTATTAGACATGATGAAGACTACGGTCTTTGGTAACAAGAAAGCCATTTTTGTGACGGCTGGACTTATGCAGAACCAAGCAAATCTAAACTTTCTTACAGAGCTTTATAAGTCTGGAAAGATTAAAGCGGTCATCGATCAACGATATCCGCTGGAACAGCTTGCCGAAGCACACCGTTACGTGGAAACGGGTCACAAAAAGGGAAATGTTGTGATAACTTTAGTCTGAGGAAGAAGCTATTAGAAGGATAAAATGCATTTTTTTGAATTAAGGGGGAGCGTTGATCTTACAAGGATTAACGCTCTTTAGCTGTCAAATTAAGTGTGAAAATTATACGTATAAAACATTTCAGAAACGTTTGTTCTGATTTTTTTTTAGGGCAAAATGAATTAAAAGAATTAATTATACAAACGACAGCGTATATGTCAGGAAGGCTGTCTGTTTCGGAAAGAATGATGATGGAAATTGAGTGGTTAAATGCAAGCGAGCGCCAAGTGCTTATAAATAAAATTAATGAAAAAAATTTATTAAGAAATGAAGATAAATGGTCGAATGATTGGAATGATGATTTGTATAATGATTACTAGAAAAAAAACAAACAATATTTAATCGATTTATATAATAAAAACGGAGGTTTCTTTCCAGAAGAATTTTTTTGGAGTATTGATAATTTTATGTTTGAATTGAAGTCGATCCTGTGTTATTATATTAAGTAAATTATATGAAAATTGCGACTAATAACATATTCAAAAATATGAGACTCTATTAATACGAAACAGCGAACCTGTTTATCGGTTAGAGAGTGGAATCACATTTTGTTGGATACTTTTTTATAACTGTTGGTACTTAACAGCGTCCCTGTTGAAGGCAAACCGTTGTGAGGATTCGATTGAATCTGTAATTTTGGATTCGATGAAATGAATCTTTATGATGGTTTTTATTTTGTTCAGTATTTTGGTGCTGACAAAGATACATAGGGGAGAGCTTGTCGTAATCAAGAGAGAGAAATCCAAGCAAGTTCGTAATCTATCGAATAATATTGTATACTAATTTTATATTAACAACATTGACATAGTGAATATAAGAAGTATAAGTATGCGAAATGGGATGGATTAAAGTGAATAAATATGAAGCAGAATTTAGTAATATTGTTCGCGCGTATCGAAAACGGTATATGGGAAAAGGCCCAAGTCAGGTGAGGACCACTTTTTGTAATTGCTGGGCGATTTGTGAATTAGAAGGAAATTTATCACCGATTGAGAAATTTATTGCAACCGCAGATGAAGGAAAACAAATGCTTCGTGCTGCTCGGACAGAAATGGTCAAAGAGATTTATAAGAAAAACCATCCTGTTGAAATGGAAGAATTGCTTGGTGTCAACTTCCTTCATGTCTTTGTCGATATTGATATAGAGGCCGACAGAGGGATGTCGATTTTCGTTTTTGATCAAGATATTGAAAAAAAGTATAAGGAAGTGTAATCCTTATTTCAGTCAATTAAATCTTGTTGGTACTAAGCAGCGAACCTGTTGTAGACTAACCACCTCGGAATTACCCTTAGCATTAGAGGGTCCCCTTGGTGGTTTTTTTATACCCTAAATTAATAGCGGACACTAAAGGAGGAAAAATAATGGGAAAAACACTACACCCAGGACCACAAAAAAAGGCAAAAATGCCTGCTCCTGAACATTGGGTAAGTCCAATCCCTTTCGGATTAGGAAAAATAAAGCCAAAGCATATCCGTGATACGATGAAAATCGCCTGGGATAATCGAGATAATTTAGGCTATGCAACCAATATTCTTATGAAAGGTGTTTGTGACGGCTGCGCACTTGGTGTATCTGGCTTATATGATCAGACATTAGAAGGGCTGCATGTTTGTACGACACGTATGAATGTACTTAGGTTAAATACAATGCCGGCCATTAAGCCGGAAATTCTTCATGCCGATATCGAGGAATTAAGGAAATTTGATAGCACGGAGCTTCGGAAACTCGGTCGTATTCCCTATCCAATGATTCGCAGAAAGGGAGAACGGAAATTTTCTCGGATTACTTGGGACGAGGCGATGGATGTAATCGCAGACAAAATGAAAAAATTGAATCCCAAGCAATATTCGTTCTATTTAACGGCTCGTGGCATTACCAACGAAAGCTATTATGTTGCCGCAAAGGTAGCCCGTTTTCTTGGGACAAATCATATTGATAACGCTTCCCGTATTTGTCATGCCCCAAGTAAGACTGCTTTAAAACGCTCGATTGGGGTAGGGGCTTCTACCTCTAATTATTTGGATTGGATCGGAACGGATGTCTTATTGTTTTGGGGGAGTGTCGCTTCAAACTCTTCACCTGTATCTTCAAAATACATGCTTGAAGCAAAAAAGAAAGGAACCAAAATCATCGTTGTAAACCCATACCGTGAACCGGCAATGGATAAATATTGGATTCCCTCCAATCCTGAGTCTGCATTATTTGGAACTAAAATTGCCGATGATTTCTACCAGGTCAATATCGGCGGAGATATTGCTTTTATGCATGGAATTATGAAGCATTGGTTTAATATGGAAGACAAAGCATACGGATCAGCAATAAATCATCAGTTTGTGAGTGAACATGTGAATGGATATGAGGAACTAAAGAACAAGGTCCAGGAGCAAAGCTGGGACGAAATTATCGAATCTTCAGGTGTCCCTAAAGAACGGATTATTGAATTAGCTGAAGTTTTAGCAAATAGTAAAAATGCTGTCTATGCATGGGCTCTAGGACTAACGATGCACTCTTTTGCAACAGACAATATCTCACAAGTTGCAAATTTAGCACTGCTACGGGGCCACTTAGGACGCAAACACGCTGGTCTCATGCCATTCCGTGGACATTCCAGTGTTCAGGGGAGCGGTGAAATGGGAGCGGATCCATTCGTACTGCCTGGCGGTGGATGGGATGCAAACAATGTGGGAAGAATCGAAAAACTTTGGGGATTTGAGCTTCCAAAGTGGCAGGGGGATATTGTAGGTGTGACCTTGGAAAACATCGTGCTTCCAGAAGACCATGAACGGAAAGTGAAGCTTTATTACTTATCTGGCGGTAACTTTTTAGAGACGATGCCTGACCCTGACTTCATTAATTATGCCTTATCAGAGCTTGACGTTCGTGTACACCAAGATATTATTCTAAATACCTCTACGCTAGTCGATGCCAAGGAAGCGGTGATCGTACTGCCGGCAAAAACGCGTTATGAGCAGGAGGATGGCGGGACGAGTACCTCAACAGAGCGGATGGTGTACTTCTCACCTGAAATTCCAGGTAATAAGAATAGATTGGAAGAAGCACGGGCTGAATGGAAGATCTACATTGACCTGGCAAAGCGTGTAAAACCAGAAACTGCACACCTGGTTGATTTTGCCGATGGATTTGCCATTCGCGAGGAGATTGCAAGAGCAAACCCTGATTATGATGGAATCCAACACTTGAAGATGCAAGGGGACGTATTCCAATGGGGCGGTGCTTGGTTATGTGAAGATGGAGTTTGTCCAACCCCTGATGGCAAAGCAACGCTCATTCCTGTTGAAATTCCAGATTTAAATAAAAAGCCAGAACAGTTTATCATTACTTCCCGTCGGGGCAAACAGTTTAATTCAATGGTTTATCAGGAAGTTGACCCCTTAAATGGTGCAGGACGCTATGACGTGTTAATGAGTTCTGTTGATGGTCAAAAATTAAGTATCGCTGAGGGAGAGGGAATTGTCGTCTATAACGGATTTGGTGTCTTTCAAGGTAAAGCGAAGTTCGTTGATATTGCACCGGGAAATTTAGAAGTCCACTTCCCGGAAGGTAACTTCCTGCTGCCGCGGGGAAGGTACGAGAAGTTTGCTGGAATCCCAGATTACAATATTACTGTAAATGTTGAAAAAGCTGAGCGCTATAACGCCCGTAAAGACACTGAGTATCTGGAAAAAACAATTGAAGATCTTGAAACTGAAGTTAGTTAATAGGAAAAAATATGGAGAGGGGGGACAATATTGTTAAAGGAGATTACAACTTCTCAAAACATTGTCAGATATAATGGACAAAGCTTTTTCGAGGAAGAGGATGATATTGCTGTTGAGACGGCATTAACGATTATTTTAGATGGCAAGGAGTTTGCCACCATGGTTTGTACTCCCTCTGAATGGAATGAATTGGTGGTCGGTTTCCTTGCATCCGAGGGTGTTATTCGCTTCTATCAAGACATCGAATCGCTCCACATCGATGAAGAAAAGGGATTCGCCTATGTGGAACTAGTAAATAAACACTGTATTCAAAAGGACTTCCACTCTAAGCGATTTATTGGCTCTTGCTGTGGAAAAGGCCGGCAATTTTACTTTCATAATGACATGAAGACTGCAAAGACCGTTATGACGAAATTGACCATTACGCCGGAACAATGCCGCGAGCTAATGAAGAAAATGCAGGAAAGCTCCTCACATTTCCAGCAAACAGGCGGTGTTCATAATGCTGCATTGTGCACAAGAGAAGGAATTGTTGTATCACGAACCGATATCGGCCGTCATAACGCGTTAGATAAGCTTTATGGTTATTGTATTATCAACCGAATTCCTTTAAAGGATAAAATAATTGCTTTCAGTGGTCGAATTTCTTCCGAGGTTTTGTTAAAGGCTGCTAAGATTGGTGTCGGAATTATTCTCTCTAAATCAGCTCCTACCAACTTGGCCTTAGATTTAGCAGAGGAACTTGGAATTACGACTGTTGGATTTATTCGAGGGAACGGATTCAATGTCTACACCCACCAGGAACGGATTCAAGGAATTAAATCAGATCGTTTGACTTCGATGTTATAAGTAATGATCCGAATTACATCAACATTAAATGCAACACTTAATGTTTGGCTCTGTTATTATTCATTGTTGATTTT
The DNA here is from genome assembly GCF_030817695.1 of Neobacillus niacini. Lineage (GTDB taxonomy): Bacteria > Bacillota > Bacilli > Bacillales > Cytobacillaceae > Neobacillus > Neobacillus niacini_F. Next base: position 2,970,696 of record NZ_JAUSZQ010000002.1, on the reverse strand, counting down.
CGTGTAGGCTTGAGAATTCATAGGCGGAGAATTTCCGGCTATTGTATTTAGAGAGACCTTAAGAAGCAGATATAAGCGGAGATATTCCGGTTAACTGCTTTAAATAAGACAAATTCCAAGGATTTCGATGCAATAAGCGGAAAAACTCCGCTTATTTTTAAGGGAATATGGGTATTTCCCAATTTAAACGGAAATTCTCCGCTTATTTTCCAAACACAGTGAAATCAACATTCAGTTTTAACAGAGCCTAATGTTTAAACAAAAGGTTACTAGAATGGTAATTTTAATGTAACGGTGCCAGAACGATTGGTACCGTTTATTTTTACACACCCTTTAGGGACTTGAATACAGCCATTTTTGAGAATTTATTTATTACTAAAGTAATGATTTCGAAATTCTTTTGGTGTCATATTGTATAATTTTTGGAAGGTTTTTGTAAAAGACTTGGTATCCTTGTATCCTACTAAAAATTGGGTGAAATCATCGCTCAAAAATTGAAAGAGTTTATCACCTGTGGTACTCGTCTTTCCAAAAGGCTGCGTTCCACTATTAGACCATGCTGGTCGCATGGATAATCTAGCGTTTTTATATTGAGTTTTGTGATATTCTATAGAAGTAAATATGGTCAATTAGGAGAGAAAAAACAGTGTCTAAAGAAATATTATCCAAACAAACCGCAGGTGTTTTAAGCGCTGTCATTAACCAGCCCCATTGGAAAAAGGATGAGCTTACACAAAGAATGATCCAAGTATTAAAAGAGATAAAGCAAGGTGTGGATTCGCAAGAAGCGTATTTAGAGACTTTACTGAGAAACGTGACCTTTTTGATTGAAAATACCAATCGTGCAATAGCCTTTTTAAAGCATTGTATTAATGAAGAAAAGTTTGTTCCCCAAGAGGATTTTCATACGCTCATGATGGACGTCCCTAGACAAGTGAACGAGTCTAATTTCTTTGCCGAAAATATGCCTCGTTTTAAGGAAATGGTATACAAAGGTTCAACGAAAGAAGAGCAAGTAGCCCATGCTGAATTGGTTTATTGCAATATCAGGCTGGTAAATGATCTGCTAATTGATTTTATTGGCACTTTCCTTCAACCAAATAACCAAGATTTTATGATCCACTTTTTGGAATATGCGTCCGATGTAGTCGTAGATACCGTTATGCACCATTGCCAAACTTTTTCGAACCTTATTCTAAAAGAAATTAACTTGAATATGAAAATAGAGGATTAGTGAATTATATAAATGTTTTTTGAAGAAACTCTCATCCGGTTAGATCTCTCTAAATTATCTCTTTTGTGGGACAGTGGAAAACTGTCTCACAGAAGGGTTTTTTTTTGTAACTGAAAATTTAATTAAACCAAGGATTAAAAATACCATACTGATTGCCCAAAGAACTCCTGTCATACCAAGACGTAAAGATACTTCTTCGGAAGCCATTGGGTGGTTTCCATTAAAACTAATTGCACGTAACGCTTGATAGACTGCAAGGCTAAAGAGTATTAAATGACACATGATCAAACCATAAGCCACTCTAAACGACTTGCGTTTTTTTGAGAATAACATTCGTAAAACGATCATAAACGTAATACCCATTACGATTGAAAAACCACCAAATAACAAACCCAGCGTTTCCTGCTCCATCGGCATTTTGTTTTTTCACCCCTATTAAGTTTCTTATCCCTTTGATTTACCATATTTTAGAACATAAAAAGCGATTGAAGCATAAAAACAGTCAATCTTAAAGTGTAATGATTAATAAAGGATATATTACCGTTTTTTACATGGAGGACTATGAATGAAACTAGTAACACGGAATGCGGCAATGAGATTTCGAGTTAAGATTGAAGAAATATTCCCCTACATGGCGGACATTATTGTCATTCATGAGTGTGAAGCACCTGAAAAATGGAGGAAAAGCAATTAATCTACAAGCCCTTACTCAGTTTCTATGGTAGGGACAATTTAAACAAGAGGATCGGCATCTTGACCTTAAATGATTGCTATCATATCGAACTTCATCTGCTTATAAAAAGGAATTCCGCTTCGTGGGAAATAAATATGTAAAAGTATGTCTTTTATAAATAAGATAAACTTGCAATTTTTGGTTACATTAGTAATCTGGAGGTGATTATTAATGGCAGATAACAATAAGCAAAGTCGTTCAACAGATGCTGAAATACAAGCAAATCAAGCTGAAGCGTCTCGCAACCAAGCTGGATCTTCAGGCAAATACGGAACGGAATTTGCTAGTGTAGATAACAAAGTAACCAGAAAAATTGAACCTTTTGAACCTTAGAAAAAAGGCACCCTTTATGGGTGCTTAATGTGTAATTATTTGTTTTCTGACCTGGGAATTATTTAGATTTTTAATTTTTAATAGATTCCTCTAATTGTAGAGCGTTTTCTAAGCGTATTATCACTGAATGCATTATCACTATCTAAACTATCAATTGGAACGTGATACATAGTAGTAAGGTAGGTAAGTTTAAGAATATATGGGAAAAATAACTTAAAAAAGAGGCATTTTTTATTATGTTTAATACTTTTAATCGATTATAGAAGGAGTTTTTAGGTGGATATTCTCGATATAAAGAATATAGTAAAGGACTTGCCAGAACAGGAAATAAGGTCATACTTGCAATTTATTCTTTATAGGATTGCATTGTTAGAGGATAAAGAGAATTCTTTAGTTGAGTTTGCAAATGAGCTAAAAGAAATTTTCAATAAAATTCTCTATCCAAAAGTCACAGAGCCAGATCCATTTGGAAAAGGTAATTACAAAAAAGTTCATATACAATTTGGATACCCATATTTAAGACAACCATTAAAAGAATTAAACTTACTTGAAGAAGAGTTTATTATTGCTTTCCACGACAATTTCGCTATTGCTCCTTTATATAGTATAGATACCGAAAAGGGACAAACAGATAGATTTGATTGGTTACAAAACAACCTATCTAATGAATATGAAGTTGAATTTTATAAAGAAAGTTTTCCGAGAGTAATTTCTCAATTATTATCAATTCCAGAAAATGTTCCAATTTACATCTGGGTATCAGAAAATGCAAATGAACAAACAGCTCTTCTTTTTACAATGTTTTTGTTGCGGGAACATAAAAACAGTATTTCTATCATTGATACTGCAACACTGTATAGAAAATTGTTCGAAAAAAAGGCTAAGAAGTATTTACCCTTTTTTTCGGGTGAAATCATTTTAGAAGAATTTCAAACCATATATAAACATAGCCAAGAAAACAAGCACATTTTATCAGATATTGAGCGTAAGGATTTGGAAAAAAAGTGGTTAGACCTCTCAAAAAATCCTGGTACATTAAGAATATGGGAAAACGGAGAAATAAAAGTTGTAGCTGAAGACTATTACGATGATTTTATAATAGAAAAAGCTAAGAAGCTGATTGGGAAGAAAAAGGGCTTTATTATGTGTGCAAGATTGGTTGGTGAAGTTTATGGACATATTCTTCAATATATCGGTGACGGCTTTTTGGAATATAGGGTTAGGAAATTAATCGAAAAGGGAATTTTTGAATATGAAGGTAGCCTAGAGGCAATGCGTTATTACGGGATTAAATTTAAGTAAATCATTTATTGTCAAGCACAGCAATTTTTGAGGATTGAATTAAAGAAAATGAATTGGCGCTCTTTTAATTCATACCAATAATCCAGTGGCTATTTAAAATGAGTTAATGTATCTGGAAAGAAAAAATGGAGGCTTTGGTATGGAAGAAATATTAAATACTTTTATTTCAGAACTAGCAAAAATAGATAAAGGTCAGAAAGAATTAATGGGTTGTTCAGAACGTTTGGAAAGCGGACAGAAGCATTTAATAGATCGAACAGTAAATATTGAAAAAGGACAGATCCAATTAATAGGTCGTACGAAAAATTTGGAAAAAGGACAGATGGAATTATTAAGCCGGACCGAAAATTTGGAGAAGGGACAAGATTTGTTGTCTGCAGGTCAAAATGAAATAAAAGAATTAATTAAGCATACAACAACTCTTATGACTGAAAATTTTACATATATTAGAAAAGATATCGTCTAATGAAAACAACACTGTAGAGTATCTTGGGGTATTTCCTAGTATTGCAAGGTTAGGAGAAACAAACCAAACGATACGAAAAATCAGGCACATTTCTTAATGAGATGTGCTTTTTGTTTTATCTAGAGCACGGCAGCGGGATGCTAGATAAGATACATGTATAATGTATAGATGGGGAAAGCAGTTAGATGTTTTTATAGAATCACCTTAGGATGTTAAAGACCTTTAGGAAATGATAGAAAGGATGGTGCTTAGTTTGGAAACAATCCAATCGATGTTTAAACATTTACATTGGGCAAATCAACGAATTCTAGAAACCTTACAAATCGGTGAAGAGAACAAGCAGGCGAATAAACTTTTCTCCCATATCCTTCATGCGGAACACGTTTGGTTTACTAGATTAAAAGGTGCAGATAGTTCACATTTACCAATCTGGGCAGAGGCTAGTATAGAATCATGTGTAGAGATGGTTAAGCAAAATCATCATAACTATGCTGAATTCCTTTCAACGTTATCCAATACCGGTCTAGATCAACTAGTCTCCTATAAAAATAGTAAAGGTACAGAGTTTCATCATTCCATAAGGGATATCTTAACCCATGTTGCTCTTCATGGTCAGTACCATCGAGGACAGATCAATCAACTTCTAAGAGCAGCAGACCTGGAGCCAATAAATGTTGACTATATTACATTTAGAAGATGATAAAGAGATGAGTTGTTTTTAATAATTCAGGGTATTACTTATTAGGTAATTATAGTAGTATGAATTTAAAAAGAGGGGGGTAACAGATTGGTTAAAAAAGTAAACGAAGGGGCAGTTTCTTTTTCTGCAAATAAAAAATGGCTTGCCATTCCAGCGGCAATACGCAAAGAGCTCGAACGAAATGTTTGGTGTAGTAATTGTAGCGATGTTGTACAAATTGTAAACTATGTCGTCAAAGATTCACCACCCGGAATTGTCCTCGAAGGTACGTGTCAAAATTGCGGTAAAGGTGTTGCAAGATTTATCGAATAAAAGAGTGCCAGGCACCATTTAATTGGTGCCTGGCACTCTTTTTTCTATTATCATTTGGATTTTGTACATACAATCATTGTTATCAAGTCTTGTTCTGATGAATATAATCAATTAAATTCTTTTAAAGCTGGGAACTAATTATGACATCGGGAGGGAATGACATTTGGAGAGGTTAAGACTTAATCGGTTGAAGACATTTGTAGAATTGGATCTTAACGGCAGGCATGATAGTATTCCACAATTCTATTTTGATACAGAAGATCTAAGATGGTTAATTCAGCAAGCTGAAAAAGCTGAGAATTTTGAACGATCGTTAAGAACGATTGCAGAAGATACGAATGGCAAAGAATCCAGTGAACTAATTGAAATGGCAAGGAAGGCGTTAAGAGATTAGAGGTATGTGCCAATCAAGGAATCAAAACATGCATGATGAGACACCGCTCCAATAACCACAGGAGCGGTGCTGCTTTTTAAATCTAGACGAATTAAACAGTTACACTATTTCGATATACCCATCTGTTCCATGAACGCGAATCCGTTGCCCATCTTTAATTAGTTTGGTAGCATTTTCCACCCCAACAACTGCTGGTAAGCCATATTCACGTGCGATCACGGCTCCGTGAGTCATGAGTCCACCAACTTCAGTAACTAGACCTTTTATCGATACAAATAATGGTGTCCAGCCGGGGTCAGTAAAGGAGGTCACTAATATATCTCCATCTTCGATATCAGCCTCTTCCATTCTTAAGATGACACGTGCTCGCCCCTCAATCACTCCCGAAGAAACAGGCAGACCTAAAATAGCTTGTGATGGGAGATTTTCTCGTTTGTACTGACCCGTAATAATTTCACCATCAGACGTGATGACACGTGGGGGAGTTAGTTTTTCATAAAATTTGTATTCATCTTTTCGTTTGCTGATGATTTCGTAATCCAGTTTGTTTGTGCGTACGACTTCGTGAAGTTCTTCAAAACTGAGATAGTATATATCTTCTATTTCATGAATAACGCCGGTTTGTACGAGTTGTTCGGCTTGTTTCAGTAGCGCCTGCTTATAAATGAAGTAGCGATTAATCATGCCGTATTTTGGATATTCACGGTACCCGATGAAATTCCGTAGTTGCCTGATCATTCGTTTTGTCTCTGTGGCTTTTTGTTCACCATCAGGTAATTGCTTCAATCGATCTACTAACTCTTGTTCTTTTTTCAAAGCTTTCTGCAGCCCTTGCTCAAATTTCCGTTTGCCAGCATTAGGCTCAAATTCTTTGATGTTACCCAGAATCAGGGGGACAAGTGTAGTTGGTTTTTCACTCCAGCGTGCTTTTGCAATATCGATTTCTCCAGCACATCGCATACCGTATTTATTGAGATAAGATATTATTGCTTCTTGGGCTTCCTTACCGCCGTCTAACTTAACCAATTCATCCAAAAAGTCATCATCTTTTACCTGCTGTAAATAATGAACTACTTCTGGATAAGGACGAATTACATCTGCAACATCCAATAGCGCCAGACCCATTTCCGAAGTAATATTGTTTGGTACTGATAGAGAAAGAGTGTCTGCAGCGTTTTTGTCACCTAACCACTCGTTCATTTTTTCATTGATCCATCCTGAAGCATGTTGAGCAGCCATAATCACAGCCGAACTTTGTGGGTCAAATAAAATCTTCTTTAATTGCTGGAGATCTTCCAGAATAAAATCAAATAAATCCGGTCCTGATTTCGTTTGGATGTTTTGTTTTAACTCTTCTATCGATGTTTGACTTCTCATAATCAAATCAGAAACGATGGTCGGATTGTTTTCGATTTCTGCCAGCATATTTGAATTGTTTATGCTAGGACTAGGTGCTTTTACATCATTTGGTACTGATTTAATAAAATCTCCTCGCTCTATAACGGTCTGGAGTGCGTCTTTTATGAGCGGATCGAAATGACCCAGAGTATTTACTACCATTTCAAGCATAGGTGTGACATCTACAAACAATCTTCCACCAGCTGTACGCATGGGTGCAGGAGTGGTTAACAGGTAAAAAGCCAATCCCAAAGGTTTCATTGGGTCGGTCATCATTTGTTGATGGCCAACAGAAACATATACGTGATTTTCTTGATCATTCACTTCGGGAATGGGAAATAAAGTAGTGATGGGACGACTTTGGACGATATAAAAGGTATCATCCACCAAACACCATTCGATATCTTGTGGAGAACTAAAATAAGCTTCGATCTGTCTTCCAATCCGTGCGAGTTGTAATATTTGTTGATCTGTAAGTGTTTGAGTCTTTTGCAGATTAGGATTGATCTCTTGTTTTTCTATTCCGCCTTCTTTTCGTCCATAGATAGCCAATTTTTTCGTTGCTATCCTCTTATCGACGATTTTATCTTCCCGTACTTTATAACAATCAGGAGAGACTATGCCAGAGACCAATGCTTCTCCCAGTCCAAAACTGGCATCGATGGATAGCAGCTTTCGGTTCGACGTAATCGGATCAGCCGTAAATAATACTCCTGAAGCCTGTGGGAAAACCATTTTTTGAACGATAACGGAGATATAAACTTGTCTGTGGTCAAATCCATTTTGCATACGGTAGATGACGGCGCGATCCGTAAAGAGGGAAGCCCAGCACTTGCTGATATGTTGCAAGATGGGTTCTAATCCGATGATATTTAAAAAGGTGTCTTGCTGCCCGGCAAAGGAGGCATGTGGTAAATCTTCAGCAGTCGCACTAGAACGCACTGCATAAGCATGTTCAGAGCCATACTGGGAGAGATAGTGAGCAACTGCTTTTTCAACATTGGAAGGAATTTCTACATCCATAATGAGTTGTTGAATCTTCCTGCTGATTACACTAATTTGATCTCGATTCTCTACTTTTAGCATGGTTAGTTGCTCCAACAATGCTTGAAACGTTTCGTTTTGATCGATGGCTTTCTGATATCCCAGTGTTGTAATACAAAATCCTTCTGGTACTTGTATTCCTTGAATTTTTGATAATTTCCCTAAATTTAATCCTTTTCCGCCAACGAGCAAAAGCTGTGTTTTTTCCATTTCCTGAAAACCGAGAACCAAAGAACTCATTCTACATCTCTCCTAACGGATTATTAAATGTAAATCGGAACAGTGATACCTCCAACAAATCACATTTAAAGTTCTATTGCATTTTATCAGTAGTAAATAAGAATAAACAGTCTATATTGGCCATTGTTTATCTGCTATAATTAAATTAGGGAGAGATCACTTTTCTAAAACATGCTTGACCTTACATGGAGTAAACAAATGCCCCGGTTCAGCCCCTCGTAACCAGCTCATATACCTTTTAGCCCACAATGATAATGGTGAAATCAACTTTTCATTTCATCTGTGAATAGATGTTTACAAATAGGAAATACATACAAAGGTGTTAAATCGGATTAGAAATAACCATTCGGAGTGGTAAAATAGATGTATCAAAATTTGTATCATGTGATGTAATAGGAGATGGAGGTTCGTATGGAGTTCATCCCAATACAACAGCGAGATCATGTCAGTACTTACAGAAGTCTTCGCTCATTATTTGAAAAAAATATAACGGTTAACAGTATCTCAGAGGTTTTAGCTACGTGCAATGTGAGAGATGACGCACAACAGATAAGAGACCAAATGGTTTCAAAAGACTATGACGTCATTGGAGTCGAAGAGAATGGCATGGTTATAGGTTATGTATTAAGAGAAGATTTGGGTGCGGGAACGTGTAAGGAATATTTTCGCAGCTTTAGCCCATCCGATCTCGTGTCAGATTCCACACCGCTGCTTCAAACGCTATTTATTTTTAAAGACACGGATAGACTTTTCATTATTGAAGGTAACCGAATTACCAAGGTGGTGACACTTGCCGACCTTCAGAAACCACCAATTCGAATGCTTTTATTCGGGGTGATTTCATTAGTAGAAATGCATCTATACCGAATCATTCGTGAGTATTTTGAAGCGGATAGCTGGAAAAGTCACTTAAGTGCCAAACGAATCGAACAGGCAGAGGAATTATTTTTACAACGAAAAATACGAAATGAAGCGATTGAGCTAAGTGATTGCCTGCAGCTTTGTGATAAAAGGGACATCGTTTTAGGCGAACAACCTTTACGAGAACTTTTGGGGATTGAATCAAAGAGTAAAGGTAAGGACTTTTTTAAGAAATTAGAAATCCTTCGCAACAATCTAGCACATTCACAGGATCTTAATACGCAAAATTCCTGGAGTGAAATGATCTCATTAATTGAGCAAACAGAGAAGATACTAGAAGAATGTGAAAAAATTTAAGTAATAACTGTGTGCGAATGTATATCCCTGATTCTATTAAAGGAATCAGGGATATTTTGAATTTTAGCACAGGGTACTCCTGTTTTTAAGATGGAATAAATTTTTCTAGAGGAACAGACAAAATAGAACAAATCTATTTCATATAATGTTTTTTAAAATCTGGATGGATGGAAAATTTGCGACGTAAATGGACGAGGTTTTCCCCAAAACTTTCCTCTAATAGCTCCCTATGTTTCTCCATAATCTCCATGAGATACAAATCATGAATTATGACTTCAGTGATTGGCATGACTAAACCTACATGCATGGTCCATGCTGCACGGCTATCTTCACCCAGCGAGACAATACCTGCCACTACTTCAGAATCATCGCCGCTAAAAACAATCCATCGTCCACCATACTCATCTGTAATTTCGGGACCCATATAATGAAGGTAAACATTAGCAAAATCGGAGACGATTTCCCCATAAGCAATAATCGTTACGTTGACCCCTTTTTTTGCTGCCTGTCTAAGTTCAGACTCTAATTCTTCAAATTCTTCTTTCCAAACCTCTAACAGAATTCTTTTTGTAGCAGATGATATACAAGCTTTTACCTTATCGAGTATTTCATTGCGGCCCGTGATATTCCAGATATTTTCACGGTCATTTGCGGAACTCTCAAACTCCGCTAATGATCTTTCAGCCAGTTCAAAATTCTCTTCTGCTTTCATTCGACGGTTTTTAATTAGCTCCTTTGCCGGAACCGGAGTGTACTGTGGTGTATTACCAGGACTAATCAGGATATCCCCTCGTATGGCGAGACCATCCAGAACTTCATATATTCTTGAACGAGGTACACCAGAATTTTTTGCTACTGCATAACCAGTTAGTGGTGATTCTTGCAATAAGGTAAGATACGCTTTTGCTTCATATTCAGTAAAATTTAGATTTTTTAACGTTTCTAAAATGATTTCTTTCATAAACCCTCCACACAATAGTAGTCGCTACCTAAGTTACTAATATTTTATCAAAATCTGTTGATTATTTCCAAATACCTCTGATATACTCATTTAAGTAGTTACTTTGGTAGTCACTATTAAAAGGGGAGGGAAGAAACAACATGGATAGCTTACTAACATATATATCAATTGCCGCAATGATGGTTGTTATACCAGGAGCAGATACTATGCTATTGGTGAAAAACACGCTCAGCTATGGACCAAAAGCAGGACGTTATACGGTTCTCGGAATGGTAACGGGGCTTTCTTTTTGGACGCTTATTGCCATTCTTGGATTATCTGTTGTCATTGCAAAGTCTGTCATTCTTTTTAGTACCATCAAATATTTGGGAGCTGCTTACTTAATTTATTTGGGTATCAAAAGTTTTTTTGCTAAAAGTGCGTTTTCTTTAAAGGAAATTCAAGCACAAGCGAATGCACCTGCCAATTCTTCAAGTAGGCATAATAAAGAATCCTTTATGCAAGCATTACTTAGTAATGTTCTTAATCCAAAGACTGTTTTAGTGTATATAACAATCATGCCACAATTTATCGATTTGAACGGAAATGTAAATCAACAATTGATTGTGTTAGCATCAATCCTTACTTTACTCGCTGTATTGTGGTTTCTAACCCTTGTATATGTTATCGATTACGCAAAAAAGTGGTTGAACAACTCCAAGTTCCAAAAGGCGTTCCAAAAATCTACTGGTTTAATTTTAGTAAGTTTTGGTATAAAAACAGGAGTTTAAATTCATCTGCGAACACACCTTATTTAACTCTCTCCTTGAATGAAATGCTCTCATTAATAGAGCAGAAGGAGAAGATAGTAGGAGAATGAGAAAGTAAAAAAGTAACTTATGGAATCATTTAGATAATAAACATCCCACCAATGATAATATTGGTGGGATATTTTTTAGGTTATGTTATGTTCCATTCGAATTTTCCTAAGCAATGCACGACAGCCATCTGAAACAAGCTGATACGTTTCTTCAAAATCTCCAGTGTAATAAGGATCAGGGACATCTTTGTTATGTTTCGTTAAGTCAAGAAGACGGAAAATTTTTGGATGCTGCGGTTTACCGGTAATCTCAAAAATGTTCCTTACATTGCTCTCATCCATCCCAATGATATAGTCGAACGTTTCAAAGTCTTCCTTTGTTAATTGGCGTCCAACAAGACCGTTCGCGGAAATGTTGTATTTTTTTAAGATTGCAAGTGTTCCCTTATGCGGAGGAGCACCAATATGCCAAGAACTTGTTGCAGCGGAATCAACGCTGACTTTGCTAGACAAATTTTCTTTTTTCAGTAAGTCACGAAACACGCCCTCAGCCATTGGTGAACGGCAAATGTTTCCCAAGCAGACAAATAATACATTAATCATGTCATAAACTCCCTTTTAATCTTTTAAACTAAGTTTCGTATCCCATAATGACCATTCTAAGGATTTTATCAAGGATTGTAAATTAAAAAAACAAAGCATATAGTAGGAACTTAATCCTTTGGAAGTAAGTAAAATGATTAGAAAGGGGATTGCACAATAAAAAAATATGTTGACCGAACTATTTGATAACGTTTACAATGAGGAATAGTTATTAGTGAATTTAGAAAATTAGAAATTGCAGAAGAGGTACAGCATGAAGAAAGAGTTCGATAGAAGAATCGGGCAACAGGCAATAATGTACGCGTTTGCGGAAGAAGAGGAAGAAGCCTCCATAACTAGTGAGCTAACGCGAAAGAATTGGCTATATGGAAAAGGAAAAGTCGGATCAATGGAGCTACAAAAAATCGTAGCAGCCATTGAGACGTCAGCTAAAAGACAGCGGGTTGTCAACCCTGAACTTTATCGTGAAATGCATGCATTATATCATGCAATTATTGAAGCGATGCACGGGGTGACACGCGGTCAAGTAGAGCTTGGTGGTATGTTGAGAACAGCAGGACTTCGATTTGCGATTGTTCGCGGCACGCCGTTTGAAAATGTGGAAGAAGGCGAATGGATTGCAGTCGCAGTGTATGGAACGATAGGAGCACCGGTGCGTGGATTCGAACATGAAGCAATCGGATTGGGAATTAACCATATTTAAATAATTTAGCCTATAGTTATTAGTGAACATAGGGGGCTATATTGACGACGGGATACGTCTGTCAATATAGCCTCCTTTTTGTATGTAAAAAAAGAATGAGGAGTGTTGCACATGATTATGTTAACGGGTCAGTCTTTAACCATTGAAGACGCAAAGAAAGTATTATACGAAAAAGCGTTTGTCACAGCTTCAGCTAAAAGCGTAGAGAAAGTGAAAAAAAGCCGGGCAGCAGTTGAAAAAATCGTAGAGCAGAAGAAAGTCGTCTATGGTATTACCACCGGTTTTGGAAAGTTCAGTGATGTGTTGATCGATGCAGAGGACGTAGAGCAGCTGCAGTGGAATTTGATTCATTCCCATGCTTGCGGCGTAGGAGAACCGTTTCCAGAAGTGGTTTCAAGAGCGATGGTTCTCCTCCGTGCCAACGCACTATTAAAAGGATTTTCCGGGGTCCGTCCTGTTGTGATTGAGCGTTTGCTTGAACTTTTAAATGCACATGTCCATCCAGTCATCCCTCAGCAAGGGTCTCTTGGGGCAAGCGGGGATTTGGCACCACTTTCTCATTTGGCACTTGTGCTAATGGGAGAAGGTGAAGTGTTTTATAAAGGGGAGAAAACAGAGGCCATCACCGCTTTATCAAAAGAAGGCATTGTTCCATTGACGTTGAAAGCAAAAGAGGGATTGGCGTTAATTAATGGCACACAAGCGATGACGGCAATGGGGCTGGTCAATTATATAGAAGCCGAACAGTTAGCCTATCAAACGGAGGCGATTGCTTCATTGACATTAGAAGGGTTACGAGGGATTGAAGATGCCTTTGATCCAGATGTTCACCTCGTTCGCGGATATCGCCAGCAATCAGAAGTGGCAAAACGTATCCGCCAAATGATCAAGGGCAGCAAGCTTATCACGAAGCAAGGAGAACTGCGGGTACAGGATGCGTATTCTCTCCGCTGCATTCCGCAAGTGCATGGGGCGTCATGGCAGGCACTTGATTATGTGAAAGAGAAGCTTGAAATAGAAATGAACGCAGCGACCGATAATCCGCTTATTTTCGATGACGGTGAAAAGGTCATTTCTGGGGGCAATTTCCATGGCCAGCCGATTGCCTTTGCGATGGATTTTATGAAAATAGCCGTGGCAGAGCTTGCGAATATTTCTGAGCGGCGAATTGAGCGTCTTGTAAATCCGCAATTGAATGATTTACCGCCATTTTTAAGTCCGGAGCCTGGCTTGCAATCAGGGGCAATGATCATGCAATATTGTGCAGCCTCACTTGTCTCTGAAAATAAAACACTCGCTCATCCAGCAAGTGTGGATTCCATCCCATCTTCAGCGAACCAGGAAGACCATGTAAGCATGGGGACAATCGGTTCGCGACATGCCCATCAAATCATTCAAAATGTCCGCCGTGTAGTAGCGATCGAACTCATTTGTGCTTTGCAGGCCATTGAATATCGCGGAGTAGAAAAGATGGCTTCATTTACAAAAGAGTTTTATACGGAAGCAAGAAAGATTATTCCAAGCATTACACAAGATCGTATTTTCTCAAAGGATATTGAAGCAGCAGCCAGCTGGTTATATCAAGTTGACTGGAATTCATTCATTCGTAGAAACCTACCTGCCTAATTACAAAATAAGGATAGTCCTTCTGGAGCGTTATTGCTCCGGGGACTATTTGCAAGAATTTAATCGGATGGCTTTGCATGTTTTTGAAAACGTTTACTATTTTAATTTTCTATATGATTACGTTTTTTAGCATTTAAAAATATACAAGGGGTGATTTGTTTGGAAGGATTTGTTAATGGATTAAATGGATTATTATGGAGTACTCCTGTTATTTATGGGTTATTGCTTGTCGGGTTATTGTTTTCGATTTCGACACGCTTTGTGCAGGTAAGACAAATTAAGGAAATGGTTAGGCTCATGTTTCAAGGAAAAAGTTCAAACGCAGGAGTGTCATCTTTCCAAGCATTATCTATAGCGCTTTCAGGCCGAGTGGGGACCGGGAATATTGCAGGTGTAGCAACAGCGATATTTTTCGGCGGTCCAGGTGCCGTTTTTTGGATGTGGGTCATTGCTTTTGTTGGTGCATCTAGTGCATATATTGAATCCACGCTTGCACAGATATACAAAGTAAAACAAGATGGGCAATATCGCGGAGGCCCGGCTTATTATATCGAAAAGGGAATTGGTTGGAAGTGGTTTGCGGTTACGTTTGCTGTGGCAATGTTTGTCGCTCTTGCCATTCTTATGCCGGGAGTTCAGTCGAATTCAATTGCGTTAGGAATCGATACTGCCTTTGGCATTAATAAGAATGTAACTGGAATCGTTATTGGTCTTTTATTGGCTGTCATTATCTTTGGCGGGGTCAAAAGAATTGCTACTGCAGCTACCATTATTGTTCCGTTTATGGCTTTAGGATACATTTTGTTAGCTATCGTGATCATGGCTATGAATATTACAGCAGTCCCAGAGGTTTTCTCTCTTATTTTTAGAAGTGCGTTTGCCATGGATTCTATATTCGGCGGATTGATTGGAATGGCGATTTTATGGGGAGTAAAACGTGGACTTTACTCAAATGAGGCTGGTCAAGGAACAGGGGCGCATCCGGCAGCAGCTGCTGAAGTATCACACCCGGCACAACAAGGATTAGTTCAAGCCTTTTCTGTTTATATTGATACATTATTTGTGTGCTCTGCGACTGCATTTATGATTCTATTTACCGGAATGTATAATACAGAGACAGCAGATGGGACTCGACTGGTCAATAATATACCAGAAGTCGAGGTGGGACCTGGGTTTACTCAAGCTGCTATTGACAGTGTGTTCCCAGGATTTGGTGCAGGATTTGTGGCGATCGCTTTATTCTTTTTTGCTTTTACGACCATTATGGCTTATTACTATATAGCTGAAACCAATGTCGCTTATTTAACCCGGGGTAAAGATAGTAAGTGGGCAATGTTCCTATTAAAACTTGTTGTTATCGCCGCATCCATTTACGGAGCAAGTAATGAAGCCACCTTAGCCTGGGCATTAGGAGATGCTGGATTAGGAATTACGGTATGGCTAAATATGATCGCGATTTTAATCCTTGCCAAACCGGCATTGATTACGTTGAAAGACTATGAAAAACAAAGAAAACAAGGGATTCTCGACCCAGTATTTGATCCTAAAGCTTTAGGAATTAAGAATGCCGATTTCTGGGAGGAGGAGATTAAGAGAAATGAAGAGTCCGTTTCATTAGAGAGAAAAGTTGAATAAAAGTTCTATGTTGTTGTGTTGAAAAGAGAATCGCTTAGCAAATCCAAATCATACCGCATTCGAGCATTCGTCATTCCGAAGCGTTGCTGCTCCGGACTATTCGCAAAATGATAAAATTCCACAGACTAAAAAGAGGCAGTTAAAAAATAAAATAAATTACGGAGTGTGATGGGAATGTCAAAAGCATTACGTTTATACCAATTTAGTAAAAAGGTTCATAAATGGGCCGGACTACTATTATCGATTGTTTTTATGTTCCTGGCTGTAACTGGCCTCTTACTAGTTTATATGATACCCCTCGGAATTTCTGATGAGTTAAAAATGGGGAAAGCGGCGAGTCCAAGTCAATCGATCCCTATGGAAAGGGTCGTCTCGATTGCCACGTCTCAAGGGCTTCCAGATGTAACATCGGTTGAAGATATCTTTCGAATTGAATATCGACCAGGTTTAAATATTTACCAGGTTCGCTTCAATAACAGTCAAGGTGTACAAATCGATGCGAGTACGGGTAAAGTCTTATCTACCAACCCAGATTACTCCACATTTCTCATTACGTTGCATAACGGATCCTACTTTGGAAATTGGTATCGCTACACCGCGCTCACATTCGCTGGTTTATCTCTCATCCTGCTATCATTTTCAGGATATTATATGGTTGGCTTTCCGCTTTATAAGCGTTTAATGGCAAGAAAAAAAGCTAAAACGTTGGAGAATATTGCTTCAGGGAAATAATAGTTCAATATTGTCCTTATGAACGTCCATACCACATGCTCGTTCAATGACTATATCCATTGAAAACATCCTTTCTACGGCACTAATTATTGGAGGCTGGTGCAGCAACCAGAATAGGATTAATACCATGAATGCTTCCCGTAACGGAGCGACAGTCAGTGGTGCAGCGTGGTCGTTGGAGTCAGACTAACGGATGGGCTCTAACGCACCATAGTTAAGCGACCTTCCTCTCCCAGCCGTATAATAAGTATCGTCGGAGTAAAACATTTTCATTCTCTGTGGTGAAGCGTTGATTTTTGCGCTTCATGGATGGTTAACGGGGAAGTTTAGTAGAACAATCGCCCTTAGCTTTTTTGGGGGTACCACCAGCAAACCGCGGATATACAACGTTAAGGAAATACAAATATAAAAAGCCTAATTTCTCACATGTTATAAGTGAGAAATTAGGCTTTAGTTACTTTAGAAAAACGCCTTTTTCTTGAATAAGCCAGAAGCTTTATTGGAAAAAGCGAGTTATAAATAAGCTGCTATTCTAGTTAGGCTGCTTGCTGAAATCTCTCTGAGCTCCCCTATAGCTTCCAATAAGATTTTGATAACCAGGAAGATGGCTAGAAATTAAAGCGCCAAAACCTTCAACATCATTGCGCCAATCACGTTGTAATTCGCACGCTATGCTAAACCAGTTCAGAAGCTGCACCCCACCATGGGCCATACGTGTTAATGCCGCATCCGCTACTTGTTTACTGAATGTTCCAGAAGCATCAGTAGCAATAAATACTCCATAACCAGCGTTCACAGCGGAAAGTGCAGGAAATGCAACACAAACATCTGTTACTACGCCCGCAATGATCAGTTGTTTTTTTCCAGTTTCTTCGATTGCTTTGACAAAATCTTCATTATCCCATGCGTTAATTTGTCCAGGACGAGCTATTTTTGGCGCATGAGGAAAAAGTTCAACCAATTCTTGCATGAGTGGTCCATTAGGCCCGTTTTCAAAGCTTGTTGTTAAAATAACTGGTAAATCAAAAAACTTAGCAGTGTTAGCAAGAGCCATAACATTGTTCTTGAATTCATCAACACCATAGTCACGCACAAGACCGGAGATAAGGCCGGTTTGATGATCAACTAAAAGAACGGCAGCATCATCTTTATTAAGACGAGAATAGAAATCAGACATTTTATTGTCCTCCCTTTAATTAAGTATAAGTAATCGAAGAAGATTCATAGATTGGAAAATGGATGTTAAACTCCTTCGTTTGTTCCAATGTAATTGAACGGATTACTGGAATTCGTTTTCTAAAACCTCATTATGTGTTAGTAGTATTTTAAAAAAAATGATTGAAAAAGCTTGGACTTATTCAATTAATCTAGAGCTGGAGTGTGTCCGATCCAATGAATAAATTGATGTAAATATTGTTGAAGATAACGTTTTGTTTGTTCGTCTGTAAGGACTTTCTGATCAGAATCAATCTTTTTATGTACTTGGGAAATTAACACTTTTTGAAATGGAAGAACATGAACCTGCATGGCCTCTAGTACTTGTCTGATTTGCAATTGAGCAAAGGCAGTACCTAATCCCCCAGGAGTTGCACCAATTAAACCAACCGGTTTCCTGCTAAGAACGGCGGATTCCCGAGGTCGTGATGCCCAGTCCAACGCATTCTTTAATACGCCTGGAATTCCAGAATTGTACTCTGGACTTATAATAATGATACCGTCAACGTCCTGGATAGCAGATTTAAATGATGTCACTGTTTCTGGAACGCTTATTTCTAAGTCTTCGTTGAACAAAGGTAGATCATTAATCTCGATCCAACGAAATTGATGGGAATCATCCAGCTCTGTTAATGATTGAGCGATGATTCGATTATAAGAGTTTTTTCGTAAACTACCACAAATAAGGCCGATTGTCTTAGTCATACATTTCCTCCTCGTTTAAAATTATTTTAATGTTACCATAATATACCAAATTAGAAGAGAGTCGTTATACCTAATTGTCTGATTATTTAATTTAATGAAGTGTTTATTACAAAATATCTAGGATGTAAGGATTTCTCTTTAGTTTTCTTATTATTCGGCTCGTGTTTTGCAAGCTTTGGCCAATGGTTTATGTCAATTTTATTCCCTCTTTCAATTACTATATATTTCCATCATACTAGTAACTATAAAGAATTGGAGGGAGTGCAGAAATGGAAGAAAAGAAAGTGACCTGGTTAGAACTCTTTTATGATTTGTTATTTGTGGCGGCGGTTGCGGCTGCGACTCATGTTTTACTTCATGTTGAAGATGGTCATATCCATGCAGAGTATTTAGTAAAGTTTGTATTAATTTTTATTCCTATCTGGTGGGCTTGGGTAGGGCAAACCATATTTATTAACCGGTTTGGAAAAGATTTATTTCATCAACGTATCTTTTTAATTCTGCAAATGTTTTTTGTACTAATTATGACATCAAGTTTATCAGTTGATTTTGATCCTTATTATCTTTCTTTTTTAATTGGTTATATTGGCTTAAGAGCAGTAACTGCGATCCAATATCTTATTGTCCAGCGTATAGAAACGGGAGTTCGAAAACAAGCAGCCCTCTTTTTTGGAAGGTATTTTTGGATTGGAATCGTCATTTCATTATTGTCCGTCTTTTTTGATTCTTGGGTTCGATATGCTGTGTTGTATACGGGAATCCTTATTGATATCATTGTCCCGGTGCTTGGACGAAAATGCTTAGAAAAGGTTCCCACAAATACGGCTCATTTATTAGAGCGATTTGGTTTATTTACCATTATTCTCTTTGGGGAAGCTCTTATTAGTACACTTACGATCATTCAGCCTACACAAGGAAATTGGGATTCAATAGGCTTTGCGATCATTTCATTTATCCTGATTATATCGATGTGGTGGCAATATTTCGATAACATGGAGAAGAAACTCGACAAGTCTTTACAAACATCCGGCCAAATCATTATTTATGGTCATCTGTTTATTTTAATGTCTTTGAGCATGATTGCAGCATCTATCAGACTATTGTTTTTACATGAGGTCCAATACTCATTTATCTTATTTTTGGCTTTTGGATCTGTATTGCTCTATTTCCTGTCAACTACCTTTGTTTTCCATCAATATAGACATGTGCACCACCGATTGAAAATTTATCATTTAGGGTTATTTTTAGGAATTTTAACGGTCTTTTTTATTATTAATTTGATTATTGTAGTACCAAATATTTTGATAATAGCTGAATTAACCTTGTTTTTTATTATCTTTACTAAACTAACAATTTCTAATAAAAAGCAACCGTTGACAAATGAGATTCATCCGAGAATTGTAAGTGAGGAAGATAATAAAAACTTTTATTGAGAGATGATTTCTTGAACTGGTTACTCGTCATGTTATTGAAGATGATTATTTTAATGTAATGGATGTCATTAATAATTGGTGGGGAGGTAGACAAATGACACATTTGTTGCCTCGATTATTTTTTGAGCATTTTCAGTCTACGAGTTTTATAGTTGAAGATGAAAACAATAGTTTATCGGCTTTTCTTATTGGATTTGTTTCTCAAACACATCCAAATGAAGCCTATATACATTTTGTTGGCGTAAATCCTGAAATTAGAAATAAAGGATTAGCGAGAGAAATATATAATTTATTCTTCTCAAAAGTTCGAAATTTAGGTTGTGATACAGTTAAATGTATAACTTCTCCAGTTAACGAAGGGTCGGTTGCATATCATAAGTCAATGGGTTTTTCTGTAACTTTAGGAACGGATTATGCTGGTAAGGACAAGACCGTATTTTATTTTCTAGAAAAATAGGTTAACATTTTGTACCAAAGTGGCAGCATTCTTGTAATAAAACTAAGTTTGTGAACAATTGTACTTAAAGAATAGGGTGCGTTAATTGAAGAACCAGCTGCCTGTATTGTGCAGTTTTTTTATTAAACTAATGTACAGATTAGTTGAAGAAGGTGTGCCCTTAATCTTAAGGCATAAGAAAACCAATAAGTTTAAATAATATAGATAATGTATATCGTTTGGGGAAGTGATTAAAATTCATATAGCAATAGCATTATGGGCTATTTTGGCTGCTATGTATTGGGGAGATTGGAAAAATTTCAAACAGTACTACCCGACGATTCTTTTCGTTATTGCAGCTGATTTGTTATATAAAATTTTTGCACTAACTAATTACCATTTATGGAAAATCCAAAAAGACTATATTATAAATCATTTTACAACTTACCTTTTGTACGTTTTAATAACCTTTTCATTGTCCACTTTTGTCTTTTTATCAACCTATCCTACCACCTTAAAAAAACAAAATGGTTCATTTTTTGAAATGGGTCTTTATTTATAGTGTAGTCGAATGGATTGGTTGGAAATTTGGGCGAATTACTTATTATCACGGGTGGAGTATTTGGTGGTCGATTTTTTTTAACGTCAATATGTTTATAATGATTCGAATTCATTACGTTAATTACTTGTGGGCTATTCCATTAAGTATTATTTGTACTTTTTTTTATTTGCTTGTCTTCAATTATATTTAAAATTAAACATAGAAATTCTTGAACTAACGGGTGCGTTGATCCAAGAAGGATTAACGCTTTTTTTGTTGAAGTTATCCACTCACTGAAGTGGCAGGTTAGTGCAATAAGAATAATATTGTCGAAGTAAGAAAAGGAATACATACTCTTTACCAGTTTAAAGCAAAATAAAAAAAACAAGTAAGGAGTAAGATAAATGTTAGTTACAATAATTAGAATCGGACTTTTTTTGATTCCTTGGTTAACCATTTACTTTATTCCAAAAAATGAGTTTAAAAAGTATACGCCTGTTGCATGTTTTGCTTCATTATTGGTGTTAGTTGAAAGTATTTTATCTTACCCATTTAAATGGTGGACAGTAAAAGGTGGATTACTTAATAAAGCGTTTACTGAATTAAGTTTTATACTTGGACCATTTTTTGTAGGTACGATTTGGATTTTTCGTTTAACTTTCGGGAAATTTTGGCTCTATGCTTTGACTAATATTTTGATGGATTCCTTTCTTGCTTTTCCTGCCAATTGGGTGTTTCAAAAATTAAAGGTTTACAAATTAGTCAATTTTAAGCCTAAACACATTTTTTACACTTCTATTTGTTATGCGTTAATCATCTATGGATACCAATTATTTATAACAAGTCCAAAATCCAGAGATTAAAACTGGATTTTTTTATTGAGATTACATATCTTCTTGATGCACAATATTTGTCTATTGCGAAATTTTTCTTATTCAAGTAACGGGTACTTAAATAAGAAGTTAAAAAAGATCTTCCAATCGAAGATTCTTTTTTCATTGCCTATAAGGTCGCAATAGCTTAGTATTTTTGCTAAGGTTCTGTCTTATAGTAGAACTACTTTTCTGCTTTTAAACAAATTCTTATCGAAAATGACTAAGTATTTTAGGATTTATTAAAAAATTTTTCGGCTAAAATAGGAAGTTTTCCGTCTAATAGGTATACACAAAAAAACAAAGGAAGGTGAACAACATATATATGACATTTTATATCACAACCGTTCTACAAAAAAGATTTAGAACAAAAGTTTGGAGCAACGTATTGCTCTCTGGAAAATCTGCTAAAGCAGTCTGATTTTGTATGCTTAATGAAGCCTCTAACTGCTGAAACTGAAAAACTCATGGGAAAAAGGGAGTTTGAGCTCATGAAAAAGACAACGATCTTTATTAATGGGTCCAGAGGGGGAACCGTGGATGAAGATGCTTTAATTCATGCGCTTCAAACAGGTTAAATACTTGCAGCTTGACTCGATGTCTTTGTTCAAGAACCTGTGAAAAAGGATAACCCTCTTCTTTCTATAAAGAATACTTTGACTTTACCTCATATCGGTTCTGTAACATATGAAACGAGATTCAAAATGGCTATGTTAGCAGCAACAAACTTAGTAGCCGGATTACGGGGGGAAACCCCTCCAACTTTGATTAATAGGGACGCTTCTTTAGTTTTTCTTTTATTTTTTCTTTTTCATAAGTTTTGAGAGTAGGATGCTAAAAAAGTTCTTTTTTGGTGATTCGTCCTGCGGTTTGACCGTTAACTCAATCGATGTTTTGACTGATGATTCAATTGGTAATTCCGCTGCTGTTTCAGTTGGTGTTTGGACAGGTGGATTGACTGGCAGCTCAACTGGTGCCAAGATTGGTTTATTGGCCGGAATCTCGATCAGTTTTTCTTCCGGCTGTTGTTGATGTTTACTGAAAAAATTCCATATGATCTCTGTTGCGTTTGGAGCCGAGGGGTCCGTGTAAGAACCATTCGGGCTTCCACCAGACCAGGTATGCCCCATGTTATCGATCATCCAAAGTTCCAATAATGGTTCGCCGTCCCCATCATTATATACATGCTGGGTATAGCTTTTTCCATTTATTATATCTGATTTGACCAGGGCAGGGGTAACATCAGCAAGGCCTATACCGCCTTCAATGAGAAAATTGGTTTGAGCCCATTGGGTAATAACCTGTTGGCCGTTAATGGGGTGGACCGTTGTATCACAGATCCCATGGAAAACAATCACCCGGATTTTTTTCTTATACTCTCCCATCTCTTGAAATGCACTGTTTCCGCATGTATATGGGTCAGGCACGCCTTTCTCCATACTTTTTTTAGCTTCCTCAGCCATCGGGTCGGTTAGAAAAAATACATTGGCAGCGTCATAGGCTAGTCCCGAACAAATTCCGATACCGTTAAAGACGTCTGGATACGTAACGCCAAGAATACAGGCTAGTGACCCGCCTGCTGATAAGCCCGCAGCGTACACTTTATTTGAATCAATCTTGTATTTACTTTTGACCTTATTAATAATCTCATAAATTAGCTTGGGATGTCCCTTTCCGCGGTGTTGATTTTTATCTAAAAACCAGTTCCAGCAGCCAAAGGGGTTATACCCGGCCAGATCTAAAGGATTTAACAGATGGTTCATATCAGGATAGAGGACAAGGAATTTTTCTTTTTCAGCAAGTGTGTTCATGTTTGTGCCTGCAGCAAAATCATCCGGATTTTGTCCACATCCATGAAGCATTACCAACAACGGAGACTCTTTATCTGAATTATATTCACCAGGGACATATAGCTTGTATTTAAAATCGTGATAAATAAAATCGAGAAATTCTCCCAAATCTCTTAACCTCCGTTTTTATACTCTATTTTCCTATCTTATTCCGGTGGTTGTCACAACATAAGTATTTATTTTATAATTTTAACAAAAATTAAGTGATATAGAGAGTAAAAAGTAGAAGAAAAAGCACAATGTTAGGACTAGAGTGGAAAACAGAGAAAGGAGTGACTGAATTGCCTTCAGTCGCTGCTTTGTATTTTTGGAAGATAAGAAAGTTTTAACGTAGAGAACTACCTAGCTCCACAAGAGTAAGCTTCGGAAGCGTTGCCTCGCACAAAGAACAAGCTTTAGCTTTTCGAGGAGCGCCCAGCGACTAGTGTACTTCGATAGAAGAAATATCAGATCTAATGCTATTTTTAGCGTCAGAGAAAGCCCCATTTATTAGTGGAGCATATCACAGAATAGATAGTGGAGAAGCTTCTATATCTGCTTAATATGATAGACTTAAAATTATAAATCCTAAATATGTTAATTATTTCATTAGAGACCCACAGGTCTCTTTTGTTAGGCAAAATTGTGAAGAATTACACTTAAACTATCAGGTGCTTTACCTCAAGAGCTGGCTGCTAAATACGGCAGCCTTTTTCTTATTGAACTCCC
Organism: Neobacillus niacini; assembly: GCF_030817695.1. GTDB lineage: Bacteria > Bacillota > Bacilli > Bacillales > Cytobacillaceae > Neobacillus > Neobacillus niacini_F. The sequence continues at coordinate 2,946,503 of NZ_JAUSZQ010000002.1, read as the reverse complement.
TCAGTTTGATACGAATATCTCTCGAATGCTCACTTATTCGCAGGATTTCATAACCCTTGTTATTGGATTTCCGGGTAATTGAAATGAGATCAGATCATTTTGGCTTCGTGAAGGCATAGTTAAATAAAGGAGTCAGCTACCACTCCATATTTTACCATATAATGTACATCTCCACGCCGCCCCTGGAGGCTTTCCCTCCCATGTCTCAACGGGTCAATTGCCCTATCATTCCTTCGTCATGCCTATCCAAGGGGTGGAGGCCAGTTATGCTAAACTGATGGGTCACAGTGCCCTTTTGTTCAATAAACCTGGTACTCCGTACATATTTGAAATCCTACGAATAAGACAACATTCAAAATAAAGTTTTACTATTTTAAACCATACATTATATATAACTTATGTTTTATTTCTATGCTGCTAAAGGGATTAATACATGGACTTTATTTGGACAGTAAGTCTCGTTTCGTCGTGCTATACCTACAAAAATCCTCGCAAGTTTACCTATCAGTTTCATTATTGACTTCATTTTCTTTATCTTCTTTACTTTCACATTATGGGAATGGACGGCTTTAAACTCAGGGTTATTCATCACAAGGCTCATAGTTGCTAAGTAGAGGAAGCGTCGTAGTCTTGACCTTCCACGCTTTGAAATAACAATCTGACCTTTCCATTTGCCTGAACTTGCTTCAGCTAGATGTAATCCCGCATGACGTAATAGAGAGTTTCCGTGAGAGAATCCACTTAAATCTCCTGACTCACCTAGTATCCCAGCTAATGAAATTTCACTTATTCCTTTAATCAAAAGTAGTTTTTTTGCAAATGGTATTTTATTGAGAACTTCTTTAACTTGTTGTTCAACTCTTTCGAGTTGTTTTACAGCGAGGTCATATTCTTCTAATAATTGTTCTAGATGGAATTTATAAGCATCGAGTGCTTGTCCAGTTCCAATAGAAGATTTTGCAAGATTGATCAGTAATTGAGCTTTTTTAGACCCTGGTTGTCTTTTCATTAATGACTTCCACCCCCTCATGACATCTAATGGCTCCATTGAAGATATTTCCTCTGGAGTTGGAAATAAGCGAAGGGTTGCGATAGCTCCTTTGCACGAAACATCTTTAAACACTTGTCGCAGCTCTGGGAAGACAACATCTACCCATCGATTTATTTGATTAATAGACATTACGAGACGTTTAACAATCACATCACGATTAGACATTAGAACTCTAAGCTTCTCAAATGATTCTGATGATGGACGAATAAAGGAATAGTAGCCGTTTTTGACCATATCCGCGATAACGAGCGCATCTTTTTTATCACTCTTAGATTGGGTATTATCACGATTCTCTTTATTCCTTTTTACTAGTGGGGATTGACTGTTACAACCTCAATGTTTTGGTTATATAACCATTTTGAAAGGTTAATCCAGTAATGGCCTGTAGGCTCCATACCTACTATTGCGGCATCTAAGCTTTTTAATCTTTTTAAATCATGAATCCAGTTTAATAGTTTAAGGAACCCCTCTTCATTATTTTCAAATGTAATAGGGTCTCCAACTACAATTCCACGGAAGTTAACTGCTCTTGCAACGTGTAATTGTTGAGCGATATCAACACCAACAATAAGATGTGTATCGGAAATTCTTTCAATTAGTTGATTTTGTTTGTCTTGCATTTTAAAATTCATAGTAGGACTCCTCCTTAAGAATATGAGTTAGATTGGTCTCTATACTCGTATCTTACTGAGGGGTTCTATTTTTTTCAAACCTGAAATTTAAGGATCTACAGGAATGCTAAAGGTGCAGGTTAGTTGTGCGAAATGTTTCTAGCTTAAATGGAGGATGGTCACATTTCTCTGGTAAAGGCTAGACAGTTCCTGTCGGAACTGAAGGATTATATCGAAGAATCAAATGATGGGGTAACGCCCTGAAGGGTTCTCTCTTAGTCGAATAGCACTTGAATTAGTAAGAATGATAGTGTTATAAGCTCGGCGAAAAGGCGTGAGAAACTACCGTAGCAGTTAGGCTGCCGAAATCCTACTCGATGGAGTGGTGTAATTCATGGTGCTTGAGTTGAATGAATAAGGTGAGAATGCGAATAAACCTACAATAAAAGGTTAAGCTGACGAACTTCTGAATGTACGGGTCTATAACTGCGATACATAGAAATGTGTATATCACTAAATTGTGAGGTTAGCTGTGGGTGAGTAAGACTAACTAATATGAAAACCCATGAAACGTTACAGGCGTATGAATGCTAACAGGCTTAAAGGAAGCACCTAAGTTCATTCTATAATAGATATAATTCAACGTTGTAAGCTGATAACGTGGAGGACTTACTTCTAATGAAACGGTGGCAAGGAAAGCAATAATGATATTAGTTACTGTATAACTTGTCTTTATATCAGTGAAAGTGGTGGCACAGTACCAATGAAATGTCTAATCCACATGGAGGGATAGCCACTAGACTAATAAAGATTTATTCAACCAAGTAAGGCAGTTCTTTATCGATTAATAAGGTTCTTGTGAGACTAAAAGAGGTTTAACTCCGAAAGGAGTCACCAACTTATTGAAACGGAAGAAACTGAGACACAGTGAATATTATAGTATGCAAGATTGTTTTGACAGACTATATGCTCAAAGTGTAAGCGGTCATCACTTCTATGACTTAACAGAATTAATGAGTTCTAAAGATAATATACGACTTGCCTACCGAAACATCAAAAGAAACACTGGTAGCAAAACTGCGGGAACAGATAAAATAACCATTAACGATATTTTACATCTTACAGTAGAAGATGTAATAGCAAAGGTTCAAGCCATGTTCAAATGGTATGAACCGCAAACGGTAAGGCGTGTATTCATTCCAAAAGGTAAAGGCAAAACGAGACCTTTAGGGATTCCAACAATTTGGGATAGAATCTTTCAGCAATGCTTACTTCAAATTTTAGAGCCCATTTGTGAGGCAAAATTCCATAAACATAGTTATGGATTCAGACCGAACCGTAGCACTCATCACGCCAAAGCTAGGCTTGAATTTCTTATCAATCAGTCTGGACTCCATCATTGTGTTGATGTTGATATTAAAGGTTTCTTTGATAATGTTAATCACAGTAAACTTTTAAAGCAAATGTGGTCAATAGGAATAAGGGATAAATCACTTCTTTCTATAATATCCAGGCTATTAAAAGCAGAGATTGAAGGAGAAGGTATTCCTACAAAAGGCACTCCGCAAGGAGGTATCCTATCACCTTTACTCTCAAACATTGTATTGAATGAATTGGATTGGTGGATAAGTGACCAATGGGAAACTTTTGAAAGCAGATATGCTTATTCTACAAATGGAAGTAAATATCAACATTTAAAGAAAACTGCTTTGAAAGAGTGCTTCATCGTTCGCTATGCGGATGATTTCAAGGTAATGTGCCGAACTAGGTCACACGCAATAAAAATGAACTACGCATTGAAAGACTTCTTGGGAAAAAGACTTCATTTGGAAACAAGTGAGGAGAAATCGAAGGTTATTAATCTAAAGAAAAACTCTTCCGAGTTTCTTGGATTTACAATGAAAGTTGTAAGGAAAGGAAAAACAAGATTTGGTTATGTAGCACAGTCCGATATGTCGAAGAAGGCTAAAGAAAACGCTTTTCAAAAGATTAAGGAAGCTATAAAAGTAATCAAGAAAAAGCCTTGCACTCAGACAGTTTGGAATTTCAATACTGTCGTCATGGGAATCCAAAACTATTACTCGGTCGCTACAAACATTACTATCAATCTGAATGAGTTAAACGTTCATCTACGCAAAACGTTATATAATCAATTAAGGAACATTAGAACCGAGGCAAGTTTCCATGAGATGTCTAAAACCTTACAGAAAAGATACAAGGGATATAAGGCAAAACTGTATATGATACAAAAAATGGTTTTTGTCCCCATCCACGCACAAAGGTGGAAAAAGACATTTTGTTTCTCTCAAGTAATATGTAACTTTACTGCCGAAGGTAGAGCAAAAATCCATAATAGCCTAAAAGCTATTGATAAAAATACGCTTTCTTACATCATGAGAAATTACATTCCAAACAGATCCATTGAATATAACGACAATCGAATCAGTAGATTTATTGCCCAGTATGGCAAGTGTGCGATATTAGGTGAAGAGTTAGGGATACATGAATGGCACTGTCATCACATAAACCCTTATTATCTTTCGAAAGATGATAGTTATTCAAACTTGATTATTGTTCATAAAGCAATTCATCAGTTAATTCATCTAAAAGATAAAGTCAAAATAGAAACTCTTTTACAATCTTTAAAGCTCACTAGTAAGCAGAAAGAAAAGGTAAATAAACTACGCTTAAAATGTCTAAATGAAATAATCTAACTTTGGAAAAACAGCACTCGTCTGCTTAACAAATAGAAAGAATAAATTGGATTAGTTGGAACGCCGTATGAGGTGAAAGTCTCACGTACGGTGTGAACAGGGGGAAAAGGGAGCGATAACGTCAAACCCTTACCTATCTGTATTAAGTATAATACTTCACAAACTTATAGAAAAAGCCGATCCTATTAGCGAAATCGGCTTTTCTGCTTATAAAATAAGAATCTAAATTACTGACCATTTTTTCTTCGAACAGTTATTGTTTTTCCAGCAACGCCCCAATTATCAGTATGAACTTCGTCAATAACTACAACGGTTGTATTTGGATTTTTACCTAATACATCAACCAGTAATTGTGTTGCTCCCTTGATAAGCTCAGCTTTTTTTTCTGGTGTAACGTTCTCATTTGTAATTTTAATATTAACGTATGGCATTAAATTTCCCTCTTTCAATTTGATTTTATATGCGAAGTTTCTATATTTGGCATTCGATCAAATCGAATACCGCTTACAAGCAACACTGATCCAATGAATACTACGCTAGCTGCTCCTATCAAAGCTGAATTAAAACTTTGAGTATAGGATGATAGGATTCCAGCTATTGTCGGTCCAATCATTTGACCAGCAGCATAAATGGCGGTTAGATACCCAATGATTCGACTGCTATTTGATGGACTCATTTGGCGTGCCAAGGTTGTAGCGAGTGTAGTAATTCCCATAAACGTAGCTCCAAATAATAATGCGCTTACCATTAAACTAGATTGGGTCAACCAAAAAACAGGTAGTGCAATACCAATTGATTGTAGAATCATCGAAAACACTAATGATTTTACAAACCCCCATTTTTTTGCAAGGGTTGACCAAATGATACATGATGGAATCGCACTTAATCCAACGACCATCCAAACAAAAGTAGGGTCAATGCTAAAGACTGAGGTCTTTTCAGCAATCGAGACAATAAATGTCCCTGTTACAATGTAACCTAACCCTTCTAGTCCATAGGCGATAATTAACCATGGAAGCCATTTAAGGGGAGGTGCTTGTGTAATAACTATTTGTTCATCCTTTTTCCCAATCGTGTTTGGGGATTCTTTGAGCCACAACCATACAAAGATCGTAAGAATGACGCTTACATTGGCTAGTCCTAACCATACACCTTCCCACATAAATAAATGGTTAAAACTAGGAATAAAGAGCGTCGAAAAAAAGATTCCGAACCCCACCCCTGAATAAAAAAAGCCTGACCAATTTGATTTACCTGAAACAGCAAGTTTATCTAAGACAATACTGGAAGCTAAAACAAAAATGAATGCACTTGCCACTCCCGAAATAAAGCGAACTATAAGCATAAGAATGTAAGAGTGAGAGAGCCCCATTATGCACGTAGTCAAAATACTTACCATTAGACTTATCCTTAAATAGAAGGTTTTATGCTTTTTCAGTGGGAGAACTCCTGCCAAAATCGCTCCAACGAAATATCCTGCATAATTGCTTGAAGCAAGATAGCCCGACACAGCATCAGTAAAGGAAAGCGCATTTTGCATTAGTGGGAGAATGGGAGTATAAGCAAATCTTCCAATTCCCATCGCAATCATTAATGAAAAAATTCCCCCAATCAAAAATAGAAAAGGTCGTTTATTCAATTTTTCACCCCCAATTAATTTAATCCCTATTTCTATTATTATCTTATCTGTTTTTTGCTATATGGTATAATACGTAAAAATGATATGTGGCTATCAGTTATTTTGATAGCAAAAGAAATGAAGAGGAGGATGTCCATGGATTTACAAGCTTTAAGATTTTTTCAAACGGTCGCAGAGTTAGGAAGTATCTCAAGGGCAGCCAGAAAACTAAATTATGCCCAATCAAATCTCACAGCTAAAATTCAACAATTGGAGACAGAACTTCAAACAACGCTTTTCTATCGCCATAATCGGGGAACATCTTTAACAGACAAAGGGAAAGTATTACTTTCGTATACGGATGAAATATTTCAACTTTTAGATGAGGCAAGAAACGTAATGAATGATGATCAAACACCAAACGGTCCTTTAGTGATAGGTTCGATGGAAACGACTGCTGCAGTTCGTTTGCCAATATTGCTTTCAAAGTTCCATCGTGAATATCCTGCTGTTGACCTTACGTTAAAAACAGGTCCAACTGAGAAAAATGTCCAAGGTGTTCTACAATATGAATTGGATGGAGCTTTTGTTGCTGGTCCTATTGAACATCCTGATCTCACTTATAAAACTGTAATTGAAGAAGAGTTAGTGCTTGTAACTGATGCTTCTCATCAACCTTTGTCTTCTATAAAAGAAATACAAAATCGAACTATATTAGTTTTTCGTCATGGGTGCTCGTATCGGGCAAGATTTGAAGCATGGTTACATCAGGAAGGAGTTATTCCAGAAAAAATAATGGAATTTGGAACACTTGATGGAATTATTGGCTGTGTATCTGCGGGACTAGGTATAAGTTTACTTCCTCGGAGTGTAGTAGACAAACATATAGAAGATGATCTTCTTATCCATCACTCAATTCCAAATCAATTCGGAAAAGTCAATACTCTCTTCATTTATCGTAAAGATAAATATATGTCTTCATCCTTGAGAGAATTTATAGAAATGTTAAGGTATGAAAGGGAATTAGTAAATAGATAAGGCAACATTAGTTTAGATTGATATTTATTTATAAACTTAGAAAGATTGTGAAGAATTACATTTAAACTAAAGGGTGCGTTAGTTTAATAAATAAGCAAGAAAACCATCTTATCTAAGGTGGTTTTTTAACTTTGTGGTTATTTAATTTGAAGGATTAAAACAAAAAGGTAATTTAAGATCGGTATCAGGAGCCAGCCTTTTTTTAGTTTTTATATTTCGACATTTTTCTGCATTCAAAGAAGTGTAACAAAATACATAAGAGATTAGAATCATAAAAAGTTTGTTGATTTTATTGACTTTGCCAGTCATTACCGTTGCTAGTGAGTATATTAATTTTTGTTAAGTTGAGAATTTGTCAAATCTTGACCTTTTTTTTAGCTTTAATAACTTTCGAATTATTTGTAAAATATAAAAAAGTCAAAAAACATTTGTAGGAATAACTAAATGAAATTGGATTTATTAGTGAAGTGAGAATTATAAAAAGGGGAAAGAACAAAATGTACAAGTATACAATCTATGTAACACATAAAGGTAAAGTTTATCAAACTAACGTAATAGCTACAAAAAACCAAACAGAAGAAGAAGTTTATCGTATAGCAAAAGAACAAGTTCTTAAACAATGGGAAAATTAAATAAGGGATCCTGGGATTAAAAGGATTTCGAATGGAACTTCCACTTGAAGAATAGATTTTGGATAGCTTCCTTTACTTGAATATCCCGCTGCCGATAGCGGCTTTGAAGGATTTTATGAAGAATACTAATTATATATAAATTATAATAAGAGGAGTTGGTGGGTTTATGAAGAATATTAATAACCTTACTATAGAGGAGTTGGAAAGACGTATTGCTCATTTTGAGGATCGTCTTACGGATTTTATTATTACCGAGGAACAAAGAGAGTTAATCAAAGAAAGCTTAAGGGAACTAAAGAACGCTAAAGAGCGCAAGGCTTCCTAAACTTTTTAAATAAAATAATACATATAAATTAAAGAGCATTATCTGTGGAACATATATAGATTTTTATACATTTTTCCACCATTTGGAGAGAAAAATGTATAAAGTTCTTATTAAGCTAACGGGTGCTTTACTTGAATAAGAAAAACATAAGAATCGAAAACCAGATATGAAAATTCAGGAGTGGCAAAAATGGTTGTGTTTTATGTCTTCTTGTAAATACTTTTGAAAAATGTTAAACTTTAGAAGAATTATTTTTGTTCGGTGTAAAGGATAGTCTAAGATTAACTTTTCGTCTTTATGATCACTGAGTGCAAGGATAGTAACACATTGTGTGTAATGCACACAGCAGGAGGAAACAAAATGGAACAAGGTAAAGTAAAATGGTTTAACGCAGAAAAAGGTTTCGGATTTATCGAGCGTGAAGGCGGAGAAGACGTATTTGTTCATTTCTCAGCTATCCAAGGCGAAGGTTTCAAATCTTTAGACGAAGGTCAATCAGTTACTTTTGACGTTGAGCAAGGTCAACGTGGAGCTCAAGCAGCTAACGTGCGTAAAGCTTAATAATAAAACCAAACTCAAGCAGGCTCTTTATAGAGTCTGTTTTTTTATTATCGTAAAAGCAAGGAACCCTACTCACGAATGAGTAGGGCACATGAAAACAGTAAATCAAATGGTAAACAAAGTGTATCACATAATCACGAATTCTCCTAATTACCTTTAAATAACATTTTAGAGTGGCTAAAATTGTCAATCTTTTTTGGTGTAATTCAATTAAGCGGGTGCTTGAATTTAAGAGGACTGGCTGCTGCGACAGCCGTTTCTTATTGGACTATCGGGGCAGGTTAATGCCAATAAGGATTAATAATATGGTTTAATGAAAAGAATCTTTAATGGAGGTGATGAAGTGGAAACTAATGTACTATTTTATAAAATTTATAAGGGAACAGTTTCAACTGAGGATTATGTAAATTGGTCGCACAGCCTAATAGAAAGAAATGTAACATCACCATCATTAAATATCCTCTCTTCATTTACATTCAATGATAATATATTTGAAGTTGAAGTCTATTTTAATAGAACAATAAATGAGTTGGAAATAAAGAAGCCAACATTTGAGGTATGTGCAAGAGCCTACATAGGTTTATTAGCAAATAGAATAAACCAAGTTAATGACCACAAAGAGATTTTCAATTTAGCTGATATGATTTTTCAAATTGTTGCTATGGAGTTAAATTACCCAAATGAATTATATACTTGGTATGAACTTAGTGAAATGATTGATAGGCTTGATTATGATTATGCAGCTAGAGATTTTAATGAGGACGATGTAAATTCAAGGATAAAGAAAGAGGTTGATACTTTTTTAAAGGAGTTGAACTCTTATGATTATTAAAATTGAATTTGGTGACGATGGTATTCAATACTTTTCGTGTGCAACAAAAGTAGGTAGGAAGATGAACTGTATTCAGCAAGACTTTTTAACGTGGATTTTTGATGAGGAAAAGAATAAAAAATATTGGGCGTTAGAAAATGGAGAAAGAATACACCCTAATTATGACGCAAATGCAGTAATTGAATGGCTAAACAATGTAAGATTTAAAAAAGGAATTGCAAAGGCTAAATTAATAACGAAGCCTAATTTTTACAAAGGTGTTACATTTTTAACTAACGGTACGAACACTCCACCACTATGACCAGATTGGCTTATTCACTTCATCTGAGGTTACGGAATCTTTAACGATTTAAATCCGCATTTTCCTGACGCTTCCATAATATAAAGGGCTGGGACCGATTTTGGTCATAATCTGCCCATCTATATAGTAAAAATGGTATAAGGATTGTTTTTTCCATATCAATGATTTGGTTCAAAATTCTTCTAAACTTTTACAACTTAGATCATTAGCTTACTAAGGAGGCGTGTTTAGTGAAATCGATTGGAATCTTAGGCGTAGGTCAAGCAGGTGGGAATATAGCGGAAATTGCATCAGCATTGAATTTCCCAACAGCTCTCATTAATACGAATCAACGTGATGGTGTTGTAAATACCCGGGTAGAAAAAAAGTTTTTTGTTCCAGGATACAATGGGGCAGGTCAAGAACGTTCTTTAGGATTACGTGCGCTTCAAGAAAACTATAAGGAGATCATTGATTTTGTTAACAATTCGTTTAAAAACATCAAACTTCTATTAGTGGCGTTTTCAACCGATGGCGGCACGGGGTCTGGGATGAGTCCGATGTTAATTGATTTGTTAATCGATCAGCTGCCTGGTATCAAGGTAGGGGCGATCGCGATTATACCTGAACGAAATGTATTAGCGGGGAATCGCATCAATACCGCTGAGTGTATCGAAGAACTTTCCAATATCGAAGGCATTTCTTCTGTCTTCCTCGTTGATAATGATCAAATGCGGAAACTGAAACCACAATCTAGTAAACACGAAATTTACCTAGCTGCTAATCTTCAAGCCATAGAGGCCATTAACCATCTTCTGAAAATCACGAAGAAGAGTTCATTCTTTGGCAATTTTGATGAAACAGATTTAATGAATATCCTTGGATCAAGAGGTGTAACAATTATCTCTTCCGCTCCGATTACGGACGCGAAAAATACATCGGAGGTTTCAAAGAAAGTGCAGGTTTCTTGGGAGAACTCGATATTCTGTCCTGTTGAGTCACAGGGGGTAATCCGGGCTGGACTCATCTATGAGGGACCAGAGAACATTTCAAAGTTAATTAATGTACCTTCCATCTTTGAAAGAGTGGGGGAACCGCTGCAATTATTTGAAGGAACTTATATCACTGAAACGGACCCTACGATTACAACCATTCTTGCTGGACTATCGTTCCCAACCCGCCGGATGCTCTCCGTGGAAGAATCGATAGAAAAGAATAAAGAGCGCCTACAGAACCTCGTGAAAAAGGAAAATACTCAAAATTACGAATCTGGAATCCGTTGGGCATCCAACTTAAAATTGATAAAACAGGAAAGAAAGCCAGTGTCTATTACTTCCAAGTTAAATAAGTATCAGAAGTAAATGAATCTCATGCTGTATTTAAAATGAATAAAGAGTAAAAGGAAACACATGTGGAAGAACCTATCCGATTTGTTTCCTTTTTTTATCTTTTAATAGACAATTATGTAATTTTTTAAAGATTAGCCGTATTAAATGCTTTCAAAAATATATTTTTGCCAATTATCAGAATATTATTGACAGTAGTAAATAATGTAATTTATACTTTAGTTAATCGATTAACTAGAAGTTGGTGAACAATTTGAAGAATCCTACATTAAAAGAAGTAGCAAGTCTGGCTCAGGTTTCCACTGCAACAGTATCAAATGTCATTAACAACACAAAACATGTAAGTGAAAATGTAAAGAAACAAGTTTTCGATGCAATGGAAGCGCTTAATTATAAACCGAACGAGATTGCCAAGAGTCTAAGGGTGAAACAATCGCGTTTAATCGGAATATTAATTTCTGATATTTCTAATGACTTCATTTCAAAAGTGGTAAAAGGCATAGAGAACACATTATCGGAAATAGGATATAATGTACTTCTCTGTAGTACTGATTCTGATTTTGAGAAGGAGAAGGAATACCTTAATGTTTTTATGGGGAAAAGGATTGATGGATTAATCATCTCTTCCTCCGGAACGGGTGATTATGAACATTATGATGATTTAATAAAAGCCAATGTACCTGTGGTATTTCTAAATCGCTGTCCAGATCATTTTCCTTCCAATATGGTCATGACCAATAACATTAAGGGTGCCTATATTGCTACTGAACATCTAATCAAACATGGTCATAAAAAAATAGGTATTATTACAGGACCGCTGCATTTTAGTACTGGACGTGACCGCTTCATAGGGTATCAAAGAGCACTTGATGATTATGGTATTCCCTTTAGAAAAGAGCTTGTATTGGAAGGTTGTTTCAATATTGAAAGCGGTTACGAACTGACTAAAAAATTAATTGAAGAAAAAATGGACCTTGAAGCCCTATTTATTTCCAATAATTCTATGTCTCTAGGGGCCTATAAGTATATTAAAGAAAAGGGTATTAAGATACCAGAGGAAATTGCCATTTATGGTTACGATGACCCTGAGTGGGCAGATATTGTTGATCCACCACTATCAGGTATTAAACAACCAGCGTATCAGCTAGGGGTATATGCGGCAAAGAAAATCGTAGATACGGTTCAAGGTAATTGTACAGAAACTAGAGGAATCAAGTATTTAGATCCAGAAATGGTTGTTAGAAAATCTTGTGGGTGCTAAAAAAATTGGTTTTTAATCGTTTAACTTAATTTTTTTATATTTTCTGTTAATCGATTAACTATATATTTTTCAATAATGAAAAGGGTGGGTTAACGGATGAAAATTGCAGTTGGAGGAGATCATGCAGGTTTTCCATTGAAGGGGTATGTAATTGAGGTATTAAATGATTTAGGTCATGAAGTAACAGACTGTGGCAGTTTTGATCCAAATCCGATTGATTTCCCGGATATTACAAAGGTTGTTTGTGAAAAGGTTCGAAGAAATGAGGTAGAAAAAGGAATTCTCGTATGTGGAACAGGAGTGGGAGCTTCAATAGCAGCTAATAAAATTCCCGGTATTCGTGCCTCTGTTTGTCATGATATCTATTCATCACACCAATGTGTAGAGCATGATGATGTAAATGTGATGTGTATAGGTGCTCAAATTATTGGTCCTGCGTTAGTGAAAGAATTACTAGATTCTTTTTTAACCGCGGAGTTCAGCACAGCTGCAGAATTTAGAAGAAGAGTTGAGAAGCTTGCAATCATGGAAAAGGAATATGCCAAAGAATTAATAGAAATTAATAAAAAATAGGGGGACGAAATCATGAATATGAAGAAGGCGCTTACTGTTTTTTCAAGTTTACTATTGACAGCTAGTTTGGCAGCGTGTGGTGGATCACAGGATACTTCAAAACAATCAAACTCAACAACTAGTAATAAAGAAGAAGTAATGAACATCAAACTTGGGCACGTTACCAATGACCAATCTGCAATACATAAAGGCTCAATCAAGTTTAAAGAATTGGTTGAGGAAAAATCGGACGGGAAAATGATCGTAGAAGTCATCCCAGGTGGACAGCTTGGAAGTGAAAAAGACCTAATTGAAAGCACACAAATTGGAACGATACAAATTACGATTCCTTCTGCAGCCGTTCTTTCAAACTTCGTCCCTAAAGCATCTGTTCTAACTTTACCTTATGTAATTAATGGGAAAGATGAACGTGAGAAATACAAAACGTTTGTAGAGCTTGCTAAAACAGCTGCTTATAAAGAAATTGGAACACAGGCAGAAACTGTAAATTTAGTAGCATTTCCCGAAGCTGTGTGGTGGGTGGGGGATCGTCATTTAACTACAGCTGAAAATCCTGTTAAGAAACCAGAAGATATGAAGGGCTTGAAGGTTAGAACACCTGATGCGAAGGCACATACTGAGCCTTTTAGAATTATGGATGCTAACGTAACTCCTATGAATATCGCTGAAGTATATATGTCTCTGAAAACTGGAACGATTGAAGCTCAAGAAAATTCGATTAATCAAATTTATACCAATAAGTTTTACGAAGTACAAAAGTATGTTAACCTTACTGGTCATATGACACAGAACGAACTACCCATTGTAAGCAAACAATGGTTTGATAGTTTAAATGATGAACAGAAGAAAATTATCACCGATGCGATGTATGAATCTGGAGAATATATGTCCGAGCTGCAGTTAACGGCTAACGAAGAAGAATTAGAGATTTTAAAAGAAAATGGAATGGAAGTTGTAGAAGTGGATATCGAAGCGTTTAAAAAAGCAACAGCCGATACGTATAAATCTTTTGAGGATCAAGTAGGAAAAGATTATTACGAAAAAATCATCGCTGCTCAAGAGTAAAAACATTCACTATTTGGAGTGATGGAATGATGAAAAATATGAAGTTTTTAATAAATATGGAGGAAATTTTTAGTTGTATCTTCTTTATCATTATGTGTATTTCTGTCGCTCTCGGAGTTTTTGCTCGATTTTTTGAAATTGCTTTAGTATGGACCGATGAATTGGCAAGGTATACATTTATTTGGTCCGTACTCCTAGGCACCGTCGTAGCCTTTAAACACAAAAAGCATATTGTCATTGATTTAGTGGGTAATTTTTTTCCTAAGACCATACGTCTAATCGTGCATATACTCATCCATGTGGCATTACTCGCCTTATTTTTCACCCTCGTCATATACGGATGGAATTTAACTCTACAAACCTGGAATGTACCAACTACCAGTTTACAGATTCCAACAGGACTTGTTTATCTGTCCGTTCCATTATCTAGCTTTCTGTTAATTATTTATACTATTAAAGAACTATATTTAACTACCATTAAAAGGGCTAGCAATCCATTATAGGAAGGAGAACAATGTTATGCTGATTATTCTTATAATTTCTTTATTGGTTCTCCTTCTAATAGGTGTTCCAGTTGGATTCTCGTTAGTCGGATCATCTTTAATCGCGATATTGGTACAAGATACCATTCCCTTACAGGCGATTCCTCAAAGACTTGCTCTCGGACTAGATTCATTTCCGATGCTAGCAATTCCACTGTTTATTTTGGCTGGCACTGTCATGGAGGCAGGCGGAATTACAAAACGCCTAATCCATTTATCAGAAGTATTAGTGGGACATATTAGAGGAAGCTTAGCTCATGTTTCCGTTGTATCTAACGTGTTTATGAGTGGGGTTTCAGGTTCAGGTGTAGCGGATGCAGCCGCAACCGGATCTGCCTTAATCCCTACTATGGTTAAAAGAGGATATGGGAAAGGGTTTGCATCCGCCATCTTAGGGGCTAGCGCAACGGTAGGTCCGATAATTCCCCCAAGTATTCCGATGATTATCTATGGCAGTCTTGCAGGTGTATCTATAGGTAAGCTGTTTTTAGGAGGAGCCATCCCTGGCTTAATGATGAGCGGTTCCTTAATGATCGTTTCCTATTTTATAGCCAAAAAAAGAGGATTCGAAAAAAGACAACGAGCCCGATTTAAAGAGATTTTGTTAGCATTTAAAGAGGCATTTTGGGCGCTTCTCATGCCAGTAATTATCGTTGGAGGTATTTTCTCAGGATTATTTACAGCTACTGAATCCGCAGTCATTGCTGTAATCTATTCATTGATAATTGGATTATTTGTATATAAAGATTTAAAGATTAGGGAGTTACCAAAGAAAATTCTAGAGACCGTTACGATGTCATCTTCAATCGGTATCATTATTGCAGCTTCTGCACCGTTTGCTTGGGTGCTAGCTTATGCGCAAGGTCCTGCAAAAGTATTGGCCATGTTCCAGAATGTTGCAAATTCTACAGTAGTAGCTATGTTATTACTGATGTTTATCTTATTAGTTTTGGGATGCTTTTTGGATGGAATGGCCATTATAATCATAACCACTCCAGTCATCATGCCTATTCTAGCTCAATTTGGAATTGATCCTTTACACTTTGGAGTTATTTTAGCGATTAATGTAATGATCGGAACAATTACACCGCCTGTAGGAACAATTATGTATGTAGCGTTAAGTATCGCGAAGTGTTCAGTAGTTGAATTTACAAAAGAAATTTGGCCGTTTTTATTAGTACTAATCGGTCTTCTGGTAATCTTTGCGTTAGTTCCTGAAATTGTCCTCTATTTACCAAATTTATTGATGAAATAAAAAAGGGACCGTATTGGTCCTTTTTCTTATCATTATGGAAAGGATAGGTGAATGAAATTGAAAAAGCCAAGAATTACTGTTTTAGGGAGTTTAAACATGGATCTTGTGACGGTCACTGAAAAAATGCCGCAACAAGGGGAGACGATTACAGGTCAAGCATTTTCAACCTTTCCTGGTGGGAAAGGAGCGAATCAAGCAGTTGCTGCAGCCAGACTGGGAGCAGAGGTTTATATGTTTGGAAAAGTTGGGAATGATCTATTTGGAAAGAAACTAAAAGAAATATTAAATCAAGAAAATGTGAATGTCGATTACGTTGATGTAGAAACTAATGAAGAAACTGGAACAGCTTCTATTATCATTTCCGATGATGATAATAGAATTATCGTGGTACCTGGAGCAAATAAAGAAGTGACACCAGAATGGGTGAGCTCTTATGAAGAACAAATTAGAAAAAGTGATACATTGCTACTGCAATTAGAAATTCCATTGGAATCGGTTATAAAAGCAGCACAAATTGCAAAGAAGCATAAGATTCCAGTTATTTTAAATCCAGCCCCGTATCAAAAATTACCCAATGATCTTTTAATGGATATTACATATCTGACACCAAATGAACATGAGTATAAAAAACTATTAGAGGAAGCAACAAAAGAGGAGTTTGATATCATTCGGGCAAAAAGTATTATTACAAAAGGTGTAGAGGGGGTTGAATTTCACCTAATTAACGAAAAAATACTAGTAAATGCTCTAAAAGTAGATGTGGTTGATACAACCGGTGCTGGTGACACTTTTAATGGGGCTCTTGCAGTTGAACTGAGTAAAAACCAAGATATAAAAGATGCAGTTTTGTTTGCAGCCATTGCAGGGTCCTTATCAGTAACCAAATTGGGAGCTCAATCTGGTATGCCATCGTTAAATGATGTAAAAAAAATTTATGAATTACAAAAATAGTAGAAGATTACAGTCAGGCTAACGGTTTTTTTAGGTAAATTTTTGATTTTTTAATATTCTGAAAAATGGTAAATGGTACCTATTACATAATTACTCCCAAACTAGAGTAAAAAATTAGACCCTTGACTTAGATAAGTCAAGGGTCTACCTTATAGAACGAATAAACATCTAATTAGGGGATTTTTCTAGTGCTAGTTTTATACCAAAGCCTATCAGTATCGTACCTGTCATTCCTTCAATTATATTTTGTGCTTTTGGTTTTTTCATAAAAGCACTAACCTGATTGATTAAATACACATAAAGTAGAAACCATATTGCAGTCAATACAGTATACGTGATACCCATTACAAGAAACGGTATAAAGGTATTACTTCCAGTGTCAACGAATTGAGGCAAAAAGGTTAAGAAAAAGACAGCAACTTTGGGATTTAGGATATTTGTAAGGAATCCTTGTTTAAAACAAGATTTGTTTGTAAACTTGCTTTTTGTGTCCATCTCAACGCTTGCTGCTTCTTCCTTTTTCCTCAAAGACCATAATGTTTTAATCCCCAGATAAATTAAGTAAACAGCACCAACGTATTTGAAGACAGAAAATAATACAGCAGATTTCACAATAATGGCTGAAAGTCCTAACACAGCTGCCGAAGTATGAATCAGAAGGGCACAACAAGTACCTAAAGCTGTTTTAAGACCCCCGCTTCTCCCAACAGTGACAGTATTTTTGGTAGCAATTGCAGTATCGGGACCAGGTAAAATGATTAGAAGAATACACATAAGGACAAACAGATAAAAGTTTTCCATTTTACAATCACCTTTCTGAATATAATAAGTTCCAAATATAAATTTCTTAAATTGTATTATATATAACTTTTAGAATTAAATGAATATAAATATAAATTGATTGATTTCTAGTTAAACTGTGGGGCAATTGTAGTAAAGGGAGTGTTAATCTATAATTAAAATTAACGTTGTTATATGGATTAATTTAACTAATAAAAAGTTTATACTTACAACAATTTAGAGTAAAAACGAGGAGGAAACCAATATGACAAAGGAAAATAAGGAGTTGTCACTAGAACAACGTGAAGAACTACTCAGCACGTTGAAAGCCCGTTTTGAGAAAAATACGAACCGGCATGAAGGTCTTGAATGGTCTAAAGTACAAGATAGACTTGAAACGAATCCTGAAAAACTGTGGTCGCTCCATAAAATGGAAGGTACTGGCGGTGAACCGGATGTGGTAGGCTTTGATAACGAGACGGGTGAATACATATTTTATGATTGTTCTGCAGAAAGTCCTAAAGGAAGGAGAAGTGTTTGTTTCGACCGTGAGGCACTCGACTCTAGGAAAAATCATAAACCAGAAAATAGTGTGATGGATATGGCAGCTGAAATAGGCATTGAACTTTTAACGGAAGAACAATACCGGGAGCTGCAGAAACTTGGAAAATTCGATCTGAAAACGTCGAGCTGGGTGAAAACACCAGCTGATATTAGAAAACTAGGTGGAGCTCTCTTTTGTGATCGTCGGTACGAAACGGTCTTTGTATACCACAATGGAGCAGAATCCTACTATGCTGCAAGGGGTTTTCGCGGTTCACTAAGGGTCTAAATATTGCCTAGATTTATCCTCACTCCGAACTGTTTGCACAACGAATAGAACTTGTACATGTAAGAAAAATGTTAAAACAGGAACAAACATAGTTTAGGGAATGATTAACCCATCGTAATCATAAAAAACATTAGGGGCGTAATTAAAACCTCTAATGTTTTTTTGTCCTTTCATGATAAAAGGGAGGAGAGGATGGAATGAGAGTCCCAAGCAACGATAAACGTAGATATATGCCAGGAATGGATGGTCTTAGAGCTATAGCCGTCATTGGGGTTATTCTTTACCATCTGAATATCCCTTGGTTTCAGGGTGGATTTTCAGGTGTAACGGTTTTCTTTGTTTTGTCTGGCTACTTGATTACAGACATACTTATTGATGAATGGAACAAAAACAATAAAATTGATTATTTTCGCTTCATGATTCGGCGTTTTCGCAGACTGGCTCCTGCATTATTGAGTATGATTTTTATCGTGACCTTAATGGTGATTTTCACGAATCATCCTTCGTTTGAAAAATTACGTTCCGATTTTTTTCCATCACTTCTGTATGTTACAAATTGGTGGTATATTTTTCGTGAAGTTTCCTATTTTGATAGCTTTGGTCCAGCTTCACCTCTAACCCATATATGGTCACTGGGTATTGAGGAACAATTTTATCTTATATGGCCGCTGCTGGTGATTCTTGTTTTTACTTTTATAAAAAGAAAGAAGATTCGAGTTTTCGCTATCATGGCTGGAGTCGTCACTTCTGCTTGGTTAATGGCATTCCTCTATATACCGGGAGAAGATCCATCACGCGTGTACTATGGAACGGATACAAGAGCTTTTTCACTACTGCTAGGATCAGCGCTAGCCTTCATTTGGCCAAGTCAACGATTATCTAAGACTTTACCAAGGCATGCAAGTTGGGTTCTAGAAGTTGTGGGAATTACGGGATTAATGCTCCTAATCATAATGTTTATGGTTACATCTGAATTCGATACTTTTCACTATCAGGGGGGAATGCTTTTATTATCCGTTATTACCACTGTAGTGGTAGCAGCTTTGGCTCATCCTGCTAGTAAGGTGGGAAGATGGTTAAGTGTCAAGCCATTACGTTGGATCGGGGTTCGTTCCTATGGGATTTATTTGTGGCATTATCCGATTATTATCCTTACCACCCCGATTATAAACACAGATGGAATAAACATTTGGAGAATGGCCTTACAAATAGTTGCTACTTTAATTCTTTCTGCTTTGTCCTATCATTTTGTAGAAACTCCGATTAGAACAGGGCGGATTACATTAACGTTAACAGCGTTTAAAAAACTCAACATTTTTCAACAAAGGATTGTGTTAGGAAGCGGTGTTGTATTTATTGCATTCGTAATCGGAATTGGCGTTGTATTTGCGGGAAAAACAACTGTTACGGTTCCGACTAATACGCCTTTAACAGTAGATTCATTCAATGATATAGATTTGAAGAATAATCCAACTCTGGAACCTGTTCCTGAACCAGCCCTAAATGTAAAGAGTGTTACGGTTATAGGTGATTCCATTCTCCATGATGTGGCACCATTCTTTAAAAACCAATACCCAGAGGCGGTGATCGATTACCGAGTCGGCCGGCAAATGGCTGAGATTCCAGAAGTGTTGAAACAATTAGAAGCCAATGGTCAATTAGGGGATTACGTTGTCATACAACTAGGTACAAATGGACCATTTGTTAAGAAAGACTTAATGGATGTCATAGGAAGTCTTGGAAACAAAAAAGTGTTTCTTGTAAACTGTCGCGTACCACGTGCTTGGGAAAGTACCGTGAATACTACGTTAGAAGAAATCGTTGACAGTCAATCCAATACAGTACTCATAGATTGGTATCTTGCAAGTGCAGGTCATCCTGAGTTCTTTGCAAACGATGGTGTTCATTTAACAAAAGCAGGAGGAGAAACATACGCTAAGCTTTTGGTGGAACAAATTGAAGGATCACCATAGCCGCGGTTTATATTCCAAAAGAGAACCTCTCTGATACAAGAGAGGTTCGATCTTTTTTATAATTATTTCTTTTCGACTTTTATAAGCCCTTTACCAATATTATCTTTTTCAAAGTAGCAAACGACTTGATCATTGACTTGTATATTGTCATCCATGTCAACACTATCGGCAGAAAAAACAATCTTTGTTCCATCCTCACTAAGTCCGTAGTATTGATCCTCTACAATTTTAGTAATTTTATATTCCACTGTTGTATAGTTAGAGGATTCATTGTTTTGCTTGGTAGCCGGTATAGTAGTTTGTGATTTTATGATAACTAACACGAATAATATCGATATGAGTACGCCAAGGATGATTATTTTTTTAACCATAACACTAACCTCCTTTTAGTATTTTAAAAAAGATGTAAGCAGAAAGTAAATCCTACTATCTTCCTTTATTTATACAATAATAACAAATTACTATCAAAGAAATAGAAAAATCGTATAGTGGCTTTTCATTATAATCATTTAGATTGTGTTAAAATTTGATGTTAAAAACGAACGTTATCAATTTTTTGTTATAAGTTAGTAGTTAAAATACGAACGATAATAATTACCAAAGACATATCGTTCATTTCTTATTGATTAAGGAATATGATGTTGTTATACTAATCTTAAAGATATGTTATTGTAATATATCTAAAAATTCATTATAATTCTATTTGTTAGAATTTAATGAAAAGGGGTAACGAATTAGAGATAGAAAGAAACACAACTAAGTATTTCTTTGTCTGGTGAAAACGGATGAATACAAGTGGGAGGGGTACATCTATGAAAAATTTATTGAAAAAGTGGAATCAAATCAGTCTGGTAAAGCAAATCTCTATTGGTTTACTAATTGGTATTATCCTGGCTGTTGCAATTCCTGAAGTAGCAAAACCAGTTGTCATTTTAGGATCGTTATTTGTCGGAGCATTAAAAGCTATTGCACCAGTATTGGTACTTTTCCTGGTTATGTCTGCCATTGCGCAGCACAAGAGCGGCCAGCAAACAAATATGAAATCGATTATTTCCCTCTATCTTTTAGGGACATTTCTTGCTGGATTAATTGCCGTTATTGTTAGCTTTATTTTCCCAGTAAATATTACTCTTACAAAAGGCGCAGAGGAGTTGGCAGCTCCAGGTGGTGTTGTAGAGGTTCTGAAAACATTACTGCTGAATGTTGTTGATAACCCGGTCAATGCGATTGCAAATGCAAATTATATTGGTATTTTAGCTTGGGCGATTGTCCTTGGGTTGGCTTTACGAAATGCCCCTGATACGACAAAAACGTTGATTACTAATTTCTCAGACGCAATATCGAAAATGGTTACATGGGTAATCAAGTTAGCACCATTAGGAATCATGGGTCTCGTAATTGAATCGATTACAACAAATGGACTTGAATCACTATTAAGCTATGGAAAATTACTTATCATCCTGATTGGATGTATGCTTTTTGTGGCATTTGTTGTCAATCCACTCATTGTATTCGTCAACGTACGTCAGAACCCTTATCCACTTGTTTTCAAGTGTATCAAAGAAAGTGGTATTACCGCATTCTTTACACGCAGCTCTGCTGCCAACATTCCGGTTAATATGAAATTATGTGAAAAACTAGATTTAGATAAAGACACTTATTCTGTATCGATTCCATTAGGTGCAACCGTCAATATGGCTGGTGCAGCGGTTACGATTTCAGTGTTAACCCTTGCAGCCGTTCATACACTTGGCATTCAAGTGGACATCCCTACAGCGATTCTCCTCAGCGTCGTTGCTGCTATTTGTGCGTGTGGTGCATCTGGTGTCGCTGGTGGTTCATTATTATTGATTCCTCTAGCTTGTAGCTTATTCGGAATTCCTAATGATGTAGCAATGCAAGTAGTTGGTGTAGGATTTGTTATCGGTGTATTACAAGACTCTTTTGAAACGGCACTTAACTCTTCAACAGATGTTCTTTTCACAGCAACAGCTGATTATAAGAAGAAGATAAAAGAAGGTAAAAAAGTCGATATCAAAAAAGTAGCATAACATGCAGATAAATCCCTTTTGTGTAGACAGGCAGGACCTGTAGGACATAAGGGATTTTTTTTATTTAGGGGATGTGCCAAAATTGCACGTTTAACGTATGTTTTAGTAAGAGGAGCGTACGTAGGAGGTGTTTTTATAATGTTAGCACTTGGAGTATTTTTTATCATTATAGGCGTTTTGTTTATCATAAACCCTTCATTCATTTGGCTGATAACGGAGAGCAGGAAATCTGATGATGATACAGAACCATCTAGAATATACATTTGGAATACGCGTTTTGGCGGTATGATCTTATTGATTGTAGGGATTGGGTCGGTGATCGTATCATTCCTTTAACAAAGTTGTCACTATTCTCTGGCCACAACTTAACCACACAGAAGTATAATAAAAGTATAAGATATAGGTTTTTTATGATTGTGAAATAACAGGATGAAAAAAGCTTGTAGAAAATGTCCAATTGGACAAATTCTACAAGCTTTTATTTTTGAAAACGACAGGAATAAATTCAGCATAGCTATCTAGATGAAAATCAGCTTCGATGTTGCGATTTTGAAAAGCAACCGTTTTAATTCCTAATTGTCTAGCAGGAAGTAAATCCAATTCCCGGTCACCTACCACCAAATCGATATCGTATTTTTTTAAAACAAATTGATAAGAAGAGGGATGAGGTTTTCTTTTGAATCCTTGTTCTTCCACCGAAACAATCTCTTTAAAGTATTTTGTTAATCCATATTTTTCAAGCAGATTGTATGCAGATTCTTTATCACGGTGAGTCACAATAATATTGTTTTCAACGGCTGCTAACACTTCTTCTAAATGTTCAAACGGCTTGCTTTCTTTTGAATATTTTATATCAAGTTGTTTATACTCAGCACGTCGATCTTCATCGATCCCAAAATGTTTAAATGCGGTTTTTGAATCGACTTTCAGCCACCGTAATACTTCATTGCGTTCAAGGTCACGCTGACTTAACGTAACAAAACCTTCGACCAGTGCTGGATATGTATCAAAGAGTGTTCCATCAAAATCCCATAGTATGTTCATCTTTTATTTCCTCATTTCTTACTTTTTGTAAAATAACACTCAAAAATATTACCTTATCATTATCTTTTGCATAACACCAGTAATCAAAAAAACTTTACATATCGAAAATTGTAGACTATTATAGAAAATAATTATATAAGAAGTTACCTACTAGGGGTGCCCCAATACGGGCTGAGAGAAAAACGTACGTTTTTTAACCCTTTGGACCTGATCTGGATGATACCAGCGTAGGAAAGTAGCTAAGTGAAATTACCTTTTTCTCTAACTATTAAGCCAGGTCCTATTATGATGGATCTGGTTTTTTTATGTTTGGCTCTTTTAAAACTGAATTTTGATTTCGCTGTGTTTGGAAAATAAGCGGAGAATTTCCGTTTAAATTGGGAAATACCCATATTTCCTTAAAAATAAGCGGATTTTTTCCGCTTATTGTATCCAAATCCTTGGATTTTGTATTATTTAAAGCAGTTAACCGGAATATCTCCGCTTATATCTGCTTCTTAAGCTTCCTCTATATACAATAGCCGGAAATTTTCCGCCTATGAATTCTTAACCCTATACGGAAATTAACAATGAATAATAACAGAGCCTTATGTTTAAAAGAGTAAGGTTTATTTAAAAAAGATAGGGGTGCAGTGATGAATCATCACGATGTAAGTTCTATTTTACAAAGAGTAAGAGATGAAAACCCGCTCGTACACAATATTACCAATGTAGTGGTCACCAATTTTACCGCGAATGGCCTTTTAGCAGTTGGGGCGTCGCCTGTGATGGCTTATGCTCCGGAAGAAGTGGCAGATATGGTGAGAATTTCACGTGCGCTTGTGTTGAATATCGGGACATTAAACAAGGACGTGGTGAGCTCGATGGTTTTAGCTGGAAAAACAGCAAATGAGCTGGGAATTCCTGTAATATTCGATCCCGTTGGTGCAGGAGCTACGCCGTTCCGCACAGAAATGGCACAAAAAATAATCGAAGAAGTAAACGTATCTGTTATTCGCGGAAATGCTGCAGAAGTCGCCAATGTTCTAGGTGAAAAGTGGGAAATAAAGGGCGTCGATGGTGGTACACATCAAGGAAGCAATATCGAATTGGCTGTAACCGCGGCGCAAAAGTTGAATACCACTGTTGTGATTACCGGGAAAGATGATGTGCTGACAGATGGGACGACGACGTATTTGGTTTCCAATGGCCACCCGCTGTTAACAAAAGTGACAGGAACAGGATGTCTGTTAACATCTGTCATCGGAGCCTTTGCAGGAGTTGAAAAGAACCTTCTGCTTGCTGGATTGTCAGCGTTAAGCTTTTATGGAATTGCAGCGGAGAAAGCATTCGAAAAGGCGGGTCATTTGGGACCTGGCAGTTTTCAAATTGAATTCTTAAATCAATTATCCCTCGTTACTTCTGAGGATATTGAACAATTATCGTCATACAAACAGGTATAAGGAGTGGACATCATGAAAAAAGCATTAACGATTGCAGGCTCCGATAGCGGCGGCGGCGCTGGAATTCAGGCAGATTTAAAGACTTTTCAAGAGTTAGATGTTTTCGGGATGTCGGCACTGACAGCCGTTACTGCCCAAAATACTCTGGGGGTTCAAGCCGTCTATCCGATGACAGCTGAAGCCGTCAGCAAGCAAATTGATTCGATTGGCGAAGATATGGGTACAGACGCCGTTAAAACAGGAATGCTGTTTAATGCAGAAATTATCAAAGCGGTTTCTGAAAAAATAGAACACTACAACTGGCAAAATGTCGTGGTTGATCCCGTGATGATTGCAAAGGGCGGGGCGTCGCTCCTCCAACTTGAGGCTATTACCTCATTGAAAAAGTATTTGTTACCGCTGGCGACGGTGGTTACACCAAATATTCCTGAGGCGGAAGTTTTAACAGGAATCTCAATCCGAACAGATGAGGATAAAGAGGAAGCCGCTAAATATCTTTATAACTTAGGAGTTAAACATGTGGTCATAAAAGGCGGACATGATGAAGACCGTGATGTGTCGGTCGATCTTTTATATGATGGGAACGAATTTAAGACCTTTACGAGTAAAAGAGTTCCGACAAAGAATACTCACGGAACAGGATGTACGTTTTCAGCCGCTGTAACAGCAGAACTAGCGAAAGGGGTAAGTGTTTATGAAGCTGTATCAAAAGCAAAGCATTTTATCCAGGCGGCGATTGAAGATCAACTGCTAATTGGTCAAGGTCATGGACCAACAAATCACTGGGCATATCGAAAAAGAATGGTGGCGATGAGGTAGGTGACCAGCATGAATATTCGCAATTGTGATTCAATAAAAGTGGCATTGAAAGTTTACTTTATCATGGGCAGTCCCAACTGTAATGATAATCCAGCTTCCGTTTTACAAGCTGCTATTGAAGGAGGAATTACCCTTTTTCAGTTCCGCGAAAAAGGTACCGGAGCTTTAACAGGGAATGCAAAAGTTGAACTGGCCAAACAACTTCAGCAATTATGCAGACAGCACCAGATACCTTTTATTGTTAATGACGATATCAATTTGGCTATTGCACTTAACGCGGACGGTGTTCATATCGGACAGGAAGATGAGCCGGCAGATGAAGTCAGAAAGAAGATTGGCCACGATAAAATCATTGGAGTATCTGTACATAGTTACGATGAGGCAATGAGCGCATTAGAGGGTGGAGCCGATTATTTCGGTATCGGACCCGTTTTTCCAACGAAAACAAAAGAAGATGCCAAGCCTTCAAACGGAACGAAATTGATTGAGGAATTGCGTGACAGAGGAATAAGTATTCCAATTGTCGGAATTGGCGGAATCACAGCAGATAATGCAGGATCTGTTATCAAAGCCGGAGCAGATGGCGTATCGGTCATTACCGCGATTAGCCATGCACCTTCTGTTACAGAAGCGGCAAAAAACTTAAGAAAAAGTGTTTTTGAAGGATAAAAATTTCATACTTGCACTGGGGGAGCCGAAACTGGCTGAGATTAGACGACGATCTTCGTCTTAAACCCCTGAACCTGATCTGGGTAGTACCAGCGTAGGGAAGTGAACGATACGATACATTGGTTTTGAACCATAATGATATGGTATAAACCGGTAGTCCCCCAGTGCTTATTAAAAAATTGGAGGGATTTTTTTTATGAGAAAAACGCACAAACTCACATTGACAGCGATGATGATCGCGATTGGTACACTCTCGAGTAATTTATTGTTTATTCCGGTTGGTTTCACCAAGGTGTTTCCGATTCAGCATTTCTTGAATGTTTTGTCTGCTGTCCTGCTAGGACCGGTTTATGCCGTTGCACAGGCACTATGTGTCTCAATTTTACGAAATATCATGGGGACTGGTTCGGTCTTTGCGTTTCCAGGAAGTATGGTTGGTGCGTTGTTGGCAGGGCTCCTCTTTATGAAAACCAGAAAGATTTATATGGCTTTTTTCGGTGAGGTAATTGGAACTGGTATTCTTGGTGCGATTCTTTGCTACCCAATCGCCACTCTATTAATGGGTCAAGAAGCAGCAGTGTTTGGATTTATACCGTTATTTATTTTTAGCTCGATCGCAGGTGCACTTATTGGCGCCATCATCCTTTCTGTCTTTTTAAAGAAGAAAGTAGCTGTATTTACTCATAATGGAACGACATTGAAATAGAAAGGAACTACCTTCATGGAACAGCAGAATATCATAAACGAATTACTTACGATTCTTCAATCTGATTCGCTATCAGACGATGAATTTAATCAAAATGCCTTACAACTATTCGCATATCAGTACACAAATAACCTTCCATTTCGGAAGTACTGTCAGCAAAAAGGCAAAACCATTCGGACGGTGAAATCATGGAAGGACATTCCAGCGGTGCCGATTAATGCATTTAAAGAAGTGGCCCTAACCTGTACGCCGCCAGAAGAAGCGGAAAGGTATTTTATGACAAGCGGTACTACAAAAGGTGTGAAAGGGAAGCACTACCATCCGACCTTACAAGTATGGAATCTATCGATGAAAACCTATTTCAAACAGCGCTTTATGAAAGGTGACGGAAAAATTCGCATGGGTATACTGTTTCCAACGGAGGAAGAAATGCCAAATTCCTCATTAGCTCGCTATTTAGCGCTTGCGAAACAGGAGTTTGGTACAGAGGAAAGTCACTATCTTCTAGGGGAAAATGGGATTGATCTTGAGAGGCTGATTCAAGAATTGGAGCAGGCAGAACAGTCCGGTGAGCCTTATGCATTGTTAGGTGCCTCTTTCAGTTTTGTTCATTTGTTTGAAGAACTAACAAAAATCGGCCGCAGCTTTCAATTGCCGCCTCGAAGTAAGATTTTAGATACAGGTGGATTTAAAAATCAGTCAAAAGAATGGGAACTGGATGATTTTTATCAGGAGTTATCGAGAGTACTAGGAGTTCCAAGGAAAGATTGTATCAATATGTACGGCATGACGGAGTTAAGTTCACAGCTCTATGACTCTGGAAATGAACAGGTTCCATCTGTTAAGTCAGGACCTCATTGGCTGAAAACGAGAATTATACATCCGTTTACAGGTGAGGAAGTGGCTGAAGGGGAACGCGGGGTTATTGTCCATTGTGATCTGGCAAACTTTAATTCTGTCACTACTATTTTGACCGAAGACTTAGGCATGAAGGTCGGTGAGGGGTTCCTTCTCCTAGGCAGGGTCCAAGGAACAGAGGCAAAGGGCTGTTCAATAGCCGTGGAGGAATTTATTCAGGCAGCTACGGGGCCAACAGCATGAGAGAAAGAGTTGGCTACCTTCCCGATATCGGGGACGAAATCATAGAAACCAAGATCCTTACCTTTACCAGAAAGGGTAAAGAGCTGGAGGTAGAAGCGCCTCTTCTAACGATGGAGCAAATGCAACTGGTGACAGAGAAGATTAAAACAGCAAGTGCAGAAGTATTAAAAAACATGAGTATCACCGAAATTATTTCAATCATTGACACTGCGATAGAAGTTCTGCTCGACCGTAATTCAACCTACCGGAAAAAGGCAGAAAAACTGCTGCCAATTGTTACTGGATACGATGAAGAAATGATTCGTCTGGGACTGACTGCCTTTTTAAAAAAGTTCCGCAAACATGAACTGCAGCGCTTTGTGGTTGAGGACTTAGGAAATCCCTTGCTGCTCGATGATTTTCAGCCCCGTGTAAAAAAAGGATATTCAAAAGCTGTGGGGCCTGAATTGATTCTTCATGTATGGGCAGGAAATGTACCGGCACTCCCGTTATGGAGTCTCATTTCAGGGTTATTAGTGAAGGCTGGCAATATTGGTAAGGTATCCAGTGCCGAGCCGTTGTTTGCGGGCTGGTTTGCACAGGTTTTAGTCGAGGTGGCTCCTCAATTAAAAGATTGCCTAGCCGTTGTATGGTGGAAGGGCGGAGATGAGGCGCGAGAACAGGCGATTTTTAAATATCCTGACGTGGTGGTCGGCTATGGTAGTAATCAGTCGCTAGAATCCATGAGTCATAGAATTCCAGTCACCACCAGGTTCCTTCCATTCGGTCATAAAGTCAGTTTCGGGGCGATTAGCAATTCGGCTCTAGACTCACGGAAAGCATTGACCACAGCACATCATGCGGCATTTGATATAATCCAATTTGATCAACAGGGTTGTTACTCTCCTCATATTTTCTATGTTCAAAATGGGGGAAATGTATCACCCGCTGAGTTTGCCCAGTATCTTGCACAAGAGTTGGAAAGTTATCAAAAACGATTCCCTAGGCGCACACTTTCATTGGAAGAAATGACTGCGAGCATCCACTGGCGTAACCAAGAAGAAGTTTCTTCTTTTTCAAACCCTGCGAAAATAGTATTTGGGCAAACTGACAATCATTGGAATGTTGTTTATGAAGAAGGTACGGCGTTCTCCCCAACTTGTTCCAATCGTGCGGTGAAAGTGATTGCTTTTGACGAAATAGAAGACATTTTGCCAAGTATTGAACCCTATCGCAAATTCTTACAGAGTGCTGGTATTGCCGCCGCTCCGGAGGAACTGTTTCAATGGGCTGAAAAATTGGGGAATGTCGGTGTAACACGAATTACTGCTCTAGGTAAGATGACTTCACCTGAATCAGGCTGGCATCATGATGGCCGGTTTAATTTAATAGATTTGGTTCAAATGGTTGATATTGAGCATTCAGCGGAAGAGTATGCAGAATATTTTGCAGCTTATATCGATTAGGAGGCAGAAATGGCTTTTTTGAGTTTACAAGATGTTTGTTACAGCTATGCAGAAAATAACCTGATTGTCGACACCGTAAGTTTCGATGTTGAAAAAGGAAAGTTTCACAGTTTACTTGGTAAAAGTGGCTGTGGAAAAACCACGTTATTAAAGCTGGCGGCAGGATTATTAACCCCAAATGAGGGTTGTATTCTGTTACAAGGTGAAAGGATAAAACCTTCAGACAAGATTGGCTTTGTATTTCAGGCACCAACCCTCTTGGAATGGAAAACCGTAATCGATAATGTTCTTTTACCCGTATCTCTTAAACGTAAAGTAACAAAAGAACATGTAGAAAAAGCAGAATCCCTATTAGATTTAATGGGGCTATCCCATTTAAAAATGCAATACCCAACTCGTTTATCTGGTGGGCAGCAAAGTCGTGTATCGATTGCAAGAGCGCTCATTGGTTCGCCGACAATGCTTTATATGGATGAGCCTTTTTCAGCACTTGATGCTATCACACGAGAGGAGCTTCAAGATGATCTTCTCCGGCTTTGCAATCTCCATCGAATGACCGTGCTATTTGTTACTCATGATATCTCAGAAGCAGTCTATTTATCAGACAGGATTGCCGTTATGGATAAAGGGAGAATCATCAATGATTTCTCTGTAGATTTACAATATCGACATACACCAGATAGTCGATATTCCGGGCAGTTCAGTCAGCTTTGCCTGGAAATCCGGACTGCCATTAGTGGAGGACAAAGATGAAAAAAATATCAATATATTCCTGGTTATTATTCATCTTGATTCTATTGTGTTGGGAAATGCTGGCTAAGCAAATGTCCGAACTAGTCCTTCCAGCACCGTCTGTTGTCGTGACCACACTTTTAGAAGGATTAAGGAGCGGTTATTATACTCCACATATTCTCCGAACAAGTTTAGAGATTGTCCTTGGACTTTTTATAGGTAGTTTGTTAGGCATCTTTACTGGCATCTGGATGGGGGAAGTCGAGTTTATCCGAAAGCTATTATTTCCTTATGTGATAGCAAGTCAAGCTGTACCCAAACTGGCACTGGCACCATTATTTATTCTCTGGTTTGGTTTTGGAATGACGTCTAAGGTGGTAATTACAGCATTAATTTGCTTTTTCCCGTTAATGGAAAACACTGTTACCGCCATTCAATATACCGATCCTAAAAAATTAGAGCTGTTTCGGGTTTTAGGGGCCAGCCGATGGCAAACATTGTTTAAATTAAAAATACCTGCCGGGCTGCCTAGTATCATGGCTGGTTTTCGGGTTGCTGTTGTTCTCGCTGTTGTCGGTGCCGTAGTGGGTGAATTTATTGGCGGCAGTGAGGGATTAGGTGCTTTGATTATTGCCTCTCAAGGGATGATGGACACACCGCTCATGTTTTCGGTGCTTATTTTAATTACCATCCTTGGAACTTTTCTCTATCAACTTATTTATTTTATTGAACGTCGCTTATTTCAATATAAAAACCATTGAGGAGTTAAACAAATGAAATTGAAAAGAAGTATTACAGCAGCTGTCATCATTCTCGTGTTGTTGTTAACCGCTTGTGGATCAAAGAATAATCAGCAAGAAGCTGCAGGAACAGAGTTAGACATAGTAAAAATTGCGAGCTGGAGTCAGCCGATTTCGGAGCAAACGAACCTGCTCGTTAGTGAGGAAAAGGATTTTTTTAAGGATGAGGGTTTAGATGTTGAATTTATCCCAGGTGCAGGAGGCGGGGATGCGATTAAAAATATCCTTTCAGGTAAAGCAGATATCGCTTTTACTGATCCAGGTTCGCTCTATTTTGCCTTAAACCAAGGGGAGAAATTGAAGGTCATTTATAATATTTATCCTCAAAACGTATTCAATGTTGTTTCTTTAAAAGAAAGCAATATCACTAAACCAGAAGATTTAAAGGGGAAGAAGATTGGCGTATATAGCCTTTCTAGTGGTACTAGGCAAAATCTGCTTGTTCTATTAAACCAAGCAGGCCTTTCTGAAAAGGATGTCACGATTGTTGAAACAGGTCTTTTGAACTTTGCGCCGTTAATGCAAGGTCAGGTAGACGCAACAGCTGCCACAGACACTGGCTTAGTGACAGCAAAAGAAAAGGGATTGGTGGATGTCAATGTACTTGAAGTGAAAGATTATCTTAATGTCCCAAGTGATATCTTCGTGGTCACAGAAAAAACGTACAACGAAAAAAAGGATTTGTTAAAAAAGTTTGTTGAGGCCTATCAGACGAGTGCGGAATGGATGATTAGCGAGCCAGAGGAAGCGGCTGTCTTAGCCGTAAAACATGCGATTGACGGTAAGGATGAAAAACATAATTTAGAAATTATAAAACTGCGAAACGAAACGAGTATTTCGGAGGCAACAAGCGAAAGAGGTTTAGGGGCATTAGAAGTCGATGTCCTACAACAGGGTGCTGATATCTATAATGAGCTGGGACTAATTGATAAGGATTTACAAATGTCAGAAGTTATCGTTGAAGACTTTATGAAATAGGGGGAGCTTGTGAGAAAATTTGAGAATAAAATCATATTAGTTACAGGTTCAAGCAGAGGAATCGGTGCAGCCATCGCGAGAGGTTTTGCAGCAGAAGGGGCCACGGTCATTGTTAATTACGTACACAATCAAGAAGCCGCAGAAAAAACAGTGGCTTCTTGTCTTGAGCTTGGTGGTGATGCTTGGGCGATTCAAGCAGATGTAACGTCTGAATCGGACGTAAAACGTATGATGGAGCAAATTGAACTCGAAGTAGGCAAATTAGATGTAGTCGTCAATAATGCCTTTAAACCCTATGTCTTTAATCCCGATACACGAAAAATGTTCTCGCAATTAAAATGGGAAGACTATCAAGAACAAATTGATGGAGCAGTAAAATCTAGTTACTATGTATGTCAACAAGCCATCCCCTTAATGAAAAAACAAACAAAGGGAAGCATTGTTAATATCGTAACAAACTTAGTCGAACGGCCGATAGTTCCTTACCATGACTATACAACCGCCAAATCAGCGTTAATAGGGTTTAGCCGCAATATGGCAGTTGAACTAGGAGCCTTCGGGATTAGAGTGAATTGTGTGGCACCTGGTTTGGTGTACCCAACCGCTGCAAGCCGAGAAACAAAAGAAGAAGTAAAGGAAATGATCATAGCCCAAACCCCGTTAAGGAGGATTGCTCACCCGGAGGATATTGTTGGACCTGTCCTATTCTTATCCTCGGAATGGAGTCAGTTTATGACAGGGCAGACACTGTTTGTTGATGGCGGGCTCGTCATGAGTTAGGTAAGTTATGCAAAATCTTATGTAAATGATTTATAGAATAATAGGGGCCCCATAGCTGGGCCTCTTTTCCTATTTATCCTGAGAACATTCTTTTCTCAACCTTGAAGGTTTAAAACAATAAAATAGGCTTTTATATTAGTAGCAATACCCACGCATTTTACATAATTTGTTGGGGAAGGTATAGCGGTATTTACCTATTTTCTAGTTTGTTCTGTGCCCGTTTCAAGTTGCTACTGCCCTTGTTTAAATATATAAGGAGGTATTGAAAATGAATGATTTCCAAAGTCAACTCCAGGGGTTAAGTCTTGGGGACTTCCAAGCGACCGAGGCAGTTCCTTTTGACCCAAGCATGTACTATTCTGATCCTACTCGATTTGGTGGTTTTGGTGGTATCGGTGGTTTCGGCGGTATTGGGGGATGTTTTAGTTGCTTTAGCTGTTTTAGCTGCTTTAATTGCTTCCACAGTTGCTTCCATAATTGCGGTGGACATCGCTGCCATAATTGCGGAGGCGGACATCGCTGCCATAATTGCGGTGGCGGACATCGCTGCCATAATTGCGGTGGCGGACATCGCTGCGGAGGACACAATTGCGGTGGCGGAGGCCATCGTTGCGGCGGTTGATAGATTTCGACTTGAAATGAAAACTCCACGTAGAAATTGACAGGAGAAGAGCCCCTACAATTTTTGTATGGGCTCTTCTCTATAACAATTAACATAAGGGACAAATTGAGATACATAGGATGATAGTGATGATAATTAAATATGAAGTAAGCTACGGCTAAGGAGGAGCGAAATGACGAATATGAACCCTTCTATGCGTCTGAAGGTGAAAAGGGACACGTTTTTTCTCCCTGATCCAAACAGCGGTGTGTATTTTCGGAACAATGTAAGCTCATTTCGTATGGAAGGCAGTATGATCGATCAATGGGTTGAAAAGCTGATACCAATGTTTAATGGCGAGTACACCTTGGAGTATTTGACAAACGGATTGCCGAGGGCATACCGAGATAGAGTGTTTGAAATTGCAGAGGCACTATATCGAAATGGGTTTGCTCGAGATGTTAGCCAAGACCGTTCACATCAATTGAAGGATCATGTTCTAAAAAAGTATGCATCTCAAATTGAATTTGTAGACAACTTGGTTGATTCGGGAGCGTTTCGTTTTCAGACCTATCGTCAGGCAAAAGTGTTGGCAATAGGATCTGGTCCTTTTTTTGTTTCATTGGTTGCGTCGTTACTTGATTCCGGATTGCCCAAGTTCCATACGTTGATTACTGACAGTGTTCAGACCAATAGACAGCGGTTGATGGAACTCGTGGAACATGCCCATAAAACAGACGCCGATGTGGAGATAGAAGAGGTCACACTAAACAAGCAGGGGGAAAGTTCTTGGGAGGAAATAGTGAAACCGTTTGGTTATATTTTATATGTGTCAGAACAGGATGATGTAGAGGAACTCCGACTTCTACATAGGGTTAGCAAGGAAGAGAAGAAAGTGTTTCTCCCTGCTATCTGTTTAAAGCAGGCGGGTTTAGCGGGTCCGTTAGTACATGCAGACTCAGAGGTGGACTGGGAGTCTGCATGGCGCCGTATTCACCAAGAGACACTCTTAAGAGAGCAGAAATTTTATGCTTCTTCTTCGACACCCTTAGCAATGCTGGCAAATGTCATCGTATTTGAGTTGTTTAAAGACGTTACCGGTGTAACCGAAAAGGAGAAGAAGAATCAATTCTTTCTTCTTGATTTGGAAACGTTAGAAGGAAACTGGCATTCATTTATGCCCCATCCGCTGGTGACTGGCCAAACATCGTCTAGATTGGTTGAAGATATAGATATGCGATTAGTACAAGGAATCGAAAGAGGAGATCCGGGTAAATTACTCCTTTCCTTTAACCATTTGACATCTAAGGTAACCGGAATTTTTCATATTTGGGAGGAGGGTGATTTAAAGC
Source organism: Neobacillus niacini (assembly GCF_030817695.1). Taxonomy (GTDB): domain Bacteria; phylum Bacillota; class Bacilli; order Bacillales; family Cytobacillaceae; genus Neobacillus; species Neobacillus niacini_F. The sequence continues at coordinate 2,911,743 of NZ_JAUSZQ010000002.1, read as the reverse complement.
AACTGCCATTGGCTCAGTGCCGAGTTCAGCCAGTCAACCCATTGGCATATAGGCCAGCTGACATATTGGGTGATATTGTCTGTACAGGTCTGACACATGAGGAGGCAAGAAGGGAAGCGGGTCTGTCCGGAATTGAAGCGTATGTATCACAAATAGTCGGTTTGCTCGATCTACCACCGGAAGTGCAGGTTGGAGCAGGTGAATCATTCGCGGAAAGTGTTTGCCGAGGTTTGCAAAAGTGTTTGGACGAGGAGTTGATCATCCAAAGTCTTAAACAGGAGTATTCAGTCCTCCCAGTGGAGTTAAGTTCGGTAGAAGATGAACGGTGTCGTTTTTATTTGCAGGCACTGACGACATTGCAGGGAGCACCGACTATTGGAATCGGTGAGGAAGTTGCTGGATTCCCGGCTGTGTGGATTGGAACCAATGACGGATGGTATGGCAGTGTCGATTTGAATATCACAATGGCATTACGAAATGCACTTCAACAGGCAATTATTAATGTGCAAAATGAAGAAGAATTCTTTATGGCACGATCATTGGAGGTTTCGTCCATGATTCTGGATGAAAAAGTGCCGCTAAGGATTGAAATTCCTGCGTGTGAAGAGATAATACAATCCGAAAACTTGCTGACTGCTATGGAAATCTTGGAACGGAACGGGAAGCAATTGTTTGTATATGAATTAGAACTAGAACCCTTTTTGAAAGAGGGATTGGCAGGAATATTTGGGGTTTTGGTTCAAGAGGAGGGATTAACGTGAGTGCTGTCATGTTGGTTGTAGGAGAAGGGCTGCTGGCAGACCACATGTGTGAGGAACTTTCATCTCAATACATGGTATTTCGCCAAACCGATTTTGGGGCAATCGTACCGGGAAGTATTGATTTGGCACTGGTTTTACATGATGCATGGAATCCCTCAGTTCATCAAAAAGCAGAAGAGATGTTTCATCGAACCAATACTCCCTGGCTGAGAGGTTTTGTTTCATTTGGAGAGGGCGTCATAGGACCGCTTGTTCGACCGGGTATGCCAGGGTGTTCTCAATGTACGGATATGAGGCGTCTTATGACAGGACACGACCGGAAAGAGATGTGGGAAATACAAAAGAGGTTGGAGTTAACAGGAGGAATGCAGCAGGAACCTTGGGCAACACGTACAGGTCTCTTACACTTGGCTCACCTGATCGTGGCGGAGGTCCAAAGAATTATCCAAGGTAATCAGGCCCAATCTAAAGGAAAGGTATGTTTTATCAATCTGAAAACATTGAAGAGTTCCTGGCACAGGTTTTTGCCCGTCCCCTTGTGTCAAGTTTGTAGTCAATTACCTGAAGATTCACCAGCCATGGCTCGAATTTCTCTGCAGCAAAGTCCGAAGGTTACCAACGACAGTTTTCGAAGCCGTTCGTTAGATGACCTGAATAAGGTTCTCATAAAGGACTATCTTGATCCTCGAACAGGCCTTTTGAATAATAAAATGGTTAACCTCGTGCACACTTTTGCTGATGTAAGTGTTAATTTGCCTTTGTTCGATGGGGATGAGGGAACAGCTGGTCGGACTAACTCCTTCGCGGTAAGTGAATTAACGGCCATTTTAGAAGGATTGGAGCGGTACTGTGGCCTTGAGCCACGTGGTAAAAAGACAGTGGTCCATGACAGTTATAACCATTTGAAAAATCAAGCACTCAATCCGATTGAGGTTGGTGTACACGCCAAAGAACAGTATGAGAGACCTGGTTTTCCATTTACAGAATTTGATCCAGATCGCTCGATTGATTGGGTATGGGGATATTCGTTTTTGCAAGAGCGTCCGATTCTGGTTCCAGAGCTGCTGGCCTATTATAGCTTGGGCTGCGGATCACGAGGGTTTGTCTATGAAACTTCCAATGGATGCGCATTGGGCGGAAGTCTAGAAGAGGCTATTTTCTACGGTATTTTGGAAGTGGTGGAACGTGATTCGTTCCTGATGACTTGGTACGCGCAGTTGTCCCTCCCGCGTATTGAACCTAACTCCATTGAAGACCAAGAGCTGCTGTTAATGATTGAACGGATGCGTGCGGTCGCGGGATATGACCTATATTTATATAATTCTACAATGGAGCACGGAATTCCAAGTATTTTGGCCATAGCGAAAAACAGAAAGGAAAAAGGAATGAACCTTATCTGTGCAGCCGGATCTCATTTGGACCCAGTACGGGCGGTGAAAACGGCAGTTCACGAGTTAGCTGGCATGATGCTGTCATTGGATGAGAAATTAGAGAAGAACCAGGAGGAGTATGTACGAATGTTGCATGATTCTTCCTTAGTGCAACAAATGGATGACCATGGAATGCTGTACGGTTTGCCGCAAGCAGAAGAGCGCCTGCAGTTTTTGCTTGACGAAAATCGCCCATTGCGATCCTTTAACGAGGAATTACAGTGGAAATCAAGACATTTAGATCTTACCGAGGATCTTCAGGATATTCTTCAAGTTTTTCGTCGAAAAAACCTCGATGTGATTGTAGTTGACCAGACGACACCAGAAACAATTCGAAACGGACTCTATTGTGTAAAAGTGCTTATACCGGGGATGCTGCCGATGACATTCGGACATCACCTAACTCGCGTAACAGGGCTGGAGAGGGTGTTTAAGGTACCTATGGAACTAGGATATACAAAGGAACCGCTGACAGCCGAACAGCTCAATCCACATCCTCATCCGTTTCCATAAGCAGTCACTAGGAGGATTAGTATGATTCTAGATGAGTTTCTGCACAATTTGCATTTTGATATTGAGAAGGCAAGCATCCCAAATTGGGAAGTAGATTGGGAGGATAAACCACTTCCTTATAAACTATACCGCGGATTGCCTGTGGTTCCATTATCCCTAGAAGTACCACTCACACTTGAAGAACTGAAGCAACCCTTCATGCCTGACCTGCGTATAATCGGGCATTTTCTCTGGTATGTTTACGGCCTTACTCAAATTAGTCAATCTGTCTTTAGTTTGGATTCCACAGACAATTCAGACGTCATGCAATCGAACAGAAGGTTTGCTCCTTCGGGTGGAGCACTGTATCCAAACGAATTATACGTTTATTTAAAAATCAAGGATTTGCCAATAGGGGTATACCATTATGATGTGGCACACCATTGCTTAGTATTGCTGCGAGAAGGAAATTTTGATTCCTATATTGCCAGGGCTCTTGGTAATCGATGTGACATTTCTGCATGTTTTGTGACGGTTTTTGTATCGACAATGTTTTGGAAAAACTTTTTCAAATACAATAACTTTGCCTACCGACTGCAGGGATTGGATGCAGGTGTGTTGATGGGACAGTTATTGGAAGTATCGAAACGGTTTGGCTTTGAATCTGGGGTATACTTCCAATTTCTTGATCGCGCAATGAATCATTTGCTTGGATTATCTGAACAAGAGGAGAGCGTATATGCAGTCATCCCGTTATCGGTGGAACCAACCATTTGGTCAGCCAATGGGATAGAGATGGACAGAATGGTATCTTCAGCACAGTTGTGCCAAGAATTGAAATCGATTGAGCCGAATCACTACGTCCGGTCACAAAGGATTAAAGAGTATCCGATGTTAACCAAGTTAAATGAATTGTCCATGTTGGATTCTACAACAAAGTTTCCGTTGATTGAGGAGAAGAAAAATGTGATTAGTGATGGTCAAGCTATAGCTCTTCCACATGCGGAGAGGCTGTCGTATGATCTGGGAGCTGTTTGTCGAAACCGATTTTCTCCAGATATTGATTTCATTTTGGGAAAGGTAAGTCAAGTTGAACTGGCAAATCTGCTACACGATGCAACGGATTCCTTTTTGTATCGAAATGATTTGGAAGCTGCGCATCAGAAGCACGGGCCACGTGTCTCACTGAATGTCTGTTTGTATAATGTTGAAGGATTTCCTAATGGTGCGTATCAATATGACAGCACGACTCATGCATTACGCCAGGTCCATTTCGGAGATAATCGACTCCTACTGCAATCGGGTATGTCATTATATAATGTAAATTTGCTCCAAGTACCTCTCTGCTTCCATGTCACAGGAGTTAAGGATTACTATAAAACTACACTCGGATACAGAGGATATCGAATTCAACAAATGGAGGCAGGTATGCTCGTGCAACGATTACTCTTATCGGCAGGAGCCAGTGGAATGGGAGGGCACCCGCTCCTCGGATATGATTCCAACCTGTGTGATGAAATTTACAGGTTGGAACCACAAGGAAAAACAAGCTTAATTCAAATTCCGATTGGTCCCTATCGACATCGTCCTTGGTTATTGGGAGGTTTGTGTAGTTAATAGCCGTGTAAGAAATAACCTCGGTGAATGAAACAAAAGGTTCAGCAAAATAAAGCTCAACTTTGTTAAGTAGCTTGAAACTTCAAAATTAATGTAAGAAATATATTTGTAGAACAGGTTTAAGAGGAATAACACAAGAATAAAGTAAAATAAGTGACGGCATTTCTACAAGTTACATAGAAATGTCGTTAGTTATTACATAGTTTTAAAAAATATCTTGGAGTGCACTGAAAACCTGTCGATTTTTGATTTTCTGTACAGTCCAACAAATAAAAAACCGACCAGACTTCCAAAATTCCGGAAGAAAAGGTCGGTTTTTTCTTAAATTTAGCCCCGAAACTCCTAATACCTTACCCTAGGAATTTTAGTATTCACTTGATTTACTGTGAATATAGCCATGGCACCTTGTAATTCCATGCCAACTAGACCCCAGGATAATGAAACCTTATACCCGTACCGGTGTTTTAATTCGCTATTTTAGCCTCTATAAATTAGATACACTAATTATAAACAAAAAGACAAAAACCCTCGAAAAATATGAGAGTTTTTGTCTTATTGTTTAAGGGACTTTTTCAGTGGCCTCCGTTAAAGCAGCGGGGGACTGCCCCCTTTTTCTTATAGTATAATAAAGGTAATAATCGATAGAAGAATAGATGTGATGAGCATGGCCATGAGCGGTCTTAGGGCTTTTGTTCGGAGGTCATGAAGGCTTACGTTTAGGCCTAATCCAACCATGGCTGATGTGAGTATGAAGGTGGTTGCGGTAGAGATTCCGTCTAGAACTATAGCTGGTACAGGGACCCATGTGCCTACAGCATAACTCCCGAACAAGCTCATTAGAATGAATCCAACCAAAAACCAAGGAAAATCAACTTTTGTTTCTCCGGCCGCATCTGCACTCTTCCGTTTCATCCAATACATTAAAATAAAACATAGTGGAACAAGCAGCAGAACGCGTCCCAGCTTGGCCAGCAGTGCCATTGCTAAACCATCCGGACCTGCAGGCGCACCTGCTAAAGCTACATGGGCAATTTCATGAAGGCTGCTGCCACTCCAGATCCCGTAATCAATAGCAGACAAGGGAAGAAGTGGACGGATAATCGTATAGATGATGGAAAAAATGGTGCCAACAAGAGCGATGATTCCGACCCCAATCGCCGTATCCTCCTCTTTGGCTTTGATGATGGGTGCTACCGCTGCAATTGCAGCTGCCCCACATACTCCTGTTCCAACTCCCAGTAGCAAAGATAAAGATGAATCCGCTTTCAATCGTTTACCCAGCCAAACGGTAGCGAGAATTGCAAACACGATCACGCCGGTATCACGGAGCACAAGCCACAAGCCTTGGTTCAGAATCACATCGACATTCAGTTTAAGTCCATATAAGACAATCGCAAACCGTAAGAAATATTTCGCTGAAAATTGGATTCCTGCTCGTATTTTTTCAGGATATCCAAAAATTTGCCGGTAGATGATGGCCAGGATAATCGCACAGGCCATGGGTCCGACTCGGTTAAAACCGGGTATTGCTGAAAGGGCAAATCCTGCAACCGCAAAGACAATGGTAAAAGCGATACCGCCTATCCATAAACCCGCTTTAGATTTCGGCTCCGGCTTTTTTTGCTGTTGTTCGGCTATGTCGTGTGAAGATAATGCTCTCGCTGATTGACTACTCATTCAATCACCCCACCACTTATTTGTACTTTCATCCTACTCTCGTTTTGTAGATAAGGAAAATAATAATATATAATAGTTATGATAAGTAAATTGATATACATAAAATCAGGGGGGTAACATGGATCACTATTTAGAGGTGTTTGTAAAGGTAGTAGAAAAGGGGAATTTTTCAAAGGCTGCAGAAGATCTTCACATGACCCAGCCGGCGGTCAGCCAATACATCAAAGTCCTGGAGGAATCTGTTGGAGCCCGGCTCTTGGAACGGAGTAATAAATTTGTCCGCCTCAATAAGGCAGGCGAAATTGTCTTTCATCATGCAAAAGAGATTCTTGCTCTCTATTCCAATATGCAATATTTAATCGATGACCTCACCAACAAAGCGAGCGGCCCCATTGCGATCGGTGCGAGCTACACGTTTGGGGAATATATCTTGCCACACATTATCGCAAGGCTGCAGGCAAAATACCCGCTCATTACACCGACGATTCAGATTCACAATACAAAAGAAATCATCGACCTTGTCCAAACCCACCAATTAGACATCGGTATCGTAGAAGGGCAAATTAACGAAAAAATACCCAATGTAGAAATTGTTTCTGAAGATAAAATGGTCATTGTCGCTTCACCGCTTCATCCTTTGCTAAAAGAGCAAAGTAAGAGAAAAATATCGGAGTTGGGGAAGGAGACATGGATTTTACGAGAGAAGGGGTCAGGAACAAGGGAAGCTGCCGAACATCTCTTTCAACACTTTAATTTTACCCCTAAGAAAATAATGGAGTTCGGAAGTACACAGGTCATCAAGGAATCGGTTGAAGCCGGCCTGGGGATCAGTCTGCTTTCCCAATGGGCGATAAAAAAAGAGCTGATGTATGGATTTTTGGAAATCGTCGACGTGGAAGGATTGCCGTTTAAACGTAACTTCTCTATTTTAACGTCTTCCCCTTATCAAACAAAAGCCTTACAACAATTTATTGAAACATTACGGGACTACTTGGGTGATTGAAGGGGTATGAAGTGGATGTGAGAGGGAGGTGCTTGCGCTTCACCTGAAAAATGATAGAAATGCCCCCTTACCATGCATCAAGAATCTATTGACCAAACTTGCAGAGGGTGATTTAATATAGTTATGTGGTTGGGTCACTGAGCCAAAAAAGGAGGGAAGTTTTTTTATGAAAGCCTTGATAACAGAATTAATTTGGAATGAAGGAATTGAGGAACTGCTACGCCAAGGGTATGAAGTGAATTATGATGAGAGCCTATGGAACAATCGCGTGAAGCTGGTCAATCTGGTTAAAGATTATGATGCGATTATTGTTAGGAATCAAACAAAGGTGGATCAAGAACTACTAAATGCCGGAACCCGCTTGAAGGTAGTCGGCCGCTTGGGTGTGGGAATGGATAACATTGATATAGCAGCGGCGAAAAAAAGAGGGATTCAAGTGGTTTATGGGCGACATGCGAATGCCACATCTGTTGCGGAATATGTTCTGTCGGCCATGTTAAGTGCGAATCGGCCTCTGCATAAAGCGAATGCTGATATAAGGGCAGGATATTGGAACCGTAAGAAGTTTACGGGTGGAGAGATCTCAAATAAATCACTTGGTTTAGTTGGATTAGGTGAAATCTCCCATCGTGTAGCAAAGCGGGCACTTGCTTTTGGTATGAAGGTCATTGGCTATGATCCATTTATCACGGAGTATGACCACATTGTTTCCGAAACAGGAATCCAGCTGATAGAGTCTTTAGAAGACGTATTAACGAAGTCCGACTTCATTTCCTTTCATGTTCCATTAACACCTCAGACGCATCATTTAATCTCCGAATTCGAATTAAGGAAAATGAAACCGTCGGCGTATATCATTAATACCTCTAGAGGAGGCATCATTAATGAAAATGCACTGGCGGCCGCATTGAAAAGCCAAACCATTGCCGGGGCTTTTTTAGATGTCCTTGAAGTAGAACCTATCTCACAAACTAATCAACTCTTATCCTGCGAAACGGCGACGATCACACCTCATATTGCAGGGCTCACCGATGAATCTCAGATCAGAACCTCGTTATTAGTTGCAAAGGAAGTAGTGAAAATACTAAATGGAGAACGTTCCTTATGCGTTGTTTAAACAAAATATTTAGAAAATTAAAATATTATTGTTGACTATCCAGTTCTTAGGTGGTTTAATAAGGATATATAAATTGGTTGGGTCACTCAACCAAAAGGAGGCTTTCAAATGAGTATCAATAGTCAAACAAGTATTCTCACTGAAAATCAGCCAGAGACAGTCGGAAATGTAAGCACTCATAAGTTTTTAATCCATCATCGCGGAGATCATGTAGGTGTTGCTACTACTCCCATTCAAAAAGGAGAAAAAGTAATCGGGATTTATATGGATGATAATTCCGATGTAGTCGTACTGGCTAAAGGGGATATTCCTTTAGGCCACAAAATCTCCTTAGTCAATTTAGAAGCAGGAGAACCAGTTTTAAAGTATGGTGTTCAAATTGGTTTAACAACAGAAAAGTGGGAAATTGGCGATTACGTTCATACCCACAATATTAAAACGGCGAGGTGGTAGAAGATGGGTCAACAGCTTTTTGGATATCGCAGGGAAAATGGTAAGGTTGGCATTCGGAATCATGTGATTATTTTACCGGTAGATGATATTTCTAATGCAGCTTGTGAAGCTGTTGCAAGGCAAGTTCAAGGAACTTTAGCTCTTCCGCATGCATATGGCAGACTACAGTATGGACCAGACTTGGATTTACATTTCAGAACGATGATCGGAACGGGATCTAACCCAAACGTTGCTGCCGTTATTGTTATCGGGATTGAACAAAATTGGGCGAAGAAGATTGCTGATGGTATTGCAGAAACTGGTAAACCAGTATCCTATTTCTCTATCGAAGGAAATGGTGATTTTGAAACGATTCGTGCGGCATCCTGGAAGGCCAAGGAATATGTACAATGGGCCACTGAACTTCAAAGGCAACCAATTGAATTAAAAGATTTAACCATAAGCATTAAATGTGGTGAATCCGATACGACGACCGGCATGGGCTCTTGCCCAACTGTCTCTCAGGCAGTTGATCGTTTAGTTGATGCTGGTGCGACTGTGTTCTTTGGGGAAACCTCTGAGCTAACAGGCGGTGAACACTTAATCAGCGAGCGGATGGCGACACCAGAACTGCGTGAGAGATTCCTGGCCATCTATGAAGATTATGTGGGTGAAATTGCATCTAAAGGTGTAGATTTATTAGGATCCCAGCCAACTCAAGGGAATATTGCCGGCGGTTTATCCACGATTGAAGAAAAAGCCTTGGGGAACATAGCAAAAACAGGCTCGAAGGAAGTTGTTGGCGTCCTGGACCCTGCCGACAAACCTGAAAATGGACCTGGGCTTTATTTCATGGACACGTCTTCTGCGGCAGCGGAATGTATCACCTTAATGGCAGCAGGGGGAGCTGTTCTTCACCTATTCCCTACTGGCCAAGGTAATATTATTGGTAACCCAATCGAACCGGTAGTGAAGATTACGGCTAATCCAATCACTGCTGCCACAATGAGTGAACATATCGATGTGGACGTTCAAGGTTTGCTTTCACGTAATATCTCTCTGGAACAAGCAGGGGATCAATTAATGGAAATGATTTGCCGTACGGTCAATGGTCGTCTTACTTGTGCAGAGGCATTAGGTCATCGTGAATTTGTCATGACAAAGCTATATCGCAGTGCTTAATTCTCTTCTCCCTACACATAGTTATGCGTAGGGAGTTCCTTTTTGGGCTGTTTTTATTTATACGAAATTAACGTAGAGGAGTTTACGAATGGGAACCTACAGTGAATGTAATCTTAAGAGTTTTTGTGAAGACCTGCTAATAAGCGTGGGAATGAACCAAGAGAATGCCTTTGTAGTTGCTGATTCATTAGTTAAGGCAAACCTTGAGGGTGTGGACAGCCACGGTATCAGCCGTCTTACCATCTACGTCAAACGGTTCAATGACCATCGAATTAATGTGAATCCAGATATCAAATTAACGGAGCAGACACCCTCCGTTTTACTTGTTGATGGAGATAATGGCCTTGGCCATGTAGTTAGTTATCAGGCTATCGTAAAAGGAACAGAAATGGCTAAACAAAGCGGAATTACTGCCATTGCGATTAAAAATAGCAATCATTTTGGAACAGCCTCTTATTTTTGTCAGCTGGCCTGTGAGCAAAACCTCGCCTGTATCGGCTTCACCAATTCTCCGCCAGGAATCGCTCCGTGGGGAGGCAAAAATGCTTTTTTTGGAACAAATCCCATTGCCTTTGGTTTTCCAACTGGGAATGATCGGCCAGTAATCATTGACTTGTCTACCAGCATTGTCGCCAGGGGGAAAATTATTTTAGCACAAAAGCAGGGGAATTCCATTCCTAATGGTTGGGCTATTGACGAAGACGGTCTTCCTACCAATGATGCGGAAGCGGCATTAAGGGGCTCTGTCTTGCCATTAGGTGGAGCGAAGGGATCTGCTTTAGCTTTAGCCGTAGAAATCTTAACGGGGATACTGACCGGAGCCGCTTTTGGTCCATATGTGAAAAATATATATAAGGAAGCGGAAACCGAAAACGCTAATGTCGGGCATTTCTTTCTATTGTTAGATATCGAAAAGTTTATGCATCTTTCCACCTTTTTCGGATCGCTGGAACATCTGTTAACAGAAATGAAGGAGGTTCCGAAGGCGCCAGGAACGAATGAAATAAGATACCCAGGGGAAAGAAGAAAGAGAGACAGGGAGCATCGCCAGTTAACAGGAATTGAATTATCGTCCAATGTGGAAGAGGAACTCATTAGGCTGGGGGAAGAGTATAACGTCCCATTTCCAAAGCCTCTATCTTTGGAAACGATATAAAATAAAGGCTGTTTCGTAAACATTGTTGTTTTTTACAAAGTTTAAACCTTTATAAGGTCAAATAGGAGTGTAAAAATATTCTTTATCAGCGAATTGAGGAGTTTTATCAGCGAATCCAAAAATAGGAACAATTTTTTAGAAAAAAGCCAAAAATAAGAAGGCTGTTCCCACAATCCAGCAGAACAGCCTTCTTACTTATGGTTCAATTACAGCATTTTCGGTAATGGAACGTTCTACGCTTTCTAGGTGCTCCTTCATACATTGCTGCGCTAACTCTAGATCTTTTTGTTTGATTGCTTGTAAAATTTTCGTATGTTCTTGAACGGATTGTAAGGCTCGGCCGGGAATTTGAATGGATTGATTCCGTGACTCTGACAATAAATCGATTAAATAATTCATAATCGCGCTTAAGACCTCATTATTTGAGTTCTTTGCCATGGTGAAATGAAATCTATGGTCCAGCTCTCCTAGCCTCTTATAATCAATTTTTCCTTTGACGATTTCGTTTGCTTCATTTACAATTTGTTCTAACTCGGTAAATTGATCAATATTCATGTTTTCGGTTGCCCACTTTACTGTCCAATCTTCGAGGATTTTCCGGACAGAGAAAAAGTCCTTGATCTTTTCAGTTGAGCCAAAGAATGCTTCCGTCATCTTTTGAATCTGATGTTCGGGTGAGGCAACAAATACACCCGTTCCATGTTTCACTTGTAAAAATCCATATGCCTCGAGAATTTTATAAGCCTCCCTCACCGTATTTCTGCTTACGGAAAGCTCAATCCCCATCTCTCTTTCTCCTGGAATTCGTTCCCCTGCTTTGTATTCTCCAGATTGGATTTTTTTCTTAATACTGTCTGCGACTTGCTCAGAAATTCCTTTTCTATTAAATTCCATGTTATCACTGCCCCCTCCGTTAAATAGAAGCGCACTTATCTTTTAATAAATATAGTAAATTTATACTAGTTGCTCTCATCCCTATTTAAACATTGTGTACATATCATGTAAATGGGTTATATCACTAAAGGATTAATAAAAAAAATATTGGTTAGGTGACCCAACCAGTGTACTTTCATTAAAACATTTTTATTGTTACTAAGCAATAAATATTTTTTATTGGAAAAAATATGTTTGATTTTTTTGAAAATTGAAATATAATTAGTTTAGTGGTTGGGTCACTGAACCAGAATCCGAGAGGAGGAGTACATACTATTTACAGATAAACATGTATTTTTAAAAAAATGAAAGGGTTTACAAATTTGACAGGGAGGTTAGGAAATGAAAAGAACTTCTTTCTTCATTCTGATAGTGTTAACCTGTTTATTCATGATTACCGGCTGTTCCAGTACGTCTAGTACAACAACGAGTAAAGGAACAGAGGCAGAGTATGTTTTAAGGCTCGGACATTTACAGACAGAAACTCATCCTTATCATAAGGGAGCTTTAAAGTTTAAAGAGCTTGTGGAGAAAGAATCAAAAGGCAGAATGAGAATTGATATTTTCCCTAGCAGCCAGTTAGGAAACGGGCGGGACCAGATCGAGGGAGCCCAAATCGGCTCGATTCACTTTCACATAGGTTCTGTTGCTCCGGTAACTAATTTTGCCCCGAAGTTTAATGTACTGAATTTACCCTATTTATTTGAAAGCCGGGAGCATGCATTTAAGGTTCTCGATGGGGAAATCGGTGAGGAACTCGGAGGTGATTTGGACAATCGGGGTTTAATGAGTTTAGGGTTTATGGAAAACGGCTGGAGACATATGACCAATAATGTAAGGCCAATTAAAACGGCTCAAGATGCAGCAAAGATGAAAATAAGGGTCCAGGAATCACCACCTTATATTTCGTTTGTTAAGTCACTAAAATCCACTCCTGTTCCCGTACCGTTTGGGGAACTTTATACAGCGCTGGAGCAGCATGTAGTAGATGGCCAGGAAAACCCGCTTGCGCAGATTTACTTGAACAAATTTAATGAAGTTCAAAAGTATCTGACGTTATCCGCTCATAATTATGATGCAGCTGTTTTTATTATGAGTAAAACAACCTATGACACACTGCCAAAGGATCTGCAAAAGGTGATCTCAAAAGCTTCCAAAGAAGCGATTCAATATGAAAGAATGGTAGCTTTAGAGGATGAGAAAAAGCTGCTTGAGGAACTGCGAAATTCAGATATTCAAATAGAGGAAAACCCTGACTTAGACTCCTTTAGAGAAGCTGTTAAACCAGTATACAAAGAGTTTGAAGGCTCAATTGGAAAAGAACTGCTGAAAAAAATAGAAAGCTTAAAATAAGCATTTGGAGGTGCATTCAATGAAAGGGTTTATGACGGAACTGAGTAAAAAGGTTAATAAAGCCAGTCAATTTCTCTTAATCTTCTTTTTCGTTATTGCTTTCATGGCTACTGTATATCAAGTATTTTCCCGGTTCGTTTTACAGAGTTCCATCGTACAAAAAATGCTTCCAATGGTTGACTTTTCCGTATTTAATTTAAGCTGGGCAGAAGAGCTCATTCGCTATATGTTTGTCTGGATTGTTTTTTTAGGAATCGGTATTGTCTATAAGAGCAAGGAACATGCACAGGTTGAAATTTTACTTCATTATTTGCCTGAAAAGTTCAAAGGTAAGCTGCAAGTCCTCATTGAAGTCATCAACTCCGCTGTCTTTCTATTTTTGATCTTTTATGGCTGGAGCATCTTAAAATTTACCAGTCAACAAATATCCCCTTCCTTGGGACTGAATATGACCTTGATATATAGCTCCGTACTAGTTTGTTCGCTCATCTGTCTTCTTCATTCTTTTGTTACAATCCTTGATTTGGTACACGGAAAAGAGGAAAAGGCTGAGATTAGTCAGGTAGAAGCGGCAAAAGAGAAAAAGGCTGAGATTGGTCAGGTAGAAGCCCCAAAAGAGAATCTTCAATTATGATAAAGAAGGAGGAATACGAATGACAATTGCAGTTATTGTCCTGGTTGTACTGTTTTTACTGATGTTTCTTGGTGTTCCTATTGCAATTTCTTTAATATTAGCATCCATTTCCGGCTTTTTGTCTAGCATCTACTATGTTCCATTAGAAGTCGTTCCTCAAAGATTATTAACCTCTGTAGATTCATTTCCGCTTCTAGCCATTCCCTTTTTTATGCTGACGGGTGAATTTATGATGTCTGGCAGCATGGGACAAAAGATTGCGGGATTTGCTTTTGCATCGGTCGGCTGGCTGCGTGCCGGTTTAGCACAGGTGTCGACGTTAACATGTATGTTCTTCGCTGGGATTTCTGGATCAGGTGCAGCGGATACGGCGGCTGTCGGTAAGATGATGATCCCAATGATGGAGAAAAAAGGGTATGATATAGGATTTGCTGCTGCTACGGTAGCGAGTGCAGGAACCATTGCAGTCGTCATTCCGCCATCGATTCCCATGATTGTTTACGGAGTAACCGCAGGTGTTTCGATTGGGGATTTGTTTACGGCCGGGATTGTCCCTGGAATCTTAATTGGTTTATCGATTATGATGTTAAACTATTGGCTGACAAAGAAGAATAACTATTCTCAAGAGAACACGAAGTTTGAATTCTCCTCATTCAAAAAGACCTTTTTTGAAGGAATATTGGCTTTGATTCTTCCATTAATTATCATCTTTGGAATAAGGGGAGGTATTTTTACTCCGACGGAGGCTGGTGCGGTAGCTGCCGCCTATGCTTTTATTATTAATAAATTTGTCTATAAGGATATGGATTGGAAGGATATTCCTGAAGCTTTTATTAAAGCAGGAAAAATGACTGGGATGGTTGTATTTATAATCGCGGCTGCTAATCTATTTGGCTGGCTGTTAACAGCAGAACAAATCCCGCAGCACCTTGTTAACCTAGTAACGGGCTTTTCTGATAATCGTTATCTCATCTTGCTTATGTTCACGGTCATCTTCTTTATCGCAGGCTGCTTCTTGAACGCATCTGCTGCTATCACCATATTAACACCACTATTGTTGCCAATTGCTATAGCAGCAGGAATTGATCCGATTTTCTTTGGGCTTATTATGGTCGTTAATTTGTCCATTGGCCTAATCACACCGCCAGTAGGGTTAGATCTCTTTGTAGTAAAAGGCATCGCCGACATTTCCTATGATAAACTGGTCCGATCGATTGTACCATTCATTGTCGTCATGGTCGTTGACCTATTAATCATCACTTACTTCCCGGCACTATCGATGTTTTTGGTGGCCATGGGTAAATAAAATTGGGGGTCAGTCCCCCGCTGCTTTAACGGAGGGCACTGAAAATCTGTCGATTTTTGATTTTCTATACAGTCCGCACAAATAAAAAACCGACCAGACTTCCAAAATTCCGGGAGAAAAGGTTGGTTTTTTCTTAATTTAGCATCAAAACTCCTAATATCTACCCCAGGAGTTTTAGTATTCTCTTAAGATTTACTGTGAATGGCCATAGCGCCATGTAATTCCATGCCAAATAGACCCGAGGATAATGAAACATATACCCGTGCCGGCGTTTTAATTTGCTATTTTTAGCCTCTATTTTATATCGTTTCTTTGACTTTTCTTTGAAATACTCACTTTCTTGAAACATTGCCTCTCCCTTATGTGAATCTGATTTCTATAGATCTTTTATTATTTACACTCGCTTTTTCCCACACCGGTCTAGATGAATGTTCATCCTAGGTGCAGGACGCTTTTTTTATGCATAGGGATTTTTCCTCAATTCGTCAGTGATTAAATAGGTATCTAGATTTGTTTTATTCTGAGTTTATTAAATTTTGGTATTATAGCTTTATAGTTTTAATTCCTATTTGTAAAATAGAATCATTATAGGGAACGTTCAGATAATAAAAAACATATATTGTCAGTTAAAGGGAAGTGTTAGAATAATGCTTTATATCAGGAATATTGAGAAAATCATTGAAGAAACTTTAGACCAGCACAAATTAGATATTAACTATGAAATTAACAATAAACTTACTGTACCTATGAGTTATAACGTTTCGACAAACACGATAAAATTTAATTATCTACAAGTTAACGGTTATATAAATAAAATTAGCATTAAAGAGTCAGATGAAAACTTTGTTAAAATTATACTTTATCATGTGATTGGATATTATTTGGATTTTAAGAAAAACAAACATGATTTGAGGATTTTAAAGTATGGTGAAGACCATGAAATAGAAAAGCTTACAATTCAAATAGAAACGAATGCTTGGGTATATGGGAGAACATTGGTCCCTGATCAATTATTACAGTCTTATGATCGAGTACGTGAATTAGATAAAGACCTAGTACATGGTCAACTAACCAATATATAATGATCATTTTACTCCGTAATGAAAACTTTGCATGAAAAAACCTAGTATATCAAAATTTATGTCATAGAACGTGAGGTGTAAATCGTTGAAGGCAGATGCTGTTTTTGAAGGCGGCGGGGCAAGGGGAATTGCTTTTGTCGGAGCCATTCAAGCCATGGAAGAGGAAAAGGTAGAATGGCAAAGAATAGCTGGAACCTCAGCAGGAGCTGTAATCGCTGCTCTTTTGGCAAGCGGCTATAAAAGCTATGAAATTAGAAAGCTTCTGAGTGAACTTGATTTTTCTAAGCTTCGAGGCAGGACGTTTATGAACCGAATTCCCATTTTCGGCAGTTTACTTGAACTAATGTTTAATCTAGGTATATATAAAAATGATTATTTGGAAGCCTGGACCGATTCACTTCTTTTAAATAAAGGGATTAAAACATTTGCAGATCTTCCAGATGGCAAGTTAAAGATCATCGCTTCTGATGTATCGAATGGGCAAATGCTTATTTTGCCGGATGATTTAGAGCGCTATGGAATGACCCCCGCAGATTTGAAGGTTTCAACCGCGGTAATGATGAGTGCATCGATTCCATTTTTCTTCCGCCCGGTTATTTGGAAATCGAAAGATCGTAACAAATCATATATATTAGATGGCGGTTTGCTGAGTAACTTCCCAATTTGGATTTTTGATACACCAAATCCTAGTTTTCCAACGTTCGGCTTCCGTTTTGTAAAAGATAAAGTTAGTATAGACCCGGTAATACCAACGCCGCTGCATCTTTTTAAGAATATATTTAAAACAATGCTTCAGGCACATGATTTACGACATATGAAACAAGATACGCTCGAGCGCACGATAAAGATTCCGACTGGCGAAATTAACACAACTGATTTTCTATTGAATGAGGATGAAATCGAATTTCTCTATATATCAGGCTATACTTCTACAAAAAAGTTTTTATCAACATGGGATTTTGAACAACATAAGGCCAACAGATTACAACGAATAAATAACAGCTGAAATCTAGAAAACGCCATTCCATTACGAATGCCGTTTTTTTTCATTTCCACCAATGCCACCACTTTTTTTGCTTTGCAGCTGCGATCTGCTTTCTCGTTTCTTCCAACATCACGTGATTTCGTTCCTCCCATAGTTGTTCCGTACGTTCCACATACTTTAAGATTTGGTTCATCTTATCTTCTAGATACGCTTCCCGTACCGCTTTCTCCTTTAGTAGATTGATCAAATCCATATTGATGCGCTCTAAATTTTCTATCCGTTCCATTAGTTCATTAAAATCACCATTTAGCGACATTCCCATATCAGGAGATGCTTGTAACGGCTCTTTTGCGGTAATCGCGAATGATTTATTTTCTTCAGAAACCCATTTCATGATGGCTTTGGCAGAAAGTTCCAACGTCATTCCATCTTCATTGCTAAAATCTATGAATTTCCTTAGCGTGTTAATATCCTTTTCACAATAGCCCCTATGTCCTCTGCTATTGCGGTGAATAGGATACCCGTGTTCTTCTAAAAGAGTGGCAAACTTTCGTAATGTCTTGCTATCAATACCAAGCGCTTCTTGGACATGGCTAGGGGGAAATAGTTCCGTCATAACATTGCCTCCTCGGGTTACTATCAATATTTAATTAAGAAAATATGTAGATAAGGTCATTATAGCAAGTGTTTTTTAGGAATTGTCGAAGCAGTAGATAGTAAACAATTTGTAAAGAGACTATGAATTCTTTGACACATCTTATTTTTAAAATATTCTTTTTAACTATTTTAAAAAAAGATCGAAACCAATTGTAATCAGCCAGCCGACAGCAAGAGTAACGGTGAGATATGTACCCAGGTATAGTAATATTTCCGCCATGTTTCCTCCTTATTTTGCTCCTTTTAAGATATATAGCCATCATAACAAGGGATTTTTTCAAAAATTGTCGAACCAGAGGTTATGAGCTAATTTGTAACTAGAATGTAATCCTTCCTTAACAATAGAAATGCCATGAAAACAAACAGGACCATACTCCCCCAATAAGGAAAAATATGACTGCTTTTCACATTAAAGAAGGGTGTGCTTTTTCCCATGTTGCTTTGCTTAATAATAGGTAACACTTAACTAGACAATAAAATTAATGTTCCGTAGACTAAAAACTATATTATTTTTCTAGTATTTTACTTTCGGGTAAGAAGTGACTCTACTAAATCGAAAAAACAGATTTACTACCGAATTATAGTGATGAATGTAAAAAATAGGCTTTTGGGTAACGGGGAGGAATATCCATGTTAGAATTTGATACAAGTATGGACCAATTGGCGACGATTAAAGTGATTGGTGTAGGCGGCGGGGGAAACAATGCCGTAAACCGAATGATTGAGGATGGAGTTGGCGGTGTAGAATTTATTGCCGTTAATACGGATTCACAAGCGATCAAGCAATCATGTGCAGCAATCAAAATGCAAATTGGTTCTAATTTAACAAGAGGTTTAGGTGCCGGGGCTAATCCGGAAATAGGAAGAAAAGCTGTGGAAGAAAGTAAACATCAAATTGAAGAAGTGTTAAAAGGTGCCGACATGGTTTTTGTAACCGCTGGAATGGGCGGTGGAACAGGAACAGGCGCAGCACCCGAGATTGCGAAAATTGCCCGAAAGCTTGGTGCATTGACGATTGGAGTGGTAACGCGTCCTTTCAAATTCGAAGGCCACAAACGTGCCGTAAATGCTGAAAATGGAATTAGCGCAATGAGGGAAGCAGTGGATACGTTAATCATTATTCCGAATGATCGCTTATTGGAGATTGTCGATAAAAAAACACCAATGATTGAAGCTTTCCGGGAAGCGGATAATGTTCTCCGCCAGGGTGTACAAGGGATTTCTGATTTAATTGCTGTCCCTGGTCTAATTAATCTTGATTTTGCTGATGTGAAAACAGTCATGTCCCATAAAGGAACGGCACTGATGGGAATTGGTATTGCGGAAGGGAGAAATCGTGCAACGGAAGCGGCGGAAAAGGCATTAAATAGTCCGTTATTGGAGACCTCCATCAATGGAGCACATGGTGTCATCATGAATATTACTGGTGGACACAATTTAAGTCTTTTTGAAGTGCAGGAAGCAGCCGAAATCGTTGCCTCTGCTTCGAATGAGGAATTAAATATGATTTTTGGTTCGGTAATAAATGAGAACTTAACAGATGAAATAATTGTAACGGTCATTGCTACTGGTTTCACTGAGAAAGAGGAAACTGAAGTACATAAGCCTTCTTCTGAGCCCGCCATAGAGGAAACGCCGCCTTCCTACCGAAGGGAACCTCGTATCCAATATCAAGAACCAGAGCCCATTATCCATTTCGATGAAGTGTTAGAATATGATCAACACCGAGAAGAGTCAGAGGATTCTCAGGATATTCCAGCGTTCTTACGTAATCGAAGAAAACGTTTTCGAACGCTTTAGTCATTACTTCTTATATAAGGGTTCGGTTTGTAGTGTGTTTCTTAACCGAAATGACCGTCGTATTGGCAACGTTGAATAACCGGAGATTTTCCGGTTAAATGCAGAATGGAGCTCGTTTTGGGGAATATAAGCGGAGTTTTTCCGACTATGCAAAGCAAAATCGCTCATTTTTGAATTTTTCAGGCCAATAGGCGGAATCCCTCCGTCTATTTAGGCCTTTTTTAACCATAATTTCAAATTTAGCGGAATTTCTCCGCCTATTTTTCATCTCGGATACTTAATCTAACCTGACGCCACAACCGATGAGTGGGAATCAGCAGCTTTTTATAAAAATCAATAAAAGGGGTATTCAAAACGGCACTACATTTTCCCGCAGCACCTTATTAGAAAAGGTGAATAAGATAATTGGAAAAATCTTTGAAGGGAATGAGCAAAATGTACTATGTTCCTAATATGTACCCATATCCTTATCAAAATCCTTATTATTCGAACATACCTTTATTTAACTATGGAAGACAGACGATGAATTGGGATTATACTGACCAGTTAGACTATGAAATTTCACATCGACATTGGCACCCTATCATTGAAGTAAGGAACGTTGAAATAAAGGATTATGGTAAAGAACCATTTGTTGTGAATATTAATGAAGCTTCTAAACAAAACCCTACATTTCGTACCTCCCTATGGACTGGAAATCATCTTCAAGTGACATTAATGAGCATCGACGTTGGGGAAGATATTGGGCTGGAAATGCACCCAGACGTTGATCAATTCCTACGTATCGAAGATGGCCATGGAATCGTTCAAATGGGGGATTCAAAAGATGAATTGACTTTTCAGGAGAGAGTTTCCGATGATTTTGCCATCGTGGTACCTGCTGGTAAATGGCACAATGTAACCAATACGGGGAATAAACCTCTTAAACTCTATTCCATCTATGCTCCTCCTCAGCACCCTTTAGGAACGGTTCACAAAACGAAAGCAGAAGCAATGGCGACTGAAGAAAACCATGGATAAGCATTTTCCAAGATAAGCCCTGATATACATTTGTCTATTGGGGCTTTTTTTGATTCTCTTAATTCATATAAAGTTTACATACCATTATTTTTGGATGAAATGGTATAATCTGGTTAAAAGAAATATGTCCGTGACGATGGATCAAATGGGGGTAGGAAAATGAGGATTGTGATTGCAGGAGGATCTGGATTTATCGGTAAAAAATTAACAGACATGCTTCTTTCGGAAGGGCATAATGTGGTAATTCTAACAAGAGGTGATCGTGAATTCTCCGAGAAGGTCCAGTATGTAAGGTGGCTAGAGAAAGGAACATCACCGGAAAAGGAAATAAGAAATGCAGATGCCTTTATAAACTTAGCGGGTGTCTCGATCAACGACGGCAGATGGAGTGAGAACCATCAGAAACAGATTTACGAAAGTCGGATGACCGCAACAGACGAGTTACTGAGGATCATTTCTTCGCTACCTGTTAAACCTTCCGTCCTGGTCAATGCTAGCGCGATTGGCATTTATCCTGCCTCAGTAAAAACGGTCTACACGGAAGACTCAACGGAAAGAGCAAATGATTTCTTAGGGAAAACGGTGCGTGGTTGGGAAAACAAAGCATTACAAGTAGAGGAACATTCGGTTCGCCCGGTCTTCATGAGATTTGGAGTTGTACTCGGTAAAGAGGGTGGTGCACTGCCGCTTATGGCACTGCCATATCGTTTATTTGTGGGCGGGAAAGTAGGGTCTGGTGATCAATGGGTATCCTGGGTGCATGTCATGGATGTTGTCCGGGCCGTCGTATTTGCCCTTAAAAATGTAACCTTACGGGGACCAGTAAATGTTACTTCTCCATCACCACTTCAAATGGACGAATTTGGAAAGACCATTGGCTTGATTTTACATCGTCCTCATTGGATACCTGTACCTTCTTTCGCAATGAAATTGGTCCTGGGGCAAAAAAGTGCTCTCGTTTTGGAAGGGCAGCATGTGCTGCCTCAAGTGTTGCAAGAAGCAGAATTTGAATTCATGTATCCAACACTTCGTTCCGCTTTAGAGGATTTGCTGACTCACAACTAATTGATAATTTTACTAATAAATACGAATGTATGTTCTTATATCGTCAGGTATATGGTATACTAAAATGGCAATAGATAGGTTTGTCTCAGGGATAGTCGGCATGCTCCCAATGGAAAGGGGGTGACGCTGTTTGACGGTTTTTGAAACGTTGATGATTATGTTTGGTTTTGCTAGTTTAGTCATTGCCATTCTGACGTTTAACCAAAAAAAATAACCCACCCTTGAGTTAGCAGGCTCGGGTGGATTATTTATACTTGTATCTAGCCGATCCTTCGAGACCGTCTATTGCAGGACCGACATGTTGGCATCATGTTCGGTCTTTTTATTTTATGTTCATGCATCTATATTATAACGAAAAATAGGAAAAAAGAAACATAAACGAGGGAGAATCTACTAGTAAAAACAATTGGTAAGCGTTTACATTTTTTTAAGAAATAATACCTCTTCTTAAAAGTTCACCTACTGCATGGGATCGATTATGTGCACCAAGCTTTTTAATCGCAGATTTTACATATTGTTTTACAGTTAATTCACTTATGTCCATCGCCGCAGCCATTTCCTTCATGCTTTCTCCCCAAGAAATCTTTCTCATTACCTCTAATTCCCTTTTGCTTAAGTTTGGTGTTTCGTCTAAAGTGTTGGTCTTCTCCATGTACTTTCCAACTATTCTTCCGTAATCCGTAAAAGAGGAAAGCGTCACTTCATCGATTACCGCGGTATCGGAAAATTCTGTCGTACAGATATAGCCGATTACCACTTTATCAAAGCAAATCGGGATTACAGCCATTGAATTTACGTTAGAAGTAAGGATATATTTGCTGCTCGTTTGTTTTAAAAATTCAATGCCAGAACAATACTTGGCTCTTCTTTCCAAGATTGCAGAGTAGATAATGGGCAACGTACGAATGTTGTCGCGGATATCGTTTATGTAGACAATGCCAGTGGAGTTTAACATGATAATACCTTCACCTAAATAACCTAAAGGTGAAAAGCGGAATAAATATGAATTCCGTACAGGGTAGATTGACATGTATAATTCTAGAATTTTATACAGTTTCTCCTCATGACTAGCCGTTTCCTCCAGCTGTACAATTTTTTCCATCAAGGTATGCTGTGAAGCCAAATTATCATCTCCTTTTGGGGGAATTAGTATATATAAAATTAGGAATATTCAAATTATACAAAATATTTTACAATTTAGATAGTACTTACCATGCATATACAAAAAAGATGAAAAACTTTTAATACGAAGGGAAGATGACAATGGCAAATTTAAAACCACAATCACAACTCTACTTAGAAGCATTTAAACAAATGCCGCCAATCGCATCATTAGATCCACAAACAGTAAGAGATATGTTTGCTATGGCACCCCCAGTAGAGGTAGAACTTGCACCACTGTCAAAGATTGAAGATCGTCTAGTACCTGTTCAAGATGGAGAAATTAATGTGAGAATTTATACACCAGAAGGGCAAGGTCCTTTCCCGGTTTTTGTATATTACCATGGCGGCGGCTGGGTATTAGGCGATATTCCTATAGCTGATGCCAGCTGCAGAATGTTGGCAAATAAAACCCAAAGAATTGTCGTCTCTGTCGATTATCGGCTGGCTCCTGAATATAAGTTTCCTGTACCGGTTGAAGATTCTTATGCTGCTTTACAGTGGGTAAGTCAAAATGCTGCGTCTTTAAATGCAAACGCTTCCAATATAGTCGTAGGCGGCGATAGTGCAGGCGGCAATCTTGCTGCTGCTATGACCTTAAAGTCACGGGAAGAAAAGGGACCTGCCATTGCTGGTCAAGTACTTATCTATCCAGTAACGGCCTTAAGTTATGATTCCCCTTCCTATGAGGAGTTTAAAGAAGGATTTGGTTTAGACAGGGACCTTATGATTTGGTTTGGCAATTATTATATCCGTAATGACGAGGACGCTAAGAATGTACTTGTGGCACCTATTTTGGCTGAGGATTTACGTAATCTCCCGCCGGCCTATGTCCTAACAGCAGAGTATGATGTATTAAGAGATGAAGGGGAGGCCTATGCAGAGCGGCTTCGGGAAGCTGGAGTGTATGTAGAAACTTCACGTGAGGAAGGCTTAGTCCACGGTTTCTTTACGAATATGGCGGTCTTCCCGGAAGATATTAAAGGGTCCATCGATAAATTTGCTTCTTTTTTAGCAAAGGTAGATCAAGAGGTAAGTAGAGTCTAATTAAGATAGAAGCTGTATCTGAACCTTATTTTAGGGAGGAAATGCTAATGACATCTAAACAAAATGCGAATCAAATGGCTAGTTTTGACGCGGTTGTAATTGGTGCAGGCTTTTCAGGTATGTATATGCTGTATCGCTTACGTGAAGCAGGTTTATCGACTCGAGTATATGAGGCCGCCGATGGTGTTGGCGGTACTTGGTACTGGAATCGCTATCCTGGGGCACGCTGTGACTCAGAAAGTATCTACTATAACTATACCTTTTCAGAAGAGCTTTATCGCGAATGGACATGGTCCTCTCGCTATCCGGAGCAGCCTGAGATATTAAGATATCTTAACTTTGTTGCTGATAAATTCAATTTGAGACCTGATATACAATTTGAAACCCGGGTACAGGCGGCACATTATAATGAAGAGGATAAGAGATGGCAGATTTCTCTAAATGATGGTACTTGTGTTTCAGCAAAGTACTTTATCACGGGTGTCGGTTGTCTTTCAGCATCAAACCTTCCTAAATTTAATGGCTTAGAAAACTATAAGGGAGATTGGTACCACACTGGGCATTGGCCGCACACAAAGGTTGACTTTACAGGAAAACGGGTTGGTATTGTCGGGACCGGTTCGAGCGGTGTTCAAGCGATTCCAGTTATTGCAGCAGAAGCAGCTCATTTAACTGTCTTCCAGCGTACGCCACAATATAGTGCACCTGCTAGAAATCACCCTTATGACGAAGAGTATATCCGAAAGGCAAAAGAGAATTTTCACGAAATTAAGCAGCAAATACGAGAATCCGCAGGCGGCCTACCTGCAGAAGTGCCTACCAAATCAGCGCTCGAGGTAACCCCCGAAGAACGCTTGGCGAAGTTTGAAGAGGCATGGGAGGTTGGAGGTCAAGGTATTTTCACTTCCTACTATGACATTACGATTAATCCAGAGGCAAACGAATTGGCGGCTGAATTTATCCGATCTAAAATTCGCTCCATCGTTACCAAACCTGATGTCGCTGAAAAACTCTTGCCTTTCTATTATTACGGAACGAAGCGTCCAATTATCGACACGGATTACTATGAAACATTTAACCGAGATAATGTTTCGTTAGTCGATGTGAAGAAAAATCCAATTGAAGAAATTACGGAGATGGGAATTCGTACGACTGAAGGAGAATATGAGCTTGACGCCATTGTGTTTGCTACCGGCTTTGATGGTATGACAGGTCCATTGTTAAAAATGGATATCCGCGGTAAAGAGGGTGTGTCATTGAAGGAAAAATGGAACGGGGGAGAAAATACACGAACATACCTTGGTGTTGCCAATGCCGGTTTCCCTAATTTCTTCATGATTACCGGCCCAGAAAGTCCTTCCGTTCTAAGTAATATGCCGGCTTCCATTGAGCAGCATGTAGAATGGGTCTCTGATTGTATCGAATATATGGAGGCGAATAATTTAGAAACGGTTGAAGCAAATGTTGATGCGGAAGAAACATGGAGCAAGCATTGCGCCGAAGTTGCTGATGCCACATTGTTCACAAAAGCAGACTCCTGGTATACCGGAGCCAATATTCCTGGTAAGACTCGCAGATTCTTAATCTATTTAGGCGGCGTCGGGGCATACCGTCAAAAATGTACAGAAATTGCTGAGAATGGGTATGAAGGATTTACATTTGAAAAGTCAACGGCGCCTATTCAGGGGAGTTTAAAATAAATCCCTGAAAAAAATTATCCCTAGACATCCGTCTAGGGATTTTTGTAATGAGCCTGATATAAACTGTAAATCTGGTCTCTTACACCTATTCTGAAATTCCACCCTCATAAATAAACTCGAAATAACGATTAACGCTGTTGCCTGATTCATTAGTGGCGGTAATTCGATATCCACGATAGTTTGGAGAGGTTTCATCAAAATGAATACTCTTTTCAAATGAACTTGGTAACTGTTCCGTGGTCTCTTCGTCTGCAAAAATTAGACTATCGGCATCTGAGCATCCTTTGAATATGACGTCATGTTCTCCTGCTGGAAGGTGAGTTACTAGCTGGGCAGGAGATTCAATGTTTAGTTTAGGGAGTGATGTATCCGGAGCCACCTTAAACGTAAGACCTTTTAGGATAAAATGATAGGAAAGTAGTGAAGGGTCTTCGGGTGATTCTGCTGGATTTGAGGTAATCACTAACATATAATCTCCTGCTGGCAATTCATCGCCATTTCCATACATGGCTGACCAGTTTTTATCAGTAATGATATAATCGGATCCAAGCATATCTGATCCCCAACTAATGTCTATCGTTCCTCTCTTTGCAGTTGAAAATAGGTAATAATGTGTTTCCAGATCACGATAAATTTTGCCTTTATATTCAACCGTTATTTTAATTTTATCCTTTTGTTTTTTCTCGGTTTTCACCTGTGCTGCAGATACACTCTCGTTATCCGGCATTGGAGAGGACATTCTAGGTGTGAAAAACAGCAGGAATACCAAAAAGCTGATCAGTATATAATTAAATTTTCTTGATTGAAGCATAACAATCATCCCTTCTTTTTAACAATTAATATTATTGGGTTAAGACCTGTGCTTGATTGTTTGCTGAAACTCTTACCTTTATAAAGTAGACGATATTGGATGATTATGGTTACACTGGTTTCTGGAAAGATAAGGTTAATTTTTCAATTTCAAGTGCCTATTTTTGTGAATTGGTACATAAAGAACGTTAACCGCGTCTTGTCCTTATCCTTAGAAACTAATAATATGGTTATATACATATATATCGTAATGTCAAATCTATAAAAATTAAACAACGAGGTGTAGTCCTATGTTTAAAACTAACATAACCCAGCTTTTAAAAATTGAGTATCCGATCATTCAAGCTCCCATGGCGGGGGGCATAACGACTTCGAAATTAGTAGCGGAGGTTTCTAATGCTGGAGGTTTTGGGATGATTGGAGCTGGCTATATGACTCCAAATCAAATCCGAGAACAAATCAAGGAAATAAAGCAGTTAACATCAAAACCATTTGGTATAAATTTATTTGTTCCCAACGAATTTACCTATACAGAAAGTGAAGTAAAATCAGCCCTTCAGAAATTACAGCCCTTTCGTAATCAATTACATATAAACGAAGAAAATAACATAGACATCCCAACATGCGATCAAGTAATTGAAACCTTTAATGAACAAATCAAGGTTGTCATAAAAGAAAAAGTTCCAGTTTGTTCCTTTACATTTGGTATTCCTTCTAAGGAAATCATTTCAAAATTAAAGATGAATGGTATTATTCTAATTGGAACGGCTACCACTGTGGTGGAAGCCATTGAAAATCAAAAGTCTGGTATGGATATGGTTGTGGTTCAAGGAAGTGAAGCGGGTGGTCACCGCGGTAACTTTATCACTCAATCTCAAGATAGTTTAATAGGGTTAATGTCATTGATTCCACAAGTTGTCGATCATGTCAGTATTCCAGTTATTGCTGCTGGAGGAATAATGGACGGGAGAGGTTTAATGGCTTCTCTAAGCTTGGGTGCAACAGGAGTACAAATGGGCACAGCTTTCTTAACGTGTATCGAAAGCGGTGCACATCAGGTATACAAAGAAGCGATTATGAACGCGAAAGAAGACCAGGTTGTCTTAACTCGAGCTTTTTCTGGCAAATATGCAAGAGGAATTAAAAATAAGTTTATTTCAGAATTAGAAAAACACGAAGATTTATTACCCGACTTCCCAGTACAAAATGCACTTACTCAAACTATAAGAAAAGCTTCTTCATCTCAAGAAAACCCAGACTATTTATCACTCTGGTCTGGTCAAAGTCCTAGATTAGCAAAAAATCAAAGTGTTAAAATGCTATTTAATACGATTTTAACTGAAGCTAAAGAAATCCATAAAAGGATATAGAATTCATTTTTTATTTGCATAAGATATACTCTTTTTATATCAGATGAGAAAATTAATAAAGTGAAATTCCACCAGATAAAACTTTGTAGGACCTGGCTGCAATAAATGTAGCCTTTTTTTGATCAATAAACCTCAAAAATTATAAATCTAAGACTTTGGTTGTATTCAAATATCTTGTTTAAGAAGTTATTATAGTGAGATGTGATGGTTTTAACCATTGTAATTGCTAAGAATTATGAAAGAAGGGTTTTGTGAATGGCTTTTGATTCATTTGTCATGGCTTTTTTAGGTATGCAACTAGACTATGAAGTGTTAAAAGATTTAGGGATATCTATCGGGATATTGATCTTATTTATTCTATTTAGAAATCTATTTACCAAGTATGTATTCCAGTTAATTTTAAAATTAGCAGGTAAAACACCTACAGATTTTTTCACTAAAATCTTTTTAGCTTTTGAACGTCCATTAGGATGGGGCTTTATTATTATAGGTTTGTATGTTGCAATGGATTATTTTCCTTTTATTGAACAACATAATGCGTTATTTTTAAAATTCTTGCGTTCGATGGTGATTGTTTTAATTACATGGGGATTATTTAATCTATCCTCACCTACAACGGGAATCTTAATTAGCGTGAATGAAAAGATTAATAATAAGATAGATTTAATTCTTCTTCCGTTTATTTCAAGAACCATCCGCGTCATCCTTATTGCCATCAGTATCAGTGTTATTGGTCAGGAATTTGATTATGATGTTAATGGATTGGTCGCAGGACTGGGTTTAGGAGGTCTCGCTTTTGCATTAGCAGCTAAAGAAGCTGTAGGTAATCTAATTGGCGGTATCGTCATTGTAACAGAAAAACCTTTTTCTATAGGTGAATGGATATTGACACCTAGCGTTGAAGGAACGGTAGAAGACATTAATTTCAGAAGTACGAAAATCCGAACTTTTAGTCAAGCGCTTGTAACTGTTCCTAATTCAACACTTGCGAACGAACCGATTACCAACTGGAGCCGGATGGGGAAAAGACGAATCACTTTCCATTTAGGACTAAACTATAATACTTCCAAAGATAAAATCGAAAGAGTCGTCCATCAAATTGAACAAATGCTCCGGACACATGACGAAGTTCATCCGGATACCATTATGGTTGCATTCGATCAATATAATGACAGTAGTCTCGATATACTGTTATATTTCTTTACCAATACAACCGTTTGGGCAGAGCACGTTAAAATTAAACATGAAATCAACATCGCGATTATGGGGATCTTAGAGGAAGAGGGAGTAGAAGTCGCCTTTCCAAGCAGAACCATTTATGTATCGCCGCAATCCAGTGAACTATTTCAAACAATGGGTTCTTTTGACTGAACACGTTCAAAACATGAATAAAAAAGCTCCAAGCTCAATATATGAGTTTGGAGCTTTTTGTACATTTCCTCTGAAAAACCAATACGTGCGACCTAAATCCTATGAAGCTGAAGAAAACTGTAATAAATTTATTTGCTCCTTTACATTTTTCACTAAAATCATATCTGTATGAACATATTTTGACCCGAATAGTTTATGTAAATCAGATAGCGTTAATTGACTTCCATTTACTAGCTCATTTTTGACATAGATGTATACGGAGAAATGTTGTTGTAAAAACCGCAAAAAGTCACTTAAATTGACTCCGGAATTTTCCATATACTCACTATTAAACTCAATAAAACCTAAAGCAGAGTTACTTTTTTGAATTAGTTCTGTCATTCCTCTTAAAACAAATGCTTCATATCCCTCAACATCCACTTTAAATAAAATATTTTTGTTCGTAACATCCTCTTCCACGATCGAATCAATCGTATCAGAACGAACGGTTGTTTGTTCAATCATATCGTGTGCAGGACGATAGGCTGCAGAAGATGTACCCGACCAATGTTTATCTACATAGAACGTTTTTTCTGCTACTTTATCTGCCGCAAACACATTAAAGATCTTAATTTGCGCTTTATTATGATGAACCTCTCTGGATTGATGAATGTATTTTAACAAATCACGATTCGCTTCGATTCCATAAATTTGTGTGTGGGTAGGGTAATTTGTCGAGAAAATACATTCTCCATAGTTTACACCTACATCGATAACCAAATCTGGTGAATATTCATTCACAGCGTTATTCCAAAAATTTGTCAAACGCTTCTGAGTCATCCCATTACTGATCAACAATGCTCTTCCACGATTTTCTTCTGAATTAACAAAGATCGTATTGGAGGAAGGCAGCACAATTTGATTTGGAATTTTACTAGTATTTAAGGTCTTATATTTAAGAAATATCCCTAAATCAATTAAAAACTTCCATGTCTTCGGATAATTTTCCCACATTTTTAATAAGAAAGTCTTTCCCGCAGCTGCTCCCGTATTCATTTTTTTCCTCCTGTAAATGTAATTAACTACATTTAAAGAGTTTTCTGTTTATATTTAAAAACTCCTTCACAGTTCTGAAATATTAACAATAAATTTACATTTTTATTAGCAAATAAACTCGCCAATATTAAACTGCTGCCAACATTTTAGATAGAGCTAAAAGTGGGGGCAGTTCAATATTTTGGCGAGTTTGGACATTACACCGCAAGCTGATTAAGTACCATCATTATTTTTCAACAAACTGAACAAATAATAATTAACAGGATGAAGAGGACAACAATTAAGTGAAATCCTATCCCCACTTCATATTCATTACTCATTAGAGAAACCTCCTTTTCTGGGAAGAATACATCATATGACATTCGCCTAGGGATTGATACTAATACTGATCAGGAAATAAAACAATGTTTTAGGTTAGCAATATACCCCCATAGCAATAGCTAAGGGGGTGTTTAAATCTTTAGTCTTCTACAGGATTTTTAGGGCCGTTTAGGTCCAATTGATAAAAAGCTAAATCTAGCCATGTATTGAATTTATAGCCTGCATTTTTAATGGTCCCTGAGTGGATGAAGCCAATCTTCTCATGCATGGCAATGCTTTTTTCATTTGCTGCGTCGATACCGCCAATTAATGTTTTATACTCTCGTTCATTTGCAATTGAAATAATCTCTTTTAATAAAGAAGTGGCAATTCCTCTTCTTTGATAATTGCTATCTACATAAATAGAATGTTCGATCGAATATTTGTAAGCGGGCCATGGTCTAAAAGGGCCAAACGTTGCAAAGCCAACAACCTTATGATCTAACTCATATACGATAACAGGATAACCTTCTTCCATTTTTTGCTTATACCATATTTCTCTGCCCTCAAGTGTTTGAGCTTTATAGGTATATACAGCTGTAGTATGGAGGATGGCATCATTATATATATCTAAAATGTTCTGTAAATCCATTTCCTGTGCAAATCTTATCAACATAGACACCCCTAAATTATGAATATGGCGTTTATTATATCAGTGAAATGCGGTTAATAAAATATTATTTTTGGGTGCCATAAAAAATTTTTTTCAATTTACATTTTTATAACTACTTTTCCCTGGGCATGCCCTTGTTCAAAGTACCTAAACGCTTCAGCAACTTCGTTCAAGGAATACTGTTTATCTATGATTGGTTTTACTTTGCCAGCTTCGAGAAGTTCTCTCATAAAAAATAGATCTTTTTGATTGGCTCGTTGCAAGAAAGTACTCATTTTTTTACTCGAGGTCTTTGATATCCATGTTCCCACTGTCATAGCTTGAAACATTTGAGTCTCGGAACCTCCAACATGAACAAAAATACCATTACGATTTAATGCACGTTTATAGTCTGAAAGGGGTTGGTGTCCGTTAACACCTAGAATTAAATCATACCTCTGATTGTTTTCGGTAAACTTTTCCTTTGAATAGTCAATGACATGGTCGGCTCCAAGCGATTGTAAAATGTCTATATTTCTCGTACTACACACTCCGGTTACCTCAGCCCCAAATGATTTGGCTATCTGTACAGCGAAAGTGCCAACACCACCAGAGGCACCATTAATCAAAACCTTCTGTCCTGGCTGAATCCTGCCTTTATCCCTGATACTTTGTAATGCGGTCACGCCTGCCATCGGTACGGCCGCTGCTTCCTCATAGGAAAGATTGGCAGGTTTCAAGGCAAGCGCCTTTTCAGGAACAGCTACATATTGGGCAAATCCACCCCAACCACAACCTGATAAATCACCGAACACTTCATCACCTGGTTGAAACTGGGTAACATCCTTCCCAACAGCTTCTACGGTACCTGAAATATCTCCTCCAGGTATAGAGTACTTTGGTTTAAAAAGTCCGAATGCAAATCGTGCTAAGAACGGTTCTCCTTTTAAAAGTACGAGGTTCCCAAAATTTATGGAAGAGGCATGGACTTTGACCAATATTTGATTGTC
Organism: Neobacillus niacini; assembly: GCF_030817695.1. Taxonomy (GTDB): domain Bacteria; phylum Bacillota; class Bacilli; order Bacillales; family Cytobacillaceae; genus Neobacillus; species Neobacillus niacini_F. The sequence goes on along the minus strand of NZ_JAUSZQ010000002.1, from coordinate 2,879,585 downwards.
CTTAGGCATCGGTTTTTCGACATCTGTTACTTCAAGAATTTCAGGTGGACCATATCTTTTATAAACAATCGCTTTCATAAATGCCCTCCACTGAAAGAATTTCTACATAGAAACTTCTCTGAAACAGTAAACTCCTAGGTAAATAGATATTCAAATTATAGCTCATTCAATACTTAATATTAAATAACAATGGATTTCCTTAGTTTTAAAGTAGCACCTTGAAAAATTTATGGAATTTACACCTTTGTCTATACACCCTTTTGTCGATAAACATACTATATGTTGGACAAACCTTCATTCATCTATGTTTGTAATAAATTAAAGGGAGTGGACATATTGGGTAAAGAAGATAAAAAGGGTAAAGATAGGAAAAAAAGTGAAAAAAGCAAGGAAGTTAGAGGAGTAAGGAGACATAATGTAGAAACAGATGTATCGCTGAATAGTGTATATAATGAAATGCGGAGACTAAACAGAAACCTAGAAAAAATGGGAAATTCGACTACACAAAACTCATCTAATCTATCTAACATTCTCGGAAATCTGGATCTTACTAAAATAATTGGTATATTAACACTTATCAATAATTTGAGAAATCTAAATCAAGGTCAAGAAACACAATCACTGCCTAATATGATCCAACAAATGCTGCCGTTATTGGATACGGGGAGTAAGAATACTGAATCTAAATAATATAAAAAGGATAGGGGGCTGAAAACACAGCTCTCTATCCTTTAATTTTACATAATTCATGCAAGCAATATATATAGATTAATAAAGTAGACAAAGACCACCAGAATGGATGGTCTTTGCCCTCTTGTTCAACTCAAGTATTTCCTCAGAGAGTTAAAAGAATGAAAAGGATGAAGATAATCAAGAAAACTAGCGCCAATTCAGTGAAATTTCCTTGTCCTGCTGCCATCTGAATCCCCCCTTTCCTTGAGGTGATTTGCTTTTACGATAATAATATATTCGGACAAGCAGATATTGTATAGGACAAGCTGTTAGTCATTCGCGGATTTTTAATAGAAAAGTTAAATTTGGTTTGTCTTACGAACAAAGATCAAGATATCTCTGATACAATTATAAAAACCAGTTGGTGGAAATCGAGGCGGTTGCTTCGATTGATAGGCATACAAAACAATGAAGAGGGGACTCGATTTGTGAGTCCATTTTCTATTATTTATCGGCCTTTTATTTTCAAATAATTCATTATTATTTTCCTATTACGCCTATTTTGCAAGCGCTTTTATGTGAATAGATTCACATTGATAATAAGAGTATAAGAAATCCATTAACCTTTACTGGAGGTATCAAGATGTTTACAGAACTTTTTCTTGAATTCAAAAACTGGTGGTTTGGCGAGTCAATGTATGATGAAGAGATTGTGGAGTTTGAACGTATTGAATCCAAGCATACAAGGGTTCATCACGACGAAGACATATATGAAATAATCCGTGTACATTAATTAGAAGACTCCTAGTTTAGAAGTCTTCTTTTTTAATTCTGAGATAGATAAAATTCATAATCTGTTTGATTTTAGAACGATTGGAGCCCTTTTTTCTATGCTATTATTAATTTACTAAGTAAATAAACTTTATTCTTGGTGGGTTACAAATGAGCTGTGGTTGTTCATCACATATTAGAGATGGAAAAGACATCGTTGATCATGTTAAAAGTAAAGGAAAAGATAAACTTGCACCAACAGTGGCGCATGAGATTCACTGCGAGTGTGGAGAAACGTTTACGCTAGAAACCGTTGTCATGAATTGCCCAAAATGTGAAATGACGTATGCAGTTACACCTTGCGGGTCAAGTGATATAAATAATATCAAGCTTGCAGGCATAAAATACGCTTAAGTTAAAACTTGTAGTTTAGGTTGCTGGTGCAGCCTATTTTTTTGCTCTAAAAGCCCCCAATAGTGGGAAGCTACAACTTGAAAAAAGTCATGATGATGGGTAGGTTGAAAGTATTAAAATATTTTCAAAATTAACAGAATAGATTATAGTAAAAAGTAACTGTTATTTTTTTACTAGTAGGCTCTGTTATTTTTCATTGTTGATTTTTCGTGTAGGGTTGAGAATTCATAGGCGGAGAATTTCCGGCTATTGTTTATAGAGGAACCTTAGGAAGCATATATAAGCGGAGATATTCCGGTTAACTGCTTTAAATAAGACAAATTCCAAGGATTTGGATACAATAAGCGGAAAAACTCCGCCTATTTTTAAGGAAATATGGTTATTTCCCAATTTAAACGGAAATTCTCCGCTTATTTTCCAAACACAGTAAAATATTGTTATTAAGAGATTTAAATCCAAAACAGAAGAACATTGATTTATATGTTTTTCTGTTTTTTTATGATCGCCACACGATCTAAGCTAGTGGCTATAACAATTCCTGTTGTATATCGTATTAGATCCACAGTAAGGAAGCCTTTACCTAGTATCAACGCTCCCAGCAGCGTTCCGCGAATCTGATCGATCCACTCTTCCTGATACAGCTGACTGAATTCGATACCGAAGCTGAATAAACAACTAAGAAAGATGGCCATTAATATACTCTTTTTCAAAAATAAGAAACGGAATCCGAAATATACCATCATTGCCCATAGTACATCTCCAGCATTCTCTGCTAAAAAGGAGAATAATAGATGGCTGTATTTTCTAGAAGCCAGTCCAAGTAGAATTGTTATTAAAACAGCGAAAAAATAAGTTATTCTCAATGGATTATGAGACTCATTTTTAGAAATCATTGGCAGCACCTTTTTCCAACGTATAATTTTCATTATAGTAACACTTTTTTTGAATATATAAGCGATATCTACACACTTTTTAAATATATCTACAAATTTTTCAGATAGAGGTGTTAAATGTGCTAAAAATTGAAGAAATTGAATCCATTGAGACCCATATAAATCCTCTTTCGGAACTATTGGTTAAAGTGGTGGATGAAGGTGCGTCTATTGGTTTTTTACCTCCTATGAAGCTATCAGCTGCAAGACAATATTGGCAAACTGTATTAAAACCAGATGTCGTTTTGTTTATTGCGAAGATAAATAATGAGATCGTTGGAACCATCCAGGTTCATTTATGTACCAAGCAGAACGGTCTTCATCGAGCTGAGATTGCAAAACTAATGACAGGTCCCAATGCTAGACGCAAAGGAGTCGGTCGTGCACTATTGAAAATGGCAGAAGAAAGAGCAATAAATGAAGGAAGGACTTTGCTGGTTCTCGATACAAGGGAAGGAGACCCTTCTAATCTACTTTATCAATCATTTGGTTTTATACCTGCAGGAAAAATTCCTAACTTTGCTCTATCCGGAAAAGGCGAACTAGATACCACTGTTATTTATTATAAAAATTTATAAATAACGAATAAAATCCCCAGGCTTTACTAAAGTCCTGGGATTTTTTTGACCTAAACAGACGATTTGAATTTTAAAAATATTGCCACAATATCCGCCTGAATTTTCTAAATAGCTGTATATAATAAATGTGAATGGAGTTTTTATACATCCTTACGCTATTTTCACTCCATTTTGAGAACCTTAGTAAATTCTTTGATACCATATTACAAGTGAAATTATTAGGTGGATTTCTTATCTTTAATGCCGTAGCTATCGGCGGTATGTGGCTTCAGGTTGTCGTTCCTCCATTAATCAATGATGTTTTACCCATCGATTTAGATCATTACACTACCTTAATTGTTCAGGGATTAGATTTAGCACTTTTTCTGCCAATCTCGTTCATTTTGGGTGTCTTTATGGTTAAAAAACTTCCTCTTGGATATTTACTAGGTCCCGTTTATTTTGTTTTTTTAACTCTTTTAATGACCGCTCTTACAGGCAAAATCATTGGAATGGCTCTTGTGGGTGTGAATGTGATCCCAGTCATATTCATTATCCCAACTATCAATTTAATCACGATTCTTTGTTCTATCATTATCTTTAAAAATATCAAGCATAAAGTGAATACAGATATTAAAATGAGCTTATAGACAGCAGAATTATTGAATCCTTGGATACATTCATATCCAGGGATTTTTTTTAGGGTGATATGCTGGAGAGTTTAACCGTGACGTTTAAAGATAATGTTGATAAGATTATAAAAAAGTAGCTAAAAAAAACTATTGGTAGGCTGAAAGCGGGATTGTTCATGAGAGTGATAGGGATTGATTTATCTGGGCCAAGTAATCATAAAGATACAGTTTTATCGTTATTTGAAAAACAGGATAGGGAATTGAAATTTCTTAAACTAATGAGTGACGTAAGTGACATTGACATATTAGAAGAAATTCAGGTTCAAAGTAAGATTGATGAAGTGATTATTGGAATCGATGCTCCCTTGTCCTATGAGGATGGTGGAGGGGACAGGCAAGGAGATAAGCTGCTCAGACAGTTTATTATTTCGTTTGGGATGAAGTCTGGATCCATCATGCCTCCGACTTTCAATCGAATGGTCTATCTTACTTTGAGAGGGATTAAACTTACAAGAGAAATTGAAAATATGAAAACTTCTAACCCAATCTCTATCGTCGAAGTTCATCCAGGTGCTGTAATCGGTTCAAGACTTCTTCTTGAAGATATCCAATATGTATTGAACTACAAACAAGATTTATCCGCAAGAACTTTTTTACTAAACTGGCTAGAAGAGCAACAAATAAAAGAACTGCCTGCATTTATAGAAAAAGAAAGTCATACAATTGATGCGTGTGCAGCTGCCTTAGGGGCTTGGCATTGGAAGGATCCATTATATAAACCAAAATGGCTGCTTCCTGCAAATCCTCCTCTTCATCCATATGACTATTGTTGTTAATCAAGTAAAAGTAAGGAGGAAATTAAGGTGAAATTTTATATTGTCGATGTGTTTGCTGAAAACAAATATGAGGGAAATCAATTGGCTGTTTTTATTCCAGATAGAAAAATTGAGACGACTGAAATGCAAAAAATTTCCAGGGAAGTAAATTTTTCAGAAACAACTTTTATTATTTCTGGATTACAGGATAATGGAGGGTATGATGTTAAGATTTTCTCTCCTGACTCTGAATTACCTTTTGCAGGACATCCAACCCTCGGAACTGCTTATGTTATCAACAATTTATTAAACCGCTCAGAAAGTAGTGAAATTAAACTTAATCTTCCTGTTGGGCAAATACCAGTTGTTTTTGAAGACCAATACGCCTGGATGACTCAAAATCAACCTGAATTTGGTCCTAATGTTGAGATTGATAGAATTGTAGCTTCACTACAAATTAATCGAGAAGATATCAATACTGATTTTCCAATACAAGTGGTATCAACCGGATTACCAAGTGTAATTGTCTATTTGAATTCATTGGAAGCTGTAAGTCGTTGTAAAATTAATCATCGAGCTTATGCAGACCTATTGAAGGATATGGGAGATGTTAATTTACTCGTTTTTACAACAGAAACGGCAAACCCAGAAAACAATCTAAATATAAGATTATTTATGCCAATACCGGGATATCTAGAAGACCCAGCAACAGGAAGTGCGAATGGAAATTTAGCAGGTTATCTATTAAAACATAACTTTTTCCATTCCAATAAAATAAACTATCGTGTTGAACAAGGTGCTTTTATTGGCAGACCATCGCTACTAAAAATAAATGCCAAAAAGACTGATGACCACTATCTCATCCAAGTTGGAGGGCAAGTGATTGTGGTTTCAGAAGGTAAGTGGTATTAACAAACAAGTGAAGGGATCTATACTATGCAAACATTGCCACAAACACAACCGGTTAAGAAATACATACCACTTTCATTTTTTGTGATTTTTCTAGGATACCTAGTTTTTGGGTTATCTGAGAATATCAAGGGACCAGCGATTCCTCAAATGCAAATCGATTATGGAATAGATGAGCTGCAGGTGGGTTTTCTATTAGCGATTAATTCAATTGGATTCTTAATCGCCTGCAGCTTTACTGGTGCTTTTTCATCTAAAGTCGGCATTAAGCTTACGAGTTTGTTAGCCTTTGGAACGATGGCGATATCAGGTGTTTTTATTTATTTTTCTAGTAATTTTGCCATTTTTTCTGTTTCCTATTTCATTATGTATTTAGGAAACGGGATGTTAGAAATAGCTTTAGCGATTTTGGCTGCAAGAATTTTTACAAAAAATACTGGCTTTATGATGAATCTTTCTCATTTTTTTTATGGACTTAGTTCGACAGCGGCACCATTGATGGCGGCGGGTTTAATGGGTCTGACATTTATCGGGGGACGTGATTTAGGATGGCAGGGAATGTATTTTTTCATGCTCTCATTATGTATCATTCCTATGATTCCTGCATTTTTTAGTACCCTTCCGGTCGACAAAACAACTACTCACGAGCGCCTGCCTGTTAAGATGTTCTTAAAGGATCGGGTAGCATGGTTCATTATTATCATTCTTTCGTTTGGGGTTATTGTGGAGCTTTCGATTGCAGGCTGGCTTGTTAACTTTTTAGAAAGATCTTTTCAATGGAGTTCAACAGCCGCTTCTGGTATGTTATCCATCTTTTTTCTCTGTTTTATGGTAGGAAGGTTACTTCTAGGATTTGTAACCGATAAAATAGGATTTATGATCTCAATCATTGTTTTTTCCGCTCTTGCAGGAATTACCACCATTTTGGCTACATTATTCGGACCATCAGGGGTATGGTTATATGCTGCAGCGGGGTTCGGGATTGCACCCGTTTATCCGACCGTAATGGCATTGATTGCTAAAAGATATCCTACTGGACTTGACGCTGCGATTACCGTTACGGTAACGGTAATGGGAATTGTGGTCGTAATCAGCAATTTATTCTTAGGAGCACTGATTGAATTTTTTAAAAGATGGTTCACAACTCTTCTTGGAGCTGAAATGGGTCTCATGAGAGGATTTCAGGCTGGATTTATATTTATAGGCGTCTGTGGCTTGTTATGCTCCGTCTTTAGTATAATATTGTATCGGTATTTGAAGAAGCGGAATGAAGTCATGTAAACGAGGTGACCATCGGGGTTGCCTCTTTTAATTGATAGGCTCTGTTAAAACTGAATGTTGATTTTACTGTGTTTGGAAAATAAGCGGAGAATTTCCGTTTAAATTGGGAATTACCCATATATCCTTAAAAATAAGCGGAGTTTTTCCGCTTATTGTATCCAAATTCATGTAATTTGTCTTATTTAAAGCAGTTAACCAGAATATCTCCGCTTATTTCTGCTTCTTAAGGTTCCTCTATATACATTAGCCGGAAATTATCCGCCTATGAATTCTCAACCCTACACAAAAATCAACATGAATACAGGGGACCGGGATGAAGAATTGTATAAGGCATTTTCTTCTAGATTAGATAACGTTGTGACCAGCAGCACCTGAAGGCTGGGGATTTCAGGAAGCTTTATTGGATTCATATTATACGATTGAATGGGTTTTTGAGGAAGACGATGAGGAATAAATTTTGTAAAAGAGTGGGATAAAGTATGGCAAAAAGTAAGAAAAATCCGAGTAATACTCCAAGAAGGAAACGATATAATCGTAATGCTCGGCTTCAAAATGCAAAAAAATGGGCCGAGCAGTATGATGGAAAAAATATTGCAAAAGGTTATAGTAATTGGTTTGGTGTTGACTTATTATGTGCAATTACAGAGCTGGAAATGTTGGGTTATAAATTTAAACAGACATACAAAAAGCAAGTCGAGCAATCTTTAATTGCTAGGCAAAAACAAAAAGAAAGTAGGAAACGAAAAGAAGTAGCGGAGAATTATGAAGATGATATCTTTTACTTCATCGCAGGATATACTTCAAATGGTGTTCCTTTTGGTGTTACAAGAGAGGAAATGGAAAATGATGAAGGAAAGACAAGCCGGGCTATAAATAAAGATAAAATTATTTTCTATAAAAATAATGAAGACCTACCATTTTAGATTTGGTTGCATAACTTAAGACCGGACAAACAAAGTTAGGGAACGACGTGAATGAACTTAAGACCGGTCAGACTGAACTTGGGAATAAAGCCGCGATGCTTGAACAAGCTATTAACGAGCTAAAAAATGAGCAAAAGGAAAATCATAAAAGTGTAATTAGATAACTGGGTGACTTTTCTGAAAAGATTACTGATCACTTTGATAATAAAACAGATGCATTAAATAAGCGGGTATTTGCAGTTGAAACGGAGTTACAACGTTTAATTAAGCAATAAAATTAAAATCAATAGACTTTATTTCCATATAAAGCTAAGAAAAATCCCAAGTGCTATTCCAGCACTTGGGATTCATTCTTTTATAGATAAGGACTTTCATGCTTCGCTTTCAGCATATTCCAACGGCGGTCAACTTCTTTATCAAACATATCCAGCATAACTTTGCTGTTCTCATTGAGAAGGTGTTTCGTTTTACCCATGAGCTTTAACCATTCGGATACAGCTAATCGTTTATTTTTCTCCTCTGGATTATAGGTAACGGTTGTAATCCCATGCTCAACCTCATAGAGAGGGAAGAAGCATGAGTTAACAGCAGCCTCGACAATCGTCTGTCCTAGTTCATCCTTTGATTTCCAGTTCAAGGGACAGGTAATTAGAATTTTGCCATAAACCAATCCTTCATTATTGGCATACCACTGGGCTTTGGCTGCTTTCTTTAAGAGATCGCGATCGAAAGCTTCGGTACCGGTAAATACATATGGAATATGAGTAGCAGCCATAATTTGAGCAGTATCTTTATGATGGAATGGCTTTCCATTTTGGAAGCCGCCAATATTGGATGTACTTGTCATATGGCCCATTGGAGTAGAGTAGGACAGCTGGCTGCCTGTATTCATGTAACCTTCATTATCATACTCAAGAATGATCATTTTATGGTTTCGTAAAGCCGTTCCAATCGCAGGACCCATGCCGATGTCCATACCCCCGTCACCAGTCACCATCACAAAAGTAAAGTCGTCACTCAGTCCTAATTCCGCTAATTCACCGCGTCTTTTCCTTTCATGGAACATTTCCACAAGACCGGAAAGGGTGGCAGAGCCATTTTGGAATAGGTTATGGATGTAGGTAGCTTTATGAGAACTATAAGGGAAACCGGTTGTTACTACCATCGCACAACCGGTATGGAATAATGCGACAATATCCCCTTCAATTCCTTTAAAAAACAATTCCAATCCTGAGAAAATTCCGCAGCCAGGACATGCTCCGTGACCAGAAGCAAGGCGTTTTGGCTTTTTCGTTAAACTCCTCATAGGCGGGATTTTCACTTTCAATTCGCCCGTTTTTTCATCAGGAGTGACCGTGATTAATCCAGTATTTAAGTCTTCTTTTTTCATTGGATTTAAAACGCGCTTTGGAGCAAACTCTGGGTCTCCAGGATTATGCCCAAAGTAATCAAAAGGCTTTTCAGCAAATCCTTTTTCGGCAGCTTCTATCGCTAATTGGAAAAAGTGTTCAGCGTCGTCTGCATAAAAGTCTTTTCCGCCCAATCCGTAAATTCGGTTGATTACCTTTGTATGAGCATTTCCAACGGTTTGCAATGCTGCTCTTAGTTCAAGCGCCATGTTTCCGCCATGCGCTCCGTAAGAATCGGCACGATCACCAACTGTAACAGCTTTTACGTTTTTCAAGGCTTCCGCTATTTGTTTTTGAGGGAAGGGACGTATCATATTTGGTGAAATGACACCTGCTTTAATCCCTTTCAAACGGAGTCGGTCGACCACGTCTTTACAAACCTCAGCAGCAGAATTCAACATAAATACCGCCACCTCAGCGTCCTCCATACGATATAAATCAAGGATCGGATACTCACGTCCAGTTAATTCGGCATATTCTTTTGAAATTCGCTCGAATACTGCTTCAGCATTGTACATCGCTTCTGATTGTTGATAGCAGTTATTAATATAGTCAGGTTCATTCATATATGGACCGATGGTTACTGGATTCTCACGATCTAAAGCATGAGGGAAATTTCTTGGAGGCTCGCCGATAAACTTTTGAACATCACTTCTATTTTTAATGACCTGAACACGGCGTTTTTGATGGGAAGTAAAATACCCGTCGAACGAAACAATGACTGGCAGTCTGACTGCTGGATCTTCTGCTAATTTAATCGCAATTATGTTCATATCATAGACGATTTGCGGATCACGGGCCATTAGGATTGGCCATCCCGTATTCAAACCGAAATATAAATCAGAATGATCACCATGAATATTTAAAGGACCTGAAACAGATCGATTCACTAAATTTAATACCATCGGAAACCGGGTTCCGGATTGAACAGGAAGTTGCTCTAACATATAGAGGAATCCATTAGCGCTAGTAGAGTTAAACACACGGCCGCCGCCAGTTGAAGCCCCGTAACATATACCTGCAGAACCGTGTTCACCATCAGCTGGAATTAAAACAATATCATGTTCACCTCTGGACTTCATTCCATCAAGGAACTGGGCAACCTCTGTTGATGGGGAAATGGGGAAGTATCCCATTACATGATAATTAATTTGGTGGGCAGCATAGGCCGCCATCTCATTACCAGATTCAAACACAAAACTTTGCTCAACCGTCCCAAGTTCGGTTTTATGATTTTCTTGGTTTATTTCAATGGACATAAAGATCCCGTCCTTCCTTAGTTTTGAGTGGCTAAATCAAAAAGATGAGGTACACGGTTCTTGTCTGCATAACCATCATTATATTCTCGTTCCCCTGATAGCGCTTCCACAGGACAGGCCGTTACACACTTCAAGCAGCCTTTACAATATTGATAGTCAATACCACTTAGAAACATTTGTGGACGACCTTTTTTGTCTGCTTTTTCCTCCCATACAAAGCAAAAATCGGGGCAAGCTGTGTCACATGCAGCGCAATTGATGCATTTTTCCTCATGAAAATGAGGGAGCATACCGGCACGAGAAATACTTAAATCCTTTAACATGCTGTTTCCCGGATTAATAATCATACCGCCAATCGCCTGAGTTTGATAACCAAGAAGGGGTTCTGACCTTGAAAAAGGTTTAGGTTCGACGCCATCTTCAGGAAGATACGTTTTAAATTCGACTTCATTAAATCCACGGTCGAATGTCCTAATATTTGGTTCAACCAGATGTGGGTATTTTTTTTCAAAGGTACGTCGGATTGTTTGTTTCATCGATTCTGGATCTAAAAAGTCCAAGATACGATAAAGAGCACCGAGCATTGCGGTGTTGGCTTTTGTTTGTTCTTCTAACGCGATACCAGTGGCATCAATGATGGCGATGGTTCCGCCAGTAATTTTCATGAGATTTTTAAGTTCGTCAGGGGATTTTTGTGAGTTTACTAGGATGGTGCTGTCAGGATAGATCCCGCTTGTGCAGTCGATGGTTTTAAAAAGGGCATCATGGAAAATGCCAACAACATGAGGGCGTTCTATTGGTGTGGTGTCTCGAATGTTTGTTTCTGGCTCGCAAAAACGTATATGGGCTTTTACTGGGGAACCTTTTTTCTCTGAACCGTATGATGAAAAACCGACCCCATTCAGTCCGTTTCCAACAACTCCATCCTCGGAAAGCATTTTACCAGCCAGATTAGCTCCTAACCCGCCAATGGACTCAAGACGGATTTCAAAAAAACCTAATTCATTTGTTTTTGGCAATTTTGTCAAAAGTATTCCTCCCATCTGTGAAACAGAGTTTAATAAAGAATATTGTAAATATTCTATAAATTAAATTATTTTAATTGTAACAGGACACCAAAACAATTACAACAGAATTTTGCAATCAGATGTTGGAACCCACTTGGTGTTGGTGTTATTTGATAGGTGGAATGTAATTATGATATATAACAGGGAAGTATTTGTTATATAACAAAAGTGGTTAGGCAAGTATGAAAACAAATGGAAAGTTGTTTGCAGGTCACTTGTGCCCAGATCCTTCATATAATTATATATAGAACAGGAGGGGATGTTTGTGAAATTTACCATTCAATATATACCCCTGAACAAAATTAAACCTGACGTATCATTGAAAGTAACGGAACATATTAAAAAGCTCCAGCGATTGATGTGGGATTGCATGTTTGTTTTGGTTGTAAGAAAAAATCGGAAGGACAACAACTATACGATTATCAGCGGACAAGATCGTTATGAATCTCTTCGAAAACATACAAAAAATTTATATGCTCCCTGTATTGTTGATAAAAGTCCGCCTTCTAAAACTATTTCCTGGTTTCAACGATTTCGCAGAAAACAACCGCTTGATGATTTTCCATTAATGCCATCTAGTTGGTCCATTGTCCGATCCTTTTTAAAACAAGAGCCTCGTTTTAAACAATTATCCCGCTCGCAACAAATCAGAGTCCTTCTTTTAGCTGCCCACTATAAAAAAACAGTCATTTATACAATGAAAATGACTGTGGATGATTTATTAAGAGAACATTAGTAATGAGAGAGAGAGAATATGTAAAGTAGAGCAGGGGTTAATTTCCTGCTCTACTTTACTATTCAACCTTTACTTTAACTTGATCGATAGCATTATATCCATACCCATTTCTATTCCAATATGGTTTGGTGGACTGAGTTTGACCAAAAGAATCTGATGCTTTTGACATAACGGTAAACATACCTTTTTCAACTGGATTCCATTCATAAGACCAAGGAACCCATTTGTAGCCTGATTTTGAATCACCTACCTGTGCCTCGGACCATGTGTGTCCACTGTCAGTACTGATTTCTACCTTTGTTATGATGCCTTTACCTGTCCAGGCCATGCCCCTTATAACATTTTTACCTTTATTTAACCTAGCCATATCTAACGGTCTTTGAATCGTTGAGTTTACATTCATGGTAGTAACAGGATGAGCACCTTCGTCATTTTCCTGATTTGGATAATACATATAGTCAATGTTCTGAAAAGGCCCAGTAAAATGAGCAGCAATTACACTTATTTGCTTAATCCATTTGACAGACGCCATACCATACCATTGTGGTACGATTAATCTGAACGGAAATCCGTGTTTAAAAGATAATGGCTGGTTATTAAATTCATAAGCAATAATCGTATCAGGATGTAAGGCCTTTTCTAACGGTAAACTCCTAGTATAAGAGAACACCTTGTCTATGTCCGTTCTTTTTCCAAAATCATATCCTTCCACGACGACTTCTTTTGCCCCTTCCATAATTCCTGAATATCCGAGCAGGGTACGCAAAGGAACGCCTTTCCAAATGCCTTGGCTAATTGCACCTTTTCCCCATTGTTCGCCAAACACTTTTGGTTCAAATAGGCTGCGTTTATTTCCGGAACACTCAAGAACAACTTCTAAGGTTTTCGAGGGCAGCTGAAGGATATTTTGCATGGAAAGCAGTAAGGGGGTAGTAACCAACCCATTTATGGGGAGAAAATAGTTTGAATAGGTCAGCTTTGGATAAGTAAAGTGGTTGCGTCTATAGAATAAATTGTTAGAGATAAAATCATTCTCGATAAACTGTATAGGTGTTTCCTGATTCTCAGGCTTTAACCTGCGTGTTATTAAATAAGGCTTTACAACAGGATGTTTTGGAGCGGACATAATTTCCTCCTTTTCAGAATCCGTCAGTATTAATGTATGTATTATTTTTCGAATTAGGCTACATTACGTGCCAGAAGACAGTAAAGAAGGGCTGAATTTCTATTGAACGGCTTAATTTATCAAAGGAATTTTTTTGTAAGATGAGCTTCATTTTAATATTTGAGGACATATGTCCTATCCGAGAACTCTAGATTTATCATTTAATTAAATTATAAATCTAGATAAATTGGAGAGAAGAGAAAATGAAAGGGAGTTTATTTGCATTTTTAGGCGGTGCATTTATTACGCTTCAGGGTGTTGCAAATACCCGGATTAGTCAAGATATTGGCACGTGGCAGACCGCAACCATTACGCAATTTACAGGATTTCTTGTAAGTTTGCTGGTCATGATATTTGTAAGAGATAAGAAATGGAGAAGGTTAAAGAATGTAGAACCACTATACTTGACTAGTGGTGCGTTTGCAGCAATTATTATCTTTAGTAATGTGGCATCCATAGAATACGTAGGGGTTACCCTTTCCATTTCTGTCCTATTAATAGCACAGTTAAGTTTGACCTTTTTAATTGATAGCAAGGGCTGGTTTGGTATTCCGAAACAGAAGATGAGGTTACCTCAGTTTGTAGGAATTGCGATGATGATCGTGGGTGTTATCATATTACGGTTTTGATGTGAAGAATTGGTCCGTGCTGGAGGTGGAATCATGAAAGAAATAAAAGATCATCAGTTAGTGCAGTCCTATTTGCAGGCTAAACATCTAGAATCCATATTTAATGAAGCAATCATGCCCTATTTGTCTCTATATCATTTCGAGCAAGGAGAACTTATCTTATCCCAAGGTGAACCATCCAAGTATTTGTATGTCCTGGTAAAAGGGAAAATAAAAATCTACACCACTTCAGCCGAAGGAAAAACACTCATTTTATCTTTTAAATCACCGATTGAAGTGATAGGTGATATTGAATATGTGCAGGAGATCGATACCATTAATACGGTGGAGGCTGTTTCAACGGTCTATATGATCGGTGTGCAGCATACTATGCTGAAAAAATTCACAAAAGATTTTTCGCCATTTCTGCAATTTATTTTAAAAATAATTACCGAAAAGTTTTATTTGAAGAATAATTCGATGAGTTTCAATTTAATGTATCCGGTTGAGGTTCGTTTAGCCAGTTATTTATTGTCGGTTACCCAAGATGAAAATGAATCATTATTTACTGGGCAGCTAAGTACCACTAGTTTGACAGATACTGCAAATCTTATCGGCACCAGTTATCGCCACCTAAATCGGGTTATACGGCAGTTTTGTTCCGATGGACTAGTTGAGCGCGCTAAAGGATCGATTCTTATTAAGGATAGAGAAGCCTTAAAAACCTTAGCTGGAGGGAATATTTACGAGTAAATTAGATGGGGGAATGATAACGAACGTTCCCTATAACAAAAGTTGCAACTTGCAGCCTTTCATGAGTTTCTATTAAATATTACACATTGGAGTGTATCAGAAATGATTCTAGGAATTTTATTTGCGATACTGGCAGGAGCTTTAGTCAGTCTGCAAAATATATTCAATAGTAAAGTCGGGGAACACGCTGGTTCATGGACAACAACTACCTTAGTATTAGGTTTAGGATTTGTTGCTTCATTTACTATCGGTTTTCTGTTCGAAGGCCAACAACTTTTTCAATTACAAAATATGAAGATATGGTACTGGTTTAGTGGATTAATAGGAATTGGAGTAGTAACCTGTGTCGTGCAAGGTATAAAGTTGCTTGGTCCAACCTATGCGATTTCAATTTTACTTACATCACAGCTGGGAATTGCACTATTGTGGGATACATTTGGCTGGATGGGAATTGAAAAGGTACCTTTTACCCTTCAACAATTAATAGGTGTATTAGTAATTATTGTTGGCATTCTCATTTTTAAAATGAGCGGTGAACCTAAGCCAGCTAAAGTCACTAATCGCTTAAAAAGTGTCCATGCAGAAAAGTAAACATGAGTTTTTCAAAATATGTTTTGCACCTAACTTAAACTGAATATATTTATAACACCTGTGTCTCAGGGGTTTTTCTTTTACAGAGTTATTCAAGTACTCTAACCATACCAGAGTAAATTTAAATTTTCATGATTATTTTAACTATAAATGGGGTATATCATCTATAACAATATTATACTAAACTATTAATGGAAATTTTTATGAAGCAAATCATGCAAAATAGTATTAAATGGGTATAAACATAATTTATACTATTATCATGTTGCTATCATACGCAGGGGGTTAAAATGGAACTTTCTTTGTTATTAGAATATGGATGGGTTTTACTTATTTTGATTTTGTTAGAGGGCTTATTATCTGCGGATAATGCGTTGGTACTAGCAATCATGGCGAAGCATTTGCCTGAAGTTCAGCAAAAAAAGGCGATCAATATCGGTTTAATGCTAGCCTTCATTTTTAGGATTGGTGCTATCTTTATTATTTCGTTTTTGTTTCATGTTTGGTGGATTCAAGCCATTGGAGCAGCGTATTTAATCTTCATTGCATTAAAACATTTGCTTAAAAAGGGCCATGGCAATAGAGATAAATCAGGAAAAAGCTACCGAGCTACTGTAGCTCAAATCGCATTAGCTGATATCGCCTTCGCTGTTGATTCGATTTTAGCTGCAGTCGCTCTTGTCATTGCATTGCCAGGTACGCCAATGGGCGAAATCGGTGGAATGGATGGCGCACAATTCATTGTAATATTAATCGGTGCAATCGCTGGATTAATTGTGATTCGCTTTGCAGCAGGATTCTTTGTTAAAATCCTGACACAACGCCCGACTCTTGAAACAGCAGCGATGTTACTCGTTGGCTGGGTTGGGGTTAAGTTGTTAATGCATACTCTTGCACATCCGGCTTTACACGTTATTCCTCATGATTTTGTTGAAGGACCAATTTGGAATACCATCTTTTGGTCTGTTATGCTTCTCATTGCTTTGGGTGGCTGGTTCCTATCGGGGAAGAAAACAGAACAATCTACGTAAGGAACATCATCATAAAGAAATGGCTTGGAATCATATCAAGCCATTTTTTTACATTTGTCGCGATCCTTTAAAAAGGCCGTTCAAGAACGACCGAAAGAATGGTCTACTGGTTTAATGGATTACTATACTAACCAAGGCTACGGGAAACTGTAAGCTTATAATGTTATGAATCCGAGTGCGCTGCGAACTCCATTTTCCAACTAGGTATAATACCCTAGTGTACCCTTTTCGCTGGAAATAATTAGCATGGTTTGTTACTTGGAATAAAAATATAATGAAAGTAGGTGAAGGGACAGAATGCCATTCGCTTTGAGGAGTAGGATATGTTTTCAAGCATGAGCAACAAAGTTTTAATAGACACATATTTTAATGCTGTAAAGCTAAAGTTAGACGAAGACTTTATAAAATTGTTAGAAGAAGAAATTGATCGAAGAGGGATACAATTTGATATGGTAGATAGAATGGTCTATCCATAGCTTTTACTAAGATATTTTGAACCTTCTTCCACCAGTAATAAAATGTAATAAGAACAGTAGCGAATGGCTTCTTGTTCTTCACTTCTTCCATAAAAAATATTGCCTATTAAATAATCAGATTACTAATACGTTTTAAAAAGTTAGGTCTCAAGCCTAGCTTTTTCTTATAGTTATTCTTAATAAGTTGTTATTGCCCCTTATATCTCATTCCATAGTTTTGTATAATTTTATATTATAAGAATGTTTAAATTTGAACACGAATGATACTTTGGAAAATGGAGTGTTAAAATGTTAACCATACGTAACGTGACGATGAATGATTTACCTGACCTTTTAATCATTGAACACATTTGCTTCCCTATAGAAGAAGCAGCTACGGAAAATGCGTTTAAACAGCGTATTCAATTAATTCCAGATAGTTTTTTTGTGGCAGAAGAGTGTGGCGTGATTGTGGGTTTAGTGAATGGACCAGTGATTGAAAAGGAATTTATTACAGATGATTTATTTGAGGAGATTAAGCCAAATCCTAAATCAGGTGGTCATCAAACCGTTTTAGGAGTAGCGGTGACACCTCATTTCCAAACCCGAGGAGTAGCAACAGCGTTACTTACACATCTTGAAAAAGAGGCATTATCAAAAAATCGCGAAAGTATTACACTTACCTGTAAAGAGGACTTAATACGTTTTTATGAAAACTTGGGATACAAAAATAGAGGTGTTTCAAAATCGGAGCATGGCGGTGTACTATGGTACAATATGAATAAAAAATTGTCATAGAGCCTTTAAAAAAATATATTTGTATGAACCTGAGCCTAAAAACTTAGGTTCTTTTTTAGGCCTTTTCTATGCGTCTCTTCTAGTGGAGAATTATGGTAGAATGGGCAGTAATATGAATATTTTTAACGAAGGGAGCAAAACCAATGTACGAATTAAAAACGAAGGAAACAGACAATAGTGTAATTGAGTTCATTGAACAAGTCGATAGCCCTAAAAAACGTGAAGATGCATACAAATTATTAGATCTCTTCACTGAAACTACTGGTTTTGAAGCAAAAATGTGGGGACCAAGTATTATCGGTTTTGGATCCTACCATTACAAATATGAATCCGGTCACGAAGGGGACGCTCCTCTCGTTGGCTTTTCTCCAAGAAAAGCAAAAATTAGCTTGTACTTTGCACCTGGTGAAACAAAGCGGGGAGAATTATTAAAACAGTTTGGAAAACTCACAACAGGGAAAGCGTGTGTGTACATTAATAAAGTAGCAGATATTGATGTTGAGGTATTAAAATCATTAATTAATGAATCTGTATCCTTTTTGCAAGAAATGTATCCAGCTAAATAATACCAGTGAGCCCCTTTTTATCAATCAAATTGATTGTGAAAAGGGGCTCTGTTTTATACAGTTATGGAAGCAATCCCGCTATACCTAGTAGGGATAAAACAATTTCAAAAAGGATGAGTATCACAATGATCCATTCAACAAATAGTCCGCGAATCGAGTGACTGATGGTCGAAAATCCATCCATGATGTTATAAAGTATTTCTGTTTTACTTTTTAAGATTTTATAGCGATCATTCAGTTCGAAAAACTCGAGCATTTTATCGTAAAATTCCCCCGCTGTACTGCTTGTCCAAGTGATGTCAGGCTTATCCAGAATCATAATATAAGCTAAGGTATTGTACTCGTGACGAACGATTTTTGCAGTCGTTCTCGCTAGTTCCTTATTTCCGATTCGCAGTTTGCCTTTCTCTAGCCGATCTATCATTGTTTCTAGTTTATCATTAATTTGCCCCAGCTGTTCCTCTGTTTTTTCCAAAGCAACTGACTTTGCCAATACGGTAGAAATCAACTCAGGATAGTAGCTTTCATATTCAGGAACGACCACATATTCATCTGTTAACTCAATGCTTTCGGTTTCTTTTATATGCAAACTGTAATCATCGCTGTATCGGTCTGCGTTTTTAACCTCAATGTCTGGCTCGAAGGAGTGGAGGTAGTTCAATAAAGCAGTTATCTCATTCGGAGTTGAGTGATTAATGAAGACAATGCTGCCGAAGGAAAATACTAGAACCATTTGTGATTCGTCCACATCTTTATAGAGAATTGATTTTAATATTTCACCCCTTAAAATTAATGGCTCTTCCCAGGTGAATTTCTTCGGAATTCCGCAATGAACGGCGATTTTGTTCAGGTCAATTTCATTGGTTATGGCAAAAGCTTTAAAGGTTAAATCTCTCATATTCACCACTCATCTCAGGTATTTTTATTACTTATCTATACTAGTATATGAACGGTTTAGGTAAAATAATGAAGGATAAATGGAAAGAATACAGAATTAATTATTATGTACTAGTAAATAAAGCCTGAAATGTTGCGGAGGCATTAAAAAAAACCGAATGTAATACTTTCTCCTTTATGGTGAATACTAAAAATAAAAAGGAGAGATCAGTATGGACAATGAAAAGGACTATGTAGCTGCTGACTTATCATCAAATTTAGTAAATGAAATCAAATCACTGGAAGAAAAATTAAGCGAACAAGCCAATAAAGAAGTTGTAGTTATTGCTTATGAAAAAGAAGAATAAAACAGCAAAAAAGAGCCGTTAACTACGGCTCTTGCTTTTATTTTGCAAATACATGATTTCCAACTGTCTTTACTACTTCACGAGTCGTAATCCAAGAATCAGTTGCAATTTCTGGATTATAAAAATATACGCTGTCATTTAAACGATCTTGTCGTGTTAAAGCTTCCTCAACTGCGCGAATTGCTTCATCTGATGCCGGATTATTAATTTCACCATTTTGCACTGGCGAAAAGGCATAAGCGGTACCAACTACTTCATTAATAACTTCCGTTACTGTATTTGGAAATTCTGGAGAATCAACTCGGTTTAAAACAACCGTTGCCACCGCAACTTTTCCTTCATATGATTCACCTTTAGCTTCTGCCTCTACTAACCTCGCAAATAAGTCTTTCTCTTCATTTGAAATAGAAACGGCTTGTGGAGCTGGCTCAGGTGCTGCTTCTTGAGTGACCATTTCTGGTTCCGCTGCCTGAGGCTCCGTATCAGCTGGTACTTCAACCTCCATTTCGGGAGATTGTTCTTCTACTAAATCAGGTTTATTAAGAATGAATTCTTTTTTGTCATCATATTGATTATTTTCTTGTTCCATTTCATCCATGATCGGACCATATGCTTGTCCAATTTCAGCCAAGCTGTCTACATTTACAATTTGATATTGCGTAATCGCTTCAACTGTACTGTTGTGTATCCCGATAAATGCAAATGTAGCTACACAAGCTACCGCAACTTTTTTAAAATAAGTGTTTTTCATGTGTGCTACCTCCTGATGTTTTCTATATATAACACTAACATGGGTATACACACTATATACAGAACGATAAGGTTACATTTCATTATGGTTTGATGAACAACATTGCAGCAGCGATGGGAATATGACATTATACCTATGATTTTGTCATAAACGAACCAATTTTACGGAATAGAGGAATATTTTGTACGAGAAAGGGAGGAGGAAGAAAATATTTCTGTAATCTAATATTTCGGAAATGAAAATAAATGGCAATTATGCTACTATTACACTATTAAAATTATCAATGTTAATGGAGATGGATTTGCGTGCTTATTTGGAAACGTAATTTGTGGGTACTATGGATAGGAGTTTTTTTCGTTTCAGCAAGTTTTTCCATGGTCATCCCATTTTTGCCTATTTTCCTGCTTCAGATTGGTGTGCATGATCACACGGAAGTTTGGGCTGGTTTGTTATTTAGTGCTGCATTTTTTGCCGGGGCGATAGCTTCACCGTTTTGGGGGAGGGTCGCAGATAAATATGGAAGAAAGCCGTTGTTAATCCGAGCAGGATTTGCCTTGTTTGTTGTCTATACGTTAACGGCTTTTGTTACAAATCCGTATCAGCTATTAGGATTACGCATTATGCAGGGTTTATTAAGTGGATTCATCCCTGGCGCAATCGCCTTAGTTGGTACAAATACACCAAGTAATAAAGTAGGGTACGCTCTTTCGATGATATCCTCTGCTTCTGCCTCAGGTGGTATTGTGGGACCACTTTTAGGCGGGGGAATTGCATCATTGGTTGGGAATCGCATTGCATTTGGAAGTGCTGGAATGTTTTCGCTCATTTCGACGCTGCTTGTAATATTTTTTGTAATAGAGGAAAATTTCATTCCTAATAAAGAAAAGGGATCTATTCGGAATGATTTTAAATTGGCACTTTCAAACCGTTCATTGATGATGGTTCTTGGATTAACAAGCCTTACATCTGCTTCGATTATGACCATCGAACCAGTACTTCCATTATATATAGTAGACCTTGGCGGTTCTTCCCAGCATGCGTCATTACTAGCAGGAATTGTTTTTTCGCTTCCTGGTATCGCAAGTGTCGTTTTTGCCCCAATGTGGGGGAAATGGGCTGACAAAGTTGGTTTCCAAAAAATTCTTTTTATTGGGTTAATGGGTGGAGGAATCGGAACCATCGCTCAAATTGTTTTCAGCAATATTTGGGGATTCTCGATTACTCGATTTATTTTCGGTGTCTTTTTCTGCGCCGTATTCCCAGCGTTAAATGGACTAGTTGTAAGGTCAACCCAAAGCGATTTCCGCGGGCGGGCGTTTGGGTTACACCAAACTTCTAATCAAATTGGCGGGATGATTGGCCCGATAATCGGAGGGATCCTTGGCGGTATTTTCCCTGTACAAACTGTGTTTGTTGTAACAGGTATCTTACTTCTGGCCGCAACCGGTGTGGCTTATTGGTATGCAAATGACTTAAATCGTGAACTTAAAACAAAAGTTACATGAAAAATAATTTAAAAGGGATATAAATAGTAAGTAATGACTCCGACAATGATTCCAGTTATGGCTCCAAAAAAGACCTCTGTAGGCTGGTGACCTAATAATTCTTTTAATTTTTCTCTTGACTCCGGTTTCTTTAAATTGGGGTCTTTTAATGTTTCGATCAGACGGTTAAAATCAGCTAAGAGCGTATTCAGTATTTCCGCATGATAACCGGCATGCCTCCGAACTCCCATCGCATCATGCATAACGATCGCAGCTAATACAACGCAAATAGCAAACTCATTTGATTGGAATCCTGTCACTAACCCGATTGCTGTCGTTAATGAAACAATCATCGCAGTATGTGAACTAGGCATACCGCCAGTGCTAAACATTAATTTCCATTTTAATTCTTTAGAAGCTAGAAAATGAATCGGTACTTTTACGAATTGTGCAAAGAACATGCCCAAAAAAGCAGCTAATATAGGAAAGGATAAGAACATAATAACCTCCTGCATGATTATCTATATACTTATATTATCACTATATAACCCCTATTAATCCGGATGAAACATCCAAGAATGTGGAAGAAATTATGACAAAGTATGATTGTATAAACTAAGAGTTTGTAAATGTTAATGAATGATTATAATACCGTATGTGCATTTTTTGGATAAAACAAAGAAGTAAGAGTGGCTTTGATCACTCTTACTTTTGTGAAATGGGGTTTAAGCTAATGATTCTATTGTTTCTATTAATTGCTTCATTGCTTCCTGATCGTCGGAGCCTGATGCTTCTAAACTAATTTCTGCGTTGTTTGGTATGGCTAGTGATAAAACGCCCATTATGGATTTACAATTAACTTTATGTCCATTGTAAGTTAGGTAGATATCTGATTCGAATTGAGAAGACACCTGAACGACTTGGTTAATTGCGCGACTGTCTAAACCAGACTTTCGATTAAGCTGAATTGTCTTTAATACCATTTGAGGCAACCTCCTTAAAATTCAAGTTAAATCACACTCTTTTATGTATGAAAGATAATATTCAAATATGATTTATTTAGTCATTTAAGCTTGTCTGCACCAAAGAATACGATGTAAGATAATTGAAAAAAGAGACCAAAATCGACATATAAAAAACGGTCGCTCCAAGTCTGGAGTGTCCGTTATTGACGTTACACTTATAATCCTAAAAGTTCCGCTAATCTCTCTTGGTTAAAGCCAAAAACTACCTCTGACCCATTTTCATCCTCCACTACAGTTGCTGGTGTGGCGGATGCACCTAATTCAACAATTTCATCTAAGTATTTAGGATTTTCTCTGATATTTTTTTCTTCAAACTTAATACCATTATCCTTTAACCATAGCTTCTCAGCTGTACATGGACCACAGCTTTCTTGTGTGTATATAACTACCTTACGCATAGTACATTCCTCCTTCCTTACATTTTATTATATTTAATAAGAAAAGTCCCATTACTTTATTTCTTCATTAAATACATTTTCAAACTAAATGTATCCTCCTAAATTTTTCCTTGTCATAGTTGCTATCCATTTAAGGTTCATATAATCGTTTGCCTAACATACATATACAGTAAGTTGACAAGCAGTTACGTCAAGGAAAATTCATGAAAGGAGATAAGTGCAAGGGGATGGGATTCTTACAAGAAATCATAGCGAATTATGGTTCATTTTTATCATTAGACGCCTTGGGGGATGTTTTAACAGATCCTGCTAGTTGGGGAATCATTGGTACCTTGGTCGTTTTAGAAGGGTTATTATCGGCTGATAATGCGTTAGTACTTGCCGTATTGGTAAAGCATTTGCCCGAGAAACAACGAAAGAAAGCACTCTTTTATGGGATAATAGGAGCCTATCTATTCCGTGTTGTCGCTATTGGGGTTGGTGTTACTTTAGTTAATATTGGCTGGATCAAAATAGTAGGCGGTCACTATCTTCTATGGATTGTCCTTCAAAACTTCCTTAAGAAAAAGGATGGGGAGGAAGAGGTTCAAACGAAGACCGTAGGTTTTTGGAGTACAGTGTTAACGGTAGAGCTGATGGATATCGCCTTTAGTATTGATAGTGTCATTGCAGCTTTTGGTGTATCCAATCAGGTTTGGGTACTATTTTTAGGAGGAATCTTCGGGATCCTCATGATGAGGGGCGTAGCACAACTATTCTTAGCCCTAATTGAACGAGTTCCTGAGTTCGAAACTACTGCATTTGTCTTAATCGGCATGATTGGATTAAGAATGATTGCTGCAGCCTTTGGTTTCCAGATGGACGAAATTATCTTTTTCAGTGTGTTAATTGGAATTTTCTTTGGAACATTCCTGGTACATTTTTTAAAGGGGAAGCTGGCAACTAAATAAATGATAACACTTTTAAAATGAGAAAATGACGATCAAATTATCCTTTTGATAGTCATTTTCTTTTCAGTATCTTGGCTTGTTATTCCTTTATTCCGCGTACACGAATCCTTTTGTAATCAGCTATCCAATTACCATCTTTATATAAGATTTCTTTTAATTTATTCTCTACCTTTATAACTATATCATCTTTTTTATCTGAGGAAATCCCTTTAAACAAAAGACTGCCAAACATCTCAATCCAATTTTTCAATCCATTTTCACCTATTAATGGGGTCGGCCGATCGAAATGCTCTGCAAAAGTAACCCTAAATCCTGCTTCTTCCATTAAAGTCGTATATTCACCGATGCTTGGATAAAACCAAGGAAACTGTTCCATCTCATATTCCATTCCTGCTTGCATTATTTGCTCAATAATTTCGGTTGTTATGATTTGGACGTTTCCTTTACCACCAAATTCGGCAACAAACCTTCCGCCTGGTTTTAAACTTTGATAAATACAATTTAACGCCTCCTTCGGCTGTTTTACCCAATGAAGCGTTGCATTCGAAAATACAGCATCAAATTCTGCATGGTATCCTAGGTCTATTACATCTCGAACGAAAAACTTAATATCGGGGTACTTACTCAATGCTTGGGTAATCATTTTATGAGATTTATCCACTCCGATTACATATCCTCCAATATCATATAATTTTTTTGTTAAATCTCCAGTTCCACAACCAAGGTCAAGAATTTTCTCGCCTGCTGAAACTTCTAATGACTCTATTAGATTCGTTCCGTACATTGATACAAATGAATGGTTCTTGTCATATAAATTTGCATTCCAATTGTCCTCGGTACTTTGAATTTTCACGCTCAACTCTCCCTTTATTAAGATGTGACAATCTGAGGTATTCTTTTACTAGAGTATAATGGAAATTTTCACCATAGGATATATTTTTATGAGTTTTCTAATTATTTTTAATCAGGTAAAATAATAACGCATTACTATTATTTTTAGTTGTTTTAGGGGGAAGATTTATGCGTGAAGAGGGATACATAGAGGTTACAGGCGGGAGAGTTTGGTATCAAAGATTCAATGTAAATTCTGAAGCTACTCCAGTTATCATATTACATGGTGGTCCGGGTTCTTCAAGTTATTCATTAGAAGGATTACAAGCGCTTGAAAAAGATAGACCGGTTATTTTATACGATCAATTAGGCTGCGGGAGGTCAGACCGTCCTAGTGACACCTCTCTTTGGCAACTTGATCGTTTTGTCGAAGAATTAGCACAGGTAAGAGAAGCTTTAAAATTGGATAAAGTTCATATTTTAGGTCATTCATGGGGTACAACCCTTGCGGCCTCCTATTGTTTAACAAAACCTAGGGGTGTGAAAAGTGTTATCTTTTCAAGTCCATGTCTAAGTGCGTCGCGTTGGGAACAGGACCAGATAGAGAATCTTAAAAAGTTACCTACTGAGATTCAGGAAACAATAACTCGGTGTGAAGAAGAGGGAACAACGGATTCCAATGAGTTCAAAGCTGCTATTAAGGAATTTAACAAAGTATTTGTTTGTAGAGTACAGGAAGAACCTGATCCTGAGTGGGTTAAAAAAGGGTCAGGTTATCGAAATCCTGAGATTTACAACATTATGTGGGGTCCATCTGAATTCAGCGTAAAGGGGAATTTAAAATATTTTGATTGTACATCTCGGCTAAATGAAATCAGCTGCCCAACCTTATTTACATGTGGACGATATGATGAGGCAACACCTAAATCGACAGAATACTTTAGCAGTCTTGTGCCAAATGGGAAATTCCATGTTTACGAAAATAGTGCTCATTTGGCATATTTCGAAGAGAAAGACGAGTTTTTACAGGTAGTTGGTGACTTCTTAAAAACAAATGATTCAAAGTGAAATTAAAAATATTATTACACCCGCCTATAGCAACAGGCGGGTATTTTTCTTTATGAAGAAGTATTTTGAGACTGGTTTTGAGATTGGTTTAAATTGAGCGCAGTTTGAGCAGCTTTTAGATCGACGCCTAGTTGCTCAGAAAGATTATTCGGGTGATAATAGCCTTTATCTACCATATACTTTGAAATTTGTTCGTGTGTATCCACTGCGTCCATTAGATATTGCTTTAATGCATCTCTTACTTCTGGTGTAGAGGTTTCAGTTAAGGCGAGTGCAATATTTTTTACCCCTGTCTTTGCGGAGATTAAAAAATCGGTTGCAACGACTTGATCTGTCATTGCGCCCATGCCTGCCATATTCTGTATCATTCCATTCATGATTGTTCACCTCTGTTCGTCATAAATTCTTGAATACGTTGTACTTGACTTGTTGTTTTAGTGACATCTTGCTGCAAGATATTCTTAAGCTGCGGGTCCTGGACAAGTGCACTCATTGTCGATGATTTCGTTAAACAAAGGTTTTTAAACGTTAATAATTCATGTAATTCGTATGTCTCATGCGGTGCTAAATAATGTGTATTCACTGCGTTTCCTCCTTACGGAATTATATTTGCCACACAAAAAATAGTTTGACCCGACCCTGCAAATAAATTTGAGGGAATAAGTGGATGTTTCAGAATCAAAGGGTGGAAAATCTTGTTCTTTCTATACCTGGATTATTAATTAATCTGAAGAAAAGCTATCAATTGAATCGAGGGGATTCTTTTTGCTTGAGACAAAAACCCGAAAGCAGGAAATTATAGATGCATTTCATTTTCGCCATGCAGCCAAACGATTTAACACCGCTAAAAAAATTAATGAAGAGGACTTTCACTTCATTTTGGAAACGGGTAGATTGTCAATTTGTATAGATTCTTGTCCAATTGAAGGGTTTGATTATAATGCCGTAAACAAAATCCTCCAAAACAAGAAAGACAATGGATCAAGTTGTACAATGGGTGAAATGAATACATCCCCGTAACCTGCTTTTTTGCTTATATATTTAATTCACCGTCCTATAATTATTAATTATATTATGATTGTTAAAGTTTCAAGGAAAAATAAAAGGCTGTGGAGAGATTCTCAACAGCCTGAAATCCACGATTATGGTGGATTTTTTAAATTCAATACCTAATTTACTAGCTATTATTCCTTCATTTCATCCTGTTCTTTAGCTTCTACAACATGATCTACTGCTTCGACTTCATCATTTTCATATGAAAAATGGGAATGTTGTGAAGTGGCCTGAAATACGTCTACCTCCTGAATAATATATGGATCATAATATACAAATTCAGTTTGTAGACGGTTATCATCGAAATACTGTTTTTTTAACAAATTGTCATCGACATGAATGTCTGAAGATTCATCTTTACGGTCCTTCTTTTTTTTAAATCTCTTATCCTCACCATAGATGTCTGATGATTTATCCTTACGGTGCTTCTTTTTTTCGAACTGCTTATCCTCACCATAGATGTCTGTAGATTCATCCTTACGGTGCTTCTTTTTTTCAGACTGCTTGTCCTCAACATGGCTGCTTGAGGATTCATCCTTACGGTGCATCTTTTTATTCTTACCTTTAGGTGACATTCTTTTACACTCCTTCAATATTTTTGTTTTAATCATTTTAATGGTGTAAATTATGAAATTGATTTGAATTGTTTCACTATTCGCACCTTTAAATTGATGAGATTTCCATTACCAGGATATGCAATAGTTACTGAGATTCCTGCACTATTTGTCCAAAAGTAAATAAGAATAAGGTTAATAAAGAAAAATATGGTATAATTCGGTATTACATTATGAGTGAAATTTCCGAGGGATATAAATGGATAGTAAGACTCAATCTTTTTAATCCATCTGGAAAATTGGATTGGCAGGAGATGAGTAAAAAAGATAATCATCTACCACCTTGTTGATCGCTACATTAATTGTCTGAAGAAAAAACTATACATTGATTCGGTTTGATATCATTCAAGGACTAAGAAACATGTATGAGGTTATAAACAATAAAGAAGTAAAGGGAATCGCTTTAGAATTAATCATCAAAGAAGAGGATCGAAAATATAAAAAGAAATACGTTGCTGTATGAAAGGATGTCTAGGACCGAAGAGGAGGAAAAATGAATAGGTGAGGTTTCTTGAGTCTGTTTTAAATACTTTAATGTTAAGTCTAGTAGAATTATTTTTCCTTTTAGGGTTCTTAATTGGTGTTGGTTTTTTATTGGGCGTGTTAGAAAAATATTCGAATAAGTTTCTATATAAAGCATTGGGACCACGCGGAGTATTGGCTACCGCTTGGATAGGTACACCGGTCCACGAACTCGGTCACCTTCTTCAGTGTTTCATTTGGGGACATCGAGTTACTAAGGTAAAATTCCTTCAATTAAACAGCCCTAATGGTGTTCTTGGTTATGTGGAGCACCAGTATAATCCGAACAGTATCTATCAACAGATTGGAAACTTCTTCATTGGAATGGGACCGGTTTTCAGCGGGATTGGTGCATTGATGCTAGGGATGTACGTATTGGTACCTGATTCTTATTACAGTTTTAGTTCGTATATTGGTAACCACGTTTCTCCTGGAAGCATTGACTTAATGGTAATTGTAAGTGCAACTCTTGCTATTACGAAAAGTCTTTTTACATTAGAAAATTTACTCAATCCGTTATTTTGGCTATTTCTAGTATTTGCTGTTAGTATTTCCTCACATATATCGTTAAGTAAGGCCGACATCAGCGGTGCTTCCAGAGGGCTGCAAATGATATTTTTCGTCTTGTTTATAACAAACCTTATTGCTGGTTTCTTTGATATAGATACCTATAAATTTATTGTCAGATTAACGGAATATAATGCCTATGTATTAGCTTTTTCAAGTATTACGCTCCTTTTTTCTTTTATTACACTATTGATATCCTTTATTTTATATAAAATGAGATCGTGCCGGTGAACGTAGGGGAAAACCTATCGAAAACACATTATTTTCAATTGAAAGAAGGCTGAATGTATTGAATTTAATCTCTGTTATACTTGGAGGTTTTTTGGGAGCACTAACTAGATATGCGATAGGAGAGTGGATTCAAACGAATAATGGATTCCCTCTAGGAACCTTATTAATAAACCTCCTAGGTTGTCTTTTCCTTGGATGGTTTCTTACGTTCATCACCAACAGAAAAAACATAAAACCAGCATTAACTTTATTAATAGGAACGGGTTTTTTCGGATCATTTACAACTTTTTCAACCTTTTCTGTAGAGACAATCCTATTATTTCAAAATGGACAGGCTGCTTATGGTGTTCTATATATTTTAATCAGTATTATTTTAGGGATACTGATGGCGTACTTTGGCTTAAAATTGGCAGTGGTTAACGAGGGAAAAGGGGAATCACATTGATTTGGTTAATTGGTATAGGAGGATCATTAGGTGCAGCAAGCAGATATTTATTGGGCAA
>NZ_JAUSZQ010000002.1:1525000-2845000 GCF_030817695.1 Neobacillus niacini | reverse complement strand
CGGTGGTTCCGCATGGAAGGGCCATCGCTCAACGGATAAAAGCTACCCCGGGGATAACAGGCTTATCTCCCCCAAGAGTCCACATCGACGGGGAGGTTTGGCACCTCGATGTCGGCTCATCGCATCCTGGGGCTGTAGTCGGTCCCAAGGGTTGGGCTGTTCGCCCATTAAAGCGGTACGCGAGCTGGGTTCAGAACGTCGTGAGACAGTTCGGTCCCTATCCGTCGTGGGCGCAGGAAATTTGAGAGGAGCTGTCCTTAGTACGAGAGGACCGGGATGGACGCACCGCTGGTGTACCAGTTGTCTTGCCAAAGGCATCGCTGGGTAGCTATGTGCGGACGGGATAAGTGCTGAAAGCATCTAAGCATGAAGCCCCCCTCAAGATGAGATTTCCCATAGCGTCAAGCTAGTAAGAACCCTGAAAGATGATCAGGTTGATAGGTCAGAGGTGGAAGCGTGGTAACATGTGGAGCTGACTGATACTAATCGTTCGAGGACTTAACCATTTTTTAAGGTGAACTCGTTTTACACACTTCTTCTGAAATTATCTAGTTTTGAGGGAATGAAACCTCAAAATTTTATAGTCTGGCAATAATGGCGAGAAGGTCACACCCGTTCCCATACCGAACACGGAAGTTAAGCTTCTCAGCGCCGATGGTAGTTGGGACTTTGTCCCTGTGAGAGTAGGACGTTGCTAGGCAAACCAAAAACACAACCTGACTATGGTTGTGTTTTTTATATATTCAAAATAATCGTCACCTAATGTTTAGAACATTAACTCAAAAGGAATGATAATCAGAGAATCTATTGTGCTGGAAAGGCGCAAGTTTTAACGAAAAATCATGGTAACGCATCTCCAACTGTTTCCTTATTAGATTTTCTCTCTAAGGAGATATTAAGCTTATGGAGGTGATTGAAATATGATGCACGATGAACACCGTGATTATATTACCATAAAGGATGAGCAAGGAAACCTAAAGGATTTCGCTGTTGAGGCGTTATTTGAGATGGAAGGCAGGTCGTATGCACTTTTGACAGCAGAGGATGAAACGATGGTCATGCAAGTTGAAGGGGAAGAAGGAGACCAATATTTAGTTGGAATTTCCGATCCAGTCGAAAGTCAGTCTATTTTGGATGCATACCAAATTGCAGTAGAGGAAGCACCTGCAGAGTAAATCGTTAATACATAATAATGTTATGTTAACTAAGAAACTAACGCCAGTCTTATCTGACTGGCTTTTTTACGGCCAAAGGGGTTTTAATTGATAAATATACCTGTTATATCCTTAAAAAGGAACATTAACACCCGGATGAAAAAACGAAACCAGAGGATTTAATTAAACTTGCTAATGCAGAATTATATAAAGCAAAAGAAAGCAGACGTAACCAGCATATTTTCAACCAACTTTTCCATCTTGTCTAAAAGCAAGGTGGTTTTTTGTATTATTTACAAGTTTATTTTAGATAAAATAACTGGAAAATAAGATAGCAAAAAAATAGTTATAACACGGGGGGTACATAGCGGTGAATTATAAATATGAACCATTATTTGAAACATTGACATTTAAGAATGGAATCCAAATAAAAAACCGATTGGTGATGGCACCCATGACAAATTGGTCATCCAATCCTGATGGGACGGTTACGGAGTCAGAGGTAAAATATTATGCAAGACGTTCTGGCGGCGTTGGGATGGTTATTACCGCCTGTACTTACGTTACAGCGAATGGGAAAGGATTTCATGGAGAATTTGGCGGGGATCGGGATGAATTAATACCTAGCTTACAAAAGCTCGCAACTGCAATAAAAGAGCAAGGAGCCAAGGCAATATTACAAATCTTCCACGGGGGCAGGCAGGTGCCGCCTGAATTAATACCCGATGGCGATGTTGTTAGTGCTTGTAATATCCCAGCAGAAGGTAATGGGAAGCCGGTTCCACGAGAGTTATCTGATCAAGAAGTTCGTTCTATTATCCGCGATTTTGGTGAAACCACACGCCGTGCTATAGAAGCGGGCTATGATGGAGTTGAAATCCATGGTGCAAACGGTTATCTTATTCAACAATTTTTCTCTCCACACTCCAACCGTCGTGACGATCATTGGGGAGGCAGTTAGAAAAACGCTTAACCTTCCCAATGGCTGTTGTAGATGAAGTTAAGCGCGTAGTAGCTGAAAATACCAAGGGGCCATTTATTGTTGGATATCGCTTTTCTCCGGAAGAGGCAGAAACACCTGGTATTACCATGGCAGATACGCTTGTCTTGATTGATGAACTTGCAAAAAAGAATCTAGACTATCTTCATGTCTCTCTGCAAGATTTCTGGTCCACTCCGAGAAGAGGTGTGGAGGATTCTCGTTCTCGGATTGAAATCATACAAGAACGGGTCGGAGATAAAGTCCCAGTGATTGGGGTCGGCTCCATCTATACACCAGATGAAGCTTTAAAAGCTTTCCAAACAGGGGTTGCACTGATTGCCCTAGGACGTGAAATGATTATTGATCCTGATTGGGTACAAAAGGTAAAAGAGGGTAAAGAAAATGAAATTATTACGGAGATTAATAAGAATAATCAAGAGCAGCTTGTAATTCCTGATCCACTATGGCAGGCGATTACTCACACACCAGGGTGGTTTCCTGGAATACAGTAAAGCGAAAAGAGTTCATCCTAAGGCCTGGATGAACTCTTTACTGTTTATACTCAGCATTATATGAATTTTCGCCAGAATGAACAGATAATAGCGTGTCTGCATAACCTACCAGCCGATTCACAATTTCATCTGCAACAGCATAAACCAGTTGGTGCTGTTCGCTTTTATGTAAGGAAGGATCATCAAAAATAATGGTAGTGTTGATAAAAATTTGTTTTGTGTCATACAGGTTATAATGAATAATCGTTTTTCCAGCAGCCCCTCCGGTTAAAGGATCACTATAACTTGGGAGAAAAATATACCATTCCTCTGCTGTGGGTGACCTGAAATTTTTTGTAAACTTCATTCCATTGATTTCAAATTCAATTTGTTCTTTCACCCGTTCATCCATTAACTCAATGATTGTTTTTTTCATGGTTTTGCCCCCTTCGTATAGGTACTAGCATACCCAATTAAAAGAAGTGACTAACCATTTAGCAGTAATTAGAAAAAGGTAGTTACTAAAAATAGCATTTTGCTATAATAGTAGGGGTGAATTCACCTTTGTAAAAAATTTGAAATGAATATCACTCTATCCAGGAGGAACAAAATGAACAAGAATAAGTATGTGTTTATCGGGCTTGTCATTACCACACTTATTTCAGCCCTTGATACAAATATCATGCAAACAGCAAGTCCAACGATTGTTAATCAACTTGGGGGCTTTGAATTGTTTTCATGGATATTTGTTGTTTATATGTTAGTAAGTACCATAACGGTTCCTCTTTACGGGAAATTATCAGATATGTACGGTCGAAAAAAACTTTTAATGTTTGCCGTCGCTTTATTTACCATCGGATCGATTCTTTGTGGTTTAGCTAATTCCATGGTGACGTTGATAATTTTTAGAGGCATACAAGGATTAGGTGCAGGTGGAATGATACCTCTCTCCATGATCATAGTGGGGGATTTATTCACGATTGAAAAACGAGGGAAAATCCAAGCAGTATTTAGCGGTATATGGGCGGTATCTTCCATTATTGGACCTGTATTAGGATCCTTTTTTGTGGAAGAGTTGACGTGGAGGTGGATATTTTTTATCAATATCCCTATTGGAATTGCCACGATTCTTTGTTTAATACCATATAAGGAAGCTACGGAATACAAAAAGACACATATAGATTATAAAGGATTCTTCCTTTTTGGAATTTCTATTACACTTTTATTGTTATCAAGCAGCATGAGCAAACCTTTCTGGTACGTTCTAAGTGGTGTTATAGGGTTTATACTATTTGTCCTAGTGGAAAGAAAAGAGCAACATCCGTTTCTTCCGGTTGCCTTATTAAAAAATAAAGGTCTTCGATCGACAAATCTTTTTATGTTAATTTACTGCCTGTCTTTCTATGGAACATCGAACTTTATCCCGTTATATTTACAGGAAGGCAGTGAAATGAGCATTTATAAAAGTGGATTGATCTTGTTAAGCATTGCAATTGGCTGGTCGTTTGGAAGTACTCCTGCCGGAAAATGGATTATTCGCTTTGGCTATAAAGTTTTATTTATGATCGGCAGTATTGTCACAACCGCTTCAGGATTGATTCTTTATTTATTTATCCAGGATTTATCCTATATAGGTTTGTTTATAATGTTAACGGTGCAGGGTTTTTGCTTTGGTTTATTGTTTGCCCTTGGAACCATTGCCTCACAAGAGTTTGCCGATGCCAATTTAAAAGGAATATCAACTTCACTCCAAATATTTTTACGAAATATCGGGGCGTCCGTTGGGGTGACCATTATGGGTGTCATTATTAACCATGGTGTTACACTAGCCATAGGAATGAAAAACGTCTTCTTATTCGCACTTATTTTGAGTTTCATTACTATTTTTCTCAGCATGCGAATTCCAGAAAAAACATCACAGGTTGGAGAGACAGCACTATCAAAGTAGAGGTATACTTGTGTTGAATGAAAATACCTTCACCGATGAATAATAGACTTAGTGTTAGTCAATAACACTAAACTTCAATGTGGGGGGATATACTTTGAATATACTTTTTAGATTATTAAGAACCTTAATGCTTCTAGGGATTAGGTTAACTTATATCCTTAATAATCTTCAATGTAGGGTGAATATTTTGTTAAGGAAGCCCCTTATACTAAACACAGTGTATTCTTAAAGTATGATCGTTTCGCATTGTAGGAACAAAAGGTGAGCATAGTACTATGCTTGCCTTTTTATATGAAAAAAAGTCCACTTTATAATTGGACTTTTTTTACGTAAAAATTATTTTAATATTTCTTTATATTCTTTTCCTTTTTCCACATAGTTATCACTGGAATATTTAAGCATTTGCAGGTCCTTTTCTGTTAATTCACGAACGACTTTCCCTGGTGAACCTAGAACGAGTGAACGAGGAGGGATCTTAATCCCGCCAGCTAAAAGTGTGTTTGCACCAATAATACATTCTTCTCCGACTTCAACATTATCTAGTAAAGTCGACCCCATACCGATGATCGAATTTCCTCCAATCTTGCAGCCATGCAAAATAACATTATGTCCAATGGTTACATCGTCTCCAATTTCAACTGGAGAACCTTCATACAGATGAATGGTGGAGTTATCCTGAATACTGCATCTTTTACCAACACTGATTGGGCCATCATCTCCCCGTAACACAGCATTAAACCAGACGGTAGATTCTTCTCCGATGGTAACATCACCAATAATATAAGCTCCAGGTGCTACAAATACACTTTCATGAACCGTAGGTGATTTCCCTTTATATGAGATATTCATCGTTAACATTCTCCTTTATATTCAGAATTATTTTACATTTAAATAAAATTATACCATTGAGATTCTAAGGTAGGAAAGATAATGAATTGTAAAGAACTTTTTCAATGAAAACGCTTTAAAATTTACAAAATAATTATAATAGTCAAATAATATTGACTCTGTCGCTTTACAGTGATAATCTTATTAATAATTTAAAACGAATTGATGACGAGAACAGTAGGTTAAGCAGCTTGTCCCAAGAGAGTCGACATTTGCTGGGAGTCGATGGCAGGGCTTAACTGAAGATCATCTCCGAGATGTGTAGCTGAAAGGATAGATGTAAGCTATACCGGAATAGTCCACCGTTACTTGGAACACGTATCATTAAGATACGTTAATCGAGAGCCGCAGCCGGTGATTTTTGCTGCGGAAGTAGGGTGGTATCGCGAGTTAAACTCGTCCCTATACAATGGGGCGGGTTTTTTGTTGTTTTCAAAAAAATATACGCCTTAAAAGGGCGATGTAGTTGGATCAAAAAAAGAGGAGGAAAGTGAAATGAATCAACAAGTAGATCAAAAAGAAAAAACTGTCCAAGTAGAGGATATCATTATTGCAAGCCACACCATTAAGGATGTGATTTCGCCAACTCCTCTGCAGTATAATCACTTATTATCTGAGCGATATGACTGTCATATTTATTTAAAAAGGGAAGACATGCAAAGTGTTCGTTCTTTTAAAATCCGAGGTGCTTATAATCGCATTAAAAAATTAACAGCGGAAGAATTAGAAAATGGAATTATTTGCGCAAGCGCAGGGAATCACGCACAAGGGGTAGCCTATTCTTGCAACCATTTAAAAATTAACGGGAAGGTTTTTATGCCGACTACTACTCCAAAACAAAAGGTTAATCAAGTAAAATTTTGGGGCAAGGATCATGTTGAGATTGTTTTAGTAGGGGATACCTTTGATGACGCATATGAAAAAGCAATGGAATGTAGTCAAGTAGAAAATAGAACGTTTATTCATCCATTCGATGATCCAGACGTGATTGCTGGTCAAGGAACAGTAGCAGTTGAACTATTAAATGATTGCCCTGAAAAAATTGATTACCTATTTGGGGCTATTGGCGGTGGGGGGCTTCTGTCCGGAGTCGGTACCTATATGAAACATTTTTCACCAGACACCCAATTAATCGGTGTAGAACCTCAAGGGGCAGCAGGGATGAAGGAGTCTATTTTTAATGGAGAAGTGACCACTCTGAAAGAAATTGACCCGTTTGTCGATGGTGCAGCCGTCAAGACCGTCGGTTCGATGACTTTTGAGATTTGCAAAGAAGTAGTTGATGATATTGTCGTGGTACCAGAAGGAAAAGTCTGCACCACACTTTTATCTCTCTATAACGAAAATGCGATTGTGGTTGAACCAACAGGTGCACTTTCAATTGCAGCACTTGATCAATTTACAGATGAAATTAAAGGTAAAACGGTTGTCTGTATCGTCAGTGGAGGAAACAACGATATCGGCCGGATGCAAGAAATCAAAGAACGTTCGAAGCTATATGAGGGGCTGCAGCATTACTTTATTGTTCAATTTCCACAGCGTCCAGGGGCACTACGTGAGTTTTTAGACGATGTCCTAGGGCCAAATGATGATATCAGCCATTTTGAATACACAAAAAAGAATAATCGTGAAACCGGTCCAGCCTTAGTCGGAATTGAGCTGAAGTGTAAAGATGATTATTTCCCACTGATTGAGCGTATTAAGGCAAAAGGATTTGTTTACCGTGAAGTAAATAATGACAGCACCTTGTTCCAAATGCTTGTATAGATAAAAGAGCCCATTTTGGGCTCTTTGCTTTTCTAATTTGAAAATGGACTGATTATTGGGTAACAATCCAAGGACTATTGTTACCGTAATGCCTGCAAGAAAGGTAATTGGGTAACAATACTTCCACTGAAATTGAATTTTCCTTTATAATAGATTAAAGATTACAATAAAGTACAAGGTGGGGGCTATGTGTCGAAGACAATTTATACAAATGGGGTCATTTATACCCTTGATTCAAACCAGCCAGTGGTTGAGTCTGTAGTCATTGACAAAGGCAGGATACTAGATTTAGGTTCACATCACGAGATGAATTTACAATGGGGAAGAGCGGGGGCAAGAGTAATTGACCTGCAGGGGAAAATGGTTACTCCTGGACTCATTGACAGCCACTTACACATGTCCGGTGTGGCATTTAATTTCTTGGACTTAGATTTAACAGGGGTAACATCTAAAACCGAAATGCTTAATAAAATAAAGCAAAAAGCGGATACTGTTGTTCCTGGTAAATGGCTGATCGGAATGGGCTGGGACGAGAATCTTTTTACAGAAGGATCAATTCCGACTATCGAGGAATTAGACCACGTTGCACCGCATTGTCCGATTTACCTTAAAAGGATTTGCTATCATGCATTTTTAGTAAATAGTAAAGCACTTGAAATGAGTCATTATCTCCCTTCGATTGAGGTGCCGAAGGGCGGAAGGATGGTATTGGATCCACAAACAAAAAAACCAACAGGGCTGCTGTTGGAGTCGGCTTCTCAATTAATCACCAAACACATCCCTGATAAAACATACGATGAATTAAAAACTGGTTTGGGACAGGCAATGAAATTCGCTATTAGTAAAGGACTTACCAGTGTACATACGAATGATCCTGCCTATCTAGGAGGACTTGATCAAACATATCGTATGTATGATGAATTAATCAATCAAGAACAAAATGGCTTACGCTGCAACCTTTTGATTGATTATCCCTTCTTGCAAGCTTTAAAGGAAAAAGGGATGGCAGCCGGTTATGGCAACGAAAAATTACAAATCGGTGCTATTAAGATATTTGCAGATGGAGCATTTGGTAGAAGAACTGCATTACTATCAGAGCCTTATCATGATGAACCAGGCCAGTTTGGAGAATCCATGCAAACGGAAGAAGTTCTTTTTAACATTGTAAAAGACGCCCGTAAGGAATCCATGCCTATAGCCGTTCATACGATAGGTGATCAGGCGTTAGAGAATGTTCTCGATATCCTAGATCAATTTCCAAAGGTGAGCTATCGTGATCGAATTATACACACGTCATTAGTTAGAGAAGATTTAATAGCGCGATTAAAAGACCCAAGTATTGTAGCCGATATCCAGCCTAGGTTTGTTGTTGGGGATTATCCATGGGTAATCGAACGGATAGGAAAGGAGCGGGAACCCTATTTATATGCATGGAAATCCTTATTGTCTAAAGGGGTTATCTGTGCAGGAGGGTCTGATGCCCCAGTTGAACCTGTTGATCCATTGCTAGGAATTCATGCAGCTGTTACTCGAAAAACCCCCGGCAGGGATGAGTCCTGGAATGAGAGTCAGAAAATCTCAATGTTAGAAGCAGTTAAGCTTTTTACAGTTGGCGGGGCTTACGCTACTAACGAAGAAGCGATAAAAGGTACGATTTCAAGAGGGAAGTTAGCGGATATGACGGTGTATTCTAAGAATCTATTCGAATTGGAAAATCCAGATGAACTATTAAATACAAAGATCGAAATGACCATTATTGATGGGAAAGTTCAAGAATTTTAACAATAGAAAAAGAGCTGCTAATTCCTAACTAGTGCCGTTTTCTATCACAAAACGTCAATAGCAAGGGTTTATACCCTTGCTATTTTTGCTTTTAATCGCTAATTCTTCGTATTGCGAATGACGAATTTTACTCATTAAGAAGTTTGCAAACCATTTCCGCCCTCTCCGTATTGATGTTGTGTAGGTATGAGAATTCATAGGCGGAGAATTTCCTGCTAAGTATATAAGGGAAGCTTAAGAAACGGATATAAGCGGAGGTAATCCGATTAACTGCTTTAAACAAGACAAAATCCAAAGATTTGGAGAATATAAACGGAAAAACCTCCCTTATTTTTAAGGAAATAAGGGTATTTCCCAATTTAGCCGGACTTCTACCGTTTATTTTTCATATACAAAGTCACAGTCGGAACACATTTTGAATGCTTATAAAGAAAAAGGACAGATCTCCAAAGCGGGACCATTATTTTTTTATGTAAACCCTTTTAATAAGTTAAAATTGGCTGGTAAGATGGGTATTTAAAATATTGTCTTACGGTTAAAGAAATACCCTTCGCAATCGAAGTGGCCATTGTATAAACAAGATTGAGATCTGTACATAACAAGGAATTTTTTAAGGCTGAATCATTCTCGAGGACCACACCTGTTATATTGCAGTTCCCAATTGGAGGAAGAATATTTCCTAATCCAATACCAGGGACTATCGGCCCATCCCTGACCACGATAGAATTAACAAATTCTTCACTTCCTAAAACACTATCAATTGCAATAATAAAACTATTTTTTCGAAAAGAGAGTTGTCCTAGTGCCGGGATAAGTGTTGTTGCGTCTAGTGGAGCCTGCAGGTTTCCAAAAACAGTTAAGCGATCAGGAAAGTTGTTCTTCAACAAACTTCCAACAAAAGGGCCTAAGCTATCACCATTAATCCGACTAGATCCAATCCCAATCACATACAGATGTTCGGTCTCGTCTGGTATAATAGAATATAGTGCTTGGCGAATATAGAAAGGTGCTAATCTATCATTATAGGGAATAACTTTATTCTGTCTAGTTTGTAAACTAACACTAACTGTGCTGCTGTCCATGCTGTAACACCTCACCATTGTTTATACTATCAAAAGTTTCTACATTCCTATAAAATTATCCTTCTATATTTACAAAATTATCAAATTAATTAATCTATTTCTTTTGCTAGTGCACGTCCCGCTTGTCTGCCAGTAAATAGGCAGCCGCCGATAATCGTGGTCCCGGAAGAATGCGGATACCGTGCTTCTGCAAGCTCAGCTGTTGCCACTAAACCAGCGAGCACTGCACCTACTACAATGACATCAAACTTCATAATTTTCCACCAGGTATAGATACTTCGATGGTATTTTAAATTTTTCGAAAAGTCAATTAAGTTTTTTGGTTGACAGGAATATGATGAGGAAAATAGGATTTAGAATAGTTTGAATCATAATAATAGACACCAGATTCCAAAGATTATAATATTAAGAAAGAATTTCTGTTCTATGTAAACAAGTTTTTAATAAGATGAGCATGATAACGTAAAAAAGGGTAGGGGTGTCGAAAATGGATGATCGTTTCTTTCGTAATGCAATGGGGAAATTTGCAACGGGGATAACCGTTGTGTCAACAGAAGTAGATGGCGAGTCACATGGGATGACAGCGAATGCATTTGTTTCTGTCTCATTAAATCCTAAATTAATTCTTGTTTCCATTGATAAAAGAGCAAGAATGCTGCCTTTAATTCAAAAATCCAAAAAATTCGCAGTCAGCTTTTTATCGGCAGAACAACAAACAGAATCGATGCGGTTTGCAGGACAAATAAAAGAGGAAACTCCATATAACTTTGAGCAATTTGGTAATTTGCCAGTTATCCAAGGAGCACTTGCCAACATGACGTGTAATCTTTACAACGAGGTTGAGGCAGGTGACCACATTTTATTTATCGGCGAGGTTATAGACCTTAAGGTAAATGAAGGGGATCCATTGTTATATTTCGGTGGGCAATACCGTAAATTATCAGAATAACGCACTTTGAAGAAGCTGTCACTTGGCAGCTTTTTCTATTGTGGTTCTACTTTTGTATTGTACAATTAGAATAGGGAGGTTTACCTTGTTAAAGAAAATAAGAATTACATTAGGAATCATTGTTATATTATTGGCGGGATATGGATTAGTTACAAAAAATTTTGTGGCGCAGCCAATCATGATGTTGAGTTTAAGTGCTTTTATTTTAGCGGGTGGTTTGGACGAGCTTAAACGAGGGATAAAACGCCGTGGATATATTAGTATTTTTCTGGCAGTATTTGTATTCGCGATTGCTATAAAAACGTTCCTATCATAAAAGGGTAAAAAACGGAGAAATCTTATGATCTCTCCGTTTTTTGTCCGCATTATTGATGTGAAGCTACATTGTTTTTTCTTTCGTAGAATTCGTTTACATATAAAATTATTTCCCAACCTGCAGTGTATTGATTAATTAGAAATTTCTAAATAAACTCAATATTAAAGCGTATGAAAGCTGTACATAAAAAAAGGCAGGAGAGGGGAAATGAGATGAAAAAGAAAAAAAGCATTGCCTCATGCTTACTAGCATTAACCATGGGGGTTTCGTTGTTTGCCTCAGCCGCCTATGGCGAGGGAACAGATTCAAAAGAAACTTACCGGGTCTTTATCAATGGACCAAGTTCTGAAAAAGCAAAAGCAAAACAAACAACTGGAGTACGATGGGATTTTGGAGCTGAAGGTTATACAACCACTATTAATTCCAAACAATATCAAGCATTATTAAACAATAAAAATTTATCGATTGAAAAGGTTTCCGAGGTTCAATTAGATCGTATTGAAAATACTTCAAAAGATAAAATTGGTACAACAGCTATTACATCACTTCCAAGTGACAGAACACCTTGGGGAATGCAAGCGATTTATAATGACCCTAACATCACAAGTACATCTGGCGGATCTGGGATTAAGGTTGCTGTTTTAGATACGGGTACGTATATCAATCACTATGATTTGGTGGGAAGTGCAGAACAATGTAAGGACTTTACCCAATCATCTTCACCTATTGTTAATAATTCATGTACGGACCGTAACGGGCATGGTACACACGTCGCTGGAACTGTATTGGCACATGGAGCCTCCGATGGTTTAGGTATCTATGGTGTTGCTCCGCAGGCGAAACTTTGGGCATATAAAGTATTAACGGACAGTGGATCAGGATATTCCGATGATATTGCTGGAGCCATTCGTCATGTAGCGGATGAAGCTGTTAGAACAGGCTCAAAAGTAGTCCTTTCGATGTCACTTGGCTCAAGTGGAAAAGATACGATGATTGCTAGTGCTGTAGATTATGCATATGGCAAGGGAGTTCTAGTTGTTGCAGCAGCAGGTAACTCAGGATATGCGGCTAACACGATTGGATATCCCGCTGCCTTAAAGAATGCCATTGCAGTAGCAGCCTTAGAAAATGTCCAGCAAAATGGCACCTACCGCGTTGCCAATTTCTCATCTCGCGGTAATCCTTTAACAGATGGTGATTACGTAATTCAAGAAAAGGATGTAGAAATTTCTGCACCAGGCGCAGCAATTGAATCAACATGGTATGATGGGAATTACAATACCATCAGTGGAACTTCCATGGCTACTCCACATGTATCAGGTTTAGCAGCAAAAATCTGGTCATCTAATTTGTCATTGTCTAACGCTCAGCTTCGTTCAGAGTTACAAAGAAGATCCAAATTGTATGACATTAAAGGCGGCTATGGTGCAACAACTGGAGATGACTATGCGTCAGGATTTGGTTTTGCAAGAGTAAAATAATCATAGAGAAAAGCCATCTGATATGTTAGATGGCTTTTCTTGTTACCGTTTGACTACGGAAAGTATAAAAATCGTTGCAATAATAGAAAGTGCTCCCAGCCATTCAATTGGAATAAAGGAAACATGAAGCCAGGCTACGGCTAGAAAGGCGGCAGAGAGCGGTTCAATACAAGCTAGAAGACTCGCCTCAGAAGCTTTTATGTATTTCAGGCTTTCCATAAAGCAGAGAAATGCGATTAATGTGCCAACTAGAACAACAAATGCAACAGCCATAAAAGAGGTAGGCGACCAGTGCCCTTCAAATTTCCATGGAGGATGGAAGAAACTTAACCCAATACCTCCGATCATCATACCCCAGCCAACGGTTAACGTTGTTCCCCATTTTGTAAGCAGTTTTACCGGGTAAAGAGTATAAAAAGCTAGAGCAAATGCAGATAGTATTCCCCAGCCAAATGCAGAGCCAGATGTCGAAAGCGACTGGATATTACCTTTAGTAACAAGTAGGAAGGTGCCGCCAAGCGCAAACACAATGGCAATCACCTCATGTTTCACTGGTAATGACTTGGTACGGAAACAAAAATATAAGGCGATCAGTACCGGTGCCAAATATTGCAAAACGGTGGCAGTGGCGGCATTTCCTTGCTCTATGGCCATAAAGAAGGTGTATTGAACACCGAGCATACCAATAATTCCAAACACAACAAGCTGTAAAATGTCCTGCTTATTTTTCCAAATACTCCATATATTTTGTTTCCCAACTATATGAGCAAAAAGTAATAAACCCAGTCCGGCCAAAAGTAATCGTATTACCACAAGCCAGTTAGTACTGAAGCCTTGCTGATGAAATAGGTACTGGGCCACAGTTCCCGAGACACCCCAAGATGTCGCCGCGATTAATACTAATAAAATTCCCTTTGTCCGCGGGTAAGACAAAGTAGCGCCAAGTGTAGTCAAAATAATCCCCTCCAAATAAACCATTCTACTAATTTACCAGAAATTGAAAAAGTTTAAAAGATGATTTTGGGAAAACTTTCGGTTAAAAAAAGAAAAGCCATTAGACAGTAGCATTGTCTAATGACTTTAACGATTATCGCGGTGTTAATGTTTTTACGGAAATCGCAGGGGAGTATGAGGTAACGATGCAGCCTTCTAGATTGCTTTCACTTAATAACCCCAGTTGAAGGGCGGATTTAATTTTTACGTCATCTGGCTTTTTAACAACCTGAACCAGATCGTTCATTTGTAATTCTTCTAATCTTTTGACGGTAACGTCTTCATTATATTTTTCAACTTTCCTAATTTGCCGTTGCAGCTTATAGCCATTAATCGTGATTTCAGCTTTATTTGTAGGACCTACCAGTTTATTAAAATAGTCCTGAAACAGGTCCTTTAATTGATTCATTTCCAGTTCAATTTCCTTTTTCTTCTTATTAAGCTCATAATATTTAACTAACATCTCATCTGTAATGAAGGAATCATTCTGTTTAACCAAGATCCTCTCCTCCTCATCGAACGTATATTCTATTGTATTGGCAGTAAAGGAGGATTAGTACCATTAAACTTCTACAAATATTTTAAAAGTGCTCTTGGTTTTTTACACCTTTTGAATTCACATAAAGAAGGTTAATTTGTGCACAATAGTGTACAAGACACTTTATCGGATGGGATTCCTATGCACCTATTATTTGAGCTCATTGTTAGTTTTATTGTAGAAGTTCTTTTTCATGGTGTCATTCGATGGGCAGGGAGGTTGTTTATCTGGTTTGGCAGGTTGTTTAAG
This sequence comes from Neobacillus niacini, assembly GCF_030817695.1. Lineage (GTDB taxonomy): Bacteria > Bacillota > Bacilli > Bacillales > Cytobacillaceae > Neobacillus > Neobacillus niacini_F. Next base: position 2,830,380 of record NZ_JAUSZQ010000002.1, on the reverse strand, counting down.
CTGTTTAAAAAATAGGTCTTATTTTGATAATAATTGATCGAGATGTTTCCGTACTGCATCAGGTTTCCCAGAAATACTTGCTTCTCTAAGTTCGTCTTTTTTCATTTTTTCTATAGATGAAGCCAAAATTCGTTGTTCCATTGCTCGAGGAATGACCACCACTCCGTCGGCATCTCCCACTATGATATCCCCAGGATTCACAGGAACACCGCCGCATGAAATTGGGACATTCACTTGACCAACTCCCGCTTTACCACTTGCTGCGACTGTCGTTCCTCTTGAAAATACGGGAAAATTCAAAGCTTTCACCCCGACAATGTCTCGTATGACACCATCAACCACAAGACCGCCAATCCCCAATGATTGTGCCATGCCTATAACAAAATCACCGGCAATCGCCCTGTATTGGTCACCTTTGGCGTCGACTACTAAAATATCACCAGGATTAGCTTCTCGAATTGCTTTTAAGACGGAAAGATTTTCACCTATAGGTACTTTCACTGTGTAAGCTCGTCCGGCAATCTTATAATTCTCCTTTAGTGGTTGAATCGCGGGATGCAAGGTATTTAAACCATCCATGGCGTCTGATATGCAGGTAGTTGGTATCCCCAGAAAATCGTTTATAATTTTTTCCACTTCAGTTTCCCTCCCTATGCTTTAATAGACACTCTTTAATTATACATATTGCAGGATGGATAAAATTCATAATTTTACTAAAAATTCGGACGGAAGTCAGCGAAAATTCGCACAGTTTAATTGGTTTTAACGTAAATCACTAGACCATCAGATAGGCGAATGCTACTATTATCTAGATTAGGAGTTGAAGATTTTGAGTAATCAATTTGCAAAATGGTATGATTTTTTTATGGGACCTTTGGAACAGAGGAAGTTTAAAAGGGTGCGAGAGGATCTGCTTAAAAGTGCGACAGGGAAGGTGCTTGAAATTGGTTCAGGGACTGGAGTGAATTTTCCTTTGTATAGGAATGTTGATCTTGTCATCGCCATTGAACCGAGTCAACATATGATTGACCAATCACTTTCAAAGCGTAAATTAGCAGTGGTGCCAATTGAGATGGTTAATGCGAGCGCAGAAAGGCTTCCGTTTGAGGATGATACTTTTGATACCGTCGTGGCAACACTTGTTTTTTGTACGATACCGAATGTTGAAGAGGCAATTAACGAGTTAAAACGGGTATGTAAACCTAACGGAAAAATACTAATATTTGAACACGTCAAGATGGAAAATACCGTGCTTAGCAGCATGCAGGAAGGCCTCACACCTCTGTGGAAAAAAATCTGCGATGGCTGTTGTCTGAATAGAGAAACATTAAAGGCATTTACATCACAAGGATTGAAGATCGAGAGAGTAGAAAAATTTTATAAAGACCTCTTTATTGTAGCTGAGCTAAGGAATAGGAAGGAGTAAGTACCTTTTGCTTCCCTCCAATCCGCTTTATTTACCTTGCAGGGAAGCAAAAACTACTTTTAATTCCCGCTTAGTTGCTTTTTTCACCTGGCAGGGAAGCAAAATCAACTTTTGATTCCCTCTTATAAGCCTTTCATGCTCAGTAGGGAACCAAAAACACATTTTGCTTCCCTCTAACAAGCATTTTTTGACTTGCAGGGAACCAAAAAGAAAAAACCTCAAATTGAATTGAGGTTTTTACTGTGTTCTGCGGGCAAAGTCGACAAATCTGAATTTGTCAGGACGATGCCGGGATTCAGTATATTGAAATAGGCTGGCATCCTCTAAATAGACATAGTTTTTGATGACGACAATATTATGAAAACCTTCTAAGTCTAAAAATGAACGATCCTCCGCAGTTGGTTCTTCTACGACTATTTCTTTTTTGGCAAAACTAATCTTCAGGTTTAATTCATTTTCAAGGTAGGCATAAATGGAGTTTGCGCATATTTCCTCCGTAATTGAAGGGACGTATTTTGCTGCAAGATAATCTTTATCAAGAATGATTTTCTTACCGCCAATTTCCCGCGTTCGAACGATTTTCCAAACTTGGTCCTTGCCTGAAAGCTGAAGCTGCTGCCTGATATAGGCATCCGGCTTGAAAATTAATGATAACTCATTGACAATTGTCCTTGGCTTTTTTTCCATTTTATCAGCCAGCTCTTTAAAACTAACCAGACCAGAAACCGGAAAATCAAATTTATTAATATCAATGACAATCGAACCTTTGCCCCTTACTTTTTGAATGTAGCCATTTTGAGCCAGCAGGTTTAATGCTTTTCTAATCGTTTCTCTAGAAGTATCGTATTGCTCCTTCAGTTCATTTTCAGAGGGGAGAAGGGAATTTGGCGGGATTTCCCCGCTTTTAATCTGGTCCACAATACTATTAAAGATAATTTGATACTTATTCGTCATAAAAATCTCCCATTATTTTTTCAAATGATAAACAATGGACTCATACGGTCTTAACTGAATTTCCTTGGCGAGTGGTACAGAGTCCTCATAATTTGAGAGTAACACACCATTTGACAAGCCATCAATGTCTAACTTCTCTGGGAGAGAAAAGGTCGTGACTTTTCCATAAAAATTATTAATCACCAACAGCATTTCATGTTCCGTTTTGCGTACAAAAGCAAAGACAGAATCATGGTCTTCGGAAATCAATTCATAATCCCCGTTCGTAATCACATCATATTCTTTCCGTAACCGGATGAGTTCTTGATAGTGATAAAAGACAGAGTCTGAATCCTTCATCGCATTTTCTGCATTTATTTCCTTGTAATTAGCAGCTGTATGAATCCAAGGAGTACCAGTTGTAAATCCAGCATGTTTACTAGAATTCCATTGGACTGGAGTTCGGGAATTATCACGAGATTTTTGTTTTAAAATCTCGATAATCTCTTGTTCTGACAATCCTTCCTTTTTCAGAATTTCAAACATATTCAATGATTCCACATCTCGATAATCATCAATTTTGTCGAACTTCGGATTGGTCATTCCAAATTCTTCCCCTTGATAAATATAAGGAGTTCCTTGCATCATATGGATGGTTGTCGCAAGCATTTTTGCTGATTCTTTATGGTACTGTTGATCATCTCCAAACCTTGAGACAACACGTGGCTGGTCATGGTTGCACCAGAAGAGGGCATTCCAGCCGCCGCCCTTATTCATCTCAACCTGCCAATCTGACAGAATGTTTTTCAATGCTTGAAAGTCAAAATCTGCTTTCGTCCATTTGTCTCCATTTGGATAATCCACTTTTAAATGATGGAAGCTGAACGTCATATTAAGCTCTTCTTCACGTGGATTTGTGTAGCGAATGCAATTATCAATCGAAGTAGAAGACATTTCACCAACAGTCATAATGTCATATTTTGAAAATACCTCTTGGTTCATCTCATGGAGGAACTCATGAATTCTTGGTCCATCTGTATAAAATTTACGGCCGTCACTGTCATCCTCAGGAAACTGCTGATTTTTCGATATCAAATTGATCACATCTAGTCTGAAGCCATCGACACCTTTTTTTAGCCAGAAATGCATCATTTCATATAAGGCTTTACGAACCTTTGGGTTTTCCCAGTTTAAATCTGCCTGGGTAACATCAAATAAATGGAGGTAATACTGGCCAGTGGTTTCATCCCATTGCCACGCTGAGCCGCCAAATTTTGATTCCCAGTTGGTAGGAGGGAGGCCATCCTTTCCATCTTTCCATATATAAAAATCGCGGTATGGATTATCTTTTGAGGATTTGGCTTGCTTGAACCACTCATGTTCAGTGGATGTATGGTTGATGACGATATCCATAATGATTTTGATTCCGCGCTTGTGTGCTTCTGCAAGAAGCTGGTCGAAGTCATCCATCGTACCGTATTCTTCTTGGATGTTGTAATAGTCGCTTATATCATAACCATTATCTCGTTGAGGGGATTTATAAATCGGAGTGAGCCAAAGAACATCGACACCAAGCTCCTTTAAGTAGTCGAGCTTCTCGATAATTCCCTGGATATCACCGGTACCATTACCGGTCGTATCATTAAAACTTTTTGGATAAATTTGATATACTACTGCTTTTTTCCACCATGATGTTGCCATGATATACACCTGCCTATATTTTTTGTGACGCTAATAATGAAAAGGAGGGAGATGGTCTCCCTCCTAAAAAATTGGAGTATTACTTTTTAAAAGAAAATTTGTTCATTCCTGTTTTTGCAAAGATGATGGTTAAAAGGAAAGGAACTACAATCGCTACTAACATTGCCACTGCAAACATCATCATGTGCTGCGGCTGTATGGAAAGGAATCCTGGAAGACCGCCGACACCGATTGAGTTAGCCATTACATCACTACCTACAGAAATGACTGCTGCTACGAGAGAACCAATCATAGCTGCAAGGAAAGGGAAGCCATATTTTAAGTTAATACCAAACATCGCTGGCTCTGTAACACCTAGGTAACAAGAGATCGCTGCTGGAATAGATACTTGTTTTTCTTCTTCATTTTTACGATTAATGTAGATCATCGCTAGAACAGCAGAACCTTGAGCAATGTTTGATAAGGCAATCATAGGCCAAAGGTTCGTTCCGCCAAGCTCTGACATTAATTGTAAGTCAATTGCATTAGTCATATGGTGTAAACCTGTTATAACTAGTGGTGCATAAGCAAAACCAAAGATAGCAGCAAATAACCAGCCAAATGCTGATGTTAAACTTGTATATACAACATCAGAAATCCAAGAACCAATTGTCCAACCAACAGGACCTAAAACAATATGTGCAATTAATACAGTTGGAAGTAACGCTAAGAATGGTACAACAATCATAGAGATTGAATTCGGAACTATTTTTCTAAGTCTTAACTCTAAGAAAGAGAGTAGGAATCCAGCTAAAATAGCAGGGATTACTTGTGCTTGATAACCAATCATTTCAATTTGAGCAAAGCCAAAATCCCAAGTAGGAATTTCTTCTGCTCCTGCAACGCCATAGGCATTTAGTAATTGCGGAGATACTAATGTAATACCAAGGACAATACCAAGGATTGGTGTTGCACCCATTTTTCTAGCGACTGCCCATGTAATACCGACAGGCAGGAAGTGGAACACTGCTTCACCAATCAACCAAAGGAAGGCGTGAACACCAGCCCAAAACTGAGAAACTTCGACGATCGTCTTCGTTCCATCTTCAAGCAATTTAATGTCACCGATTACGTTTCTGAATCCAAGGATTAAACCACCGACAACTAATGCAGGAATTAATGGTGTAAAGATATCCGCAAGATGGGCAATCATTCGTTGCAGCCAATTCATATTTTGCTTTGCAGCAACTTTTGCATCTTCTTTTGTTGTTTCGCTAACACCGGCTACTTTAACAAAATCATTATAGAAGGTAGATACATCATTTCCGATGATTACCTGGAATTGTCCTGCTTGGGTAAAAGTTCCTTTTACCGGTTTAAGAGCTTCAATTTTTGTTACATCCGCTTTGCTAGGATCATTTAAAACAAAGCGCATTCTCGTCACACAATGGGTTACGGCAGCAATATTTTCCTTACCCCCAACGTGTTCGAGGAGTTCTTTCGCTGACTCAGTAAACTTCGTCATTATTTTTTCCCCCTGTACGAATTGGAAGTCTCCAATTCTATATATAGTGTATTATTTCCTTATATTTACAGATTTATGTGTACGTTAACAACTCGATACACCAACGTGTATATACAAGTATTTTGGTTACGGTTACATTCTAACTTGTATATACAAGACTGTCAACTAATTATTTTTATTATTATCTTTACTACTATTTAATGATTTACTTATAATAGGAGGTATTATTACAAGTTCATAACTTTTCAACTTTAACGCTTTAAACTGTTGAAAGAATTTTCGGAAAATGATATAATAAACTTGTTTAAATTCTTCTGAGTTTAGACCTCCTAAAACTAGAGCTTAGCCTTGACCACTAAGCTCGCCTTTTGCCTTTGACATCTGTCAAAGGTCTTTTTTTTTGAGTTTTTTGATTGAAGGCTATATTTTTAGGGAAAAATAATATATTGGTGCTTATTTGATAAAAGGGAGTGTTTACCATGAAGGGGCAGGTTACGCCATATTTATCTTTTGACGGAAATGCAAAACAAGCTTTGGAGTTTTATAAAGAAGTCCTAAGGGCTGAAATTATTGGTCTTCAAACCTTTGGTGAAGCTGATTATCCTACTCCGCCAGAAGCGGATCATCGTGTCATGCACGCTAAGCTAAGTAAGGGTGGTATATCGCTTATGTTTTCAGATACCTTTCCAGGACAGTCAGTTGTTGTGGGGAACAATATTACGCTTACACTTGAGCCTGAAAGTGAAGAGGAGATTCAACATTTATATAACTCTTTAAGAAAAAACGGAAAGGCACTTATGGAACTGGAGGATACATTTTGGGGTGCTAAATATGGAAGAGTTCAGGATCAGTTTGGGGTAATTTGGGAATTGAATTATCAAAAATCTTAATTCAAAGCACTTTTCTAAGTGCTTTTTTAATTGCAAAAAAAAAGAAAGTGGTGGGGCCACTTTCTAAAGGAGGTATTGTATCATGGGTTAATATAATATATGTACCTCTTTGTACATGCATGTAGTGAACATGTCCATTTTTCGAAAATTTTTCCTTATTCCAAGAACCGTTTTTTTATTTCTGCTGTAGGCAGCATGCAGCTGTCCCTTTTGCCAAACCATTTATAACGATTTTTTGCCACTTTGTCATAAAGGAAATCTCTAAAAACTGGAGGGAGGACCCTTAGTACAGTAAACAACTTCCAAAATCCAGTTAATTTTCCGCATATCTGTAATGCTGCACTTGATTTGAAATATACTTTTTTATTTTCAATGACAATGATACTGTCAATCTGTTTACTTACCCCATATTGCTTTAATAAACGCTTTCCTGTCTCACTTTGGAGTGAAGCAAACTTGAAATATCCGATTGGATCTCGCTTGATAATAAACTGAACACTTTTGTTACAGAGGTTACAAATTCCATCAAACAAAATGATTGCTCCCATGTTCACTCACCCGCCCTAAATATCAGTATAAATTATATTAACAAAAAACAATGATGGTTAGCGATAATACAAAATTTATTATTTAGTTGCGGATGATTGAATTTAGTTACGGATAGCTGCCATTTACTTGCGGATGAGCTGAATTTACTGGAGCATAGTCAGAAATACTGGGGCTTAGCCAGAAACACTCTCGCATAACCTCCAAAACCCATCAAAAAAACCTATCCCAACAAGGTCGAAATAGGTCATCATTACATATATAGTCCAGCCAAAAAGATCCCTAATGTTTCTTCATAAATTTCGTCAAATTGAGCCAGAGGGAGGGGGTTGGTTCCTCTTCCGAGTTCAACGGTAAATCCTGGCCTGCGCCAGTCTTGGATAAACCAATCCTTATAACCAGCATAGCTTTCAATCGTCTTGACCGGCTCATATCCACTGACTCTTGCAAACTCGTTAACGAGCACCTCAGACTCTGGCGGTTCCAAATTCTCAAATCCCCAGTAGATGACCTCACCTTGAGTATGAAAAGCTAGAACCCGAGCAAAGTCACGTCTTCTAGTCAAATCTGCCATCGCAATCGCTTCAGGCTCTGATAACGGATGTTCACCCACGTAATCCCGTGGTCCAGGTTGAGTAGGATTCCTAGCTTTTTCTAATTCCCAGCGCGCAGGGAACTGATCATTTAGATCAACACCTCGAATATTTGCTTTCCATCCAGAAAAATCAGTGCTTCCACGATTAAGTTCGATGACTCGATTTCTCCACGTTTCATTTTCAGGCGGACCATTCAGCACAAGACTTACTCCGTCTGGGTTAACCATTGGAACAAGAGACAACAAGCTTTGCCTGTATAATGGAAAAGTCGAAAGACCACTTATGGAGCTGCCATTCGTAAGCGATAAACAATAATCATTTAAAAAAGTCATCAGTATAGGGGTAGTTATCCATTCATTAGCATGAAAAGAAGCATTATAATGAACTCTTTTACTGCCATTACCAATTAAAACTTCTGGAATCGTGTTGCCAAGTACTGAATTCCCTGCATTTGTTACCCTGAGAAATGGATAAACGTTTTGCAAACGAGCAATATCACTCATCATTGTTCTGAAATCATAAGGCCGCTTTCCTTGAACTAGTCTCCAAGTTATCCTAAGTGGAACCTTAATGCTTTGCCCGACTACTAGACGATTCGGATTTACATTAGGGTTAGCAAGCAGCAGCGCATCAAGTGACAGATTACGGTTTTGGGCAATACTCCAAAAAGAATCACCGCTTCGGATCTGATAATTCTGCCCAACAAATCCGGGAATTCTGATTCGCTGTCCTGCTGCAAGCTGATCTGGTTGAATATTTCGGTTAGAATCAATAATCAGTTGAATATTCATTCCAAACAGTTGACTGTAATACCATAAAGAATCACCTTGTCTCACAAAGATGTCCATGAAATCCTCCTGATGGAAAACTGTTCTTACTTAAAATGTATGCTGGAAAGTTGAGCATTTATGTAGGTTTTTATATTTGCTTAATTTTAGTGAGGGGCTAATAAATAAAAGAGTGCCGCCCTTAGGACACTCTGTTAAGGTTATATAGAGCGAATTGGTCATGTTAAGGCTGCCCTCATATTTATGTCATATGAACGGTTTTAATGTGCTGAAGATTTAAATAGACTGGATCACCTTTAGCCGTTAGCAATTCCACGAAGTTATTTTTTATTCCCATTATTTTCCCCATACCATTCTCGTTTTCCCCGACATTAAATACAATTAATGTTCCAATCAATTTTTCAATCTGGACTTCAAACGATCGCGCGAAAGTTATGTTTGATGGATTTACCGGTAGATTTGCATTGCTTAAGCCATATGGCCGCTGATTATTGGTGTAAGGAATTAACCATTTTAAGTGGTTAAGTGAAATAAACATGGTTTTGTAAATAGGGGAGTAAAATACAAAATAATTATTCATAATGCTTATAATGTAACCGTGTATAGCTTGTTTACTGGTCACAACTATTTCTGTAAAAATACCCTTAGCCGCTGTAAGAGTTTTTCGTAGTGAAATTTCCTCGTTAGGGTTGAAAATAGGGGATTGGTCCTCTGATAGAGTGATAATTTCATCAATTTCTTCTTTTTTAGGAAACTTCCAATTTTGAATATGAACAGTAGGAATGTATAAATAATCATAACCATCGTAAATAACCCACAAATCACTGCCTATGTCGATTAAGATTCCGCTGATGGGTTTATTACCGGAGATTTCTAGTTTTATATAGGTACCAACATGGTCTTTTAATTTCATTTAATCACATCCTTTCTACTAAAATGATTCTACAAAAAGAGCGGGTGCACATAACTAGATATTACGATGAAAGAATGCCCAGCTCTTTATTGTAAAATTGTAATTGGCACAGGAATAGAAGATTAGGTTTACAGATAATCATTTGCTGCCATTATCTTGGGGAAGTGATTAAATGCGTTTTTGTGAGTTATTCCGATTCGGCCATCCTGAGAAGATGGATCTTCGGTCAAAATCACGTTTAGCTGGTTCACCGGAAAACCGCGATGCCCCAACTTCTTGAGCCTTAGGTTTTTTATCCTCTTTTTTACTTTCTACGGTGTTCATTTTTGTCTTTTCTATTTTCATAAGTGGATTCGTTTCAAGGGTTTCTTTTACCTTTTTTACTTTATTTAATAGTTCCTGCGCAGAACTCGCAGGTACTTGTTTCTTCGGTGCAGGTTCAGCTTTCATTTGCTCGCGTACAGGCTGTTTTACCTGGGCTCTTTTATCCATAGAAGGAGCCGCAGCTTTTTGAATATTTTCCTTATCATGTTTCACAATATTTTGAATAACAACTTCTGATTTTTGCTTTTTAACTTCCTCTTGATGTGTTTGTGGTATTTCAGTTCTTAACCATTTACTATCAGTGCTGTGTTTTCCAGTTTGCGGAACACTTTCACTTTGAGCAACTTGCTTCTTATCTTCTTTTTTATTTTCATTGCTGACTTTTGCAATCTGTACAGAGGATCTGATAGGTTCTGCCCAAACCTTTTTCTCATTTTCCGGTTGACTTACCATTACCTTCGGAGAACCAATTACTTCTTTGTCTACCAGATTCACTACTTGTTGAACTTTAGCAGGCTCCTGTTTTTCTTCTTTCATGAAAACTTGAGTTTCAATATAATTGTCGTCTGTAACTTCTTCTTTACTTTCGGAAACAGCTGCTTCTGTTTCATTTTTGTTTTCTTCTTGTTTTTCTTCTTTCCGATAGCCTTTTAATATATTGGAAATGTGAGATATTTTGATTAAAATTCTATCTTCACCATTGATTAACGTAACAAAGTCGGTGTCGACGATACTTAGTACACCACTAAAAGATTGCTTGTTTAAGCACAAAATAGATACCCATGAATTCTTTAATGAGCTTAATAAGTCTGCTAAACTCTGAGTTTTCATAAATTCGGTGGTGATTTCTTCACCTTTAAATTGTTTCGTATTTTTCGTAATCGCCTGAATTTTGTCAATGCTATAGTAATAGACGTAGGCTTTTTCGTCTTCTAGAATAATATGATCAGACTCTACGCCCATTAGTTTTCCTTTTATAATTTCTTCACCAACATACAGATTTACGTTGTATCCTTTTAGTAAATCCACAGTCGATGAAAAATTATCAGATCCCATTCAACGTTCCTCCTTAGGGTAAATTTGTCGCTCCTCTTGGAGAAGCGACAAGGTTTTTATTTTCATTGTCTTACTTGTGAATTTTCTGCACGTACAACTCTTTGTCTCACAACTTGTTTTTCATTTTGAGACATCGTGTTCTCTTCTTTACCTTGATCTTTATTTTCTTCTTGTTTTTCACTTTCGACTTTTAATCCATAACTGATATTACGGATATGCCACATAGATACACGGACAACTTCTTCTTTGCTAATTAACGATACAAAGTCTTTATTAATTTCGCTAATAACACCTTCAAGTTTTTCCGGACCTCCACGGTTAATTCTTACCCACTGGAATTTTAGGCATTCTAGTAGACCTTGGAAGCTTTCAGCACTTTTAAATTCAAAATTCTCCGGAACCTCAATTCCTAAATCCATCGTATCCTTTGAATTTTCTGTTACACTTTTTACATGGTGTGTATTGTAATAAAGCACACCATCATCCTTAGTCAAAAGTACTAGATGGTCATCAAGAACGGCCATTAATTTACCAATTCTTGATTCTGGTCCTCCTCTGTCAACCTTGATCGTCTTCCCCACTAAAGACTTCCACATGTCGTTATTCATACAATATTTATCCTCCTTTAATTAAATAAACATTTACACTGCATTTATATGTGTCACGGTATGATGTTGTACTAAACGAAGAGCCTTTTTTCTTACCTTTTTGTAAAAATAGGCAAAAAAAGAAGTATATGAAGTTCATATACAAGGAAAAAGGTCATAATGACGCTAATTTTTCAGTCAAATAGCCATTTCTTTTCTTAATAAATTTGAGAATGACGTCTTTTTCTTTTTCAAAAGATTTCTCATTCATATTTATATAGGGATCTGTCCTAATAAATGGATTTAATAGTTGAAATTGCTCTTCGATTATTGGCTCTAAAGCTTCGATATTGAAGTGATTATCTAAAATGGAAGTCATGATTTCTTTGTATTGTAATCTATATGGTTGAATATGGAGAAGTCGTCCAGTTAAGGTATTATACCCGGTAATGGGAACGAAATCGTAATCAAGCTTCCTTCCGTGAAGGTCTCTACCCCAGGTCCCATCATAATCCCAAGGGGTAATTTCAAACAGGTTTGTTTTGCTATTAAGATAGAGAGCATAGTTATGGATAAAACCATCAAAGTTTTGTGTACAAACGACACCAGCAAGCCATCTAAGATACTTTTCGATATCAAGGAATTTGTCAACTTCCTTTTCAAATTCTTCATTAGATAAAGTGTTGATGATTGCAATAAAATTCTCCAATAAAGATAGGTCTTTTTCCTCGCCGTATTTTATCGTATAGCCCTCGTTTAAACTCGTTTTCAATTCGTTCTCTGGAGAGATTAAGGAAAAGTTTGCAAAATAATTCGTGGCATATATGATTGGTCCATCAGGAAGATTTCTTTTTTTCAAAAGATGTTGATCAAAGGATTCCAGTTCTAAATAAATTCCTTTGCAAAAACCATTGATATAAAGCAGCACATGCTTGGAGTGTGGAGAAATAACACCAATGGTATCAAAAAAATCAAGAGAGAGTTTGTTTCGACTTAGTGAAATATCATCATATTCAGCATTCAGATGTATTTCATGAGCACCATCAAATAGATAAGGTTTTTGAAAAATGATATTATAGGATTTCTTTTTCTTCTTTCTAATGACATTTCCCCGATAGGTGAGTCCTATTTTGTATCGTTTATTGCCAATTTTTATTAAGGCTGGGACATGTTCATCCTCCCAAATATCATCCTCCAACTTTTGCAGCCATTTTGGATTAATGAAGATTTCGTATTTTAACACGTAAATACTCCTATACATACATTTTTTCTAGATAGTATGCGGCCTTTCGGAGGAATGTGCAGTACAAACATCTAGTATTTTGGTATAGGACAAATATCAATACTCAAATATTTATGAAATGAATGTAAAAAAATAAATGTTTGTCTATATCAAGTACCACTTTATTACCATAAATTAGAAAGTGAAAAGAATTTATTTATGGAAAGTGGTGGAAGACCAAGATGGGGATGGACATGAATCAAATGCTGTCAAAAGCAAAAGAAAATGGAGTCGTTTTATTTCTAAATAACAATCCAGATGACAAACAAGACAAAAAATGTTTCTGTAATGATGATTCAGATTCCAGTGGCAGCAAAGGGTCCGACGGAAGTCGGGGGTCTAAAGGAAGTAAAGGATCAAGTGGAAGTCATGGGACTAGCGGCAGTAAAGGCAGCGAGGGATCTGGTGGAAGTAGAGGATCCAAAGGCTCACGCGGTTCTGGTGGGTCTCGACGGAAAAAAGGCCCGAAAGGTCGAAAAGGTCCTAAGGGTCCAAAAGGAAGAAAAGGCAAACATAGTTCTGGTGGAAGTAGAGGTTCTAAAGGCTCACTTGGTTCGGGCGGAAGTAAAGGATCAAGAGGCTCACATTGTTCCAGCGGTAGTAAAGGGTCCAAAGGTTCACATGGTTCCCGCGGAAGAGGATCCAAAGGTTCACATGGTTCCGGTGGAAGTAAGGGCAGCAAAGGATCAAGAGGTTCCGGTGGATCTCGTCGTAAAAAAGGTCCAAAAGGTCCAAAGGGTAGAAAAGGCAGACACGGTTCAGGTGGCAGCAAAGGATCCAAGGGTTCACATGGTTCTTGCGGTAGCCAAGGTTCCAAGGGCTCACGTGGTTCTAGAGGAAGTGGAGGATCCAAGGCCTCTCATGGTTCGGGCGGTAGCCAAGGATCCAGGGGCTCTCATGGTTCGGGCGGTAGCCAAGGATCCAAGGGCTCTCATGGTTCGGGCGGAAGTAAAGGATCTTATGGCGGTTATGGTTATGGTGGTAAAAAAGGATCTAAAGGCGGGCACGGTTCAGGTGGAAGCAAAGGATCTAAAGGCGGTAAGCACTCCGGTGGTAGCAAGGGATCCAAAGGCGGTAAGCATTCCGGTGGTAGTAAGGGATCCAAAGGCGGTAAGCACTCCGGTGGTAGCAAGGGATCCAAAGGCGGTAAGCATTCCGGTGGTAGCAAGGAATCCAAAGGCGGTAAGCACTCCGGTGGTAGCAAAGGGTCTAAAGGCAGTAAGGGCTCAGGTGGCAGAAAAGGATCTAAAGGTGGGTACGGCTCGGGTGGAAGCAAGGGGTCTAAAGGCGGTAAGCACTCCGGTGGTAGCAAAGGATCTAAAGGTGGTAAGCACTCCGGTGGCAGCACAGGATCTAAAGGCGGGCACGGCTCGGGTGGAAGCAAGGGGTCTAAAGGCGGTAAGCACTCCGGTGGCAGTAAGGGGTCTAAAGGCGGTAAGCACTCGGGCGGAAGTAAGGGGTCTAAAGGCGGTAAAGGCTCGGGCGGAAGTAAAGGATCCAAGGGCGGACACAGTTCGGGTGGAAGGAAAGGAACTAAAGGCGGACACAACTCAGGTGGAGAAAAAGGCAAAGACTCAAAAGGTAAAAAATAATAAATCCCAAACCGGTACTTCTGGAGTACCGGTTTCTTGTGGTACCCATTAAATTCATAGGACAGTTGCCTATAAAGGAACCCTTTAGGCATTCGTTTAGCTGCAAAAAGATAGGCGATAAACCAACCATTATTTCAAGAAAGTATCTAGATACTTGCTGATTTACATAAATTCAAGATATTCGTTTAGTTCAAGCCTCCAAGAACCTACGTATTATAAAGCAAAGGACAAGAGAAGACATGAAAAGGAGATTTCTTAGAATGAAATTTTAGTTAGATTGAAAGGAGAGAAATAACATATATGTATCAACCATCGACGGTGATCATAACCATATTTGCATTTTTTCTAACCATGGTGATGATTTTTATCCGTCCGAAAAATATGAATGAAGCTATTCCAGCAACGATTGGGGCAGTCATTGTCATGTTAAGCGGAAGCGTTTCTCTAGCTGATTTAATGGATATAAGTTCAAAAGTCACAGGGGCTGCTATAACCATTATTGCAACCATCGTTATGGCGATTGTGCTAGAAAGTTTCGGCTTCTTTAGATGGACGGCGGCACTGATGTTAAAAGTATCAAAAGGGTCCGGAATTCGTTTATTCTGGTATACATTATTACTTTGCTTTTTGATGACAATGTTTTTCAATAATGATGGCAGTATTTTAATTACTACACCCATTCTCATTCTTATATTTAAAAATATCGGTTTAAAGAACCGCCAAAAGATTCCATATCTATTAAGCGGTGCCTTAATCGCAACCGCTTCAAGTGCTCCAATCGGAGTAAGTAACATTGTTAATTTAATAGCATTAAAAATTATCGGAATGGATCTTTACCTTCAGACTGCTATGATGTTTGTTCCGAGTACCATTGGACTACTATTTTTAGCCTATCTCCTCCTACTCGTTTTCAAGAAGGACATCCCTAAAGAAATCAGACTCCATTCCTACACTCTGCCATTGTTAAATAACAATCGTTTTCACCCATTACAAAGAAAAAACGAGGATATGTTTGAAAAACAAAAGAAGTTAATGATCCAAATGCTTATCTTTGTCTTTATCGTTAGAATCAGCCTTTTTGTCGCCTCGTTTTTGAACATATCAGTTTCTTTGGTAGCTGTACTAGGTTCTATTATTTTACTAATCTGGAGATGGATTCATTTAAAGAAAAATCCAAAAGACGTATTATTCAAAATACCTTGGCATATCTTGATTTTTGCTTTTTGTATGTATGTCATTATATACGGATTACACAATATCGGGTTAACAGCCCTTTTGGTAGAACAACTGAGTTCTATTGTAAATGGCAGTTTACTTCACGCAAGCGTGACGATGGGAATCATAACAGCTTTCCTTTCGAATCTATTTAATAACCATCCTGCCTTAATGGTATCAACAATGGCACTAACTGAAATGGGATTAGAGCCATTATTAACGCAGACCGTCTACTTAGCAAATATTATTGGAAGCGATATCGGTTCCTTAATCCTGCCAATTGGTACACTTGCCACATTGATTTGGATGGATATCCTGAAGAAAAATAATATAAAAATAACGTGGCTGGAGTATATTAAAGTTACAATAATTGTCATTCCGCCAACGCTTGTTTTTACTCTAATTGGTCTGTACCTATGGCTGCTTCTGGTATTTGTTTAAAATTTAGTAGAAAGGATTCACCTTATGGTGGTCCTATTTTTCTTTGGATAGAAAGGAAGTTAAGGGGGACAACATGCATAATAAGGGGAATCAAATAGACGTGATTATTGTTGGAGCAGGTTTATCAGGCTTAGCCGCTGCACGTACCTTGAGGAAAAATGGGAAGACTGTTACAGTCCTTGAAGCTCAATCACGAGTAGGTGGGAGAATACTTAGCACCTCCATAAAGGGCAGTATTTTTGATTTAGGTGCTCAATGGGTTTCTCCACACCAACATCGCATACAAACCTTAATAAAGGAGTTCGGACTTACCACCACTTCTACCTATAAAGAAGGTACCTCTCTATATGCCTTATTAGGCAAAAAGAAACGAGGATTAGGTAAAAAACCTCCTTTTTCGCGACTGTCACTACTTGATATTACATCAATCGAATATGCAGTTAAGAATCTGTTAGAAAACATAGAGCCAACAAAACCATGGGAGTCTCCTTTGGGACAAAAATTAGATTCACTCACTATGGAAACATGGTTAAAAAAGAAAATGTTTACAAAATACGGTAAAGCATTTTACCGTCAGGTTTATGAAGAAGGGTTATGTGGAAGATTGAGTGAAGTTTCCGTCTTGGATTTAATATGGAGTATTAAATCAACTGGAAGTTTTGATCAGTATCTTAGTGCGGAAGAGGAATGGATTACAAATGGTGCGCAAGAAATTCCGAATCGAATTGCAGAAGAATTGGGTGACACCGTCCTGCTAGACAGTAAAGTGTTGCGGATTGATTGGGACGATACAGAAGTAAAGGTGTACACAGAGCAAGGAGTGTGGTTCAGTAAAAAAGTAATTTTGGCGATTCCGCCAACACTAACCAATCGAATTGTCTATCATCCACCATTACCTTCTTCAAGAGACCAGCTATGTCAACGCGTTTGGCAAGGATCTGTCATTAAATGTGTTATGGTATACGAAACTCCTTTTTGGCGGATTCGTGGTGAAAGTGGAATCGCTTTTCACGACGATGGACCGGTTAAGGCGACAATCGATAGTTCAAATCCAAGCCGAACGGAAGGTATTCTAATAGCATTCGTCACCGGTGAAGAGGCACGTAGACTCGGAGAACTTTCTAAAGAGGAAAGAAAAATGGAAGTACTGAACTGCATTTCTTATCTTTTTGGACATGAGGGATTGAATCCTAAAGGATATTTTGATAAGGACTGGTCTGCAGACCCTTGGGCACGAGGTGGTTATGCCGGCCATTTCCCACCTGGTGTTCTCTCACAATTTGGACAGGCACTAACCAAGCCCATAGGACCCATCCATTGGGCTGGAAGTGAGACTGCGACTGAATGGAGGCTATATATGGAAGGTGCCTTAGAAGCAGGAGAACGAGCTGCTCTAGAGGTGATAAGAAAACTTACATAAATAATCATATATTCTATTTGAGTGCCTTTTTAAAAAAATTATAGCAAAAGAGCAAGCAAGTATTAGTTAAAGGTCCTGCCATAATGACTCTAACAGTTAATCACCAATGTTTCTTACCTGAATGCTTTGCGCCCATTCCTTGGACATCTATCCTGCATACAGTAAAAGGAAAGATTTTTGGTGGACATCATAATGGCGGACACCATGGTCACCATCATGGATATGGATACGGAGGATTTGGTGCAGCACCATTTGTAGGAGGTTTACTAGGAGGTTTAGCTGCAGGCGCATTAGGTTCACCTGGCTATGGTGCCTATCCTTATCCAGTAGCAACGCCTTATCCTGCACCGGCACCATATCAACTACTATCCATATAGCGGCTATCCATATTATTAAATAATTTACTTACAGCCCTTTCAAAGCGAAAGGGATTTTTTTAATCCCTAATTAACAGACTAACTCAATTATTAGGATGTTCTGTAACGTGAGAAAAACGAATTCAATAGTAAGGATGACATCCGCTGTGATGTCATTCTTTTTTCTTAGAAAATAATTTAGAGCCTTTTTTTATAAAAATGAAGATTGGAGGTTTTGAGTTTTAACGTTTGTCCCTCTTCTTCAATACTATAGTAATAAAAGGCAGGTGAGTAACATGTACTTGGTTGGCTTTTATTCGCCAAAAGCGAAATCAGGTGTGACGGAATTATCATTATCTATTTATCATTGGCTAAAAATGAATACAGCTTTATCTGCTGCGTTTATTTCTTACGGAACATTGGAAAAGGAAGGTCTCTCTGAAGAGGTGATCCATGAATTTTCTAAATTATCTCTTCCCGAACAGAAAAGAATCGTTAAAAATATGAAGAAAGAGTACGATATTATTATCTATGATGCCTCGAGTCAGCTCTCTGAAGGTGTTTTAAAGCTTTTACCTATAGTCGATAGATTATTTGTTGTCGGTGAAGAAAATACAGATTTTGCAGTTAAGCTCCATCAAATTATCCAATTTAACAAAATCTTTGATAAAAGTGTGAAAAGTTTCATCCAACATTTAAAAGGAAATAAAACCTTTATCATCCGGGAGAATAAAGAAGGCCGTGTTATTGGCTTTAATTATACAAAAAAAGAAACAAATGATATTGGTCAAATGGTATATAGAGATTATGTAACGCGGTATTTAGAAGAAAAGTTTATTGAAAAAAATGAAAAAATCTATAGGAAAATTAAACTAATCCCAAAAGAAACATTGTTTCGAGGCTTATATGAGCTGGGAATTGATTTTGAAAAAGCTCTGCTCTTTCATGAATATGTTCTTTTACGTGAAGCATTGGGTCAGGATTATTATGAAGCCCTTGAAAATCTGTTCCCACTTATAATCAATTCATCTTTTGAAGAAATACTAGAAAAATTCCAGAATGAAATTAAATTTATCGCAAAACTAAAATTATCTTAAAAAAGTCAGGAACAAATTTCCTGACTTTTTTACTGATTACCATTATACGTTTTGATCATTAATACTTAACAAATTATGCATTTACGCTATAATATTTTAGAAAATGGTTGAAGATGTAATCTATTTCTATTACTATTTTTATGTAGAGTCAAAGTTGAAAGTGAGTGGACAGAATGGGCCGTAAATGGAACAATATTAAAGAAAAGAAAGCCTCGAAGGATGCAAATACAAGTCGTATTTATGCAAAATTTGGAGTTGAAATTTATGTAGCAGCCAGAAGAGGCGAACCGAATCCTGAATCAAATCAGGCATTAAAGTTCGTTTTAGAACGTGCAAAAACCTACAATGTACCTAGACACATTATTGACCGTGCGATAGACAAAGCAAAAGGCGGATCAGAAGAAAGCTACTCTGAGCTTCGTTATGAAGGTTTTGGACCAAACGGATCAATGGTTATTGTTGATGCCTTAACAAATAATGTGAACCGTACAGCTTCTGACGTGCGTGCTGCCTTTGGTAAAAATGGCGGGAACATGGGTGTCAGCGGATCTGTTGCCTATATGTTTGACGCAACAGCGGTTATTGGTCTTGAAGGCAAAACAGCGGATGAAGTTCTTGAAATCTTAATGGAAGCAGATGTAGACGTACGAGACATCATTGAAGAAGATGAATCTGTAATTGTTTATGCGGAACCAGAACAATTCCATGCGGTCCAAGAAGCATTTAAAAATGTAGGAATTACAGAATTCACTGTTGCAGAATTAACGATGCTAGCACAAAATGAAGTGACACTTCCTGAGGACGCTCAAGCTAAATTTGAAAAAATGATTGATGCTTTGGAAGACCTAGAAGATGTTCAACAAGTGTATCACAATGTTGATTTAGGTGAATAGGGCTTAATCAAGACCTTTGTATGACACAAAGGTCTTTTCTTATAAAGGGTGGTCGTATAGATGAACGTAAAAATCCAAAAGCCAAAAATTCCTGATGGCTTAACAACGACAAAATATCAACAAATGGAAGAACCTTTTTATGAAATGTGCATCATAAGTGATTGTTCGATCAGGAGTGAAGAAATACATAGAATACGCTTTGAACAAGTAATTTTTAAAAATGTCACTTTTATAGATGTTTCTTTTAGAAATATCGAATTGACAGATTGTTGCTTTGATCACTGTGATTTATCTAATACAGATTTTAGAGATGGCAGCATTCATCGAGTTGAATTTAAAGAATCTAAAATATTAGGGCTTAATCTTTCAGACGCTTCACTTGGGAATGTATTATTTGAAAATTGTAATGCAAATATGATTTCGTTTAGTTATTCCAAACTAAAGCAGGTATACTTCCATTCTTGTTTACTACGCAAAGCTGACTATTATGAATCTAAACTAAATAAGGTATCCTTCAATGACTGTGATTTAAATGAAGCGAATTTTGAACAAGCCCCGTTAAAGGGGATTGATTTAAGCACCTGTACATTTGATCGGTTAAATATATCCATAAAAGATCTAGCCGGGTGTAAAGTTACACCCGAGCAAGCCTTAGGATTTGCACGATTATTAGGGTTAATAATAAAATAAGAAGTACTAGGGAGCAGTCTCATCAGATTGCTCCTTCTTAAGTAATGGGAAAAATACATACGTTCATCAATCCTTAGGCATGAAATAAAAATGGATACGGCAAACTAAATAAAAAAAGGGGATATATATATGAAACAAGGTCTGAATTCGAAAGTACTTTCAGTATTAGAAGATAAAATCCAATTAATTCGTACGGAGAAAGGCGCCATTTATTTAGTGGGTCCTATTAAGCTTCCCGTTAATCTTTACGGTGAAACAGTGGAATTCAAATGGTACTGCTGGTTAAATTGTGATGAGGTTACAGAGGATTTCGAAAGAATTATCGATAAATTATCCTCTTCAAACTTAGCTGAATTACAACAGTCATCTGTCTTAGTTTATGGAGACTTTGAGTATGGTGAGGATGCCATTATTCGTATGCATTCGATTTGTCATACCGGTGATATATTTGGCAGTAAAAGATGTGATTGCGGATATCAGCTTAAAAAGTCAATGAAAATGATTCAGGAACATGGAACAGGTTCCTTATTCTATTTAGCTAACCATGAAGGAAGAGGAATTGGCTTATTTAGTAAAGCGATGGCATACGTTCTTCAAGAAAACGGTTATGACACCGTTGAGGCAAATGAAGGTCTTGGGTTTGTAGATGACTCTAGAAACTATAGCGACGCCATTCAAGTATTAAAGGCTATTCGTCAAAAACCGGTTACCTTAATGACAAACAATCCTAAAAAGTTGAATGCCTTAAAAGAAGCAGGATTAAAAGTTTCAGGCAGACAGCCGCTTTGGGGAGATATTTCCGAGTATAATGAGAAGTATTTGCAGACAAAGATTAATAAGTCTGGACATCTAGAAGAGGATGAAGGGGCTTGTCCAAATGACTAATCACGAATTTTATATGGATTTAGCCTTAAAAAATGCCCAGGCGATGAAAGGCCAAACTGACCCGAATCCGTTGGTTGGGTCTGTAATTGTTAATGATAACCGAATAGTAGGAATAGGTACTCACTTAAAGGCTGGTGAACCGCATGCTGAGATCCACGCCATTCGTATGGCTGGTGAAAAAGCAAGAGGCGGAACCATTTATGTCACTCTTGAACCATGTTCCCACCACGGAAGAACTGGACCTTGTGCTGTAGCGATTGTAGAAGCAGGTATTAAAAAGGTTGTTATTGCAACCCTTGACCCAAATCCAGTTGTATCAGGGAATGGTGTAAAAATTCTAGAGGATGCCGGTATCGAAGTGATTAATGGTGTACGTCAGGAAGAGTCACAAAGAATGAATGAGGTATTTAATAAGTTCATCGTAGAGAAAACACCTTTTGTGACATTGAAAGCAGGCATTACCCTAGATGGGAAAATTGCCACACATTCGTTTGATAGTAAATGGATCACTTCTGAAGAAGCACGAAGAGATGTCCATCACCTCCGAAATGAGAATATGGGGATTCTTGTTGGCGTTAACACGGTTATAAAGGATGACCCAGAGCTTACGACCCGGATACCAAATGGACGTAATCCTATTCGAATTGTATTGGATTCTACTTTAAGAATTCCATTAGAATCGAAGGTACTGAGTGATAACCTGGCGGAAACATGGATATTTACAAGCGAAAATTATGATAAAGAAAAAGCGAAGGTATTAGAAGGTTCAGGAATTTCTATTTTTCCCACGAGCGGATCAAAACATGTTAATCCGACTGAAGTTCTTCAAATATTGGGAGAAAAGCTTGTTTCCTCTGTATTAATAGAAGGGGGAGGCACCGTTAACTGGGCATTCCTCGAAAATAAATTAATTGATAAAGTAGTATTATATGTAGCTCCAAAAATTATTGGCGGCAGCAGTGCTCCCTCCTTTTTAGCAGGGGCAGGAATGGACAAAATGAAAGATGCAGTCCAGTTAGATAACTTATCTGTCCAGCAAATTGGTCCCGATTATAAATTTACTGGATATCCGATTTACTCACACGAGGGGCTTTAAGATGAAATTTGGTTTTGATATTGATGATACTTTAATCAACTTAAGAGAACATGCATTTACTATTTACAATAAAAAGTTAAACAAAAATGTACCTTCTGAAGTTTTCCATGAGTTAAAAAGAGTTGAAATTCATGAGCCCTTTGGTTTAAGTGATGAAGAGGGAAGTCAAATGTGGAAAACCTCATTAGAAGAGATTTATTATACAGACTGTCCTCCTTTTCCAAATGCGGTTGAAACGTTACAAGAACTTGAAAGAAAAGGACATGAAATCTATTACATAACCGCACGGCCAAAAGAACATGGAGAACGGACAAAAAAATGGATGAAAGAGCAGGGCTTCCCTGTTCGGGATGACCGTTTTTTCTATGGAATGCTAGACCATGAAAAGGTACAAATTATTAAAGAATTAAAACTAGACTATTACTTTGATGATAAGGCTGAAGTTTTAGATACATTGACTCATGATTCCTTAAAAGTATTTGTAAGAGACCAGTCATATAATCGACATTTACAATATCCCCGAATTTTAAATTGGACGGACTTAAAAGAAATATTGAAAAAAGAGCTTAAATAGTAAAAAAAACAGAAAGTTTAATTTGTAAAGGGTTCCGTTTTCGGGTGCTTTCTTATTAAAGGATACAAGAATTGACGTATGCAATTGGCATACGTCTTTTTCATTATTCATCAAGGTCTAAACAAGAGGGTCGGCACTTATCGGTTGGGGGATCAGGTTAGATTAAGCACCTGAGTTGATAATTAGACGGATAAATTCCGCTTAATTCGAAATTATTATTAAAAAAGGCTTAAATAGACGGAGAGATTCCGCCTATTGGCTTTAAAAATTCGAAAATGGGAGATTTTGCTTTGCATAAGCGGAAAAGCTCCGCTTATATACCCCGAAACGAGCTCCATTCTGCATTTAACCGGAAATTCTCCGCTTATTTCACTGACTGTTTACTCGATTAAGGACAGGATATTTTATTTAAGGAAATTCCAAGAGAACATATGACCCTTCTGTTTTTTATATTTCATCAATTTAGGTGAAATCAAGAGAATGATTAAGAAAAACGGCAAAAAGGGCGAATGAGTGCGTTTACATTCAATTTCACAAATTCGTCACAATCCTATATACTGTGTTTTGTTCACAACGGACCCGACTTTCATGAGAGTTGAAAGTCATTAAATAAAAAATAGAAAGAGGTGCTTCATGAACCTTAACAAAATTAAATATGAATGGTTCGGTAATATCAAAGGTGATGTATTATCCGGGATCGTGGTAGCAATGGCTTTAATTCCTGAAGCTATTGCATTTTCGCTCATTGCAGGCGTTGACCCGATGGTCGGTTTATATGCTTCATTCTGTATTGCTGTTGTCATTGCATTTGTCGGAGGAAGACCTGGAATGATTTCGGCAGCAACAGGTGCTACTGCCCTAGTAATGGTCACGTTAGTGGCAGACTATGGGTTACAGTACTTACTAGCGGCCACCATCCTTACAGGAGTCATTCAAATTATAATGGGCGTATTAAAACTAGGGCGTCTAATGAAATTTGTCCCGCGATCGGTTATGATCGGATTCGTCAATGCACTTGCGATTTTAATTTTTTCAGCCCAATTAACACACTTTGTTGGGGAATCTTGGGCAATGTATGCAATGGTCGCAGGAGCTCTAGCGATTATTTATATTTTCCCTCGTTTTACAAAGGTTGTTCCATCTCCTTTAGTCGCAATCATAACGATTACCGTTATTGCGGTTATGACAGGAAGTGGAGTTCGGACGATTGGAGACATGGGGGAATTGTCTCAAACTCTGCCATTTTTCTTAATTCCTGATATTCCGTTTACTTTTGAAACATTACAAATCATTTTCCCGTATTCACTTTCGATT
Organism: Neobacillus niacini; assembly: GCF_030817695.1. Lineage (GTDB taxonomy): Bacteria > Bacillota > Bacilli > Bacillales > Cytobacillaceae > Neobacillus > Neobacillus niacini_F. The sequence continues at coordinate 2,806,261 of NZ_JAUSZQ010000002.1, read as the reverse complement.
GCCATTGTCGGTCTAGTTGAATCTTTATTAACAGCTTCTATTGTCGATGATATGACGGATACAACAAGCGACAAAAACAAGGAAGCAAGAGGGCAGGGTATTGCCAATATTGTTTCAGGATTCTTCGGCGGTATGGCAGGCTGTGCGATGATTGGCCAATCAGTCATTAATGTGAAATCCGGCGGCCGCGGAAGATTATCAGCGTTTGTAGCTGGCGTCTTTCTAATGGTATTAATTATCCTTTTAAATGATTTCTTGGTACAAATTCCAATGGCAGCATTAGTTGGAGTTATGTTCATGGTTTCCATTGGGACATTTGATTGGTCTTCACTTAGAAACATCCACAAGACCCCGATTTCCGATACAATCGTCATGATTGCAACGGTTGGAACAGTTCTATTGACACATGATTTATCAAAGGGTGTGTTAGTAGGAATCTTATTAAGTGCGATTTTCTTTGCTTCCAAGATTTCAAAGGTTAAAGTAACTACACTAGCTTCAAAAGGTTCACATAAAAAAGTATATAGAGTCACTGGTCAATTATTTTTTGCTTCTGTAACAGACTTTGTAGAAGGCTTTAACTACAATGAAGATGTCAATGAAGTAAGTATTGATTTAACACAGGCACATTTATGGGATGATTCGGCTGTAGGCGCCATTGATAAGGTAGTCATAAAATACCACCAGAATGGAATTAAAGTTCAGTTAATCGGTCTCAATAAAGAGAGTAATAAATTGATAGAAAAACTTGCGGTTCATAATAAACCAGGCGGTCTTGAAAAAGCTGCAGGGCATTAATATAGTTTGTTACACGCTGATGATAATAGAATCAGCGTGTTTTTTTATTGAAATTTAATTCACAAAATCTCCATACTTTTCAATTATTACATCGATAGGATTCGACATGAACAGTTTGTATCCCGTACTTGCTCATTACGATATTTTGTTTATTTTTGAAGGTAAAAAGGTTTTTAGTCGAAAATGCATTTTACTCGTCGCAATTTATAGATATTATCTATTACTTGCCGGTGCTACAATGAGGGCAAATAAGTAGTACATATGGAATTTTTCTATGAAAGAGGTGGTAAAAATGACAAAAAAACAATGCATTGCAATGTTGTTAGCAGGAGGAAAAGGCTCAAGACTAAAGGAATTAACTCGTAACGTAGCGAAGCCAGCAGTCCCGTTTGGAGGTAAATACCGAATCATAGATTTTGCACTTAGTAATTGTAAGAACTCTAGCATTGATACGGTTGGTGTCCTAACTCAATATAAACAAGAGACTCTTGAAAATTATATAGAAAACGGGGCAAAATGGGGTCTAAATCGAAAAATTGGCGGAATCGCCATCCTTCAACCGAATCAAATTAACAATATAGAGAATACCTATGAAGGAACTGCACATGCGGTTTATGAGAACCTCCAATTTATTGAAAGTCAAAATCCAGAATATGTGCTCATCCTCTCGGGAGATCACATTTATAAAATGGATTACAGTCATATGGTCAATGAGCATAAACAATCTGGTGCTGACGCAACGATTTCCGTTATCCAAGTCCCGTGGAGTGAAGCCAGCAGATTCGGAATTATGAATATTGATCCAGTGACAAATCAGATTATCGAGTTTGAGGAAAAGCCTGTTTATCCAAAATCAAATCTTGCTTCTATGGGAATCTATTTATTTAACTGGCCGATTCTAAAGAAGTTTCTCGAAAAAGAAGAAAACAATCCATTTTCCTCTAAGGATTTTGGTAAAGACGTGATCCCCTCTATGCTTCAAGAAAACTGCCACCTGCATGCCTATCACTTCAAAGGTTATTGGAAGGATGTTGGAACCGTCCAAAGCTTTTGGGAAGCACATATGGACCTTCTATCGGTAAACACAAACCCAATTTTAGAAAACGAAGAATGGATTATTTATACGAACGGAATTAGCCATCCACCAATGTATTTGGATGGAAAAGCCTCCTTACACCAATCGATTATAAGTGAAGGCTGCAAGGTTTATGGAGAGGTGGAAAATTCTGTATTATTTTATGGAGTAATAGTTGGTAAAGGGGCAATCATTAAGGATTCGGTTATACTACCTAACACAAAAGTAGGCGAGAATGCAGAGATTTATCGCTCAGTTGTAGGAAGCGGAAGTTTCATTGCAGCACATGCTAAAGTCGGAGATTCAACACCATTTAGTGAAATTACTATAATAGGCGATAACGAAAACATTCAACCGCTAGTTTATAAATAACTACGGGGACGGTTCGCCTGGACCAAAATGGCAGACGAACCGTCCCCTTGGTTTTTCCTTGGTTTTGTTGACATTAATTGAGTGTTATAATATAATTATCTCGTATTCAAGATAACTCGTTTCGAGTTATTTTTTTGAGTCTATATCTCGAATTCGAGATAATAATTGATGAAATCATATAATGGGTAAAATAAGTTATCACTAAGTCTAAAACGGGAGTGAAAAAAATGGAAAAGAAAACTCTAGGTATTCACCATATAACCGCAATTGTCGGACATCCACAGGAGAATGTAGATTTCTATGCTGGTGTTTTAGGATTGCGCTTAGTAAAACAAACTGTAAACTTTGATGATCCAGGTACGTATCATCTTTACTTCGGAAATGAAGGTGGAAAACCAGGATCCATCATTACCTTTTTCCCTTGGGCAGGAGCACGACAAGGAAGAATCGGTGATGGTCAAGTAGGGGTAACCTCTTATGTCGTTCCAAAAGGTTCGTTTGAATTTTGGAAAAAGCGCCTAGAAAAGTTTAATGTTCCATATACAGAAATGGAACGATTTGGCGAGCAATATTTAGAATTCGATGATCCACATGGACTTCATTTGGAACTTGTTGAAAGAGAAGAAGGGGAAAAGAATTCGTGGAAATTTGGTGACGTTACCCCAGAAGTTGCGATTAAAGGGTTCGGAGGGGCTACACTGCTATCCACTCAGCCTGAAAAAACAGCAGAATTGTTAGAAAAGGTTATGGGATTAGAGCTAATCGGCAGCGAAGGAGATTTCACTCGTTTTCGCTCATCAGCAGATATCGGCAATGTCATTGACCTAAAATTAACTTCAATTGGACGCGGCACAATGGGGGTAGGAACGGTCCACCATATTGCATGGCGTGCCATTGATGACAAGGATCAACTAGATTGGCAAAAGTATGTTGCAGCAAACGGATATGGTGTCACTCCAGTTAAGGATAGGAACTACTTTAATGCGATTTATTTTAGAGAGCATGGCGAAATCCTTTTTGAAATTGCCACCGATCCTCCAGGATTTGCCCATGATGAACCAGAGGAAACAATGGGTGAAAAATTAATGCTGCCAGAACAATATGAGCCGCATAGAGGACAGATTGAACAAGGTTTGTTACCATTTGAAGTAAGAGAATTAGACTAAGGAGTGATTTCTTTTGCTTTCAATTGACCCTTCAAAAAATACCGAACGGGAAAATTATAAATTTTTAATCGGCAGCATTGTTCCTAGACCTATTGCATTTGTTACAAGTATGTCGGGGCAGGGGATTTTAAATGGGGCACCATTTAGTTATTTTAATATTGTTTCATCCAATCCTCCTATGATTTCTTTGGCGATTCAGCGAACTGCAGGAAGGCAAAAGGACACGGCTAGAAACATAATTGAGTTAAAAGAGTTTGTGGTACATGTTGTGGATGAAAACAATGTTGAAGAAATCAATAAAACCGCTGCAAGTTTACCACCTAATGAAAGTGAAATTGAATTAGCCAATCTCACGCCAGTAGAAAGCGTAAAGATTTCAGTGCCTGGTATAAAAGAAGCGAAAATCCGAATGGAGTGTATATTAGAACAGTCGCTCGAACTTGGCGGGCAAGATTCTCCAGGAGTTGATTTGATTATCGGGAAAGTCATTCAATTTCATATAGAGGAAGAAATCTATGAAAACGGCAGAATTGATCCTTTGGGATTAGGAGCAGTAAGCCGATTGGCTGGAACGAATTATGCAAAGATTGGTGAGATATTCTCAATAGAAAGACCTAAATGATTTTTGGAGGACAGATATATGAAACATATATTTAATAAGGGAAAAGATTCAACGAAACCAACTTTCTTAATGCTGCATGGTACTGGTGGAAATGAATTAGACCTGCTGCCGCTCGCTGGAATGATAGATGATGAAGCATCAGTATTAAGTGTCCGTGGAAATGTATTAGAAAATGGAATGCCGCGGTTTTTCCGAAGATTAGCTGAAGGTGTGTTTGATGAACAAGACCTCGTAATCCGAACAAAGGAATTAAATGAATTCCTAGATGAAGCGGCTGTAAAATATGAATTCGACCGTGATAATATTATTGCGATCGGGTACTCTAATGGAGCTAACATCGCAGCAAGCTTACTATTCCACTATCAAAATGCACTAAAAGGTGGAATTCTCCATCATCCAATGGTGCCGAGAAGGGGAATAGACCTTCCAGATTTAACAGGTAAAAACGTATTTATCGCAGCTGGAACCAATGATCCTATTTGTCCACCATCGGAATCATCTGAACTACAGTCTTTATTAGAGAATGCGAATGCAAAGGTTGTCCTACATTGGGAGAATCATGGCCATCAATTGACTAGAGAAGAAGTAGAGGCAGCAGCAGATTGGTATAGAAAATTATAAGAAAAAAAAACAAGCTAATCAAATCGATTAGCTTCTTATTTTTTCTTAAGGAATGTTTCGATTTCATTTGATAAAATTGCATTATGATAATCTTATTTAAGATTATTATATTCATCCTTAATTTCTTCTACTGTTTTATCAATTTGCTCTCCCCAGTGATCATTTACTGTTTTAAAAACGACTTTACCGTCTTGGTCGAGCATTCCGTAGCCTCTATAAGCTACATCACCATTTTTCATCCCCATGTGGTCTATTAATTCTAAATCGGGATCAGAAATGAAGGAGAGACTTTTACCATAAAGACCTTCTAATTCTTTGTATAACTGAAGCTGTTCTTCGGGTAAATCTTTGCTAATAATGAACATTTCTACATCCATGCCTTCTAATTTACCGAGATTTTCATGCAACTGAACTAGTTGCTGATGGCAGAGTCCTCAGGTGTAGGAAGTAATAAAAAAGAATACAGTCGGTTTCTCTAATGGAAAAGTTACTTCTTTCTGGTCTTGATTATGTAATGTGATCGGCTCGCTGAGTGTCTTTTGCCCGCATGCTGATAATACTAGAACAGCTATGAAGGAAAAAACTAGTAATTTTTGTTTCATGTTGTGCTCCTTTTAATCTTAGAAATGGTGATCAACACCTTAATTGTAGTGCAAACTACTTTATCTATCAAATAATTGGATTATAGGAACCTTTTATCTAAATAAAAAACCAGATTGGATTTTCCATTCTGGTTTTTCCTGCTTATTTTTTTTCTGCAAGCCACGAAGCTACGGCATCTGCGTCTTCGCCTGTAAGGATTCCTCCTGGCATTCCGCCTTTTCCATTTACAATAATTTCTTCAATTTCATCTTTAGAGTATTTTGAGCCGACTTTATCTAAGTCAGGAGCTCCTCCACTTTTTAAATCTCCACCGTGGCAGGATGAACAGTTTTGTTGATAAAGCGCATCTCCGTCACCAGCGTCTGCCGTTTGTTGTTCATCACCAGCCTGTTCCTCAGTAGGTGTTGTATCTTGTTCCGTTTCATTGTCACCGCCGCCGCAAGCTGTCAGAAAGCCTAGGAAGGCAATGCAAACTAACCCATAGAGCAGTTTTTTCATATAGTTTCACCTCCATATAGTAATAGGTTTTCTTACACGGGTGATGAATATTCTGCTATTTATCCAGAATTTGAATAGGTTTACTACCGAACAGTGAATTATTTAAGCGTTTTTTATTAACATTCAAACATTTGTTTGACCAAAGGAAACACAATTGTATATACTAATAGTCAAATGAACGTTTGAATGATGAGGCAATACAGGTGAACGATGATTCAACTTGCCTCTGCTCAACTAATGGAGGGGAAAACTTATTATGAGTAATGCGTTACAAAAAGAAAATCAAAAAACGGTATATCGCGTTCAAGGATTCACCTGAGCAGGCTGTGCTACAAAGTTCGAAAAGAACGTAAAACACCTGGATGGTGTTTCTGACGCAAATGTAAACTTCGGTGCTGCAAAACTAACCGTATATGGTCATACAACTATAGAGGAAATAGAAAAAGCAGGAGCCTTTGAAAATATAAAAGTTGTTCCTGAAAAACAAAAAGTTGAAGAGAAAAAAGTACCTTTTGTACAAAAACATTCAACTGTCATTGTATCATTCGTTTTCTTACTTATAGGATGGTTTGCAGGGCAAATGAATGGGGAAGAAAGTATTCCTTCAATTTTAGCCTATGGTGCTTCTATTTTAATAGGTGGATATCGATTATTTAAAACCGGGATTAAGAATCTATTGCATTTGGAATTTGATATGAAAACCTTGATGACGATCGCCGTCATTGGTGCCGCGTTTATTGGAGAATGGGGGGAAGGAGCTACAGTTGTCATTTTGTTTGCGATCAGTGAAGCACTCGAATCCTATTCTATGGATAAGGCGCGACAATCGATCCGTTCCCTTATGGATATTGCTCCCAAAGAAGCTTTAATCCGAAGGGGAGATAAGGAGTTTACAATTGAAGTCGATGATATTCAAATTGGTGACATTCTAATTGTAAAACCAGGGCAAAAGATAGCTATGGACGGGGTTATTGTTAAGGGATTATCAGCAGTGAATCAGGCAGCCATTACGGGTGAATCTGTACCCGTGGCGAAGGCGGTTAATGATGAGGTATTTGCTGGGACCTTAAATGAAGATGGTTTACTTGAAGTACGAGTAACCAAACATGTGGAAGATACCACAATTGCTAAAATCATTCACTTGGTGGAAGAAGCCCAAGCGGAAAGAGCACCATCTCAGGCATTTGTTGATGTGTTTGCAAAATATTATACACCGATTATCATGCTAATCGCATTAGGCGTCGCTGTTATACCGCCTCTATTCCTAGGTGGAAATTGGGATAAATGGGTATACCAAGGCTTGGCCGCACTAGTGGTAGGATGTCCTTGTGCGCTTGTTATTTCTACACCCGTTGCCATCGTTACGGCAATTGGAAATGCAGCTCGAAATGGTGTCCTGATTAAAGGTGGAATTCATTTAGAGGAAATGGGAGCCATCAAAGCTATCGCTTTTGATAAAACAGGAACTCTAACAGAAGGTGTACCGGTAGTTACAGATTATTTTCCACAACCAAATATAGATTCCAATGAATTATTGACCATTATCGCTGCCTTAGAAAATGGTTCTCAGCACCCATTAGCTTCAGCAATCATGAAAAAAGCAGAGCAGGAACATTTGTCTTATAAAGAGATTGTAATACAAGATTTTTCTTCGATTACAGGTAAAGGGATAAAAGGTAGAGTGCACGATAAAATGTATTTTATAGGAAGCCCTAATTGGTTCGAGGAAATCTTGGTCAATGGAATGCCTCTTGACATTAAAGCAACGATTACGGAGCTTCAAAATAAAGGCAAAACGGTAATGGTTGCGGGGACTGAAACAGAAATAGTGGGAATCCTTGCGGTTGCAGATGAGGTTAGAGGGAATAGTAAATCGGTCGTCCAAAAACTTCACTCGTTAGGCATTCAGGAAACCATTATGTTAACAGGGGATAATAAAGCGACTGCAAATGCAATTGGAAAACAGCTTGGGGTTACCAATATTAAAGCTGAATTGCTTCCGCAGGATAAACTAGCCTTCATTAAAGAACTAAGAAGCAAGTATAATCGTGTTGCGATGATCGGGGACGGTGTGAATGACGCGCCGGCTTTAGCCGCTTCGACAGTTGGTATTGCAATGGGTGGAGCAGGTACAGATACGGCACTTGAGACTGCAGATATAGCTTTAATGGCAGATGACTTAGGAAAACTTCCATTTACATTAAAACTCAGCAGAAAAGCCTTGAATATCATTAAGCAGAACATTACATTCTCTTTAGGAATTAAACTTGTTGCATTGTTATTAGTAATCCCAGGTTGGCTGACGCTCTGGATTGCTATATTTGCAGATATGGGTGCAACACTTATTGTTACTCTCAATGGTTTAAGACTTCTCAAAATCAAAGACAAATAATAATGGGCTTCCCAATAACGGGAAGCCTCTTAATTTTAGTTGAATTTTGTTTCTTAACTTACTGTAAACATCCAAGGAACTCCAAATTTGTCCTTCACAGAACCGGGAAGCTTCGCGAAGAATGTTGGCTGAAGAGCCATATGAATGGTTCCGTCTTCTTTTATTATGTTCCAAGCTCTAATTGCACTTTCCTCAGAATTAAGCTCCATTAAGGTAACGATTTCAATAGGAACGGAAAATAACAAAATAGGAATAATATAAATATGGAGAATTAGGTGACCTTTTCCATACCTATTTATTCCTTTGTTATTTCATAATGTAAAAAATGTTGAACAAACTATTAACATTTATCTTGGCTTCACAGGTGTTAATAAGGAGGTAAATTCGATAAAAAGATTAGGAGAGCGGTTATGATTATTCTCATTTTTTATTTAATGTATATTATTATATTCGGCATAGTTATTTTTAAAGATAAACATCCGGAGGTTAGCAGCACCTTTAAGGAACAGCATAAAGTGGAAAGATTCTATGGAAATGAGGCGTCACAGGATCGCGTGATTCTACTGGAAGAAAAGGTGTTTTCAGGACTTGCCCGTGTTAACTTAATGGAAAATGCACAGGAGTCTATTGAAATCGCCTATTATGCCATTCATAAAGGATATATTACCGATTTATTATTTGGAATGATTTTGGATGCGGCCGATCATGGCGTAAAGGTAAGAATCCTTTTGGATGGAATTTTCCATGGTTTTAGATTTAGTCTGAAAGATGTTCAATACGCCTTAATCAATCATCCAAATATCGAAATTAAATTTTATGAACCACTAAATCTTTTACTGCCTTGGACATGGAATAATCGACTACATGATAAATTACTTATTATCGATAATAAGTATGCCGTGATCGGAGGCAGAAATATCGGGGATCGTTATTTTATTCAAGAAGGTCAAAAATCCGCCACGAATGACCGAGATGTTCTGATAATTAATACGGATCCCAAGACAAAGGAAGGCAGTGTTTTGAATCAAATGGAAGGCTACTTTAATCAAGTCTGGGACCATCCAATTACAAAGGTTCCTTTTGATAAGTTATCCTCACGCCAACAAAAGAAAGCAAAAGAAGCCAATCAACAATTAAAACAAAAACTAGAGAATTTGAGAAAAACAGATAAAAAAATATTCAATAATTATTATGATTGGGTAAAAATGTCCCTTCCTACTAAAAAAATCACCTTTATTCATAATCCTATACAAAGATTTAATAAAGAACCTTGGGCTTGGTATGATTTAACAAATCTCATGAAGAATTCGAAAAAGTCCTTAGTCATCCAAAGCCCATATATTATTCCAACACAACCTATGCTTCCTTATTTGAAAACGTTACAAGTACCTCCTGAAAAGACAACTATTTTAACGAACTCGTTAGCCTCGTCAGCCAATGTTATCGCCTATTCAGGACATATTAAACATATTAACGGGATGGTAAAAAAGGGTATGAATATATGGGAGTATCAGGGGCCGGAATCGATACATGCCAAAACATTTATCTTTGATGATCGATTGAGTGCCATTGGAGCATTTAATTTGGATTCCAGGTCGACGTTTTTAAATACAGAGTCCATGGTCGTCATTGATAGCGTGGAGTTTACCGTAAATCTCGAAAAGGAAATGAACCAGTATTTTAAAAAGAGCTTAAAGGTAGCAAAGGATGAATCGTATATAGAGGACACAAACTTAAAACCAGGTAAAGTAAGTTGGGTTAAATCATTCAGTATAAAAGGACTATCCTATATAACGGGTTTATTCCAGCATTTATTATAAACCTCTACTCAATAAACTTTGAGTAAGGAATAATAAATTTACTGCCAATCAGTTCATAAATTAATTGCCAGAAACACAAAAGAAAAGCTGTCGATGATTATTCGACAGCTTTTAAGGTTCAATTTTATTGTCTTCTTCCCAATATCGGACACTCTCTGTCTTAGATGTTGGCTCTCTTTTAACCACTTTTCCTGTTTCATCGTAATAGACTTCATATTCCTGATAGATCTCAACGAAATATCCGTTCATTTTTTGAACATCATCGAGCATATATTCCAACACTGGCACATCTGTTGGCGGTTCTACGTCTACCGGTTGTGCCACTACTGGTTCACTGATGGTCGAGTAGGAATATTTGCTATGAATAAATGAATACGGCGAATCAAGATAGGCTACAAGTGCAACAATGATACACAGGAATAAAAACGTCGTGAAATGAGAGATTATTTTCATTTATCTCGACTCCTTTTACAAGTACATCCTCGTAACCTATCTTATGCATGTCCTTTTCACATATGCTAGTTTGTTTTAAACGCTAAAGCTTTCGTTCGATAAAATTGATATAGTACTAAGGCTATAACTGAAATGATGGCTCCAGAGATATAAGGTAATCCGATTGAAAGGGAGAATAACCAGCCTCCAAGAGGTGGACCAATGATTCTTCCTAACGAGTCAAAGGAAGAAAGCAATCCGGTTGCACTTCCATGACCTGCGTCAGTGGTTTTCGTCAGTAAGGAAGAGACACTAGGGCGAATGACGCCATTTCCAATACCAAAGATTGATAAAAATATAGCAGCAGTTGTAAAACTGTCAACAAATAGAATTAATCCGAAACCAATCGCTGATACAATGATTCCCCCTTGGATAACTTTTCCTTCACCATATTTCTTTGTTAATCTGCCAACCATACCGCCCTGGACCATTGCTCCAGCAAATCCCATAATCATGAATATATATCCTAGCTGCGCAGCCCCTAAACCTGCCTTTTTTGCAGCAAAATAAGCGAATGTAGCTTCTAAGCCAGATAGTGAAAGAGAAATTAGCAATTGTAATAAAAACAATACGGCTGCGGGACCAGAAAATGCCTTCCATCTCGATTGAGTACTACTCTGATCCGCGGCAGTATTTTTTTGTAAGGATTCTTTCAAGAAAAAGAAAATGATGACTAACGTTATCAAGGAAGAGGCACCTGCTAAGTAAAACGGCATACTCATACTTGACTTTGAAAATATACCGCCAATGGCAGGACCAAAGACAAAGCCTAGTCCTACTGCTGCTCCTACAATACCCATTCCTTTCCCACGGTTTTCAGGAGTGGTAATATCGGCGACATATGCCATCGCAGTAGGCATATTAGCCGAAGAAAGTACGCCGCCAATAATTCGTGCGGCAAATAACATCCAAAGCTCAGTAGCCATCGCTTGAATAAAGAAGGACAATGATAATCCAGCGATTCCAATCATCATAATCGGCTTACGCCCGATACGGTCCGATAATTTCCCCCAAAATGGAGCAAAGATAAGCTGCATTAGCGAATAAACAGCCATTAGTAAGCCTAATTGCGTAGGGGAAGCGCCCATTTCTTCAGCATAAAATGGCAGAACGGGAATAATGATTCCGAAGCCTATCATGACAAGGAACATGATTAAAAATAAAATTGGTAAAGCCCTTTTTGTTTCCAAATAACTCCAACTCCTAAATGATCTGAACAGTTCAAATCTTTATGTAAAAATTACTACAAACTTTGGCACTATGCTTAGGATAATAGAAAACATGATTCTAATACAAGCATTTCAAATTATTATTTAAAATAATTTTCTTAGTTGATAAGATATCACCTAATCAGCACATATCAATAAAGTAGCACTAGTCTATCATATGCTAGCAGGATTATAGCAAAGGTATAGTGAATAAAGAGAACATGTCTGAATAGATAAAGGGTTCCGTTTTCGGGTGCATTCTTTTTCAAAGACACAAAAATTGACGTATGAATTTGCATGGGTCTTTTTCTTTATTTATCAAGCTTTCTCCGTTGGGGGATAAGGTTAAGCACCTGAGTTGATAAATAGGCGGAGAAATTCCGCTTAATTCGTAATTAATATAAAAAAATGCTTAAATAGACGGAGAAATTCCGCCTATTAGCTCGAAAAATTCGAAAATGGGGGATTTTGATTTGATTAAGCGGAAAACCTCCGCTTATTTATCCCGAAAAGAGATTGAGTCCATATAATTGTGTAAAAAGAAAATGAGTCAAATTAACTCCTCATGGTTACAATGTTAACGGCGAAGAAAACAATGTGGAGGAATTAATTATGACTCAAATACAGTTTAACCTAAATATCAATGATTTAAAAGATTCCGTTATGAACTCTGATATAGACGCTGTGATCAAAGCGTCTATCGTCTTGGTTTTGAATTCTGTGATGGAAAAAGAACGGGATGATTTTTTAAAAGCTGGTTCCTACGAACGTTCCATTGAACGTCGTGACTATCGAAATGGCTACTATGAACGTGATTTATTATTAAGTATTGGAAAAATAACTTTAAGAGTACCTAGAACGCGTAACGGTGATTTTTCGCCATCAGTATTTGAAAGGTATGCACGTTGTGATCAAGCATTTGTCCTCTCTATGCTTGAAATGGTTGTGAATGGGGTTTCCACCCGGAAAGTAAAGAATGTTGTCCAACAGTTATGTGGGGAAACTGTCTCAAAATCGTTCGTTTCCTCTCTAACAGAAAAGCTTGACCCAGTTGTTAATCAGTGGGCTAATAGGCCAATTAATACGATGTATTATCCCTATATTTTTGCAGATGCCATGTATATTAAAGTGAGAGAACATCACCGAGTGGTTTCTAAAGCAGTTTATATTGCAACTGCAATTAATGAAAACAATGACAGAGAAATTCTTGGCTTAAAAGTGGACCACTCTGAAAGCTATGAAGCTTGGCAAAGATTTTTCCAACACTTACAATCACGCGGTTTACAATCGCCAAAATTAATCATTTCTGATGCACATAAGGGCCTAAAAAAGGCAATTGGCAGTGAGTTTGTGGGAACCACTTGGCAACGCTGCACGGTACATTTCAAACGAAATATTTTTAATAAATTGCCGAAAAAAGATATGGAAGAAGTGAAATTAGGTTTAAAAAGGATTTTCGAGGGATTGAAAATTGAGGATGCTCGGAGATTTAAAGAGGAGTTTTTGAATCAATTTGGTGATAATCCAAAGCTACAAAATGCAATAGATATATTAGAAGATGGCTTCGAAGATGCCATTCAATATTTCAATGAACCTCAGAAATATCATCAATTTATTCGTAGTACAAATTCATTGGAGCGGTTAAATCAAGAAGTAAGAAGAAGGGAAAGAGTGATCCGTATTTTTCCTAATACACAATCTGCGTTCAGATTAATTGGAGCGGTCTTAATCGACTTAGCCGAAGAACAAACTACGAGAAAAGTAGTGCAAGAAAAACAATAGGCGCGAAGCGCGCGAAATTTTGATGTTTTGGAAGGGGGGTACCCCCCTTCCAAAACATCAAAATTCTATACTCCTGTTAAACATTGTAATGATGAGGTAATGAATTTACACAATAACATGGACTTGACTCGAAAAGAGCTCCAATATGTATTTAAACGGAAAATCTCCGCTTATATTTCTTTTGCTGGTTACTCGATTAAGGAAAAGACATCTTAACTATTTCAAAAATCTAATGAAGCAAAAATTAAAGGACATGAGTCCAGTAGAATACCGAACTCATGTCCAACAAGTTGCTTAATATTTTTGTCTAACTTTTTTGGTGCAGATCATAGCTGGCGAGTTTTACTTTTATATAAACCAATAACACTGCCAAAACGACTATCATTTCGGCACGTATGAAGAAAAGCACCTCAAAACGGAACCTTTATCTGAATGGACATGTGCTCTTTATTTCACTGCTTTCCGAGTTGTTTCTGATGCGAAGTCTGCAATGACAACAAGAATCATATAACAAAATAATAGTAACGTAATTTGTGTATAGTTAAAATAACTCATCGCAAGCTTAAAGTCCATTCCAAGACCGCCTGCACCAACAAACCCTACCACAATAGTTGTTCTCATGATCACTTCCCATCTATAAAGAATATAGGTGAGAAATCGAGGAAGAGCGATAGGCAGAATTCCATAAAAGAAGATTTCGATTTTGGAAGCACCGGCAGCTGCTAAGTTTCGAATCGGTCTCGGATCCATATCCTCGACAACCTCTGCCCAAAGCTTCCCAAGTATACCAAAGTTATGAAGAGCCAGCGCCAATGCTCCTGGTAGGATTCCAGGTTTGAAAATAAAGATAATCATCATGGCCCAGACTAATTCTGGAACAGACCTTGAAAAGATAAAAAGAAGACGGATGAAAGCAAATAATGGCCAATTATACCATCTCTTTTTAAATGTAAGATTCCCATTGGCAATGTTTCTTGCAGCAGGAAGGACCGTAACGAAAGCGACAATGGTGGAAAATCCAATTGCCATTATACTCATTTCAAGTGTTTCCAGCGTAAGCTTCAGTGCATTTTCCCAGCTTTCTGCATCTAGGAAGGCTGGATTTTCTAGATTGATACCCAGAAGACCGCCGAAAAACGTTTTAGCATATTCGATATTTTTTTCAGATAATAGCTCAAATAACCTGGCATTTTCACCAATCGTAATATACGTCCAAGAACACATTATTAATAATGTGGCAAATAGGACAGACATCCAGCCGGAACCAAAGCCTTTTTTTCTTTTATGATCTGTTAATTCCTTGCGAACCCAATGACTCCAGCCATCAACAAATATCACCAACGCAATTAAAAAGAAGACAAATGTCCAAACAGCATCATATTTTAAATCCGCTAGTGCCAATTGAATCTGAAAACCAAGTCCTCCTAAGCCAACAAAACTCATAATGGCGGAAGAACGAATAGCACATTCAAACCGGTACATCGTATAACTTATAAAATCTGCCCAAACCAAGGGAAGGTAACCATAAAATAGCGTTTGAAGCCGTGAGGAGCCTGCTGCTTTTAAGGCAATAATCGGCTGCTCGGGAACATCATTCAGCATATCTGCAAAAATACGGCCTAGTATCCCGCCGTATGGAATCGCTAGTGCTAAGATTGCGGCATAGGGGGATAGTCCAACGGCTGCCACAAAAAGCCAAGCCCAAATTAATTCATGAATCGAGCGAGTAAAACCTAATATACCTCTAAAAAACACTTTAGAAATAAACCGCGAAAATTTGCTAGTCGTTAACGTTCCTGACGCCAAGACGCCTACAATAAAAGCATAAACAATGGCCAGCGACATCCCTGCCACTGCATACGCAAGTGTAATCCAAGTCGACTCCAAACCAACCAATAATATGCTTGGTGCTAAATCAGGCTTGATTAGTCCTTCAAAAATCTGCAGCATGGTTGGAATACCGCCTGCATGGAAAAGTTCTGAGTTCCAATGAATAGAGGTAAGACTCCATACGAAAATTGCGAGCAACAGTAAAGTAAGAATGAATCTTTTATGCAATCGAAGGGAGGGGATCAGTTTGATCATATTAATCCCTGCTCCTTAAGCTTGTAAAGCTCATGTAACAGCTCATCACTTACTTTTTCTGTTGGCAAATCAAAAAATATTTCGCCATTTTTGAGAGAAATGATTCTTGTAAAATACTTTCGTGCGTATTCCACTGAATGCAGACTGGCAACTAATGTTTGGTTTTCCTCTGAAACAATTTTTGTCAGTATGGAAAGAACATCGTCAGCACGAGCAGGGTCGAGTGAAGCTACTGGTTCATCTGCGAGAATGATTTCTGGATTCTGTACCATTAATCTTGCCATTGCCACACGCTGTTGTTCACCGCCTGACAATGTTGCCGTTATTTCGTAAGGCTTGTCTCCAAGCCCGACTCTATTAAGAGCCGTAAGGGCTGATTCTTTTTCTTGAGGGACCAGTAGTGAAATTAATGATTTGATTAAACCCCACTGTGATAATTTGCCTGCTAGGACATTATGAATCACTGCTAGAGGACCAATTAAATCGAACTGCTGGCGGATGACACCAATTTTTTTTGCAAACTTCTTTCCTCGTTTGTAATCAGCAAGAGGAAGACTGTCTATTAGGAGCTCGCCGCCCTGAAGAGGAACAAGCCCCGCAATGGAATTCAATAAAGTCGTTTTTCCTGCGCCGCTGGGGCCAATTAATGCCACCAATTCACCTTGTTTAATAGAAAAAGAAAGGGAAGATAAGGCTATCTTCCGCTCAAAATGTTTTGTTATGTTTTTTGCTTCAATCATCGTTTTTGAAGACATGGAACAACACCTACTACTTAATAATCTCTAATTCTTTCGCAACTTTTTCAATCTTTTCATAGTTATCATTTTTTGTTTCAATAAACTTGTCAGTTTGGAACAAGTCAGCAATTTCTTTTGAATCGCCTGGCATGGAAAGAAGGGAGTCTTTTACTTTTTGCTTAGCATCACTGCCAAATACTTCTTCCACGTTGCTATTGATTGTCCAGTTGTAATCGTAATAATCAGGAGTCGTATAGAACACCTTCACTTTATTTGTATCCACTTTACCTTCTTTTACCGCTGCTTCCCAAACAGAGATGTTTAAGGCACCAGCTTGGAAGGAACCAGATTCAATTAGCTTGTAAGTAGTATCATGTGAGCCTGAGAAGTTAGGCTTACCATTAAAATCAGTGTTAGGGTCAATGCCTTCTTCCGTTAAGAAATAACGAGGCATTAAATGTCCTGATGTAGAGCTTTCACTGCCAAATGTGAATGATTTTCCTTTTAAATCAGCTAATGTACTAATACCAGAGCCTTCTTGAGTAATAAATACGGATTTAAACGCTGCGTCACGCGGACGCTGTACAATGGATTCAGCTTCCGGAACAAGATTTCTTGCCTGAACACTTGTTAAACCGCCGAACCATGCTAAATGGATCTCACCACGTTGGAATCCTGTAACTAAAGCTGCGTAATCAACAGAAGGAACAAATTCAACCTTCATGCCGGTTTCTTCACTTAACTGCTTCGCTACTGCATCCATTCCTGTTTGGAGGAAAGCAGCATTTTGATCGGGAATCGCACCAATTTTAAATACTTCCTCTGTTTTTGTTTCCTTATTTCCTTCTTTTTCTTCATTTGCTTTATTTTCAGTTTGCCCACAGGCTGCTAATAAAAAAACAAGCATAAATAATATCATACCAGTTAACCAATTTTTCATAAACTATTCACCTCATTAATTATGTAGATTTACACAGTAGTTAAATTCTTGACCTCTTGATTATAAAGAATAATATCATTCTATTAAATTCATTTTATCTATAAAATAAATGGATAATAATCTAAATTATCGATAGAGAATCGATAATTAGAATGCGTCAAACCCTTGATATTAAAGAAATCTCCCGCAAATTATGCGGGAGATCGAAGTTTCTTTATTCATTTATCGTTTGTGACCATTCTTCGACATTCCAAACCTTGGTTACCCAATCCTCGTAAAAATCAGGTTCATGGCAAACTAAACATAAAAAAGATGTCTTTTAGAAACTCGTTGCTGATACTTATAGCATTTTTCAGGATTTCTTTTATGTCTTGGAGAGAAACACTTAAATCTACTTCTCTAAATGGGTATACTAATAGAAGAGTAGATAAGCATGATGGAGGTGCTGATGATGAGACAAACAATATATTGGACACAGTTGGTTTATGAAAATTGGAAACTGTATATGGCTGCAACTTCTAATGGACTGTGTTACGTTGGCTCTCAGGATAAGCCTTTTGAGGAAATGGAGCTTTGGGTAAAAAAACATTACCCTGGCAGTCAATTAGTGCAGGATGTTACGGTTATGCAGCCATACGCAGCTGAATTTAAAGAGTTTTTTCAAGGTAAACGAAATACATTTACGATTCCCCAAGAATTAAAGGGAACCCAGTTTCAGACAAATGTGTGGAATGCACTTTGTAAAATTCCATATGGAGAAACATGGACGTATTCAGATATTGCCAATGCGATTGAAAGGCCCTCAGCAGTCCGTGCCGTTGGCGCTGCCATTGGGGCAAATCCCGTCCTGTTAACAGTACCGTGTCACCGAGTAATTGGGAAGAACGGTAAACTTACAGGCTTTCGTGGTGGATTAGAAATGAAGGAGCAGCTTTTAAAGCTCGAGCAAGCAAACCATATTAATCGATGATAAAAGCACGATATTCTTGGACATACTATCTCGTATGAATTAAGAAAACGAGGTGCTAATTTCATGGAAGAAATCCAGGAAGTTCGATTTTGTGAAAACTGCAGCAGAGAAACGGTACATATGGTGAGAGAAGACCCTTTGGAAATCGAGTATATCTGTCAAGAATGCAACGATCACCAAGAAATGTTTAAATCGTTTTTTTAAGGACCTATTGAATTCAAAGAAGACAGAGCGATTTCACGCGGCTCTGTCTTTATTCATGAACCCCGACCCGACCCGTACATAACATAGTAGTAACACCAAGGAGGGGTTACTTTGGTCACAAACCATAATAATGTATCAATTGGAACAGTTTCAGGCGGGATTGTTAACTTTGGCGGTGCTGTTTACATTTCACCGATTTCTATTACCAAAACCATCGGCGGCTCCGGCGAGAACAACACCAGCCCGGAATCCGAAATGGATCCTGAAAATGAAATAATCATGAGTTTCCCTAAGCGGTGCTAAAAAGCACCGCGATTTTTTTTTTGCTACAAAAGAGAGGTTGGTATAAAGAGGTTTAGTTGGTAAATAATACTTTAAGCAACTATCTTTAGTGGACAGAAGGTGATGAAAGTGTTCTTTAAAAAGCTGTTTTCACCAAGAGGTCATTTAAAACCTAAGAACCAGGATTTTATTCCAAAGACAAGGGAAAAAATGTCCACTGAGTTTAAAAAAAGACTGCAGAATAGCGCTGACATTATGGAGAATGAAATAGGAGTTTCAGGGATTACTTTGTTCTCCATAGGTACATTAATAGACAAAACCATGCTTCATAGAGATATTATTGATTCGCTAAAAGAAGTATCATCTGATTCGATCCAAAAAATAATGGAGCATTTGTCAATTGGTGAGATTGAAAAAACAACTCAGATGGAAAAGGCAGTCCAAGCTGCTCTAGACGGAAATGTCATCATTTTTCTAGAGGGGAATTCGGCTGTTTTATTAGCCAAAATCCCTTCCAGCGTTGGACGTTCCATATCCTATGCTCAAAATGAATCTCAGGTCATTGGACCACAGATGGCGTTTACTGAAAGCATAATGACCAATATCACCCTTATTAGAAGTTATATTAAGGACACATCTTTGTGTATTGAAAATTTACAAATAGGGACTCGAACAAATAAATTAGTGTCCATTGTCTATCTTAACGGGATTGTTTCTGAGCAAATGGTTGGCAGCCTTAGAAAAAGGATTCAAGAGATAAAAATGGACGGAATTCTTGACAGTTCGGTGTTAGAACAACTTCTTGCAGAGAACTCATTAACCATTTTCCCACAAATGGCGTTAACGGAACGACCCGATCGTGTATCAGATTGGCTGCTTAAAGGAAAACTGGCAATTTTTGTGGATGGAAGCTCCCTGGCGATTGTTTGCCCTCAATCCTTTATGGAATTTTTTCAAAGCATGGAGGACAGTAATGTAAATTGGCAGATTGCCACATTCTGGCGATTATTAAGATTCACCGCCTTATTCCTTTCCGTTTTCTTTACTGCTTTGTATGTGGCTTCTTTAACCTTTCACTATGAAGTCATCCCACAAACTTTGTTGTTTACACTTAGTGAGTCACGGGCTAAGGTACCATTTCCTCCTATTATAGAAGCACTATTATTAGAATTTATTATGGAATTATTACGAGAAGCGGGTGCCCGCCTGCCGACAAAAGTAGGTCAAACAATGGGTATCGTAGGCGGTATCGTAATAGGGACAGCTGCTGTAGAAGCAGGTTTTACGAGTAACATCCTGATTATCATCATTTCCTTAGGAGCTCTTGGTTCGTTCGTAACTCCAAGTTATACAATGGGAAATGTAATCCGTATCGTTCGATTCCCTTTGATCATTTTGGCTGGATTCTGGGGATTTTATGGAATGATGTTCGGCTTTTGCTTTTTACTACTGCACCTATTAAGACAAACAAGCCTAGGAAGTCCTTATCTGGCACCATTTTTCCCCCCTCGCTTTGAGGATTGGAAGGACAGTATCATTCGACTGCCATTATCCTTAACAAACAAAAGACCTGATTTAACAAGGGCAGAAGATGAATACAAATTTGATCCAATAAAGGCAAAAAAACATAATTGAGCGTAGGTAGCGGGTGAGTCAATGAAAGTTCAATATCAAGCAAAGCCACAATATATTTTAAGTACCTTTATACTATTTTTTATTATCCATTCTATACAAGTTGGAATTGGGATACATAGTTTCCAACGAATTATTTTCCCGGAGGCAAAGCACGATTCCTGGATATCTGTGGTTCTGGCAGGTGTTATCACTCATATTGTGGTATTTGTTATAATTAAAACCTTACAACTATATGGACCTACAGATATATATGGCATCCATATCGAAGTGTATGGAAAGTGGATTGGAAAAGTAGTTAATAGTATCTATATCTTTTATTGCTTAAGTATGTTTGTAATCATTTTAAATAACTATATTGAGGTCATTCAAACATGGGTATTTCCAATTGTTCCCTCATGGGTGTTTTCAATCTCCATCCTGTTATTAGTGGTTTATGGGGTGACTGGCGGCATACGGGTAATAGCAGGTGCTGGTTTTTTTAGCATTATTCTTTCAGTCTGGATGTTGATTTTCTTTGGCTATCCTTTACGATTTGTTGACTTTCATCATCTTCTCCCTGTAATGGAATCGAATATTACATCGATTCTAAAAGGAGCTTATAAAATGGCTATCACCTTAATAGGTTTTGAAATCCTCTATATCGTTTATCCGTTCTTGGAAGATAGAAAGCAGGTACAAAAATATGCCCACCTAGGAATCGCGGCTTCTAATATCTTGTACTTAGTCCTTATGCTGCTATCTATCAGTTATTTTAGTCCTGGTCAATTAGAGAATACCAATTGGCCAACTCTTTCCTTATTTAAGATTGTTAAACTTCCTTTTATTGAAAGGACTGAGTACGTAGCCGTTTCTTTTTGGCTGCTGATTATCCTCCCGAATCTATTGCTATATATGTGGGCGGCAGTACGCGGTGTAAAGCGCTCATTTGGAAGAAAAACAAACAGGGTCATTTGGGTTTTTACATTCTTTATTTTTTTTGTCAGTATTTTTATTAATACACGCTTGAAACTAAATCAGGTTAACGACATTTTAGACAACATTGCTTTTTATATTGCTATTTGTTATCCCTTTATCCTTTATATTTTGGCTTTGATTAAGAAGAAAATGACTTCCCTAAAGGAGAAATAGGAATGAGGACAAATGGGTGGTTTTGGTCTTGTTCATTTTCATTTCTGTTACTGTGCGGCTGTGCACAACCTAAAATTCTTGAAGAGGTTGGACTTGTTACAACTTATGGTTATGATATTTCAAAAAAAGGCACGATCTTAGGAACGATCGTTGAGTTAACAATTGATCCTGCTTCGGCCAAGGATATAGTAATTTTAGAGTCAGAAGCACTTTCAGTAAGGGGGATTCGGAATAATGCAAATAATAAGACCTCTAAAAGGCTTGCTTCTGGCCAGCTTCGAGTAATCCTATACGGTGAAGAAATGCTTAAACAAGGAAGAACTGGAATAGCAGAAACGTTAACAAGTGACCCGTCAATTAGTGATATGACATATTTGGCGATGGCTGACGGGACAGCGCGGGATTTGTTAACGTTAAAAACGGAACATATTCCTGATATAGGCAATCATCTATATAAGCTCATTGATCAAAACACCAAAGGAAGAGTTATGCCGTCAGCTACCCTGCAAGAAGTGTTACATAACCATTTCACAGTTGGTAAAGAACCTATTATGCCAATTTTAAAAAAAGAAGGTAAGCAGGGGGTTGGATTTGCAGGCGTAGCTTTGTTTAAAGGCAGTAAATTAGTTGGAAAAATAAATACGAACCAAAGCTTTTATCTGAATTTGATTATTGACAAATATAGAGGCGGAATTAAGGATATTGAGATTAAAAGTTCAAAATTAAAACCAAGGAACCCAAAAATGAACAAAATAGTTGCCTCTTTAGATTCAATCGGCGGCAGGAGTACTATTAAGCTTATAAACAAAGAAAAAGTGGAATTTGATTTAAATGTTAAAGTCACTGGCAGGCTGCTTGAGGTGACAAGTATGATTGATATGGGTAACCCGAAAAATATTAAGTTGATCGAGAAGGAAATTACAAAAAGCATGAAAAGAGAGATTGAAAAACTGGTCGCTTATTGTCAATCAAAGCAGTCAGATGCATTGGGCTTTGGCGAAATATATAGAAGCTCGGTACGGCACTCTAAGCTTACCGATAAAAGATGGTACAAAATGTTTAAAGAGGCTAAAGTCAATGTAAATGTAGACTTTAGTGTGAAAAGAACAGGGCTTAATGAGTAAAAAAGCTGCCAATCAACTAGGGCAGCTTTTCATATTACTATTACACAGCACTTTGGCTGTTTGGACTTGTTTTTTGACTTTGCTTTGATGGCCTAGCAACATTAAACACGATATTTAAGAAAATAGCAGTTAAACTTCCGGCTACAATCCCGTTGTTTGTTAGGATTTTCACACTTTCAGGAAGCTGTGCAAAAAGGTCAGGAACTGCGGTAACACCCAGACCCATTCCCACAGAACAAGCAATAATTAAGAGATTTTCTTGTGAAGAAAATTCCACTTTACTTAACATTTTAATTCCGTATGCGATAACCATTCCAAACATGGCTACCATCGCTCCACCTAAAACAGGGGTAGGGATAACGGTTGTTAGAGCTCCAATTTTAGGAACGAATCCTAAGATGATTAACATTGCACCCATTGTGTAGATGACATTTTTAGTTTTGACACCTGAAAGTTGTACTAATCCTACGTTTTGAGAGTAAGTTGTATACGGAAATGCATTGAATAAAGAACCCAAAATAATCGCAAGACCTTCTGCGCGATAACCTTTAGCCAAATCGCTTTCCTTAAGTTTTTTTCCAGTGATATCACTTAGGGCAAAATAGACACCTGTAGATTCTACTAAACTAACAATCGCAACAAGGGTCATCGTAATAATCGGCGTCCATTCAAAAGTAGGGGTACCAAAGTAAAAAGGCTTTACCATATGGAACCATGAAGCCTCACTAACTGCCGCAAAGTTTACCTTACCCATTAATGCAGCTACAATGGTTCCACCCGCTAGACCTAGAAGAATAGCAACTGAACGAATAAATCCTTTTGTAAAACGATAAAGAAGGATGATAAATAATAACGTTCCAAAAGCTAAGCTAATATTTGAGAGACTACCAAAATCAGGACTTCCTTGGCCACCGGCAATATTATTCATGGCAACCGGAATAAGGGTAATACCAATAATCGTAACAACAGAACCAGTCACAACTGGCGGGAAAAACTTAATTAACTTACTAAAGAAACTGGCAATCAAGACGACAATTACACCTGAAACGAGGATAGAACCATAAATGGCTGAAACACCGTATTCCCCGCCAATGGCAATCATTGGACCCACAGCAGTAAAGGTACATCCTAGAACAATCGGCAAACCAATTCCGAAGAAGCGATTCTGCCAAACTTGTAATATTGTCGCAATCCCACACATTAAAATATCAATGGACACTAAATAAGTTAATTGTTCTCCAGTAAGGTTCAAAGCACCGCCGACGATAAGAGGGACGATGACAGCTCCTGCATACATGGCTAATACATGTTGAATACCTAAAGAGGCGATTTTGAACGGATGTTGTTTCATTAGACCAATTCCTCCATTTTTTCATTTATAAACGTTACTTCTCCATTTGATAGAGAGGCTATTCTAGCTAATGACTCAACCCGTAATCCTTGCTCCTTTAATTTCTGAGCACCAGGCTGGAAGGATTTTTCAATAACAATACCAATGCCAGCAACGGAGGCATTCGCTTGTTGGACCATTTTGACTAAAGCGAGAGCAGCTTCACCGTTAGCGAGAAAGTCATCAATAATGAGAACCTTATCGTTTTCATTTAGATACTTGCCTGCAATGGCAAGCTCATTACTTTCATTTTTAGTAAAAGAATGGACACTAGCTGTCAAAAGGTCATCTGTTAACGTAATAGATTTTCTCTTTCGTGCGAAAATAACTGGAACATTCATATATAATCCAGCCATCACAGCAGGAGCAATCCCAGAAGACTCAATCGTAACAATCTTCGTAATTCCTTCAGCTGCAAATCGCTGTGCAAATTCTTTTCCAATTTCATTCATTAATTGAGGATCAATTTGGTGATTTAAAAACGAATCAACCTTTAATACATTGTCATTTAGGACTCTGCCATCCTTTTGAATCTTTTCTTCTAGTAATTTCATGTTTATCCCCCTAAAAAAAATAAAAAGCCCAAACGCCATTGCTCACATCAAATTTGAGTGAGGCAATGACATTTGGGCTTATAACCAAATGTATAGACGTAAAATAACGCCGTTCGCATTACCCACTCATAGTCAGATTGTTATCGGCAATCCGGTAGAAACTTGCAGGCCATATTCCTGCGATTATATGAGTGAAACCTTATAAATTTATTCTCATTATAAACATGGTGAAAAAGGAAAGCAATTGTTTTTTACCAAAAGACGAACGAAAGATATTTTTACGAGTTCATTGTTCGTGTTGGGAAAGCGCTGTATTCTTTATTCTAAAAGTCTCACTCTATGATTGAATAACCATTCATTTTCCGTTACTATTAAAATAGGAAATTAATTCAGAAAATTCCAAATCAAAGGAGAGTCAATCATGCAAAAAACAATCCCTGAAAATTGGTGGAACCAGCTAAGGCTGCCTGTTATTTCTGCACCGATGTTTTTAGTGTCTGGTCCGGAACTAGTGAAAAATTGCTGTTTAAATGGTGTTATTGGGTCATTTCCAGCTCCAAATGCAAGACCGATTGAAATACTTGACCAATGGATGGGTCAGTTAAACGAGGAATTAGAACAAGCAAGGGCAGCAGAGCCAGACCGAAAAATTGCTCCTTGGGCAATGAATATGGTTGTACATAGCACCTATAGCCGTCTTCAGGACGAATTGGCGTTAATCAAAAAGCACAAGCCACAATTGGTCATCACTTCTTTAGGCAGTCCGAAACACGTGGTAGATATTGTCCATGAATATGGGGGATTAGTATTCTCAGATGTTAGCGACCTAAAGTTTGCCCGTAAGGCCGCAGAAACAGGTGTTGACGGACTAATTCTAGTTGCCAGTGGTGCTGGCGGACACGCTGGACAAATTAATAGCTTTGCGTTCGTCGATATGGTCCGTACTTTTTGGGACGGCATTATTGTCCTTGCTGGTGCCATATCGACTGGAAAGGGAATATTAGCGGCACAGGCAGCGGGTGCTGACCTAGCTTACATGGGTACAAGGTTTATTGTGGCTACAGAAAGTATGGCAAATGATGAATATCGTGAAATGCTGGTTAATTCTAGTCAGGAGGATATCTTCCTAACCGATGCCTTTTCTGGCGTCAGGGCAAATATGCTGATCCCTAGTATCCAAAAGGCAGGATTGGATCCAGCACAGTTGGCGAAAAAGGAAAAAGTTGATTTTGATGATATGGCTGGTAAATCAGATGCAAAAGCTTGGCGTGATATATGGAGCGCAGGGCATGGTGTCGGTGCAATCGATAAAATTGAATCCGCTGCAGAAATCATTCATCGCCTAGAAGGAGAATATCAAGAAGCCCTTAGAAAAGTGAACCAAACTGCTGCTAAAGTAAGCCGGTTAACGGTTAAATAAAGCATGTGATTGTCTAACAATCAAAAAGAACCTCTCCCAAGTATCAATGGGAAGGTTCTTTTTTCTTTGGTACCATTTTAATTACCTTATAGCCAGGCTTTATTTTCACTCGTTTCGTTTCCTTAGCTGTTTTTACTTGATATAAGGTAAATTTTTTCGGCTGATGCTCGAGCATTTCCACCTTTTGGACGTTTTCATTGCGATAGTATTTATGAATCTTACGAATTTGTTTATTTTGTTTTTCACCAAAAAGCCAATCATAAAGGTAGATAAAAATAAAGACAAATATTCCGCCCACAATAACTGTGTATAGTAGTGATGATATTGATTCCACGTATTACATCCTTCCTGTTCTTAAACAATGTATGCTCTCCATTATACCTTTTTTGCTTCATTTGAAAAATAACCTGTTTTCAAAATGGATAACCTAAAAATGTTAAAATTTTTTATAACAAATGTCTTTTTGGGGTGAACATTTATAAAAAAGTATGATAAAGTATACTAAAGAAACCCTTTAAAAAAGGGTATTCATTGAACATTTAAGTGTCCACCTCAGACGGACAAATGTTTTTCTACTATCGACAATAAGGGGGAATAAATGTGTCCAGTACTATCTTGGAGCAATTCTTAAACGAAAACCTTGAAGATTTAAAAGGTAAAGGTCTATACAATGTCATCGATCCATTAGAAAGTCCCAATGGTCCAATGATTACAATAAATGGGAAACAGTTAGTCAATCTTTCGTCAAATAACTATTTAGGGTTAGCAACGGATGAACTGTTGAAGCAAGCTGCAGCTGAGGCCATTGAGAAGTATGGTGTAGGTGCCGGAGCAGTTCGCACGATTAACGGAACTTTAAAGCTTCACGTTGAATTGGAAGAAAAATTAGCAGAATTCAAACATACAGAAGCAGCAATCGCTTATCAATCAGGCTTCAATTGTAACATGGCCGCGATTTCAGCTGTCATGGATAAAAACGACGCGATATTATCCGATGAATTAAATCATGCGTCCATCATTGATGGCTGCCGTTTATCCAAAGCAAAGATTATCCGCGTCAATCATTCTGATATGGAAGATTTACGTGCAAAGGCCAAGGAAGCGAAGGAATCTGGTCAATACAATAAAATCATGGTTATTACCGATGGTGTATTCTCCATGGATGGGGACATTGCATTATTACCAGAAATCGTAGAAATTGCCGAAGAATTCGACCTGATTACATATGTAGACGATGCACATGGTTCAGGTGTCCTTGGTGATGGTGCTGGTACCGTTAAGCATTTCGGCTTGTCTGATAAAATTGATTTCCAAATCGGGACCCTCTCAAAGGCGATTGGTGTAGTAGGCGGCTATGTAGCAGGGAAGAGGAATTTAATTGATTGGCTAAAGGTAAGAAGCCGTCCGTTCCTATTCTCGACATCATTAACACCAGCAGATGTAGCAGCAAGTAAGAGATCCATTGAAATCTTAATGGAAAGTACCGAGCTTAACAAAAAGCTTTGGGAAAATGGTGATTACCTCAAAAAAGGCTTAAAGGAACTTGGCTTTAATATCGGAAACAGCGAAACACCCATTACTCCTTGTATAATTGGTGACGAATCTCTTACGCAGCAATTTAGCAAACGTTTAAATGAAGAGGGAGTATATGCAAAAGCGATTGTATTCCCAACCGTTCCTAAAGGCACAGGACGCGTTCGCAATATGCCAACGGCTGCACATACAAAAGAAATGCTTGATCAAGCAATTGCTATCTATGAAAAAGTCGGGAAAGAAATGGGTATTATTTAAACCCATCGATGGGCGTGATTTCTTGACATATGCTAGGAGGACGGAGAAGAATGAAACGGATATTAATTACGGGTGCACTAGGACAAATCGGTTCTGAGCTCACCATGAAATTACGGGAAACGTATGGGTGGGATAATGTAATTGCTACTGATATAAGAAAGAATGACAGTGAAGCTGCACAGAGCGGTCCATTTGAAGTCTTAGATGTAACAGATTTAAATAAAATGGGCGAAATTGCGAAAAAATATAAGGTTGATACCATTATGCACTTAGCTGCACTATTGTCGGCCACAGCAGAGGCAAATCCAGTCTTAGCTTGGAATTTAAATATGGGCGGTCTGATGAATGCTTTAGAAACAGCGAGAGAGCTTAAGGCACAATTCTTCACTCCAAGTTCGATTGGTGCGTTTGGACCTTCTACACCAAAAGACAGCACACCACAGGATACGATTATGCGCCCCACAACAATGTATGGTGTAAATAAAGTAGCTGGCGAGCTTTTGGGTGATTACTATTATCACAAATTTGGCGTCGACACGAGGGGACTTCGATTCCCTGGCTTAATTTCATACGTAGCATTGCCTGGCGGCGGAACCACAGATTATGCTGTGGAAATCTATTACGAGGCCATCAAAAACGGAAGATATACTTCCTATATTGATAAAGGTACGTATATGGATATGATGTATATGCCAGACGCACTAAATGCAATTATCGATTTGATGGAGGCAGACCCATGCAAACTTAAACATCGTAACTCATTCAATGTTACGGCAATGAGCTTTGATCCAGAAGAAATTGGAAAAGAGATTAAGAAACATATCCCAGGATTTAAACTCACTTATAATGTAGATCCTGTCCGCCAAAGAATTGCCGACAGCTGGCCAAATTCGATAGATGCGATTGCAGCAGAAGAAGAGTGGGGTTTTAAATTCGAATATGATCTAGCGAGAATGACAGAAGATATGATAAATAAGTTAACGAATAAATTGACTTTGAACAAAACCAAAGCGAGCGGAATCTAATCATTTTTAGCAAGGCGTACGGTTTTGTAACCGCACCATCTTTTAACACGCAAAAAAAACAGCGTAGCTAATGCCGCGCTGTTATCTTTTTGCATAAATTAATTTCTCTTTCTTCTCGGTAACCCTACCGACTATCGCAGCATGGTGTTTACCGGCTGAATGGAGGTTGTCCACATATTGGATAGCTTCCTCTTCACTCATCGAAACAAGAAGTCCTCCAGAAGTTATCGCATCACAAAGGACCAACTGTTCCTCTGATAAAAGATCTTCGTATACAACATCATTTATTAACCATTTATGGTTGGATTTTGAACCCCCAGGAACAACTCCATCCCTGGCTAACTCTAATGCACCTTTAAGAATCGGAACCTTAGAGTAGGAGATTTCAAAACTCACACCACTTCCGCGTGCCATCTCACTGCTATGTCCTAACAATCCAAACCCTGTTACATCTGTGACAGCGTGTGGGTGATAGTTCATCAATAATAGAGCAGCGGTTTTATTCAACTCAGCCATAGTTTCGGTAACGATTTGTTCTTGTTCCGCCGTAACGACACTACGTTTAATCCCGGTAGTGATGATTCCTACTCCAATCGGCTTCGTTAAAACTAAAACATCACCTGGCTTAGCTCCAACGTTCTTCCAAACCTTATCAGGATGAACAATGCCCGTTACAGAAAGACCGAATTTGGGCTCTTGGTCATCAATTGAATGGCCTCCAACGGTTAAGGCGCCAGCTTCTTTTACTTTATCCGCTGCACCGCGAAGTATATCGGAAAGCATTTCTGCACCAAGCTTTTTAATTGGATAACCGACAATATTTAAGACTGTTTTTGGTTCTCCACCCATTGCATAAACATCGCTTAATGCGTTGGCAGCAGTAATCTGTCCAAACATATATGGGTCATCCACAATAGGAGTAAAGTAATCGACCGTCTGAATAAGGGCAATCGAGTCCGTTAACTGATACACACCTGCATCATCAGATGTTTCATGTCCCACTAGTAATTCTGGAACAGGTTCTTGCTTCGGTAAATGACGCAAAACTTGCGCCAGGTCCTCAGGACCAATTTTACAGCCTCAGCCCGCTTTAGTTGATAAAGAGGTTAGGCGTATTTTCTCTTGCTCACTCATCGTTCCACCTCCATTTATTAGTATAACTGTTTCCAAAAAAAACTGCACACACTATGTACAAGCAAAAGATTTGCAGTGTAAATAACCATGCGATAAAATGTTTTTACTATAGTGATGTAGGAAATTAGAATTAAGCAATGGAGGAGTAAAAAGATGAACAACTATCATGTTATTGTTGAATTTTGCATGCAATGAAACTACGCACCAAAAGCCGCGGGTCTCGCGGAAGAACTTTTTACACACTTTAATCGTAACATTGGAAAAATGGAATTAATTCCTGTTTCAGGCGGAGCTTTTGAAGTAACTGTCAACGGGGAAAAAATCTATTCTAAGTTAGATACTGGAGTGTTTCCTGACACCGAGGATATCATAAATAAAATCTCACAAAAATAAACGTTACCCTCATATCAACCATTTGATATGAGGGTTTATTGATTGTAATAACAGTATTATGTTAACTAGTACCCCGAAAAAATAATGCCGTAAGATACCTTAGGGCAGAGTAATATAGCAGTTTTTCCCAGGTCCTTTTTCATTTTTTGAAATATGAACCTCTAATATCCCATTAATATAATGTGCACTTACTTTTTGATTAATAACCTCAAAGGGGAACGCGATTGTACGTACTCTCTTTTGTTGATTAGAGGGAGTGGAAGACTTAACAGCAGTGATAACGAGTTGATGATCCTCTATAAAAACTTTGATTTCCGAGCTGTTATACTCGTTAAGTAATGCCTCAACAATCCATTCTTTGTCTGTCTCATATAAATCGATTCGAAATTGAGTCAGGTCATCTTGTGTAGTTAGAGGGTCTAGGCAGTAGTTTTCCAACCACTTTTCCACAAGGTCAAAATCGATAGGCTGTATATTTTTTTTGGATTTCATAACAATCCCCCTTGCATGGTTTATTTTATTCATTCAGAATGAAAGGGTGAAATGGAAAAACAGGACTAAAGCAGGTAAAGTAAAGGAGTTTTTTTAGTGAAAGAATGGTTACGCTCAATCCCGGCGGTACATGAACTGCAAAACCAAGAGCAGTTTGAATCCCTCCTAAGGGACAATCATTTGGATGTTGCCCAATTAACAAAGCATCTAAAGGAAGTACTCGATCAAATCAGATTATTATTAATAAATGAAGACTGGAATGGCGCCACCCCAGGCACAAATCAGTTTATAGATGATGTTTTTCTACTTTTAGGAAGAAATATTAAGAAACAATATTCTTATACCCTTAAAAAAGTAATTAATGCCACAGGAACCATCCTTCATACGAATCTCGGAAGAGCAAGGCTAAGTGACAATGCCATCCACCATGTGGTGGAAACAGCCCAAAATTACTCTAACCTTGAATACAAGCTAAATGAAGGCGAGCGCGGTTCCAGGCATAGCCATGTAGAAGCTCTTCTTAAGGAAATTACAGGTGCAGAGGCAGCAATGGTCGTCAATAATAATGCGGCCGCGGTTTATCTTGTTTTAAGAGCGCTTGCAGAAAATAAAGAAGTCATTGTTTCACGAGGACAGTTAGTAGAAATTGGCGGCTCATTTCGTATCTCCTCCATTATGGAAGAGAGTGGAGCGATATTAGTCGAAGTCGGAACTACAAATAAAACTCATTTATATGATTATGAAAAAGCCCTTAATTCTGAAACGGCTATTGTCATGAAAGTACATACAAGTAATTTCAAGGTCATCGGTTTTACCAAATCAGTCGATACACAAGACCTTATTAGACTGACTCAAGCTTCTGACGATGTAATTTTTTTCGAAGATTTAGGCAGTGGTGCCCTATTTGACTTTAGAAAGCATGGAATTGGAGATGAACCCGTTGTTAGAGAGGTCATTGAAATGGGTGCAGATCTTGTTACTTTTAGTGGGGATAAGCTCCTCGGTGGACCTCAGGCAGGAATCATAGCTGGAAAGAAGAAGATAATCGATCGTCTAAAAAAACACCAATTAGCACGCGTGGTTCGCGTAGATAAAATGACTTTAGCCGCGTTAGAAGGGACGCTAATTGATTATGCACGCGGAGAGCATGGAGTACATAACATCCCCACCATCCGTGATTTATTAGTTTCTATTGATATATTAGACGAAAGAACGAAGAGGTTTGTTACAAACTTGTTACAAGGAACAGAACATTTTCAGGCGAAAATTTTTCCTGGCACAAGCCAAGTAGGCGGGGGAACGATGCCGGATGTACAGCTTCCAACTCTGGTCATTTCTTTAAAACATCATAATCTAACAGCAGAACAGGTTGGAAGAAAGTTACGGACAGAATTCAAACCAGCAATTGTTGGACGGATTCAAAAAGATGAATTTATTATTGATTTAAGAACCGTAACGGAGGAAGAAGAACAACTTTTACTTCAAGCCTTACTTCAATTATAAAAGTAACCCCCTCATTGGTCTAGAGGGGGTTAGCACTATTTCAAAGGTCCCATCAATAATATTTTTTCAACTATGAAAATTGTCCAGCTACTGTCGCCGATAAGCAGGCGCCTTCCGCTTTTCTACATATCGTGATGTGATTTACCTTTTTGGCGTGTATGGTTACGGTTTTTTACTTTTTTCGATCCGCTTAAAGGTTCGGGCTGGCCAGATATCTTTGGCTGATTTCTACGCATATCTTTGCCGTCATTTTTGTTCACCATTTTCATCCCTCCTCCTATATTGTTAGGATGCAATGCTGAAGACTTTTTATGCTGAATAATTTGTGAATCCACTGTGCAATTTAACGTTATATAAACTGAGGGGAGTGAAACAGTCAATGCCTGAGATTGATCGATTTCCATATAATAAGGACAAGCAGCAAGCTTTTCAGGCTGCGCAGCAGGGCTATGAAGAAGCACAAGGACTTTTTAAAACAATCGTTAGTGACAGTGCCAGTTATGGTCACCAATTAAAGCATTTAAAAGAAGAAGTAAATGAAGCATATCAGCAAATTGAAAATGCATTGGAAGTGGCTTCTGAGCATCAAAGAGAGCAGCTCGAGCGTTTTCAACAAGATTTACAGAGTATCGTGGAAGAAGTAAATCTTACAGAATAGAACATTTTTAAAAAGCAGGGGATTACACTCCTGCTTTTTTCTGGCTCATTTATTGGTTCTTTTTACGTTTTTTATTGTTCATTTTTTCTTTAATGGTTAATGGTTCGTTAGACATTTCTTCATTATATCCAGCACCCATTCCTTGACCTTTTGCTGCATTTGCGCCTGGAATTACATGATTTGACTTTTTTCGTTGCATGCCATTCACCTCCTAAGAGAATTCTCTAGAATTCTCACCAATAAAGATAATATTTCCTTTTAAGTAAAAATAAATGACAACAAAAAAGTTTTTTGAGATAATAAATATGACACAATTCTAATCTTTAAGACTATTCAGTTATACGGTATTATAAGATTTTTCTAAATATTTTGAACAATATACATAAAAAACATAAGAAAAACTTATCAATCGCAATAACTTTCTTGTTATTTACTTATGTACAAGGTTGTATTAAGATTAGAATTGTGAGAAAAGTAGGGATGGATAGGAATATTCAAACTTTTCGACTTTTCGTTAATTTTATTTAATGATGACGAATGAGGGGGTTTCACTATGGTGAAAAATGATGTATTTAACGCACGTACTTCCTTCGAAGTAAACGGTAAACGTTATCACTATTACCGCTTAAGTGCACTTGAAGAGGCTGGTCTTGGCAACGTTACGAAATTGCCATATTCCGTAAAAGTATTACTTGAATCTGTGCTTCGTCAATACGATGGCCGTGTCATCGCAAAGGAGCACGTTGAAAACTTAGCAAAATGGGGAACAAATGAACTTAAAGAAGTAGATGTTCCATTCAAACCGTCACGTGTTATTCTACAAGACTTCACTGGTGTTCCAGCAGTAGTTGACCTTGCTTCATTAAGAAAAGCAATGGCTGACCTTGGAGGAGATCCAGATAAGATTAACCCAGAGAAAACAGTTGATCTAGTTATCGACCACTCTGTACAGGTAGACGCATACGGTTCTGCTGACTCTCTACGAGTTAACATGGATTATGAATTTGAACGTAATGCTGAGCGTTACCAGTTCCTAAGCTGGGCTCAAAAATCATTCAATAACTATCGTGCAGTTCCTCCAGCAACTGGTATCGTACACCAAGTTAACCTTGAGTACTTAGCAGATGTGGTACACGTAGCTGAAACAGCTGACGGTGAATTAGAAGCATATCCAGATACATTAGTTGGTACTGACTCCCACACTACTATGATCAATGGTATTGGTGTATTAGGATGGGGCGTTGGTGGTATTGAGGCAGAAGCAGGAATGCTTGGACAGCCTTCATACTTCCCAGTTCCAGAAGTAGTCGGTGTTAGATTAACTGGCGAGCTTCCAAACGGTGCAACTGCAACTGACTTAGCATTAAAAGTAACTCAAGTGCTTCGCAGCCACGGTGTGGTTGGTAAGTTTGTTGAGTTCTTCGGTCCTGGGGTATCTGTACTTCCATTAGCAGACCGTGCAACGATCGCTAACATGGCTCCAGAATATGGTGCAACTTGTGGCTTCTTCCCAATTGATAGTGAGTCATTAGAGTATATGCGCTTAACTGGCCGTGAAGAAAGCCATATCCAAGTAGTAGAAGAGTACTGCAAAGCAAATAGTCTTTTCTTCGATCCATCATTTGAGCCAGTATACACTGATGTTATTGAAATCGATCTTTCTGGAATCGAACCAAATCTTTCTGGTCCGAAGCGTCCACAAGATTTAATTCCACTTTCAAAAATGAAAGAAGAATTCGTAAAAGCAGTTTCTGCGCCACAAGGAAACCAAGGCTTCGGCTTACAAGCGGATGAGCTTGAAAAGTCTGCTGTCGTTAATTTCCAAAATGGAGACGAAACAACGATTAAGACTGGTGCAGTAGCAATCGCTTCTATCACTAGCTGTACAAATACATCTAACCCTTACGTTCTAGTTGGGGCGGGTCTTGTTGCGAAAAAAGCGGTTGAACTTGGAATGGAAGTTCCTAAGTTTGTTAAAACTTCTTTAGCGCCAGGATCTAAAGTAGTAACTGGATATCTTCGTGATTCTGGATTACTTCCTTACTTAGAGCAAATTGGCTTCAACCTAGTAGGTTACGGCTGTACTACATGTATCGGTAACTCCGGTCCATTAAAAGAAGAAATTGAAAAAACAATCGCAGAAAACGATCTTTTAGTTACATCTGTACTTTCAGGTAACCGTAACTTTGAAGGACGTATTCACCCGCTTGTAAAAGGTAACTACCTGGCTTCACCGCCGCTTGTTGTTGCTTATGCACTAGCAGGTACTGTGAACATTGATTTCGCTAATGAAGCAGTTGGTAAAGATAAAGATGGAAATGATGTATTCTTCAAGGATATTTGGCCATCAACTGCTGAAGTAAATGATGTAGTGAAACGCACTGTAACTCCTGAACTATTCCGCAGAGAATATGCGAATGTGTTCGGTGACAACGAGCGTTGGAACGAAATCAAAACTAGCAACGAGCCATTATATACTTGGGATGAAGATTCCACTTATATTGCAAACCCGCCATTCTTTGAAGGCTTATCACCTGAACCAGGTACCGTTGAACCATTAACTGGACTTCGTGTAGTAGGTAAGTTTGGGGATTCTGTAACAACTGACCATATCTCTCCTGCAGGTGCTATTGGCAAAAATACACCAGCTGGTAAGTATTTATTAGAAAAAGGTGTTCAGCCTCGTGACTTCAACTCTTACGGTTCACGCCGTGGTAACCACGAAGTTATGATGCGTGGAACATTTGCCAACATTCGTATCCGTAACCAAATCGCTCCAGGCACAGAAGGCGGAGTAACAACTTACTGGCCGACTGGTGAAGTTACATCGATTTACGATGCTTGCATGAAGTACAAAGAAAACGGCACAGGACTTGTTGTTCTTGCTGGAAAAGACTACGGCATGGGTTCTTCACGTGACTGGGCTGCTAAAGGTACAAACCTTTTAGGTATTAAGACCGTTATTGCTGAAAGCTTTGAGCGTATTCACCGTTCAAACCTTGTGTTAATGGGCGTACTTCCACTACAATTTAAAGATGGTGAAAGCGCTGAAACACTTGGTTTAACTGGTAAAGAAACGATCGATGTACAAGTGGATGAAAACGTTAGACCACGTGATCTTCTAAAAGTTACAGCTACTGATGAAGCTGGAAACAAGAAGGAATTTGAAGTACTTGTTCGCTTCGATTCTGAAGTTGAAATTGATTACTACCGTCATGGCGGTATCCTTCCAATGGTACTTCGCGAAAAATTACAAGAAGCATAATATTCAAACCACCATGCAGCCTTTGCATGGTGGTTTTTTCAGAGTAATAACATATTTTTTAGTGAAAAATAAACTATTTACTTGTAGAGCGAAGGGTGCGATGTAAATGGATTTTTCAAAAATCGCTGAAGATAAAATTAAGGAAGCCATAAAGAAGAAAGAGTTCGACAATCTTCCCGGCATTGGGCAGCCACTGGAAATAAAGGATAATTTTCCGGGAATGTCTGATGAATGGAAAATGGCATATCGCGTATTAAATAATGCAGGCTATTCACCTGAGGATATAAAAAAAGAAATTTTTAGAATGGAAGAA
The DNA here is from genome assembly GCF_030817695.1 of Neobacillus niacini. Classification (GTDB taxonomy): domain Bacteria; phylum Bacillota; class Bacilli; order Bacillales; family Cytobacillaceae; genus Neobacillus; species Neobacillus niacini_F. The sequence continues at coordinate 2,769,769 of NZ_JAUSZQ010000002.1, read as the reverse complement.
TTGTTAGAGGGAGCAGTGGACGAAGAACAGAAAGAACGTCTGCAGGCGAAAATTATGAAAAAAAGGCTGGAAATGGAGAGATTGCTTGAAAAAAGAGGAACGGCGACGAATTCTCGATTTGGGAGTTATGTAGATAAAATTTATAAAAAATTAAAATAGATATCTTTCGGAAATAATTGACAATCTCTATTACGGTAAAATAGAATAAAAATAACAAACGTAAAGGAATGGTAAAGAGGAATGAAGTTATAATCTTATTTTTTCAGACATTTATTCGAATAGCGAAAAAATGGTGAACCTGAAGAATAGGATTAGTCTGTCCTTTTTAAGTCCTGAACGTTTATATTTCAATGAAAACATCGTTAAACATAAGCCTTTTTAGGTTTATTAACGTATGCTTTTTTATGATTTCGTAAACGACATGACTCAAAACTCTCTTCAGGTTCCATCGAAGGGAGTTTTTTTATGAACAACAATCATTTATCTGTTATAAAAGTAACTGGAATAGAAATGACCTTTAATCTGAGGAAAATCTTAGACAATATTTCCTTTGATATAAAAAATGGCGAAAAAATTGGTCTCGTAGGATATAACGGCACCGGGAAAACGACATTGGCTAATATCCTTACTGGTAAAATCGCACCTGATAAGGGTTTCGTTGAAAAATCCACTGAATTAAAGATCGGATACCTCACACAATCAATAGATTATGAAGGTACTGAATTATTTTCAATTGAGGGAGACTTATTGCAGCACTCAAGTAAGTTAGGACTGAAAAAGGTTTCTACATGGGAAGAGAAGCGTTTAAACCATTTAAGCGGCGGCGAGAAGTTAAAACTCGCATTATCAAACGTGTGGGCCTCAAAGCCGGGTTTCTTAATTTTAGATGAGCCTACGAACCACTTAGATTATAAAGGGATAGAATGGCTGATTGAAGAGCTGGAGAAATTTAAAGGTCCGGTATTAATCATTTCTCACGACCGTCATTTCTTAGATAAAACGGTGACACGTATTTTTGAAATAGAGAATACAAAGATGAATTTCTACAATGGGAACTATAGTGATTATCAGAAGGAAAAGCAGCACCGACTTGAAACCCAAATGCATCATTATGAAGTGCAGCAGCGTAAAAAAGAAGAAATCGAAATGCAGATGGAGCAATTATCGTCTTGGTCTGAGAAAGCTCACAGGACATCAACCAAACAAGGCAGAGATTATGGACATAAAGAATTTCACCGGGTTAAGGCGAAAAAACGAGATGCTCAAGTGAAATCTAAAATGAAACGTCTTCAGAGTGAGCTAGAAAAGAACAAGGTCGACAAACCTCTAGAGGAGACAAAAGTTAGATTTCAGTTTGATACAAAAGGAAATAGAGGAAAAAGGATTATTGAGGCAAAGCGTTTATCGAAGTCATTTGAAGAGAGACCCCTTTTTAGCGAATGTCACTTTTATATCAATCACGGAGAACGTATTGGTTTATTAGGAGAAAATGGCTGTGGTAAAACCACCTTAATTAAAATGATTTTTGGTGAAACAGCGGTTACTGGCGGTGAGCTTTGGAAAAGTGAATCGTTAAAGGCTGCTTACTTAAGTCAGGATGTTGACAACTTACCCGCTGACAAAACGGCTTTAGAGGCATTAGGGTTTACGGACCGAGAAAACATTCTCAAGGCGAGAACATTATTTGCAAATCTTGGACTAAAAGAACAGTTTATTACCAAGCCCATTGGGACTCTAAGCCTTGGAGAGAGAACTCGTGTTAAACTGGTTGACATGCTCATGAAGGAATATGATGTTCTAATCTTGGATGAACCGACCAATCACCTCGATCTGCCAAGCAGGGAACAGCTTGAAAAAACACTTAATGAATTTGCAGGTACAATTATTACCGTCTCGCACGATTACTATTTCTTGAATAAACTTTGCGATAAACTCCTTATATTTGATAATCAGAGGATAAAGCGTGTGGAAATGAAGCCGGAAGAGTACTTTACTAAACCCAATGGTGCTGAACCTACTAATTTAAAAGAAACTTTAATGATCATCGAAAATAGAATTGCTACGATTTTGGGTGAATTATCACTAATTGATCAAAAAAACCCTAAATACCTGGAATTAGATAATGAATTTAACGAACTTTTGAAGCAAAAAAGAAAATTAATGTGAAAATCAAAAAAAGAGCAGCGTAACAGTCCTCAAAATGGTCCCTCTAGCAGGGACCATTTCTAATTATCTGGGTATATTTTCTTAAAATATTAAATGGAATATTTTGTAGAAATTAACGAAAGATAGTATTGTTTGTTTTCACATTATAAAACAGGAGATGAAGAAGATGACAAACTTTCAACAAGGTTTTGGACCACAAGATGTATTCCAACAAGGTTTTGCTGGAACTGACGCACAGCAAGTAAGACAAAATAATCAAAATTCTTACCAAGCTGGACCAAACGGTGGAGGTCAGCAACAGTCATTTGGTACATTCGGCGGTGGCCAGCAGTCATTTGGTCAATCAGTGGGAGGTCAATTTACTGGCGGACAGTTTACTGGAATGCAATCTATCATGCAGCCAGGATTTGCTGGAACTGATGCCCAACAAGTAAGACAACAAAATCAAAATTCTTATCAATCTGGACCAAACGGTGGAGGTCAACAGCAATCATTTGGTTCATTCGGCGGCGGACAGCAGTCGTTTGGTCAGTCAGTGGGAGGTCAATTTACTGGTGGCCAGTTTACTGGAATGCAATCTATCATGCAGCCAGGATTCGCTGGAACTGATGCCCAACAAGTAAGACAACAAAATCAAAATTCTTATCAATCTGGACCAAACGGTGGCGGCCAACAGCAGTCATTTGGCTCATTTGGCGGCGGACAGCAGTCATTTGGTCAGCCAGTTGGAGGTCAATTTACTGGTGGCCAGTTTACTGGAATGCAATCTATCATGCAGCCAGGATTCGCTGGAACTGATGCCCAACAAGTAAGACAACAAAATCAAAATTCTTATCAATATGGACCAAACGGTGGCGGCCAACAGCAGTCATTTGGTTCATTTGGCGGCGGCCAGCAGTCATTTGGTCAGTCAGTAGGAGGTCAATTCGCTGGTAGCCAGTTTACTGGAGGTCAATTTACTGGACCCCAGTCTATCATGCAGCCAGGATTTGCCGGTACCGATGTGCAACAAGTAAGACAAAATAATCAAACTTCCTACCAATATGGACCAAACGGCGGCGGTCTACAATAGTCATATCGCAATAAAGAAGTAACTAAATAAAAAGACTGTCAAAAATCCCAAAAGAGGGGATTCCCTGACAGTCTTTTTTATATTTTTTGTCTAACCTAAAAAAGTAAGATTATTTGCTTTTCTAGAATACTTTTATTAAACTGTTTTTAAATTGTCACATATTTGGCATATACAACCTGTATTTCAACTTACTTTATAGTGTAAAATCGATGTAGCATATTATTGAATCAAGGGGGGTTCGGGGTATGGTGAAAAAAGTCATTGCTGTAGTTGTGTTAATAGCCCTACTTGGAGTTGCAATCGTGCAGGCTATGGACAAAAAGGCTGAACCCGAAAATGTAAGTCAAGAAGCGGCAAATATGGGCGGATTAAAGGTAGGGGCAACGGCTCCTGATTTTGAGCTTAAAACATTAGCCGGCGATACTGTTAAACTTTCTGATTTAAAAGGGAAAAAGGTAATGCTCAATTTCTGGGCAACTTGGTGTCCGCCATGTAAGGCAGAAATGCCAGCGATGGAGGAATTTCATAAAGAGGCTGGGGATGATGTTGTTATTTTAGCCATAAACATTGACCCACATTTAGATGTAAAAGCTTTTATAGATGAAAACAGGATTACTTTTCCAATTCCGTTAGATGAAGAAGATAAAGTAAACGAAATGTATCAAGTCCTTTCCATTCCAACCACGTATTTTATTGATACAAACGGAAATATCGGAAACAAATATGTCGGTGCGATGAACCTTGATGCGATGAAACAATATACGAAAGACCTAAAGTAGACAATGGACTGTGATCCATTGTCTTTTTTTATTAACAATTTATCCCTTTAACGCTTTATCGCATACTTTTCTTTATAATTTTCAAAAAGTTGTAATAATTGAAACCATTTCTGGGCATGATAACTGTTAGAATTGGTTATAAGGAAGGTGATATACATGAGAAAGCCTAGAAAACGTTCTTTTGCAGAACTTGTATCCGAAAATAAAAGTCAACTTTTGAAAGATAGAGCTGCGATGGAAAAAATTGAAATGCGTTTAGAAGAAAAGCGCCTTGGTAAAGCAGAATAACTCACATAGATTACCAATCATGATCCTCCTTTAAAACGGACAAAATGTTAAGGAGGAGGGATAATACATGAGCAATCCAAAACATAGTCAACAGGGTTTCAGCACCGATGAACTTGGGAATAAATCTCAACGCTACGGTGGCAACAAAGGGAAAAAATATCAAGACACATCAGGTAAACATGCACAAGTCATTCAAACTAAAGGTGAATAATAAATGGATAAGACTCGTCAGGCATTTGCCAGCGGGTCTTTTTTTAGGCTCTTTTCTATACTTTGTTGCTTTTTTAAAACAAAGTATAGAAAAGATCCTGCAAATTAAATTCAAAAGCTCAAAATAACTATTCCAAGTTTAAATCGGCTTTAAGATTTAAACACCAATCATTACAATACAGCCTTTTTATAGAAATAATTTTCTGTGATATTTTTTTCACTTCGAAACAAACTATATCTGTACCATGACACCATCAAGGAGGAACAAATCGATGACTTATAAAAACAAACCGAAACCAGATGATCGAAGTGATAATGTAGAAAAGCTGCAATCAATGATTCATGATACGATTGAAAACATGGAAGCTGCTGAAGAATCACTTCGATTTACGACTAGTGAAACACAGCGCCGGGAGATTGAAGCTAAAAACGAAAGACGCCGCGAAAGCATTGAATCCTTCCGTTCAGAAATTAAGGATGAAGTCTAAAGCAATAGAACCAGGACCTGTTCATTTCGTACAGGTCCTTTTTTATTAGACCTTTCAATTTCGTGTAGGTCGATAGGTTGTGGTAAGATAAAAGGGAAATTTTGAAGAAGAAGTGATCCTATTGATTAGACAACAAACAAATTCGATAAACGACAATGAACAATTGCTCCAGTGGGAAAATGAACTGAATGAAACAGGGTTTATTACCAATGAAAATGAACTATTAACAGCGATACGCAAGGAATCTAACCCTGTCCTTTTATCACGGATGTTAACCGCTGCTGCACTGTCACGTCTAAAGCGTAAGAACAGCGATTCTTTGGCTTCAGCGTGGCTTAAGAAGGCATTAGAACTATATCCAGAAAATAAAAGGGCAAAATCTTATTTCATTCAATACGATTGGAAAAAGAAAAAAGATGTTTTAGATGTTTTAACATTCCCTGCAATGCGGGAAACCGATAATCGAACAGCAAAGAAAAAAGTCGCTGAACAATACATACAAATTTGTCAAAGTTTCTTAGCAGAGGCTGACGACCAGGTCGAGGATCTCACGGAAAAGATGAATCTTGCTGAGACGCTTGGAAATGCTCCGATTTTCAATCAATATAAATTCCTGATTGAACTACTGTCTAGTGCAATTGAAGTGAGCGGTCACCTCCTGAAGGCTGCAGAAGAGTACGAGGAATCTATTAAGGGTGTTTTTCATACAGCAACCTACTTTGATGACTTAAAATTACATTTATCCAGCCTCGAAGACATAAAAAAAGACTGGAAGCAAGTCTTTTTGATAGAAGAAGACGAGCTTCAAGATTCAGAAAAGGCCTTAGACCAACTAAATGAAATGATTGGCATGGAAGTCGTCAAAAAACGCGTCAATGATTTTTATCAATTTTTAAAATACCAAAAAGACCGTAAAAAGCTTGGATTCCAAACAAAAGATGAATTAAGTCTGAATATGGTTCTCACTGGAAATCCTGGTACCGGAAAAACAACTATCGCTCGTTTATTAGCGAAAATTTATCATGAGCTCGAGGTCCTGCCGCGTTCAGAAGTGATTGAGACAGACCGCTCACAGCTCGTAGGCGCGTTTGTAGGTCAAACAGAGGAAAACGTCAGAGCTGTGGTCGAGAAAGCGATTGGCGGGGTTCTGTTCATTGATGAAGCCTATAGTTTAAAACGTGAAGGGCAATCAGGAAATGATTATGGGCAAACTGCTGTTGATACTCTTGTATCACTAATGACAAGCGAGGAATATGGCGGGAAATTCGCTGTTATTCTCGCAGGATATCCAGAGGAAATGCGCATCTTTTTAAATGCCAATCCAGGTTTAAGGAGCCGTTTCCCTCAATCCAATCTCATCCATTTGCCTAATTATTCTAATGAGGAACTATTACTAATCGCCGAAAAAATTGCCTCTGAAAACGATTATATCCTTACGGACGAAGCTAAGATAGAAATCAATCATCGCCTTGAACAGGAACGAGTTGATGATACTTTTGGTAATGCAAGATCCGTCCGTAATATTGTGCTAGATGCGATTTTTAAAAAAGGGTCCGATCATCCCATTTCCAATGAAGATATTCTCGCATACACACTATTGGATAAAAAAGACTTTGGTGTGGAGAAGAATGAACACCGGGAATCTCCTTTTGAAAAATTAGAAAGATTAATTGGCCTGACCGAGTTAAAGGGTGAATTAGAGACACTCATTTCCTTTGTTAAAATGCAGCAGTTCAGAAAAGAAAAAAAGCTTCCAACAGTTCCAATTCAGCTGCATTCCGTGTTTACAGGAAACCCGGGCACTGGTAAAACGACCGTCGCAAAGATTTATGCAGAACTCCTAAAAGAATGCGGAATGTTAAAAAGAGGTCATTTAATTGTGGCCAGCAGGGCGGATTTCGTGGCGGGATATGTTGGTCAAACGGCAGGAAAAACAAAGAAGAAAATACGAGAGGCTCTCGGCGGTGTGTTATTTATTGATGAAGCCTATTCACTCTTAAGCCAAACAGCAGGAGATTTTGGTAAAGAAGTAGTAGACACCCTTGTGGATGAAATGACCAAGCATAATGAAAATCTAGTTGTGGTACTTGCTGGTTACCCAAGAGAAATGGACCAGCTATTAGAGAGCAACCCTGGGCTGCGCTCTAGGTTTAAGAAATTCTTTCTGTTCCCGGATTATTCAGCGGAGGAGCTGCTAGCGATTATCGATACATATGTAGAGAGCTTTCAATACCAAATAAGTGAAGATGCAAGGGCTCTTTTAAAACAAAGTATTGAAAATCATACATTCAATGGGAACGGAAGATTTGCAACCAATTTGGCTGATGAGATGATCCAAGCCCAAGCTATGAGACTCATGGGAGCAGCACAAGAAGAGGATTTATTAGAAAAAGCCATTCATATTGAAAGTGTAGATGTGGAAAAGGCTCTTACCAAATATCCTTTAAGCAGGGAAGGGGAATAGAAGAATGGACAATGTATTTATTTCCACAAGAGAGATTCAACTTTTATATGCGGATACTGACATGATGGGAGTCATTTATCATGCGAACTATTTAAAATACTTTGAGCTAGGAAGAAGCGGGTTGATTGAGGACCTAGGATATAGTTATGTAGATATGGAGCACGCAGGATATTTTGCGCCTGTATATGACATTCAAGCAACCTATAAAAAACCGTTACGCTACGGCGATAGGGGTTTCGTAAAGACGTGGATTGAGAAAAATGATGGGCTTAAAACCGTTTATGGCTATTCCATCATAAATGGTGACGAGGAGGTTTGCGCGGAAGGAACATCGACTCATATTGTGGTCAAAAAGGACAACTTTAGACCAATCGCTTTTAAAAAGGCGTTTCCTGAATGGTTCATGAAATATGAAGAAATAAAGAAAAAGTAATGGAATGAGCTCCTTGAGGTGACAATATGGCATTTGGTATCAAAAGACAGGAAATAAAAGAATGGAAGCGAAAAATCGATGAGGGAGAAATCGCATTCTTAACCCATTATTGGCTGGATGACCGCTTCCCAGGAAGCAAAACAGTGACCAAGGTAGGCTGCCATGACCTTGAAAAACTGGCTGAATGGGGAAGAAAATATGGGTTAAAAAAAGAATGGATTCATCACCGCCGTGACGGCTATTCACATTTCGATTTAATCGGAGAAAGACAGAAAGAAATATTACATAAAGAAGGATTACTTCATCATATTTGGTGAATGCAGGGAAACGTAAAAGCACACTTAAAGGCAAAACTTTTAAGTGTGCTTTTTATCGTTAAGGTTTTTTGTATTCTAAAACAGGCTCTTCATATTTTGTATGAAGGTCAACAATTAGATCATGGTCATCAAAATACCACAAATCTTTTTCTTCAACATAGAAGGTAATGCCATCTTCGGTGGTCTTTGCACCAATGTCATTGGGTTCATCATTAGATATGCCAAGTGAAAATCCTTTTTGTACCGGGCTAAATCCACCATAACGCACGTAGAAACGGACAAAGTCACCGGTTTTTAGATTAAGTTCTTGTTTGTACCACGCTGCTGCTGCACTGCTAATTTGGATGTTCATTTGTTTCTCCTTTCAAAATACCTATGTTGTTATTATATATTAAAGCCCCTTCAATTATCGACGATGTTGCTTCAACCTATAATATGGGCAGTTAAAACACTCTAAAAAGGCCCCGAATTAACGGAGCCATTGAGTCATATGATCTTGAATTTCCTGATATTTAGCCGAAGCATTTTGAAGTCCAAAAGAGCCGGCATTTTCAAGCGGCACTACTTGATAATTGCGATTTCTTTGGCTTGAAACATAGGTTGGATAAAAAGCAGGGTTTGACAACTCAATTGTCTTTCCCGTTTCCGTAACATGTTTGGTTATTTCAACGGTTGCCATGCCGCCTATATCCTTATAGTCCCGGACCTGTCCAGAAATGAAGTTACCCAATGAATAAATAACGAATGCGTTCCTGCCGTCTTCGGTTTTAATCCATTCCATTGGCTGAAGCACGTGGGGGTGAGAGCCGAAAATGATATCCACGCCTTCATTTGCAAGGAAGTTAGCCAAGTCCTTTTGTTCACTAGTGGGTATTCGCTGGTATTCATTTCCCCAATGAATGCTCATAATCACAACATCTGCCTCTTTTTTTGCCCGCCTTATTTCTTCGCTCATAATATCCCGATTAATCAGGTTTACTAAGAAATCTTTGCCATCTGGTACCGGTATCCCATTTGTCCCGTATGTATAAGATAGAAAAGCTAATTTAATGCCGTTTCTTTGAAGGATTCTAAGTTCCCGCCGATCGTCTTGATTTAGAAAGCTGCCAACATGAGGAAGTCCAATACTATTTAAATAATCTGTTGCGGAAAGAATTCCTCTTTCACCCTTGTCTAACGTATGATTGTTTGCAAGAGAAACAATATCCACCCCTGTATTGACGAGTGCGTCTGCGACTTCATGCGGACTATTAAACATGGGATAACTTGAGACACCAATGTCAACGCCGCCTAACATACTTTCTTGATTCGCCGTAAGAACATCTGGGGTTTCTAATATACTTTTTACATTTTCGAAGATAGGATTGAAATTATACTGTGCTCCATTAAAAGCGTCTTGATAAACCGTGTCATGAATTAATATGTCTCCGATGGCACCAATGGTTAATTTTTCTGTCAATGTCCTGGCCATTACGGGTTGATATCTCGGAGAATGCTCCTTCGTCGGATGTACCTTCGCTGCAGCAGCCTTATTATTGTGTTGTTGAATCAAAACTGCCGACGCAAGAAGAATACACGTAGAAATGATGAATACAGACGTAACAATGGCTTTCTTTTTCATAATTTCTCCTTCATGTTCTGTTTTGAGGCAAAATATTTTAAACCATTCTACCCATACTATAATATATTTATATGCTATTTTTCGACTTTTTCTCTTATATTTCGGAAAATTTTAAGGAGGTTGTTGGTTTTGTTTAACATAACGGAGAGTGCAAGCCATGTATTAGAAGATGTTATTGAGAGAGAAAGGCATACCCCTAATGAGGAACTTTTAGTCCGATTGAGTATGGGGGTTGGCTGAGGCGGTCCAAAACTCAATCTGTCTCTGGAAGAGCGGAAAATTACTGGGGATCAACTATTTGAATTTGGAGGGGTCAAGATCCTTATTCATGAACAAGATTACATCCACTTTGACCAAACCAAGCTCGATTATAGTAGGAATGCAGAAGGAAAATTTTCATTTAAACTAATAAAACTATAGAAAACGGAGTCTCCGATTGAGGGACTCCGTTTTTTATGAAGGTTTACGCATCCATTTTAGGATTATGAACGTTTAATGAAAAATGGCTTTAAGAAGCCAAATTCGATTCCTTAAAGCCATTTAATTTTAGGTTCCGTTTTATTCATGATTCGCTTAATGTTTGCGCGATGTCGATAAATCACAAATGAGGCCAGAAGAGTTACTGCAATAAGGAGAGGTACGTCCCCATCAATGGCGGCATAAATCACAGCGCAAATGCCGGCGAGCATCGATGATAGAGATACATATTTGGTCAGGTAAAGACTTGCAAAAAAGACCAAGAAAATAATTAAAAACATAAGCGGGGCACAAAACAATAAAACACCGCCTGATGTGGCTACGGCTTTACCGCCTCTAAAGCCAGCAAAGATTGGATAAGTGTGTCCAATAACAGCAAAAACCCCAGGAAGCAAAGGATTTATATCATCTAGTCCAAATATGACAGGCAAGGAAGCTGCTAATGTCCCTTTTAAAATATCTGCCAATGTCACAGCGATACCTGCTTTTACTCCTAATGTTCGAAATGTATTAGTTCCCCCTAAATTTCCACTTCCATGTTCACGGATATCTGTTTTATAAAAAACTTTACCAATGATTAAACCTGACGGAATGGATCCTAGCAGGTAGGCGAGTATTAAAACGAAAACAATCTGAACCATCAACGATTTCTCCTTTTATAAATAATGCATGTCCTGTTATTTTACCATGTATTGGTGAAAAAACACTACTACTGCTTTAACTAATTCAAAAAGTACGGAAAAATTCCTTCTCAATTTTTCATGGATACCGTACGATAGAAATGAGGAGGAAAAAGAATGGCACAAATTGAATACCAGAAAAAGAAATCATTAACACCAAAATGGATCTTAGGAGGATTAATGATTGCAATTCTATTAATTGCGTCTTCTATTCTTTTTTTAATATATCCGTTTGCCTCGAAAGAAAGAGCACCTTATTTTACCGAAAAAAATCCGATCCTTTTCGAAGGAAGTCAGCGAGGAAATGCACTAATCGAAGGGGATTCTATCTTTCTTCCACTATCATTTATGCAGGAGAACATAGATAATAGCATTATTTTTGATGAAAAATCAAAGTCAATCATCATTACGACTGCAGAAAAAGTCATCCAAATGCCTACTGATTCCTTAACCTTTTTTGTCAATCAACAGCCGGTAGAGCTTCAAGTATCACCGATTATCTCCAAAGATGGCCAAATATTTGTGGCAATCGACCCGCTGCTCTCCTATTATCCGATTCAGTATAAGGTTTTAAAGGATACGGGAGCCGTTTGGATTCAAAAAAACGGTGACCAGTATGTGCAAGGGGAAATCATTGCTGAAGATGTTCACCCACAAAAGCTACGGTTACGAACGGAGCCTTCTCTAAAAGCACCCTATACCTCGGAAATGTCTAAAAAAGAGACCGTAATGATTGAGGCTGAGGAAGCCGATTTTTATTTAGTAAGAAAAGAAAATGGAATCAGTGGATACATCAACAAGAAATATGTAGATAAAAACAAAGAGGTTACCATTACAATCTCACAGAAAAATGGAAGTGCAGTCATTCCAAACATCAATGGATCGATTCAATTAACCTGGGAAGCCGTATACACGAAGAATCCAGATCATACCCAAATACCGGATATGATGGGTGTAAATGTAGTTTCACCAACTTGGTTCTCCTTAACTGGAAAGGACGGGACAATAAGTAATTTAGCGTCCTTAGAATATAGTAAATGGGCACAATCCAAGGGATATCACGTATGGGGATTATTTTCAAATTCGTTTGATCCGGTACTAACACATGAAGCGTTAAAAGACTTTGAAACACGTCAAAAGATCATCGTCCAGCTGCTTCATTTCAGTCAAATGTACCAATTGCAGGGGATTAACTTTGATATTGAAAATGTCTATCCCGTAGATGGTCCACTTGTCACTCAATTGATGCGGGAAGCAACACCATATCTGCATGAAGCAGGGTTGGTTGTTTCAATGGACATTACGTTTTATGCAGGTGAAAACAATAATTGGTCATCTTTCTACGAAAGAGATAAGCTTGCAGGTATTGTCGATTACCTTATTATTATGGCATATGATGAACACCCCGGATCGTCTCCTGTTGCTGGCAGTGTTTCAAGTCTTCCATGGGTAGAGACGAATCTGCAAAACTTGTTAAAAGAGGTACCAAAAGAAAAGTTAATACTTGGTGTCCCATTATATACTAGATTGTGGAAGGAACAAATAAAAGAGGATGGTACGACAGAGGTTTCCTCTCAATCTATGTCAATGGCAAAGGTAAAAGAATGGCTTGCAGAAAAAGGGCTTCAGCCTGTGTATGACGCGGCAAGCGGTCAAAATTATGCTGAATATTATGCAGAAGAAGAGAATGCCACCTATAAAGTATGGATTGAGGATGAATTATCATTGAATAAACGAGCAAACCTAGCAGCCAATTATCAACTTGCTGGCGTCGCTTCCTGGTCAAGAGTCTTTGGTGATCAGACAGCATGGACTGCGATGAATATCGACCCAAATAAGGCAGTAACACAGAAATAGACCACATAGATGGTCTATTTTTTTGCATCTTTTAAAATAATATTCTGTCTAAGTTAAGAACAATTAAAGTCTATTTTATTACAAATATATGGAGAATTTTTAAACCATTTAAATATCGATTGAAATTAAATGTTACCCCGAAATATAATTTAGGAAAATAAACTAGTTCAAAATCGCACGCTGTCCACTGTGAACCTCAGCTGGTTCCTGATGTTAAATTTAGTATTTATGAAAGAGGTGAGCATATGTCAAATACCACTTATAATTTTCGAAAATTCGATCGCGTAAACAATGCAGAATGCTCGTTTTCAGTTTCAGATTCAATCGAAGAAGCATTGTCGATTTTTATCTCCAGTATTAAGAACCACGATATTCATGTGGATTTCGAATACAGAGGCCTGCAAATGGTCTATGGATTTCCAACGGTTTTCAGTCAAATCATTTTACATATATTAATAAATGTAAGAGAAACTTTTGATACCAACAATATAAGCAATCGAAAATTGAAGATCCAGATTTCCAATGATAAAGATTTTATAGTTGTCGAGTTTACTGATAATGCAGGTGGTATTGACCCTGCACTAATCTCAAAATTATCCGAACCGTATTTCACAACAAAAGAGCACGGAACTGGGAATGGCCTATATATAACCAAACTGTATATTGAAAAGATGAATGGCTTCTTTAAGGTTCAAAATACTGAGGATGGATCGCGTTTTATTTTATCTGTTCCGAAAGTTCTTTCCTAACAACCACAACTCGAAATTTATCATGCTCCGGAATACCAGGAGCTATTTTTTTTGCAAAAAATCGATTTATGTTATAGTAAGAGAAGTTAGTAAAATTAAGGAAATAAAGGAAGTGTTAGTTCATGGCAGTTGAAAATCCATCTTTAGAAGAAATCGGAGCTATATTAAAAAAATCTAAACGTATCGCTGTTGTGGGGTTAAGTGACAATCCTGACAGAACTTCTTATATGGTTTCTGAAGTTATGCAAAAAGCAGGTTATGAGATCATACCGGTGAATCCTACAGTTGATGAAGTGCTCGGAGTGAAAGCGGTTGCTTCGTTAAAGGATATCGAGGGTCATATTGATATCGTTAATGTTTTTCGCCGTTCAGAACAATTGTTTGATGTGGCTAAGGAATTTGACGAAGTCGACGCCGATGTTTTCTGGGCACAACAGGGCTTAGTAAACGAGGAAGCCTACGAGTTTTTAAAAGAAAAAGGATATACAGTCATTATGGATCTTTGTATAAAAGTGGCACATGCTTTAACAAAATAATGATTAAAGAAAAAATTCTGCTAATAATTAGCAGTTTTTTTCTTTTTTTCACATAAAGTCCTGTTACAAAATTATGTTGTTTTAATTTTGACATTTGCCAAATCGAAATAAATCGCTAAAATAAAGCATAGACATGCGCATTCATGTGGTACAATTAAGAGCGGCAAACATTCGTTCTAAATTTTGGGAATCACTTTTTTACACGAATGAATAAACTTACTCATAAAGATAGCAATTAAAAGATGTTTTTTCTTTTGCAGGGAATGAAAGGGGTATTTTAGTGGCAAGTAATCAGAAAGCTTTTGAATATAATGATGATGCCATACAGGTACTAGAGGGGCTGGAGGCCGTCAGGAAGCGACCAGGAATGTACATCGGGAGCACTGATACTCGCGGATTACACCATCTTGTATACGAGATTGTCGACAACTCAGTCGATGAGGCTCTAGGTGGATTTGGGGACCAAATCATTGTAAAAATTCACAGAGATAATTCAATAAGCGTAATGGATAAGGGACGCGGAATGCCTACTGGCATGCATAAAATGGGGAAACCGACTCCAGAAATCATTTTAACTGTCCTCCACGCCGGCGGTAAATTTGGCCAAGGCGGATATAAAACCAGCGGTGGTCTACATGGTGTTGGTGCATCTGTCGTAAATGCCTTATCTGAATGGTTAACGGTAACGATAAAAAGGGATGGCTTTGTTTATGAACAACGGTTTGAAAATGGCGGTAAACCGGTTACGACCTTGGAGAAGATTGGTAAAACCAATCAAACAGGGACAACAATACACTTTAAACCGGACCCGACTATCTTTTCTACCACCACATATAATTTTGAAACATTATGTGAGAGGTTACGAGAATCAGCGTTTCTTTTAAAAGGGTTAAAGATTGAAATCATCGATGACCGTAATGATTTTCATGAAGTGTTCCATTATGAAAATGGGATTGAAGCGTTTGTTTCTTACTTAAATGAGGAAAAAGATGTCCTCCATCCTGTGGTTAGTTTTGAAGGAAGCCATAATGGGATTGAAGTGGAATTTGCATTTCAATTTAATGATGGCTATTCAGAAAACATGCTTTCGTTTGTTAACAATGTCCGGACAAAGGATGGCGGAACACATGAAGTAGGTTCCAAAACGGCTATGACTCGTGTTTTTAATGATTACGCACGAAAGGTTTCACTTTTAAAAGAAAAGGAAAAAAATCTTGAAGGTGCTGATATTCGTGAAGGATTATCTGCAATCATTTCTATCCGGGTTCCGGAGCAATTGTTACAATTCGAGGGTCAGACGAAGGGCAAGCTAGGTACGAGTGAAGCTAGATCGGCAGTTGATGCTGTCGTTTCTGAACACCTGACTTACTTCCTTGAAGAAAATCCAGACATTAGCTCATTGTTAATTAAAAAGTCTATTAAAGCTTACCAAGCCCGTGAAGCAGCACGAAAAGCACGGGAGGACGCTAGAAGTGGTAAGAAACGAAAGCGTTCTGATGCTCTTTTATCAGGGAAACTTACACCTGCTCAATCAAGAAATCCGCAAAAAAATGAGATTTACTTGGTTGAGGGTGACTCCGCAGGCGGTTCTGCTAAACAAGGACGCGACCGTCGCTTTCAGGCCGTACTTCCACTGCGTGGTAAAGTAATCAATACGGAAAAGGCGAAACTGGCTGATATTTTTAAAAATGAAGAAATCAATACGATCATTCATACCGTCGGCGCTGGAGTCGGTTCTGATTTTAATTTAGAAGATGTAAACTACGATAAAGTTATTATTATGACCGACGCAGATACAGACGGTGCACATATTCAAGTATTACTGTTAACCTTTTTCTATCGCTATATGAAACCATTGATTGAAGCAGGTAAAGTGTTTATCGCTCTGCCTCCTTTGTATAAGGTAAGTAAAGGAAGCGGTAAAAAAGAAATCATCGAGTATGCCTGGAGCGATGATGAACTTCAAGGAGCCATTAAAAAGGTTGGCAGAGGTTATATGATCCAGCGCTATAAAGGTCTTGGTGAGATGAATGCTGACCAGCTTTGGGATACAACAATGAATCCAGAAACACGGACATTAATACGTGTGAAAATAGATGACGCGGCAAGAGCAGAGCGACGTATCACCACACTTATGGGTGATAAAGTTGACCCTCGGCGTAAATGGATTGAAACCAATGTAGCATTTGGTTTAGAGGAAGATGACACGATCCTTGAAAATGAAAATATAACGGTCGTTGAGGAGGAATCTGAAGAATGAGCACAAATGAGAAATTCCGTGACTTACCTCTAGAGGATGTAATCGGCGATCGTTTTGGCAGATATAGTAAATACATCATTCAAGAACGGGCCTTACCAGATGCGAGAGATGGCTTAAAACCAGTACAACGAAGAATACTGTATGCCATGCATGTTGAGGGGAATACACATGATAAGGGCTTCCGTAAATCAGCGAAAACAGTTGGTAACGTTATTGGTAATTATCACCCACACGGTGATTCATCCGTCTATGAAGCGATGGTGCGGATGAGCCAGGACTGGAAGGTAAGAAATGTCCTCGTCGAAATGCATGGAAACAACGGAAGCATGGACGGGGATCCTCCAGCTGCGATGCGTTATACAGAGGCTCGTTTATCCGCGATTGCGGCAGAGTTGCTTCGTGATATTGAAAAACAAACAGTCGATTTTATCCCTAACTTCGATGATACTTCAAAGGAACCAACTGTATTACCAGCGATGTTTCCAAACTTGCTGGTAAACGGCTCAACGGGGATATCAGCAGGGTACGCAACTGATATTCCGCCGCATAATCTCGGTGAAGTCATTGACGGTGTCATCATGCGAATGGACAATCCTGACGTATCGGTTGATGAATTAATGACGGTGATTAAGGGTCCTGATTTTCCAACTGGGGGTATTATTCAAGGCGTTGATGGTATTAAAAAGGCCTATGAAACTGGTAAAGGGAAAATCATTGTTCGCAGTAAAGCTGATATCGAAGATGTACGGGGCGGCAAGCAGCAGATTGTCGTGACCGAAATCCCTTTTGAAGTCAATAAAGCGAATCTTGTTAAGAAAATCGATGAATTCCGCTTTGATCGCAAAGTCGAGGGAATATCAGAGGTTCGTGATGAAACAGATCGAACGGGGTTACGAATTGTTATTGAATTGAAGAAAGATGCGGATGCCAATGGTGTCCTAAACTATCTTTATAAAAATAGTGATTTGCAAGTGGCATACAATTTTAATATGGTTGCTATTGCAAAAAAACGTCCTAAATTATTAGGCATACGTGAATTACTCGATGCTTATATTGAGCACCAAAAAGAAGTTGTTCTTAGAAGAACAAAATTTGAGCTAGATAAGGCAAAGGAACGTCAGCATATAGTTGAAGGCTTGATGAAAGCATTATCAATCCTTGATGAAGTGATTGCGACCATACGTGCGTCAAAAGATAAACGGGACGCAAAAGATAATTTAATTGCAAAATTTGCTTTTACTGAAGCTCAAGCGGAAGCGATTGTTTCTTTACAACTCTACCGCTTAACAAATACTGATATCACTGCTTTGCAAAATGAAGCGGAAGAATTGGCTAATAAAATTGAAGAATGGACTTCGATTTTATTAAGTGAAAAGAAGCTAGTATCCGTTATTAAAAAAGAATTAAAAGACGTCAAAAAGCGGTTTTGCTGATAATCGCCGTTCAAAAATAGAAGCAGAAATTGAAGAATTGAAAATTAATCTTGAAGTAACGGTTCCTAGTGAAGATGTTATTGTAACAGTTACAAAAGAGGGGTATGTCAAACGGACTAGCCAACGATCTTTTGCTGCTTCTAATGGACAAGATTTAGCCATGAAGGATTCAGATCGTTTACTAGCTCAACTTGATTTGAACACGAAGGATGTAGTACTCCTGTTTACCAATAAAGGGAATTACTTATACTGTCCTGTTCATGAACTGCCTGATATTCGCTGGAAGGATCTAGGTCAGCATGTTGCGAATATCATTCCAATTGACCGTGATGAAGATATCATTCAAGTGATTCCAGTGAAAGATTTTGAGATTGATGCATACCTAGTTTATGTTACCAAAAATGGTATGGTAAAGAAAACAGAACTTAAGCAATATAAAGCACAGCGCTATTCGAAACCATTAGTTGGTGTTAATCTTAAGGATGATGATCAAGTAATTGATGTACATCTTACAGATGGAACGAAAGAATTGTTCTTAATTTCCCATTTCGGCTATGCATTATGGTTCCATGAAGAAGAAATTAGTATTGTCGGTGTTCGTGCAGCCGGTGTAAAAGGGTTGAATTTGAAGGATGGAGACTTTGTTGTGGGCGGTAAGGTTATTACTCCTGACAGTAAAGAAACCATTGTAATTACCACGCAGCGAGGTTCCATTAAGAGAATGAAGCTGAAGGAATTCGAAAAAGCAACACGAGCTAAACGCGGGGTTGTCATTTTACGAGAGCTAAAAGCCAATCCTCATCGTGTAGTAGGCTTTGTGGTCGCGAATGATGAAGATACCGTCTACATTCAAACGGAAAAGAATCACATTGAAACTGTCGTAACATCAGAGATTCGCTTAAATGACCGTTATTCGAATGGCTCATTTATCCTTGATGAAAACGATAATGGAAAGGTTACATCTGTTTGGAAAGTAGAAGGTACACCTACAGCAGAGAAATAAAAATATTTTCAAAGACTCCCTAAATATTGGGAGTCTTTTTCATGTTTTTACCAAAATTGGGTATACTACGTGTATCAGATTTTGGAGGGGAAAAGAATGAAAAAAGAATTACTACTAGTTGCTGCTGCATTTTTTCTCATGTCTGTTACTGCGATTACCGGTGTTCATGCTTTTGATGAAAAAGCTAAAACCGTCACGATTTCAAAACATGAATCTGATGTCACAGGAGATGGAATCAATGAAAGCATTCAATTAAAAGGGGTGCCATATGAAGATGAAGAGAGTTATTTGAAAGAGATTTATATCGATATATCTACCACTGATGAAAAACAGTACAAAATTCCGCTTGAAAGCGGGTCTAAAGCGTCATTAAAGCTGGTTGATCTCAACCAGGATGGAATAAAAGATCTATTCACAAATGTATTAACAGGGGGAAGCGGCGGCATAACCCTGAATTATTTATATACATTGAAGGACTTTATAAAAAAAGAATTGGTTGTTCCTGAACCATTAGACATTGCCAGTACCTTTGAAAATGGCTATAAAGCGAAAATAACCATTGGTCAAACAGGGAAAACCTATATGTTTGATTTAAAGGATCGTAAAAAGTATTACAAAAAACTGGGACTTTATTATAAAGGGCGGTTAAATGAGCCCACAGAATTAACAGTGAATTCATTTCAATCTTTATCACCAGTTAAGTTAACCACTGGCGAGATGGTGTTAAAAGGGGTACAAAGAATTACGGGGATAGCAAATGCCGATACAATTGCGTTTGTGGAATCTACCTGGAAATACGGGGACCGTAAATGGAATTTGAATAACACAAGCGTTCATACTAGTAAAAAAGGTAAGTAGGGCGGGAGATATCAACAAAATTCCATTTGTAAAAAGACACAAAAAAACACAGTTTTCGTGTGTCTTTTTGTGTAGAATCCCGAACTAAAATCAAAATAATTGATTAACTGTAAATACGAAAATTTTTGTTCTGTCTCAGTTTCTTGAGTATACTTGGATTTTGAGATATTTTGTCATTTTGTTTACATAATAATATTATGTATACATGTAAAAACAAAAAAGTCAGCAGCATGAACTGCTGGCTTTATTATGATTCCTCTTTTGGCATATCCATTTTATCTACAGCAATTTTTAAATCATCATTCTTAATATGTGTATAGATCATAGTCGTTTGAATCGATGAATGGCCTAATTGTCGTCGTAATTTTGGTACATCATTAATCTCTGCATGGTATCTTGTTGCAAAGGAATGACGTAGCTTATGTACGGATAATGATGGTTTACCAAAAGCTGTTGCATATTTTTCAACTAATTTTTCAACAGATCGTGCCGTAAGTCTTCGTGTTTTTCCTTTTGGGCCGATTGCAGCTGCAATAAATAAAGCCTTATTATTCTTTTCAACCTGATACTTAGTGGTTCTCACAGCTAAATATGCTTGCAAATCAGCCATCGCAACCTGACTGAAGTACACGAATTGCTCTTTATTTCCTTTTCTAATTACTCTTACACAGTACTTTTTAAAATCAATATCGTCTAATTCAATCCCAATTAACTCTGAAAGACGAAGCCCTGATCCCAAAATTAATGAAACAATCGCTGTATCACGTTCTTTATTTAATTGGTGGAAGTTATAGAGTTTTTTGTTTTCTTTGTTTATTTCACCGTAATCATGAGCAATAAATAAACGAAACTTTTCGTATTCATCACCAAGAAGGATTTTACCTTCCATTTTAGCAGCTTTGGTTTCCATGCTGTCTTTTACTTCATTAAATTCAATTTTGGCTAATACATTTCGATTAATATAAGGCTGTAAATCAGGGGTTTCAGCAATGTTCTGCAGATAATTAAACAGGGACTTTAATGCTGATAATTTCCGATTAACGGTTAATTCTTTATTATTTAATTCGTAATGAAGGAAATTTAAAAAACTTTCAATCTCAATAACTGTCATTTGCTCTAATCGACTTAAGGGAATATCCTTAACATTTCCGATAAATAATTGCTCACGAATCATCCAATTGAAAAAGATCTTATAATCATGGCAGTAATTAAATAAGGAAGCCGTCGAAAGCTTTCTTAATTTATGATTGATGTATTCATCAACATACCAGGGAAGTTCAGAAAGAAGAGATTGTAATTTATTAAAATTAATTTGTTTTGATGGATTTACCATAAAATCACCTCACTTCTATATTTTACCTAACAAGGTTAATTACGTCAAATTTATATTTTACGTAATTTTGTTGGATGGATATTTACCTGCATTTTTACTACATTTCCTGTCTTTTTTGTCTTCCTGTTTTACTCTCTCCCTCAATCTTTTTATATTCCTTCTTTGATTCAAGTAAATCAGATATAATGAATTTATGATTTTTTTAAAGGAGTTTTCTTAATGGATAAAAAACAATTAGAAGAAAAAATTATTCAAAACTATCAAGGCGAGGAAAAAATGATGATTCTCGTATTTGCTCAATGGTGTATTAACCATGACTTAAATCCTGAGGAATTGTATTTGCGCGCCTATCCCAATCAGACCTCAAACGTCGCTTTAAAAGAAGCTATGGAATTAGTTGTACCAAAAGATGAAGCTGGAGAAATTGGTGACGAAACACTTCTTGGTGTTTTATCGTTGTTTGGAAATGATGATTTAGCTTTTGTTGTGACTGAAGAAATTACTAAAATGAATGCATAATATTTCGTCTTAAAACCAAAATAAAAACAGGGCTTGTAGCTCAATTGTAGAGCAACCGGCAGTTTCAACCGTAAACTGCTCGAGTATCTTGTGGGTTCGAGTCCCACCAAGCCCTGTACTATTTACTCCCCCTCTATTACTTCTTCCAACACTGCTAACGTAAAATTTCTTCTGCAATCAATTTATAGGATTCGATTTTATCTACTGGTGAATGTGTGATAGTCACAATCATGATTTCATCTGCATTATATTTTTCTTGCAGTTCTTCTATTCTCTTTTTTACCTGATATGGATTACCTATTATCATATTGTTTTTCATTTCCCTAAGTAGATCTTCTTTTTCATTTCGAAGATAGTCATTCGCTTTTTGGATGGAAGGAACACCTTCCTGCCCCTCTCCTTTTTTTCTTTGCAGCACCCATACCAGTGAGCTTAATGCGACATCTTCTGCTTTTTCTGAGGTTTCTGCACAAATAGCTGTAACCGTTACAATCACTTGTGGAACATCATTTTGTTTCCTCGGTTTAAAATGATTTCTATATTGTTCGATAATTGCAGCACCGTCCTGATCACTCATAAACTGTCCAAAGGCATATGCTAGTCCGTTTTCTGCTGCAAGTATAGCGCTTTTTTTACTCGTGCCAAGCAGCCAAGGCATTGGTGGTACGTTAGGAACTGGAGATGCCGTCACTTTCGCATGCGGATGTTCAGGAGGAATATTATTGTCTAAGAAATGCAGTAAATCTTTTACTGAGTTTGGCATGTTCCACACCTGTTGTAAAAAGTTATCTGATAAAGCATTCGTAGCTTCTGCTGAACCTCCCGGAGCCCTTCCAATTCCAACATCAACTCTATCAGGAAACAACGTGGCTAGCATATTGTAAACTTCCGCCACCTTATACGGCTTATAATGAGGTAATAACATCGCACCGGAGCCAAGTCTGATTGTATTCGTATTCGCTCCAATATAACCTAACATAACTTCTGGCGCTGAACAGGCAAGACCTGGTAAATCATGATGTTCTGCAATCCAAAATCTTGTATACCCTAAGTTTTCACCAGCTTGGGCTAACTTCATCGATTCTTTAAGTGCCTCTGCTGCACTCTGATTAGAAGATATGGCTGCTTGATCCAAAATGCTTAACCTCATTTCCACACCATCCCTTCTCTCCTATTCTCTTACTTCCAGCAAACTTAAATTAAACTCTCCGACCTGCCCTTTAATATATAAATTTGTAAAGGAAGTAGAGTATTGCTGAATACTCGCTCTAAATGATAAATCCCGCTCAGGAACTTTTACGTCAAATGTACCTTTGTACAACAGGGTCGTGATATCATGATATTCCTCACTCGTTACGTTAAATTGTATTGAAATTTTATGTAATTCATCTTCTTTATCTTCTTCATACTTGTAAACGTGAATCGATGTATCATCTAAGACAATCTCATTAACCAATAGAAGCAACTCCTTTTTATCAATATAAAAATAATAGCACTTACACTGGTAAAAACAAAAATCTTGCTTAAGAGCAGTGCCTGCTACCATTTGAAATGTGGTATGATAATAAAAGTTAATATCGAGGAGTGGAATCATGAGCGTACATAAAGACTTAATTAAACATGCGAAAAATCAAAATCAAAGTTACCAAGAGTTTAAAGCTTTGGACGAGCTGCGTGAAAAATATATTGCAGAAGCCGTTGAATTATGTAAACAAGGGAAACCTTTTACAACAGATAAAATTAATGATGTCACCAATAAAATGAACAGAATTAATTTACGAATCATATCACTTAGAAAAAATGTTACCACTGAAATGGTACAAGAATATGTAAAGTAATTAAAAAACAAATAATCCGGTAACGAAAAAAACGACAGATCATTACTGTCGTTTTTTCCTTATAAATGGCCAGCCAGACGGACCATATCTCAGATAAAACTACTCTCTTTCTCTTGCTCTCTGTGTATCTCGAATATTCTTTTGAACCGTAATGGCTGCAAATAAACTAAGAACAAATGACATCCCATAGAATCCTTTTTCGCTCAAATCAATACTTCCAGCATTGTATAAACCGATGCCCATTAATGAAATCGATACGATAAGTGCTAACCAGCTAATACCATAATAAATATTGGTAACGGGTATTCCCTCATCTTTATCTCTAACTGCTTTTTGTAAAGATACCGCTGCATAGAGCCCGAATATTAAAACGGCAAAGTAATATCCTTTTTCATTCAATTGCATCGCTGCGTTAAACAAGCCAATGAAATAAGCCGTAACACCTATTAACAGCGCACCCCAGGAAGCACCTATGAAAGCCGGAGTAGGTTCTCCCTCTTTCCTTTGTACTTTCAATTTGGTATCCTTTTGTTTTGCTTTATCTAATAAAACCTCATTTTCATTAGACATTGAATGTTCCCCCCTCCATCTTTTTATCTAATATAATGGAATACCGCAGATACACTGTAGTGCTCCCACCTCATTCTATTATATAGAAAATTCTTACAAATAAAAGATGATTTTTCCTTAAATTTCTTATTAAACCTACTTCCATTTTCCTGCGCTGTTTAAAATAATATTTGCCTCTATTTTTATATCCATATCCTGATAGGATTGATACTTATCTAATGCTTTCCAGTCTTTATAGTTCATTTTGTTACGTACATACCGATTAATACCAAGTGGGTCTACTTGGAGTTTCTGTAACTTTACGATCAGTTCCTTACCCTCCTGATTAATTTTCTTGGTTATAATATTTTCAATTTTTTTTTGTATTTTTGGATCTGAAATTTCTTCTTTCCCGGTATATTCAAGTACATCCCCTATTAATTCTATATTGATCGATGCTTTCTTTGTATTAGTTGATGTTGATTGAATGTTAATATGGTGCTGCTTAAGTTGATAATTAAGCATGATTGAGGCTTTTTCTTCCTCTCCTACGTCAATTTGCTCGACGAAATTACCTTGTTTCATCTCTTCCCGAAAAAGGAAAAGATATCGGGCTTCGGAAGGTTTAAGGATTTCGACAAGTTTGTCTTCATGAAATAAACCAATACCATTATAGACAATGTTATTTTTTTCAACTTTAAAGACCGGCAAAATCGGATCAATTCCGTCATCATAGTAGTCTCTAAGGAATTGATAAATATTATAATTTGTCCTTAAATTTTCTCGGTTTAATTTCGTTAAAAACTGCTCTAAATACGTAGCATTTTGCCCTTCGTTCTTAATCTGCAGCATCAAAACATCACTGGCTTTATCTTCTGCTAATGCCAATTTCGCTCTTGTACCGATACTTGGATCACGAACTAAGGATTGTAAATATGGTAACATCCCCTGCTTCGCCAATTCCTGGCCATACAAAGTAACACGAATTTGTCCGCTTTCGAGTTTTAAGTTTGTCTTCAATCTTACTTTTTCCCTTGCCTCTTTACTTGATTTCCCTTCAACCATAATCGTTTTTCGATCATATTTTCCATCCTTTGTAATAATGGGAAAGGTACCGGTTAACTTTAAAGGATTCTTTTCGTTATCCGTAACATCATAGCCTACAGCGTTAATAAGCGCTAAATCATCTATGATCCGCTGCTCAGCACATCCAGTTTGAATTAATATCATGATTATGACGAATACCTTATTCATTGGCTGGCTTCCTGTTCATTTTTCTCGTTAATAGAACAATAAGCAATAAAAGAATCGGTAACATAAAGGCAATGGCTGTAGCTGCATAAGTAATATAATTTAACCATTCTTCTACATCTTTTATAACCTTTGGAATAAAGGAAACAAAAAAACTGATAATCAGAATACCTATTAGGAGAAAGTTTGGTTTTATCCTTTTAAACTGATAATGTAATAATTCTTTTGTCCCCCATAAATACATAACGGTTGTCATCAGCACCTTCAAACCGAAAATGGAAAAAGTAAAACTCTCTACGCGTTCAAGGACGGGAAAAGAAATGTACCCCAACAGTGTTACCACCGGGTACATCTCCCTTAACAATTGCTCAAAGCTGAAAAATCCAAAACAGATGAAGGTTACACCCAAATAGATCATGCATGTAATGGAATTCCCTGCAATGAGCGATTTTAATTGTTTCCTTTCTATCAAGTGGATAAATAAAATCGACAGTTCATAACCTAAAAGGGCTGTATAAATAGACAATCCGCCTTTCAGCATATCGGTATCACCTTTGAAAATAAATGGTGTAAGCCGGATAAAGCTAAATTCCGGAAGGTGGAAAGCTAATAAAAACACAGTCCAAATCGTAAAATAAAATAATACCACCGTTGATTTAGCAATTTGATAAAGGTCCTTCTTTAGCAGCATATACGATAAGATGTACCCCATTGAGAAAAAGTAAAAAAGAGATACGTTATGGTAGAACAAGACTTTTAGGATCATTGAAAACTTAACCATCACAAATACCCCTAGCAGCATCCATACGACCGCAATAAATAAACTAACTGGCAGTGTAATCCATTTTGGAAAAATGGATATGATTTCAAAGAAGGACTTCCCTTTGCTTATTTTATATACGAGCCAAATAAGAACTAGATTGATATTAACAATGAGAGAGATAAAGATAAGTCCAATCCAGCCGTTTGTCCCAAAGGCTTCTGCGACAAGCCGGGGTAAAGTAAATAATGTAACACCAGACTGAATTAAATAAACCAAAATCGAGGCTTGAAAGGGTGATAACTTTTCTTTCATTTGCATGAGTGTTAACCCCTTTCAGCTTTTTTCTTAAAAGGTCCCCTTATTAATGAGTATTTGAAGAACTTTGGAAACATAGGCGATATTGGCAGTAAGTAAGGCGAGTTTAAATTAGTCAGGCCGCTTAAATGGATAATTAAAATCCCCATTCCAAAAACAATCCCAATATTACCCCAAAATCCTGTAAGGATGATAAATCCAAAACGGACAATTCTTATCGATCCACTTAATAAATAACTGGGTATCACAAATGACGCGATGGCAGAGGCTGCTACCACAATAATAAGAATATTGCTGGTAATCCCAGCCTGTACAGCGGCTTGCCCAATTACAATACCACCAACAATACCAATTGTTTGTCCAACTTTTGTTGGAAGCCTGGCTCCTGCTTCTCGCAGCAGCTCTAACAAAAATTCTAAAAAGAGCGCTTCAATTACAGGGGGAAACGGCACTTTACTTCGTGACTCCAGTAATGTCGGCAGTAATGCCTGCGGAATCATCTCATAGTGATAGGTAGTAACGGCTACATATAAGGCAGTAAACAACAACGTAACTAAAATGGCAATATACCGAGTTACTTTGATGAATGTGCTGACAATCCATCTTTGCCCGAAATCATCCATGGATTCCATAAAATCAAAAAAACTGACAGGTGTACAAAAGGCAAACGGACTGTTGTCCATTAACCCTGCAATTTTTCCCTCAAACAATTTATATACCGTTACGTCTGGTCTTTCTGTGGTATAAAACTGTGGAAAAGGTGAATTTGGATGTTCATCTATAAATTGAACAAGCATATTCGTATCTGCAATACCATCGTTATGAACGGATAAAATCCTTTTTTTAATTTCTTCTATATCTTTATCTGAAGCAACGCCTTCGATATACAGTAAATAAACCGTTCTTTTTGACGTTTTACCTACGTGCAATTTGATCGTCTTAAGCTGGGAACTCATCACTCTTTTTCGAATAAGAGATAAATTCACATCAACAGATTCCACAAATGAGTCATGCGAACCAAGAATAACCGTTTCTGATTCAGATTGTGAAATAGAACGACCTTTTCCCTCTTTAAAAGGAAGCTCATATGCTTCTTTCTCGTAAAAAATGATAGCACTTCCTGATAATATGGCTTCTTCAATACCATTCATATCTGAAAGTCCCTTAAACTCGGAATGATTAAAAAATGACTGTATTTCTTCTGGATTAATATTTCTTAGTTTTGATAAAAATTGCTCATAATGATCTTTATTAATTAAATAACTAAAGTAATAAATTTTTACTGATAAATGCGGAAACTCTGTGACACTTAGATCAGAACTATTGGTAAAATTGCTAAAAAATTGCTGTAATAAACCCTCTCCAGCTTCTTTTTTATCACTCGTATTCGTTTGTATGATGCTTCTCTGCAGTTTAAAGTCCTTCAACAAGCGATTGCGATCTTTCCGCATTCGCACCCGCCCCATCTTTTTCTTTTATTTTTTGCTAACAATGGTAATTTATACATTTATTAAAAATTTGAATAATAATTTGTATAAGAGAGGCAGATTGTAAATAAAGGAGGTTACCGGTGAAAAACCTAAATCCTTTTTCTCCTTGGGAAGAACATTATTTCTGGGTAAATATACTTTTAGATCACTCCGTTTTTGTTCGGGATTATTTATCACCCGTCGAGGTAAACCTTGTAGAAGAAGCTGTGTCCTTTATAGGCAGGTTCATAGAGCTAAGAAATCGGCTGGAACAAGTTCCAAAAAATAGTCATGTAAATTCTCAGGCATTAGTGGAATTCTCCAGGCTTTCTGCTCAAGTTTCTTATGATTATTACCGCTTTGAAGGAAGAGTTCTTAACTTACAATTAAATAATAAAATACTGATAAACATTACCCCAACTTATTTTAATGGTACTCTAAATGAAAACGGTGAATATTTGCGGATCCTGCAGTATTACATGAATGGAACAAATTATCCCCCGCTTCCATTAGTTGATTTATTAGACCTTTGGTTAGAGGATCAGCTTGGTCATGCTGCATTATTAAATCGCGCACTTGATGGTGTAGAACTTATCCTTCATGAAAAAGTGAACACACTAAGTAAGCTTTTTTCAGCACATATTTTAAAAAATGACGCAATAAAAGGTTATTTACGGTTTATGCCTCCCCATTTCCCTGTACAAATCTCCTTTGCACGTGAAGTTAGTGGAACGGTGCTTGCCTTTAACCAATTAGTTGAACATGTTATAACGCTATATAAGGGTAAAGAAGTTTTAAATGCGACAACACTGCGGTTTTTAGAGCACCATTTTCCCGAGTCATGTTATTTTTTAACCAAGATAAGTGCATTTGTGCCTGATATGGAAAGACCCCCTTGCTCATTAACATCCTATTTTAAAAACTACCGCAGAGAATTTTAATGTTGGTTAATCCTTTCTTTGTTTGCTCATACTAATTTTGGATTCATGATAATTAGAAATGGAGCTGATTATAAGAATGGAATTTGAAGCTATGAATAACACTGAAGCTGCCCTTCACGAGTATAAAGCAGGTTTAGGTGTGTTTACTCAGAAAATGCCGGAGTTTGCTAGACATTTCAATGCATTTACAGAAGAGTGCTTTAAAGAGGGAGCTTTAACTCAACGGGAAAAGCAATTGATTGCATTAGGCATTAGCCTCTATTCACAAGATGAATATTGTATTATTTACCATACAAAAGGTTGTCTTGACCAAGGATGTTCAGAACAGGAAATCCTTGAAGCTGTTGGTGTTACGGCTGCATTTGGCGGAGGAGCTGCGATGAGTCAGGCAGTTACACTTGTTCAGGAATGCATTGATGATTTAAATCAACTAAAACAGTAATAACTCTTTTAAAAAACCACTACAGAACATTTGTTCTGTAGTGGTTTTTTCAGTGGATATGGTTTTTAACTTGTTTCATGAGGTATTGAACAAAATCGTCGTCTTTTACTAACCAGACCTCATAATTCCTTTTCAAGTAGCTTTCCCCTTCTTCAAAATTAGCATAGGTTTGTTCCAAGCGTTTTTGCCCTTTTTGAATCGCCCATTCATGGTCATTTATTTGATGAAGCAAGAAGTAATCTTCTCTTCTGCTTTTATACAAAGTACCAAACGACGAACCCTTAAGGTTATAACGATTTCGTCTCGCGTCCTCTGGAATCGGTTCTAGGTGAAAGGTTTCGGTCACGAAACTAGTATAGGCTTCTTCGGTTAACGAACACCCCGATGCCTTTGCATGCCCTCCACCTCCGTATTGTCCGGCAACCTCAGAAACATCGATATGATCGTGAATCGTACGGAAACCCATCCGCTTTCCGCCAATATTTAAAATCGCGATATAATCAAGATGAGGGTATTCTTTCCCTAATTCATTTCCCAATTCAGAGTGATATGATTCAGCATAGACCACACCTGCAAAAAGACCATTCAGTTCAGTCTGAACCAGCTCCCGCCTTTTCCTGCGAATATAGCGGTCAATTTTATCTTCTTCCATGTCTAATATTTTCTTTTCAAATTCGTCAAAATGAAAATGTTCACTAGTCTGTAGACGTGTTATCATTTTTTCTTCAAATTCGTCAATTGATACGAGAAAAAATAAAGCATTTAGACGCTGGGCATCCTGATTATCATTTTTTTCCCATTCCCACGTATCATATTGTCTAACCAGCTCAACAAATTCTGTGATCGCAGCGGACTCCTCGATTAACTGATGTGAAAGAAGATAGTGATACAATAGGGAGGTTGCAGAAGTTAATTTCCCTTCTTCATCCTCTACAACCACATGACCCCAGGGATAGTCATTGTAATGCAGTGCGGTTTTATGATGATCGATTAGCTGTACTTTTCCGCCATCTTGGTAAAACTCATTAATCCTCTGTTCATTTTTTTCATTTACAGACAAATCGGTAATAAATAAAAAAGTGTTCTTATCTACGTTATCAAAAAACCATTCTACTTCTCGATTTAAACCAGATATGGAGTTGTAACGAACCTTTACATCCTCCCTAAAGGCAAGCTTTGCTAAAATACCACAACCGACACCATCTAAATCATTATGCGACAACAATTTGTACATGCTCTTCACCTCATAAAATAGTATGGTATCAAAAGGGTAAAAATATTGAATGACAGCAAACAAAAAACCCGCTGACTCTAAAAAGTGCGAGTTTTGTCCGTTAATATTCTATAAAAGAAAGGATATCATTTTTCTGTTTCTGAAAGACATTTCTCCCCAATTCACTAAGTATATCCATATAGTTGACTTCATCGAACGGTACTTCCTCTCCTAAGTCTTCATTGATTCGAAGGTATTGTTCCTTAAGGAGGAGCTGACAATGATAGGTCACAGATTCTGATGAAAGGTGAAGGGCCAAATCGAGAAGCTTTGGTGTGACCTTCATCGAAGGCAGATGAAACGGGAGCCATTGATTGATTCCCCAATACTTATCATTATTGTTTGTAAAATCAATATTCTGTAATCCAGTGCCAATCGATAAGATATTGATTTCTTTCATACTTTTTTGGAAGAAATGAATCGCTTCGGTTAAGCAGACTAATGAAGGATTATTCGCCCATAGCCCGCCATCTATGGATAAGTATTGATCCCCTATTTTGTTAGGAGGAAAATAGACAGGTGCCGAGCAGGAGGAAAGAACAGCATCCCATACTTTTATGGATAGATCATCACAATCAGGATGCCCGTAGTTGGAGCGGTGCGTAAACGGTTTTCCATGTGTAATGTCCACAGCAGGAATAAGCAGGGGCTTGGTTATATCCTTTAGCTCCACTTCACCAAATGCATTTTTTAAAAGATGTCTTAATGCCCGGTCACTATAGACACTTTTGAATAGTCCAACCTTTGCCTGTCTCGTAAAAATCTTTCCGCCATAATGCTTGTAGCTTTCATAGATTTCTCTCATGTTTTTATTAAGTGAAACTGAGGCAGCGATGATTGCTCCAGTACTAGTCCCAGCAACAACATCAAATAACTCTCCAACAGGATGGCCCACTTCTTCTTCTAGTGCTTGTAAAATGGCAATGGCAAAAATACCTCGTATGCCGCCGCCATCTATACATAGTAATTTCATCTATATTTCACCTATATTAACCTTCTTTTTCCTCAGTGTGCCCCTACTTCGCTTTCCTTATTACGGCCAGTTAATCAATTTCTTCTATACTTTCCCTTGTTTGAGCAATTGCTGAAATCACTGAACCAACCGCTTGTATCCAGCTCCCGTTTATGGCTAATGTTTGGCTAGATGTCACTTGTTTGGACTCATTACTTTCCCTATATCCTTTAAATCTATCTTCATTTTCACGAATACTTTTAAGCTCTTCAGCACCACCAAAGGCTTGCAATGAATTTCCGATAATCTGTAATACATTTCCGGTAATATTCAGTGTTCTAATAGTAGAAGGCTCATCTATCAAATCCTCTGGCAGTGCTATACCTCCACCTACTGCTTGCAGCAAGTTTCCGTTAATATCCAACTTAAGCTTATTTTCTTCTGAATTATTTAATAAGATTCCAGCTACAACAGTGGTATTACCAATTGCTTGGACTTCATTTCCAAGCTTTCCTAAGGTTAATTCTTCCTCGGCATCAGCAATTAAGGCATTTCCAGTGCCCTGAAGGACATTCCCCCATAGGTTCAGACTTTGTTGTGTATTTTCGTTAAGTGATGGTGTACTTCCAATAGCAGCTGTAACCGTACCAATTGCTTGAATCCACGCCCCGAAAAGTTCTTTTAGTTGAGTTTCCATAGAAAAACCGCCCATCGATTTAACCTTTAATAAGTATATTCAATAGGCGGGGTATTGTTAATCATCGTTTTTTTAGTATTCATCAAGCATTGGTTAACATTAGACCTCTATCAATTAACACTGGAAACTCCTGGTGCAAAAGCTTTATGTCTCCAAGCTGGTTTTTAAGCACTAACTGCTGGTCAGGAAGTAGATTTCGTTTTACGAGGATTTCCATTATCTCTATCCTTAATAGCCAATCCTCCTTAAACTCAGTGGTTAATTTTTCAATCACTTCTACTAGCACTGCTTCCATATTATATACTTTGTTTTCGCGGATACTTCTAACCTTCCCATACAATTGTTCTAACGGGGATAACTCCCTTTTTACAAGCAGTTTTGTCTCTACTTCCTCTAAATCTGCATAAAATTGCTCTGAGTCTGCGGCACCAGCAAAAACGGAGGTAATTTTGTCTCCAACTGCCAAATCATACGTGCCCCAATCACGTTGAAACAAAGTCTTCTCTTCGTATGAAACCGTACAATCTTTAAACGATATCACCAGAAGTTTGCCATCTTTCCGCTGGAATTGCTGCGGTGTCCCGGAAACCTTAACTCCACTCTCATACTCGATAGTAGATTCCTTTCCTATCTCTATTCCAATTCCTTTAAGCTCCTCATCATTAAGGTCCTCTAATGGATTTAGGCTGTTTCCCATTTTTCCAATGGGTGCTCCGAATCCGTCCTGATGTGTCGTTTTTCCATGCCCATGCAATTCTGTATTTTGATAAGACAAGGCTGAAGGTCCTTCTGTTTGGATGTATATCGCTTCCCCTTTTTCATCCTTGATGATGTTACGTAAGGTTCCCGTTAGCTGCAGACCTGAGCTATATTGAATCGTAGCCGTATGATTTGAACGAAGTGCTTTATCTAAACCTTTTGTTCCACCAACCTTAAACGCCATCGTTTTTGAAAACTCCATCACTGCATCGATTAACTGATCAAAGCTGTCACAAACGAAAAGCTGCGGCTGGGGTTTGGTAATATCAAAGCCGGTTTCTATAACCGTTTGCAGGTCGAAAGGAATTTTCTTAACCGAATCAGTTAAACTGCTTCTTCCTTCCGATACAGAAGATAACAATCCAGCTCCATAGATTTGTGGGTGATCAACACTTCCAATAAGCCCGTATTCAACGGTCCACCAATATAAACGCGAAATTTGTTCCGCTTCTGATAATTCAGTTACAGCTGCTTGCTTTTCCTCAAAATTAGCTTTCGCTGCCTCGATTTCTGCTTTTGTTGCTTTTCCGCTTTCTAATAAATTCGAATAGGTGCGTACTGCTTCAAATAATTCATGCTCTTCACTTGTAGCCAATGCTTTTGAACCGATTTGGCCAAATAACTTTACATACTCCGAGAATTTCTCTTCGCAAAGAATAGGTGCATGACCCGCGGCTTCATGAATGATATCAGGTGCTGGTGTATATTGAATATTTTCTAGTTTACGAATGTCAGAGGCTATCGGCAGAATCCCATGTGCTTGAAAGTCGAAGAAAATAACACCTGGAATAAAGCCATCAATATTGGCTGCTCCCCAGCCAAAAGGCTCTAACGCTTTGTTCATATCTGTTACATTAGGTATTTTCTCAATGGATATCCCAGAAGATTTTAACCCGCCAACATACGCTTGATGGGCGGTATCTTTTAAATAATTATGGTTTTGTCTCATCACATAACGCCAAACCGCATGATCAATCGGTGTGTATTTCTCATATTGCTGGTCAACGACATATTTCTGTAAGTGTCTTGGAATTTTCTTTTCTTCCCCCATATAGAAATCTCTCCCTTTAGAAGAAAATTAACTTTTCTTTTGTAAATAAAATTCATCATATTTTGTGGCTAATTGAAAATCCAAAGCAGTTAATCCCCTTACATTCCATGATGAAAGTCTTAAAGTTACGACCTTATAGTCTATTGAAATAAATGGGTGATGGTTAACCTGCTCAGACAGGTTTGCCACTGATTGGACGAAATCAATTCCTTTTAGATAATCGCCAAAACGATACTTTCGCTCAATCCATTTCTCATCGGTTAATTTCCAGTTCGGAACGGAGGATAACATTTCTTGAACTTCTGAAGGCAATAATTTTTCCATTCGCTTCTCTCCTTTATACTAATAAAGCGCTTTCATTAAAATTCGCAGTGATCATTAAATATTATTCAATTAGAATAAAAAAAACACTGTCAGTTTTCTCTTGTTTTGAAACGAAAAAAATCTACCTGTCTTTAGGTAGATTTTTTCTTATATATTAATCAAATGTTACATTAATTTGGACAATTTCAGACCGTGTCCCGATTCGGAGCGGCAAGCCCCAGACACCATAGCCGGAAGAAACAATCGATTGGAGCTGCCCTTTTTTCAAATAGCCGAAATCATTTTCAAAAATCGTATTCGTTATAAGATTACCAGGTGCAACCTGTCCGCGATGTGTGTGACCTGATAAAATAAGGTCCACCCCGTTCTTTTCGGCAATATCTAAATCATATGGCTGATGTTCAAGCAGGAAAACGGGTTTCTTCAAATCGACCTGCTTCATTAACTCCGGAAGCTCCGCTCTTACAACATCCTGGTATCCTCTATCTTTCCTGCCTACAAGGACAATCCCTTCAGGAAGGTTCAGGACCTCGTCATCTAAAACCTTCATACCGCTGTTATTAAAAATCTGCAAAAGGTCCACGTCATCTCGATCATGATTCCCTAAGGAAGCATAAACAGGCGCTTTGATTTGTTTTAGTATCCCTGGAATTCCCTTTTCAAGAAAAGGTGTAATATCATCATCGATAATATCTCCCGGAAAAAGTACTAAGTCTGGTTTTTGAGAATTAATATACTCAACGAGTTTTTTAGCCTGCCCGCTTCCCGATAAATCCCCAAAATGCATATCTGAAGCCATAATAATTTTCAGGTTTTGTTTCCCTTCTACCTGTTTCGGGATATTAATTTGATAGGTTGTCACTTTAGGACTGTATGCATTAAACACTCCGAATAAGAATGAACCAATGATCAAAACGAAAACGGTGTATCCCGTCCATTTGATAAACTTTTCTTTTTGTATCTTTGTAAATCTTCTTAAAAAAACCGCAATATTCGCTGCAGGCAAGAACAATATTAAAAAGTAAAATAATGACAGCCAAGCAGCCCCAAGCCAAGTAAACAATAAACTCTCATCGAGCCAACGTGAAAAAACAAAAGAATAAGCAAAAATAACGAGAACAACCCAGAACATAATTTTTATACTCTTACGGTCGCCACTAATTTGTTTCAGCCAAACCCAAATATTATAGCCAATGTAAA
Source organism: Neobacillus niacini (assembly GCF_030817695.1). Classification (GTDB taxonomy): domain Bacteria; phylum Bacillota; class Bacilli; order Bacillales; family Cytobacillaceae; genus Neobacillus; species Neobacillus niacini_F. The sequence goes on along the minus strand of NZ_JAUSZQ010000002.1, from coordinate 2,734,402 downwards.
AAATTAATACATTATATAGTAAGATAATTCCTATTCCGACAGCCCACACAGATGTAAATCTCCTTTACATTAGAAGTCATACCTCTATTAGACAATAATTGACCTTTTATCACAAACAATATGTATTAGTTATTTCCCATTTATTATCAAGGGTGATATTACCATCCCTTCCTCCTTTCATTTTTTGATACAATTTTAAAGTCAGAGAATAATAGGGAGGAATCAATTGATGAAGAAACGAACAATCCTCCTCGCCCTGGTAATCCTTATTACCTTTACAGGGGGAATTTTTACAGGAGTGTTATATTCAAAAAATAAAATAAATCAAGCGTCAAAGCCGCTTATAATAGAAAAAGCTTCAGAATCAACAAAAAAACTTGCAGAAAAAACGATTCCAGGGGAAAGTTTCGAGGAATCTAAAGTGTTAATGGGTTATGTACAGGATTTTCGTGATCCGAATGTGGTTGATTATTCAAAGTTAACACACGTAATTTTCTCGTTTGCTCATCCGACAGCAGATGGAGGGATATTGCTAAATGGTGATTCAGCTATTAATAATCTACGAGCGATGGTTAAAGAAGCTGACAAACACAATACAAAAGTAATTTTAGCGGTTGGCGGCTGGTTTCATATTAATGGCGGGGAATCCTATGAACCATTTAAAACAGCCATCAGTAATCCTGATTCTAGGACGAGACTAGTTAACGAACTTACTAGTATCGTGGACCGTGAAAAACTAGACGGGATTGATATTGATTTCGAACATCCTCGTTCAAAAGCTGATGCTGCAAACCTGGCTGCCTTTGCGAAGGAACTAAGCGAGCAGCTGCATCCAAAAGGCAAAGAGCTATCGATTGCCGTTTATGCAAAAATCCATGCGGTGACAGGCACCGAAATGGGCTTTGTCATTTTTGAACCTTCCACCTTTCAGTATGTTGATCATGTAAATATTATGGCATATGATGGTCAATGGGATGGCGGATACAATGCAGCTAATCTATCTCCTTATCCTTTTACGGAGAATATAGTAAACTATTGGTCCAATCTATTTGATCAAAACAATCTGGCAAAAGAAAAGCTTGTTTTAGGAGTTCCTTTTTATGCTCAGCCTGAAGACCCTGCGATTAAACAGGTTTCTTATGGTGCTATCGTAAACAGTGATCCTGCAAACGCTGTGAATGATACAGTGAGTATGAATGGAACGACTTATCATTATAATGGTGTTGAAACCATTAAAAAGAAGACCAATCTAGCACTTGATCACGGCTTTGGTGGAATGATGCTGTGGGAGGCTGGTCATGACAGTAAGGGTCCACATAGCTTAACAATAGCAATATATAATGAACTAGTTAAATCGAGCGATATCCTCGCAAAGAAATAACAAAAGGCTGCACACTCTTAACGAAGAGCGTGCAGCCTTTTTCTTATGCTTGTAAATTCATTAATCTTTCTTTTACTTCTTCTTCGCTTAATCCATGCTGAGCAACATAGCGGTTTCGTGGGTGCGTTCTGCATTCATGTGAACAGCTTCTTAAATGACGGTGTTCATTTTCCTCAGAGCAGAGAATCTTTTTATTACACTCCGGATTCGCACAGTTTACGTAACGCTCACAAGGCTCACCTGTGAAATAATCCTTACCTACCACCACATGCTCTTTTTGATTGACTGGCACACTAATACGCTCGTCAAACACATAAAGCTGTCCATCCCATAATTCCCCTTGAACTTCTGGGTCTTTTCCGTACGTCACAATTCCGCCTTCTAATTGTGAAACATCCTCAAATCCTTCTTTTACAAGCCAGCCAGAGAATTTTTCACAGCGAATACCGCCTGTGCAATACGTAAGAATCTTTTTACCTTCGAATTGTTCCTTATTTTCTCGAATCCAGTCCGGCAGATCACGGAAATTTAATATATCAGGGCGAACTGCGCCTCTGAAATGACCTAAATCATATTCATAATCATTACGTGCGTCAATCACAACCGTATCTTCTCTTTGCATAGCTTCGAAAAATTCTTTCGGTTTTAAATGCTTGCCGGTTGTAACAAGAGGATCTACATCGTCTTCCAAACGTAATGTAACAAGCTCTGGTCGTAGACGTACACGCATTTTTTTGAATGCATGCTCCGTTGATTCATCAATTTTAAAGACGGTACCTGCAAAAAGCGGGTGCTCATCCATATATTTTATATAAGCATCAGTTTGCTCAACTGTACCTGATACAGTACCGTTAATTCCTTCAGATGCAATAATAATACGGCCTTTAAGACCTATTTCATTACAAAACTGAAGATGTTCTTGCTGAACCTCTTCAGGATTTTCTATATTGACATATTTATAATACAATAACACTCGATAATATTGATTCATATTTACCACCTTACTAACTTTTATACATTCTTTATATTAATAACCGAATTATTATATCAATAATCACACCTATATGACAATTAATTAGAATTATTATTCCCTTTTTATAAATGAAAAAGGCATCCTACCAATGATTTTAATTGGGTAGGATACCGATTTATGGATTGATTGTAGATATAATAAAAAGTGGTTATTCTCCAAATTGCCATACACTATGACTTAGGTTCCCATATCGGAAGCTGCGATGTAATAATTTTGCTTTTTGACTATCATCCGCTGCCCCCATTGCGTAAAAAATCGGAATAAAGTGTTCATTTCCATATGGAGGTACAGCATATTGTGCAGTTGGAGCGAGTGAATCATACTTAAACAATGAATCTGTATCCCATGTATGAAGGTGATGGGCTAACCAATCATCGAACTCAACTGCCCATGTATCTATTTGTCCATTTTCCGCAAAATTCACTGCTCTCAAATTATGAACGGTTCCTCCGCTGGCAATGATGAGAACATCTTTAGCACGTAACGCAGCCAGTGATTTTCCGATTTTATATTGTTCTTCCGGAGTAAGAGCTGGGTTAACCGACATTGCAATAACGGGAACATCTGCATTTGGGTAAAGTAAACGAAGCACCACCCATGCACCATGATCCAAGCCGCGTTTCGTTTCAATGTCAAAAGGAATACCATTTTCTTTGAATAAGTCAATTATTTCATTAGAAATTTCCTGTGATCCTTTAGCTGGATATTTAATCGTATAGAGCGCTGGGTCAAATCCACCAAAATCATAAATGGTGTCATATTGGTCTACTTCGCTTACTTTTTGCGCTCTAGACTCCCAATGGGCGGAAAATAAAACAATTGCTTTTGGGCGTGGTAAAGAATGGCCTAATTGATTTAAAAATTGAGTATACTCATTGTTCTCAATCGCAAGCAATGGTGCACCATGAGCGATAAAAAGTGATGGCATCATAGTCCTATTCCCTCCTTTACTAAAGTGATTGTGTCTGGTTATTTTGTCCTTTGAAAATCACTTTATCTAGCGCAAACATCTTACTATCGTTGATGGCAATAAATAGTGCGATTGCTAGTAATGCTAAATCTAATTCCCAGCCAGCACCTTGACCATTTCCTAAAAAGCCGCCTGCTAATTTTGCTGTTACAATTGCTCCAAGCATTAATAACACAAACAATCCTGATACAATTCTGCTGCCTAAACCAACGACTAATGCAAGTCCTCCAACCATTTCTAACAATGCAACCCCATACGCTAAAACACCTGGAAGACCGATGGAATCAAACCAGCCAACAATATTTTCAATTCCACCTTGGAACTTTACTAAACCATGAACAAAAAACGTAACCCCTAATACTAAACGTAAAATGAATGTACTTACTTCTATCTTTTTCATATTTCTGTCTCTCCCTTAATGTATTATTATTTTTTTAAATCTTGCATTAACCAGTTTGTAAAATCCTGCAAATTCCTTAAGGAAACACTATGTCCTTCTTGGTATGTCTTAAAAGTAACATTTGCACCCAATTGACCAAAATACTCGTTGTTGGCAAGTCCCCATTCAAATGGAAGCACTTGGTCCATTTCTCCATGTGAAATGAATACTGAAACTTCATTCACAGGCTTGATCTCATACTCTTCTTTTACAAATGCCGGAATGTAACCACTTAGTGCTACAATTCCTTTAATTCTACTGCCTAGTGTTAAGCCTAGCGTCATCGCTAAAATCGCACCTTGACTAAAACCTAACAAGTATAAATGAGATCTATCTAGCGGATACTGTTCGCATGCATAGTCAATAAAGCTCGTAAGCTTACTTACGCCTTCATCAAACATTTCTCGATGCGGCTTGCCGTAACCTTCAATCGTAAAGAAAGCAAAGCCTGGTGGCTGCGAGAGATGACCGCGAATACTGAAAATGTAGAAGTGTTCTTCTAACCCGTTTACTAAAGACAGCATGTTTTGTTCATTACTGCCGATTCCATGCATGATAAACAATGCGGGATATTCTTTATCAGGATGGATCTCTTTTGGACGGCGAAGCTCATAGATCATTGGCGCACTCATATATTCATCCCTTCCGTGTGTATTTTATTAGTTAATAAAGATTCATATTTGTAAACACATTAATAAAAAATAAAATGTTTTTTAATATGAACATTTGTTGCTTATAGGATAACAACGAATCTTATGGATTGTCAATAGAATTTTTGCTAATATATAAATATGTTCTATATTAGGAAACAGATAAAGGGTGGTCAAACTGGATATCGGCGCAAAAATTCGTGCAATAAGAAATCGAAAAAAAATCACAATAGCCCAAATGTGTGAAGGGACTGGCCTTTCAAAGGGATTTATCAGCAATGTAGAAAATAATAACACCTCACCTTCGATTAGTACACTCCAAACCATTGCCAACTATTTGGAGGTTCCATTACCTTATTTATTATTAGAAAAAAAACAGCATTTACGCGTAGTCAGAAAAGATGCCAGAACAACAACCTCATTAAATCAGTTAAAAATAGAACACATTTCATCAATGGGTGGCTTGAGCTTAAGAAGTGTGGAGTTTCCACCAGGCGCTTCGATTGGAGACGCCCACGCGCATGAAGGAGAAGAATGTCATTTAGTGCTAGAAGGGAAAGTTTTAGCAGAGCAAGGAGAAGATTCAGTAATCTTAGAAGAAGGTGACTCCTTTAGCTGGAATGCAAGTGTTCCACACACGGTGAAAAATGTTGGGGATTGTAAAGCGGTTGTTTTAATAGCGGTTTATTCTAATACAGCGTTCTAAGGATTAACAAGTGCGATTCCTCCTACAGGTATACATAAATCTTGCAGTAAAACAGAGCATTTATTCACCAATAATGCTCTGTTTTAAATGAAAGACTAACGAAAATTCTGAGCGATTTGATCGATTACTTTTATACCTTTTCTTAATAAAGTATCAAACATTACCATTGTCACTTTGGCATCTGTTATATGTTCATCAAATTGATTATAAATATCTTGTTTTAATACGAAACTTGTATTCCCTAAATAGTCTGGACGGGTAATAATTTTTAAATGATCTCCCAAATTTGCTTCCCTTCGATACAAAACCTCCATTTTTAAAACAACCGTTCCAATACTCATTTCTTGAAAGTCCATTAAAGATATTCCGCAATTTTCATACCAATTTACACGAGCATCCTCCAAAAACTTAACGTATCTACAATTATTCACATGACCTAATTGATCTATATCTTCATTTCGTGTTTGAAGTGTAAAAATAGTTTCCATTACTAACCTCCCAAAACTTTGAACCACTGCGCAAAGTATAAAATTAAATGCCTTCGTAATACCAGGTACCATCCTGAAGAAATTTTTTACATTGGTTGTTTATATATAAATACTCCAAATGAGCAAGTGTTTCTCCAACAGCAAAACGAGTTTCATGGATATTCAAATTTCGAAACAACTGTTGATTAACCTCATAGATGGTAGCCGGTTGTTTAATAGCGTCATACGTCTCTGCTAATCTTTGAAGATGATGTTCCAATAATTCTTCAATCCTTTGATTGGCATTTCTAAATGGCTCCCCATGAGAAGGGATTACATAGTCAACGTTCAATTCTTTAATTTTTTCCAAAGAAGTCATAAAGGATTGTAATGGATTCCGATTACCTCTGAACCAGTATGAAATATTAGGAGATATTCTTGGTAGAATATGATCGGTTGAAAATAAGATACTATTCTCTTTATTAAATAAAGTGATTAATCCATCGGAATGCCCCGGTGTGAAGATAACCTCGTATTCGTATTTGCCGAATACGATTTTCATTCCTTCTTCAAGAAAATGTTGAACCGTTGGATATGGCCTTACTTGTGGGTTAAAACCCTGTTCATCCGTCGTAAGCTCCTGAGGTAAATGATCAGGAAGCCCACATCTGTTATAGTTTTGATTTACAATTTCTAATGAATCTGGTTCCCAATAAGATAACCCAGCCTCCGTATCAATTTCTGTCATCCATACCTCTGCATTTGTAAGCTGCTGCAGTGTGCCTGCATAGCCAAAATGGTCTGGATGGTAATGAGTCAGAATGATGTCCTTTATTTCATGCTTTTCTATGATAGGTCTCCATATGTCCCTGGATACATCATTATTTAGTCCTGCGTCTATAATGGTCCACCCGTTTGTCCCTTCAGCTAAAAAGCAATTTACATGATTTAGTCGAAAAGGCAGCGGTATGGTTACTTGTGTTACACCGAATTCATTGAACAAAAACCCTTCTCCTCCCTCTTACTTCTTATTTACCTTTGGCTGTGTTAAATTTGTCTGTTAATTTCCACTCCAGGCACTTCGCTTTCCGCGGGCGGTCCGGGGAGCCTCCTCGACGCTACGCGCCTGCGGGGTCTCCCCTGCCCCGTCCTCCCGCAGGAGTCTTCGTGCCTTCCGCTCCAATTAACAGGGTGCAAAAAACAACAAATAGCTTTAACACAGCCTAATTAAAAAGGAATAAGCAACAAAAATAAATTTTTGCTGCTTCTTCCCCTTTATTCGTTCTTATTCACTAATTCTTTCAATGATTGTTCCGTTGGCCATACCGCCGCCTTCACAAATAGCTTGTAAGCCATAGCGGCCGCCTGTTCTCTCTAATTCATGCATCATTGAAATCATCAATTTTGCACCTGTTGCTCCAAGTGGGTGTCCAAGGGCAATCGCTCCCCCGTTAGGGTTCAATTTCTTAGGGTCTGCCTTAATTTCTTCTAACCAGCACATTGGTACCGGAGCAAACGCTTCATTTACTTCGTAGGTGTCCATATCTTCAATTGTCAGCCCTGCTTTAGCTAGAACCTGTCTTGTTGCTTCAATTGGACCAGTCAGCATCAATGTTGGATCAGAACCTACTACAGAACGGGCAACAATTCGGAAGCGCGGTTTAAGCCCTAATTCCTCCGCTTTTTCACGTGACATCAATAATACAGCAGCAGCGCCATCACTCATTTGGCTGGCATTTCCTGCATGGATTTTTCCATCTTCTTTAAAAACTGTTTTTAGTGTAGCCAATTTTTCAATAGTAGACCCTTTACGCGGTCCTTCGTCTTGTTTCACAACAACTGTACTTCCATCCTCTAGGGTTACTTCTAATGGCATGATTTCTCTCTCAAATCTTCCTTCTTCTTGGGCTTTCAAGGCACGATTGTGGCTTTCTACGGAAAATTCATCTAACTGGGTGCGTGTAAATCCCCACTTGTCAGCAATTCTTTCTGCCGATAAACCTTGGTGAATAATTTCATACCTCGAAGTCAGCTCTTCACTTGATGTTGAATTTTGACGAGTCGAACCAAGTGGAACACGTGTCATGCTTTCTACTCCCCCGGCAATGACAATATCCATATCACCGCTGAGAATGGCTTGAGCCGCAAAATGAATGGCTTGCTGACCAGATCCGCACTGACGATCTATTGTAGTTGCAGGTACATGGATAGGGAAATCTGCGATTAGTACCGCATTACGTGCAATATTTAGACCCTGTTCTTCTACCTGTGAAACACAGCCCATGATGACATCCTGTACAATTCCTGGTGAAATACCAGCACGATTTACTAATTCTCTTAAGACTTTAGCAGCCAAATCATCCGGTCGAACGTTACTTAATAGCCCTTTTCTTTTCCCAACAGGTGTACGAACACCCTCAACAATAACAACTTCACGCATAATATCTTCCTCCAATTTAAATATGATTTTTTTGTAAAATTTATCTTGGGGCCATACGAATGGCGCCATCTAAGCGGATGGTTTCACCATTAAGCATGGCATTTTCAATAATAGACTGTGTTAATTGGGCATATTCAGAAGGACGTCCAAGTCTGGATGGGAATGGAACTTGTGATTCCAATGCAGCTTTTGCCTGTTCCGTTAGTGAAGCGAAAAGAGGTGTTTCAATTAAACCAGGTGCGATGGTCATCACTCTGATTCCTGATTTCGCCAAGTCGCGTGCGATTGGAAGCGTCATTCCTACGACACCACCTTTCGAAGCACTGTAAGCTGCCTGACCAATTTGACCATCAAATGCGGCAACCGAGGCGGTATTGATAATAACTCCTCTTTCGCCTTCTTGATTTGGTTGATTATTCACCATTTGAACGGCAGCAAGGCGAATGACGTTAAAGGTGCCAATTAAATTGATTTCAATTACTTTTTTGAAACTATCAAAACTATGAGCTTGATTTCTTCCTACCGTTTTTTCTGCAACAGCAATACCTGCACAATTCACTACAGTATTTATACTGCCAAACTGAGCAATCGCTGAATCAATTGCATTCTGTACATCTTCCTCACTCGTTACATTCGTTTTGTAAAAAACAGCATTTTCTCCTAATTCCTCTGCTAAAGCTGAGCCTCTTTCTTCTGAAAGATCTAGAATCGCGGCTTTACCGCCGTTTTTAACAATATTACGAACAGTTGCTTCTCCAAGCCCAGAAGCACCGCCTGTTACCAAGGCAATGGATTCTTGTATTCTCATCTTCTTTTCCCCTTTCTTTTATTAAAAACCTAATTCTTTCAAAATTTCATCTGTATGTTCCCCTAAACCGGGTGCATGCCGTCTAGTTGTAACAGTTGAGTTTGATAGTTTAATAGGATTTCCTATTTGCTTGATTACTCCCGCCTTTGGGTGTATGACGTCTTCAATCATGTGACGATGTTTAATTTGTGGATCATTTGCGAGTTCTTCTGGAGTTAAAACTGGGGAGACACAGGCATCAATACCTTTGAAAAGCTCAAGCCATTCCGTCAATGTTTTTTGTTGGATAGCTGTTTGAACTTCCTGCTTCATTATGCGCTGCTGTTCTAGGGGTTCATCCAGTTGGTCTATTAATTTTTCCTTATCAATGACTTTGCAAAAATTTTTCCAAAACTTATGTTCAAGTGCGCCAACTGAAATAAATCGATTATCTTTTGTTCTATAAACCTCATAGCATGCTTTCCCGCCGTTTAAAGTTAGTTCCCCGCGATTTGGCATCTCGCCGGAAGTCCAGTAGTTTGGCAGAATCGTATGCATCCATGACAGCGCACCATCAAGCATGGAAATGTCCACAAATTGACCAGTGTTCGTTTTCTTCGCATCAATAATGGCCAGTAAGATTCCCACTGCAGCCATCAATGCCCCCCCGCCAATATCACCGATTTGAACGGAAGGAATGAGAGGTTTTTCGTTTGGAGCTCCTTGTAAATGCAGCAGCCCCGAATAGCTCAGGAAATTTAAATCATGTCCTGCCTCTTTGGCGTATGGTCCCGTTTGCCCATAACCGGTTATCGCGCAATAAATTAGTTTAGGATTATGTACCTTTAACTCCTCATACCCAAGTCCAAGACGATCCATAACCCCAGGCCGGAATGATTCTATCAAGACATCTGCTGTTTTTACCAAAGAAATAAACGCATTTTTATCCTTTTCGTCTTTAAGATCTAGGGTAATGCTGCGTTTATTACGATTTAATGAGATAAACATAGCACTTTGATCATCGTTTACTCTTGGTTCGTACCAGCGGGCGTAATCCCCGTTTTTGGGATCTTCCACCTTTATCACATCTGCTCCATAATCAGCCAGTAGTACTGAACAATAAGGTCCTGGCAGAAGTCTTGTAAGGTCAAGGACACGTATGCCTTCAAGAGGTAACAAACTATCATCTCCTTATTAACAAAATACCTTTAGTGATAACGTTTACATCCCTATTTTAAATAATAGCAATTTTCTTATAATTTTACAATTGATTTATTTTTTGAACCTGTGTTTAAAATCCGTTGATTTTTCACATTTGCTGTTCTATATTTAAACAAAGGGTAAAAAAATTATCACTAAGTGGAAAAAAATATATAGAATTGTAAGATTGATAAGTTAGGAGGTTTAAGTCATGTCTTCTTTCAGAGCGCAGAAAATGGCGAAAAAAAAGCAGGAAATCCTACGTTCTGCTGCAGCGGTTCTTGTTGAAAAAGGATACCAAGGAACAACGATGGAGGAAATTGCCGCCAAGCTTCTGATGACAAAAGGATCGATGTATTACTATTTTAAAAATAAAGATGACCTTCTGTATCAATGCCATTTAATGATTATGGAGATTTGTCTAGATGGAATTGAGAAAGTTATTGAAAGTGAACTCAACCCAGTCGAAAAGCTAAGAAATGCCATTAAGGAACATATTCTACTTGCTACTAGTGAAAAATCAATGTTTATGGCTTTATCGAAGCCTAATCATAACTTTTCTGAAAAGCAGCTACAAGAAGTTCTCGAACTAAGAAAAAATTACTCTCATTATTTTGATAAAATCATTCAGGAAGGTATAGAAAAACGTGCATTTGTTCCTGTGGATGTAAAAATGGTTCGTTTAATTGTTTTGGGTGCTCTCAACTGGATCCAAGAATGGTATGACCAAAATGGTCCTCAAAGTGCAGAAGAAATCTCTGAAGCCTATGCTGCCTATTTATTAAAAATGTTAGTGAAAGAATAAATTAGCTGGAGTGACAAAAGATTTGTTCATTTTGATTTTCGGCCCAGCAGTCTACCTGCATTGACCCAAATACCCCTTTATACGCTCTTCGGTCACTCCAGACTAAAGCCTCCTTGTAATACGAGGAGGCTTTGCTTGTCATCCTATTTTTTCTTCATTTTCCGCACTTAATAGGATTCTCTTATTCGAAGTCACCGGGGTAAGGTTTGCTCTCTTCAATAAATAGTTTAAATGATCCAGTGGCATTGACCCATGACCTTTTCCATCTTCTAGTGTGAATTGAACGGTAATCCCATTATTAGTGGTAACTGTCAACGATTCTGCCGAATTAAAATTCCCCTTAATACTTTGAGAAATTTGATACTTCATTCCTGATTCAATAGACATTTTCTATCTCCTTCAATGGTATTTTAATCTTAGTATTCTCCGATAATTTTTATTCATACAAAATTATTCCATTTTGCTCCAATCAAAACTGGTTATTAAAATAAGATGTGATAGAATATCCCTATCTATTAGGAGGTGCGCTTATGGAAGGGTTTCATCATTTATTGAAAAGGCAGCGTGATTTCTTTCAATCTGGAAAAACAAAAGATATATCATACCGAATAGAAGCATTAACATCCTTAGGGGACATGATTCGTTCAAATGAGACAGAAATAATGTCCGCTCTTAAGAAGGATTTGAATAAGAGTGACTTTGACTCCTATATTACCGAAATGGGAATATTACTGGAGGAAATACGTTTTACTCTCAAACATATTAGAGATTGGACACAGCCGAGAAAAGTGAAGACGGCAATGACGCAAATAGGATCAAAGAGCTATATTTATTCTGAACCATATGGGATAGCATTGATCATTTCTCCTTGGAATTACCCTTTGCAATTAGCCATAGCTCCACTGATTGGTGCGATTGCTGCTGGGAATTGTGCGGTCCTTAAACCCTCTGAACTAACACCAGAAACATCTAAGCTTATGGCAGGTCTTATTAATAAGACATTTCCAGAAGAATACGTTTCTGTTGTCCAAGGGGATGCTGAAACCACTCAGCTTTTACTAAAAGAAAAATTCGATTATATCTTTTTTACTGGAAGTGTTACAGTTGGAAAGGTAATTATGGAAGCGGCCGCAAAGCACTTAACTCCTGTTACGCTTGAATTAGGAGGAAAAAGTCCTTGTATCGTTCATCATGATGCGAATCTTAAATTAGCAGCAAAACGGATTGCTTGGGGCAAGTTTATCAATGCTGGTCAAACATGTGTGGCACCTGACTATTTATATGTAAACAAAGACATCAAGGAAGAATTTTTAAAAACCTTCAAAGAAAGTATTAATGAGCTATATGAGGATATCGTAAAAAATGGTGAATTTACGAGAATCGTAAGTGAACGTCATTTTAATCGTGTAACAGGGTTACTTTCGAGCGGAGTAATCCTCCATGGCGGGAATTCTTCTAAGGATACTCTTACCATTGAGCCGACAATCCTTGGCAGTGTTACGTGGGCCGACCCAGTGATGCAGGAAGAAATTTTCGGCCCCGTCCTCCCAGTCCTTGAATATGATCATGAAGCAGAAATAATTCAAAAAATTAATGAACACCCTAAACCATTAGCTCTCTATATTTTCTCTGAAAGCAAAGAGTTCCAAGAAACGATCCTAAATTCTATCTCTTTTGGCGGCGGCTGTATAAACGATACCGTCATGCACCTTAGTTCTCCATATCTCCCTTTTGGCGGTGTTGGTGAAAGTGGAATTGGAGCCTACCATGGCAGGGGCAGCTTTGATATCTTCTCTCACCAGAAGAGTATCTTAAAACAAACCACTACCTTTGATCTACCATTTCGATATCCAAATCGTAAAGACGCACTAAAACAAATCAAACGCTTTATTAAATAAAAGCGTAAAAGCCTTGCAGATTGTGTTCTGCAAGGCTTTTGTATTGATTAAACCCAGCCTCTGAATCGTGAAGCTTCGGCTACTTTCTTTATTCCAACCATATAAGCCGCTAACCGCATATCCACTTGATGTGTCTGAGCTAATTGATATATTGTGTCAAAAGAACGAATCATTACCTTCTCAAGCTTTTCCATTACTTCTTCTTCCGTCCAATAGTACCCTTGATTGTTTTGCACCCATTCAAAATAAGAAACCGTTACACCGCCGGCACTTGCAAGTATATCGGGAACAAGAAGAATTCCACGTTCTGTTAAGATCTTTGTGGCTTCAAGAGTGGTAGGTCCATTTGCCGCTTCAACGATAATGCTGGCTTTTATATTAGCAGCATTTTCTTCGGTGATTTGGTTGGAAATGGCAGCCGGTACCAGAATGTCGCAGTCTAATTCAAGTAATTCTTTATTGCTGATGGTATCATTAAAAAGCTGTGAGAATGTACCGAAGCTATCTCTTCTATCAAGCAAATAATTAATATCCAGTCCATCAGGATCATAAACCCCGCCATATACATCGGAAACAGCGACTACCTTCGCACCTGCATCATGCATAAATTTAGCTAAGTAGCTGCCTGCGTTTCCAAAACCTTGGATAACTACTCGAGCTCCTTTTAAATCTTTTCCTTTTTTCTTGACCGCTTCATTAATACAAATGGTAACACCTTGGGCTGTTGCGGTTTCACGTCCATGTGACCCCCCTAATACAAGCGGCTTACCCGTAATAAATCCTGGCGAGTCAAACTCACGCAAACGGCTGTACTCATCCATCATCCATGCCATGATTTGTGAATTTGTGTAAACATCTGGGGCTGGTATATCTTTTGTTGGTCCCACAATCTGACTGATTGCACGAACATAACCACGGCTTAATCTCTCAAGTTCTCTGAAAGACATCTTCCTAGGGTCACAGATAATACCGCCTTTACCTCCGCCATATGGAAGGTTAGTTATCCCGCACTTTAAACTCATCCATATCGATAGGGCTTTTACTTCGGCTTCATCTACATTAGGATGGAAGCGCACACCGCCTTTTGTTGGTCCAACTGCATCGTTATGCTGTGAACGGTATCCGGTAAATACTTTTACCGTACCATCATCCATGCGGACCGGTATTCGGACTGTTAATAAACGAATCGGTTCTTTTAATAGTTCATACATTTCGCTATTATAGCCTAATTTGGTTAGCGCTTCCTGTATCACTGTTTGCGTAGAATAGTATAAATTTAAAGATTCCTTTTCTTTTTGTTGTTCTTTTGACATTTCATTTATCACTGTCTTAACAGACATGTTAGACACCTCTTATTTTAGTGGAATATGAAATTATGATTTTAAGCTAAAACGTTTGTAATCTTCTCAACAGCCCAATCGATATCTTCTTTCGTAATAATAAGCGGCGGTGCAAAACGAATAACAGTATCATGTGTTTCTTTACATAATAAGCCTTCTTCCTTTAACTGCTCACAGTAAGGTCTTGCTTCTTCTGTCAGTTCCACACCAATAAATAAACCTCTGCCTCTTATTTCTTTAATTCGAGGGTGATTGATTGTTCTTAATTGTTCAAGGAAATAATTGCCTAATTCAAGTGAACGTTCTGCTAGTTTTTCTTCCTCAATGACTTCTAACGCTGCAATTGACACCGCACAAGCAAGTGGATTTCCCCCGAAAGTGGACCCATGTGAACCTGGATTAAAAACGCCTAAAACATCGGAGTTAGCCACCACACATGAAATTGGGAATACGCCTCCACCTAATGCTTTTCCTAAAATCAACATGTCAGGGTTAACTTCTTCCCATTCAACAGCAAACATTTTTCCAGTACGCGCCAAGCCAACTTGAATTTCGTCGGCAATGAATAATACATTATGTTCTTTACATAAATCAGACGCAGCTTTTAGAAATCCGTCTGGTGGTAAAATGATTCCTGCTTCACCTTGAATTGGTTCAATTAAGAATGCAGCTGTATTAGGCGTAATAGCAGTGTTTAATGCTTCAAGATCTCCATAAGGAATGAGCTTTATGCCCGGAAGCATTGGGCCAAATCCTCTCTTATATTCAGGATCAGATGATAAGGATACTGCACCCATTGTCCGGCCATGGAAGTTTCCAGTACATGCAATAATTTCCGCTTGATCCTGTGCAATTCCTTTTACATCATAGCCCCAGCGGCGGGCTGCTTTAAGAGCTGTTTCAACCGCTTCAGCACCAGTGTTCATTGGAAGTGCCATTTCTTTATTGGTTAATTTGCAAATTTTCTCATACCACGGACCAAGCTGGTCATTATGGAAAGCTCGTGAGGTTAACGTCACTTTATCTGCTTGATCTTTTAAGGCTTTAATAATTTTAGGATGGCGGTGTCCTTGGTTTACCGCAGAATAAGCACTCAGCATATCCATGTAGCGGTTTCCTTCTGGACTTTCCACCCATACTCCTTCTGCTTTCGATACCACGATTGGCAGTGGATGATAGTTGTTGGCACCAAATTTTTGTGTTTGTTCGATAATTTCAGTTGTTCTATTTGTTGTAGTATTCATTTTATTTCCCCCTTATAGCGTTTCGGAAGTCGTTTTTGCTTGCATGTGAAGCAGTAAATAATCGGGACCGCCTGCTTTAGAATCTGTTCCTGACATGTTGAATCCTCCAAATGGCTGATAACCAACAATCGCTCCTGTACACGTACGGTTAAAATAAAGATTTCCCACGTGGAATTCTTCGCGCGCACGTTCGATATGCTCACGGTTATTAGAAATTAAAGCACCTGTTAAACCGTAATCTGTGTTGTTTGCGATTTTCATCATATGATCAAAATCACGAGCTTTTGAGAAAGCCACAACTGGTCCAAAGATCTCCTCTTGCATAAGTCTGGCATTTTCATCTAAATCCGCAAAAATTGTTGGTTGGATAAAGTAACCCTCAGAGTCATCGCCCTCTCCGCCAGTCATTAATCTTCCTTCTTGTTTACCAATTTCGATATAATTCATGATCTTTTTAAATGATTTATCATCAATCACTGGACCCATATAATTAGAAAGATTCTCTGGGTTACCAAGTGTAAGTGTCTTTGTTAACGCAACAGCTTTTTCAAGCACTTCATCATAAACATCCTGATGTACAACTGCACGAGAGCCTGCAGAACATTTTTGACCAGAGAATCCAAAAGCTGAGTAAACAATGCTTGCTGCAGCTAAATCTAAATCGGCATTATTATCAACAACAACTGTATCCTTACCGCCCATTTCTGCAATGACACGTTTGATCCAAATTTGCCCTGGGTGTACCTTTGCAGCCCGTTCATTGATTCTGCAGCCTACCTCACGTGAACCAGTGAAGGAAACGAACCGTGTTTTTGGATGGTCTACTAGGTAATCCCCAATCTGCGCCCCACTTCCAGGTACAAAGTTTAATACTCCATTTGGAAGTCCCGCCTCATGCATAAGATCTACAAATTTTGCAGCCACAATTGGTGTTGAGTTAGCTGGCTTTAACAGAACGGTGTTACCAGAGACAATGGCTGCGACTGTTGTTCCAGCCATAATCGCCAATGGGAAGTTAAAAGGTGATATGATAATACCTACACCTAGTGGAATGTAGTGATATTGATTGTATTCCCCATCACGGCTTTGAACAGGAAAACCTTCTTTAATGCGAAGTATTTGACGACCGTAATACTCGATAAAATCGATCGCTTCTGCAGTATCCGCGTCTGCTTCCTTCCATGGCTTTCCAGCTTCTTTTACTAGATACGCTGAAAATTCATGTTTACGGCGGCGTAACATCGCTGCCGCACGGAATAGGATATTGGCTCGATGTTCAGGTTTCCACTTTTTCCAAGATTCAAATGCAGTTAATGCTGTTTGCATGGCCTTTTCGGCAAGTTCTTGGTCCGCCATCGAAACACTTCCAATGACTTCTTCTTTATTAGCTGGATTAATAGACTGAATCTTTTTATCGGTTGTAATAGACTCTCCGCCAATCACAACTGGATATTCCTTCCCTAACTGGGATTGAACATATGAAAGAGCTTGTTGAAATGCTTGTTTATTTGCTTCTTCTGAAAAATTAGTAAATGGTTCATGCGTATACGGTTTCATTCTTTTTCCCCCTTGTCGTTTGTACAAAATAACATAATGCAAGTTCCGTGCCAAACGTAAAATCTATATTAATAAGGGATTTATATTATTAAACGCAAAATTTTTATGCGCAAAATTTTTAAAATATATTTAACGCAAAAATATTTTGCGCTATTTCAGATTATTTGTTTTAATAGAAATGATAAACAATAAGGGGAATGACTCTCATGGATCAGACAAAAATAACACTAGAATACCTGCAGTATCTTATTTCCATGTATAAAAGGATTTTAGATGAAGTGGACGTTGGGGTCCATGCTGTAGATGCTTCAGGAAATACCGTTATTTATAATTATAAAATGGCCCAAATGGAATCGATGGACATCCAGGATGTAATGAATAAGAATCTGTTAGATGTCTTTATGTTTAAAGAAGATCAAACTAGCACACTTGTAAAAGCGCTTCAAGATAGAAAAGAGACAAAGAATGTTAAACAAACCTACTTTAATAACAAAGGCCGGGAAATAACCACCAACAACAATACCATTCCTATTTATGAAAACGAAGAACTGTTAGGTGCAGTTGAAATCGCCAACGACGTGACCAAGCTGGAACGTTTAATAAAAGGGAATATCACTCGTAAAGGTAACACTAGATATACTTTTGATAGTATTACAGGGTACAGTACAGTGATGAAGGAAGTGATTGAAGGTGCTAAGCGTGCCGCACGGACCTCATCTTACGTCTTAATTGTGGGAGAAACCGGAACTGGAAAAGAGCTGTTTGCCCAAAGTATACATAATGCCAGCAGTCGGTTTTCCGGCCCCTTTATCTCTCAAAACTGTGCGGCTTTGCCTGATAACTTAATAGAAAGTCTTCTATTCGGCACAAGGCGTGGTGCATTTACCGGAGCCATCGACCAGCCAGGATTATTTGAACAAGCAAATGGAGGAACGTTGTTACTTGATGAGATTAATTCTCTTAATCTAAACCTTCAGGCTAAACTGCTTCGTGCACTTCAAGAAAAAACCATCCGCCGGGTTGGGGATACAAAAGATACCCCCGTTGATGTTCGTGTAATAGCAAATATTAACGAGGACCCGATTGATGCGGTAACTAATAACCATATGCGGAAGGACTTATATTACCGTCTTGGTGTCGTTACTGTCTTCATTCCGCCTTTAAGAGAGCGAAAAGAAGATATTCCGCTGCTTGCCCAGCTTTTTATTAAGAAGTACAACGACCTCTTTCAAATGAATGTTAAAGGATTATCAGAAGAGGTCGAAGCTTCTTTTCTAGAGTATGGCTGGCATGGAAATGTCCGTGAACTAGAACACCTGATTGAAGCGGCTATGAACATTATGATGGATGATGAAGAACTAATTGAGTACTCGCATCTTCCCTATCAATATCGAAGCAAATTGCATGTAAAAGACAGAAACACTCCTTCTGTCTCCGTTGATATGTTTTTGAAAGAAGGGACAGATATGACGGCTTCACTGAAGGATCAAATGGAATACTTTGAAAAGTCCTACATTGAACATGTCTGGAAAAATAATGATTACAACATTTCAAGAACTGCAGATGTACTAGGATTAAGCCGCCAAAGCCTTCAGTATCGAATGAAAAAACTAAAAATAAAGCAAGATTAACAAGATCTTCAAAAACTGTATTTAAACAGACTATAAAAAAGCTGGCAAATGCCAGCTTTTTTATTATCCAATAATTATTCCTCTTCCTCATCCATGATCTCTTCAAAAGCAGCAGAAACTTTATCAAATTCCTCATCGCTTTCGATTGCTGTTAAATCTCCTTCTTCGTCAACCTTTAAGAAAAAGATATCTATATCCTCTTCTGTTTCCTCATTAATATCTTCTACAAATCCTACCGCTACATAATTGGTGCCTTCTATATTGATAGAAGCTAATACTTCTACTTCCTGCTCCTGATCTGTTTCATCACTAATCGTAAAAACTTCTCCTACTTCAATATTTGCCACGGCACATCTCCCTCTCATTATAAGAATAAGCATTCATTCCATAAGTATCTCTAAAAAGCCTGGAAATAATGCTTAAAATAACTTATTTTTGCTCGATGACTTTAATAAATTCCCGCATATAATCCGGTAAATCCGGCGGGCGTCTGCTTGAGACTAAATGTCCGTCGACCACAACCGGTTCATCATACCAAGTTGCACCTGCATTTTCCATATCATCCTTAATCCCAGGAGTACTTGTTACCTTCTTACCCTGCAATATTTTCGCAGAAATTAGAACCCATCCTGCATGGCAGATTTGTCCAATCGGCTTTTTGTTTTCTTCGAAATTTTGAAGCAGTGAAAGAACTTCAGGAAAGCGGCGGATTTTATCTGGCGCCCATCCTCCTGGAACCAAAATAGCATCGTACTCTTCTCCTTTAATGTCACTATAGGAGTAATCCGATTTTGCGGGAACACCGTATTTACCTATGTATTCATCCTCAGCCTTCTCACCTGCTAAGTGAACAACTGCCCCTTCTTCTCTAAGTCTTAGAATGGGATACCATAATTCAAGATCTTCAAAATCATGATGGACAAGACTAACAACTTTCTTACCTTTTAATCGCATTATTCTTCCCTCCTCTTTTTTAATTATGACATAGAAAATACAAATTACAAAAAAACACCACGATTATTTCTAATCAGTGGTGTCTAGGTCAACACTTCCCGCAGAAGTATTCCAAGAGTAATTCCTATGAACATCGATGTTAACGTACCTAACAGAAAATACTCAGCCCAATTGCGGTCATCCATTTGTTTGAACCGAGCAATCGACTTTGCCGCGACGATAAATCCAATGGCTGGATAAGCACTATAGAAGGTTAACACTAAGACTAGTAATCTCTCAATATAACCAATTAATTTCCCACGGGAGAGATCGTGTTTACTAAAAATCGTGTAGTTGTATTCCTCTGTCAATGCTCGATTACCACTATGATTATTAGCAAATTGCGCCTCTTGCCGTTCATTTTTAAATGTATATTTTCCTTCAAAGGTTAAAAGTTGATTAGGCAGTGAGCCTAGAATGATTTTAATCAAATGACCACTTACACTAGTGGCAAGAATAATGACTATAAAAATGAATAAAACAGAGTTGATAGTTCCCAATTCCTTCCCGTAGAGAAAGAACTCATGAATGCCTGCAAGTTTAACTCCTAAAAACAACTGTCCAGCAAGCAATATCAACACAAGATGTATTAACTGATCAATCAGGAAAAAACTAGCTCTTTTTAGGTTTTCTTCATGGCTTATTTTTAAGGTATCAAACAGCCTGATTTTAAGTATGTCGATTAAAAAATGGCTGCTCACAATAAAAACCAACGGAAAAACGAGACGACTAAAAACACTCATTTCTTTAAAAGAAACAAGGTAAAAAACAGTCAGCACCAGTAAATTTAAAAGAAAATGGTGACTCATATGCTTCTTAATATTTTTCATCTTATCTAATACCATTTCATCGGTCTGCAAATAAAAATCAGCTATGAGATGGGCGAGAATGAGGGATAATAAAAGCATGGAAACTCCTCTCTATCGGGTTATTGTTTCATGTGATTTATCTTTAAATGATGTCGAATGGATTCCATCAATGATTCACTGTTTGCTTTTTGGTTATAAGATTTTTCCTGCAGCGAATCTAAAATAGTGACCAATTCCGTAAAAACCTTTATGATTTCTTCTGATTTTCCTTTTTTATAATGACTAGAGATCGTCGGTGCTGTTTTTTCAAGCAGTTTTGCTACTGCTTTTTGCTGCTGTAAGATAAGAAAATAGGTAAAAACTTGTTCCTGAATAGGTGTTTGCTCTTTCAACATGGTCATCTGGACACGTAATAATGAATTGATTAAAACCTCAAACTCATTCCGAAACTGGTTATAAGGAAACGGTGAAATTTTTTGATAAAATTGATCAAGTTCAAATTTAAATAGCGGTCTGACTTGCTCTTTTTTTAATAAGTCATTCGCATATCTTGCCTGCTTAATTAACGGGTGAATCCATTTCTCAATATCAACTTCTTCTAACTCTTTATCACTATCCCCAAAAGACAAACCAAAATAAGGGGTATGGTCACGATACTTCCAAACCCTGCTTATAAAAAATGCGATAATATAGGCAGTGGAATAGCCATAACCAGCAAAGATAATTTCATCGCCAGCACGGTGTTTTACCTTGCAATGGCCGAACTCTTTTGTCCAAACAGTAATTGAGTTTACTAGCTCATCTAAGTAGTTCGTCAATTCTTCTCCCATTTCAGCGGACGAAGAGTTACTGACATCTAGTATAAAAATGGAAATAGGATGATTCATGACTAACTCCTTTGTACAAAAAATTAGATTGTATAGTCTAATTTTATTTAATTTAGAGTAAATAGTCAAACTTTCATCCAATTAGATAAAATGGTCCTATATGACCGTAAAATTTCGCCACTCTAGTGGAAGCAGGTCTTGATACTGCCTTTGTAAGAACCGGTCATCTACCAGCACAATCGTCCCATGGTCCTCTTCTGAACGAATTAACCGTCCGCCCGCCTGTAATACCTTGTTCATTCCAGGAAATACATAGGCATAGTCATAGCCGCTTTTTTCCTTTTGATTAAAATGATCCTTTATGAGATTACGTTCATAACAAAGCTGCGGCAGACCTACACCTATCACAACCACTCCATTTAGCCGGTCACCTTTTAAATCGACACCTTCTGAAAAAACACCGCCAAGTACGGCGAAACCAATCAATGTCTCTGTTTGATTCGGTTTGAACTTCTCTAAAAATGCTTCTCTATCCTCTTCAGACATTCCCGCACCCTGAAGTAAGGTATGAACACCCGGGAATTCTGTTATGAACTGTTCGTATACAACAAATAAATATTGATAGGATGGAAAGAAGACTAAATAATTACCTGGACGGTTCTGAACTAATGAATGAATCATGGATGTAATTGATGCTTTAGTTCTCTCCCGGTCACGATATCTAGTCGAGAGCGGCTTGATAAAAATATCGGTCTGTTCTTCATGAAATGGCGAAGGAATCGACAGGGTATAATCGTCCACTTGCCCGCCTAGTATATCCTGATAATAAGATAGTGGTGATAGAGTAGCTGAAAAAAAGACTTTGGACCGATAGTTTTTCCCCATCTTCTGCAGCAGTTTGGATGGGTCGATGCAGAACAACTTTAATGTTATATCGTTTTTATTTTTCTCTCCATAAATCACATAATGATCATCAAGTAATTCAACTATTTTCAAAAAAGCATTTACTTGAAAGTACAGCTCCAATAGATTTGGAGCGTTCTCTCTTTGCAGATAAAGTTCAGCACCTTCATTAAATTGCATTAACAACTCGACCAATTCCTCATCCAGCTGCTCAAGAGTAAACTCACTCTGCTCGCCATAATTCTTTTTCAAAGAAATAAACCAAGCATTTATTTTAGAAGAATAATCATAAATAACCTTATTAACAGTTTTAAATTCCTTTTTCAATTGGAGAAATGAATCTTTGTTTAAGGAGGAAGAGAACATTTCTCTTCCGCGATCAACCAGATTATGTGCTTCATCGACTAATAAAAGTGTGGACTTTTTCTGCTCCTCAAACAAGCGTTTTAATGAGACGCGAGGGTCAAATATATAATTATAATCACAAATGACAGCATCAGTGACATAAGCAAGATCGATAGAGAATTCAAAGGGACAAATGAAATGTTTGCGTGCATACTTCTCAATTACCTCACGATTCATACAGCTTTCATTGGACATGATATCTAGAATGGCTTCATTTATTCGGTCATAGTAGCCATCCGCAAACTCACAATAGTCCTTCTGACATTTCGTTTCATCCTTAAAACAAACCTTGTCCTTAGCCGTAATCGTAACGGATTTCATACATAGCCCGCAGGATCGCATACGTTCTGCAGCCTCTTCTGCCGTTGTTCGGGTAATGGTTTTTGCGGTAAGATAAAAAATACGATTTAGATAGCCTTCCCCCATTGCTTTAACTGCTGGGAATAAGGTTGAAATCGTTTTGCCGATACCAGTTGGGGCTTTTACAAACAAACTCTTTTCTTCTGATATCGTTTTATAAACACCACCCGCTAGTTTCCTTTGTCCAGCACGGTAAGACTCAAACGGGAACACAAGTTGTTTACTGCTTTCATTCCTAGCTTTCCGATGGTCATGAAGTAATTTTGCATAAGGATAATAACGCTCTACTACCTCATGAACAAATATCTCTAAATCCTCAAATGTAAAACACTGTTTAAAATATTTTTTCTCATCACTTTCAACCTGTACATAGGTTAGCTGTACAAAAATCTCCGGAAGCAGGTGATCCTTAGCATAGATATAAGCGTACATTTTTGCTTGTGCCCAATGAACAGGAATACCTTCTCGTCCTAGGTGTTCCAACGGCTGCGAGGTGGATTTAATCTCATCTATGATTAACGCTCCATCGCGGAATAATAAACCATCACATCTGCCATCAATTGTAAATACAAGGTCTTTAAAAGACAGGTCAGCCCGAAGATAAACTTCCTTTTGATCACTTTCTTGATATGTATGTTGGATTTTTTGGTGAATTCTTGTTCCATCTAACATCGTGGACTGTGATCTGAACCTGGAATCAATACTGCCACTGCTATAAACATGTTCCACGAGCGTTCTAACCGCAATTTGAACGGAATTAGTCAAGAATCTCACCTTCTCCGAATAAGAATATACGTTCTTATAATATTATAACAGAAATCATTTCTCACATAATCAATGATTGAAAAAAAATAGAGAACAAGAATCTGCCTTGTTCTCTAATACTTATTATGAACGAATCTGACCTGTACCCTGGACAATTGCTTTTGTAGTCGTTATCGCTCTTAACCCCATTGGGCCGCGTGCATGCAGTTTTTGTGTACTAATCCCAATTTCCGCTCCGTAGCCAAATTGTTCCCCATCGGTAAAGCGGGTGGAGGCATTATGATAAACGACCGCTGCATCCACTGCCTGGAAGAACAACCGTACATTTTCACCGTTTTCACTGATGATTGCTTCCGAATGTTTTGTTCCGTACTCGTCAATATGTTGGATGGCTCCCTTTACACTCTTAACCAATTTCACGGCTAGGATTGGTGCTAAAAATTCATTCTGCCAGTCCTCTTCTACCGCTTTTTTTACAAATGGATATTGTGCAGCAAGCTCTTCATCTGCTCTAAGCTCTACTCCTTTTTCCTTTAAGGAATGAAGAATCTCTGGTATATATGGCCAATTCTCATGAAGGAGAAGGGTTTCAGCGGCGTTACATACAGAAGGACGGTGCAATTTTGCATTAATCGTAATATCAACAGCCATTTGTTTTTGTGCATTTTCATCAATAAAGATATGACAATTCCCAACACCCGTTTCAAGCACAGGTACGGTAGCATTTTGGATAACAGATTGAATCAAACCTGCACCCCCGCGAGGTATCAAAACATCAAGATATTGATTTAGTTTAAACATTTGCGAAGCCGTTTCTCTGCTCGTATCCTCCAGCAGTTGAACCGCATCTGCTGGTATCTTACTTTCAGCTAAAGCGTCACGCATGACTTTCACAAGTGCCTTATTAGAGTGAAGAGCCGAAGTACTTCCTCTTAAAAGGACAGCATTTCCCGCTTTTAAGCAAAGACTGCCTGCGTCCACGGTTACATTCGGACGCGCTTCATACACCATACCGATGACACCAAGCGGAACACGAACGGTATGAATCTGCAAACCATTTGGCCGCTCCCAAGCTTCAATCGTTTCCCCGATTGGATCTTGGAGTTCAATCAACTGACGAATCCCTTCCACTATTTGTTCAATTCTTTCTTCAGTAAGCAATAACCGATCCAACAAAGAAGGAGAAAATCCATTTTCCTTTCCTGCTTGGATATCTTTGGCATTTTCAGTAAGAATCAATTCCTTCTCTGTCAGTAATCGGTCAGCCATTTTCGCTAAGGCTTCATTTTTCTCTTCAGTAGTAAGTATAGCAAGAGCTTTTGAGGCTGTTTTTAGTTTTTTTGCTTTTTCTAGTAATTCACTCATTACAAAATTCACTCCTCTGGCAGAGAGACCCAGTTATTTCGATGAATCACTTCTGCACGTTTATTGATTGAAAAATCTTTCGTTTTCTCACCAGGTAAACCTTTGACCATTTGTAGATTTTTTGCAGAATAATAGGTTTGTCCTTTGCCAATCAATTCGCCTTTTTGATTGTGAACCTCGACAACATCCATCGCATTAAAATCACCAATAACATTTGTAACACCAACAGGCAGCAAACTTTTTCCATTAGCAACGATTGCTTCTTCTGCACCGTCATCAATCTCCACAACGCCAGCAGTATGAGAATGAAAAGCAATCCATTGCTTTTTCTTTTGCATTTGTGTCTGAAAAGAGCCTCCAATATAAGTTCCGTCGCCTTTACCCTCTAAGATATTTAACAGTTTTTCCTTCCCCAGACCTTTCCCGACAAAGACACTAACCCCGAAGGAAAGAGCCTTTTTCGCTGCCAGCAGCTTCGATTTCATCCCGCCTGTTCCAACCGAAGAACCGCTGCCTCCTGCTGCTTCAAGCAGTTCATCGTTAACCCTCGGAATGAAGTCATATTTTTTCGCATCCTTCATCACTTTTGGATTTCCATTATATAAACCATTTACATCCGTTAAGATGATTAACGCATTCGCATGTAAAAACCCGCTTACAAGTGCAGACAGCATATCATTATCACCAAAGGTTAATTCCTCAATCGAAACAGAATCGTTTTCATTAATAATCGGTATAACGCCCCTTTGAAGCAGTTCTGTAATGGTATTATAAAGATTGTGAAACCGCTCAAGGCTGTAAAAATCTTCTCTAGTTAATAGAATTTGGGCCGGGACAATACCAAACCTTTTAAATTGTAAATGATAATGCTGCATCAATAATCCCTGACCTACTGCTGCTGCAGCCTGCTTTCCCGCTGTAGATTTTGGCCGTGTCGGATACCCTAACGCTCCAAATCCTGCTGCTACTGCACCGGATGAGATCAGTATGACATCATGGCCTTGTTCTTTTATGCAGGCAAGTGCTTCGACATGGTCACGGATTTTCTCTTCAGAAATCGTCCCTGAAGCTGTAGTTAACGAACTACTTCCTATTTTCACTACTACAAGTTGTTTCTTCATCCTACTCTTACCCCTCTTAAAAAAATAAAAAACGACTCTTCTGTCCTTATAAAAAGGACGGAAAAATCGTTTCCGCGGTACCACCTTCATTGATGCCGAAAAAGCATCCACTTTGACTCCGTAACGAGGGAAAACGGCTTATGTTTGCATAAGCGGTGCGAAAAGGGCAGGTTCAATCTCTTTCCCGTGAGAAACCTTACAGCCTGTGGGTTTCACTCTCTAGCACGTTCCCAAGTTTACTAATCCCATACCATTAACAATTTGTAATTTTATTTATTATCTATAGAAATGAGCGAATTGTCAAGGACGTTTTTTGAAAATTAAATCATTACTTTAGTTCCCTAGTCTATTGTTTTTGTTACTATCTGTCCGATTAAATATTCGCATACCTTTTCTGAATTTAATCTTGCTGCAATAAAGGGAGGCTGTAACCCTTTTCCTCTTCCTAACTGGAAACCGAGCCAGAGAATATGCTCGTCAATGACGACAAACGGGAACGCACATCCAGCCTCCTGCCATAAGTCAGCCTGTATTTCTGGAATGGGTTTCTCAGAAATAACAGTGAGTGTGGCGGACGAATTACGATGAACCAAAACATTTGTCCATGCCTCTGGTAAAACAATCGTTACTGGTAAGGAAATAACAATAGAAGACCGTGCATTTTCTATGTCCTTAAGCACCTTGTCTAATTTTAGTGCATGGATCCACTTTAACTTAAGATGCTGATTTTTAATCCACATACCAATATCCTTTGTTCTAACACTTTGCTGGTACTTTTCTTGATGTTCAACAAGCTGTCTAATCGTTTTCCTATTGTAGACATGTTTGCGGATAAAAGCAATATTAGAGACATGAATAAACTTTCCCTTTGTTCGTGTAATCGCCACATTAATGAGTCGTTCACTATCTTTACCTGTTAATAGCATGCCCGCCCGTTCCTGTGGATTGGAATCAACCGTATCAAAGATCATTACATCTCTTTCACTGCCCTGAAAGCGGTGAACGGTAGCAGAAACGATATCTGCCGTTAACCGTTCTTTTTCATATAAATCCTGCAGCAAAAGATCCATTAAATTTGCTTGTGCCCGGTAGGGAGTTACATACCCAATGGAACGGGCACCACCGAGATAGGATTCATGTATCAATTGAAAAGAAATCAGAGCCTGCCATAGATTGGATCTTGAATTAGAACTTTTTTCATTTATACAAAAAGCACCCATATAACTTGTATCTAAAAGGATGGCAGCCCGTCCGGGAAAAGGTGCAAAATCAACGATTTTCTTCCTGCTGCTTAGAACACTTGGATGATCACCTACCATCGAATGATAAATGTATCGATTGGTAAACGCAGAGATATCTGGGTGCATCCTTCGCTGTTCTTGCAATAAGAATAAATGTGGATGGAGCTTACCATCCTCAACCCAATCTACAACACCTGCTCGGTGAAAAACATCCTCTTTCAGCCATTTTGTTACGAGCGAGTCTCTTGAGGAAGCAATTGGCGGTAATTGTTTAAAATCTCCGCAAATGATTACTCGTTTACCAAGCGAAGCGGCGAATGCTGCCTGTGGAACATAGGCCATACTTGCTTCATCCAAAATAACAACATCAAATTCCTTCCCATATATAGCAGGGTCACTTGCTGCTTTAGCAAGCGTGGATCCAACCACAAAGGCATTCTTTACAAACTCTATTTCCTTTTGACGTATTTTTTCAAGCACTCTTGTAATTTTTTTCTCTAGTTCCAATAGCTGATTCGTATCCCTTTTACTAAAGGAACGGGCTATATCTTGTTTTAGGTTTTTTCTTTCTTCTATGAATGCATTTTTATCTTCTACAAGACTATGTTCCTGTTTTTGGAGAAGCTGACTGGTGGTAAGTGCTTCTTCGCAATCCTCTCCTACTCCAGTATTAGAACCGTAGCGAAGCACATCCCCTTCTTTGAAGCGGTCTTTCTTTTTAATAAAAGCCGATATTTCACTGATTAATACATCTACTGCCTGATTACTATGCGAAAGAATTAGTACCGTTTTTTCTTGAAAATATTTATTTGCAGCAACCCGTGCAAGTGTATAGGTTTTACCCGTTCCAGGCGGTCCCCATACAAAGGTGACGGGGTTGTATTTTGAGCGTAGAACTAATTCATGGACATTGCTTTTAATCTTTTCAATCGGGTGTTTTGCGGGCATTGAAGGGTCCATTAATCGGTTGATTCTTAAACGTTTCTGCTTGTTTTTGTTGACTTCATCTAACCGTTCGATAAGCTGTTCTAGAAGCTCCCATGGATCGTGATAGATATAGGCTTCAGGAATTAAATCACCTAACGATTTCTCTAATTGAACAATAATCCCCTTCCCCTCAGAAGATAGGGTCCTTCCTCCCTGTTTTACCCCGCCCCATACAATCGTGATAGAAGAACCAACTGGTATTTTTAATGCAAAGGCAGTGTCAAAATAATAGGTAAATGTGCCATCGTTGGATAGCAGTCTGCCATTGGTCACTCTATATTTGTTACTGCCATATTTTTTTAAAAAAAGTATTTCATTTTGCAGTGCCTGCTGCCACTCTTTCATATAAACCGTCTTCGTCATCTTTTTCATCCTCAAATTAAAAGCTAGTTAGCCTAAATGGTCAATTTACTATAGCATGTTTTATCCATAAAAATAAATCTAACTTGTAAAAAATCTGTAGTTAGTAAAATGT
Source organism: Neobacillus niacini (assembly GCF_030817695.1). Taxonomy (GTDB): domain Bacteria; phylum Bacillota; class Bacilli; order Bacillales; family Cytobacillaceae; genus Neobacillus; species Neobacillus niacini_F. The sequence goes on along the minus strand of NZ_JAUSZQ010000002.1, from coordinate 2,705,603 downwards.
TATACAGTGAATAATTTCGACATTATATCTAATCTTCGCCCCGGTATGTTCGTTATAAAATCAATTATAGATTTTTTTCGTTTTTTATTGGTTGTCAAAGTCCTAAGTGTTTTTTTAACACTTAGGACTTTTTAATGCTTATTTGAGTTTTTTAATTGAATTACTAACAGTCTTAATAATAAAATTTATATCTTCCTGTTTAATATTTAATGGCGGTGAAAGGGTTAATACATTATTGTATCCCGCAACAGTGGCGCCGTTTTTACCGATTAACAACCCTTCCTGTTTGCAATTGGCAATTACTTGATTAACTAGTGTTACCTCCAAAGGTTCCTTTGTCTTCTTATCCTTTACTAATTCGATTCCCACCAATAATCCTTTTCCACGGACATCGCCAACAAATGGATGATCCTGAAGAAGGTCACTTAATTCATTGACCACTTGTTTACCAAGGTCACGCGAGCGGTCAAAAAGGTTTTCTTTTTCCATAATTTCTAGGTTTTTTAATGCCAAGGCACAAGCAGCAGGATTACCCCCAAAGGTGTTCACATGACGGAAATAATCATATTCTTCCGTTCCCTTAAACGCTTCATAAATTTCTTTCCGAACAGCCGTTGCGGATAGCGGCAGGTACGCACTCGTAATCCCTTTCGCCATTGTGATAATGTCGGGCTTAACATCGTAATTCATAAAGCCAAAAGCTTTTCCAGTTCGACCAAAACCGCAAATTACTTCATCTACAATTAACAGAGCCCCATGTTTTTCACAAACCTCTTTGGCTGCCTTCATGTATCCTTCAGGAGGGACTAGAATTCCCCCGCCGGTAATGATAGGTTCCATAATCATCGCAGCTATCGTTTCACTTAGCTCCCAGGTCATGGTCCGATCGATTTCTTTTACTGATGACAGTTCCCTTGGATCACTTACATTAACATCATCCCGATATGAATCTGGTGGAGAAACATGAATAAATCCTGGAGTGAGCGGCTCATATTTATATTTTCTTTGTGCTTGCCCTGTTGCTGCTAGAGCACCCATGGAATTTCCATGATAACCTCGGTAACGGGATACTATTTTGTAGCGGTTAACATCCCCTTTTTGCTGATGATATTGACGGACGATTTTAAAAGCCGTTTCATTCGCCTCTGAACCGCTGTTGGAGAAAAAGACGACGTATTCATCGCCAAGCATCTCATTTAATTTTTCAGCAAGTTTGATAGCCGGAATATGGCTTTGAGTAAGTGGAAAATATGCCATTTCCTTTAACTGTTCATACGCTGCCTCGGCAAGTTCTGTTCTTCCATAGCCGACATTCACGCACCATAATCCAGCCATACCATCTAAATAGCGCTTTCCATTGGCATCGGTTACCCAAGAACCTTCTGCTTTCGTGGCAACTATGGTTGCATTGGGATTATAAGGCTTCATGGAATGCCATAAATATTTATCATCCTGTGCAAGTAATTCTTCATGCGGACGACCTGTTTGAACCATGCTCCGTCCCTCCTTTTTTATGCTTCAAAACGGGATGTAATCATTTTTTTACGTGTATAGAAGTTTAAGCCGTCTTTCCCATTTACATGGAGATCACCATAGAAGGAATCCTTCCAGCCTGAAAATGGAAAGAACGCCATTGTTGCCGGAACACCAACGTTAACACCGAGCATACCCGCGTCAGCTTCTTCACGGAACTGCCGGATTGCCTTTGCATTATTTGTATAAATGGTGGCTCCATTTCCATATCTGGATTTTCGAATATATTCCAGTCCCTCATCTAAATCGCCCGCACGGAGCAGACTTAAAACGGGGGCAAAAATTTCGTCCTTGGCAATGGTCATTTCAGGAGTAACATGATCGAAAATGGTTGGTCCCAAGAAATTCCCTTCTGGATGGTCACTAATTTCTTTGCGTCCATCGCGGATTAAGTCAGCACCCTCTGCAATTCCTTTTTCAATGTACCCCAGAACCTTGTCACGGTGTTCCTTTCTAATGACAGGAGTTAATAACACCTCGTCATCCATTCCATTACCGATGATTAACTCATCAGCTTTTTTGGATAACGCCTTAACAAATTGTTCATTGTCACCGACCACAACAACCGCACTGCATGCCATACAGCGCTGCCCTGCGCTTCCAAACGTTGAAGAAATAATATGCTGTACTGCCTTATCCATATCGGCGTCAGGCATGACAATATGATGATTTTTCGCTCCGGATAGCGCTTGAACTCTTTTACCTTTAGCTGCAGCTCGTTCGTAAACATACTTTGCAACAGGCTGAGAACCAACAAAAGAGATAGCCGCAATATCTTCATGATCGAGTAATCCATTTACAACATCATGTGCACCATGAACGACATTTAAGACTCCAGGAGGAGCTCCCGCTTCAGAGAACAACTCTGCTAATCTATTAGCCAAAATCGGTGTTCGTTCAGATGGTTTTAACACAAAGGTATTTCCGCAGGCAATGGCTAATGGAAACATCCAAAGCGGCACCATCATCGGAAAGTTAAACGGAGTGATTCCCCCAACAACTCCTAATGGATAGCGGAACATCTCTGAATCGATTTCTTCAGCAATTCCAGATAATGTTTCACCCATCATCAAGGTAGGTGCACCCGAGGCAAATTCTACACATTCAATACCACGCTGAACCTCTCCATATGCCTCTTTATATGCTTTACCATTTTCTTGGACAATCAATCTTGCTAACTCTTCATGGTTATCACTTAATAGACTATGATATTTAAAGAATATTCTTGCCCGTTTTGGAACCGGAACCTTTTTCCACTTGCTAAACGCTTCCTTTGCTGCTGCAACGGCCGCATTGACATCTTCTTTCGTTGAAACAGGAACCTTTGTTAGTAATTCATTTGTTGCTGGATTTGGCACATTTAGTGTCTGACTGCTGTTTGAACTTACCCAAGCGCCATTAATAAAATTTTGTAGAACGGTAGTATCCTTTTTTGTCACGCTCATCGATTCCCCTCCTTAGTTAAATGAATGTGTTATAAACAAAAATTTCAAAAGAGGACGGGTAACAAGCACCAATCCCCTTTTGATACTTCTAAACTCATTTTATGCCTAAATTCTGTTTAATAAGTAAACTAGAAAAATACTTTCTAGCATTAGCAGTGCCAATAAGCAATATTTCTTTTTCCTTGCTGCTCGGGTGGTAAAACTCAACTGAGGCACCATCAAGATGTTCATGGACAGCATTAATTCGAAAACCCTTCTGAATAAAAAAATCAAGCTTATCTCGTTCATTTAGATATTGTTGATAATCTGACATCGTATCCCCCTATAATTTAGAAATTTTCATTAATCAAATTTTAAACTAGCAGGTGCTTCCTCGATGACAGACTCGTAATCTTCTTCAATAACCCAATCACGCCCGACTGAAATTCCTAGATATTTTGCATCAGATGGATCTTCAATTTCAGCTTGTTGATACTTCCTAAACCACCAGTATTTCGCCAACACATAATAGATGACTGCTCCAAGTAAGAACCCTACTAAAAATCCGTATGCCGGGAATAAATAGGAGATATAACCGCCAATAATCCAAGCAATAAAGCCTGCAAGATTCACACCGCCCCAATATCTAAATTGCCCCTGGTCTTCGTATAACGCCGGAACATTTACTCGTCTTTTACGGATTAAATAATAGTCCGCAAACAGAATGCCTACGATTGCTGACAATACGCCGCCAACAATTAGAAGAATTGGAATGATAACCCCGAATAACTCCCATGGTTGAACAATCGTACCCACGATTCCTGCTGTGATAACACCCGCCCAAAAAGGAAACTTCGGTCCTCCTACATTAGAGAAAATGGTTGCAGCTGGAACCACATTCGCAGCAGTATTCGTTGACCACTGGGCTAATACAATCATCAACAGTAAAACGGCAAGGACTAATCCGCTGGCTGATTCTTGAAGTGCAACGACAGGGTCGGCATTTAATACCGCAATATAAGAGACCGCACCGATGATGATCATAAAGGTTTGTGTTAATGGCATGGCTATAAGATTTCCGATTAGTGAACTTTTATTTCTCTTAAACCAGTTCTTTTCGTTTACTGGAGCTTTCATGTAGCGCGAAATTGATGGAATATCGGCACTCAATGTTGCCCAGAAGCCCATGTTACTAAAAATAACAACTAGAAAAGCTGTAAACGCCGCACCGCCTGTAACAGGCGATTCTACCCAGCTCCAAACGTCTCTGCCAGCAGCTTGTGCTTGGTCAGATAATGATGAGTACATCCAAATCGAGATTAGGATAATAATTGGCGCTGCTAAATCAGCAAACCGCTCAATAGACTTAATCCCTAGAGCCGTATTTACCAATTGAACAATTGCAAAAAGAATAAAGCAGACAAACCAATTCTCAAATCCAAATAAAATATTTAAAATGCCGTTCATGGCCGTTGCGCCGAAATAGGTATTGATCCCGAACCAAGCTGAAGCGGTAACTCCCCTAGTGATGGAAGGAATATGGGTTCCGATTGTCCCAAATGGGGCTCTCATATACACTGGGAATGACAATCCGTGCTCTATGCCGATATCAGCAATTAAGGAAATGAAAAATCCGATGGCGAGTGAACCGATAATGGTAGCAAGAATAACAAGTGGTAAGGAGAGACTTTGTACTCCTGCACCTCCAATAGCAAAGGTAGCGAGTACCACTACCATCCCGACCCACATAAACGAATATCCTAACTTTGTAACTTTTCTGTCCTTTTGTTGAATTGGTAATAAATCAGAAGACTTTAAGTGGCTTTTCTTCATATGAACACTCCTTTTTCGGTTTTAAATAAAAGAATTTAAATATTCAAATTCAATCACCGACAACAACTGAGGTTATTTAGGGCAATTGCCTGCCTTCTTGAAGCAAGCAATTGCTGGAGTCGTTCAACAATGAATGGAGAAAATAGTATTCTATTTTATGGTGCTAAATGGATAAGGTTTGGTTTCGGTTCACTGGTACATTCACATTGTATTTGGCTCTCTTTAGATATTGGCCTGATCCTGGTTTGCCGACGAACTGCTTATCCCTCACGACGAATTCACCTCGTGATAATACGGAAACTGGCTCTCCAGTGACTTTCATTCCTTCAAAAGCATTGTAATCGACTGCCATATGGTGAGTTTCAGCAGAGATCACTCTTTCTACTTGTGGATCAAAGATGACGATATCAGCGTCTGCCCCCACCGAAATTGTCCCTTTTTTCGGGAATAAGCCAAATAATTTTGCCGCTCGAGTAGAAGTTATATCAACAAACTGATTAAGACTAATGCGCCCCTTCTTCACCCCCTCAGAGAACAAAATCGATAGTCGATCTTCAATAATCGGTCCACCGTTAGGAATTTTGGTAAAATCATCTCTTCCTAAATCCTTCTGTCCTTTAAAATCAAAGGAGCATTGATCAGAACCAAGCGTTTGCAGCTGGCCACTCTTTAAGGCATTCCACAACACCTCTTGATTCCATTTCTCCCGTAACGGAGGAGACCAAACATATTTTGCACCCTCAAAATTTGGTCTTTCTAAGTAACTTTGATCTAAAACTAAATATTGCGGACAGGTTTCACCCCAAACCTCAAAGCCCTTGCTGCGTGCTTCGGCGATTTTTTCAACCGCATCCGCGCAGGAAACGTGAACCACATATAACTGCGAGTTTGCTAGTCCGGTGAGTTTCGCCGCTCTTCCCGTTGCCTCCCCCTCTAGTTCAGGCGGTCTGGTAAGGGCGTGATAGATTGGATCTTTGTTTCCTTCCGCGATGGCCTTTTTCGTTAAATAATCAATGACATCCCCATTTTCAGCATGGACCATCACAAGCGCTCCATGTTCTTTTGCCGAAACAAGGGTTCGAAAAAGCGTTTCATCATCTGCTTGAAAAACGTTTTTGTAAGCCATAAACACTTTGAAAGAGGTAATACCTTCTTCATTAATCACATAAGGAAGTTCATTCAATACATTCTCATTGATTTCGGCAATCATTAAATGGAAACCATAGTCGATTACCGCTTTTTCCTTCGATTTTACATGCCATGTCTGGATCGCATTTTTTAAAGGTTCACCTTTATTCGTTAAACAAAAATCAATGATCGTTGTTGTTCCCCCAAAAGCTGCCGCCATGGTTCCCGTTTCAAAATCATCCTTTGTCACGGTTCCTCCAAAAGGCATATCTAAATGGGTATGCGGATCAATCCCCCCAGGAATAACAAGACAGCCATTGGCGTCGATTATTTCTGCTCCCTGTGCTGATAGATTCGTGCCAATCTGAGATATTCTTCCGTCTTCAATTAATATTTCTGCTGTATAGGTATCTGAGGCTGTTACAATTGTTCCATTTTTAATCAGTTTCTTCATACGATTTCTCCCTTCTTATTTATGACTATCAATCTTACATTCTGCTGCAAGACTCAAGGCAGACTGTCTTTCATTCCAGGTCATCGCTGGCAATTCATTTGGTATTGCCACCATATCGATTGCTCCATCCACTGGGCAGACAATAGAACAGAGATTACAACCAACACAATCCTCTTCTCTAACTTTCAGATAACCCTCCCCGTTTTCGTTTGTTAACATGTCAATACATTGATGGGAAGTATCCTCACAGGCAATATGGCATTTGTTACAATTGATGCACACATCGGTATTGATTTTTGCCACAATATTATAATTAAGATCTAAATTACCCCAATCCGAATATTTAGGGACGGATTTCCCGATGATTTCGCTTACGGATTTAATTCCCTTGCCATCTAAATAATGACTGAGTCCTTCAATCATATCCTCAACAATACGGAATCCATGATGCATAGCAGCCGTGCAAATTTGGACACCCGTTGCACCCATTAGCATAAATTCAACAGCATCCTGCCAGTTCGAGATTCCTCCAATACCAGAAATAGGAACATTAATATTCGCATGCCTCGCACACTCTGCTACCATGTTTAAAGCAATCGGTTTTACGGCAGGACCACAATAACCGCCGTGCGCCCCCTTCCCAGCAACATGAGGAATCGTATTCCAGGTATCTAGGTCGACACCCATTAAACTATTAATCGTGTTAATCATGCTGATAGCGTCCGCTCCGCCATTACATGCGGCTTCGGCAGTCGCAGTAATATCCGTGATATTCGGTGTAAGTTTTACGATGACAGGAGTTTTTGCCACTTCCTTTACCCAGTAAGTCTGCTGTTCTACTAAGGCTGGTACCTGCCCTGAGGCAGACCCCATTCCTCGTTCAGCCATTCCATGTGGACAGCCAAAGTTTAATTCCAGACCATCCACCCCAACATCCTCAACACGTTTAACCAATTCATGCCACTTTTCTTGTTTTGGCTCCATCATTAAGGACGCAATAATGGCATGGTTTGGAAATCTCTTTTTCGTTTCATAGATTTCTTTTAAATTAACATCTAATGGCCGGTCCGTTATCAATTCGATATTATTGAATCCAGCAACTCGCTGACCGTTAAAACTGATCGCCGCAAACCTAGCGGAAACATTTAAGATGGGGTCACCTAATGTCTTCCATACAGCCCCTCCCCATCCTGCTTCAAAGGCTCGCTGGACTTGATACCCTGAATTGGTTGGCGGTGCAGAAGCTAACCAAAATGGGTTAGGAGATTTTATTCCTGCGAGATTAGTACGTAAATCAGCCAAATGAATTCACCCCTTTTTAATAGAAACATGCTTCAACGAGGGAAAGCGTTTACATTTTTATATCCTTGGCAATGGTAAAAATTATTGGACTATACCAGAAGCTGAGAATTGTTTGTGGATGCTATATGCTGCGAGTTTCCCTTGTTGTGCAGCTGTAACCACCATTGCGTCGCCATTGCCTTTTCCGAAAACAACATCACCACAAGCATATATTTTTGGATTGGATGTTTGATAGGTTTCTTTATTTACTTGCACTACACCACTATCATGCTGTAATTCTAGTGCCTCAATTAACTCCAAATGCCTAGTTTGGCCAATCGCTTTTATAACTGCATCCACCGGAAGAACATATTCAGATCCCTCAACCGGATAAGGTCTTCTGCGCCCATCCTGATCTGACTCATCAAGATTCATTTTGATGCATTCTATCCCGGTTACCTTTCCTTGTTCATTTCCAATAATTTTTTTAGGTGCTGTTAACCAGCGAAACTCAACACCGTCTTGTTTGGCAAATTCATATTCAAAATCATAGGCGGTCATTTCTTCTTCTGTTCGTCGGTAAAGGATTTTTACATTTTCTGCACCTAAACGTACTGAACAAGTTGCACCATCAATGGCTGTATTTCCTGCACCGATGACAACGGCACGCTTCCCAACAAAATCCTTAGATAATTTTCCGCTTTTTGTTCCCTTTACAAACTCAATGGCATCGTAGACTCCCTTGAGGTTTTCACCTTCGATACCTAAATGAGGAACATGTGCCATGCCAACGGCTAAAATAATGCAATCAAAATCTTCAAGCAAATCCTTTACGGGCACATCTTTACCAACTCTTGTATTGGTTTTGATGGTTACATTAAGCTTTTCAACCTGTTCCACTTCCCAATAGGAGATGGATTGAGGAAGTCGGAAAGAGACAATTCCGTAGGTATTTAATCCACCCGCTTTTTCGGCCGCTTCAAAAATTGTTACTTCATATCCAAAACGAGCTAATTCTCTGGCTGCTGAAAGTCCCGCCGGTCCCCCACCCACTACAGCAACAGATTTACCATTTGGCATTCCTGGCTCAAACATCGTTTGTTCATTTTTGATGGCCCAATCTGTCGCATATCTCTGGAGGTTTCCAATCATAATGGGTTTTGTGGCATGGTTTAAGACACATGCTCCTTCACACAGCTCCTCTGTTGGACATACTCTAGAGCAACTTGCACCAACCGGATTAGAAGACATGATCGTTTTCGCGGAGCCAAGTAAATTTCCTGAGGCAATTTTTTTTATAAAAGTTGGAATATCGATACCTGTGGGGCATGCCTTAATACAAGGGGCATCATAGCAATAAAGACAGCGATTCGATTCTTCCAACGCTTCTTGATTTGTAAGTGGACGTTCCACTTCCTGAAAGTTTCGTTCCAGATTGGCAGTGGAAATTCGCTGTGTTTTTTCCAATAAAAAGCCCTCCTTTTTAAAAGTGGTTTTACTAAAAATTCTGCATCTATTTATAATTTTACAGACCACAAAAAATATATTTTGTTTTGGAAACCGTAAAATGATGCTCGTATTCTACTAATAGAAAACCAGACTCAAGAGAAACATGAACGGTGATTCTTAATACTAGATGATGTTTTGAAGGGAAATTTGCGATGAATAGTGTAGCTGATAAATGGGAGTTATTCTTGTACCAATGTTACTCTTTTACCAATTTATCACATATGAACAGAAAATTTTGTAAAATCACATCGAACCTGCTATTGATTTGTATTCATTTACATTTTGCGGAAAAACCAATATATTTACATATAAAATAGAGTTAAGTTAAAAAATTGACAGTTAATCTAACAAATAAGTTCTCGACATTAGTGAATTAATTGCCGAACATTAACGAAGACAAAAAAGTGCACCTAATGGGTACACTTACGATTGATATTATTGATTAGCTTTTTTACAATCAGCAAATTGATCCATTTTGCTTGGTGTCTTAAAGTAGCTTAAAGCTTATTCTATACTGAGAACCCGACCATAGAATCTATTTCATGTGAAAGATAGATATGTTTTCCCTTTTTATTGGACTGTGCGACAACGGCCATCGCGGCAGCAACTTTTCTTGCTTGTATCCCTCGGTATGGACGCATAGGACCTATCATGATCTTGTTCAATACACCACTAGCTTTTTCAGCAAGTTTTTCACCCAATCGAAACTCTTCCCGCTTTCCTAACAATAATGAAGGTCTGAAAATATGGAGTGACGGTATGTCTAAATTAGACAGAGTTTCCTCCACCTCTCCCTTTACTCGACTATAAAAGAATAATGACTTGGTGTCAGCACCCATAGAACTGACAATGAGATACTTTTCTGTGCCGTTTTCCTTTGCTAGTTTGGCAGCCTCAATGGGATATTCGTAATCTACTTTACGAAATGCTTCTTTTGTCTTTGCTGCTTTTATCGTTGTGCCTAAGCAACAGAAGACATCTGTAACTTGAAATAACTCATGGTATTTATGTAGTTCATCAAAATCAACGATATGTACTTCACATATATCAGATTCAATTTCAATCGGTCTGCGAACCAACAAATGTACTTTTTGATAGTACCCATTTTCACTTAGTGTTTTGACTAATGCTTTTCCAATTAGGCCTGTAGCCCCGAGCACAAGTGCCGTTTTTTTATTTACACCCATTATTTTAAAAGCCCCTCTCAACATTAAGCAATCACATAAGGAAATTATACCATGCACAAAAGGTTCCAATAAAAAATGGCAAGGAAAATGTTTTTTAAAATAAATGTTATATCATTGTTATCGGTTGTGGGATCAGGCTAAGCACCCGTGCTGATAAATAGGCGGAAAAATTCCGCTAAATTAGTAATTATTATTAAAAAAAGCTTTAATAGACGGAGAGATTCCGCCTATTTACTCAAAAAGTTCGCAAATGCGAGATTTTTCTTTGTATAAGCGGAAAACCTCCCCTTATTACCCCGAATCCGCTCCATTTTGCATTTAACCGGAAAATTTCCGCTTATTTTACTTAAGCTGGTTACTCGATTAAGGACAAGACAGCCAATACCACTGTCATTTCGGGACGTATTTTAAGAAAAGCACCTCAAAACGGAACCCTTTAATACAAGATCCAAGCGTTTTTCATTTAATGAATTAAGGTAAATAGTTTTTCTAGACCATCCAACAGCCTTGGGGATGGACGGCAGTATAGTTCTTCTTCAAGGATAAGGATTCTGCTATCGTCAATAAACCTAAGCGTTTCATATCCTGGACGTTTAGTAACATTATTTTTCTGAACTTTTTCCTTTCTTACTCCTACCCAAGCAAGGCAGATAAAATCAGGTTTTCTTCTCAGGACGTCCTCCCAATCTGTCTGAACGCTGGCTAATTCCACATCACCGAAGGCATTGATGGCACCCGCTGCTTCAGAGATTTCGGTAAGCCAATTGATTTTACCTGGAGTAAAAATCGGTTTTGGCCACCACTCCCAATAAAGAGAAGGCTTTTTGTTTACTTTTAATCCTTGTTGTTTGACTGCATGAAGCCTATCTCGAAATGCTTTTGCTGCTGCCTTCCCGCGTTCGGCTTGATTCAGAGCCTCAGCAGTCTTGATTAAATCCTCCTCAATGTCCGTCAAAGACTGGGGATTTAAAACGATGTGATGGATGCCGCGCTCTACTAACGCTTCAACATTCTTTTCCATCCCTGGAACACTCAAAGAAGCAAGGACAAGGTCTGGCTTCAGTCGTTCAACAAGATCCATATTTATTGATAAATCAGGTCCTAATTTTGGAAGCTTGGAAATAGACGCGGGCCAATCTGAATAATCGTCCACTCCCACTAAAAGATGAGACAAACCTAAGTATTCCATTATTTCAGTATTACTTGGGCACAATGATATAACTCTCAAAAAATCTCCCTCCCTTACTATTATGTTAACGCAGATACAAACAAACAACCAGCATATTTCAGCTGGTTGTTTGTTTAATGGTATGTACTAAAGCAGATAAAAACTGGTGAATTAATTGAAGGGACTCATGTATGGATAGATTTTCTCTATATCCCTCTATGTAATCTAAGGCGAAGTTCAAATCCCATAAACCATCATCATGGCTAAACACTAAATCAAATTTTGCTTCATCCCCCTGTAAAGAGTTATTAAGATGTTCCTTTAATACTTTTTCAAACTTCTTCTGAAGCTTTAAACCCAACATGACATCATAGGTTCCGAATACATCATCAACCTCGAGCGACACACCTTCGACACCGATTTCTTGAAACAAAGCAGACTCTACATAAATAAATTCACTTTTGTGTTCTTTTAAATATGTAATTGGCTTGGTTAAAAAACTCGACGACTCGTTAGCAATCATCGTTTCTGTTTCCTTGCTGCAACGTTCGATATAGGCTTCATTAAAACTTGAGTTCGAGTTGATTTCCATTTTAAAACCTCCTATTTAAAAAATTCCCACTATTACTATAGAGTTATCGCAATTAAAAAAGCAAATTTTTACTATAAAAAACACCTAGACTCAAAAAGAGTTTAGGCGTCTAGATTCACATTAATTTTCTACAAGTTTATTATTTACTACTTTTTTTCCAACAGGGTTCTCATCTAATTTATCTTCTGCTTGCTTCACACGTTTCATGAAGAAGGCAAGGACTAGTGCAACTAAAGCAATAAATACGGATACGAAAAATGCAAAATTAATACCGTCTAATGTTGCGCTCATCATGATTTGCTGCTCCATTTGAGCTAAAGCTTCTTGTGTTGGCTGTTCAGTCAAGTTTGCCATTGCTGCTTCACCAAGCTCTTTTGCCTTTGACTCTGCACGGTTTGACATCACGGTTACCAAAAGGGCCGTTCCGATTGCTCCAGATACTTGCTGAAGCGTGTTGTTCATAGCAGTACCGTGTGGATAGAAACGCGCAGGTAATTGGTTTAAACCATTCGTAGAAACTGGCATCATGACCATCGACATCCCCAACATTCGGACTGAGAATAAAAGCAGTAATTGAGTATACGTTGTCTCAAGTGTTAATTGGCTAAACAGATAACTGGTTATCACCGTGATTCCTAAGCCAATAATTGCTAAAAGACGTCCGCCAAATTTATCGAAAAGTTTACCTGTAACAGGTGACATAAGTGCCATAATGATTGCACCAGGCAGCATCATTAGGCCTGCGTCAAATGGAGATATGCCGCGTACCGTTTGAACATAAATCGGCAGCAAAAGCATCCCCGAAAACATAGCCATCGTAAGCACCATAGAGATTACAGACGATAAAGCAAACATAGGGTACTTAAAGATTCTATAATTAAGCATCGGCTTATCTTGTTTTAGTTGACGTAAGATGGAAATAAGCAATGATATTGCACCAATAGTAATTGTCAAATAAACCTGTGGACTGTCCCAGCCTTGTTTTCCTGCTGAACTGAACCCATAAAGCAAACCGCCAAAGCCCACGCTTGTTAGTAAAACAGATAAGAAATCAAGTCGAATATCAACTTTTTCTTTTTTATCTTTTAATAAGAAGAAACCGATTAATAGGATAATCGCTGCAATGGGTGTTACAAAGTGGAACAGCATTCTCCAGTCATAATGTTCAATTAACCAACCAGATAATGTTGGGCCAATTGCTGGCGCCCCCATTAAAACTAATCCAAAAATACCCATGGCTGCTCCTCTTTTTTCAATTGGGAAGCTGACTAGCATAACATTCATTAATAACGGCATTAGGATTGCTGAACCTGCTGCTTGGGTCATCCTGCCTGCTAATAACATTGGGAACAAATGGGCAAACCCTGCCAGAATGGTTCCTGCTGTAAACAAGCCCATGGCTACTAGGAAAAGCTTGCGGACCGAATATTTTTGGATCAAGAAAGCAGTTGTAGGAATTAATACCCCATTCACTAGCATAAATCCAGTAGTTAACCATTGCACAGTTGACGCGTCAACTTTTAAATCAGCCATAATAGATGGCAGTGCAATATTTAGTAAAGTGTTATTTAAAAAAGCAATAAAAGCCCCAATCATCAGGATTGAGATAATCCCGTATGGGGGGCGTTTCGTTTCATTTTTTATCTGTTCCATGTTCTATACCCCCTGTATAAACTCATTGTTCATTTTTTTATACCGCTATTTCATACTTTATTAATAATATACCGATAGTTCATTTTTTGCAATCAAAAAATTCCCGTTAAATTATAGGTTTGTAAAGCCGAGACTTATAATGTAGTATATTTTTATACAGGTAGTATACTTCAGATGATAGGTGATAAAATGAATGATCGAAAACAGCATGTCATTAATAAGGCCCATCAGTTATTTATTGAAAAAGGTTTTCAAGCGACATCGATTCAGGATATTTTAGATTTTAGCGGTATCTCAAAAGGAACCTTTTACAAATATTTTTCATCAAAGAGTGAGCTGTTAATTGCTATTTATAAAACAATTTATAAGCAACTCCAAAAGGAGCGAAACGATTTATTAATTGGGAAAAGCCCTTCAGATATCGAGGTCTTTATTAAACAATTAGAAATGCAAATGATCTCTACTAGAAAAAATAAGTTAATTACTTTATATGAGGAAGTTATTTCTACAAATGACGCTGACCTGAAACAATTTATCCGCGTTGCACGATTACGTTCACTTAGATGGATGTTTAGCAGATTTATCGATATTTTCGGTGAAAAAAATAAACCATATTTATTAGATTGTGCGATTATGTTTCAGGGACTCCTGCAGAACAACCTCCAATACAATCGCTTGGCAACCGATTCAAATGAGAAAATTAGTTATGTTGTCAGATATAGTGTGAATCGTTTAGTTAATATGGTGAACGAAGTAGCGGTAGCGGATGAACAATTGCACGACCCTGAGCTTTTAGAAAAATGGCTCCCTGGGCTTCAGAAGAATAATCATGAATTAATCGTTCAATTTTATAAAATCGTCAGTGCTATGAGAAATTGCATCTCAAAACACTTTCAAGATAAAAAAGACCAGGAAAAATATCACGAACTGATAGATTTTATCCAAGAAGAAATCATGCATACTCGTGCACCAAGAAAATTCCTAATCGAAAGCACCCTCCAAACACTGCAAAATAACCCTGCAGGTATCTGGGAAAAAGAGTTACTACAGCTTAACGAACTCATAACTGCCTTCTTTCAACAATTGGAGGAAAACGAAGAAGAACACTAAAATAGACATTTGGCTTATGAGAATTTTATCGACTGAGCATTTGCCCATGCATTTCTAGGTAGTTATACGTAAATTAGTAAAAACAATGGATTGTTTTACTAAGGAGGAGCAGTGGCTTACTGCTTTATAACGCTACAGGAGGTGCAAACAATGAGAGATTTCACGGCAGACAAGAAACAACTATTGGAGGAAAAAAGATCAATATTTGATTCTTCCAAGTTCTGGGGTCATAGACCAAAGCACAGGGATTCTCTAAGCGTAGATACAGAAAAAAGCCCGACAATCACGATTGAAGACGTGGCAGCCAATAATACCATCGAAGAAGTTGCAGCCGATAACACTATCGAAAACGTGGCAACCGATCATACCCCGAAAGAAAAACGGGATGAATCAAATCCTAGCAGCGTAAAACTATATGAAACGATAAGTGGTAATTTCATTATCACAAGAGGCTGGGATGGCAATAATATGCTGGTATATAAAATGCGCAGGAGAAATTACTAGAGAGTTTAAGCAAGGATGAAGCATAAAAGCTCCATCCTTTTTGTTTTTTATGTATCGTCTTACTTAGGTTCTACGTGAACATGTACGTCATAAACCTTATGTGTCCTCATTAACTCCTCTTCCACTGTTGTGGCAATATCATGAGCCTTTTTCACATCTAATGTCGAATTAACCAGTATGACGACGTCCACGACGATGTTGTTACCGTAATTCCTCGCTTTTATTTCTTTAACACCTTTAACGCCATGACATTGATGGATAGTATCTTTATAAATATCGATTTGCTTTTCGTCAAATCCATCCGTTAAATAGAGTGATGCTTCTTTAAAAATGTCCCATGCTGTTTTACAAATGAGGAGTCCAACAAGTACTGCTGCTAAAGGATCAAGCCAAGGGAGTCCAAACTGTGCACCGATGATACCGATAAAAGTACCTACACTTACCCAGGCATCTGAGAGATTATCCTTTGCTGCCGCCATGACAGATTGACTGTTAATTTCCATTGCTAGTTTTTTATTATACCGATAAACCAAGTACATCACGAACGCACAAAAAAGCCCTGTCCAGGCAGAGATAACATCTGGAGATCCTGTTTGTACATAAAAAATACTAATGATTGCTTCGTATGCAACCTTCAGACCCACGGCTGCCATGATAAAGGAGGCAACCATGGAAGCTACGGTTTCTGCTTTCCAGTGACCGTATGGATGATCATCATCTGCCGGTCTTTGAGATAATTTTAGACCTATAAGAACTGCCACTGACGCAATGATATCTGTTACATTATTTAAACCGTCTGCTTTCAATGCCTCGGAATTTGCTATATATCCAACTGCTAGTTTTAATGCTGACAAACAAATGTAGGCAATAATACTAATAATAGCACCGCGCTCTCCTCTTTTTAAATCCAAAAATCCTTGTTCTTCTAACATTTTCATCACCCACTTCTTATCTCTTCTATATTATTGAACAAAAACATCTAGTGGGTCTAGAGAAACCTTTTTCCCCTGCTCGAACTTTATAAGAAATACGAAAAAGAGTTGCTCTAGGTAAAAACCAAGTAAGTTCAACCTTGAAATTAAGCTGCCAGTTAAGTATTCTAAGAACATATTGAACGAAATTAAGGATGTGTTTAACCTGCGATTAAATAAATTTATTTCCGAGTCTGGAAAAACATCTAGGCGCGGAGCGGATAAATGGATAGAAGAAGGTAGAGTTACGATTAACGGAAAAATTGCAAAGGTTGGAAGTCAGGTTGAGCCTGGAGATGTGGTTCGTGTCAACGGTGAAACCATTAGGGTCGCCAAAAATTATGTTTATATTGCCTTAAATAAACCTGTAGGGATTACAAGCACAACAGAACGACATATCAAAGGTAATATCATTGACTTAGTGAACCACCCTCTTCGAATTTTTAACATTGGAAGATTAGATAAAGATTCAGACGGGTTAATCCTCTTAACCAATGACGGAGATATCGTCAACGAAATACTGCGTGCTGAGAATAAACATGAAAAAGAATATATCGTAACAGTAGATAAGCCGATTACTTCTGAGTTTTTGAAAAACATGTCAGCAGGAGTTAGAATTTTAGATACGAAAACACTCCCATGTAAAGTGGAACAACTGTCAAAGTTTGTGTTTAAAATTATTTTAACGCAAGGGTTGAATCGGCAAATTCGTCGGATGTGCTCGGCTCTCGGATATTCCGTTGTCCGTCTTCAGCGAATTCGGATTATGAATATTCACTTAGGCAACCTCCCTGTTGGTCAATGGAGAGATCTAACGAAAAAAGAAAAGCAGCAATTATTTAGTGATCTTAATTATGAACCTAGAGAATGGTGAATAGAATGAGTCGAAACGTAAAAACTTCGACTCATTTTTTATTTGCTTTAATATTCACATAATATATGATATTACTTAGGAACTCGAAGGTTTTGAGGAGGAGAAGTTAAATGAAAAAAACGGTTGAAAAGCGGCTTACCCGCTCAGAGGTTCCAGAGGATTTAACATGGAAACTTGATGATTTATTTGTGTCAGATCAGGCATGGGAAGCAGAACTTGCAGTGATTGAAAATGATACCACAAAGATTGAGCACTTTAAAGGCACGTTACATATTAGTTCAAAAGAGTTATCAGCATGCTTGATGGCTCAAGAACACCTATTAATGAAAATGGTCAAAGCAGCGACCTATGCAAGCTTAAAGCAATCCGCTGATGGAACTGATCCTGATAATCAGGCTAATTCTGCCAAATTAGCAACACTAAGGACAAAGATGACATCTGCATTATCATTTATTCATTCTGAAATCCTTTCACTTGAAGAAGGAACGATTGAAAAATATCTTCAAGAGAATTCAGAGCTTCAACCTTTCCGAAAAGATTTAGTCGAGCTGCTTGAAACGAAAAAACATCGACTTTCACCAGAAACAGAAGAAGTATTAGCCGCTTTAGGAGAGGTACATGGTGCCCCTTATACCATTTATAACATGGCTAAATTAGCAGACATGGACTATGCCCCTATCACGGATAGTGAAGGGCATGAATTACCTGTTTCTTTTGCTCTTTTTGAAAACCGCTATGAATTTTCTGCCGATACAGAAACGCGCAGAAAAGCATATGATTCATTCGTTTCAACGCTAAAACAATACAAAAATACGATTGCAGCAGCCTATTCTACTGAAGTAAAAAAGCAAGTAACACTTTCTCGATTACGAAACTATCAGTCAGTTGAACAAATGCTTTTAGAACCACAGCAAGTAACACTTGAAATGTACAACAACCAAATTGATATTATTTTTAAAGAGCTTGCCCCTCACATGCGCCGGTTTGCTCAGCTAAAGAAAAAGGCTTTAGACCTTGATGTCATGAAGTTTTGTGATTTAAAAGCACCATTAGATCCTGATTTTAATCCTGAAACAACCTATCAAGAAGCAAGTCACCTTATCTTGGAATCATTGAAGGTAATGGGCACAGAGTATACCGAAATCATTGAAAAAGGCTTTAAAGAGCGATGGGTGGATCTTGCAGATAATATCGGTAAATCCACAGGTGCCTTCTGTTCTAGCCCTTATGGTGCACACCCATACATTTTAGTTACATGGCAGGATAATATGCGTGGCTGCTTCACCCTTGCACATGAATTCGGTCATGCAGGACATTTTTATCTGGCTAATAAAAATCAAAGAATCATGAATGTTCGCCCTTCTTTGTATTTTATTGAAGCTCCATCTACGATGAACGAGCTTTTATTAGGACAGCACCTTTTAGCAAATAATAACGACAAACAAATGCATTGCTGGGTAGTGCTTCAGATATTAGGAACGTATTATCATAATTTTGTCACTCATTTACTAGAGGCTGAATATCAACGCAGAGTGTATGCGTTAGCAGAAGACGGAAAAGCCCTCACTGCTAATACTTTATCTGAAGTGACCAGAGAAGTACTTACTGAATTCTGGGGAGATACGGTGGAAATCGATGAAGGTGCAAGCCTGACTTGGATGCGCCAGCCACATTATTACATGGGCTTATATCCTTACACCTACTCCGCTGGATTGACTGCCTCTACTGTAGTGGCACAATTAATCCAGGAAGAAGGTCAGCCTGTTGTTGACCGCTGGCTGGAAGTCCTGCGTGCTGGTGGAACCATGAAACCACTCGAGCTTTTGAAACATGCTGGTGTAGATATGTCGACCCCAGAGCCAGTCTGTAAAGCAGTAGCTTTTGTCGGTTCACTAATTGATGAATTAGTAAAATCATACGAGTAATAAAAGTGCCAGGTACCGCTAATTGCGGTGCCCGGCACTTTTTTTGATTTCTTCCAAAAGAAGCTGGAAACGACTGTAATGAATAATAATTAAAAAATTATACACAATAATTTTCAAAGGAGGTGGAAAGAATGAAACACGTAAAAGCAATGGCAATTAAATTTGTTTCAAGTCTTGTCCTTTTGTCGCTTATCCTCGGTTTACTTTATGACATGTCATTTGGCAACATCTTTCTTATCACACTTGTTCTTGGTGTGGCGGCCTATCTTATCGGAGATCTGCTAATTTTACCTAGAACCAATAATACTGTAGCAACCATTGCAGATTTTGGCTTAGCATTTCTCATCATATGGTTGATGAGCAGAAGCCTAACCTACGGAGACAATCATTTTTCAATGTCTTTAATTGCCGCTATTGGTGTTGCATTATTTGAATATATGTTCCATAAATATGTTGCAAATAATGTTCTTAAAGATCAAGGCGGACAACAGCAAACAAGGCAATTACAATACCAAACAGAAGCTTCTGAAGAACTGACTCCAGTCAGACAAGATGTAAGAAGTTCAAACGAAGAAAACAAAAAGCCTCAATAAGGTACAAGCTCCCTCTGAATTATGTTCAGAGGGAGCTTTTCTTATTGCTAAAACTTATTGAAACTTTATACCTATACAATCGTATAAATAGGGACTCTGAAAATAGATATCTTAAAAAAGGAGAAATGGTTATGGGGAATATGTTTTTATTTTCTTTGATTGTTGCTATTGTTTCTGCTCTTGTTCTTATACCGATATATAGAGATGAAAAGTCCACTGGCCAGAAAAGTAATAAGAAGAGTTCTAACGGGGCTAAAAGGTTCATTCCTGGAGCAATTATTACTTTAATTGTTATTTTGATTCCTTCTGTTTTTGCTTACTATTATTTTACGAATTATGATCGAAACCTATCGTCCTTATGGGTTCTTGCCATTATTATTACTGCATTAGGTGTACTCATTTCTACTGGGCTGGAAAGGAAAGTGAAAGCACTGCTGTTTGCGGCAAGTCTAATCCTTGGGATTTACTTTCTCACAGCCTTTCTCTATAACGCAGATGAAAAATATGAGATTGCTAAGATGGATCAAAAAGTGGAAATTAAAACTTTTGATGAAAAAGAAACACCTGCTAGTGTACCACCAGAATTTGCCCGCAATAAAATGAAAAAAGCGTTTGGACAAGTGCCAAACACGAGCTATTACGAGTTGGGTAATCTTCAAATTCAAAAAGTAAATGGAGATTACGTCTATATCGCACCTGTTGAGTTTTCTGGATTTTTCAAATGGTGGAAAGGAAAAGAAACACCTGGTTACTTTACGTTAAGTGCCACTGATTCTTCTGATAATCCAAAGTTTATCAAGTCAGCAATGATTTATACACCTTCTTCCTATTTTAATAAAGATGTTGAACGACATATTCGTATGCAGTTGCCGAAACATATTTTCTATGGCGATGTTCAATTAGAAATCGATGATGATGGGAAGCCTTATTACATCCGCTCGTACGGTCAATTTATTTCAGCGCGAAATGGCTTTGATGTTCACGGTGTTGTTGTAGTAGATTCGGAAAATGGGGACACAAAGTCATATACTTTAGCGAATGTTCCTAAGTTTATTGATGGTGCCGTATCACCTGAAATTGTCAGCCTGCAAAACAGCTACTTTGGAAATTATGTTCATGGATTTTGGAATAGTCTCTTCGGAAAGTCAGATGTGAAACTGCCTTCCGACGAAGGAACGGAGGCAAATGTAAGTCCTATTTTCGATCAAAAAGGAGTTATGTATTATTTCACTGACTTTACCTCACCTAAAGAAGGCGTCGATTCCATGCTCGGTTACTCATTGACCAACTCCCGTACAGGAGAGGCGACTTATTATACGGGGAACCCTGAAGAATCTTATATGGATTCACAAGGAGCCCTGCAAATAATTGAAAAGAAATTTATTGAAAAGAAATGGCATGGTGAAATGCCAGTAATCTATAACTTTTATGGTGAAGCAAGCTGGTTAACTCCTGTACTGGATTCCAATGGGTTCTTACAGAATTATTTTATTGTATCGGCCGCTAATCCGGAAATTTCCGTGTTTGGGGTTACTCCTAACGAAGCTCTCAAACAATATAAAACCGCTCTCCAACGAGGCGGCGGTTCAGTGGATGGCAGTTCGAATGCGGAGGAAAAAGAGATAACCGGTACTGTTCTCCGTGTTTATAAAGAAAAGACTGGAGACTTCACTGTCGTGTCATTCCTTTTAGACAATAAGAAAAGTTATATCCTATCTTCTGAAAAGGAACCAATGATCATTTATCTTAAAGAGGGAGATAAGGTAAATGTCACCTATTTGGATACGGATGAAGACTTCCTGCCTGCCAAAGAAATCACGATTGAAGGCTTAGAATAAATCGAAAAACCACGATGATTGGGAACGATCATCGTGGTTTTTCATGTTATGAGTTAGTAGGTCGGATCTCTCTTTTTGTTAGAACAGATAATGCGTCCCTGACATCTCTTGCAAAATCGAGTGGCCGGTCGATTTTTTCAAAATGAATATACATAAGCCTTGGATTCTCAAAAAGCCAGTGATTGTGGAATGCTGTTACGATAATATTATGTTCACGCAGAATACTGATAAATGGATTCAGTTCTTCTTGAAGAATCACTGTCTCCCCGCTACAAAGAGCCCGTCCGTCCGAGGAAAGCGATTCAAACACAAACATTTGCGGTAATGCTAGAAACGATCTGGTTCTCCTCCCTAATATACGCGCCATGATATTAGTCCGCGAATTCATCACCATGCAAACACCATTTTCGAACGTGCTCATGCCTCCAAGAATATCGTGAAACTCCTCGCATAGTTCTTCTGCTCTTCTATTTGTTGCCTGTCGAACTCTACTTGAACGACCCATGTTCCGTGTAGTCAGTACCTCTAGTGCATCTGCGACCTTTCTAGCAAAGTCTAGCGGCTCATCAATCGATTCAAAGTGAATATACATCAAACGAGGCTCTTCAAACAGCCAGTGGTTGTGCAGGGCAGTTACAATAATTCCATCCTCGCGCAGCCTTGTAATAAAAGGATTAATCTCATCTTGAAGGATAACGGTTTCTCCCAAACATAATGCCCTGCCATCTCGTCCTATATTTTCAAAAGAAAATGCCTGTGGAACAAACATAAATGATTCAGCCCGACGGCCTAAAACCACAGGATGGATATTCGTCCTGGACCTCGTTGCTGTACATACCCCATTGATTACCGAAGGTGTTGCACCAAGTATTCTAGCGAACTCCTGACACAGTTCACTAGGCTCCATATTATTCATATTTTGCATCAATATTCATCTCCTGACAGATTGTACTCTCAGGATAAACTATTCAGTACATTACTATTGGACAGGGCTGGGACCTAGTTTATTTGGGTTCACACAGAAATAGGCTTCATTAATATGCAAAAAAGACATGTGATTGATTGCTCACATGTCTTTCCATATGAACTTATCTTTTTTGAAGTAAGCTTTGGTATGCTGCAGATGTCCTAACTTCTACGGTTAAGGTTCCATTCGGATTATAAACGGCTTTAATCAATAACGGCACACCAGCAGTATTCTTAAATTGAAAATCTTTACCGCCATATGAAACCGTTGCATCCCGTCCTACAGGTACATACCCCACTGTCAAGGAATGATGGTGCCATTCCACATATTCGATAGCTAATTGGTCAACTGCATTAAACAAGGTAGAGGAGGTTTGACAAATACCACCGCCAATTCCCATGACCAATTGCTTATTAACGATTTCTTGGGCTGGCTGATATCCATGTGCTTCGTCACTCGGTCCGACCGTATGGTTAAAAGAGAAAATATCTCCTGTTCCAACAATGACATTATCAATTGCCTGTGCAGACAATTCAATGTTTTTATTTCTTCCTGTTATACTAGGATTAAATTTCGTTGTATATGTTGCTACGACCACTTCGGATAAATTGGCAGCATCCTCAGGCTTATAGCCGCTTTCGGTCACATAGATTGGAAGAACAACATCTCCTCCCTTGACTGACGCTTCGATAATTTTATTCACTAGTTCTGCTTCTTCAAGAATGACTCTTGGTTTCCCTTTAATGACTTGCCCATTGGCATCAATTTTATCGAGGACCATTTTCGAGTCATAACCTGGAGTGGTATCTGTTCCTCTTGCTAACTCCTTAGCCCAATTCTCAAGCTCATTCTTATATTTTACATTATCTGTTCCAAACCCCATATCGACTGGAATGAGGCTTTTAATAATGTTTTTTGAAATTGGATCCACTACATTAACCACTTTTGGCTTTTTAGCTTCTTCCTCAGCTTTACGTTTTGCTTCTGCTTCTGCCGCTGCTTTCCTTGCTGCTTCTTCTGCAGCTTTTTGCTCTTCAAGCTTCTTTTCGAGTTCTGTTACTTTGTGCTCCAGCTCAGCTTCCTCGCCGTTTGTTTTCTCCGCACATCCTGCTAACCCTATTAAACTGCCAACTAATATGAATGAAATCGCCCAGGTCCGTATAGACATTTATACCTTCTCCTCTTTTCCCCCAAATCTCGTCATTCCTCACGAAGCACTTCCGAATATTCAGATAAAGGATTTTGCTCTCATTCTTCTAATCTATTTCGCTTTCCAACACAGAATTCCTGCAAATTTCCTAAAAATTTTCCTGAAATTGGATTCATCATATTAGACGTTCTTCATCCAAATTGGTTTCAAAACAATTTGAAAAAATTTACTTTTGTTCCCTATTAAGAACAATATATTATATAACATCAGCAGAGTAAAGGGTTAATATAACTTATAATAAAATTATATCAAACGTTTACAGTCCATTCATTATAAAGAACAGACTGATTTATGTGCTTTTTTCCTGGTTTTTTTTGGAGCAAATGCATGATTCTAAATGATCATTTACCATTCCTGTTGCTTGCATAAAGGCATAACAAATTGTCGAGCCAACAAATTTAAAGCCGCGTTTTTTTAAATCCTTACTTAATTTATCACTTATATCCGTCGTAGCTGGAACTTCTGATAAATCTTTAAAGTGATGGATAATAGGCTTACCATCAACAAATGACCAAATATACGTGCTAAAGGAACCAAATTCTTCCTTCACCTTCAAAAATGCCTTCGCATTTGTCATGACGGCATTGATTTTGAGTTTATTTCGCACAATTCCTTCATTTTGTAAAAGTTCTTCGATTTTCTTTTCATCATAGGAAATAATTATACTAGGTTCAAAATGATCAAATGCCTTACGATAATTTTCTCTCTTTTTAAGTATCGTATACCAGCTCAAGCCTGCTTGTGCCCCCTCTAAGTTCAAATATTCAAATAGCAAACGATCATCATATACCGGCACGCCCCATTCATAATCATGATAATCGATATAAAGTGGATCCTGATTTACCCAGCCGCATCTTTTCATCGTACGTTCCTCCTAATTACTCTTATTTTAACAAACCTATCTTTTTTTACGAAATTGATTCACTATGATTACACATAAAAAAACTGCCGAAATTATTCGACCGAATTTAAATCTAAAATAAAAACAGCGAAAAAATTTTTATGAAGATGCAATGGTTTCAATGCCTTAGGACATTCGTACAAGCAATTTATCCTCTAGAAAATATGATACATAAATTAAGTTTTTTTGGAGGATATATATGGAAAATAATCAACTGTTTTTTGCGATATTAGAAGGTTCCGAGGAGGTCCCGCCTGTTCGAACAGATGCTTTTGGGTTTGCAAAATTTAAAGTTAGCAGAGATGAAAGAAGGATTGGATATCGCCTAACTGTAAATAATCTTGATAATTTTACTCAGGCTCATATTCATTTAGGGAGAAGAGGTGTAAACGGTCCTGTTGTCGTCTTTCTATTTGGTCCAGCTGACCCTAGTATAAGTGTAAAAAAAGGAGTCGTTGAAGGAATCATTACAGCAGATGATCTTGTTGGTCCCCTAATGGGACAATCACTTTCAGATTTAATAGAACTTATGAGAGATGGTAAAACATATGTCAATGCCCATACAGTCCAAAATCCTGACGGAGAAATCCGCGGACAAATCAAAAAGTTTCACAACCATTGCTAATTAAAACAGGAATAATAGCAAACAGCCATCAAACGATGGCCGTTCATATTTTATACTAATCTAATATTATTCGGTAAAGTAACGGAGGTTTGGATAGGACAATTCTAACATTGCCCCAAATAAAAAAAGAGAAGTCGTCATAAGTACGATTTCCCTTATCTAGTCGTTAAGTCTTAGCTAATTTATTTACTGCCATGTGTCCCCCTGGTTCAAGACTTCTTATTTATTTTACAAATAAACAAAAATTTATCATAAACGGCGATTTCTATAATTTCAAGGCAGAATTAAAAGAGTAGAATAATGAAAGAAATCAAAAACTCGGGACTTCAAAAATGAAGTCCCGAATTTTTACCTTTCATTCAGTTTTGCACGTTATGAATCTGACCTCGTTTATAAAAATATTGCAAAGCCAGTAAGATCGTAAACAATACTAAACCGACGATGTCGGAGATATTTTCTGGATAAATTAAACATATTCCTGCACCAAGAGAAACGATACGTTCCATCCAATTCAATTTTCGCACCCAAAAACCGATAACTCCTGCACTAATGGCTATCATGCCAATAAAGGCTGTAGATACAACCCAAATGAGATAAGTCCAAGTGGTATCTATCATCAGTAACTCCGGTGATAAGACAAACATATATGGTATGATAAACGCAGATATCGCAAGCTTTGTTGACTCCACGCCCGTTCGAAACGGCTCTCCGCCTGATATTGCCGCTGCGGCAAATGCAGCTAAAGCAACAGGTGGAGTTATATCCGCCACAATACCAAAATAAAACACAAATAAGTGAGCAGATAAATCAGGGACTCCTAACAAAATGATCGCAGGTGCTGCAATCGTTGAAGTGATGACATAATTAGCGGTCGTTGGTGAACCCATTCCCAAGATTAAGGAAGCAATCATCGTCAAAAACAAGGTTGGCAGCAATGCTCCTCCTGCAATATCGAGAAGCCCGTTTGCCATTTTTAATCCTAATCCTGTTTTTGTAACGACACCGACAATGATACCTGCAGCAGCCGTTGCTGCAGCAACACCTAAAGCGGACCGTGCCCCCTCTACTAAAGCTTCAATAATTCCTTTAAATCCGATCCTTGTTTCTTTTTTAATGGCACTTACAACTACAGTAATGACAATCGACCATAATGCTGCGCGAATAACACTCATTCCAGTCATTAACAAAAGAACAATCGCTATAATCGGAATTAATAAGTAGAGTTTACCAAAGACCTCTTTCTTGCTTGGCATTTCTTCCTTTGTTAACCCGCGAAGACCAATTCGCTTTGCTTCAAAATGAGTCATGATCCAAATACCGGTAAAATATAGAACAGCCGGTATTGCCGCTGCCTTTGCGATTTCCCAGTAGGAAATACCCCCGATAAATTCGACCATTAAGAACGCTGCCGCTCCCATAATCGGCGGCATTAACTGCCCGCCTGTGGAAGACGCCGCCTCAACTGCACCTGCAAACTCCTTTTTATAACCGAGGTTTTTCATCATGGGAATGGTAAATGCTCCAGATGTTACGACATTTGCAACAGAACTGCCGCTGATGGTTCCCTGTAAAGCGCTCGAAAAAACCGCAACCTTCGCAGGTCCCCCCACACTCCTGCCGGCGATCGCAATCGAAAGATCGTTAAAATACTCACCTACTCCTGTCTTAATTAAAAAGGAACCAAATAATAAGAAGAGAAAGATGAATGTCGAAGATACGCCAATCGGTGTACCCAAAATTCCTTCCGTTGTAAAGAACATCGTCTGGACTAACCGATCCAATTCTAACCCTCGGTGTGCGATGGCACTCGGCATATACGGTCCAAAAACAGCGTAAACCATAAAAATAATGGCAATAATGGTGATTGGCAGACCAACCGTCCTCCTAGTTGCCTCTAACACAAGTAAAATGGCTGCGAGACCAACTAAGAAATCAATTTGTGTAATATTTCCTGTACGTAGGACCAAATCATCGATCATGACCGGCCAATAAGCACCAACGAAGACCGAAACGAGTGCAAGGATGATATCATACCAAACGACCTTAAACTCTTTTCCGCGATTTTTCTTTCGAGCAGGAAATAGCAAGAAAATGAGTGCGAGCGCAAAACCTAAATGTATCGAACGCTGCAGCTGAGCGGTTAACATCCCGAATATTCCAGTATATAAATGAAAGAGAGAAAAGGCCAATAAACCTCCGAATGCAATCCAAAGAGGAAGTCCCTTTAGCTTTCGTGTTCCAGCTTCAGGATCATATTTCTCTAAAAGCTCCTGCTGCTTTGCCTCTGACAGTGTTTCTTCAAAGTGACTCAAGGATATTCACTCCTTTCCATTGCTTAAAAAAGTTCAATTTACGGACTTCAACCTTTACAGACGTGCCAGGTCTGATTGAACGCGATAACGGGTATTCTTTATTTTTAAAAATCACTGTATGATTGGCACGAACCTGTCCGATTCGTAAGTGAAAGAAAGGAAAATCCCGTTTCATGTTTTTGATGTAATATGCGCCATTTACTTGTTCGAAGGTTTCCCCATATTCAGCATTGGAAGGCATTCCGATGGCAAAATCTTCATACATAAGCTCATATTGTTGAATTCTCTCGCCGCGAGTAATTTTATAGCTTTCTACCACATCTGATAAATGAATAGAATGGGTGTATTTGATTCCGAAAAGAGTTTCGTTATTTACAGGAATATAGGCGAATTCTCCATTGCTGCGATTTGGCTGGAAGACAATAGCTTTCTGGAAGGGTATGATTGCTAAAATGATAAGGATAATAAAAAAGATTACTAGATATTGGATAGATTGAAATCTACGCATTTCCCCCTCCCTTTCTCTTGGAAAAAGGAGGCCGGCTTTTATTCCGGCCGGCCAATTCATTGACAAACTAATTCTTTTACTGTGCTTTTACGCCTTTTTCATCAAAGTATTTTTGGGCACCAGAATGAACTTCAATTCCGACGCCGTTTAATGCGTTCTCGACCTTGATTAATTTCCCTTTGGCATGAGTCACTTTATCAAGATTTTCAAAGATTGCTTTCGTAATGTCATAAACAACGTCATCCGCAAGATCGCTGCTTGCCACTAGCATTGCTTGAACAGCTACCGTAGTAACAGCAGACTCCAAACCATATGTTCCAGAAGGTATCTCGTCTTTTACATAGAATGGATATTTTTCAATTATGGCATCAATTTTATCTTGTTCAATTGGAACAATAACCACATCCTCGGTAGCACCTAGACTTTCAACCGCACCAGTAGGCGTCCCTGCTGTTACAAAAGCTGCGTCAATCGTACCATCTTGAATCCCTTGTGTAGACTCATCAAATGATAAATCTTGTTTTTGAATATCATCAAATGTCATGCCGTGGACTTCAAGAATTTGCTCAGCATTGGCAACTGTGCCGGAACCAGGTGCACCTACTGAAACTTTTTTACCTTTTAAATCTTCAACCGATGTAATTCCGGATTCTTTGGTAGTAACAATTTGAATGGTTTCTGGATATAAGGTGGCAATCGCCATTACATTATCAACCTTGTTGTTTTCAAACATTAATTTCCCCTCGGCAGCATACGAAGCGATATCGGTTTGAGAAAAGGCAATTTCAGCGTCACCATTCTTAAGGGTGGTCATATTTTCCGCTGAAGCGCCACTTGTTTCTGCATTTGCGTCAATTCCCGTTGCATCTTTAATAATTTCTGCAAAGGATCCGCCTAATGGATAATACGTTCCACCGGTACCACCCGTTAGAATACTAATAAATTGCGGCTTTTCCTTTTCTTCATTTGCCGGATTTCCTCCACCCTCCTCTTTGTTACCGCAAGCTGCTAGAATCATAGAGAATGTTAAGAGAATGACCATAGGAAGATACAACCTCTTTTTATTCATTAAATTTCCCCCTTTTATAAAATGCCGTCCATCAATCAATACTTATTATCCATCAGGTACAAACTTGTCAATTTTAATAAGAATAGTTCTTTAGACCTAGCAATTACAAAAAAAGAAACCCCTTTCATTTGAAAGGAGTTTTCAATCCACTTATCTACGTTTTTTCTTATTATCCTTCGTCAATCTACCTAACAAAAATGCACCCGCAGCCACACCTATAATCGTATTTGTCTTCTTGTTAAATACTTGTTTTGCGACTAGATTTAAATTCTGCGGTCTTTCTGCCAACCGTCTCATAAAATAGCCATACCAGTCATTTCCAAAAGGTACATACGTACAGAAGTTATAGCCTTCTTTAGCCAGCTGCAGCTGCATGTCTTTTCTAAAACCATAGAGCATTTGAAACTCAAACTGCTCATTTGGAATGTTGTTCTTTTTAACAAATGCCTTTACATGATTAATGACATTATGATCATGAGTTGCGATTGAAGTGAATTTCCCGTTTACTAAATGCCATTCTATCAGTTTAATAAAATTTGCGTCGATATCTTTTTTATTTTGGTAGGCGTATTCAGCGGGCTCCTTATAAGCACCTTTTACAATCCGCATACGGAAGTTTTTATATTTTTCGAGGTATTCATCAGCACGAAGTAAATAAGCCTGTATAACGGTTCCAACGTTATCATATTCCTTAGACAAGTCATCCAAAACATCAAAAGTAGGCTGTAGGTGACCGGTGTCTTCCATGTCAACGTTTACAAAAATACCGTATTTGTTTGCTCGTTCAACGATTTCTCTTAAGTTGCTTAAGCAAAAGCTGTATTCGATATCCAAACCTAATTGCGTGGGTTTTAATGAAATATGAGCATCCACTTTATGCTCATGAATGGCTTCTATGACATTCAGAATTTGTTCTTTTGCGTCTGTTGCCTCTTCTTCTTTAAAGACAAATTCGCCTAAGTTATCAACCGTACAAGAGATTCCGTGTGAATTGAGTTCTTTAATACTTTTGATTACTTCATCAATATTGGTACCGGCAACCACACTTTGTGCACCCATTTTTAAGCCATACTTTTTAGCCGCATTATTTAAAAATTGATTTTGGGATAAGCCTATAAAAATATCTTTCAACATAGCGATTTCTCCTTGCTGTTGTTATTTCACTATTATTTTAGCATAAATGATTCAATTGCTCCTCATAGTTTTTAAAATATTGTCGAAATTGAATCAATTGTACTTTTGAAGCCAAAAAGGGCTGCCGAGATGGTTCTCAGCAGCCCTAGTGGTGGTATTATCTTCGATTACGGTTACGCAGGAACGTAGGAATATCAAGCGTATCTTCTGAATGTTGTCTTTGTCTGTCCTGAACAGGTGCAGAATCTTCCTGAACATTCTGTTCACGTCGTGAGATACCTTGAGTTTGTGGTCTTGAAGTAATATCCCGTGAAGGACTCACTGTGTTCTTTTTAGCAGATAGTTCTGTTTCTGAAAATCCTGTTGCAATGACCGTAATCATGATTTCATCTTTTAAGTCTTCATTGATAATCGAACCAAAAATCATGTTTAATTCCTTGTCAGCAGCAGAAGAAACAATATCAGCAGCCTCTTGCACTTCATATAGACTTAAATTGCTGCCGCCAGTGATGTTCATCAGAACACCCTGAGCTCCATCAATAGACGTTTCTAACAATGGACTTGAAATAGCTTTCTTCGCAGCCTCCACAGCCCGATCCTTACCTTTCGCCATACCTATACCCATTAAGGCAGTCCCTTGATTAGACATAATCGTTTTCACGTCTGCGAAATCGAGGTTGATTAATCCAGGTACGGCAATTAAATCGGAAATCCCTTGTACACCTTGTCTGAGCACGTTATCTGCCTCACGGAAAGCTTGAATCATAGGAGTCTTTTTATCTACGATTTGCAATAGACGATCATTTGGTACGATAATCAATGTATCTACTGCTTCACGCATTAAATCAATCCCAGCTGCTGCATTCGTTGCACGTTTACGGCCTTCAAATCCGAATGGACGTGTCACAACACCAATGGTCAATGCACCTAGCTCACGGGAGATTTGGGCAATCGCCGGTGCAGCTCCAGTCCCTGTGCCTCCGCCCATACCAGCGGTAACAAAGACCATATCTGCTCCCTTTAGAACTTCTTGAATCTGCTTTCTGCTTTCCTCTACTGCATTTCTGCCAACCTCTGGATTGGCACCAGCACCTAAACCTCTCGTTAAGTTTGCACCGATTTGCATTTTAATTTCTGCTTTTGATAGTTTAAGTGCTTGAGCATCAGTATTAACCGCAATAAATTCAACACCTTGAACACCGTCTTCAATCATACGGTTTACAGCGTTATTACCGCCGCCGCCAACACCGATTACTTTTATTCTAGCTACTTGATCTATATCCATTTCAAAATCCCACATGACAAATTTCCTCCTGCTCCCGCAAAAATTCATTATCTCATTATTCAAAATTCAAAAAATTCAAATGTTTATTTTTAAGATCTGAAGCTATTAGCAGATTTATTACGCTAGTATTTATTATAATCTAACTAAAGCAGATTTTTATTGAATTTTGTCGAAACTTTTTCCTTAAATACTATTTTAACAAAAAAATGGGGATTTTTATATAGTCCTGTTGCTATTCCTCTTTTTTTTATCATTAAAATTTCATTACAAAAAAAGGCTCAGTTCAATGACTGAGCCTTAGACTTACGAGAATATACTCTTGATACTTTCTATTAATTCTTTAAAAAAATCGGCTACCTGCTGAAGAAAATTCTTGTCGCCTACTGCTTCTTCTATCCGCTGCTGAATATCCTGGGTAAGGTTTTCAAGCTGTGATTTAACATTATCGAAATTAATATTTAAGTCTCTCATTTTTTCAAATAAGTCTAGTAATAGCTGACGGTCCTCAGGACTTAAGCTGATTTCGAGCGTCTTTAATTTTTCATCAATAATCGCTGCAACTTCTTCTTTTGTTGCAGGGTTTTGTTCAGCAATTTCCTTTTTGATTTCTGTTAGCAGTTCACTTACCTTATCCTGATTCAGTCCTTCTTTTTTTGCTAAATCAGTAGCCAGGTTTAATTCCTCATTGGCAACTTCTGTACGCTCTAAATCTAACGTTGCGCCTTCACCTTCATCATAAGCCTTATAAATCCCTACTAATGCAGAGTGTCCACTAACTTTTACTGGAGAAGCTACATCTACAACTGCATCTTGAATTCCAGCCGTCAACAGGGCGTTTGCGTACATTTCATCAGTAACCTCTGTAATATTTTCAGGTGTTACCTGGTTAATAACAAGTCCTTCACCCGCATCCTTCCGAGTGATTTTAGCAGAGGAATACATATTAGAATGTGCATCACCTTTAATATACTTATCTAAGTCTTCTCCAGAAACCGTAATCTCTTTCACTTTGCTTGTGTCCGTTACGTTTAAAAGATCTCTCACTTCTTCCTTTTGAGCAGCTGATAATGCTTCCCCGTAAACCACGATGGGCAGCCCAAACTTTTCATTGATACTCTCTTCAGTATTGCCGTTCGTATTAGCTAACACCTTGCTTGTACTACTTACAGATACTATTAATGCCAGAATAATAGCAAATACCGTCAACTTATAAAAATGCTTCAAATCAATCACTCCTTATCAAATCTCTATGCTGCTTCAAATTAAGGCTCTATTATTATTCATTGTTGATTTTCGTGTAGGTATGAGAACTCATAGGCGGATAATTTCCGGCTAATGTATATAGAGGCAGCTTAAGAAGCAGATATAAGCGGAGATTTTCCGATTAACTGCTCTAAATAAGACAAAATCCAAAGATTTGGATAATATAACCGGAAAAACTTCCTTTATTTTTAAGGAAATATGGGTATTTCCCAATTTAGCCGGAATTTTTCCGTTTATATTTCAAACACAGTGAAATCAACATTCAGTTATAACAGAGCCTAAATTAAAAGACGGATAAATAGGTTAATAGGTTTCAACAAGATAAACTTTTGAAAAAATAAAGCACCCCGAAGAACATTCTATCAATTTATAAAATTTTTTCCTTTTTCTATTTTAGTTCAAAGTATTAAATTTAGTACATAAATAAGAATGTTACAATTCGTTTAAAAGCCTCTTTACCCCATCGATGATATCAAAAGGCATTACGCCATATCTGGATAATTCTTTTGCTTTCTCTTCACCGGCACGAGCATGTAAATAACTAGCAGAAATTAGCGCGTTTAGTGGAGGTGCTCCTTGAGCAAGAAAAGACGCAATTAGTCCTGTTAAAACGTCACCACTCCCGCCTTTTCCGAGGGCATCATGACCATGTGGGTTTATGTATAGTTCTCCCGATGGTGCTGCGATTACAGAACGATGTCCTTTTAAAAGTAAATAGATTGAATGCTCTTTAGCAAATTGACGCGCGATTTCAAGTCGATTTTCTTCTACTTCCTTCACCGATATATTTAACAGCTTTGACATTTCTCCTGGGTGAGGAGTCATGATTACCTGACCCTTATAGTTTTTAAGCATATCCATTTGATTGCGGATTAGGTAAAGAGCGTCTGCATCAATAACCACGGGATGATTGGTCAGGTTAGAGAATAATGCATTCATCCACTCTTCTCCGTTTGGAAATATGCTTATTCCTGGTCCAACTGCAACACAGTCAAATTGATGGAGCAATGGCCCGAGTTCATCAATTGCACCTTCTGCAAAATGTCCATCCTCAGCTGACAAAGGCAGTAACAAAGATTCAGGATTTTGTGCAGCTGCCATTGGATAAATCGTTTCTGGTATTGCTAGTGTGGCTAGTCCAGCTCCAGAATGCAAGGCAGATTTTGCTGAGAAGATTGGAGCACCGACATATTGCCGAGAACCGCCTAGAATAAGCACATGACCGAAAGTGCCCTTATGACCATGTTTTGATCGTATTGGAATAGCAGCCTTGGCTCGATGTTCGGTAATTATTTTAGGTAAATCTAATTCTAAATCTTTAACAATCGTAGGCGGTACAGAAATGTCTACTGCCTTCCACTCACCAATATGTTGAGGTCCTTCATTTAAAAAGAATCCTTTTTTCGGGAACACAAAGGTAATCGTCTTTGATGCTTTGATGGCTTCTCCCTCAACCTTACCCGTATTACTGCTAACCCCTGATGGAATGTCAACTGAAATGATTATTTTCTTACCTTCATATGTATTAACCAACGAAATAACGTCTTTTAGAGGTTCTCGAACTGGACCATTTACACCCGTTCCTAGAATGGCGTCGATTATAATGTCTGCCTGACATAACTCAACCTGAAGTGTATTCATGTTATTTTTTTGAAGTTGAATTAGCGGTAATCCTCTATTCAGATAAATATCTAAATGTAATTTAGCATCGCCCTTTATTCGTTCAGGGTCTGCTAATAACCACAGCTTTGGATGTAATCCATGATCAAATAGCCTGCGTGCGATGACGAAACCATCACCGCCATTATTGCCGCCTCCTGCTAAAACAATCACTTTTGGATTGCTGCTAGTTGTACTTTTGAGTATTTCCTCTACTAATCTAGCTCCCGCATTCTCCATTAACACAACGCCAGGTAAGCCGATTTTTTCAATGGTGTACTGATCCATTTTCTGCATTTCCTTTTGTCCTGCTGCAAACATAAGCATCACTCCAATTCAGAGTTCTATACATTAATAATAATGTAGTATGATGGAAATGGAAAATTTTATATTGGGGAGGGTGTTATTATTTTGAAAGAGGATTTCAAGGCTTTAGTCGTTGATAAGACAGAAAGTGATTTTTCGGTTGGGATTAAACATATTTCTTTAAATGATTTACCTGCGGGTGAAGTATTAATTAATGTTGCTTATTCTAGTATTAATTACAAAGACGGCTTAGCCAGTATTCCTGAAGGGAAAATTGTCAGGTCCTACCCGTTTGTACCAGGGATTGATTTAGCTGGAGTGGTTGTTTCTTCGGAAGACCCCTGTTTCTCAGAGGGAGACCAAGTCATTGCCACCAGTTATGAAATTGGGGTTTCCCATTATGGCGGTTACAGTGAATATGCACGGATTCCCGCTGATTGGATTGTACCATTACCTGCTGGCCTTTCTTTAAAAGAATCTATGATTTATGGAACAGCTGGGTTAACGGCCGCACTTTCGGTACAAAGACTTGAAGAAAACGGACTCTCTCCTGAAAAAGGAAAAGTGCTAGTTTCAGGCGCAACTGGAGGAGTAGGAAGTATCGCTGTTGCCATCTTGGCAAAACGAGGCTACGAAGTTGTTGCTAGCACTGGAAAAGAAAGTGAATACGACTATTTACATAAACTTGGTGCCAAAGAGGTTATTTCTCGGGAGGAAGTTTACAACGGAAAGGTCAAAGCGTTAGATAAACAGCTTTGGGCTGGTGCCGTTGATCCAGTTGGCGGAGAATCACTTGCAGCTATTTTAAGTAAAATCCACTATAATGGTTCAGTGGCGGTCAGTGGATTAACAGGCGGCGGCAACGTCCCTGCCACGGTGTTTCCGTTTATCCTGCGTGGGATCAATCTTCTTGGTATTGATTCTGTCTATTGTACAATGGAAGTCCGTAAACCACTTTGGCAGCGAATGGTCAGTGATTTTAAACCGGAAGTTTTAGAATCCATTTCCAAAGAAATAAGTTTAGAAGAGCTTCCAGCGACTCTCCCGATTATTTTACAAGGGCAGGCCAGAGGACGCTTTATTGTAAAAATGTAAAAGAAAAGCCGCAAAACTCTTCCAAGTTTTGCGGCTTGTTTTATTTAACATGCCCGAGTCTTGCTGATATTTGCTGGCTTGTTTGGATCATAATTGGTCCGAGTTGGTTCAAACGCTCGGTGGTCATTCGTGTCGTTGGACCTGATATACTGACAGCCGCTACGACATTTCCTAAATGATCAAAAACAGGTGCAGCGATGCAGGTAATACCATACTCATTTTCTTCTAAGTCTAACGCGTAACCCCTTTGTCTTATTTGTTTTAGCTCACGCAAGAATTCTTCCGTCGAAGTAATCGTATGGTCTGTATGATACGGCAACCCTTTGCGGTTAAGGATAGCCAGAACATCACTTTCAGGCAAATGGGAAAGTATCGCCTTCCCAACGGACGTACAATGCATCGGAGCTCTTTTTCCAACCTTTGAGTGGGTTCGTAAGGTTTCATTTCCTTCTAATTTTTCAATATAAACCACTTCTCCCTGGTCATAGACAACAAGATGAATCACTTCATTCGTCTTATTTTCAAGCTTTTGGAGAAATGGCATTGCTTCAGTTCTTAGATCAATAGATTCTAACAGCTTTGAGCTAATTTCCAGGAACTTAAGCCCGAGCTTGTATTTCCCTGTTTCATGATCCTGTTCGATATAGCCATATTGAACAAGGGTGGACAATGTTCTAAAAACAGAGCTTTTATTGATATCAATTTGATTAGCAATCTCCGTAACACCAAGACCGCCCTTTTTCATACCCACAAGTGCAATAATATCTAGTGCCCTGCTTACGGACTTTACCACATTATCTCTTTGCAAACTTACCCACCTCTTTGCTAAGGCATAATTGAAGAAAATGCCTTCCTACATCAGGCATTTTGAAAAAATGCCCTGACTACATCTTTGATTAGGCTCGAACTGAATATTTTGCTTTCGCTTCGAGACGGCGGCTGTGCAAGATTGGTTCCGTATATCCACTTGGCTGGTCATAGCCTTTAAACACTAAATCACATGCTGCCTGGAAGGCAACTGATTGCTCTAAGTCATTGGCCATTGGTCTGTAGGCAGGATCGTCTGCATTTTGTTCATCTACTACTTTAGCCATTCTCTCTAGCGTTTTAACCACTTGTTCCTTTGTACAAATTCCGTGGTGCAGCCAGTTCGCAACGTGCTGACTGGAAATACGAAGAGTGGCTCGGTCTTCCATGAGCGCTATATTATTAATATCAGGTACCTTTGAACAGCCGATTCCCTGCTCCACCCACCTTACAACATAGCCAAGTATTCCTTGAGCGTTATTATCAAGCTCGGCTTGGATTTCTTCTGGACTCCAGATCGTTTGATCAGAAACCGGAATTTGTAAAATATCATCCCGTAAATCAGAAATACTGCCGAGAAGATCATTTTGTACATCCTTTACATTTACTTGATGGTAATGAAGTGCATGCAGTGTTGCGGCTGTCGGCGATGGAACCCATGCTGTATTTCCTCCTGCCATTAAATGTCCTATTTTTTGCTCGAGCATGCTCTTCATTAAATCAGGCATTGCCCACATTCCCTTACCGATTTGAGCACGTCCTTGGAAGCCGGTAGAAAGACCATTGTTCACATTAGATTTCTCGTAGCTTTGCAGCCATAGCGTAGATTTCATCTCATTCTTTCGGATCATCGCACCCGCCTCCATCGACGTGTGCATTTCATCACCCGTCCGATCAAGGAATCCTGTGTTAATAAAGACAACACGCTCCTGTACTTCCTTGATACAGGCTTTAAGATTTAACGAAGTTCGGCGTTCCTCATCCATGACCCCAATTTTCAGTGTATTTCTGGCTAACTCGAGTAAATCTTCTGTTCTATTAAAAAGTTCATTTGCAAATGCGACTTCTTCTGGACCATGCATTTTTGGCTTTACAATATAGATAG
This sequence comes from Neobacillus niacini, assembly GCF_030817695.1. Classification (GTDB taxonomy): domain Bacteria; phylum Bacillota; class Bacilli; order Bacillales; family Cytobacillaceae; genus Neobacillus; species Neobacillus niacini_F. Next base: position 2,667,780 of record NZ_JAUSZQ010000002.1, on the reverse strand, counting down.
ATCCTTTTTCTGAGTTTTTGAAAGTGGTGTTTCCAATTAGAGAGTGCTTTGCACACAGAGAGGTAACAACAGCGTCGATAATCCCCTCCTGTACTTCATTCCCGTTTCCATCTAGAATGGCATTATTGGTCATCAGATGGCCTACATTTCTAACCAGCATTAATGCTCGACCTGGCAAGGTAAATTCACTGCCACTAGGCGACACATAATTGCGATCTGGATTGAGTGTGCGGGTTAAGGTTTTTTTTCCTTTTGTAAAAGTAGTACTAAGGCTGCCTTTATTTAAGCCTAGCCAATTCCGATACACAAGAACCTTATCCTGTGCGTCGACTGCTGCCACAGAGTCTTCACAGTCCATAATCGATGTAAGAGCCGATTCTAGGAGAATATCTTTTACACCTGCAGCATCTGTCTTTCCGATAGAATGACTTCGGTCGATTTGAATTTCAAAGTAATTATCATTATTTTTCAATAGGACAGCAGAAGGCTGATCAGGCTCACCTTGATACCCAACAAATTTTTCTTCATTTTTTAACGTAGTAATATCTCCATTACGCAAGGTAATCATCAAACTTCCTTGGTCAATGGTATAGCTTACTGCCTCTTTATGTGTCCCAACTTGTAAAGGGATCGTTTCATCAAGAAAATTTCTAGCAAAAGCAATGACCTTTTCCCCACGGACAGGATTATAATCACCTTGGTTTTGTGCTCCGCCTTCATCACTAATCACATCTGTACCGTATAAGGCATCGTACAAGCTTCCCCACCGTGCATTTGCAGCATTAATGGCATAGCGGGCATTATCAACGGGTACAACCAATTGAGGGCCTGCTTTAAGCGCAATTTCATCATCTGCACCTTCAGTAGAAATACTAAAATCTTCTGGTTCTGGCAGGAGATAGCCGATTTCTTCTAAAAATGCTTTGTACCTATCAAATTTAAAATCTTTATTTTCCCGGTGCCATCTATTAATTTTCGTTTGCAATTCATCCCTTTTAGCAAGCAATTCCTTATTTCTCGGAGTCAACTCTTTAATGATTTCTTCAAACCCTGACCAAAACTGACCCTGGTCCACTTGGCTTCCTGGCAATGCTTCAGAATTAATAAATTTATATAATTCACTCGCTACTTGTAATTTACCTACATTCACATATTTATTCATTCAACATTCCTCCCTAACAGCTTTTCTACTTCGCATTGATTTCTTTTTTTATTTCCACGCAGCGCCCCGGTGTCGGGAAGAGTTTCCCGGCATTTAAGAGATTACTTGGATTAAATACTTCACGGATATTGGTTTGTGCGAGTATTTCTTCCTCTTTAAAAACAAAACGCATTTCTTCCCGTTTTTCGATTCCTACCCCATGCTCACCAGTGATCGTTCCGCCAACATCTGCACAAGCCTTCAAACAAAGACTTCCAGCTTCTAATGCTTTTTCGATTTCACCCGGTTTACGGGCATCAAATAGAACGAGTGGATGGAGATTTCCATCGCCCGCATGAAAAATATTGGCAATCCGCAAACCGGATTCTTTACTAATCTGTGCAATTTTCTTCAGGACCTCCGGAAGCTTGCTTCTCGGAATAACCCCATCCTGTACTAAATAATCAGGTGAAATCGCACCCATCGCTCCAAATCCTGTTTTACGATTAGCCCACCACCTTCCTCTTTCTTCTTCATCTTTGGCCGCACGGACCTCTCGAACATTACTTTTTTTACAAACCTCCAAAATCTGGTTGATTTGTTCCTCTATGCCTGCGGCTATACCATCAACTTCTATAAGTAAAACTGCCTCAATATCCTTTGGATGACCAACAGGAAATGCAGCCGCCTCCACCGCTTCAATCGCTGTTTTGTCCATCATTTCCAGTGCTGCGGGAACAATTCCTGCTGAGATAATATCAGAAACAGCTTGGCTGCCATCTTCAACCTTGTCAAAATAAGCGAGAACCGTCTGTTTTCCTTCTGGATTTTTTAAAATACGGACGGTGATTTTCGTAACAATACCGAGCGTTCCTTCAGAACCAGTCAAGAGTCCGAGTAAATCGTATCCGGGTTCATCCAAAAGACCATTCCTGCCAATCTCAATGATCTCTCCATTCGGAAGTACCACTTCTAGACCAAGAATATGGTTCGTGGTGACTCCGTATTTCAAACAATGTGCACCACCTGCATTTTCTGCTACATTCCCGCCAATCGTGCAGCAATATTGGCTCGAAGGGTCGGGGGCATAGTAATAACCTCTATCTGAAATGGAGTTTGTAAGTTTAAGATTAACAAAGCCTGGTTCCACTACTGCTCTTCTATTTTCAAGATCAACACTGATTAGCTTTTTCATACGCACCATACTTATGATAACTTCGCCATTCACAGGAATGGCCCCTCCGCTCAAACCTGTTCCAGCACCACGGGCTAAGAAAGGGAGACCATTGTCAGAACAGTATTTTACTAGTTTGGATACTTCTTGAGTGTTTTTTGGAAATACTACTGCTTTTGGCAAATGCTTATGAATTGTAAATCCATCGCAATCATATGCGAGCAGGTCTGCTTCTTTATATAAAATAGAACGCAGTCCGCCTACGATTGCTGCAAGATTAAAAATATGCTTGTCAGTGGTATCAATCTTTAAGAAGGACATTTTGTTCATCCCCTTCTTCTTTTTGATAGGCCCAGTCGAGAAGCTGAATGGTGTGGACAATCTTTTGGCTTCTGCCGTATTTTTGCACACCTAATGCCATTTGTATCATGCAGCCGGGATTACCCATCGAAATCATTTCAACATCCTCTGGGACGTTTTCCATTTTACTTTTTAGAACAGCATCCGCCATTTCAGGATTGGTAATATTATAGATTCCCGCACTCCCGCAGCAGCGGTCTGCGTTTGGCATGTGCACCATTTCTACTCCCGGAATATCGAGCAAAATGTCACGAGGTTCGTGCCTTACCCCCTGCCCGTGTGCTAAATGGCAGGCATCATGATAGGTGATTCGAGTATGAATGGCTGCTTTTGGTTTTTCATAGCCGGTGTCGTGCAAGTATTTGGAGATATCGACTACCTTCTTTTCAAATATTTCCGCACGTTTTTTCCATTCTGGTTCATCACGGAATAATTCTGCATACTCCTTCATCATGCACCCGCACCCAGCAGCATTGACGATGACCTTTTCTGCCTTTTCAAACGCTTCGATATTCTGCTTTGCAAGCTTCCTGCCCATTTCGCGGTCACCAGCATGAACATGCAGTGCCCCGCAGCAGGTTTGATTTGTCGGAATACTCACGTCATTTCCATTCCTTGTGAGAACATTGATGGTAGAGTCGTTGATATCACTAAAAAATACATCCATTACACAGCCAGTCAGCAGCGCCACTTCTTGCTTGGTTTCACCTTTAGCTTTTATCAGAGTTTTGCGAACAGACCTTTTGACTTCCGGCATAATGGATTCCAGTTCGACTAAATGCTGTGGCAGCATATTGATTAGCTTTGTTTTTCGGACGACCTTTTGCAATCCGCTCCGCTGGTAAAACCTTAACAGACCGCCAAGAGAACGTAAGCGATTATGATGTGGGAACACACCATGAAGAAAGAACTTGTTTACCGCTCCCTCCCAGCCTTTAAGCGGCACCGCTTGACGGATCTGTCCTCTTGCTTCCTCAATCAGCCCGCCAACGTCAACATCAACAGGGCAGGCAGTCGTACAGGCACGACAATCGAGACAGGAAAAAACGGGGTTCGCAAAATGTTCATCCACATTCAGCTTTCCTTCTGCTACTGCCTTTATGAGATAGACACGGCCTCGTGGTGAATGCTGCTCTTCTCCGGTTTGTTCATATGTAGGACAAGATTCTAAGCACATGCCACAATGTACACAATCCGCCCACTTTTTTTCCTGTGGCGGATCTCGCCATAAATAGTTTCCTAGAGAGGATGTACAAGGCGTGTCTTGGTTTAAATCACTTTCCTTCACACTCATGCTATATCCCTCCGACATAACGATTCTTATTTATGATTTTGTTTGCATCAATTTTTTGCTTGATCCCTTCATAGAGAAAGTGTGCCGGGGTTTCTTCTCCCCAAACATTTATTTCTTTACGGAGAAAAAATGGAAGGTGCTTTACAATGGCATATCCACCAAGCTTCATGACACTTTTTCTTATGTGTTGAATCGCAGATAAAATATCCTCGTTTGCGCCACGAATGGTCAGGTAACATATGCCCGTCGCTAAACCGCCATGTGCTTCGATGGAGACATGACAAGCATCAGCGATTAGCTCTGCCTCTTTTAAAATCTTGATAGTATCTAAGTTGACAACGCCAACTTTGAGTACTGCCTCCGTGGTGGTTACGTTTGTTAAGCCGTTAGGTTGGTGGTAGTAAAAATTATCCCAGAAGGAAGCTGCTTCATTTTGTGATAGGGATCTTAGGGTGGTTTTATCAGGGACAATACTTCTGATAACATTTTCTTGATATTGTACGGAGCTTTTTACATCTTCAAACGATATAAGCAATGTGTATTGATTAATGTTTGTCAATTTCCCAGCAAAGGAGGGGTTAAGTAACTCGAGGCTAATGGGTTCAATCATCGAATCAAGCACCTTGACAGCAAATGCTCGAATCTCTTCAACATTTCTTTCAGAGAAGGATACAATAAGAATAGATTCATATTGTGCTATCGGACGCAGCTTTACCGTCACTTGTGATACAACACCGAGGGTGCCCATTGCTCCGATAAATAACTTATTCATATCATATCCGGCAACATTTTTTACTACCTTTCCACCTGAACGAATCAGAGTTCCGTCGGGATAGACCATCCGGAGGCCGATCACATTGTCTCTGGCAGCCCCATATCCCAGTCTTTTTGGGCCGCTATCGTTAACGGAAACAATTCCCCCCATTGTCGCATGTTCCGGAATGAAAGGATCAAGTGGAACTCTTTGCTTGTATGGTGCTAAATAGTTTTGAATCTCTTGGAATGGGGTACCAGCTTTTACCGTCAATGTCATATCCCCTGGATTATGCTCAACGATTCCAGTATATTGAGCTAACGATAAGAGAATGTCTGCTTTTTCAAGCAACCCCCCATATCCTCTTTTCGTACCGCCTCCCATGATAAAGACAGTGTTTTTATTGGTATTGGCATACGCTAAAACAGCTGAAATTTCTTGTTCTGTTTTTGGAAAAATCGTTATTCTGCCAGTATTCCCTAGTGGATGATTGTGGTCTTCTTCATTAATCTGGATGTCTTTAAAAACTGTTTTTAATTCAGTTAGATTTTCACTCGTAATCAATCGTTTCACCTCGCTTTGTTACGTAATAACAAACAGTGTTTCTGCTTTATGGTAAAGAAATCTACCCTTTAAGTTTATTTTCCTCGCTTCTAATTGTCAATCTATTTAGAAAATTGAAATAAAAAAACCCCTCTACTCAATGAATGCGGAAAATCCACCCCCTTAAAATATGGGTGGATTTATACTATCATTTATTTTTGTTAATGTTTCTCCGATTGAGTCAAAGATGACAAAAGTATCCTTGTTCTTGTCATAAGGTGTATCACCCTTATTGACTATTATCAATGGGGTACCTTCACTTCTATATTGTGGGAATGTGGAGAATGGGGTTACTTTTAAACTTGTTCCCAATACTAATAAGCAGTCCGCTTGAAGGATGATGTTAATAATTTCATTGAAGCCCTCCATCGTAAACCATTCACCGGTATCTCCAAATAGGACGACATCGGGTTTAATATACCGTTGGTTTTTGGCAGGCGTACTACAGTGGTCGCAAACATAAAATTCTTCCATCGTGTTTCGTTTGTTGATCATTTCTTCAGTCGAATAGGTTTTTCCACAGTTTTGACAGGAAGCGGTTTTCATGGTCCCATGAAATTCGATTACCTGTTTAGAACCTGCTTTTTGATGGAGACCATCAATATTTTGCGTGATTATATGGCTAACCTTCCCATCGGTTTCCCATTTAGCGAGGATTTCATGTCCTTGATTCGGACGTGCTTCTGGGTGGTAAAGATTTTCAATAGCAAACTGATAAAACCCCGCTGGGTTATGATAAAAATTATCAAGTGAGAGAATATATTCAGGGGCCATTTGATAAATCCCTGTTTGGGAACGAAAATCCTTGATACCTGATTCGGTACTAATTCCTGCACCCGTTAGGACGACAATGTTTTTTGCATTCTTTATCAAGTTCGTGCAGGTTTGAAGCATACTACTCTCCATATCACCACTCCTATGAAACTTAGTGCTTATTTAGGGATATCAGCTTGTGTAATGATTGCTATCATATTGCTAGCATTTTGCTATAAGTCAGTATTTTCGGCTATACGCCAGTGTTTTGGTTTATGCGACAGTGTTTCTGGTTATACGTCAGTATTTTCTGCCATCCGCAAGTATTCTCTGCTATCCGCAAGTATTCTCTGCTATCAGCAAGTATTCTCCGCTATCCGCAAGTATTCTCTGCTATCCGCAACTAATTCCCGCTATCCGCAACTAATCCCAGCCCATCCGCAACTAATCCCAGCCATCCGCAACTAATCCCAGCCCATCCGCAACTAATCCCAGCCTATCCGCAACTAATTCCAGCCCATCCGCAACTAATCCCAGCCTATCCGCAACTAATCTCCAATTACCTATTTCAAATCTTCAAACTCTCTAGCGATTCGTTCGAATGCTTCTTTTATCATCGGTCTTGGTGATGGAATGCAGATTCTTTGATAGTGCAGACCTTCTTCTCCGAACATTTTTCCATCTTCCAATAAAACATTTGCTTTGTTATAAATCCGGTCATGAACTTCATCCGGGGATATGCCGTAGTCGCTGAAGTCCATCCACATTATGTAGGTTCCTTCAGGTATTCTTACCTTCACTTTTGGCATTTTCTCTGCTAAAAAGTCGACTGCCCATTCCATGGTTCCGTCAATGTACTCTTTCAGCTGCTCTAACCAGTCTTCTCCCTCATGATAAACAGCAAGGAGGGCTGAGACGGTAAAAGGTGACGGTAAATGCATGCCCATGACGCCAAAGAAGGTTTTCCTGAGCTCAGGATTTGAGATAATCACATTGGTACAATGAAGTCCTGCTACATTAAAGGTCTTGTTTATGGCCGTAAACGTGATAATCTTGTCAGCATGCTCAGGAGCTGCTTTTGCAATTGGAATAAAGGTTTGATCACGTCGGACGATATCGCCATGAATTTCATCTGCTATGATCAATACATCATTATTCGCACAAATATCAGCTAATTTTCTCAGCTCATCGGTAGTAAACACTCTTCCGGTTGGATTATGTGGGTTACACAATATAAACATTTTCGTATTTTCATCTGAAGCCTTCTCTTCAAAATCAGCAAAATCAATCGAATAATAGCCTTCCTCATCAACGATAAGTGCATTATTCAGAAGTGTTCTTCCGTTCGCATTGATCGACGATGTAAATGGAGGATAAACAGGTCTTTGAATGATGACTCCTTCTCCTGGTTTTGTAAGTGCCCTTACCGCAACATTCAGGGCATGGACCGTCCCCGGACTGTAGACGATATCTTCCTTCTTAAACTCCCAATCATGTCTCTTTTTAAACCAATGCTGTACGGCTTCAAAATACTCATCGGGAAATACAGAATAACCGAAGATTCGATGATCAACGGTCTTATGTAATGCCTCGATTAAGGGCTGTGGAACCGGTAAATCCATGTCAGCTGTAAATAACGGAATGGTATCTTCATCATATCTTTCAGTTAGACCCATATTTTTTATGAGTTGGCCTCCATCCCACTTTACAGAATAAGTACCTCTCCGATTAACAATCTCATCAAAATTATATTTCATCTTATCCGCCCTTCCCATAGTTTTTTACAAAACTTCTTATTTCTAATGTATGCCTAATATATGTATATTTCAATCATAACGATTCCTCCATAAAAATAAGTGCCAGGATTTCCTAGCACCGTTTCCTTCTATATTAATTTGCTTTTTAAAGAGTTTCTAATCCCTATTTTTCCTCCATGGGCTAGTTTATTTTCCTTATGATGATCAAAGACAATAATATTTTTAAATTCAGCAAAAAGAATATCGCCCCTTTTGACAGGAGTCATACTTTGATACTGATCGATACTCATCTCGGCTTCAAAAAGAGCACCCGTATCCTGGCGTCTTAATTCAATCCTTACGGTGGACCCGATAATATGAATATGTGAAACCTCAGACAAAATGCTGTTTCCTTGTAAAAATTTTCGCAGAACAATTTCATGCGGCCGAATATAACTGATTGCCTCTGACATCTTAGAATCCCGAAACTCGTTAACTCTTCCTAAGAAACTGTAAACAAACGCATTTGCTGGCTTTTGATACACTTCCTCTGGAGACCCAATTTGTTCTATTTGTCCTTGATTCATCACGACTACGGTATCTGCCATTTCTAATGCCTCTTCTTGGTCGTGGGTAACAAAAATGGTGGTAATGTTTAGCCTTTGATGAATTTCCCTTAACCAGTGACGCAGTTCTTGACGAACCTTTGCATCGAGTGCCCCAAACGGTTCGTCAAGAAGCAGGACTTCTGGTTCTACGGCAAGTGCCCTTGCCAATGCAATCCGCTGTCTTTGCCCCCCTGAAAGCTGTGAAGGATAGCGAGTGGCAAGATGCTCTAATTGAACGAGCTTTAACAATTCATTTACCTTTTCAGTAATTTCATTTTTAGAGGGACGGGTTTTTCTTGGTTTTACATTTAATCCAAAAGCTACATTTTCAAATATCGTCATATGCTTGAATAACGCGTAATTTTGAAAAACAAATCCTACATTCCGTTCTTTAATCGTTTTATAAGTGTATTCCTTGTCATTGAAAAAGATTCCTCCAGAATCTAACCCTTCCAAACCTGCAATGAGCCTTAGAAGAGTGGTTTTTCCAGAACCTGATGGTCCTAATAAGGCTACAAAATCTCCTGTAGGAATTTCTAGATTTACGTTTTTAACCGCCGGAAAGTTTCCAAACGCCTTTGATACATCCTTGATTGTAATCCCCATTTGTTCAATCCTCCATTTTAATAACACACATAATTTTACATAATCTCTTTTAGTGTTTTTTCGTTTTCCACTCCACGAGGCTTTTTAAAATTAATGTTAGTATCGCTAAAAGTGCTAGTAAGGAAGCAGCGGCAAATGCAGCAGTGAAATTGTATTCGTTGTACAAAATTTCAACATGAAGAGGAATGGTATTGGTTAACCCTCTAATATGGCCGGAAACAACGGATACTGCACCGAATTCACCCATGGCTCGAGCGTTACAAAGAATGATTCCGTACAGTAACCCCCACTTAATATTGGGTAATGTCACCCGAAAGAACATTTGCCAGCCGCTTGCACCAAGCGTAATGGCGGCTTGTTCTTCTTCTGTTCCTTGCTCTTCCATGACGGGGAGCAGTTCCCTGACCACAAATGGGAAGGTAACAAAAATAGTCGCTAAAATGATTCCTGGTACCGCAAAGATAATCTTGATATCATTTGCCTCTAGAAACGGACCCAATACTCCCTGTGAACCAAACAAAAGGACAAAAACGAGCCCGGCAATGACCGGTGAAACTGCAAACGGAATGTCAATTAAGGTAATTAAAATATTTTTACCTCTAAAATTAAACTTTGTAATGGACCAAGCAGCCAACACCCCGAAAATTGTGTTAACTGGAATCGTTATCGCAGCTGTAAGCAACGTTAATTTAATCGCCGATAAAGCGTCACGTTCTGTCAAAGATGCGAAGTACAGCTCAATTCCCTTATTTAGTCCCTCAGAGAAAACAGCGATTAAAGGCACAAGAATGAAGATTCCTAGAAATCCTAAGGCAATGGTGATTAATGCCCACTTTTTTAGGAGACCTGGCTCGGAATTGGCTTTTACATTTTTCTCTCGAAGCTCTTGAACAATCATATTCCCCTATCTCCCCTAGTTCATTTGATACTTTTTCGTCGTTCTCCATTGCCAAAAATTGATTAAGAATAATAGAACGAATGAGAATACAAGCATGACAACGGCGATCGCGGCAGCACCGGCATAATTGAATTGCTCTAATTTTGTTATGATTAGCAAAGGAACAATTTCCGTTTTCATCGGCATGTTGCCGGATATGAATACAACAGAGCCATATTCCCCTAAAGCCCTTGCAAAGGCAAGGGCAAATCCTGTTAGGATAGCGGGGAAAATAGCCGGTAAGATAATTTTCACGAAAATCTGAGTCGAACTGGCACCAAGTGTAGAGGCTGCCTCCTCATACTGACGATCTAAATCCTGCAGTACCGGCTGAACCGAACGTACAACAAAAGGAAGTCCGATAAAAGTTAAGGCAACCATAATACCGAGCGGCGTATAAGCTACCTTTATCCCCATCGCTTCAAAGTATTGCCCTATCCAGCCATTAGGAGCATAAATCGTGGTAAGTGCAATCCCTGCAACCGCCGTTGGAAGAGCAAACGGTAAGTCTACCAGGGCATCAATGATTCGTTTCCCATAAAAATCATACCTTACCAATACCCAGGCAATCAGAGTCCCGAATACCGCATTAACCAAAGCTGCGATAAACGAAGTATAAATCGTCAATTTATAGGAAGCGACCACTCTGTCATCCGTAACGGTCTCCCAAAATTCTGCAAGGCTGACCGTAGATGCTTTCAAGAATAGGAATGCAATTGGAATCAACACCACTAAGCTTAAATAAATGAGTGTGTATCCCATGGAAAGACCAAATCCCGGTAAAACTCGATGTCGCTTTCTCTTATTAGCCACTTAAAACTCTCCTTTATTCTTACGGTTTGTAGATTTCGTCAAAGACACCGCCATCATCAAAATGGGTTTTCTGGGCATTTTTCCAGCCGCCAAAAACTTCGTCAATCGTAAATAAGTTAATTTCAGGGAATTGGTCTTCGTACTTTTTAGCTACTTCTTCTGAACGCGGACGGTAATAATTTTTAGCCGCAATTTCTTGGCCTTCCTCAGTATACAGATAGTCTAGATATGCTTTAGCAACCTCTTCTGTTCCATGTTTCTTGGCTGTTTCGTCGACAACAGTAACTGGCGGCTCTGCTAAGATACTTACAGATGGAACGACAATTTCAAATTCATCCTTGCCTAACTCATTTAGGGCTAAAAAGGCCTCGTTTTCCCATGCAATCAGTACATCACCAATACCTCTTTCCACAAACGTGGTGGTAGAACCGCGTGCTCCGGAATCTAAAACCGGAACATTTTTAAAGAGTTTGGTGACAAATTCTTTTGCTTTTGCTTCGTCTCCGTTATTTTGCTCCAGTGCATATCCCCAGGCAGCTAGGTAATTCCAGCGAGCTCCGCCAGACGTTTTCGGATTTGGAGTAATCACGGATACGTCATTTTTCACGAGATCATCCCAATCATTAATGCCTTTTGGGTTGCCTTTTCTAACAAGAAACACAATCGTAGAGGTGTAAGGAGAACTGTTATTATCTAGTCGTTCCTGCCAATTCACTGGAAGTTTTCCTGCTTCTGCGATGACATCGATATCATAAGCGAGTGCCAGAGTAACAATATCAGCCTCTAAACCGTCAATAACAGATCGTGACTGCTTACCGGAACCACCATGAGATTGATTGATGGTTACCTTTTGCCCTTTTTCTTTTTCCCAATAAGCGGCAAAGCTTTTGTTGAATTCTTCATAAAATTCTCGTGTTGGATCGTATGATACGTTTAATAGTTCTACTTCTTTTTTTACAGCGGGAGCTTCTGTATCTTTCTCAGTTGTGGTGCTTTGATTCGAGCATGCGGCCACTAAAAGTAAAGTTAGCGATAATAGTGTAATCCAAATTTTTTTCATCATGTTTATTGACCCCTCTATTAGTTAGTAGGCTTTTTCCAATAAAAAAAGCCCCATTAGTTTCATCCTTGTACATGGCACATGTACAAGATACTAAAGGGCCTTCGGTGTGTCCGATCGGCAGCTATTCATTATGTTTATTACCTGCTTTTAGATTGATTTGTTAATGGCGTTATCTGTTTGCTTTTTAGCGGCAAACGGTGCTTTTCTAAGCGGTCTATTTGGGTAATTTGTGAATCGTGAACAGTGATTTGAACGGTACCAAATTCCAAGCCTTCTAATAGACTAGCTATTTTTTCCATCACCTGTTGATCCAGACGAGCTTTTGACGACAATGACATCCTCTCCTTCTAGCTTCGTAATTCGGTTTAAAAGTAAATCCTCCAATGTTGTTCTCTCTAATACAAACGCAATGGTGTCGCGCACCATCGACCACAAGGGCTTTAATTGACATCCCCCCTCTAATGGACAAGGCTCATATTTTGTAATGGATGCGCAGCTCATTGGTGACAGAGGACCTTCCAAATCCCGAATGACTTCCCCAATATTGATTTCTCGAGGTTCCTTTTGCAGCATGTAACCACCCTTGGCACCTCGTTTGCTCGTAACATAACCTAGCTTTTTTAATTGAAGTAAGATTTGTTCTAAATAATGAATGCTTACCAGGGTTTTTTCAGATATCTCTTGAATACCTAGTACATTACCTTGATGATTTCCAAGCTGAAGCAAAGCTCTTAGAGCATATTCACCTTTGCTCGATACCTTCATTCCATCCCTCCTCCATTAATGTTGAGTAATTCAGTCAACATTCACTCCTAAAAATAATCCACTTGAATGCTGAAAAAATGGATTTAGCTAGTTATAAATATATGCGGTGTTTACTGAAAGGGCACTTGTCTATAGCGCCCTTTTCTTGGTCCTCCGTAGTTGACTACTTTTAATTCCGATTAAATCTATAGGTTTAATATAAAAATATATTAAATGTTATTTTTAGAAAAATCAATACATTTTTTAAAAATAAAAAATTTCATTTTTTGAAGGAACAGTCACTCATTCAACATACTCATCTCTTCTTAAGGGAATACTTAACACTATGTAAGTGTAAATCGGGAGGTTTGATGAAAAATGAGTGAAAGAGCATTGTCGATTTTTGCCCTAGGCGGTATTAATGAAATCGGTAAAAATATGTATGTACTTGAGTATGGTGGAGATATCATTATTATCGATTGCGGCGGTAAATTTCCGGACGAGAGTCTGATGGGGATTGACCTCATTATCCCTGATATGACGTATTTAGAAGAAAATCAGGACAAAATCCGTGCAATGATTGTGACACACGGTCACGAAGATCATATCGGCGGTATTCCTTTCTTTTTGAAGAAATTTAATCAAGTTCCTATATATGCAACTCGTTTTACATTGGGGTTAATTGAATTAAAGTTAGAAGAGCACCGCCTGCTTCGGGATACTGAACTTGTTACCATTCATTCCGAATCAACATTGGAATTCGGAGAAATTGGGGTTTCCTTCTTCAAGGTGAGTCATAGTATCCCTGACTGCCTAGGTATAGTCTTTAACACACCAGAAGGAAATGTCGTTCATACAGGCGACTTCAAGTTTGATTTAACCCCATCAAATGACCAATATAGCGATATTCATAAGATGGCTGAAATTGGCCAAAAAGGTGTCATTGCCTTAATTTCGGAAAGTACCAATGCCGAACGCAAGGGCCTTTCTCCTTCCGAGCAAATGGTTGGTGACCATTTATTGGAGGCGTTTATTAAGGCAGATGGAAAAATTATTCTTTCCACTTTTGCATCAAACGTGAACCGTGTTCAACAGGTGGTTGAGGCAGCGATTAAGACAAATCGTAAGCTAGCCTTACTTGGACGAAGTATGGTTAACGTGGTGGATGTTGCAATGGAACGCGGATACTTAGATATGCCAGAAGGGATGCTCATCAGTGCGAATGAGATTGAACAATTTCCTCCTGATAAGGTTGCGATTCTTTGTACAGGAAGTCAGGGTGAGCCAAATGCAGCTCTTGCGCGGTTATCAACAGGAAATTATCGCGATGCAACCATTTATCCTGGAGATACTGTTGTTTTAGCCGCGTCACCTATCCCAGGAAATGAAAAAGGGGTTTCTAAGATTATCGACAACTTATTTCAACTGGGGGCTAAGGTCATATATGGCTCAGGCAGCTCAACAGGTATGCACGTTTCCGGTCATGGCTACCAGGAAGACCTGAAACTCATGCTAACCCTGATGAAGCCAACCTATTTTATCCCGATTCATGGTGAATATAGAATGCTTCATCATCACAAGCAGTTGGCTGAATCGGTTGGTGTTGAAAAAGGAAATACATTCATTATTAAAAATGGTGATGTCGTTGATATTGAAAATTCAGTGGCCCGTCAGACACGAAATATACCGGCTGGCGACACGTATGTAGATGGAATAAGTGTAGGTGATGTCGGGGAAATTGTTTTAAGAGACCGTAGACAGCTATCAGAAGACGGTATGCTCGTGATTGTGTTAACCATCAGCAAATCCGATCGAAAAATTATCCAAGGTCCTGACACGATTACCCGTGGATTTGTTTATGTAAAGGAATCTGAGGATTTGATAAGAGAAATTAACCGCCTCGTTAAAAAAGTGATTCTTGAATTAGAAGCAGATAATATCCGCCAGTGGAACGTGATGAAGCAAAATATTAAAAAATCAGTCGGACAGTATTTGTTCAAGCATACAAAAAGAAAACCGATGATTCTCCCGATTATCCTCGAGATCTAAAGCAAATGTCAGGCACCCGGAGATGGTGTGCCTGACATTTTCATTTTTAGACATGCATATATATTTCGTTTAACACAGATATTTTCTGTTTATCGCAGATATAATGAGAATAACGCAAAATTTATCTTGATTTCAGGGCTAATTTATTTTACAGTTAATCGAAATTGGCTATACTCCTAATAGAATTGGAGGAAAGATGATGTTTCGTTTACTACGATTAATTGCCTTATTATTTTTACTATATATTTCCTGGCCTTTTATTACAAAACAGCTGGATAATTCCGACCTCCATGCTAATTTTGTCTCGTCGTTAAAAGAAAATCTTGAGGTACCGGAAACGATTAGTGTTTTATACGATGATATCCAGCAGATGCTGAAACAGCTTGGTTTTCAACTAGAAGAAATGCCGTTAACCCAAGAAAAGTTGAATGAAGCACCGGAGAAAAAGGTAGAGTTAACACCACCAACTAAACAAACGTTTTCTATTCACAATATCGAGCTTGGGAATATAAAGACTGACATTGAGCATAATCTAGGATTAGCAAAGCGTACTTCGCTCAATGAGTATGGTGTAAATTGGCATGCGTATCATGATAATTACCATAACTTTTTTATGGTGATGTATGATAACAATGATCAAGCTGCCGGTTTATACACCAACCAAGATTTGTTGACCTCTACCAATGGAATTAAAATTGGTACTTCATCGAAGGAAAGTGTTCGTAGTATTCTCGGCGAACCGATAACAAAAGTTCAAAAAGGAATGGTCATATATCAGCTTCAAGAGGATAGTGACAATGATTTATTTTTACTCGATGATGCTTATGTGACGATTTTTTATGACAAGCATGAGAATAATACCGTAACAGCGATACAAATCATCAGCAAAACGATGGAGGATAATAAAAAGGATTTTTATACGGAATCCTCGCCAACCTTAAAAGAAGGCTTAGAATATCAAATGTTTGATTTAACCAATGCAACCCGAGTGAATCACCAACTCCCTATACTTACATGGGATGACCATGTTCGAGAAACGGCTCGAGAGCATAGTGCCGATATGGCCGAGAATGATTATTTCGATCATAAGAATCTTCAAGGACAATCGCCATTTGATCGAATGAAAGAGGATGCTGTTGCCTTCCATACTGCGGGGGAAAACCTGGCATATGGTCAATTAAGCAGTATTTTTGCCCACGAGGGATTGATGAATTCAATTGGACACCGGGAAAATATACTTCGCCAGGATTATGAATACTTAGGAGTCGGTGTAGCCTTTAATGAGAAATCACAGCCTTATTATACGCAGAACTATTATGCCAATTAGTGTCACGAATCTAGGATAATAATAAGGGTAAATTAAATACGAGCAATTCTACATTGCTCAAAAAACTTCGTCGGGAGTGATGTATCATGGCTAGAAACAAACTATTGGTTCCTGGTGCAGACAATGTTCTGAATCAAATGAAGGAAGAAATCGCCAACGAGTTTGGAGTTCAACTTGGTGCTGATACGACCGCACGAGCAAATGGCTCAGTCGGTGGCGAAATGACCAAACGTCTTGTCGCGTTGGCTGAACAAACATTACGAAATCAACAAGGTTTATAACGTAACTTGTGATTTTATGAAAAGGTCTGTCCGAATTACTCGGACAGCCTTTTTCTTATCCTCTTAAGATGGGCAGTGTACAGCAGCGAAAGGATCCACCGGATTTAATGATTTCTGAAATATCCACTTCTATTACTTCGAATCCACGGTTACGCAGGTTTTGATTCACTTGTTTATTAATGGGTAAACTTAAAATTTTCTTATTCCCTATACTTAATACATTTGTTCCTAGTGTAAATTGTTCGTCCTCTGAAACCTCAATTAATTCATAGCGAGATGAAAAAAGGCCGATATCCTCCTCTGTTAAGGCGGGCCGATAAATCAGGGCAGTATCAGGGGATATAACGTTAAATACACAATCCAAATGGAGATATTTTTCCTTAAAAGGGATGGCTTTTACATCGTATTGGATTAAGAGACCTTGCAAATGTTCTACGGCCTCCTGATGAGTCCGGTTACTTAATCCAACGTAAATGGTCTCCCCATCAATAATTACATCTCCGCCTTCAATCCTGTCTTCTGCCAAATTGAAATAAGACATTTCTTCATCATCTAGCCACTGTTTTAAAACATCTTCCTCCCCGATACGAACATCGTGAGCCATTTTCGCAACAAAAATGGTTTGTCCAAGGGTAAAGCCAATATCACGCGTAAACACCTGCTCTGGGTATTTTTTGTGATAAGGTAATAGAACAACCTCAATTTCATGGTCTTCTAGGGTTCTAACAAACTCCCTATGTTGTTCCAGCGCGCGTTTTATATGTATCCCCTCATCCTTAAATTCCTTTTGTGTTTCGTTGATGACTTCACGGATGGTCATATATTGGGGCTGACAAAGAATTACGCGTTTCAATGGATCATACTCGTTCGCACAAAATGTTTTATGATTTAGCGTCATAATGCTCCTCCTAAATACTCTTTATTTATAGGATTACTTAAACAAAATCTCCCATTCATACATAGAGTAATAAAAAGTTCTTCATTTAATGATGGTGGTGATCATTCTATGTTTGAAGTAAAGAAATCAAAGTATGGCAGAGGAATATTCGCAACCCGTGACATCAAGAAAGGTGAGCTCATTCATGAAGCACCTGTGATTATTTCCGCTAAAGATGAGTATAAATATTTGAAAAAAACCATCATGATTGAATATGTATTCTGGTGGGGTGAGGATTTAGAAGAATGTGCGTTAGCACTTGGATACGGTTCACTGTTTAACCATTCCTATACCCCCAATGCATTATATAAGCTTAATCTGAAAAACCAAACCATTGATATTTATGCCTATCGTGACATCAAAAAAGAAGAAGAAATTCTAATTAATTATAATGGTGACCCTGAAGACGATGAACCCATGTGGTTTGATGTTTTCTAAATATTTATCTAACAAAACAAAAAAAAGCATCCAGTGAAGATTGGATGCTTTACCCTGTAGGTAATTTTATTTTATCCATAATGGAGGTTAGATAATTTCTAACTGATCCTGTTTTGTTGTGATGAGTAGGTTTTTGTGAAATTGAATCTTCGCTCGTCACTTCGTCCATGAGTTCATCAGAAAAAATTCGCTTTCCATCCATAATACTTCGTATGGAAGAAGCTAATTGCTCACTAGGATCGTCCTTTAGTAAATATCCCCTTACGTCCGCCTTCATGGCACGCTGATAATATCCTGGTCTGGCAAAGGTGGTTAGAATAATGACTTTACAGTTGATATGCTGTAACTCTTCAGCTGCCTCGAGGCCTGTTTTTTCAGGCATTTCGATATCCATTATACAAACATCAGGTTGTAATTTTTTTACCAGAGTAAGTGCCTCTAACCCATTGCCTGCCTGACCAACGACTTCGATATCCTCTTCCAGGTTCAACAGATTCCCCATGGCCTCTAACAGCAGCGCCTGATCCTCTGCGATTACAATTCGAATCATCTTCAATCTCTCCTTATCAGGCAGCTGCTACTCATGCAGAGACTCCCCGTGTACGGAGAGTCAGCCAAGTTGGGTGATATTACAATTCTGGTTTTGCTTGAACAGAAATACGTTTTTTTGCTAAAGCTTTCACGTCTTTAAATGCAACAAAATTCTTAGCATTATCATCCCATAAACGGAAACGAAGTGACTTTAAGCTTGTCGCCAGTGTAATGGTTGGAACGTTTTTTAATGGTTCTGTCTGATTATGAGCTTCTTCTAATTTATAATTTGGAACTCTTGGGCTCAAATGGTGAACATGGTGGAAACCAATATTACCTGTTAAGAATTGTAAAAGTTTAGGCAGTTTGTAAAAAGAACTTCCCTCTACCGCAGCTTTCACATATTCCCAATCCTTATCTTCTTCAAAGTAAGAATCTTCAAATGTATGCTGTACGTAAAACAGCCAAATACCTGTCGAACCTGAAATCATGAAAATAGTACCTTGTACTAGGAGAAACGACTGCCAGCCAATTGTCATACAAAGCAGTGTAATCAGAGCAACAAGTATTAAATTCGTTAAATACGTGTTCATTCGTTCTTTTTTACGTGCGTCTTTTCGGTTAAAACGATTCTTAAGCATGAAAACATAGATTGGTCCTATTCCAAACATAACAAGCGGATTACGATAAAAACGATAGGCTATACGTAATTTAAGCGGTGCTGCTAAATATTCATCGACTGTTAGTGTCCAAATATCTCCTGTACCACGCTTATCTAAGTTACCACTTGTTGCATGATGAACAGAGTGTTCGTGACCCCATTGATCAAACGGGAATAATGTTAAAACTCCCATTGCTGTACCAACTGCACGATTTGCTTTTCTGTTTTTAAAAAATGAATGATGGGTACAGTCATGAAAAATAATAAAAATTCGTACTAAAAACCCTGCTGCAGCAATCATAGGAACCAATGCCAACCAATAAGAAATAGATAAACTTTGATAGGCAAGGAACCACAATATAATAAACGGTCCAACCGTGTTAATGATCTGCCATATACTTTGTTTTGTTGTTGATCCTTCAAAAGGAGCAACTTGTTTTCGTAAATTCTTCGTATTTTCTTGTACTGACATAATTTTAATTCCCTTCTGTTTGTGTCGTTAAATCAAGTATAAGGAAATAAAATCATTCGTGTAAGTACCAGGTGTCATATGCAGACTATGACAAACGTCATATAGAGGTTGTCTCTTACACCAAAATAGGAAGTTATGCTATAATAAAATAGTTGTATTTAACAAACTAAAGTGGTGATGTAGTGATTAAACTTGCATGCTGCTTAAAAAGGGTGCTAATAAATGAAAAATGAAATTGATACGATTTATATTTTAGAAAATCCCGAAAAGAATATCATTAAATTTGCAACAGGTTATCAACTTAAATACGATGACACCATAAAAGATGTTTTTGGTGTGGCATGCTTAAATGATTTAGAAATGATGATTCAATTTAACAAGCCTTTCCAAGAAAGTATTTGTTCCAGTAAGAACATAAGTGTAAAGAATCTCACATTAAATCAAGTGATTCGCATTGCTTCCAAAAAGGAACTTCTTCAATTGAGGGAGCAATTGCTTGAGCAGGTAGGAAATTTACCAATTCCTCGCCCTTTCGATTCGGTCATCCAGCTCCAAGAAGGCGTTTTTCGCTGGGATGAACAGAATTCGTCATACATTTTGGATCAGCTTGGTGCCTGATTTATTGTTCTAAATAAGTAACCCAACGTAGATGTGGGTTACTTTTTCTATGAAAATTATTATTTTGGCAGGTGTTCCATCTCATGTCCTCATTGGAAAAAGCAATTATTATTGGTGGAGGTATTTCGGGTAAATTGGCTGCACGTGTGTTGTCGGATGTATATAAAGAAGTAATCATCCTCGAACGTGACAATGAACTGGAAGGACCGGCAGCACGAAAGGGCGCCCCGCAAGGTGAACATTTACATGCCCTTCTACATGCTGGCGAATATGGTCTCGAGGAGCTGTTTCCTGGTATTACCGAGAAATTTTATGATAGCGGGGCTGTGAAAATCAATTCAACCATTGATCTTGCATGGTTTCACCATGGAGCATGGAAAATTCGATATGATGGCGGCTACAGGACCACACTCCAAACACGCCCGCATTTAGAATGGCATATAGAACAATACATAAAACGAATCCCAAATGTTGTAATACGTTACAATCAAGTCGTTCAGGACCTTTTATATTATGAAGCAGAAAATCGAATCACAGGTGTTCAACTAAAAACTGGACCGATACTAGCAGATTTAGTAGTGGATGCCAGCGGTGTACGCAGTCTTACGTCTAATTGGTTACATAATCGAGGAACACCTATTCCTGAAGAAAAAGTTGAAATCAACTTAAGCTATGTTAGTAAACAATATCAGCTGAAAGTAAATCAGGAAAGAGACTGGAAGATTAAGATGGTGTATCCCAACCCGCCTCAGGAAAAAATAGGCGGCACGATCTCAAGCGTGGAGGAAAATCGTTATATTGTAACCGTCATGGGATATCATAAAGCTATTAATGATAAAGAAGTTATAAAAAGTGACAACGGCTTTCTTGAACTCCCTCAGTTTGATACGAATATCTCTCGAATGCTCACTTATTCGCAGGATTTCATAACCCTTTGAATTGGATTTACGGGTAAATGAAATGAGTTCAGATTATTTTGACTTCGTGAAGGCATAGTTAAATAAAGGAGTCAGCTATCACTCCATATTTTACCATATAATGTACATCTCCACGCCGCCCCTGGAGGCTTTCCCTCCCATGTCTCAACGGGTCAATTGCCCTCTCATTCCTTCGTCATGCCTATCCAAGGGGTGGAGGCCAGTTATGCTAACCTGATGGGTCACAGTGCCCTTTTGTTCAAGAAACCTGGTACTCCGTACATATTTGAAATCCTACGAATAAGACAACATTCAAAATTAAAGTTAACTATTTTAAATGATACATTTTATATAACTAATGTTTTTTTTCTATGCTGCTAAAGGGATTGATACCTGGACTTTATTTGGACAATAAGACTCGTTTCGTCGTGCTATTCCTACAAAAATCCTTGCTAGTTTACCGATCAGTTTCATGATTGATTTCATTTTCTTTATCTTCTTTACCTTCACATTATGGGAATGGACGGCTTTAAACTCAGGGTTATTCATCACAAGGCTCATAGTTGCTAAGTAGAGGAATCGTCGTAGTCTTGACCTTCCACGCTTTGAAATGACAATCTGGCCTTTCCATTTGCCTGAACTTGCTTCAGCTAGATGCAATCCCGCATGACGTAATAGAGAGTTTCCGTGGGAGAAACCACTTAGATCTCCTGATTCACCTAGTATCCCGGCTAATGAAATTTCACTTATTCCTTTAATCATAAGTAGTTTTTTTGCAAATGGTATTTTGTAGAGAACTTCTTTAACTTGTTGTTCAACTCTTTCGAGTTGTTTTACAGCGAGGTCATATTCCTCTAATAATTGTTCTAAATGGAATTTATAAGCATCAAGAGCTTGTCCGGTCCCAATAGAGGATTTTGCTAGATTGATTAGTAATTGAGCCTTCTTGGGTCCTGGTTGTCGTTTCATTAAAGACTTCCACCCCCTCATGACATCTAGTGTTTCAAGTGAAGATATTTCACCCGGTGTAGGGAATAAACGAAGGGTTGCGATGGCCCCTTTGCACGAAACATCTTTAAACACTTGTCTGAGTTCTGGAAAGACCACATCCACCCATCGATTTACTTGATTAATAGACATCACGAGACGTTTAACAATTACATCACGGTTAGAAATTAGAACTCTAAGTTTCTCAAATGATTCTGATGTTGGACGAACAAAGGAATAATAGTCGTTTTTCACCATATCCGCTATGACGAGGGCATCTTTTTTATCACTCTTCGATTGAGTATTGTCACGATTCTCTTTATTCCTTTTTACTAGGTGAGGATTCACAGTAACTACCTCAATGTTTTGTTTATCCAGCCATTTTGATAGGTTAATCCAGTAATGTCCTGTAGGTTCCATACCCACTATTGTTGAATCTAAGTTTTTTAGTTTTTGTAAGTTTTGAATCCAACTTAATAGTTTTACGAACCCCTCTTCATTATTTTCAAATGTAAGTGGATCTCCAACTACAATTCCACGGAAGTTAACAGCTCGTGCAACGTGTAATTGTTGAGCGATATCAACACCAACAATAATATGTTTATCGGAAATTCTTTCAATTAGTTGATTTTGTTTGTCTTGCATTTTAAAATTCATAGTAGGGCTTCCTCCTTAAGACTTTGAGTTAGAATTGGACTCTATACTCGTATCTTACTGAGGGGCTCTATTTTTTTCAAACCTGAAATTTAACGATCTACAGGAATGCTAACAAAGAAACTGCCGAGGCTTGATATCTATGAAACAATAAAAAATTCGACTCCCATTACGAAAACTGCTCTCTATCGCATTCCTCAAATCGTTTGGAAGCGTTTTGATAAGATGGAAAATATACCAGATGGGATATTACTCATTGGAGATACGATTTGTAGGATTGATCCAGTATTTGGTCAAGGAATGAGTATAGCCATTCTAGAGGCCCAAGCATTGCAAAAGCTGTTCCAGACTGATAACGGTGAACGGCGTAAAATTCCAAAAGCCTTTCATAAAAAGGCAGCAAAAATCATTTCTCCTATATGGAACATGGTCATTACAGAGGATTTTCGGTATCCTGCTACCACGGGAAAACGACCATTTGGTATTTTTATACAGCAATGGTATGCAAAAAAAGTCTTCCTTTTGTCATCGCAAAATCAAAAGGTCTACGATACATTTGTCAAAGTGATGAACCTTGTTCGACCGATCACATCCTTGATGACGCCTAGTATTATCAAGAGTGTTTTAATCCATGCATTCTCAAGAAACCATAAATAGTAGGTATCACAGGTAAAGGGCAAGCTTCATAAAAATGAAGTTTGTCCTTTTTAGTATACAGTTAACACTATTAAAGTCATAATATAGGGAATTTATAGAATATTCTACTGAAATATCAACCTATATTATTTTATACTTTTAATATCATCATGTTGTACAACATCTTGAAAGTATAAACCACGTAATACATAACAAAGGGGGGGATTCTATGTTTGAACAACTTGTTTCTAGCATTAATGGTTATTTATGGAGCGCACCACTCATTATCTTTATTTGTGCAGTTGGACTTTATTTTAGTGTACGGACAAGATTTCTACAAATTCGTCATGTAAAGGAAATGGTACGTCTTTTATTTAATGGTAAGAGCTCTAATGAGGGTGTCTCTTCCTTTCAAGCATTGGCCATGTCTTTATCCGGCCGGATTGGAGTCGGGAATATTGCCGGAACGGCAACGGGCATTGCTTTTGGTGGCCCAGGAGCAGTATTTTGGATGTGGGTAATTACCTTTATTGGTGCAGCATCTGCTTTTGTTGAGTCCACTCTTGCTCAAATCTATAAAGAAAAGCAAGATGGCGAATATCGAGGCGGTCCTGCCTTCTATATTGAAAAGGGACTTGGCTGGAAATGGTTCGCTGTTATTTTTGCAGTTGCCACACTCCTCGCGATGGCCGTACTCATGCCAGGCATTCAGGCGAATTCCATTGCAGAAGGCGTCAACAATGCATTTGGGATTAACAGTACAATTACCGGTTTGGTGCTTATTTTACTAATGGGGCTTATTATTTTCGGTGGTGTTAAGCGCATTGCAAGAGTTGCAGAATTTCTCGTGCCTTTTATGGCGGCCGGCTATTTACTCATTGCTATAGCAATCATTGCGGTTAATTTTGAAAGAATTCCAGAAGTATTTACCCTGATTTTTAAAAGTGCCTTCGGCGCTGAGGAAATGTTCGGTGGTATTCTCGGTTCGACCATTATGTGGGGTGTAAAGCGTGGTCTATATGCGAATGAAGCTGGACAAGGAACTGGTGCTCACCCTGCAGCTGCCGCAGAAGTATCACACCCGGCAAAACAAGGTTTAGTCCAAGCTTTTTCTATTTATCTAGACGTGTTCCTAATCGTTACAGCGACGGCATTTATGATTCTATTTACAAATTCGTACAATACCGTAAATGAAAAAACGGGGGAAGTCTTGGTTGAGCATCTTAAAGGAGTAGAAACCGGTCCTGCATATACCCAAGCGGCAGTTGATACTATCCTCCCAGGACTCGGATCTGGATTTATTGCAATTGCTCTATTCTTCTTTGCCTTCACGACGATTTTTGCGTAGTTACTATATTGCAGAAACCAATCTTGCTTATCTAATTAAAGGCAAACAAAGAAAATTAGCTATGATCATATTAAAATTTATTCTCTTAGGTTCTACTTTCTATGGATCAGGAAAAACCGCAGAGACAGCATGGGCAATGGGTGATATCGGACTTGGAATCATGGTATGGTTGAACTTAATTGCGATTCTTTTATTATTTAAACCAGCGAATATCGCTCTAAAGGATTATGAAGCACAGCTGAAGCAAGGCCTGGACCCAGAATTTAATTCTACTAAATTAGGTATTAAGAATGCAGAATTCTGGGCTAACGGTTATCAAAGTGATAAAAAAGATGAAAGAAAACGTGCTGCAAACTAATAATTTTTACACAAAGAGCCAGGCATCATCCAATCAGGATGATGCCTGGCTCTATTTTTCAATAGTTGCTTTCAATCGATATGATGGTATCATATAGTTTTTTGTTAACAGGGGTTGGTACTCGATGTTTTTCACCCATCTCTAGTACTGCTCCAGCAAACAAAGCTACCTCGCTATATCGTCGTGCTTCCAAATCCTGCGCCATGGAAGGTTTCCCTTCTGGGCTTAAAGTGGCTAATACGCTTAACCAATAATTCAAATCAGCTTCTGTTAGATTAATCCCTTCGTATTCTGATAACATAATGACCTCTCTCATCGCAGCAATCATGGTTTCTCTTGCTTCGCCTTCCCGTTGAATTTCACCGTAATTGCTTTTATAAACAGCAACGGTCTGATTAACTCCAACATTGAGCATGAACTTCCCCCATAGCCTCTTGTTCATATTGGTGTCTATCTCATATGGAAAATCAATATTAGCAAAAAAGTCTCCAACCCTCTTTACCTTTTCCGAAATGATTCCAGGATTTTGATCACCGAAGCAAAGCATTCCCATATGGTCATATGTAAGCTTATTCCCAACTTTTACCGCATCCATCCCCTGGGCTACACTATAAAGAATCTTATCCATCCCATAAACTTGCCCGATAATCCCCTCACTTGTAATTCCATTTAAGGCGGATAAAATAATTGTGTCCTTTCCTACATGATGGTGAACAGCTTGGATGGCTTCATGTAAGCCTTCGTATTTCACGGTAAAAATCAGTAAATCTGCTGGTTCGCAATGGTCTTCAGGTGTTACATAGTGGAAGTCACAAGGTTCACCGTTACAGTAGACATGTTCTTTTTTATATTTTTCGATACGGACTCTGTCGGCAATAATTCTTACGTCTTGCTTTGGCATTCTCTTGGCAAAATGGTTCCCAAATAAAATTCCTAATGCTCCTAATCCGATAATAGATACTTTTTTTATTTCCATGCTTTATGTCCTCTCACCTTTTTATTAAATTTTATCATGAAATTTTGATTGATTAATAATGATTCGTTTTTCGATATAATAGAGATATAGAAAATGTGTAATGAGGGATAAACGTGGATAAGGAAAATGATGATCTTAAACACACAGAAGACGAGATCGACTGGGAGGCTTTTTTTAATCCGGACGATAAACATGAATGGGAAAAAGAGAAACTTCAAAAGAAAAAACGGAAAAGGTTTATGGTTAAAATCGTTAGTGCCCTGCTCGTACTTGCGCTTTTGATAAGCGGATTAGAGGTGTGGATTAACATTTTCAACCTCCCTGCGGTAAACTTTGTTAAAGTGTCAAATCAATTATCAAAGCAGCCTGACGTGAAAGAATACAAAAAATCGGTTGTAACAATTGAATGGGATGGGGTAAAAGGAACTGGCTTTACGGTCTCTCCTACTGGATTAATTGTCACCAATGAACATGTGGCAGAACGTACAAATAGAGTAAATGTCCATTTTAAATCGGGGGAGTCATATACGGGCAAGGTAATCGCGAAACACCCGGAAATAGATGTGGCGATTGTTAAAATTGACGCCGAAAACCTCCCTTTTCTTCCCCTAGCTATCGACAAGGATTGGGAAAGATGGGTGGGAGACGAAATCATCTTTATCGGAAATCCATTAGCTTTTACCCAAATAGCTAATCAAGGCAAAATCATAGGGAAGGCTCAATTAGCGGACTGGGATGTGCCGGTTATGATGATTGCAGCCCCGATTTATAAGGGGAATAGTGGCAGCCCAGTACTAAATCAAAATGGTGAAGTCGTGGGAGTGATTTTTGCCACCTTGCAAAATCATCAAATAGATTCCAAAGAAATTGTTGGAGCTGCCATCCCCTCATATCATATAAAGGAAATCGTAGATAACATATCAAATTAATCTCCTGTTTCCAATTATTTGATTCTATCTATTTAAACGTAATATACTTAAAGGTGGTTCGATACCAACGAAGGAGGAGATTAAGTTGAATAGTTTACAAGATACTACAACCCTACATAATGGAGTCAAAATGCCTTGGTTTGGCCTTGGTGTATATAAGGTTCAGGAGGGTGAAGAAGCTCTCCAATCTGTAAAGGCGGCGATTAAAGCTGGTTACAGAAGTATTGATACAGCTGCGCTTTATCAAAATGAAGAAAGTGTAGGTCAAGCGATTAAGGAATCTGGAGTTCCTCGTGAAGAGTTGTTCATTACGACTAAAGTGTGGAATGAAGACCAGCGAAATGATTCCGTGTTAGAAGCGTTTGAAACGAGCCTGCAAAAACTTGGACTTGATTATGTCGATCTATATTTAATCCATTGGCCTGTAAAGGAAAAGTATAAGCAAAGCTGGAAGGTTCTTGAACAACTTTATAAAGAAGGTCGTGTTCGGGCAATTGGCGTCAGCAACTTCCAAATTCACCATCTAGAAGACTTACTATCCGTAGCTGAGATTAAACCAATGGTTAACCAAGTGGAATTACACCCACTTTTAGCACAGCCTGAACTTCGTGACTATTGCAAAAAACAGGAAATTCAAATAGAAGCATGGGCTCCACTAGGTCAAGGAAGACTTCTAGAGCACCCTGTGCTACAAGAAATCGCAGCGCAGTATAACAAAACCACTGCGCAAGTTATCTTACGATGGGATATTCAAAATCAAATTGTCACGATTCCAAAATCAGTCAAAGAAGCCCGTATCATCGAAAATGCCAATATCTTTAATTTTTCGTTAACTGAAAGCAATATTCAAAAAATCAACGCCTTAAACAAAAACGAACGATTCGGTGCAGATCCTGATAACTTTAACTTCTAAGAATGAATAGAAAAAAACGGACCTCATGATGTAATCATGAGGTCTAATTTAACTTAGGGACTTATGCAGCCCTTTCATAGCTAAACATTAACGATTTTTTCCTGCTTTCAAAAGCCCTTTTATTTGAAACATTGCCACTTTACCTTGTTTACGCTCTATTGCTTGAACAAAGCTGCTAACGACAATTAATTCAGCTAATATTCCCAGCGAAAGGCCTATCGCCCCGATTGAACCATTCCATTGCGAAGCAAAATTCACGCCAACGATTAAAGCAATCAAGGTAACGACAAAATTGGCGGACTGAGAAATAATCGTTACCTTTGTTCGTTTGTACACCATTAATAAACCGTTAAAGAAATCTACAAATGGAAACACAAGCGCCATTAACATCGTAACTTTGAATACCTGTATGCTTGCGTCCAACAACCTTCCGCTGACCCCGATGACATGTTCAAAGAACCATTCCCCCAACGGAGTATACGATAAAACAGCTACCAAAATACACGGGACAAAACCGACCAAAAGTAAAAACTTTTTTACGATGGCGTTATGTTCTCCATAGAAATTGATAACGATTTGATGGATATAGGTGAAAAAGCTTAAAATCAATTGAGTTACACTCATGGCAATGGCATAACTTGCAATCGCCAGCTCAATATCAACGGTTTTACCTAAAGCAATGTTGATGGCAGGAGCAATCATAACAACAATCACAGAAGATAACATAAGTGGACTATAAAATTTAAAAATACTTTTCTTAGACTCTATTTTCAGCTCATGCTTCTCGGGCATTTTGCGAACTAAGGACCTTGCTTCTATGAAGCTGATGATACATTCGACAATCATGCCAATTAAAAAAATCATCGCACCGGATACGCCTGTAATGTGACCAGTGTGAATGAAATATAACGACAACAAATACATGGCAGCAAGCCTAATGACCATTCCAATTGTTAACCATTTGGTTTGTCGGTTATAAATAATAACTCCCTGGGCTAAACAACGAAGTGCAGAAAAAATCGTGACGATGATAAGTACTTGGTAGATAGCCTTTATATCATCCACCATATTCACGTTGGCTCCAAAGATTTTTGAAAAAATAAAATCTCCAGCCGGTGTATAAGCCACTGCAAATGCAACCATCATCAGACTTCCAATGAGATAATAGGAAAAATGGGACATTAATTTATACGAACCTTTATCCCTCACCAATGAAGAACAAGTTTGACGAAGCAAATTTCCCAGCCGCTCCGTAATTCCAAATAGACTCATAGCGATTGCATAACTTGCCAAAATAAATTCAGAATTATCTGCTCTAACTAACGTACTGTTGATAATAATATGGGATATCGTAACAAGACTCGCAGATAATGCTAAGGGAATAAAGAAAATGAACAACGTTTTCATATTTAGTTCTTTTTCTGTTTTTTTCATTCTCTCCAACACCTTTAAATTATAATATCTTCCTAAATTTATTTCGGCACACTAAATTTATTCCATTTTATTATAAATCCTATCGTTTATCATGGATATAATTATTTTTACCTAAATGAAAAAAACACCGACCTCTTTTGACGAGTGCCGGTGTTAGAACGTTTTTAATCATTACTCTCTAGTTTATCCATCTGATAGCTCCTCTAAATATAATATTATTATTTTATCATATCGAAGGACTTTTGGAATATACTAGTAGATTCATACATGAAGAAAAGCCGCCTCAAGGTGAGAATGGCTTTTGTTATGCTAAATTAATTTGTAAAAATAGTACCAATGATTTCGTCGTATGACATTCCACTATTGACTGTAAAGGAACCTGGACGTAAGGCGTTTTGTAAACCTCTAGCTTCTATATCCTGCGTGAAGGTAAACGCATCAGGGATTAGACTTGCCTGAACGAGTACATTCGCAACATCAATACTAGTCATTCCATCTGCTACATTGACTACTACTTCGGTTACGGGTTTATTCTTTTCTTCTGAATCAGCAGGCGTAGTTTCAATGCCCTTTGCTGCTTCCAAAGTCTTTTCTAATTCCTCTTTCGTTTGAACAACATAACCGGCAGATTCAAGCTCTTCCTTCATCTGCGCTGCCGTTAGTTGACCCTTTTCGGAGGATTTAGCCGAAGCATTTTGAGTTGTAGTATCATCGGTGAAATAAACAACTCCACAAATCGTTGTGGCAATAAAGATTCCTGCTGCAAAGCTGCTCAATAAGTTAATTCGCATTGGCAACTAGTCCCCCTTCATCCTTTATTTTCAGATAAGGTGTTAGCAGCTGTTCAATTTCATTGACTGGTACTTCTTTCATCTCAGCGATGCTTTCAATCGAGTAATTACGTCTATATAAGTCTATTACTTCACGTATAAAAAGCTTCTCTTCTGCAGTAAGTTGAATTCCAGCTTCTTTTGTTACCACTTCTATATCAAGCTCGATATCTCGGATTGAGTCTTGAATGCTATTGATTTCTTTCATCATGGATACATGTACTAAATCAATTTGCTTTTTTTCAAGCTTAGAGTCACGATATGTCTTAACTATTGAAAAAACTAGCAATAATGCGGAAAGAAGAAACAATCCGAATAAAGTCCATTCCATCGAAATCTACCTCCTTCTTTTTAATAGACCAACACAAGAATCTATTATACATCCAAAATAAATAAATTTCGATTTTATTCTACAAAATACATCAAAAGTCTGAGAGATTTGTCAAAAAGCAGGTAATTAATTTTGCAGCTCAATTGTCAAGGAGTATCTCTTTATTCAACAAAAAAGCCGCTTCACAAACGTGAAAAACGGCTTTAACCCATACAAAGTCCTTCTCTATAGAGAGTTTGCGTCCATCCCCATTTGGCTCCATTCTTCTCGGGAAGGCCCATACACACCTGGGACCTTTAATCCAGCTTGGCGCATAAGAACGGTCATCTGTCCACGATGATGAATGATATGCTTGCTAAGCATATTAAGCATAACAGCTCTTGGCAGGTCCATTCCAAATACATTTTTTGTTTCACTTAGTGATTGGTCTGTCCACTGTTCACTTATAGCGGCACTCGTTTCTGAACTAACATTCCGGAACGTTTCTGCTATTTCCCTAGCTGAAGTTGGAAGGTCAGCTTCGTTTAACGAACTTTTTACTGTAACACCAAACTCCATTAACATACCAGGTGTACTCGCAACAATATGCCAGGCAATTTCTCCTAATGTGCGATCTTCCGGCGAAACTCTTTGTTGAAGCGACTCATCTGTTAAAGCATCTAAAACCTTTTGGGTTGATACTGCTTCTTGATTCCATTCGTTGATAAAATGTGAGACAGCTGTATACATTTTATTTCCTCCATTACCATTTGTTATTGACCACAGTAGCATATTATACCATTTTTGCTGATAATACAAAATTTCCCACCCAAACATTTCCTGGTGTGATTTTTTTATTCTCAAATCCTTATTACCATGATAGAATCTTTACGGTGTTAAATCACTAGTAAACATAAATTATCGGTGGTGAATTGTGAAAGATTCTGTATTAATTCAAAATAAGAGTAAGACCAAGCTTGACCTTAGCTTTCTAAAGAAAGACATCGTTTTTACCATCTCTCTTGTGTTAGCAGTTGGGAGCTGTATATTTCAAACTCCTAAAGCAGAGTACCTAAATTTTCCCGTATTAATTAGTTTATTTAATCTAATGATTGCGATTAAGGCTTTTGAGGAACTTAGAGTTCTAGACAAATTTGCGATTTCTATTTTAAATAGATGCAGTAATAGTAAAACAGTGTCAGCCATTCTCATACTTTTATGTTTTTTCAGCTCAATGATCTTTACCAACGATGTGGCGTTACTTACGTTTATACCCCTGACCCTCGTGATAAACAGAAAAACTAAAATGCCCATGATGGATACGATTATATTACAAACAATCGCAGCAAATATCGGAAGCAGTCTCACTCCAATGGGAAATCCACAAAATTTGTTTATTTATTCTTATTATGGAATAGCACCTATGCCTTTTTTTGCAACAGTGATAGTAATTCCTATTCTAGGTATCATTTCTTTATATTTCTTCATTCAAAGACTGGATCAAAAAGAATTGAAGGTAGAGATTCCCCCGATACAGGTTACAGATTCGAGGAGAACATTGGTATGGGGAATCGTTTTAGTCGTTATCATCGCTTCCATATTTGGTGTCATTCCTTACCAAGTTGCGTTAATCATTACCTTAATGACAGTTGCCATATTGAATCGAAAGCTATTGTTTAAAATTGATTATTTCCTGCTATTAACTTTTATTTGTTTTTTTATCTTTGTTGGAAATATCTCAAATACAACAGCTATGCACACAGTAGCAACTGCAAGTTTGAAGGACGCCGGTTCCATCTATTTCAGCTCAATTCTAATAAGCCAAATTATCAGCAATGTCCCTGCTTCTATCCTTTTAGCAGAATTCACAACCAATTGGAAACCTTTATTATTAGGGGTAAATATCGGGGGACATGGAACCATTATTGCTTCCATGGCTAGTGTAATTTCCTATAAACTGTATATTCAAAACAATCCAAACGATGGAAAAAAATATCTGCTAAAATTTAGTATATACAATTTTTTGTTTTTAGCATTTTTAACCTTCATCCCGTACTTCATTTTAAAAATCCTAAAAATTTTCTAACCCGCTATCCAAACAAAAATAGCGGGTTTTTTCACTTTACGACTAAAAATCCCATCAACGTGCATAGTAAAAATAAATCCAAAATACGGAATCAAGGAGTAATCTTATGAACGGAAAATGGAAAATAACTATTTTGATTACTTTTCTTACACTAGGATTATTAACAGCATGTAACCCTGAAAAAAGAGAATCATTAAATCGAGAAAATGATGTAAATTTCCGTCCTGTTCGATATGAACGTAAACCGAATATAAACGAAAGCAATAACGATTATAAAAACCAAGATGACAGACTCGACGTTCAGGATGAAACCCCTGAGAAAAAAGATCATAAAAGAAGATAAAACCCAACAAAACATCTCAACTGTCCACCCCATACGGACAAATAGGCCATATTGTCCACGAGTGGTGACAGGCACCGAAAAAGGTACTAAAAAAGGCACTAAAAAAACAGGATAAAAGGCACCCAATGGCGCCCTTTTATCCTGTTTTTTTCATTAGGTATTTAATTTTGTCTACTACGGTTTTTGGATGTGGTGTGCTGTTGATGAGTAGCAGCAGTTGGATGATTACTATGGGCAGGAAGGTTTTTCTGTATGCTAGGTACTTCGGTTCCCATCCGCAGGCGAATTTGCTTTTGAATTCTTTGAGTCCTTTGAAGTTATACATTGAATTTCCATGCAGGTAGGCCAGTCTAATGAACTTTTCACTCTGGAAGGAGTATTTACAATCTCCAACATTTGAGAGTGGCGCCATACCCAAGCTGCAATTCTGATATCCGTTTTCTTTTGCCCATTTAAAGATTTGAATAAATAAAACATCCATTGTTCCATGTGGGCTATCGGGTAATTTTCTCATTAAGTCAATGGTGATCGACTTTTTATGATCACTTGCAAGTGTGGCAAAAGCTATAACTTTCCCATCTGGATCATTTAATAGCGCTACTGGAAAACAAGAAACATATTCCTCACTAAAAGAAACAACTGAAAATCCCTTTTCCTTTTGGTTTCCAAGCCAAGCATCTGATATCCCCTTTAACTCAGAAAGGATAGCCTGTGAATAAGGTGGCATGATTACACTAAACGTATAAGCATTACGGGTAAACTTATTAACCCTAGTTCGTAGTTTAGCTCCCTGTTTGCCCTCAATCGAAAAGCTATGGAGACTAACAATACCCTCTTCCCCTAACTTTAAGAATCGATAGCCTGTATCATGATACAAATGCATAAATCGAGGACTAATTTGATAAAATATCGGCTTAAGCCCTTTTCTTACACTGTAATCTTGAAATTCTTTAATAGATTGCGGAATCAATGACTCTGGACCTATCGGATCTCCTAGTACAACTATTTTATTACCCATTCTCTTATAAACAATTAATACTTGTTCTTCCGCTGCCCAATATACATCTTTATCCTGTAACAAAATAAGATGGGATATATGATTGCCCCCATTTTCTTCTAAGAAAGCAATGACTCGGGCTAGTTGAGAGTCAATATTACTCGGAGTTAATCTATTTTTAGTTTTTAGCTTAATTGTTTTATAAGAAATTACCATTACAAAAATTAGAATAGAAAAATACCATAATGTGGTACCAAACATGCAGGCACTACCCCCTATAAATGTCTACCTTCATAAAGATACCATACTAAAAGATTCATAAGTATATTTATTCTCTTCCAATTTAGGAACAATTGAAAACTTTTTTAACTAAAAAATAATTTCACCCTTCTCAGCAATTTAGGATATTCTTTAAAAATAGAAATCAGGTGAAGGAATATAATTAGAAAAACGTTTGTCGGATGGTTCCACCAAACCAAAACAACCATGATACTATATTATCACGGTAGTAAAAACGCCAAACCCTTATTAAAGGTTTGGCGTTTTCATATGACCGAATATTCTTAAGGTATTCAACTGTACGTCTCAGGTGGACATTGTCCACAGACGGTGACAGGCACCATATTATAACGATTACAAATTAGCAAAAATGCCATTTGCTTTTGCGACTAGTTCGTTTCGGTCATTGTAGATGAAGCAGTCTGTATGATTAAGGGTCCTGCCCTTTTTGATTAGGTTGGCGTCTGCGATAAGGTAATCTCCTTTGGCTCCTTTTAGGTATGTTGTTTTTAAATCGACTGTTACAACTGATTGTGTTTGGGGAGAGTTTTCATCTTCATTAAAGGTATTACATATATTGCCCATCGCTAAATCTGCTAATAAACTGATAATCCCACCTTGTACATACCCTACTGTATTTAAAAGTAATGGCTGTACAGGTAAGGTCACTTTCAAATTGGATTCACTTATTCTTTCATATTTACAATTTAGTAAATGATCAAATGGATTTTTTATATATTGTGTTTCCAGTTTTATCACCCCATAATAGAATCTAAAAAAACAGGCCGAATCTATAAAAATATAGAATTCGGCCTGTTATCAATTGTCCACCTCAGACGGACACTGTCCACGAGCGGTGACAGGCACCAAGATACCTTTTAATAATCGTAGAATCCGCGGCCGGTTTTTCTCCCATAGTGTCCTGCTCGAACTAATTTTCTTAATAGTGTGGCTGGTCGGTATTTGGAGTCGGCTGTTTCTTGGTAGAGCGTGTCTAATACCATGAGCATGACGTCGAGGCCAATCATGTCAGCGAGTGCTAGTGGTCCGATAGGGTGATTGGCTCCTAATTTCATACCGAGGTCGATATCTTCCTTAGTTGCTACGCCTTCTTGAAGGACAAAAATGGCTTCGTTAATCATTGGCGCTAAGATACGATTTACGGCAAACAATGGTGCTTCATTGACTGTTATTGATTTCTTACCAAAGCTTTCACACAAATCTTTGGCGATTAAATAGGTCTCATCTGATGTATCATTGCCACGGATGATTTCAACAAGTTCCATAAGCGGTACCGGGTTAAAAAAGTGAGTTCCGATAACCCGGTCTGCCCGTTTCGTAGCAGATGCCATCTCGGTAATACTTAATCCAGAGGTATTAGAACAGAAAATCGTCTCTGGCTTACATATTTGGTCAATCTTACTATACAACTCTTTCTTTTTCTCCATATTCTCAATAATAACTTCGAATACTAAGTCAGCGTCTTTCAAATCTTCCAATCTAGTAGTTGCCGTAAAACGATCTAAAATGGTTTCAACAGAGTCATTAAGTTTGCCTTTTGAGAAAAGCTTCTCCAAGCTCTTTCTGATTACACCTAAACTTCTTGTTAAATAATCCTCTTGAATATCCGATAAAATGACTTGGAAACCTGCGCAAGCTGCTACCTGAGCAATGCCAGATCCCATACTTCCTGCCCCAATCACACCGATGGTTTTGATAGACATGTTATACCCTCCAAAATATTTTTTTCAAAAAATTAAACTCCTTTAAATTCAGGTGCCCGTTTTTCCAGGAAAGCATTTACCCCTTCTTGCATATCTTCACTTGCTATCAGGTGGGCTTGAACCATCGTTTCTTGTTCTAAAAATGCCTCCCAAGGGAGCTGCACCGAATGGTTCAACATTTTCTTCACATATCGATTACTTAATGGCGGCCCTTTCAAGATTTTCTGGGCAAATTCACTTGCGCCTTGAAGTAAATCTCCATCAACTACCTTATTAACAATCCCCCATGCCTTAGCCTCTTCTACACCTAAAATCTTTCCGGAAACAATCCATTCCTTAGCAATGGCAGTAGGCACTCGTTCAGACAGTAACTTGATTAATCCCAAATCAGGAATAACTCCAATATTCACAAAACTTAAACCAAACTTCGCGGAGGAGTCCGCAACAATAAAATCTGAAGCGAGTGCTAGGCTAAATCCTGCTCCGGCTGCATATCCATGAACAGCAGATATCACATATTTATCCATATTCAAAATTACTCTAGTTACATTTATCGCTTTTTCTAAATAAGCAGCAATTTCACTTTGTTTTGTAAACTGTTGAATCGTCTCTAAATCTCCCCCAGCACAATAGGATTTCCCTTCACCTGATAGGACAATCACCTTCACCTCAGGATTTTTATCCAAACTGAGCAGCGCTTCTGTAAGATCCTCTACTAAATCGGTCGATAAAGAATTTAACTTTTCAGGTCGATTAAGAAAAATAGAACCAATTCCGTTCTCAATTTTTACGATTATAGGTTGAGACATTATTATTTCTCCTCTATACAAATTTATTTTCCTTGAAACTGTGGCTTTTCCTTCGCTAAAAAGGCTCTCGCGCCTTCCTTTTGATCGTCAGTGGAACAAAGGCTTTTAAATTGGACTGCCTCAAGTTCTAATGCTTCATCCATCGGCAAATCAAGTCCATTGGTAATTGCCTTCTTGGCAGCTTTGATAGCCAGTGGTCCCTTCTTCTGAATCTTCGCTGATAAAGTATGAGCCCGACTTAGTGCTTCCCCAGCTGGAACGAGAATATCTACTAATCCAATTCGATATGCTTCACTCGCGTCGATGTTATCACCAGTAAAAATAAGCTCTTTCGCTTTTCCAGCTCCTACTAATCTAGGTAAACGCTGTGTACCACCATATCCAGGAATGATTCCTAAATTTACCTCAGGCTGTCCAAATAACGCTTTTTCACCTGCAATCCGAATATCACATGCCATCGCTAATTCACAACCAGCTCCAAGAGTAAATCCTTCAATCGCCGCTATAACAGGTACTTCAAAGTTTTCAATCTTATTAAAAATCTGGTGGCCAATTTTCACAAGCTCGTATCCTACATTAGGAGTCATATCAATAAACTGCTTAATGTCTGCTCCGGCTACAAACGCTTTGTCACCACCACCCGTAATAATAACAGTTTGAACATCAGAATTTTCCCTAACTACATCTAAAGTCTGATCAAGCTCTTCCATAATTTGTGCACTAAGTGCATTTACTGGTGGATTTTCAATCGTAATAACCGCTGTCTTATTTTCAACATTTAATTTTACAAAAAGTGTCTTTAACAAATTTCTTACCTCCTACATTCTATTAAAAATGAACTCTATTAGCTGAATAGACCAGTCTTGCCAAACTCTTCGATTTGCTCTTGAGAGTAGCCAAGATTTTTCATTACCACTTCTGTATTCGCTTGTGATAAAGGGATACCTGTGTGACGATACTGAGGAATAGACTCTGAAAACTTAATCGGATTACCAATCTGTTTTACTTTCGTTCCATTCGGTCCCGGAACTTCGACCACCATGCCTCTATCTTTAACGAGCGGGCCCTCTAAGACTTCACCTAATGTAAGCACCGGCTCAACGCAGGCATCTGTTGCATTAAATAATTCCATCCACTCATCTAACGTCTTCGTTTTTAAAATCTCACAAATCTCCTCTTTGATTTGAGCCACGTTTTCTGGCTCCACGCCTCCTGAAGTCAAATCAGGTCGACCAATGATTTGACAGAAAGCCTTGAAAAATTGTGGCTCGACGCCACCGAAACTAAGGTATCTGCCATCTTGCGTTTCATAGTAGTCATAAAGAGAGCCTCCATTGAGAAGGTTTTCCTCCATCCCAATGTCTCTACCATTTACTAGATAGCTGGCACCCTGCATAAACGAATTAAACGCAATCATTCCGTCGGTCATCGAAACATCGATATGCTGACCATTCCCAGTCCGCTCTCGGTAGATGACGGCCGATAGAATTCCAATAATGGCATTGTTGGAGCCGGAAGCAATATCTGCTACTTGTATTCCAATCAGTGGAGGACCTGTCTCTTTTTTTCCTGAATAAGAAGCAACACCCGACATGGCTATGTAGTTAATGTCATGACCTGCACGATCCCGCATCGGTCCTGTCTGACCGTATCCTGTCAACGAGCAATAAATCAATCTAGGATTAACTTTTTTAAGACTATCGTAATCAAGGTTCAGTTTCGCCATCACACCCGGGCGGAATTGTTCGATAATAATATCGTATTCTCCTAAAAGCTGATGAATCACGTCTACTGCGCGAGGATCTTTAAGGTTGAGGGTCATAACCTCTTTATTCCTGCTCAATTGTGCCGATACAGCTGACAGCTCTGTTCCAGGTAGGAAAGGGGGTAAGTAATCGACTACATCTGGCCGCGTTCCCGATTTTATCCTAAGGACATCCGCACCCAAATCAGCCAAACACATGGTGGCATAGGGTCCCGGAACCAATGTACTAAAATCTAATATTTTTAAACCTTCAAGTGCTCCAGCCATTTTTTTCTCCTCTCCATTGTTTCATTGTATTTTTTCAAAA
Organism: Neobacillus niacini; assembly: GCF_030817695.1. GTDB lineage: Bacteria > Bacillota > Bacilli > Bacillales > Cytobacillaceae > Neobacillus > Neobacillus niacini_F. Next base: position 2,629,278 of record NZ_JAUSZQ010000002.1, on the reverse strand, counting down.
TGCTTTAGGGCTATAGCTGCTATTTCTTCTGGTAGTTTAAAGGACAGTGGTTCTTGATGAAGGGCTTGGAAGAAGTTGATATCACTCGTATTTAGAAGTCCAAGGGTTAGACGTGGAATCAAGCGAACATGAATCGGCTGTTTTGATTCCGGATTTGGTGAAATATGGAGCATTAAATTAAAACTGGCAAATCCTTGTTCATTCAAAGTAGCAAATAATGCACGTAAACCTGTCGAAAAATCAATCCAATTCTGTTCCTTTACATCATCAATGGAATAGGCTTTTGAAAAAACAGCGATGAAATCATTATGACTTTTCGGCGCAAAGGCATGCAGCCAAGCAATATCTCCTACTTCGCCAATCCATCTTTCTTCTAGTGTTTTTTCAGTTTCACATAACGCTGTAAAATATTCCTTACCCATATCTTTCTTAAAATCTAGGGCTTTTTCTGCTACCATTTTCTGATAATTTGATGGAGAGTCTGAAACCATTACTTGTATATGAGGATGAAGAATACTCCCTCCTGATAATGGTAGATAGTTCCAGTTAATAGAAGCATATCTCGCCTTAGAATCCACAGCGGCTACCCGTTGAACGTAGGACTGTGCAGCTAAGAAGCCATCCTTTATCATTTCGACTGTAAATTCTTCTAACCTAACATAATGCTGATCAGAAAAAATAACTACACCATTATGTTTGCTATAGGGGAAAAGATTCGGAAAAACGACAGCACCTCCTTGTGTAATTCTCCCTTGCGCTGTAATTTCCCTCTTAAATAAAGGAGTAAGTTTTTGTAAATTTTCACTGCAAAACGGGCAATTTTTTCCGCCTGTTTGCTCACAAGCCTCGGTATAATCAGGCGGCTGTATTTTCAAACCCGGATCAAAAATAAGTCGCGCTGATTCCCCTGTCAGCGGGTCAAACCGAATTTCTGTTTTACGTTCGATATCATTTCCTTGATTATCTTGAAAACTAAACACTTCTCCCTGTTTACGAAATTCAATGGTCATGGCTGTGTCCCCCATTTACTTCGCTGGCAGCTGTGCTGCACCGTCGAGCATAATCGTTGTTCCATTTAAATAAGGATTCTCAATAATATGTCTAACCGTTGCTGCGTATTCAGACGGCATGCCGAGCCTCTTTGGGAATGGGATATGCTGAGATACTTCCTGTTTAAAACTTTCAGGCATTCCACTAGACATTTGCGTATCGAATAGACCTGGCGAGATAGCAACAATCCGCATCCCATAATCGCCAATCTCCCGGGCAATTGGAAGGGTCATTCCCACAACTCCAGCTTTTGATGCACTATATGCTGCCTGTCCTAGCTGACCTCCAAATGCTGCTGCAGAAGCAGTATTCACAATCACGCCTCTTTCCCCATTTTCATCGGGTTCATTCTTTAACATTTCTTGGACTGCATATCGAACCACATTCATCGTCCCGACAAGATTTACTTGGATTACTTTATTAAACTTATCCATAGGAAAAAGTCCCTTCTTGGAGTGGACCTTTGCTCCAAAAATTAAACCAGCACAATTCACTGCCCCATGAATCCCACCAAAAGTGACAGAAACAGTTTCTATAGCCTGTTGTACAGAATTTTCATCACTTACGTCAGTCTTGCAGAAAACAACGGATTCCCCAAGTTCTCTCGTAAGATTTTCTCCGCGATCTTCATTCAAATCTAAAATTCCGACCTTCGCACCTTGTTCGACAAACATCCTCGTACAGCCCTCACCAAGACCTGAGGCACCACCGGTAACGATAAATACCCGATTTTTAATTTTCATACCTTCCCCCGCTCCTCTTAATAACCCTTGAATTCAGGTTTACGTTTTTCTGCAAAGGCTTTTAGTCCTTCGGCTAAGTCGTACGACCGAACATGCTGACGTAAATGAAGCATTTCATGGCGTAATGCCGCATCCTGTGTTTGATCCACCGAGGCGTTCGCCACTTCTTTCATTCGGCGGAGCACCAAAGGACTTTTAGCCGCTAACTTTTCAACATAGGTTTCAACTTCCTCTACTAGCTGTTGGTCAGCAACAATCTGATTAACCAATCCGAACCTTTCCATCTCAGCAGCAGAGATGATATCACCGCTGAAAAGAAGATGTTTAGCCCGATTTAGCCCAATTTTCTTCGGCAACACTGCCGCACCGCCCGCACCAGGAAATACACCAAAGTTAGAATGTGCATCCCCCATCTTGGCACTTTCTGCAGCATAAACAATGTCACAGCACATGACTATCTCTAGTCCCCCAGCAAGTGCTAAACCATTGACGGCCGCAATAACCGGTTTTGGCATTTTACGAAGCAGACCGCAAACCTCATCGAACATATCTAAAAAGTCCTTCGTCCCAGGTTCTGAATTGTTTAAGGACGAAAGAACATTTTTGAGGTCCGCCCCAGCACAGAAGGCAGAACCTGCACCTGTAAGGATAACGGCCTTGATACTTCTATCGGACTCACATTCTATTAAAGCCCGCTCTAATTCACTAAGCATAGATAACGAAACAGAATTCATATTCTTTGGAGTATTTAAAATAATCCAAGCGCCGGCACCGCGACGCTCAAATTGAATCGTTTCATAGTGCATAACGTTCTCCTTTCCCCAAAAGCGGAACTAGTTTTTGTTTAATTGATAATTCTGAACGGAGCAGCTGCCGCAATCTTTAGCCGGTGCACGGGATTTATCTAAGTCCAGCTCCTCTTCTACTTTTTTCCGTATTCCTGTCGCAAAGTCATTGGCAAATAATGCCGCCCCCAAGGCACCGATGATCTGAGGTTCTTCAGGAATAAAAATAGACACACCTAACGTTTTTTCTAACGCTTTCACCAGTCCAATATTTTTCGCGCCTCCACCTGTCATCATTACTGGAGACTGCATTCCAACACGGCCCACCAATCCTTTCATTCTCCCTGAAATCGCCTTATGCATACCAGAAAGAATGTCTACCGTTGAATGACCTTCCGCCACCAGAGAAATTACTTCGGACTCAGCGAATGTTGTACACATAGAGCTAATTTTGATATCCGCATCTGATTGCAGCGACAACTCGCCAATTTCAGTTAATTCGACGTCCAAAGCTCGTGCCAGTACTTCAAGAAATTGTCCAGTTCCAGCAGCACATTTATCGTTCATCGCAAAGTTTTTAATATTTCCTGATGGGTCGACCGCTATTACCTTGCTGTCCTGACCGCCGATATCAATGACTGTTTTTACTTCAGGATAGAGGTAGTTGGCTCCCTTTGCGTGACAACTAATTTCCGTTAAATTCTTACCTGCAATTTCTAACCTTTTTCGTCCATAACCAGTGCTAACGGTATAAGCGATATCATTGAGAACCAATCCTGCTTTTTCCAAAGCGTCTTCAATTGCCATCATGACAGCTTTTTGACTAACAAAGCCCAACTGCTTGACGCTATGAGAAACAATCCGGCGATTTCCATCAATTATTACTGCTTTTCCTGTTAAGGAACCGCTATCTACACCCATTGTATAAAAGGAAGAACCATCACTTTTTGATGTCATCTAACTCTCTCCTTCATCTTTCTGTTTTTTCCTTAGCTATAACCTATCTCCGTTTTTCACCTGTCCGGGAACGATCGTCCCGGACAGTTACACTAATTTTTATCCTCTACTTTTTTGCGCTTCGAGACTCTCAATTAATGCCTCAATACGAGTATTAACGAGTTCTTCTTTATAGAAGGAATCATCAACCATATCTCCCTCAAAGGAAGTAGATTGAATGCCCATCTTTTTATTTAAGTTTTCAGCTAACAAGAAATGTGACCGAGAGAAAGATCGGCACGTTCTTGCACCGTGGAAGACAATCCCGTCAATGGAATAATCTTTAGAAAGTGTCATCATTCGCTCTTCCGTAATCGGGTAACCAAGGTTAAGCTGACATTCCAAATGATTAATCGCAATTCCTCTTAACGGATGTTCAGGGTCGATGGTATCCGGCTCGTGCCAGAAGGCCATGTGCGTATATCGACCGGCAACAACTGTGGCATCATAACTTGCAAACTTATCAGCCATCCATCCCAGCTTATTCCAGTTCATAATTCCTTCCCAGAAAATACGGTATTTCTCATTCGGAACAGCACTTACACCATTGTTAAGTCTTTCTTGAACCTCGTCTTTTACGGCTTGCATAGCTTCGATTGTTCCTGGCCATGCTGTGAGATAGTTGACAGGTGCAATTTGAATCGACCAATCAAAGAAGCTGGCAGGTGCCGGTTTTGCCTTACATAATTCCATCGCTTCCATACGAAGCTTTCCAACTTTTTTCGTTACACCCATTAACTCTTGGAATTTATCCCAGTTATATGGCTTTCCGCTTACTACCTCTAAAAATTTAATTAAATCTTCAAACTGTCTAACAACGTATTTTACGTTTTCCTCAAATTCTTCACCTTTCATGTAGGTAGAACCGTTTCGCCCCATATGATACGGAATAACGACATTGAACCAAGGGATTTTTTTACCAAAAACACGCTCGATTGCCCAATCCCACTGTGGTCCAGTTGAACAGCCTGGGTAACAAGTTACTATCGCATCTGGTGCTGGGATTTCCGTTGCGATGGGTCCTGGATTCAAATCATCCGGTACACCTAATTCAGCGAACATCGCACAACCCATTTGTGTTCGCGCATAGGAACAAAGTTCACGATTAAATCCTTTGTTTTCAGCAAAGGTTTGCGGTTCTTTTTCCTCATGTCTTGCCGCTACACGGGCACCGTACCCTTCCCCATGAATCCAAGCCATATCCTGAGCTGCCATAAACGGTCCAATTGGGAGACCAGTTGTATAAACGACCTTTTTACCGGTCTTCTTGGCATTAATCAGATCTTCCCAATACTCATTAACAAGCTTATTAACCAATTTTCCGGACTTTAATCGATTCGCTCTTTTCGCTTCCTGTACTGCCATCTATCATCATTCCTCTCAATTTTGTTTGATTTTTTATAAAATCCTTAAACAGCCATTTCTACAAAAGCCTCTAATCTAGTTTTTATCGTTTCAATGGAGTCTAGTTCGTGTGAGATTTCTAGGAGTAGATGTGGGATTCCAGCTGCTTGCATAGCATCTTTGATATCTGGATAAAAGAACATATGTGGTTCACAAAATTGCGCCATCACGATGACAAGTTGGTCTGCCTTATACTTTCGCATAGAATCAACGAGGTATTGTGGCCAATCGGTTTTAGGGTCACATCTAGTGGGACAAGGGACGTTTGTATTTTTATCAATATAATGAGCAGCGATGGCTCCCAGTGGATCTCTGTCCTCAGCGATATTATCACTGATATATCTATAGCCGTGAAAAAGATCATCTCCTACGACAACAGCTCCGGATTGTTCCACAAGCTCCAATATTTCATTTTTCGGTGCGCCGCAGAAGCTTCCTGATAAGAAGACACGCACACCTTCTTCTTTAATAGAATCCTTCTTAGCTTGAAGCTTGGGAAGCAGACTCTCTAAAATTTCGTTATGCTCTTCCTTCGGCATGACCATGCTAGATTTAATAATCGATAACATGTCACTAGAAGTTAGCAGCGATGGATGGACTGATTTTAACTCGTATATTTCCCTAATTAGGCTGCGGTTTTTATTATAGATGCGAATGCTATTTAGGATGTCCTCATCACTAATCTCTTTCTCTGCGAATCTTTCAATGTCTCGTTTTAATTCTTTTAATCCTGTAACAATATCTCCATGGGTCCATGCTTGATTTCCAACAGGCAAGCGGAAAAACATGTTATTAACCTTTGGTAGAAGATTCCCTACAACTTCTGCACCACCGACTGCTTGGATACAATAATCTCCACCGACAAAACCGTCTAAGAAATCTAATTCTCCCTTTGCGGCTTGATCGACGATACTGCGGGTCGGACCACAGAAATAGGAAGGATAATAGGCGTGACCTGTAGTAATAGGTTCCTCCTTCACTTGAAGGACAATTGGTAAAACACCTGCTGCATGAATTAACTCTTCTGGAAAGTGCATGATATAGCAGCCAATGATTTTGGAGCCGGTTTCCATTTTCCATTCCTTCGCTCTTTCGTAAGGGTCCGCTGCTATTTGGGCTAATTTAGTTAAGATTTCATCTGATGATAAATTTTGGTACATAATCGTGTTCCCTCCTATTTTTATAAAAAGAATATGAAGACTTATCCTGCAAATGAAAGGCCGCCGTTGATACTTAAGATTTGACCGGTAATTCTGTCGGATTCAGGTGAAGCAAAGAAAAGCGCCGCCTCTGCAACATCCTCCGCATTTGGTAAACCAAGCTTGGCACGGTCAACAGCTTTTTGAAAAATATGACTTGCTTCTGTAGCCATTACAGCATCAAAACCTGGAGTGTCTTGGATAACGGTTAAACAAAGAGCATTCACGCGAATTTGCCAGCGTGCAAACTCATTTGCCAACGCTTTGTTCATCAGTACAAGACCTGCAGCCGCCGATCCAATCAGTGACTCCCTTGGGGTCGCAATTCTTCCTGCATCAGAAGTAATGATGACAATCTTCCCGTAATTTTGCTCTCTCATATGGTCGAGCAATGCCCGGATTGCATAAAGCCTAGACGATTGTTGGCTATTTAAGCAGCCGTCATAATCATTTGGGTCTAATTCGTGAAAGAATTTTGCATATTGAACAGTAGCACCGCCATTTGCTATTAAAATATCAATCTTTCCCATTTCAGCAACGGCACGGTCTGCCATCTGTTTAACAGAATCATAGACAAACAAATCACATTCTAAAAATATTGCCTTTCTGCCCAGTTCTTCAATTTCCGCAACCACCTGCATTCCTGCTTCGTGATTTCTACCACTTACTACAATATCAGCCCCACTTTTTGCAAGCTTCAAAGCAGTTGCTTTTCCAATTCCATTTGTTCCGCCTGTTACGAGGGCTACTTTTCCTTCAAGATTTGTAATCATGGTTATCTCCTTTTTCAGACAAGGTTTAATATTCAGATATTTTTATTGAGATTAAGACTGGAGTACACGGCCGATGGCCATTACCTCGGCCTCTTTCGTTCCTTCATAGATTTCAAGAATTTTCGCGTCACGGTACCATTTTTGGACATTGTATTCCTCCATATATCCGTACCCGCCATGAATTTCGATCGCTGCATTCGCACAAAAGACTGCCGTCTGACCGCCTAAGTATTTTGCCATTGCTGATAGAGTAAAATCAGGTTTTCCTGTATCAACGAGCCACGCCGCTTTATAAACGATATTTCGAAGTGTCTCTACCTTCACTGCCATTTCCGTTAATTTTGTCATCGTCGCTTGGTAACTACCGATTGGATTACCAAAGGCATATCTCTCTTTCGAATATTTGACAGCTTCATCTAGACATGCCTGAGAAATCCCCAATGCCTGTGCAGCAACCATCATCCGTGTAATATCAAAAAAGTGCATGAGCTGCGGGAATCCTTTTCCATCTGTACCAACCAGATTAGACTGAGGAACGCGGACATTTTCAAAGGAAATTTGTGCCGTATCACTGGAACGTATTCCTAATTTTCCATGAAGCTTACTTCTTGTGATTCCCTCACTATTGGCATCAACGATAATTTGCGAGAAGCGCTTATGTCTTTTTTCATCTGGCTGTGTAATTGCCTGCACCACCATAAAATCACTGACGGTACCATTGGTGATAAAGATTTTGCTGCCGTTAATAATGAAATCATCACCATCACGAACTGCCCTAGTTTGATAACCGGCAGCGTCCGTTCCTGCATTTGGCTCGGTGAAAGCCCCTGATGAAACCCACTCGCCTTTACAAACCTTCGGTAAATATTTTTGCTTTTGCTCCTCGGATCCGTATAGGTAAATCGCTTCACATCCAAAGCTTGCCGTAATAATGTTTGTACCAATTCCCATGTCTACACGTGATAGCTGTTCTGTAATGATGGCCTGACCTAATATCCCCATTCCAGCGCCGCCATACTCTTCAGGTATCCAGGCTCCAACAAGTCCTAGTTCTGCAGCTTTTTTTACAATTTCAGGAGTATATTTCTCTTCTCGATCACATTCCGCTGAATGAGGAGCAATTTCATTTACTGCAAATTTATAGGTCATATCCTTTAACATCGATAATTCTTCTGTTAAGTTATAATCCATAGTCCAATACCTCCACTTACACTTTTTCTAAGATATGAATACACATGGCAGCTTCTTCAACTCCAATACTGCCGCCTCCATTTTCAGCAAGACCAATTTTTGCTCCAATAACCTGTCTGTTTCCTGCTTCTCCTCTTAGCTGGGTAACAACTTCGTATATTTGTGCAAGACCGGAAGCCCCAATTGGATGACCCCTGCTTTCAAGTCCGCCACTTGTATTGATTGGAATTGTTCCGCCTAGCGTTGTAGCACCTGATTCTGCTAGTACTCCGCCTTCACCAGGAGGGCAAAATCCCATCGCTTCACTTTGGTGCAGTTCACCATAAGCCGTAGCGTCATGTAACTCTGCTAAATCAATATCCTGTGGACCAAGCCCTGCTTTTTCATATGCCTCTTTTGCAAGTCTTTCACCGATATCCTCACCATCAAGGTCTCTATCCGTACCTTGACCATGGACGGAGGCAAGAATTTTTACTGGACGTGATTTCTCTATTTTTTTCAAGAACCTCTTAGAACAAACGATAACTGCCGCCGCCCCGTCCCCAACCGGCGCGCACATACTGCGAGTCAAAGGATATGTAACAGGACTGTCATTCATAACCTCCTCTATGCTCATTCTGTTCTGATACTGCGCTTTTGGATTGAGTGAAGAGTGAAAATGGTTTTTCGATGCGATCGCTGCTAGTTGTCTTTGAGTCGTGCCATACTTGCTCATATGCCAACGAGTCATCATCGCATAGACATCCATAAAAACACTTCTTCCAGCACCAGGTGCTGATTCATCAGAAGGAAGTACAACTTCTAGGTTCTTCCCGTATTCCAATAACGTATTGATCTGCTTATCGAAATTTTCTACATCCATACAACTAGAATACGCAGATAAAGATTTAGCTTTGTCGGGGTTAGTAAGCTTTTCAGAACCTACCGCAATTGCGACATCATACATGCCAGCTCGAATGCCGGTATACGCTAGGTGGAGTGCAGTTGACGCTCCCGCACATGCATTTTCGACATTGGTTACAGGTATTCGGTCTATCCCCATTCCCCTGAAAACCACCTGACCTCGGATGGAATGTTGCTTATCAAACATTCCCCAAAAAGTATTCGAGAAAAATCCAGCCTGTAAATCCTCTTTCCTTATCCCTGCGTCTTCCAAAGATTGTTGGATTACCTGCTCGGCCATCGTCCTGACTGTCTCACCAGGGTACTTGCCAAATTTGTTCATCCCAATCCCGATAATATAAACATCCTGCATGTTATTGCTAACCCCCTGTTCACTATTTTGTTTTGTTTACTTCCTATGTACCTAGGTTTCATTGAATAGCAACAGCTACTACTCTAATACTTAGGCTTCGAGCTTAAAAACCGCTTTATAGCAAAAGTCCGTTAAAGACTCAGCAGTTATCTGTGTTTCCCTCGGACTGGCAGGCTGCAGCATTAAGTGATGTCCATAACCTTCAAACATACAAGCAAGTGCTCGAATCGTAATATCGATATTCATGTTGTGGCAGTATCCCTTTTTCATGGAGCCTTTGATATCTCGCTCAATCCTTTTAAATAACCTTTCACTTATTTTCAGCCATTTATCTTTGTAATGCTGGTCCACCATCATCGCTTCTTTTAATGCCAGGAGTACCCCTCTGTTTTGATTGTAAAAGTCTAATATTGTACCGGCTTCATCTTTCATCGTTTCGTAAAGGCTTTCCGACAAAGTTTTAGGCTGTACATCTTGATTAACCTTTTCGAAAAGGTCGTCTACTAATTGGTCTAGGAGGTCATTTTTATTTTTGAAGTAATGGTAGAAGGTTCCATGTCCTACATTAGCTCTTGTCGTTATGTCTTTGACAGTCGCTTTCATGTAACCGATTTCAGAAAACACTTCCATAGCACATATCTTGATTTGATCCTGATTCAAGGTCCTGCGTCGGTCTGGTTTCGTTGTCTTCTGAGATCTAGACATTTTCATATTTTTAACTCCTATTTTTTATAAATTTTACCTTTATCAACATTGTAGTCACATATGACGATGATGTCAATATTTAAAAATATATAATTTTCAAATAAATCTAACTAGTCAAATGTGCGGCGCAAAGTATACTTTGCTACCTTTATACAATTTAAAACAAATAGGGTGTCCCTTTTATCGGAACACCCAAGAAAGACACTCTGCTATTATCTTAAATTCTGCAAATTTCTTTACGTATTGAAGTTCGCCTTTTAAAATCGACTCCCGAAGTTTAAATTTTTGAAGCTTACCTGTTGCAGTGATTGGAAACTCACTGACAAAACACCAAAATCTTGGTCTTTTAAAACCAGCCAGATTCTCTATACAGTACTCGGTCAACTCTTCAGGCGTCGGTTTATCCTCAAGGTTCTTCGGAATAATTACAGCCGCTACTTGCTCTCCCCAGTATTCGTCAGGAAGACCGATTACTGTTGCATCTGATATTTTTGGATGATTTTTTAGCAGGCCTTCAATTTCAGCAGGGTAAATGTTTTCACCACCACGTATAATCATATCCTTCAATCGACCCGTTATTCTTAGGAATCCGCGTTCATCCATGGAACCGAGGTCACCTGAATGAAACCACCCATCAGGCGTGAGAACTTTTGCAGTCTCTTCAGGCATGCCATCATAACCTAACATCGTCTGATAAGAGGAACGGTAGCAAAATTCCCCCTGCTCCCCAATCGGTAATACCTCACCTGTTTCTGGGTCAGCAACCTTAATCTCACAATGAGGCATCGGTTGGCCAAGAGTCTCAGTTTGATCCTCTATAGAATCTTCACGATGGGTTTGTGAAACAACCCCATGCATTTCAGTTTGACCAAAAACAATTGAAACGCCAATCCCTAATTCAGTTCTGACTCGTTGGACCAATGCTGCCTCTACTTTAGAAGCACCGGACATGAAATGCTTCAAAGTTGAAAGATCAAACTCCTTGCGTTCAGGATAGTTTAATACTGCCTCTATCATTGTAGGAACTAGGAGTGAAAATGTCCCGCCTTCCTTTTCAATCAATTCCAGAACTAGCCCTGGTTCAAATGAAGGTACCAAAACCTGAGTACCCCGGAGCATGATCACACCAACTGTGGCTAGTCCACAGCCGCCAATATGGAACATAGGCATAGGATTTACCCACACACCACCAACTTCCAAACCTGCACCTTCCGCATTAAAATAACATGCATTAACAGTCCCCTTATGGTGAAAAAGAACACCTTTTGCGAAACCGGTGGTTCCGGAGGTATACATGATAATACATGGGTCTAATGGATCTACTTTTGGAAAAATAATAGGTTTACCAGTATCCATGTAATCGTTGAGGCTGGAAATTCCTATAACTTCTCGCAGACTTGGAACATTCGAACGGATATGATTAGCGGTGGCAAGCATATCATGCCCCCTATACTCTTCGATTAAGAATAAACCTACTGAACGTGATTTATTAAGAACATATTCTAGTTCATTTGCTTTATATGCTGGATTAACAGTAACCATGGTCATTCCAGCAATGGCACATCCAAATTCAATCAGCACCCATTCTACGACATTTGGTGCCCAAACTGCAATTCGTTCCCCAGGCTTAAACTTATTTAGCAAGGCTGTCGCTAGCCGTTCAGCGTCCCTAAGTAATTGAGCATAGGTCCACCTCCTGCGGAGAGAAGGATCTGGAATCCCTTCCACCAATGCAACCTGATCTGGAATTTCTGCAGCTACCTCTCTTAATGCCTGACCAAGTGTCCAATCTAGTAATGGCCTGGAAGTGTCTGCTGGCCAGTAGGATTCCGTTAAACGAGTCGTACTATAAATATTGTCCTTCTTCAAATGAATCTCCCCTTCATAATAATGTTCAAAGTATAACCTAAAATAATTTGAATACTCAGAATATTAATACCGTATATGAGGATATAAATTTTGTGATGTTAAGTCATTGTCAATCAAGAAAACCAAAACCAGAGGGTGCTCCAAATTTGGAGACACCCACAAGAGACTCACAAATACCGCCTTAACAAATGCAATTTAAGAGACTGTTTTATTTGATTACTCATAAGCTCTAAATTTGTGTTAAATTGGTATTTTGTTGAACTTCACCATTTTTGACCATTTCTTGCAGCTTAAATTTCTGGATTTTCCCTGCCGCAGTTTTTGGAAATTCTTTAACAAAGTACCAATTCCTTGGTCTCTTAAAGCCAGCCATATTGGCCTTACAGTATTCTGTAAGTTCAGATTCTGTCGGCAGATCATCAAAGGAAGTTGGGATGATAAGCGCCGTGACTTGTTCTCCCCAATACTCATCAGGCATACCAACAACTGCAATTTCGGCAACCTGAGGGTGGTCTCGCAACAGTGATTCCACTTCACTTGGATATATATTGACGCCGCCTCGGATAATCATATCCTTTAAACGGCCTTTTATTTTAATAAAACCTCTTTCATCCATGGAGCCAATATCGCCTGAATGCAGCCAGCCATCATCTTTAAGAGTGGCTTCTGTCTGTTCCGGCATATTATAATAGCCAATCATTGTTTGATACCCGCGGCAGCAAATCTCCCCATCCATACCAAGTGGAAGCACTTCGCCGGTTGCAGGATCAGCAATCTTGACTTCAATATGCGGGTATGGCTGCCCAATTGTTTCTGCTTGGTCCTCCGGGGAATCATCAAGGTGCGTTTGCGTCGTTCCACCATGCATCTCGGTTTGACCACAAACAATCGACATCCCACAGCCAAGTTCTTCTTTAACTCGTCGAACTAAATAAGGTTCAACCTTAGAGGCACCGGAAAGTAGAGATTTAAAGGTTGAGAGATTGTATTTTTTCCGATCAGGATGGTTTAAGATGGCTTCGACCATCGTTGGTACCAGGAGTGCAAACGAACCTCTTTCTTTTTCGATCAATTCAAGAAACAGTCCTGGATCGAAGGCATTAACGAGTACATGAGTACCTCGTTGTTGAAGGGTTCCCAGTACCGCAAACCCACAGCCGCCCATATGAACAAGCGGCATAACATTCACCCATACACCGCCAACTTCCATTCCAGCTCGTTCTGCCATAAATTTAGTAGAGTTGGTTATGCCTTTATTGTGAAGGATGGCACCCTTGGATTTACCCGTTGTACCAGAGGTATACATGATGACAAAAGGATCTTCCGGCTTTACTACTGGAAAAATAGCTGATTCACTACCGCTATTCATAAATTCCTCAAAATCTGCAAATCGAATCACTTCACGCAGTAATGGTAAATTTTTTCGGACATTGGTAACGGCCTCGAGCATGTTATAGCCACGGTATTCATCAACAAGGAACATTCCTGCTGCTTCTGATTGACGTAACAAATAATCTAGTTCTTTCTCCCTTAACGCAGGGTTAACAGTCACTAAAGTGACTCCTGCAATCGCACAGCCAAATTCAATCAGTACCCATTCCACTTCATTTGGAGCCCAAACCGCTATACGTTCCCCAGGCTTAAATTTTGTAAGCAATGCAGACGCAACACGTTCAGAATCAGCTAACAGCTGACTGTATGTCCACCTTCTGCGTTTTGCCGGATCCGCAACTCCTTTGACTAATGCAATCCGGTCAGGAACTTCCGCTGTCACCTCCCTTAAAACTTGGGCAACAGTCCAATCGTTTAATGGAAGTGAAGTATCAGCCGGCCAGTAAGACTCCTTTAATACCGTAGAAGTGATATACCTCGTGTTTCGCCAAATTAATCCTCTCCCTTTGCATCCATTTAATAAAGACTCCATTTTCACTGTAGAATCTATAGGTGCACAAAAAACGAATGTATGGTTTTCACCCATTTGGACTTGGTTCATTATGCAGACTACTAAGTATGATTTCAAGGGTACTGCCTATGTGCAGGTATGATAACGGTTTCCTCACCTCCTTTAAAGTTCGCCAGCATAGGGCTATTATCCTTTTAACTTTCCCATAATGACACTGTCATCGTATATGACTACACTGTCATTTATAGGCTAAAAGAATCAAATAAACTTTAAAGTAACAATCACTAGTGATAAAAATTAAAGTTTATTTGTATCTGTAAAGTTTACATTCTATTGTGAACGCTTACATAAAGTACGAAATATTCCATCAAAGGAAAATCAACCATAAAGAATAAGCAACAAAAGGGTGTAACTTCGCTGCTTATTCTGGCTATCCAGTAAATCGAATACATTATTCCTTAAATACAGCTTTATAACATAAATCTGTCAATGATTGAGCAACCTCTTGTATTTCTGCTGGAGTCACTGGCTGTACCATCAAATGATGTCCATATCCTTCAAACATACATGTTAAAGCTCGAATCGTGACGTCAACATTCACATCGTGACAGTATCCTTTTTGGATTGAACCTTTGATATCGCGCTCAATTCGCTTAAATAGGCTTTCACTTATTTTTAGCCATTGTTCCTCAAATTGTCTGTCCACCATCAGCGCTTCTTTTAACGCGAGCAAAATGCTGCTGTTATTGACGTAGTACTCAAGAATTCTTTGTGCTTCATATTTCATTCTCTCGTAAACCGTTAACTGCATATTCTTTGGCTGAACATAATCATCCACTTTCTCCGCCAGTTCATCTACCAACTTACTTAGGAGGTCCTGCTTATTTTTAAAATAATGATAAAAGGTTCCATGCCCCACATCAGCACGTGAAGTAATATCATTCACAGTCGTTTTCATGTAGCCCATTTCAGAAAAAGATTCCAAAGCACCACTTACAATCTGCTCGCGTATAAATGCCTTTCGACGGTCAGTTCTTGAATAATTTTCAGCTTTCATATTATTCTCCTATTTAATCAGATTTCTATATATAAAATTGTAGTCACTTATGACTAATGTGTCAATATATAAAAACTATTCAGAAAATTTATTTTTCACTTGGTACTATATCCATAAGGCAACAAAGGCCGCTTACCTTTATAGTAAACGACCTTACTTTTTTAATTGATCTATATCAACCTTCAACTTTTTGGCTGTAATATTGGCAACCAAGATATTGGTAGTTTTGTCTTCTATACATTTCTTTTGGGGTATCCTGGCCATCTGCAACAAGAATAACTGTCTTATCGTGGAAGGTATCCATAACAAATTTTTGAATTCTGCTGCCGATTCCTTTTCTTTGAAAAGCTTCATCCACACCTAAGTTATCAATTTCAGCTGTATCTTCTGAAATAATAACATCCACTGCCCCCGCTGGAGTTCCTTTATATAACGCAAGCAGCTGCATGAAATTCGGGTCCTCAAAAATCATCTTATTTAATTCTACCTTTTGATTGGCAAAATTACTGCCAAATACAATATCCTGTTGATACTGTAAAGCAAGGAAAGCTTTTAAATTTTGTTCTGTTACAATTTGAACCTCAGCGTGTGGGTGATCCATTACGTATGGAAATTGATTTGGTTCAATAGCATATAATTCTATAAAACCAATATCATAATTTTTCTGATTTAAGTAATTCACCAACTTACTAGGGACCTTTTCATTGACAGGAAATTTAAACTTCACATGCTTTTGACCTTTTTTCCGATGGAAATCTCGTAAAAAACCTTCCGCCTCTTTTAATTCCTCTAATGTAGGAAAGGTTTTAAACTCAATAAAATTACTATCATATCGCGATAACATTTCAGGAAAATGGTAGTGTTTGTATAGACTATTTTCAGCTGCGACATGACTATGAATAAAAATATTATCAAATGTAATTTGCATGTATCCATTCCCCTTTTGCATGGTTTAACAAGTAATTTTTTATAAATCTTTAAGCAATTTCATTAAATCCTCTTTTGTAACAGACATCTTTAAAACACCGCTTTCATTATACTGAATGATAGCTTGAAGAGTAAGAATGGTTGGTGGTGCAAGTTTAATTTTTTTATTTTGAAAAGCAGTTAATGCTTCTTCCGGTTTAAACCAGCTAGCTCCCTCAATTTCGTTTTCAACTGGTTCTGGGCTTTGTCCTGGAAGTTTTGCTTAAAAAAAACAGGTATCAAAACGAATCGCTTTCCTCAGGTGTAATAATTTGTCCGATATAAGTTAAACATCAAGGATTAAAATATACGCTTTCCTGTTCTAACACTCGAACAAAAGGTATTTTACCACTTACAAGATCATTTCGATATTTCATTTCTTTTTCCTTTGGTAATAAACCGAAAACCATCTTTCGTATTAGCCAACAGTATCCCTACTTCTTCAAACAATTCTCTCATCTGCAGCAATATAATGGAAAAGACTAATGGAAAGTGCTGCTTCATCACTATTCCCAAAGTCATTTTGAACACTTTAATTCCGGAAATTTGTGACAGTTTCCTCAATTTTTTTATATTCTTTTTCCGATTGTACTTAATAGGGTTATAGTAATCGTTGGAATAGGCACGGATCCATTTTCCAGAACAGTCCCATCCCGCTTTAGTGAAAATGACTTTCCTTTTTGATCTAATATAGAAATATCGGGGATAGAAAAAAAGCAACCTCCATTCCTAAATCATTTCCGCTCCTGGAATATTGATAAGCACATGTTTTATGCTGCTCCTCCTGTTCCATTAGCTTCATCCATTCCTTCTTTGAAAGCAAAATCCCAATGGTATCACCATACATTCCGTTGCCCCCCTGACATAGAAATTCACGGACCTTAATCACATCACATAACACAAAGTAGGTATGGGCAAAGGACCAATCTTGACTTTTCTAGTTATTAGTTGGGGCATTCACAATTTCCCTGAAGTTTTCTGTACGTGTATATAATCTTGATGTTTTCCATAGATATTTACTTGAAGGGCGCCATGTATGGGATTGAGCATGATTTCTTAATATCGCGAAGTTATAGCAGCTTGAAGAGTAAATTTTAAGTCCCTTTTTTTTGCATCTTTTTAGGAAGTGCAGACATTCGCCAAGATTTTTCTTCCCAAATGGAATTAATTGAAGCAGCTTTTTTGTAGTAAAGATCGTTGCTCCTTGCAGGATGCTAACTTCTCGTTTTTCCCTTCCAGGAAACCTCAGCCTTAACTCCTTTTCATTAATTAAATACATAAAACACGTTCGTTTTCCAACAACATCTGCGTTAAATTGTTTCAACGTTGTGATTGCTTCTGTTAAATACAATGGACCATAATAATCGTCATCGTCCATTTTGGCAATGTAGGTATATTTTGCTTTCTCTACTCCAAAGTTTAAACAATCCCCAAGAGGTGTTTCTTCAGGTAACTGAAAAACAGATACCTTTCCATAAACAGTTGCTTTTTTCTTCCAAGTTTCAAGATCCATAGTATCATTGTTTAAAATAATGATAAGCTCTTTTTCCTTCCACAGTTGTCGTTCATAGTTAGCAAATATGGTATCGAAAGATTCAGGTCGATTTGTTGCCAAGATGATGGATATTGGCTCTTCGGCAATCATCAATTCATCCTCTTTATTCATTTGACTATTCCTCCCAAACCCGCTTTTGCATAATTCACGTTCCGTACTTTGATTAAAATAATCTCTCCTAGTGGAGACTTTCCAAACAATCCTTACCGATAAATATATGTTCTTAACCCATATCACTCTTATGCATTTCCCAAGAGATAACCAATAAAAAGACAAACCTCTAACTTTGGATTGCACTTCTCCATAAAGGAAAAGAAAGCTCATACATCAATTGAAATAAGCTTTTCATTGTAATCAGTTATTTAAATTAAAGTACTTTATTGTTTCAGCTATCCCACCTGAAAGATCCCATTCGGGTGTAGGCTCCCAGGTTAAATCTGTTTTTGCTCTTACATTTGACAAGCAGCTCCTAGAGATATCGCCTGGTCTTTTATCAAGATAATTGATTTTAATGTCCTTATTTCCACCAAAATGTACAGTTAGTTCTTGAATTAAATGATTTAGTGAAGTTTCTTTATTAGAACTGATGTTAATAGTTTTATTATGCGCTCTAGTTAAAGCTAGGATATTAGCTCTCGCAACATCTTTTACATAAATAAAATCTCTAGTTTGTTTACCATCTCCATATACATTAATTGGATTTTTGTTCATTAATTGATTGATAAAGATGGTAATGACTCCAGCTTCTCCATCCTTACTTTGTCTTGGTCCATAAACATTGGCATACCTTAAAATGGTATAATTAATATCATATAATTTGCAGTATCTTCGAATATACTCTTCACAAGTAGCCTTGGATAGACCATAAAAAGAAAGCGGTCTTAGTTTATGATCTTCTTTTATGGGAAAATCTTCTGGCACACCATAAATTGCTGCAGTTGAGGCAAAAATAAATTTTTTAACTCCAAATTTTTTACATGCATTTAATAGATTAATTGTAGCTATAATATTTTGAGAACAATCATATAATGGATTTTCCATTGAATGCTGTACTGAAACTTGAGCCGCCTGATGGATGACGCAATCCGGTTTTTCAGTCCGGAAAACCGTTTCGATTTCTTGATCCCTGATATCCATTTGATAAAATGTCGCTTGAGAATGAAGGTTTTTCCTCATTCCTGAAACCATATTATCGACTACAGCCACGTCATATCCTTCCCCAATTAATCCGTCAACTATATGCGAACCAATAAACCCCAACCCACCTGTTACTAAAACCTTCATAAGACCACCTGCTATTCTATAGATTAGTCCCTTATTACTAAATTTATTGAATTTGGAGCTTAATATTAATTCCGATATCCTGCAACCAATTACATTTTCATAATATTGTCCAGACCAATAATGCTTTTTAGCCATCGATCCTTTACAATTTTATCCGTATATAAACTCTTCATCCCAGAACCTATGTCAACTGCCACTTTGCCGTATTCACCAGCAATATGGGCAGCAATAATGATTGCATTTGTACCTGCAGCAATTAATGCAAGATCAAAATTATATTTTGAAATTTCATCTTTAACCCTTGGAATATCTTCATATTCATAAATACTTATGGTCCCCACAATATTGAACTTTAGTTTGTCTTTTAATCTATTATTAAGTCCTGTTCTTGCCTTATCAGCTATCGAACTAATTAATAAAATATTTTTATTTCGTAGCATTTCTTCAAATTTTTCTTTTTGAGAAAACATAAATACACGCCGAAGATTTGCTTCGAATATATAATGTGGATTAATATCATAAGCTTCAAATACCTTCTCCGTTAATAGTCCAGCGTCCATGGTTTTTACAATTGTGTTGTACCCAATAATATCAGCTTTTCGAACTGCATCTACAACCTCATCTCGCAGCGTTATATTTGGGAACCGGACTCCTCGATGTTTAAGTCCTGCTTTTATCCCCTTGTTAGCTACACGTGCTTCCGGATGGTTCATAAACTCTTCCTCGGAAAAGATGGTATATTGTGCCATGACAAAAGACTCTGTTGCACCAACAGATATTACTGAAAGTGGTTTTTTATTGTTTAAAGCAAACAAAATTTTATCCATAAGCATTTCACTATTTAATAGTTGTGCATCCTTCATTTACTTCTCCCATCCTTTTAAAATTCTTCCAACTACTGTTAACAGATTCCTTTAACAAGGCTAATTGGCGAGTTTTTATAACTTGTACGTCTTTATATACCTTATGAAAGATGCAATTTAAGTTATTGGGCTTATCTATTATTTTTTTAAAATGATAAAATCACCCAACGTAAACCATTAACCTTCTATACGCATATCATAAAGTAGACGGGTGGTTAAGACCAGGATGGTTAACAATCTGAAAATCATTGGTAACTTTACAACTATACCTAATCTAAAGAACAAAACCTTTTCATTCATTATTATCATTCTTTTTAATTTTGGAGGCTGTTATGGGAAAATTATCGATACTTATGCCTTATAGACCTGATAATGGTCCAAGGGATCAGGCGTTTAGCTGGGTAAAAGCATTTTACAAAAAAATGCTTCCTGAACCTGAAATTTGTATCAGCGACTGCACCACCCCTCTTTTTTCCAGAGCACAAGCAGTAAATAATGCTGCAAAGCAAGCAACAGGGGATATTTTTATTATTGCTGACGCAGATATTATTTTAAATCCTGACATCATTAATAAGTCCGTTCAGCTCCTCAATGAGCATGCCTGGATCATACCTTATTCTCGTGTGAAACATATTTCAAAAAAAAGTACAAATGAGCTCTTAAATACTGGTCCTTCCTGGCCTCCACGAATTGATTTTGAAGTATCTAAAACGGCAGATGCAGGAGCACGTAATTTTGTGGGTGGGTTAAATATAATTCCGCGCAAAAACTTTGAAGCAGTCGGTGGATTTGATGAAAGATTCCTAGGGTACGGAGCTGAAGATGATGCCTTTGGCCACTCAGTCAACACCCTTTGCGGTCCTTATTTAAGGCTGGATACAGATATCTTCCATTTATGGCACCCAAGAGTCAGAACGAAAAGCAATCCCCATTACCAGGCGAATTGCGCTCTGCTAAAACGTTATGTTGATGCGGGAAAAAGCAAGAAAAGGATGCTTAGTATTGTTAATGAAAGAGTAAAAGACTAGAGGAAAAATGAATGAATTGTCAATATTAAGGTGGACGATTATGACTCATACCCAAATAAGATTATTAATGATGTTGGAATGTCTGAATATCGGCGGGACAGAAACCCACACCCTGTCTTTAACAAAGCAGTTACTCCATTGCGGGATTGATGTGACCATATATAGTTTTACGGGCGGCAACATGCATGAAGATTTTACTTTATTAGGCTGTCCTGTGTATATTGGCTCCAAAAATGCACCCAATAGATTAGAGGAAGTTCGCAAACTCATTTTGAACCATCACATTAACATCATTCATACCCATGATAAATCTGCCGAGTTGGCTGACCATGCCGCCAGAGAGCTTAACCTTCCTTTAGTTTATACCGTTCATGGAACCTATTATGATATTTTCCCTAAATTAAACCATGAGCATAAAGCTTTTGTTAGTGTAAGTGCTCCTATCAAGAAGTGGTTGGATGCTAAAGGCATTCCCTCTACTTTGATTCATAACGGAATTGATATGATGAAATATCATTCTACTCATGATCGGCAAAGCCTTAAACATCAATTGGGAATTCCTGTTGATACCCCGCTTATTGTTTATGCTGCGCGACTTGGCAACCGGCAAAAATTCAAATTATGCGATGCATTTATCAAGACATGCTCAGCAGTACGGGAAAAACTCCTCTCCAACATGCATGTGGCGATAGTTGGCAGCAGTCCCAATAACAAACGAAGACTCAAGTTAATTATGGAAAGCGCAAACAAAGTCAATAACCAAAACGGGGAAACCTTTATTCATGTGCTGGGTGAAAGAAAAGAGATGGAAAGAATATACCGTGGTGCAGATTGTGTAGTCGGCACCGGCAGAATTGCATTGGAGGCTATGGCTTGTGAAACAAAAGTCATCGCAGTCGGGTCGGCAGGATATGTTGGCTTCATCACCCCCAACAACTTTCATGAAGCCTGTATGCTGCATTTTGGAGATCATGCTGGGAAAGCAGCTTTTTCTGAAGAAGTGTTTTGTAATGACCTTGCAGAAATTTTCCTGTCCGAGTCATCATCAGATAGTTCGAACATAAAGAAAAACCGCGAACTTGTAGAAAAGAGGTTTGGTATTGAACGAGTAACCAATGATTTGATTCAGGTTTACAAACGAAATATGAACCTAGACACACGGAGCAAACATCCTAATGAAAACGGATAGCCATTTGGCTATCCGCTTTTGTTGTTTAAACTGCATGATTTTCGTCAGGGATTTAGTAAGCTATAAATTGTTTCCATTAATCCTTCCTCCAGCGTGTAAGAAGGTTTCCATCCTAGTACCTTTCTTGCTTTACTGTTTGAAAGTAAAAAATGTGGTAAATCTTCTACCTTGGCTGATTCATATTTTGGGACAAGATTACTTTTTAAAATACCATTACAAATATGAAATAACTGGTTAATGGATGTGGAAAGTTCTGTACCAATATTTATTATTTCATTATCGCCTTTTGTTATTGCCGCTATATTTGCTTTAGCCACATCCTTCACGTAAATGAAATCCATTGTCTGTTCACCAGTGCCATAAATAGTGATAGGTTTGTTCTCCATTATATTGTTTAAGAATACGGTAACATCTCCTTCTTCAGCAAAAACAGCCTGTCTTGGGCCATAAACCTTTGCATAACGCAAAATAGTATATCGGATCTTTTTATACTGTTGAAAGAGGCTTATATAACATTCGCATGTGAATTTAGATACACCATTATAAGAAATGGGGGAACTAGATAAGGATTCATGAAGTGGCAATGGATGATTCCCTCCATAAACTTCTGCCGAAGAAGCAAAAATTATTTTCTTCACGCTATATTTGTCACAATAAGATAACAATCGTATTGTCCCGGTAATGTGGTCCATTACCTCTTTAAAAGGATTGCCAGGCGAAACCTCTTTTGCAGCCAAATGAATCAGGCCATCAGGCCGAAAATTACAAAAAAGCTGCTCCACTTCTTTATTGTTGACATCTAAATGAAGAAAAGAGGCTTTCGGATTTATATTTTCTTTTCGACCTGTACTTAAGTTATCAATGACGAATACATCATGTCCGCTGTCGACTAGTAAATCAACAGTATGGGAACCAATAAAACCAGCTCCACCTGTTACCAAAACCTTCAACTAGATACAACTCCTTTTTGGACCTTTGGAGTATAGTATTCTAGCATGGCATAAACGAAACGACAGATGTCCCTATTTTCACATGTGAACGTTACTCTTTTTTGCAAAAAAATAATGGTGGGAGGAAGATCCCAGTGATTCTATTATGATTTTTAATCAATTTTTTCGATTTGATCTATTAGAAAAGATAAATCATCTACATGGTTTAAAATCCATTCCCTCCCTGGATCCCTCTTTGAACCTTCTTTTTTTAGCCACCACCCCAGTAAATAGAATTTGTACATGATCCTGCTACAAATGTAACTATTATAAAAGCTTCTCCAATCGATTTTATTTTCGGTTTTTAAATTCCAGCCATTCAAATATGATTGCAGAGCCAATGTTGAAAGGCTCTCTGAAGGAACATGAATATCCTTTTCGCCAATGTATTCCATCAGCATGCACATTGGGGCTATTTTTATATTTTCATAATCCAAAACCACTGTTTGATTATTCGGCTCTCTGATTAACAGATTAAATTTAGATACATCCCCTGGATGAATGGTGAGAGGCATATGGTAAATGGTATCTATAATACGGTCAATTAACCCATTTTCGCAATTCATTAGAAATACTGCCAATTTTTCTCCGCCTATGCTGTTAACCGATTTGACTTTTCTTTTTGCTAGTCCGGATAATTCCAAGAAGATATTAAAATTTTCTTTCCTTACAAATAAATCATTTACCAGATCTTCTACCTTATCCTTACCATAATGAGTATTTCCAGTTAAAAGGGCACCTGTGTTGCCGTGTTGATATTTAATAATGGGATCCTCATAGCTTGCTGCAAAAACTCCTAAATCCCTGAAAACGTTTGAGATAACATTTTTGTTCAAAAAATCAGGATTTCCCCCATTTATCCATTCAAAAATCATGATATATCTTGCTGGGTTAAATTGATATGAAAATAGTTTAGTTATTTGGTCTCTTACTGGTTGAGACAGTGCATCATAAAATAATATTTCTTTTATAAATGAAGGTGTGGTTCCATATTTAACGAAAAAATCCTTTGTATCTTTTCCTGAGTTTATCCTCAATCTGATTTTCTCAATTTTTTTAGAGTAACTGTTTTTAAGAATTAATTCCCGGTCTACAATTTCTGCATGTTTTAATCCTAAAAGCTTAGTCATCTCAGAGGAAGTAATGTCTTCTATAGGATGCGATTTCATTTTATCAGCTCCCATTTCATTATTCATTTAGAAGGTCTTTAATCATCGCTACAAACTGACGTCCACGCTGGACAGTGGAGTGCTGTTCACGCACGAATTGATACCCTTCTTGAGCGATCGCTTCCCTTTCTTTGTCATGACGCAAGTAATACTCTGCCTTTTCTTGAAAATCCTTTTCCGTTATAGCAACAAAATGTTTACCTGGAATCAATCCTAAATCAATGATTTCTGGAGAGACAGGCGCTAACAATAAGGTCTTGCATGCGAGAACTTCAAAATATTTCATAACAGTGTACTTATATTTTGAATTGCATGTAAAAAAGATTTTGGCCCGATTTATTTCTTTTGCATATTTTTCACCAGCAAATGTAGTGTATTTTTCATGGTCTTCGATATTGCGGTAACCAGGATGTTCATGGTAAACAAAACCGGGTTTATTCTGCATGGACTCAAGAATTTTATATCTCAATGGATAAATCCTTGAATGTACAGCACCCATTAAAAGAAAATCAATCTCTTTCTTCAGCCCATAATCTTTGAAGATATTAGTATTGGCATGGTGCGGCAACCATCTCATTTTACTCACAAACTCTGGGTACCATTCATCAAATTTGTCTCGATAATAAGTAAAGATCGCTCTTGCATTTAAAGATTTCAGTTCTTCTCTTCGTTGCGCTTTATGATAATGGATATCGTGCATATTTATAGCGAATGGGATGTCTAATGATTCGAGTCCAGAAACTTTCGGGGTATTGGTTTCACCAAATTCATTGATAAAAATAAAATCGGGGCGTGATGGAAGAGTATTAATAATATCCTTTATATGACCTGGTTCATGCCAAACAGTTAAATCTGATAACTTCGCCGCTTCATTTAATAGATGATAAAACTCTGGAGATACATATTTGCTGAAATCACCAGTAATAACAAGAAGTTTTATCTTTTTCAACAAGCCCTCACTCCCTTATGGGTCGAGTAATTCTCGACTGGAATAATCGGTTAGACTTCATAACATTGACCAGATAAATCAGTTTTTCTCTCATCAATTAGACGCTGCATCTTCTTGCGATCTCCGTTGGCCCATTTGTATCTTTTAAATAGACTATGGATAGGATTATAATCCTTTAACCCACCTTGTCCACTGCGCCGCGGGTGCCATAAATGGAATATTTCTTTATCTAATCTTTTATATTCACCACACAACGTATTCATTGAATAGGCGAATGCATCATCCTCCCCACCCCAGCCACAAAACCTGCCATCAAATCCACCTACCCTCTCAAAATACCTTCTTGGGACTATGTTCATTCCTCCATGATATCCACCTTTTATACTCGTTTCCAGCTTACTGTTAAGTGGAAACTCCGGTTCTGAGCTATACAGTTCTAAAGAACTTTTTTCAGAAATCATATGAATAGTATCATAAGGAATAATCCAAGGAACTTGATCTAGCAGTTCAATTGATTCTTTAACGAGCTTTGGATCATAGAAGATATCTGAATCCACAATGACAAAAACATCTCTTGTTGCTTTTGATGCCGCATCGTTTATAGCTTGCGATCTGGAAAAAATCCTATATTTGCAACTGCCTATACATAATTCTGCATCCGGCATTAATGCTTGGTAATACTTCTTTACCCATTCAAATGCTTTATCCCGCGGTCCGTTATCTTGTCTGTAAGGAATGAGAATTGAAACATCCTTCAATTTTAATTGCCTCCTAAAATTAAAGTCGATAACGATCTTTATAAAATGTAAATTGTAATAATTAAATTATGCAGCCGAGGTGTTATTGCCTTAGGCAAAATGGATTTTAATTTTCATGTCTATCTCACTTTAATTCTAACAACAGATTTCCCACTTTTTATTGACCATGTTTAAAGAATATTTTGTTCACATCTATAAGATAACCAACATATTTTATTAGAAATGCACACTTTATTTTACAGGGAAAGGGGAGAACTTATGGATACAAAACAATTAAGCAGTGCTCAATTAATGGACCGAATTTTAGAGTCTTTAAATAAAAAACAACCGTGTTCCATCATATCAGTAGGACAAACGGAAGCCGTTGTGATAGGACAAGACATGTTTAAACGTGATCCTGTTTTAAAGAACTTTCAATCTCACCTTCGCAGGGAAGCAAAAATTGCTAATAAAGGAATTAAGAACGGATTTTACCATAGGGGGATTCGATTCCCTAACCCTCAGGCACAGAAAGATGCACTAGAAGCAGTTAAAGGGGCAGATATAATTGGATATAATACGTTAGAAACAAATGCAAAAACCATAACAGAACGAGTATTCTCACTCTATAATATTCAGCCAAATGAAATCTTTGAGGCCAATATCCGAAGGGTGTTTATGAAATCACAAGAAGAAAAATTTAAACAAATTTTAAAAGACAGAAAAGTGTTATTGATTGGATCACTAGCTCCACAAGCCAAGAGTGCACTTGAAGCAAAATACTCAAAAGATTTAGGCTGCACCATTGTGGGGACTATTCCAATTTACGAATATGAAGATATTCCGAATGTAAAAGAAAAACTAAACGATTTCACCTATGACATATGTTTTCTTTCAGCAGGGGTTAATGCCGTTATTCTTGCCTCGCATATTGCCCAAAATTATGGAAAAGTAGCTTTTGACATTGGTTCAGGTATGGAGACGTTTTCTACTGATGAAGTGGTAAGCGATTCTTTTATTAATGATATTATTGGCCTTGATAACTTAATGAAAATGTAAATTTGCTCTTAACACTCATCATGGTTAGCTTCTTCAATGTAACAGAATTGAAGATCTATTCGCAATCCATTCTCTAGTGGAGATTCTTCAGGAGAAATTCTATATCCAAGAATAAACGGTTTTGTAGCATGCTTCTCAATTACTTTTATAACTTCTTGAACTACCGCGGGAGGAAAACGCAATCGGTTTTCAATGTTCCCTCCCCATTTGTCTGTACGCTGATTGAAGAATGAAGAAAAGAAATTTTATATTAAGAATCCATGCGCACCATGGATTTCCACACCATCAAATCTTGAGTACCACCCCTTTATTATAAAAATAGTATAATCCGTTAATATATTTATTCCACTTCTTACAAGATAACTCCTTTATTAAGCTTTTATTCTGTTCTTTTCCAATATTCAGATATAAACTCTTTTACAATTTCATTTAAACTAGCTCTTTTTTGCTTTTTTAACCATTCAACCTGATCGATAGGCAGATTTAATTTTAGGCTAATGTTCTCATTCGGCATTTCTACTTTTCTAATCTCTTCTAACGTAATTCCCTCTTCTACATTCGGAAACCATGAACTATTTTCATCCACTCTATCAAAATCTTTATATTCATCAATATCACCTAAATCACAAAATAAGTTAAGCTGTGGTAATCCACCAGGAAGTGTTTTTAGGTGCATAATCGAATTTATGCTTCTACCGTCCTCAAGCTCAATCTCAATGATTAGTGTATGCTCTTGTTTATATTTTCTTTCCGTAACTTCGCTGACAATTAAATCTAATTCAAGCGTATACCCCGATTGGGACTCAAAGATATAGATTACGCTATTAAAGATATGTATATTTTCACCATCAATTTTTACTGACTTCACTGCAGCCATTAAACCATTCCCCCATACCAATGTTCCACACAATACTAATAATATTGATTATAACCTATTAAAATACGAACAGACTTATTATATATTTTAGTATTTTTCTTAAAATAACAAACCCTAAATAAATAATTATTATATCATTCATAAGACTGGTTTGAAGCCATTGTATATATGCAAAAAAAAGTGACTTAAAAGTCAGAAAAAAAAGCCACAGCAATGCCTGTGACTTTTATTTTTTACATTTTATTCTTCCTGCATTTGTCGGTAAAGCTTTAACTGTCTCTCAACCGTATGCTGCCAGGTTGTTTCTTACCCGTAAAACACACCCATTCGCTGTAGTTTTAAAGAATTTTATAGTAAGTAGATAAGTAGAGGATGTGTTTAATCAAGTCCTCTCGGATATATGATTACATCCACATCTTTTTGAAGCAGATTGGATGTTTTGTGTACAACTAACTCAACAGAAGTGGATTTTCTACCAGGAATCGGATAAACGCCTGGAGTAATGATAGCGACTTTGAGCCTTGACACCTCATTTCAACCCCTTTCGAAAACTCTTATTACACTAGCTTACGCGCCGGGGATAGAAATGTGTGGCCAAGTCTTCTATATAAAAAAGTTAATGAAAT
Organism: Neobacillus niacini; assembly: GCF_030817695.1. Taxonomy (GTDB): domain Bacteria; phylum Bacillota; class Bacilli; order Bacillales; family Cytobacillaceae; genus Neobacillus; species Neobacillus niacini_F. The sequence continues at coordinate 2,601,057 of NZ_JAUSZQ010000002.1, read as the reverse complement.
GTTCACAGCTTCTTGTGCTGTATTGCGTTAAAATAAAGACGAATCAATATGTGATATTCTTCACAATATTAGCCGTTAGAAAGAAGGAAATACTGTTATGTCATTATATACACCCGATCAAATACTGGACATTTCAATTAAAAATGGAATGAAAAAGACGAGTTACCCATTATTAACAACGATGATGTTAGGTTTCCAGGCAGGTGCATTTATTTCATTAGGTTTCCTATTATATATACGTGTTACAGCTCCCTTATCCGAAGGTTTATCCGGACTTAGCGCGATTTTCGGTGCCTCTGTCTTTCCGATCGGACTCATCCTTACATTAATTGCAGGCGGGGAACTTCTCACAGGAAATATGATGGTGCTTCCATTAGCAAAATTTGCAAACAAAATAAAAACAAAACAAGTTTTGAAAAATTGGCTGTTCATCACGGTAAGCAACTTTTTAGGCGCTGTATTCGTAGCCTACTTTTTTGGGCATATTGTAGGTTTAACAGAAACAGGCGTCTATTTGGAAAGTACCGTACATATTGCTGAACATAAGGTGGATAATTCCTTTCTTCAAGCTTTTGTCTCAGGGATCGGCTGCAACTGGCTTGTGGCAGCAGCGGTTTGGTTATCATATGGTAGTGAAGACATGATGGGTAAAATCGCAGGGATATGGTTCCCAACCATGGCTTTTGTCGCGATTGGATTCCAACACGTGGTGGCCAATATGTTTGTCATACCAGCAGCGATATTTGCAGGGCACCTCACATGGATGGATTATCTAGGTAATTTTATCCCTGTTTTTTTAGGAAATGCCGTTGGCGGAGCACTATTTATTGGAATGGCTTATTGGTTTGCCTACAAAAAGAATGAATACACCGTTATTGAAGGAACTAAAAAACCAGGTATGTTAGACAAAAAAATTGGATTATAAATCTTTGGAAAAAGAGCCGCGATATTGATGTGACCCCGAAAAGTTAGAGTTTTATATTAAGCAGCTAATTGGCTGGTATGGATACGGTATTGAACCGGACTCATGCCTGCCAATTTTTGCTTTATTCGCTTGTTATTATAATAATTGATATATTCTTCAATTTCTTTTTTAATTCCTCAAAAGAGCACAGTGCTTCCCCATAATACATTTCTTGTTTCGGTAATCCGAAAAAGTACTCCATGGGCGAATTATCTAAACAGTTTCCTTTTCGCGACATACTCTGGAACACGTTGTTTTCTTTGAGCGTTTTTACCCATTTATTATGTTGATAATGCCATCCTTGATCAGAATGTACAGTTGTTCTAAACCTTGAATCTTTTACAATTTCTAGAGCTTCCTCGAGAGGTTTGAGCGCTAATTCTAGGGTCTGGCGCATACTTATCCCGTACGATAGAATTTCACCATTAAACATATCCATTATTGGATTTAGATACAGTTTTACACCGTCTGAACACTTGAATTCTGTAATATCTGTCGTTAATTTTTGATGACACACATTTGTATGAAAGCGGCGATTGATAAGGTTCTTGGCAACAGTTCCCGTCGTTCCTTTTTAAGAGCTGTACTTACGTGATTTTAATCTGAACTTATCTCCCTTGAGTCCACGCTTATTCATGATGCGTTGAACCTTCTTAGGATTCGCTTTGATACCACGGTTTTTCAATTCTAAATGAATACGACGATAACCATAATTTCCGTTATGTTCTTCGAAAATGGATTGAATGCTTTCCTCCAATTCCTGGTTTGGATTATCCTTCTCCATGTTTTTAATATGATAATGGTAAGAGGATTCGGGAATGCCGACGATTTGTAAAACATCTTTTAATTTGAAGGTTTCTTTGAGTTCAAATGATAACGCTGCTTGTGCTTTTCGAGATAGCCATCCGGATCTATCTGAAAAGCTCGCAACTTTTTTAAGTATTCTACCTCTAAACGTAGAAGTTCGTTTTCTTTTTCCAACTTTTGTTCATAAGTCATTTCTTTTGGTTCCGTGCTTTTTTTGTTCTTTGCTTTATCAGACATAGAAGGTCGTCCTTTAAGTTTATTCAGGCCTTCAACACCAGCCTCATGAAAAGCTTTCTTCCATGAAGCTATCAAGGGAGGATTCGTTAACCCAAAATGGAGGGCTGTTTCCGTTTCAGAAGAACCTGTTCTCTTCATAAAGCTTAATACATCAAGCTTGAATTGAACAGGATAAGTTTCCTTATGCTTCTTCCTCATTATTCCTTCCGCTCCGAATTTTTCGAAGACTTTAACCCATCTTTTAATCTGGGAACTGGTTTTCATACCATGCTTCTCTGCCAATTGCTTATAGCTCAATTTCCCCTCTTGATATTCCTTTACAAGCATTAATTTAAACTTTTCACTATATTTTTCCATAAAAATACACCCCAAAGGTTAGATTTCACTCTAACTTTCGGGGTGCAGCTCAATGGTGCCTGGCACTTTTTTTTTAAAACCTTTACTATGTTCTGAAAAAGTAATTCCAGCTTCAGTAGCAAATAAGCCGGGAATTAGATTATTTATTGCTTTGAATCTTCTAACATACATCTTTCATTTCATTTTCGGTTGTAGTATTATTAAATTTTATTATTACAATATGATTTATCAATGTAAATAACCCCCTAAAAAAAAATTCCCCCACATATACTCTTCCTACTTGTAGCATGCCATCGCACTCTGGAATTGACGAGATATTTCTTGAATAACAGGGATACTTTTCCTTTCTGTTAAATCAAACATTACATTTGTAACCGTTGCTTCTGTTATGATTTCACCCGCTTGATTAAAGATAATTTGTTCAAATATAAAGCTTTTCTCTCCCATTCGGACGGGATTGGTTCTTATTTTTAAAATATCACCTTCCCTGGCTTCTTTTACAAAAAATATATCAAGTCTTAATACTACAGTCCCAATTGATTTTTTTAGCATTTCATGTATAGGAATCCCGGCTAAGCTATACCATTCTTTCCTTGCCTGCTCAAGGTAAGTTATATAAATGCTGTTATTTACATGTCCTAATTCATCAATAACGTCATTTTTTACCCTAATTTCAGTATTTGTTTCCACTGTAATCACCATCACTTTAGCTATTTCATTTTTATATAACTCACTCTTTTTATCGTATAACGGGATTCATTATTAATTATTAATTATTAATAAAATAGAATTTTCAAAATATAAATTAAACCTATAATTTTCAGAATATATTTTAAACATTTTTTTACTTTTGAAGAACAAAATGTTATTTATCCTCAGTAAATTTGTTTGTGAAAAAATCTTTCAAAAAATGCTTATACATCACTACTTAGTATATAATGCTAAATTCCCGACATAATAAAGGAGGGAATATTTCCCACATATTCATAATAATATTTTATTTGATTTCCTTTTTTTCAATCATTAGGGGTACATCCAATTCATTGGCAAGTTCTATTATTATCTGTTTATCTTTCTTAAATAAATTTCCTTCAAGCAGCCTATTTAAACCTTGATCAATCTTATTCCCCCGAATAAAATCAATCGACTTTGAATAACCTGTACTTCGTTTAATAATGTCAAACATATATTGGAGTTTATCCCTGCCTTCTCTCCCAGTGAATAGGCCTCAGAAAGTGCAATTGTATTTGCAACAAATAACATATTATTAATGAGTTTAATTGTACTCGCATTACCTACTTGGCCCACAAACACTACATATTCACCCATCACTTTAAGAACCTCATATGATTCTTTGAAAGCATTCTTATCGCCACCGCACATAATAGTTAAAGTGCCATGTTCTGCACCAATACTTCCGCCGCTGATAGGTGCTTCAAGAAAGGTAGCGCCCTTTGCTGAAATTTGTTCACTTAATTCCTGCTAAGGTCTGGACTAATCGTTGAAGTATCAATTATTATCTTACCCTCGGCTAATCCTTCAATGATTCCATTGTTCCCTTGATATACATCGATAACCGATTGCGGAGTTGGTAAACATGTGAATGCTAGATCAACCGTTCGTATTAACTCCCTAGCAGAAGAAGCTTCTTTTGCTCCAAGAGAAATAGCCTCTTCAATTGGTGAACGACTTCGACTGACGACATATGTTTCATAACCTGCTTTTAATAGATTTTTAGTCATTGGAAGTCCCATCCTACCTAAACCTATAAAACCAATTTTCTTCATATTTTCACCCCTCATTGAAGAGTTTGTTAATAGTTTACTATACTAAATTGAACTTTAATTTTAATCCAACCCTATGATTTGGCATTATAGACTAAACCTCAGAACAGCAAAGGTCAGAGGCCTTGATGTCGATATGGTATTTACTGGTTACATTCCCGGCTGTTGACCACCGTCAATCGTAATTTCCGTTCCAGTTATTGACTGCATGATATCAGAGACGAGTAATAGAGTCATATAGGCAATTTCCTTTGGGTCAACTAAATTTCCTAATGGAATTGCAGCTCTTACTCTAGCCTTTTCTTCCTCTATCGTAGTCCCCTTTGTTTTAGCATTTTGATTAGCCAGTGTTTCAGACCGTTCTGTTGCTGTAACACCTGGTGAAATAGCATTTACATGAATATTATATGGTGACAAAGCTTTGGATAAGCCTTTTGTAAAATTCAGAAAACCTGCATTAGTAGTACTTCCAGGGAGAAAAGTTGCATATGGTGTTCTACCACTAATACCAATAATATTTACAATTTTCCCTTTTCTTTGTTCAATCATTTGGGAAGATATTTCGCGGGTTAAACGTATATGACTAAATAATTTTAAATTCCAAGCATCAAAAAAGTCTTTATCTGTCAATTCTAAAAATGAGCCAGCTGGTGCCGATCCAGCATTGTTTACGAGGATATCAATTCGCCCAAATAGAGAAACAGCCTTTTCTTTAATTTCCTTTGCAGCTTCATCATTCATTAAATCACATTGTAGAATATATACTTGCTGATGTTTAAGCAATTTATTCTTTGTAAGAAGCTCCTCTGCCTTTAAGAGATGTTCTTTATTTCTGCTGACAATAAGTACATTTATGCCCTCTTTTATCATTTCTTTAGCAATCGATAATCCAATTCCAGTACTACCACCTGTAATAACTGCATTCTTATTTACTAGGTTTAGTTCCATACAATCTCCCATTCAATAAATAGTTAATTTAAAGGTGAAATCCAGTGTCCATTTGAAATTTTTGGTTTAATAATCATGTTCTTGTCCATGAAATTTGTCCTTTATCAGTAGATTTGAACAGGTTTCCACCTAATAAGTTGTTTTTAAAGGGCCTTTTTTTGAATAAAATAATAAAATTGAAAATTCAGGATATTTTAATTAGATTAACACAAAACCTAGTGATTTATTAATAATATATTAACGTCGACTCACCAATGCTAACAATTTTACCATTTGATGTTTCTGCAGTTACCTCTAACTCAACTGTACGCGTATTTTCATTTATATTAATTACCTTTGCTCTGCATGTAATGATATCTCCTGGGAAAACCATTCCCGTAAATCGAACTTGCAAACGCCGTATAAATCCTTTCGTTTCTACCAATTGTCCCACTAATTGACAAAGATAACCCATGCTCAGCATTCCATGGGCTATAACGCCGGGCAGACCATCTTTTCGTGCAAGCTCGTCATCGGTATGAATTAGGTGAAAATCTTGGGCAACTCCACAATATTTTACTAAATCTACCTTTTCAATCGGTGGTTTTATTAGTGGACCTAAATCTAATCCAATTTTTAATTCATTAAACGGAATCATACTGCCCCTTCCCTTTCCTCTCACCTTAAGATAATTGTTCTTCTACCAAGGAACACTAAATTTCCACTTAAATCCTCTCCCCAATCCTCGGTAATTATTAATGTCATTGGTCCGGTTTTTCCTTGTTTTGTTTGAACGTCAACAATTTCTTTTGTACATTTTAATTTGTCCCCTGCAACAACTGGTCTTTCATATATATATTCTTGTCCTCCATGGAGAGTCTTTAAATCTTCAAATATCGGCATGTTTGTTTTTGTTACCGAAAACTTGATACAAATGTTGGCGGAGCAACTATACTTTCAAAACCGTGTGCTTTAGCATACTCTTCATCATGATACAATGGATTGTTATCACCAATGACACGAACAAAGTTACGAATAGCCCCTTTCTCAATTTCAAACTCTTCAACCTCACTTTTTATTCAAATAAAACTAGTATCAATCATTCTTTAAAAGAACTCCTTTATTTTGTTATTAAATTACCGCAAATGAAAATAAATGAATTTTACTTCCCTAACCATACCGGTTTACGCTTTTCCAAAAATGCATTGAGTCCTTCAATCCCATCATGTGAAGTTAATATTTCTTCGTTCACAATTTTTCTAACATCTACTATAGCTTCTTCAAACTCTTTATTCTTACTAACCATAAGAGCTTTCTTTACTTTTCTAAGCAGTAAGGGACTGTTTTTTAAATACTTTTGAATGTAGCTATCTACTTCTTCTGCAAAATCTACACTAGGTAAAACCGCATTAATCAAACCTATTTTTTCTGCTCTTTCCGAACTAATATGTTCTCCGCTCAAAAGAAGTTCCATTGCCTTTGGCCAAGACAAAAGCCGCGGCAACATATAAACAGCAAGTGTGGCAATGGCACCAACTCTGATTTCAGGTTGACCAAACTTTGCTCTATCTGATGCAACTACAATATCACTACAGATCGCCAATTCACAGCCGCCCCCAAGAGCATAACCATCCACAGCACAAATAATCGGCTTTTCGATTTCAAACATTGTCTTAAAAATTTGATAAAATACGTTCATCTCATCACTTTTTCCAGGCTTGTGGTCACCAATATCAACCCCAGATGAAAACGATTTCCCTTCAGCATCCAATAGGATTAATGTCCCTTCCGCTTCCTTAGCCCATTGAAAGCAAACAGTAATTCATTTAGCGCTGGAATATGAAGAACATTATAAGGGGGACGATTTAATGTGATATTAATTATCCCTTCCTCATTTTTAACTTTAATATATTGATAATTCATAGTTAAGAACCTGCCACTTCAAGATTTTTATATTTTAAGTAAAATTCATGTCTATTGATTATTATTTCTACCCCAATTAGGCTCCCTCTTCTCGACGAAAGACCGGATCCCTTCCTTAGCATCATCGCTATCAAAGGCTTGAGAAATATAATCATCATTTATTTTCCATCCATCAGGTGGAAAGGTAAGCGTTGAGTCTAACCCACGGTATACGACCTCTTTACTAAAGCTAACAGCTGTCGGGGAATTCTTAATAATATCCTCAGCAAGCCTAATAGCTGCAGAGAGAACATCATCGTGAGGAACAATTTCATTAACAATTCCCCAACTTTTTGCCTCTTCTGCTGACAAACTCTTACCAGTCAAAATTGCTCGCATTGCTACTTTAACAGGAATATTCCTAGGCAAACGCAGTAAACCTCCTGCACCAGCAATAAGACCGTGTTTTACTTCTGGCAATCCAAAAGATGCCTTTTCAGATGCCACAATCAAATCACAGGAAAGGGCAATTTCAAATCCACCACCGAGGGCATATCCATTTACGGCAGCTATAATTGGCTTAGAAATATGCCTTTTGGTAATCCCAGCAAATCCCCATTCTTTTAATTTTTCTGTCCATTCTTTGATTTCATCAGGAATCGAAAGACCAATCTCTAACTTTTCCTTCAAATCAGAACCAACACAAAACGCTTTTTCTCCTGCACCAGTTATAATGGCTACACGTAGATCAGGGTCGTTATTGAATTCCTCAAGAGCGAATCCAACTTCAACCGATAGCCTACGATTAACTGCATTCATTACTTCAGGTCGATTAAGTGTAATGAGAGCAATTTGCCCTCTCTTTTCAAATAAGATAGTTTCAAAATCCAACAAAATCGGCCTCCCTTTCATCCCTTAATAATAGTTTTCGTCCAAAATATTGTATTGTCTAACTTTTTCAGTATCTAATTAGGTTTCATTTGCAAATTGAAGCATTTTCTGCACTTTAAGCCTATTGCGTAATGTTGGATTGATATCAAGAATTTCAAATATTTTGTAACTGGCTTTTTGATTACAAAATAGACATCCTTTATCTTTTAAATTGATAATTCGTTGGACATGAGGTGCATCTATCTCTTTCACCCCATTAGTGACATGTTTTTCACAAACAATAAGCATCATTTCCGCACCCCATTTAATACTGGCTTTTGGTATAAAACTACCAAAACAAATTATTTTCTTTTTGCTAATATCAATTAAAGAGTAACATTTACCCCTTTTCCTTGTTTTCTTGTTATAAGCCCATCTAATGCCATAACTCCTTTTGTCTTTTCAAAGACGATTAAAGGATTAATCTCAAAGTCTTCTAATTCATCTCCTAAAGAAGATGCAATATTTGAAACCTTGATTAGGGTATCTGCTAAAGCATCAACATCGTAAGTTACACCATTTCTAATTCCGGTAAAAATTTTATATCCCTTTAATTCCTTTATCATCTCAATTGCATCCTGTTTTGAAATAGGGAGTAACCGTTTAGAAACATCCTTAATTACTTCAACATAAATCCCACCTAGACCACATAAGATAACTGGTCCAAAAATAGGATCCCTGGTAACTCCCATAATCGTTTTTCAATAAATGGTCCCTTCGCAAGTTCCTCAACTAGTATCCCTTCAATTGATGCAAAAGGTTTATGTTGGGAAACATTTTTAAGAATAGAATGGTAAGCATTGATTAGTTCCTCTTCACTGTTAATCGGTAACACAATGCCATTCACATCACTTTTGTGCGTAATCTCAGGGGACACAACTTTGGCAACTAAAGGGTAATTTAAGTTTTTTGTACCCTCAAGCAAATCCTCCAAACTCCTGCTAATAACACTTTTTGGAGAAGGAATTTCAAACCTTTTCAAGACTTTTTTTACTTCTGGTTCGGTTAATACGTTCTTATCTGGTTGAATAAAAGGTAAATCTTCTTTATTAACCATACTTTCATGAGAAAGGATAGCAGAATTTACATTTCTAGTGTATGTTTCCTCGTAATCAAGTAAATTTCTTGCCATTTTTGTGGCACTATTTACAGAATTGAAAACAGGAACATTGTTCTTACTTAAAAAGTTTTTAAATTCGAATACTAATTTCTGCGGTCCGTGGGAGATAACAAAAATAGGCTTAGTCGTTTTATTTGCAACTTCGACTATATCTGGGGCAAAAAGCATTTCTTTGTCTTTATAAGTTATTGGAAAATCGATAAGCAGCATATCCACTTCTTCTGCTTCGATGAGGGTTTCAATAGTATGCTTAAATAATGCTGGCTTTGTATACAAAGTTGTTGCAATATCTACTGGATTATTTATATTTAAGTAGCTAGGTATTTCTAGTCGCAATTTTTCTTTCGTGGTTTCAGATAGTTCTGGTAGAATAAACTCTTGTTTCGATAAGCCATCAGCTATCATTATTCCGACAGCCCCTGAAATAACAACCGAAGCAACGCGATTTCCTTTTGATCTCTTTCCTGATCTAAATGTTTTAATTGCATCTATAAATTCCGGAATTCCATCAACAGATATAATTCCGTATTTCTTCCCAACTAATTCAAACACTTCTGCTGACCCCGTTAGTGAACCTGTATGTGAAAGGGCAGCTTTCTGCCCTGCATCTGTTATTCCTGATTTATATACGATAATAGGTTTATGTTGCTCTAATGCTTTTTCTGAAACCTGTTTAAATAATTCTCCATTTGGAATTCCTTCTAGATATGCCCCAATTACATTGGTATCCTCGTCATCGACTAAAAGTTCAAGTGTATCAACAGTGGTGACATCAATCTGATTACCCATCATATAAACATAAGAAAATCCGATTTCTTCTTCCATCCCCATCGAAAATAGCATTGAACCAACCCCACCACTTTGGGTGACCAAACCAACGTCCCCTTTTAAAAGTTCCTTGATAGACCCAAAACCGAGAACAATTTGATCCTTCACATTATAAATACCTAATGTATTGGGACCGATAATTCGAATATTATTTTCCTTACACATTTGAGCGATATTTTCTTGAATCTGTAATCCTACAGGTCCAATTTCCGCAAAACCACCACTGACAATTAATACAACCCGGACTTTTTTTATCACACATTCTTGAATGGCATGTTCCATTGCTTTCACCGGTAATGCAATAATGGCAAGGTCGATGGTAGCATTCCCTGAAACTTGAAGTAGAGAGGGAAAACAAGGATACCCTTCGATTTGATGATAATTAGGATTAACCAAATAGACTTCGCCTGTATAGTTTCGGTTTTTAAAATTATTTACAACTTTATTTCCTATTGATCCAATCTTTGCAGATGCACCAAAAACAGCAACACCTTTAGGTTTTAACGCTAGCTTCAAATCCAAGGTATCCAATTTATCACTCCTCATTCCAGAATAAACTATAATAAGTCTTTATATTCTAGCGCATGACTATTCTCCAGAGAACTCTGGGAATCGCTTGGAAAGAAATGCTTCTATTCCTTCCCGATTATCTTTTGTTCCCCTTAATAAACTTTGAGAGTAATTTTCTAACTCTATAATTTCATCAAGTGTTTTATAGACTGACTGATTGATAATTGATTTTGAATAAGTATATGCCCTAGTAGGGCCAAGAGCTAATTCAGTTGCTAATTCAAAGGCAGCTTCTAAAACTTGTCCTTTAGGAACCACTTTATTGATAAATCCGTAATCTCGACCTTCTACCCCAGTAATTTTTGCTCCCCGATAAATCAATTCCTTGGCTTTCCATGGACCAACAATATTTGTTAGAAAATAATGAGCCCCTAAATCTGGAATAAGACCTATATTTTTGAATGCAAGGCTAAACTTTGCGTCTTCTTCGGCCACAATGAAATCAGATGCTAGAGCAATGCTGAAGCCTGCACCTGCAGCATAGCCATGAACCGCAGCAATAATGGGTTTATTAAAATTATGAATAAGTTTAACTATTTCGCTAGCTTTATCCATTTGTTCCTTTACTTGATATAGAGGTTTTCCAAGATTCATTGTTTTAATATTTCCACCGGCACAGAAAGCTCTCCCTTTTCCAGATATAACAACTACCTTCGTAGAAACATCATCTTTTAAATCTATTAAAGAATTTAACAATTCTTTTTGCAAATTTAGACTAAGGGCATTAAGAGAATTTGGCTCATTCAACATAATACTTGCAATGGTATTCTCTTTTTCTACTAATACGCTTTCATTCATAGCATTACACTCCCTTAGTTTGAATTTACTGTCACTATCAGCATTTTTGGAGGATAAAAAATGATTCCCCTCTATTTTTCTTTTTCCACGTTGTAACCTTGTTGTTTTAGCATTTTATAAATACTTTTATACTTTTGGGTGCTATAATATTTCGCTATTCGCTGTGTCCAATTCGTCGATAGTTCACCGTTCGACTTTTCCAAATTATAATTTGAAATCTGAGGATTATACGCTTCAATATACCCTTTTATCTCATGGTTATAGGTTTCATGATGGACTACAGACTCTTTAGGCAGTCTTGGTTTCTGTAAAGGGGAGTCAGCACCATAACCTATACATAATCCACATAAAGGAAATACATACTTTGGTAATTCAAGCAATTCAATCACTTCAAGGGGATTTCGACGAATCCCACCAATAGGGATAATTCCTAAACCAAGAGACTCAGCTGCAGTGATTGCATTCCCTAGCATGATTCCCGCATCTGTTGCGCCAATCAAAATAGAATCAATTTCATTCGGAATAACAAAATCGTACCCTTCCATTTCAGCTGCAATGCCAGCACGGTAAAAATCAACACAAAAAACAAGAAACACTGGAGCTTTGTCAACATGTGCTTGGTTCCCTGTTAATTCAGATAATTTTTTCTTTCTTTGCTTATCTTTAACCACAATAATTGACACATGTTGACCATTAATCCACGATGGAGCAGCCTGTGCTGCCTGAATGATCATGTCAAGAACTGGCTCCGGTATAGGTTCATCTTTGTAATTCCTAAGCGATCGGTGATTCAGCATTGTTTCAATGGCAATATTCAGCTTAGACACTCCCTCTTTATTTTATGAATGTGCTTTTATTTTATCGGTATTGAAGTTATCATGAAATTGATTCAATGCGATGGTTACCCTTCCCATACGATAAATGTCATCATAAGTAGCAATTCCTAAGTCAGCAAAGACTTTTTCTGTTTGAGCTGAATTTGACAATATAAATGGCATATTAGGAAAGGTCTCTTTTAAATCTTTAAAGATACTTAAATACTGATCTAACGTTTTTTCGTTGTATAAAATATTCGCTAAATATACTAATGATATATCGTAATTTCCTTGAGACAGCACTTTCTTGATAAATTCACGCATAATTTCTGGCTGATTTAGTAATTGAGCTGTCATGTCTATTGGATTTGCCAAATTTGCAAACGGAACCATCTCCAACAATTCCTTTTGTGTTTCCTTATCAGGCTGACCAAAATGCACACCATTTTCGATTAACTGGTCAGCTAATAAAATATTTGCACCTCCAGAAATTGAAAAAACAGCTACATTTTTCCCACTAGGAATTCCACATAAAACGATGGCTTTAGCAATATCAAACATCTCTTCGAAACTATTGACACGGTACACACCATATTTATTAAATAGTTCCTGATATACTGAGTCGTCCCCAGCATCACTTGATGTATGTTTTAATGCTAATTCTTTCCCTGCTGCGGTCCGGCCGGATTTAAGAACTAAAACAGCTTTATTATTTTCTTTTGCTAGTTTTAAAGCCTCTTCTAGTTTATTTAAGTCATTTATCCCTTCAAAATAACAAAGAATGACATCTGTATTTGAACTTTCAGCCATGTACGCTATACAATCAGCTACATCTACATCTGCCTGGTTGCCAATACCTACAAAGTAGCTTAATCCGATATTATTTCGGGACGCATGTAAAAATAACGCGCTCGAAAACGATCCACTATGGCTAACCATGCCAATCTTTCCTTTTTCAACACTTCCCAAGTAAGGAGCTATGCCAAAGTTTGCCATTACGCCACTCCAAAGGTTAAATAAACCTACAGTATTGGGTCCAAGCATTCTCATGCCATACTTTTCACAAATCTCTAGTAAGTCATCTTGTTTTGCCTTACCACTTTCGTCTACTTCAGCAAACCCTGCACTCATAACAATAATTGCCTTAACTCCACGCTCACCACATTCAATGGCTGCTTTATGTACTGCTGAACCAGGAAGAATAATGATCCCTAAATCAATTTCACTAGGTACATCGCTTAAACTGGGATAACAGGCCAAATTTGCTATTGAATCATATTTTGGATTGATTGGGAAAATTTCGCCCTGATAATTATGATCAAGCAATGCTTTAATTGGTCTGCCACCAATTTTATTGAAATCAGCAGAAGCACCTATAATCGCGATGCTTTTGGGATCCAGTAACGGTCTAATTGTTTCTAATTGAATAGCCATAACAACCTCCAAAATAAAATATTGCACTGATAGAAAATGAAGATTTCCTTAACTATCCATCAGTGCTAATTTTCCTATATTATTCTATTTCCCCGACCTTAATTTTTTCATTAAGCAGGTTTTTAGCAATTGTCCGACGAAGCATTTCATCAGAACCTTCAAAAATACGGTAAACCCTTACATTTCGATACCAGCGTTCAATTGGTAATTCTTTTGTTACTCCCATTCCACCAAAGATCTGCATCACATCATCAACAACTCGGTTGACCATATTTGCATTGTATAATTTCGCCATTGAAGAAAGCGTACGGAATTGATTACTATCATTACCAGTTTTCCAAGAACCTTCTTTTTCTGCCAAAGCAGCAGAACGGAAAAGAAATCCTTTTGCAGCTTCAATATCTGTAGCTGAATTTGCAATCATCCATTGAATAGCTTGTCTTTCAGCAAGAGGCTTTCCAAAGGAAGTACGTGTATTTGCATATTCCACAGCCATAGATAGCATTCTTTCAGCTGCACCAATACTATAAGCAGGAATTACATATCCACGATTATGGTTAATAAATTGCATTGCATATTTGAATCCATATCCTACTTCTCCAATTACATTTTCCTCAGGTACGCGGACATTATCAAAAATTAGTGTTGCAGGTTCATGGTTAGATACCATTGTATCAATTAGCTCAGATTTCCATCCCATCTCGCGATCAACTAGAAATGCAGTAATTCCACCTTTTGCTCCCTTTGATTTATCGTTTGCAGCAAAAACGATGGCAAAATCAGCTGAGTGACCACCAGTAATCCAGATTTTTTCTCCATTAATAATCCAATCATTCCCGTCCTTTTTTGCCGTTGTCTGCATATTGGTTGCATCAGATGCTGAACTTGCTTCAGATAAGGCAAAGCAGACAGCCTTCTCGCCTTGTACTGCGGGAATGAGGTACCTTTGTTTCTGGTCTTCATTACAAGAAAAGAGAATATTATGTACCCAACCTCCAAATTTGAAAGGAACAAAGGATTTACTCAATTCCAACTTTATTATCGCTTGGGTAGTAGGAGGCATATTTGCTCCGCCATATTCTTCAGGAGTTTCAATACCCCAAAAACCCATTTCTTTTCCCTTTAATTGAAGTTCTTTTAAGCTTTTCTTTACTTAAACCTGGTTTCCCTTCACGTTCGTTTTTTAACACTTCATTTTCAATAGGAATTAATTCTTTTTGCACAAAGTTTCTAACAGTAGTTTGAATCATCTTTTGTTCATCAGTAAAATTAAACAAATCTCATTCCTCCATTTTTTGAAAAGTATATTTTATTTGAATATTACAATATTAATTATATCGATAGGTTCATATATAGTAAATCAGTTTTTACTTTAGTTAAATCCACTTTTTCCGGAATAAAAAACACATCTCAAATAGCGCTTACAACCATATAAATTAAATAATTGTTATATTTTTATAAATTGGTATAATCTAAAATAAATCTTAAATAAAACCATTCAATTTAATTTTTTTAAAGACATGGGGGAAAGTATTTATGCAAACGGAGCAATTGCACTATATAATTGAAGTTGGAAAAACTGGGTCTATTTCAGAAGCAGCAAACAACCTTCATATATCCACTTCTGCCATCAGTCAGTCAATATTGAATTTTGAGGAGCAGTATGGGGTGAAAGTTTTTACACGCTCTAGACAGGGGACAAAACCTACTGAAATAGGAAAAGTAATAATTGAAAAACTATATGAAATTAAAGATAAAATCCTAGATTTAGAGAGAGTAACCTACCTACACCAACTGCAATTAGCAAATGAGTTGACCATCGTTTCCAGTCCAAGTATTTTATTAAAAATGCTGCCTAAGACGATATCTACATTTAAAGCCAATAATCCGAATACCATCATTAAAGTGATTGAAATGCAGCGCGTTGTTAATATAATCCTAGAAAACAAGGCAGATATAGGGATATTTTCAACCTACGAGGTGTTATGGAATGATTTAAAAGAAAAGTATGAAAATACCCTATATTTCGACACACTGTTTCAAGGCAGAATGTACGCATGTGTTCACAGGGATTCTCCCCTTTCAATTAAAGAAAGAATAACACCGGAAGATCTTCATTCTCAAACGCTTATCGTACACAAACCTACCATTCCGATTTTTGAAGAAATTTCAAGTCAACATGGTGATTTGAAGGTTATCTTTGAGACTGACAACACTGAAACGATAAAAAAGGCAATTACAGAAGGCTTAGGGATAAGCATCCTATCGGAGTTTTCTTTTAACAGCAATTATGGTCCGTTGCATTCAAAAATTGTACCTATCCCGTTTATTAATCATCAACGTTCAACAGTCATATGCGGCTATATCCGCTCAAAAGAAAAGCCGTTATCCGCATCGACAAGAGACTTTATCAAAACAATTCAGCAACAAGTGGCAAACGGCGATTATTAACTAACATAAATAATTGAGGTAAAAAAATAAAAAATGGGAAACAAGTCTATAAGAATTGTCGCTGATCAAAAAAATTACTCAGATGGATGAATGTCGAGCATAATCCATCTGAGGGGTACAAGCCTAAGTTTAACTGCAAATTTAAACTTTTTTATTTACTCCCATCTCTACCTGAAGTGTTTCCCTGCTGTGTTTTAATTTTAGATAGAGTAAAGAAAATAATATTCCAATTCCCATAGAAAACCCCATCCCAATAAAAATATTAGAAGTTGCTTGGGTAAGGGTTAAGTCTTGCTGCAACATTAATGCACTACTAATAATCCCGACACTTATCGCACCACTTAAAATTTTAGCTAATAGCAATAATCCTGTCCCAGCAGCCAGCTGTTCTTTTGGAAGAATATTAGCTATTTCATTCGTAGCACTGGTATATAGGGATGTTGCACTTACGCTCACAAAAATATATAAAATTAATAATGTAAAAATCGAACGATAGCCAAATAAGCCGATTAATAATAGACCTAGTAATATTACCCATGGGGAAGTTTTCAGAATAAGGGAAATACCATGTTTATCAATCCAACTGCCTATTATTCTAGCAGTTAAAACCGTCATTAATGCCCCTGGGAGGATAATAAATCCCGCTGCAGCTGCTGTTAAGCCTACTTCCCGAATAAGAAATTGCGGAAATAAGAATAAAATCGCCATACTATTCATATAAGGAATGACATTAATCATAACTAAAGTAATAAAGCGCTTATTACTAAAAAGCTCAGGCTGAACAAATGGATTATTGAAATGTTTTATCCTTCTCCAAAAGGAATAAAAAATAATTATACTCGCAATCAATGCCCAAAAATTGTATTTTGTAATAAATAAAAGTGTCGTAACCGACCCTCCCGCAATTAATCCAGCGCTGAGAAAGTCGAGTGATATCTTTTTGGGAGGAGCTTTCGGCAAATACAAATAGAAAACGGGTACAGATAATAGCACCAGACTAGTTACTAAAAATAGGTAACTCCAACCAATGTAAGTCGTGATAACTCCTCCTATGACTGGACCTAATCCAAGTCCAAGGGAGTTGGCAGCTAAAATTATTGCCACTGCTTTCCCTCGTTTTTTAGGGTGTACATATCGTGAAACAGATATTAACGCTACCCCAGATATCGAACCAGCACCAGCCGCCTGAAGCAATCGCGCTGCTATTAACATCCAAAAAGAATGGCTAAAGAATCCTACGATAGAAAAAATACCAAAACACATGATTCCAAATATTAATAAAAATCGAGGTGACAAATAATCTGCCAACCTCGTGAATGCAAGAGTAGAAACAGCAAGTACAATGGTATACCCAGTAATAATCCAGGAAGCACCTGCTGTTTCGATGGCAAACTGTTCCATTACTTGAGGTAAGGCAAGGGTAAACATCGCTGTATTGGTTATAACATGGATTGAGCTAAAAGCTAATAGGAGTATAACTAACTTTTCTTTTTTTAATGAACCATCAGCTAAAGTATTGTTTTCATTCATTGTTATTTACACTCCCAGATTCTGAATAAATCAAACCACTTGTTTCTTAAAAAATTCTTTTGTTATTTCTTTACCGATTGAGTTACGTAGGATTTCATTACTGCCACCTGCAATTTCGTATGCCTTAGCGTCTCTTAAATACCTTCCAAAAGGGGCGTTTACCGTTGTTCCATAAGCGCCACAAATTTGAATAGCATCCGTACAAACCTTTGTCGCCATTTGACCAGCAAACAGTTTAGCTTGACTAGCCTCTGTTATTGCTGGGTTACCTTCGTCAAGAAGGAATGCAGCTTGATAAGTTAATAGTCTTGCAGCATTAATATTTGTTAACATATCGGTAAACATCCATTGAATACCTTGAAAATCGATTACCTTTTGGTCAAACGCCAACCGATTTGCTGCCCAATGCAAACTATTTTCATAGGCAGCACGAGCGATTCCAACACTAATAGCTGCTGCTGCAGTTCTGCTATTATTCAGCACAGTTACAGCCTGCTTTACCCCTTTTCCTTCTACGCCTATCAAGCAATAATCCGGGAGAATGACATCCGTAAAATAGGCATCCATGTGCGGTCCATTCCTCAACCCAAAGGTTTGTGAATATTCTCCAGTTTCAATCGTAATTCCTGGAAGATTTCGGTCCACTGCGAAAATAGAAACACCCTTATCCGTTTCTGCAAGCAATATAAAAAATTCTACCGCTGAACCACTCGTAATAAATGTTTTCTTTCCATTGATTACCCACTTATCCCCTTTTTTTACTGCTTTCGTATCCACTGAACGGATATCAGAGCCACGGGCGGCTTCCGTTAATGAATAAGATGCAACAAGCCCGTCTCGAAACATAGGAAGGTATTCTTGCTTCACCTTTTCATTACCGAACGTTAACAGCATCGTTTGTGCTTGGAAAATGGTTATTAAGGAAATAGCTGTTGCTGCGCACCCATATGCTACTTCCTCCATTAATATACAGAGATCTACTTTAGAACGGCCTTCGCCTCGAAATTGTTGCGGAACAGTTAAGGTTGTATAACCTAATTTAGCCATGTCTTTAATGATATCCACTGGATAGACATCCGCACGATCCCTTTCATCAGCGGTGGGTACGATGCAGTTTTTTGTATAATCCTTGATAATTGTCCTTAAGCTAAGCTGTTCCTCTGTTAATGATAAATTCAAAATGCCCCTCCTTTCCTGAATAAACCCACTTAGATAGTAATGATTTTTTCTGAAAATAAACAGGCATTATAATTATCTTTCTTCTTTTCCCATTCACTTTGAAAAGAGCTATATTTAACTGTGGCAGCCAATGCTTTTATTGCTCTTTCCCCACTCGGATAAAGTGGAACCTTTGCCTTCCGAAGTTTATCCATTCCTTCCTTTGCCAGTGATTCTGCTATAGTCCAAGCTACAATGATAGGTTTTTTTGTTTTCTTTGAAAGTTCAATAATATCATCTGCTATTTTACTCGCTAAATCACCGCCTAAAGTCGTTAGCATAACTACGATCACGTCAAGATTGCTATCATCAATCAATATTTTTAAACTTTGTTTAAATGAGTCTGGGTCACTTAAAATTTGGGCTGTTGTGTCAAACGGGTTTTGAGGTGTGCTAAAATCTGGTACAATATCCATTAACTTTTGTTTACTTACATTTGTAATATCCGGTACTTCTAATCCATGTTTAATACAGTTGTCTGTTATTAGTGTGCAAGCTCCACCTGACGATGAGATAACTCCTACCCCTTTTCCCTTGATGTGAGTAAGGGAGTCCAAAGCAATTGCATAGTCAAAAAGGTCGTCTAAGTCGACTGCATTAATGACGCCAAATTGATTAAAAACGGCTTCATATACATCATAATTACCAGCAAGTACACCAGTATGTGACTGTACAGATTTTTGACTTACTTCACTTCGACCATTTTTATACATAACTAATGGTTTTTTTTGATTTGCTGCATGAGCTAAGGCATCGATAAACCTCCTGCCATCTTTTACGCCTTCGAGAAAAACACATATGGTTTTTGTCATCTTATCCTCAGCTAAGTAGTCAATAAAATCTGCTGTATCTAAATCTGCCTCATTGCCTGAACTTATCCAATTATTGATCCCGATGTGTTTTTCCCAGCCTTGGCTTAACATCGCACCGCCGACTGCTCCGCTTTGCGTTATATAGGAAATGGTACCATTCATTGGTACTACATCTGTCATCATCGACATACTAAAACTTGCAAAAACATGATTATTTACATTCGCAACACCAATTGTATTTGGTCCACAAATTCTAATCCCATTTTCGCTAGCGTATTGTACAATCTCCTTTTGGATTTGGGCACCATCTTCACCTATTTCTGCAAACCCAGAAGAATGGATCATTACCATCTTAATTTTCTTATTTGCACATGAACGCAATCCATCCATTAAATAATTAGGAGAGATTAAAAAACACACTAAATCAATATTAAAAGGTACCTCGTCTAAGGATTTATAACATGTAAAACCTTGAATTTCTGTTTCTTTCGGATTAATTGGGTATATCTCTCCTGGATAATGATGTTTTAACAAATGGGCGATAATTCTGCCCCCATGTTTATTTGTGTTATTCGAAGCCCCTACTATGGCAATGGATTTAGGATTTATTAATTTATTTATTACACTATAATTACTCATCTATTTCACATCCTTATTATTGAAGTATAATACGCGCATCTAATGCAATCGCACCCTTATCTTTTTCCTGAACTAATACCGGGTTTAACTCCAATTCAAAAATTTCTGGATATTCAGAAGATAATTGAGCCACTTTCTTAATAATTTGCTTTAATTCCTCCAAATCGGCAGGTTTCGAATTTCTGTAGCCATTGAGTATTTTTCCGCCTTTAATTTCCGCAAACATTTTATCAATATCCACATCATCAAGCGGCAATACCTTTAGGGATACATCCTTCAATAACTCTACAAAAATCCCACCTAATCCAAACAATAATACGGGACCAAAATTTTCATCACGTTTCATCCCAATAATTACTTCAGTTCCCTTTTTAATCATCGTTTGGACAGATACACCTAATACTCGTGCTGATTCATCGTATTTAAATGCATTATTTATGATTTTACTGAAAGCATTCTTTACTTCATTTGCGGATAATAAATTAAGCATTACCCCGTTTGCATCAGATTTGTGTGTAATTTCCGGTGATACAATTTTTAATACAACAGGATACCCAAGTTTGTCTGCAAACAATACTGCTTCATCAGCAGTTGTCGCTAATTCAAATCTAGGTGTTGCTATACCGATTTCATTTAGGATTTCTTTCGACTCGATTTCAGTTAATGTTTTTCTATTTTCATTTTTTACATTCTTAATAATTGAACCAACCGTTTGCATTGCCTCCACTTTATACCTCCTAGAGTTGATATAGTATACCCATACTCTCTAAATCATTTGTTATTCTTCTCCTAGTATCTCTAACCTTTTCTCCAAAGAACTCTTATAAGGCTCTTCCCATTCCATTAATTGGAGAAGAACTCCCAAAGACGTCTTAGGATGGGTGAATGCTTCTCTTTTCACCCTATCCTTTTCCTGTTCACCAATGATTTTCACACCAAGTTCAGTTAATTCATCACTAATACTGCTTAATTTATTTGTATTAAGAGCAATATGATGAACCCCTTCCCCCTTTCTTTCGAGGAAGCGATAGATGTCCCCTGAATCACTTAAAGGAGTCTCCAGCCCAATCACTATATCATTCCATAAGTAATAGGCTGCCCGTGCATTTTGTTCCTCTAATTCTATCTCTTTAATAAATTCACCATTAAAAAGCATAGTAAATAATTGCTTGGCTTTTGGTAAATCTTTAACAGCAATCGTGATATGATCCACTTTTAATCCGTTCACTTTATCATCACCTCTATTTATTTAGGAACCGAATATTTAATTTAAAATACTATTTTTTATATCAATAACCTGAGCATTAATGTATTTCAGTTTATGTTTTTCAACTTTCTCCGTTGATGTCTTTGGAAACTGATCCATTCTCTCAAAATATCTCGGGATCATTTCTTCAGGAAGATGTTGTTTGCCCCACTCATGTAATTCATTAGGTTGATAATTATTTTCCTCCATAACAACACATAATTTTATCTCTTCCCCAACCATATTATCTGGGATACCAATACATACAGATTCTTTAATGGCAGGAATTCTTTGGTAAACTTCTTCTATATAGGAAGGAGAAATATTTTCTCCCTTTTTTCTAATAATATCCTTTATTCTCCCTTTAAAATGCAGATAGCCTTCATTATCTATCCAGCCAGTGTCACCTGTATGAAACCAGAGATTTGACATTGCTTCTAATGTTTTTTCAGTATCATTATAATAACCATTAAATAAAACAAAAGGCTCTTTTGGCCGGACCGCAATTTCACCAACCTCATCGATAGAACAAATTTGGTCGTTTTCATTTAAAATGGCAACCTCTACACACTCTCTTGCTTTTCCAACACTATCAAATTTCCACTCTTCACATGAATTTATTGTTACGAAACCCCCTGTTTCTGACATCCCGTAAAGTTCATGGATTGTTAGTCCGCATTTTGTCTGTAAATGTGTCCAAACCTCTGCTGGTGCCCCTCCACCTACACCTCGAACCATACTTGGAATCATTTCTGTTGGGGATGTTTTAGCTAATATAGATAGCACTGTTCCGACATAGGTAAAGATTGAAAAGCTCTGCTTTCGAACTTTGTTCCAAAATTCCCTTGCTGAAAACTTTTTATCTATTAAAAGTGTATTTCCAGCCACCAATGCAGACATAATCCCATAAAATTGCGGATTAGCATGAAACAATGGTAAAAATAGATAGGTAATTTCATCCTTAGAAATCTGAAGTGCATCAACCATATCTTTCCCGGCTGCTATATAGGTTTTATGAGTACTCACTACTCCCTTTGGTCTGCTAGTTGTACCAGACGTATAAATAATACTGAACGTTTCATAAGAATGAAGATCCTCTTCGAACCGCTCCGCTTCCGGCATGTCGCGAATGAAATTTAAAAGCTGACCATTATCAATAGCTAAACTTTTGACACCCAAAACAGTATTCGAAGTATCAATATCTTTTTGGTGGACAAACAGTGAGCTTTCACTTTGAGAGATAATATAGGATAGTAAATCAGCGTTAAATTTTGGATTAACCGGGATTAGAATTGCCCCTAATTTAGCAACAGCAAAAAACATCAATAAAAAATCGATACCGTTAGGAAGGGCTACACAAACATGAGTCCCTTTTTTTATATAATATTTTTCTTGTAAAAAGGTTACGCACTGGTTCACTTTTTGGTTAAATTCCATATATGTATACGTATCCTCATCTAATAATAAAAATGGATGGTCAGGCTGCTGTTCTGCTTTCAATTGTAATAAATCACCAATCAGCACAATATCTCCCCCCATAACATTCGTTTTTCCATTTATTTCACAAAATTAAAAAGAGTATCTCCATAAGCAGTCAATAGTAACAAGTAGCAAAACAACTCATTTGACTGTAGGACGATACTCCGTTTTACTTTCCTATCTGTTAACTTTAAAGAAACTCAATATAACCAGTTAGTTAATCTATCATTTTATGATAGATTTATACAGATTCAAGAATCAACTAGACAAACCTATCAATAAAAATGAGTTATTTCCTTGATAAAAACTTAGGTTAATTGAGCTTCCCTACTTTAGCCATTTTCGGATCCGGTCTTCCGCCCCATGTATCAATAATAGGAAGAGAATTATCCAATAAACGAGCCTTACGATGCTTTTCCTCAGGAAATTCTTCCATACCAAAGCTGTATTCAAGCGTCATCTCATCCGGATCTAAGAAATATAAAAAGATACTTCCTGATGGATCATGTTTACCGGGACCGAATACTATCGGCGTTTCATAGTTATTCAGTCGATTGCGCGCTTTACCAACATCATCAATATCTGTTACCATAAAATTCACATGGTGCAATGAATTTTTATTAGACCTGCCAATCGCAAAAGAATGATGATAAGGATTAGGGAAACATCTCAAAAATACTACTCTTTCCCCTACACGGTCGGATTGCTTAAAGTTAAGCGTCTCAGTCATGAATTTCAATACTTCATCGAATTCAACTACATTGAGAACAACATGTCCTAAGCGGGCTATATTAGTAACCGTCGGTTTAAACTCTTCTGCAACTTGAGTAATATCTGAATAAAACTCATATGTTACCCCAACTACTGGGTCTTCAATACGAAACGTTCGATCTTGTTTTAGTTCCCGACGTTCTTTGACATCCAATTCAATCGGATCTAAACCTTGTTCTTTTAAATAGTTATATGCAATATCCAATTGTTCTGGGTCTTCCACTTCTAACCCTATTCTTCTAAGGCCAGGTTCATCACCGGAATATAGAACAATGTTGTGATGATCGCGGCTGCATCTAAAAAACACTGGTCCATTTTCCACGCGTTCTACTAATTGGAGACCAACAACTTCCTCATAAAATTGAGCAGACTTTTCAATATCTGTTACATTTAAAGCAACATAACCTAACTTTTTGTATCTAATCATTGTTTCCTCCTGTGATGATAAATTTAGGGTTTTGAAAAATTATTAAAATTCGTTAATAAAGTCAATACAAACTTTACTAAATTCTTCTGGATACTCTAACATTGCCCAATGACCACAATTGGAAATTGCATAAAGACGTGAGTTTTCTATATGCTCAAACATCTCATATGAATGGCTAATAGGAACCATTTTGTCTTTTTTCCCATGAACAAAAAGTGTATTTTGTTTTATCGCTTCAAGTTGTTCTTTCTCAAGATATAATCCTAATTCTGTTAAATTTTTCATTGTTGCCCTATATGCTTCCATCGTTCCAGGTAATTGAGTAATTTCAAATCGATAATCTAGATAATCTTCATCAAGTTCAAAGGCATCATTTGTTAAACCGCTTATTAAATTTCTCATACCGTCCTTTGTTTGTTTAAAATTATAAAGTGCATTTCTGGCATTTGATTTTTGTATTTCTTCCTGAGTCTGTGGTCTTCTATGCCCAGCCGAACCCATAAGGATTAATCTCTTAACTTTTTCCGGAGATTTTAGGGTAGCTACTAAAGAAGTACCTCCACCCATTGAATTTCCAATCAATGTGACTGGTTCTAAATCTAAAGCATCTATAAAATCAATCAACTGCTTTGCCCTTGCCTCATAAGTATAATCGAATTCCTTCGGATCAGGTTTATCGCTCTTTCCAAAACCGACTATATCATAAGCAATAGCACGAAAACCTGCATTAGCAAAAATCGGCAAGTTTTTTTTGAAGTTCCCATAACCATCGGCTCCTGCTCCCCCACCGTGGATCATAATGACAGGATGTCCTTCACCTTGCTCCCAATAATGTGTCGAAAAGTTACCTGTTTTTACATATGCTTCTTTTAAATCAGACATTTTTTCTCCCCCGTTCAGGCATTAATTTTATTAATCTATAAATCTATTAAATAATTAAAATTACAACATCGTACTTCCACCATTTACACTAATTACTTGTCCCGTTATAAACGACGCATTATCTGAAGCTAAATAGCTAACCATAGAAGCAACTTCAGACATTTCTGCTGGTCTTCCTAATGGTATTACTTTAAGGAATTCTTCCATGTCTTGATTAGGAGCTTTCATTTTCTCTTTTACCCGTTCAGTTGCAACCATACATGGCGCAACAGTGTTAACGGTTATATTGTAACCTGCAAATTCTCGAGCGAGTCCAGTAGTTAGGGCATGGACTCCACCCTTTGCTGCATTATAGGCAGCATGGTTATGCAAGCCATTTCTTACAGAGTCGGCACCAATATTTATGATTTTTCCAAATTTGCGTTCAATCATATGTGGTAAAACCGTGCGACAAGCCCAAAGTGTCGTCCATAAATTACGGTCAATCGTTTGTTTTAATGTTTCAGGAGTTTGTTCCAAAAAGGGTAATATAACGCCCCCACCTGCATTGTTTACAAGGATATCCACTTTTCCCCATGTATCTAGTGCCTTAGAAATCATTTGAATGTTATGCTCTTCAATACTCAAATCACCAATATAATATGTTGATTGACAATTTGTAGCTTCAGTTAATTTTTCACAAGCTAATTTAGCCTCGGTTTCCAACACATCTGCAATTAATATATTTGCACCATTTTTTGCTAAATCCAAAGCGAGCTCAAAGCCAATCCCTTTAGCTGCTCCTGTAACTACAGCAACTTTCCCTGCTAATAATTGATTATTATTCATCCAATACACCCCCTTTCTATGGTAAGATTTCTACAGTTTTCTGAAGTAAAGGTTTTCATAAAACTATACTTACCTTCCCTTGTGGCCTTAATGAATCTAAGTCCAACAATACACGCTTTTGTTTTATTTTTAGTTCACCATTCTGCTCAACCAGCTTGTAATCGATCCTTCCAATAAATGAATCTAACTTTTCTCGCTTCGAGCGGTATGTAATAAAATCGCAGGTAACGTCGATGACTTCATTTTCCCTATTTTCAATTCTTACATTACTAGTAGTATGACGAGTCCTAGAATGAGGATATTCAACATGTGCTTCTCTTTTAAATAACCTTTTTGCTCTTTGAACAATTCTTTCATAGTTGTCTGAAATCATAAAAAGTTCTTCGTGGTGATCTGCATCAAGTTTGTCTGTTGGCGGAACAAGATAATTTGCATCATTTGTAAATAGCGATGCCCATTCTTCAAATTTTCACTCATCTAATAAACTCGCTTCAAAAAATAAAAAATCTTCTATTTCAGTTCTTGTAATTATTCTGGCCAATAATATACCCCCTTTTTTTCGATTGAATTATACCTTTCTGGAACCGATTATCGTATGTCGGTATACGTTATCTTTATACAAATTTTATAACATTCAAAATTTACTGTCAATACTTCACAAAATAATTTTTCGAAAATCGTAGTAATTAATTAAGAAAGGAGCCTTTGTTTATGATGCGGACATAAATAAGGGACTACAAGATAGCGAACATATACTTGGTGAGCGGTTTATTGGTATCAAAACAGATGTTACTAAAGAGATAGACACAAAAAATTGCTTACTAGAGTTGTAGATCAATTAGGGAGACTAGATTATGCATTTAATGTAGCAGTCAACTTGCATAAAAAAGCGGAATACTATAATTATTAATAATATTCCGCAAGTTGTTGTTATATTTTTCCAAAAGAATGCAAAAAAATCAATTGAATACAAGGCTGACCCGATAACAACACCTTGTCTGCCCACACCTTTTCCCCTTAAAAAATTAAATGGTTAATATTTTGGTTACCTCATATTATCTGGCAAAAACGTCGCAATTTCTGGAACAAAGTACAACAGCATAACTAATACAAGGATTGGAATCATAAATCGTATGGCTCCTTTAAAAATATTTTCTATTTTTAAATCAGGGGCAACACCATCTAAGACGAAGCATAACATTCCTACTGGAGGAGACATCATTGCCATTTCAACTACAAGAATTATAAATACGCCAAACCATACTAAATCAAAGCCCATCGCTTGAATCAACGGCATAATAATAGGAACAGTTA
Organism: Neobacillus niacini; assembly: GCF_030817695.1. Classification (GTDB taxonomy): domain Bacteria; phylum Bacillota; class Bacilli; order Bacillales; family Cytobacillaceae; genus Neobacillus; species Neobacillus niacini_F. The sequence continues at coordinate 2,573,987 of NZ_JAUSZQ010000002.1, read as the reverse complement.
TGACAATCATGGCCATTGTATCCATTATAGCTCCGAGAATGAGATACATGAAGACGATCAACAAGAAAAGGGCAAATGGAGACATGTTCAAATCTGTGAAAAATCCTGCTAATGCTTGTGGGAGTCGTGTAATGGTTAATAAATAGTTAAACAAAAAAGCTGCTAACATTATAGCAAAGATAAAACCTGTTGTTTTCAATGTTCTTGATAACGACTCAATGAAATTTTGCCACGTAAGCTTTCTTATCAATAATGCAATGATTAATGCAAAAAATGCTCCGACACCTGCTGCTTCCGTTGGGCTAAACAACCCAATGTACATACCACCAATTACAATTAAAAATAATAGTAAAATCCAGCCTGTATGCCTCAAAGAGTAGAATTTTTCCTTCCAACTGCTTCCTTTTCCTCTAGGAGCAAGGCTTGGGTTGATTAAAATAGATACATAGACAGTAATTACATATAAAAGGCTAAGCACAATTCCAGGAATGATACCTGCAATTAAAAGTTTACCAATCGAGGTTTCAGTCATCATTCCATAAATAATAAACATGGTACTTGGTGGAATTAGCATGCCCAAACTTCCGCCGGCAATGATAGAGCCTCCTGCAAGGGACTTACTATAACCAGCTTTAGTCATTTCTTTGGAAGCGATGACACCCATTGTTCCAGTATTAGCCAAGCTTGAACCAGAAGCTGCAGCAAAAAGTGCAGATGAACCAATGGTTGCGACTGCCAAGCCTCCCTTTAGCCTTCCAACCCAAGTTCTAAAAGTCTCAAATAATGAACTGCTTATGCCTGTCACAAAAAGAATTTCCCCCATCAATACAAACAGTGGGATTGTTGATAAGGTATAACTATAGCTATGTTTCCAAACAACTGTTTCAATAACTGATTTTAATACGGTCCAATCCCTTAAATAGAGAATTCCAACAAATGCAGGAACTGCCATTGAAATCGCAATAGGAATCTTTAAAAACATTAGAACAAACATAGCGAGTAAAACGATAAGTGCTATTATTTCTAAATCCATTGTGTGTTCACCTCTTCTTCCTTTACCTCAGGTACACTCCTTTTAAATGTTTTATTAATTGAGAGAATAAACCTCAATAAAGCTTCAAGTCCCCAAATGAAAAAACCAATTGCAACTATAAAATTAAATGGATAATGCGGAATACGCATTAGTTCTGAGGAGATAACGGTATCCAACATATTCTTCATTGCAACACCCCAAAATACATAAGTAATCGCCATGCAAACGACAAATGTCATTAAATAAGCGATGACATCAATGAAGGATTGAAAACGGGCTGGAAGCCGATCAACAATTAGACCTATCTTAACATGAGCATCCTGTGATTGGGTATAACCTAAACCAAACATAATTGTCACGACCATTGCCAACTGAACCACTTCGAAATCACCAATGATTGGATTATGAAATGCCCTACTTGTAACTGCGGCCATAATAAACAACATCATAATCATAATCGCAGTAAGTGCAATCCACTTCGAAATATTCGAGATAGTATCCACTATTTTTTGAAAAACTTGCAAACGAAACACCTACTTTCTTTTAATAGGTATCTATACACCTAGTATGGGTATAGATACCTGTGGAGAAACGAATTAAAATGGTGCTTTAAGTCCTTCACTCTCTAACAATTCAATAAAGTCGTTCATCATTTCTTCACCATTCAAGCCTCGACCATTAGCCTCTTTGACCCAATTATCCCAAATTGGTTTAACTGTCCCTCTAAATTTGTCTAATTCTTCCTCTGGAAATTCTTTATATTCCTTTCCACCAGAATTAATCCATTCCGTTTCAATTTTTTCAACCTCTGCTAAATAGGTATCCTCATACATTTCTATCAATTTAGGTGCTAAATCTTCTTCAAATAATTTCTTCAAATCGTCTGGAAGTTTATCGTAAAAAGCACGATTCATAACCGGTGCTTGATAGGACATGTAAGCAGGTATATTTGTCAAATATGGTGCTACTTCAAAATAACTATTAGAAATCGATCCAGTTGAAGGGAAGATATTAGCGTCTACAATTCCCTTTTGAAGGGCATCGTACGTATCCTCATATGCAACAGCCACAGGCGTACTTCCCCAACCCTTTGCAAGTTCTCCAGCAACAGTTCCAGTTACCCTTAATTTTAACCCTTTCATTTGTTCAAACTTTGTAATCGGTTTGCTAGAAATCAATGTATATGGATCACTTGCACCAATCCCCATATACACAATATCTTTAAATGAATCTTGTGCATGCTTTTCAATAAATTGATCCATTACCCGAGTTGCACTTTCGATATCAGGGAAAGCGAAAGGCAAATCTCCAATTGTCAGTGGAAATAATTCTGTATCATAATGGTATGTTGGAACCAATGGACCACCAAAATCATAAACACCACCACTAACATCTTGTAATACAGTTGTTGAAGAACCAAGTGCTCCTCCGGAGTATAGGTCTACCTTGATTCTCCCATTGGTCTTCTCCTCTACGTAATCCACCCAAGGTTCAAATGCATTTTTCACTGTGTGGTGTGCAGTAGGTTGCCAAAAATTAGTCACCATTGTTATTGATTCTTCTGATTCCCCACTAGATTCATCGCTAGAACTTGTGCTATCAGAACCACCACAACCTGATAAAAATAATACAATTCCAAAGATAATACCAAAAATACCTAAACTCTTTACTCTCATGTAAGATCCTCCTAATTGATTGAATAGTTTTTGTCTTTAATAATAAATCAACAAAACTAGGTAGATTAATAGTAGTTAATATAAAATGGTTTATGTTTAACTTATTCTTATCTAAAAATCTTGATTAATTTTCTGTGGTTTTCCTTTTCAAACTTGGTATTATAACAAGACCTAAATGTAACCACTTAAAAATATCAAAAGGATTGTAAAAGCGTTTACTAGAGCGTTTATTCATCACCCCCCTTTTTTTACTCACTAAAGTTAACACTTACTTCACCAAGGTGTGTAAAACGGGCAGTGAACAAATCCCCTTCAACAGCATCTACAGCAGCTGACAGCGCACCTGATAAAATGATTTCCCCCTTTTTCAGGGAAATTCCAAACTCAGACAGTTTATTAGCTAGCCATGCAACACAATAAGCTGGATTTCCCAATACTGCAGTTCCTACCCCAGTATTTACCAATGATTTATTTTTGAAGAATTCCATTTCTATTGTTTTAAGGTTTACTTTTTCAACAGGAATTGGTTGTTCCCCTAATACAAATAAACCACTAGAAGCATTATCTGCAACCGTATCATTCAATGATATTTTCCAATCTTTTATTCTACTAGAAACAATCTCAAGAGCTGGCAATATATAATCTGTTGCTTCAAGCACATCCTCTACCGTTACCTCTGGACCTGTTAAATCCTTTTTTAGGACAAAGGCAATTTCTCCTTCTACTTTCGGCTGTAACACTTGATTTACAGAGATTAAGCCTTTATTTTGCACACTCATACTAGCAAGTAAATGACCGTAATCTGGTTGGTCGACCTGCAATAGATCTTGCATTGCTTTTGACGTCAGGCCAATTTTCTTCCCAACTATTTTATCTCCATTTGTAACCTTTTTATTAATGTTTACTAGTTGAACTTGATAGGCAGTTTCTAAAGTAACATTATCAAAAATTTCTGTTATTTTAGTAACTTCTTCCCCCCCCAATTCTGCTTGCCATAAATAATTTGCAATCTCACTTATTTGATTATGATTATTTCCATTCATCGTATTTCACCTTTCTATATGTAGCTAAAATTTTACTTATTAAATTCCGAGAAACTTTAAACTATTGGCCTTAAAAATACTTTTCTCCACTTCTTCAGTAAGATTGAGCATTTTGACCCGGTTCCCTGGGGATTTTTCTCTAATAAGATATGGGTAATCGGACCCTATAAGTAAATTACTAGTTCCAATCAGGTTTATTAAATGCCGTAATGTAAGTTCGTCGTATACTAAAGTATCGAAATACAACTTTTTACCGTATTCCATTGGAGACTTTTTCATTAAAGCTTTAAGGCTTTCATTTGTTTTCCAACCATGTTCTAATCTAGGTAAAATGGAAAACAAACTTCCTCCACCATGACTTAATGCAATACGTAAATTCGGGTATTTTTCTAAAACACCACCAGTGATAAGAGATGCTCCAGCCCATCCTGTTTCAAATGGGAAGTTAATATATGCTTGGAGTTGCATCGGTCCTATTAATCTTTCTTTCCCTAAAGGATGGAGGGGATGAACAAATATTGCCATGCCCTCCTCTTCGGCAGCTTCAAAAAAAGGATGAAAATAAGGATCACCGATAGGACGTCCGTTGACATTACTCCCTACTTCTACCCCAATTAAGTTAAAGTCCTTTTTTAATCTTTTTAGCTCCCTTGCTGCTAATTGAGGATCCTGCAAGGGAACCATTCCCAACCCGTAAAACCTTTTAGGATTTACCTGAACTAGTTCGGATAGTTTGTCATTAATATATCGAGAAAACTCCAATGTATCTTCAGGCTCAAACCAATAGGATAAAAGTTCGGGCATTGGCGAAATCACTTGAATATCAATACCTTCTTTATCCATGTCTTCTATTCGTCGGTTAGCATCCCATGATTGATTGGTTAATTTCCGGAACACCTTTCCTGAAATTAGGACATTGCCAGTTTGTTCACTTGTCATTTCCATTATTGGCCATAGGTTACTACCAGCCAGATTCCTCATTTCCGGCAATTTTTCTGGAGTAAAATGGGTGTGCATATCAATTATCATTAATAAACCGTCATCCTTTTTAAATAATTTTGGATGTTGCCAACCTTAATACCTTTTTTTCTCACAATTTCCTTCATTTGTTTTAAAGAAATAACTATTGGGAAAGCAATCTGATACTTGACATTATCAACAAGCTAAATTCTTTATGCAATTACTCACTAAATAAAACGCTTCCAATTCTGTTGAGTGGTTTTAATAATTTTCCTATTAAAAATATTTCCAAGATACCCGTCTAAGGTCCGGGTTGTCCAACTAATCCCCCTTCATTATTATATGCCCAAGATTGATAAAAACAGCGAAACGCTTTGTATTCCCTTCTGCCCCCGATAAACTATTACCCCTCTATGAGACAAGAATTAATGAATGTCCTAATTTCGCAAACCTGTCCTCAAGTAAAAACAATTGGGCGCCCTCCTGCTCTCCTAGTTCGAAAATCACCTTTTTTAGTAGATCCGATTCATGACCAACATAAAGCCAACATTTAGAAAAATAATTTTTACCTTTTCTTCCTTTAAAAATGTTTTTTCGTAAAAAGCTTGGCGTGGAACTTTAAATTAACATTTTTCAAGATCATACCTTATCAAATCTTTTTTAATGGTTTCCATTTTGTTTCCCCTAAATTCAAATATACCGTTATACGGTAACTGTTATCAGTAACATTCTATATTTTTATATTAATCTAATTATCAGAATATTGCAACCAAAAATTATTATTTTATTCCCTTTTTGACAATATTGTCTAAAAAATCTTAATAATCATATATTTTTTGATCCAATTGTAATAAATAGGTTTTCATTTCCAAAGGGAATACTAGTAACTAGGAAAAAAGCAGGAGGAATGAAGCCCTTAAATATACTATATTATTGTATCAGATTACAAGATTTGACAATAGTTTTAGTTAATACTAGTATTTGGTCGATAATCATTGCTTGAAAAAAATTAAAGCTATTCCCATAATTGTTTTAAATTTGGGAACAGCTCTAAAAAAAGGAATTAATTTAAATCAAATCTTGTAGCGTTCCGAATTTTGACTAATTTTTCAAAATACATTTAGCAACTCAGGCAAGGCTTAGTCTCAGTAAAGGTTGGTTGATTCAATATCACTCCCGTTTAATATGTATTTGAATTAGGAGTCCCAATTCATTTTTAATACAATTAGAAAATTTAATTAAGCTTGTAAATTACAGTGCCCAAAGGATAGATTGATCACAATTTGATGAGTGTTATTTATGCCAGCAATGACATCACATAGCTTTTGCTGAATCGAGTAGGCGTGTGCAGTAGTATTTAATTCTGAAGGAAACACGTCCTTAAAATTCATACCGCTACTAATTGCCTTTGTCCCATCTGCACGCATGATTAAAACTGTGGTTTGCTCATCCATTTTAATTTTGGTGATAAAATCAGTTAAATCATCAATCACCCCGCCAGTCAAAGAATTTAATGTTTCGGTATTAATTAAGCTCAGTACCGCAATTTTTGATGTAGGTTTTTCTACGAGGATATTGGTATAATTTTAATTCATGATTCATTCTCCTTTCCTAGCAATATTAATAAAATGGATAAAAATATAGGCTGCACTCAAAAATAAATGAATTTTTTATTAAGCCAGCCCTTTAAAATTTCTAATATTAAAATATTAGAAATGAGTTTGAAGCCCTTCACTTTTGCGCAATTCGATAAAGTCATTCATCATTTCTTCCCCTGGATAACCTCTTTCATTCGCATCTTCAACCCATTGATCCCATATCGGTTTCACTGTTCCCTTGAATTTATCCAATTCCTCTTTTGAAAGGGTAATAACTTCTTTCCCTCCACTATCAACAAAAAGCGAATCAAGTTTTTCAATTTCATTGAGATATGATTTTGTCATTAATTCAACAAATTTTGGATTTAACTCTTCATCAAATATCTTCTTAATATCATCTGGTAGTGAATTATAAAATTTACGATTCATAACTGGGACATTATATGTCATATAAGCATCCACTTTTGTCAAATAAGGAGCCACCTCGTAATAACTATTTGAAATGGTTCCGGTACCTCCAAAGATATTTGCATTTATTATCTTCTTCTGTAATGCATCAGGAGGCGTTTGATTTGAACTTTAAATATACAAATAACCTCATTTTGATAGGGATATTATTGGGATTAACCAAAATAACACGGTTTAATAGTTTCTCTATAACTTCACATTCAATTTATTCTCAATATTGGTTTAATAGTCAAACCTTCTTTAGAATCTTCAAATGCTTGATTTATTTCTTCAAAATGATAATATTTTACCAATTTATCGAATGGAAACCTACCATCTTTGTAATACGCAATTAATTCGGGGATAAATAATTGAGGTATCGCATCTCCTTCGATAACTCCTATCAATGTTTTACTTTTGGATACCATATCATTGATATCAAGTGTTGTTTCTGGTGTTACTCCAACAACTGCACATTTTCCATGAGGTCTTAACGCTGTTATTGATTTTTTCACAACATTGGGCACCCCGGTGGTCTCTAAAGCAAAATCTACACCCCCATTAGTTAACATTGTAATTTCGTTTACTACATCTTCCTTGCTGCCATTCAAAATATAAGTTGCCCCTATTTCACTAGCTAAATTTAATCGTTCATCATTTATATCAATTGCAATTATACTTTTGCATCCTGCAATTTTAGCTGCCATTACCGCACTTAAGCCTACTGCACCACATCCGAAAATTGCGATAGTAGAACCAAAACCTGGTCTTAATTTATTTAATACCGTCCCGCTACCTGTTTGGATTCCACACCCGAGGGGCCCTAATAGTGCTAAATCAATATCCTTTTCTACTTTTACAATGTTTTTTTCATTCGCAATAGCATAGGTCCCAAAAGAAGATTGACCAAAAAATGTTGAGATTGGATGGTTGTTCTGGGATAAGCGAGTTGACCCATCTTCCATTTTTCCCCTAAAGTTTAAATCGGCGAACCTTATACATGTCGAGGGATGTCCGGAAAGACAATTTGCACACTCACGACAAGAGGAATAGGACAGAACAACATGGTCTCCAGGCAGAACTGCTCTAACATTTGAACCAATTTTCTCTACAATTCCAGAACCCTCATGTCCTAATACAATCGGAAAGGGAGAAATGCCCGCTTGCCATGCAACTGCATCAGTATGGCAAACACCAACTGCAACTATTTTTACTAATACTTCATTCTCTTTTATATTCGACAATTCTACTTCTTCAATTTTAAAATCTTCACCGATATTGTGAGTAACCGCTGCTTTAATTTTCAAGGGAATACCTCCTATCAATTCATTATTGTTTGGATCTATGTTCCAAAAAAATAAATAAGAACATAGTCAAGGAAGAGATCAAAAGCAACTCTCAATTGAAATTCCCCTCACTAAATTACAAATTCCTAACAGAAAGAAATATAGTAAGTTGGTTAGAATATAAAATCTAGGATTATTATCTTTTGTTGATTCTAATAATTTTTGTATTTGTATACTCTTTGAGCCCTTCCACCGAACCCTCAATTCCATAGCCAGATTGTTTATGGCCTCCAAAAGGGATTGTAGGAGATAAAGCACCTATTTCATTTATCCACACTGTTCCTGTTTCCAATTTATCAGCAATGGATTTGGCTAACTCGATATCCTTCCCCCAGATTGAACCGCCTAATCCATATTGGCTCCTATTCGCACGTTCTATGACCTCTTCATAGCTTTGATATTTTAATAGAGGGACTATAGGTCCAAACGCCTCCTCCGTTACGACTCTTGCATTTTCTGGAGGATTATCCACAATGGTCACTGGAATAAAGTAGCCCGATCTGGGGGCTTCTCCTTCGAATGCAAATTTTAAACCATTTTGTTTGGCTTCCTTTATTAAATTCTTTACCTTTTTATATTGAACTAAATTTTGTACTGGTCCTAACTGTGAAGCAGGTTCTAGACCATTACCTACACGTACCGTTTTTGCGTATTCGATTAATTTATCCACAAATTTATCGTAAATGTCATGGTGGACAAAAATACGTTTTGCATTAATACAAACTTGCCCACTATTTAGAAACATCCCCCAAAATATCGGTTGAATCACTTCATCAATAGATACGTCTGGTAAAATAATTGCTGCATCATTACCTCCAAGTTCCAAGGTAACACGCTTTAGATTCTTTGCAGCGCTTTCCATAATCTTTTTTCCTGTTGCAGTTGAACCAGTAAAACTAACTTTATCAATACCTGGATGCCCAGTAATCATCGGACCAAGAGCATCATCCCCTGATAGTGTATTGTAAACTCCATCTGGAAAAATTGTACTTGCAATTTCCCCAATCTTTAAGGTTGTTAACGGTGTATATGGCGATGGTTTAACGATCAAAGTATTTCCAGATAAAAGTGCCAATGGAATTTTAAACATTGCAAGGAGTACTGGAAAGTTCCATGGGACTATGGCCCCAACTACACCAAGTGGAGTGTAGTGTTTTTCGATATAAGTTGTTTCTGATTCTTCAAGAACCTCAGTGGACAGCCTATGATTTGCACTTTCCTTCAACCAATAAACAGCCATGTTAATTTCTCTTTCTGCAAAAGAAAGGGGTTTCCCCTGTTCAAGAGTTAAAAGACTTGCTAACTCTTTTTGATTCTCGGATATAGCGTTTGCAAATTGTAAAATTAATTCACTTCGTTCTTCAAAACTTCTAGAGGCCCATTTTGGAAAGGCACTTCTTGCAGCTTTTACTGCCAGATCTAAATCATTTTTACTGGCTACAGGTGCGTGGCCTACTATTTCTTCTGTTGCTGGATTAATCACTCCTATCGTTTCTTTCGTTTCTATTTGCTTTCCATTGATTGTCAAAGTAAATTCATCCATAGATTTAATCATCAAGAAATTTCCCTCCTTAAATTGTTTGTGTCAATTAATCACAATTAGTATCCCATTTAGTTTAAATTGTCCTATTATTAATAATCTGTGTTATCCGAAATGATTGGACTATTTTTGAAATTTAATAGACTACTAGGCACTACATACTTGGATCCAATCCTAGTAAGCTATGGAGTTTAAAATAATAAATATTTATTTAATATAGTAAATACTTGTTTAAGATACATTATCTATGTTTTAATAATAGATTAAGACTATTTAAACCATAGCCCACACCGCTGTTAGGAATTGGATCAAGTTCAAATGTTAAAGGAAACTCATAAGCTGAATATTTCTTTAGTAAACTTGATATAGCAATATTTGCTTCAAGTCTTGCCAAAGGAGCACCTAAGCAAAAATGAATTCCCCCGCCAAATGCCATATGATCTCTTTTATTTGAGCGATTCAAGTCAAAGATTTCTGGATTTTCAAACACACGTTCATCACGATTCGCTGCTCCAAGAAAGAAAAATACGAGTTGTCCTTCTTTTAATTGTTGACCATAAAACTCTAGGTCTTTCTTAACAATTCTTCTCATTACTTGGACAGGACTTCGAAATCTTAACGATTCCTCAACTGCATGTGATACTAACAAAGGATTGCTTTGAAGACTTCGGTAGATTTCTGGCTGCTCTGCGAAAGTATAGATGGAATTGCCAATTAAACTCGTTGTTGTCTCATTACCAGCTGCCAATAATAAGTTACAAAATGGCACAATGTATTCTCCAGATAACTTTTCCCCAACTTCATTTGCTTTAACTAATATAGAAATAATATCATTGTCACCTGGATTCTTTCTCTTGTCAGCAATAATTTCATTAAAGAATTCTTCCAATTCCGCTTCTGCTTTTAATTTGGCTTCTTTCCATATTCGTACTTCCTCATCAGAATTATCAACTGGTGTACTGAATATAATATGGCTCCACTCTTTAAACTTTTTCATATTTGTTGACTGAATTCCCAGCATTTCAGCAATTACTATAACTGGTAATGGTCCTGCAAACTCCTCAATGAAATCTATTTCTCGTTTCCCTTCCATTTTTGCAATTAATTCATTGGTAATCTCATGTATACGCGGTTCCCATGCCTTCATGACTCTCGGAGTAAAAGCACGATTTACTATACTGCGTATTTTTGTGTGCAGAGGAGGATCCATAGTTATCATTGACCTTGATAAGGATTGTTCCTTTTTTACCCCAGTTGCGCTTGAAAAATAGTCTTTATTTTCTACTACTCTTTTGACCATTTCATATGAAAAAACACTCCAGCAATCCAATTCTTCATTATAAAGTAGCGGGGATTCTTCCCTCATTTTTTTATACCAAGGGAAAGGATTAAACGAATTATCGTTCCTTTTTAACATACTTAAGGCAATTAATGGATTAACAACTCGATTTGATTGGCTCATGGTTTATTAACTCCTCCTAGAATATTAATTTTTATAATATTCAAAATATTTTATGCATAATTTTACTTTTATTTCTATTACAACTATTTCTCCCCTTACACATGATTTATTCATTCTCAGCACGTAGTACCTCTGTTATTTGCTTGGTTCTTTCATTTCAAAATGGATAGTGATACCCTACTAATTGAACTATTATTGTTTTGCATAAATCAACTTAAAAACTAGCTTTTGTTAACCACTGACCACCGTCCATAATTATACATTCTCCATTAATATATTCCGACCTTTGAGAGTAAAAAACTTGCAAGATTCGCAATTTCCTCTGTATTTCCTAAACGCTTTAAAGGAATATTTCCTAATATTTTCTAGCAATTTGGCCAGGGGCAATTACGTTCACCCTAATTCCATAATGCCCCCATTCTACAGCAAGGGTACGATCCATCGCTAATAATGAACCGTACCTGGATTAGCTGTCCATGAGTAGGAAGTTGAAATATTTAAAATCGAACCAGGTTGGTTATTATTTATCCATTCTTTTGCAACAGCTTGAGTGCAATACCAAGTTCCATTTAAGACGATATCAACGACTGCATGCCAGCCATTTAAGATAAAATGGATAAGACTATTTTACCAAACTGGGAGCCACTCTCCATTTTTTTATGTGCATCGTTAACCTGTTCAAGTGAAAAGACACTATCGACCACTGGTTTTATCTTGTTTTTTTCATATAGACCTATTAATTCAACAAAATCTTTGTCTGATCCCAACTGAGTACCCTTAATAGTCAGTTCCTTAAAAAAAATACGAGGCATAACTACTTTTTTAACCGGACCAAGAGTTGCTCCAAACGAAACGATTCGGGCACCATAATTAGCAAGGCTAATTAATTCCGGAAATACTTCTCCCCCGATACTATCAATTAATAAGTCGGCCCCACCTGTTAGCTCTTTTAAATGTTTGGACCAATTTTGTTCACGGTAGTTCACACCGCCTGAAGCACCAAGTTTTATCGCCTTTTCTATTTTTTCATTACTGCTTGATGTCACATAAACTTTGGCTCCTTTAGCAACAGCTATCTGGAGTGCAAAAGTTGCAACACCCCCTCCAATCCCAGGAATAATCACTGTATCCCCAGTCTTAACACGACCTTTTGTCACCACGGCCCGATAAGCGGTTAAACCACCTAATGGAAGAGCAGCAGCCTCCTCCCAAGTAAGGTGCTTTGGTTTTGGAAAGACACTTTTTGCAGATATTTTAATGTACTCTGCATAGGTTCCATCTGTTGGCATACCCAACACAGAAAAACCAGGACCTGGCCGATTAGGGTCATCTCCCCAATCTAGACCAGGATTTATTATCACTTCATCCCCTATTTCCATCCCTTGGACATCCTCACCCAGTTTCACAATCATACCAGCCCCATCTGAACCTAGAATAGAAGGTGCTGTAATCTTTGGATAGAGTCCCTGGCGAATATAGACATCACGTCGATTTAAAGCTGCTGTTTTTAAACGTACAACTACTTCACCGGTGTCCGGTTCTGGATCCGGAACATTCTCAAGATATATTTCTGCAATTTTTTCACCAGGTTTGACAACATCCCTTAAAATCGCTGCTATCATTCGCATCGACCTCCTGACTTTGAAATTTTAAAATTTCAGTAACCCTAATAAAAACCCACTAAATTACTAGTTCCCAAAGCTTCCTCGCTGTCTCATTAGTTGACGAAATAAACCCTGGTCCTCCTTAAATGCCTCTCTTCCATGCAGCCAAAAATGATTATTTAACATAACTAATCTTCCTTCTGGCAATGGTAAAGTCTGAACTCCAGGCGAATTTTCCATGGAATCAGAAAGCTCCTTTAAATAAACGCCCTGTTCAACCGTCTCCGGATGCGTCGCCTGGTCGTTAAAGTTAATACATGTAGCATTATTCATCTCAAAGAAGGTAGTTTTATAGACATCGTCCTCTGTTTTTTTACTTTGTTTATGGGCATAAGAAAACTTAAACTTATGACCTGCAAGCGGATGATTTCTGAATTTGTCCATCTCATCCCAGTCATCTAAATGCAAAAGCCGCGAATCCCCACCGTTGGCGTTTCTTTCCTCCCATTTCATCATAAGAAGCCAGTCAGTACGCTGTTTCACAAAGGTACCATCAGTATGAAACTCTAAAGTACGATATGGCTGTCGCAAATAGGTATCACTATCATCCGAATGCGTTACATCAAAACTAGCATAATAGGTTCCAGTCATCGAATCAAAGTTTGAAATCCCTACCAAATGAGTAATCGCGGTAGAAATTTTTAAATAATCATTCTTATCATTCGTTACATGCTCTACACCTAATGTAAAACCACCTGTTTCTCTTTCTTGCAATATCCCTTTAAGTGTTTTATGAAAATCTTCACCAATTAAGTTTCTTAACTCACTTGCTATAAAAAAGCGCATAAACGGAACATATTCTATACGCTGTACGTTAATATCCTTTACTTTGGCCAAAAAATCGTTTAATACATTTTCATTAATATCAATATGATATAAATGTTTTTGATTATCTTGGAGCCGAATAACATATTCATTTGTGTTTTGAACATATTTCATTTTTTTTATTCCTCCTAATTCTCTTATTTACCTAAATCACATAACTTTTATTTAAGCCCAACTCATCACCTAATAACTTTAATTCAGTCCATATTGTATCTTCTAAAGGGATACCCTCTTCCATTCTGTTTACATAAAGATCGTGTTCCAGTTCGCCTGGGATGTAAATACGGCTTATACTTGGAGTCTTTTCTACTGACCTAATCTCCCTAATTGCTTGATCCATTCTCGCTTTAAAATCTTCCATTTCCATAAATAAATCCGGACGCATCAACCAAATGAATTGGCCAAGATTTTGTGGAGTTTCAAAATTACTGTATAAATCATTGATATGTGGACCCCAATTAGCGCCGCTTAATATCCCTGAAAATATATCCACCATGAATGCCAATCCATACCCCTTAGCTCCTCCTAATGGCAATACTAAACCATCAAATGCAGCTTTGGAATCCGTAGTATCATTGCCATCCTTATCAATAGCCCAGCCTAACGGTATCGATTTGTTATCATTCATTGCTTTAATAATTTTCCCTTTAGCAACAACACTAGTAGCCATATCTAAAATATATGGCAGTTCATTTCCTGCAGGCACACCAATAGAAAAAGGATTCGTACCAAAATAGCGTTCCTTCCCTCCAAATGGTGCCATATTAGCTGGTGCGTTCGTTGTTGCAAACGCTATTAGATCGTTCTTGACAGCTAATTCAGTGTAGTATGACAGTATACCTGCATGGTTGGAATGATGGATAGCAACGGCACACATCCCTATATCCTTGGCCTTTTGTATCCCTAACTCTATCGCTTGGCGTACTACATACGGACCTATCCCATTTCCGCCATTCACCTTTAAACTTACCGGTGTTTCTCTTTCTACTAGAATAGAAGAATTATTGCTAATGACATTAAGCCTTAAACGCTTTACATAGATAGGTACGCGGTGGACACCATGTGAACTTACTCCCTTAAGATCAGCTGTTACTAAATGTTTGGCTGTTTCTATGGCTTCCTCTTGATTAAGACCGACTGCTAAAAAAATTTCCCTAACGTAATTCTCCAATTCTACGGCTTGGATATTTATCATAAATATCACACCCCTTCTCTTCCATCTTCTTGTAAACCCAGGATTGATCTAATGTCCCAGCATAGATGGATTCCATCATTTTACGCTCTTGTTCCACCTTTTCTTTCGCTTTTATTAGTACCCCTTCTGCTTCTTCTAAAGGAATAACGACAACACCATCATCATCGCCAATTACAATATCACCGGGATGAATGACAACCCCATTACAGCTGATTGGAACATTCACTTCCCCTGGACCATCTTTGTGCGGGCCTCTCGGCTGTAGACCTTTCGCATATACTGGAAAATCCAATGCTAAAATACCTGCTCGATCGCGGATGGCACCGTCAATAATAAAACCTTCTATTCCCTTTTGCTTTGCATAGGTGCACATTATTTCACCAGTAATTGCATTGGTAACATCTCCACCTGCTTCTACAATGACAACCTGGCCAGGCTGAGCCAATTCCAATGCCATATGCATCATTAAATTATCAGCAGGAGAAACTCGAACGGTAAACGCTTGACCTGCCATCAACAATCCCTGATTATGAAAAGCTCTTATTTCCCCGCCAATGGATGCAAACCGTCCCATCATGTCGGCAATATTTGAGGTCGGTATTTGCCGAAACTCCTCTATCACTTCCTTTCTTTCTATTCTAGGTATTTCCTTGAAAATTCTAAAACCAACATTGCTCACTTACAACACCCCAAAAATTTTAGTTAACTATAAATTTATACTATTCTGAATATAGTAGCGATAACTTGTTTCCTGAAAAGTCTCTTTCCCCTTATCCCCATTTACCTGCAGAAGGATTTTATTTAGTTTTGTTTAAGGTTTTATTTTTTCTTAAGGAAACCTTCGTAATTTTACCTGTTGTCGTTTTTGGGAGTTCGTCCATAAACCGGAAAATTCTAGGTACTTTGTATTTCGCCATACTTTTTCTGCAATAAGAAGAAAGTTCCTCTTCCGTTATTTCATTTTTTGTAACGACATAGGCAACAATTTCTTCTCCTACAATATCATCTGGTTCCCCAATAACCGCGCATTCAAGAATAGCTGGGTGGGCATAAAGATATTCTTCAATTTCACGCGGAAACACATTGTATCCACTTCGAATGATCATATCTTTTTTTCGGTCAACGATAAACAAATTCCCTTTTTCGTCCTGATAACCTAAATCCCCTGAATAGACCCAGCTATTGGAGATGGTTTCAGCCGTTGCTTCGGGCTTGTTATAGTATCCCTTGAATGCATTTGGACCACGAAAAATAATCTCTCCTACTTCACCTTGAGGTACATCCTGATTATCAGGGGTCACTATCCGAAGTTCCACTCCTGGTATTGGGATTCCAACAGACCCGACTACCTTTACTTCACGTGGCCGCTGAGTCGTTATGCAAACAGTAGATTCGGTTTGTCCGTACCCTTCAAGAACTTCAACACCCAAATCAGCTTTTATTCTCTTAAGAAGCTCACCAGGAATGCTTGCACCTCCCGAACCTAAAATACGTAGAGAGGAATAATTATATTCTTTTAATTTGGGAGATTGAATGATTTTAGCAAACATTGTAGGCAACCCGTTAAATACAGTTATTTTCTCGCAATCAATCAACTCTAGCGTTTTATCCGGGTTAAATCGTTCTTCAAGAATAATTGTTGCACCTTTGTAAAAAGAGCCTAAAAAGCCTCCTACTTTTGCAAACGCATGAAAAAGTGGGGCAACAACAAGTACACGGTCCCCTTCGTTTGTTTCTCTTACATCTGCTAAAGCTTTTACCATCCACAAAACATTGTTATGGGTGATCATTGCTCCCTTTGGTCGGCCTGTCGTCCCGGAAGTGTAGATAATTTGTGCTGTATCATTCCCTTTTAAGAAAGCAAGTTCATATTCATCTAGTTGGGGGCTATCAAGTAATTTTGTCCAATCACAAGAAGGGTTATTTTGACCAAGAAATTTGATAAGTATATTCGCAGTTATTAACTCAGTTTTCGTATTATCAACAGTTTCTAAAGATAGCTCGTCAAATAAAAGTGCTTTTGCTTCCGAATCATTTATTAAATAAGTTAACTCTTTTTCTTTTAATTGCGGATTAATCGGAACAACAGTGCCTCCCACTGCAAGAATCGCAAAGTAGGAGATGATATATTCAAAACCATTTTGCATCATCAGGCCAACATTCATGTTTTTTCCAATTCCGACACCACTTAGACCAGTTGCTAACTTCAAGACTTTATTTTGAAGTTCTTGGTAGCTCAATTCATTATTTTTAAACTTGACAGCTGTTTTATCGGGAAAACGCTCTGCACTATTTATAAGTAGATGAACGACATTCATTCAAGCACTCCCTCCTAAAAAAGGTAAATTTATTTTAAACAATTTACTACAAATATAAGTAAAAAACTTTTCCTTAAAAATACTTGGTTTGCCAGCTATTATTGATTAAAGACCTAATTCCTTAGCAATGATTACTTTCATAATTTCACTTGTTCCTCCATAAATAGTGGTAACCGCAAGATCCCGGTACATCCTTGCAATTTCATATTCCTCAATGTAGCCATATCCACCATGCAACTGCATACAATCCCCAACCATTTTTTTCACCATTTCCGTTGTCCACCACTTAGCCATTGACACCTCTTTAATGATCTTTTTCCCTTCCATATGTTTGCCAATAAGATTATCGACAAAGGTTCTGGCAATTTCAACCTGGGTTGCCATTTCGGCAAGTTTAAATTGGGTATTTTGATATTTGCTTATTTCTTTGCCAAAAACCTTTCTTTCCTTAACATACTTAATCGTCAGCTCCAACATTTTTTGTCCTGAAGTAACGGCGGAAATCGCCATCATTAATCGTTCTTGCTGCAAATTCTTCATTAAGTAATAAAATCCTTGCCCTTCTTCTCCTAAAAGATTTCCGACGGGAACCCTTGCGTCTTCGAAAATTAATTCAGCCGTATCTGCGCTGTGCTGTCCTACCTTTTTTAGCTTTTTTCCTTTTTTAAAACCTGGGATGTCTTCATCAATTGCATCAACAACAATTAGACTAATCCCTTTATGTGGTGGGGTTACTTTTGTGTTTGTTTTACAGACAAGTATGACAAAATTAGTTGATATCCCGTTACTGATAAATGTTTTTTCTCCATTTATTACATAATGATCGCCATCTCTAACAGCAGTTGTTTTTATGGCTGATAAATCCGAACCAGCCCCTGGTTCTGACATAGCAATAGAGGAGATTAACTCACCCGTAATACTCCTGGGTAACCATTTTTCTTTTTGCTCAGGAGTGCCGAAAGCTTCAATGTAAGGCATAACAACATTATTATGAAGTCGTGGACCTCCGAGACCGCTCCCTACTTTTTCAAGCTCCTCTGTTAAGATCACTGAATAGCCGAAGTCAGCATTTAATCCACCATACCTTTCATCAACCCATGGACATAAAAAGCCCTGCTCCCCAAACTTTTTCCAAAAGGATTTTGGGACTTCTCGCGTTTCTTCCCATTCATCGAAGTAGGGTAGCGCCTCCTTTTCCAAGAATCTCCTAAGTGAACTGCGATAAATTTCATGTTCTGCCGTCATAAAAGCTCTATCCACTGAAAAATCCCTCCAATTTTTTTACTCTGCTATTTAAGTGGTTGTTCATATACGTTCAATTAATAGTAAATAGCTAGTTTAAGTATAATAATCTTTTTATCTAATAAATCATGAAGTATACACTTATCAAAATAATATTTTAATAAGTGTATGCTATCCTTCAATACTTTTATTTCGGCTGCATTCGTATAGCGCCATCTAGGCGGATTGTTTCCCCATTCAGCATTGGATTTTCAATAATGCTCTGTACTAGCATTGCATATTCATTTGGGTAACCTAAGCGGGATGGAAACGGTACCATTTTTTCTAGCGATGTTCTTATTTCATCAGATACCATACCAAATGCAGGAGTATCCATTAGTCCTGGAGCAATCGTCACACAACGGATTCCATACCTTGCTAAATCACGGGCAACTGGTAATGTCATGCCTACAATTCCACCTTTTGAAGCACTGTATGCTACTTGACCAATCTGACCTTCGTAAGCAGCTATGGATGAAGTATTGATAATGACTCCGCGTTCGCCATTTTCGTTAGGAGTGTTTTCTGCCATTTGCTGCGCTGCTAAGCGAAGCACATTAAATGTACCAATAAGGTTCACTTGAATCACTTTTGAAAACGTATCAAGGCCATGTGGTTCATTTCCTCTATTAATCACCTTTTTAGGGTGATTACCTACGCCTCTTCCTGCACAATTTATTGCTGTAGTAATTTTCCCGAATTTTTCAACCGTAATATTAATAGCTGTCTGAACTTCTGATTCATTGGAGACATCTGTCTTTATAAATAGAGCATTTTCCTGTCCCAGTTCTTTTACCAAGGCAAGACCTTTCTCCTCATTTAAATCCAATACCGCTACTTTTCCACCTTTTTCAACAATATGTTTAGCTGCGGCTTCACCTAACCCTGAACTTCCTCCTGTAACAATTGCTACATTATTTTTCATTTCCATTTAGGTATCCTCCCTTTACTTTATTTAATTGATTCTTTCGATAATTGTCGCATTGGCCATGCCGCCGCCTTCACAAATTGATTGAAGGCCATATTGTCCCCTAGTTCTTTCAAGTTCGTGCATGAGCGTAACCATTAACCGCGCTCCACTAGCCCCTAACGGATGTCCTAATGCAATTGCGCCCCCGTTTGGATTTAGTTTTTGTGGATCTGCTTTCAATTCTTCTAACCAGCTTAGGGGGACAGGTGCAAACGCTTCATTGACTTCATAGATATCCATATCATCTATTGTAAGCTTAGCTTTTTTTAGTACCCGTTTTGATGCTTCAATTGGGCCTGTAAGCATCAACGTAGGATCCGAACCAACTACCGAACGAGCAATAATCCGAAACCGTGGTTTTAAGCCTAGTTCAATTGCTTTTTCTTTTGACATCAAAAGAATACCAGCAGCACCATCACTTATCTGGCTAGAATTCCCAGCATGTATTACACCATCTTCCTTGAAAACTGTCTTTAGTGACCCTAACTTTTCTATTGTTGTATTTTTACGCGGACCTTCATCCTGAGTCATTATTGATTTGGAGCCATCCGCCAATGTAACTTCAATTGGCATAATCTCTCTTTCGAACCGTCCTTCTTTTTGTGCTTGAATGGCTCTTCTATGGCTCTCCAATGAATACTCATCGAGCTGGCTACGGCTCAATCCCCATTTTTGAGAAACTAATTCAGCTCCAACCCCTTGTCCTTTCATTTCATACCGTGATGTTAAGTTTTCACTCCATGTCGTATTTTTTCTCGTTGATCCCATCGGGATTCGAGACATACTTTCAACTCCACCTGCAATCACAATATCCATATCTCCACTCATTATTGCTTGAGCTGCAAAATGAACAGCTTGCTGACTTGAACCGCATTGCCGATCAACTGTAGTACCAGGAACATGAATTGGAAAGTCTGCCATTAATGCAGCTACACGTGCGATATTCATTGCTTGTTCTTCGACTTGCATGACACATCCTAAAATCACATCTTCAACCAATCCCGGTGATATTCCGGTACGCATTACTAACCCCCTTAAGATTTGAGCTGCCATATCATCGGGACGAACGGAACTTAAACTACCATTACGCTTCCCAACAGGAGTACGAATAGCATCGACTACAACCACTTCTCTCATTTTCATTCCCCCTATTAACTGGATATATTTTTGTACACTTTAAATAATGCAATTATTGTGCCAATAATTCATTTCATTCCTTAGAAATTGAATCCAGTAGTATTTTCATTGTATGTGTATATTTCTAGCATTCTATTTTCTAACACTCTGTGTGGCTTTTTCTCTTTTCCCTAAATATTGTTCGAAAAACCTACATCGTCTTAATAATGTGTGTCTGCTATACACGCAAAATGTCTTTTTTTCAAACAAAAGAGGGCAGGCCCCCTTCTCCCAAACAGAAAGAAGAAAACCTTACCTCAAACTTTATATTTTTATTTTGCTCCCACTTTTCACTAAGTAAGTGACTAATTAAAATGGGGTCTCAAGTCCCTCACTCTCTATCAATTCTATAAAATCTTCCATCATTTCTTCACCAGGGTAGCCTCTCTTATTAGCTTCTTCAACCCATTGGTCCCAAATTGGTTTTGCTGTTCTTTTAAATTTTTTCATTTCCTCTTCGGGTAAATTAATAAATTCATTTCCACCGGCATCTATCCATTCAGTTTCGAGTTTTTCGATTTCTGCTAAATAGGTGTCTTCGTAGAGCTCTACCAGTTTTGGAGCTAAATCTTCCTCAAATAATTTCTTCAAATCATCTGGAAGATTATCGTAAAAAGCTCTATTCATTACAGGTACATTATATGACATGTATGCAGGAATATTAGTCATATAAGGAGCTACTTCATAATAACTGTTTGAAATGGAGCCAGTACCAGGAAATAGTGCAGCATCAACAATTCCCTTTTGAAGGGCATCGTATGTGTCTTCATATGCGATGGCAACTGGGGTACTTCCTAAGCTTTTTGCAAGTTCTCCAGCAACTGTTCCACCCACCTTTATTTTTAACCCTTTCATTTGTTCAAACGTATTGATTGGTTTACTTGAGATCAAAGTAAATGGATCATTAGCTGTTACTCCCATATACACAATATCTTTAAACGTTTCTTGTGCATGTTTTTCAATAAATTGATCCATGACATTTGCAGCACTTTCTATATCAGAAAATGCAAATGGCAAATCGCCAATCGTAAGCGGGAAAATTTCTGTATCGTAATGGTATGTTGGAGTCATTGGACCACCAAAATCATATACACCGCCACTGACGTCTTGTAATACAGTTGTAGAACTTCCAAGTGCTCCACCTGTATACAATTCTACTTTAACTCGTCCATTGGTTTTTTCTTCTACATACTCTACCCATGGCTTATAGGCATTAACGACTGTATGGTGACTATTAGGATGAAGAAAGTTTGCTACCATCGTTATTTCTTCTGCCCCTTTTCCAGATTCACCACCTGTACTATTTGTATTCTCTTTTCCCCCACAGGCTGCTAAAAATAAAACAATACTTAAAGTAACACCAATAATAATTAACCTTCTTATACACATGAATAACCCTCCATAAAAGAAATATTTAAATGTTAATTCCTAATTATTTTGAATTTACTAAATTTTTTTAAATAAGAAGCCCAGAGTTTACCACAAGTTCTTCTATATTTCGGTTATCTAATACAATACTTCCTCGCCATTAACTAAAAAAAATCTCTTAAATTAAATTACGCAATTATTATTCTTATATTAATCAAGTCAATTTCTTTATTTCCTCATCTATTAAACTTTTTCTAAGAATTTTTCCAACAGCAGTCTTTGGTAATGATTCTCTGAATTCTATCAACCTTGGAACCTTATATCTGGCAAGCCGTTCATTACACCACTCAATAATCTCCTCCACCGTAACCTTCATCTCTTTTTTTAGCACAATTACAGCCTTTACTGTCTCGCCTCTATAGTTGTCCGGAACTCCAAATACACAAGTTTCTGCTACTGCAAAATGCTGATAGATTACTTCTTCTATTTCAATCGGATAGATATTATAACCACCTGCTATAATCATTTCTTTTTTCCTGCCAACAATAAAGATATAACCATCTTCATCCATCGTTCCAATATCCCCTGTGTACAACCAGCCATCTCGGAGAACATTCGCAGTTTCCTTTGGATTTTTCCAATATCCTTTCATAACTTGAGGACCTTTAACAATGATCTCACCTGGTTCTCCAGGTGGCATTTCTTTGGTCCCTGTGCTTAAATCGACAATTCTCACCTCTGTGTTTCGAACTGGAATACCTACACTACCATGCTTTCTTAAACCTATCACTGGATTCCTGGTACCATTGTGGTAGCTTCTGATAAACCATAGCCTTCAGCAATCCGAGCTCCAGATAATTTTTCGAATTCATTTACAACTTCGCTTGGAACAGGAGCCGCCCCTGAACCACAAAATTTGAGCGAGGTTAAATCCTTTTTAGAAAAATCAGGGTGATTGAGTAGTGAAATAAAGATAGTCGGAACAGCTGACAATATGGTTGGACGATATCTTCGAATCAGTTCTAATAATTGGTCAATCTGGAACCTTTCAATAGGAATATACGTTCCAGCAATACCTATTATCTGCAATAGTCCTGAAATACCCATACCGTGAAACAATTGTGCGATCCCCAGAATTCGTTCATTGGCAGGGGATAAAAGACCAGCCTTTGTCGGATCTTGATGATGAAAATCAGCCACAATATTATAATGAGTAAGCATTACTCCTTTAGATCTCCCAGTCGTCCCACCTGTATACTGAATAACTGCAACATCATCCTTACTGTTTATATTTAATGGAGGTAATTCTTGATGACCTTCATTTATCAATCCATATACGGTTTCATGTGTTTCGTCACTTTGGTTTGTTAAAATGATTTTAAGATTATCAGCAAATCCAATCTTGTCCAACTTTTGTATTTGTTCCTGACGACAAATAAACCACGCAACTTCAGAATCTCTCAACATATGATTCAATTCAGAAGCCTTATACATAGGATTCACCTGGACTACAATTCCACCTAGACGTTGTATTGCAAAATAGGCAATTAAATATTCTAAGGAGTTGGGCAGCATGATTCCGAATCTCTCACCTTTCTTAAACCCTCGAGAATATAACGCCGCTCCGAAACAATCAACTAAGTTCTTTAATTCAGAATAAGAAATTTCTTTTTCCCCACTGATAACGGCTATATGTTCTGGAAAGTCCTGTGCTGACCGTTCGAAAATATTATATATAGAAATGGAAGGTATTTGGATTTTATTAAGCACTGTCTCTGTATTCTCCTGTATTATTAATTTTTTGACTTCAATGCCCATATTTTATTCCCCCTTTTACAAATACCACAGTCTATTTAATTCGCACTTATGAACCTGCTTCAACTTTTCCCAAAAATAAACTGGACTTTGGTCTGACAAATTAATAATGGTGCTCAATCATTCAGTAATTGTTTTAAATAGAACCCATTCCCCGTTGAACCAATCCCTTATTTCCCTGAAAAAATCGGTGACCGTTTTTCTAAGAAAGAAGATACACCTTCCTTGAAATCATCGGTTTCAAAGCATACTCCTTGATAGATAGCTTCTAATTCCAAAACTTCTTGAAGGGAACCATTTATACTTTTATTTATCAACTGTTTCGTCAATCCAATCGCAGTACCAGCGCCATTCGCCAGTTGTTTTGCGATTAAATAAGCTTCTTCCATTAAATTTTCTTCAGAACAAATATTATTCACTATGTGCAAATCGAAAGCCTGCTTTACGGAGATTTTCTCTCCCAAAAACATTATTTTTTTTGCTAAATAGGGTCCTAACAGTTGAGAAAGAAAATAGGCTCCCCCAAGATCCGGTACAGCACCGACTTTTGTAAAACTTTGAAAAAATAATGCAGATTCAGACGCAATAATAATATCACATGCTAATGCTAGGCTAAATCCTGCACCCACTGCCACACCATTTACAGCTCCAATAATCGGTTTATCTAATTCCAACATTGCAAGGAGTAGTTCCTGTCCGTCTTTCATTCTTTTTCTACCCTCTATTGATGTACCTATTGTTTGTAAATACTTTAAGTCTCCTCCCGCAGAAAAAGCATTCCCCTTACCTGTTAAAATTACCACACTAATTTCATTGTCATGTTGTATTCTTTTAAAAATATCTATTAATTCTTTTCTAATATTCGGCGCAATCGCATTTCTCCTATCTGGTCTATTCAATGTAATTAAACATATACCATCTTTATTTTTAATTTCGATATCTTGATATTTATAACTCATTTCCATTCCCTCCATACTAGATAGATTTTCTTTCACCTTTGTATATCCTAATCAGCTGATTGTTTCTGTTCTCAAACATTAATACATCTTCAAGGCTATTTGCATTTTCGGCAAAATTAAGCACTTGCTTACTAAACTTTAGAGCGATGGGATCTAACTGGGCAATTTCTTCTGCTTTAGTCATCCCAATTTCATCAAGCCTTTCGAATGGAACACATTCAGAAGCAAATCCAAGACGCATTGCTTCTTCGGCTTCTAGCATTCTTCCAGTCAAAAGTAAGTCTCTAGCAGGTCCTGCACCAAGTTCTCTGCATAGAAAATAACTTGAACCAATGTCACAAGCCCCCATCCCCATTTTTATTAATGGAACTGAAAATTTCACATTGCTTGCGATTATTCTTATATCAGAGGCCATTGCCGTAAAAAAACCACTACCTATACTGTAACCAAATGAGAGGTTAATCGAAATCTGTGGATTATTTCTTATTGCAAGCACAATCCGAGATAACTTTTTTTGAATTTCATAAGAATAAGTAGAATTTCCCTTCACCTCAGATGGATACACATTGTCAAAGTCTAATCCGCTACAATACGCTCTAGTTCCCTCTCCACGCATAACTAATACAGTAGTTTCACTATCATTCTCTAACCTTGTTAAAAAGTCTAACATGTCATCAATAACACCAATGGTCAAAGAATTCAGTTTTTCAGGACGAATAAAGCTCATAACAGCAATATTTGAAATTGGCTTTTCCACTCGAATATTTCTGTAAGCATAATGCATAATCTTCTCTCCCTTCACCCAGCTCGCGTATTGCTACTCTCTTATTTCAATTCTTTACTGCTAGGATGTATCAATTTTAAATTGGACCTAGCAAACTATTCCCTATCCTGCTCTAATAAATTGAAAAGGACTCCCTTACTTTTTTAACCATTGCCCTCCGTCAATCGTGATACATTCACCGTTTATATATTGGGCTTCATTAGAAATTAGATAGCTTGCGAGGTTTGCAACTTCTTCTATTTTTCCAAGCCGATTAGCAGGTATACCTTTTAATAATCTTTTCTTATCATCTTCCGAAGGAAATAAATATTCTGCTGCCCCAGTTTCTTCAATTGGTCCTGGTGCGATGGCATTAACCCTTATACCATATTGTCCCCATTCGACAGCAAGTGTTCGTGTCATTGCGAGAACACCTGCTTTTGCTGCAGCAGAATGAACCGTACCCGGATTAGCTGTCCAAGCATAGGCTGTTGAAATATTTAATATAGAACCGGACTGGTTCTTATTAATCCATTCTTTTGCAACAGTTTGAGTACAATACCAAGTTCCATTTAATACGATATCCACAACTGCATGCCATCCATTTATCGATAATTTTTCAGAAGGGCATTTAAAATTTCCAGCCGCATTATTCACCAAATAGTTTACTTTTCCATAACGTTCAATTGTTTCCTGTACCATCCTTTCAACTGAATGGTAATCCCTTACATCCATTTGTATACATAAGACTTGATTTTGAAATGTTTCTATTTCATTTTTTGTGTTATTCAACTTTTCTAATGTTCTTCCCGTTATTACTACATATGCACCTTTTGAAGCAAATTTTTTTGCCATTCCTTTTCCTAAACCACTTCCTCCACCTGTTACAATGACAACTTCCTCTTTCAAATTGGTTCCTCCTTAATGTACTTTTTCAAGATAAAATATTTTTCCATACTTAACTGAATGCAATTTTCATTCCAAATATATTAAAAGGTCCATAGAAAACTTAAAGGAGTTGACCGCTCTGGGCTTATATATTTAAATTTATATTTCTCCCATCCGGTACAGTGAATATTGTTTATAAAACATACACCACTATCAACCTAATGTTCTGTAATAAAACAAAAAAAGACAGGATCCTTCGTATCAAGAAGGATACCTACCTTTTGTCTTTATTATTTAGCATGTTTATTCACATACTTCAAATTCATATTTCTTTAATTTATCATATAAAAGCGAACGACTAATCCCCAACAACTTACATGCTTTGCTTTTGTTTCCATTCGCTTGTACCAATGCCTTTTGAATAGCAAATTGCTCAGCTCTTTCCATTAAAGAAAAATCGCACATTTCATCTTCTGAATCCTCAAATCCAAGATCATACCCCACCTTTTTCAGTAAATAATCAGGTAAGTCTTCAAGTTTTACCTTTCCGCTTTCAGCAAAAATCATCGCTCTTTCCCAGACATTTCTCAACTCACGAATGTTTCCTGGCCAATCGTATTCAAGTAAAACCTGCTCCACTAAAGGCTCCCATCCTAGGATACTCGTTCCATTTTGCTTGTTGAGCTTTTCTATAAAGAATTCACTTAATAATAAGATATCTTTCCTTCGCCTGTTTAGCGGAGGTAATTCAACCGAAATAACATTGAGTCGATAAAATAGATCTTCTCTGAATGTTCCTGCACTTACCATATCCTCAAGCGGTTTATTTGTAGCAGCAATAATCCTTACATTTACCCCGATTCTCTCCGTTCCACCAACTCGGTAAAATTCTCGTTCTTGTAAAACTCTAAGTAATTTTGCTTGAAGAGGCAGAGACATATCCCCAATTTCATCTAGAAAAAGAGTGCCACCATTTGCTAAATCAAACTTTCCTATCTTTCCTTTTTGATTTGCACCCGAAAAAGCTCCACCTTCATAGCCAAAAAACTCAGACTCTAGTAAATGCTCAGGAATCGCAGCACAATTTACGGTAATAAATGGACCTTGACCACAAAAACTCGAACTATGTAATGCATGAGCAAATAACTCTTTACCAGTACCACTTTCCCCTCTAATTAGGATAGTAGTATTGCCTTTGCCAGCTTTATAACCACTTTTTATTAACTTTTTCATTTGTGAATCTTCCGTAATAATCTCATTAAAAGTGAATTTTGATTCCTCTGTTTTATTATTTTTCACTCCTCTTTCAGATGACTCATAACTTCTAAACCGTTCGCGAACCTCGTGTAATTGTCGATAAACAATTTTCCCAACGACACCAATAATTTGTTCATCCTGATAAATAGGAATCCGATGAATCATGTATTTAATTCCCTTTTTCTCCATTAATTCACTTATATCAGCAACCCCAGTTTTCAGAACATTTGATAAATGGAGTTGAGGTAAAACTTCGTCGACATGATTGCCATTGATTGTTTCGTTCTCCAATTCAAATAATTCAATGAGCTGAGGACTATAAAAAGTAATCTTAGCCTCTTCATTTATCATCACTACCCCATCATAAGCATGATCAATAATTGTTTGAAGGACACGTTTCAATCGATTGACTATTTTTAATTCTTGTGCCAAATTTTCAATTTCTGAAGTATTTTGAAATAATGCTATATAACCATGATTTTCTCTCGTTTTCCTATATCTAGACAATCGAACAATGTACGTATTTTCCCTGATTTTTAGTTGATAAGTCGCTTCTCTCTCATCACCGGAAAGATTCAAATTTGGGATGATCATTTGTAGATTATTTGATATTAATGTATGTGCCGGCTGATTAATCATCTTAGTAACTACATAATTAACAAAAATAATCCTTCCACTTTCATCCGTCATTACTGCGCCTAAGTTAGAGGTATTTAAAATGATTTCTAGTTGTTCTTTTAACAAACGAGTGTTCTTTATATAATTTTTCGCTGCTGTCTGTGGCGTTAATATTCCAACGGGTTTCCTATCATCATCAACAATAATTCCTGTTCCTACTTCACTTTTTGATATACCTTCTTCTATGTTATTAAGTTCTTTATGCTGATTTGTAGTCCCAATGTCGTTCTTAATAAAATTTTCTATTGGCGTTGAGTAATCGAGCTCTAATAACAGCATATTGTAAAGACTACTGCGTGTAAAAACACCGATTAATTTACCTGATTGATTTACTACAGGTACGGTATTCCATTTCGTCTTTTTCATAAATTTTATTGTCTGAATAAGCGAAGTTTCTGGAAATAAACACTCCTTCACAGGTTCCATCACATTTTTTAAATGAAGCATTCAAATCAACACCCCTTCCCGTCTGAATCTAAAACTATTCTATCACTAGTAAATACAATATTACAAATTTTGCATATTTTCTAATAATTTTATCGAACACAATAAAAGGCGTGGTTTTATTAACCACGCCATTTTTTTATTGAGTTACTTAACTTTTTTTAAAATTTCAATATCATGCTCATCGAGCTTAGGGTAGGTTTTTTCTTCTTTGCTTTGTGAATAATGTGTAACGGTCTGTCTGATTCCATTTTCATTAAACAAAAGCTTCCTTTCCTTAACATATGGTTGTTGATGAATTTCACTTGTTTTTACAACTGGAGCCATACAGCAGTCTACTTCTTGAGAAAAAGCTACCCAGTCAGCATATGATTTGCTTTTAAATAACCCCTGGATCTCAAGAAAAATGGGATTATCTGGATTTGGAGGAGTAAATTGCGCAGATAGCCATTCCGGCTTACCTGCTGCGTAACAGAAATTCTTCCAAAACTTTGATTCTAATGCTCCAAAACTAATGAATCTGCCATCACTTGTTTCATATAAATAATAACAAATGACATTTTTATTTAATACACGGAGTCCTGACTCTTCGCCAGTTACAGATTCTATTAAACTATGAATGCTCATCATGGAAATCATTACGTCAAGGATTGAAACATCTAAATAGCAACCTTTTCCCGTTTTTTCTCTTTGAAAAAGGGCAGCGACGATTGATTCACTAGCAGCTATCCCGCCAATTAAATCAGCTAAGGTAATACTTGGATGGACAGGCCTATTATCTTTGTCTGTCAACTGGGACAATACACCACTCAAAGCCATATAATTCAAATCATGGCTTCCAAATTGATGCAGTGGTCCATTTTGTCCGTACCCTGATAGGGAGCAATAAATAATCTTTGAGTTTATTTGACTTACTTCTGGATAACCAAGACCTAACTTACTAAGAACTCCAGGACGAAAACTTTCGATTAACACATCCGCTTTTTTAATCAGATCCCTGGCCAAATTTTGATCCTCGATATTTTTTAAATCAAGGGCAATACTTTTTTTCCCTCTGTTCATGCTCTTAAATAAATTTGATTCCTCTTTAGGATTGTCTCTTGAAAAGCGCGCACTTTCACCTGTTTTTGGTTCTATTTTTATTACCTCTGCTTCAAGATTAGCAAGCCGCAACGTGGCATATGGACCTGGAACATTTTGCGAAAAGTCAATTACTTTAATGCCTTTTAACATATTATCTTTTCCTTTCTACCTTTAGATTGGTCCTTGTTTTGAATAATAAAAGACACCATCTTTTTTTTGAACATTGACTTGTTGTACTAACAATAATAAATCTAAATGCCCAATTGTTTGTGCTAACGTAAGGTTTAGCAGTTTTTGATACTTTTTTGGATAGAGTAGCTTCGTTAAATCAAAGGCTGTTTTTTTATCTACTTCTATTAGGCCGAAAATTTCCATTGCTTTTTGCCAATGACTCTCAAGTTTCTTTGTGATAATTTCTTTATGATTATCTATTGGGTTGCCATGTCCAGAATAGATTTTAGTTATTTCAAGATTAGCACACACTTCCAATGCCGCTCGATATTGAATAAGTGGTTGCGGCCTTTTGCTCGTTTCGTCCCATGGGGGTTCAATCGAGATACTGGTGGATGTGTTTTCAATTATGTGGTCACCACCGATAAATACCCCATCATTTTTTCTATATATCGATAGATGATCCTGCGAATGTCCTGGTGTATAAATCACCTGCCAATCCTTCAATCCTGGAACCGTTTGGGTATTTTTTAAGACAATATCAATTTCACTTGGTTCTGAGAATCGTCTTCTGTTTGCTTCATTTAATTCTACTAAATCAAAAAACTCCTCTGGGACCCCGTTTTCCTTATATAATTGGTGGAAAAATCCAGCTCGAAAATTGATGAATTCTTCATTAAAACGAAGATACCGCCCAAGTAATGGGTGCCCTAGTGCCCTTGCTCCAGTTTCTCTTTTTACCCGTTGCAAAATGCCGGTGTGATCGGGATGGTAGTGTGTAATAAGAATTTGCTTTATATCATCAAGTGTATAACCAATTTCTTCCACCCCATTCACTAGCCCTTCCCATGCCTCCTCTGTCTTAGGGCCAACATCCAATAATGTTAATATTTCACCTTCGATTAAGTATAAATTTACTGGTCCTACAGGATATGGTGTAGGAAGGGTAATTTGATAGATTCCTTCATCGACTTTCATCGAATATTTTGGGAATTTCACTTCTTTTTGTTCCATTAAAATATCTTCCTCTCCATTTGTTAAGCTAGGATTGGGTATAAAGATTTATGATTCCATTACCATTAACGATGCTGGAAATTAGGTTTCCGTTTTTCAAGAAAAGCTTGCACTCCTTCCCTAACATCCTGTGTTTGAAAAATACTTGCAAACTCTTCCGCCTCTAATTCCAATCCAGAACTAAGCGGAAGTTCAGCACCCTCATTAATAACCCTCTTTATTCGACTCAATGCCTGAAGCGAATGATTGACCATTTTTTTCGCCACCGTATAAGAAGCTTGCAACCCTTCCCCTTCAGGTACCACTTGGTTTACTAAGCCAATTTCTTTCGCTTCACTCGCTGAAATGGCTTCACCTGTAAACATTAGTTCCTTTGCCTTTGCCTCCCCAATTAATCGTGGCAGTCGCTGTGTCCCTCCGCCACCTGGAAAAAGACCTAATTTCACTTCCGGCAAGCCTAACTGCACTTGTTCTTCAGCAATTCGAATATCACATGTTAACGCAAGTTCGCATCCTCCACCAAATGTGTAGCCATTGAGAAATGCAATGGTGGGTTTAGGAAAATTAGCCAGTTGATTATAAATTTCGTGATTTTCCATATTGCTTAACTTTAGTTCAGATTTTTTCATATTTAAACGTTTCGGAAATGACTTGATATCTCCACCAGCCACAAAAGCACGGTTACCCGCACCGGTTAGAATGACAACATTTGCCCCAGGATCATCCTCAAGGTTTGCGAATACACTAGCTAATTCCTCTAATACTTTCCTGCTTAACGCATTTACAGGTGGATTGTCTATCGTCACCAAAGCTATCCCAGCCTCTTTTTTTACACTAACTAATTCTACCATTCTTATTTTCCTCCTTAACTTGTAAACAAATTCTCTTCATCACACCACACCATTATTACTAGCAATTTTCATGCCAAATGATATCTAATGTTCTTTATAAATAGTAAACACTCTCCCTATATTCTTTATTTCTGGAAACGAACCCATAACTGTTTGAATGTCAAACTATCACAAACATCCTATTGTCTTTCATTTAAACAATACTGAATGAATTACCCGTGTGACATCCTGAATATCCTTAATATTTGTTGTAATAAATGCTTTATGGTTCAACTTGGCAAGGATGTTTGAAATACATACAAATACTAACTAAGTTTGAACATTATTGCGACACTTTTTTTATAACAATGAATGGCTTGGACTTGTAATTACCCACAATACGTTTTGGCACGATTCTTGCTTATTTAATAACTTGAATATAATTACCATATTAATTATATTTGCGCCTCTTCTACAAGAAAGGGACTCACTATTTATCTAGCAACAAAAAAAGATGGAAGAAATTTTTTAAGAGTAATAGAGAGGAGGGATTACTAGTAAATAATGAACACGGAAAAATGAAAGGGGTTTCAGATAACTAATATGTTTTTATTCAGTTATTTTCTACTATGAGGAATCACACCTTTCGTTCTTTATGGGTTATGTTTCTTGTTAAAAAACTAAAAAAAAACCTACCTATTATCTTCAAGTTAACAACTACAAGCCATTAGCATTTCAAAAATAACAATCGTTTACATTTTGCCTTTCTGCTTTAGAATGATTAGGAAAAAAATATATGTCAGGGGGACATCAAGTAATGGTTAGTAATTTTAAAAATAGAAAAGTATATTTATTTGCTATCTTCATGTTAATTCTTATTGTAATAAGTGCATGTGGAAAAAATGAAACAACAGCATCAGGTGATACAGATACAGGTTCTAATGATGAAACCTTTACATTGCAGATGAACTCTGCCTTTACAGCTTCTGTTACCGATTGGGAACCAAAATATTTTGCCCAAGAACGTTTTGCTGAATTGGTAGAAGAAAGAACAGATGGAAAAGTAAAGATTGAAATTTTTTACACCAATCAATTATCTGGTCAAGAAACAGCTATTGATGCACTGGCCAAAGGTACTTTTGATATACAGAACGGTAATGCTGCAATGTGGGGCGATAAGATTCCTGAAGGATTATTTTTATCTCTTCCTTATTGGAATATTAGTGAAGAGCAAACGTTTAGTACATTGTACGACACGGAAGTACGTGAGTTGTATAGTCAAGCCCTTGAAGAATACAATGTAAAGCTGCTGCTTAATTGGACGTCAGGTCCTTCTGGCTTTAATTCTAATAAACCGCTAGCATCCGTTAAAGATTTTGAAGGAACCCTTATTAATTCAGTAACTAATGTTTCCACTTCCTACTTTAAGCATTTGGGCGCTGGAATCGCATCTGTCCCTTATTCAGAATTGTATGAAGCAATGTCTAGAGGAACCATTGATGCTTTCACCTATCCATACTCTGCATTAGAGACATCCAATCTGCATGAAGTTGTTGATTATGTAACGATTCCGCCTTGGCAATATGGAATGGGTGATATTGTTATGAATTTAGACACATGGAATAGCCTGCCAAAAAATCTTCAAGATACAATTTCTGACGTAGCTAAAGAAATGGAACAAGAAACTAGAAACGCGTCAATGGAAACTTACAAAAAGGCTATTGATTTTGCGAACGAACATGATGTTGAAGTCGTCAAAATGGATTTAGATGAATATAAGAAGATGAGGGAACTTGCAATTGAAAGCAGTTGGAAAGACTACTCTAAATTTAATAAAAGAACCAAAAAAATATATGACATCTTAGTTGAGGAAGGGGAAAACTACCTCAATTCAGAAGAAGGGCAAGAGTATTTAAAACAATATTTAAATAAATAACTAGTAAACACAAAATAAATAGAAGAGAACAAGTGAAATGACTGAAGTTAGCTTTTAACCCTACCTTGTTCTCTTCTTCCTTTTATTTTCTATTGGGGGGAGATAAAACATGAAAAAAAGTATAGTTAACATAATGGATGTCATTACTAAAATAAACAATTCGATGATGTGGGTCGCGGGAATTCTAATCACCATTGCCACTGCCTTTTTATTTGCTGATGTTGTACTTAGGTACTTTTTTAATTCGTCTACCGGATATGGATTTGATATAGCACTTATCTGTACTGGTTTAATTGCTTTTCTGTTGGGTGGTTACGGTGTAGTTATCAAACAGCATGTTCGCGTCGATATTTTTTTTGATAAGTTTTCATTAAGAATAAGATCATTAATTGATTTAATCTATCTATTATTTTTATTTCTTATAGCTGTTGCCTTTCTTTGGTTAGGCACAGATTATGTGCTTCACTACTATTCTATTGGTGCGCAAACTAGTGGGGCCTTGATAATACCACTTTGGACAAAATGGTTAATGGTTCCCATCGGCGGTCTCTTACTCGCCCTTCAAGGTATAGTCAAATTAATTAATGATGTTTATATCATTGTAACCGGAGAGGTACTATACGATTCAGAGGAGGGACTATAGAATGGATATCGGGTTGATTTCACTTATTATCTTTGGTTCTTTAATTCTATTTCTCGGAATCGGTGTACCCGTTGGCTTCACAATGGGTGGTATTTCTCTAATTCTTGGCTTTATTTTCTGGGATGGACTTCCAAGTATCGATGGCTTTGTTCTAGGGTCATTTAGCGAGTTTACGAAATCTACCCTTACTGCTCTTCCGCTTTATATATTTATGGCTGCTATCTTAATGTACAGTGATTTAGCTGATGACATGTATGAATGTATTTACCGTTGGTTTGGCGGATTGCGCGGCGGGTTAGCGGCCGGAACTGTAATCATATCAAGCATTTTTGCAGCTATGGTTGGAATCAGTTCCGTTGCAACAGCTACCTTAGGCCTAATTGCTAGACCGTCGATGTTAAAACGGGGCTATGATGATAAGTTAACAATCGGTGTTATCATGGCGGGGGGAACACTAGGTCTTCTCATCCCACCGAGTATCGTTGCAATCGTATATGCATCAGAATCTGGTGAGTCCACAGGTGCTTTATTTATGGCAGGTGTTGTGCCTGGAATCTTAGCAGCTATATTGTTCATAATATATGCGTTAGTATTATGTTTCATAAAACCAGAGATGGGACCAGCTATTAGTAGTGATCAACGATTTACATTTAAGGAAAAACTAATTTCACTAAAGTCAATTGCCCTTCCAATGCTTGTAATTATAGTTGTACTAGGATCCATCTACTTTGGGATTACTACCCCAACAGAAGCTGGGGCCGTAGGTGTAGTTGGTGCTCTTGTAGCAGCTGCCGCTAAAAGAAAATTGACTTTTAGTAATATTAAGAATATGTTTTTAATGTCAACCAAACTCTTCTCCTTAGTGTTTTGGATTGTTATCGGTGCCGTGGCTTACGCCAGAATAGTAAGCGTTACAGGGATTGGACAAAGTATAGCAAACTACATTACTGGAGTTGATATCAACCGCTGGCTGATTTTATTAATAATCATGGCCGTATTTTTAGCTTTGGGTATGGTAATGGATACCATTGCCGTCCTATTAATCACAGCACCGTTAATCCTACCATTATTAACTTCTTTAGAATTTGATTTAGTATGGTTTGGTATCTTATTTACGATTGCAGTATGTATTGGCGGTCTGTCCCCTCCATTTGGAATGAGTATATTTATTATGAAAGGTGTTGCGCCAGATATAAGTTTACAAAAAATTTACTCAGCTGTCTGGCCGTTTATATTCTTATTTTTACTTTGTATTGCTCTTGTGATGATATTCCCAGAACTCGCTTTATGGCTACCTAATTATATGAATGGTTAACTTTTAAAGAAAACTTGCTGACTGGCAAGCGTTGTAAGGGCGTAGATAGAGACTTTACTGCACTTATGCGTAGGAAATGAATAAATTCTAAATTCTCAAGTGAAAAATTAAATCCTTGGGAATTTAGAATCCTTTGACTAATATCCTTTCCCCTGTCACAGTACCTACCTATGCAATCTGGTAATCCTTCTATTATTCTCCTTAAATGTCTTATCGCTACCTTAATGTTTCAATAAACCGTTTCGCAACTTTAGAAAGCGTGTGAGAATGTGACCAAACTAACTTTGTCTCCGACTGAAGCGAACAATCACTAATTTCCATGATTCTGATATTTTCGGTTGAATAGGATGATGTTATGGATTTTGGAATAATTGTAGCACCTACACCTGCTGCTACTAGGGATAGTAGAATTGCTGCATCCTGACATTCACAAATAATATTCGGGCTATAACCTCGCACTTTCCATTCCTTAACAATCTTTTCATAACTTCCCTCTTTGTAATTATTATGAACGAGCATTAATGGGATATATTTAATTTCCTGAATAGTTACAGCAGTTTTCACAGGATTCTTTTCCCACTGTTTAGGTATACAGACAACATAAGGTTCAACGTTTAAACTTACTTGCTCTAACTTCATATCGATTTTAGCTGGGAAGCGAATAATGCCAAGTTCAATATCTCTGTTTTCTAAAAGTTTACATACGCTAGATGGATCCCCTTCCCATATCTTATAGGTGACTAGTGGAAAACGATTCCGAAAGTCTACTAGTAGTGGAGGGAATTTTGAGAGAGCAAACGATCTAATAGAACCAATAGAGAGCTCACCACGTAATCCGTCTGCCGTTTCCTTAAGTTCTTCAATGATTTCATCAAATTGAAGTAGTATTGGTTCCGCTTTTTCATATAATATTTTCCCTGCCGTCGTTAATTGGACCTTCCCTCCTGTCCGATTAATTAATGGAGTACCTAGTTCTTCTTCCATCAGTTTTAATTGCTGGCTTAAAGGAGGTTGTGTCATATTTAATTTTTTTGCTGCACGAGTGATTTGTCCTTCTTTTATTACTGTAATGAAATATCGTAATTGTCTGATATCCAATTTACATGCCCTCCTACAAAATCGTTTTAAGGATATACTTTATTCGAATAATGAATATTCATAACAAATATTTTACATATATTATAGCGAGTGTTAGCATTAAATTACAGAAATATTTAAATATTCTTATTAACACCAAAAGGAGTATGATTATGTCCCAAACAACAACAAAACAACAGCAACATTATATCAAAGAAGATAAGGAGAAATGTGAATTTAAGGTAGCTAGAAAAGTATTTACTGAAAAAGAAATATTGGAGATGGAAAAGGAAAAGATTTTTGATAAATGCTGGCTTTACTTAGGACATGAATCAGAGGTAGCAAATAATAATGATTTTATTATGAGGAAGGTTGGAGGTAGAAATTTAATTTATAACCGAAGTAGTGAGGGGAAGATTCAGGCGTTTCTTAACGCATGTCCTCATCGTGGCGCTATGGTCTGCCGTGATCGCCGAGGGAACTCCAAAAACTTCCAATGTTTTTATCATGCCTGGACCTTCAATTCCAAAGGTGAATTGGTAGGAGCACCTGGTCGTGATGGTTATGCGGATAATATGAATTGCGATCATTCATTTGACCTTGTAAAAGTTCCTAGAATTGAAAATTATCGAGGATTGATTTTTGTAAATTTTGATGAAAACGCTATCTCACTAGAGGAGTACTTGGCCGGAGCTAAAGAGTATCTTGATTTGGTTTTAGATCAATCAGAAATTGGAATGGAAATTTTAGGTGGAACCCATGAATATAGTATGAGGGCCAATTGGAAATTACTTGTAGAAAATAGCGCGGATGGATATCACGGTATTCCTACACATAAAACCTATTTTGAGATTTTAAAAGAACAAAATGGAAATGGGCAAATGCCAAAAGTAGGATCAAATTATAATGTAGCGAAGGACCTAGGAAATGGACATTTTGTTACTGAAAAAAATTCTTTACCTTGGGGCAGACCGGTAGCTAGGTGGGTTCCTGCATTTGGGGAAAAAGCAAAAGAGGATATTGAGAAAATCCAAAAAAAATTAATTGATCGCTTTGGAGAAGAATATGCAAAAAGAATTTATGAAAATGACTATAATATGGTTATTTTTCCAAACCTCGTTGTAAATAACATCATGGCTGTAACCTTAAGAACGTTTTATCCAGTGGAACCAGGCTACATGGAGGTAAACCAATGGGCAATCGCTCCTAAAGAAGAAAATACTGAGTTTAAAGAAAGAAGAATCAATAATTTCTTAGAATTTTTAGGACCTGGCGGCTTCGCAACTCCAGATGATAACGAAGCACTTGAACTATGTCAGGAAGGATATGAAAACAATAAAGAAGCACAATGGAATAACGTTAATAAGGGAATGAATAAGGAGTTAGCCGGAGAGACTCCTCACAGTACAGATGAGTACCATATGCGGGTTTTTTGGAAACAATGGAATGAAATTATGGCCAAGGAATAGAAAGAGGTGCCTTTTAATATGGAAATGACAAGAATCGAAGTCGAAGATTTCTTATACTACGAAGCTAGTTTGCTTGATGAGTGGAAATTAATTGAGTGGGCAGGACTCTTTACCGAAGATGCCCATTATCTAGTCCCTCCTACCGATAAATTAGATGCAGATTTCCGGGAAGAATTGTTCATCATTTCAGATAATCATCAAAGGATTGTTCAGCGGGCAGAGCGATTACTAAAAAAAGAAGCTCATGTCGAATATCCTCATTCTCGGACACGTCATTTATTTAGCAATGTCAGAATTAGAGGGATAGAAGACGAAATCGCTGAAGTAACATGTAATTTCGTAACTTATCGTTCTAAAAGAGAAAAGTTAGACCCCTTTGTAGGAAGGATTGATTATAAACTTACTAAGGTAAATGGGGAAATAAAAATAAAAGAAAAACGAGTACTAATGGATTTAGATTCTTTAAGACCACAAGGAAAAGTAAGTATTGTTTTATAAAATTTGGAGGTGCCGGAATGATACGTTATCAAAAATTAGGCTATGTTGCTTTAAATGTTACAGATATTGACCAATCACGTGATTTTTACGAAAATATTGTCGGTTTAAAACTTGTAGAACAATCGGAAAACGGTCCTGTTTTCTTCAGATGCAGCAGGGATCACCATAATCTTGTATTATACCCAAGCAGTACACCTGGTCTTAAGCGCGTAGGCTTAGAAGTCGAAGACCCAGAACAGCTTGAAATCGCCTATAATCATTTTAAAAATGTTGGGCTAGACCCTAAATTCCTTGACAAAGAAGAGCAAAGAGCCCTTCGTCAAGGAAAAACATTCAGAATTCATGATCCTAATACCCAAATTACCTTTGAATTTTATAGTGATATTACACAAATGGCAACAGAATTCCAACCAACACATACAAATATTGCTAGACTTGGACATGTTGTTATCAAGGTTCCTGAATTCGAGAAATGCCTGGAATTTTTAACAGAGGTTATGAACTTTAAAGTCTCTGATTATCATGATGAAACACTTGCTTGGATGCGTGTATTTCCAAATCCTTATCACCATACTTTCGCAATTGCCCGTGGGGAAAGACATCAACTTCATCATATCAACTTCATGGTATCCGACATTGATGATGTCGGAAGAGGCCGTAATCGCTTAATTGAAAATGAAGTACCAATTACTTTTGGGCCAGGGCGACATGGTCCATCGGGCTCCATATTCCTATACTTCCAGGATCCAGATAATTTGACTGTAGAATATAGTTTTGAAATGGAAGAGTTCCCGGAAGAAAAACCAAGAAAAGCAAAATTATTGGAAAGGCACCCGAAAACAACAGACCAATGGGGCGGAAAACCAGATCCTAAATTCGCAAGCTTCGGTTATATTGAAGGCGCTGTAGAAGAAGTGAAATCATAAATCGGGTATTCAATTTAATGTATCAAAACGTCTGGATATTCATTCCAGGCGTTTTGGTTTTACAGGGATAAAATTGAAAAAACAACAAGTATTCTCTTACAAAGTTGAATACTTGTTGTCTAAGTAATTGTATCATTTTTTTAATCTATCAAATTTTAAATAACTTTAGATCGGATTCCGGAAACCTTATTAGCAATTTGTGATATTACATCAACTGGAATCTTAAATCCAAGTGCCGTAGGATCATTATGAACATATAACTCAATATTATCTAAATTTTCAATTTGAAACTCAGTAAAAGTATTTGGCAGTCCAATCTCATCTCTTAAATTCCGAATATACGATACCACTTCTCTTAGGCAATTTTCCTTGTTTTTGAGAGGTTTCAACGATACCCAAATGAGCGGCAAATTCCTGTATTCTAGGAAGATATAGGGCAGGCATTGCCCCCATTACTTCCGGAAGTAAGACTGCATTTGCTAGTCCATGCGGGACACCATATTTTGCTCCAAAAACATGGGCAAGGTTATGAACGGGGATTACACTAGTGGTTAGTGTAAATGCAAGAATAGCCATCGAACTAGCCATCAGCATTTTTGCCCTCGCATCAACATCTGTACCTTGCTTTACCGCGGTAGGTAAATTATCTGCTATTAATCTTGCTGCCTGGATGGCATAAGCATCTGTTATTGGATTAGCACGAGGAGAAAAATATCCTTCGATAGCATGTGTTAAGGCATCCATCCCAGTAAATGCTGTAATCCTTGGAGGTAACCCGACCGATAATTCCGGATCAAGCAGGGCGATATCAGGACATAAATATGGGCTAGTCAATGCAGTCTTTAGTTTTAATTCTTCATTATATACTAATGCTGCTGTTGAAACCTCTGAACCCGTACCAGCGGTTGTCGGAATTGCAATAATCGGGATGGTATTTTCCTCTGCCTCATGCCATTGTTCCTTAATGCTAAAAGTTAACACCTTTTCAACTTCATTATGTCCCCTTTGCAATGCCCACCTAACTGCTTTCACAGTATCTAGGACACTTCCGCCTCCAAGAGCAAGAAGTGTATCACCATTTAATTCTTTTACCATTTTAATCGCTTTATTCACTGTCTTTGCTCGTGCATCTTGTTCAATCTCATCAAAAACTCCTACTAGCTGTACGGGTACAGACATTTCAGCAAATAATTCAGTGATTTTTTCTGTTACACCTGCCTGATTTAAACCTTTATCCGTAAATAGAATCGCTCGGCTCCCGCCTAATCTTTTTATTAAGCTCGGTAACATCACCCTAGACCCAGCGCCACTATTTATAATAGTTTTTGTGGAATACTCAAAAAATGTACTTATTTCCATTTAATCACCTTTTTCCTTTAAATAGATTTTGAACTAATATAGAATTTTAAAAGTGGGCTTTTTATTTAAATCAGTCGTAAGAGAAGTGTGAATATGTTTAGCTTGTGAATATTCATAAAGTACATCTTCACCTAGTTCTCGGCCTATTCCACTTTGTTTGTATCCTCCGAATGGAGCATCATACCTCATTGTGTGCCAATCATTAATCCATACTGTTCCTGCTTGTAATTGACTAGCAATCCGTTTAGCAGCATTAACATCACTTGTCCACACCCCTGCAGCTAGTCCGTAAATAGAATCATTTGCAATTTTAATCGCTTCATCAACCGAATAATAGCGGATGACCGAGAGAACCGGACCAAAGATTTCTTCTCTTGCAATTGTCATATTATTGTTTACATCCGCAAAAATTGTCGGTTCAATAAAATATCCATTTTCTAAGCCTTCAATTGCTAATCGCTTACCTCCACATACTAATCGAGCACCCTCATTGATTCCTTTCTCGATATAACCAAGAATTATGTCAAGTTGTGTTTTTGAAATAACTGGCCCCATTCCTGTGGTCGCATCTAGAGGATCTCCTATCTTAATTTTCATTGCTTGTTTTGCAAGGCGTTCCACCACTTCATCATAGATTGAATCATGAACTAATAAACGCGTGCCGGATTGACAGATTTGTCCTGAATGAAAACAAAAACCAAATAGAACTCCTGGAATTGTAATTCCAAGGTCAGCATCTGGCAGAACGATTGCTGCAGACTTCCCACCTAGTTCAAGAGTCGTCCTTTTTATTGTCCCTGAAGCAAGTTGCATAATTTCTCTTCCAACTTCAGTCGAACCTGTAAATGCGACCTTATCAATGTTAGGATGAGTTGCTAAAATTGATCCAACATCAGCCCCTGGACCCGGAAGGACATTAAATACACCATCTGGAATTCCAGCTTCGGTAGCTAATTCAGCTATTTTTAATGTCGTTAAAGGAGTACTAGAAGCGGGCTTTACAATAATTGAATTTCCCATTGCGAGTGCTGGTACAATCTTCAGCATTGCTAGTAGCATTGGATAATTCCAAGGAGTAATTGCCGCAACGACCCCTACAGGCTCTCTCCAAATTTCATTTTGATTTGGACCAACAACTGGGAGAAACTCCACTTGTGGAAATTGAAGTAGCTTTTTTACCGTTTGATTAATTAAATCGGCTGCTTTTATTGCATCGATGTTTGCCCGCCTTGCAATTGCACCAGAACTTATAATCTCTAAATATCCTATTTCTTTTGCATTTTCTAATAACTTGCTGGCAAATACACCAAGGATATCCGCTCTTTCTTTATATTTTTTTCTTGACCATACCCCAGATTCGAAGGCCTTTCGTGCTGTAGCAATCGCGAATTCAGTATCTTCCTTGCCCGCCTGTGCAACTTTCGCTACAACTTCTCCATTTGCTGGATTTTTCACTTCAAAAGATTTACCACTAACGGACTCCTGCCATTTCCCATTAATATATAACGAATATTCTAATATT
The DNA here is from genome assembly GCF_030817695.1 of Neobacillus niacini. Taxonomy (GTDB): domain Bacteria; phylum Bacillota; class Bacilli; order Bacillales; family Cytobacillaceae; genus Neobacillus; species Neobacillus niacini_F. The sequence goes on along the minus strand of NZ_JAUSZQ010000002.1, from coordinate 2,531,438 downwards.
TGTTTTGTATGAGTCATATAATATCCCCTTTTCTTTTTCTGTCAGTCATTTAAAAGCTCATAGATTAGTAATCTACGAGCCACGTCATACTTAAATTAATTCAATTACATCCATTTTATTTAGACTTGCATTTTTTAAAATATTCATCCTTACTCTAAGTTGTTTCTCTGAAAAATCCAATACATCTTGGATTTTCACACCAAAAGGATCCGTTGCGTCAGAGGCATATCCCTTCCAAACTTCAGCTGCAATTGGCATCCATTCTTTTTCCATTTTTTCACAAACAAAGTCATATAATTCTGGTTCCTCAGAAATCAATCGTTGTAGAAGGTACGTGCCAAATGCAATATGTCGTGATTCATCTCTTTTTAAATTGGCGATTCCTTCTGCTAAACCAGGCATTAAATTCGATTTAATGATGCCTTCATAAAGACCAAAATATCCAGTTTCAGCTTGTACTCCTTCGGTAAACATATTGTAGAAAGCTGCAGCTTCAGCAATATTTTTGTTAGACGGGTCATCCAATAGACGATTCATGATTTGTGGGAGAAGTTCATAAAACATCTTTTTATGTGAATCTGAATGATAATGAGAAAGGTCTGAAGACTCCCCAAGTTCATTTAGTAGGATATGGAAAAGGTCAACATGCTTTGCCTCTTCAAATAAAAAGGAAGTCAAATATAGTTCTTCTTCAATCCAGCCTTTTTTAGCCATTGTCATGATCATTGGAAGGATGTCCATTGTTACTGACTCCTCACCAGAAATAAATCTTGAAAATCGCAATCTCATATTATCTTTTTGGGCATCCGATAATTGTGCCCAATCTTTCTTGTCTTGGGTAAAGTCAATGTCAGCTGGATTCCATACCCCGTGACGTTTGGCTTTTGTAAATAGTTGGTAAGCAAATGAATTTCTATCGAGTCCTTTTGTAAGTGAGATAATTTCTTTTCTCATGGATCATCCACCTCTTAAAATTATTTGTAAGTGCTTTCATTAATAACTCTATAGCAATTGACCAACGATATAAACCCCCTAAAATGAAGGGGGCTAATCTTTTCAAAGACTGTATATAACAATCTGAATGACCTTTAAAAATAGTCTGTATTGGGATTTCTGGATAGGCTAAACTTGTCTAGACAGAAATTATAAGGTTAAGTAGACTACAGATAATAAAGTTGAGGATAATTTACAATGACTAAAAGAGAAGCATATGGTGCTACTGTGCCTGAAGGTAAACCTCGTTCGTGAGCACGATCTAACACCATCTGCTCTAGATAAATGGATTGGTGAAAGCCAAACTACAGGCAAAATTGTTTTCAAGACGAAGGATGGTCGTATAACTAGCAGTTGAAAGCGATAGTAAGCTTTATTTAATAAAAGAATCTAACAAATGCTTCTTCTATTTAAGAGAAATTTCCATGGCAAAACTACTGCGGCTAAGAAATATACCCTTGTCTTAACGCCTCAGCTACTGCATGGGCTCGATGTTCAACTTGAAGTTTGATAAATGTAGATCTAATATAATCCCGCACAGTATACTCACTAATCCCCATATTAGCGGCCATTATTTTAATTGTTTCCCCAAAAGCCATGCGTTGAAGCACTTCAGTTTCCCGGTCACTTAATTTTTTACGCTTATTTTTCTTCACTCTCTCTATTTCAAAGTATTCACCTAAAAGTTGTCCATAAAAGGTCAGTTCTTGGAGAACTTCTTTTTGGGAATGGAAAGATTCTCTAGGCTTTCGTAGGGTTGAACATCCGATAACACTGCTGTTATATGTTATTGGAACAACATAGAAATCATGACAAATATTAAATCGTTCAATGTACTTATTTGGGAATCTTATAACAAGTTCATCCTCTTTAAAGCATTGTGCTTGTTTATTTTCTATCGCCGTAAATAATACTGGAATTTCACTAAAGTCTTCCATAATATCTGTAATAGAAGATTCCTTTCCAAAGGTCCACAATCTAGTCCCGATTCCCACTTGATTAATCATTGAATAACTGAACAAACTCGCTATTTCAAACGAAAAATATTTATTAAAACCTAGGATTGCATATTTTTGCTTATCCACTACACTAGCATTATTAAACACATTGTAAATATACTTCCTCATTTCACTCTTAAGGACCAAAAATAATTCCCTCCTTATAAGCGTCTTTATAAAGAATAACAAAAATAAAATAATTTTTGAATTTTAAATATTGAAAAAGTTTGTAAAAAAGAAAGGGAGCATAATCTTTTAAATGCTCCTCAATAAATTTAATTAATTGTTTTTATTTTTTGCGTTATTGTTGATGCCCCGTTCTTTATAAGATCAATTAGCACTTGTTTTTTATACTCTTCAAATCTCGCAGTTGGTATAACAACAGTTAAACTAGCTAATATTTCATTAAAGGGATCAAAAATTGGTGCACTTATCGCTATGATTCCTTTAAGGCGTTCACCGTAACTGATTGCAAAGCCTTGGTCACTGATTTTAGATAATTCATCTAACAACTCATCTTTAGATGTGATAGTGTTGTCAGTCAATTTGGGCAGCTCAATTTCCCGAAGGTACTTTACTAAATCTTCCTCTGGCAGAAAAGCTAACAGTACTTTTGCTGAGGCCCCAGCATTCAAAGGGGATTCCTGACCAACAAACACCTTTGCTTGAAGTTCATATTTACTTTGAATTGTCCCTATACATTTACGTCTATTCTCTTCAATTACGCTCAAAGATACGGTTTCTCCAATTTCTTCAGAAATGGACTTCATAATTGGATTCGCAATTGATAATAAACTCGAATTTTTTTCAACCAAATTACCTAAAAATAATAATTCTATACCAAGTTGATACTTTTTAGTTTCCTCATTTTTTTGCAAAATACCTTCAAATACCAAGGTTGAAAGTAAACGTTGTAAACTTGATTTAGATAATCCCGTCTTATTATGCAATTCAGTTAGAGAAAGCATTTTGTTTTCGGTAGAAAACGCTCTTAAGATTTGAATGGCCCTATGTAAAGTTTGCATTGAATAATTTTTCTTAAAGTTATTGTCATCCATGTAATATCCCCCTAAATAAATATGACAATATAATTATGTTTATATTAATTATACCCTATTTTATAAATAGGGTATAGCTTCTATTACTAGTATATTTAGGGACCATCAAATAGCCCCCTCTTATTAAATTACGTCAGAATTCCTCAAATTTTCTATATCTTCTATCGTATATCCAAGTTCCTCGAGTACCTCGTTCGTATGTTCACCAAATAGAGGTGGATGTCGTTTAATCTCTACTGGTGTTTTAGAAAGTTTTAATGGACTCCCAACAATTTTAATTTTTTCGGCAGTTGGATGTTCCATTTCCACAATCATTTCTCTTGCATTTACTTGTGGATCTTCAAAAACACTTTTCATATCATTAATTGGACCATTAGGTATACCTGCATTCTGTAGTAATGGTTGCCACTCACTTGAGGTTTTTTTCTTTAGTTCTTCTGATATGATTAAAATTAGTTTATCTTTATTTTGTAACCTACTAGGATTATTTTTATACAACTCGTCATCAGCAAGTTCTGGTCTACCTATTACTTCCGTAAATTTTTTAAATTGCCGATCATTCCCAACAGCAATAACCATTTCTCTGTCTTTGCAAGCAAATGTTTGGTATGGGACAACATTCGGATGTTGATTCCCCAAAAGTCCAGGAACCATTCCAGAGGTTAAATAATTACTAGCTATATTTATTAATGATGATACTGCCGAATCTAGTAGAGCAATATCTATATGTTGGCCTTCTCCTGATTCATTTCTTTCATTTAACGCTGCCAAAACTCCTATTGTCGTATATAAAGAAGTGATCACATCAGTGATAGCTACACCTACTTTAGTAGGACCTACTTGTTTGTCGCCAGTTATACTCATTAATCCTGACATTGCTTGGATTATATAATCATATCCCGGGAATTCTTTATATGGTCCGGTAGCACCAAACCCAGTAACTGAAGCCAAAATAATACCAGGATTTATGCTCTTCATTTCCTCATAACTTAATCCAAATTTCTCTAGAGTTCCAGTTTTAAAATTCTGAATAACTACATCCGATTCAGCAATTAATTTTTTTATTATATTCTGACCCTCGATTGTCTTTAAATCGACAGTAATCCCCCGTTTATTTCGATTAGTACAAAAATAAAAAGCACTTTCATTACCTTTGAATGGTGGCCCCCAAAATCTTGTATCATCCTTTGACCTAGGTCCTTCCACTTTTATTACATCTGCACCTAAATCCCCTAAAATCATTGAGCTAAATGGACCTGCCAAAACCCTAGATAAATCAAGAACACGTATACCTTCCAATGCTCCAGCCACAATTATTCCTCCCAATTTTATATTTTTTAATCAATTATTTTAAATTTATTGAATGTGTCTATGAGAAAAAATGTTGAAGAAAAATTACATATAGACAAGAAACAAACCAAAGAACTAGCGCAAATTTTTTATTACTTTTAGCAACTTTTAACGAAGATACTTCTAATAGTTGTGCGATAAATTGGTTAGTGGCGCTTAATTGGCTAAACATAAATGCCGTTCCACCCCCCGCTGTTATTAGTAACGCAAACCATTCAGCCTTTAGTTTTATTGATTCTGGATCAATAGTACCTGCTAGCAATATCACGGATAATATGGGGAAAACTCCAATTTGACATAATAGAATTGGAATAAAACCAATAATAAAGATAAGCCCTACACCCAAATATGGAAAAATTATACTAATAATATTATTAAACAACTCTAAAAAAATACTATGTTCAAAGGAATATAAAAACAGACCAAGGGACAAAAACAATGAGAATTGATCATCTTTATTGGATATATCTATTAAGAAGGTATACTTGATTTTGTAAGCAATACTCTTAATCTCTCTTATTCTAATAGCCCAAACAATAGTGATGATAATCGACATTACACACAATGCATGGATTAAGGAGACATTAACTAGATGCGCAAAGAAATTGGATGAAATAATAAATATTATAAAGATAAAGATAAGTTCAAATAAATTAGCATACAAATATTTTTTGGTCTGTATTGGATTCTCAGTTTTAATAACCTTTTTATTATTAGCGTAGGTCAAAGGAATTTCCCAAAAGCCAATTATTATGTCTATTACGAGTAAAAGTAGACTTAAAAATAATGCAGGTACAAAATAAGTAATCCAGGAACCTTTAACACTTTCTAATGCAGATAAACTCATAGCAGCAACAGGTGTCCAAATTATTACTAGACAAAAACCCCTAATTAATGCTTTTATATTTATTTGAATTTGATATTCTTTTTTAAATGATCGAATAGCTTTTGACAATGTACTTTTAGTCATTACAATTGCAGCCATACTTATGAATGCTGCTAATAAATATGATATTAAAGTTGTTAAATTATAAAAAAAATGGGAGCCCATTCTACGTTTTTTTGCCATCAACAATGTTTCAACTGCTTGTGGATAAGGGCCCATTTCAATAGGCAGTGAAAAAATCGGCATAATAACCATTAAACTTAACACACTTAGCACCATTGGATATCCATCAAGTAACGATACAATGTTATGTCCACTGTAGTAAGACAAAACAAAACTTGAAATGATAAAAATAAATGACAGGAATTTGCTTTTCCATTCAGTAGAATGCAAGGAAATAATTAATGTTAGACAATATAGAATCTTTACTCCAATAACAAGAGCGTCGACTTTAAAAGTAACGGAAATTAAGTAAATACAGAGAAAAAGAGAAAAAATAGTGCCCCTAATTGTATATTTTTTCATTGTTCAGGTTCACATCTATTCTTTAAATTAATTCGTTTGTACTTTCTTGCATTTTAACTCTTGTTGAATAATTCTAAATACTAACACCCCCCTAACTAAATATATCAATTATCGGTAATGGTATCCTCTATTCAATATTATATATACTTTTAAATCATTAGTCAATTATGAATTATCAGAAAATAATTTAATTATTCTTAAATTCACTTATTAAATTCTTCCTAAATAGTAAGGAGCAAAATCTTTCGATTGTAAATAATATTTCAAATAATCATCAATCTTCGGTTTTATTTAAGCATAATATATTCATAGTTTCTTTTTAGACAACATCTAACGAATGAGGAAGTGGGAACAAAAAAAAGGCCATAAAATACATGAATTTGTTTCATGAATTCTCATATGCCTTTTTCCCTTCTTGCGGAGAGCAGGGGGTCATTCATCATCATAATTTACGGAAAAATAATTTGACCGTTTTAATAGAAATAAAAAATCATTCGTACAATTATTCTTGTTATTCATTCCAGAACGCTCGTAATTTTTGAATTAGTGTAGATATATCATCTTTTGTTACTTTCATCCTAAGCGTACCACCTTTTTGATAGTTCATTATTGTTTTAAGGGTTAAGATTGTTGGGGGTGCCAGTCTTATTTTCTTGTTTCTTAAAGCATTTATAGCCTCATCAGGCGAATACCAGTCTGCTCCTTCGATCTCCGTTTGATCAGGTGATGGATATTGTCCTTGAGGGAGCTTTGCCAGGAAAAAACGCGTATCAAAGCGAATGGGGTGATTCTCTGGTGTAATAATTTGACCAAAATAAGTTAGGCATTGTATGTTAAAATTGAGTTCTTCATTTTCTAACAATTGGGAAAATGAAATTTCTCGATTTAAAAGTTGTTTCCTATATTGTAGCTCATTTTCCTTTGGTATTCGCACTGGGGTTCCATCCTTCTTGGTTCCTAACAAAACACCTACCTCTTCATACAACTCTCTTGCTGCACCTATGTAATGAGCAGGAGTGAGAGAAGCTTCTGTCCCTTCAGTATTTACATAATTCCTATTTATGTTTTGATCCCTTTCTTCAATGGCCCCGCCAGGAAAAACATGATATCCCCCTAAAAATTTCATTGATGTTGGCCGTTTTGTTAAATAAACTCTTGAATCATCCATTAGTACGACTGTGGATGCAGGTTTAGGTACAGCAACCATAATACAAGCCCCCTTTTTTAGTAATGCATGTGAACTCATTTATACTTTAAAATTTAATCAATTGAATATTTCAAAATGTATCGGCTAGCCTATACATTTTTAGAATATTCATTTGAAGTTTGTATGCGTTTTGTACTTTCCTTACCATGAAGTGAGTAATATAAAAAGATACAAAACAGGGATAAAATAGCTAAAGTAATATACATTCCACGATAGTTAACCACAGAAATTAGATATCCTAATAAAAATGGTCCTATCCCATATGCTCCTTGGATAAATGTTAAGAAAGTTGCAATAGCTAATCCTACCCGATGTGGTGGTGATTTTTTTAATGCTATGACTTGGGAACAGAAAAATATCGTCCCAAACCCAATTCCTATTAACGATCCAGCCATTAAAAGGACAAAACCATGATGGGACTGACTAAGAATCAGAATACCAGACGAAAACAATAATATTGCTGGATACATAACAACATTTTCTCCTTTAGTATCGAACAACCGTCCAGTAAAAAATCTTGAAATAAATGAGGACATAGCTAGGATAATGAAAAATATACTTGCTGCAGTTGTTAACTTTATCTCAATAGCATAAGGAGTAAGAAATGAAATGACTCCTGAATAAGCTACCGCTATAAGGCCGGCGACAATGGAAATAGGCAGTGCCTTCCCTTCAAAAAACTGTTTAAGCCTAATCCCTTTCATTTCTTCAAGTTGTTCTTTTGTAATCTCTGTTTTTGGGATTCTCGCAAATAGTGAAATTAAAACACTTACAATAGCAACTATAGATAGCAAAATAAATAGTGATTTGTGTTCTGTATACTGAAGCAGGAAGATTCCAAGAAATGGCCCTATTGCCGTTGCAATCGTAGCAGATGAATTAAAATAAGCAGCCCCCTCCCCTCTTCTTTCCTTTGGAAGAGTATCCAAGACGACTGTAGTCATTATCAATGTACTTATTCCAAACCCCACACCATGGATTAATCGCACAATGATTAAAAAGGTCAAACTCTTAACGAACAAATACATTAATGACGCTATCAAAAACAAAATTAATCCACTATATAAGAGCCTTTTACGTCCAAACCAATCCATATATTTTCCTATAAAGATACGAGATACAACCATGCCGACAGAAAAAATACCAGCAATAAGTCCAGCTTTACTTTCTGAGGCGTTAAATACATCCATTGAATACACCGTAATAGTTGCCAATAATAAGAAAAATATAAAGTTCAAAAAAAATGATGCAAACGTAAAAATAATAAAATCCTTCGTCCACAGCTTTGAATTATTCATTTGCTTATCTCCCCACCTATAAACTTAAGATTTAAGGAACGATATCACTTCATAGTAGCTTTGGTGAACGATCTTTCGATCCTTCACCAAAAGAAGGAGTTAAATTTTACCTACAATAATTTTACTCATACTTCTCGATTATCTTTTAATTTTCAATTAATGGTTTTGGGAAGATGAATTTCATAGCTTACTATTGTCAAAAACTCCAACTAAAAGTTAATCATAAAAAACCACTGCCCTTTTCTGGCAGCAGTTCAAGGTTACTTGAAGTTTGGTTTTCTTTTCTCTGCAATTGCCCTAACACCTTCTTGATAATCTTCAAGCTCGGTCACAATTCCCATTGCAGATGAAATCATATCATAGGAATTACGCAAGCTCATTTCCTGACCTTGATAGACCGCTCTTTTAATAAAACGCATTGTTTCCTTTGGACCATTTGCCAGTTTCTCAACATATTCATTCACAAAATCATTCAACTTTTCATCCTCAACCACATGGGTCACCAGTCCAAGCTCTTTCGCTTCCTGCGCTGATAATTGTTTACCTGTCCATAACAATTCCAGAGCCTTATCCATTCTTATTAATCTTGGTAAAAACCATGCAGCACCATCACCTGGCACAATACCAGCCTTCACATAACTTTCGGAAATTCTCGTGTTTTCTGCAGCTATTCTAATATCACAGGCAAGGGCCATGTCAAATCCTGCTCCAAAGGCAACTCCATGAATAGCAGCAATGACTGGAACATCAATTTCCTGTAAAATCAAAGGTACTCTTTGTACTTTTTTCCAAATTGAATTTTTTCGAGCCAACGCTGTGGAGGTAATGTCCAACTGTCCATCACTTTGAAGGAATCCTTCTCCTCTTACCATGGCTTTAACATCACCACCAGCACAGAATCCTCGACCATTACCATTCAAAACAACGGCCCGAATATTGTCGGAGTCACGGATCGTTTCCAATGCACCAATCCATAAATCAATCATTTCTAAGCTAAAAGCATTTAAGGAGTCCGGCCGATTTAGGGTGATCCTAGCAATATCATTTTCTACAGTAAAGATCAAATCACTCATTTATAATTCCACCTTTTGATGTTTATTTTCATTCCCTGTAATCATTGACCAAAGTCCATCTTGTTTTAAAGTGACTAGCTGCTCCGTTACAATCTGCTCCCAATCAGTTTCTGTTCCAAATTCATCTCTCCATGACCAAAGTCTACGCGAACTGTGGTGTAACGTATGCTCATATGTAAATCCAATTGCCGCTAATACTTGATGAGCAATTGAACTCGCCTTTCCTGCAGCCTCATTGACGCGAATTTTAGCAAATGCAATCTCATTAGTGAATAAATCCTTCCCATAGGAATCAACCGCACAATTAGCAGCAGTACTCGCTGCAGCTGTTTCGCCTGCTAGCATTGCTAGATGTTGTTGAACCGCTTGAAAACGATGAATTGGTCTGCCAAATTGAGAGCGCTCATTTGTATACTGAACGGTTAACTCCATGATATTCTCTAAAGCACCCGCCATCATAGCAGTACGAGTTAGCGCCCCACCATAAAGTATATTTTTCTTTTGTAAAACCCCATCCACTTTAATTGTTTTACAATCATGTAGATAAACGTTATTAAATATCACTTCATCCCTTGCTTCCCCAGCAAGATTCTCCCCTTGAATGATTTTCGCATTTTTTAGTGGAATAAGTGCTACGATTGAGCCTTCCGATGTTTCTCCCATTACTAATAACTTTTTCGCAAATCGCGCCCAAGGTACCTGCTTTACACTACCAAAAACAACCCAACCATCGCCATTTTTCTGAAGCTGTATAGGATTTACATCCTTTGAACAGGAAACAGTCGTGATTTCGTCTGTTACGTTTTCACCTAACCCCATCAAAATCCAATTCGCTAAATAAGTTTCAGCAAGTGGAATAGGAGCAGAATATTTACCAGCTAAACGCAAAATACTTAACGCATCGGAATAATCCCCCCCATTGCCTCCCAATTCTTCTGGTATTGCGACCGTTACCATCCCATTTTCCACTAACTGTTCCCATAATTCTTGCGCCCAACGTCCATTTTCTGACTCATTAATAACTTCTTTCGTTGAATACTTATCAAAAAGTTTAGTAACAGATTCCATAATCATTTCTTGCATTTCACTCATTTTTGAATAACCCCCTTAGCAACAATTCCCCGAAGAATTTCGGTCGTTCCTCCACGTAAAGTAAATCCTGGAGACTGAAGAATGGACTGCGCCATCAGTCTTCCTAATCGAGAATCCGATTGTGTAGATGGAGTGACTGATACAATTAATCTAGCAATCTCAGCCATTTCTTGTTCAAATTTCGTTCCTTGGTCTTTTACTAAAGATGCAATAATATTTGAAGGAATTCCATCTTCTAACATTTGGGCAATGCCTAAAGACATATTCCGCAATGTCCATAATCTCGATATTACCCTACTTACCTCATTCAAACCTTTTGTATCTCCATTTTCTAATAAACTATTTGTCAGTTCATTTAAGAGCGGGTAGGTACTTAGAAACCGTTCAGGACCACTTCGTTCATAAGCTAATTCAGCCATCCCTTGTTTCCAACCGTTTCCAATCTCACCAACTACCATATCATCTGGTACAAAAACATCTTCCATGAATACTTCATTAAAATGATGTTCTCCTGTCATAAGGTGAATAGGTCTAATGGTTACTCCAGGTGCAGCTAAATCCACAACTAGTTGGCTCATTCCACCATGGCGGTTATCTGGATTCATAGGAGAGGTCCGACAAAGCGTTATCATGTAGTGCGCATTATGAGCTCCACTTGTCCAAATTTTGCTTCCATTTAAAATCCACCCTTTATCGACCTTAACTGCTCTGGTTTGGAGGGCAGCTAAATCTGAACCCGCATTCGGTTCACTCAAACCGATGGAAAAAAAGCATTCTCCTTTAGCTATCTTCGGTAAAAAGAATTCCCTTTGTTCTTCCGTTCCAAATTTAAGAAAAAGCGGGCCAGACTGTCTGTCAGCAATCCAATGCCCAGCAACAGGGGCTCCTGCGGACAATAATTCCTCCGTCACAATATATCTTTCAATAGAGGATCTTTCCCCCCCGCCATATTTTTTTGGCCAAGTCATGCCTATCCAGCCCTGTTCTCCTAGTTTTCTTGAAAATCCAGCTGAAAACCCACTTAACCAAGAATCGCACCTCGGTTCAAATGAACCACTTGCTATCTCATCTTTGATAAACTGTCTAACTTCTGACCTTAAATCTTCGGTATGTTTTGGAAGGTCCACCACGGGTATTTGGAGAGCTTTCATTTTTTGCACCTCTTTATTATATTTTAAATCACAAGCGGTCTTTTACCACCTATCGGTTTATTATACCTGTAATGAATATTATAAAGGTTAATTACTTCATAGTCAATTTCTAATTTTCAGATAAATCAAACTTTGCAGACTGAAATAGATAAAATGACCTTAATATAGTTCGGAAGATCTACGAGCAATTACATGATTATGCTTTTTGATATCCTCATAGATAAAGGCAAAATACCGGATTACTACTTTTTAACAAGAATAGATGTATCTATTATCTCGCCATATCGAAATAGAAATATTGTTTTCTGCACAGGCAAACGCTTCAGCCCTCTCGAGTTAAGTATTTCGGAGCTCAATCCCTTCAACCATTTGGCTAACAGCCCATTTACTAAGTGTCCACGCTTAAGGAGCGAGTCTCCTGCGGGAGTACGGGGAATGGGAGACCCCACGGAGTCTCCTCGGAACGCCCGCGGGAAGTGAAGCACCTCTAGTGGGAATCAACATCCCTAATTTCTTAACACAATTTTTTTAAAAAAATAAAAAGAGGTTCCAAAAAAGTCAGTTTTAAATGATTTTTGGACAACCCCTTTTTATTTAATAACTTATATTTTATAGAGAAGAAAGTACTAGCAGTAAACCAATGATGTTTATAACAGTAAATATTGGAATTTCTATGATCAATTCTACTATTACTTACACTGTCTCTTTTACATGTAATACATTTTTAAGCTCTTCTGTTAAAATTGGTACAATTTGAAATAAATCGCCGACAATTCCATAATCCGCCACTTTAAAAATATTGGCTTCTGGATCTTTATTAATTGCAACAATGACTTTGGAGTTGGACATTCCTGCTAAGTGTTGAATCGCTCCTGATATTCCAATCGCAAAATATAAATCAGGCGTTACCACCTTGCCTGTTTGACCAATTTGCAAAGAGTAGTCACAATAACCAGCATCACAGGCACCGCGGGAAGCTCCAACTGCTCCGCCCAAAACATCAGCTAATTCTTGCAGCGGCTTAAATCCTTCTTCACTTTTTACGCCGCGGCCTCCAGAAATAATGATTTTTGCCTCTGATAAATCGACAGTACCAACTGCTTTTCGAACAACATCTTTTATCACAGTGCGGAGATCTTGAATCTCTACAGAAAGTTGTTTAATTTCACCGTTTCTAGAATCATCCCTCTCAAGGGCTGTAATATTATTAGGACGAATTGTGGCAAAAATAATTCCTTCCTTTACTTTCTTTTTTTCAAATGCTTTACCGGAATAGATTGGTCGGGTAAATACTGTTTCATCCCCATTAGTTTCTACTGCAATTGCATCAGAAATTAATCCAGCCTTAAGCTTCATCGCTAATCTTGGTGATAAATCTTTCCCAATTGCAGTATGACCAAGGATTATTCCTTCTGGATTCTCTGTTTTGATAACTTGTAGGAGTGCCTGTTGATAGGCATCTGTTGTATAGCTTTTTAGAGCTGAATGATTAATAACAACGACCCGGTCTGCACCATATTGAAAGAAACTGTTTACCAGTACGTCGACTTTTTCACCAAGAAGTACCCCAACTACTTCTCCACCTCCGGCTACTACTTTCCCAGCAGCAATTGCTTCAAGTGATACTTTCCGTAATTCTCCATCACGTACTTCCCCAATTACTAATACTTTTTTACTCATTACGATCCCCCCATTAAATGACTTTTGCTTCAGACATTAATAGTGACACTAATTTCTTAACTTGACTTGCAGTATCATCACCTTCAAGAACTTTTCCCGCTTTTTTGGCTGATGGAAGAAATACTTGTACTGTGGAAGTTTTTGCTTCAACATCTTCCTCTTCAAGATCTAGATCATCAAGATCAATGGTTTCAAGCGGCTTCTTCTTTGCCTTCATAATGCCTGGCAAGGATGGATAACGCGGCTCATTTAATCCTTGTTGGGCTGTAACGAGAACTGGAAGGGACACCTGAATCGTTTCTTCGTCCCCTTCAACGTCCCGGATAATGGTTGCTTTGCCATCTGCTATTTCAAGGGTTGTAATAGTTGTTACCTGCGGTATACTTAACATTTCTGCGACCCGCGGACCGACTTGTCCAGTACCACCATCAGACGCGACATTCCCACCAAGAATAATGTCATACTCTTGTGATTTTAAATATGTACCAAGGAGTGTTGCGGTTGTGAATTGGTCGAGTTCCTCTATATCTTCACTATTAATTAATACAGCCTTATCCGCCCCCATGGCTAATGCAGTACGAAGTTCTTTCTCGGAGTCTTCATCGCCGACTGTTACAACGGTTACTTCCCCGCCATGCTGGTCACGTAGCAAAATTGCCTCCTCAATAGCGTATTCATCGTAAGGATTGATGATAAAAGTTGCCCCGCTTTGATCAATCTTCCCTTTGTTAAGGCTAATTTTTTCCTCAGTATCAAAGGTTCGTTTCATAATGACGAAAATTTTCATCTTTTACCCTCCTATTAATCTAACAAAATTTCTTTTTTTCTATTCAAAATTCGGCTTTCGTTTCTCCTTTGATTATATTGAAAGGAGTTCCTTTTAGATTGCTTCAATAATGATGGTAATCCCCTGTCCCCCGCCAATACAGAGCGAAGCAAGACCAATCTTTTTCGCTTGATTTTTTAATTCAATTGCCAGGGAATGAATGATTCTTGCCCCACTTGCGCCAACTGGATGTCCCAAAGCAATGGCACCGCCGTTTACATTTACCTTTTCCCGGTTAATATCTAGTTCTTTTTGAACTGCAAGAAATTGGGCAGAGAATGCTTCATTAAATTCAAATAAATCGATATCGTTAATGCTGAGCCCTGCCTTCTTTAAAGCTAGTAAACTAGCAGTAACCGGTCCAATTCCCATGATATGGGGATCTACTCCAGTAATCCCCCATGATAGAATTCTAGCAATAGGTCTTATTTCAGAGTTTCTTTGTAGATAGGATTCCCCTGCCAGAACTAAGGCGGCGGCCCCGTCGTTGATACCGCTGGCGTTTCCTGCAGTGACCGTTCCATCTTTTTTGAAGGAAGGTTTCAATTTTGCTAAGCCTTCCAATGATGTATTGGGACGAATATGTTCATCTTCTGATACAATGATTTGTTTCCCCTTTTTATCCGTTATTGTTACAGGGGTAATTTCTTGTTGGAATCTGCCCGAGCTTTGCGCCTTTGCAGCCTTTTGATGGGATTGAACGGCGAATTGATCTTGTTCCTCCCGGGTTATTTCATATTTATTTGCCAGGTTTTCTGCCGTGACACCCATGCCGCAACCAGTATATTCATCAGTCAGCGTAGCCCAAAGCATGTCATCCATTTGTGGTGACTTAAGACCCGTCCCAAAACGGACATCTCTTAATACATGTGGGGACTGACTCATATTTTCTGTCCCTATTGCTAATGCCACTTCCGTATCATGTAACAAAATCGATTGAGCTGCTGAGACGACAGCCTGCAATCCAGAACCGCATAACCGATTAAGGCTTAGAGCAGGTGTCTCAATCGGAATTCCTGCTTTTAAAGCAACATGCCTTGCTAAGTAAGAGGCATTTTTGGATGTATGAATCACATTTCCGACAAACACATGACCAATCTCTTCAACTGGGATATTACTTTTCTTAATTGCTCCTCTACTTGCGATCACTCCCAAATCTGTTGCAGAAACATCCTTTAAACCCCCACCAAAACTTCCGAAAGGTGTCCGTGCTCCTCCAACTATATAAACATCACCCATAAGATTCTCTCCTTTCAATTTTAACCCTCTCTGGGGCAATTGCGCATTATTTTATCGTATAACGGTGTTTACAATTGAATTTCGGTATAAATTAATAATATTATATTTAAAACATTCTGTCAATTAACTTTATTGGATAAAAATTATCTTCCCCACTGTTACTCTAGTTCATCCCGAAAATCTGGATGTGCAATCGAAATTAATGCTTGTGCAATTTCATGCAGGCTCTTCCCAAACAAATTTGCAATCCCATATCCCGTCACAACATAGTCGATTTCTGACTTTAGCGAAGTAACTTTATCTACAGATGCTTTAATTCGAGATATTCTCCCTCCATTTATGTGGAAGGCATTGCAATAATTGAATTTCCACCTTTTGAATACTGAGTACCGCGAATAAAGTCCATTTGCCCGCCAACTCCGGCAATCGTTTTGTTATTGATCGATTCCGCATTTATTTGCTCCGTAAGATCAACATTTAATGCTGCATTAACTGAAATATAATAATCGATTTGGGCTAAAATGGTTCCATTATGAGTAAATTCCGCAGGATGAAGTTCAATCAGGGGATTGTTGTTAACTTATTTATATAATTAGTCCGTCCCAAGTAATGTCGTGCAAACCACTTTATCCGGGAGGATTGTTTTCTTTCGATTCGTAATGACCCCTTTTTCAATTAAACCAATGATTGGATCTCTAATGGAACCTGAATGGACCCCCAAATCCTTTTTATCCTTTAATGCATATAAAACACTGTTCGGAATATTACCTATTCCCCATGAATGGTAGCACCATCGGGAATGAGACTAGCCACATGTTCACCTATTTGTCTTTCGACATCGCTCAATCTGCAATCGGGAATTGAAAGAAGCGGCCGGGATGACGGAACAAAACAGTCAATTTTGTCAACACTAATCAAGGTATTCCCGTGGGTAAATGGCATCTGCTCGTTTACTTCCGCTAAGAATTAATCTGCCTTTTTACAATAGCATGGACGGCCTCAACCGAAATACCTAAACTGCAAAAGCCGTCATTGTTAGGGGGTGTAACCTGAATAAAGGTCACATCCACTTTTGATTCTTGGACTAATTTTGGGATTAGAGATAAATTAATCGGAATATATTCACAGATTGCATATTTTAAGCCTGAAGTGGAAAGAAATGTGTGAAATTCGAAAATAAGGAAGACTTTCCTCTTTTGCATACAATAAAGGTCTGCCAGCTGCACTTATATATAAAGTTGTCCCCATTAATCTCTCTGAACAACCAGTTCTTCGATTAATGTTTGTGGTTCGTTGCAATATCCAGCAACGAAAATGGTTTGATTTGGGTTAATCCTACTTATTGCTTCACTAACCCCTGACTTCCGAGAATGTTATAATGTCTCCCAATGATTCCTAAGTTTCACCCTTTTTTTGTCCTCCATTTGTTGAGAAGGTAACTCCTTTACTTAAACAGACACTCCAAATATCAATTATTAAACAAAAAAACCAAAATACTATTCTACTGATAACTATAGAAGCCTTTACCGCTCTTTTTCCCAATATGTCCTGCCCTAACTAGCTTCTTCAAGAGCGGACATGGCCTGTACTTAGAATCAGCAGTCTCGGTATAAAGTGTTTCAATGACGTATAGCAACGTATCAAGGCCGATTAAATCGGCTAATGCTAAAGGCCCAATCGGATGATTGGCTCCCAGCATCATCGCTTGGTCAATGTCCTCTGCACTAGAGGTCCCTTCGTACAAAACAAAGACCGCTTCATTTAGCATGGATACTAGAATCCGATTGACCACGAATAACGGGGCATCATTTACTAAAATACTCTTTTTCCGAAAACACTCTGCCAAATTACTAATTATTTGAATAGACTCCTTAGAAGTACCCGGCCCCTTAATAATTTCCACTAACTTCATTACCGGAGCAGGGTTGAAAAAGTGCATTCCTAAAACCTTGTCTGGCCTGTTTGTATAACCGGCAATTTCTGTAATGCTTAAACCAGAAGTATTGGATGCTAATATGGTTGATGATTGACAAATCTTATCTAGTTTTTTGTATAAGTCCCTTTTCACATCCATTTTTTCAATAATAGCTTCAATTACAATGTCAACTTCTGACAAGTCCTGTAAATTCACAGTGCCATAAATTCGCCCTGAAATCTCCCGAGCTCTTTCTTCCTTCATTTTTCCTTTCAAGACCGCTCGTTGAAGGTTTGTATTAATAGTATCTAATCCTTTTTGAACATAACGTTCATCGATATCCTGCATGATGACTCGAAAACTGGCCTCTGCGGCAACTTGAGCAATACCATTTCCCATTGTTCCGGCTCCAACAATACCTATCTTTTCAACCACTGCCTGTTCCCCCTCATTTACACTTATCTTCTCACTGTTTTTTTGCCATGTTTGCCTGCCTTATTTCCTTATCGTTTCTTATCGTTTTTCATCATAGATTCTGAATAACTGTTGGACAGCGAGCGACGGTGAAGTGTGACCATGAATAAGCAGCTGCTCTATTTCGGCAATCGATTGTTTCATCAATGGTTTCCCGTAAAATCTCTCCTTTAACTTATCACCAATCATAGAATGGACCCAGTTAATCATTTGTTCTTTTCTTTTCGTCTCAAATATTCCTGTACGAATAGTGACCTCTTTATATTTCTCAATAACCTCCCATATGTGCGATATGCCTTCGCCTGTTAATGCGGACACGGTAAACGCCTTTGTTTCCCAGCCATCCGTGATCGGCTGGATGAAATGGAGCAATCGATTGTATTCCATCTTCGCAGTGATGGCAGATTGTTTGTTTGCACCATCAGCTTTATTGATGAATATCGCATCTGCCAATTCCATCACACCTTTTTTTATTCCTTGCAATTCATCGCCCGCACCAGTCAACATCAACACTAGGAAAAAATCCACCATGGAACGGACAGTTATTTCACTTTGACCGACTCCCACCGTTTCAACAATAATTACGTTATACCCTGCGGCCTCACAAATAAGAAGCGTTTCTCGACTTTTTTTCGTGACCCCGCCTAATGTCCCACCTGAAGGTGATGGTCGAACATATGCGTTTGGATGGCGGGAGAGTTGTTCCATTCGCGTTTTGTCCCCGAGAATACTGCCTTTGGAAATACTGCTTGTCGGGTCAACGGCTAATACTGCAACTCGATGATTTTGCTCACAGAGCATCATCCCAAATGATTCAATTAACGTACTCTTACCTGCCCCCGGAACTCCTGTAAAACCGACCCGAATTGATTTTCCGGTATATGGCATGAGCTGTTTCAATACTTTTTGGGCCTTTTCTCTATGGTGCGGTAAATTGCTTTCCACCAATGTTATCGCTTGTGCAATAATGGCACGATCACTATTCATTACACCTTGTACATAATCATCAACCGAAAGTTGTCTTCGTCTAGGCGGAAAGAGCTGATTTGATTGGACCTTTATTTCCTCAGTCATTCCGTCCTCCCTTCTACTTTAATAACGTTTGTTTATTGGAATAGCTATTCAATTGCCGCAACATATCGACATAAATTTTTCATTTATTATCATTTCCCGATGCGAAGCCAAGACGACGGTTTATTTCCTCAATCACTTGTTGTGCTGCAACCGGGATCACCGTTCCGGGTCCGAAAATGGCAGAGGCTCCTTTTTCTTTCAAGTAATCATAGTCTTGGAATGGAATTACACCGCCTATCACGACAGCAATGTCTTCTCTGCCTAAACGCTTTAGTGCATCTATGACTTGAGGAAGTAACGTTTTATGTCCAGCCGCAAGCGAACTCATCCCTAGTACATGGACATCATTTTCGACAGCCTGAATGGCAGCCTCCTCAGGGGTTTGAAATAATGGACCGATATCCACATCAAAACCTAGATCGGCAAAAGCGGTCGAAATTACCTTTGCTCCTCGGTCATGTCCATCCTGACCCATTTTCGCAACCATAATTCGAGGACGGCGACCTTCATTTTCTTCGAACTGGTCAGCCATTTCACGCACTAATTTTACTTGGTCTTCTTCACCAAACTCCGTTCTGTATACTCCACTAATGGAGCGAATGATTGCCCTATGCCGCCCCGTAACTTTTTCATATGCATCCGAAATTTCTCCTAAGCTTGCTCTAACACGAGCAGCATGAATTGCTAACCCTAAGACATTTCCTTCCCCCGTTTCAGCTGCTTTTGTGATCGCTTGCAATGCCGCTTCAACTTTTGACTCATCTCTTTCAGCACGAAGTTTCTCTAAGCGGCTAATTTGCGCTTCACGAACGGCTGTATTATCGATATCTAAAATCTCAAGGGGGTCTTCTTTTTCCAGACGGTATTTATTCACACCAATTATAGCTTCTTTACCAGAATCAATATGGGCCTGTCTTCTTGCAGCAGCTTCTTCTATTCTCATTTTTGGCAATCCTGTTTCTATCGCTTTTGCCATCCCGCCTAGTGATTCGATTTCTTCAATATGTGCCCAAGCTTTTTCTAGTAATTCAGCGGTTAGTGACTCCACATAATAAGAGCCGCCCCATGGGTCTAATACATTGGTAATTCCAGTCTCACTCTGAAGGTATAATTGTGTATTACGGGCAATCCGAGCAGAAAAATCGGTCGGCAAGGCAATTGCTTCATCAAGTGCATTCGTATGAAGCGATTGGGTATGACCGAGGGCAGCCGCCATTGCTTCAATACACGTACGTGTAACATTATTAAAGGGATCCTGTTCTGTTAAGCTCCATCCAGATGTTTGTGAATGTGTCCGAAGTGCCAGCGACTTTTCGTTTTTCGGGTTAAACCCTTTCATCAGCTTGGCCCAAATTAACCGAGCTGCTCGCATTTTTGCCACTTCCATAAAGTAATTCATTCCAATTGCCCAGAAAAAAGATAGACGTGGAGCAAATTTATCTATATTCATACCGGCTTTCAAGCCTGTTCTGACATACTCCAATCCATCTGCAAGCGTATAGCCTAATTCAATATCGGCTGTGGCCCCTGCTTCTTGCATATGATAACCTGAGATACTAATTGAATTAAACTTTGGCATATACTTTGATGTATATTCGAAAATATCTGCG
Source organism: Neobacillus niacini (assembly GCF_030817695.1). Classification (GTDB taxonomy): domain Bacteria; phylum Bacillota; class Bacilli; order Bacillales; family Cytobacillaceae; genus Neobacillus; species Neobacillus niacini_F. Next base: position 2,510,989 of record NZ_JAUSZQ010000002.1, on the reverse strand, counting down.
ATAATTTTCATTGATGGTGCCGGTGGATAAATGTAGGTATTCCGAACCATATATTCTTTTAAAATATCATTTTGTATCGTTCCGGAAAGCTTTTCTTGCGGTACTCCTTGCTCTTCAGCCGCAACAATGTAAAAGGCCATGATGGGTAAAACAGCACCGTTCATTGTCATCGAAACTGACATTTGGTCTAGTGGAATTCCATCAAATAAAATTTTCATGTCCAGAATGGAATCAACGGCAACCCCAGCTTTCCCCACATCACCCACTACTCTTGGATGATCGGAGTCATAACCTCGGTGTGTAGCGAGGTCAAAAGCAATCGAAAGGCCCTTTTGACCAGCCGCTAAGTTTCTGCGGTAAAACGCATTACTCTCTTCCGCTGTTGAAAAGCCCGCATATTGACGAACCGTCCATGGTTGCGTTTTATACATGGCCGGGTATGGCCCGCGGAAAAAGGGTGCAATTCCCGCTGTATAATTCAAATGCTTCATTCCGTTTGTGTCTTCTTTTGTGTAGAGCGGCTTTACTTCTATCGATTCATAGGTAGAAACCGCTAATTCTTTTAAAGACTTACCAGAAATATTTTCTGCTTGGATACGCCAATCGTTAAATTCTGCTTTCACCTCGTCTGTGTATGTTATTTGGCTGAAATCAGGTTTAATCATGATACAGCAGCTCCTTCTGTCTTAAGGTGTTCTTCAAACGAAATGGCGCCTCGAGTAGGTAGGATCGCTTTCGCACAAATAACTGCTTCCGTTTTTCTCCCTGTAGCTTTCGCCAATTCACCTAACGAAGCTCCTTGTTTCGCTACCTGAACAGCAGCTTCGATTTTATTTGCTTTGGCAATTAAGCTTCCAACCGGAATATAGGCTCGACTTTTGACCTGTTGAAGATGATCAACAATTTGGGCTGTTTCATCATCTGCTGGCCAATCTAGCCCTTTTTCATCCTTATTCACATACATATTTGTCCCGACAAAAATATCATTCCGCTGCTCAATATTCCTTGCTCGTTTTACGGCAGTTCTTTGAACCACTTCTTGTGGGAATCCATTTATTATCGCCTGCGACATACTGCCTTTTTCCTCTGTTTGTTGGAAAAGCTCCCAGGCCTTTTTTGCTACTTCATTTGTCAAAACTTCAACGTACCATGAACCACCAGCAGGGTCGATGGCCCTGACAATTTGTGCTTCCTCTTTTAAAATGATTGAGGTATTCCGTGCAATTCGCCGTGAAAAATCGGTTGATTTTTGAATTGCTTCATCAAAACAGCTAACATGTATACTGTCAGCTCCGCCTACTGCGGCAGCAAAAGCCTCTGTTGTAGCTCGAAGCATATTCACATACGGGTCAAAAATCGTTTTTGTCCATGCAGATGTTCGTGCATGTATTGTCATCCTTTGAGCTTCTTCATTCCCGCCAAAAGTTTCAACAATTCTAGCCCAAAGTGCTCTTGCTGCCCGTAATTTTGCCACTTCCATAAAAAAATCTGATCCCATTGAAAACGAGAAACGGATACATCTTGCGGCTATATTTACGTCTACACCCCGACTAGTAAGCTCGTGTAAGTATTCAACCCCAGTTGATAAGGAAAAAGCTAATTCTTCAACCGCACTGCTTCCACCATTATGATAGGCATTTCCATGAACCAGCACGGTCTGTAAGTTTGGTGTGTGGTAATTTGCCCATTTGGTGAGATCGGTCATTAGTGTATAACAATCCGCTAACTCATATGGTAATGATCCACTCGTCACTAGTTCCCCAAGCGGATCCATTCCTAGACATCCACACAAGTCTTCTACAGGCAGTTCTGCTTGTTCTAAATGAGCAATAAACAGAGAAAAAAGCGGTAATGAATTGGCTCCAGCATGAACATGAATGGGGACATTTTTAATGTTAATACCTTCTAATATGTTGGTTATATCCTTTATCCCTGAAATCGAAAGGCCCGCTTTACCGGCTTCTGAAGCTACATCAGTTGCATTTACGGCCCATTTCGTTGGTGTATCAAGGACAATATTTAGTGCAGTCTGCCCACGGTTAAGATCGTGCCGTGCAACTTTATTAAATTCTATTGGTGTAGCAACATTGATTTCTTGATTGATCTCCCATCCATTTGTAAGTGTGTGTGTACCTCGAGTAAACGGGGCTTTACCTGGTAAAGTGTGAATAAAAGGAAGATTTTCTGCATCCTCCTTCCGATACATTGGTTGAAGCAAAATCCCTTCATAGGTCTCGGTGACAAGCCCTTGTTCAAAGGTAGTGCCTTTTAGGGATTTTTCTGTTACTTCACGCCACTTTTTATAACTTGGGATTTCAAATTCTGAAAATTGATCTAAAACTTTCTTCATTATAAGTCGCGTAAGCATCTACCTATTTGCTTATCGCTCGCTCCCCTCTTTAAGTTTTTTTAGTATTGAAATGGCTATTTCACAATTACCTTGAAAGGTTAGAGTGGTATATTTCCATGTCTTTTCATCGGTAAGCCTTTTTTCTTGTTTTTTAGCACTTCTAAGGCGCTCGCTATCCTATATCTTGTATCTCTCGGATCAATGACGTCATCAACAATCCCATTTGCCGCTGCCACATACGGATTGGCGAAGCGCTCGCGGTATTCATCGATTTTCTCTTGGCGGACAGTTTCGGGCTTGCTGCTTTCATTGATTTCTTTTGCAAAAAGAATGTTTGCTGCCCCAGCAGGTCCCATCACGGCAATTTCCGCATTTGGCCAAGCGAATACTAGGTCGGCCCCAATTGCTTTACTGTTTAAAGCTACATAGGCACCGCCATATGCTTTACGAAGAATCACCGTAATTTTCGGAACAATCGCTTCCGAATACGCGTACAAAATTTTTGCCCCATGACGGATAATACCGCCATGCTCCTGCTGGATTCCAGGAATAAAACCACTTACATCCTCAAAGGTGATTAATGCAATTTGAAAGCAATCACAGAAACGGATAAAACGAGCACATTTGTCTGAGGAATCAATATCAAGCCCTCCCGCCATCGTCTTTGGATTATTGGCGATGATTCCAACGGTATCACCGTTGATGCGTCCAAAGCCGATGACAATATTCTTTGCAAACTTTGGCTGCACTTCCATAAAATCTTCATCATCAACAATTAACCGAATCACTTTCCGAACATCATATACCTTGGTTCCGTCAATTGGGACAACATCAAGTAATTCATCGATTCGCTCATTGATTGGGGTTTTGTTTTCCGGTTTTTTATAAGGTGGCTTTTCTTCATTGTTTGACGGCAGAAAACTGATTAATCGCCGTACTTCTGTTAAAACCTCTTCCTCGGTAGCTGCTGCGAAATGGGCATTTCCGCTTTTTGACATATGTACAGATGCACCGCCTAAATCCTCACTATTGATCTTTGCACCTGTTACCGTTTCAATTACCTTTGGGCCGGTAATAAACATCTGACTGGTCTTTTCTACCATAAAAACAAAATCTGTAATAGCAGGTGAATAAACAGCTCCTCCTGCACAAGGTCCCAATATAACGGAAATTTGCGGGATCACCCCTGAATAAATAGAGTTACGGTAAAAAATCTGGCCATAGCCATTGAGAGACAATACACCTTCTTGGATTCGCGCCCCGCCGGAATCATTTAACCCAATTACAGGTGCTCCATTTTCAGCTGCTAAATCCATAATTTTGGTAATCTTGGCTGCGTGCATTTCCCCTAACGCACCGCCGAACACAGTAAAATCTTGCGCAAATAAGAAAATGACACGGCCATTTATTTTACCGTAACCTGTCACGACCCCTTCACCTGGCGCATCCCCGGCACCATACTCTAGACCGCGATTTTCAATAAACGGATTGATTTCAACAAATGTTCCCTCATCTATCAATAATTCAATCCGCTCTCTTGCTGTAAATTTTCCACGGTCATGTTGGGCCTCAATCCGTTCCTCACCGCCGCCTAACATAACTTTTTCACGTCTTACTTCCATTATTTCAATTTTATCGAACATATCCATTTCCTTTTCCTCCTTTCTTTTGTGTGCTTCCTATTTTCTTACGCAGTTTTAACAAGGAAAAGAGGCTGACCATATTCAACCACTTGGCCATTTTCCACAAGAATATCAACCACTTCACCGCTGATTTCCGCTTCTAGTTCATTCATCAGCTTCATCGCTTCGACAATACAAAGTACCGTATTTTCCGATATTTGATCGCCTACTCTTACATAGGGTTCTGATTCAGGTGTAGGGGAAGAATAAAAAGTTCCAACCATTGGAGCGTTAATGGTTTGAGTGGATGTTTCATCTACATTCGTTACAGGTGCTTGACTTTCATGAGGCTGTTGACCGGGCGGCTCCTGGTTTTTGACGGGGGCTGCCTCGGCTATTACTGGAGTTGGGTTAGGAATAGCTGATTCTTGAATTTCACCGGAATAGATGACTTGTCCGACATTCATTTGTTTCGTGATGGTAATTTGCTGATTGTTTTCCCCTTTAATCGTTAATTCTCCAATTGTAGAACGGTCTACCGTACGTATTAATTCTTTAATTTCATTGATTTTAAACATGTCTCAACACTCCTCTAATTGATATTTTTCAATCATATTTGATTTATGTAACCCTTTATATAGGTGAAACTGATAGGTCATGAATTTCTAAGAACTTCGTTGTAAAATCTCCAGAAATAAATTCAGGATGTTCTAATAATCGAAGATGAAAAGCAATCGTCGTATCAATTCCTTCGACAACAAACTCATTTAATGCCCTTTTCATTCTTGCTATCGCTTCTTCCCGGTCTTTTCCGTGAACAATTAACTTCGCAATCATTGAGTCATAAAATGGCGATATCGTATAACCTGGATAAACCGCACTATCAACACGGACCCCAAGACCCCCAGGCGGCAGGTAAAATCCAACCTTCCCTGGTGAAGGCATAAAGTTCTTATCTGGATTTTCCGCATTAATACGGCATTCAATTGCCCAGCCATTTATCTTTACTTCTTCTTGGGTAAACGAAAGTTTTTGCCCAGATGCAACCAATAATTGTTCTTTGACTAAGTCAACACCTGTGATAAACTCCGTTACAGGATGTTCCACTTGAATCCTTGTATTCATTTCCATAAAATAAAAATTCTTGTGTTTATCTAATAAGAATTCAATCGTACCTGCTCCAGAGTATTGAACCGCTTTTGCCGCTTTTAAGGCCGCCTCGCCCATTTTCCTTCTTAATTCTCCGTTAAGTGCAGGGGATGGCGCTTCTTCTATTAGTTTTTGGTGCCTTCTTTGAATAGAGCAATCTCGTTCCCCTAGATGCATTACATTTCCATAATTATCACCGATAATTTGGATTTCAATATGACGTGGTTCCTCGATATATTTTTCTAAATATACACCCGAATTGCCAAAAGCCGTTTCTGCTTCTTGCTGCGCCATGGAAATAGCCTTTTTTAGTTCTTCTTCACTTTCCGCAACCCGCATCCCTTTGCCCCCGCCGCCAGCAGTTGCTTTTACAATTACAGGGTAGCCTATCTTTCTAGCAATCTGAAGTGCCTCCTCCATATCTTCAATAACCCCAGCTGTACCGGGGACAATCGGCACACCTGCTACCCGCATTGTCTCTCGTGCAACAGCTTTTGCCCCCATTTTACTGATTGCCTCAGGCGATGGTCCGACAAAAATGATGTTGTTCTCATTACATTGTTTGGCAAAATCAGCATTTTCTGCCAAAAACCCATAACCGGGGTGAATAGCATCTGCATTGGTAACGTTCGCAACACTCAGCAAATTTGTGATGTTTAAGTAGCTTTTGGCTGATAAGTGTGGCCCAATACAATATGCTTCATCTGCAAGCCGCACATGTAATGCTTCTTTATCTGCTTCTGAGTATACAGCGACTGTATTAATTCCTAATTCTTTGCACGCGCGAATGACACGAACAGCAATTTCGCCGCGATTGGCAATTAAAACTTTCTTTAACACATGATCATCCTCCATTATGAAATATGAGAGTTTGTAAGATATTTCTACTTCATGATTTTTTCATACTTACTTGCTTGTCGATCTGTTACTGGATATTTAATTCTCATAATTTCAGTTATTAATGAATCTAGTTCGTGGCTGAGGGCAACCGTTCTTTTATCGGACAATCCATAAGTAAGCCCAGTAGTTTCCATTACGTTTTTAAGCTGATAGTATTTTTTCATGTAGGACATCAGCTGCATTCCCTGCTCCTCCTTTTTTTAAATTGACAAACCGACTTTTATCGTATTACGGTAACTATTATCTGAATATGGTATGAAATAATTTTAATTTATTGATAATATTCTGTCAACTATATATCCCTTTTTTATCTTAAAAGTGGCTTTAAAAAAGAAAACGGCATGAGAGTTAATAAACCTCATGCCGTTTTTATGGGTATCATTTTAAAAAATGAGTTATTTAATTAAATGTTTTTAACTTATTAGTTATTTCCGAAGTACCGTTCTTTAATAGTTCAATTAACTCTTCCGAATTATATTCCTCAAATCTTGCGGATGGAATGATAATGGACATTCCAGCTAATATTTCATTAAATGGATTAAAAATAGGTGCACTTATGGATACAGCGCCTTTTACCCGTTCTCCATTACTAAATGCGTAACCTTGATTCCTAATACTATTCAACTCATTCACTAATGTTTCTTTAAGAGTAATCGTATTATCTGCAATTTTTTCCAATTCAATACGTTTTACATATCTCTCAAGCTGCTTTGGTGAAAAATAAGCCAGCAGGACTTTTGCAGAAGCCCCAGCATAAAGAGGAGATTCCTGCCCCACATGTGTCTTGTTTGAATCTCATATTTACTTGGCAGGTTTTCAATACATTTTCGTTTATGGTCTTCAATAACGTTTAAGCTGACACTCTCACTTGTTTGCTCCCTAATAGCTTCCATCACGGGTTTAGGTATCGATAATAAACTTGTATTTTTTTCTACTAAATTTCCGAAAAATAGCAGTTCAATTCCCAACTGATACTTTTTGGTTTCTTCATTCTTTTGCAGTAGTCCTTCAAAAACCAAGGTAGACAATAATCGTTGCAAACTCGATTTTGATAGACCTGTTTTTTTTATGTAAATCTGTTAATGTAAGCATATTTTTATCAATTGAAAAAGATCTTAAAATTTGAATTGCTCTATGTAATGTTTGCATAGAATAGTTTTTCTTGAATTTATCCTCATCCAATATCTAATGTGCCATGGTCACCGACTCCGGAGAGGTTTCTGTTATCTCGCCATATCGTTAATAGAAATATTGCTTTCTGCAGAGGCAAACCCATCAGCCCTCTCGAGTTAAATATTTCGGAGCTCAATCCCTTCAACCATTTGGCTTACGGCCCATTGCGCTAACTGTCTACGCTTAAAGGTTACAGTTACCTGCAACCCTTCAAGACTCGCTACGAGTGAGTGGCTATTATTCAAAATGCATTTAGTTTATGCCTATCTCAAAATGGAGGTAGAACTAAATATTTTCATTTTTATAAAAAAGAGCATTTTTCCCTACTTCTTAATTTATAATTTTAAAAATTAGGATATCAGCACCAAATTTTACAATCCTATAAAAAAATTTAGGCAGCTGAATACCATCCGGCTGCCTTCAAAACTTTAAATTATTCAAATAAAGGACTAACTGCTTTTTCATTATGAATACGGTCAATCGCATCTGCAAGTAATGGTGCTACGGATAGCTTCGTAATTTTATTAATTTGCTTTTCGTCGGGCTGATCAATCGTATTCGTTACGACTAATTCTTGAATGGCTGATGATTCAATTCTTTCGACAGCTAGTCCAGAGAGAACAGCGTGTGTACAGCAAGCATATACCTCTTTTGCCCCATGCTCCATTAGAGCATTTGCAGCTAAGGTCGTAGTTGCTGCAGTATTAATTAAATCATCTACAATAATCGTATTTTTACCTTCAATATTCCCAATAATATTCAAAATTTCAGACGTATATGGTGTAGGGCGGCGTCGATCGATGAGGGCAAGCGGGGCATTTAATAGATTGGCCATTTTCCTCGCTCTCCCCACGGCACCGTTGTGGGGTGCCACAATTACAACATCCTCAAGTCCCTTTTTCTCAAAATACTGTGCTAGAATCGGAATTCCAATTAAATGATCCACAGGGATATCAAAAAAGCCCTGTACCTGTGGGGAATGAAAATCCATGGTCAGAATTCTAGTAGCACCTGATTTTTCAAGGAGGTTCGCAATTAATTTAGCTGTAATCGGCTCTCGGGATCTAGCTTTACGATCCTGGCGTGCATAGCTGTAATAAGGAATGACCACATTAATCATTTTCGCTGAAGCTCTTTTTAACGCATCAATCATAATCAGCAGCTCCATGATATGGTCATTATTTGGGTGTGAAGTGGATTGAACCACATAAACGTCGGAGCCGCGCACACTCTCTTCTATATTCACTTGGATTTCTCCATCACTAAATTGAGTGACCGAGCTCCTCCCAACCTCACAGCCTAAATGCTTGGCCATCTCTTTTGCCAAGCTCTGATTTGAATTTAGTGCAAACAATTTAATACCTTTTTTTAATTGATATGACACTTTATGTCCCCCATGCATTGGTTATTTACAATTCCTTAACGTCTTATTTACCTATTTTACATGAAATTAGGTCATTAGAACAATATTTCATATTAGAACCTTCGAACACAGGACAGCATTACAAAATAATTTTTTGGGCAATAAAAAAACAGCTTAGTGTGAACTCTTTTCCACTAAGCTACTTTGTATTTGATTACATCCCGACCTCATCAGGTGCATACAAGTCAAATGGAGTCGCGTTGTATGGGAGAATGGATAATTTCTCTTCGATGAGTCGGTAACCTCTGCCATATGAGTCCTGCCTGTATTCAAGTTGTTCTTTCAGCATGTTGGTATAAGGTACTTCTCCCATTTGCGTCATCATGTGTACTTCTACCCAAGAAGCAAATCCTTCAAGCTCTTCTATATCCAGTTCACTCGCTTGTAGATTTTCATATTGCCAAATATGGGTTAATTCATGCGCTAGGGTGGAAAGTGTGTGGGTTCTCGGTGATCCGTTTTCAACTAGTACTCTGAGGTTGCCATCACCATCCAGGCTGGCTTTACCGGTTAAACGAGGATTACCTGCTTCCGGAATAAAAGGTAAACCACTCATTTTGTGAATTTCTGCTGCACTTAGCACAAATAGCGCTATATCTTCAGGTAAGTTTACTAAATATACATCTTTAAAGAATTGACGAACCTCTCTATAAAGCGGCTCAACGCCTAGTACGTGGTCGACAGCGGACTCATTACAAGTTAAGCACCTTTGTCTGCCATCATTAAGTTGATGAATTTGAGCCGCAGAAACACTTCTGCCACAGAACACACATTGCGTTTCACTGCTAATGATTTTTACGATATCTCCATCTACCATTCTTCCTAGATATTCATTTCGAACTTCCCTTAGTTTTTTCCTTGTTAACAACATATCTAAAATCGCAAACGTTTCGCTTAAAATAAGTTCCGCAGGATACTGGTCGTAACCAAAATACAGATAATCACTACTACCTTTACTTTCATTTAATAACCAAAATAAATAGTCATTTAATAGATCAAAGACTTTTTCCCAATTATGTTCAATTGCTTCTAACATACCCAAGTGCACAGGAGAATCTTCAATAATGTAAAGCGTGATTTTCCCTTCTTCCTCTGGGTCATCATCTACTTGGAAGGAAGGAGTAATCAAATGTAAATTTCTAGACTGTGAATTTGTCAGGTCAAAAAATGATTCATCCAAACGGGAGCATGCCTTCACAAAATGGTGTGTATCCGGGAATAAAGATAAAAACAACTCATTCAGTAATAGCGTGAGCGTAAATTCAATTTTTGTGGCATTTTCAATTAGCCCAAGTTTTGATCGTATCTCAATACGTAAAATATAACCGTTCTCATAATTCCTTGTTATCTGTTCTTCTTGATGATAAGAATGAACCTTCATCGTTTTTAGGTTTAACATTCCGTTGAATTCTAGATAACCGCTTGTTTTAATCTCCACATTGGCCTGCAGCATACCCATACAGACATCAATCTGTTCAAATGAAATCATTTTTCTTTTAAAATTGCGTTCTTCTGAGATTTTGCTTAATTTATATTCTTTAATCGGGCGGTAATTTTTCTGCTCAAAAATTTGTTCAAAGGTGACTTCCACCATTCCATGTTCTAAATCGACCTTTTGGATTTTATAAAGTTCACCATTAAAAGAATGGTATTGTCCAGGCAGGTATTGTTGATAGAGGTGACCCTCAAAAATCTCAGCGAGACACTTGTCGTTATGCTTAATCTGAATAAAACGGAACCCTTTTGGTAAAATCTTTTCCTTAGCTGCATACTGAATCCTGTATCGGTTTTTCGTCACAAAATCCTTTTTGGAACGATCAAAGGTTACAAGTTCCTCTGATTCAATACTGTATCGATATGCTACTTTAAGACCAAAGGCGTTTGAGAACAACTCGTGAATACCTTCGACAATCGAGCGATAAGAGCTAATTTTCGCTCTGCTTAAATAGCTCTCTACTTCCTCTTCCATGATATAAAAATGACATAAGCGTTCTAACAGACCATACGCAATACTCCAAAGTGATTGAGATAAGCGTGGAGCTAAAGGAGCAATGGTCCGATTCGTACTCATATAGAAATCCAACTGATCCGCTAAATAATCTCGAAGTAAGTAAGGCGGGCTGACGATGTGAACGAAGGAAGCCTCTTTGCCGGTTCCTTTCCACACATTTAAATGCCTCACTAAATTGTGGTGATCATCCCGAATGAGAAGAAGTGTAAAATCATCCAACGGAATCGACAGGGTACTATCCTGAACCTGTATCATTTTTGCCATTTGATCCAGCGTTTCTAAATCAAAACCAAGATCAAATAACGCCTTCTTCATATCCATCATTTCTTGGATACTTTCTTTAACAGTAGTGTTTTGCTGGTTGATGAAGTGTATAGGTTCAATATTCGCCTTTAAAGCAGGCATGGATAAGACCACTTCTGCATCCAAATGACGGTGCGAAATTTTCGGCAGGATCTTATGCTGAAACCATTTTTTACCTTCATTTTTCCAAACCATATAATATAAATTTTGACTGGTGCTTGACGGAGCAGGAATACCCTTAGGCTCACATTGCAAGAGTGATCGGATGGTATGTTCTAGTCCTTCATACCATTCTGTTAAAATGATATATTGTGGCTTTTTTCCAAGTAGCTCCCTAACATTTAGGTTAAAGGCTTGAATGATAGTGGAATAGGTAGGAATCAGCTTTTCTGCATGTAACAACAATATGCCTTCCAAAAGCTTTGTTTTTTCTAACTGACGAAAGTAGTGCAGAAATCGTTTCTCTTTCAACGTATCTGGCGAAACAATTAATACATCAGAATCTATGTTTTGTTCGAGGGCATCTAAATAGGTGCTAACCTTCCATAACTGGTCCATCCCTGTCACTTCTCTAATTCCCTTTGACACCCATTCGACCGCTTCCGCTGCAGCACCTTGGCTGTGGGCAATCATCAATATCTTCTTATTTTTAGCCAGCAAATGGTACAAAGCGGGAAAGAAATAGGAAGAGAATTCGTGGTAATGGACATCCTTAATCATCACATCATGTTCCTGAATGATTTCTGACATAATCGTCGTATAGCTTTCATCGATAATGATGTTCTTTTTCTTTAATTCCTCACAAATGGAACGAATAATCAATTGATGTTCCAGGTCTGTTGAGATATTCTCATAGGCGAAATGATCTTTTCGATGGTGAAAATACTCATTCTCTCTTACAATCCCAGCGGCCAGAAGTCGGTCTTCCCATAATTCCTTGTATTGATCAAATAATTCCTCATAGGTTGCCAGTCTTTTAGAGATGGCATTATTGCCAGCAATAATACCTTCACTATAGGGTACCTTTTGGCCATTTAAAAACCAAGCAATCTCCATTAATAGAATAAAAGAGATAATAGGATAGGCAGGCAAATACTGCATCAGGGTAAGTTCATATACATTGGCAATAATAAGAAGCACAAGAAGCAGCAGTGGGAAAATAGCTGTAAGCTTAAAAAAGGTTGATAGATAGGTCCACTCCTTTTTCAAGTAAAACTGTCCCCGACTTTTAAAATAAACCAGTGAAACGGTGCCCTGCTCCAATAGCTTGGATTTTGCTCGGTCCACGAGTTCTTGTAGGTAAAAAACAGAACCAAATTTTTTGACTAATTTTACGAAGCGTGTCTTTCCAAAAGATTTAAAAGGCGGTCTTCCGGCAATTCTCCAACACCATTTAACACTCAACACCGAGAACAAAATCGTTACATTTATCAACAGTTGGACATTCGACAATAGAGAAGGCATTCTTTCTTTAAGAAATTCTTGGTATATACCGGCAAGCCATTCATCCAATAAAAGCCAGGATAAACAGATAAATAAAGCCATTAGCGGATGGTAAAGTTGTTTAAAACGTTGATTCTGGGAAAAATTGGCCGTATAGAGAAGCGTAATACTGATACCAAAGACGACAAAACTTCCTAACATTTCAAGGTATACGTTCATAGTTTATACACCTTATCTTCTTGGATTCGAATTTGCTCAAGTTCATGAATATAGTCTGATGGGTATTGTTCGATGGCACTGCCGAGATACACTTCAATTCCATGCCCGTTTAACCCCTGTACCCCTAACGGTTGAAACGGAGAATAGATAGGATTCTCGATGATACTTTTTTCAAATTTAATTCCTGGTACCCTTAGTTCTTGTTTAGCAGCAAACGTCTCTTTATTCATCTGCAGGATATGAAGCAATCGATTTGTCCTCTGAACGAATTCGTCTAATTTAATAAGGTGGTAGCGGTAAAGCAGATTCTGTACCTTCTTTTCTTCTCCGATTATAGATAATTTTTCAAGATATTTACGTAACGAAAAAAGCCTGAATAAATGGTTTAAGTAGTCATTATATTTGTGCTGGGCATCGACTTGCATTTGATAAATGTTCTCGGTATACTCATAGGTTTTTTCTTGAAACTTCCATATGTGATAATAGGATTTTCGTTTGGTAAAAAAATACCCGCAGTACGTAACAAGAAGCGTGACAATAAATCCAATACCGTAAAAATAGGATGGTACCTCAGCAGATCCATTTGACCCCAACATATGCAGGAAAGGTATGAATAGGATTATAACAATCAGGATACTCAACATCAGGAACTGCTGCTGATTTGGCAGTAGCTGAAGGAGAAAATGCATTTGATTTTTTGCTTTTGTCACAAAATCCTGCCATGTAGTAAGAGCTTGTGATCTTCCAGGAGCTGAATGGATGACATCTCTTTGCACAACACCAATTTTTTGGAGGATGTCCTGTTTATAGTCATTAATTCCGATCAATTCTTCCTCTTCGAGAAAGTCATTTCTCCTTCTTAACACATTCAATTTACTTATCGCTTCTCTTGATTTTTTCAGCAGTTCATTTTCGCGGTCAATGAGAGTAGTTTCAGCTTTATAAAGTTGATCTTGCCATTGATCATAGAATTGATAGGTAATTTTTGAACTCTTCAACAATGGTTGATGAACATCTCTTCTCTTTTCAATACTTGCTGCAGTATAAGGAGAAAAATCATCGTCTCGAAATCGATGGGTATGAAACTGGTTTTGCAGCAATAATTGATCCTCTAATTGCCTTTTCGCTTTTACCAAACTCATAAAATAATGATTGAGTAATGTTTCGAGACTCTCATTTTCCAATAAAATCTGTATTTCACTTGTACTTCCTTTTTCCAGCCGTTCAATTAGTTTTGGATGGTGGCTGATGGTGAGAAGAAAATAGACCAGTTCCAAATAACCTTTCATTCGTTCCCGATGAGAACTTTGGATGATTTCCTGACGAATCAAACGAATATCACCGATTTCACTTTGGATACCAACATGAAACTTCAAACTGCTTGAAAGCTCTCTTGAAGGAGTAAAATAGGTTAAAGAAGGGGTTAATGGCAGTGTGAGTATTTGCTTAATCTTATTCTCAAAATCTTTCATGGCGATATCGAGTTGATCCTTGGTCATCCATTCATCACGACCCGGCTTCTCTTCACGTAACAATAAAAGATCCTTCTTTTTGTCTATCTTTTTAGCCAGGCAGGTCGTGACCCGCTCACATTTCATCTCTAAAGCCTCCATGAATTGTTCACCTGGCTGGTCCAAGACAATATCTTGAAGCTGAATGGGTTCCCCCCATTCTTCGTCTAGTTGATTAATCTCTTCCTCACAGAAAGCATTACCTACTATTGGCCACATGGTGCTTTTCAGCAGATAGCCATAATGGTCAAGTTCCCAATAGCGTTTTAACCCTTCCTCTATTGGTGCATAATTAGAAGTTCTCTGAATCATATCCACTAAATGTAAAATGGTTTGAGTCGGATAGAATCCCTTGTCCTTTAAAGGATCTAGCAGGTCTCTTCTTATTTCCGAGAGATGCGTTGTAAGTCGTAACCTTCTATTAAGCTCATCATCTAAGTTTAATAGAATAATCAACTGCCAATCCTTTATTCGATGACGGTCGAGATGTTCAATCATTGTATCAACGACAGATAAAAAAAGAGGATTAGAGGCCGGGGCCTCCTCCTCCCAGTAAAAGGTTAATTCTTTACTATTCTGCAGCTTATAAAAGAATGGCTCAACGAAATGCCAGTCCTCATATTTTTTACCAAAGTGTATAACGATTGAGTGCACCAACGATCACTCCTTTATAAACAAGCTATACTAAAACTCGCTCTTGATTTAGTGAGTTCAATTTATTGTTAATATCATTTAACCACTTGTGGTACTCTTCTGAATCCTGTGGTGTTCTTTGTCTGACCTCAGATTCCTTCCAAAGCTGGTAAATCAAATTGGCAGCCCCACGTTTGGCAGATTCCGTTCTCTTTACTTTTTTAAAGTATTCACAAATCTCATTTAACAGACATTGTCGCAGGCGGTCGGCTCGCTCTATTAAGGAAGGATTGGAGATAAATTCTTGGTCATAAGCCAAGACCAAATCTAAGATATTACGAATTCCATCTTTTCTTACTTTTGAAATTTCTATCGCTCCCCTATAAAAATCGTGCTCATGAATATTGCGGTTATTTCTGATTTGAGTTTCTTGTGTTTCTTGGAATCTTTCTAAAATTTCATCATAGATAACTGGATTATGAGGTAGTGCTTCATGAAGTAAGAAAGTATCTCCTTCAACCTTTTCTCCAAATTTCAGTAGCAATTTTGTGCCTTGATTTCCACTATATTGATAGACTCTCTTCCCGTCAGAGTTAACTAACTGAAGCCAGCCATATATTACTCCGAGTAATAACGCACGATCCGTACGATTGGTTTCCAACTCAGCGCGTTCCGGATTTAAGTCTGGCATATATGCAGGGAGATGCCAATTTCGGTCCAAATGCGGGGTAATCGTTCGATGTTCATCCTCATTTAGCTTACTCACTAAACGATGATAGGCCTCATAATAAACACCTGGAGGTTTCCCATTTTTCCCGGCGGAAAATTTGGTAAAGTCACTAACAGATAATCCATAATGGGCACGATAACAAACAATTTCATTGCGCTTAAATGCATCATCAACAATTTGTTTTTCGTTAAATAACTCATTTTGCAGCTGCTCCGAGAGCAGGTTAAAACTTTCCGTATGGAGTCCCCAATATTTCAAACTTCGATAATCATTGGTAATTGGAACATAAGGCTGTGCCAGTTCTTCTATAGCCTTCATTCTTTTATAAAGATAATCATCTGGGTCCATCCCTAAACGGCCAGCCTCTATTCTGATTGCTTGGGTAATACTTAAATCTAATTTATCGTGATGCTTACTCGCCAATTCCTTCCTACAAAAGGCTAAAACATTCTCTTTAAAAAACACTTCAACCTTTGTTTCTTTATAAAACTCCTCAGACCCTCGATTGTTTTTCCGCTCAATAAAACGGTTGTAGAGACTCTGATAAATTTTCTGAGAGATACTGTCTGGTAAAAAACCATGATCCACCGACTGACGAATCCGTTCCCACGTTTGTTCGAGCATTTCCTGGTTTGCTAGAACATACATTTTCGTTGGATCGCTCACACCATCAAACTTTCTCCCTAATTGATTTATTTCCATCAGGAGCGTTTCTCTGGTTTCAATTAAATGATCAAAGAATCTTTGCCAATCCTCGATCATTTCCTTGATGGATTGATTTAGAGCAGAAAAGACTAGTTCTAACAACATGGAATATTTATAGCGATTAAGCGTACTCAGCTGATGCGTCGCCTTTTCCGTATATTCTTCAACAAAATCTTTAAATTGATTTCGAAACACACTGGAAATAAAGCCTTGTTTTAACGCTTTATCGACCCGGCGAACCGCATCATCTACGTCACCATCATTGCGGTCTAAATCATAAATATCTTGGTAGCGATCCATTTGCTCTTTAAATCTGCGATTCTCCTCTTTTAATTGCGAGATCTTCTTTATAAGTTTATTGTGAATACTATAGAGTAGATATCGGACCCCAACGGGATGTATAGGTGAATCTTTTTTCAGGATCCAGGTATTTAGCTGGTACCTGCTGCCATTACCACCATTCGGCGAATGATAATCGGCGTCAATAATCTGGTAAACAATGAAATGACTGTATTCATTAATTTTCTTGTTAATTTCTTTGGCATAGTCTTCTAGGGCAGACTCCATTCGATTAATTTCTTGTTTCGCTCGATCTTTAATTTTCAGTTTTCCCCCATCAAGCACACAATGATCTTCATAATCCTCTTTTAGCTCCACATCATCTCTCAGTACTTTTTTTGCATATTCCTCTACCTCTGCCAAGAAAATATCGGCTTTTGAAGCGCCTTTTTTACCTTTATCCTCGATTTCATGAACTTGAAAATCAAGCTGACGGAAAAACGGGTTCGGTTTTTCTTGGTCATTCACCATCTGTTCAAAGTACTTAACGTAAAGCTCTCTTATCTTTGGTTTTTCATTATGAATTCCATTTCTTAAGTCATCGTCATGTCGCTTCTTTTCATCATTAAATAACTTATCTAATCGAAGCCAAGAGTCATCTAATCCACTAACAGACCATTTTAACCCACAATAATCAAGAATCTCTTCATAAGGATAAGTCAAGGAAGCAACGCCAGCACCACAATACCGTGCTTGACCGTTTGATTCGACCAAACTTCTAATTTGGTTATCTTCCTGAGAAAAGCTTCTTGTTGAAATCGGGCTAAAGAGTTGGAGATAAACTGATCGTGCAACCTGGTCCATATACTCCGAGACATTGGTCAAATGCTGCCCTTTCGTGTTTTCGTAATCAAATAGAAAGCAAAAATCATAAGGAAGATGTTTATCTGTAATCGCATGTGCCGTTCTGCCCTCTAAATCAATTTGATTCGGTCGATATTCGAGTTCAATTGTCACATTTTGTTTATGATTACCTGAGGCGCTAAGCGTTATGGCGTTCAGCTCTTTTAAGCTTGCGTACCCATTCCCTTGGACTGCTTCCCACTCCGTTTGGTCCACCGTATTACTTCTTACTAAAATATCCGGAAGTAGGAAAACACCTCGAATGAGAACACTTTCCGAGTTTAACTTACGCTCAAGCATTTCACGGAGATAGAGAGCAATTTGAAGAAAGATCCCTGATCCTGTTCCGCCCACTAAGGAACTAATAATAATCACCCGGACATTATATGATTGGGCGTGGCTGTCGACAGGAAATATTCGTTCAATCCCATCCCACATGGCATTTAACTTCCCTTGTGACATCGCTGAACGAAAAGCCAGTCTTGATACCGCTCGAACTTGGCCGGCTCCATCTGTCATCGTTTTCCGTTTAATTTGGGGATTATTCGGAAACCATTTTAATACTTCAGGATTAGCCTGAAGATATTCATTTACCGAATGGCTTGTGCTTGTTTGTGTAGCGCTGTTTCTCAGGTGCTCTAATTTAGAAATGCTATTCGCATCCGTATCAAACGCATGGATAGCGACTCTCCCTCGCTGCTCCTGGGGAACAGTTCCATATACCATATTGGCAATATTACTCCCTATTCCGCCTAAACCGATTAATATCGTTGGAACATTAAAGCTCATCTGATTACCACCTTTTAAGGTACTTTTAATGGGATTTAAATATATAAACTGAATGGTAGTTAGTTCTCTCAATTTGAATCTCATCGTTATGATAAATCTGTAAGTCTGCCTTTTTACTTCTACTCTCAAGCTTTTCATGTCTCACAATGAGGTTGGGGTCCTGGGACTCTTTCACAAGCGAAACACGATCCTTTTTTCGGTCAGCCTTAAATGTTAAATCACCAATGGTCTTTTTTTCTGCCGAAAAGGGGACAAGCCATCGATATACCCAATTGGTATGGAAGTTTTCTGTCATCCCGCGCGCATCTCGTAGCCTACTTCGCTTCCTGCTTTGTTTGTATTCAATCGAAATATGGTTTTTGTCAAACCTTGGTTTTATGATGATTCCAATGATATACACAAGTAGGGCCAGCCAAATTAACGCTTTTATAGCAACACTCCCATATTTTTTTATGAGTGAAATATCTTCAATCGTGAGTGTAAATGTCTCTTCAGCGATTTCATTAGGATACTGACCAGGAAGGGTTACATGAAGGCGCACGTCACCTACCGATGTTCGGAAAATCGGTGATAAACTCTTAGGAAAAATGAGAATTTGATTCCCTTTTTGTTCTTTTTCAATTTTTAGATGACTCGAGGTGTCAATTTTCATTTTTTTGAAAACCTTTTTAAGCTCATCTGAAGTCATTTCCTTACCATTTACCATCGGAGTAATTACAAAGGGATCACTTTCGTTTAACTTATCTAACGGTGTACTCCAGCGATCGGTATTGGCCACAAGACTCAATTTTCGAGTTGGGTTAACTTGAAGGCTCGATTCCTTTACTTTTTGATAAAATCCTTTAATATTGACTTTTACACTGACAGGAATTTTATCCTTTTGAGGTAATTTGAAATCCCCAATGAATTTATTAACCTTAGAATCATATTTAAGGGGGAGCTTCACTCCATCAATATCTGCTTCTACATCAAACAAACTTTTCACATCGATATCACGTAAATCGATTTCTTCATCATTACTCTCACTCTTCAACAATGTGGCTTCAAGCCTCATCTTACTGCCAGCAAAGAAAACCTCAGAATCACTAGTTAGACTCCCATCATCATTGGCTTTTTTAAAATCGACTCTAAAATCAATCGCAGGTTCTGCTAATATCTTGATAGATTTCTGTTGTTCTTCCGAGAGCGGCTTATCAAAAACAATCTTGTATGTGCCTTTTTTGATAACGCCGTCACCATTCACGTTTTTGAAATGCGTGAATGTTCCTTGAATGGGTGGGTGTAAGTTTGCTGGGTCATCGGGTGTTATAACTTTGTATGGACCCTCCATGCCTTGTTCAATGCGTTGGTTGTTCATATAAAATTCCTTGAACGAGGCATTCTCTTCAGCGGACTGTTCAATAAGAGTAATTCTCCTTAATGGGAAAGGAGATTCTAAGACTAATTGATTCCCTTCCCAAACCGGATGCAAATCAAATTTCTCCTGTTCACTCGGATCTCGATTGGTCATGAGTGCAGCAACCTCATTAATGCGTTGGATGATATCTTGCTCACCATTGCTAACTAACACATTTCCTGCAGAGCTTTCTGTCCATTGTCGTTTAAAATCAGCCATAATCTCTAACTCTTCCGTACTCAAATAGGACTCAATGGGAATCAAGGTGCTGTGAAAACTAGCACCGTTTTGATCCATTTTCTCCTTTAGTTCTCTCAAACTAGTAAAAAGGGTATTCTTGTTCTCTTCAATTTGTACTGCTGTAAGCTTTTGTTCAAGATGGTTAATTTCATTAAAAATCCCATCGGTAAGAACGATTAGCCAGAAATCAGAGTTTTTATTACTTTCTACAGCCTTATTCAAATCCTTGATCGCTGTATGTAAAGATTCTAGTGGAGTACTTCTTTTCCCCGTCCATGTTCGAATTTGTTCAATTTCGTGCTGACGAAGTCTTTCATCTAATTCAATCGGCTCCGGTATGGTTGGTGAGCTCATAGAAACGACCCTTAACTGGTCCTGCTTTTCTAATAGCGCAACAAAGCTTTGAAGAGCATAATTCGCATACTTCCAATTATCAATCGGTACATTTCCAGACTGTTGCCACATACTGCCAGAATCATCATATACAAGCGCAACAATTTTATTTTTAGGAATAGTGGAATTAGTTTTTGCTTCCGCCGCTGAAGCTAAAATGCAAAAGGAAAAAATAAACAGCACTGGCATGATAACAAGATGTTTATACTTAGCTATCATTCTTTGAACTCCTTTCACTAACGAGCGCACACGGTTAACTCATACTCTTTCAATAATTACTCCTATCCTATTCAAAACATTTATTATGCATGACCCAATTGTAAAAGTTTAGCAAGAAACCGTATAACCATGTGATCTCTACTTAAATCTATCCTCACAGTGAACAAAGAAAACTCCCATTCAATTGAGTGGGAGTTTTCATGTTTCAATATCGATTATGACAAGTATTTTTTGGGGTTAAATTCTTGTGTATCGTGATCACAATCCTTAACAAACGGACATAAATTGCATTCATTTACATTGTTAGTCTTAAAGTAGTTGGAAGTATCCTCAATCGAATATTTCATCACTTGCAGATAATTAAGACCTTCCTGTAAATCTTCAGGAGTCGGTATGAAGACATGCTTCTTTCCGTCAAGCAGTGTAATTACTTCTACTCTCTTCGGGGTTCTTTTTAATACCTTTTCAGAAAAGACAATCGACAGATGGTAGTAGAGCGTTAACATTTCTGGGGTTGCGTCCACTAAGTACTTTTTTATCACAAAGGAGGAATCAGACCACTCTGCAACATCGAATGTTAAGGATAAATCAACATCCAACTCCTCAATATATGTAGTTAGTTTTTCAAACAAAAACAAAGGAGGAGCTTCCTTCGATTCGGCCTGTATATGTTGTATTAGATAATCTGTTATTTTTGCAGTCACCAAATAATATTGAATCCTAGATTCAAATAGGTGTGGAGATACCCTACTCAAATATTCATCTACAAGTCTTAGCACTTTTCCTGAATGTCGGTGTTCAGCAGGGAGTTGATAAAAAGTATAAACAACCTTATTTACCACATGCTGCACGACTTGTCTCCAGTTGATTGAACGCTTTTTCTTTTCGTAGTACTCAAAATAAAATTTGTAAGGACATGTGATGAAGTCTTTTAAGTTATCCTCTGTGATAGCCAGTATTTGATTCATGGTCAAACCTCCCCCTAAATGTATTTTGTTCAACGTAGTTAATTTGATAATAATTGATAATGATTATCAATGTCAATCATTACTTCTAGTTTAGCTGTTAAATTATTTGAATTATTAAATTGTTGTCAAGAATCTTGTTCTGCTACATATATTTTTGGCAGGATGATATTAAAGGAGGACATATGGATGATGACATCAGATGGTATGCGTTTACGAAAAATTCAAAGGCTAGCTCATGAAATTATGGATGAGGTAAATCTTAGAAATGTGCAAATGCCGCCTGAACTCCTGACAATGGTAATCGATAACCTATCACGTGCAGTTGGTGATTTAACTGATCCTTCCGGTAATTTTTCTTTGAGTTATTTAGAAGAAAAAGTCGGTAATGCCCACTCCCTTTTGGTTAAAAAGAGACAATAAATTCTAAGGTTAAAAAAGTAGAAAACAATTTTACTGAATAATAACTAACCCACTACATGGTCAGATAGGGACCGATTTAGTGGGTTTTCTTTTTACTAAAATCATTGAAACACAGAATAATGAGATACATAATAAAAGATGGAAGGATGTGGGAATAATGAGCAGATATTCGATTGAAGAATTCATCAAACAAACAGAGCAGAAAGATAAAGGTGAAGGTTTTTTTGAATTGGAGACGCCTCGGATGCTGGAGGTAAACTTAGACGGACAGGTTTGGGCCAAAGCTGGGTCTATGGTAGCGTATCATGGGGAAATGAAATTTGTCCGTGAAGGAATATTAGAGCATGGTCTCGGCACTGCTTTAAAAAAGGCATTCACAGGAGAAGGCGCTTCTTTAATGAAGGCCAATGGGAAAGGAAAATTATATCTCGCGGATAGCGGAAAGAAAATTATTATCCTCAATTTAAAAAATGATTCTATTTATATTAATGGGAACGATCTACTAGCCTTTGAACCTAGTATTAAGTGGGAGATTAAATTAATGAAGAAAATTGCCGGAATGCTAGCTGGCGGGCTATTTAATGTTCGCTTTGAAGGAACCGGAATGATTGCCTTTACGGCACATTATGAGCCAATCACATTAAGGGTATCGCCAGGGAATCCAATTATTACCGACCCAAATGCAACCGTCGCCTGGTCTGGTAATCTTATGCCCAGCTTTCAAACCGATATTACGTTAAAAACATTTCTAGGAAGAGGCAGCGGTGAGTCGATTCAAATGAAATTTGATGGTGACGGCTTTGTGGTGATTCAGCCTTTTGAAGAGGTATACATGAGAGCGAAGCAAAGTATGTCATAATATAATGAAAGTCCTCCAGTCTTAAGATAGTGAGGACTTTTTAGTGTATTTATTCGAATGAAATTGCCTGTTGGATTCCCTTAATCCTATTTTACCAAAGGGAAAGGTAATCAAAACTTCCTTTTGATTACCTTTTACTTCATTATTTATAAGGAAAGGGAACCAAAACAGTTTTTTGGTTCCCTTAAGTCCCATTTTTAAAGAGCACAGGTAACCAAAACAGTTTTTTTATCATATCAAACTCAATAGGATCTAATCGCCTTTTCGAAAACCTTGTTGTTTCAGCATTTTTCCTACATCTTTATAACCATCATTTATATAGAAGGGATCTTTGTAAAAATTAGCCATTCTTTGTGTCCAGGTAGATCCTCCACTTTGTCTTCCTTTCGTTGCTTCATGATGAATTTGATTAAACTCTTGGATTTCTTCATCAACATTCTCTTTGTATTTTTCTTCATGAAAAACGGCTGCCTTTGGTAATCGAGGTACCAAATCTGGAGTTTCACTAGGATAACCAATGCATAAGCCTGAAACTGGGATTACATACTCTGGCAAATTCAACAGTTCAATGAATTCAAGTGGACTTCTCCGGATTCCTCCAATTGGCACTGTCCCTAACCCGAGCGATTCAGCAGCTGTAATGGCATTTCCTAATGCAATACCTACGTCCACTGATCCAACTAGTAATAAATCTGGATTAACAGCAGCCTTGAACTCCATCCCTTCCATTTCACAAGCTACCTTGATACGGTGGAAATCTGCACAAAATACCAGAAACACGGGTGCCTCAATTAAATGTTTTTGGTTTCCTGCAAGCTCCGCCATCTTCTTTCTTCGCTCGGGATCTTGAATGGAAATAATGGTAACGTGTTGACCGTTAACCCAGGATGGGGCCGCCTGTACAGAACGAATAATGGTATCCAAATCTTCATTTGAAACTTGTTGTTGAGAGTATTTCCTGATAGAGCGATGTGCCAGCATGGTTTCCAGCACTTGATTCATTTTTTGTTCCTCTTTTTTCATATGTATCATCCTTATACTAAATTTAATATACATTCTACCCTATCAAAAAAGTTGCTCTATAGGAAGAGCAACTCGCTTTGAGAATCACTGAAATGTAAGTGAATTTCCGATTTCAATTATATGATTCTGGTCAGCCCACAGGATAAAGTACTGATAGTGTGTTCCATCTATTACAATCGGAGTCGGATACCGTACAATCAAGGCTGCTTGATTTCTCATCTCGGCTGGTTGGTCTTGAGATGGGAAAATCAAACAAGCAGGTTGATTACCTATACGCGTATGCTGGATGCGCGGTTGTGTACCGTATGGGTTCAGTTGATGGAAGGCTTCATTTTGACAAACCACATCGATGGATTGGTCTGAGGCTATGGCTGAAATTTGAAAGAAACCATCTTCTCCCTCATATCTTTCATCGTTTACTCTCTGCCAATGGGATGGGTATTGGAAACGAACTTTATAGACTGAGTTGGAGTATGTTTTTTTGAGAAAAGTGATTGGTAATGGTGACCATTGTAATGCAGTAATTGAGCCGCCTTCTACAAGTCGGATTGGGACAGGGTGAGTTAAATCCACCAGCCAGATTTCACTGGAACTGCCTTGTTGCTTACATCCAGAAAGATAGGCAATTTTCCTGCTATCTGGTGACCAGGTGACAGGTGTGGCAAAGCAATCAGAAATGGCTCTGGTTACTTCGTTCATCCCTTGTCTACCAGAGGTTCTTATCAGTGAGAAATACCCAAGGTTTTCTAAAGCAGTTGCACTATATGCGATAGTTGAAGAATCAGGTGACCAGGTTGGGAAGTAATTTTTCGCTAATGGACCTCCCTTTACTTCTATTACGTTTCCAGTTGCAAGGTTTACACTGTAAATGATCGAGATGCTCACACCTGGGGTCGTATATAAAGCATAGGTTCCATCAGGAGAAAGTCGAACATTATTAAGACGTCCACCTGTATTTCGAGTAACTTGCACTTTACCTGTTCCATTGGTTTTCATGCGAAAAAGCTGGCTTACTCCCTTGGTATCTGATGCTTGGAATAGTAATTCCGTCCCGCTCGGAAACCATTGTGCATCAGTTGCGCCAGGAGCATTTAGGATCCGGGCTCGATGAGTGATTACATTGTAAATGACCAAGCCATTTGTTTTTGTATATACGATTTCTTGGCTATTCGGAGACCAGTCTAGAAAAACACCCAATCCGTCTGCAAACTGATCAATTTTTGCAATACTGTTATCAACTAAATTAAGAATGTTAAGAATAGCTTTTTTTCCAACAAAGGCGATTTTGGTGCTGTCGGGTGACCAAAATGGAGTTGAATATGATTCTGCCAATCCATTTGTGAGCGGTTGATTCAAACCATTACTTGGATTATAAATCCAGATATCATAGCTTCCACTTCGATTGGAGGTATATGCAAGTAAACCTCTGTCACCAGGAGGAGCGTAGGGAATGACGAGATGCATACCTGGTGAAATAACGGAAGATGACAGGTTATTAGCTTTCATGATTAACTCAAAGTTACTGCTTCCCCCGGTCATAACGTTAAAGCGGCTAGCGATTTGGAATAAGGTGTCTCCCGGCTGGACCACATAATAAGGCACACCGGGTGGTACTTTCAACAGTTGGCCAGCTTGGATTAAATAAGGTGGCTGAAGATTATTCGATTGAATAATGACCGAAGTTGGAACCCCAAAGTTCTGAGAAATTTGATAAACCGTATCTCCTGGTTTCACACGAATCACATCCACTCCGGGAGGAACAGAAAGCTGCTGCCCCACATAAATCGAGTTTGGCGTGGACAGATTATTCGCCGCGATCAGCGACTCTACCGGCAGCTCCCAGCGTCTTGCTATTTGGTAAAGTGTATCTCCTGGCCGGACTGTATAAAATAACTGCATTAACTTACCTCCAATCTATCGGTTACTTTTTGATGGAACCGCCTCATTTCCAGTTCCGCTGACTGAACAATATGGGCAATCCTCTTTGCCTACATGCTATTCACCCGCAGGATGAAAGTTTCATATTCTAACTGAAATAAAAAAACCAACAGCATGTATATTTCTTGCTGTTGGTTCTTGTTATGGTTTTAGCTTCTTTTATTTAGAGAAAATCCTTTTCCTATTGGTGCATTAAGGTTGGTTATCATGTTGTTAACGGCACTAAACAAAGCTTTTACAGAGGACGTCATAATATCAGCGTCAATCCCGCAGCCCCAATATTCAGCACCATCCAAAGACGTAATACCCACATAAGAAACAGCGTTAGACTTGGACCCACTTTCAAGCGCATGCTCCTTATAAACTAAATCTTTATATTGGATATCGAGCTTGGTTTGAAGAATGTTGCTGATTGCATCAAGTCTTCCATTCCCGTCACCAGTAAATTCATGCACTACGTTATCTATACTGATTGAAACAATCGTTTCGTAATGGTTGCCTTGGGTAGGTCGGTAATTGTTAAACGAGAGCGGTGCACTAATATTCACATATTCATGATTGAAAATTTCATAGATTTCATCTGGCTTAATTTCCTTATGCATACGGTCAGACTCATCTTTTACCTTATACCCGAAGTTTTCACGCATTTTTGCAGGCATATCAAGCCCATAATGCTGCTCAAGGATATAGCCAATACCCCCTTTGCCAGATTGGCTGTTAATTCGGATGATATCTCCTTCATACTCTCTTCCAATATCCTTTGGATCAATCAAAAGATAAGGGACTGTCCAGTACTGACGTTCTTCTTCCTCACGCCATTTCATCCCCTTGGAAATCGCATCCTGATGGGAACCTGAGAATGCAGTAAAGACGAGGTCGCCGCCATATGGATGTCGTTCATGGACCTTCATTTTTGTTAATTTCTCACACTTAGCGATAATTTCACGGATATTATCAAAATTAAGCTGTGGATCCACCCCATGTGAATACATGTTCAATGCAAGGGTCACGATGTCGACGTTACCGGTTCTTTCACCATTTCCAAACAGTGTTCCTTCAACCCTTTGCGCTCCAGCAAGCATTCCAAGCTCTGCATCAGCCACTCCCGTTCCTCGGTCATTGTGTGGATGTAAAGAAAGGATAACATTGTCCCGGTACTTTAGGTGATCTCCCATAAATTCAATTTGACTCGCGTAAACGTGAGGCATTGACATGGATACAGTAGCTGGAAGATTAATAATCACCTTATTTTCAGCAGTAGGCTGCCAAATATCAAGAACCGCGTTACAAATCTCCAGTGCGAACTCCATCTCTGTACCCGTAAAGCTTTCTGGTGAATACTGGAACTGGAAGTTTCCTTCTGTCTCAGCTGCATATTTTTTAAGCAATTTCGCACCTGTTACCGCGATATCGATGATTTCTTCATTGGATTTTTTAAATACCTGCTCACGCTGTGCCACCGAGGTAGAATTATAAAGGTGCACAACCGCTTTGTTTACACCTTCAAGCGCTTCAAATGTCTTTTTAATGATAGCCTCTCTAGATTGTGTTAACACTTGGACGGTAACATCCTCTGGAATCAAATCCTGTTCGATCAATGTACGCAAAAACTGGAATTCTGTTTCGGATGCAGCGGGAAAGCCCACTTCTATTTCCTTAAAACCTACTTCCAGCAACAGCTGAAAGTATTCTAGTTTTTCCTCAAGGCTCATCGGCACGACTAATGCTTGATTACCATCTCGCAAATCGACACTGCACCAAGTAGGGGCCTCCGTTATGTACTCCTTCTCTGTCCATTTCAAACTTTTTACTGGGGGCATAAAATATCCTCTGGAATACTTTTCAATATTTCTCATTCAAAACAACCACCTTTTCATTTTATAAACGTAAAAAAGCCTATCATCTCATAAGAGACGACAGGCTTTGCCTTCGTGGTACCACTCTTTTTGGTTCGTTTAGGATACAAACGAACCCACTTTAAGACTTAATGACGGTGGTCAACCGTTAAGACCTACATATCAGCCTTACCACTCCTGGGCGAGTTGGGGAATTTATTGACTGTCTTTCACCAGCCGACAGCTCTCTTAGCAATAAATATTCCTTAATACTCCCAATCATTGTGTTTTTATCATTTGAATTGTATATTTTCTCTATTCTATACTAAATTCTGATAATTTCCAAGACCTATTGTTCAACTTTTTGAATTTATCAAAATCCTTTTTTGCGCTTATCTATTTAAGAAAAGTTTAATACTTACTTTAGATTCCCTTTATATTCTTCTTTGCAGCTTATTCGATTCCGTTTTCATACTACTTGAAAACATTACTCATGATTGGTCTGTTTGAAATGGTAATCGTCCGGAAACAAAAAGGAAAGAAAACAGACGTAATCTGGATTGCATTCTCTATCGTCCTAGTTCTCTTATTTGCACTAGGATTTACACTGCCAATGGGATTTGATTTAATAAAATAATTAAAAAGAGTGATTCATGGTGCCTGTCACTAATGAAGCATTCCTTTTATTATTTAGGCAAATTTATAAGTGGGGCACATACTCTTGGAAGTTATTTCAACGGTCCCCTTTGATACCCAAAAATTAAAAATGGTCATTTAACATAGACAATTTAATCGGTCAAACCTGTCCATATTTCATACTTATAGTAATGTACATTATAGTGAAAGGATGGGGAAAATGGGATTAAATATCAAAAAAACTGTTGTTATTGCGTAGAAGCAATGGCTGAAACATTGAGGCAATTTCAAAATCATTTTGCTATTATCTTCGAAGGAAATCAATCTTCTTCATTTGGGGTTATCAGAGAAATAACCGATGAAAAAGTGCTTCAGTATGAGCAAGTGGTCAAAATTCTCTATACGCCAAGTGGGAATTTCACTCACTCTGTCGATTTAATGTTTATTAGTATCTGTGACATTACAGAATTCATTCCTTTTGGACCAGCACCAGCAGTAGGAGGGGCCATCCCCGAAGATTTGGTCTCTGTAATAAACAATCTTAAACAATAAAAATACAGAAAGGGTGATAAAAGTGGCGGATAAATGTTGCAATTGTGCAGAGGAAATGGCAGAAAAACTGAAGCAGTTTGAAAATCATTTTGGAATCATTTTTGAAGGGAATAAGGCTTCTATTCAAGGAAGTATCATTGAGGTAATTGACGATAAAATCCTTCGTATGGAACGGGTTGTAAAAACTCTTTATACACCAAGTCTTGGCCCTGCCTTTTTTAATGCTGAAATATTGTTTATCAGCATCTGTGATATTACACAATTTATTCCTCTGAATCCTATACCTCCAACAGCAGGATAAGATACCTATACAGATATCGTCCATTTCGAATAATCTAAAGCACTATTCTACAAATGAAATGAAAGAAGACTTGGCAGGTTGGATCCTTTCAAGTCTTAATCTTAATTTTATCTTTTTTCTACAACAGCTACAGTTATTTTTTCCATATCAAAAACTCCCACCTAGTATTCACATAAAAATCGTTCGACACCAGGGTATTTTTTCTCCTAAACTCGTGATCTTGAAACCATATTTACGATAGAATTCAACAGCGTCGGAATCAGTTTCGGCAAATACCGATGGGTACATGTCCAGAACAAAACTGATCATTTTACTGCCAATCCCTTTTCCTCTAAGCTCTGAAGAAACTGCAATATGTTTAATTTCGCATAGTTTTAACCGACTAATCTCAACCCCAATACAGCCTACATTTTCCCCTTCCAACTGAAATGCAAATAAGGTCCTGTTCGGGTAATTTATGTAATTCTTATATTCTATTTCAACTTTTTCCATTGAAGTGGCTAAGGAAAGTAGTTTTCTAATGGAGGGATGAATGGTGCCCGAGTCCACTATTCTCATACTATTCATTTTTTAAATACCAGTACTTTTTTGATAAATTTTCAAATGCCCGCCACTTGGTCCATACGCAATTCCCTTATGTTCCCATCCGTATTTTTCATAATAATTTTCTAGATCCGTTGTCAAATAAAGCTTCTTATACCCTTTTTTGGCAGCCTCACTCAAACCATGTTCCAAAAGCTTCGCGCCTATTTCTTGCCCCCGGTATTTTTTATCAACGAATAGGCATGCAAGCCACGGACATAAATCCTGGCGGCAATTAATATCATTTCTCAAGATAGCATACGTGCCAATAATATTTTCATTTTCTACTGCCACATAGAATCTTGGCAGGTCTTCAGATGTTTCAGCCGAATGAAGAATACAATCCTGGTAAAACTTATAATTATCTTCTGTTCCCCAAACATTCCAAAATACCTGAATGCCTTCCTCCAAAAATTCATTCCCCTTTTGAAGCTCAACAATTTTCATAATTGTATCCCCTTTGTACCTTCTTGCATTGGTGAAAAAATACGAATTAAGTCATTTATTATAAAGGATTTAACACGATTTTTTCCTCCGTTTTTTCCTCTTTAATCATGATGACACCTAGTACTCCCATCAAAGAAAACAGAACAGGTATGATAAATCCATAATGATATCCAATAGCGATAGACTCTTGAGGAAATATATCTAATACCTTTCCGAAAACAATTGGCAACAAAACGGCGCTTATAAATCCACCCATATTGGAAAATCCTGTCACTACCCCTACCTCTTCAATAGGAAAGGATTTCCGCACCACTGCAAATGTCAATGCACTTGCACCATTTCCAAAACCTACGAGGAAAAACAGAACGACTACAAGTATAAATGAAGGGTCCACTCCTGATAAAAACAGTCCTCCCCAACTTAAAAAGGTAATGATGTGAACAAAGGTATACACTTTTTTCATAGATCCTAGTCTACTTGTAATCCAGCTAATTAAAGGACCGCCGAGAATGGCTCCAAAAAGACCATACATCATGAGCTGACTCGCTTCTGAACGGGATAAATCCAGTACATGGATTCCATACGGCACTCCCCATGAACCGATAAATCCTACATACGCACCAACTAGCCCAAAGTGACAGAGAAACGTTGCCCATGCTTGACGTGCAGAGATCGTTCGGCGCAGTATCAACCAAAAGCTTTCTCGATTTTTGGTACTTTTCTTTTTCGTATTAAAATCATTTTTAAAGATTTTTTCAGGTCTCAAAACAAGGACAGTATATAGAAAATAAGATAATAATACTAATATAATCCCTATGGTTAGGAAAGGAGTTCTCCACCCTGTAAATGAAATCCAAACGGAAAAAGGAAGTGTAGCCATTAATGAGCCTAGGCTCGAAAAAAGCGAAATCACACCCAATAATTTTACAAATTCATTTGCTTTAAACCACTGGCTCAATATGATAACCAGATTGATAAAAATCATCGAATCTCCGATACCAACCAAAAATCGAGAGGAGATCAAAACATATTCATTTGGCGAAAAATTGTAAATAATACAGCCTACTCCAGTAATGATGGTACCCAAAATAAGAAATCGATTGGGACCATACCTGTCTGATAATAACCCTACTGGAATTTGAAATCCTGCATAAGCAAAAAATTGAAAACTACTCATAAGACCTATTACAGCTGCGGAAACATGGAAATCATTCATCAATTGGTCCGTGATAAGTCCTGGAGCAGTTCTTTGGCTTATTATGATAAAGTAAGCCAATAAAACGGTACTAAAAACAACCCATCTATAGCTGCTTTCCTGTTTGTTCATTTTGAATATCCTCTTCCGTTTGTATTTTGTTAAATCAAGCAATATTGGAATTCTCGCTACCCAGCTGTTAATAACATTATAAACTATAACAATAATTTACTAGTAAATATCTATCTAAATTTGGAAAATTTTATTAAAGATGAAACTTTATTCTATTTTCCATAGCCTGGATTCAATAAAAAGGCAGAGCAAATTTTCAGATACCGAATTACGCTGCATAAATCTTTTTCTATGGATCGATATCCTTACACTCCCTGGCCAATGTCTGTTAGCCTGCTAGTCTCAATTCAAAGAAATTACCGAAAATAAATAATCGATGATTATTTGAATAGACGGAATACCTATGTAATAACAAAAATACAATAAAAAAAGGACAAGTTGGGGATGTGTGTTATGTTAAAAATAGTCTTGTTTGCAATTTTTATACTAATAATCTTTTCCATTCTACTTTTTATACTTATAAAAAATAAAAACCAAGCAATCGAAATCTACTCGCTCCAAACTTTTTTGCGTAACAGTTCCAATTCATTTGAAGATGAACCAAATGAACAAAAGAAATCATTGATTGATATATTTAATGATTATTTTAAGAATAGTAAAGATGATATGAGCAGTGATAATGGAGACAGTGATGATGGTGATGCAGGTGAATAGTCTTAATCCCTAGTAGAATCGTTCCCTTTAACCGGCAAAAATTCATGATAAGGGAACAATACTTGGAGAATCAATCCCTTAAACTGATAATAATCAATAAAAGGGAACGATACTGAGGATCACATCATACATATCACCAATCATAAAAAAGCAGACACGTTACAAGTTGTGAATAAAAACTTGTAACGTGTCTGCTCTATAAAGTGTATATGGATATTACCAATTTTGAACTAGCTGTAAGCTAGCTTCTTTTTCTTTTAAGCCGAGCGACTGCTCAGTCGATGAATGAATTTCGCGTAGCAAATCTGGATTTTTCATAAGTGACACACCATACGAAGGAATCATTTCCTTGATTTTCGGTTCCCACTCCTTGACATGTTGCGGGAAGCATTTTTTTATGACCTCAAGCATAACGTGAACGGCAGTAGATGCACCTGGAGAAGCCCCTAGTAATGCTGCGATTGATCCGTCCGAAGCCGTAATAACTTCCGTACCAAATTGCAGCGTTCCTTTGCCTGCCTCAGTATCTTTAATAACCTGCACACGTTGGCCCGCTACTACTAAATCCCAATCCTCACTTTTCGCGCTCGGGATAAATTCACGTAACTCTTCCATGCGCTGTTCTTTTGATAGCAATACTTGCTGGATCAGGTATTTGGTCAATGGCACTTCTTTTGCACCTGCCGCTAACATCGTTAAAACATTATTTGGCTTTACGGAGGTTACTAAATCGAGCATAGAGCCCGTTTTGAGAAATTTTGGTGAGAAACCGGCAAATGGACCAAATAACAATGATTTCTTATTGTCGATAAATCTTGTGTCAAGATGAGGAACAGACATTGGCGGAGCGCCAACCTTTGCTTTCCCGTATACCTTTGCATGATGCTGCTCTACAACAGCAGGATTATTACATACCATAAAGATTCCGCTTACTGGGAAACCACCGATATTTTTCCCCTCAGGAATACCGGATTTCTGCAGTAAATGCAAGCTTCCTCCTCCGCCTCCAATGAAGACGAATTTTGCTTTATGGCGTTTGACATTCCCGCTAAACTGATTTTGAACCTTCAATTCCCACATGCCATCGCTGGTGCGTTTAAGATCAGTAACACTATGATTATATTTGATATCTACATTTTTATTTTCTAAATGGTTAAACAACATACGCGTTAACGCACCAAAATTGACGTCCGTACCAGTGTCGATTTTTGTTGCCGCAATAGGGTCATTCCATTTCCGGCCTTCCATAATGAGAGGAATCCAGTCCATCAGTTTTTCCGGATCATCAGAAAATTCCATCCCATGAAATAACGGATTTTTCGTGAGCGCTTCAAAACGTTTCTTTAAAAAAGTTACATTTTCTTCGCCTTGAACCAAACTCATATGCGGCAATTGTCTGATAAACTCCTGCGGATTCTGTACCAGCCCGCTGTTTACAAGATAAGACCAAAACTGCATGGAAATCTGAAATTGCTCATTAATACTGATTGCTTTACTAATATCTACAGATCCATCCGGTTTTTCTGACGTGTAGTTAAGCTCGCATAATGCAGCATGCCCTGTTCCTGCATTATTCCATTCATTAGAGCTCTCCTCGCCAGCGTTCTCGAGCTTTTCAAATACTTTTATTTCCCATTCTGGTACTAATTCTTTTAAGATCGTCCCTAAAGTGGCACTCATGATTCCGGCGCCGATTAATATGACGTCTGTTCTCATTTCTCCGTTTCTCATTTTTATCAACCTTTTCTTTTAAAAATTTGAAGAAAGCTGCAGGGTAACGCTACGTTGGTAGCGTTACCAAGTCACATATCTTTTCTGTCTTGATTATTTCCATATATAAGTTTGTTATGTTATTAATAAATTAACTATATACTATTATATGATAATTTTAAATAATTTAAAAGCTTATAGGAAATAAGAAATTCACCCTTATAGGTCTAGAACACAGAAACCGAAGACTTAACCCATCTTCTACTTCAATGGTTAAGGCTTCGGCTGGCAATTTCATTAGCACTATATTTCAATTATTTTCCTACTATTCATTATTTTATACCTGTAATTATCAAAAGTAAAAAAATTATTCCACCGCGTCGACCGCAAGCTGTTTAATGTTGTTTTTATTCATGGACTTCAGTCCATTTCTTGATAATCTCCTTAACCTTTGCGGCTGATGTAGTAAGGTGATTTTGTCTTTCCTTTAACCAGTTTGCTAATTCTTCCTGTTGATCTTTTCGAACCTTGATTGTTTTTTCCATCCTCCAGGGGCTTGGTCCGCCTTGTAGGTCCCGAATTTTAACAAAATATTCAGGGCTCAGGCATAGTTTTAATTCTTCTTCAGTTAAAACAGATTCCTTTCCTACCACCTTTTTTGATTGCTCGTTTAAAAGCTCCAAAGTTAATGCTTGTAATGAAGTTTCTCCATTCTTCATTAATTCCTTAACCGTTAAACTTACAACATGGTGAGCCTGACGGAATGAAAGACCATCTATTCGTACAATAGTATCGGCCAATTCAGTCACGTTGGCAAAGCTTTCTTTTGCTCTTTTCAGTAGGGTTTCTTTATTGACCTCCATCGTGAGTAAAACAGACGTTAATAAATCATAGATGCCGCCGAGTCTTTCAATCGCTTTCCAGATATACGGCTGCATATCATCCTCTGTGTCAACGATGTCTCCAAATGGTGTATTATGGACCATCAGTAAAACGGTCTGGCAATCTCCTGCTACACTAGATAAGAGAGCTCTCATATGCTCGATGGAAACAGGATTTCGCTTTTGCGGCATAATGGAACTTATTTGCACATATGGTGCGGAAACAAGAAATGCACCATATTCTTGTGTACCCCATAATAAGAAGTCTTGCATCGATCTTCCTAAGTTTAATGCGGATAACTGAACAGCAGTAGCCGTCTCGGCAATATAATCGGCGCCTGCAACCGCATCCCAGGCATTATCAATCATGTCCTCAAAGCCAAGGAGGTCTTTCATCCGTTCCCGATTTATCGGAAATCCTGACGTTGTTAAGGCTGCTGCTCCCATACTGCTTCGATTAACCGTTTTATAAGATGCTTGAAGACGGTAGATATCACGTGTAAGCATATCAGTCATTGCATTTAAATAATGACTCAATGTGGTTGGCTGCGCCTGTTGAGTATGCGTATATCCAATCATCACGGTTTCTTTATGCTCGTCGGTCAATTCGATAAGCCCCTCGCGAAGGGTTAGCGCTTTTTCTATCAAGATTAATAGTTTCTTCCTCAATGTCATGCGGTAAATGGCTATTCCCATATCATTTCGACTTCTTGCGATATGAAGATTCCCTGCAACATCACCTGCATCTTCCATTAAAGAATGCTCGATTTCAAAAAATAAATCCTCGAATTCACCGGTATAGCTTCTTCTTTTAACATCTTCAACATCTAAGTTAGAAACTGCTTTCGCAATTTTTTCTGCTTCATCTTTTCCAACAATTCCTTGCTCTGTAAGCATGATTAAATGGGCATAATGAATTTCCATCATGGAGTCTATAAATTGTTGCTTAGCCTCATTATAGGCAGGTTCAAGTACCATAGATGTATAGGTTTTAGAAGGAAAAGTTGTACCTTCTTTTTTTAAAACTTGCTCTCGAAGTGAGCTTTTCACATTGGTCCATCCCCTCTGTCTCACTGTTTATAATTTAAAATATGAAATAATTTGCAGGTTGTGTTTTTGCCTATAAAAATGGGAGATAATAGGTGAGATAATAATCTAATGTAGGAGGCTAACGCAGATGAAGTCAAAGAATGGGAAATCAAACAAAGGTTTAAACAATGAATCGGTACTAACAAATGAAACAGACACAATGCAAACGAACAAAAGTATCCCTGCTCAAGAAGACGGGTTTCGGTATGATTACAACGACTCCTCTGATTTTAACGACAATAAAATGTCCTAATAGTAAAGTGAACCGCATTAATAATGCGGTTCAAACTATCCTTAGCGTTTCTGGCAAAAGATTGATTGCCAGCCTTCTTGTTCATTCTCTTCAAAATAAAGAACCTTCCAATCTCCAAATTCTGTTAACAATTCATTTGACTTTAATTTATATTGGTCGGATACTCCTTGTTCCTCTATGTATGGTGATTGATAGTAGGTTTCCATAAAAAAATAACCACCATCTTTTAAAACATCCTTTACAATAGGAAACAGTGAGCGATCTAGGTAATAGGACATAACAATAAAGTCAAAAGGGTTATTCGGCCAATTTAGAGTATCTAAATCTGTTAGATCGGTTACGCGAGGCTGCACACGTAAATTATCTTTCGCTGCCTGTTCTTGTACATAGTTGATTGCAACGTCTGAAATATCAATAGCCTCCACTTGATTGTTCATCCCTGCAAGGAACAAACTGTTTCCACCAAGACCACAAGCGATATCCAAGGCCGTACCGCCTTCCTTAAAATAAGAGGCCAGCTTCTTTAATCTTGGATTTGGTTGAGGTTCCTTTAGCTGGGTGATTCGATCCAGATGTTTTAAATTCCATTTGTCTTTTGTGTTCATACAAAACCTCCTATGTATCTTCATGGGGCAAATCTCTTGCTATATTACTAGATTTTAACATAATTCTCTTTAAATCTACATATAATTCAAACTATTTTAATTGTATCGATCTTTCGCCATTCAGCGGAATTGAAATGGGAGTTACCATTAGATTCGAGATTGTTTGTGAATACTTATTGAAGTATTCTGCTCCGTTTTTCACAAATAAGCCGCTTAAATGACAGCTAGGATCTTCTACTAATGTTCACTGTAAACAAAAAAAGGAAAGCATTCTGTTTAACACAGTACACTTTCCTATTTGATAGA
Organism: Neobacillus niacini; assembly: GCF_030817695.1. Lineage (GTDB taxonomy): Bacteria > Bacillota > Bacilli > Bacillales > Cytobacillaceae > Neobacillus > Neobacillus niacini_F. Next base: position 2,474,212 of record NZ_JAUSZQ010000002.1, on the reverse strand, counting down.
TTGTATAATCAGTCAATTTATTAAATTATTAAGCTTTTGGTTTTTCTTTTCCCATTGAGTCAAATAATTGCGTAGATGATAAGGCATTGAATGGTAAAGTTACATTGTGTTTAAGCCCTTCGTTGTACGCCGCTTTTAAGTCTTTAAGTAAAACAGCCAAGGCAGTGTCCGCTGTCCATTCAGAAACATCGCTCCAATTTCTAGCTACCCAGCTATCACCTGTACTCACCTTTAACAAGCTTACAACCTCTTCTTGAGGTAAACCATAGTATTTCGCTAATTTAAGTCCTTCCGCTACAGCATTCATGTTAATACCTAGAATCATATTATTAACTAATTTTGCTACTTGGCTGTTGCCTGGTTCCTCACCATAGTAGAAAGTATTAGATCCAATTGCGTCAAAGTAGGCTTTAAAAGATTTCACGATTTCTTCTGAACCAGATGTCATAATTGATAATGTCCCAGCTTGAGCACCTGAAGCACCACCGCTAACTGCAGCACTAATTAATCTGAATTCACTTTCTGCTTCGACTTTTTTGCCTAATTCATTCATGGTGTCAGGGTCAAGTGTACTCATAACAATAATGGTTTTATCTTTAGGTTGGGCAGATAATAGAGCACCTTCACTAAATATAATATCAACATTTTGGGCATAGTCACGAACCATTGAAATGATGGCATCGTCAGCTAGTTCCGCTACTTCTTTTAATGTTTCTACCATTGTGAATCCTGCAGCTTCTGCCTTCTCGTATACACCTTTATACGCATCATAACCGATTACTTCAAAACCAGCTTTCTTTAAATTAACTGCCATTGGGAAGCCCATTGTTCCTAAACCTACAAATCCAATTTTTTTACTCATGATAAATTCCTCCATTTTGTTCTATATTTTTCAGTCATTAAATCTATCACATAAAAAACTTTCAAATAAAGTTCTTAATGTTTCGTCATTGTTAAATCATTCGTAATCAAGTTTGAAAACTTGTTACAGTTATTAAGCTAAACCCAAGAGCGCCATGATAACGATAACAGTCATTGCGATCCAATGGGTAACACTTATACTGATAAATCCATTTTTAAAGGTATCTTTCATCGTTAGTCCCGTTAAATTATTAAAAATAATCAGGAATCCCGAATAAGGAACAATGGATAGAGCACCAGAACCGATTGCGATTGCACGGTGAACCGTTTCTGGATCTAGTCCCATTTCTAAATAGATAGGGGCAAAATTCGCAACAGAAATGCCAATTGCTCCAACAGTTGAAGCCGTAATACCGCCTATCCAACAAACTTAGCAAGCGCTGTCATATATGAATTTTCTTTACCAAAAACGGATTCTAGTATTGGTACATCATTAAACAATAACACGACAATCGTCGCTATCGGTGCAGCAATGATAATATTGAACTTTTTAATAATAAATAGAATAATTGTTGCTATACCTAACAATATCCCCAGTAATCCTAATAGATCCATTTGTAATTTTTCCCCTTTATTCTCTAGTTCTTAATGATGACTGCTACGCATTTTATAGTTTTTAATCGTTACAGAGGTAGGCAAAAATAGTTTTATATTTTTAATTAAAACATCTCAAATTCGAAGTAAATAAAAATAACTATACCAATTCCTGTCTGTTTGAACAGCTGTAACAACCAATTATGCGCAAGTGATAACATAATCCGTTGTTTTCTCCTCGTTCACTCCCCGCAAAATAAATTTTGTTCACAAATTCGACACACTTAGTATACATCTTATACTTTTATGAGTAAAATGAATAATAAGAATATAAAATATGCATATTTTTCATAGATCGGAGTTTACATTCATGGACATACGTCATCTAACTTACTTTATAGAAGTAGCCAAATACAAAAGTTTTACCGAAGCTTCCAAGTCCCTCCACTTGTCACAGTCTACCATAAGTAAAGTAGTGAAAAGTTTGGAAGAAGAATTAAAGGTAGAACTGATTGACCGTTCCGCAAAGAAAATTGAATTAACCGACGCAGGTGAAATCGTTTTGGCGGAAGGTGAGATTATTATGGAATCAATCAATGATTTATCCATCCACCTATATGATTTAATGAATTTAAAAAAAGGAAAAATAAAAATAGGTATTCCGCCCATTATTGGTTTTTTATTTTTTCCGAAAATCATTAAAGGGTTCAATAATCTGTACCCCGATATAAAAATAAATATCTTTGAAAATGATTCAAATAGTGTTAAACAGGAAGTCCGTGACGGAATATTGGATTTTGGAGTGGTCATGCTGCCGGTAGATGAAAAGGAGTTTGATGTAACTCCCTTTGTTTATGAGGAACTAGCGCTCTTCGTCCACTATACCCATCGATTGGCACATAGGGAAAAAGTTGAATTAAGTGAGTTAAAAAATGAAAACTTTATTTTATTTAACCAAGCACTGATTTATAACCTGATTATTCAGGAATGCTTAAAAGCTGGTTTTCATCCGAAAATTGCCTATGAAATTTCCGAGTGGGGTTTTATTAGCGAAATGATTGGAGAAAACATAGGCGTTTCGATTTGTCCAAAACCCACAGCAAAAAAAATGAATCAAGATTTAATTAAGGTAATCACCATCGAAAATCCAAGTATTCCCTGGAATTTAGGATTTATCTCAAAAAAGAGAAAACATGCTTCACCTGCAGTTCGGGAATTTATCCAGTATATTACGGCACAATTGCCTATTAAATTATGAAAGATTTGTATGGTTCGGCACCTATTTTAAAATCGCTTATACCATAATGGCCTTGGTTTTCACCAGCTGCTAAAAAGACGACTGTTCATCATTGAACAATCGCCTTCTATTGCTTAATATTTATAAAGCACACTTCACCGGACTTAACGACTAAAAAGCGTTAGAACTAGCATAACTCGTTATAAAGCTACTGCTGAATGATTTGAATAAGGTTGCCACATGTGTCGTCGAAAACAGCTATTGTGACATCACCCATTTTTGTGGGCTCCATCGTAAACTTTACGCCGTTTTCTACTAGTTGTTTATATTCTTCATGAATATCTGCAACCCCAAACATCGTTGCAGGGATGCCTTCGGAAGATATCCTCTTTTGATATTCCTTTGCGGCAGGATGAACATTGGGTTCGAGCAAAAGTTCAGTACCGTTTTGCTCATCTGGAGAAACAAGCGTTATCCATCTATATTCTCCGGTGGGAACATCATGCTTTTTTACAAAGCCAAGCTTTTTTGTATAAAACTCTAATGCCTTGGCTTGATCTTCAACGAATAAACTGGTAACAACGATTTTCATACTTTATTTGCCTCCTTTGATTTAGTGCTCATGTACCTTTAAAAGTTCTGTTACGATTTTATAAAATTACTCTATCCATCTTTTTAGCAAATTTCTAAGTGGTTCGTTGTTGAAGAAAATGACTCTGTATTTTCCCTTTCGTTTTGATATTACGAGTCCTGCATCTTCCAATACAGAAAGATGTTTAGCTATCGCTTGTCGCGAAATGGAAAGATTGTGCTTTGTAATGAGACGAACCGTAAGTTCATACAAGGTCTGCTCGTTACGGTCGGATAGTTCATCTAAAATAAGCCTGCGCGTTGAGTCACTTAGTGCTTTAAAAATGGCGTCTTTGTCCCAATTCATATTTAGAGTATAAGTAACCCTGTGGTTGCTTGTCAAGAACAAGTAACCTTAGAGTTGCATAACAAAGGGACCTATCATGAAATTGCAAGACTCTTTACCGAAAGATTCTAGTACTGACTAATCCCTCTAACTAAAAAATAAAGAGAGTGTAGGTATGAGAATGCATAGGCGGAGAATTTCCTGCTAATTTATATAAGTGAGGCTTAATAATGGATATAAGCGGATATATTCCGATTAACTGCTTTAAATAAGACAAAATCCAAAGATTTGGATAATATAAGCGGAAAAACTCCCCTTATTTTTAAGGAAATATGGGTATTTCCCAATTTAGCCGGAATTTTTCCGTTTATTTTTCATAATATCAACAAAAAAATAGACCTCCAAATTACCATACAATTTGAAGGTCATTTAGCATTACATTTTTATTGTTTGCGAAGGAAACGGAACCTGTTAAACTCCAAAACTCTCTTTTAACAACTATCCATTACCATAAAAAATCTATGATATTGGATTGGATAAGATTCGTGTCAATATTACAGGTTTCGCCGTCAATTCCATATTGCCAAATTGAGACTGGTACGTTTTCGGGTGCGCCTGGCTGGAATTGTGGTGCATTGACCTGTGGAGTGACGCCAGGATCTGGGTTACTACTCCATATAATGGATTGAGATTGAACATTCTGATTGGAGAAAATAGCTGCTTGGTATGCGGTGGTAAGAGCACTTTCGTTTGTAAAGACACCGTAAATACCAGGCTTATATGGTGAACCAAGTAAAGTGTCGACCCAGCCACGGATAAATGCTTCATCCACTGGGTAAGTCGGTTCAATATCTGCGAAAATCGCTTTCCCCTCTGGGATTCCGATCTGTTGTGCATAGGCAATCGCCGCTTGTGCTTCTTGCGCCCCGCCTTCATAGGTTGTCGCGTTTGAAAAATGGTTGTAAATGGGGATAATCTTAATTCCTTGTTGATGAAGAAGCTCCACTTCTTCCGGTGTCAAACCAGCCGATACCCCTTCCTTAGTCTCTAGATATCTTCCAAAGACAGAAGGCTTGCCATAGTTATCCACTACACATTGTAAAAATGCTTGGTCTAGCGGACTAGCGGTATCGACTCCCCATAAAATTTGAGACGGCTCTTGGGCTGGCGGTGCAGGTTGAGGCTCTTGTACAGATTCTTGAGGCTGAGGTGGTTTATCTGGTGCCTCCCCTTCTTTACCAGTCTCTGTTACAGTTTGTGGTTCTTTCGCAGGTTCTGTAGTTGTTGGCGTGGAATATTGATGAAAAAAAACAAGGATTATTGAAAGAACGAAGAAAGCACTTAATAAGATGATCCGAAACAATTTACCTTTTTTCATTTTTATCCCTCCATACTTCTGACTTCTATGTCAATTTATTCGGACAGTCGTATGGAAGCGTGAGGATATGTGCCCCCGCCTTTAGAATGATATCGCTATTTGTTTTTAAGTTAACATAATATTATTATTTATTATTTAACTCTACAATTCTTATATTATAATGAATAACTATTCATTTTGTATTAAAATTTTACAAAGGGCTTTAGGAGGTTTCATTTTATGTTGCTTAAGAAAAATTTCATCCAGCAAACGATAAATGGTGTTCAGGCTGGAAACGGTACAGTCGCATTTCAAGGGGTAAAATTAAATGTTCATTGCTTCGTCGTAGACGGTGTTCTCATTGATACGGGTGCCGCTTCCTTAGAAAAGGAGTTTCAACCTTTTTTCAAACGACAAGATATTGATCAAGTGGTGATCACACATTTTCATGAAGACCATACCGGCTGTGCATCTTTTTTACAAAAAGAGCTGAATCTCCCTATTTATATGAATGATATGAAGCTGGATTATTGTAAAAGGAAGCCAGATTATCCATTGTATCGAAAGGTTTTCTGGGGGAAGCGCCGCCCTTTTCATGCAATCGCCATTGGTAAAACCTTTTCGTCCCGAAATGCCATATGGGACGTAATTGACACACCTGGGCATGCTATCGATCATTTGGCGTTTCTAAATCGTGAAACGGGTCAGTTATTTACTGGGGACTTGTATTGTCAGGAGAAGACAAAGGTTATTTTACGTGAAGAAAGCATGCCAACCATTATTGATTCGTTAACGAGAGTATTAACCTATGATTTTGGAGAGGTATTTTGCTGCCATGCTGGCTTCCTAAAGGACGGACGTGGTGCTTTACAGAGAAAGCTAGATTATTTGTTAGAACTCCAAGCAAATATTATCAAACTCTACGAAGATGGGTTATCACCGATTCAGATAAGTCATAACCTATTTCCAAAAAAATATCCCATTACCCTGTTATCTTCGGGGGAATGGAACTCTTTGCACATTATTCACTCCATTCTTCATGAACATACAATTATCAATCAATGAAACTAACAGCCGAAATCAACATAAGATGATTTCGGCTGTAAATGATTACATTATTGAAAAGTATCGGGTTTGGATACTCTTCTTATTCGGATCCAATTAATGAGTGAATGCGCTATCTTTTTCATTAAACATGATGTTCCTAAACGATTAAAAGCCAGGACCCATTCATTTTTAAGATGGTTCCTAGCTTTGGATTCATTTCTAAGTTAACATAATATTATTACATATAACTTAAATAATAATTTAAAATGTCTTGCGGATTGCTTTATAGTTTCGCTTGTACAGACTGCAACTTTCGCTCCATCGTGTTTTCCTTGTCGCGGCGGTCATCAATTCGAACGTTTGTACATACTCTCTTTAATCCTTTCCTAAACGGAACCTCATGTAGTTCGTGAACAATCTCCAGCAATAGTTTTAAATCACCTTCAATTAACGTACTCATTGGGGTTAATTGATACTTCACCCTTCCTTCATACTGTTGAAGTACTTTATGTATTTCAGCTACATACTCACTAACACTAGGTGTCCCTGTCCCAACTGGAATTACTGTAATATCAACAATTGCCATTTTATAACCTCCTGTTTTCTTAATTCATCATTAGAATATCATGAAAATAAGCAGGATAAAAATCAGAAGAAAATTATTCAACACTAATTGTTTCTCTAAGGTGCGATTAGACCATAAGAAAATCAGTGAATAAGTATCAAAGACCACAATAAAACCGTATCATAGGTACTGGAAGAGAAAAGATTAGGTGAGTGAATAGATTGAAAAATAGGATTAAATTAGTGGATTATCTTTTTCGTCAAAAAAAAGAACCAGATCTTCAAACTAAAATAATAAAAGTAGTCAGTGGAAACAGGAAAATCCACTTAACCGTTCAAGTTGCTGATACTCCGCAAAAAAGAGACAAAGGCTTAATGTTTGTTAAAAATTTACCCAACAACGAGGGGATGCTTTTTGTGTTTTCAGGAGAAACATATGGCGGTTTCTGGATGAAAAACACCCTCATTCCTTTATCTATTGCTTTTCTGGATTCAGATGGGAAAATACTAAAAATACTAGATATGTTGCCTTGTAAGGAGGATATATGTCCAACTTATGATCCAGAACTTTCTTATCATTATGCTCTTGAAGTCAATATTGGATGGTTTGAAAAGAATCAAATCAAAGAAGGTGGCTTTGTCGAGCTTGATTAATCATCAAAACAGATTCCATATAGTTTTGGGTAACTATAGAGCCCTTATAGTGATAGTAGAAGTGTAAAAATTCTACGAGAAGAAGCTTTTAAATAAAAACTGAAGTAGCCCAGTCCAAATAGTTGGACTGGGCTATCTATTTTCACATCAAAACGCAACGCAAACTGCTGTGCTTTACTTTTTAGGGATTTCACAGCCGTCATCATCGCAATTTAGACCGTCTTCGCTGTTTAAAACGGTGATTTCATTCTCTGCAATCACTTTTTTCAAAGCCTGAACCAACGTCTCAGTAGGCTGGGCACCGGTAAGGGCATATTTTTTATTAATCAGGAAGAATGGGACACCTGTAACTCCATATTGTTTGGCTGTCTGCTCATCGGCACGAACAACGTCACTCATGTCATCACTGGCGAGCATTTTCGCTACCTCTTCCCTGTTCAACCCTACTTCCACTGCTAACTCCGTTAAGGTTTCATGGTCTCCAATATGTTTGGATTCGGTAAAATACGCATGTAAAATTCGCTCTGTCATCTCTTTCATGAGCCCCTGAGTTTTCGCATACATCGTCAATCGATGTGCATCGAAGGTATTGGTTAAGATTAAGGTATCCATTTGATAATCCAATCCCACTTCCTTCGCCATTTGAACGACTCTATCCGTGTTTGCTTTGGCTTGAGCGATACTCATGCCATATTTTTTGGCTAATAATTCGTACATGTTTTCTTTATTATCACGGCCCATTGTCGGATCCAATTCGTAACACCGATACGTCACTTCGATGGGATGGTCAATCTGTTTAATGGCGTCCTCCAGACGCCTTTTGCCAATATAGCAAAATGGTCAAGCAAAATCTGTCCACATTTCAATATGCATACTAGTCCCTCCAATTCGTTTTTCTCATATAGTATAGGGGTTAGGCATGTATTTTACACGCAATTTGCTTCAGTGGCGTTTACTGAAGTGTGTTTATTGGTTAAGTAACACTGTCCGTCTACCCGTTAACCTAACAAGGACATTATTCTTTACCTTTGGAGGTAGTCTCAATTGTTTTGAGCTTTTGAAGTACGACTTTTACAAATATACCCAGTAAAATATAAGGTGGTACAGAGTAAATGTGCTCCCACTGTAACAATTCATAAATCCCCAGCCATTGGAAAATGGTTTCCCCGACAAATGCAGCGAAAAGTGAAAATATTATAGTTCCTAATATGTATGTTTTCCACTTAGGGAACCACTGATAAAGCATCATATAAAAAAATGGCATGATAGAAACATCAGCAACTGCCCATAAGTCTCTTTCTAAAGGTGTTAAAGTATATGGATAAGTCCAATAACCGAGTGATGAACCAATTTGGTCTAATATGAATGCCATACAAGATACAATAAGTCCAACCAGACTTATTTCTCTTATTCGAGTTTTATCTACCAATCTCCACCACAGGAAAAAAGGGAAAATTAAGGTAAAAATCATTATCCACCATTGATGAGTAAAAACCACTTCTTGAGTCCAGTAATCCATCCACAACTTTCGTAATTGTTCATAGTGCTTTTCTATTTCTTGAAACTTATTCATGTCGCCTCCTTTTTATTTCAGTATGCTTCAACAAAAAGAACTTATGTGAAGTTGATTACATTCCATGCAAAATAAGAATAAGAAGAGGGGCAGGGTACAAACTATGCTAAAAAGGAGAGTGTATATCATGGATGAAAAGGGCTTAAAACAGAACGCAAGTAATACTTTACCTACGAATAAACAGAAAACATTAGATAAAATAGCAAGCATTGATGAGTTGAAAAAACAGCATGAACCAGAGTATGTCTTTTTATATTGGGATGAATGGAAATAAGAATATTAAGAAGAGAAATTGAAATCGATATTGGATAGAATAATACCAAAAATAAAGCAATTCTCCTTGTTGGGAATTGCTTTCAATCTGCCAAAATTAGCAGTCCGGGCCTATCAAATACAACCGCCATCACTTCTAACATTCGAGTCGTAATAAAAAATAAGTCAATCAGATATAAATGACTAACTATTACCTTTCTTGGTTATTGATTGTATTGTTAACTAAGTTTTGTGTTGCATCTCGAGACGACTCTGCCGCATTTTCAATAGCTGGCTGCACGTAGTTTAAAGCTGACTGATTTATGTTTTTAAATCTTTTCATTTTATTTTCAGGATTGTTCTGATTTCGATTACTTTCCTTCATTGTCAATTCCTCCATTGTTTTCTTTCATCTTTTTATTCTCTGTTTTAATTTGAAAAATATACAAAACAACTTAAAAAGAAGAGTGTCGACTAAGTCAACACACCAAGCGACTGCCCGTCACACAAAAAGCTGCCAAACTGGCAGCTTTTTTCCTCTTCCCTTTATACCCGTTTTCTATAAAAAATTAGGGCACTAGAAACTATAGCAACTTTACTTTCTAAAAATTTCCCGCATTTTTCATCATTTGATTTTCGCTCATCGCCCTAATTTTCCTGATATCAAGACGAATGAGGAGTGAAACCGTTAGAGCGACAATAAAGATTCCTGAAAAAATTACTAATGTCCCCTGATAGCTTCCTGTTGTTTCTCTGACCCAGGATACAAAGATTGGTCCTGCCAGACCGGCTGCGGCCCATGCAGTCAATATATACCCATGAATCGCACCAAGCTGCTTGGTTCCGAACAAATCACCGATATAGGCAGGTATCGATGCAAAGCCTCCTCCATAACAGGTCATGATCATATAAACCATGATCGAAAATAGAATTCCTACAGTAATATTTGGAAGCATGAAAAAGGCAACAATTTGAAAAGCAAAGAAGAGTGTGTAGACATTTGGTCTTCCGATATAATCAGAGATGGCAGCCCAAGCAATCCTTCCTCCACCGTTAAATAACCCCATGATTCCAACCATTGCTGCTGCCCCTGCTGCTGACATTCCTACAAGCTCTTGTGCCATTGGCGATGCAACAGATAGAATCGCAATTCCACAGGTAACATTGATAAATAACATCAACCATAAAGCCCAAAACTGTCTTGTTCTGACTGCCTCGTTGGCAGTTAACTGACGCAGATCCTCTTTTAATTTCACACTGCCTGATTTTTCGCCTGCCGCTGCCATACCCTTAGGTACCCAACCCGCTTTCGGCGGAGCAAGATATTGAGCAGAACAAAATATGATAATGAAGTACGCCGCTCCAAGTAAATAGAAGGTGTTGGAAATCCCATAGTTCACGATTAAATGATTCATAATTGGACTGCTGATTAAGGAAGCAAATCCAAATCCCATAATCGCTAGTCCTGTAGCAAGACCTCTTCTGTCAGGGAACCACTTTACCAGCGTAGAAACCGGTGTAATATATCCAACTCCCAACCCAATTCCAGCGATCATTCCATAAAATAAGTAGAGTAATAACAATGATTCCACTTGAATGGCAAAACCTGCCCCAGCAACTCCAGCTCCAAAAAACACTGCGCTTAGTGTTCCGGCTGCTCTCGGACCAAACTTCTCTACAAAATGCCCTAAAAAGGCCGCAGACAATCCTAAAAAAAGAATGGCTAAGCTAAATGTTAAGGATATTTGCTTTAATCCCCAGCCCATTTCTTGTTGCAGTGGTTTTGTAAAAACACTCCAAGCGTAAACCGAACCAATCGAAATGTGTATGCCAACCGCAGATAAAGCGATTAGCCAACGATTTTTTGTATGCATTCTTTCATCCCTCTTTCCATATTGTATGGTCTTGTTGATTCTATAGAGTTAACCTTCATATGTTATCATTAATTTAGAAGCTGCTAATTCTGCTCGTTCTCTAGCCTCATTCACAGATTCCCCGTTGCTTAACACAACCGCCATTCGTCGTCCCACTTTTGTTTCTGGTTTTCCAAATACCCGAACCTGTGTATGAGGAACAGCTAAGCTGTCAGCGATACCAGATAGTTGGAACATCTTACTTTCTTTGGTAGCCTTAATCGTATGACTTGCCCCGGTTTTCAATAACTGAACATCCGGGATCGGATAGCCTAAAATGGCCCTTACATGTAAAGCAAATTCGGATAGATCCTGCGTAACCATGGTAACCATCCCCGTGTCATGTGGTCGTGGTGACACTTCACTAAAATAAACACCTTGTGGAGAAAGAAATAATTCCACTCCAAAAACGCCGTACCCACCCAGCGCATCCGTGATTTTTTTGGCAATATCCTGCGCCTCTCGGATTTGGTCCTTTGACATGAAATGCGGCTGCCAGGATTCAATATAGTCGCCATCTTTTTGCACATGCCCAATAGGAGCACAAAATGTTGTACCTGAAACGGAGCGGACGGTTAAAAGCGTGATTTCAGAATCAAAATGGATAAATTCCTCTACAATCATTCGAGCCTTTTTACCTCTTCCACCTGCCATCGCCTCATTCCAAGACCATTCAACATCCTCCATCGAACGGCAAATCGTTTGCCCTTTTCCAGAAGAACTCATAATGGGTTTAATAACGCATGGTGTCCCGATTTTCTGGACGGCATTCCTTAGTTCGTAAAGGGTATCCGCAAAGGCGTATTTTGCAGTTGGAAGCCCAAGTTCTTCGCTAGCCAATCGTCGGATTCCTTCCCTATCCATCGTTAAGTTCACAGCCTTCGCTGTCGGTACGATACAGAATCCTTCCTGTTCAAGTTCTACTAGCGTTTCTGTCGCAATCGCTTCAATTTCGGGAACCACCAAATCTGGCTTCTCTCGTTCTATCACTCTACGAAGTTCTTCTCCATCAAGCATGTCCACTACATAAGAACGATGAGCCACCTGCATCGCCGGAGCATTTTCATAACGGTCAACGGCAATCGTCTCCATCCCAAGACGCTGAGCCTCAATAATAGTCTCTTTTCCAAGTTCACCTGAACCAAGTACCATTATCTTTTTTATCTGGTTACCAATCACCAAACAAAACCCCCTATTGTTTGTCTTTTGATTATAATATCCTATATTTTCGATGATTACAAGCAAATATTTTCAATAAAACACGAACATTGATTTGAAAAAATAAATATATTGTTCGCGTTTATAATGAAAGCGATACCGTGGTGATTTTTCGTTTGCTAGTGTCCGCTGCCATTTTCAATGGCAGTGTTTTTTGTTGTTTTAGGAAATTTCTATGTCGGTACTTTTGAAGAAAATTATGCGAAAATGCAGAAATGTAAATCATTCCATGGAGGGAGGAGGACAAAAATAAAGCCCCAAAGAGATGGAGGTCTCTTTGAGGCGGATTCAACTAAAAAACTATGATTATCAGTTTCTATTAATGTAATCAAGAGCATATCCTTTTACCAATACAAGATTGAAGGGTTTTTCTCATATTCCGTCTTCTGGATAAAACCTTTAATCTTCATCATTGTTATTAAATATCCATAGATATTCAGCTAACTGCAAAACAGAAACAAGTGTTGCAGCAACATAAGTCAATGCAGCGGCACCTAATACATTTCTTGCAGCTCTTTCTTCATTATTTTTTATAAATCCGAGTTTAATCATATAATCTTTTGCTCGTTTGCTAGCATTAAACTCAACAGGAAGAGTAATAATTTGAAAAGCTACTGCTGCACTAAATGCGATAATTCCCAATAATAATAGTCCTGAAATTTTAAAGAAGAATCCTCCTAGGAATAATAATGGAGCAATTCCAGATGAAAAATTAATTACTGGAAATAGTCTGTGTCTTGCAACCAGCATTGGATAGTTAACTTTATCTTGAATTGCATGTCCAATCTCGTGACAAGCGACTGAAATGGAAGCAACTGAATTCCCATAATACACATGTTCTGATAGTCTTACCGCTTTCGAAATGGGATCATAATGGTCAGTTAAAGGACCTCTTATACACTCTACGGGAATGTTATTTAACCCATTTTCGTCAAGCATTTTACGCGCTGCTTCAGCACCTATTAATCCAGATGAAGCAGCTACCTTCATATATTTATTAAACGTTCCTTTTACCCTAAATTGTGCCAACAGACTTAATCCAAATGCTATTAAAATCAGTATAGTCCAAGGTGTGAAAATCACTATTTCTTTCCTCCCTAACATTATTAAATGATTCTTATCTTATTTTACGAATTAATTAGAGTATAAGTTTCATATTTTTATTAAGTTAAAAATAATTTTTATTCAAAATAATACGAAAAAGCAGGGATTTCGAAATCCCTGCTTTTATACTTGCATTTATATATGTTTTTTCTGAAGTGGGTACTATAATTAATCCCTATCCTCTTATTGGAAGGTGGAATCTCATTCCTGGCTTTAGTTTAGTTCCTTGTTTAGTATAAGGATTTTTTTGGAAGTAATCATAACTAGATTTCTCAGCCAAATGTACTTTTCTCAAACCTAGCCACCATAAGAACCCCATGTAAGGAGTCACCGACAACCAAGTACCCGCTTTTAACAATAAAAAATTATACACACCATGTAATAGTACTGGAAGTAATATTGATATAATCAACCAAAACCATTTTGAATTTTTTGCAAACTTGGCTTTGCTAATATAATACCCCATAATAACACCAAACAACGCATGACTCGAAACAGGGAGCATCGCCCTTGTTAGTGCATAATCCAACCCATTAGTCATTAAATAAAATATATTTTCGACAGTTGCAAACCCTAAAGATACGGAGGTTCCATAGACGATTCCATCAAAAGGATCATCAAATTCAACACTCCTGTAAGCACAGAAAAATAAAACGGACCATTTGAAAACTTCTTCAATTAAACTCGCAGAAAATATAGCGTTCATGGAATCATATAGAACAACATTTTCTACTTTCAGTATATATTCAATAAATGCTATCGGAAATAAAACCAATGCCCCAGATATAAATGTAAAAAGGACCATAGAAACGGGTTCTGGTTCATGCTTATCTTTCAAATAAAAATAACTTAATAATGCTAAACCAGGAGCAAATCCAGCGAATAATATCCCTAACATATCTAACCCCTTTCAACCTTAGATTCAATAATTATCCCAACTATATAAACATACTAGTTTCTTTGTCATGTTAAAAATTTCTGTAAAACTTTAGTGTTCATAAAATAAATGCATTTAAATTTATTATACCGTTTATCCTAATTGCCTGCAAAGTTGCAATGATTTGAACGGTGTTATTGAAAATGGTAATCTCTTAAACAACTACATTATTTTTTTACATCAATATTTATATTGATAAATTTTATAAATATGATTCCCTCTAAAAAAAGAAGAATTCTTATGTTTAATATTGAGATATTTAGACTGATACTACTCTAACCATCTTTTGTTTTTATCCCCGACTAAAACTTTTCCAACTCTTGCAGATTTGTTTTTTCTATCAATTTTACCCATAGTAATATTACCAATTGCTCCACCATTTTTATTTTCAAGTTGAAAATTGGACATATTATCCATAGGAGGTGATAAGGTGACTGACAAAAAGAGAACTTCTAAACCGATTGAAAGAAACAGTAATCAAGATAATTACAACAACAATCGACATAATGAAAATGCTAGGGCAGCAGCGGCTAATGAACCAGGTATCCCAAGAATTGATACAGATAATCTTTAACAGTAAGTTTATTCGTGTACCACCTGTTATTTATTTTTTATTTACAAATCCTATAAAGAGCTACCCACGGGTAGCTCCTTTAGTCGTTATAGAATTGTGTTTTTCATATTGGCGTACATCGCCTTTACTGTACATATATTCTGCCAATAAAAAATTCATTTCATTACATTAGTCAACAAATTGAATTTGATACTTAAAACCCAAATATTGTTTTCAAAAATGTAAATATAGATTAATCTCATCACTATTACAATTATGCATCAAGTGAAATTCGGGAATAATAAAGAACGAATGAATTTTATGGGGTGGGAAAAGATGGTCCAGCATTGGTTGGCTAAGTTTTTACGACTACCTGTTGTTGTAACAATTTTTTTATTAGCTTCATTTATTACAATAATTTTTGGGTATATCATTCATTTAATAGAACCAGATAATTTCCCAACGGTTTTTGAAGGTATTTGGTGGGCAGTTGTTACAACGGCTACGATTGGATATGGGGACTATGCTCCGGTATCAGTTGCTGGGAGAATTACAGGAATTATACTTATGATAGTTGGGATTGCAATTGTTTCCTCTTATTTTGTTAGCTTGGCCACAGTAGCAGTCACCATGCAAGCAGCCTATATGGAAGGCAAACTTATTTTTAAGGGGCATCAACACATGATCATAATCGGATGGAATGAACGTTCCAAAGAATTGATTTCTACCATATCTAAAAAAAATCCATCAAAGAAAGTGGTTCTTATCGATGAAACATTGGATACGATGCCAACAGAATACAAAAATGTGCACTTTATCAAGGGACGTGCCAATCTAGACGACATTTTATTAAAGGCAAACATTCATCAAGCACAATGTGTAGTGATCACTGCTGACCAAAATAAAAACGAATTGCACGCTGACATGAATACGATTATTACCCTGTTAGCGATAAAAGGAACTCACCCAACTATTCGCTGCATTGCAGAGATTCTAACTTCTGAACAAGTGGAAAATGCAAGGAGAGCAGGAGCAGATGAGATTATCCAATCCAATGTCCTAACAAGCTCCCTTATCCTTAACAGTCTTGAATCTCACTCTACCATGAATTCCATCCTGAACTTAATTCGTGATTCTGATAACCACCACCTCTTAACCTGTGAACCTGTTGATGAGATAATAGGAAAACCATTTTATGAAGCGTGTAAACTATTTTTGAAAAAGAATAAAATGTTAGTTGGAATACAAAGAGGAGACAAAACTCATATTAATCCGCCACAAGAATTTATGATACAACAGGAAGATATTGCTGTTGTAATTACCAAATAACTCATTAAAAAAAGCCTGCTTTATCTCATCCTTAAGATGTTAATAATGCAGGCTCCTGTTTTTTATTTTATTAAATAAAAAGGTACAGTAGTGGTCCCATAAATGAACAAAATACAGAACCTATAAATAACGTTTAAGAATATCATGGCTGTCACTAAGGACAGCTTTCTTTACATATTTAGATTACTTCCCTTACTTTCTCTTTTCTTGTGGGAGCAACCGATATTCCTGTTGTTTCTTCAAAGTTATATAGGCTTGTAGGTAAATCTGTAAATCGTTCTAATTCATTATAAGCAGGAATACCGTGGTATGACATATCCAATCCTTCTTCTTCCTCACGTTCACTCGCTCGTAAACCAACGGTCTTTTCACATACTGCTGCCATAAATGCACCGCCTAAAAGCCCCCATACCACTACTACTGCTGCACCTAATAATTGTACTTTGATAAGTGAGAAATCACCTGTTGTTAAAAGACCTTGAGTTGTATCAAATAATCCAACCGCAATGGTTCCAAATACACCATTGAAACCATGAACGGCTACGGCTCCAACTGGATCATCAACTTTTAATTGGTCAACGAAAAGTGTTGCATAAATCACAATTACTCCGCTGATTGCTCCAATTATTATGGCACTCCATTGGGAGACAAAGGCACATCCAGCTGTTACAGCTACAAGACCAGATAATACTCCATTAATCGTCATACTTGGATCTGCTTTTCCGAATTTTTTCATTGTAATAAAAAGGGCTGATGTACCTCCACTTGCTGCCGCAAGCATCGTATTAATCGCAATGGAAGCGAGGGCTGTATTGGAAGCATCTAATGTGCTCCCTGCATTAAAAGCAAACCACCCAAACCATAAAATAAACGCACCTGCTGAAGCTAAAGGAATATTACTTGGTGCAAATACATTCGCACTTCCATCTGAATTAAATCTTCCTTTTCTTGCTCCTAAAATTTTCGCCATAGCAAAAGCCGCAAAACCTCCAACCGCGTGAATAGCAGCCGAACCAGCAAAATCTTTCATGCCTAATTTCGCTAACCAACCATCGCTATTCCAAATCCAGTGACCTGAAAGGGGATAAATGACCGTACAAATCAATGCCGCTGTTAAAATATACGCTTTAAAGTTCATCCGCTCTGCTACTGCACCAGAAACAATTGATATACAAGCCACTGCAAAACCCATTTGAAATAACACAAAAGCAGCACTTGGCAATTCGATCGAAAGAGCAATCTTCTCTGGACTTCCAAATAAATTAGTACCGATAATTCCAAAGGCATCTTTTCCAAACATAATACCAAAGCCAATCAACCAAAAAGCTAAAGCCCCAATGGTTAAATCTACAAAGATTTTCATTGTTACATTGACAGCATTTTTAGTTCGGACAAGACCCGCTTCCAGCAAACTAAATCCGCCTTCCATAAATAAGACCATTGCTGCTGCTAACACGACCCAAACGGTATTTAAATACATTAATTCCATGGTGGTTTAGTCCTCCTTATTTGCGAGATCATCTATATCAAAGTCTGTGGTACCTGTTCGAATGTTATAGGCTTCTAGGATGGGATAGACGTAAATTTTCCCGTCGCCTTCTTCCCCAGTTCGAGAGGAGTCAATAATAGTATTAATTGTAGGCTCAACCATGTAGTCTGAAAGGACAATCTCCAATTTAACTTTTGGATGAAGAGTCACGTTATAATTCTTACCACGATAAACTCCTTTAGTATCCTTCTGTTTCCCTCTACCTACAACCTGTGAAACTGTAAAGCCTGTAATTCCTATATTCTTTAGACCTTTAATCGTCTCGGTCAGTTTTTCCGGTCTTACAATCGCCTCTATTTTTTTCATTTTATCTTCACCTCTTTACTTATGTTACATCTCCTAACATCAATATGGTTAATAATATTACATGAATAAAAAACATGCAATAACATATTGCAAAAATTATAAATAGTAAAATTATCTAATACTATGAAGTAGAGTAAGAAACTGATTTCAATGGGATAGCCTTCGGCTATCTCTTTTACTTTCAGTTCCTCCTCATCAAACCGTACATGAGGTTTTCCCTCATACGGCTTTCCGACGTTCTTCTTTCTTTGGCTTTACGGTATCTAACTAGCTAATTTCACTAAAATATGTTCTATTTCTTTCCTTACGTTCGTCAAATTTCTATGTTTCTTTCGACTATTCCTTTTCTTGTTGTAAAACAAGGTAAGGCGTTCCAACACATACCAATCAATGCGATTTAACCATATCTTTGCGTGTGTGGAGAGGAGATAATAATTCTTGAAACCTTGCAGTTTCTTATTTAGCCCTTTCACCAATTCGCTAATATCCAGATAAAGTTTATTTCTCGGCTCTGTGTAGGCTTTAATCTTTGAACGCATTTTCTTCATTGCGTTCTTTTTCGGTATGTGTGACATGACGAATAACGTATTTCCACCTTTTCTTCTGATAGGGAATTTACGATTATGAAATCCAAGAAAATCAAAGCCATCTATGTCGTTCCATAAGTTGACTAATCTTGATTTATCTCGATTAATAGAAAGGTCGAGTTTACCCATGATTGATTGAATCACCTGTATACTCTCTAGTGCCTGTTGTTTTGTTCTACACATGATGACGAAGTCATCTGCGTATCTCACTAATTCCCCAAGATGTTCAAATCTCTTTTTCCAAAGCTTATCCATTGTATTTAGATAAATATTTGCTAAGAGCGGAGAAATTACCCCTCCTTGCGGAGTGCCCGTTATTGGGTTTCGAACGTTTCCTTCCTCCATAATGCCTGACTCTAACCATTTACGAATCAATTTTAAGACTCTACGGTCACTAATTCGTTGCTCCAATAATTTCATCAATTTGGTTTGGTTGATGTTATCAAAATATCCTTGGATATCGACGTCGACTACCCAAAAACATTTCTTACTAGCTTTCCTTATTTTCCCCATGGCTTGATGGGCATTTCGTTTTGGTCGGAAACCAAACGAACAGTCATGAAAGTCTGCTTCAAAAATGGGTTCAATGACCATTTTCGTTGCCATTTGTGCAACTCGGTCTTTTATCGTGGGAATTCCTAGTGGACGTTTCTTTCCACCATCCTTCGGAATATAGGTTCTTAGGACAGGGCTTGGGTGATAACATTTATCTTTTAATTCTAGATAGAGTTCGTTCATAAATTTCGTTTCCCCATAGTCCAGGACGATATTTTCAATCGTCTGTCCATCGACACCTCCACTTCCTTTCTTACTTTTCACTCGTTTCCATGCCTCCCATAGAATATCAGGACGATAGATTTTGTCATATAAAACGTGAAATCTACGAGTTGGATTTTCCTTGGCACAAAGATATAACGTCTTCCAGAATTCTTGAGCTTTTGCATTATTGGTGTAGTTAGTCATTTTCTTGACATTCACTGACTCTTACCTCCTTCTGACATATGAACGAAGTAGGGTATAGGCTTTTGCCGTCCTTCCCTAGACAATGTTGTATTGTCATTGTCATCATTGGTACTATGACCCCCTCCGACTCCCTCTCATCCATCCACCACTTCGTTTGCACTTATAGGTTTCTGCTTTACTTTCGTAAGAAAGTGACGAGGAGGGTATCCCCAGTTCCGCTAATTACTTTCCTAACATGTCGTTCCCCTTACCCCGAGAGATTCATCGGTGCTGCTGTTCCAAGTTCTTCACACCTTCCATGGTCTTCGCCCATATTCCCAAGGCTCGACTTCTCTTTGGCCACCGTTGGTGGGTTCTTTTGACGAGACGGCAGGATTCACTTTATGTTACAACCTGTTAGTTTGCTCGCACTCTTTAAGAGAGTTACTTTGTCACAGGGCTTCATCCTTAGAATTTCTTCACCAGATGCCTGTCAGCTACTGAGCGTCCTGGCACTTACTCAGATTGGACTTTCACCAATTAGCAATTAACGGCTTGCTGGGCACGCAAAATAAAAAGACATCCATGGATGTCTTTAATGTCTTTTAATCTTTTTACTTTATATTTGCAAATTCATTGATATTATCACGGTGTCCAAGTACAACCAACTTATCCTCTTGTTGCAGAATATGGTCCGGTGATGGTGATATGATTATAGTTTCATTATTAACAACTGCAATGGCAGTCAAATTATATTTTGCTCGTAAGTCAAGCTCTCGTAAATTTCTATGTGTTAAACCGGGTGGAATCATTAGTTCTTCAATATTGTATTCCTTTGACAGTTCTATATAGTTTAACACGTTAGGTGAAAGGAGTTGATGGGCAACTCGTTCCCCCATATCTCTTTCAGGATGTATAACCCAATCTGCTCCAACCTTTGTTAAAACTTGTCCATGGCGTTTATTTAGAGCTTTTGCTATTACCTTTTTTACCCCCATATCTTTTAAAAGCAATACAGTTAATATACTAGCTTGCATATCATTGCCGATTGCCACAATCACATAATCAAAATTTCGAATCCCAACCGATTTTAGTGATTCCTCTTCTGTAGAATCGAGCATGACAGCGTGAGTTAGCGATAATTTACCATCATCAATACGTTCTTCATCAATATCAATTCCCATAACTTCTTGTCCTGCTTCAAATAACTTGGACGCAATACTTAAACCGAATCTCCCTAACCCTATAACAGCATAACTTTGCTTTACCATAGTCATCATTCACCCCAAAGAATCAATTTTGATGGATCAAACGCTAGCCGATTAATATTTTTTCCTCTGCATATCTAACCTTCGCTTCTTTTCTAGTATGTAAGAGTGCAAAAGCCATCGTTAAAGGTCCAAGTCTTCCGATAAACATCATAATGGTTATTAAGATTCTACCAGCAGGAGATAGGTCGGGTGTGAAATTTGCAGACAAACCTACTGTAGCAAAGGCGGAAATCGTTTCAAATAAAAGTTTGCTCATATCAGCATTTTCTGTAAAAGTTAATAAAAAGAAAATAAGAAAGATAAAAAACATTGCCGCCACCACGATCGATAATGATTTATTAACCAGTTCCCACGAAATTCTCCGTTTAAAAATATTCACATCATTCCGATTCGTTACTACTGCCCAAAAAGCAAAAATAATAATGGCAAAAGTCGTTACCTTGATACCACCACCAGTTGAACCAGAAGAAGCACCAATAAACATCAGTGCCATCATAAACACTAGGGAAGAAAGGTTCATGGCTCCAATATCAATCGTATTAAACCCAGCGGTTCTAGTTACAACACCTTGAAAGTAGGAGGCCCATAATTTATCACCCAACGGCAAACCTCCAATCGTAGCAGGATTATTAAATTCCGAAACCAAAATAATTAAAGGTCCAATAATGACAAGTATTAGTGACATCAACAATGCAATTTTAGAATGTAGGGATAATCTACGAATGGATTTTTTATGAAAAATATCTAGTATGACAGTAAAACCAATCCCCCCTGTGATGAAAAGGAAAGTAATCATTACATTAACTGTGGGATCACCTACCCATTTACTCAGATTGTCAGGTTCGAGACCAAACCCAGCATTATTAAAGGCTGAAATGGAATGGAATATACCGTAGTAAATGGCTTTCCCTAACGGCATTTCAAATGACCAACGGATTGCTAAAGTAATAGCACCAATTAGTTCAACAATAAAAGTAATCACTATAATTCTTTTTACTAGGTTTACTACACCTGAAAGTGAAAATACATTTAATGAATCTTGCAGTAATAAGCGTTCCTTAAGGCCAATCTTTTTCCCTAAGATAATAAACATAAAAATACCAGTGGTCATAAAACCCCAACCGCCAATTTGAATTAAACAGAGAAGTACGATTTCTCCAAATAAAGTAAAGGTTGTTCCCGTATCAACAACTGCTAACCCTGTAACACATACTGCAGAAGTGGCTTCAAACAATGCATCTATAAAGCTAAGTCCACGTCCTTCTTCATAGGTAGCGATTGGTAACATAAAAAGAAATGTCCCCAATAGAATAAGACTGCCGAAACCGATAACAAGTATTTGGGCAGGATGCAAACTAACTAAATTCCCTTTTTTCCTAAACAAATCCATAATTTTTCTCCCCTTAACACCTATAATTTCATGTAATATTTTTCTTTTAAAAAAATTTCCCCAAAAATGAAATGTCTTTTTTATGGTACACTCAATGGTTTTTGTTTATGAATTTATTAATAAAATTTTAATTATTAATGTAACCATCTAATTTTACTATTTTGTCTATAATTTGGTTGTATTCGTGTTCAGCTATTTCATCAGAAATAATATTTGCTTTGTTCAATTTTTCAATAGCCTCATGTTGTGCATACAAGGCATGTTTTTGTAAGATGGATTTTTGTTTCGCTTTTAAATTCGGATACTTCTCAAAAAGTTTCTCTAATTTACTATGTATTACTACAAGTTCTTGTTCGTATTGGCTGGTGACATCTTTTGCTGCTGTTTCGGAAAGAAACAAATTCCTTCTTACTTTGTGCACTTCACTAATAGCCGTTTCGAAACCAAATCCTTTTGCTATAAGTTTCTCATATTCCTTAAACCCTTCTTCTTTTTTATTTATTCCTAAGATGGATAATAACGGCTTTATAGAAAGTCCTTGAAATACTAATGAGAACAATACCACACTAAACGATATAATTAAAATTTCTCCCGTCCTGTAAAGTCACGAGGAAGACTTAAAACAAGTGCAATAGATAAGGATCCTTTAAGACCTCCCCAATTGATAACGTGCTTCCAACTGATTGGGAAATTATTGATGAATAATATACTGGTATATACCGAAATGCTCCTAGAAATTAACACAATGAAAATGGCAAGAAAAATATAGCCCCATTTATCTGTTAAGGTAATCCTGGTTATTTCCAAGCCTACCATCAGAAATACAATGGAGTTGGCTAGCAGTGCAGTCACTTCCCAAAAATTATTAATATTTAACTTCGTCGTAGGGCTCATTCCAATTTTTGCTCCGTAATTTCCTAGAACCAATGCAGCCACAACAACGGCAATGACACCCGAAGCATGGACCGCTTCAGCCAGTAAGAATGAACCGTAAAATAGAATAAGACTAAAGATGATTTCCAACGGATAATCGTCAAAATAACTGGTTAATTTAGAGAAAACATAGCCAAGGGCACCGCCAATGATGATTCCAAGGGAGATTACTTTAATAAATTCCCATAATCCAAAACCTAAACCCACAACTCCAAGATCAATATAAGTGAGTAGATAGTAAGCGGAAATGTTAAAAAGGACAACCGCCAGTCCATCATTAAATAAACTTTCTCCTTCTAATACAATTGCAAGCTTTTTGTTTACCCCGACACTTTTAAATATAGATATTACGCTTACTGGGTCAGTTGCACTCATTAATGCTGCAAAAACAAATGCTGCCGAAATCGAAAAACCTAAAAACCAAATGGCGGAAAAACCAACAAGGAGAAAGGATAAAAGAGTTGCCCCAAATGCTAGAGCAAGTATCGGCTTTTTATTCTCTATTAAATGGGGAAATGGCAGCTTTAAAGCCGCTTCACCTAATAATGCAGGCAAGAACAGTGTAATGATAACAAAGTTGAAAACCTCACTTTCAGTAATAAAATCCTTTAATGGCTCTAAAGCTGGAATGTTTACGAGACCAATGATTGTCCCAACTATAACTAATGCAATTGGGTATGGTTGGTTGATTTTTTTTGCGATAGCTGTTATTCCAGCCGCAATCATAACTAAGGTAATAGCAAGTTTAAAAATATGGTGTAAATCTAATGCATGCACTTCTTATAAAACCCCCTTTTAAGATTCTAGTTTCCCTCTTCAGAGTAATTTATAACAGTAATTTTTGGATTAAAACAAAAAAAGCACCATCTTCAGTTGAAGGTGCTTATCAATGCTTGCGTTCATATAATCTCCCCCAGATTGTTTAACTCTTATTATTTTACCATTATATTCTATTTTATTTGTGAATACCTATTGAAGTATTCTGCCGTAGTTCAACAAGAAAAGGCAGCCTTAATGAAGCATTGATCAAACTCAAGCTACCCGTTAGTCAAATAAGCTAGTATAATAGATAAATTTAATATGCTAATTGAAATAGGGGGATTATTATGCCATTATCAAATTTAAATATATACACTTGGAAGCCATTTTCAACATCACCGCCACCACCGTTTACTCCAGCCGTTGAATCAGCACTGAATAAGCTTATATTAATAACAGATTAAGAATCTGCGAAATATAAGCTGTTTCGCAGGTTCGAAGGAGTAGACGATGAAACCTAAAATTCAGTTTATATTATCAATGATAATCTTTGGTACGATTGGTTTAGTTCAAAGGAACATTGATTTATCTTCGAGTGAAACAGCTTTACTAAGTAGTTCTATCGGATGTCTATTTTTAATTTTCTTATTTTTGATGATGAAAAAATCTATTCCATGGAAATTAGTGAAAGCTAATGCTTCCATCTTATTTCTCTCTGGTATTGCATTAGGAGGAAATTGGATTTTTCTCTATCAATCTTACGAATATACAACAATCACTAACGCAACTTTAGGATATTACTTTGCACCTGTGTTTGTCATGATTCTCTCACCAATTATCCTAAAGGAGCAATTACCTCTCAAAAAGATTGTTTGTATTGGTGTTGCGATATTAGGTATGTTATTGATTGTTGGAAATGGCATAAGTGCGTCAGGAAAAGGTGATGTACTAGGGGTCTTTTTTGGATTAGTTGCAGCTGCATTTTACGCTGCATTAATGTTATTAAATAAATTTATTCAAAACATGGCTAAGTTAGAGATTACAATCATCCAACTTGCAACAACTGCTCTACTTCTCTTGCCATATGTGCTATTTACTGAGGGATTCAGTATTTTGGAGGTATCAAGTTCATCCATTCCTTTTATCATACTATTGGGGATTGTTAACACTGGTATGGGATTTTGGTTATTTTTCTCAGGTATGCAAAAGTTAAAGGGACAGAGTATTGCTATGCTAAGCTATGTAGACCCATTTGTAGCTATACTGATTTCTGCTGTTATATTGCTAGAGCAAATGACACTTATTCAAATGCTTGGTGGTGCATTGCTATTAGGCTCAACATTTGTTAGTGAAATTAAATCAGTCACATTCTCTAAACTACTAATGAAAACGCCAGTTAAATAACGTAATGCAGTGGGAAGCATTCGTTTCCCACTGTTTAATTTTTAGTTGTTATTGCACTAAACTGCCCTATATACAGTATGATTTTACACCGTATTAAGCGTAAGCAAAGATACGAAAAATGTCTGTTTACTATCTTTGAGAAGTGTTATCTACAGTAAGTATTTATAGTTATTAATGTTAACAAACATAGTGCTTTCTGGTAGAGTGGAGATGATAGGCTTGTCTGCCTGATAAAACAACTGCTTCAGCCTTTCAACATGAATCTTACCCATAGTGTTTCTGGCAATTAATTGATGTCTTTTTTGGCTGTATTCTTATTAATCTTACGAATTAAATCTCAATGAGGAACTGTATAGTTGTTAATATTTATACATATTTCTGAAGCTGCTTTTCAGTACTAACGAAGCAGGTTAGCATTCCTGTAGATCGTTAAATATCAGGTTTGAAAAAAATAAAGCCCCTCAGTAAGATATGAGTATAGACACCACTCTAACTCAGACTCTTAAGGAGGAAGCCCTACTATGAATTTTAAAATGCAAGACAAACAAAATCAACTAATAGAAAGAATTTCCGATACACATCTTATTGTTGGTGTAGACATTGCTCAACAATTTCACGTTGCTCGAGCTGTAAACTTCCGTGGAATTGTAGTCGGAGATCCCCTTACTTTTGTAAATAATAAAGAGGGGTTTGTTAAACTGCAAAATTGGATTGAAAAGTTAAAAAGACTAAAAAATCTAGATTCCACAATAGTAGGTATGGAACCTACTGGCCACTACTGGAAAAACCTGTCTACATGGCTTATTAAACAAAAAATTGAGGTAGTAACAGTCAATCCCCACCTAGTAAAGAGAAACAAGGAGAATCGTGATAACACTCAGTCAAAGAGTGATAAAAAAGATGCACTCGTTATCGCTGATATGGTGAAAAACGGCTATTATTCCTTTGTTCGCCCTTCATCTGAATCCTTTGAGAAAATTAGAGTTTTAATTTCTAATCGTGACGTGATTGTTAAACGTCTCGTAAGCTCTACCAATCAGATCCATAGATGGGTAGATATTGTGTTTCCAGAACTTAGACAAGTATTTAAAGATGTTACTTGTAAAGGGGCAATCGCAACCCTCCGATTGTTTCCTACTCCTAATGAAATAGCTTCCTTTGAGCCTCTAGATGTCATGAGGGGATGGAAGTCTATAATGCAGCGACAACCAGGACCCAAAAAGGCTCAATTACTAATAAATCTAGCAAAAACCTCGATTGGAACTGGTCAAGCATTGGACGCTTATAAGTTCCATTTAGAACAATTACTGGAGGAGTATGACCTTGCCATAAAACAACTCGAAAGAGTTGAACAACAAGTTAAAGAAGTTCTTAATAAAGTACCATTTGCAAGCAAGCTGCTTATGATTAAAGGTATAAGTGAAATTTCATTAGCTGGGATTTTAGGAGAGGCTGGAGATCTAAGTGGGTTTTCTCATGGGAATTCTCTATTACGCCATGCAGGACTCCATTTAGCTGAAGCAAGCTCAGGAAAATGGAAAGGGCAGATTATTCTCTCAAAACGAGGGAGGTCTAGACTACGGCGTTTCCTCTACCTAGCTACCATGAGCCTTGTGATGAATAACCCTGAGTTTAAAGCTATCCATGCATATAATGTGAAGGTCAAGAAGATGAAGAAAATGAAGTCTATCATGAAGTTGGTCGGTAAATTAGCAAGAATTTTTGTAGGTATAGCTAAGCGAAACGAATCTTACTGTGCAAATAAATTACAAGAAACAATCCCATTGGCAGCATAGAAGCAGTATGACTAAAAGTCTTATAGTTAAATAGTTATCTTAAATTTTGAATGTTGTCTTATTCGTAGGATTTCAAATATGTACGGAGTACCAGGTTTCTTGAACAAAAGGGCATTGTGACCCATCAGGTTAGCATAACTGGCCTCCACCCCTTGGATAGGCATGACGAAGGAATGAGAGGGCGATTGACCCGTTGAGACATGGGAGGGAAAGCCTCCAGGGGCGGCGTGGAGATGTACATTATATGGTAAAATATGGAGTAGTAGCTAACTCCTTTATTTGACTATGCCTTCGCGAAGCCAAATGATCTGAATTCATTTCAATTACCCGTAAATCCAATTACAAGGGTTATGAAATCCTGCGAATAAGTGAGCATTCAAGAGATATTCGTATCAAACTGAGGGAGTTCAAGAAAAATAAACGCCTATTGAACCCTTTTGCGTTTATTTTTTTTGTAGACTCACTAATTTCTTTGAGTTATTGTACCTAAGTCTCCTCGACACGATATATGAATTTTAAAAGTATATATCTCAAAAAAATTCCAATCAGTATTCCGATGGGTAATGTCAACATTGGTAACCAAATAGGTCCGAATAACATTCCGTTTACTTTAAATGTTGGTGAGTAAATAAGACCTACTGTAACTAAATACGCGGAAAACACAAACGGAAGAAACACTAAGGATGCTTTTTTACCAATTGCATCACTATATGCATCCCAAATCGCAAAAAAATAAAGGCAAGGATAAAACATCAACCATTGGTAATTCGTTTGTCCAATGGCTCTTTCAATTTCCCCGTGAAAACTCAGAATAATTACATTATTAAAGTTGGATTGGACATTAATCAATATTTCTAATCCAATCAAAAGTAATCCCTTGAAAAATTTCTTGTTCAGAATTTGGGCAAACCCAGGTAAAGCAATACTCCAAAGGATTTTTTCAAGCTCATCTTTTGTTATCATTGATATTCACTTCTATCACTTTTCTTTTACTATTTCGCATCTATTTGGAGATGGGGTAGTTATTCTATCCCTCCATCTAAATTTCCTCCAATTTTCTTCATCGAATTTTTCAGGCAAGTTTATTTTCATAAATACACCATTAAAATATTCTAGCTAAATGAAATAATAATATTTTAATAATTCAATAAACGTAGTAAAGTACGGAAATTTATTTGGTATATTGTATCATTTGTAGAGCAAAATAAAGTAGAAAAAAATATAGGAGGAATGTAGTATGCCGGAGAAACCTGCAATAACATCATCCGAACTTGGAGTTCTATGGCTTACATACCAAGAGAAAACGATGATTTTACGGATGTTAGAATACTTTATAGAAAAAGCTGACGACGAAAAAGCTAAGAAAATCATGACTGATGTATATCATGAAATTACCCCTTACGTTGAGAAAATCAAAGGGATTTTCCAAAATGAAGGAGCAGTAATACCGGTTGGGTTTACTTCTAAAGATGTTAACAAAGATGTGCCTAAGCTATATGATAATGGTTTCGACATCATGTTTGTACGATTACTAAAAGAAATTAGTATGGGGTTGCATACGCTAAATATAAACATGGTATATCGTGAAGATATTGTTCTGCTTTTTAAGGATCTTACTGCCATTACCCAAGCATTTTACAATTCTTGTACACAATATTTGATTGAAAAAGGGATGTTGGCTCGGTCTCCTTATGTTTCTATGCCTGATTCGGTTGAGTTTGTTAAAGAAACAAACTATTTGGCCGGACTTAATCCATTTACTAAAATTGGTAGCAAGAGAACATTAAATACGATAGAGGTTGCTTATATTTTTCATGGTATTGAATCAAATGTGACTGGGTTACAAATGATTACTGGTTTTGCTCAATGTGCCAATAAATCAGAAGTAAAAAATTTTTTTACAAAAGGAGCAGAACTGTCCAAAAGTATTATTAAAGAGCTGAGTGAAACATTTCTAGAAGATGGTATCCAAATACCTTCTCCCTCGGGCGGAAATGCGACGCGTTCAACAGTTCCTCCGTTTTCCGATAAGCTCATGATGTATTGTACTAGTATGTTTTGTAGTTTTTCTATGGGAGGCAATGCCGTAGGAACTGCTTTTAGTTTACGGAACGATTTAGCAGCAAAAAATGCTGTTTTTACGAAAGATATTTTTGAATATGCCCATGAAGGTGCAAAGATTATGATTGAAAATGGCTGGATGGAAGAACCACCTCAAATGGTAGAACGAAAAGCAATAATTAAAAAATAAAAAATTTATGGAAAAGTCACGAATTGCTCATGACCGTCATGCAAATAACATCTGAGTTTCTTCTTCAACTAAAGGGTGCAATAGTGAAAAGGGCAGCGTAAAAAAAACCGTTGCCTTTCCACTACATTTTTAAAAATACTTTCTATAAAATTCTCTTCTAATGCTTCCACTTAACTGAGCATAAATCCTAGTGGTCTTGCTTTTTTCGTGCCCTAGTAGACTTTGAATAACATCAATCGGAGCTCCGTTGTTTAAAAGGTGGGTAGCATAGCTGTGGCGTAGTTGATCTGGATGGATTTCTTTGGTGATCCCTGCCCGACTTGATATTCGCTTTATAATGTACCATGTACCTCATCTGTCCAATACTCATTCTATGTGGGTACCGTTCAGTAACAAAAATAGCGGGGTCTTTATCCTGGCGAAGGTCTAAATATCGCTTGAGCCAGATTTCACACCGTATATTAAAGTAGACCTCCCTTTCCTTATCACCCTTCCCAAGCACAATTACAGAACGATTGGACCAATTAATACGATTTTTATCAAGAGAAACAATTTCGCCTATTCTACAACCTGTTGAAAACATAAATTCAAATAATGCCTTTTCCAATGGAGTAAAACACGCTTCCCTCAAATGTTCAATTTCTCTCGCTGTCAAAAACTTTGGAACCCGTTTACCTTGTTTAGGTTCTTTGATTTTTGCAGCTTGATATATGGTTATATGCCCTTCCTCGTGTGACCAACGAAATATCGATATTATAAAACGAATTCTATGAGCTAAACTTGATGGCTGATCAGTTGACAATAATGCAATATTCACATCGTTAAGTATTGGATAAGTAGCTTAGATTGGAGCCTATACGCTTTTAATGTCTGTGGAGAGATATAGAAATGGAAACGTTAGGTATTGAACTATCGTAAGCAGGTTAGCTCAATAAGAACCTCAAAAACAAAAACCATCCTAAATTGAATGGTTTTTGTCTGCATCATATTTCCTTGTAGAGTTTGTTAATATAATGTCTATTACTTTTCTAGTAAGTGACACAAAGTAATTTAATATTAGTCCTCCTAAACAGACGGTTAATAAAGTTCCAATGCCAATAGGTCCATTGAATATCGTTGCCATAATCAAGAATACAAAGTAAATGAGTGTTCTCGAAAATAGTATATTTGTTCGAAGTTAATTCTTGTATGATTAGTGTTAAACGGTCAATTGGAATAGGTGCAAAATTTGTGTGTAAATAAATTGCAGTTCCTATTCCAACAAGAACCAAACCGATTCCAAAACAAACAAGTTTGCTTAACCATTGTTCAGGTGTAATCAAACTCTGTAATAAAAAAAGCCACAAATCAATACCAATCCCTGTTATAAAAGCTGTTAATAACCCCAATACTTCGAGTCTTTCTCCTTTTAAAAATGAATTACAACATATTATTAATAAAGCTATGATTATCTCCCAACTTCCCACAGTAAGCCCCACGTTTAGGGATAAACCGACCAAAAGTGCATCAAAAGGAGATGTCCCAAGGTCTGATTGTATAGTTAAAGTAATACCAAGGGTTAGTATTAAAATACCTAAAACATAAAGTCCATATTTATGTTTACTCGACATTTGCATCACTTGGTAGCTATGTCTTTTACCATTAATACATGTGGAATTCCATCTTCCCTAAATATACTAGATGAAGTCCGATAGCAAGTTTTTGATAAAAGCCTTCTGCATGCGTTTGCCCGTGTAATTTAACCTGGGACACTCCCTGTTCTTCTGCGATTTCTTCTAACGCTTTTATAATGATTTTTCCAAGACCAAATTTACGGTAAGGTTCAAGCATGCAGATTCTCTCCAATTTACCTACTCCATCAATAAACCATATCCTTCCCGTTCCGACTGGTTGTTCATTGTAATGGACTAATATGTGTTCGCAAAGTCCATTCAGTTTATCAAATTGATCAAATTCATCTTCTAGTGGTATGCCTTGTTCTTTCACAAATACTTGTTTCCGAATAGCAAATGCTGCCCTTAAATCTACATCAATCGTTATTCTTTTTGCATACATTTTTTTCAGTCCTTTTAGATTAATATGACCTTGATAATTTTGTTGCAAATGCAATGAAATTAGGTTAATTTTAATTTATATCAGTTTTATAGTAAATGCAACAAAAAATGTTGGTTTAGGAGATATTCATGAAAGAAATTTTACGAGAAATTGGAATGATAGCAAGGGCATTAGATTCTATAAGTAATATAGAATTTAAAGAATATGACCTTACAAAAGGGCAGTATTTGTACCTTGTACGAATATGTGAAAATCCAGGAATCATTCAAGAAAAGTTAGCTGAGATGTTAAAGGCAGATCGAACAACAGCAGCTCGTGCTATAAAAAAACTTGAAATAAATGGTTTTATTGAAAAGAAAAATGATGAACATAACCAAAAAATTAAAAATCTTTTTCCAACAGAGAAAGGGAAAAATGTTTTTCCTTTCATAAAAAAAGAAAATGACCATTCCAATAAGGTAGCATTACAGGGATTTTCTAGAGTGGAAGTGGAGACCATTTTTAATCTACTTCAAAGAGTAAGGAAAAATGTAGAAGTCGATTGGGAATTCGTTAAGAAAGGAAACAAGAGAAATTATTGATTATATAAAAGGAGCGATATATATAAATTACTATAAATATAAAAAAAGAATTATCCAATATCTATTCGCAAAACTTTTTTGTTTATTTTAATTAATGAGGTCGCTGGATATTTAAAGGTCAATATCAATGATGCTCAGTCTGAAGAAATGGATGAGGAATCACTTGAAATCGAGAGGATTTATATAAAGAAGAATGCTTACATTTCTTCTTCTTGGTAAGGACATGAAGAAGTTCCAACATGGAATTATCAAGCCGTCGAAGTATATGGTAAAGCAAGCATTTTAGAGACAGATGAATTAATTGAAGAGTTAACAATAATGCTGCAAAAATATGAAAAACACCGAGAAAATCCAGTTTTATGGGATAACTTTCTCCTTAACTCTTAGGAAGTGAACTGAAAGGTGGCAGAATTGATGCCAAAAGAGAGTAAAAAGTCACAAATAAGCCCACTTTCAAAAGGACGACCTTCCTGTGGAAGAATCGTCCTTTATTGCTACTCTAGCTGCCACATTCACTTTTCTTTAGCTAATTACTAACTCCCTCATAAGGATAATCTTCCATTAATTATGCCCAATGATTGGGTGTGGCACATATGGCTCTTCTAGATAGGCAACTTCTTCAGCTGTTAACTTTATGTTCAGCGCACCTACAGCATCTTCGAGATGAGATATTTTGGTTGCTCCGATAATAGGAGATGTTACTGGTTCTTTCTGCAGCAGCCAGGCCAGTGCGATATGGAGGCGTGGAACACCATATTTTTCTGCGAGGGCTGCAACTCGTTCTACAACCACTCGGTCCGCAGCAGCGGTCGAATCATATTTAGATTTTTGAATTTGATCCGTCTCAGAACGGTGTGTGGTTTCGGACCAATCACGTGTCAATCTGCCTGATGCAAGCGGACTATACGGAGTTACCCCAATCCCCTCTTCCCTGCACAGTGGCAGCATTTCCCTTTCCTCTTCACGGTAAATGAGGTTTAAATGATTCTGCATAGATACAAACTTCGGCCATCCATTTTTCTCGGCTACATGTAATGCCTTTTGGAACTGCCATGCGTACATGGATGAAGCACCGATGTATCTTGCCTTCCCAGCTTTCACCACATCATACAATGCTTCCATTGTTTCTTCAATAGGAGTATTATAATCCCAGCGGTGGATGATATAAAGATCTACATAATCTGTTTCCAGCCTTTTAAGACTTTTATCGATTTCACTCATAATCGCTTTTCGGGAAAGCCCAGAACCATTTGGACCCTTGTGCATTTGCCCGTGTACTTTCGTTGCAATGACAACTTCATCACGATTTGCATATTCCTTAAGAGCTCGTCCCAGGTATTCCTCACTTGTCCCCAGAGAGTAAACATTTGCTGTATCAAAAAAGTTAATTCCCAATTCGAGTGCTTTTTTTATAACGGGGCGAGAATCCTCTTCATTAAGTACCCACTGGTGAATCCATTTGCTTGCGTCCCCAAAACCCATACACCCGAGACACAACCGTGATACATCTAAGCCTGTGTTGCCAAGTTTTACATATTCCATGTTATTTACCCTCACTTTATCAAAAATGTAATATTGCTAAATTAATAAATGAGTTTCATCTTGCTAAAATGGTCTTCTATAGATTGTAGCGCTGGACTCTCGTCAATCCCTTCAGCCCTTATATAAAATGGAGCACCAGGTCTAATTCCCAACGACATAACATCCATTATCGTCTCGGTTGAGTAATTTAATTTAACAGAATTCCCCTCATATTCGAGAACTAGATTTGATAAGTATTTAGTAGAAATACTTACTAACATACGTGCTGGACGGGCAAATCCCGTACTCGGTAACATGTTATATTGTCTTTCAATCATGGTTCACTTACCCCTATCGCTTCCGTGGAACTAAAATTTTCAATAACAACATCGGTCTATGTACATTATGCAACAATTTAAAGAGCAATCGTTATCTCATTCCTATCAAGTTTTTGCCTAATCTTATCAAGTGCATTTACATAATCGACTAAAATGAGATAGAATGTGACTATCATTGATACAGGAGAATACACGTATGTCATTAGAAATCTACGAACAGCAGCTGAAACTTGCCAAATTCATTGAACGTTATTTACAGCAGGACGGGGTTCATCCTACTGAGATCCCGTCTTTATTTTTAATCCGAGAAAGCTTGGTTACCGAACCCATTGCAAGGGTGAACGAAACATCCTTTTGCATGATACTCCAAGGGGAAAAAGAAGTATGGTTAGCTGAGGACCGCTTTCGGTACGGTCCCGCTCATTACATTGTGGCATCTGCTGACTTGCCGGTTACGGGGCAGGTGATAAAGGCATCATCTGAAAGTCCTTATTTGGCCCTTAAACTTGAATTTACACCTAATCAAATCTTAGAAGTATTAAGTGATTTTGATATTCAAGCAGGTCAGAAAAAAAATGCCAAACGGGCTATGTTTGTCAGTAAAGTAGAGCCAGCTCTGTTCGACGCAGCAATGAGATTAACTCAGTTGCTAGAAAATCCGCAACATATACCGGTACTAGCTCCTCTATTCACAAAGGAAATTCTCTATTGGATTTTACAGGGTCCTCATGGTGATTCTCTGAAACAAATGGCCATAAAGGGCAGCAACGGCGATCGAATAAGAGATGTTATTGAACATATCATCAGAAACTATGACACCTCTTTTAAAATCGAGGAGCTTGCTGAATTAGCGAATATGAGTGTTGCTTCTCTTCATCGGCACTTTAAAGAGGTTACAGCGATGAGCCCCATTCAGTTCCAAAAACAATTGAGCTCCAGGAAGCTAGAACCATGTTATTGGCACAATCGACGGATATTGCGGATGTGGCCTTTCGGGTAGGCTACGAAAGCCAGTCGCAGTTCAGCCGGGAATATTCCCGTATGTTTGGTTGTCCACCAAGAGAAGATATCAATCGTATGAGGAAGAGTCCTACCCAAAGGATAAACTCATAGGTTTCTGCCATATTTTACAGTTGAATAATAGTTAAATATCTATATAATAAATGGTAATTGTATATTTAAATGTTTTCTAGGGTTCCGCAGCATCTGTGTTGGTCTGGTCCGAGAGAAAACTCACAGCACCGCTGTGTCACGGAAGGATAAAAGCCTGGGAGATACTGTTTAACAGTCATCTCTCAGGCTTTTTTTGTTTTTAATCAATTTTTAATGGAGGTAATAGATAATGAATGCGAATTGGATGAAAGTGTTTATTGGGGCATTTTTTGAAGTGTTATGGGTTATAGGTTTAAAACATGCAAATGACCTTTGGACTTGGACGGGAACAGTGATTTCGATTATGGTAAGTTTCTATTTAATCATAATGGCTGGCCGGAAACTTCCTGTTGGTACGGTATATGCCGTTTTTGTCGGATTAGGGACGGCAGGAACGGTCATCTCTGAAATCATATTCTTCGGAGAACCCGTCAAGCTGGAAAAAGTCATGTTGATTTTACTGTTATTAGTTGGTGTTCTTGGATTGAAGGTATTAACAAAAGACGATACTCAAGAAGGAGTTGATTCCTAATGGCGTGGGTATCATTAGTCTTAGCAGGATTATGTGAAGCATTTGGGGTTATTACCATAAATAAATTGAATAACAGTCGTAATTGGCAATCACTATTACTATTAAATCTTGGATTTGGCGCTAGTTTTCTTTTTCTTGCCTACGCCATGAAAACTCTACCTATGGGGACCGCTTATGCAATATGGACAGGAATCGGCTCAGCTGGTGGAGCACTTTTAGGAATTATGATTTACGGCGAATCAAAAGATTGGAGAAGGATTGCGTGCATTGCATTAATTTTAGTTGCAGCCATTGGACTAAAACTTATTGGTTAAATGCTCGTTTAGGTAATACCACACTTCCCAATGTTATAATGAAGAATCTATTAAGAAACATTAGGCTGCCAAACGCCCATGAAATTTGGGAAAATGGCAGCCTAATAAGTGTTATCTCTGTCTCATATCACAAAGAGAGTCTAAAAGAAGGATTATTTATGATTTAACATAATTTTCTACTCGTTCTAAAACAGTTTGATATCCATTATTTCCATAATCTAATAGCTTCTTAACTCTTGTAATCGTAGAGGATGAGGCATTCGTTTCTATTTGTATATCCATATATGTATTGCCTTCTTTCAGTAATCTTGCAACTTCAAGCCTTTGTACAAAAGACTTTATTTCATTCATTGTACATAAATCATCAAAAAATGCCGCACACTCTTCCTGTGTTTTTAACGAAAGCATTGCATTAAATAACTGAACAATAGGTTCCTGGGGTAATTTTTTTATATACATTTAACTGCCTCCACTGAATTTTGTTAATATTTAAGTTAGTAGATGCACATTTAAAAAACCGAATTTCCATATTGTTAAATAATCAAAATTTTGATCAAACTTTAACGATTACACATGTTTTATGGGCTATGTTGGGTATTGTCCCTGCTGGCGCAAACCAAGCTCCACATAGTCATAAATCAGTTGCACTTGACTTTGTTGCATATTCTTCACCTGGAACATATACATTAGTTGGAGATAAGGTAGATCCTATTACAAAACAAATCATTGATCCAATTCGGATTGACTGGGTAACTGGAAAAGCGTTCGTTACCCCTCCAGGACTGTGGCACTCTCATCACAATGAATCAGGGGAACCCG
Source organism: Neobacillus niacini (assembly GCF_030817695.1). GTDB lineage: Bacteria > Bacillota > Bacilli > Bacillales > Cytobacillaceae > Neobacillus > Neobacillus niacini_F. The sequence continues at coordinate 2,437,603 of NZ_JAUSZQ010000002.1, read as the reverse complement.
CATACATTATCCCAATCCAAGATGCGGGTCTGCAAACCTACCTTCGTACTTTGGATATCCAATTTACCCATTACGAACAGAAATAGAAGTTTTTATTAATAAGGGAAAAAAACAGAATGAGAGTGGCTAAGTTTTGTGAGCGGAACATTAAGGTAACAGACGCTGACAAAGTCATTGACCTTCTTCGCCTGCACTATCAAAATGATGTAGATGTTCGTATTGTAGACTGCTTTAGCAGGTGTTTGGAATGTAGAGTAAGACCATTCTTCCGTATTCAATTAACAACCATCGAGGCTAATGATGCTCGAATCTTGATAAATAAAATACTTCAAACTGTTAAACTGCTTCCTTAAGAAAAAATCGCTACGTGACTTAAATCATGACCCAAGTGTTGATTATTCACTTGGGTCTTTTCTCGCACGAGCGCATTGTGCTATTACGATTCTTCAGCTGACTTTATATTACTATGATAAAAAGTGAACCATGTTGTATTACATTCTTGCAATGGTTTCCTTAACTAGTTTGATAAATTTCTCTCTTACCATAGCAGCCACTTCAATGACTTCATCGTGACTTAATGGTTGATCTAGAATCCCACATGCCATATTGGTTAAACAGGAAATACCAAGTACTTTCATACCTCCGTGAATCGCTACAATCGCCTCTGGCACAGTTGACATCCCTACCGCATCCGCTCCTAATGTTCGAATCATTCGGATCTCAGCTGGAGTTTCGTATGCGGGTCCGCTCCACCAAGCATAAACGCCCTGTTGAAAGGTGATGTTTTGTTCTTTTGCTACATTTGCGGCAATATTTCGTAATTCACGATTATATACTTGAGAAACATCAGGGAAACGTGTTCCTAATTCATTATTATTTGGACCAATCAATGGATTTGTACCGACTAAATTGATATGATCCGTAATTAACATTAAATCTCCTGGGTTAAAGCTTGTATTAATTGCACCGCATGCATTTGTGATAAGTAGATTCTCTACACCCAGTGCCTTCATTACTCGTACTGGAAAAGTGACTTCATCTAAAGTGAAGCCTTCATAATAATGAAAACGTCCCTTCATCGCCACTACGGTTTTTCCCATTAATTCCCCAATTACTAATTCATTTGCATGGCCGATTGCTTCCGATTTTGCGAAGTGAGGAATCTCGCTATATGGAATTGTGACAGGGTTCGTGATTTCATCTGCAAGAGTTCCTAATCCTGATCCTAAAATCATCCCAATTGTTGGACGATTGCCAGTCTTACTCATGATGAAATCTCTAGCTTCTAAAATATCTTGGATTTTATGCATAAAAAATATCTCCTTTTTTATAACCATTTAGAAAAAAGTTTAATTGATTTCGAGGCTATTGTAAATGAATAAAAATCAATTTGAAAAAAAGTTTATAAAAATTATCTTAAAAAATACTGTTGATGATTAGTTATCTGGTTTCTTTTTTCCAAAAAGGAAAAATGTTTGTTGTGTTATCTTCTCCTTTATTAATTAATCAGATAAAATATAGAGTAACCCTTATTCATTTTGGAGGAAGTTTATGTTAAAGCAATTTGCAGGCTTACCATCACCTAAAACGAAGAGCCTAAAACTTTTATATAGCCTTGTTCGTAAGTTAGGGCCAGTCAGGATTAATACACTTACTGAAATAACTGGATACAAACATGTGACATGTACTCGTTTACTGGACGAGCTTGTTCAGGAAGGACTTATCTACGATAGCGGCATTGGGGAGTCTAGCGGTGGACGTAAACCATTGATGTATGTCATCAAGCCTGACGCTTATTATGTAATTGGCGTAGAAATCACCAACCTATACACCACAGTGCTGCTCCTGGATCTAAACTTAGATATCGTAGACGTTGAAAAATTAAGGATGGATTCACAATGCACGGGAGAGTACACATTAAATTTTGTATCCCGATGTGTCGAGGAACTACTGTCTAAACACAAAATTCAAAGAGAGAAACTGCTAGGAATGGGAATTGGAGTTCTTGATCCAATTGATAAAGAAACTGGGGTTATCATAAACCCGCATCTGTTTCCTGCAGGAGGCTGGGATAACCTTAATATCGTCGACTATCTGCAACAAAATAATCATACTGATGTATTCATAGATAACGGAACAAATCTGGCAGCATTAGCGGAATACCGTAAAAACTATTGGAATGAAACAGATAATTTAGTTTTTATCTCAAGTGATATGGGAATTCGTTGCGGTACGATCTTACAAGGTCGATTGGTTCATACTAACATGGAGATGGACGAGACCATAGGACATATGGTAGTGGATATACACGGACGGCGTTGTTCATGCGGATCGTATGGTTGTCTACAAGCCTATAGCAGCTTACCAGCCATCCGTAACGAATTAGTCCGTCGAATGAAACGTGGTTATGTTTCTATCCTTCAAGATAGAGTGAATGATGTAGAAGATATCGATTTTCATCATATTTTACATGCTCTAGAACAAGAAGACCCTCTTTGCCTTGAGGTAGTGAAGGATGCCGCTTTTTATTTTGGCATCGGCCTTAGTAATCTCATTTTCCTTTTGCGTCCGGATATCGTTGTCTGTGGAGGAACGTTGGTGCCAAAGCCACTTTTTTACGAAGTGGTCTCTGAAACAGCACAGAATCGACTTATGCACTATCCTAAAAGTCATGTTCAGATTATAAAATCTACTACTGCCTACAACATCGTAGCCCAGGGAGCTGGATGTATGGTCCTGGATTATTTCACTGAAGAGATACTGCCATGAAAACTTGTTGATTGACATTTATTGTGAATCGCTTTAGAATAAACAGAGTAAATTGAATCAAAAAAAATTGTTTGTGGACTTTTCTAGAGACATCTCTATTTTCGCCACACAGCTACTATAGCTGTGTGGCTTTTTATGTTTTATAGAATGAAAGGGGTATTTAAAAAATGAAAACTTGGCATTACGCACTACTTGTTTTACTCGGGGGATGCAGCTACGGTGCATTATCAACATTTGTAAAGTTAGCTTATTCTGCTGGTTTTACCAGCGCAGCGGTGACTGGAAGTCAATTCTTAATCGGGACTCTCTTAATCTGGATCGTCGCTCTCTTTTCAAAAAAGAAAAAACTGACACTGCCGAAAATAGGCAAATTACTTTTATCCGGAATTCCACTTGGTTTAACGAGTCTATTTTATTACCAATCTCTACAATCACTTAACGCTTCACTTGCGATTATCTTTTTATTTCAATTTGTCTGGATTGGCAGCTTATTCGAATGGTATTTCTACAAAAAGAAACCAACAATGGGGAAGGTTGTTTCCATAGCTATTCTTGTGATTGGTTCCATACTTGCATCAGGAATTATTGCTGAAGGCAGCGGGGAAATGACATGGCAAGGTACGATTTGGGGAATGCTTTCTGCACTGACCTATACCACTTTTATCTTTCTTAGCAGCAGTGTGGAGAAAGATACACCTGTTGTACAAAAAAGTGCTCTATTTACCACTGGGGGCATGATTACCGTTTTCCTCCTCAGTCCGCCAACGGAGCTACTCCATTTACCAGTCTTAATGGAAATTGCACCGTACGGTTTTTATCTTGGTTTATTAGGCGTAGTCTTGCCACCAATCCTATTTACCATCGGCATGCCGCATATCGGACCAGGTCTTGGGACCATTTTAACATCAGCTGAACTTCCTATTGCTGTTATCTTATCATCGCTAGTCTTAACCGAACATGTAGGTATGTCTCAATGGATTGGGGTAGTATTAATATTAGGCGGAATTATAGCGGGAAATCTGAAGATAGCTAAAACTAAAATAAAGTCGTCTTATTTGGAAAGGGAATCCACATTATAAAAATGGTATTCCGGTGGATGCGAACCGACAAACCTATGACATTAAGCTGACGGGGAAAACTGTGAAAACCTCAAAGCTAGTCCGAAAAATCTTTGGGCTTGAAGCCGAAATTGGGTTGAAGAATGTCAAAAGGAATAAGAAAAAGTACTTAGCAACCGTATTCTCGCTCGTAATTAGCATTGTGCTTTTCTTATCGGTAACCTATTTTACTGACAATCTAAAAAAATCACTGAGCATGTCGCAAAATGATCTCAAGTACGATATTCAAATTTACAGCACCCAAGTGGAGAAGGAAGACTTAACAGACTACACAAAGCTCGATCATGTTACCAAATCTACCATCATCGAGGAAGCAAGTTTGGTGGCACTCATCGAGCCGGAAGAAGTACCAGATCATCTGAAAAATCAACTGCAAGCTGAAGATGGAAAGTATCATTATAATGTAATGCTGCATGGGTTGGATCCGGAAAGTTTTGAAACGTATGCCGAACAAGTCGGTGTCGATGCAAAGGAATTTACGAATCAAGACACACCAAGAGCGATTGTTATTGACCAGATTACCTATGAAGATGGTAGAACAGGAAAATTTATCGAAACAAAATCGATTCAGTCTGAGGTTGGGAGGAAGGTCAACTTATTTACGATGCCTATAGGAGATATGGAGAATGAACAACCGGAATCAGAAGTAGTCGGCAGAGTTCAAGTTGGCGCACTGACTGACCAAGTGGCAATGGGCATCCATACCGTTGCGATTGGCGGCGTTAACCTCATCGTCCCACAAGCAACAATGGATTCCTTATTAGCGAATGCTGCCATAGAGGTTACTCCCTATGTGTATCTCAATAGTTCAGACCCAATGGCAACCCAAACGGCGATTGAAGACCGAAAAGATTCCAACCTTCATGTATTCAATCTCTACCAGCAGCGACAACAAGATGAACAGATGATTATGCTCATGTCGGTCTTTACTTATGGGTTCATCACGCTGATTTCCTTTATCTCGATTGCTAATATCTTTAATACCATTTCAACCAGCATTTCGCTGTAGAAAACGTAAATTTGCGATGCAGCGATCGGTGGGCATGACCCCGAAAGGATTTAATCATATGATCCAATATGAAAGTATTTTTTATGGAGTGAAGGCCCTTACCTACGGTCACCCATCAGTCTACTCGTCATGTTCGGCATTCACCATTCTGTTGGCTACACCTTTGAATACGGATTCCAGTTTCCCTGGATGAGCATTCTATTCGTCATCGTCGTGATTTTCCTGAACGTAGGATCCGCCATGCTCTATTCGATTTCAAAAATAAAAAACGAGAACATCATCGAGAGCTTAAAGCTGGAAAATATTTAAAGGAAAACGCGGTTAGCTGGGCTAATCGCGTTTATTTGTTTGCTTATACTCTAAGTTTTCATCATATATACTAATCGTTTAATACCTTTCCATTGAGAATTTGCTGTATATATTTTTCTATCCTGGACTCTCGAGTTTTGGATTGTTTAGCTTGCCAAAAATAAAGTACCGTCACTTGGATGGCGAAGTTCTTTTTTTATTGCTGCCATCCCAGCATTTATTATCTTTGTCGTTAGATTATTTGTACAGGAATCAGAACAGTTCAAGAGAGAGAATAAATTCAAAAAATCCGAAAAACCTGCCGAACTTTTAAAAAACATCCGAAACACATTTACATCTAATTATCGACAGCTTTTTAGAGGAAAGAACCTTGAGACTAAAAGTTTGTCTATATAGTCATTGATACTAATTTCCTTTTGAAGAAGTTAGAAAAATGATCATGTTGATTTTCATTACTTTGTCTCCCTTAATTTGTTAGTTATAGTATTAACATTTTTATAATCTCGGTTATTACTGCCCGTTACTACAATAACTTCAACAAAAAAGGGCACTTCTCCTTCTTAAAGAAAAGCACCACTTTAATGCATAACGCTAGAATGATTACATTTCGTAAAAGTTATCCCTTTCTACTCTACACACTCTTAGTGCGAAGCTCTTGTACCATTCATTTTTACCTCTATCCTGTGCAATCTGATGTGCTGAGTGTTCCTTCCAATTCTTTATAGCATCTAAGGAATCCCAATATGAAACTGTAATTCCTAACTCTTCATCACGAGCACTTTCCACGCCTAAGAATCCCTTTTGCTGAGAAGCTAACTCTACCATTTTTTTCGCCATTTTTTCGTAACCTTTATCACCAGTAGTTCTCTGTGACGAAAAAATCACTGCATAATAAGGTGGTTCAGGTGTTTTAGCAATTCCAGGCATATACCGTTACCCCCAAGTTATTTTAGAATTCTATTATAAATGATTTTTACAATACAAATAAAAATGAATGATTCCTTTTGTTCTTCAAAAAAAGGGTCCATCGAATAATTTGATGGACTCTTTTTTCGAATAATGGTTGAGGAGATTTTTCAAGTGAAATAATCAGGGTAAAAAAGTTCCACTTATTTCATTTGTACTCTTATTGTTCAAAGAAGCATTTTCGTTTAATTGTTGATTAGTGGATTTGATGTGTTCTGTATCTTTAAATTTCACTCTGTTTGGAAATAGTTTATCGTATAATACACCAAACACTACAATTGCTAATAAAAGTCCCCAAAATAAGTAAGCGATGCTTGACATATAATACCTCCTTGATCAAGTTATTCTAAAATTCAAATAATGTTAATTTTATTATACTAAATAAAAGACAATTATTGGTAAGTGAGTTGAAAAATCCCCTACATTTGTTCGATGATGATAAAGGTATTAGATAGGATATCCCTTGAAATCTTAAACCATAATACAAATACGGTGAAATTTTTAATTATCAGTACCTTCGTATTGAACTCTCTCAAAAACATAGAAGGCTCCAACTATTTCATCAAGTTTTATCGCAATATATGAGTTCTTTTGGTCTGATGGCAAATCGGTTTGAACAATTGTTATACCTGTGTCTTTACTTCAATCTTCTACCGTATATACTTTAAGGGTTTTATTTGGTTCAATCTAAAGAAATTATAACTACTTTATTACCATCAGAAGTATCAAATACTTTGTAGCCTTTGTATTCCAATTTACACGACTGTAATTCGTCAACATAAGCAGAAATTGCGGTCATATTATTTACTGTTTCTTCATCAAGAATTGTATAGTCAACTGATTGTAAACAACTTGTAAGAAAACCAACAAACAATATAATGACCAGTATTATACTCCTATTCAAGTTTCTCCCTCCTGTTCAGTCTCTTTACAATGTTCGATTTTATCATTTTTTCCCAAACCTGCTCTTTACTTCAATAGGAAAAGGCGATTCCCATTTATTCAGCAATCGCCACCCATTAGCACAACAACAAAGAAAAGGCGATGCCTTCTTAAAGCATCCCACCCTTTAGATGAAGAAGAGATTCAGATGTTATTTGCAATACGTACTACCTAATACTTGTTCTCTAACTAACTATTTGCATGAAGGTAATCAGTATTACATGGCTTTTTCCATCCATTCGTATTTTGAGGAATCACAGATTATAGAAGAAATTCTGTTCTTCCATATGAACCCGTAGTACATCATCATCAAATGAATGAAAATATAAACTTTCAGAATCGTTTAATTATCGCCTTTCGTTCTTCCATTTGAGGCGGTTCTTCCATCCATCCGTTAGTAAAAATAAAAAGGACACAGATAAAAATTTAAATTGTAGAATCTTATTTTCTATTTACTACTCGACTAACTATTTCAGTTACGGCAGCTCTACTCATTTTTTCCTTCCCCTCTGTTAAAGCATCAAGTGTACCATGAGCAAGTGCTATCGGGATTTTACAAAAATTAAGGATCGGACCGGGTTTAATATCCTCTAAATAAAAGTCTGCCAATCCTAGGTTACGTCGGGCGTACATAAACATATCTTCTAACTCCCATCCATCGGGAAAGAAATCCACACCTCGTTCTAAATCTTCAGTACGATTGCGAAGAATATTGACAGACTGTAAGCCACGACCAAAGGCTATAGCTAGTTCCTTGTCCGTTTCAACAGCATCATACCACTTCCAAATATCTGAGAGCATAACTCCTACCAAACCTGCAACGTAAAATGTGTATTCATTCAAATCTTCTTCATTCTGAATCCGCCACTCTTTTAAAGCCCAGTCCGCCATCCCCTTCGCCATAGTAGATGTGGCATTCGAAATGTTCTCTACAATTGTCGGTGGACAAAGATTTATCCAATCGCCAAATCGTAAGGTAACCTCCGGTAGGAGGGAGTGGTATGGGAGAAATAAAGCCATTAACTTCTTATTATTGAAGGGCTTTTTCAAGAGCGAGCTGATTGAATGTAATAGATTATGTTTGGATTCCAATCGGAGTTGGGGATGGTCTTCAATCTCGTCAATAGCTCTCATGCATAAGTAAGCGGATGTAACAGCTTCTTGTAATCCTGACGGTAGATGACTAATAGGAATAAAGAAAGTCCGGCTTGTCGCCATCAACATGTTAATCGCACTTCTATGTAAATTGATTGCTTCACTCATTCTTGTATTGCCCCCTTTTTTGCCAACATGCAAAATTTCTTTAATTTTAGTGGTATTATCCCCACTATATAAAATATCTAATAATAAAGTTTCAACACGAAATTCAAGCCCTTGTTACTCAATACACCTGCCCGTTAGCTGAATAAGTTCTACAATAAAGAGTGTAAATCCCTTTTTGGATCACCCCGTGTAGTTCCAGAAGCCTGATGTAATGTCATGCTGAGTCACAATTACATCAAAAAAGAGTGACAATTTTAGCCACTCTCTATAAAAGCACTTTAAAATTTTTATTCAAAGGTAATTAGGAGGATTCGTGATTATGTAATACACTTTGTTTACCATTTGATTTACTTGTTTACATGTGCCCTACTCATTCGTGAGTGGGGCTCATTGTTTTTAAAAGAATAAATAAAAAACAGACTCTATACAGAGCCTGCTTTAGTTGTTCTTATTATGAAGCTTTACGCACGTTAGCTGCTTGAGCTCCACGTTGACCTTGCTCAACGTCAAAAGTAACTGCTTGACCTTCGTCTAATGATTTGAAACCTTCGCCTTGGATAGCTGAGAAATGAACGAATACGTCTTCTCCGCCTTCACGCTCGATAAATCCGAAACCTTTTTCTGCGTTAAACCATTTTACTTTACCTTGTTCCATTTTGTTTCCTCCTGCTGTGTGCTTTGCACACAATGTGTTACTATCCTTGAACTCAGTGATCATCAAGACGAAAAGTTAATCTTAGACTATCCTTTACACCGAACAAAAATAATTCTTCTAAAGTTTAACATTTTTAAAAAATATTTGCAAGAAGACATAAACACAACCATTTTTGACTCCTAAATTTTTACACCTGGTTTTCGAATCTTATGTTGTTCTTATTCAAATAAAGCACCGGTTAGCTTAATAAAGATGTTTTCTTGGTTCTCCCAAAAAATTGAATCCAGGAAAATAGCATATATAAAAATCCTAGTAAAACAAAGATTGTCCAAAGAGACCCTTGACTAACTTATTAGGTAATCCAATTCTGTTCCTTCAGTTCTTCCAATGCTATTCAACAAAGCAACTATCGGGACAGTTATCACTAAAATCAAGTTAATTATGGAAATGGGGACGTATTTTTTCCATATAAGAAGAAAAGATGTTGTAAAAAGTGTAAGTATTAAAAATAGATAATAAATAAACAAAAACCAACCGGGTAAAGTCTCACCACTCATGGACACTGCTCTTCAAATTTAATGCTTCTAGAGATTATTTTATTTTGCTTTTCATTACTAACGTAATAGGCTTACTCTTTAATTTAGCACTTCAAGTTCACGCGTTAAAAATAATGCAAAGTGTGTCATGATACTGACTGGTTTGGATCTGTGCTTACTCAATCTTTTCCAACCAGAAAATTTTGAGTAGCTGTGTATGCTTTAATCTCGTATTTTCAAAATGGAGCCGTTTGTTTGTATCGACCAAAATATTTGCTTCGGTCATTGTTTGATCATCCGTTACAACGTTCGTTTTATATTTGCCTACTGGCGGTAACATGTAGTACTCTGCTGTACGGGTTTTGTAGACAATATTTTGTAGAATAATGTTCCCCTAAAAATTGCGGTATCACTTCTAATGTAAACCATGATGACTTTTTCTCCATACCCTTCCTCCGTTTCATGACGTTTTCATCGAGGTATCTTTGCTTTAGACGAATCTCTCTTAAAATAAACATGATACTTTTTGCGGTATTTAATCATAAAAAAAGCTTTTTTTACGGAATCTCTACGCTTCGTCCGTAATTAGTAGTAATACAGTTCTTTTGACTTTCAACTGTTTTAACGTTACAATAGAAATAATTTAAATGAACGTGATTCTCCAAAGGGGAGTAGCTTTAATTACAAAGTCGTCATTCCGGGATGAGAGTCCCCGGCTTTGTTGGCAATGTCAATTGCTAGCGAGACCTTTACCAGTATAGTTGGTAAAGGTCTCTTTTTATTTTTTAGACCTTTACTACAACAGTAAAGGTTTTTTCACTTTCGGGAACGATATTCATTTATATTTTAAATAAACACTTTGACAGTAGGAGTGAAGTATATTGTTTCAAAAACGTAAAGAGGCTATGTCTTCCCCACCCTATGTAACTATGTGGGCAATTACCGGCCTGTTATTTTCTACTATTTGTTTATACATGTTTAGTAGTTTATCAACTGACCAAATAGAAAAGAAGACATTCCTATTTGATCAGAACGTTATTGATACTATCAGATCTTATTCTTCACCAGCAATGGATGGATTCATGCTGTTTATGACGGAAATGGGCTCAATGTTTATGCTTGGTCTTCTTCTCATAATTAGTATGATTTGGCTATTCGTGAAACGTAAAGATGTTTGGGGAATGCGATTGTACTTCATTACTGTAGCAGGCGGAGGTCTATTAAATCTTTTGTTAATGAACTTTTTTAAGAGAGAACGTCCCAACATCAATCGAATCATCGAGGCGGATGGATTCAGTTTTCCAAGCGGGCATTCCATGGGTAGTATGACTTATTACGTGTTTTTAGGTATTTAGTTTTGCGAAGCAAACGAAAGCCTCTTTCTAAGTTAGGCTTGGGAATTTTTCTCTGTCTGGTTATTCTACTATTTGGTATCAGTCGAATTTACCTGGGAGTGCATTATACTTCTGATGTGCTAGCAGGATTTATAGCTGGAAGTGTTTGGCTAGTTATATGTATTTCTTTACTAGAAATCATCTATTTATATAAATAAAACAGAAATAAACTTACCAAAGGAATAAATGAGAAAACGGAACTATCTCAATTAGATAACGGATGAAATGAACGATTTTGATTGAAAAAGGTTTTGGCACCATCTAGGCAGTAGGAAAACTTAGTGGAGTATACAAGATATATAGACTATCGATTATAAGCATTTGAAGTGGTAGATAGGCTCCATTAGCAAGTAACCATAAACCTTCAAAGGAGTGAATAATCATGAAAGAGGATTGGATAATTGCGGATAAAGATTTATCAAGAATCTCGATCTCATCAAACCCAAACAACGAGCCTGTTTCGATCCATGGATCCTCTGATCATTTAAGGTGTATTGGTATAGGGACAGATGCAGCTGTATTTCAATCCCTTGAAAATCAAGCGTATGCATTTAAAATGTATGCGGATGATAAAATCGATAAAATTCAATTAGAAAAGAAAGTCTATGAATTATTAGGTGACTCCCCCTATTTTTCAACATGTTTTGGTTTCAAAGATAATTACCTTGTTCTAAATTTCGAGGAAGGAATCACTTTATATGATTGTTTACTTCAAGGTATACCGATTCCAAAACAGATTATTAAAGAAGTTGACCATGCAAGGGAGTATGCGCGTCAAAAAGGATTAAATCCTCGTGACATTCATTTGAAAAATGTTTTTCTACAAAATGGGAGAGCAAAAATAATTGATGTTTCCGAATATGTTCAACCCGGAAATGATTTAAGATGGGAGCATTTAAAACAAGCATATGATCACTATTACCATTTAATTGAGGGGAAACCCATTCCACTCAGATTAATGGAAATGATTCGAAAAAGATATAATCAGAGGAATCATTATTCTACCCTTGCTGAAGAGTTTATTGGTCATAAATTTCTTACAACGTTTTGGAAATAAGAGGAGCATTATTTATAAGTAATTTAGGTTTTCAGCCACCGGGGGAAAACCACCCCGGTCCTTTTTTGTTTAGAGAACATCCAAAATTTTGTACTCTATGCCATGTACTCCTTTATGTTCTTTAGTGCATCTGGTCTGTTAAGTTACAGAAAACCATGTGTAATTCAAATCCTACATTTTTAACTTTTTCCTCAAACGCAAAAAACACCCACAAACGTTGATATATCAACATTTATGGGTGTTATTTCTTTTACAGAAATTCGTCCTATGCTATTGAGACTCCTATTTATTTGACTAGAAATCAAATTCGCCGTGGATTGGAGTACTTCCTCCAGAGTAGGTCGACTTAATCTTGGCAAAATTTAACCAATCTTTTCAAACGTATTGTCAAAGTTATAATTAGAGATTAGGACATCGCTTAACTCAATTGTAAGTAGGAGTGGGAGATTCTCCACGTGATACGAACACAATATTTTCCGGGGGTGGTCTGGCCACTTAGAAAACGATCAGAATGGCAGCTTATTTGAGTGGGTTTTTTATAAAATGAAACCAACAGTCGAGAAAGTTGTTTCTATTGCCGTTCTAGTGATTGGTTCCATACTTGCTTCAGGAATTATCGCTGAAGGCAGCGGAGGAATGACGTGGCAAGGTACCATTTGGGGAATGCTTTCTGCACTAACCTATACCACGTTTATCTTTCTTAGCAGTAGTGTGGAGAAAGATACACCGGTCGTGCAAAAAAGTGCTCTATTTACCACTGGGGGCATGATTACCGTTTTCATCCTCAGTCCGCCAACGGAGTTGCTCCATATACCAGTATTAATGGAAATTGCACCGTACGGTTTTTATCTTGGTTTATTAGGAGTAGTCTTGCCGCCAATCCTTTTTACAATCGGCATGCCACATATCGGACCAGGGCTTGGGACCATTTTAACCTCAGCGGAACTGCCTATTGCTGTTATCTTATCAGCACTAGTCTTAACGGAACACGTAAGTACGACTCAATGGCTCGGAGTTGTATTAATATTAGGCGGGATTATCGCGGGAAATCTGAAGATAGCTAAAACTAAAATAAAGCCTGCTTATTTAGAAAAGGAATCTACCTTTTAAAAATGGCATTCCGGAGCGGGGAGATTCCTTTTCGGTTTCTCCTCTCCTTTTTAATTTTGAATTCCATCCAAAACATTTTCTCAATTATATCACCCTTTTTGAACTAAAATGCAGAGCTGAATAACACATAAGGAGCGCCACAACAATCCCCATTGCTCAACTCATGCACCCTATAGTTTTAGAGAATTCTTCACAATCCCATTCACCCTGGTAAATCCGGGATAAGGTATACCCGTTTTTCCTTTTCATCGATTGTAATAGTAAAGATTGTATCTGAGTCGATATTACTTAATCTTCTTATTTCTGCCGGTATATGAATGGTTCCTTTTTGATTATACGTACACTTATTTTCTTTTTCAAACCCCGCTTTACTTGTTAATACAATATTTTTACCATCCATAAAAATATAGATGATGTCACCTACATCAATATTTAATATTTTAGTAAGAGTTTTAGGAATATACAATTGTCCAGTTTTTCTTAATTTTACTTTATTCAATTCAGGTCCCCCCTAAAAATGTTTAGATTAAAATACTAATGCTAGATGCAGGCATTTATTTAATTGACAGGGGGTTTTTTAAAATAAAATCAATGAGCCTACAGTCTATATTGTAGGCTCTTTCATTTTAGTTAACTGCTGAAGTAATATTCCATACGAAGGGATCACTCATTTTATTCCAATCTTGTATCATCTCTTCTTCTGTCAATAAACAGCGATCTAAAGAAGATTTCACCACATCTTTATCCATGTGGATTCCAATCACAACGATTTCATTTTTCCGATCTCCAAACTTTTCATCCCAATCTTTTTTTACTGTCGGGTCTTCTTCAAAATATTGGGCTTGTTGCTCTGGGGACAAGGAGGCAATCCAATAAGCTACCGGGTCTAATTGCACCGATGGACCTGCTTGCGAAAATAATAAAGCTACGTCATTCCTGGTTGCGCACCATACGATTCCTTTTGCCCTCACAATTTCTTCTGGCATTTCTTCCACCCAGCGATTGAACCTTTCAGAATGAAATGGAACAGAACTTCTATAAACGAAGGAGCTGATTCCATACTCTTCCGTTTCCGGAGTATGCTCGGGCGCTTCCAATTCTTTAACCCAACCGGCAGATTCGCTTGCGGCGTCGAAATTAAACAAACCTGTATTTAAAATCTCTGATGGGTGAATATTCCCCTTTATGGAACGATGAAACTTCGCTGTAGGCTGTAACTTTCTTAAAAAAACCTCCAGTTGAATTAATTGTTCCTCTTCAAGCAAATCGCATTTATTAAGGATTAAGACATCACAAAACTCAATTTGGTCTATTAATAAGTCCGCAACACTTCTTTCATCCTCTTCACCTGCAGCCTGGTTTCTTTCCAGAAGGAGATCTCCAGAGGCAAAGTCATGCCAAAACCTGTTTGCATCAACAACTGTAACCATTGTATCGAGTTTACAATGCTTTGTAAGATCAATCCCCAGCTCTTCATCTATGTAAGAAAAGGTTTGTGCAACGGGTACTGGTTCACTTATACCTGTTGATTCAATCACAATATAATCTATATTTCCAATCTCGATTAGTCGTTCCACTTCTTTTAAAAGGTCTTCTCTTAATGTACAGCATATACATCCATTTGATAGTTCCACAAGCTTTTCTTCCGTTCTGTTTAACCCCCCTCCCTGTTTTACCAATTCTGCATCCACATTAATTTCACTCATATCATTCACAATAACGGCAACCCTTAATCCATCTCGGTTCTGAAGAATATGGTTTAGTAAAGTGGTCTTCCCTGCTCCTAAATACCCACTTAAAACAGTTACCGGAATTTTTGTATCTTTCATAATCATTCTCCCTTCTTTTTTACAAACAATAATCATTACGATTTAAACCTTATACATATTTTTATTAATTTGAAATGACTCAGGTAGTAAAGGACATTTTACTGCACTATTTTCTTACTTGGTTTCTCTGTGTATCGTATAGCGTTTCAACCGAGGAGAATATTTCTTTAGTTCAAGTCTATCCGGATTATTCCGCTTGTTCTTTGTTGTAATGTAATTTCTGTCGCCAGTTTCTGTACATTGTAAAGTTATTTTCACACGCATTTTACTTTCCTCCTAATTTTTAATATTTAAATCAAAATGATTACGATTTGCACTTTATCCCAATCTCGTTTTAATGTCAAGTGATAGAACGTTAATTTCCTACTTTAAAAAAAATAAACCGAAATGATTCCTAAATTCATTTACAAATGCATAGTTTTATTTTAGAATGTAAAACGTAACAATTTCGTTTTATTACATTTTATAAAAATTTAACTATATTAAAGGAGTAATTTATGAAAATATCTACACTTATATCTACCTCTGTTCTAACTTTAAGCCTTTTGTTAGCAGGTTGTGGATCTAAAGAAGTTGCAACAACTGGAGAAAAGAAAGAAAAAAACTCTTTAACCGTCTACACCACCATTTATCCGCTTGAAGATTTCACTAAAAAAATTGGCGGAAGTTACGTCGAAGTAAAAAGTATTTATCCTCCAAATGTAGATGCACATTCCTTTGAACCTTCTACGAAAGACATGGTTGCACTTGCCAATTCGGATTTATTTATCTATACAGGAGTTGGAATTGAAGGGTTTGCAGAAGAAGCTGCTGAAGCCTTGAAAAAGGAAAATGTTAAAATTCTTCAAGCAGCGGATGGTATTGAACTCATTGAATCCACTCAATCTGAAGAGGAACACCATGAGGAGGAAAGTACACATACGGAGGAACATGCTGACGAAGGTGAAACCGAAGAGCCTGCGCATACGGAAGAAGAACATGAACATGGAGACGTGGATCCTCATGTATGGTTAGACCCCTTACTTTCTATTAGCCTAGCAGAAAACATTAAAAATTCTTTGAGTGAGTTAATGCCTGAACATGCATCAGAATTTGAAGCAAATTTCAATCAAGTAAAAAGTGATCTTGAAAAACTAGATCAAGAATTTAAGCAAACCGTCGATGGCTCGAAAACGAAACATATATTAGTTGCTCACTCTGCTTATGGCTATTGGGAAAAGCGGTATGGCATAATAGAAATACCTATTTCAGGCTTATCACCAACACAGGAGCCTTCCCAAAAAGAATTGCAGGAAATCATTACTGAGTCCACAGAACACAACATCCGGTATGTTATTTTTGAGCAGAATGTATCTCCAAAGGTAGCAGAAATCATCCAAAAGGAAATTGGAGCAGAATCTCTTACACTTCATAATCTGGAGGCTTTAACAGAGGAAGATATCAAGCAAAAAGAAGATTATTTCAGCATTATGAGACAAAACTTAACAACCATCAAGACTGCATTGAACGATTAACAACAAACAAATCAACTACACCTTTGTCCTCTTACATCCCTGCCTACTTTCTTACGGCAGGGATTTTCTATTAAAACAATTATTTATTTTACTCATACTCTATTAACTGCGAAATATATTTAAGTAGAAACTAATGACTGTATATAATCGGGAGGTAACCATGATTCGCATTCTTCGAAGTAATATTATCGATATTACAGGTTTTTTCATGATTGCACTTGCTCTATTACTTCTTTCTTTCAGTACCCAATTTAAACTTCCATTGACTCTTCCATCGTCCCTATTAAATCTAAACACCATATTTCTCAGTATTTTAATAGAAGCCCTTCCTTTTGTTTTAATAGGGGTTCTCATTGCAGGTTTTATTCAAATCTTTGTTACCGAGGATCATATCCAAAGATGGATTCCTAAAAACAAAGTAATGGCTGTCATTGTAAGTTGTATCGTTGGGGCGCTTTTTCCTGCCTGTGAATGTGGAATCGTACCAATCGTACGCAGGCTTATCGGGAAAGGAGTCCCGATTCATGCAGCAATTGGCTTTATGTTAACAGGTCCCCTTATCAACCCGGTTGTCATTGCCTCTACATACATGGCATTTGGAAACAGTGTGAAAATGGCTGGATTGCGAATGGGTTTAGGATTTCTTATCGCCCTTTTAGTGGCTTTTGCCGTAAGCAGGCTATTTAAAGGAAACCAACTAAAAGCACCTATAACATTACACTCCTCCCTTACACAAACGAAACAATCCTTTACCAACCGTTTTTGGTCCATGTTGACACATTCAATTGATGAATTTTTTGATATGGGAAAATATCTGGTAATAGGAGCATTCATTGCTGCTTCTGTACAAACCTATATGCCGGCTAAAGCATTATTAGAAACTGGAAATGGTCCCGCATCCTCGTTACTTGTCATGATGGGGCTGGCTTATATTTTATCCCTTTGTTCTGAGGCAGATGCCTTTATAGGTGCTTCCTTCAGCAGCATATTTCCTTACACCTCCATCCTTGGCTTTTTAATTTTCGGACCAATGATGGACTTAAAAAATACGATTATGATGCTCAGCGTATTTCGAATGAGATTTGTTATGATTGTGTTGGCATTAATCATTTCCATGGTCTTTTTCACATTATTGCTGGTACAGAACTTTATTTAAGGAGGAAAAGGCATGCGATTGCATTTTCAGCAGGCGTTTAGAGCATTTATTTTACTAGCATTTTCAACCCTGCTCTTTAAGCTGCATCATACCGGGGATATTACCAAGTTTATTAATCCAAAATATGAAGGATTAAGCCAAACTGCGTCCATCATTTTTTTGATTTTATTTTTTATCCAAGTTACAAGAGTATGGTCAACTCAGAAAAAAAGCCACCATGATTGTCATCACGATGACCATCCTTGTCACCACGATCATGGGGACACTCCTTTAAATACAAAAAAAATAATCGCTTATTTCGTCATCATTTTCCCGTTGGTAACCGGATTTTTCCTTTCTCCCAAGGTGTTAGACGCATCTATAGCGGATAAAAAAGGGGCCATGCTGATGTTGTCTAACCAAAAACAAAAAAACATGATAGGCAGTGAAACGTCTCCACAAAAGGACGAAAAAAATGATGGCTCTACAGATCCTATTAATTTAGAAAATGAAAAGATTATATCGGAGGAAGAATATAATGAGCTGGTTAAACAGTTAGAACTAAAAAACACAATTGAGATGAACGATTACGTTTATGCCGCTTTTTACGATGAGATCGGAATGGATGTTAGTAAATATAAAGGGAAACAAATCAAATTAAAAGGATTTGTATATAAAGATAAGGAATTATCCCAAAACCAGCTTTTGCTTTCCAGGTTTTTAATCACCCATTGTGTTGCGGATGCCAGCATAATTGGATTCCTTACTGAATTTACTGAGGCTCCATCCCTTGATAATGATACATGGATTGAAGCAGAAGGTGTGTTAGATGTCACCACCTACAACGGGACTGAACTTCCACTTATAAAAATTACAAACTGGAAGAAAATCAATGAACCTGAAACACCATATCTTTATCCAATTAGTATAAAAATCATGTAAGAAATAAACATAGAAGCTCACAAAGTACATTTTAGCTTTTCTTGAAAATGATAGTCTGCAAAATGATAGAAAGTGCCACAGTACCATCCACAAAATTAGATGGTGCTGTAGCATTTTCTCTGCTGTTAGGTTATCAGCACTAGTCATATTGCATAATGGGTGCCACTTTTAGTGGTAACAAAAAAAAAACTCACTATTTCATTTAAAAGTCTATTGTGTTAGATTATAAATCCGCTATATACCATTCCAATATTTATTACGATATGAAAAACAATACTCGGATAGATACTGTTTGTCTTAAGTGTGATTAAGGCATAAATTACCCCGGCAACAGAAATTAACAAACTTAGAAAAATACTAAAACCAATTGAGAGATGAAGAAGTCCAAAACCAACACTTGTAACAATAACAGCATACCCTGTTGATGTGTGTTCCTTAAGAGCAGAAAGCAATATCCCTCTCCAAATAACTTCCTCAAAAACCGCATTAATAAATGAAAAAAATAAACAAAACAATAATAGTGTTTGAATATACTCTATATCCTTTTGAACAATAAAAAACACATATATTATGACATTAACGATTATTCCAATCAACCAAAACCAAAATGTATTAACTTTATGAAACGGTAAGACGATAGGATTTTTCCAATCAGGTTTGTTATTGTGCCAAGTAACCTTTTTATTAAATAAGAGATGGTTAAAAACGATTCCAATAATGATAAAAACAAGAAAAAGACGATTAAGAATGATTTTTATTTCTTTTGAGATGTTCATCGTTCCAACGAAATCATTAGAAACCATAAATATCACAAGACCGATCAGAAACGATAACAGTAGTGATAGAACGAATCGTTTTGCTTTATTAACAAGTAATAACAAAATCACTAATCCCGTAAATACAAATAAGCAGAAACCTTCTTGTTGGTAGGAAATAGAAGTAACCCCTAGAAAAAATAAAGCCGCAATAATAATTAACAACAAAAAAATGCCCCATTTCCATGTTACTCTTACACATTATCTTTATTAATTTCTCCCAATAAAAGAGGAAATCCTTCTTCAACTAACCTCCCAATGCGTAAAAAAGCGACTGCTCATATTAAACAATCGCACCCGTTAGCCACCCATCCAGCAGAGCTGCACCACAAAGAATGAAAATGGATAGGACCTGTCAATACTGATACTGACCTTAATCCAGTCACGCCCTCCCGTTTTTTTGACGATCGGGCAGGGGCTTCTTAAGTATTGCCTTTTTTCAATTCTAGGGAAACTTATTTTCATGGTAGTTTAAGTACATTACTTCACAACCAAAAGTTTATTTTTATGGTAATTAAAAGATATATTCGAGTTCGGGGACTGTTTTTGTCACTTTAAGTCTAATTTTCTATTAATATTTTGCCAAGCACCATTCCTTAGTTTCTTGGTCGGCAAAGGATGCTTCTACACTATTTAAATAAATTTGCCGGTAATCTTCTTCGCTTAGATTAAATTCTTTGTTAACTAGATGGATTTCTTTTGCCATTGTAGTATCAGATACTGTTCTGTTATCCGTATTAATTGTCACTTTTATTCCATCTTTATGAAACTTATAAATCGGATGTTCAGAATAATGATGAACAGCTTTCGTTTGGACATTACTTGTTGGACACATTTCAAGCACTACCTGTCTTTCTTTCACGATCTTATAAGCCTCAGCACATTCTTTAATAAATACTCCATGTCCTATTCTTTCAGCACCCAACAGTTCAACAGCTTCTAGAACGTTGTTACCAATTCCCGTTTCACCGGCATGAATAGTGACTCTGTAGCCATATTCTTTGGCTAATGCGATTGGATCTACGAATCTTTCACAAAAACCTTCTTCTTCTGATGCACATAGGTCAATTGCCACTACACCTTTTCCAAGGAACTTTTTCCCCTTTTCAACCACCTCAAATGCGCTTTCTACAGACATCGTCCTCATGCAAGATAAGATTATATTTCCTTTTATTTCGTAACAGCTTTCAGCTTCCCTCATCCCCTCTATAACAGATTGAATAACTTCTTCAACACCAAGACCTTTTAATGTGTGAAGTAACGGGGCAAATCTGACTTCCAAATATTTTACATTTTCCCTTGTTGCATTCTCAAATAGCTCAAAAGTAATTCTTCTTAAGTTCTCTTTGGACTGCATGACCAAATTAGGAAGAGAAAATCTTTTTAAATACTCATCAAGGGATTCACATTCTAACGGAGCAATCAGTTCCTTTTGCAGTTCATCCTTATCAAAAGAGGGTAACTGAATGCCTTCCTTCTGGGCAATATCGATAATAGTTTCAATCCTAAGGCTTCCATCCAAATGACAGTGAAGTTCAATTTTTGGCAATGCTAAAAAGTTCATTTTTTGACCTCCTGAAATAAATTTTTAGATTAAAATACAGAAAAAAAAATTCCTGACTACGAAGAAAATACAAATCTTGTACTTTCTTCGTAATCAGGAATTTCGGTTCCTGGTAGAGACCTCCAAACCATATTATTGGAGTTATACGAAATTTTATTGAATTCATTAACGTTTTTTAAAGGATAATAAAAAAAGTTTAGATTGTCAACATGGTGCCTAACACCGATAAATCATTTTGTTTATTGTAAAAGCATATTCTACAATAAAAATTATTATTTTCCTTTTTCAACAAACCTGCCCCTATACTTCAATAAGAACGTGCTAGAATCCTTATTGACATCTCTTCATTTAGTTTCTGTAGTGCTTATCAAAGAAAAATGGCTAAAGTAAAGCTTTTCATGTATAAGATTTAACTAACAGACTAATAGTTTATCCTTGTAGAGACGTGCACTTTATTTGGAGAGGCGGGCATGATAGCCTGTTTTGGCTGAGCCAGAATCTTTGATACACCTGGCTTCATGGCTTATAATCATGCCCGCAGAGGCTCCAAGTAAAGTGAAAAATTGCCTGAACTTACTTCCAGTAGAAGGTTCGACAATATTTGAAAATAACTTTAAAATGACTTATTCACTTAATAAAGCACTACACTACGTTTAAGTGCATGCCTTCACAATCTCTTATATATATATCAAATAAAAGGACGGAACCATTGTGATCCCGACCTAAACATGCTTTAAAACTCTTTCTTCCATTCCACAAATGAAGGTATTCGGAGGAACCCGGTTTTTGTTAGGTTCCTATACTTAACCCGGCATTTTACCGGCTCAATAAAGATGAATTTATCATCCTCAGAAACAACTTGCTGCAGCTTGTATAGTTCCTTCCGTTCAGCTTGTGGCATGAACTCCATTATTCCAGCTGGTTTCCCATCTAGAAAGCTCAGTAGCAGCCCAAATTCGCCTTTTCTAAGCCCTGTAATCATTACATCTTCATATTGATAATTAATGACCTTTAGCCACGCCTGGCTGCGTTTACCGACCTCGTATCGAGAGTCTTTGCGCTTTAGCACGATTCCCTCTAATCCTTGCGCTCGTACTAAATCAAAGTATGCTGCGCCATGACCTTCTATATATTTAACTTTCGTAACTAGACTAGTATCCTGGGTGATAATTTCATCTAGCAGCTGTTTTCTCTCTATTAACGGCAGCTTGGTAACAGACTTACCTTTATATTGTATAACGTCGAAAACGACATAACTTAGAGTCCTGTTTTCGAGGAAGGAGCGCCTTGATTGGAACCGGCTCATCATAGCTTCAAAGTCCGGTTTTCCGGCTGGATCAGTGACAATAATCTCGCCATCTATTACAGTTCCGTCCGGAATATCTATTGTTAAAAGTTCCGGAAACTTAGCAGTAACCTCATTGTTATGACGGGTATATAGCTGCACCCTATTATCGAACTTAGAAAGTATCAGCCTAATGCCATCTAGCTTTAATTCTGTAATGTATGATTCATCATCAAAAGGCTGTTCTGACCTTTGTAACAGCATTGGTGAAACAAACACATAAACCACCTCATCATAATTGTAAGGCACAGCTATGAATCAATCATTGGTATTTTATTGTCATTTATGGAATATACCGCTATATACGTCTGGCCAGAAATTAAAAAAGACCATCATTATGATGGTCACTCGTATTGAACTAACGCATGCTTATCTACAGTATGTTTTTCTACCGTATTTAACGTATGTAATGATACAAAAACGACCAGATTTCTATCTTTGTGGAAACATTATATACAGTTATTTTTTATAGTATTCAACGTATTCAAAGGTATGGGGAAATGGACTTGGGTAACTGGAGAAACAAACAACCTTGAAGTTTAGTGTGGAAGTGGGCTTGTTCCATACTAAACTTCAAGGACAGTAAGCGTAAGCGCGGTAGGTGTGATAGATATGCTCGTTGCCTGATGGAAAAAATGATACAGCCTTTTCAGTATCAATTGTACCCACAGGGGGGTTCAAGTCATGCTCTTAAAACGTGTATCTATGACTACATGTATTCGACGATAAAAGGTGCATTCTTTCAACGTTTTTGAGCTAATACTGTAGATAAGAAGGCGTTAGTTGCATAAGTAAGAGGTTTGAAAAAATAGCCTGTATATATTGGAACGATGAATAACTTACCTATTTTCTTGTGTTTGTTTGCACCATATACAGAAAATTAGGAAAAATGTAATCAAAAACGTAACTAAGTTTATAAATTCATCAAAAAATACGTTAGAAACATTGATATATCAACAATTTAATAGATTTCGGTTTATTTAATTGAGGTATATTTTTCCAATTATTTTAAATTATTCTATATTAGTTCTTACGATGAATACAATGTTTCTTAACTATCGCAATTGAAAAAAGAACTTCGAATAAGAAAAACATAGGGAGATTTTAGTCTTCCTATGTTTTCATTCATATTATTTATCTGTTTGTTTTTGCTTCTTTTTCAAATACTCCGCACGCATTTTTTCAAGTTGCTGCTTTTTATCAAATTTGGCAGGCGTCTGTTTTTCATGAAACTTCGTCACAGCTACCTGACCTTTGTAATCCAATTGATATTTTCCCACTTTGTTCACCTACTTTTCTTGTCTTTAAAGAGAATCTATTCAACAAAACATATTTAAGTTCGCATTATCACCCCTTTCATCTATTAACTTAAACAAAAGGGGACATTTTCTTGCACATTAAGAAGCACCCTAACTAGGTGCTTCTTAACCTGCATACAATAACTTATTATTTTAAATAATAGTGAATTCCATTTCTTTCAATGTGCTTTGTTCCTTCAAAAACGAAAGAATCTCTGCCGTTGCTTGATTCCCAATCTACCTGAAAAGCTAATGGCTCTCCAATACCATTAATTTGATTAATGATATAATAAATCTGTTCTCCATTTGGACCCACTGTTTGTCCGGGATTTTGTCCTTGCATTCTTCTGTCAAAATAAACATTTTGCATTGGATTCGTATCCAATCATATTCAAGAATACCTTATTGTACATAATTACTTAGTTTACCGATCTGCTCAATCTCAACAACTACGAGATCGCCATAATTTATTGGACAACTGCCAGAAGGTGAGCCTGTTGCCAAAACATCACCAGGTTCTAGTGTCATGACTTGCGAAATCCAACTTATAAGAAACGGTATGCTAAGGGTCATTTGATTCGTATTACCGTCCTGAACAACTTTCCCATTTAAGGTTGTAACGATTCTCAAATTTGAAGGATCTATACCGGTAACAATCCACGGACCAATTGGTCCAAAAGTATCAAACCCTTTTCCCCTTGTAAACTGAGGATCGTTTTTTGTAAGATCTCTTGCTGTCACATCATTAAATATTGTGCAACCAAAAACATAATCCAGCGCAGCTGCTTCTTTTATATTTTTACCGCGTTTCCCAATTACGATGGCTAGTTCACCTTCTAATTCCACTTGATTGGTTAAATCATTCGGAGGAAGAATGATTTTTCCCTTGTCTGGAATGAGCGAAGATAGCGGTTTTAAAAACAAAAACGGTTCTTTTAAATTGGCCTTGCCGCCAGTTTCCTTCGCATGGTCTGCATAAGTCCAGCCGAAATTAATCACTTTAGACGGTTCTACAGGCTCCAAAATTTTAATCTCATCATATTTAACCTTTACGCCGTCATACTGTATTTCCTTGTTGACCAATTCAGCAAAACTGCTCGAAAGTTGTAATATATCCTCACCCTCAACAATACCATAATATTCGTTTCCATTTTGGTCCCGATAGCGAACTATTTTTTGTGTTTTTGTTTTTTGTAGTACCAGCATTAGTAATCAACTCCAAATTACAAATAATCGGAAAATAAGGGCCGCAAATTCATGCTGACCCCTTCTATCTTACCTAAACCGCAGTATCACCATGAATGACGTAAGTCTTATTCTTTTCATTATCAAATTGGCCTTCCCATTTCGTAATTACCACAGTTGCTAAAGCGTTTCCAAAAACATTAAGAGCAGCTCTTCCCATATTTAAAAGAAAGTCAACTCCGGCGATAAAAGCCAAACCTTCAAGTGGAAGCCCTGCAGCTGCTAAAGAGGAAAGGAGTACTACTAATGCTCCGCCGGCAACTCCGGAAATCCCTTTGGAAGTAATTGCAAGAATTAATACTAACGTGATTTGTGCACCTAGTGACATGTCGATTCCGTAAAGCTGGGCAATAAACAGGGAACTAATAGCTAAATAGATACAAGATCCATCCGTATTAAAGGAGTATCCAATAGGAACAACAAAGGAAACGATTGGTTTAGGGCACCCATATTTCTCTAACTTACTCATTACTTGTGGCAGAGCAGATTCGGAACTTGATGTAGTAAAAACAAGAAGTAATTCATCCTTTAAGAATTTGATAAATTCGATAAAATTGATTTTAAATAATTTGGCTATTAATCCAAGGCAGACAATGGCAAAGAGTAAGTATGCCCCATAAGCCGTAATAATTAATTTCCCTAATGGAATCAAAGAGGCTGCACCAAACTTTGAAATCGTTACACCAATTAGTCCAAAAACTCCGAATGGTGCAACTTTAAGTACATAAGAAACCATATGGAACATAGCATTGGAAAAGGCTTGGAAAAAATTCAGCAAAGGCTGCCCCTTTTCTCCCATTGCAGCGATACTTAGACCTAATAAAACAGCGAAGAAAATAACTGGTAAAAGATCGCCTTTGGCCATTGAGTCAACTACATTTGGCGGAACAATATTGGTGATAAATTCCAATTTACTTACTTGTTCCTGTTCAGCTGCCGTGTATTTGGATACGTCCCCTTTCGATAGCTCATTCATATCTACCCCTGCACCAGGCTGGAAAGTGTTTGCGAAAAGAATTCCAATCACAATGGCTATCGTTGTAGCTATTTCAAAATACAGAATGGTTCTAAACCCTAATTTCCCAAGCTTCTTGGCACTGCCTAATCCAGCAATACCAACCACAATGCTTGTAAAAACAATTGGAACTACAACCATTTTAATTAAACGTAAAAAGATATCACCTAACGGTTTTAGGTAGGCCTCGACTCCAGGATGTTGGAAAAATATTAACCCAATGATGACACCAGATACCAAACCAAGTAGAATCTGGATAGGCAGTCCTATTTTTTTCTTCTTCAATACTAACATCCCCCTATTTGTTTTGTTCTTTAAACATACTCCCGAATGGAGTCTCTCTTCTCAAGCACATGAAGAGAATTGTATCTTGGATCTAAGGAGTTAACGTAGTCATTTTCTCATCGTTGGAAGAAACATCCCGAGACTCCCCACCTCTTGCGAGGCTAAGCAGGGGAGTCTAAGGGTTTCCTATTATGTTATACTGTTCGATACTTAGCGATTTCCTGTTCATAAAGGTCATTTCCATGTGCATCATAGACAACTAAAACAGGGAAATCCTTAACAATAAGCTCACGGACTGCCTCCGGCCCCAGATCTTCATAAGCGACTACCTCGGCGGATTGTATCTTATCGCTCAAAAGAGCAGATAACCCACCAATAGCGGAAAAGCAAATCGCTTGATTATTTTTAGATGCGTCTTTAATGTATGGACTGCGAGGTCCTTTTCCAATTACACCCTTAACCCCATATTCAAACATAGCTGGCGTATAGGGGTCCATACGGGAGGCTGTAGTGGGAGCAATAGACCCAATAACCTGTCCAGGCTTAGGTGGTGTTGGTCCCGCATAAAAGATGATGTGGTTTCGTAAATCAATTGGCAGTTCTTGATTATTTTCAAACCGCTCTAGAAAACGCTTATGTGCAGCGTCCCTCGCTACATAAATAACTCCATTTAAAAAAACTTCATCACCAGCATGTAAATTTAATACATCTTCATTCGTTAGTGGTGTGTTTATATATACTTTAGCCATTATTTAGCACCTTCCTTTCTGAAATTAAATGATGCAGGATTTTTTCCGCGCTGCATGACACTGAATATTTACTGCCACTGGCAGAGCTGTGATATGACACCCGTATGTTTCAACAGCCGTCCATAAGGAGGTACTTGTTCCACCCAGACCCTGTGGACCAATACCCGTCTTGTTAATTTCCACAAGCAGTTCTTTCTCTAATTGTGCAATATGTGGTTCAGGATGGTGCTTCCCAATATCACGTAGAACCGCCTTCTTAGCTATTTCTGTTACTTTGTCAAAGCTTCCTCCGATTCCAACACCAACCACAATTGGCGGACAAGCTCTTCCACCTGCTGCTATGATCGTATCCAGCACAAATTTCTTTACCCCTTCTACTCCCTCTC
This sequence comes from Neobacillus niacini, assembly GCF_030817695.1. GTDB lineage: Bacteria > Bacillota > Bacilli > Bacillales > Cytobacillaceae > Neobacillus > Neobacillus niacini_F. The sequence goes on along the minus strand of NZ_JAUSZQ010000002.1, from coordinate 2,410,353 downwards.
CTGGAAGTAGAAATTTCATGGCGCTCATATTTTCACTTCCGCCACCTTTTGGCAAAACCGTTAATTTAATTTGGTTTCCTGGTACGAGCTTGGTATGTATTACACCAGGTGTATTATCGTTTGTGTTTTTTCTGAGCAACGGATCTCCGACAATGGAGTTGCGCAAATAGCCTTCTTTATAGCCTTTGCGAATTCCTTCGTGGATTGCCTCTTCAAAATCCCCTCCATCAATATATACATCCTGTCCTACCTCAGCAAAAACAACGGTTAGTCCTGTATCATGGCAGTACGGACGATCTTCTGTTGCGGCCAATTGAGCGTTTTCAATGAGTTGGTCAATAATGGACCTTCCTAACGGTGACTGCTCGGTTTCTCTCGCTTTACGAAATCCTTCTACAATGTCTTCTGGCAAGTTGTAACATGCTTCCCAGCACAGTGTTGCCACTGTATCGCGAATTTGGTCAACGGAAATCTTTCTTACTGTGTTATAAATTTGTTCAACGGAAACTTCACTCATACTTTCTCCACCTCTATACTTTTTTGTCTTTCATACTCTTAAAATGCAATATCCGTGCCAACATGGAACAGGTAAGACAAAAATATAGAAAAAAAGGGGGGATTTCTGTCAAATTCCTATTAAAAAAGCAGTCTAATCCAACATTTAAGAGAGTTTTTCACCACCAAAAAATTTTTTTGGCCCCACTGCTAAAACGAACATAAACTTTCCTTAATATATTAAAAGGAGGGATCATCCCTCCTAAAATTTTTATGTTAGTTCAAATTTGAAATTTTTAATTCCAAATTTGAACTGTATTTTTTTCCATGATTGATTTTACTAATAATATAGATTTAGCATAGACGTTCTTTTAAACTACAAAAAAAGAATCTCACTTACCTTTGATATGAGTTATTTTTCGTTTTCGAAATTCAACTTTCTCCATAATGTAGTTTTACTAATATTGTAGGTTTGACATAAACGCTCTTTGTCTCCGTTGAATACATCTAACAGCTTTCTCCAGATTGCCGTTTCCATTTCTCTAAAGTCATTTGAAAGCTCTACCTCAAGTTTGTTCCCTGTTCTCTTCCTTCTACTTACAAATTCAATTAGTTGTGATACATGGTTTTGCGTAATATTTCCTTCTGGTGTGCAAATAACCAACCGATGAATGGCATTTTGAAGCTCTCTAGCATTCCCCGGCCATTTATGGTCCAATAACGGAAGGAAAACGTCTGTATTTTCCCAAAATAAGGTTCGTTTTTCCCGCAGCATTTCTACCTTCAAAAAAGAAATCGCCATAGGTATAATATCTTCTTTTCTATAACGTAAAGGAATTAAATCTAATTCCAATGTACATAGCCTATAATATAAATCTTCACGGAACTTTCCATCCTGAGACAAATCATATAACGATTTATTGGTTGCACATATGATCCGAACATCAATAGGAATGACCCGGTCTCCACCAATTCGCCTTACTTCTTTCTCCTGTAAAACACGCAGCAATTTCACTTGAAAGTGGGGAGATATTTCTCCAATTTCATCCAAGAAAAGTGACCCACCGTGTGCTAATTCAAACAAACCAGACCTTCCTCCCTTGAGAGCACCAGTAAAGGACCCCTCCACATACCCAAACAATTCGCTTTCTAGTAAATTCTCATTAAGTGCAGCACAATTGACGGAAACAAATGGACCTTTTTGTCTTCCACTCGCATTATGAATACTTTGTGCAAATAATTCTTTCCCTGTTCCACTCTCCCCATAAATCAATACCGTTCCTTCGGATTTGGCATATAATCTAGCTTCCGAGACCACTTGCTTCATTCTGCTATTGGTGGTCACAAAGTCGTCAAATGTACTTTTCGCAAATAAGCCGCGATCATTTAACCGTTTTCGAATATTGAGCTCCAGATTTTGGATTCTGCTAATCTCCTGGTATATTCCGACAGACCCATGGAAGACGGAATCAACATAGATCGGTATTTGGTTAACTACGATCTTTTTTCCGTTCCCTACAGTATGCAGCAAATTACGTTCTTCCTTTTTTTCTTCAAATAATTTAAGTAAATGTGAATCCTTAAAACAATCAGAATATTTTTTACCCACAATGTCTTCATAAGGGAAATCGAATATTCTTTTTGCAGAATCATTATATACCTGGATGATGCCGTTCGGATCAATAGTGAGGACTGCGTCATTAATTACATTAAGAATGGACTGCATCTCCTTAATCTTTGCTCTTTCTCTTGTCTGTGCCCGAAGAACATTTGTCGCTGTTTCCAATGCCATGAGCAAGGATTCTTCACCTGATTTGAGCAAATGACCATGAACTCCATGCTGAAGAGCTATATTTGTAGAAACCCGATCTCCAATAATGGCTTCTACTTTTTCAAGCTGAATTAACCTTTTCACGTTATTTGCAATTTGTCCCTCAACACCTGTTGCAAATATCAATTGTAATTGATCAGACAATTCCAAGCTGTGATTTATATTAGATAATATGTTAGCAGGAGTAATAATCGCAATTTTTTTATACCCACATTTGGCAACATCACTAATAGACTGTAAAATATCAGCCGTTGTAACGGGTACTTCAACAATCGGGAGATCTAATGAATCTCTAAGGGACTTTGCAGTACCCCCTCTTGAAATAATAACTCGTGTTGATGAATCGATTTGTTGTTTGTAAGATTTTTCGGAGTCACCTATAATAAGTGAAAATTTAATGTCTGTTTTTTCACGAAGCTGTATTGCATCTTTGGCAAGCTCCGGATACGGGGCAATAATTAAAATATCCTTCACTCTCATCACCTTCTGTCGAATGTTAAATTGTATACCCACACTTTACAGTGTTATCAACCTCTTTACAATTCCTATTGAACACCCAAAATAAATAGGTGTAAAATTATTTACCGATTATTTTAACAGACTTTTAAATAACCACAACAAATATTCATACGATTATTTGGTTTAATATACATTGATTACTGGGGGACGAATGAAGAATCCTGCCCCGTTAGCCATCCATGAAGCGCAAAAATCAGCGCTTCACCACAGAGAATGAAAATGGTCACGAACCGTCAATACTGATTCTACGGCTGGGAGAGGAAGGTCGCTTAACTATGGTGTGTTAGAGCCCATCCGTTAGTCTGACTCCACCGACCACGGTGCACCACTGACTGTCGCTCCCTTACGGGAAGCACACATGGTAGATTAATCCTATTCTGGTTGTTGCACCAGCCTCTAAATTAATGATCGCCGTAGAAAGGATGTTTTCAATGGATGTAGTCATTGAAAGAGCATGCGGTATGGATGTCCATAAGGACAATATTACTGCCTGTATTATGACACCTGATGGAAAGGAGATTCAAACGTTTTCTACTAAAACTGTATTTCTACTACAGTTGGTTGACTGGATTAAACAACATAATTGTACCCATGTCGCCATGGAGAGCACGAGTGTTTATTGGAAGCCTATTGTGAATTTACTAGAAGCTGAGGATATTGAGTTTTTAGTGGTGAATGCCCAACATATGAAGGCAGTTCCGGGGCGCAAGACAGATGTCAAGGATGCAGAATGGATTGCCAAACTTCTCCATGGACTACTTAAAGCTAGTTATATCCCTGATCGAAATCAACGTGAACTGCGTGAACTCGTTCGCTATCGTCGAAGTATTATCGAAGAGCGTGCCAGACAACATAATCGAATCCAAAAGGTGTTAGAAGGCGCGAACATTAAGTTAGGGTCTGTTGTTTCAGATGTGTTAGGTGTGTCAGCACGAGATATGCTTGATGCCATTGCCGATGGTGAAGAGGATCCTGAAAAACTAGCAAACTTCGCTCGACGGACTATGAAAAAGAAAAAAGAGGAACTCGAACTCGCCTTAAAAGGCTATATCAATTCACATCAACGCCTCATGTTAAAAACGATTTTAGGTCATATAGATTTTCTGACTGAGCAAATCGAGATGCTGGATCAGGAAGTTGCGGACAGAGTAAGCTCTCATCAAGAAGATGTAGCAAGATTGGATTCCATTCCTGGTATAGCGACCAGAATGGCTGAGCAAATCCTATCCGAAATTGGGACTGATGTATAGAACCAATTCCCCACTGCAGCTCATATGTGTTCTTGGACAGGCTTGGTTCCTGGGCAAAACGAAAGTGCGGGGAAAAGAAAATCAGCCAAGACTAAAAAAGGAAATAAGTATTTAAGATCGGCATTAACGGAAGCAGCTCATTCAGTAAGAGGATCCAAAAACTATCTCGGAGCACTGTATAGGCGTACAGCATCACGAAAAGGCAAGAAACGTGCTGGTATTGTGGTCGCCCACGCAATGTTACGTATCTCTTATTATCTCTTAACCCGAAAAGAAATGTATGTAGACTTAGGCGAAGACTACTTTGATAAGCAGAGACAACAATCTATCGTTCGGCATTCGCTAAGACGACTCGAAAGTTTAGGATACACCGTTACGTTAGAAGAACCTAAAGCATCTTAATCCAGTCACTTTCTAAACCATAGATCCATGAATCTGGCGCTCTCCCCTTTTTTAAAAAATGAATGAGCTGCATCCTCTTTAGTATTGCCTTTTTCTCTGAGTTACAGAAGTTTATTTTCATGGTAGTAAAAAAAGCGTCTCCACTTATTGTAGAAACGCACCCGTTAGTTCAAGAATTTCTATGTTCAATTTTATATATAATTGAAGACAATCAAGTAAATAAGTGTACAAATAATACTTAATGGAATAGCCCACAAGTAATTAACATAATGAATTCGCATCATTATAAACATATTAATGTTAAAAAAAATCGACCACCAAATACTCCACCCGTGATAATAAGTAATTCGCCCAAATTTCCAACCAATCCATTCGACTACACTATAAATAAATGTCCATTTTAAAATATGAACCATTTGTTTTTTCAAGGGGGTGGGATAGGTCGATAAAAAGATAAAAGTGGACAATGAAAAGGTTATTAAAACGTACAAAAGGTAAGTCGTAATATGATTTATAATATAGTCTTTTTGGATTTTCCATAAATGATAATTATTAAGAGCAAAAATTTTATATAAAAAATCGGCAGCAATAACGTAAATAATCGTCGGATAATAATGTTTGAAATTTTTCCAATCCCCCCAATACATAGCAGCCAAAATAGCCCATAATGCTATTGCTAAATGAATTTTTAATCACTCCCCTATCCGACATACATTATATATATTATTTAAATTTATTGGTTTTCTTATGCCTTATAATAAGGGAACACCTTCTTAAACTAAAGTGGCAGATATATACAGTATCAGCAATAAATCGTTGATGTGCTGCACCTTTTATCTTTGTTTACATGTATTTGTAGATAAGCGTTTACCTATTGACTTTGATCCTCAGTTACTCTTTGGGCACGATGATTTTAATCACTTTTTTTGAGTGCAAATTAGGAAACGACAATGAAGTTGATAATAAACAATCGTCACCGTAAGAGGCAGGACAGATCCTTCCTTACCGACCGTTCCAAAGGCATCCTTGACACTGAGCCTCCGGCGGATAATGATGTGGCAGCCCTAGCCGGCTTCCCCCTTGGGGCGCTCCCGATGGTCGCTTGGGGGCTGCCAGCCGGACAGCCTATCATATCCACCTTCTCAGTATCAAGAACCGCTAGCGCTTGCCTTTTCCACTGGATTGGTTGTTACCCCAGATAAATTCATTTAGCTAATTTGCCGACAGATAAATAGGTTTTCACCATTATGAGCTGTCCTTTATCGTTGTTTACGTTGAAAACTATAATTACTTACTGTAGATAATGCGTCTACAAAGATAGAAAAATGGCATTTTTGATATCTATACTTACGTTAAATACGGTGGAAAATCATACTGTATATATCTGCCAGTTAGTGCAAGAAGAAAAAAAGCGATCGCCGCAGCCATCCCAACAGAATTTAGAGGATCACTCCATCACTTTTTAACTTTTATTTTCTCATGTATAGTCTTCCAGTACATAGGGTCTTCTAAGCCTAGCCGCCAAATCCCGATTCCTCGTAAGTTATATTTTTCTACAAGATCTAGCTTAAACCGCAGACTATAGCTATTCTCAAACCATGCCTGGTGGCTATGTTGTTCTTTATCTATGTAATTGAAATAAGGTGTTTGCGAACGGGCGTCCCATATATCCTTAGCTTTATATTTAGTTTTCTGATCCATTAACTGTGCATAGGAGCTATACGAGGCTTTGTTTGTTGTTGTATCCCAGTCCCATCCATAACTAGCGATACCGAGTAAAATTTTTGATGAGGGTACTCCATGTTTCAAAGCATAACGAATCGTTGCTTCTGTCCAATTGATCGACGCTGTTGACCCAGGTGCTGTTCTTGGGTTGTGCTCATCATATGTCATAATCATTAACCGATCTGAATATTGACCAAGCTTTTCATAATCAAACCATGGTGACCAGGGATTAGCACGGGAATCACCTGTGTTTGCCGGGACTGAAACCGTAACTACTTTTCCATCACGATTTAGTGCATCAGACAAATTTTTTATCAGCAGACTAAAGGAATCTCGGTCAGTCAAATACAAATTTTCCATGTCAATATTAATACCGTCATATTTAAACTGATTTATTTCATTGCGTAAGTTCTGAATGAAAACATTGCGGTTTGCATCGTTATTGAGGACATTACTCGCTACCTGCTTGCCCTTCTCCACGGTTTCATAAAATAGATTATGTACAACCAGATATACCTTCAGGTGTTTTTTATGAGCACTCTGAATCACCTGCATTTTATGGTCTGCTGTAACGGAAGCTATAAGACTGCCTGGTCGTTTATCATCAAGCTTATACCAAAAGGGTGCAATAATGCTCAAATTGGCGAATTGCGAGTTCACTGTAGGTTGCGACCCTGGGTACGTTTCCCTCCTGCTCTGTGTAGAAACCTAAAACTTCACGAGGAGTTTTATTCTTATTGGATTCCTCTTTTCTTTGTAACTGACTACAGGATGACATTAATAATAATGCCATGCATACAGAAATGATGATGAATGACAGATAACATTTTTTCGCCATAATACACCTTCTTCTACTTTTTATATTTCTTAAGTTGTTAAGAAATGTTGTATCTCATTCACGAATTGCCTTCCCCCCATAAAAGGGTTTCAGGAAAAAGACCTGCACAAGTTTTAAGCATAGAAAAGTGCTCAGAGCGAAAGATCTCTAAGCGTTTTTTTAATGGCTTATTCAATTAAAGCACCCGTTACTTTCTGTAGTGCTTATCAAAGAAAAATGGCTAAAGTAAAGCTTTTCATGTATAAGATTTAACTAACAGACTAATAGTTTATCCTTGTAGAGACGTGCACTTTATTTGGAGAGGCGGGCATGATAGCCTGTTTTGGCTGAGCCAGAATCTTTGATACACCTGGCTTCATGGCTTATAATCATGCCCGCAGAGGCTCCAAGTAAAGTGAAAAATTGCCTGAACTTACTTCCAGTAGAAGGTTCGACAATATTTGAAAATAACTTTAAAATGACTTATTCACTTAATAAAGCACTACACTACGTTTAAGTACAATACTTCACAATCTTTTTTTACACATCAATAAACTCAGTCCCTAATATGTGTTGTCTATGCAAAAAGACGCTTTCTTATTAAAGAAAAGCGCCCTTTAATTGAATAACACGATTTATCTTATTAGATTTTCAATTCAATATATATGCCTTGGTCAAAAATGTTCCAAGCAGAATGTAGCAGACACTTGTCGCTTTGGAATTGAATTATTTATTCATAAAAGTTTTGATTTCTTCTTCTGACATGGATGAATCGCATTTTACGTTTACTGTGTCACCATTAGTAAAGATGAAACCAGGAACCGTTGGAATGTCGCATTTATTACGGAAGGCCGTAATACCTTCTATATCAGATTCTTCCACACTATTGACATAATAGATATGATTATCCGTTTCTTCAGCAACATTTTTTAGTTTTTTAACGAATTTTTGACAATAAGGACATACAGCCTTGCCAATATAGATAACGGCTTCACCTTCCCCTATTACCAATTCCTGTGCTTTTGCGGAATCAATTTTATCAAAACTAGCTACAGTTTCTTCATAAGTAGTAATCATCGCTCAATCTCCTCACTTTAATGTCGTCATTATACAACACACAGTATTTAAACAATATTATTTTAACCCCGTCCCTAATCAGGACAGGGTTATGCATGTTTGAGATTTGAGCAGTAAATAACTTTATTGTCACTCGACAGCTTAACGTTGTAAATCCGTATTTTGATAGTGTTACCCCTAATTTGACTGACTTTGTAATAGTTCAGGAAATAAATAATGTATGATATGCATAGTTAAACGTCGAGACTCTCCTTTATATGGATAAATGTGCATATACATGGATGGATTAAAGTTGGCTTCAATAATTCCGTAAGCATTTTTATTATCTGCAGGAACTTCTGTATTTTCAATAATCAAATCAATCCCACAAATTTTAACTCCAAGTGCAGCTACTGCATCCACTGCTATTTTTTTATAATCATCAGGAATTTGATCTGTCACATCAATCGAGTCTCCACCTGTACTAATATTGGAGTTTTCACGTAGAAAGATGATTTCATCTTTTTTAGGAATCGAATCGACTTGATATCCTTGACCTTTAAGCATAAGTTTCTCCAATTCACCTAACTGGATCCTTTCTAAAGGTGTTCGATGGTCGCTTCCTCTTAATGAATCACGATTCTTTTGATTGACTAACTCTTGGATTGTATGTTTACCGTCACCTTTAACATTCGCAGGAATTCGTAATAAAACAGCATAAACTTTATCATTTAACACAAAAAATCGATATTCTGTTCCTTTAAGAAATTCTTCTACTAATACAGAAGAGTCTTCTTTAAATGCTAGTGTAATGGCTTTTTGATAATCTTCGTAATTTGCGCCTTCTTTGAAGATCGATATTCCTAACCCATAGTTTGTTGTTTTCGGCTTCACAACAAAAGGTACGGTGGAAAAGAGATCATAGGAACGTAAAGCTTGTTCGATTGTTTGAAACTCCTCACCCTTAGGCACTCGGAATCCATGTTGGTGAAGAATTTTCTTTGTAACTGTTTTATTTTCCATAATTAAAGTGGATACATAATTATCTTTACTTGTCATATTTCCATTTTTTACATATTCAACATGATCTTTTAATTTTAGCTTCAAAAATTGCTCTTGTCGATCCAAAATTTCTACTTGGATTCCTTGTTGAATCGCATCAAACATTAAAATCTGAGTGGACAACTCCATATCAGTAAATCCTGCTAATTGATAGGGCATATCCCATGATTTTTTATAATTTTCTTTAGCAATACACGTAGCCACTTGACCTTGACTGCTTTTTTCACTTTCTGTATATAGTCTTCCAGCTAAAGTCTTGCTTGGGTCCATTAGCATTTCTTTCAAGTTTACAAATAACGTATCTGAAACAGTCAAATTTAAAATTGCTGCTAACTGTTCCATCTCATCAATCATATTTTTAGCTTTTACTTCAAATTGTGTATGCTCTAATGGGTACTCAAGAGCCACGATATCATTGTAAAAGTCGCCCATTTTTACCCACTCATCACAATTTTCCCCTTCATCTTTCCATAGTAAATAAAGTAAGAAAAGATGGAGAAATTCTGCTTGTTCATAGATAATTCCATAATTTCCAAAAGGATTTAAATCTATATTTCGCAATTCAATATAACTAATACCGTGATCCTCTAGATCGGAAACATGATGTCCGCCTCTTAAACGGACAGGTGAATAAAATTCTTTTTCTGCTGATAAAAGCCCTCTTTTAACCATCAAAGAAAGATCTGATACATAATTCTGTATACTGCTATATGACACTTGAACATCATCCGAATTGGTATAACCAAATTTACTGCTTCTAATGCTTCTTACTACCTTATTCAACGAATCTTCTTCAAAAAAATTCTTTTCACTACTAGGAGAAGCTCCATAAAAATAAGTGACGAACCATCGATAGTGTAAATAGTTTCTTGTGACTTTTAGATAAATCTCTGTTTTAAAATGCTGATAATCTTTAATCTCCGATTGTGCGTTAAATAACGCTTGAATGAACTCATCGCCAAATTCAAAGTTAAAATGAACACCACAAAGCATTTGTTTACGACGGCCATAAGAATGTGATAAAGATTGACGATATCGAACATTTTCAGCACTTTTCAATTTCGCAATCACAATATCTTCGTCTTTTTCTGGTAACTGTGGCGGCATGCTTAATGGCCACAGCATTTCATTCTCCCCCATAGAACGATAAGCAACATCATGAATCGCTGCTAAATAATTAAACAGTTCCTCTAATGTCTCAGTAACAGGTGTGATGATTTCCATCTGTAATTCTGAAAAATCCCGTTGAATATACGGATGATCATCTCTCAGCGAAATACTTTTAGGATGATCTGTTTTAGCTAAATTTCCGAATAAGTCAACTCGTTTACTTTCTTTTTCAATCCCATAACGAGCTTTTAATAAGTAGGGTCTAACACAGTCATTGACTAACATTTTTTTATAATCCGTTTTCACAATAACCCCCAATTAGCTCACCCCTTCTTCAAACCATTACTTATTTTTTAATAATAAATCTTAAAATATAAGAACATGCAGTAATCGAAAATATCCACATTCAATTGCAATGTGAATATTTTTCGTAAAAAGAATTATCTTAAGTACTCCATATGAAAAGCGAAATGTTCCTCTAAGAAAGTAGAAATAAAGAAATAGCTATGGTCATAACCTTCCACTTTCTTGTAATTTACTACTTGATTATTTTCCTGAGCATTCTTTAAAAAATAAGTTTCATCTAGTTGATTTTGATAAAAATCATCTTGAGTTCCTTGCGTAATAAGAATAGGCGGCATGCCCGCTTCTTTGACGAGTTCTGAAGCATCCCATTCTTTCCAAGTCGTTTGATCATCACCTAAATAAGAAGAAAATGCTTTTATTCCCCACGGGACTCTACTAGGACTTAAAATAGGAGAAAAGGCAGAAATCGCTTTGAATCTTGTCGCATTTTTCATGCCAATCACTAGAGCACCATGACCGCCCATTGAGTGGCCCATAATACTTTCTTCTCCTGAAAAATGAGGTACCAAAGTGGACGCAATAGCTGTTAATTCTTCTACTATATACGTATACATGTTATAATGCTTTGCCCACGGATCTTGTGTCGCATTTAGATAAAAACCTGCCCCTTTTCCAATATCCCATCCGTCATCGTCCGCCACATGTTCTCCACGTGGTGAAGTATCTGGAATTATAACAGCCACTTGATATTTTTCAGCCAATCTTTGAAATCCACTTTTTTGACTAAAATTATCATCTGTACATGTTAAACCAGATAGCCACCAAATAAGAGGGATTTTTTTCTGTTCTATATTTGATGGTAAGTAGATACTAAATGTCATCTCACATTGTAAGACTTCTGAATAATGGCGGTACTTACATTGTTCTCCGCCGAAAGAGCGTTTTTTTTCAATAAGTTTAAGACTCACTTTCTCACTCCCCATATGTTAACATCGTACGGATTGACTCACCCTTATGAAGCAAATCAAATGCCTCATTGATGTCTGTAAAGTTTAAGTGGTGTGTGATAAACGAATCGATATCGATTTTACCATTCATATAATCTTCAACCATTCCAGGAAGCTCTGTTCTTCCTTTCACGCCACCAAAAGCTGATCCACGCCATACTCGACCCGTTACTAATTGGAATGGACGAGTATGAATTTCTTTACCTGCGCCTGCTACACCGATAATCGTACTTTCACCCCAACCTTTATGACAACATTCAAGAGCAGACCTCATTACTTCAACATTTCCAATACACTCGAAGCTATAATCGACTCCTCCATCCGTCATTTCAACAATGACTTCTTGAATTGGTTTGTCAAATTTTGCAGGATTTAGAAAGTCAGTTGCGCCCATTTTTTTAGCTAATTCAAACTTATCCTCATTTAAGTCTACAGCAATAATTCGCCTTGCCTTTGCTTGAACCAATCCTTGGATAGCGGCTAATCCAATGGCTCCTAAACCGAATACGGCTGCCACAGCCCCTTCTTCCACTTTTGCTGTCTTGTGTACAGCGCCAATCCCTGTAGTAACACCGCATCCAAATAGACCAACTTTGTCAAGCGGCGCTTCTTTGTCAATTTTTGCTAAAGAAATTTCAGGAACGACTGTATATTCACTAAATGTACTTGTTCCCATGTAATGATAAATAGGCTCTCCATTATAAGAGAAACGAGTTGTTCCATCAGGCATTAAACCTTTACCTTGAGTTTCTCGTACGGCACTACATAAGTTTGTTTTACCAGAACGACAGAATTTACATTCTCCACATTCAGCTGTGTATAGCGGAATAACATGGTCCCCTGGTTTTACTGAAGTCACTTCATCCCCTACAGCAACGACAACACCCGCACCTTCATGACCTAGTACAGCAGGAAATACACCTTCGGGATCATCACCTGATAATGTAAAAGCATCTGTATGACAGACTGATGTATACAGTATTTTTACTAATACCTCTTTGGCTTTTGGTTCTTCTACATCGATTTCTACAATTTTAAGTGGTTCTCCCGCTCTAAATGCAACAGCAGCTCTACTTTTCAAATGAATCCCTTCTTTCCTTTGTTTTATGGTATTTACAATTTATATAATTACACATTATAATTAACGGGACAATACTGACTTTTTTGTCACTATAAACATATTACAATAGAAGGAGTTAGTAATAATATGGAAATTCCCTATAAAGATAAAACGTTCTTCACGAGCAAAGATTTGGCCTTATCGGTGATAGGTGGTCGTTGGAAGATAGCAATTATATGGTGTTTACTCAGACAATCTCCATTGAGGTTAAGTGAAATACAAAAATACCTTCCCGATGTCAATCAACGTATGTTAATTAGACAATTAAGGGAATTAGAAGAGGATAATATAATTACTAGAGTTGTATATCCGGTTGTACCTCCTAAAGTAGAGTATCAACTTAGTGAAATTGGTTTACTTCTAGAACCCGTTGTAACTTCCATTTGTGATTGGGGAGATAATTTTAGAGAATTTTTAGAAAAAGATTCTAATAAAAAATCAGTTGAATAAAATTTAAGTTGATTCAAATAGGCAAGAGGATATACAGAGGCTGCAAGCAATCCATTTCCATAAAAAGTCGATACAAAATGTTAGGATACCGGAAGGAATCGAATAATAATACTCAAATTTTTTATGTATACGATATACACACAAAAGAGGGAAAGATTCTTAAATGATGGGTTGGAAAAATTCAAAAAGCCACGAAACGCTTTCATACCAACGCGCTTCGTGGCTTTTATACATTTTCTAATCCTTTCTCTTCCCCTTTTCGTTTAAGTCTATTTTTTCCATAAATCAATTTTCTTATTGAGTGTTATTCCATAATCTGGCCCGATTGTGGAACACAAGTTAAACATCGATCTTCAACTAAACTCCCTCAATAAAGAAGGCATAATTAGCATCCTTTTTCACACAATTTATGATTGTACCGTTTATAAAACAAATATAATTTTCCTTTAATACTATACCTTTTTGTGAATATGAAGTAGTGTTTTTTTTACTTAATATAATATTTTGAAATTAGATAAAGCCTGAATATGGGTGAAATCTTTAATTATATCGCTTGGACCCTCAGAATTTCAAACATGTTTCTACAAGTAGGGGGCGGACAGTTTAGTTGACGGGATCATTGTCCCACCCACCCGTTCGTCCTACCCTGGCTACTGATATAATAGAATCTATTAAAAAAAGGTCAACCAGTAAAAACTGGTTAACCTCATAATACGAACGCACCCGTAAGTGTAGGTACAGTTCTTCACAATCTTTTTAATTTTAAATATCTGTAACATTTTTTAATAGAGACATATATTCCTTAACAGCTTTTAACATAAAAAACTTCTGTAGAAGTAAGCATAAGTTCTACAATTTGCTTGGACATATATTCAGGTGAAGTTGAGAAATCTTCTTCAATCCATCGAATGATTAACCCTGCTATGCCATGAGAGCGATAAATATACAACCACTTAGTGCTTATTGATGTTCCTTCTTCCAGTTCATACTCATATTCCTCAATAAACATCTGTTCAATAGCCTTTGCCATTTGATAACGGAAATCGACACGTATATGTTTACTCAATAATAATTTATAAAGCTTTGCATTTTCTTGAAAATACTTAAACAATGTTATATTATCCGTATTTAAATCCTTGATATTTACTTTTTTAATGGATTTATAAGGATTTCGAATTTGATTAATCATTTCTGTTAACGTATCTTGAATGACTTCATCAAGTAAATGTTCCTTTGTTTCAAAATTTGCATAAAAAGTTCCACGATTATAATTTGCTTCACGAACAATTTCTGAGATTGTAATCTGATCAAATTGCTTCTGATAAAGCAATTTTAAAAAGGTTTCTTTTAATGCTTTTTTTGAACGTTGAATTTGTTTATTAAAAAGTTCTGTCATAGTTGGTCACCTCACAATAAAGTATGTTGAAAAAATTAATCTTCTGGGACTAAGTTATTAATTTACTATACAAAACCTATCGATTTGTATAGTAATATACAAACTTGAATACTTTGCTGATTGATGGTTTTAATTATAAACACTATTGTAATGAGTATAAAGTATATATTTGTCTAGGAGGAATTTAATATGACATTTCCATTATTAGAAGGTAAAGTTGCAATCGTTACAGGTGCTGCAATGGGTATGGGTGAGGCTACAGCAAAACTATTTGCAGAAGCAAAAGCAAAAGTTGTTATTGCTGATTTTAACGAAGAAAAAGGTCGTGCAGTGACAGACGCTATTAATTCAAGCGGAGGCGAAGCTGCCTTTGTAAAAGTAGATATTTCAAAATCTGAAGAAGTGCAGAAAATGATTAAATTCGCAGTTGATACATTTGGTAAATTAGATGTAGCAGTAAATAACGCTGCTTTAACACCAGATGACAAACCAGCAGCTGAATTTGATGAAGCGTACTGGAATCGTTTAATATCAGTTGATTTAACTGGTACTGCACTTTGTATGAAATATGAATTACAACAAATGCAAAAACAAGGACATGGTGGCTCTATTATTAACATTTCATCTGTTAGTGGATTCCGTCCACAGCCAAATAACATAGCCTATGTTGCAGCGAAGCATGGTGTAGTTGGTATGACAAAAGTGGCTGCAATGGAAAATGGTCCACTCAATATTCGTGTTAACTCAGTTGCTCCAGGTGCAATTGATACACCAATGCTTCGTGGTGCATTAGAGCAATTTGGTTTAACAGAAGAAGCATATGCCCCTCAATTAAGCTTACTGAACCGCTTTGGACAGCCACGAGAAATTGCTCAAGCTAGTCTTTGGTTAGCTTCTGACGCATCCTCTTATGTAACTGGGACAACACTTCATGTAGATGCAGGTTATACTTCTCGTTAAGCATGGTAAAACCGAAGATTAAACCCTTCGGTTTTTTGTTTTATCTATCATCAAAATAGCTGGTTTGTCTTAAGAGTAAAGATGATCTTCGAATGACTTGGCAATAATCCTGTAATATTAGGATAATTACCTTCAATTAACCTTTGGCAGTCAACGGATTTTGTTGTTTAGTCTCTTGTATGGATAGGTACAAAGTGTAGTTCCCATAATCGAGAATGTTATTAAGAAAGAGATTCAATGTTTCTTGAGAATCCACTTTTATTTTCAAATGGTAACAGCCTTCTCCTGATACGCGGTGTGCTTCAACGACCTCATTTCGATCATTTAAAAAACGTATAAATGAATCATGGTTTGCTGTTTTCATATAGATAATGACAAACGCTGTAAAGAAAAGTCCTATTTTCATTTCATCAACGATTAGTGAGTAAGCTTTAATGACACCACTTTCCTCCAGTTTTTTAATACGATTTCCTACTGCTTGTCCCGTCATATGAATTTGTTCACCTAAGTCTTTCCATTGAATACGTGAATTTTCGGATAGTAACCGAAGGATTTGAAAATCAATGTTATTAAGTTCCATTTATTAATTCCTTTCACCATGAAATGATTTGATCTAAAAGTGTTTCATCAAAGTATCGATAAAAATCAAGATATTCTTTATCATCATACTTGTAACAAAAATTTTTTAATGAGGTGGATAAAATGAGTACAGCCTTAATCATTGTTGATATACAAAACGACTATTTTCCAAATGGAAAGATGGAGTTAAGCAATCCTGATAAAGCAGCCGCTAATGCTGCTAAAGTTCTTGATTGGTTTAGACAAAATAACAAAGATAATATTTTTCATGTTCAGCATATCGCGAGTAGTCCAGAGTTAGGCTTCTTTCTTCCAAATACAGAGGGAGCTGAACTACATGAAACTGTTCTACCATTAGAACACGAAAACATTATCGTAAAAAATTTCGCTAACAGCTTTTTAAAGACTGATTTAGAAAGCAAATTAAGAGAAAAAGGTGTAAACAAGGTTGTGGTTGTAGGTATGATGACGCATATGTGTATTGATGCAACTGTTAGAGCCGCAGTCGATCTAGGCTTTGAAACTACACTTATTGAAGATGCATGTGCAACAAGGGACTTATCTTATCAAGAAAGGAAAGTTCCGGCAGAACAGGTTCACTTTGCGTTTGTCAGCGCACTTCAAGGTATGTATGCCAATGTGATTTCGACTGAGGATTTCCTGCAACGAAGCTAACATAGTCTTAAAGGACCAATAATAATGGGGAGTTTGTTTAGAAACAAGCTCCCTTTTTCCTTATGTAAGACTATTAATCAAACACATTTACGTAATATAAGTCTCCTTCAACCTCATATCATATAATATCCTCATTGCTTATGATTCATTACTAAGCATCTCTTCAAAATAATACTGTATTTCGGAACCCCAGATTGTTATGAAAGTCATTTTATCAAAAAATACCATTAATCCAATGATTATCATTAAAACGCCGCCGATTTTCATTAGTAATGTTGAATATTTTAAAATTAGTTTTGTTTTGCTAATGAAAAATGCCATTATTACAAATGGGATACAGAACCCCCAATGAATATGCTGCAATATTAAAAAAGTTTGGGTAGGATACATTATATTTGCATACATAATTGCTCCAAAAATTGGTCCAATGCAAGGAGACCATCCCGCCCCGAATACTATTCCCACAATAACCGATTGGAAGCGATGTGTTTTCATTAAAAAACTTGGTTTGAATATATCCAATATAAACATTCCTATTGTTACAAGAAAAATGCCACCAAACATTCTTATTACATCATTGTAGTTAGAAAAAAATTTTCCTATAAAAACTCGCTGAAAAACTAATGCAAAGTAAACTATTGTAAACCCATTTGAAAAATAAATTGAATGTAAGATAACTATTTTCCTAATAGTAGAATGATCCTGCTGATTTTTTAATTCTCCCACCGTTACACCAGAAATAAAACCAATAGTTAAAATTCCCCACCCTTCTATTTAAGAAGAGTGGGGAATTTGTGCTGCAATAGTCTTCAATTAAACTAAAGGTACCTTCTAGTTTTAATTTACGTTTTTTCTTTCTACTTAGATAATAAGAAAGAGAGATACATAAAAATCAAAAAAACTAGTAGTGAAAATAATATAGAAACAAATATTATAGAATAGTTAGAAGTTCTTTCATTTACTAAATGCTACTGAGCACATTTTACACTGTGTTCTGTTCCTTCTTTGATTATTTTTAAAGCTTCCATATTCATTCAGCAAATTCTCCCACGCTTCGACTAACAAAAATCCTAATCCTTTCAAAGAAAAGCTTTCGTTCATAAATGCATTTATAAGTTGTCCAGAGTTAGGCTTTTTTCTTCCAAATACAGAGGGAGCTGAATTACATAAAACTGTTTTGCCATTAGAACACGAAAATAATTATATGCTACATTTCAACATCTTCTGTAACGATTCGTTTGTTTTTAATAGTAGAGATGATACTTATGATGATCGCAATTATAGATATTGCTAAAATCGTTCCTGAAATGGGGCGCATAAAAAATCCTAATAGATTACCTTCAAATATGGTTAAGGATTGAATTAGGTTTTTTTCTAGTAATTCACCTAATACAAACGCAAGGATAATTGGTGCTAGAGGAACTTCTGCCTTTTTAAAGATATAACCAATGATTCCAAATACGAACATCGCGCCGACATCAAATAAGCTATTATTTAAACTATACGTTCCTACTATGATAATCATAATAAGGATTGGAAATAGAATTCTATATGGAATCATTGTGATTCTTGCCCACACATTGGCTAGTGGTAAATTTAAAATTAATAAAATCGCATTACCAATAAACATACTAGCTATTACTGCCCAAACAAACTCAGGTTCCTTTTCAAATAATGTAGGTCCCGGAGTTAATCCGTGCATAATGAATGCTCCTAAAAGGACAGCAATGGTTGGAGAACTAGGTATCCCTAAGGTAAATAAAGGAATTAATGCTCCACCACTATAGGAGTTATTGGCAGTTTCCGGACCAGCCACACCTTCTAAAGCACCCTTCCCAAAACGAGAAGGATCTTTGGAAAGCCTTTTCTCCATTGAATAACTCAATATGGTCGGGATGACTGAATTTGTTCCTGGAATTAAACCAATTAAAAAGCCTAAGATACTTCCTCTGCCTACCGATTTCAAAGTAGGCTTCCACTCATGTCGTTCTGGAAATAACCCTTTCACTTTAGGTGGCTTTTCTGCATTTTCACCTAACTTGTTTTCAGCATTTAACAATAGTTCTGATAAACCAAATAACCCCATTGCTACTGAGATAAAGTCTATTCCACTCATTAAATTCGTTTGACCGAATGCAAATCGGACAACACCTGAGCTTTGGTCAATACCAATAAAAGATAAAGATAAACCGAAAAGTGCAGAAACAATTCCTATTATTAGCGACTTTCCCATTAATCCAAGTAACAACGCCATTCCCATAAAGACTAGTGCAAAAAACTCAGGCGGTCCAAAATTCAAGGCAACTCTTGCCAGCACTGGACCAATAAGGACTAATCCAATAATTGAAACACATCCACCTATAAACGATCCAATTGCTGATATCCCTAATGCGACGCCAGCACGCCCCTGCTTTGCTAGTGGATACCCATCAAATGTTGTAATTAATGAAGCAGCCTCACCAGGTGTATTAATTAATACCGAAGTAATCGTCCCGCCATACATTGATCCATAATAAATACCTGCTAACATAATAATTGCTGTAATTGGCTCTAAAGAAAACGTCAAAGGTAAAAGTAACGCTGTCCCTGCAGTTGGTCCAAGTCCCGGCAATACACCAATGAACATTCCAAAGCTGACACCGATTATACAAAAAAGTAAATTAGCCCATGTGAGTGCTTCTCCAAAACCTGATAATAAATATTGAAGTGATTCCATCATTACTTACCTCCTACCAACCATACTCATTCACCGGTAAAGGTATCCCAAATAATGATCCAAATACCCAAAATACGATAAATGTAACAGTAGTTGCCATTCCTAGTCCCAAATACCATCTATACCCACGGCTAAATAAAAGAAATAATGTGATAATACTGCTTACCACAAAACCTGCAAAAGGAACAATCACCATAAAAAGAATTAAAGAGGCAATCGTTACTAAAACATTAATAAATCCTTCACCCTTAGGTATTACATCTTGAATAAAGGTAAGGTCCTTTTTAAATGCACTAATTAAATATAGGACCGAACATATAATTAACAGACAATTCGTCCAAGTTGGTAAAAAACCAGGTCCAGGACCAAATTCACTTTTATATTTTAGTGAAAATGAAAGTCCAAAAAATACGACTCCATAAATAAAGAAAAACAAGGCAACATATACTCCTAATTTTTTCAATGGACATCCTTCCTTCTTCTTTATAGTTAATCATAGACGTAATATTACCAATATACTGAATGTTAAATTCACAAGGATGGGTAAACCATCCTTGTATTACTACTATTTTTTCATTTAAATTACCAACCTAATAAATCACTAATTCCCTTAATTCCTTTTTCATCTTCCCTTAATAATTCCATATAAGGATCTTGATCTAAATAATTAACCTGTAATCCAGTTTCTTTCATTTTTTCAATTTGTTCAGGATTATTAATTGCCTTTTCAAAAGCCTCACGGAGAACTTTCATTTTCTCTTTATCTACTCCTTTGGGTGCTGCATAACCGCGAGATGACCCAGAAACAATTCCTTCATACCCCTCTTCTCCTAATGTAGGTACATCTGGAAGGATAGGAGAACGCTCTTCAGCCATTACCGCAAGTACTTTCACTTCATTGTCCTTACTTAAAGTAGTTACGTCTCCAATGTTTGCAAATAATACATCAACATGTCCTCCAAGAACAGCAGTTACACTTTCACCTGTTCCACCATTATGAACGGCATTAAACTTAGTCTCTAATTCCTTGTTTAATTTCAATGAAGCGATATGGTCGTCACCAAGTGCACCTGTTGAAGTTGTGGTTGTTGTATTTTTCTTTGCATATTCGATTAAATCTTCAACACTATTAAAACGTTCATCATCTTTACGAACCGCAATGACACCAGGATCAGTGATATGGTTTGCAATCAATTCGAAGCTTTCCAAATTCTGTTTTCTACCTGTGCTAGGATCCATATAACCAGTCATTAAATTCGGTGTATTGATTAACGCAATTGTATTTCCATCTGGTTCGGCCATTAGAAGTTCTTCCCAACCTACCCATCCACCAGCACCTGGTCTGTTCTCAACTACCACAGGTACACCCAGTTCCTTTTCAACATACTGCATTAGTAATCGTGCTCCAAGATCTGAACTTCCGCCGGCTGAATACGAAACAATCACTTTGATTGGACCATTTGGAAATGCCTCTGAACTATCTTTTTCACTAGAACTTTGCTTGCTTGAACATCCGGATATGATTAACATCAATCCTACTACCATAATTGAAATCCACTTTTTTCTTCCAAATAATTTAATCATAGATATATCCCCCTTTAGGTAACCGCTTACAAATTTATGACTTTAATAACACTTTTCTTCAACTAACTAACCTCTAGCTACATTTAATAATGATTCCATTGGTTCTGTTAATCTCAATTCGATTATACTAATTTATTTTTTATAATCCATTCCCCCTTATTCATAGACAGATATTATATGTAAATTTATAATATATTTAATATTCTTAATAGTAAAACGATTAATTCGACTATTAAATATCATAAATATTGCTATTTAGAGGTGAAGAATGGTATCTCAATATATTGAAACATTTCTAGCAGTTGCTCAGACAAAATCAATAAGTGGTGCGGCGAGGGATCTACATTGTGCACAAACAACAGTGAGCCAACGGATAAAAGCATTGGAAAATGATTTAGGATATCAGGTTATAGAACGTGGAAAAGGTTTAAAAGAAATCAACTTAACACCAATGGGCGAAGAATTTTATAAATTAGCTGAAGAATGGAATCGTTTAGAGCATGAAGCTAGATTAATACAAACAAAAGGTAACCGATTATCTTTAACAATAGGTACAGTTGATAGTATAAACCAATTCCTATTGCCAAATATTGTTAAAAACTTAAATAATGATAGGAAAAATGTCCAACTTACCATTCATACTTTACATTCAATTCATTTATATTCAGAGGTAGAAAAGAGACAACTCGATATTGCTTTCTCACTCCGGAATAGAGTTCATCAAAATGTTCATGTAGAAAAGTGCTTTGTATCACCAATGGTTGTTCTTAGATCATCCTTAAACAACGATCATAGATCAGAAAAAATACACCCTCAAGAGTTAGATTCTAATGACGAACTTTTTATGCCTTTTGGGCTTGAATATCAAGCTTGGCACGCTTATTGGTGGGATCCATTGGCTACATCACGTATTAGAATGGATAGTATCCATTTACTATTATATCTGCTGCAAAATCCTACTCAGTGGGCAATTGTTCCAAAGTATATTGCGGAGGAAGCTATGAAAAGCGGGAGCTATAAAATGTATGAACTTACAGACACTCCCCCACCATACACTGTTTATAAACTTACACATAAAAGGCCAACTAGCCTTACAAAAAAGTCTTTAGAAGTTTTGGAATACTATTTTAAATTAGAATATGGGGAGTATGTATTGGCAAATAGCAGTACTTCGTAGAAAACTTAATTCTAGGCAATCCTTTGTAGACATAATGTACCTAGAAAAAAGAAGAATTCCTGGTTTTCCTATGAAATTCTATATCCTTGACTGGTTAACAAAATTAAAGTCCACCGTCAGAACGGTGGACCTTTGTTAATTGTATATAAAAGAAATAAAGGTATACTATTTTTGCTATCTTATACTCTGTCCTTGGTTCAATCATAGTAAGTAGAATTATAAGAGTCATTAAAGAACTTCCCGCAAAGAATAAAAACACTATATTCCAATCAAATTTATCCAAGAGTACACCCACTAGAAATGGAGCAAATGCACCACCGAGGGATCCTGCTGTATTAACTATAGAAGCTGCAAAAGAAACCTTGTCTTTTGATGCAAGTCCCATAGGATAGACCAAAAAGGTAGAATATCCAATATTTAACAGTACACCTGTAAGTAAAAGCAGCGCACCTAGTATTACTGCATTATTAGGCGCATATAAAAGTGAATACATCATAAATACAGTGGAAGCAGCAGTTAAAAGCATGTTAGGCTTACGACGTTTATCAAAAATATTATCTGATAGCCATCCACCAAAGATATTTCCAATCATAGCACCAATCCAAGGAGCTGATGCGACAAAACCCATTTTCATGGTAGAAAACCCTTTAACCTCAACCAAATAAGTAGGTACCCACGTCATAATTGAATAGGTAATCCCTACCATAAGGGCATAACCTAAAGCACATCCCCAAAGGTTCCAAGAAAATACTACTTCTCGGTTTGTATCCAATGGTTTAATGTTTTTTGTCCGAATAAGTTTGTCTAACCAGTTAAAACTTTTCTTTTGACTAGATTTCTTTGTTTTTGTAACAATTGACTGTTCAACTGGTTGTTTGTCATTAATATATTCTAACTCAGATTCTGAGACATACGGACTTTCCTCCGGTTTGTCTTTTACCAACCACCACCATAATACAGCCGCAATAATGCCAGGGATGGCAAATAGATAAAATACTTCACGCCAACCGTAAGTAACAATGATAAAAGCACAAAGTGGAGGAACTACAGCTGGCGCAAACTTAATTGCAGCCATAAATATACCAGTTGCAAAACCCTTTTCTCGAGATGGAAACCATCTATTAATTGTAGTAACAATTCCAATATTAAGTGGTCCTTCGGCAACCCCCAATAAAAGCCTTAAAGCTTTCAGTTGGAAAACGGTATTAGCCATTCCCATGAATAACGTTGCCAGAGAAGTTAAAATCATTGATATTGAAAATATTTTGCGTACACCTCTCTTGCCAAAGTACATACCTGCCGGAATTTGAATAGCAGCATATCCAAGGTAAAACAAAGTAGTCATCAACCCAATATCAGTATTACTCATTTTAAAACTATCCTTTATAGTTGGAACAACCACACCTATATTAGCCCTGTCTGCGCCGGCAATCATATAAGTAATAAAAATTAAGAATAGTACTACCCAACGAAATCGTGTTTTTTTCTGTAAAACAGGTTGTGGTTTTTTTGCGAGTGCCTCTCTCATGTGAACTCCCCCTACCCAAAATTTAATTATACTACAATAAATTCATATCGTAATGAAAGAATAAGTATAAATGCATTTCAAATTAACCAAACGCTTGTGTTATATCTAATCTCCTCCTTAAGAATAAGGATTATTTTTAATTCCCGGAATCTGATTTTATATTAGCAAACGCTTACAAATTTTAATAACGATATTTTTACATGTTAATTATCAAGTTTTTTGATATTTCATTCTAAAAATATCAAATACACGAATGGTTATTTTTTATATAATATAATCAAAGGAGTGTTTTAATGAATTATGAACTAGTAGAAACCTTTGCTATATTAGCGAAAACACTGAATGTAACAAAAACAGCGGAAAAACTTTTTTTATCACAATCTACTGTCAGCTATCGGTTAAAAGCTCTTGAAGAAGAACTAGGTGTAATATTAGTGGAAAGGGACAGAGGTTTTAAACATATTAAATTGACTGACTCTGGAAAATACTTTCTGTCAATTGCTTTAGAATGGCAAAATATTAATGATAAAATTCAGAATTTCAGTTCTTCACCATTCAAAAAAACAGTATCAATAGGAGTGGTTGATAGCGTTAATAATTTTTTGTTTTCAGGGATTTATCAAGAGATATTTAATTACCATGCAAATGTACAGTTAACGATAAAAACGCTGCATACAGATGAGATTTATGATCAAATTGACGCAAGAATTATTGATATAGGGTTCGCTTTAAACCATATCATTCTGCCTCAAATTGAATCAGTAAAAATATTAGATGAAGAAATGGTATTCGTTACGAAATGCGAGGATTTTGCTAATTTAAAGGAAATCGGTCCAGAGGAACTTAATCCTAATAATCAAATTTTTATTAATTGGGGTGAAGAATACTTAACTTGGCATAATAAATATATTCCACTTAATTCCTCTCCTAAATTAATCACAGATTCTGCTTTGTTGTCATTTGAATTACTTGATGAAAATTCTTGGTTTATCGCCCCATTTAGTGTTGTGAATAAATTGAGTAAAAAGTTTTCAGTCCATCTGTTACCGTTTAAAGAAGCTGCACCAAAAAGAACGATTTACATGATTAGTAATAAAAATCCACTTTACAGTAATAGGGATGCCATTAGTGAATTTAAACTTCTAATTAATAAATACATGAATGCGCAGGAAAGATGGCAACAAGAGTTTAAAAAAGGATTATTAAAACCAGGTTTGTAATTATACTCTGTTTTCTTTAAAATCATTTGGGATAAACTGTATTCCCTTGTATTATGCCATTTTTAGGCATAATACAAGGGCTTTTTTATGGCAATAATCAAATTTCTCGATAATTAACATGTAAAAATACCGTTTTTCATAAATGTAAGCGATTGCTACTATTTAATTAGATTTCCGGAAATGACTTGATAAACCTAATTTTAAGGGGCGAATGAAAAATGCTTACATTTAATCGTACTTTTGAAAGACCAAACAAAGAATGGAATGAAAAATTTGCTAATATAGCTACACCTATAATAGGTGATGTAATGGGCAGACAAAATATCATGGATCATAGAATTAGACCCATTTGGACAGGGGCACGTTGCGTTGGAACAGCCTTAACGATTATGAGTTATCCATCTGATAACTTAATGATTCATCTTGGTGTCAGCTTAGCTGAAGAAGGTGATATTCTTGTAGTTGATGCAGGAAATTATCCAAATGCTGGTGTATGGGGCGAGATTTTAACCGTTAATGCAATGCAACGTAATATTGGCGGAATCATCATTGATGGTGCAGTTAGGGATATTAAAGAAATAGAAGAACTTGGTTTTCCAATGTTTGCATCTGGAATCAACGCTCGTGGAGGATATAAAAGTAATCCAGGGACAGTAAATATGCCAGTATCTTGTGGAGGAGTTGCTGTTTGCCCAGGAGATTTAATTGTAGCAGATGAAAATGGCGTAGCAGTTATTCCAAAAGTAGATATAGAAATGGTCTATGAAATGTGTTTAACAAAAATGAAGGCAGAACAAAAAATCATGGAGCAACTAAAACTTGGAAAAGATACCTTAGAAATATTGAATTTGGAAGAGTCTATAGAAAAACTCGGAATCAAGCTAGTATAGTTGGGAGGTATTTAGATGATAACATTTATTTTTGACCCTATTGATCCAAGTGCATTACAATATGCAAAAGAAAAATTAGATGTTGTTGCTTGGACAGATAAAGAGATTGAGAATTATTCAACTGCTGAAGCAGTAATCGTACGTACTTTTAAAATGACACAAGAAGTAATAGACCAAATGCCGAATCTTAAAATTATCGCAAAACATGGTGTCGGAGTAGATAATATAGACTTAGATTATGCAAAAAGAAAAGGAATAAGAGTTACGAATACTCCTCAGGCCAACATGCACTCCGTGGCTGAATTAGTAATTGGCCTTGCGTTGAATTGTTCAAGAAAAATAAACTTATCCCAAAAAATGGTTGAAAAAGGGATAAGCAAAAATTCTCCTGTTGAATTAGCTGGGTTTGAATTGCAGGAAAAAACAATCGGCTTAATAGGATTAGGACGAATTGGAACATTAGTTGGACATAAACTAAAAGCTGCATTTAGTATGAATGTACTAGTTTATGATCCTTATACTAGTGAATTGCAATGCAGTGAAGAAGGATTTATTAAATATGATTGTTTAGAAGATATATTAAAAGAAAGTGATATTGTTAGTATTTCGGTTCCATTGACAAAAGCTACGGAGAATTTAATTTCTGCACGTGAGCTTTCACTGATGAAAAAAAATGCGATTTTAATTAATACAGCAAGAGGAAAAATTATTAATGAAACAGACCTCTATCATGCTTTACAAAATGGTGTAATCTTTGGAGCTGCATTAGATGTTTTCGCTGAGGAACCAATTTCTAAAAATCACCCATTATTAACATGTGATAATTTCATTGGGACTCCTCACAATGGTGCAAACACAGTAGATGCACTCATTCGAATGGGTACCGGAGCTGTAGATGAAATTGTTAGATTTCTGAAACAGAAAGAAGCTTCATCGCAGATTGCTTAATGAATTCATTAACACTTATTATAATCTTCTATTCCATACCGGAAAAAGAATAAAAGTCGATGTCCAAAAGCAATGCTTTTGGACATCCTCATTGATACTGATTATCATCTGTATCAGAGTAAGACTCTATCGCATTTTGAAGAGCATTGTGAGCTTGACCAAAGGCTGCGGCAGAAGATACATCTCCTGCATTCTCTAAGGCCACAATCGAATTTCTCGCTTGAGTTACTGCTGTGATACAGTTCTCAATCATATTACCTTTATCACCGTACTGTTCTCTAGCAGCCTGAAGTTGCAGAAGACATTGATCTAAATTGTTCGATTGTGGATTATCATATGCCTTTTCTAATTCCTCTTTTACTTGCTGTAAAATTTGCTTCATTATTTGTCCTCATTTCATCAGAATTAGTAACCTATGGTATTTTGACCAAGGTATCCTAAAAATATTCGAGGAAAAAAGCACATAAAACATTAATCAAGGAGCTTCCATCGGAAAGAATCTTTGTACTTTCATATAACAATTAGTTAGATACATATAGATTTCAAACAGCTAGTATACAATATAAACTTTTAATTTTAAGTATATCGATTTAAAACAAACTAAACTCCACTTCATCAAATGCCCTGCCCCCATGCTGAAGCACTTCTTTGATAATCTCACCTTGCTTTTGCTGGCTAAGTTCTAGCTTCCAGTAAACAGGGAAACGACGGCTGACATCTAGCTTGATTAATTCAGGTGGTGCAAGGACAATCCATTGAAAGCGCAAAATATCAGCAATGGAGAATATCGGATCTAAAATGTGGGCTGAAACTGCTTGGCCAAATGGATTATCCGTGATTAGTACCGACCAGTTATTGCTGTGTTCCTGGCGTTTGAAGGTCATAATCATCATCATAATCATCGTTCTTGCTGCTAACAACTGCCCGCCGCTGCCCTTTGCTTCCATCTTCGAACCCTTGTTTAGCGTTTCCCAATCCGTATAGTGATGCTTTCTTGGTTTTTCATATATAAAAGCATTGGTCGTTTGCGGCTTATAAATGGCCAATTTCGGGTACCGATTACGCAATGAAACAAGAACCAGCTGACTATCATCTATATACTTTTTCAATTGGCTGTCCGTTAAATTCTCAATCGATTCTTCACTTTCCAGCAGCTTTTCAATCGTTTGGATGAAATGTTCGCGTAGTAAGCGACGGTACTCTTCGTCATCACCTGTTTCAATTTCTTTTAATCGTTCAATCTCAACGAGCGGGAAATAGTGACCTTCCTTATTTTTAATTTTCATCCGATTAACCATTTGCTTTAAGGATTGAAATATCCTGATAACGCGGATAACGGCACGATCAACCCAGATTTCCTGAGCATTTTCGGCTTTTTGTTTGTCCTCTTTTAACTTCAGTAATTCGTGTTGAATATGCTCAATTACACTTGAAATAACACTTAATCCTGAACGAATCGAATCACTTTCAAGCTGTGGAATCAGTTGACTCATACTCTGTTTTAATGGACCATCAACTTTCTCATCCTGAAGAACCGAGCTAAGCTCCTTCAAATGAGTTTTAAAGCCCCTATGATATTGATCAATGCGTTCTGCTATTTCCTTATTTTGTTTAATCCATTGTTGAATCAGTTTTTCTGGTTCAAACCTAATTTTCTCTTTATAGGCAAATGGTATTTCCCCAACTTGCTTAATGACAGGTAAATGCGTTTTTAAGATATCCTGCTCCTTTTGCAACTTTTGTTGATTACCTATTAGGTCAGCAATAATCTTATTCCGTGCAACAAGATCCTCAGTTAGTTTCCTTAGAGCATCCTCTATCTCGTCTTCTCTTTCCTCAAGATTCACATCATTCCAAGGCTCTGCACTTCTGTGGTGTTTCTTGAGTATCTGCCTTTCCTGGTATGAAATATTTATTTCAATCTGTTCTAATTTACCGGTAAGCTTCTGAACGTTACCCGTTTCAGAACTTATCTCTTGATTGATTTTTTTCAATTCATCTTGTTTATTTTTAAGTTGAGCCTTCAGAATTTCTCTTGGCATTTTTGAAGCTTCCCGTTCTATCCACTTCACGTCTAATTGATCTAAATAAGACTTTTTCTGTTGCTGGTCCTTAAACTGGTACTCTCTTTTTGTTTTTTCAGAAGCTAGCTCACTATCTGCATTATTAATTTTTTGTTGTAGTGTATCCCAGCTTTTAATCATTGGGACAACATCATCAAAGATTGATTTCCGTAATTGCGGTGTTTCCCCTTCATCAGTATAAAGGGACTGGCTCGATGGGTATTGAACCTGAGGTAGGATTTCCTTTAATCGTCCTGTTTGATGCTCCATCTGATAATTCCAATTGTTAAAGGACTTCTCCCAGCTTTTCATGTTTTCCACCTGGGCATCTCGTTGCTTACCCAATGAGCTTAAACGATACTCAATCTCTGTCTTTTTCGCCTGTGCTTCAGCCTTTAATTCTTGATACTGCAGATACTGCTGATGCTCACTCACCCAATTCTCTAGCTCATGTTGTATCTGGTGCTGGGACTGTCGTTCCTGGTTATTTTGATTAATCCTTTTACCTAACTCCACTAATTGGGATTCAATGGAAAGCATTTCTGATTGCAAATGATCGGCTTTCCCCTTTAGTTCTGCCAGATGGCCGCTAATCATTTCTTCCTTATTAAGAATCTCTTGAAAAGTAATGACTGAAAGAGTTTTTACTGACTCAAGCATACGTTCTACTGCATTAAGTTTGGCCTGAATTTTTTCTAAATCGGAAGTAAAACCTTCCGTCAAATCTGCTAACTTTTCCTTCCACCGAATCCAGTGTTCTTGGTTAAATGCCATAGAAATTCCCTGGTCGCGGACGATTTCAAATGGCAGTAAATATTCCTGATTCATTCGTTCACGGATAAAAATTGGTACCGGGGAATGAGCTAACATCTGTTGTAGTGCCGCCTGGTCAACTTTTTTATCCCAATTATGCTGGTGAACAATGATGCCATATGCCAATAAAGGATATCTCTCCATTACTAATGCTTGCTCTTCAGCAGTAAATTCTTGAATTAACTGCGTCCCATAGGTGGCAGATACACCTTCTTCGGCTAATCTTTCAACCATTTTCCGAACATCATGATTGGCCACCCAGAAGTCTTCATTGACAAGTGTGGTATCTAGCTGATGATACCAAAAATCTTTTAAAGTATTATCATAGGTATACTTTAAGTGATCCCGCTCAGTATTCAACTTATCCGCAATATCTATCCAATCATCTGCAGAAAAATAACGAAACTCTTGATCGAGAAAATAATATCTGCAGAAGTGCTTATGGAAGGACTTCTCCAACTCAAGTCTAGAGCCTTTTTCCTTTTCGACTCGTTCCAATTCATCCTTCTTTCCCTTTATCAGAGTATTACATTCACCCTGCTGTATCCCAACTTCAACTTTCCTTACCTGCTGCTTATCAACTTCTTTTTGAAGTTCTATTGCCAAAGATTCAAGCTCATTTAATTCCCTTGTAATTCTTTTATAGACAATCTCCGGCTCACGGTTCACATCCCTGCCGTACTTCCGCTCCATTTTAATAGCCTTATCGTTGTGTGCTTTGATATGGCCAGTAAATCTTGCCAAATCGCCATTGTAAATTCGATTCGCTAAATCAATTGCAATCCGTTCATAAGTTGGTATTTGTGCTCTTTGCATATATTCCTCCACGAAACTGAGTCCATGATATTTTATATATACACTATACGCTAAAAATTGTGTCGAAGCGAATTGGACGATAAACAAAGAAAAGGGGCTTCAATTACATTTGCTGTCTTTTTGAAAACTTTGGGTGAGATAGCTAAGAACTGGATATAATCATAATATCCACTTTCTACCTGAGGTGAAATGAATGAATCGAAAGCTTGTCCTTTTGCTAAGTTTTCTCTATGTGGCATTTATGGCTGTACTATTTTTTCTTTATCGCGCGGAAGGGGAATCATATAAATCAACCGTTGCCATCGGCGGGATGGTTTGTGGGGCGGTTCCACTTCTCTTAGCCCTATTTACCAAACTCCAGTTCAATTTGCCAATTGTTATTTCCTATTTACTTTTCTTGGTCGGTTCACAATATTGCGGCTCGATTCTAGGTTGGTATGGTCTTGGCTGGTGGGATACCTTTGTGCACTTCCTTAGTGGTGCTATCCTTGCGTTTGCTGGAATTGCTTTATATGAAAGATTGGTTCATCGAGATGCAGAGGTCGAAATATCCCCTTGGATTATCTTCCTGTTCACCTTATCATTCGCTGCTTTAGGCGGTGTGATATGGGAAATCTATGAGTTTAGCTGTGATCAATTTTTCAATATGACGTTACAAGGCGGCGGAAATGACGATACCATGATTGATTTAATTTCCGATACAGGAGGAGGGCTAATCATTGCCTTTTGGGCTGGGGTACGAACAAAAATAAAATTAAGGAAAAGTCATCATAAGCCTCAATTATGATAATTTGAATTACATAAAAAAAGCAGTCTAAAAAATTAATTTTAGATCTGCTTTTGCTTTTTATACTGGTACTGCTGCGAAAAACTCATCGTATAGAGCTTGAACCGCTCTTTTTTCATCGATTTGTTTTACACCGAACATCATACTTACTTCGGATGAACCCTGGTTAATCATTTCGATATTCACTTCTGCCTTTGCTAACGCTTTTGAGGCACGGGCCATGGTTCCGACATTTCGGCGCATCCCTTCACCTACGACCATAATCAATGACAGGCTGTGCTGGACTTTTACTTCATCAGCATGTAACTCTGACTCAATTCTCCAGATAATTTCATTTTCCATGTCAGGGTCGAGCTGGGCCTCTCTCAAAATGACAGATACATCATCAATCCCTGAAGGTGTGTGTTCATACGATAATCCATACTCTTCCAAAATACTCAAAAGCTTTCGCCCAAAACCAATTTCTCTATTCATTAAGTATTTGCTAACGTAAATACTGCAGAATCCTTTATCACTCGCTATTCCCACAACAGGTCCATTCGTATTATCACGCGTATAGACAATTCGTGTTCCTGGTGCGCTTGGGTTGTTGGTGTTCTTAATTTGAACCGGAATACCTGCACGGAAAGCCGGTACAAGTGCCTCATCATGTAACACCGTAAATCCTGCATAAGATAATTCCCGCATTTCGCGGTAGGTCAACTCTTTGATTTCCTTTGGTTTATGCACGAGGGTTGGATTAACGGAAAAAACCGCATCCACATCCGTAAAATTCTCATATAGAGTTGCTCTTATACCGTTTGCTAAAATCGAACCTGTTATATCGGAGCCACTTCGTGAGAAGGTGAATACCTCACCTTGTTTGCTATAACCAAAGAATCCTGGAAAAATTACGATTCCTGGAACCTCACGTAATGAATATAACTTTTCGTATGATTCAGGTAAGACCTGTGCATGACCAGGTTCATCACTAACAAACAGCCCTGCTTCTCTTGGGTTTACATATGTTGCCTCTACACCCTGCGCCCTGAAGTATGCCGCAACCAATTTAGCGTTATTATCCTCTCCGCTTGCTTTTACAAGATCCATAAACCGGTCTGGTTTACTTTTGTCTTCATTTAATCTGTCTGATAAATCGTGATGTATTTCACTAATTATCTCATTAGGGAGAGCTAATTCTGCTGCAATGGAGGAATATCTTGACATAACGGCGTTAAACTTCTCAGTTGGATTATTATCTTGCAGACATTGTTCAGCGCATTCTATCAACAAGTCCGTTACCTTCTCATCCTCAGCAAATCTCTTTCCCGGAGCAGATACAACTACTACTTTCCGCTCAGGATCGGACATTACAATCTGAAAAACCTTTTCTAGTTGTTCTCCTGACGCTAAAGAGGATCCTCCAAACTTTACAACCTTCATCACAACATCACCTATCCCAAAAAAGTATACTCTTAATTTTATCTCTATTCAGAAAATAATCAAGTACTTTTTCTTCCGTAAAAAGACATTTGTTTTTCTCAGGAGGACAAAATAAAAAAAAACAGTAAAATCATCTAAAATAAATTTACTGTTTCATTATTTCAATAAAATGGGAAAGGATTTTAGCCGTAAGTCCCCAAATCGCCTTCTCTTCATAAAGGTAAAAATATTCATCAAGCGCCCTTGTCCGCCAATTATAATTTTCGCCGCCTACAATTAAATCAAATGGAAAATTCTCCTCAGGTTCTACCTTAAAATGAATGTTGTAAATATCAGGATCATTTTCAATAAAATAAGTTAACGGAACCGTGAAAATTTCTCCCACTTCAGCGGGATTTGGCTGAATCTTATCAGGACTTTCAATAATCGCTGCGAAGGGATAAATCATCATTCCAAAAGGGGAAATCATGAAATCAAGTGGAAAAACCTCTGATAAGTTATCACTGCTTATTCCTAATTCCTCCGTTGTTTCCCTAATTGCTGCACTTTTTTCATCGCGATCCTCTGGATCAATTCTACCTCCTGGGAAACAAATTTCCCCAGGTTGCCTTCGCAACTGGAGTGACCGGACCTCAAACAAGACATGAATACCGTCTTCCTTTTGAATAAGCGGGACCATTACAGCATATTTAGAAAATTTATCACTCCCCAAAATACTGGGTGTATGGCTCTTTAATTTCGATTGCACTAATTCCAAATTCATGATCTCTCACCTCCAATGTAATAATCGTATAAACAATACTATCACTTATTTATTATATAATGCTTATTTTATGATTTTATACGAAAGAAAAAACAACCCAATGGTTCTATCATTGGATTGTTCAAAATATTTTATTCCTTATTTTTCCACCCAAGAAAACATGTACTCTTTATCTTCTATCCCGCTTGCTGTTTTTACCACCTTAAGCGGATGGAAGGTATCAATCATAACCGCAAGTTCAAGCGTCTCTTTTTTTCCAATGCTTGCTTCTGTTTTCCCAGGATGAGGACCATGTGGAATTCCACTCGGATGAAGTGTAATCGACTCCAGTTGTACACCCTTACGACTCATGAAATTACCTTTAACATAATAAAGCAATTCATCACTATTCACATTACTATGATAGTATGGGGCAGGTATGGCTTCCGGATGGTAGTCAAACAACCTAGGAACAAAGGAACATACAACAAAGTTGTTTCCCTCAAACGTTTGATGAACAGGAGGGGGCTGATGGATTCTTCCTGTGATTGGTTCAAAATCCTCTACATTAAAAGCCCATGGATAGAGGTATCCATCCCAACCTACAACATCAAGCGGATGATGTCCAAGTATATGAGAATGGAGCGCTCCTCTCGATTTTGTTACAACTTCAAACTCTCCTTTTTGGTCATAGGTCTCTAGCTTTTCTGGCCCCCGGAAATCACGTTCACAGAATGGACTGTGCTCAAGCAGTTGTCCATATTCATTTCGGTACCGTCTTGGTGTAGTAATTTGGCTAAAAGCTTCTATAAACAACAACTTTGTTTCTTTCTTGTCATCGGGGATCATTCGATAAATAGTTCCAATTGGTATTAATAGATAATCACCCGGCCGATAGGATATCGTTCCGAACATCGTTTCTAGTTTGCCTGACCCATAGTGAACAAACAGCATTTCATCTCCATCACCATTGCGATAATAGCTCTTCATAGGCTGATTGATAGAAGCTGTACCAATTAATAAATCTTGATTCCCTAAAATATATTCACGCGCTGAAAGAGCGTCTCCTTTTTTCGTAAAATTGTTTGTCAAAAAAAGGCGGTGCTTTAATGTTTTTTGCTCTTCGTATTCGGGTGTATAGCTGCCAATCAGCTCCGCTTTCAGTACTTCTGTTGGCATGTAATGGTGATAGAGAATCGATTGGGTGCCGGAAAAGCCGCGTGTCCCCATTACCTGCTCACGAAAGAGACTGCCATCATCTTTTTTAAACACGGTATGACGTTTATGAGGAATCCTGCCCATTTGCCGATAATACATGATTTTACCTCGCTTCAATAATTGAATTCTTTAAAACACCTAACTTATCAATCTCCAATTCAACTACGTCACCCGGTTCCAGCCAACGATGGACCTCTGTACCGAGTTCTAGGATACATCCTGTCCCAACTGTTCCAGAACCAAGGATTTCCCCTGGATAAAGCGTGACGCCCGCAGAGGCCCTTTCAATCATTTCTCCAAACGAATAGTAGATATCCTTCATATTTCCTTTCGAAAGAGGAATCCCATTAATCCTTGCCTTCATACTTATATCAAAGCCTTTACCATTTCTTAATGGATCCATCTCGTCCTTGGTAATGATCCATGGTCCAATTGAGGTCGCGAAATCCTTTCCCTTTGCAGGACCTAATCCTACCTTCATTTCCAGTCTTTGAAGGTCCCGTGCGCTCCAGTCATTCAGAATACAATAACCAAAGATATAATTTTCTGCTTCTTCAGCAGTGATATTTCTCCCCTGTTTTCCAATAATGCAAGCCACTTCAAGCTCATAATCAAGCCATTTGCATTCGTTAGGCTTAGAAATCTTGTCTTCCGGACCCTTGATTGCCAGGTGATTTGAAAAATAAAAAACGGGAACTTGGTACCATTCCGGAATCATTTTCAAACCCCTGTTCACCCTAGCAGATTTTACATGCTGCTCAAATGCATAGAAATCACGGAAGCTTTTGGGATTTGGCAGAGGTGCGATCAACCTAACCTCATTTAATGGATATACACCTTTATCGCCTAAGGATAACGGTAAAAGACCCCGGGCTATTTTCAAATTATCTTCACTTTGCTCAAGAAACTCTAGCATATTTCCTGGCAATTTCCCGTTCGCAGCCTCATGCATATCAATGACATGGTCAGAATCTAACAGCACTCCAGACCTTACAGTTCCATCACTTTTTTCAAAGGTTACGAATCTCATATAGTCACCTAGTCCTATTTCCTTAGAATATCGAACGTTTTCCCTAATGGATTGGTATAAGTATTCCCTGCCATTCTGCCAATAGGCTGCAGTTTTGCTGTATCGATTCTCCCATTCTGAAATAATCCATCTTCAACATGAATATTCAAAACCTTGCCTATTACTAGACTTCCTGCGCCAGGTTTGTCACCAAAATCCAACACCTGATAGAGCTCGCACTCCAAATGAACAAGTGATTCCTTTATGCGCGGGACCTTCACTCTAAGACTAGGTTCTTTTGTTAAACCTGCTTCCTCTAGCTCATCGATCTCAGGTGCAAATTCGACCGCACAATCATTCATCTGCGCAGCTAAGCTTTCACTGACGATATTAACCACAAATTGTTTTGTATTTTCGATATTTACAAGTGTATCTTTTTTTGCACCATCGCTTCCTCTTCTCATTGGTGAAAAACAGATAAGCATGGGGTCCGCACATATGGCTGTAAAGAAGCTAAAGGGAGCAGCATTGGCAATACCATTTTCATCAATAGATGACACAAAAGCGATCGGACGCGGCAAAATGGAGCCAATTAGCAGCTTATAGGCGTCTCTCCATTCAAGTGTGTCTGGTGACACTTCCATTCCTCTACACCTCTATCCTTTAAACTCTTGAAAAAAGGGAGAAACTTCTCCCTTTTCCTTCCGTCCATGGTCTCTTTCCCTCTTATAGGTTTCCTCTTCGAGCCTGTTCTCTTTCGATCGATTCAAATAATGCCTTGAAGTTCCCTTCACCAAATCCTCGCGCACCCTTACGCTGAATAATCTCGACGAATAATGTAGGTCTATCAACGATCGGCTTGGTGAAGATTTGCAGCAGGTAACCCTCATCATCACGGTCTACTAAAATATTTAATTCACGGAGCTTCTCAATTTCTTCGTCAATTTTTCCGATACGCTGTCCTAAATCTTCATAATACGTACTTGGTGTATTTAGAAACTCAACCCCATTCTTTTTCAAGATGGCTACAGTTGAAACAATATCCTCGGTTAATATAGCCAAGTGCTGTACACCGGGGCCATTATAGAATTCCAAGTATTCCTGGATTTGAGATTTTCTTTTTCCTTCGGCTGGCTCGTTAATTGGGAACTTGATTCTGCCGCCATTATGCATAACTTTCGACATTAATGCAGAATACTCGGTGGTAATATCTTTATCTGTGAAGTGTTTCATCTCCACAAATCCCATTACTTTAGAATAATATTCGACCCATTCTTCCATATGCTCAACATTACCCACAACATGGTCAATGCCAATCAAGCCAGCATCTTCGATTGGCA
Organism: Neobacillus niacini; assembly: GCF_030817695.1. Classification (GTDB taxonomy): domain Bacteria; phylum Bacillota; class Bacilli; order Bacillales; family Cytobacillaceae; genus Neobacillus; species Neobacillus niacini_F. The sequence goes on along the minus strand of NZ_JAUSZQ010000002.1, from coordinate 2,373,320 downwards.
GATAAACGGAATAAGGATCAAATCCTGGCATGAAAACACCCTGATAATTCTTGCGTTCTACTAACGTATGGATGGTATCTCCATATGTACCGAGAACGGCTTTTTTAATGGTCCCCTTTTCATCCTTCAGTTCAAATGGCGGTACGAGTGCAATGCCGCCACGCTCTACAGCTGCACTATATGCTTTATCAACATCATCAACTAATAGAGCAACATCCTTAACACCGTCACCATGTTTTTTTACAAACTGAACAACTCTTGTATCTTCTTTGTATGAGCCAGTAAGAACAAGACGAATATTTCTTTGTTGGAGCACATAGGAAACGGTTTCACGATTTCCCGTTTCAAGACCGGAGTAAGCTACTGGTTTAAACCCAAATGCTGTACAGAAAAAATGGCATGCCTGTTTGGCATTATTTGTGTAAATTTCGATATAGTCGACATCTCTAACAGGAAAAAAATCGTTAACTAGTTCTTCGGCTTTTATTCGTTTTTCTTTCATTTATATTCCTCCCATTATCATTTAATTAATAATATTCAGAATATATATTAATTGATACAGCCCTGTCCTCTCAAGAGCAGGCGTTAAAGCAATACCGCTTTTGGCTGGTAAAGAAAAAAGAAACAGCCATCGATGACTGTTTCTGATTGTTACTGATATTTAGGATAGAACGGCACGGTCGCTGGCCATTTGTACTCCGCGAATTCGCTTAAATTCCTCTAATAATCCTTCTATGGTTAGATCTTTTTTGTTCTTTGCATCGACTTCTAATATGATTTGACCTTTATCCATCATAATTAGACGATTACCAAGATCAATGGCTTGCTGCATATTGTGCGTGACCATTAAGGTTGTAAGCTGGTATTTTGCAACAATTTCACGTGTAAGATTGGTAATTAATTCAGCCCTCGATGGGTCAAGCGCAGCTGTATGTTCATCTAGCAATAGTATAGCAGGTTCTGTAAATGTTGCCATTAACAGTGAAAGTGCCTGCCGTTCCCCTCCAGATAACAATCCTACCTTTGCACTTAACCGATTTTCTAAACCTAGGTGCAAAGATTCAAGCACCTCCCGAAAATAATCACGTCTTTTTTTCGTAACACCCCTTCTAAAGGTTCTGGTTTTATTACGTGAGTAAGCCATCGCCAAATTTTCTTCAATTGTCATGCTAGGCGCCGTACCCGCCATAGGGTCTTGGAAAACCCGTCCTATCATTTTTGACCGTTTATATTCTGACATCGTTGTGACATTCTTACCATCAATATGGATTTCACCAACATCTGGAATTAATACACCGGAAATGATATTCATTAATGTTGACTTCCCTGCTCCATTACTGCCTATTACTGTGACGAAATCACCTGGATTCAAGCTTAGATTCACGTGGTCAATCGCAATTTTTTCATCAGGAGTTCCTTCATTAAAGATCTTATGAATCTGATTTAAGTGCAGCATGATTCTCACCCTTTCCCTTGAGCCGATGCCTGTATCGTTTTCAGCTTTTCTAGTCTTCTCTTGGCTTTACGCTTTTTCTCTTTAGAGTGTTCAATTAATTTTGGTGCAGTTAAGGCGATGATAACAATAAGTGCTGTGATTACCTTCATATCACCCGGATCAAGGAATTCTACCCTTAATGCAAGTGTAACAACAATACGGTAGATGATCGCTCCTCCGATAACCGCAAGAGTCGCTCTAGCAATTGATTTGGTGCCAAACAAGGCTTCACCGATAATAACAGAAGCTAACCCAATAACAATCATCCCGATACCCATGCCAACATCGGCAAAACCGCCTTGCTGTGCGATTAAGGCGCCCGAAAAGGCAACCAGTGCATTGGATAACCCAAGACCCAGGATGGTAAGGAGATTTGTATTGGCAGAGAAACTGCGAATCATCTGTTTATTGTTACCAGTTGCTCTTAGAGCAAGACCAATTTCCGTTTGCAAAAATGAATCTGTAAGCCATTTGATTACAAAGGTGACAATAATCATAAAAAATAAAATTCCCCATGTACCAGGAAGACTGTCTCCTAGACCAACCATCGTTAAAAGGCTATTCAAGAACGAATCTATTCCCAGACTATCGAAAAATGTACCGATTTGCGTAAAAGAAGTTTCCGTATTTAATAGCGGGATATTTGATCTTCCCATGATTCTAAGATTAATAGAATAAAGTGCAATCATCATTAAAATACCAGAAAGCAAATTATTAATTTTCCCAAAAGTATGCAGCAGCCCGGTCATACATCCTGCTGCAAATCCTGCAAATAATGCCAGTATTGTGGCTAAAAACGGGTTAACCCCATTAACAATTAGCACTGCTGATAGTGCTGCACCTGTAACAAAACTCCCATCTACCGTTAAATCCGGAAAATCCAGAATACGAAAGGAAAGATAGACGCCCAGTGCCATAATCGCGTAGATGATACCTGCTTCAAATGATCCAAATATGGCTGTAAACATTGAGATCATCCTTTCTCTAAGACTATGCTCTTCATTAATTAGTTCCTATACAGTTATGAAGGAGTCAGCCATTTTGGGGGCTGACTCCTTGCAATACCCTATGAGTATTATTCGCCTTCGTAAAACTCACCAAGTTCTTTCCATTCATCCTTTACTTCAAGCCCCTGTGCTTCGGCAGCCTGCTTGTTAATAATTAGTGCTAAGCTGTTTGGCAATTCAACGGGAATTTCAGAAGCCTTTTTATTTCCGCTTAAAATTTCAGCAGCCATTAAACCAGATTGATAGCCAAGATCAAAGTATTCGAAGCCACTCGCTGCGACTGCACCTTTTTTCATTGAATCCAGCTCGCCGACGAATAATGGAATCTTTTTGCTGTTCGCAACCGAAATAACAGACTCAAGAGCAGATACTACCGTATTATCTGTAGGGATATAGATGGCATTTACACGGCCAACTAAGGATTCAGCAGCCTGTTTCACTTCAGCAGAGGTTGAGACAGATACTTCAACAAGCTTAGCACCCTTTGCTTCTGCTAACTTTTTCACTTCTTCCACTTGAACAACAGAGTTTTGTTCACCAGAATTATAAATAACGCCAATTTCCTTCGCTTTTACCTCTTCGGTAATAAAGTTAATGGTTTTAGCTGTTCCTTCCGGATGATTGTCCGTTGTACCCGTTATATTTTCACCAGGCTGGTCGAATGCTTTCACTAATCCAGCACCCACTGGGTCTGTAACAGAAGTAAAAATAATTGGAATTTCTTTTGTAGCATTCAGTGCACTTGTTGCACTTGGTGTAGCATTGGCAAAAATTAAATCTACTTTATCTCCAACGAAATTATCAGCGATTGTTTGAACATTATTCATGTCCGCTTGTGCATTTTGTTCGTCATATTCTACTTTAATACCTTTTTCTTCTAAAGCCTTTTTAAAACCTTCCGTTGCTGCGTCCAGTGATGGGTGGGCTGCAAATTGGCTAATACCAATTTTAAATACCTTTTCCCCATCTTTTTCCGTTCCTCCCGTTGATTCCTTACCGCCGCATCCAGCAAGCAACATCATCCCTGCTAAGGCGAAGGACAATACTTTTACACCTTTTTTCATTATTACAACCCCCAGTTTGCCTTTTAATTTTTCTAAAAATTTATTATATTATAAAAGTTATTCTAGTATTTTTTCACACTAAAAGCAATAGAATTACATAAAATTATTTTTCCGCTTTAAAGCGACAAATTTCATCATTCTCCTAAATGAGAATTTTTCATCAGAATATAGTAAAAAGCCCTCGATTTTTCGAGAGCTTTCATCAATTATGGTGCTATTTATCTGGACCAATTTTCCGTTTGAGCTAATAATTTATCAATTTCTATTTTTTTTAATTTTTTTGTAACTTTCTCAGATGTTAGATTTTCTGTAGACTCTAGTAACTTATCGATATCAATCATTGATGTTCCCATATCTAACCTCCATTGTTTATTTACTAAAATATACGTACCAAAAAGGACAATTATGGGGGTAGATAAAAAGGTAGATAAAAAATACTAGTCCTCCCAAAAATTACCCCTTTAACAAACCATTTAATAGGTGAGATCTAAAGGGAGTATTTTAAAACGACTTATTTTTGTACAAACTAGATTTTAAATGGGAGGTGTATCTACAAATTGAAAATAAAAATTGTGGTAAGTTTATCTATATTTATACTCCTACTTTCGGCCGCTTTTTTCCACCAGCAGCAACAAAACCACCGGGAATTTAATGTATATAAGATGGACTCTTATATAAAAAATCACAACCCGGTTCCTATGAATAATGAAATTACTCCACTGAATACAAATGTAAACACTGAGATTTCTAATGATAACTGGAAATCATTTGAGTCATTTAAGCCTAGGGAATATGTTCGCATTATAGGGTCCTACTAATAAGGAAAAAGTGTTCCAAGCAATAATTGGAACACTTTTTTCGATATTAATCTAAAGATGATTCTCCCTAATCTTTTTATTATATTCTTTTAAGTCGTCTCTTACGCTTTTATCCCAAAGTTTTACTCCTGAATTATAGGCTGCCCTGTTAATTAAATGGCCAGAAACGGGGGAAGTCATAAATAGAAAAATAATGCCTAAGATAAGCCTTGAATTAAAATGACCTTCAAGAGCATAAAAGTATAGAAATGTTCCCAATAGAATCGACATTACCCCTAATGTAGCAGCTTTTGAGGCAGCATGGTTTCTCGTATAAACATCAGGGAGCCTAATCACTCCAATAGTAGCAATGAGGCAAAACAGGGCTCCCGCTAAGATAAAGAATCCTATGAAAAAATCAATGATTACGCTCACGTTCGATAATAACCCCCTTTTCCAAATACTTAGCAAACGCCACTGTTCCAATAAAGGCGAGAATACCAATTAAAAGTATAATCTCAAGGAAAGCATGAGAGTTTAAAACGATTGATATCAATGCCGTAATGGCTACCAGATTCACACCAATTGCATCTAATGCAATCACTCGGTCTGCTGTACTGGGACCTTTTATTACCCGATAAATTAATCCAAGCATCGAAATGGAGCAGAATAACAAAGCTAATCGAATAATAATGTCAATCATTACCTGCTCACCTCCAAAATAGCCTTTTCAAAGGAATTCTTAATACTGTTAATCTCATCTTCTACTTCCCCAATATTCATCGCATGAATAAAAAGGGTTTTATTATCCTCTGAAACATCAATGACTAATGTACCTGGGGTTAATGTTATTAAACTTGAGAGAAGCGTAATTTGCCAATCCTTAGTTAATTCCGTGTCCATTGCAAAAATAGCTGGCCTCATATCTAATTTAGGTTTTAGAACAACTTTTACAATGGCAATATTGGACAATATTAGTTCCTTTATAAAAATAATGATCAGTTTAATAAAAGACCATAATCGAAATACATAAAAACGGCTATGGAAGTAACGTCTTAGTACAAATATGACAAGGAGTCCAAAAATATAGCCTTTTATAAAACTAATGGGATCGTAGGAAACCTTAATAAACATCCATAAAAAGGCTAACACCACATTCAATAAAATTTGAAATGCCAAAACTTATTCACTCCTTTAAGACAGCATCAATATATATATTGGGATCTAATAAGGTATGTGCTGCCTGAGAAATATACGGTAATATGGATTCAGAACCAATTCCGTAAAGAGCAGAAATCACTACTAAGATAACAGGAGCAATAAGCAATTGTTTTACAGGTGCTTTTTCCTCTCCACGATAAGTACGGTCCTTTCCCCAAAAACCGTTAATAAAAATTTTCATAACCGAAAATAGAACGAGTAAACTGGACATCAATGTAATGAAACCACCAATAAAGCTGTCTCCCTCAAATCCTCCTTGCACAATAAGGAGCTTTCCAACAAAACCACTCAATGGCGGGATTCCTGCGAGAGCTAGTGCAGCGATAAAGAAAGTCCAGCCAAGACCTGGATATCGTGTAATTAGCCCGCTCATATTTCTTAAATTACTAGTTCCCGTAATCGAAATGACAATTCCTATTAGCAGAAATAACGCTGCTTTAATTATCATATCGTGAATCAAATAGTAAACAGCACCTGATATCGAAGCGGTGTTCAAGACAGAAACCCCAAAAAGAATCACACCTACAGCGATGATGATATTATAAATAATAATGTTCTTAATATCCCAGTAAGCAATTGCTCCAATAACACCGAAAACAATTGATAAAATCGCTAGAATGGAGAGAATACCAAAAGCATCTATATCATGATAAAAGAAAAGTGTATAGGTTCTCGTAATCGAGTAAACTCCTACTTTTGTCAATAAAGCGCCGAAAAGTGCTAATACAGGGGCAGGTGGTGCGAAATAGGATCCCGGCATCCAAAAGTAGAGAGGGAAAATGGCTCCTTTTAAACCAAAAACGATTAAAAACAGGACAGCAATCACTGTTAATATCCCTGGCATCCCATTTGCACTAATTTCATTGATTCGACTAGAAATATGAGCCATATTTAACGTGCCGACTACGGAATATAAATAGGCAACAGCAATAACAAATAATGCTGATGATATGACATTGACTAGTAAATATTTAATCGATTCTCTCAGTTGTATCTTAGTTCCCCCAAGTACTAGTAAAACATAGGAAGACATAAGCATTACCTCAAAGAATACAAAAAGGTTAAAAATATCTCCTGTTGTAAAAGCTCCGTTCACCCCTACTAATAAAAAGTTAAACACAGCATAGTAATAATATTTTTCACGTTCTTCTCCGATTGACTTAAAGGAGTAAATTAAACAAACAAACGCAATAATGCTTGTTGTTAATACTAAAAGTGCAGAAAACATGTCAGATACTAAAGTAATCCCAAATGGAGCTTCCCAGCTGCTGACATTAAGGGATTGGATTCCATCTGTGCGTACCTTTTGTACAATAAATCCAGCAGCAATCATTGTAATTATTGAAGAGACCGCTGCAACAACTCTCTGAGCTGTGATTCTTTTATTCAGAAAAATTAATATTACCCCAGTAAATAAGGGGATCAATATAGGTAAAATGATTAAGTTAGTCATCTTTCTCGGTTCCCCTCATTTCTTCTACATTATCAGTCCCCAGCTCTTGATAGGTTCGATAAGCCAATACTAAGAAAAATGCTGTCACTCCAAAGCTGATTACAATCGCCGTTAAAATCAACGCCTGAGGAAGAGGGTCTGTATAGTTCTCCGCATTTCCCCCTAAAATAGGAGCAGCTCCTCGTTTCAAACCACCCATCGTAAGAATAAGGAGATGAGCACCATGGCTTAATAGTCCTGTACCGACGATAATACGTAATAGACTTTTTGAAAGCATTAGATAGGTGGCGGTCATAAACAAAATTCCAATTACAAATGCCATTAAGATTTCCATTATTCATCCTCCCCTATCGTTTGAATAATGGTCATCGTCACTCCGACAACAACAAAGTACACGCCTAGATCAAAAAGCGTTGCAGTATGAAGAGATAATTCACCAAGAAGCGGTAAGTTAACATCACCAAATGCATGAGTTAAAAACGGAACATTAAATAAAAGAGATCCCGCACTTGTTCCAATGGCAAATAGCAGCCCGATCGCCGTGAGAATCCGATAGTTTACTGGCAGTAATTCCTCAACAGTTTTAATATCATACGTAATTAATAAGAGTACAATCGCCCCAGCTGTCATGAGTCCTCCAATAAATCCACCACCGGGGTAATAATGTCCTGCTGTAAAAATATAGACTGAGTACAGGACAATAAAGAAAAGAAGAACTTTTATCGCTGTTTCAAGTATGAGATTGTTTGTTTTTCTCATCCTTCTTTCCTCCTGTTCAATCTTAATTTGATCATGCCAAAGATTCCTAACGAAGCAATTGCCAATACCGTAATTTCAAAGAGTGTATCAAAGCCTCGGAAATCTACTAGAATGACGTTTACCATATTCTTGCCGGCAGCCTCTGTATACGTATTCTCCACATAGTACTGTGATATTGAGTCAAATAATTTATTACTGTGAGCTGAAAGTGCGATTAAGGTTACCACTGCACCTACCCCAACGGAGATAAGCGCATTCGTAAGTCTAAATCTCATTCTTGTCTCAAACCTTTTCAATTTAGGTAAATGATAGAAGCACACCAAGAATAACGCGACCGAAATCGTTTCAATAACAAGCTGAGTTAGGGCTAAATCCGGTGCTCTAAAGAGAACATAGAATAAAGAAACCGTATAGCCAACAGCACCGAGCAGAATGATAGAAGTCATTCTTGATTTAGCAAATAGAATACATATTGATCCCAACACAACAAGAATGGCTAGGGCGACTTCGTATACTCCTATCGAGGATACATTGCTTGTATCAATCGTAAAGGCATTCTTTCCAAAAAGGGTGGCTGCAAGAATAATAATTAAGAATGCAAATATATATACGAGATATGACCTAATCGATCCATTCATATAAGTATTGGTTACCTTATAGGAGACTGATTGTATCCCTTTTATTATGAAGTCATAAACACGATTAAGAGCAAGCTTCTCCGGAAGACCTTTATAGATTTTCCCCCATCTAGAATGCGTTTTATAAAGAAGGCTTCCTACTATAATAACCCCAAGTGTCATAAACAGTTCAATGGTAGGACCATGCCAGAAGTAAATATGAACCTTAAATTCTTCCCCCGCCCCTATTAGACTTGGAAGAATCGAAGCCATAGCTGGTGAGATGAGACTATCAGATAAAAGGTTTGGGAAAAAACCGAAAATAATCACAAGAGAAACTAATATAACTGGTGAAATCAGTAACCCCATTGGAGCTTCATGTGGTTTTTTATCTAGTTTGTCCAGCTGATACTTACCAGTAAAAGTTTTAAAAACAAGAATCATGCTATAAACAAAAGTAAAGATGCTGGCAATCCAAGCAAGCACCGGGAATAAAATCCCCCATGTTTCAAGATTAAATAAATCCATTTCGGTTACATGAACCATCGCTGTAAAAAACATCTCTTTACTTAAGAACCCATTAAATGGTGGAAGGCCCGCCATTGAGAATGCACCGATAATAGAAATAGTAAACGTAATCGGCATAACATGCATTAAACCGCCCAATTTACGAATATCCCTTGTTCCTGTTTCATGATCGATGATTCCTGCGACCATGAACAAGCTTCCTTTAAAGGTTGCATGGTTGATTAAGTGGAAAATAGCCGCTGTTACAGCGACCGTATAGATGTTTTCATCCAAAAATTCATAATGTATAGCTCCTGCTCCAGCACCAAGCAATGACATGATAAGACCTAATTGGCTGACGGTAGAGAAAGCTAAAATCGCTTTTAAATCGGTCTGTTTTACCGCAAATACAGAACCCCATATCAAGGTAAGGATCCCAACACACGTTACTAGCCAGAACCAAAGAAAATGTTCTCCAAACACCGGAGTAAAACGTGCTACTAAATAAATCCCTGCCTTGACCATTGTCGCAGAGTGTAAATAAGCACTCACTGGAGTAGGAGCTTCCATAGCATCCGGAAGCCAGATATAGAATGGAAATTGAGCAGATTTTGTAAATGCCCCAAGTAAAATACAGAGTAATGCAGGCACAAATAATGCATGATCAAAAACTTGATTGGCTTGAGACAGAATTTCTGTGAAACTAAAGGTTCCAGTCATGATGTAAAGAAGGATGATTCCTCCTAGCATGGCGAGTCCGCCAAGTACCGTAATGAGCATTGATTTTTGTGCACCATAACGAGATTTATCTCGTTCGTACCAGTAACCAATTAAAAGAAAAGATGAAAAGCTTGTTAGCTCCCAAAATCCATACATCACAATTAAGTTATCCGATAAGACAACTCCAAGCATGGCACCCATGAAGAGCAGTAAATATACATAAAAGTGGTTGAGCTTTTCTTTATTCTTTGCTAGATAATAGATAGAATAAAGAACAACCAATGCCCCAATCCCAGTTATTAGCAGGGCAAATAAGAGGCCAAGTCCATCGACTTTTGCGGTAAAATTAATCCCTAAAGACGGAATCCAGTTAATCACTTCAATGAATGATTTCCCACTCATGGATTCCGGTAAGAAAGCGAGAAAATAAACGAACAATAAAATAGGTAAAGGCAGCACAAACCATCCTGTATGAATTCGGCGTAATATTCTGTAAAATACAGGAATAAAAATTGATAGGATAAATGGTGCTGTAATCGCCAAGTGAAGAACAGACAAAACAAAACCTCCTTATTTCTGAGATAGATACCCATTTATTTGACAGCTAACTTTAAGATTTCAAATAATGCTCAATAATATCATTCCACCTTTCTATTCTTTTGATTTGGTTTCCATCTCAACTTTTTAGGAAATGCAAAAAGAGCCTATCACTTAGGGACACAGTTATCCCTTGGTGACAGACTCCTCCAAAAATCATTTTTATTTATTTACCATAATGTTAACATGACTTTAATGCCCATTCAATTGTTTTTTATTAAAAAAATAGAGCTTAATCATTTTTAAAATAAATTGTTGTATCTTCAGTTAAACTATCTGTATGATAGTAACATTACGAAAAAATTGGAGGCACCTATGCTTACTTTTAACGAAAAATTAGCAATCATTGAAGCATTCCCTGAATTAGAGCGAAAAGACGTCTCACTCAAACGTGTTAATTTCCAGCTGCCAAACAGCGCATCTGATAAGAAAAATGTGGTCTATCATCTTCATCCAAATGGAAATGGATTTGTTTATGCAGGAAACCTAGATTCTTATCAAACAGATGACAAAGGAATGGTTAATATCCGTGACTTTTCTGCGGAAGAATTAAGGAAATTGATTAAGGAGTCGATCGAATCCTTACTACCGGTAGAAAGGTCACTTACAGAAGAGGCGATTATTGGGAATCAGGTTGAAGAACGCTGGGTTGATGAGGAAAAAAATCACCTAATCGTAATCAATGAGAACGATACTTGGAATATTTACTTTGGGTTAAACCTTGAAGAAAGCTTCGATACCTATGGTGAAGCAGAAGAGTTTTTACAAGAGGAAGGATTCCGTCGAGTTTAGGTACATATTTTATTTCAAGCTGTGCTAAAAGCACAGCTTGTTTGATTTACTCTAAGCTAACTCATATTTTCAATTTCAGAATCAATCGACTCATCTAAACGGATAATGCTTTGTTTTGCACGATCGTAGTCAATGCTGCGATAATGGTGCATTCCACCCTCTTCTTCGTCTTTCTCATCTGCCCATTTTACAATTTGCTGCAGTGGTGTACGTACAATATCGTTTGATGGCAAAAATGAATCGGTATGAAACAGTATGGCTAGAGCAATAGTCTTTGCTTTTACTGGATTTTCACCAAGACGAATTAATAATTTGTGTGCTCTCTCTGCCCCTTTTATCGGGTGTATGTCATTTTGTTTATATAGATCATAATCCCATTTTCCATTTTTATACCACGTGTAATGCCCCATATCATGTAAAAGCCCCGCCTTTGCAGCTGTATCGACATCCAAATGATGTTCCTTTGCTAAATGAAAGGCATGATAGGCAACAGCAATTGCGTGGGCAATTCCAGATCGATTCAAGTATTTTTGTGCTATATGATGTTCAAATATGTCAATTAACCTTACATCCCTCATATCAATCTCCTCCACTCCATGCCGCATGCCATTTTTTTACTATTCATTATATTATAAACATAATCCTTAAGCTACATATTTATTCAACCAAATTAATAAAAAAAAGAAGCCCTCATCAGAAATGAAAGCCCCTCTTTATTTTTATATTTATTTATTATTCATTTGCAGTTTCGGTTGTTTTTATACTTTCTGTTTCAATCTCTGTTTCACCTGTAGCTTCCGTACTATCAGTACTTTCAGATTCAGTCGTACCTTCGGTGTCCTTACCCTCTTTTTTTGCTTTTGGAGCTAAATATTCAAAGTCGTTTGGATTTATAGGAGTATATCCCTCCGGTTGGTAAAAGCGTAAAAGGTCTTTATACACAATTTCATCAGATATTTGAAGCTCTGTAGCAGCTTTATCTGCAATTTCCTTGCATGCCTCAGTACCTTCAATTAATTCTCCAGTTACGTTACTGTAGCATTTACCTTTCACCTGAACAATTTCAGGTGATACAAAATCACCATTTCTAAATAAAGCCCAGTTCCTGTGGTCCGGAGATAGTAAATCAGATCCAAGTTCCATATAGTCTTTCGTATCAATTCCTAATAAGTGAAGGATTGTTGAACGAACGTCTGCCTGACCTCCATATTGCTGTTGAATTCCGCCTTTTACTCCAGGAACATGAATAAATAAAGGAACACGCTGTAAGCCCACATTTAAAGTTGGAGTAATTTCCTCAACACCAAGTACTTTTGCCATTGCCTCATTGTGGTTTTCTGAAATACCGTAATGGTCACCGTACATAACAATAACGGTATTATCGTATAAACCTGAAGCTTTTAGATCATTAAAGAACTGTTCAATGGCTTCATCCATATAGTGTGCTGCTTGGAAATACTGGTCAACCACTTTATCACCTGTATTGCCAGCAGGAAAATCAGTATCCTCTGGATCCATTTCAAACGGAAAATGGTTTGAAAGGGTTAAAAACTTTGTATAGAACGGCTGTGGTAAACTCTTAAGTAATGGCATTGATTCTGTAAAAAATGGCTTATCTTTTAAACCGTAATTCTTTGTATTTTCCTCAGTCATATTGTAATATTCAGCATCAAAAAATTGATCATATCCTAACGCCTTGTACATCACGTTTCGGTTCCAGAACGTTTTATAATTCCCATGGAACGAAGCGGAATAGTAACCATTACCTTTTAAGATGGCGGGCATAGCCTGATAGGTATTTTGTGCTTTATTAACAAATACAGCACCTTGAGCCATTGGGTATAATCCATTTTCCATCAAAAATTCTGCATCCGATGTCTTCCCTTGACCGGTTTGGTGGAAGAAGTTCTCAAAATAAAATGCTTCATTCTCGCGTACTAAAGAATTTAAGAAAGGAGTTACTTCCTGTCCATCTGGCATTTTATAATTGATTGCAAAGGTCTGAAGTGATTCCATCGCAATATAAAGAACATTCATTCCTTTGGCTTTACCGAAATACTCAGGATTAGGGCTTGAGAAATTTGCTTTCCGGTAGTTCTCAACATCCGTAATATCACTGCTGTCCGCAAGTGCACGCTGACCTGAAGATTTAATGTTTTGAATTACATCGTAGATGGTAAAGTTATAGGCACCTAAATATTTTACTAAGTAATTCCGATCGAATGAACGGCTTAAAAGCTGTGGACGATCCTTTTCAGCCAAACCAAGATTAAATAAGAATACAGTGACTGCAAACAATAGGACCACTTTAAATGACTTTTTATGTTCTACCGCAGCCTTCTTAAAAACCGTAACAGCAAGAATAATTAAAATAAAGAAATCCAAGAAGTATAGGAAATCAAATGGAGACATTAATGAAAGGGCACTATCTCCCAGCTGACCTGCATTTGTTTTCGTCGACATCAATACTGGAACCGTAATAAAATCGCTAAAGAATCTGTAATAAGCGATATTCGCGTACAATAAAAACGACAAAATAAAGTTCGTTAATATCAATACTAATTTCATACGCTTTTTAAAAAGTAATGCTAAACCAAAAAAGAATAGTGCCGAACTTAATGGATTAATAAATAAAAGGAACCTTTGCAGGTTATTATCAATTCCAAGGGTAAATTCAATTTGATAAGCTGCATATGTTTTTAGCCAGAATAAAAAAACAGCAATTGCAAAGAAAGCAATCGATCCATTATTTTTTATTTTTGGCAGTCTAAACTTTTTCATTTCTATTTCTCCTCTCACTTACCAAAACCTTCGGTAAACGAACCTCACTAACTATATCACATTTCTATTTAAATAAAAACAAAACCCTTACCACTAATACCCAATTTTTTTCGTCAATTTTCACTATAATTAGCCAGTAAATATATTGAAGAACGCTTGGTCAAATTCGCCTGAAAGCTTAAAATTTAATTCATTCAGCCTTGGGATGATTTAAACTTCTTTTATATAAGACGGTGAGAAGCTTAATAAGTTTCAATTTTTTTAGGGATCTTTTTCTAAGTAATCATAAACCGTAAATTTAGGGCATGCAATATGATTTTAGTCTTATCTTTTACAGAATATAATACAAGTTATCCTTTTAGAACTATTTATAATATAAGAAAGCGATTACAATCCAAATGAATTAAATCCCACATAAAGGTAAAAATAAAATGACAAATGAAAAGAGGAGTGAAAGAATGAATGTTAATCGTGTAAAGCAAATACTATCGTCTTCTGCAGATATTGAAGTCAAATATAATGGAGCTTCCGTATGGATTGATCAGTTAAATGAGGATGGAAGAACCGCAACCGTTCACCTAAGAGGACCGCTTGAAGAACGAACGATCGTTGAAATTGGAGAACTTATCGAAGAATAAAAATACCTCCACCTTTTGTAAAGGTGGGGTATTTTTATTGTCAGGTCCTATTCTGCCTATATCATGTCTTCGTTTTCCTTATCTACGTCTTTTGGCTGAGGTTTAATTTGTTGGTCAAAACCTTTACTAAGAACCTCTCTTGTATTTGTGCCTAAGTCTAATTTGGTATTAGACTTAGGAAGCTGACTTAACTCTTTACCTCTTGGCATTGTCTTCACCCCTTATAATTAAAATGTTCAAGGTGATGTCAATTTAATCAAAAAAATCACTTTGAATTATGTAAGTCTTTGATGGCGTAGTTTGCTAAGAGTTGAATGGTCATATCGTCCATCGGCGGGTTGTGAAGTCCCGCCCTTACGTCTCGATAGTACCGCTGCAGAGGATTTTTTAAGGATAAACTTCTTGCCCCAACTAATCTCATTGCTAAATCCACTACGGTGATAGCGTTATTTGTAACCGTTAATTTTACAGCTCCTAGGACGGGACCCATTGCTCCTCTGCCCTGCTCTTCAGATTCATCCCATTGCTTCGCAACAGCATGTAAGAAATATTCTGATTCCATCAATTTCCATTCCATCTCCCCTATTTTTTGTCGAACGTTCGGTAGATCAATAATTGTACCCTCGACACTATTAGGAGCATAGTTTGCCGCAAATTCTATCGCATATTTTTTAGCAGCTTTTGCAATTCCAAGATAACAAGCTGGAATATGTAGAAGCCATCCGCTTGCTTTCTTCCCTTCAATCCCAATCTGTTCCACAAAATATTCTTCAGGTACGGATACATTTTGCAAGATTAGATCATGACTTCCTGTTCCTCTTAAGGCAATACTATCCCATGTTTCCTCTATTACAATCCCCTTTGTGGACCGGGGGATAAGGAAGTTCCCCACCTGGTTTCTATCTGTCAAAGTGGCACTAACAATGAAATAATCTAAAACAGGTGCCATGGTGGTAAACGTTTTTCTACCAGTAATAATCCAATGATTTCCTTCTTTATGGGCGGTTGTTTCCGGTCTTCCACCACGGGTTGGACTTCCTGTTCTCGGCTCTGTTGCTGCACTATTGATTAAATATCCATTAATAACGTCCTCACATATTTTTTGAAAAATGTTTTCATTCCACGAGTTTTTTTCTGCGAGGTTTTTGATAATCCCCATATGCCAGCCAATGGATAGGGCCGTCGCTCCATCCCCCTCCGCAATTTTTTCTTGGAAACAGAGCATTTCATATAGAGAAATTTCATTTCCCCCATACCTCTTTGGAACAGTTAATGAGGTATACCCCGTATCTTTTAAATCTTGAATATTTTCAAATGGAAAACTCCCCTCGATATCAACCTGATGTGCTCTTGAGAAAAATCGTTTTGATAGAATGTTCATTAGCTCTAACTGCTCATCAAATGTTTTTTTCTTTTGAAATTTCATATAATCTCCTCCTAACCTTTTGGTTTATATGTAGTTAACCTTCCCTTTGTATGGTGATTTGAGTATGATAATACACCAATCAGGAGTTATTTACCATTTTTAATAGAATTAAAGCTATATTAATAGTTTAGTGTCATAATTCACAGTTAAATTCCAAAAATTGTTCTATAATACAATAAGAAAAATTTACGAACATGTAGATTACACAGAAAATTCGGTTGTACAGCTATTTACTGGAAATCATACACGTATTGAAATGAAGGGGGATTGGAATGTCTCAAGGTGCAAAACAATTATATCTTCAAACTACAAGCCTTGTTGCGGGTTTTATGGTCTGGGTGCTTATTTCATCACTTATGCCCTACATTCAAGCGGATATTAAGCTATCATCAACGCAAATATCCTTGGCCACGGCCGTACCTGTAATCCTTGGGTCTTTACTTAGAGTTCCAATTGGATATTGGACAAATCGGTTTGGTGCTAGAACGATATTTACGATTAGTTTTATTATATTATTACTGCCAATCGGTATTCTAAGTATTGCTAACTCACTATTCATGTTAATTTTGGGTGGTTTAATGCTTGGTGTTGGCGGAGCAGTTTTCTCTATCGGTGTTACCTCCCTGCCTAAATATTACCCAAAAGAAAAACATGGCTTTATTAATGGGATTTATGGTGCTGGGAATATCGGAACAGCACTTACTTCGTTTGCCTCACCCTTTCTAGCAAATGCATTTGGATGGAGAACGACCATTCAGATATTCCTTATTGTGGTCTTGATGTTTGCCATCTTGAATTTTCTTTTTGGTGATAAAAATGAGAAAAAGATTAACAATTCATTAACAGAGCAAATTAAAGAAGTTTATAAGAATGAAAAGCTTTGGTTTTTGAGTTTATTCTATTTCATCACATTTGGATCGTTTGTGGCTTTCACCATATATTTACCTACTTTCTTAGTAAATCATTTTGATTTAGAAAATGTGGATGCCGGCTTACGGACAGCAGGGTTTATTGCAATAGCAACCTTCTTTAGGCCCATTGGCGGTTGGCTCGGGGACAAACTAAATCCATTTTTTATATTAATGGGTGTTTTTACGGGACTTACTTTCGCAGGTTTTTTATTGGCCTTTACTCCCTCCCTGCCAATTTATTCATTTGGATGTTTATTCGTAGCTATTTGTGCAGGCCTTGGGAATGGTACTGTTTTTAAATTAGTCCCTTTATATTTCTCAAAACAAGCAGGAATTGTGAATGGTATTGTCTCAGCAATGGGTGGTCTTGGAGGTTTTTTCCCGCCAATCATTTTAAGCATTCTCTTTAATTGGACTGGACACTACGCAATTGGCTTCATGTCGCTATCAGAATTTTCATTAGCAAGTTCAATATTAGTTATCTGGCTTTACTATCGAGAAAATCAGGAAATATCTGCCAAAATTGTAAATCATGCCACCGATGGTATAACTGTTACAGATAAAAATGGAATCATTCAAAGTGTGAATCCTGCATTTACCAAAATCACAGGCTACACAATGGCTGAAGTGGTCGGTAAAACACCTAGTGTACTTCAATCAGGTGAGCACGATAATGCTTTTTATAAAAAGATGTGGGATAGTTTGATTAATGCAGGCTACTGGGAAGGGGTCATTTGGAACAAACGAAAAAATCAAGAAATCTATCAAGAATGGTTAACCATAACCGCCATTAAAGATGACAGCGGGGAAACAAAGAATTATGTTGCCATGTTTCATGAAGTTGATGATCAAAAGAAATAAGACCTTCTTCGGAGGTCTATTTTTTTCCAAAATGCTGAATAAAGCCGTAAATTATTACAACTTTTTGACTTTCACCCCAAGTTCACAGTTCCTTCACTATTTTTGTGACGTACGTCACTAAAATCATGTTAGCATGTGTTTTATAGTGAAAACACAAAGAACATCCACTTAAGAATTGTGGATTTAGGGGAGAGATAAAAATGGCACGAATTAATTATTGGAATCCTGAGGATGAAAAGTTTTGGAATGCAGAAGGAAAAAAACACGCTAAGCGTAATCTATGGATTTCTGTTCCATCTTTAATGCTTGCATTTATTGTTTGGCAGATATGGTCTGTGGTTGCAATAAGATTAAATGATATTGGATTTAATTTTACAGATGAACAATTATTTACATTGGCTGCGATCCCAGGCCTTGTTGGAGCAACACTTCGATTTGTTTATACTTTTGCAGTTGGTTCAATTGGCGGAAAAAACTGGACTGTCATTTCAACAGCCGTCTTAGCGATTCCTGCTATTGGTATTGGATTCGCGGTACAAAATCCTGATACACCATTTTCAATTATGTTATTGTTAGCGGCACTTTGTGGTCTTGGTGGAGGTAACTTCTCTTCTTCTTCAGCAAATATTAGCTTTTTCTTCCCGAAAAAAGAAAAAGGTACAGCTCTAGGAATTAACGGCGGTTTAGGAAACATGGGTGTTTCAGTTGTACAATTTGTTACACCTTTAATCGTTACAACTGGTGCATTTGCATTCGCCGGTAAAGGTCAGGTATTAGCTAATGGTCAACAAATATGGTTACAAAATGCAGCATTCATCTGGGTAATCCCGATTGTTATTATGACATTACTTGCCTACTTTAAAATGGATAACGTACCAGGTGCGAAACAATCAGTTGCAGATCAGTTTGTTATTGTTAAACGTAAACACACATGGATTATGACGGTTCTTTATATCGCTACATTTGGTTCTTTTATTGGCTATTCAGCGGCATTCCCGCTGCTGCTAAAATCACAGTTCCCTGAATATATCTCACTTGCTTTCCTTGGTGCTTTAGTTGCAGCTGCAGCAAGACCTGTTGGCGGCTGGCTGGCTGATAAGTTCGGTGGATCTAGGGTAACAGCTTATGTATTTGTGGTTATGGCCATTGGTGCATTAGGAGTTATTTACTTCTTAAACCTAAATGAGTTTGCTGGTTTCTTAGGTTCATTCCTTGTTTTATTCCTTGCTTCAGGTATTGGTTCTGGGTCTACGTTCCAAATGATTCCAACAATTTTCATACCTAAAGAAGCAGCGCCTGTTATTGGTTTCTCTGCAGCATTTGCAGCTTATGGTTCTTTCTTAATTCCTAAGTTATTCGGATGGAGTATTAATACAACAGGTTCATACGTAACAGCATTTTATTTCTTCATTGGTTTCTACGTCATTTCATTTGCACTTAACTATTTCTACTATCAAAGAAAAACAGCAACAGTTAAACAAATGGTCAAGCAAGCCGGGTAATCCCCGGCTTGTTTTTTTGCCTTTTGATGTAATTAAAAAGCACGGAAGATAAATTCCGCGCCTTCTTATTATATCCGAGAAATAGCTACTGCACATGCTTTATATTCTGCGGTGCCTGAAATCGGGTCATACTCGTTTAATGTTAGAACATTCGTTGGTGTTTCACTCCAGTGGAAGCTCATGAATACAAGTCCTGGAACGACTTGATCGGTAATTTTCGCCTTTACCTTCAGCTCTCCTCTTCTTGATCGAACTTCAACCACATCACCGTCAGTGATCCCAAGTGCCTGCGCATCGTCAGGATGAATATCAACGGTTTCTTCTGTTTGTTTCACTTTAACTCCTGCTGCATAATAGCGAGTCTGTGAATGTGTGTTATAGGACTCATAACGTCTTCCAGTTGTTAGTGTAAATGGATACTCTTGATCCGGAAGCTCCAAAGGAGGTGTGAAATCAACTGGAACAAATGGTGATTTCTTAGCACTAGACTGCTGATTGTGAAATCTCTCATGCATGACAAATGTCCCTGGATGGTCCTCCGTCGGACATGGATAATGGATACTGTATTCTTTCTCAAGTCTTTTATAGGAAATACCGCCATACATCTCCCAGGCAAGTTTTCTCACTTCATTCCAGATTTCTTCACTGCTTGAATAGTTCATTGGGTAACCCATAATAGTTGAAAGTTCACATAAAATAACCCAATCTTCTTTTACATTTCGCCCAGGCTCAACTGCTTTGCGGACTCTTTGGATTCTCCTATCCGTATTCGTGTAAGTTCCATCTACCTCTCCCCATGAACAAGCCGGAAGAACAACATCTGCCATTTTAGCAGTTTCTGTTAGGAAAATATCCTGAACGATTAGCAAGTCTAGCTTTTTCATTAACTCCTTCGTATGGTTCATATGAACATCCGCAAGCAATGGATTTTCTCCAATGATATAAAGCGCCTTTAATTCACCATTTTCGAGTCTGTCAAAGGTTCTCGTTTGTGTATCACCTACATTAGGATTTAGCGTGACATTCCATTCTTTCTCATAACGTTCACGGAACTCATCATTGACTAAACTCATCGCACCTGCCAATTGGTTTGGCAAACATCCCATATCACCTGCGCCTTGGACATTATTTTGTCCGCGTAACGGCATAATACCTGTCCCCTGCTTACCAATATTGCCTGTCAATAGTGCAAGATTCGCTATATCAAAGACATTATTAACACCACAATGATGTTCTGTAATTCCTAGTGTATAAGCGATCATCGAACCGCTTGCACTCGCATATTCCCTTGCTGTCGTTACAATATCTTCTGCATTCAAGCCAGTAATCGAAGCAGCATATTCAGGTGTGTACCGTTCAACATGTTTTTTTAATGACTCAAAATCGATGGTAAATTGCTTAATAAACTCTTCATTATATAAGTTTTCTTTAATAATCACTCGAAGGAAGGCATTAATCAATGCTATATCTGTACCGACATTGATTTGCAAATGACGATGAGCAAATTTAACCATGTCAATTTTTCTCGGATCAATAACAATTACCTTAAGGCCTTTTTTGATTGCCTTTTTTATTCGGTTCGCAATTATAGGATGTGCCTCTGTCGTGTTGGATCCCATTAGCAGCAATACTTCTGCTCTATCAAAATCCTCTAACGTATTCGTCGGGAAACCGCTTCCAAATACAGTTGCCAGACCGGCAACGCTAGGAGCGTGTCAAGTACGGTTACATCCGTCTATATTGTTACTGCCAATAACTGTTCTCATAAACTTTTGTGTAATGTAGTTAGACTCATTAGTTGTTCTCGCACAAGCAAACATCGAAATAGCATTTGATCCCCACGTATCTCTAATGCCAGACAATTTGTCTGCAATAAATTGGTACGCCTCATCCCATGTTGTTTCAACTAATTGCCCGGCTTTTCGGATGAGCGGATTCATTAGTCTATTGTTCGAATGTACATATTCATAGGCAAATGCACCCTTCACACAGGTTTGCCCTTTGTTTACAGGTGCCTCTTTGTCACCGCGAATTTTCATAATTCGGTTATCTTTTACTTCAAGTACTAAACCGCAGCCTGTGCCGCAATAACCGCAAATAGTTTTGACAAGATTTGCTTCTCCCAAAGTTTCCCCTCCTAAATTAAACATTAGTACTTATATAAACATATTAATCTATTCAAACTAAAAGTAGCTTAATTTTTTTAGTAAATAATTGTCTATTTTATGAATAATGGCAATAAAAAAACGGAAGAGAGTATCTTCCGTTTTCATCATGCTGGTTTTGCCGGCAGAAGGATATTAAAGGTTGTTCCTTTATTTGGTTGACTTTCAACGAACACTTTTCCATTATGGTTTTCAATTATTTTAAAACTAACCATTAATCCAAGCCCGTTCCCATTTTTCTTCGTTGTATAGAATGGTTCACCAAGCTGTTTTAGTTTTTCTTTTGGTATTCCGACGCCTGTGTCCCGAATGGAGATTTGAACATTGTTATTGTGAATCATTGTTTTAACTTGCAAATCGCCGCCATTTGGCATCGCTTCGATACCATTCTTAATAAAGTTTAAAAACACCTGTTTTAATCGGTTTTCATCACATTCAATTTGAATAATTTCATGAGGACATTCAAATGAAAGTTTCACATGCTTCTTTCTTGCTTCAAATTCAAGCAGTGATACCACGTTTTTAATCACTGGAACGACATTCTTTTCTTCTAATTCCACCATCTTCGGCTTTGCCAATACCATGAAGTCTTCCACAATCGTATTGACCCGTTCGATTTCATCGAGAATAATGTTCATAAATTCTAAGCGTTCAGGGTCCTTTTCATCTAATGTTAGGAATTCTGCATATCCTTTCATTGATGTAAGTGGATTGCGAATTTCATGTGCCACTCCTGCTGCTAATTGGCCGACAGCAGCCAGCTTATCCTGGCGGTGGAGAACTTCTTCTGTTTTCTTACGTTCCGTAATATCATTACGAATCGCTACATATTGATATGGCTTCCCATTTTCATTCAAGAAAGGAACTATCGTTGTATCCACCCAATAATATGTTCCATCCTTTGCTTTATTTCTTATTTCACCTTTCCAAACCTTTCCTTCTCCAATCGTTTTCCAAAGATCTTTAAAGAACAGCTTGGAATGATGACCAGAATTTAAAATGCTATGATCTTTTCCAATTATCTCCTCACGGCTGTATTTTGAGATTTCACAGAATTTATCATTTACGCTTGTAATGATTCCTCTGGCGTCTGTAAATGCTACAATCGTGGATTGGTCAAGCGCAAAGCGAATGTCTGTATTATCTTTTATTGATTCTTTTAAATGTTCTTCAGCTCTTTTTCGATCAGAAATATCGGTTCGAATTGCAACATATTGGTATGGCTTCCCATTTTCATTAAGAAAAGGAACTATCGTTGTATCCACCCAATAAAGTGTTCCATCTTTAGCGCGGTTGCATATTTCGCCTTTCCACACATCTCCCTGACCAATCGTCCGCCAGAGTTCTTTGAAAAATTCCTTTGAGTGGAAGCCAGAATTTAATATCCTGTGATCCTCTCCAAGTAATTCCTTACGACTATATTTTGAGATTTCACAGAACTTATCATTTACACTTGTAATGGTTCCCTTTTGGTCAGTTATCGCAACGATGGAAGATTGATCGAGCGCAAACGTGATATCTCGGGTCTCTTTAATAGATTCCAACAGTGCCTTTTCCGAATTCTTTCGATTGGTTATATCAGAACGAATCGCCACATACTGTACCGGCTTCCCTTTTTTGTCTAAGAATGGAACAATGGTGGTATCTACCCAATAAAACGAACCATCTTTCGCTTTATTTCTAATTTCTCCCCGCCATATCTTGCCGGATTGAATGGTTGACCACAATTCCTGAAAAAACTCTTTTGAATGATATCCTGAATTTAGCAGGCGATGGTTCTTTCCGATAATTTCTTCCTTACTATACTTAGAGATTTCTTCAAACCTATCATTTACGAATACTATCGTACCTTTTGGATCTGTGATTGCAACAATGGTCGAAGCATCTAAAGCCGCTTTGATATCCTTCAGGTTCGTATCGGATTCGGCAAGCTGCTTACTTATCAACGTACTAGAAGCAATTAACCCACTTATAATTAAAACTGTCACAAATAGTACCAAATATATTAAAAAAGTCTCTTCATTTATTGATTCATTTTCTTTAATGGATGAAATAATAGTTGAAGCTCTTTTTAAAAGAAAATGCCCTTCTGCAATTGCACCTGAAATAATCAGCGCGCTAATTGGTTTTAACCAGGTTTGACTTCCTTTTGAGTAGGTTTTTGAAGAAAAAAGCATCCATAAAGAAAATAAAAACGACCCAAATATCAATAATCCGGATAATATAAAGAGCGGAACATTGTATTTAATCGTCAGGTTCATAGTGTATATACTAATTATATGAATAGCAAAAACGGCTGTCGTTAAGAATAAACTACCAAAAAATAAATGAAACCTTCTAATTTCTTTCCCAAATAAAGGAATGAAAGCCATCCCTGAAAAGGCGATCCCTATAAAAATGGATAATATCGTCAGGGGTATTTGGTAACTAGAAAAGCGATTAATATCCGCGGCAATTAACCCTACGAAATTCATTACCCATATCCCAACCCCCATTGCTAAAGAGCCGCCAAGAAATAAAAGCCTTTTATTATTCTTTGAATTTTTAATTAAAGTAAACATATCTAAACCTGTATAAGAAGCCATGATCGTTAATCCGATGGCAATAACAATTAAAAATGGATGATATTCTGCCGATACTGTATCCATTTACAGTATCCCCCCTTTTGAATTATCTCTTTCTACTCTGATTGTAATGTAAACTAATACGGCAGGGAAGTGCTTTGTTCACAAAATTGTCGAATTTATATTATTTTAACCAAATATAATTGTTACTTCTTACATAATTTGGACCTCGTTTGCAAAAAATTAAAATACAGGATAAATGTATCATTTTTCAAAAAAATTAAATTATTTTCTAAAAAGGACTACACAAATTTATTTTTTTTGATTATACTGTACTACAACAGATGAAAAGTTAATAAACTGTATTAAAAAAGGAGGAGAGTTTTAAATGTTAATGAATCCAGTTGAATTTTTCCGTACTTTACCAAAGAAAGAGTGTCCAGAATGTGGGCAGCACATGGAGGAACAGGCAGAAAGCTACTTAATGGAATGTGACCGCTGTTTAGCAAAAAGAGAAGAATAATGAGAAAAAATTTTTTAAATGTACTGTACTACAACAAATAAAAAGATAATAAACTGTATTAAAAAAGAGGAGGTTTTACCAATGTTAATGAGTCCAGTTGAATTTTTCCGCACTTTACCGAAAAAGGAATGCCCACAATGTGGGCAGCACATGGAAGAACAAGCAGAAAGCTACTTAATGGAATGCGATCGCTGTTTAGCTAATAAGGACGAATAGAACACCTTATCACGCTCTCCAAACTGGGGAGTTTTTTTATTGAAAATTTAGGAAAGAATAAACCCAATACAGAAAGCAAAAGCTTAAAAAAGGAGGTGTTTGTAATGGACAAGGAAACTAGTTCATCCAAAAAGAAGCAAACATCCATACATGGAGGTATTTATCCTACTGAAAAATATGTTCCTGGTGAGTCGGTTGATCAACACAAGGAACTTGAGGATGCGAATGTCTTAATTACTGGTGATGAAATTCGCCAGCAAAATGAAAATTTATAATTAAGGATGTAATGGATATGGATATTGTTGATATCTCAAGCGCTAAGCCTGGTGACGAAGTGTTTGTAATCTATCGTAATCCACATGTACCAACTGTTGCTAATGTACGACCTGCGGAAATTGTGGCACACCCGAAGGATCCAAATGCACTTGCCTTATTCCTAAACGAAACTTTTCATGTCATTGAAGATGATGATGCTCTTTTTCCTACTTCTGAATCAGCACAAAAAGCATTCGAAGGTCATTTCTTTGATTTTGGAGATGAATAAAAGACTGTCATTTATTTTGACAGTCTTTTTGAATACTTTCTTCATTATATTTTCGGAAGCTCTCTTATTTCTGCAGTCATTTCGTTACCACACATTGGGCAAAGCAAGTCGTCCGTTACAAAATCTTTTCTCATCCATCCTATACAAGCATTATCCATACAAGAATAGACTTCAGTCTCAAGCATAATTACTTCAACTTCTTCATCCTTAGCCCTTTTACCATAAAAAATGGGAACCGCCTCCTTTTTTTATAGTATGTACCAAAAATGTCCTTTTCATTGCTAAAAAACAATTTTTACCATAAACAAAATAAGGAAGGAATAATCTAGATGAAAATGAATGAAAAAAAATTAACTGTAGTCGGAACAGATATTGAGGAAGTAAAGAGATTAAATAGCCAGTCAGGCTTAAGTTATAACCAAGTAAAACAGCTGCTTGCAGAACAATATGCAAATAAGAGGTAGCCTTCCGATTTGGAAGGAATTATTCTTTGGTAATCATCACTCAGTTCAATAATGATGGATGAAATTGAATAACAGAAAATAAAAAAAGCGGTTAGTCCTCGGGATTAATCGCTTTTTAATACCTATTTAATTCACGGATGAAGGAAACTTTTTTATTTGCTGTAGAGATAATAGGTAGTTGGACTTTGGTTTTGTTAAACTTGCTTTTATTCCGGCCTGTTTTAACTTATTAACAAGATCAGTAAGTTGCTTTTTCGACATACTTCTCACCTACTTTATTCCTTCAATACTTCTTTACCCAATTCTACAACAAAAATATGAATAAAGTGTGAAAACTAGGAAAAAAAATTAGAAAATTTTTCTGCAATATGTTTTATTTTTTTCTATTAAATACTCTCATTCAACAAAGAATTCGCTCTTAACCCATTTTAATGGTATAATTAGTAGATATTTTGCTGTTGGAGGATATTATAAATGATAACTGTTAGTAACGTAAGTTTAAGATATGGTGACAGAAAGTTATTCGAGGATGTAAACATTAAATTTACTCCTGGAAATTGCTATGGTTTAATTGGCGCAAACGGCGCTGGAAAATCAACATTTTTAAAAATATTATCTGGAGAAATCGAATCTCAAACCGGAACGGTTCAACTTGGTCCAAATGAACGGATGGCAGTATTAAAACAGAACCACTTTGAATACGAGGAACACGAAGTTTTAAAGACCGTTATTATGGGTCATGCAAGACTCTTTCAAGTAATGCAAGAAAAAGACGCCATTTACATGAAGGAAAACTTCACAGATGAAGATGGTATGAAAGCTGCTGAGCTTGAAGGTGAGTTTGCAGAATTAAATGGATGGGAAGCAGAGCCAGAAGCAGCGATTCTTCTAAAAGGTCTTGGTATCGGTGAAGACTTACATTATAAGAAAATGGCTGAATTAACGGGTTCAGAAAAAGTAAAGGTACTTCTTGCCCAAGCTCTTTTTGGCAGACCCGACGTTTTACTTCTCGATGAGCCGACGAACCACTTAGATATTAAGGCGATTCAATGGTTAGAAGAATTCCTAATTAACTTTGAAAATACAGTCATTGTCGTATCCCATGACCGTCATTTCCTAAATAAAGTGTGTACCCATATTGCAGATCTAGACTTTGGAAAGATTCAAATCTATGTAGGCAACTACGACTTCTGGTATGAATCAAGTCAACTAGCTACAAGAATGGCTTCCGATGCCAACAAAAAGAAAGAAGAGAAAATAAAGGAGCTACAAGCCTTTATAGCTCGTTTTAGCGCGAATGCCTCTAAGTCAAAGCAGGCAACTTCCCGCAAAAAGTTACTAGACAAAATTACATTAGACGACATTCGCCCTTCCTCCCGCCGCTATCCATTCGTTGGGTTTACACCAGAACGAGAAATCGGCAATGATTTGTTAAGGGTTGAAGGTTTAACAAAAACGATTGATGGTGTCAAAGTACTCGATAATATTAGCTTTTTCATGAATAAAGGTGACAAGATCGCTCTTGTTGGAACAAATGAAGTAGCCAAGACTACCCTTTTCAAAATATTAATGGGTGAAATGGAAGCTGACAGCGGTACCTTTAAATGGGGTATTACTACGTCTCAAGCCTATTTTCCTAAGGATAACTCAGAGTATTTTGAG
The DNA here is from genome assembly GCF_030817695.1 of Neobacillus niacini. GTDB lineage: Bacteria > Bacillota > Bacilli > Bacillales > Cytobacillaceae > Neobacillus > Neobacillus niacini_F. The sequence continues at coordinate 2,346,034 of NZ_JAUSZQ010000002.1, read as the reverse complement.
AACAGCGATTTAAATCTGGTTGACTGGCTTCGTCAATTCTCTCCAAAAGATGAAAGTGAAAGCTTCTTACGAGGATTCTTAGGAAGAATGCTATTTTCTGGTGAAGAGGTACTTAAGAAAGCAAGTGTTCTTTCAGGAGGAGAAAAAGTTCGTTGTATGCTTTCAAAGATGATGCTTAACGGAGCTAACGTATTACTTCTTGATGAGCCTACAAACCATCTTGACTTGGAATCGATTACGGCATTAAATAATGGTTTAATAAACTTTAAAGGGTCACTTATTTTCTCTTCACATGACCATCAATTTATTCAAACCATCGCCAACCGTATCTTTGAATTAACTCCAAGTGGATTAGTTGATAAGCAAATGACTTATGATGAATATCTTGAAAATAGTGAAATTCAAAAACAAGTGGCAGAGATGTACAATAAGTAAAAGGTTAAAGCGGACACAACTCGTGCCCGCTTTTTTTATCAGTCTTTCTTTTGTTTTCTGCGTGATGAAGATGCTTCTCTTGCACCTGTTTCTGTTGTTGTGGTTCCTTGGCCTTCTACTTGTGGTGACGCTAAGCCAATAGTGGATGGATCCTTTTTACGTTTTCCCATTGTAACACCTCCTTTGTTAGTTTTTGAAGATTATCGTGACTTATACAGAATAATTCATTAGAACTTTGGCATGATAATCTACAGGAGGAGGTGTTTTGTATGGCAAGAATTGGAGTAGAAGAATCACTAACTGATGTTCTAGAAGCATTAAGGGAAAAAGGACATGATGTAGTACAACTAAGACAGGAATCTGATGCACAAAATTGTGATTGCTGCGTTGTAACTGGTTTAGATTCTAATGTAATGGGAATGCAGGATACCTTTACAAAGGGTTCGGTTATTGAAGCTAATGGGATGAGCGCAGAAGAAGTGTGCCAGCAAGTTGAAAGCAGACTTCAATAGGTTCAAAACAACATAGGACAACGATAGTTTATACTTAAAACTGCCACCCAGGCAGTTTTTTTCTTATTCAATACTTTTAGGAAAAACAATCATTCGTTATAATGATAGAAGAAACTTTGATAGATTTTGAAAGGAAGTATTGAATGAAGAACTCTATCCTTGTTGGTATGGCCATTTTTCTGTTAATCGCCCTATCGGCATGTTCCCCCAAAGAATCCCAACTGAGTGAAACTGTAGAATTAACCATTTCTGCTGCAGCCAGCCTTAATGAAGCACTAATCGAAATTAAAAAGAATTTTGAAAATGATAATCCTCAGATAAAACTTTTATATAATATTGGTGGCTCTGGTGCATTGAAACAGCAGATACTCCAGGGAGCACCGGTTGATCTTTTCCTCTCTGCAGCACATGACCCCTTTAATGAATTAACTCACGCAGGATTAATTGATAAACGAACTCAGGTGGATTTATTAGGAAACCAGCTAGTTTTGGTCACCAACAAAGAAAATCCTGCAAACATAACCGGATTTTCAGATCTGAAGCCTAACCAGATCAATAAAATCGCGATTGGTATACCAGAATCTGTTCCAGCCGGGAAATATGCTAAACAAACACTCGAAAGTCTAGGTCTCTGGAAACAACTAGAAACCAATCGTAATTCAAACCAAGGATGTCCGACAGGCTCTAACATATGTAGAAACAGGAGATGTGGATGCAGGAATTGTTTATATGACAGACGTCTATATATCTGATAAAGTAAAAGTTGTGTCAACTGCAGATGAACAAACGCATGAGTCTATTATCTACCCTGCAGGCATATTAGAATCGTCAGCAAATAAAAACGAGGCTGAATTATTTCTTTCTTACTTACAAGGGAATACAGCAAGAACTATTTTTGAAAAATATGGCTTTATAGTATTGGATTGATGCTTATGTTTACTAGCGATTTTTGGTACCCACTTAGATTCTCTCTTGAAGTAGCAGCTATATCAGTTATTATCGTGAGTTTTTTAGGCGTTTTTTTTGCGAGACTATTATACAATAAGAAATTCAAAGGAAAAATGCTCCTTGAAACCTTCCTTATGCTCCCTATTGTACTGCCGCCGACGGTAATAGGTTTTTTATTGATCTACTTTTTTGGAAGAAATAGTCCAATTGGTGCTTTTATCGAGAATTTTTTTCACCATACCATCATGTTTACTCCTTGGGCCGCAATTATCGCCTCGTCCACCGTTGCTTTTCCACTTATGTACCAAGCAGTAAAATTAGGCTTCCAATCTGTGGATAAGGATATCGAAGATGCTGCCAGTGTGGATGGCGGAAGCAAAATGAAGGTATTCTTATTCGTTTCCCTGCCATTGACACTTCCTTCGATTATCTCCGGTTTGATTATGAGCTTTGCCCGTGCGCTTGGTGAATTCGGGGCAACTTTAATGTTTGCTGGAAATATACCGGGAAAAACACAAACTGCGCCAACAGCGATATATGTTGCGATGGAATCTGGAAACATGAGTTTAGCTTGGTCATTCGTTTTATCAATGGTGATCATCTCTTTCCTGATGTTATTGTTTTCAAATATGATACAAAAAAAGCCATGAAGAGGGATTTCTCTTCGTGGCTTTTTGCGGCTTATTGTTTTTTCACAAGCCTTTTTCTAACTCTAATAAATAATCCGGCAAGTGCAAATACGATCATTCCGTAAAAGATATTAATACCATTTTGCTCACTAGAAAGCAGTTTTTCCCTTTTTACCACTTTACTTGGCTTCGGTTCTTTTTCTTCAAGTTGTATAGAATGTGAAACTTGACCATTGTTTACTACTTCTAGCATTCCTTGCTCTGTAATGATTTCTTCAGAATTATCGACGTGCTCGGTAATGAAAATATCATTTTTAGGGTAAAATTCTTTTTTATTTAGGGCAAATAACTCGTTTTGTTTAATAATACGGTGCGTAAAACTAGAAAAACCGTATTCAATCAGCTTCATTGTATCGTTATACGAAGCCTTGCTGCTGTCCGCTTTTAGAACAATTGCCGTCAGCATTATATTTTTATTCTCTGCTGTTGTTGCCAACGTATGCTTTGATTCATTTACAAAACCTGTTTTTCCACCTGTAATGCCATCTACAGGAATTTCACCTTTTAATAGGCGGTGATGAGTGAGCAATTTTGTTTCCCATGATTCACCACTCCACCCTAGCTCTTTTGTTCCAAAAATCTCTGTAAAAACGGGGTTCTTTTTTGCATAATTCGTTATTAATGCTAAATCTAATGCAGTTGTATAATGATTTTCATTATATAATCCATTGGGATTGGAAAAATGGGTATTACTCACACCAATTTTCTCCGTTAAGTACTTATTCATATTGTTAGCAAACTGTTCAACCGAACCATCTATATGTTCTGCAATTGCTACTGCAGCGTCATTCCCTGAGTTAATCATCATGCCTTGGATCAACTTTTTTAAAGGTACCCTTTCTCCTTCAACTAAATAGACTCTAGTTCCATCTTCCTTTACCGCCCTTGCACTTACTGTAACAATATCGTCTACATTTCCATTTTCGATTGCATAAATGGCTGTAGCAATTTTCGTTAAACTTGCAGGGTATAATCTTTCATTACCATTTTTGCTATATAAAATGGCACCTGTTTCTGAATCTGCCAGGACCGCTGCTTCACTCTTTATCTCTAGGGGCTGATTTTCTGCTGCGTATGCGTTAACTTGGATTGATAATATGAGCATCAAGATCATAAAAAATGAAACTATTTTTGACAATGTCCAACATCCTTACTTTTCATTTATCATCTGATTTTATCAAAATATCTTATGATGTAAATATCTATAGGCAAATTGTTATTCAATCGAAAAGAGTTTGGCGTTATTCTGAAATAATTGCAATTAAACTACAAGAAACGAAAGAAAACTAGCTATAGAAAAAATTTTAAAAAAAGAGACAAGTTCCCCTCCCTTTGCTGCATAAACATGGAATAGGACAAATTATTGGGGGGTTAATAATGAAGTTTTTAGTATTAAAAAAAGATACACTAGTATTTATTTTAGTAACAGCTTTCCTACTTGTTACCATTTCTGCTTGGTTTTTGCTAAAAGCAGGAGATACTACCGTGTTTAATCAAACTGTGAATGAAAATATTAGAGAAATTCATATGGTCACAGTAGAGTTTAACAGTAAAACGAAAGACGGAAAGGAAATTGAAGTATACCGCTGGGATCCAGGTACTATTCAACTAAACGCTGGAGAAAAAGTAAACTTATACATTAGTGGTGTTAACGGTGAAGAGCACCCATTCTATATTGAAGGTACCGATATCAAAGGTACAGTCAAAAAAGGTGAAGAAACAATGGTCCCTCTTCAAATTGATAAAGAGGGTACGTATCGTTTGATTTGTGAAGTACATGGAGACAGAGACCATAATGGCCCAATGATTGCAGACATCATCGTCGATTAAAAACAGGAGATTATTCTCCTGTTTTTTTCATTGCAATTAGCTGCCTGTTTCATAGGTTTCCACTATCAGTATATTGATATCATCGTGTTTTTCATATATAACAGATGATGTTTTTCTATTAATAATTATAGTACAGATTTATTATAATTCGATGCCCGTTCATAAAAAGTTCAAAAACAACCCCTAAAAAACCCTTAAAAACAAGACTTCACAATATGTTAACAATATCTGTGACTTCCCTCAAAAAAAATCTGTTACACTTTAGTTAAGAAATAACAGGAACACTGTTATATTAAATCTCACACAAACTTACGAGGTGAAATAATCATGGAACAATGGAAAGGTTTTACAAAAGGTACTTGGACAAAAGAAGTTAATGTTCGAGATTTTATACTAAAAAACTACATTCAATACGAGGGTGACGACAGCTTCTTAGCCGGTGCAACTGAAGCAACAAACAAACTTTGGGAACAAGTAATGGAACTAACAAAACAGGAACGTGAAAAAGGCGGGGTTCTAGACATGGATACTGAAACAGTATCCACGATTACTTCTCACACCCCTGGTTACCTTAATGAAGAACTTGAAAAAGTAGTTGGTGTTCAAACTGACAAGCCTTTTAATCGTTCTATGCAGCCTTTCGGTGGAATTCGGATGGCAAAAGCAGCATTAGAATCTTATGGATACGAACTAAACCCAGAAATCGAAAGATTCTTTACAGAGTTCCGTAAAACTCATAACCAAGGGGTTTTCGATGCTTATACTGATGAAATGATGCTAGCACGTAAAGCAGCGATTATTACAGGACTTCCTGATGCATATGGTCGCGGACGTATCATCGGTGACTACCGTCGGGTTGCATTATATGGTGTTGATTTCCTAATCAAGGCAAAACAACAGGATCAAAAAAATACAAGCAAGGTAATGACAGAAGACAATATGCGTCTTCGTGAAGAAATTGCAGAGCAAATTCGCGCTTTGAACGAATTAAAAGAAATGGCGAGCAGTCACGGATTTGATATTTCACAGCCGGCAACAACAGCACAAGAAGCATTCCAATGGTTATATTTTGGTTACTTAGCTGCTATTAAAGAGCAAAATGGAGCTGCAATGAGTCTTGGACGTGTATCTACTTTCTTAGATATCTATGTAGAAAGAGACCTCCAAAATGGCACTTTAACAGAAGTTGAAGCACAGGAATTAGTTGACCATTTTGTCATGAAGCTTCGCTTAGTAAAATTTGCTCGTACACCTGATTATAATGAATTATTCTCTGGTGACCCTACTTGGGTAACGGAGTCAATCGGCGGTATGGCTCAAGATGGACGTTCTCTTGTAACAAAGAACTCTTTCCGTTTCCTGCACACTTTAGATAATTTAGGTCCAGCTCCAGAACCAAACTTAACCGTTTTATGGTCCCCACAGCTGCCTGAAAACTTTAGAAAATATTGTGCAAAAATGTCAATTAAAACTAGCTCTATTCAATATGAAAATGACGATATTATGCGTCCTGAATATGGCGATGACTATGGAATTGCCTGCTGTGTATCCGCTATGGAGATTGGTAAACAAATGCAGTTCTTCGGTGCCCGCGCAAACCTTGCAAAAGCACTTCTCTACTCTATCAACGGTGGTGTGGATGAAAAATTAAAAATTCAAGTAGGACCACAATATCAGCCAATTACGTCAGAAGTATTGAATTATGAAGAAGTCATGCAGAAGTTTGATCAAATGATGGAATGGCTTGCAGGGCTTTATATCAACACCTTGAATGTTATTCACTATATGCATGATAAGTATAGCTATGAAAGAATTGAAATGGCCTTACACGACACTCAAATCTTACGTACAATGGCAACAGGTATTGCTGGATTGAGCGTTGTAGCCGACTCATTAAGTGCAATTAAATATGGTGAAGTTAGAGTGATTCGCGATGAAAACGGCCTTGCTGTTGATTTCGAAACAACCGGTGACTTCCCAAAATACGGAAATAATGATGATCGTGTTGACAGTATTGCGGTAGAAATCGTTGAAACATTTATGAAAAAGTTACGAAAACATCCAACCTACCGAAATTCTGTTCATACAATGTCAATTTTGACGATTACATCAAATGTCGTTTATGGTAAGAAGACTGGTAACACACCAGATGGACGCCGTGCTGGGGAACCATTTGCACCAGGTGCAAACCCAATGCATGGCCGTGATACAAAAGGTACACTTGCTTCCTTATCTTCTGTTGCGAAACTGCCATACAGCTCAGCAATGGATGGAATTTCAAATACTTTCTCTATCGTTCCTAAAGCATTAGGTAAAGAAGAGGAAAGCCAGGTACGTAACTTAGTATCAATTCTAGATGGATATACAATTAAAACTGGTCACCATCTAAATGTTAACGTATTTAATAAAGAAACATTAATGGACGCAATGGAACATCCAGAATTATATCCACAATTAACCATTCGTGTATCTGGATATGCGGTTAACTTTATCAAATTAACAAAAGAACAGCAGTTAGACGTTATTAACCGTACTTTCCACGAATCACTGTAAACTACACTGTGGAGTTCCTTGTTAAGAGGCTCCTGTTTTAAAAATAAAGGGGGATCATCATCATGAACGGAAATATTCATTCTATTGAAACATTAGGAACAGTCGACGGCCCAGGCATACGCTATGTTGTTTTTACACAAGGCTGCCTTTTACGCTGCCAGTTTTGCCATAACGCTGATACGTGGGAAATCGGCAGCGGCAAACAGATGACCGTTTCCGAAATCATGGATGATCTCATGTCCTACCTTCCCTTCATCCAATCATCAGGTGGAGGAATCACTGTCAGCGGAGGCGAACCACTTCTGCAAGTACCGTTCCTTACAGAATTGTTTAAGGAATGTAAAAAGAAAGGGATTCATACGACCATTGATTCTTCAGGCGGCTGTTTCGCACACTCAAAACTGTTTATTGAACAGCTTGAAGAGTTACTCCAATATACGGACTTGATTTTACTTGATTTGAAGCATATTAACCGCAAGAAACATATTCAGTTAACCGGTATGGCAAATAATCATATTCTCGAATTTGCCAATTTCTTATCTGACCGTAATGTACCTATTTGGGTGCGCCATGTCCTCGTCCCTACGGTATCAGATGATCCAGAAGATTTTCAAAAGCTTGGGGAATTTATTGGCACCCTGAAAAATGTACAAAAAGTTGAAATTCTTCCTTACCATAAGCTTGGTGTTTATAAATGGGAAGCACTTGGATTAGAATATCCATTACAACATGTAGAACCACCGACCGAAGAAAAAGTCCAATTTGCTTATGATTTAATCACCGCACACTGGGAAAAACAGTAATTGAAGTCGAATGCTGCTCTACGCTAGAGCAGCATTTTTTAACTTTTTGATTAAATTGATTCTTACACCCTTCTCCTTTATACTCAAATCATTAGCAAGAAAAAGCGAGGTGATTATTTTTGTACCAATTGCTCATTGATTTTACCGATGCAAACGCGTTAGAAGCACTTTATTTAAGTCTTTATTTTGGTGTTATAATAAAAATACTTTGGGCATGGAATGTGGAATTTTGTTTTATGGGCGACATAAGCCAAACTGCACATACAAAAATTAATCACCCATTGTTTTTTTATAAGAAAAATTGCTTTTTAAATGTAAATATCATTCTAATCCGAATTGTTAAATATATTCGTAGAAAAGAATGTTCCGAGGATGATAAAGAAGAACCTATTTCCTCCTTCCTATTTCAAATTAAAAACAATCTAAACCATCTTAGGAGGAAATATGAAAAACAAATCTTCTTTACCAACTTTACTATTAGTAGCGTTAACCACTATTTTACTTTCAGCATGTTCTGCAGCAGACGGAAAAGGCGATGGTTTTTTCCATACGTATTTTGTTGAACCTTTTATTGTATCCATCCATTTTATTGCAGAGCTTTTCAATGGTAACTATGGCTTATCTATTATTCTCGTTACCCTAATCATTAGACTCATATTAATGCCTTTTATGTTAAAGCAATATAAAAATCAGATGGACATGAAAGAGAAAATGGATGTCATGAAGCCTGACATGGAGGATATCCAAAAAAGATTAAAAGAAGAAAAGGATCCGAAAAAGAAGCAAGAACTTCAGCAGGAATTGATGGGGCTTTATCAAAAGCACGGTGTAAATCCATTAAACATGGGCTGCTTACCAATTCTGATTCAAATGCCAATCCTAACGGGTTTTTATTACGCCATTCGAGGTTCTGAAGAGATTGCCACCCACCGTTTTATGTGGTTTAGTCTTGGGCACCCTGATATCATCATTACCCTCATTGCAGGTGTGATTTATTATTTCCAATTTAAAGTTTCACAGTCTAGCATGCCTGTTGCTCAGCAACAGCAAATGAAATTCATGGGACTCCTGTCACCGCTCATGATTGTTATGTTTTCAATTAGTGCTCCAGCAGCTCTGCCGCTTTATTGGGCTGTTGGCGGTACATTTTTAATTCTGCAAACATGGTTAAGCAGAAAAGTTTATCAAAATGGAAAAAAGACAGAAATGACAGCAAGTACAAACCAATAAAATAGTAGACACTTCTAAACAAACAAAGCCTGGCATATGCCTGGCTTTGTTTAGCTTTTACTCAGCTTACCTTCTAGTTTCTTTTTCAGCGTATCCCATTCCTCTTGAAGAATACTATAGAAGACGGTGTCGCGCACATATCCGCCCGCTATTTTTCGGTCCTTCCTAAGAGTCCCTTCTTTTACTGCCCCAATTCGTTCGATTGCTTTTTGGGAACGCAGGTTACGAGAGTCTGTTTTAAGTTGTACACGCCCAATCTCCCAGGTTTCAAATGCATGTCTTAACAGCAAGTATTTACATTCAGTGTTTACTCTTGTTCTCCAATCATCTGGATGATACCAAGTAGAGCCAATTTCTAGACTTTTATGTTCTGGTAAAATATCAAGGTATCGCGTACTTCCGATAATACGATTCTCTTGATTTATCACAACAAATGTATAATCTGAACCCTTTTCTCTCTTTTGGATAGCTGAGGCAATCATCTGCTCCATCTCTTCTTTACTTCTTACAGCGGCAGCCATATAGGTCCAGATTTCATCCGGTTTAGCTGCTTCCCATAGTCCATCAAGATGATCCAAGCTGATTGGAACTAATCTGACACATTCCCCGTTTAACTCAAAAAGCTCATTCCACATCTTCATTTCCCCTTCCCTCGTTCATAATTAAAAAAGAGACTGGCAGGCATGGCCCATCAGTCTACATTTTGGAAGTATTCTTTGTAAAATCCGCCGACTTTTCCAGTATTGTCGATAATATAATAAAACTCTTCGGTTTCATTTTTAACATCATAGGTCTTGCCAGCAGTTAATGCGTTATTTACTATGTATTTTTTTGCATCCGTATGAATACATTTTACTTGTTTTATTGTCTCACGTTCTCGCCATGTTAAATGAATCATCACAGCACCGTTCCTTTCCATTTCATAACTATTCCTTAGTATAATCAAATCGAACACCAAAGTGCAACTATATTTCATAGGTGTCTTATGAAATGTTTTCATGTTTTTAATATGACAAATTTGTGAAAAAGGTTCTCAAATGTTTAGAAAACGATTACAATATTAAAAACTGAATATTCAATCCATTAATCCGAAAGGAGGCTTGCAAAGTTGAAAATAATGAGTAACGAGCTGTTAGTGGTGACATATCGGGATGCTTTAAAATCTGGAAAGGAAACAGAATGGATAAAGATTTTAAAAGATGAAATAAAACGTCGTGGATTGAGGCCATTTAAAAAACGATAATTGTAGATTTAAGAACCGCCAATTCTGGCGGTTTTTTAATACAAAAAATAAAGGCCGGGTTAGCCGACCTTAACAGCAACTTACATTTGACCTTCAAGTACTACCTTCTTTTTCACCATTAGTTTATCTAATTCTGCCATCACCTTTATACTCGCATCCTCAAAATCGTCCGCGTAAACATCTATAAAGCTTCCATCATACTCAAGGGTGGCATGATCATAACGTGGATCATAATAATGTTCGAGTAAAATACCAATCATCTCTTGGTAATCCTTTTTTTCTAAAGATTGGACTAATATTTGTTTCATTTCATTATCCTTTATTCTTCTTAAAATCTTTTCAATTCCAATCGAGATTTGATTGTGATACCAAGACTCATTCTGATAAGGCAAAACGTACTCATTTACCAGCTGCTTAACCCTTTGCTCTAAAGGGGTGTGAATATAGATATTAATTCCCCTCATTTTTTTATCCATAAGTTCTTCAGGCTGGGCAGCTTTCCCAATCCGTTTGCTCTCTGCTTCCATAACAAAATAAGTTGAACCCTGAATATCTTGAAGTCCCTTGTATAAAAGAGAATCAAAAGTCTTCTGATTATTGCCCTCTCCCAACCCGATCGTACCAAAGATGGATCCCCGATGTGAGGCCATTTCCTCAAGGTCGAGTGTCGGGTACCCAAATGCTTTTAACTTTTTCAAAACTTCTGTCTTCCCTACGCCAGTTAGCCCGTGCAATACAATGGCTTTATCTGGAAGCATCGTGGGGATTTGCTGAAGAATGTATTGTCTGTAAGCTTTGTAACCACCTGTTAGACGCGCAGCATAAATGCCTGCGAACTCTAAAAAGGTTACGACAGCTTTACTGCGCATTCCCCCGCGCCAGCAATGGATTATTAACTCTTCCCCATTCCCCATTGCTGCTTTTATTTGATGAAGCAGACTAGGTATTTTAGGTGAGACCAGCTCCATGGCTCTCCATTTTGCCACTTCTTGTCCTTCATGTTTATAGATGGTTCCAATTTCCTCTCGTTCTTTATCTGTAAATAAAGGAATGTTGATTGCTTCCGGGATTGCACCATCCTTAAACTCTATTGGTGCACGGATATCAATGATGACCGGATGCTTTATCTTTTCTAATTCCTCAACCGTAATTTCCTTCATTTATTAACACCTCTTTTTATCTATCTCAATAACAAACAAAACTTCCAAGAATGGAAGTTTATAAAAAAGAAAAGGGATATCCCTAAAATATGATTAAAATGCTATGAAGCTCAGTAAAAGTATAGACTAATTATATAGGAGATATACGAGGGTATCAAGCAGACATTCCTGCCAATTTCAAAGGATTCTGCAGCTATCGAAAAGGAGTCCCAGTTAATTTTCAATTGAGCTTCTCTAACAAATGACACTTGATAAAGTAAAAAACCCACTCTAAATGGAGTGGATTTCGATTCTTAAATGATGTTTTTTTCAGGTTTAAGTACGGACATAAAGCGTTCAAGACCATTTAAATCATTTTTATGGAATAAGTCGACAATTTTACTGCCGACAATGACTCCGTCACAATGTGGGCTTAGCTCATTAATCTGTTTTTCGTTTGAAATACCAAACCCAGCGACAACTGGAATGGGGCTAATTTCCTTTACTTTCTTTAAAAATTCGACTACTTCTTGATCAAATTCATTTCTTGTTCCGGTTATTCCTTTTACTGTAACGGTGTATAAAAAACCCTTGCCTCTTTTTGATATTTCTTTTATTCTCTCTTTTGGAGATGTCAACGTAACCAGTCGGATTAACTCAACCCCCACATCTTCAAGCTCTGCAGCTAGAAGGTCTTCCTCTTCTATCGGAAGGTCGGGAATAATACAGCCATCTACTCCGGCATTTGCAATATCTTGTGCAAATGTAGATATCCCGTATGAATAGACAGGATTTAAGTAAGTCATGAGTACGATTGGGATGGATACTACTTCTTTCGCTTTTGTAAGTTCAGCAATAATTCCCTTTAGTGTCGTTCCATTTTGCAATGCCCTAATACCAGCTTGCTGGATGGTTGGACCATCTGCTACAGGATCTGAAAAAGGAACACCGACTTCAATGAGGGTGGCACCGTATTTTTCTAAAGTAAGCAGACGCTCTGATAGGTTACTAAGCCCTCCATCTCCGCCCATAATATAGGGAATAAAAGCCTTCCGATCTTGGTCTTTTAACACCTTAAAACTTTGTTCAATTCTATTCATTACGCTCTCTCCCTTTCTAACCTTTCTTTAACAGCTGTTACATCCTTATCACCACGACCGGATAAGCACACCACAATATGCTCGGTTTCTTTCATTCCAGCAGCAAGTTTAACTGCAAAGCTTACTGCATGAGCACTTTCAAGTGCAGGAATAATTCCTTCTAATTTTGATAAAAGTTGGAATGAATCGAGTGCTTCTTTATCTGTAATCGAATGGTATTGCGCTCTGCCGCTGTCTTTTAAGTAACTATGTTCTGGTCCTACACCAGGATAATCAAGACCAGCTGAAACAGAATGTGCCTCGATAATTTGTCCGTCGTCATCCTGCAGCAGGTACATTAATGCTCCATGAAGGACGCCCGGTTTTCCTTTTGTGAGTGAAGCAGCATGGAAATCTGTGTCTGTCCCCTGGCCTGCAGCCTCTACACCATAAAGACGAACTTCTTGATCCTCTATAAATGGATGGAACATTCCAATCGCATTGCTGCCTCCGCCAATACAAGCCACAACTGCTTCCGGAAGCTTGCCTTCCTGTGCCAAGAACTGCTTTTTTGTTTCCTTGCCAATCACACTTTGAAAATCTCTTACCATTACAGGGAATGGATGTGGTCCCATAACTGAACCCAAGAGATAGTGTGTATCCTCTACATGTTCAACCCAATATCTTAATGCCTCGTTAACGGCATCTTTTAATGTTGCGCTGCCAGAGGTGACACTAACAACCTTAGCGCCAAGAAGCTCCATTCGAAAGACATTTAACGCCTGTCGTTTGATGTCTTCTTCCCCCATAAAAACAATGCATTCCAGATTTAATAAGGCACAGACTGTTGCAGTCGCAACACCATGCTGTCCAGCACCTGTTTCGGCGACAATTTTCCTTTTGCCCATTCGTATAGCTAGTAAAGCCTGACCGATTGCATTATTTATTTTGTGGGCACCTGTGTGGTTAAGGTCTTCTCTTTTAAGATATATTTGAGCTCCGCCCGCGTATTTTGTGAGATTTTTCGCATGATAAAGTGGTGTTTCTCTCCCAACATATTCTGTTAAGTACCCATCAATTTCTGCTTGGTAACTTGGGTCCTTTTTTGCTGCTTTGTAGGCTTCATCCAGTTCAAGAACAGCCTTCATAAGTGTTTCCGGTACAAATCTTCCCCCGTAGATTCCAAATTGCCCTTTTTCATTCGGCAGTGTATATGACTTCATTTCTTGTTCCTCCTGTATGGCTCCCTTTAGCCTTATTAATAAATGATTGGATTTTATCAAGATCCTTTTTTCCTTCTGTTTCTACACCACTGCTGACATCGACCATATACGGTTTAATTTGCTTTATCGCTTCTTCAACATTTTCTTCATGTAAACCACCAGCAAGAAGGATCTTTTTATTCTTAATTTCGTTTGCAGAAATACAGTGCCAATCAAACGCCAAGCCGTTGCCTCCTCTGTATTTCCCTTTTGGGCCATCGAGCAAAACGTATTCACAAGAGTAATCCTCTATTCTCTTCAAACTCTTTTCGTCGTGAACACTAATTGCTTTTATTACCGGGAATGATAGGGATTCACTAAAGACTGGGGTTTCATCACCATGTAATTGAACATGAGATAGGCCGACAATTGAAGCAATTTCCTCTATCTTTTCTTTTTCCTCGTTAACAAACACCCCGACCTTAAATACCTCTTTCGGTAAATGGGCGACAATTTCCTTTGCTTTCTCTACCGAAATTCTGCGCTTGCTTTCTGCAAAAACAAAACCAATCGCATCCGCTCCATAATCAATCGCGGCTAATGCTGTAGTAAGGTCAGTAATTCCACAAATTTTCACCTTCATTTTACTGTTCCTCCTGCCAGTGGAAGCATAAAATCTTGGAAGGCTTGGAATAGGTCTGGACTTTTCATGAGTGCTTCACCAACTAAAATTCCATTCGCACCTGCATTTCGTACACGCTCTACATCTTCCCTTGTGTGTATTCCACTTTCACTAATTAAAAAGGCGCCTGCGTCTTTGACAGACTTTGCCAAGGTTTCTGTTGCCTCTAGCGAAACATTAAATGTCTTCAAATCACGATTATTTACCCCTATTAATTGGGCTCCTAATTTAAGTGCCTTTTCTAATTCAGTTTGATTATGAACCTCTACTAATACCTCTAAATCCAGACCTCTTGCATATTGGTACAGTTTTCCTAGTGTATCCTCATCCAATGCAGCCACTATCAGCAGGATGATATCGGCACCATTCTTTACTGCCATATCAATTTGACTTGAATCAATCATAAAATCCTTGCAGAGGATCGGTAAATTTACCACTTCTCTAACAGCTCTTAAATCTGAAAAAGAACCTTTAAAGAAAGTTGAATCGGTTAGCACTGAAATAGCGGAAGCTCCTGCCTTCTCATAACACACTGCCTGTTCGGCCGGTTCTACTCCGTTGTTAATAATTCCTTTAGACGGAGATGCTCGCTTAAATTCCGAAATAATTGCAATTTCTTCGGCTTCCTGTAATTTTTGGATAAGCGATCTTTTCGGTCTTGATTCTATTTTCAGCAGATTTTCTTTCCTAAGTTTTTGGACCTCTTTTCGTTTCTCCTGTATGATACGGTCTAATATCGTTTCCACTTTATATCGCCTCTCTTTGAGCTTTTCGAGTCACTTCAATTAAACGATGTAATTTTTCATAGGCGGCTCCTGAGTCAATGACTTCCCTAGCTATATTAATTCCTTCCGATATGGTTTCTGCTTTTCCACTTGTATAAATCCCTATTCCAGCATTTAATAGGACTGTATCTCGGCAGGCACCCTTTTCTCCTGAAAGGACATTTTTAAGAATGATCGCATTTTCTTTGGAATCTCCGCCTTTAATTGCGCTGTTATCATATATTGGCAATCCTACTTCTTCCGGTACAAAGCTTTGACTAGAGATCACACCGTCCTCAAGAAGTGTTAGATGGTTCTCTCCCTGAAGTGAGGCTTCGTCCATAAATCCTGCGCCATTGATTACAACCGCCCGCTTACGTCCAAGATTTTGCAGTACCTCTGCAAAGACAGGGAGTAAGTCCCTGCGGTAGACACCTAGTAACTGATAATCCAAATCGATTGGATTGGTTAGCGGACCGATAAAATTAAAAATGGTTGGTATTTTTAGTTGTCTTCGAACCATCATGACCTTTTTTAGTTTTGGATGTACATGAGGTGCGAACAAGAAAGCAATACCAAGTTCAGCGAGAATTTCTTCTGTTACTTCTACGGGTAAATTTAAATTGATTCCTAAATACTCCAACACATCAGCACTTCCAGTTTTGCTTGATATACTGCGGTTTCCATGTTTTGCGACAGGAATTCCCGCACCTGCGATTACAAAGGCAGAAGTAGTACTAATATTAAAACTTGAAGAGCCATCCCCACCCGTACCACAATTATCTAGAACATTTGGAAATTTCTTACGGAATGGAAGAGTATTATCTTTGAGGCCTTTTACAATACCTGTAATTTCTTCTACTGTTTCCCCTTTTGACTTTAATCCCATTAAAAATGCTGCAATTTCACTTTCCGATACCTCTTCACCTAATAGTAAGTCCATTGCCTCCTTCATTTGAGGCTCAGAGAAAGATTCACCTTCAGCTAACTGGAGTAAAAAATTCTTCATTTTTCTTCTTCCCTTCTATTTCAGTTAAAAAGTTTTTAAGCATTTGCTTTCCAGTTGGAGTGCCAATCGATTCAGGATGAAACTGCAAACCGAATACTGGATAATAACGGTGCTTGAGTGCCATTATTTCTTGATCATCAAGTGAATGGGCAACACATTCCAATTCGGGTGACAGTTTCTCCTTATCCACGACCAAAGAATGATAACGCATGACTTCTAACGGAGACGTCAAATAAGTAAAAATCCCATTGCCATTATGTGTGATTTGTGATGTTTTTCCGTGTTTGATAAAACTTGCTCTCCTTATTTCACTGCCGAATGCCGCCCCGATTGCTTGATGACCTAAACAAATACCCAATATAGGAATTTCTTGATATAACTTTTGAATGACCTCAATACAAATTCCTGCATCCGCTGGTTTCCCAGGACCAGGAGAAAGGATGATCGCCTTAGGATTCATTTCCTTTATTTGCTCAATAGTAAGTTGATTATTTCTAATAACAGTGACGCTTTCTCCTAATTCTCCTAAATATTGATAAAGGTTGAAGGTAAAAGAGTCGAAATTATCGATTAATAAAATCATTGTTCACCCTCCAAAAAGGCTTTTAGTTTATTTATTGTTTCTTCATACTCTGACTCAGGATTAGAGTCGTGTACAATTCCCGCTCCTGCCTGTATGTAGGCAGTTCCTTCTTTTAAAATCATCGTACGAATTGCCAGGGCAAAATCCATATTTCCGTTTGCTGATAAGTAGCCGATGGCTCCAGAATAAAGTCCCCTTTTTGATTTCTCCAATTTATTAATAATTTCCATCGCTCTGATTTTCGGTGCCCCGGAAACAGTCCCTGCAGGAAGACATGCTGCCAAAGCATCTAGACTGCTATGCTCTTTTGTCAGTGTTCCGCTTACTTCTGACACTAGATGGATGACATGTCGGAAATTTTCAACCTCCATATACTTATCAACTGTTACTGACCCAAATTCACAAACTCTTCCTAAGTCATTTCGACCGAGATCAACGAGCATTTTATGCTCAGCCAATTCTTTCTCGTCACTTTTTAATTCCTTTGCAATCAACTGGTCTTCCTCAGTCGTTTTTCCTCGTTTTTTTGTACCTGCGATTGGGTTTGAGAATACCTGTGTCCCCCTTGTTTTTATTAGACTTTCTGGTGATGAACCTATTACGGTGTATCCAGCGAAATCAATATAAAACATATATGGTGTCGGGTTGTGGGCACGATGCTTGCGATAAAGTGATAAGGGTGATCCTTGAAACGATGATTTCATTCTTCTAGAGAGAACCACCTGAAAAATATCACCTGCCTTGATATGCTCCTTAGCGATTTCTACATTTTCAATAAACTCTTCCTTGGATGTTTCAGACTGAAAACCTGTAAATTGAAAAGGGTTTTCTTCCTGATAAAAAGCAGGCTGCTTCAGCTCTTCAATTCTTTGCTCCAACCTTTTCTCAAGTAAATCTTTATCTATTTCCTCTGAAAGGGGTACACCGCAAAGCGTTATTTTCTCTTCAAGATGGTCAAAAACAATCACTTCTTCGTAAAACATTAAATGAACATCAGGCATTTCCAATCCATTTGCAAACTCTTCACCAATTTCCTCGAATTGCCGGATTATGTCATAGCCAACGTACCCTACTGCCCCGCCTATAAAAGGAAAAGGTGCATCATCCATTTTTGGGAGCAATGTTTTAATCAATTCAAGTGGGTTTCCCTTGATATCTTTTTTATCTCCATTTCGATATAGAATTTCATTCGAGTCACCATGGGAAATAAGTTCGAATGCTGGATCCGATCCAATTAAAGAATAACGCCCAGAGTCATGGTACTTATGTGAACTCTCCAATAAAAACTTTTTATCACCGCTAATTTTCTGCAAAATAGAAATGGGAGTGAATGTATCCCCTTTTAGTTCCTTTAGGTAAAAACCATTTTTTATTTTCATTCACTTTACATCCTTTCGTATAGAAATAAAAAAATCGTCCTCTATACGCATAAAAAAGCAAAATTATGCGTATAGAGGACGATTCTTTGTCGTGGTGCCACCTCTGTTTGAAGCTCCTATCTGCAGCTTCCTCTTCGGATACGGAACATGGAATGTTCGATATCCTATCCCTTTAACGGTGGAATTCCGTGCGGCCCTACTTATGTTCGGGCAGCCTCTCACAAGTCCATTCCACAAATCCATTCTTATCGGGCTCTCACCTTCCCCGACTCTCTGAAAAGAATTAAATAAGTGTACTACTCTTGCTCATTGATTTAAATTATTTGGTTAAAAACAAACAGGGCCCTCCATCCAAAAAGGACGGAAGACCCGTGGTGCCACCTTCATTAGCCAAAAATCAGCTCACTTTACCGATATCGAGGCAATACTGTGCCTGAATATCTGCCTCTTTTAACGATGAGGATTTCGCCAAAGCCTACTGACCCTATAGGAGGTTCGGTTTGGAGGCTCCGAAGTCCATTCACTAATACGTCTACACTGATTTGCACCAACCATCAGCTCTCTAAAGAATCCGTAGAAGTTACTACTCTTCATCAATGCCCTTGCTTTATTGATTTTT
The DNA here is from genome assembly GCF_030817695.1 of Neobacillus niacini. Lineage (GTDB taxonomy): Bacteria > Bacillota > Bacilli > Bacillales > Cytobacillaceae > Neobacillus > Neobacillus niacini_F. The sequence goes on along the minus strand of NZ_JAUSZQ010000002.1, from coordinate 2,327,335 downwards.
ATATTACCTCATTTCAAAACCTAATGTCAACACTAATTTTTAGAAAATTCAATTTTAGGATATTCCATTTAAAGGATTGTTATTAGATAGTTATTTTGAAATAAAGATGTCAATATTAACGTTAGCACATCATAATGAAGGCGGGATAGAAGAGAAATGGATCATATTGAACGATTATGCCCGAGTTCAGAGGCTGTGAGAAACAAATCCTCTTCAGCTGGTAAAAAGAAAAAATCAGGTGAGCTATCCAAACAAAAATGGGCAATACTCTCATTGTCATCGATTCCGTTAGTGATGACCTTAGGTAATTCGATGTTAATACCAGTACTGCCCTCAATGGAAAAAGAATTATCCATCACAGCGTTCCAGACGAGTATGATTATAACGGTGTATTCCATAGTGGCAATTTTCTTAATCCCAGTGGCAGGGTATTTATCAGATCATATTGGAAGAAAAAAAGTAATTATTCCAAGTCTCATTATCGCAGGAATTGGCGGTTTAATTTCAGGATGGGCTGCTTGGAAATTAGAAAACGCCTATTGGGTAATATTAGCCGGACGGGCCCTCCAAGGGGTTGGGGCAGCTGGAGCTATGCCCATTGTACTCCCATTGGTTGGCGACATGTTCAAAAATGAAGACGATGTAAGCAGTTGTCTAGGTTTAATTGAAACTTCTAATACATTTGGTAAGGTTCTAAGCCCAATTTTGGGTTCCTTGTTAGCAGGATTTATTTGGTTTTTACCTTTCTTTTCATTTCCGGTCTTTTGTACCATTTCGGTCATAATGGTCATGGTTTTAGTAAAGAGTCCTAAGTCTCGAACAAAACCCATCCCTTTTAAACAATTTTTTACAAATGTAAAGAAAACCTTTACTGAGAAAGGGAAATGGTTATACGCTATCTTTTTTATTGGCGGAATCTTGATGTTAGTCTTATTTGGTATATTATTTTACCTTTCGGAAATATTCGAAACAAAATATGGAATTAAAGATTTAAAAAAAGGTTTGTTTTTAGCATTGCCGCTTGGGGCACTTTGTTTAGCCTCTTTTATAGCAGGAAAGGCTATCAAAAAAAATAAAATCCTAATGAAATGGCTTACCTTCGGTGGAATTATTATGGCAGCTGTGGCTATTCTGGCTCTATGGTTCTCGATTAAACTATGGTTCATGCTTACCATGTTTTTAATAGCCGGAATTGGCATCGGAATAGGATTACCATGTCTAGATGCCTTAATCACTGAAGGAATTGAGAAAGAAGAGCGGGGTACCATTTCTTCCATTTACAGCTCGATGAGATTTATCGGAGTTGCAGCCGGCCCTCCGATTATTGCACTGTTAATGAAACAATCAACTCATTGGATATTTATTACACTTAGTGGCCTCAGTATCATTGCAGCTTTTGTTGCTTTATTTGCTATAAAACCTGGAGCGAAAAGTCAAAACTAAAAACGAGCGCCGGGGCTTCCCCAGCGCTCTTGCTATTATACTAACCATTATGTGTGAGGCTTTTCTTTCTTAGCCTTTTTATTTTGTGGAGTCATTTCATTTGCGAACTCTGAATTCGTTAAGCTTTTTGCGGTTTGCAGTCCAGATTTCGTTTTTATATTCCGTTTCGTCAACATTCTCACCACCCATGCTTAAGATGGGTTTAATTTAACCAAACGGAAACATTTCATTCTGTAAAAAATTTAATATGGACTGAGCCATTCGGAATCACGGTCTGCACAGACATGACATTTCTCTGTTTCTTTTACTTGACAAGTCTTTGAATGAACAGGTACAATTTGATCTTTTTTTCTTTTGACATCTGAAATAATCTCTATCGCATTTTCAGAACAAACATCGGTGCAACTAGTACAATTTACGCATTTTTCATGTTCAATCACAAGTTTGTTATCTTCTATGTGAAACACGTTTTCTGGGCAGAGTGAAAAGCATGCCTGGCAGAGTGAACATTTAACCTGATCGATGGTAACACAGTAAAATTGAAAGTCTGGATAATATTTCGTTAACTTCCAGTCATCTTGCTCTATTTTCCAGGCTGCAGGAGCCATGCTTTTAGCAAGCTGCTTTCCTTCCTTCTGAAAAAACTAAAGAATGCTCTTCTTGAAAGCGCCGTTTCTGTTACTTTATTAACGAATATAATTGGACTTTCATCGAGTGATTGCAATTGTTCATTTGCATTAGCTACTACTGTTTCCCATTCATGGTTTACTTGATTGTTCAGTTGAATCGATGTCATTCCTCTTTTTTTATAAATGAGTAACTCCTTTAATGAAGGAGTGTAGCTTTCATCAAAGACTAAGCTTCCTTTTTCGAAAAACCGGTTACTTGCAATGCCCTCGATGGCAGATAACGGACAAGCAATCATACATTCCCCACATAATGTACATTTTTGTGTATCAATGAGTATGACCCCATTTATTTCAATTGCATTGTGTTCGCAGCTTTGTACACAGAGATTGCAAGTTGACTTCAGGTTACGTACTCTTAAACATTTAGTGGTAACGTTCATTTCTTCATGTAAGCTCTCAAGCCAATTTACGAGGATGGACATCTTTTCACCAACTCAAATTTTTTTCTTTAGGCTGTGTTAAAATGGCCTGTTGATTTCCGCTCCAGGCACTTCGCTTTCCGCGGGCGTGCCGGGGAGCCTCCTCGGCGCTTAAGCGCCTGTGGGGTCTCCCCAGCCCCGTACTCCCGCAGGAGTCTTCGTGCCTTCCACTCCAATCAACAGGGTGCAAAATCAACAATTAGCGTTAAAACAGCCTTTTTTAAACTAACTTAGCGTCACGATGAGGTGTAATCACAATGTTCGGTTTCGTTATCGCAGGACTAGGCATTCCTTTTATATGGCTAATATCTCCATATTTATTTCGAAGTTCTTCTATTGGTCCAAATTCAATGGCTCCTAATGGACACGTTGCGACACAAACGGGGTCTTCCCCTTTTTCCTGCAGGTCCATACAGAAATTACACTTATTTGACTTAAATTTCTCTTTATTGTACTGTGGTCCACCATACGGACAAGCCTTAACACATCGTTGAGCTCCAGCACAAATGTCCTGATCTATTGTAACAACTCCATTGTCATCACTCTTGGTAATCGCACCTGTAGGACAGCTTAATATACAAGCAGGCTGTTCACAATGATTACAGGCAATTGAAAAATAGTAGGATTTCACGTTATGGACAACTCCGCCATTTGGCTGCTGCACATACGCCCCCTCTTCTTTCGTGTAAACCCTCCGGAAGTTTATCCCTACTTCTGTATTGTTTTTATCTTTACAAGCTACACTGCAAGCCTTACAGCCTTGACAGATACTTTGATTGATATAAAATCCTATTTGACCCATAATACTCACTCCTTACGCTTTTTTCACTTCAACAAGGTTTGTTAATTGCGGATTTGATTTTGCAAGAGGAGTCGGTCGTTGCGATGTTAACACGTTTACCGATCCCCTTTGGTCTATGCCTGTTTTGTCAGGTGTATACCATGCACCTTGTGGAATACCAGCCACTCCAGGAGTGATACGAATTGTTACCTTCACATCAATGTACAAGCTTCCACGCTCATTAAACACTTGAACTCTATCTCCATCTTTTATTCCACGCTTCTCCGCGTCTTTAGGATTCAACCACATTTCTTGCTTGGCAGCTTCCTCAAGCCATGGCATATTATCATAGGTGGAATGACATCTACGCTTATAATGCCAACTAATAAGTTGTAATGGATACTTCTCAATTAATGGATCTTCCGGTCCTTCCCATGAAGATATATATTTAGCAATAGCTGGTATCTCTTGACGCTGATTCATATTCCAAAGTGTTTTAGAGAATAATTCAATTTTCCCTGAAGGTGTTTCAAATGGATTGTTCTCTTGGTCATCAATTTGAGTTTTGAAACCAACAAGCGGTTCATCAAATTTAAAATGGTGAACACCTTTTTCCCTGAACTCTTCAAATGTTGGGAAGCTCGGATCAAGCTCCTCGCGTGTTCGTTTAACACTTTCTTTTACCAAGTCTAAGATAGTTCTTCCTTCAGTAAATTGTTCCTTGACACCCAATTTGTCTGCCACTTCTGCAAAGACATCGTATTCATCACGACATTCGTAAAGGGGGTCAATGGTTTTATCACCAAATACGACATAATCTCCAAAACACCATGGGACCCCTATATCGTATCTTTCAAAAAAAGTTGTTCCTGGCAGAACAATATCTGCATATTTCGCGCTTGGGGTCATAAAAAGATTGCTCACACAGATAAATTCGACTTTGCTTTCATCCTCTAATAGACTTGTTGTTTTATTAATATCAGCGTGCTGGTTAACTAGCATATTCCCTGCCATATTAAAAATCATTTTAATATTTGTTCTTAATTTATGATACTGCAGGTCGAAACGACCTTATCCCACTCACTGGCACTTGCAACGTTTTCTTCCTTTTGCTTGTCGAGCAATATTTTAGTTCCTACGCCTCCAGCGATAACTGGGACACCAATCGCCCCCGACCATTTTAAAAAAGTTCTACGCTGCATTTTATTAGCCAATAATCTCTTTACAGGATTGCCTTTAGGCATTAATAATTCACTCCTTTTTCTCAATTGTGAAAGTATTCACAAATGTAAAGTGCAGTTTTCACCTTGAAATCTATCTCCCTGCTTATAATTCAATTTTAGTTTATAGTTATTAAATAAATATTAAATTTCACAACGTTCACACTTATTTCAAAATAATTATCCATATTTTGATAACAATTTGAGGTCGAATAGAGTCATTTGTTTCTAGTTAATCCTGAAATATGTATATAATAAAAAAGATAATATTTTGTAAAGGATGATTTCATTGAATATTACTGGTCATACAATTGAAAAACTTGTAGATCCATTTGGATTATTATCGGGTGACCGCTATGAATTTTTCTTAGAAATAGATGTAGAGGAAGAAGATGAACTCTATTCTGAAAAAGGTGTCGGAATTAAGGTACTGTTTGTAGTAGATGAAAAGGGAGCAAGAATTTCCCACTATCATCTTTATGAAAGAGGAACAGACAAGGTTTTAGACTTTGCTCTTGAAGAAGACGAGGAACTAACAGTGTTTAATTATTGTAAGGGAAACATCGATTCATAGGAAAAAGCAGAGGAATTAACCCCTGCTTTTTCTTATAGTTATTACATAAAGTTTTTACTATGATTGTGAATTACCTGTAATTCTTTAGTGGTAAGGCTCATTTCACTTTTGCATATTGGACAGAGGGGCACTTCAGTGCTCTTAAAATTGTCACGTATCCAGCATTTACAATTATCTGAACTACATTCCCAAATTTTAGTTTCTTCAAGCTTTACTTCTTCATCATTTCTTCTACCAAACGCCAAAATGATCACCCCTTGTACTTTTTGCAAGACTGTTTGACACTTTGATTAAATAGAAACATCTTTATAAAGATAAAAAGGTGATGCCTTATCATTGCACCACCTTTTTATTTTTCACGAATTAAGCTTTAACTACGTTAGCAGCTTGTGGTCCACGAGCACCTTCAACGATTTCAAAAGATACCGCTTGACCTTCTTCTAAAGTTTTGAAGCCTTCTGTTTGAATAGCAGAGAAGTGTACGAATACGTCTTGACCGCCATCAGCTTCGATAAATCCAAATCCTTTTTCTGCATTAAACCATTTTACTTTACCGTTATTCATTAATAGAACCCCCAAAAAATTGTTCACTTTAAGCACATAGCCATTTAAAAAATCAAAAAGTCGTAAGGCACAACTAGGTAATAGACATCACCCACACATCGTGCAGTTACGACTACTTTAAACCAATAAATATTTTCACGAACTTAAAAGCGTACTTTAATCATACTCTTTTTTACTCTAAAAGTCAATTAAATTTACAGTATAGCATACTAACATATTACTAACTATAAAAATATAGACTGATATTTAACTTTTTTCAGTTTCCCCTTTTACAAAGACATCCATAAAGTTTATTACAAACTTTTGGATGTCAGCTTCCATACAGATATAATCTAACGTTTCTGGTGGCTCTGAATCGGGTTTTGGTCGAAAATCAGCAATACTCTTCCCTTTCGCATTTCCAAATTCCTCTACCCTTACTCTTCGTGGTATATACCTGAAAATATCAGGATTGGTTATTGCCATTAAGGGGACAACATCATGAAGAGGTGCGCCTTTAATACCTGGAACATTTTTTTGATAGGCTTTAAAATAATAATCAAATGTCGGTTTTAGTAATGCCCTAAAAGGTGTTGGACTGTTTTCTGTAAGAATTTCGACCACATCCGGGGTTATAATGGCTCTATTTGTAATATTCAATGGATAAAGATAAATATTATGAGCCTTTTCCATAACGATTCTTGCGGCAATGGAATCTGAAAAAAAGTTAGCTTCCGCTTCTGCCGTTATATTTCCTGGAACCAGAAATGCACCACCCATAATATAAAAAGCTGTTACATCCTTTAAAGCATTGTCACCATATAGGATGAACATAAGTGCAAGTTCTGTTAATCTTCCGACATTTACAATCATTAAATTTCCCTTATACTGATTAATAATTTCAAGGATTTTATTAAAGTCATGAACTTCAACATTTTGAAATGAATCAGGCGGCCTTATTGGTCCTAGTCCCTCTGGTCCATGAATTTCCGGATAAAACTGTACAGGTTCTCCAAACAATGGACCTGCTGCCCCAGCAATGATAGGAATATCTTCTCTTCCTCCTAAATCAACTAAATAAGCAGAATTTTTTACAGATTGCTCTTTCGGTGTATTTCCATATCCACTAACGATTCCCACAATATTTATATTTCGATTTAATAATGCATACATGATCGCAAAAGAATCATCAACCCCAGGATCTGCAAATAAAAGCACATTATAAGCCATTGCCTCTCCCCCGCACCTCTTCATTTTTCATTCTCCCATCATAATATGTAAGAAATTGGATTCAAAGTACTATCTCTTATAAGGTTAAGGACTCAAAAAACCGACTCGAGATAGTCGAATCGGTTTTTCCCTTATGCTTCTTTCTTTACTTTTGGTGCTGCTTTTTTCCTTGGTACTGCAGGCTTTTTGGCTATTGTTTCTTTTTTCGCTGCCGTTTCCCTCTTTATAGTTGTTTCCTTTTTTATTGCCGGTTCTTTTCTTCCAGTACCTTCACTTCTTGGCTTAGTCCTATCAATGGAAGCCTGTAGTGCGGCCATTAAATCAGTAACGTTTGAAGGTGTTTCTTTTGCTGTCGGTGTAACAGTTTCTTGTCCTGTGCGTTTTGCTTCAATTAACTCTAATAATGCGGTACGGTATTCATCTGTATATTTTTCAGGTTCAAATTCGGTTGTTAATTGATCAATTAACATAATGGCGGTATCTAATTCTTTATCGGTGACCTTATCATCTGCTGGGACATTGGGAACGTCTCCCGCACGGCGAACCTCATCTGGAAAATGAATAGTCTCCATAACCAGTGTATTTTCATACACACGAATGACTGCCATTTGTTCTTTGGAACGAATAATAATTTTTGCTATTCCAACCTTTTGTGATTCCTGAAGAGCTTTTCGAAGTAAGGAATATGCTTTCCCACCGCCTTCATTAGGGGACATATAATAACTTCGGTCAAAATATATAGGATCTATTTCTTCCATTTTGACAAAATCAATAATCTCTACTGCTTTTTCTTCGTTTTCCTTCCGAAGTTTTTCGAGGTCTTCCTGATCAAGCACCACAAATTTCCCTTTTGTATATTCGTATGCTTTAACAATGTCCTCAGGTTTTACTTCCTGTTCACATACTGTGCAAATTTTTTCATATTTTATCGGTGCATGGCATTTATTATGCAATGTCCGAAGCTTAATGTCTTTATCCTCAGTGGCGGTATGAAGCTTGATAGGGATATTTACAAGCCCAAAACTAATGCTGCCTTTCCACATCGTATGCATATTAATTCTCCAATCTTTTTACTATTATTGTCGGTTTTCCTTTGATAGAAATTCCTAAAAACATTTGGTAAAGGATGATTCATGGTGGTTTGAAACAAAATAAAGGTAAAAGAGAGGAAATAAATTAATGAAACCGATGCTGCCAACACTAACCTTCGATTTAACACTTCAACCTGATTGGCTGTACGAGGTTAAATATGATGGATTTCGGGCGATTTTGGATTGGGATGATAACGGAATTACTCTAACTAGCAGGAATGATAAGCCGTTGCTGCCGCAATTCCCTGAGATAAAAGAATTTCTGGAACCGCTAGAGGGTTTATTTCAACCTTTTCTTCCTCTTCGACTTGATGGAGAGCTGGTTTTACTTGAAAATCCTTATAAGGCCAATTTCGCTGCCATTCAGGTCCGCGGGAGGACAAAAGCCGCTAAAAAAATTGCTGAACAAGCTGCTAAAGCTCCATGTCGGCTAATGGTCTTTGATATCCTGGTCATGGCAGGCAAACCACTGCATTCAAAAACATTTGATGAACGGAAGGCTAAGCTGATTGAATTATTTAAGCAGCTGGATTTCCCACTGGTTGCAGACCCCTATAACGAAAATTTGCTGCAGCTAGTTGAGGCTCATAAGGATTTTTCAAGATTATGGGAAAACGTTATTCTTCATGATGGTGAAGGGATTATTGCCAAGCAAAAAAACAGCCTTTGGGAGGAAGGCAAACGATCTTTACAGTGGTTAAAATACAAAAATTGGAAATATGTCTCCTGCTTTATTACAGCATTTGAAAAGACAAATGGGTATTTTTATGTTGGAGTGTATAAGGAAGGAAGTATTCAAGGGATTGGTCAAGTACTATTTGGCTTTAAACCTGACGAGAAGCAAGCTCTTCAAAGTACGATTAAGCAGAATATGGTTAGCGAAGATAGTCAATTTCTCTATGTCGAGCCAGCAATTTGTCTGGAGGTGAAATACCTAGAACTTTACGATAATCAGCTGCGCGAACCGCATTTTCATACCTTCCGTTTTGATTTAAAGCCTAATGAGTGTACATACGAGCAATTTATCTTTAAGCAAAAAAATTTACCGGAGGATTTGGATATTACCCATCCCGATAAGCCGCTTTGGAAAAACCATGACATTCAAAAAGCAGATTTCATTCTATATTTAAGGGAAGTATCACCTTATATGCTGCCTTTTTTAGAAAATCGGATATTAACGGTAATTCGTTACCCCCATGGAATGTTCGGTGAGCCTTTTTATCAAAAGAATTGCCCAGACTATGCACCTGATTTTGTGAAGACACATTTATCAGAGGGAATTGATTATATCGTTTGTAACAACCTAAAAACACTCATATGGCTCGGAAATCAGCTTGCGATTGAATACCATATACCGTTTCAAACGATTCACAGTAAGGGAGCGAGTGAAATTGTCTTTGATTTAGACCCTCCCTCCAAGGAGGAATTTCATTTGGCCGTTAAAGCGGCTTTATTAATTAAAGAGGTTCTTGATCAATTAAATCTAATTGGATATATTAAAACATCTGGAAATAAAGGATTACAAATCTATTTACCTTTGCCTGAGGACGTATTTTCCTTTGAGGATACACGTTTATTCACAAGCTTTATAGCGGATTATTTGATTTCGAAGGATCCTGATTCTTTTACAATTGAACGAATGAAAAAGAATCGCGGAAACAGGCTATACGTAGACTATATTCAGCATAGTGAGGGAAAAACGATTGTTGCACCTTATTCCATGAGAGGCAATGAGCATGCCGGTGTCGCTACTCCACTATATTGGGAAGAAGTGGATTATACCCTAAATCCCGTGGACTTTAACATGGAAAATGCATTACATCGGATTAGAAAACAAGGTGACCCATTTAAAAATTATTTTCAAACAAAATCGATTCAGTCCTTTGAACCTGTACTGGAAGTGTTGAAAGCAAAGAAATAGGTAGTCCGGCTTGACCATAGTGACCGATTTATGGTTTATAAGCTGATTAAGGTCACATAGAATCTCTCTATGTGACCTTTAAATTAAACGATTACAGTCCAGCCTTCTGAAGATACTCTTGTGCGTCTGCTTGCAGTTTTTCATACGTTATCTGCTCGGTAAATTCTTCTTTCGAGCGAACAGAAAAAGTTTCACGTTCCAGGTCAACATTAATCTGTGCTTGGTACATGTATGTTGCATTACCAATTAAATCAATACTATAATTTTCATCGTTTTCATGAACGACACATTGGACTCTGCCGCCATTATTATAAACATTAATAATCTCTTCCACGCTATTCAGCCCTTGGAGACATGTTACCAATGAGGAGGCGGACATTGCTGTTCCACATGCATTTGTGAAGCCCACTCCGCGCTCAAAGGTATTTACATAAATACTGCCCGCATCCAAAGATTTGACAAAGCTGACATTGACTCCGTCAGGGAATAACTCATTTGGATTATTTACCTTCTCGCTTATCTCTTTTTGCACCCCGGATTTCAATTGTTCTGTCTCCACAATTGATATTAGATGTGGATTTGGAACCGCCAAAGCAGAAAAGGTTAACTCCTGTGAAAGCTCTGGGATTTTTTTATTAAGTAAGTTTGGTTCATTGATATTCAATGGCAAGTCCGCCAAATGAAACGATACAGGTGAAATTTCTACTTGGTAAGTTGTCACGTTTGGATAGATATCCTCTTGCTTACTCACCTTTAAATCTGCCCGCATTGTTTCAATAATTGCTTCATTAAGCCCCTTCATTTCACAAACATATCGAGCAACTAACCGCAGACCGTTACCACACATCGAAGCTTCTGAACCATCTGCATTAAATACCCGCATTCTTCCGTCAGCCTGATCGCTTTTCATAATAAAAAGGATACCATCTGCCCCTAAATCTGAATTTCGGTCACATAGCAAAGCAGCAAGCCCCGCTCTTTCACTTTCCGAAAAGGAGTAAGAATTTGTTATTTCATCTATTAAGAGAAAATCATTCCCTGAACCATGACCTTTAATTAACTCAATCTGCACTTCTAAAACCTCCGTAATATTTTTAACCTATTCTATCAAATATTCAACGAGAATGACACTTTCCTTATCGCTCAATAAAATATTCATGAATCAAAAAAGACATCCTAACTAGCTTGTCCTTTTCGGATAAGTTTTCTGAAAGCGAAAGTACTGGTGTATTTGGATTAGGAAATCGAGTACTCCATTCAATGGGCATCAATCCTCGTCTCAGCCCTCCCACCTGCTGCCTTGACTGATTCAAGACACGTTCATCCATATACAATTTCGATCCTTCTACTGAGCCAATGAAACGGCCTGCATCATCCATTATTTCTTTCCTGTTTTTAAACTTTTCATAGCAGCCAACATATCTCATATTCATATCATAAACCTCAATAATTAAAGACTTTGACTGCTTTATTTTATAAAATCCGATAGCTTGTTCTTGGCCATTATAAAGCGCATAAATTGCTGGTTGGAAAAATCCTTTTTTTCGGTGTTTCTTAATTACCCCCGCCTGGTTTCCATCAGGAAAAAAGAGATGTACACATGCCTGTTGGTGGTTCATGAAAATAACAACAAGATGTCTCGCTTCAAATAAACTTCGATTATGGGTTTCCGAATGAGGCATATTTCGCCCAATTGAAATAGATTGTTTCATCCTAAAAAGGTAGATTTGAAAACTAATGAGGCTGTAAATAATAAAAGGAATCGTTAATAACATAATTTGCTTATTTTGAAAATAATAGAGATTGCCAACACCGATAATGATGGCGGGAACTAACGCTGCTATGCTTCCATTTAAAGTGACACTTGCACTGCCACGGTAAAATTCATCTATTTTCATTATGAAAACTCCTTATCTGCCCCTCTTATTTTTATTCTATTAAACGTGGACAAGAAAAATGATAGAAGTTTTTTCTGTTAATGCTGGTAGATAAAAAAAGAAGCCACCCGAAATGACCTCTCCATTACAATTGACCTAATTAGGAGGCAAGCTCTTTTTTCTTAAAAATAAACACACTTAACCATAATAGAATCACGATAAGCAAGAGTGATATAAAACTTGCAGGCAGTGTATCATCAGGAAGTTCCCCTGCTGTAAGCAAAGCACCTGCATAACTAGTTAATTGCGAAGGGCTCCATTCTAGTAAGTGAGAAAGTGCACCGCTTAGGATACTTAGTACCAGCGCGATTGCTAAGGAGATAAATCCTGCCATTCCGGGCGACAAAAGCACAGCACTAAAAAACACGGTAACGGTTAATATGACCGTCAGCCATAATCCATAAAGAGCTAACGTTTGGAAAAATTCCCCAATAGGTACCCATTCAAATAACTGACCAGTATAATACCAGGTTGATATATACCCAATAAATAATGAAATCCACACTAGCAAAAGACTACCCGCCCATTTAGAGGTAACATAGGAAAGATAAGAAACCGGCTTTACAAGGATCATCGCAGCTACTCCATTTTTTCTTTCACCTGCAATGATACCCATTGTACCAAGAACAATGACTAACACCCCGATAGTCGAGTATTGGTTAAGACCGGAAGCTAAAACAGCCCCTGCCGTTGGTTTTGGCATTTCAAAGATTGCACCCTCGGGCAGACCGCCAACGGACTTAATGATTTGCGGTAAATAATAACTTGTTAATGGCTCTGATACACCTAATAAGATGAAGGTAATTGGAACCCAGATCCATTTAAAATTTCTCCACATTCTTTATCGGAAATTAGTCTCAAGAACTCCTTCCTGGCACTCCCTACATTGGTAACAAACACACTTATCCGATTTCCATCTATCAGAACAGATTTTGTTATGCTATGATTTATAAAAGTATTTTCCATCTCTTCTGTTTTCTTACGGAAAATTAAGTCGACCTTTGCCTGCTGATGCCGTTCACGCAAATCATCCATTGGTCCGGATTCTACAATTTCTCCATTATGTAAAAATAAGATTTCATCACAAACTTCCTCAGCATCATTCAAAATATGTGTGGAGAATAGAATCGTGGTCTCCCTTTTCAATCCTTCGAGAAGCTCTAGTACTTCTCTTCTGCCAAATGGATCTAATGCAGAAACAGGCTCATCCAACATGACAAGCTGCGGCCGGTGAATAATCGCCTGTGCAATACCGAGCCTTTGCTTCATCCCTCCTGAATATTTCCCTACTCTCCTATTCTTTGCATCACTAATTCCAACAAGTTCTAGTAGTTCTAAGGATCGCTCCTTTGCCTCCTTATTCGTTAAACCTGCGAGGCTTTATATATTGATATGACGTTTGAACTATAAAAACGTTCAAAACCCAGCAAAAATTTATTTTGCTGGGCCGGTTGGTCTATTTTATTATTTTATTACTCTAAAAATTAGCGGGAATCGGTATTCGTTTCCTTCATATGCTTTGACCGCTGCGATGATTGTAAATACTAGGGCCATTATTCCTAATATCCATAATAAGAAAATACCCACAATAAGGAAAATTAAAATCCCGCTTATTACGGAATAAACGGTGTATGAAATGAAAAAGTTAAAATATTCTCTTCCATGATAATTGATATATGATGACTCATCCTTCTTTAATAACCAAATAACAAGAGGACCTATAATCGGAAAAAATAGACCAACAACATAGAGAATTGCCGCAAGCATTCTTTCTTCGCTTTTTATCATTTTATGATTCCCCCAAAGGAAAATTTTTTCTATCTTTCCCTAATACTTACGCTGTGACCAGTAAAAGGTTTCATAATTTTTTAAAAAATCATTTATTTTCCACTATCAACTCAATCGTCCAGTTGATAAAATAATAAAAATAATATTATCAGTGTGTAGAAAGGTTTAATGATCATGAAAATACTTTTAAAAAACGCAACACTTTACCCGATTACATCTGAACCGCTTAAAAGCGCTGATGTTCTAATTGATAATGGAAAAATCATAAAGGTAGGAAAAAATCTTCAAACGGATTCAACGGTTAAAATAATGGACTGTAATCAACTATATCTTTTTCCAGGCTTTATTGATGTTCATACCCATTTAGGTCTATACGATGAAGGAACTGGCTGGGCTGGTAATGATGCAAACGAAACAGCAGAGGCCATGACTCCTCATATTAGAGCCATAGATGGCGTCTATCCTTTAGATCCTGCTTTTTCCGACGCAATCAAAAGTGGAATCACCACCGCACACGTCATGCCAGGTAGTGCAAATGTAATTGGAGGCACCACATCTGTTATTAAAACAACCGGGAAAAATGTAAAAAAAATGATCGTTCAGGAAATTGCAGGTCTAAAACTCGCATTAGGAGAAAATCCAAAAAGAATCCATAGTCAGGGAAATAATGATTCGATAACAAGAATGGGCATCATGGGAATGCTTAGAGAAGCGTTCTATAAAGCAATCCATACCGATACTCCTGAGGATTTACGAGTAGCTCCACTTGTAATGGCATTAAAAAGAGAAATTCCTGTCAGAATTCATGCTCATCGTGCTGACGATATCATTACCGCATTACGTCTCGCTGAGGAATTCAACCTTGATTTAAGAATTGAGCATTGTACTGAAGGGCATTTAATTGCCAGTGAGTTATCTGGGATGAACTTAAAGGTTTCTGTCGGTCCGACCTTAACAAGGAGATCAAAAATTGAACTAAAAAATAAGACTTGGAAAACGTATCAAGAGCTCACAAATAATGGTGTCGAAGTATCGATTACTACCGATCACCCGTATACCCCCATTCAATATTTAAATATATGTGCGGGTATCGCCGTGCGCGAAGGTCTCTCGGAGGAAAAAGCATTAGAAGGGATTACCATTTTACCGGCAAGGAACCTAAGGTTAGACCACCAGATAGGCAGCATTGAAGAAGGAAAAGACGCAGACTTAGTTCTATGGAGTCACCATCCTTTTCATTATTTAGCAAAACCAAAATGGACAATGATTAGTGGTGAAATCGTATTCTCAGAACAGTAGAAATATGTTGAAATTTGCCAATAAATAAACACGAAAAATCAACAAAAAACCTATTTATTTTTTTTATTTTTTCTAGTATGATACTCTAAGTGAAACCGAAAGAAGGCCTAAAAATCTAGGGGGAAATCACATTATTTCCGCAGCAAAAAAAATGATATAGGGAAGGCAAATGGTGCGCCACCAGTAATACCTGGTTCTAGTGGGTTCGATTCCCACCCCGAAATTTTTTAGTTTATCTGAATAAAAAATTTCGTGGGTGGGCCGCTTCTTTAGACATGGGATCGGATTGCCCAATGGAGGGAAATTCAATGCTTAAGAAACGAGATCTTCATGACAGCCATGTATTATTTGAACTTATGTCGCATCCAGATGTCTTCCCTTTTGTGCGCCAAAAATGTTCTTCATATGAAGAATTTATCTTTATGACGAA
This sequence comes from Neobacillus niacini, assembly GCF_030817695.1. Lineage (GTDB taxonomy): Bacteria > Bacillota > Bacilli > Bacillales > Cytobacillaceae > Neobacillus > Neobacillus niacini_F. The sequence goes on along the minus strand of NZ_JAUSZQ010000002.1, from coordinate 2,311,970 downwards.
ACAAACGATTGAAGCGGAAGAACGCGGTGAATTAATATCGCGGACTATCCTTGATGAATGGGGTGCCCCTATCGGAACCATAAATCTTTTTGATATCGAAGATAATGCAGGATTTTTAGGCACTTGGCTTGGAAAACCTTATCACGGGAAAGGTTATAACGCTCCAGCGAAGGATGCTTTTTTCCAAGAGGCTTTTTATACGTTAGGAATAGAGACCATCTTTATGAGGATTCGTAAAGTCAATATTAGGTCTATTAAGGCTGCAGAAAAACTCCCTTATGTAGTTAAGGCAAATGAAACTAGAAAATCACTATACGACCAGTTAAATGCGAATGGTGATGTATATGATTTATATGAAATACCAAAAGACCAATACTCCTTTTACCTCATGCGTAATAATGGTTCTGTACAGGAAGAACCATCACATTTGTTAGAAGCATAAAAGCAACCGGCTACAGCCGATTGCTTTTTTTGTTATAAAGAGAATTTAATTAATCCGTTATGTTTGGTTCCGTTCCGAAATTAACCTCAGTTATACCCATATGGAGCAAAAATTCTTCTAGTTCCTCGTTCGTTAATGTTTCAAAACGACCATCATGAAAAAATACTTGAGTTTGATTTGGATTAATACGATTCATGTTAAAACTCATTTTATTTTGCTCCTTTCATAGATGTGTTAGATTTATTATCCACAAAAGGAACATAAATCATTCCAAAAAATAGAATAGTTCAAAAAATTGTAAAAGGAAAATTATTTTGACTGACCTTTTTGAGAATAAACTTTTCCCAGGACATCCTTTCCTCCAGTGACAGGAATGATACTTCCAGTTATAAAGTCAGACTTTTCGTCTACTAGAAAGGAAATGACACGCGAGATGTCTTCCCCTGTTCCTTGTCTTCCCACTGGCACGCTTTCACTAAAAGTCGCTTCCTCAATCCTTTTCTCCTTCCAGTGAGAAATAATATCCCCAGGGCAAACCATATTAGCCGTAATACCATTTGCGGCTTCTTCGATTGCAATGGTTCTTGTCAGCGATGCCAGCCCTGTTTTTGCAGCAGCGAAAGCCGAACGGTAAACCCAGCCAGGACTGGTTTCTACCCTTTCAAAACCCATAGTGATGATTCTCCCCCATTGCCGCTCTCTCATAATAGGAATAATCGCTTTCGATAAATAAAAAACAGCATTTAGATTCCCATTGATTATATAATTCCATTCATCGAATGAGTATTCCGTCAGTTTCTTTCTTTCACGTACATAGGGTCCTGCATTATGAATGACAACATCGATGGAGGTAAATTCCGAAATAACTGTTTCAACAATTCTTGTACAATCTGCCTGAATGGCAACATCTCCTTGAATACAAATAATTTCACTCCCGAATTTCTCTTCAAGCTCTTTTGAAAGAAGTATTGCTTCTTGGTTACTGTTTCGATAATTAACAGCTAGCTGGTAGCCTTGTTTTGCAAGCTGGCAGGCAGTTTTTTTTCCTAAACCAGTAGCTCCTCCAGTAATTAAAGCGGTTTTTTTCTTCACGAGCCATAACCTCACATTAATGTTTTCTAAAACTATATGCTTGGAAGGCTTGATTATATTTTCAAATTTCTAGTTATTTATAACGCCAGCAGCCTATGCTGCATAGTATAAGGTATCAATGCCCAGTGTGCTGGAAGGTGGGGAGTCTATGTTCCCGTTTAATTTTTTTCCTTTTAATAAAGATATGAAAAATAAGCTTCAGCAAATGAAACCTGATGAAATCGACCAATTTATCAAAGGAATTTTGGGAAATGTCATGCCTGCTCAATCCGGAAGCACCATGAATTCTCATGACTTCGTCAATCATTTTCGCCCCCAGCCCTCTCAGCAGGCAAATTCATTAAACGCTGCATCCTTTGAAACGCATGATTCTGTTTTTGTCAGGATCCCGATTAAGGATGAATCACTCCTTAAAGTTTTGCGGATCTATCATACTGCAAACCAGTTGATGGTCGAAAACATACCCGAGCGAGATGATAAACATTCCATCACGCTTCCAGCAATGGTAAAAAAGAAAGGCTCATCTGCAAAATTTAGAGACGGAATACTCGAGATCAAATTAATAAAATCACATGACATTCAATATTCGCAAATCGATGTGACAGAAATGTAAAAAGGGAAAGACAGCATACAAATCTTCAGCTGTCTTTCCCTTTTTAATCTAGCTGCAGCGCCTAGCCCCTCGGGGTCAAAAAACCTTCGGCAATAAAAGTCCAAAGAACGGACTTTTTTGCCGAACTTTTGCCTGTCGGGGCTAGGAAAAAATGAACTGCTTTTTTCTCTGGTCAAGGCGCTTCCGCTTTTTGTTCTTAATGCCCTTCCATATTCATATCATTCTTCGATTCACTTGGATCTTCTGGTTCACTTGGTGTTCCAACAACGAATACTTTTTTAGGCATGTTATGCATGTCTCTAGCGGTAACGTGAGAAATAATGTAATAAGTCCCTTCTTGCTGAAATGATTTTTCTAAACGATAGATGCCATCTGTGGTATGTTCCACTTTGATTTTTTCGTGCTTTTCATCTTTGGAACGCCAAATTTCAAAGGTCACCTCATCGGCGTCTTCAACATTTTCAGCTCCTTGGGTTACCTTTGCTTCAAAAACCATCGGTTCGTTGACATTTCCTTTTTCAGGGTTAACCGTCAAATTCACCTCCACAAAATCAGGCAGCTCTTCAGCTTTTTTATCTTTATTATTGCATGCACTGATGTTCAAAACAGATACAATGATTAGAATTAGAAATAAGTACTTTCTCATCTTTATCCCTCCTTTATTATTTGCTCCATAGCACCATTATGCAACTGTATGAGTGCTACCATTGCTTCATTTGAGATTGTTGACTGTGTGATTCTGTTAATAGCAGAATAATATTTCTCGTACTTATTTTTACGAATTCTCGGCTGGGAATTTACATCGAGCAGTTCTCTTTTCACTGCTTCCTATAGTGTGTCTTCACTGCTTCTATCACCGGCAGCAAGCAAACGATTATTCCAAATCATGCGATATTCAGCTAATAATTCATCATAATTGAAGTCGCTACTAGTCATACAGCCACCTCCATATATCCTCAATTGCATTGTTACATACTTTCTAACATTATCGCAAAAAATAAATACAATAATATTGTGAAAGGAGATAACCATGTCAACACCTTATAAATGTCCAAATTGTAAAACCAATCGAAGCCGTTTCAATATAATCCAACAAGTTTCTCAATCTGTAAAACTAGACCCCCAATCCGGTGAGGTCGTCAGAGAATACAGCGAAAACGATTTAGAACCCTTTCACCTTCCTTATAATGGACCAGATTATCGAATTCAATGTGCCTCCTGCGGGTTAATTGAGGACGAGAGGACGTTCATAAAATTTGGCCAGCAAGCCTAACATGAAAAAACACCTTTATGAAGGTGTTTTTTCATGTTATTTTAAATCATTTTCTTTAAGGAAGGATACAGTATCTATCTTCCATGCTTCCATCGTGGAAAACCGCATTAAATGGATTTCGCCCCTGTAGTGCTGCCTTCCTCTATTTTTTATAAACCAGTCAATTTCCACAGGTACATCCATGCTTATTTCCTGTCTTAAATCTTCGGCAGGTAATATCGGCATTCTTGTTATTCTAACGTTTTCAATTTTGCCTAGTACTGGCTTCCAATTAATTTTTTGCGCGCTGATTAACTTAGAAATATACACATCCTGCTGCTTTAAACCAGCGATATATGCTTCAACTGTTTCATATGGCGAGGCCATACTTAAGTACTCTTCGAGTTTTCCAGAAGCCTTAAATATCATTAACATATGTGAAAGGTCCATCGCATTTGTTCGATGGGTGGTACTTCCGTAGAAGTGGATACAAAAATGCCCCGGAAAGTTATTTTTTAAAGCCCCAGCGCCATGCGGCATACCGTGCATGGATCCCGCAATCCATTGGTCCTTTCTAATCACGATGATGGCCCGCCGTTTCCAGCTCCATTTTCCACCGTAGATTTTTTTCATAACTTTTGTATCCTTCGGAGTCAATGGCTGTACATCGGCATGATGACTTCCCGCACGTCTTTGAACTTTAAACTTCTTGCCGGTTTCAATATCCAGGACGGTAAACTTTGAATACTTTGGCAAAACTTTATTGACTTCTTCCCATGGAAGCATTTCAATTTTGTAACTAACATTTGTAACAGCATGAATCCCTTGACCATATAGGAGGAAAAGAATTACCATCACAAAAACTGTTCTACTCTTCATCTAATCCCCCTTTTAATGTTAAATAACTACATTAAAAGAGTTACCTGAAGAAGAAATGTTCATTCATTATTCTTATTGGATATTGAAGGCATTTTCAAGTCTTTTGAGTTTCTCTTCAAGCTCTAACCATCGAATATTTTCACCTATGAACACAAGATTTAATGGTAAATTCATTTCTTCCTTCATATAAAAAGGCATTCCATATGAGTATTGAAAGAGATATGGTTTGGATGAAGGATCAAATTTCACATATCCTTTGATTCGATAAATCCTCTCCGGTAAATCCTTCAAAAATTCTTCGAACCCTGTATGGCTTATAGGGCCTTGAAATTGATAAACAAAGGTAGTTAAATTAAGGGCTGTTTTAGAGAATGATGAACTCGTTTCTTTATCAAATGATAAAGTTAGTTTTCTCAATTCATCGATTGAAACCTGTGAAAAAGTGGTTAATAAACAACGTGCCGCCGAATTAATTCCCTGAATTTCATAAATAATTTTCGCCTGTTCAGATTCTGACAGTTCATCCATTTTATTAATCAGAATGAAATCTGCGTGCCTAACCTGCTCGAGAAGCAATTGGTGAATCTGTGGGCTTAATACTTTTCTATCTCTCCATCTTAATCCATCCACAGTGGTTACAATTCCCTTTATCGTAAATTGATCGGCAAATAATGGTGAAAGAATGGCGTCTAGAACTTCAACTGGGTGTGCGGCACCCGTTGTTTCAATATAAATGACTTCTGGTTTTTCATTTATTAATAAGTCCTGCAGCTGCGCTTCAAGTTTGTCCTGAATCGAACAGCAGATACAGCCTCCTAATAATTCTTTCAAAGCGATGTCCTCATCACGAGCGACTTCAGAATCAATCGAGACCTTCCCCAGCTCATTCATCATGACAGCCGTTTTTCTGCCTAGAAATCGCTCATTCTCCAGTAATCGCTTCAAAAGTGTCGTTTTTCCGCTTCCCAAAAAACCTGATAATATATAAACCTCAGTGTTGTGCATACTGCTTACCTCTTTTTCATCTGATATTCCTTTTATTATATCTGAAATTGGGCTAACAACTAGATACAAACCGCTTATAATAATAGTAAAAAGAATATTCAGAAAGGACTATTCCTCATGATCTATGAGTATGTCTACCCAAAAAGTCTCCTGCATTTCATTAAGAACCCTTCACATGAATCGTTAAAAGACCTTCTTCTTCACAATACGGGAGAAACGGATTTTCTAGACTTTAAAACCAAATGGACAGAATTTTCTAAAATGGCAAAACATGTTCTGGCTATCGCAAATTCGGGTGGAGGCTGTATTATAGTCGGCGTCAGTCAAAATGATGAGGGTGCTATTGCTTTAACTGGCCTAAACGAAGATGACTTCTTAGATAAAGCAGATATTGACAACAAACTGGCCAATTTACTGCCAAAATATTTAAAATATCGGACAGAAGATTTTCATTATAATAAGGATCAACTAGCCTTCAGTAATAAACGGTTTCAGGTACTCATTATTGAATATGATCCAAAATATGTTCCCTATACTTCGGTTGTTCAACGAAACGAGCTTCGATATGGCGCCATTTATGTCCGACAAGGAACAAAATCACTAGAGGCAACCAATGATAAACTCGTTGAAATCATCCTTCGCAAAGTACAGTCTGGAGGTTCTGGCGTGAATGAATATACCCTAAAAGAGCACCTTGACCAGTTAAAGGAACTATATGAAGAGATGGCCTCACAAAAAGATACCGAATATGGTCAATTTATTGCAGAATTGATAGAACGTAAAAAAGAAAGAATTCGTCAATTATTAGATGTTCTTCCTGAAAATTGAGAAGGAAGAAAATGAATCATTCGCCTTTTTGTTTGTGGTTAATATAACTCTTGTTCGTCTTCCAACATTTTATTTACCTTTTCAAACTCAACTCTTTGATTAGCCGCCACTATGTTGATTTGTTCAATTGAAGTAACTGGGTTCATCACCACAGATAATCCTAAATCCATTAATTTTCCTTTACCAATGTCAGTAGTGACACTCTTTAAAGTCTCATTAACGATTTGCGGTGCTAAAGTAATTATTTTTTCTGGCGATATTCGATTGATAATTTCTTGTTTTAAGGCCATAAATATCGGAGATAATTCGTTTGAGGAACTAGGATTCAGCTTTAGCTGCTCCAAATACCATACAAAATCCTCGCCCTTTAGTGTTTGGGCTTCACCAGCTAATTGCCCTTCTTTGGTCATTTCAATACCATTTGGTGCAAGCAAATCGATTAACGTACTTATACTATTCGTATCAAAGAGGACACAATAATCAATATCTACTTGATATTTTTCTTTTACCGCACTTTTCAGCTCGTGGATTTCAGCTTCTTGTTCAATCATTGGAAGCAAGATCGTCCCATATTCGATTTTTTTGTTATCTTTATCATATTTTAAAAGCATTCCTGGTTCTGTATTGGATGAAGCAGGTTCTGTCCTCTTTTCCATAATAAGATAGGTTTCAACCTTCTCTTCACTTTTTGATGTGTCCTTTAATTTTTCTAGGATGGGGATACTCTTTCTTCCTTCCCCGTCGTTTTCTGTACCACTTTGAAAAAAAGACTTTAATGGACCAAATCCGAAAAACGATAGGACGATTACGGCAATGACTAATTTTTTCAAATTTATACCTCACCTAATTTCCGTTTATTTCATCTCCATTGTTGGAAAATCAGGCAAAGATTATACTTTCTTCACACAAAAAAGCCTGAACCAAATGGTCCAGACCTCTTCATTATTTCATTTCTTCTTTTAACACTTCAATTGCCTTTTGAAGTTGCGTATCATTTGTTTCAATCATTTCTCTCAGTTTTTCCATTAATTTAAAAGTGGAATCCCCTTTTAAAACTCCATCAGCAGGCAAATTATTAGCGGTTTGGAAACTGCTTACAGCACCTTGGGTTTTCTCATCAAAGAATCCATCTTCACGACCTGGATCAAAACCGATTGCTTTTAACATTTTCTGTGCTGTTTCAACCTCAGTTGAAGAGCTAGACAGCTTCAGCTCTTTATCTAGGTTTATGATTGGCAGAGATGCATACTCCGGAAGCGGAACTTCGAAATCAGGCTTAATTCCCTTTTTATGAATCCAGTTACCATTGGGCGTGAGCCATTTAGCCGTTGTAAATTTAATATTTGATTTATCAGGGAAATCCTTGGCTGTCTGAACAGTTCCTTTCCCAAAGGAGGTTTCACCTACAAGCTTTACTCCAGCAGATTCACTTACTGCTCCAGCAAGAATTTCTGAAGCGCTGGCACTTCCTTTATCGATTAATATCACTAATGGGAAGTCAGGATCTCCATCATTTTGTGAAGGGTACTCCTCCGTCTTTCCATTACGGTCTTCCACTTTTAATATCAACTTCCCTTTTGGAACAAACATACTTGAGATACTGATGGCTTCATCTAATAATCCACCTGGGTTTTGGCGCAGATCCAAGACTAACCCTTTCATACCTTCTTTTTGAAGTTCATTCAACTTTGCTGTAAGGTCTTTTGATGTATTGGTAGAGAAACTAGTAATTTGAACCTTTGCAATACCATCGCCAACCATCTCACCATAAACCGTTTCAATCGGAATATCATCGCGAATAATCGGGACCTTTACCGGTGCATCCGTTCCTGGGCGTTGGATGGTCAACTCAACCTTTGTCCCCTTTTTACCGCGAATAATCGTTACTGCTTCAGTTGAAGTCATTCCCTGAAGACTTTTGCCATCTACTGACATGATGATATCATTTGGTTTCAATCCTGCTTTTTCCGCAGGAGATCCTTTGATAGGTGAAACAATGGTAATATGTCCATCTTTCTCTTGGATTTCAGCTCCAATTCCTTGGAAAGATGAATTGATAGAGCTATGAAAGTTTTCAGCTTCCTCCACGCTCATATAGTCTGTATATGGATCATCCAGGGCCTTTACCATACCATCAATAGCCCCATTGATTAGTTTTTTTTGGTCAAGTTCCTCGAAATATCCGCTCTTTAATGTATCGTAGGCAGCGTAAAGTTTTTCAAATTCAGCTCTTTCTGTTCCTACTGTAATGACTTTTTCTTCTCCGAATGATAGAGCAAATGTTGTTATTCCTGTAGATAGTAATACAAGGAAAAACAGTATCAATATAAAATGAAATTTCTTAATGTGTACATATCCTGATTTTTTGTCTGTTACTTGTTCTTGTTCGGTATGTTCTTGTTCAACGTTTTGTTCATCCAAAGCCTTCACCACTTTCATTGTCGAAAAAATAATATGTAAAACTAGCCCTTAAAGATTAGAATAACATCTTTTAATAAAAAATAAAAAAGAAATATTATTCATTCCTTTGAATATATGCCTGTTGATCTCCACTCCACTAAGGAAAGCTTCTTTGAATAATCATCGCAGGCACAGGCGGTCTTTGCCTGTCACGAGGCACTTCGCTTTCCGCGGGCGTGCCGGGGAGCCTCCTCGGCGCTTAAGCGCCTGTGGGGTCTCCCCAGCCCCGTCATCCCGCAGGACATTGAATTACTTCCTTGAATCTGCCCACGCACGAAGAAAATGCGACAGCATTTTCGAGGAGTCTTCGTGCCTTCCGTTCCAATCAACAGGGTGCCAATACAACAGACTGTTTTCTAATCTTTTTAATAAAAAACCGGCACATCCTGCCTTAGGCGTGCCGTACTGTATTCTTTATATTTTCTTTACTTCATTAAAATACTCCTCTAATGTCCAATTATGCTTGTACATAATTGTTGCTGCCTTAATTCCAACATAGCGATAATGCCAAGGTTCATACATATAGTTGGTAATGTCTTTTTTCTCTTTCGGATATCTTAGAATAAAACCAAAGCGATAGGCGTTATCCTTCAGCCATTTTCCTTCTGTTGTGTCAGCGAAGGCTTCATTTAAGTAGAATTTATTTGATTTGCTTGAAATATCCATAGCTAACCCTGATTGATGTTCACTCGCCCCTGGAAAAGCAACTGCCTGAACAGCCTTTTCTAGCCCCACTCTATTTACTTCAGCTTCAAACAGCGATTTTTGCCGGCTATATGAGCGGTAACCTGAAATGGCATATAGTTCTATTCCGTCTTTTTCAGCAGCCGCAAACATTTTCTCTAATGCTTCAGCCGCTTCTTTTCTCATTAAACTTTTTTCTATTTCCTCCTCACCAAATGAAAACTCAACATTTGGTCTAACAAGGTCTCCTGGAGTGTAATCTTCAGGCAGGTAAAAATCTTTGTTAACCAACGCCATGACATTGGTAGAATTTTGAATCACATTTTTGCCATCTACTTCTTTTACTTCATTGAAAAATATTGATTCCAAACTAAGTGGATCATTAAGAGGAGGCATATCTTCTTGTGACTGCTGATTCTTACTATGGTCATCAGCAGTAAACGGAAGCTTATTTAAAAGTGAATCGATTTGACTGCAGCCGCTAATTAGAATGGTTAAGAAACCAATCGATAATAAAGTTTTCCAACCCATTTTCTCACCTATCTATCTTTCTTCTTCCTTAATGCACTATATCTATTTTTACCAAAAACGTCAATTAGAAAACCTCTTTCAGGCATTGAAAGAGGTCGATTTTCCTATTATTTTGTAGCAGCTTCTAATGCTACTTCAATCATATCGTTAAATGTTAATTGTCTCTCTTCGGCAGTTGTTTCTTCACCTGTTAAAATATGGTCACTTACAGTTAGAACTGATAGTGCTTTGCGGTTAAATTTAGCCGCTAACGTATATAAAGCTGTTGTTTCCATCTCAATTGCAAGAATTTGATATTTAGCCCATTTTTCAAGTTCAGCATTATCATTATAGAACGAGTCTGCTGTGAAAATGTTCCCTACTTTTAGATTTAGTCCTTTTTCTACTCCTGCATCATAGGCCTTTCTGAGCAAATCAAAGTTAGCACACGGAGCAAAATCGACGCCTCCAAAGGTCAAACGATTCATGTTGGAATCAGTTGAACTTGTCATCGCTAAAATAACATCGCGAACTTTTACATCCTTTTGAATCGCACCACAAGTACCGACACGGATCAAATTTTGAACATTGTAGCTGTTCATTAATTCATTTACATATATCGAGATAGAGGGAACTCCCATTCCTGTTCCCTGAACAGAAATTCTTTTCCCTTTATAAGTACCAGTAAAACCAAACATATTTCTTACTTCGTTATAGCATTTTGCATCCTCTAAGAAGGTTTCTGCAATATATTTAGCCCTGAGCGGGTCTCCTGGCAGTAATACCGTTTCTGCAATTTCATTTTCCTTCGCACCAATATGTACACTCATAATAAAAATCCTCCAGTCATCTAAGTGAAGTCCTAAACTCACACTTGTCAATATATCATAACCAATTTCGATTGAAAAACCTTTGATTGAAATGGTCATGATTTTTTTTATTTGTGGGAAGCTATTTTTATATTATCCAAAGGAGGTACGATACATTATGGGAAAAAAGCATAGAGCACAAACAAATCGTCCAAAGAAAAATAACCATATTCCACCCGAGGCAATCATTGCAGAACATGAAGCACACGCAAAAGAAAATAGTGCTGCTGGCGGAAGAAAAGCAAGAGGTTAATCCACAAAAGAAACCTAAGGAAGGGCTCCTTAGGTCTTCTTTTATCTTATATGGATTCGATTTATAGGCTGCCAGCCGCCAGGCTTCAATTGATAATAATGCTGCCCGCCGCGACCCTCGTCAATTAAGATGATATCTCCAGTGGAAAGAAATCTTCCCTTATAATTCGATGGAATTCGATCGGTAACATTAAAGAGACTAAATGTTTCCTCCAAACAACTTTCATGGGTACCTGCACGAATAAAGGTACGATAAACTTGTTGGTATCCTTTGTATTCTCTATACTTTGGAGTTTGAAAGATTGTCACATCATATTGAATATTAGCTCTTCTGGTTATCGCCTTGATCATCTTATCCCCTCCAATCATTAAAATAATTGTCATTACTTTAATAATTAGAGATGAACATAGTAGAATCCTTCAGAGAATTGCGTCTTTTTTTGTCGAGTATTAAGAAAATCTCTGAATAACACTTTGAATTTGCTGTTGGAGGTTTGGAATGTCAGCTGATGTAACTGTTAATCTTACATTGGTTTCATCCAAACCTGCTGCTTCTGCAAATAATCCTCCCAATCCACGAGCACGACGATCTACTTGTAAAAGTAATTCTATTGCTCCATTTCCAGATGGCCGCATTACTACTTCAAGCTCATCTAATCTTCCGCGGAAAGGTCCGGAGGTCGGAACATATTCAAATTCCTGCACAAATGGCAAGCGGCCTCTTACTTTGTATGAAGCTTCTTCACAATCCGCCTCACGCAAACGGAATCCAAGACCGTCAACTGCATTAAAGATTGCATTCATTAATTGATTAGGTACAACTTGAATAAAGTCTTTATCACCAGGATCCACTGCATTTTTAATATCTAACCCTGTGGTAACCCAGATTTTAGACCTGCCAATTGAAAGTGGTGTGTCTAGTGGAAGCTGGAAGGAAAAAGGGATTTCTTTTCTTTCATTTTTTCCAATGGTAAATGGACTGGTAATACGGAAACGATCAATAGTAGCTGTAACATTATACTTTTTATCATCTGATTCTTTTAAATAAGTAGTATTTAACGATAAATAGATGTCATCTACCTGTTGGTCTACCTTCCCGCCTCTGATTTCAACTACACCGTTAATCGTCTCCCCAGGCGTATATCGATCTCGCTCAAGCTTTGTGTCAACCGTAGCAGAACCAATTCCTACACTAGCAAATACTTTATCAAAAAAAGCCATTATCATTTCCTCCTTATTTCCCAATTAATATTTTCATATCTGTCTTTACTTGTGCGCAGCTCTCATAGCAGTCTTCTATTTGTAAAAGCCTGCTAATAATGTGCTTTGCTTGATAGGATATCTCTAATTCTTCTTCCCAGCTGCTTTCTTTCTGCTTTTTTAGAAAGGAATAGTTAGAGTAAAGTAAAAACAACAAAAAATGACCCAAACCATAAAGGTCCGCTTGAGGAGTAATCTCTTTTCGTAAATTCCGTTTTGATTTTTTATGTTCACCAACATCTTGATCATATTTCCTAGCAAGCCCCAAATCGATAAGCATAATCTCAGAACCATTCGCAATTACATTGGGAATCCTTATATCTCGGTGAATAAGCTGCTGTTCATGTAAATAGTTTATAAGCTCTAGTACATCACTGGCTATTTTAAAAGCCTCTAATTCAGTATATTGACGCCCATCCTGAAAGATTAGCTGTTCAAAATTCTTACCTTCGATATATTCCATCGTATAAAAAGGAATATCTTTGTAACTGCCATCCTCAAAATACTTCGGAAACCCACGGTGCTTAATGGATTGAAGCAGCTCTTTTTCAATCTCAAATCTTTTTCTGCCAGACTTCGTGATTCTTTTATGGATACGTAAGGCTTTTAACACTTTTTTTTGTTGTAATAGTTGGTCAAAGACTAAGTAACTGTTTCCGTAGCTTCCCACACCTAGATGATTCACAACCTGGTAGCGATTAGCTATGATTTCATTTTGCTGAAATCGGCTTTCCATTTTGTTAGAGGCAAATAAAATCATTCTTTTAAACATAAAAATATTTAACTGCTATAAAAACTTGAAAAGGAACTGCCACTTTTATGCTTGTTTTTGTAGTGGTGATGGCCTAAGTGTTTATGTTTGTTTTTGTTCATTTTTTTCCATGCATTACTAGAATGTGAATATTTTTGATGATGAGATTTACTTCCTAGAAGTGACTTTAAAATCTTTTTTAGCATCATCTTACCTCCTCGAGCCTCGTTGTATGTAATACGGTAAAGAAAAAGGAAAGTTTCATACTTTAAAGAAAATAGTAAAAAAGTTTTTCACAACAAAAAGCGAGCAGGTTCAAATGCTCGTTTTTCGTTATCCCGTATTTAAAAGATGAATAAAGTATCGTGATATTTTACCTATTCATCTTCAACTTCTTCGTCGATAATACTTTTCTCGATGAGATACTCGAAGGTGATATCAGCGATTTCTTCCAATTCTTCTTCCGAAGGAACGTATCCTCTTTTCACCAGCTCATGAAAGAAAAATTCAGCAATCTCTTCCGTATCAATAAATACTTCAATTTCTCTCATAGCATCGCCCCCTTTTTACAGAATGTATGATGAATTCTGCGTATTCATGCTATTTACTTCTAGAAGAATCGGTAAATATTCTACAGCTTAAACATAGAGAGGAAAATAAAAGATTAATTATGTCTTTTTTTCTCAGGACAAGCATAGGCTGAATATAAAGAACGATTATGAGGTGATAGAGGTATGTCAAATCTACATGCAAAAATTGAAGCTATTATTGAAGACGTAAATCAGGAGGATGGTTTAATCATCTCTGCCTTTGAGAAAATTTTAGAGTGTCTATTTTTTTTAATAAAATGGGGTGGGATTCCTTTGGTCATTTACCTATTAGTGTCTTTTTCCAGCTGGTAGAAGCTAGACATGGCTTTTACCATCGTCATTTACTACACTTTTTAATTTTCTAAGAATGACACGCATAACTTGATAATATTCCTGATCGTTGAACATGGTATATAAAATTTTGTAATCATTAAAAATATCTAATAAATTATCAATTAGCTGTTTTCTTTCCTTTTTACGTTCGATTTCTTCAAGTTCTGCTTTTCTGACGATGTTTTTTTGAGTTTTTGAAGTTGCAACTTGCTGCTTCTCATCATTATTTACTAAATAAAGAAGCCCTAACTTTTGAATGAATGTGTCCGCACTCTCAGCGTCAGCCACGAGTGTCATTTCTTCTTCACCCGCTTCTAGCCATTCCCCATCACTAATCCTTGAAAGTTCGTAGATAACATCTTCCCATGCATCTTCTTTGTAGCGCCAAATTTCTGTTCGAAATCCGACAATCTTAAACAAATCAGAGCCATAACCAGCGACCTGAACTAAATCTCCGAAAAAGAATTTGTATTCGATATCTATTTGTTCCTGTTCCACCAAAGTCCCTTCATATTCTGAAAGAAGCTGTAGTCCTGATTCAACAAAAAGACCATCACTTTTATTCACTTCATATACATAATTTCCGTCAATCAACTTGACATCTGTTACTTTCCTAAATTTATTGGCTATAACCTTGATTATATAAAAAGAAAACTCGTATACCAACGGTACACGAGTTAATTTGTTTTATCATTTGTTTTATCATTTGTTTTATCTTTTGCTTTTTCATTATTTTTTTCATCTTGAGCATTTGGCTTGTTAATCCTATTGTACAGCTCAATTAATCCCCTAGTGGCTTTCTCCGCGTCAAAAGTGCCTATTTCTTCATATTTTACTTTCATGATGAGATCACCTCGTAGTAAAATATGCGTTACGTTCTAGAATGGTATCTTGTCTGCAGTGTATATTTATAATTAAATTTACATAATCAGCATTTTTGTAAAAATCCAAATTATGAACGTTTCATCCACATTCACTACCAAACAAATAACAATAAATTACTGCGAAGAGGGTCTTTTCAACTAAAGGGCAAAAAGAAAGAGCAAGGCCCAACCCGACATTTTTAGAGAACTTCCCTTTTCTGAGCACTTTTAATCACTTAACCTTTCCATTTTTAGGGATTAATTCACTGATGTTTTATATTTGTCTTCCCTTTTTGATTAGTTTAAGCACATATTCCTTAAAGGAGTAGCAAAAGAGTTTTCGGGCCACTCTTCCTTTTTCACCAATTAAGTTAAACCAACTTTGCCCAACATAAAAAGGATTCGTTAGTATTCTATCAATCCATTGGAAGCAATGTGGAACAAGAAAGGATATGGTTATAACTCGATTGATAGTATTAAAGTAAAAATAGAGTGATTTCTATTTTAAAAAGCCGCCAGTCATTCAAGTTTAAGAATGAGATGACAGCTTTACTATTGGTTCTATTTTTTTGGTGTTATCCATTTTCCACTAGCCTGCTCGGAACGAATGACACCCTCTTCATAGACCACCTGTCCACGGTTGATTGTGCTCATTACTTTACATGGGAACGTATGTCCGATATAAACACTGATTTTGTTTTTAGCGAAAAAGTTATCTTCTGTAACAGTAAACGACTCGTCAACAGAAACAAGGACCATGTCTGCATCATACCCTTCAGCAATTTTCCCTTTAGATGAAAGTCCAAATCGCTCTGCTGGGTTCAAGGCTGTCCACTCTGCAATATGTTCGAATGGTATGTTGTGCTTCAAAGCCAATTCCATCATAGAAAGGAAGGAAAATTGGCCACCGCTAATGCCGCCCCATGCTTGGAAAAGATTATAAGCAGCCGGATCTTTTAAATCGCTCGTGCATGGTGAATGGTCAGAAGAAATCATATCAAACTTCTTGTTGATGAGTAATTGAATAAGTTTTTCCTGCTCTTCTGGCATACGCAGCGGTGGAGCGCATTTAGCGACCGCTCCTTTTTCACGCAAAGTGTTTTGATTAAAAAGTAAATAATGTGGACATGTTTCGACTGTAACATTCATACCTTTACTCTTTGCTTCCTCAATTTTTTCAATGGCTTCTGCCGAGCTGATGTGCACAAAATGTAACGGACAGCCGGTTACTTCCGCATAATATAATGCACGTTGTACAGCCTCTGCTTCTGCCGCAATTGGTCGCGTTGCCAAATAATCGTCCGCTGATACGTGTCCTGCTTTTACTTTTTCTGCTGTAAGCCAGTCAGTAATCGGGCCGCTTTCTGAGTGAAGCGCAAGTACTTTGTTTAAACCAGCAATGATTTTCATCCCGTTTAATAATGTAATGTCATCCACATTTTCAAATTCCTTGTTCCCGGTCGTTGACAGAAACGCTTTAAATCCAATAACTCCTTCTTCAGCCAATTCCGCCAAATGATTTTCATTCCCTGGGACAAGTCCTCCCCAGAGCGCAAAATCAGTATAAGATTCTTGATTGCCTTTGTCGCTTTTAGCATATAGTGCCTCTTTATCAATAGTGGAAGGAATCCCATTCAAAGGCATATCAAAAAAAGTTGTACAACCTCCTGCCGCCATCATCTGTGAGCCGGTACGGAACCCTTCCCAATATTCACGGCCAGGATCGCTAAAATGAACATGTACGTCAATCATGCCGGGAAATACATACTGGCCTGATGCATCAATAATACGTTCCGCCTCAAATGAGAGCTCATCGTTAATCGCCGCTATTACTCCATTTTTTATGGCGATATTAATTTTTTTTACTTTATCCGGTAAAACAACTGTTCCATTTTTAATGATCATATCAAATTGTTTCATTTTTCTTCCCCCTGTTATTTGATTTCTTAGGAGAGGTAACGTACTATGTTACCTTTTATAACATTGATCTTTTTATTAGATTTTATAGTATTCACAATTTTAATTCATTAGAGGAATTGCGATTTTATTTAATCCATTTGTACATTTTATCTAAAAGTGAATTCAGTGATTCGGTTCATACCCCAAAACAAATCCTATCTTTCATAACAAAAAGCTGTTTTTAGGAATCTGATCACGCCGATTACTAAAACAGCTTTTACCTTTTTAACTATGCCCGCTTTTTCACCTTATTAGTTAAACTTGAAAATCCGGTTACTCGGCATTCCACCGAATCACCTTCACGGATTAAGACGGATCCCGGTGTTCCCGTTAATATGACATCTCCTGGCTGGAGTGTCATGATTTTGGAAAAGAAAGACACAATATAGGCCGGCTGGTACATCATATTTCTAATCGTATTCTCATGAAAAACCGTTCCGTTTAATACCGTCTCCACTTTAATGGATGCTAAATCGGAAAATTCATCTGCCGTGATCAAATACGGACCGAAGCTGCAGAACGTATTAAAACTTTTAGCCCGCTGCAGAAAAGCAGGGTTCTGAATGTGAATATCTTTTGCCGTCATATCAAGACTAGTCGTAAAACCAGCGATAACATTGTAAAAATCTATTTCCTCGACATTTTCACAAGTTTTTCCGATGATTATCGCCAGTTCAGCTTCACCAGCAACATTCGGCGATTGAGGCGGAATTTCAATTGTGTCTCCTTGACCAATTAAGCTTGAATTGGGTTTCATGAATATAACCGGCTCTGACTCCGGCGGCTTACCCGATAACTCAAGAGCCTTTTCTAGATAGTTCATGCCTACACCGAGTACTTTCTCGGGAGCACGGAACAAAGGCGCAAATACAACTTCTTTAAGTTCAAGACCATTTTGCTGTTGTAATTGTATCTTACCTTCATGGTTATACCATGCTGTCAATTCACTAAGCTCCCCAGACTGTATAAGTGGAAGCAATTTTTCACTCCACAGGTTTCCTGACAGCTCATTGACCTGCTGCATTTGAAAAACTCCGTCCCCTTCAATAATCGCCGCAATTTCTTCTTCATTATGACGGATTGTTGCTAATTTCATTGTTTTGCCTCCTTGGTATTGTGATCTTCTGCAAAGGAAACAACCCACTTCAACAGACGCTTGTCTTGGTTTCGACCCGCTATAATTGATAAGCCAACTGGCAGACCGTCGACAGTTGCAAGCGGAAGAGTTACTTGGGGTAATCCCGCAAGCCCAGCAATACACGTTAATTGCATGGCTCTTGCCCTGTAACGTTCGGCTGTTTTACCTTGTAAATTTAAAAGTGGTGCGGGACCTGGAGCAGTTGGTAAAACGAGAAGTGCATCATCCCCTAATAATTGAACCATCCGGTGCCTGATCATCTTCCATTGTTCAAACTGGCTTTGGCACTCCTCTTTCTTCAACATGCTGGCCATCTGAAATCTATCCGCAATTCCGGGCCCAAATGATGGCATCTCCTTTGTAATCCACGGGCCATGTTCTTCCCAAATTTCCAGCGCTTGAATCGTCCTAAATATTTCTGTCCATGCTGGTAATCCTTCATCCGCTACCTGGACCTGTTCAAAATAGTCTGTTTTATCTTTAATAGCAGGCAAAAGTCTTTTTAGCTCTTCAGTTGATTTCGCATCCGTCAATGCCCATGCATCTTCTTCTAGAAGAATGCGTTGAAAGAAGCCGTCGTCACCAGAATATGGAAGTAATACTTCCCCAACTTGGGCAAGCAGCCTAGCATCCTGTGCCATCCATCCAACTGTATCAAAACTCTTTGCCAAAGGAATAACACCATCACTACTTACAAGATTGTGTGTCGGACGAATCCCATACAATCCGCAGTAAGAAGATGGAATTCTCACCGAACCTCCAGTGTCCGTTCCAAGTGAAAAATCTACTAGGCCTGCGGATACCGCAGAAGCGGAACCGCTCGATGATCCTCCAGGAATTCTGCCCGGAGCTTTCGGATTTACCGGGGTACCATAGTGAGCATTTTCACCATTTAAACTGTACATCAGTTCATCAGTCTGTAAGGTACCTGTCAGCTTTGCCCCTGCAGCTAGAAGCTTTTGAATACTGCTTGCTGTCTCAACAGACGGATTGTGTGTTCGTAACCAGTCTGGATTACCGGCCGTACATGTATGCCCTTTAATCGAATAAACATCTTTTACCGCAAATGTCTGTCCGTTTAATACTCCAGACCCTGTTGGCTCAAGAGTTTGTTCTTTGCTCATGAATGCATTCCATTTATCAATCATTTTTTATGCCCCTCTCTTAATATGCTTATAACCTTTCTTTTTTCCAATATTACGAAAATGAATATTTTCCAATACAAGAGCCAATAAAATACCCATCAGCAGGCCATTACTGAACAACGGACGAATGGTTGCTGGAACCGATCCAAAGTATTCAGTGGGAAATGACATAAAAATAGTTCCGATAAATAGTGGTGTGGCCACTCTGTACAAGTTGGCTGTTGTCAGTTTAATTTGTGCAAAGTAGCCAAGTGCTGGTTGTAATAAGCGCATATAAGCCACAAGTAACGCAGCACTCCCGACACTAAGTGGCATTTTAGCAATTAGATTGCCGATTTCAGGAACCACACCCATGACCATAAACATAACGCCTCCAAGAATAAAAGGCAGACGTTCGACTATTCGGGTTTGATTTAAAAACCCGATAGACGAAACATACGGTGCATACGGAACCATCCCGAACAAGCCAGAAATGATTGTAAATGCACCCGAAATCGTAAACGAGCGCCGGTACTGTCCATTCGTTGTTTCACTTTTGTATATTTCATCTGTTCCTTTTAAGGCGCCAAATGTATTTGAAAGGTTTAACATCCCGGCGACTACAGCCGTGATGATCATTCCAATATCAAAAGAAAGGTCTCCAAGAAGAAATAACCCAATGGTTGACTCACTGCTCATATTGACCGCCTCACTAGTTGATTTAAAGACGGTTTCATAAGCGATCCAACCAGCGATAATCCCAATGAGAAGTGAATACCGGCCAATGCCGTTTCCACCTTTTACACTAAGGAAAATCGTTAGCAATACGACCATAGCTGATAATAAAAAGACCGGAATGTCAATCTGAGCCGGTGACCCTCCTATACTAAAAGGAATACCAAGCATTCCTTTTAAAAAAATGGTATTAAGCCGGACGGCCAATAAAAACGTAAATACAGCCATAACCCCCGGATTAAACCATTTTGCAATGAATCTTGATAAACCTGATAGACCGACAATCATTGTAATAACTCCTGAAATGATCATGCCGGCTGAAATGCTGCCGCCCACTACAGTCAGTGGCAGTCCTTGTGCCGGCGCTATGTAGCACATACTTAAAATAACACCCCACCAAAGACCCGACTGTCCTTCCATAATTGAACGGCGGTGACCCAATAGTGCTTGAATAATACAAGCTATTCCGGTAAAAAGAAAAGAAAGCTGAAGAAGCGCAATTATTTTTCCTTGTTCCAATTGAAAGGCACTTCCGATGGTTATCGGTATCACAACCGTATTGGTAAAAAGGAAAAACAGCCATTGCAGCCCTGCTGTCCAATGTTTTACCCGCGTCCATTCCCACATATGTCCACCTTCTTTTCAAAAAATGCATTTCGCTATAGCAACTGTTTCTCTTTATAGAAAAAAGCCGGCTTAACCATAAACGAACTTGGATAAGATCCGGCTTGCTATTACATCATAACTGCCATACGAGAGGCTGGGTCATAGACATTTAGTGCTGCCTGCAGAGCTTCGCCTCTTTGAACAGATGCCCCATTCCGGATAAGTGCTGCTTCAAGAGCAGACAATACAGCGAAAACATTTTCTTTCCTACAACTGTATCCCATCGCACCAATCCTCCAAATCTTCCCATGAAGCGGACCAAACGAACTGGCAATTTCAATACCAAATTGTCCAAGTAACATAGACCGGATTGCTTCACCGTCAATTCCTTCTGGAATGTTGACACATGTAACCATCGGTAATTTCCAAGTTACATCATTGAAGAGTGTCAGCCCCATAGCTTTAATCCCTTCCATAATCGCTTTCTCATGAAGACGGTGACGGGAAAAACGCTCTTCCAGCCCTTCTTCAAGAACAATTCTAGCACCTTCCCGTAAAGCATACAGCATGGAAGTCGCTTCTGTATGGTGATTAAGACGGCGCGGCCCCCAATAATCCTGGAGTTGGCTTAGATCAAAATAATTACTTTGAATAGGATTCCGTACGTCCACTGCATCTCCAGTTGTCCGTACACCTCTTTCTACTTTTTTCCGGGATGCGAGAAGTTTCTCCACCCGCTCATTGTAAGTGATTGGTGCCATTCCTGAAGGAACTGAAAAACATTTTTGTGTTCCGCCAATAACAGCATCAAGTTGCCATTCATCTACTTTCACTTCTGTTCCAGCAATGGTCGCGACTGCATCCACGACACAAAGAATATCCATTTCACGACAGGCCTTTCCGAGTTTATCAAGTGGCTGCATACATCCAGTCGATGTTTCGCCGTGCACAATCGCAAGCACTTTCGGCTTTACACGTTCCATGGCTTTAATGATTTCATCCTGATCAAACACTTGGCCCCACTCTGTTTCGATGGTATGAATTTCAGCACCGTTCCGTTCAGCAATCTCCGTAAGCAAGTGGCCAAACCGCCCAAATATTGGAATTAACACTTTATCTCCTGGTGCTAAAATACTAGTTAACACCGCTTCAATACCAGAACGCGAAGTTCCATCAATTGGAAATGTCCATTGGTTTTTTGTCTGAAACACTTGACGAAGCATTTCCATTGTCTCATTCATAATCTGGGTAAAAGCCGGATCAAATTGCCCTAAAATTGGTGTACTCATTGCCCGTAATACCCGAGGATCGACTTCGACTGGTCCTGGTGTCATAATTGTCCGTAAAGGTGTGTTTAATTCGCGAAATACTGTCACATTGTTGTCCTCCTTAATAGGCTAATTTGTGCAGGACTTTGATCAAAAGCTGAACGCCTTTTTCCAAATCCTCGGCTTTTGTATATTCATCTGGGGAATGACTGATGCCCCTATGACTCGGTACAAATAACAAGCATGCAGGCATGTATTGCCCGAATACTTGGGCATCATGCCCTGCACCGCTTGTCATCACTTTATAGGGTACTGCTTCTTTTTCTAACACCGCTGCTGATAAATCACTTAGCTTTTCACACATTTTCACTGGTTGTTCGTTCATCCAGTTGTCAATCTGAAGATTTGTTTGATGTTTCTGGCAAATTTGCTTGAATGCCTCAAAAACCTTTACACTAAATTCTTCAAGCAAGGCTTCTTCACTATGACGGATGTCAATTGAGAACACGACTTCACGCGCAATTACGTTTGGTATGTTCGGTTTAATTTCCATTCTGCCGACCGTTGCTACAAGCAACGGATCTGTTTCTTTTGCCTGTTCTATTAAGGCTTGAATAAGTAATGCGGCCGTGTAAACAGCGTCTTTTCGGTAATGCATCGGCGTGGTCCCCGCATGATCGCTTTCCCCTGTTACCGTTACATTATACCGGCGCTGACCAACAATATGGCTGACAACGCCAATCGATTTGTTTTCCCGCTCAAGTATTTCACCTTGTTCGATATGAAGTTCAATAAAACAATCTATGTCGTTACGTTTTGCTTCACGGAAGTGACCAAGCCCAAAACCTGCTTCGTTCATTGCCTGAATAAATGGTATACCATGATTATCCAATATCTTTTCTACCTGCTCTTTTGTCCGTAGACCTGTAATGTTCCCGGAACCCCAATAGGTTAATGGAAAGCGGCTTCCTTCTTCTTCACAAAGTGACACAACTTCGATGGTTCGTTTTGGCTGGCCATATTTCCGGGATAAATAATCAAGTGCAATAACACCGGCAACAACGCCATAAGCGCCATCATATTTTCCGCCATCCTTTACGGTATCGATATGTGAACCTGTTAAAATAACAGAAGATGCTTTTTTTTCAGACCCTTCCAGCCGTCCGTATAAATTCCCTACGTCGTCAAAGTAAGAAGCGAGTCCGAGAGTTTCTATCACTTTCTTTAAAGCCTGCTGGGCTTCTTGCCACTTTTTATCATATAAAAGGCGAGTCACACCATTTCTTTCCGTCTGTCCGTAGGAGGACAGCCATTCAATCATACTGTTTACTGGTTTCGATAATACAGACGAATCTGTCTCCATTATTACTCCCCCCCACTCTTTTCTTGTCTATGTATATTTTAATAGAAGTGAACGCAAAGAACATTCACAAATATGTAGAAACTTTGTCGGTTTTGTTGTTTAATTTAACTAAAAGGTAATACAAAAATCATACTGGGAGTGAATAAAAATGTTGCTAGAAAATTTATTACGTCTTCCAGTCTATGCTGGTGCAGTCGTTGTTGCAGGTAACAATGGATTAAACCGTGAAGTTGATACGGTTAATATGATGGATGCACCTGATATTATTCCATACTTGAAAAAAGGCGGGTTACTTGTTACCACTGGATTTCATTTAAAAGACAATCCCCCATCTCTATTAGAATTAATAACGGAAATGCAAAAACAAGGATGCGCTGGCCTTGGCATTAAAACGAACAGATTTTTGCATGACCTTCCAATGGAAGCGATCCAACTAGCTAATGAATTGAACATCCCTATTATCGATATTCCGGTTGAGACAGCTTTAGGGGATATTGTACATCAATCCCTCAGCGGTATTTTGGATATGCGCACAAACGAACTTCACCAGGCGATGAAGACACATCAACACTTCACGAATCTCATCGTAAATGGTCAGGGACTTGATATCATTCTTGAGAGCCTATCTGTTTTGATCAGCAGTCCCGTGACACTGTTAAATCATCAATTGCGTCAGATTAACAGTACAAAGGGAATGTCATACGACTTTTACTCTTTACTCACAGGTAGTTTTTCTTTCTTACCCAATGCTGGTTTTACCTCATTTTCACTCGTAGGAGAGAATCGCAGAACCTTTACAGTATTTCCTGTCTATACTCACAAAAAAAAGCCGAGTTACCTTTTTATTCATCAATTCATCCCACCCTCAGACCGAACAACTGTTTTAACAGTAGAACAGGCTGCAAATGTGATAGCTTTTGAATTAATGAAAGAAAATGCTTTAAGACAAAAAACACAACGACTACGAAACGAATTTTTCACAAACTTCATAAATGGTGCTTTTTCCTCCTCCGAGGAAATACTTAACCGCGGAAAAGAATTTGGGTTGATTGGCGAGTATCGATATTTCTGCGCCGTTGGCAAACTAGACAATTTCGAAAAAAGTTTTTTACTTTCTGAACACCAATCAGAAAAAGAACACATTTACGACCTGATTGAAGAATCGGTCCATGCATCCGCCGAGACGATGCAATTATTTTCTGTAGATAATAAATACATTATCCTTATGGAAACAAAGGGAAATTGGAAAGAGAATGAGAAAGATTTTCATACTTTTTTAACTACGATCCAGTCGACTCTTTTTCTTCTACTGAACAAAACGATTTCTTTTGGTATCAGCAATTATGCCGAACAACCCCTTCGTCTTCCAGATGCTTATAAAGAAGCAATGAACGCTCTATATTACGGCACGACGCTTGGCAATACTCAATTTATTGAAGCATACCAACCGAAAGAAGTACCAGAAATTTTACGTATGCTTCCCTATGAACAAATGAAGCAATTCTACCAAAACACATTCAAAGGACTGGTGACAGAGCCGAAAAAAGACTATGATCTCCTTCTACAAACTCTATCCGTTTACCTGGAGTCACACTGCCAACTTTCTGAAACAGCAAAGCGGCTATTTGTTCATCGAAACACAGTCATTTACCGCTTGGAAAAGTGTGAGGAGCTGCTGGGTCGAAGTTTAAAAGACCCTGAACAAACATTATGCCTCCGAATTGGATTCCAGATCAAAGCATTGCTTCATAATGATTGATAAGAAAATTAAAACACCCCTGTATTGGATTAGTTATACTAATTCAATACAGGGGTGTCATTTTAGCCATTTATTGCAGCGGCGAAATAACAATTACCGCTCGAAAATGGTACCTTTTTTAAACTTTGAATCTTTGAACGCATACTTCATTAATAAAAAGTAAGCAATACCTGCAACAATAACCCCAATGATCCAACCCAAATCAACTTCTATAAAGGCGGCTCCAGCACCAATCAACATCGCAAGAATCGCACATGGATTAAATCCGGCAAATGGCCCCTTTTCATCATATAAATCTGCAATATTTACTTTTTGCTTTCTTAATATATAATATTCAACAATCAAAATGGAAACAATTGGACCTAAGAATATGGAATAAATTAGTATGAATGTACCAAGACCTTTTGCAGAATCATCCTGAACAAGTACCCATGGAAACGAGCAAAATGCAAGCAACCCAGATATCACAACAGCCGGTTTATACTTCATTTTTGTAAGCAATGTGATCACGTATGTAGGCGGAATAATATTTGCTACCATGTTTACAGCAACAGCACCAATCACGATAAACGCTGATACAGAAACTGTTATATATGGATTGTCAACCACAATTGCGAAGGCTTTCACTGGATTAGAAATACCAGTGGCCGAAGCAAGCATGGCACCGATTGTAAGAACAAATCCATATGCAATTATTATAGGAGAGAAATATAAAAACCCACGCTTCGTGTCACTAATTCCAGTTTTAAGCTCACGTGAGTAATCCGCTGCACTTAAAAAGATTGCCGCATAGTTCCCTAAAAATATCATAATGAATGTGAAGAATGGCAAGCCCCATGAACCTTCTGCATGAATCCATTTTTCTGTAATAACCTCACTGTGAGATACTAAAAGAACGCCAAATACATAAACAAGCCCAAGCATAATCACAATCGAAGCAAGAATCTCCACCCATTTGATGGCATGAAAACCGTACAATGAAAGCACAATTTGTACCAACTGAATAACAACAAAACAAATGACAACATTATCAAAGGTACCGCCTGTCACAACTTTCGCAATTTCATTTAATGCCGAACCACCAATCCAGCTTTGAAAACCATACCAAACGATGGCAGGTATACCTCGCAAAAGTGCTGAAATGACAGAACCTTTTATTCCGAAAGACATTCTAAGCTGTACTACGTAGGGGATACCTGTTCTATATCCGAGACGATCATTTAAAGCAAATAGCCCTGAAATAATACCAATTGCAATGGCAGCTGCGATAAATGTTTGAAAAAGATTTAGTGTTGCGCTTCCTGCTACTATCAAGCTAGCCCCTAGTGTCATATTACCTAAATTGACACCATCTCCAATCCACATAAACATATACGCTACGGACCCTACCGTTCTGCCTTTTTCCGTTTTGGGCTTTAGTGATTCGTCCAACCCCTTTTGAAAAGGAATCTCTACTTCTTCTAATGGATGACTTGCCAAATTTGTCGACATTGTCTTCTCAACTCCTCAAAATTTATTTTCATGATAAATAAAAAACGTTGAATCTTGTTTTCATTATTCTAGTAAGAAGCAAGCATACATTGTTAGCTAAAGTATCAATTTGATGTTAGTAAACCTTACATAATGTCCAATAAAGTAATATTATGAAAATTCTATTTAAAAGTCATTGGTAAAATAGTGAATTTTAAAGTGTTCTTTTGGAGCATTTGTACATTTTCTTTCGTAGATAAGAAAACTATTGTCAGTTTTGCTAAAGTGAGAGGATGTTTTGTGAGCAGGGATAATAAAAGATAAATTAGCTTGATTTCCTCATCCTTGGAAAAGAAATATTCAAATGCTATTATTTTTACTGTCTATTTATACTAAAGTATTTTTATGTTAAATTGATTGTATCTAAGAAAGGGAGGAAGATTGAAGCTATGGAGCAATTTAATCATGTGACGATTATCAAGAAAGCTAATACATATTTTGACGGAAAAGTAACGAGTCGGACGGTTTTATTTGAAGATGGAACGAAGAAGACACTAGGGATTATGCTGCCAGGTGATTACGAATTCTCTACAGATTTAAAAGAAGAAATGGAAATTTTAGCTGGGTACTTAGAATATAAATTACAGGGAGAAGATTGGAAAGTAATTGATGGATCTGGCGTTTTCTATGTACCTGCAGATGAAAAGTTTCAATTAAAAGTCCAATCAGTAGTTGATTACTGCTGCTCCTATATTTCAGAATAATCATATTTTTATTAAGATTAAATATTATATTTTCTTGAATAAAATCAACGGACACCAGCGATCGAGTGAATAGTAAAAGACCTTCCTACAATAACGAACCTACTTGTTACAAAAGAATGTCTAGGGTTTCATTTAACCCTAGACGTAATAAAATTAATATAACCAGTTATTATGGAATAAATATACTTTTAATAATCAGATATGAATTTCAATAATATTAAAGCCATTCAATTTTAATCGTTACTTCAGCAGCTTCTTTTTTTGTATTATGATCTGCTGTTGTATTAGTTGAGAACCAGATTTTCTTTATGAATCTTTTAAGGAAAGTGTTACATTCTTCCGGGACAAGTGTATCTATTCTACCTAACAATTCAATAATCTTTTCTAACCGTTCTTGTTCTTTTTCTGTATTATTCAAGTTTTCTAATTGGATTTTGACTAAATCAATTTGTTGTTTTACCTGTTTGATTTGTTCCTCGTTTTCCTCACTATATTTAAGAAATTCACTTTTACTTATTTCACCATCCATTCGCATTATTGCTAGATTTCTTTGCCTCTTTTCAATTTTTTCTAATTGCTTGGCTAATGAGTTCATTTGATTGTTTAATTTATTTTCTTCATCAGAAGTGTCTAATGATTTCAATTTATTTAAGGTTTTTTCAAAGTCTGTCTTCTTTTCTATTACTTTCTTAATAACATAATCTTCCACGGGGAGATACTTGTGTCCTCTATCTTTACAAGTGTTGTTGCTTATTTTATATGAGCATGACTTAATAAAATCCGTTCCACTACCATCAATTTGGATGTATCGTTTTCTTCTGCAGCAATTACAATAAAGGAAGTTTTGTAGTCTCCTTGTTGCTTTCTTTTTATGAAAATGATTGCCACATTTGTTTTCCTCTAATAATTTCTGGACCTCCAAAAATGTCTGTTTACTTACAATTGGCTCATGTGCTTCTTCTACAAATACATGATCAACCACTCTTCCGTTAACTCTCCTACAAGCTTGGACAACTCCATAATAAACGACATTCTTTCTTGCTGCACAAATATGAGAAGTTGTTAAAACTTTACCGCTTCTACTCCTCCAGCCTAATGTATCTAGCTGCTTAGCAATTTCATTTGCACTGACTCTTTCTAATGTTTTTTGGAAGATATGTCTGATTATTTTTGCCTCTTCTTCTACTATAATTAACTTTTGATTTTCATCTTTTGAATAACCGAGTGGTGCTTTGTTGCTCATTACCCACCTCCCTTGTTCCGCCGCTGCTAAACGACCTCTCCCCAAACGTTTCCGTATCTGTTTGTATTCAAAATTAGCCAACATTGCTTGGAACGAGAAAAGCATTTCATTACTTTCTTGAGTCAAATCAATTGCACCCTGAGGAGTCAATATTTTAATGTCTTCTGCAATCAGCATTGTTTTAATTTGTTCTGCATAGGCATTATCACGCGAAATACGATCGATATCCATTACTAAAAGATAATCGTACTCTTCTAACTTTTTCAGCAATAGATTCAGTTCTGTTCGTTCTGTACTAATCCCACTCGAGATTTCTTGATAAATGTCATACGTAAGTTTATTTTGATTTGCAAGTTTGATTAATGCATTTCGATGACTTGTTAATATTTCATCAATATCCAATTGTTCTTCATTTCTCGATAAACGTAAGTAAATGGCTGCTAATGCCACATTTCATCACTCCTATATTAAATAATATGTAAGAGCGAATAAAATTAGAAAATTGACATCTGTTACTTTGCCAACTGTACCATACATCGTTATCACGACCGTATCACCGACCTTATACTTCGGTATATTCCTTCTTTTCATATCCTCCATCCTCTCAATGATGAGTCGTGAATTTTGATTACAATAGTATATGCACCAACGGATGTACCCGCGCACAATGGAGAAAAAGAAAAATCGCCTCTTTTTGCAGAGACGATTTAAAGGTAAATTACATACATTTAATTACTTTCCGATAGTACATAGAGCTCCCAGGCTTCATCAAATATAGTCATGGACTCCAGATAATGACCATTGAATTCTAGGTAAGAACTGAGTTCATGGTAATCTTCCGATGTTTTGGGGAAGCTATGGTCCAAAAAAGCCTCATTTGCAAAAACACTTAGGGCATCTTTTGGTTCTGGGTGCCTATATTTCATTAAGAAATGATAAAAGGATTTAATCATATTTAGCGCCTTTCTTTCTATCCTGTGAAGAAAATTGATATAACTTAAAGATACTATAACAGATTAAGATTTGATATAATTTTACAAAATATATAGAAATAGAGGTACAAACATTGGCAAAGAAAAAATTTCAATACTGGTTAATTCAGGTCCTGTTAATTTTAACCATCATTTGGGTTTCAACTAAGATATCCTTTTTATTTGAGCCTATCGGAATCTTTTTTTCAACCATCTTTTTCCCCATTCTGATTACTGGCTTTCTTTATTTTTTACTTAACCCAGTTGTTAATTTTCTACAGCGTCATAAAGTTCCCAGGCTATTAGCCATCATCATCATTTATGTGGTCTTTATTCTCCTTTGCGTACTGGCGATTGGAAATTTAATTCCTGCTATTACAAAACAATTTACCGCACTTGCTAACGAACTTCCAGTGTATGCAGACAAAACGATGAAATTTATTGACAGTGTCATGAAATCTTCTGAATTTAAATGGATTATGGATGAACAAAAGGATATTCTTGAGACGGTACAGGAAAGGCTTATAGAATTTGCCAATACCCTGCCAAACACGATTACCGGCAGCATTACGAACATTCTTGGTGTAATCACCAATATTGCGATTATTCTCGTCACGGTTCCATTTTTGCTATTCTATATGTTTAAAGATGGGCACAAGTTCCCTACAGCTATCTCGAAATTTCTTCCTACTGCATATAGGCAGGAAGGTTTATCGATTCTAAAAGAGACTGGAGAGACTCTCTCTGCCTATATTCAGGGACAGGTTACTGTAGCTTTAGCAGTTGGTACACTGGCTTTCATCGGGTACCTAATCATTGATTTACCATTTGCACTCGTTATGGCCTTAATCGTAGCTTTTACCAACATTATTCCTTATATCGGTCCAATTCTTGGAGGAGCACCAGCGGTGATTGTTGCATTGTTTGATTCACCTACAAAAGCATTATTAGTCGTTATTGTTATTCTCATCGCGCAGCAGATCGAAGGTAATATTTTATCACCGCTTATTCTTGGAAAAAGCTTAGACACCCATCCAGCAACGATTATTATTATTTTACTGGCTGCTGGAAACCTGGCTGGAGTCCTTGGAATGGTACTCGCTATCCCATTTTACGCAGTCTTGAAAACCATCGTATTAAACCTGGTTAAATTTTTACGAGCTAGAAAAAACGCTGCTAAATCAATTCAAACAGAATGAAAACGTAACCCCTATCGGCTGATAGGGGTTATTTTTAGGAAGAAAAATCAAAATAATTTCTCTTCAAAAGCTTTGGAAGAGACATTAATTCTTTATAGCTGATGCTATTCCCAATTTTCTTCGTATCAATTAGGAATAATTGATCTTCAATTTCCTTTGTTATTTCATCTGTTTGATAGACCATGTTACAATCATCGCAAACCACTGCAGGGGTTTCTATAATTTGAATGGCTCTTGTGCCGTCAGGAAGCTCCCAATAAACGATATTCTCACCATTATTAGCAGCTCCCCCGCACCATTCACAGACTAATCCCATAATTCATCCCTCTAATCATTCGATGCTGAGTTCGCATCTGAATCAATTTTTTTAGCCTGTTCTGGTTTGTTTTGAAGTGCCTGGAATTTCTTTTCCTTCAACTCATCACGCTTGCTTCGTTTATCCTTCAATGTGGTATGGGCAGGGTTTTGAGTATATTCTTTTCGACGATTTAATCTCTGTAAGCCCTCTGGAACAAGGTTGAAATGCTGGTCATTCATAATACCTGCGATCCCAACATTTGAGCGTTTCTCGTCCATGTCTGGATAAATCTCTTTAAAATAACCCTCTGCTGTTCCAGGCTGATAGTTTTCTGGTTCAGGATAGGAGGTAATAACTCCCTCAAAGTTCCTGAGGACAACCTTTTCAGCACTCTGTGAAATTAAATAATTCGGCTGAAGTGAAATTTTCCCGCCGCCGCCGGGTCCATCTAAGACAAAAGTTGGCACTGCATAGCCGCTCGTATGTCCCCTTAGTCCTTCAATTATTTCAAGTCCTTTAGAAACCGGTGCCCGAAAATGACCAATTCCTTCGGATAAATCACATTGGTAAATATAATATGGACGAACACGGATTTTAACAAGGTCATGCATAAGCTTTTTCATAATTGGCACACTGTCGTTAATACCGGCGAGGATTACCGATTGGTTTCCGACTGGGACACCTGAATTAGCGAGCATTTCACAAGCCTTTTTAGACTCCTCGGTTATTTCTATCGATGTATTAAAATGAGTATTCAACCAAATGGGATGATATTTTTTAAAAATGTTACACAGGTTTTCAGTAATCCTTTGCGGAAACACCACAGGCGCTCTTGTTCCGATTCGAATAATTTCAACATGATCAATTTCACGAAGGTTTTTTAAAATGTATTCAAGGATATTATCATTAATGAGAAGACCATCACCGCCGGATATTAATACATCTCGTACTTGTGGCGTTTGACGGATATAGTTAATTGCGGCATCCAGCTGTTTCTTTGGAACCCCCATACCGATTTGTCCTGAGAAGCGTCTCCTCGTACAATAACGGCAATACATCGAGCATTGATTGGTGACGAGAAACAGGACACGATCTGGGTACCGGTGCGTTAAGCCAGGAACTGGTGAATCTTCATCCTCATACAAAGGGTCTTCAAGGTCATATTTCGTCTTATGCATTTCTTTAGAAATCGGAACCGACTGCATCCGAATTGGGCAGCGCGGGTCATCAAGGTTCATTAATGAAGCATAATAGGGTGTTATATTCAGTGGAATCGTTTTTGTTGATATTCTTACTCCCTCTTCTTCATCTGGAGTTAAATTGATCACCTTTTTTAAATCCTCCAGTGTGCGAATGGTATTGGTTAACTGCCACAACCAATCATTCCATTGATCTTCACTTACATTTTTCCAAAGCTCTATATCTTTCCAGTGCCTATCTGGCTTGTATAATGTTTGTTTCATGTGTATTCCTCCTTACCCTGCTTTACTTAGATATTATGCAAGAATTATGCCAATGCACATAGTCCGGGTAAGGTAACGGTATTTTAAATTTTTAAGTGCTGATTTGCAAAAAAAAGCCGATTATTCGGCAGTTACTCTCTCAACTTTTTGATTTTATATTGTAAGGTTTGTCTTGGAATCTCTAACAGTTTGGCTGCTTGATTGATATTTCCCGCTGACTGTTTGAGTGCAGTGTCAATCAGCTGATTTTCAAGCTCTTCGACATTTCTTCTTAGGGATAAATTGTTTTCACTATTTTCAATCCCTGCTGCCTGCTGTTTCATCATAATTGGCAGGTCTTTCAATTGCAGGATTTCGTCATCGCAGATATTCATCATGTATTCGATTGTATGCTTCAGCTCCCTTACATTTCCTGGCCAAGGATGATTCAAAAAGAAAGCTTCCACTCTTTGCTCAACTCCATGAATCCGTTTGTTCAATGTCTTATTAAATAACTCAATAAAATAATTAGTCAAAAATAGGATATCTTCTTTGCGTTCCCTAATAGGCAGCAGTGAGAAGGTAAACACATTTAAACGATAGTAAAGGTCGGAGCGAAGCTTTTGACTTTGAAGCGCCGTATTTGGATGGACATTCATTGCTGCAATGACACGGACATCAACCGAAATATTTTGTGAACTTCCGACCCTTCGTACCATGCCATCCTCTAAAACACGCAATAACTTTGCTTGAAGCTCAATCGGCATCGTATGAAGCTCATCAAGAAAAAGTGTCCCACCATCTGCCAACTCAAATAGCCCTTTTCTCTCAACTGCTCCTGTGTAGCTGCCTTTTGCGGTACCAAAAAGAATACTTTCTAGCAGCGTTTCAGGGATGGCAGCACAGTTTTGAGCAATAAAAGGACCATCTCCACGGAAGGAAGCATGATGAATCCCTTGAACAAACAATTCCTTTCCTGTACCGCTTTCTCCGTATACAAGAATCGGAGAATCTGATTTTGCCAATCGACCTGCTTCATCCTTCGTGCTCAAAAACGCTGGGTTTACACTTTTTAAATCATGTAACGTATACTTAACCTTCTTTGACGTTTTTTTCTTAGTGTTTTTATTAACATTCCTTTGTAAATCTAAAAGACTTTCCGCTAATTGCTTTATACGCGAATAATCTTTTGCAATCTCGACTGCACCAATAATCTCTTTATCTAAAAAAATAGGAAGTGTCGTATTAATCGTGTCAATTTGTTTTCCGTGCATATTAACATAAACCTGTGTTTGATTATAGATGGGCTTACCAGTTTTAATTACCCGTAGCAGGGTGCTTGAATTCGGTGTTAAGGAGGGAAAGGCGTCTAAAAGATGTTTCCCCTGGACTTCTTTCACATCCATGCCATCATGCCGTGCGGCAACTTCATTATAAAAAATAGTTTTACCTTCCGTATTGACCACATGGATTCCTTCATCGATGGTTTTCAGGATGGCCGAAAGAACTTCATGCGTTAACGCAGTTAATTGGACCATTGCATCACCTCCCTTTATAAGGTGCCGAAAATTCGTCACCTATTGCCGAAATATTAGCAGTTCGCCAGATTCTTTACCCACATATTCATATTCTCCAGCTTGTCATAAATGTAGCAGTTATTCATTAGTCGACCACGGTACTTATATCCGAGTTGATATAACACCGCATTCATTCCAAAAGATAAACTTCTCGCAATTGAGTAGGCACAAAATATCCCCTGCCTTCTCAGCTCACCCTCTAACTCACGGAGGATAATTTTCATTAACCCATACTTTCGGTGGTCCTTTAATGTCGCGCAATCCGTTAATTCCGCATTTTTGTAAAAAGAATTTACTTCAGCAGAAGCCGCACTAACAATTTTCCCCTGGTAAAAGAAAACGTAATAAACGGTCCCTTCCTTCATGGTCTTTTCCACATATTCTGGGTCATGCAAGGGTGCAGGGTAAATCTGAAATACCTTGCGATATAAAGCTGAAAGCTCTTTGGCACATGCTTTATCTGCTTTCTTTAATTCATACTCCTTAGGCGGAAAGGGCTTATCAATGGTGGTGTCCAATTGATAAATACTTTGAATCATTCCGTCCTCTGTCATCCAATGGTCATTTTTCTTTCGCTCCACTGTATAAAACTTCGAAAAAAAATGGGCATCAGACCCGAGAAAATAACGATCAACTACAGCTTCCGGCTGTAAACCTTTTTCATATAGGTGTAAGAGATCTTCTAATCGTGCTTTCATAATTAATTTTTCCACCTGGTGCTCGCGTGCTAACTCCTCCGCTTTATCCAACACTAGTTGAGTATTGCCGCGGTAATCATCAATGCGAATTCTTTTATTAAAAGGATCGAGATACACTTCTAAAAAAAAATTACTTTCTTCAATTAACATAGTGGAGGCACTTTGATTCATCACCGACACTCCATTCGTATTCTAATTTATAATCCAATCCAAACACTGAACCCCCTAATGTAAATTACCTATTTACAAAAAATGCCTGACTGAATCAGCCAGACATTTTCACTACTCTGTTTTAAAGCTGATCAGCTTTAGTTCAGTCATTTCTTCAACTGCATATTTAATGCCTTCTCGGCCCATTCCGCTCATTTTAACCCCGCCATATGGCATTTGGTCTACTCGGAAGGTAGGGATCTCATTAATCATGACACCACCCACCTCAAGTTTTTTGGCTGCTTGAAGTGCTTTATGAATATCATTCGTAAAGATTCCCGCTTGGAGCCCATATTTTGAATCATTCACCAAATTGATTGCTTCATTAAATTCAGTGAAAGTATTGATATGCACGACAGGAGCAAATACCTCTTCACAACTTACTTTTTCGGTAGAAGCTACATTTACGAGAACGGTTGGCTGGAAAATTCCTTCTTCCGCACTGCCCCCCAGCCTCAATTCAGCGCCATTCTTAACGGCTTCATCTACCCAACTTTGTGTTCGCTGCACATCTCCTCGAGTAATCATCGCTGAAATATCCGTATCTTCCTCTAATGGATCGCCAGCCTTCAACTTTTGCGTTTCACGTACGAACTGCTCCACAAAAGTCTCAAATATGTTTTCATGAACAAATATCCTTTGAATGGAAATACAAACCTGCCCTTGATAGGCAAAGGCTCCAGTAACAATCCTAGGGATGACTTGATTTAAACCTACCCCTTCGTCGACGATTAATGCTGAATTTGATCCTAACTCAAGGGTTACACGTTTTAATCCAGAATTTTCACGGATATAGGTTCCCACCTCAGGACTCCCGGTAAAGGTAATCATTTTGATACGGTCATCTTTCATTAGGATATCACCAATGCTGCGGCCGCTTCCGGTGATGACATTCAGTGCACCAGCGGGCAAACCCGCACGGTGAAAATAATCAGCTATCTTAAAAGCAGATAATGGTGTTTGACTTGCTGGCTTTAGAACAACACTATTTCCGGCTGCAATGGCAGGCCCCACTTTATGTGCAACGAGATTCATAGGGAAATTGAACGGGGTGATGGCTGCTATGACACCTAAAGGTTCCCGGACTGTAAAAGCGAGCCTCCCCTGCCCTCCAGGAGCGGCGTCCATTGGCACGGTTTCACCATGAATTTTCCTCGCTTCATGGGCTGCAAAGGTATAGGTCATAATCGTTCGGTCTACTTCTGTTCTAGCTGCTTTAAGTGGTTTTGCACCTTCCAACGCTATTATTCTTGCACATTCCTCACGGTCATCTCTAAGAAACTGTACTACTTTTTCAAGTATTTCCGCCCGTTCAAAGGCAGGCAATTCTGCCATTTTTACTTGAGCTTGTTCGGCGGCAGCTATTGCAACCTGCACATCCTCATGGTTGGCAATACCTACCTGTGCAAGGCTCTCCAAGTTAAATGGATTTTTCAGCTCCATATAGGAAGAAGCACTTCGATATTCGCCGCCTATCCATAAGTCTTTCTTCATCCTAATCCCTCCAAATGAAAGAGTCATTTTTTACTATTGTACAAAATTTTACTAGATCGAAGGGATTTCCTCTTACTCACTGACTTCACACCACTTTAATAGTGTTAGAGCAATAATCTTGCTTGCCGCAAACAGATCCTCCAAAAGAATGTGTTCATTGGCGTCATGTGCCGTGGCAGTTATTCCAGGCCCAAAAACAACCACTGGTGTATTTCCAACATTTGAGAGAATACCACCATCCGTCCCCCATGGGCTTGCTTCAATAACTGGCTTCTCTCCTTTAATTTCTACAAAACTCTCAGATAGTGTCTTCATTAATGGATGATCCACTTCCAGGTTCCCAGGAAGCCATCTTCCCCCAAACCACTCAATCCCAAGTGGATGCTCTCGGAACCAATCATCTTGTTGATTGAGTTCATCCAATACAGCTGCCATTTCCCCTTGTGCGGCGGAAATTGTCTCTTCAGGGGATACGCCCATTCTTCCTTCAATTACAGCCAGATCAGGAACAGATGATGGCCACTCGCCGCTATTTATTTTTCCAATGTTAATCGGGATTGGAATTGGAATGCTGTTAAATAGCGGATCCGTGATTTTAATATTTCGATTCTTCTCTAATTGCTGCAGTTTTTGTATCACTAGTACTGCTTTTTCGATGGCGCTAATACCTTCATATCTCGTTCCTCCGTGTGCTGCCCTGCCTTTTACGGTAATCCTAAACCACATCGAACCCTGCTGTTTCGGAAAAATCTTCATACCCGTTGGTTCCGGGATAATTGCCCCGTCGGCCCGGTAGCCTCTTAGGACGGCAGCAAGCGTACCAGCACCTCCGCTTTCTTCTTCTATCACACTTTGAAAAATAATATCCCCTTTAAGCTTGATTCCCGTAGCAATAATTGCTTCGACTGCCATAATAAGCGCTGCGGTCCCGCCCTTCATATCTGTGCTTCCGCGTCCATAGAGTTTACCGCACTCAATATGCCCACTAAACGGATCATGTTCCCAGTTCTTCTCATCGCCGACCGGTACCACATCGATATGTCCATTTAGGATGATTGATTTCCCGCCTCCCGTTCCTTTTAATACAGCAACGACATTCGGATTTCCTTCAAAACTCTGACGGTCACAGCAGAATGCCTCATGCTCCTTTAACTCATCCCGGTCAATTTCCCAAATATCAAGATTCAACCCTAACTGCCGGCATTTTTCAATGATGACAGCCTGTGCACTACTTTCATTTCCTCTTGTACTATTCTCTTGGACGAGGATTTGTAAAAACCGGGTTCCTCTAGCACGATTGTCCTTCAGCCATTGCTTGATTAATTCTTCATGATTATTCAATACGTTCACTCCTTCCTTAGAAGAATGGGTGAGATTAATAGGCTATTTTCCGAATCGTATCACTTACTGTAAAATCGCATTCAGTCTTATTGACGACTATCTGCAAATCGTATGGCGCAAACAATTCTGTTAACAATAATCCTTTAGCAGTCACCTTGAATACGGCCAATTCTGTGATGATCATATCCACACAAGCAGCAGAGGTTAGCGGTAAGGTGCAAGACGTGACAATTTTCGGATTTCCTGCCTTATCACAATGATTCATTAATACAATTACTTTTCTTGCTTTTTGGGCGAGTTCCATGGCACCGCCCATTCCAGGGACCTTTTTTCCTGGAACAATCCAGTTTGCCAAATCCCCCTGTGCGCTGACTTGAAGGGAACCCAAAATGGTGATATCCACCCGTCCTCGTCGTATCATCCCAAATGCCACAGCGCTATCACAGTAAGAACCACCTGGATTCAAGGTAACCGGAAATCCGCCGGCATTACATAAATTCTCATCTTCCTTCCCTTTTTCTGGGCTTGGTCCCATTCCTGTAATCCCATTTTCAGCATGGAACATGACCATCATGTTCTTCGGTAAATGGTTGGGAACTAAGGAGGGAATTCCAATACCGAGGTTTACAACCATTCCATTGTGGATTTCTTCTGCCGCTCTTTTTGCAATGGTATTGCGAAAATCTACTCCCAAGCCCATTTCCAGTTCACTCCCTTCGAAGGAATAATATGGTCGACGAAAACTCCGGGAGTAACAATTTCATCAGGGTCAAGGCTTCCGAGCGGAACGATTTCCTCTACCTCTGCAATGGTAATGTCTCCAGCCATTGCCACAAGTGGATTCGTATTCCGGGCACTTTTGTCATAAATTAAATTTCCATAGGGGTCTGCTTTTTTGGCATAAACGATTGATACTTCTGCGGTTAAAGCTGTTTCTATTAAGTAGTCCTTCCCGTTGAGGAGAAAATGGGGCTTATTTTTTGATACGAGTTCATTGTCCATTCCAATATCACTTAGAATTGCAGGAAGACCGACTCCTCCAGCACGAATCCTTTCTGCTAATATCCCTTGCGGCGAAAATTCAACCTCAAGCCTTCCTTCATGCATGAGTTTACCGGCAATTGGATTGGAACCTATATGCGAGGCAATCACCTTTACTGCCCTTTCCTGACTCACTAGTTTTCCAATGCCGATATGTGGAAATCCAGTATCATTTCCAATTAAGGTGATGTCCTTTATCCCTTTATCGAGGATTCCATAAATGAGTGTTGGCGGGGATCCGACACCGCCAAATCCCCCAAACATTAACGTCATTCCGTTATAGAAGAGTTCCAAAACCTTTTCTAAGGTTGTAATTTTACCAAATGGATTCTCCATCTAAACACCACCCGACTTTATTTGCTTTGAGAAATCTTCAAAGGTTTCTGCTAATAGAGAAACTAATTCTTCTATTTCACTATGGGTAATCGTTAATGGCGGTGAAACAATAATGGAGTCACCATGTACCCCATCTATACCGGCACCTGCCGGATAAACGAGCAGTCCTTTTTCTTTAGCAAGAGTAATAATCGTTTGGGTGATTTGTGCGTTTCGAGGGAAAGGAGTTTTATTGGCAGCATCCTTGACAAATTCAATTCCAAGCAATAAACCTTTCCCCCTAATATCACCTATAAAGGAAAATTGATTTTTCAATGGGAGCAGGAGTTTCATTAGGTATTCTCCCTTGGATTCTACCTCACTAACAATCTTATTTTTTTCTAAATATTCTAGTACGGCAAGAGAAACGGCACAGGATTGTGGATTTGCACTTAAGGTATGTCCGCTCATCACTACTTTTGTCCCCGCTAAAATGGGCTCAATGACTTTTTCACTTGCAAGTGCTGCCGCTATAGGAGCATAGCCAGCACCCATCCCTTTCCCTAAAGCGACAATATCTGGAATAACTTCATATTGTTCCATCGCAAGCATTGATCCCGTTCGACCAAAACCTGTCATAACTTCATCCGCAATAAAAAGGATGTCATTTTCATCACAGATTTTTTTGATTACTTTAAAATAATCCTTTGGAGCTGCAATGGCACCACCGGCGGCTCCGATTACTGGTTCTGCAATAAAGGCGGCAATATGATTCGCACCAATACGTTTGATTGCATGTTCAAGCTCCTGCGCACAAAGAAATCCGCAGGAAGGTGACTCAAGGCTATAGGGGCAGCGGTAGCAGTAAGGAGGATTGATTACCGGAAAATCCTCGAGCAGCGGAACAAATCGCGCTCTTCTTCCTGTGTGCCCGGACAAAGAAAGTGCACCTAAAGTGATTCCATGATAGCTGACCCACCTTGATAATACCTTCGTTTTAGTTTGTATCCCTTTTTCCTGCCAATATTGAATCGCCATCTTCATTGCCGTTTCGACCGCTTCAGACCCGCTATTAACAAAGAAGCACCAATTTAGGTCTCCTGGAGTTAGGGATGAAATTTTCTCAGCCAGTTTTTCGGCTGCTTCACTTGTAAATTGAGAGCGGTAAACAAACGATATCTTTTTTGCCTGTTCCTGCATCGCTTCGAGGATTTCGGGTACTCCGTGGCCAATATTCGCGGTGACAGCGCCTGAGGCACCATCAAGATATTTCTTTCCTTCCCGATCATACAAATAAACCCCTTTGCCATAGTCAATCATTGGCAAAGTATCATCGAGTGATGGTTTTATTAGATACGTACGTTCCAACCTGACACCACTTCCCCTTTTAGTTCATTCTATGTGCGAGTTTTTTAATACTTTCATCTTATTTATATTGTGAGAAAACTATCTTTTACTTTTAAGGGTAGTTCATATAGAATAACACTTAGATTTACATAAGGATGGATTAAATGAATAAATCGAATAAGCCAGTATCTAAAAAGAGAGTTTTATCAACGATTCAATTAATTGTAATTTTTTACTTATCTGCGTTAATTATTTCGACATTGCTTTTGTTAATACCATGGGCACATCATGAAAATGCATCCCTTAGTTTTATTGACGCTTTATTTACCTCTGCGAGTGCTGTCAGTGTAACTGGCCTAAGTGTCATCTCAATAAAAGATACCTTTAATAATTTTGGAATATTTCTGTTGTGTATCATCCTCCAAATAGGTGGATTAGGTGTAATGTCACTTAGCACATTCCTATGGATTATGATTGGAAAAAAAGTAGGGTTAAAGGAACGCCAGCTTATCATGGTGGACCAAAATCAATCTAACTTATCTGGTTTGGTGCAGCTGGCAAAACGGATTTTCATTACCATCATTTCATTTGAAATAATCGGCGGTTTCATTTTAGGTTTGCGTTTCTTGAAATACTTCGATAGCCCCTTGTCTGCATTTAAACATGGATTCTTTAGCTCCATTAGTGCCACGACGAATGCAGGTTTTGATATTACGGGGGAATCATTAATACCTTTTAATGATGACTACTTTGTTCAAACTATCATTATTTTGTTAATGATTATTGGAGCGATTGGATTCCCAGTTATCGTTGAGG
Source organism: Neobacillus niacini (assembly GCF_030817695.1). GTDB lineage: Bacteria > Bacillota > Bacilli > Bacillales > Cytobacillaceae > Neobacillus > Neobacillus niacini_F. Next base: position 2,271,109 of record NZ_JAUSZQ010000002.1, on the reverse strand, counting down.
TTTATGAATACTTCTTAAGTTTAAAAAGTAAAAGAAGATATCATTTCTCTTTATTTACGAAATTGACGACTGCAACATTTGTCATCTTAACCATTGTCGGCAGCATTATTATTTATTTACTCGATAGTTATCATTTTTTTGCCGATAAATCCTGGCATGCAGCCTTCTTCTACTCCCTATTTAATTCTGCCACCACCAAAAGTGCAGGGCTGGCGACGATGGATTTGAATGAATTGACACCGAGTAATCAGATTTTCATGTCGGTTTTAATGTTTATCGGCGGTTCACCAAGCAGTGCAAGCGGTGGAATCAGAACCACGACGTTTGCCATTGTTTTACTGGCCATTTTCTTTTATGCAAGGGGAAAAGGGTCCATTAAAGTGTTTAGAAGAGAACTACATACGGAGGATGTTATTAAATCCTTTATCGTGATATCAACTGCCGCCAGCCTCTGTTTAGTCTCGATATTAATCCTATCAATTACGGAAAAAGGTACCTTGATTCAGGTAGTGTTTGAAGTAACATCTGCGTTCGGAACAAATGGATTATCAATGGGCTTAACACCGATATTAACAACATTCGGGAAAATACTCATTATTTTGTTGATGTTTATCGGAAGATTGGGGATCGTGACGTGCCTATTGATTTTAAGAGGTAAAGATAATAGCCAGGAGAAAATTCATTATCCAAAAGAAAAAGTAACGATTGGTTAAAGGGGGAATTCGTTCCCCCTTTTGTTATGCGTTTATAGTAAAACAAACCCGCTAAATTTAGCGGGTTTAGGCCATAACGACTTCCTTTTTTGGTTCGGTTGTTGCTTTTTTGATGATATCTCTTGCGATCCAGACACCGCATGCGCTTGCTTGAGCAAGACCGCGGGTAATTCCAGCGCCATCGCCGCCTACATACAAACCGCTGATTTCTGATTCAAACTTGTCATTAAGCTTTGGCCTTGCAGAATAAAATTTTGCTTCCACACCGTAGAACAAAGTGTGTTCTGAAGCTAATCCTGGCGTAATTTGATTCAATGCCTCAGTCATCTCTATTAAACTCTTAAGTGTATTATATGGAAGAACTAAGCCAAGGTCTCCAGGTACCGCCTCTTTTAGTGTCGGTTCAATGAATCCCTCTTTAATTCTTCTCTCTGTTGAACGGCGTCCTTTTAAAATATCTCCATATTTTTGAACAATTAGACCGCCATTTGAAAGAGCATTCGCAAGTCGTGATACTTCGTGTGCATATTCAGTCGGTTTATCAAAAGGCTCTGAAAAAGTATGTGATACAAGCAAAGCGAAGTTGGTATTTGGGGTTCCTAGCTTCGGATCCTTGTAAGCATGGCCATTGGCAAGCATAATGCCGGAATGATTTTCAACGACCACATGCCCTGAAGGATTGCTACAGAAAGTGCGTACTCTTGTTCCAACAGAAGTATTGAAAACAAATTTCCCTTCATATAAATTCTCATTAATTTCCTGCATAACGATGTCGGATGTTTCAACACGAACGCCGATATCTACTTGGTTACTACTCATCTTGAGACGACGAGCCTTTAAAACTTCAGTCAGCCATTTGGATCCATCTCTTCCAGGGGTGATAACGACCTTATCAGCATAAAGGTCTTTTCCGCCTTTAAGCTTTATTCCCTTGATGGTATGTCCGGCAGATGTTCTTTCAGTAATTATATCTTCAACTTCAGTTTTATATAACATTTCAATTTTATCATTTAAGTATTCAAAGATACTTTTCATAATTTTCAAGTTTTGCTCTGTTCCAAGGTGACGAACCTGAGCACGTAAGAGTTTTAATCCTGCTGCATAGCCGCGGCGTTCGATATCCTTAACTTTATCTGTTAGTGGATCGGTAATACTTTCCGTTGCACCATGACTTAAATTTATAGCATCAACATATTTAATCAAATCGACAACTTGGGAATCTGGAAGATAATCGGTCATCCATCCCCCAAATTCGCTCGTGATATTAAACTTCCCGTCAGAGTATGCACCTGCACCACCAAAACCTGCTGTGATTGAACATGCCGGCAAACATCCTGCAAATTCTTTCCTGCCTGCGGCCGGAGGGCATTTCTCTATTTTATTATCTAAGATTGGACAATTTCTCCGATAAATATCATGCCCTTTATCCACTAACAGCACCTTTGCGTTCGGCATTTTTAGTGTAAGTTCATAACAGGTAAATATCCCCGCTGGGCCTGCACCCACTACTATAACATCATATCTATTTTCCATTGTCCAAAACCTCCAAGACGTATTTGCTTAACCCTTGGTAAATATATCAAAGATATTGCTATCCGTCAACAATAAAAACGAACTATTTCTAAATATAAAACACCATCGTTCGTGTTTTGCTTGTTTTTAGAAAATAACAAAAACAAAAAAAGACTCAGGGCTTTCACCTGAGTCTTTTAGGTTCAGCAGTAGCTTGCACCGATGATGATTAATAAAATAAACAACACCACAATTAATACGAATGTGCCATAGCCGAATCCGCATCCACCTACTTGTGCAGGAAATCCATAACCACAGCAATCTTGACCAAACCCATGACCATAATGCATACCGATTCACTCCTTAAGGTTTTTGTCTGTTAACACTCTTAATTTATGTAATAGGTACTTGACCTGTCTGTGCATTCGCCTATATTATGAGAATCAATGAAGAAAATGTAGGTGATGAATTTGAAAACTCTTTTGAAGAGCTTTGTTAACGGTATTTTGACCATTGTTCCCATTATTCTTGTAATCTTTGTTATTTACAAAACATTTCTGTTTCTCGACGGACTGCTTGGAAATACATTAAGACCTTATCTTCAAGAAGATTACATTCCAGGTATCGGTTTGCTAACCACGATTGTACTAATCACGCTGTTAGGCTGGTTATCTACAAAATTTATTACTGGAAGTATTATTAGACTGATTGATAAATGGCTGGAAAAAATTCCTGTTGTAAAAACGATTTACTCTGTCATAAAAGATACGGTTCAATCCTTTTTAGGTGAAAAAAAGTCTTTTTCAAAGGTGGCACTTGTTGTGATTCCAGGAACACAGATGAGGAGTATGGGGTTTATTACTTCTGAACAGTTGGAGGATTTCTATAGCCCTCTTAAGGACCATGTGGCGGTTTATGTTCCGCAAACATTTCAAGTGGCCGGATTTACCTTCTTAATCCCGAAGGAGCAAGTAGAAATTATTGACGTTAAGCCAGAAGAAGCTATGAAATTTATCCTTTCAGGTGGAATGACCTCCACTTCAAAAGCAAAAGGTCAATAGAAAAAGCCGCGAAATTGATATTATCCCCTTTAAGTAGACAGTGTAAAAAAACCACAATAGTTATTGTCGGTGGTACACTTATACTTGGAGGGGATTTTTCAATGGCTAAAAAGGGACAAGAATTTAAGAGTTATACTGATGAATTTAAGTTACAAGCAGTTATGAAGTATATCAATGGAAATAAAAGTTATGCGGTTTTAGCTGAAGAACTTGGCATTAAAAATTGTACTCAACTTAAAGTTTGGGTTAGGAAGTGGAAAGATGGGGAACAGTTTGATACAAGAGTTGGAGCTACTAGTCCATTTAAAGGTAGGCCACGTACCATATTTAAATCCGTCGAAGAAGAAAGAGATTATTTGAAAGCGCAGGTGGATTATTTAAAAAAGCAGTATCCAAATCTGGTAAAGGAGGAGAGGAAATCGCTCAACCAATCAAATATGAGATCATTGATGAATTAAAAGATACCCATCGTATTACCTGGTTGTTAGAGATCGCTTATGTTAAGCCAGCTAGTTACTATAAGTGGAGGGCTACTCAGAAAGATAGAGCAGAAAGAGCCAAACAAGATCAGGATATAAGAGAACACATGATGGGGATTCATTTACTTCATCCTGAATTTGGATACCCTCGTATGACCACTTGGTTAAATGAAAACGATTATTCAATTAATCATAAAAAGGTATACCGTCTTATGAAAGAAATGGAGATTCAAGCTATCATACGCAAAAAGAGGAAACGACATGGACACACACCTTCTGTGATACAACCTAATCGTCTTAATAGAAAATTCGAGGCAATAGCTCCTAATCAAAAGATGGTTACGGATATTACATACGTTTCGGATGGTAAGCAATTTTATTATTTATCGGTCATTCAAGACTTGTTTAATAATGAAGTTGTAGCATGGGAGTTATCAAGAAGAAATGATCTTGAACTTGTCTTAAATACTGTTTCTCAATGGACAAGCAAAAAAGACGTAGCTGAAGCCGTTCTACATTCAGATCAAGGCTTTCAGTATACGTCTAAGCTATACAACAAACGACTAGAAGAATACGGCGTAAAGGGCAGCCACTCTCGCAAAGGAAACTGCCTGGATAACGCCTGCATCGAATCCTTCTTTTCGCACCTTAAAACAGAGAAGTTGTATATAGAACAGTGTAAAACAGAAGATGAGATTAGACAAGCAATCGAAGATTACATCTACCACTATAATTACAAACGTTTTCAGAAGAAACTAAACCAACGCGCGCCAGTTGAATACCGACACGCGTTAGTCGCATAGTTTTTTTAAGCTGTCTACTTGACAGGGGTAAGACCAAATCCGCGGCTTTTTAATGTTCGTCAAAAAGCTTTTTATAGGCTCCGTATCCTTCTTCATCAAGCTGATCTTTCGGAATAAAACGTAAGGCTGCTGAATTAATGCAATATCTCAGTCCATTTGGTCCAGGACCATCATCGAAAACGTGGCCTAAATGAGAATCAGCCGTTTTACTTCTTACTTCTGTCCGAACCATAAAGTGGCTATAATCTTCTTTTTCTACAACTTCTTCCTCTATAATCGGCTTGGTAAAACTCGGCCAGCCGCAGCCCGCATCGTATTTATCAAGAGAGCTAAATAACGGCTTTCCAGAAACGATATCCACATAAATGCCATCTCTCGTTTCATTCCAATATTCGTTACGGAAAGGAGGCTCTGTTCCGTTATTTTGCGTTACCTCATACTGCATCGGTGATAATTCTTTTTTCAGTTGTTCCTTATTTTTCATTTTTCTCCCCCCAATGTGCCTTGATAAATCCTGCTCGACCTGAGCCTACATGATATCCTTCATAGTGCGCTTTATTTTTCTTATAGTAATGCTGATGATATTCTTCTGCTGGATAAAAGGTTTTTGCTGGCAGAATAGGCGTAACGATCGGTTTTGTGAAGCGGCCGATCTCCTGTAATGCCTTCTTAGATTGTTCCGCGAGCTCTTTCTGTCTTTCATCATGATAAAAAATAGCTGTTTGATAGGACTGGCCGCGGTCATAAAATTGGCCCCCAGGATCGGTAGGGTCAATTTGCTGCCAATATAATTCTAGCAGTTTTTCATATGGATAAATTTCTGGATTAAAGGTAATTTGAACGGCTTCATAATGACCAGTTGACTCAGAACAAACCTGTTCATATGTAGGATTTTCAACATGCCCGCCAGTATATCCAGATAAGACACTAATAATACCCGGCTGCTCATCAAATGGCTTCACCATACACCAAAAACAGCCGCCAGCAAAAGTTGCCAGTTGTTTCGTTTCCTCCACAATTCCCACCCCTTTGGATTTTATTGCTTTGACTATGAGTATACCGAATCTTCACAAAGAAATACAATTTGCTGTTTTTCTCCTCAAATGAATTATTTCTGCGTTCCGATTATATCCCAATTGACCAAATTCAAATTAAAAGCCGAACCACGCCCCGGGTTCGGCTGCAATTCTTTATTTTATTTTCTTTTTTTGCCTTGACTGTTTGGTAATGGTTTTCCACTTTTTCTGTTCTTCGGTTTGCGCACGTTTGTCAGCTTTTCTTTCGATATAGGCGAGCTCTTTTTGGAGCTTGTTGTAGCTGGTTAAGCGTCCTGCATCCAATCTACCTTCTTCAATCGCCTCCAGAACCGCACATCCCGGCTCATCCTTGTGCTTACAATCCCGGAATTTGCACATTTCACCTAATTCATCGATGTCTGTGAACGTTTCAGTTAAACCATCCACACTTTCCCATAGCTGTAATTCTCGCATTCCTGGTGTGTCAATCAACACGCTGCCATTTGGAAGCTGAATCAGTTCACGGTGTGTGGTGGTGTGACGTCCCTTGTCATCACCTTCACGAATCTCCTTAACCGCCTGCTTCTCATCACCCAGCAACAAATTGGTCAAAGTTGATTTTCCTACCCCTGATGACCCTAATAATGCAATTGTCTTACCTGGTTGTAAGTAAGCCTCAAGCTGTTCAATTCCGCTTCTTAACTCTGCACTAATGGCTATAACCGGTACGCCCCCAAAAGCAATTGCTTCGACTTCTGCAAGCTTTCCCTCGATGTTATTACATAAATCCGCCTTGCTTAAGACAATAACAGGATTAGCACCACTTTCCCAGGTCAGCAGTAGATAACGTTCGATTCTTCTTAAATTGAGATCATCATTTAAAGAGTTTACAAGAAAAACAGTATCCACGTTTGCAGCAACGATTTGCTCTTCAGCTGTTCTCCCAGCTGATTTACGCGAAAATTTACTAAAGCGAGGCAGTACTGAATAAATGGTTCCTTTTCCTTCATCGATACGCGGTTTCAAAATCACCCAATCTCCTACAGCAGGGTAATCCTCACGATTTAACACTTCAAAGTTGAATTTACCAGAAACCTCACAAAGTAATTCCCCATCCTCCGTCCATACACGATACATATGTTTATGCTCCAAGGCCACCCGGCCAATAATCATGTCATTACTTTGTTTTAAAGAATGAAAGTCATTATTTATCTTTTCAGTCAATCCAATTGTGTTTAAATTCATCCATATTCCTCCAAAAATTGTAAAATAAAAAACCATAGGCAACACAGCCCATGGTTTTATTCACAAAAGGAATAATGGGTATAGATTCCCCTATATGGTGAATCCGCGGGCTGTGCAAAGGATATTGAAATTAACGGCAATTAACGTATTTACATTTAACATTACACTTCACCCGCCTTCCGACTTATTTGTTTTAAGTATATGTCAAGTTTATCCATATGTAAACAAAAAATCCAAATATAGACACCCACCTAAACATGCATGAATAAATTAATTTGTAAAGAACGAAAGAAAGGAGCAAATGGTATGTCTGGAAATAGAAATCATACTGATTATCTTCAAAGGGCTGCAATGTATGATTTGCTGGCTCATAATTTTAAATACTCTAACCCAAACTTGCACATGCATTACTATCTGAAACATTTAAAATATATGAATAAAGCGATGATTATGCGTAACATCCAACAGAGTCAGGCCGAAGGCAGGGTCCGGTTCCTTCACACCTCACCAGATTCCCCTGATATTGATATTTATATTAATGGGCAAATGCAAGTAAAACGCCTCCCATTTAGAGTGGCAAGCAATTATTTAGCATTAAAACCTGGTAAGTATCACATTGATATTTACCCAACCGGAAATTCGATCGATAGTGTACTCAACAAGAGAATTACGATTGAGCCTGGTAAATCGTATACATTAGCAGCTATCGACTCTGTGAAAAAAATGCGGCTGCTGCCTTACCTAACTCAACCGGAAGTTCCGCCAAACGAATCTAAAATACGCTTCCTGCATTTATCATCTGATACAGGTGCCCTGGATATTGCCGTTAAAGACCGAGATGTTGTCTTTCCCAACATTTCCTACAAACAGGCTACCGACTATCTAGGAATCATGCCGATGACTGTTGATTTAGAGGTGAGGGAGGCAGGCACGAAGAATGTGGTCCTCCCACTGCCAAAAGCACAGTTTCGTCCAAATGAAACCTATACCATTGTATTGATAGGTCTATCAAAAGGAGATCCTGCCTTTCAAGCAATGGTGTTGAAGGATTAGGGGTAAAAAAATAGGTGGTTCACCTTAATGTGAGCCACCTTATTCAACGGGTACGAGTATTGTAAAAGCAATATCATCTTTTAGTAAGTCAAATCTGTTTACTTTTATACTAACATCACTTTTTAGATCTAATTGCTCCATGTGTACATGAATCTTTTTATCATTTGGCAAAATGTCTACACCTTTTGGGAGCTTATAATTGTCTTTGATAAATTTCAGTACATAGGATACAGGCAAAGGCAGGCTGCCCACAGAAATTGACCTCTGCTTTAGGACTAAATCACCATTTTCTAATGCCTCTGGAACGAAGGTAAGTTTTAAATCTACCTCTTGACTAAAAAATTGTAAGGTACCATACAATTCCACTTCATCCTGCAGCTGTACACTATATTCTATCGGTGAATCGGCCGCTTCCTTTTTAATATACTGGTTTATTAATACATTAAGGTCCGTCTTATTCGATTTTACCTCGAAAGAAACAGTTTTGTTTTCGGGTACAGTTTGTTGAATCTTTCCTTTTTCATCACCCGGTATCATGACTAAAGATAAAAGAATAATAATGATAATGACAATGAACCCTAATAAAAGAAAGAATCCCGTTTTCCATTTATTTTTCATAGAAAGCTAGTTCTCCTCTTTACTGACCATATACGCCTTTTTAACGAGATCAGGTAATGTTCGTTCTTCTAGGGTTTGGTTTAATCGCCCTGCAATTAATTCATACCCCTTATCGTTTGGATGGAAGTTATCAGTATGCAATAAACTTTCAGCTGGGTTTATAAATATATCTTCAATCCCAACAAAATAGGCATTTGAATAATTAGAAACAACCCTCTGGCTTGCCTCATTCCAATCCGTAACAATTTTGTCAAGCTCTTTAATATCTGAAAACCATTGGGAAAAAGGATTGTATACTCCAACCAAAACGATATAAGCTTCGGGATTTACTCGAATAATGGAATTCATGATTTCAATTAAATTGTTAATGTATACTTCTCGTTCCTTATTAAAAACCGACAGTTGAAGATTTGAGATATTATCTTTGACTACCTTCATAATGTCATTGCCACCTATCGTCAATATCACCAAATCAGCAGTAGAAAGTGTTTCTTTCATCTCTTCTGTCTGCAGTCTTTTTAATAATTGCAGGGTACGATCACCTTTTACACCGAAGTTGTAGAAATCAACTTCCTTAATTCCCTTTTCTTCTTCGAGCAAAGTTCTTAAGTAAGGCAGGTATCCACCAGTTTTGGTACTATCTCCTACACCTTCTGTTAATGAGTCACCAGCGGAAATAATTCGTATCTCCTTTGGGACAAAATCGGCAGGTATCTCTTCATAAACAACAGCCGAAGCCGTCCGTGCTTTATGTAATTCCAACCGATCGGATTGACTGCAAGAACTTAAGAAAAATGTCGAAAGAATGAGAAGGGTGAATAGTTTTTTCATTCGTATCACCACCTCTTACTAATGATATTATAACAGAACAAAAATAATACAAAACAAGCTAGTCCTATATGTATTCATTACCAAAAAAATAGACCCGGAAAAAGGTCTATTGTAAGGATTTTATATCACTAATCATTTCCTCATATGGTACTTCTTGATATCCATCGTAAATTTTCTTAACCTTTTCATCTGGTCCTACCAAGAAAAAGTATGTCTGGTGAATAACCTGGTCACCTTCTTGTGGTTTTTTTACTAACGTTTTGAATGTTTCCCTCGCGTAAGTCTCAATAAATTCCTGTGAGTAGCCTGTTAAAAAAGTCCAATTATCATCCTTCAACCCGAAATTCTTCGCATACTCTGTTAGTTTTTCGGGTGTATCAACAGTTGGGTCGACACTAAATGATACAAACTCGACATTCTTCAACTCTTCTTCATCCACCATTTTTTGCAGCTTTGTCATGTTAGCCGTCATTGGCGGACAAACATCTGCGCAATTTGTAAAAATAAAGTCGGCAACCCAAATTTTTCCGTCCAAATTCTTCTTTTCAAATGGTTCATTTTCTTGTGTGACAGCCTTAAATTCATTTACTGGATAATCAAGCGGATTCTCAATCCCTTTCTGCCCACAAGCTGATAGGAGTGCAATAATTACTAATAATAAAAACGACAATCGATACTTCATATTAATCCCCCGCAACCTTTTTCTTTTCGTGATTAGTTTAACAAAGATTCACAAAAGAAGAAAGACAACGGCTTGTTAATCCATTGTTCCTGTTTGAGTAAGAGTATTATTTACTTCAACATCAAATTTAGCATTCTTATATAATTCTTTCCATTCCTTTTGTGATATAAGTTTGCCACGAACATGAGCCATATACTCATTTCCTATTCCAACTGGGTCGACTTGTTTTTCTTGGAAAAACACAAGGAGTTTTTTAATTTGGCTTTCCATTTCCTCACTTACTTTTTTCTCTATGAACTTCATGTTAGCGGGGGCGCTTAATTCTAAATAATTCGTGGATTCCAGCAATCTAGAATTCATTTCTACCTCGACCTTAAAACGAAGATTCTTTTTGTCCACCAAATCAATTTTCGTATTACTGCGCAAATTATCGATACTAATAAATAGCTTGTTATATATTTCTCCAAAATTCTTCCCACCATGTGTGTTAATAATTTTCTTGAATTCGTCGCGGTCAAATTCTAATTCCTTGGAACCTGTACGATATTCATCTGTTAAGAGTTTTAAATAAAAGAGCTTATCATTACTTAATCTTGCTACCATTCGGTCATCATTGAATAAAGCAACCCCTGAAATCGCTACCTTGTCCTTCCTTACTTTTAATATTGGCAACACCGGATCCTTGCCGTAATCAAAAAATTCGTGATTAAATTCATGAAGTGTCGGAGAGATTAGAAGTTCCCTTTCAACATTTTGTCGAATTAAATTATATAAATAGGTTCCTATATTCACCTTTATTTTCTTCTCGTCCATACTAATGATGGAAAAAGCATCTTTTTCAGCAATCGTTAAATAAACCATATTCCCAACAGTCGGATCACGATTGAGAGCATTTACAAGCTGAATAATTCCTTTTTCCGCCAACTCCTTACTATATATGACACACCGGAGCTGACCCATTTCTAGTCTTTGGTCGATTGCAAGATTTTCCTCTGCTCGTAAAGTTTGGAGTGTATTCGCATCGGCAGAAATCAAGTTGGTCATAACTTTGGCCATTGGATCAAATTTTGTTACTGCAACTGTCCCTTTAATTTCATTTTCCTTCTTTAAATCAAACCCGATTGCTGTAATGAGTCCTAATCTTTCCAATTGCCTTGTTTCAACTCCGCAGCTTGTTAGTAAAAAGAAAGAACTTATCCCAATCACCATTTGCAGCCATTTACGACGTTTCTGCATGCTTACTCTCCCTCCCTTTAAACCATTTTTTTATGAAGACAATAATCGCAAGAAGGACTGGATAGCAAAAAGCAAAGTAAAAACCTGCCTTTGCAATTAAATCCGTAACAGTATTCATTTGATATCGTGACTTTATAAAAAATGTTGCTCCATAGGCAGCAATCCCGATAATCCAAATACCCCATTTTTGTTTTTTTCTTAAAATTCTAGAAAAGCCCTTTGAAGCTGCCCAAACATAGAAGCACATATTGGGCAAAATAATCAGCATCCAAAAAGAAACAGCGATAAATTCAAACCTTTCCAAGTTAGGAAGTCTAACAATCTTAAACATCGATAAAACCGGCCAGATTGTTTTTTCCAAGCTATTCGAAGCGAAGAATACAATACAAACAAGCGTTGCAAGTGTAAACACAATCGTTGTAATCAGATTACCAATTTGAACAAAAAACATTGCTTTATGTTTCTCTTTCACAAATGGATAAACAAACAATATTAATTCATAACCCAACATAGAAAGTGTTGTACTCTGAGCTCCCCTTAAAAGTTGTTTTACATTTGTATTCATAATTGGAAACAAATGGTTAAAATCACCGTATTGTAAGGGTATAAACATCACGATAACCAGCCAAAAGGTACCGATCACAGAAAGAAAGGCCACTCCAACAACAACCCTTATTCCACCATAAACTGCATAAATGATTAACAATATGAGAACAAGGGAGATTTGCCAAGTTGGCAAAGTTGGGAATATCCACACTTGAACAATTTCAACGTAGTTCATTAAAATGACAAAAAAAGTAGATGTCATATAAATCATGTAAATAATATTCAGAGAATATCCTGCCCATTTACCAAATATATCGACATGAATACCATACAAATCTGCACTGTCATATTGTTTAAGCATTTGAATCATAAATGTTAAAACAACAGAAGTTATCATGCCTGCTAGGAAAACAGATATCCAAGCATCATGCTTTGCTTCTAAATAAACAACTCTTGGAAGCCCCACTAACCCTACTCCTACCTGTGCTGCATGGATAATAAAAACGAGCATAAATGCATTTATCAACAATCCTTCTTTTGGATGTAAATTCACCTTCATTTTTTGTTCGCTCCTATTCATCTACATCCTTTTTTTGTTTCGCCTTCTTTTTAGGAAAGCGCTCCTGGTCGTCTGTTCGATTTGTTAAGGGGCGGAATGAAAGATATTGCGGTGGAAGCTTGAAAAAACTATATCCAAAATCCTTTAATCTAACAGGATATATAGGTGTAAGATAGGGTCCGCCAATGGTCTCCAATTTGAGGAGATGGATAATGAAAAAGCAAAAAGCTGCCATAATGCCAATCCCTCCCCATAATCCTGCCATCAAAATGATTGGGAACCGAATGATTCGAATCGCAGTACCCATTAAATAACTTGGTGTCGTAAATGAACCAAGAGCGCTTAATGCAATGATTATGATCAAGATATTGCTAGTAAATCCTGCCTCAACTGCTGCTTGCCCAATTACGATACCTCCTACAATACCCATGGTCTGACCCACTTTTGTCGGCAGCCTCGCCCCTGCCTCCCTTAATAATTCAATAACAAATTCGAGTAATAGTGCTTCCATGACGGGTGGAAAGGGAACTCTCGCCCTTGATTCCCCCAACGACAGCAGCAATGGGGAAGGAATGACTTCATAGTGATACGTTAAAACGGCCACATAAGCTGGCGTTAGTAATACAGACAAAAAAGTAGCCACTAGCCGCAGCAGTCGTAAAAATAACCCCATATTCCAACGCATATAAACATCTTCTGTGGATTCGAAAAAGGCGAAAAAGGATGTGGGACCATAGAGAGCATCAGGACTTCTGTCCAATAATACCGCCACTTTTCCTCTATATAATGCAATCGAAATACGATCAGGGAGTTCTGTTGTCATTAACTGCGGGAAAACAGTCCAGCTGTTGCTTTCAATATATTGGCCAAGTACAGTTGTGCCCGGGACATAATCCAAGGTAAGATCCTGAACCCTTTGTTTAAAAGTATTTATAATTTCTTCATCAGCAATACCCCTAATATAGACAAGCTTCGCTTTGGTTTTTGACCTTTTTCCGACCGTTATATCTTCTGTACATAAATCTTCATCCTTTATGTTGTTCCTCAGAATATTTATGTTACCTTGAAGTGATTCCGTAAAAGAAATCTTCGGACCATAAACAAGTGATTCCGTTTCAGCTTGTGCAAGTCCTCGTTCAAGGGTTTTTCTGACATCTGCTAGGATTCCATAAGGCTGCCCCTCAGCATAAATATAAACTTTTCCTTCATTAATTCCCTCAACCACTTCACCTAATTGATTAGCAGCAGTGATAGAAACCATAGGTAACACTTTTGCTATTGATTCACAAGTCCATTCCATATCCTTATTGTTTAAGATAGATCTGATTACGATATCATCGAGTCTTGTCGAATCTATTAATGTGTTCATCAGGCAGAAAATAAGTTTCTCTCCGTCCCTTTTCATTGTCCTAAAGACAAGGTCAGAACCCACATTCAACTCAGTTTTAAGCTGTTCTTTTAATTCTTCCAACTCTAAACTATGCGCTTTTGGTGTTTCTTCCGCTTTTTTCCCTGACAACCATTTGAACATAGGCAACACCTTTTTAATTCAATTTTTTTTAGCATTACCAAAAAAGCTATTTTTACCCAAAAAGTAAGGGTGGTGCTTAGACACCATCCTGTTCCTTACTCATCCCCTAAATGGATAAAAAGAAGGTTTATAGAATGGGGAACATATGGTATTATGAATGAGTATTCATTCAACAAAACAGAAAATTTAGAAAAAAGAGTGTAGTAAAGTAGAGGTGTTAAGGATGAGACGAATTGGTCCCATTATGATTATTGAAGGAGCTAATAATAGTAAGGTTCCCTACTCAAGAAGTTTATATATTAATTGTAAAGATAAGGTCCTCATTGATACGGGAGCCGTTCCAGCTGAACTACGAGCACTTGATGACCAATATGGTGTTGAATTGGTTGTTAATACCCATTACCATCCAGATCATACCCTGCATAACCATTTGTTACGAGATGCAGAAAAATGGATAAATCCACTCGAATTTGAGACCATTCAATCTATCGAAGGAATTGCAAGAGGGAACGGAGTTTACCAGGAATGGGGCCCCGAGGGCGTAGAAGCATTGAGAAAGCACCTGCCGAAGGAATGGGTGCAGAACCTCGGAGAGATATCTGGAACCTATCAATATGAAGAAGAATATAACTTTAGCGGTGTAAAGGTAAACTTTCTCCATACACCCGGACACACAAAAGGATATACCACTCCCTACTTTCCGGAATTAGGTGTCGTTTATGTCGGTGATTTTGATATGACATCGTTTGGACCTTGGTACTTTGGAACGGATGGGGATATTGACGAATTTATTGCCTCCAGTGCACGGCTGCTTGAACTTGACGCCGACACCTATATCACAGGACATCAAAAAGGTGTTTTCAGAAGACAGGAATTTATAGAAGAGATGAGCAAATTTATTGGATTGATCGATCAACGTGACGAAGTAATTGAAAAGTATGTTCGAGAGGGAATGAACTTCGAAGAACTCACCGACATCGGAATCTTCTATCCGAAAAAGATGCTCGAAGTCTTGATTCTTAGGACATGGGAACGAAGTGGAATTCGAAAACATTTGCAGCGGCTAGGATATACTGTACAGGGCTCTGAAATTCAGTTTTTATAAAAATAAGGATGGTACCTAGCGGGCACCATCCTCGGTTAGTCTTCCGTATAGTACATTAATGCAATCGCACCTGGACCGGTATGGGTACTTATGGTTGGGCCGGTATAATCAACAGATATATCCTGATATCCTGTTAATTCAATGATGGATTCTTTAACTTTTGAAGCTAACCCGTGGGCCTCAGCATGAACAATGCCCACCCCTTTAATGGTTTTTCCTTTAACATCTTCCGCAAATTGTTTGGCCATCCACTTAACCACTTGAGAATGACTGCGGACTTTTGCTACCGGATTATACTCCGCACCTTCTAATGAAGCAATCGGCTTGATATTAAGTAATGAACCAATGAAGGCCTTTCCTTTCCCAATCCTACCACCTTTGACCATATTCTCTAATGTATCTATCATAATATAGAGACTGCTGTTCTGACGGACAGAATCGAGTCGGTTAAGGATTTCCTCTAGACTTTTACCCTGTTTCGCCATTTGTGCGGCTTCCCGAACCTGAAACTGTAGGGCAATCGATATAAACTCCGAGTCAACCACTGTTACTTTCGTTTTTGTCATTTTGGCAGCACTTTCAGCAGAACGAACGGTTCCGCTCATTTTACCTGTCATATGTATGGATATTACTTCATAGCCCTCTTCCCCAAGTCTGTCGTACACTTCAAGGAATGTTCCTACAGACGGCTGGGAGCTTTTTGGTAATTCTTCTAGACTCTTCATCGTTTCCATAAATTCAGCAGGCTGAATTTCTACACGGTCTAAATAGGTTTCTCCATTTATGGTTACAGATAATGGAACAACAACAACACCAAGCTCATCCGCTTGTTCCATTGTCATATCTATAGTGGAATCTGTTACAATCTTAATTTTGCTCATTTACTCACATCCCTAGGATTACTCCATAGTATTATACCTGTTCATTATTCTTTAATATATAAATTCCCCTATTTTCATAAAAATAATTGAGAAAAATAAAAGAACACCGATTGCCCGGTGCTCGAAGGTTTTTGCGTTATTCTTTAATTATAATCGCTGCATTCCTCCAATAAAGGCAAATCCACTTTTTTTGTACATTCACGCCAACTCCATTTCTTACATGCTATGGTGAATTTGATCGATTGCCTTGCTGTAACACTTGAAATGACTTAGTACAATACTCTTTGTTATCAACATATACTGTTGCGGTATACCATTGATCTGTCACTACTGGGTAATCAAAAGTAGAAAAGCGTGCATGATAATGTGGTGGTTTTACCTTTTGAAAATCTAACGTTCCATTTTTTGGAGTAAAAATATATGTTTGATTGCCCCCATTAGGAAATGGACCAGTAACCTCTAGTCGAACGTTTTGCAAAAGCTCATACTCTAAATCCCCATATTCATCTCTTAAATGGAACTTAATCGGTACGGTTGATTTTTGATGAAGAGTAAAATTACTATTAACAAATGGCGGTTCATAGCATTGATCACCAATAGGAATCTGTTCCTCATGACCAATTGCCGTAAAATCAAAAGCGACAGTAGTAGTTTTCCCCTGAATTTCGTTTCCTGTTTCTATAGGTAGTTCTGCTGTAAACATTAAAGATTCATTACCTCCAATCGCAATCGTACCTAATGGAAAATTAAGAAACCCCTGTAAGGTTCCCTCATATAGCGATCCATCACCATCTGAAACCTTAAGTAATATCCTATTATATAAATCTACATCTCCAGATTCCTGTCGTGAACTGACAGAGTAGTTGAAATCAAGATTACCATTATTAGCTACGTTTAATATAGAAGTTTTCTTATCGCCGGGAGCCATATTTTCAGCTATTAAAAACCCTTCTGCAGGGGTTGTGGAAATATCAACCTTGTACACTGTTTCATCTGCTTTGGTACCTCTAACCTGCGTTAATGATAATAAGAGGATAATAAAAGATATTAGAAATAAACCGGTAAATAATAACTTGTAGTTTCTCATAAGAGTCCCTCGCAATACCTAAACCGCGGATAAATTTATCCGCGGCCAGCAATATATAATTAATTATTTCTTACCTGTTCTGCGTTAATTGTAAAGTCGAAAATAATATTTTTACCCATTATTTCATTTGTAGCAGATTTATCTAAAGTTACTAGGAAATCTAGTGCTGTTTCACTGCCATTTCGCCCAAGCGGATACAATAATGTGGAAGGTAAATTATATCCCGTTAATAATGTGCTCAGTGGTCCATTATATAGTGGAATATTTCCGGGTGCAGTTATTGTTACATTCATCTTTGCTATAAACATATTATAAGCAACAAGGTCGTCTCCTAAAGAGCTGCTAGTGACACCAGTAATAGTTCTCAATACAGTCGGACCATTCATAATATCATATGAACCTTTTACAGTAGCACTAATGCTTTTTAATCTTGCCTCTAATGATCCTTCGCTCTCAACTATCATTGTTCTTTGGACACTATCACCAGGTGCCCATCCACCCTTTGCTTCTCCACCATATGGGTATAGGTTATTTGCTTTATCAACATCATATGCATATTTACCTGGATCTGTTGTATTTGTGTCTGAGATTGAAGAATAAAACATTGGACCCGGTACACTGTCACCTCTATCACGCTTTTCGGAAATATCTATTGATCCAGAAGTGATAGTATTATTTTTACTTTGTGCAGAATCTGTAAAAAGCGCGTAGGTTGCTCCACCTATTGTTAACCCCATTCCAACCAGTCCTGTTACTGATAGAAGTGCCAACCTTTTCTTTATGGTCATTTTTTCACATCCTCTTTAATAAATAAGGGTGGCAATCGCCACCCTTATTTGTTTTTTAGTGTATTTTTAAATATTAGTTGTTACGAGTTTGTTCAGCATTGAAAGTAAGTTGATATTGTCCTGCCGCTTTTTGATAAGTATTTCCAGCAGCTTCAGGGAATGAATAATTAACTTTGTACTTAATCACTGCATTTGGAGCCATAACAACATCATCTTCATTAGCTGGAGTTACTATAGTCCAATTTTGTCCATCAATAGAACGAGACACCGTAATTACTAAATCTTCACCTGTTTTATTTTGAATAAATGATGGTGTGGTAGCGTCTGCATCATCAGAATATCCTCCAGACACATCATAACGTAGTTCGAGTGTTCCATTGTTTGTTACATCAAATTGTAGTTCTCCTTTATCCCCAGGCGCAAGATTATTGAATGGAACATTTATGCTTCCATCTTCATTTGTCCAGGCAATATCAGTCTGGCTCACATTAATATCTAATGTACCTGCAGAAAAAGTGTTATTCTTATTTGTTGCCGCATCTGTGAATAATGCAAATGTTCCTCCACCGATTAATGCTGCTCCCATAGCTGTGGTTAGTAGTGCTGCTCCCATTTTTTTCTTTAAACTCATTATAATTTCCTCCTCTTTCTCCTACCCTGTTATGTACGGGCTAATTATTTTTTATGTGAACTCCTTTTAGGAGATTCAACCAACTGGGGTTTCCTTTTTTGATTCCATTTGTGTAATTGCTCTCCAAATACTAAACACGGACCAAAGTACCATTAGGACACCAGGGACAATTAGTAGATAGATAGCACCTGTTTTTGATTGAATAAAAGACATTAATTTTCCAACTAACGGAATTGTGAAACCATTGTACTCACCAACTATACTTCCAGGACCTACGGGTGATGGATCTTTAGCGTCATTGTTGTCTCCTTTTGTAATATACTGAACTGTTGAATCTACTTTTTGGACATCAATGATTCTATGTGTAATCAATTTATTTGGATCATCACTTGCTTTAAAAGTGATGACATCACCTTTTTTGAAATTTGTAGGATCATTAACTGGTTTAATTGCGATTATTGAACCGGTCTTTATTCCTGGTTCCATGGATCCTGAAAGAACTGTCATAATTTCATGACCAAAAACCTTAGGAGTTCCTCCTGCCATTTTTGAAGAAATGACTAGAAATATCATGCAAATTAGCAATCCGTAAATTATTATTGATGAAATTCTATTTGCCCACTTTTTAAAAGTTTTCATCCGCATTACCTACCTAATTTTTTTTAGTAAACCTAAGGGTATCTAGAACATTTATTAAGGCTTAGAACACTTTTCTACTTTAATTAACTCACTAAATGTCACTGGCTTTCCTTCTATAGTTAAGTTGTTTCCATTTTCGCCAGGTTTGTCAGGATGCTGGAAAGCGACGAATTTAAAAAATCCAGGCTTTTGCGGTGCATAAGTGAGTTTTAAAGGATCACCATTGGATTTCATTTTTGGAATTACACCTTGTGAAAATACTAATTCTCCATTAATCCCATCAGGGTTTACTGGGTTACCAGTCGGACTATAATACACGTAATATTTTGAGGTAAGGGCCATATCTCCATCACCGACGTTCTTTATGTAGGTAAAGATTTCAGTACAAGTTCCGCCATATTTATTAATAAATGTTAATGAACTTTTATCCCACCAAGTTTTTGCCTGAAAGCTTGATTCATTTTTTACCTGATCAATAAATATCGCGTTTGTAGATAAAGATGAAAAATTTGTAGCCGTAAACATTAATAAATACCATATAAGTCCAACATTCCAAATAACCAAAAGATTTTTATGTTTCTTTCTAAATTTCCTCAATCTACTGTTTCTAATTTTTCTCCCTCCCTTATGACCGTTCAGGTAAAATGTCTTTTTTATGATTTTGCTTCTTATAATGATGAACGATTAGGGTTTTGTTCCTTATAACGAACCTATGAGTTGAGTATAAAACAAAATAACGAACATGAAAAACCTCAAAATAGACCGTATTTTCTTAATAAAGAACACCATTGTTCCTTTTACTCCTTATTTCTCTTGTTTTCTTATTATTTTGTATTTTATAAAGAATAATCGGTTCTATATAATGTTTATTGTTAGCGGATTCTTTATTTTAGGGAGATGAAGGTAATATGATCAGGAATAAGATTAAACGGTTGAGGTAGCAAAAAGGGTTTTCCATCACGGAATTAGGAAGATTAGCTGATGTTTCGAAATCTTACTTAAGCCAGCTTGAGAGAGGTTTACAGACCAATCCGTCTCTTCAATTTCTCGTTAAAGTGTCTAAAACTTTAGAAACAAGTATTGATTTTCTTTTACAAGATAAAGAGTACAAATAGTTGAGGATAACGAGCTAGGTGAGGAATGGAAGGTGTTAATACAGCAGGCAATTGAAGAAGGCTTAAAGAAGGAAGATTTTCATGAGTATCGGAAGTACATAAAATTCCAGGAATGGATGAGTGAACACAAAAAATTATAAAAAAATGCCCCATTCAGAATAATGTTATCCCCAAAAAAAGACCTCCAGAGAAATAAATCTCTGAAGGCCTTGTATCTCTGTTAATTATAAATTTGCAAATTCTTCTTCCTCTTCCTGCATCTTTTTCATTCGTTTTTTGTAAACAAACTTCGATAAGTTTATCGAGATTTCATATAACAGCAGTAATGGCAGTGTCACTACAAAATCGGACATGAAATCCGGAGGAGTAATAACAATTGCAATTAAAATTAACACAAAGTATGCATATTTACGGATTTTCGCTAACACAAATGGATTAATAATACCTAATGCTGTTAAGAACATAACGACCGCTGGAAGTTCGAACAATACACCAAACGGAAGGGTCATATTCATTAGAAAGCGGAAATATTTTTCGGCTGTAAAATTGGTTACAAACATGTCTGCACCCATATTGACTAAAAACTCGAGTACCATTGGGAAAATGATGAAGTAACCAAAGGACAGACCAACGATAAATAATATAAACAGTGCAGGAATATATGATAAGGTAATTCTTTTTTCAATAGGTTTAAGTGCGGGCTTTACAAACATCCATAATTGGCTGGCCAGCACAGGGATAGTACCCGCAATCGCAATAACAGTCGCAATCATAAAATAAACCCAGATAATATCACTTGGTCCGAGTACAATCAATTTAACATCAAGATCTCGAACGATCCAATCGTAGATATCTGTCACATAAATGAATCCAACAATGAAAAAAACAACAAACGCAACGGCCGAAATAATAATCCGTTTACGCAACTCATCTAAATGATCAACTAATTGTAATTCTTTATCTTCCATGTATTTCCCCTGCCAATTTCAAAGGTTGAAAATATAGTAAACGTTATTTACACCATTTTTATAGTTTAAAAGTCAATTGAAGAAAAAAAGGTGCAAGAAAGAATCTTACACCTTATTTAGTCAATTTTTGTTTTTCTTCATCGATGTCCTTCATCACATCATCGGTTAATTCACGAGTTGACTTCTTGAATTCCTTCAATGTTTGTCCGAAGGCACGACCAATTTCAGGCAGCTTCTTAGGTCCAAAAATAATGAGGGCTAGAGTTAAAATAAGGATTAATCCTGGTATTCCAATATTTGAGAACATTGATTTACATCCCCTTTAGTTAATGATCTTTCTACTACGATTATAGTATTGATAAACACTTTTGAGTAAAATATACGCAATAATTCATATTAATTTCACATTATCTAAGAAATATTTCCCAGATGTGATTTTTTGCATTTATTTCTCTACTATTTACTCTTAACAATTTACCAAGAACCACCCCTGAAGTCAACGTAAATTAGGTTTTTGAATTGTATAAATATTTTGACAATTGGTCAGTTTACACTTATAATTTCATCAAGAGAAACATATACTATTGGAAACTTAAAGGAATGGATGTGATGAAGATGGAATTTTCACTCAGTAGTTTTGATGGAGCCCTGCCAGTTGAAGTAACCATCGATGAAGAGAACGGCAGGTATATGATTCGCAAAAGCGACAGCAGCGGTGAATACTTTAATAGCCCTAATGAATTAATTGAATGGGTGAAAGCACATTTCCATGAGGAAGACTTCTGCCATCCAGATGAATTTAGAGGAATGCTTGATAAATTGGCTGATTATGAATTAAATGGTTCCTATTTTTAAAAAGAAAGAAGCATCAATAGCCGATGCTTCTTTCTTTATGATGCGATGTTTATAGCTTCACGGTTAGCCATAAAGATTTGACGAACTTCCATAAAAAAGACAGCAAAATTAATGGCTGCCTTTTATAATACGATCATAAATCCTATATTCGTACTTATAAGGGTTTTTCTCATCCTTTATTCCTTTTTCACAGGAGACAAGCTCCCATTCACGTTCATTGAACTCTGGGAAGTAGGTGTCTCCCTCAAACTCTTCGTATATATGTGTTATGTAAAGACGGTCTGCGAAAGCAAAAGTTTCTTTAAAAATTTCAGCACCGCCAATTACAAAGATTTCATCATCCTGATTTCGGCAATATTCCACAAATTCATCCATCGAATAGAAAATCGTCACATTGTTGCTCTTATAATCTAGTTGACGGGTAATCACGATATTTTCTCTTCCAGGAAGAACCCGACCGATGGATTCATGCGTTTTTCTTCCCATCGCAATCGGGTGCCCCATTGTTGTTCGTTTGAAGAATTTTAAATCCTCCGGCAAATGCCAAGGCAATTCATTATCTTTGCCGATAACTCTGTTTTCATCCATAGCCACAATAAAAGAAATCATACTGAGACCGCTCCTTTAATGTGTGGATGTGGGTCATAACCTTCCAAAGTGAAATCTTCAAAGGCAAAGGAGAAAATATCCTTTACATTGGGATTTATTTTCATTTTTGGCAATGAACGCAGATCCCGTTCCATTTGCATTTTCACTTGCTCGATATGATTTTGATAGATATGAACATCACCGAATGAGTGAATAAATTCACCCGGCTCCAAATCGCAAACCTGAGCAATCATCATCGTCAGTAAAGCGTAAGAGGCTATATTGAACGGCACACCAAGAAATACATCTGCTGAACGTTGGTACAACTGACAAGATAATTTCCCATCGACCACGTAAAATTGGAACATGCAATGACACGGTGCCAACGCCATTTTATCAATTTCTGCTACATTCCATGCATTCACAATCAGTCTTCTTGAGTTTGGATTGGTCTTAATTTGATGAATTAACTCACTAATTTGGTCCACCGTCGTCCCATCAGCACCTGTCCATGAACGCCATTGGTGTCCATATACTGGCCCTAGTTCGCCGTTTTCATCAGCCCATTCATTCCATATACGTACACCATTTTCCTGTAAATAACGGACATTGGTATCTCCATTTAAAAACCATAGCAACTCATAAATGATCGATTTTAAATGAAGCTTTTTAGTGGTTAATAAAGGAAATCCTTCTTGTAAATTAAATCTCATTTGATAGCCAAAGGTACTTATCGTCCCTGTTCCAGTACGATCTCCTTTTTCATGACCATTTTTTAAAACATGCTCGCATAAATCTAAATATTGCTTCAAAACTGACACTCCCTCTGTAAAACATTCATGTTTTTCATTTTACCATAATGAACTGTTTATTGCAGAGTCTGAATAAAGTCATACGTCTGAGGAGCTAGTTTTTCCAATTGTAAGTTTGTTTCTTCGTTTAGGTAGTACATGGCAAAGGTTTCAGCAAAGTATTCCTCTGCATGCAAGATGAAATACGAGTTTCCTGGAAATAAAATACCTCTCTCTTCTTCCCAAATCAATTGAAATTCTTTATTTTCACTAACATTTTGGAAGACTAGATTATCAATCGAATGCGCGATTTCATGTAACTCTAAATTCACAGAGCCGTGCCCTTTCCCTTGTTCACTGTGCCCTATTTTCACCAAAACCACCTGCGAGCCGCCAATTCCAGGTACTTCATCCCATGTAGATTGTGAATTATACCCACGTGGAATCTGCCCAGCTAAGTAGCGTGCTGTTTGGTTGTCGGTTAATTTTCCAGTAAACAGCTTAAGGGTGATGTCTTGTTCGTTGATTTTTTCTAAAAGAGATTCAGGTAAATTAGCCATTCTAGTAATAATTCCAGCTGCTTCTTTTTCATCAAAAACGCTATTTGGTAATAGAATCATTTTGTTTAGTTGTTGAAGGGAGGATTCGGTTTTTATATATTGATAGAGTTCAGAGTTTCTTGGATAATCGCCAAGCTTAATGCTGTCAAATGAGGCTTTAGAGGTAGTGATCATCGACAAAAACATTACAGCTACGATGGAGGAAACAACCCATTTACGCATATTATAATCCTCCTAGTAAATTAGTACTTACTAGAATTATAACATGGTAGATTGTGCTGAATAATTGGTAATTAATTGGTGGAAGTCAGGGCATCGCTGATATATTGCGATTAACGCTGATAAACGCAAAGAAAAGCCGCTCAAATAAGGCAGCTTTTCAAAAAAACTCTATACTTGAAGTCCATAATTCCGGCAAAGTGCGGCTAATCCGCCTGAAAATCCACTTCCGATGGCGTTGAATTTCCATTCGCCGTTGTGACGATAAAGCTCACAAATAACGACAGCTGTTTCTACGGAAAAGTCCTCGCCTAGGTCAAAACGGAGAATTTCACGATTTGTTTCTTCATCAAACAACCGGGCGAAAGCATTGGAAACCTGTCCAAAGTTTTGGTTCCGCGAGTCTGCATCGTGTATCGTTACGGCAATCGCAATCCGGTGTACGTGAGAAGGTACTTTGCTGAAATCAATTCTTATTTGCTCGTCGTCCCCGTCACCCTCACCAGTGCGGTTATCTCCTGTGTGCTCCACTCCTCCTGACGCATGAGCTAAATTATTATAGAAGATAAAATCCAAATCCTGCGTTACCCGCCCATTTGCGTCTGTTAGAAACGCGGAAGCGTCTAGGTCAAAGTCGTGTCCGCCGTGGTAGCGGTTCGTATCCCAGCCAAGACCAATAATAGCCCTTGTCAGCCCTGGATTTGTTTTTGTAAGATCAATTCTTTGTCCTTTAGATAAATTGATGCCCAACTAGATCACCTCTTTAGACTAAAATTTTAGAAGGAACAAGCATAGCTTGTTCCTGTAGAATTAACTGTATGAGCGCACTACTTCACTTAAGCTTGCAGCATTGGTACCAGTTCCAACAGCACCGAATTTCCACTCTGTGTTGTGGCGGTAGATTTCGCCTACTACTAATGATGTTTTGCCGCTGTAATCATCTGATAAGTTATAACGAATCATTTCTTGACCATTGGATGGATTTACTACACGGATAAATGCATTGCGAATCATGCCGAAGTGCTGTTTTCTTTTTACACAATCATAAATGTTAACTACAAAAACAAGCTTTTGAACGCTTGCTGGAACACGGCTTAGTTCTACCATTACTTGCTCGTCGTCACCGTCGCCATCACCTGTTAAGTTGTCTCCAGAGTGCTGTACGCTGCCGTCTTTGCTTTTCAAATTACCAAAGTAGATTACGTCATTGTTGTTTTGAATTTTATCGTTGGCACCAAGCAAAATAACAGATGCGTCACAATCTACATTGGCACCGCCGCCAGCTCCTCCGCCGCCAAACAATCCGCCGAAGAGACCGCCGCCTCCGCTTTTACCGCTTTGAACTGGGTCCCAGCCCAAACCTACCATGATTTTAGATAGACCTGGATTTCCTTTTGTTAAATCAACTCTTTGACCTTTTTGTAAGCTAATAGCCATAACTTTCACCTCATAAATTTATTTTTATAGTTAACAATCAATTAGTATTGTTGTTTCAATTTTTTAAAGTTATCCTGGAGCTGTTCTAGACGCTTTGTTCCTTCTACACGCAGGCGTTGGTTTTCTTCTTCGATGGCTCGTGTTTCCTGCATACCTTTAATGATAATGTTCCAGGATTCTTCGATGGTCTCGATTTTAATACTTGGACCGCCTGCGAGTCTTGCAATATCAGTGCTCTGTTTCGAAATGTTTTGCGCATTCTTCAGAAGCATTTCATTGGTACGGCGATCGAGTTCACTCATCGAATCAGCGACAAGCTTCTGTCTTTTTGCAGCAACTGCCTGAATGAGTCCATTCTTAAAGATTGGAATGGTTGTTACAAAAGCGGAATTAATTTTTCCAATCAGCTTTGTATTACCTCTTTGCAGCAAGCGGATTTGTGGTGCTGTCTGCAACGCGACCATCTTTGCCATTTCAAGATCATAAATTCGCTGTTCTAAAGCTTCAATCGCATTTTTCAAAGTATCCAATTGCATAGAAGCTATCTGATCACCTGACGCAACACGTGCTTCCAGTTGTGGCAATTGATTATTTTTTAGTTCTTCTACCTTCATTTCACCAGCGACCACGTATTTTTCCAGCGTCATGTAATATTGATAATTCTGCTCATACATTTGTTCGAGCATTTTTGTGGAATCAACCATTTCATGCTGATACTTGGATATTTCCACATATACCTTATCAATTTCAGAGCCCATCGTTTGATATTTTCCAAATACTTTTTCAATCATCTTTTCGCCTTTTTTAAAGAGCTTTCCGAAAAATCCGGGAGAAGTTTTTTGAAAGTCCTTTGGATCGAACTTATCCATAATTTTCGTAAGCTGCTTCAATAGCTCGCCAGAATCTTCAACCTTCGTAGTACGCATATTACCTAAGATTTGATCAGAGAAACGGGAGATTTGCACAGCTGGCTCTTTCCCAAACTCTAAAATTTTTATCTGGTCACGTTCATCAATAGATCTTGCCAGATTTTGAACTTCTGTTTCCTTCCTGAGGGCAAGCTTAATGTCTGAAATCTTTGCTTCACTTAGTGTTTCCTCGGTCATTAAGTTAGCAGATTGATTTTGTGGTAGATTCACTATTTAATCTCCCCTTAAATTTTTTATAATTCCTTGGAAGAACTTTTTTTTCAGTTTGAAAGGTTCTTTGTATTCTAATTCAAAGACAACATCCTCAAGCCAGTGTGTATCAAATAGACTATCATAAAGGAAATTTTCAATATCATTATGGCCTGGCGGATTATATACGATAATATCAATACCAAATTGGTTTAAAAGCAGGATAAGGGCAGCGTCTGATCTTGAAAGCCTACCGCGGCATTCATTGTTATAAATAATTAACTTCGGAACATGCTGTGAATAATCAAATTTCTCCATTAACTGGATGATTTCTTTTGGTGTAAACATCGCCTGACTAAATAAATAAATGCTTACCTCTTCCATGCTTTCCCCTGGTAATGACTTTAAACCCGGCTTTTCACAAATTCGTCGAATCGCATTCGCGATCCCCTTTTGTAATCCAGTTGGTAAGAATGAATACGGCCAATAATGTGCCTGCATCATCATTTCTGGATTTAACAATCCGTCCCTGTCAAGAGCGTTTCGGTAGTGAAAACGAAAATCGTTAGAGCTTGACCATGTAAACGGCAATTGGCGAATTAACAGGCTATGTTCGAATTCTGTGAGATTCTGAATTCGCTCCCAATACTCTTTACGGTTTTTACTCACGCCCTGAATTTTCGCAAACAGAGATGGAATTTTGACTTGTCCGTTCTCTGCTTCAAAACCTGGCCGTACCATTGCGATTTCTTTTCCGAGGATAAATAATTCATCATAGGTTGTTTTTAAGGTAATGGAAGATGGCGTATACTCCCTTAATTGCCACGGTTTATATAAACCAGAGCCCTCTTGGTTGAGAATGGTCTCGATCTCTCTTGAGGCACGATAGGCAACAGTGGTTTGGCGATTTCTTCTTTCTTTTGGAAATGGTTCGGCTTGTTGTTTATTTTGGTAATGATGCGTAAAAATTTCCTCATCTAGAAATCCAGCTAAAACATCCTTACCTTCTGGATCAAAGATAATTAAATCGCAGCCGAGCTTCACTAAATAATATAAAAAATAAGGCTGGCTTCTTTTCAAATCGCCGTACCATAAGAATTTGGGCATTTCCTTTTGCAGGTCAACGGTATCTAATAATGGATTTAAGTGGTTCATCGACCATTTAATTACGTCAACTAGAACTCTTCTTAGTTCATGATTTTTTAACCCATCCTTTTCACGCTGGGTGAAAAGTTCGAGCGTACTGATCATCGCTTCCCTAATTTTTCGATGAATGGCTGGGATATTTGACTTATACAGCAGCCGCTCCCCATCAAGAAAAGCAGTGAACCGATTGATTGAAAGCTTCTGTTCTTGACTGATATTCAGTACCTTTTGAATCGATTGAAAATGTTGATTATCAATGTTTCTATTTAGTGATTCCTCACTTAATAAATGTAAGTGTGTTTCAGAGGAAGACACATAATCAAAAAGCTGATTATAGTACTCATCACTGTCAATCGGAATTCCAAGGAATTTCGCCAGTACTTGCCCAATCTGAATACTTCCCTGCTCTATTGAAAATTCTGGCCGCTCTGACAGGGGCGTCTTCAGCATATCAAGCCAATTTTCAAATGAAAGGGATACAGGTCGGACATTCATTTGGTTGTATGGTAAATTCATTCATAATCCCTTCCCTCGTAAAAGCGAAAGATTTTTTTGTACGTTACAGTTAAATTATGTAAGGGTATTCTTTACCATCATATCACAGTTAAATAATTGGTTCATTGTTTATACGAAAGTAATCTTAAAATGTTTCATTACTAGGGAAATAAGCTAGGTAATTTCCTCATTTTCACCTTTTTCCTTGTCCTTACATATGATTGAGTACTCAAGACTAAAAGTAGGTGACTTCATGAGGTTTATATACAAGCGGCCAAGAATGGAAGATGTTAGCGAGGAATTAAGTATCATTATGGATATAATGGTCTCGAAAACCTTCGTTATGATTGATTTATTCTGGTTATGCTTACTTTTTACTCTATTTCTTTCTCCCGTTCTTGCCAGTTTTAGTATGTCTGTCTTATTTTTTTGTGGTTCTTTTGCTTTGTTTGCTTCGATTTATTTTTATTTTTTTTATCCCTATATTAAGGATAGTTAGATTTTGAGTGTTATAGCCTTTAGGAAATGCTGGAGTATTTCTTCACCAGCTGCAACTCCGAGTTGGTTTGTCAGCGTGAAATCAGCTGGTCCCTTTACTTTAAGGAGCTCTCCATGGCTTGGGACGAATCGATAGCGGCAATTTTTTAGAAAATCCCAATCTAAAACAGAATCACCTGCACCTGCCATTGCTTCCATTCCTTCTCGGTTACAAATATATTCAAGCGCCTTACCTTTGCTAATGGCAGTTGGAATAAAATAGAGTTTTCTGCCTTGAAGGCTCATTTTCCATCCATAATTGGCTGTAAGCCCGCGAATTTCTGTGAGTTCTGATGGGGTCGGAAGACAGTTTAAAACAAAGTAGAAAAATAGGTTTTCAGCCTGCTTTCTTTCCCCATCAAATGTAATTCCAGCCATTTTCAACGCTGAAAGTAACTCTTCCTCAGATGCACATCCATTTTTCAATTGAATAAGTAAATGTTCGGACCACTCTTTTAAAGGTTCCCCATTATACAAAATATGTGCTCCATTTGTGGTAATCGCGTAAGTCAATGGTATTTCTTTTTCAAAAATCACAAACCGTTTAAATTGTTCTGTTGTTCTCGTTGTAACCGGTATAAACAAACTGTGTTGGTTAACTTCTCTTAACATGGAAAAAGACGCTTCCGTCATATACCCCGCCCATTTTCCCTTTATCATTTCAACCGGCTTCAACACAAGATTCTCTGGTATTCCAAATTCTTCGATTGCTCGATTGGAATACATGATTGTACGGTCAAGATCCGATGCAGTTATCATTTATTAGTCTCCTTAACCGATTTAATTAACCCCATACACAAATAATTCATTTCAGGATATGTCACTACTTCTACTCCTTTTTCTTCAGCGAGCATAAGAATATGTCTCACATAAGGACTTGAAGGATCGCGCAAGAGAATTTTCCATGGGACTCTTCGAAGTAGAACTCGTGTCGCTTCACCAACTCCTGGTTTGATATAATTCGTGCTCCCTATTTCAAATTCAGCTTGGATGGTTTTAACATCCTGCATACCTGAAAATTCCGCATTAATTTCCTCGTTTACTCTAAGTAATGCGATTTCCTCTGCTTCTTGACTGATAGCAGAAAACTCACCAGCAATCAACTCAATATAATCATTCGAAACATCGCTTTGAAGTAGCTGACGGTAATACTTTGCTCCGTGAAAATCGTTTTTACCAATATACGTGTCATTTAATACCGTACGGCTTACTAGACCTGATACTGTCGAATTTAAACAAGCACTCGGGATGAGAAAGTCTTCTCTCGTTCCAAAAAGTGTCGTGCAATGGCCAGGGTCTGCAATGACCGCAAGTTGATTATCGAGTTTTATATGATATTTCTTTTCAAACTCTTGGCATGCCTTAGTTAATTCAAGCGATATGGCACCTTTTCCTGTCCATCCATCCACGAATTGAATGTTTCCTTCAGGGTGTTTCTTGAGGATATAGTGAAGTGCATTCTCGTCAATACCTCTGTCACGGATAATCGAGACACTATAATGAGGTAAAGATATGCCGTAGCGGAATTTAATATATCGTTTAATCAGAATTCCAACCGGCGTTCCAGCTCTCGCAAGAGAAACGAGAATGGCTTGCTTACCCTTATGGCGATAGATTTGCTCTGCCACAATACCGGTGCATTGTGCCACCTTTGTTTTATATTCATTGGCGGCACTCCAAAACAATTCCACATATTCCTTCGGCGGCTGGTATTCTATCGGCAGTGACTCACTATAATGCTGACCAGATTGAACTCTCA
Organism: Neobacillus niacini; assembly: GCF_030817695.1. Taxonomy (GTDB): domain Bacteria; phylum Bacillota; class Bacilli; order Bacillales; family Cytobacillaceae; genus Neobacillus; species Neobacillus niacini_F. The sequence continues at coordinate 2,240,505 of NZ_JAUSZQ010000002.1, read as the reverse complement.
GTTCGCGATTCACAGTTGAGTCTTCAAGTTGAATAGTACTTAAATCCTTTAATAGAAAAAGAACATCATCCTCAGAATAGCTGCCCATTTTAGCAGGCTGATTGGTTATTATCGACATTCTTTCACCCCTATTACTCTGAGAAAAAGACGATTTTAATCGACTTTAACTGCAATTTTTCAACTTGTTTTAAGAATGGATGAAGATTTTCAGCAGATACTTCCCTTTCAAAAAAAACAAATAATTCATCATATATACCAGGAGCGATATTGTAAACGAAATGAGCCACATCCTGATCTTCTGGGTTAGGAAAACTTACACCATGTCTTGCCCCATACCCTTTGATGTTTTGAATATAAATTGGACTTCTAGTAGTAGATTGATAGAAGACATTTTCACCCATTTCGGCAGCTAATTTCATTGGGATATACATGAATTCCCCGCTCCCTAAACAAAGCGTTTTTGAACCCGTTCTACGTTGTCTTAACACATCCGCAGCGTCACTGATTTTCTGATAAAGGGCTAGGTTGTTTTTGCTTTCTATCCCAAAGCGGCCAGTTTCCTTGATATAGGGAGTCCTATTGTTAATCCCGGCAGATTCTTTTTCAAAAAAAGCAGATAATGATACCGATTCGATTGATGTTTTTATTTCTTTGTATGTATCAGGTTGTTTCTGTAGTTCTTGAAGCGTACCAATCTCGTTTACATGGACCTTACCGCTCAATAAGCTTACGACATTTATATTTATCCCAAGTGTTCTTTCTAGGTGTGTAAATTGTTGATTGTTTTCCTTAGAACGCCAATCCAAAATAGACACAACCGTATATTCTTTTCTAGGGAACTGGGAATGTATCGATTGGATAATATTGATTGCTGTTTTTCCAGTGGTCATTTCATCATCTACTAAAATAATTTCACGTTGATTATCAATCAGATCAATCGGAATATAACAGCGATGAGAGGTAGCGTGCGAATGCTCTTCTTCAAAGGTTATACAAGGTGTTAGATGATCGATTTCTTCTCTTGTTGTATGAAAATAGTCTGCTTCTTCAAAGCAATCAAAAAAAGCGTGACCAAGTGAAGTAGCCGTCTCTGCAAATCCAATCACCACCGGGCTCACCGTCTTAGGGATAAAAGAAACGCTTTGAAAATCTGTCTCTTTTTGACCAAATTCCCTGACCAGACTCTCTGTTACTTCGCAATTCAATTCTCTTATACTCTCTGCGTATCTAGCTGCAAGTAAAGCAGGTATTAAAAGACCTTTTTGCGGTTGTATCGGTAAATGTTTTCCAAGAACCTTACTAACAAACAAAAACGACCGTTTTTTATTGATTCTTGCTGCCATAGTAAACAGTTCTTCAAGAGGTAACTGAAATGGATTAGCGGTCACTTCAATGTCAACAGTAATTTTGTCAAGAATTGTATACGAATACGTCTTTTTTGATAAGGTCGATATTTGTGTATCCTTCATGCAGCACCCCGTAAAGCTGAGATTTTAAGATGGTCTTTTTTGCCCAAAACAAATGAGGCTTAATTTCATTCATCTTATTTGAGAAATCACTTTTCTTAACTCCATTTTTGCCGTTTTCTGCTTCCATAATGGAACAGGCATCGATATATTCCTCGTAAGTTACAACATTGAGGGCCTGGACAGCTTTAATATGCGTAGGATGAATAATTGTTTTTCCGGTAAGCCCGTTAGCAATATCCATTAACACTTCTCTAATTAAACCATCCATATTTTGGTCAATCAATTCGGCACGCCATTTTAAGCCTTCTTCACCATAACGTTCGCGAAAAGGAGTCTGTCTAAGCTGTGGTTTTAACATCCTTGGTTTGGAAGAAAAATACTCCCAGACTGGCCCAGAGATCACATAAGGACTCTCTGACCGTTGGAAAACATTAATAATATCTGCAATGCAATCTCGTAAAACAGCAATCTCGTAAACAGTGGTATCCACACTTCTGCGAATTCCATATAATCCGCAAAAATCAGTAGCCCCAATGCGAACATTTAATATATTTTCCTTATAGCGATCTAGAAGCTGTTTTATCGACATTAATTCTGACATTCTTGTCTCTTTATGTATTATTTTATCACTTTCAAGAATAGGCATGGCGTAAAAAGGTTTAGTGTTTGTGTGAATATTCACAACCTCAGTTAATAACTCCTCACCAGTCTCTGCATTAAATTTCGGTAAAACCACTCCCGTTAACAACTGGGTTGCATTTCCTAGTTGTTCCCTCATTCTTTTAAGCTGCTCGATGTTCCGAATCCGGATAAACATAAGAGGCAGATCATCAAATGTTAAATAATTTTTGTTAATTTCACCATATAATTTTAGCAGTTCCTCTACAAGCTGCTCTTCTGCTTTTTCAACCTCGATATCACCTACAGCATCCTCTAGGTCGATTACAAGAGAAGTTAATCCTTCATGCTTTTTTGAAAGGAGATCTTGATGAATATTTGGACGAGTTGCCGGCATGTATAGCGTTGCACCAAGTCCATAAGATAAAAGCTCCCGATTACTATACTTATTAAAGTCCTTTGGCTTTTGAAAGAATAATGCCTCAAGCTCATTTTCATAAAAATAAGTAAAATACTTCATTCTCAATTACTCCTTTAATAAAAAAGAATGGGGACTGACTTTCGTCTGTTCCCCATTTTATGTCGTACGTTAATAATTATGATTCCTTGCCAACTTCTTTCTTTTTGTTCATATAATGAACAATAAAAGTAGCTCCGAACGTAAGTAAAATAATGATAAAGAAAACTGCGTGTGGTACGTGAATACCGAAAACAGCTACAAACATTTTTGCTGCGATTAACAGAATTAAGACATACGCAGATGTTTCAAGTTCAGGAATACGGTCAATTAATTTTAAGAATACTCCGGCAACACCCCGCATCATAAGTACCCCAAGTACACCACCGAGTAATAAAACCCATACCTGTTCACTAACACCAAAAGCAGCGAGCACACTGTCAACGGAGAATGCAATATCCATTAATTCAACGGCAACAACCGTTCCCCAGAATGTTCCAAAGAGACGGATAAGCAGCCCATTTTGATTTATACCATGCGCTTCTTCCTCTTCACTTTGCCCTGCTTTACGTTTATCCATGAAATATTTAATAGATAACCACGCAAGATATCCCGCACCTAAAATCTTTACCCACCAAAGCTTAATTAAAAAGACCCCGACACCGATAGCAATAAAACGGAAAACATATGCACCTAATAATCCATAGAATAATGCTTTCTTGCGTTGTTCAGGTGGTAAGTGTTTTACCATTACGGCCAATACAAGTGCATTATCGGCTGAAAGTAATCCTTCAAGAATTACAAGGGTTCCAATAAGTCCCCATGCGACTGGGTCAGTAAGAACCTCAGCCCACATTGACCAGTTAAAAAATTGAGAATACGTATCTATAATTCCTTGCCAAACAGACATAAAAAAAATTCCTCCCGGATGTTATATGTTTTTTGTTCAAAGACCCAGCAAGTGCTGGGTCTTTATTCTAGTTGTTATCCTACTGATAATCCAAAGTCTGTAGCAAGAGCCGCTAAGCCGCCTTGGTAGCCGCTGCCAATTGCGCTAAACTTCCATTCACCGTTATGACGATATAGTTCGCCAACAACAACTGCTGTTTCAATAGAGAAATCTTCTCCTAAATCATAACGGATCAATTCCTCACCAGTTGCTTCATTGAAAATACGAGCATATGCATTAGAAACTTGACCAAAGTTTTGATTTCTTGCTTGTGCATCGTGAATTGTAATCGTGAAAGTAACTCGTTGAATGTTAGCAGGAATTGCAGTTAGATTAATGTTTACTTGCTCATCATCACCATCACCTGCGCCAGTACGGTTATCTCCATTATGTACTACTGCACCATTTGCACCTTTTGGATTATTGTAGAATACGAAATCAGTTTCGTTTGTAACCTTGCCATTTTCACCTAATAAGAAAACGGATGAATCAAGGTCGAAATCATTTCCGCCATCATATTTATTTGTATCCCAGCCTAAACCAACTACTACATTTGTTAATCCAGGATTTGTTTTCGTTAAATCAACTTTTTGTCCTTTTGATAAACTAATTGCCATTTTTTCATTCCTCCATTTTAGGTAATAGTCTATATACGAGTTTCTCTAGGAAAGGTTTCAATAATTATAATAAAATTTTTACTATTGTTTCGCAAATCATTAACTCATCCATTTTGGCGGGGTGTTTTTATCCCAATAGATAGACCCCAGCTCATGATGGCTTTGAAACCCGTCATGATAGGTGTGGTAATGAAAATTAAACCAGTAACCAGCTTGAGGCGGATTATCTCTTCTCACATGAAAACGAAGAACATCCATATTGGTTTCACTATTCTTGATGTTAAAGATTTTTTCTGATTGTCCCTTTCCTGGAGTCTCTGTAATAGCTAAATTTACTAAATCCTCGGTTGGAAATTGAGCAGCTGTTTCCTGTAAAGCCTTTTCGATATTTGGCATAATAATTTCGCGAAATTCATTTTCAATTACAGGTTTAATCCTTGTACCAAATTTTTGATAGGATTGCAGTTCTGCCTGTTTGATTAGGTCTTCGAGAAATTTTTCCTTATCTACTACTTCTTCTGTCTCAAAAAAGCTGTTTTCCTGAGCATAACCTCTTAACAAAGCAGCTTCAATTGTATCTCTCTCTGTAGGTTTCTCAGCATTGGCGTTATTTATTAGTTGAGTAGGAGTTATTAAACCAAATGTTAAAACTGAAACCAGTACTACAAACGATTTACGAATCCATTTATTCATCTACATTCCCCTTTGTACCTGGAAGAATTCCGATATTTTTTGAATCTTAACAAATATTATACTTCTTTTAAAGGCAAAATGGAAAAATCATTTCTTACAGATTGATAGAAATTATTATTTTTCTAGGTAACCAAAGTGAAATTTAGAAGTCTTTCGTCGCAAAACGTGAAAACCATATTTCTCAAATCGCTTGCTTTTATAGTGATCCTTTAACAACACTTGATTTTTCGATGCTCTCAACGCTTGCTCTATCATTTCCTCATTCAAATCATCATAAAGTGCAAGGTGACCTAACGCCTTAATCCCATCTGATTCGAGGATAGCCTCATCAAACATCGGGTCAAAATAAACACAATCGACGGAGTTATCCGGCAGAGATTTTAAATATTTAAGTGCATGACTATGTATAACCCGTATTCTAGCCATTGCCTTATTCATGCCGGAAATTTCCGAATCCCAAGTTTTCAGTCCTTCCTTGACCATGAATGCCAAATACTTTTGACCCTCGGTGCCTGTCACCATACCATCATCCCCTACTAAGTAACTTGCTACAATCGAATCTGATGCAAGACCTAGTGTACAATCGAGAAAAGTCATACCCTTGGTAAGTTGAGCTGCTTCGGCAAAGGGATCGTGTTCACCATTTGCCAGTCGCTTAATTCGAAACATCGCTGAATTTGGATGAAAGAAGAAGGGCTGATCCGCTCCCAACGAAAATAGTTCCAGCCTTTCCTTTCCGACAACGATACACTCGCTATTGGTTTCTTTTTGTAAAGTCTGAATTGATTTTTTTCTACGCGGTATGTACGGCACTGCTAATCTCTCTGCGATTTCCATTGCTTTTTCTATCATTTGCTGATTGGTTCGTCCTGCTGTGGTAACAAACATGACACTTAAAATCCTCCAAAAAAAAGGACGTCATAAGACATCCTTTTAGCAATTGGCATCAAATGCAGCCTTTAAATTATCCATAATGGATTCCATTGGCATTCCTTCAATATCATGGCGTGGGATAAAGTGAACTACTTTATTTCCCTTTAATAAAGCCATTGATGGTGATGAAGGCTCAATTCCTTCAAAATACTCACGCATTTTCGCTGTTGCTTCTTTATCTTGTCCAGCAAATACGGTTACAAGATGGTCCGGCTTTTTCTCGCTTGTTAATACAGCTTGTGTAGCAGCAGGACGAGCAAGACCAGCCGCACATCCGCAAACTGAGTTTACAACAACAAGTGTTGTTCCACTTGCATTTTCCATATAGTTTTCAACTTCTTCAGCTGTTGTAAGTTCTTGAAATCCTGTTCTTGTTAACTCCTCACGCATTGGCAAAACCATTTGTCTCATGTATTCTTCATATGCCATTGACATCATAAAAACCTCACTTTCTATATTTGCAGTGTACTATATCTGATTTACTAAGTGCAATTCCAATTAACTTTCTGTTTTGCGCGCTTCAGTCATTTGCTTCCATACAGAACCTTTAGCATCCTCGCCGCCTTCAATTCTTTCAATCGCCATCTTGATTTGCATACTGACCTCAAACTCAGGATCATTCTCGGCTGCCTTTAATGCTGGCAATGCCGTCTCATCACCCACTTCATACAAAAACATCGCAGCCCGCCAACGAACTAATTTGCTTGAATCTTGAAGTACTTTTGCCATTTCTTCACTTGCTTCTGGGAATCCAAGGTCAGATAAGCAATCACCAGCAGTCCTGCGAACAGTCACTGTCTTATCCTTTAATGCTTTATATAAATAAGGCAGAACCGCTTGGTCCTTAATCATCCCTAAATAAACGGTTGCGAGCCTGCGTATCGATGGCTTTTCATCTAATAATGCTTTTTCTAATACAGGTAAATCTTCTAGCTCAGGATCATCCATTTGCTCAAGCAGCTGATAACGAATCTGCCAATCGGGATTGTCTAATGATTCCAGAGTTACCTTTTTGCGTTCTCGAATTGGCTTTGGTTTAGCAGCGGTTTCTTTTACTCGTGCTCTGGATACTAGGTCCTCAAGCCGTTCAGCAGGATAAGCGGCAATTAATTCCTCTACGACTTCCTGACCAATTTGATCGAAATCTCCATAGCGGACGCCTTTTTGATCCCATCTACGGAGCAGTATATAATTTTCGTCTGTAAGCTGTGCCCGTTCTCTTGCTTTTAAAAAGTAATCAGGCATCCCAAATCGTTTTTCTGTGGTGCCATCTGTTAGCTTAACCTGAAGGGGAATATCCTTAAACATTTGAACTTCAACCTTGACTTCCCCAAAGTGTTCATCTATTTGCCTGGGGCTTTCCGTTGATTCCTCTGCTGTTTCCCCAAACGCCTTCCGGACTTTCGCCAGCAAATCCTTCCAGTCGTATTTCGCATTGCGTTCAACCGCTAGGAAATCTGCTACATGATAGACACCTTTAATTCCCTCAATTTGAAGGATATTTTGGATAATATCTGGTGCAGTTGCCGCAGTTTCTTTTTTATAATTATGGCTTTTCCCCATGGGCAGTTCTTCGTCTAAGATAATTTTCATTGTATTCGGGCTTGGAGTTGGTTCAATACCCTTAATTTTCATGAAGTTCACCTAATTCTTTAGTTTCTCTTTACAAGTTTAACATAAAGGTGATATTTCATTCTAGAAATTGGTCTTGGACGGTATCGCTGATATAAAATTTTTCAACTAAAAAAGTACGTCATCGACGTACTTTTTCATTCACTTTCAGCTAACTCAGCCAAATATTCCCATCTTTCAATTAGATACTCTAGCTTTTCGTTTAATTCTGCTTCTTGTTTCATTAATTCTTGGGCTTTGGTGAAATCACTGCCTGTGTTTCCCATTTCTTCGGCAACTTCTTCTAGTCGAGCTTCCGTTTTAGAAATCACTTCATCTATTTCTTCCCACTCTTTTTTCTCTTTATAGGTCATTCTTTTCTTTTTTTCTTTTTCAAGAGCTTTAGGTGGTGCAGGCGTATTAGATCCCGTCTTTTTCACTTCCACAGCTGATTCTTTTTCAAGGTACTCGCTATAATTTCCGTAGAATGAATCGATCCGGCCTTCACCACGCAAGACGAGCAGCTGGTCGACGACTTTATCAAGGAAATAACGGTCATGGGATACTGTGATTACCACGCCAGGGAATTCCTCTAAATAATCTTCCAGAACCGTCAATGTCTGAGTATCGAGGTCATTTGTAGGCTCGTCCAGTAAGAGAACATTTGGCGCGGTCATTAATAGCTTTAACAAGTATAAACGACGCTTTTCTCCCCCGGATAATTTACGAATTGGAGTTCCATGAGAAAATGGCGGGAATAAAAAGCGTTCAAGCATGAGTGCTGCTGATAAAGTTTTACCGTCAGACGTCTCAACCACTTCAGCGGTTTCTTTAATGTATTCAATCATCCGCTTGTTTTCGTCCATGTCTTCGCTTTCTTGTGTATAGTAAGCGATTTTTACGGTTTGACCCATGATGAACTCACCTTCATCAAGCGGAAGCTTTTTAGCGAGGATATTCAACAATGTTGACTTACCTGCCCCGTTTCTGCCGATAATCCCAAGCCGGTCTCCTGGTTTTACTAGTAAATTAAAGTGATTTATAATTGTTTTTTCCCCGTACCGCTTAGACGCCTCTTTGAGTTCGAATACCTGTTTTCCCAACCTGCTTCCGGTTAATGATATATCTACTTTTTCACCTGTCGGCTTCCCGCCCGAAAGCTTATCTTCTAATTCATCGAACCGCTGAATCCTAGCTTTCTGCTTGGTTGTTCTCGCTTTTGCACCGCGCCTCATCCACTCAAGCTCACGTCTAAACAGGTTTTGCTTCTTTTCAAAGGTCGCAGCCTCATTTTCCTCACGGAGTGCTTTTGCTTCTAAAAATGCTGCATAGTTTCCTTTATAGCTATAGAGGTTTCCGCCATCAAGCTCAAACATTCGGTTGGCAACCCTGTCTAAAAAATAACGGTCATGTGTAACAAGAAGGATGGAGCCGCTATATCGGCTTAAATAATCCTCCAGCCATTTTACAGAGTCAAAGTCTAGGTGGTTTGTAGGCTCATCAAGAATTAGTAAATCAGGTTCAGCAATTAGGACTTGAGCTAGCGCAACCCGTTTCTTCTGTCCCCCGGAAAGCTCACTGATTTTCTTTGTGAAATCCTCAATACCAAGTTTCATTAAAATCGACTTTGCATTTGTACTAGCATCCCATGCATTTAAGGCGTCCATCTGCTTTTGCAATTGGAAAAGATCCTCTTGAACCTTTGTATCATTAGGTGATGTATTCAAAAGCCACAGTGTTTTTTCATATTCGCGCATTAACCTAAGAATAGGTGCGTCACCGTGAAAGACCTGTTCTAGAACTGTTTTAGCTGGATCTAAGTCAGGCTGTTGGTCTAGAAATGCAATCGAGTAATCCTTGCCTGTGATAATTTTTCCATCATCCGGCTGATCCAAGCCGGCAATAATTTTTAATAGTGATGATTTTCCCGTTCCATTAATGCCAATTAAGCCGACTCGCTCTTTTTCACCGATGGTAATGGAGATGTTGTTAAATAGCTGTTTTTCTCCATACGTTTTGGTAACATTTTCTACTGTCAGCATTTTCATCAGTATTGACCTTCCCATTCTAGATAAAATTGTTCTAAAAAGTCCACCATCGTTTGGTGCCTTTTTTCTGCCATTTCTTTCGCAGTATCTGTATTTAATAAATCCTTTAACTTTAATAATTTTTCATAAAAATGATGAATGCTCGTGGATTTTCCTTTTCGGTATTCTTCAATACTCATTTCCTCGCGCACATGTATGCTGGGGTCGTAAATGGGTTGTCCCTTTTTACCGCCATATGCAAATGTTCTCGCAATGCCAATCGCACCAATGGCGTCCAACCGATCTGCGTCCTGAACAATTTTTGCTTCTATTGTTTTTAGCTCAGTTTTACTTCCACCTTTGAATGAAATAGAATCAATAATTTCCACGATAGCCTTTTGTGCATCTTCAGGTAACGAAATACTGTTTAAAAATGCATTTAGTTTGTTTTTCCCTGCCTCAGCACTGTCATTAAGCTTTTCATCAGGGATATCATGCAAAAGTGCCGCCATTTCAATAATAAATGGGTCACCGTTTTGTTCTTGTGTGCAAATATGTAATGCTGTCCGTCTGACGCGGTCAACATGGAACCAATCATGTCCTGTTGCGTCTTCACCTAATTGACTACGGACAAACGTATTAGTTTGTTCTATAATTTGATTCTTCATGTAAAACACCTTCCTTCACCCAAGTATTTTACCATGAAAAGCAAACAAAAAATAACCCCGAGAATTCGGAGTTATTTTTTGTTCGCCTGACGACCGCTCTTTTTCTGACTTTGTGACTTGGTGTTACCAATTGTATGCTCGCCGCCGAGTTCGACATCATTTTTTTCGTCTTGTTTCTCAATCTCTTCACGTGTTAAATTTTTATTTTTCATGGTGATTACCCCCTAATCTAAAATGAACTGCCATTTTAGTATGCTCACATGGGGATAAAGTTATTTCAAACCATTATGCCAGCTGATACCAAGGGTATTTTCACCTGCGTGGACTCCAATTACGGCACCTAACGGACAAGTAATAACCTTTAACTCAGGATATAATCGTTCCAAATTCACTTTCCATTCATTTGCATGATCCTGGTGTAAGCCATATAAAATATATACTTCTTTAAATTTATTTTTCTCATAAGAGGATTTAAAGTAGTCTAGAATCCTTTCCTTTGCCTTTTTATCACTTCTGACTTTTTCTTTTGTGTTAAGGGCGCCTTCTTCAATTGAAATGATGGGCTTTACGTTAAGCATGCTGCCTAAGAAAAATTGTAAACCAGACATTCTTCCGCTGCGATGAAGCTGTTCAAGGCTTCCAATTAAAACATATGTCTCGTTTGTGGTCTTTAATAATTCTAATTGATCCATAACAGAATCAATACTATTACCAGCCTCCATTAATTCCATACCTTTTTTTAATAAAGCAGTCATAGGTGCAGTTAGAATATGTGAATCAAAGGTTTTAACAGGAATATCCACAAGCTTTGCTGCCTGTTCGCTTGAAGAGACGGTACCACTAAGTTTTCCTGATAAAAGAACAGCTACAACTTGGTCATAATCCTTGGAAAGTTTTTCGTATAATTCCTGGAAAACACCTACAGCAGGCTGTGAGGTTTTTGGCGGCGCCTTAAGTTCTTTTAATCTAGCAAAAAGCTGTGCTGCTGTTAAATCAATTCCGTCAGCAAATTCCTCACCGTCTAATAAAATCGTTAATGGGATTGTATACAAATCAGGATGATTTTTTAGTTCTTCATCTAAAAATGCGGTACTGTCTGTTACCCATGCCGTTTTAACCAATGTTATCTCCCCTTAAAATTGGTATGAGGTCCTAATATCTAGTTAGAATAATCGTACCTTGAAATGGTTTTCTTGTAAATATTAATAATGATAAAAAACCGGCTATAAGTATAGCCGGTTTCAATCTATTTAACTAATTTCTCTTAGGTATGATTGTAATTGGACAATGGAAGTCATCATAAAATTGATCATTTCAACCAAATCATCCATTTGGTCCTCGCTGATCAGTCTGTCAAATTCAATTGAAATACAATTATGGATTAGTGATTTGGAAGGTGTAAGGGTTACAGATTGACTAATCTGTCTTGTTTCTCCCCAAATATCAATAAATATTTCTTGTATTTTTTTAAATTGTGCTTCATCGGTTAAACCATGATGATAAAATTGCAGCTTAATTATGCATCCCGCCTGTTTCTGTGACATAGAGTTTGGCAGTAACTCTGCTGCAAGATTAATTAATTCTGCTTTGATTTCCAATTTAGCAGTCACAATTGGTTGTTGAGTTGAGGATTGTTGAAAGTGAATATCAAAAATTCGGGACATTTTCGCCATATTCACGATGTCATTTCGATCCGTAATAATAATTTCTCCCGCTAAATCTAAATCATATAACGCCCCTTCAATGACTACTTTCATATTATCAAAAGCCGTAGGATCAAACATTCAACTCACCTCATATAATTAGAACAGCCCTAATGCCTTGCCCGTTTCGTCCACATCCATATTCAGTGCTGCAGGTTTTTTCGGTAACCCCGGCATGGTCATAACCTCTCCGGTTAAGGCAACAATGAATCCAGCACCGATTGATGGTTTGAACTCTCTTACATTGACGATAAAGTCCGTCGGTCTACCTAATTTTGTTGGATCATCGGTCAAGGAATACTGAGATTTTGCCATGCAAATTGCTAAATGAGACCAGCCGAATTTCTCAAAGTCTAATAGCTGCTTTTTCGCTTTCGTAGAGAATTCTACGTCTTTTCCGCCATATACTTTTTGAACAATCGTTCTCACTTTGGTTTCTAGGGAATCTGATACGTCATATAAGTGTTGAAAGTTATTTTCTTCTTTTTCGATTACAGATAACAATGTTTTTGCAAGCTCAACTCCGCCGGCTCCGCCTTTTTCCCAGACCTCGGTTAACGCAACATGAACACCCTCACGCTTACACCATTCTAGTAACGTCTGAACTTCCAGTTCTGTATCCGTAATAAATTTATTGATAGCCACCACTACTGGTAACCCAAATGCTTTGATTGTCTCGATATGTTTTTGTAGATTTGCAAAGCCCAACGTTAAGGAAGCGACGTTTTCCTTAGCCAAATCCGATTTCGCTACTCCGCCATGCATTTTTAATGCTCGGATGGTTGCAACGATTACAACTGCTTCTGGTTTAATATCAGCACTTCTGGTTTTAATATGTAAAAACTTTTCTGCTCCCAAATCAGCACCAAATCCGCCTTCTGTAATGACAAAGTCAGCCAGCTTGGCTGCAGCACGGGTAGCAATCACACTATTACAGCCATGCGCAATATTGGCAAAAGGCCCGCCATGCACGAGTGCAGGAGTGTGTTCAATCGTTTGGACGAGATTTGGCTTAACCGCGTCCTTAAGCAATAAAGTAAGCGCACCTTCAACCCCAAGATCACCAACTGTAACAGGTTCCTTATTAACATTATAAGCAACAACCATTCGGGCTAACCGCAATTTTAAATCCTTCAAATCTGAAGCTAAGCAGAGAACGGCCATAATTTCTGAGGCAACTGTAATATCAAAGCCATCTTCTCGAGGAACTCCTTGCAGAGGTCCGCCAAGGCCGATAATAACTTTTCTTAGTGCACGATCATTTAAGTCAACCGCGCGTTTCCAGACAATCCGCCTCTGATCAATTTTAAGGTCATTACCTTGCTGGATATGATTATCCAGTAATGCGGCTAGGGCATTATTTGCGGTAGTAATCGCGTGCAAATCCCCTGTAAAATGCAAATTAATATCTTCCATGGGTAAAACCTGTGAATACCCTCCGCCGGTAGCACCGCCTTTTATTCCCATAGTAGGACCCAATGATGGTTCGCGCATCGCAATAATCGCTTTCTTACCAATGCGTTTGAAGGCGTCGCCAAGGCCAACTGTTACCGTCGATTTTCCTTCGCCAGCAGGTGTTGGATTAATAGAGGTAACAAGGATAATTTTCCCACTTTTATTTGTTTCAATATTCCTAAGCGCTTCATAAGAGATTTTTGCTTTGTATTTGCCGTATAATTCGAGGTCATCATCCTTTAAACCAATTGACTCAGCAATATCTACAATTGGCCTCATGGTCGATTCTTGTGCAATTTCAATGTCGGACTTAAATGATGTTTTCATTTGCAAAAATGATCCCTCGCATTCACATAGAATTTATAACCTTTTTTATTGTATCAAATCGCAGATTTATTTCGTGTATTATTTGTCACAAAACTTTATTCTTTTCTGAATCTAATATAATGTTTATAATGTTATAGACCAAATATTTTAAAAATACTTTATACTTAACAAAATTAGAAATAAAGGGGGAGTGCACCTTGCCTATTAACATTCCAAAGCTGCTGCCTGCACGAGAAATACTTGAACATGAGAATATTTTTGTTATGGACGACGAACGGGCAATCAGCCAGGATATCCGTCCATTAAAACTTCTTATTCTCAATTTAATGCCTGAAAAAGAAAAGGCAGAGACGCAGCTATTAAGGCTATTGGGAAACAGCCCGCTGCAAGTAAACGTCAAATTTTTAAAAACGAATTCCTATGAATCTACACACACAAGCAAGCAGCACCTAGAACAATTCTATACCACTTTTTCAGAGGTCAAAAATCAAAAATATGATGGCATGATTATTACAGGTGCGCCTGTTGAACTGATGGAGTTTGAGCAAGTAAAGTATTGGCAAGAACTCACAGAAATTATGGACTGGACTAAAACCAATGTCACCTCTACCCTGCATATTTGCTGGGGAGCACAGGCCGCATTATTTTATCATTATGGGATTGATAAATTTGAACTATCTCGTAAATGTTCAGGTATCTATGAGCACCAGATTTTCGAGCAGAATGATTTTCTCCTGCGTGGTTTTGATGATCAATTTTATGCTCCCCATTCTCGGTATACAGATGTATCAATTGCTGAAATCCATGAAAACCCTGAATTAACGTTATTAGCCGCATCTGAGGAAGCCGGTGCCCTGCTTATTGCCTCACGTGACCGGAAGCATGTGATGATAACAGGACATTTGGAATACGAATCTGATTCCTTAGCACAGGAATATAATCGTGATATTAGCAGAGGGCTGCAAATTCATATCCCGGAAAATTACTTTCCAAACAATGATCCAACAAAACCGCCTATTAATCGCTGGCGTTCTCATGGACACTTATTCTTTTCAAACTGGCTCAACTATTACGTCTATCAAGAAACACCTTTTAATTGGGAATAAGGAAAGAAGCATCGGACAGATGCTTCTTTTTTACGTTTTTTTATGTAATACGTTGTTAAATTAATATCCCTCCTCGTTTATTTTTCGTAAATTATAGAAAGAATATCGAGCAAAGGGGGGAAACGTTGTGGAAACAGTAGTAGGCCTGCATCGAAACCATTTTGGAGATATTATTAGTTTTGTTACATCCGGAGGTCGGGTCATCTCCTATCAAAAAGCGTTAATGGAAGCAGCAAACGGCGTTATCCAAGGCGTCCAGACAATCGAAGATTACGATGGAAAACTCATACTAAGTCCTGAGCAGGATCAATCCTTTGATCATTATCCTAATTTATTCTAAAAAAGCACCTGGGGATTCCCAAGTGCTTTTTACATTTATTCGGCTTCGTTTTGTTTTTGTATTTCTTTTAATGCTTCTATTCTTGATTCATCTTCTTGAAAAAATTGAACGAGGTCAACGATTCTTTCAATTGAATCCCAGCTTAAGTGGTGCTCAATTCCTTCAACATCTTTATATATATTTTCATCTTTTACTCCGATGATTTTTAGAAATTGTTCAAGCAGATCGTGTCTAAATACGAGGCGCTTGCCAATCTTATTCCCTTTAGTTGTTAAGCTGAAGCCTCTGTATTTTTCATAGACAAGGTATTCATCTTTGTCTAGCTTTTGAACCATTTTTGTAACTGAGGAGGGATGTACAGATAATGCCTCTGCAATATCTGAAACTCGGGCGTATCCTTTTTCTTCAATTAACATATAAATTTGCTCTATATAATCTTCCATACTCGGTGTTGGCATCCCGTACCTCCAAAAAAATTACTCTCTTAAAAGTTTACTATAGAAAAAAAATAGTGACAAGTTGATTTATGACTTTGTCACAGTTTTCGAATTCTGTTCCTCAAATAGAAACTTAACCCTTTTCTCCTGTTCATCTATATAAAGACTTGCATTAAAAGTTTTATCCTTATTTGTAAAGCCTTCAATCAATTCTGTTTTGCCTTCCGTTAAAAGAAGTTTAACATTCTTTTGGGTAATGTTTTTTCCAAGAATTTTTTTTGATATTGTGAAATTACATTGGTTTTTTTGATAGTTCGAGCACCCGTAAAAGCTCCCTTTATCAACAATAGAACCATCACATTTTTTACATTTGCCCAGTTTTGTGCCGCCTTTACCCTTTGTCATCTTTTTACTAGGGGTGAAATTTTCGCGCACATCTTCTGAGAAAAACCAATTAGCAGAATGTCCTACCCCTGATGAGATTAGGTGGGAGACCATTTTATTCGTCTGTTCCATGAAATTCTTGGGAGAAGCTGACCCCTCTGATATTTCTTTTAATTTTTGCTCCCATTTTGCTGTCATTTTCGGGGATGCAAGAATTTCCTGTCCAATCGCTTCTATCAATATCCTAGCTTTCGCTGTCGCATAAACAAGGTTCTTGGTTACATCGATATATTTTCTGTCCTTTAACATGGTGATAATTCCGGCTCTTGTAGCTTCTGTGCCTAAGCCTTCCGTTTTGGACAAGATTTTCTCCATTTCCTTGTCTTCGATATGCTTACCTGCCGTTTTCATTAACGTAATTAACTGGCCTTCGGTATAGCGTTTGGGCGGCTGGGTCTGGCTTTCTTTTACATCAACCTTAACCGTTCGGCCTTGTTCTCCTTTTGCTAGTTGTGGAAGAGCAGGTTCATCCTCTTTTTCCTTTTGGTTGATTACTTTGCGCCAGCCTTCTTCGATTTGAACCTTACCTTTTGATTGAAAAACTGCCCGCCCAGCTACTAAAGTAGTTACCGTTGTATATTCGGCAATGGCTTTTGGATAATGAGCCGCTATTAAACTCGTAACAATAAGGTCGTAAAGTTTTCTTTCATCGGGATCAAGCCGGTCTACATTTGGAATTTGTTCAGTAGGAATAATCGCATAGTGGTCCGTAACTTTTTTCTCATTAACATACCGCTTGTTATCGGCAATCGATTCAATAGGCAGTGGAAAAAATTTATCGTATCCATTAATATGACTTAATTTAGTTAGAATTTCTGGAAAAGTGGCCGCTTCTTCTTTTGTTACATACCGCGAGTCAGATCGAGGATATGAAACATTCCCTTTTTGGTAGAGTTTTTGCAGCACATCTAATGTCTTCTTTGGTGAAAACTTAAATCGTTTATTCGCTTCCGCCTGAAGAGCAGATAGATTATAAAGTAATGGCGGCAAAAACTCTTTTCTTTCCGATTGTACATCTGATACTTCTGCAGGTTTATCCCTACAAAACGCCGCAACCTTCTCAGCCATTTCTTTTGTTTTTACTCGGGTTTCTCCATCATTCTGCCATTTTCCGCTATACTTCTTGCCATCTATGTTAAAATGGGCAATTACTTCCCAGAAGGGTTCAGATTTAAAATTCTCAATCTCTAATTCCCTTTTTACAATAAGAGCCAAGGTGGGTGTCTGTACCCTGCCCACAGAAAACACATCAGAAAAGCCTTGCTTTTGCAAAAGTAAACTATAGAGTCTTGAGGCATTCATTCCAACTACCCAATCTGCACATGCTCGGGTGTACGCTTCATAATATAGATTTCTAGTATAGTCTTCATCCAATAATTTATTAAAACCTTCGCGAATGGAATTAGGTGTTAAAGAGGAAATCCATAATCGTTTCATAGGCTTTTTACAGCCTGTAATCCGAAGAATATTACGGATAATTAATTCACCCTCACGCCCGGCGTCTCCCGCATGAATAATTTCTGTTACCGCAGGATTGTTTACTAGCTTTTGGATTACGGAAAATTGTTTGATTTTATCCTTTGTCACTTCATATTGGAACTGGGCAGGTATCATTGGCAGATTATCCAACGACCATTTCTTCCAACCTGGCTCATAAGCTTCTGGGTTCACCAACTGACATAAATGTCCAATAGCCCACGTGACATAGGCACCATTAGTAAAAGTTTCGTTTGGAAATATCTCAATAAAACCATTTTGTTTTTTATTTTTAAATATAGAAGCCAATGTCGAACCTTGGTCTGGCTTTTCTGCAATAATTAATTTCATTATGATTGCTCCTTTTGATAAAGCATCCAAAAATACATTTTCCCACTTCATTTGTCTTTTTGTAAAGGATAAAAAAATTCTAGTTGAATGTGAAAAGGAGTGCTTATGCACCATGGGGGTAAAGAGAGGATTTACTTCAAGCATATCATAGCAATGATTTTCATTAATAAATTAGAATACATTTGTCTAAAATCTAACAATTAACACAAAAAAAGCGGTCATTTCTGACCACCTAGATACTCTTTATTGTATTAGTTTTAAGTTTAAATCCTGCATATACCAATTTTCTTCTGGAATAATATTCGATACAGTCAAAATAAATGATGGAATTCTTTCAACATCAAAAACGATGGCACCTATATTCTTTGTAAACATGAGAAAGGCGTCACCATGTGAATATGATGATAAATCTTTTCCGATTTGAAGCAACGCCATCAAAACCACTTGTTTTTCTTCGGCTTCAATGAAGACTTGTGGCGAGAATCTTAAAATCCATTCATCTCCCTCAATCGAAAATCGGTACATAATCCTCACCCTTTATCAACCATTTTTATAAGAATATGAGGCTGATAAAATTTTATGTTCAGTTAGATTTATTAATTTTTAATATGGCATGAGAATACAATTAATTGGCTAAAAAAGCGCTTACTTTCCTTGACTGCCCAAAAATATTCATGTATATTTAAAGCGTCATGTATCATTAATTGAATAGTATTTATATTATCTTTGTGGTCATGATAATATTTATCTTTGGCACTTAACAAGGTGTCCTGAAAGGCTTAGGAGGAAATAGTAGATGCAAAACGGTAAAGTAAAATGGTTCAACAATGAAAAAGGTTTCGGTTTTATCGAAGTTGAAGGCGGAGACGATGTATTTGTACACTTCAGCGCGATCACTGGCGAAGGCTTCAAGTCTTTAGAAGAAGGCCAAGAAGTTTCTTTCGAAATCGTTGAAGGAAACCGTGGACCTCAAGCTGCTAACGTAGTAAAACTATAATCATTAAAACAACCAAAGGCTGGCGAAAACCGTCAGCCTTTTTTCTATTTCCTTCAGGTACCGCAGGTATATCCACAGTGAACAAATTCTTCAGCCGAAAACCGCTATTCATGTCAGCCTTTTCCCATATTCTTGAAGCTTTTCCCCAACCGTACATTTTGAAATACAAAAGCGATGTGCAAACCTCCTGCCGCCTTCCTGTTTAAATTGTTGATGGACAAAGCAGCCATTACAATAGTGAGCCATTAAGGTTTCAACATGATTAAACAGTTCTTTTCTGCTTAAATTTTTCACGAGTCTACGGCACCCCGTTTCTTAAATGATTTGAGTCTTTGCGAATATTTCCTTCCCTTCTAACGCCTGTGTTGCCAATTTATCTGCCTCTTTATTGTCGTTCCTTGGTATAGGAGTGTACTTTGGTATAAGTGATAGCGCTTTGATCTTTTCTTCAATCCTATCGAGCCAGGCATTGAGCACATCTTCATAGCATGGCCATTCTCCCTCTAGCTGCTTTAACACGACCTGCGAGTCCCCTTTGAATTCACATGGCAGATGATGAACCCCTAATTCTTCTAAAATCGTTAATGCATAATAAAAAGCTGCATATTCAGCTTCATTATTTGTTTCCAATTCATCGAAAACTTCATTGGCCCTAATGCGATATTTCTTTTTTCCTTGTTTAAAAAAGATAACCACGCCAAGACCAGCAGTATTGGTTTCCTTTTGAAAACCGCCATCAAAATAAACGGTAATTTCATGTGGATCATCTTCTATTTCAGTGACCAGCTTTTTCAGTTCTTTTAAAATCCACGATGTACCAACTTCATCATAAAAATAAATATCACTTGCTTTCCCTAGCTTTTCAAGCTCTTCACCAGCTTGTATTGCCAATTCCGTAGATATCCAATCAGAGGTAAATTGTATTTTTTCATTTTTTCCTGTTTTATAATTCCACTCAAGTCTATATTTCATGATTTTCAACCTTCCTTAAAAAATTTCTGAGTTGAAAAGTAAGAATGAATGATTGGCACTTTCTTACAATATGTTTAAACATCTAATATTAGCATACCCATATCAACAAAGTAGAAATAGGGAAAATATATTTCCTGCGTTTTGTGTTAGATTATGATAAACTTTCAATTAATATGAAACTGGAGGGGCTGCTTTGATTGAAGTTTATATCGACGGTGCCAGTGCCGGTAACCCTGGACAAAGCGGTGCTGGAATATTTATTAAAGGGAATGGAACAGCAGAAAAATTTTCCATCCCACTTGGCCTGATGTCTAATCATGAGGCAGAATATCACGCCTTTATAAAAGCGTTAGAAATCTGTTTAGAAAAAGGCTATTCTCATTCAGTTGTATCTTTTCGAACAGATTCAGAATTAGTGAATAAAGGTGTGGAGAAGGAATTTGTAAAAAACAAAGTATATGCACCACTGCTGGAAAAAGCATTACAGCTGTCCAAACAATTTGATTTATTTTTTATGAAGTGGATTCCAAGCATCGAAAATAAAACTGCCGATGAATTAGCACGTCTTGCGATCCGGAAAAATACGTTGGAGGAAATTTAATCTTCATGAGAAAGCCAATACTAGCTGATATCAGCTTATTATTCGTTACATTTATATGGGGCACAACATTTGTTCTTGTTCAAAATGCGATTAGCCTGCTCGAACCATTTTCCTTTAATGGAATCCGCTTTCTGGCAGCAGCAGTCATGCTTTTATTATGGCTTTTTATATTTGAACGAAAGCAACTTGCCTTATTAAACTTAAAAATGCTTGCATCTGGTGTATTTATTGGGTTCTGGCTATTTCTAGGTTACGCCACTCAAACAATCGGTTTAGTATATACAACCACTTCTAAAGCTGGCTTTATTACAGGGTTAAGCGTAATTTTCGTCCCACTTTTTTCAATGTTTTTGTTAAAACAGTTTCCAAGCAGAAATGCAGTAATCGGAGTTTCGATTGCAAGCATTGGTTTGTTTCTGCTAACGATGACCGATGTTTCCTCTTTAAATATTGGAGATGGATTTGTGTTTATTTGTGCGATTAGCTTTGCTCTTCAAATTATTTTCACGGGAAAGTTCTCAAGCAAATATCCAACCTTATTGTTAACGGTGATTCAAATTTCCACCGTCGCAGTATTATCCATCCTTTCCGCCTTTATTTTTGAGGATTGGAGAAGATCATTTAATCCGGAAATTCTGCTCGCACAAGATGTTATCGTCGCTTTAATGATCACCAGTATACTAGCGACAGCCTTAGCGTTTTGGATTCAAACGAATTTTCAAAAATACACTACAGCTACAAGAGTGGCTTTAATATTTGCAATGGAGCCTGTATTTGCAGCGATTGCGGGGTATTATTGGGCGGATGAACGATTATCTCTCAGCGCACTAGTTGGCTGCTTGCTTATTTTTGCAGGAATGATTTTTGCAGAGCTTCCCGCCAAAAAATTTCCTGTGCTTAGAAAAGACAAGAGCTTTCAAGGGTAAAACAAAAATCCTCCTTTTTAGGGAGGATTTTTGTTTTACATTGCCACTAGTTCTCTTTCTTTAACAAACTTTAGGGCCGCATTTCTTGTTTGTATTTTGCTCGAAACAAGGGTTTCTAATAATGACACATAAAAGCTGCCATCAAAGGTTTTCTGAGCTTTTAATGTGATCTCTATTGCTGAATTAATCAATTCATCGGAAGCATTCGTGTATTGTTTTCCGAAATAAATAAAACCGATTGCATCCTCTTGAAAATGAAAACCTTTTCCCTCCAAGTAATGCAAGTACTCATCCACTGTCCGCACTGGCTTCTCCATCCCTCTCCAAGCAATCTAAAACCATTTACTATCAGATTTTACCTTAAATTTCGACAATTTTCTACTATTTTCTGTGCATACATGTCCAATGACTCCAACTATTGCCCCAAGAATAGCACCGCCAATTACTTCTTCAGGCTGATGTCCTAACATTTCTTTTAACTTTTTAGGGGCTTCTTGCTCAAATTCTACGCTTTCTTCTTTATCCACTTTTTCAATTAAATCGTGCATAGAATTCACCTTTAAGGTAAGTTCACCTGTTTGCCGTCGAATACCTTGAGCGTCATACATAACAATTAGCCCATAAACAAGAGATAGGGCAAAATCAAATGTTGGCAGCCCGCGTTGTAAAGCAATATAGGTGGTCAGTGTAGAAACCCCTGCTGAATGGGAGCTCGGCATTCCACCTGTTTGAAAAAAGAGGTCTGGGCGCCATTCTTTCTTTTTATAGTAATGAATGGGAATCTTTAAGCCCTGTGCTAATGCAATACTCGATAGGGCTAAATAAACACCTTTGTTCATTTTTATCACCTCTTATCTTTATTGTTTAGAAAGTTGAGTTTTATTATTCTCTCATGGAAATACTAAAAAAATGGGAGGTGAACAGCGGTGAGTAAAAACGGTTCAAGAAATCGCGGTGTCAAGGCACCTGGAGTGAATCCACAGGGTTATGGACAGGATGCGGAAATGACAGAAGATCCTAAAAGTAAATTAGAAAATGCTGCTAAAAAAAGCAACACTAAATAAAAATGGAAAAGGCTGTCCCATCTTTGGGACAGCCTAGGCTTTAGGATTTAAACATTTAGTCTTTGAATAAAGAAATATGTAAGACAATTGTACCAATTAATTTATATATTAAAAAATCTTTTAGTATTATTTCTAATTTGTGTGTTTACATCCTGAAAAGTCATACGTTTGATTTCAGCTATTTTTTTAAGCGACTCCTTCATCATAAGAGGGTTTGTCCTTTTTCCAATAAATTGACCTTCAAAGGGCCATGGACCATCTGTTTCAAGCATGATTTGATTAATCGAATAATTTTTCACCAAAGTGACGTTTTCAGGTTCTTCCATGGCAACCTCCGGAGTAACAGAAACGAAATATCCGTTTGCCAGCATTCTCTCGGTTGTCCGTTGATCCCCCTTAAACCAGTGAAAATGAGCCTTAGAAACTGAATGCTTTTCGAGAAGATCACAAACAACTGGGGCATCAGAATAGACCGCATGAAGTGAGATAGGCTTTTCCCACTTTTTGGCTAGATTCACAAATAGTTCAAGCAATTCACTATAGCGGCCATAGTCTTTTTTTGTAACTTTATTTTCTGCCCTCATAAAAAATGGCAGGCCTACTTCACCTACAGCAATCATTTTGTCTTTGTTAACTCTCATCCAGTTTATTAGTTCATCAAGTTCTTTTTCAGTTGGCAGAATCTGCTCAGGATGAAAACCAAATGCAGGTTTTACGATGGGATATCGTTCTGATAAAATAAGATTCCTCTTACAGGAATCCAGGTTCATCGAAACTGAAACAAGTGCTTCAATGGCTACGTTCTCCTCAACCAGCGTGGCAATTTCAATGTCATCATATTGATCTAAATGAATATGGGCGTCTATTAACTTCTCCATCCTTGTCACTTCCAACGTTTTTTAATGAATAAGTAACTGTCCTCTTCCATTTTAGAAAATTATCATCTAAAAACAAGCTTTCATCCCGCGGGCGTTTGAATGGGACCTTGAATTCCGCTGCCACTCTTGTTGGCTTTGCGGATAACACAATGATCCTATCCGATAGAAACAATGCTTCTTCTATCGAGTGAGTAACAAACAGCACGGTCCGACGATATTCCTCCCAAATCGAAAGAAGCCATTCTTGCATCTCTAATCTTGTTAATTCATCTAGCGCCGAAAAAGGCTCATCAAGACAAATGAGAGATTGGGGACTTAGCAGGGCTCGTATAAACGCGACGCGCTGCTTCATTCCGCCGGATAGCTCTTCCGGGCGAGCATGCACATAATCAGCAAGACCGGCTTTACGAAGCATTTCGATCGCTTTATCCCGATCCTTTTTACCCTGCAGTTCAGCTCCGAGTAATACATTTTGCAAAACAGTCCGCCAAGGCAGGAGGGAAGGCATTTGTGGCATAAAACTAATCGAGCCGCGTTTCCCAATAATATTATTCCCTTCAAGCTCAATGACTCCTTTATCGGGGGTCATGATCCCGCCAATTAAGTTAAAAATTGTACTTTTTCCACTTCCAGATGGCCCGATGATGGTAACAAACTCTTCTTTTTCAATCGAAAAAGATAAATCTGAAAGAACCTCATTTGGTCCAAAACTTTTTACAATGTGATCAACTAGTAAATGACTCACTCCTCGCTGCCTCCTTTGCTTTGCCACCGAATGAAATATTTTTCGGCTGCAACTATAACGGTAAAAAATAAGAGACTTAGTACCATAATCGATAGAATGGCAACGAATACCTTGTCTGTTCTAAATGAAGAAGATGCTAAGGTCATATACACACCAATTCCTTTTTCCGCTCCGAGCCATTCAGAAATGACAGCCCCCATAACACTATAGGTGGCTGAAATTTTTAAGCCAGAAAAGATGGAGGGGAGTGCATATGGCCATTCAAGCTTCCAAAACAACTGAAACTTGTTTGCCCCAGCCATCAACATATAATGTTTATGGGAATATGGAACATGTTTAAATCCGTCTAAAGCTGCCACAGTGATAGGGAAAAAACAGGTAAGGGTGATTACAATAATTTTAGGTAATAATCCAAATCCAAACCATATAACAAGCAGAGGAGCGAGCACAATAATCGGAACATTTTGTGATAATATAAGCAACGGGTACACTGAGTCCCGGATCCAAGGGACCAAATGCAGCGAGACAGCAACAACCACTCCAACTGTGGTCCCTACTAAAAAACCCTCAACCGCAATGTTCGCTGTTGAGACTAAATCTGGATAAAACGACGTCCAACCTGAAATAATCTCATTCATAATCATTGTAGGTGCCGGTAAGAGCCACTCGGGTACTCTCGTTATCTTTACAATGATTTCCCATAAAATGAACAAAAGAAGGAGAACCGCAACCGGTCTCCATCCTTTTCTAATTAAATAGTTCATCGATATTTTTCCGTCAGGGTTTCCAATGTAATACCTGTTGGCTGATAAAGAACTTTAATTTGGGAAATCACATTTTTACTGCCCATTTCCATCATCCGTTCGTTCATTTTTTCAATGATTGAAAACAAATGGGATAACTCGCCTTCCATTGTCGTCTCTAACGGATGGACCTCATATTTTACCCCAGATTCATCAATCACTCGAATTGCTTCGTCCACAAAAGGAATCACATCTCCACCATCAGACGGCTTCGGGATGATTTGTATACTGACTAGTGCATTTGCCATAATAACATCTCCTATTCAGGTAAGAACTCATTCGTAAAAGCTTTTTTAGCTTCTAATTCTGTTTCTAGTAATCCATTTTCATACATCCAGGAAGCATAGTTCTCCCAAACCTCAAGCTTTTGTTCACCCCAGCGAGGTGCATCATCCTGGTATTTAGGCGCTAACCATTCTTGACTCTTTTTCACAAGCTCTGGATCTAAATCTGGCGCTGCTTTTAATAAAATATCTGCGGCATCACCTGGGTTTTCGATAGTAAATTTATATCCTTTAGCAGCTGCTTTTACAAATGCTTTTACCGTGTCAGGATTTTCTGCAATCATTTTTTCATTTGTTGTTAATACAGGCGTGTAATAATCTAGTTTTTCTGAGTAGTCTGTTAAATATACCATGTTTATTTTCTCACCGCGCAGCTCTGCTTCAATACCGGTCCATCCATAATAAATCCAGGCAAAATCTATATCTTTTTTAACTGCGGTAAAGAAGTCCGTGTCTCCGATATTGATAATTTTCACCTTCTCAACATCGGCATTTTCTGTTTTCATTAATGAATCGATTACTGACTTTTCTGCAGGAGATCCCCATCCGCCATATGTTTTACCCGCAAAATCTTTTGGCGTAATTATGTTTTTATCTGCAGGAGAGGCGAATCCAGATGTATTATGCTGAATTACAGCGGCAATTGATACAAGCGGGACACCTTGAATTCGTGCCTGTGTTACACCTTCTTGATAGCCAACCCCAAATTGTGATTTTCCGGATGCGACTAACTGGTCAGCACCTGCTTCACCCGGCATAATAATATTGACATCAAGGCCTTCTTCTTTAAAATAACCTTTTTCCTTCGCAACATATAATCCTGTATGGTTCGTGTTGGGTGTCCAATCTAATACAACCGTAACTTTTTCTAGGTTCTTTTTATTTTCTGGCCTACTTCCCTGTGAATTTTCCTCAGTATTTGTACCACAGCCGGCAATTAACAAGACAGATAGTACCAAACTAAACCATGTCTTCACTCTCATCATCCTCTTTTTTACAATTTGCAGGAAATAGGCTTGGATAACATTTCACGTTTTTTACTTAATCGGACGTTTTTAAAAATAAAAAAGCGCCCTAGTTTTAAGCATGGGCGCACACTAACAAAGATCGTTTTGTTAAATATGTTCCCTCCGCTGGTGTTAACCAGATCAGGTTCAAAGGGTCATTATCTCATGGATAACCTCTCAACCGGCAACACCGGCTCCCCTATTTTTTAGACAATTTCCTATCATCATTTATATTATAATTGCCTTTTAGCGATTATCCTATTAAAATGCATTATCATTAATAAGTAATTATACCGAAGGAGGCTGTCCCTAGTTGGGACAGCCTCGGATATTAGGAAACAAACGATGCTTCAAGCGGCAGCAGACGCTGCAAGCCACGCAGTTCCAGTTCATTTAATTTATTTAGAGCCTTTTCTTTTTCAATCTTCAGTCCGGCTTCAATAAGGTCACACGTTACAGGGACGTCACACTTAATTTCTGCAAGCATGCGTGATAAGTGGAGCATTTCTAAATCCTGCTCAATTTTTGTTTTATGAGATTTTGAAAGACGATCAAGATTGGATATAATCCCCTCAACATGCTCATATTCCTTTAAGAGCTTAAGCGCCGTTTTCTCACCAATTCCCTTTACTCCAGGATAGTTGTCACTTGGGTCGCCCATTAAAGCTTTTAAATCAATCATTTGGCGCGGTTTGATACCTTTCTCCTCAAAGAAGGAATCAGGAGTATGAACAAGGTAATTCCCATATCCTTTTTTCAATAAAATGACCGAAATACTTTCATCCAGCAGCTGAAGGATATCTTGGTCACCCGTTAAAATGGAGACATGTGCATGTTCCTTAGCCTGATTTGCAATCGTCCCAATGCAATCATCTGCTTCATAGCCCGCTAAGCCGATGTTAGGGATGTCAAACGCGGCAACTACTTCTTTAACTAAATCAAATTGAGGAATTAATTCGATTGGTGCTTCACTCCGGTTCCCTTTATAGGCGTTAAATAGTTCAGAGCGGAATGTTTTACTGCCCATATCCCAACAAACTGCCACATGGGATGGTTTAAAAGAAGAAACTGCAGTAAATAAATGTTTAATAAAGCCATGAATCCCATTCGTCGGAATTCCTTTTGAATTTATCATAAACTGACCTGTTACAGCTGTAGCATAAAAAGCACGAAATAACAGCGCCATTCCATCAACTAGCATAAGAGAAGGTTTTTGATTTTCCAATATATTTTGACCTCCGATCATTTAAAAACAAGACGATTTCTATTATAACATAAAAACCTACTCTATTTTGTTTTCTTGATAGGAAATCCAGTCACTAAAACTTCCCAAGTAAAGTTTTACCTTTTCAAACCCAGCTGCCTTTAATGCCAGAAAATTTGGTGCGGCAGTAACCCCTGAACCACAATATACAATGATTTCGTTGTCAGGATTAATATCTGAGAATCGTTGTTTTTGTATCTCTGCAGGCTTAAAATATCCAGCATTTAGTCCTTCAAACCACGGCTTATTAATTGCACCAGGAATCCGTCCAGCTTTTTTATCAATGGGTTCCTCTAAACCTAAATATCGTCTTTCTTCTCTCGAATCAATTAGGACTATGTTGGAATTCTGTTCATCCGCCACTGCCTTTACTTCTTCCATACTTGTAAGCAGGTCGTGATTAATATCCGGCTTGAAGGTGGTTTTTTTAAAAGAAGGAATTTCTGATGTTATAGGGAGGTTTCCTTCTACCCAGCCTTTAAATCCTCCATCTAACACAAACACTTTTTCATGTCCGAGATATTGCAGCAGCCACCAAAACCTTGCAGCAAACGCACCTTCGCCTTGATCATAGGAGATTACAGTTGTGCTATTATCAATACCTGCTTGTTCAAGTTTTAAAGTAAACTCTTCGATGTTAGGCAATGGGTGCCGGCCGCCGTGTTCAGCGACTTCACCCGATAAATCTACCTCAAGATCAAAATAGCAAGCACCAGGAATATGATTGTTTTCATATTCCTGTCTGCCTTTTTTAGGGTCGGCTAAAGAAAAAGTGCAGTCTACAATACGGACATTTTGCTCATTTAAATTTTTTAACAGCCATTCTTTGTTGATTATTAGATTCATAGCCATCCCCCAATGATTTAATACTTAGACTCTTCAAGCTTTTGGTAAACTTCTTGTAATTTTTCGATGGATACCCCGCCATCTAAGGCGGTAAGAAGACTTAAATAAAAATCGTCTGCCTGTTGCTCTACTTCGGTGATCAATTTTTCAAATTGACCCGAAACAATACTGGAGTAATATTCTGCTAGTTTTTGACCTTGAGATTTCAGATAATCATCCGCAGGGACATTTAAAACTTGATATAGCTCATCACTCATATGCTTCTTTTCATTTTTTTCAAAAAAGGATTTTGGATTTTTAAAATAAGACAGTGCTTTCGTAAACAGCTGTTTATTTAAATCACTAAAAGCTAAAGGAAACTCAATCTCCTCTTCATGTTTCATCTCAAAAGTTGAAAATGATAAGTCTTTATTAATTTCCTTCATACTGCGAGTTAGGCCGGTATAATAGTCGGCTAAAACTTTTCCGGTAAAAGAATCCAGTCTGACAGTTGTTGCTCGCAGCTCTTGTGCGAAATCGAAGCCTAGACTTTCCAACAGCTCATCCAAAGCTGATTGTACTGCCTTCTTTAAATTTCTTCCGTCATCTCTTAACAATGCAGGATTAAAGGCTTCCCTAAAAAAGTCACCAAACCGGAGGAATACTCTTTGTTTAATATAGTAAAGAAGTTCTTCACCTTCTTGAATGATTCGTTTTTGTACACCATCTGGGGTTTGCTTTTCCAGTACAGCTTTAATCAAGGCTTTTTGTTTTTCTATTTCTGTGCGTTTTTTGTCCTTTACGGATTGGTCTTCTTTCGAATTCTCAATTAGTTTTCCTACTAACTCATGAACACGATTTAATTCGTTACCTGCTGATGTGAGAGCCATTTCCGTTAAATCATTTGAAATAAAATGATAGAATTCCCCTTCAAAATTCCCCATGCCAGACTTTGCATCTGTGTTTGGTTCTAATTTTTCCTTTAGGGCCAGCAAGCTAGATAATGGATAGAGGTGTGGTTTCCGAATCCCATATTTTATTAATTGTTCCGTAACATACTCCGCAACGGTTTCCTTCTCTTCTTCATTTTCAGCTAAGTCAATCGCGTTAATAATAAAGAACATTTTATCGAGCTGGAAGGATTCCTTTACCCGGCCGAGCTGGATTAAAAACTCCCGGTCCGCTTTTGAGAAGGCATGGTTATAATACGTAACAAACAAAATTGCGTCAGAATTCTTAATATAATCAAATGCTACTCCAGTATGGCGGGCATTAATCGAGTCCGCCCCTGGTGTATCAACGAGGGTAATCCCTTTGCGAGTCAATTCGCAATCATAGTACAGCTCAATCCATTCCACAAAGCACGACTTTTCTTCTAACGCTACGAAATCAGCAAATTCGTTTAAGTCCGTTTGCAAGACTGTTCCGAGCTGCTTTCCATGGATGAGAAAGCCCTTTTTAAATGCTTGTAAAAATGCATAGTGTGTCTTTTCCGCTATTCCTTCCTGCCCCTTTTCAAGCATGACCTTATCTATCTCTTTTGCAGCTCCTTCTAAGTCAGACGTTTGCAGGTCAAATAATTTTAATGAACGGTTTACGTCCTCGAGCATGGCGTTTTCTTCCTTAAATTTCACAAGCACCGTGCCATGCTGATATTGATCGGTTACAGGCTTAATTTTATTAATGGCCGCTGTGGTCGGATTAGGCGATACCGGAAGTACTTTTTCCCCCATAAGTGCATTGGCAAAAGAAGACTTTCCTGCACTAAATGCGCCAAATAAAGCAACAGTAAATCCTTTGTGCGCCAATCTGTCAGCTTTGTCTTCTAATTCCTTAGCGAGCTTTTTAAAACCGGGCAGACTGTCAATAAGCTTTGCAGAATGATTTAGACGAGCTACCAAACTTTGTAAATGGCTTCTCGCTTTCTCCGTTTCATTTTTCTTGGTTACAATGTTTTCTACCTGTGTTACAGATGGCAGAGGATTGCTCTTTTGAACGGATTCTGTCTCCGGAAGAGACTCACCATGTATTACTTCAGCGTCTTCTTCCTCTTGCTGAAATAGTAAGAAATCGTCACTTTTGCTTTCTATTGATTCATTTAACAACCTGTCAACTACAGCTTTTTTGGTATCTGTTTCTTTTTCAAAATTGGTTTTTTCAGAAAGTGCACTCACATATTTTTCAATACTTTTAAACTCTGCTTGATACATCTGTGTCAATGTTTTCGTTTTGGCTGCTAATACAGGCATGAGCACATGTTTAAAATCTAGAACACGCTCGCGTGCTATTTTTTTAATTCCGTTCGCCAAGTCCTCTGTGTAATGAAGCACATATTCACCAGATAGACGGGCTCCCTGTTTAACTGTTTGAACAATTAAATCGAGCGGGACTTCAATAGATAACGATTGTGCTTTATTTTGCAGCTCCTGTTCATCTAAACGATTGTTCTTTAGAATCGCGATTAGATATTCACGCAGGTGCCATTCAAGCTGTGATTTAGTTTTCTCCTGAAGGTCCTGGTACAGCCGCTCCAGCCGTGCATTCTTTTCCTCAAGTGTTTTTTGTTTTGAGAAAAGGAATCCTACCTTAAATTCTGGCTGTGAGGCTTCAAGAAATGCTTCCGCTAATTCTCTTGTTTGAAATGGCATTAAATAAGCATTGTTTAAAATCTTTGCTATTTCATTGTCCATTTCCTTTTCTGTTTCCTCGACGCCTTTTTCAAGAGTTTTTAGGTTCGTGCTGAGTGATTGATAGGTTTGTGTTAATTGCTGTTTTTCTTCCTCAGGCAGCTCATTTAACACTTCAAAAACAGGCTGAAGTTCCTCTTCCCGTCTATTTCGTTCTTGTTCTAGATGATCTTGTGCTATTTTTTTGAGTGAGTGAAAAATGGATTGCTGCAGCAGTTGGTCCTTATTCTGCAATTTCTGTGCGATAAATGCTTTTAATTCGGTAAATTCATTTAATTTATGGTCTTGAAACTTTAATGAAGTATAAAAGATTCGTGCTGGCTTGACTCCCCAAGCAGCAAATGATTCCGTGACGCTTTCTTGAAATTGGGTAAACGAGAGCTCCTCTTCTTTGTGCTTATCCACCTGGTTAATAACGAGATAAACTTCCTTTCCAGCTTCCGTTAATTCTTTAGTGAATAACAAGTTCAGCTCCGCTTGCACATGGTTATAGTCCATTACATATAAAACTAAATCAGCCAAGTGAATAGCTGATTCTGTTGCGACCTTGTGTGCGTCATCAGCTGAATCAATTCCAGGTGTATCCATAATAATGGTATTGGCAGGCAGCTGGGAATCGGCATGGCTGATTTCGATTTCCTGGATTTGGTCGCCATCCTTGCAGTAATTTTTTACTAATTCATAATCATATGGTGCTAAGTACACCCGCGGCTTTTCATTCTTAAAAAAAACCTTCGCATATTCCTCACCTGATTTTACCTTTACGAGGTTGGCAGAGGTGGGAATCGGGCTCGATGGCAGCAAATTCTCGCCGACCACTTTGTTAATCATCGTTGATTTTCCAGCTGAAAAGTGACCGCAAAATGCAATCATAAACTCCCTATTTTGCAGTTTCTTTGCTAACTGCTTCGTTTTTTCTCCGTTTTCCGTATCACCTTGTTCAATAAGATACTCATATAAAGCAAGGATCTTATTTTTGAGTGATAGAATGGTTTCTTGTGTAATCGCCGTTTGCACCATAGTCTTTTTCCCCTTGTTCACAACTTTGTAATATTTAATATTTTATACGATAATTCAAACTTTTCCTATTGTGAAAACTTAAATTGTTAACATAATATTCAGGTATTCTTTTTTCTGCTCAGGTACTATTGAATTATTAGATTAAGAAGGAGGTAGAAAATGGTATATAAGGAACGTGTTACTTAGATTCAGAATCCGCTAGATCAAATAAAAAGAAGCGACACCGAAACAAAAAGAGAAGCTACCCACCAATTTGAGCAGCTCATTAGAAAACAATCTATATTAGAAAACAGCAGCTTTTATCTACTAGCTGTTTGCTCATTCGCCCTCAAAAGATAGCGCTGAATTTTTCCACTTGGTGTCTTAGGAAGGCTATCTATAAATTCAACTTCTCTAGGGTATTGATGTTTAGATAATTTACTTTTAACAAACAGACTTAATTCATTTGCTAGTTCGTCAGAAGGTTGATAGGTCGGATTTAGGATTACAAAGGCTTTAACGATCTCCCCTTTGGTAGGATCTGGTTTTCCAATAACAGCTGCTTCTGCTACTGCAGGGTGCTCAATCAGGCTGCTTTCTACTTCGAAAGGACCAATCCGGTATCCTGCACTTGAAATAATGTCATCCGCGCGACCTTCGAACCAAAAGTACCCATCTTCATCCTGCCTCGCGAGGTCTCCTGTTAACAGCCATTTTCCCTTTATTTTTTCTTCTGTTTTCTCAGGATTATTCCAGTACCCTAGGAAAAAATAAGGAAATGCAGTTGTATCAACCGCAATTTGTCCCACTTTCCCTTTCTCAACTGGGTTCCCATCTTCATCAATTAATGCAATATTAAATCCAGGAGACGGTAGACCCATTGATCCTGGTTTTACCTCCATGTCTGTTACATTAAAATTGTCGACAATCATCCCTGTTTCTGTACAGCCATAGTGATCATAAATTTCTCTTCCGAAGGTATCTTTAAAGAAACGGACCACTTCCGCATTTAACGGCTCACCCGCACTGCTGAACTTTTTCACACGAATGTTATATTTCTTCGCAAGATCATCACCATAGGACATCATCAATCGATAGGCTGTTGGGGCATACGCAAAGTTCGTGACCTCGTATTTTTCCAATAAGGAATACACCTTTTCAACATTAAAGGAACCTTTATAAACTAGAATTGAAATGCCATAGCTTAAAGGAACGAATGTACAATTGATCAGCCCAAATGCCCAACCTAAATCTGCCCCTCCATACATGGTATCATCGTCCTCGATGCCGATTCCGTAGCGAACGTATGGGTAAGAACTAAGTAAAATTTTATGCGCCCATGCTGCGCCTTTCGGCATTCCAGTCGATCCAGATGTATACTGAATCACGCTTGGGTCCATCACGTTTGTTGGTTCCGTTTGATGCTCGTCTGAAAAAGAATCAATGAACTCCCAAAAGGTTGATCCATCAGCTGTTAATCCGTCCATCAAAAGAAGTTGACTAGGAATCGATACTTTTTCTAGTTTCAGCGCTTGTTCTTGATTGGTTACCAATATTTTACAATCACAATCTTCCAATCGGTATTTGATCGCATCTTGAGCAAAAGCTGTAAACATCGGGACATAAATGGCCCCTATTTTCCATGTTGCGATTACCGTAATAATTAATTCCATATCCTTCCCGAGAAGCCCTGCCACTCGATCCCCTTTCTGTACCCCAAGGGACCTAAGTGCATTTGCCATCTTATTCGATTGTTCTTTTAGTCTTTTGTAGGTCCATACATCTGTGTTTCCCTCCGCATCTTCCCAATAAATTGCAATCCGATTCGGGTCATCAGCCCAGCGATCACAGCATTCATGTCCCATATTAAACTTTTCTTGTACGTTCCAGTCAAAAGTTTTAACAACCTTTTCCCATGAAAAACCATCTAGGAGTTCTTGATAATTCATTTACCATCACCTCGTATATGTGAGTCTATTTTTTACTTCCTATAAAGATAAAACGCTTTCAATTAAAGACCAATGAATCTTACAACTACCTAGTCTATGATTATGATTTTTTCATCTTGTTGGTTTGTCCCTACCATACTTCTTCTAAGAGGCTTGTAATCTTTTCCTTTAAATCGTCGGTACCCAAAACAAAAGAATTGTCTTCTCCACGAATATCCGTCAGAATATTTTTTACGACTAAAGGGATACTTTCTTTTGAAACATCAAAATCTCTTAATCGATGTGGGATTTCAAGTTCTTGTATTAGCCCTTTAATGAGTGTCGGAGCGATCCTTGCATTTTCTGCTACCGTATTTTCCTCTTTACTAAAACCTAATGCTTCTGTAATTTTTGCCTGTTCCTTCGTCGTTCTAGGCAAAAGAAACTTCATTACCTGTGGCAGCATAATCGCTGAAGTCATTCCATGAGGGATGTCATAGGTTGCCCCTATTTGATGTCCAATACTGTGAGATAATCCTAACTTAATATTGACGACGGAAAATAGGGAGAGCCAGGCTCCTACTTGACATTCTAGTCTGGCCTCTAAGTTTGTGGGATCTTTCTTAGATCGTGGTAAGTGCTCATACAACTTTTTTAACGCCTGTAAGGCTAAACTCGTATTAATTGGATTTGGAACAGGAGTATAGAGAGTCTCAACCGCATGATCGACTGCCCGAATACCTGTTGATATCCAAAGCCAATCTGGGGTTTCCGTTGTGAAAACAGGATCTAAGAAAACGAATTTCGGCGTCATATTTAAATGAGAAAACTTATACTTTACATGGTCCTTCACATTTGTTGTACCAGCGATGCTCGTAAACTCAGATGCAGAAAGGGTTGTAGGAATCGCGATATGAGGAAGATACTCCGACATAGTCGGAACCTTATCTTTTCTATTCTCTGAAAAAGGGTATAATTCCTCCTCTGACTGGATGTCCTCAGCTAAAACTAATGAAAGGATTTTAGCTGCATCAATCGGACTCCCCCCACCAATGCTTAAAATAAGTTCAGGGTTAAATTGTCGGATATCTGTTAAATCCTTCAATAGTATGGTCCCAGGTACATGCTGTTTTGAACAGGTTACGAAGGTTTCAATCTGGTTTGCATGAAGGGTATCCAACATCTTGTTATACGCTTTCGTTTTTAACAAGCTATTCGTTGTGACTATTAATAATTTCTGACCATTGAACTTGGTTATTTCATTTACAAGCTGTTCTTCAACGCAATTGATCCCGTAATGGATCCGTTCTACAGGAAGATACTGAAAAATCATTCTGGTACCCCTTTCCATTCTTTTGCAATACAAAAAGGAAAAATCACCTCTTAACTCACTAAAAATCAAACAAATATTTGATTATAATAATATAATAATTATTTCAATTTATATATAAATTTCGAATATTAGGAAAATTATCAAGAGACGAATCTAATTTATTCATAAAAGTTTACCCATGTTCTGATTGTTAGGGCTCAGAGACAGAATAAAACCCATATAAAAACAGTGAAGAATGCGAAGGAAACCTCACTGCTGATATAAAATCTCTTGTTGGTTTAGAACGATCATTTTTATTAAAATGTACTAAAAGCTCTTTCATCTTAAATACCAGCGCCCACACTTGTTTATGAGCACTCCACTGCTTTTTAACTTTCTAAGATACCTATTTACCGTATCAGTTCTGATATTTAAATCCATATTTTTTTGACATTTGCTTAGGATATTTTTGGCGGATAATCCAGGAGAAGTTTGCAGTAAGTCTTTTATAATCTTATCCAATGGAGGCACCTCCTAAATTCTTAAACACGTTTCATATAGAGATTAATGTCTTTATTTACAGAGTATTTTAAGACTTTTTCCAAACTCCTTGAAGGACAAATGCATTGAATTGTTTAGAGATTTCATCAAATGTATACTTGTTGTCTGGTGAATACCAGCGCTGCATATAATTATAGACACCAAAAATGGCAAAAGTTAAAAGTTTTGGATCTAAATCACTACGAAATTCTTCCTTTTTAATTCCCTCAATTATAATTTTTCGAAAAAGGCGATCATATTCATCCCCTACTGTTGCTATTTCTCCCCCGAACTCAGACTTGAACCATTCAATCGATATCCAAACGAATAACTCGCTTTGGTATTTTTCAAAACTTAAAATATGACTTTTTAAGGCTTTTTCTAATTTAACAGAAGGTGAATCAGCTGAATTTACAATCACTTTTAAATTTTCCGTCATTTCACTCAGTGGTCTTTCAACTACAGCATATAATAAATCATCTTTTTTCTCGATATAGTAATATAAGCTGCCTTTCAGCATACCTACTTCATTCGCAATATCCTCCAAAGTAGCCTCTTTATACCCTTTTTCTCGAAAAATCTTTGCTGCTGCATTTACAATTTTATTGAATTTTTCAATCGATTTATTTGTTTTCTTAAAATTTGGTTTTCCCATCATCCTCTTCCCCTCACCCATCCAACTGCTTCAATATTCTATAGTAATATTATACAGTAAAAGTTCCTTTTTAAACAGACGACTGTTTGAAAAACAATCCCCATATTTTTCTACAATACTTGGATGGGTAAAGTCTTATATTTTTACTGTGTTTATATTAGATAAAAGCTTGATCTTTTCCCTTATCCTGGCTCTTATTGCCTTACTAGTAATGTTATTTTGTATTAATATTTTCCTGTTTCAGATACTTCACATGCCGATAACATCAAATTATTCACTCTCTCATTTAAGTTTGAGAAGCGGGTATCCTTTGTCTGTCCAACCTTCCAACGATAATAAATTTGTTGTAAAGCTACGGCTAATTTAAAGTACGTAAAGGCGATATAAAAATTCAGAGGCGGAATATCAAACCCTGTTTGAAGCGCATATCTTTGGATAAAATCGCTTCTCTTAATGAAACCTGGTTCTGTTGTTACAGTTGGAAGGCTCTTTTTGAGATAATCTGGGTCGTCTGGTTCTAACCAATACCCTAACGCTCCTCCTAAGTCAAAGAATGGATCAGCAGTGGTGGCCATTTCCCAATCTAAAATCGCTTCAATCCTTGTAAAATCTTTTGAAAAGAGCATATTGTTTAACTTATAGTCATTATGAAGCAAGCTCGTATAACGGGAGGAAGGAATATTCTTCTCCAACCATTTTGATATTTTGTCAAAATACGGATTCTCATCTGTTGTGTATTTGATATAGCGTTGAATCCAACTTTTCACCTGTCGATCCAAAAATCCCTCTGGACGACCAAATTGAGCTAAGCCAGCCGTTTCATATTCAACCGTATGCAGTTGCGCCAACGCATCAACCACTGCATTTGATATTTCAATTCGAAGCTCCTTTGTCACGTGAAATCCTGGAGGAAACTGTGCGTCTAATACCACTCCTTGTTTTCTTTCCATTACATAAAATGGAGCACCTAACACCTCTTTATTTTCACAAAAAACATATGGCTTAGGAACAAGAGGGAAAACAGGATGTAGTCTTGTTAATAAGTCTGATTCTCGTTTCATATCATGTGCTTTTGGCGGTAGCGGTCCAGAAGGCGGACGACGCATAACGGCTTCCCACTCCCCACTGCGTAAAAAGTAGGTTAGGTTAGATAAACCTGTTGTAAATTGTTCAACCTCGAGCTCTTTATCAGGGAAATCGCTTACATGTTGAGCTAGATAGTTTCTTAAAGCTTTTCGATCAAAATCTTCTCCTTTTCTCACCGGAATTGTATCATTTTTGTCTATATGTCCCATTAGACTCACCTCCCAAGAAATAAAAAACTAAACGTTTGTTTGATTTTTATTATAAATGCTGTTAGTAGACATTTCAATATATATATTAAATATTCTGAAAAAGACAAAACTTAGAATAGGTAATTGTATTTGAACAAAGCGATAAAATGAAATAATAGAAATATAATCAAAGGCTTTTCGGTAAAATTTCTACAGATTTCACTAAAAGGAGGAGAAAAGATTGCTCCCCCCTCCCCCAACATAGTACCCCACTGTTTCAATTTAGTGATCTAGAAAGCTATTAAAGATAGAACCCCCGTTACCAACTTAACAAGGAATGACGGTTGAACCATTAGTCAAATTTTGTTATGACATAGGTTCCTGTATTTGAGAAATTCGCCATATCTTCAAAAATTCGATTTACATCAGATAGAGCAATCTCACCCGAAACCATTTTTCCTGGCTGTAGGTCACCTTGAGCCACAGAAGATAGAAGTTTATCAAAACGATGAACTGGGAGACCTAAAGTCGTATACAAATGAATTCCTTTCATCAGCATCTCATCGATCGGTATCGAAATATAACCAGACTCTGCTTTCGATGTCACCCCGATTTGTAAATGTCTTCCGCCTTTTCTTAGGCTATGAATCGCATTCACACATGTTTGGGCAATCCCGAGGGCATCAACGGATACATCTGCTCCACCTCTTGTTAGTTCTCGGACTACTTCGATTGGATCATTTTGTTTCCCATTAACGGTATGAATCGCGCCCATTTCTTTTGCTAAACTCAGATTTGATTCATTAATATCAACGCCAATTACATGCGCCCCTAATGAGTTTGCAATGTGAATTGCAGACAACCCAATTCCGCCGCAACCATATACCACAACCGTTTCGCCAGGGCGAACCTTAGCAATATCCACAATTCCATGATAAGAGGTCATGACCCGGCAACCTAGAGCGGCACCATCACGAAAACCAATTTCTTCCGGAAGGTGAACAAGATTTCGATCCGCATGAGGAACAGGAACGTATTCTCCAAATCCGCCAGAATAGGTGAAACCTGGGATATCTGGAGAGTCACATAAATGAACCTGGCCTTTTAAGCAATGAGGACATGAGCCCTCGCTCCCAGAGATTGGTACAATGACGCGGTCTCCTTTTTTGAAGTTCTTCACTTCACTGCCTACTTCTTCAATGACACCACATAATTCATGTCCTAACACGTTGGATCCTGATGCAAGTTCTCCAGCCCAAACATGCCAGTCACTTCGGCATACTCCATTCGCTTTTACATTTACAATTACCCCATTTTTATCAATTGTTGGATCCAGGACATTTGTCAAAATCAATTTTCTAGTATCCTCTAAAACAAGTGCTTTCATTTTACATTTCCCCCTCATTCACTGTTTGGTTAAACGTAAAAGAGATCAGGCCGATCCCTTTTACAATTCAATACATAATATCAAAACCTAAATGCAGATTTTCATAGCGAAAAGAGTAGAATTAATCTAAGTTCACCCAAACATTTTTAATTTCTGTATACGCATCAATCGAAGCTGCACCATTCTCTCTTCCTAGTCCACTTTGTTTATATCCTCCAAATGGCGAACCAGGTTCCGTAATATTGTAAGTATTGATCCATACATTCCCTGTTCTTAATACATGGGCAACCTTATGTGCTTTACGAAGATCGGTTGTACAAATTCCTCCACCTAAACCATAGACTGTATCGTTCGCCTGTTTAATAACCTCGTCAATGTCATTGAACGGCATAGCCCCAACGACTGGACCAAAGATTTCTTCTCTTGCAATCCTCATCTCATTGTGAACATTTGCTAAAACGGTTGGCTTGACAAAATGACCATTTGCTAAATCAGTCTCTGTTGCATCCCCACCAATGACTACTTCGGCTCCTTCTTTTTGTCCAATTTCTAAATAATTCAAGACACGTTTTTTCTGTTTTGCTGAAATAAGAGGTCCTATGACCGTTTCTTTGTCGAAACCGTTTCCAACTTTGTAATTTTTAGAGTAGTCTGCTAGATCAGCCAAGAATCGATCATATATCTTACCTTCAACAAATAACCTTGAGCCAGCAAAGCAAACTTGTCCGGAATTAAAGAAGATGGAATTCGCAGCATTGGCAAGGGCTGTTTCATAGTCAGCATCTGCAAAAATAATATGTGCAGATTTTCCACCTAGTTCAAGGGTAACTTTCTTAATATTTGATGCACTATTTTGGATAATTTGTCTTCCAGTGATCGTTGATCCGGTAAAGGCAATTTTATCTACATCAGTGTGAGAAGCTAGTGCTGAACCAACAGTCGGACCATAACCAGTCACAATGTTCACAACTCCATCAGGGAACCCAGCCTCTTGGACAAGTTCAGCGAACCTTAATAGACTTATAGGCGTTTCTTCAGATGGTTTAACAATGACTGTATTTCCAACTGCAAGAGGAGCTGAAACTTTCATGATGGCATTCATTAATGGAGCATTCCAAGGAACAATACCGGCACAAACCCCAATTGGTTCACGAATTGTATAGTTAAAGATATTACCTGGTGTTGATGAAGGAATGGTTTCTCCTGTAATTTTTGTTGCCCAACCTGCGTAATAACGGAAATTGTTTGCTGCTGCAGCTGCAAAACCGATAGTTAATGAAACCGGCTGACCATAATCAAGTGTATCTAGGTGAGCTAACTCTTCAGCATTTTCTTCAATAAGATCAGCTAGTTTTAAGATCAATCTAGCACGCTCATTTGGTTTCATTTTTGGCCAAGGACCTTCTTCAAATGCTTTTCTAGCTGCTGCTACAGCGCGATCCACATCTTCTTTGTCGCCTTCTGCCGCCGTTGTGATTAATTCCCCAGTTGCAGGATTTCTTATTTCTGTTCGTTTACCCGAAATCGCGTCTACCCATTTTCCACCAATAAACATTTTTAATGGTTTCGAAGTGAATTCTACCGCCTTCCGATTTAAAGCAATTAATGTCGTCAATCAATCTTCTCCTCCTTTTTTATTAAATAACGTATATAGGAAAATCTAAGAAGTCATTTCATTACAAACAATATTCAAATTATTATGAATAATGGAAGTTAATGACTGTCTTCGCCCAACCAATCCAGCACATTGATGGAGCCAACCCTCAATCATAAATCCTCCAACCATTCCCTTTTTAATGAAATGTCGAATCAGTTCATCACACAAAAGCCTTTTATCAAACTAACAACTGTTTGATTTTATTTTATCAACCTCAGATGCTAAAGTCTATATTTATTTTTAAACTATTCCAAATTTTCATATAACTAAACAATTTCTTGTTCATTGTGCAGTGGATACAATTTTGAATTTTCTAAATATTTTGTTGCGTTCTATTTTACTAGCAACTATAATATAAATGAAAACGATTTCGAATTTAGATAGGAGGATTTGAGTATGACATTACAACCAGCGGTAAAGAATCTATTAAATCAAATTTATGCTGCCTTTGAATCAGGTGTACCAAAAATTGAAGAAATGTCCGTGCAAGAAAATCGGGACGGACTCTTAGCTTTTTACAAAGATTTACGTGGTGAAGTGCAAGAGGTTGCCAAAGTTGAAGATGTTCAGATTCCTGTAGATGGATCAGAGATTACGCTTCGTTTATACACTCCTGAAGGACAAGGTCCATTTCCTGTTATCATGTTCTTCCACGGAGGCGGTTGGGTACTAGGGGATCTAGAAATCGTAGATCCAATTTGTCGTTCGCTTTCAAATTCTACCGAATGTTTGGTTGTTTCTGTCGATTACCGTCTTGCTCCTGAGTATAAATTCCCAGTTGGTATTGAAGACTGTTATGCTGCCACAAAATGGGCATCTGAAAACATTGCAAAACATAATGGCGATCCAAGCCGTATCGTTACATGTGGAGATAGCGCTGGCGGTAACTTAGCGGCCGTTATTCCATTAATGGCCAAAGACCGTGGCGGTCCAAATATTGCTTATCAGATTATTCTATATGGAGTAACAGATTTCTCCTTCAGTACAAAATCCTATCTTGAAAATGGCAAAGGTTTCTATTTAGAAACAACTGCGATGCGTTGGTTTGCCGATCAATATTTTAATAATGAAGAAGAGAAGTTAAACCCTTATGCGTCTCCTATTCTTGCAAAGGATGTGTCTGGCCTACCACCTGCTTTAGTTTTCACGTGTGAATATGATGTCCTTCGTGATGAAGGCGAGGCATATGCTAATAGATTAAAAGAAGCTGGTATTCCAGTAGAGGTTGTCAGATATGATGGTCAAATCCACGGTTTTTTCTGGATGCCTGTCCTAATGGATGACGCGAAGGATGCAATGAACAAAATTACAAATGCAATTAAAAAACAATTTTCAGCGTTTGTATAATTACAATTTTTAATATTCGTTCAGTCGAGGCTGTAAAAGATAACTCTTATCTTTTACAGCCTCTTTATATGAAAAGGAGGCGAACCGTTGATAAAAGTATCTACTGTTATGAAGAAAAACACCCCTAGGCTCGTTTAAAAATCCCTCTAGCTTATCTCACTTTAAAACAAATAGCGGAGAATGGGACTGTTATATAGGACATCTAACCTACCGTAAGTTTGACGACATTGTTTAAAGGTGGATGCTACTTGGTTAGGGTCAGATATGTCTGCTTTAAATGTATAAATTCACCATCTACTTCTTCAATTAGCTTTTCAACTGAGTCATCGATATCAATAGCAAAGATTCTAGCGCCCTCTTTTGAAAACCCTTTCACCATTGCCCTTCCAAATCCAGAAGCAGCTCCTGTTATAATCGTGACCTTACCATCTAATCTTTTCCCCATAGAAATTCTCCTAAAGATAATTTCTTGACTTAACTAAATTTTTTTATGTAATGAACTACAAACGAACAACTGCCAATCCCGGAGCGATCACTTCGCCGGCTGTATTTTTTATATAAACTTCAATTTGGGCTTCACGCTTTTCTTCATTATAAGAGATTATCTTCCCACCAGAATGAAGGGGTTCCCCTACATAAGCAGCTTTTCGATTTGAGTAATCAATAGAAGCTAGATGTCCCTCTTCACCCAGCCATTCATTTATACATTGATTCAGCCAATCACCAAGTAAAGGACCAGGAACAACCAGATCCGGGTAATTTTCCACTTCTGTCGTATAAGGGTAGTCAAAATGAATGCGATGGGCATTAAACAAGACCGCATTATAAAGAAATAATTGTACACTATCAGGCTTGAATTCACGTTGAGGTAACGTATCGCCAACCTTGATCTGTTCTATTTTTGACATAGCTCGCTCCTCTCTTAGTGGCTATTGCGACTAGTTAGCGTAAAATTCTTGTTGTTATTTCCGTTAGTACCTTTTCTCCGCTCCCATTTACAACCTCCATTGTAATCTCGTAAAAAATGAGCGGACCTTTGGACCCTTGCTTTTCATAAATATCGGTTAATGTCCGCGTAGCCGTTAACCAATCACCAGGAACAATCGGCTGATGGTATTCAATTTTCAATCCTCCAGCCATGGCTTTTTTTAACGGAAATTCCGGTAAAAGCGGATCAATAGAAACACCGTCAGGACTAAGTTGATCCATCTCGACTACATCCCAAAATAGAGACACATGAAACATCGGCGGAGCTTCATCTCCCTCAAGATATTTCTTCCGTCTTTGTCCGGTTGCGATTGAATACTTTCTTATATCGCGGCAGGTCACAATTTCTTTTCTTGTCTGTGACGATCGGCCAATATTTGCAAGCAATTCATCTGATAATAACTGACTCATACTTTACTCCCCCGTGTATTCTGATATCTTTCTCTTAGCTCACGCTTAAGAATCTTGCTCGTTGGTGATTTAGGGAGGCTATCGACGAATTCAACAGAACGTGGTTTTTGATAAGAAGCTAAATGGTTTTTAGCTGTTTCAATAATTTCTTGCTCTGTCGCTGTCCGTCCTGGCTTCAGAACAACGGCGGCTTTTACTAGCTCTCCCCATTCATCATCAGGGACACCAA
Organism: Neobacillus niacini; assembly: GCF_030817695.1. GTDB lineage: Bacteria > Bacillota > Bacilli > Bacillales > Cytobacillaceae > Neobacillus > Neobacillus niacini_F. Next base: position 2,197,045 of record NZ_JAUSZQ010000002.1, on the reverse strand, counting down.
AAACGGCCGCTTCAAGAACAGCGTCATGTTGGTAGATGGCGTTCTCAACTTGTGTACTATAGATATTTTCTCCACCCGAAATGATCATGTCTTTCGCGCGATCGACAATAAATACATACCCATCTTCGTCCCATGAAGCGACATCTCCTGTATATAACCAACCATTCTTTAATGTCTTTGCAGTAAGATCAGGTCTTTGCCAATACCCAATCATATTCGCATCCGACTTAACAATGATTTCTCCAGCTGTCTTCCCATCCCTAGGTACAAGATTCCCTTGTGGATTGACGATTTGAACTGAAGTCGTGAACGCCTCTCGACCACAGGAAGATAATCGTTCAGGATGTATTCCCTTGATTGCATTTAAATGGTCCTCCTGGGATAGAAACGTCATGCCCATTCCTTCTGTTTGGCCGTAACCTTGGATTAACGTACAAGGAAAAGCATCAAGAGCAGCTTTTACGACTTTCATTCCCATTGGTCCGCCGCCGTATTGGATGTTTCGAAGACTGCCAAGTTCATAGCTCTCAAAGTTATCAACTGACATCATCCAGTTCAACATGGTTGTAATCCCTAGGAACGCGGACACACGCTCTTGTTGGATGACCTCAAGCGCTAATTTTGCTTCAAAATTGATCAGAACTAATGGACAGCCATGGGCCATATAATTAATCGCAAGAACGATCGGGATGTGGAACATCTGTCCTGTCAGCATATAGACATCCGTAGGAACAATCCGTTCACCAACGGTCTGATTCAGCATGCCAGCATAAAAGCCTTTATGGGAATGGAGGGCTCCTTTAGACTCCCCAGTTGTCCCACCTGTATAGAGAATGAGCATTGGGTCATCATCCCCGACGGTTGCCGATTGCTTCGGTTCTTCAGTAGAAGCAGCCTCAACCAGCCGTTCATAAGAACCATCCCCATCTTCTCCGTACTCTAACCAATGATCGATATCTACAAGATTTTGAAGCTCTTGACGTACTTCATGGAACTCGTTTGAACTAACAAGGACAGAAGGTTTCCCATCTGCTAAAATTCGGCTTAATTCACCAGTACCTAAACGCCAATTAAGCGGCTGAATAATCAATCCAACACGTGCACACGCATAGTAATTTTCAATATACTCGACACTGTTTTTTGAAATAACCGCAACACGATCACCTTTTTTAAGTCTTAAATCATTCATATACCCATTTGCTAATCGGCGAACCCTTTCATCTAAGGTGCCATAATTCATTCGACGGTCATTTGGTATATCAATTAATGCTGGCCTTGTTGGATTAAGTTTTGCATATTTTGCTGGAATTTGTCCGATATTTACCATATCCGTTACCTCCTTAACATGATCTGCTTTTTCCCTACCATTCATTAATAGAATAATCGTTTACAAAGCTAGTAACTTATGATTTTTCATATGATAAAAACGGTTTAGAGAGTAACACGTTAGAACGGTAACTCCAAATCTAGATGGCGCTTTGATATCTTCCAGCTTCCGCCCACTTTGACAACCTCATCTCGATAAATACCGGTCGTTAAAAGTCTAATGCTTCCATTTTCAACCGCCGTCAATGTTAAGCTTGAAAGGACAGTTGCCGCTTCATCAGCTTCTTTTTCAAAGAATATATTTGATATATTATGGAGTCGCGTGTCCATCTGACCTTCCATTGCACCGGTCATCAACTTCATGATTTCGTTTTGACCTTCAAAAGGACCAATTAAATCTCCATCAGTAATGCTCATTGACATTACCGCTCCCTCTGCAAAACAGTCTACTAGCATATCAACATTGCGTGAATCATACCCATAAGCCGCCTTATTTAATAATTCATGAATCGCTAATTTATCATTTGACTTCATCCTTATCCACTCCCTTATTAATAGACCACCTAATCTTCCATTAAAAACTAATTTATTTTATAATACTAAACATTAAAATAACTTATGGTGTATTTCTGTTTCGACAAAGTCTTTAAACAGGAAGCTCAATATCCAAATGCCGTCTACTTATCTTCCAGCTTCCATTTACCTTGACTACTTCATCGCGATAAATGCCGGTTGATAGGAGTCGACAAGTTTCATTATCTGTAGAAAACAAAGTCAAGCTTGATAGCGCGACGGCTACCTCTTCCCCTTCTTCTTCAAAAAAGATATTAGAGATTTGATGCAAACGTTTATCAGTCTGTCGTTTCATCGCACGTTTCATAAAATTTAAAACGGCCTCCAGACCATCATAAGGACCAATCAAATCTCCGCCGCCAACACGTATCGTCATCACCGATTCCTCTGCAAAACATGCTGTAAGCATCTCAACATTGTGTGCATCATACCCATGTGCTGCTTTGTATATTACTTCATGAATCTCTAATTTTTCTTCCGGTTTCATATTTTGTTCACTCCTTTTCAGACTAAATCTAATAGAGTGCCTCTATTAAGTCCTTAACGCCCCAACCCTCGCGCTCCTCCAGTTACAATGATTCGTTTCCCTTTTACCTGCATGACCTTCCTCCTCTTGCAGTCTATTTAATAAATATTTGCTTTGATTTATTGATATTGTTGAGGCAACTTTTTTATTGGAATAAAAAGAGACTTAGCCATGGAATATAGATAAGGACAAGCGTCCCTACGATCAAACCTACTAAATATGGATTTGCCCCCCTTACAACTACGCCCATGTTCTCTTTGAAATGTCCGCTGATCGCATATAAACAAGAGCCAACTGGAGGTGTAATCTGACCAATCATTAACGCCGCAACAGTAATAACCGCAAAGTGAATCGGATCATAACCTAAAGAAATAACGACAGGGTATAAGATCGGGAGCGTAATATATAAAATTGGAATAGCATCTAAGAACATTCCGAAGATAAGGAATAATAATACAATAACTAACATAATGACCCAACCTGCAACATCAATACTTACAGCGAATTCAGTAATCATTTGAGGAATTTGGATATAGGTCATCGCAGTAGCAAATAATTTTGCACCACCTAATAGGATATAGATGATAGAAGTTGTAACCATGGTATAGAGTAAACTCTTCTTGAAGTTATCAAACGTACATTCATTTCTATTAAATATGAAGCTTATCAGGAGCACATAGACAACTGCAATTGCAGCTGCTTCTGTAGGCGTAAAAATCCCGCCATAAATCCCCCCCAATATCACTACCGGCATTAATAAGGAAGGAATAGCAGCAACAAAAGAACTGACAATTTCCTTAATTCTGCTTCTCTGAGGTCTTTGTTTCTCTTCTTTTAAGCCAACAATAATCGCAACAATGACTAAAACAGCAGCTAAAAATAATCCCGGCACAATCCCTGCCATAAAGAGCGCCCCCGGGTCAAGTTGTGTAGATGCAGCAAATAATATCATAAAGATACTTGGCGGGATCATTTGTCCTAACGTTCCTGATGCAGCTAAAACGCCATAACTATTTTCCTTTGAATATCCCATTTTAATCATTTGGGGAATGGCCATCGAACCAACTGCAACAACTGTAGCGACAGAGGAACCAGATAATGCCCCAAAAATGGCAGAAGTAACGACAACAGCAGCAGGCATTCCACCTGGCAAATGTCCAACTAGATTATTGATAAATCGAAACATTTTACTGGCCGGACCCATAAAAGTCATTAAATTTCCTGCAAGCAGGAAGTAAGGTACCGCTAACAAAATCCATGAATCTGTAGCAATGAAATATTGAGAGGCAATACTTTCGACAGGTAACCCCATTTGAACCAATAACCAATATCCTCCGCTTGCTCCTAGCGCTAACCAAATTGGCGCACCTATTACTAATAGAACAGCAAAGATAATCAAACCTACAGCGAGCATTTCCTTCTCCCCTTTCATTCACCAAGGATTTCCATTTTAAAAGTCAACACATTTGTTACATAGAATTAAAGTGCCGTTTGAGCACTGAAAAATTACACCAGCTGATTTGAAGAACCTGTTTCCATTTTAATGGAAGTTTCATCTTCAGTTGTTTTATAGTAACGCAAGATATAAACATCATGAATGATCTGGATGAAAGCGTATAGCGACCCCAAGAGCATCCCGATTGGAATCGCAAGTGCTGGAATAAACATCAACATAATGCCAGATACAGTCATCACATTCAGACTTAATAACGAAAGCGACCAAATAATGCAAGCCCAGCTAAGGTAAACAAATGCAGCAAATAAAAGAATACTAATCAATAAATTATTGATTGATTTACTCTTTCCTTTTAGAAAGCCTTGCAGGATATCCATTTTTAGATGATCACCTTTTTTAATTAGTGGACCAACATATAGAAAAGCACCATATATGATTGCATAACGACAGATCTCTTCTATAATCTGATAGGACATATCTAGTACATAACGTAAAAAGACATTAATAATCGCACCTAAAACACTAATGACTAAACAGATGAGGGCAGCCGCTTCCAAACCTCGATCAAGATGCTTTGTGGCAGAATCAAGTTTCTGTAATTTTTCCATTTACTTTTCAACCCCTTTTTAGAAAAATACGAGCTCAATAAACATAAATTGAACTCGGTAACAAATATTCATATGTTTAGCTATATTTACTCAAGTGCCTCTAAAAGCTCTGCTCCTCCTTCTACTTGATTAACAAAAACTTCCCTGACTGGTTTAGTTGCTTCTTCCCATTCAGCAATCTCATCTTTTGTAGGATAATAGATTTTCACGCCTTGACTCTCTAAATTGGTATAAGCTGTTTGTGCTTCTTCTAATACCGATTCCATAATATGTTTTTCTAAATCCTCTCCCGTTTGAACAAGAATTTCTTGAAGATCAGCAGGGAGCGACTCAAACTTATTAAGTGACATAACCAATGGTGTCACACTATTAAACAATGGAACAACTGAAAATGACTTGACAGGCAACTTAGCTTGAGATGCGTATATTGGCGTTGTTAGCAATCCATCAACGGTCTTTTGCTGTAAAGCTGTGATCACTTCAGCTCCAGCTATGGTCACACTGCTCGCTCCAATCGCTTGTGCCGTTTCCGGTCCAATCATTCCTCCTGGTGTTCTAAGCTTTAAGCCATTCGCACTTTCCGGTCCAGTAACTAAATTGTCAAGATCCGTCGTATACACAGACCCAAACATGTCAACAAATCCAAAAGATAAAATTTTCAACCCTTTTTCTTCCATCATCTGGGAAATAATTTGACCACCGTTTTCACTTTTACTAAATGCCATACGATTCTCTAAGAAGACAGCCGGATCTTTTGGATCATAGTCAAAAATAAAAGGGAGTTCATAGAAATTCCAAATCGGATCAAAGCTGGTTAGTACTGGAGACGATGAGTGACTCATGTCAATTTGTCCTTGAAGGATTGCTGGCATTTCTTGGTCGACTGGCATTAGCTGACCACTCGGATAAATATCAATCGATAATCTTCCTTCGCTGCGCTGTTGTAGTTCTTCATTAAACCACTCCATAAAGGTATGCATAAACGATGTGGTAGGATAGCCATGAGCAAGCTTCAAAACATATTCCTCTTGTTCGGGTGAATCTGAAGAATTACCTCCTGCAGCATTTTGATTCGATTGAGTTGTGTTTCCGCACGCGGTTATAAATAGAACTAGTAAAAGACACAGAGCTATTCTATACTTTTTCAAACTAATCCCCCCAATTTCATCTCTTATTATTGAATTTGCTCTAAACTCAGTAACTATTACTCTAATTCAGCTAATGCTTCTAAAGCTCTTTTCCACCTACAACTTCTTTTTCAAAAATATCTCTGCCTGACCTTGTTGCTTCTGCCACTTAAAAATCTCTTTTTCAGTAGGATAGTAGGTTTCTACTTCTTCATTTTCCAAAGTTGTGTTTGCTGTTTTCGCTTTATCTATAACCATTTTATTTCCATATTTTTCTGCTTCTTTCATATCTGAACAAGCATTTCTTTGAAAGCAATTACAATAGTAAAACTACAGTTGTTTGAAAAAGAATCAATTATCCTCTCACCTTGGAAAGAGTGTACACAGATGAGAGGATTAGGATTTATGAGGTTATTTCGTTGGATCTGGAAATCCGTATACTTTCATTGCATTTTTATAAAGAATTTTTTCTTTTAGGTCTCTTGGAATTCTGGCAAAAGCGGCATGTGGTGCGTCAAATTCCCAATGCGGATAATCACTCGCAAATAGAATTCTGTCTTCCCCTATCATTTTGATAATCTGCACGACATGTTCTTCATCTTCATGACGCTCAGGTTCAATAAACGGTTGTGTACCAAACCACATTTGTTCTCTAATTTGCTGACTTGGCGGACGTTTTACCCAAGGGACTTCTCGTTTCAGATTTCTCCAATGAGTATCCATGGTGTACATCAAGTTTGGTAGATAAGCAAATCCGCCTTCAACGAAGACCATTTTAAGATCTTGGTATTTTTCTAGTACACCGCCAAATACGATGCTATTAATTTGTGCTTGATAGGTTAATCCATTATTTGTTTGCGCTTCAGGATAATAGTTTCCTATAACTGGTCCCTGCCTAAATAGTCCTCCTGGAACCGATACATGGAATGTACAAACAAGTCCATTTCGAATCGCCGCTTCCCATATTGGATGATAGCGTTTATCTCCCCATCCTCCATATGGTGAATGAATCGATAATCCAACTTGAACCATTTGCGGATGACTTCCCACACGATCTATTTCGCGTGCAGCAGCTTCTGGATCTTGTGGGGCGATGATAACAGAACCACGAAGGCTAGGATCCTTAGCTAACCAAGTATCAATTTGCCAATCATTGTAAGCGCTCGCCACTGCTGTTGCCATTTCATGCTGCGCTGAAGCTGCTAACATAAAGCTTGAATCCGGGAAAAGGATTGAGTTCGCATAATTGTATTTATCAGCCACTTGTTCTCTATAGAACTCCAGAGAGGAACAACCAAGGCCCCCTTCAGGAGGAATACTGTCCATGCGATGACCAGCATTAGCCACGATTGCCATAATTGGAATTCCTGGAAATACGCCTTTCCATTTACAATCCGTTAAGAAATCTCTCCAGTAATCACTTAAATATGGATTAAGGTCTTCATAGCTTTTAGGATTTGGATGAACATCGCAATCGATTACAGGAATCACCTTACTATTAACAGCTGATTGTACTTTACTTTTTTCAAGTGTTTTACTCATTTTTTTATCCCCTTTCAACATTTGGCGCTCTTTTATGCGCTTTCAATCCTTTTTAAAACAAATAGTAGTTTGATTTGGAAATAATAAAATAACCGGTTGTTTGATTTTATTAATAATTAAGTGCTCTTTTATGTTAAGCGTAGACAATAACCTCGTCATTTTCTATTTTTACATCAAATGTTTTAATTTTTGTGTTCTCAGGGTCATGCATTGAGCATCCAGTTTCTACATCAAAACTCCAATGGTGCCATGGACAATAGATAAACCCACCTGGTTTTTCATAACATATTTCTTTAATCTCCGTTGTTGATCTTGCAGCTCCTCTTAAAACTCCCTTTTCAAATTCTGCACCTTGGTGAGGACAAGCATTTCGGACTGCATAAAACTCATCGTCTTTTCGAACAACTAGAATGGACATTCTCCTAACTTGAATCACTTTCTTATCTCCTGGCTGCATCTCATCTTTTTTACAAACTACACTTCTTTCTAAGTTCTTCGCATTTGATTTCAAAGATGATTCCTCCTTTTTTGTTAATATCTTTACTTCCTAGATATCTGTCCACATTATAATCTCGTTATTATTTTAAGTCAATTCAAAATATTTGTAATATTTAAAAAGTATAATTTATCTTCTTACTTCATACCCAACACGTTCTCGATCCCATGTATCTCCTGTAATTCCTTCCTGACGAAGCTTATACTTCTCCACTCTTTGAGAGGTGTTTTTCGGTAATTCTTTCACAAAGCGAATAAATCGGGGTACCGAAAAATGAGCCATGCGATCTTGACAGAAATCAAGTAACTCCTCTGGTTGGAGCTCCACACCTTCTTGGAGAATCACTACTGCCATCACTTCTTCTTCAGAAAGTTCAGATGGCACACCGATAACTGCTGCTTCGAAAATCTTTGGATGATCATTAAGGACCCGTTCGACTTCATAAGACGATATATTTTCCCCTCTTCTGCGGACAACATCTTTCTTTCTGTCGAGAAAATAGAAATAACCGGCTTCATCCATTTTTCCAGTATCCCCTGTATGGAACCATAGATTTCTCCAGGCTTCAATGGTTGCCTCAGGCATGCCAAAGTATCCTGAAAAAAGAATATCAGGTTTTTTTGGACGAACGACAATTTCACCCGCAACTCCAGGAGGACAAGGATTGTCATTTTCATCATGAATTTCGACCTCGTAAACTGGAACAGGGTAGCCACAGGATCCTTTCTTAAATGAAGCAGCTGGGTTATAGAGGACTGTACCTATTTCCGTTGAACCATATACTTCGGATATTTGGACTTGAAATCGAATTTGAAAATCATCATAAATTTCCACCGGTGTTGGTGCCCCAAATGCTTTTTTCACTGGGTTATCTGCGTCATTCAGACGTTCAGGCTGCTTTATAAGCATCGTTAAGAGAGAGCCCATGAAATTGAATGCTGTTACTTGTTCTCTTCTCATAATATCCCAGAACCTAGATGCAGAAAAACGACTATGCATCACGACATCACAACCTACTAATAAAGCTACTAAAATCGACGTATAACGAGCGTTCACATGGAACAATGGAAATGCCGAAAATAACCGATCTTCTGGTCCATACTTCATTAACTCACATGCCGTTTTCGCGACACTAAAAGTCGACGTATGGCTGAGAATTACCCCTTTTGAAGGGCCTGTCGTTCCAGACGTGAACAGAATAAGGGCGGTGTCCTTTGGCTCCACTTTTACTTCAAGTGCTACATCGCTCGCCTTAGCAAAAAGGTCATCATAAGAATGATAGTTTAGTTGAGCAGCAATTGCCTTATAATCTTCTCCAACAACAATAACATGGCGAAGATGGATAAGTTCACTCGAAATTTGATTCACACGTTCCACCCATTGTGAAGACACAACAATGGCTTGACACTCTGCTTTATTGAGAATATACGTCAGAAGGTCTCCTCTAAAAGCAGTATTAATTGGTACTTCAATCACACCAAGGCGAGATAAACCTAACCACGTCGCTAGAAACTCAGGACTATTCGGAAGCATGACCGCGCATGTTTGGCCCTTTGACAATCCTAGTGAATCGATAAAATTTACCACTTTGTTGCCACTTCGATGAAACTGGTCATAGGTCAGATCTTTATCCTCAAAACGAACAAACCGAGCATGGGGTTTTATTTCCGCGCGGTGCTCAACAATCTTTCCAAATGTTTCGGTTCCTTTATACATATTTTCCCATTCCCTTCTGTACATTCAAGGTCCTAACGATGAACTTTGTAGCCTACCAATTCACGATCCCATGTATATGAAGTAATTCCTTCCGTACGAAGTTTATATTTCTCAATTCGTTGCGACGGGGTTCTTGGAAACTCCTTTACAAATCTGATATATCGAGGGACAGCGAAATGAGCCATCCTCGGCTGGCAAAAGTCTAATAGCTCTTCCGGCTTTAGCTCTTCACCCTCCCGTAAAATCAAAACCGCAAGTACCTCTTCCTCTGAGAGCTCAGAAGGAACACCGACGAGAGCAGCTTCCTGTACCTTCGGGTGAGTATTAATGACCCGCTCAATTTCGTATGAGGAGATATTCTCCCCTCTTCTACGAATGACATCTTTTTTTCTATCAATAAAGTAGAAATAACCATCCTCATCGACACGGCCCCGATCTCCAGTATGGAACCAAAGATTTCGCCACATTTCAACCGTTGCTTCAGGCATTCCATAATATCCTGAAAATAATACCCCTGGTTTCTTTGGTCGTACAACAATTTCACCCACTTCTCCAACAGGGCAAGGTTGATCGTTCTCATCATGAATTTCAACTTCATAGACCGAGACAGCCTTTCCGCAGGAGCCTTTACGGAATGATTCAGCACGGTTGACCATCGCTAAACCAACCTCCGTCGATCCGTAAGCTTCCGTAATTTTCAGATTAAAACGTTTTTCAAAGTCTTCGTATATTTTCTAAGGGTACAGGGGCCCCTTGGATCATTCGAACGGGATTGTCCCCATCATCATGTCGTTCAGGCTGCTTCATCAGCAACGTCAGGAGCGAGCCCATATACGTAAAGCTAGTAATTTGCTCCGTACGGCAAATATCCCAAAACCTTGATGCAGAAAACTTTTCATGCATGACAACATCACTACCTGAGATTAATGCAGGCAAAATTGTCGCATAACGCGCATTGACATGAAAAAGTGGGAAAACTGTAAATAAATGATCTGTCGGTCCGTAATTCATCAACTCGCAACAGGTTGATGCGAGCGTAAAATTTGCTTGATGGCTTAAGATTGCCCCTTTAGATGGCCCCGTCGTACCGGAAGTGAAAAGAATAAGCGATGGATCATTCGGTTTAATCTCAACATCCACCGGCTCGTCACCTGCATTATCCATGAGCTTTTCATAGGAGTGACACATAATTGGACGAGGCAAAGAATGATCATCTTCCCCTACAACAATCACATGACGTAAATGTGTCAGTTCGCTCGAAATTTCTCCTATTCGCTCAACCCATTTGGAGGAAATGACAATTGCTTGACATTCCGCTTTATTCAGAATGTAAGCCAATAGATCTCCACGGTACGCTACATTAATTGGCACCTCGATGACACCAAGCCGGGCAAGGCCGAGCCAGGTGATGAGAAATTCCGGACTATTTGGAAGCATCACTGCACAAAGTTTCCCCTTATAAAGTCCTAATGAAGTCATCACATTTGCTAATTTGTTGCCGTTTTGATGGAACTCACCATAAGTTAGATCACTTTTTGAAAAACGGACAAACCGTGACTCAGGATTCTTGTCAGCACGGTATTCAACAATTTTTCCGAAGGTTTGAATTCCTTTATACACTACGATCCCCCTAACATGACATCTCTATCTAACTGTTGTTTGTTTAATTTATAAACCATTTAAACCATTGAAATTGTTGTTTATCTCAATCTAATCTACTCACAGTGAAGTCGGTTTAAATTTAGGAATCGAAATCTCTTCAGACCAATCCTCAAAAACAACTTCAACCTCCATCCCTATTTCTACGTTTTTAAGCTCACATTGAACTACATTACTCATCATCGTTGGGCCTTCTTCAAGTTCAATTAAGGCAATGACATACGGTGCTTCGGCAAGATACGCTTTCGTAATCGCACGGTGCATAATTGTAAAACTTTTTACTTTTCCTTTGCCTGATGCAGGCACCCACTCCATACGAGGACTAGAGCAATCTGTACACATGATTCTTGGATAAAATTGATGGTGGCCACACTCTTTACATTCCTGAATAAGCAATTCGTGGTTATGGCATCCTTCCCAATATGGGGCTGTTTCTATCGTTGGGCGGGGGAAGAGCTTGCCTGAATGACCCATCATGAGTTTTCACCTCGCATTTTTCGTTATCTAAATTTATTCTGAAATTCTTTTCCTTAGACTCGGTCTCTACCAAGGATGAGTGTCGTGTGACTAGACATAATTCCACCCTGTCCATGGACAAGCCCCACCTCTGCCCCCGGAACTTGGCGATCCCCAGCCTGATGGCGAAGTTGAAGAACACTTTCAGTCAGGGCAAACATTGAACCTGGATTACCGGGATGACAATGGGACAACAAGCCACCATGGGTGTTCACAGGTAGTTTCCCTCCTAGTTCAATCGCCCCATTTTCAACGAAAGCCCCACCTTCTCCTTTTTTACAAAAACCGAGATCTTCTAATTCAATCAGGACTGTAGGCGTAAAACAATCATATAGCTGGGCAAAATCCATCTCTTCCGGTCCTAAACCGGCCATTTCATAGGCCCGTTGTCCAGCTTCAACAGCTGCTGATGTGGTAAGGCTGCGTGCCTGGCTAATATGCTCATGACCATGGCCTTCACCAACACCCAGTATGTAAACTGGCTCGTTTGGAAAATCCTTGGCCCTTTCTGCAGAAGTAAGAATAACAGCGGATCCCCCATCTGAGATTAATGAGCAATCCAAAAGATGTAAGGGATCGGCAATCATTCTTGAATTCACCACATCCTCTACAGTTATCGGCTTCCTCATCTGAGCAGTTGGATTTAGACTAGCGTGTTTGCGGCAAGCAACGGAAATTGCGGCAAACTGCTCTGCTGTTGTGCCGTATTTTTCCATATGTGCTTTGGCAACCAGAGCATAAAGCGATGGCACGGATGGACCATACGGTAATTCGAACTGGGCATGGCCGGCAGACACCTGCATACTCATTGCCTGTTCTGGAGATAATCCACTTTTCAGACTATCAGCCATTGTAATCAACACGGTCTTACACATTCCTGATAAAATGGCAGAGGCTGCGTGATGTAGGGCAGAAAAAGTCGTCCCCCCTCCTGTATTTACACCCAGACAAACGCGCGGGAAGATTTGCATGTACTCAGCAATTGCCTCCGCATGATACATGAAAGGTTCAGCAAAAGAATTACATGTGATCAAACCATCAATCTGGTCTTTGCTTATTCCGGCGTCTTCTATTGCACGGAGTCCTGCGTCAACACAGAGCTGTGTTGCGCTCATGTGAGGAACAACACCTACTTCCGTGTCTGCTGCTCCGACAATAGCGACTTTGCCACGTAATGAATCCATTTCTTTTCCCCCTTATGAAGCCAACCAGCAAATAACTCTCTCCAATCAAAGACAGGGTAAATGTCACTTCCATTCACCCTGTCTTGTTTGTTCTATTCATCTGATTTTTACCTTACACTTGTTTTTTCAAAACGTCCTTATCCTAGGAAAACTGCTCGTGTATGTTCTGTATCAAGATATTCTTTTACTTTCTGAATCTTTCCGTCTTCCACCACGAATAGGAAGTGGTACAAATTATTATAGACACGGCCATTATTTAATTCACAATATGACTCTGTCTCTACGGCAACACGGTTGCCTTCTGCTGTTATCGCAAGAGGAGTTAAACGAATCGCTCCAGTTTTAGTCGTGCTAGCGATTCCTGAATTCATTTCTCTAAATTCCTTCATACCCTTTTCTCCAGAAATCCCCTCAATGTTACCTGCAACCCACCAAGTTGCCGAATCAGACAGATAGGACATAAATGCATCAATATCCCCTGTAGAGAATGTTTCCATAAAGTTTAGGATTAATTGTTTATTCGTTTCTTCAATTTTACCCATTTTGTACCCACCCCTTTTAAAAATAAATAGGATCATCTTCCAAGGAAACACATTCACGCTACTTAACGTAGCTAAGTCATTCCAATGTGTTGTATGGCCAATTCCTTCTATACAAGATTAGATTGTTACCTTTTTTGCAGGGGATTTAAAGTAAGGCATTACTTCATCCGCAAAACGTTTCATTGCTCTCATAACCTTGCGGTGTTCCATGTCTCCCATTCGGAACCAGCAAGACATGCTGTCAATACCAGATTCCTCAACTACTTCAAGTCTATCAACTGCTCCCTTTGGACCATCTAATAGTGCAACACCGGATTGGTTGAGGGCACCAACATTTAGCGGACCATCGAACTCTTTTGCTACTTCAGCAAAGCGCTCATACGTTTTAGGAGCTTGGGTACCTTTTGCACCAGGGATTAATTCTAGTACCTTATTAAAATAGACTTTCATCTCGTTTTCTACATTCTTAATCGCTTGGTCAGTGTTATCAGCAATATTCATTTGGAGATTCATATGAATCTTAGGGTCAATTCCTTTTTGAAGTAAACGCTCTCTCGTCCGTCTTGTATACTCTAGTACGTCATCCATAACCATAAGGGTCGGTGTTACCATAAATTCCTGTGCATTTTTCTCTACCATAAGATCAAAAGATTCTGGGCTGATACATGCATGATAGAAAGGAATTCTCTTTTGAACAGGTTTTGGAGTTAGTTTTAGATTATCAAAGGAATAGAATTCCCCGTTATAGCTAAATGTGTCATTGCTCCACAAGCCTTGGATAATGTCTACATATTCCCAATACCGTTCTCTCGTTTTTTCTAAACTAATCCCAAGACCTTTTGCCTCCATCGGCTGATAACCACGGCCAGCACCAAACTTTAAACGTCCTTTACTTAAGACATCCACCATCGCATAGTCTTCTGCGACTCGAACGGGATTGTCAAAGTTAAGAATACTAATGCCAATTCCAATATCCATTTTTTCTGTAATTTGTGAAATAGCTGCCGCTGCAACTTGTGGAGAAGGCATACTTCCATATGCACTAAAATGGTGTTCTGCTAGCCATACACTTTCAAAGCCAAGTTCTTCACCATACTGAATTTGCTCTAGCATTTCACTATAAGCACGATCATAGTTTTCATCATGACACTCGTTAACATAGAAAAGACCCATTTTCATTCTACATACACTCCCTTAATGGTTTTTATATAAATTAATAGAACTACCATAGACATCATACAAACGAAGTATGAAAATTATAACAACGAATCAAACGTTTGTTTTAAAAAAACGTTAAATTTCCTATTTTAACATTTTTCCCGAAACATCACTCCTTCAAGTAATTAAATAGCAATCTATTGTGTATTGCATTAAACACTTAATTCAACACAATAAACTAAATCCTAATAATAGGAAAAGAAGAATCATGTTCTTTATTGTTGAAGAGGTTTTTTGATCTGGTAAGAAGTTTATTGCACAAAACTTTTGGGTAACGATTAACCCTCTAAGAAGTTAGGCAAATGAAGTGAGCTGATTCGGTGAGGTGATTTTTCAACTAGTTATTAAGCGCTTACAATCTAATCGTTCATGCTCGTGAGGAAAATTCCCCGTAATCTTGAAGTGGTTTTTTTCTTTTCCATTATAACCAACTTTAAGATTTACTGAGAGTTCTAAAAGGAAAAGAAAACTATAATACAAAACAAACAACCATTTGATTCATATTATAGCTGGTTTACTCTAACTTCGCAAGAATATTCTGAATATTTTTTTAGTTTTTTTAACTGTTAATCTTTTTCCATTTTCGCATACATTCCAAGCGTATCAAGAATGTCTTTATTGTGTTCTCCTAATTTAGGTGCTTGCGAATAAATAGACCCAGGTGTATCCGAAAGTTTGATTGGGATCCCTATTTGTTTTCCGATTAGACCCGGATAATCTTTTATCATTTGGCGATCTTTTATTTGAGGATTATTTTCCATTTCATCAAAAGTTATCACCGGAGAAACGCAGGCATTATAATGTTTAAAAATTTCTACCCACTCTACCAATGTCTTACTTTGGATGATTTGACTGATTTCCGTTTTCATTTCATCCTGTACATTTTGAGGTGCATTTAGAGAATCGATTAAATCCTCCCTTTCGATTCCTCGACAAAACTCGACCCAAAACTTTGACTCTAAAGCAGCAACGGCTAAATAACGTTGATCTAGGGTTTCATATACTTCATAACATGCTTTTTCACCCGATAAAGGTAATTCTCCTCTGTTCGGAAGGATATTATTTGCTAGATAATTTGGAAGCGTGGTTTGTAACCACGATACAGCTCCATCCATCATCGAAATATCGACAAACTGTCCTTTTCCCGTTAGATTCCTCGCTTGTAATGCCATTAAAATTCCAATTACTGCATTTAAAGATCCTCCACCAATATCGGCAATCTGAACGGCTGGTGGAACTGGTTTTTGATTACGCCCCCCTTGCAGATTTAGTAAACCAGCGTAACTTATATAATTGAGATCATGTCCGGGCAATTTTGCATAAGGACCGGTTTGGCCATAACCCGTAATCGCACAATAGATTAATTTTGAATTAATGCTGTTTAGGGTCTCATAATCCAACCCTAAACGCTCCATCACACCTGGTCGAAAAGACTCGACTAGTACATCGGCCGTTTTTACAAGTTCTAAAAAGATTTCTTTGCCTTCTTCCGATTTCAGGTCAATCGTAACACTTTTCTTATTTCGATTTAAAGACGAGAAAATGGCGCTGTCTGTTCCAAGTTTTGGCTCTTCCAATCTAGCATAATCCCCGACAGTCGGTTCCTCTATCTTAATTACTTCGGCTCCAAAATCCGCTAAGTACATCGTACAATAGGGGCCAGGTAGTAAGCGTGACAAATCTAGAACTCTAATCGATTGAAGTGGAGTATTCAAATGGATTCCCCCCCTTTGTATATTTTAGTGATTCTATTAAAAACATGTTATTTTCCCTTAAATAAGCCGCCTCTTGTTACTCGGAAAGCGTGCCGCCATCAATATAAAAAGTTTGGCCCGTAATATAATCGGCTGCATCTGTTAGTAGAAACAAGGCAAATTGTGAGATGTCTTTTGGCTCCCCTAACCGCCTTAATGGGATTGCTTTTACGGCACCTTCAAGCCATGCCTCATTTTCTCTTTCCTTAGCATTGATTTCCGTGCCAATTAGTCCTGGAGCAATGGAATTCACGCGAATATTGTAACGTGCCCATTCTGCAGCCAAAGATTTCGTTAAATGAATAACAGCTGCTTTTGAGGCTGTATACGGCGCTATCCGTTTGTATGGTTTCGCACCGCCGACCGAAGAAATATTTATAATTTTCCCCGAATTCTGTAGGATCATGATTTTTGCTGCTTCCTGACAGCAGAAAAATAACCCTTTAATATTTACATCATAAATAAAATCCCAATCATCCTCAGTAACCTCTACTGCATATTTGGTCACATTTGCACCGGCATTATTGACGAGGACATCAAGTCTTCCAAACTCTTCCATTGTCACTTTAAATAAATTTTTAATATCTGATAATTTCGATACATCACATGAAACCGTTAAGACTCTTCTTCCCAATTCACGAATTTCACGGGCAACATGCTCACAACTTTCCCTATTCCTGCTCGCAAGCACGAGATCAGCCCCTGCTGCAGCAAACTCCCGTGCCATTTCTGCCCCAATTCCGCGGCTTCCTCCAGTGATTAACACAACCTTATCTCGAATTTCAAGTACCTTTCTCAACTTTTCACCCCCTTGCTAATTTTGACTTCTTTTCATAAAGGAAATCATTTATGAAGAGTGAGCTACTGTTAATTCATTATTCATTTTATTTTTGTGTTCCTTTAAAAATCGTTTTGCCACAACCATCCGATGGACTTCATCTGGACCATCATAGATATGTGCCGCCCTCGCTTCACGATAAAATGCTTCAAGTGGTGTGTCCTTCGAATATCCTAATGATCCATGTACTTGGATCGCCCGACTAATCACATCATTTAGGATTTTTGCTCCATAAAACTTGATTAAGGCAATTTCCTTTCTTGCATCTTCCCCTTGATCCATTTTCCAGGCAGCATGAAGAGTCATCAGTCTAGAAGCAGAGATTTCAGCTGCTGAATCGGCAATGAAATTTTGGATCGTTTGAAACTCAGCTAAAGGTTTCCCACGTGTTTTTCTTTTATGAGCATAATCAAGCATTAAATCGAAACTGCGGTTCATAACTCCTAACCAGCGCATCGCATGTGTGATACGACCAGGTCCTAATCGCATTTGGGCAAGTTTAAATCCTTCCCCTACCTTACCTAAGATGTTTTCAGCAGGAATCCGACAGTCGTTAAAGTGGATTTCCCAGTGACCACCTTCACTGTAATCCCCCATAACGCCAATATCCCTTATCAGATCAAAGCCTGGGGTTCCTCGTTCTACAAGAAACATGGTTGCCCTTTCATGTGGAGCTGCATCAGGGTCCGTAACAGCCATCACAATCGCAAAGGTTGAAAGCGCAGCATTGCTTATAAACCACTTTTTCCCATTGATTACCCATTCATCCCCGTCTCTCACTGCACGTGTTTGTAATCCGGTTGGGTCGGCACCTGATACATCTGGCTCTGTCATTGCAAAGCAAGAACGAATCTCATCGTTAATAACAGGTTTTAAATAGCGTTCGATTTGTTCTGGAGAGCCTGCTTTCAATAGAATTTCCGTATTTCCTGTATCAGGAGCAGCTGTGCCAAACACTCTAGGGCCAATTGGGCTAGAGCCCAATAATTCATTTAATAATCCTAAAAAGACATTTCCTAACCCTAATCCGCCAATTTCTTTTGGAAGATGGGCTGCCCAAAGATTTTGGTCTTTCACTTTTTGTTGGATCGGTTTCAGAATTTCATCTGGAAGCCCTACACCAGGAACAATGTACTTTTCAGCTGGATAGACTTCCTCTTCCATTATTTTCATTGCCCTTGCTAATAACTCTTTTTGCTCTTCTGTTGGACTGAAATCATACATATTTGTCTCTCTCCCTACTTAAAATGATTGTCTTTACACTAGCGGGATAGGATCAGAAAAAATAAGTCATTCTTTGTAAGAAAGTTTTTTTAAAATAGAGAACCTCTTCTGCTCCTACCCGAGTTCAATGTAATATTAAGATGTACTTTTAAATTTAAGATTGAATAAATGAAGCTAATTCTTCATTGAAACGTTCCAGTTCCTCAAGGAATGGGGCATGGGAACTGTTTTCAAACGCAACCAACTTCGCTCCAGGTACTTCATTAGCGGAATATTCAGATAAAGAGAATGGTACAACTCCATCTTGTAGACCATGGAAAAAGGCAACTGGAATCGAAATTTCCTTTAATTGTTTACGTAAATCAATTACGCCTAAATCCGCCATTGTCTTTTCCGTTAACCAAGATTGCTCCATGAAGTTATTAAAGAGCCAATCTTTCATTGGTTGACCTACATCTTGGTGAAAGCACCCATCCGCAATGGCACGCGCTACTGCTGGTCGATTTGCTCTCATCGCTGTTAAAGTTGCTTTCACATTTTCTAGTGGAGCCCCAAGATCAAAGCCCTCTGTTGAAGTATACCGCGGTACGGCCCCGCCTACAGAAACCACCTTTGTTACAGCTTCTCCACCATAGCGACTGACGTAATCTACAACAATGGATCCACCAGCGGACCAGCCAACAAGAGTTGCATCTTTTAAATCTAAACTTTGAATTACTTGATTAAGATCATCTGCTAGTTGCGAAATTTCATAGCCATGTGCAGGATTATCTGAGTTCCCACATCCTCGGCAATCGATGGTAATGACTCTGTATTTGTCACTAAAATCCACAACCTGTCTTTCCCAAACTTTGCGATTCGCTCCCCAACCATGAACAAACACAATTGGTTTTCCTTGGCCTACATCCTCATAATAATACTGAACCCCTTTTTCTACCTCAACATATGGCATAAAAAATTCCTCCCTAGCGATTCATTTTGACTTTTATTTTTATTGGCCTACTCTTTGTTTACGTTGTACCGCTTTAAAATAAGGTAAAACCTCATCAGCATAGCGCTTCATCGCTCTCATTACTTTACGGTGTTCCATTCCTCCCATGCGGAACCAACAAGATAAACTGTTAATACCGGCGTCTTCAGCTGCCTCAAGGCGGTTAACAGCTTCTTTTGCATCTGCTAATAAAGCAATACCTGATTGATTTAAGCCACCAACATCTACAGGACCTTCCATTTCTTTTGCAACTTCAGCAAATCGTTCATATGTTTCTGGAGCTTGTGTTCCTTTAGCACCTGGGATGATATCCAATACTCGGTTAAAATAAACATTCATTTCTTTTTCTACATTTCTAATCGCTTGATCTGTATTATCAGCAATATTCATTTGCAGGTTTAGATGAACTGAAGGATTGATTCCCTTTTGTTGCAAACGTTCTTTTGCCCGTTTCGTATAAGCAAGAACATCATCCATTACCATGAGGGTTGGTGTGACCATAAACTCTTGAACCTCTTTTTCTACCATTAAATCAAATGACGCAGGACTAATACATGCATGATAAAATGGAATTCTCTTTTGAAGAGGTTTTGGGGTTAATTTTAAATTCTCAAATTGGTAGAACTCTCCTTCATAACTGAAAGTGTCATTAGCCCACAATCCTTGAATAATTTCGACATACTCCCAATACCTTTCCCTTGTTTTTTCCATACTCACGCCAAGACCTTTTGCTTCATGAGGCTGATATCCACGTCCTCCTCCAAATTTCAAGCGGCCTTTACTTAAAATATCAACCATCGCATAGTCTTCTGCAATTCGAACGGGATTGTCAAAATTCAGAATACTGACTCCAATGCCAATATCCATTTTTTTAGTAATTTGCGAGATGGCCGCAGCAGCAACTTGCGGAGAAGGCATACTACCATATTCATTAAAGTGATGCTCTGCAAGCCAGACACTTTCAAATCCAAGTTCCCCTGCATACTGTATCTGTTCTAACATTTCTGCATAAGCTCTCTCATGGTTTCCATCATGACATTCGTTTACATAAAATAGACCTGTTTTCATCCGACCATCAACACTCCTTTTTAATGTTCTTTCGATATCAAACGATCAACTAGTTTATTAGGATGACTTCAATTTTAAAAAATCAACCGTTTGTTTGAATTTATTATAACAAGCTTTTTAACTGCTTTCAACACTTTTTTAAATTTTCTAAATATTACACAATCTTAAACCAATTATTTTTTTCAGCAGAACAAAAAGCTCAAGCGCCTTGATCAGCCCCGATAAGCAAATGTTCTTCGGCAAAAATGTCGCTTTATGACTCTTATAGCTAAAGATTATTTAACTCGAGGGGCTAGGCGCTGGAGCTGGATTCAGCTAGCTATATCAAAGTTATTCACACCAAATTGAATCTAAATTTTCTAGACAAAAAGAAAACGCCTTCATTGAATGAAGGCCTCGGTCATTTTATACTATTTTTGAAGACAAGCATTTATTCTAATACAATTAAATTAAATCTGTTTTTGACCAATTTAATATCTTTTTCTATTTGAGAGATCAAGTCAGAAATACTAGAAAAGGAGATTTCATCTCTTAGGAAAAAACATACCTTGACCTCGATATTTTTCCAATATAGATCTTGATCGAAATCCAGGATATGGACCTCATAATGTATGGATTCTTCATTTTCATTAAATGTTGGTCTCGATCCAACATTCATAACGCCAATAAATTCTTGACCGTCAAAACAAACCTTCACTCCATAAACCCCTTTAAGCAAACCTACAATTTGTTCTTGGGGATTAAGATTTGCTGTAGGGAAACCGATACTTCTGCCAAGTTTTCTCCCATTTATAACCATTCCATTAAATGAACAAATTTCTTGGTCTTTTGTCATCTTAAGTAATTCACTCATTTGTAAAATAGGTAAACCATTTACCCTTGAAACCTCTTCAACCTCTTCCTTACTGGCTACATCGCCATTTATATTTAAAATTTCTGACATATATCCAATATGAATATTGGATACCATCTTTGTCAGATCAATAACCGCTTCCGTTAGATCAACACGCTCCATTAAACCTCTTTCTTTACTTATTAATGGAAAAAGATGACCTGGTCTTTTGAAATCATTTGCTTGAACCTCAGCAACAGTCAATGCTTTAATTGTATCCGATCGTTCAAAGCTGGAAATTCCAGTTGTTGTGTCTTTATAATCAATTGAAACAGCGAACGGTTTAGTATCATCCATGTTACAGTCCATTTTTGGAAATTCTAATTGTTTAGCTCTTTCCTCGGTAATACAAGCATAAACCAACCCTCTGCCAATTTTTGTCATCAAATTAACTTTTTCCGCATTTACGGACTCACCTAAACCAATTATGATCCCGATGTGGGTTTTTATATCATCATACATGATTATTAATCCACCATCTTTAAACTGGCTTAACGGAAGTTTAAGCGATGATAATACACTCATTCCGAACCACTACTTTCTTATTTAGAGTTTATTAATCTATCCTGCATGTAGACAATCTGCTGAGAAAGCTCTCCAATCTTTTTCAATAATTCCGGATCTTCAATTTCGTTATGAGCACTAAAATGTTCATTATGAGCAAATACGAAACTTGGGGTCACATAGGCATTTAAATAGCCTGCGATCGGCTTTAATTGATTTTCAATCACAAGGTAATGCTGGTGATTCCCTCCTGTAGCTACGAATCCCATAACTTTATGATGAAATTCAGCAGGAGGCACCAAATCGATTAAATTTTTTAATGCTCCGCTGAAGGACCCTTGGAATATCGGGGTCCCAATCACATAGGAATCAGCAGAGGATATTAAATCAATTACTTTCTTGGTATCACCTGTATAATCTAAGGATGGACGGCCATCACAAAATTGAACATTAAACTGCTTAAGGTCTAATATTTCGGTTTCTATTTCGGGGTTTAGTTTTTTTATTTCTTCTATTACTCTATTGATAACAATTGATGTCTTAGACCCAGTTATCGTTCCCGATATCCCTAATATTTTCATATATGACTTCTCCCCTATTTGAGCTTATTTGGCATCTATTCTTGTCTTAGGTGACCAACCTAATCTCTATTTTTCAGGCCAATTGGCTGGAACCGGAGCTATATTTCTATTGTAGTAAAGCAATGGACTCTTATCTGCTTTCTTTAATTCAATTACCTCACCAAGTAGGATGACATGGTCCCCTGCATCGATTTGTTGTATCGTTTTACACTCTAGGATTCCTAATGAATCTGTAATAACTGGTAAACCATTCTCAGATACCTTCCAATTCACCTTTGAAAAACGATCCGCTTCTTTTCCGGCAAATGCCCAACACGCATCCGTTTGATCAGCTGATAATGTGTGTACTACAAACTTCTCTGCCTTCATAAATGCGGCTAAAGAGGATACCTTTTTATCAATACTCCATAGTACAATAAGGGGATCAAGCGAGACAGAGGCAAAAGAATTGACTGTTAGTCCAACTGGTGTTCCTTGTGCATCCATCGTTGTTACAATCGTTACCCCAGTCGGATACTCGCCCATGATTTGCTTAAATGTATCTACTTTATTAATAGTTTCCGTCATAATATATCACCTTTCCTGTTGTTTTTTTATAAATACGAAATTAAAGATTTTATCTTAATCAAACCTTCTGATTTCTAATTTTGCAACGGTTTCTGCATGAACTTCATCTGGCCCGTCAGCAAATTTAAGCGAACGAACATGTGCCCAAAGTTGTGCCAATGGAAAGACATCACTTACGCCGCCTGCTCCATGAACTTGGATAGCCCGGTCAATGACATTGATAGCCATATTCGGTACAAGCACTTTAATCATCGCGATTTCTTTTCGAGCTACTTTGTTTCCAACAGTATCCATCATATGAGCGGCATTTAAGGTTAACAATCTTGCTTGATCAATTTCAATGCGAGAATCTGCAATCCACCTTCGGATGACACCTTGTTCAATGACTGGCTTTCCAAAGGTAACCCTGTTTCGCGCACGGTCGATCAATAATTCCAAAGCACGCTCTGCCATCCCAATAAAGCGCATACAATGGTGAATCCGGCCTGGTCCAAGGCGACCCTGGGCAATTTCAAAGCCTCGGCCTTCGCCAAGAATCAAGTTTGAAGCTGGAACACGAACATTATTAAAGTCAACAAATGCGTGTCCGTGTGGAGCATCATCATAACCATAGACAGAAAGGTGATCTTTAATTTCGACGCCAGGTGTTCCCATTGGGACAATAATCATCGATTGCTGTTTATGTCTTTCCGCATTCGGATCGGTTTTTCCCATTAAAATCATGACTTTACAACGTGGGTCCTTGACGCTAGAAATCCACCATTTCTTTCCGTTTATTACATACTCATCTCCATCACGCTCAATACTCGTCGAAATATTTGTTGCATCAGAAGAAGCAACATCAGGTTCTGTCATGACATAGGCAGAACGAATTTCTCCATTTAAAAGTGGAATCAACCATTGTTCCTTTTGTTCGGGGGAACCATAATGTTCTAAAAGTTCCATGTTACCTGTATCTGGAGCTGAGCAGTTGAAAACTTCTGGTCCAATCAGTGAACGGCCCATGATTTCTTTTAATGGCGCATATTCAAGGTTTGTTAAACCTGCCCCACGTTCCTTACTTTGTATAAATAGATTCCAAAGTCCAGCTTCTTTTGCCTGCGCTTTCATTTCTTCAATAATTGGTGGGATTTCCCAGCGACTTTTTCCTGCGTTCAGTTGCTCTTCATAAACACTTTCATTTGGTAAAACAATTTCATCCATAAACACCTTTACTTTTTCTTCCAATTCCTGCACTTTTTGACTCTTTTCAAATAACATGTAAACTCCTCCAGTATTAGGATAAAAACATATTAAGTAATCGAAACCTTTTCTTCATCGCAAGTTAAAAACGCTTTTCTATTTATGGGTAAATTTCGCAGCACGTTTTTCAATAAACGCTTGAACTCCCTCGCGAACATCCTCTGTACTAAAAATATCTGTAAAAAGATTTAATTCAAGTTCAAGGGCTGAATCTAAAGGTTGATCCGCTCCCTCATTCACTGCCTTCTTGATTCGGCTTAAAGCTTGCAACGACTGGCCAGCAATTTTTTGGGCCATAGATTTTGCCGCTCTCATGCCTTCTCCCTTAGGTACGACTTGGTTCACTAGTCCGATACTCAAGGATTCATTTGCTGTGATTGCTTCTCCTAAAAACATGATTTCCTTCGCTTTTGCCGGTCCAACCAGTTTAGGCAGCCTTTGAGTACCTCCGGCTCCAGGGAATAAACCTAAATTCACCTCTGGTAAACCAAGCTTTGCATGTTCTTCTGCAATTCGAATATCGCAAGCCAATGCTAATTCGCAACCTCCGCCTAATGTAAAGCCGTTTAACAAAGCAATGGTGGGCTGTCGAAGATCTTCAATCAAATTGAAGACTTCATGATTCGCCTTCGCAATCTTTCTTACCTCTTCTTTCCCTAATTCAATCCAACCTGGAAATTCCTTGATATCAGCTCCGGCCATAAATGCCCGATCTCCATTCCCTGTTACAATGACAGCAATAACCTCTGGATCCTCTTTTATCTGAAGGAAAATATCTTTTATCGCCTGAGCTACACGAGTGCTTAATACATTCATTGGTGGATTATCAATTGTTACCGTAGCAACACCATCTTGTTTTGTAAATTGAACGAGTTGACTCATTCTGATCCCCCTTTTCTTAATCAATTTATTAATCTTTCATCCTACTAGTATCTTACTTAGGTTGCATCCGAATTGCACCGTCCAAACGGATTACCTCTCCATTTAGCATTGGGTTTTCGATGATGCTTTGGGCAAGCTGCGCATATTCAGCTGGGTATCCAAGACGGGATGGGAATGGTACCATGGCTCCTAGGGAATCTCTTGCTTTTTCTGGAAGCGTATCAAATAACGGTGTTTGGATAAGACCTGGTGCGATTGTCATCACCCTGATTCCATATCGAGCTAACTCCCTTGCGATTGGCAGCGTCATAGCTACGACTCCACCTTTTGAAGCACTATAAGCAACCTGACCGATTTGTCCTTCAAAAGCAGCAACAGAAGCCGTATTGATAATTACCCCGCGCTCACCTTCACTATTCGGTTCATTGTTTACCATTTTCTCAGCTGCTAATCGAGTAACATTGAACGTTCCAACCAAATTTACCTGGATAATTTTGTTATATCCAGCAAGATCATGAACACCATCACGACCCAATAATTTTTTAGCCGGTCCGATACCAGCACAATTCACCACTGTATTGATTTGACCAAACTTTTCAACTGTCTGTGATAACGCTTGCGAAACTTCTTCTTCATTTGAAACATCTGCTTTTGTAAATAGGACATTATCTGATCCTAATTTTTCAATAATAACTGCTCCTCTTTCCTCTGATAAATCAATAATGACCGCTTTTCCACCGTTTTCAACAATTCGTGTTACCGTTGCCTCTCCTAAACCAGAACTCCCTCCGGTTACAACTGCAATTACATCTTTCATATTCATTAAAAATTCCTCCTTCAAAAATTTATTCTTTCTATTCATCAATTTTTTCAGTTACTCAATTCTTTCAAGAATGGTTGCATTAGCCATCCCGTTTCCTTCGCAAATCGATTGAAGGCCAAACTTACTGCCGGTTCTCTCCATCTCATGGATTAGGGTAATCATTACTCTGGCTCCACTTGCACCTAATGGATGGCCGAGAGCAATTGCCCCACCATTTGGATTCAACTTAGATGGATCCGCTTTAATCTCTTCTAGCCAAGCCATAGGGACAGGAGCAAACGCTTCATTTACTTCAAAAATATCAATATCGGAAACTTCCAATTTTGCCTTCTTAAGTACTAGTCTCGTTGCTTCAATCGGACCCGTTAACATTAAGGTTGGATCGGAGCCAACTACAGT
This sequence comes from Neobacillus niacini, assembly GCF_030817695.1. Taxonomy (GTDB): domain Bacteria; phylum Bacillota; class Bacilli; order Bacillales; family Cytobacillaceae; genus Neobacillus; species Neobacillus niacini_F. The sequence continues at coordinate 2,170,791 of NZ_JAUSZQ010000002.1, read as the reverse complement.
GCGGGCTAAAACTTTAAAACGGGGCTGAAGACCCAATTCTAACGCCTTTTCTTTTGACATAAGTAGTAATGCAGAAGCTCCGTCACTCATCTGACTGGCATTTCCCGCACTAATGACTCCGTTTTCAATAAAAGCTGGTTTTAAGCTTCCAAGCTTTTCAATTGTCGTGTCTTTACGCGGACCTTCATCATGTGTAATCACTTGCTTAGTCCCGTCTTCTAATGTCACTTCAATTGGCATGATTTCTCGATCAAACCGACCTTCTTCTTGAGCTTTTAATGCTTTTTTGTGACTTTCTAATGCAAATTCATCTGCCTGTCCGCGAGTAATTCCCCATTTTTCGGCAATTCGCTCTGCTGACAATCCTTGATGAATGATTTCGTGTTGAGAGGTAAGCTTTTCACTCCACGATGTTCCTGTAAAATTCGACATCATCGGAACGCGTGTCATGCTTTCAACTCCACCTGCAATCACGATATCCATATCACCACTTAAAATCGCTTGGGCCGCAAAATGAACAGCCTGTTGACTGGAGCCACATTGGCGATCGATGGTCGTCCCAGGTACATGTATTGGGAACCCAGCGGTAAGTGCAGCTGTACGGGCGATGTTTACTCCCTGCTCTCCAACTTGGGTGACACAACCTAAAATAACGTCCTCTATTAAATCGGGAGATACTCCCGCTCGGTTCACCAATTCTCTTAACACTTCAGCTGCTAAGTCATCAGGACGTATATTACTTAACACACCTTTTCTTTTTCCAACAGGGGTTCGAACCGCTTCCACTATCACTACTTCACGCATACTTTTCCTCCTTCTACAAAATAAATGACAAGATTCCTATTTACAAAATTAAATTGTCTTAGCCGGTCACTAATAATAATGCAAAATCTGTGCCAACTATTAATTTAATCCCAATTTTTTCAAAAAGATAACCTATCCTTTGATAAAACACTCACCAAGACTAGTAATTAAGGTGAAGGGAAAAAGTAAACCTCCGAAACAAACGACGAGCAAGTGTAGGAAGAAGATTGATATTTGTGTTTGAAAATCAAACAGGTGCTAGATTAGTATGTATTGGTGACCAACAAAAAAAGCACATACATGTGCTTTTTTAGAGAATTTATCGTAAATCAATATTAGGGTATTTTTATATCATCGTATTTTTTTAGCTTATCATAAAGCACTGAACGACTAATGCCTAGTAGTTTACATGCTTTACTTTTGTTTCCATCCGATTTCTTTAAAGCTACTTTTATCGCCATCTCTTCGGCCTTTTCTAGCAATGTTTTATCACAGTTTTCATTCTCTTCTTCTAGAAATATACTCATCCCGATTTTCTTTAGTAAATAATCAGGTAAATCTTCTAAGGTGATCATTCCATTTTCTGCAAAAACCATTGCCCGTTCAAATACATTGCGGAGTTCACGAACATTACCTGGCCAATCATATTCCATTAAAGCTTGTTCTACTACTGGATCCCAACCAATAATACTGGTGCCATTTTGTTTATTTAATTCACTAATAAAGGCATGACTTAACTGCAAAATATCTTCTTTTCTTTTTCGAAGAGGAGGAATCTCAATCGAAATGACATTTAACCGATAAAATAAATCTTCTCTGAATTTTCCACCCTCAACCATTTCTTCTAATTTTTGATGGGTCGCTGTAATAATCCGAACATCGACGGATATTCTGTTTGTCCCACCAACACGGTAAAACTCTCTTTCTTGTAACACACGGAGTAACTTTGCCTGAAGCTGAAGAGACATATCTCCTACTTCATCCAAGAAAAGGGTTCCCCCATCCGCCATTTCAAATTTCCCAGCTTTCCCTTTTTGTTTTGCACCTGTAAAAGCACCTTCGTCATATCCGAAAAATTCTGACTCTAATAAATGCTCTGGGATAGCCGCACAGTTTACAGTAATGAACGGGCCATTTTTCCGATTGCTAGCACTGTGAATTGCGTGGGCAAATAGTTCTTTTCCTGTACCACTTTCACCGCGAATCATAATGGTGGTCTTTCCTTTAGCGGCTTTCATCCCGCTTCGAAACAATTTTTCCATTTGAGAATTGTGGGAGAGAATTTCATCAAAGGTAAATCGTGATGTTTCAGCCTTCTTAGTTGCAACATCATTTTGTTTTTCCAATTTTTCATAACTTCTAAATCTCTCACGAACCTCTTGAAGCTGACGATAAACAATTTTTCCGATGGCACCGATGATTTGATCTTCTTGGTATACAGGAATTCGATGGACAATGTAGTTGATTCCTTTAATTTCCATAAAATCACTTATTTCTGCAATCCCTGTTTTAAATACTGTTGTTAATTCAAAATGAGGAAAAATGGAGTCAATGGGAACGTCTTCGATTTCATGTGGGTTAAGATCAAAAAGTTCTATTAAGGAAGGGCTTACAAAAGTGATGTTTCCCTTTTCATTTACCATAACTAAGCCATCATAAGAGTTGTCAATCACTGTTTGAAGCAGGCTTTTCCATTTTAACTGCTCCGTAAGCAATTGTGTCTTTTGAAGAAAACTTTTGATAGCATCCGCTTTATCAATCACTCCAATCGGCTTTCCAGTTTTATCTACAACAAAACCAGTGCCCACTTCACTAACAGCAATCTGTTCTTCCAGTTCTTCCACAGAAGTGTCTTCAGAAATAGTACCGATATCTTTTCTAATAAATTTCCCAATGGATGTTTGCATTTTTTCATTTGATAAAAGCTGTTGATACAAAACACTCCGAGTAAAAACGCCAATCAGTTTTTCTGACGCATCGACTACCGGTAACGTATTCAACCTATATTTATTCATAAGGAAGATGGCGTCATGCAGTGTTTGATTTGGTTGTAAATATTCTTGAATTGGGGTCATAAAGTCCTTAACGTTTATCAAATCATTCATCCCCTTTCGTCATCTATACATTGTCTTTTCCTAAAGTATCTGTTGAAAAAGAGTAGTAGTCAAGGTAAATTACTCCTCTACTCCCTAAACTGTTTGATATCGCTACACATTTAATAGGCCTTTGTCTGAAAAGTAATCAACGGACGGATTTGATGGTACTATCTGAATCTCGTATTTACCGTTTATATTCCAAGACTTAATGATTGGCATGGTTTTTGCATGAATTTATATAAAGTGAAAGTTTTTTAGGAGGTTTAAAAATGTTAACACAAAAAATAAATGTTTCGGCTCAATCTGAAAATGAAATTAACTGGACGGAGTTTGAAACGTATCTTAGGAGTCAAATCCAGCTTGATACAGCGCAAATGGAAGTCAAACAATTTTCAGAAGGATATTCAAACTTAACATTTCTTATTAAAGTAGGAAAATGGGAAGCGGTCATGAGACGGCCCCCTTTTGGTAAAATCCCGCCTAAAGCTCATGATGTTGAAAGAGAGTATCGTTTGTTAGAGAAAATCAATCCAGTTTTCCCGCTTGCTCCAAAACCATACTTTTGTGAGCACAATCCTGAAATTATGGATAAGCCATTTTATGTAATGGAGAAAAAAAATGGGGTTGTTCTTGACGATACAATCCCAGCTGAATTTAGTGCTATACCAAATATTAAAAAAACCATTTCTGAATCGACCGTTGATACATTGGTTCAACTTCACGAAATTGATTATAAAAAAAATGGATTGCAAGATATGGGGAAACCAGATGGCTATTTAGAAAGACAAGTACATGGATGGATCAAAAGGTATCACAATTGTAAAACCGATGAAATTAAAGTTTATCCTGCTATTGAAAAGTGGATTATGGCAAACATACCAAATTCACCAAGCCCAACCATCGTCCACAATGATTACAAACTAAATAATATGATGCTTTCGAAAACCAATCCTGGAAAAGTCGTAGGGGTTTTTGACTGGGAATTGTCTACGATTGGAGATCCTCTTACTGATTTAGCCTCTGCAATTGCTTATTGGAAGGATGAAAATGACCCATTTACCGCCATTAATTCAGTAACAACTTTAGGCGGATTTATTTCTAGGGAAGAGTTTATCGAGCGATATGCTAAGCGGAGTAACAGAGACCTTTCTAATTTTCCTTTTTACTTAGCTTTCGCCTATTTTAAAATTGCGGTCATTTTACAGCAGATTTATTACAGATGGAAGGAAGGACATCTTGGAGATAATCGATTTAGTTCTTTAAATAAGGGCATTCACAATTTAATGACATTATCTCATGATGTTATTTATTTGAATCATACAAAATAAGAAAGGTTATAAGCAAGGATTAAGTCAAATTTAATTAAAAATTTATTGATAGGAGGGGAAATAATGTACTTATTTGAACTTTTTATTTCTATTGAAATTTTAAAGTATTTTGAAGAGGAATCTACCTTATTAAACACACAACAAAAAAGTTACACCACACTTTAAGAAAATACAATCTCTTTGAACGGATGTTTACTCCAGACCAAAAAAATAAGCCAAGGGACCCCTCCTTGGCTTAGCTTAATGTATTTATCCTTTAACGTGTTACGTTTTTTAAGACGTGCTTCATGACAAATGCGTATATGATTACCGTTCCACCTACAAATGCAAAAGCCATATTAACACCTTCCTATCCGCTCGACTGTGATGAGAATGATTTTCATTCTACTTTAAAATTAGAATATCACAACTGATAATCATTTTCAACATAGATAAGTTAATTGTCATATTTATTTAACAATTTTGGCAAAAATCGATTACAGCTCGCAAAGCTTCCTTCGTATTCCGTGAGTTCCCGCAGTGCTTTTTCCTCTGCTGGAATTCTGATAGACAACATAAGTATATTTAATATCGTAAACAAGCAAGCAGTTATGTATGCACCGAACATCAATGGTACGACCAAAAGTTCAATGGAAACGACCAAATAATTTGGGTGTTTGATAAAACGGTACGGACCTCTTCTAACGACTTCCACATTAGGTAAAACAATAATTTTGGTATTCCAAAAACGTCCAAGCGACGAGATTGCCCAAACTCTAATCAGTTGCGCACAAACAAACACTGCTGCCAACAATGGCCAGAAAGCTGAAAACTCACGCGAAAAGGTAATTTTCTCAAAAAGTAAGACAACAAAAAACATAGAATGCATTAACACGATAAATTGATAATGCTTCATACCAAATTCTACTCCACCCTGTTCCTTCATCCACTTCTCATTTCTTCGAGCAATCACTAACTCAAGTAAACGTTGAATAATTAAAACCGAAATAAATATCAAAAAAGGAAACATCACTTACCCCCATTTCAGTAAAAGCAATTCCGAACTAAATCCCGGACCCAGAGCCGTGCAAAGTCCATAAGCCCCTGCTTCCGCGCCAATTTCCATATATCTTCTAAGGACATATAGGATCGTTGCCGACGACATGTTTCCAAATTGCCTTAATATATCGCGTGAAATGTCGGTCATCGTAACAGGTATTCCTAAAGATTTAATATAAGCTTCAATGACCTTCTTCCCGCCAGGATGTGCAATAAAATGGTCAATCTCTGGCAGCTGGATTCCATTATCATTTAAAAATTTACTAACATTTGGTTTTAGCCACTCCTCTATAATACTCGGGATATCTCTGGAAAAGACTACAAATAGGCCTTGATCCCTTATATCCCAGCCCATAACATCTAAAGAATCGGGCATTAGCGTAGATTGAGTATTAAGTATGGCTGGAGCAGTCTTTTTAGCGCAAAAATCCTCTAGGTTTACCTCATTACCACAAATCAAAGCACATGCAACCCCATCAGCAAAAAGTGAGGTTCCAATTAAGTTACTCTTAGAAAAGTCATTCCTTTGAAAGGTTAAACTGCAGAGTTCAACACTAAGTACTAAAACCTTGGAATCTGGGTAGGCTTTGCAAAATTCAGATGCCCGGGATAATCCGGCGGCACCCCCAGCGCAGCCAAGCCCCCAAATGGGAATTCTTTTTGTGTTTTCCCGAAATGGCAATAGGTTCATGATTCTTGCCTCAACGCTGGGAGTTGCCATACCTGTTGTTGAAATATAAAATATCGCATCGATTTCTTCACAATGTATTTCCTTAGTTAAAAATGTCTCATTTTTAAGGCAGCGCTTAATTGCCTGTATTCCTAGAGTCACAGCACATTCGATATAGGTATTGTTTTTTTCTGCAAATGAATGATCTTCTCTATACCACGCAATGTCTTTCACGATGTGTCTTTTTTCAATTTGTCCGTTTTGGAAGGCTTTAAGCAGCCTTTCTATATCCTTAAACCTTTCTGAAAAAAGTTCTCTGGCAAAGTCAATGGCTTGCTCTTGTTTAATTACAAACTCCGGAACTGCTTCTGCTACTGAAAGAATCGTTGGCATTGGGTTATTCTCCTTCAATGTAGGTAATGGTATCTTTACCAAAATAAGGAGATGTATGTACGAAAAAAAGCTTCCCTGCCAGAGGGAAGCCAACGTTTTGAAGGTTGTTGTTGTTGTGCTCTTTGATTATAACTTAGATACCGCAGGCAAATCATTACGAAAACTTTTCCATTTTTCTTAAAAGCCTTAGTGATCGCATTTGCCATCCACAAATAAAGTTTGTCCATGCACATACTCCCCTTCAGGCGTTTATGCGCGCTTAACATCTTTTACTGTTTTTCTGATTGAGACTGAACCTCAATTTTGATCTTTTTATCAGCTAAGAAGCCACAGACTTTACAATATTCCATTTGGTCATAGAGGAGACGGCATGGTTCACAATAATATTTTTCCATAAATAACACGCTCGCTTCTCAAAATTTAGATACATCTATATCATTCTATTAAAAAGTTTCAAAATTGTGACAGCTGCTGAAAAACAAGCTTTTTACATCATTTCAGCCATATTCAATTACTTTTATCACAAGTATGAAGGGATAGTTCACACTTTAGTCACAACTACATCACTACTATTGTGATATAAATCACTGTTATATCAGTTTATTACTATTAACATAGTGTATATCTAGGGAATGAACATTTTGTGAACTGTTAAATTTGTTATTTTTTCATCACAATTGTTTTGTATTATGAAAGAGAACTTATTATTAAATTTAATTTTTCTGAAGGGAGTTTTGGGGGATGGCGAAAGCGGAACTGAAAACAAACAAAAAAACAGAAATTGAGGACAGCTCTTCTCTTAAAGGAACATTAGCGTCCGTTTTCTTATTGGGAATCTTTTTAGTTGTCACTTGGGTCAGTGTCTACTTCTTATTTTTAGACCGTTTTTAGAGAGGGAAAGGGGGAAAAACCATGCATATGCATAAGTTTGAAAAAATTTGGCTTATCTTCGGAACCGGCGCACTAGTGGTTTTCTTATCAATTATAGGTGTGAGCGCTTTTCACCTAGGTCACAAGCCGCCTAGCAGTTTAACGATTATAGACCCACAAAAGGTTGATACAACAGCTCCATTCAACAAGCCTGGATTAAACAAGGTTGAAGGAAAAGAATGGGACTATGAATTAGTGTATGTGGCCTCTGCCTTCTTCTATAATCCCGCTGAGGTGGAAGTTCCATTAGGTGCGAAAGTAAAGGTTATGGCTACAACAAAAGACGTTATTCATGGTTTTCAAGTGGTTGGTACGAATATCAATATGATGCTTGAACCAGGTCATGTAAACGAGATTGTCACAACGTTTGATAAAGAAGGCGAATATTTAGTGGTGTGTAACGAGTACTGTGGTACTGGTCACCACTTAATGAGTTCTAAGATAAAGGTGGTTAAATAATGAGCAGCCAAACAACAAAATTAAAAGTTGATCCACGTGATGGAAAGCTTGTGATGGCACACTTTTATGTTGCCTTTATTGCACTCGCTTTAGGCGGTCTGATGGGCTTACTGCAAACCCTTGTCCGCTCTGGTAAATTTGAGCTCCCATGGGGTATCGATTACTATCAAATTCTAACCGTACATGGTGTTTTAATGGGTCTTGTTTTAACAACGTTCTTTATTATGGGATTCCAATATGCTGCTGTCAGCCGAACAGCAGGTACTCATTCTCCAGCAGCACGCCGGATTGCCTGGATTGGCTTTTGGGTAATGACTGTTGGAACCATCATGGCTGCAACAATGGTTTTATTGAAAGAGGCTTCCGTTCTTTATACTTTCTATGCACCATTAAAAGCACATTGGATTTTTTACTTAGGTATGACATTTGTTGTGGTTGGCAGCTGGCTTGACGGAGCGGCTCAAATTATGACATATGCAAAATGGCGCAAGGAAAATCCCGGTAAACCTAGCCCGCTGTTAAGCTTTATGGCAGTCATTAATACAGTGCTTTGGATCGTAGCAACCTTAGGTGTAGCGACAACCGTAATATTCCAGTTACTGCCATGGTCACTTGGTTTAGTTGATACAGTTGACGTATTGATTAGCCGCACTTTGTTCTGGTATTTTGGACATCCGCTCGTTTATTTCTGGTTACTACCAGCCTATATGTGCTGGTATGCTATCGTTCCAAAAATTATTGGCGGTAAGATTTTCTCAGATTCTTTAGCACGTCTATCCTTTATTCTGTTTTTACTATTCTCAATTCCAGTCGGTTTCCACCATCAACTAACCGAGCCTGGTATTGATCCAGCGTGGAAATTTTTACAGGTAGTTCTAACATTTATGGTTATTATCCCATCATTGATGACTGCATTTTCTTTATTCGCAACCTTTGAGAGATTTGGCCGTTCTAAAGGCGCAACAGGACTTTTTGGCTGGTTCAAGGTTTTACCTTGGAATGACGCTCGTTTTACCGTTCCATTTATAGGGATGGCAAGTTTTATCCCTGCTGGAGCAGGCGGTATTATCAACGCCTCCAACCAAATGAACCAAGTGGTTCATAACACGATTTGGGTAACAGGACATTTCCATTTAACGGCAGCCACTTCCGTTGTATTAACGTTCTTTGGAATCTCCTATTGGTTGGTACCACATTTAACAGGCCGTAAATTAACAAAGTCAATGAACAAATTAGGCATTATTCAAGCTTGGGTTTGGTTTATTGGAATGGCGTTTATGTCAGGTGCTATGCACTTCCAAGGACTTCTTGGCGGTCCAAGGCGTTCAGCTTTCTCAACTTACGGAGATTCAGCTCAAGCTGCTGAGTGGATTCCTTACCAAATCGCACAAGCAGTTGGCGGGTCGATCCTTTTCCTTGGAATCATCTTAATCATCATTATCTTTGTTAATCTTGCATTCTTTGCACCTAAAGGGGAAGAAGAATTCCCAGTTGGTGAAGCAGAGAATTTAGAAGAAAAAGCTCCAATGATATTCGAAAACTGGAAATTATGGCTTGGTATCACTGCAGCCCTAATCCTTTTCGCTTACACTATTCCGTTAATCGATATGATTCAAAATGCACCTCCAGGCTCACCAGGATTCAAAACATGGAGTTCTTGGTAATATAACTTTTTAAACATCAAAAAGGCTTCATTAAAACTGAAGCCTTTTTTTATTGTTTATTTTAAAGAATGTTTTCGGTAAATTTATTAGTATAACTGAAAATAGAATTATAGTCGTTCCAATAAATTCCAGAATTCCAAAATCTTCTTTGTATAGGAAAACACTCAGTAACGTTGCAGCAACCGGCTCCACCGTTGCAATTATAGAGGCTTTGCTGCTATCCATCTTCTCTAGTCCCTTCGTATAAAATAAATAGGCCAAAACGGTTGGAAATAGGCCTAATCCGATTCCGTAAAGAATGACTTCTTCTCTTATTAGCATACTTCCTTTTTCAAAAAGATCGGTAAAGAGAAGTAAAGCAATGGAAGCAACGAGGAACGTGTAAAAAGTAACAGTAAATGGGCGATACTTTGCTAATGCAAATTTGCCAAATATAGTATATAAGGCATAACCGAATCCTGCTCCCAGACCTGTTAAAATCCCTATTAGATTCATTGATGGTGTTTCCTTAATATTTATTCCCGCAATTAAAATACAGCCTATCAACGTCCCCATAACAGAAATAATCTTCATAGCATCCATACTTTCTTTTAAAAACAAATAAGAAAGAATAACGACAAAGGCGGGAGCTGTATAAAGTAATATAACCGCAAATGATAGACTAAGTTGATTTATGGAAGAGAAATAGCACCAATTAAACAATACAATGCTAAATATCCCAGTACCGATAAAATATTTGCTATCTCGCAAACGAATCCTCATTTGTCCTGGATATTTTAGCAAACCTATTATCCCAAGCAAGAATACAGCTGTAACTACTCTAATTGTAACAATCTCCATTGGAGTAAAACCTAAGCTTGCCAGTTTCCTAACGAAAATAGCAATGGTTCCCCACATAATTGCACTGATTGCAATTAATATAATAGGACCTAATTTCCCCATCATTCACACACCTTATAAAATGAAGAAGAAGGGCATTAATTTCTCCCTTCCCTCTTTATCATTAATTTAATTGATACAACTTACCATATTTTTCGTACAAATAGTCAATTAAATATTGAGCATTCAGACCTTCGCCTGTTACATCATGAAGAACTTCTAATGGCTTTTTCTCCTTACCATATTGGTGAATATTCTGTGTCAGCCAATCTTTGATTGGCAGCAAATTACCTTCCTCCAACAGTTGGTCAAAATTAGGGAGGTCCTCAAGCATTTTGTTCTTAAACTGAGCAGCATACATATATCCCAACGCATATGACGGGAAGTACCCAAAGCTCCCCCCTGCCCAGTGAACATCCTGAAGCACACCTTTTGCGTCATTCTCTGGAGTAATGCCTAGATATTTTTCATATAATTGATTCCAAACCTTCGGAAGGTCCCTTACCTCTATTTCACCATTAAAGAGACCCTTTTCAATTTCATAGCGAATAATAATATGGAGAGGATATGTTAATTCATCTGCTTCGATTCTAATCAATGAAGGCTTGGATTCATTGATAGCACGGTAAAATTCTTCAATTGAGACAGTATCAAACTGACCTGTTGCGTATGTCTTTAACAGTTCATAGTTATTTTTCCAAAAAGAAAAACTACGGCCGACAATATTCTCGTAGAAAAGAGATTGCGATTCATGGATACCCATTGATGTTCCAGTGCATAATGGCGTACCAATCAAGTCTTTTGAAATATTTTGTTCGTATAACGCGTGACCGCCTTCGTGAATGGTACCGAAAACAGCTGTGCGGAAATCCTGCTCATCATATTTGGTTGTAACCCGGACATCCCCTGGATTTAAGCCGATAGCAAAAGGATGCACCGTTTCATCAAGTCTCCCGGCATCGAAGTTATAGCCCATTTTTGCAAGGATTTCCAAGCTTAGTTCCTTCTGTTGATCCTTTTTAAAGGTTTTAAACAGAAACTCTGTTTTAGGTTTATTAGGCGAATTAGCAATCTGCTTTACTAACGGAACAATTTTCTCTCTTAAGTCTCCAAAAACCTGGTCAAGGACTTCTACGGTGATACCTGGCTCATATAAATCCAATAAAACATCATATGGATTCCCTTTAAGACCCCAATAATTAATAAAACGTTTAGTTGTTTCAACCAATTTCTCTAAGTATGGTCTGAACAACTCAAAATCGGATTGTTTCTTTGCTTGTTCCCAGACAGTTTCTGCTTTGGATTGAAGAATAACATATTCCTTGTATTCATCTGCAGGTATTTTTTTGTTGCGTTCGTATTCTTTTTTACATTCCTCAAGGATTTTCGCTGTCTTTTGGGGTAGTTGATTTTTCGAAAGCGTTGCTATGTATGCTGCCATATCCTCAGAAGTGGACATCTTAAAAACTTCTGAAGAAAGCATGCCGATTACTTCAGACCGCTGATCCATTCCTTGCTTTGGAGCCCCTGTCCTTAGGTCCCAATAAATCAACCCAAGTGCTTCATTGTAGGCACTCATTTTCTTAACATATTCTAAAAACTTCTTTTCTATTTGCTCTGGAGTCATTCTCATAATAATCCCCCTTTTTACTAACCATTTGTATTTTATCACATTTTTCTGAAAACCTATGGATAAAAAAACAACAGAAGATAAATTCTGTTGTAAAGGAATATTATGAAAAAAATGGAACTGATTATAGGATGATTTCGCTATTAGTAACGGAGGGGAAAGATGAGATGAAAGAATTGATAGGCTATTGCACCTCATGCGAGAAAGAGATTTATTGTTTAGAAGGCTTTTTTAACGGCGTCCAATCCAGCGAACGAAAAATCTATTGCTTTGATTGCTACGCATCTAACCAAGAAGAAAATCCGCAAACTTAGTCTTGCGGATTTTTTATTTGAGAATAATTTTCAATAATTTCGCCATCTATGATGGAGGTCACATATTTGTCTTTCAAACATTGCTAAAATAAAGGTAAGCAAGAATTACTAATACGAAGGTGATGTTAATGAGGCAAGAGGACATAAATAAAAGATTGTCAGATGTCCTGCTATTCAAAGAATTATCTGATAAGGATACTAGAGCAGGAATTATTCTATTAAAAACTTATTCAGGGAGCTGTTAAAAATGGAACAGAAGATTATTGAGCTAGATGTTAGAGAAGATTTAAAGAATAAGATTGAACCTTTCCAAAAAATTATGGAAGCAATCAAAGAAGTAAAAGATAATGATATTTTTATCCTCCATGCCCCTTTCAAGCCTGTGCCGTTGTTTGCTGTATTAAAAGCAAAAGGCTTTACCCATGAGGCAGAGGAAATTGAGGCAAAGCACTGGAAGGTTACCTTTACAAAGAATGCCTAAATAAAAGTATGAAGGGTGATAAAAAATGATATTAGATAATAGAGGTTTAGAACCGCCTCAGCCTATGATGAGGACACTAGCTGCATTAGAAACTTTAGGCGAAGGTGAGATATTAACAATTATTAATGATAGAAGACCCATGTTCCTTTATGAGCAACTAGAGGAACTTGGCTACAAACAGCGAACAGAACAACAAAACGACGGAAGTTTCAAAATTGAAATTTTCCGATAAGAAGGTGAACCATTATGCTTCCTCAAACAATGGGAAGTGAAACAAATATTAAGCTTCCATTCTCATTTATTATTTTCAGTTTACTTGCGCTTGTGTTATCTCAGATTCTAGTTTTAGTGAATGGACAAATGGTCGTGAACGGCAGTTTTCGCATACCGGCCATCTGGTCAGCCGCCCACTTATTGGTCTTGGGATGGGCTTTAATGGTGGCAATGGGTGCCATGTATCAGCTTGTACCAGTTGCTTTCTTAACACCAATTTGGAATGAGAAATTTGGTTTTATCCAGTTTTTTGTTACAGCAATTGGGATTGCAGCATTTTCCTTGTTGTTATATGTCTCTCCACAAAACGCATTGATTCCTGGAATTCTAATGCTGTTGGGCATTTTAATGTTTTTATTTCAAATGTTTATGACCCTTAGAAAGCAGGCAAAACCTAATATCCTATCCGCCTTTGTCGGAAGCGCGCTTGTTTGTTTATTCTTAACGATATTCTTAGGGATAACATTGATTTATTCACTACAAACAGGCTTTGCAGCTGAGTACTATCAGGCTATTTTTAAAAGCCATCTTTTAATGGGCGTAACAGGCTGGTTTACACTATTAATTTTCGGTTTTTCTTATAAAATGGTTCCGATGTTTTCATTATCACACGGGTTTCCAATGGTACATGCTCGATATGTATATGGACTTTATGTTGCTGGTCTAGTAATTACATTATTTTCATTTTTTAATGGGAATCATTTTCTCGTAAAAGTAGGATTTTTCTTACTGCTTGCAGGTTTTTCAGTTTTTAGCTGGCATATCTCTATCATTATTAAAAAGAGACTAAAGAAAAAGCTGGATCATTCATTTACATTTGCATTAGTCGCAATTGAATTGGGGAACATCCTCCATTTAGCAGCTTTCATTGCTTTATGGAGTGAGCAAGTTTCAGCCCTAATGGGTCCATTTGTTTACTTATATTTATTACTGTGGATCGTCCTAAGTATTATGGGATATTTATATAAAATTGTTCCGTTCCTGTGGTGGACATATAAATACAGTAAGGAAGTCGGCAAAAAATCCGTTCCATCCTTAAAAGATATGATGAATGAAAAAATTGTCGTTCCCTTGTTTTCCTTATTTGTAATTGCAGTAGTTGCTGTTTTCTTTTCAATTGTCATTAAATCCATTCTGATCTTTAATATCGGACAATTTGTACTATCAATTGTGTTTATCTTAATTGCCATTAGTGTTTTAAAAGTCCTAAAAAAATAAAGTAGGTGTTTATCATGAATCTAAAAGATAAAGTAGTTGAAGCATTAAAATGTGTATATGACCCTGAATTAAATATTAATGTGGTCGACTTAGGGTTAATTTATAATGTTGATGTAACGGATGATCATGATGTAGAGGTTACGATGACATTAACCACACCTGGCTGTCCTCTTCATGACAGTATTACAAGAGGAGTACGCTATAGTATTGAAGGAATTGAAGAAACTAGAAACGTTGAAGTGAATCTTGTTTGGGAGCCTGCGTGGTCCCCTGAGAAAATGACAGCAGAAGGACTTCGTTTATTAGGTAGATAAGAAAAAGGTCAGCTCAGGTGCTGACCTTTTTTGCTTATACTTCAATTGCTTCTGTCGGTAGAACATCTTTAATTTTTTGTAATAACGCTGGGTCGATATTTTCATTTAGCATGATATGAACACTACCTCGATCGTTTTCACTCCTAATTAATCGACCAATCCCCTGTCTCAATCGCAGCAGCATATATGGTAAATCTACTTCTGCAAATGGGTCACTAACACCATTTCGCTTCGCCTTAAACACGGGATCATTAGGCGGGAATGGAAGTGAGAAAATCAACACATTCTCTAATGATCTGCCAGGAATATCTAAACCTTCCCAAAGATGAATGGCGCAAAGAATAGCCTGCTCTTCATTTTGAAACTTTGACACTAACGTGCTTATCTCTTCATCACCTTCAAAGTAAACAGGGTACGGAATATTCCCTGACAGCTTTTCTTTTAGATCTTTTAATTCATTTTGATTGTTTAGAAGAATAAGTGCCCGACCTTCTGATTGAATAATTTTGTTAATGACATAATCTAGTTTTTCATCCAATGAGTTTTGATTGAATCTTGGAAGGAATACTTCCATTTTTTCGTCGTAATCGAATGGTGAAACAACAGAAAACGATAAATACTCTTTAATTCCCAAGCTATTTGCAATGTAATCAAACTTCTTGTCGTTGGATAATGTCGCAGAAGAAAAGATGAACGGTTTCTTTTGTGAAAAAACTTCATCCCTCATGACTTCTTCTACCATTTTCGGCATAATCACAAGTGTTCGTTCATAGCCTTTTTCTTCAAACCAAGTAATCCCGTTCATTTCTTTAAGAAAAAGTGATAGCGAGTAAGTGATTTGCTCCAAATATTCCTCAACAATTTTTAGATCATATTCATTGATTACATACAATTCGCTTTCAAAGACAAGCTCCTCTTCGATTGCTTGAAGCCTATTTAACAGCGTTGTACCGTACTGTATTAAAGAAGGATGCATATTAATCATTTGTTTTTCTGAACCGTGTGACGGGACAGCATGCTGTGATATAGCACTAAAAAACTTATCATTATCTAAAAGAGCCTCTTCAATGGTATATAACGTTTTTTCACGTACTTCATTTTCCATCAACCTTGTTAATAAGGTTTCTAGTGTAGAATCAGTGAAACGATAGCTTAACGCTTTCTGTGCTGCATATTCAAGTAAATGTCCTTCATCAAACACCACGGAAGAGTGATCAGGCAATAAAGGCAGCTGCCCTTCTCGCTTACGTGATTCTTTAGTCCAAATATGCTCCATATAAAAATCATGTGAGCAAATAATCAAGTCCTTTGCGTGACGGTAAAAATCACGATTTAGAGTGAGCCCGCAACGGTGTCTTTTTTTCACAAGAAAAACAGTCCTGGACCATGTCCCAGTTAATTTTCCCCCATGTTTCATCGGACAACGAAGGATAATCCCGGCGGTCGCCATATCTTTCAAATTTTTGCATAGACCCATCACTATGGACGAAATCCGGTAATTCCTCATAGATTCCGGCTATATCTTCGTTAAAGTCCTCATGCCTAACATAATCGAGCTTTTTTAAGCAAAGATATTGATCCCTTGATTTTGCCAATCTAACATCAATATTGAGCCCAAGTACTTTTTCAAGCTTGGCAATGTCTCCTTCTTTTTTAACTAGCTGTTCGATCAATGTTTCATCCGCGCAGGCAATGATAGCTGGTCTATTGGTGTATCTGGCGTACATAATTGCATAAAGTAAGTAAACGATTGTCTTGCCGGTCCCTACTCCCGCTTCTGCAAACATGACCTTTTTATCTTTAAATGCCTTTTCCAGCTGGAAGGCCATAAAGATTTGTTCATCTCGTAATTCAAATCCTGCCTCTGGTAAAATATCATAAAATAAGTCGCCAATCCATTCACTAAGCTTGTCATAAAAGGATTCAGTTTTAGAAACTACAAATGGAATACGGTCTTGCATATAACCACTCCTATAAACGAATTAAATGGAGCCTTTTTCGGGCAGGCTCCAATGGTTTTTATCAGTACTATTCAACTGTACGGGGAGGTCTTTTGCCCCAATATTGATAAAGGTCTGTGCGGATAAAGCCATTAAACAACTTCCGCTTTTTTGTAGCTGGTTTTCCATAAAATTGCTCAAACTGTTCATTGGAGGTCATGATGTAGATGGACCAGGTATCAAGCTTACTAAATGCTTGTCCCATTTCCGAATACATGTGCTCAACAGCTTTTTTCTCACCGAGTCTTTCTCCATATGGAGGATTGCCAACAATCACGCCATATTCTTTGGTAGTAGTTATATCCCTTACTTGCATTTGTTTATATTGAATAAGATCACCAAGACCTGCCTCAAAGGAGTTTTCTTGAGCGATTTTGATCATTCGATGATCAATATCAGTCCCCATAATATCCAATGGCTGATCATAATTTGCTAAATCTTCAGCCTCTGTTCGAGCTTCGTCCCATACCTTACCCGGAATCCAATTCCAATTTTCTGAAACAAATTCTCGATTAAAGCCGGGTGCAATATTTTGACCAATCATGGCGGCTTCAATTGGAATCGTACCGGAACCACAGAAAGGGTCGATAAACGGTTTATCAGGATTCCAATTCGTTAGAGATACTAAGGCTGCTGCAAGAGTTTCCTTTAGTGGAGCTTCGCCTTGATCAACACGATATCCTCGTTTATGTAGTCCTTGACCACTTGTATCAATTGTTATCGTAGCAACGTCCTTTAACAATGCCACTTCAATTCGAAAGTAGGCACCTGTCTCTTCAAACCAGGAGTTCCGCTTGTAATGACTTTTCATTCGATCCACAACCGCTTTTTTTACAATGGCCTGGCAATCCGAAACACTAAATAATTTAGATTTTACTGACTTCCCAGTAACGGGGAACTCCGCATCCTCCGGTAGGTATTTTTCCCATGGAAGTGCTTTCGTCTTTTCAAATAGTTCATCAAAGGTAAAAGCTTTAAATTCACCGACTTTTATTTTTACTCTGTCAGCTGTTCGAAGCCACATATTACTGCGGGCAATCGCGTTTTCATCACCCGTATAAATGACCTTGCCATTTTCTACTTCACACTCATAACCAAGAGCACGTACTTCTTTTGCTACTAATGCTTCCAGACCCATTGCGGCGGTTGCAATTAATTGATATTTTCCCATTTACTCCACCCTTAACTTTTTACCTTATTATGTATGAATGCATGCTTGCCTATCTTACCATTATAGACCAAAATCAGAAAGCCCATGCAAAAAGTAAAAGACTCTCCTCATAAGGAGAGTCGATACCGTTAACTTTATTGCATTAATAACGTTCTGTAAGCCATGTTCTGTACCATAGTACTGCAATCGGCGTTACACGCCTCGTACTTAGGTGGTAATCATCTATCTACAGATTCAGGTGAATCTGTCCTTCTCCTCGTTCAATTCCTTAGAGAAAGTGCCCCTACCATTATTTGGGTTTCTCGCTCGTGGGGTTTACCTCGTTCCACCCTTTCCATTTCTGAAAAGGCTCCGTCACTGTGGCACTTTTATAGGTATTCATACCATATCCGTAAGGACTTAGGTATTTTCCCGGCCGTCAGCCAGAAAGGCTGCCCTAGCTTATGAATTGGCTAGGCACGAACACTACGAGCATCTCAGCTCGTGCGAGCATGGACTTTCCTCTACAAGGTAAGCAAATGCTCCTTGCAGCGATTACCCGAACGTTATTAATGATACTTTCTTATTATATGCATTTGCAGTTTATTAATCAATGGTTTTAATTAGGAAATCAAGGTACTATCTGTTAATCGTATAGTTTATTGCCAAAAACATGTTTTTCAAGATTTGATAAACGCTTTAAGATATCAAAGTTCGTTGTACCTGCAGGCTGAGTTACCGGCTGTCTTCTAGAAGTTTCCTCCAGCTGTTTACGTAAGCGGAGATTTTCTTGCTGCAGATCCTCGATTTCCTGTTGGAACATTTCATAATCCTTGATTATCAAGTCCAGATACTTATCAACATCTTCTTGTTTATAGCCGCGGACACCGGTTTTAAATTCTTTTTCTAAAATATCCTTAGCGGTTAGTTTTATTTTATCGGATACCATTCAATTCCACCTCAAGTCATTCACCAATCATTACCTATTATTTTTTCAAAAATAAGCCGTTTTGTCAATTTTTCTTTACTATTCTATCTAATTCATAATAATTGGGTACGTATTATTAAAAATCTAATCGTTTTAATTCTTCTTCTTCTACGATTACTTGTAAATCATAAAATGTAATGAGCTGGATAGGATATGTGTGATTGTTTTGATAATGTAACGCCATTTCGTATATGTATTTTGGACTTCCTTCTTTTTCTTGATCATATAAAAGGAGAAGTGCGTCGCTTTTTTCAATAAAGAATTGGTTTTTCAATCGAAACTGCCATGGTTTTTCATACCCTTTTTTCGTTACTGAGTCGATAAAATCCGCTTGTGCAAGAATAGATTTATACCATTCCTTGTTGTTGTCACTCCAAGAGGCTTCCTGGTCAAAAAATGGGGTGATAACAGCTAGTTTTACATCAGGGAATTCTGATTTTAGTTCAAAGACAACTTCGGCAGCCCAAAGCTCCAGACCCAATTGCCCGCTGATTAAGACCCACTCTAATCCAGCCTCCATCATTGGAATTAACTCTTTCTTTAGAGCAGCTTTAATAAACATAACAGCAGGATGATCGTTTTTAAAAATTCCTAATTCAAATGGTTTGTAACCTGATATAGCTAAAACTTTAATCAAGGTTATTCTCCTTATCGGCAGATGAATATTGTCTTTTTTATTAACATAACAAAATACATAAAAAAACAAGGGCAAACTTACCCTTGTTAGTTTGATCAACCAAAGAAACGTCGCGGACGAGGGAATTGACCTGGTCCCATTCCTTGACCCATGCCCGGTCCCATCATGCCTGGTCCCATTCCTTGACCCATACCCGGTCCCATCATGCCTGGTCCCATTCCTTGACCCATACCCGGTCCCATCATGCCTGGTCCCATTCCTTGACCCATACCTGGTCCCATCATGCCTGGTCCCAGATTTGGCGGCATGTTGTTCCCTGGAGGTAAAGCATTGCTCTGAGCTCCAGCAACAGCCGTAGGTGCCGGCATACCACCTGGACAGCAATTTATGTGTTGATGACAACAATCTTGTGCAGCAGAAGCTGTCTGAGGACAATAGTGTTTATGCTGGAACATATGATGATTAATCGTTGTTGTATGTGTTGGATGAATATGCGGAACCACAGTTGTTGAGAAAGTGTGGTTTACGATTTGTTTAGTCGGATGAATGACTGGCGGCGCAAAATTAGTTCCAAGATACAATATAAGCTCTCCCTTCAAAAATATATTCTGTTTACATTAACAGCCTATGTTAGGGGAGTATTTCTTGTACTAATGAAAATACCTATTTTTCATTTATCTAATTAAGATTAACTTCACTTAGACCACTGTCTAGCTCAAGTACCTCGTGATAACTGTCTAAATTTCTCAGAATTGGGTACTCTAACTTTTTATAGCATCGAATATAAGTTATCTTTTAAGCTTGAAAAAAGTACTGCAGTCAAACAAACGACAACAAAAAATAAATACAAGATTGCTTTATACATCGTATCTACCCCATTATTGTTTTATAGTCGTTTTTTACTCACAGTTTAATATTTTACATGTTTCAACTATAAGAAACAATATGGGATATCGAAAATTTCAGAGATTAAATGTGAAATTTTTGTTACAAACAATCAAGAGTTGGCGAATATTGGTTGTACCTGGTAAATTTGGCGAATTTCCCCTCCAATCGGTTCAGTCTTTTTTCAAGCTGCTGCTGAACTTTTTGCATTGGAGTATTGTTATTCCTTACTATTTCCAAAGCCCTTAGGCAATAATCCAAGGCGATTTTATAATCTTTTATTTTATGCTCATATATTTTTGCAGCTTCAATGCATGCTTCAAGACTCAATATCGGATTTTCGGTGTCAGCCACTTCTATAAATAATGGTAAACTCATTTCCCAGTTTTGTTCTTTTTTAGATTGATAGGCTAACGTCAGCTTAGCTTGTAAAGATGTAAAGTCACTGCCCTCTACAAGCTTCGTTAATACCTTAGCAGCTTCGTCTCTTTCCCCCAGAGCAGCATACCAGCGTCCGACTTCAAATGATTCTTTCCGTGTTTGGTTGTTGTCTATTCCACAGAGTTGAAAGGTAAGATGGGTATATAAGGTAACCAGCGATAATATATCGATTTCATTGTGCTTTATGATTCCAAGCATTCCATCAGGCTGTTTACTCTCAATAAAATCAAAATAAATCATCGGGGCCAAAAATCCCGGGATATCATCTTGCCGTTCTATCCCTAAGACATCTTTTTCAACGTCTGCTAGTTTCAATCGGTCCAATTTATGTTTCCATAATCTCCTTGCAGCATGAAATAAGTCAAAATGACCAAAAGCAGGAAGCTTAGGTACATGATCTCTTACAAGGGTATGTCTGGTTTTTACTTGCGGCCAATCAAAGGATTTCCCATTATATGTGACTAAAGTTTTATAGTTTACGTTCTCTAGAAAGCTTTGATATAACGGGACTTCCGCACCTGGATGCGGGAGTATATGCTGCCTTAAAACAAGGTTTTCACCGATTACACTCGCATAACCAAGTAAAAAAATCGTATTCCCTACTCCACCGCCGAGTCCTGTCGTTTCTGTATCAAAAAAGAATAATTCTTCTGCAGAATGCCCTTCGGCTGATAATGGATGGTTAATCGGCTGCTTATTCCAGATATCAACAGCTTTAAGAAAATCATGAAAATGATAATGACCATGTTTCTGAGACAACGGATATTTTACTTCACGAATCAGGCAGTAATCCTGATCCAAAAAATAAGGGGACACCTTTTCGCTTTCCCATTTAGGAAGGAAGGGTATCTCGGTCCTTGCAGATTCAGAAGGAGGAATTGTCCTTTTTTCTACCTCTCCTCCTGATATATGCGGTTTTAGACGATTTAATTTATTCTTCAATGACATTTCAGCACTTCCTCGTTTTAATTGGAAGGGTTTATAAAAGCTTCGATTATTTTTAATGTATCCCTTTTTGCGGTCTCACCCACTGCTTCGGTTCCAATACACGATGGACACCCCGTTTGACATTTACAGTTATCAATCATTTTTTTCGTTTCCGCAAATACCACTGACATTCCAGAATGGATTTTCTCAGCTAAACCAATGCCGCCAGGATAACGGTCATAAAAGAAAATAGTCGGCTTTTCGTTATGATCCGCTTTAACCTGTGGAATCACATGGATATCTTGTGGATCTGCCATGACAAATAATGGTGCAATATGATTTAAGGCATGTGCCGTGCCGACTAGCCCCTGCTCTAATCGTTCTTGTCCCATTTCTGAGAATGACTTATTTAACGAAATCCATGCTGCACTCGTGTGGAGCTCTTCTTCAGGAAGATGAATTGGACCAGAACCGATATTTTCATGGGTCTCAAATTTAATTTTTTTAAAGATGGTCGCCATTGCCCGGACGCTCACATCCCCATAGCCAACCTCTGCATCCTCTAACTGATTCAATTTGTCCTCTTCCAATACCTTTAGTTGAACAGCTAAATTGGCATCTGTGAAATAATCCACATCCACTTCACGGACAAATGCCTTTTTTTCTTCCCAATCGAGCTTTTCTACCTGAAATTGGGTTCCTTGATGCAGATAAATGGCTTCATCATGCAGCAGGGTCATAGCTGAAAAGCGGTCCATTTCTCCGATTACTTTTACGTTAGCAACATCTGATTGGTCCACAATGATAACATTTTCCTGGGAAGCGGAGCGCAAACTAATATTGTGTGCAGGGAACGAATCATTCATCCAATACCATTTATCACCGTTTTGGTACAGAATACGTTCCTCTGTCAGATATTCAATTAAATCCTCCGTTCCAACGTTTCCAAACTGCTCACCAGCTTTAAAAGGCAGCTCGAAAGCCGCACATTTTATATGGTCAATTAAAATGATCAGGTTATCAGGATTAATCCTAGCTGTCTCTGGGCTTTTATTAAAAAAGTATTCAGGGTTCTGGATAATGTACTGATCGAGTGGACTAGAACTTGCAACCATAATTACAAGGGCTTCCCCATGTCTTCTTCCTGCTCTCCCAGCCTGCTGCCATGCGCTGGAAATCGTACCAGGATACCCAGTCATAATACATACCTGAAGCTGGCCAATATCCACGCCAAGCTCAAGAGCATTGGTACTGACAACTCCATAAATATCCCCAGAACGAAGGCCTTTTTCAATTTTTCTTCGTTCGGTTGGCAGATAACCTCCGCGATAGCCCATGATTGATTTAGGTCCTAATTGATTTTTAACCAGCTCTTGCAGATAGGTTAAAATGATCTCTACTCGAACTCTGCTTCTAGCAAAGACAATGGTTTGAATTTTATTTTTTAACAATTCACCTGCGATTTTCCGAACCTCAAGTGTTGCACTTCTTCTTATATTTAAGGGTTTATTTACGATTGGCGGATTATAAAAAAGGAAGTGTTTGTTTCCACTTGGAGCACCATTATTATCAATCAGGACCATCTTTTCTTCTGTGAGGTTTTCAGCAAGCTCAAGTGGATTGGCAATCGTCGCAGATGTACAAATAAATACAGGATTGCTGCCATAGTAACGACAGATTCGTTTTAGGCGGCGAATAACGTTGGCTACATGGCTTCCAAAAACGCCTCGATACGTATGCAGCTCATCAATCACGACAAATTTAAGATTCTCAAAAAGCGAAACCCATTTCGTATGATGAGGGAGGATGGCTGAATGGAGCATATCAGGGTTGGTTATCACAACATGACCAGCCTTGCGTACCTTTTGGCGAATGTTTGCTGGTGTATCACCGTCATAGGTATAACTATTAATATCAATCCCCGCCGCCTGAATGATTTCATTTATTTCACTCTTCTGGTCCTGTGCCAGCGCTTTTGTAGGAAACATATAAAGTGCCCTTGAGTTCGGGTTCGATAAAATACTTTGTAAAACGGGCAGGTTATAGCAAAGTGTTTTTCCGGAAGCAGTGGGCGTAACAGCTACAACACTTTTACCAGCCATAATATTTTCGTATGCTGTCTTTTGGTGTGTATACAGTTTTTCTATTCCTTTACTATTCAGTGAATCTCTTAATGCCGTATGAAGGTTATCTGGAAGGGAGACAGTTTGTGCTTCTTTGGCTTCAAGTGTTTTCCAGGTCACAATATTTTCTTTAAAACTATCATTTATTTTTAAATCGGCAAGAATATCTTGCAGATTTTTTTTCAATTTCATGGAATCACCCCGTTACTACCATTATAGCGAATAAACGTTCGCAGAAAAAGCTTATTAATTATTATTTAGTTGTCTGTTACAATAGTATAAGGTATTTTATTTCGTCTGTGGAGGTATAGCATGAGAATTGAAGATATTAAGAAGGTGCTTTCTGAGTTCATGCTTTTTAGGGAATTAGATGACTACGAATTAACTAAGATTGCCAACATTTCCATTGCAAGGGAATGGAAAAAGCAAAGTCATGTTTTTCTTCAAGGTGATCCTTTAGAAACTGTTTATTTCATTTATGATGGGAAAATCAAAGTATACAAAAGTGATATTCACGGAAAAGAACAAATAGTCGCCATTATGAAAAAGGGTGAAATGTTTCCCCACGTCGGCTTTTTTAGAAAAGGCAGTTACCCAGCTTACGCCGAAGTTCTTGAACCATCAACACTAATTGCAGTCCCTATTTCAAAATTTGAAGGTGTTCTCATTGAGTATCCTGAGCTAAGTATTAAGGTTTTTAAGGTACTAGGTGAAAAAATCGTCGATTTGCAAAACCGCCTCGAAGAACAAATTCTTAATAATACATATGAGCAAATAATCAAACTCCTCATCCGTCTTGGGCAAAAGCATGGAAAGGAATTAGAGGATGGAACGATTCTGCTTAAGTCTGAGTTTACCAACCGTGACTTGGCTAGTATGATCGGGACTACCCGCGAAACCATCAGCAGAACACTGACGAAATTGAAAAAGGACGAACTAATCGAAGTAGATAATAATGGAAATATGCTCCTGAATATAGATGTCCTGCTTTCAGAAATTAATTTAATTTAAATAACCGCAGCGTTTAAATAACTGCGGTTTTTCTATTGATTAAGCTTTTGATAACTGAAGCATATCTGCCATGTCTTCTTGTGCGGTACCAATTAATTTTAAATTAAATGTTTCCTGGAGAACCTGCAAGACACCTTCTGAGATAAATTCAGGCGGCTTTGGTCCGATACGAATATCCTGTATTCCTAAACTAAATAGCCCTAACAGAATCGCCACAGCTTTTTGCTCGAACCAGGATAATACGATACTAACAGGAAGTTCATTAATTTCGCATCCAAATGCATCAGCCAATGCCATCGCAATCTTTACGGTAGATCCTGAGTTGTTACACTGCCCTAAATCGATATAACGAGGAATATTAGTTCCAGGAACCACACCATAATCAACATCGTTGAAACGGAACTTACCACATGATGTTGTCAAAATAACTGTTTCTTGCGGCAGTGAAGTTGCTAACTCACGATAATATTCTCCTCCTTTACCAGGCGCATCACAGCCCGCAATGACAAAGAACCGTTTAATTTTACCAGCCTTTACTGCTTCTATTACTTCTGGTGCTAAGCCAAGAACGGTTTCATGATGGAAACCTGTAAGCAAGGTCTCGTCTGAATGTATATCCGCTTCAGGAAGCTCAAGAGCTCTCTCGATTAGTGGTGAAAAGTCATCATTGGTGATTTTTTGTACATTTTCAAGACCTGCCACTTCATAACTAAACATTCTATCTGCGTATGTACCTTTGATTGGCATTACACAGTTGGTGGTTGCTAAAATCGCACCAGGGAATTTTTCAAATAACCGTCTTTGGTCATACCATGCCTTACCGATATTTCCTTTTAAATGAGGATATTTCTTTAATGCTGGGTACCCATGTGCCGGCAGCATTTCGGAGTGTGTATAAATATTAATGCCTTTTCCTTCAGTCTGCTTTAGCAGCTCCTCGAGTGCAAACAAGTTATGACCCGAAACCACAATCGATTTTCCTTCAATTTTGTTTTGGCTGACCCGAATTGGCTCGGGAATGCCAAGACGCTTTGTATGGGCTTCATCAAGCATTTCCATTACACGTACAGTTGCCTGACCCACCTTCATTGCCATGTCGATATGTTCTTGCAGATTGAAATTAGAATTTGTCAATGTCATATAAAGAGCTTCTTGTGTTGTTGTATCTACAAATGAATCCGTATATCCTAGTTGATTCGCATGTGTCCGATAAGCCGCAATTCCTTTTAATCCGTAGATAATGGTATCCTGCAAGCTTGAAATGGTTTCGTCCTTCCCACACACCCCCACGACTGTACAGCCTCCAGCAGGAGTTTGTTCACACTGATTACAGAACATTCTGTTCCCTCGCTTTCTCGTAAATTACTTTTTCATGATACAAATACTAGAAAGTTTTTCATGTGACATTTATCACTAAAAATAAAGTTGTAATAAAAGGTTCATAATTTATCGCAAACTTATGACGCTGCACACACACTAGCCTAACGCATATGATATGGTGAGAAAATATGGAAAGTGAGGGAAAGTTTGATGTCATCCATGCCTCCAAGTGACGATAATAACAAAAAAAAGTATAAACCTGAGCAGTTTCGTGATTTTTTTAGAACGATGAATGACTTTATTCATGAAAAACCCGTAAAGGGATTTCTACAATCTATTGATGAATTTTTTTCTAGTCCGTTTCCTAGTGGAGCTTTTCCTGTTGAGGTTCGGGAAACAGAGGACGAATACATTATTACAGCGGAGCTCCCAGGGGTTAAAAAAGAACAAATACGTCTTAATATCTTACCAAATCAAGTGAGTATTTCCGTCGAAAATAAAGAAATGGAAACAAAGGAAGATCTAAACAATCACTTTTTCCAAAAAAGGGTTTCGCAACAAAAACTTTCACGGACCATCCCCTTACCTGTGACCATTAATGAAAAATTGGTTAAGGCTTCTTATCGAGACGGATTACTAACCATTCGAATTCCACAGGTTAGAGGAAAAACAATAAATATAGAGGACTAAAAAGCAAAATAAAAAATCAACCTATAAATTTTTCGACAAATACCCAAAAAGAAAGACGGCTTTTGGCCGTCTTTCTGCTTTTTTATGCTTTAAATATTCCTCCAAGACCTTTAACAAGAGAGGATACTTGGGTTACTGCACTTACTACCTGCCCCGCTGTATTCACCATCTTATTTACGTCGACTGTCCCATCTTGTGATTTAAAAGAATTCATTAGAGATTGAATTCCCCCAGGCTGTTTGATCATTGCATTTGGTTTTGGATATGGGTTCACCACACTGTATCCGTTCATTTGCGGCATATATTGGTTTGGCGGTATTTCCTCCTTAGGCTGGAGAGGATTTTGAAATAGAAATTGTGCATTTTTAGGAGGATAATGCCCCGTTGGATTGGACATTTGCAAAAGGTTTTCACTAGGATGATAGGACGGATTATACGGTTGATAGTTCGGCTGAAAGTAAGGGTTTTGTTGTTGATATGGGTACCATTCCATGCTTTGTACAGCTTGGTAAGGATTTGGCTGATTACGAGGATCGGGTTGAAAATTGGATGGATAATAACCCGGGCTTCTGTAGTTCATTTGCCCCGAGTATCCATGATTTATATAATAATTTGATCTATTTCCACCGTACATGGGCAAACATCTCCTCCGCATTTTCATTACTACACACTATGTAACATTTAAGTGAGAGGTGCACATAATTAAACATTTTTCAATGTCAAAATACGGAGTTTTTTGTCTAAAGTTTAAATATTTTAAAAACTAGGAATCCTTTTTTTTCATGTTACGATTAAAAAAATGATGAAGGAGGAATTACATATGGACATTGGCTCACTTAAAAGCAAATTTAATCAAAGTCGGGACTATAGCACTGATGATGTAAACGCATTAATGGATTTTGCTAAAAAGGCTTATATTCACAACGAAATTAACATCAAAGAATATCGCCTGCTTGTACGTGAGCTTGAAGCTCAGGGTGCCGTATTTCCTGACGATTATAAGGAAGACTCCCTCATCGAAAATTCATAATAAAAGAAAAATACAGCTAGACAAGCCTATTAGAGATGCAATTTACGCATCTCTTTTTATTTTTCTAATTCTTTTACAATCTCTAACAGAAAAAATTCAACCGTCCGATTTGCATTTAAAAATCTTGAACGGCTTGTTTTTGGGAAGAATGCCTGTATAGATAATTGATCAATATGATCTAAAGTTGTATCAATCTGTTTAAGATGGAGATGTTTTTGCGGATTTTTAACTAACCAGTTTTTCATCTCTGTACCCCATGCTTGGGCAACTTTCTTAACCTCATCGGCAAAAGGCTTAATCACTTCGTGAAAATCATAGCTGGTCCCTTTCTCACGGGCTTCCTCGTAATATTTAATAAATAAATGGTTAAAGTTTAGCAGCTTTTTGGTTAAATCAAGTATTTCTTCTGACATCGATTATTAGTCCTTTCGGTTACAAAAAATAAAAAGCAGCTTTTTATAAAGCTACTCAATTTTGATCTATTCATATTCTATCGGTAACCAAAAGCCCATTTCAAGTTTTAGTGCTTTTGCAACTGAATTGTTTTGTTCTGTATTTGCTTCATTTGTTGTTGGATTTATTTTATCTAGTTCTTCTTCAAGCTTAGAGAGTCTTTGTACAGGTGCCGATAATTTATTCAGCTCCTCATTATTCATTTGATTGCGAAGGTCTGAGAAAGATGCTTCCAGCACAGTCTCCAATTCTTCTAATTGATCATGTATCTCTGTCAGCATAGAAAGCAGCTTTTCCTTTTCCGGCAATGACGAATTCATCAAATTAAGAACCTCCTCGCGATTATATACTGGTACTATTCGCTTTCTTTTTAAGGCTTCCTCCCCCTCTGACAAAACTAGAAGAGTTTCGGCAAAGAAAGTGCCATTTTGGCATTTATTACCTTCCTATTCGACACTGCTCCATTTTCGCATGAAAAATGGAAAATCGAACAAGCTAAAATTGGAGGTGTTGATAATGTCCAAAAAGAAACAAAACAAAAAATCTGGCGCAGCACAATCAGAAAATAAAGTTGGCTATGGTGATAAAAAGCTCGAAGGACCTAATCGTCCGGCTGAATAAGAAATATAAAAAGCAAGGCACATGCCTTGCTTTTTATATTTTCTTTACATGTGAAGCCTTGTGTAAGGCAAGCATTAAATCCAGCTGATTTGATTTCTCAAAGTACCAATCTGTTAAGTGAATAGGATGTCGATGTCTTGCTGGAAAATGAAGCCACGCAGGGGAGATTACCTTTTTTTTGCTCCAATCCTGATATTCATAATGATTGTGCTCAATGAGCGGAAAAGTTGCTCTTAATATCGGCGTCTTTCGATTGGTTTTGGTCTTAAAATATTGTTCGTAATCAGAACGCGATCCAGTATGCGGCGTTTTATTGGCAAACTCGAAAAAAAAGGGAAATAAACGCGGGTGGGTCAATATTCTAGCAAGCCTCTTTCCTAAATTAATTCGTTTTGATAACGACTTAAAGCCATTTACACTTGCGCCATATAATTCTCCGCCACATGTCGGAAGTAGGACGCAGCTGAAATGTAGCCAGTCTTGAATATTAAAGATCCAAGATTGGAACACCCTCTTTTTATACACTGGATGCAAAATAACGGGTGTATGTATTACATTCTGCTCATTAATAATTAATGCTGTGGTAAGCCGTTCCCGATCTCCTTCTCTCCAGTACTTCTCCCACTCTTTTTGGATAAATTCTGAACATTTAAAGTATGGTAGCAGATGAAACATAGGACGCTTTATTTTCGTCGAATATTGGTAGATCAGTAATTGTGGGTAGACGTCGTGGAAAATCAACCAATTGGCGCGTTCAAAAGTCAGAAATAATTCTTTTCTGGTTTTAGGCTCTAATATTTCTCGGAAGACATGACCCTCCAGATCACACATATTCCATCCGCCATTCCTTGATACCATACTGGCAAGAAATGACCAAATAATATCCGAATTTTTTTTGAAATACGCAAAATAAGCATCCGTCCTTGATATATTATCAAGATTCTTTTTATTCGTCTCAGCTTTAATTTGACTGATGGTCTCAATCTCATGTATTGTAAGATGATTCATATTCACCATCTACTTTCAAATAGGTAGTTTTTGAGAATGGATGATTTATGAAAAAAGAATCATGCTTTTTCTCAAGAGTCAAGGTACATTATTTTTATTAGCGTGTGTTTTCCAGATAATTTTATACACCCCATAACAACGAGATTTGATATGATAAGTAGTAGCTTGAGAGGTGCTTATCATGAATTTTAATTATCCAAACGGAAAAAGGTACATTCCAAAAGGAACTGTAACAGAAACAAAAGTAAAGAAACAAAGTAATCACTCCTATAGTAATAGAGGAATGACCCTCGAAGAAGATTTGAATGAAACGAATGAATATTATCGAGAGAGAAAAATTGCAGTCATTCATAAAAAACCTACACCTGTTCAAATTGTTCAAGTGGATTATCCTAAAAGAAGTGCTGCTGTTATTAAAGAAGCCTATTTCAAACAAGCTTCAACCACTGACTATAACGGGGTCTATAAAGGGAAATACATTGATTTTGAAGCAAAGGAAACGGCAAACACCACCTCGTTTCCATTAAAAAACTTTCATCAGCACCAAATTGATCATATGCAAGAAGTGGTTTCTCAAGGTGGTATCTGTTTTGTTATTCTCCGGTTTTCTAAGCAGGAACAAGTCTATTTACTACAAGCTCACCATTTGTTGTCCTTTTGGGATAGAATGAAAAATGGGGGAAGAAAATCCATTACAAAGGAAGAAATCGAGCAAATAGGAATATTAATTCCACTTGGATTTCAACCCAGAATTGACTATATTAAAATAATAGATACACTTTTTCATTTTTAGTTTTAGCGAAAATGGTTGAAGTATGAAAGGAAGGAAATATATCATGGCAGAATCTAGAGAGGAGCGCCGTAAAAAACTACAACAGTCTAAAGGTAAACAAAAAGCGAAGAAAAAACCTAGCGGAATCGTTAAAAAGATTTTTCTAGTACTGGTTGCCCTTGGAATTATTGGTATTTTGGCTGGCGTTGGAACTTTTGCTTATTTAGTAAAGGATACTCCTAAACTGGATCCTAAGTTATTAAAAGACCCCATCTCATCTAAAGTTTTAGATAAAGATGGCGAGCTGATTGCGGAAGTTGGTTCGGTAAATCGTGAATATGTAAATTACAAGGACATACCAAAACTGGTTGAGGATGCTGTTTTAGCAGTGGAGGATGTTCGCTTTTATAAGCACCATGGATTGGACCCCATCCGCTTGGCTGGAGCTGTTGTGGCAAATTTCCGCGAAGGATTTGGTTCTGAAGGTGCAAGTACGATTACACAGCAGGTCATTAAAAATTCATTTTTGACTCCCGAAAAGACCATTAAGCGAAAGGTTCAGGAAGTATGGATGGCCTATCAGCTTGAACAAAAATATACAAAGCACCAAATCTTTGAAATGTATGTGAACAAAGTCTTTGTATCCGAAAACAGTCACGGACTTGCAACTGCTGCAAAAATTTATTATGGAAAATCATTAGATGAACTTACCCTTCCAGAAGCTGCACAGCTCGCTGGAATGCCGCAAAGTCCAAATAATTACAACCCATTTGATCATCCAGATTTAGCAGAAAAAAGACGTAATATTGTATTAATGTTAATGGAGCAGCATGGCTATATTACCAAAGAACAAATGGAAGAAGCAAAAAGTGTTCCAGTGACAGCTACTTTAGTAAAAGAAGAGGAAAGAGTTAGAGATGAGAAGCCGTTTGATTCTTTTGTTGATGCGGTCATTGATGAAGTGGAGGAGCAAGGTGACTTTGATATCTTTTCTGATGGGCTAACAATTCATACTACTCTTGATCAAAGCGCACAAAAGCATGTGAATACCATACTTAACACAGATGAAGTAATCAACTATCCAGATGCAGAGTTTCAGGCAGGGATAGCTCTCATAGACACAAAAACAGGTGAAATCCGTGCAATTGGCGGCGGGCGAAACCAAGAAGTGAGCCGAGGCTTTAACTATGCGATTGATACGCAGCGCCAGCCAGGTTCAACCATTAAACCAGTACTCGATTATGCCCCAGCAATCGAATACCTTAATTGGGGTACCTATCAAACGATTGATGACAAACCGATAAAGTATTCTACTGGTCAAGAGTTTGGTAACTGGGATGACAAATACATGGGACCAATTTCTATGCGTACTGCTTTACAATATTCTAGAAATACACCTGCGGTTCAAGCACTTCAGCAGGTTGGTTTAGAAAAAGCGAAAGATTTTGCTGTCAACTTAGGTATACCGTTAAAGGAAATTTATGAATCCTATGCCATCGGCGGCTTTGGCGGAAAAACGGTAGGAGTGTCCCCTCTCCAAATGGCCGGAGCCTACAGTGCTTTTGGAAATAATGGAATGTATACGAAACCTTATGCCGTCAAAAAAATCGAACTCAGAGATGGTACAGTCCTTGACACTGCACCTGAATCCAAACTTGTCATGAAGGATTCTACTGCTTTTATGATTACAGATATGTTAAAGAGTGTTCTAGTTTCTCCTGGTACTGGTACAACAGCAAGAGTTCCAGGGCTTCCAATTGCAGGGAAAACAGGCACCACGAACTATACAGAAGCTGATATGAAAAAATGGAATATCACTAGCAGCAAGGTTGTTCCCGATGCATGGTTTGCAGGGTACACAACCAACTACACTGCGGCTGTTTGGACGGGTTATTCCAGTATTAAAACACCTATTCAAGCAGGTGCAGATCAAAAGATTGCACAATTAATCTTTAAGAACCTCATGGAATATGTATCCAGAGACATCAAGACACCTGACTTCCCTATCCCGGACAGCGTGCAAAAGGTTAGAATTGAAAAAGGTTCTAAACCGCCAGCACTAGCAAGTGAATTTACTCCGGATAGTGAGGTTATAACAGAGTATGCCGTCAAAGGTCATGCACCAAAAACGGTATCAGAGAAATACAACAAGATTGCAGCTCCTAGCAATCCAAAAGCAATTTTTGATGCGGAAAAAAATGTTGTGACCTTAACCTGGGATTACAACAATCCAGGAAATGCTAATGTTCAATTTGAAATAACAGTTACGGATGGTGTTGCACCAAAAACATCAACTGTTACAGAAAGAGTCGTAACGCTTCAAAACCCAACACCAGGTACAACGTATAGCATTACAATCACAGCTATTATGGACAACAAGAGAAGTGATCCTGCTACAACCTCAGTTGAAATACCTTTGCCTCAACAGAATGAAGTGGATGAAGGTACTGGGATTGGTGATGGCAACGATAATGGGAATGGAGACGGAAATGGGGAAGGAGACGGTGATGGTGATGGTGAAGAAGATGAACCTGTAACCACTGACCCTGGAAATGGTAACGGTAACGGTAATGGGATTGGAAATGGCAACGGTAACGGAAATGGAGGATAAAACTCCGGTAAAAAAAGCGTCTAGCCCTTTTGGTCTAGACGCTTTTTTACGATATTTTTCTTAGCAAACAGTTTTTCTTGCTCCGTAAACAACTCGGTGAGCTGGCGGTAAGAATGAAATAAGTTGGGCCTTTGAAGTATATAGGTTAGTCTCTCTTCAAGATTAACCGGTTTTATCTCGAATTGATTTAAAGGAGTGGGTTCTTTTGAATCAACCTGTCTATCATTTGACCAATATAAAAATTTAACGAAATAACCAATCCCCTTCTTCATTAAATGAAGTGTAGATTTTTGATCTCGATTACGATAAAAAGTTTCAAGTTCTGATCTTATTCCGTCCCATTTTTCTAATACGTATGAAATATTCTCTTCCGAAGCTTCTAATTCTAGCTCCTTTAGATAAGGGATGATTTGTTCATGATCCATTCACTACTTCCCTCCCTTTCATTCGCTTTTTACCTTCCCTGCACAGCTCTAATAAAGGGCAGCTAGGGCACTGTGGATTTTGGGCTTTGCAATGATATCTGCCAAAGAAAATTAACCGGTGATGAGTAACAGACCATTCGTCCTTGGGCACTTTCTTCATTAATGTTTTTTCAACTTCTAATACAGAATCCTTCCATCGGCATATTCCAAGGCGTTTACTTACCCTCTCAACATGTGTATCCACAGCGATAGCTGGAATATTAAATGCTACCGACACTACAACATTTGCCGTTTTTCTGCCAACACCTGGCAGTTTCGTTAATTCATCACGATCACGCGGTACTACACCATCGTATTCATCCAAAAGTAATCGGCACAAACTTTGAATATTCTTCGCTTTGTTTCTGTACAGTCCAATAGAGCGAATATCATTTTGTAATTCTTCTAGAGGAACACCTAAATAGTCCTCTGGTGTTTTATACTTTTTAAATAATTCCTTTGTAACTTTGTTGACGAGTACATCCGTACATTGTGCGGACAATGCCACTGCAATCACAAGCTCAAATGGATTAGAATGTACAAGTTCACAATGTGCGTCTGGAAACATTTCGTCCATTTTATCTAGACAAAAACGGATTTGTGTATTGTTTAACAAAGAAAGTCACCTGCCATGAGTAATAAATTTTTATGAATATAAATGGAAACAAACGAGAGGAATACTCCTCCCGTTCATTATGTTTATTGCTCGAGCCAATTGTAAAAAGGCACAGAATTAGATGAAGAAGCTTGTGTATCTTGTGCCGGTCTATTTGGTGTTTGCTTTTGCCGAAACTTTCGTCCATGATTTTTAGCCTGTTCAATCGTTTTAATCCCATTCTTTTTCCATTCAAAAAGAATCCTATCAATATACCGGAAATTTAATTTTCCTGACATGACAGATTCTCGCAGTGCTGCCTTTATGATAATGGGATCATGGTGGTCATCATCCATCCACATGGCTAACGATTCACATTCAAACGGGGATAAGGGACGTCCAAATTCCTTCTCAAAACACGTGTAAAGATCACTTTCGTCTGCCTTCTTGGAAACCTCTTGAGACTGTTTGTTTTTCATTAAAAATTGTTCTACAAGACGTTCCCATAAAGGTTGAACAGAGTATTTCTCAAACCTAATTCCTTCTTGTGAGTATTCATCTATGATTTCAATAAACCCTTTTTGGATTAATCTGCGCAGAATATCGTTGCATTCCGAAACGGTAATCGTCATTCGAGAGGAAAGCTCTTCTGGGGTTGGGAAGTCGTTTCCCTTATCTAAAAAGGTAATAATATTTAATAAAAGTACAAGTTCATATTCATTAAGATTCATATTTCGGTACTCAGAAAATAATACAGCAGGAACCGTTATATTACCTTCCTGAAGCCATGATACTATATTTGTTTTCATCTTTATGACACCTCTTGATTAGTATAACATGAACAACCTCTCTCTAGAAGAGGATTGGAATAACCAGATTTTATTAAAAAAGTAAAAAGCCTGCAGGTGCAGACTTTTTTTGGGTTATCCAATATTTTAATCTTGAAGTTTTGTTTCAACAAAATCCTTCATTCTTGCTACAGCTTTTTCTAGTAAATCTAGAGAGGTTGCATAGGATAAACGGATATTATCCGGTGTACCGAACCCAGAGCCAGGGATTACCGCTACCTTAGCCTCTACTAATAATGCTTCAACAAACGCATCCACATCCTGATATCCTGTTTTTTCAGCTGCTTCCTTTACATTTGGATATAAGTAAAAAGCTCCTTGAGGCTTTACACAGGTGAACCCTGGAATTGAAACTAATTGATTATAAATTACCTCTAATCGATGTTCAAATGCCTGCCGCATTTCTTCTACTGGCTCTTGAGGGCCATTATAGGCAGCAATCGAGGCATACTGTGCAGTAGTCGTCGGATTAGAGGTGCTATGACTTGCAAGATTTGTCATTGCCTCAATGATTTCCTTATTCCCTGCTGCATAGCCAATACGCCATCCTGTCATTGAGTGTGATTTCGAAACTCCATTAACAACAATTGTCTGCTCCTTTAATTCCGGTGACAGTTGTGCAATGGACACATGCTTATGTTCACCATAGATGAGCTTTTCATAAATCTCATCTGAGACGATTAATATATTTTTTTCGAGGCATAGTTTGCCTAATTCCTGCAGTTCCTCAGCTGTATAAATAACACCAGTGGGATTACTTGGTGAGTTGATGATAACAGCTCTCGTTCTGTCAGAAATGACTGAATCTAATTGTTCAGGCGTAATCTTAAAACTTTGTGACTCTAATCCCTCTACGTATACAGGAACACCGCCTGCTAATTTAACTTGTTCAGGATAGCTTACCCAATACGGCGTTGGGATAATAACCTCATCACCTTCATTTAAGAGCACTTGAAAAAGCGTGTACAGTACATGCTTTGCACCATTACCAACAATGATTTCATTTGGTTTATAGGAAAGACCTTGGTCACGTTCAAATTTGTCAATGATGGCTTTCTTTAATGCTGGTAAGCCTGCAGAAGGAGTATACTTTGTATGCCCTTCATTCATAGATCTTGTTGCAGCATCTAAAATATGCTGTGGAGTGTTATAATCGGGCTCACCAGCACCTAAACCAATCACATCCACCCCTTGATCCTTTAATTCTTTAGCCTTTGCTGTAATCGCTAATGTTGTTGACGGTGTTAACGCTAGTACTCTGTTTGCCAATTTAACTGCCATTTTCTTATCCTCCTGCTCCAATCAAAGCTATAAATTTTCGATTTTTTTTAGCCATTCGCCTGTTTTAAAATCAACATAATAATAATTTATTAAATTATTTTCAGAACGGTAATATATTTCCCATAATGGGATATTATTTTCCATTCCTAATTTAACCGAAATAATCTTTTTTGGACTTTTCTCTTCCAATAGTCTCTGTACAGCATCCTCTTTTGAGATTCCATTTTTCCGTTTATCCCAAATTACTTTCTTGCTCTTCTCAGGAATCCATACGATGATATTTTCACCTTTTTTATTTTTCCCCTCGAGAACACTTACGGTTTCTGTTCCGTGGTAGATATGGAAATCCTCCACCTCATTAAACTCGACCTTTTCTTTAGCCAATGAAACAGCTTTTTCTTGTGCTGTATTTAGTGGCTCCTGGGCACTTGCATATACTTTAACAAAAACCCCTACACAAATGATAATAAATAAAACTAGAAATAAAATTATCTTTTTCATTAATCTCCACTTCTTCCAGCTACGGCTCCTAACTTTTCGGTCGTTTCAATCCGTCAAAGTTGGACAGTCGCCTCCGCTTTACCTCTTTATGTACGATAAATCGTAAATATTGCTTTACTTTGATCTTTTTTGTCGAGTGCCAAGCCGAACATTAGGTCCTGCTGTTTTAATGTTCGATTAAGGGCATCAACAATTTTGTATAAGTCCGGACTATGCTGAAGCTTTACAGTCGAGAGGACCTCTATTTTTGAATCCATCGTATTCCTCCTTTATCTCTCTAAAGCAATAATATCAGCTATAGTCTTCCTTTTCTACAGGAAAGGTGAATACTTCATAGTTATTTTCAGTAAATTTTATCGTTATTGTACCATGCTTTTTGGTAAAAAAAACTTCTGACCATGTATCCTGCAAATCATAGATAATATTAGGGTCAGGCTGATGCTGCTCTGACTCAAACAAAATCGATATTTGCGGATTCACATATTGAATCAATTTCTCAGATAGCGAATCTTCCTTAGCCCAGTTAGGTACTTTAAAAATAGTAACGTCATCTAAGGGCTTCTTTAATAAATTTTCTTCCACATGATCACTAGAAGAAGTCATCAAAAAAATGCGATGCTTAAAAAACTGCAGCGTAAAATCAATTCCTTCATTTTCACTATTTCCGGCAAATAGGACCTCTGCCAATAAATCGGGGAATAGAACTTGTGATGTACCCTCCTTCCATGGAATTACTTCAACATCAATAAATGGCGCCGGCATATTTTTTACTTCGTTTGTTATCTCAGGTGTTGAAATCAATTTCTTTATGTTGTATTTTGGTATGATTTGAGTAAGTTGGTCAACAAAAAGATTTTGACGATTGGTAATGATTATTGTTGAAATTTTTTTTACACCGTAAGTTTTGAGTATTTCTGTTAAGTCCTTACTTGTTTCTTCTCCACCAGTATTAATCAAGATATTTTCGCCATTAGAGCCTTGAATGAGGGTAGCTTCACCGTCCCCTAATCCCAAAAACGTAACAGCAATCTCCTGATCCTTCAAATTCAAATCGATTTTTTCAACATTACTATATTCAAAAGAAGAGGCACTTCCAATCAAAGTTAACTGAAAAAAGATTACTGCTGCAAGTAATAACATTTTCATACACATACCTCCCATATTATTAGGATGTGTAATTTTTCCAAATTTCATTATAACCATTTGTAAATTATTTCAACTAATTCATCAATGTTCCCCTTCTTCATCGGTACATCTGGAATAGATTTTAGAAAAGCCTTACCGTATTTCGTAGTAATAATCCTTTTATCAAAAACCATCATAATTCCACGGTCTTTTTCCGTACGGATTAGACGTCCAAAGCCCTGTTTAAATCTGAGTATGGCTTCGGGTAATGAATATTCCGTAAAGGCATTTCCACCCTGCTGTTTGATTACTTGACACTTGGCTTCTGTCAGTGGTTCGTCAGGTGGACTGAAGGGCAATCTGACAATCACCAAACAGGATAAATCCTCCCCTGGGATATCTACCCCTTCCCAAAAGCTGCTTGTCCCCAGCAAAATGGCTTTATCATACCTTTGGAAATTCCTTGTGAGTCTCGATCGGCTGCCACTTGTAATCCCTTGAGCAATCATCGCAAAGTCATTGAGGAATCCACTTTCTTTAATAAGCTCATATGTTTTCTTTAACATATCGTGAGCCGTAAAGAGAATCAACATTCTTCCTTTTGTTGCCTCAGCAATCGTAATAATATGCTCGGAAATGGCAATGACATAGTCTTCAAGACTTGTTGCATTTACTTCTGGCAAATCCTGAGGAATTAACAGCTGAACCTGTTTTCTATAATCAAAAGGAGACGGTATGGCCAATGTCAAAGTATTGTCTTTGATAAGCCCAATTTCGTTTATCACATAATCAAATGAATGATTAACAGTTAGGGTGGCTGAGGTTAAGACAACTCCCTTTTTAATGTTAAAGAACCTTTCTCTTAGCGAAGCCGATACAAACGCCGGCTGGGCATAGAAGGTCGTTACATTCTGTTGTGAACGGAAATCTATTTCTATCCACTTAACATCATTGGACTTTTTAATAAAGCAATCTTGAACGGTCATTCTCAGCTCTTCAAGCTCATTTCTAAAGGATAGTATTTCCTCTAACTTTCCTTTTTGCTTACTTGTTAGGGATCCCTTACTTTTCTTTATCGACTCTAGGCGCTGTGTTATTGCTGTTTGCAGGTCTTTCAATAAAAAGGCAAACCGCTCGGCACTATGGACAAGTGCATTTCTTTCTTTGCCGCCATCGTTATGTGAAAAACGCACCTTCGCTCGGTTTAAGCCTTTTCTTTCTGCAGCATTGGATTTTGCATAAAGGGCCGTCAGCTTAAAAAACTCGTCCATTTCGTATGAAAGATCAGCGGCAAGTTGATTTATTTTTCCGGTCTCAGCTGCCTCTTCCCTATCAGCTTTTAAGGAATCTAGTATGATTTCGAGCTCATAAAATAGCAGGCGCTGCTCATATTGTCCAAACTGGCTTAGAAGTAAACGCGTTGTTAAGTAGTCTAAAGAGCGGCCAAAATATTGACTGGCCACCTTTTCAAAATGATGACCTTCATCAATAACAGCATAATCAAAGCCAGGCAATAAGGATGTATCAGCTGATAGATTACTTAATAGCAGTGAATGATTGGTGATGATGATGTCCGCATTCTGTGCTTCGTTTTTTGCCCGTAAATAAAAATCTTTTTCCTGCCAAAGTTTATTCATCGAAAAGATGGTTTGTTCATTTTTAATTTTATTCCAAAAAATATTGCCTCCGCTTGATAGATTTAATTCATCTCGATCGCCGGTATTCGTTTCCGTCAGCCAGACAAGAATCTGCATTTTAGTTAACGTAGTATCATAATTGTCATTTTCCTCTAACAAAGACAGAGCGAATTTCTCTAAGCTAAGATAATGATTTCTCCCTTTTAACAATACGCACTTTATTTCAAAAGGAAGGACCTTTGCTAATATGGGAATTTCATTATAGATGATTTGCTCTTGAAGCTGAATCGTATGTGTGCTTACCACAATTGGCTGCTTAATCTGTTTTGCAAAATAAGCAACTGGCAGCAGATATCCTAGCGATTTTCCAACACCGGTTCCTGCCTCAATGAGCGTATGCTTCCCTGAATGAAAAGCATGGTAAACCCCATCCATCATTTGAAATTGACCGGTTCTCTTTTCAAAGTTGGTAAAAGCATTTTTAACCATCCTCACTTTTTCATCTTCGTCGGATGGATACAGGTCATCTTCCTGATACTGCCTGCTAATTGACGTTATTGTGCTCTGAGTTTTTTTCAAGGCAAGAGTATCGTTGCAGATTTCAAGCGATTCGTGCCAACTCACGTTTGTTTGGTCTATTTCTAAAATAATTTCATCAATTAATTGTTGTAAATCACTTTTTAGACCTCCTGAAAGCTGTGAAAGCTGACGGAGCGTTATTTCCGGCAATTGAGATAACCGATTTACCAGTATAAGAAATAGCTCTGCCGTTACTTGGGCGTCACTATCAGCCTGGTGAGGACGATCATGCTGTAGATCCTCTCTAACAGCTAGGTCTGATAGCTTATAGCCATCGGCAGTAGGAAAGATGATTCTCGCCATTTCAACTGTATCTAAGACGGACCCATAGAAGCCTTCAAATCCAGCTTGAATTAATTCTTCCTGCAAAAAGGACAAATCAAATAAAACATTATGTGCAACGAAATAGGCACCTTCTAATAACGAGTTCACCTTTGGGGCTATTTCTGTAAATAATGGGGCGTCTTTTACCATCTTATCCTCTAAGCCTGTTAATTCTTCTATAAAAGCAGGAATTGATCTTTGGGGATTGATTAAAGATGAGAAGCTTTCCGTGATTTTCCCGTCTTCAATAACCACAGCGGCAAATTGAATTATTTTATCCCCTTTTTTAGGGTTATTTCCTGTAGTTTCTAAATCCACTACCACAAATTTATTTATCATTCTATCTAACACCTCAAACCTTCATTAAAACGGTATCACAAAAAAGCGAAAAGAAAAAGAAAACCTTACATTTAGTATATAAAATTCTCACAAAAAAAGAAAAAACCCCCGGCTAACGGGGATTTCATTACATGATCGTTAATGCTGGTTCAGCATAAATTAGTTCTTTTATTCTGTTATGTTCATCCATTATCGCAATTTTTGGCTGATGGCTCTGGACTTTTTCATCAGCTACTAAGCAATATGAGATAATAATAACAATATCACCTTTTTGCACAAGCCGAGCAGCTGCCCCATTTAAACAGATGACACCGCTTCCTCTTTCACCTGGAATGATATATGTTTCTAGTCGTGCACCATTGTTGTTATTAACAATTTGAACCTTTTCATTTGCAGCCATACCAACAGCATCGAGTAAATCTTCATCTATGGTAATACTGCCAACATAATTAAGATTAGCTTCTGTTACCGTAGCACGGTGTATTTTTCCATTCATCATATGGCGAAACATTATTTTACTCCTCCAATTTCCTGGCTAATCTCAAGGATGATATTATCTATTAACCGAACCTTTGAAAATTTAACCGCTAGCGCAATGATACAAGTGCCTTCTAAATTCTGTATTTCTTTTAATTGAGGATATGTGTAAATCTCTACATAATCAATTTGTCCATGGGTCTCTGAACGAATCATATCTGAGACTTGGTCCTTAATTGTTTGAGGGTTCCGTTCTCCCTCTTCTATGGCCTTTTTAGCGGCAGTTAAGCTTTTATATAAAACGACAGCCTCGGACCTCTCTTCAGGCAGGAGATTAACATTTCGGGAGCTTTTTGCAAGGCCATCCTCTTCCCGGACAATGTCTACAGGAATTAACTCAATCGGAAAATTAAAATCAGAAATTAATCCCTCTACTACAGCTACTTGCTGAGCATC
Source organism: Neobacillus niacini (assembly GCF_030817695.1). Taxonomy (GTDB): domain Bacteria; phylum Bacillota; class Bacilli; order Bacillales; family Cytobacillaceae; genus Neobacillus; species Neobacillus niacini_F. The sequence goes on along the minus strand of NZ_JAUSZQ010000002.1, from coordinate 2,129,007 downwards.
CTTTATCCCAAAATACGCTCTTGTTGGCATCACAATATTAAAAAGCTTTGTTAAGACAGTAGCCACACCATCAAAATGGCCGGGTCTAGATTTTCCACATAAAACATCCGTACGTTCCTGAACGGTTACTCTAACGGATGAAGAATGGTGATACATTTCTTCTACTGAAGGATAAAAAAGGAGGTCAACTCCCTCACAATCAGCTAAAGATTGATCTCTATCAAAATCTCGAGGGTAGGTTGAAAAGTCCTCAGTCGGCCCAAATTGCAGTGGATTGACAAAAATACTCAAAACCACAATATTATTTTCTTCTCTCGCTCTTTTTAATAGAGTTAAATGACCCTCATGTAAAAATCCCATAGTGGGCACAAACCCGATTGACTTTGATTGGGCTTTCAGATTTATTATTTCAGTTTGCATGTCTTTTATTGTGGTAATGACTCTCATTTTATTCCTCCGTAAAGGCCGCTTAGCTCTCTTTCTTTCATCGTAAAGGAGTGCTTATCCTCAGGAAACTGCTCCGACTTTACTTCCTTTACGTAGGCTTGTATGGATTCAATTATGAACGGATTAAGAGAGTAATATTGCTTTACAAACTTAGGTACCCTCTCCACACCATAACCTAAAATATCATGATAGACGAGTACCTGCCCGTCTACATCAACCCCTGCACCGATACCAATAATAGGAATGGTTACATTCTTAGCTACTTCCTCAGCAAGCTGCTTTGGTACACATTCTAGTACAATAGCGAATGCTCCTGCTTGCTCACACTTTTTCGCATCTTCCAACAGTTTCATTGCAGCTTTTACATCTTTTCCTTGTACTTTATAACCGCCTAATACGCCAACTGACTGCGGGGTTAAACCAAGATGACCACAAACCGGAATTCCTGCCTTTGTAAGAGCTGCAATCTGGTCAATTACTTCATCTGCTCCCTCCAGCTTTACAGCGTGAGCACCCGTCTCTTGAATTAATCTTCCGGCGTTCAGTAAAGTATCCCTAACGGATAAATGATAGGTTAAGAACGGCATATCAACGACAATGAACGTATCTTTCGCTCCTCGTTTAACTGCTTTTGTATGATGAATCATGTCTTCCATCGTCACTGGCACTGTAGAGTCGTATCCAAGTACCACCATACCGAGAGAGTCTCCAACTAAAATTACATCCACTCCTGCTTGCTCGGCCTGCTTAGCAGACGGGTAATCATAAGCAGTGAGCATGACAATCTTTTCCTTGCTTTCTTTCATTTTCAAGAAATCTGTACTTAGCTTCATCCACATTCCCTCCTTTTTAATAGGAAGAGGGGGCTAAAAAGAGCAAATAAAAAGATCCATCTGAAGGCAGAGGATCTTGGTACTCTTTTACATGTTCTATCCCTCTGTCCCGGTCCGTGATACGGATCTAGGCAGAAACCTTTTTAATTGTAAAAAGCAGTTTCAGGTGCAGCTCTCAAGGATACCGCCCATTATTTGAATTATAAGAAAAAATTCAGAAAACCGCAAGATATTCTTTTCATCAATAACCGCTAACTTTATAGTTCTATATCTGCGGAGTAAACGTGGTGTGTTTTGCCATGGTCGTCTACCATTATTAGGACTCCATCATCTGTAATGCCTTTTGCGGTACCTGTAATAGAATTCGATAAGGTACGGGCTGTGATTTTTCTGCCTATACTTATGGCATAACCTTCCCATAGAAACTTTATAGGAAGGAAGCCTTCTTCTAAATATAGGAGATACAATTTTTCGAGATTCCTAAAGATTCCCTTAATTAAGTCTGATCGGGATACTTTTTCCCCCTTTTCAATGAAAAGTGAGGTGGCTATCTCCTGGAGCTCAACAGGAAAGTCTTCTCTTGTTTGATTAACATTCATACCGATTCCGATAATGATTGAATTAATACGATCCGCTTCTGCCTCAAGTTCGGTTAGTATTCCTGTTACCTTTTTCCCTCTTATGAGGATATCATTTGGCCATTTGATTTCAGGCAGCAAACCTGTAAGGTCCTCTATCGCCTGAACAATTGCAACCGCTGTTAATAGGGTTAATTGCGGAGCCTTTGGCAGCGGGATATTTGGTCTTAGGATAATACTCATCCAAATGCCTGTATACTTGGGTGAGTGCCATTTACGATCCATTCTGCCACGGCCGGCTACCTGTTCTTCTGCGATAATCACTGTTCCTTCGGGTGCATTATCATAAGCTAGTCGGTGTGCAATTTTTTGAGTGGACTCTACGCTTTCCTCATAGTGAACGTTTTTACCTATGAAGTTCGTTTTTAATCCTAGTCTTAATTCATCAGCAGTTATCTTTTCAGGTGTTTTCACAATCCGATATCCTTTTCGCCGTACCGCTTCTAATTCAAAACCTTCTTTACGGAGCTCTTCAATATGCTTCCAAACAGCGGTCCTGGAGCAGCCAATCAATTCTGCAATCACCTGCCCCGATAAGTATGCTTCCCCAGCATTTGTAAATGCATCAAGTAAGTCTTTCCTTAGTTGTGATTGCACTCCATCAGCCACTCCCTTATAATTTTTTTATTATTTGCTATTTTACCAGCTATAATGGCTTGCTCAATCTTAAACAAAAGTTCCTTCACCCATGGTCCGCCGGTTTTATTAAACCATTCCATTAAGTCATTTCCCGTTACATCCATCTCTGATCGCTCTTTAATTGGAAGTTGTTCATACACTTGTAAATAGTGTGTAATGGAATTTTGATCCTCAATTCCGTTTATGACAAGATAGAGAATTTCTGATGATACAAAAATTTCTTTGCCGGCAGTATATAAATCATATAAGGACCAGCTTGTTTCAAATCTCTGATTTAGGTAGTGGAGAATAAGCTGAATCTCCCTAATTTCCTTCAACGGAATTCGCCAGCCTCTAAGGAATTCCTCTTTATCCTTTTTTTCAAAATTCAAACAGTAAACAAGCAATGCCCACATTTCACGTTTGTTTAATTTTTCAAGCTTGTAATCAAACATTAATTTAATCTTGTCTTCTTGGTTCGATAAACCTGGTAAGTAGGAATAAATATTCGTTTCAAGGATTAGTTCTAATGCTTGTTTTCGATCATCACCACTAAGTAATTTGTCGAATTCAGCTTGTTTTCGTTCAACCGCAATATTTTCAAGTAAATGCACTAAATCTTTCAGTGCATTTAGCGTTTTCTCTTCAATTTTGAATGATAACTGACTGACAAAACGCACAGCACGCATCATTCTTAAAGCATCCTCTTGAAAGCGATCAACTGCTTTTCCGACTGTTTCTATGACTTCATTCTTAATCGAAATTTGTCCGTTAAAGGGGTCGACAAGACTTCCATCTTTGTCCATAGCAATCGCATTCATTGTGAAATCTCTACGCTGCAGGTCCTCCGTCAGGTTCCTAATAAATGAGACTTCTTTTGGTCTGCGGAAGTCCTCATATTCTGCTTCACTGCGAAAGGTGGTAATTTCATATGACAGACCTTGAAAAAGGACTAAAACAGTTCCATGCTCTATCCCAATATCAACAGTCTTTGAAAATATTTTCTTTACTTCATCAGGGGTTGCTGAGGTTGCAATATCCACGTCGTTTATTTCCTTATTTAATAGGAAATCCCTGACAGAACCTCCGACAAAATAAGCTTCAAATCCTGCAGACTCCAGCTTTTTTAAAACTGGTACCGCTGCTAAAAAAGGCTCTATCATTCTAATCACCCTTAATTTAAGAGCTTAAAATATAATTGCTCATATTGTCCGACAATTTGTTCGGCTTTAAATTTTGTGTTAACGACAGCAACTCCCTTAGTAGCAAACTGCTGATGTATTTGCTGGTCGCTTAAAACCGTAATTGCCTTGGTAGAAATATCGTCAATATCCCCTAATTCACAAATATATCCTGTCTCCCCATGCTGAATAACTTCAGGCATTCCACCAACATTCGTACCAATACAAGGAACCCCGCAGGCCATTGCCTCAAGCGCCACCAGACCAAAACTTTCCTTTTCTGATAATAAAAGCTTTAAATCACTGATTGAATACAATTCATCAAGGTTTTCCTGTTTTCCAAGCAGATGAACTTTATCCGTTAATCCTAATTTTTTCACTAACCTGCACACAGGTGTCATTTCAGGACCATCCCCTACAAGCAGCAATTTAGCCGGCATTGCTGCTGAGATTCTGGCAAATGTCTTTACAACATCCTGTACTCGTTTAACTGGTCGGAAATTCGAAACATGGATGACGATCTTTTCGTTATCTTTAATTCCAAATTCTTTTTTTAAATGATTTGCATCTCTTTTTTGATAGATTCTTTCGTCAATAAAATTATAAACCGTTTCGATTTGTTTATCTGGCTGAATAAGTTCATGGGTCTGCTCAATTAAAGATCTTGAAACAGCCGTTACAACATCAGATTTTTCGATACCAAATTTAATGGCTTCAGTTAAAGATGGATCGTAGCCTAAAACCGTTATGTCTGTTCCATGAAGGGTGGTGACAATCTTAACATCCACATTAGACATTTGTTTTGCCAAAATCGCACAAACTGCATGCGGGATTGCATAGTGAACATGAAGGATGTCTAAATTCTCCCTGTTTGCAACCTCTGCCATTTTACTTGCTAATGCAATGTCATATGGTGGATATTGAAAAACAGAGTATTGATTTACTTCAACTTGATGATAAAAAATATTATGATAAATTCGATTAAGTCTAAAAGGAATGCTGGATGAAATAAAATGAATTTCATGTCCCTTCTCAGCCAGCATTTTTCCTAGTTCCGTCGCTACGACTCCTGATCCGCCAACAGTGGGATAACAGGTAATTCCAATTTTTAGTTTCCTCATTTTAACCTCCAATCAAGTCACGATTCAAAAGGATTGGCACCTTTGATTTAAAACCTTCTGCAAATTTTACTCCAACTTGTTGACCAAATAATCTTTCCCTTGCTTCAACGGATTCTATATATCCGTTTATAAGCGGTGTTTCCACACTATTTTGAGTTTGTTCAAATTGGCTTTTATAAGCCCTCAATGCTGCTAGTTTGTTCTCCATGGTATCAGAGATATCAATCGTAAAATCTGGCTTATGGAAGCCATTTATCATATAGAAATACACTCTTGAAACCTTATGAGGTGCTTCATCATTTTTTGTTGCGTATTTTCTTATTCCAGCAGAAAAGACCGCCTCTTCTACAAGGCGGGCGCAGTTCCCATGGTCAGGATGACGGTCTTCAAAATAGGGAGCAAAGACAATTTGTGGTTGGAATCGTCTAATGACGGAAGCAATTTCTTTAATAAATTCCTCTTTAAAAAGGAGCCCCCTGTCTGGTAATCCAAGTGACAATCTCTCTGTCACACCCAATATTTCAGCAGCTTTCTTTCCTTCTTGTTTCCTTAATTCAATCGTCCCATTTGAAGATAAATCTGCGTCGGTTAAATCACAAATCCCTATCCTTTTTCCATTTGCAGCCAGTTTCGCAATACTGCCTCCCATACCAATTTCAACGTCATCAGCATGGGCACCAAACGCTAGAATATGTAAGGGTTTATCGCTCATCACTCTCACCGTTTTTATTAAGGATATTTCTCCACTCTAAGAACCCTTCATCTAAACCTCTAATCAAGAGTTCAGCGGTCCCCATATTTGTTGCAAGCGGAATAGAGTACACGTCACATAGACGAACGAGTGCTGTTACATCTGGTTCATGAGGCTGAGCAGTTAGCGGATCACGAAAAAAGAAAATGGCGTCCATTTTATTTTTTGCAATCATCGCACCTATTTCCTGATCCCCTCCAAGTGGGCCAGACTGAAATCTTGTAATAGGTAATCCTGTTGCTTCTTGAATTCTCATCCCAGTAGTTCCGGTAGCAAAAAGTGTGTGCTTTGAAAAGATTGTCTGATATGCTGTTGCAAATTGTACAAGGTCATTCTTTTTATTATCGTGTGCGATTAAGGCTATATTCATGGTAGTGCTCCTATTCTAGAATATTTTCAAGTCCATAAACAAAAACATCTTGCTTCATTACTGTCTCTACTGCTATCTTAACACCAGACATGAAGGATGCGCGATTATAGGAATCATGACGAATCGATAATGTTTGTCCATCTGAACCAAATAAAACCTGTTGATGCGCAACTAATCCCGGGAGTCTCACAGAGTGAATATGCATTCCATTATATTCTGCACCTCGCGCGCCACTGATGGTTTCTTTCTCATCAGGATGACCCTGTTCTTTGAATTCCCTCACAGCTGCCATCATCTCAGCCGTTTTAACCGCAGTGCCAGATGGCGCGTCCAATTTCTGATCATGATGCAGTTCGATTATTTCGATATCATTAAAATATTTTGCAGCCATCTGTGAAAACTTCATCATTAATACTGCGCCAAGAGCAAAATTTGGGGCAATAATACAACCTAAGTTCTTGTCCTTACATATTTGCTCCAACTCTTCTAAGTCAGCTTTTGTAAACCCAGTGGTTCCTACAACTGGCCTCACATTATACTGCAGCGCTGTTCTTGCATGGTGCATACCTACTTCAGGTGTTGTTAAGTCGATTAATACATCACACTCAACGCTTTGCAGGCTCTTTTCAATGGTTGAGTAAATGGGTACATTCTTAATAGAATGGAAACCATCCAAGTCACTTAACATATGATCCTCATATTTATGGTCAACTACTGCCACGAGTTCAAAATGTTCAGTATTCGTTACCATTTTAACAGCTTCAGACCCCATCCTTCCACGTGGTCCCGCAATAATAATTTTTACTCTATTCATTTACTTACTCTCCTCATCTTTATTTTCAATCCTCGTCCAGCGATCCTTGTCTCTCGTATTAAATTTATTCATAACATAATCATGAGCCTGTTCCAAGTCAATATTCAAAGAATTGGCCAGGCAAATAATGACAAAAAGAAGGTCCCCCAGCTCCTCCTCAATTGCCTTTTCCGTTTCACTGGATTTCTTAGGCTTCTCACCATAATAATGATTAACTTCTCTAGCAAGTTCGCCTAGTTCTTCTGTTAGGCGAGCTACCATCGCAAGAGGACTAAAATACCCTTCTTTAAATTGACTTATGTATGTATCTACTTCCGTCTGCAGATCTTTGATAGATTTCCCTTCGGGCACACCCATTCACCTCTTTTAATAAATACAAAAACATCTACTAAATACATTAGCTAAAATAGGTTCGTTTTACAAATATTTTTATATTAAGTATAAACTTTCCGGTTCAAAATTGCTCTTCTATTGTTAATTCGCTATAATTAAAGCCGCTGGCTAGGGACTATTTGGCAGGGGAGGAAAAATTGTGATATTTAGACTTAAAATGAAAAATATTTTATTTATTCTTATTGGAACAGCAATTATGTCTTTTGGACTGGTCCATTTTAATATGCAAAATAAACTCGCTGAAGGCGGCTTTACAGGTATAACGCTTCTTCTTTATTTCATGTTCAGATGGGATCCATCTTATACAAACCTAATTTTAAATATCCCGCTTTTTTTTATTGGCTGGAAATTGCTTGGAAGAAACGCTTTTATCTACACAATTCTTGGTACAGTTGGCCTCTCCGTATTTTTATGGATTTTTCAGCGTTATTCAATCGACATGCCCTTAAAGGATGACCTATTGCTGGCTGCACTATTTGCGGGTGTTTTTCTTGGAATCGGATTAGGTATTATCTTTCGATACGGTGGGACGACAGGCGGAGTCGATATCATTGCACGACTTGTTCAGAAATATGCTGGCTGGAGTATAGGACGGACCATGTTTATATTCGACATATGTGTGATTGGAGCCTCTGTTCTCACCTATCTAAATTACAGAGAGGCAATGTATACACTAGTCGCAGTATTTATAGGAGCGAGGGTGATTGATTTTATTCAAGAAGGAGCCTACACGGCTAGAGGTGCAATGATTGTCTCAGAAAGAAATGATGATATTGCGAAAAAAATTATGGATGAAATGGATCGTGGCGTTACCGTTCTTAAGGGGTATGGTTCTTTTACAAAAATAGAACGTGAAGTGTTATACTGTGTCGTAGCTAAGAACGAGATTGTACGCTTGAAAAATTTAATTACCTCCGTTGACCCACATGCTTTTGTTTCGGTTACCGTTGTCCATGATGTCCACGGAGAAGGTTTTACCCTTGATGAAAACAAGAAACCTATAGAAATTTAAAAAGCAATGTCCAGCTGGACATTGCTTTTATTCATTACTTCTATTCATTCCCGTAAAAATTAGAACCAGCCTCAATAACTCTAAAACAGCAACCGCGGCAGCTGCTACGTATGTTAATGCGGCTGCATTTAAAACCTTTCTAGCATTTCGCTCTTCCTCATTACGGATTAACCCTAAAGAAACTACTTGGTCCATTGCACGATTGGATGCGTTAAACTCAACTGGTAACGTAATCACTTGAAAAAGTACTGCCGCTGCCATAAACACAATACCAGCTAACAGCAGACCGCTCATTTGAAAAAAGATCCCAATCAGTACAAGTACCCACGAAAAGTTAGAGCCTATATTCGCTACAGGAACTAAAGCATGTCGGAACCGTAAAAATGTATATCGCTGTGCATCTTGTATGGCATGCCCGCATTCATGGGCTGCAATGGCAGTAGAAGCGATGGAATGGCCACGAAAATTTTCAGGGGATAACCTTACAGTTTTCGTCCTTGGATCATAATGGTCACTTAAAAAGCCTCTTCCCTCTTCAACTCCAACATTAAAAAGACCGTTCGCATTTAACACTTCCCTCGCTACCTCTGCTCCTGTACGATAGCTGGAATTAGCTACACGAGAATATTTAACAAAGGTACCCTTAACCCTGAATTGAGCCCAAAGGGGGACCAGCATAATAATAAGAAAATAAATTAAAAATCCCATTTTGAACCTCCAGTGCTTCTATAGGTGTGATCATCTCATTGTGAAGTTCAAACTTAATCCTTATGAACTCTTGAACGGTTTTTACGTAAATCCTTTTCACCCTGATATTTTCTCCAGCCTACATAAGAAAGAGTTAAAATGATAATGCTGCCAGTTGAAATAATTACCCACCATAATGATGGATCTGCTTCATCCTCATCCATGTTTTCAAATAGATTTTTTAAATCCGTTTCTAAACCTTCTAATTCCTGTTGGCTTTTTACGTTATTTACAACCTCTGAACGATATTCATCAATAAAATTGATACGAGCATCTATTCTTTGAATATTTTCTGCTGAAACATCAATTTTCATACTTGGATAAATAACGTTGTATAAGGCCATAAAATTATTGAAATTAGAGTGAAAATGTGCAGAATCGCCTGTACTTGCTGCCTCTCTCGCTTCCTGGAATGCGGTTAAAATTTGATTCTTCATTTCTGTCCATAACGGCTGGTGACTAGTTGCAATCGCGTCAACTACTAAACGGAACTTCGTAAGTCTTTGGACCCTTTCCTCATATTCCATACTCGGGCTTGCTGCAGCCTCCATTGCCTCGTCATGAGAAATGGTAATGATTCTTAATTCATCCATCGTAAATGGATGTTCTTTGTTTGAGATATCAGTGAATTCCTCTGAAAAATAACTCAAAAGCTTTTTGCCATCTTCATATCTCTGAAATTTTATCATTTGAAGTGCCTCATCAGAGATATTATCAAGCTTCTCTATCGGTGTATGCTCATGCGCACTAACCGTCATGGGAGTCAGCATAATGACAATTAAAAAAAATAGAAACCATTTATACTTCAAAACTTGTCCCCCCTATCATCACTATTAAAATGTATGAGGGGGTGGACAAGGTTAGACCATCTTTTATCCTATCAAAAAACTATTTTAATTCTAGTTTAAATACTAAGTTTAAACCGATTTGTTCGTATTACAAAATAGTAACCAATTACTACTGAAAAGATGGAAAGCCAAAAGGTAAAATAACCAATTTGAGGTGTAAATTCATTTAACATATGGTATCGAGGGAGCATGAAAAAGACATAATCAATCACATCATTATGTAAAGTCCAAATAGCTGTAACCATCAAATGCCACCATCTAAATCGATAAAAAGGGGCATACAATAATGCTTGGACTGCCATAGCAAAATGAGAAAAAATCAACATGACGCCAATCCAATCTAACTCTCCTTGAGCGGTAAAGACTAGGAGATTCATCACCACAGCCCATATTCCATATTTAAATAACGTGACAATCGCGAGAGCCTCTATAAGCGGCCAATTCTTCTTCAATAGAAACGCCACTAGAACAACGACAAAAAATAAACTAGCAGTAGGGCTATCAGGGACAAAAATAAGGAAAATAGGGGGAGTTTCTTTTAACTGCCACCCATACCATATATACCCGTAAATTGTTCCTGCAATATTAACTACAAGCAATAACCATAAAAATGACCTGTTGGCCAATAGAGGATATATCCATTTCACTTCTATTCCTCGTTTCTTTTAATAATAAAAGCTGACGAAAATCCGTCAGCTTTTTTACAATCTGTTATTATTTCCCTAAGTTTGCGATGTATTCTGATAGCTTTTTAAGCTGGTCGTCATCACCTTTAAAGACTCCTGCAGGCATAGTTCCTTTACCTTCTTTTGCAATTGTCGCAATTTCCTCAGCTGACAATCCAGTCTCAATTAATGTTGGTGCACCAGCACCACCCTGGAAGCTATCTCCGTGACAGGTAATACAGGTATTATCTGAAGCAATTTTGTATTCCTCAGATGTTTTATCAACCTCAACGTCTGCGACAATTTTTCCATACTCTTTTGCCGCTTCCCAATCATGGGTAGAAGCGGACTGCCATGTTAAAAATGTGACAGCAGCTAACGCTAACAGCATAAAGCCAGTTGCTAATGGACGCTTGCTTGGTTTCCGTTCTGGTCCACGATCTAAGAATGGAGCTAATAATAATGCTCCAAAAGCTAGTCCGGGAATAACCATAGCACCTACTACTGTATAAGGTCCAGCAGCAAATTCATACTTCAGCAATTGATATAAGAACAAGAAGTACCAGTCTGGCATTGGAGTATAACCAGTATCTGATGGATCCGCAATCCTTTCAAGTGGACTCGGATGTGCAACTGTTAAACTTAAAAAGCCGACAAGAAATACTGCACCTACCAACCATTCTTTCAAAAGGAAGTTAGGCCAAAACGCCTCTGTTTTACCAGGGTATTCTGAGTAATCTTTCGGAATATTCTTTTTCGTACGAGCCTCAGGTGCCAACACACGGGAGTCACCTACGAACTTCATTCCTTTACCGCGATGCATCGAACAATCCCCCTCCTTTATTCGTAAATTAAAAATAGTTCGGAATCAAATAAGAGTATTATAGTGGTCCAGAAATACCCTGTTTACGAATCATCATGAAATGAGCTGCCATTAATCCAAATAGTGCAGCAGGTAAGAAGAACACGTGAATCGCAAAGAAACGAGTTAATGTTTGAGCACCAACAATCGTCTCATGGCCCGAAAGTAAAGTCTTTAGATATACACCAATAAACGGTGTAGCTTCTATAATTTGAAGTGTTACTTTTGTTGCAAACAACGCTTTCATATCCCAAGGTAATAAATAACCCGTCAAACCTAACGCAAGCATGATGAAGAAAATGAGAACTCCAACAATCCAGTTAAGTTCACGAGGCTTTTTATAGGCGCCTTGGAAGAAAACGCGTAATGTATGTAAGAACATCATTACAATAACTAAACTCGCACCCCAGTGGTGCATGCCGCGTACGATTTGTCCGAAAGCAACTTCGTTTTGAAGGTAGAAAACAGACTCCCACGCGTTTTTGATATCTGGTACATAGTACATGGTTAAGAACATACCAGAAAGAATTTGAATGACTGTAACAAAAAACGTTAGACCACCAAAGCAATAAACAAACGCTGAAAAATGGTGCGCCGGGTTTACATGCTCAGGGACTTCATGGTCTGCAATATCGCGCCACAAAGGCGTAATATCTAAACGTTCATCTACCCAATCGTAAATTTTGTTTAACAATGATTACGCCTCCTTCGTCCGTGGTTCAGCTTTACCTAAATAAAGTAAACCGTCTTTTTCTTGAATTGGATATACATCCAGTGGTGCAATTGGTGGTGTACCCTTAACATTCATTCCATCCTTTGTATAACGGCCAAAGTGACACGGACAGAAGAATTGATCTGGATGTGCCTTGTCTGTAGCCCATCCTACAGTACAACCTAAGTGTTTACAGACAGGAGATAGGGCTACAATATTATCTTGTTCATCCCTATACACCCAGGCAGTATTCGTAACATCTGAGGTATACCATGCATCCTTTTGTTCAAAGGTGAAATCTACTCGTTGTGGCTCAGTGGTAATATCTTTAGTTTTTAATGGAGTTGCAATAAAATCTCCACCTGCTTCAGCTGTTAATACTGGATCAATTGCAAAACGAACCATTGGCATTAACATACCTGCTGCCATAAATCCCCCTACACCAGTCAAAGTATAGCTTAAAAATTGTCTTCTTGATACGCGATGCTTACTCATGCTTATCCCCCCTCTATTCACAAGTTAAGTCCATCGGACATAAATTAAACACATATAAAACTAGGACATAACCATGATATATCAATCTTTATCCTAGGTCAATATCATACTATTTCAAAAACATGTTAATCAGCAAAGAATTACAAATTTTCATGCCATTTTTGCGTGAAAAGTGTGAGAAGCTGTTTTACCTGACTTTCAATCATTGAAATCTTTTGTGATTCATTCAAATGCTCGAGCGGCAGGGAGGGAAGCCAAATTAATGATCCTTTAAGTTCGTCCTCAAAGTTCTTCCAATCAATCTCAGATGTTATGTAGAATATATGTTTAAACTCGTTTTTTTCAATATTCTCTTCCCATTTCTTCAATCCGTTTATTATATCCTCATACTGATCACTTTTTAAGTATGTATATGGAGGAACCAACATCAGTCTTCCAGTAAATTGTCTTTCAAGGTAATTGGTTAATAACGTAATAAATTCTGCGCTCGAGGCTGATTGTTTCATTTCATTTCCAAATGAAACAGAATACAATGGGATTACTGCTGTATCCACGTATTCTTTTGCCGTTAAGTATGTTTCTATATCCTTTGAAACCCACTTCATTCATACACCCCCCTCTTGTTCATCATTAGTTCTATCATATCATTTTTTTTTAGACAACATAAAAGGAAATAGAGAAAAAATTCAGTAAACACACAAAATGGAAGCTTGCTTATCGCAAGCTTCCATTTTGCTCTGTTTCTTTGAGTTGATTTAGCTGTTCGGTTAAAGCACGAAAGGCAGTTTTATCCTGCTTATCCAGTGCTTCATCAATTAATTGAAGCAGCTTCTCGCGTTGAAACCGTTCAATGCTGTTTTGCAAAAATTGTTCTGCTATAACTCCGTCTTTTTCATTTACTTGAAGGTGTTTCGGAACAAATGGGTTTTCCTCTAATACAGCAGCGTATTGGTGAGCCTGATTGGATGCATGAAAGTTTAATTGAATAAAAATATCTTCGTCACGATTTAAGCGAATATCATGAAAGGATTTTTCAGCATCAGTTGTCATAACATTCTCTTTATAAAAGCGAAATGGTACCTTATCAACACAGTGAGTAGACATGATCAGCCCACGCGGACAATACTGTGCTTGCTCTACAAAATGAACCTTCTCCATTAATTGGTCGTGACTCATTAAATAATTTAGAATCCAAACACACTCTCTTCGTTTTAATTGATAATGATTTAAAAACCAGCGAATAAAGTCCTTTTTCTCGTTGACAGAAACAGGGGTTGCCATATGATAGTTTCCCTCCTCTGTATATTCAGCTTTTTATTAATTCTCTCTACTAATTAGACGGTCAACCAAATCCGCATACTCTCCATTTGTTGGATCACCTTTTTGTAACTGTTTAAAAATTTCGGCAGCAAGGTCGGTTTTTCCTTCCTCAATTAAAAAATAACCATAATCGTTCAAAAATGCTTCATTATTCTTAAAAAAAGCATATGCACTTTCATATTTGTCTAATGCCTCAGAATATTCCTCTAACTTATCATAGGCAAGGGCAGAGTCCCATAGTAGCTGGGGTTCCTCATCTTCTACAAAGTCCAGCTGTGAAATCAAATCAGTTACGGCTTCATACCGCTCTTGCTGAAAGAAGAGCTTATTTAAGGTTAGTGCTGCTTCAGTAAAGCCTGGATCTAATGCAAGTGCCTCACGGAAATATTGTTCTGCCAATTCCGGTTGTGCGAGCTTAATGGCAATTTTGCCGCCAAAGAAAAATAAATCCTTATTAAATTCATCCTGCTTAATACCTTCTTGTATTACGTTTAAGCTATTTTCAAGTTCTTCTTCCCGTTCATATGCCTTCGCTAGATGTAGATATAGAGAATGGTATTCCGGATCAAGCCCTTTTAATTCCTCGAACTTTTCGATTGCAGTTCGATTATATCCTGCTTGAAGCGCTGTAAAGGCATAACCAAATAGGGTATTAATCTCTAATTTCTCTTCAATTGCTTTCTCATAATAGAATAGAGCTTCTTCAAATTCTCCAGAGGCACTTAGCAGCTCCGCTATTCGTTGATAAATGCTTACACCTGCAATCTCTTGGTGCTCCTTTAATACAGCCTCATATGATTTCAGCGCCTTCGTTACTTCACCTTGTTCACTATAGAGTTCACCCAGTGCAAAATCAATAATAACCTCATCTGGTAATATATCCTTTGCTTGCTGCAATTTTCTTTCACATACCTCATACAAACCTTGAACTTGATATAAGTCTGCTAACAGCAAGAGAGATTGTCCAAAGCTGGGGTCATGTTCAGAGATTTTTTCTAATTCTAGGATGGCTTGTTCCTCATCTCCGGCATCTACTAATATTTCACCAAGTAGGACGAGCAGTTCCCCTTCTTCAGGATATATGGCTAAGAGGTTTTCAACCAGTGCCTTTGATTCAGCTATAAATCCAAATTGGAACATTTCTTCAGCAAGAAGGAATTTTTCATCGGGCTGACCTTTTGTTAATACAACATTATATTCATTTATGGCTTCATTATGTTGGCCGTTTTCCAACATTGTAATAATTTTATTCACTCTGTCCATTATCTCTTTCCTCTCGGTTCCCTTAATTAACTATAATGCAAAATAAGATGGGGTTCGCACCCTAACATATTCTCCCAATCCAGGTTTAAATAAAACCTCTTCCCCTGCTCGTATTACTTTTCCCTTATTAACTGTAACTAAAAGTCTATCACTATGATAATGAAATAATTCCACTTCATCAACATTGATGATTTCTCTAGCTTTAAGGTATAGATTATAGCTTATTTCTGTCCCATGCAATAAACTTGCCTTATGAGGATATAAACCGATTTTATTTAATACTGGGATGGACAAAGGCTGATTCTCCTTCAATTCTTCAAGGATTGCAGGAATTTTTTCTTTTTCCATTATATCCTTCCATTTCGACAAAGCCCTTCTTGCATCCTTCTTTAAACCGTTAGAAATTAATGGGATAAGCGGACAATTATAAGGAAAAAGTGCCTCTCTAATCCATCCCCATGGAACATTGGTTAGTTCATTAAGGTCTTCTATATCGATAAAAATAGCCGGAATCCTTTCTTTCTTACATTTCCTGATAAATGAAGGAGTTAACAGACGCAGAGGAATTTTTACACTAATGAGAAAATCGATAGGACTGCTAATGAGAGCCGTTTTAGTTTCTTTTATCTTTTCTGTTATGTGATTTTCGTATGTGATTGAACAGTAGGTGAGTAATGTAGTACATCCTTTCAATAGAAAATTCTCCACCATGTATTTTCGAAATTCCAGAAAGGAGGCATTAAGAGGTATTCTTGTGTCTACAATTACATAAGACGGGGTCATGATATATGAATCTGCACACATCTTTATTAATTTATTATTCTGTATATGTTCTTTCTTTACAGCAATGTGGTCTCCCTCGATTAATAGTGATAATTTTGTCAGTTTTGTCTCCTTTAGAATATTAGCATTTTCAATAATATAACCCATCCTACCACCCTTTTCACATCTATCCTTCTTAAGACAAGCTATGAGCCATTCTTATAAACTATGACAGGAAAATAAAGAATTAAAAAAGCTGCACAAAGGCAGCTCTAGTTCTTAAGGCTATTTAAATGATTGAAAAAATTAGGATAAGAAACTGAGATAGCTTCTGGGTCTTCGAGTTCTACTTGATCCTCACATAGCAATGAGGCAATTGCAAGCATCATTCCAATTCTATGGTCACCATGACTAGAGACTTTTCCACCTCTTAAGGTAGTTCCGCCATGAATAATCATTCCATCATCCGTTGCTTCTATGGAAGCCCCCAATTTCGTTAACTCTTGAACGACAGTATCAATTCGGTTTGTTTCTTTTACTTTAAGCTCCGAAGCATCTTTAATAATTGTTGTCCCTTCAGCTTGTGTTGCTAATAAAGCAATGATTGGAATTTCATCAATTAATCTTGGAATAACATCCCCTTGAACCACAGTACCTCTTAACCTTGAAGTTTTAATCGTAATGTCCCCTGCTGGTTCAAAAGAATCTTCATCCTTGTTATGAATTTCAAAATTAGCCCCCATTTGATTCATAATCTCAATGATTCCCGTTCTAGTCGGATTAAGACCCACATTCTTTAAGAGAATTTCACTATCAGGAACAATCGCACCTGCAACAAGGAAAAACGCTGCAGAGGAGATATCTCCAGGTACAAGAATATCAGAAGCAATAAGCTTTTGACCTCCTTTTACCATGATTTTACGATTATCCTTTTTGACTTCACCACCAAATTTGCGAATCATTCTTTCTGTATGATCACGTGATTCCTCTTTTTCGATTATAGTCGTTTCTCCCTCTGCTTGAAGCCCGGCAAGGATTAAAGCAGATTTTACCTGAGCACTTGCAACTGGCATTTTATAGGTAATAGGATTTAATCTTCCACCACGAATACTTAGTGGAGTAAATTCTCCATTCTTTCTGCCGTCAATCTTCGCCCCCATCGTTCTTAATGGTTCAGTCACCCTAGTCATTGGTCTTTTTCCAATCGACTGGTCACCTATAAGTGATGAGAAGAATGGTCTCCCTGCTAAAATTCCTAATAATAGTCGAATGGTTGTTCCTGAATTCCCAACATCCAATAGTTCATTAGGTTCTTTTAAACCTTCAAATCCATTTCCGTAAATTGTTAAACCTTCGTCATTTTCTTCAATGATGACTCCTAACTTTCGAAAACAAGAAATGGTACTTAAACAATCATCGCCTGGCAGGAAATTTTTCACCTTTGTAATACCTTGGGCAATTGAACCAAACATAACAGAGCGATGTGAAATTGATTTATCTCCGGGTATTTCAATACTGCCTTTTAATCCATTTAGAGTTGGCTGTAAAGCTATTATTTCCATTTCATCACCTATATTCAAATCAAATTATGTTCCAATCGAGGTAGCATAGCTTGAGCAGGAATGAATACATCTTTCTGCACGCCCGCGGTCCTCTTCTGTCTGAAAACTAATTACTAGTACTCCGTAAATTTCATCTTCTCGAGTTTCTAAAATGCGAATGTTTGTTATGCTAATATTTTCTTTTGCTAAATATCCTGTAACCTCAGAAACAACACCAGGATAATCAGGAACGTCAACAAATAGGTCGTAAAATGCAGGAATCGCTCCCTTTTCTCTTACTGGGAGACCATCACGGTATTGCTTTGCCTGCAAAAAATAGCGGAAAATCCCCTCACTATTTTCTTGCTCGAGTAACACCTTCACCCAATCCATTTCTTCCTGCCATTTATCGATTAACTCTATTAAAACCTCACGATTGTGCAGTAATATATCTTTCCACATTTCAGGGCTGCTAGAAGCAATCCTAGTAATATCTCTAAACCCTCCTGCGGCTAAACGTGGAATAAGACTTTCACCTTCCGCTAACCTTTCTGTTTGACGGACAATCGAAGCGGCAATAATATGGGGGAAATGACTAACAATTCCCGTTAAGTAATCATGGTTATCAGGGGTAACCGTTAAGAATTTTGCATTTGTACCTTTGAGCCATTCCTTTAACTTTTCCACTTTTGAGATTTCTATATGGTCCTCAGGTGTAAATAAGTAAAAGGCATTTTCAAAAAGAAATTCTTTTGCCGCTGACACACCACTTTTATGGGAACCAGCCATCGGATGACCCCCAATAAAGGTATATCCTTTTTCCTTTAAACTTGCAGCATTAGCAACTATTTTCCTTTTTGTACTTCCGGTGTCAGTAATAATTACTTCTGGTTTCAACGATTGTCCTGCTAGCAAATGAATAATCGTTTCCGTTTCAATTACTGGTGCGGAAATTATAATTAAATCTGCGGTTTTAGCACCTTCGACGATATCATCGGCGACTTCATCAATAACACCTAGCATTTTTCCAAGTCTAGCTTGTTCTGGATAAATATCATAGCCTATTATGATAGAATCTTTATGTTCTTTCTTTATACATAAAGCTAAAGAACCGCCAATTAACCCAAGCCCAATAACAAAAACTCGGCCTTTCATTGGTAGTCCCCCTAGTTTTCACTGAGTTTCGCTGTATTTTGTTCTGTCAGAAATTCACCTAATGCTTTTAATACACCTTCATTTTGATCAAAAGAGCCTACTGTAATTCTTAGGGAAGTAGGGAATCCTAAGGCCTTTCCTGATCTAACGATATAGCCTTTTTCTAATAAATATTGGAACCCTTGATTGGCATCGGCATTGATATCTATTAGAACAAAATTAGTTTGAGAAGGATAATAGCTTAGATCGTGTCGTTCGCAGAAATCATAAAATTGAGTCAAACCTTGGCTGTTTTTCTCTTTACAATCTTTGACAAACTCTTGGTCTTCAATTGCAGCTTGTGCCGCCACCTGTCCAAATGAATTAACATTAAAAGGTTCTCTTGAGGGTTCCAAAGCTTGAATAATCGACCGATTTGCAACACCATAACCAACCCGTAGAGAGGCAAGTCCGTAGATTTTTGAGAAAGTTCGCAATACAATTAGATTCGGATAAGTTCGTGTTAATTCAATTGAATCATAGTAATCATCTGCAACTACGTATTCATAGTAAGCTTCATCCAATACTACTAAAACATGGGATGGAACCTTATCTAAAAATGAAATTAATTTATTTTGTGAGACATATGTACCTGTCGGATTATTAGGACTGCAAACCCAAACTACATTGGTATTATCATCAATCGCAGCATACATTTGTTCTAAATCATGGTGACCATCAATTAATGGGATTTCCCTAATCTCTGCACCTTCAATAACAGCATTATGTTTGTATTGAGAAAAGGAAGGTGTCGCCATCACCGTATTTGCACCTGGGTGCAGCAGTGACCTGGATATGATTTGAATAATATTATCTGAACCATTACCAAATATCAGTTCATCTTGGTCAACCTTTAAAAAAGAAGCTACTGATTCCCTTAAGCTGGTCATATACCCATCCGGATAAATAGCAAAGCCTGGCTGCTGACTTTGTAAGGCAGAAAGCACTTTAGGAGAACACCCAAAAGGATTTTCATTTGATGCAAGTTTAACAATCTGATCTAATTTATATTGTTTTTTAACTGACTCGATTGATTTACCTGGCTGATATGGAGTCAGTGTTAATAACTGCTTTTTCCATCTCATTTATTTCCACTCCATCCTTATAATGATCAATTAATATCTGTTTATTTAGCCAAGGTATTACCTAAATCAGGTCGTAATACCGTTGCCCCTCCTAAGTAAACATGAACAATTTCTTCCTGAGGTACTGCTGTATTCACATGCAGCATAACTCTTACGCACAATGGCAGAGAATTTGGCACTGCCAATTCTCTCATACACATCACCGGTACATACGTCCAGCCAGGAAATTTTCGCAGTGCTCTTGCAGGGAAAGCAGCGTTTAGGTCATCAGTAGTTGAAATGAAAACAGAAGCAACCTGGTCTGGAAGGATGTTGTTCCCTTCGATTATCTGGTTTAAAAGCTCTTCTGTTGCTGATATAATTACTTCTTCGGAATTGCAATCAACCGTGATTGCACCCCTCACCCCTCTAATCATGAAAAGCTCCCCCTTTTTTAGAAATTTTTAATTTGTTTTAATAAAAATTCATCCGAAAGCTCTTGAAGTTTTGGTTTCCCAATTTGCTCTAATAAGACAAAATTTACTGTTCCACCGGCTGATTTCTTATCCTGCTTCATTTTTAACAGGAGACGCTCAGCTGATAGGTGAGTTGGGATCTCTGTTTGATACCCAAGTTCTTGAACCCATGAAATAAACTCATCCGTATTAAAGGATAACCCTGAGTCCTCATTACTAAGCTTTAAAGCGAAAATCATTCCAATCAATACTGCTTCACCGTGTGTGAAATTACCATAACCCATTTCTGATTCAATTGCATGTCCTAGTGTATGCCCAAAATTTAAGAAAGCACGGATTCCCGTTTCTTTTTCATCCTTTGACACAAATTCATTTTTAATTTGAATCCCTTTTGTGAGTGATTCAAATAATTGTTCAGAAGTTAAAGCATTTAGATGACGAATTTCTGTTTTTAACCATTGATAAAAGTCAGCATCATAAATAAGAGCATGTTTAATAACCTCTGCAAAACCAGAACGAATTTCTTGCTCAGGCAGCGTTTTGAGAAGTTCAAGGTCATAAAAGACGGCCTCTGGCTGGTGGAAAGCCCCAATCATGTTTTTTCCCAGGGGATGATTAATGGCCACTTTCCCGCCAACTGCACTATCATGTGCGAGAATGGTTGTTGGAACTTGGATAAATGGTATTCCCCTCATAAAAGATGCAGCAACAAAACCTGATAAGTCCCCCACTGCACCACCGCCAAATGCGAGGATAACAGATTTTCGGTCAAGATGGTTTTCTAATGCCTTGGATAAGGCTTCATAGTATACCTCGAATGTTTTTGCCTTCTCACCACTCGGAGCAGTATAAATAACTGGGTTCCACTCAGACAAGAGCGTTACTATCTTATCAAGATGAATTTCCGCAACTGTTTCATCTGTTATAATTAATATTCTAGTCAGATTTACAAAATGATTTTTTAAAAAATTGCTAATTTCAGTTCTTACACCTTCGCCAACAAACACCTTATAGCTTTTGGAGCTCGTTTGAATTTGAATGGTCTCCATTAAAATTCCCTCGCGTATTCACGCTGACGCTTAATTTCAGCTGCAAAAGTATCAAACCGATCACTATAAAATTGCTCGATAAGCGAATTAGCAAGTTCCCATGCGACAACATTTTCCGCAACAACAGCTGCTGCAGGAACAGCACAACTGTCAGAACGCTCTACACTTGCCGAAAATGGCTCCTTTGTATCGATATCAACGCTCATGAGCGGCTTATAAAGAGTTGGAATTGGCTTCATTACCCCACGAACAACAATTGGCATCCCCGTAGTCATACCGCCCTCAAAACCGCCTAGACGATTCGTCTTTCGAGTATAACCATTTTCCTGATCCCAAACAATTTCATCATGAACTTCACTTCCGGGCTTTCTTGCTGCTTCAAAGCCGATGCCAAACTCTACTCCTTTGAAAGCATTGATACTCACAATTGCCGCTGCGAGCTTTGAGTCTAATTTTCTGTCATACTGAACATAGCTGCCTACTCCAGCAGGCATACCTGTTGCGATTACTTCAACAACGCCGCCGATTGAATCTCCATTCTTTTTAGCATTATCTATAGCATCCATCATTGCCTGTTCTACTTCTGGGTCTGCACAGCGTACAGGTGAGAGCTCTGTTTTTTGTTTTAATTCTTCAATTGATAAATTGACATTGGCATTCGCTTTAATACCACCAATTTCAACTACATGAGAAACTAGTGTAACACCAACTAAAGACAAAAGTTTCTTAGCCGCTGCGCCCGCTGCTACTCTGACAGTCGTTTCTCGTGCAGATGAACGTTCAAGAACATTTCTCATATCTCGATGCCCATATTTTATTGCCCCATTTAGGTCAGCATGGCCAGGTCTTGGACGAGTTATTTTACGCTTTACTTCATCCTCTTGTCCATCTACTAACGGATCTGCACCCATAATTTTTGTCCAATGCTTCCAGTCATTGTTCTCTACTACGAGCGCAATCGGAGATCCAAGTGTTTGTCCATGTCGTACACCAGATGTAATTTCAACAGTATCTTTTTCAATTTGCATTCTTCTACCGCGTCCGTACCCCTGTTGCCGTCTTGCAAGTTCAGTATTTATATCTTCAGCCAATAGTGGCATTCCTGCTGGTAATCCTTCTATTATTGTCGTTAATTGTGGACCATGTGATTCCCCAGCTGTTAAATATCTCATTCCCATTACACTTTCCCCCTTCAACTCATTAAAGGATTTTTATAAATATACCATAAACAGACTAATAAACCTAGTAAAATTATCTGAAAATAGCATAAATTACTTGATGATTATTTATCTAATGATAATAACAGATACTCTATTTGTACACTATTGTTTGTAAAATATTTTTATTTTTTTGATGAATACGCATACAAAAAGGCACCTGTATGTGCTATACAAGTGCCTCTTATATCTAAATTAGTAAATCCATTCGTTAACTAGTTTAGAGTATTCTACAACTCCGCCATCTTTAAAGAACAATCCAATTTCACGCTCTGCACTTGCAGGTGAATCTGAACCGTGAATAACATTCTTTCCAACCGTTAAGCCAAAATCACCGCGGATTGTTCCTGGGGCTGCATCTTTTGGATTCGTTGAGCCCATCATTTGTCGAGCTGTAGCAATAACATTTTCACCTTGCCAAACCATAGCAAAAACAGGACCTGATGTTATGAAATCCACTAATTCACCAAAGAATGGACGTTCTTTGTGTTCACCGTAGTGCTCCTCGGCAAGTTCAGTCGGGATGCTCATTAATTTAGCGCCTACTAATTGAAAACCCTTTTTTTCAAAACGAGCAACGATTTCTCCGATTAAATTACGCTGTACACCATCAGGCTTCACCATTAAAAATGTTTTTTCCATGAATTCCACTCCTAATTTAGTATGTATAATAATTGCCATAGTGGGACAATCCATGAAAATGTTATCATTTTTTGGAATATTTCGCAAGTCGAAAGCGCCTTCACTCTAGTAAAAATAAAAATAAAAAGAGAGAAAACGATTGTTTTACTCTCTTTGCTTTAATATTTACGCCGCCCAATGAATTTTGCGATATCTCGCAGTGTCTTTTTGGCTTTATTAGCCGGAAGCTCTTCTAGCACCGCCAGTGCCTTATCTAAGTACATATCACTTAATGCGATGGACCTGTCAATTGCACTGGACTCTTTAATAAGGGTGATAATATTTTGAATTTGAGCTGGTTCCATATCCTGATGAACCTTTTCAATCTCCAAACGAATTGTTTCATTTTCCATAGCATAGAGAGCAGGAGCCGTAATATTTCCCTGAAGTAAATCACTTCCCGCAGGCTTACCTAGCTCCTCTTCAGAAGAGGTAAAATCCAAGATGTCATCTGTTATTTGAAATGCCATTCCGACATAATAACCAAATAGATACAATTTCTTATGTATCGATTCCTCCACATTAGCAGCAATCGCACCCAACTGACAACTTGCAGAGATCAGCAATGCAGTTTTCCTTTTGATTCTTCTTAAATAATCCCTAAGATTTTGATTAAAACGATACTTATCTTTTATTTGTTGGATTTCACCAACCGTTACTTCAACAATAGTATTAGCTAATATCTTATGAGCTAAGGGCTTATTAATTTCACTCATCAATTCAAGGGAAAGTGCAAAGATAAAATCGCCCGTATACATGGCGGTTTTGTTGTCCCATTTTGCCTTTACAGTGGGCTGCCCTCTTCGCAAATCCGCATCGTCGATTACATCATCATGAACGAGTGAAGCCATATGTATGAGTTCAAGAGCAACCGCAACGTTTTTCATCACATTAATATCGTAGCGGCCAAACTTTCCAGCCAATAAAACAAAAACAGGCCGAATTCTTTTCCCTCCTGCCTGCAAGGTATGCAAAGAAGCCCGTTTCAAAAGAAGAGAATCAGCTTGGATGGTCTCTTCGAGTTTTTTTTCAATCGTATTTATATCTGAATTCAAAAATGAATACATCATCTTTAATTTCATTTGTATTCACCAGCTTTTCTTCCTGTTTACAAATCTAAAAAGAATTACTTTTTATATCCAATATGAACCGCCGCTGCCCCGCCGCTATATGGTTTATAAAACACATCTTTAAAGCCGGCAGACTCAAACATTCGGGCTAATTCTTTCATACCTGGGAAGCTGCGTGCCGATTCATTAAGCCAAGCATATTCCTGGTAACTCTTAGCGAATAGCTTACCAAATAAAGGCATGATAAATTTAAAATAAAAATAGTAAAGCTGTTTATAACCAATTAAGGTAGGCTGGGAGGTTTCAAGACAAACAGCAATTCCTCCCGGCTTTAGTACTCGATTCATTTCTTTTAATACTTGAAGGTAATCAGGTACATTTCTTAACCCAAAACCTATCGTTACATAATCGAAACTATTATCAGGGAAAGGGAGTTCCATAGCGTTTCCATGGATTAAATTAACCTGTTTTAGACCGAGTTTTTCAACCTTTTCAATTCCGACATTTAGCATGTTTTGACTAAAATCCAATCCAGTAACCTCACCGGAAGGACCAACGGCTTCAGCTAGAGCAATCGTCCAGTCTCCTGTTCCACAGCATACATCCAGGGCTTTCGAACCTGGTTTGACATTCATTCTTTTCATTGTATCCTTACGCCATTTGATGTGCTGCTGAAAACTAATAACCGAGTTCATTTTATCGTAGTTATCGGATATTTTTTCAAAGACTTTATGAACTCGTTGTTCCTTTGATTGCTGCATTTGCTTACCCTTCTTCCACTAAAGTTTTCGCAATTGGTTGATGTTCATTAATGATCGAAGTAATCCTTGCTTCAAGCATCTCATTTAAATATGGCAGCTGACTCATTCCTTTTAAGAGGAATTGTTTTGAACTATCAAGATAACGATCACAAATTACAAGCAAATCACTCTGTTGTTTTCCTGACAAACTTTTTAATGATCGATTGTTATTCGTAATAGTTAATTCTTTTAACGTTTCGAAAACTAAGCTGCTTCCAGCCTCAAGAAAAAGCCTTTTTTCAAATAGTAAACGCTTGAAAAAGAATAGATTAGCAATAAATTCATTCCACAAGTCAACTTTAAAACATTCTGAGAACTTAACAAGTAAAGAGCTTTCAATTTTTTTTATACTTGTCATTAGCTTTTCAATTCCATTTAATTCTCTTTGATAAATAGAAATTTTATGTTCATTAATTTCTTTAATTCCTTTAGAGAGTTCCTTTATCATGTTGATATCTTCAATCTCTGCCAACAATTTATAATACATGCCGCTATAATAATCCCCTGCAAGGACCGTTAATTGTCTATTTATCTCATCTACTGCATCGTTAGATATATGCTCATGGGTATCAAGGGCAATTTGAATAAGCATGGTTGTCATCGCGTAATTTTTCATCTCATTGTAAGACAATTCGAGTCGATCCATAATGGACACGAGAATAAGCAGTTTATCTTCATCAATTACTGGCGTTTCAATATATTTTAGCAAGTAAGGATGAAATACTTTTTGCTCAACTTGCTCCTTAATGTCTGTATACTTTTGTCGAATGTCTGGCAATTTAATCACCCTTGCTTCCCCGAATTTATATATTTATGACGATCCTTTTGTTTAAACAAGGCAGTGACCATTATATCACAAAAGCGTATGTATGGGCAGGAATTCACAAAATAAATACATTTCTATATTAGATATCTTATTTTCTCATTTCGCTTTCAATTTCACCATATTGTGTCAATATTTTTGCATTTCCTCTAATCTTTATTGCGGATGTGTGCTCAGTGAATTGGGCGATTAATACTTCCCCTTTATCCAATTTTTCGGAATGATGAAATTTCGTGTCACTTCCACGAGTCAACCCAATCACATTAACACCATCATCAATTGCTTTTATCACAACAAAGTCACTACTTTGCGGTTGTCTTTTTTCCATAGTATCACCCCATTAATTCTTAATTAATGATAGTATTTCAGAACGGGCAATGGTATCATTTGCAAGGTTACCTCGAACTGCTGTTGTTACTGTCTTTGACCCCGGTTTTTTTACCCCGCGCATGGTCATACACATATGTTCTGCCTCCACAACCACCATTACACCATGAGGGTCTAATTTTTCCATCATACTATCAGCAATGGTAGAGGTAATTCTCTCTTGCAGCTGAGGTCTCTTAGCGACAGCCTCCACTGCCCTTGCTAATTTACTCAATCCAGTTACGCGGCCATTTTTAGGAATATAGGCTACATGTGCTTTACCAAAGAAAGGTACAAGATGATGTTCACACATGGAATAGAATGGGATATCCTTCACTAGAACTAATTCTTCATGGTCTTCACTAAAAATGGTTTCGAAATGTTTTTTTGGATCTTCATTTAGGCCACTAAAGACCTCTTCATACATTTTTGCTACTCGTTTGGGCGTATCAAGAAGACCTTCTCTCGTCGGATCTTCACCAATCGCCGTTAGTATTAAACGTACCGCCTCTTCAATCTGGGTACGATTCACGTTAGACATGCATATTCCCCCTAGTGTATATCAAATAAGTATATATGACAAATACATATTAGCACAACCGTTAAGATGTTCAAACATATAGAAAAAAGGTCATGGAGTGTTACCATGACCCTTTTGCCGAAGCAATAAATTTATGTAATTATTTTACTGCATCTTTAAGCGCTTTACCTGGTTTGAAAGCAGGAACTTTACTAGCACCAATTTCGATTTCCTCACCAGTTTGAGGATTACGACCTTTACGTGCTGCACGTTCGCGTACTTCAAAGTTACCAAAACCGATTAATTGGACTTTATCACCATTTTTCAAAGCATCTAGAATTGAATCAAAAACAGCATCAACTGCTTTCGTAGCGTCTTTTTTAGAAAGTTCGCTTGCTTCTGCAACTGCGTTAATTAGTTCTGTCTTGTTCATGCTATTCACCTCCTCCCAATAATATAAGTTAAGAATCGTAAATAAGATTACTTATCTACATTTCTAAACAATTTTTCTTATTTCTATACGTCATAGCGCGGTTTTATTGGCAAAGTAATCAAAAATTACAGTTTTTAAAATTTTTATCTACTTTTTAATAAGAAACCTTATTATATAAAGGTTTTAAGCACCATGACGTGAGTCTGTTAAAAGATTATCACAATCATTTACTCTTATCAAGAATAATTCATGAAATAATGGTAATCTTTTCTTCATTTCTACAAATTTCTCCTTTTTTGACGAACTTGGTTGTTTTTTTGTAAAAAAAAGGCTGTGTTAAACTGGGCTGTTGATTTGCACTTCAGGCGCTACGCTTTCCGCGGGCTCGCCCGTGAGCCTTCGGTCGTCCCGACCTGCGGGGTCGCACTCAGCTCGTTCATGTGGAGTCGAGCGCCTTCCGCTCCAATCAACATGTTCTAAAATCACAACAGTTTTCATTAACACAGCCAAAAAAAGAAGACTCCAATTTGGAGTCTCCAAGATTAAAGAATTATTGCAATTAAACCGCCAGATCCTTCGTTTATGATTCTCTCTAATGTTTCTTTTAGTTTATACCTTGCATTCTCTGGCATTAAGGATAGTTTCGCCTGAATACCCTCCCTGACGATGGAGCTTAACGAGCGTCCAAAAATATCAGAATTCCAGATGGACAGTGGATCATCCTCGAAGTCCTGCATTAAGTAGCGCACCAACTCTTCACTTTGCTTTTCAGTCCCGATAATTGGGGCGAACTCGGATTCTACATCGACCTTAATCATATGAATAGATGGCGCTACTGCTCTCAGTCTTACACCGAACCTTGCACCTTGGCGGATAATTTCCGGCTCTTCCAGGCTCATATCTGATAGTGACGGTGAGGCAATACCATAACCTGTCTGTTTTACCATTCTTAACGCGTCTGATATATGATCATATTCCGCTTTTGCATGAGCAAAGTCCTGCATTAACTCAAGAAGATGATCTTTACCCCTAATTTCTACTCCGACGATTTCTTTTAAAATATCATCATAAAGTTCATCTGGAGCAAATAAGTCGATTTCCGCAACACCCTGACCCATTTCAATTCCGGCTAATCCCGCCCTCTCAATGTAATCAAAGTCGCTGAATTGCTGTACAACCCTATCGACATCTCTTAATCTCTTGATATCCTTAACCGTTTCTTTAACTGCTTCTTGATAGCTTTCACGCAGCCAGTGATTCTCTCTCAATACCATTACCCAGCTAGGAAGATTAACATTAACCTCGAGCACTGGAAACTCGTATAGAGCCTCTCTAAGAACGTTAAGAACATCACTGTCACGCATGCTTTCAACACTCATTGCCAGCACAGGAATGTCATACTTTTCCGCTAAGCTGGATCTGAGTGTTTCCGTGCTCGGATGATATGGCTGTGCGCTATTAACAACCATAATAAACGGTTTGCCCACTTCCTTAAGCTCATTGATCACTCTTTCCTCAGCTTCGATATAATTACTTCTTGGTATTTCACCAATTGTGCCGTCAGTAGTCACCACTACACCAATCGTAGAATGCTCTTGAATGACCTTCCTAGTTCCAATTTCAGCAGCTTCGTGGAATGGAATCGGCTCTTCATACCAAGGAGTCGTAATCATCCTTGGACCATTTTCATCCTCATACCCTTTAGCACCTGGAACCGTGTAACCGACACAATCAACGAGTCTAATATTAACATTAAGTCCTTCGTCAACATGGACAGTAGCGGCCTGATTGGGAACGAACTTGGGCTCAGTTGTCATGATAGTTTTACCTGCAGCACTTTGAGGAAGCTCATCCACTGTTCGCGATCTCTCTGCTTCATTGTCTATATTCGGTAAAACCACAAGCTCCATAAATTTTTTAATAAATGTGGATTTTCCTGTTCTAACTGCACCTACTACTCCTAAATAAATATCACCGCCGGTTCTTTCGGCAATATCTTTGAAAATATCAACCTTTTCCAAGTGATCCCCTCCCGATCATAGAGTAAAGTGGGATAATATTATCCATCAAGATATTTTTGGACAATATATATTTATGACGTTGTCCTATATTGTTATGACAGTTTTTTAAAATTTTTTTACCCCCTTGACTATATTTTCCTTGAATATGCTAGTATCTGTTGTGTCTGAACAGTTGATTGAATGAGGGTTTCTGGTAAAGTAACACGGGAGAGACTCCTAAACCGTATGTCTTTAACCTAATTGGAAAATGGCATTTGTGTGCCCAAAAAAACCCCTCTCCTACAATATATTTCGAAGGAGAAGGGTTATGACTAATTGATATTACTTATTGCTTTAAAAAAACTGGTTCGTTTGTCTCAGGATCGACTGTATACGGTAAAGAATAGGCTGGAACAAACATGGAATCTTCCACAAGAATATTACGAATATCCTCACCTGGTATTATCTTCTTGTCCGTTTTTTTCAGTTTCTGAAATAAATCTTGTCGGTAATCAACGTAGACTTCTGCGTCTGTTGTTACTACAAACGGGAGATTTTGATTTGAATATGGACTAATAGCGTATGGCTCCTGCTTATATCCCAATTTGTTGAAATCAAGTGAATACACATTATCAGCAAGTCTTTCTTTATATGGCGGGTAGCCATTGGATTGGATTCTCAGATTAATATCACGAATTGTGTCAGCCATTCTTAAGTCTAATAGTTTTACGGTTGGATTGGTTTCAACATCGACAAGGACATATTGAAAGATCCCACCGCTTTCAAACGCGTTCCCCGGCGGCTCAGCCATATATTGGGGAGAAATTTTTTTAAATTCAATTGGATACTTTTGATAGATTGGAGTCACTGCATCTCTTGTTTTTATCGGCAGGATTCCGCCATTATCCTCCTTAAAGGAATTTACCGCTTGTTGAACTGCAGCGATTTGGTCTGTATATGGGATTTGATTTTCCGCTAACTTCTCAGATGGATACATACATCCGGATAAAAACAAAGAAGTTACAATGATCAGTGTGACAACGGCCTTCCAATTCATACAATCACCTATTTTTTCTTTTTCTGTTTTTTATGTAAAAAGGACAATAACCAACGTGATTCCGGAAATGATTAAAAAAATGTAAGCAAGGACCGCAGTAAAAAACTTTAGGATTCCTGTTAACTTATAACGGCTCAAATAAATTGTAATAATAGCAAGAAACATAATTCCCATTCCTGCAATCGATATCCACATTTTCAACATACCTGGTGACATCAGGACACCCCCCCTTATTCCGAAAGCTATTATAACATAGCAGGACCATTTCATAAAAAAATTTTTGTTTTCATAAATAAAAAAACTGAAGTAAAGAGGGGCGAGTTCCTTACTTCAGTCTTAGTGACTAAACAACCCAATCAGTTGGTTCATACTACACGTGTGCTTCGCTTGCATTGTATGCAACTATGCTGGGAAACGCACTCAGGTGAATGCCTATTTTTCAATGAAAATGCACAATTTTTAATCTTCAAGGTTTCTCTCTTCAAGAATATTCACTAAATCTTCCATTTCATGGGTTTTCCCACGTGCCATTAATACATCAACTGCATCTTTTGCATTTTTCCCATTAAATAAAACATCATATAGGGCAAATGTGATTGGCATGCTGACATTATACTTCTTGGCAAGCTGATAAGCTGCTTTCGTTGTCCTTACTCCTTCAACAACCATTCCCATATTATCAAGAACCTCATCAAGATTTTTCCCTTTACCAAGGAGATTTCCCGCCCTCCAGTTCCTTGAATGGACACTTGTACAAGTTACAATAAGATCTCCTATTCCCGTTAAGCCCGAAAAGGTTAAAGGGTTGGCCCCCATTTTTGTACCAAGTCGAGCGATTTCGGCTAGTCCCCTGGTTATTAATGCCGCTTTTGCATTATCACCATATCCCAGCCCGTCCGTTATTCCGGCAGCCAAGGCAATAATGTTCTTTAAAGCTCCGCCAATTTCAACTCCGATTACATCTGGATTGGTGTAGACTCGAAAATTATGATTAATGAACAAATCTTGTATTTCTTCAGCAGCAGCCATATTTTCTGACGAAACCGTTACAGTTGTCGGATGCCTCAGGCTAACTTCCTCGGCATGGCTCGGTCCTGAAAGGACAACTACTGCATTTAAAAGCTCACTTGGCATTTCTTCTTTTATCAGTTCCGATATTCTCAAAAGGGAATCAGGCTCAATCCCTTTACTAACATGTGCAATGGTCAAAGGTGAGTTTTGAACGGTACGTATTTTCCCAAGTACTTCGCGAATAGCTTTCGTCGGTACCGCTACTATCACCGTTTTGATTCCAGCTAAAGCGTCACTCAAAGAACCATAACCGACAATTAATTCTGGTAAATTGATTTCTGGCAAGTATTTCTTATTTGTATGGAACTGATTGATTTCTTGCACCTGAGCTTCATTATGGCTCCACAACCGGACTTCATGTTCATTGTCTGCAAGGACCATCGCAAGTGCAGTCCCCCAGCTCCCTGCTCCAATAACGGCCACAGCTTCTTTTTTTTCCTGCATTTTAGATCACTCCCACCGTAAAATTATTTTCTTTCTCTTGCATAAATTTTTATCGGGGTTCCCTCGAATCCAAATGCTTCCCGGATTCGATTTTCTAAGAAGCGCTCATAAGAGAAATGCAATAATTCCGGCTCGTTTACAAAGACGACAAAGGTTGGCGGCTTCACCGCTACTTGGGTGGTGTAATAAATCTTTAATCGACGACCCTTGTCCGTAGGTGTCGGATTCATGGCTACCGCATCCATAATTATATCATTTAAAACACTTGTTTCAACGCGCATTGCATGGTTTTCACTAGCAGTATTGATCATTGGCAGCAGTGTATGAATACGTTTTTTCGTCTTAGCAGATAAGAATACAATGGGAGCATAACTAAGGAAGAGAAAATGCTCTCTAATTTTTTGTTCAAGTTCCTTCATTGTTTTTTCATCTTTTTCTACCGCATCCCACTTGTTGACTACAATTACAATAGCCCTGCCAGCTTCATGTGCATAACCGGCAATTTTCTTATCCTGTTCGATGATGCCTTCTTCTGCATTAATCACAACTAAAACAACATCAGACCGTTCTATTGCTCTTAAGGCACGAAGTACACTATATTTTTCGGTACTCTCATAGACCTTTCCTTTTTTCCGCATTCCAGCGGTATCAATAATGACATACTTATCGCCATTATATGTATAAGGTGAATCCACGGCATCTCTTGTTGTTCCTGCAATATCACTTACTATGACACGTTCTTCTCCCAAAATTGCATTCACTAATGATGACTTCCCAACATTAGGCCGGCCGATTAAAGAAAATTTAATGACATCTGCGTCATAATCTTGCCCCTTATTCTTAGGAAAATGTTTCGCTGCCTCATCTAGAAGATCACCTAATCCAAGACCATGAGATCCTGATACTGGTATCGGTTCGCCAAACCCTAAAGAATAGAAATCATAGATTTGTTCACGCATTTCAGGGTTATCAATTTTATTAACAGCTAATACGATGGGTTTTTTCGATTTATATAATATCTTTGCTACTTCTTCATCTGCAGCCGTTACCCCTTCTCTGCCATTTGTTAAGAAAATGATAACATCTGCCTCATCAATCGCTACTTCAGCCTGCTGACGAATTTGCTCCAGAAACGGTTCGTCGCCAATATCAATTCCACCCGTATCAATGACATTAAAATCATGTGTCAACCATTCCCCTGAGCTATAAATTCGATCACGTGTTACTCCTGGGATATCCTCAACGATGGAAATTCTCTCTCCAACAATTCTGTTGAAAATAGTTGATTTTCCAACATTTGGTCGTCCTACAATAGCTATAACAGGTTTTACCAATATAATCGCCATCCTTTCATCCATATAATTATCAATATTTGTTATTATTATCGTTAAAGCAGAGAAACTCAATTTATATAATCAAGCAATTGCGTACTAATGATAAAGAAACCCTTCTTTCAAAGAGAAGGGTCTAACCATATTATTTTAGCAATGATATTCCTTAACCGCAATCCAAAACATGGAAGAATTATTTTAGGAAGATTTTTGTTTACTCTTCTCCAAAAAATGAAAATGGTTTTGAGAGTATGTTCCTGCATTTTCTAGTATGCTCCAGCTTACCAACAGAATTGTAATTAAGGAAAACACATCTAGGTAAGCAATGGACCCAATTGGATAAGAAAATTCAAATTTACTAAGATAAAAGGCATAGAGGATCTCTCCTTGCATGGTACCAGTTACAATAATCAACAATCTGTCTTTTAAAGAAGTTAGTAAAAAAATTGCCAGGCAGCTAAAACATATTCCCATCATCCATTCCTTTTGAAAAATCACCCATACAGGATCATAAATGACAAACAAGTTAAAGGTAACATAAGCAATCGTTACAATGAGTGAACAAATAAAGGCATATAGCAATGAACCAAGTTTTTTCTTACTAAGAATAATATAAGATAATAGCAGCATAAATAACCCACTAGCATAAAACTCATAGCTCATAAACATAAAATGTACATTTGAAAGAATAATCAATACTAAAATGAAACTTGCTAATTTTGAACGATAATGATTTTGTTTGTTCATAACAAAAGTTACATATACCCAAAATACCCAAAGTATCCAATAAAACATTGAACCCTCCATTATCACACACCTCCTACTATTTCCATTATCGGTATTCTTTATGTAGTTTCATACTTCCCTGAATAATCTTTCCTCAACAAAATCATGTTAATAGTAGGAGGTGTGGAGAAATGGGAAAGGATCGACAAGCAAAAAAGGTTAAAGCAAGCGGCAGAGCAGGAGTAGACCGTGATCAGGCGCTTCATTATCCAGGTTCAACGAAGCTTCAAAGCCCAGAAGAGGCACGTGGGTTAAACGATAATAAGTATAGCTGACAAAAATAAGCTCCCGCTGACTGCGGGAGCTTATTTTATAGTTCGCTGGCTGTATGTTCTTGTATCAATTCCCCTTTGATTTAACCAATGGTGCATTTGACCAGATATCATCAATGGCGCTCTTTGCAGTTCTTGAATTGATTTAGCTCCTAAAGCTGTCATAATGATTGTTAACTCATCATGAAGGGCCGAGATTTCTTCATATAGGGCATCTATTCCCTTATCAACGAGGATTTTTAAGAAAAAGCCTGCAAAGCCAATTGCACTAGCTCCTAAAGCTATTCCTTTAGCGAGTTCAACACTAGAGGTAATCCCGCCAGAGCCGAGGATTGAAACCGATTTCGAGGCATGTGAGGCTTCAGTTATAGAAATGGCAGTAGGTATTCCCCATTGATTAAAGAAAGCTTGTGATTTTTCACTGCGCTTGTTTTCTATTTCAGCAAAATTTGTTCCCCCGAAACCACCGATGTCCACAGCTGAAACCCCTATTGACGAGAGAGACTCCACTGTTTCTTTACACATGCCAAAGCCAACTTCCTTCACTATAATGGGAACGTTTACCTCTTTAATAATCGCTTCAATCCTTTTTAAAGCACCAGAAAATTCCCGGTCTCCCTCGGGCATTGTGAGTTCCTGGATTACATTTAAATGGATTTGTAAGGCGTTTGCCTCAATCATATCAATTGCCGCTTTTGCTTGAGCAGGTGTTGCTTCACTTCCTAAATTGGCAATCAACACTCCAGATGGGTTTTCTCTTCGTACTACTTCATATGTATATCTTTCAGATTGATCTTTCAATGCTGACATTTGTGATCCCACTGCCATAGCAAGCCCTGCTTCCTTTGCCACTATTGCCAGCTGCTTATTAAGGGTATAGGTTTTTTCGCCACCGCCGCCTGTCATAGCATTGATAAAAATTGGCGAACTTAAAGAAAGTCCGCCAATTTCTTGGTGAAAGGTGACATCTGAAACATTAATGTTAGGTAAACTTTGATGAATAAATTGAACATCATCAAATGCTGTTGATCGCTTTTGCCCAGTTTCTAGGGCATAGCGGATATGATCCCATTTCCGTTCAGATCTAGACACTTTATATCACCATTATTTTCCCAGATTCTTTAATTTATCGCCAATCATTTCGCCAAGCTGGAATCCTTTTGATTCCTCAGGGAGTTCATAATCAAAGTTTTCTTCCACATCTTTTTCAAGAAGATCTTTGATACTTAGTGAAAGTCGCTGCTCTTGTTCGTTAGAGTCTAGTACTTTCACTTGCACCTCTTGCCCTTCCTTTAATACCTCATGTGGTGTACCGATATGTTTATGAGCAATTTGCGAGATATGAACCAGGCCTTCAACGCCAGGGAAAACTTCAACAAATGCACCATATGAAACTAATCTTTTAACAGTTCCTGTTAATGTACTGCCCTTAGGTGCTTTTTCAGCTATATCAGACCACGGTCCTGGCTGAGTTTCTTTAATAGATAAAGAAATTCTTTCATTATCACGATCTACATTAAGAACCTTTACTTTTACTTTTTGACCTTCTTGTACAACATCTGATGGTTTATCAATATGTTGATATGATAATTGAGAAATATGAACAAGGCCATCGATACCGCCAATATCAACGAATGCTCCAAAATCTGTAATTCTTTGAACAGTACCATCAATTACTGAACCAGGAGTAATCGTGTTTAGTAGGTTTTTCTTATGTTTACCCTTTTCTTCTTCCACCACTGCACGGTGTGATAGAATGAGACGATTTTTTTCCTTATCAAGTTCAACAATCTTAAAAGTTAGATTTTTACCTTTATAATCTGAAAAGTCTTCGACAAAATGAGCTTCTACTAAAGATGCCGGTACAAAGCCTCGAACGCCAAGATCAACGACAAGACCTCCCTTTACTACATCCTTTACTTCCGTTTCAAATACTTCTCCGCTATTGAAAAGATTTTCTAGATTTACCCAGGCCTTTTCAGCGTCTACTTTTCTTTTTGATAATACTAGGGCATCCTCTTCTACTTTTAATACCTCAAGTTCTAATTCATCGCCTTCAGAAACAACGTCTGAGGCTTTTTCAACATGAAGGCTAGAAAGCTCACTGATTGGAATAATACCATCATGTTTACTATCTTGAATATTTACAATAACCTGCTTTTCTTCTACCTTCGTAACTTGTCCAGTGACTTTATCACCAATCGTATAATTTTTCACTTCTACTTGGTTCATTTCTTCCGACATATGTATTCCTCCTTAATCCAATTACTGCTAAATAAATTATATAATATCAAAAATGATAAACGAGTGAATATTCTAATAAAATCTCTTTTTACTAACTTCTTACAAATAGCCGTTTTTGTCAAGCAGAACCTATCGGTGCTCTTTTATAAGTTTATCGATTTCTGACATTATTAATTCAGTCACCTGTTCTGCAGAGGCCTTGGCTGCCCTGATTTCCTCCATTGCTATCGGTTTTCCATAAACGACCTTTAACGTTTTCAAACTTTTGTACGGTCCTATTATGGCGCATGGGACTACATCTGCTTCTGTTCTAAGGGCAAAAAAACCCGCTCCCGATAGACCTTTGCCGATTTCACCCGTTTTACTCCTTGTCCCTTCAGGAAAAAGACCAAACACGTTTCCGTCTTTTAATACCTTTAATCCAGCTCTTAATGATTCCCTGTCCCCTTTCCCCCTTTTTACTGGGAAAGCGTTGCACTTTCTCACGATATTACCCAATACAGGAACCTTGAATAATTCTTCCTTTGCCATAAAATGGACAGGTCGAGGAGCCGTGATACCAACGACTAAAGGATCAAAATTATGAATATGATTTGTACAAAGCAGCACGCCGCCATCTTTTGGGAAATGCTCTAATCCACTAACTTCAATTCGATACAACGGTTTAAAAACACCAGCAACAACTGATCTTGCAAACGAATAAAACGTCACACTTATCCAACCCTTTCATGAACGAGCGCCATTATTTTTTCTACTACTTCGGGGATCGACAAGGATGTTGTGTCAATTTCAATTGCGTCGTCTGCTTTTTTCAATGGTGCAAATTCTCGTTCAGAGTCTATTTTATCCCGACGGGCAATTTCTGCCTTTAATTGTTCTAAATCGGAAGGAAAGCCTTTTTGGAGGTTTTCTGTATGGCGTCTTACGGCTCTTTCTTCTACACTTGCAAGTAAGAAAACCTTTACTTCAGCATTTGGAAGCACATGTGTCCCTATGTCCCTGCCATCCATCACAACCCCGCCGTTTACGGCAAAGGATTGCTGCATTCTTACCATTTCTTCTCGGACCTTTTGATGCTTGGCTACGATCGAAACCGAATTTGTAACTTCTGATGAACGAATCCCTTCCGTTACTTCTTGATTATCAAGAAATACCAATTGACCTTTGGGTGAAGGAAACAGTTCTAATTTTGTTTCTAATAGAGTGTCTAATAGAGAGTTTTCATCTTCTAAGTTAAGGTTATTAACCAGTGCTTTATATGTTAGGGCACGATACATTGCACCAGTATCTATATATATGTAGGATAACTTTTCTGCCACAACTTTTGCTACTGTGCTCTTACCCGCTGCGGCAGGTCCGTCAATTGCGATTGATAATTTTTTTTCCATAGATCCTCCTAAGTTACTCATGTTCGCTTGATACACTCTTATTTATTTTACCATAAGAAAGCCGATTGCCTCTTTTTTTTAGCATTTTTATATGGGATTTTCTTTTATACTGTTCCCACTTTGAGAATAAAAAAAAAGCAGGAATCCTGCTTTTTAATTACTAAAGGTTTGTAGAATCTCTGTAAATGTATTTTCATTTACACCTTCATATTTTGTTAACTGTTCTAATTGAGGAAAGATATCTAGTTGGTGTAAGAATAGCTGAGCGAAAAAAAGAAAGATAAATTGGATAATAATTACCTTTATTAAGATTCTTTCTACAATTTTCATACCATCACTCCAAATTCCAATTATTACTATTATTGGAGTGATGGCATAATTTTATTCTTATACCTTATATAACCTCGTCATAAACTTCTTCGGCATTTTTTAGTTTTTCTACTTCTTCTTCGACACCGTCTGCTGCATTGATAAAGATTCTATAGGTGTCGTCACCGATGGTTCCTAGGAATTCATAACATAATACTTCTTTATTTAAATCGTTCACAATGACCGCTTGTCTTTCTTCCATTACTTTAAAGTTAGGATTTACTTTTGCTCGAGCTTGTTCACTAGTTAGCACTGGTTTTTCAATTTCTCTTTCATCATTTAATGATTTTAAATACTCCTCTGCCGAGAAACCAATTATGTTGCCATTATCGAGCGCCACTTCTACTTTGATAGCCTCAGGATAAATTCTAACTTTGTTTTCAATGGTCACAAAATTAAATACACCTGTATTATCATATTGAGTACTCTCAAACAGCTCTAGATTTTTATAACCATTTTCCTTTAGAAATGCTGCAGCCCTCAGATTTGCATCGTTTAAACTTATTTTCTGCTCTGTAACATCTCTATGATTAATAAACCATATTGGATACCCTGCCTTTTTGGTAATATCCATGCTTCCCTCTTGACCGGTTTTCTTATTTCTTATTGATACACTATAAAAACCATAATCTGAATCTTTCCCGTTCTCAGTTACTTTAACTTCAGCATTCCCATCAAATTTCATATATTTTTTCGCAATACTGATTGCTTCTTTTTCAGAAATGGTCTTCCCTTTAATTTTCTTAAAATTATCGTCCTTCTTTTGCATGTTCGTAAAGCTTGGAC
Source organism: Neobacillus niacini (assembly GCF_030817695.1). Taxonomy (GTDB): domain Bacteria; phylum Bacillota; class Bacilli; order Bacillales; family Cytobacillaceae; genus Neobacillus; species Neobacillus niacini_F. The sequence goes on along the minus strand of NZ_JAUSZQ010000002.1, from coordinate 2,090,173 downwards.
CAAAGTCACTTTCATCATAGCCTGATACCGTTTTTTCAACTGTTTTAAATCCATCAATAATCGTATTATCAGTTTGTTCCTTCCCTGACGCTAACGCAAGTTCAACGTCCATCCAGCGAAGATTATTTTCCAACACCATATGCTGTACTTTACGCAGTTCACCCTGAATATCACCAGATTGCTTGTATAAAACTTTTAACGTTTCATACTCCTCTTCTGATAATGGTTCTTTATCCAAATCTCTTACCGCTGTTTGATAACTAAACTTTCCGATTTTAGCTAAAAACTCTTCTGTTTTATTAAATGGCAGCAATGTCAGCGGCAGCTGCCCTACATCACTATGAGCTTCAGAGGTAAGTCTCCAAACTTCAACTAGTGAAGGGGATAAAGAGTGCCTAGAATTCATTGCAAGAGTGCTTCCAATTTTATCGTGAAGTAAATCCATTTCATAGGTAAGATCATGAAAAGCACGTTGATAATTATTTTCAGCATTAATTAGAATCGCATTTTTCTCCCGATGTTCTTGATAACCCCAATAGGCGGTACCCGCAACACCCACGGCTAGAACACCAATAATTATTCCTCTAATCATCCTTTTCACCCCTCTTATTCACAAAAAATATGTTTCCCAATTCGTTTAATTTGTGGTCTTGACCAGATCCACTTGCTTGTAGCTGTTACAGGATTAAAATAATAAAGAGCTTCCCCGGTAGGATCAATACCATTAATCGCATCTAAAACTGCCTTTTTAGCCGTTTCATTTGGGGTAAGCCAAATTTGCCCATCAGCGACGGCAGTAAAAGCGCCAGGTTCGAAAATAACTCCTGATACAGTGTTAGGGAAGGACGCGCTATTTACCCTGTTAAGAATAACGGCAGCTACTGCCACTTGACCTGTATATGGTTCACCTCTCGCTTCTCCATATACAGCATTAGCCATCAATTGGATATCATTACTTGAGAATCCACCTGGAGTGTTAGCCGCAGTTGGTTTAGTTGGTGAAGCTTTTGGAGCAGGTGCAGCCGGTTTTGGATTAGCCGTTTCAGCAGGTGTTTTGGCAGGAGCTTTAGCCGGTGCTTTTGGCTGTGGTGCACTCTGCTTTTTTTGGTCTACTCCACCGTAATGTGTAAATTTATTTCCTTTATTGATTTGTTCCTTTACAAATTGTTTATTAAATTTACTAGCCTTGACCAATTTTTCCTTTGTTTCCGTACCTGCTAGACCATCGATTGGCAGCCCGAACTCATACTGAAAATTCCTTAAAGCCCAGTAGGTGCTCCAACCGAACACTCCATCAATTTTCTTATTGTAAAATCCCAAATACTGAAGTCTGGATTGAAGCTCAATGACATCATCTCCAACCGCACCTTGTTGGATAACCTGATTAGAGAATGCAAATGCCCTGTTGTTCTCCAGAAACGCAAATGGCATTATACAAAGGGAGATTAAGATTGGAATAGTCAAGTTAACGATTTTCTTCTTCATGGTAAAGTAACCCCCAGTTGTAAATCTTTTTAGATGTAACCCTATTTTTTGTCTTAATGGCAAATTTATTCAAAAAAAATCCCCTTCATTTAAGAATGAAAGGAATTTTGAGTTGAATATTGTTTTTTCTTATGGTTAGTCGTTAATATTCTCGCAATCTTAACCTTCCTTAAACCAAACCACCAAAGGAAGATCATAAAAGGTAAAATAATATATAGCCAGTTTTCCTGGGAGATTAAAATGTAATCATAAAATCCATGAAGAATGAATGGCAAGAGCAAAGAAATTATTATCCATTTTGCCTTTTTTCCTTCAGTAAACTTTGCTTTACCAATGTAAAATCCCATAATGACTCCGAATAGAGCATGGCTGGATACAGGCAGAAGCGCTCTTGCCATCGCATGTTCAATTCCATTTGCAATCAAGTAAAAAATATTTTCTACGGTGGCAAAACCAAGTGATACTGCCACCCCATATACAATACCATCGAATGGTTCATCGAACTCAACGTGCTGGTAAATAGCATAAAAAAGGATAAACCATTTGAAAAATTCTTCGAGAAGACTTGAGGAAAGGAATGCTTCAATAAATCCAGATTTAATTATATTCTCCGTATGAAGTACATGCTGAATAAACATGATTGGAAACACTAACAAAGCTCCAAACATGAATGTTCTTAATACAACGGATATGGGCTCTGACTCATATTCATCTTTCAAATAAAAATAACTTAATAAGGCCAGTCCGGGGGCAATACCGGCTGATAATATTCCCAGCATGGTTAATCCTCATTTCAAATCAATTCGTTACTTTTATCCTAACATGATATTGTCATTAATTAAATGAAAGATTATATCCTTTTATTAATAGCCCGTTAAAAATTTATTTTCTCTAGTCCGCTGGCAAGTGCTACTGCTAATTTAATTCTAGCTTTTTTGGAATCATTATCACTGCCAAGGATAACACCCTTATTATAAAGGTCATAGGCACTGCCTTTATAGTCATAAGTTGTATAGACAGAACCTTCTTCTGCACTTGTCGTGACTACTAAGACGATTCCTTCTGAAAGTGATTTTTCAATTTCCTCCATCATTTGAGGTGCTACTTGACCACGTCCAACACCTTCAAGGATGATTCCTTTTACCCCTGATTCTCTTGCAGCCTTAATAAATTTACCATCAGCACCAATATAACATTTTACGATATCTACTTGAGGAATAGGTGATTGAATAGAAAAATATTCTCTCTTTATTGGCTTTTGAAAGATATGTACTACATCATTATCGATAATTCCAAGATAACCGAATCCAAAAACGTTAAATCCTTGGATATTAGACGCGTGTTCTTTTTTTACATATCGGGCAGCAAATATTCGTTCATTGAACACGACAACTGCACCTGCATTCAATAAATCCGTTGAACAGGCTGAATAAATAGCGTGCCTTAGATTAATGAAGACATCACTTCCTAAATCCTCTGGAGAGCGTTGTGAGCCAGTTATTACAACCGGTCGCGGGTCCCTGATAGTTAAATCAAGAAAATAGGCGGTTTCCTCCATGGTATCTGTACCGTGAGTAACGACAACTCCCGAAACCCCTTCATCCTCAAAATACTTTTCAATTTTATTTTTTAATGCAACTAAATCTTCAAAAGTAATATGAATGCTTGCCTTTTGAAATACTGATTCAACAATAACTTCAATGTCGGTAGGAAGATTACACATCGCTGCAAGTTCTTCCCCAGTTAATTCACCCGAAGCTAATTTTCCTGAATCCTTATTCGGTTTGCTGGCAATGGTACCTCCAGTTGTTAACAAAACTACCTTTTTCATAAAAATACTTCACCCCGTAACTTATTTTTCTTTAATAGATTGAGCAATAAGACCTCCGTGGAACCTGCCATTTTCAATAAATATTTCATTAGCATTATTCCCGGCTGCGATGACTCCTGCAATATAAACTCCTTCAATATTCGTCTCCATTGTATCAGGATTAAATAGCGGTCTTCCTGTTTCTTCGTCAATTTTTATCCCCATTGCTTTTAGGAATTGGTGGTCTGGACGATATCCGGTCATGGCAAAAACAAAATCATTGTATATAGCCTTTTCTTCTCCATCCTTTTTATATCTAACTTGATCATTCGTAATTTCAATGATGTGAGAATTAAATTCCATCAGAATAGTACCATTTCGTACTAATGCCTCAAATTCCGGGAGAATCCACGGCTTTATGCTCGGTGAATATTCTGTTCCACGGTATAAAACGGTTACTCTAGCGCCCGCTTTAACAAGTTCAAGAGCCGCGTCGACACTAGAGTTTTTTCCACCTATAACACATACATCCTTGTCAAAATAAGGATGCGCCTCTTTAAAATAATGAGACACTTTAGACAAATCTTCCCCAGGAACATTCATGTAGTTTGGATGGTCATAGTAACCTGTAGCAATTACAACATACGGCGCTTGGTAGGTTTGTTTGTCGGTAACTATGAGGAAACCTTCCTCTTCTTTCACGACCTTCACAACTTGTTCAAAATTGTTGATACGCAGTTGTTTCCTCTTTACGACATCCCGATAGTAGACCAGGGCCTGATTTCTTTTTGGTTTATAGCTTTCAGTAATGAACGGAATATCACCGATTTCTAACTTTTCACTGGTACTAAAAAATGTTTGATGGGTTGGATAATGGTAGATAGCATTTACTATGTTACCTTTTTCAATAATAAGAGGGTTACGCCCGATTTCTTTAAAGGCGATAGCTGCAGCTAAGCCGCATGGTCCACCACCGACAATAATAATATCTTCTAGTTGCAAAATTGATCACCTCAATTTATTATTCCAAAAAAAACTCCTACCGTCATATGATAGGAGTTTTTCCAATATGTTTCAATAGTAAGTTTTTAAATCCATCCTCTAAAACGGCTTGCTTCGGCCATTTTACGAACACCAACCATATATGCAGCCAGGCGCATATCTACACGTCGAGTTTGTGCTGTTTCATAAATATTGTTAAATGACTTGACCATTACTTTCTCGAGTTTTTCTTCTACTTCTTCTTCAGACCAGTAATAGCCTTGGTTATTCTGTACCCATTCGAAGTAGGAAACCGTAACTCCTCCAGCAGATGCAAGTACATCCGGAACCAGCAACACACCTCGCTCGGTTAATATCTCAGTTGCCTCTAGCGTTGTTGGTCCGTTAGCAGCCTCAACAACAATTCCCGCACGAATATTATGAGCATTATCAGCTGTAAGTTGATTTTCTATCGCAGCTGGTACGAGAATATCGCACTCGAGTTCTAACAGTTCCTTATTAGAGATTGTGTTATTAAATAATTTTGTAACGGTGCCAAAACTATCACGACGATCTAAAAGATAGTCGATATCAAGTCCATCCGGATCATATAAAGCACCATACGCATCGGAAATACCTACAACCTTAGCTCCTGCATCATGCATGAATTTTGATAAATAGCTTCCTGCATTTCCAAAGCCTTGAATAACAACTCTTGCACCCTCAATTTCGATACCTTTTCTTTTAGCTGCCTCACGGATACAAATAGTTACACCCTTAGCAGTAGCAGATTCACGACCGTGAGATCCTCCTAGAACCAGCGGCTTTCCAGTAATAAAACCCGGTGAGTTAAATTCATCTATACGACTATACTCGTCCATCATCCAAGCCATAATTTGCGAATTTGTAAAAACATCCGGCGCAGGAATATCTTTCGTAGGACCAACGATTTGACTAATTGCTCGTACATATCCACGGCTTAGTCTTTCTAATTCTCTAAATGACATATCACGAGGATCACAAATAATCCCGCCTTTTCCACCGCCATATGGAAGATCAACAATTCCACACTTTAAGCTCATCCAAATAGAAAGGGCTTTTACTTCTGTCTCGGTTACATTTGGATGAAACCTAATCCCGCCCTTTGTCGGACCGACTGCGTCATTGTGCTGCGCACGGTAGCCGGTAAATATTTTTACTGAGCCGTCATCCATTCTTATTGGAATTTTAACTGTCATCATACGTAACGGCTCTTTTAAGAGCTCATATACTTCTTCAGGATAACCTAACTTTTCAAGAGCTTTATGTATAACAGTCTGTGTTGAAGTTAAAACATTATTTTCTTCCTCTTGATTAGTTTTTTCATTACTATTTTCGGCTACCATTTGTAAACCTCCTAGAAAATCACTTTAACAAATGTTGTCGCTTTCAGACACAAGTATACACGTTTAAATGAATTTATGCAAGATGAAAATTTCACTTTTCACTATTTTCAAGTTATATATTGTAACCGCTATCATCACCGTCAAACAAGGGTTTTTAGCAAAATAAAAAGGAGCGGTGGACTCCTATTTACATATCCTCAAAGTATTTCAAATTCTATTTGAAATATTTTCGAATCGTCTCCACCGCTTTATTTTCAACAACCAGATTTCCATATTCCTCAAGTACATGTGTACTAAGAATCGATGGATTACCATACTCGGATAAAAATGCTGCAATTTTTTCTATAATAGAATGATCAATGTTATTCATATTTAAGTAATATAGATTGTTATAGGAATATAAACTGCCGCCATTTATGTTAAATGAAAGCAGCCTGTGAGAAAGAGCAATGATATCTTCTATACTTTCGAATTGATACAGCAGGTTTTCACAGCCTTCGACCCTTACTTGCATTTCTACAAACCCATCAAATAAGACTTCTTCGTCTTCAATATTATTGTCAACCGTTATGATCATAATCATCCCTTGCGCCTGCAAGGAGAAAATTTCAACTGCAACTGAACCCTGAATCTCAACATCAAATTCCTCACTTGCCTCCTCCAGCATATCGTGAAAAAGTTGATGCCATTTTATTGAATCCTTCCATATGTCGTCCTTGGAAAGTCCTCTTTCCATTAAATCATCAGAGGTTAAAAAAATTTTTATCTTATTGACCGTTAAGCGTTCTAAGCGCATACTCTTTTGCCCCCTGCCGTGACGTAACTCTTATCCCTAGTGTATGTCAATGGCAGTGGTTGGTGCTTTGTCTAAAATACCATCCGTTCCAATAACCACATTTCCCATTCATTAACAGTTTGTCCAAAAATGAAGGATGAGTATTGATCTTTATCAGATGATTTAAAAGCAGTTACAGCCTTACCTCCAAGTCCAATGGTAAGATCCTTATGTTTCTTCGATAGGTGATTAACCAGTAACAGTGCTTCTTTAAGCTCTTCTTGGACTTCACAACAGATGATGACAAAATCTGGTTGAATCATATCCATTATTTTGTCATTCTCATCTTCCGAACTAAATTTTCCGATATTTATTACTTGTATACCCCGTTTTCTTAAATAAAACGTAAACATTAGCAGCTCTAAATTATCCCCATCATTTGAACAGTCGATACATAGGGCTTTATTCTGATGAACATTAATAGGAAAACTGTGAATGATTGTTGCAATCCTGGCTTTTATGAGCGATTTGGAAAAAAACTTTTGTGCAGGGATGATTTTCCCAAGATTGAAAGAATCCTCGATTTTTTTTAGAATCTGACTAAAAATATCAATAATAACTTTTTCCATTGTAAAGATACTAAACATTTTATTAAGAATCTCGTTTATTCTCTCATGCTCAAAATGGACTAAGGCTTCGTACAGAGAATCTGTCATACTGATTAAAGGATTATCTTGCGTTAGGTTTAAGGCTTCTGAATCCATCTGCGATTGATTATGCCCCATTAAGGAGACTGCCTGACTGATGGTAAATCCCTGGTTAACCTTTTTTATTAACCACTTCAATATTTTGATATGTTCCTCTGTATATAATCGATGTCCTGCCTCATTTCTAACTGGAGCAATCATTTGATATCTTCTTTCCCATGCTCTTAGCGTTCCTGGCTGAATCCCCAGCATTAATGCAGCCGCTTTAATATTATATTTACCTTCTTGGTCCGCCATCCCTCAGTCCTCCGATAAGTTACAAGCCATTCTTAAAGAAAGTCAACTCCCTTTTTTAAGGGTAATTAAATGACACTGTGCAGGTGCCCCCAGCCTTAATGGAATCCCTGTTGTACCGTAGCCATTACTAATTAAAATAGTCGTATTCTCTAATTTTTCTACCTTCCCTTTTTTAAATGGGCTATAACCCAAAATATGTATTTGTCCTCCGTGGGTATGTCCACTTAGCACAAGACGAATATTATGTTCGGGCAATATTTTATCTATGATATCTGGATAGTGACTTGCCAATATTTTAAAGCTTTTATTATCTGCATCTAACAACGCCAAGTCCAATCTGTCTCGCCCTTGACCTACTTCATCCACTCCAAGCAAAGATATTTTATCGCCATTTTTAGATTCAAAGATAGCTGCAGTATTATCCAATACTTTTATTCCAGAATCCAAAAGAATGGCATCCAATTTACGAAAGTCCGCTTCATAATCATTATTACCCCAAACAAAATATACTGGACCCACCTGTTTTAATTTCTCAAGGTTTTGCTTAACCCTTTCAAAAGGAACCTTTTTTTCCATTAAATCCCCGCCAATAATTACAATATCAGTTTTCCCTTTAACTGTATTGATAATCTCATCCGAAATAAGACGTTTATGTATATCAGAAATAAAAAATATTGATACCGCTCCGAACGACTCTGGAAAATCTTCAAAGGTCATTTCATGCAGTACCACGTTGTTTAGGAACGCTTCTTTTACCATATATAAGATTAAGGCTATTCCCAAAATTAAAAGTATAACTAGAATAATAATAATCATTCATTTCCCCTTTTCCAATCTAAAATGTTCTATGGAAATCATACCATAAAGGAAACTAAAACTAAAAAGGTCTAAAGCTTACTCCGTTTCTTCTTTACTCCCTTTATTGTAAGTTTGAGAATTTGTTGAAATAGTTGTACACTGCAGACTAATCCTAACAATAAAGCGAATGAGGCAGCTAAAAATTCCAATGGGTAAATAATCGGACCAACCAAAATATCGGTAAAACCAAATGGATAAGTAATGGGAAACCATTCTATAAATAAATATCCACACAGAAAAATAAAAAATATCCGACAGATTATTTTCATCACAAAAATCCCTCCCATACATTCTATGAGAAGGACTTCATTTCTTTCCGTTTCGATTTACTAATCTTCCTGAATACTTAAAATACGGAAACCTTGCTCTTCCAATTTCTTCGTAAACCGGTACATATTGTCTTTCTTTTTATTCAAGTATTATGTCATGAATCTCGAAAATTTTCATATTTATTATTGATGTTTACTTAGGGAGGGAGACAATGTTTACACTTTATAAATCATACTGTCCCGTCGTCAGTCCTTTTGACCCTTGCAAACCAATACTAGAAAAGATTTATTCGACTCCGCCGAATCTATATATCGGTTTTCAACCTCCAAATCTTCCACAATTCACACCACTTGAGGCACTAAAAGCAGGGACTTTATGGAAACCATTTTATGACCCTTACTTCAATCCTTTTGAGAAAACAAAGGGGGGACTGCCGCGATGAAACAAATTCCAGCCGAATATTACCAGATGTTAGAGCAGCTCCAAGCAGTCGACTTTGTTTTAGTTGAACTACAATTATATTTAGATACACATCCGGACGATCTCGAAGCCATTAAACAATTTAATCATTATGCAAAAGAAAGAAAAACGTTAAAAAAGGCTTTTGAAAGTCAATTTGGCCCTCTTATGCAGTTTGGCAACAGTTACTCGGGACACCCTTGGAATTGGAACGATCCTCCATGGCCTTGGCAAGTTTAAAAGCGGAAGCGCCTTGTCCAGGGACGACAGGCATAAGACGAGCCGGCAGGAAGGTTGCTTTTTAACCTTCATGACGGATTGGCTTATGACCCGAGTCCCTAGGCGCTGCAGCTAGATAGTAATCTAATATTATAAAGGGAGGGAATGTTGTACATGTGGATATACGAAAAAAAGCTTCAATATCCAGTTCGCGTTAGTACTTGTAATCCAACTTTAGCAAAATATTTAATTGAGCAATACGGAGGTGCAGATGGCGAACTTTCGGCTGCTTTAAGATATTTAAACCAGCGATATTCCATACCTGATAAAGTAATTGGATTATTAACAGATATAGGTACGGAGGAATTTGCACACCTGGAAATGATTGCCACTATGATATATAAACTCACGAAGGACGCCACTCCAGAAATGATGAAGGCTGCTGGTCTAGGAGATCATTATTCCAATCACGATAATGCGTTATTTTACCATAATGCTGCAGGAGTACCTTGGACAGCTGCCTATATACAAGCCAAAGGTGACCCGATTGCCGATCTATATGAAGATATTGCAGCAGAAGAAAAGGCGAGGGCTACTTACCAATGGATTATTAACCTAAGTGATGACCCTGATTTAAATGATGGTCTTAGATTCCTGCGCGAGCGTGAAATTGTTCATTCACAGCGCTTCCGTGAAGCAGTGGAAATATTAAAGGACGAACAGGGAAAGAAGAAGTTTTTTTAGTACAGGACGAAAGAAGCAGTTTACGGCTGCTTCTTATTTTTTTTCGTGATATAGATTTATGTCATAGATTTTTTTCATAACCTCAAAATCAATATGGCGATTTTTCCAATGTTCTTCTTTTTTCCATAGATCCTTGCTGCGATTTACGATTTCGCACCTTAATTCCTGGTATTCCTTTTCCTTTTTATCCTTTTGCTGTCTTAAGACATTCATCGCTCCATAAAGGATTGCTGTAATGGCCAGCAAACAAATATTTATTGCGTCACTAACCGAGGCAGAAAACATAGCAAAGAAAGAATACGAGTATTGTTTTGCAATCATAAAATAGAAATAACTAAAAAATAGGAAAGCACTAAGCAGCATAGAATAAATCGTTAAGTAATGCCATCTTTTGGCTGTATCAAACTTAATTTTCCTTTTGCGTACGTTTTCCAGCATTTGTTTGGTTGCCTCATCAGTATGCTCCAGTGAACGGATTGGTTTATCCATATTATCAACCACCTCAGTAACATAAATATGAACTTGTCCGATAAATTATGAAAAAATACATAAAAAAAACCGATCAAATAATGATCGGCTACTTATTTAGTGGTATTTTTAAAACTTGACCTAAATGAATTTCATTACCTGATATGTTATTGGCTTTTCGGATGATATCCTCTCCAGCTTTTGAGTGATAATATTTCAAAGAGATTCGATAAAGATTTTCTCCCGATTTAACCGTATGATAAATGACTTGAGGCGCTGGTTCAGCATTTTTATCAGTGCCTTGCCCGCTATTAGTTATTGGTCCCGGAGCTGGACTCTCAATTGTTGTATCCGGGCTGATAGACTTTTGCACTTCGATAGCCTCTTGATCATCCTCCACTGAAGCATTTTCGTTTTCCTCTACTTTGGTTTCAATGGTACTTTCAGTTTCAGGTTTTTCAAAGTTAATAACTTCATATCCGGAAGAGTCCCCATTTACTTTCTCAGTCTTACTGCCATTTCCCTCCTCAAGATACGAGTAAGCACTAAAAATAACAATAGGAAGAAGTATAAAAAATAATACCAAGATACGTATAATTGGATACTTTATTTTCCATTTTGTTTTCTTTCTTTTTTCCCTATGAATTTGTTCTCTCGGAGGTAATTGGTCACGAACCTCAGTTGTTTCTTCATTTATTTTTTCTATTCGCCGCTTTAGCCGTTCGGCCTGGCTTCTAAAAGGTTCTTCCTTATTCATGAAGCAGCCCCTCCTGTTCATCGACATCTATGGTGTGTTTATATTTAATATAAAGTCCTAATAAAAAATCTATTGTAAAATGCATGATTATCGTAACAGCTAAATTGTTACTCCACTGATAAACGGAGCCAATAAAAAAACTAAGAATGACAATATTTGAAAATAAAAACCAATTAAAAAGATATCGATAATGTATGACTGCAAAAATAAGACTTGCAAGGATTAGTCCAACCTTCGTTTGGATGACACCACGGAAGAGTAACTCTTCACTAAATGCAACAAATGCAGCAATCCAGGCTATATGAATAACACTTCTGTTTTTAAAAATTCTTTCGTTCAAACCTCCATCGTCGTAAAATGACTTCGGGAGTAATTTCATTAATAATATATCTACTATGACTATAGCTGCACCTGCTGGAACGCCAATCAATAAAATTCTCACATCAGAAAAGTCAATACTTTGCAAATACGAAAAATGATCAAACAATAGAATACCTAAAATAAAAGTAATACCAAGCAGTAATATCTGAGTCATATATAGATGAGAGAGTAGTTCTCTATCGGTTAATCCTTTAATTAGTTCATTATATTTATTTTTCATATACTCAACTCACGATTTAGTAGAATATTGGATAAATAATCCTTCCACATTTCATCGTTAACAGTATGGTTTTGGGTATTATCAGTTGCTTCGTATTGTTTTAAATCAATTCCACAAACGTCGCAGCATTTCTGTTTATTGCCCTCAACAGGCTCCTCTTCAAAATAACCTAGAATTAATTCTCTTCTGCACGATTTCGATTTAATCCACTTTTTTAAATAATCAATACTGTCCTTCTTAACCTTCAATCTCTCATTAACAAAATCCTTCAAGCTTCGTTTTGCTTGTTCTAGGTTAGAAAAATCTAGAGGCTTTTTGATAAAGTCTTGAATAATCCGCCACTGAACCTCAGAGAACCCCCCATCCTCTCTTAAATGCTGATTCATTTCAAGAAAATGGTTATTCAGTTTTTCTTCCTTTGGAAAATAGGAAAATAGCCAGTCAATTTGCAGCTCAGACGGTAATTCGCCTTCCGCTAACTGTACAGGAAGTTGTTCATCCCCTGGAGAATATAAAAAATAAGCAATACTATCCTCGCCATCGCGTCCTGCCCGTCCAATTTCCTGCAAATAAGATTCCATTTGCATTGGCATATGGTAATGAATAATAAATCGTATATTTTCCTTATTAACTCCCATCCCAAAAGCACTTGTTGCACAAATTACATCAAGTTGTCCGTGAATAAATTGTTGTTGTATTAAAATTCTTTGTTCCTGGTCTAAGCCTCCATGGTAAGCCATGGCTCTCGTAATTCCCTTCTCCGCTAATAGAGAAGCCATTTGTTCAGCCATTTTCTTACTCGAAAAATAAATGATTCCCGGTTTCTGAAGCTGTAGAACTAATTCAATCAAACGAGATTGTTTAACATAATAGTTAGGTACTTCTTCAATGTAAAAAGCGATATTAGGCCGGTCTATGGTTGATTCGATTTTGGTAAAACGGTGTAAGTCGAGAGATTGAATAATATCCTCTCTTACCTTTTTGGTCGCCGTTGCTGTTAAAGCAAGGGTTAGGGGATTCCCCAATTGTTTTCGGTATTCACCTAACTTCGAATATTCTGGGCGGAAGTCGTATCCCCACTGTGAAATACAATGTGCCTCATCTACTACAAATAATGAAACAGAAAGAGCCTTCAGTTTATTCATAATAATGGGCATGCTTAACATCTCTGGCGAGACGAAAATATATTTATATTTTGTTAAATTCCGTAATACGTATCCTCTCTTCTCATAATCAAGAAAAGAGTTCAATGCAATGACACGTTTCTCGCCAAACTTCATTAGTTGTTCCACCTGGTCCTGCATAAGAGATAACAGTGGAGAAATGATTAGGATTTGACCATCTAGACAATACCCTGGAAGTTGATAGCATAAGGATTTCCCAGTGCCCGTTGGAAGCATTGCAATCGTGTCGTTCCCTCCAAGCAGAGAAGAAATCACTTCCTTTTGCCCGGTTTTAAAAGTTTGATAACCAAAATACTTATAAAGAATATTTTCTAATTCCATTACCTATCACCATACTTTGCAAGAACGAGTCTGATTTGAAAGTAGGAAGCTGTTTTTAAAGTATTCCTAATTACCTTAAGCTGCCTAGTAGCTTCTTGCCTAGAAATTTCTAAAATCTTAAGCTGAACTTCTTCATCTACATACGAATTAATGGAAAAATCTTTAACATTCAAAGCAAACTCTACTAGATGGTCTTCAATCGTACTTATTTTTAAATTCCGAATGCTTGCAATTTCCTCTGCGGTAAAGCCCTGATTTAAAAGCACCAGGGTTTTCCGAGCCGAAAGTGTTAAAGAATCCTTTTGATCTACATTATCCAGCAGCGATGATAACACTTTAAAGCGAGAAGGATTACTTTCAACAAAATGAATTAAACAATGAATTATATTTATAAATTCAAGATGATAGTATATTGAATCTATATTTAACTTTTTTGCAATTTGGGACGAGGTCATTCCAATTTGCTTGTATCCCGTTAATCGAAAGATCAAGACGTCTGAATTGACATCCCTTGCCTGTTCAAGAATTTCAACTAATTCCGAAAAAAGGGATTTTCCCAGTTCACTCTTTGGTATAGAGGCAGACTTAAGGAAACCCTTTAACCAGTTATGAACTTCTACATTTTTTTGGATTGGGATATATTTCGTTTCTTGGAATGTAAAATTTGAAATTACTTGTACTAATAATGAGAGTCTTTCCCAAACTAATAAAGTAAAGGGTTGATACCGCCAGCCATTCACATAATATGGCTGTGCATGATTTATTAAAAAATTTTCCCCAGCTGAGGTAAGTAGAAATCTTTGTTCCCCACATGGTTCAACCAGTTTTTTTTCAAGTAAGTGGTTAAAAATCTCATCAAAAGATTCTCGTGTTAATGGTTCAAGTATCCGAAAGTACCTTTTAAGTGAAAATAAATGGGCATCCTGAAGTGTTTGCGATGATTTTTTACCATTTAAAAGATGATAGATGGAATAAATTGTTCGTTCACCATTTAATTGTTTTAAACAATATAACAAAATGTTTTCAATTTTACACATTTTATTCCACCACTTTTTACTCATAATCGACAAATTCACCTATTTTTCTATCCCTTATTCTATCATGAAACTCACAGTCGTGTTGCTAAAAATTGTGGAATATTAGCAGAATCCAAATCCTACAGAGCATTTTTCTATTGAAAAGTTACTCTTAGAGTTTTACAATAGGAGTGAGTAATGCGTTTCCATAATATATGGAATGTAGTAAGTTATTTTATTGGGAGGTTTTTTTTTCATGGCAAAGTATACGATTGTTGACAAAGAAACTTGCATTGCATGCGGAGCATGTGGTGCAGCAGCACCAGACATTTACGATTATGATGATGAGGGTATTGCATTTGTAACTCTTGATGATAATGAGGGTATTGTTGAGATCCCTGATGTATTAATTGATGACATGATGGATGCTTTTGAAGGCTGTCCTACAGATTCAATTAAAGTTGCTGACGAACCATTTGATGGCAACGCAACAAAATTCGAATAATATTTTGTCATAAAAATATTGTTAAGCTGCTACCCCCGCCAACTTAGGCGGGGGTTATTTATTATAATATAAAAGGACAATAAATAATTTATAATAATTATTATTACTTCCTAAAATTAATTTTGAAAAGAAAAAGCACTAACCAATTGTGACGGTTAGTGCAATAATTACTTATTTTTGGATAACTAAGACCTGTTCAGGCATGATGAGATCCGATTTTAGTTGATTAACTTCCTTAAGCTTTTCAACTGTAAGATTACTTTTCATTGCAATGGAAGTCAGGGTGTCTCCGGCTTGTACAATATATTGGGCTTTATCACCAGGTACATTCGTACTAGCTACTAGGCTTTCTGTGTTAGCCATACCACCTTTTACTGCCACACCTACCTCGGCATTGCCAAGAAGCCTTTCAGGATCAATAGCATTTTTCTTATCATACGTCCATTCGATTTGATGACTCTCAAAATGGAGATGAACGCCTGTAGATTCTCCCGTTCTTCCCATTGTTCCAATTCTATCACCCTGTTTGATCACTTGCCCTTCGTTTACTAGTCGATTATTTAGGTGAGCATATACGGTAACAAAATTATTGGGGTGCTTAATAAAGATAACATTTCCATATGTTTTCGAATAATAGGATTTACCTACTATACCATCCTCCACAGCAACTACAGGTGAATTAAGACTCCCAGCTATATCTATTCCTTTATGTGTACCATGCCTAGTCCCATATGTATCAGATACGACACCATCGGTGGGCCATATCCATCCTGCTTTTATTTCTTTTGAATCCTCCACACTCGCTTCCGTCTGCTTACCTCCTAAGAATAATAAACTGACACAAAGCGCCATAATTGCGGCGATTAAAAGCCGCCTTATGTAGTCTCGCATTTAATTTTTTTCCTCCTTAATCTTGTCCTCTCCTCCACAAACAATATGTTTATCTACTTATGTTTAGAACATATAGTTTGATGAGGAGCGGTTGAACATACTTGTTATAATTTGGAGAGAAATGGTTTTTTATTCATAAAAGTATAGAAAAGTGGAAGGCGCCTGCCTATCGGCGACAAGCATAAGACGAGCCGGCAGGAAGGTTGTTCTTTAACCTTCTTGACGGATTGACTTATAACCTCGAGCCGATGGCGCCTATAACTAGACCAAAAAAGATTAACCTTGATAAGGTCAATCTTTTTTAACTGATTTTTTATTGGATTTGAAGATGATTCGGTGCTAGTGGAACAGTTATATCCTGTGTTAAATCAAACGGTCCTAAAAGCTTGATAGGAGCATTTAATATGGTTACTGTATCTATTCCAAAATTCTTAGCAGTTAATAAAATAGCTTCATAGGAGTACAGAGTTTCTTTGTTGTTTTCCATTGCTGCGTTTTCATCCAGGGTGATGATTAATTTATTTTCTTTGGTTGTAACCTCCTTAATAGGGAAGGAAGGTACCAATGAGGCTGCTAGACCCAGCTCTTGATGATCTGTCTTCATTGCTTCGAATGCAGCGTTAATATCTTGATACGTATCAGCCGAAGGGACGAGGTAGGTGGTTTCCATCCCATCAGGTGTATAAAAGAAATAGGCGTGTTTTCCTTCTGGTTTAACTTCTATTTCTTGCAGTACGCCATAATTACCAAGTTCTATACCGGGCTGACCATCTGTTTTTAGCATAATTTTATCTATATTGCTGTTCGAAGCTATATTATTCTTTAGCGTGGTAATAAAATTAAATTCAGCAGTTGAACCTTGCCCATAAGGATGATTTTTAGGTACATCAACAATGACAGTATTCTTAGTATCATCCCATTCGAACTTGGCATTTACAGGATAATAATCAGATAGTCCCCATTCCTCTTCATTTAACAATTCCATTGATTCGGTAAAGGCAGTTAACCATTCCTTATTATTATCTAGAGAAACAACAATAGAAATAGGTACAAGATTTTGTGCCTGCGAATCAGGAATCCAATAGGTGAATACAGTTCCATCACCCACTTCATCATCATACAAAGCATTTTTATTGATTGCGGTTATCCGCATTTCAGGTTCAGAACCTGATATACTATCCTCTTTTTTCATCAAAAGCGACGATTGATCATCAGACTGGCTTATTTTTGATTCACTTGACGAGTCTTCCTGTTTTGCACTATCAAAAGAATTTTGGGTTCCATTCAACATTTTAGGAACCAATAAGAAAAATAAGAGTAAGGCGGCTGCAGCTGCAAAACCTGGAATTAGCCACGCCGGTCTTTTTCTCTTTTTTATAGAAAGATTTTGGTATATGTCACGAGGATTGCGATGGTCATGTATTTTCGGCATTTGCCTTAGTAATTCTTCGAGCTGCTTATCGCTCCACTCTGACTTTTTCACTTTCTAATCCCTCCTTTTCATTAAACATTTCCATATATTTCTTTAAAACCTTTAATGCGCGGTGCTGTGTTGTTTTGACTTTACTTTCTGTCCACCCCAGTGCTTCGGCAGTTTCGGTAATCGATAAATCATTTAAGAAACGTAATATCACAACAGAACGTTGATCCACTGTACAATGCTCTAAGCACTGATAAATCCATTTGACTTCTTCTTTATGAACCATAATTTCTTCTGGAATCGGGTATTTATCTTTTACTTGGCTGCTAGACCAATCAAACTTTTCGAGCAGCCTGCCCTTCCATCCTTTTTGCTTCCGAAATGAATCAATTGCAACATTCCGTGCGATAGAAAAAAGCCATGTTTTTTCGCTGCTCTTTCCTTCAAAACGATGATAGGATTTAAACACCCTGATATATACTTCTTGTACTAAATCCTCTGCCTGTTCCTTGTTTCTTACCAAATAAAATAAAAATTGAAAAACGTCATGATGATATTTTTGATATAGTTCATCGAAAACGGAGTCCATCCATTCCCCTCCCCGTTCATAGAATTAGTCGATACTTATGTATAAAAAGTTTCACATCTTAAATATAGACTGTTTAAACCAAAAAGTGAAGGCAATCGTTGGAACCATTAAAAAACAAAAAACTCACCAGTAATAGATGAGTTTTCAATATGTATCCAGCTTCAGCGCCTAGGAGCTCGAGTCATAAGCCAAACGCTTCGGAAGGCAAAAAGCGCCTTCTGTCAGCGCTTGTCTTATGCTTGTCGCTCCTGGACAAGGCGCCTCCGCATTTAATTGTTTCCCGTGAATCAAGAGAAATCGCCATTTTTTTATTATTTTCGTGGAAGCAAGAAGGTAAATGTCGTTCCTTGTCCAATTTTACTTTGGACTGAAATATGCCCTCGGTGAGCATCAATAATATTTTTCGCAATAGCTAGTCCAAGCCCAGTACCAGCTCTCCCTCTAGTTCGTGCTTTATCCGCTTTATAAAAGCGTTCAAAAACGAATGGTAAATCTTCTTCCGGTATACCTGAACCTGAATCGGACACTTCCACTTTTATGCCGAAATCATCCTTTTTTACAAGTAATCTAACTGATCCACCCTGTGGTGTATGTCTGATAGCATTATCAATTAAATTGGTTAGCACTTGTTCTATACGATCAGGGTCAAATAATATATTTGGTATATCATTTTCAAGGTCAGCACTTAGGTTAATTTCATTGTCTCTGGCAAGCCCTTGAAATTTATGGACGATTCTAATCATAAACGAATGAAGGTTAACCTCGTCTAGTGTTAATTGAATATGCCCTGCTTCCATTCTAGCGAGGTCAAGCAGCTCATTAACAAGTCTGCCCATCCTTAACGATTCATCATAGATAACTTTAGCCATTTCTTTTTTCTCTTCCTGAGATTCCGCAATGTCATCGACAATCGCTTCACTATAGCCCTGTAACATGGAAATCGGTGTTCGAAGCTCATGAGAAACATTTGCAATAAAGTCTTTCCTCATTTTTTCTAATACCCTTTCCTCTGTCATATCTCTAAGTACAGCCACTGCTCCACGAATAAATCGGTTACTATAAAGCGGGCTGACCAGAATGACCCAATGACGGCCTTGAAGAGAGATTTCCCCTACTTGCTCTTTCTCCGTATCAACAGCTCGTTGAAAAAGTTCCATTGCTTCTGTTGGTATTTCTCCAGAAGTGTTACCTGATCCGCCTTTTTCATAGTACCAATATTGCAAAAAGCGGTCTGCTGGTGGATTGGTTATCAAGATCGTTCCATCACGGTTAAAGGTTATTACACCATCTGCCATACTGCTTAGGATACTGGCGAGCTGCTCTTTTTCTTGACTAAGGGCATTCATATTGAACTTTAATTGTCTCCCCATTTGGTTAAAAGCTGTAGCAAGTTCCCCAATTTCGTCATGCGTTAGGATAGGTACTTTCGTATCAAATTTCCCTCTTGCTACTTCAAATGCTGCTTCTCTCATTTTCCTTAATGGTGCTGTAATCCTAGTAGACAAAAAGAAAGCAAAAATAGTTGTTAGAATAATTGCGACACCTGCAACAAGTAAAATAAAATTGGTTGTTGAATGAGTAGTTTCTTCCACTACCTCCAAGGATTGATAAATAAAAACAGCACCATTTTGATTATCATCCATGTGCAGTGGAACTCCAATGATTGAATATTTCGCACTGTCATTTTTTGATTCATTAGAAGAAAGCCTAGACACTTTTTCAACTGTTCTGTTTTCCTCAAAAACTATCGACAATTCGACATCATTTCGGATGTCTGGAACCGATAACTTTACTGATTTTTCCGAGTTGGGAGAGAAATAGACTTCCTGGTCATTTTTAATGATGACCACATTTGTAACTTCATCGATAATTTCCCAAGAGATTTCTAATCCTAAAGGAAATTGCTCACCAGGATGATTTTCAAGCACTTTCGCTATTTTCTCTGCCTGATGAGTCAAATCATTTTTGGTTTCCATAATGGTGTTATTCTCAAAAAACTCAAGTAGCATAACAGTTAAGATGAAAAGGATAAAGGCAACCAAAAATATGATGGTAAACCAGAGCTTACCAACTACACTTCGTAAAAAGGTCATTCATTAACTACCTCAAATTTGTAACCAACTCCCCAAACTGTTACAATCATTCTTGCTGCCTGCTCGGAGACTTTATTTAACTTTTCACGAAGACGCTTAACGTGTGTGTCTACCGTACGCAAATCTCCAAAAAATTCATAATGCCATACTTCCTTTAGTAATTGCTCCCGGTCAAAAACCTTGTCAGGTGATTTAGCGAGGAAATATAATAATTCATATTCTTTAGGCGTTAAACTTACTTCCTTACCATCAGCCAAAACTCTATGTGCGTCATTGTCGATCGTTAAATGCGGGAACACAATAACATCCTTCGTTGTTGTATCTGTTTGAAGATAACTAGTTTGAGATGACCTTCTTAATAGAGCCTTTACTCGCAATACTACTTCTCTCGGGCTAAATGGTTTAACAATATAGTCGTCTGTACCCACTTCAAAGCCCTGTACACGATTAACCTCTTCACCTTTTGCTGTTAACATGATAACAGGTGTAGCCTTCTTTTCCCTTAATTCACGGCAAACCTCTAAACCATCTTTCCCAGGCATCATTAAGTCTAAAAGGATGACATCATAATCATTTGCAATCGCTTTCGTTAAGGCTTCATTCCCATCTTCTGCTTCATCAATCGAATATTCCTCACGCTCTAAATACATTTTTAATAAACGGCGGATTCTTTCCTCGTCATCTACTACTAAAATTTTCACGTCTTTATCCATTAATAATCCCCCCATGCAGTTATTTTACAAAATGTGACTATTTTAATCTATAACTAAACGTAATTGTCTTTGCAAATAGTGTCGAATTTTTGACAAATTAACTAATTTCTAACTTATTATGTGAAAAATAACCTTTACTTGGAAAAAGTAAAGGCTATAAACTTAAAATTTTAATTATCCAGCATAACTATGGAGTCCTGCAATAACTAGGTTAACTGCCACTAAGTTAAACATGATAATGACAAAACCAATCACGGCAAGCCATGCTGATTTTTCCCCATGCCATCCTTTTGAAAGCCGGAGGTGTAAAAAGGCTGCGTAGAATAACCATGTAATTAACGCCCATACCTCTTTAGGGTCCCAGCCCCAGAATCTTGTCCAGGCAATTTGTGCCCAAATCATCGCAAAAATCAATGCCCCTAAAGTAAATACAGGAAAACCAATTAGTACGGAACGATAACTGATTTCATCAACAAAATCCAGATTAATGTTTTTAACTAAAGGCTGGAGAGCTGCCGATATACGTTTTCTTAATATTAATCTTAATAAACCATAAAGTATTAACCCACCAATAAATGACCAAATAACAGAGTTCATTTTCTTTGCATTTATTAATGCAGGCATTTCAACCAACGGTTCAAATTTCCCTTTTGTTAGGAGTTCCCCTTCATGCGGTCCAGTAATGGCTGGCATTGTATATTCAATTGTCGCGGCTTGGTCATTCTTATCAATCCAATTAAATTCTGCTTTGTAGTCCATAGCTGAGAATAAAGTGGATACAAGAACAAATCCTAACGTTGTTACTAACCCAAACATCACCGTTTCAAGCCAAAAAGTTCGCTTACTTGCTTTAGATTGATCAATTACCTTTACTAGATAAATCAATCCGGCCGCAAAGCTTATTGCTAAAATTGCTTCACCCAATGCTGCTGTTGTAACATGGATATGAAGCCAATCACTTTGCAGCGCAGGTATTAATGGCGAAATATCTCTAGGAAACATGCTTGCATAAGCAATAACAAGTATCGCAACAGGCATAGTAAACAACCCAAGGAGCGGTGTCCGATAAATAAAATAAATGACTATGAATGCACCAACGAGACACATTCCGAAAAAGGTTGTAAACTCAAATAGATTACTTACAGGTGCATGTCCAGCAGCAATCCATCTTGTAATAAAATATCCCACTTGAGAAAAAAAGCCGACAATGGTTAAAAAAACGGCAATTTTCCCCCAGCGGTTTGTACCTTTTTGCTCTCCGATATCTTTTTTAGCCTTGATGGCTCCACCAAAGAAGAGGGTCGCAACTAAATAAAGAACGAATGCAATATAGAGTAAATTACTACTTATTGTTACCAACTAGACTCCCTCCTTATCCTCATTTTCCCTTGATATCTGATCAATAGGAATATTTATTTTCGTTTCAGAGAGTACAGCTTCAATTTCTCTCTTTAGACCATACCAATTTTTATTCGTATGAGCTGCTACCCATATTTGACCACTTTTATTTTGCACCCAAATCCTGCGATGGTTCCAATAAGCACCTTGGATGACACCAATCATAAAGAGAATACCGCCTAAAACAATGATCCAAATTGTTAAGTCTTTTCGAACAGTTAAGGCCGTAACATTTTTGGTTTCAATTCCTTTAAAGGCCATTTTGTATTGATTATCCCCTAATGGCTCAATGGTTTGTTGAATCGCTACAAAGCTCGTTTCACCTTTTGGGACTTCTGGTGAAATCATTCGAAATACGAAAGCAGGATTGTTAGGGATTCGAGATTTTGTTCTCGGCTCTCCATTTTCTGCAAATTCAAAGTCTGGGAAGAAACTCAATACCTCAACAGCATATCCATTTCCAAGGTCAAATCTCGGCTTTGGATCATATAAATTAACCTTTATATCCCCAAATGTCTTGCCAGTTTCTTTGTCAGTTAAAGAAAAGGACATTGTATTTAGTTCATCAAGTTTGTAGTCAACTTGATATAAAGCAAACTTTTCAAATTTCAATGGCTGATTGACTCGAATTTTGTGCTCCTTCACTTTTTCCAATTCTGGCTGTTCACCTGGAATAGCCGGTCCGACTCTCTTATAAAGAACTGCGTTCGTCTGATAATTTTTAACAACCATACCAGCTCGATCAATCGCTGCTTCGAATGTTTTGTCCTTTTCTTTATCATAATTTTCTAAGATGAATTTCTCGTTTGCGACATAATATTGCCCATCCGTTTCAGGGACAACCTTCGTTTCACCTTCACGAAGCCATAAGACTTTATCAATGTACATTCCTGGAACAAATCGCAACATGCCGCCGATTAAAAAAATAATTAATCCCACATGGTTCACATACGGCCCCCAACGAGAAAACCGACCTTTTTCAGCAAGTAAATCGCCATTTTCTTCCCGTACATGATAGCGTTTAGCCTTTAATTGGTGTTTTACTGCTGCTATATCATTTTTGTCTGCATCTATACTTATACTAAAAAGGCGCTGACGCTTTAAGAAACCCTCATGCCTTGTTACCTTTTGAGCTTTCAAGGCCTTATACAAGGGTACTACCCTGTCAAGACTACAAATTACAAGGGAAATACCTATCATCGCGATTAATATTAAATACCACCATGAACTGTATAAATTATTAAAGCCTAACTCATAGTATAATTTCCCAAACCATCCATACTGATCTTCATAGTATTCTTCAGCTGGCATTGTAGGCGGTATGTACATTTCCTGTGGAAGAATCGTACCGGCAGAAGAAGCAATCAATGTGATGACAATGAGCCATACTCCTACCTTGACAGATGAAAAAAAGTTCCATATTTTATCAACTATGGATTTATTATATGTTTGTGATCGGCGGGCACTGCCTTCATACCGCATATCTAGCAGAGATTTATCTTGTGACTTTTCATCAAGAACTTTTCCGCATGCCTCACACAATACGGTACCATGTGGATTAACATGTCCGCATTCACATTTAACCTCTTTCATTGCAAAAAACTCCCTACAACCCCTTAAGGTTTAATTTTCTCCATATACTCCGCGACAGTTGCTTCTGTTAACTGTCCTGTATGATATTTAACTACTTTCCCGTTTTTATCGATTAAAAATGTGGCCGGTAGCGGGTTTATTCCATAAGCAGCTTGAACCTGTCCGTCTGTATCGATCACATTAGGAAAATCGAGTCCCTTGCGTTCGATAAATTGGTTAACGGCCAATTCAGACTCACTGACATTAACCGCCAGCACCTGAACACCCATATCTTTAAAATGATTATATTGATTATTAATATAAGGCATTTCCGCTTCACAAGGCTTGCACCAGGTCCCCCAAAAATTTAAAAATACACCCTGTCCTTTATAGTCGGAAAGTTTATGTTTTTTACCTTCCATATCAACCAATACAAAATCAGGAGCTTGTTTACCAACCTCTACTTTCATTCTATTATCCTTTGTTAAGTTGGCATACAGCGTGTAGGCAACGGCTGCAGCAAGAATAACGAGGATTGTTGTCCTCATGACTAATCGCCGCTTTTTCATCTTTCTCCCCCCCTGAAAGGTATAATTTCTAAGCACAATTGTCTAAATTATATCACTTTACACTATATCTATAGTAAATACATTCGAATACAAATGTGACAGCTTTATGAATTTTTCTTCGTAGACTCCAATGATAGTCCTCTTAATAGCTTGACTTCATGGTGTGTCAGTTCTCTAGCATCCCCAGCAGATAAACCATGCAATGTTAAAAAGCCATAACGTTCTCGTTTCAGCTTCAATACTTCATGTCCAATGGCCTCAAACATTCTCCTAACCTGACGATTTCGCCCTTCATGTATGATGATTTCGATGATTGCAGTTTGTTTTTGCTTATCAACTGAAAGCATTTTGACTTTAGCAGGAGCAGTTTTTCCATCCTCAAGGCGGATTCCTCTTTCCAATTTTCTTAGATTCTCCTTTGATGGAATTCCTTTCGTTTTTGCTACATACGTTTTTTCTATCTCATTCCGCGGGTGCATAAGCAAATTTGCAAACTCTCCATCATTTGTTAGCAGCAATAATCCGGAAGTATCATAATCAAGCCGTCCCACCGGGAAAATTCTTTCTTGTTGATATGGAAAGAAATCCGTTACTACCTTTCTTCCTTTATCATCACTTACACTCGAAATGACACCGCGTGGTTTATATAGTAGAAAATAAACAGGCTCCTCCTTCTCAATTTGGATTCCATTCACTTCAACCCTATCAGATGATGTAACCTTGACACCCAGCTCTGTAACTATCTTCCCATTGACTTTTACCTTACCTTCTTTAATTAACTCTTCAGATTTTCTTCTTGAAGCTACTCCAGCTCGTGCTATTACCTTTTGCAATCTTTCCATTATGATCCACCTCAGCTGTTTACCTTTATTTTGAATACTTGTGCAACACCACAGTTTATTAGGAAAACAATTAGTTATTCTTTCCTAATGAATTATGACACAAAATCGCCTTTTTTCAAAGTAATGGTATTCTCTTTGTAGAAAAATAAAAAGCAGACCCCCTAGTATTCTCTCCTAGGAATCTGCTTCTTCTAATGATTTTTTTATTGTGCTCCGAACACTAATACTACTACTACAATAGCTGCAATAATCCCCACTACATCCGCAAGTAATCCAACCTTTAAGGCGTCGCCCATTTTTTTGATCCCGACTGCGCCAAAATAAACAGTTAACACGTAAAAGGTCGTATCTGTACTGCCCTGTAAAACAGATGCCAGCCTGCCAATAAAAGAATCAGGACCATATACAGCAATTAAATCACTCGTCATACCAAGTGCAGCTGTTCCAGAAATGGGTCTAATTAAGATGAGTGGGACAATTTCCGCTGGGACACCGATTGCTTCCATCGCTGGTCTTATCCAATTCATTAATGCTTCTAATGCACCTGAAGCCCGGAAGACCGTAATGGCCACTAACATGCCTACTAGAAATGGAATGATGGAAAACGCAATTTTGATTCCTTCTTTTCCACCTTCAACAAAACTCTCATAAGTCGGAACTTGTTTAATCGTTCCATAAAGGAGGATAATTCCTATTAAGACCGGGATAAAACCTAGGGATATGAGCGAAAGAAATTCCATTCCATTCATCCTTTACGACTTCGTCGATTATAAAAATAACGATCTATCATAACAGCTCCGAGCATTGAAATGATGGTAGCAATTAACGTAGGCACAACTATTTCAGTTGGGGATGCAGAATTATAGTTCATTCGAATCGCAATGACTGTTGTAGGGATGATGGTAATACTTGCTGTATTTATTGCCAAGAAGGTAACCATTGAACGGCTGGCCGAATTCTTGCCGCCATTCAATAGTTTTAATTCCTCCATTGCTTTAATCCCAAGCGGCGTGGCTGCATTACCCAAGCCGAACATATTGGCGATCATGTTAGATAATATATATCCCATTGCGGGATGATTCGTTGGCACATCAGGGAATAATCTTCGTACAAGCGGGCGAAATAACCTAGATAATAACTCAAGCAACCCAGATTCCTGGGCAATTCGCATCATCCCCAGCCAAAAAACGAGAATGCTGATCAATCCAATACAAAGAGTCACAGCCTCCTTCGCCCCATCAAATATCGCTTTATTTACTTCTTGCATTGTTCCGTTAATCATCGCAAAAACGAAACCAACAAGTGTCATAAAAACCCAAATATAATTAACCATGTAATTTCACGCCAATAACAGATAGGAATATACTTTTTAAAGAATCAAACAGTCCCTTTTTCTTCTCAGGATCTCCTTGATAATAAATAGGTGTTTCTCTTACCACTTTTCCATCCAGGAAAACCTGGGCTTTACCAACAGCTTCCCCGTTATGGTTCGAGTCCTCCCAATCTTCTCCTGGCTTATTCAATTTATATTTTATTGAAAACAAGTCCATTTCCTCATTAGTAGCAGGGTAAACAATCGTGTTTTTTAAGTATAGATGTTTTTGATAAACCTTATTTGTTTTTATATCTAACTGTCCTTTTGACAACACTTCCGCCATATCATAGGTTTTAAAACCATTCTCATACATGGCAATGTGATCATTCCAATCATCTGAAGCATTCAATGTAACCGCAATTAAATTCATGTCCCCTTTTGTTGCTGTTGTAACAAGGGTTCTTTTTGCACGTTTTGTATACCCTGTTTTACCGCCAGTCGTGTATTTGTATTTTGTAAGTAAACGGTTTTTATTTTTCCACTGACGATCCCAATTTTCAGTAGGATTAGGCGCTTTATAGGTCTTTGTCCCAGCAATTTTTTGGTATGTTTTATTTTGCATAGCATAACGAGTTAATAGAGCCATATCATAAGCAGTTGAATAGTGGTCTTCGTGGTCGTCTAAACCATGTGGATTGGAAAAATGAGTATTCAACATACCAAGCTCTCGTGCTTTTTGGTTCATTAAATAGACGAACCCATCCAGGCTTCCCCCCACATGTTCAGCTATTGCAACGGCAGTATCGTTGCCAGACCTAAGCATTAAACCATATACTAAATGCTCTAGCTTAATCTTTTCCCCAGGCTTTAAATAAACAGACGATCCCTCAGCGCGGGTAGCTTGTTCACTTACTTTCACTATTTCATCCATTTTCCCCGATTCAATCGCAAGAATCGCCGTCATGATTTTCGTAATACTAGCGATCCTTCTTTTTGTGTGAGCATCCTTCTCAAATAGGACACGCCCAGATTCTTGCTCCATTAGAACTGCACCACGTGCACTTACGGAAACGGAAGCATCCACCTTTTGAGGAATGTTTGTAATGAATAGTGAGACCATGAGGGCAAAAATGACTAGCTTCCAAATCATTCTCATAAGTTTACCTCGTCCCCTTCGTTAACATTTCTAGCAGCAATTCTTACTGTCTAGCTTTCTAAAATTTTATGCAGGACAAGGCTTGATATGACTATTTGTCCCAAAAAATGAAAAAGCAATCGACTTCAGCCGATTGCCTAACGAATTAAAATGCTGGCCATTTAATCTCAGAAGCTTTATCATATCTCATTTCAACATCATTCCAGTTTACAAGATTCCACCAATTGTCAACATAGCTAGCTCTATTGTTTTTATATTGTAGATAATATGCGTGTTCCCACACATCTAAAACTAATAGAGGTATGGTATCCCACTGTGTTAAAAGCATGTGTCGTTCAGATTGTAATATTTCAAGGTGCCTGGCACGCGGGGACCATACGAGGATCGCCCACCCAACGCCTTCAACCTGTTTTGCTGCTTCAGAGAACTGTTTTTTAAATTTGTCAAAACTGCCAAAATAATTTTCTATTTCTTTTTTTAGCAGTCCTTGTGGGCTGCCTCCTCCTTTTGGGCTCATGTTTCTCCAAAAAATTGTATGCAAATAATGCCCTGAGCCATGAAAGGCTAATTCTCTTGACCAATGTTTTATGAGAGAGAAGTCGTTGTTGTCTCTAGCCTTCTTCAAATTTACCTCCGCTTTGTTTAAACCCTCTACATAGGAGCGATGGTGCTTATCATGGTGCAGTCTCATAATTTCCTCCGAGATATAGGGTTCTAGGGCATTATAGGCATATGGGAGCTCTGGGAGTGTATGACCGCCAGGCGGGACAGTCTTTTTTTCACCCCAAATATTCCCCACTCCTTCTTTACGCGAAAAATAACTCTCTAGTTGTTCATGAATTTCTTCTGCTTTTGATTGAAGACTTAGCATGTCATGATTAGACAATGATCCATTTGTATTCTCAATCAATTCAGTAAAATGTTCGAGCTGCTCCCATAACTCTAAGTTATCTTTGACATCATCTGTTTCTAGAAACTCCTTCATTTGCTCGTTCCATTCAAATAACTCGTGGACATATTGACTAAATCGATTCATACGATCCCACCCTTTTATTTCGAATCTACCCCTAAAAGGTATGAAAAAAATGATGGATTATGAACAAAAAAACTGCCCTTATTAAAAGGACAGTTCTTTTAATCATTTATTTAGATTGAATCATTTTTGTACGGTAATCAGTTTCATAGTATTCCAGTTCTTCTCTAACCCTTTGGAATTCTCCTTCTAGACCTTTCACTAACTTTTGTACACTTTCAGGTACAGTTTTATAAAATTTTATCGAATTTCGTCCTGTATAGGCAGAACGGCTATCCTCAAACCAAGCATCGTTTTTAGGAGAGAAAAACTCCTCAATACATTGATGAAAGATCCGATAAAGAGTTTTCTCAGCAGTTGGCTTTTGAAACGGTTCACTCTGCAGAATTACAGAACAAGCATCTAGGCCTTCTTCACAATAAACAAGTAATTTTCTCAAATTGGAAAGAATTAATTTATAATAACTCCGATCACCTGATAATTCTTGTTCCAAATGTAAGAGCGTTGTTTCATTTAAATAATTTTCTAGTGTTCCGATTGTCGAGGTTAAAAATCCTCCAACATCTTTCAGCTGTGTCTTAACTAATGAATTTCCCATTCAAACACCCCTTTAAATTCTTTTATACCCTTCCTACCTTGGTTGCTTAATGTAGTCCAGTGGAGAACGGAGTTCAAATTTATGGTCTTGCTTAACAGCAAGTACTATTTCAGGTAATTTATGAAAATCAATATCTTGAAAGTATGAAGCAAATTCCTGTTTTGAATTAATGTATAACCGTTTTCGATTACGCAAGCTCGGATTCTTAAGTAAACAAACTAATGCCACAATATCCTTGAAGGTCACTTCAATATTGTCTTTTGTCAAAATTGGGTTTTGCTGATAAGGAGTAAATTCTTGAAACAACTCATCGAAGTATCTAACATACAATACGTGCAGAGTTTTTTCCTCAGAACCATCAATAAACCTTACTTCACTTCTATTGAAGAAGTCTTCTGAAGTGTTTGATTTTTCCTTTTCCAATTCGTATCCTTTACATTGTGTTATTAACAATTAAATCATTCTCCTTCAATCATTAACGAATAAGTTGAATCTTCGAAATTTCATTGAAATCGTAATTCTATTTTATCACAAGTAAATGGAATTGTTTTATTTTTAAGAATTAATACTTTCCTGAAACTTTTCGAAAAAGAGGTCAGCTTCTTCTTGGACGAATTCTTCTTCGACTTTATCTGGAAGCTTGGGCAATTCTTGAATGTTTTTTAAGCCGAAATAATCAAGAAATTCTTTTGTCGTGCCGTATAGGTATGCTCTTCCTGTACCTTCCGCCCTTCCAACTTCCTTTATAAGCGCCTTCGTCATAAGGGTATGAAGTGGTCTTTCTGTTTTTACTCCACGGATCTCTTCTATTTCTGCACGTGTAATTGGCTGTTTATAAGCAATAATAGCCAATGTTTCCAAAGCAGCCTGAGACAAAGCGGAAGTATTTGGGGAGTCAACAAGTCTTTTAAGATAGGCTGCATTTTCCTTTTTGGTTGCAAGCTGATAAGTACCCGCTAGCTGGACAATCATGATTCCTCGATTCGTATCTTTTTCATATACTTGTCTTAATTCTTCTATAATCTCACCAGCCTTCAGTTCCTCTACCTCCAGGACCTCAGCCACGTGCTTCAATGTAAGGCCCTCATCGCCAGCAGCGAATAAAAGACTCTCTAAAATGCTTTGCCAATTAACTATTTCCAAGCCCTTCTGCTCCTTCCTTCACTGCATGAACAAATATATCTCCAAAGTTTTCATGTTGTTCCACGTCAATTTCGTTTCTCTTGATAAGCTCCAAAACCGCCAAAAATGTCACCACGATATGGTCCTTTGCCGCAACCGGAAACAAATCATTAAAATTTTTCCGACCTTTTATATGCCTTAATTCATTCATAATTTCTGTCATTCTTGCTTCGATTGATATTTCTTGTCTAGCTATCTTTGTAGCCATTGGACGCTGCAGCTTTTTCCTGCGTAATAGTTTTTGAAAAGCGGCTAACATGTCGTAAAGAGTGACATTTAATTCTGTTTTTTCCGGCTGCTTTTCCTTTGCCAAATCTGAAAGGTCACTTGGAGGCTTCGTATAAATGAGTCCACGTTCTTCCTCAAGCGACTTTAAGTCATGAGCAGCCTCTTTGTATTTCCGATATTCAATCAGCCTTTCAACTAACTCGTCCCTTGGGTCTTCTTCGTAACTGATTTCGGAATCTAAATCATCTAATTCTTCTTCATGCTTTGGTAATAACATTTTACTTTTGATGGCTAATAAGGTTGCGGCCATCACGAGAAACTCGCTGGCTACATCTAATTTGAGTTCTGTCATTGTTTTTATATAGATTAAGTATTGCTCAGTAATTTGGGCAACAGGAATATCGTATATATCAATTTCAAGACGATTTATTAAATGGAGTAATAAATCCAACGGTCCTTCAAACGCATCAATTTTTACATTATAGTGTATCATCTTTCACCAGAATCCTTGAAGTAATTTTCATATTTATGACTATTATTAGTATAGAGGAATCAAATACGTTATCCAATAGAAAAATTATTGACTTGAGTATTTGTTGAAAATGTGATGTTTGCCCATAACACTGGACGAGGACTTTACATATGATGAGAGTGAAAAGAATAACAAAACAAGTATAGGAGGTTTTTACACATGGCTGAAGGTTACGGTTTCGGAGGCGGTTTTGCATTAATCGTGGTACTTTTCATTCTGTTAATTATCGTTGGTGCTTCTTGGTTTTAAGATAGAGATTGAATAAAAGCGAGCCCGTCTTTCTTAGGCGGGCTTTTCAATTGGGTAATTCTGAAGAAACACCGATAATATGCTACACTGTACATATCTTATTAGTTAGGGGTGATTTTTTGTACCCAAAGCAGTATATTCAATTTTTAGCCCATTTTAATGGAGACAGGGATTATTTTGAATGCCACGAAATACTTGAAGAATATTGGAAAGAATCTAAAGACAAAAGTAAAGATTCTATTTGGGTAGGCTTCATTCTTTTAGCGGTTTCGAGGTATCATCACCGACGCAAGAATTTTAATGGTGCTAAACGAACATTGGAAAAAGCGATAAAAATCTTTTCCTTACATGATCGTGAGCCAAATCTCCTGGGTTTGGATGGTGATATTTTTTTCCCTATGCTATCAAAACTTTTGACGCAAACCGATAAAAAAGAAAGCTATCAAAGCATTACTTTGCCGATTTCTGATCCCTCACTTTTAGAAGCCTGCAAAAAGGAATGTCAAAATAAAGGATTTCACTGGGGACAGGAAAGTAATTTAGAAGATGAATCTATTATTCATAGACATAGGTTGCGAGACCGTACAAACGTTATTGAAGAACGAGTGGAAGCGCTCAAGAATAAAAAAGGCAACGAATAAAATCTCGTTGCCTCTACTATAGGGTTAGCAAAAATCACATTTCTCAACAAACGGCGCAGTAGTATCATTCGCTGTTATATTCTTATTTGGATACATATCCTTCAAAGCTTTAACCATTCGTTTCCCCACTCCTTGGTAGCGATGTGAGGGATTGACAGAAATATGTTGAATCATTAATGAAGAATCATTATCGTTCATTTGAACCCCAATAAGACCGATAATATCTTCTTCTTTCCAAAGAAAAAGCTGCAAGTTTTCTTCTGTTTCATACTCCTTAATGGTGAGTTGGAGTTTCTTCAAGTCCTTTTCAGTAGGCATAAAGGACAATAAGCCCATGGCTATTTTTTCAAATGTTTTCTTATAACGAATTAACATAATAGCTCCCTCATTATATTAAATAAACCCAGTTTAGGGGATAGTATATTTTTTCCAACCAACTTATAAATAAACAGTTTTCTCTATAATATGTAGTGAAATTCGTAAAGTGTTTCATTATTGTCAATCATACATAATAATTGTTTATCTATCAATCCCATTTATCATTATTATCTTGGTACAATAAAAACCCAATAAATAATTCCCCATATTAAGGCAAGACCTACAAGGATACCAAAAATAGTCCAATTGCTTTTCTTCATAAATATCCTCCAAATGCAATTTGAAGATAGCGTACATGTTGTCATTCTACACTATATCTAAAAAATAATCCATTTTACTTAAACAAATAAACTGCCGCATGGCGGCAGCTTATTATTTTAAGGGAAGGTCTAACCGAAGCAGATCTTCATAGGTTTCTCTTTTAACGACAAGAGTTGCCTTGCCATTCTCCACAAAAACCACTGCAGGACGTGGTATACGATTGTAATTGTTCGCCATCGAATATCCATATGCCCCCGTACAAAATACAGCTAGAAGGTCATCATCTTCAGTCTCTGGAAGCGGTAAATCCCAAATCAGCATATCACCTGATTCACAGCATTTACCTGCTATAGAAACTTTTTCTATTGCTTCTGCTAAAGGCCTATTTGCTAAAACAGCTTCATACTTAGCCTGATAGAGAGCAGGTCTTATATTGTCACTCATTCCACCGTCAACAGCTAAATATTTTCTAACCCCTGGTACTTCTTTCGAAGAACCGATTTGATATAGGGTTGTCCCGGCATCACCTACAAGTGAACGTCCAGGCTCTATCCAAATCTCTGGCATTTCCATGGAGTATTGTTCTATTAATCTTTTCACTTCTTTAATAATTTCACTGACATATTGAGAAGGCAACAGAGGTTCATCTTCACTTGTATAACGGATTCCAAAACCACCGCCTAGATTTAGAACCTTCGCTTCAAAATTAAAGGAATTTTTCCATTGATTCATTTTAGCAACAATTTTTTCAGCAGCAAGTAAGAAACCAGTTGTTTCAAAAATTTGCGAACCTATGTGACAATGCAAACCTAAAACATCGAAATGGTTAAATCGAAGCGCGGTCTTTAACGCCTCTTCCGCTTGTCCATTTTGCAAATCAAATCCAAACTTAGAATCTTCCTGCCCTGTTAAGATGTAATCATGTGTATGTGCTTCAATTCCAGGTGTAACCCGAAGCAGAATGCTTATCGTTTCATTTTTTTCAAGGCAGATGTTTTTTAACAGTTCTAATTCATAAAAATTATCAACTACGATACAACCAATTTTATGATCTAGCGCCATCTCTAGTTCTTCTCTGCTTTTATTGTTTCCATGAAAGTGAATTTTCTCAGATGGAAACCCAGCAGCAATCGCCGTGTATAACTCTCCGCCAGATACAACGTCAAGAGATAAACCCTCTTCCTCCGCCAGTTGAAGCATGGCAATCGTCGAAAATGCCTTACTTGCGTAAGCAACCTGGGCTTTGACGTTTTGTTCTTCAAATGTCTTTTTAAAACCTCTAGCTCTTTCCCTCATTAATGAAACGTCATAAACATAGAGAGGAGTTCCAAATTGCTCGGCCAACTCTACTGCATCTACTCCGCCTATTTCCAAATTACCCTTGCCGTTTACGCCTGTTGTCCCGTAAAAATACATTTTCTTCCCTCTCTCCGTAAAAGACTCTTTATTATTGTATGGCCATGCTATAAAAAAAGTAATAATAAATAGACAGAATCCGCAAAGGATACTGCCTAATTTAGCTTTTTATCCTTTTATACAATTAAAAATACTTTAGCATAACCTTTTGCATTCCGCAATAAGTTATTGTTCGCGTGGCGGCTGACGGTATCGATTCCTAGGATGTACGATACTAGGACGAAATATCGACCCGGGTATGGCACGGCGGAATATAATCTGTAAAAATCCTTTTGGCTCGAAAGGGAGAAATGGCCAAAAATACGGAGTATTAAGTGCTCGTGTTGTTACTAAATGAATAAACAGCAGAGTAGAACCGATTACAAAGCCAGGTGTATGGAAAGCCGCTACGAGAATTACTAGGATCATTCTGGCAATTTTATTTGCGACACTTAACTCATAGCTTGGTGTCGTAAACGAACCAATCCCTGCGATTGCAACATATAGGATCACTTCTGGAACAAATAACCCAACATCAACAGCAATCTGACCAATTAACACTGCAGCAATTAACCCCATTGCTGTTGAAAGAGGTGTTGGAGTGTGTATCGCTGCGATTTTTAAAAATTCCAGCCCAAAATCGGCTAATATAATTTGTAGTACGATTGGAATATTGGTATGCTCATTTGGTCCAATAAATGAAAGCCTTTCTGGCAGCAAGGATGGTTCTATTACGAATAACATCCATAATGGAAGTAGAAATATTGATGTTAATATCCCTAGAAATCGAGACCAACGGACAAACGTCCCCATAACAGGGGCTTCACGGAACTCCTCGGCATGTTGGACATGATGGAAATAAGTAGTTGGTGCAATAATGACACTAGGTGAGGTATCAACATATATAATGACATGACCCTCTAGTAGATGTGCTGCGGCGACATCAGCACGTTCTGTATACCTCACTAATGGGTAAGGATTTAATCCTTGTTTCAAAAGAAACTCTTCGATGGTTTTATCTGCCATTGGGATTCCATCAATTTTTATCGCTTTAAGTTCCTTACGAATAATATTCACTAGGTTTGAATCTGCAATATCATTTATGTAGCCAATCGCAATATCTGTTTTTGATCGTTCACCGACCTTAAGAATTTCAAAGCGCAGCCGTTCATCTCGTATTCTTCTTCTGGTTAACGCCGTATTCAGTACAATATTTTCGACAAAACCATCACGAGAACCTCTGACAACTTTTTCTGTGTCTGGCTCCATTGGTGTTCGACCAGGATAGCTCCTTACATCAACAGCAAGTCCGGTATTTGAACCCTCGACCACGACTACTATTAATCCAGATAAAACTTGAGTAACCATTTCATCAAGTGTTTTTACTTGCTGAACAGACTGATTCACAAGCCTATTTTCAACTATTTTAAAAAGATCCGATGACAACTTTTCATGGTCATTAATTCTAACAAGTTCTTCAACTGTTTCTATGATAAATTGAGTATCACATAAACCAGTGATCCAATAGAAGTGTACATCCTTTTTGAGAATTTTTAACTTCCGGACCCCAAAGTCAAAACTCACACCTAGTCCGACCCGCTGTTTCATGTAATGTTCTATTTCTTGCAGTGACTCAGGAATCGGCCAGGTTTGTTCGTTCTCTCTCGTCACGAAATCCACTCCTTTCGAGTATTAACTCTACCGCTTTTTTCGTAATAGGTGCCCCTCGTTCATAGTGGTCATGCCGCGCCATTTTCCCTACATCTCCGATTCCCACGATGATTGGAACATCAAGTTCATCAAGGCAATAAACCGTATCTCCATTTAATCTTCCAATCTCGAGCTCTGGTATACCGTGTTTATCCACACCATAAGGCGTTAATTCACCATCTCGATCGATACTTACATCGATTCTTGTCCACTCTGCCTGATGGGTTTTTGCAGCCACAGCTATAATTCCTAATACTTCAATATCCTTATGGGTTGCTACATACTTTAATGCCCGTTCTCCTGCACCTTCACCAACAAGTCCACTGTCATCAAACATTACCAATACTGGGTCATTAGCAGCTCTTTTAATTAATTTCACAAGCTCTTCCCCTGTTAAAACAGAGGGATTACCTTGCGACATCGTGATACATCGCCCGCCTACTTCGCGGGCGACATGCTCTACTGCCCTTTTTGCATACTCATCACCATCAGTAATTAATATAACCCGCCTACGAATACTCATTCTTTTAGATGTCCTTTCCTTATCGAAATGCGGATGGCGCCTGAAGCTGGACACAGCTGACGTTAATGATGAACAAAATAGACCCATTGAAAAATAGACCCAACAATTTTCCCTAAAACAATCGCCATGATTAAGATGATAATTTTTCCATCAATCCCCAGCCTCTTTGCAAGGACGGGGAATACATTTAATACCTCTGTCAGCCCTGCGGCTAACATTCCAACAAAGACACCTCCAACTAAACCTAGAGGAAGCATAAAATACGGGGATATCCCTAGTATTGGATCTCTTAGGCTCGCTATGCAACCTGTAAGTGCACCAACAACAACAGCCCACTCATAGTGCCTAATCATTCGCATTGTCTTCGATAACTGTGTCAGCCTGGGTATGATTCCAAGTACGGTTAGAAAAGCTACAAAACCTGAACCAACTGCTAATCCACCTGCAAGTCCGATAAACATAACCGCAATTACTTTAATCGTCATTGGTACATTTCATACTTTCCTTATTTTCATGTATGATGACATAATTATCCAGGTCCATTTGATAGTTAAACATCTCGACTTCCAAGGGACTTGGTTCTTCGTTGATCCTTTTTTGAAAAACATGATTAAAGAATAAAATCATGCCAAGACCCAACCCAATCGAATAAGGAATCTGAAATATCCAAGGCTTGGAATCTTCCACACCTGTAATGATTTTGTATAACTTTTCCTGAACACTCCGCATACTCACATCGTCATGAAAGTTCATAATTGCCATGGCTGACCCAAAAAATAATAAAAACCAAATTAAGAGAAAGAATGGTAACGACATTTGCTTTTTCTTTAATATGACTTCAATAATCGTTTGCGCCGGCCCAATGGTTTGGACATCTGCACCTTCGATTAAACTTGAAATCAATCTAATAACTTTCATGACATCAATGATCACAATGTTTTTGTCCTTAATGGATATTTGATGGACTTTTAGTTTTTTCAATTTAGTTATGATGGTTTCCGGAGCAATGATCTGAGCTATATCCTCTAAATAGATAGTTTCTTCAGGTTTAGCTAGAACACGATTCCGCATGCGGATGTAGATTGTTTTTTCCAAAACATTCACTCCCCACACATTGATTTCCTTGTATAACTAGTATGAGCAAAAAATTAATCTTTACTAAAAAAAAGACCGAATGGATCATCAGAGATCCATTCGGTCTTTCATTTGCTGCAATATCTTTTTTTCAAGTCTTGAAACCTGCACCTGGGAAATACCAAGTCTGACAGCGACTTCTGATTGCGTTTGGTCTTTATAGTACCGTAAATAAACGATTAGCCGCTCACGTTCATCTAGTTCGCGTATTGCTTCTTTTAAGGCTATTTTATCGAACCATTTGCCTTCATTGCCATCATCTATTTGATCTAATAAAGTAATAGGGTCTCCATCATTTTCATAAACGGTTTCATGAATAGAAGATGGCGTCCGACTTGCCTCCTGGGCAAGAATAACATCCTCCGGCGACAGCTGGAGATGCTCTGAAATTTCGTTAACGGTTGGAATTCTTCCGTATGTCTTCGATAATTCATCTTTCGCCTTTCGAATCCGGTTTCCCATTTCCTTTAATGAACGGCTAACCTTTACCGTTCCATCATCACGAATAAACCTTTGGATTTCACCAATAATCATTGGAACCGCATAGGTGGAAAATTTCACATCATAGGAAAGATCAAACTTATCCACTGATTTCAGCAATCCGATACATCCAATTTGGAACAGATCATCCGGATCATATCCCCTATTTAGAAACCGCTGGACAACGGACCAAACAAGACGCATATTTTTTTCAGCAATTAGGTCTCTTGCTGCTTGGTCTCCGTCTTGGCTTTTTTTAATCAATTCCTTCACTTCATGGTCCTTTAAATACGTTTGCGCTTTATCTTTTTTGACCTCCACATCCATTGGCAAGTCTCCTTAATTGCATAGCATTTTGCTTGTGTGTAAATGCTTTTTTAGTCTTACTTCGGTTCCTTTACCTGGTTGTGTGAGAACCTCAACCTCATCCATGAAATTTTCCATGATAGTGAATCCCATACCAGACCTTTCTAAATCTGGCTTCGTTGTAAATAATGGCTGTCGAGCTTCTTCCACATCTACAATTCCTAATCCGACATCTTTAATCGAAATATCCACTAAATTATCCTCAATCGTTACCTGGATATAAACAATTCCATCCGGGTCATTTTCATAACCATGAATAATGGAGTTGGTTACGGCTTCAGATACAACTGTTTTAATTTCAGTGAGTTCATCCATTGTAGGGTCAAGCTGTGCAATAAAGGCTGCAACCGTGACACGGGCAAATGATTCATTTTGACTTAAAGCACTGAATTGAAGATTCATCTGATTCTTCATCTCAGGCCACCCCCAATCTTTGCAATGCAAACTCTTCAGTCGGTTCTAGCTTGATGATTTTAAACATCCCCGACATATCGAATAATCGTTGTATTGCAGGGGAAATTGCACAAACGACCATTTCACCATGTACCTGCTTTATTTGCTTGTACCGCCCTAAAATGACTCCTAATCCAGAGCTATCCATAAAAGAAAGCTGTTCTAGATTTAAAACTATATGACGAATATCATTTTTTTCTATTGCACTAGCAGCTTGCTCACGCAATTCATCGGCTGTATGATGATCTAATTCACCACTTAAACGCAAGCATAGAACATCATGTTTTATTTCCATTTCAATGTTAAGACTCACTATTCCTAGCCTCCTTCATCTGGTATAGTGAGTCAATTCGTTACCGTTAGAGCAATCTCCTTCTCTCAAGACAAAACTAGTTGATATTTGCTAAAAAAAGTGGAAATTCGACAAAACGAAA
Source organism: Neobacillus niacini (assembly GCF_030817695.1). Lineage (GTDB taxonomy): Bacteria > Bacillota > Bacilli > Bacillales > Cytobacillaceae > Neobacillus > Neobacillus niacini_F. Next base: position 2,051,176 of record NZ_JAUSZQ010000002.1, on the reverse strand, counting down.
AGCGGAAGCGCCTTGTTCACTACTTGCCTGCTTTTGTGAACATCCCGAATGAACGTTTATATAGCGTCCACCATGTGGCTTCTTTTACATCGTTTTTGGCCACCAATTCACTTTCAAGGACTACTTTTCCTTCTTTCACAAGCTGGATGGTTCCAACCTTATCTCCTTTTTTAATAGGAGCGTTAAGGTTTTTATCAAGTGTCACTTTACGTGTTACATCCTCAGTCTTTTCGCCTTTTTTAGTTAGTAAAGAAAGTGGTTCGCTTGTTACTGCCTCAACTTTTTTGTCTTTCCCCTTATTAACATGAGCGTCACCAATCACTTGGTTTCGCTTAAACATTGGGTGTGTCTGATACTGGGCAAAAGCATAATTCAGCATTTTTGTAACTTGGGCATTTCTTTCCTTAGAGGTCGGCGCCCCAAAAACTACAGCAATTACACGCATACCATCCTTTTGAGCGGTTGCTGTCAGACAGTACTTCGCTTCAGCCGTAAAGCCTGTTTTTAGACCGTCTACTCCTGGGTAAAAACGAACTAGTTTATTGGTATTAACAAGCCAAAACTTTTTATCTGTATTTTCACGAAGATAGGCTTCGTACATTCCAGTAAATTTTGTTATGTCCTCATATTTTAATAGTTCCTTGGCCATAATCGCCATATCATGTGCGGAACTATAATGACCACTTCCTGGAAGACCTGTTGTATTTTTAAAAACTGTATTCTTTAAACCAAGTTCTTTTACTTTGTTATTCATCATGTCAACAAAGGCTTCTTCAGATCCGGCAATTTTTTCGGCCATAGCAACAGAAGCGTCATTTCCTGAACCGATCGCAATGCCTTGGAGCATTTGTTTTACGGTCATTTCTTCACCAGGTTCAAGGAAAATTTGCGAGCCTCCCATGGAAGCAGCATACTCACTTGTTCGAACACTTTCATCCCATTTGAGTTTTCCTTGATCAATTGCTTCCATAATGAGCAGCATGGTCATAATTTTTGTCATACTGGCAGGTGGAAGCTCCTCATTACTATTTTTTTCATAAAGAATTTGACCTGTATCACGTTCAATTAAAATTGCCGATCTTACATTTTCTGTAATATCAGTACTCGTTTTTTCTTCTGCGGATACGGATGGTATCCATAAACTTGTAAATAACAAGGCTATTACTAGTAAAGAGATATATCGTTTCATTCGCATAACCCTCCATTCTTTATATAGATTCCATTTTTTCCAATTCCAACAACTTTATACAGTATTTTCCTGTCAATAAAATAAAAAAGCCCAGGATTTTTTCCTGGACCAACACATCTATGCTTTATTCAGTTATTTCTTCATGAATGAGGATCGGTGCCTCCACTTTTTCAGAAGATACAATTATATTTTCATAGAGCTTTTCTTTTACCTCTTTCACATCTTCGAAGTTACTGTAAATGGTTACTAATGATTCGCCTTTTTTCACTTGATCGCCGATTTTCCTTCTTAAAACAAGCCCAACAGCTAAATCAATGACCGATTCTTTTGTCGCTCTTCCTGCTCCTAAAATCATTGCAGCTGTTCCAACTTCATCGGCAACTATTTCAGAAACGTATCCATCTTCTTTCGCTTCTAGCTCGAATGTAAATTGAGCTTGCGGCATTTTAGAAGGATCATCCACAATTGATGCGTCTCCGCCTTGTGAGCTCAGGAACACCTTAAACTTTTCAAGGGCAGAGCCATCTTTAATAACATTTTCGAGCATGGTGCGTGCTTCGGCTAATGAACTAGCCTTTTCCGCTAAATAAACCATGTGACTTCCAAGAGTTAAACATAGCTCTGTTAAGTCCTCTGGACCTTCACCTTTTAAGGTATCAATTGCTTCCTTCACTTCAAGTGCATTTCCAATCGCAAACCCAAGTGGCTGACTCATGTCAGAAATAACTGCCATGGTTCTCCTTCCAACATTGTTTCCGATACTCACCATTGCCTTCGCCAGTTCTCTCGAGTCATCAATTGTTTTCATGAATGCCCCTGCACCGGTTTTTACATCTAAAACGATGGCATCAGCACCAGCAGCAATTTTTTTGCTCATAATTGAACCTGCAATTAACGGAATACTATTTACAGTTGCCGTTACATCTCTTAACGCATATAGCTTTTTATCTGCAGGAGTTAAGTTTCCACTTTGTCCAATGACAGCAATCTTGTTTTTGTTAACCAGTTCAATAAATTCCTCGTTTTCAATCTCAACATGGAATCCTTTTACTGCCTCTAATTTGTCAATAGTTCCGCCAGTATGACCTAAACCACGCCCTGACATTTTTGCAACAGGAACACCCAATGCGGCAACAAGCGGTCCAAGAACTAAGGTTGTGGTATCACCTACTCCACCCGTAGAGTGTTTATCCACTTTAATTCCTTCAATTTGTGATAGATCAATTTGATCGCCTGATTCAACCATGGCCATCGTTAAATCTGCTCTTTCTTTTTCTGTCATCCCTTGGAAAAAGATTGCCATAGTTAAGGCACTAACCTGGTAATCTGGTATAGAACCATCTGTGTATCCATTGATAATAAACTTTATCTCTTCAGTAGTTAGTTCTTGCCCATCTCTTTTTTTCTCAATTAAATCAACCATTCTCATACTATTCACCACTTTGTTAAGTTTATTTAGCTATATTTTTAACAATTTCTTTTATATATAATAGAAAATTAGCTTTTACTCTTTCGGTTGTTTCAATAACTTCCTCATGTGATAGAGGCTGGTCTAAAATTCCGGCAGCCATATTCGTAATACAAGAAATCCCAAGGACCTTCATTCCTCCATGGCGAGCCACGATTACTTCAGGTACTGTTGACATACCAACAGCGTCCCCTCCGAGCGTTCTAACCATTCTAATTTCTGCTGGAGTTTCATAGACTGGTCCCGAAAATCCGAAATAAACGCCTTCTTTTACATTAATATTTAAGCGGGCTGCAATCTCTTTCGCTGCATACCTTAATTCTTTTGTATAGGCTTCTGACATATCAGGAAAACGGGGACCAAATTTCGAATCATTTGGACCGATTAAAGGATTAGCACCTGTAAAATTAATATGGTCGCTAATAATCATTAAATCTCCTGCTTCAAAACTTTCATTAACCCCGCCTGCAGCATTCGTAACGATTAACATGTCCACACCTAATTGTTTCATCACACGTACAGGGAAGGTTACTTTGTCCATACCGTACCCTTCATAAAAATGGAAACGGCCTTGCATCGCAACCACTTCAACTCCTTCTAAGACCCCAAAAACTAGCTGTCCGGCATGGCCTTCAACAGTTGAAATCGGGAAATCAGGGATTTCATTGTAGGGTATCTTAACAGGATTCTCAATTTCATCAGCTAAAACACCAAGACCGGAGCCTAAGATAAGCCCGATTTTTGGTGTATTTGAATATTTCTCTTTTAAAAAGCCAGCCGCATTTTGTATTTTCTCGATATTCATATTCATACCCCTTTTATTTTAGTTCATTTAAAAAGCTTTTTCCGAAGTTAGGCATTTTCACTTTAAAATTATCTGCAACAGTTGCTCCAATATCAGCAAATGTTTCTCTAATAGGAAGTTCTTTACCCTCTGACATTTTCTTGGAATAAACAATTAGTGGAACATATTCACGTGTGTGGTCCGTTCCGGGTGCAACTGGATCATTTCCGTGGTCAGCTGTAATAATTAACAAATCGTCTTCTCTTAACTTTGCAAACACTTCCGGCAGGCGGGGCATCGTATTCTTGAAGTGCATTTCCATAGCCTTCTGGGTCGCGGCGATGTCCATAAAGCGCATCAAAATCAACTAAATTTAAGAAACTCATTCCCGTAAACTCCATATCCAGTGTCTGCACAAGCTTATCCATACCATCCATATTGGAGATCGTTCTTAAGGACTGGGTAACTCCTTCTCCATCATAAATATCTGAGATTTTTCCAATCGCAATGACATCCAAGCCAGCGTCCTTCATCTCATTCATTACAGTTCTATCAAACGGTTTTAATGCATAGTCATGACGATTGGCCGTTCTCTTAAAATTACCCGGTTCACCCAAGAATGGACGAGCAATAACACGGCCAACCATGTATTTTTCATCAAGAGTTAACTCGCGAGCGAACTTACAAATCTTATATTGCTCTTCGATGGGAATAATTTCTTCATGTGCAGCAATTTGAAGCACTGAATCTGCAGAGGTGTAGACAATCAATGCTCCTGTTTGCATATGTTCTTCCCCTAGTTCATCAAGTATTTCCGTTCCACTAGCGGGCTTATTTCCAATAATTTTTCTGCCTGTGCGTTCTTCCAATTCAGAAAGAAGCTCATCTGGGAATCCATCAGGGAATACACGAAAAGGTGTTTGAATATTTAAACCCATTATTTCCCAGTGCCCTGTCATGGTATCCTTGCCATTCGATGCTTCCATCATTTTTGTATAGTAAGCTAAGGGTTTTGAGGCTTTTTCAATCCCTTTAATTTCACGGATATTACTTAAACCTAACTTGCCCATGTTAGGCATGTTTAGACCGTTCATTCTTTCAGCAATATGTCCAAGCGTATCGGCACCTTTATCACCGAACTTATCCGCATCAGGTGATTCACCAATTCCAACAGAATCCATTACGATTAAAAAAATACGTTTATATGTATTTCCAGCCATTCTAGTCTTCCTCCTTTTTCTAAACGAATGAAACCTTTCTAATTAATAAAAATAGAGTACCCTTATTAAAATAGGATTATTAACCAATTAAAAAATTGTAATGTCAGAAGTCTGACCTCTTTATTTTACTAAACAATAACAAAAATACAAGAAAAAGCTGCCAATAATTTTGGCAGCTTTTCGACACTTTTATTATATTTATGTAACTAGTATCCTATTAAGCTCTCGGATGGAATTTGCTATAGACATCCATTAACCTTGTCTTCGTTACTTGGGTATATATTTGCGTTGTAGAGATATCAGCGTGACCGAGCATTTCTTGAACTGCTTTTAGGTCGGCACCATTTTCCAATAGATGTGTCGCGAACGAATGCCGAAGTGTGTTCGGTGTTAACTCACTTTCAATACCAGCCTCTTGAGCCAGCTTTTTTAGGATTTTCCAAAAACCTTGACGAGTTAATCTTTTTCCTTGATGGTTTAAAAATAATGCAGTATTAAGGTGATTTTCCTCTAGGAAATTCACAGCGTGATTTTTCCGTAGAAAATTTATTCTGCCTTTATCCATGTAATCTTTTAGTGCCTCGGCTGCTGTTTTTCCGATTGGAATAATACGTTCTTTATTATTGCCGCTGACGGTGACAAAACCCATAGTTACGTTCACATGATCTACATCTATTTGAATAAGCTCACTCACACGGATGCCGGTAGCATAAAGAAGCTCCAGCATGGCTTTGTCCCTTAAACCAAAATGCCCTTGTCCATTGGGAAAATCTAAAAGTTTTTCAACTTCCTTTAAGCTTAAAACCTTTGGAATTGACCTTTCTAATTTAGGAGGTTCAATAAGGACAGAAGGATCCTGATTCGCTACCTGTTCCCGTAGCAGAAATTGATGAAAAGCGCGGATAGAAGCAACATGTCTTGCTAATGTTTTAGTGGATTTTCCTTGCTCCTTTAAAAAGGAAAGGAAATGTACAATATGAGCCCGCTGGATTTGATTACTTGTTTCAATTGCTTCTACATTTTTTAAATAGTGAAGATACGTTTTTAAATCACGTTCATATGAAAGCAGCGTATTCTTAGCCACTCTCTTTTCGACGAGTAAAAACTGCATAAAATTTCTCAAATGATCATCCATTGATACTACTCCCCATTTAAGTAAAACAAAATCAGCCGATCCAGCCAGACAGGATTCTCATCTTTATTTAAAGTTGAAACCTTTAAAGCAGATCCTTCCGGTGAATCATAACGGTGATAATTTTGGTACTCCTCATTTACCCACATAATACCATAGTAAAAGAGTATCGTACATCCAGTGAATATGATAAAAACCTTTAAGGTTTGTAGTACTACTTTAATAAAAGAGAGCATTTACCTTCCCCCAAACAGTTTAGCCTAGTAAAAGATATGCCAATTTGTCCAACTTTTATACCTAGAGTTACTGTTTTGGAGGAATTAATTTTGTCAGGGTTTATTTCGGAAGAAAAAAAGCCCTTTTACTTTAAAAGGACTTTTGGTATTATTCTGAAGTTTCTTCATCTTTTTCTTTATCCTGACAGCGGTAGCAGATGCCATGGAATGTAAGGCGATGGTCTTTTATTTTAAAATTCCATCTACGTTCAACTACGGCTTCTACCTCTTCAAGAAGATCTTCTTGGATTTCATCCACCGCTCCGCATTCAATGCAAACAAGGTGATGATGAAAATGTGCTGCCCCTTCTTGGCGAAGGTCATAACGCGAAACTCCATCACCAAAGTTAATTTTATCAACAATTTTTAATTCAGTTAGTAATTCAAGTGTACGATATACGGTTGCCAATCCGATTTCAGGCGACTTTTCCTTAACGAGGAGGTATACATCTTCTGCACTTAAATGATCCTCTTCATGCTCTAACAATACCCGAACGGTTGCTTCACGTTGAGGTGTTAGCTTATAGCTTGATGAATGCAACTGCTTTTTAATTCTCTCAATCCTAGTTTCCATCCCGAAGTCCCTCCCTCGCCGCTGCTATTCTCATTATAACAGATGAGAAAGAGGTGTCAAAATAAAATAATTATAAACAAGAGATTATATTTACTTTTAAATAGTAATAATTATAAATTAAGCGACCCCATCATTGATTTCATCAGCCATGGTGATACGTAAGCTTCTACACCAGAAGCCGCAGAAATAAGAATGACAGCTACAACAAAGGTTATAATGTAGTTTTTAAAAAATGGCATAATCGGTTGTCCATATGTCTTAAAGAATTGTTTTTTTATCATTCTCAATGAGAATATAACGGATAAAGCAGCCATCAAAATGAAAACGGGAATGATAATCAAATTTTGCGGCAGAATGGACACAAGTGCAAGCAAAAATCCTTTCAAACCCAATTGACTAACTAAAAAACCAACCGTAAAACCTACCACTAAACCTTTTATAAATAGTAGAATAAGGATTACAGGCAATCCTATAATTGAGATCCCTAAAATCCAGATTAACCCTATGAACTTGCTGTTATGAAGAAAACTTTGTGCAAATAAGTCATTATTCTCAGCTACTTTTCCATTAAGTATTTGACCAAAGAATTGTGATAAATAGTAAAACAAATCTTCTTTTTGGGTGATGCTCATGCTATTTACGACAATTGCTCCAAAGATGACACCCATTAAAAATAAAATAACAATAAATAAAAAAATTGAGGAATGCTCACGGAAATAACTAGCGGCATCGTTCTGGTACAATCGTTTCTTCATCTGCAGTCCCTCCTACTCTCCTAATCAGTTAATACATTTTATGCCTCTCTAGTATTTCTATGACGATAATTTAATAGAATTACTATAAAAGAAAAACCCAACTTTTTATTAGTCGGGTTTAATCATTATTCTGAAATTTTTCCATATTTTCCGCCGCCGCCGGCTGCTAAGGTCACTTTTCCTTCTCTTGCTTTCATAATCAGTTCAGCAACTTTTGGCGGAACTACTTCAGTCAATGCTTGAAATGGAACTTCATGCAAAATAGCCATTTCTGAACCAAAATGATTGACGAGCTTCTCGAGTAATTTTGGTCCTAATCCAGGGATAAACTCTAGTGGGACTTGATGGATATAAGGAGGACGTCCCTTAGGAATTTGATCTGCTGTCTTCAATTCAAGAATTCGATCAGCTACACCTCTAACAATCTGATTTCTTCCGCATTGAGTACAAATTTGATCTTCCTCACCAGCCGGATGTAGGCATTTTGCGCAGACGGTTTTATGATACTTACCCAGGAGCGGATCTAATCCGTAATTCGCTAGAATATGTCGACCGTCAACATTTCTCAATGCCTTCCATAATTCTTTAAAAGAAAGTTCCTTCATCATTACAACCTGATATTCACGGGCAATTTTCGCCAGGGAGTGAGCGTCTGAGTTCGTCACAAATGTATAATTATGTAATTCGCTAATTTGGTCAGCCATCCTTGTATCAGAACTTAAACCAAGCTCAATTCCATCAATCAAGGCAGGGTCGAATACTTCTGTTAAGGACTTATTGACACCTTTACCGTATAGGCTTTTAAATGGTGTAAATACATGAGCCGGAATAAATAAGCCGCCTAGTTCTTTTACTTTTCTTTGTAATTCAAGACCTGTTACATATATCCGCTGCGAACTTAATTGGACATTTTTTAAATTACCAGCCAGCCAATTAGAGAACTCTCTCATGATGGCGATTGTAGGGAGAAACACAAGGACATGTATCGGACCATTGCATTGTTCATCGTAGATCTCCAACTCCGAACCGGGAATTACCGTTAAATCACCAAATGTTAAGCCGCCATCACGATGTTCAACCATGCTTCCACTTGAAACTAGACTTTCCATTTCAAGAATTACTTCTGGTGAGTGGCTGTCGATAATTCCAATCATATTGAGCCCTTTTTCATGCCGGGCGTGCTCAATGATATTGGTAAACGTCAATGATTTCGCACCTGTTATTTTTACAGGCTTACCGGTCCAGGTCCTTCCGATATGAATATGTAAATCTACATAATAACGTTTCATTTACTTTCTACTGTCTCTTGAAGCTGTAAGTATTGGACAGCATAAGCAGTTTTAGCATCATAAATTTTTTGTTCCTTTATATATTGAATGGCTTCATCAAGTGATATTTCCTCGATGTTTACAAACTCATCTTCATCAAGCGCAGCGGAATTTTCTTTCTTTGTTAATCCTTTGGCTACAAATAAATGAACGATTTCATCTGCAAAGCCTGGTGATGTATAAAACGAGATCAGCAGCTCCAAACTTTCACAAACATAACCTGTCTCTTCCTCTAACTCACGTCGTGCACAGAGAGCCGGCTCTTCGTCCTTCTCTAACTTTCCTGCTGGGATTTCAACAATTGTCCGCTCAAGAGCTTTACGATATTGTTCAACCATAACAATTTTTTTATCATCGGTCATAGCCAAAATAGCGACTGCCCCTGGGTGTTTAATAATTTCTCTTTTTGACTGTTTTCCATTTGGAAGCTCAACATCCTGCAGATGAAGGCTAATAACTTTTCCTGAAAATATTTCTTCGCTATGTATCGTTTTTTCAATAAGATTAGTCATCTATGTCACTCCTGTTCTAATTCGCTATATGCTGCTCATACATTTTACCATACATTATTTGGAGGGGTATGGATGAAGGTATACGTGCATGATAAAGGAATTATTCTTGTAGGTAAGGGTTGGGAGATAATCCAAAAGCTAAAAGAATACAATAAGCATTATGCGACAGTTGCCGAATGGGTTGAAAATGTCTCCCCAAAATAACCTTTCTATTTGTAGTTTACCCCGTACTTAACTAAAATTATAGAAAAGGACGGGGTGATCATTTTTGAAAAAAAGAAAACTCGGAAACTCTGACTTATGGGTAACAGAGTTAGGCTTAGGCTGTATGTCGATTGGAACTGAGGAGAAGGCTGCGAGAGAGATCATTGAGACAGCGTTAGATGAGGGCATAAATTATTTTGATACAGCAGATTTATATGATTTTGGCGCAAATGAAAAAATCGTCGGTGCTGCCTTAAAGGGAGTGCGTGAAAACGTCATACTTGCGACAAAGGTTGGTAACCGCTGGAATCCAGATAAAACAGGATGGTCTTGGGATCCGTCCAAATCGCACATAAAGGAAGCCGTCAAACAAAGTTTAAAACGACTTGGGACAGACTATATTGATTTATACCAGCTGCATGGAGGCACAGTCGAAGATAATATTGATGAAACAATAGAAGCTTTTGAAGAATTAAAGTCAGAGGGCTATATCCGCTTTTATGGAATTTCATCCATTCGACCTAACGTCATTCGCGAATATGTTAAGAAGGCTCATGTTGTATCTGTAATGATGCAATATAGTATTTTGGACCGACGTCCTGAAGAAGAGGCATTTCCTTTGCTGAATGAGAATGGAATTAGCGTGGTTACTCGCGGTCCGCTCGCAAAAGGGTTACTAAGTGATAAAATGCTGGAAAAGGTGTCGCAAAAAGGATATCAAGATTATAGTGAAAAAGAGCTGCTGGATGTCTTACCTCTCCTAAGGGACAAGCTGGCATCGGACCGCTCATTTACCGAAATAGCCCTTCAATATAATTTGGCACATCCTGCTGTCGCTTCTGTTATTGCTGGAGCTAGCAGTCCTAAACAAGTTAGACTCAATGCACAATCCATTAAAAGCCAGCCATTAACCGAACAAGAAGTTACCTTTATTAAAGAGATTACTAAGGCTGGAATATACAAAGAACATCGTTAAAAATAGGAGACCGATTTGGTCTCCTATTTAAATTCCTTCCAGTTCATCCCGCTCTCATTTAGCAGTTCCTCAAATGATTTATTTTTTTCCTTCAGGCGGCGTTCTTCGCGTTTCCGTTGCTCTTCTGCTTCTTTCTTACGCTCTTCTGCTGCCTTGAGCTGGTCCTGCTGTTCTTTTAACTGCTTGATTAATTCCGGATTAATCATATCTTTAAGCGTTACCGCTGCTTCTTCTTTTTTTGGTTTAAATTGATTTTTTTGTTTCGTCTTCTTTTTCATCCTAAAATCCCCCATAAACATTATTCCATATGTATTATAGCATCATTTATGATAGAAAAAGCAGGCTGTTATGTTACTCAGCCTGCCATGCTTTTTAATAAGCTTCTAGAACCACGTTTTCGTCCACTGCTAGTGTTGCCTCTGTGGAGTTCACTACATCTTCGACAGTAAATCCTCTTGCTACTTCAACCAATTTCAGTCCGGTGTCCGTTACATCCATTACTGCACGTTCTGTAATAATTCGGTTAACCACACCTTTTCCTGTTAACGGAAGGGTGCATTGTTTTAAGATTTTTGATTCTCCGCGTTTATTGACATGCTCCATGATGACAATGATTTTTTGTGCTCCATGGACAAGATCCATGGCACCGCCCATTCCTTTTATCATCTTACCTGGTATCATCCAGTTCGCGAGGTCTCCTGTTTCAGAAACCTCCATCCCGCCAAGGATTGCTAGATTGATATGACCACCACGTATCATTGCAAATGATTCAGCACTATCAAAATAAGAAGCACCACTAATTGCTGTAACCGTTTCTTTTCCGGCATTGATTAAATCTGGATCTACTTCTTCTTCTGTCGGATAAGGACCAATTCCAAGTAATCCATTTTCCGATTGAAGAACAACCTGCTTATTATCCGATATATAATTGGCAACCAGCGTCGGCATTCCGATTCCTAAGTTCACATAAAAACCGTTTTCGATTTCTTTCTCTGCCCGTATTGCAATTCTCTCTCTAACAGAGACCATTGGCTCTCACTCCCTGCAGCAATCTATTTCCTAACGGTCATTCTTTCAATCCGTTTTTCTTGCTTGCCTTCAATAATCATCTGAACGTAAACGCTCGGAGTATGGATAAAATTCGGGTCGAGTTCCCCAATTTCACAGAGTGTCTCTACTTCGGCAATCGTTACTTTTCCTGCTGCCGCTATCATCGGGTTAAAGTTTCGTGCGGTTTTGTGGTAAACAAGATTTCCCATCTTGTCTCCCTTCCATGCCCTAACAAAACTAAAATCAGCAGTAAGTGCTTCTTCTAATAGATACTCCCTGCCGTTAAAAACTTTTGTTTCTTTGCCATCCGCAATCGGTGTTCCTACCCCGGCAGGAGTATAAAAGGCTGGTATACCTGCTCCGCCTGCTCTTATTTTTTCCGCTAATGTACCTTGTGGTGTCAGCTCTACTTCAAGCTCACCTGCTAGAACCTGTCTTTCAAACTCCTTGTTCTCCCCCACATAGGAACCTATCATTTTCTTAATCTGTTTATTTTTTAAAAGAGGCCCAAGACCCCAATCATCAATTCCACAGTTATTTGAAATAACGGTTAAATCCTTCACACCCTTATCAACCAATGCTTGGATTAGATTTTCAGGAATGCCACACAAACCGAAACCACCAACCATCAACGTCGCTCCATCATGAATATCAGCGACAGCTTCTTGGAAGGATGTACTAATTTTCTTCATCGTGTCGTTTCTCCCCTCATTGCAAGGTTTATGCTAACTCAACGATCGTTGCTACCCCTTGACCGCCGCCAATACAAAGAGTTGCTAATCCTTTTTGGGCGTTTCTCCGTTTCATTTCATGAATCAGCGTAACAAGAATTCTTGCACCGCTTGCACCGATTGGGTGACCGAGTGCTATTGCACCGCCATTAACATTTAAGATATCTTTATTAAATTGAAGTTCGCGGTCAACTGCTAGTGCTTGCGCAGCAAATGCCTCGTTTGCTTCAATTAATTCAATCTCTTCCATAGAAATTGAGGTTTTTTCTAGAGCTTTTTTCACTGCTGGAACTGGACCGATTCCCATAATGCTTGGGTCAACACCAGCACTTGCATTTCCTTTAATGGTTACTAAAGGTTTAATCCCTAATTCATCTGCCTTTTTCCTGCTCATCACAACTAAAACAGCAGCTCCATCATTGATTCCGGAAGCATTGCCTGCTGTTACGCTGCCATCTTTTCTGAATGCAGGGCGTAATCCAGATAGCTTTTCGGCTGTTGTCCCTTTTTTCGGATACTCATCTGTATCAAAAACAATGGGATCACCTTTACGCTGTGGAATAACGACTGGCACAATCTCATCTTTAAATATACCTGCTTCAATTGCCTTAACTGCCTTCTCTTGACTCCATGCAGAAAACTGGTCTTGTTCTTCTCTCGTAATGGAATATTTATCAGCCAAGTTTTCAGCTGTAAGTCCCATATGATATTGGTTAAAAACGCATGTCAGGCCGTCACTTGTTAACGTATCGATTAATTTTTGATCACCCATTTTAAATCCTTCACGGGCATTTTTTAATAGGTATGGTGCTTGGCTCATATTCTCCATACCTCCAGCAACAACAATTTCAGCATCTCCTGCTAGAATTGCCTGTGTTGCTAGGTGAACAGCCTTTAAACCAGAACCGCAGACTTTATTGATCGTCATCGATGAGACGCTATCAGGAATACCTGCAGCAATAGCAGCCTGTCTAGCCGGATTTTGCCCAAGACCTGCCTGCAATACGTTTCCTAGAATAACTTCGTCTACCTGTTCTGGCCTTACACCAGCTTGTTCAAGTGCTCCTTTGATAACTGTTGCTCCTAATTCTGGTGCCGATACATTTTTTAAACTTCCGTTAAAATTTCCTAATGCTGTACGAACAGCGCTAACAATCACTACTTCTGTTTGGCTCATTTTTTTTCTCTCCTTTTATGTACTTATTCCTTATACTAATTCGATTACGAGCTCTGAAAATCCTCTTATTTTTCAAAATTTCATTTATTCTTCATTATTAGAATTCAATACCTATATAAATGAAGTCCTTCGTCATCATCTATTTTTTAACATGAATAATCACACTTCCATTTAAGCACCTTATTAATGAAACCACTTCGAAGGGAGTCTGACGGTTATGAGCCAAAAGCGTGATAAAGGATACAGCCAAAAAGGGAAGGATTATGCAGAATCTGCGGGCACAGGGAAGCGAATGATTGCCGCTGAGGAACTAGAAAAAGCACTTCATCCTACGAAGAGACAAAATGCTGAGCAATAAGAAATGCGAAAGCGCCTTGTCCAGAGGCGACAGGCATAAGACTAGCCGGCGAGAAGGTTGCTTTTTAACCTTCTTGACGGATTGTCGGAAATGTGGAGGCGACTGCCCTGGGACGAAGGCATAAGACGAACCCTGCAAGAAGGCGCTCTTTGCCTTCTTCAGGGGGCGGCTTATGACTCGAGTCCCAAGGAGCCGAAACTAGACAAGCTTATGACCCCGAGCCTCTAGGCGCTGGAGCTAGACATAATTAATTTTTTCTAAGCCGCTAAATGGAGTTAGCGGCTTTTCCTATGTTAAAATAAAAACCAACATTAATTACCAAATAATGACTACAAACGAACCTTTTGGAGGTGTACTTGTGAGAAAGGCGTTACGAGCTCTTCTAATTTCATTCTTGATTACATTTTCTTTAGGTTTTTATTTTACAAATAGGCTTATGTATATGAAAAAAAAGGATGAACAATTTATTGTGCAACGTGAAAAGGAAGCAGGCAGATTTAATCCCGAGCATTTCGAATCACTTCCTAAGCGAGAGGTAATCATTGATTCCGCTTTTGGCTATCCCATTAAAGCTCTGCTGGTAGAACCACACGAGTCCAATCGCTACGTCATTATTTCCCACGGTGTGACGGAAACAAAAATTAATTCAATTAAATATATGAATCTTTTCTTAGAACGTGGATTTAATGCGATGATCTACGACCATCGCAGACACGGTGAATCTGGCGGAAAGACAACCAGCTTCGGCCATTATGAAAAATTTGATTTAAAGGCCGTTATTGATTGGTTAAAAAACGAGAAAGGTCCTACACTTACGCTCGGTATTCATGGGGAATCGATGGGGGCAGCTACGATGCTTCTGTATGCCGGAATGCTTGAGGATGGCGCTGATTTTTATATAGCGGACTGTCCGTTCTCTGACTTGAAAGAGCAAGTATCTTATCAACTAAAAAAAGAATTTAAGAATGTTTCAACATTATTAATTCCCATTGCTGATTTTATTTTGCGCCTTCGTGAAAAATATTCGATTCGTCACGTCTCTCCAATTTCCGTTATTGAAAATATTAAACATCCCATTTTATTCATTCACAGCGAAAACGATGATTTTATTCTACCTGACATGACAAAGGAGTTATATGAAAAAAAACAAGGTCCGAAAATGCTTTATCTTGCTGCAAACGGCCGTCATGCTCAGTCTTTCAATGAGAATCCTGAAGAATATCGAACGGTTATAGATGAATTTTTGCAAAAATACGTTGAGAAAGCTTAACGTCAGTGACTTATAGAATATATCTGCGTTACCTAAAAAAAAGACTGCCCAAGTGTTAAGCACCCGAGCTGATAGATAGACGGAAAATTTCCGCTTAATTAGTAATTATTATTAAACAAGGCTTAAATAGACGGAGAAATTCCGCCTATTGACTCAAAAAATTCAAAAATGGGAGATTTTTCTTTGATTAAGCGGAAAAACTCCCCTTATATCCCCCGGAACGAGCTCCATTCTGCATTTAACCGGAAAATCTCCGCTTATTTTACTTTTGCAGATTACTCGATTAAGGACAAGACATCTTAACTTAAAAGAGAGTGAGTTTTTTCTCAAAAATCTAATAGAACCTCATTTCGGTGCATACCGGTACGAAACGGAACCCTTTACCAAGTAGGTCAGTCTGTCTTTTCTGTAACAACAAAACTCATATATCCATTTAAGATTTGCTGTGGGCTTCTTAGTTGAAAGCTATTTGTTCCTTTTGAAAAATCAATCTTCATCTTTTCATCAAAGAAAACGGCTTTCGACTTTTCCATATATACATTTTGTTCGTTTGTCTCTATTGTAATATCGTCTTTATCAACTTCGGGTACATACCACAATGCAATCACACCATTTACGGCACACCCGCAATCTTCCGTATCGTACTTAAGCTTTAAGTACCCTTCCCGGCCATTTATTTTCTCATTAAGCTTCTCAGCAGCTTCCGCTGTTATGGTAATCTCCATGTTTAAATCCCCCCTAGTTGGCATACGCTGATTGTAACATAATTTTTTGCAGTTGCTGGAATTTCTGCTTACTTGTGTTTTCCTCCTATTCAATATATTCTGAAAACAATGCAATTACTTTTAAAAGGAGTGTTATAAATGTCAAAAGTACAAATTAAAGTAAACGATAATGGTTCACTGCGGATTACTGGTGAGGTAGAATTGCTCGATGGTGCCGGAAACGTCATGGAAACGAAGCCAGCCTTTTCTCTTTGCCGCTGCGGATTTTCCAACAACAAACCTTTTTGTGATGGTTCTCATAAAGGGAAATTTGACTCCCAAGTGCGAGTAGCAAAAGAAGAGTAATGTCTTCTACAGAAAAAGGACTTCCGTGGTAATGGAGTCCTTTTTTCTATCAATTATTGAATTTTTTCTAAATGACGTACAAGTTGTCCGTAATGGCCCGTTACGTGCTTAACGATTAAATGGTCGACTAAAAAGGATAACGGCTTTCCGTCAAAGTTTGGATTATAACTTGGAGCTGTTTTTACTAAATCCTCTTCTGTCACTTTTACAAGCGCTGCCTCTACTTTCGGAACTAACTTTTGAAGTGCAGTTATCGCATCCTCTTTCTTAATACGTGATACAACGTTTTCATCAACTGCAGCTAAGCGACGCACATGTTCATGATTACGTCCCCATTTTGCACCAGGAACTACTAGCAGCGCTTCCAAATCAGCAACCCAAAAATCAACTGCTTCTAATATATGTGAAACAATTTGCATTGCGGACCATTCTGTTTCAGAAGGTTTAACATAAAGTACAGCCTCATCCTTATTATTCAATACCGCTGTAATATCATCTATACTCTTTTTAAACACTTCCAATTTTTCATTCAGTACTGTATTTGTCATAAAATAAGCCTCCTTATATTCCACTACACAAATTAAAAAAATGCGCTAGAGTTAGCTCTAACGCGTTTTTTTATAAACTAGCAATCTACACGTTGGTAATTTTTATTGAAATAGCCATATAGGAAATCAACAACATTGTAATCAGTTGGTTTGTGCTTTTCGAAAATAAAGTTGCGAAGTGCAAGTGCCGTTGGATCCTCCGCATGAATAATTTCGCCCCATCTGCGTGCTGATCCTTGTACCATTGCAGATCGTGGGATTCGAATTTCTTGGTATGCTTTAAATGCTTCCTCGTAGGATTTATGTTCTTTTAATTTCTCACCTAATACAAACGCATCCTCGAGTGCTTGAACGCCGCCTTGAGCTAAATATTGAAGCATGGCATGACCAGAATCTCCTAATAGCGTAATGTTGCCGTTTGTCCAATTGTCAATTGGTTCACGGTCATACATTTGCCAGCGGAATTGACGGTTAATGTAAGTTAAAGCGTTTTCAACCTTTGGATGACAATTTTCAAAACGACGTGTCATTTCTTCTGGTGTTCCCCAGTCTTCTACAGTCGCATCATATGATTTAAATACGACTACTTGGTTGTAAAGCTCTCCGCGACGAACTGGGTATTGTACCATGTGTAGGTTTGGTCCAATCCACATGATTACATCGTCTAAGTCTAAGTTTGCGGTAGTAGCCACTTCTTCAATTGGAATCGTTCCACGGTAAGCTACATACGCAGAGTTTACAGGTTTATCATCAACTAGCTGCTTACGCATGTTTGATTTTACCCCATCTGCACCAATAACTGCTTCTGCACTAAACGTTTCACCATTTTGGTTAACAATGGTTACAGTATCATTATTTTGTTCTGCAGTTTGAATACATTGGTTTGTAAAGAATTGGATATTGTTGCTTTTTTGACATGCTTCATAAAGAACTCTGTGTAAGTCAGAGCGATGTAATACGATATATGGCTGGCCGAATTCTTTTTGGAAACCTTCCCCTAAATCAAGAGTTGCTAATTCTTTTGCAGTATAAACATCTTTTAGGACAAGGCGTTTTGGTATTACCGCATGTTTTAAGATTTCTTCCTTTACACCTAAACGATCTAAAACTTCTAATGCATTTGGCGCTAACTGAATACCTGCGCCGACTTCCCCAAATTCAGGCGCTTGCTCAAAAATTGCTACTGATTTACCCGTTTCTTGGATTGATAGTGCTGCCGCTAAACCACCAATTCCTCCACCTACTATAATGATGTCGCTTACATTAGTCATTGACATTTCCCCTCCAACTGAGTTATTATCTTCCACAAATAGTGAACTTTGTTACCTGATAAGAAAACTTTAAATCATTTTTCACCAATCCGTCAACAAAAACTTTTAAAATTTAGAAATTTCTATTAATCAATTTTTCTACTACTATCCAAAATCAACTGAAAAATGGGGTGATCATTATGACAACTGAAACAAAAACAATCGGTATTCAGTCATTACAAATTGGGTTAAACATATTAGAAATCTTAGCAATGGAAAAAGAACCCCTAAAGTTTACTGATATTCAAAACCTAACTGCTATGACAAAAAGTAATTTGTACAAATATTTATCTACACTATCCCAATTTGGATTAATCTATCGTAATCCGCATACAAACGCGTATACGCTTGGCCATAAATTAGTACAGTTAGGAAATGTTGCTTTAAGTCAAACTTCTTTAATAGAAGTGGTAATTCCGTATTTCAAAAAGATCACTGAGAAAACGAACCTAACAGTACTACTGGCTGTTCCTTCTAAAAAGGGGCCACTCGTTTCATATATTTTAAGTGCGGATTATGGAATAAATATCGGTGCACAAATAGGGACACACTTACCGCTCTCCTCCTCTACTGGCATTGTTTTTTCTGTTTTTGAAAAAGACGTCCTAATGAAAGAATGGGAAGAAGAAGAATTATCGAAGTTCAATGAAAGTGAATTACAGCAATTTCAAAGTGAAAAAGAAAAAACGAAAGAACTGTTTTTTGTATCAAAAACGGAACCCCTAGTAAAGCACGTCTCTTCGTTTAGTGTCCCTATACTAAATTACAACCATGAACTACTAGGTGCGATTACTATCGTTGGTATAACAGAGACAGTACCAAAATCGGCGGACCATCACACTGGGCAATACGTTCTTAATGCAGCAAGGGAAATTTCAGAGTATTTCGGTTTTGAAAAATAAAATCTGAAAACAAATAATATTGACAATCTTTTTAAAATCTTTTAATATTTTTATAAATAGTGAACTAATTTCATAATTAGTGAAAAAACAAGGAGGCAACTATGAAACTTATTAATTTTACTGTCGCTGGATATACACGTGCAGGGGCAATCGTTGATAACAAGGTAATCGACTTAAACTATGCTTACCAAGCACAGTTAAAAGCAGAAGGAAAATATCGATACGAGGCAATCGCAAAAGCATATGTGCCGGATAATACCGACGAATTATATCAAGGTGGTAAAGAATCGATTCAACTAGCACAAAATGCAATCGATTTCATCCTAGCTAATCCTGAAAGCTTTGATAAAAAAGTGATTTACAATCTCGAGGAAGTTAAGGTAGAAGCGCCAGTCGGGCGTCCTGGAAAGATTATCTGTGTTGGTCACAACTACCGTGAGCATATTTTAGAAATGGGTCGTGAAATTCCATCCAACCCTGTTATTTTTGCTAAATTTGCTAATACGATTTTAGGACCAGAGGACGATATTCCACACTATCCAATTTCTGATCAACTTGACTATGAGGCAGAATTTACTTTTGTTGTTGGCAAACAAGCCCGTAACGTTAGCGAAGAAGAGGCATTAGACTATGTAGCAGGATATACGATTACAAATGACGTAACTTATCGTGACATTCAACGACGCACGCTTCAATGGTTACAAGGAAAAACAGTAGATGGCAGTGCACCAATGGGGCCATATTTGGTTACTTCCGATGAATTACAAAATCCATCTGGCTTAGACGTTGTCCTAAAAGTAAACGGTGAAGTACGTCAAAAAACCAATACTGCTAATCTAGTATTCTCCGTTCAGAAATTAGTAGCTTTCTTATCCAATTTAATGACTTTAGAGCCAGGGGATGTTGTTTTAACAGGAACTCCTGGTGGAGTTGGAGTTGCGATGAATCCTCCGCAATTCTTAAAAGATGGAGACGTAGTTCGTATTGAAATCGACCAAATCGGTGCACTTGAAAATAAAGTAAAGGCAACCGAAGCGGCAGTTACTGTTTAATTAGGCATTGTAAGGGGTCAAGCAGCATTACGCTGCTCCCCTCTTCTCTATCAAATTGACTAATAAAGGAGAATGAGAAATGGCTGAAGTAAATCCGGAAGTTCAAGAATTTATGAAAAGTTCGATTGTAACCGATTACACAAGAGATATTCAACAATACAACTTAGGACCCCTTTGGGAAGCAATTCCTACAATTATGCATAAAACGCCAAAGCCTCAAGCACAAGCTTATCTTTGGAGCGATGAATTAATCAAAAAGAAAATGGGTGAAGCGGCTCAAATCTTTACACCAGATCGCGGCGGTGAACGTCGTGCGATTTATTTTCAAAATCCCGGCTTAACGTATCGGGAACCTTGGGGATGGGGATCTACTACTCAAACGATTTATGCAGCGGTGCAAATGTTATTGCCAGGTGAAAAAGCGCCATCTCACCGGCACTCACAAAGTGCATTACGCTTTATTTCTGAAGGTTCAGGCGCATATACAATCGTGCAGGGCGAGCGTATTTTCATGGAAGAAGGCGACTTTTTAATTACTCCAAAGGGCTTATGGCATGGGCATGCCCATTTAGGTACTGAGCCTATGTATTGGATGGATGCTTTAGATATTCCTACTATTTACGCAATTGGCGGTACCTTCTTTGAACCTTTTGAAGATGGTTTACAGCAGCCAGATATTCCGGATAATTTTTCAGAGAGACGTTATCGCGGCGGCATGGTTCGTCCTGTTGGTGATGATAAATTTACCGTTGCTCCACTTGCTAATTATAAATGGGACCGCACGGTAGAAGGAATTAAAGGCTTGATGGAATTCGATCCAGATCCATATCATGGATATGCAGTCGAGTACATTAACCCATCTACAGGTAAATCCGCTAACCCAACGCTTGGCACTAGAATGCAGCATTTACCAGCAGGTTTCCAAACAAAAGCATTACGTCATACACATTCAACTGTTTACCAAGTGCATAAAGGTGAAGGTTTCACCGTAATCAATGGCGTTCGCTTCGATTGGAAAAAAGGCGATTACTTTGTCGTTCCAAACTGGGCTTGGTATGAACACTCTGCCTCAGAAGATTCCTACCTATTCTCAGTCAACGATTTACCAATTATGAATCGTTTCGACTTGGAACAAGAGCAATCGTTTGAAGAAAATAACGGCCACCAAAAAATTACTGGTGAATTTAAAGCGGATTTCCGTTAATAAATATCAAAAACAAGAGCAGATCCGATTAGGATCCGCTCTTGTTATGTTTAGACATCTGTAATCCTAATATCTGCAATGGCAGTAATCGGAATTCGGTGAACTTCTTCAAAGCGATCGACAACATGAAGCCGTTGTGCCATTTCGTCCCAATAATGAATTTTCCCAATGACGATTTCATAATTTCGATTTCGATAATGAGTAATGGTAACGAATTGGTCGAATTCAATCGCTTCAGATAAAGTCATATTCATGAGTTCAAGCTGCTGCTCATCGATTTCTTTCCGCTCCTCATATTGATCTTCCTTCACCCAGTCTCTAAGCAATTTAATATGCTCAGGAAGCATCATCGAAACCCATTTGATTCTTCCGCGGTCACGAATCATTCACTCTCTCCTCCTTACTACGTTGTCGGAGCGTAAGCAGCCCAGGAGCTTACGCTTTTCTTGCTGTCCAAGCAGCAAGCAGCCTATAGGCGCTTACGCTTTTCTGTTTACCTCTTATGTCCACCGACGAGTGTGGCCCGGTGCTTTGCCGTTCCAGCAGTTGTATAGGAAACAGCCCGTAGCAGGGAACCTGACCCAAAGCGTCTGCGGATAGAATCAACTACATAGCCAAGCTCCCTCCGCTTAACCGCACCCATGTCAAACAGATCCAGCTGAAACTCATGATCATCGACGATATTTCCGATACTAATGGCAATTTGCCTTACCGTCTTTCCTGTATAATGTTCGTTGAATAATTCGAGACAGACGCGGTAAAGATCCATCGTTACATTCGTTGGCTGCTTGATGGTTCTGGATCGGTGAAAGCCGCCGCCAAGTTCATCTTGACTATAGCCAATACTAAGGCTGATAGTCCTCCCCGCTTTACGGCGCGATCTCGCTCTTCGGGCTACTTCTTCACACATTTCCAAAATTACATGCTTTATCTCTTCTTCTTCTTTATAATCTCTTAAAAGAATTTGGCTTTTTCCAAAGCTGATTTGCCCCTCAACCAGGGGTGCTCCCAGGTCTGAAAGGTCTACTCCCCAGGCATGATGATAAAGCTGATTTCCCATGATTCCGAATTTCTTTTCCAGTGCTTCTAAATCATAGCGAGCCAGCTGGCCAACCGTAAAAATGCCCATCCCATTTAGCGTTTTTTCTACACGCCTGCCGATTCCCCACATTTCTCTTAGCGGTGAAACCTTCCAAAGCTTCTTTTGAACGTCCTCATACTTCCATTCAGCAATTCCATGCTTCTTTGCTTCAAGATCGAGGCAAAGCTTCGACAGTAACATATTAGGACCAATTCCGACCGCACAGGGAAGCTGGAACTCACGTTCAATATCATTCTTAATTTTCTCTGCAATCGTAAAGGCGTCCCCCCATAAAGGAAGTGCCCCATCCACCTTGATAAAACTTTCATCAACGCTATACGTATGAATGGCTTCCTTTGGTACATAACGATTAAATACGCGGGTGATCTCAGTAGAAATACGCAAATAAGTTGCCATTTTGGGCTCGACTACTTGAATGCGGGGATCATCGGGAATCTCAAATAGTCTGGAACCTGTTTTAATTCCAAATTCTTTCTTCAAACGTGGTGATGCCGCTAGCACAACACTTCCATTCCGTTCTTTGTTACCGGCCACAGCTAGATAGCAAGTCAAGGGATCAAGACCATGCATGACAGCGGAACAGCTGGCATAAAAGCTCTTCATGTCGACGCATAGAATATGATTGTGCGGTAACGTGCTGTAATCCACCATGACTTTTCCTCCTATTATTATTTTTCGAACATTTGTTCTTTATATTATATACACATCTTAAACGAATATACGTTCGTATTCAATGGAAATTTTTTGACATGTTTCATGGTTATGGTTATTTTTCTGAGGGAAAAAACAGTATAATTATGAGTGAGGTGCACATTCATGGAGAAAAAATTGGTTATTAAAATGGTTAAAAATTGCTTTAAACAATACTATTCCGAAGTGGATTCACTGCCAATCAGCAGTAATGATTTAGAGGCGCTTGCAGAACGGATTATCCAAATAAAAGCAGAACAGCCTACGGTAGAATTATACGAGGCTGTAAATGACACGGTATACGAATTTTTAACAGGATGAAAACACAAAAAACCGCTGTCGCGGTTTTACTTTTTGTTAAATGCTTTTTTTCCAATGCGTTCAAACAGTCTTGGAAAGAGAACATAAACAACGCTTCCCATGTTCATCCAGCGCGGCAAATTAATTTCTCTCGTTTTCGTCAGCATACTGTCAACAACTTTCCGAGCAACATATTCAGGCTGAAGCATAAACTTTTGAACATTTTTAACATAGGTACCTTTTTCATCGGCGATGTTAAAAAAGTTTGTCGCAATCGGTCCCGGGTTCACAGATGTTACCAGAACATTGAAGTCACTAAGCTCCATTCTAAGTGAATTCGTGTAGCCAAGAACAGCATGCTTAGTAGCCGAATACACACTTGATTTTGGCGTAGCAATTTTACCCGCCTGGGAGGCAATATTAATAATATGGCCAAAACGGCGTTCACGCATTTTTGGAAGCACCATGCTTGTGCACGCCATCAGTCCAACAACATTGACATCGAACATCCCTTTAATTTCATCCATAGTCGCTGCATGGGCTTCACGAAATACACCGAAACCTGCATTATTAACCAGGATATCTACCTCACCAATCTCAGTAAAAATAGTTGTAAAAACTTCCTTCACTTTATCAGTATTAGAGACATCTAATTGATAGACCTCTACCCTCACTTGATGCTTTTGCTGCAATTCCATTTGCAGCTGCTTCAGCTTTTCTATACTTCTTGCAATTAGGACAAGGTTGGCACCACTTTTCGCACAAAGCTTGGCGATTTCCGCACCTATCCCCCCGGATGCACCGGTAATGACTATATTTTTACCCTTAAGTTGTTCCTTAACCATACTCACACCTCATCTAGCTTGATAAAGGACTGGTTGATGATCCTCGCTACTACTAATCTCGCCGATTGAGGCTAAATAGTCAAGCTGGCCCACTGTTTCCGATAATGTTAATATCAATTCACGCTTATACGCCGCAGGAAAAAGCCGCTTGCAAAGTTCAAATACAGTATGCTGCTCCTCTTTTAGCCAATTATTAACCTTCATTGCCCGTTCGTGTTGATGAATCAGTCTTTTTTCAATTAGCTCTTTTAATTGGAAAACTTCCTCGCCATGTCCTGTGTAAACGAATTGAATTGGATAAGATAACAGCTTTTTCATCGAATGATTATGCTGCAGCTGAGGCTTGGGTCTATCAATTTCACCTGGTGCTGGCATCTCTAGGAATGGATTCGGTGAGATATGTGCAAGAACCAAATCCCCTCCAATAAGAATTCCATCTCTTTCTCGAAATAGAGCGATTTGACTCTGGGCATGGCCTGGTGTAGCAATGACTTTCCATTCACTTAACCCAGGCGGAATCATTCCTTCAACCAGTTCTCCCGTCAATGAACGGTTACAAGAATATTTGAATGACTGTCTTAACGTTGAAAGCGACGGAAAATATTCTCCCGGTAAACCAAAGTTATGAAATTGTCCACGAAAAAAATTCTCTTGTTCTTGAAAGAATGCCTCTGTTGGTTTAATCCATCGTTCATTCAGGTGATGACCATACACCTCAATCTTATCTGATAAAAAATCGAGCATTCCAACATGATCTGCATGATGGTGGGTAATAATCACCTGTTCAATATCATCTGGACCTACTTGTAAATCACCCAACTGTGCTTTGAAGGAATTCCAAGATTCCTTCGTTTTTATACCTGCATCCACAAGAGTCAGACGCTCCCCTTTAATTAAGTAAGCATTAACGTCCCCGACTGCAAAAGGAGTCGGCATCGATAATTTCGCAATTCCATCTTTCCATTCTGCCATTAAAAAAACTCCTATCGTTATTTTTAAATAGAATGTGAACATTTTTTGACAATTATTATATAGTAAGTGTAACGAATTTCCCTTTCGATTGTCATTATTTTTGCATAATAAATTTAAAATAAATAAAAAATTCAGATTTATATCACTTGACAGAAGAGCCGTTATCTTGGATAATCACTAATAAAATTTGATTCGTCATTCACGATAATTAAGACCAGTAAATGAACGGAAGCTAGACCTTTCGTCCTTTTCGGATGAGGGGTCTTTTTGTTTTATAAGGAAAATATGAGGGGGCAATTTTTATGAAAAAGATCGCATTTATCGGTGCCGGTTCGATGGCTGAAGCATTTATTTCAGGGATTCTTGAAAATAGTTTGATTGATAGAAAGAATATATGGGTTACAAATAATTCAAATGAAGAGCGGTTGAAAAGGCTGAGTGATACGTATGGCGTCCGTACCACTTACGATTTAAACGAATTGTTTGCAGGGGCTGACATCGTCATTTTATCGATGAAGCCAAAGGATTCCGCAACCGCCATCCAATATATTCGTGAATATTTAACCGAAAGTATGCTGGTAGTTTCTGTGTTAGCCGGTGTGTCGATGAGTACGATTGAGACATTAGCAAGATTACCGATTGCGGTTGTTAGAGCAATGCCAAATACATCAGCAGCCGTTGGTAAATCTGCCACTGCCGTTGCCGTAAATGAACGAGTTACCCCTCAGCAAATTGAATTAATGAAAGATCTGTTTGGAACAGTCGGCTTGACTACTTTTGTAGAAGAGGAACAGCTTGACGCTGTTACAGGACTCTCAGGCAGCGGACCTGCGTATATTTATTACCTTATAGAAGCAATGGAAAAAAGTGCTGTTGAGGTTGGACTCGATAAGGATATGGCGAGTGAATTAATTGTACAAACGTTAATCGGAGCAGCTGAGATGGTGAAAAACTCCACTAAATCATCTGAACAGTTACGAAGAGATGTAACAAGCCCAGGCGGTACAACAGAGGCAGGTGTCAAAGTACTTGAAGAACATCAGGTCCAGCAAGCGTTCATTTCTTGTATTAAGGCGGCAACAGCCCAATCGAAAAAAATGGGAGCGGCACTACGTGAACAGCTCGAAGTTACTGAACCAACTTCCTAATTTTTATCTATTGCTTTAAACTAGGGTAAAAACTCAATGAAAAGTGGCCAAAAATTAATGATGTAGGAGGTTCAAAATGTCTGCAAAATTATTTTCTCCTTATAAGATTAAGGATGTAACGCTGAAAAATCGAATTGTAATGGCGCCGATGTGCATGTATTCCAGTCATAACGAAGATGGTCATATTCAAAACTGGCACCGCACTCATTATACAAGTCGAGCTGTTGGTCAAGTAGGTCTGATTATTGTTGAAGCAACTGCAGTCTCTCCACAGGGTAGGATTTCGCCTAGGGATCTAGGAATTTGGAATGATGACCACATTGAAGGCTTAACAGAACTCGTTAGCTTAATGAAGGAGCATGGTGCTAAAACAGGTATCCAGCTTGCACACGCGGGTAGAAAGGCAGTCCTAGAAGGTGAAATTATCGCCCCTTCGGCCTTAGCTTTTAATGAAAAAATGAAAACGCCGAAAGAAATGACAAAAGAGGATATCAAGGAAACGGTTGAAGCTTTTAAAAAAGGAGCGAGACGGGCCGCAAAAGCTGGTTTTGATGTTATTGAGATACATGGTGCTCACGGTTATTTAATTAATGAGTTCCTCTCACCGCTATCAAATAAAAGAACCGATGAATACGGTGGCAGTCCTGAAAATCGGTACCGTTTCCTTCGTGAAGTAATTGAAGCAATTAAAACAGTGTGGGGTGGAGTGCTATTTGTGCGGGTTTCTGCACATGAATATCATGAAGAGGGATTAACACCGCTAGATTACGTATTTTTCAGCCAATGGATGAAGGAACAAGGCGTAGATTTAATTGATCCAAGCTCTGGAGGAGTTGTACCCGCACAGATTAATGTATATCCCGGCTATCAAGTCCCTTACTCTGAAACCATTAGAAATGGTGCAGAAATATCTACAGGAGCAGTGGGATTGATTACAACCGGTATTCAAGCAGAGGAAATTCTTCAAAATGAGCGTGCCGATTTAGTATTTTTAGCTCGGGAATTATTACGTGACCCTTACTGGCCAAGAACTGCAGCCAAGGAACTGGGTGTATCGATTGAAGGACCCGAACAATATGTACTTGGCTGGAAATAATCAATAAAGACGGCTTTTGGCCGTCTTAATAGCTAGAATATAGTCATCTCGGATATATCCCGAAATCATTCATTTACTTGGTATATTTATTTCTTTAAAGTCTTCTGCAATGTCTGTTTCCGCAAAGACTTCTTGTGCTTCCGCAACTAATTCAGCCCAGGCTTGTCGATCGTAGCGTGAGCTGATGTGGGTCAAACAGAGCTGCTTACTGCCGGCTTGTTTCGCCACTTTTGCAGCCTGATGAGTGGTCGAGTGGAAATAATCAAAGGCAAGCTTTTCTTCCCCCTTGGAAAAGGTTGCTTCGTGAATTAATAAATCTGCGTCCTTAGCTAAAAGAATTGCGTTCTCACAATACCTTGTATCGCCAAGAATCGTGACAATCCGACCCTTTATATCCGGACCAAGAAAATCGGATGGTACAATAATGGTACCATCATCTAGTGTAACGGTTTCACCTTCTTTAATTTTCCGGAAAATCGGTCCTGGCTGTACTCCCGCCTCGACAAGTCTTTCCGCTAAAAGAGTCCCTGGTTTATCTTTCTCGATAATCCGATACCCATAAGAGGGAATGCCGTGATTTAAAAGTCGAGCTTCGACAGTAAACTGTTCATCTTCAAAAATAACCCCTTCGTCGATTTCGACGATTTTTAGTGGGTATTTTAAGTAGGTTTGGCTGACTGTAAGGCTTATGGTGATATATTGTTTTAGACCTTTAGGTCCATAAACAATCACTTCTGATTCTCCGCCTTGAAAAGAACGGCTGGCTAATAGACCAGGAAGACCATAGATGTGATCACCATGAAGGTGGGTTATGAATATTTTCTCGATCCTGCGAGGCTTGATCGACGTATGTAAAATTTGATGCTGGGTCGCTTCACCGGCGTCAAATAACCAAATGGCTCCTCGTTCTTCGAGTAGTTTTAAGGCAATAGAAGTAACATTACGAAGCTTAGCTGGAATACCAGCACCAGTGCCTAAAAATAAGATGTCCAATTTAAACCCGCCTTTCCCAATAATAATATAAATAATATAGCATATCGCTTGCACTATTGCCCTTTGTACGTATATTCTCTTTTAAAGGAATAGATTTGAATACATGCTTCAGTTAATTTTTGCGAAATCTAAATTGAATACATATAAAGAGAGGTATTTATCGTGGAACAACCTAAGAATATGACTTCATTAATTATGATATTTGGTGCAACAGGAGATTTAGCCGTTCGGAAACTTTTTCCGTCCCTTTACCGATTGTTTCAAAAAGGAAAATTAGACAAATTTGCCGTTATAGGCGTAGCAAGGAGACCTTTAACTACGGAAGAGTTTCAGAATTCTGTAAAGGACTCGGTACTAACTGCTCTTGGGAAAAAGGAGAATATCGATGAGTTTATCTCCCACTTCTATTATCAGTCACATGATGTAGCTGATTCCGGCTCATATCAAAACCTAAAAAATTTAGCACAGCAAATTGATGATCAATATGATTTGGAAGGAAACCGGATTTTCTATCTTGCGATGGCTCCTGAATTTTTCGGCCCAATCGCCCTACATTTAAAATCAGATGGTTTAACAGATGTTAAGGGGTACAAACGATTGGTAATTGAAAAACCATTCGGACACGACTTAGAATCTGCAAAGGTGTTAAACACACAAATCCGCCAGGCATTTTCAGAAAGCGAAGTTTACCGAATCGATCACTATTTAGGTAAAGAAATGGTTCGGAATATCGAAGTAATTCGTTTTGCAAATGCCATTTTCGAACCTTTGTGGAACAACCGTTATATCTCCAATATTCAAATTACCTCAAGTGAAGTACTTGGGGTGGAAGAACGAGGCCGTTACTATGAAACAAGCGGTGCTCTTCGGGATATGGTTCAAAACCATATCATGCAAATGGTGGCACTTCTTGCAATGGAGCCTCCGATTAAATTGACAACAGATGAGGTTCGTTCTGAGAAGGTGCGAGTGTTTCGTTCATTAAGAATGATCAAAGGGGAAACAATAAATAAATATTTTGTCCGCGGACAGTATGGTGCCGGTTTGATCGATGAGCAACAGGTTCCTGAATATCGTGCAGAACCAATGGTAGACAAAGAGTCCAATACAGAGACTTTTGTAGCCGGAAAAATTATGATTGATAATTTCCGCTGGGCTGGTGTGCCTTTTTACATTAGAACTGGTAAAAGAATGACCACAAAATCAACAAAGATTGTTGTTCAATTTAAAGACATTCCTATGAACCTTTATTATCAGCCAGAGAAACTGTTGAACCCTAATCTGCTTGTCATCCATATTCAGCCAGAGGAAGGTATCACTCTCCATCTTAACGCTAAAAAAGCTGGTGGACATCTCGATGCTCAGGAAGTCAAATTAAGCTTTGCTAACACTGGAATTCATGCAATGAACACGCCTGAAGGCTATGAAAAGCTTCTTTATGATTGCATGCGCGGTGACGCAACTAACTTTACACACTGGGATGAAGTCGCCTATTCTTGGGCGTTTGTTGATAATATTTCTGAAGTATGGGAAAAAACGAAAGCCGAAGACTATCCAAATTATGAATCTGGTTCAATGGGGCCGAAAGCTGCTGATGAACTGTTAGAAAAAGACGGATTTTTCTGGTGGCCTGTAACCGATTTAGATGTAGATATCTGTAAATAATACGAAAAGCTCCGCATTTGTTATTAAAACAATTGCGGAGCTTTTAGTCGTCTTCCTTCTTTTTTTGAGGGAAGGAACGGAGAAAGTCTTTATTAAAGCTCGTTCCGGTACCAACATTATCAGTATTACTTACTTTTCGAGTACCAGCATTTCCAATAATACTTTTCCCATATTTATCACGTAAAGTGGTTAGTGTTTTCATTAACGGTTCCTTTTTAGCGTCTTTTTCAAACGAAAATAAATCCAGCTGTTTAAAGGCTAAATCCTGCTCTACTAAATCATAGCCTGTAATGCCTAATAAACGAACAGGGTTCCCATTCCAAGCTTTGAGGAAAATTTGCTTCGAAAGAGAAGCAATATCTTCTTTGTTCTGCATGGGATTAGAAAGTTTCTTACTGCGGGTAATGGTTTTTCGATCTTTAAAACGAATAGTAATGCCCAGAGTTGTAGCTAGGACATTTTTTCGCTTTAACCTTACTGAAACAGTTTCTGCCAATGCTTCCAATACCCGATACAATTCTTGTTGATTGCTTGTATCCTTTGGCAGCGTTGTGGAATTTCCAATACTCTTAAAATCAGACACCGATTCAGGATCGACTGGTCGATGATCGATTCCATTTGCTCTTTCCTTTATGCGGATTCCATTAATCCCGAGCAGTGATTTAAGCTGTATCTCATTGCCAGCTGCTAATTCTCCAATCGTATGAATACCAATGGTCGTTAACTTTTCAGCAGTTTTTTTACCCACACCATGCATCTCGCTTGTATTTAACGGCCACAAAACGGAAGGGATGTCACGCTTACGAAGTATTGTTATTCCCATCGGTTTTTTCATATCAGAAGCTGTTTTTGCCAAAAATTTATTAGGAGCGATTCCAATGCTGCACGGCAGATCAAGCTGTTCGAGAACTCTTTTTTGGATACTTTGGGCGATTTCAATCGGACTGCCAAGCTCATAAGAATCAGTAATATCCATATATCCTTCGTCAATCGATACAGGTTCAACCATTTCAGTATAATTCCTAAGAATCTCAAACATGGCGATAGAGGCTGTCCGGTAACGATCAAAATTAGGCTTCCTAATAATTAACTGCGGACAGAGCTTCTTTGCTTCCCACAGGGGCATGGTAGTTTTGACTCCAAATTTTCTTGCTTCATAGCTGCAGGTAATAATA
The DNA here is from genome assembly GCF_030817695.1 of Neobacillus niacini. Taxonomy (GTDB): domain Bacteria; phylum Bacillota; class Bacilli; order Bacillales; family Cytobacillaceae; genus Neobacillus; species Neobacillus niacini_F. Next base: position 2,020,101 of record NZ_JAUSZQ010000002.1, on the reverse strand, counting down.
ATCCCTCTGCGCTCCTCCACGTTTCCAGCAATCGCAACTGGTTTCCCCTTCAATTCTGAGTCATACGCCATCTCTACCGAAGCGTAAAAACTGTTCATATCAACGTGTAGAATGACTCTGCCCTTTTTTGGATACATTTCCTTCATACGCGCACTTCTCCTAAAACTATGGTATCTCTAGTATACAAAAAGGAGAACGATTTCGCTCTCCTCTAACGTATCCTTATTGATTAGTAACCTCTTCGATAATCGCAATCGTCATTTCTGCAAGCTTGTTTAATTCTTCAATCGGCATACGTTCATTTGTAGTATGAATATCTTCATAACCGACAGCCAGGTTAACGGTTGGAATATTAAAGCCTGCAATCACGTTGGCATCGCTCCCGCCTCCGCTATGCTGCAATTCACAGCTTCGCCCAATTTTCGCTGCGGCTTTACGTGCAATCTCAACGACTTGATCCCCTTCGGCAAATTTAAAGCCAGGGTACATAACTTCAACTTCAACTTCAGCTCTTCCACCCATTTCAGAAGCTACGGTTTCAAAAGCTTCTTTCATTTTAGCAGCTTGTGCTTCCATTTTTTCAGCAATGAGTGAACGGGCTTCTGCTAGAATATCTACACGGTCGCAAACGATATTCGTTTGTGTACCACCTTCAAAGCGGCCGATGTTTGCTGTGGTTTCGGAGTCAATTCTGCCTAATGGCATTCTCGCAATCGATTTCGCAGCAATGGTAATCGCAGAAACTCCTTTTTCAGGTGCAACGCCAGCATGGGCAGTTTTACCGTAAATTACTGCTTTAATCTTAGCTTGGGTCGGTGCAGCAACCACGATATTTCCTACTAAACCATCACTGTCTAATGCATAGCCATACTTTGCTTTCAATAATGAAGAATCAAGTGCTTTAGCTCCTACGAGACCAGATTCTTCTCCCACCGTAATGACAAATTGGATTTGTCCATGAGGAATATTTTGTTCTTTTAGTACACGAATCGTTTCTAGCATCACGGCTAACCCAGTTTTATCATCAGCACCTAAGATTGTTGTTCCATCTGTAACAACATAGCCGTCTTTAATAGATGGCTTAACTCCTCGTGCCGGAACTACTGTATCCATATGAGAAGTAAAATAAATAGGTTCTACGCCGTCTTTAGTCGCTGCTAAGGTACAAACTAAGTTTCCTGCTCCATGACCTGTTACAGCCGTTGTATCGTCTTCAAACACATCTAGACCTAAATCGGTAAATTTTTGTTTTAATACTTTCGCAATTTCAGTTTCGTATTTAGTTTCTGAATCAATTTGGACCAGCTCTAAAAATTCATTTAAAAGACGTTCATGATTAATCATCAGAATGACCCTCCGTTTTATGTACTCACTGTATAAGTATACTCCTTCGGATAGTTGTCATCAAATCAAAGCTTAGAGTGGAATATTCCCGTGTTTTTTGTATGGTCTTGATTCTTTTTTATTACGAAGCATTTCTAATGCTTGGATAATTTTTATTCTTGTTTCACGAGGGTCAATGACATCATCGACCATCCCTCTGCTTGCCGCCACATACGGATTGGCAAACTTCTCGCGGTATTCTTCAATCTTTTGCTGTCTAACCAGTTCAGGGTTATCACTATTCTGGATTTCTTTTGCAAAAATGATGTTTGCAGCCCCCTGTGGACCCATTACGGCAATTTCGGCATTTGGCCACGCAAAAACTAAGTCGGCCCCGATTGACTTACTATTAAGTGCTACATATGCGCCTCCATATGCTTTTCTCAAAATAACCGTCAGTTTCGGAACAGTCGCCTCCGAATAGGCATATAGAATCTTGGCACCGTGGCGAATAATACCTCCATGCTCCTGTTTAACTCCTGGGAAGAAGCCGGTCACATCCTCAAAGGTAATAATCGGAATATTAAACGAGTCACAAGTGCGTATAAATCTTGCTGCTTTGTCAGATGAATTAATGTCAAGCCCGCCTGCCATAACCTTGGGCTGGTTGCAAACAAGACCGACTGTTTCCCCTTTAATCCGCGCAAAGCCAACGACAATATTTTTTGCAAAGTTTTTTTGAATTTCCATAAAAGAGTCCGCGTCTGCTACTTGTTCAATTACCTTACGAACGTCATAAGGACGAATGGCATCGAAAGGAATAACATCCGTCAAGTCCGGACGATAATCATTTTCAACATCTGCCGCAAGTCTTGGTGCCTTTTCCTCATTATTTTGTGGAAGATAGCTGAGAAGCTTTCGAACCTCTTCTAATACCTCCTGCTCAGAAGCACCTTCAAAATGTGCATTTCCACTTATACTATTATGAACATGGGCACCGCCAAGGTCTTCAGCAGAAATCTTTTCACCCGTTACCGTTTCGATTACTTTTGGACCAGTAATAAACATTTGACTTGTTTTTTCAACCATAAATACGAAATCAGTAATCGCAGGTGAATAGACTGCCCCTCCCGCACATGGTCCCATGATCACAGAAATTTGCGGAATGACACCAGAATAAATCGCATTTCGATAAAATATATGACCGTAACCGTCTAGTGAAACAACCCCTTCTTGAATTCGTGCTCCTCCGGAATCATTTAGGCCAACAAAAGGTGTACCGTTTTTAGCAGCTAAATCCATCACATTCGCTATTTTTTTTGCATGCATTTCCCCAAGGGCACCGCCAAATACAGTAAAATCTTGTGAAAATAAGTAGATTGGACGCCCATTTACTTTTCCGTAACCAGTAACAACGCCATCACCAGGGCCTTTCTGTTCATCCAGACCAAAATCATTCGTCCTATGCTCAATAAATGGACTTAATTCAACGAATGACCCTTTATCTACCAAAAGCTCAATTCGTTCCCTTGCAGTTAATTTCCCCTTCTCATGTTGTTTCTCGATTCTTTCGTCACCGCCGCCAAGCTCGACTTCCCGGCGTTTATCATATAATTCATTTATTTTCTCGTAGATATCTATCATTTACCCTTCACCCCTTCTTTTCGCATAGCTCAACCAATACACCCGTTGCTGACTTTGGATGCATGAAGGCAATATGTGCTCCTCCAGCACCAATCCTTGGCTCTTCATCAATCATCCGAATACCTTTTTCTTTCATCTCCATTATTCTTTCTTCAATAGAGTTAACGCCCAAAGCGATATGGTGTATCCCCTCACCACGTTTTTCAATAAATTGGGCTATTGGGCTTTCCTTTGTTGTTGGTTCTAAAAGCTCAAGTTTTGTTTCCCCTGCTTTCAAAAAAGCAACTCTAACCATTTGACTTTCGACTTCTTCAATCCCTAATAAAGGAAGCTTAAGGACATCTGTATAAAATGGCAGGGTGGTCTCAAGTGAGCGAACAGCAATTCCAATGTGGTCTACCTTTTTTATCATATTTACCCCTCTATTTTTAAAAATTTAAATAGTTTCGACAATTACCATATTCGCTAAAAAATTCATAATTCCTTCCCAAAATGAGAGGTTGTTCCATTGTTCAATTGGGCTTTTCCCTGTAAAATATAAATAAAGCTATTTAATATAAAGGGGGAACCCACTATGATTAAGAAGAGAACAAGAAAAATAGTCGTATATTTAATGTTAATTGCTATGTTAGCCTCAACTCTCCTAATTGGGATTGCTCAATTTATTTAATTAAAAACATAGACAAGGGACTGTTCCGAAGAACAGTCCCTTTTACTATTTATTGATGGCTCCATTTTCTTTCGCGAGCTGCTCGAAGGATTTACTTGTAGAAGTGACCAATATTTTTGTACCTAATGGAATTAAGGGGTACAAGGAAGAAATGACTTCATTCTGTGTACGAATACATCCTTGTGATACATATCTACCGATGGAGGCAGGCTGATTGGTACCATGAATTCCGTATATTCTTCCATCTGTTTCATCTGCATCAAAACCTATCCATCTAGATCCAAGCGGGTTTCTAGGGTCGCCTCCGGGAATATCCTTACGACGATAATACGGGTGTTCCGCTTTTACCGTTATCGTAAAAAGCCCTTCTGGTGTTAACTCCTTTGTTTTACCAGTACCAACACTCACAACTGTTTGGACTTTGTTTTCATCAATCAACGCCAATTCATTTGTTGTTTTATTGACAATAACGAAAGGGTCACCAGGGAGAGGATTTGGTCCAAGCGGCCAAAGAGGTGAAATAAAAAAAGCAAACAGGATTGGCGATAGTATCTTTATCATAAAATCCACCTGCCATTTTTTCCTTAGCTTGCTTCAACTTTCTTCGCTTTATTCCATTTTGAAGTTTTAAAGGAACTCTTAATAATCAAGTATTCATTCATCTCTTTCACTAATTGGAGAAGCGCGGCACGAACTTCGAATTCTTCTCTTGTTTTTGGAAGCTCCATTTCTTCAAATTCCTTTTTCATCTCTTTTAATTTTCCGAGATAAATATGAGCCGTATTACCTGGTTTTATATTTTCAGACAATTCCTCAAGAAATTCAGCTATCATCTTGCCCTGTGGTAACGTCACAGTTAGTGATGTAACAATTGGTAAAACCCTTTCTATAAGTTCAAATTGCTTTTCCCTCATTTTAAAATAATGAAAATAGTCATTATCTTCTCTCAGTACATGATTTTCTACATCAAGATAGGCAAGCGATTTTGCTTCCTCAATCAACTTCGCCGTTTCGGTGATTTCTTTACCTGACCAGTCACTTTCTCCAGTTCTTAAGAATTTAACCATTTCACAAAAGATGACTTTAAAGTTCTCTTCCATTCTCGTTTGATATTGTTTTAATCTATTATCAGCACTTGGCATGTAGACATTAATAATAAGCGCAACGCCAATTCCAATTATAATCACACCAAGCTCATTAAGAAAAAGAGCTAAAGATATATGATTAGCCAAATATATATGCAGAATAATGACACTACTGGTAACGACACCATCGGTTGCTTTAAGCATAACCACAGTCGGGATAAAGAACAACAGCATGATACCAATGACGATGGGATGATAGGCAATCGTCTCAAAAAAGAGAGCAGAAAAGGGCATAACCAAAACACAAGCTAAAAATCGGTCCCAGGCTGTTCGTAATGATCTTCTTTTCGTTACTTGAATACAAAGAATCGTTAAAATACCTGCAGAAGCAAAGTTATCAAGACCGAGCTGTTGGGCAATCAAAATAGAAATGGCCGTGCCTGCGGCTGTTTTTAATGTTCTGTAACCAATACGAAATTTCATAAGTTTCTCCTAAATAAAAAAAGATGATCAGCATTGACCATCTTTAGCTTATCCTTTTTATAGCATTTTTTGCAAGAAATCTTGTGCACGTTTGCTCTTGGGGTTTTTGAAAAATTCTTGCGGATTTGCGTCTTCTACCAACACTCCTCCATCAAGGAACAGTACTCGGTCAGCTACCTCACGAGCAAAGCCCATTTCGTGGGTTACAATAGCCATTGTCATCCCAGTATGTGCGAGGGATTTCATAACCTCTAATACTTCCTTCACCATTTCTGGGTCAAGAGCAGAGGTTGGTTCATCAAAGAGCATCACTTCCGGCTCCATTGCTAGTGCCCTTGCAATCGCAACCCGCTGCTTTTGCCCGCCAGATAATCTGGTCGGGTATTCTGTTGCTTTTTCCGATAATCCAACTCGTTCCAACAAATCAAAAGCAATCTTTTCTGCTTCTGCTTTTGATAATCCTTTTACCTTAATTGGTGCATAGGTAAGGTTCTCCAAAACAGTCTTATGCGGGAATAAATGAAAATGTTGAAAAACCATACCAACATTCTGCCGTACCTTCATGATATTGGTCTTTTTATCGGTTACATCTTGGTCCCCTACTAGAATTCTTCCGCTTGTTGGGTTTTCAAGAAGGTTCATGCAGCGCAGGAAGGTTGACTTTCCTGAACCAGAAGGTCCAATAATTGCAACCACTTCTCCAGCTTTAATTTCCGTGGTGATGCCCTTTAAAACTTCAAGCTTACCGTAATTTTTATGCAAATTTTCTACCTTAATCACTGCGTCTCATTCTCCTTTCAACCGCTTTTCCTAGGAAGGTCAATGTCACAACCATTAAGTAATAGATTAAACCAGCAATCAATAATGGCTCGAAGAATGAATAGTTTTCTGCTCCAACTTGATACGAACGACGCATAATATCCATTACTCCGATTGTGGTAACAATCGCAGATTCTTTCGTTAACGTAATAAATTCATTCATTAATGCTGGGAGGATATTTTTAAGGGCTTGCGGCAGGATGATATCCCACATCATTTTTGTGTAAGGTACACCTAGAGCCATTGCCGCTTCCTGCTGTCCTTTATCAATCGCCTGGATCCCTGCTCTGATAATTTCAGATATGTAAGCACCAGAATTAAGAGCAAAGGATAAAATCGCAGCTGTGTATGGTTCAATTTGATACCCAATCAACTGTGGCGAACCATAATAGATTAACATCAACTGTAAAACTAATGGAGTACCACGAAAAATCGAGGTATAGATATCCGCAAACCAGCCCAGAAATTTGAATTTACTTATTTTAAATAGGGAAAGGATAATTCCTAAAATAAATCCTAATATCCCTGCCAGGATGACAATCTTAAGTGTAACAAGTATTCCCTCTAAAATGTATGGCATCGAAGGAATGAATTGCGTGAAATCTAAGTTCATTCATCTGCCGTCCTCTCTAAATAATAAAATTAGTAAGACGTTCAGAAGACTTCTGAACGTCTTGGATACAACTTAGTTTTCCCCGCCAAACCATTTAACAATCAATTCTTGTAGTTCACCGTTTTCTTTCATTTTTTGAAGCTCTTTGTTAAATTTCTCTGTTAAATCGCTATCCTTTGGAAATGCAATCGCTGATCCTGCTTCTTCTGGGTTATCGCTGATGGTGAAGCTAGTTAGATCAGCTTCTTTATCAAGATATCCTTTAGCCACTGTATCTTCAATAATAATAGCGTCAAAACGACCGGCTTTCAGTTCTTGAATAAGTTCTGGGATACGGTTACGGTTTTCCACTGTAATCGTTACTGTTTTATTAATTTCTTCTGCTTTACCTTCTTGAATAGAACCTAACTGAACGCCAACTGTTTTACCTTTTAAGTCTTCTACTGTTGCAATTCCACTTTCTTTTTTAGAGATAACCATGTGCTGTGCTGTATAGTAGATATCACTGAAATCTACATTTTTCTTTCTTTTTTCCGTTGGAGTCATTCCTGCTAATACAAAGTCTGCTTGTCCAGATTTAAGTGATTGAATCAAACCGCCAAAATCCATATCTATTATTTCAACTTCATAGCCAAGTTTTCCAGCTATCGCATTGGCTAAATCAACATCAAAGCCAATAATTTCGTCACTTTTATCTGATTCAATATATTCAAATGGTGCATAATCTGCTGAGGTTGCCATCACTAGTGTCTTTTTATCACCTGCACCTGCATTATCCTCTTTGGTTTCACCACACGCTGCCAGTACACCAACAGCTAAAATCATTATTAAGAATAAACCAATTATCTTTTTCATTTGTTTTCCTCCTATAATTTTCAGAAAATTAATTATAATAATACACTAACTTTAAAGAGTTTAAGTTTAATATTTATGCAACGTAGTGAATTTTAACACAAGGTAAAATAATTATGCAAGTATATTTTTAAAAAATTATTATTACTTTTTTTTAATAAGGCTCTGTTAAAACTGAATGTTGATTTTACTGTGTTTGGAAAGTAAGCGGAGAATTTCCGTTTAAATTGGAAAATAACCATATTTCCTTAAAAATAGGCGGAGTTTTTCCGCTTATTGTGTCCAAATCCTTGGAATTTGTCTTATTTAAAGCAGTTAACCGGAATATCTCCGCTTATATCTGCTTCTTAAGGTTCCTCTAGATTAAGTCCGTATAATTGTGTAAAAAGAAAAGGGGTCATTTTTATCCTACTTGGCTACATTGTTTAACAACGACGATAAACATAGAAAAGAGGAATAAAAATGACCCAATTACAGTTTAGCCTAGATATGGAAATTTTAAAAGACTCAGTAATGAATTCAAATATAGACAACGTTGTTAAATCAGCTGTTGTTCTGGTTTTGAATGAGTACATGGAGAAAGAAAGAAATGATTATTTACACGCTGCCGCGTATGAACGCTCTGATGAGCGTCGTGATTACCGAAATGGCTACTACGAACGTGACTTAACGATGAGTATCGGTAAAATAAAACTTAAGGTTCCTAGGACTCGAAATGGTGAGTTTTCACCTTCGGTTTTTGAGAAATATGCACGTTGTGACCAGGCATTAGTTCTCTCTATGCTAGAGATGGTTATCAATGGCGTTTCTACACGTAAAGTTACACATATTGTGGAACAACTTTGTGGTGAAAGTAAGTCAAAATCGTTTGTTTCTTCACTTACTCAGAAGCTTGATCCTATTATTAATGACTGGGCCAAACGGCCCTTAAATTTAAGGTATTATCCTTTTGTTTTCGTAGATGCAATGTACATAAAAGTGCGTGAACATCATCGTGTCGTCTCTAAGGCTGTTTATATCGCAACTGCTATCACTGAAAGCAAAACACGTGAAATTCTTGGGTTAAGTGTGGATCATGCGGAGAGTTATGAAAGTTGGAGTCGCTTTCTCCAACAACTTAAATCACGTGGTCTTCAATCCCCAAAGCTAGTCATTTCAGATGCTCACCAAGGGCTTCAAAAAGCGATTCAACGTGAATTTATTGGGACTAGCTGGCAAAGGTGTAACGTCCATTTTAAACGTAATATCATAGAAAGGCTTCCAAAAAAGGATTCAGCGGAAATACGTATGATGATTAAGCGTATTTTTGAAGCAGTCACAATTGAGGATATGCGGAATTTTAAAGGTGAACTGATGAGTCAGTTTGGGGATAATCCTAAATACGAACAAGCTCTGAAAATATTAGATGAAGGTTTCGAAGATACCATACAATACATGGAATACCCAGAAGAAATCCGGTGTCATATCCGTAGTACAAATTCTCTTGAGCGATTAAATCAGGAAGTCCGAAGAAGAGAAAAGGTAATTCGTATTTACCCAAATACACAATCTGCCTTTCGTTTAGTAGGAGCTGTTTTAATGCATTATCAAGAAACCAATTATTCAAAGCAGAAATCTATTAAAAGGTAGTTGTTTAATTTTCAACGTACTTCCATTTATGGATTATTCCATATCCAGTCAAGGCTATCAAAGGAAAAACCGCCTTTGACACCCTTGACTGGATATGGAGATTGAAACCCATGGAAGTAACGCTCGAAAAATGTTAAGGGGATAAGTCGGCTGATCATATATATTTGACATAACAAAATTTTGGTTGAAAACATTGTTTAGCAAATTTACACAAAATCAAGGACTTGACTTTCCTCTATGACAATAGCCGGAAATTCTCCGCCTATGAATTCTCAACCCTACACGAAAATCAACAATAATAATAACAGAGCCTTAAATAAAAAAAGAGCCAGCCTCCTGTTAAGGAGACTAGCCCATTTTATTACTATTTATAGCTCTTCGCAGTTTTCTTCGAATTCTTTTTGCAGTCTTGCTACTACTGTAGCCGGATCGTAGCCTTCAATTTGGTGTCTTTCAACCATTGAAACGATTTTTCCGTCTTTTAATAAGGCAAAAGATGGTGAGGATGGTGGATAACCTGTAAAATAGCTGCGTGCTTTTTCTGTTGCTTCTTTGTCCTGTCCTGCAAAAACGGTAACAAAATGATCAGGACGTTTATCATAATGAAGGGCATGAGCCGCCGCTGGGCGTGCTATGCCGCCTGCACAACCACATACAGAGTTAATCATCACTAAGGTTGTACCTTTTTGTTCAAGCGCTTCTTCAACCTCTTCAGGTGTTCTTAGTTCTTTATAGCCAGCTGCTGTTATCTCATTACGCGCTTGAGTCACAACATCATTCATGAAAAAATTGAAATCCATGCTCATACTTTTCACTCCTAATTTATGTCGATATAACTATATGATAACAGTAAAAATAGGTTTTTTCCAAATGAATTAGACTATTTTTCAAAAAAGAGGACTGTCAACTAATCAACAGTCGCTTGCATTAGTTTTGTAAGAATGTTTTAAATAAAATTTCCACTGCAGTAGCAGCAGTTTTTTCTCCAGCCATTACTTCATTTTCTAATTGCGGCAATTTGGATTTTACCCCAGGATGGTGGAAGAAGCTGTAATGAAGTTGATCAGTAATTAACGAATAAATCCAATCACGCTGCTGTCCTTTTCGTCTTTCTGCAAACACTCCAGAGGACTTTCCTTTCGCTTCAAAATCCCTAATGACGTCCCAAATCTCTCTAATTCCTTCCCCGGTTAGAGAGGAACAGGTATAAGCTTTTGATGACCAACCTTTTGTAGCAGGCTGAAGAAAGTGCAGGATACGGCCATATTCTTTTCTAGTAAGCTCTGCTTTTTCTTTATTAGCTCCATCTGCTTTATGAACAAGGACCGCGTCTGCCAGTTCCATAATTCCTTTCTTCATGCCCTGTAATTCATCACCCGCGCCAGTAAGTACAAGGAGCATAAAAAAATCAACCATATCCCGGATAATTACTTCACTCTGACCAACACCAACTGTTTCGATTAAGATTACATCGAATCCAGCCGCTTCACATATCAACATCGCCTCTCGAGTCTTACGATGTACTCCGCCTAATTTTCCAGCTGTCGGCGAAGGACGAATAAAAGCCCTAGGATTTCGAGACAATTTCTCCATTCTGGTTTTGTCGCCAAGAATACTACCGCCGCTAAGACTTGAACTCGGATCAATCGCCAGCACTGCAACTCGTAAGCCAAGGTCACAAAGGTAGGTGCCAAACGCTTCGATAAATGTACTTTTCCCAGCACCAGGCACACCCGTTATCCCAATTCTAACCGCTTTACCACTGTGGACCAGGAGCTTTTGCAGAAGCTCCTGTGCCTTATGAAAATGTTGTTCAGCATTACTTTCAACCAGTGTGATGGCACGAGCGAGCTGGCCTCTATTTCCCGAGAGAACCCCATCAACTAATGCTTCAATCGTTGGTTCCATAGACTTGCGTTTCTTGTAGACGGTGTTTCTATCAATGGTGACTGGCTGACCTTCCAGTTCCAGTCCCCTTTTTATTATACTTGAGAATTTTTCCGGTTCATTTGGATCGCTCCATTCCGGTTTCCTATCCTCAGACATCTATTTTTCCACTTCCTCATAGCCAAGCTGCTTATAAATTTCTTTTATCACCTTTTGGGCAGCAACTGGGATAATCGTTCCTGGTCCGAAAATAGCCGAGGCTCCATTTTCATATAAAAATTGATAGTCCTGTGCTGGAATTACACCGCCAACGACGATCAATATGTCTTCACGACCGAGCTTTCTTAACTCAAGTGCAAGTTGTGGCAATAAGGTCTTATGACCTGCGGCCAATGAGCTCATTCCAATAACATGAACATCGTTTTCTACTGCCTGCAGGGCCGTTTCTTCCGGGGTCTGGAATAATGGACCAATATCAACATCAAACCCTAGGTCAGCAAAGGCGGTGGCAATGACCTTGGCACCACGGTCATGTCCATCCTGCCCCATTTTCGCAATGAGAATTCTTGGTCTTCTGCCTTCATTCTCAAGAAATTCATCGGTCATTTTTTTCACTTCGCTAATTTCCTCTTCGTTTGAAAATGCTTTACTATACACCCCGCTAATAGAGCGAATCACAGCTTTATGTCTCTTGGAAACCTTCTCAATCGCATCGGAAATCTCACCTAAGGTGGCGCGAACTCTTGCAGCCTGAACCGCAAGTTCTAACAAGTTGCCTTTACCCGTTTCAGCACCCTTTGTTAGAGCGGCCAACGCTTCTGCTACCTTGGCATCATCACGGCCAGCCTTTAAGCCTGTTAGTTTCTCAATTTGTTTTAATCGAACTGCCGTATTATCAATATCCAATATATCAATGGCTTCTTCCTTCTCAAGACGATACTTGTTAACTCCTATAATCGTTTCTTTGCCAGAATCGATTTGTGCTTGTCTCCTTGCCGCAGCTTCTTCGATTCTCATTTTTGGAAGGCCCGTCTCGATCGCTTTGGCCATACCGCCTAGATTTTCAATTTCCTCAATATGTGTCCAAGCTCTTTCTACTAATTCTTGTGTCAGCTTTTCAACATAATAAGACCCAGCCCAAGGATCAATTACATTGGTAATACCTGTTTCTTCTTGTAAAAATAATTGTGTATTACGGGCTATTCGAGCTGAGAAATCAGTTGGCAGGGCAATTGCTTCGTCCAAAGCATTAGTATGAAGGGATTGCGTATGTCCCATTGCCGCAGCATGTGCTTCAAGTAAGGTACGAATGACATTATTAAATGGGTCTTGCTCCGTCAAACTCCAACCTGAAGTTTGGGAATGAGTTCTGAGTGCCATTGATTTCTCATTTTTCGGCTCGAATGATTTCATCATTTTTGCCCAGATTAAACGAGCAGCCCGCATTTTAGCCACTTCCATAAAATAATTCATTCCTATTGCCCAGAAAAAGGACAATCGCGGCGCAAATTTATCAATCTCAATACCAGCCTTCAGCCCGGTCCTTACATACTCCAACCCATCAGCAAGAGTGTAAGCTAATTCCAAGTCAGCAGGCGCCCCAGCCTCCTGCATATGATAGCCAGAAATACTGATACTATTAAACTTTGGCATATATTTGGAAGTATACTCAAAAATATCTGCGATGATTTTCATTGACATCTCAGGTGGATAAATATACGTGTTACGGACCATATACTCTTTTAAAATATCATTTTGAATCGTCCCGGACAACTTATCCTGTGTGACTCCTTGTTCCTCAGCTGTAACAATGAAAAAAGCAAGAATCGGCAACACCGCACCGTTCATCGTCATAGAAACCGACATCTGGTCCAATGGAATTCCATCAAAAAGTGTCTTCATATCGAGCACTGAATCAATCGCAACCCCTGCTTTGCCAACATCACCGACAACGCGCGGATGGTCTGAATCATAGCCCCGGTGTGTGGCTAAATCAAAAGCGACTGATAAGCCTTTCTGCCCCATCGCCAGGTTACGGCGATAGAAGGCATTGCTTTCCTCAGCAGTTGAAAAGCCAGCATATTGTCTAACTGTCCAAGGACGGTTCACATACATAGTCGGGTAGGGTCCACGTGTATACGGAGGGACACCAGGCAGATCATCCAAATGCTCTATCCCTTTTCGATCTACAGATGTATAGAGCGGTTTAAGCTTAATTTGTTCGTTAGTTTCATATAGTAAATCATCAATGGAGGCGTTAATTTCGTTTTCAGCTTGTTCCTGCCATTGTTCTTTTGTAATGAAGTCTTGTTCATCAAACAAGGAAATACTTTGGAAATCAGGCTTGTGTGCGCTCATTTAGTGCCACCTCCATTTCTGAAAGAATGGTTGAAAGAATTTCATAACAGTTACTTTTTATATGAATAAACTGCCTTATCCCTTCATTTGCCCATTTTGTTTGCAATTCTTTGTCTGGCAAACCCGCTAAGTAAAAAGTCCGATTTGGAAATTCTCTATTTAGCATAGATAGAATTTCGTGTCCAAATGATTCATATTGATCATTACTGCCGCACAAGCAAAAATATTTTGTGTCTTTTCTTAGAACAAATTGTTTGGCAGATTCTAAAGAGGTAATAGACCCACTATCGACCGTTTCAATTCCACCAGCAGCAGCGAATCCTCTCATGAAATCTAACCTAGGTTTATAGTATTTTAACTCCCCGAGGCAAATCATGCCGATTTGAGGTTTAGAACCTGATTCACTTTCAATTTCTTCACTAATTTTACGCAGTTTTTCAAATGGTTCTGATAATCTCGTTTGCTTAATTGTCCTTATCTTAATTGTATTAGCAGAATCAACACATAAATGTTTATCAAATGTTTGTTCAATAACCTGACCAGCCACTTCCGCAAGATTAGAATATACGTTTGTTCCAACAATACTTTGTTTTCTTGTAAAAGCATCCTTCTCCCGTTTAATCTGAACAGATTCTATTTCGTCTTGTAACCAGCCCGATTTCAATACTTCCAACATACCGCCTTTTGCTTCAATCTGCTGAAAATACTGCCATGCTTTTTCTGCAAGTTCTGTTGTTAATGATTCTATGTACCAAGAGCCTCCTGCAGGGTCTACAATTGTTCGAAGATGGGCTTCATCCTTCAGTATGTTTTGTGTGTTTCTTGCTATTCGTTCTGAAAGCTGGGAACTCCCTGTTAGAGCATCAAAAGGAGTTATGTGAAGATATTGGACTCCTCCGACTACTGCTGCGAATCCCTCATTTCCAGCACGAAGAAGGTTAACATATGGGTCATAAACTGTTTTTGTGTACGAAGACGTTTCTGCAGTAATATGCATTCCCCGGTCCTTAGGATCAGCCTCATAAACTTGCGTAATCTTATTCCATAGAATACGTGCTGCACGCATTTTTGCCAGCTCCATAAAGAAATTACTGCCAATTGAGAATTGAAAAATCATTTTTCCTAGAACATCTTCTAACTTCATATCTCTATCTAATAGACTCTGTAGATAGAATGTACCGGTAGCGGCTGCAATTCCCAATTCTTGAACGGCATTGGCACCGCCTTGATGGTAGGTTGAGGTATTTATTAATACTGTCCGTAATTTTGGTAGTTTTTCATTTGCAAGCTTTATATCATCCATCCAACCCTCTAAAAAGTCTTCTGCAATGAATCCATCCTTCGCAAACAAAGATAAGGGATCACTTGCCACATAGCCGCTAACTTGGTTTGGGCTTCCTTCACGTGCTACTAATGCTGCTAGCCATGTTGACAGCATTCCTCTTCCATTAACAGCAAATGGGAATGCAGAAGGTAAATCTCCAAGTAGTTGATTTATCGTTTCTTTTGATTCAATTAGTGACTCTGAAACTTCAAATGAAAGAGCTGTTTGACCTTTTTCAACTCCTCCATGGAGCTTTTCCTTTAATTCGTCAATAGAATGATATGAAATTCGCTGTGCTACCTTCCAATCATTTGTTACGTATCCTAATGGATCAATACCTCTACGAAAATCTGAACCTCCTGGATAGTCCGGTACTTTTTGATTATCTTGCCGTGAATAAAGCGGTTTCAAAATTATATTTTCATAAGTACTGCTTTTTAATGTTTCAATACTTTTCCCCTTTAAAGATTCCTCGGCTTTTGATGCCCAGTCCTCTGTCGTCTTTAAAGGAAAAGTTTGATTCCGAAAGTTATCCAAACACAGCCTCCCCTTCCTAGAAATTTGAGAATTAAACTAATATTCAATAAATTCAACTTAGTTTCATTGTAAGATAGATGGACATATCAAGCAATAAAAATAACCGACGCCATATCGGCGGCGGTTATTTTCTAATAGATTGATGTTGTAGATTTTGAAGTGTTTTCTAAGATTTCCTTTACTCGTTGTAAGAACCGGCCGCAAACGAGTCCGTCTAATACTCTGTGGTCGAGTGACATGCATAGGTTCACCATGTCCCGAACAGCAATCATATTGTTATTCATAACAACAGGACGCTTGACAATTGATTCTACCTGAAGAATCGCTGCCTGAGGGTAGTTGATGATTCCCATTGATTGCACTGAACCAAATGACCCAGTATTATTGACTGTAAACGTTCCACCCTGCATATCCTCTGACCGAAGCTTATTGGTTCTTACTTTTATAGCTAACTCAGATATTTCGCGGGCAATTCCCTTAATGGTCTTCTCATCAGCATTCTTAATAACTGGTACATATAATGCGTCATCCGTTGCAACCGCAATCGAGATATTGATGTCCTTCTTCTGGATAATTTTATCTCCAGCCCACATGGAATTAATCTGTGGGAATTCCTTTAAAGCTTGCGCAACAGCTTTTACGAAAAAGGCAAAGAATGTTAAATTGAAGCCTTCCTTTTGCTTAAATTCATCTTTCAAGGAATTCCGGTATTCTACAAGATTGGTTGCGTCTACTTCTATCATGGTCCAGGCATGCGGAGCCTCATGTTTACT
This sequence comes from Neobacillus niacini, assembly GCF_030817695.1. GTDB lineage: Bacteria > Bacillota > Bacilli > Bacillales > Cytobacillaceae > Neobacillus > Neobacillus niacini_F. The sequence goes on along the minus strand of NZ_JAUSZQ010000002.1, from coordinate 2,004,104 downwards.
GCGAAGCATATTGGCAGCGATAGCTTTACGAATTCCTGTAACTGGTATTTCAATATCGCCTGCTGCGACAGGGATACTCGGAGCAGGAACTGGCTTCTTTGGAGATGAAGCTGGCTGAGTTGAAACAGGTGGTACCCTTTCTTGTACTGCAGCAGGTTGAGCCTCCTCTGCCTGCTTAGGTGCTTCTGCCTTTACTACTGCAGTTGGAATGTTACCAGATTCAATTAATTTCAATAAATCTTTCCGTGTAATACGGCCGCCCGCGCCGGTGCCTTTCACCTGCGTTAAATCAATTCCATGTTCTTGAGAAATCTTTAGAACAGCAGGTGAATAACGGGCTTTGTTACCTTGCTCAGTTTGTTGTGGAACTGCAACGGTTTCAGACACATCTGCTTTTTGCTCACTTACACTTACTTCTTCAGCAGTCCCTCCCTCGACCTCAATGGTACAAATGATTTCTCCGACCGCGAGTGTGTCACCATCTTCCGCAACTAATTCTTTAATGGTACCTGTGAAAGAAGAAGGAACTTCTGCGTTTACTTTATCTGTCATAACTTCAGCTAATGGATCGTATTTGTTTACTTTATCTCCGACAGAAACCAGCCACTTCGAGATTGTTCCTTCGGTTACACTTTCCCCTAACTGAGGCATTTTAATTTGTTCGATTACCAAGATCCCAACCTCCTATTAGTACTCTGCGAGCTCACGCATTGCTTTTTCAACTTTGTCTGGATTAACCATAAAGAACTTCTCCATTGTTGGTGCATATGGCATGGCAGGGACATCTGGTCCTGCAAGGCGCATAATTGGCGCATCTAAATCAAATAAGCAATTTTCGGCAATGATGGCAGATACTTCACTAATAATACTGCCTTCTTTATTATCTTCTGTGATCAGTAATACCTTACCCGTTTTAGCAGCCGCTTCAATGATTGCTTCTTTATCTAATGGATACACTGTTCTGAGGTCGAGAATATGTGCAGAGATTCCATCCTTGGCTAATTTTTCAGCTGCCTGTAGGGCAAAATGAACACATAGCCCATAAGTAATTACTGTAATATCTTCACCTTCACGTTTTACATCCGCTTTTCCGATAGGCAATGTGTAATCATCGGTCGGTACTTCTCCCTTGATTAATCGGTATGCCCTCTTATGCTCAAAAAACAACACTGGATCGTTATCACGAATAGCTGCTTTTAGTAACCCTTTCACATCATAAGGCGTTGATGGCATTACAATTTTCAATCCTGGTGTATTCGCAAAAACTGCCTCAACTGATTGTGAATGATAGAGGGCGCCATGTACGCCGCCGCCATATGGAGCACGAATGACCATTGGGCAGCTCCAGTCGTTATTTGAACGATAGCGAATTTTTGCCGCTTCTGAAATAATTTGATTCACAGCAGGCATAATAAAATCAGCAAATTGCATTTCAGCAATTGGTCTCATTCCATACATCGCAGCGCCGATTCCTACCCCGGCAATCGCAGATTCAGCAAGTGGTGTATCGATGACACGCTCTTCACCAAATTGTTCGTATAAGCCCTGAGTAGCTTTAAAAACTCCGCCTTTTACCCCTACGTCTTCACCAAGTACAAATACTTTTGGATCACGTTCCATTTCTTCACGAATGGCCATTGTGACCGCATCTATATATGAAATTACTGCCATGTTACATCCCCCTTACTTATCACCATAAACGTATTTCAACGCGTGTTCAGGTGCTGCATACGGTGCATTCTCAGCATAATCAGTGGCTTCGTTCACTTGCTTCATCACACGGTCGTTAATTTCTTTTTCCAATTCATTATTCATTACACCTGTTTCTTTTAAATAGGCACCAAAGGTAATAATTGGATCCTTCGTTTTCGCTTTAGCCACTTCATCTGGAGCACGGTATGAACGGTCATCATCATCAGAAGAGTGTGGTGTCAATCTGTAAGAGATTGTCTCTATTAGTGATGGACCCTCACCCCGACGGCCGCGTTCTGCTGCTTCCTTCACGACTTTATACACCTCTAATGGATCGTTTCCATCAACAGTGAATCCTGGCATACCGTAACCGATAGCACGATCAGATACTTTTTCACATCCCAATTGTTTCTCAATCGGAACAGATATCGCATATTTATTATTTTCACACATGAAAATAACAGGGAGTTTATGAACACCAGCGAAGTTAGCTCCTTCATGGAAATCTCCTTGGTTTGAAGACCCTTCACCAAAGGTTACAAAGGTTACAAGATCCTTCCTTTCCATTTTCCCTGCTAACGCTACACCGACAGCATGCGGAACCTGAGTGGTTACAGGAGATGATCCAGTAACGATGCGATTTCTCTTTTGCCCAAAGTGCCCAGGCATTTGCCGGCCGCCTGAGTTCGGGTCCTCCGCTTTCGCAAAACCAGATAGCATTAGTTCTTTTGGTGTCATTCCAAATGTTAAGACTACTCCCATATCGCGGTAATAGGGGAGCACATAATCTTTTTCCTTATCAAGGGCAAATGCTGCACCAACTTGTGCAGCTTCTTGTCCTTGACATGAAATAACAAATGGTATTTTACCCGCACGATTCAATAGCCACATCCGTTCATCAATCCGGCGGGCTAAAAGCATAGTTTCATACATTTCCAAAACCTTTTCATCACTTAAACCTAATGCATGATGACGATTTTCAGCCATTTATTTTTTACCTCCCATATGTTTTTACATACATGAATAATTAAGAATGAATTGCTCTTCCGTCCACTGCTAGTGCAGCTTCCCCAATCGCTTCTGACAACGTTGGATGCGGATGAATCGTATGAGCAATTTCCCACGGAGTAGCATCCAATACCATTGCCAACCCTGCTTCTGTAATCATGTCAGTGACATGTGGACCAATCATATGCACCCCTAAAATATCATTGGTTTCTTCATCAGCAACAATTTTGACAAAACCATCGGATTCTCCAAATACAAGAGCCTTCCCGATTGCTCGGAATGAAAATTTGCCCACTTTTACTTTATGACCCTTTTCTGTTGCCTGCTCCTCAGTAATCCCAACACTTGAAACCTCAGGATTGCTATATATACATCTTGAAACTAGATTGTAATTAAGCTCGGAAGGATCTTTTCTAGCAATATGCTCGACTGCAATTATACCTTCATGGGAGGCAACATGTGCCAGCTGCATACCACCAATCACATCACCGATGGCATATATATGAGACTCTTTGGTTTGGTAAAATTCATTCGTTACAATAAATCCTTTTTCAACCTGGATTTCTGTGTTTTCTAAACCGATTCCTTCGACATTTGCCTGGCGACCAACAGAAACGAGCAGTTTATCTGCCTTAAATTCTTTCAATCCCGCTTTTACCTCTGCAGAAATCGCAACGCCATCGCCTTTTACAAGGGTTTCAGGCAGGACCTTAGCTCCTGTTACCAGCTTAATACCTTTTTTCTTCATCAGGCGCTGCATTTCTTTAGAGATTTCCTTATCTTCAGTAGGAATAATCCGGTCTGCATACTCAATAACTGTTACTTCAACGCCGAAATCAGAAAGCATGGATGCCCATTCTATTCCGATGACACCTCCGCCAACTATAATGATTGAAGCAGGTAAAGATTCAAGTTCCAATGCTTCATCAGAGGTGATAACAAACTCTCCATCGATTTCAAGTCCAGGAAGCGTTCTAGGCCTTGAACCTGTAGCAATAACAACATTTTTTGGAATGAGCATTTCATTTTCTTCGCCATTATTCATTTCAACCGAAATCGTTCCCGGCATCGGTGAAAAAATCGATGGCCCCAATATCCTGCCCAGCCCTTCATATACATCAATTTTCCCTTGCTTCATAAGATGTTGTACACCTTTATGAAGTTGTTCAATGATTTTATTTTTTCTCTCCTGTACTTTTCCAAAGTTATAGGACACTTCACTTGTAATCACACCGAAATCTTCACTATGCTTAGCTGTTGCATAAACCTCAGCACTTCGGAGAAGAGCTTTGCTTGGGATACATCCTTTATGAAGACATGTTCCTCCAAGTTTTCCTTTTTCTACTATTGCTGTTTTTAAGCCAAGCTGAGAGGCACGAATGGCAGCCACATAACCACCAGTACCACCGCCAAGAATGACTAAATCGTATTCTTGTGACACTGTATTTCCTCCCCATGTAATTAGATTTTTGCTTTTTTAAATGTACCAGGATATTCTTTTACTCTTTCCTCTCCACGCAAAACTCTTAGTGCACCTTCGGCTAGTGCTTGAAGTTCATTTTCGCCTGGATGGACAATCGTATCTGCAATCCAATTAATCCTATCGGTGATGGATTTCACAAATCCTTTACCATAAGCAAGACCGCCAGTTAACACAATCGCATCCACTTTTCCAGCTAATACCGCACTCGCTGCTCCTATTTCCTTTGCCACTTGGTATGCCATTGCTTCGTAAATCAGCGACGCCTGTTCATCGCCTGCTTCAATTCTTTTTTCAACTTCCACTGCATCGTTGGTTCCAAGGTAACCCACAAGCCCCCCTTGACCGACCAGTTTCTTCATGATTTCATCACGGTAGTATTGACCTGAATAGCATAGTGCTACTAAATCTCCCACTGGAACAGTTCCAGCGCGTTCAGGGCTAAAAGGACCATCACCATGTAGGCCATTGTTTACATCAATGACTTTTCCTTGCTTATGTACGCCAACGGTAATCCCGCCTCCCATATGGGTAACAATAAGGTTTAATTCGGTATATTTTTTTCCTAATTCTTTTGAAACTCTTCGTGCAACAGCTTTTTGGTTTAAAGCATGAAAAATACTTACTCTCTCAATTAAGGAAAACCCAGATATTCTAGCAATTGGTTCAAGTTCATCTACAACAACGGGGTCAACAATAAAGGAAGGAATATTTAAACCAGAAGCAATTTCGTAGGCAATAATACCACCAAGATTCGATGCATGCTGCCCGGCAAAACCAGTCCGCAAATCCTCCAGCATAGTAGTATTTACTGCATAGGTGCCACCTTCGATCGGACGAAGCAAACCGCCGCGTCCACAAACTGCACTCAGCTTCGATATATTAATCCCGGCATTATCCAGTGTTTCCAGGATTGTATTTTTTCTAAATTCATATTGATCAATAATATTATCAAATGAATTAATCATTTCTGAATCATGACGAATTGTTTTTTCAAAAATGGAAATTTCATTATCGAAGACCCCGATCTTAGTGGAAGTGGAACCTGGATTGATGACGAGTATTCGATATTTAGTATCAGGCAACGTATTTGACCTCCATTTTTTTACATTTAACATTTAGTTATGGGGAAAAGACGCTGAAGTACTCATTCAGCGCTCTGCCCTTTCCGCTTTTATTAACGACGGCTTAAAATATGATGACCATTTTGGAGGAATTGACTGCGAGAATTACGCATTCTCTCGATTCTTTCCTCTGCCATACGATCTGCAGCTAAATAGGTAGGAATACCATCTCGTTTAGAAATCTCAATAACCTTTTCAATATTTGTATAAATGGTCTCTACTTTCTTCATTGCACGATCATGGTTATAGCCATAAAGCTCATCCGCTACATTGATTACGCCGCCTGCATTTATAACATAGTCAGGAGCATAAATAATGCCCATTTCATGAATGATATCTCCATGACGAGTATCCTTTAACTGGTTATTGGCTGCTCCAGCAATTACTTTTGCTTTTAACTGTGGAATGGTATCATCATTTACCGTTGCACCAAGCGCACATGGGGCATAAATATCACATTCAACACCATAGATTTCATTTGGATCTACTGCACGCGCTCCAAATTCTTCCACTGCACGCTGGACAGCTTCCTTGTTGATATCCGTTACGATTAATTGTGCGCCTTCTTCGTGAAGATGACGGCAAAGATTATAAGCAACGTTTCCAACACCTTGAACTGCTATCACTTTTCCTTCAAGAGAATCCGAACCAAAGGCTGCTTTAGCAGCGGCTTTCATTCCGCGGTAAACACCATAAGCAGTAACAGGTGAAGGATTACCAGAAGAACCGAATGCTGGTGAAATTCCCGTTACATAGTCTGTTTCTTCATGAATTAAATCCATATCTGCAACCGTTGTTCCAACATCTTCTGCGGTAATATATCTTCCATTTAGCCCTTGAATATATCGACCGAACGCACGGAACATTTCCTCATTCTTATCCTTCCGCGGGTCACCAATAATAACGGTTTTGCCACCGCCAAGATTTAGCCCTGCTGCTGCGTTTTTATATGTCATTCCTTTTGCTAAACGTAATGCGTCAATGATGGCTGCTTCCTCTGATTCATATGTCCACATACGGGTACCGCCTAGGGCCGGACCTAATGTTGTATCATGTATCGCAATAATTGCTTTTAATCCAGATTGTTTATCTTGGCAAAATACAACTTGCTCATAATCATATTGTTCTAAGTACTTGAAAATTTCCATGTTAAAAATCCTCCCTTTAGTTAAAAATCTATTTAGTAACAGAGCAGATAGCGAGTGCCAGTGAATACAGCTTACTTTCCGCCGAATCCGCTCTAGAGGTTAATACAATGGGAGCCTTTGCCCCGGCGATGACAGCCCCTACTTTTGCTTTTGCAAAATAAATCAATGACTTATATAAGACGTTTCCAACCTCAATGGCGGGAACTAATAAAATATCAGCTCTACCCGCTACCTCACTATGGATCCCTTTGTGTTCAGCAGCTAAAGCAGAAACGGCATTATCCAAGGCTAAAGGACCATCTACAATACAGCCGGTGATTTGCCCTCGTTTGTTCATTATCGTTAATGCGGCAGCATCAACAGTCGCTTGCATGGCTGGATTTACCACTTCAACAGCGGCTATAGGAGCAACTTTAGGATATTCTATTCCAACGGCCCGTGCTATGGCTGCAGCATTTCTTATCATTTGTGCTTTTTCCTCTAAATTGGGGGCAATATTCATCCCTGCATCTGTAATAATGGTAAACCGGTTGTAATCTGGAATTTCAAACACGGCCACGTGTGATAGAATATTTCCCGTTCTTAAACCGTATTCTTTATTTAAAACAGCTTTTAAAAGAACGCTGGTAGTGATATTCCCTTTCATTAACACATTTGCTTCCTTATTGGACACAGCCCTAACTGCCAGTTCTGCTGCCATCGTGTTTGAATCTGTATGAACAATAGTAAGTTTTTTGTTGCTTTTTTGTCCGTCTTTGTTTTTTACATTCAATATCGTAGTAATTTTTTCATTATCACCAAATAATATAAAATTGGCAAGATTACTCTTTAATGCTTCGGTCACGGCTTCTATGACTTCTTCATCTTCGGCCACTGCAACAGCTACCGTGATATCATCCAGTTGGGCTGCTTTGTTTATCAGCGATTCAAGCAACAAGTTGTCATCAACCCTTTCTCTCTTCAACTCCCACTCCATATACGTAATATGCAAATTCCGTGCCAAGTTAAACACTGTGAAAACGCTTTATAAATCAGAATAAGTAGTGCAATTATTTTCATACTATGAAATTTATTGCATGCTATTATTTTCAAGTTTGTATTTTTCTAACTTATAATAAAGATTTCTCACGGACAAACCCAGCGCTTTAGCAGCGGCTGTCTTATTTCCATTAAAACGTTGAAGTGTTTGCTGGATAATTTCAGATTCATAATCTTCAACCATTGCAGTTAAGGATCGATTTTGCTGGATTGATTCACTATGGTCCGATACTTGTGGCTCCGTTCCCGTTTTTTTAGGCCTTAGTTCAGGGAGATGATGTATATTAATGAATGTTTCATAATAATTCATAAAAATCATTGCCCGGCCAAGAATATTCTCTAATTCCCGTACATTCCCCGGCCAATCATAATTCATTAATTTTATGAGCGCAGCCTGGGCAACGCCCTCCACATTTCTTCCATAATCACGATTAATTTTTTGGATAAGTCTTTCACACAAAACAGGAATCTCTTCTTTTCGATTCCTGAGAGGCGGTATATGTATAGGCATACGATTTAAACGATAGTATAAGTCTTCCCTAAAAGAACCTTTTGCAATTCCTTTTTCAAGATTCACATGGGTTGCTGCAATGATTCTAACATTTATCGGAACGGGCTTTGTTCCGCCTACCCGAATGATTTCATTTTCTTGCAATACTCTTAGTAATTTCGCCTGAGTATTCGCTGAAAGTTCACCTATTTCATCCAGAAAAATACTTCCGTTATTTGCTTCTTCAAAAAAGCCCCGTTTTCCCCCTCTTTTTGCCCCGGAAAACGCCCCCTCTTCATAACCAAATAATTCACTCTCTAGAAGGGTTTCTGAAATGGCAGCACAATTAACTCGTACAAATTTGTTGTATTTTCGATCACTTGCATTATGTATGGCATGGGCAAACAATTCTTTCCCAGTACCGGATTCACCTCGTAAAAGGACGGTTGCCGGCGTTTTAGCACCAAGCTTAGCCTGCTCAATCGCAAGCATCATTTCCTCAGAACTGCCGATAATATCCTCAAAGGTATACTTGGCTTCAAGCGTGCGGATAATTTGTCGTGCGCGGTTTAGTTCCCGGTTTAGAGATTTTATTTCTGACATATCATGAATAACGCCAACACTGCCTTTTAGTTTCCCTTTTACAATAATTGGGGCGACATTAACAATAACTTCCCGCTTATTTGCTCCTACTCGCATTGGGACCCCGCGGACTGCTCTTCTTGTTTGAAGAACCTTCATATGCATACTTTCGCCTTCAGATATATCAGCTGTTGCTGGGTGTCCAATGACTTGTTCTTGTGTTAACCCGGTTAGACGGGTATACGCCGGATTAATGAGAAGACCCCTTCCGTTTTCATCCACTACTGAGATCGCGTCATCACTAGAGTGGATAATTGCCTGAAGCATGGTTTGAATTTCTTTTAAGTCGGTAATTTCCTCGGCAAGATTCACTACTTCTGTGATATCTTTAAAAACGGCAAATGCACCAATTAACGTTCCGTTCTCTTCAATGATTGGAATGCGGGTTGTGATAATTTTTCGTCCGTTCCCTAAAATCATTTCTTGATTCTTCTCTATTCTTCTGGTTTCAAGAATTATAGGAAGTCTACTTTGTGGAATTACTTCAACAACGTATTTACCAATCGCTTGGTCGCGTTTTACACCGGTCATTTCTTCTGCTCGACGATTAAATAAAATCACAAACCCCTTAGAATCGATTACCAACATCCCATCATTTGTGGCATTGAAGATTAGTTCTTGCTGATAGGAGGAATTCTGGTGTTTAACGATTAATTCTTCCTTTTCTTCAAGAAGCTTTGCGAGAAGAAAAGCCACACTACCAGGAATTAAAACCGTTTTCTTATCCTTAGTGCTCCTTAGCTCTTGAAAGACATGTTCATTTCCAGTTACCTCTATGATGATATCAATCTGTTCATTTAAATATGGCCTCCAGTCGGTTCCGGTCTTTATCCCTTCACTTTGTGCCAATACTATCCCAGGTGCATCTAAGTTTCTGTCAATGACAACCTGAACATTCAGAACTTCGGTTTCATTAAGTAATTTAAGGACCGCTGTACCACCCTTTCCGGCACCAACAATCATAACATTTTGCATTTTTTCGCCCCTTTATTATATTTGAAAAAGAAAACTTTTTCACACCAACATAATCGAAAACATGCAATATTTTTCATTATCTATTTTATATTTTTTTACTTACCTTGACAAATTATATCCTTGTACTAATATTTCTTTTGAAGGTATAATTCTTATAACTTTATAACTTATAAAACAATTGGAAGGATTTAATTATGAGGCGGATTGTTGCTCTACTTATATTGGTTATTCCAGGCTTTTTAGCTGGTTATGGGATTAAATTAATGCGCGATATGACATTTGGGATTTTACAAAGCCCAATCCCTTTCTTATGGCTCCAATTTCTATTAGGTCTGATTTTATTCATTGGTGGTTTAGGGTTTGTCGCCGGCTTCATTTTTCATCGTGACAGGAAGAGAAATAAAGTACAAACGAGGTTTTCAAACACAAAAAAATAAAGAGACCATTTAGGGTCTCCTTTCCATTTGTTTCTTCATTTTTAATGCCTTTACCGGATCGTCTGTGATAAGGGCTGTACAGTTGATTTTTAAAAGTCTGTTAATGTCTGCCTCTTTATTGACAGTGTATGGTCTAACTGCTATTCCATTTTCCATTGCACCTTTAATTATATCATCTGATACCGAAGCTAATTTTGGGTGAATCCCTTTTGCACGGATAGATTTTGCATAAATCCACGGCATATAAATTCGCTCATTAAATAGTGGCGCTGTCTCAATTTCGGGTGCTGTCCGATAACATAGGACGATACTGTAATGATTAAAAGAAGAAATGATAATCCGATCCATTAAGTTATTTTTTCGAACAAGCCTAATGACCTTTTCTTCTATGCCTTCATACGGTAATAGATTATTTTTCAATTCTATGTTACAAACTAATTGATTGGATTGCATCCATTCAAGAACCTCAACCAAAGACGGGATGGGTTCTTTTTTCACACCTTTTTTATTGGCATTAAACTGTCGTATCTCATTAAATGTAAAATTTTTTACAAAGCCAGAACCAGTTGTTGTCCGGTCTACTTTTTCATCATGAATGACCACAACTTCACCGTCTTTGGTTAATTGGACATCGAGCTCTAAACCATCTGCATTTGCCTTTTCTGCAGCTATAAACGCATTCATAGTATTTTCTGCAAAGAGAGCAGAATAACCTCGATGAGCAAAAATTTGTGTCATTTCTTCACTTCCTGACTAAAAAATTGGAGGCAGAATCTTACAATGAAACCTTTGCAATTATCACCTGAAACGGCTGTTAAGCTTGCCAAAAAATTAAATGTACCGTTAGAACAACTTATGCATATGCCTCAGCATATACTTATTCAAAAATTAATGGAACTAGAAAAAGAAAATAAATAACCACAGAAAAAGCCCTCATTTTGAAAATGAAGGCTTTTCTTCTTTATATTATTGATCTCTTCAAGAGGCCTTATGCTCTAAACGAAGTTTATCCGCAACCATAGCGATAAATTCCGAGTTTGTAGGTTTAGCTTTTGACATGCTTACGGTGTACCCGAATAAAGAGGAAATGGAATCGATATTTCCACGGCTCCATGCTACCTCGATTGCATGGCGGATAGCACGTTCCACGCGGCTTGCAGTCGTATTATATTTCTTTGCAATATCAGGGTATAATACCTTGGTAATAGACCCCAGTAATTCAATATCATTGTAAACCATTGAAATAGCCTCACGTAAGTATAAATATCCCTTAATATGTGCAGGAACGCCAATTTCGTGAATAATGCTTGTAATGCTCGCATCTAGATTTCTTGGTTTGTGTTCAGTATGTGACCGGTAATTTCCAGTCGGAACCTTGCGGCTAACCTGACTGCTTTTACCACTAACCTGACGGATATGATTTCCTAAATTCTCCATATCAAACGGCTTTAAGATAAAATAAGAAGCTCCAAGCTCTACAGCCTTCTTTGTAACGTCTTCTTGACCAAATGCAGTCAACATAATAACGTTAGGAATCGCGCCTTTTTTCAATTCTCTTAAGCGTTCTAGAACGGCTAATCCATCCAGATGAGGCATAATAATATCTAAAACGAGTACATCCGTATCCGTTGATTCAAGTAGATCTAAACAATCCTGACCATTATGAGCGATACCTGCAATCTCCATATCATCCTGGGACGAAATATAGTCCTCTAATAACCCCACTAATTCCCTATTGTCGTCAACGACACATACTTTAATCTTTTTCACCTTTATTTCCTCCTCAAATCCAGATGGTCATATCTCTATTTATCATTTATCTTTATTGTCTTAATTCTATTCTAAATTAGAAATTCGACAATGCAACTAAAATTCCTCTAGTTTTTTTAATAATTCTTAAAATAGTGATAAAATCTTATCTTTTCTTTGTTTTCCTTTAAATTTCGACTAAATTTGCATTTATGCCTTATTATTCCAATCTTTTGTCGAATAATCTAATATAAAACAAAATAGGCGTGCATCGCCTATTTTGTTTTAATCTTAAAATTCTAGTTACAGCGCCTAGACGCTTTCGGTTTTCTTTTTAACTTGCCTTTTCCTGTGGTTTTTCATATATGTTAATTCCTGCTTCATTTAACATCCATTCAATGTGTACTCCGTAACCGGAGGTTGGGTCATTGACAAAGACATGTGTTACGGCACCAATCAGCTTACCATCCTGGATAATAGGACTTCCGCTCATTCCCTGAACGATTCCTCCAGTTTTTTCTAGAAGACTTGGGTCGGTAACTTTTAATACCATGCCTTTTGTTGCTGGAAATTTCTGCGGGATCGTGCTGACAATTTCAATATCAAATTCTTCAACCTTGTCATCATTTACAACGGTTAAGATTTTGGCCGGCCCTTCTTTTACTTGATGAGAAAGAGCAATTGGCAACGGTTTATCCATAATACCGTTTTTTAAGTCTTTATTTAACACTCCAAATATGCCAAATGGACTATTTTTTGTGATGTTTCCGACAATTTCACGATCTGTAGAGAAACGTGCTAGCTTTTCACCAGGATCACCATTACTTCCCTTATCAATAGAGGTAACGGTTGAACGAACGATTTGACCATCTTCAACAACAATTGGTTTCTTCGTGTCCATATCAGAGATTACATGCCCTAAGGCACCATATTTTTTCGTTTGCGGATGAACAAAAGTCATAGTACCAATACCTGCTGCTGAATCACGAATATACAGACCAAGCTTATAGGAGTTTTCTCCCTTATCTTTTAGTGGAGTAAGTTTCGTGGTGAACTTCCCACTTTCCCTGCTAATTACCATATCCAATGCTTGCCCGCTTTGTCCTGCATTTTGTACAAAGGGAGCGACATCTGTCATTTTTTCAATTTTGTTTCCATTGATTTCGGTAATGATATCACCGATTTTTATTCCTGCAATTTCTCCAGGTGATTTTTTCCCATTTTCGGTATTAACTAAATGGTGACCTACGACCAATACGCCAACACTGTTTAATTTAACACCAATGGACTGTCCTCCTGGCTGGATTCTGAAATCCTTTAAGACATTTACATCGACCTTTTTTACGGGAATTCCTGCAAATTCCAATAACATTTCATCTTTGCCATTTTCGCTGGCTGTTAGGGAAACATAGTTTTGATCTTGTTCAAGTGAGATATTCGGATTGTGAGATACTAAAGAGGCTGAAACCGGTACAGCCTTTTGGAAAGTATAATCTTGTCCTTCAAAAACTGTAATGGTCTTTGGTATATCAAGGTATTGCTGTAATGGCTGATTAAATAAAACGCTGATTAATGAAACAAGGAGAATTCCACCAATGATCTTTCTAATTATTTCTAACTTCAAAATCTTCACTCTCCTCGCTTCTGTTTCACACTATAGAAATGGCTACATCTTTAATTTTGCCTGCATCAGCGCCATTTATAACCTGATACAACATAAAAAAGCTCCCCTAATTGGGAAGCTTTTCAATTTTTTTATTTTCGGAAGCCAAAAACAACAATTCTTCAGCGTGTTTCTTTGTTAAATCCGTAATCTCTGCACCTGAAATCATGCGGCCAATTTCCTTTATTTTCTCTTCGAAACTAAGTGGACTTACTGAAGTTTTTGTCCGGCCGCCTTCGGTAACCTTAGAAATAAAAAGATGTGTATCTGCCATAGCAGCCACTTGTGGTAAATGAGAAATACATAATACCTGAGAATCAACCGCTACATTATAAATTTTTTCGGCAATCGACTGAGCCACCCTGCCGCTGACTCCTGTATCCACCTCATCAAAGATAATCGAGGTAACACCCTGATGCCTTGAAAAAATACTCTTTAGTGCCAGCATGATTCTTGATAGCTCCCCGCCTGAGGCAATCTTCGATAGAGGCTTTAACGGTTCACCAGGATTTGTGGAGATATAAAACTCTACGTGATCGACTCCGTTTTTTGAAAAATGAGGTAAAAACGATTCAAAGCGGATTTCGAACACCGTTTTTGCCATGTAAAGCTCTTTTAACTCATTATGTATTAAGGAAGTTAGTTTATCAGCCCAGCGTTTTCTAAGCTCAGTTAACACTTGAGCCTCAATGGTTAAGTCCTTTTTAATGGATGTTAATTGCTTTTCTAATTGACCTATATGTGTTTCTTTGTTTTGCAATGTTTCGATTTCTTCTTCAATCTTAGCGGCATATTCTAAAATTTCCTCAATCGTTTTTCCATACTTCCGCTTTAATTGATTAATTTCATTTAATCTCTCTTCAATCTCATTTAAACGCTGCGGGTCATATTCTAATCCGTCTAATTCATTTCTTAATGTACGGGAAGCATCTTCTAAATGATAAAAGCTGTTCATAACGGATTCATATATTTCTTTATAAGAGGAGTCTAATGCAGCAGCGTCTTCAAGGTGCCCCATAACCATACTAATCCAATCAAGCCCCTTTTGTTCTCCTGTAAGGGCATTATAACTGGATTGAACCGCCTCGAATACACGCTCGAAATTCGCAAGTTTTCTTTTTTCTTCAAAGAGTTGTTCATCTTCATTAAGCTTTAATTTTGCCTTTTGAATCTCATCAAACTGAAATTGAATGAGATCAAGGCGATGTGCGGTTTTTTGCTCATTTTCACTTAATGATTTAAGCTTCTGAGACGTTTGTTCATAGCGGTGAAACACTTCCTGGTATTCTGCCTGTGAATGAGAAATCTCTTCAAATCCAAATTGGTCAAGCAATAGTAAATGCCTGCTTTCATCCATTAAATCTTGGTGTTCATGCTGGCTATGTATATCTACTAGCGTTGATCCAACTTCACGAAGAGTTGATATGGTCACTAGCTTTCCATTGATTCTACAAACACTTTTGCCCGAACGTGAGATATCTCTTCGTAAAATAACCATTCCTTCTTCAATTTCTATCCCAAACTCAAAAGCCTTTGAATGACAAGGATGGTCCTCATTAATTTGAAAAAGACCTTCAATTTCCGCCTTTTCCTCTCCATGTCTGACAAACTCAGCGGAGCCTCTGCCGCCTACGAGCAAGTGGATAGCGTCAATAATAATGGATTTGCCTGCACCTGTTTCTCCTGTTAAAACGGTCAGCCCTTTTTCAAAAGAAATGGAAAGGGCTTCAATGATAGCAAAGTTCTTAATCGATAATTCTGATAACAAGGTTTATTCCCCCTATTAAAGCATGTCAAGGAACCGGTTTGTGATAGTCTCTGTATCTTCTGGTGTACGACAAATGATTAAAATGGTATCGTCACCACAAATGGTTCCAAGTACTTCTTCCCAATCAAGGTTGTCTAATAGTGCACCAATTGCCATAGCATTACCAGGCAGACATTTCATTACCAGCAAATGACCCGCGGAATCTATGCGAACAAAAGCATCCATTAATGATCTTTTTAATTTTTGCAATGGATTAAACCTTTGGTCGGCTGGAAGGCTATATTTGTATCTCCCATCTAATAACGGAACTTTAACCAAATGCAGTTCTTTAATATCTCGAGAAACTGTAGCTTGTGTCACATTAAACCCAGCATTTTTTAATGCATCAACAAGCTCATCTTGTGTTTCAATATCATTAGATGTGATAATTTCTCTTATTTTTATATGACGTTGACCCTTATTCAATCCATTCACCCCATAATCATCAAAACATTTACGTAATTTGTACAAAAATGTCGCTTATACCCATATGTTAGCCCATTTTGCCAAGGAAGTACAATTAATATTTTTCGAAAAAAGGTCAATATCAAAAAGGAAGGACAAGCACAGGCTTATCCTTCCACATCTTGTTTAGATTTAAATTCCTGATGAGCGTCTTTTACAATTTGCACCGGCTCGGCAGGTAATTGATTTTGACCAGCTTGCTGCTCTCCTATCCATTTAAGGTGAAGGAGAAACTCAATATTTCCATCTCCACCGGTTATCGGAGAAAAGGACAAATTAACAGCATTGAATCCCTGTTCAAGAGCAAAATCAACAATTTTATTGACTACCTGTAGATGTACTTTTTCATCACGTACAATACCTTTTTTCCCGACTTGCTCCCGGCCTGCTTCAAATTGGGGCTTAACAAGTGCCACAATGTCACTGCCAGGTACAAGCAGCGTTTTTAAGACAGGTAATATTAATTTTAATGAAATAAAAGAAACATCTATCGTCGCAAAATTAGGCATTTCACCCGCTAAATCTGCAGGTGTTACATATCGGAAGTTAGTTCTTTCCATTACTACTACTCGTTCATCCTGACGAAGCTTCCAAGCCAGCTGATTATAACCTACATCCAACGCATAGGACATTTTTGCACCATTCTGCAGGGCACAATCAGTAAATCCTCCCGTTGAAGCACCAATGTCGAGCATAATCTTATCTTTAACTGAGACATCAAATACCTTCAATGCCTTTTCTAGTTTAAGACCACCTCGACTGACGTAGGGAAGTACATTTCCCTTAATCATTAGGGGGATATCTATTTTTACTTTCTCGCCAGGTTTATCTAACCGTTCTTCGTTTGTATAAACAAGTCCTGCCATTATTGAACGTTTTGCTTTTTCTCTCGTTTCTGCTAATCCTCTTTCAACCAATAATACATCTAATCGTTCTTTGTTCTTCATGGTTAGGCCCTTTGTTGTTTTTTTCGTGCGAGTATGGTCATTCTTCTTACAACCTCTGAAGTAGTCATACCAATTTCTTCTAGAAGTGACTCTACATCACCATGTTCGATAAATTGGTCAGGAATCCCCATTCGGTCTATTGCTTGATGGTAATAACCTTTTTCATGCGCATATTCAAGAACATAGCTACCAAAACCACCCTGCAGTACCGCTTCCTCAATAGTCAGGATAGGGATATTATTTGAGAATAACTCATCGAGCATCTTTTCATCTAAGGGTTTGATGAAACGCGCGTTTATTACTTTCACCGAAACACCTTGTTTCTCAAGCGTTTCTGCAGCTTGAAGGGCCATTGGTATTGTTGTACCAAACGTTAAGATTGCGGCATCCTCGCCATCCTTCAAGACTTCCCATGTACCGATTGGAATGCTCTTGAATGTTTCATCCATCGGTACACCTAATCCATTACCTCTTGGAAATCTCATCGCAATTGGACCACCATCATAGGTCATCGCAGTGTAAACCATATGCTGTCCTTCGTTTTCATCTTTTGGCATCATTAAAACAATATTAGGAACATGTCTTAAGAAAGCAATATCAAATACGCCCTGATGCGTTTCACCATCTGCACCTACTAAACCTGCTCGATCGATTCCAATAAAAACATTTAAATTTTGACGGCAAATATCATGAACAATCTGATCATAAGCTCGTTGTAAGAAGGTTGAGTAAATCGCTAAAAATGGTTTCATATTTTGAGTCGCCAATCCAGCCGCAACCGTAGCAGCATGCTGTTCGGCAATCCCGACATCAAACATTCTCTCAGGAAACTCACTAGCAAAGCCCTCTAGCTTTGACCCAACTGGCATAGCAGGCGTTATCGCGACAATCCTCTCATCTTCACGAGCAAGCTTGCGAACTGTTTCACTTACTAAACTACTCCAGGCTGGAGGGGCCTTATCTGATTTAACAAAAGCTCCTGTGTCCATCTTATAAGGACCCGTACCATGCCAAGTACCTTTTTTATCACTTTCCGCAGGGTGAAAACCTTTCCCTTTTTTCGTAATGACATGAAGAAGGACTGGTCCTTCGGTTTTTTTTGCATACCGGAAGTTTTCGAATAAAGCTTCAAAATCATGTCCATCCACCGGGCCTAAATAGGTAAATCCCATCTCCTCAAAGAACATGCCCGAAACAAATAAATATTTAAGACTGTCTTTCACACGTTCCGCCGTTGCTGCCAGTTTCCCTCCAACAGCTGGTACCTTCTTCAATAACAATTCTAGCTCGTCCTTAACCCATTGGTATTTACCAGCTGTACGTAATTGACCAAGAATATTATGAAGAGCACCAACATTTGGCGCAATGGACATTTCATTGTCGTTCAGAATGACAATCATATTCTTTTTTTCATGGCCAATATGGTTTAATGCTTCTAATGCCATTCCTCCAGTTAACGCACCATCTCCAATGATAGGTACGACAAAGGAACTCTCTTTTTTCAAGTCTCTGGCTATAACCATCCCCATTGCGGCTGAAAGGGAGGTTGAGCTATGCCCTGTTTCCCAAACATCATGCTCGCTTTCGATTCTTTTTGGGAAGCCGCACAGTCCTTTAAATTGACGCAATGTATCAAATTCACAAGCTCTTCCTGTAAGAATTTTATGAACATAGGACTGATGTCCTACATCCCAAATAAATTTATCCTTGGGGCTGTCGAAACATTTATGTAAGGCAATGGTTAATTCGACAACACCTAAGTTCGGTCCAATATGGCCTCCAGTAACAGACAGCTTTTCAATCAAGAACTGGCGTATTTCTTGACTTAGTACCTCCAATTCTTGATTTGACATCCCTTTTAAAAAGGAAGGGTCTTTTATTGATAACAGATCCATGTTTGGACCACTCACTTTCATACTTTTTCTTTCAGTTCACCTAATAAGGCTCTTTTCTCAAATTAGTAAAAATAGCCGCTAACACAAAAAAGTGGTAACGGCATTGACAACGTTTTATACATTGACAATAATTATAACACAATTACGTTGTTGTTCAAATACCAGTTATTTAGTGGTCTCTTGATGCTATTAAGTCAGCGATTTCTTTAAGTAAATGTATGTTAAGTCCAGTCTCTTCTAGGTATTGTTTAGAAAGGTCCAATTGCTGTTTTAACGCCTTCTTCGCGCCCTCCATGGATAATAGCTGTGGATAGGTGCTTTTCTCGTTAGTGGAATCACTTCCAACCGGTTTACCTAATAACGCTTGATTTCCTTCTAAGTCGAGAATGTCGTCTTGTATTTGGAAAGCGAGCCCTAGATAATGGGCAAATGCAGATAGGTTTTCCAATTGAGCTTGATTTGCCCCACCTAGCAATGCTCCTGCTATAACACTAAATTTTAATAGCTTTCCTGTTTTATGAATGTGGATATACTCAAGCTCTTCCATGGTGAGAGTTTTTCCCTCTCCTTCCATATCTGCCACCTGACCGCCCACCATTCCTTCACTGCCAGCAGCTTTTGCCATTTCGATTACCAATTGGAGTTTCGTTTCACCCGAAGCGATTTTCTCTGGAATTTGGCCGATTACCTCGAAGCTGTAGGTTAGTAATGCATCTCCAGCTAAAATAGCAATAGCTTCACCAAATACTTTATGATTCGTAGGCTTGCCTCTTCTAAGATCATCATCGTCCATACTCGGCAAATCATCATGGATTAACGAATAAGTATGAATCATTTCAATTGCAGCGGCTGCCATGAGTCCGATTTTTGGATCTTTTTCAAAAGCAGCAAGGGTAGCAAATACCAGTAAAGGACGGATTCTTTTTCCGCCCGCTTCAAGAGAATATTGCATCGCTTCTTTAAGAATAGGAGGTGCATTCAGCTTTTCCACCAAGATTCGAAGCTCTGATTCAAGCAGTTGTTTATGTTCTTGTGTAAAAGCATCTAGAACTTTAGCAGTCAAAGCCTATTCCTCCTCTTCAATCGTAAAGTTTTGTTTACGTCCGTCCTCCGTAATAATCTGTGTTAATTGTTCTTCAACACTTTTTAGCTTATCATGACAAAGCTTAGAAAGCTCCATACCCTCTTTATAAAAGGCAATGGCTGCTTCGAGTGGGACATCCCCCTCTTCAAGCTTATCCACAATTTGCTCGAGCTTATTCATTGCTTCCTCAAAGGAAATCTTTTGTTCATTACTCACGGTTTTCGCTCTCCTTTATGTTCTGTACATTACAGAGAAGGCTGCCATCTGTTAATTGAATTTGAAGTGGTTCGTTCTCTTTTACTTGTTTAACACTTTTTATTAATACATTGTCTTCAGAATAAACGAGACTGTATCCTCGTTCCATTATTTTTAATGGGCTCAAAGCTTGAAGTGTTGCGAGGATTCTTTCGAATTCATTATGTTTCTTCAAGAAGATTTGTCCCATTGCCCGTTGGATGTCTTTTTTAGAACGTTCAAATTTAATCTCCGCATCCCGTAATACTACCTTTGGGTGATTACGGATGAGTCGGATATGAATCGTTTCGTGCTGTGACTTTTTTAGAGTAGTCAATCTAGCAGCACCACGTACAAGGGATTCTGTTAATTTATCCACCTGTTCAAGCTTTTGTTCGTAAAGACGATGAGGGTATCGAAATGCATAGGATTTTTGTGCGCGCATTAACCGTTGTTTCTCATAGCGATATCTGCCGTTCATCGCTTGAAGCATTCTGGTTTTCCGCTGAAGCAGTCTTTCCATTAATTCATCAATATGAGGAACAGCCAGCTCTGCTGCTGCAGTTGGTGTTGGTGCACGCATGTCTGCAACAAAGTCAGCAATCGTAAAATCTGTTTCATGTCCGACTGCGGAAATAATAGGGATTTCTGATTTATTAATAGCCCTAGCGACTATCTCCTCATTAAATGCCCATAACTCCTCAATCGAGCCGCCTCCTCGCCCAACAATAAGTACATCGATCTCATCCATTTTGTTTGCTTTTTCTATAGCTCGTGCTATAGAAAAAGCTGCGTTCTCACCCTGTACCAGTGCAGGTAAAACAAGGATATTCGTAATCGGATAACGTCTTTTAATAGTGGTGATAATATCCCTTATTGCCGCTCCTGTTGGTGATGTTATGACCCCTACCGTTTTGGGATAGCTCGGTATGGGCTTTTTTAGATCGATAGAAAATAGTCCTTCTGCTTCGAGTCTTTTTCTTAACTGCTCGTACGCTAAAAATAATTCCCCGATTCCATCTGGCTGCATTTCTTTAATATACATTTGATATTGACCACTTGGTTCATAGACAGAGATATCCCCTTTTACAACTACCTTCATTCCATTTTCTGGTGAAAACTTCATGGTACGAGATTGGCTTGAGAACATCACTGCAAGAATACGTGCTTTTTCATCTTTTAAAGTAAAATACATGTGTCCGCTTGAATGCTGTTTAAAGTTTGAGATTTCGCCTCGTACATGTATATCCTGCAAATGGGGGTCTGCGTCAAATTTTCTTTTTATGTATTTTGTTAATGCTAGCACAGATAAATACTTCTTTTCCTGCATAACGAACTCCTTTTAGAACTCGAGCGTATTTTTGGCTGATTTAAGAGTGTTATACATGAGCATAGTAATAGTCATAGGACCTACTCCTTTTGGAACAGGGGTAATGTATCCAGCCTTTTCACTTACTTCTTCAAAAGCAACATCACCACAAAGTTTACCGGCTTCATTTCGATTGATTCCTACATCGATTACAACTGCACCCTCTTTTACATGGTCAGCTTTAATAAAGTCGGCAATACCAACTGCTGCAACAAGTATATCTGCTTGTGAGGTATGGAACTGTAAATGTTTTGTTTTTGAATGACAATAAGTTACCGTTGCATGTTGATTGAGAAACAATTGACCAACAGGCTTTCCGACAATATTACTTCTCCCTACCACAACCACATGTTTGCCTGCAACCGTTATACCCATTTCTTCTAAGAGTACCATGATTCCATATGGGGTACACGGTAAGAATGCGTCTTGTCCTGTCATCATTCTTCCAATATTTATCGGATGAAATCCGTCTACGTCCTTTAAAGGAGATATGGATTCAATAACTCTGGTCTCATCAATATGTTTTGGAAGTGGAAGCTGTACCAAAATGCCGTGGATTGCAGGATCTCCATTAAGTTCCTCAATTTTTGTTAGTAATTCTTCCTGGGTGGCCATTTCTGGTAATTCAATCAATACTGAGTGCATACCTAGGTCTCGACACGTTTTTTCTTTGTTCGTTACATATGTTCTCGATGCATGATTATTTCCAACAAGAATAACAGCAAGACCTGGTGTAATCCCTAATTCCTTCAGCTTTTGGACCTCAGATGCAATTTCCACCTTCTTTTTTGCTGCTATTTCTTTCCCATCAATAATAGTTGCTGCCATGTGCTTTTCCCTCAATTCATAGTTAGTTTTCTTGATTATAGTTTTTCTTTTACCTTCGATAGTACTCCATTAATAAAACGGCTTGATTGTTCATCTCCGTAAATTTTTGCTATTTCTATCGCCTCATCTAAAATAACATTTTCTGGAATTTCATTACGGAAATATAGTAACTCGTAAATCGCAATCCTTAATATATTCCTATCAACCGTTGCTAAACGATCCATCGTCCATTTTTCAAGATTTTCTTTTATGTATGGATCAATTTCATTTTTTTGTTCCACAACACCCAAGACTAGCTTTGTTAAGTAGTCATCTCCAGCCTCACCTTCTAAGACATGTTCAACTGCAGAAGATGGTTCTGTGTTACTTACATCAATTTGAAAAAGAGCTTGTAACGCCTTTTCCCTTGCTGTTCTTCTCTTCATTATACATTTAACTCCTTTAGAGATAGTCATTAATTTTTGTCAAATTTGATACAACGATTGCATGGTGTTTTTTGTACATAAAAAGATAATAGCACAACTAAAACTGATTCGCACTGTAAGAACTTATTTTTACCTAGAAGCAGTGTACTAATAACCATAAAAAAGAAAAAAAACCAAAGGATATCCTCCTTTGGTCAAATAATTAGATTTCTTCTTCTACTTCTGGTTCTGGTTTTTGGGTTTCGAAGGAGATACCGACGACGTGAATGTTTACTGCCTCTGCCTCTAATGCGGTCATGTTTAGCAATGCTTGGCGAATGTTATCTTGTATTTTCCCTGCTACTGTCGGGATGGATACACCAAATTTCATTAAGCAGTATACGTCAACTGTTATTCCTTCTTCCGATAGTTCCACTTTAACACCTTTACCGTGGTTTTTCTTGCCTAATCGTTCCACTACACCAGTAGCAAAATTTCCACGCATTTGCGCTACTCCTTCGACCTCTGAAGCAGCAATACCCGCAATGACTTCAATGACTTCAGGTGCAATTTCTACTTTTCCATGACCGTTGTTTCCTTGATTCATTTCCAGTACATTATACTCGCTCATAAAGTACACCTCCAGATTTTAGCTAGACTTCATCACATCATGTAACTCAAGAAACTTCGTATTAAATTGTCCCTCTACGAAACTTTCATGTTCAAGCAATTTTAAATGGAATGGAATAGTGGTATGAATACCCTCAATTACAAATTCGCTTAACGCACGTTTCATTCGTGAGATTGCTTCTTCCCTGCTATTACCATATGTGATGACTTTCGCAATCATGGAATCATAATAAGGTGGAATGGTATACCCTGGGTAGGCAGCAGAATCAATTCGAACACCAAAGCCGCCAGGAGGCAGATACATATTAATTTTCCCCGCTGAAGGCATAAAGTTCTTTTCCGGGTTCTCTGCATTAATCCGGCACTCAATGGCCCAGCCCGTAAACGTAACATCCTGCTGATTGATCGTTAATTTTTCTCCAGACGCCACTCGGATTTGCTCTTTAATTAGATCAATACCTGTGACCATTTCGGTAACTGGGTGTTCCACCTGTATTCTTGTGTTCATTTCCATGAAATAAAATTTACGATTGCGGTAGTCATATATAAATTCTACCGTCCCTGCACCTGAATAATCAACTGCTTTTGCCGCTTTTACTGCTGCATTTCCCATCTCAGCACGAATTTCTCCATCTAAGGCTGGTGAAGGTGTTTCTTCTAAAAGCTTTTGAAGTCTGCGTTGAATAGAACAGTCTCTTTCACCAAGGTGGATTGTGTTTCCGTAGGAATCTGCAAGTACTTGTATTTCAACATGACGGAAATCCTCAATATACTTCTCTATGTATACTCCCGGATTACCAAAGGCAGTTAATGCCTCTTGCTGTGTAATATTAATCCCCTTGATTAGCTCCTGCTCATTTTTTGCCACGCGGATCCCTTTACCGCCGCCGCCTGCAGTTGCTTTGATAATCACGGGGTATTCAATTCTACTTACCAGCTCAAGTGCTTCATCAATATGATTAATGATACCAGTTGAACCAGGAACAATTGGAACACCTGCTTCTCGCATCGTTTCTCTGGCAATATCCTTTGTTCCCATTTTCGTAATCGCTTCAGGACTTGGCCCTACGAAGGTTATATTACATTCACGGCAAAGTTCAGCGAAATCTGCATTTTCTGCAAGAAATCCATAACCAGGATGTATCGCATCGCACGCAGTCAGCTTCGCTACACTAATCAAATTCGTCACATTTAAGTAGCTGTCTTTTGATAATGTCGGTCCTATACAATAAGCTTCATCTGCAAGTTGTACATGCAGAGCTTCACGGTCTGCCTCTGAGAATACGGCAACTGATTCAATTCCCATTTCCCGACAAGCACGAATAATTCTGACCGCTATTTCTCCTCTATTTGCAATTAACAGTTTCTTTATCATCCAGTTATCGCTCCTTATTCCGGCTTCACTAAAAATAAAGGCTGTCCGTATTCTACTAGTTGGCCGTTCTTGGCAAGAACTTCAACAATTTCACCATTTACTTCTGCTTCAATCTCATTGAATAATTTCATTGCTTCTACAATACATACGATAGAATCTTTTGTAACAACAGAACCAGCTTTTACATAAGCATCTGCTTCTGGTGTTGGTGAGGCATAAAAAGTTCCAACCATTGGTGAAGTAATTTTGTGTAAATTCGAGGTATCAGCCTGAGCTGCAGCAATACTTACTGCTTCTTCCTGCTTTGTATCTTGTACAGGTGCTGTATTTGTAACTGCAGCTGGTGCAGCCTGCTGCACGACCGGAACTGCCTGCGGTGCTGCTTGTGGTACCTGTACCGTTGTCACAGTTGATGTTTCAGTATTCTTTTTCATTTTAATCTTTGAACCTTCATACTCATATACAAATTCATCAATGCTAGAATGGTCAACTAATTTTATTAATTCACGAATTTCCTGTACTTTTAACATTCTGAACACTCCTTGTCCTGAAAAAATTAAGACTAACTACTAATACTATACGCTAATACCTTATTAAAGTTCAATAATCTTGTTAACTAACAGCAAAAAAAGGAAAGCAAGAGCCCTCCTTTTTAGATATTTCTTTTTATTTAGTTGGCTGGAATTCAACAGCAACAAAGTTTGTTTCGCCAATTTCTTTCTTAACCATTTGAATAATCGCATTTGCTTCTGATTTAGAAGACTCTTTTTTAGACTTTACAATAATTTTAACAGTGGAACCATCTGCTCTAACGAGAACGTCTTCATAATCCCTTGCTTTAATTAACGTTTCAAGCATTTCTTCCTTTTGAGCAATCTCATTTAACTTTTTCATTTGGTCCACTGCTTCGCTTCTTTCAGATGCAGGAAGATCAGTTGTTGCCACAACAGCGTTTAGTTGTTCCTTTAATTCACTGCGCTCATCTTGAAGCTTTAATCGAAGTGCTTCAAATTCTTCATCACCAGCAACTTGTGATATAACAGTGTCGCCTTCTTTGGCTTCAGTATCGGTTTTTGTTTCTTTTTCCTTTTGGTCTGCTTTTTCTTCTTGCTTTACTGCAGCAAGTTCATTGCTTTTTTGTTCTGGAGAAGTGATGTAATAGACGGACAATACAACCACCAAACTTAACATTGTTAATAACCAAACTGTTTGTTTTTTCAATAGCATTTTTAAAATCCTCCTTTTATTTTTTAGGCATAACGGCAACGCGATGACTTGGTACATCGAGTGATCTTGTTACTGCCTCAATAATCCATTTCTTAACTTGAATATTTTCTGCACCTTTCGCTACCACCAATACTCCACGTATAGCTGGTTTTTGATATTCAACTACAATTGGGACCTCTTTTTCTCCTTCACGAATAATGACTAATTGCTCGTCCGTGGAGGTATCTTGAACCTTTCGTTCCCCACCCTCATTGTCTTTTTCTTCCGTTGTCTGAGATTTTGTCACCGTATTTTTCTCAAGGATTTTCTTGTCAGTTGAATCAATGTTCACTACCACCGTTACATCGTCAACCCCCAGCATTTCTTCAAGTGCCTTCTTAAGCTGCTTCTCATACTCTTCCTCGTATCCAGAAATACTTTTATTATTGGAGTCCTTCTTAAGGCTAAAAGCCTCAACATCTGTTGGTTCTGCTTGGCTGGTAGTAACGGCCTTGCTATCTAGTGGAGCTGATTTATCGGAAAATAGTACATTTCCGACGATCATGAATGCTGCACCAATGCATAGTACTAGAATCATATATTGATATTTCCCGGACTTTTTATCGGAAGTTTCTCCCTTTGCCATTATGTTTTTCAACCATGAAAATGGCCCTTTATTATTTTCCATTCTATTTATTCATCCCCCCTTCAACCGAGACTTCAATTGCCTTTTCTGTTACATTCCATTGCTGCGAAAGAAATGAGGCGATTTTTTCTGATTCTTCTGTTGGTTCTTTTGATGGAAGAGGTGTATCTGTAGTAATACTCACTGGTTGTATAGCTTCGACTGTCGTAACGGATGTTTCTGGCTGCTTTAGGCGCACTGTAACCATTTCTAGGTTTTCAGGGAATGATTCTTGGCTATCATTCTTGGTTGTAAGTTCTATTTTTGCAATTTCCAAACCAAATTGTTCCATCAACTCCTCCTCTACTCCCTTTTCAAGCTGGACAGCCATTGTTTCTAAAATATATGCATGATTGGAGGCTTGTATTTCTTTTTTCTGCAATTCTATTAAATTTTCCATATTTTTTTCTCCGGAATCCTGAAAAGTCGGGATTTGAGCCATCACTGTTTCAAAATCCTTAGATATTAACTTAAAAATCGGTGTAAGGATGATGGCAATAAGCAGAAGTCCTGTAACCATTTTTGTATATTTTTGTAAACTTGTATTAGGCAGCAGCATATCAATAACGGTTGCTAAAAGAATAAATAGGATGATATTCGTAACCCATTCTATTAAAAACTCCATAACGCTCTCCCCTATCTCATCATCATCGTTAAATTCCCTGCTGCGACAATTACCGTAATACTTAAAAAGAACATAAGAGAGACAATACCCAATGCAGCAAAAACATATATAACACTTTTGCTAATTATATCTAAACATTTAATAACCGGACCCCCGCCTAATGGCTGTAATATCGCAGCTGCAAATTTATAAATGAAGGCGATCATTAAGATTTTAAAAGCAGGGAAAGCAACGATAATAAGGAGAATCGCAACCCCTGCAATACCGACTGAATTCTTCAATAATCCCGAAGCACTTACTACTGTATCGGCTGCGTCTGTGAAGATTCTGCCAATGACAGGGATAAAGTTACCTGTAACGAACTTTGCCGTACGAATGGCCACACCATCGGTTATGGCAGTAGAAGCACCTTGGACCGAAATGACTCCAAGAAATACCGTTAAGAAAAGCCCCATTAACCCAATGCTCCAGTTTCTCAACAGTTGTGCCAGCTGTGTCACCTTATACTGGTCGGACATCGTACTCACGATACTTAACAGAGTGGCTAAAAAGAGAAGCGGGAGAATCACAAATTGCATAAACATTCCGCTGATATTCATTAAAAACAAGATAACCGGGTGAAAGAAAGCGGCTGAGATTATTCCTCCAGAAGAAGCTATTAAGGCTAATAATAGCGGAATCAGTGCGAGCACAAATGAGATCATGCTTGCTATTGCCTCATTGGTATATTCAATAACGATATGGAAACTATTAAGGGCAATAATTACTAGCACCATATAGACGATGGAGTAGGCTACTTTGCTGATCGTACTGCTCTCAAATGCATTTTGCATCGATTGGAGAAACATACTAAATATCGTTAGCAAAATTAATGAACCTAGCAGTTTTCCATTTACGACAAATTCATGAAACAAGAATTTAATGATTCCATGTGTCCATTCCTTGAAGGAGAATTGCTTGTCTCCCTTTACAAAATCGTATAGACTTCCTTTTTGGCTTTCAGGGAGGAAGCCGCCATATTTAGTTTGTATATCCTCCCAATATTGTTTAAGTTCTGTTAAATCCATTGTCTCAAGCTGTGCATCTACTAATTCCTGCGGCGATAGAGGTGTTGAAGCATCATTCACTTCTTCGTTAGCTTGTACACTTGTTGAAGTAAAAAATAGAAATAATAAAATAATAATGGGAATAAACTGCAGCCTTTGCTTCATCATTTTTCACCTCTTATTTTGGAAAAGAACAACCTTTCTAGCTTGGAATCAGCTTAATTATGGTTTCTATCATGACGGTTAATATTGGAATTGCCATTGCAAGAATTAACACTTTTCCAGCAAGTTCGATTTTTGATGCTACTGCACCTTGGCCAGCGTCCTTGGTAATTTGAGAGGCAAACTCTGCAATATAGGCAATTCCGATGATTTTTAGGATTGTCTCAACGTAAATTAGATTTACATTTGCATTCACGGCAAGCTTTTCAAGCATATGAATAATTTCATATATTTTATCGACTAGAAACAGAAAAATGCTGCACCCAACAAATACAATTAACAGGAAGGCGAAATTAGGTTTTTGCTCTTTTATTACTAATGCTAGGAAGGTTGCGACTAGAGCCACGCCAACTATTTTAATAATCTCAATGGCAAAGCCCTCCTTTCTATTGAAACAAAAAGACAGATTTTATTTTCTGGAAGAGGTCATCAACAATTGTGGCGACTTGAAACAAAATGTAAATAAAGCCAAATAGTGTTACCCACTGGGCATATTCCTTTTTCCCAACCTGATCAAGAACGGTATGCAAGAACGCAACCACTATACCCACTCCGGCGATTTTAAAAATAATATCCACTTCTAAGCCCATTGCTTTTCCCCCTAAATTAATAAAATAATCAGTAATAATCCTGAAAAGAACCCTAAACTCTTCACCATTTTTTCGTATTTTGCTTGGCTCTCAACTGCGTCCGCTTCTTCTCTTTCGAGATGGGAAAGAGTTAGCATAATATGTTTTTGCTGGGAAAAGCGATCATGCCGACCCAGGGTTTCCCCAAATTGTTTCATGATTTCAAACTCACCTTGTTTAAAAGCCGTTTGCTTCCAAACCTCCTTCAAACTGTCTTCCCAGGCATCCTTTACGGTTGTTTCAGTATCAGTCAATTTTTTTGCAAAACTTTCAAAGAAGGATGACAATGGCTTAGATAGTTGTGCTGCCAATCTCCTCGCTGCCTCATGCAAGGGTGTATGGCCATACATGATTTCAGCTTCAAGTGATTGAAGAGCAGATCTTAATTGCCTAAGCTGTCTCGGGCGTTCACTTAAATGTTTGGCAACTTCAAATCCAGTCCAAGTAGTAGCAAGAATAATAAAAATGGCACCAATTATTTTAACCATTTACATCACTCTCACTTTTTGACTAAGTTCTTTTCCGCTGCCATCCAAAATATGTGTAATGGTTCCTGGACCTTGAGACCTGCTTAGTACGATAAAACGTTGAAATATGTTTTGGTCGATAATGGATTTTAATGAAGGTCTGTTCTTTACTTCCTCCAGGCTGGTACCGTGTGTGGTCATAATAAGTTTTATGCCTGCGTAGACCGCTTCTTGGATAGCCTCTGCATCCTCTATACGGCCAATTTCATCCACCACTAATACCTCCGGACTCATGGAACGAATCATCATCATCATCCCCTCTGCTTTCGGGCAGGCATCCAACACATCTAGACGATGACCGAACGACATTTGAGGAATTCCATTTACACATCCGGCAATTTCTGAACGTTCATCGACAACCCCTACCTTATATGCATGTATCCCTTTTTCAAGGTTTCCAGTAGAGATAATTCTTGCGATATCCCGTAAAAGCGTTGTTTTTCCTGTTTGGGGAGGACCAATAATCATGGTGTGCAGCCAGGAATCATTGAATATAAAGGGCGAAATCTTCTCAGCAATCCCAATTTTCTCCTTGGCAATCCTAATGTTAAAAGAAGCAATATCCCTTATCGCTTTTACCTTTCCTTCTTCAAGGATCACCTTTCCTGCAAGTCCAATTCGATGGCCTCCTGAAACTGTTATATACCCCCGCTTCAACTCTTCCTCAAGTGTATAGATGGAGAATTGGCTGATTTTATTCATTAAATGGAAAGCATCTTCTTGCTGAATAATATACGATAGAAACCTTGGAGCTCCTTTCATCGTAATTTCTATAGGTCGTCCGATGCGAATTCTGATTTCTTCCAATTCTGCTTTTTGATTAGGAGGGATTTTACTGATTAGATCGGCAATGTTTTTTGGTAAGAATTTTAGGATCGTTTCCACATTTATTCCTCCTCCGAGTTGCTTGTCTCATTATTTAAAATGTATGCCTTTTGATAAGCATTATGACTTTGAAATTTTCAATTCTTTTAAAATACTCTTATATTCTATTTTTCTGAGAGAGTTACTAGAACTAGGAATACTCCACTCCGATAAACGTATTTTATTTAGTAAGGAATTTTAATAAGGGGTGCATTCCATGTATATTCAGAACCCTGGTCAGGGTAATCCCCTGTCCCAACGGAACAACTTAATTAAAGTAAGGGGTGAAGGAGAAATTGCTGTTCAGCCAGATACGGCCTCTGTTAATCTCGGTGTAGTTACTGAAGGGAAAGAATTAATTGGGGCACAGCAGCAGAACTCCTTGGATGCGAACAAAGTGATTGATACTCTCACTAGGTTAGGGATTGCAAGAAATCAGATACAGACCTTTGATTATCGTATTGAACCGGACTACGACTATGATCAAGGAAAACAAATTTTTCGTGGTTATAAAATCACACATATTTTGCAGGTGAAAGTGGAGAATTTAGACATTATTGGAAAAGTAGTAGATACTGCTGTCCAGAATGGAGCCAACTATGTGGCAAATGTTCAATTCACAACAAGATACAAAGAAACTTATTACCAACGAGCGCTCACCTACGCTTTAAACAATGCCAGCAACAAAGCAAAAACCATAGCAAATACCTTAAGAGTGACCCTCAATCCCACGCCCATCCTTGTGATAGAAGGCGGCGAAATGATTCACCCCATAGAGCTTCAACAAGTTGCATTTGCCAAAGCAGTAAACTCAACTCAAATTCAACCAGGACAGCTGATTATCAAAGCAAGTATTGCAGCAGATTTTAACTTTCATCCAATTGGTGGATAAAAAAAGGACTGAATCACTGGAAAAGTGATTCAATCCTTTTTTTCATTATTGGTCATACTTCTTTACCATTGAATATAATTGTGCAGCTGTGACGGGACCATTGTAATGCTCTCTTATGACTCCTTTTCTATCTATGACAAAGGTTTCCGGCTGTCCTGTTACATTATACTTTTTGGCAATCTTGGAATTGTAGTCAAATACATAAACAGCAGGTGTGTTATACTTTTCCAAAAACTTTTTAACTCGGTCCTTTGTTTCACCCTTGTTAATCATGATTAATCTGTATTGATCGCCGTAATCTTTTGCAAATGCCTCAAGCTCTGGAGCTTCATCCACACATGGTTTACACCATGACGCGAAATAATTCAGGATGATGATTTCCCCTTTGTAATCATAAAGCTTCGTATTTGTTCCATCTAAATTTGGCAGTTCAAAATTATAGGCTTGATCCCCGACATCGGTATTGTCACCTTTGCTAGCCAAACTATATCCAAAAAAGCTAAACATTCCAATTAAAAGAAACAACACGAGTAAGTTAATGACTCGTCTGCCCATTCTTCTTCCTCCTGACAGCAATAAGTAGTTTTACAGAAAAGCACTGTTCTGTATAAACAGGCCCTTTTCACTTTTTCTACCTATCTAATTGTTTTAAAAACTCGATATCTTTTTTAAGACTGTTATGACGTTTTCCGATCAGAAGCATATAACCAAAAATAATTACCCAAACTACTGAATAAGCTGCGTACATGAATCCCATGATAAATTCCTCCTAGTTTTCCAATCTTTCACGTAATTTTTCTTTGTAATGACCAACTTTTATTTTCATATTTTCTAATGATACTCCTTTATGAAGCAGATAGGCATAAAGGAAGGTAAATGCCGTAATCGAAACCAATAAGGCAACAAGCATACTAGGTGCAATTCCTCCACCCTGTTGAGAAGGACCATCTCCAAAAACGATTGGATGGAATTTTGATTGCCACCAGCGAATCGCAAAGAATACAATTGGAACATCTGCAAACCCGATAATCCCGAATACAGCAGCAAGTCGTGCTTTTTTATCCCAAACCCCATCCATCTGGCGAACCATCAGATAAGCCATAAAGAGAAAGAAAAGAATCAAGGTTGTGGTTAAGCGTGGTTCCCATGCCCACCATGTATTCCAAGAAGATTTCGCCCAGATTGGACCTGTTGTTAGTACGATAGTAGTAAAAACTACCCCTATTTCTGCTGATACAAAGGCATATGTGTCAAAAATTCTTTTACGTTTTATTAAAAACATGATACTAAAGACAAATGTGACGAAGAATGCTAAAAATGCTACCCATGCTGATGGAACATGCATATAAAATATTTTTTGTACAGCACCCATTGTTCTTTCAATCTCAGCATACATGAAAATAAAATAGAATGCCGCTAACATTGAAACTACCATTCCACCATATAATAATTTGGTAAGCAAAGAACTTTTCACGGGCGCCATATCTACTATAGGAAGCGGCGTCTTTTCGCTTTCAAGATTCATACTCATCTCTTAAACCTCCAGAACGTACTCAATTAGTAAAAAACAAAGAACAAAGAAAATCACGTCATAGGCTGCGACCAATTGCATCCAGGATATAGCAGTCGGTAATTTCTCCATATTTGTAAGTATAATTTTTGTTGCTTGTGTAACACCAATCAAGACAGGGCTTGTCATTGGGAAAAGCAATAGCGGTAATAACATTTCACTACTCTTTGAATTGGAAGCAAGTGCAGCTAAAAAAGTCCCAATCGCTATGAATCCAAAACTTCCGACAAATAAAACGAATATGAAATAGAGAATGCTGCCGGTGATTTTAAAATCAAATAAGAGAAAGAGAAAAGGGATGGATACAATTTCTACTATTAATATCATGGAGAAGTTGGCCATGAATTTGCCTAAATAAATGCTTGAAGCGTCCATAGGTGCAACTAGTAAACCATGCATGGTATCGTTTCGCTGCTCTGATACTAATGAGCGATTTAGTCCCAATATTCCTGAAAAGACTATGATGATCCAGACAGCACCGGGTATAACTGCTTTAGTTGTATTGTTTGCTGGGTCAAAAGCAAAGCTTAGTACTAAGATGACTAAACCAGCAAAAATGATCATGGTACCCAAAACTTGCTTTGTTCTTAATTCTGAATAGATATCTTTTTTTGCTATAGTGAGGGCTGCTCTTAACATCATGAAACCCCCTCTACCAAAACATGATATTTTTCAGAAACTAAACTTAGTGATTTATTATTTATTTTAAAATCATCAGCAATCTTGCCATTCTTCACTATAATAATTCGATCACAAATTGCCGCAGCTTGCTTGAAATCATGTGTTACCATTAATGTGGTACACCCTTTCTCTTTCATCGAAAGGACTACATTATTTAAAATGGTAATGGCACCTTGATCCAGACCGGTATGTGGTTCATCTAGCAGCATGATTTTCGGCTCGTGAATGATGGCTCTAGCAATCGCAATCCTTTGAATCATCCCACGTGAAAAATTCTTTACAGGTTCATTGATAAAGAATGACAAACCTACTTCATTAACAAGATTTCTTGCTCTATTCTCTGCATCCTTGACACCATATAAGTTACCAAAGAAAACTAAGTTTTCTACTGGCGTGTAGTGACCGTATAACAAGCTGGAATGCGGCAAGTAACCGAACATTTTCTTTACTTCAATATGATCTTTTTTTAAATCCAATCCGTTAATCTTCACATGGCCAGATGTAGGCTTGATTAATGTTGCCAGTACTTTAAGCAGTGTACTTTTCCCAGCACCATTTGGACCAAGTATAGCAACTGTTTCGCCTTGAGTAATTGATAGGTCAATACCACGCAGGATTAATTTATTGTCGGCTTGCTTTGTAAGCTTTTTTATTTCAATCATCAAGTATCCCTCGCATTCCGACTGCTACTCTACAAATTGGCGTAAATTCATTTTTACTTGAACTAAATGCTGTTTATAAGCAGCCAATTTAGCTTGATAATCCTCTTCAGTCATATTTCCATCACCGAAGTTTTCTTCTAATTCAAGGATTTTATCCATAATCGCCTTTTGCTTCGCCATAAGGTTTTTAAATGCTGATTCTGCCTTATCCGCTCCAAGCCTCTTTTCTTCCGCCCTAGCCTTCATTCTAAAATAGGTAAAATAACATAATGCTGCGATAATAATGGCAGCCATGACAATTAAGAAAACATGTGGATCCCAGCTGCGCAGCGGAGATTGTGACCACATGCGAAGATGACCAGGATTATGGAAAGCAGGTGCGGTTTTGGTTACATTTCCACTTGTTTCACTTGCTCCCTGTTCTGAAGAACCTTGGGCCGCGGTTGCGGATGGCTGTTTATCTTTGTCATAAATCATGGTAAAAGCTTGCTTTGCTTGGATGCCTTCAACGCTGTAGCCCTGATAATTTTGATCATCCATTTTGAAAAGACCTTGATTCGTTGCCGTAACATTTTTAAATTGAATGCTGCCCATTCCCTCAGGTACAAGAATTTGCATCATTTGAATAGGATAGTCCAAGCTCAGGTTAATTTCCTCGCCCTTTGCGATTCTGTAGCTGTATGGCAAAACAACTGTCTGATTGGCTGGGATAGGATCTGTTGTGATGAAACCTGAATCAACCTGTTTTTGAGCAATTTTATTATCTAAAAAGGTAAATCCTATTGCTCCTGTCGGGATAGTGACATTCAGAACTGCACCACCCGTGCCGTCGCCTTTAAATACCTCTGCAGTTGTATTGGTATAGTTCACCATATTCATCATATTGGTTGAACCATCTTCCGCAGGGCTAACGACGAGATAATGCATATCGACTGATATCGCTGATTCTGTAGCCGCCATTCCATTGATAGGAATAAGCAGCAACAGCCCAAGGAGGAAAACGGTGATTTTCTTAATCACTTACCTTCCCCCTTTTTATTTTGATAACTCTTTATTGAAGCTTCGATTTCACTTTCGATTTCAGCCATTAAATCCTTATCGATTGTCTGAGAAGTCATTTGCTCTTCTTCATCCTTGATAATGCTGACGACTTGGGCTTCATATTGTTTCTTTAGGTTTTTGTAATCTGCGTGAGAAATTTTATCCATTTTGTATTCAAACTCTAGCTCGTTGAGAGTGGATAATAGCATTTCTTTATTCGTTGCTGAATCTTGACCCTTGTTTGCAAAACTTAAATATGAATCCCAAGAAAAGAAAGGGGCTAGAACGAGAAATAAACAAATGAGCACAAGTGCAGCTGTAAAAATCAGGGGAATGATCGAGATTTCTTGCATTATGTTCACATCCTAAAGGTACTTTTTGCGTTCTTCTTCAATCATAGATGAGAGGATTTCCTCTTCCACTTCATCCCTATCACTTTCGTTGTCTGGGGTTAATTCTTCTGTTCCTTTTTTCTTCACCCATTTACGAACGATGAAGAATATCGCTACCCCTGCAATTGCTAAAACTGCAAATGGCAGTACCCAAGCAACTAAACTGAACCCACTTTTCTCTGGTGCAGTTAAAATTTCTTCACCGTAAATATTAACGTAGTATTCACGAATTTTATCCTTATCCCAGCCCTTGTTCATCATTTCAACAATGTCTTCTTTAAAGCCAATTGTGAGATTACAAGTTTTTGGGTCACATTCAAAATGGTCCTGACCACAGCCGCATGTACACCTAAATTGGGACGCAGCTGCTTCAAATTCCTTAGATTTATAATCAAACTCTTGCGCTTTGACCTGGAAGATTGAAGCTTGAAAAATAAATGCAATCAGAAGGAGTCCAAAATAGATTTTACTTTTCACATTAAGACACCTCTTTGCGTACTCCTGTGTACCTTGGAGTAATATTTTGATATTTTCCATTCCAAACGGCAAATAGTGAGCCAATCACAATCATGAAAGATCCAATCCAAAGCCAAGTAATCATTGGGTTAATTTTTACAATAAAAGTTGCCTTTCCATTGTCTTCCCAATCACTTAAAACAACGTATAAATCCTCTTTTAAGGATGAAATTAGTCCGACTTCTGATGATGGCTGATCCCAGTTTCCATAAAATACTTTCTCAGGTTGAATACTTCCAATACGCTTACCATTCTTGAAAACAGTCATTTCTGCATAAACGATATCATTGATACCTTCTTTTTTCTGGTCTAGGCGTTCGTAATTGATTCGATAATCCCTCAATTCAATGGAATCACCTAAGTTCACTGTTTTCATCGTTTGTACGTCATAGTTTTGTGAGCCGATAATTCCCATTGCGATAAACGCTATACCGATATGAACAATATAACCACCATATCTTCGACGGTTTTTAGTCATTAAGCGATAGAGTGAGAGATAAATCTTTTCATTTGTCATTTTTCTACGTGCTTTGACACCACGGTAAAACTCTAGGAAGTGAGTGATAAATAGTAGAACAATAAGGCCAAATCCAATTACTGCCCAGGCTTTTTGGATTCCTAGTACAACCATTAGCGCCATCGCTGCTACAGCAAGGATTGCTGGAATTAAAAAGTTTTTCTTTAAGTTCTTTAGCGAAGACCTTTGCCATGCCAGCAGCGGACAAACGGCCATTAAAAACATCATTGATAATAAAATTGGCGCTTGAACAGTATTAAAGAATGGCATACCTACTGTAACCTTCGTACCACGTACAGCTTCCGATACTAGTGGGAATACTGTTCCCCAAAATACACCAAATGCCGATCCCACCAACAATAAGTTATTAATTAAGAAACTGCTCTCTTTTGAAATATATGAATTGAATTCTCCTGCACTGCGTTTTAGTAAATTGTAACGGCTCATTAGCACATATAAGGCACCAATTACCATAACACCCATAAAGATTAAGAAGTATAGTCCTAGATTTGAATTAGCAAATGCATGAACGGAAGTTAAAACACCGCTTCGAACAAGGAATGTACCAAATAATGTTAGCGCATAAGAAGTAATAATTAAGCCTATGTTCCAGATCTTTAACATGTTTTTTCGTTCTTGAATCATCACTGAATGTAAGAACGCAGTTGCCGTTAACCATGGCATAAAGGAAGCATTTTCAACCGGATCCCATGCCCAATAGCCGCCCCATCCTAACTCAACGTATGCCCACTGACCGCCGAAGATATTACCTAAACTCAAAAACAACCAAGCTATTATCGTCCAGCGTCTTGTCATCTTAATCCAGAAATCATCAACGTTTTTCAATAAAAGTGCTGCCATTGCATAGGCGAATGGGATAGCCAGTCCTACATATCCAAGGTAAAGTGTTACTGGATGGATAATCATACCAGGATTTTGCAGCATTGGATTTAAGCCATGGCCCTCAATTGGAACTTGATCCAATAAAACGAAAGGTTTAGCAACAAACCCTAGGATTAAAAAGAAGAATACGATATTTCCTAATAGGATTGCGGAAATATATGGTACCATTGGGTTTCCTCTCATTTTTCTTGAGAAGGAAACCATTACGGTGTAAAGAACTAAGAAGAAAGTCCATAATAACAAGGAGCCTGAATTACCAGCCCATAATGCTGTAAGCTTATAAATAACTGGAAGCTCACTGCTCGTGTAATCAGTAACGTATTCATATTGAAATTGTGATGTGGCTAGTAAGTAGAATAAAGAAAACATCGCCATTGAGGCACAAACTAGAATACCAATGACCCCGCCTTTTCCACTATTAATTAATTTTTGATTCTTCGTACTGATCCCCAATGTGATTATGAGGAGTGAATAGATTGCAAGTGCTAAGCCTAAGTAAATTGTTGCGTTAGCAAATAAGTACATATCGTCACCTTCTTATTGTTTTGCCTCATCGTTCCTGCGTTGGTGGCTGATCTAATAACTTTTTATGTGCTTCAGGATCATAATTTTCTATATCTTCACCCTCGTATTTAGAAGGACATCTTGTTTTAACGGTTTCAGCAACAAACGTATCTTTCTTAGTAGGTGCGCCTTGGAGGATAACAATAACACCTTCAGAGAAGTTATCTGGTCTTGTTCCATTATGAATAACATGCATTAAGTTACCGTCGTTATCTTTTAAATCAAACTTCAATTCAATTTTATCTGGGTTCCATTTAATAGATTCTTCGATTAATAGACCTTCAACAGTTACAAAATCATCTTTATGCTTTTCTTGGTTCACCAAAAGCTCCTTCATGGTTAATTCAATACCGCTTGATCCTGGTGTTGCTGCCATAAGTAAGAAAACAATAGCCCCGGCGATAATAAATCCGCCAATCATAACAATTGTGTTCTTTTTCATCCCATTCACCCCATTAAATTAAATTTTTCATTTCCTCATCATATGTTTCTTGATCAATTTTTCCATTTAGAAGTTTCTTACGTAATTCTTTTTTATCGTCAACACTGATAGATTTAATCTCTTTTTTTACAGGCTGCTTTTTTGGATGATGATTTGTTGCTTTGGAACTTGAAGCTTTAGGTGCAGACTGTGATTTTCCCTTTAAACCTAAGTAAACAAACACACCAGCAATGATAATGGCGATTCCAATTACGATTGCACCGCCCATTCCAATTAGAGGACGGTCGCCGCCGGATCCCCCGGAAATTTGATCTGTTGCAGTACCATTAACACTAGC
Organism: Neobacillus niacini; assembly: GCF_030817695.1. Taxonomy (GTDB): domain Bacteria; phylum Bacillota; class Bacilli; order Bacillales; family Cytobacillaceae; genus Neobacillus; species Neobacillus niacini_F. The sequence goes on along the minus strand of NZ_JAUSZQ010000002.1, from coordinate 1,965,299 downwards.
GTGGTTTTCATCATTAGGCGGTTGTTTCTCATTGATAGCGTCTAACGTTGATTTAAAACCATCTTTTTGGTAGGAGAAAGTATATTTATAGCTTTCACCAGCTTTTACATCTTTGTATTGATAGTAGAATAGCTCTTCACCATATTCACTTTTTGTATTATTTGGTGCCTTAGGCTCTAAGGTAATCTCTTTTGCCTCCATGGGGGCATAAAAGATTACATCCAGTGTTCCAATTTCTGTATGGTTGCTATATTCGTATGTAAAGCTTCTTTTGTCCTTTACCTCTACTGCACTGGTATAGTACTCCACTACGAATCTATAAGTTTCATTATTCTTAATTGCTTTTGAAGGTTTCCATGAAATCATTCCCTTTTCGATATCAACATCAAATGGCCGCTGCACTTCTGGCTTATTGTCTTCAGGAAATTCAGCAACTAAGTATGCTTGAAAGCCTTTTTCACTAGCAGGAACAGCTATTTCAACCTTTCCATCAAAATCCTGTCCACTCTTGTTTGTAAAAGTTCCATACTGCCCCACTAGTAATGACGGGGTATCTTTTGCCCAGCCTTCAGGGTAATCAAACTCTGGCATTACTTGAATTTGCATATCAGTATAAGGAAACTTTTCGGGCTGAAAGGTGGTTTCGGCATATGCGTTTGGAATGATAAAACTAGATAAAAATGATGTAATTACAAATAAAGCCAACAACTTTTTTTTAAACATGTTAATCCTCCTTGATCTCCTATAAAAAGCTATTTTTCACTATAGCCCTCTTTGAAATAAATATAATATTAATCATCTATGTATAGTTGATTCACATTTGAACATTTTGTAAAAGGGGAGAAACCGTTACGTTTTCGTCAAAATTTGACCACAAATTGTTCACATTTGCCGATCTATCTAAAAAAACCCTGAATCCGAAGATTCAGGGTTTTTTTTATTTTCCTTCTAATGAACGTATATACGACACAATATCTGAAATTTCTTTTTCTTTGAGCTGTCTTACTCCGTCAAGTCCTTTTAGTGAAGCTGCCATTCTAGTATCATCACGACCATAAGCTGTTCCAATCCATATCTGCTTGTCAGTGGTGTATTTCAGGTATTGCGGATTTGAAAGAGCTGTCCCCATTTTTAATTTACCCGCACCCGCCTCTCCATGACAGTTGATGCAGTACAAATTATATAGTTTCTCACCGTTAATAGGATTACCGGCAATGGTTTTAGGGACTTCAAACTCAATTTCTTTAGACTGCCAATTCCTAATATAAGCAACAACATTATTTAATTCTTTCTCTGTAAGTCTTGGTCCATAGCTAGGCATACCAGTACCTTCTCTGCCGAATTTAACACTGTTATAAATGTCTTTGTCGCTTACAGAATTTAAGTATTGTTGGTTGTTTATGGCAACACCAGCATTTTTACCTTCACCTTTACCATTGTCTCCATGACAAATCAGGCACTGCTTTTGATAAACTTTTTCACCTGCAGCAACTGCTTTTGCATTCTCGCTGCTAAAAATACCACTATTAAAAATACAGATAATAATCCCAATAATGATGATGATGTAAAGGCCGTATAATATTTTTTTCATTGGCTATCCCTTACTTAGGTTCTGGTGTCGGAGTTGGCTCCCCAAAATCTTGATATTTGGTAGTAATCAGGTCATATATTTTCTTAGGGCTTTTCCCGTCAAGATGCATTTCTACCGCCTCCCGGGCGATATCTATACAGACGTCTCACGATATACTCATTGAATCCCAGCCGGTAACGGCCTTATCTTCTCCAAATGAATCAATATAACAATCCAAATTACTCTCATGTCCATCTTGTGCATAACATCCGCAATAGCAAGGTACACCTGCTACGACCTCTGGATAGTTTGATACCATTGCATATGTTTCCTGAATTAAATCAGAAGAATTCAAAACATAATCTGGTAGTGGTAAATGTTTTTTATCTAGAGTTACATTTATTTCTTTCGAACTGCTGCAGGCTGCTAATAATAGACCAATAGCGGTAATTAGAAACAATAGAGATAGTATTTTTTTCATGTTCTGTGTCACCCCTTTTGCTTAAATGATGTAATTCTATTTTTATTTTAGCAAAAACTAATCAAATGAATTGAAAGTAAATATTACTATTTAGTGAAGTTTTCACAATAAAGAAAGTAATAAAGTTACCTGCCTAAAATCAAGCATAAAAAAACTAAGACCCATTGGCCTTAGTTTTTTGAAGACATTACGCACGAGAAACATAGGAAGCTTCTGTAGTATTAATAATTAATTTATCTCCTTGGTTAACGAAGAATGGCACTTGAACAGTAAGGCCAGTTTCAAGAGTAGCTGACTTGGTGCCGCCTGAAGAAGTGTCACCTTTAATTCCTGGTTCCGTATCAGTAACTTCTAGTACAACAGTGTTTGGCAGTTCCACACCGAGTGTTTCATGACCGAACATCATGATATGAACTTCCATGTTTTCTTTTAAAAACTTTAGTTCATATTCAATATTGCTAGCTGGAAGCTCTACTTGTTCGTAAGATTCCATATCCATGAACACATGCTGATCACCGCTGGCATATAGGTATTGCATTTTACGGTTATCAATTTGGGCTTTTTCAACTTTTTCACCCGCACGGAATGTTTTCTCTTGGATTGCTCCATTACGTAGGTTACGAAGCTTTGAACGAACAAATGCCGCGCCTTTCCCTGGTTTTACGTGTTGGAAATCAAGAACGCGCCAAAGCCCGCCGTCCACTTCAATTGTTAGACCTGTTTTAAAATCATTAACAGAAATCATGTTTTATCCTCCTATGTCTATTACAAAATAATAAGTTCTTTTGTAGAATGAGTAAAAGCTTCGTTATGGTCCTGCGTAATGAGAGTATCATCTTCAATCCGAACCCCGCCAAGTCCTGGCAGATAGATACCTGGTTCAACTGTTACAATCATGCCTGGTTCAAGAACAAGATCGGAACGGAAAGAAAGAGCCGGACCTTCATGGACCTCAAGTCCAATACCATGCCCGGTAGAATGCCCAAAATAATCTCCATAACCTTTTTCCGTTATGTAATCTCTTGTTAGTGCATCTGCTTCTTTTCCTGTCATTCCAGGCTTAATACCAGCCATTCCCCTCAATTGGGCTTCTAGAACGATGTCGTATATTTCCTTAAGCTTCGCTTCAGGTTCACCTACTGCCACTGTTCTAGTGATATCTGATACATAGCCGTCATAATAAGCACCAAAATCTAAAGTTACAAAATCTCCTTTTTCAATCACCTTATCGCTTGCAACTCCATGCGGGAGAGCAGAGCGGTGCCCAGAAGCAACAATGATATCAAAGGAAGAAGAAGTTGCGCCTGCCTTTCTCATAAAGAACTCTAATTCATTGGATACTTCAAGCTCCGTTTTTCCTGGTCGAATAAAATCCAATATATGCTTAAAAGCAGCATCGGCAATATCTGCTGCTACCTTTAATATCTTAATCTCTGCTTCTGTCTTAATCAAGCGTAATTTTTCTATAACACCTGAAACAGGAACAAGTTCTGCATCGAGTTCTTTTTCATAAGCTTTATAAGTGGAAAATGTTACATGATCTTCTTCAAAACCAAGCTTTTTAATTCCAAGGTTTTTTGCTTGCTTCGCTACTTCTTCGAAAAAACTTCCAGTCATTTTGACAACTTCATACCCTTGACATTGGTTTGAAGCTTGTTCGACATATCGGAAATCAGTAATAAATTGTGCTTTAGAAGCACTGATGAGAACTGCCCCAGCTGTACCTGTAAAGTTTGTCATATAACGACGGTTAAATTGACTTGTAATTAAAAACCCATCAATTCCATATAAAGAAAAACTTGATCTTAATTTATCTATCTTTTCCATCGTCTCCCACTCTCCCGTATGTAATCCAGTAACAAATTAAATTCCTATTGTAATAAGATCAAAAATAATTTTATCACATCTCAGTCTATAAAGACTAATAAAGCGTTAAGAGGCTGTCTCATTTTCTTCCTTATGATTAATTTCATACTCATAGTTAATCGAATAGCCAATAAATAATCCATATACCAAATATAAGCATATAGTGGTAATAACGGTATTACGACTCAGGTCTAAAAATGGTTTTATTCCTGGAAAAATCGGATTTAAGACCAGGTACACTAGCAAAAAGAGCACAATTCCAAATCCTAAGCCTAACCAAATTCCATTGTATTTTTTTAGTACCAGGGAATAAAGAAATGCTGCACCGACCGAAAGGACCCCAAGTAAAATGATAGAAATGACTGTCCCAAGCCATTCATTTTTCCAGTTTCCCAGCGCCCAAGGCCCTAATATTACGTTTGGACGAATTTCAGTGAAATTAAAATAGTATGCTAAAAAACCGATTGTCCCCCAAAATAGACCTCCAAATAATCCAGTCCAGAAAACTACGACAGCAAAAGACATTGGTTTTGGATAATTTGATTTTTTCGATCCATTAGCCATAATAATCTACCCCCTCAATATCTGTTTTTTACTTTTAAAAAATAATTCAGCAGAATTCCACCATATTATGCCCTCTTGTTGCCAATCATTTGCATAGAAAAACTTTTTAATTGGAAAAATTATGTCTTCCTAGAGGTTTTTTAATGGTTGAAGTAGAATAAAATTAAGTACAAATTAATTTTTCAAAGTAAGATAAAAAATTTCTCTATATCTCCGGTATTAAGTCTTAAGAACTAACGGAGAGTGATAAATTATCCGCTTAAAATGGAAGAAATATCAAAAACATTATTATTTATGTGTTTAAAAAATTAAGAAAATGCTTATGATGCTTTTAGGGAGGTGGCTTTCTTGAAAAATCGGATTTCCGTTCCTTTGGTTGGCAGTGTTATTGTTTTAGGGATAATTGGCATTATTGGAGCTTTTGCAGGTGATCCTATCGGTTTTCTTAAGAATATCGTAGTGTTCGCATTGGTCGGTTTAGCCATTTATTTTGTTTTTAAACTAATTCGTAGATCAAATCCTAGGAATAAAGAGCAGCAGGCCTTTATTAAAGCAGCTAAAAAGTCCAAAAAACGATTGCAGACTAAAGGTGGAGAACAGTCTACAAAAAATTCATCCTTTGGTTCATTTACTTCTTTAAAGAAAAGCAAGACAAAAAAGAAATCACCTGTTCACTTAACAGTCATCGACGGCAAAAAAGGCAAAAAGAAAAATCGAGCGTCATTATAACGCTCGATTTTTTTTTGCTTGCATTAATAACACCATGACTTAAAGAACTTTTTAGCAGCCTCTCTGCCTAATTCAAACAATGCCTGTTTCTTTTCATCTGTCAGGTGGAACTCGATTGATAATGCTCCCTCAGAAGGAACAAAAATGATGTTTTTGGCATGTTTTCTAGATACATAACGTGAATCATGAGCATCCTTCATCGTTTCAAACAAAGCACCAAACATTTGAATTGCATTTGTAATTTTATGTTTCTCGTGCTCGTATTCATCTGCGCGTAATTTAATTCCGATCACAGGCCTTACCTTTTGAATATTTTCCCGGTCAAAAAGCCACATTGGGAAATTGCTTAATACCCCTCCATCAACAATCACATTTACTCCATCCATCGATTTTAATTTAACAGGCTCAAAAAAATAGGGAATACTGCAGCTCATTCTAACAGCTTTTGCGATTGAAAACGACTCAGGAGGAATACCGTATTGAACCAAATCGTCCGGAAGGACCATCAACCTGCCATTAGAGAGGTCGGATGCAATTATTCTTAAATTTTGAGGCGGCAAATCGGAAAATGTTCTAACACCTTTTGCTGCTAATTTTTCTTCAATCCACTTTTCCAACTCATTCCCTTTATATAAACCCAACTTCCAATATACGAAAAGCCATTTAGCCAATGGAAAAGGAATAATCATTTTTCGGGCATCGAGGAACTTTGTTAAATCCAGGTCATCAAGAAGTTGTTCCATCTCACTGCTGCGATAGCCAGCTGCAATGAATGCAGCAACAATGGAACCAGCACTCGTTCCGGCAACCCGCTCGAATTGAAAACCTCTTCTTTCAATTTCTTGAATTGCCCCAATTAGGGCAAATCCTTTAATTCCTCCTCCAGAAAAAACACCGTCTATTTTCATGGGCAGCCACTCCTAAAGGTGTACTCATTGTTACATCTTTAAGCAGCAGGAAACCAAAATAGTACGGTGTACAAGTAAAAAATATTTTTTATGTGAAGTATTCAATAGTAGCGTTTGGAAAATATTCGCCAATATAGTTCCGAATGGTCGTTTCTAACTCGTTCGCTTCTTCAGTTGGATAGACATATTTGCCAATGCCATAGCGTCCCCATTTATATTTTCGCTTTTCCTCATCCATTTCAAGCTTGGTTTTAGGATACCTTTTTGCTATCACGTTTTTGGCTGGCTTTGTAAACCGGTGTTGGATAAGTTCAAACGTCAAATCCGGTATTTCTAAGCCTGCCAATTCATCACTTAAACGTGCAAATAGTTCACGATAGCCTTCCTGCCAATCTTCATGTAAATAAATAGGAGCAACGATAAATCCTAAAGGATATTTTGCCTTTGCGACCTTTCTTGCGGCTGCCAAACGCTCTTCAAAGGAAGAGGTACCAGGCTCAAAGTTCTTAATCACATAACGAGAATTAACACTAAAACGGAATCTTGTCCTTTCATTGTGATTGGCGTCAAGCAGATGGTCAACATGATGGAACTTTGTTACAAACCTCAGCAGGCCAAATTCCGATTGTCCGATAAATTCGATTGTTTTCTTCAGTGAATGTGTTAAATGATCTAATCCCACTATGTCCGAGGTACAAGCAGCTTCAAATCGAGTGATCTCTGGCTTCCGCTCATCCATGTATTTTTGGGCTTGTTCAAAAATATCCTCCAGGTTTACATAGGTTCGAATATACGGCTTGCTTCCAAGTGTTGTTTGTAAATAGCAGTAATGGCAATGCCCCATACAGCCAGTTGCCAATGGAATGGCATATTCGGCTGAAGGTTTGGATGTATCAAACTTCAATGTTTTTCTAATTCCTACAACAAGTGTTGATTTTGCATTTCTATATTTTTGATTTTCATTTTCCCCGGGCAAATCACGGATTTGGTTATGGGAGGTAGTTTCACGAATTTCAAGATTCAATTTTTCAAATTTCTCTTTTAGTTCTCTTCCAAGAGGATATTCCAATGCTCTTGGTTCAAAGTAAACTAATTGAGGCATAAAAGGTTCCAAATTGTTTTCCTCATTTCAATCTGTTTTTTATTAGTATGAGCAATTTTTAATTATTAACAAGGTTCATAATTTGTTTATATTTTGTCTACAAATTGTTCACTTTAGTACTCTCTTTCTTCATATCATCAACACAAAAGTTCTCTATACTCTAGCTATTATTTTAGTAGGTTTTATTAACACGTAAAGGTAGGGAACTTTATGAGTATAAAAAGAGAAAGCATAAAGGTGTATGAAATGACCTGTACATCTTGTGAGAAGCGGGTTGAGAAAACAGTAAAAAAATTAGCTGGGGTTCTCGGTGTAAAGGCTAATTTTAGCGGTCAATTTGCGGAAATTGACTATGATAATACGATTTAAAAAAATTAAAAATGCTATACAAAGTGCAGGTTATAGCACTGAAAACCCTAAAGAATTTAAGTTTATTGGCATTATGATTGCTGTAGCAGCCGTTGTGTTACTAGGTATCAACACTGGAATTACGATATGGAATCACAACTAAATACTGCTTCTTACGCTGTATTATTTGTAGTTGGAGTGATTACTTCGATCCATTGTGTGGGGATGTGCGGTGGAATCATGCTTTCGCAAAGTATCGGAAAAGAAAGCAAGAACAAATTTGAGGCAATAAAACCAGCACTTTTATATAACGCTGGAAGAGTGGTCGCATATACGGTACTAGGCGGGATAATTGGCGCTATTGGTTCAGTTTTCGCTCTGTCCCTAAGTGCTAAAGCGGGTTTGCAGTTATTTTCTGGTGTTTTCATGATTATAATGGCCTTTAATATGGCTGGTTTTAAGGCTTTTAGAAAACTCCAAATTAAATTGCCAAATGTGGCTTGTAGAGCATGGAACAGTCCCGCTCATGCTGACATTTGGAACATTATCAGGGTTATTGACCAAAGGATACACAAAAAAAATCCTTAAGTTTAGCGGTGTGTTAATAATTATGCTCGGTCTTATTATGAGTAACAGAGGGCTTGCCTTAGCTGGCATGAATATCAGTTCAATGGCTATTATGTCTAGTGTGGGAGCCTTCGGTGATACAAACGCCTCATCATCCTCATCCGATGAGATTAAAGCAACTATTAAAGACGGGGTTCAGGTTTTAAATATGACTGCCAATGTTTATGGCTATAATCCAAAAACTCTTTATGTCCAAAAGGGAATGCCGCTTAAATGGGTTATTAATGGTGAAGAAATTACTGGCTGTAATAATACAATTGTAGTGCCGGATTTGGAAATTCAACAGAAGCTGCAAAGTGGAAATAATCTCATTGAATTCACACCAGGCAATGAAGATCTTAATTTTAGCTGCTAGATGGGAATGAAACGCGGAGTAATTAAAGTTGTAGATGACCTAAAAGCTATCACGGCTTCTAGCAGTGATGGAGACGGGATTGATTCTGCTGTTACTGCCCCCCCAGCAGAACCTGCTCAACCTTGTATCTACGGTGACGATTTAAGTAAGGTAGCGACAGAACGATTAGTAAAAAAAGCTCCAGCCCTTTTAATCCGGTTGGAAAGCTAGAAACATTATATCCTTCCTTTTCCAAATATCCTTTAATAACAGTTGATACACTTTGCTCGTCTTCAATCAGTAAGATATGATTCATCTTATTTCACCCGGCTTATTAAAATTGACACCTTATAAAATAAGTATAATAGTTACAGATAGTAAAAAATGTAAAAAAGGCTGACAATTATGTGTCAGCCTTCTTGTATTTATGAGGTTTTACATCTAGAGTTTTACTTTTTGTAATCGTAACGCATTTAGGACAACGGATACTGAACTGAATGCCATCGCAGCCCCGGCAAGCCAAGGTGCTAAGAACCCAAGTGCAGCGAATGGTATTCCCAGCGAATTATACGCGAGTGCCCAGAAAAGATTTTGTTTTATATTCGTAATGGTCTTCTTACTCATGAAAATGGCGTCTGCAATACTATTTAAATCCCCGCGAATAAGGGTGATGTCGGCGGCTTCCATCGCCACATCTGTTCCAGTTCCAATCGCCATCCCAATGTCTGCAACCGCCAGCGCCGGGGCATCGTTTATCCCATCACCGACCATTGCAACTTTCTTTCCTTGTTCCTGTAATTTCTTAATTTCGGCTGCTTTTCCCTCTGGAAGGACTTCCGCTATGACATGATCTATACCAGCTTGTTTGGCAATCGCTAAAGCGGTCTGCTGGTTATCACCAGTTATCATAATCACATCAAGCCCCATGGTTTTAAGGCGGTTAATCGCACCCTTTGAGGTATCCTTAATTGTATCGGCGACTGCAACGGTACCTGCATATTGACCGTTGATAGCTGCAAGCATGGCTGTCTTTCCAGCTCTTTCTAAGTCATCCATTTTTTTGAAAGCAGCAGCAGCATCGACATTATATTTATTCATTAATTTTCTTGTTCCAACTAATAATTCTTTACCATCAACCATTGCTTTAATGCCAAAGCCAGGAATCGCTTCAAATTCAGTAACATCTTTAAAAGTAATCCCCTTATCTTTTATCCCTTGGACAATTGCTTGTGCTAATGGATGCTCAGATTGCTTTTCAGCAGAACCTATCAATGATAAAATTTCTTCCTCGCTAAACATTGTGTCCGTGATTACATCCGTTAAAACAGGTGCACCATTTGTTACGGTCCCCGTTTTATCTAGTACAACAGTTGTAATTCGGTGGGTCATTTCTAAATGCTCTCCACCTTTAAAGAGAATCCCAAATTCTGCAGCTCTTCCCGATCCGGCCATAATAGACGTTGGTGTTGCTAATCCTAACGCACATGGACAGGCAATAACTAGGACAGCAATCATTTTTTCTAGTGCCTCTCCAAAGTTACCAGGCGTCACCCACACAAACCAGATAACAAAAGTAAGAATGGCGATTCCCACCACGATTGGTACAAACACACCAGATATTTGATCGGCAAGTCGTTGGATCGGTGCCTTTGAGCCTTGCGCTTCTTCAACCACTTTAATAATTTGTGCTAGTGCTGTATCTCTGCCAACCTTTTTTGCCTCAACCTTTAAGAAACCATTTTTGTTAAGTGTAGCTCCAATGACATGGTCACCGACTGACTTATCAACAGGAACACTTTCTCCAGTAAGCATGGACTCGTCAATGGCTGAATTTCCCTCGATAATTTTTCCATCTACAGGTATTTTTTCACCTGGCTTGATAAAAAGGATATCTCCAACAGCAACTTCTTCAAGTGGGATTACAAGTTCTTGCCCATTTCTTTCAACTGTAGCTGTTTTAGCTTGAAGCCCCATTAATTTTTTAATAGCCTCTGATGAACGACCTTTCGCTTTCGCCTCAAAAAGCTTCCCTAAAATAATTAAGGTAATTAATATGGAACTTGTTTCATAATAAAGCTCCACTCCATGTGCTTCTTCCATAAGGGACATAGTCGATAAATACAAACTGTAAAAATAGGCAGCAGATGTACCTAAAGCAACCAATACATCCATATTTGCACTCTTATTTCTGAGTGCCTTATAGGCTCCGATGTAAAACTGCGAACCAATAATAAACTGAACAGGTGTCGCTAATGCCAGCTGCACCCATGGATTCATAAATGCTTCCGGAACCCAAATAAAGGATGTAAATGAAAAGTGTCCAACCATTGCCCATAACAATGGTAGAGAAAGGATAGCTGAAAAAATAAACTTGCCTGTTTGCTTTTTAATTTCTTGTTGGCGGTGGTCACTTGTTTCCTTCACGTCTTCTTTCATATGAGCACCATAACCGAGCTTTTCAACTTTGCTAATGATGTCACTTGGTGTTAAAACAGAACCATTATATTCCACTGTAGCTTTTTCAAGTGCTAAATTCACATTTGCCTTAATAACACCATCTAATTTATTTAAGCCTTTTTCAATTCTTGTTGAGCACGCAGCACAGGTCATTCCAGTAATATCAAACTCCGCTTTTTCGGTAACAACGTCATAACCAAGGTCTCTTATCTTTTTTTCAATATCTTCGACCTTTAGTTTTTGTGGATCGTATTTAATAGCAGATTTTTCTAATGCAAGATTAACGGTTGCGTTCTCTACACCTTCTAATTTATTTAATCCCTTTTCAATCCTTAAGGCGCAAGCAGCACAGGTCATTCCAGAGATTTGTAAATTGGTTTCTTTTAAAGCTTGAGACATAAAAGTCACCCCTTTATACCCTATGTGGGTATATGTTATTTTAAAAAGAACGTGCTATTCATTAGCACGTATCTTTTCCTATTCTTACTCTACGTCGTAACCTTGATCATCAATAGTTTCTTTGATTTTATCTAGTGATACCTCTTGGTTGTTATATTCTACATCAACCGTATTCGCTTTTAAATTTACTTTTACAGAGCTTACTCCGTTTAGTTCACCAACACTGCCTTCAACTGCTTTTACACAATGATCACAAGACATTCCTTGTACGTTTAAAGTAACTTTTTCCATTTTATATACACCCTTTCGTAATGAACAATTTTATTTACCTATTATAAAGGTAAGGTTCTTAATTATATTTAACCATACCCCCCTACCCTATGTAAAGTCTTTTGAATTTTATTTTTTTAACTTTCACATTTTGTTCATAAAACCCCATTTTATCCAAGATTCCGGTTACAAGGACCAATAGGTTAGTGTATCAAATATGCCTAACAATATGATTAATACTCCAGAGACCCGTTGGATTGAAGCACCAAGCTTTTTGCCCTTTTTAATTAACAGGCCGCCGGCGCCTAAGTACCAAATAATTAATATAAATAGAATTAAAGGTAGTGCTGTACCAAAAGCAAATATCGATGGCAGGATGAAACCGTAGGAACTGGACAACGCAATTGGCATTAACGTAACAAAAAACAGAATAAACATCGTAGGACAAAAAGCAAGCGAGAAACTGAAACCAAGCATAAATGAACCAAATGGAGTTTCTTGTTCGTAGTCTTTAGAACCTTTAAATAATTTGATTGTTCCTTGTAGTTTTATCAATCCTACCATATACAAACCAACAATAATCAGCAGTGGTCCCATAATTTTGCGGATCCAAGGAAAATAAGAAATTAGACTATCTTGGATTTCTCTTCCTAATATCCAAACCAACCCACCTAATAATGAGAATACTGCGATTTTTCCTAATGTGAAGAAGAAAACGTCTTTCCATACAATTTTTTGTTGAAAGGAGCGGTTACCATACAGTGTTAAGGCACTGATATTTCCAGTAAGTTGACACGGTGCCAAAGCACCCACTATCCCGAGGAGAAGGGCAAAAATAATTGGCCATGACTCCAAGTTGTTGGCGATGATAAAGAACGGTTTGCTGACGAATGAACTAAATTGACTCAAGAGATTGTACATAGAATCACCTTATTTCTCATTGATGATAAAAAGGAAGGTTTACTAAGTTAATACTATAACAATAGTAGTCAGATATTATGAAGAACGTATGAAGAGTTTTCGACAATTTTGGAACAGTTTCTAGCAGGCAAAAAGCACCCAAATTGCCGGTGCTTTTCTATGTCTATTTAATTTCTACAACGTATGGATATACGAATACTTGGCCGCTAAACTTAAACTCTGCCCATATCTTATAAATTCCTGGTTCTGAAAATTTTGTAACAAACACAGGCTCATTTTCTTCTAATGGGTGAACGTGAATGTAATTTTCCCCTTTTTGATCAAGTATTACGACATGTCCTAATGCCCCAAGATACTGCTCTGGGGTATCTCCAGCTAAATCAAATGTTAGTTGGATTTCCTCATTTACTTTTAATGAACTTGGAAGCAGTTTAACTGTATGGCCGCCTGCTTCCTTTGTTAATTCAGTGTCAACGGTTAAAGAATTTTCCTCATGTTCATGATGTTCTCCCACCGTGAATGAAATCGGCGTTACCTCATATGTCTTGCCAGTTGGTTTAATATCAACAAATGCTTTATACTCGCCTGCTGGTAATGAATGAGGTACTTTGAAGACTCCAGGTTCGTTTGGTTGAGGATGTAAATGCTGATACTCTTTCAAATCGGTGCTGACAACAATCAAATGAAGCAGCTTTTCATGATTTACTTCTAAATCTGATACGGGGTTTCCATCTATATCATTCAAAGTAATAATCAATTCTCCATTATTAACTTGGAGACTAGGAATGACCTCACTTTTACCATCGTGGTTTTCATCGTTTTCTTCATGCTCCTGACCATGGGAAGACGCTGCATCTTGTTCGTGTGGTGCCTTTGTATCATTATGAGACTTTGGTTCCGCAAAAGAAGCATAGACATAATATCCTCCTACAATAACAAACAGGTAGACTAGTGCAGAAATAGTCCATTTTTTCATTCAAACTCACTCCTTAATACCTATATAGGGTATATTTTTTTGGAATAGAAAGCGTGCTAATTTATTGCACGCTTCTTTTACTAAAACAATACGAAAATGTTGTAAATTTACTGATGAAAAGATTATATTATACCCTGGTATGGTATGTAAAGGGTATTTACAAAATCTTAATATGAATGGAAACTGTTTTAGGTGAATATTTCGAAAAATACAGATAAACTTACCTATATAATACTTGCGATTTTTAAAAGGGGGATATATGAAACAAGGTAACTTTACATCACTAATAGAAATCCTTATTGTTTCTATAAAACTTGGACTAACCTCGTTTGGCGGTCCAATTGCTCATTTAGGATATTTCCATGACGAGTATGTTCGGAGAAGAAAATGGCTGGATGAACAAGCATACGCCAATTTAGTAGCTCTGTGCCAATTTTTACCTGGTCCGGCCAGCAGTCAGGTTGGAATAGGGATAGGAGTAATGCGCGGCGGTTTGTTAGGAGGAATTTTAGCTTTTATTGGTTTTACAACCCCTTCAGTCGTCATGCTGATCGTTTTTGCCCTCGTTCTACAAGGAATGGATATCGGAAATGCAGGCTGGATTCACGGGTTAAAAATTGTAGCAGTTGCCGTTGTGGCTCATGCTATATGGGGAATGGCACAAAAGTTAACGCCTGATTTATCCCGAAAAGCAATTGCTTTATTGGCTTTAATATGTACGCTATTATGGCAAACAGCCTATACACAGGTAAGTGTAATCATCGTGGCAGCAGTTGCAGGTTTAATTATCTATAAGGGACAGAAGGAATCTTCTCCCTCTGCTATACAGGTTCCACTTTCTCGAAGCTTTGCTTTCATTTGTTTGGGTTTGTTTTTCGGATTATTGATTGTCCTTCCTATTTTAAGAGAGCTGACTGCGTCTAGCTGGGTGGCGATGTTTGATAGCTTTTATCGGTCCGGTTCTTTAGTGTTTGGCGGCGGGCATGTGGTTTTACCGTTATTGGAACAAGAATTTGTTCCAAGTGGCTGGCTCAGTAAGGAAGCGTTCCTAGCTGGATATGGAGCAGCACAGGCAGTACCTGGACCATTGTTTACCTTTGCTGCCTATATAGGTGCGGTTGTGAATGGATGGGCTGGAGGCTTGCTAGCAACCTTTGCAATCTTTCTCCCTGCGTTTTTATTGGTGTTAGGAACGCTGCCGTTTTGGGTCACCATAAATCGTAATCCAAAAATAACAGGGGCAATAATGGGTGTAAATGCAGCTGTTGTGGGAATACTGATTTCTGCTTTTTATGATCCAATTTGGACTAGTTCCATTCCAGGTCCAATGGATTTTGCTTTTGCAGCCCTATTGTTCAGCATGCTAGCTTATTGGAAACTGCCGCCATGGGTGATTGTGGTTACTGGAATTATCGGAGGATACTTACTTAGTTTGAATGTGTAAAAAATGAGGATGCCCTAGGGGCATCCTCATTTTACATTTTATAAACCACACTTAAGCTGTGTACCACAGTTTGAACATGTATTACAGCCGCCAATTTCTTTTACTTTACCTTTTCGGCAAACCGGACAGGTGTTTCCAACTTCAGAACCAATCGTTACATCTGTTGAACGAAGGTCACTAATGGTATCAACAAGTACAACGTGTTGTTTCGTTTTTTCTGTGAATGTTGGGATCTCGTTTTCTTCAGCTTTAAGGGTAAGGACTTGTGAATCACGTGATCCATCTACATAGACGGTACCACCCTTAGCTCCGCCTTTGTAAAGACGCTCATACACTTTTTCCACTTGCTCAACACTATATCCTTGTGGAGCATTTACTGTTTTACTAATGGAACTGTCAATCCAACGCTGAATAACACATTGAACATCAGCATGCGCTTCAGGTGCAAGTTCCATAGCTGCAACAAACCAGTTAGGAAGATTATCCGCATCTGCTTCAGGGTGCTGGTCTAGGTATTCTTGAACGATATCAGCTTTTACTTCGATAAATTTACCTAAACGTCCGCTTCGGAAATAAGAGAATGAGAAATAAGGTTCAAGGCCTGTGGAAACCCCAACCATGGTCCCAGTGGATCCAGTAGGAGCAACAGTTAGCAAGTGTGAATTTCTTATTCCATTTTCTAATATAGATTGACGGACATCTTCAGGCATTTTCTTCATATATCCTGTATCGATGAACGCTTGACGTAAACGGTTCGTTTGTTCGAGTGTTTCACCGTTTAAGAATGGGAAGCTTCCCTTTTCTTTGGCTAGTTCCACTGATGTCTTATACGCTGTGGTTGCAATTACTTCAAATACTTGATCAACAAGTTTATTTCCTTCTTCTGAGCCATACACCGTTTCACAATAGATTAGCATATCATGTAAGCCCATTACGCCAAGACCTACACGGCGCTCACCTAGAGCCTGCTTCTTATTTTCTTCAAGGAAATATGGTGTTGCATTAATAACGTTATCTTGCATTCTTACGCCTACAGCTACAGTCTTCTTTAACTTTTCAAAATCAACTGTTTTTGTTTCCTTATCTGCCATTTCTGCAAGATTCACAGCTGCAAGGTTACAAACAGAAAATGGTGCGAGAGGTTGCTCTCCACAAGGATTTGTTGCTACTACTTGCTGACCGTATGCCTTTGCATTTGTCATGTCGTTGGCGTTGTCAATGAAGAATATTCCTGGCTCAGCTGAGTAAGTTGCGCAAATGTTTATAAGGTTCCAAAGTTCTTTTGCTTTGATCTTCTTATAAACTCGTACTTTGTGACCGAGTCTCTCCCATTCGCGAACGTCCCCAACATTATGCCATTCTTCATTGTAAATCTTCATTTCCTCTTTACTATAATGTTCAACATATGGGAAACGAAGCTCGTAATCACTATCATTTTCAACAGCTTCCATAAATTCTTTGGTTAAACAGATAGAGATGTTAGCCCCTGTTAAGAATTCTGGATTATGAACGGTATAGTTCCCGCCAGTTTGAAGCTTCTCTTCAGCCTCAGCAATGATTTCTTCACCGAAGCCACCTAAGCCTGGAATATGTTTATAATTAACAATTCCCTGGTACATTGCTTTCTCTTGGGCAGTTAGCGGAGTTAATTTTAGTTTGTCCTGAGCATGCTTCTTGATTGTCTCATCGTTTGTATTTTCAATTAGGAACCGTAGAATTCTAGGGTTTTGCATTTTTGAAATAATAAATTCAATAACATCTGGGTGCCAATCCGCTAGCATGATCATCTGCGCGCCCCTACGCGATCCACCTTGTTCTACTAGATGTGTCAATTTCGCAATATCATCTAACCAAGACACTGAACCAGATGATTTTCCATTTACACCTCGTGCCAAGGTGTTTCGTGGTCGTAGTGTTGAACCATTTGTACCCACACCGCCGCCACGGCTCATGATTTCCATTACCTGTTTACGGTGATCTGAGATACCTTCACGTGAATCTGGAACAAAAGGCATTACGTAGCAATTAAAGAATGTTACATCTGTTTCTGCTCCTGCCCCATAAAGGACACGACCAGCTGGAATGAAGTTCATTGAAACAAGTTCATTGTAAAACTTTTCAAACCACTCGATTCGCTTCTCTTCTGTTTCTTCAACAGAAGCAAGACCAGTAGCATTTCTCTTAGCAATCTGCTCATAAAACAATTCTAGAGGCTTCTCAATGACATCTAACGAGCGCCAAATCAATCCTGTCGCCGATTCTTCAGGGTCATCTAGGACACCTCTAAATTCCTCTTCTACTAAAACCTTTGCTTTTTTACTCTCCCAATCAATCTCCATGATGTATCCAAGACCGCGCGCTGGGAATTTTGGATCTTCTTTTATAGTGAGAACAACAAAGTCGCCATTCGTTAGGGTGATTTTTGCAGTATCTTTGAAGGTGTAACGGTCCAACATGACCAATCGTGAAACACCCTTATGAGTTATTTTCATATCTGGGGTAACCGGGTGCACTTGGGGGAATAAGCGGATATCCTCATTCAACCTTTCAAAATCAATATTCATTTTTTGTCTAAAAACTACAGACATGAGAACAACTCCTTCAAAAATTTCTATATCTTGTGTAGGATTCTAGTAAGTTATGCTATATCTAGCTGACTTGATATAAATAAGTTACCATAGGTAGTTATAACAAATCAATATATAGTACCGAAAATATTTTCGACACCACTACATATTGTGGTAAAGGCAAAAAACATAAACTTTGTCAAACTCAAAATAAACTAGAAACAAGAGAATAGATAAGATATCTCTCATTTTTCGGGATAAAACACGAAAATTTAACAAATTTCGCAGGTTGCGATTTTTTAATGCACGAAAATCTACACCTATAAAGTAGATAAATTGATTATCAAGAATAGCAAAAAAGGTATACTTAACTAATAAGTCATTAAGAGGAGGAAAATATTAATGATAGCACATATTGAAAAAGTTGAAAACGGCTATACTGCCAAATATGAACGCCATCTTAACCATTCAGTTGAAGAGGTATGGTCTTTTTTAACAGATAACGAGAAATTGCAAAAATGGTTCTCAGAGTTACACGTAGAGGAACTTCGTAAAGGCGGGGTAATTAAATTTGATATGGGGGATGGAACATTTGATGAGCTTTCTATCCTAGACTTAAAAGAACATTCTGCCTTGGAATTCTCCTGGTGGGAAGATACCGTTCGATTCGAATTGATCGAAGAATCAAATGGATGTTTATTGCGCCTAATCGAAAAAATAAATACCATTACTGACCATACCCCAAGAGATCTTGCCGGTTGGCATGTATGTCTAGATGTCATTCAAGCATTGCTTGACGGCAAGACAATAGAACGAAAACAAGAATGGGAAAAGTGGTACGAAAAATATGTTATGGAAGTCAAAAAAGTAACTCAACAATAAATAACAGGCGAACCGAAAAATAGGTTCGCCTTTTCATATTACCTTTTGAAGTTCCACTCATCATTTTCATATCGTTCTTTAGCAATTTTATTTACGTATGCAAGTTCTTCTTCCGTTAATTGATAAGATTGTAGTTCGATATTAAGTCCCTCTGCAAAGCCTTTATAGAAAGCTTCCTTTGCTTCCTCTAGTGTAATTCTTCTAGGACTGATTTCATTAATGGCAACTGCCTTACTTTTAAAAGCCGATTTCATCCTATCTTTAACTCTCTCACTAGGATATTTAAATAAACTAAACAGCTTTTCCTCATCTATATCTAATAAAATCGAACCGTGTTGCAGAATTACTCCCTTTTGCCGAGTCTGTGCACTTCCGGCCACCTTACGACCTTCAACCACAAGTTCATACCAGCTTGGTGCGTCAAAACATACTGCTGAACGAGGATTCTTCAATGCACTTCGCTCTTCATCAGTTCTTGGAACTGCAAAGTAAGCTTCTAATCCTAGCTGATGAAATCCTTTTAGGATTCCTTCAGAAATAACACGATAAGCCTCTGTTACCGATGTCGGCATTTCTGGGTGATCTTCCGAAACAATAACACTATAAGTAAGTTCATGCTCATGGAGCACACCCCTGCCGCCTGTTGGTCTTCTAACGAACCCCAATCCATGGGCTTTTACTGCCTCTAGGTCGATTTCCTTTTCAACCTTTTGGAAATATCCAATGGACAGTGTCGCAGGTTCCCATCCATAAAAGCGAATAACAGGAGGTATTCTCCCCTCACTATGCCAATCTAGTAATGCCTCATCTAACGCCATGTTAAATGATGGGGAACAATTACCGGAATCTATAAAACGCCAAACCTCTTTGCTCATATAAAAACCTCATCTTTATGTAGTTTACTCTTATTTTAGTCTACCAAAATCTGAGATGAATTCAAAACCAGATGTTTCAGGTATAATCAATTTGAAGTTTTTTGTCGTTTATTCTTTATCTTTCCGTGTTTGACTTATATAATAAAACATAGTGTACCATGCTTGAAAGGAGCAAAAGAAATTGAATTCACTTTATGTCCTACTTATCATCATCGTGGCAGTTGCAGCTTATTCCGTTTTCACCTATTTTTATCAAAAAAGGATTGTAAAAACGGTAACGGAAGAAGAATTTCGTGCCGGTTATCGAAAGGCACAATTAATCGATGTTCGTGAACCGAACGAATTCGAAGCAGGTCATATTTTAGGAGCTCGAAATATTCCAATGTCACAAATGAGAATGCGAATGAAGGAGCTTCGCCCGGATTTACCTGTTTATTTATATGACCAAAATGGCATGCGCAGCGCCAGGGCAGCACAATTTTTACACCGTAAAGGTTACAAAGATCTTACCCAGCTCCAAGGCGGATTCAAAAAATGGACTGGTAAAGTTAAAACAAAAAAATAAATTTAATGTGGGACTTCCCTTATCGGAGGTCTCTTTTTTGTTATACAAAAGACAATTTTTGATACCCAAATTCCTCTTGAAACGATACTCGGGCACAATCGTAAATGCCATAGGAAAGGGCCGGATTCAGCTTGTGAATCCGACCCTCTTTACAATCCTATGCCTTTTGATATTTTAAGATTGGTTTACGAGCAGCTGTTGCTTCGTCCATACGGCCTACTACAGTGGTATGTGGCGCTTCTTGAACGATTTCTGGGTTCTCTTCCACTTCTTTCGCAATTTGAATCATAATGTCAACGAAGGAATCTAGAGTCTCTTTCGATTCTGTTTCAGTAGGCTCAATCATGATGCATTCCTCAACATTTAATGGGAAGTAGATAGTTGGCGGATGGTAGCCAAAATCAAGCAGGCGTTTTGCAATATCCAAAGTACGAACACCTAATTTCTTCTGTCTTCTTCCGCTTAAAACAAATTCATGTTTGCAATGCTTTTCAAATGGAAGATCATAATACTCTGCAAGTCTTCTCATCATATAATTTGCATTTAATACAGCATATTCGGTTACCGCTTTTAAGCCATCTGGTCCCATTGAACGAATGTAAGT
This sequence comes from Neobacillus niacini, assembly GCF_030817695.1. GTDB lineage: Bacteria > Bacillota > Bacilli > Bacillales > Cytobacillaceae > Neobacillus > Neobacillus niacini_F. Next base: position 1,944,810 of record NZ_JAUSZQ010000002.1, on the reverse strand, counting down.
ATAGGCACGAACATTGATTCCAAAGTTACCATAATAAGGCTTCACGCGGCCGATTGATTGCGGACGGTCATAATCAAATACATACTCTTCACCGCGTTTGGCAATAACAGGCTTTGGTAAAAACGGAATAAGGTCTGCTTTTACACCAACAGGACCTGAACCTGGGCCTCCGCCGCCATGTGGACCCGTAAAGGTTTTATGAAGATTTAAGTGAACAACATCAAATCCCATATCCCCTGGTCTAGCTTTTGAAAGTACCGCATTTAAGTTTGCACCATCATAATAAAGCTTACCGCCGGCAGCGTGAACAATTTCAGCCATTTCCACAATATTTTCTTCAAAAAGTCCAAGGGTATTTGGGTTAGTTAACATTAAGGCAGCTGTATCTTCCCCAACTACTCTTCTTAAATCTTCAAGGTCAACAAGGCCATTCTCATTTGATTTTACAGTGATGGTTTCTAGTCCTGCTACAGTTGCAGAAGCAGGGTTTGTTCCATGTGCAGAATCCGGAACGATAACCTTTGTACGCTTCAAATCTCCGTTTGCTTCATGGTAAGCACGAATCATCATCAATCCAGTCCATTCCCCATGAGCACCGGCAGCTGGCTGTAATGTTACTTCGTCCATTCCTGTGATCTCAATTAAATGCTCCTGCAAATCATACAACAGCTCAAGGGCACCTTGTACAGAGCTTTCGTCCTGTAGTGGATGAACATGAGCAAATCCGTTAAAACGGGCCACATTTTCGTTGATTTTTGGATTGTATTTCATTGTACATGAGCCCAATGGGTAGAAACCTGAATCAACCCCATGATTTCTCCTTGATAGCGCAGTGTAATGACGCATGATATCAAGCTCAGAAACCTCAGGAAGCTCTGGCTCCTCACTCCGTAAATATCCTTCAGGAAGAAGGCTTTCAAGGTCTAATTCGGGAACATCCATTTCCGGGAGACTGTATCCAATTCTACCTGGTGTACTTAGTTCAAAAATGAGTGCCTGATCTTCGTTATGCATGCAAATCCCCCACTTCTTTCACAAGAGTATCGATTTCTTCCTTCAATCTTTGCTCTGTTACAGCAATCAGCATATGGTTGGCAAGTTCAGGATAGTCACGTCCTAAATCGTAACCGCCAATGATTCCTTTTTGTAACAGGGCTTGGTTAATCTCTTTTACTGGTTTATTTAATTTCACAACAAATTCATTGAATGAGTGGCCATCATAAACTATATCAAAGCCAGCTTCTTTAAATGCAGTTCTTGCGTAGTGTGCCTTCTGCAAGTTAGCCGCAGCCATTTCACGTACGCCTTTTTTACCAAGGGCTGTCATGGCTACGGATGCAGCCAAAGCATTTAACGCTTGGTTTGAACAAATATTTGATGTCGCTTTATCACGACGGATATGCTGTTCGCGAGCTTGAAGCGTTAATACAAATCCACGGCGGCCCTGATCGTCAGCAGTCTGACCAACTAGACGTCCTGGTACCTTTCTCATTAACTTAGTTGTTACGGCAAAATAACCGCAGTGTGGTCCGCCAAACGCAGCCGGAATTCCAAATGGCTGTGCGTCACCAATAACAATATCTGCGCCAAACTTTCCAGGAGGTGTTAATACTCCAAGTGAAAGTGGATTGCTTGAAACAACAAATAAAGACTTATTCGCATGGACAATTTCTTCTAGTTCTTTTAAAGGTTCAATTCTTCCGAAGAAATTTGGGTACTGCACGATAACTGCGGCAATTTCTTCATTTGCGAGTCCCTTTAATGCTTCAATATCTGTAATCCCATCGTTAACTGGTACTTCAATCACTTCAAGATACTGACCTTTTGCATACGTTTTTAGGACTTCCCTTGACTCAGGATGAACAGCACCTGAAACAAGAATCTTTTTCCGTTTCGTATGACCTGCGCTCAACATCGCTGCTTCAGCTAATGCAGTCCCGCCATCATACATGGAGGAGTTTGCTACATCCATACCAGTTAACTCACAAATCATCGTCTGGAACTCAAAAATGGCTTGGAGCTCACCTTGAGAAATTTCAGGTTGATACGGTGTATAGGCTGTATAAAATTCAGACCGAGAAATAACATGGTCAACGATTACAGGCATATAGTGGTCATAAACTCCTGCTCCTAAAAAGGATACATTTGTTTTTAAATCGGCATTACGAGAAGCCATTTGAAATAGTTCTTTCATCAAAGAAGTCTCAGATTTTGCAGCTTTGATGTTGTATTCACCTTTAAATCTAACCTTTTCTGGAATATCACTGAATAATTCATCGACGGAATTAACGCCAATTGTTTCGAGCATTGCCTTTTTATCTTCTTCAGTCATAGGTAAATATCGATGTTTCATAACCTAATCTCCCCTCGTGTTTACTTTTGTCGTTTATAAAAAGGTGTTGGTACTACTTTAGCCTTCAAGCGTTTTCCACGAATTTCAACCTCAATTTCTGACTCAAGACCTGCGTATTCGTTTTTAATTAGCACAAGCCCAATGTTCTTTTTCAAGGATGGTGATTGCGTTCCCGTTGTTACTTCACCAATAAGTTCCTCACCTTTATAGACAGGGTAGCCATGACGTGGTATTCCACGGTCAATCATTTCAATTCCTACTAATTTTCTTGCCGCACCCTGTTCCTTTTGTTGTTTAAGTACTTCTTTGCCGATAAAATCTGCTTCTTTATTCAACTTAACTGCAAAGCCGATTCCTGCTTCCAGCGGAGTGATTTCAGGTGACAATTCTTGACCGTAAAGCGCAAGCGTGGCTTCAAATCTAAGAGTATCCCTGGCGCCTAAACCACAAGGAACCACACCTTCTTCTTGCCCAGCGGATAAAATCGCCTTCCAAAGTTCAGCCGCATCTGAAGCATCGCAATAAATTTCAAAGCCATCTTCACCTGTATAGCCAGTTCGTGAGACCAATGCATTTTTCCCATTAATGGTTACTTCCTGTTGGAACTTAAAGACTCCGATGGTACTAAGATCAGTATTACCTGCTAGCTTTTGAAGTACTTTTTCAGCAAGCGGGCCTTGCAGCGCCAATTGAGCCATTTTTTCAGATAGATTTTCTATCGAAACATCGCCCTCTAAATGGTCCTCAAGCCATTTATAGTCTTTTTCGATATTGGAAGCATTAACAACTAATAAATAATGATTGTCTTCTATTTTATAAACGAGAAGATCATCAACAGTGCCGCCATTTTCATAGCACATTGCATTATATTGTGCCCCGCCATTTTTAATTTTTGAAATGTCGTTTGTTAACATCTTTTGCAAATAGTTTAGACTACCTGGTCCCGTGACGATGATTTCCCCCATATGAGAAACATCGAATAAGCCAGCTTTTGTACGGACTGCCTCATGTTCTTCCTTAATGCTTGAAAATTGAACAGGCAGCTCCCAGCCTCCAAAGTCAATCGTTTTTCCACCATATTCTTTATAGACTTCGAATAGCGGTGTCCGTTTTAATTCAGTCATCAATAATCCCCCTTCAACTAAGATGTTTTTCATTTGTTGCTTCATAAATCCAGCGCCTAAAAAAACAAAAAAGGACAGAAACCTCCCTTTAACAAAAGAAGGTCTCTGTCCTTGCACCTGAAAGTTTACCTTAGATGGCTTTCCCCTTTGGTGGCTGCTCATTTTAGTCAGCACTCTCCAGAGTTGCGTCAAACAAGAGTTCTTTTGCCTGAGAGATTCACACATTGTGCTTGCTCCTTCGGCGCTACATTCGTAGTCTCTCCCCTTGTCATCATCCGCATTATAATATTTTCACATTCGGGTCATACTAAAATATACATCTGAAAAAAAAAATTATTTTATTGCAATAATTAAAACATTCAAATCTATTACTATCCTACCATTAAAGTAAAAGGTGAGCAATAAATTTTTGTGCATTAAGGAGCTGAAACCATGACTGTTGAAATAGAATTTGATTCCTCTTGGCAGGATGAATTTTTACATAGAATAGAAAATGATGGACCATGGGGAAATTGGGACCTCTTTAAACTGGCAGTCGGCATTGAAAAACACCTGATTATCCCTGAATTTGAAGGATTGCAAGCACCCAAGCATTTGCCTAATCTGACGCCTCTTCCACACCAACTCGAAACGGCAAAACAAGTAATTGAGAATATGAATGGAAAGGCCATTCTTGCCGATGAAGTTGGGCTGGGAAAAACGATAGAAGCTGGCCTTATTTTAAAAGAATACATGATTCGCGGACTCGTAAAAAAGGTTCTCATTCTTGTCCCAGCCTCTTTAGTAACCCAATGGGCTTATGAATTGAATAGTAAATTCTTTATACCCGCGGTTTCCCAAAAGAAAAGCTATGTTTGGGAACAATGTGATGTTGTCGTTTCGTCTATTGATACAGCAAAACGGGACCCACACCGTGATATTATCTATAAGCAGGACTACGATTTAATCATTATTGATGAAGCACACAAGCTAAAGAATAATAAGACCAAAAACTATGAGTTTGTTCAAAATCTAAAGAAGAAATTTTGTCTGCTTCTCACTGCTACACCCATACAAAACAGAATTGGGGAAATTTTCAACCTCGTATCCCTATTAAAACCTGGACATTTAGGCAGTGAAACAGCCTTCTATGATAAATACAAACGGGATGCCCGTTCATTAAATGATAATGAGCATTTAAAAGAGCTGGTAAATAAGGTAATGATTCGAAACCGCCGCGCCGATACAGGCATTGAATGGACCAAGAGACATGTTGAAACGATACCGATTGAATTTACACCACAGGAAAAGGAATTGTATCAAGCTATCACTGATTTAAAGAGCGAAGGCGATTGGGTCCAAACAAGTGCATTCTCGGTGATGACCTTACAGAGGGAAGCGTGCAGCAGCAGAGAGGCCGTTTTTTATACGCTTAAAAACATGCTTCAGAAAAAAGAAAACCCTACTAAGGAATTTCAAGAGCAGATTCAACATTTAATTTCAAAAGTGGAAGCAGTTCCATCCAATTCTAAAGCAGAAAAGGCTTTGGAGTTGATTCAAAAAATAGATGATAAGGTGATTATTTTTACCGAATACAGAGCAACCCAAATGTATCTGCAATGGTATTTAAAACAAAACGGGATATCATCCGTTCCGTTCCGCGGGGGCTTTAAACGAGGTAAAAAGGATTGGATGCGCGAGTTATTTCAAAAGCATGCACAGGTACTCATCGCAACAGAAGCAGGTGGGGAGGGAATTAACCTTCAATTCTGTAATCATATTATTAATTTCGATTTACCGTGGAATCCTATGAGATTGGAGCAAAGAATCGGAAGGATCCATCGTCTTGGGCAGGAAAAGGACGTTATGATCTATAATTTTGCAATACAAAACACAGTCGAGGAACATATATTAAAGCTTCTATATGAAAAAATTGAACTCTTTGAAAAAGTAATAGGTGATTTGGATGATATTTTAACGAAATTGGACTTTGGAAGTATTGAAGATCATCTAATTGATATTTTCGGACAATCCTGCTCTGAGGGTGAAATGCGGATTAAGATGGAAAATCTTACATCGATGATTGATTTGGCTAAAGATATGCAGAAGGAGGATTCACATGCAGCAGCTGGAAATTCATAACTTTCTTATACGCTATTTTCAGGCTAATGAATGTGAAATAACAGAAAATGGTCCAGGATATTTAAAGGTCCAATTAACAATTGAACTCGATAAGGAATTAATGAATCGGCCTTTTTATTGGCATTACCTAGAAAAAACTGGCGGTATACCTAATCCGATGAAGCTTACGTTTATTACGAACCCACAGATAGCACCGGAACATATTAAGGGAGAAACCGTTCATTTTGGTTCTCCTCGTCTGCACCAAATTTTTCAATCAACCAAAAAGCTAGCAAGCTACATCAGGCTTTATGAGAATCACCGGAATGGCCAACAGCAAACTCCATTAATGCCTTGGCTCTGTATGAATGTTAAGATTTCGTATCAATGCGACCGGAAACGGGATATTTACAAATCAATCGGTTTGCAGCTCATTAATGGACAAATGATTGAGGATTTTCATGAACGACTGCAGAATGTCCAACTTACACCGAAAATACCGGATTACTCGTTTACACTTTCACCTCTTGTTAAGCCAAAAAGCGGAATGTCAAGAATCGAAAACTACCTAAAAGCGGTAATTAATGAAGATGATCATACTTGGGCAGAGGATGCCCGGAAACGGTGGGAACAGGATTTACGCCTTCTTGATCATTTTTATGAGGACGCGGAAGAAGAAAATGAAAGTTACGAAACGGAGAAAAAGGCCTTACAAGACCAATATGAACCAAAAATAAACATATCATTTATCAATGGAGGATTGTTTTATTTAACCGATAATGCTGTATAAAAAAGAAAGAAGCAGATCTTGAATCTGCTTCTTTACTCTTTCCTTCTTCTATTTTTCACTTCAATATAAAAGATATAGGGTAGTATCCCGAACCAGCGATACCAAAAAGAAGCTCTTGTTTGTTTTCGTTCTTCCCGGAGCCGTTTTCTTTCATCTTTTGGCTGGTCCGCATATTTAACAAGCGTTTGAGTCATATATTTTACATAATCATTCGTTTTCATGGACACACCTGCCTTCAGTCTTCACTAAAAAGTATGTCCATATTTCAATTTTTCAAACAACTAATTTCCTTAGTAAATTTCAATCCACTTTATCATTTTCTTGGAAGCAATATCGAAAAAACCGCGTCCTACCACTGTTGTACCTGTATGCATTCTAAGAGTGAAGTTGATTTTCTGTACAGTTCCAATTGGAATGTCCGCTTGAAATCCTATGCTGCCCTTTAAATAGGTAAAGGTACCTTTGGATGGAATTACACCACCCGATTGCATGATTTCTTCAATTTTTTTCACCGATGAATGAAAATAATATTCCTCCTGGAGAATGATTGTATTTTCATAGGACAACTTCCTTTCGGTTAACAGCTGTTCTACACGAAAGGTGAATAGTAATAGGAAGAGGATAACCACTGCTAAAGTTAGTGGATATGTAAATCCATTTTCATTATTTCTCATATGACCGGAAACCATTGAATATAAGAATGTCCTACCACATTGTACTCCTTCCCCCAAACATCTTTTACAATAATTTTTATGGAGTTATTAACCCTAGTAAAGGTAACGGAAGATACATTTTGGAGTAACGTCTCATGCCCCGAGGAATTCACACGCCTTCTTATGTTGCTTCCATATTTCTCGTAAGTAATACTTTCATTATTATTTGTTAACACCAGTCGACCTGAGACTACCTCAGCTTTAGAGCTAATACGAATTTCTTTTTTGATTTGGCTGCAAAAAACATCCCATTCCATTTCCTGAAGCCTTCCATTTGAATCTTTATTGTTTAAAACAATATGAAATACAGGAGCCATGAAAAATATAATGGTCATAAAAACTGAAAAGGCAAAAAGCACCTCGAGGAGCGTAAAGGCTTTTTCATTCCGGTACTTTACAAATTTCTGTTCTTGGAAGAAAGGAATTTCCCTCAATTTTTACACACACCTCCTTTTGTCCAGTCCCTGACGATTGATTCCAATAAATCTTATATTCTGTTCCATTATGAAGTATGGAGTAATTTGAGTTTGTTCTGTCTTCAGTTAAATTTGCTTGTAGTTCTTCATATAAGAACTGTACCGCTTTTTTATCCCTCACAAGCTGTTGAGATTGATTGGATAATTCCATTAATAACGGCATAAAAAACATGCCCATCATAAACCATGCAGATAGTGATAATAGGAGCTCTAGTAAAAAGAATCCATCATTCTTCCATAACATAAAACCGTCCCTTTCCAATCAAAAGAGTTAATCGGTAATTTTTTTGTTTTGTCCGAATATATAATGTACCGAATCTGTCTACATTTCCATTTGAGTTAAATTTAAAAACTAATTGAATCGTTCCTTGAGTCACAGTAACCATTGGAGAATGATTTCTTTCAATCAGCTGTTTACTGACTGTACTGATGAGATACCTGTGCTCATGTTCATAAAAGATAACTTTGACTTCCATCTGATTAGCAATAGCGTATTGCTGACCATAATATAAGTCCGCTTTTAATTGGGAAATAAAGGCCTTATCAACAGCTGAATAATATTGTGGCTTCATGTTAAAGGCAGTTATCGAGGAGATGATTAGAAAGATGGAGAGAACAATCAACGATTCTATTAGTGTAAATCCCTTTTGATTGCGGAGCATTACGTTGTTGGTACTGCGGTTACTTTACCTTCTGAATCAATCTGTACATTCTTCGTTCCATTTGGACAACCAGTATCTTCAATTAGATATCCATCCGTAATCAAATTTGCCATTGTTGGCACCTTGTTATTTTCCATAATATACGACTGCACCTGTGCTTGAACCATTTTCACAAACGCATAACAGCCCTTATTGTTAATATTGGTATTATGCCTTGCCACATTCGGAATTGTAACAATTAATAAAACAGAAATAACCAGCATTACAATCATCATTTCTATAAGAGTAAAACCCTTTTCATTTTTCAACATCAGTAATTCCTCCATTTATTATATTTTTAGTCCCAATGCTCTTAAGCGTTTCTATATTCCTTCTAGGAGTTGGAACATTGGTAATAATATTGCTAAGTACATGGATACAACGAGTAACCCAATAAAAAGATAAAGCATAGGTTGAATCATTTTTAAACTCTTTTCGATTCTTTCTTCCATATTCACCATACAGTGCTCGCTGAAGAAGAGTAATTCCTGTTCCAATTTCCCATTCTCTTGACCATGTTTAATAATCATCGGAAACTCTTTTTCAAAGAATGGAAAGGAAGCCAAAATAGACTCTAGTTTTTCTCCCGTTAACAGTTTTTGCTTAATCACCATTCCCAGCCGACTATAAAAGGGCTGTCTGTGATTCTTCTCAAATAAGATTAGTGCCTCAAATACGGAAATACCACCCGCTAAAAGAAAGCTGAGTTGTACAGAAAAATAATGAGTAAACAACAATTTGAGGATTCTTCCTGCAATCGGAATTCTTACCAGAATTGCTCTTTGCTTAAGAATGGAGACTTTTCGAAATACAAAAAAATAATAAGTTGCGCCTACTGCCAGAAGAAACACTACACCAGTCATAAATATAGGAAAATATTCATCAAAGGAATAAAGTACTTTCATAAAGAAATTTGCTTCAAGACTCATAGACTGGAAGAGACTTGTAAATTTAGGAAGCAATGATTTTTGGACAAATACAAATAGAAAGCCAGTAATAAAGGTAAGTAAAGCTGGATACTGTAATAGTTTCAAAAGCTTTTTCCTATCATTCTCCTTTACTAATGCTAAACTGCTCCCTTCTAAGAGTGCCTCCGCAAAGCTGCCATGCTGTTCCGCAAAATAGACATAACCAATTAAGTCCTTATGAAACCCTATGTTATTTAGAACATCATGGAATGACATCCCATTTTTCAAATCAGCCAAACACTTGTACAATTCCTCCTTTCGGTTCTTTGGTAAGTGCAAACATAGGGACTCAATCGCTTCTGCAATTGGATAACCGCGTGCCAATAATTCTCCAATCCTTTTTAAAAAATTAGCCTGTTCATTAATAGTCCACTTATGGCGCTTCATGATCATACACCAAGCGATCATATTCAGACTCTTTAATATAGCCTAGAACAATCCCTTTTTTAATTACTTCCTTAACTGTTGTGTAATGTGAAATAATATTTTCACCTTTGGCTTCTTTCATTGCAGCATTGAGGTTTCTCCCTGACAGAAGTTCAAAAACACTCGCCCTTTTCCATCTCCCATATGAATAGCAGAAGGGTGAACACTCTCCTTCGCAATACGGACATGTTAGCTCTACTAGCCGCTGAGCTGTAACAGCAATAAGAGTTTGCTCTACCTCTAACCAATTAACACCAAACTCACGAAGACGGTATACCGCACCCTTTGCATCTCTTGTATGCATCGTACTTAGAACTAAGTGTCCTGTTAATGCTGCCCGCACAGCAATTTTGGCAGTTTCACCGTCACGGATCTCACCGACCATAATAATATCTGGATCATGACGCAGAATTGCCTTTAAACCAGCTGCATATGTCACACCTGCTTTTTCATTCACTTGTATTTGTAAAACAGAATCGTAGTTTTTTTCGATGGGGTCTTCAAGAGTAATAACGTTTCGATGAAAAAGATGTGCAGTTTCATTTAAAAGGGAATATAAAGTGGTCGTTTTACCTGATCCGGTTGGACCTGTAAAAATTATTAGGCCGTGAGCATGCTTTAGGAGAGCAAGTAGTTTTCTTGTCATACCAGGGAAAAGTGAGAGCTGATGAAAGGGAATCTGTTCTTGTTGGGGCAGAAGTCTAATCACAAGACTTTCTCGATTGTTAGAAGGAAGGGTTGACAGTCTAAGACCCATTAATTTTCCATCCACTTCACAAAAAATTGAACCGCTTTGAGGGCGCCTTCGTTCACCGATATCCATATTTGCAGTAAATTTAAAATGTGAGATTAATCTGTCGCATTCATCTTTTGGAAGTGATAACCGGGGAATAAGCTTGTTTGTTAAGCGGATTTGAATGAGTGTGTCTTTTTTCCTGGGAACAATGTGAATATCTGTTGCTTGGTTTCTGGCAGCATCTGTAATAATTCTATTCGCTAGTATTTCGATTGCACTTACAATGGGAAACACCACCTTTTATTTTGTCTTAGTAATTATACGACATCATTCATGCCTTTCCTTCAATATTCATCTTTTTTGGAAAAATTTTTTTGATTTTTCACTCCTAAATCTACCGAAAAACTACTCTTGACAGACATATTATATATGTTTTGTGTAAGTTTTGTATAACACCAGCACTCAAAGCATTTGGTAATTGTGAACAATTTCTAAACATATAGTGTTAACATTGTTAACCTCATTCCCATGTTTAAATAGCTGTATTATAATTGGATTAAATTATGGGGGTTCGAGGTGAACAGAGATGGAACAAACATTAAAGATCACAAATGTTTTATCAGATCCAACCAGGTACTACATCTATCAATACATTACGAAACGTCATCAAGAAGTAACAGTACAAGAGGTTGCAGAGAATTTTAATATCCATCCGAACGTTGCAAGATTACATTTATCTAAGCTTGAAGATGTTAACATGTTGGTATCTGAAACAAAAAAGACTGGTAAAGGCGGGAGACCAAGCAGGTTATACCGTTTATCAGACGATGTCATTCAATTGCACTTTCCGTTCCGAGATTACATGCTGCTATCCAAAGTAGCTATCGCTACCATGCTCACATTGGGTGAGGCGGGTAAACAGGCTCTTTACTTAACCGGGAAGCGATTTGGTACTGAAGTCATTGAACAAGAAGTGGCAAAAAGATCCTATGGGGAAGAAATAGATTTTGATCAAAAATTAACAATACTAAAAAGCGCAGCAACATTAGCAGGTTTTTACCCAGAATTTGAAGCAAATGGGGATCATACAAAAATCTACTTCCAAATCTACAATTGTCCTTTTAAAGAGGTTGCAGAGGAACATGAAAGTGTATGCGCTATGCATCACGAGTTCCTAAAAGGAATGTTTGAGGCATTATTTGAATCGGTGGAATTAGTAGAGAAAGAAAATATCATTTCTGGCTGTGAAACTTGTTCATACCAAGCACTTGTAGCAAACTAATTTGAATCTTTATTTACTTTTGAACTCCTTTTCTTTATAATATTGCATGATGGTACCGTAGGGGAAAAGGAGGGATACATATGGATCGCATGTTCAGAGTTTTGGGTTTCTGGACGGGTATTTTTACTGTTATGTTCTATCTAGGAGATATGGATAAAACAGCAATGCTATTCCTAGCCCAAACTGGATTCTTTGTTTTGTTAAGCTATCTTAAACTTTCCGAACGTATGTATATGTATGTTTTCGGAGCATATTTGACCGTATTCTTCGCAGGCTTCACTTATTGGACAACATTCATGATGCCGCTGGGTGGAGTTGGAGGACATTAAGAAGTAATCACACATAAAAACACCGGAGGAGTTCTTCTCCGGTGTTTTTTATACTTCTTCAAAAAGATTAACATCAATGATACCTTTCTGTTGAATAATCAGATGGAAAAAAGAACTTATTCCAGATGGCATAATTAAACTTCTGATTGCACGGTTTCGTTTAGCAGCCTCTGAAAAAGGATTGGGATCGTAATGGTTTTCTAATTCCTTTAGTATTCCTGCTTTTAATAAAAATTCATCCTGTCTTAGCTTTGAATGAAATACCAACTCGGCTAGCTCACCTTTTTGAATAAGCCAATCAAAATGGATATGTGTGGTAATATCCATTTCACCCGGATGCTCTAAAACATTATCAATCATTTGATGCTGATAATATCCTCTTAAGCTTCCTTTTTTTCGTGAAGGGTGCTTCCAATCTTCTTTCGTATAACCATAATCTGCTGTCACAACGATTCCCTTCGTTAGCGCTCTAGATATATCTTGTACCATCACTTCCATTAACAAAGGCACTTCAATACGCTGTTCATCTTTTAATTCCAGCATAAATTCCTCTAAAAAGGAGTGGATAGCTGGATTGGTTAATAAAACCTTCTCCTCATATAAGGTTTCATTTTTTAATCCCACCATAACCTCGTACAATTGACCGTTCTCTTTTTCTATAACATGAACTGGCAAAGCATCAAATAATTCATTTGAAAAAACCAACCCTTCGAAAGGCTCAAGTTCTTCCAGGTTGTTTACTTGGAGTACATTATGGTGTGGTGGTATTAATTCATTTTGTAATTTCAGATGATAGGGACTGCTTTCTACAATCATGTAATTGATTGGAGCTTTGATGGAATTCTCCCATTCCTGTAAAAAGGCATGGGCAAAACGTCCATTACCAGCACCAATTTCACAAAAATTAGCTTCAAGATCATTTTTCTTACAAACACTCGCAAACCATTTGGCAACGATTCTACCATAAATATCAGAAATATTACTGGTAGTGATAAAATCACCTTGGCTGCCAATTTTCTGTTTATCTTTCATATAGTAACCATATTTGGGATGGTAGAGGGCAGCTTCCATATATTCTGCATAGGAAATTAAGTTTGTTGGTGAGTTTGAAATTAAACTCTTTAAGTACGTAATCATTTAAATCTCCTTTATGTAGGTTTACATCATTGACACAGTGAAAACTTTATTATATTGTAATTCTAGTAGCTTAACTATTATCCCCTCCCATTTTTAATAGGAAAAGAACATCCCCAGAAAAACCCTCCTCAATCGAGAAGGGTTTTTTCTATAGAATAATTCCGTCTAACTCCAGCGCCCAGGGCTTCCGCTTTTGATATTAAAACCCATTTAAAAACGGATTACTATCCATTTCTTCCCCTATTGTGGTAATTGGTCCATGTCCCGATAATACTGTTGTTTCTTCTGGTAAAAATAATAATTTTTCATGAATGCTCTTCATTAAAAGTTTATGGTTACCTCCTGGCAGGTCTGTTCTGCCAATGCTGCTCTTAAATAATGCATCCCCTGATACAACAAATCCCTCTTTCTCAAAGTAATACGACACACTCCCAGGAGAATGTCCTGGAGTTTCAAGAATAGAGAACTTGAAATTACTAATCGTCATCGTTTCCTCTTTTTTAAGGATGTAGTCGGCTTTTTTCATTTTCATTAACTCTTGCATTTGAAAGTACTTGGAACCATTTAATGCCGGATCTGTCAGCCAATCTTGTTCCTCTTCATGAATATAAACCGGAATTTTATAATAGTCTCTGATTTCATCAACAGCGCCAATATGGTCGAAATGTGCATGTGTTAAAAAAATAGCAATCGGATTGAGTTCTCGTTTTGTTAACCACTTTATTAGCTTTTTCCCTTCACTCCCTGGATCAAAAATCAAACAGGTTTTGTCAGGACTCTCAACGATATAACAATTTGTTTGTAATACCCCTAATGGGATTTGTGACCATTTCATTTCTCATATACCTCCAACTATTTTTACATTACTATTATTTTACACTATGTAAGCTGCATTGCTAACTTTTTTAGCCCTCGACAAATGATTGAAAAGAATATAAAATAAGAATCGAATGTATATAATATTCTTACATAACTCTTAGAAATGTGTTGGGCTGAGCCCAAGTATTATCTAATAAAGGGGGCTTTATTAATGGGAGTAGTTATTATTTTTTCTTTGGTAGCATTACTTGCTGCTTATGGTGCATTCACTGCCCTAAAAAATAAAAATTTCTTAGGAGTATTTTTTGCAGTAGGCACATTGGCTGTTTTTGGCTGGTTTGCAATCATGACCGTTATAGAAAGTGGTTTTCCTACTGGTACACACTAAACTTAAAAAAATTGAAAGACTGCCAGCCGGCAGTCTTTTTATTTTGCAACGAGCTCCCTTACCTCTTTTGTTTTGAGATCAATGATCTTTTCAAAACGATTACCATATAGTGCAACTTCGCCCGAAGGGGATAGAAGAATGGGTTCATTTTTCAGGTCCTGCAAAATGACATGACTGCTTCCACTGTTAATATTATAGCTTACAAGTTCAAAACCCTCCCTATAAGCATCAGCCTCTGCGCTTTTTACTGGCTTAAGAGTAATAAATTCACCTTTACTAACATTTAAGTCATTGTAAGGAACCAACCATCCAGAAAACATAGTTAGGTGAGGAATGGAAAACGAATTTAATACCTTTTTGTCCTTATCATAAAAAGTATAGGAAGCCTGTAACTGTTCGACGTCTTTGACTGTAACAGTCATTAAAATGTTTTTGAAAGTTGCGAATTGAAGTACTTCTGTAAGTATTTCTTTCTCATCCTCTGCACTTAAATTTTTCGTCATGAGTGGTGCAAAAAGAGATGGACTTTCTTCATCCCACTTCAAATAGGCTACTTCCTCATTACCGATCCATTTAATAAAAGGTTGAGGAAGTGTTAGTTCAGTCGTTTTTCTTTGTTCAATGTCTAATAGCAGCATTTGATAGGTCCAATCTTCATTAAAAGATGAGATTAGGATTTCAGACTCATTGAATGGGTTCCATTCAAAAGTTAATTCATATGATGGGATAGATTGTTTATAGATTACTTTGCCCTCAGGAGATAGTATGGTAACTTGTCCTTCATACGTAGAAGGAGATGATTGAATAAGTATATTCTTTTTTGATGGGCTTATCTGTAAAGTCACAATAGGAACTTCACTTTTATAAAGTAATTCACTGCTTCCTGTTAGAAGATTATAAAGATAAACAGACGATGATTGTTCAAAATTTGTAATATAAAGTAATTGATGGTCCGAATACCAGGAACCTATTTTGTAAAACTCACCCTCTGGTATTTCGATTGGAAGTTTCCATGTTCCTTCAGGTTGTGATGGCGGGACATTTTGCTTGTCATGATCTTCAGAAGGGCTGGGCTTGGCATCTTGTAGTTGCGCACAAGCACTTAAAAAGGAGGCAAAAACGAGCGAAAATAAGATTTGATAAATAAATTTTTTAATGATATTACCTTTGTTACGGCTCATTTTCCCCCTCCCTCCACTTTTTCTTCACATTAATTAGTACGTTTATTTTACAGAAATGTTTCAATCATTACAGAAAATTCTAGAAATAAGAAAAAAGTCGCATATTACACGACTTTTTTCTTATTAAAATCACCAACACAACAATTTATTTTAATGTCATTGAGGTCATTTTACAAGTCGTGTAAACAACTATTTACAAATAAATTGCAGCTAGAAATATTCCCTCAACTTTATGGAGAATGTCGTCAAATTGTGATAAAGGCAATGGATTTATGCCCCTTCCCAATTCAATGGTGAAACCAGGGCGTTTATATTCTTGAATATACCAATCTTTAAATCCCGCATGACTATCGACATTTCGAATCGCCTTATATCCACTCACTCGTTCGAATTCTTTTGCTAAGATTTCAGATTCAGGTGGTTCGAATCCTTCATATCCCCAATAAAATTCCTCGCCTTGAGTATGAAAGGCCAAAATTCGATCATATTGATTCTTCTTAATCAAGTCAGCCATTGCTTTTGCTTCTGGTTCTGATAAAGAAGAACTGCCGGGATAATCTCTGGGTGCAGGAGACTTGGGTGACTTCCTTTCCTGCTCAATCTCCCAATTTGCCGGAAACTGATTATTTAAGTCTACCCCCCGTATGTTTGCCTTCCAATGAACGAATTCATCACTTCCTTCATTTATCTCGATAACCTCTTGTCGATTGCTTGTTGACGGTCCACTTAATACCAGGTCTACCCCGTCCGGGTTGACCATCGGAACAATGGATAGTTCAGTTTCATTATATAAATTTATGGTATTGACACTTCTAAACGTGCTTCGATTCGTTAAAGAAATAAGGTATTGATTAACAAGCCTCATTAAAACCATGGATGTAATCCATTCATTCGCATGAAAAGAAGCATTCATATGAACTTTTTTCAATCCCTTTCCAATCCTTATTTCTTGTATGGGATTACCGAGAACACTAGTACCGATTGATTCTATATTTATAAATGGATATAACTTTTTTAAGGTTTTGATTTGCTTCGTTAAGATCCCCGAACCGTAAGGCAATTTTGAGCTAACATGGTGTTGTGTTATACGTTCAGGTAAGTACAGGGTGTCACCCGGTGCTAATTGATTGGGATTTTGCATTTGGTTTAGTATCATCATGGCATCGATGGATAAGTTTCTTGCCTTTCCAATTTTCCATAATGTATCCTCTTCTTTTATCGTGTATGGAACGGAAACATAGCCTGGTATCATTATTTTTGTACCAGTTATCAAATTAGCTGGATTTATGTTCTCGTTTGAATCGATAATGAGTTCAAGCGGGACCATAAATAATCGACTATAAATACGCGCAGGAGTCACCTTCCCGGACTCTAACCTCCATATTTCTTCCTCCTTCCATCATAAAAATAATATGACAAAAGGCGGTAGAAAATGAGCAAAACAAAAACCTGCATTTATGTACAGGTTTTTAGGATACTTCTTATAGGTTTAGTTTATTTTTTATCAACCATGCTGCGCCTATTACTCCAGCGTCATTTCCTAGTGTGGCTAGCGAAAGCTTTGTAGATTCTCTAGCCGCTGAAAAAGTAAACTGAGAGAAATTTGCTTTTACACCGTCTAATAAAATATCACCAGCTCGCGAGACTCCACCGCCGAGAACAATCATTTCTGGATTTAAAGTATTTGCAATATTTGCCAGAGCAAATCCTAAATGAAAAGTGACTTCATTGAGGATTTTTTTAGCGAGTTCATCTCCATTACGAGCATTATCAAAAACATCTTTTGCTGTAACTTTTCCATTTTTGGCAAACACTACAGCAAGCTGTCCCTTTGATTCGGGCTTTGAAAGTTCACTTTCCGCTAATCGAACAATACCAGTTGCAGAAGCAATCGTTTCAAGACAGCCGGACTTACCACAGTTACAAGGTGCACCACCAAAAGGTATTGAGGTTATATGACCAATTTCCCCAGCCGCACCGTTAATACCTCGAACAATATTACCATTCGCAATGACTCCGCCACCTACACCGGTTCCAAGTGTTACGCATACTAGATCGCTTGCCCCCTTACCAGCACCATTCCACATTTCACCTAATGCAGCACAATTAGCATCGTTTTCGATAGCAACTGGTAATCCTGTTAAAGAATGCAGACTCTCTTGTAATGGAAAGTTATCCTGCCAACCCAAATTAACAACATTTAAGACAACACCTGTCTCATAATTTATAGGTCCAGGTGCCCCCATGCCAATACCTGCTAATTTTGTTTTCCTCTCATTACATTCTCCTAATTTATCATCGATAGCATTTGCAATGTTGATCGTAATATTTTGACCTTCGTTCGAGTTATCTGTTGGAATTTCCCACTTATGTAGAATTTCTCCGTCCATATTAATAAACGCCAATTTAGTAGTTGTCCCTCCAAGGTCAACTCCTACTATCCATTGTCCTGACATTGTAATCACCTATCTTTTTCTTCTTTTTCGTTTAAGAATCTTATTTCATGTCTTAAAATTAACAATGCAGTCGAGTATTCTTTTGGTTCTATTAACTGAGCTTGATATAAATCTTTTATTTCAGACTCCATTAATTCAAGGTCAGCTATTCGATCACCAATATAAATAATCGTTCCAAACTGCTTTAAAAATTTTTGAATATCATAGATTGACTTCATTTCTTTTAGCCCTCTTACCTAAAGAATAAGAAACTTTACATGTAAAGTATACCTTAAGCCCCCGCCGCCCTCAAGATGTTCTTACATAGCAACCCTAATCCGGCTAAAAATCAGGCATGTCCAGCCAGTTTTCCCCATAATATTAATATTACTACTACTCTATTAATAGTAAAAAAGAAGGATGGGATCAGATGAAAAAAATCTACTTGGTGCTAGGGATACCAATTCTCCTCATTCTGGCCTTTGTAATCTATCAGCATACGAACCCACAGGCACAGGAAAGTATTACGTACTTCCCGATTGACCCAAATGTAACCTTCAAAACGGCCCAGACCACACTTACATTAATGAATCAACAAGCAAATACTATCCTTTGGAAGGAACATTCCATCCTAGACCGTAAAGCCTACTTAAGGCAGGATGCAGCCCTATTATATGCCAATGGCCGACTATTAGAGGGATTATGGAATTGGAAACAAAATACGGCAGTGCTTGAGCAGGAAAAAAGAATGTCTATTGATAAAAGTGCGCTGTTACAAGCGATTACTTTTCACCATGCAGAGCTTCATGATAAGGAAGATCAAATTTCCAGCTCACAAACAATGTCGTCAGATCAAATGTACTTCATTACAGCTCCTGCGGATGAAGTAAATATAAAAAAACAACTGGACCAACAGACCGAGAGAATGCTTCAGCTTAGCTGGAACAAAGGACTCCGCTTTTTTGCAATAAATTTGGAAAACTATCAGGCTTTTCCCCTCAGCCAATTCAATGAAGCGGCAAAGGATGTATTGCCGGGTTTTACAAAATCAGAAACTGCTGCGGTTGTAGGAAATCTTTGGGAGGGTTTATATAAAAACTATATTCTAGGAATTAAAAAAGCAGACGGTACTAGTGAAAGTCCAAAAGGCAGTACCCTTCCGCTTATTTTAGTTGCAACTGATAAAACTCATCTATTGGTATTAACAGAAACGGCTTCGGGGGAGCCTATTCTCCTTCGTCAGATGATGGGAGCAGTCGATTAAGTTCTTCGGCCAATTCAGCATATTCCTGTTGACTTGGTCTTCTTTCTGCTGCCTTTTCAGCATTTTCTTTTGCGTTCAATATGTCATTTTCCTCTAAATAAATTAATGCTAGATTATAGTATGCTTCAGGTAAATCCGGATCCAGTTCTATCACTTGAAGGAGATGTGATTTCGCTTCCTTTAGCTCACCAAGCTTAATTTCAATAAAGGATAATGCAAAATATACCTCTGCAGATGGTTTATTGGATTCTGCGTATGTTGTTAAAACGTCATATGCTTGTTCATAATTTTCTTGTTTAATATACTCTTGAGCTAACATCATAGTGGAACTTTCATTTCCACCGGACTCCGAATGCCGAAAGCCATAGTATAGCGAGCCATAAATAATAGCGGCAGAAACCAATAAAAATATCAGTTGCAAGAATGGCTTTTTCTTCTTTGGGAAATGCAATATTCCTGCTGCCAGAAAGCCACCCGCTAATCCGCCTAAATGACCGGCATTGTCTACAATCGAAACGGTAAAACCAAAGATTAAGTTGAAGACAAGAACGGTTATGACACTTGGTCCCATTGTTCGAAAAAAAAGTTTCGGATAAATCAGGGCAAAATAAAGCAATGCTCCAAAACAGCCAAAAATTGCCCCGCTGGCTCCTGCAGAAATATTTGGGCTAAAGATGAAACTAGCGATAACCCCTGATATACCCGCAAAAAGATAAATAAATAAAAAACGTATATTTCCAAAGATTCTTTCTACAGCTGGACCTAAAAAATACAGTGCTAAGGTGTTCATGGTTAAATGTAAAAAACCTATGTGCAGGAATATGGGTGTAATGAATCTCCACCATTCTCCATCGTAGATATAGGGATTAAATTTTGCCCCAAATTTAATGAGAGTAGATGTATTTGTACTTCCCCCTTGCAATTCTAACAACAAAAAAACAGCCACCTGGATGATCATAAAAAAGTAAGTGAAAAATGGCTTCCCGTTCGTAAATATTTCTTTTTCTTTCTTTGCCATTTGTACCGCAAAATCTAACGTTGCCTTCTTTTGAGCGTATACATCTTGCTCTGAATACTCATCATGAATGGGGAAAGAGAATTCCCTTTCTACTATAGTTGATAAAGATTTAAATCCTGACTCATATTGATCACGGGTTATTAGTACAGAGCTGACACTTGTTTTATTACCTTGTGGAAAAATAAAAGGATGTTCCAACCGAAATTGGTACTCATCAACAGGAGGAAATTGACTAATGTAGATATTCACAATCGAAAGCTCCACATGGCCAAGCTGTTTTCGAACCTTTTCACCATTTGAGGCTGTAAATTCTATATCTCTTTGCAAGTTGTTGCTCCAGTCAAAATCCTGCCGCAGCAACCGAACAACTGGGGCCTTTTTGTTTTCAAGTCTTTCCAGCCATAATTCTTTTTGATTTTCAAATAATTGAATGATTCGATAGCCTTGTTCCGAAATGAAGAAATAGGCCAATCTCCAAAAGATGTAATCTTCTCTATTGTTCAATACCCCCACTACTTTCTTTTAGGACTATATGTATCCATTTTTCACTAGTTTATATCATTATAAACGAAAAACAAGTCTAATAATGGCTAAACAAGTTGGCATTTTTATAACAAAAAAAAACCATCTGTGGTTTTCACCATTCAGATGGGTTTTCAGTTGGTCCTCCAAATACAGTCTGCATCATTTTGTTTTTCACGCCTGGAAAGCTCATGATTGAACCTACGGCAATGCGACGCATCCAGCCGGACCTTAGCATTAAGTTAATAATTCGATACCTAAAGCGGAATGCAAAATAACCAATTGACCCTATCATAAATATGGATGTTAACATACGAGACATGAGTCATCCCTCCTATTCATATTGTGTGAACAGGAGGCTATTTTTATCCAACCCTTTTTCAGTACTTACTTAAAACAGGGTCCATAGTTTCCTTTAATACCTTTACGGAATTGGAGAATTTTTCTTTTTCCTTTTTATTCAGGTCAAGTTCAACGACCTCTCTGATTCCACTGCGATTTACCACTGCAGGTACGCCAATATAGACATCATTATGACCGTACTCCCCATCTAAATAGGCAGAAACAGTTAATACGGAATTTTCATCACGCAATATCGCTTTTGTTAATCGAACGAGTCCCATCGCAATTCCGTAATAGGTGGCGCCTTTTCTTTCAATAATATGATACGCTGCATCCCTGACATTAATAAATATATTGTCAAGGTCTTCTTGGTTCGTTTCATGCTTACTAGTCCATTCGGATATTTTCATTCCGGCAATATCTGCATGGCTCCATACTGGAAGTTCCGTGTCTCCATGCTCACCAATAATGTAGGCGTGAACGTTACGTGTATCGACATCATAATACTGTCCCAATAAAAAGCGGAATCGTGCAGTATCTAAAATCGTACCAGAGCCAATCACCCTCTCTTTTGGCAGACCAGAAAACTTCCATACTGCATATGTTAAAATATCAACAGGATTCGTTGCAACAAGGAAAATACCATCAAAGCTACTTGCCATTATTTGTTCAACTATTCCTTTAAAAATGTTGGTATTCTTCTCTACAAGATCAAGCCGGGTTTCACCAGGCTTTTGATTAGCCCCTGCAGTAATGACGACAAGGTCAGCTTGATCACAATCTGTATAGCTGCCATACCAAATTTTGGTGCGTGAAGGTGCAAATGGCAACCCATGATTTAGATCCATTGCATCCCCTTCTGCTTTGGCTTCATTTAAATCTACTAATACTAGTTCTTCCGTTATTCCTTGATTTAATAAAGCAAAGGCATAGCTTGATCCAACGAAACCAGTTCCAACAAGGACAACTCTATTTACTTTTACCATTGCATTTCCTCCTAGGCATAGTGAATATATTCATACTTCAATGGTACACTACCACACAAGTTTTTCTCAGTATTAGCTATCTTTAAATCGCTATAGTTAACGAATGGTTACGTAATAAATGACAATCATAGATAACAGTGCAGCAATTAATCCAGATAAAAAATTCACCATATCATTATCCACTATATGGAACCCTTTTATTCTTTTTCCTGCCTTTTGGCAATGGACTTTTTTCTCCGTTTCAATCCCACATATAGTGCAAATATAAACCTGTTGATAAAAGGCACCAAATAAAGTATCAATGACATTACCTAAGAAGCCGAATAAGAAAATGATAAAAAAATGGAATAACTGTAAATGAAATAGCCAAGTACCTGCAAGAGCAATTAACATGGAACCAAAAATGGCAGCAGTAGTCCCTAACGAACTGACAGCTCCCGATGTTCCTTTGTCAATTGGCTTAAAAGTACGTATGTATACAGGTTTTCTTTTACTTAACGTACCGATTTCTGATGCCCACGTATCTGAATTCGCACTAGCAAGGCACACGATAAACCCAATCAGCCAAAATAAATCCTGTTGAAAATAATATATAATACTTATTAAAGCTGCAGAACCACCATTTGCTGCCACCTGACGCCAATCTCTTGTTGCTCCCTTAGCTATTTTTTCTTCAATATCTTTTTTGACAGAGCTTTTATATTTCGACCAAAGGCTTGATGTTATAAAAAATAGTCCAAGTAGGATAAGCCCTTTTATTCCAAACCCCAAAAAGACAGCCGACCCTACGATTACGGCAGCAGTGGCCCCATTACCACTTAATGACCGCTCCCGATAGCCTGCAATACCACCTAAAATAATAAACATGATAATGATTATAGTTTTAATCATTTTATTTTTATTACCTCGTCATTTGTGATAATCTTCGAGACTGGGATATCATGCTTTTCGATAGGAAATTGAGGAATAACTTGGAAGTAGAACGCTAGAGATAGTGTATTTCCTTTATAATTCGTTAAATAGCGATCATAGTAACCACCGCCAAAACCAAGCCGAAACCCCTCTCTTGTATAGGCTAAACCTGGTACAAATAAAAGATCGATTTCCTCAGGCTTTACCTTCATGGTCAGTTCAATTATCGGTTCGAGTAATCCATAAAAAACGGATTCTAGTTGTGAAAATTCCGTTATTTTTCTGAAGGATAAAGTCTTTGTCTCGGGGTTGCACTTCGGGACGACAACCTCTTTTCCTTCTTCCCAGGCTTTTCGGATAATTTGGTATGTGTCAACTTCAGGTTCCTTCGAGATTGTAATCCCAATTACGTTTGCATTTAGCCAATCTTCATCTTTATAAAGTGTGTTAGCAATTATATGGGAATAATGTTCATAATAAGGTTTAGTAAGAAGCGCCAGGCACTCCTTCATTTCTTTACGAATAAGCTTTTTTTCAGTCATGTTAATCAGAATCTCCTTATTTTTTTACAACAAAAAAAGCAGCAGGAAGCCCTACTGCTTATTTTGTTTCACGATGTGCTGTTGTACGCTTCTCTCTTGAGCAATATTTCTTAAGCTCAAGACGATCAGGGTTGTTACGTTTATTTTTTGTTGAAATATAGTTACGATCTCCACACTCAGTGCAAGCTAACGTAATATTTACACGCATGTCAATTTCCCTCCAAACGATTAAGCTAGTTCGTTCATACGACTTTTCTATAATATCATTTTTCAAAAGGAAATGCTAGTATGTTTTTTAAAAGGTCATTTTCCTACCCATTTTACGCTAACCTTAAAATTATTTATACAAAAACTATCTTGTCTTTCCGCTCGTATTTGCCCTTTTATCTAAAAGTGTATCTTCCATTACATTAACCGTTTGAGAAGCGATTCGCTTCCATCCATATAAACTCTTAACAATTTTCATTCCTTTTATACCAATCTCTTTTGCTGTTTGGGGATTCTCCAATAGGTAGTCGATATTAGTAAGGAGACTTTCTGCGTCACCTGGAATCATTAGTAAGCCAGTTTGCCTATTCATCACAATTCCTTTCAGCCCGCCCGTTTCTGAAACAATGGTAGGTTTTGCAAGAATCATGGCTTCGAGAGCTACAATCCCAAAGGGCTCATATAAACTAGGAAACACAGCAATTTCACAATTCGCTAATAGCGCATTTCTTTCCTCGTCCGTAACATAGCCTATAAAAGCAATATGATTGTCTAATTGTTTTTCTGTTACCATCTTACTATATCTTTCCAGCATGGGTCCTTTTCCAGCAATCACAAAATAAATATCCTGTCCCCTATCCTTTGCTGCTTGTGCAGCCTCGATAAGAGTCTCAAACCCTTTTTCCTTTACGATTCGACCGACTGAAAAAATATATTTTCTATTCTTAATGAATGGATAAATCTCGTTTGGATTTACTTTAACATCACTTTGTTCGATACCGTTTGGAATAATGGTCATTTTTTTGTCTGAGAGTTGGAAATTTGCTAAAAGTTCTTCTCTCATATATTGGCTGCACACAATTACCTGATCCGATTCCGTAATTAGCTGATGTTCTTTTTCATGGATGAACCGCTGCATGTCTGTATGTATTCCATTATTCCGACCATGTTCAGTTGCATGAATTGTGGATAATAAAGGAATGGATAAGAATTCCTTTACTGTAATAGCAGATGATCCTACTAACCAGTCATGAGCATGGACGATATCAAACTTTGTATCTGTTGCAATTTTTTCAACCAGAAAACTCATCGCTAAATTTAGACCCACTATCCAAGAGAGAAAATCATCGTCTTGATTGTTGAGTGGAGCCACACGATGGACATGAACACCATTCATCATCTCGTATGCCGCTAGGCTGCCATTCCGTGCGGTCACCACATGGACCTGGTGACCTTGCTCGGCCAAATGAACAGAAAGACCATAAACATGCCTAGAGAGCCCGCCTACAATGTTTGGCGGGTATTCCCATGATAGAATTAAAATTTTCAGTTGCCAGTCATAGGAATGTTTTTGGGGCATTTCAGTAATTATTTTATTATCCATTTTTATGCTCCGTATTTTTTGATTCGCCGTAATAGCTGTATGTACTTACATGATCAATCCATTTAGGCGAATACTGATCAATTTGTTGATAGTGTACTAAATTATTATAAATTTCACTTCCATTTACATTTCCTAATGTCGGGGTATGAACAGAATCAGAGCGAAGGATTGGAAAAAAATCATTATTGTTAAATTTAACACCTAATTCGGCTATATAGCTTCTATTAGCTGTGAGTCCTTTAATAAACCAATGCCCCTTATTGTAGGGTACCGCAATATCATAGTAATGATGTGCATTTTTACCTGTGAAAATGAGATCGGTAACATCATAGAGTCTAACAATGTGGATCAATTCCTCGAACTTTCTGTTATAAAATAAAGATATAACTTTCTCGGGAATCTCCGATGTTTCCCAAAAGACGATGATCTTCCTTGGGGTAACTAGTTTTACTTGAAGTTCACCTTTAATTGGAGCAAAATCAAACGTTGGCTGTTCGATAACGGATTCTTCCTTTTGGTTTTCAGGTCCTACAGTACAATCTTCTATTTGATTATCCTGGCTATTTACATATTTATTCCATCTATATTGGACTTTTCCAACCGTAGTATTTAGTTGTGAGGCGATTTTTCGGAACGATAAACCACCCTCTCTTAGTTTAATAATTTCTTCAATCATTGTTCTCCTCCATTCTGCAAACACATATATATGCAAAAGTAATCTAAATATTCTTTCATAGATAATCTTAATGGTAACATCGGCAGGCGAACTGTACAATAAACGTATTTTGTCGTATTTTGCTTCACATAAAGTGACAATTTTCTCAGAATATAAAAAAGATGAGACAAATTAATCAGTCTCATCTAAGGTGAAGTATTATTTCTTATTCATTTAATTCAAAGCGTTTACCAGTTACCAGGTAAATGACATTCTCTGCAATATTAGTTGAATGGTCCGCAATTCTTTCGATAAATCGGCAAACAAATGACAGTTGGATAATCTGGTTCGTTGCATTAGGATTCTCTGGGACCATGCTGATTAATTCGTGTACCAATTTACCAAACATGTTATCCACTTCATCATCTTTTTCTGCACATTTCTGTGCAAGCATGACATCTTCATCAATATATGCTTTAACCGACATGCCTACCATCTCAAGCGCTTGATCCATCATTTTTGGTATGTCACGAATTTCTTTAAAGTGCTTTTCTTGACCAATATGGATCGCCGCTTTTGCTATATTAACAGCCATATCAGCCATTCGTTCCACTTCAGATGAAACTTTTAGAGCGACATTGAGTGTTCTTAAATCTTTGGCAACAGGCGACTCTCTTGCAATTAAAAGCAAGGCTTTATCATGAATTTCATGTTCTAATGCGTCTATTTTATCATCACCATCAATAACCGTATTGGCTTTTTCAATATCGTGATTTATAAGGGCACTTAGTGAATCACGAACAGCCGTCTCCGCTAAACTTTCCATTTCTAAAAGTTTTGCTTTTAAATCTGCTAATTTACTATCAAATTTTGACCTCGTACTCATCCTATCACCTCATCATCCAAATCTTCCTGTAATATAGTCCTCGGTTCTCTTATCTTCTGGAGTAGAGAAGATTTTATTAGTTTCTGAAAATTCTACCACTTCTCCATTTAAAAAGAAAGCAGTTTTTTTAGAAATACGTGCAGCCTGCTGCATGTTATGAGTAACGATAATAATACTAAAGTCCTTTTTCAATTCCTGCACAAGTTCTTCTACTTTTAAGGTTGAAATTGGATCGAGTGCCGAAGTTGGCTCGTCCATTAAAATAACATCAGGTTCAATCGCAAGACAGCGGGCAATACAAAGACGCTGTTGCTGCCCTCCGGATAATCCATATGCATTTTGGTTAAGACGGTCCTTTACTTCATCCCAAATCGCTGCCCCTCTCAAGCTCTTTTCAACAATCTGATCTAAGACTTTTTTATCGCGGATACCATGTATTTTTGGTCCATAAGCCACATTTTCGTAAATTGATTTCGGAAATGGATTTGGCTTTTGGAATACCATGCCAACCTTAGTTCTTAATTCCTCTACTTGGTATGACTTATCGAGGATATTTTTTCCTCGATAGACAATTTCACCAGAAGTTCTTACACCTGGTACTAGTTCAATCATACGATTTAACGTCTTAATATATGTTGACTTTCCACATCCTGAAGGTCCGATAATTGCGGTAACTTCATTTTCCATAATATCTAAATTTATTTTCTTTAGCGCCTGATTATCACCATACCATAAATCTAAGTCGCTTGTTTTATATACAATTTGCTTCTCTTGTGGATTAATTATTTTTGCAGTGGCTGTTGTTGTTTCCATAGTAGTTTGCCTCCCTATCATTGCCTTAATATCTCTTCTGGAATTTATTTCGAATTAACACAGCGATCGAATTCATGATAATTAACATTACCAGTAAAACGATAATCCCTGCGGCAGCTAAAGCATGGAACTCTGCTTGAGGACGGCCTGTCCAATTGTAAATTTGTAAAGGTAATACGGTAATCATATCAAAAAATGTTTTTGGTAAAAATGCAAGGAATAATGGCATACCAAGGACAACAAGCGGCGCTGTTTCTCCAATTGCACGGGAAAGTGCCAAAATCCCTCCGGTAAGTATTCCTGGAATTGCAGCAGGAAGAACAATACGAACTATGGTCTGCCATTTAGTTGCCCCTAGCCCAAATGACGCCTCTCTTAATTGATTAGGCACCGCGCGAATAGCCTCTTGTGAAGCTACTATTATGACAGGCAACACAAGTAAACTCATAGTAAGACCTGCGGCCAGGACACTTGTCCCAAATGCTAACGCACGAACAAATACGGTTAAACCAAGTAATCCGAAAACAATAGAAGGGACACCCGCTAGGTTTGAGATATTCACTTTAATAAAATTTGTTATCGCATTCTCTTTTGCATATTCTTCGAGATAGATCGCAGTACCCACACCAAGTAGTAAAGAAACAGGTGCAACAACTGCCATAAGCCAAATTGTACCAATTAGTGCAGCATAAACACCTGCATTTTCAGGCTTCCTTGAAGGAAGGCTTTGCAAAAATTGCAAATCTAAATAGCCAAGTCCTTGAGAGAATATCCGATATAATAATACTCCTAATATTAGTAAAACAAACATAGTTAAAGCAAAAAATATCCATTTTGAAATTGAATTTTTTGATAATCTTGGTTTCATCCGTTTTACAACGGAATCATGATTAATTAAATTCATTAGTATTCCTCCCTAAAGCGACGAGTGATGTATTGTGCTAATAAATTCATCACCAATGTAAATACAAATAACGTCATTCCAACGGCATAAATACTATAGTAGATCGTCGTACCATAGCCTGCGTCACCTTGGCTGACTTGGACAATATATGCTGTCATCGTTTGAATGGAGCTTGTCAAATTCCACTCAAGATTAGGCGTTGAACCACCGGCAACCGCCACAATCATCGTTTCTCCGATTGCTCGTGAAATCCCTAAAACGATTGAGGCAATAATTCCTGAAATAGCCGCTGGCAGAACGACTTTAATGGCTACTTCAAATTTAGTCGACCCTAGCGCAAGTGCACCTTCACGCATAGCATTAGGAACCGAAGTCATCGCATCCTCTGAAAGAGAAGCAATCATCGGTGTTATCATGATTCCAATTACAATACCAGGACTTAAAGCATTAAAAATTTCAAGGGATGGAATTATTTCACGTAATATAGGAGTAACAAAGGTTAGAGCAAAAAATCCATAAACAATCGTTGGAATTCCCGCTAAAACTTCTAATATCGGTTTAATAATTCTGCGAGCTCGATCTGATGCATATTCACTCAAATAAATGGCTGAAGCCAAACCTATTGGCACAGCTACAATGGCGGCAATAACCGTTACCTTTAGAGTTCCCATTACTAACGGCAGAATACCAAATGAACCTTCCGTTTCTGAAAATGGATACCATTTTTTAGCCGTGAAAAATTCCTTAATAGATACAGCATCAAAAAATAAAAATGTTTCAAAGATGAGCGTAAGAACAATACCAATCGTTGTCAAAACAGAGACAGCCGCTGTGAGGAATAAAATATATGGCATAATTTTTTCTGTAATTCCGCCAGCACTTTTCTTTTTCTTCTTCTCTTGAATCATTTTCTGAACCGAGAAGGAATTTGTGTTTTGATTAGTCAAATTGAAAACCCCTTTCATTCACATGACAAGAAGAGAAGCACATTTCTAGTGCTTCTCACCTATATAATTATTCTAGAGCCTACTTAAGAGTTTCTAGTGTTTCAAGCTGTTTTGTGTACTCTTCTTCAGGTAATTTTACATATCCAACATCTTCAGATAATGTTGAAGCATTTTCTAATAAGAACTTTACAAAATCATAAACTTCTTCTTGGTCTTTAATAGCAGAGTTTTTCACATAAGTATATAACGGACGTGATAATGGAGAATACTCTCCAGATTCAATTGTTTCATTCGTTGGCTCAACAGGACCTTCTCCGCCATCAATTGGAACAATTTTCAAAGTATCTTTGTTTTCTGCATAGTAAGCATAACCAAAGTAACCAATAGCATTCTTGTCACCTTGAACACCTTGAACGAGTGTATTGTCATCTTCAGAAAGAGTTGCTTTTTCAACAATTGGTTGTCCATCAAGAATTACTTCATCAAAGTAATCAAAAGTTCCTGAATCTGTACCAGGAGAGTATAATTTGATTTCTTCTGCCGGCCAATCCGGATTGATATCAGACCATTTTTTTGTTGTTCCATCTTCAACCCAAATCTTCTTTAAGTCTTCGATTGTTAAGCTATCTACCCAATCATTGTCTTTATTTACGACTACTGAAAGTCCATCATATGCTAATTGTACTTCAGTATAATCAATACCTTTTTCTTTAAGAGCTGCTGCTTCTTCATCTTTAATCGGACGTGAAGCATTGCTTAGTTCAGTTTCACCAGCGATAAACGCTTCAAAACCGCCTCCAGTTCCTGATGAACCAACAGAAACTTTAACCTCTGGCTGTGTCATACCATATTCTTCAACCACCGCTTCCATAATTGGGAAAACTGTAGATGAACCGTCTATTTTAATTTCACCTTGAAGTTGCTTTGTTTCTTCGCCAGCTTGTTCTTTATTACCTTCAGTTCCTTGGGCACCACAAGCTGCAGTGATTGCTAGCACACCAGTCATCATAGCTGTTAGTGCTAATTTCTTAAAGCTTTTCATTACTTAATTCCCCCTACGAAAATTGGTTTGTTTAATTCCTGTTCGTTTTCCTTACAAGATTAATAATATACCCCTTCTGTAAAGCTTGTTTTAATGAATTGTAAAGGTTTTGTAAATGTGTGTATGACTTTTGTAAATCATAAATAAAAAGTACTAATTTTAGCATGTCTATTTTAAAAAAAACTATGAAAAAAACCTGCCTCAGTTTTTGAGACAGGTGGATGAAAACTATTGATTGTTTTGTTGAGTTTCTGTTGTTTCATTTGTACTTTCAGCATTTACTGCAGCTCCTTGGTTTTCCGTGACAGGAGTCTGCTTCTTTAGATTAAAATAGGTATCCATAACCCTTCTGCCAATAATATTTGCAGTAGCTGGACCACTGTCTCCTTGGTATGCCCATGGAACTAGAACAGCCATGGCAACCTCTGGATTATCAGAAGGTGCATAGCTTATAAGACTTAGATTCATTACTTCAGGTGGAATTTTCCCAAATTTCTTTCGCTCTGGACCATCATAAAAAGCTTGGGCAGTTCCTGTTTTACCTGCTGGACTGTACTCTGCACCCTTAAAGCTGCTAACACCAGTACCATCCCCTACTTGCATTACCATTCTAAAGCCTTCCTGTACTCGATCGATCCATTCATCCTTACCATCGATACGATTTAATATAGTTGGTTCAATTTCTTGAACAATTGGACCCAATTCGTTACTTTCCAAAACCGGTTCGCGAATTTCCTTTACTATATGAGGCTGGACTCGATATCCGCCATTCGCAATGGTTGATACATATTGAGCTAATTGCATAACCGTATAAGTATCATACTGTCCAATCGCTAAGTCAAGAAGTAAACCAGGCTGTTTCAACGGTCCGGCATAACCTGTACTCTCATTTGGAAGGTCAATTCCGGTTTTTGTACCTAGACCAAATTGACTAAAAGATTGACGCATCGTGTCAAAAGCAGTTACGTCAAGTGGAAGCGGCTTATTCGGTGCATATTGTCCACCTGCCATTTCAATTACTGTCTTCCACATATAGACATTTGATGAAACCTGAAGTGCTCTAAGGTCGTTAATATTTCCAAAGTTTTTCCAAGAAGACTTTGGAGGAGTGTTTTTAATCAATAAAGGTGAGTCATAATGGGTTGAACCTGGCTGTATTGCACCCGTATTATAACCGGTTAAAATAGTTGCGCCTTTGACAACAGAACCAACATTATAAGAAGTAGTAATATTTCCTAGCGCAAAGTCACGCATTTCTTGTTTATTTGTCTCATCGTTTTTGGCAATTTGCTTCCCGGCCATTGTTAGTATTTCTCCAGTATGTGGATTCATAAGAACCACAAAGGCACGGTCTAGGAGAGCAGATTTAGAATTTTGTTTTGCATTCCAAAGTTCTTCTTCAATAATTTTCTCAATTGCAAGCTGTAAATCCATATCAATTGTTAAGACAAGGTCTTTTCCACGCTGTCCTTCTGAAACCACTTCAGTGGACAATATTTTACCAGCCTTATCTGTTACATTTTTTACTTTTCCTTTTTGCCCATGTAAGACATCTTCATATTGCAGCTCAATATAGCTTTTACCGACTCGGTCGTTTCGGTTGTAGTCACGAGCAAGGTATTCCTCTAGTTTATCTTTTGGTAATCCTTCATCTGAAGATGTAACATTTCCAAGGACGGTTTTTAAGGTGTTTCCAAAAGCATAATATCGTTCCCAATCTGTGGTGGTATCAACACCAGGTAAATCCTCTAAGTTTTCACTAACTACAGCGAACTCTTCAGACGTGACATTTTCATTTTTGACAATTTGCTGTGTTAGGGCATAGCCACTGTTAAATTCCCTAAATATCGCAAGTGTTTCTAAATCTTGTGGAGTTAAACTTGCAAGGTCACTCTCATTAATCCTTTTTAGCTGTAGATTATAAATTTCTTTGTCATCTAATTCATCTTGGTCGTATAAGTCCCATTCTTTCTCGGTAATTTTTGCTTTTGCTTTCTCCGGGTTTTTTAATATCCAATAATCCTGTTTATCTCGTTCACGAATTTTTGATATATCTTTATCAATCAGCTGTGCTAAACGTTCAGCCGTTTTGAGCATTTCTTCTTGGCTTGTATCTTGAAATTTTGTGTATGTGATAGCATTTAATGGTGTATTATCTACGATAACTTTACCGTTCCGGTCAAACATTTTCCCCCGTGGCACCGGGTTGTTAACGGTAATATCCTCAGTTCTTTCGATTTCTCGTTTAAAATCCTCTCCATAAACGATTTGGACTAAACCTAAACGCAGAATAAGAACAGAAAACAGCACAAATATAACAAAGAAAAGTATGTTCAAGCGAAAAGTGACATGCGGCTTCTTTTTCTTTTTTATAACCAAGTTCTTCACTTCCTTGTCAATTCGACATGATAAGCCTTATTTTAGCGGAAAACCGTCGTACTTTCTATGAAAAAGACTTACCAATTGACAACATCCAACAAATCACACAAAAACCATCCAAATAAAAAAAAACACAATGAGTAATACGATCTACTCATCGTGTCAAGCCGCAGGTAATTGGACTCTCCTTACGAACAAATAAATAAGTGAGTGACCAGCACCTAAAAATAAAAGAAGGATTGGTATGCTTTGCTTTTCATTAAACCAAGTAACTGCTGCTAAGAAAGATAATATCGAAACGATTCTCCCCAAATTAATATAGATTTCGCGGACCACTATATATTCAATTCTCATTTCGGCCGCTTTCCAGGCAGAACCAATCACATCATAGGTAGTGGACATATATGGTACAAGCAGGATAGGATAAGCAACGGCAATCATTGCTGCGTAAATTAAAAGTTTTACATAGTTAACATCCCAGACGATAACCAAAACAGCTATATAAAGGATAATACCACCTACAAGTATCGCCTTTTTTCGCTTGTTTTTTTTAATTAACCGGGATGCAAAATAATAGGCTATGAAGGAAATTCCGGAGTTAATCAGTCCAAAGGTGCCTAGTGCAAGCTCACTACCAGTAGAAATGTATACCAGTACCGAGATAATAAATAAAAATGTCCCTTCTCTAAGCCCTTGGAAGAAATTCGCATTCGTGATAAGACGCCAGTTTTCATTTTTCTTTCTTTCTTCTAATATCCTTCTAAAATCATACTTACCATTTGCAGGACGAGGCTTTAATGAAAAACTTAGGAATACGGCAAGTGCAAAGAGAGATAGTGATATTCCAAAGACAATCGAATACCCCGTAAATTTTTCAAAACGAGTAATAATAATTCCAGCGGCAATTGGCCCAATCATTCCGCCGGTAGAAGATAAAATTCCTAAAAAGCCGTTAAAAAAGTCTCTTGTTTCAGGTTCAGTTATTTCAAACGTTAAGACATTATAGGCCAGCCAATAAAATCCATATCCAACTCCAAGCAGACTTCCTAATAGTAATAGATAGGTTGAAGCATTTTTCCCGGTTATTAAAACCATTAAATAAAATATCGCTAAAAAACTGACTCCGATTCGTAACACTTTAACGCGATCAATTTTTTTTGCCCATCTGCCTGCTAAGATGAAGGTTAAAGGCTGTAAAATAACAATCGAAAGGTTATAAAGCGCTAGGTCAGAATATTCTCCCGTTTGTTTCCATAAATAAATATTCACAAAAGTATTTGATAGTGCAACACTTAGAGAATATAAACCACCGATGATTAACAGCAACGATAAATCTTTTGTTAATTGTACGTCACCTAAAAACTTAAATTTTTTCGCCATAGTAACTCCCCTTTGTGATAAGGGTTATTCTTTAACAAGAAGGAGGCCTTTATACGAAAAATTAAAAAGACAGCTGAAAAATCAGCTGCCATTTTTACATCATTATTATTTTGCTGCAGTGTAACGTTTAGAAACTTCATCCCAGTTTACAACGTTCCAGAAAGAAGCGATGTAGTCAGGACGACGGTTTTGATAGTTAAGGTAATAAGCATGCTCCCAAACATCAAGACCAAGGATAGGTGTTTTACCTTCCATTAAAGGTGAGTCTTGGTTAGGTGTGCTTGAAACTTCTAATTCACCATTATTTACAGACAACCATGCCCAGCCTGAACCAAAACGAGTAGTTGCTGCTTTAGCAAACTCTTCTTTAAAGCTTTCAAAGCTGCCAAACTTATTGTTAATTGCGTCAGCTAGCTCACCAGATGGTGCACCGCCGCCATTTGGAGCAAGAATTTGCCAGAATAATGAGTGGTTAGCGTGACCGCCGCCATTATTACGTACAGCAGTACGAGCTGCTTCAGGAACTGCGTCTAAGTTTGCAATAACTTCTTCAACAGATTTAGCTAATAATTCATCATTGCCTTGAAGAGCGTTATTTAAGTTTGTTACATATGTGTTGTGATGTTTTGTGTGGTGAATATTCATTGTTTCTTTGTCAATGTGAGGCTCAAGCGCATCATAAGCGTAAGGTAATTGTGGTAATTCAAATGCCATTGGTATTTCCTCCTATGTATTAAAAAGTTTTTTAGCCTTAAAGATATATCTAAATTCAAACGATTTTAGAATATTCCTAAAGCTCTGTAGCTTAAGAGTAACAAAGAAAGTGTTTTCTTTCAAATAAAAAGCTCTGCTCCTAACAAATATACAATATCCCTCCTAAGATCATTTTATACATGACTTTTTTTCAAGTTTTCAATAAATTGTCATGTTTCAACTGGTGATAGGTTGTTAATACATGATTAAATCAAGTTGTAGGGTGTAAAGGAGATGGACATATGCTAAGGAGCAGTTTCACTATATATAGTTTATTAGAACAATTCTTTCAAAAACCAGATCAAATACTAAAGGTAAAAGCAGGAAGTGTTCTTTCGAAATTTGCGGTGTAAATTAAATGATCCTCCTTACGACCTGTGAGGAGGATTATTTCAATTTAAAAAACAACTAACAGGAAGTACACAATCATCAGAGTTTGAATAACAGCTTTTGTTATGACAGAGCTAATAAAGCCAATAACAGATCCAAAACCGATTTTTAAACTGTTTTTGAAATCTCGCTTATTAACTAGAAGCTCTGCTGCTACTGCGCCAATAAAAGGACCAATGAGAATTCCCAGAAACGGAATAATAAAAGGTCCAACTAAAAGTCCTATTGTACTGCCCCAAACGCCAGCCTTCGATCCGCCATATTTTTGTACCCCAATCATATTGGCGATATAATCTGCGACAAACAAAAGAATAATAAAAAAGCTTTGAATCAGCCAAAAGAACAAGCTAAAGTGTTCAAATGAAAAAAAGACACCATATAATATATATCCAGCTAATAAAAACAAAACACTTGGGATGATGGGATAAACCAGACCAACAAACCCAATGATAAAAAGAATTGAAATGATTGACCAATAAACGATCTCCATGATTTCTCCATCCTTTTGAAAATTTATTCCTTACTAATACGTTCGTTCCCTCAAATAGTTTCATAATTCATCATTCTTGTTAATATCAGCTCCTAAAGCTACAATAGAATCGTGAATCTTTATTAGGGTGGTAATTATGAATATTTTCAAGCAATTTTATAAAAGTATTTATTCTCCAAAAGATATTGCTACTTTCCGTTTTCAGGGAATTGGAAAAACGATTTTATATGTATTTTTTCTCACCTTCCTATCCATTTTGCCTTCGATTTATTACTTAAGTACAATGCTTAATGAGGGAATTGAGAGTACTAAATCCGTTATCAGTGATGAAATCCCTGGCTTTACCATTGAAAATGGAAGCCTCTCTGCAGAAACGGATGTGCCTATAACCATCGATAAAGGTGATTTCTCCATTATTGTCGATCCTACCGGTGTCATTACGACCGAAGATGTGGAAGACGAAGACAATGCCATCGCTTTGCTGAAGAATGAAATTTCTGTCGCAGCCGGCGGAAGAATTGATACCTATTCCTACTCAATGATGGAAGGCTTAAATCTTACAAAAGCGGATTTTATAGAGATAGTTGATACAGTTGATGGGATGAAAGGAATCATTATTCCTGTTATATCCATTTTTATGTTTCTTGTATCTAGTGCTGTAAGCTTTATCGAAGTATCCATTCTTGCTTGGATTGGTTTATTATTAAAAAATCTTGCTGGCAGAAGTATTAGTTATCGCCACTTATGGAGAATGGCTGCCTATAGTGTAACGCTGCCAACAGTTTTCTTTACTATTATGAGCGCCCTTAATACCCTAGTACCAAATAGCTTTTACATTAATTGGTTTGTTGAAATAATCATCTTATTTTTAGCTATAAAAGAAATACCAAAAGAAAAAACAACTATTGAGAGCTAAACGCACCCCTTAGGTGCGTTTTTTAGTTCTATAAACAAGTGGACAAGCATAGGAATGTACAAACATTCCATTTTGGAGGCATGTCTCATGAAAAGATTTTTTCTTTTTCTCTTTGGACTTCTTACAATTTATGTTATATATATTGATTTGACTGCAGGTACTCTTCCACAGGATGAAACCCAAAAACCAGAACAAACAGTTGCGACAATGATCAACGTTGAAAGTTCGGTGGATTCTTTTGAAGCTGAAGTTGAACCCGGCGAAACGCTTATATCGATTGTAGAAAATCATATAAAAAAGCCGTTACCTGTATCCATTGACGAACTAATTGAAGATTTTCAAAGCTTAAATCCAGGGTTATCTCCTGAAAAGATACAAATTGGATCCACTTATGAGTTTCCTGACTACTCTAAATAGGGGAACAAAAGGCGTCAGTCTTGTCAAGATTAGCAAAGGGCTGATAAAATAATAGGTGCATGTTTAAACTAACTATTATTCGAATCCAATTTGAAGGAGCG
Source organism: Neobacillus niacini (assembly GCF_030817695.1). Classification (GTDB taxonomy): domain Bacteria; phylum Bacillota; class Bacilli; order Bacillales; family Cytobacillaceae; genus Neobacillus; species Neobacillus niacini_F. The sequence continues at coordinate 1,907,602 of NZ_JAUSZQ010000002.1, read as the reverse complement.
AATTTCCTTGAGTGAAATTACACATCGTACTAAAACCCGTCCCGTTAAGGTTGGTAACTTAACTATTGGCGGGAGTAACGAATTATTTATACAAAGCATGACCACTACTAAAACACATGATGTGGAAGCAACTGTTGCTGAAATCAAACGTCTTGAAGAAGCAGGCTGCCAGATTGTTCGTGTTGCTTGTCCGGATGAAAGAGCTGCAAATGCGATTCCCGAAATCAAAAAGAGAATTAATATTCCTTTAGTAGTTGATATTCATTTTGATTATAAATTGGCACTTAAAGCCATCGAAGGCGGCGCTGATAAAATTCGGATTAATCCAGGAAACATTGGAAAAAGAGAAAAAGTGGAAGCTGTTGTGAACGCAGCCAAGAAGCGCGGAATTCCAATCCGCATTGGGGTAAATGCCGGCTCGCTTGAAAAAAGAATTCTCGAGAAATACGGTTATCCTACTGCTGATGGAATGGTCGAAAGTGCTCTCCATCATATCAAAATCCTTGAAGACCTGGATTTTCATGACATTATTGTTTCCATGAAAGCTTCAGATGTTAACCTAGCAATTGAAGCATATGAAAAAGCTTCAAAGGCGTTCGATTATCCCCTGCACTTAGGTATTACGGAGTCAGGTACTTTATTTGCCGGTACTGTAAAAAGTGCCGCTGGACTAGGAGCAATTATTAGTAAAGGTATTGGTAATACACTCCGTATTTCCTTAAGTGCCGACCCAGTTGAAGAAGTTAAAGTTGCCAGAGAGCTTTTAAAAGTATTTGGTCTATCATCAAATGCTGCAACGTTAATTTCGTGTCCAACCTGCGGCAGAATTGAAATTGATCTAATCAGTATTGCCAATGAAGTGGAAGATTATATTTCGAAAATAAAAGCGCCAATTAAAGTAGCAGTTTTAGGATGCGCCGTTAACGGACCTGGTGAAGCCAGAGAAGCTGACATTGGTATTGCAGGCGCACGTGGTGAGGGATTGCTATTCCGTAAGGGTGAAATCGTTCGTAAAGTTCCCGAAGACCAGTTAGTCGATGAATTGAAAAAAGAAATCGATCAAATTGCCGAGGAATATTTTCAGAAAAAGGCATTAGAGGAAGCAGAAGTAACCAAATAAAAACTAAGAAACCCGGCATAGCCGGGTTTCTTTTTTGCCCCTATATATGCAAACTGCTGCTGTTAAAAGAACGGCAGGATAAAGATACCGACGATAATTGAAATGGCACCTATCCCGATTGCCCACGCACCAAGACTATCGGCTCCTCGACGTCTAGCAACGAATCCTAACACAATACCTGCTGCACCAAAAAGAATCGGCATTACAAACAGTGATAAAATAGATAACGCTAAGGCAGCCCATCCCATTCCTGTACCAGCATTTGTACCCGTGCCAGCCCCGGAACCATCTTTTGATTTTTCCTGGAAGTTTGGTCGGGTTATCGGAACAGGTGCTGCAATTTCAGCAGCTGTTTCTTCTCTATACTCTGAAGAGTTATTTGTACCATTTTGGTTAGATTTTGGACTTGGGAGATACCCAGCCACTTTCGTGTCTTTTTTATCTTCCATCCGAATCCCTCACTTTCAGTAATAGGAGCATTTATTATTGTTTGTAACTTTCATCATTTTAGTATGGTAAAATAAAGTTAAAAAACTTGGCAGTTGAAGGTGACTACATATGAGGAAAAGATTTGGCATTGATATTGATGGTACCGTAACGTGTCCATCAGCACTTGTACCGTTTATTAATAAAGGATTTGGATTAAACATCACATTACAGGATGTTAAAGAATATGACTTAACTAAGGTAGTAAAAGTACCTGAGGAAACATTTTCAAAGTGGTTTATTGAAAACGAGCCAGTCATTTATGAGCAATCTCCGCTTGCAGAAGGGGCAGAAATAATTCTTAACAAATGGAAAAAGGAACATGAATTATTTTTTATTAGCGCAAGGGGTTCCCACTTATTAGAAAATACAAAGAAATGGTTTAGTAAAAAAGGTTTGTCTTACAATCATATAGAATTAATTGGTTCGCATGATAAGGTGGCAACGGCAAAAAGGCACCAAGTTGATATTTTTCTCGAGGATAAGCACGACAATGCTGTCATGATTCATGAGGAATGTGACATACCGGTGCTTTTATTTAATACTCCCTATAACCAGGACCCTATTCCAAAAGGTGTAGTACGTGTTAATAATTGGTTTGAAGCGAATAATTGGGTTAAAAATTGGATTGGATAAATAGCAAAAAACAGCATGGCTTAAATACCATGCTGTTTTTATTTGTCTAGCTGCAGCGCCTAGGGGCTCGGGGTCATAAGCCAATCCGTCAAGAAGGTTAAAGAGCAACCTTCTTGACGGATTGGCTTATGCCTGTCGCCCCTGGACAAGGCGCTTCCGCTTTTCTATTTAATGACACTCAGGACAGCGTCCATATATTTCGAATTTGTGTCCCGAAATATCGTACCCTTTTAAATCCTCGCTTAAGCTAGTCATTGGGCAAGTTTCAATTTCTTTTGTTTTACCACAATCCATACAGATAAAATGGTGATGATGCTGGTGGCGTGAACAGGAAAAGCGAAAATGCTTCTCACCGGATAGCTCTGTCATTTCAAGGATTCCCATTTTAACAAAAAGAGAAAGATTGCGATAGATCGTATCAAAGCTTAGCCCTGGATAGTCTTCCTTCAATTCATCTAGAACATCCTTAGCTGTTAAGTATTTATCGCTATCTGCAAACAATTGAAGCATGTCTTCTCTCTTCCCTGTTTGTTTAAATCCATTTTCCTTTAAGAATTGAATGGCTTCATTAACATTCATCCTGCTGCACCCCCTTGTGAAATCTGATTTTTAATCATTAATTTTTTATAAACAATGGTAAATACTAAAATAGCCACTGCAATTATAACGATCGTTCCACCAGGAGCAAGGTCTAAATAATAAGAGCTAAACAGTCCCCCTAGAACAGCTATTTCTCCAAAAACAATCGACAAAAAGATGGTTTGTTTAAATCCTTTAGCAATACGGATACTGGCTGCAACTGGTAACGTCATCAATGAAGAAACAAGCATGATTCCTACAATTCGCATAGAAGCAGCAATTACAAGTGCCACCATGATAATAAAAATGAAGTGAATGCTTTTTGCCGCTATCCCTGAGGCTTTAGCGTGCTCCTCATCAAAAGATAACAAAAATAGTTCTTTATATAATAAAATGACCGTGATCACAACAGCGATACTAATTACAAAAATAACCCATAAATCTGTGCGGCTTACCGCAGAAACACTTCCAAATAAATAACTATACAAATCCGTATTAAAACCATCAGCGAGTGAAATAAAGATGACACCAAGGCCTATACCGCCAGATAAAATAATCGGGATAGCGAGCTCTTGGTAATGTTTATAAACGCCTCGCAGCTTTTCAATGAACAATGAGCCCCCTACTGAAAAGACCATTCCTAAGTAAAGGGGATTTAGACCACTTAATGCAATAAAGTACTTTTCAAGTAATAGACTAGCTGCAATTCCCGCCAATGTGACATGACTTAGGGCATCGGCAATTAATGAAAGACGTCGGACAACGATGAAGACACCTAAAAGGGGTGCAAGAAATCCTATCAAAATTCCCGTTAAGAAAGCATTTTGTAAAAATTCATATTGAAAAATTCCTTGAATCATTTAAAAAACGCCTCCATGGTCATGGTGATGGGAAAGAAGATGGACATCCGTCCCATAAAATTCTGACATCCCCTCACTTCGATGTTGTTCGAATTCACTCGTTTCCCCATGAAAATGTAAATGCTTGTTTAGACAAGCTACATGGGTCACCTTATCTGAAATCGTTCCGATGTCATGTGTAACTAAGAGGAGTGTTATCCCCCTCTTCTTATTTAAGTCGGCAAGCATATGATAAAATGAGTTTACATTTTCAACGTCTACCCCAACTGTTGGCTCATCAAGTATTAGTAGCTTGGGTTCACTCACAAGAGCACGGGCAATGAAGACTCTTTGCTGCTGACCCCCTGATAACTCACCAATATTTCGATTACTAAATTTCATCATTCCTACAGCGTCCAACGCTTCATTTACTTTTTCTATATGTTCTTTCTTAAAAAAGCGGAACAGCCCAAGCTTCTTTGTTAATCCACTAGAAACAACTTCAAAAACTGTAGCCGGAAAACCAGTATTAAATGAGTTTGCCTTTTGCGATACATAACCGATTTGCTGCCAATTTTTGAATTTACTCATTTCCTGTCCAAATAAGCGAATTACTCCTTTTTGTGGCTTTAATAGTCCCAGAATCAACTTTAATAGCGTTGACTTCCCAGAACCATTAGGACCAACAATCGCAAGAAATGAGCCAATTGGTATAGATAAGTTAATGTTTTCGAGGACTGTGTCCTTTTCATAGCGATAGAAAAGATTTTTTATTTCAATAATAGATTGTGATTTCATACACTCACACCTTATTTTTAAGAATCATTCCGATTTAACTTAAAGTAGTATACAATAGGAACTTATCAATGTAAAGCCTTTAACTTTACAGTGTTTTAATAAATGGTCGTGTTTCCCATTTTGTAACACTCTATTTTCCCCCTTCATACATTACATGAAGGGGTGATGAGTGTGAAAATTTTTGAGAATATCATAAATCATAAAATTAATACCATTACTGGTGATGAACTATTCAAGTATGCTCAACAATTTAATATCCAAGTAAATCGGCAGCAAGCATATAAAGTTGCTCAATACTTAAAAGGGAAAAATGTCAATATATTTGATGACCGTGAAAGGTCGGCATTGATTAAAGAAATTGCAAAAATTGCAGGACCTGAAGTAGCAAGAGAAGTGAATAAGCTCTTTGTTCAATTTACCAAATGACATGACATTCAAAAAGCTGTGCCCAAAGCACAGCTTTTTTGTTAGCCTTGTATAATTCTATCCAGTAGGTCTTCGTTAAACTTTTGTTGACGCAGCATTTCGATTTCGAATGCATACGGCGGCTTTTTATTATTCTTATCTTCACCGACGAATGGTGTTTCTAGGATTTTCGGTATATCTGTCAGCTGCGGATGGTGGACGATATAATTAAGTGCTTTGAAGCCAATATGACCAAAGCCAATATTTTCGTGACGGTCTTTTCTCATACCTACTGCATTTTTACTATCATTGATATGAAGAACTTTTAACCTGTCTAAACCAACAATTTTATCGAATTCATTTAGGACACCATCAAAATCTTCAACTATGTTGTATCCGGCATCGTGTGTATGACATGTATCGAAACAAACTGAAAGCCGATCACTATAGTTAACACCATCAATGATCATCGCCAATTCCTCGAATGACTTTCCACATTCAGACCCTTTCCCTGCCATTGTTTCTAATGCAATTTGCAGCTGCTCTTTTCCCGTTAACACTTCATTTAAGCCCTCGATGATTTTCTTTATACCAGCTTCTGTGCCTGCACCAACATGTGCACCAGGGTGAAGTACAATTTGTTTTGCACCAATAGCCTCTGTTCTTTCAATTTCAGTGCGTAAAAATCTTACACCTAATTCAAACGTGTCAGGATTTGTGGTATTCCCAATATTGATAATGTATGGAGCATGTACCACAATTTCAGAAATACCATTGGCCTCCATATGCCTTCTGCCTGCTTCAATATTCAAATCTTCAATTTTTTTCCTTCTAGTGTTTTGCGGAGCGCCAGTGTAAATCATAAACGTGTTGGCACCATATGATACAGCTTCCGCGCTGGCTGCCAATAACATTTCTTTACCGCTCATTGAAACATGTGAACCTATTTTCAACAAACTTTCTCTCTCCCTTCCCGCTTTACTTCTTCTTTAATTTTCGTTGACGTTTTTTAATTTTGTCCATTTCCCACTGCATTTTCTTTTTATAGCCTGGCTTAACTTTTTGTGGTTTTTTAACCATTGATTTAGCAGTCTTCTCTGCCTCATCCTCTTTCCTAACACGGGTTTTTCTTTTATTTCGATCTTCTAATTCAACAAATTCTTCTTTTTTAAGGTCGATGTACTTAAATTGAATCCCCATTTTTTCAAGGCGGTTTAATGCGTCCTCGTCAGATATATCATATATTGTAAGTGCTACCCCCGTATTACCCGCTCTCGCAGTCCGTCCTACTCGGTGAACGTAAAAGTCTAGATCTGTAGGTAACTCATAGTTAATAACATGACTGATTCCTTCAATATCAATTCCTCTTGAAGCAAGGTCAGTGGCAACAATATATTGGTACTCTAAATCTTGTATTTGCTTCATCATTTTTTTTCGTTCGCGCGGGTTTAAATCACCGTGAACTCGTGCAACCTTAAGACCTTTATCAATCAAAAAGTTGGCAACGTCTTCAGCCATTTTCTTTGTATTAGTAAATACGATTGCTAAATACGGGTTGTACTGCATAAGCGCATCGTGAACAAGCTGCTTTTTATTTCGGTGTCTTGACGGTAAAAGGTAATGAGTTAAATTTTCTGCCGTTTTTCTTTTTGCGTCAATATGAATCGTTTTTGGATTTTCCATGTACTTTTTAAGAAACGGTTTAAGTTTTTCTGGAATCGTTGCCGAGAATACAAGCATTTGCAATTTTTCAGGCATTTTCGCAGCTACTTGATCTAAATCCTCAATAAAGCCCATATCGAGCATCATATCTGCTTCATCGACAACAAGTACTTCTGAAGTATGAACAAAGAGAGCTTGTTCAACCATGAGGTCCTTTATTCTACCTGGAGTACCTACTACAATATGCGGCTGTACCTTTAATTTATCGATCGTTCTTTGCTTGTCTGTTCCTCCAATATAACACCTAGTCATGATTGCCTTATCAGGACTGCAATGCTCTGTCACCTTTAAAATTTGATGATAGATTTGCGAAGCAAGCTCTCTTGTTGGCGCCGTAATCACAGCTTGTACCTCTTTGCGCTCAGGATTGATCCGTTCTAGAATCGGCAAAACAAAAGCAAGTGTTTTCCCTGTTCCGGTTTGTGATTGACCAATTGCACTTTCATTTTTTAAAACTAACGGAATCATCCGTTCTTGAATTTCTGTTGGTTCATAAAAACCTTGTTCTTTAACTGCTTCTATAATAAAAGGCTGAAAATTAAAACGTTCAAAACGATTTTGCTTCATGTTATTGCTCCTTATATATTAATATCTACCGTTTATGGAGTAAGTTCCTTACTTTAGCAAGAGCTTCCACTTTTCTGTCCATCATATCATTATAGTAAAGATTCATTTAAATAACCAGTTATTATCATCTTTTACCTTTAAACAACTTTTAATCATGAAAATTTACTGTTTATTCTTTTGTTAATTCCTAAACCAATTTCAGGTAAATGCATACCATAATTTATAAGGCTTTTTAGAGGAGGACATACGTATGCAGCAGCCTAGAACGAGATTTCCCATACAAGGGCGTATGGGTCCATACATGATGGGTCATGGGCCATATGGTGGTCAACATCAAATGATGAATCCCTATGGCGGTAATGTGCCAATGATTGGATTCCAGCAGAACTTTATCGGCGGCAGAGCCATGATGGGACAACCGATGGGAAGAGGACAAGGAAGAAGAAATGGCGGCGGATTACTTTCAAAAATTCTTGGCGGGAAAAAGCAGGGAAATCAAATGGGTGTTCCTAGAGGTATACAGACAACAACTCAGGCTGTTCCAAACGGTTCTAGAGGAGTTGGCTCTATACTTCAAACCCTAAGCAATCCTGAAAGTCTCACAGGATTTCTAAATAATACACAACAGGTTTTAAAGACTGCCCAATCACTAGGTCCAATGATTCAACAGTACGGACCAATCGTTAAGAATCTTCCTATGATGTGGAAATTATATAAAGGGTTTAAAGACCTGCCAACAGAGGAAAAATCAGAAGAAGACAAAACAGAAACCCCGGTAATGGAAGAGCAATCTGTCCCAATAGAAGTAGAACCAAAGAGAAAACAAAAAAGGAAGAAGAATACTGAAATTGATAGTGAAACAACTGAATCTAGAAGGCCGCACAATGGTCCTTCTATTCCAAAACTATACATTTAATTATGGGATGCTGAAAAAACAGCATCCTTTTACTTTTCTATTATTCCTATTGGTACCTTTCGCAGGAAAAATGTATCTTTGTATTATTTCTATTAGTTTTATATAATAAATACATAGATTCAAAGTCACATGTTCTTAGGAGGACATTTATATATGCAAATCATTAAGATTTCACCGCGCGGATACTGTTATGGTGTCGTTGACGCCATGGTAATAGCAAGAAATGCTGCATTAGATAAATCATTACCACGCCCTATCTACATTTTAGGGATGATTGTTCATAATAAACACGTAACTGATGCTTTTGCCGAAGAAGGTATCATTACTCTTGACGGTAAAAATCGTAAGGACATTCTAGATAAAGTAGATACAGGAACTGTAATTTTTACAGCACATGGTATCTCTCCGGAAGTAAGAGAACTAGCGAAAAAGAAAGGTCTTGTCACTATTGATGCTACGTGTCCAGATGTAACAAGAACTCATGATTTGATTGAAGAGAAAACAAAGGAAGGTTATCAAGTCATTTATATTGGAAAAAAAGGACATCCTGAGCCCGAGGGTGCTGTTGGAGTAGCTCCTGGTGCTGTCCATCTTGTTGAGACACCTAGCGATGTTGAGGCATTAACACTTGAAAGTGAAAAACTGATAGTTACGAATCAAACCACAATGAGTCAATGGGATGTTACGGATACCATGAAAAAGGTTCAAGAGAAATATCCGCATGCAGAGGCCTATAATGAAATATGCAATGCAACTCAAGTGCGTCAGGAAGCAGTTGCTGGTCAAGCCACTGAAGCAGATGTGACCATCGTTGTCGGTGATCCAATGAGCAATAACTCTAATAGACTAGCACAGGTTTCTGAAGAGATTGCCGGTACAAAGGCATATCGAATCGCCGATATCTCAGAGTTAGAAATTGAGTGGATTAAGGATGCGAAGAATGTCGCCGTCACATCTGGTGCTTCTACTCCTACACCAATCACCAAGGAAGTTATTACCTTCTTAGAACAATTTGATCCAAATAACGAAGCTACTTGGGAACGTCGTAAAAATGTACCGCTAAATAAAATATTACCTAAAGTAAAAAAATAAACCGGTCGCATGACCGGTTTTTTTATACAAACGTAAACGGATCTGTGTTCACTTCTGAAGGGAAGATTTCTACTTCATAGCCCGATTCCTTGCACATTTTTGAAAGTGTTGACGTAAGTCCCTTTTTCATAATTTTTTCGACATTATGACCCGGATCTATCATGTTTAATCCCTGCATCATGGCGTCGTGCGCAGTATGATAATAAATATCTCCTGTAATATAGACATCAGCACCCTTAAACTTTGCACTCATGAAATACTTATTGCCATCTCCGCCTACTACAGCCACTTTCTTGACACGTGATGATAAATCACCAACTACCCTAACCTTATCCACCTCTAATCCTTCTTTTACCCTCTCAGCAAATTCTCCGAGTGTCATTTCCTTGACGGTTCCGATTCTGCCCAACCCTAGAACCTCACCTTTATTTTCAACAGGATAAACATCATAAGCCACTTCTTCATATGGATGGGCTTTTACCATAGCTGTAACTACCCTTTTTAACAGATGCTCAGGTACAATCGTTTCAATTCTAACTTCATCCACTGATTCTAAACGACCTTGCTGTCCAATATGCGGGTTCGTATTTTCCCCTGGTAAAAACCTCCCAGTCCCATCAGCTGAAAAGGAGCAATGGCTATAATTACCGATATACCCAGCACCTGTATCCCCAAGGACCTTTCTAATTACCTCCGCATGACTTGCCGGTGTAAAAACAACTAATTTCTTAAGCTGTGTTTCATATGTAGGTACCAAAACTTCTGGGTTCTCTAAACCAAGTGCCTCCGCCAGGAGATCATTTACCCCGCCTTTAGCCACATCAAGGTTAGTATGGGCTGCATAGACAGCTATATCATGCTTTAACAGTTTTTCTATCATTCTTCCCTGTACGGTGTCCGTTAGAACATTCTTAAGAGGACGGAAGATTGGCGGATGATGAGCAATAATTAGCTGTACATTTCTTTCAATGGCTTCATCAATCACTTCTTCAAGAACATCCAGAGCAATCAAAACCTTATCTATTTTCTTGTTCAAGCGTCCAATTTGCAAGCCTATCTTATCATCTTCCATCGCAAGACCCTTCGGAGAAAACTGTTCAAAAAGTTGAATGATTTCATGACCATTCGCTTTCTTCATGGTCCAATACCTCCTCAACCAGGTTGATTTTTTTGGCAACCTCTTGTTTTTTCTCATCTGCTTCCACAGAAGAGGCAGCACTTTCAAGCTGTTCGTATATTCGTTTCCAATTCTTTTTTTCTAACTCCCATTTCTTCTTAAAGGTCTTTTCTTTTCTTTGAAGAAGAAAAGGTCCGACTAAAAGACCTGTTTCGAATGGTACATCACGATAAGGCCTTAAAGGATCTCCTTTTTCAGCTACTAATATTTCATAAATTTTGTTATCCTCTTCAAGAATTTCCTCTGCTATCAATTCCCAATCATTGTCGACAAGCCACTGCCGAATCGCAATTGCATTGATATTTGGCTGCAACACAAGACGCTTTACAGAAACGAGTTTTTCTTTTCCATCTTCTAAAATAGATGCAATTAAACTTCCGCCCATTCCAGCAATGGTAATACAATCTGCGTCGCCAGGCTGAATGACCTCTAACCCATTACCCATTCTAACCGAAATCACTTCAGTAAGCCCTTCTGCCATTACATTTTTTTCAGCAGACTGAAAGGGACCTTTTGCAACTTCTCCTGCAATCCCAAAGGATATATGTCCGTTCTTCGCAAGGTAACTGGGCAGGTAAGCATGATCAGACCCAATATCCGCTAACCTTGAATCTCTGGGAACATATTTTGCTACCGTTTCTAACCGTACTGATAATTTATCCGTATTCAAATCATTCACCACTTTTTTATATTGACTGTTTTCATCATGTTTGTTGTTAAAATCCTAAAGCCGATTTTAACGTAGAAATATTTATTTTGCATTTTAGAATTTAGTTTGCAAGCTCTTTTCTTAATAAATTTATTCTATTTCCTGCGTAAACTGGCTCAATTATTAAATCCTGTTTCCAAAAAGCAACAAAGTTTAAGAAAAGAGCTTATGTATTACTTACAGTATAAAAAAAGTCCTTTACAGAAGCAAAGGACCTTTTCATTAAAAAATTATTTAATATTTGCTAACCAATCAGCCATTGCATCGGCTTCTTCTGCTTTAACCATACCGCCTGGCATGTTTCCTCTACCATTTGTAATCACGTCTTTGATTTCATCCTTGGATAATCTGTCTCCAACACCTTTTAGAGCAGGACCCATTCCCCCTTGGTACGCATCACCATGACACCCTACACAAGAAGCTGTGTAAATGTCTTCAGGTGCTTTTGCAACCTGTTCTGTTTCCGTTCCGCCTTCCTTTTCCTTGGCAAGCTCATCCATATCCCCGAGGCCTTTGAAAGACAATAAGAACATTAGTCCGATTCCAAATACAAAAATCAGGATGTAAGGAATAACCGGATTTCGATTCATCATATAACCTCCCTTATGTACGTACAGCTGTAAATAAATAGTCTTCTACAAACAACTACTATTTTACTTTAAAAACTTCAGAAGGAAAAGCCCTAAACTTGTTTTGTCGCGATAATATTAATAAAAAATGCAACTTTTTGGCTGATATTTTTAAAAAGTAAGTCTTTATATACTGCCCCTATATGCCTTTTAACAAACAATTTAAGTTATTTTTGAATATGTTTTTCTTATTAATAACATGTACTGATTAGGCATTGTGATACCGATTAGGCTTTACTAGAAAAATGATTAATGTTTATATTGAAAAAGATTACTTTAACCTATTTGCAAAGTGTAAAACAATTCAGTAAAATAAATACAATATCGTAAATAGAAAGTGCTTTCATTCCCAATTACTTTATTCTCAAAAAAAAATAGTTTACCTCTAAGTTAAGAAGTAAACTACCGATTATATTTTTAAGTTTTATTCTAAGAAGTCTTTGAGGCGTTTGCTGCGGCTAGGGTGCCGTAATTTACGCAATGCCTTTGCTTCAATTTGACGAATACGTTCACGAGTAACACCAAAAACTTTTCCAACCTCTTCAAGTGTACGAGTGCGACCGTCATCTAATCCAAAGCGTAAGCGAAGGACGTTTTCTTCCCGGTCTGTTAGTGTATCAAGAACATCTTCAAGCTGCTCTTTTAATAATTCATAGGCAGCATGCTCTGAAGGTGATGTAGCGTCTTGGTCTTCTATGAAATCACCGAGGTGCGAATCATCTTCCTCACCGATAGGAGTTTCAAGAGAGACAGGCTCTTGTGCGATTTTCAAGATTTCCCTCACTTTATCCGGTGTTAGGTCCATATCTTCGCCAATCTCTTCTGGAGTTGGTTCGCGGCCAAGGTCCTGAAGTAATTGTCTCTGAACACGGATAAGTTTATTAATGGTTTCAACCATATGCACAGGAATACGAATCGTTCTAGCTTGGTCAGCTATCGCTCTAGTGATGGCTTGACGTATCCACCAGGTAGCATAAGTACTGAACTTAAATCCTTTGCGATAGTCAAATTTTTCAACTGCTTTAATTAGTCCCATATTCCCTTCTTGAATCAAATCAAGAAAGAGCATACCGCGTCCAACATATCGTTTTGCAATACTAACGACAAGACGGAGGTTAGCTTCTGCCAGGCGTCGTTTTGCTTCTTCGTCGCCTTCTTCAATACGGTTAGCCAATTTGATTTCTTCTTCAGCAGAAAGCAGGTCTACACGACCAATTTCTTTTAAGTACATACGAACAGGATCGTTTATCTTCACACCAGGAGGAACGCTAAGATCATTTAAATCAAACTCATCGTCATCTCCTTTTGCTAATTGCTTAGGGTTTGGATCTTCTTCGTCACTTTCTCCTACTAATTCGATTCCTTGGTCACCTAAGAACTCATAAAATTCATCCATTTGATCGGACTCTAAATCAAAGTTTGCCATTCTTTCCGCAATATCATCGTAGGCAAGGACTCCGGTTTTTTTACCCAGTACCGTTAACTGATCTTTTACTTGTTCGAAGGTCAATTCATTCTCGGCCTCTTTTGAACGGGCTGATTTTTCAGCCATATGTCCCCCTCCTTCTGAGAATCAAAGACATTAAAAATGGAATCTATAGCGATTTACGCAATTGTTTGATTTCAGTAGCAATTGCAGCTGCTGTACCATAATCTTTTTGCCGCTCTGCTTCTTTAAGTTCCACTTCTTTTTCTTTTATCTTTAACAATTTTTGATAATTCAACACCTGTTTGATATAATCAGTTAATTCTTGATTGCTTAATTCATCATTAACTGACATCATTTCGATGTCAGCAACTATTCTTCTAAGATTTTCATCTTGAATATAGGTTAACAATGCACTTGAATCAGGATTCATATGATCTTCATAAAAACCAATTAGATAAGTTATTATTGCCTGATGATCATCACTATTAAACGTATTACCCTGCAATAAATCCTGAATCTTATAAGCTGTGTCCCTGTTTCTTAACATATGGGCAATTAATCGCCTTTCAGCAGTATAATGTGCAGGCTTTAATTTGTTCTCCTGCTTAACCATTACACGAGGCTTATTAACCAGGTGCTGATTTTGATTACTTGAATTCCTTTTTTCTGCGAAGAAAACCTGCTTTAGCTGTTGTTGTAACGCGTCTAACGAAATCGAAAATTCTGATGCCAGCTGACGCAAATAATGATCTTTTTCAACAGCTTTTGTCAATTTACTTATTTCTTTAAGTATTGTTTCGATATAGGCAAGCCGTTCTCCTTCAATTTGAAGATTTTTTCCTCTTCGAAAGTAAAGAAATTTAAATGCCATCCATGTAAGACTTGCACCTATGACCTCATTACGGAACTTTTCAGGACCATTTTTTTTTATATATTCATCTGGATCAAGTCCATCTGACATCATAGCAACTTTAATGGTACATCCAGCGTCGACAAGCATATTTCCAGCTCTATAAGCCGCTTCAATTCCTGCTTTGTCCGAATCAAAACAAATCGTAATGGACTGGGTATTTTGCCGTATAAGTGTGATGTGCTCTTCTGTCAAGGAGGTACCCATTGTAGCGATACCATTATCCACACCAGACCTGTCTGCAGCTATTACATCTGCAAATCCTTCAAATAACACTGCTTGCTGTAATTTACGTATACTTGGTTTGGCCAAATGAAAATTATATAAAATTTTGCTTTTATTAAAGATTGCCGTTTCGGGACTATTTAAATATTTGGGCTCCTCGGCCCCTAAAGATCTCCCTGAAAAAGCAATACTGTTTCCATTTCGGTCAAAAATCGGAAACATAATTCGATCTCTGAATCGATCAAAATAGCTCCCATCCCTTTCTCGTTTGATAATCAGTCCGGCTTTTTCCATTATTTCAGGAGAAAATTCCCTTTTACTAAGGAATTTATATACAAAGTCCCATGAATTTAAGGAATAACCAATTTGAAATTTATCAATCGATTCTCGGGTAAATCCTCTCTTCAGCAAATACTCTAAAGCATGTTGACCGTCTTTTGTATTTACCAATAAATGATGGTAAAATTTTGTTAACAGCTCATGTGCGTCAAGCATTGACTGAAGTTCCGGAGTAACGCTCTTTCCCTTCCCATTTACTGAGAAGTTTACTTGTAAGTCAATATTAGCCTTTTCAGCTAATTTAATGGCTGCTTCTAGAAAAGAGATTCCTTCCAGCTCCATTAAAAATGAGAAAACATTTCCTCCCGCTCCACAGCCAAAGCAATGGTAAATTTGTTTATCGGATGAAACGGAAAATGATGGGGAGTTTTCTCCATGGAAAGGGCATAATCCGAAGTAATTTCGCCCTTGTTTTTTTAGTTGAATATACTCGCTAATAATTTCAACAATATCAACAGATTGACGAATTTGATTAATTTTTTCTTCGGCAATCCGTTCTGCCATGAAAACATCTCTCCATTGTACTTATTCTACAAAGAAATCTAAATTCCTGCATTTTTCGACAAAATTTCAGTGTCTAAAATCCTTTATAACAGTAATATCCCCCTTTGCAGTATGATTCATGATGAATAAGTCCGCTGCTTCTTTTCTGGAATCAACATATTTCTATGTTGCATTACCATATGTAGTCTTATTGTTTCCATGAGGATCATAAGAAGCGATAAAAAGAACTTTAAACGGAAAATGTAGAAGCAATTTCGACAATTTCCTTTTTAATCGGGCATGAATCTGCATCTACAAAAATAGTTGGAATGCCTTCTGTATTAGTAATAATTCTACATCATTCCGCATATTCCTTCTTTAAGATGCTAACTTTTTAGGAGCGGCCCCAAAAAGACTTATGTCGAATTTTTTCCTGTTGGTTCCCTTGACATCTAACAATAAATAGTTTATTCGTATACATGCAAGTCTAAACCTAAAAGATTCATTTTTATCACAATTTTTTATTATAGTACATTCTTTTGCACATTTCCATAGTTTTTTATCGTTAAATGAAAAACACATAATCTAAGATTATGTGTTAAGCCCTTCTTTTATGAAAGTAACTTAGAATAACATTCGCTGTTTCTTCAACTGCCTTATTGGTTACATCAATAACTGGACAATTAATTCTATTTACTATCTTTTCAAAGAAGGTTAATTCATCACGAATTCTCTCAATATTTGCATAGCTGGCCTGATCATTCAGTCCTAAGGAGATTAACCGTTCCCGCCTAATATTATTTAGTTTTTGCGGGCTGATTTTAAGTCCAAAGCACTTCTCTGCAGGAACCTTATACAATTCCTCAGGCGGGTCAACTTCGGGAACTAACGGTACATTCGCAACTTTTAAACGCTTTAAAGCTAAATATTGTGACAGCGGTGTTTTTGACGTTCTAGACACTCCGATTAAAACGATATCTGCTTTTAGTATTCCTCTTGGGTCACGTCCATCATCATATTTAACTGCAAATTCAATGGCTTCTACTTTTTTAAAGTAATCTTCATCCAATTTTCTTACCAATCCGGGTTCGCACAGTGGGGTTTTCCCGCTGAAAATTTGAATTTGGTCCATAATCGGCCCCATTAAATCTACGGCATAAATTCCTGCATCGTCGGCCTTTTCCTTCATATACGCACGCATATCTGGTTTTACCAAAGTAAAAGCGATCATAGCGTGGTCCATCGTAACAAGTGAAACTACTTCATCAATATGTTCCTTATCTTCAACATAAGGGAATCTTTTCAATGTCATTCCTGACCCATTAAATTGGCTGATTGCTGCTTTTGTAACTAATTCAGCTGTTTCCCCCACTGAATCAGATACTACATATATGACTGGTGTAATCATTCTTCCTCAACAGCTCCTCTAGAAAATCCATTATTAGTAACTACATTCAAATATTAGGATGTGCTACCATTTCCTAAATCAACGAATGCTTTTGTTATGTTTGTCTTTGTAATTCTCCCTATTACTTCATATCCCTTTTCTGTAGGCCTGACTATAGGCAGCGCATCAATTTGTTTATCAATTAATAATTTTAGCAACATCGATTAAATTATCATCCATTTCACACATTGTAATATTTGGCATTCTAGTCATGATGATGTTGATTGGTAGTGCAGTAAGCTCTTGTTTGCCAATACTTGCTCTTAGAAGGTCCTTTCTTGATAACACCCCAACCAAAAGAGAGTTTTGGTCTACAACAAATAATGTACCCACATCCTCAAGGAACATTGTACAAATTGCATCGTACACCGAAACGTTTTCTTTTACTAGGATTGGGATTGAATTATAATCTCTTACACGTATTTTCTGGAGATTTTCAGTCAAAAGCTGAGTCCCGGATTTTCCAGTATAAAAATATCCTACACGAGGTCTTGCGTCTAAGTATCCAGCCATTGTTAAAATGGATAAATCCGGCCTTAAGGTTGCTCGTGTCAAATTTAGCTGTTCAGCAATGTTCTCCCCGGTTATCGGTCCATTATCCTTCACAATCTGAATGATAAGTTCTTGGCGTTTGGTCAGTTCTATTTTTCTCACCACCATCATTTAATCCATAATCTAGAGGGGCGGTACTGACCGCACCCTCAAAAACTCAAGAATTAAAACATAATTTTTTCTTGGATGAATGTAACTAATTCTGCGATTGGTACGCGGGTTTGTTCCATTGTGTCGCGATCTCGGATTGTTACCATGTTGTCTTCTTTTGAATCAAAATCGTAGGTAATACAGAATGGTGTACCAATTTCGTCATGTCTACGGTAACGTTTACCGATTGAACCTGCTTCATCATAGTCAACAGAGAAATGCTTAGCCAATGTCTGAAACACTTCTCTGGCTTCGTCTGAAAGCTTTTTAGATAATGGAAGAACGGCTGCTTTAAATGGTGCCAGTGCGGGATGAAAGTGCATAACAGTTCTGGAAGTACCGTCTTCAAGCTGTTCTTCATCATAAGCGTCGATTAAAAATGCTAATGTTACCCGGTCCGCACCTAGAGAAGGTTCGATACAGAAAGGAATATATCTTTCATTTGTCTCTGGATCAATATAGTTGAAGTCCTCACCAGAGAATTGCATATGCTGCTTTAGGTCATAATCGGTTCTTGAAGCTACGCCCCAAAGTTCTCCCCAGCCAAATGGGAATTTATATTCAAAGTCGGTTGTTGCATTACTATAATGGGAAAGTTCATCCTCCGAATGGTCTCGAAGCCTTAAATTTTCTTTGTTTAACCCTAGTGAGTGAAGCCATTGCTCAGCAAAGTTCTTCCAATAATCAAACCATGTTAACTCTTCACCAGGCTTACAGAAAAACTCAAGCTCCATTTGCTCAAATTCACGCGTACGGAAAGTAAAGTTTCCAGGTGTAATCTCATTTCGGAAGCTTTTTCCGATTTGTGCAATTCCAAAAGGCAGTTTCTTTCTCATAGTACGCTGGACATTTTTAAAATTAACAAAAATCCCTTGTGCCGTTTCAGGGCGAAGGAAAATTTCATTTGAGCTGGACTCCGTTACCCCTTGGAAGGTTTTAAACATTAAATTGAATTGGCGAATGCCTGTAAAATCGTGACTGCCACAGTCCGGACATGCGATATTATGTTCTTTTACAAGCTCTTCCATTTTTTCAAATGGCAAACCATCAACAATCATCTCTATACCTTTTTCATCAAGAGCATTTTCAATTAGCTTATCGGCCCGATGTCGTGCTTTACAGTTTTTACAATCAATCATTGGATCGTTAAAATTGCCGATATGACCAGAAGCTTCCCAAGTTCTTGGGTTCATTAAAATGCTTGCATCTAATCCAACATTGTAAGGAGACTCTTGCACAAACTTCTTCCACCAAGCTTGTTTAATGTTGTTTTTAAATTCTACTCCAAGTGGACCGTAATCCCATGTATTTGCAAGTCCTCCATAGATTTCAGATCCTGGAAAGATAAATCCTCTATGTTTCGCGTGAGAAACAATTTGCTCCATTGATACTGTCATTTTCACTACTCCTCTTCAATTAATGATAAAAGGCTGTGTTAACAATGTCTGTTGATTGGAGCTCCAGGCACTTCGCTTTAATCAACAGAGTGCCAAAATTAATACTGGCTTTAACACAGCCAATGAAAAATAAAAAACTCCCGTCGCTATGCTTAAGATAAGCATAGGGACGAGAGTTACCCGCGGTTCCACCCTATTTGCTGCTAGTCAAAAAGCAGCCTCTTTTATGTGTTTACACACATGTTATGCTCAAGAACGCCTTCCTTAGGTCCCTATACCCTAGCTCTCACCATCCTAGGTTCGCTTTTACAGAGATTGCTAAGTACTCTTTTCCATCATAGCAACTATTTATTATATTAAATCACATAATATCGAAATCTAAAATAAATGTCAATAAGTGAACTATAGTTGATTTCGAAATTTTTCCATAGATTGAAGAAATTTCTTTGTTTTTAGATAAAGACCAGAATATTCTTCGTAGTAAGCTGTTATAACCTGCTTTAACTCATCCTTGGTTTCTTGTTTTACCGAGATATTTCCTAATCTCGAGAGATCAAAATAATAAAATAGTCGTAATAATTTCACAGATGATGGCGATAATTTATAATGGTATGGATCTTTTTCTATACATCGGTGGCAGATAAATCCGCCTTCCCGAATGGAAAAAGAAAAAAGTCCGTCTGTGCTGCCGCAAACGGAACATTGATTTAGAATTGGATGTAATCCCAATACATTCAGCATTTTCATTTCATAGATATTCATAAGGATATCTGGATCATAACCTTCATTCAAATAATTAAGCGTTTGAAAAAGAAGTTCGAAATGAAATGGGTTTGGTTTTTTATCATCGGTACATTTATCTGTCAATTCAACAATATAACTAGCATAGGCAGTTAGGAATATATCTTCTCCAATCCCACGAAGGCTGGTAATCATTTCTCCCTGTTGTACACTGCCTAATCCAGTTCCTCTTTGGACAAGAAAATAACCGTGGGTGAAAAGCTGGGTAATCGAGGAAAGCCGGCTATTAGGCTTTTTTGCTCCTCTTGCCATAACGCCGATCTTTCCCCATTCTCTTGTGTATAACGTAATGATTTTATTGGTTTCACCATAATCTGTAGTTCTAATGACAATGCCTTCACATTTTTGGAGCATATAGTCACCATCCCGATACATTAGACAAACTTATGAAACGGGAAAATCCATTTGCGCTAGATCTTCATTCTGATTTCCGGGTATTTCTTGGTTTTCCTTCTCAAGCTCTTTATAGAGAAGATAAGTGTCAATATTGCCTGTCTGTAGGAATACTTTCCACGTAAAATCCATCATCGAAAACCCCACCTTTCATGATTTAGACTAGCCTTTTTAAGAATCCCAAACCTTACAATTATCATAGCCTGCCCAAGCAAAAATCATAAGACGAAAAATTTGTTAATGTTGTCCATGCATAATTTTATAAAATCCTTAATATTTTAGTTAGGGTTTAGATATTAATATTCATCTTCATTAAAGCCAAAATCGCGAAGCTGGGACATTTTATTCCGCCAATCTTTTTGAACTTTTACCCAAAGCTCTAGGAAAACTTTTGAGCCTAAAAGATTTTCAATATCGACTCGGGCTCGTTTCCCAATCTCTTTGAGCATACCCCCTTGTTTCCCAATAATAATGCCTTTTTGAGAGTCTCTCTCGACAATAACAGTTGCCATTACATGAATAATATCCTTTCCTTTTTGCCGTTCGATTTTATCAAGGACTACGGCAAGAGAGTGAGGAATTTCTTCACGTGTTAAGTGCAGCGCTTTCTCTCGTATTAATTCAGTGATTATAAATCTTTCTGGGTGATCGGTTACCTGATCCGCCGGATAATACTGCGGTCCTTCAGGTAAATAAACTTTAATTTGTTCTAATAATCGTTCCACATTATTTCCTTCAAGTGCTGAAATTGGAACAATTTCTTTAAAAGGATACTTTTCTTTATATGATTCAATTAATGGCAGTAATTCATCTGGGTGTATTTGGTCAATTTTATTTATAACAAGGAAGATTGGTGTGTTAATTGTTTGGAATTTTTCAAGGATGAATTCTTCACCACGGCCAAATCCTTCCTCAGCATTTACCATAAATAAGATTAAATCAACTTCTTTTAACGTGTTTTGTGCAACCTTCATCATAAAGTCGCCGAGCTTATGCTTTGGCTTATGAATCCCTGGTGTGTCAATAAACACCATTTGGGTATCATCTAACGTCAATACACCCTGAATTTTATTACGAGTCGTTTGTGGTTTATCACTCATAATCGCAATCTTCTGACCTATAACTCGATTTAGAAATGTTGATTTTCCTACATTAGGACGGCCAATAATTGAAATAAAACCTGATTTATACCCTTTATTATCATTACTCAGCATGTAAATCCTCCGGAGAAAAGGCACCTGGAAGTAATTCTGCTACCGTAATTTCTAAAATATCACCTTTAAGGTTGGTTAGTACGACCTTCATGTCTTGCGGACAAAGTTCCGAGATTACCTGCCGGCATGCCCCGCATGGCGAACAAGGACGGTCAGTATCAGCGACAACTGCAAGCATTGTAAAATTGCGATCACCTTGAGAATAGGCACTAAATAATGCAGTACGTTCAGCGCAATTGCACATGCTATAAGCGGCATTTTCAATGTTACATCCATGATATATTTTTCCATCTGTTGTTAATAATGCTGCTCCTACTCCAAATTTAGAATATGGAACGTAAGCTTTTTCTCTTGCTTTCTTTGATTCTTCGATTAAGTTCTCGATGTTCAAAGTTCATTCTTCCCTTCCAGCAATAATCTGCCGCTTTCTTTATTTTACCCTAAAAATGTCATAAAATCATCACTTGTAGCGAAAAAGTAACATAAAAATTTGAATTTTCATAAAAATCAACTAATTTACTTATATCGGACAAAGATGATAAGTATTGTACCGAATTCGCAATTTCATTTCAAATTAACCATCTAAAAAAATACGGTAAAAAGATGGTGCTTCCAACTAAAACTGCTATAATTGCATAAATAAATACCGCTCCGGCTGCTAGGTCTTTAGCTTGTTTAGCAAGTGGGTGGTAATCATCGGTCACTAAATCAACGACACGCTCGATTGCTGTGTTTACTAATTCTAATGAGAAAATTCCACCTATTGCTACTATAACAAATAACCATTCAAGTTTACTAATTGAAAAGAATATGGAACACCCAATTACGAGTAACGATACAAAAAAATGGATGCGCATATTTCTCTCAGACCAAAGGGCTGTCTTAATTCCGGCCAAGGCATAAGAAAAAGATTTCCATAATTGAACTTGCTTATCTCGTGAGTCCATAAGCATCTAAAATATCCTTTTGTCGAGAGAACATTTTTTCTTCCTCTTCCTTTTCCATATGATCATAGCCGAGAAGATGAAGGAAACCGTGGACAGATAAAAAACCAAGTTCACGGATAAATGAATGTCCATATTCCTTTGCTTGCTCTTCTGCCTTTGGGATGGAAATAATTATATCTCCTAACACACGAGGAAGCTCCTCCCCTATCAATTCAATTTCACCTTCACCGAGCTCTTCCATCGCGAACGAAATTACATCCGTAGGGGCGTCCTTGTCTCTATATTCACGGTTAATTTCGTGAATTCTTTCATTGGTTACAAATGTAACTGAAACTTCACTATTATCCTCGACACTTTCTTTTTCAGCTGCAAAGTTCAATAGTTTTTCGATTTCTTCCATTTGCTCGTCCGACAGTTGATCCGTTTCATCTACTAAATCAATCATCAACTTGTTCATCCTTGAACCACCTTCTTTGTCATTTCTGGATATTCGATTCTAGAGTGGAAAATTCCCTTTAACGTTTCACAAAAAGAGTGGGAAACCGTTTCTAGTTCTTTTAAAGTTAAATCACATTCATTTAATTGCCCATCCTGGAGCCGGTCAGCAACAATTTTCTTAACAAGTGACTCGATGGTTTCCGGTGTAGGCTGGTTAAGAGATCTAACCGCTGCTTCTACACTATCAGCAATACCGACAATTGCCGATTCTTTTGTCTGAGCCTTTGGACCAGGATATCGATAATCCTCTTCATTTACATTTTCTCCACCTTGCAGCGCTTTATGGTAAAAGAACTTCAAAAGCGTGGTACCGTGATGTTGTTCAGCAATGTGGATGATTTCTTTGGGCATATTATATTTTTTTAAAATGGCAGATCCATCTTTCACGTGAGAGATAATGATATTAGCACTTTTATCTGGCGGCAGACGATCATGCGGATTTTCTTGGTGCATTTGGTTTTCGATGAAAAAGTTTGGCCGTTTTGTTTTACCAATATCATGATAATAACAGCCTACCCTTGCCAGTAAACCATTTGCTCCTATCGCTTCGCAGGCTGCATCTGCTAGGTTTGCAACCATCACACTATGATGATAGGTTCCAGGTGCTTCCATTAATATTTTCCGTAAAAGTGGATGATTTGGATTAGAAAGCTCAATTAACTTCATAGTTGAAAGAATACCAAAGCTTGTCTCCAAAAGTGGTAATAACCCCATTGTCAGGACAGCTGAACCAATTCCTGAAAAAATGGCTGTTAAAATATAATACCCATATTCTAATCCAGAAAATTGTCCATTTGGCAAAAACATTAGTGCCCAAATGGTGAACAGATTTACAGCAGCCGTAAATGATCCAGCTTGCAGGATTTTTGAGCGTTGGTTTTGCCCGCTTAAAAAGAGCACACCAGCAAGTGCACTAAACAATATATATATTCCTACGGAAAAATTTAGTGTTCCCGAGACACCTTCATTAAACAAAATACTTCCGAAAATCGAAAAAATAATGGAGGAAAGAATCGCTAATTTCTCATCAATTAATATCTTGATTAGCATTCCTCCCA
Source organism: Neobacillus niacini (assembly GCF_030817695.1). GTDB lineage: Bacteria > Bacillota > Bacilli > Bacillales > Cytobacillaceae > Neobacillus > Neobacillus niacini_F. Next base: position 1,884,084 of record NZ_JAUSZQ010000002.1, on the reverse strand, counting down.
TTGCCGCAGGGAATAAGTAACCTATACCTGAATAGTTAAAAATTTGGAGCATACTGATGATTTTCAAAATAAAAAACGTCAGGATAAAAACAATCCCAAATAAGAGAAGATCCGTCTGTCTCTTTTCAGGATGGTCCTTCAACTGATAAAAATAAAAGTAAACGGAGGTCAGGATAATCGATATTAGTATCATTAAACCAATAAATGGTTTATACGATTGTTTATTATCTAATAGACCAACTAGTTCTAGCTGGCGAAATTCTTCCTGACGGATTAGTTTACCTTCTTCGATAATAATTTGCCCTTGAAGAATTTTTACAGGTTCCACAGATTCTGCCGCCTGCTTACGCAGTTCTTCTGTTGCCTCTGGATCATAGAATTCATTCTGAATAACTGCATATCTTCCTAATTCTATTGCTGCATTTTTTAAGTCACCATTTAAGGTGGTAAATTTTAATTCTTCTTCTAAACTTTTTTTAGCATTTTCTACGTCATCCGCAGAAATTCGTTTGTTCATAACGTTATTAATAGCCGTCACCGTTAGATCTTTAGCAATCGATAATTCATCGTTGCTTGCTTGTACCAGTGCAGTAAAAACACGCTCTGAAAGATCCTTGATTACACGATCTGTTAATTTACCCTTTAACATGGTCACTTCTTCTTCAACAGTTGGTTCCATAACATTAATAGGGTCTTCATCAAGCACATCTTGTTTTTTCGTTTCATCTTCTATGTCATCATTTACCTCTGAAGCAGAGTCAAAAATCGATGTAATTAAATCTACTTGATTCTTGGAATATTCCTTTTTCAATGTATAGACGTCCTGAACCTGCTCCAATGCCTCTTGACGTTTTTTTTCTGTACTGATTTTATCTTCGACCGTGGCTGGAGATCGAATGGTTTTATCTGCAACTGTTAAAAGACTTATGTCTAGTTTCTCAGGCTTTACATTCCCATACATAGAGGTAAATAAGACTACTCCTAAAACAACAAAAACTAACAATCTGAAGAAGGTATAATCTAGAAGCTTTTTTATTTGAATTAAGTATTGCTGGATTTTTTTCAACTTACTCCCCCCAAAGCATCTAAATAACCCTAGTCAAGTATGTAATTACGCTTTATGTAAAATGATAACAGTTTTTCCTTAAAGTTTCATCCTCTAATGAAATATGAGCCATTTTTCCATGGCAATTGTTATGATTATATGGCAAAAAGGGATAAACCATAAGCAGGTTTATCCCTCTATTCCATGCGTTTTAATTTTGCAGTGGCTTCTTCTCATAAGCCTCAATAATTCTGCCTACTAATGGATGACGAACAACATCACTTTGTTCTAAGAAAACAAAGGATATTCCATTGACGCCTAATAAAATCTTTTCGGCAGCGATTAGTCCTGATTTTGCCCCTTTTGGTAAATCGATTTGTGTTTGGTCGCCTGTGATGACCATTTTTGAACCAAAGCCAAGACGTGTTAAAAACATCTTCATTTGGGCATGAGTGGTATTTTGAGCTTCATCTAAAATGACAAAGGCATCATCTAATGTACGCCCTCTCATATAGGCAAGTGGAGCAATTTCGATGGTTCCACGTTCTATTAATCGTTGTGTATGTTCGGCACCTAGAACGTCATTTAAAGCGTCATATAAGGGACGTAAATACGGATCAACCTTTTCTTTTAAATCACCTGGTAAAAATCCAAGGCTTTCTCCAGCCTCCACTGCAGGCCGCGTTAGAATGATCTTGTTGACTTGCCCATTCTTCAACGCATTGACCGCCATAACGACGGCTAAATACGTTTTTCCTGTTCCTGCGGGACCAATCCCAAATACAAGGTCATTTTGTCTAATGGCCATTATATATTGTCTTTGTCCGAGTGTCTTAATTCGAATCGTCTTTCCTTTTACATTCTTCGCGATTTCCTCGTCATAGAGATTATCAAAGTAATCCAGTGTACCTTTTTGAGCCATCTGAATGGCTGACAAGACATCTCTTTGACTGATGGTTACACCTTTTCTAATCACAAAAATTAACTTATCGAGAATTTGACTGGCGAGTACAACTCTTTCCTCATCGCCGGATAAGCTGACGGACTCGCCACGCGTGACGATTGATACTTGCAATTCTTCTTCAATTATTTTTAGATTTGAGTCTGCGTTGCCTAAGAGAGCTATCGCTTCTGCTGGATTTTCAAGTTGTACATTAATTGTTTTTAAGTTAACTGTCATTCAGTAGTCTCCTTAGGTATTGGTTGTCCAACCGCTATATTTTCGATTATCTTAAAATGGATATCTAGGATAACTTTACCATTTTTCAACTCTTTGTGTAAAATTTTTTGGTCTTTAATGATAGCTTCTTCATCCAAACCACTTTTTATTTTATCTTTTGCTAATTCCAGTGCATTTTTTTCGGCTTCTTTTTGTGTGTAAATACGAGTTGTCTCTTCACGTGCTCTTAAAGTTTCGTCCCCAATGGAGATTGGCAGCCCCCATTTTAAAAACCGGATTTTCTTCACATTCCTGTCCACTTCGTATTCCTGGAAATCCGGTTCGCCAAATCCCCAAATTGGGATTTCTAGATTACCCAAGATTAAAGAAAATTTTTGCTTTTCCTGACCATTGAATACAAAGAATTTCGTTTCTAACGGCAATTCAACATGGCTCCTATACCACGTTTCCCCCCAAACCTCACCAATGGCTGTAACTTGCTCGGTTTGACCTTCTTTTCCAATAACACCAGATACTAACAATTGCCCAGCTTCTACATGGTCATGTATATCAACCATTTTTTGTCCTGTTTCAACATACATGGAATCAATAATAGCTTTCTTTTTTGCAACCAGATTTCTAGGTGCAAGTTGCTCCGGCTTTTCAGGCTCTTTCTTCTCAACCACTTGAAGGTGGTAGGTTGTCCCCTTTAATTCCACACCTACCCAAGTAAGGTTCCCAACATTGTTAGTCAATTTCCTTTGTATCCCTTCCACGTTATCCACAAAAAACTGGACTTTTCCAATTTTTACTCCCATCTTGTCCAATTCTTTGCGAATCTGATACTCTGTTGCAGGTTTTGCTCCTTTTATTTCTATACCCCAAATCACATTTGATAAAAACATAATAATCAGCAAAAAGAGAAGAGCCCCTCCTACAAAACCACTGTTTTTCAATAGCCGTTTAAATAAAAAAGGCATACCTGCCCTTTTTAAGAATGTAATCGAGCAATCTCTTTCTCTTGCATAACGTCTAATTCTTAATGCGTCCTGAAGTCTCATTGTAAAGGTAATCGTTTCGGTCCCGTGTCGTTTTACATTCCATATAATCAGACCGTTTCTGATTAATACATTTAAGAACCTTTCTATGCCTCTTCCTGATACTTTGACGGTTACCTTGCCAGATATGAATTCGATCCATTGGTTTTTCATTTGGTTCCTCCTGGATTTTCATTTATATAAATGACCTGATCAATTTTTCCTTCAAGCAAAATTTCTTCAGGTAATATGGTCTTTATCACGAAAGACTTACCCTTTATTTGTAATTGACCCTGCTTTAACAACAGTCGCAATTCTTTATCAGTAAAGGTAATCAACCCTCTATGATTCTCGATGTAAATATGGATTTGCCCAATCATAGTGATTCGGGGCAAATCCATCATGACATCTTGAGGAAGATCCATTTTTTGTGCCATCCAGTTCCGGACACGCAGGCCCCATTTTTTTGCCATAAAAAAAGAACCCCCTTTCATCTCATATTTATGAAATGAAGGAAGGTTCTAGCACTTCTTTTTCGATTTATACTAATTTGCAATTATTCATTTAGCTCTTTCTCGAAAAATATGGTTTTTTGGCTCGTGGTTCACCGAGAATTTCTCCCCAAATGATCCCATTTATAATTGTTTTTTCATCAGGTTTTTCAAATGAAACATCCGCTGAATCAACTTTTAATAAAGTGGATTCAACCGGCTGCTCTAGTTGTTTTATGGGAACCACAGGCTTATGCTTTATTTCTAGATATTTTTCCTCTAAACTCGGCAAATTTGTATCTAGCAGCACAGGCTGACCTGTAGAGATTTGACCAGGTTTTCGCTGCTTTTTCATCATTTGTTGTTCAACTTGGGTGCGAATATCAGAAAACCCTTTTGCAGTAAATGGCTTAGTTCTTCCAGGCTTATTCTTACCCTTGGCCTTACTAAAGATGGACGAAAGAATTCCGGCAATAATCAAAAATAATATTGTTTCCAAGCCCGACCCTCCTTCTTTAAAGAAATAATCGGCTGTTTAGCGGTCGTCTTTTTTATCACCTGTCATCTTTCCGATAGAGCCGCGCATATCTGTATCTGCAGAAATATTTTTATAATTCATATATTCCATTACACTGATATTTCCAGATTTTAATGCTTCTGCCATGGCCAGTGGTACCTCTGCCTCGGCCTCTACAACCTTAGCTCTCATTTCCTCTACTTTTGCCTTCATTTCCTGCTCTGTAGCGACAGCCATAGCCCTGCGCTCTTCTGCTTTTGCCTGGGCTATCTTCTTATCGGCTTCAGCCTGCTCCGTTTGCAGCTCCGCACCGATGTTTCTTCCTAAATCGACATCAGCTATATCAATCGATAGAATTTCAAAAGCGGTGCCTGAATCTAATCCTTTAGCTAATACTGTTTGCGAAATCAGTTCAGGGCTCTCGAGGACTTTACTATGGTCAAGTGAGGAACCTATTGTCGATATAACCCCTTCACCTACACGTGCTACAACAGTGTCTTCACCCGCCCCCCCGACAAGACGGTCGATATTAGCTCGTACGGTAATTCTCGCTTTTGCCTTTACTTCAATACCGTTCATGGCTACACCTGCGATAAATGGTGTTTCAATTACTTTAGGATTAACACTCATTTGCACCGCTTCTAATACATCACGTCCTGCTAAATCAATCGCAGCACAGCGTTCAAATGTTAACTCAATGTTCGCCCGATGGGCAGCAATTAAAGCATTAACTACTCTATCGACATTCCCGCCAGCTAAGTAATGACTTTCTAACTGATTGGTTGTCACATTTAGACCAGCTTTATGCGCCTTAATAAGCGGATTTACAACCCGGCTCGGTGTAACCCGTCTAAGTCTCATCCCAACTAATGTAAAAATACTAATTCGAACCCCTGCAGCAAGGGCAGATACCCAAAGCATTACCGGTACAAAAGATAATAATATTCCGAGAAAAATCAATGCAACAACAATGATACCAATCATAAATAAACTTCCACTTGTTAATTCCACCGCACTTACCTCCTCTTTCGGACTAATTTACTTTTCTGACCACGATTCGTACACCTTCGACCTTGATTACTGTAATTTTAGCATTTTGATCAATGAAACCGCCTTCACTTACAACATCAATTCTTTCATTGTTAAAAACGGCCGTTCCTGAAGGTCTTAAGACTGTTAATGCAATACCTTCTTTACCTAGTAAATCTGTACGATTTATGTTAGATACATAGCCATCTTCTTTTTTCGCAGTATCAAACAAAATCATTCGATTAAATAAAACCATTTTCTTGACCAGGACCTTAATCATAAAAAATAAAACCGCAATAGAAACACAAATTGAAATAAAAATAGATATTCCCATGCTCAAAGGATTTTCTCCCGCCAGAAACAGACTCGCTATTAAAGCAGCCAATCCCAGCGTGCCCGAAATAGCTCCTGGAAGAAAAAATTCTAAAAAGATCAGCATGATCCCAACTGCAAATAACATAATTGTTCCAAAACCGGCAAGACCAGCTTGAAAATGTCCATAAAAGAAAAGAAGTAATGCAAATAAACCTATGAATCCTGATATCCCAAACCTTGATGAAAAAAGCTCATAAACAATAGCTGCCCCTGCAATGGTTAATAACAACGTTACAACGATTGGATCAGTTAAAAACTCAATCATGGTTACCCTCCCTTCTAGTCGACACTATGTATACGTTTTAAATCCAAATAAGTTTCAAGTTATCCAAAACAGTGAAAAACCGCAAGCTAAACGCTTGCGGCTTTGGTTGTCAGAATAATTATGAAAGGTGTTGTTGTACGTATTTATTTACGAGTGACCCGTCTGCTTTACCCTTTACTTTAGGCATAATCGCAGCCATCACTTTTCCCATATCCGCTTTTGATTTTGCACCGACTTCAGAGATTGTTTCTATAACAATTTCTGACAACTCTTCTTCGGAAAGCTGCTTCGGTAAATACAGTTCGACGATAGCCAACTCTGCACGCAATTTATCAACAAGGTCTTGACGACCTGCTTTATCAAATTCATGGAGGGATTCTTTGCGTTGTTTCACTTCGCGAGAAAGGATAGTTAACTCAGCTTCTTCGGAAAGCTCTTTTGTACCAAGCTTAATCGCTTCATTTTGCAATGAAGCTTTTACCATCCGAATCGTTGTGAGTTTGTCTTTTTCCTTATTTTTCATCGCTTGTTTCATGTCACTATTTAAACGCTCGAGAAGACTCATAAATTACACCCTCTCTTAGAACTTACGTTTTCTTGCTGCTTCAGACTTTTTCTTACGCTTTACACTTGGCTTTTCGTAGAATTCGCGCTTTCTTGCCTCTTGCAAAGTACCAGTTTTTGATACTGTACGTTTGAAGCGACGAAGAGCATCTTCAAGCGATTCGTTTTTCTTAACGACGGTTTTAGACATTCTCTTTCCCTCCCTCCGAAACACAACACACTTACATTCAATCCATGTACCTTGCAATTATAATATATCATAGAAACAAGGTCAACTGTATTTGTAGAGTTGAAACAAGCTTTTAATATTTTTATTCATATCTCCATAACTTTTTGAACAACTCCCCATAAATCCGGCATGTCCCACTTCCTCAGGCATACAATTAAGAGAGGGGTGAAGACATGCTTTACATACTATTATTTATATTATTTATCTTATTATTTATCTTTGGCATGACCATAATAAGGTTCGGATTATTTAATTTGTCGGGGAATAAATTAAAAGGATGGCTGACTAAACTAACACGTACACCACTAAAAGGTATGGTGACAGGCACCTTTGTTACTGCATTATTACAGAGCAGTTCGGCAGTGATGGTTATCACAATTGGATTAATATCAGCAAAGATCATGACTTTTCCTCAATCCATCGGGATTATCTTAGGCACAAATATCGGAACCACATTTAAAACTGAGCTGATAACCTTCAATCTTGATAAAGTTTTAGTACCACTCGCTATTATTGGAGCATTACTTACCTTTTTTAAATCAATTAAAATTAGAAGTATCGGAATGGTCACCTTTGGTATCGCCTCAGTGTTTACAGCAATGAAAGGCTTTGAGCTTTTAGCTAAGCCATTGACTGCACTCCCATTTATCAATAATTTTATCCTCTCTATTAACGACAATATCTTACTAAGTATTTTAACTGGAGCATTTATTACTGCAATTATACAATCTAGTACAGCTATGACAGGTATCACCATGGGTTTTTTAACTGCAGGTCTTCTTCATCTTGATGCTGGGATTGCGATCGTATTTGGGGCAAATATTGGGACATGTATTACAGCGCTAATCGCTTCGATTGGAGGCGGGAAAGAATCAAGATTGGCTGCTTTTGCACATGTTTGGCTAAATGTTGCCGGCGTTGTGATTTTTACCTCCCTTTATTCCTTATTTGTCTGAAAATGCCCATATATTAGCGAATGAAAAGATGATTCAGTTAGCCCACATTAGCGTAATTTTTAATGTGGTTTCATCCATTATGGTTTTGCCATTTGCAACTAAATTTGGTGAAATGATACTGAAGATACATGGTGGAAAAACAAGTAATTAACTAAAAGACGGCCTTTGGCCGTCTTCTGATTGTCGAGAAAGGTTATTTTTCTCGGATCTTTTATTTTGATGACAGATCATATGCGCTTCTCAGAAGGATTAGTCCTCAATCCAGGGGCTTGAGGACAAATCAACACGCGCCACCAGAAGGATTAGTCCTCAATCCGGGGGCTTAAGGACAAATCAACACGCACCACTTGAAGGATTAGTCCTTAATCCGGGGTCTTGAGGACAAATCAACACACGCCACTAGAAAGATTAGTCCTTAATCCGGGGTCTTGAGGACAAATCAACACGCGCCACTTGAAGGATTAGTCCTTAATCCGGGGTCTTGAGGACAAATCAACACACGCCACTAGAAAGATTAGTCCTCTATCCGGGGTCTTGAGGACAAATCAATACGCGCCACTAGAAAGATTAGTCCTCTATCCGGGGTCTTAAGGACAAATCCTACGAACCGTCTATAATAGAAAAACGCGGAGCATTGTCAAATTTATAAAAAAATAATGGCTATCGAAACTATCTCGACAGCCAGAAGACGGCCTTTGGCCGTCTTTTTTAGTAGTCAGAAGAGGATGTTAATCCTTTCAGAATTGCTATTCCCGCACTTGCGCCAATTCTCGTTGCTCCTGCTTGAATCATTTTTTCCGTATCTTCGGTATTACGGACTCCTCCAGAGGCTTTTACTCCAATATCAGGCCCAACAGTTTCCCTCATCAGCTTAATATCTTCTACTGTAGCACCGCCAGTTGAGAAACCTGTGGATGTTTTTACAAAGTCTGTACCAGCCTTAACTGCAAGCTCACAGGCACGAACTTTTTCTTCCCTTGTAAGCAAGCTTGTTTCAATAATAACCTTTGTTAACGCTCTTCCCTTTGCAGCGTCCACAACTGCCCGAATATCTTTTTCAACTAACTCATCATTTTTATCCTTTAAAGCGCCGATATTGATAACCATATCCACTTCATCAGCGCCATTTTCTATCGCATTATTTGTTTCAAAAGCCTTTGTTTCCGGCGTTGCAGTGCCTAGTGGAAATCCAATAACGGTGCACACCTTAACGCCGCTTCCGCTAAGTAACTCTCTAGCTGTGCTTACCCAAGTTGGATTTACACAAACTGAAAAGAATTTATGTTCTATTGCCTCTTGGCACAGGGTTTCAATTTGCTGGCGGGTTGCGTCCGCTTTTAACAATGTATGGTCTATCATTGAAGCAATATTGGTAGTAGCCATTTTTACATACCCCTTTTCTAATCCAACTTCATAAGATATTTGATACTAACATTAGAGTACCCAAATCCCCAAAAAAAAGGACCAAACTAGGTCCTTAAATAGCAGCTTCTTCTTTTGTAAATACTTCTGCTTTTATATCTTCTTCAACAATTGTGACAAATTGTCCTTCATTGTATGGATAACCTGCTTTTGTAAGTTTTACTTTAACAAGTTTACCAATCATTTCTTCTGTTGCAGGGAAAACCACTTTTAAATAATTATCTGTGTAACCAACATATAATCCATCATTGAATTCTTCTTCAGGAATTACTTCCAATACATCATTTTCAAATTGCGAAGCATATTCCTTAGCTAACTGATCAGAAAGAGCTATTAAGCGGTGTACACGCTCATTTTTAACCTCTTCATCCACCTGGTCTTCCATCCTTGCAGCTGGAGTTCCTGTCCGCTTAGAATAAGGGAAAACATGTAATTCAGAAAATTTATGTTCATTAATAAAATTATAGGTTTCCATAAACTCTTCTTCTGTTTCACCAGGAAAACCAACAATAACGTCAGATGTAACCGCAAGACCTGGAAGCACCTCTTTAAGGCGATCTAATCTTTCACCAAAGAACTCCATTGTATATTTACGACGCATTCTTTTTAATACAGTATTGGAGCCAGATTGTATTGGGATATGCAAATGACGAACAATAATATTTGAGTGTTTGATTACTTCAATTACTTCGTCTGTGATTTGACTTGCTTCAATAGATGAAATCCGAAGTCTTTCTAGCCCTTTAACTTGGGCTTCTAACTCACGGAGCAACAAGGCTAAATTGTAATCCTTCATATCTTCACCGTATCCGCCTGTGTGAATCCCGGTTAATACGATTTCTTTATAACCTGCATCAACAAGCTGAATAGCTTGGCGAATAACTTCCTTTGGGTCACGGGATCTCATTAATCCGCGTGCCCAAGGGATAATACAGAACGTGCAGAAGTTGTTACAACCCTCTTGGATTTTCAATGAAGCACGTGTACGATCTGTAAACGCAGGAACATCAAGCTCTTCGTAAACACGATTTTTCATAATATTGCCTACGCCATTAATTGGCTGGCGTTCTGTTTTATACTGTTCGATGTACTCAAGCATTTTCACACGATCCTGGGTCCCAACTACAATATCAACACCCGGTATCGCCATAATCTCAGCAGGTGAAGTTTGAGCATAACATCCTGTAACACAAATTACGGCGTCAGGATTTTTACGTACAGCCCGTCGAATCACTTGACGGCTTTTTTTATCGCCAGTATTTGTTACCGTACAAGTATTAATAATATAGACATCGGAAATTGATTCAAAATCAACTCGATCATAGCCTTCTTGCTTGAACAATTGCCAGATTGCTTCAGTCTCATAATGATTCACCTTACATCCAAGTGTATGAAAAGCGACTGTTGGCATTGTATTCATCTCCTCATTAATTCAAAATGGTAGGAAATCGCCGCTAGAGCAAATAAGGGCGCAGTTTCCGTTCTTAAAATACGCGGACCTAAGCCGCATAGGGTAAAATCATTTTCCTGTAGAATGTGGACCTCATCTTCTGCAAGCCCACCCTCAGGACCAAAAACTAAAAGCAGTGATTCCCCTGGTTTCATTTTTTGTAATGTTGCTGAAAAAGTAGAAGTTTCACCGCTTCTGCTTTCTTCCTCGAAAGCAACTAATTTATAATGAAAATTTTTGCCTTTTTCTATCAAAGCTTTAAAATTCATCGGGCTTATAATTTCAGGTACAATGGCTCGATGGGATTGTTCCGCAGCTTCTTTGGCGATTTTTTGCCATCTCTCTACCTTTTTACCAGCTTTTTTATCATCCCATTTTACGACAGAACGACGTGCTGCAAAAGGAATAAACTCGTTGGCACCAAGTTCAGTACCTTTTTGAATAATCCATTCAAGTTTGTCCCCTTTTGGGAGTCCGCTTGCAATCGTAATTGAAACAGGAAGCTCCGACTTATCATCTTTCCATTGTACAACGTCTGCAACGACTTGTTCATCGGTAATTTTTGCAATTTCACAAACTGCTGCTTTTCCTTCAGGTTCAACACATATGATTTTGCCCCCGGTTTCCATGCGCATTACCTTAATAATATGATGGCGGTCATCACCATCAATCACAAAACGATTTTCATTTGCTCGTTGTTTAACAAAGTACCGTTGCACACGATGCACCCCTCTAAAACATTTTACTCTTTATTTTACTGCAATGAATGTAACATTTAAAGCAGAGAAATAGAAAAAAGGGGTATTATCCCCTTTTTTCAGCATTATACCCTTTTAGCAATAATCGCAACCCAATCTTCCATTAAGATGGTTTCGATGATTTCAAATCCGGACTGTATGAGTCCTTCTTTTACTTGATCTTTCTTCTGCTGAATAATTCCTGAGGCAATAAAAGTTCCCCCAGGTTTCACAACATGTGCTACATCATCTGTAAAACGCAAAATAACTTCAGCTAAAATATTGGCTACAACCACGTCAGCTGAATTCTCTTCTACACCATCTAAAAGGTTATTTTGCGAAGTGGTTACCTTATCACTTACTTTATTAAGCTTTATGTTGAGTCGCGCTGATGTTACAGCAACTTCATCTAAATCATAGGCACGAACATCTTCTGCACCTAGCATAGCTGCAGCAATACTTAGCACACCTGATCCAGTTCCAACATCAATTACCCTGTCACCGGGAACTACTGTTCTTTCTAGAGCTTGAATACACATTACCGTTGTTGGATGTGTTCCGGTTCCGAAGGCCATTCCAGGATCCAATTCAATGATTAATTCATCACTGCTGACTGGAGTGTATATCTCCCAAGTAGGAACAATAGTAAACTTCTCTGAAATTTTAACAGGATGATAATATTTCTTCCATGCTGTTGCCCATTCTTCCTCGTTCACTTCACTAATGGTCACTTTATTTATTCCAATATCAATATTGTGGATTATAAGGTTATTAATCGATTCTTTTATCGCATCTACCGTTTCACCTAAGAAGCTGTTAACAGGCAGATATGCTTTAACGATAACTCCTTCTTCAGGGTAATCATCTGGATTGAGTTGGTAGATTTCCCCGAATTGATCTTGTCTTTCCTTTGTTAGTTCAAAAGGATCCTCAATAACTACGCCGCTGGCACCGGCCTCATGTAATATATGCGATATTGGTTCAATCGCTTCATTTGTAGTGTGAATACTAAGTTCAGACCACTTCATTCTACCAACTCCAATCCTTACTCGCCCTTAAAGGCTCGTTTTACTTTTGAGAAAAACCCTTCTTCATGTTCACCGATTGGTGAGTTACCACTAAGATCTGCAAACTCACGAAGAAGCTGCTTTTGTTTATCCGTTAACTTCGTAGGAGTGATCATACGGACAATAATATGCTGGTCCCCTACCCCATAACCACGTACATTAGGAATTCCTTTACCTTTAAGTCGGAATTTAGTACCTGTTTGTGTTCCAGCAGGAACCTTAAGTTTTACTTTTCCATGCAGTGTTGGCACTTCAATTTCTGCACCAAGAGACGCTTGAACGAAGGTTATTGGCATTTCACAATAAACATCATCGCCATCTCTCTCAAAAAACTCATGTTCTCTTACGTGGAAAACAATATATAAATCGCCAGATGGGCCTCCGTTAATTCCGCCCTCACCTTGTCCAGAAATTCTTAGCTGTTGCCCATCGTCAATACCTGCAGGGATTTTAACATGTATTTTTTTCCGCTTTTTCACTTTACCAGTGCCGCCACAGGTTGAGCATTTATGTTTTATCTCTTTACCTGTACCATTACAATGGTGGCAAATGCGGCGATTAACAACTCTGCCAAATGGTGTATTTTGCTCAATATTTAACTGTCCTGTTCCATGACAGTGCTGACATGTTTCTGCTTTGGTACCTTTTTTAGCACCAGACCCGCTGCATGTACCACATGTTTCTTCACGTGGGATTTCAATATCTGTTTCTTTTCCAAACGCTGCTTCCTCAAACGTAATCGTCATCGTGTACTGCAGGTCTGCACCTTGTCTTGGAGCATTAGGATCACGTCGTCGCGATCCGCCTCCACCGCCGAAGAACGTATTAAAAATATCTTCGAAGCCGCCAAAGCCGCCGCCAAAATCAGCGCCACCGCCAAAACCTTGATTTGGATCAGTATGACCAAATTGATCATAGTGTGCCTTTTTTTGATCATCGCTTAGAACCTCATAAGCTTCAGCGATTTCTTTAAATTTATCTGCAGCATCCGGCTCTTTGTTAATATCTGGATGATATTGTTTAGAGAGCTTTCGATATGCTTTTTTTATCTCATCCTTAGAAGCGCTCTTACTAACACCAAGCACCTCATAGTAATCTCGTTTACTCATGATTACCACTCCCGAATCTTTCACATAAAGATTATTCTAACATTTATAAGAAGGTCATTGCAATAAGAAATGCACAAGGCGCTTGCTTATCGTCGACTAGCATAAGACGAGCCGCAACTAGACAAGCTTATGTCTCAAGCCGATAGCGCCTGGAGCTGGACAATACATAGATATTTTACAAAGAAAAAGCCAAAGCCGATGCTGACTTTGACTTTTTCGTAAGTTACTAGCTTTGCTTTTTTATTTCTCTTCTTTGATTTCTTCAAATTCAGCGTCGACTACATTGTCATCTTTAGGACCTGCTGCTCCGCCTTCTGCGCCTTGCGCTCCTTGTGCTGCTTGAGCAGCTTGTTCATAAAGCTTAACAGTTAAAGCTTGAACAATTTCTTGTAAAGCGTCTTTTTTAGCGCGGATTTCGGCAAGATCATTTTGCTCAATCGCTGCTTTTAAAGCATCTTTTGCTTCATTTGCTTTCGCTACTTCAGCAGCGTCCACTTTATCTTCTAAATCTTTTAATGTTTTTTCAGTTGTAAAGACTAATTGGTCTGCTTCATTGCGAAGTTCCACTTCTTCTTTACGCTGTTTATCAGCTTCAGCGTTTTCTTCTGCTTCTCTAACCATTTTTTGAATTTCTTCATCAGAGAGACCAGTTGAAGATTTGATTGTAATTTGCTGTTCTTTATTCGTACCAAGATCTTTCGCACGTACATTGACAATACCGTTTTTATCAATATCAAACGTTACTTCAATTTGTGGAATTCCACGTGGAGCTGGTGGAATATCGGATAATTGGAAACGTCCCAATGTTTTATTTAGATTTGCCATTGGACGTTCCCCTTGAAGAACGTGAATATCAACAGCCGTTTGGTTATCAGCCGCAGTTGAGAATACTTGTGATTTTGATGTTGGAATCGTTGTATTACGGTCGATTAACTTTGTAAACACACCGCCCATTGTTTCGATACCTAGTGATAATGGTGTCACGTCAAGTAAAACAACATCTTTTACATCACCTGTGATTACGCCGCCTTGAATAGCTGCACCCATTGCTACTACTTCATCCGGGTTAACTCCACGGTGTGGTTCTTTACCTGTTGCCTTTTTAATTGCTTCCTGTACAGCAGGAATACGAGTTGATCCGCCGACCAGAATGACCTTATCAAGCTGTGATGGCGAAAGACCAGCGTCACTTAATGCTTGGCGAGTAGGCCCCATTGTCCGCTCTACAAGGTGTGCAGATAGCTCATCAAATTTAGCTCTTGTCATTGTTACTTCAAGGTGAAGTGGACCAGCAGGACCTGCAGTGATAAATGGTAAAGAAATTTGCGTTGAAGCTACTCCAGATAAATCCTTTTTCGCTTTTTCTGCAGCATCCTTTAAGCGCTGTAATGCCATTTTATCTTGGGAAAGGTCAATGCCATTTTCTTTTTTGAATTGCTCTACTAGGTAATCAATAATAACTTGGTCAAAGTCATCTCCGCCTAGACGGTTATCACCAGCAGTAGATTTAACTTCAAATACACCATCACCTAATTCAAGGATGGAAACGTCGAATGTACCGCCGCCAAGGTCATAAACAAGAATCGTTTGGTCTTCATCCGTTTTATCCAATCCGTACGCAAGAGCTGCAGCAGTAGGTTCATTGATGATACGCTCAACTTCTAAACCAGCAATTCTACCTGCATCCTTTGTAGCTTGGCGTTCGGCGTCATTAAAGTAAGCAGGTACAGTAATAACTGCTTTAGTAACTGGCTCACCTAAATAATCTTCAGCGTAAGATTTTAAATATTGAAGGATAATAGCTGACATTTCTTGTGGAGTATAGTTTTTACCTTCTACTTCTACTTTGTAATCTGTTCCCATATGACGTTTAATGGACATGATGGTATTTGGGTTCGTAACAGCCTGACGCTTAGCCACTTCCCCTATTTGGCGTTCACCGTTTTTAAATGCAACAACAGATGGTGTTGTGCGGTTTCCTTCTGGATTTGGAATAACCTTTGGTTCGCCGCCTTCAAGAACTGCAACACATGAGTTTGTTGTACCAAGGTCAATACCGATAATTTTACTCATTTCCCTTTTCCTCCTAGGTATTAATATGTAGGTTTATTGATTAACCTTAACCATTGACGGGCGGATCACTCGATCCTTTAACATGTACCCTTTTTGAAATTCAGCACTTACGATATTAGAGCCATAATTCTCATCTTCTCCCTGCATTACTGCTTGGTGGAAATTTGGATCAAACTCTTTTCCAACTGCTTCAATTGGTTCAACACCTTCTTTTTTCAAGGCGTCAACTAAGCTACGATAAACCATTTCCATTCCTTGAAGCAAGGAGCGCGTTTGGTCATTGTCTGCTTCTATTTGAAGTGCTCTTTCGAAATTGTCCAAAGTCGGAAGCAACTCAGTCACTAACTTTTGTGCTTTATATTTTTCACCCGCCTCGATTTCTAATCGAGTACGACGGCGGAAGTTATCAAAATCTGCCTGTAGACGCAAGTAACGATTATCCGCTTCTTCTAATTTACTGGTGAGGTTTTGAATTTCAGCAGCATAGTCTACCTTCGCTGAATCTTCAGTGGAATCCCCTGTTTCAGCAAAAACAGGTTCAACTCCCTCATTGGTAAGTTCTACTTGTTCATTTGTTTCGGACTCAACTTCCTCATTAAGAGTGTTATTCTTTTCTTCTGTCAACTTACTCACCTCCTTAAAGGATTGTTAAACATTTATCGTAATGGTTATTTTCATGAAAAGGAGGGTGAAAATAGAGCATTCACCCTTACTCAATATTTCCACTGCTAATATTTTTGATACAGGTTCGTTAATACTGAGGTTAAATCCTTACTTAAAAACTGCAGCAAGCTTATTACACGTGAGTACTCCATTCTAGTTGGTCCAAGAATTGCAATGGTTCCCAAACTTTCTGCTCCAACTGAATAGGTTGCCGTAATAAGGCTGCAATTTTCCATTGCGCTGTTGTTGTTTTCTCTGCCGATTTTCACGTTGATACCAGCTGAGTCATGTTTGATTAAAGGATAGATCCACTCTTCGTGATCAATCATCTGTAAGAGGGTACGAATTTTGCTGATATCATGAAATTCCGGCTGGCTTAACATATTTGTCTTACCACCAAAGAAGAGTTTTTCATTAGCCGGCATTTTAAGCGAATCAGCAATGGTGTGCAGCATTAAATCATAATTTCGAATATGCTGCCTCAACAGCGTCGCAACTTCCTTATAGATTTTATCGTTTAACTCTTCTAGCGCTACCCCTGTCAACCGTTCGTTTAATATGTTGACTGTCTTTTCCAAATCACTCGCATCAACTGAAGGCGGCAAATAAAATGTCCGGTTTTCAACATGACCTGAATCAGTAACAAAGATAGCTACAGCTGTTTCCTTGTTTAAAGGAATGATTTGTATTCTTTTAAGTTTATTAAAGCTGGCCGCAGGACCTAAAACGATAGAAGTATAATTGGTTAACTCAGATAAGATTTTTGCTGATTTTTGGATAATTTTCTCAAACTCAAAAATCTTTTCCGCAAAAATCGATTGAATAATCGTAATATCCTGCTTGTTTAATACTTGAGGCGACAGCAAATGGTCTACATAATACCGATAGCCTTTTTCAGAAGGAACACGACCAGAAGAAGTATGCGTTTTTTCTATATAGCCTAACTCTTCAAGGTCAGCCATTTCATTCCGAATTGTTGCTGAACTAAATGAAATTTCTTCTTTTTTCGACAAACTCCTTGAGCCGACAGGTTGTGCAGACCGAATAAAATCATCAACAATAACCTGAAGAATCAATAATTGACGATCTGTTAACACCTTTCATCACCTCTGTTAGCACTCATTGAAGTCGAGTGCTAATTCTATTAATAAATTATCAAAAATAGGGGGATGGTGTCAATCATTTGGTGTTAAGAAATTGCAAATCACCATGTTCCTAGGGTTAATTTGCAACACCTAAAAATGATTGGAAAACCTCATTACCGAGGGGCCGCCCTGTTTTTGTTAAATATATATTATCTTCTTTTACTTCTATCCATTTTTTTGCAATCAAATCAGATATCTCATTTCCAAATATTTCCAGTGGATCAATATCAAATTTTTCAATGAAATGGGATATAGATACTCCATCTGTTTTTCGCAGACCTAAAAACATTTCTTCTTCTATTTGTTCTGCTTTTGAAGTTTGGTGTTCCTGGAATATTGGGAGGTTCCCGTTATCAATTAGTTCCATATACTTTTTCAATGGTCCAGCATTCGAGCGTCTCCAGCCATTCACATAGCTGTGAGCACCTGCACCGAACCCATAATAGTATTCGTTATTCCAGTATGTTAGGTTATGTTTGCTTTCATAGCCAGGCTTTGAAAAATTACTAATTTCATACTGTTTAAATCCGTGCTTTTCCATTTGCTCCATAAGCAGTTCATACATTGCTGCTTCCGTATCTTCTCCAGGTTGTGGCAGTTTGCCTTTTTGCATGAGATTGTAAAAAACGGTCTTTGGTTCAATAATTAATGAATACGCAGAGTAATGTTGAATATCTAGAGTAAAGGCTTGTGCTAATGACTCCTTAAAATCGTTAATCGTTTGTGTTGGCAGACTGAAGATTAAATCAATACTAATGTTATCAAAACCAATTGACTTGGCATTGTCTACTGTTTGGTAAACATCTTCTGCCCGATGTACACGGCCAATTTTCTCTAACAAGTCATCATTAAAGGTTTGAACACCGAGACTAAGGCGGTTTACACCTGCATCTTTTAATATTTGTAACTTTTCTTTTGTTAAATCACCTGGATTTGCTTCAAATGTAAACTCATGATTACAGCCCATCGGTAAATTTCTATTTATACTTTGACAAAACCATTCGAGTTGTTTTTCATTTAGGGAAGTAGGAGTCCCGCCGCCTACAAAAATTGTTTCCAACTGGTCAGTTGGGTATTTTTGTAGAGTGAGAATCATTTCCTGCTCAAGTGACTTTAAATATTCATCCACCGGCTGCCCTTTAAGAAATACTTTATTAAAATCACAGTAATGGCAAATATGCTCACAAAAGGGTATATGGAGATAAGCAGCTTTAATCATACTTTCACCTTCTTTTTTCTAGTAAAAAGAGGCTGGATTCCGCCTATATATAGACATCCCAACCTCCCGTTACATTTTTTTATTTTTTGGTATTGTTATCATCCATTTTTAGAACTGCCATGAAGGCTTCTTGTGGGACCTCGACAGAACCAACCTGTTTCATTCGTTTTTTACCTTCTTTTTGTTTCTCGAGCAGCTTTCGTTTACGGGAGATATCTCCCCCATAACATTTAGCCAATACGTTTTTACCCATGGATTTAATGGTTGAGCGAGCAACAATTTTCTGACCAATAGCGGCTTGGACAGGAACTTCGAATTGCTGCCTTGGGATTAATTCTTTAAGCTTCTCAACAATGACTTTGCCGCGTTCATAGGCAAAATCTTTATGAACGATAAAGCTTAAGGCATCCACCTTTTCAGCGTTTAACAATATATCCATTTTAACCAAGCTAGACGGTTTGTAGCCAATTAACTCATAATCAAATGATGCATAGCCTCGGGTGCTAGATTTAAGTTGATCAAAAAAATCATAAACAATTTCTGCTAACGGAATTTCATAGATAATGCTTACACGATTTTCACCTTGGTATTCCATATTAATAAACATACCACGCTTTTGCTGACAAAGCTCCATAATCGCACCGACATATTCATTTGGAGCCATCATCGTTGCTTTTACGTAAGGCTCTTCAACATGGTCAATTTTCTGTGGATCCGGAAGATTTGAAGGGTTATCCACTTTTATTTGAGTGCCATTTGTCATGTGTACATCATAGATAACACTTGGAGCTGTTGTTATCAAATCAATTTTGAATTCACGCTCAATCCGCTCTTGGATAATCTCCATATGAAGAAGACCTAAGAACCCACAGCGGAAACCAAAACCTAGCGCCTGTGAAGTTTCAGGCTCGAATTGTAGCGCAGAATCATTTAACTGCAGCTTCTCTAGTGCTTCACGTAAATCATTAAATTTCGCAGTATCAATGGGATACAAGCCACAGTATACCATTGGATTTAATGTACGGTAACCTGGCAGCGGTTCAGTTGCACCATTTTTTGCATTTGTAATCGTATCACCGACACGAGTATCCCCTACATTTTTGATAGAGGCTGTCAGGAATCCAACGTCCCCAACAGTTAGTTCGTCTAAAAGCAATGATTTGGGTGTAAATACCCCTACTTCATTTACTTCAAATTCTGCACCAGTAGCCATCATTTTAATTTTATCGCCCACTTTTACACTTCCTTCAAAAACACGGATGTAGGCCACTACACCACGATAGGCATCATAAAGGGAATCAAAAATTAACGCTTTTAAAGGGGCATCTGGGTCACCTGTTGGAGCAGGAACAGCTTTCACTACCTGTTCAAGAATTTCTTCAATCCCAATACCGGCTTTAGCAGATGCTAACACTGCTTCAGAGGCGTCAAGTCCAATAACTTCTTCTATTTCATTACGGACTCTTTCAGGCTCTGCACTTGGTAAGTCGATTTTATTTATAACCGGTAAAATTTCAAGGTTATTGTCTAGTGCTAGATAAACGTTTGCTAGAGTTTGTGCTTCAATCCCCTGTGCAGCGTCCACGACTAAAACAGCACCTTCACAAGCAGCAAGAGAACGTGATACCTCATACGTAAAATCGACGTGTCCAGGTGTATCGATGAGATGGAAGGTATACTCTTCTCCATCTTTTGCTTTGTATTTTAATTGCACGGCATTTAACTTAATCGTTATGCCGCGTTCTCTTTCTAAATCCATCGAATCTAGAAGCTGATCCTTCATTTCACGAGAAGTTAATGCATTCGTTTTTTCCAAAATACGGTCAGCTAATGTTGATTTCCCATGGTCAATATGGGCAATAATCGAGAAATTTCTTATCTTTGATTGTCTTTTTAATTTATCTTCTCTGTTCATGTATTTCACTCCTACTATAACTCGCACAAGTACACTATTTTTGATTATATCAGTACGGGAAATAAGATTCAATGAAAACTAAAAGAGGGTGGTTTTACCATAAAAATAGCGGTATCCCATTAAGGAACCGCAGGCAAATTTATTGAGTAATAAGATTAATCAGTTTTTCCGAAGCTGAGGAAACACCTTCTGAGACCTTCTTTCCCATCGAAGAAAAAAGATTAAAGGCACTTATTTCCTCAAGCTTCTTTTTCTTTTCATCGATGTCGTGGCTTGAGATGTCATTTCCCAAGAATGTGGCCTTAACATGGTCACCATTATCATTTAAGGCCACAGCATTTTGAAAATTCGGGTCATCATAGCCCTTCATTTTATGAATACCGTCATTGGCTAATTGCATACCGGCTAACACTGAAATAAACATCAGCGCTACTATACAAAAAAATTTCAGCATGAACATTTTCATAGCACATGCTCCTTTACTTCTATTGTTTATCCGTGGATTGTTCTACATCATAATTTACTTTCTCGGCCTGCCAGAAATATTCACTAAAGACATCTGCAAGCGCGTCAGCTGAACGGTTTAGCTCTTCAAAGGTATTATCAACACCGCCAAATTCAATTAACAAAGCATTGTCAGAAAGGTTTTGATTATACACTCCATTTGATCCGGCGTCTTTTTTCATCAAGACTCCCCAGCTAATTCCTTTATATTTTTCTTGTAATAGGTTATGAAGGTCCGTTGCTAATTTTAGATTTTTTTCATAATTAGGGTTTTTTCCACCGACCACAAAAACCAGCTGTGCATAGGCCTGTCCATTAATAATTGGCGTTGTTTTATCTTTTCGTCTGGCATCTCGATGGATATCAATTAAATAGTGAATATCACTGTTTGTAGCAAGTGTCTCCCGAACCAATTCACCAGATTTTGAATACGCTGCAGCCATTTTTACAGACCCCATAACATCAGATTTATCTATGGATGTACCAATTCCTCTCGCCTCTAAGCCGGCTTTTAATTGATCCCCAATTTTGGTGACATTTAACTGGGAATGATAAGCGAGGTCAGGATCTGTTACCCCCTGTAAATAGGGTAAGTAGGATTCACGATTATGTGTGAAGTAGAGATGTACAACCTTTTTATCACCTGTTGTGAGCAACGGTTTTGAAGGTGTTCCGTTTTCTGTCCCTTCATCAATTCCCTCTAAATTTTGCAGCGAAGCCTCACGCTCTGCCTTCATTATTTCAATTGGCGGAGCAGACTCCATTGGCATATTCGTATAATTGGAACCTTCACCGGCGACTAGTATTTTTCCATCAAACTGTTCAAAGCCTGGAAGCTCCCTGCCTAAAAGGCTCCTTGGATCATTTAAATTAATATTGCTCGAAAGCTTAAAGATTAAGTTAGTTAACTTGGGACTTGCTGTTAAATCATCCTCAATTGATAAGAAATGGTGATTCTCCCATGCCATGAGTTGATAGAGCATTTTCCCATTTACTTCATTTGTTGCCGTATTAACAGAATTAGACATAGGTCTAAACTGGGGCTTTAACGATGTTAATAGCCCGCTGATAGAAAAAACCAATAGCATAAACAATAGGATAAAAGAGGTTACTTTTATTAGATTCGTCCCTTGCACCGTCAGAAACAATCCGGAATTCCTAGTAGATTTCATGGTTCCACCTCTCAATTTGATTCTAGTAAATACTTATGACATTACTAGAATTGCTAGAACCATAAATCGCAATTGTGAGGTGGTCACTTAATATTATCTTGTATAGTAACCTGCATTTCCTTGATCAACATTACTGTGGAGCGAAGCATTTAACCCGCTAGCAATCAGATTAGCCATATCTTCAATAAACACATCTACTTCTTTTGGTGTCACCATCAAATTATGTCCTAAAGGAGAGAGGACCTCGTAAATTAATTTACGTTTTTCTTCCTCTTCTAAAGTTCCAATCATCCCTAGGAAGGTCTGACGGTGCTTTTCTTCAGGAAGGTCCTCTTCAGTAAGCTTTTTCCGTTTTCCAAAAGTCATACCCGCTGGTGCGAGCGCTCGTGAAGGTCGATTTCCTTCCTTAAGTTCCTTTCCAAAATGCTTAAGGATAAAATCTATCGTGTCACTTGTAATGGAAACCGCATCGACAACGGTGGGAACCCCAATGGCAATTACCGGAACACCTAATGTTTCTTTACTTAATTCTTTTCTTTTATTTCCAACACCAGATCCTGGATGAATTCCTGTATCTGAAACTTGAATGGTAGAATTAACCCTTTCAATTGACCTCGCTGCTAAAGCATCAATCGCGATGACAAAATCAGGCTTAGTTTTCTCCACTACTCCAAAGATGATATCGCTCGTTTCGATTCCCGTTAATCCCATAACTCCAGGAACTAACGAACTAACAGGACGATACCCTTCCTCTACATGTTCAGGCTGCAACTCGAACAAGTGCCTGGTGATCAATAGGTTTTCACAGACCATCGGACCAAGTGCGTCAGGAGTAACATTCCAATTTCCCAGTCCCACCACGAGGCAAGAGGCATCCTTTTTGATACCAGTTCCTTCTAGGAAGTGAGAAAATTCCTTTGCAAAAATCTCCTCTACCTTTTGTTGTAACGGAGTGTCCTGCTGTCTAATCCCTTGAACCTCCACCGTTAGATAGCGTCCTGCTTTTTTACCAAGCTGTTTTGCTCCTGTTTCAGTAATCTCCACTAATGATACTTTGATATCATCTATATCTTTTTCTTTTATAATGACTCCTTCAATTTGGGAGATATTCTCTCCTTGTTGAACAGAGCCTTCCCTATCCGCGATTACCATTTCTCTTGCTTCAATCGCTAAATCCGTTCGAATCGAGTACTGACTTAAGTCGATATTGTTGTTCTTGTTCTCCTGCATAATGCCTCGCTCCTATTCTGAAGTTCTCAATCTAGCTCCAGCGACTAGGGGCTCGGGGTCATAAGCCAATCCGTCAAGAAGGTTAAAGAACAACCTTCTCGCCGGCTCGCCTTATGCCTGTCTCCCCTGGGCGAGTCGCTTCCGCCTTTTAATCTAGAAACTATTTCCTTATTTTTGCCCTCTTCCCGCTAAAACATTCAGGTTATTCTTAGTTGAAAATAAATCAAGTATTGCAATCTAGGCTTTGGTTTGATAAAATATCTCTTGTTCTGAATAATTGTGAATGAAGGTAAAGTCGAGTTCATATAGTCTCGATTCTTTGTAGGAGGTGAAAGTAATGCCTAACATTAAATCTGCTATTAAGCGTGTAAAAACAAGCGAAGCTCGTAATGCTCAAAATACAACTGCTAAATCTGCAATGCGTACTGCTGTTAAGAAAGTAGAAGCTGCTGTTACTCTTAACGACGCTCCTGCAGCTAAAGAAGCATTCTCAACTGCTGCTAGCAAACTAGACAAGGCTGCTGCAAAAGGACTTATCCATAAAAATGCGGCTGCTCGTAAAAAATCACGTCTTGCTAAAAAAGCTAACTCTCTATAATTTAGAGTGCACAAAATAAAACGATTCCTACTTGGAATCGTTTTTTTGTCTTCAGCGTTTTATTTTAAATAATAACATTTCAATCAATAAAGACTTATTCATCCCGCCGGTTTTCATCTGATAATCTGCATTTGCTAACATCGTCATAAGATTTTTCAATTCTTCATCCGTAAATTGATTAGCTTGTCCCGCTGCCAGCTTTACTCGAAAGGGATGAGTTTTCAAAAAGCCAGCCATTTGCTGTTGCCCATAACCTCGGCGCGAGAGCTCTTTTACCTGATAGATTAACCTGAACTGCCCTGCCAGCAAGGCCAAAATTTTAATTGGTTCCTCGTTTTGTTTTAATAAATCATAATAAATTCTTAAAGCATCCTCTGGTTTACGTTGTACAACTTTCTCAATTAAGGTAAAAATATTTTGTTCAAGTGACCTTGAAACTAAATTTTCCACCATTGCCGCATCAATCCGGTTCTCATCTGCAGCGTATAAAGCTAATTTATCAACCTCGCTCGTAATCATAAACATATTGGTTCCAACCAATGTTATTAACAAATCTAGCGCATCGGAATCAAAGACAATGCCATTATACTTTGCCCTTTCCTTCACCCAATTTTTTAAATCATGTTCATTTAATTTTTTAGCCTCTACTGAAACAGCAGATCTCTTTAATTCTTTGGTCACTTTTTTTCGTTCATCCAGCTTTTCATAAGGTGCGGAGATAACCAATACAGTATAAGGTGCTGGGTCTTTCAGATATGCTTCAAGCCGCGTGAGATTATGGTCAATTTTATCTTTTGTCTTTTCTGCAGTTAAAAATTTAGGATTATGTAGAAAAATTACTTTCTTCTCACCTAAAAAAGGAAAGGTCTCTGCATCTTCTAGTGCCGCTTCTATAGGGGTTTCATCCAGGTCGTAAGCAGTAAAATTAAAGTCCTTCTCTTCCTCATCTAAAACTTGATTAAGCAGTAATTGTTTTGTTTCATTGATTAAAAATGCTTCTGTACCATATAATAAATAAATGGGAGCAATTTCCCGTTGTTTAATTTGTTTCCAAATATCTAATACCATTATCCAAGCTCCCCTTCGATTCTCGTTCCATTATCTATCGTAATGAAGCTTGGACAATTTGACAAGTGTTAAAAGGGAAATGACGCTTTTCTTAAAAAGCGCCAATTCCCGATCTATAATGAACGCCTGCAATCAAAGCCCTAGGATCATTCGATTGCTTGGCGGAGTTCCTTGTGTAAATTTAGTGTCACCTTTTTGGATGAAAGTATTTGTGTCAACTCTTGTCAATATAGGAAGCAGATATCGAAAGCATGCTGGATTTTTTAAATAAAAAAGCTTATACTATTATGTGAAATAGGAGGGGTATACTGTGAATGAATTTGAAAAGAATGTGCAAAGTAAACGTAACGACGCAATTGATTCTGGGGTAGGCTTTATCGTTTCTTTTAGTTTTTTTGCTACAATGTTTATCATTGCAACAGTTATTAAAATTATCGGATCCTAATGTACTGCTACATAATGAATGTTTGGAGGCTGCATATCGTTTGCAGTCTCTTTTATGTTTTCTAATGAGCTATTGCTTTATGTTATGTAAAAAGGGAGAAAAGGTTCCACTCTCCTGATAAAACGTATAGGTAATAGCTCCATGAAGGTCAGTCCTAAATACAGTTGTTTTTGATAGTCGTTCTAACACTTCATTGTCAGGATGACCATAGCGGTTTTTTTCACCAACAGAGATCCAGGAAACAGATGGTGTAATGGCGTTAATAAATATCTCACTGCTTGAGGTTTTACTGCCATGATGACCAGCCTTTAAGACATCAATATTCAAATTGGGGTATTTCTTTATAATCCTTTCTTCTCCCTCTTGATCGAGATCACCTCCAAAAAACCACTTAAGCCCTCCAATGTTTGCGACAATCGCGATAGAACCACTATTCCGCTCCCCTTGATAATTCTTTACAGGACTTACTACAAAAAATAAGCTTTTTTCATTTTTCCATTGGCTCCCTTCAGCTGCCTTTACTACTTGAATACCTTTTTTCTTCGCCTCCTTGATAATAGTTAATTCTGAATTTGAAGGTTCAGCAACTGAGGGCATAATAATCTGTTTTACTTTAATTTCCTCCAAAACAGCAAGAGCCCCCCCAGTATGATCACTATCACCATGTGTAAGAATTAGTTTATCTAATTTTTTTATTCCCTTGCCCTTCAAAAAAGGAACGACCACATCCCTCCCAACTTCATATGGTTTTGCAGCCTTTTTCCAATCCTCCTCTTCAAATTGAACACTTCCACCAGTATCAATTAAATAGGTACCCTGACCAAATGGATAGTGGATTAATATACTATCTCCCTGTCCAACATCAATCATGGTGACTTCCCCAAATGGATTAGCCCAATTCCAAACGTTCTGAAATGTAAATAAGACAAATGTAAAAAGCATAACCTTTTGTTTTCGTCTCTGCTCCCAACCCGCTTCCCATAATAGAAAAATAATTAGGATAATTAAAATATATGCCATAAAGTTTAGCAAATTGGGTCTTCCAGTTATCAGCTGTGCAAAAGATAAGTCTGCAAGCTGTTCGATTATTCTATTTGCTAATGTAATAATTTTCATAAATAGATTTATCAGAATGGATGGAGTATCTCCAAAGATAGTCTGAATGAAAAATAACAGATAAAAACCTGGAAGAAATACGAACGAAAAGAGTGGAATATAGAGAAGATTAGCTGCAATGCTAATAAAGGAGATTTCAAAAAAGTGATACAGTAAAATCGGCAGCGCAGCAAGTTGAGCAATAACGGAAATGGCCACCATAGAGGTAATTATTTGTTGATACCGAGGCAAAATGCTGGAGGTGGATAAAATAATGGCAAAGCTAACCGAGAATGATAACTGAAATCCTGCATCTAAAATAATTAGCGGAGTAAAATATACATATATCATTAGAGTAAGACTAATGGCGTCAATCGGGGACAATTTTAATTGTTTCTTCCATCGTAAAATAAATAAAACAAGGAAAATCATTAGCACCGCCCGAATAACGGAAGGAGAAGCACCAGTTAAAATTGCATAAACCGGTAAAATAACGAGAAGAAAATTCATCATGAACTGCCTCGTTAACCCACTTCGAATTCCTAAATAAAAAACCATTCCGATTAATAAGGAAACATGTTGGCCAGAGATTGCCAGCAAATGAACAATGCCTGTTTTTTGATAATCCATTAACACCTCAGGGTCAAACATACTTCGATCTCCAAAAATTAAGGCAGCTGAAAGTGCAGCGATTTCTGACGGGAAGTGCTCTTCTAGGTAGCGAATACCTTTAAAACGTAACTCTTTAATCATAGTTAACGGCGATGATTTAACTGCAGCACAGTTTTTAAGCGGGTGCTCTCCTAATTCAACAATTTTATAAACTTGTTTAGTGGCTAAGTATTTACGGTAGTTAAAAGCATTTGGATTTTTAGTAAAGGAAGCGTCTTTCAATTGTCCCGTTACTTGACAAAGACGACCATAAAAGTTAGTGTTTTTTAAATTTTCTTTCTCTTCCTCAGAGTTGATTTTATAGCGTATTAGAAGCTTTTCTTTACTATTTCTTTCTAATGCAGTAACTTGAAACAAATCACCATCCACTTTTGTATTCTCTGTATATTGCAAATAAAAGGTAGATAGGCTGTCTGACAGTTTAGATTTATTATCAGCTGAGGAATGTTCACTAGTGAGGAAAAAAATAATAAAGAGGCAGATGACGAATAATAGCTGATAGCTGTTATACATCTTAAACCTGTGCAAGAGAAAAAGGTAGATGACCGTTAAAAGAAGGAACGGAAGAAAAGAAAATAGGGAGGTTAATACACCTAATAATGCAACAATCGCAAAATAAAAATATTTACCATTCATAATGTTCTCCATTTTTCAGGGTAGGATATAACGCCGGGGAGACCGGCGCTAATTTTGGGGCTTATTGATTTAATTGGCGTAAATCAATAACTGATTCTTTTAATTCTACCTTTTCAGTCTTTACGTTTGCTTGCTGAAATAACTCAACTGCGTGAGGATGGTTCTTATAATCCTCTGCATAATAGACTGTTTTAATCCCAGCTTGGATAATGGCTTTGCAACACTGCAGGCATGGGAAATGTGTTACATAAATTTCTGAGTCAGCCGTGGGTACACCAAATTTCGCACATTGCAGGAGAGCATTCATCTCTGCATGAATCGTCCTTACACAATGATTATCTATGACATAACAGCCTTTATCGATACAATGGTCTCCACCCGCAATCGAACCGTTATAACCACCCGCAATAATTCGCTTATCTCTGACAATGGTCGCTCCCACTGTAAGTCTTGTACAGGTACTTCTTAATGCCAGTAAATGGCTTTGTGCCATAAAATATTGATCCCAAGAAATGCGCTCCACCTTTCTCCAACTCCTTCAAATTTCGATTTATTTCTCCCTTAAGTGTAATATTGGAGACTTTAAAAGGTCAATAAGATTTCCTTATTGAACTGTAATTAAATCTTTTAGCTTATCAAATGTTTTGTCACCGATTCCGCTAATATTTTTAAGGTCTTCAACACTTTTAAAAGCGCCATTTGTTTCCCTGTATTCTATAATCGCAGCGGCCTTTGAAGGACCGATGCTAGGCAGGTTTTGCAATTCATTTTCATCTGCCTCGTTTAGATTAATTTTACCTTGCTTAGTGCCTCCAGCAGCTGAAGGATCACCCGTCAGTCCCTGCGGGATACTACCTTCCTCCCCTTTTGCGGGAATATAAATCACCATCGCATCCTGAACATGCTCAGCAAAATTCACCTTGCTTTCATCTGCGTTTTCCGTTAACCCCCCGGCACGCTGAACCACGTCTATAACCCTTTCATCCTGACTGGAGGCATACACACCAGGCATTTTTACCTGCCCTTTTACATCTACAATAAAGCTTTCGGGTTCCTGTATTTGGTTTTGGGGTGGTTGGGCGGCGGCCTCATTTATCTCCGTATGGACAATATCCTCTACATTAATTTCTGACGATGATTTTCTTTCCTCAAAAAAATAATAAATAGCCACAAAAAAGATGATGACAGCGATTATAAGATAAATTTTATGCTCATACATCCAATCCTTCATAATGAATCCATCCTTTCAGTTGGTATATTTCACTATCAAATTTCATATTGTTATTAGAGAATCTGCATGCGAAGGAGGGTCGGAAAAATGAAAATTGGTATCATTGGTACCGGTAATATGGGGACAGTTTTGATCGAGGCTTTGATCGATGGAAAAGCAGTTTCCCCTTCTTCAATGGTTATAACAAATAGAACAAAAACAAAAGCGATGCTGCTTAAAGATAAATATAGGGGTATAAGGGTTGGGGAAAATGCAGCTGCAGTCGCTTCTCAATCCGATTTGGTGTTCATCTGTGTAAAACCCTTGGATGTTTATAAAATTCTTGATGAGATTAATCCCCATTTGAATAATCGGAAATGTATCATATCGATCACTAGCCCTATCGATACAAATCAACTTGCAGCTAAAACATCTAGTTCAGTAATTAGGGTTATTCCGAGCATTACAAATCGTGCATTAGCGGGAGTTTCTCTTATAACGTATGGTGAACAGTGCAGTGATATTTGGAAAACAAAAGTGGAGAGTTTATTTGCGAAGATTTCGGTACCAGTTACAATTGATGAGAAAATAACAAGAGTGGCATCTGATATTGTTAGCTGTGGTCCTGCGTTTTTCAGTTACCTGCTGCAACGATTTATACTCGCAGCAGTAAAAGAAACGGAGATTGATCAAGAAACGGCGACAGTGATGGCGAGTGAAATGATTGTTGGGCTCGGTGAGTTAATCAAACAAGGGCATTATACATTACCTTCCTTACAAGAAAAAGTTTGTGTTAAGGGTGGTATCACAGGTGAGGGTATTAAAATAATGGAGGAAGAACTTGGAGAGGTCTTTGAGCATGTTTTCCAAGCAACACATTCAAAATTTAATGAAGACCTAGAAAAGGTTAATTTACAGTTCTATAAGCATTAATTCGCTATAAAGCAACAAAATCCTTTAATTTTTTTTCATAAAGCCATCATTTATTTAAAATGATGGCTTTTTTGTGGCAATAAAAAATATTCTTTCTGATTTTTCTTTTGGTTCTTTATTCTCGAAATCAGCACTGACTTCCAGTAATTCAAAACCTGCTTGTGCTAACCAGTCTGAATATTGTTGAACTGGGTAGGTTCTTTGAAAATGAAGTTCATCGAAGCGATCATACTTGCCTGTCTGTTCATCTAAAATAAAAAAACTTAATTCATGCTCGACACTATTCGGTGAATCACCGGCGAAACTGTTCCAAATATAGGACAAGTGTTCATCTGCTAATGTAAAGCTTTGGTTGGTAAAAACGTGAGAAATTTTATAAAGTGAATGGACATCAAAAAAGAATAGACCGCCGTCCTTCAGGTGATTGTAAGCGCTGGTAAACGTATGTATGACATCTTCATTAGATTGCAAGTAATTTAATGAATCACAAAAAATACCAATAATATCAAACTCTTCGTGTCCTTCCAACCTTGCCATGTCCTGTTCAAAAAAAGGAATTTGCAAACCTTCAGCCTGTGCTTTTGCCTGTGCAACCGCGAGCATATCAGCAGATAAGTCTACACCTGTAACCGAAAAGCCCTCCTTTGCGAAACGAACGGAGAGCTCTCCCGTGCCACAGGCCAAATCAAGTAGATTATTACCACCTACATGATATTGGTTCAATTTTTCTTTTACAAATCTCACCCATTCATCATATGGAGCATCTTGCATGAGCTCATCATAAAGATAGGCAAACTGCTCATAGCTCATGTTGTCAGCTCACTGCGAATATCTTCTAATGGCGCATCGCCCCATAAGCGTTCTAATTTATAGTAACTTCTTTCATCACGATGGAATACATGTGCAACCACATCTCCCAGGTCAATTAGAATCCACGTAGCTTCATCAAAGCCTTCCATTCTTCGCACATTATATCCGTTTTCTTCTGCTTTTTCTTTAATTTCTCTTGCAATCGCCTGAACTTGTTTGTCCGAGTTTCCGTGACAAATGATAAAATAATCGGCAATTAACGAGATTCCCTGCATATTGAGTGCTAAAATGTCTTCAGCTCTTTTATCATCTGCAGCCTTTACAGCAATTTTTAATAATTCTTGATTAGACATTAATCAATCCTCCTGTCTCATTACGAGATCATTATATGTTTGAAAGCTATCCGGATAAACCGGTTGATTCTTTTTCATTAAGAATAGTATGGTATTTTTAACCGCTTGTATTAATGCGGTATCCAAATTTTCTTTGGCTAAGGCTCTAACATCATCCACTCCTGGAAAATGTCGGCCTGGTTCAATATAATCCGCTAAATAAATTACCTTTTCCAGCAAAGTCATTCCCGGTCTTCCAGATGTATGGTAGCGTATAGCGTCCAGTACTTCACTATCCTTTATTCCTGCTTCGGTTTCTACCAAATAGGCTCCTGCAGGTGCATGCCATAACTCTGCATGATACTGGAGTAAATCTTGAGGGAAATTTTGATTCATGATAATTTGTCTCATTTCATCCTTGGGACGAAACTTAGCATAGTCATGAAAAATCGCAGCTAATTCTGCCTTTTTTTCATCAGCGCCATATTGTCTTGCTAAAGTAATGGCCGTTTCCATGACACCTAAAGTATGCTGATATCTATGATCTGTCAACTGTTCTTTTACAATTTTTAATGCTTGTTCACGTTCCATATAAATGATTCTCCCTAATAAAATCAATGACAGAGTCTGGTAATAAATAACGAACCGTCATCCCTTGCTGTACTCTCTCTCTTATCATGCTTGATGAAACATCAAATGCTGGCACATCAACGTAAATAATAGGATAATCTGTTTTACTGCTGTACTCCGGTCTTTGGACACCAACAAATTGTACGAGCTTAATCAATTCGTCTACTTTATGCCATTTAGGCAGGTATTCAATCATATCTGCACCAATAATGAAGAAAAATTGATGATTTGGATATCGTTCATTCAATATCTTCATCGTATCGACAGTAAACGATGGACCCGATCTTTCCAGCTCATTTTTTTCAATTCTAAAGGCCGAATTCCCTTTAATAGAAAGCTCAAGCATTTGCAGCCGGTCTATATTCTCAACTGACTCGGATTTCCGCTTATGAGGAGGCTCTTGGTTTGGCATAAACCAAATTTCATCTAGATTAAGTTTGGAGAGTACCTCATTAGCAATTAACAAATGTCCGTAATGAGGCGGGTCAAATGTCCCTCCTAATATCCCAACCTTTGTCATGATGAACCCTCCTGTACTATGGAAGTGTAATTTGTTTCTTTTCTACCGATTCTTTGTAAAGTACGATTGTATTTCCAATAATTTGTACAATTTCAGCACCTGTTCCTTTAGCAAGCTGCTGGGCAACTACATCTTTATCTTCTTCACAATTTTGCAAAACACTTATCTTAAAAAGTTCTCTCGCCTCTAACGCATCGGCCACTTGCTTAATCATATTTTCATTTACCCCGCCTTTTCCTACTTGAAAAATCGGATCTAAATGATGAGCTTTTGACCTTAAAAATCTTTTCTGTTTACCTGTTAACATTTCACGCCTCCAACTGTCTTAATACATTCTCTCTCATTCTTTTTACATCAGGGAAAATTCCTGTCCATTTCTCAAATGCCAAAGCACCTTGATAAACAAACATTTCAACACCATTTTGAACGGCTGCACCCTTCTGCCGTGCTTCCTTCATGAATTGTGTTTCCAGCGGGTTGTATACTATATCACAAACCAAGGCTTCGGTATTTAAATTTCTTAGGCTAATCGGTGTTTCTAAAATTTTTGGGTACATGCCTATCATGGTGGTTTGAATAACTACATCATATTCATCCAGATAAGCCTCTGCCTCCTCTAGAGTTAAGGATTTAGAGTTTGATTCAAATGGGCATGCCTCGATTAACTCCTTCGCTTTTTTGACAGTTCGATTGGTTATATCGATTGCAAGAGGCTTCATTTTCGCCATCGTAAAATAAATGGCCCTTGCAGCCCCTCCTGCCCCTATAACTAAGACTTTCTTATCTGTAAAGGTTAGGAAGTATGGTTCTAGACCTTTTAAAAATCCATAACCATCTGTGTTATAGCCGATTAGTTTACCATTATCATTGACCACAGTATTTACTGCACCTATACTCAATGCTAAATCATCCACACCATCTAGAAATGGTATAATGGCGCTCTTATGTGGAATTGTCACATTAAACCCAGCTATTCCAATCGCCTTTAGCCCTCTAATAGCTGTTTCTAATTCATCTGGACGTACTTTAAAGGGATGATAATGAGCATCGATTTCATAATAAGATATAACATCGTTAAGCATAATTGGTGACATTGAGTGACCAATTGGATCTCCAATAACCGCAAAAAGTTTCTTCACCTGTTCCCCTCATCTCCCCGTCTTAATCAAATTAAGGATTTTCGTGTCAAGGTTTGCACACCCTTGGGCACATATGCTGCAACTTTTACTCCCGGCTCGTTAACTGTGACCCAGCCAAGTCCAGAAAAGACAACATCTGTTTTTGCATCCTTAATCGTAAATTCTTGTCTTACTAGCTCAGGAAATGAATGCAATTCATCCTTTCGAGGTGGAGCCAGCATTTCCCCAACATGGTTTCGATATAATTCATCGGCATTTTCTGTTTTGGTACGATGAATATTAATTTCATTTGAAACATGGCAGACAAATGAATTCCTGTCGCCGCTTATAAAATCAAACCGAGCTAATCCCCCGAAAAACAAGGTCTGTCCTTCATTTAATTGAAACACCTTAGGTTTAATCTCTTTTTTCGGAGTAATAATTTTTAAATCCTTCTTATCAACATAGTGGGCCATCTGATGATGATTGATAATTCCAGGTGAATCAATCAGTGCTTTGCCATCCTCAAGTGGAATTTTAATGATGTCTAAAGTGGTACCAGGAAAGTGTGATGTAGTGATAATATCTCCTTCACCCGTAACCTCTTTAATGATTCTATTTATAAATGTAGATTTCCCTACATTTGTACATCCTACCACATAGACATCTTTTCCATTTCGCATTTCATCTATGGCCGCTGCCGTTTCTTTGATGAACTTGCCTTTCTCTGCACTGACTAAATAAACCTCCTCAGGTCGTAGCCCCAGCTCTTTTGATTCTTGTTTCATCCAATTAATCAACTTGTTATGTTTCACAGATTTAGGCAATAGGTCCACCTTATTACCCACTAGTACGATTTTGTTATTGCCGACAAATCGGTGTAATCCGGGCAGCCAGCTTCCATTAAAGTCAAAAATATCAACAATCATCACAATTAATGCATCCGTCTGACCAATGCCATTCAAAATTTTCAGGAAGTCATCGTCCGTTAAACTGACATCTTGGACCTCATTGTAATGTTTAAGACGAAAACAGCGCTGACAAATAATACTATCCTTTTCGAGTGCTGATGCCGGTGCATATCCTAAATCCGCAGGGTTATCAGTTTGAACCTTAACTCCGCACCCCATACATAAATATTGCTCTTGTTCACTCACACTTTAATCCTCCCACTGAATCATGCCTTTTTTTCTGAACCAGTTCAAAATTCTACGTTCAGCAAGGCGGTTAAATTTTGTAATAAACCCATCCGTTTGCGCAACAGGGACCACTAGTATCGTATGAAATCCGCTTCGGTTTCCACCTAAGACATCCGTTAATAACTGATCACCGATGACAACTGCTTCTTCTTTCTTGATTCCCATTTGTGAAAGAGCCTTATTAAACGCGCGCATGAGTGGTTTACGTGCTTGAAATATAAATGGAATGTGTAATGGATCCGCGAATTCCTTCACACGAACTTCATTATTATTCGAAACAATTGTAACGAGTATATTATGTTTTTTTATTTGTTCAAACCATTTAATGAGCTCAGGTGTGGCATTCGGCCGATCCCATTCCACAAGCGTATTATCCAAATCAGTAATAATACCCTTAATTCCTCTCTTTTTCAAATCTTCAGGATGTATATCAAATATGCTTTTTACATGTTCATCAGGTAAAAATATCTTTAACACTGAGCTTACACCTCATTAATTCATCTGTTTATCTGTACCATCATAACCAATTTTAACCGTAGTATCAAAATAAAACTATTATAGTTGTTTTATTTTATTATTTGTCAAAGTTCGACATTATTACAAAGATACGATGCCTTTTTGCTGTAAATACAAAATACAAAAAATATTTTTCGACAAAATCACAGCATTTCCTCTTCTGTGGATAAAGTTATTAACATTATACCCATTGTTTCAGCCACTTTTTTATACTTTATAAACAAATTAGTCACAAGTTATCCACTGCTAATTGTGAATAATTGGAAAGGTTGTCCTAACGAATTTAATTTGGTAGATTTAGGGTACAGCAATTGAACCTACCATTTTATGCTTCAATTATACATTTTAGTACCATTTATTTTTCTTATGGAGGTGCATTCTGGCTTGCGTAAACTGTCAGATGAATTACTAATTGAATCCTACTATAAAGCAAGAGAATTAAATCTAAGCCCCGAGTTTATACATCTAATAGAAACAGAAATCCATCGTCGTTCCTTATTCAACAAAATGAAAATTTCTTCTTAAGAAGATCATCCATATGCCCCTAGAGGGCTTTTTCTTTTGTCTAAAAAATAAACGGCACCCATCAAGCGCCGCCATTTTCCTTTACCAGGATTCCAATTACTTCACCAATTCGGATGTCCTTGGGTGTATGAATAGAAGGTTCTAAATGAAATATTCCTTTTTCGAACAACAAAACGACCGTGGAACCGAAACTAAAATAAGCCATTTCCTCCCCTTTTTGAAGGTGCATTCCTTTATGTATTTTTTCAATCGAGTTTACAAACATGGCCCCTACTTTTACAATCGCAATATGCCCGCTTGCTGTATTTACTTCTGTTATCATTCGATAGTTTTTTGCTAACGTTCGGACCCCATACTTTAAACCCATTTTATTAACAGGATAGGATTTTGATCCAAGTGTCCATTGTTTCACAATCGTACCCTCTACAGGACTATGAATCCGGTGGTAATGGCTCGGGCTTAAATAGAGCACCATATAGGTACCATTTAAGTACTTAGTTACTGTCTGGTCGTTGCCTAACATTTCTTGTATGGAATATGACTTACCCTTTACGAGTATTTCACTTGTTTCTTTAATGGACCCAATATCCTCGATTACTGCATCTACTGGACTTACTACTGATTTTTCATTTTTATCAATCATTCTTGCTTCTTTTTTTAGAGTTCTGATAAATAAATCGTGTAGTGTGTGATATTCATGCAGGGCTTTTTCCATTTCATCCTCATTTAGTTTATAAATTTTCGCGAATGAAGGAACAACAAATCTGCTTATCCCGGAGCGTGCAAATTGCCGTAAGATGACTGATGTCCACCTCCCATTCGTTAGTTCTATCATTAAACGATATACATGCTTTAACATTACATGACCCCCAAAAAGTGTAAAAATACTCTTTACGAAATGACTTAAAAAGCTTAATATTAAATAAATAGAGTTAGGGAAAATAAATAAAGTTCTCTTCCTGCTTGTTGAAAAGGAGTGGTGGAGCTAAATGTTTTTATTAGACGTTTTTGATACTACAATTAAGAAACTGAAGTCCCAAACAGCAAATGTGATTACATTAACGAATTTATCTTTTGGTGGTTTTGCGATCATTTTTGCGATGGAAGGAAATTTACGACTAAGTTTGCTTCTAATCTTTATCGCTGCTTTAGCTGATCGTTTTGATGGAATGGCAGCAAGAAAATTTAATATCGAGTCAGAGCTAGGCAAACAATTAGATTCCATGAGTGATATTATATCATTCGGAGTCGCGCCTGCACTATTACTATATCAAGGAATTTTAAATGAATTTGGTGGACCCGGATCGTTCTTCACCGTCTTCTATATCGGCTGCGGTGCTTTTAGATTGGCTCGCTTCAATATTACTGAAAGCAACGGGTATTTTACCGGTTTACCTATTACAGCGGCAGGCTGTTTAGCAACCTTAAGCTTTTTAGCTATTCCATACGTTCCAGCTCAAACCTTTTTATTCATTATCATCATTTTATCATTCCTAATGGTTAGCCCATTTAAACTTAGGAAAATGTAAGGAAAGCCCAGCAGGAATCTGCTGGGCTCTACTTTTATTTGTCTGTTAATTGAAGGAATTCCTCTATATCATCAATACAGATTTTGACTGCCTTTTCCCAGAAATCTTTTTGGACTAAATCAACTTGTAAATGCTTAGCCGCCAAATCCTCAACAGTCATGGAAGCAGTATCTCTTAATAAAGATATATACTTTTCTTCGTATCCTGTACCCTCCTCAAGCGCCTGTGCATAGATTCCAAGTGAGAACAAATAGCCAAATGTATATGGGAAGTTATAAAACGGTACGCTCGTAATAAAGAAATGAAGCTTGGAAGCCCAGAATAATGGATGATATTCGTCTAAAGCTTCACAATAAGCTTCCTTCTGAGCTTCTTCCATTAATTTGTTTAACGTTTCAACGGACACTGGACCACGCTTTCTTTCCTCATAAAAACGAGTCTCAAATAAAAAGCGGGCATGGATGTTCATTAAAAGAGCAACCGTTCTTTGGATTTTATCATCTAGCAAAGCGAGCTTTTCTTCTTCGTCCTTAGCATTTTTTACAGCCGCATCCGCAACAATCATTTCTGCAAAGGTAGACGCGGTTTCAGCTACATTCATCGCATAGCCGCGATTGAGATAATGTACACCCTTCATCGCAAAGGAATGAAAACCATGGCCTAGCTCATGAGCTAGTGTAGAAACATTAGAAGGAGTACCGGAATAAGTCATGAAAATACGTGATTCTTCACTTTCAGGAAACCCCGTACAGAAACCACCAGGTGCTTTCCCTGGACGATCCTCTGCTTCAATCCATTGATTTTCAAACGCCTTCTTTGCAAAAGCAGCCATTTTTTCACCGAAAAGAGCGAAGTTCTGCTCGATAAATTCCGCACCCTCTTGGTAAGAAACCTTTGACTCGGTTTTTCCATAAGGAGCATCTAAATCAAACCAGCTTAACTTTTCAAGACCTAAAAGTTTAGCTTTACGATTCAGATATTGTACAAGCGGTTGTTTATTTTCAGAAATAACTGACCACATTGTTTCTAGTGTTTCTTTCTTCATTCGGTTAATACTCAATGGTTCTTTTAATACATCTTCCCAACCACGTTTTTGATAAACATTTAACCGAAACCCTGATAAATGATTTAATGTTTTGGATAAGTAATCAGCTTGTTCATTCCAAGATTTTTCCCAGCTTTTAAACACTTCTTTGCGTACATCTCTATTTGAACTGGAAAAACGATTGGCTGCCTGCCCAACTGAAAGTTGTTTTACCTCACCGTTTTCCTCAACAGGAACTTTTATTCTACTAACAATGAGATCATACAACTGCCCCCAGCTATGATAGCCATCAACACCTAATGTACTAATTAAAGCTTCTTCTTGTATCGAAAGTTTCTCTTTTGCACGTTCGCGTCTTTCTGTCAGCGAAAATGTCAACTCTTTCAGGTAGTTATCCTCTAACACTTGTGCCCATGCCTCATCATTGATTGATGATAAAAGATTGTCAAATGCACTAAGAGCGGATTGAAAAGTAGCACTAAGCCCTGTGACAGTTGCCTCAAGAGTATATGCCTTTTTATCTTCTGTATTTTGAGCCTGCAGGCAGCCTACAAATGCGGCAGCTTGGCGAAGCTTTTTGCCAGCTGTTTCA
Source organism: Neobacillus niacini (assembly GCF_030817695.1). Taxonomy (GTDB): domain Bacteria; phylum Bacillota; class Bacilli; order Bacillales; family Cytobacillaceae; genus Neobacillus; species Neobacillus niacini_F. The sequence goes on along the minus strand of NZ_JAUSZQ010000002.1, from coordinate 1,845,238 downwards.
AAATCTGAAAGCAGTTCTTTTAAATAAACATTATCCTGTGCTGTATTGAGCGGTGTCCAGTTATGTACTTTTGTTTTAAAGTGCTCAATCAATTCCTTTGTTACCTTTAAGTGGTCTGCAAATTCAGCTGAATCGCTGCCACCTTTAAAAAATACTTCCAGATTCCAAACATCTGAATATGTAGTGGCTGTCATCATATTCCCCCCTCGTATATGTACTTTTTCATTATAATATATTTATTGAATAATTCTATTATTAGGGTTTTATGTAAAAAATAGCTTGTGCTAAGGATTGCACAAGCTTCATATTCTTAACAGCAAGTTGTATAATACCACCATCCGCCAAAAATAAGGACTAGTATTAACAATACGATGAACAGTGCGTACCAGCCTCCCCCACCCGTTCCATAAGGTACAGGATAAACTGGATAAGGGGCTGGGCAGCAACAAGAATTGTGATAACCATATGACACATGAATACCCCCTTTTCCTTTTTATAATACGTTATGTCCCGGTTTTGTGACATGTATAGGCACCAGCCGTTTTCACAAGAAAAAAGAGCCGGAATAATCTCCAGCTCTCATCTTAGTTTTTTTTCTTACGCTCTTTTTCAGCACGATAAAATTCATGAAACATTTTCATTAATGCTCTTTTTTCAATCCTCGAAACATAGCTTCTAGAAATGCCTAATTCTTTAGCAATTTCCCTCTGTGTCTTTTCTTTTTGAAGGTCAAGGCCAAAACGGCCAACGATTACTTCCTTTTCCCTGTCATCAAGGACATCTATATATTTCCGAATTTTTTCAAGCTCCATGTTCAACTGAATGGTATCGATTACATCTTCTGATTCCGATTTTAGTACATCAATAAGTGAAATTTCATTACCTTCTTTATCCTGTCCAATCGGGTCATGCAAAGAGACATCCTTTTTTGTCTTCTTTAGAGCTCGTAAATGCATGAGGATCTCGTTTTCAATACATCGTGCGGCATACGTAGCAAGCTTTGTTCCTTTGCCTTCTGAATAGCTCTCAATGGCTTTAATTAATCCAATCGTTCCTATCGAAATTAAATCCTCTGAATCTTCCCCTGTGTTTTCAAACTTTTTGACAATATGAGCTACAAGCCGTAAATTATGTTCGATCAACATATTACGAGCATGAGAGTCCCCTTCCGCCATTAACCGTAAATATTTCCTCTCATCTGCAGCAGATAGGGGCTGCGGAAAAGCATTGTTTTTTACATAAGAGACGAGAAATAAAAATTCCTTAATGAGATAACCAAGTGCTGTGAAAATGCCTGCCATGCACATACACCCCCGTGCTTTTTTGGGCTTTGCCTATAACTAATTCCTATGTTAGAAACAGTCCGATTGTGTCTGTCCAAGACATTTTATTTGAAAATAAAGCCTTTTAGCATACATATAAAAAAGCATTGACCTCTTTAAAAGATCAATGCCGACTCATTATTCTACACTTAGTTCTGCTGATATTACACAGCTAATCGCCCCAGTTATGACCAAAGCCATTACGACCATGAACATATTCTCCACCCCTTTAGATAGACCCTCTTATCTACTTCGAATTTATCATATTTTCACAGTATCTACCTTTAGGGGATGTGAACATTCTGTTAACAAATATTTAGTTCTAGTATCATATATCATTCATTATGATATCTTTTTTAAATTTTTCTTTTTTGTCTTTAAGAAAAGAAATAATAACAGGTTGTGTACTGGCATTTTCAGCTACCTCCTTAAATAGGAAAACTAGGTGGTATCTTTCATACTCCATAAGCTTGCTCCACGGTTTTGTATTAGATAGATCATTTTAAAACCACCTTTCTAGTTTTTATTGTTAAGCTTTAATACATAATGCGGTGGACCGATATTTGACGATTTTTCGTTTCTTCATAAATTTTCTTGATTTGCTCTTGGTGTGCTGCTTCTTCGATACTCATCTCACGTTTTTTGATGGTAATTGATAAAAATAAGATATTTAAGGTCATCACTATCACCTCGTTTATAGTAAATGATAAACTGACAATTGACGTTCTTTGTTTTGCTCAAAAAGTTTTTCAATCATTTCATTTCGTTCTGCCTGTTGTAAACTTTCCTTCCGTTTTTTTAATGTAATCGAGATAAAAAATATATTTAGTGTCATCACTATCACCTCTCTTCCTTTTATAGCTACCTTTGTTGAAAATATCCATAAAATAAGCGCAAAAAAGCCGCAAGAAATTACTCCCTTGCGGCCTATTTTTAGGCACAAAAATGCCGCAGGGCGTCATTCTCCCTGCGGCATGGATATGTTAGGTAACTAAAATATTAGTTAAGCAATCCATTCCTGTTGGTCGAATGCAAATTATTTACATATGCAGTTGTCATCCAAATAACATTAACCTTGGCAGCAACCTTTAACTTCATCATCATTTTCTTCGACCCCCTTTGGAATTTTTTACTAACTACGGTAATTATATCCATCAACATATCCTTTGTAAACCACTTTTTTGAAATTTTTTAAAAATAGGCCTTGTTAAAGTCAAAAAAAATAAACGTCCATAAGGGAACGTTTATCGCTGGTTACCGTCTTCCATATCCATAAGTTTTATCTGGCACTGTTTCGATTGAATAAAAAATAAAATCGAAACCGCTAAAAAGGACATTGAAGCGATCATCATTATATTTACATCCATCTCACTCTTGGACTCGGACGGAATAATTACACCTAAAAAGAAAAATACACCGACAGCGAGTAATACGACAGCAAATTGTTTAAAATCAACCATTTTTTCATGAATTTTCTTTGTTTGTTTGTCCACTGTTGGTCACCTGCTTTTCTTAAAATCTACTAAGCTACTTTAACACAAAAAACAGCATAAATGTTGATGTAAATTTTAGAAAAACAGGAGAAAAATAATCCGGTGGAGCCGGATAAGATTTTTATTATTCTAGTGCCTGATTTAAATCGTCTATCAAATCCTCTACATCTTCAAGTCCAACAGAAATTCTTACTAACCCATCAGTAATCCCTAATTCTGCTCGTCGTTCTACAGGAATGGAAGCATGAGTCATTCTTGCTGGTACAGAAATCAGACTTTCAACAGCCCCTAGACTTTCAGCCAAAGTAAAATAATGAATTTTACTTAAAAATTTATCTGCATTTTCTGCACTTCCCAAATCAAATGAAACCATTCCTCCAAAACCTCTTACCTGTTTTTTTGCAATGGCATGATTTGGGTGTGTTTCCAACCCAGGATAAAATACTTTCTTGACTTTAGAGTGTCCTTGTAGGAAATCTACTATAGCAGCCGTATTCTTCTCCGTTTCTTCCATACGGATACCTAATGTCTTCATCCCCCGAATTAAAAGCCATGAATCTTGTGGTCCCAATACGCCTCCAGTTGAGTTCTGGACAAAATGAAGATCTTCCGCAAGCTTCTTATTATTAACCACCGCTAAGCCCGCTACGACATCACTATGTCCGCCTAAATATTTTGTAGCACTATGAATAACAATATCAGCACCAAGCTCAATTGGATTTTGCCAATAAGGTGTTGAGAACGTATTATCCACGATCGTTAACAAACCATGTTCTTTCGCAAGTTTTGCAACTTCTTCAATATCCGTAATCTTTAAAAGTGGATTTGTTGGTGTCTCCAAATGAATTGCCCTGGTATTTGGTTTTATTGCACTAACAATAGTTTCTAGGTTACTAGTATCAACAAAAGTTGAATGTATTCCTAAACGATTTAATACCTTTGTCATGACCCGAAATGAGCCACCATACACATCATCAGTTAGAATTATATGATCTCCACTGTTAAAGAGCATCATAACAGCTGTCATAGCAGCCATTCCCGAACCAAAGGCAAAACCTGCTTCACCACCCTCGAGATCTTTAATCAACTCTTCAAGAGCAAATCGAGTAGGGTTACCTGTTCTTGAGTACTCATAGCCTTTATGGCCGCCTACTCCTTCTTGCTTATAGGTGCTTACTTGATAAATGGGGAAAGAGACTGCACCCGTTGCAGGGTCGGTACTAATACCACCATGAATTAACTTTGTTTTTCTTTTCACCTAAATCCCCCCTTCAAAAATCTTCTTACTTAAATAGCGTTCACTTCCATCCGGGAAAATAGCGACAATATTCGTCCCAGCTTTAGCACCTTCTGCTTCCAACATGGCAGCCTTAAAGGCAGCTCCGGATGAACTGCCAACTAATAATCCTTCTTTTGCTGCTAATTCTTTGACGCACCAAAATGCCTCCTTATCAGGAATGGTATAAATGGCATCAAAATAGTCTGGATTCATATAAACGGGTAGAAATTCCATACCAATTCCCTCGGTTTTATGAGGACCTGATTCACCACCATTTAAAATTGAACCTTCTGGTTCAACAATAACAGTCTTTATGTCTTTATTTTGGTCTTTTAAATAACGCGCCGTGCCCATAAAGGTTCCACCTGTACCTGCCCCTGCAACAAATTTACTTATTTTCCCATCCAGTTGTTCCCATAGCTCAGGACCAAGTGTTTTATAATATGTTTCAGGATTTACTGGATTGCTGAATTGCTGTGGACAATAAGATCCAGGGATTTCTTTAAGCAGTTCCTCCGCTTTTGCGATTGCTCCTTTCATCCCTTTTTCAGTTGGCGTATGAACAATTTTTGCTCCTAACGCTTTCATTAATTCTTGTTTTTCAATACTGAATTTCTCAGGTACACATAAAATAACCTGTACGCCTTTGTTTAATGCAGCCAGCGCTAATCCGATTCCTGTATTTCCGGCTGTCGGTTCAATCACCGTTCCCCCATCTTGAAGCTTCCCACTCTCAAAAGCCTCCCTCAAAAGCTCTACACCGAGACGATCTTTAACACTGCCGCCAGGATTCATAAATTCCAGCTTAGCAAAAATGCGCACTCCTTTCGGGAGTGCGAACTGAGTAATTTCCACTACAGGTGTGTGACCAATCAATTCATGTACATTTTTGTAAACTTTCATTACAACGCCACCACTTTCTGAGCTGACTATCTTAAAGCTGCCACTATTTTCATCACCAAAGTAGCTGAATGGGTTGCAGCTTTGTCAATAAATTGATCAAAAGAGATTTCAGATTCCTTTCCAGCGATATCAGATAACGAACGAATTATTACGAAAGGAACTCCGAAGCAATGTGCTACTTGTGCAATCGCAGCCGCTTCCATTTCAACAGCTTGTAATTCATCAAACTTTGATTGTACAAACTTAACACGTTCTGGATCCTCCATAAATGAATCACCTGTTACGATTAACCCTTTAACTACTTGAAATTTATCTAGTTCTTTCGCTGCATTCTCCGCAACTTGAACTAATTTTTCATCAGCCAAAAAAGCTGCCGGAAGCTGTGGTACCTGCCCATATTCATAACCAAATGCTGTTACATCCACATCATGATGACGAACCTCTGTTGAGATTATGGCATCACCTACATTTAAATCAGGATTAAAGCCCCCAGCAGAACCGGTATTGATGATGCAATCAGGTTTATATTTTTCAAGCAAAATAGTAGTTGACATTGCGGCATTTACTTTTCCAATTCCAGAGCGCAGCAAAATCACTTCTGCTCCATTCATTTGTCCAAAGGTAAACTCGCATCCGGCTATTGTTTCTTGTGTTTGCCCCTTAATATTATCTCTTAATAATTTTACTTCTTCTTCCATTGCTCCAATGATGGCGATTTTCATATTTAAACCTCTCTCTTATTGTTTTTCTCCTTCCATTAACCAGACAAAATCATTACAGCGTTTAAATCCAACAGTAAACCCACTTCTTTCTAAAATAGTTCTTAAAATAGGAATGGTTGTATAATATTCTGTTTCCAAATCTTTTGCCAGGTTATGAAAGCCTTCTTCCCTTGCTTTTACGATTGCATTAGTATAATCTTCCACTGATTCAAACATCGTATCCGCAAACACTATTCTACCACCTTTTGAAAGCAGCTTTCCATATTTGGCAATTGCTTCATTCTTTTCCTTATCGGTCAGATGATGGAATGCATATGTGGAGACAATTGTATTAACATTTATTATGTCAGGAAAATGAAGAAAATCACCATCAAGTATTATTTCTTTCGATCCGAGTTTTGCTTCTGCGATTCCCCTCATTGGAACAGAAGGCTCAATTCCAGTTACATTCAAACCCTTATCAAGCAATTTTTTTGTCAAATTACCCGTTCCAACACCAAACTCCATCACATGCCCCATTGAACGTTCTGTGACTGCTTCTAATATTTGCTCATACCCCGCAAAAACCGCTTTATATTCACGATTCTGTCCGCCTACACTTTCATCATATGAATTAGCCCATTGTTCAAAAACATCTAGAAATTCCAGACCCAAGCACTCACCCCCCTAAACATTCTTATAATTCCTATTTGTATACTATGAATTAAACACAAACTTGCTATCATATTTTCCAATCTCATTGAAATATTCATTGCTTACAAGGTTAGGAATTACTAAAATATACATAGAGAAGGGATGATACACATGTTGAATTTTAAACTTGATTTTATTGAGGATAAAGTAGAATTTTTTGACGCAACAGATCTTAAAGTTTTGGAAAAAAAAATCGAGGCAAAAATTGAGGAAAACAAAGCAATTCTATTGGGCGTACATTCAGTCTCCCATCAGATGTATGCTAACGAAAAGGGTCAGACATATTTTACAGCAGTCGTTCACTTTAAACGTAAAAAATAGGATGGAGACCCCATCCTATTTTTTAACGCTTCTACTGAATTGCAGAAAGTTCTTCGACCTTTGTAGGCTTCCATCCTTCACCGTCAACCCATTGAAGGTAGACATTGTATTTCTGAGTCTTATCTTTAGAGGCAACAGTACTAAACGTCCCATTACCTGATGATTTATCGCGGCCTAACCAATAGACAGTCATATTGCTTTGTTCTAATCCAGTGGCATAAGAAATGGCCTTTAGCATTTCCTGCCAATCCACTGACGAGCTATCATACACAGGCGCATGTTCACCCGTTTGTACTGTACCTACAGGCTTCCAAGCAGGGTTCTCGATGGTTCTAAGTACGTTAGAAGAACCATCTCCCTCCGTGATAACGGCCTGTGATTCATCCACTTGTTCCGGTGCAGAGGCTTCTTCACTTTCTTCATCAGCACTTTCCTCTGAATCACTATCTTTCTCGTTTTCCTCTACTGGTGTTTTATCTTCAGTATTTTTATCCCCTTTTTCTGAGGATTCGTTTGCTGCTATTTTGGTTTGTTCCTCTTTAGGTGCCGCTTTATCGTCACCTGATAAGAAAATCGTGTAGGCTACAAAGAAAATAAGAGCTAGCACAATAACAATAAGACCATTCAAGATCAGGTTCGTTTTTTTTCTTTTAGCCCGATAACTCGAACGAGAGCCGGATTGGAAATCGTTACTCATTAAAAAATCCCTCCAAATAGAAAAGCGAAGCGCCGCTAAACAATTAATATGGCTGTGAACATTCTAACATGAATTGAAAATAACTTGAAGGATTTTCCCCAAAGTTAATCTTTTTGTCCTTCATTGTCATGCTCATGTAACATTTTAACCATATCAGCAAAGAGTAAATTGACGCCTCCCTCTGTATCAAGAACATCCAAATTTACAGCAACAAGCGCGTATTTAGGGTTCTGATAAGGGAAATAACCTGCGAACCATTTATTATGCAGTTGTTTATCGTCTTGGTATTTTCCCGTCTCCGCTGTACCTGATTTTCCAGCCACTTCGTATGGAAGGTCTTTAAACCATTTTCCAGTCCCGTTCGGATTGACAACAACCTCTCTTAACAATTTCTGCAGCTTCATTGCTGTATAGGGCGAAATAGTGTCACCAGATAACGCTTGTTTGTCAAAGTTAACCATGGTAGTGCCATTTTTATATTCGATTTTTGAAGCCGTTCGGACCATCTCTTTTTTACCGCCTCTTGCGATCGTGGCCATCATATTGGCCACGGCTATTGGGGTGGCGCGAACCTCATGCTGCCCTATCCCTGACATGGCGGCAAAGTTTGGATCTTTTTTTGCCTCTTCTGTTAAAAATACTCTTCCTTTATCCTCATCAACAAGCTGTTTAAAATTATTGGTATGATAGACTTCACCCTTCCAGCCTACAGTCCCTGTTAACGACAATTTCTCCGCATATTCCTCCAATAAATCTTTATCCTTTTTCTGAAGTTCCCTTGCCAGTTCACCAAAAGTTCGGTTACAGCTTCTCGCAAAACTATCAGTGAAAGAGAGCATCCCATAATTATATTTTAATTCAGGCTCTCCATTAATTTTTGTACTGCAATTAAATAACCGGGTGGGATCATCAAAGCTTTGATCAATGGCCGCAGCGGCAACCACTGTTTTAAAGATAGAACCGATTATTTCTTGTTTTAGCATTCGATTGGTAATCCCTGTGCCATTATAAGGGTCTTTTGCATTAATGGCTGGCCGGGAAACAGACGCTAGTACACTATTTGTTTCAATATCAAGGAGCACCAAACCACCCTTTTTAATTCCATGTTGGTTCACCAGCTCCTCGGACTTTTGTTGTAAACTTTTATCGATGGATGTTCTAACATTTACTGGATAAAAGGGATTTGCCGGATCAACATATTTTACATTAATTCCAAATAATGGGGCTCCATCTCCATCCACATGATAAACAAGTTTTGATTTTCCCTCAGGAAGCAAAAACTCATCAAAACTCTCTTCAAGACCCGAAACACCAATCAAGGTTTTCTCTGAGAGATCTTTATTTGGATAGCGCCTTTTTAATTCTTTTGCATTTTCTCCTGTTAATCCAATTAATTGCTCTGCAGGAATCTCAGTTCGTTCATATTTCTTTTCAATCGCAAAAACTCCCGGAATCTCCAGTTTATTAATTCTTTCCAGTTGAGAAGAGGTTAGTTCCAAAGGCTTCGGCTCACCATAAGCAAACGGTTTTTTTGCGTCTTCTAGAGCCTTATTTAAACTTTCCTCTGATATTCCAGAGATGGTTGATACAGCTTCAATATCCCAAGTCATATTTTTTAAAAAAGGAAAAAGAACTAGAACGGGTACTTTTTTATGAGTAAGCAAATCTCCATTTCGATCAAGAAAATTACCTCGGCCATTGTCGATCACTAATTCTTGTGTTCTTTGTTGGACGCTTTCTTCCAATAAATTCACATTGTGCTTTGAAAAAGTTTCTGTTTGGACTAGCTGGATTTGGATTAATCGAGCGATAAGAACCAGCAGCCCAGCAATACATAAGATGAGCAAACCTTTAATCCGTTTACGTATCATAAAAAAACACCTCGTCAAAAGTTTTGACGAGGTGCTGCCATTTCAAACATAAAGTTAAAAAACAATTACTTTATAGAGACAATACGGACGCTCATTTCACCGCCTGGTGTTTGGACAGAAACTTGATCGCCAACCTTTTTGCCAAGTAAGCTTTTTGCAATAGGTGAATCGTTAGAGATTTTCCCCTCAAACGGATCAGCCTCTGCACTGCCAACGATTGTATACGTTTCCTCGTCACCATCAGGAAGTTCAACAAATGTTACGGATCTCCCTAGTGTAACGGAATCACTAACCGTATCGCCTTCTTCAATAATTTTAGCGTTACGAATCATATTCTCTAAAGTCGTAATACGGCCTTCTACAAATGCTTGTTCTTCTTTCGCGGAATCGTATTCGGAGTTTTCTGACAAATCTCCAAAACTTCTAGCAATTTTAATTCTTTCAACGACTTCTTTACGTTTTACAGATTTTAAATGTTCAAGCTCCTGCACCAGTTTGTCTTTACCTGCCTGTGTCATTGGAAATACTTTTTCTATTGCCAAAACTTCTCACTCCTTCTAGTCTTCACAATCCCCCATAGATTGTGTTTTTTAATGATATGTAGGTAACACACAAATACATAGGAGCGCGTCCTCTTTAAAGGGCGCGCAACTTGTATTCATCCAATATGGATTCATTTTAACCTAATCTTTACGCTATTGTTTCATAAAAATGACTTTTGTTCAAGAATTGTTTGAATTTTTGTGACCATTAAATCAATAGCCACATGATTTTGGCCGCCTTCAGGGATAATCACATCTGCATATCTCTTAGTCGGCTCAATAAATTGGTTGTGCATCGGACGAACTACATTGGTATATTGTTCGATAACAGAATCCAAGGTACGTCCACGCTCTTTAATATCACGTGACATTCTTCTGATAATACGAATATCAGCGTCAGTATCAACAAAAAGTTTGATGTCCATCAATTTTCTCAAACGCTCATCTTCAAGAACAAGTATACCTTCTAAAATAATAACATCTTTCGGCTCAACTTCAATAACTTCTTTTGAACGTGTATGAAGCGAATAATCATAAACTGGTTTTTCAATAGGTTCGTACCGTAATAGCTTTTCAATATGTTCGATGAGCAAATGATTGTCAAATGCCAGTGGGTGATCATAATTCGTCTTTAAACGTTCCTCAAATGGTAAATCACTTTGGTCTTTATAATAAAAATCTTGTTGAATCATCGTAATAGAGTGACCTTTAAAGCTTTCATATATAGCTTTGGTAACACTCGTTTTTCCTGAGCCGGAACCTCCGGCAACACCAATAACAACCGGTTTGCGCATCAACCTAGTTCTCCTTTCGCATCATGTTGTTAGGGTAAACCGGTTTGTCCAATTTGAATTGTACAATCTGAAGCGGATGTCTAGCAGCATCCAGTTCGTTACCTTTTTCATCCCAGATTTTATCAATCACATGTGTAAAGTTTTGAATTTCCGGACCGAAGAACTCAACTTCCTGACCCGGTTTAAAGTGGTTTCGTTGTTGAAGGGTAACCATTTGTGTTTCTTCGTTGTAATCCAACACAAGACCGACAAATTCAAACTTTGTCTTGTTGCTATGATTACCAAACATTTGCTCTTTATACCCCGGAACTCCTTCAAAAAATGCAGGTGCCGTTTCACGATTCGCACATTTATCCAGCTCTTCTAACCACTCACGCTTAATAACGAAGTTGTCAGGGTCGGCACAATAAGCGTCAATTACTTTTCGATATACACTTACAACGGTTGCGATATAGTGAATCGACTTCATACGGCCTTCAATTTTCAAGCTGTCAATTCCAAGCTCAATCATTTGAGGAATGGCTTGAATTAAGTTAAGATCCTTTGGACTCATTGCAAATGGTGCGTCCTTTTCATCATAAAGCGGCACTTCTGTTGTACTGCCTTCAAGTTGATATAAATCGTAATCCCAACGGCATGACTGACAGCAGCCGCCTCGGTTGGAATCCCTGGCTGTCATGTGGTTACTCAAAGTACAACGTCCAGAATAAGCAATACACATCGCACCATGAATAAAGATCTCAATTTCTACATCGACCTTTTCTTTCATTTCTCTAATTTCTTCTGCACTTGCCTCACGTGCTAAAACGACACGTTCTGCACCACTTTCCTTCCAAAACTGAGCTGTTTTCCAGTTTGTGATGGATTGCTGCGTACTAATGTGTATCTCGATTTCAGGTGCAAGCCTGCGACAAGTTTCAATAATTAATGGGTCAGCAACGATAATACCTGAAATCCCGGTTTCTTTTAACCCAAGGATATAGTCTTCCAATCCATCAATATTTTCGTTATGTGCAAAGATATTGGTTGTCACGTAGATTTTAGCACCATATTTTTTGGCGAATTCCACGCCTTCTTTCATTTCTTCAAACGTAAAGTTATCAGCGTTTGAACGTAAACCATATTCCTGTCCGCCAATAAATACGGCGTCTGCCCCGTATTGAACAGCAATTTTTAATTTTTCAAGATTTCCTGCCGGCGCAAGGAGTTCTGGCTTTTTCACAATCACACGTTTTCCATCGATGATTTCAGAAATTTTATTTGTAACTGTATTCACGATTGAACTCCTCCTAATTTTTGTCTAGCTGCAGCGCCTAGGGGCTCGGGGTCATAAGCCAATCCGACAAGAAGGCTAAAAAGCAGCCTTCTCGCCGGCTCGTCTTATGCCTGTCGCCCCTGGGCAAGGCGCTTCCGCTTTTCTTTTAATAAACTGTCTCTTTGAAAAAGAATCCTGTATCTAATTTGCGGTTAGCCGGCTGAATTTCTTCAATAGCTTCTAACAGCTCATCTTTTTTGTCCTCATATAATTCCGGGTCCTCAAAGAATAAATCTATTGCTTCACGATATGCTTTTGTTACTGCAATCAGGTATTCTGAAGACTTTAAGATTCCATCGATTTTAAATGAATCCACACCGGCTTCAAGCATTTCCTGAAGTTCGTCAATAATACAAATGTCATTTGGGCTCATGATATGGGTTCCATTCTCGTCTTCAAAGATTGGATATTTATTTTCTCTTTCTTTATCGTGAAGGAACATATTCTTTTCCATTTTACGATTTTCAATTTCCATTACCTTGCCTTGGTACTCATAATAGTTACCAAGCAGTGAACGTTTTGATTGGAACATACAGCTCATCCCATGAACCTGTACTTCGATTTCAACCTCAGCATTTTCTTTGATTTCGATAATTGCATCCATATTAATCTCTCGGGCAAGAACAGCTCTTTTCGCACCCTTCTTCCCCCAATAGTTACAAGAGAACCAATTTGTCCCAAGTGTTTCCGTACTCCAATGAAGCTTCATATTTGGTGCCGCTTCACGAGCAGTCATTAAAACCGCAGGGTCACCAAAAATAATCGCATCTGCATTTGCTTCTGCAACAAATTTTATATAATCATCTAATTCAGCTACTTTTTCATTATGAAAAATAGCATTGACCGCGACATATACTTTTTTACCTTGTCCATGTGCCAGGTCTATAGCTTGTTTTACATGTTCCCGGTTAAATTCGCCTGCTAAACGCAATCCATATCTCTGTTCACCGACCACAAAAGCATCAGCACCAGCTTCAGCTAATGGTAAAATATCATCAACAGATAATGGGGTTACTAATATTTCCGTTTTTTTCAACTTGTTTCACCTCTTCTTTTTACTTATTGCGATTCCATCTCCAACAGGAAGAATGACTGTGTGATAATCTGGATGATTCATCAGCCATTGATTGAAACCATCAATTTTTTTAACGAGATTACGAATCCGCTTTGATTCGATCTCTGCTTCTGTTACAAGACCTTTAAATAAAACATTATCCGTTATGATGACTCCATCAACACTTAGGTATTTTGAATATATTTCAAAGAATTTTTTATATTGACCTTTTGCAGCATCTACAAAAATGGTATCGTATGGTGCTTGTCCCTTTACAAGTTCCTCCACTTCAAGGGCGTCACCTTTAATCAATAAAATCTGTTCGCCATGCTTCGAACGACTCATATATTCTTCAGCGATCTGAATTCGTTCTAAATCTCGTTCTATCGTAACAACGGACGCATTTGGCAGCGCCTCAGCCATACGTAATGCCGAATAGCCTATTGCAGTACCTACCTCAAGAATCTTTTTCGAATTCTGGATTCTTAAAAGTTGCAGCAATGCTTCGATTCCCACGAGCTCCATAATCGGTACTTTATTTTCTTTAGCGTAGTTTTCCATTTCGATAAACAATGGTTCACGCCCTGGAATTAGTTCCTCAATATAAGAATGCAGTTTATCATTCAACAAACTGCCATCACCTGCCTCTATCCAATAAAAAGCTTGTTAGCCACAATACTGCTCTATAGACATGAAAAAATAGCGTTCAATAGAAACGCTATTATCTGCTCATAAAACACTTGAACTATTTTATCATAAACAAGGAGGAAAGAAAACCATTCCCCCTTCTTATTTGGTTATTTATTGGTTGGTAATATGCTCCGCTTTTGCTGCGTTGTGTTCATCTAAGGTATTAGTAAAAATAACATCCCCTTGTGCTGTAGCAAGGAAATATAAATGTTTTGTATCAGCTGGATTCACTGCTGCCTCAAGAGAATCTTTACCGGCATTTGCAATGGGGCCTGGAGGAAGACCTTTATGTTTATAAGTATTATAAGGTGAATCTACTTCTAAGTCTTCGTATAATACTCTCTCTTTGTGTTTTCCTTGTGCATAAAGTACAGTTGGATCTGTTTGCAAAGGCATCCCTTGCTCGATTCGATTGTAGAATACACTTGAGATTTTTTTGCGGTCAGCCTTTTTTGTTGCTTCTTCCTCAATCAACGATGACATGGTAAGCAGCTGGTGAGCCGTAAGCTCCTCATCACTAGATTCTAAAAGATATGGTGTTATCACTTTTCGAGTCTGATCTAGCATGGTTACAACCATTTCTTCTATGGTTGGATTTTGTTTGTAGAAAGGATAAGTTGCTGGGAACAAATAACCCTCTAGCGGATATTTAATATTTGGATTTAAGATATCTGTTGTTAGTAAGTCCGGATATTTCCCCATCAATGTTTGGATGAATGGTCTATCATTTAATTGATTAAAAACTTCATCTTCCGGTTTATTTACAGCCTTAGCCATAATTTGGGCGATTTCTCTTAATTGTTTACCTTCCGGAATCGTCAGCTGGAATGCTGCTTGTTGGAGTACTTTTCCTGTTTTTAAGCGATTAATAATTTCTGGAATCTCCATTGAGGGACTAAGTTCATAAACACCCGCCATAAAACCTGCTTCATTTTTAAATTTTACATAGTATTTAAAGACCTTAGCATTTTTTATAATTCCACTAGCTTCTAGTTTTTCAGATATTCCCGTAACGGATGAGCCAATCGGAATTTCCACCTTTTTTTGAACTTTACTGCCCTTGTCAACTGGTTCAAGTGCTGACTTGATGTAGAGGTAGCCTCCACCGCCAATAAAAATAAGGATTAAAAGGGTTACTATTGTAATGGTTAAAACGATTCTGCGCACAATTCTTGCCTCGCTTTGGTGTTCAAGCATTTTTTTACGAATTATCTCTTTTTTCGAGTGTGTCTCTTCTGATGACATTTAATTGCCCCTCCCGTAAGCCCGTTAAACATGTATCTTTCAAACTCGTTTTTATGTTTTTAAAATAGCATATCAAATATTATTTCAGCATATACTGCGAAAAATGTCAATTTTACACGAAAAGCGGAAGCGCCTTACACAGGGGCGACAGGCATAAGACGAGCCGGCGGGAAGGTTGTTCTTTAACCTTTCTGACGGGTTGGCTTATGACCCCGAGCCCCTAGGCGCTGGAGCTAGACAATAAGCGAAATCGCTTTCAAAAATAGACAAAAAAAACGACCCCTCAAAGAGTCGTTTTCTAAAATTTATTATTCTTCGTCTTCTTGTTCGTCAAAGAATGTATTTAGCATTTCTTCAACCATATCCCATTCTTCTTCGGTTTCGATAGGGATTAATTCCCCTTCACCGTCTTCGTCATTCGGATTAAAGGCATATGCATGAATCTCTGGGCCCTCTTCATCGTCTTCTGCGCCGCCTACTTGTTGAAACAATACGTACGACTTGCCAAAATCCTTTGATTCAAATGTAAAAAGTACTTCACATAATTGTTCATTACCTTTTTCATCTACAATTGTAATTTGATTTTCTCCGTGTTCCATAACTTCACCTCATTAATTTTTGCTGTCCAAATAGCCTTGTAGTATCATCGAAGCTGCCATTTTATCAATAACCTTTTTTCGCTTTTTACGGCTGACATCCGCTTCAAGCAGTACTCGCTCAGCTGCCATGGTCGTTAAACGCTCGTCCCATAAAATGGTTGAAACTGAAAACTGATTTTCAATTTCCTCTGCGTATCGCTTGCTGGCTTCAGCTCGAGGTCCAATCGTGCCATTCATATTCTTTGGCAAACCGATGACAACTTGACTAATTCCATACTCTTTTATTAATTGACCAATTTCGTCAAAACCAAACTTATTTTTTTCTTCATCAATTTTTAGGGTTTTGAGGCCCTGTGCAGTCCAGCCAAGTTCGTCACTTATGGCAATACCGACTGTCTTAGAGCCCACATCTAATCCCATAATTCGCATTTCTTAACCCTCACGTCGTTGTTTTAAATAGGATTTAACCAATTCCTCAATAATTTCATCCCGCTCGAGTTTACGAATGATATTCCTTGCGTCACGATGACGGGGAATATAAGCAGGGTCTCCGGAAAGTAAATATCCTACGATTTGATTAATTGGATTATATCCTTTTTCTTGCAGGGCTTCATGAACTTGAAAAAGAACATCATTTACATCGTGTTCAACAGGCTCTTCAGGAAAATTAAATCTCATCGTTTTATCAAATGAGCTCATTACTTGCACCTCGCATTTTTAGTAGAGGAGATAACTAACTTCTATACGTTGCTAATTTTAGCCTTAGTGTCTAGCTGCAGTGCCTAGGGGCTCGGGGTCATAAGCCAATCCGACAAGAAGGTTAAAGAACAACCTTCTCGCCGGCTCGTCTTATGCCTGTCGCCCCTGGGCAAGGCACTTCCGCTTTTCTAGTTACCTATATATTACACTACTTTGTCTCATTATCAAATTGATTTTACCCATTCGTCAACGAATTGCAGGGCAGAATCGAGTTTTTCAGGATCTTTACCTCCAGCTTGAGCCATATCCGGACGGCCTCCGCCTCCGCCTCCGCATCGTGTTGCGACTTCTTTGATTAATTTTCCAGCATGGTATCCCTTGTCAATTAAATCCTTCGTTACCGCTGCTATTAAATTAACTTTCCCTTCATTTACACTTCCTAGCAGGATTACAGCCGAACCGATTTTTTGTTTCAGATCATCGGCCATATTTCGTAAGTTATTCATATCAGAAGCTTGAACTTTTGCAGCTAATACAGTAACACCGTCGATTTGCTTGGCTTTTGATACAAGGTTACCAGCCTCGATATTTCCTAACTTAGCTGCAAGTGATTCGTTTTCGCGCTGAAGCTGTTTGATTTCAGTCATTAAGACTTCTATCCGGTTAACAACCTCTTTAGGGTTAGTCTTTAATTTGTCCGCTGTTTCCTTTAATAAAGCAACCTGGTCATTCATTAGCTGATAAGCTGATTCTCCGGTAACTGCCTCAATTCTCCTTGTTCCAGCACCAATTCCGCCTTCGGAAACAATTTTAAATAGCCCAATAACAGAAGTATTTGGAACGTGACAGCCGCCGCATAGCTCCAAGCTATAATCCCCTACTTTAACCACACGAACAATATCGCCATATTTCTCACCGAAAAGCGCCATTGCACCCATTGATTTTGCCTCAGCAATTGGCTTTAAACTGATATTCACTTCAATATTCTTCCAGATTTTTTCGTTAACAATCTTTTCAATTTCCTCTAATTCTTCTGGTTTTACTTGACCAAAATGCGAGAAATCGAAACGAAGACGATCAGGTTCTACCAGTGAACCTGCTTGGTTTACATGCGTTCCCAATACATCTTTTAATGCCTGGTGAAGCAAGTGAGTCGCAGTATGATTTTTTATAATTTGAACTCGATTACCATGATTAACAGTTGCTGTCACTTTTGCATTCGTTTTTAGTATTCCTGACTCCACTACTGCTTTATGAAGATTTTGACCATTTGGAGCCTTTTGTACATCCTTAACGCTAGCTGAAACACCTTCTGCAAAAATAATCCCATGGTCGGCAATTTGCCCGCCGCTCTCCGCATAAAAAGGCGTTACATCTAGGATTAGCTGTACCTCGTCTCCACTGAATGCTTCGTCTACTAATTCACCATTTTTCACAATTGCCACAACTGTCGAGCTGGTTTCAAGCTGGTCATAACCGACAAATTGACTTTCTACAACAATATCGCCTAGTACACCGCCTTGAACCTGCATACTGCCAACATCCTGACGTGCAGAACGTGCACGCTCACGCTGCAGTTCCATTTCCGTTTCAAAACCGGCATGATCAAGCTTCATTCCCTCTTCTTCTGCATACTCTTCTGTTAGCTCAACAGGGAAACCATACGTATCATAAAGACGGAAAACATCGCTTCCTGGAATTGTAGTACTGCCTTTTTCCTTCTCTTTCTTGATGACATTCCCTAGTATGGATAAACCTTCATGTAATGTTTCGTGGAAACGTTCCTCTTCATTTTTAATCACTTTTTGAATAAATTCCGTCTTGTCTTTTACCTCTGGGTAAAAATCATGCATGATTTCTCCTACCACAGGAACTAGTTCATACATAAATGGACGGTTGATATTAATTTGCTTAGCATACCGAACAGCACGGCGCAGTAAACGGCGTAATACATACCCACGTCCTTCATTAGAAGGCAGTGCTCCATCACCAACAGCGAATGCAACTGTACGTATATGGTCAGCAATTACCTTAAATGCTGTATCTTTTTCTTTTTCAACGCCATATTTCACTCCAGAAATTTCTTCTGTAGCCCTGATAATGGGAATAAACAAATCAGTATCAAAGTTAGTTGGAACATTTTGAACGACGGAAGCCATTCTTTCTAGTCCCATACCTGTATCAATGTTCTTCTTTGGAAGTGGTGTATAGGTATTGTCTGGGTTATGATTAAACTGTGAAAATACAAGGTTCCAAACCTCGAGATATCGTTCATTTTCACCGCCGGGATATAATTCTGGATCTGCTGGGTCATCTCCATACTCTGGACCACGGTCATAGAAGATTTCTGTATTAGGTCCACTTGGTCCTTCTCCAATATCCCAGAAGTTTCCTTCAAGACGAATAATTCGTTCTTCAGGGATACCTATCTTTTTATTCCAAAGCTCAAATGCTTCATGGTCCTCAGGGTGAATCGTAACGGAAAGCAGTTCAGGGTCCCAGCCAATCCATTTTTTATCGGTTAAAAATTCCCAAGCCCACTCAATCGCTTCTTCCTTGAAATACTCACCAATGGAAAAGTTCCCAAGCATTTCGAAAAAAGTATGGTGCCTTGCTGTTTTTCCGACATTTTCAATATCGTTAGTACGGATTGATTTCTGAGCATTGGTAATTCTCGGATTATCAGGAATTACACGTCCATCGAAGTATTTTTTTAATGTCGCAACACCACTATTAATCCACAATAATGATGGATCATCATGAGGAACAAGCGATGCACTAGGTTCAACAGCATGCCCCTTCTCCTGAAAAAAGTCTAAATACATTTTACGGATTTCTGAACCAGTCAAGTATTTCATATGTTTTACCCTCCTCTTAAGTTAAAAAAGAACACAAAAAAACCCTCATCCCTGACAGGGACGAGAGTTAACTCGCGGTACCACCCTGATTATGAACACAAAAATCTCGTGTTCATCTCTCAAATAATGCCTTAACGCGGCACTGACGGCAGTGGTTAGCTGCACTCCGGACTAGCTTTCTGTTATCCTTCATCTAGAGCTTCTCACAGCCAAGGAAGCTCCTCTCTTAAAGATGGACTACAACATACTTGATCCTTCAACATGTTAATCCAAAATATTCTATAACCGGATTATAGCCACACAAAAAACGTTTGTCAATCTAATACCTATATTATGGTGCAGGCTGCTTCACTTTTCCACGTACAAGATGATTTTTAGCGTGCAGGATGCTGACTTTAAGTACAACAAGAACGGGAACTGCTACTATCATTCCAATGATTCCCCCTATTTCGCCTCCTGCAGTTAAAGCTACCATAATCATTAACGGGTGCATATGCAGACTCTTTCCAACAATATAGGGAGATAATATATTGCCTTCTAAAAATTGCAATCCAAAAACAATGGCGATTGTAATAATTACTAATTTACCCGAGCTTGTGGCAGCAATAATAACGGCAGGAACTGCTCCGATAATCGGACCAAAATAGGGGATTACATTTGTGACACCAATAATCATTCCCAGTAATAAGGGATATTTTAAATGAAAAACCCAAAATAAAATCGTTGATAGACTCCCAATAATAAGACAGACGAGAAGCTGGCCTCTAATGTAGCTTCCAAGCGATTCATCAATATCTTTAAGGAATCGAGTTCCCTTTCGCCGCCATTGTTTAGGGGTGAGATACCAAACGGCTCTTTTAATAATCGTGAAATCCTTTAACATATAGAAAGCAATAAAAGGAATGATCATAAGCGCAACCGCAAAATTCAAAATGTTTAATAAGGAATCAACAATAACGGTCAGGAGAGCATCCAACTTCTTCTCAAAACCAATGATACCTTCATTGATTTGCTCTTGAAGACCATCTGGCCACTCACGCGTATGCGATTGAAGATCCTTTATCCAGTTACGGTATTGTTCAGCAAGAATGGGAGCACTTTCTGCCAGGTCCCGTACTTGCGAAATAAAGGCGGGAATTCCTTTGTAGATAGCTAAACCAATACCGCCAAAAAAAAGAAAATAAATTAAAAAAATCGCTAATCCCCGGTGTAACCCCTTTTCATGCAGCTTTTCAACAATGGGGTGGAGCAAATATGTGATAAAACCACCTATGAAGAAAGGAAGGATAATAACAAAAGCCACTTTAACGATAGGCAGCCAAAAAAAACGAATTTTTAAAAATACATAAATAGCGATGAGTAAAAGAAGCAAAAAACCGATTCGATAAAACCATTTCAAGCGAATATCCATCGTCACTGCCTCCTTAATAACTTTAGTCTTAGAGACAAATACCGGATTTATACATAAGCAAAATCCCCCTCATAAATGAGGGGGATAAATTTTTAGAATAAAGCTCTCTTTACTTTTCTTTGAATTCGTTTCATTTGACGTCCAGACATCATGTTATTTCTCTGCGCAACACTATATGCTGCCACTCCAACGCCAAGTGCCACGACAGAAGTCATTACTTTATTCATACGTCTCACCTCTTCTATAATTTGACAGTCATTGGTACTAAAACTGCCAGCTTCCGCTCCAAAGGGCTTTTGCTATTATATGGTGTAACGACGCTCTTCTTCTTCAAACAAGTCATCTAAGGAACTGAGTGTACCATCTTCTTCGACTTGATGGGTATTGATGATGCCTTTGGCGAGAGACAATTCAATAAAACAATTCCAGCAATAATATTGGTTTATTCCGATTTTGCCGATATCCTTGCTCTGACAATTGGGACACTTAAACATGAAAAGAACACCTCACGTATGATTAACGTCTACGATGATGGCATCCTTTCCGATCGCAGGGGGCTTCTCGGATTGTATAATCTGTTTCCCTTCCGTTATATCTGAAAAGAAACCATCCGTAATTTCGTACCCTACGATTGTGCCCAATTCCTCATGAAAATATACATCCTCTAACAATCCTAGTGACTCTCCGCTTTTGGATATAAGCATCTTTCCATTTAGAGAGTGTTGATGGTAAAGGGTATATTCATGATTTGTTCTAAGTCTCTCTAGGGTATCATCCTCTTCAATCATGACCCCATCCCAGCCAAATGATAATACATCCTTAATGTCCAGGAAATAGGTTTGTTTGAAGAAAACGCCTTTCTTAACCATAAGGCCCTTAACTACCCCATCATTTGTAATACATAAGTCTGTAACCTCGCCAATTTTCGAACCCGTTTTGGATTCAAACACCGGCTGTCCTTTTAATAATGCAAATGTTCGCAGAGTGCCCCACCTCCTGTGAACATTTATAGTTTCAGTCATTTACCATGAAATCATAAGGTGTAAGGTTTTCCATGCCAATCATTGGGTTGACCTGCATCAGTATTTCCTCTGCAGATAATGTTGTTCCATCATCATCAGGGTCTTCATCAGGTTCTTTAACTGATATCATATCTTGGAGTTTTTGAGATAATGTGGTTTGTCTGCTTTGTTCATCTGCTCTTTCGACACCCATCCTAAGTGCTTCCTCTTCGCCACACAAGATTAGCGATTGTTTACTCCTTGTAATCGCTGTATAAATGAGGTTTCTTCTTAACATTCGAAAATAGCTTCTTGTGACGGGGAGGATGACGATTGGAAATTCACTGCCTTGCGATTTATGGACAGAACAGCAATAGGCATGTGTAATTTGATTTAGGTCTTGCCTTGTATATTCGACTTCATTTCCTTCGAATGAAATGTACACCATATCTTGTTTTTCAGTATTTTCCTTTGCATAGATGATTGAAATGATTTCTCCAATATCGCCGTTGAAAACATTGCTTTCTGGCTGGTTAACGAGCTGGAGCACTTTATCACCAATGCGATATTTCACATCACCAAATGCAAGTTCCTTACGTGTGCCGTCTGGGTTAGGATTAAAAATTTCCTGCAGCAGTACGTTTAAGCGGTCAATACCTGCCGGACCTCTGTACATCGGTGCTAACACTTGAATATCCTTAGCGGAATACCCTTTACTTTTGGCATTTAACGCAACCTTTTCAATTACCTGAGGGATCTGCGGTGTTGAACATCTTATAAAAGAACGGTCAGGCTGCTTCATGGTCACATTAGCTGGCAAATATCCTTTTTTTATATCATGAGCCAGTTCAATAATCGAAGATCCTTCCGCCTGGCGATAAATATCCGTTAATCTTACCGTCGGGACAACCTCTGATTTCAATAAATCCTTCAGTACTTGACCTGGCCCAACTGATGGCAGCTGGTCCTCATCACCGACGAGAATGACTTGAATATTTTCTGGCAGTGTTTTAAACAATTGATTGGCTAACCAAATATCTAACATTGAAGTTTCATCAACAATAATAATTTTACCTTCAAGTGGACTTCCTTCATCATGATCCAAACTTTCAGTACCATTAAAGCCAAGTAAACGGTGGATTGTAACCGCTGGTAGACCAGTTGATTCACTCATTCGTTTTGCGGCTCTTCCTGTTGGTGCTGCGAGTAAGAAAGGAAAGGGTTCGCCCTTTTGATGATAATCCTTAGGTTCTAATGAACAGCCATGTAATTCGGCATAAAGCTCGACTATCCCTTTAATAACAGTTGTTTTACCTGTTCCTGGACCCCCTGTAAGAATTAGCATTGGGGACATTAACGCTGTTTGGATTGCTTCCTTCTGTGTTGGAGCATATTGTACATTTAGTCTTTCCTCAAGATTCCCTAACGCCAGCAAAAATTCAGACTCAGGAAATTGATCTTTGTATTGTGTTTGTTCAAGTATTCTTTTAATACTTGTTACTAAGCCTTTTTCAGCAAAATACAAAGAAGGCAAATAGACGCGCTTTTCCTCACCAACTAGTTTTCCCTCTTCTTCAAGTTTCAAAATCTCTGTAGAAATATCGGTGAATTCAATTTGGTCACGTTTATTTTCTTCTAACAGGTTTTTAACCTGTATCAGTAAATCCTCTACATGCATATATACATGTCCTGTCTGCATGCTTTCGTTTTCCAGTGAATAAAGACAGGCTGCCTTTATTCTGTCTGGATGATTCCCTGAGATTCCAAGTTGATAGCCCAGCTCGTCAGCCCGCCCAAACCCAATCCCCTCAATATCTTCTACAAGTTTATAGGGATTCTTTTGAATAATATCGAGGGTTTGATCTTTATACGTTTGATACATTCTCATTGAAAGCTGCGGTCCAAATCCATATTGATTTAAAGCGACCATGACCTGCTCGAGACCCTGGTGCTCCATCAAGGTATCGTAGAGCATTTTTGCTTTGTCAGGAGGAAGCTTTGGAACAGAATCAAGTAAGGAAGGTTGATTTAGAATTTTTGAAATTGCATTTTCTCCTAATGTTTCAACTATATTTTCTGCTGTTTTCTTCCCAATCCCTTTAAACATTTCACTTGATAAATAAGCAGCTACACCTTGCTTGGTTTGAGGAATGTCTTTACGAAAATGCTTCGTTTGGAATTGCATGCCAAACTTCGGGTGGTCCTTAAACTCACCAAAGAAAATATAGGTTTCATGCTCATGAATCTTTGGAAAATAGCCGGTGATTACCGCTTCCTTGTCTTCATACTCATGATTGGTTTCTTCGACACGAATTCTTAATACCGTGTAAAGATTTTGCTCATTATGAAAAATTGTAACTAAGTGTTTTCCTTTTACAAACTTCCCTTGCTCAGCAAATAAATCCAGCGAGCTTTGCTTGTCCACGGGTGCTTCCTCCTTTCTATTTTTTGAAATTGGGTTATTTTGCTGATTCTATCAATTTTTTTGCATGTCCTGCTAACAAATGATCCGGTTGAATCTCAAGTGCTTTATCAAACATGGCAAATGCTTTATCTGCTTTTTCTTTAAAGGCATAGGATACACCTAGATTATAAAGGGCGTCGGTATGCTCCTGATCCAGTTCAATACATTTTTCGAATTGAATAATCGCCTCATCTATTAGTTCTAATTGTGCGAGACATAATCCATACTGAAAGCGTGCTTCCGCATCTTCCTCATTTAGTTCGACACTTCTTTGTAAATAGGGCAGTGCAAATTTACCTTGATCAAGCTGTACCAGGGTCAGCCCTAGCATGAAATAATTATCACTTGTGTGAAGACCTTTTTTCATTGCCGTTTCATACATCTTTTTAGCCTGGTCAAATTCGTCGTTACTAAAATATATTGTACCAGCACTATAGTAAGCCGCTGCAGTATTTTCATCTAATTGAATGGCCTTTTCGTAAAATTTCAATGCTTTCTCATCATCGCCTACAGCGGAAAGCACGTTGCCAAAATTTATGTATGCTATCGGATCTTGTGGGTTTTCTTCAATTACCTCATTAAAGACTTTCGCAGCCTCTTCCCACTTGCCTTCTTGCATGTATTGAACACCTAGTTGGTTTTTATCCATGTTACTATCACTCCGTTCTAATTTTAGAGTATACCATAAATCAGTATATTTTCTGTATAGAATGTGATGGCCTATCAAGCAGTTTTCTGGTATTTTTTGGTTAAAAGTACAAAACCCCTTGAAAAAAGTCCAAAAGGTATTAAAAATAGTCCAAAACCCTTTGAAAATAGTCCATAAACCACTAAAAATAGTCCATAACCCTATTAAAAAAGTCCAAAACTCAATCCAATTAAAAATTTGCGGGCAAAAAATCCCCGATTCCAGATGGAATCAGGGATTTTTCTAGCCAACATATGTCAAACGTTGTCCATCTTTGTAAACTTCATCGATGGTACCGCCGCCTAAACACTCGTCACCATTGTAAAATACAACTGCCTGTCCAGGGGTAACCGCCCGAATTGGTTCATCAAAGATTACTTTCACTTTATTGTCGTCCATAAGCTGTACCGTTACTTTATTGTCATCCTGGCGGTAACGGAATTTAGCTGTACATGTAAACTCAGATGGCTTCTCCCGATTGGATACCCAGCTTACGTTATCAGCAATAATTGAGTCAGAATAAAGTTTTTCATTATGAAAGCCTTGTCCGACGTAAAGGACATTTCTATTTAAATCCTTGCCAATCGCAAACCATGGCTCACCTGAACCGCCAATTCCTAACCCATGACGCTGCCCGATGGTATGGTACATCAAACCTTCATGCTTACCCTTTACCTCTCCATCCATTGTTTCCATGTTTCCCGGCTGAGCTGGAAGGTATTGTCCAAGGAACTCTTTAAAGTTACGTTCCCCGATAAAACAGATCCCGGTGCTATCTTTTTTTGTCGCAGTTGCCAAATTTGCTTCTTTGGCAATTTCACGCACTCTAGATTTCTCAAGATTACCGATTGGAAACATAACTTTACTTAGCTGCTCTTGATTTAATTGATTTAAGAAATAAGTCTGATCCTTATTTTCATCTTTACCGCGGAGCATTTTGTATTCGCCATCCCGGTATTCCACTTGCGCATAGTGACCTGTTGCTAAATAATCTGCACCCAAGTTCACTGCATGCTCTAGAAAAGCTTTAAACTTAATTTCTTTATTACACATAACATCAGGATTTGGCGTCCTTCCTGCCTTGTATTCATCTAAAAAATAAGTGAATACCTTGTCCCAATATTGTTTTTCAAAATTAACTGCATAATAAGGGATACCGATTTGATTACAAACACGTATTACATCGTTATAATCCTCAGTTGCAGTACAAAATCCAGTATCGTCCGTATCATCCCAGTTTTTCATGAAGATTCCGATGACATCATAGCCTTGCTGTTTCAACAACAATGCGGCGACAGAGGAGTCAACGCCTCCTGACATACCGACAACCACTCGGATATCTTTTGGTTCTCTTTTTTCCATTGTTCTCACCTCTCTTACCTTTAAAAATGTCGTGCATTTATTTTTTCAGACGAGATACAATTCTTGCCGTTTCTTCAGCTGTTTTAATGATTTGGTCTTCTGTTGTGTTAAAACCAAAGCTGAAACGGATGGAATTAATCAGCACATCTGATTCTTTACCAAACATGGCAACCAGGACATGTGAAGGTTCAATCGAACCTGCAGTGCATGCAGAACCACTTGAAACAGCTATACCTGCTAAATCAAGATTCACCAGCATTGCTTCCACGTTTGTTCCCGGAAAGCTTAAGTTTAATACATGTGGCAATGAATGTTCAAGTAATCCGTTTAGGGAAAAATCAATATGATGTTCAGTCAAGTGATTTATAAAGTTTTTCTTAAATCCTTGATATATTTCCCTTTTCACTAATCGTTCTTCAGAGGCGATTTTTACAGCTTCTTGAAACCCAACAATGGCTGCAACATTTTCCGTACCAGCTCGTCTTTTTCGTTCCTGCTCGCCGCCATAGGCACGAGGTACTAATTTGACCTTGTCACGGACATAGAGGAATCCAGTCCCTTTTGGACCGTTTATCTTATGTGCGGAAACAGCTAATAAATCTACATTCAGTTCTTCCACATTTATTTCTTCAATTCCATAGGCTTGGACTGCATCACTGTGAAACAATGCCTGATGAGACTTGAGGAGCTCGCCAATTTCCTTAATAGGCTGTATGGTTCCCACTTCATTATTTCCGTACATAACGGATACAAGGATGGTATCATCCCTTAAGGCCCCGCGTAGGTCATCAAGTGAGATTACCCCTGTTTGATTTACTGGTAAATAAGTTACCTCAAAGCCCATTTTTTCTAAACGTTGGCAGGCATGGAGCACAGCATGATGTTCTATTTGAGTAGTGATAATGTGCTTACCTTTATGCTGATTGCTTTCGGCAGCTCCAAATAAGGCCATATTATCTGCTTCCGTACCACCGCTGGTAAAAATAATTTCATTTTCCTTCGCGCCAATACTCCTAGCCAACGTTTCTCGTGCTAAATCGATATAGTGCCGTGCTTCCCGTCCAAAGGAATGAATGCTAGATGGATTACCAAAGTTGTTGTTCATGACTTCCATCATTTTTTCAATTACCCTTGGGTGCATGGGAGTTGTAGCAGCATGGTCAAGATAGATTCTTTCCATCGTTCCACCTTCAATCAAAATAATTCTCTATTCTACTGTTAACATTAAATATGGCTCTTTTCTTAACCAGTATTGCTTTTTCGAACAAAATTTATTAAGAAAATGAGCCTGCAAACTAGATTCATAAGCACAAAACAACTGTTTCCACGTTAAAATCGGCTTTAAGATTTTAACAACAATCATTACAAAAACAGCCTTAAATGTAAAACATATAACCGTCTGTTTCTGTATCGCTGCTATGACTTGCTAGATCATCGAGAGTAGTATTGTCGAGAACAGATTTAATCGCATCACGAATCCGTATCCAAAGCTCCCGCTGTGCAGGCTCCTCATCCTCAATACCTTCTACAAGTGTAATCGGTCCTTCGAGTACACGAATGACATCACCAGCAGTAATTTTAGTTGGAGAATCAGCAAGTATATAACCACCATAAGCACCGCGGATACTTTTCACTAAGCCCGCATTCCTTAAAGGAGCGATGAGCTGTTCAAGATAATGCTCAGATAAGTCGTTTGCTTGGGCAATCGTTTTTAATGATGTTGGCCCTTCCCCTTGATTTTTAGCAAGTTCAATCATGATCGTTAATCCGTAGCGTCCCTTTGTTGAAATTCTCATTTTTTACACCTCTATTATTTTAAATTCATTTTAAATACAAAGTAATTTGATAGGCATTAGCAATTATATCATATTGTACTTTAATATGCTTTTCGATGAGAAAATGGTAGAGTTAAATGGAACTTTATTTTTTAGTTGGAGAGATGAAGTATGCAGCAAAAGCCGCTTGCATTTCGAATGCGCCCTAGAACAATTGAAGAGATTGTCGGACAACAGCACCTGGTGGGAGAAGATAAAATCATTACCCGTATGGTAAAAGCAAAACAGCTGACATCAATGATTTTATATGGACCGCCAGGCATCGGTAAAACCTCGATTGCAAGTGCAATCGCCGGCAGTACAAAATATGCCTTCCGTACACTTAACGCGGTCACAAACAATAAAAAGGACATGGAAATCGTTGCTGCAGAAGCAAAAATGTCGGGAAAAGTAATTCTGCTACTGGATGAAGTCCATCGACTTGATAAAGGAAAACAGGATTTCCTCTTACCTTTTTTAGAAAATGGCATGATTACTCTTATTGGTGCCACAACGAGTAACCCATATCATGCGATTAATCCCGCCATTCGCAGCCGCTGTCAAATCTTCGAGCTCAAACCATTAACAGCTGATGAAATCAAACTTGCTTTAATCCGTGCTATCGAGGACGAAGAGCGCGGTTTCGGAAAGCTAAAGATTAATATAACCGAAGAGGCGTTAACTCATTTTGCGAGTGGCACGAATGGAGATGTTCGCAGCTCATTAAATGCACTAGAACTCGCCGTCCTTTCGACGGACAAAGATGAGGAGGAAGTCATCCACATCGATATTAAAAGTGCTGAAGAATGTATGCAAAAGAAAAGTTATAGCTCTGATAAAGATGGTGATGGTCATTATGATGTGCTTTCTGCATTTCAAAAGTCAATTCGAGGAAGTGATGTGAATGCCGCCCTGCATTATCTTGGAAGATTAATTGAAGCAGGCGATCTTCAAAGTATTAGCAGAAGATTACTCGTAATCGCCTACGAAGATGTTGGTCTAGCCAGTCCACAGGCAGGTGCACGGACATTAGCCGCTATAGAAACTTCGGAGAGAATAGGTTTTCCTGAAGCTAGAATTCCCTTAGCTAACGCCGTAATCGAGTTATGTTTATCGCCGAAATCCAACTCAGCGGTAATAGCAATCAGTGAAGCAATTTCCGATATTCAAAAAGGAAATATTGGTGAGGTACCGGATCATTTGCGTGACGCTCACTATAAAGGGGCACAAGAGCTGGGAAGAGGAATTGGATATTTATATCCACATGATTATGAATCCGGCTGGGTGCCTCAGCAATATCTGCCTAACAAATTAAAAAACAAGCAATATTATCAGCCAAAGAAAACAGGTAAATTTGAACAGGCACTCGCCACCGTCTATGAAAAATTAACACGAAAAAAATAACCTCTAGGGAGCTCCCCAGAGGTTATTCGTTGTTCGTTGAGGAGGATATTTAAGTTGATTGCAATAACGAAGTATCGAAAACATCAGGGTTTGGGACTCTCCTCGCCAGCGTTGGTTGTAATAAAAAGCCCCGAACATTATGTTCGGGGATAGCAATTATTTTTCATCCGCTACACGTGTA
Source organism: Neobacillus niacini (assembly GCF_030817695.1). Classification (GTDB taxonomy): domain Bacteria; phylum Bacillota; class Bacilli; order Bacillales; family Cytobacillaceae; genus Neobacillus; species Neobacillus niacini_F. Next base: position 1,815,816 of record NZ_JAUSZQ010000002.1, on the reverse strand, counting down.
ATTTTAATATCTGCTAGCAACTGTCTTACCACATAGCTGGCCATGATTAATCCGCAGGCAGACGGAACAAAGGCATTCGAGGATGGCGGCATTTGTGCTTTACGTATTGGCGCGTTCGCATTTCCAACCTCTTTCTTAACATCTTCACGAATGACAATTGGACTTTCGTCAGAGAAAACCACTGGAATGCCCTTGTGGATTCTTTCTTTACGAAGCTTCGTGCGGATTACTTTAGCGATTGGGTCTGTATGCGTTTTTGAAATATCGGCAATCTTAAAGCGGGTTGGGTCCATTTTGTTGGCTGCACCCATACTTGAGATAATTGGGATATTTCTTTTTAAACATTCTTTCATGAGGTGGATTTTATAAATAATAGTATCAGAAGCGTCAACGACAAAGTCTAAACCATGGCTAAAGAATTCTTCATATGTCTCTTCTGTATAAAACATTTTTAAAGCGATAACTTCACAATCGGGATTAATGTCTTTAATTCGTTCTTTCATGAGTTCGGCTTTAGGTTGTCCAACCGTGGACAGGAGTGCGATGAGCTGACGGTTTACATTCGTGATATCAACTGTATCTTTATCAACTAGTATCAGGCGGCCTACACCGGAGCGTGCTAGTGCTTCAGCAGCAAATGAGCCAACACCGCCGATACCTAAAACAGCGACGGTACTGTTTTTCATGATATCTAAGCCTTCTTTACCAATGGCAAGTTCATTACGAGAAAATTGATGCAGCATGTGGATCCTCCAGAAATTAAAATTCGACTTATCTATATCTTTTACCCTAAAAAAATATAACATACTCCCCTATAAATTCAAGTATATCAATAGGGATTATTAGATAAACAGAAAAATAAAAATAGCCCCCTGCTTGAGCAGGAGACTATTTTTATAAGGGTCCCAATGGTGCCGTCGCGCTTAGTTCCTTCTTTTGATCCCGCCACTCTCGCAGGTGGGTGTCTTATTCCAAGTTTTTGTAAGTCCCTTTAACCGTATAGGTTGAGGCTTTTACGCAGTTTGAAAACGCAGACTCCCGAAGAAATAATGTTGGTCAAAAGTTAGGTAATACAACGTACATTTCAGGACACTTATTTGATTAACTTAATAATACCATAAAGTATTAAACCATTCAAGGTTTCATGAAAGCGTTTTATTGACTTTTATTATTAACGTTTAGTGACAGATGAAGTTCTTTTAATTGGGCTTCAGAAACAGTACCCGGTGCGTCAGTCAACAAGTCGCTGGCACTAGCCGTTTTTGGAAATGCAATGGTATCACGCAGGTTAGAGCTGCCTGCGAGCAGCATGACCAACCGGTCTAAACCAAGGGCAATCCCACCATGAGGCGGTGTACCATATTCGAAAGCGTTCAATAAGAAACCAAATTGCTCCTGCGCTTCTTCAGGTGAGAATCCAAGAACCTTAAACATTTTTTCCTGAACTGAACGTTCAAAAATTCTTAATGAACCTCCTCCAAGCTCATACCCATTTAATACAAGGTCATAGGCCTGGGCCCGAACTCTAGCAGGATCTGTATCTAAGTATGGAAGGTCCTCTCTGACCGGCATCGTGAATGGATGGTGAGCAGCATAATAACGACCTTCTTCTTCCCCATATTCAAGTAATGGCCAATCAGTAATCCATAGGAAATTAAACCTGCTTTGATCAATTAAACCTAATTCTTTACCCAGCTTTAACCGCAGCGCTCCCAAGGCGTCAGCAACAACATTTTTCTTGTCTGCTACAAATAGGAGTAGGTCACCTTCATTCGCATCTAAGACCGTTCTTAAAGCTTTCGCATCCTCATCTGCGAAGAATTTAGCAATCGGACCTTTTAATCCCTCTGCGTCTACCTTCAGCCATGCAAGACCTTTAGCCCCATAAACTCCCACAAATTCTGTTAATGCATCAATATCCTTACGAGAGTATTTTTCAGCAGCACCTTTTACGTTAATACCCTTTACTTGACCGCCATTTGCAACTGCAGCAGCAAAGACTTTAAAGCCTGACTCCTTAACGACTTCAGAAAGGTCTACCAGCTCTAGTCCAAAACGAGTATCTGGCTTATCAGAGCCAAATCGGCTCATAGCCTCATCATATGTCATTCGTGGAAACGGAGCAGGAATATCAAGCCCTTTTACTTCCTTCATTAACCCAGTCATCATTTTTTCCATTAAGCCCAAGATATCCTCTTGACCAAGGAAACTTGTTTCAATATCGATTTGTGTAAACTCTGGCTGACGGTCGGCACGTAAATCTTCATCACGGAAACAGCGGGCAATTTGATAGTAACGCTCAATTCCGCCGAGCATTAGTAACTGCTTGAATAACTGTGGTGATTGTGGAAGTGCATAGAACTCACCTGGATGAACGCGGCTCGGTACGAGATAGTCGCGTGCTCCTTCTGGTGTGCTCTTTGTTAAGATTGGTGTTTCAATATCTAAAAATCCTTCAGAATCAAGGAAATCTCTTATATGCTTCGTTACTTGATGACGCATTTTTAATGTTTCAAAAATCACCGGACGACGGAAGTCTAAATAACGATATTTCAGGCGCACATCTTCAGATGCTTCTGTTTTATCAGAAATCATAAATGGCGGTGTTTTTGCTTCGTTAATGATGGTTACCACTTCAGCTTGAACTTCAATTTTCCCGGTTTTTAAATTAGGATTTATCGTTCCAGCATCACGGCTAATTACCGTTCCTTGGATATCCAGCACATATTCACTGCGAACCTTCTCAGCAGTTTCCAATGCTTCTTTTGATACATCCGGATTGAAAACAACTTGAACTATACCTGAACGATCGCGCAGATCGATAAAAATTAATCCACCCAGGTCCCGGCGTTTTGAGACCCAGCCTTTAAGCGTTACTTTTTCACCAATGGCTGTCTCTGGAACATCGCCACAAAAATACGTTCTCCCATACATGAAGATTCTCTCCTTTTATCTCTTATTTTCTTGAAAATATTCTACAAACTGTGTTAAAGCAATTTCCACTTGCTCACCAGTAGCCATATTTTTTAGATTAATTTTATTATTCGAAAGCTCTTCGTCACCTAGAACAGCAACATATTTTGCGTTTAGACGATCAGCTGCTTTAAATTGTGCTTTAATCTTTCGGTTTAAATAATCTCGTTCTGCAGAAACACCTGCAAGTCGAAGTTTCTGCAGCAGTCCTACAGTATAATCCTTGGCTTCTTCACCTAACGCAGCGAGATAACAATCAATGCCTTGATTTATTTCTAGTTCAATTCCTTCCGCATTGAGTGCAGCAATGAAGCGTTCAATACTCATAGCAAACCCAATTCCCGGAGTTTCAGGTCCGCCCATTTCTTCAGCTAAACCGTTATAACGTCCGCCGCCGCATAATGTGGTAATGGCACCAAAGCCCTCTGCGTCACTCATAATTTCAAAAGCAGTATGATTATAATAATCCAATCCTCGTACTAAATTGGGATCCACAACAAACTCAATCTCTAACTGTGTTAAATAATGCTGTAATTTTTCAAAATACGCCTTAGAATCATCGTTTAGATAATCTATAATCGATGGCGCAGTTTTCATTAATTCGTGATTGTGGTCCTGTTTACAATCGAGAATCCGTAAAGGATTTTTTTCCAGTCGATTTTGACAATCATGGCAAAACTCTCCGATTCTCGGCTGAAAGTGATTGACTAATGCATTGCGGTGAGCGGTTCTGCTCTCCTTATCTCCAAGACTATTGATCACAAGCTTTAGCTTTTTCAAGCCCATTTCCTTGTATAAATTCATTGCAAGAGATATAACTTCTGCATCAATTGCCGGGTCGTTACTGCCTAGTGCTTCGATACCAAATTGAACAAATTGGCGGAAACGTCCTGCTTGCGGGCGTTCGTAGCGGAACATCGGTCCCATATAATAAAGCTTAACCGGCTGATTTGGGTATCCAAACATCTTTTTCTCAACAAACGACCGTACTACAGCAGCAGTACCCTCTGGTCTTAGTGTAAGACTGCGGCCGCCGCGATCATCAAATGTGTACATTTCTTTCTGGACAATATCAGTGGTATCACCTACACCGCGAGCAAATAGATCGGTATGTTCAAAGATCGGAGTCCGAATTTCTTGATATTGATATTTCTCACAAAGCTCTCTCGCTTTTGCTTCAATCAGCTGCCATTTTTCTACCTCTCCAGGCAGAATGTCCTGCGTGCCTCTTGGAATGCTAATCGACATAGCACTATTCCTCCTAACAGTTACTTTTTATGTAAAAATTTCTATAAAAACAAAAAACTCCCGTCCCTTGTAATAAATACAAGGGACGAGAGTTATATTCCCGCGGTGCCACCCTAGTTGAAGGCATATAAAAGTATGCACTTCCTCTTTTACAGTTAACGCCTGCTCACGTTCTTATCCTACTAAAGGCGGAATCGATTCCAATTAAAATCGCTTCCTAGTCGGACCATTACCGACTAGCGTTTCCTTTTTCAGAGAGAAGCCTACGGAGTGTTCATTCATTAAGAATCATGTAGAAATGCTTTCAGCCGCGGCATTTCCTCTCTTTTCATGTTTTGCCTTAATTACTATGCTCCATCATTGGTTATTTCCATGTGTTTTTATTTATATAATATTACGGAGCATTGAATCCAATGTCAAGAAGGATTTAGGATCTTTCCAAATGTTTTTTCAACTTTCTAACATCACCGATCGTTAGTCCAAATTCGGAGGCAAGCTCAAACGTTGTATTATGCTGCTCACTTTGAATAAAATCATGAAAATCCACACCAAATAGCCTGCTGTCCATTGATTGGATGTTGTTTGCTTTATCGCTCGATCTCATCGCCCATCACCTCGCAAAAATCACTATAGTTGTTATTATTTCCAACCAGCGTAAAAACTTACATGTCATAGAAAAATTTCAAAATAGTAGATATTTAACATTTAAGGAATGATTTCCATGCCCTTTTACGATAAAATGAAAGATATTGTGAAGGGAGAGAGAGAATGATAAAGAGATTTATACTATTATTAGTATGTGTCACGCTTTTCTTCGGAGTATTCCTTCCGCAAGATATTGGTGTGGCAGCAAATGATACCGTGACAATAGCTGAAGACACAGTTAATGTCCGTAATGGTCCTGGCTTAAGCTACCAGCTTGTGAAACAAGTAAAAAGAGGAGATAAATTCACAATTATTAAAGAGCAAAGCGATTGGGTACAAATTCAGCTTTCTGCCGCGAAAACAGGCTGGGTAGCCAATTGGGTCGTAACCAAAACAACAAACGGAGCGACTGCAACTGGTTCTAGCAACTTAAATAAAAACACTGCTGAAGCAAATACCAATCAATTACGGGTGCGTACGGGACCAGGAACTAATTTTCGTATCAGCGGATATTTAAATAAGGGACAAGCTGTGAGTGTAATAGATGATAATGAAAACTGGATAAAAATATCCGCAGGCTTTGGGGAAGGCTGGGTTACTCGAGAATACCTAGATTTCAACGATAAATCTACTAATACATCTAAAGAGGATAATAATTTATCCATCGATACGGGTAAGGTTACAGATACATTGAATGTCCGGAATGAACCTTCTACTACAGGACAAGTGATTGGGAAACTAGAAAAAGGGACTTCTATAAGTATATATTCACAAAAGAATAATTGGATTGAAATAAAGTACGCAAACCAAAGTGCGTGGATTAGTGGTGATTATGTTCAAATCGGAACCGAAAATCAGCAAACCAATCCTGCAAACGGAACAATTGGGACAGTAACTGCAAGCACTCTAAGTGTCCGCAGCGATTCTTCCTTAAATTCAACCATTATTGGTTCCATTACAAAGGGCCAGAAGTTCACCATACTGGATGAAAAAAATAACTGGTACCAAATTGAATACAAACCTGGAAAAATAGGCTGGGCAGCAGGCTGGTATTTCAACAAGGATAAAGCAAGTACCACCGAGCTTGCTAAAGACAGTAAAGTTACCATACTACATAATGGAACAAATATCAGGAAGGACCCTAGCGTTCAATCAAACGTGCTTCTACGAGCCAATGAAGGAGAATCCTTTCCAATAAGCAGTGTTCAGAATGATTGGTACGAGATTACATTGCCAAACGGAACAAAAGGTTTTATTGCTGGATGGCTCGTAACAACCAATGGAACTGGACCTGGAATTGATAAACAAGGGGCGGAGGCTTATTTAAGAGCCAAGACCATAGTCATTGACCCTGGGCATGGTGGAATTGATAGTGGGACTACTGGTACAGGCGGCACACTTGAAAAAGAATTAACGCTGCGTACTGCTCAACTTTTATCTGATAAGTTAAAGGCGGCTGGAGCCAATGTTTTTCTTACAAGAAGCAATGATACCTTTCTCCCGCTTCCATCAAGAGTGAGATTAGCAAATGTTCATCAGTCAGATGCGTTTTTAAGCTTACATTATGATAGTAATCTAGATCGAAGCGTCCGGGGGACGACAGGCTATTACTATCATGATTATCAAAAAAAATTCGCCGAATATGTTTATAATTCAACCAATGCTCAAACTAGGTTAAAAAGCCGCGGTGTCCGTTCGGGTGATTACCATGTCATTCGAGAGAATAAACGGCAAGCGGTACTTATGGAACTGGGCTACCTAAGTAATTCAGCGGAGGAAATGACCCTAACATCAGTGCAATTCCAAGAAAATGCAGCAACAGGTTTGTATAATGGACTGGCCCGATACTTTAAGGAACAGTAAGAAAAGGAGAAGCTTCTAGGGAAAAATGCAGTTCAATAGTTCCTAGGCGTCATAAAGCTGGTCATAAAAAAATGCTTGGCAGCTATAAAGTGCCAAGCATTTTTTAACCTTTACTCTCTACAATTAGTGTAACGGGACCATCGTTGATTAGTTCGACATCCATCATCGCCCCAAAGATACCTGTTTCAACCTTGATACCTTTTTCACGTAATAAACCATTAAATCTATCATATAATAGGTTTGCCTGTTCTGGTCTTGCAGCTTCCATAAAATTAGGTCTTCTTCCTTTACGGCAATCACCATACAAGGTAAATTGCGAGACAGAAAGAATTTCACCACCAACATCTAATAAAGATAAATTCATCTTTCCAGCCTCATCTTCAAATATCCGTAGGTTTGCAATTTTATCTGCTAAAAAAGCTGCATCTTCTTCTGTATCCTGATGTGTTACCCCCACAAGGAGGACAAGACCTTTAGAAATTTGTCCAGTAATCTTTTCGTTAACTGTTACCTGAGCTTTTTTACTGCGCTGTACAACAACTCGCATTTTAGTAACTCCCTAATTCATAATCCGGCGAACCGAATAAATATCTGGTATCTGTTTAATCCTATCAACCACTTTTTGCAAATGACTAACATTGTGAATAGCAATAGACATAATGATTGTCGCCATTTTATTACGGTCAGATCGGCCAGAAACAGCTGAAATATTGGTTTTTGTTTCATTTACTGCCTGCAGAACCTCATTCAGTAAACCACGGCGGTCGTAACCACTAATCTCGATATCCACATTATATTCTTTCCGGTCATTTAAAGAGGATTCCCATTCAACAGGAATTAACCTAGTCTGTGCGTCGTTAGAATCAATATTTGTACAATCGGCACGATGAACTGAAACACCGCGTCCCTTTGTAATGAAACCAACAATTTCGTCACCTGGAACAGGATTACAGCATCGTGATAAGCGGATCAATAAATTATCAATTCCTGCAACACGCACACCGGACTCTCGTTTTTTCGTAGAAGGAAATGCCTTCATATCAGAAATAGCATTTGTGATCGTAGCCGATTGCTCCTGATCCCGTTTTTTACGCCATTTCTCAGTTAAGCGATTAGCCACCTGCAGTGCAGTTACACCATTATAGCCGACCGCCGCATACATATCGTCTTCGTTGGCAAAATTAAACTTTTCAGCTACCTTTTTCAAATTATCAGCCGTTAGAATCTCTTTTAAGTCAAATTCCATTGCGCGGATTTCTTTTTCTACAAGTTCTCTGCCTTTATCGACATTTTCATCGCGGCGCTGCTTCTTAAAAAAGGCACGTATTTTGTTCTTTGCCTGTGAAGTTTGTGCAAGTTTTAACCAGTCCTGACTTGGTCCATAAGAATGCTTAGATGTAAGAATTTCGATAATGTCACCCGTCTTGAGTCGATAATCCAGCGTGACCATTTTACCGTTCACTTTCGCCCCTATCGTTTTATTCCCGATTTCAGAGTGAATTCGGTAAGCAAAATCAATCGGAACTGAGCCAGACGGTAATTCAATTACATCTCCTTTTGGTGTAAAAACAAAAACCATGTCAGAGAATAAATCGATTTTTAATGACTCCATAAACTCCTCTGCATTCGCAGTATCATTTTGGAATTCAAGGATTTCTCTAAACCAAGTTAATTTTTGTTCATAAGAAGTAGTATCAGCCAGTGCTTTCCCTTCTTTATAGGCCCAGTGGGCGGCAATACCAAATTCTGCAATTCTGTGCATTTCTGACGTACGAATTTGAACCTCCAGCGGATCACCCTTAGGACCAATGACCGTTGTATGAAGAGATTGGTACATATTCGGCTTCGGCATCGCAATATAGTCTTTAAAACGCCCTGGCATAGGTTTCCAACACGTATGGATGATTCCTAGTACAGCGTAGCAATCCTTAATACTATTTACTACTATTCGAACAGCAAGTAAATCATAGATTTCACTAAACTGTTTATTTTGCTGAACCATTTTTCGGTAAATGCTATAGATATGCTTTGGTCTTCCAGAAAGCTCCGCATTAATGGACACTTCTTTCATTCTACTGCGAACCTCGTCCATTACATCAACTAAGTATTGTTCCCGTTCTGCACGCTTCTTCTTCATCAGGTTAACAATACGGTAATATTGCTGTGGATTTAAGTATCTTAATGCAGTGTCTTCCAGCTCCCATTTAATCTTAGAAATACCAAGACGATGGGCCAAAGGTGCAAAGATTTCAAGTGTTTCATTTGAAATCCGGCGCTGCTTTTCAACAGGAAGGTGCTTAAGCGTCCTCATATTATGCAAACGATCAGCAAGCTTAATCAAAATAACGCGGATATCCTGAGCCATAGCCACAAACATTTTTCTGTGGTTCTCTGCCTGCTGTTCCTCGTGTGATTTATATTTAATTTTTCCTAATTTCGTAACCCCGTCGACAAGCATGGCCACTTCGTCATTAAATTCCACCTCGATGTCCTTTAAGGTAACATCAGTGTCTTCAACGACGTCATGTAGAAAACCAGCGGCAACCGTTGCCGGATCCATCTCCAAATCTGCCAGAATTCCGGCAACTTGAATAGGATGGATAATGTATGGCTCCCCTGATTTTCTATATTGTTCACGATGAGAATGTTTAGCAAATTCGTAAGCTCTTTTTACGAACTCGCAATGCTCCTCGTTTAAATAGACCCTCGTCTTGTCGATGACTTGTTCGGCGGTTAACACTTGATCGTTCGCCATAAGATCACCTTTTATTTCGTCTCATTTTTTATTAAGGCTCTTTTCAAAGAAAAGAGCTTGCAATCTAAATTTCAAGCACAAAATAGTTTGTTCCGCATTAAAATTGGCTTTAGGATTTTAACAACCCATTTTTACGAAAACAGCCTATATTATTAAATGTATCATACTCTAAACTAGTTACTAATGAATGTTTCTATTATCGAAAAAAAAAGCTTCGATGTAAAGGGATTGATATTATTTTACTGTATTTTGCGAAAAAAGTGTCGAAATATAGTAAATTCATAAAAAAATATAGCTCTCTTCTTATAACAAGAGAGCACTCATTTACGAGTGCCCTCAATACTATTAATAATTCATCAATGTCATGATGTCGTAGCCTTGAAGTTTTTTACGTCCTTCAAGGTAAGATAATTCAATCAGAAAAGCAATTCCAGCAACTACACCGCCAAGCTGTTCGACTAATTGAATTGTTGCTTCAATCGTTCCGCCTGTCGCTAACAAGTCATCCGTTATTAAAACACGTTGCCCTGGTTGAATTGCATCCTTATGAATCGTAAGGACATCGCTGCCATATTCTAATCCATAGCTTACTTTTACCGTTTCACGCGGTAATTTTCCTTCCTTACGAACAGGAGCAAAGCCAATTCCAAGAGAATAAGCTACCGGGCAGCCAATAATAAATCCTCTTGCTTCTGGCCCAACAATTAGATCAATTTGTTTATCTTTCGCATAAGCAACAATTTGATCAGTTGCATACTTATACGCGTCTCCATTGTTCATTAATGGAGTAATATCCTTGAATGAAATTCCAGGTTTCGGATAATCCGGAACGATTGCGATATATTGCTCTAAGTTCATTACTTTATTGCCTCCTCAAATGTAACTGATTCCTCAATAACCTGATCGAACCAGCTCTTTAATTGCTGAAAAGATGAAAATAATAAATCTCTTTCAAGTGCATATTGAGCCTGTTTCGTTTGGTAAGTAATCGAATCAGTAAGGTCACGCTTTTGCGATTGTTTATTCAAAGTAATAAATCCATTGTTTATTGTAACAAAATCTAGTTCAGAAAACACTTTTGACATGAAAGTTATTGTTTCCGTTGACCAGCCGCGATGTTTAGCAATTTCATCCCCATAGCGCCCGATATCAATAGGACCTTTTTTTAATAAAAATGCATAAAACCATTTAAAGTGATCTCTCGTAGGGATGGTACTAAAGAAATCGCTCGATTCTTTATGGAAATACGCATAGATCCGAGCAGGCTGCTTCCCATAAAATAAATGATGAAGGAGTTCCTTTGACGGCGGCAGGTCCACGAGAACTACATTGGCCTGGTGAGAATTGAAAGCCTTAGCCTCTGTTTCATCTTGAATTAATGCTACCTCACTCGTCAAAGCAGGATCCATTTTATCAAGCTGTTCTTTGTTAAAAATAATATATTTTCGCTTTTCATTGGGAATCGTTTTAACCATTGAGTGAATCCGTTTTACCCCGCGATAATCAAATAATTGCCATGATTCAACGGAAATATCCTGAATGAAAATTTGAGGTTTACGGATATTATTCCACTCATTAACAGCTAATTCACCAATTAACGAAATTTTTGAGGCTGGTGAAATATGGTCAACTAACGGTCCTAATCCAAAGCCAATTCCATCTAAGTTTGTACCATTTTCATTAACCATAACTTTCAAGTGATTCTGTTCTGAACCAATTTTTCTCATGGTCGATATTTGGACATTACTGATTAACACCTTCGGCTTAGGGTTGTCCATACCAAATGGAGCAAGGAGATTTAGTTCATCCAGCGAAGATAAATTAATTTCCTCCACCTTGATTTGATGGTCCAGTGTGGTAATTGGGATAAAGTCATCTTCAGTTAACTGCTCATTCGCCAGATGATTTAATCTTTGACGAAGGTCTGAAACATCTTCTAGTTTCAGCGTCATCCCGGCAGCCATAGGATGTCCTCCAAAGTGCGGTAAAATATCCCGGCATTCTGATAGATTTTTAAACAAATCAAAACCTGAAATACTTCGAGCAGAGCCTTTTGCCAAGCCTTTTTCCTTATCGAAGCTTAGGACAATTGTCGGCCGGTAAAATTTCTCCACTAATCTAGAAGCAACGATACCAATTACACCTGCATTCCAGCCTTCTTTACCAATGACAAGGACCGAATTTGAATCAATTGGATAATTTCTTTCAACCTCTTCAATGGCTTCAAGTGTAATGGAATTGACAATAGATTGCCTCGTCTTGTTTAATTCATCCATTTCTTGGGCTAGAGCTTCTGCATCGTTTGGTTCATCTGTAAGCAAAAGTTCCACAGCCATATCTGCACTTTCCAGTCTGCCGACTGCATTAATTCTAGGCGCGAGTGAAAAGCCGATGGTTTCCTCGTTAATGCTTTGTGAGTCTACACCTGCTACTTTTAATATCGCTTTTAGGCCTTTATTCTTTGTAACTTTAAGTTTTTCCAAACCTTTTTTGGCGATGAGGCGATTTTCATCTTTTAAGGAAACTAAATCGGCAATGGTGCCAATAACGGCAATTTCTAACAAATGCTCTGGGACTTCTCCATATAGGGCATGGGCTAATTTAAAAGCCACACCTACTCCAGCGAGCTCACGAAAAGGGTAGACACTATCCGGCAGTTTTGGATGAATAATCGCCAGTGCTTCAGGTAAAACAGGACCCGGCTCATGGTGATCCGTAATGATTAAATCAAGACCGATTTCTTTTGCGATGGCTGCTTCGTTTATGGCAGAAATGCCTGTATCTACAGTAATAATTAATTTGATTCCATTTTCGGCTGCACGACGAAAGGCTGGTTCGTTCGGTCCATATCCTTCCGTAAAACGATTGGGAATATAATATTGGACATTGGCACCCAAGTCTCTAAGCGTAAGCATTAGTACGGTTGTACTGCTCACACCATCTGCATCATAGTCACCAAATATTAAAATAGGTTCTTGCCGATTAATGGCTTCCCGAATTCTATTTACAGCAAAATCCATGTCTTTTAACAAATATGGATCATGAAATTGCTCTTTTCCAAATAAAAAATACCGTGCAGAATCAACGGTATCCAATCCTCGGTTGATAAGCAGCGACGCAACAAGCGGCGTAATTTTTAATTCGTTTTCGAGAGTTTTTACTAGTTGTTGATCAGATTTACGAACAACCCATCTAGTTTTCGACTTTAACATGCGTTCACCCCTCAGACTTATCTATTATACAGGAGTAAACAGGCTCTTTCAACGTAAATCTAGAATAGAAAAACCGCAGAGTTTCTGCGGTTTCTAACATTTGTTTATACTTGAGGCTCATCAGAGTACTTTTTCTTTTCTTTTACTGTCTTAATGGTACCCTTCTTTTTCAGTTCCTTAGCTTTAAGAACTACCCAAAGATTAGTAGCAATAAAGACAGATGAATAGACACCGGAGATTAAGCCAACAAACATAGCAATAGAGAAATTGCGAATGGATTCACTTCCGAAAATCATTAAAGCAATAATTGTAAATGTCACCGTTAAAACCGTATTAAATGAACGAGTTAACGTTTGGCGTAAACTAACATTTACTACCTCTGCAATATCCTCAAACGTTTTGAGACGCTTTTTCTTAACCAAGTTCTCGCGCATCCGGTCAAAGGTAACAATCGTGTCATTAATAGAGTATCCGACGATTGTTAATACAGCTGCGATAAAGGTAAGGTCAACTTCCAGTCTCGTAATGCTGAAGAATACTACCATAAAAAATGCATCGTGCATTAACGAAACAATTGCTGCAATGGCCATTGCCATTTCAAACCGCACCGTTACATAGATTATGATACCAATGGAGGCGAGTATTAGTGCAATAAAAGCATTTTTGGCAATTTCTTTCCCGACTGTCGGCGAAACAGTACTAACATTTGGCTCTGCACCATATTCTTTATTCAACTCTGATTTTAATTCAGAAATTTCTTCTTTAGTTAGTACTCCTTTAAGTCTGGCAGAAGCAATCTCTTTATTCTCACCAGAGATAAGGATATCATCTGTTTTAATATCTAGTTTTTCAAGTGAGCTTTCAACCTGTTCGGTTGTTAAAGGCTTATCTGATAATACTTCAATCCGCGTACCACTTGAAAAATCAATAGAAAGATTCATACGGAAAATGAGCAGTATTACTAAGCCAACAGCTAGGAAGGCACCTGAAAGGATGAAAAATAATTTTCTAACCTTTACAAAATCAAAACGATCCCATCTAGTTGGGAGGTCTAGTGTGTCATAATTCTCCGCAATATCCTTAATTTGAGATTGCTTCACACCAAACCAGCCTGGTTTTTTGTTTAATAAACCACTGTTTACCCACATACCCAAGAAAATACGTGAACCGAAAACAGCCGTAACAAAACTCATGAGGATACTCACAATTAATGTTGTCGCGAACCCTTTTACAGAGCTTGTCCCATAGAAGAATAGTACTGCAGCTGTTAAAATCGTTGTTAGGTTTGCGTCAATAATAGATGAAAATGAACTTTTACTTCCAGCTTGGAAAGCAGATTTTATTGACTTACCTACCTTAATTTCTTCCCTTATTCGTTCGTATGTGATGATGTTCGCATCAACTGCCATACCGACCCCGAGTATGAGTGCTGCTATTCCCGGAAGAGTTAAGACAGCATTCATCCAATCAAACACTAGGAGAACAAGGTAGATATATATAGATAAAGTCACAATAGCAATGAATCCAGGGAAACGATAGTAAACAAGCATGAATAAATAAATGATTGCAATACCAATTATGCCGGCAAAGACTGTTTCATTTAAAGCCTGCTCACCAAATTTCGCACCAACTGAAGTTGAATAAACTTCGGTAAGCTTAACTGGAAGTGCTCCAGCATTTAAAAGTGAGGCAAGCTCTTGTGCTTCCTCTGCTGTAAAGTTCCCTACGATTGAAACGGTATTTTGATTAAAAATTTCCCTTACTGTTGGTGCTGATAAAAATTTAGGATTTTCCTTGGTGATTTCTGTTTGGAAGGAATCTTTTCCTTCTTCAAAATCAAGCCAAATCACTAGATAGTTATTCGGTGCCATTTTAACAATTTCTTCAGTAACTGTTTTGAATTTCTCGGCACTTTTCAATTTCAATGAAACGCTCGGTGCCCCATTTTCATCAAAGGTCTGGCTCGCGCCATTCTCCGCTAAATCTGCACCATCCATCATCACACGGTCATTGGCATCACGGAAAGTCAGGTTTGCTTGTGTGGACAATATTTCACGGGCTTCATTTTGATCCGTTACCCCAGCAAGCTGGACACGGATACGATTTTCACCCTCAATTTGAATATTTGGCTCACTAACCCCAAGGACATTAATCCGCTTATCTAATGCTTCAGCGGTACTTGCTAATATTTCCTTATCGATTTTTTGGCCTTTTTTCGCTGGTGAAACCTCATACAAAACCTCAAAGCCGCCTTGAAGGTCCAAACCTAGTTTAATGTCTTTTAAAATGCCTGTAGTGGTAACTCCCATTGTGCTTCCTATTAGTATAATTACTAGCAGGAACGCGATAATTCTACTGCGCTTAACCATTATGTATTGTTCCTCCTTACGACTTAAGCCAAAGCACTGCAACGTAAAGCCTTATTAAAAAAATCATTGCTTTTATTATGAGATAGTTTAGAAATGCTGTCAATTTTATCTAAATAGACAATCTACTTTAGCAGCTCTTTCCATTCATCTTCATCTTCTAAATTAAAATCATTGTTTTTATATGTTTCAATCGTTGTAAAGCTTATGTAATCACTGACCTTTACGGATAAAATATCATCTATGATTTCATAAAGTCTTATATTCTCTTTGGCCTTCTTCCATTTCTTTTTTGTTAAAAAACCCCAAAGTCCACTTTCCGATACATCGTGATAACCTAGTAAGCGAAATTCCTCTAATTTACTGATTAAAGCTGGTTTTACAACGCTGTAAAAATGATTGTACGCATGACTCTTCTCCACCTGAATAGCCTCCCTAGATTCCTGTTAATTCTCTTTAAAATCAAAACACCTTGTCATGCTTTGTCCACCCTTATGCATATAGATTAATTGTATATGAATTCTTCTTTTTTGAGAAGGTGGGAAGTAGTATGTCTAAGTTTTTAAAAGGGACCTTTATCCTATTAATAGCAGGATTAATTACGAGGGTACTCGGATTTATTAACAGAATTGTCATAGCTAGAAGTATTGGTGAAGAAGGTGTCGGCCTCTATATGATGGCGTATCCCACCTTTATCCTTGTTGTGACTTTAACTCAAATGGGACTGCCTGTCGCCATTTCAAAAAATATTGCCGAGGCAGAAGCAAAAGGAAACCATCAAGAAGTCAAAAAAATACTCGTCGTTTCTCTGGCAATAACGATTTCGTTATCACTGATTTTTACTCCAGCTTTAATTTTGTTAGCGCCGATTTTATCTACCACTCTGTTTACGGATCCAAGAACGTATTTTCCTTTAGTCGCAATAGCACCTGTAGTACCGATTATTGCAGTTTCTTCTGTTTTAAGAGGCTATTTTCAAGGCCGCCAAAACATGCGCCCTTCTGCTGTTTCGCAAATTTTAGAACAGCTTGTGAGGATTACTTTAATTGCGGTCATGACGCAAGCATTTCTGCCTTACGGTATTGAATATGCCGCAGCTGCAGCTATGGTAGCAGCCATCATTGGCGAAATTGTTTCCTTAGTTTACTTAATGACTACCTTTAAATTAAAGAAACACTTTAGGGTAAGAAAGAACTTTTTCAAATCTGTTCATAGTGGTAAAAAAACCTTCAAAGAATTAATGGAAATTGCATTACCTACAATGGGCAGCAGAATGATAGGGTCTGTATCCTGGTTTTTTGAACCAATTGTTGTCGCTCATAGTCTAGCCATTGCAGGTGTTGCAGCTGTCGCTGCCACGAAACAATATGGTTCATTAACAGGCTTTGCGATGCCGTTATTACTGCTTCCTTCGTTTATTACGTATTCTTTAGCGACGTCACTTGTACCAGCAATAAGTGAAGCCAATTCAAAAAATAACCATAAATTGATTGAACACCGTCTGCAGCAGGCATTAAGATTTGCCTTTTTAACAGGAGGCTTGTCTGTAATCGTCCTTTATATTTTGGCCGATCCACTAATGGAGCTCATGTATGGCTCAACAAAAGGTTCCTACTTTATTCGTCTAATGGCTCCATTCTTCTTATTTTATTATTATCAAGGACCGCTCCAAGCTGTTTTGCAGGCGTTAAATTTGGCTAGAGCAGCCATGATAAACAGTCTTATTGGAGCAGTTGTGAAAACAGCCGTCATCTTCTTACTTGCCTCACAGCCCGCTTTTGGTATTACAGGTGTTGCATTAGGTATTATTGTGGGATTCGTTCTCGTAACCGTCCTCCATTTTGCTACGGTATTGAAGAAAGTATCTTTTAGTTTCTATATCAGGGATTACGTAAAAGGTACCATTATCATGGGAATCTCTGCTTGGCTCGGCTATTGGCTATTTGAGCACATCCTATTAGGTGAGCACCTAGTGGTTAGGGTTTTGTCCGCTGCCAGCGGAATGTCACTTGCATACATTATTCTTCTAGTAATCGGCGGTTTAATTAAAAAAGATGATCTTAAAAGGATACCTATTATTCGTAATTTGATACCGGTTTAACAGAAATAAGAAGACACGCATGTTTTTCCCTGCGTGTCTTCTTATTGTTCATCCATGATGTCGACAAAAAACTTACCATTCTCATAACTGCAAAATGAAATCTTCTTTACATCACGGTATCCTAACTTTTTCAATTCCTGACGAAGCCAAAAATTTGTCTTATTTATACGCAGAAGATTTTCTTCCTCAATCGCTCCATCAATTATTAATGGAATCGTAATGTCTCCTTCCTTAGGTTCACCATTAGGATTATTCATTTTTTCAATGACTGAAAGACTGCCCGAAGATTCCAAAATAGCGAACTCAACATCTGCAATACTGCGGATATCCTTTTCCCTTAACTGTGTAAGTAAATCATCGAAATTGTATCTTTGCTTCCTCATTGCATTCTCATCAATTTTTCCCTTGTTGATGATTATTGTTGGCTTCCCGTCGACAAGATCGCGGAATCTTTTACTTTTTAATGAAACCACAGCCAAGGTATATTGAATGATCATTAAAAATATCATTGGAAGTGCTGTATAAATCCAAGGTTTAGTGATTTCGATTATGGAAGCAACAGCCAATTCACCGATCATAATAAAAACGACCAGGTCGAGTATACTTAGTTCACCAATTTCTCTTTTTCCCATGACTCGAAATATTAAGAGGATTAATGCATAAAAAAGTATTGTACGCACTGCGATAGTTAAAAAAATATCCACTTTATTCCGCCCCTTTTTTCATCCCTATATATTGTTTGCAAATAAGGCAAAATCCATTACGGAAGTGTATTCCAATTCGGAATAAAACTTAAAAATTTTTAATTCTACTTTTGGACACCTGAGAATATGCTTGTACTAGGTAAGAATCTGTTTATCTTAGGGTGATCACTTTAAGATAAGGTAACTGAAGGGGGAGAGTAAAATCGAATCAAAAAGCTTTGGTACAGCTATTTTGTACGGGTTAATTTTTATCTTCTTATTTGCGATTGTCAGCAGCTTGATTTTTGCATTAATTCTTAGATTTACTTCTGTTCGGGAAGTCTCGCTTCAATATGTTATTACATCGGTATCCTTTATTGGGCTGTTTGGAGGAGGATTTTTATCCGGTGGAAAGCGAAAACAAAAGGGCTGGCTGATTGGGGGATTAACTGGTTTCATTTATAGCCTGATCGTCTTTTTATCGCAATACTTAGGCTATGATCGTCTTTTTGACGTTGAACAAGTCATCTACCATGTTTGCTATACGTTAATTGCGATGATGGGTGGAATTCTAGGTGTAAATATAGCAACAAGCAACTCTAGAACAGCATAGAAAAAGGAAGCCAGAGTATTTTGGCTTCCTTTTTTCTTACTTTTCTAATGAGACTTCTGAAGTTGTTGAAGTCTTTGCAGATTCCGTTACTTCACGAATGGCATTTCGGTCATATGTTAGACGGCTGCCGTCTCCACATTTAATCACGACCTTGTTTTCATCGATAGAATCGATAAATCCATGTAAACCGCCGATCGTGACAATTTTATCACCTTTTTTCAATTCGTTTTGCATTTGAGCAACTGCTTTAGTACGCTTTTGCTGCGGGCGAATTAGTAGGAAATAAAATAATACAAACATTAATATTAATGGAATGATTGAACCAAGTCCTTGCATTTGTTTCCCTCCTTTCAATAATCATCTATTAGAAATTTTTCGCGTTTGGTTTGTTAAAACCATAACGTTCAAAAAACTCTTCTCGGAAATCACCAAGTCTGTCCTCTCGGATAGCCTGTCTGACCTTCTCCATCAATTTTAACAGAAAATAGAGATTATGGTAACTAGTTAATCGAATTCCAAATGTTTCATCACATTTAATTAAGTGACGAATGTATGCCCTGCTATAATTTCGGCAAGTGTAGCAGTCACAATCTGGATCAAGTGGACCGAAATCTTTAGCAAATTGAGCATTTTTAACGACTAGACGTCCAGTGCTGGTCATCAAAGTACCATTCCTAGCAATTCGGGTTGGCAGCACGCAATCAAACATATCAATCCCACGAATCGCTCCATCAATCAAGGAATCTGGTGATCCAACGCCCATCAGGTAACGTGGTTTGTCTGTAGGTAAAAGTGGTGTCGTGAATTCTAGTACGCGATTCATGATGTCCTTTGGCTCACCAACAGAAAGCCCGCCAACAGCGTATCCAGGGAAATCAAGGGAAACTAAATCTTTAGCGCTTTGCTTCCGGAGCTCTTCATACTCTCCACCTTGTACAATTCCAAACAGTCCTTGGTCATTAGGTCTTTGATGAGCATTCAAACAGCGCTCAGCCCAGCGAGAAGTTCTTTCTACTGATTTTTGCATGTACTCATATGTAGCTGGAAATGGTGGACATTCATCAAATGCCATCATGATATCAGAACCAAGATCATTTTGAATTTCCATCGCTTTTTCAGGTGATAAAAATAATTTTTCACCGCTCATATGGTTACGGAAATGGACGCCTTCTTCTTCAATTTTACGAAATTCACTCAAACTAAATACCTGGAATCCGCCAGAATCAGTTAAAATCGCACGGTCCCAGTTCATAAACTTATGAAGACCGCCTGCCTCCCGGATAATTTCATTTCCTGGACGAAGCCATAAGTGATACGTATTACTTAAAATAATACCAGCACCCATTTCTTTTAAGTCCTCAGGTGACATCGTTTTTACTGTAGCAAGTGTTCCTACCGGCATAAATGCAGGCGTGTCAAACGAACCATGCGGGGTATGTACTCTTCCTAACCGTGCACCCGTCTGCTTACATGTTTTAATAAATTCATATCGAATTGCAGTCAAATTTTCTTTCTCCTTCCTTAAGGGTTAATCAAAATGATTAACCTAGTTAACCTAGATGATCAACATTGCATCGCCAAAGCTGAAGAAGCGATAACGCTCGTTTACAGCTGTATTATAGGCATGCAAAATATTTTCTCTCCCCGCTAACGCACTAACAAGCATAATCAAAGTGGATTTTGGTAAGTGGAAATTTGTAATCATTCCATCGATTGCCTTAAATTCATACCCGGGATAAATGAAAATATTAGTCCATCCGCTGCTTTCAATGAAGCTGCCATTATTATCTGATGCAATGGTTTCAAGTGTCCGGGTTGATGTCGTACCGACGGTGATGATTCTCCCGCCATTTTGACGCACTTCATTGAGCAAACGTGCTGTTCCTTCGGTAATCATATAAAACTCCGAGTGCATATCATGCTCTAAGACGTCATCCACACTTACCGGTCTGAACGTCCCAAGCCCTACATGCAGGGTAATAAAAGCCACATGAACACCTTTATCTCTCACTTCATTCAACAGTTCTTCGGTGAAATGAAGACCTGCAGTCGGGGCAGCTGCCGACCCTGGTTCACGAGCAAAAACGGTTTGGTATCGGTCTCTGTCATCAAGCTGCTCTTTAATGTAAGGCGGTAGTGGCATTTCGCCTAACTGATCAAGTATCTCATAGAAAATACCATCGTAGTGAAACTCTAATACTCTCCCGCCATGCTCGGAGGTTCCGGTACAAACTGCTGTTAGTAAACCATCACCGAAGTCTATTTCTGTTCCCTCTTTAACACGCTTTGCAGGCTTTATTAGCGTTTCCCACTGATCTCCTTCTAGCTGCTTCAATAATAATACTTCAATTTTGGCCCCAGTATCCTTCTTCACACCAAAAAGGCGTGCCGGAAGTACCTTTGTGTCGTTTAAGACAAGGCAATCCCCTTCACGCAAGTATTCACTAATGTTTTTAAAAATATCATGCTTCAATTCGCCTGTTTCCTTATTCACTACCATTAGCCGGCTATCCGTCCGGTTTTGCAGCGGAACTTGTGCAATCAGCTCTTCAGGCAAATGAAAATCAAATAAATCTACCTTCATAAAATACATCCCTACTTATCAAAAAATTACTGTTTTGGAGGCTCCATGCCAAAATGGCGATAGACTAATTCTGTTACCATTCTTCCTCTTGGTGTTCTTTGTAAAAAGCCAATTTGCAGTAAATACGGTTCATAAACATCTTCGATTGTTTCTGATTCTTCTCCTATCGATGCCGCGATGGTATCAAGACCTACCGGTCCGCCCCGGAATCTTTCAATAATTCCTTTTAACAGCTTGTGATCGATATGATCAAGGCCAAGTTTGTCAACCTGTAATAGTTCTAAAGATTCCCTCGCTAAAGCTAGGTGTATCTCTCCATTACCCTTCACTTGTGCAAAGTCTCTTACTCTGCGAAGTAACCGGTTGGCAATCCTCGGGGTCCCGCGAGCTCTCCTTGCAATCTCAGCAGCCGACTGCTCGTCAATCTTAGTTTCAAATAAATCAGCTGTTCTTAGTACAATATTTTTCAATTGGTCTTCCTTATAATACTCGAGACGGCTCAAAACTCCAAATCTGTCGCGAAGTGGAGCTGATAAAGAGCCTGCCCTCGTTGTAGCGCCAACAAGTGTAAACGGCGGAAGGTCTAGTCGAACGGAACGAGCACTTGGACCTTTACCAATGACAATATCCAGACAAAAATCCTCCATTGCTGGATAAAGAACCTCTTCAATCTGTCTTGGAAGCCGGTGGATTTCATCAATAAACAAAACGTCACCTGGTTCGAGTGCGGTAAGTATGGCGGCTAAATCACCTGGTCTTTCAATTGCCGGACCTGAGGTTGTCCGGATGTTCACACCCATTTCATTGGCAATAATCACAGCAAGGGTTGTCTTTCCCAATCCAGGAGGCCCGTAAAGAAGAACATGGTCCAATGTTTCCTTTCGGAGTCTTGCAGCCTCAATGAATATCTCAAGATTTTTTTTCACTTGATCCTGACCAATGTATTGTCTCAAGTTCTGAGGCCTGAGGCTTTGCTCTAAGGAGAGTTCGTTCTGGTTTGCTTCACTAGAAATAATTCTCTCATCCATGACTAATCACCTTATTTTAAAAGCCGTTGCAGGGCTTTTTTAATATATTGGTCGGTTGACAGCTGTTCTTTTCGTAACTCAGGTGAGATCTTTTTCACTTCTTTGTCTGAATAGCCAAGAGCTTTCAAGGCTAGTACTGCTTCTTCAAAAGCATTGTTAGTCGATTGTGCTGCAATTGGTAATGTATCCGCATTAAATAAATTTGGAAAATAATCAGGAACAATATCCTGTAATTTTCCTTTTAAATCGAGAATCATTTGTCTAGCTGTTTTTTTGCCGACCCCAGGGAATTTTACCAAGAAGCTTTCATCTTCATTTTCAATCGCTGAAACCACCTGCTGCACTTCACCTGAAGCCAAAATGGCCAGTGCTCCCTTAGGCCCAATCCCTGAAACATTCAGCAATTTCATAAATAGCTTTTTCTCTTCTCTTGACTCGAAACCATATAACGCCATTAAATCTTCACGAACGTAATGATATGTATAAACAGTAACATTAGTATTCATTTTACTAGAATAAATAAACGGATTCGGTGTTGAAATTTGATACCCAATCCCATTATTGTCAATCACGATATATTCAGGACCAACAAACTCAACGGTTCCTTTAACAAATTCGTACAATCGCTTTCTCTCCCTCAGCGTTTCATGTACTCCATTCTAACATATAAATATAAAAGATTTGAAAAAGATAGCTGTGAAGAAAAAGAATAAAAATTTTCTGTTAAAATAAAAATAGCGACCTGATCAGGCCGCCGGTTACTCCACAAGTTGATTCTTAACCGCAAAAAGAGCGGCTTGTGTACGGTCTGCTAATTCAAGTTTAGCTAGAAGGTTAGATACATGCGTTTTCACCGTTTTTTCAGTAATAAACAATGAAGAAGCGATTTCCTTATTACTTTTTCCTCTGGCAATTTCCTTGAGAACATCTAGCTCTCTTTTTGTCAGCTGTTCAAGTAAATTTTTTTCATTGCTTTCTTTATTTGATAAATTAGCAAGCAGATGAGAGGTGGCTTTTGGATGAAGTTGATTTTCACCACTCATGATTTTTCTAATACAATTGATTAATTCATCAGGTTCGATGTCTTTCAATTGGTAACCTGAAGCACCTGCTTCTAACGCCGGAATGACATGATCTTGATCTGAAAAACTGGTCAGCATCATAATTTTTATTTCCGGCATTTCCGTTTTTATTATTTTTGTTGCCTGGATTCCGTCCATTTCCGGCATCACAAGGTCCATGAGAATCAGGTCAGGTTTTAATGTTCGTGCGATTTCAATCGCTTCTCTTCCATTTCCCGCTTCTCCAATAATTTCAATATCTTTTTGTGTTTTTAGAAAAAAAGCCAGTCCCCGTCTTACAACATGATGATCATCAGCGATTAATATACGAATCCCCATTGTTTCTCCCCCTAGATTGGAATTTGTATTTGAATCTTTGTTCCTTTTCCTGGTTCGCTCTTTATATGGAACGTCCCGTTTAAAGCCTCTGTTCGTGCTTTCATATTTTTTAATCCGAACGATGGAAGTTCAAAACTCTCACCATAATAGAAGCCGCAGCCCTGATCTTGAATCGTCATCGTCACTGAATCACTGCTTCTGTGTAAAAACAATGACACATGTGTGGTTTGTGAGTGCTTTTTACAATTTCCAAGCGCTTCCTGCCCGATTCTCCAGAGGGTTTCCTCTATCTTTTCCGGAAAGCTGGAGATCCCCGTTAATATTGTATCTATGGTTAGACCCAGCATTTCAGCATAACTGCTTAATGCACTAACTATTCCATTTTCAAGTCCCTGTGGCTTTAGCTGCCAAATCAGTGCCCTCATCTCCCCTAATGCGTCCTGGGCAAGATCTTGAATATAGGAGAAGGTTTGTTGAACCTCTTCGTTATCTGTCATTTCTCTGCCAGCCCTAGCTGTCAGGCTTAGCGAGAAAAGTAATTGATTTACAGAATCATGCAAATCTCTGGCAAGTCGATTCCGTTCAGAGATGAGTGCAGTCTCTTGCTCTCTTTGCGTTAATTTTATTCTCTTAAGTGCGGTTCCAATCTGAAAGGCTACAGCTTCAAGTAAGGCCAGTTCATCTTTTTGAAAATGAGTCTTATTAGGAGACCCGACATTTAATAATCCAAATCGCTCATTCCCCGCTCTTAACGGGACCGTAGCATGATGTGTCAAACCGCCTGTGTCTCCAGCGTTTTCGAGGATTACATTTTCGATTCGTTGACATTCGATAATGTTAACCGCCTTATTCAATTTCCCGCTATTATATCGACTGACACACCAGCAATCTCCCTGACACATTCTCTGGTTATCGTTTTGTGATAATGGTTCAGGTAACGCCTCTTTTGCAGCAAGCCGATGTGTTCCATTTTCATCAATTAAAAAAATCCAGCCCGATTGCAGCCCGGTCAGGTGTAGCAGTTTTCTTAATACCCCTGCTAAAACCGCCTTCGAATCTGTGCCTTCATTCAAAAGTTCAGCAATTTCTTTTAAGATACCGATTTCTTCGTTTCTGGACATCTAAACCTCTCCCAATTTTGTATCTATTGATTAAATCTTAGTCGCAGCTCAATCTTATAGGCAAGCAGGAAGTAAGAAAAAGCTGACGTTTTATTAGTCAGCTTTTCCTCCGACCTGTATGAACTCGAGTAACTCATTGTCAGGCCCCTGATAAAAAACAGTTTCCCAGCCATTATCTAGCTTATAGGGCCCTTCAATCGCGAAAATGCCATTTTCAATAAAAGGTTTGGTTCCCTCTTTTATGCTGTCTATTTCAAAGCAAAGGTGGACGGATGCAGGATTACTAGATGACTGTTCTGTACTAGAGATTAGTTCTAGCCGAAAATCATCTGCTTTTAAGAAAATGATTTTCTCTCCGTTAAAAAGGAAACGTTCTTCTTCCTTAAGACCAAAATATTTTTGATAGAATGCTGCCGATGTTTCCAAATCCTTTACTTCAATCGCCAAATGGTGAAAACGCATAGTTATTCCCCTTTATATAATTAGATTCATATCCCCAAATTCGTGCCACAAGTAACGCTGGTCAATTGCCTCTTCATAGGCATTCCATAACAAATTTTGAGGGACAAATGCAGTAAGCATATCCAGATGACTGGCCTTTGGTTCATGGAGACCTGTAATAATGCCATCTACCATTTTCAACTTGAAATTTTGATTGATGTAAAGATTGGTTACCCCATTCAATACTCCGGTAATCCCTGCACTTTCAAGAGCTCTTACCACCGTTGTTCCAACAGCAATTACTCTGCCGCCTGAAGCCTTGGTTTTACGAATCTTTTCAATCGTTTTCTCCGAAAGATGGTATTCTTCGTAATTATCACTTGGGGAAGTTTCTAACTCATCATCCAATAAATAACTAAGACCCGTATGAAGCTGAATAAAATCTAGCTCAATCCCCTTCTTCTGAAGATTAAATAGCAGTTCCCAGCTGAAAGCTCTGCCAGCAGAAGGCATTTCTACTGAGCCTGGATGGCTGGCAAATACGGTTTGGTAATAATCGAGCCCCCATTTGTTATGAATATATTCATAGCGAACTGGTTCCCCGAGTGAATATATACAATTAAAAAGGTCTGTTCCTTTTTTAGAGAAAAGAATTGTTTTTAGTGGCGAGTCCTCTTTCATATCAATTATCACTGCAGATAGGTCGGGTGAAAATTGCAGGATATCCCCTAATCTAACATCATCTGTCACAATTAAAACGTCCCAAGTCTCACCATTGCGTCGT
Source organism: Neobacillus niacini (assembly GCF_030817695.1). GTDB lineage: Bacteria > Bacillota > Bacilli > Bacillales > Cytobacillaceae > Neobacillus > Neobacillus niacini_F. Next base: position 1,789,999 of record NZ_JAUSZQ010000002.1, on the reverse strand, counting down.
CTTGCAAGTCTGATCTCAACTTCTGGTTGGATACGTTTTGTGTCTCTATATAAACCTGCGTTTAAAATAGCGGGTACCGTTCGGCTGTTGTTCATGACAACAAAGTCTCCAGGCTTTAAATAATCCGCAAGTCGAAAGAATTGGTCATGGATGACGGAACCTGTTTTTTTGTCTAAAACCATCATTCTAACATGATCTCTTCTAATGCCCCTCCGTTCAGGTGGATGTGAAGCATTTAACTCGGAAGGTAGAAAGAAATCAAATGCAGCTGCCTCCATCATAATCCCTCCACTGTAAACTCTTGAGCTTCAAATCGCTGACCTGTTATTCCAGCTGACTTATCGGAAGCTAAATATAAAAACACGCCAACGACATCCTCTGGTTTTGCTAATGAATAATCACAGTCAGGAACCGCTAATCTGTGCATGTCTGTATCCATTTCTCCGGGATCAACCATATTGACTCTTACATTCGTTGAGCATAGTTCATCTGCCCAGGTTTCCGTTAGACCCTCGACAGCAAATTTAGAAATACCGTATGCACCCCAGCCTGCATAACCCACATGTCCTGCTTCTGAAGTTACGTTAATAATAGAACCTTGATTGCGCTGCAACATTCCAGGAATCACTCTTCTGGTTACGAGAAATGGCGAAATCGAATTAACTCGTAAGACTTCAGCAAAGTCCTCTTCTGGATAGTCGAGCAATAACGGCATAGGACTTGGTCCGAGAATCGAAGCATTGTTTATAAGAATATCAATTTGACCAAATGCCTCTTCTGTCATCGCCACAAACCGTTCAACATCTCTGGTTAGGGAAATATCTGCTGTAACCGCAAGTACTTCTGCACCTAAAGCTTCTGCTTTTTCCTTAACTTTTGACAACCCTTTTGATGTTCTCGAACAAATGGCTAACCGTGCTCCTTCTTTTGCGAATGCTAGAGTTAATGCTCTTCCTAAGCCTTTAGAGGCACCTGTAATCATAACAACTTTATTTCTCATGATTAATCTCTCCTTTAAGTGTTTAACTTGATGTCTTTAGCTTAAAGGATTTTGGAAATACTTCCCTCAGAAAAAAGCTTGAACTTTATCTACAACTTTAGGATGAGAGAATAGGATGATGATGGGTTAGGGAGAGCGAAATCTTATAGAAAACGCAAAAATGGACCTCATGAATCGCTCATGAAGCCCTGAATTCTTAGGGTATAATTATTCCTGCGTCGAATAAGGTTTAAATGTTTCTAGTACCTCTACATAACGGTCTCTATTTTTGATAGGAATACCTTGAATCAACTCTTCTTGTTTTTTGCTTTCGAGCTTTTTCACATCTATCTGAAAAAAAGATTGAATGATTCGTGATGGATCTGGGCGGCCATTATAAATAGTCAACACGCCATCATCGGTAATTCCAAAATAGCCATTCGCTTTTAGTAATGGTGAAATGTCATCCACTTGTTTTCTAAACACCATAGTGGATTCATCAATATTTACTAGCTGCCACTGATCATACTTTGCCCAAAAATTTTCAATAGACCAGTAAGAATCAAGAACGACTTCCTCACTTATTTCTCCATCAAGATAGATTCTTTCCAAAATAATGGTCAATTGCTGAGGTTCCGACTTTTGTTGATCCTGATGGTTTTTCATTTGTTCGGCGAAACCAGTTAAACCTATTTCTGGCACCATTCCGATAGACATGAAGAGAACAACCGTAACAAAGGCTAAACCAAGCCGATACTGAGCTACCCAATTGAACCTCATGCATAATCACCTCTTATTATTAGAGATCTAACTCATCTTCAATACTAGTTTAGCCTTATTTTACCTTTTTATCCTTTTAAAAAAATCAAAAGAGGCAAAGCCAATTTCAGCTATGCCTCTTTTACATTTTTATTTTTCAGGTTTACGGCTATTAGGTTCTAATGGCTGCGAATCATTGTTTCTGTTACCTTCACGTCCAAGCGCACCATCATCAATTATGACTTGAACAGATTTTCCACCAGCTAACGGCTGAACGGCGTCTTGGATAGCTCTTTTTGTTTCTTCAGTATACTTACTGTTTTCTAATTTAACGGCAACCATAACAGAATTCCCATAAACAACGGAGCGGACTTCTCGGACATTTTCAACATCTGCCACTCTGCTTTTAATTCTTTCTGTTATACGATCTTGAGATTCAGGTTTCGTTGTGGTCCCTGTAGTACCTAGTCTTTGATTCATATGACCATGATAATTCGCGTCACTGGTACTAAACTGATTGTCCCTTTGGAAAAAGTTATGGTCATGGTTCGCGAGCGGTTTTGTTGGGTTCGGTGGATTTCCATTTTCATCTCTGTTACGAAACTGCTTTCTTCGCTCTTCATTATTTGTCTGGTTTTCAACACCAAGATTATGGTCCATTAATTCTGTGAACGGGCCATCATTGTCCCCAGGCATTCCGTTGGCTCCGTTTTTGTGATTTTCATCGGAATAGTAGCCCAACGGCTGTCCCATATTTTTGTTATCTTTATCCATAGCAGCACGGTCATCATTTGCACAACCTGACAGCCCAACAGCTAAAAAGGCGGACAGAGGAATCATCCACTGTTTTAAGTTCAAGCGAAAAACCCCCTCTAGGATGCATGAGCATAATTAAATATGCTCATGGTTAGGTTGTGAGCTCCTGAGGGGATTTATTCTGCCAGAATAGACCATGAAACTCAGTTCGTCAGCAGTTTTAATTGATCAATGAATTTTTTCCGTGAATAAAACTGACCAATTGTCAAGTCCATGACTTGATTATATTTTTGATGGTCTCTATACGAACCTTCACGAACAAGCCTGTTCCATTCGCGGAAAATATCTGCAGGATACGCTAATGCGTATAGAAATGCCTTCTCGTTCAACAGTTCTTCATATTGTGAAAATTGAGCAAGCCGTTCAAATGACCAATCTAGGCTTGGGAGAATTCGATTCGCATATTGTAAATAATCTAAGGACGCTGGTCCAATACTAATTAAATCAAAATCAATTAGATTTAATACTCCATTTGAATCACGCAAGAAATTATGATGCGCCACGTCTCCGTGAAGTATGCAATATGGCTCATTCAAAAACAAGGATCGATTTTTTTCCATTCCACTTAGGGACCAATTTGCCCAATTTATCATTTCCATCAATATTTTATCGTTTATAAAATATTTCAAAGTAGAGATATTGGAGGAAAAAATCTTACCTCTGTCTCTCCATTTTTCAATAATCACCCCTTTTGGAATCAGCGTTCGATAACGGGCTTCAAAGGATGAGGTTACTTGATGAAACTGCTCTAAAAGTTCAAGCCCCTCCTGTCGATTTTTCTGTGATTGGAATGAAAAAGGTATTTTATTTGGGGTAATGTATTCCAGACATCCAAAATAGGTCCCCTCAAAAAAGATTGGTTCTTTTAACTGGGGATGTACAAAAAGATAAGTTTTTAAAAAACCTTCTTTTCTAAGCGTAGCAGTAAATGCCTCCTGCAGCCGAAGTCTTTTATTCGTATGAAACCCTTTAAGCATATACACATTTTTATCTGTTTTTATCCAAATTACACTTTTCCGATAAGGCACCATTTCTACAATATTTTCTTTAAATTGTGAACGTAAATAAGAGAGGAGACGAATGAAATAATCATCGTCTCCTTTTTGATTAAAAGTCATACTCATTGCTTTCATCTTCATCGTAACGCATCATCCCATCCATTGGTCCCATACCATAGGGATTCATGAATGGAGGCTGTGCTGCGTTTGCTGGTCCTGTATATGGTGCGCTATAAATTGGAGGTGTGGGCGGAATAAAGTTTTGCTGCGGCATTGCTTGTTGTTTTGGTCCGCCACAGCCACAGTCACCACCTGCTCCGACTGGTAAGCCTCCTTGAGCAGGAAATTGCTGCTGCATGGATGGCATTTGACCGCCTCCAAAAGGCATTCCCATATCAGGTGACTCAAAATCTTGGGCTCCCATTACTTGTGGTGCTGGACCCATCTGTGGGTAACCAAAAGGCATTTGACCATATGGTGCGCCCATTCCTGGCTGGCCAAATCCTGCTCCCATTGGTCCTCCCATTCCTGGTTGACCAAATCCTGCTCCCATTGGTCCTCCCATCCCTGGCTGACCAAATCCTGCTCCCATTGGTCCGTCCATTCCTTGCTGGCCAAATCCTGCTCCCATTGGTCCGTCCATTCCTTGCTGGCCAAATCCTGCTCCCATTGGTCCTCCCATTCCTGGTTGACCAAAGCCTGCTCCCGTTGATCCTCCCATTCCTGGTTGACCGAAGCCTGCTCCCATTGGTCCTCCCATTCCTGGCTGGCCGAAATCTGCTCCCATTGGTCCTCCCATTCCTGGCTGGCCGAAGCCTGCTCCCATTGGTCCTCCCATTCCTGGCTGGCCAAAGCCTGCTCCCATTGGTCCTCCCATTCCTGGTTGACCGAAGCCTGTTGGTCCTCCCATTCCTGGTTGACCGAAGTCTGTTGGTCCTCCCATTCCTGGCTGGCCGAAGCCGGCCCCCATTGGTCCTCCCATTCCTGGCTGGCCGAAGCCTGCTCCCATTGGTCCTCCCATTCCTGGCTGGCCGAAGCCTGCTCCCATTGGTCCTCCCATTCCTGGTTGACCGAAGCCTGTTGGTCCTCCCATTCCTGGTTGACCGAGGTCTGCTCCCACTGGGCCTCCCATTCCTTGCATACCTTTGTCGATCCAGCCTTGGTTTGTGGCTGCTGGTGAGCCTACAGGTACTTCTTCTGGACTTTCATCGAAATAAGGCATTTGATCATCTGCTGGCATTTGGTCATATCCTGCTGGTATTTGACCGCCCATTGGCATTTGATCCATTCCTGGCATTTGGCCACCCATTGGCATTTGATACATTCCTGGCATTTGGCCGCCCATTGGCATTTGACCCATTCCTGGCATTTGGCCGCCTATTGGCATTTGCCCCATTCCTGGCATTTGGCCGCCCATTGGCATTTGATACATTCCTGGCATTTGACTGCCCATTGGCATTTGACCTATTCCCGGCATTTGACTACCCATTGTCAATTGATCCATTCCTGGCATTTGGCCGCCCATTGGCATTTGACCCATTCCTGGCATTTGACCGCCCATTGGGTTGGTCATTGGCAATTGCGGCATAAAGGATGAAGATTCATCATCAAAGCCATGTGGCATATATTCCGCACCTGCTACCCCTGGCATTGGTCCAGGTTGATTAGGCAGCATATGAGGTATCTGTGGCATTACCGCTCCTTGAACCTGTGGATAAGGCATAAATGACATTGGTGGACAAGGCGGCGGCGGGCACCATAATGGTGGCGGCGGACAAAATCCTGTTCCAGGCATTATTGGTGATATAGGTACACAATAATCTTGCGGCATTTGCTGCTGTACAGGGAACTGGTTCTCCATTGGTGCTTCTTGTACAGGCATGACTGGGTTTTCTTTTATCGGTTCTTTTACCGGTTCTTTTATTTCAGGAAGTATGTTGGCTGGTTTTGGAGGCAGCTGTGGCTGTTTAACCTCCATATTGGTCATGTTGTTCAAATAATAGTTGTTAATGTCGATTTCTGGAATGATTTGCAGGGGCATTTTTGGAGTATATGGTGTTTTAGGAGCTTCTTTTATTGGCGCTTCTTTAATCGGTGCTTCCATTATTGGAATTTCTTTTACAGGTTGTTCTTTAATTGGTGCAGTTTTGATTGGTACTTCTTTTATTGGTGCTTCTTTAATAGGAGCTTCTTTTATTGGCGCTTCTTTTATTGGAACTTCCTTAATAGGTGCTTCCTTTATAGGTGCTTCTTTTATTGGAACCTCCTTTTTTGGAGCTGGTTTAATCGGCATTTCTTTTGGTTTCTCTTTGGTAAACGGTTGCCCAGCAATCGGCATTTCTTTCTTTGCGCCTAAGTTGATTGTGGCCCCCGGCTTTGTTCCCATAGGCGCTTCTTTTTTTATATTTCCACCTGTTGTTGGGACTTTTATTTTCATACCGGGCATAATCATATCAGGGTTGCTGAGCTGTGAATTCATCTTTTTCAGCTCTTCAAAATTCACGCCGTACTTCTTGGCGATTTTCCAAAGAGTATCCCCTTTCTGTACGATATGGATCTTCACTCTGATTTCCCTCCTATGCATAAGTCCATATATTCTATGTGATGATAGGCAAAGTGCTAACATTCTTCAGAAAAACTTATGCTTTTTTTCGGAGAAATATGAATCAACCTCTGTAAAATAAAAATAGATGCAATTTGGATAATTGCATCTATTAAAACATTATGCGTTTTGTAACATACGATTTAGCGCAAGTTTTGCATTTTCAGCGATATCTGGAGCGACTTTAATCGTATTATTTGTCTCTTCTAGTGTATCCAAGCTCCACACTAAATGTGGCAGATCAATTCGGTTCATGGTTAAACAAGGACACATTGCAGGATTTAATGAGATAATTTTTTTATCAGGATGATTTTGAATCAGGCGATTAACTAGATTCATTTCTGTTCCGATCGCCCATTCAGAGCCCGGCTCTGCCTTTTCAATCGCGTTAATGATATAACTTGTTGAACCAGCCATATCGGATAATTCCACGACCTCACGGCGGCACTCAGGATGAACAATAATCGTCATATTAGGATATTGGATCCTTGTATCATGGATATTCTGAACTGTAAAGTTCTCATGTACAGAGCAGTGACCTTTCCAAAGAATGACTTTTACTTTTGAAGGATCGCCTTCGTATTCAAGCTTATTTGTAATTGGATTCCAAACTGCCATATCATCTAAACCAATACCCAAGTCATAAGCGGTATTTCGACCTAAGTGCTGATCTGGTAAAAATAAAATCCGTTCCTTTTGGGTAAAGGCCCACTTAACCATTGTCTCTGCATTCGAAGAGGTAACACTTGCACCGCCATGAGCACCAACAAAAGATTTAATCGCAGCTGTAGAATTAACATAAGTTAATGGAAGAATGGTATCACCAAAAATCCCCTGGAGGATTTCCCACGCCTTTTCGGTTTGATCTAGGTCTGCCATGTCAGCCATAGAACAGCCTGCTCTCATATCTGGGAGAATAACCTTTTGGTTCTCATTTGTAAGAATATCTGCCGTTTCAGCCATAAAATGAACGCCGCAGAAAACTATATATTCCGCTTCGGTATTTTCCGCAGATAGTTGTGCAAGTTTTAAGGAATCCCCGGTTGCATCGGCAAACTGAATCACTTCATCCTTTTGATAATGATGACCTGGAATGAAAAGTTTTGAGCCTAATTTGTTTTTCACTTCTATTACTCTAGCCTCTAACTCTTCCTTCGACATTTGTTTGTACTTTTCAGGAATCATCTTATTCTTTTGCATTGCAGCTAAAATGCTCATGTTTATTCCTCTCCTCCCCTTACGAGAACTTTTACACTTATATCAAGTGCTTTATAAGAATGTGTTAAGAACCCTAGTGAAATATAATCAACACCTGTATCACGATACCCAGCTAAATTGGTCAATTGAATCCCGCCTGAAGCTTCGGTTATGAATCCTGATGGAACTAATTTAATCAGTTCTTTAATTTCGTCTGGAGTACGATTATCAAACATAATAATATCTGCACCGGCGTTGACGGCTTCTCTCACCTGAGCTTCTGTTTCAACTTCTACTTCTACCTTCACCATATGACCCGCTTGTTTTCGAACACGTTCAACTGCATTTGTAATCGAGCCAGCAAACGAAATATGATTATCTTTAATCATAATCCCGTCGTATAAACCGAAACGATGATTGTAGCCACCTCCAGTTGTAACAGCATATTTTTCAAGCATCCTTAAGCCAGGTGTAGTTTTTCGCGTATCACAAATTTTGGTATGGCCACTATCTAAAGTTGAAACAGCTTTACGCGTAAGTGTGGCAATTCCACTCATTCTTTGAACAAGGTTAAGAACCACTCTTTCTCCTTTTAATAGATCCGCTATTTTACCAGAGGCTGTTGCAAGCTTCTGACCGTATTCAATGTTTTGACCATCCTTCACAAAAAGCTGCGTTTCAATGTCAGTATTCAAAAGTTTGAAACCCGTTTTAATAATCTCTTCTCCACAAAAAATTCCGTTATCCTTTGAGAGAAAGACGATTTCCCCTTCTGTATCGTCTGCAAAAATTAAATCAGTGGTAATATCCTGTTCCCCAATATCCTCGATAAAAAATTGCTCAAGTAGCGAGCGCAGTTTTAATGTATTCATGGTTACTCTCCATTCCCTGGCTATTTTTATGAATAATGGTCTTGTTTAACCAATAATGGTCGTCTTCCAGGGGATAATCACTGCGAAAATGACCACCACGGCTTTCAGTACGTTTCAGAGCAGCCTCGGTAATTAAATTTGCGTTAATCAGCATAAAAATCTTGGTCATCTCTTCTATTGAATAAGGATCAAGATTTTTTATTTGGTGTGCCTTAAATGTATCCAACCATACTTTTTGGTTTTGTAAATTCGCCTCGTTTCGGACAATACCAACCCGCTCCATCATCGTATCCTTAATTTCTTGTAAGTCTGGTAAGATTACTTTTTCTTGTATGAAAAATGGACGAGTGATTTCGGTTGAAAGAATATCCTCATGTACAAGCTCATTTAGCATGGACGATAACTTTTCTCCCATATATAACCCCTCTAATAAGGAATTACTTGCGAGACGGTTGGCACCATGTAATCCTGTACAGGCGGCTTCACCAATGGCATATAAACCCTTTATGGAAGTCCGGCCAAATAAATCTGTTTTAATTCCCCCCATTAAAAAATGACTGCCGGGTGCAACTGGAATTCTTCCCTCTGATAACTGAAGGCCATTCTCCTCACAAATGGCAGTTATCGACGGAAATCTTTGCTTAAAGTTTTCAATTTTACTAATATCTAAATATACTTGGTATCCATTTTTCAGATATTCATAGATTTTCTGTGATACAACATGCCTTGGACCAAGGTCCTTCTGCGGATGAACACCTTCCATAATTGGAGTGCCATCTTCCGTGACAAGAACGGCGCCTTCACCGCGTACTGCTTCAGAAATCAATCCTTTTGTTTCACCATTTAGGTATAAAAGTGTAGGGTGGAACTGGATAAACTCCATATCGACCACTTCCGCACCTGCTAAATAGGCCATTGCAATCCCGTCGCCGCTGACTGTATTGGCATTTGAAGTATAGGCGAATAATTGCCCGCAGCCGCCTGTTGCTAGGATTGTATGAGTGCTGTAATAGTTCTTTAACGTACCATCTGGCATTTTAGCTTTTACACCAATGCAGCGTTTCTCGGAATTGAGCAATAACTCATAAGCAAAAACATCTTCCTCGATGGTGACATTTTCCTTCAGCATGCTAATAAGGAACTCGACTACATTTTTACCTGTCGCATCTCCGCCGCCATGAACAATTCGCTTTTCACTATGTGCCCCTTCCATTCCGAGCAGCAATTTACCATCTTGATTTTTATCAAAAACAGATCCTTGTTCAGAAATGAACTTAATCAGCCTAGGTGCGGCATAAATGATTTCCTCAACAGCTTCTGGATTATTGTGAAATCTTCCTGCTTCATGTGTGTCAACAATATGTTTACTTGGATGGTCATGCTCTCCGATAGCTGCGGCAATGCCGCCTTGAGCAAGATAAGAATTGGCTGTTCTAATTTTGTCCTTTGTGAGTATCCTCACATTCAAATCCTTATTTAAAAGCGAGGCTAACTGCAGTGCAGCAATCCCACTTCCTAAAATTAAAACATCATCATTTATTGTCATCTTGAGTCCTCCTGGATTAACAGGTGTCTTGACATCTATATTTACATAGATTTAAACTAATATCAAGATTTTTTTCATAATAAAAAAATAAGAGTATTGGAGATTACCAATGATATATTTTGATTTTGCGGCGACCACGCCTTTAGATCCAGAAGCAGCTGAAGTGTTTGTTCAGGCTTCAACTGAGTTCTTTGGAAATTCTAGTTCCCTTCATGATTTTGGCGGGCAGTCACAGGACTTGTTAGAAAACTGCCGTGAAGAGCTGGCTAATCTTTTGGGCGTTAATAAAAAAGGATTGTACTTTACAAGCGGAGGTTCTGAGGGAAATTTTTTAGCCATTGAGGCATTGTTGTCGGCTCCTAAAAAAAATGGGAAGCACATCATCGCTGGGATGGCTGAGCATTCTTCTATCCATGGTGTTCTCAACCGGTTAGAAGGGTACAGCATTACTTATTTACCCCTTAATTCTTCAGGTCTCATTGACATAGAAGAATTAAAGCGTGCAATTACTCCTCAAACGATTTTAGTGGCGGTGCAGCATGTTAATTCTGAGATAGGTACCATTCAGCCTATTGAAGAAATAGCTGGTATTTGCAGGGAGCATGACATCCACCTTCACAGTGATTTTGTACAATCTTTTGGAAAAATCGATTTGAAAAAGATCGCCCCCCTTGTCAGCAGCTTTTCCTTTTCTGGCCATAAAATATATGGTCCTAAAGGGGTCGGCGGCGTTTATGTAGATCCAGCCATTTCTTGGAGTGCGTTTTTTCCAGGAGGGTCGCATGAGAGAGGTTTCAGACCAGGTACGGTTAACGTCCCTGCTATCGCTTCTATGACTGCAGCTGCGCAAAAATTAACTAGCCAACTTGTACAAAGCTGCGATAGATTTTTAGAGCTTCGTACCATTTTGGTGCAGTCGCTTGATCCTATTAAAAATTTTGTGCATATTTATCAAGCTGCTCCAGACTCTCAGTTACCATCTATCATTGGATTACGGATTTCTGAGATTGAGGGCCAATGGATGATGCTCGAATGCAATCGGTATGGGTTCGCGATTTCAACCGGCAGTGCCTGTCAAATTGGCATGCAAGCACCAGCAAAAGTAACACAAGCATTAGGATTAAGCCCTCAAGAGGCAAAGGAATTTATTCGTATTTCGTTTGGAAAGACAACCAAGAGGGAAGATGTAGTAAAGCTTGGGGAAACTATTGTAGATATCGTAAAGAAATTTAAACTATAGAACTATGGTAAAATAGGGTAGAAATACGAGGAGGTTAGTATGGCTGAACAAAAAAAGATTCTTGGCGATGAAAGGAGAGCTCTTATCCTACAGCTGCTAAAAGACAGCCCTGTACCGCTTACAGGAAGCGAGTTAGCAACACGAACAAATGTAAGCAGACAGGTGATTGTTGGAGATATCACACTTCTCAAAGCAAAAGAAGAGCCTATTATCGCAACAAGTCAAGGTTATTTATATTTTAAACAAAACACTGGCGCACCAACATTCGAACGGACGATTGCCTGCAGACATTCACCAGATGAAACAGTAAAGGAGCTAAATTTACTAGTTGACCATGGTGTATTGGTGAAAGACGTTAAAATAGAACATGCTGTTTACGGTGACTTAACCGCCTCTGTTATGGTATCGAATCGTCAAGAGGTAAAACAATTCATGGATAATATCCAAAATACAAAGGCTTCGTTATTATCAGTATTAACTGGAGGCATTCATCTTCACACGATTGCGGCGTCCTCAATACAAACCCTTGACAAAGCGGAAGCGGCTTTGAAGGAAGCTGGCTTTTTAATCGAATACTAAACGCGAATGGTGGCCAATCGAGGGATTGGCTGCTTTTTTTATTAGATATTTTATGTGTTAAGGAAGTTGAGGACTAATCTCGGTTCAAGCACCTGGTGATTTGTACTCAATCAAGGCTATTGAGGACTAATCTCGGTTCAAGCACCTGGTGATTTGTACTCAATCAAGGCTATTGAGGACTAATCTCGGTTCAAGCACCTGGTGATTTGTACTCAATCAGGGCTATTGAGGACTAATCTCGGTTCAAGCACCTCATGATTTGTACTCAATCAGGGCCATTGGGGACTAATCTCGGTTCAAGCACCTCATGATTTGTCCCCAATCAGGGCTATTGAGGACTAATCTAGGTTCAAGTACCTGGAGATTTGTCCTCAATCAGGGCTCTTGAGTGCAATTCTCGTACCACTTATACTTCAACCACTATAAGCACAAAAAAGTACCGAGCTAAACGCCCGATACTTTTCATTTTATTTAATCATTTTAGATGGGTAGCTTCCTAGTAATGTAACTCCGCACCCTAGTGCTTCGAGCTCGGCGATCGCGCCTGGAATTAATACGTCATCTAGCTTCATTTCTAAATCAATAATAAAGAAATAATTGCCAATACCTGTTTTCATTGGTCTGGATTCGATTTTTGAGAGGTTAATTTTACGCCATGCAAAGGCAGACAGTACCATATGGAGCGTACCTGCTTTGTCGGTCGGAAGTGTGACCATCAGCGTTGTTTTATAATGAGAAGAACCGCTATACTCCTCAAAATTAATCCCCTTTTCTGATAAAACAAAAAAGCGAGTATGGTTATGATCAAAATCATGAATGTTGTGTTGAACAATGGATAATCCATATTCTTCAGCCGCCAATTCATTAGCAATGGCTGCAATACGCTGTTCAGGATGATCCATCACCATCTTCGCTGCAGCAGCAGTCGAGCTGACACTTTCATAAGGTATCCCATGTAACTGATTATGTAGGAACTTATGGCATTGTGCAATCGCGTGAGAGTGACTGTACACCTTATTAACATCCTGCCAATTTTCTTGATTATCCGGGTGTACCATCAAATGCTGTTTAATCGGAATGGTAATTTCCCCGACAATCGGCAATTGAACCACATGGGTTAAGTAATCTAAAGTAATATTAACTGTACCTTCAAGGGTATTTTCAACAGGAACAACGGCTAGTTCCACTTTTTCGTTAACAACCGCATCCATGGATTCAGGAATGGTCCGATATGGTTCAAGCTCAAATCCAGGAAAAACCTTTTTGACCGCTAATTCGGTAAAGGTTGCCTTCGGTCCTAAAAAACCAACTTTCATGATTTCATACACTCCCTAACAAAAAATCTCTCTCTGCTGTTATAAATCAATTATGCTCCTGTTCCAAGCACTTCAACTTTTTCCACGAATTCAAGCTTACGCAGTTCTGAAAGCAGTTCATCTATATCTGTAGAAATCTCGGTGGTATTCAACGAAAGTGTAACGTTTGCTCTTCCTTGCAATGGAATCGTTTGATGAATGGTTAACACATTGCAGCCAGAAGAAGCAACGACACTAAGAAGTTTAGACAAAGTGCCTGAACGATCTTCAAGATGAAAAAAGAGTGTTACTAATCGTTCCTTAACAATCGTGGAAAATGGAAATACCGTGTCCCTATATTTATAATAGGCACTTCTGCTTAAGTCTACTTGCTGCACCGCATCCCAAATAGACTCAGCCTTACCCCTTTCGAGCATTTCCTTTACATCGAGTGTTTTTTTCATCGCTTCAGGCAAGACGTCTTCTCTTATTAAGTAAAATTTTTTATCAAATTTTTCATTTTTCATCTCTCTACCCACCCGATTTGAAAAGCACGAGCGCCCGTGTAAACCAAAACAGGGCGCTCTGGCTAGAATTTCTCAAAGACAAGTTCGTATCTATTCAACAAATTCAAATTCGAAGTCTAATAATTTAACGGTATCCCCATCTTTTGCACCTTTTTGTCGTAAAGCCTCGTCTACCCCTAAACCACGAAGCTGTCTTGAAAAACGGCGAACAGATTCTTCCGTTTGGAAATTAGTCATCTTAAATAATTTTTCAATCTTTTCCCCTTGAATAACGAATGAGCCATCAGGTTCTCTTGTAATATAGAAGGCCTCAGGATCTGCCTCATGTTTATAAAGAACGCGGTTAATTCCTGTTTCTTCTTCTTCATGATTAAGTGGAAATTCTGGAGTCTCCTCGATTTTATCCGCAATCGCAAATAAAAGCTCTCGCAGGCCTTTTCTAGAAATAGCCGAAATCGGAAAAATAGGGAAATCCTCCTGAAGACGCTCTTTAAACTTTTGTAGATTTTCTTCTGCTTCCGGCATGTCCATTTTATTCGCAACAATAATTTGCGGACGCTCGGTTAAGCGAAGATTATACTCTTCAAGCTCTTTATTGATGGTCAGATAATCCTCATAAGGATCGCGTCCTTCCATCGCAGCCATATCGATAACATGAACGATAACACGTGTCCGTTCAATATGACGTAAGAATTGATGTCCTAGTCCGACACCTTCACTCGCACCTTCAATCAATCCTGGAAGGTCGGCCATAACGAAGCTTCTGTTATCTTCCGTTTCCACCATACCAAGGTTTGGCACGATCGTTGTAAAATGGTATTCAGCAATCTTTGGTTTTGCTGAAGAAACGACCGATAATAATGTTGATTTTCCAACGCTAGGGAAACCAACGAGTCCAACATCAGCTAGCAATTTCAACTCAAGGATAACGTCGCGTTCTTGACCTGGTTCACCATTTTCAGCAAGTTCTGGCGCAGGATTTGAAGGGGTCGCAAAACGGGAATTTCCTCTTCCTCCACGTCCTCCCTTGGCAATGACTGCTCGTTGACCATTCTCAACAAGGTCGGCAATGACTTCTTTTGTTTCTGCATCCATCACTACTGTGCCTGGCGGTACCTTAACAATCATATCTTTGGCGTTTTTCCCCGTGCTGATTTTTGGACATGCCATGCTCACCACGCGGGGCTTTCCAATGGCGTTGATAACGGAAATCCATTAACGTGCGCAAGCCTTCATTTACTTCAAAAATAACATCGGCACCCTTACCGCCGTCTCCGCCAGCAGGTCCGCCCATTGGTACATATTTTTCACGACGAAAAGCGACCATTCCATTACCGCCGTCTCCGCCTTTTACGTAAATCTTCGTTTGATCGACAAACATGTGAATCCTCCTGATTTGACTGATAAACGAACGAAATAAAGGCCTAAATCACTGACATAAAGACTTCTAACCCAAGTTCGTTCTCTGAGAATTCCTTTACAATCACATCCATTTCAGATGAGTTCAGGAATTGTTCAATCAGTTCTTTTTTTATTATTATTCCGCTAAAATCAAAAAAGAAACGAACTCCATCTGATTGCGGTTGAATTGTTATTGATAAATGATTTTCCTGAAAGGCCTCAATTGCCTGATCTAAGCAAATAAAGAAGGATTTTGTCCAATTCGACAGAATGCTATCATTTATTTCCACTGCTTCTAAGTCGTTTAGAACTTCATATTCAAGCTGAAATAAATGATTCTCCCAATTTGATTTCAAGAGCAAGGAGGCAAATACTGGAATATGAAAATTCGAAAGCTTCGATTCGTGCTGTGCTTCGATTACAATTTCATTTATATATGCTTTTGCCCGGTCAATTCTATTTAAATCCAAGTTCCCTTTGATTAACTGCAGTCTATTCAGCCAATCATGCCGTGAGTGCCGCAGCACTTCAACAATATCCCATTCTTTTTCCATAATCGCACTCCTAGCCTAAGTGTCGAAAAAACTATTTTCTGTTAGTATATCAAAAAAGTTCAGATGAGTAAGCACTTTTGCGCGAATGTTTTCCAATTGAGGTATTATGAGGCTATTTTCGGGAGATCAAATTGGAGTTTTCATTGGGTAATTTTTCCTTATAGTTTAAAAAAGAAAACCCTAACCAATCAGGTTAGAGTTTTCATAGAAAGCTTACGCTTCTTGAGCTGTTGGATAAACACTTACTTTTTTACGGTCACGACCTAAACGTTCGAATTTTACAACGCCGTCGATTTTCGCAAATAGAGTGTCGTCTCCGCCACGGCCTACGTTTTCACCTGGGTAAATCTTTGTACCGCGTTGACGGTAAAGGATTGAACCACCAGTTACGAATTGACCATCTGCACGCTTTGCGCCAAGACGCTTTGCGATAGAGTCACGTCCGTTCTTTGTAGAACCTACTCCCTTTTTAGATGCAAACAACTGAAGATCTAATTTTAATAACATGTATTCCACCTCCTACTTTTTGAAGGTAATTTTTATGTGTTCACCGTACTCTTCTTCAATCGTCTGCAATGAAACGATCATACCTTCTAGAAGAAGCTGAACTTTCTCATTTATGTCTTCCGGAAGTTTATCTGGAACAACACAGCGGAGAAAGCCATCTCCTTGTTCAATCTCAGGTGTCACACCAGTTATGGCGTGCACGGCATTGATTGCGCCAACGGATACTGCGGATGCGCCTGCACAGACGATATCCTTTCCCCGATCAGCAAAGAATGCATGACCACTTATTATAAATGATTGAATCGATTCGGATTCAGAACGATTAATTGTAATAGATATCATCTATTGCCCAACACCTTACGCGTTGATCGCTTCGATCACAACTTTAGTATATGGCTGACGATGACCTTGCTTTTTACGGTTGTTTTTCTTCGCTTTGTATTTGAAAACGATGATTTTCTTAGCGCGGCCTTGTTTTTCAACTTTAGCTGTAACAGTAGCGCCAGCCACTAATGGGCTTCCTACTTTTACGTTATCTCCGCCAACGAATAAAACCTTATCAAATGTAACTGTTTCTCCTGCTTCAGCGTTAAGCTTTTCAATGTAGATAGCTTGACCAGCTTCTACTTTCAATTGCTTACCACCTGTTTCGATAATTGCGTACATACTTGCACCTCCTTATAAACTCAGACTCGCCATAAACAGGCGCTAAGCTTCGCGCATTAGACTTAATACCTGAGATGTGCGGTTGTAGCACGGGTGCTACAAACATAACATCGATAATTTTATCATTGTATAGGCGTAAGTGTCAATAGGATTCTCCCGCTTTTTGCTCTATCTCTTCAAGATTCCCAAATTGTTTTACAACATAGTAATGTGAGGGTGATAGATGAATTGAAAAATACACTTTAAAATTCAACAATTCTTCTAAAACACCAAGTTGAGGATCTAGTGCTTCTTTTACTTCTTTTGTTGTTTCGATTAAGACAGCTTCGAAATCTGAATTCCGGTGCTCTATTAGCTCTCGCTCGAGTCGAAACGCTATTGTTTCTGCACTTAAAATCCGTCCTGTCCCATCACAGACCTGGCATTTTACTTGTAGTTCCTCTGAAAGCGAGACCTTTGTTTTCTTCCTTGTTAACTGCAGGATTCCAAGTGAGGTAAAACCAATGATTTTGGTTCTAGTTTTATCCTTCTGGAATTCTTTTTCAATACTTTCTTGTATGTAACGCTTGTCTCTTTCGTTTTTCATATCGATAAAATCAATCAGGACTATACCGCCTATATCACGAAGTTTCAGTTGACGAGCAATCTCAATCGCGGCTAGGGTATTGGTTTTTACTACTGTATCCTGATAATCGTTTTTACCGGAGAACTTCCCGGTATTTACGTCGATAATCGTTAGGGCTTCGGTTTCATCAAAGATCAAATAGGCACCGTTATCGAGCCAGACGATTCGCTTTAGAGCCTTGTCAATTTCATGCTCAATCCGATGAACTGTGAAGATATTTTCTTTTCCATTATAATAGGTAACCTTTAGTTCAGAGTTTCTCGATTGTATAAGTTGTTTTAAGGAAAGGTCATCCACAAACACTTCACCTGATGACATATTCGTAACGGACTCGAGTACCAATTCGGTAAAGGTATCTTTTTGATATAGAATCCCTGGTTTTTTAAAAGAAGCAGCTTTTTCCATTAATTCTGCATACTGGCTTCTTAATCTGCTTAGTTCATTCACCATTTCCTCTTCAGTTGCCGAGGCACTCGATGTCCGAAAAATCAGGCCTTCCTCTTCACTTTTCAGTTTCATACCAAAACTTCGGAGTCTATCCTTTTCATCAACAATTTTTTTAGAGACTGCCACATAGCGACCTTGGGGCATATAAATAAGGTTGTCCCCAAGTATCTCAATAATCCCTGTCACTCTTGCACCTTTGGGACCTGTGGCATCCTTATCTACTTGAACTAATAACTTTTCACCCTGATGAACGAAGGATGATACACTTTTCTTCTCTTTATCGATACTCCGTTCCGGTGATAACACAAACGACGGAAGCACATCACGATGGAGGTAGGCATTTTTTTCCTCACCAATATCGATAAATGCGGCATTCATACCCGGTAGGACCTTGGTTACGGTCCCATAATAAATATTACCGACCAAAGATCGCTGCTCTGGTCGGTCAAAAATAATCTTTTCAACTGTATTGTTACTTACAAGAGCAAATCTCTTTTCATTCGACATTGCATTTATGATTAACTTTTCCAAAACCTTCGTCCTCACTTTATCACTAATTATTTTATATTATACCTAATTAGTATGAAAAGAGAAGGTCGCTGATTTTATCGGTTAATCGTTTTTCGGAAAAGTAAGCATGGAGCAATTCATTCTCATCCAACATCCCTTTTTCTTTGCCATCACTCTCAACAATAATCGGGTGCTTGCAGCCGCGTTGAAATTTTTCCAATACATCGATGAGCAAGTCCTGTTCATTTGCCTGGATGGGCTTCAGAGCTTGTAAATCGCTTTTTTTACCATAGTAGCGTTCGAGAAGGAATCTCATAAAAATATAGCGGCGCTGCTTCCACTCATGATAAAGCGAGAATAATAAGAAGCCTACGATAATCCAGACATTTATTTGCTGAGGGGCTGTTAGTAGCGTAAGAATCGAAAAGATTCCAATGCTTGCAAAAGAAATTAATAGGGTTAGACGATGAGCAATTGGAAATGATTTTTTTAAGGAAAGGAACATAAAGATCAACTTTCCACCATCAAGCGGCCAAACTGGAAACAGATTAAAAATAAAGATCATAACATTGTAGTGAAAAAATAGTTGAAACATATCTTCGGGAATGACCTCTAAAGAGAATAATGCGAAAGCTACAGCCACCATCCAAATGTGCTGAATCGGCCCTGCGAGAACTACAATGGCCTCTTCCTTTAACGGCCGATTCCCGTGCTCCTCCATTTCAGCCACCCCCCCAAAGGGAAGAAGGGTGATTTTTTTGATTCTCCATGAAAAAAAAGAAGCCGCAGCAGCATGCCCCATTTCATGGATAAAAATAATGCCGATTAATAGGCAAACTTCGAGGAAATGTGCTGTAGCAATCGATATTGCGATGACAAACCATAACAAAGGATGGATATAAACGTGTTGTAATAAATAGATGGCTCTATTCAAAGCGAATCACCTGTATTGGGTCGATGAAATCATCGCCTTTTTTGATAGAAAAATAATACCTGCCCTTCGTTTTGTCTTCACCCGTAGATTCTGAGGCTGTACCTACGACAGTCTCCGTTTCTATGAATTCATATAAACTAACCTTAATTTCATCGAGATTCCCGTAGGTAGATTGCGTCTGATCTGCGTGCTGGATAATAACCGTTTTACCCGTGCCTTCTTTTACACCAGCAAACATTACATTTCCTTCTTTCATCGCTTCAACCGCTGCACCATTTGCTGTTTCAATCATAATCCCCTGTCCATTTTTCTCGAAGTTTTCGAGGACTTTCCCTGAAAACACAGGTATATCATGATTCTTCTCAACTACGGTTTTCTCGCCGCCTTTTTCTTCTTCTGTAAACGGCAAAAGAGCTAATGGCTTACCGAATTGATCTTCGTACCATTTTGATACAGTGGCAAATTTAAAGTCCTGCTCCATGGCTTTCATCACAAACTCCTTTGCTGGAGCAAATGTTGCAGTGTTTTCTCGGAACATAATCGCAATTACAAGAAACAATAGAGCTGATGCCAAAATTTTAAAAATAAATACTTCCTTCTTAAATAAAGGATGGATACCATCATCCTTGCCTGCTTCGTATGAGGAATAATGATTAAATCCGTACTTTTCATCATCCCCCGGCCAAGTAATTTCACGTTCTGGACCTTTTCCTGATGACCCTTGTTCCCTTTTTCGCTTTGCGATTCGTCGCCGTATTTCTTCAGGAGTAGACCGCATTATACCCACCAACCTTTAGACACCTTTTTGTACAAGTCTATGAGGTTGTCCTTAAGAGTATGACTCTCAGAATATTTATTTAGGGTTATGGAATGTCTTCTTCGTGGTTTTGAACATTATTCTTAGGGCTTTGGAGGATTCTTATATGGTTTTGGACTTTTTTTATTGTGTTTTGGACTTTTTTTATATGGTTTTGGACCTTTTTCACAGTGTTTTGGACTTTTTTCATAACGTTTTGGACGTTTATACATATATCACCAGTCACTTCAACTGAATCCAGAATTGTTGAACCGAAAATTTCATGGATTTGTGGATAAGCCACACATTTTTATTGCTTATCCATATAATGGCTGTAAGTTAAATAAATTGAGGTGAATAATTTTGTCTACCAGTGACAAACATGATTCTTTTCGTGGAGATGTTTACGATTTAATTGAGTTAGAGCAATTATTAAAGGGTCCTCACCAAATTCTTTTTGAGGGTAAGAGTCCATACCAGGACGTCCTCTTGATAGAAACGAAGAATATACGTTTATACCGGAATGATCAATTAGTATGGAATTCGATGGATGAACGCATTTATCATGAGGCACTAGTCCATCCGGCTTTTGTTTTTTCAGAACACCATGAACGTGTATTAATTATCGGGGATGAATGCGGATTGGCACTGCGTGAGGTCCTCAAATATTCGGATGTCAGACATGTTAGTCATGTATCCTTATCCACAGAGTCCCTTATAGCAGCCCAGAAAACACCTGAAATATCCGAAATGAACGAGAATTCTTTTTTTGACAATCGTGTTCAAATAGTCCAAAGCAGCATATATGATTTTCTACAAACAAATCAGCACCAGTTTGATGTCATAATCGCCAATCTTCCAGACCCACAAACAAAGCAAGATAGCAAACTATACACAAAAGAATTCTTCAATAAATTGTCCAACCTCTTAACATATTGTGGGGTGTTGGTTATCCAGTCCGCATCACCTGAAGACGATCCGTTGGTATTCTGGACTATTGATAAAACACTACAGAGTGCTTCCCTGCACACGCTCAACTATCATGTTAATGTTCCTTGGTTTGGAGACTGCGGATTTCATCTTGTTGCGAAGAAACAGTTAGAATGGCGAGTTAATATCCAAAATCGTACACTTTCTGAAGATCTTCATTCAATGTTTACTTTTTCGAACCGGGTGAAATCAGTACGGAAACAAGCTGGAGTCAACACACTCAAATCCCCATACCTGTACCAACTTTATTCAACTAGTTCACAAGAAATCCAAGACTCCGAAGATAAGAAAGAACTTCGTCATCTGCTCTCGAATTCGCATCGGTTACTTTATGCAGGAGGAACCACAGGGAATCAAATAAAAATTTTGGAGACAAATGATGTGCGCCTATATCTAGACAAGCAGCTTCAGTTTAGTTCTTTAGATGAACAAATCTATCATGAGGCTCTTGTTCATCCGGCCCTTTCTATGGTTAAAAAACGAGATCGTGTCTTAATTGCGGGAGGCGGGGATGGATTTGCCATCCGTGAAGTTCTTAAATATCCAGATGTGAAGCATATTGACTTAGTGGACCTCGACCCTTTAATGATCCACATGGCCCGTAATATACCCCAGGTTTCTTCCCTGAACAAACGAGCACTTCATGACAAGCGGGTATCTGTCCATCAAAAAGATATCCAAGTCTTTCAGAAGGAACAAAAAGAACCATATGATGTTATCATTGTGGACTTGCCAGACCCAGGCGATGAAATATTAAGCCGATTGTATACGGTAGAATTCTTTAGCAAATTATCTAAGCTTCTAACGGAAGATGGCATTTTGGTCTGTCAATCTCATTCGCCAGAGTATGCTCCATTTGTATACTGGAGTATCGGATTATCACTTAAAGGGACTGGGATGCATGTTAGGAGTTACCATACCGATGTTCCTTCATTCGGGGATTGGGGCTTTCATTTAGCTTCAAAAAAGCAGCTGCAATCATTGAACAGAAAAGTATTTGTCCCATGTCAAACACTCCATGAAGACTTGTCCAGCTTATTTGTCTTTCCTTCCAAATACCGATCAGTGCGCGAGAATTTACAAATAAATACCTTGTCTAATCTAAAATTACATGAAATTTATAAACAAGAGCTGCGAAGATAATATACAAAAAGGCTCTACATTTGAATAAAGAGTAGAGCCCTTTTGAGGTATTATTTGGAGAAAACATGGACAACCGTACAATTTATTTCAATAAAATCCCATACGATAACTTACAAAGGAAAACGGAGGGAATGATGAGACTTTGAGCAAAGAAGGAAAGCATATTATCATTGACGCATTTAAATGCGATTCTGCCCATTTAAATGACATCGAATATTTAGAAGAAATGTGTAAAAAAGCGGCACTTGATGCAAATATGGAGATTTTATACTCTTATTTCCACCAATTCGAGCCACAAGGTGTAACAGGGGTACTGGTTTTATCTACTTCGCATTTATCCATTCATACATGGCCAGAAGAAAAATATGTGTCACTTGATTTTTATACGTGCGGAACTCTAGAACTTACTCCTCAAGTAGAATTTTTGATTAAAGAATTGTCTTCAAGGCAAGCAATGGTGTACTCTATCTCCCGAGGCGTATCATATCCTCAACTAATTAAATGCGAAGAATTAGGCAGTTGACAAAGCCATTTTAACAAGGTGAAACATATGAGAACCAAAAACGTAAAGCCATTTACCTATGGATCATTATATAAAGAAAATACCCCTGATGATAACATTATTCCTCTTGTAGCTGGAAACCTAATAGATTTTACGACAACAGGTCCCTACCAAAATACTATTCCTGACATTACAGCAAATAGAATTACGGTTTACAAGTCTGGTGTTTATCAGATTACAGCAAATGTATCTGTGATACTAGAAGAAGAGCAATCGGCAGAATTCAACATTAACAGAATGCCTGATGGGTCCGAACCACTGATAGGTTCTACATTTGACGCAAACGGGATTACCATTGTCACAGGCATTAATGTCCAGGCTTACTTATATGCTGGAGATGCGATTGGTATTTTTATTGCTGACACATATGCTCCTAGAGGGAGGCTGCCACGATATAATAGAGCCGCATTCACTGTTCATTTACTTGAATATTAGCTTGGAACATATTAAAAAGCCTGTCCACGTTTAAATGGTCAGGCTTGGTTTATTATCTAACACCGAAGAATTGTTTAATTTTACCAAAAACACTTTTATTCTTGTCTTCCAATGGCTGTAATGGAATGGATTCACCAAGAATACGTCTAGCAATGTTACGGTATGCGATAGACGCTTTACTATTTGGATTTAAGGCAATCGGTTCGCCATGGTT
This sequence comes from Neobacillus niacini, assembly GCF_030817695.1. Lineage (GTDB taxonomy): Bacteria > Bacillota > Bacilli > Bacillales > Cytobacillaceae > Neobacillus > Neobacillus niacini_F. Next base: position 1,766,805 of record NZ_JAUSZQ010000002.1, on the reverse strand, counting down.
AGAAGCTTTGATTACTTCCTCATCATCTGCGACAATACCAATTAACTCGATAGATAAATGTGTAGTAATTTCATCCACATCTAACATATCGCCGCTTTTCATCATATGGTTTCGAATTCTGTTGATGACTAATTTCGGTGACTCGACCGTTTTAGCCTTCTCCAGAAGACCGATGATTCGATCCGCGTCACGAACAGCTGATACTTCAGGAGTTGTTACGACAATCGCACGGTCCGCCCCGGCAATCGCGTTTTGGAAACCTTGTTCAATTCCCGCTGGACAATCAATAATAATATAATCATAGTCTTGCTTAAGTTCATTAATTAGTTTGTGCATCTGTTCTGGCTTAACAGCTGATTTATCTACTGTTTGCGCTGCTGGAAGCAAATACAATAAATCTTCGAATCTCTTATCTTTTACGAGTGCTTGGTGGATTTTACATCTACCTTCTACTACGTCCACAAGATCATAAATAATTCGATTTTCCAGCCCCATAACGACATCTAAATTTCGAAGGCCAATATCCGTATCTACTAAGCATACTTTTTTGCCTTGAAGGGCCAACGCTGTACCTATATTAGCGGAAGTCGTGGTTTTTCCGACGCCGCCTTTACCGGATGTAATTACTATTGCCTCTCCCACATTAATGTCCCCCTTCGAATCTATTTAAATTAGGCCTTAAATTTATTAAAACTTGCAATCTATCTACGATGATTTGATGGTTATCGTCGATGTACGCACATTCCATTTCACGTTTTTCATTGTTTTGAACTTTATCGGGTGCGCGATTGATACGATCGTGAATCCTCAGCTGTGCTGGCTGCATACTTGAAGCCGTAATAACAGCTTGATCATTCCCAAACACTCCTGCATGAGCTATCCCCTTTAAAGCACCCATGATAAAAATATTGCCCCCTGCAATCACCGTTCCACCCGGGTTAACATCCCCTATGAGCAATAAATCCCCTGGAACTTCTAATACTTGTCCAGAGCGGATAATCCGAGAAACGGTAACGACTTCGTTTTCTGCTTTAAGCTTGTCCACTTCTGCTCTTGTGACAACATTGGATTCAATATCATCAACCATTAAGTTCTTTTTTTGGCGAATGAGATCTTTTATTTCTTCACGTTGAGCATCATTCAAGTACCTGTTGCCGACATCGACTTTAACAGGAGTTAAATGACGCCCAACTTCAGTTGTTTGATTTGCCGAAAGTTTTTCATCGAGCTCCTTCTTCAGTTCCTCATAGGAACAGCTATCATCAAGATGAAGGACAATTCCATCCTTCGTACCTTTAATCGTAACATTTTGTCGCTTTTTCATGGAGAAAACTCACCTCAAATAATAAGAAACACATACGTGCCATGGAAATAGGCATTTTTTTAGCCAGAGACACACTTTTATTATACAATTCGACACGCTTAATGTATTCTCCTTTTTTTAAAAAGAAATACAAATCTTATTCATCTCGTAAGCTTTCTGCAAAACTTTCAAAATGACGCTTTAAAGGATACGCAGCAATCAAGAGAAAAACTGCATTTAAGATGAGTGAAGGATAAAAACGTAGCTTCATAAAACTCATAAATTCAAGTGTGGTGATATGAATTAGAAAGTTCATTTCATAGACACCTAATTCCAATAAAGCAATCCCTACTAGAGACACAAAAACTGCGACAATAATATTCGTCTGAAGTAAGTGCATGATTTTCGAAATAAGGTACGTAATGAATGGAAAAAGGAAAAAGTATATGCCAATAATTTCAATCCACACGATATCAAATAGTAGTCCAAAAATGGCAGCATAAATAATTCCGTATTTTCTGCCTGCATAGATGGCTAGGAACAAGATACCTCCGAACAGAAAATGAGGCGCCAAAATATAGTTGCGCCCAAAAACCTCAGGAGGGGCATATTGAGCAAACAAGCTCTCTAATAGGAAAAGGAATAGAAACAAAAGAGGAAGTAGGAATTTCTTCACAAGTCTTCCTCCTCCCCTTCGCCCATATCCGCTTCACTAGGCTGAGCCATTGATCGTGTGATCACAATGATATTTTCTAAATCGTAAAAGTTTGCACCTGGTTCAACTAACGCCGTTTGATTCAATCCATATTGGTCAGGTTTAACCTCAATTACTTTCCCAATTTGCAAGCCTTGAGGAAACACTCCTCCTAGACCGGAAGTAATGACATTTTGTCCCTTTTTAATTTCAACACCAGAAGGAATTGCTTTTATTAATAATGCCTTTTTCTCTTTATCGTAGCCTTCGACAAGGCCAAATACATTCGTGTCACCTTGGACAATCGCTGAAATTCGATTCTTCGGATCCATTGCACTTAACAATTGGACGGTTGAATTAAATTGATTCACTGTTTTTACTTTGCCAATCAAGCCATGTGCTGTGACAACGGCCATATTTTTTTTAATTCCGTCTGTTTTCCCTTTATTGATAATAATCATTTCATGCCAACGATCAGGGTTTCTACCTATTACGGTTGCCTGTAAAGGTTCAAAATCTCTCAGGGTCTCTTCTTCACCGAGAATATCACGCAGCTCTTTATTGTCCTTTTCCAGCTCCTGTACCTGTGCTTCAAGGCTAACAAGTTTCTCCATCCGTGATTTTAATTCTTTATTCTCTTCATATGTATTTTGCAAGTCCTGAAGATTTTCAAAGAAACCTGCAACTAAATGAGCAGGCTTTGAAACCAGGGATTGAACCAAGCCGGTCGTATCCTTTAAGAACTGCTCCGGCCAGGATAGTTTACTTCTCTCCCTTAACGAAAACCCAATCAATGCCACGAGAACAATTATGCTAACCAGCAAAACGATCAATCGTTTATTCAAAAAGAACTGTGGCATGATTATACACCTCTATTTTTATGTCTGTGTTAAACGTATCAGTTGATTTCCGCTCCAATCAACAATTAGTTTTAACACTACCTTTATTATTTGCTATCTTGATTCTTTAGCTTTATTTTTGAATAGTTGAATATGATCTAAAGCTTTTCCAGTACCAATTGCTACACAATCTAATGGGTTTTCAGCGATAAGTACAGGCATATTTGTTTCTTCGCTGATTACCTTGTCAAGATTACGAAGCAGGGCGCCGCCGCCGGTTAAAACAATTCCCCGGTCCATAATATCCGCAGCAAGCTCTGGCGGTGTTTTTTCTAATGTGTTTTTTACAGCCTCTACAATCGCATAGACTGTATCTTTTAAAGCCGCACCAATTTCCTTCGCAGTGATTTCAATGGTTTTTGGCAAACCAGTTAATAAATCACGTCCGCGAATTTCCATATTATCAATACCTTCAGAGTCACCTGCAGAACCAACTTCCATCTTAATAGCTTCCGCCGTACGTTCACCAATCATGAGATTATAATTTTTTCGGATATACGTAACAATTGCTTCATCCATTTCATCACCGGCAACACGGATAGAAATGCTTGTAACAATGCCGCCTAATGAAATTATCGCTACTTCAGTGGTACCGCCGCCAATATCGACAACCATACTGCCAGTTGGTTCCCATACAGGCAGGTTTGCACCGATTGCAGCAGCAAAGGGCTCCTCAATCGTATAGGCGTCCTTAGCACCGGCTTGACGTGTTGCGTCAATTACAGCTCTTTCCTCAACAGCAGTTATTCCAGATGGAACACATACCATTACATACGGCTTACCGGAGAATAAGCTCTTGCTTTTAATTGCCTGACGAATATAATGTTTCATCATGGCTGCAGTAATTTCAAAGTCCGCAATAACTCCATCTTTCATTGGTCTCAACGCAACCACATTTCCTGGTGTACGACCAATCATATTCTTCGCGTCATTACCAACCGCGACAATGGATTTCGTGTCTGTCTGCATCGCCACAACAGATGGCTCTCTTAATACAATCCCTTTACCTTTTACATAAACAAGGGTATTTGCCGTCCCCAAGTCAATACCAAGGTCTCTTGTCCCAATTCCAAACATAGTTGTATCTCCCTTTCTGATACGAAAATAACAAAAGATAAGTGAATATACCTTCTATCATGTATTTTTTTCTAGTAAATTTATATGATTAACATGAAAGATGTCCTAAAAAATCATAAACATTATTATATCCCAACGTTAAAAAAAATCATAGTATTATAAATATCCTTTTTCCTTGAGGCTGACAAATTTATTTTCGCCAATGATGAGGTGATCGAGCACATCGATGCCTATCATCTTCCCGCATTCTACGAGCCTCTTCGTGACCTCGATATCCTCGCGGCTAGGGGCGGGATCCCCGGAAGGATGATTGTGGAGACAAATGATAGAAGCAGCTGAACGTTTTAATGCTTCGCGAAATACCTCCCGGGGATGTACTATCGAGGCGTTTAAACTTCCAATAAAGATGGTTTGTTTGTGGAGCACTTGGTTTTTCGTGTTGAGGTATAAACAAACAAAATGCTCTTGTGATAAAAAACGCATGTCATTCATCACATAATTGGCCCCATCCTCAGGGGAGCGAATCACATAGCGGTCAGTATAGTTTAAGTTCGTTATTCTCCTGCCTATTTCGACAGCAGCGAGAATTTGAATGGCCTTTGCCTGACCAATCCCCTTGATTTCAGTCATTTCTTCTAAGGTGGCATCCTTTAAAAGCCGTAAGCCTTCAAAATTGGTAAGCAACCGGTTGGATAATTGCAGCACACTTTCATCCTTCGTACCGGTTCTAAGTAAGATGGCGATTAATTCATGGTTCGATAAACTCGCTGGACCATTTTGAATAAATCGCTCTCTCGGTCTTTCGTCTTGAGGAAAATCACGGATCATTAATGAATTGGTTGACATTCTGATTCCTCCCTGTGATAGGGAGTTAAAGAACTACATAGCTGTCACGACAACTGGTAGCCCAGCCTTTTTAGTTCGCGATAGGTCTTTGATGACGGCAGGCCGACAACCGCAAAATAGTCTCCACTAATTTTTTTGACAAGCATACTTCCAAGCTGCTGAATGCCATATGCACCTGCTTTATCAAGCGGTTCACCACTTTGTACATAGAAATTGATTTCCTCGTCCGTTAACTCCCAAAACCAAACTTCTGTACGTTCGTAAAATCGAGATGTTCCATTTGGAGACAATATGGAAACACCAGTATAAACATCATGCTTTCTTCCAGAAAGCTTTTCTAACATCCTTTTGGCATTTGCCTCGTCTTTTGGCTTTCCTAAGACCTGACCATCGGCAACAACAATCGTGTCCGAACCAATGACAAATGCTTCTGGGTTTTCTTTAAAAATGACCTTTGCTTTTCGCTCGGCAAGATCCATAACTACATCCTCTGGAGAAAGCGTTGGATCAAAGCTTTCATCTACTTCACTGCTTGAAATCGTGAATGTTAATCGGAGGTTTTCTAGAAGTTCTTTTCGCCGTGGAGAAGAAGAGGCTAAAATGAGGTTTTGCATTTCATCACCATACCTTTTGCATCATTTAGGGAGATACACGTTAATCGTATCAGAAATTGTAGAAGCAAACAATTTTTATATCATTAAAGTTCGAAGAAATTTGTCAAATTATGCAAAGTATCTTCGTGAGTTAAATTCAAAATATTTCGATATAAACACAAATAGCCTGTCCAAAATAGACAGGCTCGTTATTCAAGGATAATTTCCCGGAAAATATCAGCTTTTGTCGACTACAGTAAGTAATAAATACTTAGATAATTTAATAAATGCTGTTGTGCTTCAATCAATCTATCTTTCTTCTTGTTTTCTTGAAAAGCTTCAACTTTCTCCAACGCACTAGATAATTCCTTATTAAGAGTTTTTACTTTCTCATTTTTCACCTTGTCAGCGGATTGATTCAGTTGATCTTCAAACGCCGTAACCTCTTTACTAGCTTCTGATGATATATTTCCAGAAACAATGGCATTAGATGTGACCTTTGAAAGCTGTTGATAAATAGCTGGTGCAGCTTCTAAAAAGCTTTTTTCAGCTTCACTTATATCTGAAACTGTCTTTTCAGCAATGGGGAGTTGTTTTGAAAAAACATCTTCAAACCCATCTGCTTTATATTGTGCTCCTATCTCCTTCGCTGTTTCAATAGAATCAGCGACACCTAAAAACAAATATTCTTTTTCACTCATTGACAAGGTTTGTGCTGGCAATCCTTCTTCTTTTGCTTTACTGGCTGCACTGGATGCAGCATCTTTTGTCGTAAATGCGCCACCCTGGACGATAAACACTGTTTGAGCCCCAAGGACAATCGAATTACTACTCTTACCTCCGGTTGCTTCTGTATCTTCTCCAGACCCATTACCTACAACCACCGGCTCAGTTACTGCTGGTTTACTGTTCTCACTAATGACTAACTTAAGCATGAGGACCCCAAAGCTTGTCCCAATCAAAATAGCAAAAACAGCTGTAACAATAATAGATTTTATTACGCCACCATTACTCTTCATTGAAAAAGTTGTGAAAGAAGCAGGCTTCTTTTTCGTGCCCTTTTTCTGATTCTGACTGCTGACAACCTTATATTCCTGAATGTCGTTTTCTGCAGATTCAGGAATAATCCAATCAAAGCTTTCATCGATTGAGTCCTTGGCAGCAGCAGTCTCAAGAAATAAATCCTGATCGTTGAAGTCTTCGTCAATGTCTATCACTTTAGTAAAAGAATCTTTGCTAGATTCTTGTTCCTTCTTAATGGGCTCTTCTGAGAAAGTTTGACTTTCTCCATTTAACTTTATTTTGATGGTATTGCCACGATTCGGCTTGTCCACTAACTTGTACTCCTTCCTCTACCAATAGCAATTTCTACCATCCTATCACAAAGACAAAAAAAAATAACAAGACTTTTGTCGTCTTGTTATACAATGCTTTCGCCAAATTATTTGCAACTTCGCGATAGTATTAGTTAGCTTTTGTCGTATCAGAGAAAGAGCTTAACGGATTTTTCTTGTTGGCCGGTGCCGGGGCATCAATTTTTGGAAGCTCAGCAATTAAGTCATCTAGAATTGGCAGGTAATAGGCAGAAACAGTAATTGAATACTGTAACTTTTCGAGTTCTAGTTCTAAGCTGGTGATTTCTTTGCCGCCGGTATAACTAATAGATTCGATCACTACTATCCGTTCCAAAGATTCAAGTGTTGCAATGAACTTTTCCAAATCCTCGTAGGTTGGTGATTCAACGCTCAAGCTAACCGATAGCTTTTTTAATCCGTTTGATACGGGCGCTGCGGCAGGCTGCCCGTTTGCAGCAGCCGCTGGCTCCTGAGGTGCCTCACCCGTTTGTGCTGGTGGTGTTGCAGTCTCTTGACCTGTTGTACCCACCTGATCAGCTGGTGCATTTTCTGCAGGTGTCTCTGTTGCTAGGATAACATCTTCATCCTTTGTAAAACTCATTGAAGATATGACACTATTGGATACTATTTCAGCTTTTTCTAAATCTAGAATAAACTGCTCAAGCAATGGTTTTACCGGAACTTTTTTCTGCAATTCCCTTGTATCTTCCACTACTTTTGTAGTTTCGTCTATTTTATTCTGGGTTACCGCTTCTAAAAGCTTTTGTTCCGTATTTAAGGACTGCTCTTTCATCGATACATCAGACTTTAAAGGAGTTAACTTTAAAAATTGACCGTAGACAATAACCAGTACTAGCAAAAACGAGCCTGCTAACAAAATAATCTTGTCAAGTTTTGAGAGACCGAGTTTCATGAGGAAGTCACTCCTTCCTCATTACTTTTACTAGTAATTTCCTTGATTTTCACCATATTTAGCTTAATTTCAAATTGACCAATATATCTTGGAAGATATAGGTCATTTGTATTAAGTTTATTTTCGATATTAGTTGTTGCTGCTGGTGTCGATGTCTGTTCAGGTGTTTGGGCTTCATTAGCCTCAGCACCTTCTTCGTTCGCTGATTTTGTCGCAGTGCTTTCTTCTTCTTCTTTCTTCTCGACGGTAAGCGAATTTAATGTTGGTTCACCAACCCATTCTGACTCACCTAAATTATCTAGAAAATATGCTGCTTCACGTGCACTATCAAATTGAACAGTGAGGATTACGGTTCCTGCTTCAGCATAGGTAAAAGATTGAATGAACCCGCGTTCTGGCAGCAGAGATGTTAAATGCTGCATAATCGGGATTGTTTGAACCGGGTAGGTATTCGCCCAATCAACAGCGTCCTTTAAAAGACTAATTGACATTTGCGATTCATTCTTATCAGCACTTTTTTCCTGTTTGGCGGCTGTTTCTTTTGTCATCGATATTTGCTTATCTAAGTTTGCTACTTCACTTTTAGTAGATTGAATCTGCCAAAAATAAAATGCACCAACTAAAATAGTAAGTGCGATAAGCACGATTAAAATAACGATATTAAATTTCCTTGGTTCCTTTTTGAGGAAGGAGGTTGATTTCAACTAACATTACTGCACCTCTTTCAAGGCAAGACCTAAGGATAATAATAAATTGGAAGGCACACTACCCTTCCTTTTTTCGTCAGCAGGCAGTGAAAGCATTTCAACCGGCACTTCAAATCGTTCTGTCATTTCATCATAAATTGCTTTTAACATTGGATGGTCACCATTTACTAAGAACTTAGTTACATCCTGCTTCTCATTGCTAAGTGAAAAGCGATAGTAATCGACTAATTTATTGATTTCCTTAAAAATATCCTCAAACTGAACAACCAATTCCTCGGAAGCACCTTTATAGGTAAACTCTACTAAACCCGATAATCCTTGATTATGTTCCCAGTCTTCAATGTTAAAAGGCAAGGTAAATTGACGCATGACCATTGGCACACTGCCATCAAAAATACACAAGTTAACACTTGTTAAATCAAATTGAACGGTAAATAGAATATCCTTTTCATTACTTCTATCTGAGTGATGATAAAGCCGGTACAACGACAGCGGTGAGATATCAGCAGCTACCGGATTAAGCTTAAGACTGGAGAATAGTTCCGCATATTCCATCACAAACTGGTGTGGTGCAGCGAATAGGAGAACTTCCTGTGCCTTACCAGTGTTTGTAAGTAGATGGTAATCAAAAACTGGTTCTTCAAATGGTAAGTGAATGGTAGAACCTAATTCTAAATATAAATATCCTTTAATTTCATCCTCTTGGATATCAGCAGGAATAGAGACTTTTCGAATGATAACCAGCGGATCAGGAACAAGGAAGCGGATTGAACGCCGTTGAATCTTCCACTCTTCAATACATTGTTCAAGAATGTTTGCTAAGGAATCAATGTCAACAATTTTACCATCAACGATGATACCTGGCGGTAAAAAACGTTCACTCCATTTTTGGGTAGTAGGGGGGTTCGTTTGTTTTAATTCTAAAAAACGAATTGAATGGTCATTTAGTACCAGGTTAATTATTCTGTTTTTTGCTGAAAAAAGGGAGAATCCCATGTCTATTACCCCTTACGTAAGATCAATAATAAAGAAACTGTAAATATAAATGAATTAAATCCGATCCCCAATAATAAGCAGTAAGTGTCCCAGCCGCAATAAACGGACCAAATGGAATGGGCTGCTTTCTTTTAACCACTTTAAAAAGCAGTGCCAAACCGCCTATAACCGCACCGAACAATGTCGAAAGGAAAAAAGAGAGGAGTACAAGTTTAAAACCTAAAACAAATCCAAGCACTGCATAAAGTTTTATGTCGCCACCGCCCATACCACCTTTACTAACAATGGCGATTATCAGTAGGAGTATAAACCCTGTTCCCGCACCAAGAATACTGTCCCACCAAGTGGTTAATGGCCAGATAATCCGTTCCAATAAAAAAATCCCTGCAAACCAAATTAAAATTTTATCAGGGATGAGCATATAGTTAATATCGGATACGATGATAATCATAAACATCGAAATGAGTGTAAGGGCAACTACGAGCTCTCCTGACCAACCAATAACAAGTGGTGCTGTTGCAAATAATATTCCAGTAAGTAATTCAAAAATCGGATATACAGGAGAAATCCGCGACTGACAGCCGCGGCATTTCCCTTTTTGAAGCATATACGATAAAACTGGTATAAGTTCTATCGGTTTTAATAGATGCCCGCAAGATGGACAAGCTGAACCTGGCGTAATAATTGACTGTTTAACAGGAATTCTTAAACCAACAACATTAAAGAATGATCCAAAGACTAACCCATAAATAAACAGTATACTATAGACCATATTTCATATTTCCTAGTTATCCCCAAAATTAGCTAGGTCTTGTTCAGTTGCTATGTTATCTGAAACGTCTGCACCAGTACCTGCAACTTTTACTGATTCATGTCCGTTTAATGTATAAACATGTTTCCCACTAACATAAGTTACCTCTACGGTAAAATCATCATCTTTAACACGATCAAGAGTTTTAGTTAACAAAGTGGCAGCAGTAATAGAAACTTTAGTACCAGTAGCGGCAGCAATAGTTGCTGGCGTATAGGCGTTAGTGGTATCATTAGCTACGTGTAATTTAGCAGCTTCAATAATTTGAAGTCCTTCTGAAACTTTCGCTTTTTCTCTTGAGTCACTAATCACATTCCCTATTGCAGGAATTGCTATTGCCGCAAGAATTCCTAAAATTACGATAACTGCTAGTAATTCAATTAGAGTAAAACCTTTTTGTTCTTTAGCTTTTAATTTTAGTCTATCAACCATTTTTACATCTCCTTTATGGTTCTATGAACCTAGTATTATTTCTCTATGAGTATACAATAAATGTAATCTAATGAAAAGAAAATTTTCGTCGAATTTTGTCTCAATTTTTACATTTTTGTTATTTTTAGGATGAAACTGAGAATTTATCACATTTGTTCAAACATCGAAAACATCGGAACCATTATTGACATAACAATAACACCTACAAGACTGGCTAGGACAACGATCATAATAGGCTCAATTAATGATTTAAGCCTGTCCGTACCAGTTTCAACTTCTTTTTCATAGAACTCAGCAATCTTTGAAAGCATAGCATCTAAAGCGCCCGTTCCCTCACCAATTGATATCATCTGAGTAACAAGCGGTGGGAAAGCCCAATGATTGTTCATTGGTTCCGTCATAGAACGTCCTTTTTCAAGAGAGTCGCGCGATTCACGGATTACTTTAGCAATCACTTCATTTTCAACTACCTTTTCAACAATCGCCATACTTTGAAGAATCGGAACTGAACTCGAAAACAGAGAACTAAGGGTTCTCATCATCCGGGCTAATGCTGCTTTTTGCAACATATTTCCAAATATAGGCATTTTAAGAAGGGAATAATCTACAAAATATTTGGTTTTCTTATTTTTTTTCATATAAGTTATCACTGATACAAAAGCTAGAATTAAAAGTGCAATTAACCACCAAAATGATTGCATAAATTCACTTGCAGAAAGTACAAATTTTGTAATTCCAGGAAGTTCCGCTCCAAGGTCTGAAAACATTGCTACAAAAGTTGGCACAATTGCTACAAGTAAAAAAATAACAACAGCAATAGCAATAATTCCAATAACAGCCGGATACATAAGAGCTGAAGTGATTTTTTGTTTAGTATAGTGCTGTTTTTCAAAATGCTCAGCCAAACTTTCGAGGGTCCCATCCATATTTCCACTTACCTCGCCTGCTTTTACCATGTTAACAAACATCGTGTTAAATATTTTCTTGTGTTTAGACACAGCCTCTGAGAATGGTTTTCCCTCGCGTAATTCCTGTTCAGTGTCCAATAATGCTTTCTTTAAGCCTTTACTCTCCGTTTGAACAGCAAGAATAGCTGTAGCATCAACAATAGTTACCCCCGCTTGTAAGAGAGTAGCGAATTGCCTTAAATAAATAACGAAATCCTGAAGTTTAACCGGATTCCCAAACGATAGGTCCTTCGTCATCATGGTTTCAGGAATTTCAGTCATTTCTATGACCCTAATCCCATCTTCCTTTAACTTGGTCATTGCTTCTCGTCTGGAACCGGCATTTATTGTCCCTGCTTTTTTACCACGCTTATCCCGCCCAGAATATTTAAATCTAGCCATCTAGCATCATCTTTTCTTGTAGATATTTGGTTGCAGCTTCTTTTTGGATTAAGTTGCGGTCAATTAAATCTCTGATGCTCATTTCTAGGGTGTGCATTCCTTGGGCACGTGAGGTTTGCATTGTGCTTTGAATTTGGTGGATCTTTTCGTTTCGGATTAAGTTCGCAATCGCTGGATTGTTCACTAGAATCTCAGTTGCGGCCTTCCTGCCTTTTTTATCAACCGTTGGGAAAAGACGCTGTGAAATAACCCCAACTAGAACAGAAGCCAGCTGAACACGAATCTGGGGCTGCTGTGCCGGCGGAAATACGTCAATAATCCTGTTTATCGTTGCTGGGGCACTTGAGGTGTGAAGTGTTCCCAGTACCAAGTGACCAGTTTCTGCCGCAGTAATCGCGATTCCGATTGTTTCTAAATCCCGCATCTCCCCGACGAGGATAATATCAGGATCCTGACGCAATGCGCCCTTTAATCCATTGGCATACGACTGCGTATCAAAACCGACTTCACGCTGGTCGATAATCGAGTTTCCATGTCTATGCAAATACTCAATTGGATCTTCGAGTGTAACAATATGCTTTCGCATGTTTCGATTCACATAATCAATCATTGAAGCAAGCGTGGTCGATTTCCCGCTTCCTGTCGGGCCGGTAACAAGAATTAAGCCCTGGGGCTTCTCAACCAATTCCCTAACGATATTTGGTAAATCAAGCTCCTCGAGCGTAGGCGTTTTTGAGGCTACCACCCTCAATGCCAATGAAACGCTTTTTCGTTGATGATAAGCATTCACACGAAAACGAGAGACTCCAGGAAGCCCATAAGAGTAATCAAGTTCTCCTTTTTCCTTGAATAAATCATACATATTTTCTGGAATCGTCAATTTGGCAATTTCTTCGGTATCAGCCGGCAGTAAAATATCTTTTCCATACCGCTTTATATCACCGTTAATTCGGAAAATTGGCGGAACACCAACCGTAAAATGAATATCGGATGCTTTAAATTCAAGTGCAGCACGCAGTATATTCTCAAGTTTTTCTTTCATCGTTTATCTCCTACTCCAATATGGCTACGCGTAATATTTCCTCAGTCGTGGTTAAACCTTGTTTCACCTTTAATAGACCATCATCAATTAAAAAGATTGTTTTATTTTTAATCGCAAGCTCTTTTAAGTTTTGGATAGAGTCGTCGTTCATGACAGCCCTGCGCATATCATCATTGATGACAAGAACTTCATGAAGGGCAATTCTACCCTTATATCCTGTCATATTACATGACGGACAGCCTTTACCGCGATTGACTTTATCAATTTTTATTCCGCGTCTTGCGAAAATCTCCACTTCCCGCTTGGTTGCTTCCTGCAGCTCTCTACAATCACGACAAACCTTACGGACAAGACGCTGGGCCACAATCCCACTTAATGACGAAGCAATCAAAAACGGTTCAACCCCCATATCAATAAGCCTTGTAACTGTTCCTAGTGAATCATTCGTATGAATCGTACTTAACACTAAGTGACCGGTTAACGAAGCACGGACGGCAATCTCGGCCGTTTCTTTGTCACGAATTTCCCCGACCATGATAATGTTCGGATCTTGCCGGAGTATCGAACGAAGTCCGGCCGCAAAGGTCATCCCGACATTCGTGTTTACTTGAATCTGGTTTATACCCTCCAACTGGTACTCAACTGGATCCTCAATCGTAATGATATTAACTTGCTCACTATTAAGTTTATTTAGTGCCGCATAAAGGGTGGAGGATTTCCCTGAACCCGTTGGTCCCGTGATCAGCACAATCCCTGTCGGCTGTTCAATTAATTCAGAGAACCGCTTTAAATTAAGGGCATTAAAGCCTATTTTACTTAAGTCATTTAAAGCTGCACCCATATCGAGTATCCGCATAACAATCTTCTCACCATAGACTGTCGGCAATGTCGATACACGAAGGTCAATCGGATGGAATTCAAGATTTATTTTAATCCGTCCATCCTGTGGTATCCTGTGTTCCGTGATGTCGAGATTAGACATAATTTTTATTCTTGCCGTTAACACACTTTGCATATGGCGAGGGAGAACGCGTTCAACCCGCAATACCCCATCGACACGATACCTAACAACCACCTTTGTTTCCTGCGGATCGATATGAATATCACTCGCCTTTTGAATAACCGCATTGGTCAGCAGCTGGTTAACAAGACGGACAATCGGTGAATCTAAGTCGGTTACATCTTCATCTCGTCCGCGCTCATTCCCACCAATATCATCAAACAGTTCCTCTAAATCTTGATCAACGTTGTAATATTTATTGATTGATCTTAAGATGCCATCCTTCGTCGCAATGACCGTTTCAATTTGAAAACCCGTAGACAGTCTAAGGTCATCAATCACAATGAAATCCATTGGATCTACCATCGCTACATAAAGCTTGTTCCCTTCTCGTTTTAGCGGAATAATTAAATTACGCTTTGCCGTCTCTTTTGATATTAGCGAAAAAAGATTGGTATCAAATGGATAGTGAAAGAGATTGACATGCGGTATTCCTAATTGGACTTCAAGAACTTCTGCTAACTGTTGATCGGTTATATACCCTCTTTGCAAGAGGGCATCGCCGATTTTTTGGTTTGGAGGCTTTTCAGCTAAAGTGGTTTGCAGTTGTTCCGGAGTAATTAACCCTTCCTCTATTAACAAATCTCCAAGTCTTTTTCGACCCTGTTTCATTTCATATCACTTCTAACTTTATTTAGGTTGCTCATTCGGTTTCCCCCATAGGCCATTATCATTAGGATCTTCAAGTAATGGCGGAGTTTGAGTTCCGTTCGGATCAGGAGTTGCAGCTGGTGTACGGCCTGCCGGTGTTACAGTGTTTTCCGCTCCCGTTAATCCATGTATTTCAACACGATATACCGGCGGGTAATAATCCTCGGAAATTAATTCACTTTTTATCAATTGACTTTCTTGGTAGATATCTCGATATACCTTGACTATTTTCCCATCAGAACCTTCAGTTTGTACCTTTATATTTCCAGACAGGACCAATGGACTATATTGCTTAATGGTCTTCGGTTTTAACTGCTGTTCATCTTTTTTTGTAATTTCATAATTGTAAAGAAGCTTTTCGCCCCTTAACGTCACTATCAGATTATTGCCTTCTAAACGAAGTTCTATCGTGTACAATGACTCATTTGGATTAACAATAACCAAATCTGAACCATTTGCAGCATTAACCTTTGCTTCCATCCCTAACAAAGCATAATCAGGGAGCGCACTGCTAATATTTCTTTCAGTAATGGTAAAATTAGTTGGCAGGACTGCCTGATAAATACCTGTTGCAAGAACGCTTAAGACTGAGGAATTTTCTATCTTCTGAGTTTTGGCATATTCTAATAATGAAAAGACAACTTTTTTGTCTAGGAGAATTTCTGGGTTGGCGTCAATAACAGACTGTAATTCACTCGAAACATCCGTTAACCTTACAATTGCCTCACTTATGACCGCATTTTTTAAAGCTGGATCGGTAATTAAATAATCTTTACTGATATTAAAAATAAAAGAACCGTTGTTAAACTGTGATGCCGTATTGGTTAAGTCCGAAGTTAGTTTCGTAAGTTCAAGTTTATTGCTGTCAATCTGAGGGAAGAGAATTTGTATTTGTTCTCCTACTTGCAGCAAGTCAATAGTAATAACCGCTTGGTTTTGCTGCCCGTCGATAATGGATGATAAAGTTTGTGCAGAATCAAAATGGAACAGGTTTGTATCAAATGGAACGATTAGTTCACTGTATTGCAGTTCTAACTTAGTATTTTTCACCCAGTCGACATACTTTTCTTCTAATAAGGCAATCGCCTCGCTCTCTGATTTACCAGAGACGTCAATAGACCCAACTGTTGTTCCTTGAGAGAATTTCCCATCAGCACCCGTAAAATTTTCAAATGCCTTAGCACCAAAATGAGAAAAACTAAATATAAATGCAGTGCCGAAAAAAAGCACCACGAATAGTTTTATAAGACGTTGATATTTAGACAACCAGCTTGCCCCTCTCTCTACTATTCTAGTACAACCTTTTTATGTGAACTTTCATTCTCTAGAGGATCATTGTTACCAGCAGCCGCTTCCTTAAAGGCAAAAAGAATTTCCAATTCACCATCGTCTAATTGGTTTTCTTCTTTATTCTTATTTTCCTTCGCTTCCATCTCTTCAAGGTCAGTCAGCTCAGAAAGCCAATCGTCTTCCGCAGGTTCTACTACGTTTCCTGTTTCTTCTAAAAGCAAATTTTCAATATCCGCCAAGTAACCATCAGTTATTGGCAATTCATCCGTTTCCTCATCATCTATTTGGTCACTTTTACTATCTTGGAGGAGAAATGGTACTTCTAGACTATCATCTAAACTCTCGATCGTTTCCGGTTCAGATGGTGACAAACTAGCAGAAATCTTTATCGTAGAAGGTATGACTGTGTCAAGTTCATCAAGCTCTAGTGAATCAAATTCAGATTTCTTTTCCGTTTTCGAAAAATGGATTTCGTTTTTATCATCGCTAAAATCTTCTTCAGTTACGAATGCAGAATATAATGCATTTCCTAAACGGCTGTCCAAAACATAGGAGGTAAAGAAAGTTAACACAAGCAAAATCAATAATGTCTGCCAAATTGGAAATAAAGTAACAGCAGCAAGACCGCCTAGTGCTATAAAAAAAGCTGACAAAACCACAGTAAACTTTCCTTTTAGATTGAAATTAAGCGGTAAAAAGGATACTATCAACAGCAGAAGCAGCATAGCACCAAAGGCCCATATGATTGTTTGCATACATTAACTCCCCTTCTATTTCTCTGTTAAACTACAATTTTATTCAAAAAACTATCTTTTTAGTGCATTTTCATTAAAAATAGACATAATTCGCCTACTACGTATTGTATTATATTTTGTCTTAGTTTAAAAGAAGGTGGAAATTATTTATAGAGATAAAAATAAAAAACACCACCTTCATAGGATGATAGTACCAAAACGGAACACTATCCCTTAAAAGGTGGTGGAAAGTTATTCTATAAATTTACGATAAAAGCATTACGTTTCGCGAACTGGCGTAGGATTTACTGGATCTATGATAAACGAAGGAAAAGGGAGATTAATATGATCCTCTTCAACAAATGTGATAGTAGAATTACCTTTTAAATGTAACGAATCAGCCACAATGGCACCTTCAATGACATTATTACCTCCAATTGTTACTGGTCCACCAGTCACAAATTTCCCGCGAAAGGTACCGCCAGTGAAATCAAATTTTGCATCTTCAGCAAAAATACTGCAGTTTATTCCTGTCGGGGTTGAAGAAGCAGTAATGGTTTTCGGAGTAGCCGTAGTAGACTTTCTCAAATAAATACTTAATTTATCACGATTATCCGCATTCTGATTTATTACACCATTATGGAAAGTTAAATTACCATCGACATAAATCGATAATTTCCCGTTTCCAACTACATTCAACGTTCCACTGACGTTCAAGTTTCTAACATGCAATTCAAGAGTTTTATTTTCCTCGATTTTAATGTTTAATGTGTTTTGATCGTTAATCGTCAAATCACGTAATACCATTGTATCGGTCATATTTATGGTTGAAACGCTGCCATTACCCTGACTAATCGATAAATCTCCGTTATTACTCTTAACGGCGATATTAATTGGGCTTGTGCTAGTCCCGACATAAAGGCTTACAAAGTCTGGATATGGGAGAACAGGTGCTGCTTTAAATTCCTTTAAATCTAAAGGGATTTCTTCATCTAATACACTAATATTCGAATAAGAAGGGTATACAACATCTCTCCCTTGGTTTGGTGCGTATGGACCCACAATAATCTCGGATCCACTTTGGATACTTCCCGGATCATGCAAGGTTATTGCTTTAGGAGCAATTGAATTTGTTCCAATTGATCCATTAATAATGGCACTGCCACTTTCAACTGTTATCGTATTATCTACAAAGACAGCTGTTTGTGGAAACTGCATACTCCACCTAAGATTTAACTCTTGCTCAACAGTTCTAGTTTTATTATTTATCGTACCGGATGAAATAATTTTATATTTTCCAATATCAGCATCTACTTCTTCTACTCTAACCCTCGCATTTGGCTGGTCTCCAAAGGACCTCTCAAAGCTAGTGTAATTTCGGTCTGAATAATAATTATTTGCAACAAACTTTGATTCTACAAGCTCAAAGAATTGATCTCGGTTACTTGCAGCGGTATAGGCTTCTTGTACCTTCTGAGTTACTTCGTTCATCATGAAGACAGCACCAGATTCGGCAATATAATAAGTTGATTGCTGACTCCTTTCCCCTGTGCTCATCTTAAGGTTAGAGGCAGCTAGTCCCATCATACTAGCCCCCAAAATTGAAACAACAACAAATACCATTAAAACAGCAACTAAAGCCATTCCCTGCTCATTATTATTTGATTTTAAAAACTGGTACCATTTTTTCATTTTCTCACCTATTTCCTAATCATAATGGTTGTTTTCGGGAGGCTGCCGATGGTCAGGGAAATACTTTCCTCAGAATTCTTTTCGATAGTGAAACTTGGTATATCCTTAATTAATGGCAGACTATTTTTTAATAGGTCTTTGCCATCGTACAGATATTTGTCAGGAGTTGTACTTGTTGCTTTTTTGATTTCAAATTCTACAGGACTGACTACTAGAACACTTTCAGCTCTTCTAATCTCTTTTGTTAAGAGATTAGAAGCAAGTCTAACGTCGGATTGCTGCTGAACTTCTTTCGTTTGACTTACGGTCTGTTTCTGACTAAATAAATGAACAGAGTTAACTAGGAGAAGAACCATTGAAAGAAGGGCTAATCCTGCTAAAACCTCTACTAATGTTACCCCTTTTTCGCTCAACACTTGTTTTATTGTTTTTTCCATTGTACTACCATCTCCATTTGTGCCTCTTGCACTGCCTTTGTGTGATCTTTATAAACTTTTACTTTTACTGTGACCAATGGATTTCCAACGGCTGGAACAGCTGGATCGGCCGGAACGGCTGGGGATATTAGCTCAAGGTAAATATAATGTTTTGGGATACTTTTCTCATAAACTGCATTTTCTGTTGTTTTGCTCTTTTCGGTGTATCCAGCAGGCGTTGTAAGAGTTCCAAGAGAGGTTGAAGCTTTTATCTGACTATACACCTCTTCGATTTCATTTTCCGCGACATAGGTAGCGTCAACAATATTTTTGGAAACATGATTGGAACGTGCTGATTGAACAAAAACGGATAAAAGAGAAACAACAATGATCGACAAAATAACAATTGCAGCTAATATTTCAATAATCGTCATCCCTTTTTCGTTCATCCGTCATCACCCAATTCCTTCATAAATTTGATTTTTATATTAATATAGTAGAATATATGTATTTTATTGTATTTTTTGCTCATAATATCAATTCCAGTTTAACAGTATGATATTTACTTTACAATTACAAATAAAAGGTAAACAAAACGAAAAAAAGGGTCGAACCATTGAATAAATATGGTTCAACCTTTTATAAAATTCATCCGGGTATTAACACGACGAGTACTCTGCAACTCGGTTTCTTCCTGCCCTCTTCGCCCCAACATACAACGCCCTATCCGCATGTCGAATCAATGCTAGTGGGTCTTCTGCATCCTCAGGTGCTGTTGCGATTCCGATGGAGGCGGTTATTTTCACCTGGTGTTGAGTAAGATCTAATGATTGCTGTAATGTAAAAGGCCATTTGGCAATTCCCTGTCTAATCATTTCGGCCATTTCGTAAGCTTCTTCTTTATGTGCTTCAGGAAGCAGAACAACAAATTCCTCGCCGCCATATCGAGCAACTGTTCCCCTAGAACCTACAAGATTATTTAATCTTGCTGCCAGTTCACAAATAATTTCATTTCCACTTTGGTGTCCGTATGTGTCATTTACCGTTTTAAAATGGTCAATATCAAGGATAATTAACGATAAGACCTTGCGTTCGAAGTGAAATAATTTATCAAATTCCTCTGTTAGTAATTTCTCAAAGAAACGATAATTATATAATTTCGTTAACGCACAGCGTTCGCTCTGTGTCTTTGTTAGTTCATAATGCTTTGCGTTATCAATTGCAACCGCAAAATAGGAACAAAGAATATCAACAATCATCAACTGAGAGTTTTCATACGCTCTTTTTTGCTTTGAAGCGACCATTAATACCCCAATGACTTTTTTATTTCTTACAATTGGTACGGCTAATATACTTTCTGCATCACTTGGGAGATGGCCTTTAGAAAAGGGCTTCCAATCTTTTTTTGAATGATATAAGCAGCCTTTTCCCTTATCCCATACATAACCACTTATGCCCTGGCTTTTTTTGATTTTAACATTTTCTGTGGTAATTCCAGTACCACACTGAATACGGCGGACTAATTGAAGCTCGTCCTCACTAACAACATCAAAAATATAAGCGTAGTCTACCGGTAGCATTTCACTCAACTTTTGAATGAAAAGGTCAATCACTCCATCTACCTCAAGACGTTCTGCCATTTGGCGGCCAATTTCAGCCGCTTTTTGTAGATATTCATTAATTTTCACACTTGAATAATAAAGTTTAAAAATCATAGATAAACTCGCAAATGGAACGGCTACAATCAATAAAGCTAATAAGCCTTGTTGGTTATAAAACATATATAGTACAAAGCCAAGCGGCAAGGTAATAAATGTCGTGATGGTCTCAACGAAGAAATCTTTCCCAAGGTAAGATTCTTTACTTTTGTATATGAAATATAAATAGAATGAAATAATAACTTGATTTAGCAAGTAATTTACTATTGTATAAACAGCTGCAAGCCATATAGCGTGTGGGTCATTGATTAAACTGGGGCCAGTTTGTCCACCAAGTGCGTAGTAAATAGCTCCGCTTACCAAAGATACAAGGAAAAACATGATCAAATTTAACGGTATACGGAAATATTGTTCCTTTTGAACACGGAGCCTTAACAGTAACAAAATTACGGCGGCTTGGGCAAAAATCATTTCGATGAACAAACCAAAACTTAAAAATGTTGCAAGTGAAACCCA
Source organism: Neobacillus niacini (assembly GCF_030817695.1). Lineage (GTDB taxonomy): Bacteria > Bacillota > Bacilli > Bacillales > Cytobacillaceae > Neobacillus > Neobacillus niacini_F. The sequence goes on along the minus strand of NZ_JAUSZQ010000002.1, from coordinate 1,745,771 downwards.
TTGAATTAAAAAGATAGGAGTATTATTAATGACCATTGGCATAAAAGCCACTACAGACGTTAACGTCAAAAAGGCTAATAAATCCCACCATTGTCCTGAGAAGTGAGGAGGAAAAGTTTGATAGGTAAACCACATTCCTGCTGGAACTAGCAGTAACCAGACAAGGAAAATTGCTTTTTTAGCTTTCGCTTGAACGGCCATTTCACTCCCCCTCCCACTACCATTATTTTGAAATTGAGATATACTAATATTATCAAAAATACTTTAACTTGTCATAATGAAATTTTATTGTTTTTCAAAAATTCACTTAAGTATGGCTTTGCCTCAGAGATGAAATATAAAGAACCAGTAACAACTAGTATGGAATCAGGCTTTAGATTGTGGATACATTTGGCAAGATAAGAATCCCACTGCACGCCGATCCTTTTATTTTTCGAATGACTAAGTGAAAACAAATCAACGGCTTCTGCTGCTCGTGGAAAATCAAACGATACAAATGAGATTTCATCGGCAACTTGATCCAATTGAGCGATCATTTTGTCTAGCTTTTTGTCCTTTAAAGCTGCAAATACAATATGAATAGTATTGTTAGAATACCGATTTGAAAGTTCATGAACAAGTGCCGAAATTCCCTCATCATTATGAGCACCGTCAATAATGACGAGTGGATTTTTAGACAGTATTTCTAACCTGCCAGGCCAATATGCTTTCTTTAGACCTGTCCTTATTGCATCTTCTGAAATTACAAATTCTTCATGACTATTAATCGATTGCGCTGCCATGACTGCTAATGCAGCATTTTCTGTTTGATGCTGACCAATCATACTAATTTCTAATTGCTCGAATAGATGATTATCACTACTTAAAGTAAACACCTCACCGGTTTCTTGTGGACAGTGTGAAGTAATCGAGAAATCCTGATTGAGTATAAAAAGTGAAGCATGCTTTTTATCAGCCTGTTCTTTTATTACGTTAATGGCATCCTGATTTTTTACAGCAGTGAATACAGGAATCTGTTCTTTTATTATACCTGCCTTTTCAAATGCAATTTCCCCGTACGTATGACCAAGGATGTTCGTGTGATCAAGTCCAATGTTTGTAATGACAGAAGCTATTGGCTGAATAATATTGGTGGAATCGAATCTCCCCCCTAAACCCACTTCATATAGTACAATGTCCACCTGATTTACATTGGCAAAGTAATAGAAAGACATGGCTGTGATGACTTCAAACTCAGTTGGTCCACCAAGCTCCGTTTCTTCGAGTTCGTCAGCAAGCGGAGCAATTACATTGGTCAATTCTAATATTTCTTCGTCACTAATTGGCTTACCATTAACGGAAATTCGTTCATTAAATTGTTCAATATATGGTGATGTAAAAGTACCAACCGAATAGCCAGCTGCTTCGAGAATCGACCGCAAGAAGGTTACAGTCGAACCTTTGCCATTTGTACCGCCAATATGGACCGTTTTCATTTTTAATTCAGGATGACCTAATTTCTCCATCATCCATTCCATGCGAGTAAGACCTGGTTTAATGCCGAGTCTTAATCTTCCATGAATCCATCCAAGGGCTTCGTTATAGGTTGTAAACATGTATGGCACCCCAACTTTATTTATTCTAAAAGAAGACGAATCCTACTAAAGGACTCGTCTCAATTTCTTTTTATTATAAACCTTTTAGCTCATTTAAACGAGCCTCTACTAACGCTCTTTTTTCGCGATAGTCTTTTTCTTTTGCTCGTTCTTCAGCAACAACGCTTTCCGGTGCCTTTTTCATAAAGCCTTCGTTGTTGAGTTTCTTTTCAACTCTTTCTACTTCTTTTGTAAATTTATCGTATTCTTTTGTAAGGCGGGCAATTTCTTCTTCGATATTAATCAATCCTTCTAGTGGAAGAATGATTTCCAATCCGGTAATTACAGCCGTCATAGCCTTTTCTGGTGTTTCAAGGTTGGTTCCCATTTGTAATTCTTCTGGGTTACAGAACTTTTCAATATAGGCACGATTCTTTTCAAGTGCTGCTAAAACTGAATCATCCTTTGCCTGAACAAGCATTTTAATTTTCTTACTCATTGGTGTGTTTACTTCGGCACGGATGTTTCGAACGGAGCGAATCATTTCCATTAACATCTTCATTTCTTGTGCAGCTTGTTCATCACTGTATGCTGGATTTACCTCCGGCCATTTTGCAGTTGTGATTGATTCTCCACTGTGTGGAAGGTTCTGCCAGATTTCCTCGGTAATGAATGGCATGAATGGATGTAACAAACGCATCGTCTGATCAAGCACATGTGCAAGGATTGAACGAGTGGTTTTCTTAGCTGCTTCGTCATCACTATATAATGGAAGCTTTGCCATCTCAATATACCAATCACAGAAATCATCCCAGATGAAGTTGTAAAGAGCTCGACCCGCTTCTCCAAATTCATAACGCTCTGAAAGCTTTGTAACCGTTTCAATGGTTTCATTTAATTGAGTTAGAATCCATTTATCTGCAACTGATTTTTCACCGCTAAAATCGATTTCATCATATGTCATGCCATCCATATTCATTAAGGCAAAACGAGAGGCATTCCAAATTTTATTAGCAAAGTTCCAAGTAGATTCAACCTTTTCAAAACTGAAGCGTAAGTCCTGACCTGGTGAGCTTCCGGTTGAAAGGAAGTAACGTAAAGCATCGGCACCATATTTGTCGATAACATCCATTGGATCTACACCGTTACCAAGAGACTTACTCATTTTACGTCCTTGTTCATCTCGAACTAAACCGTGGATTAGAACATCTTTGAATGGACGTTCACCTGTAAACTCAAGGCTTTGGAAAATCATCCGGGATACCCAAAAGAAGATGATGTCATAACCGGTTACAAGTACATCTGTTGAGAAGAAACGCTTGAAGTCCTCTGCTTCTACATTTGGCCAGCCCATCGTTGAAAACGGCCATAGTGCCGAACTGAACCAAGTATCTAAGACGTCTTTATCCTGCTCCCAATTTTCGCTGTCGGCTGGTGCTTCGTGACCTACAAATATTTCACCTGTTTCTTTATGGTACCATGCAGGAATTCGATGACCCCACCAAAGCTGTCTGGAAATACACCAGTCGCGGATATTTTCCATCCAGTGCAGATAGGTCTTTTCAAAACGTTCTGGAACAAAGTTAACTTTATTTTCTTTATTTTGCAGCGCGATGGCTTCATCCGCAAGTGGCTGCATTTTAACAAACCATTGTGTGGAAAGATAAGGTTCAACCACTGCCCCACTTCGTTCGGAATGACCAACGGAGTGCAAATGCTCTTCAATTTTGAAAAGAACGCCTTGTTCTTGGAGGTCTTTAACTATTTGCTTACGGCACTCAAATCGGTCCATGCCTTTGTACTTTCCAGCTCTGTCATTCATGGTGCCGTCTTCGTTCATAACAAGAACACGCTCAAGATTATGACGATTGCCGATTTCAAAATCGTTCGGATCGTGTGCTGGTGTAATTTTAACAGCCCCAGAACCGAAATCCATATCTACATAGTCATCGCCAACAATTTGAATTTCACGGCCAACGACCGGAAGGATAACCGTTTTACCAATTAAATGTTTATAACGCTCATCCTCTGGATGAACCGCAACTGCTGTATCACCTAACATCGTTTCTGGACGAGTGGTTGCAACTTCAATATGTCCTGAACCGTCTGCTAACGGATATTTCATATGATAGAATGCACCTTGAACATCCTTGTAAATAACCTCAATATCGGATAATGCAGTCTTTGTTGATGGATCCCAGTTTATGATGTATTCGCCGCGGTAAATAAGACCTTTGTTATAAAGAGTGACAAATACTTCACGTACCGCTGCTGATAAACCTTCATCTAAAGTGAAACGCTCACGGCTATAATCTAATCCCAAACCTAACTTTGCCCACTGTTGACGAATGTGAGAAGCGTATTCTTCCTTCCACTTCCATGTTTCCTCAACAAACTTTTCACGTCCTAAATCATAACGGCTTTTGCCTTCGCCACGAAGCTTTTCTTCAACCTTCGCTTGGGTAGCAATACCAGCATGGTCCATACCAGGAAGCCAGAGTACATCATACCCCTGCATCCGCTTCATTCGTGTAACGATATCTTGCAATGTTGTATCCCAAGCATGCCCTAAATGGAGCTTTCCAGTAACGTTTGGCGGTGGAATAACGATTGTATATGGCTGCTTGCCCTCATCATTCTGTGCTTCAAAAAACTTTCCTTTTAGCCACCAATCATAGCGGCCTTGCTCAATCGACTGAGGATCATACTTAGTCGGCATCGTAATTTCTTTTGTTTCCATTTGACCATCTCCTTTAATTCTCTTTCTGTCTTTTAAGTAAACTAGGCAAACAAAAAACCCCATTCGTCATAAAAGGACGAATGGAGTTGCTTCGCGGTACCACCTTTTTTCCAACCATAAAATATTGATTGGCTCTTAAATGTTATAACGGATTTGATCCGTCTTCAACTAGTAGGATTCATGAATCCGTTCGCTGAAGAAGCTCGAGGGCGACCTTCCGAGTGTCTGCTTAGGAATCCTTTCAGCTAATGGTTCCCTCTCTTTTAGCAGGTTGACTTCGTACTCTTCCCTGTCTTTGCTTATGTTTTTAATTATACTGTTTATACTACCCAAAAAAGGCTATTGACGTCAATAATGATAACCAATTTTTTTATATTATATACTCTTTTGAAAAAAACGTTAAGGAATTAGGGGAATTCAATATGCCGGAAGAATATACATAAAAGAAATGCCATTTTGGAGAGGAAGGAAGAGATGAAGCGGAGGAAATTTATCACTAAATACTCCTACACTCCCCTGGTATCGAACCACTAGGAGAGTATGCGAGCAGCTAATTTTGCCGTTTACGATTTTTCAATTAATACGAACCATTTTTATTCCCACTGTGTTTGATGTACTTTTGTTAGCAGTGTTTATTGCAATAGCTATTTCTATATATTTTGAAGTTGTTTAAGAGCCCAAATAGCATGATTACTGCTGCTGGGCTCCTTCTTTTGCCTGCTTTTCTTGCTCATCGATTTCTGTCATTCTCATGACAACATATTCGGAATTCTTTAAATGCCAGTATTTCCGCTGGAGCATTCGCACAAACTTCAGCTCGTTTTTCGGCTGTTCTTTTTTATAATACTTTTCGACCACCTGGATAATCGGGATTGGATAAGCTAAATAACTAAAGAATAGCAGTTTTTCATCCGCCTTGAAGGGAAAATATTTATAGTAGTGGTAAACCCACTCAATAGCTTCATCATTTCTTTGTGGCTGGGTATTAAAGGAACGAGATAAGTATGGCAATAAATCATGAATCGGTGAGCCATAGCGGGCATTCTCAAAGTTAATAAAATGACCGTATCCTTTATTGTCATAAAGAAAATGCTCGGATGATATTTTTCCATGGGTAATGACCATTCGTGCTTTTTCTTCATCCTTTGTTTTTTCATACCATTCTTCGAATTTGGTTTTAGAAAAACGAAGTGCCTGACTTATTTCGTTATAGTATAAGCAAAACAACAATTCGAATGGGGACATATACGTCTTTTTTTCACATTTATCAATAAAGCCGTCCAGGAACTCCTGATTCTTATCGAGCACCTCAATCGTTTTTTCGTAATGCTCGGTCCGCTCCTCTTTATTCACGCTGATTTCTTTAGCGGAAAGTGTGTGCAGCCTTGCCAACTCACGAAAGAGCTGCTGGTGTTTCTGGGTCCGGTCTTCCTTTATTTCATTCGACATCCATGGCATTAAGTAATATAAAGCTTTATCATGGAGGACAGCATATCTTCCGTCCATAGTCGGATAGATAGGGACAATTCGATTGTAGCCTTTTTGGTAAAGAAGATGAACATGTCTAATAAAATCGGTGCCAGTTGTCGGGTCCATTTTCTTCAAGGCAAAGGTTCCTTTATTGGAATAGATTTTCTTAATATTGCCGTGTTCCTCAACAAAATAAGGTTTTACTTGGTAGTTATTTAATATGGGTATCAGTGAATCTACCTGATTTGTGTCGCGCATCGACATTCATCTGCCTTTCAGCCAGAGCAAATTCCTTAAAAAGATGTGAGCAGGTTTAAAACCCGCTCACCATATGTTTAGTTGATTATTTTTTTGCTAGTGCGACAGGTACATATAATACTTGACCTTCAAATACATCTTGATTCGGCTCAAGATTATTGTAACGCAGCAGATTAGGAACTGATACCGAATAACGGTCAGCAAGACTATCGAGCGTATCGCCCTTTTGAACAATACAAACTTTTAATCTAGCTTGATCGGAGCTGTCTTCCTTGCGGGCAAAGAACTCCGTTAATGTCATTGTTTTCTTCTTTGTGGCCTTCTTTTTGGCTTGTTTCGGTGGTGCTTCTGGGGAGGAAGAACTCTCCTCTAGGACTGGTTCTTTTGCTTCTGCTGGTTCCTCTACCTCCTGTGCAGGAGCAGGAGCTTCCTCGACGATTTCCTCTATCTCCTGGACAGGCTCACTTGCTTCACTTCTTGCATGTTCAAAAACAACAGGCTGTTTTGGCTGTTGAGGTTCTTCCTCTTCTTCAGGCTCTTGATACGTAAAGGTTGGGAATTTCGGAAAAGCTTCAACCTTTTCCTCTTCTGGCTGTTTCCTTGCTTCAGCTTCAAACAAGAAAGTATCCTCAAATTGATTCTCTTCTTGTTCTGCTTCTTCTTCTTCTCTAGGAACTTCTGCCTGATAGCGATGGAGAACTTCAAACTCTTCTTCTTCCACAACAACTTCTTCCTCTTCTTGTTGTGTTGAATCATACAAACCACTGATAGTCAGTTCTGCAGAAAGTTTAAGACAGCTGCGCTCTGGAATGGAATAATCAAATGACTCCACAATCACATCGATATCATAAATGCTTTGAATCCGATTGTTAGGAATGGTAATATCGACAGGAAAACGGTGCGAAAATTCACAAATGCCTTCCTCTTGTGGATCCACTCTTTCTACATACTTTTGGTTAGGTACATTTTCTTCTTCATCCACTGTACTTTCCTGGTCAATTCTATATTCGCCAGTTAACTCCAGCGAACCACGTATGGTTACGTATTGATCATTTTCCTGGATGGTGATATCCGGGTCTAGAGAAATCGACACAAGTTCATCTACTTCCTGTCCTTTTCTAAACCACAAAGACTCCTCCAAGGAAAATCGCAGGCACGATTGATTCTCCTGAGACAAAGCGACTCCTCCTTTCGTTTCCTTTTAAGCAAAATCACTATGTCACTTACACTCTATGAACAAAAGCTTTTAATTATGATAAAAAAAGCCTTCTTATATGAATGACTTTTTTCCAGCAAAAAACACCCACCTACTATAAGGTGAGTGCCTGGAAAAATTATTTAAGTTTTGAGAAAGCAATTTCTACTGCTTTTATTGTTTTTTCGATATCTTCGTCGGTATGCTCGGTGGACAAGAACAATCCTTCGAATTGAGATGGAGGAAGGAATACTCCTTGTTCAGCCATTTCACGATAGTAAGCAGCAAAATACTCTAGGTTAGAAGTTTTTGCAGTTTCATAGTTGATGACAGGTTCTTTGGTAAAGAAGAAACCAATCATAGAACCAGCACGGTTAAAGGTAACAGGTATATCATATTTCTCAGCCGCTGCGGTAATTCCTTTTTCAAGTAAATCACCTAAGCGTTTGAACTCTTCGTAATGCTCTGGTGTTAATTGTTTTAATGTTTCATACCCAGCCGTCATCGCAAGCGGGTTTCCTGAAAGTGTACCTGCTTGATAGATTGGTCCTGCCGGAGCAATTTGCTGCATAATTTCGGCTTTACCGCCGTAAGCGCCAACTGGGAGCCCGCCGCCAATTACTTTTCCAAGACATGTGATATCAGGAGTGATATTGAAATAGCCTTGCGCACAATTGTAGCCAACACGGAATCCCGTCATTACTTCATCAAAAATCAACAATGCTCCGTTTTCGGAAGTTATTTCGCGAAGACCTTCTAAGAATCCAGGAAGCGGCGGTACAAGACCCATATTCCCTGCAACTGGTTCAACGATAATACAAGCAATATCATCACCGAACTGTTCGAACGCATATTTAACGCCTTCAAGGTCATTGTATGCCACTGTAATCGTGTTTTTAGCGACTCCTTCAGGTACTCCAGGGCTGTCTGGTAATCCAAGTGTAGCGACACCAGAGCCCGCTTTAATTAATAAGGAATCACCATGTCCATGGTAACAGCCTTCAAACTTCAAAATCTTGTTACGGCCTGTGTAGCCGCGTGCTAAGCGAAGTGCGCTCATCGTTGCTTCTGTTCCGGATGAAACCATCCTCACAACTTCAATTGATGGTACACGTTCAATCACAAGCTTAGCCAATTCATTTTCCATTAATGTCGGTGCACCATAGCTTGTACCAAGCTCAGCCACCTTTTTAATACCTTCAACCACTCTGTCATTTGTATGACCGAGGATTAGCGGTCCCCAAGATAATACGTAATCGATATATTCATTGCCGTCGATATCATAGATTTTCGAACCTTTACCTCGTTCCATGAAAATCGGATCCATATTTACAGATTTAAACGCACGTACGGGGCTGTTTACACCGCCAGGCATTAAGTTTTGAGCTTCTTTAAATGCTTCTACTGATTTTGTATATGAGCGCATTCTCTGTTCCTCTTTTCAGATAGTAATTATTGTTCTTTTAACCAGCGGCACGCGTCTTTTGCAGCATAGGTAATAATAAGGTCTGCGCCTGCACGTTTGAAGGCGATTAACATTTCCATCACCGTTTGTTTCTCGTCAATCCAGCCGTTTGCAGCCGCTGCTTTGATCATGGAATATTCACCACTGACGTTATAAGCAACAACAGGAAGATTAAAGTTATTTTTAACATCACGAACAATATCAAGGTACGGCATACCTGGTTTCACGATTAGGAAATCGGCACCTTCAGCGACATCGGATTCTGCTTCCCTGAATGCTTCCATTCGGTTTGCAGGGTCCATTTGATAGGTTTTGCGATCACCGAACTGTGGTGCTCCTTCTGCTGCCTCACGGAATGGTCCGTAAAAGGCAGAGGCATATTTAACTGCATAAGACATGATCGGGATATCTTTAAATCCAGCTTCATCTAAACCTGCACGAATCGCAGCCACAAAGCCATCCATCATATTGGAAGGAGCAATAATATCTGCACCTGCCTCAGCTTGCGCGATAGCTGTTTTTACAAGTAATTCAAGCGATTCGTCATTTAAGATTTTATCGCCTTCCACCATTCCACAGTGTCCGTGGCTGGTATATTCGCACAAGCAAGTATCAGCGACAACAATTATTTCTGGATAATGTTCTTTAATCCACCGGGTTGCCACTTGGATAATGCCATGATCATGAAATGCTTGTGTACCGCACTTGTCTTTTGTCGTCGGAATGCCGAATAATAAAACGGACTTAATTCCATGTGCAACAATGTCGTCCATTTCAGCTTTTAGATTATCCATTGATACTTGGAATACACCTGGCATAGAAGAAACTTCTCTGCGAATGTTTTCGCCTTCATAGATAAATAACGGATAGATGAAGTCGTCGGGTGTTAGATGATTTTCTCTAACGAGTGCACGCATATTAGCACTAGTACGTAATCGGCGATGACGTGAAAATTGAAGTTGCATTTATATTTACCCCCAAATTCTATTTTCGAATATTATTTTTCTAGAAATTGAATCGTACTTTGGATCATTTCTTTAACCGTATACTCCTCCGGAGAAACGTGAATGGGCAAGCCATGTGCAAGTAATCTCTTCTCTGTAACGGGACCAATGCAGCTAATCACACATCTTTTAATATGACTCTCGAGGTTATACTCCTTTACAACACGCATAAAGTGATTAACAGTCGAAGGACTTGTAAACATTAATATATCAATTTGATCCTCAGAAAGCATTTTTGCAAGTTTCTCACGACTCTCATTTGGCATGTACGTCTCATAGATAATGATTTCATCTACCAGTACATCATGGTTTCTAAGAGAAGTAGAGATATATTCCCTTGCCAGGTTCCCCTTTGGGATTAGCACTTTCGAACCACTTGGCACGATAGGCAAGAACTCGTCCGCAAATACCTCGGTCACATAGGCAGACGGTACAAACTCAGCTTTATACCCTCTTTCTTGCAACACCTCTTCTGTTTTCCTGCCGATCACAGCAATTTTCGGAAATGAGTTATGGTTTTTATTTTTATAAAAAGAAAAGAACGTTTCCACCGTGACATTGCTAGTAAAAATAATCCAGTTATATGTATGAATCTCATTTAAAGCACGTTGCAGCTGTGCTGTGAGTTCTATGGGACGAAATGCAATAAGAGGGATTTCGATTGAAATCCCTCCATACTTTTCGACAAGTTGTGAAAAGGATTTTGCCTGACCTGCTCCGCGAGGTACCAGGACCTTTTTGTCTTTCAAACCAAATGGTTCTAGCATTGACCTTCGAGCTCCTGTTTAACCCGATCAATCAGGTCCTTAGCTCCTTTTTCAATTAATAGGTCTGCTGCCTGAATACCAAGCTCTTCCGGGTTAGTCCCTCTGAGTTCTTCTTTGTAGATTTCCTGACCCTCAGGAGAACCCACCAAAACATTTAGAACAATTTCATCATTATCAGCAATATAGCCGAAACCAGCAATCGGCACCTGGCAGCCTCCTTCCATTTTATGAAGGAAAGCACGTTCTGCTTTAACCGCTCTTTCAGTTTTCTTGCAAGTGAATTTTTCAAACAGTTCAAGGAGTTCTTTATCATCCTCACGGCATTCGATTGATAATGCTCCTTGACCAACAGCTGGAACACACATATCGGCATCGATAAATTCAGTGATCGTTTCCTTTGCCCAGCCAAGGCGGGAAAGACCTGCAGCAGCTAGGATAATCGCGTCATATTCTTCATCTTGAAGCTTTTGTAATCTCGTATCAACATTTCCGCGGATCCATTTAATTTCTAAATCAGGGCGTTTTGCTAAAAGCTGCGCACTGCGGCGAAGGCTGCTTGTACCAACAATTGCACCTGGCTTCAAATCCATTAATTTAATATGATCTCTTGAAATAAGGGCATCACGATGGTCCTCACGAAAAGGAATACAGCCAATAGTAAGACCCTCTGGTAGAATAGCTGGCATATCTTTCATACTATGTACGGCCATATCTATTTCTTTATCCAGCATGGCTTGCTCAATTTCCTTAACAAACAAACCTTTTCCGCCTACTTTTGAAAGCATGACGTCTTGGATTTTGTCGCCTTTTGTGACAATTTCTTTTACTTCAAATTCAAAGTTGCCGCCAAGCTTCTTCAGCTGTTCAATTACCCAGTTTGTTTGAGTTAGAGCCAATTTGCTGCGTCTTGAACCTACGATAATTTTTCTCATGACTGCCTCCTGTTATGAATACCAAAAATGAAATGATGATAACTGACCAAATAAGAAAAAGTTAATTAATACAATTAAAAAAGAACCGACATTCCATAGTGCTAATTGTCTGCCTGACATATTTTTACCGATACGCAGGTACAAATAGATACTGTATCCGGTTAATAGAAGAAATGAACCAATAACTTTCATATCGTACCATGGCATTCCTGGAACCTTTAAAATGGCCCATTGTAATCCCAGGATCAGACTTAGTAACAGCATGGGAACCCCAATGACTACTAATATATAAGAGGAACGTTCTAGCTTACTTAAATCTGCAATTCTTAAAAGTCTTGTTCCCCATTTTTTCCTTTTCAATAAATCATATTGAATCAGATAGAGAAGTGAAAGGACAAAAGACACAGAGAAGGCCCCATAAGATAGAATGGCCATTGTGATATGTATAAGCAAGAGCTCAGACATTAGCTGATTACTTATGACATGTGAATCATAGTTAATCGGTGCAAACGTATGAATCGCGATGACAATAAAGCCAAGTATATTTGTAAAAAAAACGATGAAATCGACTTTTAATAGACGGTTTATTCCAAGTGATAGAGTTACCAATACCCAAGCATAAAAATAAAGACCTTCAAAAATTGTTAATGCAGGAAATCTTCCGGTCTTTATCATATAGGAAGTTAAAAAGACGGTTTGTAAAACCCATACAAACGCAAGTAACCAGAAGGCGATACGGTTTGCCTTCCGGTTATGGTGTAGAAAATCAAAAAAATATAACAACACACTGAAGGCATATAGGACTACTGTCAATTCGTGCAGCCGCGTCATATGGAAGTCAAACATATTCAGTACCTCTTATGACTGAAAGGAAGCCTGCGGTACATGAACCACTGCATTATTCGTTTCGGCTGCTTTCGTTTGTTTTTCTACAAGCTCTTCAATATTAAATATTTTCATAAATAAATCCAATGCCTCTTCAGCGTCTGGACGAGCAGCCAATTCTTTTGCTTGTAAGATAGGATCTTTTAACAGCTGGTTGATAATACTCTTTGTATGTTTATTTAACACCTTAATATCTCTGTCTGATAAATGAGGGAGCTTGCGTTCAATGCTGTTCATCGTTTCGGATTGAATAGCAGCTGCCTTATCTCTTAGAGCCGAGATAATAGGAACTACCCCCAGCAATCCGAGCCATTGCTTGAAATCAACAATTTCCTTTTCAATCATCAGCATGATGACTTGTGCCGCTTTCTTCCGCTCCTGAAGATTTGCCTCAACAATTCCTTCTAAATCATCGATATCATACAAAAAGACACTTTCAAGCTCTGCGATTCTTGGATCTAAGTCACGCGGAACAGCAATATCAACCATAAATAATGGCTTGCCCTTACGCTTTTTCTCTACTTTTTCCATCATTGCTTTTGTAATGACGAAATCTTTTGCTCCTGTTGAGCTGATCAGAATATCAGCGTCAATCAATGAATTTTGAAGTTCATCAACGGTTTTGGCCTCACCGGCGAAACGGTTAGCAAGAACTTGTGCCTTTTCAAATGTACGATTGATCACGGTAACTTTTCTTACACCATTGCCATGTAGATTTTGCGCAGCCAGCTCACCCATTTTACCGGCACCAAAAATGAGAACATGCTTATTCTCGAGAGAACCGAAGATTTTCTTTGCTAGTTCAACGGCAGCATAGCTGACTGAGACCGCATTGGCACCAATATCTGTTTCAGCATGTCCGCGCTTCGCAAGTGTAATCGCCTGCTTAAAAAGCTGATTAAAGACGGTACCTGTCGTTCCTAGTTCTTGAGCTAACATAAAGCTTGTACGAACCTGCCCTAATATTTGTGTTTCCCCTAATACCATTGAATGAAGGCCGCATGCCACCTTGAATAAATGCTCAATAGCCCCGTCTTCTTCATAAACAAATAGAAAAGGTGAAAACTCCGATTGTTCAATTCCGAACCATTCAGATAAAAATTCTTTAATATAATAGCGTCCAGTATGCAGCTGATCGACAACCGCATAAATTTCAGTACGATTACACGTAGAAACAATGATATTTTCAAGGATGCTTTTTTTAGTATTTAATTTTTTTATTGCATCCCCAAGCTCGGCTTCATTAAATGTCAACCGCTCGCGGATTTCCACAGGGGCAGTTTTATAGTTTAGACCGATAACTACAATATGCATTTTTCAAGACCCCCCCAATAAGTAATACAAAAAGAAAATAAATTATTAACTAGTCTGATTATAACACGGGTTTTTTCAACATTTACCCGAAAAATGTGAACAGAAAACGAAAGTATATGTTAATATAATTAGGAAAAAAGTTTAGTAATTAATAAATATATCGTCTTATGTACAGTACCAAAAAAATAGACTAGATTCAAGTAAACCTTTCTGGAAGTGGTGTTAAAATGAAGAATCAGCGTATTTTTCCTGGAATTATTCTCATAGGCTTTGGAGCCTTTCTATTCTTGCAGCAATCTGGATTTACCGCTCTACAGACATTGTATTCCTGGCCGACACTTCTTATTATTATCGGCATCGCTTTTTTAGGACAGGGATACTCTGCGAACGATCATGAAGCAATCTTACCAGGAGTCATCATCGCTGGTTTTGGCCTTCATTACCATTTGGCCGGAAAAATCTTAATCTGGCCAAACAACACGATTGGCATGCTTGTATTATTTATATCGATTGGCTATTTTCTACGTTTTCAAAAAACGAATAATGGTTTGTTTCAAGCGTTTCTCTTTTTAGTATTGGCATTATTGCTATTATTTTACGACAAAGTTGCCGAATACCTTGGATTACTTCAAAATGGGTTAAGTTTTGTTTGGAAGTTTTGGCCAGCTATTATTATTCTGGTCGGTATCTACTTTCTTTTTAAAAGAAAAAAATAAACGTCAGGCTAAAGTTGCCTGACGTTTTTCTTACATATAGACTGTTCTCCTAATGGTAGGTGTTAAAATCCTAAAGCCGATTTTAACGCGGAACAAACTATTTTGTGCTCGAAATTAAGTTTGCAGGCTCTTTTCTTAAGGAAAAGAGCTTACATATAACTCTGCAATATAGACCACGCTTTATCTTTTCCTTCACCTGTTTCTGATGAGAAAAGGACGATTTGATCATTTTCTTCTAAATCGAGTGTTTCCTTGGTTACTTTTAAATGTTTCTGCCATTTCCCTCTTGGGATTTTATCCGCCTTTGTTGCGATGATAATACACGGAATTCCATAATGCTTTAAGAAACCATACATCATGACGTCATCCTGTGTTGGCGGGTGTCGTAAGTCAACAATCAAAACGGCAGCCCTTAATTGTTCTCGAGAGGTAAAATACGTTTCAATCATTCTTCCCCAAGCAGCACGCTCGGACTTCGAAACTTTAGCGTATCCATAACCAGGAACATCGACAAAGTGAAGGATTTCATTGATCAAATAAAAGTTTAACGTTTGTGTTTTTCCGGGCTTTGACGAAATTCTCGCAAGCCCTTTTCTGTTTAGCATCTTATTAATAAAAGATGACTTTCCAACATTTGAACGGCCTGCTAATGCAAATTCAGGTAAATCTGTTTCGGGGTACTGCTCTGGCCTGACGGCACTGATGACGATATCGGAACTAACTACTTTCATTACAATCCACCTTCTACTAGTGCATGCCGCAGTACTTCATCGACATGTGAAACAAGCACAAACTCTATTTCATTTCTAACACTTTCTGGTATATCATCGATATCCATTTCATTATCCCTAGGGAGAATGACTTTGGTTAATCCTGCTCGATGAGCACTGAGTGTTTTTTCCTTTAATCCGCCAATTGGAAGCACCCGGCCTCTTAGCGTGATTTCACCTGTCATTCCTACTTCACGGCGAATGGCTCTGCCCGTTAGCGCTGACACAAGTGCAGTCGCCATGGTAATTCCTGCAGATGGACCATCTTTTGGAACAGCACCTTCTGGAACATGAATGTGGACATCATATTTTTCATGGAAATCTTCTTCAATTCCAAGCTCACCGGCTTTAGAACGAATATAGCTAAATGCCGCCTGCGCGGATTCTTTCATGACGTCCCCTAATTTACCTGTTAACACGAGTCTTCCTTTACCTGGCGCTAGAGACACTTCGATTTGCAATGTATCCCCACCAACAGTTGTGTAAGCGAGACCAGTCGCAACTCCGACCTGATCCTCTGTTTCTGCTTGACCATAACGGAATTTAGGCTTGCCAAGGAACTCCTCAACATTCTTTTCGGTAACAACCACACGTTTTTTCTCACCGGAAACAACGATTTTAGCCGTCTTACGACAGATGGTCGCCATTTGTCGTTCGAGGCTCCGCACTCCTGCTTCACGTGTATAATATCTAACCACCTTAAGAATCGCATCATCACGCACTTGGAGAATACCTTTAGTAAGTCCATTTTCTTTAATCTGTTTTGGCAGAAGATGGTCTCTTGTAATATGAACTTTTTCAATCTCTGTATAACCGGCAATCGTAATAATTTCCATCCTGTCTAAAAGTGGACCTGGAATCGTTGACAAGTTATTGGCAGTTGCAATAAACATGACTTTTGAAAGGTCATATGTTTCTTCAATATAATGATCGCTAAAATTATGGTTTTGTTCCGGATCCAATACCTCAAGCATGGCAGAGGAAGGGTCGCCACGGAAGTCACTGGACATTTTGTCAATCTCATCTAATAAAAAGACTGGATTAATCGTGCCGGCTTTTTTCATACCTTGGATAATCCGACCTGGCATTGCCCCTACATAAGTTCTACGATGACCGCGAATTTCCGATTCATCACGAACACCACCGAGAGATATACGGACAAAATTACGATTTAATGAATTGGCAATTGAGCGTGCTAAGCTTGTTTTTCCTACTCCTGGAGGACCAGCAAGGCACAAGATTGGACCTTTTAAGGAATTGGTCAGTTTCTGAACAGATAAAAACTCCAACACACGTTCTTTTACCTTTTCAAGACCGAAATGATCCTGATTGAGTATCTTTTCGGCACGAAGAATATCAATATCATCATTCGTCTTCTTCGTCCATGGTATCGTAATCAGCCATTCAATATAGTTACGGATAACAGCACTTTCTGCTGAATTTGATGGCACTTTTTCATAGCGGTCAAGTTCCTTTAATGCGGTTTCCTGAACATGCTCAGGCATACCCGCGTTCTTAATTTTCTCCGTTAGTTCCGCGATTTCACCGGTTTTACCTTCTTTATCGCCTAATTCCTTCTGAATCGCCTTCATTTGCTCACGAAGGTAATATTCCTTTTGCGTTCTTTCCATGGAACGCTTCACGCGCTGCCCAATCTTTTTCTCAAGATTCAGCACTTCTTTTTCATTTTGAATAGTAGAAATAACCATATTCATTCGTTGCTTAACATCAATAGTCTCAAGAATTTCTTGTTTTTCCTTCAGTTTGATTGGCAAATGTGAAGCAATAATATCCGCCATTCTACCTGGTTCCTCAATATCTACGACAGAAGCGTAGGTTTCAGCAGAGATTTTTTTAGATAACTTTATGTATTGCTCGAAATACTCAAGCATTGTTCTCATTAATGCCTGATCTTCTACATCCTTTGTTACAGTTTCATCATATGTCACAATGCTGACAGCATAATATTCGTCCTCATCATGAAATGATTGTATTTTTGCTCTGTTTAGTCCCTCAACCAAAACTCTAATGGTTCCATTTGGAAGCTTAAGCATTTGTTTAACCTTCGTTAATGTACCAATTTGGTATAAATCCTCTTCCGATGGATCGTCTATTGCAATATCCTTTTGTGTTGTTAAAAAAATTAAATGGTCATCTACCATCGCTTTTTCAAGGGCTTCAACCGATCTTTCGCGGCCAACATCTAAATGCAGGACCATAGTCGGATATACTAACAACCCTCGAAGCGGCAGGAGGGGGACGATCAATTCTCTCTCTTTCGCCATTAAATTGCACCTCCACATGCATGAATCAATGTTTGTTGCTGATAAATAGCAGAAATCGTCTTTGTACAATTCTATCTCATTTGCAAATACGTGTCTAATAATACAATTAGAAGCGAGGCGACTGCCCAGGGGCGACTAGGCAAATGTTCTTCACCCTAAAAGTCGCTTTTTGACTTTTTGGGGGAAGGTTATTTGCATCGAGCCCCTAGGAGCCACAGCTAGATAAGAAAGCCATAAGTTCTGCTTGTCAATATAATTAATTTTCCCCAAGGAGGACGATTTCTTTCATAAAAAAACACTTCGGTCAGACAACCGAAGTGTTATCATTAAATGGATTCTTTTTTAGAGAGCTCGATGGACGCTGGAATCACTTGATTGTGTGCCAAATGATTGACGAGTGCAACGTCAAAAACTTCACTCAAATGGGTAACCCGTACAATCCGAATTCCCTTGATCTCATTTAATATCGATTGCATATTTTCTTCAGGGATGATAACGGTTGTGGCACCTGCCTTTTGAGCGGCCTTTACCTTAGGGTATACACCACCAATTGGTTTCACATTTCCATGAATGCTAATTTCTCCTGTCATCGCCACTTTGTTATCAATCGGTATTTTGTAAATGGCAGAATAAATACCCGTTGCCATTGCAATTCCTGCAGACGGACCATCAATTGGAACCCCCCCTGGAAAATTTACATGAATATCAAAATCACCAGCTGGGACACCCATTGACCTGAGAACGGTAATAACATTTTCAATCGAACCGCGTGCCATACTTTTTCTGCGGATGGATTTCCCTTGTCCACCAATGCTTTCTTCATCGACAATCCCAGTAATATTAATTGTTCCCTTATCCTTGGCAGGGATAACCGTTACTTCGATTTCAAGCAGTGCCCCTGTATTTGGCCCATAGACCGCTAGTCCATTTACAAGACCGACTCGGGAATCGTCATTTATCTTTCTTTCCATTCTTGGTGACAGTTGACTGGAATGAGCGACCCATTCTAAATCTTCGTCTTTGATAAATTTGCGCTCATCGGTAATGGCCAGCCCTGCAGAAATTTGAATCATATTAACGGCTTCGCGCCCATTTCTTGCATATGTAGATAAAATAGATAATCCGGTTTCACTAATATCCAGATTCACTTTTTCAGCTGCTTTTTGCCCTACTTGAATGATTTCCTCTTGCGTTAAGTCTCTGAAAAAAACCTCCATACAGCGTGAACGAATCGCAGGTGGAATTTCACTTGGAGTTCTTGTAGTTGCACCAATTAAGCGAAAATCTGCCGGGAGTCCATTTTTAAAAATATCATGGATATGTGTAGGAATCTGATTATTTTCTTCATGATAATAGGCACTTTCAAGAAATACCTTTCGATCCTCAAGAACCTTTAAGAGCTTGTTCATTTGAATCGGGTGCAGCTCACCTATCTCATCAATAAATAATACACCGCCGTGAGCATTGGTAACCGCCCCTTGCTTTGGCTGTGGAATCCCCGCTTGTCCCATTGCCCCTGCACCTTGATAAATCGGATCATGAACAGACCCAATTAGCGGATCGGCAATACCTCTTTCATCAAACCGAGCAGTTGTCGCATCTAATTCAATGAAGACAGAGTTTTGCTTAAATGGAGATTTTTGATTTTTTTTCGCTTCTTCTAAAACTAATCGTGCAGCAGCAGTTTTCCCTACCCCTGGTGGTCCATAAATAATGACATGCTGAGGATTTGGACCGCATAATGCTGCTTTCAATGACTTTATCCCATCTTCTTGTCCAACAATATCTTGGAAGCTTGTTGGGCGTACTTTTTCAGCTAATGGCTCTGTTAATGATATGGATCTCATCTTACGAAGCTGTTCCATTTCCTTGCGGGATTCCCGATCAATGGAAACCTTTTGTGTACGTTGGTTCCTTAGCAAATTCCAAAAATACAGCCCGATGATAATTCCAAAAAACAGCTGTATAAATAAGGCAATCCCCGTCCAACTCATAATTTTCCCTCCTGCTACAGTAAACTTAAGTAGTTATCTATAAGTATTTCCTGCATAGAGAGGGAATAAACCACAAATTGTAAGAAACTGATTTTGTTGGCAAGTATAATCTACAGAAAAAAAGAACCCAGCGATTTAACTGGGTTCTCCTAGTTTGATTTGATTAAGCAGATTTTTCTTCTGCTACAACGGTTCCGTCTTCTAAAACAAGCTTTGGAACACTGTTGTCGATAACCGTTTCTTTCGTAATGATACACTTCTGAATATCATCACGAGAAGGAAGGTCAAACATGACATCGAGCATAATTCCTTCAATAATCGAACGTAATCCACGGGCACCTGTCTTACGTTCAATCGCTTTCTTCGCGATTTCACTTAGTGCGCCTTCCTCGAATTCCAATTCCACTTCATCGATTTCAAGCATTTTTTGATATTGCTTAACTAATGCGTTCTTAGGCTTCGTTAAGATTTCAATTAATGCTGATTCATCTAACTGCTCAAGACTTGCAATAACAGGCAGACGACCGATAAATTCAGGAATTAAACCGAAGCGGAGTAAGTCCTCAGGTAATACTTTAGAAAGAAGCTCTTTCTGCGTAATTTCCTGTTGTTGTTTAACATCAGAGCCAAAACCAATAACCTTTTGACCTAAGCGGCGCTTAATGATTGGTTCGATACCATCAAACGCACCACCGCAAATAAATAGAATATTTGTTGTATCGATTTGAATGAATTCTTGGTGTGGATGTTTACGTCCGCCTTGAGGTGGAACGCTCGCAACCGTACCTTCTAGAATTTTTAATAAAGCTTGCTGTACACCTTCACCAGAAACATCTCTTGTGATCGAAGGATTTTCTGATTTACGGGCAATTTTATCAATTTCATCAATATAAATAATACCCTTTTCAGCTTTTTCCACATCGTAATCAGCAGCTTGAATCAATTTTAAAAGAATATTTTCAACATCTTCCCCAACATAACCAGCTTCTGTTAGAGACGTTGCATCTGCGATTGCAAACGGAACATTAAGAATTCGCGCTAATGTCTGAGCTAATAACGTTTTCCCGCTGCCAGTTGGTCCAATCATACAGATATTACTCTTAGAGAGCTCAACATCATCAATCTTACTATTAGAATTGATACGCTTGTAATGATTGTAAACCGCAACCGAAAGCGATTTTTTTGCTTGGTCCTGACCAATGACGTATTCATCAAGAATTTCACAGATTTCTTTTGGCTTTGGAACGTCTTTAAATTCTACTTCTTCTTCTGTTCCTAGCTCTTCTTCAACGATTTCTGTACAAAGTTCGATACACTCGTCACATATATAAACACCTGGTCCGGCCACCAATTTACGAACTTGGTCTTGTGTCTTTCCACAGAAGGAACACTTTAATTGGCCTTTTTCATCATTAAATTTAAACAATTCTTTCACCCCTTGAAAACGTGTTGTAACACTATTTAAAGTTGCGTAACACAAACAAAAATCATTTCATTTTTTCGATACGATTCAGTGGTATGTATTGCATTGTAACACATGGACCCAGCGGACTGGTAATAAAAAGCCTTCTTTAACTATGTTTTGTGAAAGCGGATTTTTGTTTGGACGCCTTTAAATCATTCCTATGTACCCAATAAGCATAACCACTTTTCAACAAATTAAATCTTTGATAAAGCCGGTTTTACTTAATTCGCTATGTAATTCTGTTTTTCCTGCCTGCTTGTTAAAAAGGTTTCCCTGTACTTATTATAATATGTAATTGAAAAAATGTATAAAAACAGGCACGATAAACTCGTGCCATGTTTTAACAATACTTATTATTTTTTATTTTCGATTAAGAATTCAACCGCTTTTTGTTTTTGAAGATCACCTTTGATTCCATCAACGCCGCCAAGTGCTGCCTTAATGTTATCTACAGTCATGTTGTACATGCCAGCCATTTTCTCAAGCTCAGCATTTACATCTTCGTCAGATACTTCAATGTTTTCAGCTTTAGCAATTGCTTCAAGCGTTAACGCAACGCGAACACGGTTTACCGCTTCTTCTTTCATTTGCTCACGTAAAGCATTTTCATCTTGACCTGAGAATTGGAAGTAAAGCTCAAGGTTCATACCTTGCATTTGCAGGCGTTGTTCGAATTCTTGAAGCATACGGTTAACTTCATTTGTAACCATAACTTCTGGAATATCAACTTGTGCATTCTCAGCAGCTTTTTCAACTAAAGAATCACGTAAGTGGTGCTCAGCTTCGTGCTTCTTGCTGTTTTCTAAACGAGTTCTGATTTTTTCTTTTAATGCGTCTAATGTTTCAACTTCGTCATCAACATCTTTAGCAAACTCGTCATCTAATGCTGGAAGTTCTTTACCCTTGATTTCATGAACCGTTACTTTAAATACCGCTGGCTTACCTGCAAGTTCAGCTGCATGGTACTCTTCAGGGAAAGATACTTCTACATCTTTAGATTCGCCAGTCGCTACTCCTACTAACTGCTCTTCAAATCCTGGAATGAATGAACCAGAACCTAATTCAAGTGAATGATTTTCAGCTTTTCCACCTTCGAAAGCTTCTCCATCAACAAATCCTTCAAAGTCAAGAACAACAGTATCGCCAAGTTCAGCAGTACCTTCTTCTTTTACAACAAGCTCAGCTTGACGGTTTTGAAGAGTTTCTAATTCTTTTGCTACATCTTCATCTGTTACAGTTGTGTCGAACTCTTCTACTTCTAAACCTTTATATTCGCCTAATGTTACTTCAGGCTTAACTTGTACAGTCGCTTTGAAGATAAGTTCTTTGCCTTTTTCCATTTGCTCGATGTCGATATCAGGACGGTCGATTGGCTCGATTCCTGCTTCGTCAATCGCATTTCCGTACGCTTCTGGAAGAAGAATATCTAAAGCATCTTGATAAAGAGATTCTACACCAAAACGCTTTTCGAACATTTGGCGAGGCATTTTTCCTTTACGGAAGCCAGGTACATTTACTGTCTTAACAACTTTATTAAAAGCTGCAGTTAAGCCTTCATTTACTTTTTCTGCGCTTACTTCAACAGTAAGAACACCAGTGTTTCCTTCTAACTTTTCCCATTTTACTGTCATTCTATTTCCCTCCAACAATCTATTATCATTTCATTCGTAACGAATTTGGTAGGATATGTCTTGTACATGATCCACTTTTTTATGTAAAAAATAGTTTTACACAATGCAACCCTTACATTATAACACAGGATTTTTTTCTTTCAACAGAGTTACCTATATATTGGGATAAGAAATTTCTTCTAATTCTGTAATTTTTGCGAGTGCCTGCTCTATTTTTTCAGTAGAAATCTCGTACTCATTTGAAATATCATCAACATCGGAATCTCCGCCTAGGTAATTAAGAACTAGCAGGTGAAAAGCTGCAGCCCAGGCTCTCGCGGCATCAGGCTTGAACTCGAAAGGATAACTTATAAAGAAAATCCTTTCTACCATCCCTTTCATATTTTCAAATAGAACCGGGTCACTATTTTCTAATTTTGCTTTTAGTATATTTTCTATTTCCTTCATTCTCGGCTGTGTTTGAATGTCTGGAAGTTCTGTGGGAACAACGCTTAAGTCCTCACTAAACTTTCTAATTGCTATATTCTTATCATATTCCTGCTCTTTTAATAGGCTCAGAAGCATAGTTTTTAAGAAAGGGTGACCAGAATCGGAGTTAAGATATTCTTTGATTTCATCCATATAGGGACGAATATTTTTATCGGCCAGACTAGAGATTGCGATCATTTGCTCATTTAAATTTTTTAGTAAAGGTAGATTAAGTTTTTTCGGCTGAATCTCTTCTTTTGCTTCTTCCATGTCCATTGGTTCCTGCTGACTATTATCAGCCATTCGTTTGCTAAATTGCAGGATGGTGAGAAAATGATCATGCCTGTCCGGTGGAATCTCTTTTTCGTCAAACAGGGCTTCAATGGTTGAAACGATTTCTTGATATTCATGCAGCTGTATTAAGATGGTCAGATACAGATCGACCATATGAAAATAATCGCCGATGCCCTTTAACAGCATTTCATTCGCAAGTTCTTTTGCTTTTATATAAGCTCCTGCTTCAAAGTACGCGAGCACGAGGCCAATTAATATGTCACTATTTTCTGGGTCATGAACTCTCGCTTCCTCAAGCAAGGTAATCGCTTCTTGGTATCTCTTGTTGTGAAGGTTCTCAAGCCCCTTATCCGTTAATCTCTTTTCGAGTCCGGGAAGGAATATAATATTATCTTTCCGTTTCGCTCGTTCCCGTTTTTTCATACATTGTACCGTCCTCTGCATTTATATGGGAATTAGTGTAGCATGAATTTTAAGAAAAACAAAAAAACTCACCTTCTAAAGGTGAGTAATATTTATGGTATGTAGTTAAATGGCGTCCCAGGAGAGATTCGAACTCCCGACCGTACGCTTAGAAGGCGTATGCTCTATCCGGCTGAGCTACTGGGACGTAATAAGATTTTCAAAGACAAGATTTATTATATAATCCATATTTATGAAAGTCAACATCATTTCGAAACTTTTTTTAAAAAAATAATAATGGAGGGGAAGAAATAAATCTTCCCTCATTTTTTTGGCAAATCAAATTCAAAGGCTAAATCTTTTAGTTCACGTCCACTGATGTCATAGACAGACATTTTAATTTTTTCATCTAATAACTCTAAAATGACATACGTTTTTTCTAAGCGTCCTCTTGGCATACGTATGCTTCCAGGGTTCAAGAACAATGTATTCCCAATAACTTCTACTCCCAATACATGGGAGTGTCCGAAACAGACAATATCTGCATCTATCTCTGCTGCCTTGTATTGTAAATTCATTAATGACGACTTTACTGAATACTTGTGACCATGAGTAACAAAGAACTTACGTCCAGCAATCTCCGTTGTTGTTTCTAATGGATAGCTGCCAAAATCGCAATTTCCTTTCACAGTCAAATAACCATTCATCACACTATCTTCAGGCATCATTTCAGAATCTCCACAATGGATCATTAAATCTACTTCGTTCATGTGCCGCTCTCTTAGAATTTCGAGCTCATTCGTTAAGCCATGGCTATCACTAACAACTAGAACTTTGCTCATGATTATTCCGCTCTTTCCACAATTGAATCTAACATACCTTCAAGCTTTTTCAAAGCATTCGCTCGATGACTTATTTTATTCTTTTCATCGGAAGATAGTTCTGCCATCGCGTGCCCTTTTTCCGGCACGTAAAAAACAGGATCATACCCAAATCCATTTGTTCCCCTTGGTTCCTCGAGAATTCGTCCTTCACATGTCCCGGCTACGGTAATGGTTTCTTTCCCTGGCACAGCTACAGCAAGTGCACAATAAAATCTAGCCGTACGCTCTTCTTCAGCAACACCCTGTAATTCAAGCAGTACTTTTTCAAGGTTTTTCTGATCGTCCTTAGGCTCACCGGCATAACGTGCTGAAAAAATTCCCGGTCTTCCTTCTAATGCGTCTACGATTAAGCCAGAATCATCGCCAATCACCATTTTATTCAATCGCCGTGAAACAGCTTCTGCTTTTAATGTGGCGTTTTCTTCAAAAGATGTACCTGTTTCTTCTACATCCTCTATTTCAGGATAATCAAGCAGTGTCTTGACTGCTATCCCTCTTGGTGCAAAAATATGTTCAAATTCCCTGGCCTTGCCGGGATTTTTGGTTGCAATGATAACCTCTTTCATCTCTGTATCCCCTTATTTCTTTCGTCTCGCTTCAATTTTGGCTGTGATTTCTTCCCCTAACGCACTCTTTTGATGTTCAAACAGCTCCATAAGCCCTTCCTGAGCTGCACCTAAAAGGTCCTGCAGCTGTTGGTAAGAGAAAGTAGATTCTTCGCCGGTTCCCTGTAATTCTACGAATTCACCATTTCCTGTCATCACAATATTCATATCGACTAGTGCTTTAGAATCCTCAGCGTAATTTAAATCTAGAACGGTTTCGTTATTTTTTAAAATTCCAACACTGGTAGCGGCCAAATAATCTGTAATTGGGAACTTTGTACCCTTTTTCTCACCGAGTCGATGAAGGGCAATCGCCATCGCGACAAATGCTCCTGTAACCGAAGCAGTCCTTGTTCCACCATCTGCTTGAATGACATCACAATCAATCCAGACCGTTCTTTCTCCTAGTGCAGACAAGTCAACAATGGCTCTTAATGCTCTTCCAATTAAGCGCTGGATCTCCATTGTTCTTCCCGTGACCTTCCCTTTTGAAGATTCACGAATGTTTCTTGTTTCCGTTGCACGAGGCAGCATCGAATATTCTGCGGTAATCCAGCCTTTGCCTTCTCCGCGCATAAAAGGCGGGACTCTTTCCTCAATGCTTGCTGTACAAATTACCTTTGTATTCCCTACGGAAATAAGGACAGAGCCTTCCGGGTGCATTAAATAACCTGTTTCAATATGTATGGGTCTTAATTGCAGTCGTTCTCTTCCATCAACACGCACAACTGTTTCCTCCTTGTGGATGGGAATACCTCTCCCATCGTTTTTCAGGCAATCTCTAAAAATCAAATAAAGAAGAGGAAGCCTAAAGGCAACCTCCCTGATTGTCACTATATAGTATATCAAAAATCTATTTTTAGAAACTACCTGTATTGACTTTTTCTGGACGAGTGACTGGCTCAGATAATTTTACACCCTTATCGTTGACCAATTCTGCCTTGCCATCTACTGTAACCGCAACACTTTCAATTCCCTTTTGTTCCGTTAATGAAAGGACAAGCGTGTTTAGTAAATGTTCAGAAACAATTTTTTCTTCAAAGCTTCCATAAATGGATTCATTAAAGTTTAAGGTTACCTTTCCATCTTCAATTTTCGGAGCTTCTAGAAGTTCTACGTCAGGCATAAACTCTGAAGCCAAATTAGATTTTACATTTGGTCCTTTTACCAGTTCATTGACAACTGCGACGACGTTATTCTTTTCGCTCGTGTTAACCCGTTTTGTAACAGGTACATAATAATAATTCCCTTCTTCACCACCAATATAATAAACGGTAACAGGCTTAGTATTCGTAATATCCGTCACATCGGCAGTATCATGATTGATACCTGTGGCTCTTGATAAATTCTCACTGATTGGTGTTCCATTGACAGGCATTTCGGTTAGGTCATGTCCGTTCATCTGAAGCTTTACCTTTTTCACTGTATCAAATTGAGTGAGTGTCCAGGTTACCGCCTCAAGGATCTTTCTTTCATCTTCAGGCTGATAGTTCTTAAACTCCTTCGAGAAGTCGACCACGGCTACACCATCTTTAATGTTAACGGAAACTTGAGTTTCTTCTGGCAGCACCGCACGGAAATCATTAGGCAGCAATTCGGTAACTGGTCCGTTTGCAACCAAGTATTCTAAGGCTTGCTTCGCTACAGAAGAAGTTTTTGGCAGTGTTAGTGTTTGTGGCACCACTAACCCATCTTTATTAATTAAGTATAACTCTGTTTTTACTGTTCCTTCGACTTTTTCACTCTCACTCTTACCGGTGGTTTCCTTAGTCGGGTTTGTATCGGTTACTGTAACCTGCTTTGGTGGATCCACCTTTTTCTGCTCTTCACTACCGAACAAACCACACCCCGATAATAGAAGTGTTGAAGCAAAAACGGCTGTAACAAGGGGTTTTACTTTATTTTTAGACATATTTTTTCCCTCCTAAGACAGTTTGTACTACTATGTATACGAGCCTATGAAAATAATTAGACCGCCTTTAGAAAGAAAAATAGGACATTCTTTTATTTTTAAAAAAAGGCTCTGTTATTATTTATTGTTGATTTTCGTGTAGGGTTGAGAATTCATAGGCGGAGAATTTCCGGCTATTGTATATAGAGGAAGCTTAAGAAGCAGATATAAGCGGAGATATTCCGGTTAACTGCTTTAAATAAGACAAAATCCAAGGATTTAGATACAATAAGCGGAAAAACTCCGCCTATTTTTAAGGAAATATGGGTATTTCCCAATATAAACGGAAATTCTCCGCTTATTTTCCAAACACTGTGAAATCAACATTCAGTTTTAACAGAGCCTCAAAAAAAATAAGCTCCTCTAATAGGAACTTAATTATAATTTAATCTTTTTAACATTATTAATAGGTAATCCGAGCCACTGCGAAGCAATTTTTGAAAAGATATACCTAGATCCCGTCGTATAAAATTCATGCTCTGGTTCATTTTCATCTGCTTCGAGTATATTGTTATACTGAAGAATAGCACTAATTTCCCTTGCTGTTTCATCTCCTGAGGAGATCACATTCACCCTTTCACCCATCACTTTTTGAATAAGAGGTTCTAGCAAAGGGTAATGGGTGCACCCGAGGATTAGCGTATCTAAATTTTGATTTTGCAAAGGCTTTAGCGCTTCGATGACAATTCTTTCAGCAATCTCCCCATCATATTCACCACTCTCAACGAGAGGAACGAACTTCGGACAGGCTTGTCCAGTCACATATAACCGGCTGTTTAGTGCTTTCAACGCTTTTTCGTAGGCACCACTTTTGATTGTACCTTCTGTACCAATAATCCCTACCCGGTAGTTTTTTGTCCGCTTGATAGCAGTACGTGCACCAGGGTAAATTACTCCAATCACTGGTATGCTTAGCTCATTTCTAATTTCGTCCAAAACGGCTGCCGTTGCCGTATTACAGGCAATGACAAGCATTTTAATATTTTTTTCTAACAAAAATGTTGTTAGTTCCCAGGTGAATCTTTTTACTTCCTTCAAAGGTCTAGGGCCGTATGGGCACCTTGCCGTATCCCCTAAGTATATAATTTTCTCATTCGGAAGCTGTCTCATAATCTCTTTTGCAACCGTTAATCCACCAACTCCGGAATCTATGACACCAATTGGATGTTTCAAAATTTTCGCCTCTTTTTTTAACGCATATCTTCATGCAGTTTCATCAAGTTGGTTTGAAGCTGTTGAATTTCCTCTAATGAGAAATTGGTTAGAACTTCTTCTAAGTACACTTGACGTTTCTTTATTACTTCGTCTATTATTCTTTCGCCTTCTTCAAGCAGGTGTATTCTGACAACACGGCGATCCTTAGGATCCTTTACCCGTACAACCAGTTGATTTTTTTCCATCCGGTCGACAAGGTCGGTTGTCGTACTAAAGGCCAAATACATTTTAGTAGACAGCTCTCCAATGGTCATATCGCCATCTTCAAATAGCCACTGCAGTGCCACAAATTGGGGCGGGGTAATTTTATAATGGCTGAGCATTTCTCTGCCTTTTTGCTTAATAATACCTGAAATATAGCGCAGATCTTTTTCTATCCTTGCGACAATATCAGCGCTAACCTTTTGTGAGTTTTCGACAGTCATTTCTATAACACTCCTATATGAGGCTCCCTTTGCCTTGTTTTCGTAAACTTAGCCGTTCCTTCATCTTGCTCTATTTTCCACTTTTTTCGATGAAATTTCAAGTTGAAACATATGCCACTGCAAATTCATATGTATATCTATGTTTTCCACTTATAAAAACATGAACCGGCCTCCCGCAGGATGCCGGTCATGATTAAAGTTCTAGCTCTCCCATACGAAGGAGCTCTACAACTGCTTGTGAACGCCCCTTAACACCAAGCTTTTGCATAGCATTGGAAATATGATTTCGAACCGTCTTCTCGCTTATAAATAATTCACCAGCGATTTCCTTAGTAGTTTTATCCTGTACTAAGAGTTCGAATACTTCTCTTTCACGTTTGGTGAGTAACGGCTTGTGAGTATATTCATTCTCCTTCAAGTATTGTGACCCTCCTTGCCTTCGCCAGTTATGAACCGTGGGGTGGGTATATATTTAGTCACGATATCATATGTGAATAACACAACTGGAGTGACTAGAAATGCTTTAAGGAGAATAATTTTGTAAAAAAAATCAATTAAAAAAGTCCTTCTGTTAAAAGGACTTTAAATTGGTTTAGCATATATAATATAGCGTTGTGGGGCGTTACCTACAAAACGGAATGGATAACACGTGATAACGATTAATTCTTCCTTTGTATTTTGCAAGGTAATAATTGTCCGATCTTCTGCATCTACAATCTTCGTATTCGTTAATTCATATTTGAATTTCCCATTTGGCATTTGTACTTCAAAGATGTCTCCAGGCTCTAGCTCACCTAAACGACGAAATACAGTATCTCGATGTCCAGATAAAACAATCTGTCCATTTTCACCTGGGAAGTACGATCCCTTATAATGCCCAACTCCTTTTTTTAAATCATTCGGGTCGGTGCCTTCAACAATCGCTAATTCAGATTTAATTTTCGGTATCGTCAACAAACCTACCGTATCACCGAATTTAGGAGGATCGATTTTTTTAGGGTTCTTAAAGGGTTCTTCCTCATCATATTTAGACTCTGCCTGTGCTACTATTTTTTTAGCTTCTTTTAGTGAAGCGTCAGTCATAAGATTCGTTTCAACGATTTGCCATACTCCGATTCCGATTACAACTAGTCCTGCCAAAATGATTAATAACGGAAGCTTTTTCACCCTCAGGTACCATCCTTTTTCTAACTTAAAAATCACGTTACTATTAGTATACCAAAAGGCTATTCAAAAGTCCCTGTCTCTAAGATAAGTAAAACCCCCTTTTCGTAGTAGAAAAGGAGGTTTTAAGAATTATGCGTGATCGCTTCCGAAGAAGTTTCTGAATGCTTGGATTGTTGTATCACGGTTTAATGCTGCAATTGAAGTCGTTAATGGAATTCCTTTCGGACATGACTGTACGCAGTTCTGCGAGTTACCACAGTTCGCAAGTCCTCCATCTCCCATAATTGCTTCTAAACGTTCAGCTTTATTCATTTCACCTGTTGGATGAGCATTGAACAAACGTACCTGTGAAAGAGGCTGAGGTCCAATAAAGCTTGAATTGCTGTTTACATTCGGACAAGCTTCAAGGCAGACACCACATGTCATACATTTTGAAAGTTCGTAAGCCCATTGACGCTTTTTCTCTGGCATACGAGGACCAGGTCCTAAATCATATGTTCCATCAATCGGAATCCAAGCTTTTACTTTCTTTAATGCGTCAAACATTCTGCTGCGGTCAACCTGAAGGTCACGCACAACCGGGAATGTTCTCATTGGCTCTAAACGGATTGGCTGCTCAAGCTGATCGACAAGTGCCGAACATGATTGGCGCGGCTTTCCATTAATCACCATTGAACAAGCTCCGCAAACTTCTTCAAGACAGTTACTATCCCACGTAATTGGAGTAGTATCTTGTCCCTGTGTATTGACAGGGTTTCTACGAATTTCCATTAATGCAGAAATTACGTTCATATTCGGACGATAGGCTAGTTCAAACTCCTCTTCATAAGGAGCAGAATCAGGGCTATCTTGACGGGTAACAATAAATTTTACTGTTTTATTTTCAGACATGTGTTCCTACTCCCCTTTCTTTTTGGCATAGTTTCGTTCACGAGGCTTGATTAAGGAAACGTCAATTTCCTCGTAATGGAAAGCTGGTGCAGAAGAGCTATCAACAAATTTTGCCATTGTTGTTTTTAAGAAGTTTTCATCATCACGGTTCGGGAATTCAGGCTTATAATGCGCCCCGCGGCTTTCATTACGATTGTAAGCACCGATTGTGATAACACGTGCCAATTGAAGCATGTTTTGTAACTGACGCGTAAAGGTTGCCCCTTGATTACTCCACTTGCTTGTATCTTGAATGTTGATATTTTTATAACGTTCTAATAACTCTTGAATCTTATCATCTGTCTTTAATAGTCTGTCGTTGTGGCGAACAACTGTTACATTATCAGTCATCCATTCGCCAAGTTCTTTATGAAGAACGTACGCATTTTCTGTACCATTTAGAGACATGATGGATGCCCACTTAGCTTCTTGTTCCTTCACATGACGATCAAATAAAGTAGATGATACGGCATCTGAACTCTTCTCTAGACCTTTGATATATCTAACAGCATTCGGTCCCAC
Organism: Neobacillus niacini; assembly: GCF_030817695.1. Taxonomy (GTDB): domain Bacteria; phylum Bacillota; class Bacilli; order Bacillales; family Cytobacillaceae; genus Neobacillus; species Neobacillus niacini_F. The sequence continues at coordinate 1,714,443 of NZ_JAUSZQ010000002.1, read as the reverse complement.
GACCATACCGCCATAAATAGCAGAAAGTAATGAATTCGCTCCTAAACGATTGGCGCCATGCTGTGAATAATCACACTCACCAGCAGCAAAAAGTCCAGGAATATTTGTCATTTGGTCATAATCAACCCATAGCCCGCCCATAGAATAGTGCACGGCAGGGAAAATTTTCATTGGAACTTTACGAGGGTCATCACCCATGAATTTTTCATAGATTTCAATGATTCCACCAAGTTTAATGTCTAATTCTTTTGGATCCTTATGTGAAAGATCTAGGTATACCATGTTTTCGCCATTAATACCTAACTTCTGATCCACACAGACAGAGAAAATTTCACGTGTTGCAATATCACGTGGTACTAAGTTTCCGTACGCAGGATATTTCTCCTCTAAGAAGTACCAAGGTTTTCCGTCTTTATATGTCCAAACACGTCCGCCTTCACCACGGGCAGATTCACTCATTAAACGAAGTTTATCATCCCCAGGAATAGCAGTTGGGTGAATCTGAATCATTTCACCATTAGCGTAATATGCACCTTGTTGATATACGATAGAAGCAGCAGAACCTGTATTAATAACAGAGTTAGTTGTTTTTCCGAAGATGATTCCAGGGCCGCCGGTTGCCATAATAACAGCATCACCAGCAAAGGATTTAATCTCCATTGTTGTGAGGTTTTGAGCAACGATTCCTCGGCAAACACCATCGTCATCGACAACTGCACCTAAGAATTCCCAGCCTTCGTACTTTGTTACTAATCCTGCTACCTCATGACGACGAACCTGCTCGTCCAATGCATATAGCAGCTGCTGACCTGTAGTCGCACCAGCAAATGCTGTTCGTGAATGCTGTGTACCCCCGAAACGGCGGAAGTCCAAAAGTCCTTCTGGAGTTCGGTTAAACATAACACCCATCCGGTCCATTAAGTGAATAATTCCTGGTGCTGCTTCACACATCGCCTTAACTGGCGGCTGGTTAGCCAAGAAGTCTCCACCATAAACAGTGTCATCAAAGTGAATCCATGGAGAATCGCCTTCTCCTTTTGTATTTACTGCTCCATTCATACCACCTTGGGCACAAACGGAGTGGGAACGTTTAACTGGAACAAGTGAAAATAACTCTACTGGTGTTCCTTCTTCTGCAACTTTAATGGTTGCCATTAAGCCGGCTAAGCCGCCACCAACTATAATCACCTTACCCTTACTCATTGTGACTCACTCCCTTATTCCAAAAATCCGATATTTTTCAATACGTATAAAGTTATTTTTTTAAACAAACGCTAAAAGTGTGCTGATTCCTATGATTGATAGGACGATGAAAACGCCAATGGTGAAATATGTAGAAATTACTTGTGAACGTGGGGATACAGTAATACCCCAGCTAACAAAGAATGACCACAAACCGTTAGCAAAGTGGAATATTGTTGAAATGACACCAATCACATAGAAACCAAACATGAATGGTGAAGATAAGATATTTGCCATCATGTCATAGTCAACATGCGCACCAAATGCTGCTGCAACGCGAGTCTGCCATACGTGCCATGTAATAAAGATTAAGGTAATGACACCTGATACACGCTGTAATAGGAACATCCAGTTTCTGAAATATCCATATTTTCCGGCATTATTTTTTGCAGTAAAAGCAATATAAAGGCCATAGATTGCATGAAATAAAATTGGTAAATAAATAATCACTGTTTCTAGGACAATTCTAAAAGGAAGGTTCCCCATAAAATCCGCCGCATTGTTAAAGGCCTCTGGCCCTCTTGTAGCAAAATTGTTGACTACTAGATGCTGCATTAGGAATACTCCTATTGGAATTACTCCTAGTAAAGAATGCAATCTCCGATTCAAAAACTCTCGATTCCCTGCCATAATTAACCCCCCTTGAATTTTTAACATGATGTTAAGCTTTCAACTATTTTTCTTGTAAGTAAATAAGAATCTTCAAACTTAGCACCAGTGTGACAATTATGTGACAAGTCCATTTTACTCCCATCGGGAAAGAGCGTCAAGAAAACGGATACACAAAAGTCGGGAAAAAATAAAATTTTTAAAATATATTGATATTATAATAAATTATAAGTTTTAATTCTTGCAAATGGAATTATTTTGTAGTAAATCCAGTAGAATTACAATAAATAATTCAATTTTATCAATAGCCCATTGTCTTAAATGGGAATGATAATTATGATGAAAGACATGCTATTATATTGCAAAATAACAATCCTTTACCACTCTAACGCTTTACACTATATTTCATAAAAAGTGTTCTTAACTTAAAGCCGTAATTGTATATAATAGAATGGTAGAAAGAGGGGAAGCAAAATGAACGAAAGTACTGCCGTCGAACTTACCTTACAATCTGATGAACCAAGAAATATTTCACTATTTGGTTATGAATTGATTCGAGAATTCATACTGCCGGAAATCTTAGGAAAAGACACACCTGAAATCCTTTATTGGGCTGGAAAGCGACTAGCTCGCAGTCACCCTTTAAACAGCATGGATGAAATCATCGATTTTTTCTCAAAAGCCTCATGGGGACATCTCGAATTAAAAAAAGAACGTAAAGATGAAATTGAATTTGAACTTGTCAGCCCGCTGATCGTTTCGCGTGTCAAATCAAAAGCAGAACATTACTTCCAAATTGAGGCTGGCTTCTTAGCACAACAAATTGAACTCCAAAAACAAGTTATCGCCGAAACCTTCGAACATCCAGTAAAAAAAGCAAACAAAGTCCTATTCACCGTCAAATGGGATCGTAAAGATACTATTTAGTTTGTTGGTGGTGCTGTTGATGGGCCCTGTCACCACCCGTGGACACTGTCCGCCTCAGGCGGACAGTTTGGGTAAAAAGCTGTCCTTGGAGTTTTCTCCAAGGATGGCTTTTTTATTTCAGTTTGAACATATAGGAAAATCTGTCCGAATACGAATCTCGGTCGTATTCGGACAGGACTGAATTAAATAAAAAGCAACAAATTATTGCGAAAATAGCCTTTTTTTATGCTTCTTTATTTAGACCAAATGCTTGGTGCAGTACTTCTACTGCTTTAAGCATATGTTTTTCTTCGACTACTACTGAGACTTTGATTTCTGAGGTGCTGACCATTTTAATTTGAATTTCGTTTTCCGCTAGAACTTCAAACATTTTCGCGGCTACTCCAGGGTTTGAAATCATCCCTGATCCAACGATCGATACTTTTGCCAGTTGATTTTCTGCATCCAGCTGTTCGTAGTTCAGTACACCTTTGTTATTTTCAAGGACTTTTAATGTCTCCATAAGGTCCTGTGTTTTAATGGAGAAAGCAAGATTTGCTGATTCTGCTTCTGTTGTACTTTGAACAATAATATCTACGTTTAAATGGTTTTCAGCCAAGGTTGTAAAAATGGTTGATAAACTTGTTAAAGAATTGGCAAGTCCTAACACGCTCACCTTTGTGATTTCATCTTCAAATGCCACTCCACGGACTACAAGATTTTGTTCCATTGTTGCTTCCTCCTCAATCACTGTTCCTTCTACTCTTTCCATACTTGAGCGAACTTCTAAGCGAACTTGATAGTTTTTTGCGAATTCTACTGCCCTTGGATGCAGTACCCCTGCACCTAAATTTGCAAGTTCGAGCATTTCATCGTAAGACACGGACTGTAATTTACGCGCACTCTTCACATATCTTGGGTCAGTCGTGAAAACACCAGTAACATCCGTATAAATATCACATTTATCAGCTCCTAGTGCAGCTGCTAGCGCCACAGCGGTCGTATCAGAACCGCCGCGCCCAAGTGTAGTAATTTCGCCATTTTCTGTAATCCCTTGAAAACCTGCTACTATTACCACTTTACCTTCAGCAAGCTGATTCTTTACAGCCTCTGTATTAATGGTTGTAATTCGGGCATTTGCATGAACAGGCTCCGTGACAATTCCGGCCTGCCATCCAGTAAACGAAACGGCAGGAAGATTCTGTTCATTTAGAGCCATTGACAATAAAGCAATCGTCACCTGTTCTCCTGTACTTAGGAGCATATCCATGTCCCGTTTATTAGGAGCTGCGGAAATTGCCTTTGCTAAATCCACCAGCTGATCAGTAGATTTCCCCATAGCGGAAACCACCACTACAACCTGATTTCCTTGATCGGTTTCATCTTTTACTCTTTGTGCTACATTTAGAATTCTTTCTACACTTCCAACCGAAGTACCGCCAAACTTTTGTACAATTAAACCCATCTTTTCCCCTGCTTTCAGTTATAGGTTTAGCTATCATTATATGTTTCCCCGCAAAAAAAAATAAAAAAGCAATGAGAGGGCATCTCATTGCTTGAATACACAAAAAAATTCTGCGTCTACAATGTAAGATAGCTCTCCAAGACAATCGTCTTGACAATCCGGCATTTATTAAATGCAAGACCAGCAAAGAAAGAAATGAGACTTTCTTCACTTCGGCGAACATCCCCTTTCATGATCCATCTCAGAAGCTCATCCTTCTCCGAATCACTACTATTGAAGCTCGCACCTCTACCTTCACTTTAGTGTTTAAAAGTGATAGTAATATAATTTTCACTCATTATAGCATAGCTTCATTTTTCTGACAATCACTAGGATTGAAGTTTTTTAACTAATTCCTCCGCTACAGGAGCTGGAATTCCGATGGCTCTAAACTCGTCAAATGTGGCTTCCTTCATTTTCTTAACTGAACCAAACTCCTTTAATAGCTGCTTTTTTCGTTTTTCACCAACACCTGGAATGTCGTCCAATAGGGATTGAAACGCACTTTTTCCACGTGTTTGACGATGAAAGGTAATCGCAAATCGGTGAACCTCATCTTGAATTCTTTGTAATAGATAAAACTCTTGGCTGTTTCTTCCAAGCGGGATAATTTCAAGCGGATTCCCATATAGGAGCTGCGAGGTTTTGTGTTTATCATCCTTCACCAATCCAGCCAATGGAATATCTAAGCCAAGCTCATTTTCCAGGACATCTCTTACAGCCTCGACATGTCCTTTTCCTCCATCAATAATAATGAGGTCCGGAAGTGGCAGCTCCTCTTTTAATGCCCTAGAATACCTTCTTCTTGTTACTTCACGCATTGATTCATAATCGTCAGGTCCCTTAACTGATTTAATCTTATACTTCCTGTATTCACGCTTATTTGGCTTGCCATCAATGAAGACAACCATAGCAGATACAGGATCTGTCCCTTGAATATTAGAATTATCGAAAGATTCTATTCTGTGAGGGGTATAAATCCCCATAAGCTCACCAAGGTTTTCAACAGCTTTTATCGTCCTTACTTCGTCCTTTTCAATCAGTGAGAATTTCTCATTCAATGCAATTTTTGCATTTTTGATTGCCATTTTAATAAGATCTTTTTTCTGACCGCGCTGAGGTTTTAGGACTTTAACCTGGAGAAGCTGTTCAGCGAGATTTAAATCAATTTCATCCTGAATCAGAATTTCCTTCGGCTTAATATGATTTGATTTTTCGTAAAATTGACCTAGGAAGGTAAGAATTTCTTCTTCTGGCTCATTGTAGATAGGGAACATGGAAACGTCACGTTCAATTAGTTTGCCCTGGCGTACAAAGAACACTTGAACACACATCCACCCTTTATCAACAGCATAGCCAAACACATCCCGATCCGTAAAATCTGTCATCGTGATTTTTTGTTTTTCCATGATGGTTTCGATGTGGATAATCTTATCTCGGAAATCCTTAGCACGCTCAAAATCTAGTTCTTCTGCAGCACTGGTCATTTTTTCAGTAAGGTCTTTTTTTATCTCTTTATAACCGCCATTGAGAAAGCGGGTGATTTCGTCTGTCATTTGTTTGTATTGCTCTTCATGTACTTCATTTACACATGGTGCCAGGCACTGCCCTAAATGGTAGTACAAACAAACCCTGTCAGGAAGAGTTGAGCATTTTCGTAATGGGTAGATTCGGTCTAACAGCTTTTTGGTTTCATTCGCTGCCATGACGTTAGGATAAGGACCAAAGTACTTACCTTTATCCTTTTTGACTTTTCTTGTAATGATGAGTTTCGGATGTCTTTCCGCTGTCAATTTAATAAACGGATAGGTCTTATCATCCTTCAGCATTACATTGTATTTTGGGTCGTGTTTTTTTATTAAATTTAATTCGAGTAACAGTGCTTCGATATTGGATGAGGTGACAATATATTCAAAGTCTTCAATCTCGTTGACGAGCCGCAGTGTTTTACCATCATGTGACCCGGTAAAATAGGACCGTACGCGATTTTTTAGTATTTTTGCTTTTCCTACATAAATGATCGTTCCCTGACGGTCCTTCATCAAGTAGCAGCCAGGCTGATCAGGCAGCAGTGTTAATTTTTGTTTAATAGTCTCATTCATACTAGCTGCCCCTCCCCGTCTATAATTTATACTTATAAATTTTAAAACAAACTGGTAAATAAGAAAAGTAAATGTCTTTTCCAAATAAAAAACCTTAGCTAGAACTATCCTAGCTAAGGTCATATATGCTTATACGTGCTTTTCTAATACACCTGCTAAAGCGTCTTTTGGCTGGAAGCCGACTACTTTGTCAACTACTTCGCCGTTTTTGAAAACAAGTAATGTAGGGATACTCATAACGCCGTATTTAGCAGCTGTTTCTTGGTTATCGTCTACATCTAATTTAACGATTTTAACTTTGTCGCCCATTTCGGAATCAAGTTCCTCAAGAACTGGAGCGATCATTTTACAAGGTCCACACCATGGAGCCCAGAAATCTGCAAGAACAAGACCAGAGCCTGTTTCAGCAGAGAAATTTGCATCGGTTACGTTTGAAATAGCCATTTGTTTATGCCTCCTAAATAATTACTAATTACTATCGAAAGTATAGCATTGTTTAAACCATCATGCTAATAATCTGTCTCGGATGTAATTTTCCCTAAAATACTTTTCGTATTCTGCTTATTATATGTAATAAGGCGAGCAATTTGCCACTGCTCGCCCTTATATTATGAGTGAACTTTAAGCTTTTTAAACTCTTCTGTTAAAAGTGGCACCACTTCAAATAGATCACCAACAATGCCGTAATCTGCTACTTTAAAGATATTTGCTTCTGGATCTTTATTGATGGCCACGATTACCTTAGAGTTTGACATTCCGGCTAAATGCTGGATTGCTCCAGAAATACCACAAGCGATGTATAAGTCAGGTGTTACAACCTTACCAGTTTGACCAATTTGTAAAGAATAGTCACAATAATCAGCGTCACAGGCACCACGAGAAGCACCAACGGCACCGCCTAATACATTCGCTAATTCTTTAAGTGGTTCAAAGCCTTCGGCACTCTTGACACCTCGTCCGCCGGAGATAACTACTTTGGCTTCACTTAAATCTACGCCTTCACTTGCTTTTCTTACCACTTCTTTGATAATCGCACGAAGGTCTTTAATGTCAACGGATAGGGAAGCAACTTCTCCTGTTCTGCTTTCATCCTTCTCAAGAGGTGCAATATTATTAGGTCTTACAGTTGCAAAAATTAACCCGTCAGTCACGATTTTCTTTTCAAAAGCTTTACCAGAATAGATTGGTCTCGTAAAGACAACATTTCCACCTGCAACTTCAACCGCAGTTGCGTCTGAAATTAAGCCCGATGATAGCTTAGCAGCTATTCTTGGGGAAAGATCCTTTCCTAGGGAAGTATGTCCTAAAACTAAACCTTCTGGGCTTTCTTTTTCAAGTACTGCAAGTAAGGCTTGTGCAAAACCGTCTGATGTATATTGCTTTAACTTTTCATCTTCAACAACAACAACGCGGTCAGCACCGTATTGTACTAACTCAGCTCCTAAAGCGCTAACATTTTCACCGATTAAAACACCAACTACTTCTCCGCCCTCGGCTACTGTTTTTGCTGCAGCAATGGCTTCAAATGAAACATTACGTAAAGAACCGTCACGCGTTTCCCCTAATACTAATACTTTTCTAGTCATTCCTTTACCCTCCTGTGCAAATCATTTTTGGCTATTCTGAACGAATTCCTGTATTTTTACATTTACACTACTTTTGCTTCTGTATGAAGAAGGTGAACAAGTTCCTTTACCTGATCATTTAACTCTCCAGATAATACTTTTCCTGCTTCTTTTTTAGCCGGTAAGTAAATTTCAATTGTTTTTGTTTTTGCTTCGACATCATCTTCTTCTAGATCTAAATCATCTAATTCTAGTTCATCAAGCGGCTTTTTCTTCGCTTTCATAATACCTGGTAAAGATGGATAACGCGGCTCGTTCAGACCTTGCTGTGCCGTTACCAATAATGGCAGACTTGTTTCGATAACTTCAGAATCGCCTTCAACGTCACGAGTTACGGTTACAGATGTTCCATCAATTTCAAGCTTTGTAATAGTCGTAACATAAGGAATGTTTAATAATTCAGCAACACGTGGACCTACTTGACCAGAACCGCCATCAATCGCTACATTTCCACCGATAATAAGATCTGCTTCCTTATCCTTTAGATATTCAGCAATAATTTTGGAAGTAGTGAATTGATCACCATTTGCCACATCGTCTTCTGTATTGATTAATACCGCTTTGTCTGCACCCATAGCGAGAGCTGTACGTAATTGCTTTTCTGCTTCTTCCGTACCCACTGAAATAACGGTTACTTCTCCGCCATTTGCCTCGCGGACTTGAATTGCTTCTTCAACTGCGTATTCATCGTAAGGATTAATGATAAACTCTGCACCATCCTCATTGATTTTTCCGCTGGAAATAGTAATCTTTTCTTCCGTATCAAAGGTTCTTTTCAATAGTACATAAATGTTCATGATTTCCCTCCTATAATGCAAACATTTTTTCTGTTCCAAAGATTTAGAAAATTTATAGCAAAAAAATTTGATTAGCAACTTTATCGTAGTGTTGATTTACCCTTTAAAATGCGGCTCTCGTTTCTCGATAAAAGCCTGAATTCCTTCTTTTACATCATCGGAAACAAATATTTCCCCAAACAACTCTGCTTCTTTATCAGAGCCTTCATAAAACTCTTCATTTTTAGCGTAGTTTAATAATTGTATCGTGGCTTTTAATGAACCTGTACTCTTCTTCGCGATTTTACCCGCTAATTTAAGTGCTTGTTCAAAAACTTCATCTTCTGGATAAGCATGGTTCGCCAGACCGAATTGAACCGCCTCCAATCCTGTGATTGGCTCAGACGTAAACAGCATTTCTGCGGCCCGTGCAACGCCAACATATTTGGGAAGACGCTGTGTTCCAGCAAATCCAGGGATTAATCCAAGCTGCAGCTCTGGAAGACCAAGCTTGGTATTTTCTCCTACTAAACGGATATGACATGCCATTGCCAGTTCCAATCCGCCGCCAAGAGCCGCGCCATGAATAGCAGCAATGATAGGTTTAGGAAATCTCTCCATCCGATCAAATAAATCTTGACCATACTTTCCAAGATTGGCAAATCCCTCGGAAGATGAAACCGTCGTGAATTCTTTAATATCGGCTCCAGCAGAGAAGAATCGCCCTTCCCCATGAATAACAATCACCTTAATGTCACGATTGGGTTCAATTTCGTCTAGAACACCCGACAGTTCTCTTAATAGTCCTTGTGAGAGGGCATTTGCCGGTGGACGCCCGATGGTAATCGTCGCAATAGAGTCTTGATTCGACCATTTTAAGTATTCCAATAGAATCCCTCCTCCTCTTAATTAATGAGCTCCACAGCCCCTAATTAACAGCTGATGAACCGGCTTAGCGAGTGCAACTAAGTCGTATTTCTCCTCATTTAAAACCCAGGTTGTAACGGTTTCATCCATCGTGCCAAAAATCATTTGTCTGGCAAGGCGGACATCGAGATCGCTTGAAAACTCTCCCGTTTCTTTCCCTTCAATGATAATCTTATCAATCACTCGTAAATAGCCTTTTAGAACATTGTTTATCCGTAAACGTAATTCTTTATTGGATTGTCGTAATTCAAGCTGGGTTACGATTGCCATGTGATGATCATCAGAAAGGTTTTTAAAATGAGCTTCTATCATCATTAATAACTTCTCCGCCGCGGTCTGTTTTCCTGCTATCATTTCATCTATTTTTTCAATAAAGCTTCCCATTTTTTCTTCGAAGAGTGAGATGAGAATGTCTTCTTTGTTCTTAAAATAAAGATAGATCGTGCCATCAGCAACACCGGCCTGCTTAGCAATTTTCGAAACCTGTGCCTGATGATAGCCAACTTCAGCAATAGCAATAACCGCTGCATCAATGATTTGCATGTATTTTGGTTTATTCTTTTTCATTGGTTCTCCCTCCTCTTGAAGAAGTATTTTTTACAAAAAGAAAATATGAATGAATAATCATTCATATTTTTATAATAGATTTTAGTTGTGTTAATGTCAAGAATACAACGACATTTTTATATTACTTTAATGCCTCCATATAGACAAGCACGATTAAGCAAAAAAAAGAAGTGCATGGAATGTTAGGCATGTTTTTTGTTTTCTTCCTCTATTTTTCTCATTTCTTCTTCGACAAGCGTTCTTCTTAAAATCTTTCCAACTGCTGTTTTCGGCAATTCTTCTCTAAATTCGTATAACCTGGGTGCCTTATAAGCCGCTAAATATTTTCGAGCATATTGATTTAAGTCATCAGAGGAAATCTTAGATCCTTCTTTTAACACTACGTAAGCTTTAACTGTTTCTCCCCGATAAGGGTCTGGAATTCCGGCAGCAACAGCCTCTAAAACATCTGGATGTTCATATAATACTTCTTCGATTTCTCTCGGATATACATTAAACCCTCCAGCTATGATCATATCTTTCTTTCTATCTACTACATAAAAATAACCTTTATCATCCATATAACCAAGATCACCGGTGTACAGCCAGCCATCTTTTATAGTTTCCTCGGTAGCCTCTGGGCGGTTCCAATAGCCTTTCATCACTTGAGGACCTTTAATAATTATCTCACCAATTTCTCCAACCGGCATGTCTTCGCCATCATCGATTGAAACAATTCTTACCTCTGTATTAGGCCAAGGAACACCAATACTGCCTTTTATCCGTTCACGATCCCATAAGAAATTGGCATGGGTGACAGGGGAAGATTCAGTTAAGCCATACCCCTCAACGAGTTTCCCGCCTGTAATTGCCTCAAACTCCTCTTGGACTTCAACCGGGAGTGGTGCAGAACCGCTTAAGCAGGAATCAATCGACGATAAATCGTATTTTTTTAAATCAGGATGATTTAATAGACCGATATAAATCGTTGGTGCTCCGGGGAACAGTGTAGGACGCTGTTTTTGAATCGTTTTTAATGTAATCAGAGCGTCAAACTTAGGTAATATAATCATCTTGTAGGCTTGCATAACTGATAATATCATAATGATTGTCATACCATAAACGTGGAAAAACGGTACAATGCCTAATACTGATTCTTCACCCGGTTTTGATTTGTATAACCAAGCCGTACACATCGAGGAGTTAGCCACTAGATTACGATGTGTTAGCATTACCCCTTTTGGAGAACCAGTTGTTCCGCCAGTATATTGAAGCAGCGCAACATCCTCCTCAAAATCAAAGTCATATTCTACGAGTTTTTTAGGCTTTATTTTTACGATTTCCTTAAATAAATGGGTATTACCTTCATGTTTAACGTTAACGACAATTCCATATTGCTTTTTCTGGATAAAAGGATAAACTAAATTTTTTGGAAATGGCAGGTAGTCTTTGATAGCGGTTACAATAATATGCTGCAAATTAGTTTGCGGCATCACCTTTGAAGCGCGTGGATAGAGGATGTCGAGTGTGATGATCGCTTTCGCTCCGGAGTCCTTCATTTGATATTCAAGTTCGCGTTCAGTATATAACGGGTTCGTTTGGACGACGATTCCCCCAGCCATCAGTACACCAAAATAACTTATAACTGATTGTGGTGTATTGGCAAGCATAATGGCAACTCTGTCACCTTTTGAAATACCAATCTGCTGAAGATAGCCAGCAAAGGATAATGCTTCATCGTAAAGCTCTTTATACGTCATTTCCTTGCCCATAAAATGGATGGCAGTTTTTTCTGGAAAGCTTTTAGCTGCATTTATTAAATACTGCTGAACAGGTTCTTTTCGAAATTCCAGTTCTGCAGGAATTTCCTCAGGATAATGCTGCAACCATGGTTTTGAACCATACATAGTAACCCTCCTTCATATCTAATGTAAAATTTCCACTTCCCCTTCATTATAATATAGTCAGACTCTTTAAACAATTGAAATAATACAGCTAGGGCTTTTTCTCTCGGCAGCGAATGAACAAGGTGCATGTTAGACACAACAAAAATGGTGGCAGCCATCTATTGAATGCTGCCACCCTAACTTTTTTAAACAACTGCCGGCTTTCCAGTAGCCAGCGGGTTTTTTACTCTTCCAAATTCTGAAGCATGAGGCCGGTCATCGCCATCGCCATATCCATATTCAATCATCCGGTTTCGGTTGAGGCAAAGTTTTTTAAAGGATGGTCTCAGCAGATCAAACAGTTCAAATCGTTCTTTCAGTTCAGGGAATTGCGCCTGATAAGAAAGAATCGTCTCTCTTAGCATGTTCCAGAAAACAGCTTCATCCAGCTCCCCGCTCCGATGAAGAATGTCTGCGAGATAGCGGAAGTGGCATACGAACAATCCGGTAAAGATAAATTGGCAGAGTCCTTCCGGAGCCTCGCTTCTCAGCACGCTTTTTAACTCTGCTGAGATGTTTTCCAGCTCGGGCAGCGGCTGATCACTGATGTTCACATCATCTACAAAATCTTTTACGGCAAGACGGTGCGGTTTACTGTCCTTTAAAATGACAACTGTATTCTGACCGTGCGGTGAAAAAACGGTTCCATATTGATATAAGTAGTGCAGAAGCGGCGGAAGCAGCACTTCAAAAAGCTGTTTTGTCCACTCTTCTGCGTTGAGGCCTGCCTTTTTGGCAAGTTCAAGCACATAAGATTTTCCGTCCTCCCCAACATATAACAGCGCAGCCAGGGTTATCGCCTGCTCTCCTTCGTCCAGGAACGAATAAATACTTTCTCTCCAGATGACACCGAGCATCTCAAGGAATTGATATGGAGCCCCTTGCAGCTTTGTATAATCTGGATGAGCGTAGTTTATGCTTGCTATTTCTCCAGGGAGTACAACTCTGCATGTATCACGCAAGAATGAGTCACGATCCCGTATACCCTGAATATGCTGCGTAATTTCCGGTGCAAGCACCACCCGCTCAGACGGGAGGCCCCGATAAACGAGTGTATTCAAAATGCTCATTGGAAGCTTTACATGATACTTCATCTTATCTTCTATGTTCACGAACGTTCTGATGGATTGTTGCGGCAGGTACATATCCTCCCCTTTTCCAAGATAAACGATGCGCTTTTCAAACAGCTCTTCTGAAAAAAGCGGCACCAATACATGATTCCACTGCCATTCATGAACGGGCATAAAGAAATAATCCTCAGGCTGAACACCTTCCCCATGCAGAACCTTCTGAAACGTTACCCAAAGGGAATCACCCAGTTCGCTTTTCAGTAAATCTTCATATTGTACTTCTTCAATTGAATGAAAGCTCCCTTTCTCTTTTGAAACAGCTATCCAGTCAAGCTTTACCTCCTTCTTCTGTTCCGGCGCATACTGCAGGTAATCCGTATAGGAAAATCCGATTCTTCCTTTGTTATATGTAATCCATGGATGACCGGTCATTTCCCCTTCAAGCTCGGCATAATCGATTTCAAGAAGGGACTCAGTTCGCTGGTTTTCCTGGCTGGCCAAGATATGGGCGTCTGCAAGCAGCGTCCGTTTATATTCTTCAATCAGATATGCCGCAGTAAATGGTTTAATGCCGATTTCCTTTTGCAGCTCTAACATAAAAGCAACTGCGCTTTTTGCATTCACCCATTCACCGCCCGTTCTTATCTGAATGGAGTCAGGGTCTATCCAGTAGCTGTCCATAAGCCGTTCTTCTGCCTGGAATCTGTAGATCGTCCCGCCGTTTAATGAAAGGTAATAAAGACCATCCGTTTTCTCTGCTGAAATCATGTCTTCATATAAAAACTCTGCAATCATTTTGGCAAGCAGCACTTTGTTTGCTTTTTCCCAGTGCCTTTTTTTCACGTTCTTTTCCATTTCATTCACTCTCCTATACGGTTTGTTTCTTCCGGGCAAGATGGTGGATCCCAAAGTGCTGAAAGACATTTTTTTCCGGAATCTCAAAAATCGTTTTACCGGCAATCGAATTTATGATAACGGCATTCCGATAAGCACCAAGCCCCAGATCAGGGGCTCCTACCCCATGGGTGTGAAGCTCGCCGTTTTGAATAAACACCCTGTGCTCATCTCTTGGCTCATGCATTTCGACCTGATAGTTTCTCGAAATAACAGGGCGTCCTGCTTCGTCCCATTTCATCGAATGAGCCAGGCTGCTGAATGCTTTAGGCCAGAGGGTTTTGTATCCTGTTGCAGCGATAACGGTATCTGTTTCAACCTTAAACGATTCACCCTCCTCCCAGTGATAACAGTCGAGCAAAAGACCCCCGCCATATTCAGAAATATCTTTAACCGCCGTTTTGGCAAGGAGCTGTACGTCCGGCTTTTGTCCGGCGATCGTTCTTTCATATAAAAGATCGTAAATGTCTGCAATCGTATCTGCGCTTATTCCCTTATAAAGAGAATCCTGCTTCGACACAACTTCATCCTTCAGGCTTTGAGGCAAGCGGTAAAAATAATCCGTGTAATCAGGTGAAAAATGTTCAAGCCCGAGCTTGGAATATTCCATCGGAAAGAAACCGTCTGTTCGTGTCAGCCAATTTAGCTTATAGCCCTCAGTTACTTGCTCTTTTAAAAGCTCAAGGAAAACCTCTGCTGCACTTTGCCCTGAGCCGATTACTGTGACTGTCTCTCCCAGTGCTTCATTCCTTCTTTGCAAAAACTCAGAAGAATGATAGAGATTTCGGCTGCCTGCCGCTGTCCATTCCGGCAGATTTGGGGCACTTCCCATTCCCAGAACCACATGCTTCGCGTAATAAGTCTCCACATGTCCTGTCAAAACATCTTCCACACTCACTTCATAGCCAACCTCATGCTCGGCTGCGTCAATGACTCTTTTACTGAACCGGCATGATGACAGCTGTTTTGAGACCCATTGGAGGTAATGGTTATATTCTCTGCGTGGTATATGGAACGATTCCAAGAAATAGAAGTGGTACAGCCGTTTCTGGTGATGCAAGTAATTCAAAAAGCTGTATTTGCTCGCCGGATTCACCATTGTAACGGCATCCGCCATAAAAGGAACCTGAAGAGTCGTTCCTTCGATTAATAATCCTTCATGCCAGGCAAACTCCGGTTTTTGATCAAAAAACAAAGCGTCCATTCCGCCTGTTTCATCTATAAGGGCAGCCATACCCAGATTAAACGGGCCAAGCCCGACACCAATAACGTCATAAATCACTTGTAAGCCTCCTTTCAAAATCTTCTCTTGTGCAGATCAAAAACAGGGCTTGTTTATCAGGAAGATTAAGCTCCTTTTGCGGTACAAATCCGCACTTTTTAAACACGTGAATCATTTTAGTGTTGCGGCTGTCAGGTTCCGCAACAATCCTCGCTGTCCTGCTGTCAGAAAACATCTGCTTCATGATGCTCTGAAGCATAGGCTCTGCCAAACCTTTTCCTAAATAAGAGGGGTCTCCAATGAGCAAATGAACTCCCTGATCAAATGGTTCTGCATCATAATAGCGGCCGATGATATCGTCTTTTGCCCAATATGTTTCCCAGTAGCTCATCTCTTCCCCGTTCATCATGCCGATCCATAATGTTTGATGCCTATCCGAAAGTAAACCCTTTAAGTGCTTTGCATACTGGCTGAACGGAAAATTCTGGTTCCAAAAAGGAATGACATGCGGCTCATGGTGCCACTGATGAAGCAAGACCGCATCCTTCTCAAAATCAACCTTGCGGAACGTAAACACTGTGTTTGTTTCTTGTTGAATCATAATGAAGCCACGGCCTCCTCTATTAACAGTGGATTTGGAACATCCACATACACAGACTGAGTTTCAAGGGGACCCACAAGCTCATCTAAGTCGTGGATTCGTGTCATGAGATTGGCTTTGCAAGGCAATTTCTCTCGCTCCAGGAAGCTTTTTATAAGCTGAGAAGGATGTCCAGCCGGAACAGGATAGGATTCCATTTCTTCCCGGATGAGCTTAAGCAGCATGCGTTCGTCTGCCAGTCCTGCCGTCCCGAACGCATTCACAATACCGAACAAATGATTGAAAAAGAAATAGTATCGCAGGCGCTCATCTGCTACTGCATCTGAACAGAAGGTTTCGCTTTTCTGTCCCGCTTCAGGAAGAAATGACTCAAGTACGCTCTTCTTTGATTCACAGAAGTAAAACCCTTGATTATCACGGTAAAAGAATCGCTCAGGATATCCGTCATTCAACTGAACAATGCTGTTTTGCTGATGAGCCTCAAGGGCGATCCCCTTCTCATAATAAAGCCAGAGAATCGGTTTTAGGGAAATCTCCAAGTACCGCTTTAGCCAGTCCAAACTGATTTCGCTTGTGGTGCGGTTCTCTTTATCGGCTAAGCTGCGGATTATGCTTGAAAGTCTTGATGTTCCTCTTTTCAGTCCATCTTGGCATAAAGAGACGATGGCCGTTGTCTGATCTCCATTTTCCTGATAAAACGGGTTATCGCGAAGGATGACTTCAAACCCGGATTCTTTCCTGTCCTCCAGCTTCAAGGTGAGAAATGCCGGATCGTGAACAAACCTGAACTGTGGAAAATTATCTGAGATTTCCTTCCCGAGGCCGGCCTCCATCAGTTCTTTTACCTCTGCGCCGCGTTCTAGTTCCTTCATTAAATTAGCCCGCACTGAATTCGTAATTTTTATGTTCAATGAAAACTTCAGCATGAACGGCACATCAGGATGAAATACAGTTCTCAGTGAGGAGGTGGCAAAGTAAGAACGCCCATGCTGTCCAAGGTCCTCAATCGCTCCCGCTTCTGCAAGACTCTTAATCTCACAATCTTGAAGGACATATTCTGCCTGCCACGGATGCAGCGGAAGCAGCGCATGCCCATCCTCTTTTGCATACTTGTTTTTGAAGTCATTTGTTATTTCCGGATCATCAAGGACCATTTGCTTGATCTGCTGAATGGCTGAATGCGGTAGCAGGGATTTAGAATAAACAAGGTCAGCAGGAACTCGGAAATAATGCAGCGGAAAAGAGCCTTTTAATTCAGGTGAATAGTATCTGATTTCCTCGTCATTCATCCCTTCCCTGCTTTTTGGTGCAGGATGAAGCAGGTGCCCGAATAAAAGCGACTGCTCTGCTGCAAGGAAATCAAAGTCTATGCCATACAGCTCGTCTTCTTCACCTGAACGGTTTTCAATAAATGCGGCCATCAGCGTGCAACTCTGGGAAATGCGGTTAAGCAGCTCATTCTTTTTTTCATCTGGCTGGCCAGCATTCAAGTCTATTAACGTTACATCAATGCAGTCCATGAAATTCAGTTTTTCAGAACCCATATAAACTACTGGTCCAATTATGTGGCGTCCTGTTTCTGAATAATAAGCTAAAGATATATATAAAACAGATTTATTTTTAAGCGAAAGCTTCATCCATTTGCCTGAATGGGCATGTTTAAGCTCTGGTGGAACATCCTCTGTTAAAGAGCCTTTTCCCGTCTCGCGGATATAACAATTTAAATAGCTCTGCAGCGTAGCATACTCTGCAATTTTTCTAGCTTCTTCCCTGTTCATTCTGAAGCATCCTCCGTTCATTTTGTCCGATTTCTTTTATCCTTTGGATCAGTTTTGACAGATCCTCTGCTTCTGCGAGAGGATTTAATAGGGTGAATTTCAGGCAAGCTTGCCCTTTTACCTTTGTACGGGCAATGACCGCTTCTCCATTTGCAAGCAGCCTGTCCCGAATCCGGTAGTTTAGAAGATTGATGGCATCCTCTGTAAGCATACCGTCCCCTGTATACCTGAAAACAACCGTGCTCAGCTCAGGTTTATGCATAACCGCAAATGAACTGTCATGTTCAAGCATTTTATATGCGTCCTTTGCAAGGGAAAGCGTACGGCGGATGATTTCTGACCAGTCGCTCCTGCTTATTAGCTGAAAGGATAGGAAGGGTTTTAACGCATCAAATCTTCTTGTTGTCTGCAGGGATTTTCCTACAAGATTCGGTACCTCTTCTTCATCATCTTCCTCTGGGTTAAGGTAATCTGCGTGCCGCTTCATATAGGAAAACGAGCTGCGGTCATTTACCAGGAACGCCCCACAGCTGATTGGCTGGTAAAACATTTTGTGAAAATCAACGGTGATGGAGTCCGCCTGATCAATGCCTTTTAGTTTGTGTTTGTGCTGATCTGACATCATAAGACCTCCCCCATATGCCGCATCCACATGGAACCAAAGATCGTACTGCTTAGCGGTCTGACTCATTTTTTCTAGGGGATCTATGGCTCCAAAATCGGTTGTGCCTGCTGTGGCAATTAGAGCAAAAGGAATTTTTCCTTCTTTTTTAAGCTGCTTCAGCTTTTCTTCTAAATCGTTCATGCACATCCTGTCGGCAGCATCTGTTTTTACAGGAATGACGGCTTCTTCTCCAAGCCCTAAAACAGAGGCTGCCTGCTGTACGGAAAAATGGGCTGCATCCGAGCAGAGAATTTTCAAAAGGTTGTGTTCTACAGGGAGACCCTGCTTCTTAATATCCCAGTTCCAAAGCTTTAAAGCTGCACGCTCTCTTGCAAGAAGAAGCCCCATCAAATTGGATTGTGTTCCTCCACTCGTCATGACCCCGTCGCCTTCATAAAGACCGAAAAGGCCGCAAAGCCCATCCATGACCTTCTGCTCCACCATGGTTGCAGCGCCGCTTTGGTCCCAGGAGTCCATTGAAAGATTCAATCCAGAAATCAGCACTTCTGCTGCTAAACCAGAAAGCATCGGCGGACAGTGCAGATGTGCTGCACATAACGGATGATGGACAGAAATGGCATGGTCAGCAACCGCAGATGAAAGCTTGTCAAAAACCTCCTTGGGACTGTCGGCAGCTTCAGGGAGGAACTCGGGAAATTGAGCTTCAAGTCCTTCCTTAACAAGCTGAGGAGAAGCACCGCTGAATGGAGCATTTGCAAGAACGGCTGATTTCAGCGTTTCCATCGCCTGGTTCATTACATGTTGATAGCTTTCCATGCTGCCTTGTGAATTTGTTAGAAAAAAAGCGTCGATTTTTGTTTTTATACTGGCTTTCATTTCTTTCCCTCCTATACGAAACTTGGCATAAGCGCTTTTTCCGCTGCCATAGCCGCTTCGAAAAACAGGTCGCACACCGTTTCAAGCTGGTCTTTTGTGATAATCAGCGGAGGCAGGAATCTGACCGTACTTCCGTGGCGGCCGCCAAGCTCCAGGATCAGCCCTCGTTTAAAGCATTCCTGCTGAATTTTCTTAGCCAGCTGCGGATTTGCAGGATAACTTCCGAGAGCATCTGCAGGAGCAGTTTTGTCAACGATTTCGGCTCCGACCATAAGACCTAAACCTCGGACGTCACCAATGGATTGGACATCTTTTTTCATTTCCTTTAAGCGCAGCATAAGGAAGTCTCCAAGCAGAGCTGCCTGCTCGTCAAGTTTTTCCCGCTTAATAAACTTCATTGTTGCCGTACCTGCTGCAATGGCCAGCTGATTGCCGCGGAAGGTTCCTGAATGAGCGCCAGGCTCCCACTGGTCTAAATCTTTGTGATAGACAACGACCGCAAGAGGAAGAGTACCGCCAATTGCTTTTGATAAAACAACCACATCAGGAGTAATGCCGGCATGCTCAAATGCAAACATTTTTCCCGTGCGCCCGAATCCTGTCTGCACTTCATCCACTATAAGTGGAATTTGCTGTTCAGAAGTAATCCGCCGGACTTGCCTCACCCATTCATTTGGTGCAGGTATGGCGCCTCCCTCCCCCTGAACAACTTCCATGACCATTCCCGCAGGCTTTACAATCCCTGATTCCGGATCATTCAAGGTCCGTTCAATGAATGTCGATCCGACTGCTGCTCCTTCTTTTCCCCCTATGCCAAACGGACAGCGGTATGCATATGGATATGGAAAAAAGTGAACATCAGACATCAGATTCGGAATTTTCTTCTTCGGTCCAAGATTCCCCATAAGGCTGAGGGACCCATTAGTCATTCCGTGGTATCCGCCTTGAAACGAGAGCATTCCGCCCCTTCCAGTTGCCGTTTTCACAAGCTTCATTGCTGCTTCAATCGCATCTGAACCAGATGGGCCGCAAAATTGAATCTTCGCATTTTCTGCGAACGAGGCCGGCAGTGTATCAAACAATTCTTCTACAAACTCCTCTTTCATTGGCGTCGTAAGATCAAGCGTGTGAAGCGGACGTTTCCCTCTGATTACCTTTTCCATTGCTTCAATCACAACCGGATGGTTATGGCCAAGTGCAAGTGTGCCTGCTCCTGCCAGACAGTCTATGTACGTTTTGTTCTCCACGTCTTTTACATAAATCCCTTCTGCTTCACTGATGGCAATCGGAATTCTGCGCGGATAGGATCTTGCATTCGATTCCCGTTTATTTTGACTGTTTAGGTAGAATTCATTTGTCAGCATATATAATCACCTTTCTTTTTGATAATAATTCTCATTCTCAATTAAAAATAAAAAACGTTCTCTTAGCATCGTTTTTAAAGTTCCGGCCAGTTGCATCATGGCTGAATCTGTACTTTTGACCTGGACAATCATATTTGAAAAAAAATGTGAACGATCTACTTGAAATGCAGATACTTCACATGGTCCCCTTCGTTTTTATGTTTTTTGAATACTGAATTCTTCAGCTCCTGTCTGTCAGTACATTGATTACATGAAAATATTAATTGAAAATGATTATCATTGTCAATGAAAATTCAGAAAATTAGTTCATCCTTCCCATTCAAAGTTTTCGAGTATAATTTTTGGTAGAACATTTTTCCTATTTTTACCTATAAAAAAAAGAAACAGCAACAACGCTGTTTCCTTGCTCTCTTATAAAGTAATCCTAACTCCAGATTGTGCTAAAAATCTTTGGTATTTTTTAAAATTAGGCTCTGTTATTATTCATCGTTGATTTTCGTGTAGGGTTGAGAATTCAATAGGCGGAGAATTTCCGGCTATTGTATATAGAGGAACCTTAAGAAGCAGATATAAGCGGAGATATTCCGGTTAACTGCTTTAAAAAAGACAGATTCCAAGGATTTGGATACAATAAGCGGAAAACCTCCGCTTATTTTTAAGGAAATATGGGTATTTCCCAATATAAACGGAAATTCTCCGCTTATTTTCCAAACACAGTAAAATCAACATTCAGTTTTAACAGAGCCTAAAATTAATAGCATTAGCGATGAGGAGTTTAGTGTTAAAAAAACAACATGTACCCCAAACCAATTAGCAAAAACAAGGCGCATAAACCAAAAAGCACTTTCGCTAACGTCTCCACTTCTAATCTCCCCTTACGAAATCCCTGCACCTATCACATAGGATAAGCCGATTGAAATAATCAACGCAATCAAACCAACCGCACGATTATCATTTTTTATTTCTTGATCTATATTAAATTTAGGTGTTAAGAATTCAAAGATAAAATATCCTGCCAGTAATAACACAAAGCCAAATACTCCCCAACTAATCATTGTAACCAATGAATCATTTTGTTCAATGGAATAGCGGAATATATTAGCAATTCCGAAGATTTTCCCTCCGGTTGCCATTGCTACGGCGATATTGCCCTTTTGGATTTCTTCCCAATTTTTATATTTCGTTACCAACTCAAAAATGGCTAAAAAGACAATCACACATAAGATTACCACACTATAATTGGCCGCGCTTTGAATATACACGTTATCCCAAAACTGGTTCATTCCTATTCTCCCCGGTCCTTATTTAAATTCAACTACAGTAACACCAGAACCGCCCTCACCCGCTTCTCCAAAACGAATTTTTTTAACAGAACGGTGATTTCGTAAATATTCCTGGACTCCCTGTCTTAAAGCTCCCGTGCCTTTTCCATGAATTATTGAAACACGAGGATAGTTTGATAATAACGCATCGTCGATATATTTTTCCACTCTCATGAGTGCGGCCTCGTATCTTTCTCCGCGTAAATCCAACTCTAACTTTACATCGGCGTCTCTGCCTTGTACAATCGCCATTGGTCTCGTTTCTACTGGTTTTGGCGTGCTGATATACTCTAAATCCTTTTCTTTTACCTTCATTTTCAGGATGCCGATTTGTACCTGCCATTCGGTATCTGTGACTTTTTCAAGCAGTGTACCCTTTTGACCAAAGGTTAGAACTTTCACTTCATCTCCAGGCGTAAACGTATGCGTCTTCGTTTTCTTATTGACTTGGTTCGCAGATTTCTTTATTTCAGGAGTTGCAGCATCAAGACGGCGTTTTGCATCAATTAATTCGTGTTCCTTGATCTCAGCATGCTTTTCAATCCTCATTTTACGAAGGTCACGAATAACCTTTTCTGCCTCACTCTTTGCTTCTTC
Source organism: Neobacillus niacini (assembly GCF_030817695.1). Classification (GTDB taxonomy): domain Bacteria; phylum Bacillota; class Bacilli; order Bacillales; family Cytobacillaceae; genus Neobacillus; species Neobacillus niacini_F. Next base: position 1,691,911 of record NZ_JAUSZQ010000002.1, on the reverse strand, counting down.
AACAATTTCACTAGCCTGTTCAGCAGCTTTTTCAAGCATAGCGTCTTTGTTCTGATAAAATTCTATCATTTGCTTTTGCATATCCTGATGAAGCTTTTCTGCCTGTCTTAAATAATCACGGGCTTCCTCGTGTTCGATTTCAGCTTGGCGCTTACTTGCCTCAAGAGACGCAATCATCTTATCAATTTGATTTGTATCTTCACTAACATGAGATCTTGCAGCCTCTATAACGCGTTCATTTAACCCTAATCGTTTTGAAATTTCAAACGCATTGCTTCGTCCTGGTACGCCTAGTAGAAGCTTGTAGGTTGGGCTTAATGTTTCAACATCAAATTCAACACTGGCATTAAGAACACCTTCGCGATTATATCCATAGGCCTTTAATTCTGGATAATGGGTAGTGGCAATCACTCGTGCCCCTCGATTATGGACCTCATCTAAAATAGAAATGGCAAGCGCAGCACCTTCCTGAGGGTCCGTTCCGGCACCAAGTTCATCAAATAGGACAAGGGAATTAAAGTCGACCTTTTTCAAAATGTCCACGATATTTACCATGTGCGAAGAAAAGGTACTTAAACTCTGTTCAATGGACTGCTCGTCGCCAATATCCGCATAAATGGCGTCAAAAACAGCAAGTTCTGAGCCATCATAGGCTGGAACCTGTAAGCCGGCCTGCGCCATTAACGAACATAAACCGAGCGTTTTTAAGGTAACCGTTTTACCGCCAGTGTTAGGTCCGGTAATGACAATTGTCGTATAGTCCTTCCCGAGCAAAATATCATTCGCTACCACATCGTCAATTGGAATTAACGGGTGTCTGGCTTTGTATAAGGCAATTCGACCTTCATTATTCATGCGAGGCATACTTGCTTTCATCTTCCGGCCATATCTTGCCTTTGCAAAAATAAAATCAAGATTACCCAGAACCTCAACAATCACCTGCAGCTCCGACTCAAACTCAGCGGTCTTGGCCGAAAGTTCTGTCAAAATTCTTTCAATTTCAAGCTGCTCTTTTACTCTAATATCCTGTAATTGATTATTTAATTGGACAATTACTTGTGGTTCAATAAATAGAGTTTGCCCTGATGAGCTCTGGTCATGGATGATACCGCCATAATGACCTCGGTACTCCTGTTTAACAGGAATAACAAAGCGATCATTTCGGATGGTAATAATCGAATCTGACAGCATTTTTGCTGCATTGGATGAACGAATCATACTCTCTAATTTTTCACGTACCCGCGCTTCATTCGAGCGCAGCTGGTGCCTTAATGTGCGAAGCAGGTCACTCGCACTATCAAGAACTTCCCCACCCTCATCAATGGCATGTCTGATTGATTCCTCCAAATAGGCTAGAGGAATAATACGGTCAACCTGTTCCAATAATATTGGGATTTCGGTTCTTTCTTCTGCAATATCTTCAATAAATCGTTTCATTTGCCGGCTTGTATGGATGGTACTCGCAACCTGAATCAACTCGTGTGAGCTAAGTACACCCCCAATGACCGAACGTTTAATATGTGCTCGAATATCGTGTATTCCTGATAACGGGACATTTCCTTTGATTCGTAAAACGGTCGTTGCCTCATCTGTTTCTGCCTGTAGTTTAACGACCTCTTCATAATCTGTTGATGGTACTAATCTTTTTAACTTATCTATTCCAAGAGACGAAGCTGCATGTTCAATGAGCTGATCTCTTACTTTCGTAAATTCCAATACCTTTAACGTTCTTTCTTGCATGGAGATGAACCCCCTATTTTCGATTATGCAAAAATTCTAGTAAGTCATTCGGTTCAAGTGCGTTAACTACTGATGATTTTTTTATCCAGCCTTTTTTTGCTGTTGATACCCCTACACCCATATGTGACAGCGTTTCTTTTTTATGGGCATCGGTATTAATAAATAGTTTAACTCCCGCGTCCTGTGCTTTCCGTAAGTATTCAGCTTTTAGATCCAATCGATTCGGATTGGCATTAAGCTCTAAAGCGGTATTTGTTTCTTTGGCTAATTCTATCAGCATATCGATATCGACATCGTAACCTTCACGTCGGCCAATTTTCCGCCCAGTCGGATGCGCAATTAAGTCCACATGTGCATTTTCAAATGCTGTGCGTAGGCGCTCCATGATTTTCTCTCTTGGCTGTGAAAAAGCAGAGTGAATCGAAGCGATGACGAAATCCATTTCAGCAAGCAGATCGTCCTCATAGTCCAATGTGCCATCTGGCAGGATATCCATTTCAACCCCTGATAAAATTAGTATATCATCGTATTTTTCATTTAATTTTTTTATTTCTTCTTTTTGCTTCAACAACCGCTCACGTGTCAGCCCATTTGCCACTTTTAAGTATTGGGAGTGGTCCGTTATCGCCATGTACTTATAGCCCTTTTCACGGCAAGCTTCCACCATTTCCTCAATCGTGTGAGCACCATCGCTCCAAGTTGAATGCATATGAAGATCGCCCTTAATGTCACTTAACTCAATTAACTCACCTTCGTAAGCAGGAAACTCCTCTACTTCTTTTCCATCTTCTCTCACTTCTGGCGGAATAAATGGAAGATCAAAATGCTTGAAAAACTCTTCCTCTGATGAAAATGTTAGAATTTCACCAGTCTCCACATTTTCAACACCATACTCACTTATTTTTTCTCCACGTTCTTTAGCCAGCTGTCTCATCCGGACATTATGGTCCTTTGAACCCGTAAAATGGTGAAGAGTCGTGATGAATTCCTCTGGCTTAACGAGACGAAAATCTACCGATACATCAAAATCAAATCCAAAAACAAGTGATACTTTTGTATCTCCAGCTCCAATAATTTCTTTTATATTAGGGAATTCCAGCAGAAATTGTTTTACTTTTTCTGGCTGTTCACTTGAAATGATAAAATCAAGGTCTTTAACGGTTTCCCGTACTCTTCGCAAGCTTCCTGCCCGAGAATATTGATGAATCTCAGGAAGTTCAGCAAGTTTTGCCTCAATAAGGTCGGCAATTGGAAGCATATAGGCAAGAGGAAGACGATCCGGCCTCGAGCCCACATTGGCAATAGCACTTAAAATTTTCTCTTCAGTCTTTTTTCCGAATCCTGCTAATGCTTGGACTTTTCCTGCTTTACAGGCTTCTTCTAAGGTTGTGACATCTTTGATACCTAGTTCTTTATGGAGCTTTGCAATCTTTTTCCCCCCAAGGCCAGGCAATTGTAATAGCGGAACTAATCCTTTCGGAACCTCTTCCTTAAGCTCATTTAATACCGTGGAAGTGCCTTCATTTATGTATTCTTCTATAACAGCGGCGGTCCCTTTACCGATCCCTGATAACGACGTAAAATCTTCAATCTCTGATAAACTTCGATCATCAAATTCCAGTGCCGACGCAGCTTTACGGAAAGCAGAAACCTTGAAGGGATTTTCACCTTTTAGCTCCATGTACACCGCGATGGTTTCTAATAAACGAATTAAATCTTTTTTATTTACCTCCATTATTTCCAACCACCTTACCATTATTTTAACCTTTTAATAGAAAAACTTCTCTCCTAGAGAGAAGTAAGGGCGTTCTCTCCTCAGAGAGAAGTAAGGGCGTTCTCTCCTCAGAGAGAAGTCAATGCAGCCGTATATTCTATCCATATATTCTTGATTTGTTCTGATAGAAATGGCGTATGATTAACAAGAAGATTCGCCATAATGGAATCCTCCATTGGTTTTTGTAAAAATTCCATTGGAATTAGCGCAGCAATATATAATAAAATAAAGAGAATTAAGTAGACTTCCGCGAAACCAAGTAAACCGCCTGCCCATACATTAAGCTGCTTAAGAATAGGCAAATGGGCAATAAAATCAAGCATCGATCCAATAATTTGCAGTAAAATCTTTACCGCAAAGAAGATAATAATAAACGCAATCGCGCGGTAAAAGGCTTCCTCCATATTACCGTTCTCACTTAATAGTTTTAGAGGAGAAGTCGTACCTAGATTCGGATACGGAACCCATAGTGTTAATCTGGGCGCCAGATCGTCATAGTATAAATTTGCCACTATGTATGCAATAATAAAACCTGTTAAATGGACCAACTGCAAGATGAATCCTCTTTTTAACCCAATAAAAAAACCAAAAATTAATAGTACAATAATTGCTAAATCCAGCATGACTGATTCAGTCCTTTTCCTTTTGTAATTCAGATTGCAGCTTCTCTAATTGTTCCTTCATTTTAACGAAGTCATTGACTGCATTTACTGCTGTTAGTACAGCGAGCTTATTTACATCTAGTAACGGATTCCTGGAACCAATTTCGCGCATTTTTTTGTCAACTAAGGAAGCGACATGTCGAACATGACTTTGGTTTTCGGTTCCTAAAATAACGTATTGAGTTCCGTATATATCAACGGTTGTTCTAGTTTTTTCTGTATTTGACAAATTACTGCCTCCATTCGATTCGAAGAAATCCCTAATTTATAATATAACACGAACGGATGTGTGTCGAAAAGAAGAAAAGCAAAAGCGCCTGTTCAGCCCCGACAAGCGCTGGAGGGCCAGCAGGTGAAGTCGCTCTTTGACTTCACCAGTTGGACCGAAGCGACCTCGAGGGGCTAGGCGCTTGAACTAGACAAGTAGAACAGTTTGAATTGGTGTTTTTTTACTTTTTTAAGAATAATGTCGAGGAGTGTTTTTGGAGTGGGAAATGTCGTGCTAAATCTAAGTATGTCTGAAATTAATAAAATGAAAAGCTACTATGAAGGTAAAATACTAGAGAAAACTCCTCCAGGAAGTGTGTTTGCTGCCAAGACTGCTGGCTCAATGATTACTGCCTATAAATCTGGGAAAGTTCTATTTCAAGGGAGTGGCTCTGAAGCAGAGGCCAGCAGGTGGGGGCAGGCAGCTGCAAAAGCTCCTGTGAAATCTAGTGCCCCTAAAGGTAATCTGCCAGAAGGCTTTAGCAACTGGTCCGTTATTGGCTCCGATGAAGTCGGTACGGGCGATTTTTTTGGCCCCATCACCGTAGTAGCTGCTTATGTGAAGAAGGAAGATATCCCTTTGTTAAAGGAATTAGGGGTAAGAGATTCGAAGGATTTAAATGATGATAAAATCATCGCTATCGCAAAGGTTATTAAAGATGTGGTCCCGTTTAGTTTAATGACGCTCAAAAATGAAAAATACAATCTGCTGCAAAAGGCAGGGATGTCACAAGGAAAAATGAAGGCCATTCTCCATAACCAAGCTATCCTTAATGTACTGGAGAAAATTTCACCTGTTAAACCTGAAGGAATTCTGATTGACCAATTTGTTCAAGAGAGTACCTATTTTCAGCATGTGAAAAATCAAAAAGCTGTTGCGAAGGAAAATGTTTATTTTAGTACAAAGGCGGAGGGTATCCATCTCGCCGTAGCTGCAGCATCAATCCTCGCACGTTATGCTTTTGTACAGTATTTTGATAAGCTTAGTGAATCCGCCGGCTTTAAAATCCCAAAAGGAGCAGGATCTCAAGTCGATGAAGCCGCAGCAAAGCTGATTTTGAAAAAAGGACGAGAGGTATTGCCTCAATTTGTTAAGCTTCATTTTGCTAATACGGAAAAAGCAATGAATCTTGTGAATAAAAAGAGAGGCTAGTGCACTTGAACCTTTCATGCGACCACTTTTTCTAGAATCTAATCGAGTTTGCGCTTCATTGAACACTTCATGAGATCACTTTTTTCAGAATCTAAAAGATTTTCGGCTTCATAAACAAGAACATAAAAAATGACCTAGTTAAATTTGTTCACTAGGTCATTTTTCTATCTATAACTATCCTCTCAATACTGCTCCTGCCTGAGTTTTTAAGGCTTCAAGTACCTGAGTATGAACTTTTGTTACTTCTTCGTCCGTTAATGTACGTTCCGGATCCATGTATTTTAGTGAGTAGGCAATGGATTTCTTACCTTCTTCCATGCGTTCACCCTCATATAGATCAAATACACTAACTTCTTTAAGAAGCTTTCCGCCAGCTGTTTGGATAATATCCTTCAACATGCCTGATACTGTTTCCTTATCAACGACAAGAGCAATGTCTCTTGTGATGGATGGGAAACGAGGAATCGCTTCGTATCTAAGTGCTGCCGTCGCTTCTTCAAGCACTGCCTTTAATGAAAGCTCAAAAACATACGTATCTTTCAAATCAAGTTCTTTTTGAATAGTTGGGTGAACTTGACCAACAAAGCCAATCCGCACACCATTTAAGTGAATTTCAGCTGTTCTTCCTGGGTGCATATTATCCACTTGAGCCTGAACATATGTCACACTTTCTGTAAGACCAAGCTTGGCAAACAATCCTTCTAAAATGCCTTTTAACACGTAGAAGTCAACAGCCTTTTTCTCACCCTGCCAAGAATGGCTGTGCCATAAACCAGTAATCGCACCTGCTAAATGCTCCTGCTCTTCAGGTAAAACTTCATTTCCATTTGCTAAGAACACAGCACCTGTTTCATAAACAGCGAGACTGTCGTTTTGGCGCGCACTGTTGTATTTTACTACTTCGAGCAGCTGCGGCATAATGCTTAAGCGCAGGATACTGCGGTCCTCACTCATCGGCATTGCCAGACGAATGAAATCACGTTTCTCAAGTGCAAATTGTGCAGCTTTTTCTTCACTTGTTAAAGAGTAGGTTACCGCTTGGTACAAGCCTGCTCCTTCTAAATATTGGCGGACAACGCGGCGTTTTTCCTGGTAATCTGATAATTTACCTGGTGTAGCTGAACCGATTGGCAATGTTTTCGGAATGTTATCATAACCGTAAAGACGCGCTACCTCTTCAATTAGATCTTCCTCAATCTTAATATCGCCACGGCGTGTCGGAGCTGTAACGGTAATTGTTTCTCCTTCACTGCTTACTGCAAATTGAAGACGTTCGAAAATTCCTTCTACTTCGGCAACTGTTAAATTTGTACCGATGACATTATTTATTTTTTCTAGCGTGATTGAAACAACTGCAGGTTCAACTGTTAGTGTGTCAACTTCAGAAGCTCCTTCTAATACTTCACCGCCAGCGTATTTTGCGATTAAGCAGGCAGCACGCTCACCTGCTGCACGTACACGATTTGGGTCAACACCCTTCTCGAAACGAGCGCTAGCTTCACTGCGTAATCCATGGTCTTTAGAAGCTTTTCTTACAGTTCCTCCTGTAAAATAAGCCGCCTCCAACAATACGGTTGTTGTATCTGAAGTCACCTCAGAATTAGCTCCACCCATAACACCCGCTAATGCAACTGGCTCTGTACCGTTTGTAATCACTAAATGGTCAGAAGTTAATGTACGTTCAACGTCATCTAGTGTTACAAATTTTTCACCATTGTGCGCACGACGGACTAGAATTTCTTTTGAACCTAAACGATCATAATCAAATGCGTGCAGCGGCTGACCGTATTCTAATAAAATATAGTTAGTAATATCGACTACATTGTTATGAGGACGAATTCCTGCAGACATAAGCCTTGTTTGCATCCAAAGTGGTGCAGGACCGATTTTTACATTCTTAATGACTTTCGCAGCATATAAAGGATTATCTTCATTTGCTTCTACTTTTACTGTAATTAAATCAGTTGCTTTTTCAGTTACTGGCTGAACATCGATTTCTGGAAGCTTTACTTCTCTGCCTAGAATTGCAGCTACTTCATAAGCTACACCCAGCATGCTTAAGCAATCTGCGCGGTTTGGTGTTAAACCAAGCTCAAGAACTTCATCATCACGGTTTAATAACGCGATTGCGTCGGTACCAACCTCTGCATCCTGAGGAAAAACAAAAATACCTTCTGAATAGTCCTTTGGTACCACCTTTGCTTCGACACCAAGTTCTGTTAATGAGCAAATCATTCCATTTGATTCTTCACCGCGAAGCTTCGCGCGTTTAATTTTAAAGTTACCCGGTAATACTGCACCAACTGTTGCAACAGCTACCTTTTGCCCTTGTGCGACATTAGGTGCTCCACAAATAATTTGAACAGGTTCACCTTGACCAATGTCCACCTGGCATTTGCTTAATTTATCAGCGTTAGGGTGTTGAACACGTTCAACCACATGACCTACAACTACACCTGTGATTCCTTCGTTAAGGACGTCTACTCCCTCAACCTCAATCCCACTTTTAGTAATTTTTTCAGCTAATTCAACAGCTGACACTCCGGATAAATCTACATAATCCTGGAGCCATTTATATGAAACGAACATATCGTGCTCCTCCTCCTACTCGTGTTTTGAAAACTGTTTTAAGAAACGTACATCATTTGTATAGAAATGACGAATATCATCGACACCATATTTCAACATGGCAATTCGCTCTGGTCCCATACCGAAGGCAAAGCCAGTGTATTTTTTAGAATCATAGCCAGCCATTTCAAGAACGTTTGGATGAACCATTCCGGCTCCAAGAATTTCAATCCAGCCTGTTTTCTTACAAACATTACAGCCATGTCCGCCGCAAATCATACAAGAAATGTCCATCTCAACGGAAGGCTCTGTGAACGGGAAGAAACTTGGACGTAATCTGATTTCACGGTCATTACCGAACATTTTCTTAGCAAAAACCTCTAATGTACCTTTTAAGTCACTCATGCGAATGTTCTCGCCAACCACAAGGCCTTCGATTTGCATGAACTGGTGAGAGTGTGTCGCATCGTCATTATCACGGCGGTATACTTTACCTGGACAGATAATTTTGATTGGACCTTTCCCTTGGTTCTTTTCCATGGTCCGCGCCTGAACAGGTGATGTATGTGTACGCAGTAAAATCTCATCTGTAATATAGAAAGAATCCTGCATATCACGGGCAGGGTGACCCTTCGGTAAATTTAACGCTTCAAAATTATAATAATCCTGCTCTACTTCAGGACCTTCTGCCACCTGATAACCCATTCCAATAAACAAATCTTCAATTTCTTCAATGATTCTTGTTAATGGATGGTGGTTACCAACCTTAACGGGTCTTCCTGGCAATGTAACATCGATTGATTCAGAGGCTAATCTTTCTAAAACGGCAGCTTCTTCTAAATCTTTCTGTTTTGCCTCTAATGTAGTAGCAATGGCTTCACGAACTTCATTTGCAAGTGCTCCCATAATTGGACGCTCTTCCGCTGAGAGTTTACCCATTCCACGAAGTACTTCCGTGATTGGACCTTTTTTTCCTAAATAGGCAACGCGGATGTCATTTAATTCTTTTAAGCTTGAAGACTGTTCAATTTTTTGAATAGCTTCCTGCTGCAATTCTTTTAATCGTTCTTGCATCGTATTTCCTCCTTTTTTAATGTGTAAATTTAGGCGGTTTCTTTTTCCAAACAAAAAAACCCCATCCCTGGAAAGGGACGAGGTTTATAGTTCGCGGTACCACCCTTGTAAACACGGTATGTATAAAACACATGTGTTCGCTTCATTGGGATAACGGCTAGGCCGGTACATCTTTACACATGCTTTTGCACGTGGTCCCGATGTCAACTCTGGAGGTGAACTTCTCTTAACCTTCCCATAAAAGTGCTTTCAGTCACGGCACCTTCTCCCTAAATGGTCTTTGATAAGATACTTTTCTCCGTCATCGTTTTTGTTATTTTTCAATAATGTAGATTATTATATAATACTTTACTTAACGATTCAAACTAGTATCGTCTATTTTTTTAAAAAATATAACAATATGCCCGTCGCCACGGCTACGTTGAGTGATTCGCTTTGTCCGTAGATGGGAATATATAGGTTTGCTGTCGTTTTTTCAAGCAGCTCTTTGTTAACCCCGCTGCCCTCGTTGCCTACGAGTAATGCAAAGCAATCATCTGTTGAAATATCAGTATATGCAGAAGCCCCTTCAAGTGCTGTACCATAAACGGAAATATTTTTCGCTTGCAGCTTTTCGACCCAATCATTGAGATCGCCACTTAGGATAGGCAGGTGAAAATGACTGCCTTGTGCCGAGCGAAGTACCTTTGAATTATAAACATCAACACTGCCCTTACCTACAACAACTGCGTCAATGCCGGCTGCGTCAGCTGTGCGAATCATCGTTCCTAAATTCCCTGGGTCCTGTACGGCGTCAATTAGCAGATACGTCTTCGCAGCTGGTATTTCTATTTGAACCTGCCGGCAAACAGCATAAATTCCTTGCGGTGCCTCCGTGTCAGATAATGAATTTGAAATTTCCTCTGTTACGACCGTGACTGGTATCTCCCCGGAATCCCAGCGCGGCGGAAGACCTGTCTTATCAGAAACGATAATCTCCATAACCCTATCACTTTGTTTTAATGCTTCTTCAACTAAATGAAAACCTTCTACTAAGAATGTTCCGGATTTATCCCGTTCCTTTTTTGTTAATAGCTTCTTCCATTGTTTTACTTTTGGATTTTGAATAGATTCAATATGCTTCAAATTTGTACTCCTTCAGTGTTTTTTCTCATTATATCCCAAAAAAAATACATAATAAAACTAAAATTAGAAAACATATTAGAGTAATACAGGATAAAAAAGGAGTGAATTCATATGAACTTAAACTTACGAAATGCAATTATTCACAATGTTTCAGGTAACTCACAAGAACAATTAGAAGATACAATCGTTGATGCCATCCAAAATGGTGAAGAAAAAATGCTCCCAGGATTAGGTGTATTATTTGAAGTCATTTGGAAAAATTCCTCTGAGGAAGAAAAGAAAGAAATGCTTTCAGCACTTGAAAGTGGTTTAAAGTAATTTATATTGTGCTGCCGATATGAATCGGCAGCTATTTTTATGCTTATCCACCAGTATTTCTCGCCATCCGCCAGTATTTAATAAAAAAATCCCCGATATAATATCGAGGACATCATCTTTATTCATAGGTAATTTTATCGACTGTTTCACGATCTAAACGCTTGATGACTTCAACAATCAACTTAACTGCATTTTCGTAGTCATCACGATGGAGCATGGCGGCATGCGTATGAATATAGCGAGTTGCGATTGTAATTGGTATAGAAGGCACACCATTGTGCGTAGTATGAATCGGACCTGCGTCTGTTCCGCCGCCTGGAATGACATCGAATTGATAAGGGATATTTAACTCATCCGCAACACTGATAATTAAATCACGCAAGCCTTTATGTGCTACAAGGGTAGCGTCGTATAGGATGATTTGCGGACCTTTCCCCATCTTGCTCATTGCTTCTTTTTCAGTAATCCCTGGAGTATCCCCAGCAATCCCAACATCGACTGCAAAACCGATATCAGGGTTAATTTTAGCTGCAGAGGTTCTTGCACCACGTGCACCGATTTCTTCCTGTACGGTTCCAAGACCATAAACCTCATTTGGATGATCCGTATCTTTCAATTGCCTCAATACATCAATGGCAATGGCACAGCCAATTCGGTTATCCCATGCTTTTGCTAAAAGAAATTTTTCATTATTCATCACAGTAAATTCAAAATATGGTACGACCATATCACCTGGCAGGACGCCCCACTCCATTGCTTCCTCACGGCTTGAAGCACCGATGTCAATAAACATATCTTTTATATCTACTGGCTTCTTACGAGCTTCTGCCGGTAAAATGTGCGGCGGCTTGGACCCGATGACACCAATGATATTACCTTTATTGGTAACCACGGTGACTCGTTGTGCCAGCATAACTTGTGACCACCAGCCGCCTACTGTTTGAAAGCGCAGGAAACCCTTATCATCAATTTGAGTTATCATAAAACCAACTTCGTCTAAGTGGCCTGCTACGATAATTCTTGGACCACCCTCTTTACCAACCTTCTTGGCAATTAAACTGCCAAGTCCATCAGTAGTGACTTCATCCGCATATGGTGCTATGTACTTTCTCATTACTTCGCGAACTTCCCGTTCGTTGCCAGGAATGCCATTGGCATCTGTTAGATCCTTAAACATGGTTAAGGTTTCATCCATTTTAGCCATTGCTTCGCCCCCCTTTTATATATGTTCGAAATTATTAAACAGAAAATCATGTATATCTACTGCTAATAGTTATTCTGCTGTCTTTGATAATTTACTTCATTTTTTGTAAAATATGCTTTTTCCATTTCCTCATAGGATATCCCAAGGAGGCTACCAAGCTGTAAATAAGATTGTAGCAGGGTTTTGAAATCCATAACATTCTTGCTGTCCTTAAATTTATTTATTTCTTGATAAATCAAAAGAAACTGCTCTGTAGTGCTCTCTATTGAAGGTTTCGCCTCCAATTTGTAATCAAGGTTTTGAAACCCGCATTCGATTCCCAGCGATAATATAAAGTGAATTCCGTCCACAAACTCCTCTAAAATAACACTCTTTTCCGATGATGGTCTGATACTCCAAAACTTGAAACAGCGTGTTTCATTTGCTAATTCACCGAGCTCCACCAACAAGGCAAGAACCTTTCTATCAAATAAATCTTCGTTCTGTAATCCATGCTTTTCTTCAATATGCAGATCCAGTCCACGTTGCATTCTAAATAATTTTTCTAGCTGCATTTAATCACTCCCTCTGCAAAATTATATCAAATTGTTGGGAGAATGAAACTTTTCTCATTCCATTTCGTATAGTAGGAAAAAGGTCTAGGAGGCAATGCCATGATTTGGCTGCTGCGCTTACTTTTAGTATTCTTGTTCATCTTCTTGATTTTTGGAAGTATTAAATTCCTCCTCAAACCAGCCCGTAAATTAGAAACCGCTCGAAAACATAAACGCTTTCTGCTTTTAGATAATGAGGAAGTTATTAAGAATTTTCAACTCACCTACAATGGTGCATTGTTTACGGGAGAAAAATACCTGGGTGCCACGAAAAATACGATTGATGTTGTTTCCATCTCGCTTTGGCCTGATCAGACTACTTCCATACAAGGAATGGCTAAGGAGGATTTTTATTTTATCGAAAAAAAAATACACGAAAGATATCCAGTTGCCCAAATTAATTGGAATAGCCCAATACATGAATTTTTACAGCAAAAATAGCCGCTTAACCAGCGGCTTTTTCCTTTGTTCTTTTAAAGAATTCCTTCCATTTGATCACATTTTGTTTCTCTCTTAAAAGATATACGAGAAAAGTTAAACCAAGTAGAATCATAATGATAAGAGAAGGGGTAAAAGTACTGATATACTCTCCAAAGATTGTGAAGAAAAAAGAGATTGGAATATTTGTTAGTAAAGAAACCTTCATATACTCTTTAAATTTAGGTTTTCTTTGTTTTAAACAAAAGCTTAATAGATGGTAATGTACAAATGGAATAAGTCTTAAAATTGCTATTTGACCAACGGTAAGATTCCGATATTCCCCGAACCAACGATTTTTTAATTTTATTATGCGCTCCTGGGTTTTTGGCATTCTATCGATAAAAACATAGAAAAAGACGCTAACCCCCATTAAACCGATAACCGAATAAATAGTTCCCCACAAAGTTCCAAACAGAACACCGCCCGCAATGACAACAACTGATACAGGAATAAATAAGAACGATCTGAGCAGATGAAATACAACGAAAGCAAGTGGAGCAAAAATGCCGCCAGCTTCCACCATGATTAACAGCAAAGACAAGTCCTCATTCATTTAGATGCCCCCTGGGTGTTAATCTATCTTGTTAATTTAGCATATAGAATGGGCCATGCTGTTATGTCTATAAACTATAAAAATAGCCTAAAAGAATGAGTTCTGCTAAGGCTAGGATGGGAAAACCAAATTTAAATGATAAATGCTTCGTCTTATGGCGATATAGCTGCATTCCTGCTGTAGTACCTGCCGCTCCGCCAAATACGGCAATTAGCCATAATGTTTTTTCACTAATCCTGTATTGATGTTTTTTTGCCCGGTCTTTATCGGCTTTCATCACAATTAAACCAATAAGGTTCATAATGACATAGGCACCTAGAATCGTATTCATTTTTCCCGTCTCCCTTATAGGAAAAGCCATCCTCATAAGAGAATGGCTTTTATCGTAAAATTACTTCGCTTGTTGTTGTTTTGCAACAGTTGCTAATTCAGCAAATGCGTTTGCATCACTTACTGCTAATTCAGCAAGCATTTTGCGGTTTACTTCGATACCAGCAAGCTTTAAGCCATGCATTAAACGGCTATAAGAAAGACCATTCATACGAGCTGCTGCGTTGATACGAGTAATCCAAAGTTTGCGGAAGTCGCGCTTCTTCTGACGACGATCGCGGAATGCATACATTAAAGATTTCATAACCTGTTGGTTAGCTACTTTATATAATGTATGTTTTGAACCATAATAACCTTTTGCTAATTTAATAACTTTTTTACGACGCTTACGCGTTACAGTACCGCCTTTTACACGTGGCATTGAATTTCCCTCCTATATATCAATCGTTCGAGATTACTTAAGATTTGTTAATAAGAAACGGATACGTTTGAAATCGCCCTTAGAAACAAGAGACGCTTTGCGAAGCTTACGCTTAGCTTTTGTAGATTTGTTTGCAAATAAGTGGCTAGTATAAGCGTGAGAACGCTTCAGTTTACCAGAACCAGTTTTCTTGAAACGCTTTGCAGCGCCACGGTGAGTTTTCATTTTTGGCATTGGGATAGTCCTCCTTATTACTTTTCAGTTTTAGGTGCTAGAACGAGGAACATGCTTCGTCCATCCATTTTTGGATGAGACTCAATGGTTGCAACTTCCTTGCACTCAGTAGCAAAACGGTCTAACACTCGTTGACCGATTTCTTTATGGGTAATCGCCCGGCCCTTGAAGCGGATTGAAGCTTTTACCTTGTCGCCTTTTTCCAAAAACTTAATCGCATTGCGAAGTTTTGTATTAAAGTCATGCTCATCAATTGTTGGGCTGAGACGAACTTCTTTTGTAACAATAATCTTTTGATTCTTTCGAGCTTCTTTTTCTTTCTTTTGATTCTCGAATTTAAATTTGCCATAGTCCATAATTCGGGCTACCGGAGGCTTTGCATTTGGTGCAACTAGTACCAAATCAAGATTCACTCGTCCGGCAATCTCCAGCGCTTCAAATTTGGTTTTAATACCTAATTGTTCGCCGTTCTGATCAATTAAGCGAACTTCGCGAGCGCGAATACCCTCATTTAACAACATGTCTTTGCTAATAATTAGCCACCTCCAAGGTTTTCACGAATACAACTTTCGGGTCAAGTAATCAGCTGACTGACTTTGACACTTTGCTGCTTCGGCAAGAAATGAACGTACTTTTAGATGTTTTGTTTTTTTACAAATAAAAAAGTGCGGATGCAAACACCCACACTTTACGAAACAAAAGTAATAAACTAAAAAGTTCACGTAAAACCTGCCAACTGCCAATTGCGTCAATCAGGTGAGAAGCGGGTGCTTCTTCTTTTCCCAAAACTAGTATTCAATTTTCCTTAGTTACTATAACATAAGCAAAGACGTGATGTCAAACATGCATTTCATATGACAACGAAATTCATTTTATCAAGAAACAAAAAATTATTCAATAGAAATTTTTTCTTTTCAAAAAACAAAGGGAGAAAACCTCCCTTTGTAATCATTTATCCTCTTTTTACTTCTGCCAGCAAGGACTCAAGGAACTGTGCAAATGGCTGTGTTTCTGATTTTTGTTCGCCGTATTTGCGGACGTTTACGGCATTTTCTTCTACTTCTTTGTCGCCGACAACGAGCATGTATGGAATTTTTTGCATTTGTGCTTCTCGGATTTTGTAGCCGATTTTTTCATTACGGGCATCTAATTCAACACGGAAGCCTTGGTTTTGAAGTTGCTCCTGTACCTGCTTGGCAAAGTCAAAATGCACATCAGGTGAAACAGGAATGACTTGTACCTGTACTGGAGCAAGCCAAGTTGGGAATGCCCCTTTGTATTCTTCAATTAAGAAAGCCACAAAGCGTTCCATTGTTGAAACGACTCCACGGTGGATAACCACTGGGCGGTGCTGCTTTCCATCTTCCCCAACGTAATTTAAATCAAATCGTTCAGGAAGCAAGAAGTCTAATTGAACTGTAGACAGTGTTTCTTCTTTTCCTAAAGCTGTTTTAACTTGAACATCAAGTTTAGGACCGTAGAAAGCTGCTTCTCCTTCTGCTTCATAATAATCAAGGCCCAGGTCATCCATTGCTTCCTTCAGCATACTTTGCGCTTTTTCCCACATTGCATCATCATTGAAATACTTTTCAGTATCTTGTGGATCACGGTAGGATAGACGGAAGGAATAATCATTGATGTTGAAATCTTTGTATACTTCTAACACAAGATTAACAACCCGCTTAAACTCATCTTTGATTTGGTCTGGTCGAACAAAGATATGAGCATCGTTCAAAGTCATTCCGCGAACACGCTGTAAACCTGATAACGCACCAGACATTTCATAACGGTGCATTGTGCCAAGCTCAGCAATCCGGATTGGAAGTTCACGATAGCTGTGAATCGCATTTTTGTACACCATCATATGGTGTGGGCAGTTCATTGGACGAAGAACCAATTGCTCATTATCCATATCCATGATCGGGAACATATCTTCCTGGTAATGATCCCAGTGGCCTGAAGTTTTGTATAAATCGACACTTCCCATGATTGGAGTATAAACATGGTCATAGCCAAGTCGCTGCTCTTTATCAACGATATATCTTTCAACCACCCGGCGGATAGTTGCACCTTTTGGAAGCCATAATGGCAGCCCTTGTCCAACTAATTGAGAGCTAGTAAACAGGTTTAACTCTTTGCCAATCTTACGATGATCACGTTCTTTCGCTTCTTCAAGTAAGCGAAGGTGTTCTTTCAAATCCTCTTTCTTGAAGAAAGCTGTACCGTAAATACGCTGAAGCATTTTGTTTTTGCTGTCACCGCGCCAGTAAGCTCCGGCAATGCTCAACAATTTAAATTCTTTAATTTTTCCAGTTGAAGGTACATGGACACCACGGCAAAGGTCAGCGAAGTCACCCTGCTCATAGATTGTAACTTGCTCATCATCAGGAATTGCTTCAATTAGTTCAAGCTTGTAAGGGTCGCCTTCTGCTTTGAAGAACTGCAGCGCTTCTGCACGGCTGACTTCTTTACGAACGATCTCGATATTTTCATTAACGATTTTTGCCATTTCTTTTTCAATTCTAGGAAGGTCCTCTGGCGTAATTGATTCTTCAAGGTCGATATCATAATAGAATCCACCTTCGATTACTGGTCCAACACCAAGGTTTACTTCTTTTCCATACAGCCTTTTAATCGCTTGAGCCATTAAGTGAGCTGTACTATGACGCAAAATCTCCAAAGCCTCTTTTGATTCTGGTACAACGATTTCTATTGAACCGTCTTCTACGATTGGACGGCGAAGATCAAATAATTGACCATTCCATTTCCCAGCGATTGCTTTTTTCTTCAGTCCCGGGCTGATGGAAGCGGCAATATCTTCCGTTGTTGTTCCACGAGGGAACTCCTTCACTGCTCCATCTGGAAACGAAATCTTAACAACTTCTGACATGGTTTTTCCTCCTTTTCAATTGAGCGTCTCGGGA
Organism: Neobacillus niacini; assembly: GCF_030817695.1. Taxonomy (GTDB): domain Bacteria; phylum Bacillota; class Bacilli; order Bacillales; family Cytobacillaceae; genus Neobacillus; species Neobacillus niacini_F. The sequence goes on along the minus strand of NZ_JAUSZQ010000002.1, from coordinate 1,674,491 downwards.
CAAAATTTTGTCCTTAAAACGCTTTTAAAATAGGCTCTGTTAAAACTGAATGTTGATTTCACTGTGTTTGGAAAATAAGCGGAGAATTTCCGTTTAAATTGGGAAATACCCATATTCCCTTAAAAATAAGCGGAGTTTTTCCGCTTATTTCATCCAAATCCTTGGAATTTGTCTTATTTAAAGCAGTTAACCGGAATATTTCCGCTTATATCTGCTTCTTGAGGTTCCTCTATAAACAATAGCCGGAAATTCTCCGCCTATGAATTCTCAACCCTACACGAAAATCAACAATGAATAATAACAGAGCCTAAAAATAAAAAAACCCGTCCCTGGAAAAGGGACGAGTTTAATAAACACGTGGTTCCACCCAATTTTTCATTTTTAAAAAATAGCCTTTAAAAATGACTTTAGGACAGGGTAACGGGCTGTTTCCCGTCAGGCGATTACTCACTTCAAAGAAGCGTTCACCGCTGAAGTTTAAAGGTGGTAAGCATTCAATCCGTGCTAGGAGGCTTTCAGCCTGAGTCCTCCCTCTCTGGTAACCGTGAAAAAATACTGTTGTCCTTATCATTACTTTTGCTTGATATATTGATGTCTAGCTTCAGCGCCTAGCCCCTCGAGTCATAAGCCAATCGCTTCAGCATTTCGGACTATGTACTGTATTATAATGATTCTAATTTTAAAAATCAATACACCAAGCATACAATTTGTTCAATATTTTTCAAGCACCATTTCCCTTTGCAGAGTTTTTCTGCTGAATCCATTCTTTGGTATGCCGCAAACCTTTATATGACTTTATCAATACTCGTTCTTCGAAGATATTTTTAATCGTCCTTACCAGTGGTTCCTCTGGGTTTTTTGTATAAAGGTGAATGTTTTTTGGTGCGATTGACAATAAAGGAGCAATGGAAGCAGAATCGACATAAACCGGATGATTAAACAAAAGCTTCCGGTCAATCATTTTCATCAACTCTCCTCTTTTTATCTCTACAAACTGCTCATCAAAGAATGTGATTTCTTCATCAAACAAAAGGTGCAGTGTGTCCATTTTAGAATCACGGCTCGCTAAAAAATCCCTTAATGTTTGAATAAACATTTGATATTCTTGCTCCATTTTATATTCGTCAATGGATATTTCAACGTAACTCTCTAACATTTTCAAAAAAGGTCGCAATCGGAATTTAAAAAAGGAATCAAACGAGAAGGAGACATGATCCTGAAAGATTTCCTCCACCGCTTCTCTAATTTGGGCTTCTTCCCCATTTTCCTTAATGAAAGCAGCCAGATCCTCCCGCTGACCTTCAAGAACAGAATAAATAATCTCCATGATATGCTCCTGCTCTTCTGGATCCTCAAAAAAATATTTCTCTTGTAAAATAGCCCGAAACCAGTCATCTCGTTTTATTTTTATAATAAATTCATAGAATGCTTCTTTAACCTCTCCAAACCTTACTATACTTTCCGAAATTTTTACTATATGTCGATCTTCTAAAAGAAGAATATCTTCATTATTTTGATGATACCGTAAGCACTTCAGCAAGTGATCAAAACATCTCTTCGCATCCATCTTGCTTCGGAAGATGATTTCTGCCAACCAAATCCCCCCTCTGTCCCATACTCTGTTTTACTATTTATATGGGGGACTTGGCCAAAATAGAAGTTAAGACAGCATTGTTACACACTTATTGTGAAAAAAAATAAGGACTACCGAATATCCATCGGTAATCCACTAGCATTTATCATTTAATCACGGCGATTTGGCCCATCGACCAGAACAGGGTCACTTAAACTCCGAATTCTTTCCATGATTCTCCGTGCTTTCATTTTTTCCTCTTCACCTCGTTGACTGTAGGTTAGATGGTGCTCAAGCCCCTGGAAGTCAAAATTAGAGGTAAAGAAAGTTGGAAGCTTTTCAAGCATTCTAAACTGCAGGATAGGTCCTAATACTTCATCCCTTGTCCAGCTGGAAACTGCTTCTGCACCGATATCATCGAGCATTAAAATAGGTTCTTTTTTCAATGCTTCAATTTTTTCATTTAAGGTAGAGTCACCAATGGCACTTTTCATTTCTCGCAGCAGCTCTGGAACATAAACAATCATCGTTGGAATTTGCTTTTTAGCAAGCTCGTTGGCAATGGCCCCTAACAAATAGGATTTTCCCACTCCAAATTTGCCATAGAGATATAATCCCTTAGGCTTTAAACCCGCCTCGTAATTCATTAAAAAAGTCGCTGCGCGGTCTCCCGCATCCAGGCGGCCCAAGTCACCTTCAAATTCCTCAAAGGTTGCTTCCAATATATCTCGAGGTACATATAAACTCTTAATAAGCTTTTGATTTTTCTTTTGTTCATCCGCCATCACTTTTCTTGGACAGCGTTTATAAACGACATCAATGGAATTTCGTACGAGTACTAAATCAGGGTGATACCCTTTCATAAAATTAATACAGCCATCAAGACTCTCACAGCGATTACATTCTTTACTTTGCTGCGTGTATTCATAAAGCTTGCTCATGCTTTTTTCAATGGTATTCTGAGTCAGCTCATTTTGGTGTTCTGTCAGAAATGCATGAATATCTGGATGTTCTAGTACTTGCTTCCGCTGCTCCTCATAACGCTTTTGAAAGTTTTCATTCGAGGCCAATCGCTTAATTGTTCGATTTATCCTTTCCACTTGCCTTCACCACCTATTTACGAAATGCTTTTAGCTTTTCTTCAATTGCACGTTTTTTCGCTTCAAGTTCTGTGTTTTGGTCTTTTGTAACTGCCTTAACACTTGCTTTTCCGCTATCATCAAACCAATCAGGTAATACTTCTGTCCGGATTGGCTTTTGTTTCGTAGATTTTCCAGTCTTTTTACTTTCTTGAAAACCTCGCTCTTCTTTCCTAGCTGCTTCCATCGCTTCTTTAACAGTCTTTATTTTAAGACGAGCCCAATGGCTTGCAATCGATTCAACAAATCCCTTTGTAAATTTCATATCTGTTTTTCTAAGTACAACCTCGATTAACACATTTACAACACCAGGAGGAAGTTTATATTTTATCATAACTTCCTCTAATATTTTTAAATTGGCAGCAGAGGGCTCCACTCCACCGGAAAGTTCTTTAAAAATAACGATAGGAGGTGTGGTTTCATAATAGCGAATTAATTTTTCTTCCTGCGTTTTTGGTTCCGTTAACTGGACCTGGTGGACGGCAGGCTGCGTTTTATTGATAAGACTCGGAAGTTGGTCGTAATTTTCAAATTGATACCAGTCACGGGCACCTTTTCTGAGGTCCTCGACATCAATTTCATCACTTTCATTAATGGCACCCAATACAAAGTTTTTCATTTCGATTGGGCTGATTCCATAGAGAAATGATAGATTACTGATAACCTCTTTTACCTTTTTTGTCAGTGCTTTTTGTGGGACAAGTGATTCATTTAGCCCCGCCATTAACAAATCAAAATCAAAGGTATTCGTATCAATTTGAATTGGCTTTTGATCTTGACGGCCAATAAATTCTTGATTGGATTCAGCCTCCAAGTCTTCTGCATGCTCTTGCATATACTGAAGACTGCCTGGAGTTGCCGAAGCAAACACATCCTGAAACGCTCTTGTTACTTCTAAATAATCTTCTTCTAAAGGCTTTTTGGGGATACTAAAAAAACGTTTTAATCGCGCAAAGTGATTTTTGCCGATTTTACGATATAAATAAATATTTAACATTCCATCTAGAAAGAATTGCTCTGGATTCAATGGTGGATAAAGTTCATAAATAAATGAACGTCCACTCTCATCACTTTTTACATATGTTTTTAACAGGCCAATCCCCTCTAATTTCAACCTAGCTTCGTAGATATCCTTTAAGTTGATACTTAACAAATTCATTAACAAATGATGAGTCGAGGATTCAGACCATAATTTATTTTCTTCAAGCTCTGCCCAAAGAGTCATATACAAACTTAAACAAGTGGAGCCGATTAAGGGCTGATATAAAAAAGTCAGCACTTTGCGGTCGTATTCATGCAGCAATCCATTTGACGTAACAAGATAACGGTCAATCGGAATCAATTCCTGCCAATGCTGCGCCATATCATTCACCCTTTAATAAAGTAATAAAGAGCCAAAGACGTTCTTTAGCTCCCTAGGATTTCTCCTTGTTTATCAATTCCTTTAATTCTTGAATAAAAACATTTATATCCTTAAATTGACGGTAAACAGACGCAAAGCGCACATAAGCTACTTCATCAACATGTGCAAGCCTGTCCATCACCATTTCACCAATCAATTCACTTTTGATTTCTGAAATTCCTTGACTACGCAATTCCTTTTCTACCCCTTGGGTAATATCCTCTAATTCTTTTAAGGCGACAGGGCGCTTTTCACACGCTTTAATCAAGCCACGCAGGATTTTATCCCGGCTGAATTCTTCCCTCGTTCCTTCCTTTTTTACGACAATAAGTGGAATCTCTTCAATTTTCTCGAACGTCGTAAAACGATATCCACATTCTTCACACTCACGTCTTCTTCGAGTTGCACGACCCTCATCAACCGGCCGGGAATCAAGCACACGTGTACCATAATTTTGACATGAAGGGCACTTCATTTGATCAACTCCCAAATCAATCCATTCATAAATAAGCTCTTTTCTAAAACTTTGTTACTTTTGGAGATAAAAAACGCTTTACTGCACTAAGATTTGTTGCAAAATATTCAATAGTAAGAAAAGAGCTTTCATTCTTCATTTCAAGCACAAAATAGTTTATTCCGCGTTAAAATCGGCTTTAGGATTTTAACAACCATCTTTTAAGAACATAGCCTAAGCATAAGCATCTTTTCTTTATCTTATTAGATAGAAAACGGTAACACAAGATGTATTATGAGCTTTTTCCGACTCTAACAAGAGTATGTAATTTGTTTATTTGCTCGTAATAAGAAATAAGTCTTTTTCTTAAAATCGGATACAATCCGATGGGTGAAAATTTTTCAGAAGATATACTGAAGTCTACCGCCGTTTCCATTCCTCTCACAGAAACAACCGTAACGATTAGGAAACAAGGAATCGGTTTATTGATCTCCACGGCAATCTCACCATGATCTTTTGAAACCGTAACAATGCGGCAATCTGCATCCTGGTGAAATAAATCTTCAATCGTTTTAAAAAGCTGGTTGAAGCTTGCTTTATAATAGTGGGTAGTTAAGGCACTATCTTTTTGATCATCTGCGGTTTCGATTTGTTTTTTAAAACGGATAAATAAATTACCAAATATAGCCATAGGAGCCTCCAAATATAGTCTTTTATCTAATTTTACAATACTTTACGAAAAAAATAAAAAGAGGTGTACAAAAAATACACCCCTCGTCGATTATTATTTAAAATTATAGAGCTTTTGCCTGTTTAAACTGAACAGGACCCATTCCGCGTGGTATCTCAATATTCTCACGTGTTTGCGCATTTAAGCTTTGAGCTATATAATCTGCTGCTATATTTGGATTTAAATCACCACAAGTATATACATCAATGCTGGCATATCCATGTTCAGGGAAGCTGTGAATCGTTAAGTGAGACTCAGAAATAATGACCACACCGCTTACGCCTTGTGGTGCAAACTTATGAAATGCTACTTCGCGGACTTCTGCACCTGATTTAAGAGCTGCTTCAACAAAAGTTTGTTCAATAAAATTCATATCATTCAATTTTTCAATATCGCATCCCCATAATTCAGAGATCACGTGGCGTCCCATTGTTTCCATACTCATTTTTCCCCCTTTAAAAATTTTTGCTTCATTCTTGAAATTCTTTTGTTGATGGTACCCAAGTAATTACCACGGGGGGAAGTTAGTCCAGAGAGGTCCTAACCCTTTAAGTAATTAATTGCTACCTAATTTCAAGAAGTTCACGATGACTAGTATACTAAGTTTATATTTGTTTTGCAACCTATCAATATAAAAATTTTCCAGTTGTTGGTGTTTAAAGAGCTTATCTCCTCATAGTACAAGTTTCGAACTATATTATGCAAAAATGGTGAAGAAAGCTACAAAAAAATACTGTCAATCGACAGTATTTTTTAGAGAATTATCCAACTTTTACTTGATTTGAATTTGCCATTTGATGTGCGACATATAAGGTAAGATCGACAACACGGGAAGAATAGCCCCATTCGTTATCATACCAAGCAAGCACTTTTACTTTTCTATTTCCCATTACCATGGTCGATAAGCCATCAATAATGGCTGAGTACGGATTTGTATTAAAATCAACAGATACAAGCGGTTCCATCGTAAAGTCGATAATACCCTTTAATGGCCCATTTTTTGCTTCCAAAAAGGCCTGATTAATATCATCAACGGTGACATCTTGCTTCAAATCAACAACTAAATCCACGAGTGAAACATTTGGTGTAGGTACACGAAGTGACATTCCATGCAGCTTACCCTTTAACTGAGGTAAAACGAGCGATAACGCTTTAGCTGCCCCAGTGGTGGTTGGGATGATAGATTGTCCACATGCTCTAGCTCTTCGCAAATCTTTATGTGGGTTGTCAATATTCCGTTGATCATTTGTGTAAGAGTGAATCGTTGTCATTAAACCATTTTCAATTCCAAACTTTTCATCTAACACTTTTGCTACAGGTGCCAGACAGTTTGTGGTACAAGACGCATTTGAAATAACATCATGTTGAGTGATGTCCAGTTTGTCCTCGTTTACTCCCATAACAATGGTAATATCCTCGTTTTTCCCCGGTGCAGTAATAATTACCTTTTTAGCTCCAGCGTCTAGGTGCAGACTTGCTTTGTCTCGTGAGTTAAATTTACCAGTCGCTTCAATCACCACATCAATATTTAACTCTTTCCATGGAAGCTGCTCAGGATTTCGATTATTTAATAATTTCACACGTTTACCGTTTACAATTAGCTCTTCATCCAGCGCAATGATATCCCCTTGAAATGGTCCATGAACCGTATCATATTTGATTAAATGAGCTAATGTTTCCGCAGGATAACTCGCATTTATAGCAATAATATCAAGCGTATTTTCAAGGATCGCTTTTCTAAAAACCATCCTTCCAATTCTCCCAAATCCGTTTATTGCAATTCTCGCTCTCATTTCACGGCCCCTTCCGTAATATGTTATACTCATTAACTTGTTTTGATGTAATTAGTATAACATATTTAATTTAATATGTGTTATATAAAGTGCGGAATTTTAAAAATGTTTTACAATTCAAACAACTTGTTATTATAGTTAACATATTGATATTTCATTTTGGACTTCTTTAATACCTTTCTATAAAAACAAAAAAGAAGGGTTGCCCCTTCTCGATTTGTTTACTATTGAGTTGTTATTCCCCAGCCTTTTAAAACCTCAATTACCTGTTTTTTGGTTTCGGTGGTGGAGCCGTTATTGTTAATGACAGCGTCGGATAGGGCTACTTTTTCTGAAAGAGGCATTTGTGATTTTATTCTTGCCTCTGCGTCCTCCAGCGATAAATCATTTCTTTCCATCAGTCTTTTTAGCTGGATTTCTCTATCAACATAAACGAGGATGGTTTTTTCGACCATATACGTTAGTTTACTTTCAAACAGCAGCGGAATATCGAGGATAATGACTTGTTCTGCTCGTGTCCGCGCTGCTTCGACTTGATCATTCATCCTTTTTCTCACCTCAGGATGAACAATGCTATTTAAGAGCTGTCTTTTCTCAGCATTATGAAAAATAATGGAACCGAGTTTCTGCCTATCAATGTCCCCGTCAGGCAGTACAATATCATCACCAAATTCAGCAACAATTTTTTGATAGGCGGGTTCTCCTTTTTCAACAGCTAGGCGGGCTTCTACGTCTGCATCAATAACAGTGATGTGCATTTCTTTCAACATATTGGAAACTGTACTTTTTCCACTGGCTATTCCGCCTGTTAGACCGATTACTAGTGACATACTCTGTTCCTTTCTACATGAACGTTCATAATTTCAATATTCCAATGATGATTAATAAAATCCCTGGTATAAAGGTAATCTTTTGGACCAAGTTAAATTTATGGAAAAAAGCACCGCTTCTTATTCCTAAAACAAGAAATAAAGAACTCATAACAGCAACGCTAAGGGCTAGATATAAAGGAGAAAATCCAAGCATCGCCGCACCTATTCCAGCACCAAACGCATCGATGGATAAGGCAAAGCCGAGCATGAATGCCTCAATTCCAGTGATCGTACCCGAACGGTCAAAGTCAGCTGACATTGGTTTCCTTAAGATATTTATGGCAATTCCTAAGGAGCGGATTTCAAAATTAATGATCAGCTTTTCATGTTCGAGCAGTTCTGAGTCCTTTTCTTTCTCTGGCCTGAAAAATTGATATAATACCCAGGCACCGAGAGCGATTAAAATTATCCCCCCTAGGCTTGCCGTGATATCCGGAGATAATATTTTTTCTAGGCCATGTCCGATTGACACCGCAATCATTAATGAAATGGCTGAACAGGTTGCAATAATGAGTACCGATTTAAGCGGCAGTACCATTTTTCTAAGTCCATACGTAAACCCTACGCTAAAGCTATCAAGACTGAGAGCAAAAGCCAGCAGGAGAAGTGAGAACATTTGAAACATGATGTCTAGGGCTCCTTCCGTCAATCACTACGATAGTATATGGGAGGAGCCTATCCTTTGTTATTAAATTGTCATCTCACTTCTAACACTTAAAGTTTTTGGCACCTAGGACAAAAATGCGTACCTCTTCCGCCTACTGTTGTTTTTTCTAACGGGGTTCCACATTTTTTGCATTCTTCCCCTTTACGGCCATAGGCATATAATTCAAGCTGAAACATTCCAATTTCACCTTGGGAGTTTACGTAGGAGCGAATCGTACTTCCTCCTTTTTTAACCGCTTCCTCCAAAGTCTTAACAATCTCTTGATGCAGCAAGGTTAATTCTTTATCACTAAGAGAGTTGGCAATCCGTTCAGGGTGAATTCCAGAACGGAACAGGGCCTCATCCACATAAATGTTTCCAAGCCCAACAAAAACCTTTTGATCTAGTAACGCAGGCTTTATCTTTCTGTTCGTCTTTTTCAGCTTGTCCGCTAAATATTCCTTCGTGAATTCTTCTGAAAAAGGCTCTGGACCAAGGTCAATAAGTGGAGGTTTCTGAAATTCCTCCCCCTTGATATACAAATGCATCGTTCCAAATTTCCGGACATCCCGATACCTTAATTCACTTCCATCCGTAAAGTGAAAGATAACATGAGTATGTTTATCATACGGTTCTTCTTTTGGGTAAAGCCCATATTTTCCTTCCATCCTTAAATGGGAAACAAGGGCAAACGTAGTCGTATAAATAATTAAAAACTTACCTCTTCTGCCGACATCCTCAATTGTTTCTCCTTTGAGGGCATCAATAAATTGTTCAACCTCAACAGGATTTTTAATAATTTTCGGCCAGTGGACGGTTATATTTTCAATTTGTTTATTTGATACAAGCTTTTTTAACGTCTTTCTTACTGTTTCTACTTCCGGTAGTTCTGGCATAAAGCAACTCCCTTTTATGCTGTCCAGCTGCAGCGCCTAGGGGCTCGGGGTCATAAGCCAATCCGTCAAGAAGGTTAAAAAGCAACCTTCATGCCGGCTCGTCTTATGCCTGTCGCCCCTGGACAAGGCGCTTCCGCTTTTCTATTTCGCGTCAAACCATGTTGGGCCATAGGAATAGTCTACTTTTAATGGCACTTTTAATTCGAGGGCATTTTCCATAACATCAGGAACGAGTTTTTTCAGGGTTTCGATTTCTTCTTCTGGTGCTTCGAAGATCAGTTCATCGTGCACTTGAAGCAGTAGTCTTGTTTTTAACCCATAATCCTTCAGCGCTTCAGCCATATCTATCATGGCTTTTTTTATGATATCGGCAGCACTTCCCTGAATCGGGGTGTTCATTGCCGTTCTTTCAGCAAAACTTCTAATGTTAAAATTTCGATGTGTAATCTCCGGGATATATCTTCTTCTTTGCAGAAGGGTAGTTACATAACCTTTTTGTTTAGCGGAATGGATGATGTCATCCATATAATCTTTGACCCCGGGATAGCTGGCAAGATAGCGGTCAATAAATAGACCGGCTTCTTTACGGGTAATTCCTAAGCTCTGGGATAGTCCATAATCACTAATTCCATAGACAATACCGAAGTTAACAGCCTTCGCCTGCCGTCTCATATTGGATGTTACTTCGTCGGCTTCAACATGGAATACATCCATCGCTGTTTTTGTGTGAATATCGAGGTCATCCTTAAAAGCTTGAATCAGTTTTTCATCACCAGCAATGTCAGCAAGAACTCTAAGCTCGATTTGCGAATAATCGGCTGCAAAAATGAGCCATCCTGGTTCTGATGGTACAAAGGCTTGGCGAATTTTCCGGCCCTCTTCTAATCGAATTGGAATATTCTGCAGGTTCGGATCTATGGAGCTTAATCTTCCTGTTGCTGTTAACGTCTGTTGATATCGTGTATGAACTTTACTCGTTTTAGGATTAACTACCTTCAGCAGCCCTTCAATATATGTGGACTGGAGCTTTCCTAACTGTCTGTAAGTAAGAATATGCTCAATGATTTCATGGTCATTTGCTAATTTCTCTAAAACATCTGCTGACGTTGAATAGCCTGTTTTTGTTTTCTTAAAGGTTGGCAGGTTTAATTTTTCAAATAAGATGACACCTAATTGTTTGGTTGAATTAATATTAAACTTTTCACCAGCCAGCTCATAGATAATTCCTTCAATTTCGATCAGCCGGTCATGAATTTCGCCGCCCATCCTATGTAAACGATCGCTATCCACCTTAATTCCGCAAGATTCCATATCTGCTAAAATGAAAGATAATGGCATTTCAAGGTCTGTAAACAATTCATATTGTTCATTTGTTTTTAATTCATCTTCCAGTTTTTGTTTTAAATCAAACATAGCAAGACTTTTTCGAACGAGGTGCTCAGCAAGCAGTGTTGCTTCAGGTATTTTCCGCTTAGCCCCTTTTCCATAAAACGACTCATCCGATTGGATATTTACCCCGTACTTTTTGGCGATTGTTGAAATATCATCAATGGTGTCAGAAGGATTGATAATATAGGACGCCATTAACGTATCGAAATTTACCCCTTTTAAATGAATATCGTACCTTCTTAACGATACCTCGGACCGCTTTGCGTCGTAGACTGTTTTCTTTTTTGTTTCATCTTCAGCCCACTTTTTAAAACTATCAGATTGTATAGCTAATTCAGTTGGTAAATAATAATTTCCCTTTTCATTTACAAGCGAAAAACCAATGATATCCGCGTAATGATAATTATCATCGAGCATTTCAACATAAAAATAATTATCATCCGCAAACAAATCATCACTAATCTCATCAGGGGTTACATACTCTATGTCTTCAAGTTCAAGCTGTTCAGTGGCTGCAGTGTCTCCACCTAATTTTTCTAATAAGGAATGAAAGCCAAGCTCTTTATACAGTGCAACAACTTTTTCTCTTTCAAATCCCTCATAGGCGACATTTTCTACAGATACTTCGACAGGTGCGTTCCTTTCAATGGTAGCAAGCTGCTTACTCATCACTGCTTGATCCTTAAATTCTTCAAGCTTTTCCTTTAACTTATTTCCCGTCACTTTATCAATGGACTCTAGTAAATTTTCTAATGTTGAGTATTCCTTCAGCAATTTAATCGCTGTTTTTTCCCCGACGCCAGGTACACCAGGAATATTATCTGAAGGGTCACCCATCAGCCCCTTCATATCAATGATTTGCTCAGGAGTTAAACCGTATTTCTCCATAACATGTTCGGGAGTATATTCTTCAATATCGGTAATTCCTTTACGAGTAATTCCTACGGTTGTACGTTCTGAGGAAAGTTGTGTTAAGTCTTTATCTCCTGATATTACCTTGACTTCATAACCTTCTTTTTCAGCCGTTAATGACAGCGTGCCAATAATGTCGTCTGCCTCATAGTTCTCAAGTTCATATCGCTTGATACCATATGCATCAAGAAGATCCCGAATAAAAGGGAATTGTTCGGATAATTCAGGAGGAGTTTTCTGCCTTCCACCCTTATATTCAACAAAAGTAGCATGACGAAATGTTGTTTTCCCTGCATCGAAGGCCACTAGTATATGCGTTGGCTTTTCGTCTTCTATAATCTTATTCAACATCATTGTAAAACCGTAAACTGCATTTGTATGTACGCCTTTATCGTTATTAAGCAGGGGCAGTGCAAAGAATGCACGGTAAGCGATACTATTCCCGTCTATTAATACTAACTTCTTCTTTTCCATCCATTTACCCCTTTCAGGTTAATTCATATATTTATGAAGTTCGATGATAAACTCACTGCCCTCACCCAGGGTACTCCTCACCGTGATGTTACCGTGATGTGCTTCAACTAAATGTTTTACGATTGCTAACCCAAGACCTGTCCCGCCAGAATCCCGGCTTCTAGCACGGTCAACCCGATAAAATCGTTCAAAAATCCGTGGTATTTCTTCTTTTTTAATTCCTACACCTGTGTCTTTTACATGGATTTTCACTGTTTTATCGTAATCAAACAGTGAAACAATGACATTTCCTCTTGGCGGGGTATACAAAATTGCATTACTTATCAGATTAATAAATACTTGTTTTAAGCGGTCATGGTCTCCTTGTATATATAATTCTTCCCTCTGAAACTGAAGTTCTAGACGAATATCCTTTGATTTTGCTTTTTTATCAAGCATGGTGATTACTTCGTTTATTAATTCATACAGGTCAAAGTCCTGGATGTTCAACTTAAATTCCTGCTGCTCGATTTTAGAAAAATCTAGCAAATCTTGAATGAGCGATTGCATTCGCTCACTTTCTTTATAAATAATCGATAAAAATGCTTCTAGCGTATCTTGATTGTTCATCGCTCCATCTAACAACGTTTCGGAAAAACCTTTAATAGAGGTCACTGGTGTCTTCAATTCATGCGACACATTGGCAACAAAATCTTTTCTCATGACTTCCAATTTTTTAATCTCGGTAATATCATGGAAAACGAGTAAAACTCCTTTCCACACATTATTTATCCCAATAATTGGTATACCGTAAACATCAAAGTATCTTCTCTCAATCCCCAATGGGAGAAGCAGATGTTTCCTAATTTTTTGTTCTGTCCTAAAAACATCCGCGATGATATTACATATTTCCTCTTGCTCAATCACTTCATAATACAACTTATCTAGGTAGTTAGAAGATTTTACATGAAAAATATCGATGTAACCCTTATTAATTAGATTAATGAAGCCGCGGCTATCCATTAAAAGTAGTCCTGCACCCATATTTTCAATTAATGCACTTAGGCGATCCTGCTGTATTTCTTGAGCTTTACTCATTTCCTGAAGATTTTGGGCTAAAACATTGATAGAAGTGCTCAACATACTTGTTTCGTTTAATTCATTCCGTTCAATTCTAGCCCGATAATTTCCTTTGGCCAGTTCAATGGCAACATTTGTAGCTGCCTCTATTGGCTTTGTATACCTTGTAGTTATTCTGTACCCAAGATAGATGAAGACAATTAGCACCATCATCAAACTAATAGAAAGAATCCACCAAATTTGACTATAAGCGTTTCTGAGTTCACTTGTTTTTGTAATAATGAACAAATACCCTTCTTCCTCACCTGCTTTTAATACTGGCTTCCAGGCATAGTGTAAATCGTATTCATCCTTCTCAACAAGTTTCGTTTCATTTTCTGGTTCTTCCTTTAAGACATCGTTAATATTTTCTTTAATTCCGTTTATATTTAAATTTTCCATTTTCCCGCTGTCAAAAAGGAGAACTCCTTTGATATCGGTAATCGCAATTCTGACATTAAGCATATGGCTTATTTTGACTACTTCATCATGATTGATGGAATGAACTCCACCATTATTTTCGATATACATGCTCAGTAGATTGCTTTCCTTATTCAAGCGGTCATTATATGTATCAAGATAATTACTTTTAAAAAGCTGACCCAGTAAAATTTCCAATCCTACTAATCCAATTATGATTAAACTAATTAGTGCAAAAAGAAGCTTTGTTCGGAATTTATTCATTCACCTTTCGGCTCCTCAAGCTTATATCCTAATCCACGGACAGTTTTTATATAAGCAGGTTTCTTCGTATCCTCTTCAATTTTTTCCCTCAAATGTGAAATATGGACGTCTACAATACGAGTATCGCCAGCAAATTCATAATTCCAAACAGCACTTAATAATTGGTCACGAGTTAACACGCGATTTTTATTCTGCGCCAAATAGTGGAGTAATTCGTATTCCTTTAGGGTGAGTTCCAATTGTTGCTTATTAAAATAGGCTTCATATTTCTCTGGGATAATTTGAAGGTTTCCAATAACAATATCAGAACCACCCTGTTGTTCTGCCTCATTACTGCTGGTTTGTATTTGAATTCTTCTTAAAATAGCTTTTACCCGTGCTACCACTTCTCTTGGGCTAAATGGCTTAATCATATAATCATCTGCACCAAGCTCTAGTCCTAATATTTTATCAAATTCATCGTCTTTAGCTGTTAACATTAGGATCGGTGTCATAATTTTTTGCTGCCGAAGCTGCTTACATACTTCAATTCCATCCATTTTCGGAAGCATAAGATCTAATACAATAATATCAGGTGCCATACTTTCAGCTAATTGTTTGCCGGTTAAGCCATCCATTGCCGTTACTACATCAAAACCAGCTTGTTCCAAATTATATTGAAGCAAAGTTACAATTGATTGTTCATCGTCTACAACTAGTACCTTGTTTTTCATAAAAACCTCCGATTGATTTATCTATTTCGCCACCTTTCTCCATTATAATATAGAAATAAAAGAATACCCACTATCAACCTTGAGACAAAAAAAAGGAATGTGAATTACATTCCTTAAGGATATTAAAAATTATCTAACACATTGGCGTCCATTCCTCCTAAACGATGAGGAGGACAGACTTTCAGTTTCCCCTTAATTACTACTTCGTCTTTTTCATTTGTTCCAACAGCTGTCATTATCACAGTGTGGTCATCATGATTTACTTCGACAACCTCTAGCATCAATTGAACCGTTGCATAATGATAAACAGGCTTAGGAAATTGGATATCTTGAGTTACTATATGGCTTCCTGGTCCAGGTAAATACCTTGAAACAGCCGAGGTTATCATGCCTGTCAGCATGATACTTGGAACAATCGGTTTCTTATAAGGTGTTTGGGATGCATAATCATGCTGAATGAAAAGTGGATTTGCATCATCAGTCAATCCTAAATAAAGGAGAATATCCTTATCTTCCACCTTTTCGGTTAACACCAGTTTTTCTCCGACCGACATTTCTCTTATTTCTCTGCCTAACTTTCTCTTTTTTCCTAGCAGCATTTCGTTACGCTCCTTTGTAAACGGTTTCATATATAGTTGAAAAAATTCGGGGAATGAACTTCCCCGAATTTTTTTCAGTTATACTAATACTTTCATTACATTTTGAACGGACTCAACGGATTTGTCTAATGCAGCTTTTTCATCAGGCGTTAGGTCAAGCTCAATAACCTTCTCAATTCCGTTTGCACCAAGGATTGTTGGTACTCCAAGGTAAATACCCTCATATCCAAATTCTCCCTCAAGGTAAGCAATGGAAGGAAGAACGCGGCGCTGGTCTTTTAAGATTGCTTCACACATTTCAACTAGTGATGCAGCTGGGGCATAATAAGCACTGCCATTACCTAAAAGGTTAACGATTTCACCGCCGCCTTTTCTAGTGCGCTCAACAATCGCTTCTAAACGATCTTTAGGAATTAATGTTTCTAATGGAATACCACCAGCATAGGAGTAACGAACAAGTGGAACCATATCATCACCATGACCACCTAATACAAACCCGGTAATATCTTTAACAGAAATATTTAATTCCTGCGCAACAAAAGTACGGAAACGAGCTGTATCTAGGACACCTGATTGGCCAATGACGCGGTTTTTAGGGAATCCTGATTCTTTAAATACTGTATATGTCATTGCATCAACAGGATTTGTTAATACAAGGATTGTACAGTTTGGAGAATACTTTACGATTTCCTGTGTAACACTTTTCATTACCTTTTGGTTGGTTTGAACTAAATCATCACGGCTCATTCCAGGCTTACGAGCAATACCGGCAGTAATTACGACAATGTCAGAATCACGAGTATCTTCGTAATTGGATGTACCAGTAATGTTTGAATCAAATCCTTGTACTGGACTTGCTTCAAGCATATCTAATGCCTTCCCTTTTGTAGGGTTTTCCATTTGAGGGATATCAACTAAAACGACATCGCCTAATTCTTTTTGTCCAAGTAAGAATGCAGTTGTAGCACCAGTGAAACCGCCGCCAATTACGGAAACTTTTTTACGCTTTAAAGACATTTTTAACTCTCCCCTTTGAAAGTATTATTGTCGTTATTCGAAAAAGGGCTGTTTGAAAACAGCCCTGATTTTCCTTGTCACGTTTCATCCTCTAGGTGCACTAGCTAACAATTACTCCATGTTCTTAATTAATTCATCACCAAATTCAGATGTCTTAACTTCTGTCGCTCCATCCATTAAACGGGCGAAGTCATAAGTTACTACTTTAGAAGCAATCGTTTTTTCTACTGATTTAATGACCATTTTAGCTGCTTCATTCCATCCTAAGTGCTCAAGTAATAAAACACCTGAAAGGATAACAGATGAAGGATTCACTTTATCAAGACCAGCATATTTAGGTGCTGTTCCGTGTGTAGCTTCAAAGATTGCATGGCCAGTTTCATAGTTGATGTTTGCTCCTGGAGCAATACCAATACCGCCAACTTGTGCTGCTAAGGCGTCAGAAATATAGTCACCATTTAAGTTCATTGTTGCAACAACATCAAACTCACGTGGACGAGTAAGGATTTGCTGTAAGAAGATATCGGCAATCGCATCTTTTACGATAATTTTACCAGCTGCTTCTGCATCAGCTTGAGCTTGGTTTGCTGATGCAGTACCTTGCTCTGCTTTAATACGGTCATATTGAGCCCATGTAAATACTTTATCGCCGAATTCTTTTTCAGCAAGCTCATAACCCCAGTTTTTAAATGCACCTTCAGTAAACTTCATGATATTACCTTTGTGCACAAGTGTTAATGATTTACGGCCTTCTTTAATTGCATAATTAATGGCAGCACGTACTAGGCGTGTTGTTCCTTCTTCAGAAACAGGCTTAATTCCAATACCAGAAGTTTCTGGGAATCTGATTTTGTTTACACCCATTTCAGTTTGTAAGAAATTGATTAATTTATTAACCGCTTCTGAGCCTTTTTCATACTCAATTCCTGCATAAATATCTTCAGTATTTTCACGGAAGATTACCATATCAGTATCTTGTGGACGCTTAACAGGAGAAGGTACACCTTCAAACCATCTTACTGGACGTAAGCATACAAATAAATCTAACACTTGACGAAGCGCCACGTTAAGTGATCGGATACCGCCGCCAACAGGAGTTGTAAGTGGACCTTTAATGGCAATCAAATATTCGTTGATTACATCAAGAGTTTCTTGTGGAAGCCATTCACCAGTTTGGTTAAAAGCTTTTTCTCCAGCTAGAACTTCTTTCCAAACGATTTTACGCTCACCTTTATATGCTTTTTCTACTGCAGCATTTAACACTCTCTCAGAAGCTGCCCAGATATCTGGCCCGATACCGTCACCTTCGATAAATGGGATAATTGGATTGTTTGGTACATTTAATACTCCGTTGGTTACTGTGATTTTTTCGCCTTGCATAGTTGTTCTCCTCCTAAGTATGTATCAATGGTAATAAATCAATTAAAGAGATTGAGTCCAAGGTTAAAGATTTGACTCTTTAACCTTTTCCTACAATCCTATTAGAACAATTTTTTTGAAAAAAGTAAATATTTATTAACCTCTTTGATTAATTGGTACATATGTCTGCATGCCAGGACCTGTATATTCAGCACGTGGACGAATTAATCGATTGTTATCATACTGTTCTAGAATGTGAGCAAGCCATCCTGAAACCCTGCTGACTGCAAAGATTGGTGTAAACAGGTCATGGTCAATACCTAAGCTGTGGTACATGGACGCTGAGTAGAAATCTACGTTTGGCGGTAATTTCTTTTCGCCCGTAACGATGCTCTCAATTTTTTCAGACATTGCATACCAATGCGGCTCACCTGTCAGCTCTGTTAATTTTTTGGACATGGCTCTCAAATGTTTTGCACGAGGATCGCCTGAGCGATAAACGCGGTGTCCAAAGCCCATGATTTTTTCTTTCTTCTCAAGTTTTCCACGAACATAGGGCTCAACATTTTCAATTGTACCAATTTCTTTAAGCATTTTCATTACTGCTTCATTTGCACCGCCGTGCAATGGTCCTTTAAGCGCTCCGATTGCAGCTGTTACACCAGAATAAACATCTGATAAAGTAGCTACACAAACTCTTGCAGTAAATGTAGATGCGTTAAGTTCATGATCAGCATGCAGTACAAGAGCTTTGTCCATCGCGTTAACTGCGATTTCATCAGGCTCATTCCCAGTCAACATGTAAAGAAAGTTTGCAGCAAAGCTTAAATCAGTTCTTGGTGCAATTGGTTCCAGACCTTTTCTAACACGCGCGAACGTTGACACAATCGCAGGCATTTTTGCTTGAAGACGAATTGCCTTTTGATAGTTTGACTCTGGATCCATAGAATCAGCTTCTTCGTCATAAAGACCTAGTAAGGAAACAGCGGAACGCAGTGCAGCCATAGGATGAACTTTTTCAATCGGATACATCTTAAAATGCTCAATGACTTCTTGTGGAAGTGCTGCATTTTCTGATAGCTGTTTTTTTAATTCTGTTAATTCAGGCTCAGTTGGTAGTCTGCGGTGCCACAATAAATAAATTACTTCTTCAAAGCTTGCATTCTCAGCTAAATCATCGATGCCATACCCAACATACGTTAACGTATCATCAATAATTGAGCTGATCGAAGAAGTTGTTGCCACTACCCCTTCAAGACCTCGAGTTACTGTCATAGAAAATCTCTCCTTCTCATTCTAATTTCCCCAATACCCATTACCCTTTTGTTAAAAGAAGTATTTTTATCAGCTGAAACTGTTTCTTGGTCACAGCTATGTTGAAAGAAAATCTCCATTTCAATTATGAATCACTAGCGCCCTTTTTAAACAATATCTAGATTGAGCGCTTGCTCGGAAAAAAGCCAGCAAGCGAAATAACTTTTAATTAATAAAAAGTTACTTTACAAGTAATCTAGCATATTTATGTGATTTATGTAAAAAAGGATGCGCTTTCAAGTCCTATTATAAACAATTATCAGATTTTTGTGAATGAAAAGGGGCTGAAAAGTTCAAAAAAAATATTATTTCACAAAACAGCTAACTAAAAAAATCAATGATTTTCATTGCTGTATAGGCTATTCCGGCACCAATAAGAGGACCTACAGCCACACCTTTGAAAATGGATACGGATAGTATGGTCCCTAAAACAAGTGCCGTTGTAATATGCGGATCATTTTGTAAGAGAGATACTCCACCCTTTGCTAATAAGGCAACGGCCATCCCTGAAATAAGAGCTACCCAAGCAAGCGGTGATTTAAAAGCACTTGTCAAATCTTTAAAACCGATTTCACCAGAGGCAATCGGAGCTAATACTGCTATTGTGATGACCGTAACTCCCCAATTAATACCTTTACTCTGAATAAAGGAAAAGGTTTTTGTTTCAAGTCCGCCTAATTTCAAAAGTAATAAAACCACAATAGCGATCAACAATGAGTTATTTTTTGCGATAAGTCCAATGATTAAAAGTAGTAATAGAAACAATAATGGCTGATTAAACATATATTTCATCCTTCCTCTTCTTACAATATGGAAAATCATGCAGCTTTGTACAAAAAATGTTAAACTAGAGCTACCTAAAAGACTGGTTAAGGAGGCATGTTATTGGATAAAAAGTACTTGTATCGAACCTTTAGGTTCTTCTTAGTCATTGGCATCGTGGTTCTCGCACTTCTATCATTTTATTATTTGTCAAAAGTGACCTATCCATTTCTTATCGCCTTAGTAATTGCCTTTTTTATCAACCCAATTGTGAACATTTTTGAGAAAAAACTTCGAATGCCCCGTAGCTTAGCCGTTTTTATAGCTTTGATCATCATATTTGCCCTTGTTGCAGGCTTAGTTACACTTTTAGTAGCTGAATTGGTTTCAGGCGCAAATTACCTTGCACGGGTTGTTCCGGAGCATTTGGATACCTTAATCGGTTATATTGAGGAGTATATAACTGCTCAAATTATCCCTCTTTATAATCAATTAACAAGTATGTTTAATCAATTAGAAGATGGGCAGCAAAACACCATCATTTCTAATATAAAAAATGTTGGTACTACCATTGGAACAACCGTTGGAAACTTCATCCAAAATTTATTCGGCAACATACCAGTCATCTTATCCTGGTTCCCAAATGCCGCAACTGTACTAATCTTTTCCTTTTTAGCAACCTTTTTTATTAGTAAGGATTGGAACCGACTATCACGTATCAGCAGCACCATTTTACCCGAAAAGGCTAAAACAAGTGGTAAAACTGTATTTGCCGATTTGCAGAAGGCTTTATTTGGCTTTTTAAAGGCTCAGCTAACCCTTATATCTATTACAACCGTAATTATTTTAATTGGCCTTCTTGTACTCCGCATTGATTATGCTATTACCATCGCTTTGATAACAGGTATTATAGATATTATCCCATACCTTGGCACCGGAGCGGTTTTTGTACCATGGATTATATATGAGGTCATTGCAGGGGATATAAGCCTTGCAATAGGCTTAGGAGTCCTGTATTTACTCGTAATCGTGCAGAGACAAATTATGGAGCCAAAAATACTCTCATCCAATATTGGTCTTGATCCATTAGCCACCCTAATCGCCTTGTTCGTCGGATTTAAACTAATTGGCTTTCTAGGTTTAATTTTGGGCCCTGTCACTCTGGTCATTATTAACACTCTTTACCGTGCAAATGTGTTTCACGATATATGGACCTTTGTTAAAGGAAAAGAGGTCTAATAAATAAAAACGTCAACCTCCACAGGAAGTTGACGTTTTTATTTGATAATTTTGATATTTCCATTTTGTATTCTCTTCCGTAAAGCGTTAATCATTAGATATTTAAAAGGCTTTCTAGATGGAGGAAATAATAATAAAAATCCAAATAAATCGGTAAAAAATCCAGGGGTTACTAACAGGGTAGCACCAATAAGAATACATATGCCATCAAGAACAGATTCACCAGGAATTTGACCATAAGCAAGCTGTTCCTGAGCTCTCTTTATGGTCTGCAATCCTTCTCTCTTGGCCAAATAGGCCCCAACTACTCCTGTTAGAATGATAAGTGCAATCGTGGGCAGTAATCCGATTGTTTTACCTGATAATAGCAGGAATCCGATATCTATTGCAGGTATGACAATAATTAATAAAGCTAAATAGCGCATTGTTTTATCTCCTTCAAACAAGCTTTAATTTATTATATACCGAATGATAAAAAAAAAGAAGGGAATATCCCTTCTTTCCTGATTTTATAGTACACTAGCGTGCCCGTTATAAATGACACCTCTTGTCGCGTCCACAGTGATTTCTTGACCATCTCTAAATAACTCAAGTGCATTTTCTACACCTACAATTACAGGAATACCTAAGTTAAGGCCGACTACCGCAGCATGGCTGGTTAACCCGCCCTCTTGAGTAATAAGAGCAGCACATTTTTCAATCGCTGGTACCATATCACGGTCTGAACCAAGCGTAACTAAAATGGAACCTGGCTTAACCTTCTCGATTGCTTCTCCTGCATTATGGGCAATTACCACTTTACCGAAAGCAGACTTCCGACCGATTCCTTGTGCTCTAGCCAGAATATCGCCAACTACATGAATTTTCATTAAGTTTGTTGTACCTGCTTCTCCAACTGGAACACCAGCAGTGATAACAACTAAATCACCATGTTTGACAATTCCGCTGTTCACACTTTCCTCAACAGCGCTGTCGAGCATTTCGTCCGTAGAGCTGCACATTCTTCCAAGCTTAGGATATACACCCCATACAAGCGCTAAACGGCGGCAAATTTGCTCATTGGCTGTTACTGCCACGATTGGTGCCTTTGTACGGTATTTAGATATCATCCTAGCAGTATGACCACTTTCAGTTGGTGCCACAATTGCGTTTGCATCAAGATTTAAAGCGGTATGCGCAACTGACTGACCAATAGCATCAGTAAGATTGTGTTCTGTATCTTTACTGCGTGCCGATAAAATTTCTTTATGATCTAGTGCTTGTTCCGCTCTAGAAGCAATATTATGCATGGTTTGCACAGCTTCAACTGGATAAATTCCAGCAGCTGTTTCACCTGATAACATGATTGCATCTGTACCATCAAAGATTGCATTGGCTACGTCACTAGCCTCGGCACGTGTTGGACGCGGATTACGCTGCATTGAATCAAGCATTTGTGTAGCGGTAATAACAGGTTTACCATGCGCATTACACTTCTTGATTAACATTTTTTGTACAAGTGGTACTTCTTCAGCTGGTATTTCTACACCTAGGTCACCACGTGCCACCATTAAACCGTCTGAAATTTCAAGGATTTCATCAATGTTATCGACGCCTTCTTGGTTTTCAATCTTAGGGATAATATGGATGTGGGTAGCCTGCTTTTCCTCTAACAGCTGACGAATTTCCATTACATCGCTTGCACGTCGTACAAAAGATGCCGCAATAAAATCAACACCTTGTTCAATTCCAAAAATGATATCATTTGTGTCTTTTTCAGTAATACCCGGAAGTTTTACCGATACTCCAGGGACGTTAACACCTTTTTTGTTCTTCAAGGTTCCACTGTTAAGAATTTTTGTCAGAATTTCATTTTGGGCCTTATCAATATTAAGAACTTCTAGTCCAATTAAACCATCATCTAATAATATTTTAGAGCCCACATGCACATCATCAATTAATCCAGGGTATGTAATTGAAAATTTTTCTGTGGTACCTTCGACTTCAGTCATCGAAACAATAATATTTTCCCCTGATTTAAGTTCAATTGCTCCATTTACCATATTATTCGTGCGGATTTCCGGACCTTTTGTATCAAGGAGAATGGCAACAGTTTTACCTGTTAGTTTTGAGGCTTCACGAATATTTTGGATTCGCTGTCCATGCTCTTCAAAGTCACCATGAGAAAAATTTAAACGAGCAACATTCATACCAGATTCGATTAATTGGGTTAACTTTTCTACACTTTCACTTGCAGGGCCGATCGTACAGACAATTTTCGTTTTACGCAACATTCTTTATTTCCTCCTAAATTAAAAAGCGTAGGGCGCCTGTTTATCGGCGACAAGCATAAGACGAGCCGGCAAGAAGGTTGCTTTTTAACCTTCTTGCCGGATTGGCTTAGACCATAGAGCCGATGGCGACCGGAGCTAGATTATAATAATTTAAAACACTGGTTAGATAGATAGTTCTTTTGAAAGTTTAACAAGGTCTAGGTCTAGTGCGTGTTTTCTCTCTAATGCTTCAACGATATCGTAATCTACAACACGATTACTTTCCATCCCTACAGCACGTCCGCCTTTACCTTCGATTAATAATTCTACTGCTCTTGCACCTAAACGGCTTGCAAGTACCCTGTCCGCTGCAGTTGGAGAACCACCGCGTTGTATATGCCCTAGAACGGATACTCTAGTGTCAAAATTAGTAGCTTCTTTTAACTGTTTCGCAAATTCATTGCCGCCGCAAACTCCTTCAGCAACAATGATGATACTATGCTTCTTACCACGCTCATGACCCTTTCGAAGTCTTTCTGCAATTTCAGCCATATCGAAGTTTTCTTCAGGGATAAGGATGGTTTCTGCACCACCTGCAAGACCAGCATACAAAGCGATGTCACCAGCGTCCCTGCCCATTACTTCAATCACAAAGGTTCTTTCATGTGATGTAGCCGTATCACGAATTTTGTCCAAAGCATCAATAACAGTGTTTAATGCAGTATCAAATCCAATTGTTAGTTCGGTTCCTGGAATATCATTATCAATCGTACCAGGTACACCTACACATGGATATCCTTGCTGAGTCAAAGCTCTTGCACCGCGATAAGAACCATCGCCACCAATGACAACAAGCCCTTCAATACCATGTGCTTTTAACTGCTCAATTCCTTTTTGTTGTCCCTCTGGTGTTTTAAATTCTGGACATCGTGCGGTATGCAGCATAGTGCCCCCACGATGAATAATATCACCAACAGATCCAAGCTCGAGTTTTTTTATGTTTCCAGAAATTAAACCCGTATATCCGCCATAAATTCCATAGACCTCTACATTATGATATATTGCTTTTCGAACTACCGCCCGAATCGCCGGATTCATACCTGGTGAATCTCCGCCGCTTGTTAGAACGCCAATTTTTTTCATTTCTACCACCTCATGTGATTTACTCAACTATTTATGTATATCTAAAAGGAGTTTTCATTTTACAAGTACTTTATTTATTATCTACAGAAAATCCGGGAATATTTATAAAATACCATTAAAGAGACCTCTATAACAACTCAATCATATTAGTAAATTTAATAGACGGAATTGTCCGTTAACTGGAAACGCTTAACCTAAAAATGGAAACGCAAACATTTACATATAGTGGATAATTGTTGACATAATTGTGAAATGGAAAATAATCACTAAAAATTAAAACGTGCCCAGAGAGCACGTTTTAGATACTAATATAATCCTTTAAAAATGAGTATTCGCCAATCGTTCTAAATCGATTATAGCGATCTGCAACAAGTTCCTCATCGGAAAGTTCTAAAAGTTCCTTTAAGGATTTCTTCAAGAAATTGTCAATCGCTTCTGCTTGACCCTTAACATCTTTATGTGCCCCGCCCTTAATTTCTGGAATGATATCATCGATAATACCCAGTTCCTTTAAGTCGGGTGCTGTTATTTTCATCGACTCTGCTGCCTTCTTCGCAAGGGCAGAATCCTTCCATAATATAGCCGCTGCTCCTTCTGGTGATATAACAGAGTAGGTGGAATTTTCGAGCATGTACATGCGGTTGCCCACTCCTAACGCGAGCGCACCACCACTTCCTCCCTCACCAATGACAATGCAAATAACTGGAACCTTAAGTCCAGCCATTTCAAATAGATTACGTGCAATGGCTTCACTTTGGCCTCGTTCTTCTGCAGCTTTTCCTGGATAGGCACCTTTTGTATCGATAAAACAAATGATTGGACGATTAAATTTATCCGCCTGTTTCATTAGACGCAGTGCTTTTCTATAGCCTTCCGGGTGCGGCATACCAAAGTTTCTGCGGATATTTTCTTTGGTATCTTTCCCTCTTTGATGGCCAATGACGGTAACAGGAAGCCCGCGAAATTTCGCAACACCTCCGACAATTGCTTCATCGTCACCAAATGCTCTGTCTCCATGACATTCAAAGAAACCGTCAAATAGATTAGAGATATAATCTAATGTAGTAGGTCTATTTGGATGCCTGGCAATTTGAACACGATCCCATGGCTTTATGTTGTTATAAATATCTTTTTCAAGTTTTTCAAGTCGTAATTCTAATTTTTCAATTTCGGATGATAAATCAACATCTGCAGTTTTTGTAAACTCTTTAATTTCGGCAATTTTATTTCTTAATTGCACGATCGGGCGTTCAAATTCTAATTCCCCTACCATTCGAGCTCACCTCCTGGTTGATGGATTTCAAGTAAGTTTGTGATTTTATCGATTAACTCAGGACGAGAAATAATCGCGTCCAACTGGCCATGCTTTAATAGAAACTCCGCTGTTTGAAAGTCTTCAGGCAGTTCCTCACGAATGGATTGTTCAATAACTCTACGTCCGGCAAAACCAATTAATGCCCCTGGTTCTGCAAAGTTATAGTCTCCTAATGATGCGAAGCTTGCAGAAACACCGCCAGTTGTTGGGTGAGTCATAATTGAAATAATAAGTCCGCCATTATCACTGAATCTCTTTAGTGCCACACTAGTTTTTGCCATTTGCATTAAGCTAAGGACGCCTTCTTGCATTCTAGCACCGCCAGAGGCAGTAAATATTATAAATGGCACTGACATTTCATCTGCTTTTTCAATTGCGCGGGTAATTTTCTCCCCTACAACAGAACCCATACTACCCATTCTAAATGTAGAATCCATAATGGCAACCACAATATTATTACCGTTAACACTTCCATACCCAGTTACAACAGCCTCATTAATCTTCGTTTTCTGACGATCTTTTTCTACTTTTTCCAGATAATCGGGGAAGTTTAATGGGTTTACGGAAACCATGTTTTCGTCTATTTCATTGAAGCTGCCTTCATCTAAAAAGCTAACGATACGCTCTTTTGCATTCATGGCAAAGTGGTGTCCACAATGCAGGCAGACCTTCAAATTTTTATTTAGTTCCTTTGTGTACATGATTGTTTTACATGACGGACATTTTGTCATGATTCCTTCTGGTACATCATTTTTTGCAGCCTCGGTAGGAATCGTTGCATATTTTTTCTTTTTAGTCGTGTTTTTTGTAAAAAGCTCTTTAAGCAATTTGTCCAACCTCCTTTGTTCGAAAAATCTGCCAATCGGCAAAGTTTTTATCATTCTTTATTTGAAGTCTATCCTTAAATAATGACAATTCAAACCTAACCTGTAAAATTGGTCAGACCACTCAAACATTAAAAATGCCCACATCCAATTGGGGCTTGATTGCTTGTCTATCACTATAAAGGAAAAATACTTCAAAATCTGTTAGTATTTGTCGGTTAAAATAGACAAATTTCTTAATTGGCGATAAGCAGATAATGTTTTTTCCTCATCTTTTTCAACCAAGGCTTCGATTAACATTAAATAGCTATCACGATTATACCCCACGTTTATTAAACTTAATGAATGGTGATAGTCCTTTAATATTAACCATATCCTTGAAAACAAATAATTGTCTGCCAGTACAATAAGTTGATAAAAGAATTGATCATCATTTAATTGATCGGCACAAACTAAGCTCTTTAGCTTCAATAACTCCTTTTCTTCAGCCCTATTAAGAACTAACCGAAGAAAATCCATTTCTATTAGGTTCTTTGTTTCAATGACGTCTAACTTTGCCTTTTCATCTTGAAGAATAAAAGTCCCGAGCAGCTGTACGAGTTGATTTCCCCGAAAATCACGGATAAAAGTACCTTCACCGCGTCTGGTTTCGATTAAGCCTAACAGTTCTAATGCTCTTAAAGCTTCGCGAACGGAAGAGCGCCCGACATTCAGGCGCTCTGATAATTCCCGTTCAGATGGGATTTTATCTCCAGATTTCAAATTATCTGCAGATATCATCTCTCTTAGCTGTTTAACAATCTCAAGATATACTTTTGTATTCGTCACTTACCAATCACTCACTTTTACCTATAATAGCGAGCCTCATTGTTTTTTCTCTTACATCTTCAGGGTCAACCTTAATACGTGCAACACCCGTTTCCATTGCTGCTTTTGCTACTGCGGCAGCAACAGCCGGCGCAACGCGCGGATCAAACGGTGCAGGGATGACATAATCCTCATTTAGTTCAGATTCATCTATTAAACTGGCTATTGCCTCAACAGCTGCCACTTTCATTTTCTCGTTTATGTGTGTTGCGCGGACATCTAGTGCCCCGCGGAAAATTCCAGGGAAGGCTAGGACATTATTTACCTGGTTTGGAAAATCTGATCTGCCCGTTCCTACCACTTTTGCTCCCGCTTCTTTTGCTTCATGCGGCATAATTTCTGGATTAGGGTTAGCCATCGCAAAGATGATTGCATCTTTGTTCATTGAAGCAACCATTTCTTTTGTTAGAGCTCCTTCAACAGATACACCAATAAATACATCAGCACCTTTTATTACATCTGCAAGGCTTCCAGTGAGATTATCACGATTTGTAAATTTTGCTACTTCTGCCTTGATGTCATTCATTCCTTGCGGGCGTCCTTCATAAATGGCACCCTTTGTATCACACATAATAATATCTCTTACACCATAGCTGTGTAATAATTTTATTATGGCAATTCCGGCTGCTCCAGCGCCATTGGCAACCACTTTGATTTCAGACATTTTTTTATCAATCAGCTTTAGAGCGTTCACAAGGCCTGCTGCTGTAACAATAGCAGTACCATGTTGATCATCATGGAAAACAGGAATATTCGCTTCTTTTTTCAATCGTTCCTCAATGACAAAGCAATTTGGTGCGGCGATATCTTCAAGATTCACGCCCCCAAATGTTGGCTCGAGCAACTTAACGGTTTCAATAATTTTTTCGACATCTGTTGTGTTTAAGCAAATTGGGAAGGCATCGACGCCGGCAAAGCTTTTGAATAAAACTGCTTTACCTTCCATTACTGGAAGTGCAGCTTCCGGACCAATATTTCCGAGGCCCAAGACTGCTGTACCATCTGTTACTACAGCAACCATATTGCCCTTCATGGTGTAATCGTAAACCGTTTCTGGCTTCTCATAAATATCTTTACACGGTTCGGCTACACCTGGAGAATACGCTAAACTTAAATCTTTGGCATTTCTTACTGCTACTTTTGATTTTGACTCAAGCTTTCCCTTATTAATTCGATGCATATGTAGTGCTTCTTCCCGTAATGTCAAGATATGTCACCCCTTCAATTAGTACAAAAAAGATATCGGTAAATACTGTGAATACTAGTCTGTTTTTAGTGGTCAGACCACACCCATCTTCATTTACCACTATAACATATCTGCAAGAGTTGTAAAGAATTATTCTTTTAAAACTACATTGTCCGTTCCAAGAAAATCACGTAATACTTTCAAAAGATTACCGCTAGGGTGAATCAAAAACTCACTGCCTAGTCTAATCGTTTTCTTGCTAGTTTCAAAGTGTAACACTACTTTTGTTTTCCCAGCATTCTCCTTTAATAATTGTTTTAAATGATTTAAAGAGTGCTCGTCTTGTTTTTCATTGGCTATTTTTAAATATAATATCGAGTCCTGCTTCATTTTTGTACTCAACCAGGTATCAATTTCAGCTGCTTGTTGGATAATAAATTGAAGTTTTCCATCCCGTTCTTCCACTTTTCCTTCTATCACAGCAAATTGCCCCTGTTCTAGCAAGTGAGAATATTTTTTGTACACGACTGGAAAAACAACAGCTTCCATTTCACCGCTGGAATCACTAATATTCAGGAAGGCCATTGATTCCCCTTTTTTTGTTCGAATTTTCCGCAATGATGTGATATAAACACCAGCAGCTGCTCGTTTTTGGTCTGCCGATAATTCAAGGAGAACATTGGCTCCAGCTTGTTTAAGTCTTTTTTCAAAAATGGAGACCGGGTGATCTGAAAGGTAAAAGCCAAGAGCCTCTTTTTCAAAAGCAAGCTTATCCTCTAGTCTAATGTGATCAACTTGGACATATTTCGGCTTAAGTTGAAATTCCTCAAGAAATAGCTCCACTTGACTTGATTCATCTACCTTAAATAATTGTGCGTGCTCCAGGGCAACATCCCAAACTTGCAAGCAAGACTGCACGATCTTCGTTAAATTCATCAAAGCTTCCAGAATGAACGAGAACCTCCAATGTTTTACGATTGATCGCTTTTGAAGATATCCTTGTACAAAAATCGAATAAATCCTCAAACTTTTTACTTTTCCTTGCTTGAAAAATTTCTCTTAAAGCTGCTGCACCTACACTTTTAATGGCTGCAAGGCTGTATCTGATACCAGACTTCTCTACTTGAAAGGAAAAGCCGCTGTAATTAATGGAAGGCGGCAGAATTTCGATATCCTTTTGTTTTGTTTCCAAAATATATTGAGCTATTTTGGTTTCATTCCCAATTGCAGATGTTAACAACCCAGCCATAAAATAAAGGGGGTAATTTGCTTTTAAATAGGCAAGCTGATAGGCGATCATACTATATGCCACTGCGTGACTTCGATTAAAACCATAATTGGCAAATCGTACAATTAAATTATAAATGTCATTTGCCAGTGCGAGATGATAACCTTTCTTTAAAGCACCTTGGACAAAATGATCTCGTTCCCTGTCCAATACATCCTTTTGTTTCTTTCCTACTGCCCTCCGCAGTAAATCGGCTTCACCAAGGGAAAAACCGGCCATTGTAGAGGCAATTTGCATTATTTGCTCCTGGTATACGATGACTCCATATGTATTTTCCAGGATTGGTTTCAGATCCTCATGTGGATACTCTACTGCTTCCGTTCCATGTTTCCGGTCAATAAATAGCGGAATATTCTCCATTGGTCCTGGACGATATAAGGCATTCACCGCAACAATATCTTCAAAACGTGAAGGCTTCAACCGCGATAATACCTTCCTCATCCCGTCTGATTCTAACTGAAAAATACCTGTTGTCTCTCCTCTGGCCAGCAGTTCGAATGTTTTTTCATCATTTAATGGTATGGTTTTTATATCAACTTTTCTACCCGTTTTCTTTTGAATAGAAGATAAGATTGTTTCAATTAAAGATAAGTTTCTTAAACCAAGAAAATCCATTTTCAGTAAGCCAATTTCTTCAAGATATTCCATTGAATACTGAGTTAAATAAACGTGATTATGTCCCTGTTGAATGGGAATTAACTCAATAAGCTGCTTCTCACTAATAACGACACCTGCAGCATGTGTAGAAGTATGTCGAGGCAGCCCCTCAAGTTTTAATGCTGTTTCATAGAGTTTTCGATTCACTGGGCTTTCATCGATAAAAGCTCTAAGTGGCTGGGATTCTTTATATGCGTCTTTAAGGTTTATTCCCAAACGTGATGGAATACGCCTTGACAGCTGTTCTAATTCCTTAGTATTCAGGCCAAAAGCCCTGCCAACATCTCTTATCGCTGCCTTGGCAGCCATGGTTCCAAACGTTACAATTTGCGCAACATGTAATTCACCGTATTTTTTTGCAACATATTCTATTACTTCATCCCGCCGATGGTCCGGAAAATCTATATCTATATCCGGCATCGATATCCGCTCCGGATTTAAGAAGCGTTCGAACAATAACTGATGTGCTAGTGGGTCAACATCGGTAATATACAAAACATAAGCAACCAGTGACCCTGCTGCAGATCCCCTGCCTGGGCCGGTCAAAATACCATGCTCACGGGCATATCTCATAAAATCCCAAACAATTAAAAAGTAGTTGCTAAATTTCATCGAGTTAATGACCGATAGTTCATAGGACAATCGTTGATAGTGTTCTTGAGTAGGTGATGTAAAGCGCTCCATTAACCCTTTTTTACACAGCATTTCCAAGTAATCTTCTGCCGGCTGTTTGTTCTCTGTCGGGTATTCAGGTAAATAGGTTTTATTCAATTCGATATTTACTATGCATCTTTTAGCGATTGTAATACTGTTCTCTAATGCTTCGGGTAATTCAGAAAATACTTCTATCATTTCCTTTGCACTTTTCAAATAAAATTGATCGCTTTCTAATCTTTCTCGGTGCTCATCCTGAAGTTTCTCGCCATTTTTTATTGCTAATAGACATTCATGAGCAAACATATCTTCTTGTTCTAGGTAATGAACTCTATTTGTTGCCACTAATGGAGTACTTAGTTCCTCAGCAATGCTATGAATCCTCTGTGTTACGGTTGCTTCGTTCTCTAATTGATGGTTTTGAACAGCTAGAAAAAATGACTCTTTGCCAAAAATAAGCTGAAGTTTTCTAATGATCGCTGCCGCTTCTTCTCGTTGGCCGCTTAATAAATTTTGTTCAATCTCTCCTTCTATTCCTGGAGAAATGGCAATAAGGCCTTCTGCGTAATGTTTTAACCATTTAAAAGGCATACCGTTTGCCGCTTTTGTTTGAACGGCACTAGAAATTTTTAAAAGGTTCTTAAATCCCTTTTCATTTTCCGCAAGTAACACTAATGGAAATGATTCTTCGTTTCTATATTCACTTTCTACATCAACGGTTAACCCCAAAATCGGTTGAATATTGTTTTTTAGACATAATTTATAAAATTCAATCGTTCCATACATAACATTTCTATCGGTTAATGCAATCGCCTTAAATCCTTTTTTCTTTGCATTATGAACCAATTCTTGAACTGAAGCAGTGCTTGTTAACAAGCTGTATGCACTATAAACATGAAGGTGAATAAAAGACATTTTGTCACCCCTTCCAAATAAAAATCCTATCTTTATTATAGAACCAAACTGCAAAAAAGGAAAATATGTTCTTATTTTAAAAATCATATTCAAGGACGGTTGTCCATATAAATGTATAAAGGTATTGATATTCCGTGAGGGCGGTTGAGGTTATGAAAGAAATTGGTTTTTTTCCTACGTTTATTGAAAGTTATTTTATTGCATTGGGCGTTATCCTAGGCGGTTCCTTAATTGGCGGAATTGCAGCCTTTCTAACTGGACAACCACCGCTGACAGCTGTATACAGGCTGTCTACTGACTTAAGAATATGGGCAATTGTTGCTGCTATTGGCGGAACCTTTGACGCTGTTTACACCTTTGAGAGAGGGTTATTTAATGCAGAAACAAGGGATATTTTTAAACAGCTGCTTATTATCCTTTCTGCGTTAGGCGGTGCTCAGACAGGTGCACTGATTATTAATTGGTTAACACAGGAGTATATATCGTGAGAATTCCTCCTTATTATCGAAAACCTTCCTGGCAGCGTTTTTTTGCAGGGATGGTCATTGGCGGTGCAATCAGCTGGTGTATTTTTATTTATATTTTTGGTGTGTGGCAGGAGAAGCATACTGCATTAATTGATAAACAAAGCGAAGAAATCATTGACTTAAAGGAAGAAAAAAAGATATGGCAGGAAGAGTATAAAGAGATTAATAAACGGACCATTGAGCAGCTAACCATTCAGAAAATCACTATAAAAATAACAAATTGGGAAAAATACAAGCTAGACTTACTAAGTGTTTCTGAAATTGAAGATTCGGTAAAAGATGACATTAGTCTTATGATCGCAAAGGACATTGAAACCGTCTATAAAAGTAAAGAATTAATCAAGAAAATCATTCAAAATAAGCCGGTTAAAATAAATGACAAACGGTACAAATTAAAGGTGAAGGAAATGGTCATCTTTACCACTCTCTCCATTCAACTTGAAATAGAATTCGAACAATAAGAAGAATCGGCCAGCATTGTTTGCGGCCGACTCTTTGTATTATTGTTGATAGTTGTCACATACTTCGCTAAGTTCTTTTATTACATGCTCAACCTCATCCCATGAATGGATTGATGCTCCAGAGGCAAGTGGATGTCCCCCGCCCTTAAACTTTCTAGCAACTCCATTAATGACCGGTCCCTTTGAACGTAACCGTACCCTGATTTGATCTTCCTCTTCAATAAAAAAGGCCCACGCTTTAATCCCTTTTACATCGCCTAACGTTCCAACAAGTAAGGAAGCCTCCGATGGCTCTGCATTGTATTCATCCAATAGCTTCTTTGTTAGCATGACAGAAGCTACACCATTATGCTGCATTTCGAAGTTTTGAAGAATGTAGCCGTTTAATTTAATAATATTGGTATCACGCTCGTACATTTTGTCAAAGAGTTCAGTCCGAGAAAAATCATAATGAATGAGTTCCCCTGCATAAGCAAATGTTTTGTCTGTAGTGCTTGGAAAAAGGAATCTTCCTGTATCACCTACAATACCACCAAACAATAGCCTTGCAGCCTCATCATTTAATTTTAACCCTCTGTCCTTGCCAAATAAGTAAAATTCATAAATCATCTCACTGCATGAACTTGCACTTGTATCCACCCATAATAAATCACCATACGGATCTTCATTTGGATGATGGTCTATTTTAATGAGTTTATCGCCTAATGTATACCTTCGATCACAAATTCGCTCCTCATTAGCGGTATCACAAACAATTACCAGTGCTCCTTTATATACCTCATCCTCAATGATATCCAAACGGCGCATAAAATGGAGCGATCTTTCTTCTTTTCCAACTGCGTACACCTTTTTATTTGGATAAGATGCTTTTAGTATTTCAACTAATCCGCATTGAGAACCATACGCATCAGGATCTGGACGGACATGGCGATGGACGATTATGGTTTCATACTGTTCAATCATTTCTAATATTTTTTCATTCAATGTGATCACCTCTTTATTGTTTTGAAGCAAGGGTAGTATTTTGTTAAAATAATATGTACAATGAACAAGAGAATTTTTGGCTTGGAGGTAATATAATGTCAGCTCTGGTTTTTTTCATCGTCATCCTATTTGCTTTTTATTTATTTTATAAAACCAAGTATTTTAGAAGCAGCCGTCCAGTTGAGAAGAAATGGCTTGCTGCAAAATCTAATATAGCACTAGGGTTGTTTGTCAGTTTATTTGGCATTAACCATATCTTCTTCATTTCACAAACGACTGTTACAACAATTGTTTCAGTAATCTTTATTGTTTATGGAGCAGTATTTACCTGGGTGGGAGTGAAGAAATATAAACATTACCTGCCATTTGCTGCGGAAGAAGCTGAAAACTATAATGCTCAGTAATCAATGGGAGAGCCGCTTACCCTTTGGTAGCGGCTTTTTTGTTAATTCCGATCAATCAGCTGACACATCATCATTGCCTTCCCAACTAAAATCCCATCATTAAAGACCTCGACGTCTACCTTTCCAAACTTACGGCCCACTTCTAGAACTCTCGGATAGATTTCTAAAATACTTTCCATCTGTACAGGCTTTAAAAAGTAAATGGTCATATTCTCTACAACCAAGTCTCCTTTTTTATAGCTCCTTAAAATCCTGTTCGCAGCATCCGAAACAATCGTGGTAAATACGCCATAAGAAATGGTTCCGAGATGGTTTGTCATTTGCGGGGTAACTTCACAAGTATACACTTCTTCCCCTTTCGCTTTACCTCTCATTAACACCATTTGGTTAGTGACGATATCATCAAGTGTTTCTCCTACCTGTGGCTGACGCTGATTCATTTGCAGTGCTTTTAAAACATCCTGTCTGCTAATAATCCCTTCAAGCCGGTTAGCATCATCAACGACCGGAAGAACTTCTATACCTTCCCAAACCATCATATGTGCAGTTGAAGCAACACTTGTTTTACCAGAAACAGTCATTGGCTGTTTAGTCATAATCTTTTCGATGGTCATATCAGATTCTTGCCCCATAATATCTTTGGCGGTTACCATTCCCTGAATCTTCATATTATGATCCACAACAGGATAACGGCTATGGGTGGTTTCGAGATTGAGCGTATGCCACCTAGAAACCTTATCAGAAGTTTTAAGATAATATGTCTCGGTAAGAGGTGTCAGGATATCCTCAACCAGAATAATTTCTTTCTTTATTAACTGGTCATAGATGGCACGGTTTATCATCGTTGCCACTGTAAAGGTATCATAACTTGTTGATATGATTGGCATTTCTAAACTATCTGCCAGCTTCTTGATATGATCCTCGGTATCGAAACCACCGGTTATTAAGACAGCTGCACCTGCTTTCAGTGCAAGTTCCTGCGCCTGCGTACGGTTTCCGACGATTAACAAGTTGTCAGGACCAGTGTAGCGCATCATTGCCTCAAGTTTCATGGCACCGATAACAAATTTATTAAGCGTTTTATGCAAGCCAGTCTTTCCGCCTAAAACCTGACCCTCTACAATATTAACGACCTCTGCAAAAGTAAGCTTTTCAATATTTTCTTTTTTCTTTCGTTCAATCCTGATCGTGCCTACACGTTCGATTGTACTTACATAACCTTTATTTTCAGCTTCCTTGATTGCTCGATAAGCTGTACCTTCACTAACAGTCATCGCCTTGGCGATTTGCCGTACTGATATTTTTTCCCCAACAGGAAGTTCATCAATATATTGCAAAATCTGTTCATGTTTTGTAGCCAAGACCTTCACCCATTTCTTAACCCTTTAATTAATAATAATATACGATATATTATTTATACCATTATTTTGAACAATAAACCAACACAAAGGGAGCCGATTTTACAGGCTCCCCTAAGCAGTATAGCTATTAATAATAAGATCGTGATTTTTTGTTAACTCGGAACTGCTGCCGTTTTTTTACTGCCTTTTTTGGACTATACAACATGGCTGTGAGATTTCCTGCAATAACAATTAATGCAAACGCCAGCCAGGTTAGAGCAAAAGTCCCTTCAAGTCCTTCTGCAAAAATCGATAGTCTTGGCACAGCAAAATAAAGCATAAAACTACATAGCAACAAACATAATAAATATCTGTTTTTTTTCAATTTTGTTGTCTCCCTTCAAAACTACTGCTTGTTTCACTTTATGCATTGAAGGGATAAAAAAGTATTATAATTCGATAAAATCTCCAGATTCCAGGACTTTTCCATTCTTATTTTCAAGCATCTCAATAAATTGTTTTGGATCCTGCTTAATTGGCGGGAATGTATTGTAATGGATCGGAACAATTGTTTTTGCTCCAAGTAATTTTGCAGCATACGCTGCGTCCTCCGGTCCCATTGTAAAATTATCACCAATGGGCAAGAAGGCTAAATCAATCGGATGTCTTTCCCCAATTAGCTTCATATCAGAAAATAATGCTGTATCACCAGCATGATAGACCGTTTTACCTTCTGCCATAAATAAAATACCAGCTGGCATACCACAGTAGATAATTTCATTATTTTCTGTTATATAGCTTGACCCATGAAAGGCTTGTGTTAATTTTACCTTTCCAAATTCAAATTCGTGAGCACCGCCGATATGCATAGCATAAGTATTGACTCCCTGCCACCCTAAGAATGTAGAGAGCTCATGATTGGCTATAACAAGAGCATTGTTTCTTTTCGCCAACTCAACGGTATCTCCTACGTGATCACTGTGACCGTGAGTGAGGATGATCACATCTGGATTTACATCTTCTAATTTTAAATCTGTTAATTGGTTTCCAGTAATAAAAGGATCAATGATAATGTTTTTGCCATTGACCTGAATTTGAATAACCGAATGCCCATGATAAGATACTTTCATTTTCCCATCTCCTCTTTTTTGTTGATAATATGTATTTCCATAAAAACTTCTAATTTCCTTCCTCATTTATATCCACAAATGGGGGAATTTAGCACATGATAAAGGAAGATTGTTTACACTTGGATTTAAAATTGATACCCTCAAATGGGACTGTTTAGTTAAGGAGGAGAAAAAATGAACCAACGATTACAAAAACTTCAAGCATGGATGAAGGAAAATGGGATTGAAGTCAGCTTCATCACCTCTTCTGAAA
This sequence comes from Neobacillus niacini, assembly GCF_030817695.1. GTDB lineage: Bacteria > Bacillota > Bacilli > Bacillales > Cytobacillaceae > Neobacillus > Neobacillus niacini_F. The sequence goes on along the minus strand of NZ_JAUSZQ010000002.1, from coordinate 1,637,226 downwards.
ATGTATTTTATTTAAGTGGATTTTTCTCAAATCCACATGAACGTTTACTGGCACTTGCACTGTTCCAAGAAGATGAGCCCTTCCTCGTCTGTCCAGGAATGGAGGTTCATGATGTCAGAAACTCCGGCTGGAACCAAGAAATTATCGGCTATAGCGATATCGACAATCCATGGGAACTAGTACATACCTCTATCAATAAAAGAATCAGCACTGTACGAAACGTCGCAATTGAAAAAGAACATTTGAATGTGGAACGCTACGAACAGCTATCTGCTTTATTTCCAAGTGCTGCTTTTGTTTCCGCCGAAGAAAAATTAAGAAAGCTGCGAATGATTAAAGACGCGAAGGAATTAAAAATTATTGAAGAAGCTTGTGCCTTAGCTGATTACGCAATAGAAGTCGGCTGCAGCGAAATTAAAGAAGGCAGAACGGAATTAGAGGTTCTTAATGCTGTCGAGTATGCACTTAAGCAAAAGGGCGTAACGGAAATGTCATTCTCAACTATGGTTCTGACTGGTGCAAATGCAGCTTCCCCTCACGGTAATCCCGGCAGTACAAAAATTAAAAAGGGTGACTTAGTATTATTTGATTTAGGTGTAGTTGTGGATCGCTATTGTTCAGATATTACAAGAACAGTAGCTTATGGTGATATTAATGAAAAACAAAAAGAAATATATGATACTGTGCTAAAGGCACAGTTAGCCTCTGTTGAAGCAAGCAGACCTGGTGTAACTGCTGCTAAGGTTGACTTAACAGCACGAAAAATCATTTCGGATGCAGGTTATGGAGAATATTTTCCACACCGTCTTGGTCATGGATTAGGAATAAGTGTACATGAGTATCCTTCCATGACGGAAACAAACCACTTGGTAATTGAAGAAGGAATGGTGTATACCATTGAACCAGGAATTTATGTACCTGGTATAGCAGGCGTAAGGATTGAGGATGATATTTATATTACTGCTGACGGAGCTAAAATCTTAACTAAGTTCCCTAAAGAACTACAAATCATTAGATAAGAATTTTTTACCATTGCAGTCGGGAAGGAATTGGAGTATTATACTAATACAAGCTGCGTTGCTCGTAGTGATAATAAAGTTTTAACCTTTAAGCTGTAAAAGGGAGTTTTACTATCGAAGCTATAATGACAAGCCTCTGTCTATACGACATGGAGGACATGCAGGAAGGCTTCTGCGAACACCCACTTTGAGGAGTGGTGGTTTAAAACTTTCTTATATGAGGTACGGCAAATGCGGCTCTATAATGATGAAATCCAACTGCCAGCTTCGGTATGAAGCTGGCTTTTCTTTATTTTAGGAAATCGGACAATGTTTGGTAAACCAAAATGTACGGATCAAGTCCGCATGTGGACAGCTTGGGTGGTTCCATAAGTAATGCTGTCCGAATCAAGTTTTCACACTTGACCAAGTAATGATTTTGTATCGGAGTATTGCAGTCCATGAGCTTCTGCAACGGCTTCATAAGTTGCGAAGCCGCCTAGTGTATTAATCCCCTTAAGTAATGCTTCATTCTCCAGGCATGCCTGTCTAAAACCTTTATTGGCAATTTGGATGGCATAAGGTACGGTAACGTTTGTTAATGCAATCGTGGATGTTCTTGGTACCGCTCCAGGCATATTTGCAACAGCATAATGAACTACCCCATGTTTAATGTATGTTGGATGATCGTGTGTAGTAATCCGGTCAGTTGTTTCGAAAATACCGCCTTGGTCAATCGCAATATCAACTACTACACTTCCTGGATTCATGGATCGAATCATTTCTTCTGTTACTAATTTTGGAGCTTTAGCTCCTGGAATTAGTACTGCACCAATCACAACGTCAGAATCTTTCACAGCTTCGGCGATATTGTAAGGGTTGGATATCAAGGTTGTAACATCCGATCCAAAAATATCATCTAACTGACGGAGACGCTCTGGGTTCAAGTCAATAATCGTAACTTTTGCTCCAAGTCCGATTGCCATTTTCGCAGCATTTGTTCCTGCTACGCCGCCACCGATAATCGTAACACTTCCTCTTTGTACCCCAGGTACCCCAGAAAGTAGAATTCCTTTTCCACCATGAACCTTTTCTAGAAATTGTGCCCCTATTTGTGCAGCCATTCTTCCAGCTACTTCACTCATTGGCGTTAATAAAGGTAATGATCTATTAGGCAGCTGAACCGTTTCATAAGCAATACCAACTACTTTATTATCAATTAAAGCCTTAGTTAATTCAGGCTCTGGAGCTAAATGTAAATATGTAAATAGAATTAATCCTTCACGGAAATATTGGTACTCACTTGGCAGAGGTTCTTTAACCTTCATTACCATTTCCATTGACCATACTTCAAATGCGGTCTCTACTATTTTTGCACCTGCAGAAACGTAATCTTCATCCGTAAAACCAGAACCTTGACCTGCTCCTTTTTCAATATAAACTTCGTGTCCAAATTTAAGTATATTGAAAACGCCAGCCGGTGTCATCGCAACACGATTTTCATTATTTTTTATCTCTTTAGGAACGCCGATCCGCATGTATAAACCCCCAATTAAGATTGTGCAAAGTTAAATGCTTTTAACTGCGAAAACACTTTCATTTTACCAAAAAAATCCTTTGAACCCAAATCTATTTAATATAATATTACTAAAAGGCAAAAAGCTTTGCACCTAGCAAAGCTTTTAATTTAAACATTTCTTAATACCAAGGGTAATACGGATAAGGATAATATGGATACGGATACGGCGGGTACGGATAATAGTAAGGCCGTGGACTTAATGCTGCCCCTAGAGCTAATCCTCCTAAGAATCCCAATGGAAATCCAAATCGACGGCGGCCAAAACCAAAGCCTGGACGGCCAAAGCCGAAGCCAAACCTCATATCATTTTGATTCATGTGCATAAATCTTTTCCTCCTCATTTATACTTCACTCACTAAAGAATATGCACTTAGAAAACTCAACTCTTGGGTAAATGTCCATAAGTATAAAAATTTTAGTAGACACAAGCATAGAAAAACTCGCCTCATGGCGAGTTTAGTTTGCTATTATTCGTTAACCTGGAATACTTCACTTCTTATTTGTCCTGTCTCCTGGTCAATATATCCGCTATTATAGGAATCCATAATTTGTTCACTTACCTCATTAGTTCCTCTTTCATCAAACTCAAATAAAAATGTTTTATTCGGATCTTGTTTAGACATTTGTCCATTCTCCCTTCTATGGATAATTACCCCTTTATTTTTCGAAAAATTGAAACATTTATCCCTAGAAAATAATGTATAATTTAGGTAAGGAGGGATTCCCATGGGAGGAAGATATGACCATATATTAGTTGCGATTGACGGTTCAAAAGAATCAGAGTGGGCCCTGGAAAAATCGATTGAAATTGCTAAAAGAAACCACGCAAAATTATTATTAGCACATGTTATCGACACAAGGTCATTTATGTTAATTGATTCATATGACCCAGATATTGCCGAACGTGCAGACAAACTTGCTGTAGACATGCTTGAAAAATATCAAGATCAAGCAAAAGCTGCAGGGATTATGCATGTTCAATATGAAATCGAATATGGCTCTCCAAAAGTGAAAATTCCAAAGGAAATTGCTAAAAAACATGGTATTGATTTAATTGTTTGCGGCGCCACTGGTATGAATGCAGTTGAAAGGTTCTTGATTGGCAGTGTCTCAGAACATATTACTCGTTACTCCCCATGTGATGTCCTCATTGTCCGTACTCAAAAAATAAATTCGTGAATGCTCTCTAGATGTGGTGTAAAATAAAAGAATAACTCGTCTTGGAGGCTGTCACATGAAAGAACATTTTTCCTACGATCAACGGCTTGGCATTTCTATTCCCAATCTAGAAATAGAATGGGCACAATATAGCGAGGAAACCCAGCAAGCAATCCTGTTTCATTGGGAAAAAATTCGAGGTTCGATTCCTGATCGGATTGCAGAACTTGAAAGTACAATCAATCAAAAACAAGCACAACTTTCTAATGAAAGTAATTTTAAAAAATCATGTGAATTAAACAGTGAGATAGCTGAATTGGCTTCCATCATTAATGATTTATGGCTCTGGTACCGAGCAAATCAAACCGTATCGGAAAAAATGCATAATTAAAATGAGCTCCCTGTAGAAGGGAGCTCATTTAGGCTATAAATCTTTTTTTATCTCTCTAACTACATGGCCAATCTCAGGAAGGATTAATTTATTCATCGCCAGCTTTACGGCCCCTGTTGAACCGGGTGTAGAAAAGACAGCCTTATCCTTAACCACGCCGGCAATAGCTCGTGAAAGTATAGCTGCCGAGCCAATATCCTCTTGATAGCTCAACATCCTAAATAATTCTCCAAATCCAACTATTTCTTTATCTAGTACACTTTGAACAGTTTCAATTGTGACATCGCGCTTTGCGATTCCCGTCCCTCCATTTGTTAGGATGACATCAATATCTTCGCGGTCACATCCTTGTAAGATAGCCTCTTTTATAGGAGAGGCTTCATCTTTGACGATACAATAGTCAACAATGGCATGCCCGGCTTGTTCCAGCAATTCAATCATCAGCCTGCCACTTTTATCTGTATCCTTATTTCTCGTATCACTTACGGTAATGACTTTACAATTAACAGTTTTTGGAGCTCCTTCTTTATGTTCCGTTGTACTCATTTTAGATTTCCTCTTTCTGATTAAGATAGCGCAATTGGTAATAGTTATGGGCAAATTCCGTAACTTTTCTTGTTAATTGATAATTAGTCCCTGCACCAATGGCCATACTAACCAGCGGGATACCTTGAATGAGCCTTTTTCGGAACACCGTAATGACCATAGCTTTTAGTAATTGTTGAATTGGCTGTTCCAGCCAGGTTACATCAGTGATTTCTTCATTTCCTTCATAAAAATAATGATCACGGCTTGACTTCATTTCATTCCTTAACACCGACCATCCCTCTTTTTGCAGACGAGGAGGCAGTGTCGCAGTATGAAAGACCTTTAATGAACTCATCATCTCATAAGGTGTATTCACCTCAAACCCATATGTCATGGCAATTAATTGAACCACCCTTAAGTTAATAACGGCCATCGCAGGAATGTCTGTACCCAAAAGGAGCGGTCCGCCTGTCCCTGCTAAGCCCCCCTGCGCAAAGGAATATAATCGGTGCCTTGCAATTTGCTGCATGGCTATGTACTGTAACTGATCAATGTCCAATTTTGTTAAATCCTCAATTTGTTGCAAATCCTTATTAAAAACACGACCTGAAGATAGGATTCTTTCCTTTGCGTCCATCTGTAATTGAGAGCCCTGAATCATACCGTGCAAATGGAACAACCAGGTATCAATAACTGAAAAAAATTGACTTTGAACTTTTTCAGGTAATAAAGAGAATGAACGTTCCAAATATTTTTCATACGTAAGCTGCAGGTCATTTGCCTCGTAGTTTAATAAATGCTCTTCCCACTCCCTAATTTCATTCAATACCTCTGTTTCCCGGTCCGTTAATGGCATAGACAATCCCTCCTTGCTTCACTTTGACTATTTCCCTCAGTATATCACAAAGAAATATACATAAAAAATGTGAAAAGGCAAACCGCCTCTATGACAGTCTGCCTCTATTTCAAAAATTATTATGCTAATCGAACAACGTCACGGGCAATCATTACTTCTTCGTTTGTAGGAATAACGATTACTTTTACAGGTGAATGAGGATAGTTAATAAATCTTTCCTCACCTCTGATTTTATTTAAAGCTGGATCCCAATAAACGCCCATAAATTCTAGACCCTTTAGAACCTTCTCACGTACTACATCACTGTTTTCACCAATGCCAGCAGTAAAGATGATGGCATCCACGCCATACATACGTGAAGCATATGAACCAATATATTTATGAATACGATTGGCAAAGACGTCTAATGCCAACTGCGCGCGTTCATTTCCATTACGAGCTTCAATTTCAATATCTCTTAAATCACTAGAGAAACCAGAAACACCTAACATTCCACTCTTTTTATTTAGGACATCGAGAACTTCTTCAGCAGTTTTATTGGTTTTTTCCATGATGAATGGAATTAGCGCAGGGTCAATGTTACCTGAACGTGTTCCCATCGTAACCCCTGCAAGAGGTGTAAAGCCCATAGATGTATCAATGGAATTACCGCCCTCTATCGCAGCAATACTAGCTCCATTGCCTAAATGGCATGAAAGAAGACGAAGCTGTTCAACGGGACGACCCAAAAGCTCTGAAGCCCGCTGTGAAACATATTTATGACTTGTTCCATGGAATCCGTACTTACGAATTCCGTATTTCTCGTAGTATTCATATGGAAGGCTATATAGATAAGAACTTTCTGGCATAGTCTGATGGAAAGCTGTATCGAAAACAGCTACAGCTGGGACATTAGGAAGTACCGCTTGAAAAGCTCTGATTCCTGTAAGGTTTGCAGGATTATGCAATGGTGCTAACTCTGATAAATCTTCAATTTTCTTAAGTACTTCTTCTGTAATAAGAGCAGAATCACTAAACTCTTCTCCGCCATGCACAACACGGTGGCCAATTCCTTCAATCTCATTTAATGATTGAATGATACCTAAAGTAGTAAGCTTATCAAGCAGCATTTTTACCCCGACTTCATGGTCAGGAATATCAGTGGTTTCAGTAATTTTTTCACCGTTAACAGAAATAGTAAAGATTGAATCATTTAATCCGATTCTCTCAATGATTCCTTTCGTAATAACATCTTCACTTGGCATTTCAAATAATTGAAACTTTAATGAAGAACTACCTGCATTAATCGCAATAATTTTAGACATTTCGTTTACCGCTCCTTTTATAAAAACAACATCGGTTCGGGGAAGGTCAATACTCCGTACAACGTTATTTTGCACAAACCGACATCGTTTATTGCTCTCATCATCTCATTTAATCATTGTATAATTTACATTTCAAGGATGAAATTGGGTGGAAACGGTTACCTTCAAAATGAAAATTTATTCACATTATTCTAATTGTTCTTAACCAGTAAAAAAGCGATAAAACCGTTACTAAACCCGGTTTTATCGCTTATTATCTTGAAACCATTTATCTATTTTTCTTAAGATACTGTCCATCTCAACTGCACTTGATAAGTTTGGCAAATTGGCAAGTAATGCTTGTTTCGGTGCGACTATTTCTTCGCCCTTCTTCTGCAAAATTAAGATACTTTTCGCTGCACTTTTATTTTTAAACATACTGATTGGCAGTTGGAGTACACCTTGAATAATAATCTCTTGTTTAAAGAAATCCCGAAGCTGGTGTGCTTGATCACTTTCAAAGAGACCATTAGGAATGATAAAAAATAAATATCCTCCTGATTTGGTGTGGCGGACACTTTGCTCCATAAATAAGTGATGAGCATAGGAATGGCCTTCATCCGCCTTTAATTGGTAATCTAGCGCACGAACATCATTGGGATAATACCCAACAGGCAAATCGGCTATCACCGCATCGACGGGGTCAATAAATAAAGGTTCAAGACTATCCTGGTTAAAAAGCTCAACCGGATGTTCTTGTAGATTTGCATTCACATAGGCAAGTTTGATTAACAAGTCATCAATATCGATACCAATTGATTGTACATTTTTTGGCAATTGGTTTAATACGGTTGTTAATAAATTCCCTGTTCCAATGGCAGGGTCTAATAATCGGAAGGATGGCTGTGTCATAAACTTTCCCACTAGATAACTAAGTAGCATTCCTACACTATCAGGTGTCATCTGATGGTTAGGCTGAACATTTTCTTTCATTCCCTTTAAGATGACCAACTGATAGGCTTTACGAATTTCTTCCTTTGTAAAATTACCTAAATTTATTTCTTTGTATTGTTTATTGAGTCTTTTTTCCGTTATTTCACTTACTTCTTCCTGAAGTACAGAGCCGTGAAAGAGATTCTCTCCTGTTTCAGCCAAAGCCTCTAAATATGTACATGATAATTCTTCCTGTAAAACAAGAGCTGTTTCATTAAATAGTGTGAAAAGCTGTTCGACTGGAGCAATCTTCATGCTAACACCTCCTAAATATAGAAAAAGGCCTCATCCAATAGACGAGGCCTTAATCGCCGTTAAAATTACTTTGCGTTTCTAGCTGCTTCAAGTGCTGCTTCATAGTTCGGGTGATTTGTTGCCTCACTTACATATTCCACATAAGTAACAGTATCTGTAGAATCTACAACAAAGACTGCACGAGTTAATAATCTTAATTCTTGAATTGCAACGCCGTATGCTTCACCAAAAGAAAGATCACGATGGTCTGATAATGTTTGGACATTTTCAATACCGTTTGCCCCGCACCAGCGCTTTTGTGCAAATGGCAGGTCTACGCTAATCGTTAGGATTTTAACATCTCCTAAGCTATTTGCTTCTTCATTAAATCGACGTGTTTCCGCATCACACACGCCAGTATCTAAAGAAGGAACCGCACTGATTAAACGAACCTGACCTTTTGTGTTTTCTAAGGTTACAGGTGATAAATCATTTGCCAATACGCTAAAATTAGGAGCTTTGTCTCCCACCTTCACTTCGTTGCCTAGCAATGTTACTGGGTTCCCCTTAAAAGTTACGTTTGCCATTTTAACATCCTCCTTTTTCGTACGAACAAAAGCAAATCCATTTCGCCTTCATTACAATTATGTACAGTGTAAATATATCTTTTCAGAAATCTTTTTGCAATTATTTAAGCTTTCACTTTCATGAAAAAAGTTAACCTCCGCCTTTTGAATGTGGAAGTTAACTTTTTAACTTAAATATCAAATTCTTGCTTAGGAGATTCGTTTTGCTTCGATTGCTGCGAACCCTGCTGTGAGTCTTGCTTGGAACCTTGTTGCTCATTTTTTTTCGAGAACATTTGTTGAATCTTATCGACCGCTTGAGGCGCCAATTCTAAAATCTTTTCATATAGGTGGGTACTTTCGTCAAGATGAAGCATTTTTACACCTTTTGAGTTTACAATTAAGAATGCAATTGGAGTTATCGAGACACCGCCACCGCTACCTCCGCCAAATGGAAGCTTTGCAGAACCTTTACCTTCTTCTTGTCCTTTTGATTGTGACCCGTCTAGTTTAAATTCACTTCCACCTGCGGCAAATCCAAAACCTACTTTGGAGACGGTTAGAATAACACTTCCGTCAGGAGTTTCTACAGGATCACCAATAATCGTATTAACGTCAATCATTTCTTTTAAACTTTCCATCGCAGTCGTCATTAAACCTTGAATTGGGTGTTCAGACATAGCTGTTTCCTCCTCTTTTACACGGTTTTAGTTTTTTCCTTCGAATAGGCAGTATCCATTTTGAGATCCGGGAGTCCGCCCTTCCAGAATTTAATTAGTTTTAATCCTGCTAAAATAGCATACCCGATGCGAAACTGAAAAATACATGTGATATGGGTTTGGATAATCGCCAATTGAAAATGGGGTGTAATCGATAGTACTGGCATTTCCTTAAGCCTCAAAAAGTGACTAAGCACCCCCAAAATACTTCCCTTTAGTGTCCAAAGTGCACCAGTTATGATCCCTGTATGCGCAGCATCACCTATACCTACTAATGAATGCCATTCAAAATGTTTGATTACTAATCTTTTCATAAATTTCTTTACGATGACACTGGTGTTCACAACATGCTGGATGATTTCTTTTGCGTTAGTAAATTTTGATATGATACCATCTTTTGTGATTTGCGCTTCCTTTGTCGGGGACTGTTTTTCACTTGAATCCCCCATTTGTGTATTGCCCTTCATGACAATGCTTGGGGAGTTTTCATCAATTTTGACAAGCGGTACATTGATTGTGTATCGAATTAAGCCAAACCAGATTCTAAACTGTATTTTCAATTCATCGTTTTCATTATGATGAAAATAATTAAGGCGAATCGTTAGTTTCGAAAAAATGATTAGTAGAATGAATAAAATGATAATAATGAGAGCTATTACCAGCCAAACCATTTTTTTCACACCCCTTCAGCCTATTAGTATCACCTCAAGAGAAAAAAATAAACCCGCTAATTTATCGTTAGCGGGTCAAAAGTTATCGTTCTACATGGATAACGGAAGTGTCTGTAAATAGATCGTGCAGACCTTGTTTCTTTGGTAAAAAGGCAACTACGATATAGCCTATGACAATGGTTGCAGAGATAAATCGACCAATCCATTCTCGAAACAGTATTGTTCCCCATGATAATTTTTCACTCTTTAAATCAACTACTCTTAATCCAAATACCATTTTTCCAAGAGTTTGATGAAAGTACTTTGTCATTAACACAAAATATAAATAAAATATGATTGCTGAAGCGATTGAAATAGGGGCAAACATATTAAATTCTACTAATGGAATCTCTAAGATTCGAAATAGAGGGTTAATGATTAATCTTTCTATACTCCCTATAACAATCAAATCTAGCAGGTATGCCCAAAACCGCATCCAAAAACCAGCAAAACGGATAGAGACAGGATCGGGTTCATGAGTTGTTACTGATTTGGCAAATTCCCCTTGGTTTTCATATTCCATCTTTTTTCCCCCTACTCTGCATATAAATACATGAGACGTGGAGAATTTGGTCTTGATAAAATTTCCATAATCCCAGTCATCTCATTATCAGTGCCAATTAATTTCTGAACCTTTAGATTTAACAGTGAACCAAATCCAATCGCGTCTGTATAACGGACAACCTTAGCGTCTTTAAGCTTCTCGTCTTCCTTCATCTGCTGGATTACATCTTCTAGGTATCCAAAGTCATCTATCAAATTTAGCTCTTTGGCTTGTCTCCCATCGTAAATTCTTCCATCGGCTATTTCTTTTACCTGTTCAGTTGTCATATTCCTGCCCTCTGAAATCACCTTAACAAACCCCTCATAGGAGTTGTCGATCATGCTCTGGAGAATTTGCCGTTCGTCTTCAGTCATTTGGCGGGTTGGGCTCATGATGTCTTTATATTGGCCGCTTTTGATGGTAACAAAATCTACGCCATACTTATCAGCCAATCCTTCATAATTAATTCCTTGCATGATGACTCCAAGAGAACCAGTAAGAGTTTCTTCACTTGCAAAAATCTTTTTAGCACCAGCTGAAATATAATAACCTCCAGAGGCAGCCATTGATCCCATTGAAACATAGACTGGTTTCTTTGTTTCTTTTTGAATTTCGATTAATTTATCATGAATTTCAGCACTTTCCACTACACCGCCACCGGGAGAGTTAACCTTAAGAATAATCCCCTTTACGGTATCATCTTCTTTTATGTACTCTAATTTTTTCATAAATCCTTGGTGATTGTATCCAGCTGATTGAAAAAAAGATTCCGCACTGTTTGTATCTTGTATAACTCCTTCAACGTCAAGTACGGCAATCTTTTTCATTTCATTTCCTTCCTGCACAATTTCTTCCGTGAAAGGCAGCTCTGTCGCAGCTAAAAGCTCACTTAAATCCGTTTCAACCCCTTTAAAAGCAAAAGCGGATAAAAAGTTAATCACGACCGATACAAAAAATAATGCCGCAGCAATTCCAAGGGCGGCCCATCGTTTCCCATTCATGTGTTAGATTCCTCCTTTAATTCTTCATAATTTTCTCTTACATAATTTAATATTGTTTCAAAATAATGCTAAAATTAAAGCAGACTATCCTAGTTTATCAAAAATAAAAAGTTTCATGGGAATTTTCCACAAAATTAACAACCAAAATATGGAGGGCACTATGGGACATAGACGTAACATCTTCTTTTATCATCATTTAGATAAGGAAATGCTGGAAAAGGTCGGGAAATTAGATGACTCCGCAAAACAGTATGGTTTAACAATTGTAAATGATCACCGCGACGCCAATATTATTGCTAGCATTGGTGATGATGGTACTTTCCTTCAGGCTGTAAGAAAAACCGGTTTTCGTGATGATGTCCTTTATTGTGGAATAACAACAAAGGATAGTTTGAGTATGTATTGTGATTTCAAAATTAATGATTCTTCTAAAATGGTTGAAGCTGTTTCTAAGGTTGAGACAGTTACGAATGAAGATTTAAAGGTACGGCGTTATCCTATTATTGAAGTCATAGTCGATGGACAAGGGGTATTTCCATGCCTCAATGAGTTTAGTATTCGCTCTTCCATCATTAGAACTCTTGAATTAGATGTTTGTATTGATGAATTACATTTTGAAACCTTCCGTGGTGATGGTTTGATCGTTGCAACACCAACAGGAAGTACGGCTTACAATAAATCAGTTAATGGCGCAGTTGTTGATCCATTAATTCCCTGCATGCAGGTGAGCGAGGTCGCATCTATCAACAACAACAAGTATCGTACATTAGGTGCTCCATTTGTAATTGGAGGCAAACGCTCACTGACTCTTAAAATTATTTCGGAAGGCAATGAGCACCCGACAATGGGATTAGACAATGAGGCTTTAAGCATACGTCATGTTGATAAAATCCAAATCAGACTTAGTGAAAAGAAAATTAAAACTCTAAAGCTAAAAGATAATTCCTTCTGGGAGAAGGTTAAAAGAACATTTTTGTAATAACGACAAAAAGGGCTGTCGCAAAATAGACAGCCTTACCTTTGCATACTATTGTTTTAATGATTGTAATTCTTGCTGGCGAAGCTCAATTCTTCGAATTTTCCCTGAAGTAGTTTTTGGAAGTTCAGATAAATATTCGATCTTCCTTGGATATTTATAAGGTGCGGTAAGTGTTTTAACATGCTCTTGAAGGTTCTTTGTTAATTCAGGGTCATTTGCGTCGACATCATCTTTTAGAACGACAAAAGCCTTTACAATAAAGCCGCGAATTTCATCAGGGCTTGCCACTACAGCACATTCTTTAACAAATGGATGTTTTACAAGTGCATCCTCTACTTCAAAAGGTCCAATTGTATAGCCCGAGCTGATAATGATATCATCACCGCGGCCTTCAAACCAAAAGTATCCATCTTCATCCCTTTTTGCCTTATCCCCTGTTATATAATAATCACCACGGAATTGCATAGCTGTTCTTTCCGGGTCCTTATAATAATTTTTAAACAGTGCTGGTGTTTCAACATGTACAGCTATGTCACCAACTTCACCGACAGGGCAGACTCCGCCTTCTTCATTAATAATTTCAACGCGATTGCCTGGAGTTGGTTTACCCATTGAACCAGCTTTTAACTCCATCCCTTTCGTTACGCCAACTAACAAGGTATTTTCAGTTTGTCCATAGCCGTCGCGGACATCAACATTAAAATGTCTTTTGAAAGTGTCGATAACCTCTCTATTAAGCGGCTCACCAGCGGATACAGCACTATGAAGGTTAGGTAATTTGTATTCATCAAGGTTTTCTACCTTTGCCATTAACCTATATTCTGTTGGTGTGCAACAAAGGACATTTACAGAATATTTTTCTAAAAGACTCAAATACTTTTGGGGTTCAAACTTGCCATTATACACTAACCCCGTCCCGCCTGAACCAAGCACGGATAAGAATGGACTCCAAATCCACTTTTGCCAGCCAGGAGCTGCTGTAGCCCAAACTGTATCACCATCTTCGATACAAAGCCACTTTGGTGCTGCTGTTTTCAAATGAGCAAATGCCCATCCATGTGTATGTACTACCCCTTTCGGGTTCCCGGTTGTACCTGATGTATAGGATAAAAACGCCATATCCTCACGAAGTGTTTCTGCAAATTCAAAATCTAGTGATGCTGATTTCATTTCTTCTTCTAAAAAGATCCAGCCTTCCTTCTTTTCGCCGACTGAAAACATTAAAAGTGGTTGTGGACTAGTAATATTTTCAAATTGATCGACATACGGGTAATAGCTGATTACTGCTTTTACATCACCGTGTAAAATTCGATATTGAAGATCCTTCTCTCGCAGCATTTCTGAACTTGGAATAACAACCAGACCAGCTTTTAAAGCAGCCAAGTATACAACATAGGCTTCAATTAGCCTTGGTATTATCACTAAGACTACATCGCCTTTTTTCAAACCATTCTGTGTGAAGACATTTCCCGCTTGATTAACTTTTTTTATTAATTCCTCGTATGTAACCTGTTTTGTTTCGCCTGATTCATTTTCCCACTTTAATGCCAATCTGTTTGGATCTAGTGCAAATCGTTCTACTTCTGAAACAAGATTATACTTTTCGGGAGCAATTAATTCTTCGCGGTTCATGTTTCTCCTCCTCATTCAAAATATAAGTATTATCACAAATACTATTATACAAAATTATTGAAAAATTTAAAATTGTTATACCGAAAATAGCAAATAAAAGAGAGTGGGAAGAATCCCACTCTCTGTAGCCATCGTATTCATTTGTTATCGTGAAAATCCGCTTAATTGAGATTCAGCCATTGATACTAAACGCTTAGTGATTTCACCACCAACAGAACCGTTAGCACGTGAAGTAGTGTCTGCACCAAGGTTTACACCAAATTCTTGAGCAATTTCAAATTTCATTTGTTGAAGAGCTTGCTCTACACCAGGTACAAGTAAATTGTTTGAGTTGTTGTTATTAGCCATGTGATATCACCTCCTTGTGAGTATAGAATGTGTAGAATCACATGGCTGTATTCTTTTTTACAATTGGTAATTGTTCACAAATATTTCACAAAAAAGGGCCGTGTTAATTAGGTCTGTTGATTTGTGCTCCAGGCACTTCGCTTTCCGCGGGCGGTCCGGGGAGCCTCCTCGGCGCGTAAGCGCCTGTGGGGTCTCCCCAGCCCCGTCCTCCCGCAGGAGTCTTCGTGCCTTCCGCACAAATCAACAGAGTGCCAATATTACAATTAGCTTTAACACGGCCGTTTTAAAATAAATCCTCAAATTCGGATGGTTGTTCTTTGCTATCTGGTTTGATTGTCAGCATTTCTGTTTTTTCTACTGCTTCTTGGATTAGTGGTTCGAAGTCGAAGAAGCTTTCGTAGTGCTGGACTTTTTCTTTTTTTGGTTTGGTTTTTGGTGATGATGGAACGAATATGGTACAGCAGTCCTCGAAAGGTCTTATTGAGATATCATAGGTATCAATTTCTTTGGCGATTTTTATAATATCATTTTTATCCATAGTCAGCAATGGCCTTAGGATTGGGGTATTGGTGACCTCATTAATCGCATACATGCTTTCCAATGTTTGACTAGCAACCTGACCAAGATTATCTCCCGTAATAATCGCAAGACCTTCTTGTTTTTTTCTAATTTCATCGGTTATTCGAAGCATAAACCTTCTTGTTGTTGTCATTGAGTAATTTTCCGGAATTTGTTCTTTAATTGATTCTTGTATAGCTGTGAATGGAACGATATGAAGTTTCATTGAACCAAATATTTCAGCCAGCTTTTTTGCTAAGTCGATTACTTTTTCCTTGGATCTGTCACTTGTATACGGTGGACTGAAAAAATGTACAGCCTCTATTTCTACTCCGCGTTTCATTGTCAGATATCCTGCCACTGGACTATCGATTCCTCCAGATATCATTAACATTGCCTTACCGCTTGAACCAACCGGAAGTCCCCCGGCACCTAAGATGTTCTCACATGACATGTATATGGCATCGGTTAGAACCTCAATTTTCAAATTAATATCAGGATTTCTCACATCCACCTTGATGCCTGGTATATTTTCTAGAATATAGCCGCCAAAGGTGTGATTAATTCCGGATGTATCCAATTCAAATGATTTATCCGATCGTTTAGGGGTAATTTTAAAGGTCTGTCCCTTTTTGTACAGGCTTTTTACTAAGGAAAGAGCTGCCTCTTTCATTTGTTCAATATCTCTTTCAACTCTGATTGCTGGACTAAGGGATTGGATGCCAAATATATTTTTCAAAGACTTGATGATTTCTTCAACGTTTTCTCCGTTAACGAGCACGTACATCCTATCACGCTCTGCTCGTATTTTTATTTTCGGAAAGGGAGCTAATGCAATCCGAACACTCTTTCTTAATTTATCTACAAATTTCTTTCGATTTCTGCCCTTGGTAGAGATTTCACCATAGCGAATCAATATTCGATCATAATTCATATTATTTCATAACCTTTCTTAATTGTTTGGCAGCCTCTTCGATTGCCACAATTACTTTTTCTGCCTCATCTTCCGTATTATCATACGATAAGCTTATTCTAAATGCACTGTCAGCCAAATCATCTGGAACCCCCATTGCTAAGAGTGTCTGACTTGGTAATTGTTTCTTAGAAGAACAGGCACTAGTTGTCGATAGATAAATTCCTTTTTGCTCCAAAGTGTGGATTAAAACTTCAGCTTTAACACCACTGATTGAAAAGTTAAGAATATGGGGTGCAGAATTTTCTAACGGTGTGTTGATGGTAAGACCGTCTATCCTGCTTAACCCTTCTCTCAAAAGGGACTTAACCCTTTTCATTTTTTCAAATCCCTTTTCACTTTTCTCTATCGTCATTCTTAGAGCCTTTGCCATTGCGACGGCTCCTGCTACATTCTCTGTTCCACTTCTGACTTTCCATTCTTGATTTCCGCCTGAAAGCAGCGGGTCCAATCTAACTCCTTCTCTTATAAAGAGCGCACCAGTCCCCTTTAATCCATGAAACTTATGTGCAGAAAATGAACATAAATCCACACCATTTTCGATTAAATTTAAAGGAACCTTTCCGACAGCTTGTACAGCATCAACATGAAAGAGAATAGTTGGGTATTGCTTCAAGAGCCTGCCAATTTCTGCAATTGGCTGAATTGTTCCTACCTCATTATTTACCTGCATAACGGAAACAAGTATTGTATCTTTTTTTATAGATGCTTTGACATCCTCTACCATTACTCTTCCAGTTTGGTCAGCTGGAAGATAGGTAATGTCAAATCCTAAATTTTGTAACTGTTCCATTGCTCCACGGACAGAAGGGTGCTCAACACTAGATAGAATCAGGTGCTTCCCTTTGTTTTTATCTAACATCGCTGTCCCTTTAATTGCTAAATTATTACTTTCTGTACCACCAGAAGTAAAGTAAACCTCTGTTGGTTTTACAGCTAAGAGATTAGCTACTTGTGTACGCGCCTGTGTGAGAAGTTTTTCAGCTTGCAGCCCTAGGCCATGCAGGGAAGAAGGATTGCCAAAAAATTCACTTGAGACCTTCACAAATGAGTCTAAAACCTCTTTATATGGTCTTGTCGTTGCACTATTATCAAAATAAATCACATTTAACACCTCACCTTTGCAGGACTAAATCTTACCACAAACTTAATCAATTGAAAAAGAATTGTGATAGGCAAATAAAAACCGATTCGCCATTTTTTAGCAGAATCGGTTTAAAGTTATTTTCTTATTGTTTTACAAATGTTGCCTTAATTTTCTTCAGGGCACCTGGATCAATGGATTCAAGCGAAGCAGCAGCTTGTTCTAAAGCGGCCTGATACTCAAAATGTCTAAATGCACGTTCTGCATCACTAAGTCCCTTAGCAACAGAAGGATACTGACTTCTGTATCTGTTTCCGTATTGAATCGCCTTTTCAGCAAGCATAACATTTTCAATGAGTTCAACGGTTGTATTTGATAATTTTTCAACTGTTAAAACTGCAATCTCTAAATATTGATTGAGTGCTGAAACGTTAAGCGGCTTTTCTTGAAGCTGAAGCTTTACGTTTTGTATACTCTCATTTGTATCTTCCAATAAATATTTGTAGTCCTCTGGTAATCCCGGAATATTACTCTTAGTTACTAAACGAATCGTTTCGCCTACTTTTTTAGTTAAATCCCTTAGTGTTTCACGCGCTTCGAACTCATCTTTTCTTAGGGCTTGTAACTTCAGAGCGAAATTTTCCTGCTCTTCCTGAATCATTTCTATATGCATTTTTATTTCTTTCAGTTCTTCACAAAGAATCGTTAAGGCTGTTTCATTGATATTAATTTTTTCCATCAAGATTTCATAGTGCTTTGTAACAGTGGAAAGCTGTTTTTCCAAGTGCCTCTGAATTTCAAAGTCACTTTCTGTCAGATGATAGCTTTCTTGAACATGCTTTACTTCATTAGAAAGATGGTCATGTTCTTCAAGAACCGAAGATAAAAGTCCACTCATCCCTTTTTCATTTTGAAGGATAAAATGCTTGGCATTCACTTCTTTTTCTAATAAATCAAACAGAATATCAATTCGCTCTTTAACTTCACCAATTCCCTCAAGTGCTTCTTCTATTTTCGTCTCTTCAATCAGTGCTAAATACTCAACCAATTTTTCGTGCAGACTTTCAATTTCATTTTCTAATTGAATATGGCTTAAGTAATACCCCTTCTCGGTCATTTCACGATAGCCTTCGAGAATATCTGACAATTGAGCCGGAATAAGAGATTGACACTCTATTAACAGCTGAGGAATAGTATCCATATTGTTTTTAACCTTCACTAGTTGATCGTGAATTCCTAATACCAGCTCTCGTGCTTCAAGATAGTTACCATGATCCGTCTTCTCATCAAATTCGTGAAACTTTTTCGTAACTTCCTCTAGTTGAGCTTCTAAGTATTTTTCGGACTTCCCAAAACTATGTCGATGAGCAAGTAGCGTTTTTTTCGTTTCCCGATACAATTCCTTTAACTGCTCAATTTCCGTCCTGTTCTTTTCTTCACTTCCAACAAGTTCATGAAGCTCTTCAACAATTTTATTAATCTCATTTTCAGTGGACTGTAATTTATCTTTGATTTCCTGTTGAACAGCCTTTGCTTTATTAAATCGGTATTTATCGATAAATTCTTCAGCGTCAAATAACATCTCTTCAAGATCAGGCAATTTAACCGTTATGATATCATCCCATTGATTACGCCAGCCTTCGAATAATTCCTCGGTTTGTCCGGTCATATTTAATTGTTTTACCTTTGACATTTCATCCAGTATCGGCCGGTTAAACAAATCTATTTTCCAGGCTTCTAACCTATCCATTTCTTTAAAATACTTTTTCTTTATAAAATACCCCAATACGAATAAGGCTAGTAGCAGGATAATAAATCCAATAAAATATGTCACGTTCAAGCCCCCTGTTTCAAACACTTCATTTAAATCTTTCAAGCGCTAGATACTAATCTATTAAAAACCATCGATATACGGTAAAGTTCAATGCCTCTATGATACCATGTAAACGACATTTTTTGACCAGTATTTTCAATTTTTTTGTAAAAGAAATTTTAATTTACTATTTTATGACAAAATCTTTATGAAAAGATGAATCATTGTAACTCCAAATTAAAAAGCACTTGCTGAAGGAAATTAGGTTTCCTAGCTAGTGCTTACCAAATAAATATTTATATTGTTGTTTCAATTAGAGGATGGCCTCTTTCTTTTCTATTATTTTAGTTCCCAGCGTATTTTCGATCCAGCTATTAATTTCCTTTAGGTACTTTTGTTCAAAGAACCTTTCATTTGGAAAAATATATAATACCTCTCTTAAATAATGTGCATTAATAAACGGCATCATTAGTAAGCCTTTGTATTGAATAATTAAATATGCAATAGAATGTGGACGGAATTCCTTCCTTTCAAACCCTTTTTCAAAGATCTTTTGAAAATAATACTTCTCCTTTAATGCATAGGTAGACATAATTTCTCTGACTACCTGAGAATCCATTGACATCTCTCGGTATACGAAGCTTGTAAGTTCAATATTTTCACATTGATAGTGAAGCAAGTCAGCGGTAATTCGTTTTAAACAATCCTTAACACCTGTATCCATTAAAGAAAACTTTTCTTCAATAATACAGAGATATTGCTCAAAAAAGTAAGTAAAGCAATATTCTAATAAACCAAGCTTATTCTCAAAATGGTAAGCGATGGTTGCAGAGTTTACTTTTGCCACAGTTGCAATATCTCGTATCGATGTTCCTGCATATCCATTTGAATTAAAAAGCGATATCGCTGCTTTCACTATTTCTTCCTTAGAATCCTTTTTCATCGTACACCTCCGTATACACGAGTTTTTTTATCTATCTATAAACATTTCTTGATTGTATGGTTGATTCCTTCATGAAAATATCGACAAAGTGTGCTCTTTTTCTTGTAAGTTTGATAAAATATATTAGAAATTTATTAATGGATGGGTGAAAAAACATGTTTAATGTCGAAATGTATAAGGGGAGCCGCCTAGAAAATTATGAATTAGTAAAAAAACAGTTACAGGCTCTTCTCCATGGCGAGAATAACCAAATCGCTAATCTTAGCAATACCTCAGCTTTATTAAATCAATTCCTGGATCGTATAAATTGGGTTGGTTTCTATTTAATGGATAAGAACAATGAGCTAGTATTAGGTCCCTTCCAAGGACTTCCGGCATGTGTTCGCATCCCACTGGGCAAAGGTGTATGCGGAACCTCGGCAAAGAAAATGAAAACCATTCGGGTAGAAGACGTTCACCAATTTCCTGGACACATTGCCTGTGATGCTGCCTCCAATTCCGAAATTGTAATACCTCTTATCAAGGATGGAAAATTACTTGGGGTCTTAGACATTGACTCACCTGAGAAAAATCGCTTTGATGAGCTGGACCAACAGCAGTTGGAGGAATTAACAGCCATTCTTGTAAACCATTTGTAAAAAAAAACTCGCCGAGGCGAGTTTTTTATATTTTTTCAAGTGCTTGTTCTAAGTCCTCTTGTATATCCTCCCATGCTTCAAGACCGACTGACAGACGAAGCAATGTATTGTCAATTCCCATTTTTCTTCGTTCTTCTTCTGGAACGACAGCGTGTGTCATGGTTGCAGGGTGCTGTATCAACGTTTCAGCATCTCCTAAACTTACCGCTATTTTTACCAATTGTAATTGATTCATAAAAAATTGAGCGGTTTCCTTTGTTCCTTTTACAGAAAACGAAATCACACCGCCAGGTTTTTTCATTTGTTTATACATGATTCTATTATCATCTATATAATCACTATTGCCAGGAAAATAGAGTTTCTCTACTTTTGGATGATTCCGTAAAAATTCAACAAGCATAGTAGCATTATCACAATGACGATCCATCCTAACGGGCAGCGTTTTCAATCCTCTTAATAAAAGCCAGGCATCAAACGGTGAAATCGTGCCGCCGAAATCTTTTTGTGTTGTTTTTGATACCTTTTTGATAAAATCACGTTCACCAACAACAATTCCAGCAATCACATCACCGTGACCACAGATATATTTTGTTGCACTATGAATAACAACATCACATCCTTGGCTTATAGGGGTTTGTAAATACGGTGAGCAAAATGTATTGTCAACCACAACAGGAATACCACGTTGTTTAGCAATACTGGCGACCAATTCTAAGTCAACTAGTTTCATGGTAGGATTAATCGGGGTTTCTATATAGATACAAGCAGTGTTTGGGCGGATTTCTTCTTCTAGAATTTCTTTTGATGCCATTAACGAAAAATGATGGTTGATGTGGTATTTTTCTTTTAACAATTGCAGTAATCCAAACGTACAACCATATACACCTTGTGAACACAGGATATGGTCACCTGATTTAGTTAAAGCCGTTAACACAGCAGAAACTGCTGCCATCCCTGATGCAAATGCCAAGGCTCCTTCACCTTGTTCCAGCTTTGCCATTCGATCTTCGAGAATTTTTACTGTAGGATTTCCCAGACGGGAGTATATAAATCCTTCCTCTTGACCTGCAAATCTTCTTTCCCCTTGTTCTGCACCTGAAAAGGTGAATGTGGAAGTTTGATACAAAGGGGGGACTAAACTACCTTGATGTTCTTCTGAATTATACCCTGAATGAATGGCTTCCGTTTCAAAGCGAAAATTTTCATTTGCCAAGCTGACTCCTCCTAGTTGAAAACGTTATCATCTCTATCTGTTTCTTTATCCTATTCATTTCCTGAAATTAACTTGACACATTGATGAATAAAATTATATAATATCCTTTGTGTAAAATAACTGCAGCCTATGTGAACACGTGAATGGATTCATTTTGTTCCTCATGAGTCATTGAACTCATTTGATGGTGTATCTTGTAACCCTCTGCTGCTAGGGCGAAGGTGCATGAAAACAAAATGGCTATCATTGATGTTTCATAACGGTTTTTATTTTACCAAAAAATAAAAACACTAAGGAGGAGTCATTCATGGCTCGTTATACTGGCTCAAGCTGGAAAATTTCTCGTCGTCTTGGAATCTCTCTAAGCGGCACAGGTAAAGAATTAGAAAAGCGTCCTTACGCTCCTGGACAACATGGTCCAAACCAACGTAAGAAGCTTTCTGAATACGGATTGCAATTACAAGAAAAGCAAAAACTTCGTCACATGTACGGAGTAACTGAGCGTCAATTCCGTAACTTATTTGATAAAGCTGGCAAATTAGGCGGGGTTCACGGTGAAAACTTCATGATCCTACTTGAATCACGTCTTGATAACGTAGTTTATCGTTTAGGTTTAGCTCGTACTCGTCGTGCAGCTCGTCAATTAGTTAACCACGGACACATCTTGGTTGATGGATCTCGCGTAGATATCCCATCTTACCGTTTAACTCCTGGTCAAACTATCAGCCTTCGTGACAAATCACGTAATCTTGATGTTGTTAAAGAAGCAGTTGAAGTTAATAACTTCGTTCCTGACTACTTAACATTTGATGCAGACAAGCTTGAAGGTACATTCACTCGCTTACCAGAGCGTTCTGAATTACCAGCTGAAATTAACGAAACTCTTATCGTCGAGTTCTACTCTCGTTAATTGATTTGCTTATTAAATAGCAATTGCGAAAACCCTAGAAACTGCGTTATATCAACGCTTCTAGGGTTTTTTTATTTATACTCTGCTTTGGAGCAATTTTGTATTCTCCTCAAAAATATATACTACAATACCCCCAAATCTGGCAGAAAACATTACACTTGTCCCATACAAATTTGAATTTCCACCATATATATGTATAGTATGATAAATTTAATAGAAGAAAGGAAGATAGTTGATGAAGCTTTATTTAGATCCAGGTCATGGAGGCTCTGACCCAGGTGCAGTGGGTCATGGACTGAGTGAAAAAAATATTGCATTAGATATTGCACTTAGAATACAGTCCATCTTAACCTCTCAATATGAAAATATTCAAGTGAAGATGAGTCGTACAGACGATACGACCAAGAGCTTAAGCCAGCGGACAAATGAGGCGAACGCTTGGGGAGCCGATTTTTATTTGTCGATTCACTGCAATGCTTTCAATGGTTCTGCGAGAGGCTACGAAGATTATATTCACACAAGCTTATCCGATTCCTCTACGACCGCAAAATATCAAGATATCATCCATGCAGAGGTTATAAACTTAAATCAATTACCAGACCGCGGCCAAAAAAAGGCCAATTTCCATGTTCTGCGTGAAACCGCGATGCCTGCCCTTTTAACAGAAAATGGATTTATTGATAACGCTCAAGATGCTGCACTGATGAAACAATCAACATGGCGTCAACAAGTGGCACAAGGTCATGCAAATGGAGTGGCAAAAGCATTTAATCTTGTGCGTAAACAACAACAGGATGCTCCCGATTCTGGTACCGTGTATAAAGTCATTGCCGGCTCATTCCAATCAAGAGAAAATGCGGACGAGCGTGTCACATTTCTTCGATCCAAAGGGATTGAATCGTTTGTGGATGCCGTATCCATCTCAGGTGCCACCTGGTACAGGGTTCAGGCAGGTGCTTTTTCAAGCAGGGATAATGCAGAAAAACGTTTGGAAGAAGTCAAAAAGACGGGGATTTCTGATGCATTTATTCTTGCTGAAGACTCCAACACTGCCGAAGATTTAGAATCTCCATCTGGATATTCCATACTAGGCAAAACTTATCTCTCTCCGGAACAGATGAATCTATTTGTTAAAAATATCAAGCCAGATGCGCTAGAGTTAGGGATTTATTATTTAACGTTCGGAGAATATTATGGAATCAGAGGTGACGTTGCCTTTGCACAAGCCATGCATGAAACGGACTATCTCCGATTCACAGGGGTTGTGAAACCTGAGCAGAACAACTTTTGTGGATTAGGAGCAACTGGTCCAGATAACCCGGGCGCAAGCTTTGAAACACCAAGGGAAGGTGTGCTTGCCCATTTGCAACATTTATATGCCTATGCTTCTACGAAACCATTACCTGATGGATATCCACTCGTTGATCCTCGTTTTAGTCTTGTAGCAAGAGGTTCTGCTCCAACATGGGTTGGTTTAAACGGAAAATGGGCTGTACCGGGCACTACTTATGGTCAATCCATTTTAGGCCTGTATGAAAGAATGATTAATAGTGCAAAGGAAAATTTAGAGAAGGTCCTAAAAGAGGTAAAAGGCTAATCCTTTTCTAGTTTTTTGCCCTTTTTGACTTTTTTGAACGTTTTACTCATTCCCTCTATTAAAAATTTGCGTAGGATATCTTGTACGAAAAATTTTTAAGAGAGGTTGATGTTCATGTTTGGTTTTTCCGTGATTCAGCTAGTTCGGCGAAATGGGCATAAACTTGATAAGAACATACGTCAAGAATTACTGCATATCTATTCCCCATTCAGCAACATTCCGTGTTTTTTACACCGACCCTTAGAGTATGTAAGTAAGAAGGCAAAGAAGCTACCATTAATTATTGAGTTTGAGGCAGATTGTTTTGATGATGGTATAAACGATGTAAAAAATACAAATAGCAAAAAGTTGAATCAGTATCCTTCCATTTCCTGTTGTTCTACTAAATTATCTATAGAAAAAATAGAACATTTACTCAATAACTGTAGTCACATTAAGAAAATCTATTATGATCGAAAATTGACAGCCCTCCTTGATATAGCTACCACTTCCATTCACTCCGACCAATTACAGCAAACCGGCTTAACAGGAAAAGATGTAACGATAGCGGTTATTGATACAGGCATACATCCACACGAAGATTTACAAGGACGGATCAAAGGGTTTAAAGATTTTATTAATAATCGAACAGCTCCATATGATGATAATGGCCATGGTACCCACTGTGCAGGAGATGCAGCAGGCAACGGATCTTTATCCGGAGGTAAATATAAAGGACCTGCACCTGAAGCTAATCTAGTGGGAGTAAAGGTTCTCGATAAAATGGGTTCTGGTTCACTTTCAACTGTCATTTCCGGTATTGATTGGTGCATCCAAAATCAAGCACAATTAAATATAGATATTCTTTCATTATCGCTTGGCAGTGATGCACAGCAGTCCGCTGCAGATGACCCTGTCGTAAAAGCTGTGGAAAAAGCGTGGGATAATGGAATGGTTGTGTGTGTAGCTGGCGGAAACTCAGGTCCTCGTCCATCCACGATTGCCAGCCCTGGGATAAGCCCAAAAGTGATTACCGTAGGTGCTGTCAATGATCTTAATACGGTTGACCGTTCTGATGATATTGTAGCCGACTTTTCAAGCCGTGGTCCAACTATTGATGGGCTGATGAAACCTGATCTCGTAACACCTGGGGTCAATATTATTTCTTTACGCTCACCGGGATCTTTTCTTGATAAAACAAATGCATCAGCACGTGTCAATTCAAACTATTTCTCCTTATCAGGAACCTCAATGGCCACCCCAATCTGTGCAGGCATAGTCGCACAAATGCTGCAAAGGAATCCAAACCAATCTCCTGACGACATCAAACTACAGCTAATTAATGCATGTGAAGATATGGGACAAGACCCTACTGCTCAAGGGAATGGTTATTTAAACGCTGAAAAGTTATTAAATATGAATATAAGACAACATTAATCCCTTGAATGACTGATAAGAAAACCGGCCTATTAATTTCATAGGACCGGTTTTCAAAGTGTTTAATATTTAATTAACGAGTATTTCTTTTTACCTCTTCTAATAATTGTGAACTGCCCTTCAATGCGATCCGTTTCTTGTAATACATACGATGTATCAGTAATTCGTTCACCATTCACTGTGATTGCACCATTAGTGATATCTTCTCTGGCCTGGCGCTTGGATGGAGAAATTTTCGCCGCGACTAATAAGTCTACCAAATTTCCATCTGTATCACCTGCATTAAAGGAAGGTACATCTTTAAATCCTTGCTGAATTTCGGAAGCAGTCAGGCTGCGAACATCTCCGCTAAATAATGCTTCGGTAATTTTTATCGCCTGCTGCAAAGAATCTTGACCATGAATAAGACGAGTCATTTCCTCAGCCAATGCCTTTTGTGCCAGACGTAAATGAGGTTCTTCTTGAACAGACTTTTCTAGTCCCTCGATTTCCTCATGAGACAAGAACGTAAAGTACTTCAAGTATTTAACAACATCTGCATCTGCAGAATTAATCCAGAATTGGTAGAATTCATAAGGAGTCGTCTTCTTAGCGTCAAGCCAAACTGCTCCACCTTCTGTTTTTCCGAATTTCGTTCCATCTGCTTTTGTAACAAGCGGGATGGTTAATCCAAATACCTTGGAACCTTCTGGCTGCATTTTTCGAATTAATTCCAGGCCTGAAGTGATATTACCCCATTGGTCACTTCCCCCTACTTGTAATTTACAATTGAAATTCTCGTAAAGGTGATTGAAGTCCATAGCTTGCAGAATCGTATACGTAAATTCTGTAAACGAAATCCCTGTTTCAAGTCGCGAAGCAATAGTATCCTTAGCGAGCATGTAATTAACACCAATGTGCTTACCAATATCACGTAGGAATGTAACAATATCCATAGATCCAGCCCAGTCATAGTTATTTACCATAACAGCACCATTTTGACCATCAAAGTCAAAAATGGCAGCTAACTGTTTTTGGATCCCTTTAACATTTTCCTGTACAGCCTCCAAGGTTTGCAGGTTACGCTCTTCACTTTTACCACTCGGATCTCCGATAAGCCCTGTCGCACCGCCCACTAAAACAATCGGGCGATGGCCATGCTGTTGAAATCTTCTAAGAGTTAAAAACGGTACCAAGTGACCGATATGCAGGCTGTCCGCTGTTGGATCTGCACCACAGTATAGAGAGATACTCTCCTTACCAATCAAATCCTTAAGACTTTCTTCATCTGTTTGCTGGTAGATGAGCCCACGCCATGCTAAATCTTGTAATAAATCCATTTTCTTTTCCTCCAAATTCTCAAAAATAACACAAAAAGCGCCCCTGCAAAAAATGCAGGGACGCATAACGCGCGGTACCACCCGGCTTGAGCAAAAAACACTCCAACTCGAAAAATTAACGGTTTAGACCGTTCTCCGCTACTTCTATGTTCACAGAGAAAGCTCTGGGACGTAATTCACTCTTCTATTTGTATCAGCTCTCACCAGCCGCTGACTCTCTAAAAAACAGGGATAGAAGACCTACAGTAGGTTCCCTTCATAGCTTGATTATTAAATTTATAACTTATAGAATTTTTACCATTATAAATTATTTCCACTGTCAAACAGGAATTGGTAATATCAGAAAAATGTAGAAGTTTGTCAATTTTGTAATCATCATTATGCTATAATATATGTGATTTTAAAAGAGGTGATTCTATGAATGATAAATTTCAAGCGTGGATCGAGAAAATCAAGTCCATTACCAACTTGTTTACCCATAAAAAAACTGTAAAAAGTGCACGAATAACGTACCAGGTCTTTTGGAACCTTTTGCTGCTGGTATTGACAGTTGTCATCCTTGGGGGAGCATTTGCAGGTGGTGTGGGCGCGGGATATTTCGCCTCGCTTGTAAAGGACGAGCCTGTCCGGTCTTATGACAGCATGAAAAAAGATATTTATAATTATACTGAAACATCGGACTTATATTTTTCTGACAATGTTTATCTTGGAAAGCTGCGT
This sequence comes from Neobacillus niacini, assembly GCF_030817695.1. Lineage (GTDB taxonomy): Bacteria > Bacillota > Bacilli > Bacillales > Cytobacillaceae > Neobacillus > Neobacillus niacini_F. Next base: position 1,609,523 of record NZ_JAUSZQ010000002.1, on the reverse strand, counting down.
ACAGATCTCGAACGTGAAGAAGTGAAAATTGACCAAGTATCAGATTACCTGGTAAAAGCAGTAATTGCAACTGAGGATGAGTATTTTTACACACACAAAGGAGTCGTGCCAAAAGCTGTTTTTCGTGCACTCTTTCAAGAAGTAACAAACTCTGCAGTGCAATCAGGTGGAAGTACATTAACACAGCAATTAATCAAAAACCAAATTTTAACGAATGAGGTTTCTTTCGAAAGAAAAGCAAATGAAATCTTGCTGGCACTGCGTCTAGAGAAGTTTTTTAGCAAAAAGGAGATTCTAGAAGCTTACCTAAACGTATCTACATTTGGAAGAAATTCATCTGGTAAAAATATCGGCGGTGTTCAAGCCGCAGCAAAAGGAATATTTGGGAAAAATGCGAGCGAATTGACTCTTCCCCAAGCAGCCTTTATTGCAGGTTTACCGCAAAGTCCCTTTGGCTACACTCCGTTTACAAGAGAAGGTACAGTGAAAAACAATTTAGAACCGGGTCTTACTAGAATGAAAACGGTTTTAAAAAGAATGTATGATGGCGGCCACATCACTGAAACGCAGTATGCTGAAGCCGCATCCTATGATATTACAAAGGATTTTATTCCTGCAGGGGACAACCCGCTTGAAAAATATCCATACTTATCATTTGAAGTTGAAAATCGTGCAGTTGAAGTTCTGACCAATGTATTGGCGAAAAACGAAGGTTATGAAGAAAAGGATTTAAGGGAAGATGAAAATCTCTATTATAAATACCGAACATTAGCCAAGCAAAACTTACGACAAAATGGGTATGAAATTCACACAACGATTAACAAAGAGATATATGATGTATTTCAGACTGTAAAGAATAACTACCCCAACTATGGACCTGATAAGCAAGAAACCAAACAGGACCCTGAAACAGGTGAAACGATTACTGTCATGGAGCCGGTTGAAGTCGGCGCTATGCTGATCGAAAATAAAACGGGAAGAATTATTAGTTTTGTCGGTGGACGAGACCATAATAAACAAGAGCTAAATCACGCGACGAGTGCTGTCCGGCAAAATGGTTCTACGATGAAGCCCCTGCTTGTTTATGCACCAGCAATAGAATTGGGGAAAGTCTCACCAGGCACACCTTTACCGGATGTAGCCTTAAGGTTAGATCCTTCTAATTCGAAACCATGGCCTAATAACTATGACAGGCGTTATAGCGGTATCACATCAGCCAGACATGCACTAAAAAAATCTTATAACGTACCGGCAGTTAAACTGTATAAAGATATCATTGATCAGCAGCCTGCTAAATATCTTGAAAAAATGGGCTTTACATCCTTAAGAAGTGAGGATTATACCAATCTTTCAACCTCTATTGGATCAATGAAAAATGGTGTAACAGTTGAAGAAAACACCAACGCCTTTGGAACCTTTGCGAATCAAGGTAAATTTATTGACGCGTATATGATTGAAAAAATCGTTGATAAAAACGGCAAAATCATTTACCAGCACGAAGTGAAGCCTGTTGACGTGTTTAAACCGCAAACAGCGTTTTTAACACTTGATATGATGCGGGATGTAATCAAAAGCGGTACAGCTGCTGGTATTAACAGTAGGCTGAAATTTAGGGCTGATTGGGCAGGTAAAACAGGAACTGGGCATGATTATCATGACGCTTGGTTTGTGGCTACCAATCCAAATGTAACCTTCGGAATCTGGACTGGCTATGATACACCAAAATCATTAAAAACCGGCGGAATGTCTTACTCACAGAGAACAAATAATCTATGGGCTGAATTAATGAATGCGGCTTATGATATTAAACCTGAGTTAGTTAATCCTTCTGAATCATTTCCTGTACCAGAAGGAATTGTAAAGCGTTCGTTCTGTGCGGTTTCAGGCTTGCTGCCTTCGGATGCCTGCGCTAAGGTTGGTTTAGTTGAAAGTGATTATTTTAACGCAGAAAATGTTCCAACAAAACGAGATGACAGCCTGATTGCAGGAAATTATGTGCAAATTGGTGATAAAAGGTATCTAGCTTTAGATTCAACACCAAAAGAATTTGCCCAACAAGGGGTTATCCTCAATCCAGACTTTATCACACAAATGGTTGGAAGTAATTTTAGTAATACAAGCCAGCTAATTCCTAAGATGGAACGATGGGGTAAAATCCTAGTTCCGAATGATAAGATTGTCGATAACGGAAAACGGCCTGACGGGATAACCCTTTCAGTATCCGGTAATAATCTCATTTGGTCACCACCAGCAGATAATGATATTGTTGGGTACCGAGTTTATCAGAACGGATCAAAGGTCGCGAGTATCATTAGTGGTTCTAGTCTTTCCTTTTCAGCATCTAACGGTTCATACTATGTAACCGCCGTAGATATCGCAGGGAATGAATCTGGACCATCAAACAAAGTGGATGTTGGTGTTACTATTACACCTGCACCTGTACCTGCACCTTAATAAATAACAATAAAGGAGCTTGGAAAATCCAAGCCCCTTTATTTTTTAGATTCACTTTTTTGATTATTTCTAATTGGATACAGCGCCTTTTCGAGCGTGAGTAAGTTTTTTTCCGTTATTTCGGCTTTTCTCGGAATTGGCTTATACATATCATCTGGATCGTCCCAATTTTTTGGAAGGCTGACTGGTGCTTTTTCTTGCCAATAATCGATCCAGTCCTGTGGTAAACTTCCATAACAGTTTGAGTTTTCAGTCATTTCCATCCAAATAAGTGCCCAAGCTCTAGGAACCACACGCCATATATCATAACCCCCGCCGCCAACTGCAATCCATTTACCCCCGCAATATTGATGGGCAATCTCATGAGCCAGCTTTGGGATTTCACGATAGATTTTCATTGAAGCGGATAAATGAGTTAAAGGATCATAATAATGAGAGTCTGCTCCATTTTGAGTCAAAATAACATCTGGTTTAAAAAACTCTGCTACTTCCTTTATTGAATGAGTATAGACATGGAGCCATGATTCATCCTCAGTGAATGCATCTACTGGAATATTAAAAGAATAACCATACCCCTTACCTTGCCCTCTTTCGTTCACGTTACCGGTACCCGGAAATAGGTATCTTCCCGTTTCATGTATGGAGAGCGTGCAGACATTGGGATCATCATAAAAGGACCACTGGACTCCATCTCCATGATGTGCGTCCGTATCTACATAAAGAACCCTAGCATTATATTTTTTTTGCAGATATTTAATAGCTACTGAACTATCATTATAAATGCAAAATCCAGAAGCTTTTCCACGAAAACCATGGTGCAATCCCCCGCCTAAATGAAGGGCATGGACTGCTTGTCCTGTCATTACTTGATCGACAGCCGTTAATGCCCCTCCAACAAGCAGAGCGCTAGCTTCATGCATGTTAGGAAAAATTGGTGTATCCTCTGTTCCTAACCCATAGTTTTCAGCCACTTGTAATGGAAGCTTTCCATATCCGGCCTTCTTTACAGCTTCAATATAGCTTGGATCATGAACTAGGCTTAGTTCTTCCTCTGTAGCCATTCTTGGCGGAACAACCTGCATATTGTCTAAGGCATTTAATCTATGTAATAAATCCACAGTAAGTTTTAATCGAAACTGGTTAAAAGGATGGTTATTGCTAAATTTATAGTTTAACAATTCTTCTGAAAATACAAATGAACAGGAATCGGTCATAGGGAAACACCTGGCAGATTTGGCCATAGAACGTCATAGCCCGATTGCTTTAGATCCTCGATGAGTATAGTTGGATTCATGGTTTGCAATCTTATGACGAGAATTTTAAATTGATCATCCTTTTTGTCAGGATAAACGAGCACACTCAATATATTGGCTTTGCGATTTTTTATTATACTAGTAATATCGCTAAGCTTTCCTGCAAAATTAGGTACCCTGATTTCGATTTGAGACCCAGGCTGATGGGCACCCGTTAACTCAACGAGCGTTCTCAGTAAATCCGTTTCAGTAACGATCCCAACGAGTTTTTGATTATTTGTAATCGGAAGACAGCTAATTTTATGTTCATAGAACAATGCGGCTATTTCCTCCACAAAATCAAGAGGGTGGCCTGTAATAACATTTTTTTTCATGATTGATTCAACGGGTTTTTCTAGGTCTTCCAAATGTTCGTTTGCACGAAATATAGATGGAGCAGCGTCACGTATATCGTTTAAGGTTACAATACCAACAAGCTGTTGAGTGGAATCGATAATGGGGATATGCCGGATTTTTTTTGACTCCATTATTCTCATTGTGTCAGCAATTGAAACTGACGGGGTAACCGTAACAATCTCCGTTTTCATTATTTCTTCTACTATCATCACAATGGCCTCCTCAATTGATTTGGATCAATACATAAATCGATTCATAAACCGCAATCGATCAAACCTCTGGATAGTCTCTACATCTACCCTTTTTCCAATTCTCGCCATCAAACAGTTAGCAGGGTGTGAACAAATCTCAGGATCATCTGTTGCATACCATTGGAGGCCGCCAGCATTCATCATTTTCTCCATGATTTTTCGATACTCCCAAACATTTAACCCTGTTCCCTTTAAATCCCAATGCCAATAATACTCAGTCGTAATAATTAAGTAATCCTCCATGGCATCATCCATCATCGAAACGGTGAGGAGATTTTTCCCAACAGCACATCCTCTAAATTTAGGAATTACCTCAATCGCACCTAATTCAATTAAATTATCCATTTTGTCTTCAGACCATCTTTCAAGAGGATCTGGAAAAAGATATGTCACATAGCCAACAATAGTATGGTGATGCCTTGCGATAATAATTCTTCCTTCTTCGAGTTTTGCAATCCCAACGAGTGCTTGATGCTGCTGTTCGGGAGGGCGAAAAGCGGTGAGATGTTCGTGAAATTCATATCCAGCAAGTTTATCTGAGGAAATAGGACCTTCTATAATTAAGTTACCATGGGGAGTTTTTAATTCTTTCGCATTATACGTCTTTTTGTGTTCCATCCCTACACCACCTGAAAGATCATTCGCGTATCATCTCTATTATACATAATTTCTATCAATTTTTAGTCCCTTTACTTAACTTTCTGTTTAATTAGAAAATGATGTGACAATTTTACGAAATCAAATAAATTATTTTAAAAATTGAGAATAGTTTCTATTTGTACTATAATTATCTCATACTAGCATAAGGGGGAAATGGAATGAAAGTGGAAAAGCTGCCGGTTATGCAAGGAGAGCATAACTTATCAAATTATGATGAAAAGTATAAGACCTTCAGTTGGGAAGAGACTGAAAAGGAATTCTCCTGGTATGAAACTGGACTGGTTAATATGGCTTATGAGGCTATTGACCGCCATGCTGAAACTTTTCGAAAAAATAAAGTAGCACTTTATTACCGCGATAACTCTCGAAATGAAAAGTATACGTTTAAAGAAATGAAAGAGCTTTCAAATAAAGCTGGTAATGTATTAAAAACATACGGAGATGTTGAAAAAGGAGACCGCGTATTCATTTTTATGCCACGGTCACCTGAACTCTATTTTACTGTATTAGGTGCAATAAAGCTTGGTGCGATTGTTGGTCCATTATTTGAAGCTTTTATGGAGGGAGCTGTTCGCGATCGTTTGCAAGATAGCGAAGCGAAAGTCTTGGTAACCACTCCTGAATTATTAGACCGTGTACCTGTCGATGAGTTGCCGGCATTAAAACACATTTTCCTTGTCGGTCAAAATGTTGAAGAAAATGAGCAGTACATTAACTTTTTGGAAAAATTCGAGAATGCTAGCAACGAGCTGCGAATTGAATGGTTAGACCGGACTGATGGGCTCATTCTTCACTATACTTCAGGTTCTACAGGTAAACCAAAGGGAGTCCTGCATGTACATAATGCAATGATCCAACATTATCAAACAGCAAAATGGGTATTAGATTTAAAAGAAGAAGATGTATATTGGTGTACCGCTGACCCAGGATGGGTTACAGGGACTTCTTACGGTATTTTTGGACCATGGTTAACAGGAACATCCAACGTAATTGTTGGCGGACGTTTCAGCCCTGATACCTGGTATAAAATGATTGAAGACTTTGGTGTAACCGTTTGGTATAGTGCTCCTACTGCTTTCCGGATGTTAATGGGGGCAGGAGATGAAATCGTTAAGAAATACAATTTAAGCAGTCTTCGCCATGTCTTGAGTGTTGGGGAACCTTTAAACCCTGAGGTAGTAAAATGGGGCGTGAAAGTCTTTAACAAAAGAATTCATGATAACTGGTGGATGACGGAAACAGGTGCACAGCTTATTAGTAACTACCCTTGTATGGAGATTAAACCAGGTTCAATGGGTAAACCGATTCCTGGTGTCGTTGCTGCGATTGTTGACGACCAAGGCAATGAACTTCCTCCTTACCGCATGGGGAATCTTGCTATTAAGAAGGGCTGGCCTTCTATGATGTACACCATTTGGAATAACCCGGAAAAATACGATTCCTATTTTATGCCAAGCGGATGGTATTTCTCTGGAGATTCCGCCTATATGGATGAGGATGGATACTTCTGGTTCCAGGGACGAGTCGATGATGTAATTATGACTTCAGGTGAACGTGTTGGACCTTTTGAGGTGGAAAGCAAACTTGTCGAACATCCTGCAATCGCAGAAGCTGGGGTAATCGGGAAACCTGACCCTGTACGCGGCGAGATCATTAAAGCCTTTATCGCCCTAAGAGATGGCTATGTAGCTTCTGATGAACTTAAAGAAGACATCAGACTTTTTGTGAAAAAGGGCCTTGCAGCGCACGCAGCTCCTAGAGAAATCGATTTCCGCGATAAGCTTCCAAAGACAAGAAGCGGTAAGATTATGAGACGTGTTCTAAAAGCATGGGAACTTAACCTCCCAACAGGTGACTTATCTACAATGGAAGATTAAAAAAAAGGAAGCGCATAAACGATATGCGCTTCCTTTTTTTATTTTGTCTAGCTCCAGCGCCTAGGGGCTCGGGGTCATAAGCCCCTGGACAAGGCGCTTCTGCTTTTCTTATTTATTTAGTTGATTGTCGGTGCTCGATACGGTGTGGAAGAACAACCGTTTGTTCCTCTACCTCTTCTTTGTTCATTAATTTGGTGAGTAGACGCATAGCCACAGCTCCGATATCGTACAAAGGCTGAACGATTGTGGTCAGCTGCGGGCGAACCATTAATGAAAGCCTTGTATTATCTGATGTGATTACTTCGAAGTCTTCAGGAATTTTATATCCTTTATCCTCGGCACCATGGACTACACCAAGTGCCATTTCATCAGAGCCCACCAGTATTGCAGTAGGCCTATTAGGAGCTTCTAATAATTTATCGAACGCTTCTAATCCGGAGTCATAGGTGTAATCACCTTCGACGATAAGTGACTCATCAAAATCTAATTTTGCCTCTGCCAGTGCCCGCTGATATCCTTTTAGTTTTTTGTGGATATTTCTCGGCTCCTGTAATGGACCTACTACAAATGCAATATGCTTATGACCTTTCTCGATAAATTCTTCCACTGAGTCATAAACTGCCTGCTCATAATCTATGTTAACCGAAGGAATCTGTTCAGATTCTTCAATAGATCCAGCCAAGACAATTGGTACTGGTGATTTCCCGAATTCTTCCACATGCTCTTGGGTAATATTTCCACTCATAAAAACAATTCCATCCACTTGTTTTCCTAGCATGGTATTTAATAAGTGTAATTCTTTCTCTTTGTTTTGATCGGAATTACTTAAAATAATATTGTACTTGTACATAGTTGCAATATCTTCGATACCACGTGCGAGTTCTGCGAAAAAGATATTCGAGATGTCCGGAATGACAACCCCAACGGTTGTTGTTTTTTTGCTGGCCAATCCTCTTGCAACTGCATTAGGACGATAACCAAGTCTATCAATGACTTCTAATACTTTTTTGCGGGTAACAGGCTTTACATTTGGATTTCCATTGACGACACGTGAAACAGTTGCCATCGAAACATTCGCTTCACGGGCAACATCATAAATTGTAATATTCACGTTTTACACTCTCCTTAAACACGATACGTATTTTCTTTATTTTACAGCATTTTTTAATAAATTAGTCATTGTGATATAGTATACAATCTTTTATGTATTTAATCATACGATAAGTACCATCAAGTCGCAATGAAATTTGTTCTCATTTTCACATATTTTCATTTTATCAAACAAAAAGAGACCCTCTGCCAGACAGAAGATCCCTTTATTCATCTTATATTCTAACGAGGTTGGATGCAAGCAGTTCTTTATAGAATGTATTAAACTGGTCTAGATTCATTTGCTGCTGCGCATCTGAAAGTGCTACTGCTGGATCTGGGTGAACCTCAGCCATAACCCCATCTGCGCCAATCGCAAGTGCTGCTTTTGCAGCAGGAAGAAGTAAATCTCTGCGGCCTGTTGAGTGAGTTACATCGACCATGACCGGTAAATGTGTCTCTTGCTTAAGAATCGGTACTGCAGAAATATCAAGCGTATTTCTGGTTGCCCGTTCGTATGTTCTAATTCCACGTTCACAAAGAATAATCTGCCCATTTCCTTGTGCCATAATATATTCGGCAGCATTAATAAATTCTTCAATCGTAGCTGCAATACCACGCTTTAATAGAACTGGTTTATTTACTGCTCCTGCTGCTTTTAACAATTCAAAGTTTTGCATATTACGGGCACCGATTTGGATTACATCAATATAATCAATCGCCATCTCAATATCAGCTGGGTTTACAATCTCACTAATGACAGCCATATCATACTCATCTGCCACTCGTTTTAATATTTTTAACCCTTCAACCCCAAGTCCTTGGAAATCATATGGAGATGTTCTTGGCTTATAGGCCCCGCCGCGAAGAAGTTTTAGACCTTTTTCTTTCATTGCTTTTGCCACTGTAGCCACTTGTTCATAAGACTCGACTGCACATGGACCAAAAACAAAATGTTGTTTTCCGTCTCCGACAGTTTCACCTTTTAAGTTGACAATTGTATTTTCTGGCTTCTTCTTTCTAGAAACAAGAAGTGCTTTTTGATGATCATCTTTTTGCAAATCTAAGCCAGCCTTAAAGATTTCCTTAAATAAATGGTCAATTGTCGCATTATCAAATGGTCCATCATTATGTTCTTTAATGACATCAAGCATTTTTCTTTCACGAACAGGATCGTATTTGTAAACTCCTTGACTTTCTTTAGCCTTCCCAATCTCTTGGACAAGTTGAGCTCTTTCATTAATTAGTTTCAATAATTCCAAGTTTAAATCATCGACACGTGTCCTTAACTGTTCCAAATTACTTTTGCTCATTTATTGTCCCCGCCCTTTCAATAGCCTGACAGAATGATTGCAGAATAACTAAATACTGTCAGCTAGCTCCCTTAAACATGAATTTTTTCACTATTCAATAATTAGGTTTTATTATAGCTGATATGAGCTTTTTTGTCACGTATTTTTTCTTTAGTGATTAAACGCTTTTAAGCGCTAAAGCAAATCATTAATAATAAAATATTCTATGCTAGAGAGATAAAAATAGTACTATAAATTTTCAGTTGTTGCAGTGGTTAAAGATTTGTTTGTAATCTTCCAATGAGAAGCATTCCAAACAGGCTCACCATTTTTTATCAACAGGGCTTGAGGGGATTCATGTTTAATTTCAAACTTCTCTGCAACCTCATTAGATAAAGGACGTGCATCTTGAACAGCTAAAAAATAGGCCGGTATACTTTCATCACTGCCTGCGTATTTTTCATACTCCTGATAGGCCGCATGACTAATCGGACAAGTTAAACTATGTTTTAATAAAAAGAATTTGTCCTCTTGCTTTAATAAATCTTCAAATTGCTCTACAGTATCAATTTTTTTTAACATATTTTTTCCTCCAAATAATAAACGGTGAAGTCATTCTATCACTTCACCGTTTTTGTTACAAATAATTGGATTATTATTTGAATATTCTTCTATTGTGTTACTTTATTTTCTTCCTCTTCAAAAGCTTTTTTTGCTTCTTCTAATTTTTTTCTTATCGATTGTTCATCAACTGATTCTTCATTAGTTGCTTTTGGCATACCGCCGATTGAAATATAATTGACTTCCTCTTCATCAACTGGTGTCTTTGTTTTATTCATGAGTTGGGTAGTTTTTTCCTTTATTGTACCCGCTTGGTTGTTAAGTGTACTTAGAAGCTCTCTGCCTGATTTAGGGGCTAAGAATATGGCTGCAGCGGCACCTACTAGTCCGCCAATCAATGCCCCTAACAAGAAACTGCTGGATGAGTCTTCGCTTTTGTTTTGATTTGTTTCTCGTAATTCATACTCCTTACTGCTCATTCTGGATTCCTCCCTTATATAAAAATTAACGTGACCTAACTCTCTTAATCTCCTGAACGGGATTTTCCTTTTTTTCTTGCTTCTTCGCAGTCCATTTATCTTTTAGTTCAAGGAAAACGTTACCCCATTGCACAATTTGGGAGATTTTTTCTTTATTTTCTTCAACTTGTATATCAAAGGATTCAGTTAACGTTTTTAAGGTACCATTGAATTTATTTACCGTTGTCCCTACATTTTTCACAGCCGAGACTACACTATTTAAATTCTGTGATTTTTCCTGGATATCATCCGCTAGTGCATTGGTTTTCTGTAAAAGTTCCGTCGTTTCTTTTGTGACTCCATCCAATTGTTTTTCTAACCCTGTTAACGTATTAGAAACACTTGAAAGAGTCGTTTGTAGAGAGTTAAGTGTTTTTGCTAAGTAAATGACTAGTACCAAAAATGCAATCGCAATTAAAGCCACGCTTAAGTATAAAATAATTTCCATTCGTTTTTACCTCCGCTTTTATATCCTTATGTATTACCTATCTTAGGCAGTGTTAAACGTAAATAGGTATCTAATACTACTTCAATATGATTGTCTCATTTTCCTGCAAAGGATTACAATACGTTTTGCTCTTAAGTTGAATATTTCTCAATCCATGGAGAAATCGGTTACAATAGACTATGTATTCTACATATATTTTTTGGAGGGTTAAACATGAAGGATCCACGTATTGAAAAACTAGCAAAAAATCTTATTAACTACTCGGTAGAACTGCAAAAAGGTGAAAAGGTATTAATTGAAAACTTTGGTCTGCAGCGCGAACTTGTTACAGCCCTAGTTAAAGAAGCTTATTTAGCTGGAGGATATCCATTTGTTCTTTTAAAGGACCAACAAGTTGACCGTGCGTTATTACTTGGTGCCGAGGAAGAACAATTTAATATGATTGCTGATTTTGAAGCAAATGTTATGAGTAAAATGAACGCATACATAGGACTACGCTCTGGTGATAACATCAACGAGCATGCAGATGTGCCAGACGATAAAATTAAAATTCATGGCAGTACGATTGGTAAAAAGGTTCATCGCGATATCCGCGTACCAAAAACAAAGTGGGTTGTTCTCCGCTACCCAACATCAAACATGGCTCAGCTTGCAAAGATGAGCACAGAGGCATTTGAGGACTTCTATTTTGATGTTTGTAATTTGGATTATGGAAAAATGGATAAAGCCATGGACAGTCTTGTGGAATTGATGAACCGGACAGATAAAGTTCGTCTGACAGGTCCCGGAACAGACCTTACCTTCTCTATAAAAGATATCCCTGCGATAAAGTGTGCGGGTCATGCGAATATTCCTGATGGAGAGGTATATAGTGCGCCTGTACGTGATTCAGTAAATGGAGTGATTTCCTATAATACCCCATCCCCTTACCAAGGGTTTACTTTTGAAAATGTAAAACTGACTTTTAAGGATGGTAAAATCGTTGAGGCGACAGCAAATGATACGGAACGTATCAATAAAATATTTGATACTGATGAAGGGGCACGTTATGTTGGAGAATTTGCTATCGGCGTTAACCCATATATCTTAAATCCAATGCAGGATATTTTATTTGATGAAAAAATCGCAGGCAGCTTCCACTTTACCCCTGGTCAATGTTATGACGAGGCTTTTAACGGAAATCACTCTAATATTCACTGGGACATGGTTAACATTCAACGTCCAGAATACGGCGGCGGCGAAATCTACTTTGACGATGTTTTGATTCGTAAAGACGGTCTTTTCGTTATTCCTGAACTGGAAGGACTTAATCCTGAAAATTTAAAATAGAAAAGCGGAAGCGCCTTGAACAGGGGCGACAGGCATAAGACGAGCTGACAAGAAGGTTGGTTTTCACCTTCTTGTCGGATTGGCTTATGACCCCGAGCCCCTAGGCGCTGAAGCTAGACAATAAAAAAACAAAGGATGTCAGCTGGACTGGCATCCTTTGTTTTTTATAAGGTTAACTGGTTTTCATAGGATTCTTGGAATTTTTGGATATCTCCTGCACCCATAAAGATAATGACGCTGTCTTTATGTTTCTCGAGCATAGAGGTAGTTTCTTCCGATATAATTTCTGCACCTTCTATTTTTGTCTGGAGATCTTTTATCGTCAGTTTTCCATGATTTTCTCTTGCAGAGCCAAAAATTTCACACAAGTACGTTTTATCTGCAAGTCTCAAGCTTTTGGCAAAATCCTCAAGAAAAGCCTGCGTTCTCGAAAACGTATGAGGCTGGAACACTGCGACAATTTCTCGATCTGGATATTTTTGATTAGCAGCGTCGATAGTTGCTTTAATTTCTGTTGGGTGATGGGCATAATCGTCAATCAAAATTTGTGACCCTATGCTTTTTTCAGAAAATCTTCTTTTCACACCTTGGAAAGTAATTAATTGTTCTTTCACAATCGATACATCAATTTCTTCGTAGTGGCATACCCCAATAACAGCCAGGGCATTTAAAACACTATGCTCACCGAAGGTAGGGATTGTAAACGTATCATAAAAAGTATTACGAATAAACACATCAAATGTTGTTCCACTTGTAGATTTAACAAGATTTTTCGCTTGGTAATCATTTTCCTCGCCAAACCCATAAAACAATACGGGAACCTTTGCTTGGATCTTTTGCAGCTGCTCATCATCACCGTAAGCGAATATGCCCTTCTTAACTTGAACGGCCATTTCTTGGAATGCTGAAAAAACATCATCAATATTGGCGAAATAATCTGGATGATCAAAATCTATATTTGTCATGATCGCATAATCAGGAAAATAGGACAAAAAGTGTCTTCTGTATTCACATGCTTCAAAAACAAAATATTTCGAGCCTTCTTCACCCTTGCCTGTACCGTCACCAATTAAAAACGAAGTCGGCTTTGCACCCTTGATAACATGGGCAAGCAAACCTGTTGTGGACGTTTTACCGTGTGCACCGGTTACAGCGACACTGGTGAAATTTTGCATAAAATCGCCTAAGAATCGGTGGTAACGAATTATCGGCAGCCCCAGCTTCATAGCCTCTTGAATTTCCTCATGAGTATCAGGAAATGCATTTCCAGCAATAATAGTCATCCCCGGTTTGATATTTTCCTTTTGAAAGGGGAGAATCTTTATCCCTGATTTTTCAAGGGCCAGTTGAGTAAAAAAGCGCTTTTCGACATCGGAGCCTTGTACATCGAAATTCATATCATGGAGAACTTGTGCTAGTGCACTCATTCCTGACCCCTTTATACCTACAAAATGGTAAATAGTCATATAAAGAACCTCCAACCAACGTCTATCTGTAAAACAGTATATGACATCTATCTTAAAATGCTAATTGTTGAAACGAAACGCCTTGACGCTTTAACTTGCTAACGAATAAAAATATTTGAGTGATTCACATTTAAGTATTATATCATTGTTCATCAATAAAAACTATTTGATACTTCATTAACAGTATATTTTTTGTGTTATCTTAGCAAAGGATACTTAAGATTAGTTCATTGTACCAGTATCTTGCAAGGACTCCAAGTCTGCGAGCGTAATCAAGACTTCGCGCGGCTTACTTCCATTAGCACTCGTAATAAAACCATTAGATTCAAGCATATCCATTAATCTTGCAGCACGGTTATAACCGATTTTAAATCTCCTTTGTAAGCTAGAGGTTGACGCCAGCCCTTGTTCGATTATAAATTCACATGCTTCGTAAAAGAGCTCATCTTCTTCTTCCGTTACCTGTGCCTTTTTTAACAGTTCCTCTTGTTCAAACAAGTAATCAGGCTCACGCTGATCCCTCACGTGACCGACGACAAGATCAATTTCTTCATCTGAAACAAAGGTTCCTTGCAGACGTACAGGTTTTGATGACCCATTCTCTAAGAACAGCATATCTCCACGGCCGAGTAATTTTTCGGCACCGCTTATATCAATAATGGTGCGAGAATCCACCTGAGAAGATACGGAAAAGGCAATCCGTGTTGGAATGTTGGCTTTTATTAATCCAGTTATTACATCCACAGATGGTCTTTGTGTAGCCACGATCAAATGAATTCCACATGCTCTTGCTTTTTGAGCAATCCTGCAAATCGCCTCTTCCACATCTGCAGGAGACATCATCATTAAATCTGCTAACTCATCAATAATAATCACAATAAACGGTAGTTTATCAGAGTATTGTTTATGCTGCATGGCAAGCTCATTAAATCGATTTATGTCGCGGACGCCTGAATGCGCAAATAACTCATAACGTCTCTCCATTTCCTCTACAGCCCATTTCAGTGAAGCGGTCGCTGCCTTTACATCGGTTATGACTGGACTAACTAAATGTGGTATTCGATTATAGGGAGCAAGCTCTACCATCTTAGGGTCAATCAATAATAGCTTTAAATCTTCTGGACTAGCTTTAAATAATAAACTTACTAGGATCGTATTTATACACACACTCTTACCAGAACCTGTTGCACCAGCTATTAACCCATGAGGCATTTTCTTTAGGTCTGTAACAATTGGTTTTCCGGAAATATCAAGACCCAGTATTGCGGTTAACGGAGAAGCAGATTCACGAAATACCGGACTCTGAATAATTTCATTGATGAACACAGGACGTGATTTTTGGTTTGGTACCTCAATACCTATCGTATGTTTACCTGGAATAGGTGCTTCAATCCGTATGTCTCTGGCAGCTAGACTTAGTTTAATATCATCACTTAAATTGGTGATTTTGTTTACCTTTACCCCTGGCTCAGGCTGGACTTCAAAACGAGTCACAGCTGGTCCTTGTGTTACATTTACAACACTCGCACCTACATTAAAATTTTGTAGCGTTTGGTTTAATAGTTCTTCTTGGTACAGTAACCATTCCGTATCGTCTTCAACAATAATAGGCGGTGTTAACAAGTTCATCTTAGGAAACTCATATGAACTTGAATCTGATTTTACCATGGTTTCCGCTTTTACGATATTGCTTGCAGGCAAGTATTCAACTTTGAGGTCAGGTTGAATCTTTTCCGTTTTATTAACAATCACTTCAACTTTTGGAAGGTCTAGTTGAATTTTCTCTTGTGATTCGAGAGTGTCTGTATTTTTCTTTACTTCAGTTGTTTCTTCCTTACCCTTTTCTTTTTCCTCAGGCAAAGTTCTTCTGCTGTTTCTTTCTTCCCATTTTAGCTTATCCTGTTTTAGCATCATCACATTGAAAGGAAGATGGGACCGTTTTCGTGTTTGTACCCCTCTAGAATCCTGCGTTTGTTCTGCTGCATTTGGCTCATTTACGGGATGCTCCTCATTTACCTCAATTGCTTCAGATATTGCAACAGCACTCTCAGAGGCAGCTATTTCCACTTCGGGCATGGGCTTTTGCTCTGTGGCCATGAGTGAAACCAGTAGTTTGTCAGTATCAACATCTAGAAAATGGCTTAACTCATGCTCAACAATGTTTTCTGAAGTTTTAGCAGGTCTGCTAAAACCATAAACAGGTGAAGGGACCTCTGTCAGCTGGAACGGCTTTTTCTGAATCGGAGGGTTACTTTTGTTTATTACCTCTCTAGACTTTGTATTTGAGCTTTTAATGTCAGAACTTCTTATTTCTGAACTTCTTATTTCTGAACTTCTTATTTCTGAACTTTTTAGTTCAAAACGCAGCTCTGCCCGCTCTTTACGATTCGTTTTTTCAGATGTTACTACCGGTGTCTCTGGCTGTACATACAATTGTCGTTTACCTTTAGGATACTGATAGGAAATTTTGGTATCAAGATGATAACTGCCCTCCATTATTTTATGTGGCAGCGACCTTTCCAGTTGCTTGTTATGTATGCTATATTCAGCATATTCATCCCGATTGTCCTTTATAAACTTTTGAAAAAAGTTTTGGATCCAGCTCAAAACTATCACTCTTTCTATATTTCTATCAATCTATTTTAACAGGTATTATAAAATTTTCGACAAAAAATCTAAGAATAAGCAAAAAAGACCACTTACTGTGATCCTTTTCCGTCTTGAGTTCTTGTTTTACCTAATATAAAAATTGGTTCTAATTCTCCATCCTCATACAAAAAGGATAACGCCGTTATCGGTACACGTCCACTAGCAAAGAAGCTCATGGCCATTTGCGCTAAAACATCATACCCTGTATTGTTTTCAATATCAGCAATGATTAAAACATCCTGATGTGGAACAGCGAGGACCATTGTCCCTGTAATTCTTTTCTGCATATCATTTAGGAAGCCTTTATTTAATATCCTGCTTGCGTCATAACCATCGTTGGAATTAAGAAAATAAAAGGTATTTCCCGCAACTCGGTCTTCTTTTAGTGATGTCTTTAAAGACCTCACATTAAATAAGGCAATTTCTTTAATGCGGCTTGCCTGCCATCCCTCTTTTTCCATGATCCGTGAATCAATTAATCGGTATGTTGTCCCCATGTCATAGGCATAATAGATTCTCGTTTCGGCAGTGTGCTCCTCCGTTAAAAAAGCAACACCTTCTTCTGATTCGATAGGAAACGATGTCGAGCGAATAACCGGGAAAATTTTCTTCTCGTGGTCTGTTAATTGGACTTTGTCCGTCATGGCTCTAAGTCCCTCTTCCACATAATAAACCACTTCATCAATGGCCTTTTCCTTTTCAGAATGCCACTTTGCAACAATACCACCTAGAGAGATAGTGATTCCTTTTCCAACCTTTTTATGTTCAATACGTAATTGATCCTTATCACGATCATACGTGATTTGCCGATCTTCTGCAGCTAAGCGTGTTTCTAATTCTCTTTTCATTTTAATACTATCCATCTTCATCTTTATCCCTCCAGCCTACCCACCAATTGTACATTAAAAAATCCCCCATCTCAAAAAAGATGGAGGAGAATGGCTGTATTATTTTAGACCGTTAATAAATCCTTCTATTTCCTCTTGTGTTTTCCGGTCTTTACTTACAAAGCGGCCAAGCTCTTTTCCATTTTCAAATGCAATAAAACTTGGAATACCGTAAACGTCTAATTGTTGACATAAGTCAATAAACTGATCTCGATCAACATGAATAAAAGCAAACTCACTAAACTTTTCTTCTATTTCTGGAAGTACTGGTTCAATAATCCGACAATCAGGACACCAGTTTGCTGAGAACATAAATATGGTTTTTCCTCCATCACGGAGTTGTTCAAATTGCTCTATAGACTCTAAATTTTTCAACCGGTATCGCTCCTTCTTTATTTTGCCTGATTTACAACTGATTTTACCATTTGTGTCATCACTGCTGCTTCATTTTTCATGCTGCTAGTTTTTATCAATGTTGTAATCTTTGTGCCGCCAATCCCAATCGTCATTTCATTCATATCGTCGTCTAGTTTCTTTATGATAAGGTATCCAAATTCGTCACTTTTCTTAAATTGTTCATTAATATCTAGGTCTTTATTTTGTGCAACAGTTGATTTATAAACTACATCGCTCATTTTATTTTCTTGCGGATTATTAAAAAGAATATATTGTTTAGACCCATTTTTTAAAATTATATTATTAGCTGATTCATCTTCGATTTCATATCCAAAGGGCAAATAAAAGTTAATTTCTCCACTTTTTTTATTTGGCTTTTTCGCCTTTTCATTAAGTGCTTCTTTCACCGTCCCAATGGTTTCTTTACTTTCGGCTTTAAAATTTGATTGGCCACAGGCACTTAATAAGAGTATAGATAAAATTATGATCAAAATGGCATTAAAGAATTTCATCTTTCTTCGCCTCCTAATACGACTATCGTCCTATCTATATCATACCTTTGATAATATTCATAAGACAAGTCTTTTGTCGATATTTGTTGTCGAAAAAGGAGGAATTCCTTAATAGCAGCCAATTTTACTTCCTTGCAGCTATTTGATAGTGAAATTGACCGACAAGGAGATTCATAATATGTGAAAACATCTCTGAACGATTGATTAATCCATTGGTAAAGATACCAACTGCACCTTCGTTTTTTCGAACATTTTCTTTTTTTGCATAATCATCCATGATGGGTCCAAGTTCTTCTCCTGCTCTTAACCTGTCTGCAATCTCAAGGGGAAGAAGAAACCTAGCTCCTCCAGCAATAATTGGTTCCATATTTTTCGAGGCTAACGCGCCCCAATTACATAGCAGTAAACCGTGAGAAGTCTCTTGGACACCGCCTTCTAACCCAACTCCAATGTCTCCGTTTCCCATTTCTAAGGCACCGACGGCACGGTTGATTGCCCCCCTAATGGTCTCTTCATCTGAAAACGGTTGTTCACTGACGCCCGAAGGGATATCTAACGATAGAATCTCTGTTTGTTGATAATGAAATGCGTTTTTTACAGCAGCAACTTTTGCAGGATTATTTGACCCAATAATAATTTTCATTTTCTCTTTCCTCTCATATAAAAAGAAGGCACATATATGCCCCCTCAACTGTTTGCTTTAATGGTATCCACCGTAGTTTGGTCACAAGCCTTAACTAGTTTTACGATTAGTTCTTTGGCGGCTGCGTAGTCATCGATATGGATGATGGAAGCATGTGTGTGTATATAACGAGAACAAATACCGATTACGCCGCTTGGAACTCCTTCATTGGATTGGTGAACGCGTCCTGCGTCAGTCCCACCCTGTGATACAAAATATTGATACGGAATTTTATTTGTTTCTGCGGTATCAAGAATAAACTCTCTCATTCCGCGGTGCGTCACCATGGATTTATCAAGAATCCGGAGAAGCGCTCCCTTTCCCAGTTGACCAAATTCTGATTTACTTCCTGACATATCGTTAGCTGGGCTCGCGTCTAGCGCAAAAAAGATGTCTGGATTAATCATATTGGCTGCTGTTTGGGCTCCGCGAAGTCCTACTTCTTCCTGAACTGTTGCACCAGAATAAAGAATATTAGGCAGGTTTTCATCCTTTACTTCTTGAAGCAATTCTATTGCAAGCCCACAGCCATAGCGGTTATCCCAAGCCTTCGCAAGTATTTTCTTTTTATTCGCCATTAGTGTAAATGGGCAAATCGGCAGAATTGCCTGACCTGGTCTAATTCCGATTCGTTCTGCGTCCTCACGATCATCTGCACCAATATCAATTAGCATATTTCTCATTTCCATTGGTTTGTTTCGCTTAGCCTCATCTAATAGATGCGGAGGAATAGATCCTACAACACCAATAACCGGACCATTATTGGTCATTACCTGAACCCGCTGCGCCAATAAGACCTGACTCCACCAGCCTCCAAGCGGTTGAAATCGCAGCATTCCATTATCCGTAATCGCGGTCACTAAAAATCCAACTTCATCCATATGACCGGCAACCATAATTCTTGGTCCATTTTGGCTGCCTTTTTTGACTCCGAAAATACTGCCTAATTTGTCCTGGATTATTTCATCCGCATATTGAGATAATTGCTCTTTCATAAAGTTTCTAACTAAATGCTCATTTCCAGGTGCCCCTGGGAGTTCTGTCAGAGTTTTGAATAAATCTAATGTCTGCTCATTCAAAGTAAATTCCCCCTTTATGTGTACTTTCAATATGTATGTTTTTATATTACTGAAATAGTAGTTTTCTTACCAATTAATTTGTCTGAAGGATTTATTATGTTCCTCCCCATAAATGAGATATACTGGAAACAAGAGCAAGTTGAAATTTTGGAGGTGCCTTATGAACTGGAAATCATTTTTTCTTGGAGCTGCGGTCGGAGTAATCAGCGGCTATGCAGTGAAGGAAATCATTTCACAAAAAACATATGTTTCACCTGAAAGAGTTTTGGAAAACGTAAAAAAAACATTTTAACCAAAACGGACCGATTAGCGGCTCATGGATACATATGGTAACGGAGCCTTTTGAAAAGCACCAAATCAACTATCAAGTTTATAAAGGCGGAATTTCTAAAAGTCAAAATGGGATAAATGAACAATTCGAATTCATTGCTGATGCTTCTACAGGAACCCTTTTAGACATCAAGTCCACTACAGATCCAGTCCTATAAAACTCGAGAAGCCGTATCCCAAGAGGTACGGCTTTTTTTATATCGTGACCTTATTTTACCCTCTTTATACTGTTTAGAATTTGACCATCTGTTCCCCATTTTACCGCACGATAAAAGGCATCATGATAAAAAGTAAACCATACATCTTTATTTGCAGCATAGGTTCCCCATTTCTCTTTTGCAGCAATGGAGTCCATTGGATAATCGTCATAAGCCATGACCCATAATGGGTTTTTATGCGCATGTGTAGGCATTAAGTCTGCCATATGAATAGCCATCTCTCCTTCATCCTCAATAATAAGGATTGAATGTCCGTTGCTGTGACCGCCAGTATGATGCATAGTAATAGCCCCTAAACTCCATTTTTCATCAAACGGAATCACTTGCGATTGGATGGGCTCCCAATTTTCTTTCCAGTATGTACTTTTTGATCGTATATTTGGGTTCCTCATTTCATCCCATTCAATCGTAGTGGTAATTATTTTGGCATTAGGAAAGACTGATTTATAAATCCCATCTTCCAACTTTGTTAGTCCGCCAACATGATCATTGTGCATATGAGTCATTAATACATAATTAATATCTTCTGGAGTTAACCCTATATGCTGTAAGGATCCCTCAACGTCCGATTCTGCTGTAACACCAAAATTCCGAAGTTGTTTTTCCGATAATTTCCCCTTGCCAAGTCCTGCTTCTACTAAAATATTCTTGCCTTCCATTTGGATTAAGATTGGATCAGTAGGAAGTTCAATTAGGTTTTTGTCATTTGGTGGATACCTTTTCGACCATAATGCTTTAGGAACAACACCAAACATAGCGCCGCCATCTAGGTTTGTAACACCCCCTGATAACCACGTCAGCTTAACTCTGCCAATTTTTAAAGTCTCCATACCCAGCCCCCTTTCATTGATTATTCATATTTTACCATATACAAAAAGGACAGTCTTATGAATAGACTGTCCGATGATTAGTTTTGATATTTTACTTCACAACGGTAAATCCGATTACCAGCTTCTGAGAACTTTTGTTCATATTCTGTCATGATATTTCCTTCAAAATCACTTTTATGAAGATCAAGGCTCAGGAAGGTTAATAATAATCCATACTCGGAAAAACTCTTCAATGAATATTCAAACAAGCCTTGATTATCGGTTTTAAAATGGATTTCACCTTTATCAACCAATATGGTTTCGTAAAGCTTCAAGAAGTCCTTATAGGTTAGCCTTCTTTTTTCATGACGGGTCTTTGGCCATGGATCGGAAAAATTAAGATAGACTCTGTCAACATCATTTTTTTGCAAAATAATTACTTAAATCGCTCGCATTGACATTGAGTAATCTTAAATTTGGCAAATCAACCTCAATTAATCGATCTAAAGCAGCAACAATAACGGAGTCGTAAAGTTCTATGCCTATATAATTTATATCAGGATGTGCCTTTGCCATTTCTGTTATAAAGCGGCCTTTTCCTGTTCCCACTTCAATGTGAAGAGGCTGTTCATTATGAAAAACTTCATGCCACTTTCCTTTATAATTTTCGGGGTTTGCGACAATATATTGTGGATGGTTATCTATCATTTCCTTTGCCCAAGGTTTATGCCTAAGTCTCATTATGCCACTCCTAAAAAGATATTATTTTTATTATTGGTAATAATGGGGTTATCCATTAATGTATAAACAAAAAAAGAATTCACAACCTAACTGTGAATTCGTTTTTATTTTCACTTGAAAGGGTGTACTAACATGCCATTAAGTCATCAGGACCAAGTTTCATTACTAAAAGATATATTAAATAATCATCAAACCGACTGCTGTGGGTCTGTTTCAGAATGTGAACAATTGGAACGTTTAGTAAAGTCTTTAATGGTAAACACACAGATTGATCAAAACGTTAAAAGCATTTTGCAGGAGGTATACAATTACAGTCAGTATGGTGCTCAAACAGCAGACCTAGATGAGCATATTTTATCTAATCAAGGTAATTTATCACAATGGGTGTCAAATATAGACAGTTACTCTTGATTACAAAAGCTCATCTAAAAATGCAATCCACTTATCCATTTCCTGTAGACGGTCTTTGTTTTTGTAAAATTGAATGGAAGACAGTGTTTGAAGTGCCACATACCATTTCATTCTAAGCTTTAGGTTTTCTGTTAACGGTTTTCCATACATGTTTAACCAGCTACTCCAATTATCTTCCGGAATGTACAAATAAAGAAGCATACCAAGATCAATCGCTGGGTCTGCTATCATCGCACCATCCCAGTCAATTAAATACAACTGGTTGTCTTCCGTGAGCAGCCAGTTGTTATGGTTGACATCACCATGACAAACGACTTTCTCATTACTGAAAACATTCGCTGCCTCGTCTAATAGAAAGTTCAACGTTTTTTTTACAACAGGTAAAGCTAACACTTCTTCATCCAAGAGCTCGACAACAGATTGAAAAATCATATCTGGCTGTAAAGGCTGCTTTTCAAGCCTGCTTAACATCCCAACCATTGGTTCAGAGCGGTGAATCTTCCTAAGCATCCTAGCAACACGTTCATGATTCATATCATGCGGCTTTAATTCACGTCCAGGGAGCCATTGCTGTGCCGTAATCACATCTCCGTTTTCCAATCGTTTTGTCCATACAAGCTTTGGGACGATTCCTTCTGCAGATAAAACTGCTAGAAAAGGAGAGGAATTGCGTTTTAGAAAAAGCCTTTGGTCTTCATAGCTAGCATAAAAGGCTTCTCCCGTTGCGCCCCCCGCAGGGACAATCTCCCATTCTTGTCCTAATATATGTTCCAAAATTGTTCACCTTCAATTTATGCCGTTCTCAAATGGGTCTCAAAACACCATTTAGTAGTTTAATTAAGAAAAATATTTTAGAAAAATAAAAAAAGCTATTGGACAATAACACACAATAGCCATCTTACTAAATTTTATCTCCAATTAGCTTTAGTCGTCAAGTAAATCTGAACAAACTATTTTTTCGCTAAAATGGTTAAGCAAACTGGTTCTAGCACTATTTCTTTTCCTTGAACCTTTTCCTTGGAATAAATTCCCGCTCTTTTATCATTGGCGATTACTGTCCAGCTGCCATCCGGAATTTCGACTAACTGCTTCGTCCTTAGCGGGTTAATGAGTAGAAGCACCTCACCGATATCATTACTTTTATTATGAAAGGATAATCCAATTAGAGGTGCAGGGAGTGGTAAAATTTGAGTATTAGTTCTGATTTCATCCGCACTTTTCATTCGAAAACAAGGTAACTCTTTACGGATTTCAATCAATTCCTTTATATAATAGACATTTTCCTTATAAAGGTGCTTTCGATTCCAATCTAGTTGGTTAATATGGTCTGGTGATTTGTAACTATTCCCATCGCCACGTTTTGTTCGGAAAAATTCCTGACCACTGTGAAGAAAAGGAACTCCCTGAGATAATAGTACCAGACCTGTTGCAAGCCGGTGATATCTCATATGAAGAGCATGGTCTGAATCCGGAAGGCAAGAAACAAGTTTATCCCATATCGTATGATTATCATGGCATTCAGCATAATTTACCGACTGAAAAGGTTCAGTTAAGAGCCCGCCTGTTTCTTGATTTAAACCAATGCTTCCAGTGATGACATCGATAGCTCCCTCATAATAATGCTCATTTCCTAATACGTACCCTTTATCATACAAATTAAAAGTACTTCCCTTTATCGTATCACGAAATTTATCATTAAATTGTCCGATGTCAGGAAGCTTTCCGTGATTGCGAATGATTGCTTTCTTTTCAATGGGAAGAGGCGTATTAAGGTTCCAGCCCTCGCCAATAATCAGGCTTCCCTCTTCAATAAGATTACAAGTCTTCCTGACTTCATTCATGGTTTCAACATCCAAAATCCCCATTAGGTCGAAACGAAACCCATCAATATGATATTCTTCCATCCAAAAACGAATAGAATCAAGGATGAACTTTCTGACCATTTTTCTCTCCGATGCAATATCATTACCTACTCCTGTTCCATTCGATGGGAAACCAAGCTCATTATGGCGAAAGTAATACCCCGGAACGACTTTTTCAAAGGAAGAAGTTTCTCGAATGTAGACATGATTGTATACAACATCCATAATGACTCTTATTCCTTGTCTATGAATGGCATCAATTAATTGCTTCAATTCAATAATTCGTGCGTAAGGATCGGATGGATTTGTGGAATAGGATCCTTCAGGGACATTAAAGTGTATCGGGTTATACCCCCAATTATAGTCTTTATGTGGTTCTAATTCATTTACTCCTGCGAAATCATTGAATGGCAGAAATTCAATATGAGTAATACCTAAATCTTTTACATAGGATAGTCCTGTCAGCCCACTGTCTTTACCTTTTGTATTTAACTCACTTGCACCTAAATAGAGTCCTTTGTGTTTCACACCGCTATTTGGATGGATCGTGAAATCCCTAATATGCGTTTCATATATAATCGCATCAACTGGATTTTCAAAGGGCGGTAATGCAGGTTTTTCCCTCCGCGTTTTCTCGAGCTTAACAATTACCCCAAGTTCCCCGTTTGCTGTGACTGCAACAGCATAAGGATCGACCGATTCTCTCCATACCTGATTGACAAGGATTAGGAACGTATATTGATAAAGTTCTAGATCATCGTGAATGACTACTGACCAAACACCTTTATCATCACGTTTCATTTTGACAATTTCCGAAAAGGAACTGCTTGGGTTTCGTAATTTCAATTTTACTTGTGTTGCTGTTGGTGCCCAAAGTTTAAAGCTTGTTTGATTGCCGCTGCTTTTTACCCCAAGGTCATTACCCTCATAGAAAAAGCGATCATCAAAAGCAGCTGTTCGAATCACTGCCCCTATTTGAAGATCAGTTCTTCCGCCATGTTCATCGATAATCCAATAAAGATGACCAAAAGAAATTTCCTCAGCAATCCGACAAGTATATTTATTATGATTTTCAATCTCCTGCTTTTTGATTATTTGTAAGGGAGTAACATGTTGTGATTCATCAGTAATCGAGAAAGTGGAAGACAATCCTTGATGATAGGAAAGTGGAAGAAGAATCGTAATGATATCCATCTCATCCAAATAAGCAAGGAAAATACGTTCATTGGAGTTCATTCGTATCCCTCTCTTTCAGAACAGTTTCTCGCACACTTCGCACCCTCGTTAATACTTTTAGAGTTTTTGTTTGAACATGGATATTTAAGGGAGTGAATCCGATATCCTCGCCATCAGCATGGACATATAAGGAAGATGAGGATTGAATGGAAATCATTCGTCCCTTAAAGGTTTTCACCTCTTTGAATTGAACGTGCTTACCCCAAAATACGCTGATAAAAACCAATAATAGCTTCAACTTTGATAATCTATGGACCACTGTAATGTCTAAGAGACCATCATCTGGGAGCGCATCGGGAGCAATCATCATTCCTCCCCCGTAATAGGGTTGATTGGAAACAGTTACAAACCACGTTTGTTCAAGTATATGCCTTCTGCCGTCAATTGATAAATCAATTGTTGAGCATTTATAAGAAAATAGTTTTTTTAGTAAAAAATATACATAAACGAGCCGGCCTAAAGACAGTTTATTAAGCCAAGCTTTGACTTTAGAATGGTTAACTTCGTAAGAAATTAATGCATCGAACCCCGCACCCATATTATTAATAAAATAGGCTTGAGAATCATCCTTCATCGTAATCTTTCCAATATCTATTATAGCTGCTTCCTCTCTTATCAGACGGAGAATAACCTTTAGTGCTTCTTCTGGATCTGCGGGAATTTGGAACCCTCTTGAAAAGTCATTTCCAGATCCTCCGGGAACAAAACCAAGAGTAATATGGTTATATTCTACAATTCCATTCAAAACTTCGTGCATGGTTCCGTCCCCGCCAACAGCAATAATGACTTTTTGCTCATGATTCCTTGACGCAATTTGTGCCGCTAGTTTGATTGCATGACCATGGTATTCTGTGAAGAATGCAATGTAAGGGATTTTATTATCGATTAATTTTGTTTCCACTTTTTTCCATATCTTTAAACAGTAACCATTTCTCGCTTTTGGATTGATAATAAAATAGATTTGTTTCATACAACCAACCTTTTAAGTTAAATTAATCTCATTCCAATTTGTATATTGTTTTTTCCTCATATTTAGGTGTTTTATCAAGATGTGTTTGATATAAAACTACTTCACTCACTTTAAAAAGAATCGGCTCGGGGTGAAGTTCGTTCCAAACATCGAGGAGATTTTTTTGAAAAGGTTTGTCCCCTTTCCATTTCCGCGCAAGGGTGATGTGAGGTTTAAAGGGTCTTGTTTCCAGTTGAAAACCAGCCTCTAAGCATGCCGTAAAAACTTTTTTTCGGACCATCTGTAAATCATTACTTTCCTTTGTATCTGCCCAAAAAATACGCGGAGAATCTTGCTTTCCAAAGATTCCAAGCTGGTTTATTTCCAATATAAATCCTTTTGACCCGCTTATTGTTCCGTGAACCTTCTCCATCGCGATCGTAAGTTTTTCCGAAGGGGCATTGCCTAGAAAAGCTAAAGTAATATGCAAATCTTCATGGTGAACCCAGCGGCTGAAAGGGAGAATTTCTTTTAACCTATCACTATTCTGTTTCATGATCAGCTTTGTTTCTTGTGGAATTTTGACCGCAAAGAAAAAATGTGTTTGCTTGTTCATACTTATCATTCCTTTTCCTATTTTAGACTATTTTTTCCAACATGTATGTATTTTACTGCTTCATACAAAAAGAAACGTGCACCAGACTTTTTATCTGCTGCACGCTTCTTCTTTACATTACGTTATCAACAAGTGCTCCACATTGTTTTTCAATTTCTTTTTCGAATAAATCTTGCAATTTTCGAGTGAGGTGTCCAGGGATGCCGGACCTAATTTTCTTACCGTCGATTTCAATTACGGGCATTACTTCAGCTGTTGTGCTTGATAAGAATACTTCTTCTGCTTCCTCGAGTTCAGTTAATGAAAATGTCCGTTCCTGCACTGGAATATTATTTTTGAAACAGAGATCTAATATAACATCTTTTGTAATTCCTTTTAATATTAGGTGGTTCGATTCATGGGTTATGACTGTCCCATTTTTCACCATAAAGATATTAGATGAACTGCCTTCAGTGACTTCCTGCCCGCGGTGCTGAATCGCTTCAAAACAACCTTGTTCGCTCGCTTTTTGTTTAGCTAACAGATTACCAAGTAAGTTTAAACTTTTAATATCACACCGAAGCCAGCGAATATCCTCGGTCAAAATTGTTTTTACTCCCGACTTGAGGTTTTCTAGCGGTCTTACACCGTTAATTGTATAGGCTACAAGGGTGGGTGTAACATTACCAGTTGGAAACAAATGATTCCGCGGCGCAGTTCCTCTTGTAACCTGCATATAAATATTTCCTGTTTGCAGGTTGTTTTTCTCTGTTAGTTCTTCTAACATTTCAGATAATTTTAGGCTCGTAAATGGTAAAGAGATCCCTATACTTTCAGCACTATCAGCGAATCTTTTTAAATGTTCCGTTAGTGTAAACATTTTTCCATTATAAACACGGATCACTTCGTAAACACCATCGCCAAATTGATAACCACGGTCTTCTATATCCACCTTCGCTTGTGAGCGGTCAATAATCTCTTCATTTAATAAGGCAAATTCCATTCTTCATTCCCCTTTTTACTTATTCTTATTGCAGCCAATTCATAAATTGCTTGTGCGTAGATTACAGTTGCTTTCAATAAGTCATTGATATCAATGTATTAATCTTTTTGGTGTGCAACATCCGGTCTGCCTGGAAATAATGGACCAAACGCAACTCCGATTAAATATGCCTTTTCTCCTGTATGTTCTTCATAGCCAGGATTTGTTATTTATATCCATGCAGATATTTTATCAATATTCATCAAAAAAACGAAATAATTTCCGCTATGGTCATTACAATCAATTTACTAAAAATTCAATCAATTTGTCATAAACTTAACGTTTACACCCATAGACTATAGTAAGAATCATGAAAGGGAGGGGAAAAGCCGAACAATTATTGTTACGAAGTTATGTTTTTTATGTAAATATTTCGCTAATGGTGGAAATTTTCAGAAATTGTGGGTACAATATGTGTAAGTCATCGGGGTATCCACTGCAACTATCTATTTATAAAAGGAGTTGTCTGCGGGAAGAAAATTACATACTAATCAAAGAGGCTGTCGGTAGAGGGATTAAGCCATAGGTTTGAAAAAAGGATAGGGAGTGGTTTTTTGAAACCTTCGACTAACCGGATGTTAAACCGCATCAAATGCATCTACATGTTTATTCGTAATAAAGGAACAGTCACGACGCAAGAACTTGTAGAGGAATTTGGTATCACTCCTCGCACCATACAACGAGATTTAAATGTTTTAGCCTATAACGACTTGGTAATAAGCCCAAGCCGCGGAAAATGGACGACAACACAAAAAAAAGTAAAAATGTCTTCGTAAAATATGAATAAACAATAAAAGCAAGCACGTACGTGAAATTTTCGCGAGCGTGCTTGCTTTTATTGTTTAAATAAGGTTGAATATCTATTATAATATGATATATTACTATAATACTTTAGCACTTAAAAGCGTTTAAGTAAGATAGTGATAATTTTTAGATAAAGGCAGGACAACATGGAAAATAATCATCATGAACTAAAAAAAGGATTACTGCCACGGCATGTTCAGTTTATTGCTTTAGCTGGCATGATTGGCACAGGGATTTTTAAAGGCAGTTCCGATACGTTAAATATAGCGGGGCCTAGTGTTATCTTTACCTATCTTATTGGCGGGCTATTATTATTTATCGTCATGGCTGCTTTAGGTGAGATGGCGATTGCGTTTCCCAATCACAACGTACAGCTGCTTCTTTATCGAGCATTTGGCTTTAAGCTGTCGTTTATTACGGGCTGGTTATATTGGATTAACTGGACCATTGTGATTACCGTTGAATTATTAGCAGCAGGAAGTTTTCTGCAATTTTGGTATCCTTCTATACCGCTATGGCTTCTTAGCTTGATTTGTGCGGCGGTTATTATTGCCGTTAATTTATTCCCTGTAAAATATTTTGGAGAGCTTGAGTTTTGGTTTGCAGGAATAAAAATCATGGCATTAGTCGCTTTTATCTTTTTGGGGGCTCTTATCATTTTTGGGATTCTTCCTAGTAATATTGGGAATCCTCTAGCAAACTATACGGCACATGGCGGGTTCTTCCCTCATGGAGTCAGTGGTATGCTAAGTGCCTTTTTGGTTGTTATGTTTTCTTATGGCGGGGCTGAGTTAATTGGAGTTGCCGTAACTGAAACAAAGGACGCTGAGCGCGTTATGCCAAGTATCATTAAGGGTGCCGTATGGCGTGTTATTATTTTTTATATTTTCCCAATCATAATTATTTGTGGAATTATGCCTTGGAATAAGGTTACTGGTCAAGACAGTCCATTCGTTCAAGTTTTTACTATTACAGGTCTGCCAGGTGCAGCACATGTAATGAATTTTATTCTATTAACCGCCGTTCTCTCTGCGGCCAATTCGGGGATATATGCAACATCGAGAACGCTATTTTCAATGGCAAAAAGCGGAGTGGCCCCTAAAGGACTAATGAAAACCTCTAGTAGTGGAATACCTGTAATCGGTCTTTTAATTACTACTCTCTGTCTATTAGCAGGTGTATTCCTAGCTTATATCAGTCCTAGTAATATTATTAGTTACCTTATGACCATACCTGGTTTCACGATTATGATGGTTTGGATAGGGATTTGTGCCGCCCATTTAAAGCTGCGACCGCAGTATAAGGTTAAACCTTCGTTTCAAGTAAAATGGTACCCTGTTACCACAATCATCGCTATAGTATCATTAAGTTTAATCTTTATTGGGTTTATTTTAAATTTAAACAATGTAATTGGTTCGACAGTAGCCCTTGTTATAGTGGGAATGCTGGTAGTACTATCATTTATTGCAAAAAAGCTGTGATATCGATTCCTTTAAAGGGTTCCGTTTTGTCGAGTGTATTCTAATTAAAAGAAACAAGAATTGACGTATGGATTGGCATGCGTCTTTTTTTATTTATAAGGCTTAGTGGATACGTAGCTGCTGATTCTCACATCAACGTTCAATAAGGTCCTCACTTACTGGTTGGAGGATCGGGTTAAACACCTGAGCTACTAAATAGGCGGAAAAATTCCGCTTAATTAGGAATTAGTATTAAAAATGGCTTAAATAGACGGAGAGATTCCGCCTATTTGCTCAAAAAAATAGAAAATGAGGGATTTTGCTTTGATTAAGCGGAAAACCTCCGCTTATTTTACCCCTAAACAAGCTCCATTCTACATTTAACCGGAAAATCTCCGCTTATTTTACTTTTGCTGGTTACTTTATAAGGACAGGACATCTTACTAAATCATTCATTTAGGTATCACTGTTTTTTTGTTAGAGCTATTCGTCCTCTTTAAAAAGCTCATGAAGAAATCTGTTTCTATTTTCTAAAAAGTATTTTGTTATGCTGTAATGGTCTGTGTCTTCATAGTTTATCTTTGAAATTTCACCATTGTCGAAGCTGTAAATGTCTGCTTCTGGATACCCCATTAGTATAGGAGAATGAGTGGCAATGATAAACTGGGAATCACCTTTTGATTCGAGGTCATGAATGATTTTCAGGAGGGTTAATTGCCTTGCAGGAGATAATGCAGCCTCCGGTTCATCTAACAGATAAATTGCTTCCCCATTAAATCGATTTAAAAATAATGACAAAAAGGATTCTCCATGCGATTGTTGTAACAATGATTTTCCACCATAATCTTTAAATCCGTTTTCATCCACCTCATCAATATGGGTAGCAAAATGGTAAAATGATTCTGCACGTAAAAAGAAACCATTCGTTACTTTTGGCATCCAGGAAAGCCTTATGAATTGGCTAAGCTCAGAATCTGTTTCATACACATCATAAGAATTATTTCTTCCGCCGCCAGCTGTATGAAAGCCACATTTGTCCGCTATTGCTTCTAATAAAGTAGATTTCCCCGACCCATTTTCTCCTACAAAAAAGGTGACGTTCCTGTCTATTTTAATCTCATCAAGGTTCTCAATTGCTGGTATGGAAAAGGGGTAGAGGTTAAAGGTTGGAATCTTTTCTTTTAACAATGTCACTTTTTTTAAGAACATACTATTCTCCTACTTATTAAAATCTTATGAATTCCATTTTACACCATCAACGCAAAAAAGCAGCCTTACTTTTTAGTAAAGCTGCGTGCTTTCTTTTTGGCCACCATTCGACATATATAAGCAATCAGTAAAATTGTCATTTATTGGATGTTCTTGCCATAAAAAATTTCATCCATTTCAACCTTTATTCTCTCGGTAATTTCAATTAACTCTTCTGGTTGTAATGTTTCTTTTTTATAGCCAAATAAATAGTTGTTTAAATCAAATTCCCGAAGTTTACACTTGGTATGGAAGATATTTTCTTGATAGACATTTACATCAATCATGTCGAATAGTTCGCCAACATCCTCAGGTATATAATTCTGAATCGAGCTGATTTCATGATCAATAAATAATTTATATCCGTCCTTATCTCTTGTAAAACCACGTACACGATAATCAATTATCATGACGTCTGTTTCAAACGATCGGATTAAATAATGAAGTGCTTTTAACGGTGAAATTTCTCCACAGGTTGATACATCGATATCTGCCCGGAAGGTGCTTATTCCTTCATCCGGATGATACTCAGGGTATGTATGCACAGTGATATGACTCTTATCTAACTGCAGCACTACTGATCCTGGCAGCGGTCCTGGTGACTCCTCAAAATGTTCTAAAGGAGCATTTTCAACAGGACCCTCCGATACAAGAAGCGTTACACTTGCGCCAGCTGGTTCAAAGTCCTGACTCGCTACGTTTAATACATGTGCACCAATAATATCTGATACATGAGTTAATATTTTTTGTAATCTTTCGGCACTATATTGTTCATCAATATATTTTAAATACGCCTCACGCTCTTCCCTTGAACGTGTGTAACAAATATCGTACATATTAAAGCTTAATGATTTGGTCAAATTATTAAAACCATGTAATTCAATGGTTTCTTTAGGTGTCAGTTTCATGTGACCTTCCCCCTTTTGGTTTTCAGTGGGATTCTGTAGTAAATATTTTTAGATTACCCATTTTCATAAATTGTTACTTACATTTATCAAACTAACCTTATTTATAATTATTATAATTTAATATTTACTTTTAATTAATATGTGTTATAATTAAAACAGATAATAAATTAGGAGGAATGAACAATGACACAAACATTGACACTAGAACAGGTTATGAATCAACAACTCGCAAACTGGAATGTACTATATACAAAATTGCATCGTTTCCACTGGTATGTAAAAGGACCACACTTCTTCACCTTGCATGAAAAATTTGAAGAATTGTATGAAGAAGCGGCAAGAACTATCGATGAATTGGCAGAACGATTATTAATCACTGGCGGCAAGCCAATCTCAACATTAAAAGAATACATCCAATTTGCATCTATTGGGGAAACTTCTGAAAAATTATCAGCTGAAGAAATGGTACAAGCTATTGTTAATGATTACTCACAAATTATTTCGGAATTAAAGGCCGGTAAAGAGGCAGCCGAACAGGAAAATGATGAGGTTACAAGCGATATGTTCACGGAATTAATTGAAAAACTGAGTAAGCATAATTGGATGTTAACATCCTTTCTTCAAGCGTAAAAAGGACAAGGCAGCTGCCTTGTCCTTTTTACTTTACTTGGTAATTCCTTAGCATCTCTATCTCATCATCCATTAGTTCTCTGTACTCCCCTAATTCTAGGGTTTCATCTAGGAGTAATGGTCCCATGGAAATACGTTTCAAATAGACCACTTTTTTTCCTACTGCTTCAAACATTCTTTTCACTTGATGGAACTTTCCCTCGGTTATGGTCAACTCAATGTCCGATCGTATACCAGACTTCAGTATTTTCAGCTCACCAGGTTTTGTTTCGTATCCATCATCAAGGGTAACTCCCTCTGCAAAAGCCTTTACGTCTTCATCGGTTACTTCTCTGTCTATCACTGCAAAGTAAGTCTTGGGTACATGCTTTTTGGGTGAAAGCAGGCGATGGGCCAATTGACCATCATTGGTGATCAATAATAAGCCTTCGGTATCTTTGTCCAATCTTCCAACTGGAAACGGTTCATATACTTGGTCTTCTAGTTCCAATAAATCAATAACGGTTTCCTGAGCGCTGTCCTCTGTTGCTGACAGTACTCCTTGAGGCTTGTTCATCATTAAATAGATAAATTCTTTATATTCAATTACTTCACCATTTAAGGTAACACTTTGTTTATTTGTATCTACATGCTGTTTTGGATCTTTCACAACAACATCGTCAACTTTAACAGCTCCGCTTTTTAAAAGCTGCTTTACTTCTTTACGGCTGCCATACCCTAAGTTGGCAAGCATTTTATCGATTCTCAAAGCGTAATCCTCCTTCTTTTTTTAGGAGTTTAATTGGTCATTCTTAATTTTCGTTTTATTCGGTCAACCCTGTCACCAAATAGTCTGTTTACAAGACCAGATTTTAATCCTAGGTAAAAATAGATAACAGCTCCTACCGCTGCACAGGCAATGATAATGATTAGTGACTGGAACTTAGAATCCGGAGTTAGAACCAACAATAGCAGTTGATAAACGATTTCAGTCCCTGCCCACATGAGTCCAGCAAAGATGACAATTAACAAACTCCTTCTCCAAACAAATAAGAATGGATATTTTGCATAATTTTTAATAACGAATAATTGAATCAATATAGCTCCGATATATCCAATTGCTGTTGCATACACTGCCCCTCTTGTTTCAAACATAGTAATCAGAGAAATATTTAGCGACAATTTAATTAGTAATCCTACCAACAAACTTAAAACTGTCCAACGTTGTTCATTGATTCCCTGTAATATCGAACTAGTCACTAAAAATAAAGAAAAAAGAATTCCAACTGGGGCATAGGCTCTTAGTACTTCGAATCCAAGCTCCTTATGCTCATAAAATACTGTGTAAATAGGCTCTGCTAATAATGAAAGTCCGATTGCAGCCGGCAGTGTTAAGAATAATAAGACTTGAAAGGTTTGATTTAATTGCTGCCTTAACGCTTTCTGGTCACCTTCCACAAATGCCTTGGTGATACTCGGAACAAGAGCCAATGAGAACCCTGTCGCAAGAGAAACAGGGATGATGACGATTTTATGTGATTCAAAATTTAGAATGGAGAATGCAGCTTCAGCTGCCTTGTAGCTATGACCTATCCCCTCCATCGCCCGTGTAAAGGTAACTTGATCAATCGCTTGAAATAACGGGTTAGCAACCCCAACAAAGACAAAGGGAGCCGCATAGATGATAATTTCTTTATAAATTTCCTTTAACGATACCTGTACTGTACCTTTATCTTGTTCAAGAAGCTGGTCTAGATGCGGTTTCCGTTTATACCAGTACCAAAATAAAACGACTAGACTCCCAATGGCCCCTACAAACGCCGCAAAGGTCGCAACACTAACTGCGGTTACAATACTACCATCTAAAAAGTTGATGACTATATAGGCCCCTGCAAGTAAGAAGGTAATCCGGATAATCTGTTCCACCACTTGGGAAACAGCTGATGGCCCCATTGATTGATGTCCTTGAAAGAATCCTCTAATCAAACTCATAAACGGTATAACGATCAATGCAAAACTTACCGCACGGATAACAGTAATGATATCCTGAACTCTTGATTCGACATCATCTTTTTCTGCTATAATCATGTTAGCTATAAGTGGTGCCGAAAAATACAATATTAAAAACGAAGCTATACCTGTCAACAGCATCATAACTAGTCCAGATTTAAACAATTTTCGCCCAACTGCATATTCTTCAAGTGCATTATACTTTGAGATAAATTTTGAAACAGCAAGCGGTACGCCGGCTGTGGCAATACTAATAAAGATCGTGTACGGTATGTAAGAATATTGGTACAACGCTGTTCCTTCTGAATCTACAATTTGATAAAAGGGTATGACATATAATAAGCCAAGTACCTTAGAAATAATAGTACCCAATGTTAAGATAAACGTTCCTCTTATAAGCTTTGACGACATATGATTAGGATCCCTTCCCAGTGAAGAAAAAGTTTGTGTGCATATGAGCAAACTTTTGGTAAACACAATTTTTGCACACTATTAGTAGTTTACATCTCTTTTTGCTGCGATGCCACTAACAGCCGTGCTAAATTTCGTAAAAATAACTGCCTATCCGTTTTCTTTTTATTCATAGTGTTTATAATGAAATAATGTACAAGAAATGAATTTACATAAAGTTGGTGGAAGTATGCAATACGATGTTGTTGTAATCGGCGGGGGACCATCGGGCTTAATGGCTGCGATTGCCGCTGGAGAAAAGGGATTAAAGGTCCTATTGATTGATAAAGGAGACAAGCTTGGAAGGAAGCTGGCGATTTCCGGCGGAGGACGCTGTAATGTTACCAATCGGCTCCCTGTTGAGGAAATCATTAAACACTTGCCTGGCAATGGGAAGTTTTTATACAGTGCTTTTTCTATTTTTAGTAATGAAGATATTATCAATTTCTTTGAAAAGTTAGGTATTGAATTAAAAGAAGAAGACCATGGCAGGATGTTCCCGGTATCGAATAAAGCACAATCAGTAGTCGATGCCCTTTTGACACATTTAGAAAAGCTGCAGGTGAAGGTTTACACCAATAGTCCAGTTGCGGACGTTGTTTATAAAGAAGGTCATGTTTCTGCTGTCAAATTAAAAAACGGTACTGAAATAGAAGCAAAATCTGTTGTTATAGCAGTCGGTGGTAAATCAGTGCCTCATACCGGCTCTACTGGAGACGGCTATGCCTGGGCTGAAAAAGCCGGACATACCATTACGGAACTTTTTCCTACTGAGGTGCCTGTCACCTCAAATGAACCCTTTATTAAAAATAAATCACTCCAGGGTCTATCATTACGGGATATTGAATTAAGTGTACTGAATCCAAAAGGGAAAGCGATTATTACTCATAGGATGGATATGATCTTTACCCACTTTGGGCTGAGTGGTCCAGCAGTCCTTCGCTGCAGTCAATTTGTAGTAAAGGCTATGAAAAAATGGAAGTTAAATGAGGCTGTCATGAGTTTAGATGTGATACCAGATAAAAAAGAAGAAGAGTTTTTTCAAGAAATTGTGAAACTCGTAAAAAGCGAACCGAAAAAAAGCATTAAAAACACACTAAAAGGACTAGTCCCTGAACGATATCTATTGTTTCTGCTGGAGCGTAATGAAATTGACCCTTTAGAACAGGGTGCAACGATTTCAAATGAAAAAATTCGCACCTTTGTAAAAAGCTGCAAACAATTCTTGATTAAAGTAAATGGTACCTTACCGTTAGAAAAAGCATTCGTAACGGGCGGCGGCGTTTCCGTGAAAGAAATAGAGCCTCAGACAATGGCTTCAAAATTGATGAAAGGTCTCTATTTTTGCGGTGAGATTCTTGATGTCCATGGCTATACCGGCGGCTATAACATCACTTCAGCGTTAGTTACGGGAAGACTCGCTGGAACCAATGCTGCTCTTTTTGCAAAAAAACAATATAAGGCATGATGTTATCATCATGCCCTATAGATAATCATCGCTGAAAAACAATAGATTTGTTCTTCCTCTTCATCCTCCGTTATGGCAGCTACATTATACTTAATATCCATTAACTGCTTTTCATCAATTCCTTTTAAAAAACGGTTCATTTCTTTTTCTAAATCCTTTTCATGCTCGCGGTCAAACAACTTTACCTGAATCATATGTTTCTCCCTTTCTGTTTTTATTTCATTATTTCCATCTTTTCTGAAAATTAAAAATAAATGGTATAAAAAAAACGATTCCGCATTGGAATCGTTACTTTGTTTCTCCCGTCCATTCAAGCATGCCGCCAATCATATTGCGAACCTTGTAACCTTGGTCCTTAAGATAGTAGCAGACATTTTCGCTTCTTCGGCTAGAACGGCATATAAAGATATATTCTTTATCTTTGTCAAAATAGTCAAGGTTAGCTGGAATTTCGCCCATTCTAATATGTTTGGCTCCTGGTATCATTCCTTGTGCTACTTCCTCATCTTCCCTAACATCAACAAGCTCAAGTTTTTCCCCCTGCTCGAGCTTTTTCTTTAATTCTTCTGGCGTAATAATCTGAATTTCTTCCATCTTTCCCACCCCTATTTACGGTTTCCCCCTGTTTGAAAGGGGGAATCCAATTAATTAGCTACAATATTAACAAGTTTACCAGGAACAGTAATGACTTTGCGAATGGTTTTTCCTTCGATTTGTTCCTTTACTCGATCATCATCCATCGCAATTCCTTCTAATGCTTCTTTGCTGGCGTCTGTTGGAACTAGTAATTTAGTCTTTACCTTCCCGTTCACTTGTATAACAATTTCAACTTCATCATCAACTAATTTAGCTTCATCATAAGCAGGCCATGTTTCGTAAGAAATAGTACCACTATGGCCCAACTTTTCCCAAAGTTCTTCAGCAACATGCGGGGCCACCGGGGCAAGCATTTTAACAAAGCCTTCCATGTAGTGCTTTGGAAGAACAGTTGATTTATAAGCTTCATTAATAAACACCATCATTTGCGAAATCGCTGTATTAAATCTCAAGCCCTCGTAATCCTCTGTTACCTTTTTTACGGTTTGGTGATAAACCTTTTCTAAATTCGAGGCATCTTCATTCTCCTGAATCTTTGGATTTAATTCACCATTTTCCTCTACTATCAAACGCCAGATACGATCTAAGAAACGACGAGATCCATCAAGTCCATTTGTTGACCAAGCAATGGAAGCATCAAGTGGTCCCATGAACATTTCATACAAGCGAAGTGTATCCGCACCATGACTGTCAACAATATCATCAGGATTTACAACATTTCCTTTTGACTTACTCATTTTTTCATTATTTTCACCTAAGATCATTCCCTGGTTAAATAGCTTTTGGAATGGTTCTTTTGTTGATACAACTCCAATATCATAAAGGACTTTGTGCCAGAAACGAGCGTACAATAAGTGAAGAACTGCATGTTCGGCACCGCCGATGTATACATCAACAGGAAGCCAGTGTTCTAATTTTTCCTTTGAAGCAAGTGCTTGATCATTCTTCGGATCAATATAGCGTAAATAATACCAGCAGCTTCCTGCCCATTGTGGCATTGTATTTGTTTCACGACGCCCCTTCTTACCTGTTTCAGGATCTACGACGTTTACCCAATCCTCAATAACAGCTAGCGGTGATTCTCCCGTTCCAGAAGGTTTGATATTCTTTGTTTTCGGTAAGGTTAATGGCAGCTGGTCTTCAGGAACTGCTGTCATTGTGCCATCTTCCCAATGGATAATTGGAATCGGCTCACCCCAATAACGTTGGCGGCTGAACAACCAATCGCGTAGACGGAACGTTACCTTTTTCGTACCAATCCCCTTCTCTTCCAACCAAGAAATCATCTTCGTGATTGCTTCTTCTTTATTTAAGCCATTTAAGAAATCAGAATTAATATGTTCACCGTCGCCTGTGTAAGCTTCAGTTTCAATATCTCCGCCTGCTACAACGGGTATAATTGGAAGGTCAAATTGTTTCGCAAATTCATAGTCTCGCTCATCATGTGCCGGAACAGCCATGATCGCTCCAGTTCCATAGCTTACTAATACATAGTCTGCAATCCAGATTGGCATTTTCTCACCATTAACCGGGTTGATTGCATAAGCACCGGTAAATACGCCGGTTTTTTCTTTTGCCAAGTCAGTACGCTCAAGATCACTCTTCGTTTTGACTTTGTCTAAATAAGCGTCTACCGCAGCACGCTGCTCGGCTGTTGTAATTTTATCGACAAAAGAGTGCTCTGGTGCAAGGACAGCGTAGGTTGCACCAAAAAGAGTATCAGGACGAGTCGTAAACACAGTAAATGTTTCATCATGTCCATCAATCGCAAAGGTTACTTCAGCACCTTCAGAACGACCGATCCAGTTGCGCTGCATTTCTTTAAGGCTCTCTGGCCAGTCAAGCTCTTCTAAGTCCTCAAGTAAACGATCACCGTAAGCAGTAATTTTTAACATCCACTGCTTCATTGGTCTGCGTTCAACCGGATGGCCTCCACGCTCACTTTTACCATCAATCACTTCTTCGTTAGCTAATACGGTGCCAAGTGCCGGGCACCAGTTAACAGCTACTTCATCAATATACGCAAGACCTTTTTCCCAAAGTTTCAAGAAGATCCATTGCGTCCATTTATAATAGTCTGGATCTGTTGTATTTACTTCCCGGTCCCAGTCGTAAGAGAAACCTAACGATTTAATTTGTCTTCTGAACGTATTAATATTCTGCTCTGTGAACTCTGCAGGGTCGTTTCCGGTATCCAACGCATATTGTTCTGCAGGTAATCCGAATGCATCCCAGCCCATTGGATGTAAAACATTATAACCTTGCATTCTTTTTAAGCGTGCAAGAATATCTGTAGCGGTATAGCCTTCAGGGTGTCCTACATGTAGTCCTGCTCCCGATGGATATGGAAACATATCTAATGCGTAGAATTTTGGTTTATCGAATTCTTCATTTGTTTTAAATGTTTTTTCTGTTTCCCATTTCTTTTGCCACTTTTTCTCGATATGCTGATGATCGAAACTCATTGTTAGTTCCTTCTTTCCTTAAAAAATAAAAAACCCCTCATCCCAAAAAAGGGACGAGAGGATTGCTTATGTATCTTCCCGCGGTACCACCCACATTAGTGTCGTTAACACTCGCTCATTCATCCTTAACGCGGAATACGGCAAACATTACTGTTCCTTCATGTTTGCAACTCATAGGCGAGTTCATGATGTACCCGATTGACTTCCACCAGCCGTCAACTCTCTATAAACAGGTATGAATCACTACTACTCCTAGTCACCGTTATTAATTATAAAAGTATTACGGTTATTGTATTAAATTTCCCAGCAGTATGCAAGTAACATTTACCTAAATCAGTTTGACCTATTCATATTATTTTTATACAAAAAAAGCCCCCAATTGGAGGCCGGTAATGTTATGAAAGTTTCACTTTTAATTTCTTTTCCGTTTTCAATATACGTTCATAGGTTAATGTAGTTATTATGGCAATACCAAATAGTGCGATTAACACATAAAATAATGCAGAAATACTATAGACATCAACAAGAACTCCGCCTAGTAATGGACCAATCATTCTTCCTCCGGTAGCGGTACTATTGACAATCCCTTGATAAAACCCTTCCCGTCCCTTTGGGGCTAAGTCAAAAGCAATCGTTGGTACCGCCGGCCAAATAAACATTTCTCCAATGGTTAAGATCATCATCGCCACTAAGAATCCTGAAAATGCATGCGCGTTTCCGGCAATCAGGAACGAAACGATAAAAATGGCAATCCCGATTACTATTTGTACCTTCAGTGTAGTAGCCATACGCTTAAGCAAGCC
The DNA here is from genome assembly GCF_030817695.1 of Neobacillus niacini. GTDB lineage: Bacteria > Bacillota > Bacilli > Bacillales > Cytobacillaceae > Neobacillus > Neobacillus niacini_F. The sequence goes on along the minus strand of NZ_JAUSZQ010000002.1, from coordinate 1,568,709 downwards.
ATTTAATAATGGCTGGCCAAGGACAATTAATGCACCGTTTATCGTCCATAATAGGCTGTATTGCGATAATGAAATATTAATTTCCTGAGTATAAGAAGCAATCGTTGTCATCCATTGAACATAGCCAACCCAGCATAGTAAATAACCTAAACATAAAATCAATAATGCAAGGAGATTTTTTTGACTTTTTACAAGTGCTGCCTCCTGGAGGCTATTCGCTTGTTTAACCTCACCCGTTGAAATCCCTTTATAGCCAAAAACAGCGATTAGTAAAAAAATAATATACATAACGGTGTTAGCAAGGAAGATTAATTCGAATGAGTAATCCGCAAGAATGCCTCCGAGTGCGGCACCAACCGCTACTCCAAGGTTTTGGGCAATATAAATGGCGTTAAAGGACTTACGTCCGCCTTCCTTCCAAACCATTCCCGCCATCGCATACATGGCTGGGAAAGTGACTCCGCTGCCAAATCCAATAATCGTAAGAAAAACAATATATTCCGGCCAGCCATGCCAGAACGTTAACCCAACGAGTGCTGAAAGGGAGATACATATTCCTAGAAGAATTGATTTGTAGCCGCCGATTTTATCAAAAAGACTGCCCCCATAAAGATTTCCAATAACGCTCGCTGCCGAGTTCAACATTAAAACTAACCCGGCCATCGATAATGACTTACCTAAATGATCGTGAATATAGATTGTATTTAAAGGCCATAAAAAAGAATTGCCTGTTACATTCACTGCCATCCCTATAATTAACAGCCATAAGGCACGCGGCATGAAAAACGCTCCTTTATCATTCTCTTATTTCGAGTTCCAAAAGATATTTTATTCTGAATCCCGTTTTCACGCAATCCTTTTCCAAATTGTTTTAATAATAAAAAAAAGCCCTTTAATAGGACCTCTAGAATCTTAATTATCTCTTTTTCTTCTTCGCTAGATCGGCAGCTACAGGTTTATTTTTGACAACCACTTTTTCTACCGTAATTTGTACATGTACATGTTTGTCATCAACCTGATTAACACTAGTGACCTTCCCTTTACGACCTTTAATAGTAATGGCATCCCCAACGGCTGGAGCACTTCCAAGAAGCTGATTCACAAGCTCCTCTTTGTTCTCAAAAAAGTGAACAACATACATGAACCTCACCTTTTTCATATTGGATTTTCCATATAAATATTTAAATTCCTTCCATTTTAGACCAATACCAAATAAGTTTTATTGACAGCCCGACATCATTTGGTCACAATAACAACAGAAAACACTGTTCCACAAATAGAAACAGTGTTTTCTGTAAGATATTTTATGGACTCTTTCTTAAAGAACTTAATCCTTCTTGGCGGGACGGTTACGTTTTTATGAAAGGGTCTACTTTTTTACTGCTGGTACTACTGGCTGCTGAGCAGGGAAATAGCTGTTTACAGCATGATCCTTTTTCTTCTCGTTAACCGTTTCAGCTTGGACAGCAGTTTTCACTTTTTCAATTTCAGAATTAAGTTCTTCAAGGCTGACACCTTTTTTCACTAGCTCTTCTGTTGCTAGGCGAATGGCATTGTTTGATTGTACAACTGATTCTCTTAAAGAATCCATAGAGCCTTGTGGATTGTGGAAGCCTGAAGAGTTTTCAGCTGCAATAATATCCCAGAACCATTGACCTTTACGCACAAATTCTTGAGCCTGCTTAATCTTGTCTTGGCTGACTCCAGAAGTAATCATCTTATTAATATAATAGTGAGCAGTGGTTGAGATATCCTGCGCTTCATGTAAGGCACTTACGTTTGCATCTTGGATTTCAATTACACGATCTTTTAGCTTGTCTAAATCTCTATCACCATGACATTGGCCGCAAGATGTATCCATTGTTTTAAGCGGTGAAGTCCAATAGTGTGAAGTGATTTTTCTTTTTCCATCTACACGCTCATATGGCATATGACAGTCAGCACAGGATACATTTGCCTTACCATGTGTTCCGCCGGCATGTGTTTCATATTCTGGGTGCTGTGCTTTTAACATTGGTGTACCAGAAATATTGTGAACCCAGTCTTTTTCAAAGCCGTTTTCTTTTGCTATTGTATTATAGTATTCATACATATCTTCAGGCTTAAAACCATTATCCCAAGGGAAAGTTACTTCGCTGTTATCTGCGGCGAAGTGATATTCTACATGGCACTGACCGCAAACATAGCTGCGCATTTCATTCTTAGTTGGATTTGAAGTATCAATTCCCTGCGCTTCTAAAGCTTTGTAGAAGCTTGGACGTGTAACACGTAAGTCCATTGTTTCGGGATCATGGCAATCAGAACATCCAATTGGCGAGTGTCCCATTGCTTCCCCTTTTGGCCAAATTTCTGCATTAAAATTGGCTCCCCAATAATCGTCGCCCATTTCTTCAATCATTTGAGGGACTGCTGTTGATTTACATGTATAACAAGAACCAACAGATTTATCGGTTATGCGTTTAATATCCCTTACATCTTCCAAAGCATATACGTGACCACGGTCTTCATTGTATTCAGTAGCAAATCCATAACCGTTAAAAAGTACTGGAAGTAACGGTTCCTTATCAGGGTCGTACTTGCTTCGTTTTTCGGAACCATTGTATTTGGTATCTTCCATTTTTTCATTTTTCATATAGCTATTATATTGAAGTGGAAATAACTCTTTAAACGCTTCATTACTTATTTCATCCTTAGAAAGGCCTGTTTCCCCCGTAGCTTCCTTAGCACTTGCCGTCTTTTCACCTTCATTCTCACTGGAGTTGCTGCAGCCAGTAATGATGAGAACAAATACTAGTAGAAGGAGGTATGCCCCATAGCGGAACCTATTCATTCTTAAAATCCTCCCTTATTTTTTAATAGCTCACCAGACTTAGGCGGCTGATCATAACTATCGTCTTTAAAATCGCTTCCATGTGGTACTGTTTGGTGACATGACATACAGTTTTCTTTTGCATCATGCGAGACATTATTAACGGTGCTACTATGACATTCTGCACAGTTTTTATTAATTACCCTCAATGTCCGTGTTGTCGCATAAATTCTATCTGGTATATCTTCAGTACCCAGGGTGTTATAAAAAATATGTGTCATCCCGGCGCGGCCCTTAAAAAATAATTTCCCTACCTCACTCTCATGTGGTAAATGGCAGTCGTTACACTGCAATTCTGCATGAGTCGAATCTACAAATGACGTATAAACTGATTTCATGGTATGACAGTTTTGACAAAAACCAGGTGAGTCTAGGTAAGCCATTGTTTTAACAGTCCCAAAGGAAAAGAGTACGCCAGCTAAAAGAGCACCTAAGATCAACACTCTTTTATCAATTGCCAGTAATTTTTTAAATGATTTTTTTAACATCCTTTCACCTCCCATAATATTGATCTTCTCTCTAATTTATTGAATAAAGTACTGAGTACTTTATTGCCAAAAGGAATGGTCTTGCCCAGCTAATTCTTCCTGCGTTTGCTTTTAACAAAATAGGTAAACGCACCGGCAGCCAGTAACCCTGCTCCACTAACCGCAGCAATAGAAAGAATAGCGGGGCTTTTTTTATTGACTGAGCTGTCATTATGCTATCGGTATAAAATTCAACAACGAATTTATATACATCATTTGGTTGAATTTCTTCACTTGTAGTCCAAGAAATAGTCCCTTTTTTTTGGTCGATTATGTACTCAATTTCATAGACCTTCGATAAATCGCTTGAATAATCAGCTACATAGCCAATTCGAAAATTCGTTTCTTCCATAGGCAGCGGCAGTTCAATTTTCCCCTTTTGCGGCTGTTCAGTAAGATTTCTCATGGTTCCTTGGTAGCCAATCAATAAGGGCGGTTTTTCTTTCTTAAAATCATTAGGATGGTATGAAAATTCCGGCATTACCTTTATTGAAAGTTCCTCCATAGTCAGGATGTTTTGATTTTCTTCTCCAGCAATCATTGCCGGGTTCAATAGCAGAAGAAAGCACAGCATTATATTTATGGAGAGCAGTAATTTTTTCATCGATTTACTTCCTTTCAAGCTTGTGAACTTTTTGTGAACTCATTCACAAGACTCAACATTTAAGACCATAAAAAGTCAGATTTCTTACCTTATTTATCGCATGTTCCCCCAACCCATTCTGTGACCAAAATCACAAAAAGATATGGAGTTATTTCTAAATTGTGAACGGCCATTTTACCTTATTATCACAGTGTTTTCAGGAGTTCTCATTATAAAAAAAAGACCTTCAACTACGTTGAAGGCCTTAAGCAATTTATTAAGATGATTGGTCCTTTTCTTGATGAAATTTTGATTTTACCGGCTGGCCGCCTGAATTTTCATACTTCTTTTTTGCTTGTTTAACAAGATCAACATCCTGACCAAGTTCAAGATCCTGATTGTTATTCCCATTTCGGGTTTTTTGTTCAGGGTTTTGTTGTTTAGACCGTTTTTTCAAGAAAGATCTCCTCCTCTAAATGCTTGACCCTCTAAAATCATATTATTTTGAAGCTGTTGAATTTGAAGTCTCATCCGATGGAGTTGATCCCGCTGCTGCCCATTAGCACTATGAGCCATTCTCGCAATATCCTGATAAGTTTGTTCGAGCTGTTGTAAAGCGTTTGTATAATCATCATTGTTGTAATGCTCTTGAAGGCTGCTTTCCTTTAATTGATCCTGTGCATAGCGAATAACATCCTCACATTGCTGTATTAAAGCATCCATTGAAGCACGAGTAGCCATCTAAGGACCCCCTTCTTTTTGGTAAAACACTTCCCTCAATGAGTCAAAGTGCTTCATATCTTATTTTGTTCTCTCTCCCTTTTCCTATAACGTGATAATTACTGGTAAACAATACAGTTGGATAAGCGTTTATTTTCGTGATAAAATTGACTTTATGCTTAAAAAAACAAAAGGAGGTTTCTGAATTGACTCAGACCAACCCTTTTCCATATGCTACTGACGATAAACGTTACCATACATGGAATTATCACTTACGCCAGCAATTTGGCCATAAAGTTTTCAAAGTTGCTTTAGATGGCGGCTTTGACTGCCCAAACCGTGACGGTACGGTTGCACACGGCGGCTGTACTTTTTGCAGTGCTGCAGGATCAGGCGATTTTGCCGGTGACCGAGCGGATGATTTAGAGACACAATTCCTTGAAATAAAGGAAAAAATGCATACGAAATGGAAAGATGGCAAATATATGGCCTACTTTCAGGCTTATACCAATACACATGCACCTGTTGAGGTCCTCCGTGAAAAATTCGAAAAGGTTCTTAATCAGGAGGGAGTTGTCGGTTTATCGATTGCAACTCGCCCAGACTGTCTTCCGGATGATGTGGTTGAATATTTAGCCGAATTAAACCAAAGAACATATTTATGGGTTGAGCTAGGCTTGCAAACGGTACATGAGCGTACTGCCTTATTAATCAATCGCGCCCATGATTTTCAATGTTATGTCGAAGGTGTAAATAAGCTTCGAAAACATGGCATCCGAATTTGTTCCCACATTATTAATGGATTGCCGCTTGAATCATATGACATGATGATGGAAACAGCAAGAGAAGTTGCTAAGCTTGATGTTCAAGGAATAAAAATACATTTGCTTCACTTATTAAAAGGCACACCGATGGTCAAACAGTATGAAAAAGGCATGCTTGAATTTCTTTCTCAAGAGGATTATGTAAATTTAGTATGTGACCAGTTAGAAATTTTACCGCCGGAAATGATTGTTCATCGTATTACTGGGGACGGACCGATTGATTTAATGGTAGGACCAATGTGGAGGTGTAAACAAGTGGGAAGTATTAAATTCCATTGATGCTGAGCTAAAAAGAAGAGACAGTTATCAAGGGAAATATTTTCAAAAGAGTATAGTGAGGAACTAACCGTGAAGCTGGACCGCATACTTCCTTACGCAAAGAAATTACTTGAAATGACAATTACTAATGGTGATGTCGTTGTTGACGCAACACTTGGAAATGGTCATGATACTCTTTTTATGGCAAATCTTGTAGGTGAAAAAGGCACCGTTTATGGGTTTGATGTACAAGAGGATGCGATTCGAACAAGTATGGAAAGGCTGAATCAACATGGTTTAGCTGACACCGTAACTATTTTTCATAAAGGGCATGAACACCTATCCAAATTAATACCCGCGGAACATCATGGTAAGGTAAAAGCTGCCATTTTTAACTTAGGTTATTTGCCTGGCAGTGATAAGTCAGTTGTAACAAAACCTGAAACCACCATAACCGCAATACAACAGTTACTTGAGATAATGGTTCCAGAAGGATTAATCATTCTTGTGATTTACCATGGTCACGCTGAAGGCGCAGTTGAGCGAGACGCTTTATTGACGTATTGTCAGAATATCGATCAGAAGAAGGCTCATGTCCTTCAGTATCGATTTATCAATCAACAAAATAATCCCCCTTTCATCGTTGCAATTGAGAAAAGATAAAACCAGGCTGATTTAATTTGGCCTGGTTTTTCTTTTATTTTACGATAGCCTTCGTAAATAATGAGGGAATCCATTTCTGAAATGAGCGGTACGCTAGTCCATTGATATAGAAGAAATAGCTAATAATTCCGCCCGTCTTAATAATTCCTTTTGCTAATTTACGGATATTTTTCTGTTTACGAACCTTCCCATCCGATAAATAAATTCCTAACAAGCCTCTGTTAATTAGCTGGTGGAATTTCTTATGTGGCAGAAATTCTGTATGTTTGTCGGCTTCCGTGACAAAGTGCTTTAAACGTTTGAAAAGTGTTTCTGAATTTTCATAGTAAAAACAGAAATTCAAGTCGCCGCCTTCTCGATCTTCTTCTTGGTCGATAAAATAATCTAATAATATATGCAGTCCCTGTATGTAAGGAAAATATCCTTTACGAATATTTTCAGCATCCACTGCAGAAAAGTCCTCTCTCATCGCATATGAAATGAGACAGAATATCCCCAATGTGGAGCCAGAGCAAGCGGAAAACTCATACCATTCCATTTCTGGCAGGTTATTTTGATGATCTTCAAACCATTTTTCAAGACGAGGTACACGTTCTTCCTGAATAACATGCTTGTGTACTTGTAAGCTGCAGTAATATTCGCAGAGCTCCAACAAATAATCTTTTATTATTGGATAATGTTCCACTTCTTCTAAAACAGATCTGCAAGTTTCTGCTAGATCATTTAAATAGCCGCCATCGTTCTGATCCTCACGAAATCGGTAATAATCTCCAGGTTTACTTCCAAGTGTCAGGGCATCGCTCATCGATTCGTGCAGGGCTGCAAAATCCTTCGGATCGAGCGAGGTACTCCGATCACAAAGATTATCTAAGTAATCACTAATGGTTTGATAAGCAACGATAAACTTTACTGCTTTTTTATACTCACCATTCGCGGAAAGAGCAAGGATACCTCCTCCTTCACAGTGAAATGTTTTATGTTCAATACTAGCCAGAGCTTGCTTTCTAAGCTCCTGGTTAGGGATATTCTCTGCTCGGGACCTCCAGTAACCAAGTTCTTGATGGACTGCTGGAATAATGAGGCGATATACTTTCGACATGAGTCTAATTGGCATCATGGAGTAGATCTTCCCTTTCTTAAACAATGTAACCTATTGCTTTTAATTGGCTGATAACAAAATCCTTCGCGTACTCAAATATATCTTCTCGTTCTGGTTCATTAAAGATTTCATGATAAAGCTTAGGCCATTCCTTATATCTTTTTTCTGAAAGTGGTGCATGGTTAAACCATTCCTTAACGGGAATCTTATTAACAATTTTATCATCACCTGCTTGCATTACAAGCATTGGAACATCCTTTGTTCCTTCGATTGATAGGAAAGCCTCTTTCATAGCCTCAACTAATTCACGGTACCACCTAACAGAGACTTTTGTGATATAGAGGGTATCATCTCTATCCGCCTCAATTACATCTTGATTTCTGGTAGCCATCTCAACGGTTATGCCTGAATTCATTTTCAATGAAGGGAAAACAAGATTAATACCGTATGATAATATATCTAAAATTTTAGGAGGAGTATGAACTAAACCTAAGCATGGTGAGGAGAGAATGACCCCTGCCAAGTCTAATCTTTCTTCCTGCAACAAACGTATTGCAATTAAGCCCCCCATACTATGGCCGTATAAAAATACAGGTATTTCATAACGAAAGGCTGCTTTAATCCATTCTTTCACTTCACTTATGTACTCGTCAAATGAGTCTATATGGCCTCTGCGGGATCTTGTTGTCATGCCTTGCCCAGGAAGATCACCCATAATGACATGAAAACCAGAACCGCGCCACATTTCAATGAGCCAGCCATATCGCCGGTGATGTTCCATTGCACCATGAACCATCACGATTACAGCCTTCGCTTCCCCTTCTGCTTCCCACTTCCACATAGTTTTTCCCCCTAGAAAAATATTCTATTTAGTATAATATTAAAGTGAATATCCATTTCAGTCAAAAAAGGAGCGACAAATATGATTTATCCATACAAAGGTAAATACCCTAAAATAGCTGACTCTGCTTTCATTGCAGATTTTACTACTATTACTGGTGAGGTTGAAATAGGTGAGGAATCAAGTGTTTGGTTTAACACTGTTATTAGAGGAGATGTCGCGCCTACTGTAATCGGAAAGAAAGTGAATATTCAAGACAACTCCGTTCTACACCAAAGCCCGAATAACCCATTGATCCTAGAGGACGAGGTAACTGTTGGGCACCAGGTGATTCTCCACAGCTGTATTATTCGAAAAAAGGCATTAATCGGCATGGGCTCCATTATTCTTGACCAAGCAGAAATTGGAGAAGGTGCTTTTATTGGTGCGGGCAGTCTTGTACCGCAAGGCAAAAAAATCCCTCCTAATACATTAGCATTTGGCAGACCAGCCAAAGTTATTAGAGAATTAAATGAACATGACAAAAAAGAAATGCTCAGGATTTATACAGAATATGCAGAGAAAGCTCAGTATTATAAGTCACTACAGGAATAATATGATTAATTTTGAGTACCAATTTTATTGATTTCTATGAGCTGGTCGATAAAAAGCGGCTGGTTCCCGAATCTAGGTTCAATAGGGTCCGCACTTATCGGTTGTGGGATTAGGTTAAGCACCTGAGCTGAAAAATAGGCGGAAAAATTCCGCTTAATTAGTAATTCGTAATAAAAAAAGCCTAAATAGACGGAGAGATTCCGCCTATTTACTCAAAAAATTGGAAAATGGGAGATTTTTCTTTGATTAAGCGGAAAATCTCCGCTTATTTACCTCAAAACGAGCTCCATTCTGCATTTAACCGGAAAATCTCCGCTTATTCTATTTTTGCTGGTTACTCGATTAAGGACAAGACATCTTATAAAGCAAAAAAAGAATGGCCTGAAGAAAACTTCGAGCCATTCCTTAACGGTACCTACTATTGAAAATTACATGCTAGCAACTAATTTTTCATAGTCTGTAGTTCTTTTTGTCCTGAAAAGGAGTATTTCCCCTCGACATAAACCTGGTGCCACACCATAAAGATTAGCACGGTCCATATTTTCCGGCTGTTATCAGCCTTTCCTTGACAGTGTTCTTCAAGAAGTCTTAATACGTAACTTTTATTGATTAAATGATCCGTGCTGCTTTCTTTAATAATTGTTTTTGCCCAGTCATTCATTTCATTCTTCAGCCAATGGCGAATCGGCACTGGGAACCCAAGTTTCTTACGATTTAATACATGTTCAGGAACAATGCCTTCCGCTGCTTTTCGTAAAATATACTTCGTTGTTCCGTTAGCTGTTTTCAAGTTAGTCGGAATTTTCGAAGCTGTTTCAAAAACGACTTTATCCAAGAATGGAACTCGTAGCTCTAATGAATGAGCCATTGTCATTTTATCAGCTTTTAATAAGATATCGCCGCGCATCCATGTATGAATATCAATAAATTGCATACGGTCAACTGGGTCATAGCCTTGTGATTCAGCGTAAAGTGGTTTTGTAATATCGGTGTAATTTAAACCTTCACGGTAAACTGAAAGCAAATCTCTTTTTTCTTCCTCCGTGAACATTTTAGCATTCCCAATATAACGTTCTTCCATTGGAGTGACTCCACGTTCGATAAAGCTCTTCCCTTTCATTCCTTCAGGCATTATGTTCGCAATCCCTTTTAGCAGTACTTTTCCTACCCTTGGGATTTTATTAAACACTTCTAAATCCTGTGGTTCACGATAAATATTGTAGCCGCCAAACAATTCATCTGCACCTTCACCAGACAGAACAACCGTAACATGCTTTCTAGCTTCACGGGCCACAAAGTACAACGGAATCGCAGCTGGGTCTGCAAGTGGGTCATCCATGTGCCAAATGATTTTCGGCAGTTCATTCATATATTCTTGCGGTGTAATCACATAACTAATATTTTCTACCCCAAGTTTATCTGCTGTTTCTTTTGCAACATCGATTTCACTAAAACCATTTTGTTCGAAACCAACTGAAAATGTCTTAATAGCAGGATGAAACTGCTTTGCAATCGAAGCAATAATGGATGAGTCAATTCCTCCTGAAAGGAATGAACCAACAGGAACATCACTTCTCATATGCATTTTAACCGAATCAATTAAAACCTCTTGTATTTCTTTTATAAATGATGATTCTGATTTTTGTACCGGGTTAAAACTTGCCTTCCAATATCTTTTAATTTCCATTGGAGAGCCTATCTTCTTTGTAAAATAATGCCCTGGCTCCAATTTATGAATGCCTTTTGACATCGTGTTTGGTTCTGGAACAAACTGATATGTTAAATAGTGCTGCAGGGAATCATAATCTAACACATCATTCTCCAGGGCTAGAAGGATACTCTTCTTCTCAGAAGCAAAAAATGTTCTTTCCCCATCTTCAAGATAGAAGTATGGTTTAATCCCAAAAGGATCCCTTGCACCAAAGATGGTTTGTTCTTGTTTATCCCATATCGTGAAGGCAAACATTCCGCGCAGTTTTTCTACGGCCTTTTCCTTCAAATGGCTATATAAAGCAATAATTACTTCTGTATCAGAGTGTGTTGCAAACTGTAAGCCCTCTTTGACCAATTCTTCACGAAGTTCTAGGTAGTTATAAACCTCTCCATTAAAAATAATCCAATAGCGCTCATTTTCATACGTTAACGGCTGATGCCCGCATTCAATATCTATAATACTTAAACGGCGAAAACCGAATTGAATATGGTCGTCATAATAAAAGCCATCATCATCTGGTCCACGATGGGTTATAATATCGTTCATATTTTTGAATTGTTGTTTTTGTTCATCACGATAATGTTGTTCCTTGTCGTGTACACAACCAATAAAACCACACATTATGTATCTCACCTACTCCAATCTAAATATCCAAACTAAAAAACATACTCTCTTATCCTACCACTATTTTTTTTAAAATGGCAGTGTGAAAGGTAGGAAAATTCAGGTACAAATAGTTTCCTAAACACATTGCCCTAAACTTAGACGTGAAAATCAAAAAGAGAGTTACATCTAATGCAACTCTCCTGTACATTATTGTATATTTGCTTGCTGACGTAATGCGTCGGCTTTATCTGTCCGCTCCCAAGGAAGATCAACATCCGTACGGCCAAAATGACCATATGCTGCAGTTTGTTTATAAATAGGGCGTCGAAGATTAAGCATTTTAATAATTCCAGCTGGTCGAAGATCAAAGTTTGCGCCTACAAGATCAACTAATACGTCTTCATTTACTTTGCCAGTACCAAAAGTATCAACAGAAATGGAAACCGGTTTTGCTACGCCAATTGCGTAAGCTAGTTGAACCTCAACTTTATCAGCAAGTCCTGCCGCTACAATATTCTTCGCAACATAACGAGCTGCATAGGCTGCAGAACGGTCTACTTTTGTAGGATCTTTACCAGAGAATGCGCCACCTCCGTGACGTGCATAACCGCCATACGTATCAACAATAATTTTACGTCCTGTTAAACCAGCATCCCCTTGCGGTCCACCGATAACGAAGCGGCCAGTTGGATTAATGAAATACTTTGTATTTTCATCAATGAGTTCCTTTGGAACAACTGGATTAATAACATACTCTTTTACATTACGTTGGATTTGCTCTAACGAAATTTCAGGATGATGTTGTGTTGAAATAACAATCGTATCGATCCGGACAGGTTTGTCATTCTCATCATATTCAACTGTTACTTGTGTTTTTCCATCTGGACGCAAGTATGGAAGAATATCCTCTTTACGAACCTCTGTTAAACGGCGCGCAAGCTTGTGAGCTAATGAAATTGGAAGAGGCATTAGTTCTTTCGTTTCGTTACATGCAAAACCAAACATTAAACCTTGGTCTCCTGCACCAATTGCTTCAATTTCTTCATCAGACATTTGACCTTCACGTGCTTCAAGTGCCTGATTGACCCCCATCGCAATGTCAGGAGACTGCTCACCAATAGAGGTGATAACACCACATGTCTCGGAGTCAAAGCCATATTTTGCACGATTATAGCCAATACCTTTAATTGTTTCACGGACAATTTTTGGAATGTCTACATAAGTAGATGTAGTAATTTCGCCTGCAACTAACACGAGTCCAGTTGTTACCGATGTTTCAGCGGCAACTCGGGCATTCGCATCCTTCGCTAAAATAGCATCTAAAATGGAATCTGAAATTTGGTCACACATCTTATCAGGATGACCCTCCGTTACTGATTCAGAAGTGAACAAACGTGCGTTTCTTGACATCTGATTTCCTCCTATATTATGAGATAAATCAAGGTTCATATGAAGGTTACAGGAATACTTCAAGAACCACTGAAATTGATACGGTACTCATTCCCTTAGTATGAAATAAACAAAGGATTTTTATTAGTAACACTTTGATAAAAGGTCTCAAACAAAACAAAAAACCTTACCACATGAGGAAAGGTTGTTCCGGTCCTTTCACTCTTATCGTTCAAGGTCAAAGCCTTGCGTCAGATTAGCACCTTCGCACTTGAGAATAGAACCAATGATGTCTTGGTCTTCTCATAAAGCAGGTTGCTGGGTTTCATAGGGCCTGTCCCTCCACCAGCTCAGGATAAGAGAGTATCCGTTCAAATTAGTATCATACTTGAACCTGTCGAACGTTGTCAACGAATTTGCTAGCAAATTAAGGATATTTATATGAAATTTTTCCAACTGAAATTTATATTGTATAATACAACCCAAATTCACTAATTAGTATAGACTATTCAATTAAATGTGTTATACTTTTTATGAATATATTGAATATTAAAAACTTGAAAAGGAAGGGTTCGCTCTGATGAATTCAGTACATGTCCCAAATGAATTAAGCCAATTGCTGGAAGAAAGTAATGTGCACATTCAAATGTCTGTTCCTCAATTAGTGGAAAAAATCCTATCTAGGAATGAAGGAAAATTAACCTCAACTGGTGCCATAAGTGTATCAACAGGTAAATATACTGGCAGATCTCCTCAAGACAAATTTATTGTAATGGAAGAATCCATTAAAGATAAAATTGATTGGGGTAATTTAAATCAGCCCATTTCAGAAGATGTATTTAATAACCTCTATCATAAAGTTTTAGATTACTTAAAAGAAAGAAATGAAATCTTCGTTTTTAAAGGATTTGCAGGAGCAGATAAAAAGACCCAATTGCCGATTCAAATTGTAAATGAATTTGCGTGGCATAATCTATTCGCCCATCAATTATTTATTCGTCCTAGTGAAGAAGAATTGTTGACACATAAACCTGGTTTCACCGTCATTTCCGCTCCTAACTTTAAAGCAAATCCTTTAGTAGATGGTACTAAGTCTGAAACCTTTATTATTATCTCATTCGAAAAACGAACGATATTAATCGGCGGAACAGAATATGCTGGTGAAATGAAAAAGTCAATTTTTTCAATCATGAACTACCTATTACCTGAGAATAATATTTTCTCTATGCACTGCTCTGCTAATATTGGTGTTGAAGGCGATGTTGCTCTGTTTTTCGGTCTTTCCGGGACAGGTAAAACCACTTTATCTGCTGACCCCAAACGCCGTTTAATTGGTGATGATGAACACGGCTGGTCTTCTAATGGAGTGTTTAATATTGAAGGCGGCTGCTATGCAAAAACGATTAATCTTTCTAGGGAAAAAGAACCACAAATTTTTGATGCTATCCATTTTGGTTCTGTATTAGAAAATGTCGTTCTTAATCCCGATACAAGGATTGCGGATTACGACGATGCAACTCTTACCGAAAATACAAGGGCTGCTTATCCGATGCACGCCATTGAAAATATAGTTCAGCCGAGCATTGCCGGCCACCCGAATACGATTGTCTTTTTAACTGCCGATGCCTTTGGGGTATTGCCTCCAATCTCAAAGTTAACAAAAGAGCAGGCAATGTATCATTTCCTGAGTGGTTATACATCCAAGCTGGCCGGAACGGAGCGCGGCGTTACATCTCCAGAGGCTACTTTCTCCACCTGCTTTGGTGCACCATTCCTGCCTTTACCTGCAACACGTTATGCAAAAATGCTTGGTGAAAAAATACTCGAGCATAATGCAAATGTGTTTCTTGTAAATACTGGCTGGACTGGCGGGGAGTACGGAGTCGGAAGCCGCATGAAGTTATCCTATACGAGAGCGATGATTCAGGCTGCACTTGAAGGGGAACTAAACAATGTTGAAACCGTAAAAGATGATATTTTTGGACTAAATATTCCACTCCACATTGCAGGTGTGCCTGATGAGGTTCTTCAACCAAACAAAACCTGGGCAGACCCACAAGCCTATGATAAGAAAGCAAAAGAATTAGCGGATAAATTCCGTGAAAACTTTAAGAAATTTACCAGAGTTGATTCAGAAATTGAGGAAAAAGGCGGACCCATTGCCTAATTAGAGAAAGCCCTTATCGTAGTCGATAAGGGCTTTCTCTAATTGGTAGAATTTAGTGAAATTAATTGATACGTTAACCAAGTGCGGTTTTCTTGCCATTCTACTTTTTTAATGACAGCTATTCCGCTCGTATCACTTTCAATGGATTTTCTCACGTCAATGGGAATATCAATCGGATAAAGTCGATAGCCATCTTTTTCTAATACAAAACGATTTTCTTCGATTCTTGTTTCTCTGCCTTTTGTTATGATCATCGTATTTAACTCAAGAGTCATACCCATATGTACCCAACTCCTCTGTAATTGGACTTACTTTTATTTTATCATCTTTTGATTTGACATTTCATCCAATTCGATAATTCTTTCACGATTTTTCTGTTTACTGCAGGAGGAAAGTAGTGGGTAAAATCATCAAAATACCAGCATTCCACCGGCTTATTTAACATCTTTAGTCTTCTTTCGAGTCTGTAAGCATGCTCTACCGAAACATTCTCATCATTTACTCCATGAATGATTAAAACAGGAGCTATAAGCTTTTCGAGTTCATAAAGAGGAGTTCGCCCTTCATATCTTTCAGGATATTTTCCAGGTGTACCGCCAATCACCCTTTTCATCATTTTCCGTAAATCTTTTCTTTCTTCATAGGTTAAAAACATATCACTTACCCCGCCCCAAGTAACAATGGAAGCTGCCTCTGGATATTGGAGTGCAGTCATCAATGCCATTACACCACCCCGCGAAAAACCAAAAACATGGATATTCCCTACATTAGGAAATGACTTTAAAAGCTCATAGCCAGCAAAAGCATCCTCCCTGTCCTCTCCTGCAAAATCCTCATTCCCCTCCCCACCTTGATTTCCTCGATAGTAAGGAGCAAATACGATGAATCCTTCAGAGGCAAATTGAGCAATTCTTGCGGGTCTGACCTTCCCAACGTTTTTAATACCGCCGCGCAAATATAAAAAGCCATCATAGTTTCCTTTTATTTTCGGTTGTGCCAGCAGTCCTTTTACTCTCAATCCATCTGAAAAATAGGTAATCTCCCTTAATTCTACATTGGGATTGGGTGAAGGAAAACGATAAACTTCGATGATTTTTCCATTTTGATTGTTCACTAGATTTCACCTTTCCATTAATCATTCAAAAAATTTATGTAAGTAGGCATTCACACATTTATTTCTGTTTCATACGATATGTTAGGTCAACAGCCCAGATTTTTATAGTAATAAGGAGGTTTTGGTATGAAAAAATGGTTGAAAATCAGCTTTTCTTCACTTCTTGTTTTCATTCTCATGTTCTCACTAGCTGCTTGTAACAATCCTGAAAAAACTGATTCAGAGAAAATAGAAAAGGTTCGTTTGGTTGAAGTTACTCGTTCTATCTTCTATGCACCTGAATATGTTGCCATTGCAAAAGGATTTTTCAAAGAAGAGGGCCTGGAAGTTGAATTGTCTACAGCCTTTGGCGGCGATAAAACCATGACAACACTGTTATCAAATGGTGCAGATATTGCATTGGTAGGCTCTGAGACTTCAATTTATGTTTACGCTCAAGGATCCAATGATCCGGTTATTAACTTTGCACAACTCACACAGACCGATGGCACCTTCCTCGTCTCAAGAGAAAAAATTGATAATTTCTCATGGGATATGTTAAAGGGTTCAACATTTTTAGGTCAACGTACTGGCGGTATGCCGCAAATGGTTGGGGAGTTCGTTCTTAAGAAACATGGTATCGATCCTCATCAAGATTTAAATCTCATTCAAAACATTGATTTTGCAAATATTCCTAGTGCTTTTGCCTCAGGCACAGGAGATTTTGTTCAATTGTTTGAGCCGCAGGCTAGTATCTTTGAACAAGAAGGTAAAGGACATATTATTGCTTCATTTGGAACTGAATCTGGCCATGTTCCTTATACAACCTTCATGGCAAAGGACAGTTACATGAAAGAAAACAAGGATATTATAGAAAAATTCACAAGAGCACTTTACAAGGCTCAGCAATGGGTAGAAACACATAGCTCAAAAGAAATCGCTGAGGCTATTCAATCCTATTTCCCTGATACTGACATCGAACTCATCAGCACTGTAGTCGATCGCTATAAAGAGCAAGGCTCGTTTGCGACTGACCCAATCCTTGATGTTGAAGAATGGAACAATCTCCAGGACATTATGGACGAAGCAGGTGAGCTTCCACAAGAGGTTGATCATAAAACACTAGTTAACACAGAAATAGCCGAAAAAGTGAAAGAAGAATAAATAAAATGGGAGGCCGTCCAAATGAGCTTCTTAAGGGTTAAGAATGTTCATCACACTTATTTCACTAAAGCCTCTGCAACCACGGCCCTCTCCGATATTACCTTGCAAGTAGAGGAAGGGGAATTTGTTACCTTCCTCGGCCCTAGCGGCTGTGGAAAAAACAACCTTACTTTCGATTATTGCCGGGCTTATAAAGCCTACACAAGGAACGGTTTTGCTTGAAAATAAACGAATAACGGGGCTAAAGAACCAAATCGGCTATATGCTTCAACAGGATTATCTATTTCCATGGAAAACCATTGAAGAGAATATCCTTATTGGTCTAAAATTATCCAAACAATTGAATGAGCAAACAAAAAAAGCAGCTATCGACTTATTAAACCAAATGGGTTTAAGTGGCATTGAGACACAGTTGCCTAAGCAGCTATCGGGTGGTATGAGGCAGCGTGCTGCGCTCGTAAGAACACTTGCAACGGAGCCAAAGCTGCTCATGCTGGATGAACCATTTTCAGCATTAGATTACCAAACGAAGCTAAAGCTGGAAGATCTTGTATCAAACACACTCGACTCCTTTGGAAAAACAGCCATTCTTGTCACACATGATATTGGTGAGGCGATAGCGATGAGTGATCGGGTTGTGCTTTTTTCACCAAGTCCGGGCAAAATTCATAAAGTATTTGAAATGCCAGATGAACTAAGAAACGTATCCCCATTTAACGCTAGAAATCATGAAGCATTTTCAAGTATCTTTCAGAAAATATGGAAGGAGTTGGATTCACTTGAAACAGGAAAAAAATAGTGTGAACCTCCTCCATAAAAATTATTTACATTCGATAACGGTGGAAAAAAGATGGGTTCGTTTTTACCAGGTCGTCATTTTCTTACTCTTCTTTTCTAGTTGGGAGATTTCAAGTCAAAAGCGTTGGATAGATCCTTTACTCTTCAGCTCTCCATCAAAAATATGGGATTTATTTCTCGAAAAATTACAGGATGGTTCCTTAATGTCCAATCTTGGAGTAACCCTAACGGAAACTATTTTTGGATTCATTTTAGGTACGTTACTCGGAACGATACTAGCAGCATTGCTCTGGTGGTCACCGATGCTATCAAAAATTATTGACCCCTATCTCGTCATTCTAAACGCGATGCCAAAGGTGGCATTAGGCCCGATATTAATTGTAGCCCTGGGTCCTGGATATCCTTCCATAATCGCAATGGGAGCAATCATCTCAGTTATCATTACAACCATTGTGGTTTATACCTCATTTAAAGAGGTCGACCCTAACTATTTAAAGGTCCTGCAAACATTTGGAGCGACTCGTCTTCAATGCTTTAAGGAAGCCATTCTTCCTGCTAGTTTTCCAACCATTATTTCAACCTTAAAGGTAAATGTCGGGTTATCATGGGTCGGTGTCATTGTTGGTGAATTTTTAGTTTCATCCAGAGGACTCGGTTACTTTATTATTTATGGCTTTCAAGTCTTTAATTTTACCCTGGTCTTTTTATCCTTGCTGGTGATCGCGGTCGTTGCAACCATCATGTATCAGCTTGTAGAGCTATTAGAAAAAAAACTTATCAAGGAATAGCGGCTTATCTAAATTTGTCGCTATTCTTTTTCGTGTTGCAGCTTATAGATATACTTCATACATTCTGCCACCACATCATCCTTCATAATAAAGCTGTACTCTTCACCAAAACGCAAAACTAACAGATCACCTTTTACTAATACCGGCCCTTGTGTCTCGTAGTAGCTATTCATTTTATGTACTGATTTTATTTTCCCCCAAAATACAGCCTTTACAAAAGTATTTTTTTCGTCAGTAACTCTATATTCAGCAATTTGTGAAATGTCCTCCAAGGTGGCTCCCGTCTCCTCATAAACCTCACGGATAGCCGCTTCTTTGAGGGACTCCCTAGGTTCGACTTTACCTCCTGGAAATTCCAGTCCTCGAACGGTATGCTTTGTTAATAACCAACCATCTAAATAGTCACATATCACAAATACATGTTTCGCTTCCTGCTCAAAGGCATTGCTTGAGAATGAAAGCTCAACTTTGTTCCCTAATACATCTAAAAAATGTCTCACCTATCCTCACCCCGTTGGTACCTCTTATTTAATTATTATAATCGAAAAAACGGAAAATCCTTATTAATAGGATTTTCCGCTCTTTTTAACCTTGTTTTGGTAAGATGTTCATAGATTCAATATGATTTCTTGCTTCCTCATCGCCCAGTTTGTAAATCATCCCATACACTTGATTAATTGTATTGTCATATGCGTCGTTTTCACGGTCATAATGGTATTGAACATATGGTACATGGGCTCTAAAGAAGTTTTGCCATTCGGTTGAATAATTTTGATCAAACAGCTCACGAAGCTGGATAATTTCCTCATCATTAGCCTGAATCTTAAAGTTCCAAGCAGAAGCTGTTGCACTTTGCGATATTTGTCCATGCCCAACGTCTATATAATATGTCTTTTTTTGCTCAGCCATTTTGTCATCCCCTTACTAATAGTATTTAAAATTTCCCACAATCAAATAAAATTTATTCTTTTTCAAATTTCGACTCATTTTTTAGAAATGATTAGTGTATAATTATCATAATATTAAGAAAATAGTTTTTTCGCCATTTTTTAAAACTTTTGCTTCAGCCATAGAGGATATTTTTCATCATTAAGGGAATTGAATAAGTAAGGAAAAGATTTTAAAAATTCTTTGGAGGTGAAACAAAATGAGGTTAGTCGATGAATTATTTCAGATGTATCGAGACAAGCTGACAGGTGATGAAGAAGATATTGATATGTTAGCATTCGCCTTCTTAGAAGAAATGTCACATGAGGATTTGCTGCACTTAATTAAAGAGATGGATAAACAAGAATTATACGATCTAATGGGGCTTTATTTAATCGAGAGCTTAAAAGGTAAATTCGCCCAGGAAGAGTACGGCCAGCAGCGCACCCATACTTATTATCCAAGAAATATCCACTAATTACATACCACTCAAATTTGGAACTGCTATTGTCAGTTCCTTTTTTTTGTTAAAAAAGGGTCAAACCATGCTAAAATATAGTAGGGGAAAGGGAGGACAAAATATGTATACGATATTTGTGGTAAGCATTATTATCATTATCGTGGTTCTTTTGCTGGCAGTTATTACTACGTCAAAGGCATATAAATTTAAACATACAGTAGATCCACTCGACGATAATCCTTATTTAAAGAACGAAAATAATGTAGATAATGAAAATAGGCAGTAAAAAAATTCCTATTCAATACGAATAGGAATTTTTTATTAATCTAGCCCTGATGCTTAATTTTAGTTTTACGCAAAAACTTGCTTTAAGTCTTCTTTACTTTGCTCAAGCCAAAAACGCATTAAACGTTTTGCCCCTTCTAAATCATGGAGCTTCGCTTGACCGCATTGTCTTTCGTTTGCTGCTGGAATCTCAGTTATTTCAACTGCTGTCTTCATTGTATCTTCAAGAAGGTCAATAATTTCTTCAACAGTTGGCTCACCGCTCACAACCAAATAGTAGCCTGTTTGGCAGCCCATAGGTGAAATATCAATAATATCGAAATGATTATATTTCTCTAAGTGTGCACGGAGATTAAAAGCAAGCAGATGTTCTAATGTATGAATGACATCAGGCTTCATGGCCTGTTTATTAGGCTGGCAAAAACGAATATCATATTTGTTAACAATACCATCGCTGCCTACTTTATGGACACCACAATGTCTAACATACGGTGCTTTAACCGCATTATGATCTAAATCAAAGCTTTCTACTGAAGGCATTATTCCCACTCCTTAATCACATCTAAATAGTATCATACTATAAAATCCGAGTTTTTACATCAACTTAGATATAATTAACAATTTAGACGTTTTTTTCTATTTGTGATATCTTTTAAGTAATTTGTTGAAGGGAGATTTCCCCTATGTTTAAAAAGATTTTTATTTCTGTTATTCGATTTTATCAAGTTGTCATATCCCCTATTAAACCGCCAAGTTGTCGTTTTTATCCCACGTGTTCACATTATGGGTTAGAAGCGGTTCAACGGTTTGGAGCTTTAAAAGGGGGCTTGCTTACAGTAAAGAGAATTCTAAAATGTCATCCTTTTCATCCAGGCGGCATAGATCCGGTGCCAGAAAAAAAGGAAAATTAACTTTGGTAGCCATCGACAACAAGGTCAAGTTTTCCTGTTTTTGGGTCTATAACTAACCCGTGCACCGGCACACCTTCTGGCATTAACGGATGGTTTCTTATTACATCCACGCTATGCTCCACGCTTTCTGTAACATTATCAAATCCATGCAGCCATTTTTTAATATCTATCCCAGAATAGTTAAGGGTATCAAACGTTTCCTCTGTTACCCCCCGGCTCATCATACTTTCTATTACTGGTTCAGCCTTCAATCCACTCATCCCGCAATCGTGGTGAGCAATGACTAGCACTTCCTCTGCTTTCAGCTGGTAAACTGCGATAAGAATACTTCTCATAATACTTCCGAAGGGATGAGATACAAGTGCACCTGCATTTTTAATCGTCTTTACATCCCCGTTATTTAAGTTCAAAGCTTTAGGCAATAACTCCAATAATCTTGTATCCATACAAGTTAAAATGACCATTCGTTTATTTGGAAATTTTGTTGTTTCGTATTTCTCATATTCACGGCTTTCAACAAACTTCTGATTAAAATCAAGTATTTCATTTAATATTGACACAATTATCCCACCTTAAATTTTGATTACTATAAGCATACATAAATTCTAACGGATGAAAAAATATTATGCTTGCATTTATAGTATTTTTTTTGTAAGATACATAAAGAAATCGGAATCGTTCCGTATTATACATTTTTATATAGTCTTAACTTTAAAAATTTTTCGAATTTAAATCGTAATAACTCCGGTTTATTAACATATAAAGGAGCTTATATGAAAAAAATTATTCTTTTACCATTTATTTTACTTATTAGCTTAGTACTCGCGGCTTGCGGTAATGAAAAGGAGCAATTAGAAAAAGAGAAAAATCAGTTAACCATTTATTCTACTGTGTTTCCTCTTCAATATTTTACGGAGAGAATCGGTGGAAAATACGTTAATGTTCATACAATTTATCCACCAGGAGCAGATGAACATACCTTTGAACCATCCCAAAAAGACATGATTAAGCTCGCAGATTCAGATTTATTTTTCTACATTGGCTTGGGGTTAGAAGGCTTTGTAGAAAGTGCTAAGGAATCATTAAAAAATGAAAACGTCTCGTTAATTCCAACTGCTGAGAATCTGATTTTGGATCCTGTTGAAGAAGAGCATGAAGTGCATGAAGACCCTGAAGAGCATAACGACCATGAGGATCACGGTGAGGGAGATTTTAATCCCCACGTATGGCTCGACCCCGTCTATTCCAAGGAAATGGCTGCTGTCATTCGGGATTCTTTAATTGAAAAAATGCCTCAAAACAAAGAGACGTTTGATCAAAATTATCAGAAGCTTGCAGATGAATTAGATCAATTAAACTCGGAATTTGAAAGCACTATCCAAAATGCAAAGCATAAGGATATTCTTGTCACTCATGCTGCATTTAGCTACTGGGAGCAAAGATACGGTCTTGAAGAAATCAGTATATCTGGCCTTTCTACAACGAATGAACCTACACAGCGAGAACTAGAAAAAATCATAGCTATGGCCGATGAACAAGGTCTGCATTACATCCTCTTTGAACAAAACGTCCAATCAAAATTAGCAGAGATTGTTCAGAAGGAAATTGGAGCTAAGGCCTTACCTGTTCATAATTTAGGAATCTTAACAAAAGAAAACATTAAAGATAAAGAAACCTATTTTACTCTAATGGAACAGAACTTAGAATCACTAGAAACTGCTTTAAACAATTAATTGATAAGTTCCCTTTATCTTACATGGATGAGAAGTCGTAAAAAGTCAAAAGATATTTTTGTATTACGAATGATTATAAGGGAGTGATACTAATGGCACAAGATGTATTATGTGAAGTTAACAACTGCTCTTTCTGGGCAAAAGGAAATAAATGCAGTGCAGATCGTATATATGTTGTCAGCCACAAAGGGAAAACAGCTGATAATAGTAAAGAAACTGATTGTAAAACATTCGAACCTTCGGATCTATAGATGTTAAAAGTAAACCAGACTTTACGTCTGGTTTATTTGTTTTCAAATTTAAATACCTTTTCTATTCGCGTTGTCTCCTTCAGCCTCTTTTCATTAATGCTGAACCCTATGCCCGGTGTATCTGGGACGCCTACAAAACCATTTTTAACACTCACTTCAGGTGTAATGATATCTTCCTCCCAAAATCGTTTAGAAGCAGAAATATCACCAGGGATGGTAAAGCCAGGTAATGAAGCAAGTGCTATGTTATGCGCACGAGATATTCCAAATTCGATCATTCCCCCGCACCAAACCTCGATACCCCTGCTAAGGCAAAAATTATGAATTCTCTTGGCTTCGTAGAGTCCTCCCACTCTGCCTGCTTTAATATTAATAATCTTACAGCTGCCTAGTTCAATAGCATTTTTTGCATCATTAAAGCTGACAATACTTTCGTCTAAACAGATAGGTGTAGTTATTTCTTTTTGAAGTAGTGCATGTTCAATGATATCGTCACTAGCCAGCGGTTGTTCGATCATCAACAGATTAAAGTCATCTAGTGCCTTTAATCTGTCTATA
Organism: Neobacillus niacini; assembly: GCF_030817695.1. Classification (GTDB taxonomy): domain Bacteria; phylum Bacillota; class Bacilli; order Bacillales; family Cytobacillaceae; genus Neobacillus; species Neobacillus niacini_F. The sequence continues at coordinate 1,544,887 of NZ_JAUSZQ010000002.1, read as the reverse complement.
TCTCTTAAAGTATAAGCAGAATTGGCATCTGCCATAAGGGGAAGTTCTGGATAACGTCGGCGTATTTCCGCTAGCAATGAATAATCCTGATTAGGATTAATCTTAATCTTATATCTCTGATATCCTTCTTCTAAATATTTTTCAATCTGATTAAGACAACTCTTGAGTGAATCAGATGCAACTACAACACCAGAAGCAATTTTCTCTCTTGTTCCTCCAATGACTGCAGCAAGAGATTTAGAGCTCTGTTTTGCATACAAATCCCAAATGGCCATCTCTAACCCCGCCTTGGCCATATGGTTTCTCCTTACTGACTGAAATAGAATAGCTGCGTCTTCAGGATGATTAATTGGCTGGTTTTTGAGCAACGGGATTAATACATCCCCCATAATATGTAAACTAGTCTCCACAGTCTCTTCTGTATACCATGGTGTAGAAAAAGCGACACCCTCCCCGTATCCGGAAACGCCGTTTGAATCGATTACTTCTACAATAATCCCTTCACGCTCTGTGACCGTACCTAAGTGAGTGTAAAAGGGGGACTTCAATGCCATAGTTATCACTCTAAGTTTAATTTGGGCTATTCTCATTTATGAATCCTGCCCTCCTGAACTAATTCAGATAGCTTCCTGCGAAGAAGTTTTTTAGAAGCATTCCTTGGAAGTTTGTCCGTAAAATAGAACGACTTTGGTACTTTGTATTTCGCCAAGTTTTCTAGACAAAACTGTTTTAGTTCTACCTCCGTAATATGTGCATTTTTTTTGCGAACAATAAAAGCCGCGGGAACCTGTCCCCATGTTTCATCATCGAAACCTGTAACACCAGCATCAGCAACATCCGGATGAGCTAATAAAACGGATTCAATTTCGGCAGGATATATGTTTTCCCCGCCTGAGATAATGAGATCGGAACGCCGGTCAAGCACATATAAAAAGCCTTCCCCATCCAAATAGCCAATGTCTCCTGTATGAAACCACCCATCGTTAAAATTGACCTGTGTGGCATCTGGTCGATACAAATAACCTGAAGTGACGTTTGGGCCCTTCACCACTATTTCACCCGCTTCCCTGGGTGATGCCATTCGGCCATCCTCCAAAATGATTTCAAGTTGTGAAGGAAATAATGGCTTACCTGCCGAACCTAGTTTTATGATACTGTACTCTGGAGCTAATGTAACGATTTGTGAAGCAGTCTCTGTCATCCCGTAGGATTGAAATACCGGCACTTCTTTTGCCTTGCATGCCTCTAACAACGGTAACGGTGCAGGACCGCCTCCTAATAGCGCACAGCGAAAATGTTTTGGAAGTTGACACCCCTCAAGCTCAAGGGCTTCAACAAGCCGATAAAGCATTGTTCCTACCACTGACATAATCGTAACATGTTTGTTTTTAATATCATTTATCGCTCGTTTGGCATCAAAGTTTTCATGGAGGATTACAGGCATTCCATAAATAACACTTTTCATTAAAATGGAATAGCCACTAATATGAAATAGCGGAACACTGCAAAGCCAGCGGTCACTATCGGTATACCCTAAGTTTAAGGCCGAACCAACCGCACTCCACCAATGGTTGCCATATGTATGAAGAACGCCTTTCGGATTTCCCGTTGTACCTGATGTATACATGACCGTACAGACATCATTTAAATTAATTTCTTCCTGTATTTCTGGAGTTACTGAAGTTGCGGCAAACAACTGGTCCTTTGTCACAGCGGGAATGGTGACTTCTTTTTTTATTTGCTCGAAGTCGTTATCTAAAATTAGTGAAGCCGCTCTTGCATCATTCACCTGCCAAATCAATTCTTTTGTCGTTAATCGATTATTAAGAATGACTGCCTTAACCCCAAGCAGCTGAAGGGCAAATAAAATCACAACTGTATCAAGATGATTTTTTAATAGAACTCCGACAAATTGGTCCTTTTTCACCCCTAAACCTTGTAGCTTACCGGCGGTTTGTAAGGATTTTTCATATAATTCCTTAAACGTTATGGTTTCTTCATTGAAATAGATTGCAGTTCTATCCGGTGTTAGAAATACTCTCTTTTTCAATAAATTAGGCATGGTATCAAATTGCATAGAACTTCACCTTCCTATTGTTTACGGAAGCGCCTAGGTGCTTCCGTTTTTCGATATAAAAACAGCCTGATGGAGTCCATCAAGCTGCAAACATTTTTAAATCAAGGGAAACGTGGGAATTGACCAAAGTCAGGCTTACGTTTTTCTTTAAAGGCGTCACGGCCTTCTTTTGCCTCTTCTGTTGTATAGTAAAGAAGTGTTGCATCACCAGCTAATTGCTGTAGACCGGCTAAGCCATCTGTGTCGGCATTCATAGCAGCCTTTAAGAAACGAAGCGCTGTTGGGCTTTTCTCTAGAATTTCATTACACCACTGGATTGTTTCCTCTTCTACTCTATCAAGTGGAACAACCGTATTTACTAAGCCCATATCAAGTGCTTCCTGTGCATTATACTGTCGGCATAGGTACCAAATTTCGCGTGCCTTTTTATGACCGATAATTCTAGCAAGATAGCCTGAGCCATAACCAGCATCAAAGCTTCCTACATTCGGACCTGTTTGACCAAAAACAGCATTATCTGCAGCAATCGTTAAATCGCAAACTACGTGAAGGACGTGTCCGCCACCAATTGCGTAACCCTTAACCATTGCAATTACTGGTTTCGGAATCACACGGATTAAACGTTGAAGATCAAGAACATTTAGGCGAGGAATTTGGTCTTCTCCAACATAGCCGCCATGTCCACGTACCTTTTGGTCTCCACCTGAACAAAACGCTTTGTCTCCGGCACCTGTTAGTACGATTACTCCTACACTTGAATCATCACGTGCATAGGCAAAAGCATCGATTAATTCCGCAACGGTTCTTGGTGTGAATGCATTATGTACATGTGGGCGATTAATCGTAATTTTTGCGATTCCGTTATATGTTTCATATAAGATTTCATCATATTTACGTCCTGCAATCCATTCTACTGTCAAAACGATCTTCCTCCTTGGTTTTAGTTTGACAAAAAGTCACTTACTATTGTACCAAATTTTTCTTTTGATTCCACATGAATTGCATGACCACAATCATTAATGACAATCCATGAAGCTTTATTTATTTCCTCTGCCATTTTTTCGGCGATCTTACAGAACTTTTCATCCTTTTCTCCTGTCAACAATAACACTTCACAGCCTAGCAGGTCCAACTTTTCCCACCATGAGGCTTGAGAACCTGTCCCCATTCCTAATAAGCTGTTCGCAAGGCCCTGAGCATTATTGGACAGCCGCTGCTCTCTAATTGATTCTTTAATTGAGTTAGGCAGACTTCTCATAGTAGAGAAAAGCGGAATTACTTCCCAATAGTCAACAAAGGACAAAATCCCTTGGTCTTTAATAAAGTTTGCTAGTTCCTTGTCTTTCATACGGCGCAGTATTCTTTCTTCATCTGTTTTCAATCCAGGTGACGCACTCTCTAAAACAAGCTTTCTAACCCTCTCTGGATATAAAATTGCAAGAGTCAGTGCTAATCTGCCCCCCATCGAATATCCAAGAAGGTCAATTTTTTCAATTTGAAGCTGATCCAATAGTAAAATCAAGTCTTCAGCAGCAGATTCTATTTTATAATGATTTATATTATCTGGTGATTCTGTTTCACCATGACCGATAATATCTGGAATGATTAATTTTGAATGCTTGCCCCAAACTGGACAAAAAGGTGTCCAAGTGGAGGAATCTCCAGTAAAGCCGTGTAATAAAAGTAGTGGAAACCCTTCCCCACACACTTCGACATGGTAAGATATATTTTTAACCTTTATGCGCATTAACGAACACCTTTGACAAAGTTTGATATTTCCTCGGAAACAATTCGCCAAAATTCGCGATGCTCTGCTAAGTTACTCTCACGGTTTGTTACCACTTCATATACATTTAATCCTTTTACATCGGTTGAATGGCGCATAAGTTCCTGTAGATGTTCCCAATCCGTTATTCTAGTAAAGTCACCATTAAACATCCGGACGGCATGCTCAAAGTCTAAGTTTAACGGTGTACCGAATAAAAGTTCAAAATGCTTAGGATGCTGCGATTGTGGCAGGAAGGAGAAAATTCCGCCGCCATTATTGTTTACTACAATAATCTTGACATCAATCCCATATAACTTCGAGGCAATCAACCCATTTAAATCATGGAAAAAGGTTAAATCCCCTAAGACGAGATATAAAGGTTTTGAGTATAATCCTGCACCTAAAGCCGTAGATACCGTTCCATCAATGCCATTTGCTCCTCTATTTGCGATGACTTTGATTGATTTTTGGTTATTAAGAAAGAAACTATCTAAATCTCTAATAGGCATGCTGTTACCAACAAACAATGTTGCCCCCTCTGGAAGCATATCCGCTAATTGATAGAACAATCGGCCTTCACTTAATTGCTGACTATCCTTAATCAGCGCCATGTTTGCTTTTGTAAGATGATTAACCGCCAGCCAATTCTCTAAAAATTCACTAGAAGTCCTTTTTTCACTAAAGGCTAACATCTGCTCACAGAAGATCGTTTCATTACAATATATCATTTCCGTAGATAATGATGATGGGTCACGCCAGCCTCCAGCACCATCTATGACAAACTGTTCCGCTTGATGGTTTTCCTTTAAGAAAATGGTAAGTGCTTTTGATAAGGGCATTGCTCCGAAGCGCAGGATTACATCTGGTTTCAGATAGACTTTAGCGTCTTCATTTCTTAAAAATGTATCATATGTTTCCACTATATTTTCAAGAGGATGTTGTCCACTTCTAAGTTGTGATAAAGGGTCTGCTAAGATTGGAAACTTTAACATGTCTGATAAGTGTGTGACAGCCTGAGCAAAACGGTCGTCAGCAATATTGCCGCAAACGATGATTCCCTTTTTATAACCCTTTAGTTTCAAAGAAATGTCCTTAATCTCATCCTCACGAATCGTTAATTCTCCATTTCGAACTTTGACATAACCCGTTGGCCGCTCTATCAACTGAAAGATATCTTCATCTAATTTAGGTATCAGCGGTTCCCTGAACGGGAAATTCAAATGGACTGGGCCAGCAGGAGCTTGGCTGGCTATTGCAGCGGCCCGTGCTCCAATAGTACGGGCATAGCGGATGATTTCAGTACTACTTTCTGGCAATGCCATGTCTGCAAACCATTTTACATGCTGACCATACAAATGAATTTGGTCAATTGCCTGTGGTGCACCTACTTCCCTTAGCTCATGTGGCCGGTCTGCGGTTAGGACAAGTAATGGTACACGTGAATAGCGTGCTTCAATGATTGCAGGATAATAGTTCGCTGCTGCCGTACCGGAAGTGCATAATATCGCTACAGGCTTATTCGTAACTTTAGCTATTCCCAGCGCAAAGAAAGCAGCAGAACGTTCATCCACATGAATATGGAGATTTATCTCCGGATGTTCGGCCATGACCATTGCCATCGGGGTCGATCTTGATCCCGGACTGACGACAACATCCATTAATCCTGTCTGCACTAACTCTGATACAAATGCTGCTAAATAAGCTGTTAATGATTCTTGATGGTTCATATTTATTTTCCTCCAAGCGCGCGAAGCATCGGTCTAAATTTTAAGCTTGTTTCCAGGTATTCACTTTCCGAGTCAGAATTTGCTACTACACCACACCCTGCAAATAATGAAGCCTCTTTACCTTGAATGAGACCAGAACGGATTGAAACAGAGAACTCGCCATTTCCTCGATAATCTACCCATCCCAGCGGTGCTGCATAGAAACCACGATCCAGTTCCTCTACCTGTCTAATTTTTTCAACAGCTTCTTGTTTAGGGAGACCCCCTAGCGCAGGAGTTGGATGAAGTCGTTCCACTAATAAAAGCAGCGAAGCATCCTTTTGACATTTGCCGATAACCGGTGTATAAAGATGTTGAATATCCCGGATTTTCATTAACTGAGGCTTATCTGGCAGGATAATTTCCTCACATGATTCTTCTAATGCTTCCTTAATCATTTCAACCACAAATCCGTGCTCATTCAGGTTTTTCTGATCATTTAGTAATGTTTGCCCTAAAAAATGGTCTTCCTCTTCGTTTTTACCGCGTCTTATTGAACCTGCCAGACAGGTTGAAAATACATTCTTTCCTTGTTTCTTCACAAGTCTTTCAGGTGTGGCGCCGATAAAACAATCTCCGTTTGATTCAAAAACAAAAATAAAGCTATCTCGCTGTTGATTGTATAAATTTTCAAGAATAACATCTGCTTTCACTTGATGATTAAACAATAATCTTAATTCGCGTGCCAGCACTACCTTTTTCAATGAACCGGTTTTCAAATCCTCTACCACCTCATCCACAGTCTGTTTCCATTTCTGGGGTGATATTTCTTTCATTTCTAGGAGTTTAGGCGGGTTTATATGGGTGTCTTGTTTTAGAGATGTTAGCAGCTGGGTTCGCTCGCTTATTACTTTTTCAAAAAATGTATAATCATCATTTGGAGTACAAACAATATTCGTCGTTAAATACGTTTGTCCCTTAACAATTGTTAACATATATTTTGGAACATGGAATAGAGAATCAGCGTATTTAGACCAAAGTGCTGTTTTTGCCTTAAGTGGATCAAAGGAAAACCCGCCAAACATAACAGGTCCCAAGCCATTTTCATTGAATGGGTTAAAGATTAATCCATCCTTTAAAAATTCCCTCCACTCTTCTTCAACATGAAAAAAGCGGTCAGTAGCCTGATCCGACTGAATTTGTTTTGTTATGCCAATGCCAACAAGCACAACCTCTTCTGATGGGTCTTTCCAATAGAAACGTTCCCCAAGATAGCGCTCTCTTCCACGATTGAAAAAGGATAAGGGATCCATTCTGTCCATTTTATGAACTTCGCTTATTAAAATGGGGCGACCTAGTTTTTGAGCAGTGGTGACTGCCGAGATACCTCTTTCCTTTAATTCCGTTTCCTGAATGGTAACCAAAAAAATCCCTCCAAAACAGTCAAGTGACTGTTATCCATTCATTTTTAAGCCTAATTTAAAACATACTACTTTATTGTAAAGAAGTCAGTAATACTTGTCACTAAGTATACTCATGACTACCTTATTATATCTTAATTCAATCCGAGCAGGGGTGTATTTGATTTACATCCGTTTATTTCATTTTCCCTCCAAACACTCATTACTAATCAAGCAGGAATTATCTACTAATTTCACTAATAAAAAATAATTGACTGTAGTTGGCAAATTCCATAAACTAAGGTTTGGACAGTCTTTAGACAATAGTACAAAATGAATGATTTTACTATAGATAATAGATAAAAGGGAGAGAAGATAATGCAGCCAAATTTACAGCACAGTTCAAAGCCTGCTGTTGAATCGAATCGCGGTTTTCAGGTTTGGTGGCAAATGACCCGTCCCCATACCTTGACTGCATCATTTGTTCCAGTTTTCCTAGGCACAGCACTGGCACTTTCACATGGAGAAATACATTTTGGTCTTTTCTTTGCCATGTTAATCGCCAGTTTATTAATCCAAGCAGCTACTAATATGTTCAATGAGTATTATGATTTTAAACGTGGACTCGACAATGAGCATTCAATCGGTATTGGCGGTTCCATTGTCCGTGATGGAATTAAGCCGAAAACGGTCATGCAGCTCGCGCTAAGCCTCTATGGAATTGCTTTATTAATTGGGGTTTATATTTGTATGAGTACTAGCTGGTGGCTGGCTGCTGTCGGGCTTGTATGTATGGCGGTTGGTTATTTATATACAGGAGGACCCTTTCCAATCGCATATACTCCATTTGGAGAGATTTTTGCAGGGTTCTTTATGGGTATGTTAATCATTCTAATTTCATTCTTTATCCAAACTGGAACCGTCACAACCTGTAGCATCCTGATTTCAGTTCCTATTTTAGTCCTAGTTGGTGCTATTAATTTTTCTAATAACATTAGGGATTTAGAGGGCGATAAAGAAAATGGACGAAAAACACTAGCCATTTTATTAGGCAAAAATAAGGCCGTTACCTTAATGGGTTATATGTTCATTTTTTCATTTCTTTGGATAGTAGGTTTAATCTTCGCCGATATTGCTCCGATTTGGACATTAATCGTGCTTCTAAGTATTCCTAAGGCGTTGAAAGCAATCAAAGGTTTTAAAGCTGGTGTTTCTCCAATTCAAATGGCTCCAGCTATGAAAGCAACTGCACAAACCAATACAATCTTTGGCTTTTTACTGGCCATTGGAATTTTTCTTGGACACTTTGTTTCCTAAATAATAAAAGGCACCTGCTATTACAACAGCAGATGCCTTTTTATTATAGAGGTTTAATACCCCAAATATCGTCCGCATACTCTTTGATTGTCCGATCACTTGAGAAATAACCGGCGTTGGCGATGTTAATCAGACACTTCTTTTGCCAAATTTGCTGGTCCCTAAACGTCTCACCAATTCTCTTTTGAGTGTCTGCATAGGAGGCAAAATCCTTTAGTACAAAGTATTGGTCATTTTCTTCCAGCAATGAATCAAAGATTGGTTCAAATTCGTTATAAACACCGGGGAAAAATCCATTTACGAGCTGATCAACAGCCTGGCGGATACGACTATCATGGTGATAATATTCAATCGATTGATAGCCTCCATGCTGGTAATAGTGAAGGACCTCATCAGCAGAAAGTCCGAACGTAAAGATGTTCTCTTCTCCGACCAATTCATGAATTTCAATATTGGCTCCATCCATTGTTCCTACTGTCAGCGCTCCGTTGATCATAAACTTCATATTACCTGTACCCGATGCTTCTTTACTCGCGGTAGAAATTTGTTCACTTAAATCAGCAGCCGGGAAGACCTTTTCCGCGAGCGAAACGCGATAATTTTCAAGAAAAACTACCTTCATCTTATCGCCAATAAATGGGTCATTATTAACCTTTTCTGCTACTGTATTAATGAGCTTAATGATCTTCTTTGCATAATAATAACCCGGGGATGCCTTAGCACCAAAAATGAATACTCTTGGTACCATTGAAAAACTAGAATCCTCTTTTATCCGATTATAAAGATACATAATATGTAATACCTTTAGAAGCTGTCTTTTATAGGCATGCAGGCGTTTAACCTGGACATCAAAGATAGCAGAGGAATCTACAACAATGCCATTCTTACTCTGGATTACTTCAGCAAGCCGTTGCTTATTATCCTTTTTTATTTTCAATAGCTGCTCCATGAAAGAGGAATCGTTTTGATATTTAAGTAATTGTAATAAATCTGCAGGTGATTGAGTCCAAGAAGAACCAATGGAATCAGTAATTAAATTTGATAGATCCGGATTTCCTTTCAGCAGCCAGCGCCGATGGGCAATTCCATTTGTTTTATTATTGAATTTCTCCGGAAACAATTGATAAAATTGATTCATTTCACGAGTCTTTAGAATTTCTGTATGCAGCTTGGCAACCCCATTAACACTAAAACTCCCCACAATCGCTAAATGAGCCATTTTCACATAGCCATCAGCAATGATCGCCAGCTTTGCAATCCTATCCCAGTCCCCTGTATATTTATCCCATAATTCTCCGCAAAACCGTTCATTTATTTCTTCTATAATCATATAAATTCGAGGCAGCAGCGGCTGAAAAATCCGAATTGGCCATTTTTCCAATGCTTCCGATAATGTCGTATGGTTCGTATAGGAAATCGTATGCCTCGTAATATACCAGGCAAGATCCCAATCAAACCCTTCCTCATCAACTAAGATTCTCATTAGTTCTGGAATAGCCAAAACTGGGTGGGTATCATTAATGTGAATACAAACATGCTGATGAAGTTCCTTTAAGTTTCCATGTTGTTTTCGATACGTTTTGATAATGGATTGAATACTCGCGGATACTAAAAAATACTGCTGCTTGAGCCGTAGTATTTTCCCTTCATCATGGGTATCATCAGGATAAAGAAATTCTGATACTAATTCCGTTTCCCGTTTGTACTTTAAAATATCATCATGAACAGGAAATTGAGATGGCTCTGCATTCCACAATCTTAACGTATTAACTGTCTCTGAATTAAATCCAATAACCGGCATATCATGTGGAACGGCAGTAACGGTTTCAGCATTCAAATGTTGAAATACAAGACGGCCGTTCTCTGTTCTTCCTTCCACCTTACCCCAAAATGGTATTTTAACAGCTAGGTCAGCCTTCCGGACTTCCCAAACATTACCGCTTCTGAGCCATTGCTCTGGTAATTCTACTTGATAGCCATCCACAATTTTCTGTTCAAATAGTCCATGTTTATAACGAATGCCATGACCATGTCCTGGGAGATTAAGAGAAGCTAGGGAATCAAGAAAACAAGCGGCTAATCTACCTAAGCCGCCATTTCCTAAACCTGCATCACTTTCTAGTTCTTCTAGATTATTTAAATCGATACCAAGTTCACTAAGTCCAACTTGTACAGTTTCTTCGATTCCCAAGTTTATTAAATTTTGCCGCAGGAGCTTACCTAATAAATATTCAATCGAAAGATAATAAACTTGCTTCTCTTTTGCAGCAAGGTATCGTTCATTCGTTTTAATCCAATCGTTACTAACAAATTCCCGAATCATAATCCCAAGGGTTTGGTAATGGTCACGCTCTGAGCTCTCTGAGAAGCTCTTACCGCATACCATATTCAACCTCTTTAAGAAAGTGTTCTTAAACTCTGTTGTATTAGAAAACATGGGTTTCACTCCTCGAGATCAGCTCTGCATAAAGCTGATTGTACTTAAATGCAGACTGGGCCCAGCTATTATCTTTTTCCATCGCTTTTTGAACAATCGTTTCCCAAGCTGGGTCATGATAAAAGTGTAATGCCCTTCTAATCGTATATAGCATGTCATGGGCATTAAAATTTTTAAAAGAAAACCCATTTCCCTCATCGGTTTTCTCATTCCAAGATTGTACGGTATCATTTAGCCCGCCTGTTTCACGTACAATTGGCACCGCACCGTATCTCATAGCGATTAATTGACCCAGACCACATGGCTCAAATAGGGAAGGCATTAGAAACAGATCTGCCGCTGCATATAGCTTGTGAGCCAGACCCTCACTAAATCCGATATGAACCTTTAATTTATCTGGTGTTGAGTTTGCTGCATGACGCAGGTACTCCTCATAAGCATAGTCTCCTGTCCCTAGAACTACCATTTGGATATCTTCATGGAGAATATCATTTAAAACACACTTAACGAGATCTAATCCCTTTTGTTTTGTCAGCCGAGTAATCATCACCATTAACGGTGTATTTGGTTTTTGTGGCAACCCAAAGAATTTTTGGATTTCACTTTTATTAATTGCCTTATTTTCAAGGTTATTAACTGTGTACGTTTTATAGATAAGTGAATCGTCGGCAGGATTATAGAATTTATCATCGATACCATTTAAAATTCCAACGAGATCATCTTCTCTTGTTTTTAAAAGACCATCCAATTTTTCACCATACGCAGGTGTTTGGATTTCTTGTTTATAAGTTGGGCTTACTGTTGTAATTTCGTCGGCCGCTACAAGAGCACCCTTCATAAAATTAATACAACCGAAAAACTCTAAGTTTTCTGGGTGGAATGCTCCCCAATCTAATCCAAGCAAGTCAGAAAGCGCCTCTCGTGGAAAAATACCCTGAAATTGCAGATTATGAATCGTGAAAACAGTACGAATAAGTCCGTACCCTTTTCGCTTGTAATACTCCTGTCTTAATAAAAACGGAATCATCGCTGTATGCCAGTCATGGCAATGAAGTACATCTGGATAAAAATCAAGATGTGCCAAAGCTTCCAACACAGCCCGATTAAAATAAGCGAATCTCTCGCCATCATCGTAATATCCATAAAATCCTTCGCGTTTAAAATAATACTCATTATCAACAAAGTAGTAAGTTACTCCCTCATAGGAAAGCTCCTCAATCCCGCAATATTGATTTCTCCAGCCAACAGGTACTGTGAATTCTTTAATTTTTTCCATATCTGCTTTAAAATCATCGGCAATAGTACCATACTTCGGCAGGATAACCCTTACGTCCGTACCAAGACTTTTTAATTCTTTAGGCAGGGAGCCTGCAACGTCCGCAAGCCCCCCTGATTTTGCAAATGGTCCACATTCTGAAACTGCAAATAATACTTTCACGATTTCATCAACGCTCCTTGTTTCGTACCTTTTCGTACGACAAAAGGGTCTCTGGCTGTACCAGTTAAGTTTGTACCAGCCTCAACCTTTACATCTTTATCTAAAATAACGGAATCAAGGTAACAATTATCTTCAATCACGCATTTTTGCATGATAATGCAATTCTTAATAACTGCCCCTTTTCCAATTTTAACGCCCCTTGAGATGATACTATTTTCAACGGTACCATTAATTAAGCAGCCATTGGCGATCATGGCATTTTGTACAGCTGAACCTTTTAAATATCTTGTTGGCGGCTCATCTTTCACCTTTGTAAGGATAGGCTGTTCTTTAATAAATAATTGCTTCCAGACATCGGAATTTAATAAATTTAAACTAGTAGAAAAGTAGTTTTGAATGGAATCTATCATAACTGCATAACCGGAATAGACATAGCTGCAGATGGAGTATTGATGTTCAGGGTCTAGGACCACATCTCTCATACATGTATATCCTGTTTCATTTCTCGTTTCAATTAACTTAATGAGTAAGGATGTTTTCACTAAATACATTTCCATCGGAGTACCATCTTCATGGTGAATTTCAGTAATATCGCACCCTGAATGGATATGCCAATCTAGCAATGGTTTAAAATCCATATTGAAAACGGTATAACAATTCGTAATAATAGAATATTCTTGAGAACTGCGGTAAAAGAAATCTAAATTTGCAGCAAAGTTTTCAAACGTACCTATTTTATTTATATCTGAATCGACTACGGGAGTTGGAAAAAAGAAAAGTCCATCACGCTTTCGATTTAAGTCCCAGTTCTTTCCTGAACCGAGGTGATCCATTAACGAACGGTAGGTCATTTTAGGAAAAATGGCTACACTTCTTATTCCTGAATTGACCATATTTGAAAGTACAAAATCAATAATTCGATAACGTCCTGCAAATGGTAGGGCTGCAAGTGATCGATGTGTCAAAAGGTCCTCTAGATCTTCATGGTACGTTGTTGCGTCAATTACACCTAATAGCTTTCTCTTCAATACTAGTCCCTCCCGTATATTAAAAAGCAGGATATAACCCACTTAACATTTCTTCAGTAACAAGGATAATTTCATCATCAAATGAACGAATTACGGTCCCATCTGGGATAATAACATCACTTGGAACAATCGCTTTTTCAATCTTTACGTTTTCACCAATTACCGCATCTGGCATGATTACAGATTCTTTAATAATGGATCCTTTACCAACACTAACTCCTTGAAATAAAACCGAATTATCAATTTCTCCTTCAATCGTACAGCCCTCATTAATTAGAGATTCCTTAACAATTGCTTCAGGAGAGATATACTGTGGAGGCTGGTTAGGATTGACAGAATAAATTCTCCAATCATGATCAAATAGATCTAAATCACATTCGTCATTCAATAGATCCATATTTGCTTCCCAAAGACTCTTAACTGTACCTACATCCTTCCAATAGCCTTTAAAAGGATAGGCGTATAATTTCTTATTTTCATCTAAGAGAGTTGGAATGATGTCTTTACCAAAATCGTGTGAAGATTTAGAATTTCTAGCGTCCATCTCAAGATATTCTTTCAGTATATTCCAGCTAAAAATATAAATGCCCATCGAAGCTAAATTATTTTTTGGCTCTGCTGGCTTTTCCTCAAACTCTGTTATTCTTAATTCCTCGTTTGTGTTCATAATCCCAAAACGGCTTGCTTCCGCCCATGGAACTTCAATTAATGAAATGGTTACATCTGCCCTTTTCTCAATATGATAATCAAGCATAGTCTCATAATTCATTTTGTAAATATGGTCACCTGAAAGAATGAGCACATATTCAGGCTGGTATTGCTTTAAATAATTAAGGTTTTGATAAATAGCACTTGCAGTTCCGGTATACCACTTTACCTCAGAAGTTTCAGCATACGGGGGTAAAACGGTTACCCCTCCATCTTTTCGATCTAGGTCCCAAGCACTGCCAATACCTATATACGAATTTAAAAGCAAAGGTTGATACTGAGTTAAGACTCCTACTGTATCAATACCTGAATTAGCACAATTGCTTAATGGAAAATCAATGATTCTGTACTTTCCTCCAAATGGAACAGCAGGCTTTGCTAAATCCTTTGTAAGTGAGTTAAGTCTGCTTCCTTTCCCTCCTGCCAATAGCATTGCCACGCACTTTTTCTTTCCCATTACCTTTTCTCTCCTTTCGTTTTTTCACCGGTCGAATGATCTGAAAGCCAAAAGGCGGTATCGTCACATTAACGGAATATGGTCTTCCATGAAATGGCTCTTCTGAAGCCATAAATGTTTTCTTATTAATAAATCCAGCGCCGCCAAAGTCAGTATCGTCACTATTAAAAATTTCACGAAACTCGCCTTGAGCAGGTACGCCAATCTTATACTCTGGATAGTGCACTCCTGTAAAATTACAAATGATAACTAAATAATCATTTTCTGTTTTACCTTTCCGAATAAAAGAAAAGACTGATTGGCTATAGTTATTACAGTCAATCCATTCAAAACCTTCATGCATGTGGTCAAGCTCATACAATGCTTTAGACCGTTTATAGAGTTTTGTTAATTGTTTAACATATAGATTTACATTTTGGTGCATCTCATAATCTAGTAAGTTCCAATCTAGCTGTTCTTTGTCTTTCCATTCTGAAAACTGACCTAGTTCAAATCCCATAAACAAAAGATTCTTGCCAGGATGAGCGAACATATAGCCTAGGAGCAAGCGCAGCTGTGCAAATTTCTCCCAGTAATCACCCGGCATTTTATCTAACAATGACTTTTTACCATGGACCACTTCATCGTGTGACAATGGGAGCATAAAGTTTTCAGAAAAGGCATAGAGGAGCGAAAAAGTTACTTTATTATGAACACTTTCACGTGCAAATGGCGGTGTTTCCATGTATTTTAAAATGTCATTCATCCAGCCCATATTCCATTTATAATCGAAGCCTAATCCTCCATAATGGACAGGTGCAGTAACATTAGGGAAATCTGTTGAATCCTCCCCAATCATGACGAAGGTTGGATCATATTGATGAACTTCTATATTTAACTTTTTAAGAAATTCGATTCCAAATGGGTTTTCAAGGTTTTCAGATGAATTCGGCCAATATATGATGTTTGCAACTGCGTCCATCCTAAACCCATCAATATGAAAGTAATCTATCCAAAAAAATGCATTGGAGATAAGGAAACTTTGTACTTCTCCTTTTCCAAGATCAAAGTTTGCAGTTCCCCAAACTTGATTTTCCCTGTCATACTCTGTTTCGTAAGAATAAATATGTGAGCCATCAAAACGGTATAATCCATGTGAATCCTTACAAAAGTGACCAGGAACCCAATCAAGAATGACGCCAATTCCATTCTGATGACATTGGTCTACAAAGTACATAAAGTCCTTTGGTGTGCCGTAGCGAGAGGTTGCTGAAAAGTAGCCAGTACCCTGATATCCCCATGATCCGTCAAAAGGGTGCTCGATAAGCGGTAATAACTCAATATGTGTAAATCCATGTTCAAGCACATAAGGTATGAGTTCTTCGGCCATTTCCTTATATGTTAAAAAATCACCATTATCATGTTTTTTCCATGAACCAAAATGCACCTCATAGATGATCTGTGGTTCAGATAAGATATTTCTTTTTTGTTTTCTGTGCATCCAATGATTATCCTGCCAATCGTAATTTCTCAAAGAATAAACGATGGATGCGGTATTTGGCCGCAGTTCAGAATAAAATGCATATGGATCTGATTTTAAAAGTCTTTCATTTTGTGCTGTGATTATTTCATATTTATAGAGGCAGCCATTCAGGTCTTGATTAATAACAATAATCCATACACCTTCATTGTTTACCCTATGTAAATCGTAACCTTCTCCATTCCAGTTATTAAAACTTCCAACCAGCCTTACTTGTTTAGCATTAGGGGCCCACACACAAAAACGTGTATATACTTTGTCAGATTCTTTAAAGACGTGTGCTCCAAACAGCTGGTGACTTTGAAAAAGGTTCCCCTCATGAAATAAATGCAACTGATAGTCTGTTGGATATAAAGTATTCACTGCCATTATTAACCTCATCCTTGTGAAAATGTATTTCAAGGGTTAATTATAAGTGCAAAATACAAATATCTCTTGTAAAACTTTTTTATCTTTTCTGACAATAAAATATACAGACTGTCATATTCCACTTAATTTCAACAGCTTTCGACAGGAATGAACAAGGAATTCATCAGCAACCGACAAAAATATATAAAGTTTTTTTGAATTTTTGGGTAAAAAATATTATTTAATTTATAAGAAACTTTTACATGTAAAAGCATTGAATATCCAGTGAATGTAAGCGTTGTCAACGTTTTTCTTGGTATCGCCGGAAGGAAGAATATTATATAGATATAGTATATTACTTAGAAAAATGCACTCTCAAGTCTTGGACAAGCTATGAGCGTTTCAAAGGATTGGAATGTTTGTTTTTCTTATATAACAAGGCAATTTAAAAGATAAAATGAGATGATTATTTAACGGGTAGGCTCTGTTATTATTCATTGTTGATTTTCGAATAGGGTTGAGAATTCATAGGCGGAGAATTTCCGGCTATTGTATATAGAGGAAGCTTAAGAATCAGATATAAGCGGAGATATTCCGGTTAACTACTTAAAATAAGACAAATTCCAAGGATTTAGATACAATAAGCGGAAAAACTCCACTTATTTTTAAGGAAATATGGGTATTTCCCAATTTAAACGGAAATTCTCCGCTTATTTTCCAAACACAGTGAAATCAACATTCAGTTTTAAAAGAGCCAATGGGTAAAAGTGGTGGCACAAATTATAAGGAATTTTGCAACGTGGCATTTTATGGAGACTTTAGTGACCTTAATGGGAGTATTTAGAAGGTTAAAATAGCCTGAATAACTCATTAGAGATACCAACAGGCGCCAACAGGCGATTTGCTTACTTGAACTGCACTAGGAGTGACTAAGTTTGATTTACGACGAATATATACGGTCCCTAGTAGGGTACATTGGAGATAGGTTGATTTAGCATTTAATATAATTAAAATCGTTTTATTATTACCCAAAACTAGTTTGCTTCAATATTTAGGTCACTCTAGGTCTGCTATAGTGACCTGACTTCCGTTTGGTTCAACGTTTCGGTCACTATAGAAATTAGAACTAATTGAGGTATATATAATCGATTGTAGTATTAGAATGACAAAAATAAAAACAAAAAAACTGATGATAAAATATCATCAGCCTTTTTGTATGACCCCTACGGGATTCGAACCCGTGTTACCGCCGTGAAAGGGCGGTGTCTTAACCGCTTGACCAAGGGGCCTTATATTTTATGGCGGAGAAGGAGGGATTTGAACCCTCGCGCCGGTTACCCGACCTACACCCTTAGCAGGGGCGCCTCTTCAGCCTCTTGAGTACTTCCCCATAAAAAATGGCTCCGCAGGTAGGACTCGAACCTACGACCGATCGGTTAACAGCCGATAGCTCTACCACTGAGCTACTGCGGAACAATTGAAAGTTATTTTGCTCACAAAAAATTCTGGTGGGCCTAAATGGACTCGAACCATCGACCTCACGCTTATCAGGCGTGCGCTCTAACCAGCTGAGCTATAGGCCCATAAATTGGAGCGGGTGATGAGAATCGAACTCACAACATCAGCTTGGAAGGCTGAGGTTTTACCACTAAACTACACCCGCGAAAAATAAAATAAATAGATGGGGCGACTGATGGGAATCGAACCCACGAATGCCTGAACCACAATCAGGTGCGTTAACCACTTCGCCACAATCGCCATCATAATAGTTGCAATCTAAATATAAATGGTGGCTCAGGACGGAATCGAACCGCCGACACAAGGATTTTCAGTCCTTTGCTCTACCGACTGAGCTACTGAGCCACTATATTTTGCCATCTTAATAAAAATGGCGGTCTGGACGGGACTCGAACCCGCGACCTCCTGCGTGACAGGCAGGCATTCTAACCAACTGAACTACCAGACCGAGGTTTTTTCAAGTGTTTTTCTTGAAAATAACTTACATTGGTTGCGGGGACAGGATTTGAACCTGCGACCTTCGGGTTATGAGCCCGACGAGCTACCAGACTGCTCCACCCCGCGACAATAAAAATTGTTTCATTTTGCTGAAGTAATAGTATGGCGGAGGAAGAGGGATTCGAACCCCCGCGCGGTTTAACCCGCCTGTCGGTTTTCAAGACCGATCCCTTCAGCCGGACTTGGGTATTCCTCCATATTATATAAAATTACTGGTGGACCTTGTAGGACTCGAACCTACGACCGGACGGTTATGAGCCGTCTGCTCTAACCAGCTGAGCTAAAGGTCCAAGTAGAAGTTCTATAAATAAATTATTTGGTAGCGGCGGAGGGGATCGAACCCCCGACCTTACGGGTATGAACCGTACGCTCTAGCCAGCTGAGCTACACCGCCAAATATTTAATAAATTGTAGGTTATTTTCACTAAAGTGAAAAAACTTTGGTGGAGCCTAGCGGGATCGAACCGCTGACCTCCTGCGTGCAAAGCAGGCGCTCTCCCAGCTGAGCTAAGGCCCCATTTTGTTATTTTAGAAGAATGGTCGGGAAGACAGGATTCGAACCTGCGACCCCTTGGTCCCAAACCAAGTGCTCTACCAAGCTGAGCTACTTCCCGTAAAATATGGCGCGCCCGAAAGGAGTCGAACCCATAACCTTCTGATCCGTAGTCAGACACTCTATCCAATTGAGCTACGGGCGCAATATTTTTAATGTAAGTTATTTTGCTTTTGCAAAAAACTTGGTGCCGAGGACCGGAATCGAACCGGTACGGTAGTCACCTACCGCAGGATTTTAAGTCCTGTGCGTCTGCCAGTTCCGCCACCCCGGCAACATTGGAGCGGAAGACGGGATTCGAACCCGCGACCCCCACCTTGGCAAGGTGGTGTTCTACCACTGAACTACTTCCGCGTATTAGATTAATTGGTGCGGGTGAAGGGAGTCGAACCCCCACGCCTTGCGGCGCCAGATCCTAAGTCTGGTGCGTCTGCCAATTCCGCCACACCCGCATATTGATTTAAAATGGTGAGCCATGAAGGACTCGAACCTTCGACCCTCTGATTAAAAGTCAGATGCTCTACCAACTGAGCTAATGGCTCATATAATTGGCACTTATATGATAACTAATGTTCTATGCTGCCGCTGATATGAACCAACGAAGTAAGGAGCATGGTGCCGGCTAGAGGACTTGAACCCCCAACCTACTGATTACAAGTCAGTTGCTCTACCAATTGAGCTAAACCGGCATATATTGTAGTTTATTTTATTAAGATATTATGGTGGAGGATGACGGGATCGAACCGCCGACCCTCTGCTTGTAAGGCAGATGCTCTCCCAGCTGAGCTAATCCTCCATATATAAGCCTGGCAACGTCCTACTCTCACAGGGACAAAGTCCCAACTACCATCGGCGCTGAGAAGCTTAACTTCCGTGTTCGGTATGGGAACGGGTGTGACCTTCTCGCCATTATTACCAGACTGTTTTCTCAAAGGCAAAATCTATTATATTGTCTTTTTCGATATTTTTCAAGAGGTTTTTTAAAAAAAATTCATTCCCTCAAAACTAGATAATTTCAGAAGAAGTTTGTAAAAACGAGTTCACCTTAAATATTGTCCAGCTGCGGCTCCTAACTTCTCGGCCGTTTCAATCCGTCCCCGCAAATCCAAAACCGG
>NZ_JAUSZQ010000002.1:402500-1522500 GCF_030817695.1 Neobacillus niacini | reverse complement strand
ACTATCGGTCACTAGGGAGTATTTAGCCTTGGGAGATGGTCCTCCCAGCTTCCGACCGGATTTCACGTGTCCGGCCGTACTCAGGATCCACTCAGGAGGGAACGAAGTTTCAACTACAGGGTTTTTACCTTCTATGACGGACCTTTCCAGATCGCTTCATCTACCCCGTTCCTTTGTAACTCCATGTTGAGTGTCCTACAACCCCAAGAGGCAAGCCTCTTGGTTTGGGCTATGTCCCGTTTCGCTCGCCGCTACTCAGGGAATCGCGTTTGCTTTCTCTTCCTCCGGGTACTTAGATGTTTCAGTTCCCCGGGTCTGCCTTCCATACCCTATGTATTCAGGTAAGGATACTGCTCCATTACGAGCAGTGGGTTCCCCCATTCGGAAATCTCCGGATCAAAGCTTACTTACAGCTCCCCGAAGCATATCGGTGTTAGTCCCGTCCTTCATCGGCTCCTAGTGCCAAGGCATCCACCGTGCGCCCTTTCTAACTTAACCTAAATGGTTATACTCTTATTTAAATAAGAGAGAAAAACTAAAATGGCGATTCTCGGTTTATACTTTGACTTCTTCTTACGATTATCTAGTTTTCAAAGAACGAATGTTTTGAGAGAAATTGCACTCTCAAAACTAAACAAACAAGTAACAGTCAACGTTTATCAGTCCACAAGGACTGCATTATCCTTAGAAAGGAGGTGATCCAGCCGCACCTTCCGATACGGCTACCTTGTTACGACTTCACCCCAATCATCTGTCCCACCTTAGGCGGCTGGCTCCTTGCGGTTACCCCACCGACTTCGGGTGTTACAAACTCTCGTGGTGTGACGGGCGGTGTGTACAAGGCCCGGGAACGTATTCACCGCGGCATGCTGATCCGCGATTACTAGCGATTCCGGCTTCATGTAGGCGAGTTGCAGCCTACAATCCGAACTGAGAATGGTTTTATGGGATTGGCTAAACCTCGCGGTCTTGCAGCCCTTTGTACCATCCATTGTAGCACGTGTGTAGCCCAGGTCATAAGGGGCATGATGATTTGACGTCATCCCCACCTTCCTCCGGTTTGTCACCGGCAGTCTCCTTAGAGTGCCCAACTGAATGCTGGCAACTAAGAACAAGGGTTGCGCTCGTTGCGGGACTTAACCCAACATCTCACGACACGAGCTGACGACAACCATGCACCACCTGTCACTCTGTCCCCCGAAGGGGAACGTCCTATCTCTAGGAGTGTCAGAGGATGTCAAGACCTGGTAAGGTTCTTCGCGTTGCTTCGAATTAAACCACATGCTCCACCGCTTGTGCGGGCCCCCGTCAATTCCTTTGAGTTTCAGCCTTGCGGCCGTACTCCCCAGGCGGAGTGCTTAATGCGTTAGCTGCAGCACTAAAGGGCGGAAACCCTCTAACACTTAGCACTCATCGTTTACGGCGTGGACTACCAGGGTATCTAATCCTGTTTGCTCCCCACGCTTTCGCGCCTCAGCGTCAGTTACAGACCAGAAAGCCGCCTTCGCCACTGGTGTTCCTCCACATCTCTACGCATTTCACCGCTACACGTGGAATTCCGCTTTCCTCTTCTGTACTCAAGTCCCCCAGTTTCCAATGACCCTCCACGGTTGAGCCGTGGGCTTTCACATCAGACTTAAAGGACCGCCTGCGCGCGCTTTACGCCCAATAATTCCGGACAACGCTTGCCACCTACGTATTACCGCGGCTGCTGGCACGTAGTTAGCCGTGGCTTTCTGGTTAGGTACCGTCAAGGTACCGGCAGTTACTCCGGTACTTGTTCTTCCCTAACAACAGAGCTTTACGACCCGAAGGCCTTCATCGCTCACGCGGCGTTGCTCCGTCAGACTTTCGTCCATTGCGGAAGATTCCCTACTGCTGCCTCCCGTAGGAGTCTGGGCCGTGTCTCAGTCCCAGTGTGGCCGATCACCCTCTCAGGTCGGCTACGCATCGTCGCCTTGGTGAGCCGTTACCTCACCAACTAGCTAATGCGCCGCGGGCCCATCTGTAAGTGTCAGCGTAAACCGACTTTCAGCTTTTCCTCATGAGAGGAAAAGGATTATCCGGTATTAGCTCCGGTTTCCCGAAGTTATCCCAGTCTTACAGGCAGGTTGCCCACGTGTTACTCACCCGTCCGCCGCTAACCATAAAGTGCAAGCACCTTATGGTTCGCTCGACTTGCATGTATTAGGCACGCCGCCAGCGTTCGTCCTGAGCCAGGATCAAACTCTCCAAGAAAGTTGATACAGCTCATTTTGTTACGTTGGCTAGTTTCTATAGAAGAAACTAAAATAATTTTGTTGACGTTCTTGTTTGTTTAGTTTTCAAAGAACAATATCCCATCAACTTTGAGCTCGTCCAATTAAGCGGCTCAAAAGCGACCTCTTTAATTTAACATATCCTTCATCTCAATGTCAACAACTTTTTTTATTTCTTTTTTGTTGTGTGACTCTCTCGGTGAGGACGAGATTTAATATAACATGTTCCAAAAATGTTTGCAATATAATTTTAAACTTTTTTTTGATTCATTACTATTTCATAGGAATTAAACAACATTCATCAGTATGGAATTAAGAATAAAGAATATTCATCTGCCAAAGGATAAAAATCAAATGGGACACGGATTCATAAAATCAGCTATCCATGTATATGTAATTAGAGAAGGCTTTTAAAATTCAAACTAAAAACAAAACATACAGATTTATGGTACTGCTTTATTTCAATGGATATTTTAGTAGTATGGAAATTTTCTTTTTTAACATAGTGCGGTTATCGTATAATAGAAATAACTAACTGTACAAGCACAACCTATATTAATAAATAATGGACGTGAATTGATGGAGAATATTGATTACGATATATTAATAAAGCTTGGAATCTCAGCAATTTTGGGACTTATTATTGGACTTGAACGCGAATTAAAGAGAAAACCTGTAGGGCTTAAAACTAGTCTTGTCATATCTGTTGTAAGTTGTCTACTTACCATTGTTTCAATCGAGTCTGCTTATATGTTTCCTGATTCTGATAATGTAAGAATTACGATGGATCCTCTTCGTCTTGCAGCACAAATTGTTTCCGGAATCGGTTTTCTAGGGGCAGGTGTAATCCTTAGAAGAGGAAATGATAGTATCTCAGGATTAACAACAGCCGCTATGATATGGGGAGCAGCAGGAATCGGAATTGCTGTAGGAGCCGGTTTTTTTATTGAAGCGTTTGTTGGTGTTGCATTACTCATCATTAGTGTTGAATTAGTACCTTACGTAATGAAATTTATTGGTCCAAAACAATTGCGCGAGAAAGAAATCAGTCTACAATTATTTATCAGAGAAAAAATTCAAATTGAAAATGCCATTTCCTTTTTAATGGGGAGAAAATATATTATTCGCCGAATCCGTATAAAGGATTTAGACAATGGTGATCACCTCGTTCAGATATTAGTGGCAGTAGATTACCGTGAAAAAACAACCGATGTGTATGATTCTGTTTCAAATTTAGACGGAGTTCAAAAGGTTGAAATAGAAAGTATGGGTCAATGATAAAAAAATGAAAAATACTATTGCAAGAATGGTACGAGAAAGATATAATTTTTCTTGTACCACATACGGGGGCTTAGCTCAGCTGGGAGAGCGCTTGCATGGCATGCAAGAGGTCGTCGGTTCGATCCCGATAGTCTCCATACTACTTTGACCATGCTAAAGCATGGTCGTTTTTATTTTTGGTCACATTTATACTCTAATTTATTTTTGGCCACTAATTACATAATTAAATCGTTAAGTTTATTTATTGTATCCTGCTGCATTGTAGGGAGAATATGCTCATATGTGTCTAATGTAATTTTTGTGTTGCTATGGCCCAATCTTTCGGAAACACCCTTTACATTGACACCCTGGGATAATAAAATCGTTGCTTGTGTATATCATAAATCATGAAAACGTATAGATTTCCTTCGCTTTGCTAAGCGAATTACGTTCCAAGATAACTTTGGTAAAACAGCTGCAACGCTGCCATTTTCTGCTTTAGCATTACCATTTGTGTGAGGTGCTACTGGTGTTCCTTGAGCAGAATTCGTTTGCTTTAAATTACCGTTGTTTTCCAGAACTATATGCTCAACGACTTCATAGCTATCGAAGTTGCGGATGTCGACTGTTAAATCTAACCCTTCTTCTAAGTGACGGTTTACAGCGAAAATGGTTAATGTTTCATGCTCCTCGTTGTAAACAGCTGTTGATTCTAAATATGGTACATCTGTGAAATCCTTACTATCATACTTAGGGCTTGAAATAATAGGATTTAACGATACACCGCGGCCAAAAACAGAAGTATGCATATATGGATAGAAAATGGTTTGTTTCCATGCAGTTCCATTTTCTTCCGTCATAATTGGAGCAATAACATTTACTAATTGAGCAAGACAGGCAATTTTGACACGGTCAGCATGCTTTAATAAAGTAATCAGCATACAGCCAACCAATAAGGCATCTTCGAAGTTGTAAATATCTTCTAACTGCGGAGGTGCAATACTCCATGGTTCGATTAATTTATCCTGCTCTCTGCTGTGATACCAAACATTCCATTCATCAAATGAAAGATTAATATTCTTTTTCCCGCGCTTCTTAGCTTTAATATAGTCTGCAATCGAAATAACAGATTTGATAAAGTCATCCATTTCAAGTGATAAAGCTAAGTAATTGGAGATTTCATTATCTCTGTTTCCATAATATTGATGTAAAGAGATAAATTCAACATGATCATATGTATGATCTAAAACAGTGGCTTCCCAATCTGCGAATGACGGCATATTACGGTGTGAGCTGCCGCATGCTACTAACTCGATTGTGGGGTCAACCCATTTCATCACCTTTGCTGCTTCTTGGGCGATACGTCCATATTCCGCAGCAGTTTTGTGTCCAATCTGCCATGGACCATCCATTTCATTTCCGAGACACCATGTTTTAATCTTATATGGATCCTTTACCCCATGAGAAATACGTAAATCACTATAATGAGAGCCGCCAGGATGGTTACAGTACTCTACTAGATTTCGAGCTGAATCAATACCACGAGTCCCTAAGTTTACAGCCATATTTACTTCTGCGTTTACAAGCTGTGCCCATTTCATGAACTCGTTTGTACCGATTTCATTAGTCTCAGTCGTACGCCAAGCAAGTTCTAGTCGACGCGGGCGCTGTTCTATAGGTCCAACACCATCTTCCCAGTTATATCCAGAAACAAAGTTACCGCCAGGGTAACGAACAAGCGGTACTTGAAGTTCCTTTACCATTTCAATTACATCTTGGCGAAAACCATTCTCATCTGCCTGCGGATGTCCAGGTTCGTAGACTCCCCCATAAACTGCACGGCCTAAATGCTCAACAAACGATCCATAGATTCGGTTATCTACCTCAGATACTTTAAAATCTTTCTCTAAAATCATTTTTGCTTTTTGTATCATTGTTTTCTCCTTCCAGTATGTATGCTTGTATTATATTTTTTAATTAAGAGAAAAGGGTCAGATCCTTTTGATTAAAAGCGTTTAGACCCTTTTACTCCCTAATTTATTTATGATTATTGCATAGTCGATTCTATTGCTTCTTGGGCTTTCTTTAATGCTTCCTCAGGAGATTCTGATTTTTGTCTTAAAACATTGTTTAAGGTATTAGTATTCAACTCAGTCAAGGCGTCAGGAAGATGTTCAGTAACATGAATACCAGGAATTTCATCTTTAATGCTTAACAATGTATCAAAAATATCATTACCAAAGAATTGATAGAACTTGTTATCTTCACGTACAGCTGGGTCTTCCCATACATCATGGCGTGGAGGGTCAAAGCCTAAAACTGTCCATAATTTAATATTAGCTTCCTTAGAAAGCTTCGCAAATGCTAAGAATTCTTTTGCAAGTTCAGCATGCTTTGTTTGGTTTGTAACGACAGTACCTGTTCCGCCGATACCAACTGAGCGGCCGCCGCCTTCTTCCCAAGCAGGTAATGGACGAATGACCATTTTACCTTTTAGATCTGGCATGTAATCAGTGAAACGGCCCATGTACCAAAGAGGCATAGAGATAGAAGCAGCTTTCCCTTCATTCATATAGGCATAATATTCTTCAGCATGCGGCTCTCCGCCCGGAGTAAGCTCAGCAATTTTGTGCTTATAAAGCATATCATTTAATAATGTAAGTGTTTTTACATTCTTTTCACTGTCAACAGTCAGGTTCCCTGCGTCATCAAATAAATCTGAGCCTTGTTGGCTGATCATTTGCTGGAATTGAGTTGCGTCTCCAGTATGTACATTTGTCATAACCGCATCTGTGTTTGCAACTACTTTTTTACCTGCTTCGATATAGTCATCCCAAGTCTTAATAGAATCAATATCAACACCTGCAGCATCCATAATTTCTTTATTGTAATACATCATAGTTGCTCCAACGTGTGTTGGCAAACCATAGTAATTACCGTCTTTTGCATATAGGTCAAGACGTGATTGAACGAAATTCTCCTTCTCAGGTTCAACATATTCATTCATAGGTAATAATTGTGGTTCACCTTGTAAGAAGTTAGGAAAACGGCCTACTTCGATATCGGAAATATCAGGAGCGCCTTTACCAGATTGTAAGGCAAGTAATAAGTTATTGTGCATTTGGTCGTAAGGGAATGTTTCAGCAACCAGCTTGATTTTCTTATCTGGGTGAAGTTCATTCCAACGAGGAACGGCATCTTTAAAGAAATCCATGTGTAATTCAACAAATGTCCAATATTTTAATTCAGTAGCGTCTTTTTCGTCTGCACCAATTACTTCTTTTTCGGTTGCTTCTCCGCCGGCTGATTCAATACCACCGCCAGAGCACGCCATTAACATGGCCATCATTACACTTAAAAGTAAAGCTAACAAACTTTTCTTTTTCATTTTTGTTCCTCCTAAATATTAGATTAATAAATGGAGCAAAAAATCCTTTTTTTATTTCAGAGAAAACTTCACCTCCCTTAAGTCAGGCAAACTAGAATCCTACGATAACGCTTACAGTTTTGAAATATTTTAAATAACTAGTAAAACCATTAAGCAAGGGTGGGTTGTTCTTCACTCTCTGATGTATTGGACAGTTTATTTTGGTGTCCGTCCAACTGTCTAAAAATTTGCAACGAAAACCACATACAGCCCATTCCGATTACACTAACCGTGAAAAAGGGAATCACACCTGGATAACTAAGTGAAAAATATAGACCAGCAAAGATCACGGTACCAGAAAGAATCGTATAATGGATTTTAGATAGACCTATAATAATTCCGTTTTTGAAATGCTGAAGACAAGTAGCTTTATAGTGTGTTAGTAATGGAAAAGACCATATTACGAGAATAGTATAGAACAAAACGATAAAGTAAAAAGCAAATGGTACAACAAAGACAATTTCATCCCCAAGACTCGAAAGCACTCGATAATTTACATAAAGAATAATTCCAACTATCGATAGAATCCATCCCATAATATTAGATGCTAAAAATTCCTGACGATATATTTGCTTGAAGGTGTTCCAAATTTTCAGGTCTTCTTCACCCATTTGCCACTTTCTAGCTACTCCCAGTAAGGCAGTTGTAGCTGGAAAAATTCCACCTGCAACTAATCCAAATACAGAAAACACAATCCATAATACGTTCAACATGACAAGGCGAACAATCCAATGAAGTAAATAATCTAGTTTTGTTACGATTTGTTTTCCATTCATGTTTTACCAACACCTCTTTAACTGATTCCTTGTATCATCCTTTAACTCCACCAACTGTAAGTCCTGCAACAAAGTAACGTTGGAAGAAGATAAAAAGGATGATAATTGGAATTATTGTCATAACTGAACCAGCGATTAAGATATCGTAGTTATTACCATATGGCGTTAATAACGTGGCCAATCCAATCGGTAACGTAAACATATCATTCGATCTTAATACGATTAACGGCCACAGGAAGTTATTCCAAGCCCCTAACCCTTGAAGGATAGCCATTGCCGCCATAGATGGTGTCATCAGCGGAAGCATTATTTTGAAGAAAATACCATATTCTGTTGCACCATCAATTCTAGCAGAATCCATCAATTCCTTCGGAAGACCAATTGCATACTGCCTAAAGAAGAAAACCGCTACTGGAGCAACAACTGCTGGAAGTATAACCGCAGTATATGTATTGATTAAGTTCATACTAATCATTAATTGAAATAGCGGCAGCATTAGAATTTCAAATGGTACCATCAAAATAAATAGTACAAATCCAAAGATAAGATTTCTTCCTTTAAAATCATAAAGTGCCAGTGCATATCCCACCATAGAAGAGAAGAATAATGATAAGACAATTGTAATAGCAGAAATGCTTAAACTATTTTTAAACCAACTCCAATAGTTACCACCTTGAGTAAAGATATATAAGTAGTTATCAAAACTCATCTTGCTAGGATCAAAAACCAAGCTAATTCCGTTTCGCATGATATCAGATGAAGGTCTGAAGGAAGAAATTAATAGATTCAGAATTGGGAAAAGCGCAATAAATGAAATGACAACAAATGCAATGTTCGTTATCCAAACTAATGTGTTAGATTTGTTCTTTTTCAATTATTGTCCCTCCTTTTTAAATGCACCGGTAAGAATTAACTGGATAAAGCTGACAACAAAAATGATCAGCATCAAGATAACTCCAATTGCAGCACCGAATCCCATGTCATTTTGTTGAATACCTTGTTGATATAGATAACCAACAACAGTTAAACCAATGTTTCCTGGTGAACCAGCTTCCCAGAATACAAAACTTTCTTCAAACATCCTAAATCCGTGGATTACGGAAATAGTGGTTACAAAAATGGTAACTGGCTTTAAGAATGGCAGAGTAATATGATAGAACTTCTTTAATGTGGTTGCTCCGTCCATTTCTGCAGCTTCATATAATTCTTTTGGTACATTTTGAAGTCCAGCTAAGAAATAAAGGATATTGACACCCATCCATTTCCAAGAGCAAAGTAACACCATTAAAAACATCCCTGACCATGCTTGATAGCGCCAATCAACGGATTCAATTCCAAGCCAATTAAGGATTTGGTTAGCTGCAGCTGTATCTGTTTCTCCAAACATTAATCTAAAAACCATACCCGCTACAATCGTTGATGCCAATGAAGGTAAAAATAACGATGCCCGGAAAAACGTCTTAAATTTTACAAGCTTAGAATCTAGTAGAACAGCTAGTACAATGGGGGTAATCGTTAAGATTACTACTGTCAAAATTACATATATAGTTGTATTTGAGAGCGCTTTATAAAAAGTTGGATTAAATACTCTCGAATAGTTACCCATGCCGATAAACGTAATTTGACCTGGCAAAACCTTTTGAAAACTCATGATGATTGCTTTAATCGAGGGATACAACGAAAAAATTAAAAAAGACAGAATAAAAGGAGAAACAAAGATGTAGGGTACTACTTTTTGCGAATTTAGAAAACTTAAAACTTTATTTGGTTCTCTCACCTGTGCTGCAAGATCTTGGGCAGTATTCCTTGACGCAGGTAACATTAGAAACCCTCCCTTAAATTTTCGTTTATTTTAGATAATTCTAAAACATTTTATATATATTCATAGTAAATACACCTCCAACATTTGTCAATAAAAAATGTATACGCTTACTTTTTTACTCTTCAGAAAAAACAGACATTTTTCTACATTAAAATAGTAAAAATGGTTTAGGCAAATTTCATTTATCATTTCATTACTTGTCCCAAAGGTAAATTTAAAACATGAATGTGTGTAACCTAAAAAGTTTATCCTTTAATAGAACAATTCCAGAATAATGAATAGCTTTGTTAATCTATTTTAAAAAAATTGTTTCCTATAAAACATCTTTCCATTTATTTGTTTTTGTTTTATTCTTATTTAAAATAAACTCTTTTGAAAGGAGGAATATTGTTGATACATATAAAAGAATTGAAGTCCGGACTTAATATTTTTAAAGCGTTAAGTTCTGAAATTAGGATTGAAATCTTAACACTTCTTACAAAACACGATAGTCTCAACCTAAACGATTTAGCAAAGAAATTAAATCTATCTAACGGTGCTATTACAATGCATATAAAAAAGCTGGAAGAAAGCGGTATCATTGATGTTACCACTGCTGTTGGGAAACATGGAATCCAGAAGATTTGTTATATAAATGAGGATATATTGAAAATTGAATTGAAAAATAAGGAGGTACAAAACCTTAATGAATATCAGATTAAAGTAGGGCATTATTGTGATTTTCATGCAGAACCCACATGTGGTTTAGCGACTAAGGACAGTATAATTGGAGAATTTGACGATCCACGTTATTTTGCAGATCCTCAGCACATTAATGCAGATATTGTTTGGTTAAATAATGGATTTTTGGAATATCGAATCCCGAATTACTTAAAGACAAATCAGAATTTCAATGAAATTCAGTTTATTTTTGAACTTGGCTCTGAGGCTCCAAGCTACAATAACGACTGGCCATCTGATATTTATTTTTATATAAATAATATTGAATTAGGCTTTTGGACCTCCCCCGGTGATTTTGGCGATAAAAAAGGTAGTAATAATCCGGAATGGTGGCCTCCTCACTTGAACCAGTACGGTGTGCCAAAGTTATTGCGAATCAACAAAAACGGTACATTTATCGATGGCTGCCGTATTTCTGATATAACAATTTCTGATATTAACTTAAATCAAAAATCTGATATTAAATTTAAGTTTGCCGTCGGAGAAAAGGGCCGGAATGGCGGTTTAACTCTATACGGCAAAAATTTCGGAAACTGCAATCATGATATTATTGTAAGAATATTATTTGATTTAAAAACAGAGGATTAAGTTCCAAATAAAAGCCGATTCTCATTCCAGATTTTTGGTAGAAAGAGTCGGTTTTTCTTTATAGTACATATACAAATATAAACACACAAAAGAGCATACAGCTTTTTTGCCGTATGCTCTTCAACAACTCAACTATTAATTTTATACTACTAACGCATTAACTCTCCCGAATCCATACTGACATTTCACCCTGCAGCGATACCCCAGTAATAATGGAGGGTAAAAATACCCTAGCATCGCATGCAAGAGGTCGTCGGTTCGATCCCTATAGTCTCCATCTCCAAAAACCTTTGCGCTGCAGAGGTTTTTTTCTTTTTAGATTATTTATATCCACACTTGGAGTTAACCCGAATAGTATTTACTGTCTATATAGTAATAAATACTTTTTCCAAAAAAATGAAATTTTTCCTATTGCTAAATTTAATATTCTGCTCCTATAATAATAAACGTAACAAAAAATCAAATATTTAGAAGAGTCTGTTATCAGAGGAGGTAGATACTAAACACAACAGTTATGTACTTATTTTAATCCTCATAAGTTATTTGTATATTTTTTACAATGAGAGGGGGAGCTTCCAATGGAAGCACGGAAAATAACAGCAAGTTCTGAAACCGATTACGGCTCCATCGTTCAATCATCATCTTTCCAAAAATTACTCTCCGAAAAGAAAAAATTCATCATTCCTATCACGATCTTCTTCTTTTGTTTCTATTTTGCATTACCCATTTTAACTTCATACTCAACCGTATTAAATAACAAATTCATCGGCAGTATATCCTGGGCATGGGTATTTGCCTTTCTTCAATTCGTTATGACATGGGGATTGTGTATGCTTTACTCTAAAAAGGCAGCCAAATTTGATGAATTGGCAGAAAAGGTTGTCAAAGAAAGAGGGACAAACGAATGAATACTGCTGCTTTTATCATGTTTCTTGGTATCGTTTTCGTAACGTTGGTTATTACATATTACGCTTCGAAACGTACAAAGAACGCAAGTGAGTTTTACACTGCAGGAGGGGGGCTTACTGGCTGGCAAAATGGATTGGCTATTGCAGGTGATTATATGTCTGCTGCCTCCTTTCTTGGTATTGCTGGCGCGGTCGCATTAACAGGATTTGACGGATTCTTTTACAGTATAGGTTTCTTAGTAGCATATCTAGTTGTTTTATATTTGGTAGCGGAACCTCTGCGTAATCTAGGAAAATATACGTTTGCAGATATGATCGCAGCACGTTTTAATGCCAAAAAGGTACGTGGTTTTGCTGCCATGAACACGATAACTATTTCTATCTTTTATATGATTGCTCAGCTTGTCGGAGCGGGTGCACTTATTAAGCTATTATTAGGATTGGAATACACTACATCTGTTTTAATTGTTGGGGTATTAATGACGGTTTACGTTATTTTTGGCGGTATGCATGCAACAAGCTGGGTTCAAATTATTAAGGCTGTCCTACTAATGGGTGGTACCTTCTTAATTTCAATTGTTGTTTTTGCTAAATTTAACTTTAGTATTACGGATATGTTCGATCAAATGAAAACAGCAACACCCTTAAAGGAAGCATTTTTAGATCCTGGGGTAAAATACAAGGATGGTATAGACACCCTTTCATTAAATTTGGGACTAGTTCTAGGTACTGCTGGGCTGCCTCATATTCTTGTTCGCTTCTTTACAGTTAAAGATGCAAAAACGGCACGAAGTTCAGTGGTTTATGCAACGTGGATCATTGGGCTATTTTATGTAATGACCATATTCCTTGGCTTTGGTGCAGCGGCATTTGTTGGTACAAATGATATAGTTGCTGCGAATGCAGCTGGAAACATGGCAGCACCACTTTTAGCACAGGCACTTGGTGGAAATATGCTGTTCGCATTTATTTCCGCAGTAGCATTTGCTACAATTCTTGCAGTCGTTGCAGGGCTTGTTCTAACAGCAGCTTCCGCTTTTGCACATGATTTCTACAACGAAATTCTAAAAAAAGGAAAAGCCACGGAAAAACAACAAGTAAGTATGGCACGTTGGGCAGCAATAGGTGTATCTGTGCTTTCAATTGTTTTAGCTTTAGGCGCACAAACCCTTAACGTAGCCTTCCTTGTTTCACTGGCATTTGCCGTAGCTGCAAGTGCAAATCTTCCAGTTATAATTTATACAATTTACTGGAAACGATTTAATACTACCGGGGCAATTTGGGCTATGGTAGTTGGCCTTATCTCTGCTATTGGACTTGTCATCATAAGCCCTAATGTTTTCAGTCCTGAAGTTGGAAAAGCCATTTTCGTAGGGAATCCGCTTTTCCCTTATACAACGCCAGGTATTGTTTCTATACCATTAGGATTTATTGCCGGATACCTTGGAACCAAACTCTCCAGCCAGAAAGCTGACTTGAAGAAATATGATGAAGTTCTAGTTAAATCCAACCTAGGAATTGGACAATAAAGGACTAACACAAGGGACTGAACGTAAATTCAGTCCCTTGTCTATTTACTTCGCCTACTTTTCCCTGATCCAGTAGTGCTGCTTTTCCTATCCCTTCTGCCTCCTGCCTGATTGGAGATCGACTGCTTACTCTTAACCGATTTTGCCTTCCCACTATTTCTAGACGAGGCTTTCGGTTTACTATCTCTCCTAGTACCACTAGATCCTATCTGTTTTTCACCTTTTTTTCCTTGATTATTCTTAGCCTTAACTGGTTCTTGGCTATCCTTTTGATTACTTCCAGTGTTACCGATGTTTTGTTTTTGAATATCGATATTTAGTTCTTTTTCGATCATATCTAGCGTTGGACGATCATCTGAGGAGTATAAAGTAATGGCCAATCCTTTCGTGCCTGCTCTCCCCGTTCTTCCAATCCGATGGACAAAGCTTTCAGAATCGTGCGGGATGTCATAGTTAAATACATGTGTTACTCCTTCAACATCCAAGCCCCTTGCTGCGACATCCGTCGCAATTAATAATTGAATTTCCCCTTCTCTGAAACGTTTCATCACTTGCTCTCTTTTTGCTTGAGACAAATCACCATGTAGTTCATCACAAAGAAATTTATGAGATTTTAACACTTCGTACAACTTTGAGACTCTGCGTTTTGTTCTACAAAAGATAACTGCTAAATAAGGTCGATGTGTTTCAACTAATTGTATTAGGGTCGCTTGTTTAGCTCTATCAATCGTATGAATGGCAATTAGTTTAACATTTTCTGCAGGGCCCTGCGTTTTTTCAACCTGGATATATTGTGGTTTACGCATATGTTTATTAGCTAAAGTTCTTATTTCCTCAGGCATTGTTGCTGAGAAAAGCATGGTCTGACGAGTTGTGGGTGTTTCAGCGATAATATCCACTACTTCATTTAAAAAACCAATGTGGAGCATTTGATCTGCTTCATCAAGAACGAGAAAAGATACTTCTGATAACTGAACCGTTCCTCTGCCGATATGATCTAATAGCCTTCCTGGTGTTCCCACCACAATCTGAACATTTTTCTTTAACTTTTTTAACTGTTTATCAACATCCTGTCCTCCATAGACAGCAAGAACATCGACTCCTGAAATATCATCCGTCAACTTTTGAAACTCTTCTGTAATTTGTAATGCTAATTCTCTGGTCGGGGTAACAATTAGTGCTTGTACATGTGAGACCAATGGATTTATTTTTTCTAAAATTGGAAGTATGAACGCATATGTCTTTCCTGTTCCTGTTTGGGCTTGTGCAATCACATCTATTCCATCCAGGACAATTGGTATGGTCTTTTCCTGGATTGGGGTTGGCTGTGCTACACCGAAGCTTTTTAATTTATTTACAATTGACTCAGAAATACCTAATGATTTAAAATCAGGCAAAAAAATCCCTACTTTCTCTATCTCCATCAAAATATAGTCTTATTAATATTGAGTGTTTAACAAAGAAATAGCAAATATTCTTTTTAAAAGAAAAAAGACCTTTTCAAAAGTAAGGTCTTTTAGCGCTTTTCTATATAGTAATAACTACTTTCACCAAAATCTTTCCGATCAAGCAATAAATGCGTTTCTGTTCTACACCAGAAAGGCAGTTTTTCTTTCACTCTTGGTTCAGTGGATATAATTTCGAGTATATGTCCCTTGTTCAACTTCTTCATAGTGAAGGATAGGTTCATTACGAGCTCTTCATATCCGGTTTTGCCTGCATCATAGATTAGGTCCGGTACATATTGAAGTGACATCCATTCAGCTCCCGATCACAGTATTACTTTCATTATAAAAAAATGATATGATGAGATAAATTCAATTTATCTATTATATCAATTGTTATTAATCGATTTCATGAATAGTAAAGAGAGGATAATTAGAATGGATTTACATCAATTGTTTGTTTTTACAAAGGTAGTTGAGCATAAGAGTTTTTCTAAAGCCGCTGAGGATATTTTTTTAAGTCAGTCAACGGTTAGTTCACATATTCAAGCATTAGAAAGAAATTTAAATGTAAATTTGTTTGATCGGGTTGGGAGAGAAATCATTCTTACACCATCAGGTGAACGTTTGTATCAGTGGGCTTTAAAGCTTTTATTACTGAAGGATCAGGCAGTACTGGACATAAAGGAAGGAGCAACAGAGCTAAGAGGAATGATTCGAATCGGTGCCAGTTCTGTACCTGGGCAATTTATGATCCCGAAAATGGTTAAAAAATTTAGAGAACAATACCCAAAAGCAACATTTCATATAAACCAATCATCATCTAAAATAGTGGCTGATAAGGTCCTAAATGGGTCAGTCGATTTCGGGATATTAGGTGAAAAATACGATAACGAAAAACTTGTGTTTATTCCTATGTTAAAAGAAAACCTAGTGCTTATTACATCAAAGCAATCTAACATTGTCGGACCTGTGTCTATCGAAGACCTTTTGAGTTACCCATTTATTATGAGAAACTCTGACTCAGGAACCAACTCTCTGATCGAAAAATTTCTGAAAAAAAATCAGATATCAAAGGACCAAATGAATATTGTAGCTTATACTGAAAACGGGCAAAGTCTAATTGAGTTTGTACTCCAAGATATCGGTATTGCCATTATTTCTAAGATGGCAGCTAGGGAATACTACGATAGGAATTTATTAACAATTCATGATATCAATGATTTTCATGATGAACGATATTTCTATCTGGTTTATAACAAAAACAAAACGCAATCCATGTTATCTAAATTATTTATTGAAGGGGCTGAAGAATGGATCAAGTAGGAGGGCTGGATAATCCCAGCCCATTTATTATGGTTTTAGAATAACTTTTATACAATCTTCCATCTTTGTATCAAACACTTCATACCCGTGCTTTGCCTGCTCTAACGGCAATACATGAGTAATGATGTCACTTATATCAATCTTACGCTGGTTAATCATATCATAGAGATAAGACATATAAGGAATGACTGGCGCCTGTCCTGTTTTAAGATCAATGTTACGTTGAAAAAGGTCACCAAGTGGAAAAGCGTTATATCTTCCCCCATAAACACCGGTTAGTTGTATCGTTCCACCCTTTCGCACCGCTTGACTGGCAATGACAATCGCTCCCATTGCACCCCCATGAAGCTTCATTCCCGTTGCTAAAAACTCCATCGGGGTCATTTTTCCATCCATTCCGACTGCATCAATTACAATGTCTGCTCCACCTTGAGTAATTTCCAGCAGATAGTCACCCACATTTTCATGTTCTTCGAAATTAACTATTTCCACTTTGTTCGTGCGTTTTGCATGCTGGAGGCGATAGTTGATATAATCCACAGCTATCACTCTTTTCGCACCTTTTAACCAGGCAAATTTTTGTGCAAGTAACCCTACTGGACCACATCCTAGAACGATAACGGTATCGTCATGCTTTACCCCGGCATGGTCAACACTCCAGTAAGCAGTAGGTGCGGCATCAGCAAGGAGCACAAGCTTTTCGTCATCTACTTCACAATTTCCCGGAATTTTAAATGGAGTAAAATTCCCGAAAGGAACCCGCATGTATTCTGCTTGCCCGCCTGCATACCCGCCAGTTGTTTCAGAATACCCGAAAAAACCACTTCCTTGACCATGAGGATTACCATTGTCACATTGGCTGGTTAGGTCGTGAGTACAATACCAGCAGTGACCGCAACTTACGTTAAATGGGATGATAACTCGATCCCCTTTTTTTAATTTCGTGACCTCGGGACCCACTTCCTCAACAATCCCCATAGGCTCGTGACCGATGACAAAGTCTGTTGGCAAATTGGGAATCATCGCATGAATCAAATGCAAATCAGATCCGCAAATGGCTGAGGAAGTGATCTTAACGATAATATCATCTGGATTTTTTATACTTGGGTCTTTCACTTCTCTAACTTCTACATTCTTAATTCCTTGGTATGTAACAGCCTTCATTTTATCCCCTCCTTTTACTGGTTTGGCGTTGCAAACATACCTTGACGATCAGTATCGTTAGGGTAAAGGTTTAGTTTAGCAATCTGGACCGCCGTCTCCGCAGCTTTCATATCAACCGGATACTGCTCTTTAAAGTTATGTGGGTGCAGCCAGCCTTTCTTAATCATTAAATCTGCTATTTCAGTATGCAAATCGATAGCTGCCTCCATCTGCTTGTGAAAAATCCTTCTAAGTTCTGGGTTGGCAGTCTCTGTAATCGCAAAACCATAATTGCGTATTCCATTTTTTACAGATAATAAAAAATCCATAGCAAAAGCGGAATCGGCCAAGCTTGGCATACCCTCAGCGTTTCTTGGATCTAAATAATCTTCCATATCTTCCACCTCACTTATTGAAGCAATTGGCTTTCTTTATAAAAGTTTACAAGTTCATTAATATCGTTAATGGATTGCTGAACATCCTTTTCCATAAGTGCTTTTAACTCATTATCAAAACAGATTCCCTGCATTAGTTTTGAACGAAGTAAACAAACTGTTTTAAAATTGAGAATCTCATGAGTTTCCATTGTTTCATGTAAGGCTAAGGTTTCGTTGACCAACACACTCACCTCCAAGTATTAGTTGTATTTTCCCCAATTTACTTTTCCTTTTATGCAAAATGAATAATCAACACTAGACTTTGAAAATATAAAGAAGATTAAGTCTGTACGTTTTGGAGGGAAAACAATGACAAAATATCTTGGTCTTCACGAGACGCTTGACCTTCATGAATTACTAACCTTTAAAAATCTTTGTTTAACAAAAGCCACTACAATGAGTGTCTTGGCCCAAGATCCAGAATTGAAGGCAATTCTTTCTGAAGATGCAGCAAGTGGCACACAGCATGTACAGCAGCTCCAGAAGTTTTTAACAGATAGGAGTGATAATCAATGAATCAACTGATTCAAAATCTAATGGGGATGGGAGGAATGACCGACCAGGTGATTGCAACAGATTTCCTCATTTCTGCAAAAGCAGGGGTAAGAAATTATACCGTCGCCATTACGGAGACCGGTACACCCGAGTTAAAGGCTGCTCTAAGGGAACAACTAAATACCGCCATTGCCACCCACGAAAAAATAACGAATTATATGATTGCAAAAGGGTTTTATCATCCTCATAACTTGAGTGAGCAGCTTCAGGTTGATTTGAATGTTTCCGATACAGCCTTAAAACTTGCCCAAAAATAATGGAAAGGAGAACCACAGGGGTTCTCCTTTTAGTTTTGCTTACTAAATTCTTTTAATTTCTTTTTATCGATTTTTCCAACATGTGTTTTCGGAAGTTCTTGTAATTGAATGAACTTCTTTGGAATTTTATATCTTCCTAGTTTTTTTTCGCAATACTCGATAAGTTCTTCTTCCTCAATCAAATAGGAATGTTTAGGTACAATGAAGGCTACAACAAGTTCGCCCCATTTTTCCTCTGGGAGTCCGATTACTGCTACTTCATCGACTGCAGGGTGCCCGGCGAGCCAATGCTCGATTTCAAGTGGATATACATTTTCACCACCCGTAATAATCATATCCTTTTTTCTGCCGACGATATAATGAAATCCTTCCTCATCCTTCTTTGCTAGGTCTCCGGTATGAATCCAGCCTTCTTTTTTCGTTTCTAGTGTTGCCAATTTGTTATTCCAATAATGTGAAAAAGAATGTTTTCCTTTAATTAAAAGTTCTCCAACTTCGTTCACTTTTGCTTCCTGACCATCTTCCTTAACAAGTTTTATGGCATTAAATAACATTGGCTTTCCTACTGAACCCCTTTTCACCTCTGCATCTTCATGATGTATAAAGAAATTATTCGGTCCCGCTTCTGTTAAACCATACCCTTCTTTAAAAGCCAATCCTTTTTTCTGAAAGGATTCGTATACTGGCAATGGACAGGGTGCCGCTCCTGACAAGAAAATTTTCATAGAGGGAAAATTACTTCTTTGGAACTCTTCCGTTTGAATAAGTAGATGGTACATGGTTGGTACAAGAAGAATGATTGTACAGTTATATTGTTGTATTGATTGAACCACTTTTTGTCCCGTATACTGATCAGCTATAACCACCGTTCCACCAACCATTAATAGTGGTAGTGATAAGGCATTTAACCCGCCTGTATGAAACATCGGCATATAGTTGATCGTTACGTCCTCTTCAGATAAGTTCCAGCTGAGAATGGTATTAATCGCATTCCATTGAATGGATTGGTGACTTAATACAACCCCTTTTGGTTTACCCGTCGTTCCTCCGGTATAGATTATTGCTAATGGATCATGTTCGGACATATTTTCTGAATAGCTAAATTCATTTTTTTCGTTCACGATTCTTTCGTAATAATCCCCCCCAACAAAAAAAGATTGGGGTGTAGCCGTTTCCAAAGAAGTGAACATATTCTCAAAATTTTGATGGATTCCTAGTAATCCGGGTGTGCAATCTAACAAAATTTCATATAATTCATGTGCTGATAGCCGCCAGTTTAGCGGTACAAAAATAGCACCAATTTTCCCGCAGGCAAACAGTAAATCAAAATAACTGATATCATTCGGCGACAAGAGAGCAACTCGATCGCCTTTCTTCACCCCTTGGCTTTTTAACCAGCCTGCCACTGAGGAAGAACGATTATTTAATTCTCTATAGGTCCATTTCATATTATTATCTTCAAGAATTACTGCATTCTTATTTGGGGTTAATCTTGCTCTATTTTCCAGCCAATCGAGTTCCCACCTCACACCAAAATCGCTCCTTCACCACTAGATGAAACCATCTTACTTAAATGTAGTTACAGTAAAGTTACATGACATGGAATCAAAAAAAACGACCCTGAAAAAGGTCGTATTGTGATTTACATCATGATTCCTCCATCTACATGAAGGACAGTTCCATTTACATAATTCGATTCATCCGATGCTAAAAACAGGTATGCGTTTGCGATATCCTCCGGCTTTCCAAGCCGTGCTAAAGGGACCATTTGTTTCATTTGGTCTAATATTCTTTCCGGAACTTTCGCAGTCATTCCGGTTTCAATAAAACCAGGTGCAACCGCATTCACATTAATCCCTTTGCGCCCAAGCTCTTTTGCCCATGTTTTCGTCATCCCAACCACACCGGCTTTAGTCGCTGCATAATTTGTTTGCCCGATATTACCATACACACCAGAAACAGATGAAGTATTGATGATTCTTCCCTTTCCATTTTCAAGCATCGAAGGTAAAACGGCTTGGGTACAGTGAAATACCCCTGTAAGATTTACATCCACAACTGCTTGGAAATCCTCGGCAGTTAATTTAGAAAGCATGGCATCTTTTGTAATCCCTGCATTATTAATAAGAATACTAATATTTCCGTAAGTCTTGCGGACCTTCTCAACCATTTCATCCACACTTGAGCGCTGTGCAACATTTACTGGGAAAAAGGTCACTTCATAGCCTTTTTTTCTTAATTCCTGCGCCCCCTTTTCACCTTGTTCCACATTAAAGTCTGCCATGGCAACCTTTGCGCCTTCTTTAGCAAAGGTCTCAGCTGCAGTGAATCCAATACCGTTAGCTGCTCCAGTTATGATGGCCACTTTATCTTTTAATCTCATTTGAACACCTCATTTTTTAGGAAATTAGTAACCTCTTTTAATAATTGCGGTAAGTCGTCAACAAGTGGTGAATGACCACAATCCTTCAACTCAACGAATTTGGCTTTTGGTCCTAAATCCTCTACCAGTTCTCTCGTCATTTCTGCTGTAATAACAAGATCACGATCCCCTCTTAAAACTAGAACAGGGACATTGATTTTATCCACTAGTCCGTTTCCTTCAACAAGTCCATTATGATGATGACTTATATTAAATGTATTGTTAGAGTGATGTACCTCTGCTAAGTTTCGCTGTGTTCTCATATCCTGAACATACTCATCATAAAGCTCTGGTGCCGGCTGTTTTTTTGTGTAGATGACAGCGTTCCAAATCAGTTTCAATAATTCTACATTGTTTGTATCATAGGCTGCTTGCACAGGTAAGGTTCGAATAATATCACGTTTAATATCTTCATAAGATGTAAATCTTCGAGGCACTTGGTTGTCACTCAGCCTACCGTCAAATGGATAGCCTCTAGTAGACTCGGATGCTAATAATATAAGCTTATTGCAATATCCCGGATAATCAGCCGTAAATTGCATGGCGACTGCACCTCCAGTTGACCAGCCGACAATGGCAAAGTCCTTCAAGCCAATCTCATCCACAAAGAGCTTAACATCATCTGAAAAATCTTTAATGGAAGTTATCGGTTTATTGTAGCTGGATAATCCAAAACCGCGTAAATCCAAGGCATATAACTTATATTCCTCAGACATTTTATTTAGAACTAAGTCCCAATGTTTGGAAGAAGTCATATTACCATGAATGAGTAATACCTTTTTTTCCCCACCTGCCCTCTCACGGTAGGCGATTGTTTCCCCATTTGTTAATTGCACTTCTTTAATCGTTACATTGACCACTTATCTCACCTTCCCCCATTTTATTGCAGATGCTCCCCATGCATAACCAATCCCAGCACTAACAAAAACGACCAGGTCACCATCTTTTACTTTTCCTTCTTTTAGTGCAAGCTCTAATGATAGGATTTGATCAATTTGACCGATATGTCCATATTCCTCCAGATAGATTGATTGTTCCGGGGATAATCCTAATTCTTTTAATACATATTCATGAGCAGACTTTTTCATGTGAAGCATGGCGATATAAGAAATCTCTTCTTCTTTATACCCACTTTTTCTAACAGATTCTCTGATTACTTTAATAAAATTGACCATTGATTTTTGTTCCAATCGTTGCTTCATTCCCTCTGGGTCAAGGACATCCAGCTTATTTAAACGCTGTTCCAGTGCTTCTTTTGTAATAGGATTTTTTGTTCCACCTGAAACAACCACAACGTCCTCAGAAAAAGAACCATCTGTAATTAGCTGCGTCTCTAACAAGACGTTCTCGTTATGGTCTTTTTTCAACAGAATTGCTCCACCTCCTGCACCTAAGTTAAACATAAAGCGAGTCCGCGGATTCTGGTAGTCTATGAAATCCACATTACGGTATCCACCTGCCAGCAGAACGGTGTTAATCTTAGGATCGGCGATCATCAAGCTCTTCGCTACCTTAAGCGCCATAACCGTTGTTCCACATCGTAAGGCAACATCAAACGCCCATGCATTTAAGGCCCCAACTGCTTCCTGGAGTTTGATTCCAGCCGTCCAAAGTGGATATTCTTTATGCTCTTCGCCAATATAAATGACAACATCTATTTCCAAGGGGCTTATACCTGCTCTTTCGATCGCCTGTTTGGCGGCAATAATCCCCATTTCGCATGTATGATCATCTTTGCCTGGTACATATTTCTTCTTGATTCCCATCTTTTCTTCAACAATATGTGTGGGGATACCTGCCAGTTCCGCTATCTCTTTACCAGTCATGTATTCATCTGGTAGGTAAAGACCTGTACTAACAATCCCTATTCGCAAAACTCTCACCTCCTAATCTAAGAGTCTTCTACCCTTGACTTCATAAAAGCCGTTGCTTCTTCAATTGTCTCAAACAAGGTTTCTCGTTCTTCTTGCACATGGGTTACTTTAATTCTCCATTGTTTTTTTCCTGTTTCTTTTTCAACAGCCGCTAGTTGAAAACGAACGACGAAGGATGCAATTTGTAATGATTCCATGTAGCTTCCCCCTAACCCGCTAAATTTTCTTTTTTCCTAGCAGATTCCTGTTTTCTTCGTTTCCAAGTAAATTTCCTTAGTGTTCCCACAATACCTAACGGGAAGAAAATAACAACTAAAATATAAATAATGCCAAAGAATATAATCCAACGCTCAAATATCCAATGTTCTTTTGCGAGCTCTGTTAACCCATCATGGGCAAATTCAATTAAACCTGCACCGATAATCGCACCAACTAAGGTACCTACACCACCTATAATCGTCATTAATAAGGCATCTAAGGTAATATCCATCGCGAATACACTCGTATTTACATATCGAAGCGACATCGCATAAAAGATACCAGCAATTCCCGCTAACACACCAGAAACCACACTAGCTGCAATTTTATAATGTAATACTTGATAACCTAAAGATTCTGTTCGTTGTTCATTTTCTCGAATCGCCTGCAGCACCCTCCCAAGCGGGGAATTCGTGAAGCGTTTTAAAATCATAAACACAGCAATCATTAAGACTAAGCAGATGATGTAAAAATTAGTCCGGTCAATAAAAACTTCCGGTACCCGAAAAGTAAACCCATCATTTCCAAATGTTAATGTCCTCCACTTTTCCGCTAATACTAAAAATAGCCCTGCCAATGCCATTGTTAACATCGCATAAAAATGACTTTTCAACCTTAGTGTAAGCAAACCAACAATAAAACTAACAATGGCAGTAATCAAAATGGTTGCCAGTACCGCATAAATGAAATGAAGCATAGTCGGCTCAAAACGCTTCATGAATATCCCAATCGAGTAGGCCCCGATGCCAAAAAACATCGCATGCCCAAAGGAGACAATTCCGGTAAATCCTAATAATAAGTCATAGCTCATCGCGAGGATGGCAAATACAAAAATTTGGGTCAAAAGAATGAGCATATTCCTAGATTCGTAGACGAAGGGCAGGATAAGCAAAAAAGCAGCAATGATAACATATATAGTATTCATTCGATTATTTACAATCCATTTCATACGCTCACCCCTTCCCGCCAAATAGTCCTTGCGGCTTAACAATCAACACAACTGCCATTAAAAGCATATTTACTGCTAAGGATAATTCCGGTACATAATATGCCATGAACGAACCTGATAATCCAACTAAAATCGCGGCCATAACAGATCCTTTAAAGTTCCCCATGCCACCGATAACAACTACAATAAAAGCTAAAATTGCAAATTCCATACCCATTCCGGCGTGAATAACTCCGGAGTAAGGTCCGAAAAGTACTCCTCCTAGTGCAGCCATTCCAGAACCAATCATAAAGACAAACATA
This sequence comes from Neobacillus niacini, assembly GCF_030817695.1. GTDB lineage: Bacteria > Bacillota > Bacilli > Bacillales > Cytobacillaceae > Neobacillus > Neobacillus niacini_F. The sequence goes on along the minus strand of NZ_JAUSZQ010000002.1, from coordinate 1,498,244 downwards.
AATACCTTCTTAATATTAATACCCAATGCCTGAACCATTTCCTTATTCATAACGCCAGCCCGAACCACCAGACCTATTTTCGTATTTTTAAGTAAATATTGAATGCCTGTAAAAACCAGGAAACCTACAAGAATAATAAATACCCGATATTTAATAATAATCATGCTGCCAATTTCCCAGCTTCCTTGTAAATATTCCGGAGGATTAGCTGTTAATTGATTGGGTCCCCAAATCACTTTTAACATCTCCGATAAAACCAGCATTAACCCAAGCGTAATTAAAATCTGCTGTACATGGTTGCCGTAAACTGGTTTGATAATCCATCTTTCAGTAATAATCCCTAGTAAAAATCCAGTAATGATCGCCCCAAGAATACCGATTAGGAAACTGCCGGTAGTGGTATAAATCCATATGCCGCTATAAGCACCCCAGGCAAACAATCCGCCATGGGCGAAGTTAAGGACATCCATCAATCCAAAAATTAACGTTAGTCCTGCTGCTAATAGGAAGATTAGCATTCCTGTTGCCAATCCATTTAATGTTAAATTGAACAATAGCTCCATTCCAAACTTTCCTCCTTTCCTAGGCAATTCCCAAATACTTTCGTTTCATTTCCTCATCCTCTTTTAGCTGTTTCATACTTCCATTGCTTACGGTTCTGCCATCGTCGATAATGTAGAAGCAATCACCGATGGTACTGGCCATCATGAAATTTTGCTCTACCAAGACGATGGTCGTTTGATCCTTCATTTGCAGGATAGACTCCATCACCTTTTCAACAACGATTGGGGCTAAACCCTTACTAGGCTCATCAATTAATAACAGTTCGTTGTCATTTACATAGGCTCGGGCGATCGAAAGCATTTGTTTCTGCCCTCCGCTCAGTAACCCGCCAGGTTTTTTCCAGAACTTTTTCAAATCAGGAAACAAATTTAAGATATAATCAAGCCGCTTATTTGTTTCTTCGTTTTCTTTTTGAATCGCTACTTTCATATTCTCTTCGACTGTCAATCCAGCGAAAATACCTTGATCTTCTGGAACATACCCTATTCCCTTTTGGGCTATGGTATAGGTTGGCAGGGACTGGATTTCTTCTCCTTTGTAGACAATACTTCCTTTTGAAGCTGGATTCAGGCCCATGATGGTCCGTAATGTTGTTGTTTTTCCTGCACCATTTCTTCCCAGCAGTACTGTTACCTCACCTTTTTTCACTTCTACAGAAACACCTTGTAAAATATGATACTGTCCAATATACGTCTCGATATTATTAAGCTTCAGCAAACCGCTCACTCGCTGATACCTCCTAAATAAGCAGATTGGACCGTTTCATTTTTCATAATTTCTTCAGGTGTTCCGTCCGCCAACAGCCTGCCATTAAATAACACCATTACAGAATCTGATAAGTCTAAAATCATATCCATCTTGTGCTCAATTAAAATAATCGTTCGATCGCCTTTTTCCTTTATTCTTTTAATGACTTCTAATATGGCAGGAACATCTTCTAAAGACATACCTGCAGTCGGTTCATCTAATAAAAGCACCTCCGTTTCAAGTGCAAGGAGCATAGCCATTTCTAGCTTTCTCTTTTCTCCATGTGCCAAATTACTAGCCAATGAGTCCACTTTATCGTCTAATAGCACAAGCCTTAGCCACTCTTGGGCCTTTTCCTCAAATTCACGATATTTTTTATAATGAAATAACATCTGATAGCGAACTCCGGCTTTTGATTGCACTGCCAGCCTTACATTTTCAAGCACAGTTAAATTAGGAAATACATTGGTAATTTGAAATGAACGTCCTATCCCTTCTCTCGTTCGCTTCGTTGAGGAAAGTTTTGTGATATCTTTTCCCCGAAAATAAATTTTTCCATTCGTAGGAGCCAATTGACCGCTTAAAAGATTAAAGAAGGTTGTTTTGCCAGCACCATTTGGACCGATGATTGATTTAAAGTGTTTTTCAGGAACGGAAATGCTGACGGAATCAACTGCTGTGTGTCCCCCAAAGGTAATCGATAAATCATCTGTTTCGATTAAGGTTGTCATGCTTTCACCACCAATCTTGTAGATAGAAATAAGGAAGAGGGTGACCAAAGTAACTAGTCGCACCCTCATACTTTTTAACTTAATTTCGAACTGGAGGTGCTGTTTCTTCTGGTGTTAGTTCTCGCATTAGTACAGGTACTGGGTATGGCACGCCATCTTTCTTTTCTAGTTTGATGGCATATAGTGCTTGAAGTGCCTGGTGGTCTTCTGCACGGTAGGTCATCTTTCCTTTTGGTGTTTCGAAGCTCATGCCTTCCATTGTTTCGATTAGTTTATCGGCATCAGCGTCACCCTTGGTTTTCTTCAATGCTTCTACAATTGAAATCGCTGCACTCATACCGCCTGGAGTGAATAAATCAGGTACTTCCCCGTTGAATCGTTTCTTATGTTCTGCAACCAGCCAATCGTTGATTTCATTTTTTGGCAGATCGTGATAATAAACGGTAAAGCCTTCCATGCCAACAAGTGGTTCCATAGTTGCCAATGCTGCAATATCCGGAGCACCTGTTGAAATCTTGATTCCCTTGTCTTGCACCTTCATATCAGAAATCTGCTTCCAAGGAGAGTTTGCACCCGCCCAAACAACAAATAAATAATCAGGTTTTGCATCAATGATTTTTTGAATATTTGAAGTAAAATCTGTTGCAGCCGGATCAGCATACTCTTCTAATACGATATCTGCACCTAGCTTTTCAGCCGCTTCTTTGAAGGCAGCAACACCATCACGTCCAAATGAATAATCTGGAGCCAGGGTAGCAATTTTTACACCTTTATCAGCAATCGCAGCCGCACCGGCAACGGCATCCTGTGAGGAGTTTCGCGCTGAACGGAAAATGTATTTATTAAACTCGGAGCCAGTAATACTATCGGCTGCCGCAGGTTCAACAATCATAATCTTTTGATACTCTTCTGCAAGAGGCAGGACTGCTAATGTATCTGCAGAGCTGGATGATCCTACTAAAAAGTCGACTTCATCTTCTTCTAAAAGCTTGGTTGCTTTTTGGACAGCAACTTCTGGCTTTGTTTCTGTATCCTCAACCACAAACTCAATTTTTCTGCCTTCTACTTCCATTGTTCCTTCCGTTGCATATTCAAGACCAAGCTCAAAACCTCGTAATGTTTGTTTACCGTAAGATTCTAAGGCACCTGTTGTGGATGCAAGAACACCAATTTTTATTGGCTCCTTATTCTCTGCCTTTTCTCCATTACCACTAGTATCTCCCTCGGTCTTGTCTGAACTGCATGCTGTAGCAAAAATCATTAGAAAAATAAGAAACCCTACTAAAAACCCTTTTCCACGAAATGCCTTCACTGCTTTTCCCCCTTATTTTTTTAAAAAATAAAAACGTGCAAAGCTTTGAGTTAATAATAAAAAAGTAGAGTTACAGGGAAGTTACAAGCAAGAGAAACTAGATAAAGAAACAAAAAAACAGCCCGTCATTAAGGCTGTTCGATTTGATCTAAATATTTTTCTGATTCGATAATCATGTCATACATCTGTTTTGTTGGTTCTAGAGGTGAAACTCCTAATTCTTCTTCTAACACCACCTTGCATTTTTGAAACCATTTCATGGCCTGTGGACGATTGTTTTTTCGGTAGTAACAATACATTAATAATCGATAGGCTTCTTCCCAAGTCCGGTCGCGCTTAAGTATTTTTTCGCACCAATAAATCGCATGATCATAATTTTCTTGGCGGACCATGATTTGTGCAATTCTTTCAGCAGCTCGTAAAAAATAAACCAGCATACTCTCTCGCTTACTTATACACCAATCATCATACCTTCGTTCTGGAAGGTATTCCCCTTGATAAAGTTTTAAGCCTTTTTCCAAAAGAGGGATCACCTTTTCTTGGGATGTTTCATTTAGCCCATTTTGAATCAATGTTTGAAATTGATTTGTATCTAATTCAATTTTCGCATGGGGATTTAATCCATAAAACATTCCGTCTCTTATAATAAAAAAGGGAGCTGCCCTTGCCTTCCGCATTGGTTCTAGGACATGATGAAGACTATTTAATGCAACTTTAAAATCACGGTCAGCATTTTTTGTATCTTGATTCGGCCAAAGAATCTGGAGTATCTCCTCTTTAGAAATAAGTTCGTTAACGGTAATAAAAAGCTGAAACAATTCCTTGCCTTTTTCACGCTGCCAATCTTTTTCTCCCACTTCCTTTTCCCCAAGCCAAATCTTAAATTGTCCCAGTGATTGAACTCTGACTGAATATCCAGGGTGCGAATCCAATCCGGTAATCCCCATATCCTGAAGAATTTTTATCGCATATGAACGTTGAATGTCTCCTTTTGCACATTCTATTAACAACGGAACGACCATTTGTAAATCCCTTGGGCTAAATAATGACACTTTATGGAAAAAGAACTCAAATTCATAGGTTTGAATCATATATAAAAACTTATCGAATGTTTGTCTAAACATATCTTCTTCTTTTTCTAGAAAGTAAATATAGGCGATCCAGAAACTGGATAACATTTGTCCAAAAGAATCCTCACATTGATAAAATAATTTTCTTGTTTTTTCTAAGTAATCTAGTCCCTTATTTACTCTTTCATTATAAATACAAGTAATCCCCATACACAGACTAATAAGAGCGGAAAGCCAGATATCCTGTACTTTTTCCGTTTCCAGCAATGCTTTTTTTCCTGCCTCTATGGCACGCTCGTATTCTCCCCTGGTTCCATACAGGATACAAAGTCCCATTAATGGTTCGGCTTTTCCCCTTTCTACATTAAGTGTATCCATAATATCCAAAGCTGTATTGTAGCACTGTTCGGCTAAATCAGAATCATAATTATTTAGAATTTGGACCGCATGCCCCATCCGAATCCAGCCGCATGCCTCCACAAAAGGTGCCTTTAAACTAATACCTTGTTGTATGCCTGCTTGTGCTAAATCTTTTGCCTTCACACCTTCACCCGTAAAGGCTTCTATTAGGGATAATAACAAATCAGTTTCTCTGTGTGAATTTGGTAGAGCGGTACTACTTTTGGATGATAGTTCCTCTTTTTGGTTGTAAAGAACCTTTTTTGCTTCCTCAAACCGGCCTGTTCGTAAATACAATCTTGCTTCAATATTTCCATCTACTATCGACGGGCTGGATTCCTTTGCCTTTTGCAGCCATTTTTCAGCATTGGTTGATTTTCCAGCATTCAAAAGATTTTCAGATAGCAAATAGTATAGCTTCGCCTTTTCCGCTTCAGGACTACTACTTTTTTCTCTGGCATCAATGGCCTCATATAATAACTTTTCTGCTTGATGAGGCTGGATGGTATCTAAATAAATCTTTGCTTTTCCTTCTAATGCCTTGCTCATCCCGAGATAATCATTCCTCTTCCCGGCCTCTAAATACGTTTTATCATAACATTTCTCTGCCTCTTGATATTGGGAGCGATACCTGAGGACCTCTGCTTTTAAAAACCAGAGAAAATAATATGTGTCCATCTCATTGACAGGAATCAACATTAAATGATCAGATAAGCTTTTTAGCTTCCCGCCCTCAAGCATGTTAACACCATGGTCCTGTAAAATGGAGGCGATCGCTTTAAAGTGATTAATCTTTTTATAGTGAAAGAGGGCCTCTTCCCATAGCAATCTTTTTTCATAGAATCTGGCACATTTCTCATGAAGCGCCAAATAGGCAGTGGGGTTGTTTTTCAGGAACGCATTTTCTAAAAAATCTTTGAAAAGTGCATGGTAGCGATAATGCTTTAATCCAATTTTTTGGATGAACAAATTTCTTTCCTTTAATTGCTCGAGCATATTAGAAGCACCAGGTATTCCAATTACTTCATCGCAAAGCTCTTCTTCCATTACATCTAAGATGGATGTTTGTTCCAAAAATTGCTGAATCATTGGAGGCTGTTTCGAAAAGACTTCCATAACTAAGTAGTCAAATAGGTCTTGGAGTGAAAAGGAGGAATGTTCTAAAAGGGTTGAAATATCTCCAGTAAGCGGAATTTGCTGTGCAATCATACACAATGCAATAATCCAGCCTTCTGTTAACTGATAAATACTTTCTAAATGAGTTGGCTCAATTTCTAGTCCATAAAGATCGATTAATAACAATTCCATTTCATCAATGGTTAACACTAAATCTTCCCGTGTAATTTCCAATAACTGCCCGTTTACCCTCATTTTTGTTAAATGCCTCCAGCCTGGACGACTCCGGCTGGAAATGACCATATGTAAATTTGCGGGGATATGCTGCAGTAATTTTTCAATCCAGCTATTAATGGTATATGAATGTTCAATTTGATGGTAATCATCTAAAATTAATGTGATATCTGAATTAACTTTAAGAATTTCATTAATAAATAGTGAACATAAATAGCTTAAATCTTCCTCTCTTATGTAGCGGTCTATTGTTTCGATATACTTCTCAATATCCTGCCCGAATTCAGGAATAACACCTCTTATTGAATGGATGATATAGGAAAGGAACGGAAGGATGTCGTCGTCCATTGAAGAAATGGAGTACCAGCAGCCCGGGATTTTTTCATCCCTCATAAATAAAGCCAGTGCCGTACTTTTTCCAAAACCAGCACCTGAATGAATAATCGTCAAAGGATACTCGGGTATTTTCTTCATTTTCCTAGTAAGTCTTGCCCGTCTTATAAATTCGTCTTTGATAACGGGAATTCGTAGTTTTGTTTGAATAATAGGCAGCTTCATTTATTTATCCTCCCTTCAAGTTTTTCCAATTTTTACACTATTTTATCATATAATAAACGCTTGTGGCAGAAATAGGTTTCTAAAAAGTGGCCAAATTTCATTCTTCATATATCATTTTTTTCGTCATACCGCCATCAACTACTAAATTAATCCCTGTAACAAAATTATTTTCTCTGTCAGTTAAATACAAACATGCCCTTGCAATATCATCTGGCTTACCAACTCGTTTTGAAAAATGCTGATGATGATCAATGTCTGTTAATTGCGAGTAGTCGCCTGTGTGAATCCAGCCAGGTGAAATTGCATTTACAGTAATTTGGTCCTCACTAAGGGATGCCGCTAATGCATGAGTGATGGCAACAATTCCTCCTTTTGTTGCTGCATATCCCTCCGAATTCGGCTCAGACATAATGGCACGGGTCGAAGCCATGTTAATAATCGCTCCCCCCTCTTCATTCTCACGCATATACTTTGCTGCCTCCCGTGAACATAGGAAAACACTTCTCAAATTAGTTTGGATAATATCATCCCATTCATCAACAGTTACTTCATACAGTGATTTAAATAATCCTTTACCAGCATTATTGATTAGCACATCGATCCGGTCATAGGTCTTTTTTGCTGTTTCCATAAGGTTAATAATATCAACTTCACTTTTTACGTCCGTTTTGATATAAAGCACATCTGCTCCCATTTGTTTAAGTTCAGATTCTGCCTGTCTACCTGCAGTTTCATCAACATCCGCGATCAAAACTTTTGCTCCATTTTCGGCATAAGCAGATGCTATGCCGCGTCCAATTCCTTTAGCAGCCCCGGTTACTACCACTACTTTATTTATAAAATTCATTTACTAATCCTCCTCATAATGGTTTTATATGTAGTTTAACTTATTAATCCCATTAAATAGAAATATGGTGGGGATTTTTTCTATGTAACAAATATTATTTTCTAGAAAAAACTAAGGAAACCTCTAGGAAAAGGAGAAAAGAAATATGCAAGAGAAATGTTTCTATTGTGTCAATGAGATTGAGGAAAAACAACATCACTATGTTACCTTTTTAAGTTCAAATACTGAAAGAGATGAGATCCTTTGTGATGAATGTTATCGTGAGTGGCTGCAAGGAGTTAAAGGGTAAAATAAATAAAGGGCCGATTTCTCGGCCCTAATTTGCTCTGCAATTATTAACTTAGAATACGTTGCTTCCTGTATAGTCTATGCATAGCAGTTTAGCTGTCATGTCGGGAAAAGTTGATTGAATCGATTGTTCGAGAATTTGCCCTTTCCCTTTTTCACAAAAACATAAAACGGTGGGACCTGCACCACTTAAGGCGACACCGAACGCCCCTTCAGACTTAGCGAAAACTTCTACCTCACCGTAAAAAGGAATTAACGGTTTCCGATAAGGCTGGTGGAAAAGGTCTATTTCCATCATTTTACCTGCTAAATCCCAGTTTTGACTAAGAAGTGCTGCAACTAACACATTAGCAGTAGAGGAAGCTTGAACCGCATTTGAATAGGATAATTCTGTTGGCAGTACACCACGGGAATCTTTCGTTAATAAGCTTTCTTTTGGGATTACAGCAACCATTTCAAAAGAAAGTCCTGAGATAGGGATAATATCCACCTCACCTTGCTGATAACTGCCAATGACAAGGCCCCCATATAAAGAGGCGCCGACGTTATCTGGATGACCCTCTATCTCTGTAGAAAGTAATAGCTTATCCTGTTTTGTTAATCCTAACTCTCCAACATAATCAGCAAGCTCAATTCCGGCAATAATAGCAGATGCACTAGAACCAAGGCCACGTGCCAGTGGAATGTCACTCTCGACCTTTATTCTACAAGGGTGCAATTCCTTGCCGTATTTCGCTGCTGTTTGCAGAGCAATTTGACAGATAAAATTCTGTTCATCTGATGGCAAATCCTTTAATTCCTCCGATGTGGAATAGCATTCCCATTTCTCACTTTTCTCTACTTCTAAACTCAAATATAGAGTAAGTGCAACACCAATTGAATCAAAGCCAGGACCAAGATTAGCAGAACTTGCTGGAACTTTAATTATGAACTTCCCATCATTTAGAGTCATCGATTGACAACTCCCTTGATATGCTGTGTCACTGCTCGCTCATCATTTGGCAATTTTTTAACATCTACAAAACTGCTTTTAATAGCCGTATCCGGATCTTTTAAGCCATTTCCAGTAAGGACAGCGACGATTTTTGATCCTTTTTCAATTCTTCCCTTTTGTAAGGACTTCATCACACCGGCGATTGATGCACATGAAGCTGGTTCAGCAAAGATTCCCTCAGAGGCAGCAATTTTTTTATAGGCAGCTACGATTTCATCATCACTGACTTCATCAAAAAGACCATTTGATTCTTCAACTGCAGATACAGCTAGGTCCCAGCTTGCCGGATTTCCAATTCGTATTGCTGTTGCAATGGTTTCTGGGTTTTCAAATACGGTATTATGAACAATTGCTGCCGCCCCTGCTGCTTCAAATCCATACATTTTCGGAAGTCCAGTTCCCTTATGAGCTGCGTATTCTTTAAACCCTTTCCAATAAGCACTAATGTTACCAGCGTTTCCAACTGGGATCGCTAAAATGTCGGGTGCAAACCCTAGTTGATCACACACTTCAAACGCTGCGGTTTTTTGCCCCTCTAATCGAAATGGATTAACCGAATTGACTAAGGTGATCGGTTCTTCCTCACTAATATTACGGACCATTTGTAATGCTTGGTCAAAATTACCCTCAATGGAGATAATTTCTGCTCCATACATCATGGCTTGTGCAAGCTTTCCTAAGGCAATTTTACCTTCAGGAATAACAATAATACAGTGTAAGCCTGCACGAGCCGCATATGCAGCAGCTGCCGCAGAAGTATTTCCTGTAGAAGCACAGATAACCGTTTTACTTCCGGATTCCACTGCCTTAGCTACCGCCATAACCATTCCACGGTCTTTAAAGGAACCGGTCGGATTTGCTCCTTCAAGCTTAACGTAAAGCTCTACATCCAATTCTTTTGAAAGTCGCTCTAATTTGACTAACGGGGTATTTCCTTCATTTAATGTTAAACCAGGTGTTTCATTACTTACTGGTAGAAATTCTTTATATGCTTTAATCAATCCTGGCCATCTCATAATGATTTTCTCACCACTCTGTATGCACTTTTAACTTCTTTAACCGCTGGTAAATCATTTAATTCATAAAGGATTGCGTCATAATTTGTAAGTGATGCTTTATGTGTAACTAAGACAATTTCTGAAGTTTCATTTTTCTTAACGGGAAGCTGTAATATTTTTTCAAAGCTGACACCATACTTCGCGAAAATGGAGGTAAGTTCAGCAAATACACCAACTTCATCTTGTACATGGATTCGTAAGAAGTATTTAGAGTACTTTTCATTATCATCCTTTAAGCGCTTAGGATACTGTGGTGTTACCGCACTGCGTCCATTCACTCCAAGTCGTAGATTTTTCATTACTCCGACTAAATCTGAAACCACTGCCGTTGCAGTTGGCAGGCTTCCTGCACCTGGTCCGTAAAACATGGTTTCACCGACAGCTTCGCCATACACATAAACAGCGTTATACTCGTTTTGAACCGAAGCCAATGGATGGTTATCCGACAAGAAGGTAGGCTGGACGCTTACCTCTACTTTTTCCCCTTCACGGTGAGCGTATCCTAACAGTTTCATTGTATAACCTAACTGTTTTCCATATCGAATATCTTCTTCTGTTACAGTAGATATTCCAGATACCTTTACATCATCAAGATCTATATGCATCGAAAAGCCTAAAGTGGCTAATATTGTCATTTTCCGGGCAGCATCCAGTCCTTCTACATCTGAAGTTGGATCGGATTCTGCAAACCCAAGCTCTTGGGCTTCTTTAAGAACATCTTCATAACGACTTCCATCTTGGCTCATTTTTGTTAAAATATAATTAGTGGTTCCATTTACAATCCCCATCATTTGGGTAATACGATCAGAAGCAAGACCATCAACTAAACCTCTTAAGATTGGAATACCACCGGCAACACTGGCTTCATAAAATAAATCACAGCCATTTTCAGAAGCAACAGACAACAATTCTGATCCATGAAGAGCCATTAAATCTTTGTTTGCTGTTACAACATGCTTTCCTTGACGGAGCGCACCAAGCAAATAATCCTTTGTTTCGTTAACCCCGCCCATTACTTCAATCACAACATCTATCTCAGGATCATGCAGGATATCAGATGGGGTAGAAGTTAACAATGCTGGATCCACTTCAGCAGGTCTTGTTTTATGTAAATTTTGGACCAGGATTTTCTTGATGACAACAGGACAACCAACCTGGTGCATTAATTTATCTTGGTGATTTTTGATAATTTTTACAACCCCTGAACCAACTGTTCCTAAACCGAGTAACCCAATTTGGATTGCTTTCATAATAGATCCCTCCAGCTCTGTCTACCACATACGTACAATTGTATTTATATAGTAGACATTATATTATTCTCTTAATATATTTACAATAGACTAATTTTTTTAAAAATTCAATGTAATCGCTTACCCCTATACCAGTATTGGCCTCACTTTTTTTAAAAAAATTTTAAATTTGAATAATCAAAAAATTATTTATTTAACCCTTTACAATAGTAAAGGTATCCATGTAGAATATTCTTTAAATTCAGGTAATATTCAAATGAAATGTGATGATGAAGACGGCATTAAGAGAATGCTTCAGAGAGCCGGTGGCTGCTGTGAACCGGTGCAATTTCTTAACTTTGCCCAGCCCTTCTGAACTGGCAGACTGAAATTTTAGTAGGAATGCCCGGGATAACCCGTTAACCTATTGAGGCTGCAGCGTTAAGCAGCAAAAGAGGGTGGCACCACGTAGATCACGTCCCTCATAACAAGACAAATCTGTCCTGTTATGGGGGGCTTTTTAATTTTAGGCTCTGTTATTATTCATTGTTGATTTTCGTGTAGGATTGAGAATTCATAGGCGGAGAATTTCCGGCTATTATATATAGAGGAAGCTTAAGAAGCAGATATAAGCGGAGATATTCCGGTTAACTGCTTTAAATAAGACAAAATCCAAGGATTTGGATACAATAAGCGGGAAAACTCCGCTTATTTTTAAGGAAATATGGGTATTTCCCAATTTAAACGGAAATTCTCCGCTTATTTTCCAAACACAGTGAAATCAACATTCAGTTTTAAAAGATCCTAATTTTTTAAAGCGGAAGCGCCTGGTTCAGGGGCTTATGACCCCGATCCCCTAGGCGCTAGAGCTGGATAGTTTTATTTTAAAATTAGATATGAGAGGATGAGTTGAGAATGTTTAAGGTACTTGTAACAGATGGCATTAGCGATACTGGATTAAAGAGCTTGTTTGACCACCCTAATTTTATTGTAAAGCGCCAGCCTACTTTAAAGTTCGAAGAGCTCAAGGATATCATTGGAGACTATGAGGCTTTAATTGTACGCAGCCAGACGAAGGTAACTGCAGAACTGCTTCAATACGCTGACAGGCTAAAGGTAATTGCTAGAGCTGGTGTAGGTGTAGATAATATCGATGTGAATGCTGCCACCGGTAAAGGAATCATCGTCATAAATGCTCCTGGTGCCAACACCATTGCCGCTACAGAGCATACCTTAGCAATGATGCTCTCTATGGCGAGAATGATTCCTCAAGCTCACAAAAAAACTGTTGGCGGAGAATGGGACAGAAATTCTTTCAAGGGAGTAGAATTATACAAAAAAACTCTTGGTGTCATTGGAATGGGTAAAATCGGAACTGAAGTAGCAAAGCGTGCTAAAAGCTTTGGCATGAATATCTTAGGTTACGATCCTTATTTAACAGAGGAAAGAGCCGAGAAACTTGGAATGAAAAAAGCTAGTCTCGATTTAATCGCACGTGAGTCCGATTTCATTACCATTCACACACCACTTACAAATGATACAAAAGGTTTAGTTAACGACGATTACTTAAGCAAAACGAAAAAGGGTGTACGATTTATCAACGTAGCACGCGGCGGAATAATCGATGAAAAGGCTTTGGTAAGGGCGATTCAAGCAGGCCATGTTGCAGGAGCAGCACTGGATGTTTTTGAAAAGGAACCTGTGGCCAATCCAGAATTGTTAGATAACCCTAATATAATTGTAACCCCGCATTTAGGAGCATCTACTGTGGAAGCGCAGGAAAAGGTTGCGCAAGAAGTAAGTGAAGAAATCATAGAAATTCTTGAAACACAATCCATCCGCAATGCAGTAAATATGCCGCAAATGTCTGGCGAGGCACAGCAAAAAATGCAGCCATACTTACTCCTTGGAGAACAAATGGGGCAGCTAGTCGTACAATTATTAAAACATGCTCCTTCTAAAATAGAAATCAATTATTATGGTGATTTAATTGAAGAAGACACGGAACTATTAACTCGAACGATGATTAAAGGAATCCTTTCTCATCATTTAAGTGATTCTGTTAATTTGATTAATGCACTGCATCTTTTAAAAGGACAGGGAGTTTCCTACAATGTCCAGAAAAATGCCAATAATAAAGGCTTTGCCAACTATATGGAGCTTTCTATTACAAAAGGCGCGGAAACAGCTAAAATTGGTGCAACAGTCTTAAACGGCTACGGTGCAAGAATCGTGAAAATCAACGATTATCGTATTGATGTAAGACCTGAAAGCCACCTCTTACTTGTAAAGCATCAGGACGTCCCTGGTATGATCGGTAAGGTTGGATCTCTTCTTGGGGATTATCAGATTAATATTGGAACAATGCAAGTGGGCAGAACAACAGTAGGCGGGGAAGCTGTTATGGTGTTAACCCTTGATAAGCAAATTACTACAGAGGTAATTCGTGCCCTCACACAAATTAACGGTCTAAACGAAGCCCAATCTTTAGAGTTAGATAATGTTGATTCATTTTATCCAGGAAAGCAAGAGCTAGAAAAAGTTAAATAGGAAAAAACAGAGGGATTGCGCTGCAATCCCTCTTATTTTGGAGCTATAAGATTTTTTAAATCGAGGACATTATCAAGGATATAGTCTGCCTCGTGCTTTTCAAAGTCCCTTCTCGCGTCTTTTCCTGATAATCCTGTTAAAACTGCAGCAAACTGGCAGCCCATTTTTCTCGCAGCTAGCAAGTCGGCCAATGAATCCCCCACAACTAATACCTCTTCACCATTTTCAATTGGCAAGTGGGTATTTAAACAATCCCTGACGGAACTATCCCTGCCATTCAGTCCCATAATGTATGTAAACGGATCAGGTTTTGATAATGGTCGTCTCTCTGCCAGCTCTTTTTCTGCTTTTAACACATCATCTGCTGTGACAATATGATTGAGATCAAAATGTTTTAGCCAGTCCAAATGTTGAAAAGGCTGTATGGTCTCAAGTTCAGGTCTCCCCGTTCCAATTCCTATCTTTATCCCAGATTCATTAAGGAATGTAAAAAGTGCGTTAATGTCTGATTTAGCTGCCAATGTGGTTTCATTTGCTAAAAAACCTTGCTTTCCAAACTGCACAGATGGCCTGCCAGTGGAGTTTTGTACATTTTCATCTCCTACATACCATTCCTGACAAATATGCTCGCATACTGACCAAAGTGCTCCAATTCCGCTAAAAATAGTCGTTGTAACCCCAAGTTTCTCTTCCGCTAATTGATTTAGATAATTGAACAGTTCTTGCTTTGTTTCTGTTGAACGTTTAAAATCTGCAACAAATAAATTAAAATCGGTGTTTACTGAATAGTTATGTAACACACTTCCTATCTCAAGCAGCACTTCTCTATTAATCGGTTCTTGCAGCCACCCGTTAATTCTGCTATTTTCCTGTTCTTTTATTTGTGATAAGAGATGGATTAATTGGTGAGTAAAGGATAAATAGATCATATCCCAATTGGCATTGAGTCCCCTTGACTTCATAAGTTTTAGTACCTCATCATTCTTTCCAAATACAGTCTCCCGAATCGTTTTAATCTCTGCTTCACTGTAATCTGTTTTGAATTTTTCTGGTGCTAAATCTAAATAATTATTACTAATTAGTAATTCCCAAACAGTCAAGGCTGAGGCATCAAAATAATGTTCCTCACTTAACAATACTCCATCAACGTCAAACAATATTGTCTTAATCATTTAACCACCCTCTTCTCCAGTCCGCTTTATTCCGTTATCGTAACACAGCAAAGACCTATTTTTAAAGTATATAATAATTTAATCTACACCAAATAATAAATGAAAGAAGAAGAAAGAAGAAAACAGCTTAATGACTTTTGTTAAGCTGTTTTTAAATTTTGTTCGCTATATTGACTGTATAAATCTTTTACCGCTGCTATAAGCGCATTGACTGCTTTTCCCCGATACCCCTCTCTTATTATTTCAACGATTTCATCAATCCCATCCTGTAAGCTGTGACCCTTTAAAATTTGTTGAATATATGCTCTCCCATGGTCAGTGGCAAGGGTGCAGGAGGACTGGATAATGACCCCATATTTTTTATCAATCTCAACGGTGATCGTTAAAGAGTCAAATACACTTTGGGCTGCCATCCCCTGCGGCAGGCGGGCATGACCAGCGAGGAAATAGGTTTTTATTCCGGACATACTTATCACCTATCCTTTTATTAAAATCCCTTCAAATGGCCAGGCAGGCAGCATTTTTCGCAGTGGTTTATCTTCTCTGTAACCAAGAGCGTATTCCCCCTGCATAATCGTATGAATTTCTCTTGTCCCTTCATAAATAACTGGTGCTTTTGCATTCCTTAAAAAACGCTCAACCGGAAATTCATTAGAGAAGCCATAAGCACCGTGTATTTGCACGGCATCGTTGGCTGCTTCATAGGCGGCATCACAGGAAATCCATTTTGCCAATGAAGTTTCCTGCGTGTTGCGTTTACCGCTATTTTTTAACCAGCCAGCTTTAAAGACCAGCAGGCGGGAAATCTCAAGGTTTGCAGACATTTTTGCAACCATTTGCTGGACGAGCTGATGCCTTCCGATTTCTTTCCCAAATGTTTTTCGTTCCTCACAGTATTTTATACTTGCCTCCAGCGATGCCATGATTGTCCCACATGCCCCTGCAGCAACAGTAAACCGTCCATTGTCAAGCGCAGCCATGGCAATTTTAAAGCCCTCGCCTTCATATCCGAGCATATTCTCTGCGGGAATCCGAACATTGTCTAAAAAAACTTCTCCCGTATTCCCTGCGCGAATGCCAAGCTTTCCTTTAATTGCTTTTGTCGACACCCCTGGGAAGGTTCGTTCAACAATAAAGCAGGAGATGCCTTTATGCTTCGCTCCTGGATTCGTCTTGGCGAAAATCAAGAAATGATCGGCAACGTCACATAATGAAATCCATGTTTTCGAGCCATTTATTAGATAGTCGTCTCCATCTTTTACAGCGGTAGTTTCCATTGCCGCTACATCAGAGCCAGCGTTTGGTTCTGTGAGCCCAAATGCCCCAATTTTTTCACCCTTTGCCTGCGGAACAAGATACTTTTGTTTCTGTTCCTCTGTTCCCCATTGCAGAAGCGTCATACTGTTTAAGCCGGTATGAACAGAAACCGCAGTTCGGAAGGCGGTATCCCCCCTCTCTAACTCCTCACAAATAATAGCGAGCGTATTGTAATCCATACCAACACCGCCATATTCTTCAGGGATACATACACCCATAAGCTGCAAATCGGCTAGGCGCTTCAAAATATTGGTTTCAAAATGCCCCTTCTCATCCCACTCCTTAATAAATGGAATAATTTCACGATCTACAAATGTTCTAACAACCTTCCTCACGCTTTTTTGTTCTTCGGTATATGAAAAATTCATTTAATTTTCCCCCTATATAATTTGGTTTTGTTTCATAGCCTGAATTTCAGATTTAGAATATCCCAGTTTTATTAGGACTTCGTCCGTGTGTTCGCTAAACAATGGCGGGTGACGTTCGATTTTTACCGCTGTTTTTGAAAACTTTAACGGTGAACCGACCAGCTTTAAATCAGGTATTATCGGATGCTTTAGATCTACAACCATATTTCTTGATGCCGCTTGCTCCGACTCTAATGCTTCTTTGACATTATGAATTGGACCATTTGGGATGCCTGCCACATCAAGAAGCAGTTTCCATTCCGCTCTAGATCTCGTTTTGATTTTCTTGGCAATAAGGTTTACTAACTCGTCCTTATATTGCAGCCTGCCGGCGTTGGTTACGTACCTTTGTGAGAGAAGTGATTGGTCTTCAAGTAGAACAGCCAGCTTTCGATATTGCTGGTCATTTCCAACCGAAATCACAAAATCACCATCGCAGGCTGTAAAGACCTGATAGGGAACGATATTTGGATGGGCATTGCCAAGACGTTCTGGAACTTGACCCGAACATAAATAATTACTTGCAACATTCACCATCGCAGCCAGCTGGGAATCCAATAAGGAGATATCCACTTCCTGTCCCTCTCCTGTCATGTTTCGATGTTGAATCGATCCTAAGATTCCGATACAGGTATACAACCCAGTTAATACATCAGAAATTGCTACACCGACCTTGACTGGCTCGGTGTCCTTGTCTCCGGTAATACTCATTAATCCGGACATTGCTTGAATAATATAATCATAGCCTGGCAGATGGGAGTATGGACCATTAGAACCAAAACCGCTGATCGATGCTAGGATAATTCCCTTATTACACTTTTTCATTTCCTCATAACCGAAGCCCAGGCGCTTGAGAGTACCTGGCTTAAAATTCTGGACAACTACATCAGCGTCCAAAACAAGTTTTTGTAAAATTTCTATTCCTTGTTCCGTCTTCAAGTTTAGAGTGACCCCTTGCTTATTTCGGTTGGCGCATAGGTAGTAGGCACTTTCTCCTTCCACAAAAGGTGGTCCCCATCCCCTCGTTTCATCTCCTGTATCAATCCTTTCAATCTTTATTACTTCCGCCCCCATATCTCCTAAGATCATCGTGCAATATGGTCCGGCTAAAACTCTGGATAAATCGATTACTTTCATCCCATTTAATGGTCCCGGCACTCCTGCCCACCTCATTTTTAATAGAAATTTTAAAAAAGCCAGTGAAATCTTTCAATGACAAATAAAGTCACTGAAGGTTTCACTGGCATTTATTCGTGAATCTTCCTCTTGCTGGAGGATGAAACGAATTTGGCAGTTTCCTTGTTAGCTACAAAATGAAAACTAAATATCCAACCCTATTGAAATATATTTTACTTCTAAAAATTCTTCAATTCCGAAGTGACCACCTTCACGGCCAAGGCCGCTCTCTTTATAGCCGCCAAATGGAACTTGAACAGCTGATGGCAGGGCATCATTAAGGCCAATGATTCCGTATTCGAGCTGTTCTGTAATTCTGAAGGAACGGCTTAGATTTTCTGTATAAACATAAGCGGCTAAGCCAAACCGAGAATTATTTGCCCGCTCAATCACTTCTTCCTCGGTTTTGAAGGTCGATATCGGTGCCAGCGGACCAAAGATTTCATCTTTCATACATTCCATATCGTCGTGAACAGCGGTTAAAATTGTAGGAGCATAGAAATAGCCATTATCTTCAGCAGGTTTTAGCCCGCCTGTAAGTGACTTTTCCTCCCTTTTCAACTGCATCTTTCACAAGAGCTTCTACTTTTTTATAAGCTGCTTTATCAATTAATGGTCCGATGTCGGTCCCTTCTTCGAGTCCGTTGCCAACCTTCAGCTTTTCTAATTCAGCTTGGAAAATTTTGAGGAAATCATCAGCTATCCCTTCTTGCACATATACACGATTCGTACATATACAAGTCTGACCTGCATTACGGAATTTCGATTGTACCAATCCCTCTGCAGCCTTCACTAAATTCGCATCATCCATGACAATAAATGGAGCGTTTCCTCCAAGCTCCAGCGATACCTTTTTAACATTTTCAGCAGCACCGCGCATCAACGTTTTCCCAACTTCAGTCGATCCTGTAAAGGTTATTTTGGTTACCCGAGGATCCTTCAGCCAAGTGTCGCCAATCTCTGATGACCTGCCGGTGATTACATTGATTACGCCATTAGGAATACCTGCTTCATGGGCAAGCTCCGCCATTTTTAGCGCGGTAAGCGGAGTCTGATTGGCCGGTTTTACCACGCAGGTACATCCTGCCGCGAGTGCTGGTGCCACTTTTCTAGTAATCATGGCTGCAGGGAAGTTCCAAGGTGTAATCGCTGCAACCACCCCAACAGGTTCCTTTCTAACAAGAATTCGTTTATTTGGGTGGGAGGCCGGAATCGTTTCTCCATAGATTCGTTTCCCTTCCTCCGCATACCATGAGATAAAGCCATTAGCGTATTGAACCTCACCCAATGCTTCTTTTAAAGGTTTACCCTGCTCCATCGTCATAATCTTGGCAATTTCATGTTTGTTTTCATCAATCAATTGATACCATTTCATCAGGAGCTGATAGCGCCCGTCAGCCGTTTTTTTCGACCATGATTTAAAGGCCTTATGGGCGGCATTAATGGCCTGCTCCGCTTCAAAAGCACCCCCAATTGGCACCGCTCCTAAAACTTCCTTTGTTGCTGGGTTAATAATCTCGGTAAAAACCTCATAATCATTGCCAACCCATTTTCCATCTAAATACATTGGATAGATTTGATATTTATGCTCTACAATGCCCATTACATTACCTCCCAGCCGACAAAGCAGGATTATTCAAGTATACTGCTTCAAAGGCTTCCTCAAGAATTTGTAGTCCTTCCTCCAACTGCTCATCTGTGATGGTTAACGGCATTAGTAGGCGGATCACGTTCCCATATAGCCCTGCACTAAGTAGCATCAACCCCCGCTCACCTGCAGCTTTAACTATTTTTCCAACTGCCTCTTTATCAGGAGTTTTACTGTGACGGTCTTTAACGATTTCCATTGCACACATGGCACCGAGACCACGGACATCTCCAATGCTATCGAAACGTTCAACAAGCTCTTTCATTTTTTCCGTGGCCCTCGTACCTATTTTTTTGGCCCTTTCATTAAGGTTTTCACTCTCAATGATATCGAGGACCGTAAGTGCTGCCCTGCAGCCTAGTGGACTTCCAGAATAGGTTCCTCCTATCTCACCAACCTCTGCTGCATCCATAATTTCCGCTCGACCAATGACTCCGCTAATCGGCACTCCTGCTCCCATTGATTTTGAAATGGTAATTAAATCTGGCTCAACTCCAAAATGTTCGATTGCAAAATATTTCCCTGTACGGGCGAATCCCGTTTGAATCTCATCTGCTACAAACAAAATTCCATACTGTGTACAAATTTTTCTAACTCTTTGAACAAACGCTTTATCTGGAACGATAAATCCCCCTTCTCCTTGAACGGGTTCCATTACAACCGCAGCTATCGTTTCAGGGGCCGCTTCCGCCAGTAAAAACGTTTCGAATTGCTCAATAATCATTTCACTGTATTGCTGTTCGCTCATTCCTTCAGGTCGGCGGTATACATACGGATATGGCGCCTTATAAACTTCTGGAGCAAACGGCCCAAAGCCGAACTTATATGGCTTGACTTTACTCGTCATTGTCATCGTCATTAACGTTCTGCCGTGGAAGCCTCGTGTAAAGGAGATAATTCCTTGGCGCTTTGTATATTTTCTAGCGATTTTCACGGCATTTTCAACTGCTTCTGCACCGCTGTTAAAGAAAGCTGCCTGCTTCTTAAAATCTCCCGGTGCAAGCTGACACAGTCTCTCTGCAAGATTGATATATGATTCATACATCATGACATTAAAGCCCGTATGGATAAATTGACTTGCCTGTTCCTGCAAGGCTCTGACTACTCTTGGATGGGAATGGCCGACATTTACAGTTCCAATCGCCCCAGCAAAATCTATAAAGATATTTCCGTCCACATCCTCAACCAGAGAACCATGTGCCTTTTTCACAAAGGAATGACAATTATTGCTGATTCCCTTTGGGACATATTTTTTTCTCAACTCTAGTATTTCTTTGGATTTTGGCCCGGGTATTTCTGTTTGAAGCTTTACATATTTCTTTTCCATTTCCGTGCTCCCCCATATTCAAAGTTAAACCTCTATGCTTTTACCAGATTTAAAACTTCCTTAAAGGTCCTGATTACTTTATCGACTTCTTCATAGCTAATCGTTAATGCCGGTTCAATTCGGATTGTCTTCGAGTTAATTAATGTTCCTGCCACAAGGATACCGCGGTCAAACATTCCCTTTGAAACCTCATAGCCGATTTCATCCTTATGGAATTCAATTCCAATCATCAATCCTTGGCCACGAATTTCAAGGACCTTATCTTCATGTCCTTGCGCTGCTTCTTTTAGCTCCTTGAGGAAATATTCACCAACTACTCCGGCTCTTACTGGTAAATTTTCTTCGATTAAAACACCAATGGTGGCAATAGCAGCTGCACATGCTAATGGATTGCCGCCAAAGGTTGTAGTATGCATAAATGGATTTGGGAACCAGCTTTTGAACACTTCTTCTCTTGCTACAATCGCACCTGCTGGCATAACACCGCCTCCAAAGGCTTTTGCAAGACAAATAATATCTGGAACGACATCATACAATTCAGCCGCAAACATTTTTCCGGTACGTCCCATGCCTGTTTGGACCTCATCGAAAATTAATAGAGTGCCATATTCATCACAAAGTTCACGAACCTGTTTTAAATATCCCTCTGGCGGAAGAATGATTCCTCCTTCACCTTGAATTGGCTCTAAAATGACTGCAGCAACATCTTCCCCTACCGCCGCGCAAACCTCGAATGTTTTTTTCATCATGTCAAAATCACCAAATGGTACATGACGGAAACCTGGGATTAATGGCAGGAATGGTTTACGGAACATTCCTTTGGCCGTTCCAGATAACGACCCAAGACTTTTGCCATGGAAAGCACGTGTCGTTGAAATAAAGGTAGTTCGCTCACTATACATTTTCGCGAGCTTTAATGCTGCTTCAACACTTTCTGTTCCACTATTGGTAAAAAACGCATATTTCAAATCACCAGGGGTAATATCCGCTAAAATTTTCGCCAGCATTGCACGTAATGGATCAAGCAGGTCTTGGCTGTGAAGTGCTTGACGCTTCAGTTGATCTGTTACTGCCTTGACGACCTTGGGATTACGGTGGCCAACATTATAGATACCGAAGCCACCGAGACAATCAATATATTCTTTGCCGTTTACATCCTTAAAGCAGGCACCATTGTCTGACCATTCTACTGCTGCAAATTGACCATCCTTTGTTACCGATTTACGGTATGTTAAAAATCCTGGGTTAACGTGTTCGCGGAATCCATCGACCGTTTCCTTTGTAATCCAGGCTGCTTCTTCCTTATTAACCTCTTCCTTTTCTATTAAACTTAAAACCTTATTAATGTATTCGCTTACTTGTTGATTCTGCTCACTCTTCGTCTCTCGTTTTAAATCGATACTCATATTATCGCTCCTCATCATCTATTAGTTGGAAAACCAGCCAATTGGCTCTACTTGTAAATTAATATTGATTTGTTTAATTTCTTGGAATTCCTCAAGCCCGAATGTTCCAAGGCTTCGTCCAATTCCGCTTTGCTTGTAACCGCCCCATGGTGCTTCGTTATAGGTTGGGTGATAGGAATTCACCCAAGTAATTCCGGATCTTAACTTTTTAATGACTCGTAAGCCCTTTGCTCCATCATTCGTGAAAACACCGCCAGCGAGTCCATAAACGGTACCATTAGCAAGCTTTACTGCTTCTTCTTCATCCTTAAACTTCTGAATGACTACAACCGGTCCGAAAATTTCTTCCTGGACGATTCTCATTTCCTGCTTCACATCAACGAACACCGTAGGCTCGACAAAGTAGCCGTTATCTAGTCCATTACCTACGATTCGGTTCCCCCCGCAAGCAATCGTTGCACCTTCCTGTTTTCCTACCTCAATATAATGAAGGACTTTTTCCAAATGTTCCTTGCTTACAAGTGGCCCCATCTCTGTTGAAGGGTCATTCCCCGACCCTACTTTAATTTGCTTCGCTCTTTCAACAAAGCGTTCAACAAATTTATCATAAATACTTTCTTCTACTAGAATTCTCGACCCTGCTGAGCACACTTGACCTGAACCAGCAAAGATTCCAAATAGTGCATAATCCACTGCCGTTTCAAAATCAGCATCCGCAAAAATAATATTGGGTGATTTGCCCCCTAATTCTAAGGACACTTTCTTCATCGTGTCCGCTGCTGTTTTCATGATATGTTTACCTGTTTTCGTACCGCCGGTAAACGAAATCAAATCTACTTCAGGGTGGGAAGCAATTTCATGACCAACAACAGGACCTGCTCCCATTACCATATTGGCTACTCCTTTTGGCAGCCCCACTTCCTCAAAGATTTCAAAAAGTCTCTTCGGTGTAACAGGTGTTACTTCTGACGGTTTAAAAACGATTGTATTTCCAGCGGCTAGAGCCGGAGCAATTTTCCAAACACTCATTAAAAGAGGGTAATTCCATGGAACAATCAGGCCGCAGACACCAACTGGTTCGCGGACAACCATTGCCTGCATCGGGTCGGCTACGTGATAGGTATAGCCGTCTGGCTTTGTAATCAGTCCTGCATAATAGCGGAAGCACGCTGCCGCATCACCGACATCAAATCCAGCTTCTCTTAATGTTTTTCCATTATCCATCGTTTCAAGCTGAGTTAACTCATCGGTATACTCATCAATTTTGTCAGCAATTTTAAATAAATAGGAGGCTCTCTCCTGGGCTGTTATTCCTGACCATACACCTTCTTCGAAAGCCCTCCGTGCTGCAAAGATTGCTACTCGTGCATCTGCAGCTGTTCCTTCAGGGGCATATGAAATCACTTCTCCATTTGCAGGATTAATGACTGGACGTGTTTCCAGAGTTTCAGACTCTTTCCATTCACCATCAATAAACATCTTAAGGTTAGCAACGCGGTTTTTTATCTCAACCATTATACAATCCTCCTTTAATCTCCTTACTATCTATTGTTGCAAGAACCGTGCCAAAGTAGAAAAGTGGTCATTATCGTGTGTTTTCCAAAAAAGTGACTGAAGGTTATTCAAAATTGCATAACTGTATTTAGTTGTGCATAGATAAAAAAGCTGCTTCAGAATGTAATCTGAAACAGCTTTTATTTAGATGGAAGATAAGTTTTCAATTTTAATATTTTTCTCATTTAGTATTTTTTGATATTTCCTACTAACAGAGGATTGACTGATTCCTAATGCTTTTGCAGCCTTTGTGGTTGTTTTGTATTGGTTCATAGCCAAAACAATTAGCTGCTCCTCCACATGTTCAACCGCCTCTTGTAAAGGAATAACTCTAGTAATCATAGGCTTTATCTTTTTATTATCAAAGCCCAGCGATAAAAACTGACTGACAAACTCAGCATCAATGGCAGGATGATCAGCGGTAACCACTAATCTTTCAATAATATTTTGTAATTCCCGGACATTTCCTGGCCAGGAATAAAATTCAAGCACATTAATCGCATCTGGTGTTAAATGATAATTCCGATCATACTTTTCATTCAGCTGCTGTAAAAAATGAAAGGCAAGTAAAGAGATATCCTCAGTCCGTTCCCTGAGCGGCGGAATCTGAATCGGAATAACATTTAAACGGTAGAATAAGTCTTCTCGGAAAGTCCCATTTTCCACCATTTTTTCAAGCCTTTTATTGGTGGCTGCAATGATCTGGACATTCACCTTAATAGGTACTGTACTGCCTATAGGAATAACCTCTTGCTCTTGAAGAACACGCAAAAGCTTTACTTGAAGGTGCAGCGGCATTTCACCGATTTCATCAAGAAACAATATTCCACCATCCGCTTGTTTAAAATAACCTTCTTTTCCATTTTTATCGGCACCTGTAAACGAACCCTTTGCGTATCCATACAATTCACTTTCTAAAAGATTTTCAGGAATCGCCCCACAATTCAGTTTAAGGAATGGCTTTCCAGAGCGTTTCCCTAATTGGTGGATTGCTTGAGCAATCACCTCTTTACCGACACCAGATTCACCATTAAGGAGGACGGTCGATGAAAAGTCAGCAATTTTCTTAACCTGATTCATAATCTTTTCCATTTTAGGGCTGCAATAAATGAGCTTTTTTAAAAAGCGATCTTTACTTTTAAAGTCATCTAATTCTTTTTTATATTGTTCGGTTATTTTCCTTATTTCCTGGAGTTCACTTTTTAATCGCGTTGTTTCCGTAATATCCCTCGAGGCAATGATGATCCGGTCCAGCTCATTTTTTTCATTAAAGACGGGATTACCAACTGCTAGTATTTTTCTGCCTGATTTTGTTTCCTGGACAACGGAAACCTTTTTTCTTTTTTCGATTACTAATCTTGTTACTGATGGGGTAAAAAGCCCCTGATCCTCAAGCTCGAGAATATTTTTTCCAATCAGCTCTTTAAGATCTACCTTCCAGAAATCTTGAATAATGTTGTCACTGTATCTGATCAATTCCCCGATGGCATTTACCACAAGAATTTCATCATAAATACTCGACAATATCGCATTCAAGTCTCGATTCAAATCCTTAATATATTCTATTTCGTTGGCCATATCCTCGACCATTGGCAGATCCTGAACAACAATAATCATCCCTTCAACCTCATCATCATTGGTTAAAATAGGACAATAATCGACGAGAACTCCCGTGTCATTCGTAATTTCTAGATGATTTAAAATCGTTTTTCCTGTAGCAAACACGTTGTTAATCTGTTGAGCGCTAAAAATAACTCCCCCTGGATAATTAAGCACCTGTTCAGTAGTAGATTTAATCATCTTTAACCCGGATTCATTGCAATTAATAATTTGTTTCTCCTTATCTAGTACAAAAATCCCCATAGGAATTGAGGTAAGAAGGATTTTCAATAAATCTACACTTTTATTTTCTTGTTTAAAAAGCTCTGCCAATACATCTTCTCTTCGTATGTATCCTAATGGTTCGCCATCCTCACCTATTATAATCGCGAACGGCTCACCAATAATCTGGAACAAGGAGGGGAAAGAAATATTTTTGCTAAGGAAACAAATACTTTTGATAGATTTGGCCTGATCTAACAAAGCCTCTATGGAATAATATTTTGCTTTCAAGCAGCTCAAGTAATGGATTATTGACTGTTACATAGGCAAATAATTGACCTTGTTTTTTTAAGAATATAAAGGGTTCTTTGCATTGGTCTAGAGTCGATTTCAATACAACTTCTTCACCTATAGTGATAGATATTATTGGCTTAATCTTATCCTTTGCGACGGAAAACATCTTTTTATCCCCCTTTATCCTTTTCACTCTTATATTATCACTATTTTGAATCTTTTAAATAGAAAAAAGAAGATGCGTATCCATCTTCTTTCTCGGGATTTAATCACTGCCCGTTACAAATAAATCTTCCTTTATAAAGGCAAGAACCATGCCAGGAATAACATAGTCCCCTTCCTGAACCTCCAATGATTCTACCTCACCGCTTAAACCTGTTTGAATCATTTGAACCTTGCCCTCAGCCGTTTTAATTTGGAATAATGGTTCCCATTCATATATCCGTGTTTCTCTTTGGATTGAAACTTTTTCAACAACCCCATGGCATGGACTAAGTACCACTCCAAAATACATCGTATCACTCCCCGTTTATTGCTAGTATTGTTCCAGAAAGGGACCTGATTGTAATACCAGGCCAAAAAAGTCTTGAAATTCAACAATATCCTCTTCTTCGATTCCTAGACGATCAGCCCAATAATGAGGAGCATTAGTGTCCTCCTGGCAAAGTAAAACCATATTCCCTGTTTGCATGGAAGTGACCATTGCTTTGCCATAAAAATGATTAGAATAACCAATGGCCAAATCGTAGCGGTGATTATTTGAAATGAGACAAAAGTAATGCAGGAGCTGTTGATCTTTTTGTTCAGACAGAATATCAAGCTTCATTTCCTCTTCTCCTTTACAGTAGATATTTTAATATTTCAACCAGCCTCTTAGCCTCGAGGTTTCTGCCAGTTTTTTAATTCCCTCAATATAAGCAGCAATTTTCATATTCACTCCATACCTTTCAGCGGTGTTATACACATTCTTAAAGCTGTCTGTTATTTTTTTCCTTCAATCGAGTATCTACCGTTTCCTCTGTCCAGTAATAGCCTTGGTTGTTTTGACACCACTCAAAATAGGAAACAATTACACCACCTGAATTTGCAAGAATATCAGGGACAACAAGAATTTCGCGCTCATCCAAAATTTTTAAAGCCTCTTTGGTTGTAGGTCCATTAGCTGCTTCAATCACAATATTGCAATTAAGCCTGCTGCCGTTTTGTTTGTTGATTACGCCTGAAATAGCGGCTGGAATCAAGATATCACATTCTTTTTCCAGCAGTTCTTGATTGGTGATTCTGTTAGTAGGGCGGTTTGTTATGATACCAAAAGAGTCTCTATTTTCTAGGAGATAGGGGATATCCAAGCCATTTTCGTCATATAAACCACCAAGTGCATCACCAATCCCAATTACCTTTGCCCCTAGATCATATAAATACTGAGCCAAGTAACTGCCTACATTTCCAAAGCCTTGAATAATGACCCGCATATCCGTTAAAGGAATTCTCTTCAATTCGCATACCATTTGAAGCGTATATAGTACACCTTTTGAAGTAGCAGTCTCCCTGCCTTTGGATCCCCCTAAAGCGATCGGTTTCCCGGTAATAAAACCTGGCGAATCAAATTCACGAATATGGTCATACTCATCGAGCATCCAAGCCATTATTTGCGAATTTGTATACATATCAGGTGCCGGAATATCTTTCGTCGGTCCGACTATTTGGCTGACCGCTCTTACATATCCCCTGCTTAATCGTTCTAACTCATCCAGACTCATTTTCCTTGGGTCACAGACAATCCCACCTTTTGCCCCTCCATATGGAAGGTCCGTGATGCCACATTTTAAACTCATCCAGCCCGCCAGCGCTTTTACGTCTTCTGGTGTAACATCTGGATGGAAGCGGATACCTCCCTTGGTCGGTCCTGCAGCATCATTATGCTGTGCCCGATAGCCCTGGAAAATCTCCGTTTGCCCATTATCCATACGAATAGGAATACTCACTTCTAAAAATCTCATTGGCTTCTTTAAGAATTCGAAGACTTGAGGAGGATAGTTCAGTATGTCAACAGCTTCCTTGAGAATTTCCTGAAACTCACTAAATGAATTATCCTTTTCCTTTACACCCTCATTCTTTTTCAAATCTAAAGATTCGATCGCCATCATAACACCTCATTTATTATTGTTATTAATCTAATTAGCAAGTTCCGTGCCAAATGATTTATTAACGTTTTTCTAGCGTAATAGAATGGATATTATGAAAAAATGACTGTTTTATTCAAATTTGCATAATTTATAAAAATAAAAAAATACGCATTCCTGTGAGGGGAATGCGTATTTTTTCCATCTTATTATACTTCTGCTTCCTCTGCCTTATATTGAGGAGGTGCTACCTTGAAGGCTTTTGTTAAAAATACAAGATAGGCAAGTCCAATGAGGAACCAGCCGGCACCCATGACTAAAGAGCTAATCTCAAGATTGATCCAAAGGATCCCTACTAATCCTGCTCCAATTAACGGCATGATAACGTAATCAAAAAATCCCTTTGGAGTACGGTGCATTTTTTCACGGAAAGCAAAATGACTAATCACCGATAGATTAACAAACGTAAAGGCCATTAATGCTCCGAAATTAATAAGTGAAGTGGCAGTTACTAAATCAAAGAACCAGGCAGATAATGAAATCACTCCAACGATTAAAACGTTTATCGCAGGTGTTCTCCATTTTGGATGGACGTATCCAAACCATTTTTCCGGGAATACTTTATCGCGCCCCATAACATACAAGAGACGGGAAACACTTGCGTGGGAGGCAAGTCCTGATGCAAGTGTATTCACAAAGGTTGTACATAAGAAGATCGACTGAAACAGCTTCCCGCCAACATAAAGGGCGATTTCAGGTAAAGCTGCCTCCGAATCAATGAATCTCGAATTATCTGGAAAAAATGCCTGGATAAAAAATGAGGTAGTAATAAAGATTACCCCTCCCCATAAAGCTGTAAGGAGAATTGCTTTTGGGATTGTTTTTTCTGGATTTGGTGTTTCTTCCGATAATGTCGTAACGGCATCAAAGCCAAGGAATGAAAAGCAGAGTATCGTTGCTCCTGTTATCAGGATTGGCAGGTTCATGCCCTCTACGAAAAACGGCTGCATACTAAAAACAGTTCCCGTTCCTTCTCCTGCATTAAGCCCTTTAATAACCAGGATGATGAAAACAACCATAATTAGTATTTGTACAAGAACAAAAAGTGTATTGAAATTTGCTAGAACATTGACGCTTCGTAAATTAAGGAAGGTTACAATTCCTACAAATACTAATACCCAAATGAAATCCGGAACTGACGGAAACAATGCATTTAAGTAAAGTTTGGTTAGCAAGGCATTTACCATTGGCAAAAATAAATAATCTAGCAAGGATGACCAGCCAACAAGAAAACCGAGATGCCGGTTCATTGCTTTTTGGGTATAGGTATAGGCCGATCCAGCCTGTGGAAAAACCCTTACTAGCTTGCCGTAACTAACCGCCGTGAAAAGCATACCAATTAAGGCAATAACATATGCGGCAGGTACATGCCCGTTTGTTTCACCAGAAACAATTCCAAATGTATCAAATACTACCATGGGTGTCATATATGCTAAACCCATGATGACAACCTGCCATAGCTTTAACGATCTTTTCAACTTTACGCCATTTTCCACATATCATTCCCCCTTTTAAATTAAAACGTTTTCATTCTGATGTTACCTCTTTGTCTACAATAAATTTTTTATTCCCCCTCCACTTATTTCTAATTTCACTATGTATTTATGCAATTTATATGCCAAAGTTTATTTTCATTAAAAGCCGTTGTGTTTATCCGTTTTTTTAAAAACTAATGCGTTATACTGAACAAATGATAGAAGGTTTGGAATTTTAGGAATTATTCATCAATGCATACATTATTCCATATTAAATAGCGGCTGTCACGAAGGAATGGCTATATGAAGAATTTGATCATGGCACAAAAAATTGCATTAATTAAAAGTAAAATAGGAAATGAGGGAAAAAATCGATGCAATATCCTTTAACACCGGATGTTAAACCAGAGTTTTGTACAACAGGGACCTTTATGAGGTTACCATCAAACAGAGAAAATGCTAAATTAGCAATTGTTGGCTTGCCGTTTGATACAGCGGCTTCATTCCGAGTAGGGGCCCGCTTTGCACCTCAAGCAATACGTCAAGCTTCAATGACGTTATTCCCCTACCATCCAATTCATAAGGTATATCCATTTGAGGCATGCAAAGCCATTGATATTGGTGACGTATCTGTAATTCCTCATAATATCCATCGAAGTTATCAGGTAATGGAAAAAGCAGTGATGGAGTTAATGGAGCAAGGGATTATCCCGATTGGACTAGGCGGCGACCACTCTGTTACATTAGCAAATCTTAGAGCAGCAGCCAAAATCCACGGTCCTGTCGCATTGATTCATTTTGATTCACATACAGATACCTGGGATACTTATTATGAAGAAAAATATTGGCATGGCTCACCATTCATTCGTGCATACGAAGAAAATTTATTAATTCCCGATAAGGTTTTTCAGGTAGGTATTCGCGGAACCCTTAATCATCCTGGAGATATCGATTCAAGTAGTGACTTAGGATATCATGTGATTACAACTCCTGAATTAAAGGAACGTGGCTATAAAAATGTTGTGAGGGAAATGAAAGAAAAAATTGGGGATACACCATGTTTTCTCAGTTTTGATATCGATTTTGTTGACCCCTCCTGCGCTCCCGGAACAGGGACGCTTGAGGTTGGCGGGTTAAACAGCTTTGAAACCTTACAAATCATTCGTTCCCTAACAGATTTTAATTTTATTGGTTTTGACCTAGTTGAGGTTTTACCGCCATACGACCCAACCCAGATTACTTCCTTACTCGCTGCAACTATCATCCATGATTTTGCAAGCCTCGTTGCACTAAAAATTAAATAAACCTAAAAAGGCAGTGTACTCTTTATTTACGAGTCCACTGCTTTTTTGATAAAAACCATAATAAATAATCGGCTAGTGATTTATTCAGTTATAAAATAGTCCCTTGCTAATGTTTATTTTTATTTACGTACTTACCGTAGTCTGGAATGGCAATTTGCTCAAACTCACTAACTAACTTTTTAAGGCCATTTGCCAGCATTTCACCTGACAAAGGCATTCCATGACCAGTTACAGCTACAGTTGGTTGCAGAGCTTCTAGTGTTCTTACAGATTCCCAGGCTGCTTGCCAATCTGTTGTAAGATATCTTGGTGGTCCACTTATTTCCATTTCTTGTGTAAGAACCTTATAGAGAGAATCTTGTTTAACGGTAACAAATGCATCTCCTGCTATTAGAGACCGATCTTCTTCTCTAAATAATGACACATGTCCTGGAGTATGCCCAGGGGTATGTACCCAGCGAAAACCTGACAAAAGCGGTACACTTCCATCAGAAGGAAGTTTTTGAATATGATTCCCCAAATTAATTGGTTCATTTGGGAACATTGGGGACATTTTAGCAACCAAACCACCTTCTACAGTAGAGTCTGGCTCTGGATAACTCATTTTTCCAGTCAGAAAAGGCAACTCCAACTCATGTGCATATACCGGTACATTCCAATGATTGACTAAATCAATAATGGCACCCACATGGTCAAAATGTCCATGAGTTAAAATAATTGCTTGGGGCCGGCTATTAGCACCAAAACGATCTTCTGTTACAGAAATGATCTCGTTAGCTGATTCAGGCATCCCTGCGTCAACTAAAACAAAATTCTTAGTTTCTGGATTTCCAACTAAACAAATATTTACAATTTGAATTGTATGGCTATATAAATCGGGCAGTACCTCTATGCCAATACCACTTCCTATTGAAGTTGTTGGAATAAATTTATAATCACTGCCATAGGACATTTCTTGATCCATTCTTAAACCCCCTTCATTATTTTTGCAATTTGGCTGACAAAGCTATTTTGCTCTTATATTTACTATCCTATGATGAAGGTTTATTTTAAAAAGAATCGTTTGATTAAATACCCTTTACATAAGAAAAAACGCTTGGATAGTATCCAAGCGTCGCTTAATTACCGCGCAAAGCGATGATTTCCGATTGTTACGGTTACTTTACGTGAAAAAATCCACTGACTTGAAGCTGTTTT
This sequence comes from Neobacillus niacini, assembly GCF_030817695.1. Lineage (GTDB taxonomy): Bacteria > Bacillota > Bacilli > Bacillales > Cytobacillaceae > Neobacillus > Neobacillus niacini_F. The sequence goes on along the minus strand of NZ_JAUSZQ010000002.1, from coordinate 1,466,266 downwards.
TGGATTGTAGAAAAATAAAGAACCATTGCCTTGACCCATCATAGCGATTGCTTCATTAACGGCCCTTTTGGACTCTGCGTCAGCTGGCTTATTGATTTCGCCATTTGCAACAGGTGTAAATGCATAGTGTCCATTTGCAATTTGATAAATGACCCCACGAACTGTGTTAGGGAAGTCTGGGCTTTTCACTCTGTTAAGAATAACAGTCGCAACAGCTACCTTACCAGCATATGGCTCGCCAACTGCTTCTGCACGAACTAATCGTGCCATTAATTCTTCATCTGCCGCTGAAATTGGAGAGTTTGGCAGAATCATATTTTGACCTGCAATAAGTGGCTTACTATTGTTTGCACTCATTAAGCTATTAACAGGAATACCAAATCCTTTAGCTATTTTCCAGTATGTCTCACCGTATTGGATTTTGTGGGTTGTTGCTGCTTCGGACTTGGTCACACCTGTAAATGCTGACATTCCTAAAATTAATCCTGTTGTAATTAAAAGCTTTTTCAATTTATTCATGTTTAATAGCCTCCTAGTAGTCTCGTTGTTTTCTCTACTAATAAGGCTATCAGTTGTAACATAGTTATTCATTAACCAAAAAAAACCAGTGCAAAAATAGCACAAATGGCCCCCTGCTATAAAAGCATTTATCTATTAAATGGAATAATAAACCAACTAATTATCTTTTCCACAATCCTTCCACTAATGGATAACTAAGGAAAAATTATTACCTTCTATTTCATGCTTATTTCATGAAATATCTTTGTAACAAAGATAATCTTCACTAAATTGACAAAACATCCCTTGTTTTTTCACAGGTTTCTCCCTAAATCTTTGGTAATAATATAATAGAAGACAAAATGATGGAGGGTTTATAAATGGAAAGTCAGTTCGTGAACATACTTAACAAACAAATTGCAAACTGGTCTGTATTGTATATCAAGTTACATAATTACCATTGGTATGTGAAGGGTGGTCAGTTTTTTACCCTGCACGCTAAATTTGAAGAATTCTATAACGAAGCAGGATTGCATGTCGATGAATTAGCAGAACGGTTACTTGCAATTGGTGGAAATCCAGTTGCAACGATGAGAGAATGTCTTGAACTTTCATCTATTCAAGAAGCACAAGGCAGCGAATCTGCTGAAGAAATGGTGCAAACCATAATTAATGATTTTTCAATTATTATTGGAGAATTAAAAGAAGGTATGAGCTTTGCTGAAGAAAAGGACGATGAAACAACAGGTGATATGCTCCTTGCCATTCATTCTGGTTTAGAAAAACATGTATGGATGTTAACAGCATTCCTAGGAAAATCAATCTAACACCCTGTAATACCTAAAAAGAAGAGACTAGCGATTAGTCTCTTCTACCTTTTGGTTTCGAGCAATGAATAGTAAGCAGATAGTGATAATCGTAAAAGCAGTAAGCGCCAGGATTGGAATGGTAACAAATCCAAACCAGTTAATATAATCCTTTGAGCAAGGAACACCACTTTTACACATTTCAAATTGCTGCAAATAAGGAATCTTTTGCAGAGCGGTATGGTAACCCGAAATGAGCATTCCAATAATCGACAACGGTAATGTGTATTTCACAATATCGTGATCATTTCGGTAAAAAGCAATCCCCAATATGATCGCTAATGGATACATAAAAATTCGCTGATACCAACATAAGGTACAGGGAATATACAGGAGTACTTCACTGAAGTATAAACTCCCAATGGTTGCAATAAGGGCTGCAACCCAAGCAAGCAGTAAAGGTTTATTCATTTCCTTTCTCCTTTGAAGCTTCCTCTACTAATTCATTTAAATCGTCCATGGTTTGTCCATCAAATCGCTTACCATTAACAAAAATGGTTGGTGTTCCAGTAACTCCTAATTTCCCCCCAAGAGCCTCATCACTTTCCCAAGCGTCTTCCGGAGCTTTAGTATCAAAATAAGCAACTACCTTTTTAACCTCTTCCTCACTAGCCATTTCTTCTAATGTTTCTGTTAAAAATTCCTCGGTAAAAACATCAATCGTTTCATAACGTGTATCTTCTGGCTGCTTATCGTAAATAAGTTCATGAAACTCCCAAAATTTTTCGTTCCCTAACTCATGAAAGACCGCCTCTGAAAATTTCGCTGTACGCTCCGAATCAACATTAATAAATGGATAATGGAAATAATAAAATTTGGCTTTACCTGTATCAACAAATTCTTTTACTATTAGCGGCGCAACGTTGTCCGCAAAGTTTTTACAATTTGGGCACTTGTAATCCCCAAATTCTACAATTGAAACAGGGGCGTCTTCTTCACCTAGAAATGGCTGATTTGCATAATCAATCTCTTCTTTTGCACTATCATCTGATTTCTCGTTGTTGGCTAGAAAAATAAATCCAATAATAGCGATTGCGATTAATCCAATAATCCAAAAAACAAATTTTGATGAAGAAGATTTTGGTGGTTTGTTAACTTTCTTTTTCTTCTGGGCCATAATGAAACTCCTTATTCTATATATTTTTTATCTGTTAAATCACTGCTTTATGTTATTAACTATATAGTGAGTTAAATAAAAATTCCACATATTAGACTGAAGTCCTATACTAAGGTTAAAATAAAGAAATAATAATTTTAAGGGAGTTTATAATATGAAATCAAATCATTTACAGCTTGGTTATATTGGTACATATACTAAAGGAGAAAGCAAAGGAATTTACAGCTTCACATTAAATACTGCTGAAGGAAAAATAACGGATATTAAAGCGGTTGCTGCCCTTGAGAATCCAACCTATCTAACCCTGTCCAATAATCAAAGATATTTATACTCTGTAGGCAAGGAAGGTAACTCTGGCGGACTTGCTTCCTACTCTATTACTGATAGCGGAGAACTAACACTAATTAATAATCAATTATCAGAGGGCTCTCCTCCTTGCCATGTGAGCGTTGATAGTAAGAATCGGTTTGTATTTAGTGGAAATTATCATAAAGGAACGGTTGAATCCTATTTAATTAACCCGGAAGACGGCTCAATACAGTCTGCATCTTCTATTATTCAGCATGAGGGTTCTGGACCAGATCCTAGACAGGAAAAACCACATGTTCACTATGCTGGATTGACACCTGATGAAAAGTATCTTGCCGCAGTAGATTTAGGAACAGATTCTCTTACTACTTATGAAGTAAGTCCAGATGGAAAACTTACAAAAGTGCATCTTCTGCCTTTAAAAGCTGGCAGCGGTCCTCGTCACCTAACTTTTCATCCTAATGGAATACTTGCATATCTAATGACTGAATTTAGTTCAGAGGTAATTGTTCTGCGCTATCATCCGGAAAATGGTCATTTTACAGAGGTACAATATATTTCTACCCTTCCTGAAGAGTTTAATGAAAACAATCAAGGAAGTGCTATCCATATTTCAGCGGACGGACGCTTCGTTTATGCAGGAAATCGCGGTCACAATAGTATTGCTGTCTTTCATGTAGAAGAAACAGGTGAACTAAGTTTCTTAGAACATACCTCCACCGAAGGAGATTGGCCAAGGGATTTTGAAATCAATCCGAGCGGGAAATTTATTGTTGCTTCTAATCAAGAATCCAGCAACTTGACACTATTTGAGAGAGATGAAAATACTGGAAAATTAACTCTTTTACAATCTGATATTAAGGTACCACACCCGGTTTGTGTTAAGTTTTTAGGAAAATAAACTTAACGAATGAAGGAAGTGTCTTCGATGAATTTCTTCCATAGTCAGGAATCCTTAACTACATTCGAATGGATTCTACGTGCTATTGTTGCCTATTTCTTTTTGATTATAGTGGCAAAAGCAATGGGACAGCGTTCCATTGCTCAGCTCAGATTGATTGATTTTGCTATGGCTCTAATAATCGGGAACATTATTGCCCATCCACTGTCAGATGAACACCTTGGATTAAAGGGTTCTCTGACGACTACAGTGGTTTTGGTGCTATTGTATATTGGCAGTGTTTATACAATATTAAAATTTCCACGGATAAGAAAGCTAATTACTCCTGCACCCATTACACTTGTTCAAGACGGAGAAATTATCATTAAAGGGTTAAATAAAGCAAGAATATCTATCGATATTTTATTAGAAGAATTACGGGAAGAAAAAGTAGAAGATGTTAAGAAAGTTGCATTAGCCTTGTGGGAGGCTGATGGGAAATTATCCGTTTTTTTGGATCCAAAATACGAAGCTATTACCCCATCTACATATAATTTAACTACTGAGCCATTTGATTTTCCTAAAACAATCATTAAAGAAGGAAGAATTAATTTCGAAGTATTAACACAACTCAATAAGAAAGAGGATTGGCTTGTTACCACGCTTAAAAATCAGTATCAAACAGTTATTACAAATGTATTACTCGCTACTATTGATCGAAAAGATAAATTAAAAGTTTTCTTATATAAATAGCTTTCCGTAAAATAGTAATTGACACTTCTGCTTTAGTGTAGTAAATTTTATAAATAATCTAAATACTTGTTTTCTTATCAAGAGAGGCAGAGGGAATGGCCCTATGAAGTCTCAGCAACCTCCAATGGAATTTACATTGAAAAGGTGCTAAGTCCATCAAGTTACTTGTTAACTTGTGAGATAAGGAGAATGACCTATGCGTACCAAGCATCCAAAAGTCTTCTTCTTATAGAAGACTTTTTTTGTTTTATTAGATTGTATCGTTAATCTTGTTGTTAAAATCCTAAAGCCGATTTTAACGCGGAACAAACTATTTTGTGCTCGAAATTAAGTTTGCAAGCTCTTTTCTACAATGGAAGTTCTTTTGGACAATTTATAGCTCATTCAAGGGTATTTAATCCCCAAAAGTACATTGTTTAAGAAAAGAGCTTTATATAAAAGGAGGATACAGGCAATGGTTTATAAAATTGATACGAAGTTAGCTCAAATTGGAAATAGAAGCGATACGGTGACAGGCACCGTTAATCCTCCTGTTTATTTTTCAACAGCTTACCGTCACGAGGGAATCGGGCAATCAACAGGGTATGATTACACAAGAACAGGTAATCCTACCCGCCAGCTTCTTGAGAAGGCGATTGCCGACCTAGAAGGTGCTGATCAAGGATTCGCCTGTAGCTCAGGTATGGCGGCGATTTTTACGATTCTTTCTCTTTTTGAGTCTGGGGACGAATGGATTGTGAGTGAGGATTTGTACGGAGGAACGTATCGTTTACTAGAAAAAGGATTTAAAAAATGGGGCTTGAATACCCAATATGTGAATACTTGTAGCCCGGAAGAGATTGAAAGAAGGATTACCCCTCAAACCAAGGCGATTTTTCTTGAGACTCCAACCAATCCACTTATGCAGCAGTCAGATATAGCAGCTGTGTCAAAAATTGCGAAAAGGCACGGAATTATTCTAATTGTTGATAATACGTTCTATACACCGCTTCTTCAACAGCCAATCCTATTGGGTGCGGATATTGTCATTCATAGTGCGACGAAATACTTAGGCGGCCATAATGATGTCCTAGCGGGACTAGTTGTTGCAAAAGGAAAGGAAATTTGCGAGGCGCTCGCTTTTCATCATAACGGGGCTGGCGGAGTCCTAAGTCCTTTTGATTCCTGGCTGGTAATGCGCGGAATGAAAACTTTATCACTAAGAATGCAACGACATGAAAGCAATGCGAAGGCAATTGTTGAATATCTTTCTAACCATGACGGTATAACAGATGTGCTGTATCCAGGAAAAGGAGGAATGGTTTCCTTCCGCTTACAAGATGAAGCTTGCGTGAATCCATTCCTTCAAAGCCTTTCTCTCATTTCATTTGCTGAAAGCCTTGGCGGAACAGAAAGCTTTATTACCTACCCAGCAACACAAACCCACGCTGACATTCCAGAAGAGATTCGAATTCAGTCAGGTGTTTGTAATCGACTATTAAGATTTTCAGTAGGGCTTGAAGATCCAACAGACATTATTGAAGATCTGCAACAAGCATTAGCAAAATTAAAAGAAGGAGTGATTGGATAATGAGTTCAGAAAATTACAGTTTTGAAACCAAGCTCCTTCATAATCAGCATAAAGTCGATCCGGCTACGGGAGCAGTTAGCGTGCCAATTCAACATGCTTCTACCTTCCATCAATTTGATATAGAAAGTTACGGAAAATACGATTACGCTAGAAGTGGAAACCCTACGAGAGAAGCGTTAGAGGATGTTATCGCGGAATTAGAGGGTGGAACGAGAGGCTTTGCTTTTTCATCAGGTATGGCTGCTATTTCAACAGCCTTCCTCCTTCTTTCATCCGGTGATCATATCGTCATTACCGATGATGTGTATGGTGGTACCTATCGAATGGTCACTCAGGTACTGACCCGCTTCGGAATTGAACATACCTTTGTTGATATGACAGACCTTGATCAAGTAAAAACGGCAATTACGCCTAACACCAAAGCTTTTTATGTTGAAACACCGTCTAATCCTCTATTAAAGGTGACGGATATCAAAGCAATAACAACTTTGGCGAAAGAGATTAACGCAATCACTTATGTAGATAATACTTTTTTAACCCCTGAATACCAAAGACCTTTAGAACTTGGAGCAGATGTTGTTCTTCATAGTGCCACTAAGTTTTTATCAGGACATAGCGATGTCGTTGCAGGTCTTGCGGTTGTAAAGGATGAAGAATTAGGTAAAAGACTGTATTCCTTACAAAATTCCTTTGGCGCTGTACTCGGGCCACAGGATGCATGGCTCGTGCTTAGAGGAATAAAAACGCTGCATGTCAGACTCGAACAGTCACAAAAATCAGCGATTAAAATAGCAGAATTTTTAGCGGATCATCCGTTAATCGAAGAGGTTTATTACCCTGGACTGAAAAATCATCCACAGCACGAGCTCCAAAAAAGTCAGGCTGCTGGACCAGGTGCAGTTTTGTCGTTTGAATTCGAGGATGAACAAGCACTTCAAGTTTTTCTTTCCAATGTAAAAATCCCTGTTTTTGCCGTTAGTCTTGGTGCGGTCGAATCCATTCTGTCCTATCCGGCAAAAATGTCACATGCAGCTATGTCCCAAAAAGAAAGGGAAAAACGAGGAATTAAAAACAGCCTCATCCGCTTGTCCGTGGGCTTAGAGAACCCAGACGATCTCATTAATGACTTCTCTCAGGCTTTACACCTGGTGAAAGAAAAACTATTGGTCTTGCAGCAAGGAGAATAATCATGACTTTCTTAGAAAAATTAAAAAGCCAAATTTTAATAGGTGACGGTGCCATGGGCACCCTTCTTTATTCATTCGGCAAAGATAGCTGCTTGGAAGAGTTGAACCTTTCTCATCCGGAAAAAGTTCAAGAGATTCATAAAGCCTATATTACAGCGGGTGCGGATGTTATTCAAACCAACACCTATGCAGCGAATTATCTAAAACTGCAAAGATATGGTCTTGAGGACTCCGTTAAAGCAATCAATAGTGCCGCCGTCCAGAATGCAAAATTAGCAGCCCAAGAAAATACTTTTGTACTGGGAACAATCGGCGGTAACCGCGGGATTAAGCCTAGTACCTTATCAATAGAAGAATTAAAGCGCAGTTTCCGTGAACAGCTGTACTGTTTGTTACTAGAAGGTGTTGACGGCATTTTATTAGAAACCTTTTATGACCTTGAGGAACTAGAAACGGTCCTTACGATTGCTCGAAAGGAAACAAAGCTGCCAATTATTGCCCAGGTTTCCCTTCATGAGCCAGGAATTTTACAAGATCAGACACCGATTAATGATGCCTTTGCCACTCTTGAAAACCTCGGTGCTGATGTTATTGGCTTAAACTGCCGGCTTGGGCCCCATCACATGTTGAAAACACTAGAGCAGATTGAACTGCCTAAACATGCTTATCTTTCGGCCTACCCAAATGCGAGTCTTCCAGCTTATACAGATGGAAAATTCCATTATGAGGGGGATGCAGATTATTTTAAAAAATCGGCCCAAAGCTTCCGTCAGGAGGGAGTTCGTTTGCTTGGCGGCTGCTGTGGAACAACTCCAGCCCATATCCAGGCTTTTGCAGCAGAGCTAAAAAATAGCGTGCCTGTCACCGAAAAAGTGGTTAGATTAGAAACAAAAAAAATCATCATTGAACAGAGTGCTGCTAAAAGGGAACTTCAGCCTCTTGAGGAAATTGTGAAAGAACGGCCGTCAGTTATTGTAGAATTAGATACTCCTAGAAAGCTTGATACAAGTAAATTTTTTGAAGGCGCAAAAGCATTGAAAGAAGCAGGAATTGATGCGATTACGATGGCAGATAACTCGTTAGCTCAGGTGAGGATTTCCAATGAAGCTTTAGGTTATCTTGTTAAACAAGAATTAGGAATGCGCCCGCTGATCCATATTGCCTGCAGAGACCGCAATATTATTGGTTTGCAATCTCATCTAATGGGGCTTCATACACTTGGGATGCATGATGTGCTCGCTATCACCGGTGACCCTGCGCGAGTCGGAGACTTTCCGGGTGCCTCCTCTGTTTACGATGTATCATCATTTGAGTTAATTCAAATGATTAAACAGTTAAATGAAGGTTTGTCATTCTCTGGGAAAGACCTTGGTCAAAAAACTGCTTTTAGTATTGCAGGTGCCTTTAATCCAAATGTCCGTTCAGTAGAAAAAGCCGTTAAACGTCTTGAGAAGAAGATTGAATATGGTGCCGATTATTTCATTTCACAGCCTGTCTTCTCTGAGGAAAAATTAATCGAAGTCTATGAACATACAAAACACCTAAATGCTCCTATTTATATTGGTTTAATGCCTTTAACAGGCAGCAGGAATGCGGAATTCCTTCATAATGAAGTACCAGGGATTAAAATCGCGCAACCGATTCGAGACAGAATGGCAGCGTTGAAGGATCAGCCATTACAGGCTGCACGTGAAGGAATTGAAATAACAAAATCTTTAATTGACACAGCACTGGATTTATTCAATGGAATATATTTAATCACACCATTTTTACGCTACGAACTAACAACAGAATTAGCAATATATGCCAGACAGCGTGCAAGTCAAGTTAGGGGGAACATCTATGTCGAAAGCTCCATTCAGTGAACAACTACAAAAACGAATCCTTGTGATGGATGGTGCGATGGGTACCATGATTCAACAGGAGAATTTAACAGCAGAGGACTTTGGCGGTGAGCAATACGAGGGCTGTAATGAGTATCTGAATGTAACAGCTCCTGAGACAATCGCGAAAATTCATCGTGAATACTTGGAGGCTGGTGCTGATATTATTGAAACCAACTCCTTTGGGGCCACAAGCATTGTTCTTGATGACTACAATCTAGGATTTAGGGCTTATGAATTAAATAAAATTGCTGGTCAAATTGCCAAGAAGGAAGCTGAAAAAATTTCTACAGCTGAGTGGCCGCGATATGTGGCAGGTTCAATGGGACCGACCACCAAGACTTTAAGCGTTACGGGCGGGACAACTTTTGAAGCACTCGCCGCTTCCTATGAAGAACAAGCAATCGGGCTGATTGACGGTGGTGTCGACCTTCTCCTTCTTGAAACAAGTCAGGATATGCTGAATGTAAAAGCTGGTTTTATTGGAATAAAAAATGCTTTTAGTAAAACAGGAAAAGTTCTTCCATTAATTGTATCAGGAACAATTGAACCGATGGGCACAACCCTTGCTGGACAGTCAATTGAATCCTTTTACATTTCTTTAGAGCATATGAGTCCTGTTGCAGTGGGACTAAATTGTGCGACTGGTCCGGAATTTATGCAGGAGCATATTCGATCGCTTTCCAATCTTTCTTCAACCGCGATTATTTGTTATCCAAATGCTGGGCTGCCTGATGAGGAAGGTCATTATCATGAAACACCTGAAACGTTGGCGAAAAAGCTTGCTGATTTTGCAGCCCATGGCTGGTTAAATATTGTCGGCGGCTGCTGTGGAACGACACCAAGTCATATCCGTGCGATTTCAGAAGAAATGAAAAAATATTCACCGCGGGAAGCACAACATTCTGATTTCCATATGGTATCGGGGATTGAACCCTTTGTTTACGATGACCCGACATTGCGTCCAATCATGGTTGGAGAGCGGACAAACGTAATTGGCTCCCGTAAATTCAAACGTCTCATTAACGAAGGTAAGATTGAAGAAGCTGCAGAGATTGCACGGGCTCAGGTTAAAGGCGGCGCGCATGTTATTGATATTTGTCTTGCAGACCCCGATCGTGATGAGCTTAGCGATATGGAGAATTTTATTCCAGAAGTGGTTAAAAAAATCAAGGTTCCGTTAGTTATTGATTCAACTGATGAGAAAGTAATCGAAAAAGCACTCAAATATTCACAAGGAAAGGCGATTATTAACTCGATTAACCTTGAAGATGGTGAAGAAAGATTTGAGGCAGTTGTTCCTCTAATTCATAAGTACGGAGCAGCTGTCGTCGTTGGTACAATTGATGAAAAAGGTATGGGTGTTACAGCTGAAAAGAAATTAGAGATTGCTAAACGATCTCATGACATTTTAGTCAATAAATATGGTTTGAAGCCGCAGGATATTATTTTTGACCCGCTAGTCTTCCCTGTAGGAACTGGTGATGAACAATATATTGGTTCTGCAAAAGCAACCGTAGAAGGTATTAAGTTAATTAAAGAACATCTTCCTAAGACACAAACCATTCTTGGTATCAGTAATGTCTCTTTCGGTCTTCCGCCTGTCGGCAGAGAAATCCTAAACTCAGTCTTTTTATATCACTGTACATTAGCTGGTCTTGATTACGCGATTGTTAACACCGAAAAACTAGAACGTTTCGCTTCTATTTCAAAGGAAGAAGTACAATTAGCTGAGGACCTTCTTTTTAATACAACAGATGAAACATTAGCCACTTTTACTGAATTTTATCGAGGTAAAAAGAAAGAGTCAAAAAGTACAGTGCCTAACATGAGTTTACAAGAACGGCTCTCTTACTATGTGATTGAGGGTACAAAGGAAGGTTTATTGCCTGATTTGGCTATAGCACTTGAAAATTATCCTGCTCCGCTTGATATTATCAATGGACCATTAATGGAAGGCATGAAAGAAGTTGGAAGACTATTTAATGACAATCAGCTTATCGTTGCCGAAGTTCTCCAGAGTGCTGAAGTAATGAAAGCGGCTGTCTCTTATCTAGAACCCTATATGGAAAAAGGAGATGTCTCTTCCTCGAAAGGTAAAGTCATTTTGGCAACCGTAAAAGGAGACGTTCATGATATTGGGAAAAACCTCGTAGACATCATTCTTAGCAATAACGGCTATGATGTCCGAGATTTAGGGATCAAAGTATCACCTAATGAATTGGTTCAAGCGATCCAAAAAGAAAAGCCGGACATTGTTGGATTATCAGGCTTGCTGGTAAAGTCAGCACAGCAAATGGTGATAACAGCACAAGATATGAAAGAAGCGGGAATTTCAACACCTATCCTTGTAGGTGGAGCAGCTCTTTCTAGAAAGTTTACTGATACAAAAATTGCTAAGGAATATGAAGGACTTGTTCTTTATGCAAAGGATGCTATGACAGGATTATCATTAGCGAATCAGCTTCAATCTCCGGAGGAGCTTGAAAAACTGATTGCTGAAAAAAATGAAAAGCTTGCTGCTTTAGAAGTGCCGCGGGAGCTGCCAAGTCGTTCAGCGGTATCTACAGCAGTAAAAACTAGGCCATCCGTTTCAACCGAAGTTCCGGTTTTCACTCCGATGGATACCAAGAAACATATTTTAAAATCCTACTCCTTATCCCATATTGAGCCTTATATTAATATGCAAATGTTAATTGGCCATCATCTCGGTGTAAAAGGAAAAATAGCAAATCTGATTGCTGCAAAGGATGAAAAAGCAATAAAGGTGAAAGAAGTTGTAGATGGACTATTAGCCGACGCTAAGAGAGAAAATTGGATTTTACCAGCTGCGGTCTATCAGTTCTTCCCTGCACAGTCCGACGGAAATAAAATCTACATTTACGATCCAGAAAATCCTGCTAGGATTATTGAGACGTTTGATTTCCCTCGTCAAGAATCTGAACCGCATTTATGCTTGGCTGATTTTATTAAATCCGTTGACAGTGGAGAGAAAGATTACGTTGGTTTCTTTACAGTAACAGCTGGCAGAGGGATTCGTGAACAAGCTGATAAGTTAAAGGCAGAAGGCCGTTTTCTTGAGAGCCATGCCTTGCAAGCTTTAGCACTCGAAACTGCTGAAGGTTTTGCAGAATTAATCCATCGCCAAATGCGCGATCGCTGGGGATTCCCAGATCCGCTAACGTTTACGATGCAGGATCGTTTTACTGCTAAGTATCAAGGGCAACGTTTCTCTTTTGGTTATCCAGCTTGTCCAGATTTAGAGGATCAGAAGAAACTATTTGCGTTGATCCATCCTGAGGAAATTGGGATTGAATTAACAGAAGGCTGTATGATGGAGCCAGAAGCTTCCGTATCAGCCATGGTATTTGCCCATCCTGAGGCAAGATACTTTAATGTTTTAAGATAAATAAAGTCCGCGGAATTTTCCGCGGATTTTTTTTGTTTAATTTTTTCAACTGCTTCTGTAGTGAGCATTCCTTGACTTTTTCCTCTCAAACCTTTATAGTTACCTAGGTAAACATTTTGATTACCCAGGTAACTAACGTAACTATATTAATTCTGGAGTGAACTTATTTGACCAACCACGCATTGTTTCATACTCTACATCAACTTTCCCGCCAATTGACCAATAGACTGAATGAAGCTCTAAAACCATATGGATTATATAGTGCCCAATGGTCTGTCCTCTTTGTTTTACATACCAAAGGTTCACTAACTCAAAAAGAACTCTCTGAGTATCTGTTCGTTGAAGCTCCTCCAATGACTCGTACTATTCAACGGCTTGTTAAACAAGGTTATGTAACACAAATACCAGGCAAGGACAAACGGGAGAAGTATATTCAATTAACGGAGCTAGCAGTGAGTGAATTTCCTAAGTGGGAGCATGCTGTTTCGGAATGTAATCAGACTTTATTAAATCATTTCCCAGAAAGTTCACAACACGAATTATTAAAATTGCAAAGTGTTTGGTTAAAACAACTTTTGTAAAGGAGTGAAAAACATGAGCAAACCTAAATTATGGACGAAGGATTTTATTAATATTTCCTTGAGTAATTTTTTCCTATTTTTAACTTTTTATATTTTACTCGTAACTCTGCCTATATACGCATTACAGGAATTTAACAGCAACGCCTCACAAGCTGGACTCATGACAACTGTTTTTTTACTCTCAGCTATTCTTTCACGACCGCTTGCTGGACAATGGCTAGAACGAGGCAGCAATAAAAAAGTGCTTTTAACCGCACTTATTATTTTCGCTGCGGCTTCCCTATTATACTTCTTCCCCAAAACAGCAACAGGATTCCTAGTTATTCGTTTATTACACGGAGTGGGCTTTGGAATGGCCACTACCGCTGCAGGAGCCATTGTTGCCGACCTCATTCCTAGTTCAAGAAGAGGAGAAGGAATGGGATACTTTGTAATGTCGACAAACATGGCAATGGTTCTAGGGCCATTTATAGGGTTGACAGCCATCCAGCAGTGGGGTGCAAAAACAATGTTCATCCTATCTGTAATTGTGGCCATAGGGGCGCTAATCACCGGCCTCACAGTCAAGTTATCAAAGGCAGAGGAAACTAAAAAGCAGGTAATTGTTCCGGCCTTCTCCTTAAAAAACTTTATTGAACCTTCAGCAGTATCAATTGCTATTGTCGGTGGTTTTTTAGCCATTGTATATTCTGCACTGCTTTCTTTCGTATCTATATACGCAAATGAAATCCATGTTTCAGAAGTCTCAAGTCTTTTCTTTGTTGTGTACGCGATTATTTTATTAATGTCTAGACCATTTACAGGCAAATGGCTGGATCAATATGGTCCCAATGTGATTGTATTCCCTTCTATCATCATGTTTGCGATTGGTATGTTTGTATTGAGCCAAAGTGAAGGCGCGATTACTTTCCTCGTTTCAGCCGGGATGATTGGCTTAGGATGGGGTACTCTTTTTCCAACCTTTCAAACTATTGCCATCCAAAATGCCGCTCCTAGAAAACGTGGTTTAGCTACAGCTACTTTTCTATCAATCTATGATACTGGTATTGCATTAGGTTCATTCTTGATAGGATTAATCGCTGCAAAAATGGACTTTAGTTCCTTGTACTTCCTATGTTCTTTCTATATTCTTATCGGAGCTGTTCTATACTATTTCATGCAAGTGCGAAAACCAGTAATGAAGCGCCAGCAATATTTGAAAGCAAAAGAGCAATAATTGACTAGAACCATCTTTTACTTGATGGTTCTTTTCTACATTCTGAGCAGTGATTTTTACTTTTCTGATTTATTAGGTTACACTTTTTTTGTATATTTATTTCCGAATGGAGGTTTTTACATGTTAGATGTTGTTGTGATTGGTGCTGGACCAGCGGGAGCGAGTGCTGCGTTATTGACTGCTAAAGCAGGAAAGAAAACATTGGTGCTCGATAATGACAAAACAGTTACAAAACGTGCTTGGGTGGAGAACCACTATGGCGTGGTGGAAATCTCTGGACCTGACCTGGTTGAAATTGGCAAGCAGCAGGTAAGTAAATTTGGCGGAGAAATCGTCCAAACTACTGTTACGAATATTAGCAAAGTTGGCGAAGGTTTTAAGGTGGAAACCGAAAATGGTGATTATGAAGCAAAGCATGTAATTGTTGCTACAGGTTTCCTTGTAGACCTAGCTGAAAAAGCAGGTTTAACTACCAAGCCTGGTACGGAGCCAAGAGTAAAAACGATCCTTGATGTAGATGCACAAGGTAAAACAAATGTGGATGGCATTTGGGCAGCTGGTACTGTTGCTGGTGTGAGCGTACATACCATTGTTACAGCAGGTGACGGAGCGAGAGTCGCGATCAATGTGATTAGCGAATTAAACGGTGAGCGCTATGTTGACCACGATGTATTAAAAGCTTAATTTCATTTATAAGAAGGGTGTCCCGATTTGGGACACCCTCTTTACACCTCTAAATCTTTTCCTTCTTCCACAATATGGAACAGGAGATGAGCTAAATGATGTATTGGTCCATAATCTTCTTCCTCTTCGCTTACCTCTTCGTTGAATTCTAAATCGTTTAGATAAAGGGCTGTAAATTCATAAAAATCCTTCAACTGGAAGGAATAGCATGCGACTGGATCCTCACTTCCATCCTCACCAGTTGGATCCTCATATTGAAGAACCATATAGGAAACATCTCCATCTGCATCCTCTGCATCAAAAAAGACAAAAAAGCCAATGTTAGTATCTAAATCAAATAAATGCCTTGTGCCCCCTTCTGTTGCTTTTTCAAAATCCTCCTGGCTTAGCTTTTGAATCTGCATGGAATCCACATTATCTTCTTGATGAAAGCCAACAACAAATGATTTCATAAAATTTTCCTCCTTATTAAGCACATATAAATTACTATCCCCTAATTTTTAAATTTAATAAAAAAAATCCTCTTAGACAAAAAGTCTAAAAGGATTTTTTTATTTATCCAACAGGAGGGTGAATTGGGTCTGCTTGTTGATATTGAATACTTTTGGCCGCAAGTTCATTCGAAGAAGATGGACTGCTAACATCTTTTGCAGCAGGTGATAAAAGTATAAGTAAAGAGAGTGAGAATATTAGTATAATAGACTTTTTCATTTTCTTCCTCCTCATGTAATTTTGGATAGATAATTTACTGCCTCCAAGTACCTTCCATTTTGATTGTGGTGCTCTGAAAGTAGTTTGTAATAACGGATTAAATCGTCCTTATGTTCTTTTGCACTCTCTAAATAAGGAATTACCTTTGTTTCTAAAAATTTCATTGCTTTTTCAGGTGATTCCATATGAATGAGATAAAAGGTAGACAGAAGACTTTGTTTTTTCACGCCAACAATCTCCTTGGATTGAGAACTGATAAGAAGAAAACATTCCCTTGCCTTTTCTATTATATTCAAATTATAATATATTTCGCCCATTGCATATAAAGTTACATAATAATGCTGATTTTTAATAGGCTGTAAAGATAGACTCTTTTCATAATACCTTAAGGCATCCTTCACGTTATTCATTCTATTCTGCAGGTAACCCATATTATGATAGATTTGTGGAAGTATTTTTTCTTCCTTCAGAAGTTCAGCATTCCTTATTAAATGGTTAAAACAGACCTGAGCTTCTTCGTAAATACTGGAACGAGAATAGTTAATACCTAACACCATTAACGTATGAAGAATTCGATAGAAATTATGTTGATTCATAAAAATTTGCAGCGCCTGCCTGCCAAAGTGAATAGCATGGCCGGGTTGATCAAGTGAACTTTTTACAAAAGTCCAGTGGTAAAGAAATTCACCATTTATAAATCCATTGTTGTTTTCAACAAATAATTCATCGAAGATTGCATCTGCTTTTTTATACTGACCCTTTAATATTAAAAATACAGCATTATAATAGCGAAATAAATACTTCTCATGTTGGGAAAAATTTTTCTTTTGTTTATGTAATATGTCTCGTTGTACTTCTGCTTCTGATAATAATCCCTTGAATAGTAGATACCGATATTTATATAATTCGTATGTATACATATATGCAGAGAAAGGGACAACATGTTCAATTTGTTTTAACTTTTGATAAATCTCTTCAATTTCTTCTCGTAAATAAAAGTTAATTTTTTCTCCAAAGTCTCTTAATAAGGTTTTAATTAATTCTTCTTTTTCCTCCATTTCATCAAAGCTGACTTCCAGCCTTGCTAGCAATAAGGAAATAGTCTCTTCATTTGCGTCTTTTGAGTTGTTTTCAATTTTACTTAAATGAGGGATAGAGCAAATTCCAGCAGCAAGTTCCTTTTGTGTTATTCCTTTTTGGGTCCTGTAATATTTGATTAATGGTCCAAATTCCATCGAAAAAACCACCCTCTAGAAGCTCTTCCTTTTCCTATCATTTTATAACATCTAATCCACCTCTTCCATCTATTTGTTCAGACAATTTTTAAAATTGTAAAGTAGAGAAAAGAGCCATCTGTTCGCAATAAACAGATGGCTTTTGTCTATTATTTTACTCTGGGAAAACCGAATCCAGAAGCATAATCATCACCAGTTGCCGCCCCAGTACCGCCTTTAATATCGAATAGTTTTGCACGGTCTTGAAGCTCTTTTCGAAGTTGCGTGTGAGACATTGAAGGACTTTCAGCCCAAATTTTAGCAGCTAATCCTGATACATGTGGTGTAGCCATTGACGTTCCACTAATTGTATTATAGGAACCATCATTCCATGTGGACTCAATTGCCCTGCCAGGGGCAGAGACCTCTATATCACGTTCTTGAATGATATAGTCACCATCTGTATTTGGATTTCCTCGTGAAGAGAAATCAGCGACACGATATGTACCGTTCTGCTGAACATCTTCCAAAGCAGCTACTGCTACAGCATTGACTAATGCTCCTGGATAACCAATTGTATTGCTTGTAGGACCATCATTTCCAGCGGCTGCAATTACTAATACTCCTTTACCATAGGCATAATCTACAGCACTAGAAATTAATGAGTCTTTTGATCTTGAGCCTAAAGACATTGAGATAATTACTTTCGAACCAGTTCTAGTTGCCTCATCAGCTGCCATACGAATGGCAGAAGCAATATCATCTGAATAGCCAGAGCCACGGTTATTTAATACTTTATATGCCCAAAGACCCGCTTCCGGCGCTACACCATATATCCCCTGTCCAGTGCTGCCTCCATCCGCTAGGACTGTACCAGCAACATGCGTTCCATGACCATTTCCATCTGAGCAGCTTCCGTCGATAAGCGGTGTTTTAGCTTGTGTAAAATCCTTACATTGCTCGACTGTATTTGTTAAATCGGAGTGACTTGTATTGGCACCTGTATCAAGGACTGCCACCTTTATTCCATTGCCTCCAGAGGTTGTCTGAATAGCAGAATCATTATATATGGCTTGAATTCCCCATGGTGTTTGATCACTCGGACCAGAACTTGTAGAACCACCTGGTCTAGCTGCAGCTTCTATGTTAGGTGTAAGTTGAACTTCCTCTATTTTTTCAATGGTTAGATTTTTGTTTTTTAATAGTGCATGGTATTGCTTGCTGTTAACAGTTGTGGTAAAACCCTCTGATCCAAAGTCCCAGCGTACCCCATAAGTCTTCTTAGCTTGAGCCTTATCAGCGGATGCTCCTTGAATAACAACGCGCATAGACTCTTCCTGACTGTTCGGCTGCTGGCCGAAGGCTGCAGTTGCAAACATGGATACCCCCATTACAAGGCTAAGTACGGACGCTCCTATTACCTTTCTCTTTTTCATCCACATTCTCCCCTATTTTTCAACTCCAGGCCTGTACCTGTTTCTTTATTTTATTCGGAATTTTCCGAAAACAGAAATGAAAAACTACCCAGAAAAGTTGGGAAATTTTTTTGATTCCAGTAAAAAAACCGTCAACGAGTGATGACGGTTTTTTTTGTTGGTTAAAAGTATTTCTTTTTCCAAAAAATTAGTGCTGTTAATGTAGATAAAACACAGGCAACGGTTATGGATATCCAAAAGGCATGTGGACTATTTTGAAAGGGTAAATCAACATTCATGCCGTAAAAACTGAATACGATCGTTGGAAAAGAAAGAATAATCGTGAATGATGTTAAAAATTTCATAACAATATTTACGTTGTTGGAAATAATCGATGCAAAAGCGTCCATCATTCCACTGAGGATTGAGCTGTACGTCTCAGCCATCTCTATCGCCTGGATTTTCTCAATCATTACATCCTCTAATAAATCCTTATCTTCCTCGTACATTTTGATATAACTAAAACGAAGGATTTTATCTAAGACCACTTTGTTCGACTTCAAGGATGTTGTAAAATAGACTAGACTTTTTTCTAATGCTAGAAAGGCATACAATTCTTTATTTTTCATCGATTGGTGAAGTTCTCTTTCAATTTCATTGGTTCTTTTATTAATTTGTTTTAAATAACGAAGATAATAAGATGTTATGATAGCCAGAATTTGAAGAGCAAATCGGTTCTTTTTGAAAGTATAAAACTCTTTTATTTTATTATTCTTAAAAACTTCTAAGATTGGCGTATCCTTTAAAGATACAGTCAAGATACACTCATCTGTTAAAACAATCCCAATTGGGATCGTTTCATAGATAGGAAATCCTGCATCATCGTGCGTAATATAAGGGTAATCGACAATGATATAAACCTGCCCATCTTCACGCTCAATTCTCGGGCGTTCTTCGTCATCAAGGGCGTCTCTAATAAAGTCAACATAGATGTTGGCTTCATCTGCAACCCTGTTAATTTCTTCTTCGGTTGGGGCATACATATTTACCCAGCAGCCTTTTGAAATTTTCTCAACCTGTTCCAGGACTTTTGTTTCGCTGCTTTTAAAAATCTCCAACATGATAAAACCTCCTCACTTACTTTGTTTGAGGAAGCCAAACTACCTTCTTAAGAGCTGATATTCCTGAAGAATCCAATTCAAAGATAACGCTGACTTCCCCTTACTACTAGGGTCCGGGTCTATTGCATAACTCAAAAATATCAACTCCTTAGCATTTAATTACTTCATTATCATAAACCCAAAATCAAAAAAGTACAAACAAGATTTTATTCTGGAAAATAGGGATTTAAATGAATTAATACCTCGTCAATATTATCGTACCTCTCCATCAATCTCCCCTTGATTGACTTGGCCAGGTCATGACCTTCCTTAATGGTTTTAAAGTGGTCAATGGATATTCTAAGATCAACTAAAATATAATGACCATGTTCCCTCGCTCTAAGTCGATCAATCCTCTTCACCTCTGGGAATTCATTCACTACATTAATGTATTCCTGTAGAGTACCTGCGTCAATATTCCTTTCGAGTAAGATATCAAAAGCTTCCATTAACATCTCTTTTGAAATTTTAAAGATCAAGTAGGCTACAAAAATACTTGCTGCTTTATCGCCATAATGCAAGAATAAAATATCAAAACGTTCACCAATTATCGAAAGGAGAACCCCGATAGCTGCCGCAATCGAAGCAACAATATCAGCTTTATGGTCGAAGGCAATCGCTTCAATTGCCTTACTATTATGCTCCTTAGCCACCTTTAATGATGAACGATACAAAATAACTTTTGTAATGTAAGAAATAATGGCTACCCACATGGCTAAAAAGCTTGGTGTTTCTACCTCATGGAAGAAGCCCATGATTCCTTCATATACAACATATATCGAAACGAGAAAAAGCAAAATCCCTACGATCCCTGATACAATGACCTCTGCTTTTCCATGACCATAAGGGTGTTCTGTATCAGCTGGTTTGTTGGCAATTTTAATCACCAAGAGGACGATGACCGATGCAAAAACATCTGCAGCTGAATGGATTCCATCCGCAAAAACACCATCACTATTTCCATACCAGCCGATAAAAAGTTTTCCTAATGTTAAGATGATATTACTAATCACGCTTATCCAGGCAATTTTCTTCGCTAGGGATTCCCTCATCTTTTAAGTCCACCTCAAAAAAAAATCTATTTCTCTATCTGATTATTTCCATTTGCCTCCATTTTCATTTCTTCCTCTTCTTCTTCGACTGTAATCCTGTTAATAGCGTCATGAAGAAAATGAAATGCTTCGTCCAATTCTTCCCTTGATGGATATTTATCTTTGTTCATCTAATTCAGCTCCTGATATTTTTATGAGTAATCCTCGAATAATAAGTAGAAAATACGGTTGTACCTTATTTTTAAAAAGGAGTGTGCAGCATGGATAAAAAGAATTCTGCCGACAATAGTACTGAACTCGCAGGACGTATTTATGAAACGAGCGACTACCAAAAAAACGACATAATTTCTACTGGTTTAGCAACCACACACGAACAGGCGACAGATGCGTATACCGAAGGTGAGATTGGCACGGTTATCGATGATGTTGATGATGATTTAAATGCCAAGGACCTGCCAATTGCTCAAAAACCTTATAGAAACAAATAAAATTAGAGAAAACAGCTTTCCAATCGAAAGCTGTTTTTTCTTTTTTATTTATCGTCTTCGACATATGGAGCATGTTCGTATGCTGGCAAATCTCCAAAGCTTGTCATGATTCCTTCTTCGTCTAGCTGTTCTTCATACCGTTCATGCTGTGGATTTGGATACACTGTGATATTGTTTCCATACATATCATTACCTACAAAGTTTTCAAAGTCCTCCACATACCCCTCATTTTCATCAGGTTCATTATTAACATCGTTATAATGTTCCTGAGGAAAAGCTAAGTCTGATGGTGTATCGGATGTTCCCCATTGAGATACAATCTGCCAGGAGTCCTCCGCATCAAAAGCAACATTCTCATCCTTCGAATCCATATCAAACTTCCCAAATGGAGGCATTAAAACCCCCTCTTCGATAGGACGGTCATGTGAGATATCTTGATCTGGACTGTGTTCTTTACAATATGTTGTATTAGGTAATGCTTCTAAACGTTCATAAGAGATTTCTTTCCCGCATACCTCACATTGTCCATACGTCCCATTTTCCATTGCCTCTAGCGCTCTTTTTATATTCAATAGCTGCAAATCTGTATGTTGATTTAATGCAATATCCTTTTCACGCTCGTACAAATCTGTACCCTCGTCAGCGGGATGGTTATCATAACTAGATAACTCCCCCATCGATTCATGATAATGCCCTCGTTCAAAACCATAGTGATCATTTTGCTCGAGGCGTTCTTCTATTTCCTCTTTTTCCTTTAATAATTGCAAACGAAACCCAGCAAGCTGCTCTGTCGTTAACATATAATTAACCCCTTTCAAGGTTTATTGCTTCTTCTCAGTATCGCCATTTTTATATATTTCAACTTTGTCTAGTACCTTTTTATTTTCAATGATTTAGCCGCCGATTATGTAATCAATTTCCTGATTCCAACAAAATCCTAAATTCCTCTCATGAACTCACTGAATAACTTTTTTGTGAGCGTGTATCTTAACATATAGAAAGATATTAGAAAGGAAATGAGGGGACATACATGGTAAATGAAAATTTTAATAAATTCAGGAAAGAACAGCAGGAACATCAAAGTGTATATTTAGGCGGTGCCAACCGGCAGCGTGGGAAGAATGATCCTGACTATAATAATCAGGAAATTACGGATAAAGCAGTAGGAGCAACTGGGAGAGGCAATAATGGGAAAACCGAGTAGCGGTGCAGAAGAAAAAGGCAATATGAAGTGGTGGCAGCTTTCGTTATTTGGGGTGGGGTGTACAATTGGTACAGGATTCTTCCTAGGGTCAAGTATCGCCATAAAAATGACTGGTCCAGCCATTTTAATTGCCTTCATTCTTGCAGCCGCAGGAACCTATTTTGTCTTTGATGCCCTTGCAAAAATGACAGCACAAGAACCACTAAAAGGCGGTTTTCGTTCCTATGCGAAAAAAGCTTTCGGGAGATGGGCTGGTTTTAGCAGCGGATGGGTCTATTGGATGTCAGAGGTATTAATTATGGGGAGTCAAATGACTGCACTTTCTATTTTTTCACGTTTCTGGTTCCCCAAAATTCCTCTATGGATCTTTGCTGGAATGTATGCCCTACTAGGACTTGTTGTCGTTCTTATCGGCGTAAGCATTCTAAACAAATTAGAGAATGTTCTTGCCATTTTAAAAATAGCAGCGATATTAATGTTCGTAATTATTGCTTTACTGGCGATATTCGGAGTCATTGATGGAGACAGACCAATACAATATCCTGACAGCCAAAAGGATTTAATTCCACATGGTGTTTTAGGATTATGGTCTGGGGTTATTTTTGCCTTTTATGCGTTTGGAGGCATCGAAATATTAGGATTAATGGCCACACAGTTAAAGGATCCGAAGGAAGCTCCAAAGGCTGGAAAGGTAATGTTATTGACGCTTATGATTATCTACATGCTCTCGATTGGTCTCGCTGTCTTAATGGTGCCTTGGAATCAATTTAATGGCGAGAAAAGTCCTTTTGTTAACGCATTAGATAATTACAATTTAACTTTTATTCCTCATCTTTTTAATGGAGCATTAATTATTGCCGGATTTTCAACGATGGTTGCTTCCCTTTTTGCGGTTACCAGCATACTTGTTACACTTTCTGAAGAAGGGGATGCACCTGGATTATTTTGCAAACAAGGAAAACTAAAGGTTCCAATCCCTACTTTGCTAATTACAGTACTAGGAATATCAGCGTCAATTGTCTGCGCATTATTAATGCCGGGACATGTGTATGAGTACATCACTACTGCTGCCGGGCTTATGCTTCTCTACAATTGGATTTTTATCTTAGCTTCTTCGTGGAAACTATTAGAGGTTACCGCAAAGGATAAAATAAAATACTCTTTAGGGATACTGTTCATACTAGTTGCAGTTAGTGGTACCCTATTTCATGGGACAAGCCGGCCTGGCTTTTTTATCAGTCTTGCATTCGTGGGTATTATTGGCTGCATAACCTTGATTATGAATCTTAAATGGAAAAAGAAAAAGAAAAAAGGAAAGGTATTTAGCCCTTGGCCAACCGCTTGAAATCTCGATTGCCAGCGTTTGCTATGCTGGCTTTTTTTGTTATCCAAATAATACATTGAATGCTTGAAATCCAAAGTAAATACCAAATCCAATCAATGATATTCCAGATAAAAGTGAAATCCCTACTAGCAGCCGGGAGGTTAAATATTTACGGAAATTACTAGCTATACCTGCCATTGTAATATCCCATAATAGTAATCCAATAAAGATCGCACTGCTATAAAGTATTAACTGACTCGTTTCATAGGTAGCAGCTGTTTTGGCAAGAACAGAGCCATAAATCCCAAGCCAAAATAAAATCGTCAACGGATTGGATATGGACATAAAGAAACCAGATAAAAAGGATTTTACTAATGGCTCTTCCTGCCTTTTTTCTCCTATTTTCAGTTTATTTGCTGATAGCATCGTTTCAATTCCTGTATAAATTAACACAAAGCAGCCAAATAACCACAAAAAGGTTTTCATAAAAGGAGTTTCTAGAAAGTGAACAACTCCAAAGTAAACAACCATCATATAAACGCCATCTGCTGCGACAGCCCCCACTCCAATAAGCCATGAATGCATGAAACCATGTCTTATTCCCTTATCAATTTGAGCTGCATTAATTGGACCAATCGGAGCAGCAAGCGACAATCCCAGCAAAATATAACTCAAAAATACATTCATTGTAATCTCTCCCTGAATCAAGATAGAAGCCTGTCTATCAATTTTTATTCAGGAGAGAGGGTTTGTACCACTTTTATTTCAAAAAAAGAAGAGCCTTCTTTAGATAAGAAGACTCCTTTAAGCAGAAGTTACGTATAGGAGTTAGTTTGTCTCAGATAATTTTCTATGCTCCATTTTAAAAAACTCCTGTTCATCACTATCCCTAATTAAATGATGACGAGATGCTGGCATTGAGAAGGTATCAATATCAATAATAAACTTGGGACGCTGCTTTGATTCTTTATAAATTTTCCCTACATACTCTCCAATTAAACCTATCGCAATCAACTGTAAGCCGCCAATTAACCAGATAGAAGTGATAACTGACGTCCAGCCTGTCTGAGTTTCCCCCAATGCTTTTAACATTAAGAAGTATAACCCAAATAACAGGCTTAAGAAAAAGGAAACAAACCCGATAAATAATACAAACCGAATCGGTGTAACAGAAAATGATGTAATTCCATCAAAAGCAAAAGCAAGCATTTTTTTTAACGGATACTTCGTTTCACCTGCTTGTCTTTCTTTGCGATCATAGTAAACGATTTCTGACCGAAATCCAAGGAGTGGAACAATTCCGCGTAAAAAAAGATTAACTTCTTTAAATTCTTCTAATTCTATTAATGCTCGTTTACTCATTAAACGAAAATCCGCATGATTATAAACAAGATTGACGCCCAGTTTATTCATTAACTTATAAAAACCTTGAGCCGTGCTCCGCTTAAAAAAGGTATCACTATCCCTGCGCTTTCGAACGCCATAAACAATCTCATTTCCTTCATTAAACTTATGAATAAATTCACGAATAACCTCAATATCATCCTGTAGGTCAGCGTCTATGGAGACAACACAATCGGAAGTCTCCTTAGCAGCGAACAAACCTGCTAATAACGCGTTTTGGTGGCCCACATTTCTTGATAATTTTAAACCTCGAACACGCTCATTTCTTAACCCCGCTTTATAAATCATTTCCCAGGTTCGGTCCTTACTCCCATCATCCACAAACAAAATTTTTGTTCTGTTGGAAACAAGCTGTTCGCTTATTAACTGTTTTACGAGCTGGTCGAGCTGATTAATCGTTTCAGGTAAAACTTCTTCTTCATTATAACAAGGCACTACAATCGTAAGGACAGGTTCCATCATCCGTTATAACCCCCGCTGTTTACAAAGTCTTGTATAAATAAATCTTCCATGCTGAATTTCTTGATTCAAATATCTTATCTAGTTTTAGCTGTATACTCTCCGAATTAGAAATAGGCAGTGCTGACAATATGTATTTACCACCCAGTTCTTTAAATACCGTTGTATTTAATTGCAGGTCCTTTAATTTCCGTTCGGAGTCCTTTTTAATCATATATTTTTTTCCAAGCTGTGCTGTAAAGATGTAACAGCGGCCTCCCCACTGATCAAAATATTTGCGAATGGTTTTATTTTTTGCCAACTCTACCTCAATTATTTTCCTAAATTGGTGTTTATAGGATAATGGGTAAAAGTTATTATAGGTATCCAATGTATAAAAGCCATTATACTGTGATATCGCAGGATGAATGCCAATACTGGCAACCCGGTAATTTTTTTGTTCTTCACCAATGTGTTCTTTTATCTCTGTAAATAATTCCTCTGCATAAAATTCTCCTACACTTGGTTTATTGTGGTAGATAATCTCATCATTAAATAAACATAACAAGAGGATTTGAGCGATGGCAAACCATTTGGCAGTATTCGCCCAACTGCTCCCTTGAAGTGAAAGTATTTTTAACGATAGGGCAAACCCAGCATAAATGACCATTGGCCTTAAAAAGTGGTAACGGGCAAAATTGAAGGTGTCCATAAAATGAAATTTTTTAGTTAAAGGCAGCCAGCCTTTATAAAACCAAAACGCATACCAAAGAGATAGCAAAAAGTTTAAACTAAATAAAAAGACAAATAACTTCTCCTGTTTCCAGGTTTTTTTTGAGTAAACAAAATAAAGCGCTATGAACATCACAGGCAGAATAAATAGACCGTGTACAGTCATTACATGCGTATGTCCTAGAACGTAATTTTTAAAGGTCAGCCTGACTACTCTCCATAAGGGTAAGGAAGCATGAAAATATTCATCTCGGCTGTTTGGTTCGGTCGAAAACAAAAAGGAATTGACCAATCGATATTCAACAAGCATAAAAATAAACGTCATATAGGCAATAGATAAGAAGAAACGAAGATTCCACCCTTTTCCTCTAAGAACATCTGTAAGCCAAAAGATTCCCATTGCGCTTAAGAAGAAGAAAAAGCCTAAGACGATGCTGGCATAAAAAGGAATTAGCGTTAGGACAATATAATCTTTCTTTGTTCCTTCTCCATTTCGAATATTTAGGAAAGCCCACAGTGCCAGCGGCATTCCTAACGTACTTAACATGCCTGATGGCCAAAACGGGGTTAAGGCAAATGCCAGCGATACGCCCACTTGTAGGAAGCCCCATTTTTGGCCAGGAAGGAAGTGTTTTTTTAATAGTAAATACATACCAATAAAGGCAACTACCCTGGTTAAAGTTTGACTGAGACCATACGCAATCATGGTTGGAAACAACGCATAGAGCCAGACTATGATGCTGTATTCCGTTCCAAATGCATTTCTTGGCACCCCGTTAATAATTTGGGGGATTACTGCATCTACATCCCCAAACATTTGACCACTCTTCGCAAGAACTTTGTACCACGCTAAATTCGAATCCAAGTTATCATGAACACGTATATGAGCATTTTCTTGGAGAATAAAGAGTGGGGAAAGATATAGTGTTAGAATTAGTAAAGCAAAAATGATCCATCTTAGCTCTTTTTTCTTATCAGTGAACACTTATTACACCTCGTAAGCCTTCTTTCTCTTGTTTAATAAAGTTAGCATCTAGGGTGGAAATTATTCCTTTTAAACAATTGTTTTCCAAATTCATGCCTTAATACAAATAACGGTCATAGCAAAAAATACCTTCCATGTTATTGGAAGGTATCTTTAGTATTGATTTAGTGTTTTATCTGTTTATTTTCGTAAACATTTAAAAGAAAATCGAGCTTTTGGCTGCATTGAACAACATTTGGATTTGAATATCCATATTGTCGGGCTAAATTAATCATTTCCATTCGTGTTTTTTCAATATCCGATAACAAATAGTTCATGCTCGTTTCCACGGCTCAACCTCTTTTCATGTTTATAACATATTAATATTATTAACCTTAATTTAAGAAATTTTTCACTTTAAAACAAGTAGTCTACATAAAAATAATTGTAACTTTCGTGAACATTATACTAGTAAAATATTCACATTTCTATGATGGATGGTCAGAAATCAATATGGATTCGAGCTCTTTGACAAGAATTTTTCCTGTTTCAATATACTGTTCGGGAAAACTGGCATCCTTATCAACGGGTTCAGAGAACTGATTTAAGGTGCCGGCTGAGACTTGGTCATCAAGACCAATTTGATACTTATGAGACAATAGGAATGGCCTTCCAAGCTCAATTGTACAGCTGTGTGCGTCTAATTGACCATCGATGGCTGAAAACGGCAGCCTTAAAAACTGATAGCCCACTTCATCATTTATTTTGTAATCAAAGGCACCGTGATCATAATCCCAGTTACCGCCGATTGAATATCCGATTGGTTTTAGCATTTGTTCGAGCTTATACAAATCAAACTGCTTACCTTCTACGCTTGATGGTATTTCAATCATCATACAGCCCCCTTTTCATGATTATTTATTAGTTTTCCCAAAAAATAAAAAATAGAGTACTGAATTTTTCAGTACTCTACTTTTTTAATTGCTCTGTTAATTTCCGCTCCAATTAACAGAGTGCTAAAAATTTATTACAATCTCTTTTCTAGCTCAGCCTTTTTCTCTTCGAATCCTGGCTTGCCTAACAGAGCAAACATGTTTACTTTGTAAGCTTCAACGCCTGGCTGGTCGAATGGATTTACGCCTAGCAGGTATCCACTCATTGCACATGCTTTTTCAAAGAAATAGACTAGGTAACCGAATGTGTATTCATCCATTTCAGGAATAGAAACGATTAAGTTTGGTACGCCTCCATCTGTATGGGCAAGCATGGTTCCTTGGAATGCTTTATTGTTTACAAAATCAACAGATTGTCCGGCAAGATAATTTAAACCATCTAAATCACTATCAGCCTCTTCAATGGTCAATTCATGGCGTGGATTTTCTACCTTAATGACGGTTTCGAACAAATCTCGGCGGCCTTCTTGTACATATTGTCCTAAAGAATGTAGATCGGTTGAGAAGTTCGCAGAAGAAGGGTAAATTCCTTTTTGGTCTTTTCCTTCACTTTCTCCAAATAACTGCTTCCACCATTCAGAAAAGTACTGAAGTCCAGGCTCATAATTGATAAGCATTTCAATCGTTTTCCCTTTATTATAAAGAGCGTTTCTTACAGCAGCATATTGATAGGCTTGGTTTTCTTCAAGTTCAGAAGTGCTGTATTCCTCCTGCGCTTTAGCAGCTCCCTGCATCATTTTATCAATGTCAGCTCCGCTAACAGCAATTGGCAGTAATCCTACTGCTGTTAGTACAGAGTAACGACCGCCGATATCATCTGCAATTACAAAAGACTCATATCCTTCTTCGGTTGCTAAGGTTTTTAAAGCGCCTCTTGCCTTGTCCGTTGTCGCATATATTCTCTTACGGGCTTCTTCTACACCGTATTTCTCCTCAAGAAGCTTACGGAAAATTCTAAAGGCAATCGCAGGTTCTGTTGTTGTACCTGACTTTGAAATGACATTAATAGAAAAGTCTTTTCCATCAAGGAGATCCATTACATCTCTCATATATGTTGAACTAATGTTATTACCTACAAAAATAATTTGCGGCGTTTTACGCTTTTCTTTCGGAAGTGCATTGTAGAAACTATGCTGTAACATTTCAATTGCAGCTCGTGCTCCTAAATAGGAACCTCCAATTCCAATCACTAGAAGTACATCTGAATCGGACTTAATTTTTTCTGCTGCTTGCTTAATGCGTGAGAATTCTTCTTTATCGTAGTTTGTAGGAAGGTCAATCCAGCCTAAAAAGTCACTTCCTGCACCTGTCTGCTCATGCAGGGAATGATGAGCAACCTTTACGGCATCCCGTAAATATGTTATTTCATGCTCTGCAAAGAAGGTTAACGCTTTTGAGTAATCAAAACGTATGTGTGTCATGTATGTAATCCTCCAATAAATTTATTTTCAATTCTCACTTTAACGAAAGCTGGACAGTTTATCAAGAAGGGTCTTCCCTTGTAAGCGTACCCATTTTCGCCATTTTTTTTACATTCTTCATTTTTTGTCGAAAAAAAGGAAACGAACACCTAAAGTGCCCGTTTCTGTTCATTAAAGTGACTCACGATAAATGGTTAATACGTCTTCTCTATTTAGTTTTGTAAAGTTTCCGAATTCACCATAGACCATTGCCCTGTCTGCCATTAATTCTAGTTTGTTGTCATCGATATTATAATCTGCTAAACGTGCAGGTGCCCCAATACTGTTCCAGTAGTTACGTAATTTTTGTATACCTTCCAGCCCTGCTTCTTCTGCAGATTTACCTTCTGTATTTACCCCAAAGACCCGCACAGCCAGCTGTTTAAATCGCTCAGGTTTTACTTTAAGGTTATGTTTCATCCAGTGGGGAAATAAAATCGCAAGACCTCCGCCATGCGGGATATCATAAACCGCTGATACCGCATGTTCTAGATTATGTGTAGCCCAATCACCACGATAGCCCATATTTAAGATACCGTTTAAAGCCATTGTTCCACTATAAAGGATAGTAGCACGATGTTCATAGCTTTCAAGATTCTCCAGCAATTTAGGTGCTGTTTCCATAACGGTAATGAGTAAGGATTCGCACATACGATCTTGGAATAATGTATTCTCTTCTAAATGAAAATAATGCTCTAATACATGAGTCATCATATCCACAATTCCATAAATGGTTTGATCACGCGGAACGGAAAAAGTATGTACAGGATCCAAAATGGAGAATTTCGGAAAAGTATAGGGACTTCCCCACCCATATTTTTCATTTGTCTCCCAATTGGTAATAACGGACCCTGAGTTCATTTCTGAACCGGTAGCCGCTAACGTAAGGACTGTTCCAAATGGCAATGCTTCATTTACCTCTGCTTTTCTTGTCACCAGGTCCCATGCATCACCGTCATATTTTGCTCCTGCTGCAATTAACTTCGTACAGTCAATAACACTGCCGCCGCCGACAGCTAAGAGTACATCTATACCTTCGTTTTTACAAATTTCTACACCTTTACGGGCGGTTGTAATCCGTGGATTCGGTTCAACTCCAGGTAATTCAAATACCTGTGCGTCGATTTCATTCAATAAGTTGATAACTTTGTCATAAAGACCGCTCCGCTTAATGCTACCACCGCCGTAAACTACAAGTACTTTCTGTCCATACCGAGGAATTTCAGATTTTAACTGTTCCAGTTGTCCTTTACCAAAAATTAATTTGGTTGGATTCCAAAACGTAAAATTTTGCATGATATGCACATCCTTTCCACATCCCATTATTATTGAAAAAAAAATATTTTGCAAAGGTTACACAGATGAATATTTCTTCTTGATTTTAGCAAGCTAATTATTGAAAGTTATATTGATAGGAGGAATCTACCTTGAGTACAATTCAAAGAATTGCTCTAATCCTTACCATCATTGGTGCTATTAATTGGGGATTAATTGGTTTTTTTGGATTTAATTTAGTTGAAGCCATTTTTGGCGACAATTCAGCACTTTCCAGAATTATATATGGCTTAGTAGGAATAGCTGGACTAATTAACCTAGGACTGCTGTTCAAGCCAAATGAGCAGCATGTTAGGGAGCCACAAACAGATACAACTCGATAGAAAAAATCCTTGCAATTACTATTGCAAGGATTTTTTCATATCCATCCTCTAAATTCAGAGGCTTCTACCATTTTTCTTACACCGACCATGTATGCAGCTGTACGCAAGTTTACTTGACAGCGGTTTGAGAGTTCATATATTTGTTGAAACGCACTGATCATTTTTTCACGTAATTTAGCTGCTACTTCCTCTTCATCCCAATAATAACCTTGCTTGTTTTGAACCCATTCAAAATAAGAGACAGTCACCCCGCCAGCTCCCGCTAGAACATCGGGAACAAGTAATATTCCTCGTTCAGAAAGTATTCTTGTACCCTCATTCGTTGTAGGGCCATTGGCGGCCTCTACGATAATCTTTGCTCTTATATTATTAGCGTTCTTTGCGGTAATTTGATTAGAAATCGCCGCAGGCACAAGAATATCACATTCCTGTTCAAGCAATTCTTCGTTAGTAATCGTTCCATCAAAAAGGGAAGTAACGGTACCGAAACTATCACGGCGGCTAAGCAAATATTCAATATTTAAGCCATCCGGATCATAAAGAGCGCCATAGACATCTGAAATCCCAACGATAATTGCTCCCGATTTATGCATGAATTTTGCAATGGAACTTCCAGCATTACCAAAGCCTTGAACAATAATACGGGCCCCCTTAATTGGAATTCCACGTAATTTTGCAGCTTCTTCGATACAAATAGCAGCACCCAGTGCCCCTGCTTCCTCCCTAACTTCGGAACCCCCAAGGACAAGGGGCTTCCCTGTGATAAAACCAGGAGAGTCGAACTTTCTTAGACGACTGTACTCATCCATCATCCAGGCCATAATCTGAGAATTGGTATACATATCCGGTGCCGGGATATCTTTGGTTGGACCAACAATTTGACTAATTGATCGGACATACCCACGACTGAGGCGCTCCAGTTCACCAAATGAAAGTGTACGAGGATTACAAATAATACCTCCCTTTCCACCTCCAAATGGTAAATCAGCAATTCCACATTTCAGGCTCATCCACATCGATAATGCCTTTATATCATCATCATTTATCTTAGGATGGAAGCGAACACCGCCAATCGTTGGTCCAACGGAATCATTATGTTGTGCTCTATAGCCGCTAAAAATTTTAACTGAACCATCATCCATCCGAACGGGTATCCGCACATGAAACATCCGTATCGGTTCTTTCAATAACTCAAATGCAGCTTCTGGAAGTCCTAGTCTTTGCAATGCATCCTGAATAACAATCTGTGTGGCTGTAAGTAGATTTAATGTCTCTTTATCATGGTCACCTACACGATTTGTTACATCATTCTTCCCCATTTTGGCACCTCAAGTTTTTCATTTAACTAAGTACTTTATTAATGCGTTCAATCGCCCAATCTAATTCATCTTTACTAATAATTAGCGGAGGGGCGAAACGAATCACTGTATCATGTGTTTCCTTGCATAACAGCCCTTGCTCTTTTAATTCTTCACAATATTTTCGTGCCGGCTCAGTTAATTCTACCCCGATAAACAATCCACGACCTCTTACTTCTTTTATTCGCGGATTCTGAATTTCTTTTAATTTCCTTACAAAATATTGTCCTAACTCTAATGATTTATCGGATAGTTTCTCGTCTATCAATACATCTATAGCAGCGATTGATACGGCACATGCGAGCGGATTTCCCCCGAAGGTAGAACCGTGAGATCCGGGATTAAATACGCCTAAAATATCTTGGTTTGCGACTACACAGGAAATTGGGAATACACCGCCTCCAAGCGCCTTGCCAAGAATATACATATCTGGCTCGATTCCTTCCCACTCACAGGCAAACATTTTTCCAGTACGGGATAAACCAGCTTGGATTTCATCGGCAATAAAAAGAACATTGGTTTGCTTACATAAATCAAAGGCGGCTTTCATAAAGCCTTCAGGAGGAATAACAATACCAGCCTCTCCTTGAATTGGCTCAATTAAAAAAGCGGCTGTATTATCTGTAATCGTTGATTTCAAAGCTTCTAAATCTCCATAAGGTATTAGTTTTATACCTGGCAGCATCGGTCCAAATCCACGTTTATATTCGGCTTCAGATGACAAGGAAACAGCAGTCATCGTTCTGCCATGAAAGTTTCCTGTGCAAGCGATAATTTCTGCTTGGTTTTCAGGCACGCCCTTTACATCATAAGACCAGCGACGTGCTGCTTTAACAGCTGTTTCGACTGCCTCCGCTCCTGTATTCATAGGAAGTGCCATTTCTTTTTTCGTTAATTTGCAAATCTTTTCATACCACGGACCTAATTGATCATTATGAAAGGCACGAGAAGTTAACGTTACCTTATCTGCTTGTTCCTTTAATGCTTGAATAATTTTTGGATGGCGATGGCCTTGGTTAACTGCTGAATAAGCACTTAACATATCCATATATTTGTTACCTTCGGGGTCTTCTACCCATACCCCTTCAGCTCGTGAAATAACAATTGGTAGTGGATGATAGTTATTAGCACCGTATTTCTCGGTTTGTTCTATTAAAGCTTTAGTTTTCTTTTCTGCTGCCATAAAACGTTTCCTCCGTTTCAACGGTGAGTTATGTACATACCTATTTTAGCCGAGCATTGAAAAAGAATGAACCATTAACTGAAAAACTTTTTTAATGATAATAAAAAAACCTAGTTCCTGCTAATGTTTAGCATGGAACTAGGCTGTTTTAATGATTATTATTTTTTAATCAAATCTTCACGCTGTGATTGGTCAATCCATTCTTGAAGCTTGTCTTTTAATGTGTTAAAGCCTTGTTGTCCTTCAACTTCTGGTACGATTGCAGCGGCTTGACGCTTACGAGGCTTTTTAGGTTTAGCAACTGCCTGTTGTACAGGTGCTTCTTCCGTTGCACGAATCGATAAGCCAATTTTACCTGCATTTTCATCAATGGATAATACTTTTACTTTAACTTCATCTCCAACTTTCAGATGGTCGTTAATATCTTTTACATAACCATGTGTGATTTCAGAAATATGCACAAGACCTTGTGTATTTTCATCTAATGCTATGAACGCACCATATGGTTGAATTCCTGTTACTTTACCTGTTAATACACTTCCAGTTTCAATCTTTTCTGTCATGAAAACACTCCTAAGAAATAATTATTTTATCTTCTATATACGCAATAAGAAATTATAGCACATCCTGAACATATAATCAAAAAAAGGTTTTTTCTAAGAGTAACAATGAAATCGTTAACATAAAGTTTGAAAACGTTTTTTTCAAGAAATAGGATTTTTATGATAAAATAAATATGAGTTAATGTCTAAATAGGAGAGGTGAGCTCTTTGAACACAATTGGCAATAAAATCAAAAGTTATCGTGAGCATTTGAAAATGACGAAAGAGGAATTAGCTCAAAAAATAAGAGTAGGAATTCATACCATTGAAAAATATGAATCCGGTGAACAAATCCCTAGTACTCAAACCCTTCTTAAATTGTCGACTGTTCTTGATATTCCTGCATCTGAACTATTATTAGACCAACTAGATCAACATATTTAATTTTCAAAATCAATGAATAATATATAAAAAAATAGGAAATCATTATTGTATAAGCTTTCTAGTATTCCCCCCTTTTTTGAAGTGGACAAACACACATGGTTTGTCCTCTTTTTTTTGAAAAAATGTATTAGTTAGGTGTTAAATTAAGAAACTACTGGAGAAATTATTATCACTGAGATATTAGCAGAAGGTGGGTTGAATGCGTGGAAGAGAAGGTTTTTTACCGTAATCAGCTAGTTAATAATATTAATATTTATTATGAATTCTATCCAAATCCAAATTCTAAAAAGACTCTGGTACTACTTCATGGATTTCTATCTTCCACTTTTAGTTTTCGACGGTTAATTCCATTTCTAAATAAAGAATTTCAAGTGGTTTCCATTGATCTTCCTCCCTTTGGAAAAAGTGAGAAAAGCAACAAATTTGTTTATTCTTATCGTAATCTTGCACAAACAGTTATTGAGCTTATTTTCGCACTCGATTTAAAAGAGATTGTTCTGATCGGCCATTCCATGGGTGCTCAATCAAATTGACCATCCATGTTTATTAATTTGGGGTGAGTATGACAAAGTTGTCCCGCTGTCAGTAGGGAAACGGTTGAAAAATGATTTAAGAGAATCTGATCTGGTTATTTTAAAAGAAACGGGACATTTAGTCCCAGAGGAACGTCCAGAAGATGTCTTCCAGCATATTAAACAATTCCTGGCATAAAAAAACGACAGCATGACGCTGTCGTTTTATATCGTACAAGAGTCGTTATCCTTTATCAACAGCAGTTTATTAGCAATTTTAATACATTGTTCGATAGGTATGATTCTTTCAAAGGAAAATTCATATATACTTTGTATTCTTGCTGCTAATGCCCCTGGGTTGTCTACCTCATGAATTGCCTGAATGGTATCAGCTATCTCCGTGTCATAATTCCCATTCTTTAATTTGAAAGGATCCCATTCATTTAATACGTCCACAAATTGCAGATTCGTTTTCATTTCGCTTTC
This sequence comes from Neobacillus niacini, assembly GCF_030817695.1. Lineage (GTDB taxonomy): Bacteria > Bacillota > Bacilli > Bacillales > Cytobacillaceae > Neobacillus > Neobacillus niacini_F. The sequence continues at coordinate 1,430,611 of NZ_JAUSZQ010000002.1, read as the reverse complement.
CATTTGATTCTCTCCTACTCCAGCATATCTATTTGTCTAGCTCCAGCGCCTAGGGGCTCGGGGTCATAAGCCAATCCGACAAGAAGGTTAAAGAGCAACCTTCTCGCCGGCTCGTCTTATGCCTGTCGCCCCTGGGAAAAATTGAACTGCATTTTTCCTTGGACAAGGCGCTTCCGCTTTTCTATTTTAGTACATATTCAGCTAAAACTGTTTGAAGTTCATAAATGTTTAGGTTTTTGTTAAATTGTTTTTGAAGCGGGAGTGCGTTACCTGAAATCCAGATTTTTAATTCTGCGTCTAAATCAAAACTCCCTGCCGTCTCGATGCTAAAATGGGTAATACTTTTATAGGGGATGGAGTGATATTCAACCTTCTTACCCGTTAATCCCTGTTTATCTACTAAAATTAGCCGTTTATTCGTAAATATAAATAAATCTCTAACTAGTTTATAGGCTTTTTCAATTGCTTCATCTTTAGCAAGAATCCTTGCAAATTCCCTTTGTGCTTCTGCTGGGTTTACCTCAGAGGCGTTTCCCATCATGCCATCAAAAAATCCCATCAACCCCACACCTTTCCGAGCCTTTAACTTTATTATACTCATTTACACTTACAATAAAAAGCTAGGCGTTATATTGACGCCATACATTAAGGTTCCTCACACTATTGGATTAGATTTAATAAATGTAAGAGCATTTGTTCACCTGAAATCAGCGCTTCCCCTCCACCTTGTGCAAATGAATCACTACCTCCACCCTTACCATTAATAATAGGAAGTGCGTGACTCATGACCTTTTTCATACTGATGTTGTTTGCTGGCCCACTTGCACAAACCAGCTGTAACCTATTCTCATTATGAGAAACAAAACATACGATTGCTTCCTCTTCTTTTGCTATGATGATTCGGGCTAATTTTTGCAGTTCCTGAATGCTTCTGTTTTGGAAAACCTTACTAACAATTTTGCCATCGATTTTGTCTAATAAGCTTTTCGCTTCATAGTGCAATATAGTTTCTAATGTTTGTTCTAACTCTTTTTCAACAGTTTTCCCATTCTCTAATAGTCGAATGACGGCTTGCTGCATTTCTGCTTCAGGAGCATTAAGTAGTTTCGTTAATTCCATGAGCACCTTATGTTTTTGGCTTAACTGTTTCATAACGCGATTGCCGCAAACAAATTGGACACGGATTTTTTTCTTTTGCCTCTCCCAGTCCAATATTTTTATCGCTTGCACTTCTCCAGTGGCTCTCGGATGAGTACCACCGCAGCCGTTGTAATCGAAGTTTGGAATAATAACAAGTCGAATATCCTCTTTTACTTTGGTCTCTTTTCGGAGATTATAATTCACTAACTCCTCTTCCGTTACCCACTTTGTTTCTATCGGTCGATTCTCGATAATGATTTGGTTGGAAAGTTCCTCTGCGCGTAAAGCTTCCGATTCCAAAAGATTCTCCGTTTCCAAATCAATGGTTAACGTTTCGTTTCCTAAATGAAAGCCTACAGTCTTGTACCCAAACAGTTGTTCGAAAGCGGCAGATAGGATATGCTGACCTGCATGCTGCTGCATATGATTAAAGCGTCTCTCCCAATCAATAACACCGTGCACAGCTCCGTTTCCCTCTTCTAACTCCGTTTCAAGGTAGTGGCGAACCTCGCCCTCCACTTCCTCGACATTTAGTACTTTAATGTTTTCAATCGTTCCAACATCATGCGGTTGTCCTCCGCCTGTTGGATAAAATGCAGTTTGCTCCAAGATTATATAGTAATTTCCATTTTCATCTTTTCTTTGTGTTACTACTTTTGCTGAAAATGATTTGATGTAAGGGTCTTGGTAGAATAGTTTAATTCCCATATTTCAATTCTCCTAGTTATTTTAGTAATAAGAAAGCCTGTCCCTCAATTATGAAGAAACAGGCTTAAAACGTCTAATTTTCGGGCTTGTTATTTTCTGTTTATTTTTCCTTAGGGATTTCACCGCATGCAATCCTATCACCGGATCCCCCTTCCGGCTGGGTCATACCGTCATCTTTTTCTTCATGTATGACAATGGTCGTTCCATCTTTCCTAATCAGCGTCGCCTTACCCTCTTTTAAAGTTACACTCGGAGCCATTAATTCTGCTTTTACTGTTCCGTCATCCTCTACAATTAAATTAGGAAGGTCTCCGGGGTGAGCGCCTTTCGGGTGCAAAAGACCATGCTCTTTCTCATCAGGGTTTAAATCCTTTCCAGCCGATTTAAAGTCTGGAGTCTTACATTCACCCTTTTCATGAATGTGAACGGCGTGTTCTCCAGACGGAAGTCCCTTTAAATCAAAAGTTAATTTTACTCCACTAGATACCTCATGTAATTTAACCGTTCCGACAGAATCGCCCTTATCATTTATCATTTTCACATCAAGTTTTGTAATATCCTTTTCTAAACAACCCGTGAGTAGTATAAGTGGGATGATCCAAACTCGTTTCATACGTATCCCCCTAAGACATTTTGTCATAGTATTAGCCCCAGGTGGAAAATTTATGTAAAAAAAGAAACAGCGGGTTATTGTTCGCTGTTTCCTTGATTATGCTGAGACAATAATTTTTCTTCGAGTTCTTTCGCTTTCAATGCTTCCCGTTTTGAAATCTTAATTATGTACCGCATGGTCAGAAGGGCACCAATCACAAAAATGGTAAAAGTAATGGCAGCTGGGCCGTATTCTGATTTATCTTCTGGAAAGTATAGAAATAACGATAATACAAATGACTGGATCATCTTTTTCTCCCTTTCTTTAAAGGAATGTCACTAAAGATTAATTATAGCAACAAAAAGTGTGTCCTGCCATTATTGAATCTCGGAAAGGGTTTACTTTAATACCTTTATATTTTTAATAGTTACATCTTCTTCTGGTTTATCCTTGGTGTCTACTGGGGTTTCAGAAATTTTATCAACTATATCCATTCCCTCCACTACTTGTCCGAAAACAGTATGACGGTGGTCAAGCCAAGGTGTGCCTCCTCTTTCATCATATGCCTCAATAATTTCTTTTGGAAATCCCGCTTTTTCCATCTCGGTTTTCATTGCCGGGTCTACTGATTTTTTCGTTACAATAAAAAATTGGCTCCCATTTGTATTGGCCCCTGAATTAGCCATGGATAATGCTCCTCGTACATTAAAAAGATTGGTTGAAAACTCATCCTCGAATGGCGCTCCGTAAATACTTTCGCCACCCGTTCCGTCTCCGTTCGGGTCACCGCCCTGAATCATGAAGTCATTGATTACCCGGTGAAAGATTAGTCCATCATAATACCCTTCCTCACCATGAGTGACAAAATTTTCTACCGCTTTTGGAGCATATTCAGGGAATAACTTAATTTTAATGTTTCCCATTGTCGTTTCTATTTCCACTAGTTTTTCATTCTCTGAAACCTCATTTGAAAGTTGAGGATAAACTGCCTTTTCCACTTGATTGCTCCCTTCCTTTTCCTCTGTTTTTGGAGCAGTGCTCTTTGGAGCTGCCTCCTCTGTCTCTTTGCTTGTCCCACATCCAGCCAGGATAAGCACACCAATCAATAAAACTAACCAAAATTGAAATTTCTTCATCACTATCATCCCTCCATTTTATTAATTTAACCGATATTTTTGTTTTTTGCACTTCGTTTTTTATATAATAGGATTAAGGTTATTGAAGATTGAGGAGTGGTTTTTATGTCAGAATTACAGATTGGTGAAATTGTTACCGGAATATATAAAACGGGAAAATATATTGGGGAAATAACTGAAATTCGTCCACAGCATTATTTAGTCAGAGTTTTAGCTGTTGTCAAACATCCTATGCAAGGGGATTTACATAATCCAAAAGAAGCGGATGTCCCAATTTTTCATGAAAGAAAGGCTCTTTCATACAGGGAGCAAGCCAATATTCCAAAGCAGATGGTCAAACTTTTCACGGAGGAAGTACCTGACTATCTTGAGTCATTAAGACAAGCGGTTGAAAAATTGAAAAAGGAATTAACAGAAAATGCGTCTGCCTGGGCAGAAATGAGTCTAAAAAGTATTGCTTCCCTAGAAAAGGATTATTTTAAATAAATAAAATTAAGGCCAAATCAGATTGAATGATTTGGCCTTTTATGCGAATTCATTTAATAGTTTTGAAAAATCAATGCGGTCCCCAATTGTAGTAGGTTTTGGCTTTTCTAAATAGCGTTTATCCTTTTCAACAAGACGGAAAATATTGTAGGTAGTCAACGCATCATCCAACGCTCTATGATGCTTTCCTGTTCCTTCCTTACCGTATTCCTGTACAGCTTTCCATAATCCTGTCTGGTTTTGATCACCAAAGAAGCGTTTATACTCCATGGATAAATCTAGTTCTGTTGCCTTAAATGGAAATGCCACCCCTGCTTCTAAACAATTATGCCTTAGTACCTTCATATCCATATTTCCCCAAGTGACAATGGTAGTTTCATACTCATTATTGAATTCTCCTAACTTCCGGACGAGTTCATAAAATGAAATTCCCTGGTCAACCTGCTGCTGTGAAATATGTAAGAATGATTTACAGCGTTCAGATAAAATCGGGAATTTTAGTGGTGTTACATAGGATGAGAATTGCTCTGTAATTTGATCATCAACAACTGCCACGAGTCCAACCTCAATAATCTCTGCATAAAAATCTTTCATCCGGACATTTCGTTCAGGCATTGTAAATTCAAAATCAATAAAGATAGTTTGTCTCTTTTCCTTCATTTTTTCACCACCTTTTTCAGGTTTCTTACTACCATTATATAAAGAAACCTGTACAAAGTATTGTACTAATTCTCTATATTTCTTACATTATATCACGAAATTAACATAAATTTTTTAAATATTTTTTCAATTTAGCCAAAAAAAGATGGAAAATATCCCATCTTTTTTACCATCACTTTTTTAATTTAATCACTGCGATGGTACATCTTGAAACACAAATGAGACGATCCTTCTCATCCGTAATTTTGATATCCCAAACCATGGTTGTTTTGCCCTGGTGCAGAATGGTCCCAACTGCGGTTACGGTGCCCTGTGTAATTGGGCGAACATGGTTAGCGTTAATTTCTAAACCAGCAGCACCTTCGGTTTCTTTATCAACCAATTCATATGCACCAACACTTGCAACTGTTTCTGCCAGGGCAACAGAAGCACCGCCATGTAATAAACCAAATGGCTGGCGTGTTCTTTCATCTACTGGCATGGTTGCAATAACCTTTCCTGGTTCTAAATGCGTTATTTCAATACCTAATGTTTCAATTAATGTGTTTTTAATCATTCCTCTCTCCCTTTCTTTTTCATTAAATGTATATATTCTCTTTTACGTTGGAAATTCCTTTTATGTACTTACAAAGAAAAAACAGCCTCATCAGCTGTTTTTAAAAATCAATCTAATAGTAATAAGGTGCTCCATATCCAGGGTAACCATATACTGGCGGGGCATAAACAGGATAGCCATAATATGGGCGAGGATATCCATAGAATGGACGAGGATAAATCAATGCGCTTCCTAATAGCCCGCCTACTAATCCACCTAAAAAAGGCAGCCCAAAGCCAATAAATCTTTGGTTATGTTTAGAATATGGGCTTCGATAATAATACATGCAGCCAAACCTCCCTTTTGCAATACTTGCCTACACTACTTCATATGCGAAAAGAGAGTGGATGGGTTGGGCAAATCATTACTTTTCGATTGGTTCAAATCGTTCTACGAATAGAGCTAGTGTCCTGGTCATTACACCTGTTGCTCCAGCAGGACCAAGATCGTGTTCCTTAGATGTCGTAGAAGTTCCTGCAATATCCAAATGAACCCAAGGAGTCCCCTCAGTAAATTCCCCGATAAAGGCACCCGCTACAATGGCATGACCTTCACTGCCAGGAGAATTGTTTAAATCTGCAACTTTACTGTTTCTAACTCGTTCTTTATCCTTCTCAAACAACGGTAATTGCCAAATTGGCTCTCCTGATTCCATTGAGGCTTCTAATACTTGTTCATACAATGTTTCGTGATTCGTCATGGCACCGGTTGTATGTAATCCAAGTGCTGTAATAACCCCACCTGTTAGAGTTGCCACATCAACCAAATATTCCGCACCATGGTGCTTAGCATAGGTTATAGCATCTGCTAAAACAAGCCGGCCCTCTGCATCCGTATTTAACACTTCGATTGTTTTCCCGCTCATAGAGGTAATTACATCATCCGGCTTAAAGGCGTTACCCGAGATCATGTTATCCGTTGAAGGAATAACCGCGACAACATTTTGCTCTGGTTTTAATTCCCCGATAATTTCCATTGCACCTAGAACAGCCGCAGCTCCACCCATATCGGTTTTCATACCTACAATGCCAGCTTTGGTTTTGATAGAATAACCGCCCGTATCAAAGGTGATTCCTTTTCCAACCAGTCCAATAACATCCTGCCATTGTTCTTTCCCCTGGTATTTGAGAACGATCATCTTAGGAGGCTCTGTCGACCCTTGGTTAACAGCTAGAAAAGCTCCCATACCTAACTTTTCAATTTCTTCTTTATCTAGAATTTCAACCTCAAAATCATATTTAGCAGCAAGCTCCTGGGCATAATCCGCCATGTTCTTTGCTGTAAGCAGATTGCCTGGAATATTTACTAGTGTGCGAGCAGAGTTGGTGCCTTTTCCAAAAGCAAGACCTACAGTTAGCGAAGCAGAAAGTTCTTCCTTATCCATACTTTCACTATAGACGGTGATCTTCTCGATTCTCTTTTCTGGCTCATTTGACTTTTGCTTGTAGCCATGGAATTGGTAAGTGGCGAGAGTAAAGACTTCACTTACAGCATGTGCTGCTTCTAGTTCGCTTACTGCCCCCGCCGTAAAAGAATCCAAAAGAACGCCACATTCTTGAAGTTTGCTTGCTTTTAACGCTTTAAAAGCCTTCCCTAAAGCCTCACTTAGCCTTTCAAAGTTAAAATCCTTTTCTTTTCCAAGACCAACAAACCAAATTCTTTTTGCTCCGATTTTACCGAAGCTATGTACTTTGCTAATAGTTTTAATCTTTGCAGAGATATCACCTGCTCTAACAAGCTCTCTTAATTGACCTTCAAATTGTTCATCCAGCTTCTCTAAGGTACCTGTAAACTTTTCGGGTTTATCAAAAATTCCAATAATCAATCCTTCGTGACCTTCCGAAAGGTTAAATTCATTTTTTACATCAAACACGTTTTTCCACCTCCGTGTATATTACCTGTTCATTATATCGGAACCATGAATATATTTCGAGTTTCTAAGTATTTCATTACGTTAGAACAATAAAAATAGCAGGCTCTATGCCTGCATTATTTTCTCTCTGTACCAATATACTGCTGACGGAAAACCTGCATGGATTTGTCTTCATTTAATGCTTGCAACTCCGCCTCTGTAAGTTTTCCCTTTCCCTGCTCTATAATATATACATCGATTTCCTTTTTACCCCACTTTTTATAAACATCCTCAACTGTTTCATAATAAAGGTCAACTTTATCTCCCTTAATAGCTCCGCCTTTATCTGCTACAACCCCTAACCCATACCCGGGAATGAACAGAATGGTGCCAATCGGAAAAACCGATAAGTCTGCAGCTACGGTTGAGTATAAATCCCGTTTTACTTTAACACCTGAATAGGTTATTCCATACTCAGGATGGCTTTCATTTTTACCCGTGGATTCAATACCTGCTGTATATCCTGTTGCGATTACTGTTTTTTTCGGGTACTTCGACCAATCAAAGGCATCCTCTAGAGCCTTTGGTGTCTCTGAAGCTACGGCGTTTGAAGCTGCATGGGCTTCAAGCTCTACCATTTGTTTAATAAACAATTTAAGATTAATACCTGTAATAGATTGAACCGTTACTAATATGGCAATCAGGAAAAGAACGGTCATCGCAAAACGCTTTGTCCAATTTTTGATTTTATTCATTAAGATTTTCACTCCTCCCAAAATATTCATTTCCCAACCCGCGAGGAAATATTCAAAAAGGAGTAAAATCCTAATCATAAAAAAAGCTTTTTACCTAAGTTAGTCCGAAAGTGGAGTAACCCAGGCAAAAAGCTTAAAACATTTGATATCCATTTTTCCTTAACATTTTGATTGTAACACCAGCGGCAATGGCACCGGCTAACCCACTAAGTAATATTAGAACATCTGCTGTTGCTAATGATCCCAATTTTTGACCAAGATCTTGAAACGCTATTTTACTATTTGTTATATATTCGATAAACCTTACCTTATCGACAATAAAAATGGCGATAATCGGATATATTATTGCCATAATCCAGGACATCCTTAAAAGCATATTAAGTATAAAACCAATTCCAAAAAATAGCACAAAGAATAATAAGATCGATATGATTAAAACAACAATACTCATTTGCATGGAAATACCTCCTTTACACATCCAGTTATTAGTTTACTTAATGTCCAAAAGGGAGTCAATCCTTACATATCAGATTATCGTTACCTATACCAGGAAAAATATACAAAAAAAATAGCTTCCCGAAGTATCTCGTGAAGCAGCTCTTGTTGATCTTAGAAGCTCGTCAATCTACTGTTTTTCCCGTTTCTCGCCAGTGCCCTCGCAGCAGGTACATGTTTCAGATCCCCCAAGCAGTAATTGAAAATATCCCGTACCTAAACAATAATCACAAATTTTAGTATCTACACTAGTCGTACTCATTCAAATCAGCTCCTTAAAATATTATTTAAATTTTCTGATAATATACCAAGAATTCCAGAGAAAGAAAAGGACGAAATTTATTCAAAATTGAATGAGAAAACGGATACATCATAAGTTTTCTTTCATTTTCTAAGTGTTACTTAAATTATCAAAAAATTAGAAAAATAATTTATAAGCACTATATTTAAACTGATCCCCAGGGTTTAGTCCATCGTATCCTGGATTGGTTAAAGTGAGATTTTGGTTGATAAGGTAATGCAGCATAATCGAGGCCTCTTTTTCTTGAAGGAGGTCTTCTGGTGCAATAAACCTTGCCTCATACAATTCATTTTCCTGATGTTGGATTTTCCCTTCATCTAATGGTTCAAGTAAAAAGACGAGCATATTATCACTAATTTCTTCTGAAATGACACCTGTTCTTAGCCCTATCAATCCCTTGACAACACAATCTATTCCGGTTTCCTCCTTTACTTCCCTAACAACAGCCTCATCTGCCGTTTCACCTTCGTCTACAAATCCGGCGGGAAGTGACCACTTTCCCTTCAGACCACCGTAACGCTTTTTTACAACCAGCCAATTTCCCTCAGAAGATTTGACTAACCCGCCAACCGCTAACCAAACCTTTCCTCGTTTCGCTGTATTACTCATTGTAACCCCCCTCACCCTGCCTATTTATGTATATAGTATCAAAAAAAGGACAGATTTCTCTGTCCTTTTTTCAAATTCTATTTAGAAAACATTAAATTTACCCTTTTTTAATACAAGCCCTGCGCCGCCAATCATGTATAGCGAACGATTATCGACTACTTTTTTCATAAAGGACGCCTTAGCACCAGTTACTTTTTTGCCAAACACAACTCCAATGGCATCATCATGACCAAGTGAACAAACTGTTCCTTTATTATCAAACGTAAAGGTTTCAAGATCCTGCTTGTCTCTCACCAATGCAGCTAAGTTACGAGCAACGACTTCACCCTGCTGCATAGCGATTTGTGCTGTAGGAGGATATGGGCGATTGATTTCTTCATTGATAACAAGTGAGCTGTCCCCAATAATAAACACATCATCAAAACCTGGTACACGAAGGTCAGGCTGAACTTTCACACGACCTCTCATTGCTTCAAAACCTGATTTTTCGATGATTGAATTCCCACGTACACCAGCAGCCCACACGACCGTTTCTGCTTTAATTTCACGGGGTTCTTCCTCACCTTTTGCTACTATGATTCCATCAGGTGTACATTCTTTAATGGCAGTTCCAATTAAGAATTCTACCCCTTTACGCTCTAATTGTGATACAGCGTAGTTAACTAGTTCAGGATCAAACCCTGGCAAAACAGTTGGTGCTGCTTCTACACAGATAATTTTTACTTTGTGAGAATCAACATCATATTCGTGACATAGCTCAGGTATACGATTTGTTAATTCTCCTAAGAATTCAATACCTGTAAAGCCTGCTCCGCCAACAACGATAACCAAACGATTATCATTCTTTTCTTCTTCCATGTTATAAGTGGCAAATTGATACTCAATATGCTCACGTAATTGACGTGATGAATTTACATTGGTAATTCCAAAAGCATATTCCTTTAATCCCTTAATTCCGAAAGTTTCAGGTTCTCCTCCAAGAGCAATAACCAGGTAATCATACTCGACTTCGCCCTTTTCTAAAATTACCTTTTTCTCTTCTTTCTTAATTTCTACAACCGTATCCTGTACAAAATCAACTTTACTTCTATCAATAACATCACGAATGTCATAACGTACACGGTCATGATGAAGTGTACCTGCAGAAGCCTCATGCAGCCATGTCGTTTCATAATGGTAATCATTTTTATTAATTAACACGATATCAGCTTCATTTACACCAACAAGCTTTTGCAACCTTACAGTTGTCATAAGCCCGCCATACCCCGCACCAACAATAACAATTTTAGGCTTTTTCAAAGTGATCACTACCACCCTTTTATAATTTTGAGTAATATACTTGTTCTTATCTTCCTCAGCATGTTACATTTTTATTTTGTTTAGAGGAAAAAAGTTTGTGATATAATTCACGTATGATGACACAAAAGATTTACTTTTTTGTCACAAAAAATTAACATCTATCCTCAATACATATTATGCTAAACTCTTCACATTATCAAGTGGTTTACATGATTATTTTTAAAAAAAAAGTTTAAATTCCCTCGACAAACTACTCTGAAATAATCCCCAAAAGTTGTGAGGATTTTATGTTTTTGTGATATTATAAGGAATGGAGTCTGTTACTACATAAGTTAGGGGGATACAGCGTGCAAGAAGATCAAAAAGTTTATGATATTACCATTATCGGGGGCGGTCCTACTGGTCTTTTTACTGCCTTTTACGGCGGAATGAGACAAGCTTCTGTAAAAATTATTGAAAGCTTACCACAATTAGGTGGTCAATTATCGGCACTATACCCGGAAAAATATATTTACGATGTTGCAGGGTTTCCGAAAGTCCGTGCACAAGAACTTATTAATAACCTAAAGGAGCAAATGGCCAAGTTTGAACCAGCTGTTGCTTTAGAGCAATCCGTCGAGAAATTGGAAAAACAAGAGGATGGTACTTTCAAATTAACAACTAATTCTGAAGTTCACTATTCAAAAACAGTCATTATTACAGCAGGTAATGGAGCTTTCCAACCACGCCGTTTAGAACTTGAAAGTGCTGGACAATATGAGCGAAAAAACCTTCACTACTTTATTGATGACCTTAACAAGTTTGCAGGTCAAAAAGTTGTCGTCTTTGGCGGTGGTGATTCAGCTGTCGACTGGGCATTAATGTTAGAGCCAATCGCGAAGGAAGTAACGATTGTTCACCGGAGAGACAAATTCAGAGCTCACGAGCATAGTGTAGAGAACTTGCATAACTCCAAAGTAATTGTAAAAACTCCTTTTGTACCAGCCGAATTAATTGGGGATGACAGCGGTATCAAGCAAGTGGTCCTTACCGGGGTTAATGGTGATGGCAGGGAAGCAATTGATGTTGATGCTGTTATTTGTAACTATGGTTTCGTTTCCTCACTAGGACCAATAAAAGAATGGGGCTTAGCAATCGAAAAGAATTCTATTGTCGTAAATTCTAAAATGGAAACAAATGTACCAGGAATCTATGCTGCTGGCGATATTTGTACCTATGAAGGGAAAGTAAAATTGATTGCCTGCGGATTTGGTGAAGCGCCTACTGCAGTAAACAACGCAAAAGCATTTATCGATCCAAAAGCTAAAATTCAGCCGCTTCACAGTTCATCCATGTTCGGAAAATAAAATAATAAAGGCGCCCCTTAAGGCGCCTTTTTACTTTGTGATTAACATTCTTCTGGTGTACCTGTTGCTGTTGCGGTTCTGAAGGATGAGCCACAGCCGCAAGATGCAATTGCATTAGGATTATCAATCGTAAATCCGCCGCCCATCATTGATTGCTTATAATCAATTTTTGTACCATTTAATATAGGAGCGTCCTCTTTAGCCACAAGAATTTGAATTCCATGCTGAGCAAAATGAAGATCATCTCCCTTTACTTCATGGTCAAACCCCATGCCGTAGGATAAACCACTGCAGCCGCCACCCTTTACACTAACACGTAATAGTGCACCTTCTTCTTCATTGTGTTTCATCATTTCTTGTATTTGAAGTGCCGCAGATTCCGTTAAAATAATTACATCGTTACTCATTATTTTTCCTCCTTCATTTGAGGTCTTTATTATAGTATATACACTGTATCTTCATGACTCAACTAATACGTTTATTATGAGTATTATATGATCAACATAAAATAAGGAAGCGGTATACGCTCCCCCTGCTGTGCTGCTATATATTAAAACATTGGATTTTCATCTAAGTGTTTGTAAATATTCTCAACCAGTTCATCCGGTGTTTTGCCTGTTACCACTTCCCCATTTACAAGTGCAAAAAGGGTGGAAGCACATTTCCCGCAATACCCAAGACATCCATATTCAATGATATCCAGATTGGGGTCTTTTTCTAACCTTTCCAGCGCTTTTTGAGCACCACTAGCTAGATTACTCATACAAAATTCAATAATTGGCATAAACATGGCTATCACCTCTCCACAACATAATATCCTACTATCTTTCATCGGTCACGTCAAATACCATGTTTGAGTGAAATCGTCAATAATATTCCCATATTTGTTGTTATTTTGTCATAATTCAGATATACTCTTATTGGATTTAAAGGCTGTATACTTTATTTTTATCTTAGACCTAGCTTGCTAGGCTTCATATTCTCAATCAAATCAGAGACATGAAAACAGGTTTACAAAGGGGATATAAAAAATGAAAAACCTTGTGATTCTCGGCGGCGGGTACGGGGGAATGAAGATATTGAGCGAACTTCTTCCAAACCACTTACCCGAGGATGTAAAAATTACACTTGTTGACCGCGTTCCATACCATTGCTTGAAAACTGAATACTATGCGTTAGCCGCAGGAACTGTTTCTGACAAGGAGCTGCGTGTTTCCTTTCCAGAGCATCCCCAATTAGAAATTAAATATGGGGAAGTTATAGGAATAGAAAAAGGCAATAAAAAGGTCCTGCTAAGAGATTCTGAGCCAATTTCCTATGATGACTTAATTATTGGGCTCGGCTGTGAAGATAAATATCATGGTGTCCCAGGCGCTGACCAATACACCTACAGCATCCAAAGCATTGAAAAATCCCGTAAGACGTACTCAGTCCTAAACAATTTAGGACCAGGGTCAGTGGTAGGCATCGTAGGTGCGGGTCTAAGTGGTGTGGAGCTTGCCAGTGAGTTAAGTGAAAGCCGCCGGGACCTAAAGATTAAACTATTTGATCGTGGTAAACACATCCTTCCTGCCTTTCCTGATCGTTTAAGTAAATATGTTGAGAATTGGTTTCATAAAAATAATGTTGAGATTATTGGCAACTCTAATATCACAAAAGTAGAAGAAAATTTACTCTATAATCATGATGAGCCCGTCCCTTGTGATGTGATTGTTTGGACTGCTGGTATCCAGGCAAATAAGGTTGTTCGTCAATTAGGGGAAGAAATGGACCGCTCAGGAAGGCTCATCATTACTCCTCGTCATCATCTGCCAAATGATGAGCACGTTTTTGTATTAGGAGATTGTGCAAGTCTTCCACATGCCCCAAGTGCTCAATTAGCAGAGGGACAGGCGGAGCAAATCGTCGAAGTGTTGAAAAAGCGATGGAATGGCGAAGAACCTCCAGTTGAATTCCCAACCATTAAACTAAAAGGTGTTCTTGGTTCTCTTGGCAAGAAACATGGTTTTGGAATGATGGCAGACAGAGCCATTACTGGACGCGTTGCTCGTCTGTTAAAATCAGGAGTTCTTTGGCTCTATAAGTATCATAATGGATGAAATAAAAAGCATTCCAGCTATAACAGTGAGGGCTTCCGTTTTCGGTTGCTTTCTTATTAAAAGACGCAAGAAATTGACGTATGAAATTGGCATACGTCTTTTCTTTATTTTAATCTCTCCCGAATCTAGGATTAAGAGGACCCACACTTATCGGTTGTTAGATTAAGAACACGAGCTGATAAATAGACGGAAGAATTCCGCTTAATTCGTAATTATTGTTAAAAAAGGCTTAAATAGACGGAGAAATTCCGCCTATAGGCTCAAAAAAGTCGTAAATGGGAGATTTTTCTTTCCATAGGCGGAATTTCTCCGCTTATTTACCCCCGAAACGAGCTCCGTTCTTCATTTAACCGGAAATTCTCCGCTTATTTTACCTTTACTGTGACTCGATTAAGGATCTCATTTAACAGAAGTGAGTTTTACATTGATTTGTATCCGTACTTTTCCAACTCACTAAATATTGTTTTTAATCGAGGGTTTCCTTCTCCAACAATTTTATCTTTAATTACAACAACGGGATAAAACAGATCTTCTTCAATAACTCTTTTCGCAAAAGCCTCTTTTTCACTTTCTTCCGGTGGTTGATAAATATCAACATACGTCATCTTGAATGGCTGATCAGGGAACTTCCTTGAAATAGCAGCCTCAAGCCATTCGAATGTTTCCTTTGAGGACGGTAGGTTAACACAGCTCGGACATAATTGTTCTGCACCATAGAGTATAATTTCGATTGTCGTATTTGTCATTCCATCAATCCTGCCTTTTTCTTTTATTTTACAACATTTAAACTATTAAACATAAAAATATGGTTGTAAATGTGCTAATTCCCATTTCATGAGAATGGATTTTTCCCTTCAATGACATTATAATATAAGGTAGGAAGGAGACGATAAATATGGCAGAACAAGTACAAGAAATGTTTGAGCAGGTTCAGGAAGTATTAGATAAATTACGTCCATTTCTTCTTCGCGATGGAGGAGATTGTGAATTAGTTGATGTTGAGGATGGTATTGTAAAACTACGTTTACTAGGTGCATGCGGAAGCTGCCCGAGCTCAACAATCACCCTAAAAGCAGGAATCGAAAGAGCACTATTAGAAGAAGTTCCTGGCGTTGTCGAAGTAGAACAAGTATTTTAATACAGATAAAAAGCGATTGCTGCAAAAGAGCAATCGCTTTTTTTATTACTAACCTGTGCAAACTAATTTAAAAAAGCGATTACCTAATAAGCAGCCAGTCTAGTCGGGGGATATTTAATGGTTTTAATGGTGCACCTACAGTATGATAAAAATGGCCTAAAAAGCGCTCATACTCTGTTGACTGCTTTAACATCTTACTTAACTGTTCTTCTAAAAGCTTCTTTTCCTGTTCAGACCGAGTTATATAATAATTTTCAATACATTCAAAGTAATGAAGCGGAAATAATAAACGGGAAAATAATAACCGCCATGAAAAAGAGGATAAAGGAGCAATACTTTGATAATCGACGAAAAACTGTCTAACATCTATCTCATACGTCTGCGTATTACGGAAATATCGCTCTCGAGTCCATTCTGCAAGGTCACGGCTGCGATGATCAAAAACCCAATCAAATGGGTCCTTAAAATAATAATTAGCTCCCCAAGAGTCATTTGAAAAACGTTCGTGACATACGGTACCACTATCGGATTCTTTTGGTTCATCGTCTAGTTCAGTATCTACTAAATACTGAATGGCGTTTTCCGTTAAACCAATATAATAAGGAAATGAGTCAATAAACATTCGTTCAAAGTCATCTTCAGGTGTTTGATATAGGAGCTCACTCCATACCTTTTCAATTTGGTCCAAGCGCTTTTCCCATAATTGCTTCCATTGTCCAATTCTGCTTGTTCTTTCAATTTTGAATGGTACCGTTTTTCCTCTCTCATGAAATTTGGCCAACTTCCTTCCAAGTTTCACCTTTAAAGGTTTATCTGTTTGACGATTTGCTAATACACAATATTGATGATGTTCCCAGGTAGTAATCAATTCGCCCTCATTAGATTGCAGGAATCCTGGCACATGGGGATCTCCGCTTTTCCTGAGGTGTTCAGCAATTTTCTCCAGTTCATTAATATCCTCAGCTTCTCTTCCGTCAGATTTGGCAACTAAGTATAACCAGCCATTACTTCTCAATGCGTCGTAAGAATCCAGCTTTACGTACTCATCGACTTGTATTCCATATTTATTTTCAAGTAATTTTTGAAGCACCCTTCCACCTCTTCTCTTTTCTACTCTTATGTCATATATATGTAGTAGCCCAAAAAACTTGTTGTCTTCTTACGTAATAAAAGTATAAGAAAAACGTAATAGGAGAAATCTGTAAGAAGGGTGATGGTTCATTCGTTCCTTTTTCAAAATACCGTGCATATGTTAAAAATTAAGAATAATTAAAAAATTTAGAGGAAAAGGTGATAAATGGATGGCAGAAGATAAAAAAATGGATTTAACAGAAGAAACTGCAAGAAGATGGATCAAAGAAAGAGGAGTGGAAATTCAGGATATCGCTGATTTAGTCTATTTCTTGCAGGAAAAATACCACGAAAACTTAAAAATGGAAGACTGTATTGCAAATGTGGAACGAGTCATATCAAAACGTGAGGTCCAAAATGCCATCATAACGGGAATTCAACTGGATATGTTAGCCGAAAAAAACATGCTGGAGGAACCTATTCAATCCATTATTAAAACAGATGAAAGTCTTTATGGTGTCGATGAGATTTTGGCACTTTCCATCGTTAATGTGTACGGGTCTATCGGCTTTACAAATTATGGCTATATCGATAAGCAAAAGCCTGGAATATTAGCCCGCTTAAATGATAAATCAACAGGAGAATGCCATACATTTTTGGATGACATTGTCGGTGCAATCGCAGCTGCAGCCTCAAGCAGACTTGCTCACCGAGCGGCACATGTGGAATAAAACAAGCAAGAGAAGGATGGAGGGATCCATCCTTTTCTTACGGCTCCCATTGATCCAATGAATCTATCGCATATGTTGGTTTTCGGTCATAGCCTGCGAGTAATTCCTTTGTAGTGACACCCGTATGGACTAACAGCGTATCAAGACCCGCATTCATCCCCGCTAAAATATCGGTATCATAATAGTCGCCTACCATGAGTGTTTCTTCTTTAGTAGTGCCCAACACTTTTAACGCCTGCTCCATAATGATTGATTCAGGCTTTCCAATAAAAGTCGGCTCGGTTTGTGTTGAAACAGCAATTACAGACGTAAACGAACCATTTCCAGGAACTAAGCCTCTTTCTGTTGGTATCGCTATGTCTCCATTAGTTGAGATAAAGGAAGCACCGTTACGAACAGCTAGGCATGCTACAGCTAATTTTTCATAGCTAATCTCACGGTCAATACCGATGACAACATATTCTGCATTCTCAGCGGCGAATGTGAACCCCTTTTCCTCCAAAGCCATACGAAGGCCTTCCTCACCTATTACATAAACAGACGCATTTTTCTTTTGACTATAGATATAATTAGCTGTTGCCTGGCTCGTTGTAAAAACAAGGTCCTCATGAGCTGGAATATCAAAATCTATTAGCTTCTGTGCAACTTGGGCAGGTGTCCGTGATGAATTATTGGTTACGAATAAATATGGAATACCCTTTTCCTTTAATTTTTTCACAAATACTCCTGCTGCTTCAATTTTTTCTGTTCCCTTATACATGGTTCCATCGAGATCAATTAAATAACCTTTATACTTGTTCATATTAATCACTCCTATCTTTATCATTTCCCAATACATAAAAAGGACCGCAAACGCGGTCATGTAATAAATTTAAATAAATGCTGTTACAGGGCCGAGTTCGTTCTCAAGGTAGTCTCGCACATTTTTCGGGAATAAGGCTAACTCTTTAAGTAGACTAGAGAACTGATTTTGAAGTTCCCCATGATTAATCTCCGTATAGAACTGAACGAGAACCTTACGATATTGGACGAGGGTTTTTAAGTTTTTTCCGGTTTCCTCAGTAATAACCTTCTCATCCACCAATATCTCAATGATATCTTCATAACTGCCAGGGTCTCTCATAATAAACCCATCTATCATTGCGTTCCCCACATCTAACACTGATTCAATCATAAGATGTGTAATCCGTTCTAATGCTGCTTTTTCTATCGGTGTGGACCACTCTTTTTGATTAGAAAATAGGCTGATTTGCTTTTCTAGAAATACCAAAGTGGTCTCCAACTTTTCGCGGTCGACAAAATACATTTTATCCACTTCCTCTTTCATAATCACTTACGTTGCAATTTCATTAAAAAACATCGCTGGCCGGGCATAAAAATTCCCCTGTGCGAGGTCAACGTTATTTCTCGTTAATACGGGTGCCTCTTCTTGGTTTTCAATACCTTCGGCCACCACTAAGGATCCTGCCTCCTTCGCAACAAGAAGCAATCCCTTTAACATTGACTCCTTTACAGAGTTTTTATCTATATTTTCTATCACAGAACGATCAATCTTTATAATGTCAGGCATAAGTTCACATATACCCAACTTCAAAAATTGGATACACAGAAGAATACTGTTTCATGTAGCTGTGCGAAACTTCGTCTTTTATTTTTTTAAACAAGATATCGATATTTGAAATAGAATGTCTATCGTGATCAACGGTAATTAATAGCGTAATTCCTTCGCCATAATAATCATGAAGGGTAATTAACTCCTTTGGATCAACGGTTAGTTCCACGACGGTTTGAAAAAGTTTCTTCATATTTTTTTGCAATTTAGAATGCTGCTGGGAGTTTGCCGGTTCTATTAAATCATGAAGGTTACTTAATTTAAAAACAATTACCGCTACCTCATGCCCTGCCTCAAAAGCATTTGTTACCCCTTGCATTAAAGGATTACGCAAGGTAAATCGAGGAGGATAATAGCGTATGGACGAAAGAGGTAAAATAATTTTTCCCCATTGCATTACACTCTTAACTTTTTTCATGTAACGACAGTCCATTGATTCCATCCCTCTCAGAAACACATCCGACAATAATAAGTATATTGTAACACAATTTGACAGAAACCGTTTTTCTTTGAGTAAATTTTTAGCAATATTCTATTATCGCCAAATATTCCCCCATCTCCTGATTATTTGGTAATATAAAGAGGTTGAAGAAACTAACTAAAGGAGAACTTTACATGGCAGAACGTTATTTCTTATATGATGATACAGAGGATACCAAAACACGATTTGTAAGCTTTGTTGGTGACAACCAGCGATTTGATTTGGCGATTGTTAAAACCGATCGTCATTATGGAAAGCATCTTGTACTTGATATACAAGGGAATCGCTTTGCGATTATTGGTGAGGATGACTTGAAAGAAGAAGGGTATTTAGAATACGCTTTTCAATTAAATGAAGAAGATGCCGAAGAATTACGTTCCTTTTTGTTAGAATTAATATAATTTTTTATCATTCCTTTTTACATAATAATAAAAAGGAGTGAGTAAATTTATGACCAAAAACAAATCAAGGACCTATTTTGACCTTTCTAACGTTGAAAAACGGAAGAACTTTCTGACCGCAGAGGAATTTCCAGATGGCTCATTTGGATCTCCAATTCGTAAAGATGAACCTGTTCAAAATAAAAGCACCCCTTGGCAAGAAGGGCAGCGTTATTATAGCAACTTTAATTATGAGAATAAAACCTTTCATCAGGATATTCCCCGTCAAATGGAAGGGGCTCACCCAACACACGACGACCCTAATACGGAGGAACAAACTCCTTATACACATTGAAGCTCCTGCGCTGTAGGTGTAAATCTAGATATTTAAAGGCTTGCCGTTTTGGCAAGCCTCTTTTTTACTTTTTGACTTTCCTCAAGACAAAATACGCACATCCAAAATTACAGTATTCATATAAATATTCGCTTAATGTACTGATTTTTGTATCAAATGTAGCTTTTTGATTCTGATCTTCAAAAAAGCCTTTAAGCCGAAGTTGTCCATATCCCCAATCCCCGACAATATAATCATATCTAGATAATATATCACTGTATCTCGCCTTTAGAGCTTCCTCGTTAAAGGCATCTCTATGTTCCTGCACGATTTCATACGTTGTGCCGTTTATATTGATCATGTTATCACCTCAAATTTACCAGTCAATCTTTCTTTCATTATAACCGATTCACCATCAATTACTAAGAAAAAAAATCAGTTATTTGGCTATTCTATAAAAAGGAGGTGCTGAAAGTGAAAAAATGGTCGATGATGATTGTTTTTTGTTTACTCCTAACAGCAGCTGGCTGCTCAAGGGATATGGCTAATCGTGACGTTTATAAAGAAAGTGGAGATACCATCAACGTCAATAACAAGCGTGAAGAGCTTTATAATGAAGGCGGCGGCCAGGGTGTCCGAAATGTAAGTGATGATTATGGCTTTGTCCGTCATCAAAAAAGCCCGATTCAAGGCGACAGAGGTGGAACTCAACACTACGCAGCGATAGACCGTGAACAAGTGGCCAATATTATTAGTCAGCTAAGCACAGATATTCCGAATGTAGATGATGTGGCTACTCTTGTAACCGACCAAGAAGTTCTCGTTTCTTATGACACAAATTCAAAAGACCGCAACCGGACAGCCGACCAAGTAAAGAGAACGGCTATGTCTGTGGTCCCAAGATACTATCATGTCTATGTATCAGACAATACAAAATTAATGCGTGATGTTGAAAATCTTGCAAATTTGGATTCGACTAGTCATAATGCCAGAAACTTAGTGAATGGTTTAATTACACAAATGAAAAAGTCGCCGCAAGGAAATCGTATGAGCGATAGTGAAGACGAAAACGGCGCTACCGCGGATGATAATATGAATACAACCAATCGCTAACAAAAAGAGTTCAGCCCAAGTGGACTGAACTCTTTTACTTATTGTCTAGCTGCAGCGCCTAGGGCCTTCCGCTTTTCATTTTATGCCTCTTTAGCCTCTGCTTCTCCAAGCAATTGTTTGTGTTTTGCGGCCGCATTCACCTGTTCATCTGCATGATAGGAGGAACGGACTAATGGACCTGCTTCACAATGACTAAATCCTTTTGTGAGGGCAATTTCGCGTAATTCAGCGAATTCCTCAGGGCGATAATACTTTTCAACCTTTAGATGGCTCTTAGACGGTTGTAAATATTGTCCAATCGTCATAATATCCACATGATTTGCTCTAAGGTCTTCCATGACCTCAATAATTTCTTCTTTTGTTTCTCCAAGTCCAACCATTAAGCTGGATTTAGTTGGGATAGTGGGCTGCATTTCTTTCGCTCTGCGTAAAAATTCTAATGAACGTTCATACTTAGCACGCGCTCTAACTCTTGGTGTTAATCGTCTTACCGTTTCAATATTATGATTTAGGATGTCGGGCTTTGAATCCATTAACATAGCTAAATTTTCTTCTTTTCCACCCATATCTGAAGGAAGAACTTCAATGCTTGTAAAAGGATTTTTTCTTCTAATCGCCCTAACCGTTTCTGCAAAAACAGCTGCACCGCCATCTTTTAAATCATCCCTCGCAACTGCCGTAACGACAACATGTTTTAAGTTCATTAATTGAACGGAGTCTGCCACTCGTTCTGGTTCTGCCAAATCTAATTCTGTTGGCAATCCTGTTTTAACGGCACAGAAACGGCAGGCACGTGTACATGTATCACCAAGGATCATGAAGGTAGCCGTTCTTCTCTCAGCCCAGCATTCATGAATATTAGGGCAGCGCGCTTCCTCACAAACGGTATGTAGATTTTTTTCACGCATCATTTTTTTTAAGCCTGTATAATGTTCATTCGTATTTAATTTTATTTTCAACCATTCCGGTTTTCTTAGGTATTCACTATTCCTGCTCACTTTTCCACCCCTATAAATGAGTTTGCTCCTTGTCACTTTACCATACTTTTTGTCACAACAACAAGCAGACAACATCAATATTCGCCTATTTCCAATTATTGTTCATAATGAAATGGCCAAGAAATCATAAACTAAAAGCGTACAATAATCGGAAGGAGGATTCCTGTGCGGGCATTTCTGATAATTGGAACAATCCTCTTATTTATGAGCTTTTCTCTCAGGGATGCTCATGCTAAAGGTCCTGATGAGTATCAGGAAAGAATGAAGCTATACAAAAAAGTTGAAACCGTTACACTCATTCCTTGGTATTACTTAGCTGCTGTGGATCAGTATGAAAGGAATATTCGGCAGGTACGCAAAGATTTACCTAAAGCAGAAAGTGTAATTGGCATTTATTTCACTCCGGAGAAATGGGCTGGACCGACAAATCCAAATCCTGAAGAAGAAAACCCAGCAATTATCCAATTTTTCAATGGTATGGGCGTCGATGGGGATGGAGATGGTAAAGCTAGTTTAAAGAGTGACGAAGATGTTTTATATACTTTCTCCAATTATCTTCTTTCGTATGGAATCGACGATGATAATATTAAAATTGGATTATGGAATTATTATCACCGTGACAAAACAGTTGGCATAATCGTTGGAAAGGCGAAAATGTACCGCCATTTTGGCCGGTTAGATTTAGATGCACATGTATTCCCGCTGCCCTTACGCAGTAATCACAGTTATCGCAGTACATGGGGCGATGCAAGGGGCTGGGGCGGCAGAAGAATTCATGAGGGTACCGATATTTTTGCAGGTTACGGTGTTCCTGTACGCGCTACAAACTATGGCATAGTGGAAATGAAGGGCTGGAATAAGTTCGGCGGCTGGAGAGTTGGAATTCGTGATATTAATAATACGTATCATTATTTTGCTCATCTTAGCGGTTTTGCTAAAGATTTAAAAGTTGGCCAAATCGTTGAACCCGGAACCTTGATTGGCGGTGTCGGCAGTTCCGGTTATGGACCTCCGGGGACATCTGGAAAATTCCCGCCGCATTTGCACTATGGAATGTATAAAGATAATGGATATACCGAATGGTCCTTTGACCCTACCCCGCATTTAAGATTGTGGAAACAGCAAGAAAGACAAGCATTAAAATCGAAAAAATAGGACTGTCCTTTTGACAGTCCTTTTAATTTTGAGGGGAAGGAATTTCAATGGATGGCGTAACACCATTCCCGCCATTATTATAAAATTGTGGTACATCCCCCTGAATTAATCTTCCGCCAACAGGGATTTTCTGCTCTAGTTTTGTGATCTCTGTTGCAAACGGAGTTATGATTTGTACGGACACCTCTAGATGAATAGCAACATCAATCCACGTATTATTAATGCCCATAGGTTTTGGGTCGATTTTTACATCAGGACGTACCTCACCAATTGCATGAAACCTAACAGGTATTTTAGGACCTAAATTTCCTAACAATGCCATGTTGGTTGCCTGCCCCAATGGAACATTCCAAACGATCCCATCCTCTCTTTCCTCATTCACCTCAATATCCACGTCTGTTAATTGTTCTAAGGAAGCGAGGTCTCCTTTTTCTGCTGCATTCAAGTTTTTTTGTATTTCACTGGTGATTTCAGATAATTTTTGGTTTATTACTTCTGTATTTAAACTAGCGCTTGGCTGTGCTCCATTTTGGCCTGGTTCTACTGCTATAACATCCCCTACCTCTACCGTTTTTTTATTAATGGCTTTATTAATTACCTGCGAGGCAATTTGGTTGGTTTTAGATTCGGCATATCTCATTAGGGAAGGCTCAATACCTTTGTTAACCAGCCATATTCCAAATGCAGTAGACAAAAGAAAGAAAACAAAAGATAAGAGCATGACATATCTGAAAGGTAATGGTCCTCGTTTCCGGGCACGCACACGAAACCTCACCAAAAAAATCCCCCCTTACATGCTATATGTATGCTTAAAAAAGAGGAACTAGCCTATTAAATTGAAAAAAGCCTGCACAACATGTGCAAGCTTTTACACCATTTTTAACAAGGCGTCTTTTCCGAGCATTCCTTTTGTAATACCGATTGCTTCAGCCTCGACTGTAACCGACTCCATTGGTGCGTTAAGGAGCTGTTCAATGGTTCTTACCCCCACTGCTCTAGCTGCAATGATTTTGCGATCCTTTAATTTTTCATTTAATAATCCAACATCTAAAGCACCGCACATAATATATCCCTTATCATTGCTTACAGAGAGCAGTGTAGTTTTTGGTAGCAAGACAGTAACAGCCAAGAACGTGTGACCATTAATCTCTACCGGTGATAACTCAATCAATTTACACACTCCCTTCCTCACTATCAACTTATGAAGGCGAGAGAAAAAGCGTGTATATATTTTAGGACTACTTTTCTAATTTCCATTTCAGTATGTCCCGTAAGAATTCAGGAAGGAAATATTCCTTTTTCATTTGTGGAAAAATCTCTTTGAAAAAATGTCCGAAGGTAAACATATCAGGTACCGCCAGCGTATAAACTTGGGCTAAATCAAGTTGATGACCATTGATATATATGTCGTTTTTTTCATTAAAGGTAATCCTATCATATATACTTGCTCCCATCATAGTTCCCCTGAAACCAAGCCCAACTACGTGCTGCTGTGCCCAGTCTTTATCCCTGGTTTCCAGTAATACCGTCCTTAATTCCCGGCCTGTTAGTTCTATTTTACAAGGATTAATCGGGTGAGGACAAATAGACAGCAAATCATACAATGTCACTTTACCTGATAATGGACCTAAAATAAGACCGCCATTAATAAATGCACAATCAGCTTTGCACCATTCTCTTAGACCTTGGCAAAGGAGCTGTGCAAGCTCCGTTTCTTGGATTAGATCATGTGGGTATTTGTTAGCAAGGGTTGTAATTTTTTGATTTAACAATTTCTTACCTTTACGGTAAAGCTCCTTGGAAATAGCTTTTTCATTCGGTACTGGAGAAAGTTCCATCACGTTATATAATACCGCTTGTTTCTTAATTGTTTTACGCTCATCAATATCAATAGAGATATGCCCCACATATCTTCCATGTTTGCCAGCCCCGGCAAGCAACGTCTGCCCGGCTAATTTTCCTTCAGGAAGGGTATGGTGGGTGTGACCGCCAAGAATGATATCAATCTCTGGGAAATCCCTTGCAATTTGTTCATCATGGTTAAGTCCGAGATGAGAAAGCAGAACAATTATATCTGATTGGGCCTTTAACGTGTTGATCCAGCTTTTTAGCTCTTCAAGGGGTTCTGTAAGGTGCCATCCTAAAAGCTCATAAAGCAGGGAGAAATAGGCCGTTAATCCAATCACACCAATTCGTGTACCTTTTTGAGTCTGATAAATTTTGTATGGTTTTAGCCACGTGGGATACTGCCTGTTACTGTTATAGAGATTAGCTAGTATAACATCAAATTTCCTGTTGTCATATAAGTGATTCAGTCTTTCGTAAGGAAAATTGATTCCCTCATTGTTACCAATAGTCACAGCCGTATAGCCGCTTAGATTTAACAGCTCAATATTCCCTTCGCCCTGAGTTCCCTCAGAAAACGGGTGCCACCGGTCAATAAAATCACCTATGTCAAAAAGAAAAAATTCTTCCCCCGCTTCTTCGTGATATGTTCTTCGACTAGTTAAGAAATGATGAATTCGCGCCCATCGTTTTAAATGGCTATGAAGATCATTTGTATGATATATTTGAATGAATTCCATGTAACATTCGCATCCTTTTTTAACCCGTAATACCTTGATAAATTAATCGTATCCCAACAATTAACAAAATGGTTCGCAGTAACAAAACAATGGTTTTGCTTTTCAGTCTTGTGTTTAAATAGACACCGACCTTTGCACCAATCCAAGCCCCTGGAACTAATGCCAATGCAAGCAGCCAATCCACATTCCCTAAAGTGATATGGGTGATTGAGCTTAGGATGGATGTTGGTAAGATCATAAACATCGATGTGGCAGTTGCTACATGGGGAGGAAAGAAAAAGAACAGGATCATAGTCGGCACCAATAACGATCCTCCGCCAACACCTAGTATCCCGGATAAAAAGCCGACTACGAAAGAGATAATGATGGCCATAAAAGGGTTAAAGCCATATTCAAAGAGTTTCCCGGAATTATCGGTAAAACTCCTGACAATTCCCTTTTCTTTTCGAAATGGAATTGGTTTTAATTTGTCTTTTAAAAGCAAAACAAATGAAACAAATATGATAAAAATACCAAAGAATAAATTAAATGATTTTAAGTTTAAAATCTCCGTAACCCATGCTCCTAGGATACTCCCAGGACCACTTCCAATCAAAAAAATCAATCCACTTTTGTAATCCACCGTTTTATGCTTCATATAAGCTAACGTGGAGGAAAGTCCGGTAAAAATCATCGTAAATAGGGAGGTGCCCACGGCTGTCTGAGGTGAAATATAACCAAATGTAGAAAGAGAGCCTAAAAAAAGCAAGGAAGGAACAATTACAATCCCTCCTCCCAATCCAATTAGACTGCCTAAGGAACTGCCTGCTATCCCTATCAATATTAAAATAATCCACTCCATTATCTTTGTTTCTCCTTTATTTTAAAATAAATCCAGTTGTCTAGGAGCAAGGTCCTTATATTTTATATCTAAAAGGTTAATCATTTCTTTCGCGTTATCTGCCGCATCTCCGCCTGAATTGTTATTAAAAAGAACATAAACATTGGCGCTTTCTTTGGCTAATTTGCGGATGATATCTGCCCATTCTTGGAGTTCGTACTGATTATAGCGATAAAGGTAGCGAACCTCACGCCAATTTTCAGCCTGACGTTTTTGCCAGCCATGAACGTTTCGCCCATGGAATCGAATAAGCAGTTTTTCAGAATCAATTGCTTCTAATATGGTTGGAATGGAGCCTTTACCTGATTGGGGTTCATCACAAATACTATGTATCCACTTTTCTTCTTTCATAAAATCTAGTGTATGCTGGCGGTAACGAGGTGTAAACCAAGATTGATGCCTGAACTCAAGTGCACAGGGTAAATCACCCATAACATTTTTGCACCAACGTAAATATTCTACATTTTCCCGCTTACAATCAAACCAAGGAGGGAACTGGAAAAGGACCATGGCTAATTTCTTTGCTTCTATGTATGGTTCTAGAGATTCTTTGAAAGCCTGAAACATTTCTTGCTTTGTTGCAAATGGAATATCACCACGCTGATGACCTGTCATACCCTGGTAGGCTTTGACAATGAATTGGAATGAGTCTGTTGTGTCGTTAACCCACTTAACTGCATTCCTTTTTGGTTGAATCGCATAAAAAGCAGTGTCCACTTCTACTGTTGGAAAATGACCTGCATATTCTTTTAGCTTGTCTCGGGGTGGTGTATGATCCGGATATAGGCTATCATGATCTCCCCAACCTGTTACACCAATGTAAATCACCTAAATCACCTCCACCTAGTTATTAATAATATAACCCTAGTTGGGATTTTCCGCCATCCGCCAGTATTTCTCGCTATCCTTGTATTTTTTGATAACAAAAATAATTCCACCTGCCTAAAAGGCAAGCGGATCCATTGTCTAAGATAAACCTTATTAAGCTAATTTAATCTCTACCGCTTCAATCCGTAACGCTTGCCCCGTGGTACCTGCTACTTCACCGTTTTTCTTCCAATCCGTCCAACCAATATTCTGCACATGTACCCTATATAATACAGTATGCTGGTCACTTTTTATTTTAATTGCCTCTAAGCGTAGTCCTTCCCCTACAGTTCCGAAGACTTCGCCGTTTGTTCTAACAGTTGTCCAGCCTTTGTTTTCAACATGACCTTCCATTTCTAACTTTGCATTAGTATTTTCTAATCTTACCGTTAATGCCTCTAGTCTTAATGACTGCCCTGTAGTCCCGGCCGTTTCTCCGTTTCTCCTTGGTCCTTGCCACCCGATGTGTTCGATATGTGCTTCATACACAATAGAAGGTGCAGGTGGTCTTGCTGGTGCTGGTGCTGGTGCTGCTTTCCTAGTCAAACCATAAAATTGAACCAATCCATTGACGATACCTTGAGCACATTTCCTTCGGTATTCATCAGATTTAAGCAATGCTAAATCCTCATTATTGGTCATAAACCCACATTCAATCAAAAGTGCGTCCATGTTTGTTTGACGTAAGATAGCAAAATCAGCACGCTTCACCCCACGATTGGTCATGCCAGTAATATTTATCACATGATCGTGTATCATCCTTGCTAGGTTATCTGTACTAGTAGGTGTATTAAGGTAAATAAAAGTTTCTATCCCTCTTGCAGAAGTTGGTCCGGCATTGGCATGAATACTTACCAAACAATTAACTTGTAATCGATTAGCTAAGTCCGCACGCGCATTCAGACTAGTATCAATAGCGTCGTTTAAATCGTGAGAGAAGTATACCTCTACTCCATTATATTGAGCTAGAAGGTTGGCTGTATGAATAGCTGTTGCCTTGTTAAACTCAAACTCGCGCACACTGCCATCTGGGGCACGTTTTCCAGGCGTGTTAATGTCGTGACCAGGGTCTAACATAATTTTTACCATTACTATCATCTCCCCCTTAGTAATATTAAATGAACTAAAGGTCATAATTGTATAGGTCAAATGGGCAAAAATTTTTTGAATAAGCAAGAAGGAGACAAACTTATAAGTTCGTCTCCTTGGGTGATTAACCGATAGAACCTTCCATCTCGAACTTGATTAATTTTGCTTAAAACGGCATGAAATAATATAAAAAAAAGCGGCTGAAGCTTGATATAAAGACATTTATTAAAATAGCTTACAATACAAAATAATTTCATTTCGGCACGAAATCGGCACGGTGCCGGCAATTGCTGAAACCTCATAAATAATGATTTTTCAGGGTTTCAAAATACAACATCAGCACTTATGGAAAGATGGTAAAAAGAGAACCCACAGACAACAATCTGTGGCTCTTTTCATATACTCACAAATTTTTCAGCCCATGCCTATATTAATGAAAGGTCAAGAAGCCAAACCAAACAGCAGGCGTGTGATGGTACTGTATGAGAGATGAAATAATTAACCCATCCCTGATTCACGGACAAACTGCACCTTTTAGAGCGTATTTTTTGCTCTCTTTTATTTATATATTAAATATGAAGAAACTGGGAATAAAATGATTTACTGAAAGCCTGATTTATCGGGCTTTTTTTCTGTTTAATAAAAATTTGTTAATATACTCTTATATATGTTTGGTGGTCAGAATGTGGTCAAAAATAACCCATACTTATTCCACTAAAGCGCCCTTTAAATGGAATAAAACTATAGAAACAAAAAGGAAAAAATAGGTATGTTGCTCATTTCAAATTCTATCACTACGTTCATGTTCCTTGTGTTATAATTCCTTAAAAATATATCGTCTAATTCTATATACTCGTTAGTCTGATTTTATAAACAAGAAAAGAATGAAACTAAAATAAAAATAGGGTGTGAAAAAATGCCATTGGAGAAAATTGGGCTAACCGTTACTACAATTGGTTGTATTCTAGGGATTTTACTGATTATTTTCGGAGGTTTTTTTATCTAATCGAAAATAAAAATAGGGTTAGGATTGCAAAAGCAGCAAGAACACTAGGTATAGGAATTGTAACGATAACGGTAAGTATTCCGTTTTCCATTCCGAACCAATTATTAGCAGAATCCACTCCAGATGAAATAAGCATATCAGGTTTAATCATTTTGTCCGTCTTCTTTGGATCCCCTTTAATATTTATGGGATTGGCTTGTTATATCGGCCTAAACTCAAAAGCGCATCAGATTTTAAACCCTACTACAGTCAAGGAAAAGCTAGGATACTACTCTCCAATACAGCAAAAGAAGGAGCTTTAATGGAGCAATTAAAAAGCCTAGTTTCTCAATTTTAATACCGAGGAATTAGGCTTTTTAATATTAGGGTTTCCTTGGGCTAGGCATGAGGGAGTGATTGACATTCCCCGCATAGTAGTGGTCTTGGTGGTCAAATGCAGAATTAAAGAGAAGATCTTTTTTCCACACTTATTGAAATACCCTCCCCGTTACTTGAACAAGTAAATAATGCTGTCGAAGCAGACGTTCTTCAAAGAAATGTATAAAAGTCAAAGTGAAAACTCCTATTGGTTGGGAATTCGAATTAGTTTATGAAATCATAGCAAGTCTACAAATAAAAGTATAGGAAGAAACTAAGGTGCTGCCAACCTCTTTTAATTTATTCAATAACACCAGCTTCGATAATAGTGACATCTGTTCTAATTTTGACAGATAAATTTTTATAATCGTCTTCCCATTTTTTTAAGTCAAAATCTCTTGTTTTAGTTCTTGCAAAATTTCCTAATCCAATAGGATCAACCTCGAGCTTTTTAAAATGATTAATTAATTTTAAGCATTCTTCATTTACTTGTTTTTCTAAGGTTTTTTCAATCATTTTAACCTCTTTAAGTGTGATTTTTTTTCCCGTATAGGCCCTAATCGCTCCTTTGATTTTAATATGAATGGTAATCTCAGCAGGTTTTTTTTTAGATAACTCTAAATTATGCTGTGAACTTATGCTATGAATGGCTGCCTCCTGTCCATCCAGCCTAACTTTATAAAATCCTTCACCATATTTATCAGCCAGAAGCTTGAAAAAAAACAATTTGCTATTTGGAATCGTATCGACTAATTTATCTTCTTTGAATAAACCAACCCCGCTAACCATAATCTTTTTTGGGGTTAATTTTTTTAATTCTTGGTAAATAAGGATCCTTTCCTTGTTGAAAAAAATCATAAAGAAACAAGTGTAAATTCGATTTAGGAAGATCATAGGATTCTATATTATGCTCTATTAAATTTGAAATGTGTGTTGCTGTACCACTTATTCCAAGATCTTGTTTTAATATATCATTGGCAGTTCCATCGACAACTCCTAAATAGAGACGCTCCCCAATAGTGGCATCCCTTTGCAAAATATCAACTATGTCTATAATCCCTTTTTGAGCCATTTTTTCTCCGAATAAGACAACCTCTAAGCTACCCGTTACCAATGGAGCAGCAGATTGCCGCTGCATTTCTACAAAAATCTCATGATTCTCAGTGGCTTCTCCGGTATAATTGACATTTTTAACAGATTTATCGGGCAAATAATTTGGTACTACGGCTGTTCCTATAATTTTTCGGTCTATTATGTCATACCCCATTCCACTTTCGATACTGACATCATCTAATACATTCTTATCTACACATCCTGTTATGGACAGCATGATTATCATATTTAATGTAAAATTTCTAATCATCGTGTTTCACCTTCTTAGCAATCATGACTGCGATCAAAAGGAACGGAATATAAACAAAAATAAATAAAAAACTCATTTTACCGGAAAACTCACCAAGAAAAAGAATTTGATTCCTAGTATTCATAAAACTCGAAGCGACTAAGCAGACAATAGATACAGCTATTACTCCCAACTGTTGACGAATATGAAAGATTTGTTTGCATAACCGGCTGGCAACCCAAAGTGGAATACAAACATTCGGCAAAATAATAAGATTCCAGTTCGCGATCCCAATATATTCAAACCGTTCAACAAATGGCAGTTCAACAATTTTCCACATGTTTAAGGTGGGCCAGATGGTTTCTTGAAGCTGTTTTTCTGCAAAGTAAGAAAAAGTTAGGAGTGTGAGAACTGTATAAATAATGGTTGTAGTCAATACTGCTAAATGCGCCCACTTTTTTGACTTTTGTGGTTCTTTTATAAATGGATAAAAAAATAACAATGTTTCAAAGCCAGAAAAGGTTAAGGCCATATCATAATAGGCCTTCGTCATTTCTTTAAATGAATGGGTAAATATAGGCTGGATATTAGTAATGTCACTAAAGGGTAAAGGATAGGCAAAAGCAAAGATTAAATAACTAGGCAATATTATCGAAAAAAAAGCAATACCTGTTACGGTTCTAAAGCCGCCAAACACAATATAAATGCATAAAATTAAATATCCTAATGAAAACCAGAAGGGACTAAGGTCACGGAACATCCATACCTGGATGATTTCAATAAAGGTTCTCAGAACTGTTATACAAACGAGACAAGCATAAAGAATATATAGGGAACTAAAGAGTTTAGCAA
Source organism: Neobacillus niacini (assembly GCF_030817695.1). Taxonomy (GTDB): domain Bacteria; phylum Bacillota; class Bacilli; order Bacillales; family Cytobacillaceae; genus Neobacillus; species Neobacillus niacini_F. The sequence goes on along the minus strand of NZ_JAUSZQ010000002.1, from coordinate 1,398,547 downwards.
TCTTTTTACCGAAAATATATTCGTGTACTTGAACAAGATCTCCGTCAGCTGTTTCAGTTATTTTATAAATCATCCAAATAAATACATGTACAGAAAGACCTGCAGCTAATACAGAAATCCAGGCATCATATCCAGCATCTTTAGCGATTTGTCTCTGAAACCCTAGAATTCCAATGCCAATTTGCATACCAATGACCAAATAAAAAACTAGAGAAGGGGATATTTTTGAATTTTCAGCTACTGGTTGCATTACTTGAATCCCTTCCTTCTAAAATACGTGTTTGGGTGCCTTGTGCTTTTATTGGGTCTAGCTCTAGCGCCCAGCGCCTATTAGGCTTTGCCCGTCTCCCTACGATAATTTAACGTTAACATCGAATTACTTACTCTCTTCGTGTTTCATTTATCTAAGTCGGTGTACTCGAGCCCATACTTCGCTAACCGGGTGCTTCCGCTTTTAGATAATCATTCGTCAATATCCTTCTTTTTGTTGGCCTTTTCTTTATTGAAACGAGCGTGTGTTTCTGTTCTTAAATAACCTGGTCTTTTCGTAAGCTTACTAAAAGGAAGGCGGACAATGGAATCTTTAATATCAGCCAATCTAAGAGGATAAATTGGTTCCAAGAAAGGCCTTCCTAAAGAAGTAAGACTTATTAAGTGAGTTAATAAAAAACAAAAGCAAAAGACGATCCCGAGTAATCCCCATAATTCAGCAAAAATTAAAAAAGGGAACCGCAATAATCGAATGGTATTGCCCATCTTATACACAGGTGTTGTAAATGATGCAAGAGCAGCCAATGCTACAAGAATTAAGAGAACGTTACTTGTTAAACCAGCCTCTACAGATGCTGTTCCAATGACAATTCCTCCCACGATACCGATGGTTTGTCCAACCTTAGTAGGCAATCTGGCTCCCGCTTCCCTAAGTAATTCAATTGTAAGTTCTAAAATTAACGCTTCGAGGATTGGCGGAAATGGTATTAACCGCCTAGAAGACACCAATGTTACGAGCAGGTCTTTCGGAATTAATACATAGTGATAGTTAAGGGTCGCCACATAAATTGGTGTAATTAAAATTGAAAAGGCAACTGAAAATACACGGATTAAGCGAAAGAAAGAAGATAGTATCCAATTTAAAAAATAATCTTCAAAGGAACTAAAAAATTCTACCATTGTTGTCGGTGCAATAAGCACATGCGGGGAACCATCTACAACAATGGCCACTTTTCCCTCGGCTAAGATTGCAGCAATACGGTCAGGTCTTTCTGTATCCAGTAATTGTGGAAACGGTGAATTACTGTTGTCTGAGATAAGCTGTACTATATAAGAGCTATCAGTTATAAGATCAAATTCAAGTTCCTTAATACGTTGTTTAACGGTATTTACGTTTTCTTTATCAGTAATTCCATCAAGATGCAGGATAGCAACCTTTGTTTTTGACAGTTTACCTACTGTAAGTTCTTCAACAACCAATTCTTTAATCGGCACACGTTTGCGAATAAGATTAAGGTTCTGTCCAATCGACTCAACAAATGATTCCTTTGGTCCAATGACACTAAATTCTACTTCAGGTGGAGTAATGCTTCTACCTAGCTCTTTTTGAGCTGCGATAAAGGCAAATTGTTTTTCTATCGATTCTATAGTTAACAAAATATAGCCATTAAATATTTTTTGCTCAATCAAACTTACATCATCACTTATTTGCATGTCAGCGATTGGAAGAATTTTTACAATATCATCAAGGGATCCAAAGGATTGTTCTAATAAAAAGGGGAGGACATTTTGATGTATTATTTTTTCGTCGACTAGGGTTGACATAAAAGTTAGATTGAATTGTATATTAGTCTTTTGATTAATGTAATTAACTTTTTTATAATCATTGGAATTTGCTAGCTTTTGTTCGAGTTCTGATTTGCTTTTAGATTTCTTATGAAACCAATTTTTCATAGTTATCACCTGTAAAGTTGTGTATGCTTTTATTGTTTCCAGAACAGGAAATGTTATGAATGGAGTGCGAAGTTGTATAAAGTGAATCAAATTACCTGAACAGGTTATTACCTATCAAGACTTCTGCCATTTGTGTAATGCAAGAAACAGGGTTAACTCCAAAGACTTGTCATGCCTTCTCCAAAAATCTAATTTTATTTGAGGTACAAGAAAGATAATTAAAAAGAAAAGCAGCATAACGATCCATGGAAAAAAGATAATCACTGTACGGCAAATTACTTCTAATCCTAACGCGTACACCAATTAAGTTCGTCAGTAAAAACATGATCATTATCATTTGGAACGGTGTCTCAACCATTATTTGCGTAGTAAAAAAATCCCCAATTTCTCTAAGTAAAACAGAAGAAAGGTAATAAAGATAAAAAAGATAGAGCAGAGATGCGATTTTGCCAATCCATTTTCCAAATATTTTTCCATAAACTTCTACATATGTTTTGGATAGATAAAGGAACACTAACTAGTTATATAAGAAAACAAAAATTAAACTGATGAGAATAGTTAAGGCACTAGCAATACAGGCATCCTGCTTGCTGACGCTGTAAATGGAGCAGGTGCAACAAGTATCGAACTGCCTATTGAAAATACGAAGACTAATATAAGAAATTCGCCGGCGTTAATTTTACCTTTCTCAAGCATAATCGATAACAACTCCCTAACTTACGAGTGGTCACCTAAGACTTTTTCGATTGAGATAATTAGGATACTATAAATTAAAGTAGTATCATGATACATTTTACTAACTCTTATTTGACTTTACCTTTTCGATAGTCTTCTCACTTTTTTCTTCATATGTTCTATGTACGGCAACTAATACAATTGTTAGTATGAGTAACTCAAGCGTATTGACCGTATATCCATATACCTGTATATATATGTCTTTTGTGTAGATAAAGCGAATAGCAAAAAATATTCCACATAATACTAATATGTTGTCGTTCAACTGTAGGATTTTTTTAACCATGTTCATACTCCTTAATTACTAATAAAAGATTAATTTTCCATTTATTCCTAATATATATACACTGCTACCTTTAAAAGTTCTTCAAGGCGTTTATGTTGCGTTCAGCTTTTGAAAGCTGAAGCATTGGCTTTTAGTTTTTAAAATGGAAGTGGCACTCATACTAAACTCATCTAAGCCCAGTCCAAGTAGAATTGGTATTGCTACTTCGTCCCCTGCCATTTCTCCGCACATGCCTGCCCATTTTCCTTCTTTATAAGTTGCATCAATGACCATTTTGACTAAGCGAAGAATAGCTGGACTATATGGCTGATAAAGATAAGAAACACGCTCATTCATACGGTGCCGCCATTGTGTACTGAATTAAATCGTTTGTGCCAATGGAGAAGAAGTCTACTTCTTTTGCGAATATATCTGCTATCACAGCTGAAGATGGAATTTCTACCATCATACCCACTTCGATTTGATCAGAAACAGCCGTGACCTCAGCGTGAAGCTTTGCTTTTTCTTCCATTAATATCGCTTTAGCTTGGCGGGAGTTCATCGAGTACTATCATTGGGAACATCATTTTTAAATTACCAAACACACTAGCACGTAATAAATGGATCAAAGAGAAGCTAATTTATTTTTTCATTTAGTAAATGTTCTCTATAATAATTCTTCTATTATCTTGACCTCTAACAAGGAACCCTCAGATTGGGGAGAACTATTGGGTGACCCAGCTATAACGACAGCAATTTTGGATAGGATTATTCATCGATCTGAGATAATCCAATTAAATGGAGATAGTTATAGAATGAAACATCGATCTTCCATATTCGGACAGAAAAGTGTTCAAAATTAATTAGCAAAAAGTGTTAATTTCACTTGTTGCTTACAATATGATAAAAGAAAGGATGCTCATTCCATGAAACCTCCATTTTCATACATTATGAAAGTGATTTTCCTAAGTGTCCAATTAGAGGATAGAAGTCTATTTATAAATTCTTAAGTCGTGTTTTATCCAGTTATCACCCATAGCAAAAGGAACAAAACAGGCACCACCTTATCTAAGCACGGCGCCTGTTTTGTTCCTTTCAACATATAAAGAATCAGTGATGAGCAATCCCTTTTACATCGTTCCCTATATTTGACTTAACCGTAATTTCTGAAAAATTATCCTCTATGACAGCTTTCTTTCGGGAACCTATTAATGTTCCAATGTAACAAGCCACGAAACCTAGTGGAATGGATACGATCCCTGGCGAAACGAGCGGGAAAATAGGTTCTCCTTTAAATAATGCAGCACCTGGTTCAGGGCTCCAGACGTTTGGACTTAACCCAACCAAGACTAGTGTCCCAATTAACCCGACAAGCATACCAAAGACCGCTCCCGTTTTATTAAATTTCTTCCAATAGATAGTAAATAAAATAACTGGTAAATTGGAACTTGCAGCTAAAGTCAGGGCTAATACTGCTAAAAACGTAACATTAAATGACTGAAGGGACAAAGATAAGATAATAGAAACAATCGTAATAATAATAGAAGAGAGACGAACCATGAACATTTGCTGTTTTTCAGTTGCTTTTCCATCCTTTAAAATCTCATTGTAGAAATCATGTGAAAAGGATGTAGCTCCTGTAATAAGTTAATATTTATTTGGTTTCTTTGATATATCTATACGGATTGTCAGTTTTGAACTGCAAATAGGCAGGAAAGTTATCTATTATCATTGTAGAAGTTTGTCGAAAAAAAACCGTATTTATACCTAGGTATATGTATGTTTGTCAATATAATTTCACGTTAGAATAATAAGTAAATGTGAGTATCTAGAAAACTGGGAAACATTCGAGTGTTCTACTCCATTTTTACATAGGGGGGAAAGGCGTATTAGAGGCGATGTTTTTTATTACTATGCAACTCACAATCATCGGATTTGGACAATTACTCCCCCACCACTTAAATTTGAAGTTGTATGTCTAGCTGGAGAGTTCATTGTATTTATATGTACTATTTTAATTTTTTTGGGAAGGTATCCTTCTAATCATTATATCTCCGCTTGGTGGACTACTGTTTGGTTTTTAATTTACTCCTTAAACGAATGGATTTTATTATTGACAGGTACTTTGTAAATAAAGGATCGTTTTGATAAGCAAACGTAACAGCTCTGCGATTTACATTTGGCATTTCTTAAAAAATTCCGCTTATTTCTGACCCCTAGAAAAAATTCCACAAAATATAAACTACGTTGTATTCCCTTGGTGTCGGTCGTATGATTTAGCTATATTTATCAACATAATACGTGTAAAAAATGAATTCTACATAGTTTATAGCAGTAGCAATAATGCTGGATTCCTTTAGGAATTTCTCCAAACAACAGGACTTCTATAGCACAAAAAGCCGGTACCCTAAGACAATAAGGTATCAACTTTTTTTATCGCTCTTCAACAATAGCGCCCGATTGTTGAATAAGCAGTTCAAAAAAAGGCGTTATTCCTTTTTGGATTAACGCACCATGTAGTTTTTTTATAATACACAACGACAGCTATACCTGAGCTTCAAAATCTTTAATCCTAGCATTCGGGCTTAGTATCTTTTCCAACTGGAAATCGGCTATAGGTTCCCCGGCTTTCACCTTGTTTACCCAGTCATGGTTGGCTAGCGCCCCCTTTCCTAAGGTAACCACGTCAGCCTCTCCTTTTCCAATGATTTCTGTAGCTGTTCCCGGATTCTCAAGGTGCCCATTCGCAATAACAGGTAAGTTGCTGTATTTTTTTGCTAACCTTGCAAGTGAAGCTTCACCATCTCCAAAAGCTGAATCGGTTGCGGTCGTGCCTTCTCCTTCCGGAAATGATCATGCTGTTCATGAACTTGAAGTGCTTGAAAAAAATCCTGCTGATAAATTAAAGGTTCCTGTTCAAGATGCAGTTGCTATTAAAAAAGAAAAAGTGAAATATTTCAGCCTTCAAGAATTAAATCAGTTATTAGATTTTATGAAAACATACAAACATCAACGCTTTCCTGAATACCAGCTTTATTACATGTTAATGTTCTTTTTAAGCAAAACCGGTTTAAGGATATCTGAAGCTTTAGCTTTAGCTTTAAGGTGGGAAGATATTGATGTTGATAAGATAACGATCGATAAACAAACAAGCCGTGATGATAACAACAAAGTGAAATTAACAACATTAAAAAATTCTTCTTATCGAACAATCAAAATAGACCCTGATTTAATACGTGAATTGAAGAAGTTTAAGCTGAAGCAAAATGAATTAATTTTAGGTAATGAAAGATTCCGTAAAAATGAAGAGGGCATCATTTTTCAAAATTATAATGGTCATTATCTAACACCTTCTATAATTCGTGAAACAATTCGAGGATATTGTAAAAAAGCCGGTGTTGAATATAAAGGAACCCACGGGTTCAGACATACACATGCAGTTCTACTGCTTGAATCAGGTGCAAGCCTTAAATATGTATCAAATCGATTGGGCCATAAAATCATCAAAACAACAGCGGATACTTATCTTGATATTACTGAAAAAATAGAAGAAGACGAACTTCAAAAGTTCGCCTCCTACACTAAAAGATAAAATCAAATCGGCACAAAATCGGCACGCCGACAATTTTACATTTTATAATAACCCCTTAAACCCTTGATACACAAAGGCTTCTTCTATCTTAACCGATAGAACCTTCCATTTCGAACTTGATTAGACGGTTCATTTCGACTGCATATTCCATTGGTAATTCTTTTGTAAATGGCTCAATAAAGCCCATTACAATCATTTCTGTTGCTTCTTGTTCTGAGATACCACGGCTCATCAAGTAGAAAAGCTGCTCTTCAGATACTTTTGAAACTTTTGCTTCGTGCTCAAGTGAAATGTTATCGTTTAAGATCTCGTTGTAAGGAATGGTATCAGATGTTGATTGATTATCCATTATCAACGTATCACATTCGATGTTTGCACGAGCGCCATCTGCTTTACGTCCAAAGTGTACAACACCACGGTAGGTTACCTTACCGCCATGCTTAGAAATTGATTTTGAAACGATTGTAGATGAGGTATTTGGAGCTAAGTGAATCATCTTTGCTCCCGCGTCCTGGTGCTGACCTTTACCTGCAATTGCAATAGATAAAGTCATACCACGTGCGCCTTCACCCTTTAAAATAACAGCTGGGTATTTCATCGTTAATTTTGAACCGATGTTACCATCAATCCATTCCATCGTGGCATTCGCTTCACAAACTGCACGCTTAGTAACTAAGTTGAACACGTTGTTCGCCCAGTTTTGAATGGTTGTATAACGGCAATATGCATCTTTTTTAATAACAATCTCAACAACCGCACTGTGAAGTGAGTTTGTAGTATAAACAGGTGCCGTACAGCCTTCTACATAATGAACGTGTGCGCCTTCATCAACAACGATCAAAGTACGCTCAAATTGTCCCATATTTTCAGAGTTAATTCGGAAATATGCCTGTAGAGGAGTATCTACTTTAACTCCTTTTGGAACATATATAAATGATCCACCTGACCATACTGCCGAGTTTAGTGCAGCAAACTTGTTATCTGTTGGTGGAATCGTTTTTCCAAAATGCTCACGGAAGATATCCTCATTTTCTCTAAGAGCAGAATCAGTATCTTTAAAGACGATACCTAAATCCTCAAGTTCTTCCTTCATGTTATGGTATACCACTTCAGATTCGTATTGAGCTGATACACCAGCTAGATACTTTTGCTCTGCTTCAGGAATCCCAAGTTTATCAAATGTTGCTTTAATTTCTTCTGGGACTTCATCCCACGATTTTTCCGATCTCTCAGATGGTTTTACATAATAAGTGATTTCGTCAAAGTTTAACGGAGCTAAATCTCCGCCCCACTGTGGCATCGGCATTTTGTAAAAGTGCTCAAGTGATTTCAAACGGAAATCAAGCATCCACTGCGGTTCGTTTTTTAACTTTGAAATCTCTTTTACAATATCACTTGTCAAACCACGTTTTGATCGGAATATGGAAACGTCCTTATCGGCAAAACCGTATTTATAATCACCGATTTCCGGCATCTTCTTCGCCATCGTCGTATTCCTCCATTTCATTCGAAAAGCGGAAGCGCCTTGCTCAGCCCCGACAGTTGCTTGCGGGCCTGTCGGTGAAGTCGTTTTTTGACTTCAAAGTCTGGACCGAAGCACTCGAGGGGCTGGGCGCTGGAGCACATCTCAACCGCAATTTCGTTTTATTGTTGTTCCTCTTCATTCAATCCCTTTTCCATTGCCTTCCATGCAAGCGTGGCACATTTGATTCTCGCAGGGAATTTAGAAACACCCTGAAGTGCTTCGATATCACCTAGGTCAACTTCATCATCATAATCTTTCCCTTGAATCATATCAGAGAAAATTTTTGAAAGCCTAATCGCTTCCTCTACTTTTTTCCCCTTAATGGCTTGTGTCATCATCGAAGCAGATGACATGGAAATTGAACAGCCTTCTCCTTCAAATCCTACATCCTTTACAATTCCATCTTCAACTTTAAAAGTCAATTGAATTCTGTCACCACATGTAGGATTGTTCATATTGATGGTGTGACTGCCATCCTCTAACAGTCCGCGGTTACGCGGTTTTTTATAATGATCCATAATAACTTGACGGTAAAGTGCATCTAAATTAGAAGACATCGCTGAAATACTCCTTTGTTTTAACAAGTCCTTCAACTAGCTTATCAATATCGTCTTCTGTGTTGTATAAATAAAAGCTTGCACGAGCAGTTGCTGACGCCTTTAGCCACTTCATTAACGGCTGGGCACAGTGATGTCCTGCACGGACAGCAATGCCCTCTGCGTCAAGAACAGTAGCGACATCATGCGGATGTACATCACTAATATTAAAAGTCACAAGACCTGCACGTTTTGCGGCGTCTAATGGCCCGTAAATCGTCATTCCAGGTACTGAAGACATTTTTTCTAATGCGTAGGCCGCAAGCTTATGCTCGTGTTCTGCAATATTATCTAAGCCAATTTCATTTAAAAAGTCGATTGCAGCTCCAAGACCAATGGCACCTGCAATAATTGGTGTTCCCGCTTCAAACTTCCATGGCAGCTCTTTCCATGTCGATTCTTGTAAATGGACGAAATCAATCATTTCTCCACCGAATTCAATTGGTTCCATTTTTTCTAACAAATGCTTTTTTCCATATAGAACTCCGATACCAGTTGGAGCACACATTTTATGTCCTGAAAAAGCTAAAAAATCACAATCTAAATCTTGAACGTCTATTTTCATATGAGGCGCACTTTGTGCCCCATCGACTACCATAATCGCACCATTGTCATGGGCAATTTTCGCAATTTCCTTAATAGGATTAATAACACCTAGTACGTTTGAAACCTGCATAACAGAAACTACACGAGTATTAGCTGTAATCGTTGCTTGAACATCTTCAAGTGAAATCGTTCCATCTTCTTGAAGTGGGATGTACTTTAACACTGCTCCTGTCCGTCTTGCAACCTGCTGCCAAGGAATAATATTGCTATGGTGCTCCATATACGTAATGACAATCTCATCACCAGGATTTAGATTCTCAGCTGCATAGCTTGCAGCAACCGTATTTAAGGCTGTTGTAGTCCCCCGGGTAAAAATAACTTCCTGGGTTGATTTAGCATTAATAAATTTTCGAACCTTTTCCCGTGCTCCTTCATAGGCATCCGTTGCTCGTGTTCCAAGCGTATGAACACCACGATGAACATTGGAATTAATTTCTTTATAATATTTCTCAACTGTCTCAATCACTTGGATTGGTTTTTGAGATGTTGCTGAACTATCAAGATAGACAAGTGGGTTTCCATTTACTTCTTGATCTAAAATAGGGAATTGACGACGAATATCCAAGACATTCATTATCTTACTTTCCTTTCAATCACAGCTGTTAATTGCTTCTTAACTCCTTCAATTGGAAGCTGGTTCACTACAGGAGCAAGGAACCCATGGATAACCAAACGTTCTGCTTCTTTTTTCGGAATTCCGCGGCTCATTAGGTAGTAAAGTTGCACTGGGTCAACACGTCCAACTGAAGCTGCATGACCAGCAGTAACATCATCTTCATCAATAAGAAGAATTGGGTTGGCATCCCCCCGCGCTTTTTCACTTAGCATAAGTACACGTGATTCTTGTTCAGCATTTGATTTTGAAGCACCATGCAGGATATGACCAATTCCATTAAAAATGGAAGAAGCGCTGTCCTTCATGACACCGTGCTTTAAAATATAACCTTCGCTGTTTTTCCCATAATGAACAACTTTTGTTGTGAAGTTTTGAATCTGCTCACCACGTCCAACAACTACTGTTTTTGTATCACCATAAGCACCGTCACCAACTAAGTTGGTTGTATTCTCAGAAATAGTATTTCCTTCATTCATTAATCCAAGTGCCCATTCAATTCTAGCATCTCTTCCAGCTGATCCACGACGATTCACGTAAGTGGTGATTCCTTTTGCAAGAGTATCAACTGCACCATATTGAACTTTTGCTCCAGCTTTTGCAATGACCTCTGTTACGATATTAAAGACACTGTCAGCACTCTCTAGCGTTGATAGGTAATTTTCTACATACGTAACTGCGCTGTTATCATCGGCAACAACTAATACATGATTGACGAGGTTTGCGTCGGCAGAGTCATGTAAATAAATCGAATGAATCGGTTCTTTAATTTCAACATTTTTAGGAATGTACAAAAATGCTCCGCCATTCATAAGTGCTGCATGAATGGCAATCAGGCGGTGTTCGTCTGTTTTAACTGCGTCTGTTAACAAGTACTTCTGTACCAGCTCGCTATGTTCACGAACTGCAGTAAAGATATCCGTAAAAATGACGCCTTGCCCCTTTAATTCCTGTGTTAAAGAAATATATGCAGGGGTATGATTTCGTTGAATATACAGATTTTTTGCCGTCGATTCGTCACCAATTAAAGCTTTTACCTCTTCTGGAAGCTCAGCTAATGACGCAAACGTGTCACTTTTCACGATAGTTGTATCAAATTGTGTGAAGTTCCACTTATCAATTTTTGTTTTATCCGGTCTTGGCATTGGAAGAGATTCGCTTAATTCTAATGCTTTTAAACGCAATTCTTCCATCCACGCAGGCTCGTTCAATTCTTTTGAAAAAGAACGAACAAAATCTTTATCGTATGATAAATTCGTTTCTGTTGTCATGATTATCCTCCTAACGCTAACTTCTACGCTTCTTGCCCAACTGTTTCATCTTCGATTCCGAGCTCTTGCTTGATCCAGTCATATCCTTCTGCTTCTAAGCGTTGTGCTAGTTCTGGTCCGCCTGATTTTACAACACGGCCCTGCATCATAACGTGCACATAGTCAGGAGTGATATAATTTAAAAGTCGTTGATAGTGAGTAATGACTAAACAGCCAAAATCTTCTCCGCGCATTTGGTTAATACCTTTTGAAACAACCTTTAAGGCATCAATATCTAATCCAGAGTCAATTTCATCCAAAATGGCGATTTTCGGCTCAAGCATCATTAATTGCAGGATTTCATTTCGCTTTTTCTCTCCACCAGAAAATCCTTCATTTAGATAACGCTGTGCCATATCAAGGTCCATTTCAAGGTATTCCATTTGCTTATCCATTTTACGGATAAATTTCATTAATGAAATTTCATTGCCTTCGCCAAGACGGCTATTTAAGGCAGAACGTAAGAAATCGGCATTTGTTACACCATTAATTTCGCTTGGATATTGCATGGCTAAAAATAGTCCAGCACGTGCGCGCTCATCTACTTCCATTTCAAGCACGTTTTGATCATCTAACATAATGGAACCGCTTGTTACCTCATATTTTGGATGTCCCATGATAGCAGATGATAAAGTAGATTTACCAGTACCATTAGGTCCCATGATTGCGTGAATTTCTCCACCTTTTATTTCAAGGTTTACACCTTTTAAAATTTCTTTTCCATCAATTTCTACATGTAAATCTTTGATCGTTAATGTTGACCCCGCCATATATATACCTCCGTAAAGATAATTTTGTATCTTGTAGCCAAAACACTTGGCCTCAAAATTCTATTCTCACTTTATTCTCATTATAATCTTATAACAAATAGAATCTGTTAGCAACTCATAAACAGTAATAACTTTTATGAAAAAAAAGTAATTTTATTTTCACTCCATACATTCCAAATGAGAATGAAAATCAAACAAGATGAATTTGTAACATAATAATTCTTAATTGACTAATAATGTGAACGCTTTATGTAGTCACATACGAATAAAACTATAACGTATCTATCTCTATTTTGCCAAGACTTCGACATTATATTTGATACCTATTTTTACCTATCCAATTGGATTCATGTATATTATGTGATAGATAAAAAGAAAACCAGTGAAACATCTTCACCGGCCTCTTCTATCTTCGTATTAATTCGTATCGTTTTATTTCAATTTAGAGCTTATTCACCTGGTATTACAGCACCTTGGTACTTTTCTTCGAGGAATTTTTTAATTTCATCTGATTGTAGAACTTCTACAAGGGTTTTAATTTCTTCACGGTCTTGGTCCTCTGAGCGAACGACAACAAGGTTTGCCGGTACAACGTCATCGCCCTCAAATGCGATTCCATACTTTCCAATGTCAATACCGCCTTCTAAAGCGTAGTTCGTATTAATAACAACCGCATCACCTTCACCACTTTCAAAAGAAGAAGCTAATAGTTTTGCTTCAATTAGCGTTGAGAAATCAAGGTCCTTTGGATTTTCAACAATATCCTCTACTCTTGCATTTGCTCCAACGCCTTCTTTAAGCTTAATTAATCCTTCTTTTTCAAAAATAGGTAAGATACGTCCATGGTCACTTAGTGAATCACTCATAATAATTTTTGCACCTTTTGGAAGGTCATTTACGCTTTTATATTCCTTAGAATAAATTCCGATTGGTTCCTTATGAACGCCACCTACACTTACAAAATCAAAGTCCTTATTTTCTTCCATTTGCAATTCTAAATACCCTGGTGTTTGGAAATAGTTTGCGTCGAGTTCTTTATCTCTTAAAGCTACGTTTGGCAGGATATAATCTTGAAAAACTTGCACTTCTAGGTCAATGCCTTTTTCCTTTAATAAAGGTTTTGCCGCCTCTAACACTTCCGCGTGCGGTACGGCAGATGCACCAACAACTAATTTTTTGTTTCCATCTTCTCCTGCGTTATCTGCAGTATCGTTTTTAGCACCACCGCAAGCTGATAGTACAAGTGCTACTAACGCAATGATAATTAAACCAAATGCTTTTTTCATAATCTAACTCCTCCTGTTATCGTTTATCTGTTTTTTTTGTAAAATAATCCCCAATAAATTGGATGATAAAAACCAAAATTAAAATAGCAATTGTTGCAACTAACGTAACAAGCGGCCTATTGCGCTGAAAACCTTCTAGGTAGGCAAAATGACCAAGTCCCCCTGCTCCAATTACCCCAGCCATCGCTGTAAAACTTACTAACGAAATAGCTGTAACTGTTAGACCTGAAATTAAGGCTGGCAAAGACTCCGGTATTAATACTTTAAAAATAATCTGGCCATGTGTTGCTCCCATTGATTGTGATGCTTCAATAACACCTTTATCGATTTCTCTAAGAGCAATTTCCACCATTCTTGCGTAAAAAGGAGCTGCTCCAATAATTAAGGCAGGCAGCGCCGCATTTGCACCGAGCATCGTACCAACCAATAATTTAGTAAAAGGAATTAATAATACAATTAAGATAATAAACGGTATTGATCTGAAAATATTTACAAATCCAGCAATAATAGCATTTATACCTCTATTTTCCCACAAATTACCTTTATCCGTTAGAAATAACAGCAGACCAAGGACTAATCCTAAAATAAATGTAACAAGGACTGAAATAGTAGTCATATAAAGGGTCTCACGTGTGGCTTCTAATAATTGAGTCCACTTTACCATTTCTGTAAAGTTAGCCATTACTAATCACCTCCACGCCGACTTGCTGGGAGCGAATGTAGTCGACTGCCTTATTAACTTCTAGTTCACTGCCATCAAGGTGTATAAAGAGAGTCCCATAGGAACCACTTTGCGTTTGCGAAATTTTCCCCTGCAAAATGTTGACTGTAACATTATTTTGACGGATTAAATTAGTGATTAACGGTTGCTCGACTGAATCGCCGATAAAGGATAATTGAACAACCTTACCCGATTGATAGCGTTCTAACAAATGTTCAGCTGTTTCTTTCGTTTCTTCGGGCTCGGTAACTTGCTGAACAAACCGTTTCGTAATCTGCTGCGCGGGGTTCTTAAAGACATCTAACACCTGACCTAATTCTACGATTCTTCCACTTTCCATAACCGCTACCCGATGACAGATTTTACGAATGACATGCATTTCATGAGTTATCAATACAATCGTTAATCCTAGCCTTTTATTGATATCGACCAATAAATCTAAAATAGAATCAGTGGTTTGTGGATCTAGGGCTGAAGTTGCTTCATCACAAAGAAGTACTTTTGGATTGTTGGCCAGTGCCCGCGCAATTCCCACACGCTGTTTCTGACCGCCGCTTAGCTGGGAGGGGTAAGCATTTTCTCTGCCTTCAAGACCAACTAATTTAATCAATTCATTTACTCTTCTTTGTCTTTCTGCTCCACCTACGCCAGCTATCTCCAAAGGAAAGGCGATATTCTCGCTAACTGTTCTTGACCAGAGTAGATTAAAATGCTGAAAAATCATACTTATTTCTTGACGTGCTTTCCGAAGTTCACTGCCCCTAATCTTTGAAATAACACGGCCAGCAACGGTAACGGAGCCTTCTGTTGGGAGCTCTAATCCATTGAGCATTCGAATTAAGGTACTTTTTCCCGCACCACTATACCCGATTACCCCAAAAATCTCCCCTTCTCGTATCTCTAAATTAACATCATCTACAGCCTTCAGCTGCCCCTGCTTAGAAGGAAAAAACTTACGGACATCTTTTATAGAAATCATTTTCTACACCTTCTTTTTTATCCAATTAAATGTGTATTACAAAAATTCGAATTAGAGCGGACTATTTAATATAGGGTTTGTTGATTCCAGAAAAACATTCTTATATTAGAAAATTTAAAAAGCCTTTCTGCGGAAGGCAGAAAGGCATCACTAATAAGACCTTTCTCCCATCTTCCAAAGCATCCGCTTTGTGTGAATTGGCACCATTTCAATAAATTGACGGTTGCCGGGCTTCATCGGGCACATCCCTCCACCTCTCTTGATAAGAGTTACAACATTCTATATTCAATTAACGCCTTTATTGATTGAAGTAATTACTTATAGTACGAAAGTTATCGTAACACGGATAAAAAAGGCTGTCAACGAATTTTCTACAAATTTCGAATAAACTCTTTTAGGCTTTTGCTGTTAAAGAAGTCACTCCTGTGGCTGTTTCAATTGCCGCTTCTAAGTCTTCAATTAAATCCTCTACATTTTCAATGCCAATGGAAAGTCGAATTAAATCCTCAGAAACTCCAGCTGCCTTTAGTCCTTCTGCATCAAGCTGTTGATGTGTAGTGCTAGCAGGATGAATAATTAAGCTTTTCGCATCCCCAACATTCGCAACATGGGCGAAAAGTGTAATCGAATCAATTAACTTTGCTCCTGCTTCTCTTCCACCTTTGATTCCAAAAACAATCATCGACCCGGCACCTTTAGGCAAATACTTACTTGCCAATTCATAATCAGGATGAGAAGAGTGACCAGGATAGGATACCCACTCAACGGCAGGGTGCTTTACTAAATACTCAACTACTTGCTTTGTATTGGCAACATGCTCCTTCATCCGAACATGAAGCGTCTCTAATCCGAGTATGAATTGAAATGCATTTTGTGGACTTAAAGAAGGTCCTAAATCACGTAAAAGCTGTACACGTGCTTTAATAATATAGGCAACAGCACCCAGCGCTTCTGCATAAACTAGGTCATGATAGCTTGGATCTGGAGTCGTAAAACCTGGGAATTTAGGCGAATTCCAGTCGAACTTCCCTCCGTCTACGATTACTCCTCCGGTGGTGGTTCCATTACCCAATAGCCATTTAGTAGCTGAATGAATAACAATATCTGCACCGTATTCGATAGGTCTGCATAGGTATGGTGTCGCAAATGTATTATCAATAATTAATGGAACCCCTGCGGCGTGGGCAATGTCCGCCACTTTTTCAATATCAAGAATTCTTAAAGACGGATTCCCAATCGTTTCGGCAAAAACTGCTTTTGTTTTTTCATTGATAGCACTACGGAAATTTTCTGGATTTTCGGGATCTACAAACCTAACTTTAATTCCATATTTCGGAAGAGTAACGGCAAATAAATTGTAGGTGCCGCCATATAATGTGGATGCTGAAACGATTTCATCACCCGCTTCCGCAATATTTAAAATTGCTAGGGTAATCGCAGCCATTCCGCTCGCTACTGCCAAGGCAGCTACTCCACCTTCTAGCAGGGCAACTCTTTCTTCAAAAACGGTTGTTGTCGGGTTGTGGATTCGAGTATATATGTATCCGGTCTCTTTCAAAGCAAAAAGATTTGCAGCATGTTCGGTATTTTTAAACTGATAGGCATTATTTTGGTAAATTGGAACTGCACGTGCTCCTGTAACAGGATCCGGTGCTAACCCTCCATGAACACTTAAGGTTTCAAATCGATAATTCTTTTGATTTTCCCCCATACTAAACACTCCTTCACTTTATGATATAAATTTTTTATAGGTATCCTCTGGCTTGGTTAAATAAAAGATTGATTCGATAAGTAAAATAGTACGGAATGGAGCCTTGACCTTTAGCTGTCCTTGGTTGATGAGAATTCTTAATTTTCCGTTCCCTTCAAGCAGACTGTTAACGGAATCCCGCTGACCATTAATTTCGCAAGTGACAGTACTGTCGTTATTGTCAACGAGTGAGAAAACCTCGCCACGATGAAAAACGAGGAAGCCCTCTTGATCTTCACATTCTAGCTTTATTTTTAGATACTCCGATGTTTCAATCAACTTGAGAACGTGACTGCGTTTCCTGATTGCAGAAAGGAAAATCCTTATCATTTCTTCCATCTTCGATCACTCCAATTCCACTCCAATCTGTTATATATTCAAGGCAGCTTATTAGAATTCCTTTATCATTTCATCGACAAATTTCTTCTATCTGATTACACAAAAAAACAGACGTATCAGCATCTGTTTTAACGTAACAATTGTTTAATTTTTTCATATAAGAAAGGAACAGAGTTGAATGCATAAATCGTCTCAACAATTTCTCCATCCCTAATAAACAGGAGGCAAGGAACACTTTCAATTTGAAACTTTCCCGCCAGCTCAGGATAAAAATTTAGATTCATTTTCCCTATTTTTACATCAACCATATTTTCAATGACTTGGAGCATTCTCGATGCTACCTGACAAGTACCGCATAAAGGTGTATAGAAGTAAATGAGTCCGGATGAATGACTATTAAAGAATGATGATACCTCATCTAGGTTCCAATCGTTCATTTGTTAACCCATTTCTAAAAATTGAGTATGAACATCGATATTTGCACCTAAAAGGACTGTAGCAAGATGGTACACGGGTGCAGTGGCAACTTCACGGTACATCCTATCTATATAAATATGTTCTGCTCGAGGGAATTCCTTTTTCAGCTGTTTGCGAAGTTTCTCACCTGCAGCATCTGCATCAACAAGGATATAGACCTCTTTATCTTCGAGGGTATCAATTAATTCATCCAATTTAGACATACTGATTGTACCATTTGTACAGACAATCTCCATTGGTTCCTTCAGGATACTTTTAACCTTTTTCTTATCTGATTTTCCTTCGACAATCAGAACTTTATCACCATACGTGTCATTCATCATTCATCACCTATACGAAAGAAAGTTATTTGTTTGATGTTAACATATTCAATATATTTAATAACGTGTCTATATGTTAACTATACCACGATTGTCTTTTTGATAATAGGTGTTTGCTCATAAGCTATGTACTAACACCATCCACCATCATCACAATCTGTATATTTTGCGTCCGGCTGTTCTGTAACTGTTACGTTCTGATAAATCTTCCGTTGCGCTACTTCAAATTGTTGATCTAACTGAAAGGTCATGTCCCCTGGTAACTGTATTTTACCAATGGATGTGTTATCTAGAAATAATTCCATTTCACCATTTTTCATTTTTCCAACAACTCGATCTGTCACGTCAACCTTTTGCTGCTTTAATGTCATTCCATGAGCTCCTTTTAATTAAAGTTTATTATAGTATCACCCAGATTTAGAATATACAAGGTGCGAATTTTTCCCATAAAAAAAACACCTTGAAAAACAAGGTGCTTGTAAAAATTAATCTTCTTTAATCATTTCTTCATATTGTTCTGCCGTCATTAGCTTGTCTACTTCGCTGCTATCAGAAGGCTCAATTACGATCATCCATGCTTTTTCATATGGAGATTCATTTACGAATTCAGGGCTGTCGCTTAAATCCTCGTTTACTTCTACTACCTTACCGCTTATAGGTGCATATAGTTCAGAGACAGTTTTAACAGATTCAACACTGCCAAATGGCTCGTCAGCAGTTACTTCATCGCCAACCTCTGGAAGTTCAACGAATACGATATCTCCCAGCTCAGATTGTGCAAAGTGAGTGATTCCTACACGGACTGTTGCTCCTTCTAGCTTTACCCACTCATGTTCTTCAGAATAACGCAATTCCTTTGGTGTAGTCATTCTCTAAATCCCTCCAATTTTTTATTATCGACATAAATCGATTCTACCTGAATTAGCTATTGAAAAGTATGAATATGCTTACAGCCACATCTTCTCATACTCTTCTTCTTTAAAACCAACTGTCACCTTTTCTCCATCTGTTAATAATGGTCTTTTGATTAACATCCCATCTGAGGCTAACAGATCTAGCAGCTCATCTTCAGAAGCAGAGGATACTTTATCCTTTATACCCAGTTCACGATATTTTTGCCCACTTGTATTAAAGAACTTCTTTAACTCAAGGTTGCTCTTTTCGTAGATATCCTGAAGTTCAGCGCGAGATGGTGGAGTTTCAACAATATGTATTGCTTCGTAGGAAAGATGATGTTCATCTAACCATTTCTTTGCATTTCGGCATGTCCCGCATTTGGGATACCAGTAAAAAGTAAGCGCCATCTGTCCACCCTCCTCTACAACATTCATGACAATTCTCGTCACTTTGAATAGTAACATAACAGAAAAAAAAGTAAAAACCCTTCTGTTAAAATTTTCGACGAATTCTGCAAAAATCCTGCTAAAACATACAGAAAAACTTTAGACTCCTAAAAAATTTATAGGAGCCTAAAGTTTCAAATTAAACGATATAGCGTTCAGCCTTGATGAGAACGTCCGCCGCTTCTCGCTTTTTACCAATCACATTGATTGGCGTGTGGCGAGTTAATTTACGAAGCGCTGATACGAGAATTCGGAGGGTATCACCTTGTTCAGTTGCAACCAATGTTTCTTTGGCATGCTGCTCAATTTCGTTAAAAGCTTCTTGACAGAAGATTTGCGTATAAAGAAGCTTTTGTTTATTTTTCTCTAGACCAGTCTTGGCAATTGCTTTTTCGGTACGTAACAGTGCAGATTCCATTGCATAAGCATTAGAAACAATATCCGCAATATTAGATAAGATTTCTTGCTCTTTTTCAAGTGCCTTACCAAATTTTTGTGCTGCTAAACCGGCAGCAAGCAACCCTATTTTCTTCGCATTGTTTACTAAATGTTTTTCCTGCGCAAGCGGCTCATCACCAGGCTCCTCAGGCATTAACATCATGATTTCTTCTTGGAGCGCCATTGCCTTTTGGAATAATGGAAGCTCTCCTTTGAATGCCTTTTTAATATAGGTTCCTGGTACTAACAGACGGTTAATCTCATTTGTACCTTCAAAAATACGATTAATTCGTGAATCACGGTACGCTCTTTCGATGGCATACTCTTGCATGAAGCCGTATCCACCATGAATTTGAACACCTTCATCTACCACATAATCCAACACTTCGCTACAGAAGAATTTATTAACAGAGCATTCAATTGCATACTCAGCAATAGAATTTGCTACTAATTTAATGTCCTTCTGCTCTTCTGTTGTAAGTTTGCCTTGATTATCTTCGTACAACCCAATCGTACGGTAGACAGAGCTCTCTGCAGCATAGATTTTAGAGGCCATTGTACCGAACTTTTCTTTTGTTAAATTGAACTGAGAAATTAGTGTATTAAATTGCTTACGGCCATTTGCATATTTAACAGCTAACTCAAAGGCATTTTTAGAACCGCCCACACCGCCAACAGCTAACTTATAGCGTCCGATGTTTAAGATATTAAACGCAATGACGTGCCCTTTTCCATATTCCCCTAATAGGTTTTCAACAGGGACAGGTACATCTTCTAGAATAAGAGTACGAGTTGAGGAGCTCTTAATTCCCATTTTCTTTTCCTCAGCACCTGTAGAAACACCAGGGAAATCTTTTTCAACAATGAAGGCAGTAAAGTGTTCACCATCAATTTTTGTATAGACAACAAAAACATCCGCAAAACCAGCATTTGTAATCCATTGTTTTTCACCGTTTAAAATATAATGTGTACCTTCTGCATTTAATTTTGCTGTTGTTCTTGCACCAAGTGCGTCAGATCCTGAACCTGGCTCTGTTAAAGCATAAGCAGCGATTTTTTCACCCGAAGCAAGTGCCGGTAAATATTTTTTCTTTTGCTGTTCGTTTCCGAATAAAACGATTGGCAGTGAGCCGATACCAACATGCGCTCCATATGATAATGAAAAACCGCCTGCCTTTGACATTTTTTCAGTTACAAGCGAGGAAGTTACTTTATCTAATCCTAAACCTTCGTACTCTTCAGGGACATCGGCTGCTAAAAGGCCAAGATCACCTGCTTGTTTTAGTAACTTCACTGTACGGTCAAATTCGTGGTTCTCCAGATGTTCCAATTGTGGAAGTACTTCTTTTTCAATGAAGTCCTCTGCTGTTTTTGCAATCATTAGTTGCTCTTCGGTAAAATCCTCAGGTGTTAAAATTCGGTCATAGGAAATATCATCGATTAAAAAGCTTCCGCCTTTAATAATTTTTTCAGCTTGTTGTGTCATTTAAATATCCCCCTAATTGTTTATTAAAGTAGCTCAAATACCCCGGCAGCGCCCATTCCGCCGCCAATACACATGGTTACTACGCCGAATTGCTGTTGACGGCGCTTTAATTCATGAATGAGGGTTAAGGTGAGTTTTGCACCTGTACATCCAAGTGGATGACCCAGTGCGATGGCACCGCCATTTACATTTACTTTTTCTTCATCTAGATTGAGCTCGCGAATAACTTGAAGAGATTGCGAGGCAAATGCTTCGTTTAATTCAAATAGATTGATATCGGATAACTCTAAGCCTGCCAGCCTAACTGCTTTCGGAACAGCTACTACGGGACCAACTCCCATAATTTCCGGTGGTACGCCTCCAACGGCAAATGATCTGAATTTAGCTAATGGCTTTAGTCCGAGTGACTCTGCTTTTTCACGGTCCATAATCATTAAGGCTGCCGCGCCATCACTTGTTTGCGACGCATTACCCGCCGTAACAGAACCTGTCACGGAGAAAGCCGGACGAAGTTTTGCCAGTGATTGTACGTTTGTATCAGGACGGACCCCTTCATCTTGAGAAAACTGAACGTTTCTCTCCACCAACTTATTGTCCTTACCAACAGAGCGGATTGTAACATCAACTGGAACGATTTCGTCTACGAATTTTCCGTCTTGAATGGCTTTTGCCGCTTTCTGATGACTGCGAACGGCAAATGAATCCTGATCCTCACGAGAGATACCATATTTCTTAGCTACTTCTTCTGCGGTATGACCCATTCCCATATAATATTCTGGAGCTGTTTCAGCTAATTTTACATTCGGTCTTATCACATGCCCTGCCATCGGAATCAAACTCATAGATTCGGCTCCACCTGCAATTGCAGTATCAGTGTGTCCTAACATTATCCCTTGTGCTGCATAGGCAATCGCTTGGAGTCCCGATGAACAAAAACGATTAATCGTAATTGCTGGTACAGTGTGCGGCAGTCCTGCTAATGCACCAATATTACGAGCCATGTTATTACCTTGCTCCGCTTCCGGCATTGCACAGCCCATGATTAAATCATCTATATTTCCTTCATAGTTACCGGCACGCTTTAATGTTTCTTTAACAACCAATGCTCCCAAATCATCAGGGCGAACATGTGCAAGCGTTCCTTTCTTCGCTTTACCTACCGGGGTCCGAGCTCCGGCCACGATTACCGCTTCTCTCATTTCGTTCCCTCACTTTCCTCATATAATAACAATCTATTAATTTCTAAGTGGCTTACCTTTGACAAGCATGTGCTGCATACGCTGTTGTGTTTTGCCTTCTCTTATTAAGCTTAAGAATGCTTCTCTTTCTAAATCCAATAAGTATTGCTCATCTACTTCCGTACCAAATGGCACTTTTCCACCAGCAATGACGTAAGCTACTTTTTTGGCGATTTTCAAATCATGCTCTGAAATATATCCAGATAAGAACATGGATTGCGCCCCCAGTAAAAGTGTAGCGTAACCTGTTTCACCCACTACCGGCACCTTTTTGCGGGCTTTTTGCACATAACCCTTCTCATGTAATGCTAGAACAGCCTGCTTTGCATCGTATAATTGGTGGTCTCCGTTAATACTAATTCCATCAGCCAATCCTAAGAAATTATTCTCACGTGCTTCCGCACCAGAGGTTGATACTTTTGCCATAGCAATCGTTTCAAAGACTTTATTAGCAACAGCTTGAAAGTCAAATGGAACACCATTCGGCAAACCTTCTAAATGTTTAATATACAGTTCTTTGTTTCCGCCGCCGCCTGGAAGCAGTCCGACACCCACTTCGACAAGTCCCATATAGGTTTCAGCAGACGCTTGAATGTGCGCTGCAGGTAAACAAACCTCGGCACCACCGCCAAGTGTCATTGAAAATGGTGCTGCAACCACTGGTTTTGCGCTATATTTTACTTTCATCATCGAATTTTGAAACTGACGCACTACCATTTCAAGCTCATAGATATTGTCATCCTGAGTTTCCATTAACATCATCGCGAGGTTTGCGCCGACACAGAAGTTCTTACCCTGATTACCAATGACAAGTCCTTTGTAGTTCTTCTCAACTTCATCTATCGCAAAGTTAATCATCTGAATAATATCTAAACCAATGGCATTATTCGGAGAATGGAATTCCAAGAGAGCAACCCCGTCACCTAAATCAATTAAGCTTGCACCGCTATTCTTTTTAATAACACCTTTTTGTTTCTTTAATTTTTTCAGGTCAATCACTTTTGGATTATTTTCCACTAGACGGTATTCGCCATTATTGAAGAAAAATTGTTCCCCATTTTCCTCTATATAGAAAGACGTATGCCCCTTCGCAAGCATCTCTGCTACCCAAGCGGGAATTTCCAATCCATTTTCCTTCATCTTCTCGACTGACTTTTCTAGCCCAATCGCGTCCCACGTTTCAAAAGGACCCATTTCCCAGCCAAAGCCCCATTTCATGGCACGGTCAATGTCGACTATCGTGTCTGCAATTTCACCTAAAAGCTGTGCAGAGTATACTAGGACGGGACTAAATATGTTCCACAGCAACTCACCTGCTCGATCATTTGCATATACAAGCGCTTTCAATTTATTCGCAGTGCCTTTTTCCTGCTTACTCAATTCAGTTGCTGCAGTTGAGAGCTTTTTACGTGGTATATATTCTAAAGTAGCAGGATCAAGTTCAAGGATTTCCTTCCCTTTTTTCAAGAAGAAGCCTTGACCCGATTTACTTCCCAGCCAGCCTTTTTCGAGCATTGTTCTCATAAATGCAGGGACTTCGAATACTTCCTTTTCTTTACCGGTTACTTTTTCATGAACATTGCCTGCTACATGTGCGAATGTATCCAACCCAACTACATCTAACGTACGGAAGGTTGCGCTTGAAGGGCGGCCGACTAATGGACCAGTAACAGAATCAACTTCTCCAACACTATAACCACCCTTTAGCATTTCTTGGACAGTAATGAGGAGACCATAGGTTCCAATCCGGTTGGCAATAAAGTTCGGTGTATCCTTTGCAAGAACAACACCTTTTCCTAAAACATCTTCACCAAACGTTTTCATGAATGAAATCACTTCTTGGCTCGTATATTGTGTAGGAATGACTTCAAGTAATTTTAAGTATCTTGGCGGGTTAAAGAAGTGGGTACCAAGGAAATGCTTTTTAAAATCCTCTGACCTTCCTTCTGCCATCGCTTCAACAGATATACCTGATGTATTGGAGCTGATAATGCTTCCAGGTTTTCTGTATTGGTCCACTTTTTCAAATACTTGTTTCTTAACATTGAGATTCTCAACGACAACCTCTATTACCCAATCCACATCTTTTAATTTAACTAGGTCATCTTCTAAATTTCCTGCTTCAATTAGCGCTAAATTCTTCTTGACCGCCAATGGAGCTGGTTTTTGCTTTACTAATTTTTGAATGGATTGGCTGCTAATGCGATTACGGACCTGCTTATCTTCTAGCGTCAGTCCTTTTGCCTGTTCGTCGTCGGTTAACTCCCGAGGCACAATATCCAATAATAAGGTTGGTATTCCGATGTTTGCTAGATGGGCAGCAATCCCCGATCCCATGACTCCTGATCCTAGAACAGCCGCTTTTTTAATAAGTTGGTTCAACATTGTCTCCCCCTTCACACATTTGAATGAATACTCATTCATTTTTTTGCCAAAAAAAATTCACAAACGAATGAGTTCTGCTAACTATTACTATAGAATATTTTAAAAATTTGCGCAATAAATAAAAGCGGAAAATACTAAATTTTTTTACAAATGGATTTTCCATACACCTTTACATAAAAAAAAAGAATTGGGCATCCTAATTAACGAGGTGATGATGCATGGGTAAAATGAAGAAAAACCCAACTAAAAGAGGCGTAAGCGCCGCTAGCGTTCAAGGAAACGCCGGTCCTGGCGGGGAGCAGTCACAAAAAGACAAAGTGAACAGTCAAAATAACCAGTTCAAAAGATAATTAAAAAAGCAGGCTGAAAAAGTTCAGCCTGCTTAACTTTGACTCTAAAACTTAGCTTGATAATTTTCGATTTCCCAAGTGTGAACAGCTGTACGATAGCTATCCCATTCAGCCTTTTTCAAAGAAACAAACTCATCATAAACATGGTTACCCAATGTGTTACGTCCGATCTCTCCATCCTCTAATGCTGTTAAAGCAGCCGCTAAACTTCCAGGAAGACTTTCAATACCAAGTTCACCGCGGCGATCTTCAGTCATATGGAAAATATCTTCATTAATTGGTAATGGCACTGCTAACCCTTGTTCAATACCATCCAAACCAGCAGAGGCAATAACCGCAAAGGTTAAGTATGGATTTGCTGACGGATCCGGACATCTTAACTCAACACGAGTGGCCATCCCTTTTTTAGCAGGAATACGAATTAATGCAGAACGATTTGAAGCACTCCAAGCAATATAACATGGTGCCTCATATCCAGGTACTAAACGTTTATAAGAGTTTACAAGTGGATTGGTTATAGCTGTAAAACTCTTTACGTTTTCAATTAAACCAGCAATAAATTGATATGCTTTTTCGGAAAGTTGTAATTCATCAGCCGGATCAAAAAAGGCATTTTCATTTCCTTCAAAGAATGACATGTTTACATGCATTCCAGATCCGTTTATTCCAAAAACTGGTTTAGGCATAAATGTAGCATGCAGTCCATATTTCTTTGCAATTGTTTTTACAACCCACTTATATGTAGTGGATAGATCTGCTGCGCCCAGAGCGTCAGCATACTTAAAGTTAATTTCGTGCTGTCCTTCAGCAACTTCATGGTGAGATGCTTCGATAGTGAAACCCATTGCCTTTAACGCACGGTAAATTTCTAAGCGAACACGCTCTCCTAGATCTTTAGGCGACGGTTCAAAATATCCTGCTTTATCACTAAGTTCCTGTGTTGGATAACCGTTTTCGTCCGTTTTAAACAGGAAAAATTCAAGCTCAGGACCTACAGAAATGGTGTATCCTTTATCTCCAGCACGTTCCACTGTTTTCTTTAATACATTTCTTGTGTCACCTTCAAACCATGTTCCATCAGGATTTTTAACAGAACATAGAAAACGCGCTTCAGAATATCCGTCTTCAATTGTCCATGGTAAAACGGAGAAAGTTGCTAAATCCGGCTGTAAGTATAAGTCAGATTTATTTATCGGTGAAAATCCTTTAATAGAAGAGCCATCAAACATCATTTTTCCTTCTACTACATCTTCCAATTGAGCACTAGTAACGGTTATGTGTTTCAAGATTCCTTCTATATCTACAAACTGTAAGTGAAGAAGTTCAACATTCTTTTCATTTATTACTTCTTTAATTTGTTCGATCATTGCAGATTGGTCATTTACATTTGAAAGAATAGCTTTTGTCATGTTATTTCTCCTCCCATGTCCATGTCACTTTACCTAACATTGAATTTATTATATTGTGAATTTTTAATTTTGACAACTCCTTTTTATCAATTTTTTGAATAATTTATGCATATTTTTTTAGA
Source organism: Neobacillus niacini (assembly GCF_030817695.1). Lineage (GTDB taxonomy): Bacteria > Bacillota > Bacilli > Bacillales > Cytobacillaceae > Neobacillus > Neobacillus niacini_F. The sequence goes on along the minus strand of NZ_JAUSZQ010000002.1, from coordinate 1,371,948 downwards.
AAGCGCTTTCTTTAGATACAATAGAAAAAGGCCGCCTCATCAGTGTAGGCGACCAAATATCTCATAATCATTCAATTCATTGTATATTTTTGGATTGTCTATGCTGTTCATTCAGCAGCTTGATTTCATTTATGATTGTTTTCATTTCTTCCTTTGCTTCCGGATAGAGTTCATTCCAGTGCTTTGCCAAGGCTGGCATTGACTTCGCAATATGAGTATACAGGGCCCATGCCTTTACCTTTTCCGTTGTCTCCTCGCCTGATTCGCCAACAAGTAAGTCACTATATTTTTCAAGTAAAGCTTTGAACTGCTCCGCAAATACTTTCTCCATCAAAGCACACTCCATCGTTAGTAATATGAGTACATGGACATGTTTTACAGCGTTTCGACCCAAGCTGATAGGTAAAACAACATGTTTTTCTTAGTCTAATCTCATCTGGAGAATTCTTCTCAGAATAATACTTTTGGATTGGATTAAGATGGTAATTACCAAATAGATTACCCTCTGCTTCCGTGGTTAAGAAGCGGAAATCATTTAAAACGTTTGGATTTTTGTTTTCTTTTAACTCTGTCTCATAAAGCCAAAAAAGGTAAACGGCGATATTTTCCCAGAGGATTAGTTTTGATACTTTAAAAATCTTTTCAAAATGCTCAACAAGCGGGTAGATATTATTAGCAAAAAGATCGCAGTAAACACTTTTTCGCCATTCCTCACGGTCTTCACCATTCCATTGCTCGATGGATGGATTCTTTAAAGAAATCATGGGCAGCCAGTCTTTCCCACGTTCAGCCTCTTCCATTTCAATATTGCACAAAGAAATATCCAACTTCTTGTTAGCAGTCGTCATGGCAAAAAGGGAAATGACCGCAATAAATGCATATCTTTTAATAAATATGGAGGCTGCTGCTTTTTCAGAAGGCGAATCAATTGAATACGCTAAATTCCTCATGAATTCTAATGCAAAAGATTTATCCATTAGGTTTGCAACGTTAAAAGAGCGGCCAGTTTCTGATGTGAGCCTATATTTTTGTAAAACACTTAGATCATTTTCTTTCAGTATATTACCCATTGGACACAGCCGCCTTTTGGTGAATACGTCTTCCTTTTCCATAAGGAATGCAAAGCGGTGTTCCGAAAATAGGATCCATTGTTACCTCACACTCCATGCCAAATACATGTTTGACAAGATTGCGGTTGATTACAAATTCTGGCTTTCCTTGGTCAAACACCTTTTGATCCTTTAAGGCAACGATATTATGTGCATAGCGGCAAGCAAGATTGAGATCATGAAGAACCATGACAACCGTTCTCTTTCTTTTTTCATTGAGTTCGAATAGAAGGTCAAGAATTTCAATTTGATGTGCCATATCTAAATAAGTTGTTGGCTCATCTAAGAGAATAACGTCCGTATCCTGTGCTAAGGTCATAGCAATCCAAGCACGCTGCCTTTGACCACCAGAAAGAGAATCTACCGTTCGCTCTTTCAAATCTTCTAACCGGGTAGCTTTTAGTGCATCATTAACCTTTTTCTCATCTTCCTCCGACCATTGTTTTAACCATGTTTGATGAGGATAACGACCTTGTTTTACAAGTTGAAGCACAGTCAGTCCTTCAGGTGCTGCTGGAGATTGAGGGAGTATCGCCATTTTTCTCGCTACTTCTTTTGTAGAGAGCTTAGCAATGGCTTCGCCATCCAAAATAACGACACCGGATTTCGGCTTAAGAAGACGAGCGATTGAACGAAGGAGAGTTGATTTTCCGCAGCCATTCGCTCCAATAAAAACGGAAATTTCACCTTTAGGAATCTTTAAATTTAAGTCATCAATGATGATGGAATCCCCATATGAAAGTGATAAATTTTTCGTTTCAATCGCATTCATCATCTGCCACTCCTTTTGTAATCATGTTAATTAGGCTTGTTTATAGTATATGATTTAGAACCCTTTGGAGGCTGTATGTATGTCTTATATAGTATTAATATTCTCTACAGTTCTAAGTTTATAATTAATTGATAATGATTGTCAATGAGTATGAAAATCGTTTTCATTTATACTTTTATTCATTCATAAACAAAACCATTTCCTCTACTCAGAAATGGCTTTGTTGTTTATTTATTGGTTTCTTGTTTTAAATAATAAATAAATAAAATATGGTGCCCCGATGCTTGCTGTAAAGACACCAGCTGGAATTTCTAATGGTGAAAATAATGTTCTCCCCACCAAATCGGCCAGCATGACTAACATTCCTCCGAGGAGTGCCGAAACAGGAAGTAACGCTCCAAATGCGGAACCCACTAATCTTCTCGCCATGTGCGGAGCCATTAAACCGACAAAACCAATCCCCCCGGCAAAAGCAACCGCACCCCCGACCAACCCGGTACTAAGCATCAGTAAGACAAAACGCTGTTTTTGCACACGTCCGCCAAGTCCTGTTGCAACCTCATCACCAAGCTCTTGAATGTTTACATTTCGTGCGTAAACAAAGGCGATGATAACCAGGATGATGATCCAAGGTAAGAGTGCCCCCACATTTCTCCACGTCGAGCCGTAGACAGTACCCGTAATCCAAATATTGGCCTGGCTTGCTTGATAAATAGGTCCTAACACCATCATAAAGGTGGTAAGAGCTTTGGTTAAACTCATCAAACCTATTCCAATCAGAATGAGTCTAATCGGCGAAACCCCATTTTTCCATGCCAATACATACACCAGAAAAGCCACCACAGCAGCACCGATAAAGGCAGCTAACGGCATCCAATGAACACTAACCGTTAATACATGATTTTTATCACTGAAGATGGCCATGAAACCCACAACGGCAACTGATGCTCCACCTGTAATCCCTAAGATATCAGGGGAGGCCAAGGGATTTCGGATCATTCCCTGCAGGATCCCCCCAGCTACTGCCAGTGCGATTCCTGCCAGTAATCCAATGATGATTCTGGGCAATCGGAACGACTCGATGACTAGCTTTTCCATTTCCGTTCCGCCCCCAAATAAAACCTTTAAAACATTTAATGGGGAGATTTTCATTTCCCCTAATCCAGTACTTACTACAAAAATTCCAGCCGTACATAGGAGAAGAGTGATAATAACATAAAAGGCCTTTTTATCAATTAAATAAGATATATTCCCTTTGTTGATTCTAAATATTTTATATTTACTCATCGCCCATTGAACCCCCTTCTAGCTATGTAAATAAAAAACGGGGTTCCAATAATGGCCGTCATCACTCCGACAGGTATTTCCTGCGGCATTAAAATATATCTAGATAACGTATCTGCAGCCAGCAATAGCATTCCGCCAAGCAGCCCAGAAAAAGGGATGACCCAGCGGTGGTCAATTCCCACAATAGAACGGGTCAGATGGGGAATTACAATTCCAATAAAGCCTATTGGTCCTGCAACAGCAACTGCACCGCCTGAAAGAAGGATGACGACGAGACCAATTATTATTTTTAAAATAGCCGTGTTAACTCCCAGCCCTTTGGCAACATCCTCACCCATTGATAGAACATTCATTTTTGAAGCAATAATCAACGAAACAATCCAGCCGCCAACTAAATATGGAAGAACTACCAGTAAATTTTCAAGACTTCTTCCCGCTACAGAACCAGCGAGCCAAAATAATACCTGCTCTAAGGCAGCTTCATTTAATACGAGAATCCCCTGTGTAAAAGAAGCAAAAAATGCCGTCATGGCTGCCCCTGCAAGAGTGAGCTTCATCGGAGTCAGCCCTTCTCTGCCAACTCCGCCAATCGCATAGACACTAATTGCAGCTATAGCGGCCCCAGCAAATGAGATCCAGGTAAATAGCTGAAGACTCGCTACACTAAATATTGTTACAGCCACTACAACTGCCACCCCTGCCCCGGCATTGATCCCAAATATGTCCGGTGATGCAAGCGGGTTTTTGGTAACAGTCTGCATGAGGACACCCGAGATTGCTAAGCTGGCACCAACTGCTGCAGCAATAAAAGCTCGTGGAATTCTTACATGTTGGATCACAATATGTTCATTTGTTCCATTGAAATGGGTAATGGAATCAATCGCCATTTTCCAGGTGGTATCCGTATACCCATAGACAATACTTACGGCCATTAAAAAAAGTAATAAAAATATCGCAATAACAAGTCCTGCCCACTTTTGACCTGTGTGTTTTAGCAGCATAACTTCGTTCTCCTCTAACCTATTTATTTAGGTGATATATGTATGTATCCGCTTTTTCATGTATCAGTCTATTTGAATCGTGGAAAACTGTCAATGAGTTGAGAACGATTTTCATTTGTTAAGACTAAAGGTCATAAATTTGTCACTGATTTTGAGAATCATTTTCAATTTGGTGATTGACACCTAAATGAAATCGTTTTATGATAGGTTTGTAAATGAAAATGATTATCATTAACAACACTATTGGAGGTACATAGGATGAAAGGGTTTAAAAATTTATTCGCAATTATTTCAATCATTGCACTCTTCCTGCTTGCTGCTTGCGGAAACACGGAAGAGAAAACAACTGAGGAAAAAGATACAGCCAAGAAGACAGAAGATACCAGCTACACCGTAGAACATGCGATGGGGTCGACTACTTTAGAAAAAACTCCAGAGAAAATCGTTATTTTAACAAACGAAGGTACCGAGGCTTTACTTGCTCTAGGAGTAAAACCAGTTGGTGCAGTTCAATCTTGGCTTGGTGATCCTTGGTATGATCATATTAAAGAGGACATGGATGGTGTTGAAGTTGTTGGCGTTGAAAGTGAAGTTAACTTAGAAAAAATCGCCACACTAAAGCCTGACTTAATTATCGGAAACAAGCTCCGTCAAGAAGTAGTGTACAGTCAATTAAGCGCGATTGCGCCAACTATTTTTTCCGAAACTCTTAGAGGAGATTGGAAAGAAAACTTTGCACTATACGCTAAAGCGCTAAACATGGAAGACAAGGGTAATGAAGTACTGGCTGATTTTGATGCACATGTAGAGGACTTAAAAGGCAAACTTGGTGATAAAGTAAATCAAGAAGTTTCGGTTGTCCGTTTTATGGCAGGTAAGTCTCGTATCTATTACACAGACTCATTCTCCGGAATCATCTTTAATCAACTAGGATTCAAACGTGCTGCACATCAGGCTGAGTTTTTCCCTGATGCCAAACTAGGTAATCTTGCGAAAGATGTTGGAACAGAAGCCATTCCAAAAATGGACGGGGACATTATTTTCTACTTTACTTATGCTCCTAAAGGGGACACAGTTGCCCTTGATACAGCAAAGGAATATACAAATAATCCGCTGTGGCAAAATTTGAATGCAGTGAAAAATGGAAATGTTCATGAGGTAAGTGACGCAACTTGGAACACAGCCGGCGGCGTTTTATCGGCTAATATCATGCTCGATGACCTTGAAAAGATCATGCTTAAAAAGTAAAACCTTCCCTACTATATAATTTCAAAGAAAAGAACGAGGCTGCCATGACCTCGTTCTTTTTTATATCCTTATGCGGTAGTAGAGAACATGTACTTTTTATAGTGGTACCGAATGGAGAAAATTAACCCAAGAGCCAGCATATTCCCCATTAACGAACTTCCTCCATAACTGATAAACGGTAATGGAATACCCGTAATTGGTAGCACTCCAATCGTCATCCCGATATTTTGAAATACATGGAAAGTAATCATGCTAATGACCCCGACACAAATATACGTATAAAAATTGTTCCTGGTTTCCATACCAACCTTGGTAATATGATAAATCAACAAGAAAAATAAACTAACGAGTACACTTGCACCAATAAAACCATACTCTTCTCCGACGACACTAAAGATAAAATCGGTATGGCTTTCCGGCAAATATACTTCTCTATTTCCGTATCCCTTACCACCCGTTTGTCCAGAGCCAATCGCTAAGAGGGAACGTGTCAGTTGGTATCCAGCTGAGCTTTGGAAGTTATAGGGATCGAGCCAAGAGTAGATACGGCTAAATTGATACTGTTTGACACCTAAATATTTTTCCAGAACCTCTGGCTTCAACAATACAAAATAAAAAATCACCGAAATCAGTGCCGTTCCAGTTGAAAATATTGGCACAAGTAATTTCCACGTTATTCCGGAAATAAAAATCATCCCTAAAAGGATGGCTATAAATACAAGCGAAGTCCCTAAGTCCTGCTTAATTATTAGGATTAAGGGTACCATCGTAATGACCCCTAGTTTTATTAATAGCCAAAAATCAGAAGAAATGGTTTTAACTGGATTCTTTTGGTGATGATCCTCAATTGCTTTTGCTAACGCTAAAATAATAAAGATTTTGACAAACTCAGACGGCTGGAGTGAACCAATCCCAGGAACCTTAAACCAGTTTTTTGCTCCATTGATTACAGGAGCAATGCTTTCTGGGGCGATAATTAACAAAATAAGGAGAAATATTCCTACTCCGTATGCATACCATGTCAATTTTTTTAACTGGTCAGAGTCGAGCCTAATAACGGTAGCAATAATTCCACAGCCAATTCCATAAAAGATAATTTGCTTTATAAGGAAGTTACTGTCATATTGACCGCTTGCCTGCGCACTATAAATCGATAAACAGCTGGCCAAAAACAATAAAAGTAAGATAAAAACAAGGCTATAATCAAGTTTTGAAGTTATATTTTTAGATGATGTCATCATTCACACTCCTTAATGTCAAAGTCTCAAAAAGGAACTTGTACATTATTTCATTATATTTTTAATATGAATAAAGCACAACTTATAAAGTGAGAATGGGTGAATTTACATATACGGAAACTCCTTTTGTCAGGCGCTTCCACTGGTAAAATATTTACTTTTAATATCGTCAGCCATCCAATGTAAATTATTTGGCACCTGAGGAATCCCATAGCCGATATAAAGTGGAGTGGTTACGAATCTGGGAACAATTTTTACATATATTCTCCTATTATAGTGATGAAAGAAAAGATTGTAGCTGCTGGCTTTAAATGGAAAGTTATTAAGAATGTAATGTACTGCTTTTTGAAGATGAACTCCAAAGGTTTCATTATAACGTGAATCATCCATAGCGATATTAAATTCATAAAAGCCTACCTTAGGCTTTGTCGACAAAGTAAATGTAACCCCGTCTTTATCTTCTATAGTAATACCCTTAAACACTTCTTCGGATATGTTTTCCTTATAGTTAATATCATGTAAGCCGATGATTTGCATATGAGGATGCGCAATGGTCCCTCCAGACAACGGACCATGATTTTTGAAAAAAATGACCGATTCATATTTACCTGCTTTATCAAGATCAAGCCAATTCCTTATTCCAAACTGTAAGAGTCTATGTAGATGGGGCAGCTCATAGGTGGATAATTCACCATGACAATCATCTGTTTCTATCAATACAGTTTGGTAGGCATTCTCTAGTACAGGATATTTATTTTTTAAAAGTATGATTGGTCCATCCACTTCAATTAGGTCAATCAACTCGTCTCGTGCACAAAAAGGGCATGCCTGCTGTTTATTTCTGATACTTTCTGGTTTCTTCACTCCGATGGATGTATTGAAATGTAGATGGTGATTTTTCAAATGTGCAGCTCCTCTCCAAATACTTACTTCTATTTTATGGGAGAATTGACCCCTTTTGCACTATTTTTGCCTTAGTAATACATAAAAAATTGGCTAAATATAAGCTAATTCCTAATATATGCACTCTGTTGATTGGAGCGTAAGGCACGAAGACTCCTGCGGGAGGACGGGGCTGGGGAGACCCCACAGACGCTTAAGCGTCGAGGAGGCTCCCCGGCCCGCCCGCGGAAAGCGAAGTGCCTGGAGCGGAAATCAACAGACAAGTTTAAAACGGCAAAAATTTATTGCTTATTTGTTAAGGGACGTGCATATCTTTACTATGTACAGGCCCTTATAGTGCAGAAAGAGAGGTTGATTATGTTAAGCAAATTAGAAGCACTCATATTAGGAATTATCCAAGGATTAACTGAATTTTTACCCATTAGCTCTACAGGACATTTATATTTAGGAAGGAATTTATTCGGTTTACAAGAAGCAGGTTTATTACTTGATACCATGCTTCATGTCGGTACCCTGCTAGCCGTTTTTGTCTTCTATAAAGACGAGTTTGTTAAGATGATTAAAAATCCCTTTAGCAAGCTCACCTTCTTGTTAATCGTCGGAACCATTCCAGCTGTCGTAATCGGTCTGCTTTTTAAAGATTACTTTGAGGAGATATCGAAAACAGGAGTTACGATTGGATGGGAGTTTTTAGTTACTGGTTTATTTCTATGGATTGCTGATTCCGCAAAAAATGGCTATAAAAAGATGGATGATATTAGTTATACAGATGCTTTCATTATTGGCTCCTTTCAGGCGGCTGCCATATTCCCTGCCATTTCTCGTTCAGGGTTCACGATTGTCGCTGCACTATGGAGAAAGCTAGACCGCGAAACCGCAGCCTACTTTTCTTTTCTCTTATCTACACCTGCTATCGCTGGGGCTGTTGTGCTGCAGTCAATGGACCTATTTGGAGGTGCAGGAGAGGAAATCTCTCTATCTGCATTGATTGTCGGTATCGCCTCCTCTGCCCTATTCGGATATGTTGCCGTGAAGTGGATGATTGGATTTTTAAAGAAACACTCCTTAAAACCGTTCGCCATTTATGTCTGGATTCTAGGTTTTGCGGTATTATTTTTCCAGTTTACAGGAAAATTTTAGGTTGGTATCCCCATAGTGACAGGGACTATCTGTGGTACTAAATCGTTAAACTCGTCCATTTTCGAAAAACAAGGACAATAGAACAAGCTATTTTATGAAACAAATCATAAATTATTTAGGGTGAAGGAGGATAAGGAGGAAGTAAAAGAATGGACTTAATGAAATATATTACAACGGTTCCCGACTGGCCAAAACCTGGCATTAAATTTTTAGATATTACTACGTTAATGGTAAATGGTGAAGCATATAAGTATGCGACAGACCAAATCGTAAACTTTGCCAAAGAAAAGCAAATTGAACTGATTGTAGGGCCAGAAGCACGTGGCTTTATTATCGGCTGCCCTGTTTCTTATTCGTTAGGTGTTGGTTTTGCACCTGTCCGAAAAGAAGGGAAACTTCCTCGTGAAACAATTAAAATACACTATGGATTGGAATATGGTAAGGATGTCCTAACGATCCATAAGGATGCGATCAAGCCGGGACAGCGTGTCCTTATTACAGATGACTTACTTGCTACCGGTGGGACAATCGAAGCTACGATTAAACTAGTCGAAAAGTTAGGCGGAATTGTCGCAGGAATTGCTTTTCTAATCGAACTGTCCTACCTAGAGGGCAAAAAAAAATTAAACGGCTATGATGTTTTAACATTGATGCAATATGAATAAAAACGGAAGGGCACTTACATTTTGGGGTGCTCTTTTTTCTTTTTATAAAAGAGTCAATACTTTTTTCGGTCACTGCGATGCCGGCCACTTTCATTGAAAGCATACTCGAAAAAAGAATAATGCTTCCATACAAAACAGGACTCCGCATTTTGGGAGCCCATTAGTATAAAATTTCATTACATATTTTGTGAATACATACCCTAATCATGCCTTTTTAGATTTTCTCTGCTTCCTTTTTTAACATTCCTGCTTTATCAGTGTTTTCCCAAGGCAATTGGATATCCGTTCTCCCAAAGTGTCCATAGCAAGCAGTTTGTAAATAAATAGGCTGCCTAAGATTTAACATTCGAATGATTCCTGCAGGCCGAAGGTCAAAATATTTTCTTATAAGCTGTACAATCTTTGACTCTTCTATTTTCCCAGTTCCAAACGTTTCAACAGCTATTGAAACAGGCGCAGCTACTCCTATTGAGTAAGCCAATTGAATTTCACATTTATCTGCAATGCCTGCTGCAACAATATTTTTAGCTACATAACGTGCAGCATAAGCTGCAGAACGGTCAACCTTAGTTGGGTCTTTTCCCGAAAAAGCACCACCCCCGTGGCGGGAAAATCCGCCATACGTATCAACGATAATTTTACGCCCCGTTAATCCTGCATCACCCTTTGGTCCACCAATCACGAATCGGCCAGTTGGATTTATATAATATTTTGTGCTTTCATCAATCAATTCTGGTGGCACCACGTAAGAAATGACATACCTTTGCAAATCCTTTTTTATTTGTTCTAACTCAACTTCAGGTTTATGTTGTGCAGAAATAATAATTGTGTCAATTCGAACGGGCTTTGCATTTTCGTATTCCACAGTTACCTGTACTTTTCCATCCGGACGTAAATACTCAACCAAGCCATACTTTCGAACTTCTGCTAAACGCCTGGCTAGCTTATGGGACAGGTAAATTGGCAATGGCATTAATTCATCCGTTTCATTGCAAGCAAACCCAAACATAAGCCCTTGGTCACCTGCACCAATTTGGTCTATTTCATCCTCCGTCATTAAACCTTCACGGGCTTCTAGTGCTTGATTAACTCCCATTGCTATATCAGAGGATTGCTTGTTCAGTGCTATTAAAATCTTACAAGTATCAGCATCAAGTCCAAACTCTGGGCTTGTATACCCGATATTTCGAATCGTGTCTCTTACAATTTTTAAGAAATCAACAGAGGCGTTCGTGGTAATTTCTCCAGATAAAACAATTAAATCTGAGCTAACCGAAGTTTCACATGCAACACGCGCATTTGGGTCTTTTTCAAAAATGGCATCTAATATAGCATCAGAAATTTGATCACACATTTTATCTGGATGACCTTCAGTAACCGACTCTGATGTAAAAAGGTGACCTTGTTTTTTATCCATATTATCTCACTCCCAAATTTACATTTTCCTTTCAATGATTGTCCAAATTTTTCCCACAAAATATAGTACATAATCTCAATATTGAAGCCGTACCTGTTGATCTAGTGTTGGGTAATAACATTGAGGGTTTAATAGTGGACAAACATTTGTTTTTTTCCGTTTACTCACTAAAAAGTTTATTTCATCATATGTTATTGTCTAAAGGGGGGTGATTAATTATTGAAAAATAACAATTTTATCATCAAAGCATCAAACCAAATGGAGCGTCTGCCTACTCAGTTTTTCTCTACATTAGTTGAAAAAGTGAATGGTTTTATAGCTTCGGGGTATGACGTTATTAATCTTGGACAAGGCAACCCAGACCTGCCTACCCCATCTCATATTGTTCAATCATTACAAAATGCTGCACTAGACCCTATTAACCATAAATATCCACCGTTTACAGGAAAGACTGAATTGAAGGAAGCGATCTGTACTTGGTATCGGACAGAATACGGAGTTACATTAGATCCAGAAAAGGAAGTTGCTATATTATTTGGTACAAAAACCGGACTCGTTGAAATCTCACAAATTGTACTGAATCCAGGTGATATTGCACTTGTTCCTGACCCTGGATATCCTGATTATTGGTCTGGAATTGCTATTGCAGGAGCCGAAATGGTTCCGATGCCATTAAATTATTCCAATGGGTTTTTCCCTGATTTTTCCAAAATAACACCTAGCCAGTGTGAACATGCCAAATTAATGTTCCTTAATTATCCATCAAATCCGACGGGAGCTTGTGCTACTAGTTCCTTCTTTGATGAAGCTATTGGCTTTGCAGAGAAAAATAATATTGTGATTGCTCACGATTTTGCTTATGGAGCAATCGGCTTTGATGGGCACAGACCAATTAGCTTTTTATCCCGTCCGGGTGCCAAGGATGTTGGCATCGAATTTTATACACTGTCGAAAACCTATAATATGGCAGGTTGGCGCGTTGGGTTCGCTCTTGGTAACCATGAGCTGATTCAATTAATCAATCAATTTCAAGACCACTATTTTGTGAGCTTGTTTGGCGGCATTCAAGCTGCAGCCATTACAGCATTAACCTCATCACAAGAATGTGTTAGTAACCTAGTTAATACCTATGAATTACGACGAAATGCCTTATTTGAGGAACTCCAAAAGCTTGGTTGGAGTGCTCCACTTCCTAAAGGATCATTCTTTGCCTGGCTGCCAATTCCAAAAGGATACACATCAAGCGAATTTGCCGATACCTTATTAGAGAAATCAAAGGTTGTTGTCGCACCAGGAATTGGATTTGGAAAGCATGGTGAGGGGTATGTTCGATTAGGATTGCTTGCCGAAGTGGAACGGATTCGAGAAGCGGTACAGCGGATTTCTAAGCTATTAATCTTTTAATGTTTCTCTATTAAATTTAGGAGGTGAAATGTTTGTGAATACCGAGAAAGATTATGTGGTTGCTACCTATTTAGTTCATGGGCATTATAATTTTTACAAAAAGGCACAAGAAATTGCCGTTGGACTTACTGTTGGAACGTGGACTGATCTCCCACAGGTAAGAAAAGAACAGATGATACCGCATTTAGGTAAAGTAATAGAAGTAAAATCACTCAATAACAAGTCCGATGAAATTCCAAAGGCATTATTAAAGATCGGATACCCCATCGTTAATATGAATCCAGATATTCCCTCTATCCTTACAACCGTTTTTGGAAAACTATCAATGGACGGCCAGATTAAATTAATGGATTTACAACTGCCAGACTCCCTTTTAACAGAATTCCCAGGACCCCGCTTTGGAATAGATGGAATTAGAAGGATGATAGGAGTCCATAACCGTCCCCTATTGATGAGCATCTTTAAACAATGTATCGGTCTTCCTCTTCACGAGCTAGAAAAAGAGTATCATAATCAAGTTGATGGACAAGTTGACCTTGTGAAAGATGATGAGATTTTCTTTCGTGATGATTATGCACCCGCTCTAAAGCGTATAGCTGCATTTGAAAAATATAATCAACAGCAACAGGAAAATACCGGAAAACGAGTCCTATATGGGGTAAACCTAACTGGACCCGTTACTCAACTAGTTGAAAAAGCAAAACAATTTTCTAAAGCCGGAGCATCTTGTTTGTTACTCAATGTAGTTCCCTATGGATTTGATGTCCTCCATCGAATTGCCGCCGATCCAGATGTAAATGTTCCGATTATTGCCCATCCTGCGTTTACTGGTTCATTTTATCCATCACCTTACTATGGACTGTCCGCTCCTTTGCTAATAGGTAAACTAATGCGGCTTTCTGGGGCTGACATTGTTCTTTTTCCTTCTCCTTATGGTTCTGTTGCGATGCCAAAAGAAGAAGCTCTAAATATAGCTAATCTACTACAATCACCAAACAGTATTCATCGTTCAGCTTTTCCAACACCTTCTGCGGGAATCCATCCAGGTCTTGTTCCAACAATAATTCGAGATTTTGGTGATAACATCATTATTAATGCAGGTGGAGGAATTCATGGACACCCCCAAGGCACGACAGCTGGAGGAAAAGCATTTATGGATGTGATTCAAGCAACAATTTCAGGTCAAACGCTTGCTCAAGCAGCAGATAACTCTGCTGAACTTCGTTCTGCGATCGACAAATGGGGTGCTTTATAAGAGTGGGCGCCCTCAAAAAAATGATTATATTTTGCGATTTTGACGGAACAATCACTGAAAATGACAACATCATAAATATTATGAAGTATTATAATCCACCTGGTTGGGAAACCATCAAGGATGATATTTTAGCTGGGAGAATTAGTATTCGAAAAGGTGTAGGAAGCTTGTTTGGGCTATTACCTGCATCTTACCGAGAAGAAATCACAAATTACGCTATTAAGTACGCAGCTATTCGGCCTGGTTTTGATCAGTTTATTCAATATTGTCAGGAGCATAATATTCGTCTTCTGATTACTAGTGGAGGAATAGATTTTTTCGTTTTCCCAATTTTGTCACGCTATTCTATACCAAAAGAAAATATATATTGTAATTCGAGTAATTTTAGCGGTAAACAAATTCAAATTCTTTGGCCTTATTCATGTGACGCACTTTGCAGCAATGATTGTGGAATGTGTAAACCAAGTATTCTTCGTTCCCAATCGAGTTTAGATAATATAAAAGTTGTTATTGGAGATAGCATTACAGATTTGGCCGCAGCCAAAATGGCTGATCATGTGATTGCCAGAGATTTTCTATTACAGAAATGCCAAGAGCATTCTCTTCCTTATAAAGAATTCGTTTCATTTTACGATGTAATCGAAATTTTAAAGCACTTTAATCATTAAAGGAGGTGAAATCTATAAAAAAAAATGGAAAAAATAAATCTTGAAGCCATTCAAATAGCCTTCGATACGCTACAAAATGTCAAAGACACATTTTCAAAAAAAGGCTGGTTTCCCGCAACGAGCGGTAACTTATCCATTCGAGTCAAAGGTACCCCATTAGAGAAAAATCAGTCAATTATCGCCATAACCTCTAGTGGAAAAGACAAATCGATTCGTACTCCAGAGGATTATATTTTAGTTAAAATGGATGGAAGCCTTGTACTTCCCAGCAACTTAAAACCTTCTGCTGAAACTTTGATTCACACCTCTATCTATCAACGAATTCCTAATTGTCAAGCCGTTTTTCATATCCATACGATTCCTAATAACCTTATTTCTGAGCTTTATGCTGATCAAGGAAAAGTTACCTTCATAAATCATGAAATTATTAAAGCATTTGATATTTGGAAAGACAATGCATCCATTACTATTCCAATAGTAGAAAATTATTTTTCCATTCCAAAATTAGCAGAAGAAATAAGCAAGGTTATTCAACCAGAGGTTCCAGGCGTATTAATCCGTAACCATGGCATATATGTTTGGGGCGATAGTGATTTTACAGCTAAACGTCATTTGGAAGCATTTGAATTTCTTTTTGAATACCAAATGAATATGTATTTCCTAAAAAAGTTCAAATAAATCATTAACAAGGAGAGTTTACTATGGCGAATATTCGCATTCGTAATACGAATGAAAGATTAACAAATGAACATGAGGTTACGAGTTTCTTAGATAAACATGGTGTCCTTTATGAGCATTGGGACATGGACAAGCTGTCTAGTAAGCTTCGTGATCAATTTTTACTTTCAAATGAGGAGAAAGAAGAAATCCTTAAAACCTTTGATAACGAAATTAGATCCCTTGCAACCCGGCGCGGCTATGCTGAATGGGACATTGTGGCATTATCAGATGCTACTCCAAATTTAGACGAGTTGTTAAAAAAGTTTGAACAGGTGCATGTGCATACAGAGGATGAAGTACGTGCTATTACAGCAGGAAATGGGATTTTCACGATCAAGGGTGAAGCCGGATATTTTGATGTAGAATTGTCCCCGGGAGATGTGATTTCTGTTCCCGTTAACACTCCACATTTCTTTACTTTAATGGAAAACCGCCAAGTTGTGGCCGTTCGCCTGTTTATCGATTCATCAGGCTGGGTTGCTCACCCTTATGAAGATCCTGAATTCAAACGATAATTGAGAAAAACGGTATAAATATTAAGAACAACATTTAGCCCCTTTCATCTGAAAGGGGCTTTTCCAAATTGAGAGTCTCAATGATTAAGGGATTCATGATCAAGCAGCCAGATTAGACCATCATGATCGGCAATTATTTTTAAAAAGTCATGCTTTCCTGATTTCTCTTTTGACTTCCATCTCGCATAAGCCATTGACACTAACATCGAAGCAAAGGCCTTTCGAAAATATTCATCCTTAAAATACTCCTCATTCCACCCTTGTATATTTTGGATAGAACCAGGAACTTCATTGATTTTTGTTAATGCCTCAATTAAGAATGACTTTTCCTTTTCTGTTACTTTCGTTTCCTGTAGGACAAAAGGAAAATTACTTTGAGGGCATGTTTCTAAATACACTCTCTTAGATGCTCCCGAAATCGGAAAATGATTTAGCCAATCACTCATCTTATGATAAGTTTCCGACTCCCATCTTTGATTTATATTTTTCATATTATTTCTTTCAACATCGACATCACGAATAGAATACTCTGGTTTTATTGGAGAACTTAAACAAGCGCCTATTGTAAATATGAGATACTCTTTTAAAAAAGTACTATCTGCATTTTTATATCTATTTTTCGAGAAAAAATAAATATTATTGTACAAAAAATCAAAAGCATCTTCATTTTCATTCGTTTTCAATTTCCAATTTTTTTTATCCTTATACAAGAGTACAGCACAATCTGTTTCATTGTGATAACTAGGTCCAATGTTAATTCCAATATACAAGGACCTTTCTTGAATTTCAGTAAATTCTAAAGGTGTGATGTCCTTGCTATTTTGTTTCCTACCTCCCCAGGGGCAGCCCATCTCATTTATTAATTTCAAAATACAAATCCTCCAATTCCCAATGCTTGTTCACTTTTGTTAAACACTATATGTTCAGGAATTCTATAAGGCTTGTGCTCATATCTTAATTTTATCAAATAGGAAATCGACATAAAAAAATGCAACTCGATGTCAGAGTCGCATTTTTTATTATATTAAACAGTTACTTTATCTTTTGCCATTTCTCTTGCAGCTTCGATGACTTGTTCTTTTGCCTTTGCCATAATTTCTGGTACTTGCTTTGGAAAATGATCCATACCTTCAGCGAAAACAGTTGGCATTACTTCCATTCCTAAGAATCCGAGTACTTTTGTTAAGAAACGATCGCCAAATTCAAATTCAGTCATTGGTCCAGTTGAGTAAATACCGCCTCGCGTTTGGATATGAAGTGCTTTACGGTTCGTAAGCAGCCCTTTTGCTCCTTCATGCGTATTAACAAATGTTTTGTTCACGATAAATAAATTATCAAGGAAAGCTTTTAAAATAGCTGGAGATCCAAAATTCCAAATAGGTGTAACAAACACATAATAGTCTGCTGTAATAAAACGGTCAGCAAGTGCATGCATTGCAGTGATTTGTTTTTGCTCGCCCTCTGTCAGCTCTTCCAAAGTCTTGCCCATAAAGGATAATTTAGCACGTGCATATAACAAATCCATATCAATTTGTGGGATATCCATATCGTATAAATGCATATGTTCAATTTCTACTTCAGGCCTTTGTTGTTTAAACTCTTCTAAAAAAGCCTCACCTAGCTGCATACCTTTAGAAAGCTTTATATCATTTTTTGGGTTAACAGTAATATATAGAAGTTTTGCCATCTGATCCCCATCCCTTTTAAATAAAATTTCATCTATCCATATAGTACAATAAACTTCTTTGTTCACCGATGAACAATCAGTGAAGTTTATGAAAAAAGTGTGAACATATTCAATTCCAAGTGAACAAAACGTGTCAAAGCTAAATAAAACTCAACAAAACTAAACGAAACTTAACAAAAGTCACGTGAATCATAGTATATTTATATTAAATTAATTTTCGGATAGAGAGGTGGCATACGGATGGATGGAAAGGCTTACACACCTGATGAGGTGGCTCAACTATTCCAAATCTCTAAACATACAGTTTATGAATTGATTAAACGTGGGGAGCTACAGGCATTTAAGGTTGGCAATAAAATGAGAATTGAACATACAGAGATTGAGAGATATAAAGATAGTACAAAAGCCCCTGCGAAAAAAGCACAGGTTGAGCAGTTCGATACAAATACTTCATTACCAATTCGACTATCCGGAAGTCATGACTTTCTAGTAGAGCATTTTGTTAAACAAACTTCAAAAGATTTACAGCTGCAAATCCAGCCAACTTACATAGGAAGCCTTGAAGGATTGATGATGCTTTACCGTGGTCAATCGGACATCGCTGCAATTCACCTCTTAGACCCCGCATCACAAGAATACAATTTACCTTTTATTCATCAGCTCTTTGTATACGAGTCTATTTCTGTTGTTCGATTTGTATCAAGAGAGCAAGGCTTTATAGTAGCAAAGGGAAATCCAAAAGGAATCAATAGCTTTAACGACCTGGCAGGTAAAAATGTTCAGTTTGTTAATCGTCAAAAAGGAGCTGGGACTCGATTTCTTTTTGATTCCATGCTGTCAAAGAACGGGATTGACCCAGCAGATGTAAATGGTTATTCAACTGAAGAATGGAACCATTTGTCGACAGCTTCTTATATAAGCAGGGGAATAGCAGATGTGGCCTTTGGAATTCAATCTGCTGCAAGCCATTTAGGACTTGATTTCATACCGGTGGCGAAAGAACAGTTCGACCTTGTGTTTCGTTTTACAAATGAAAACAAGCAGAAACTTACTGATTTAATCCATTATCTTCAGTCGCCTGGATTTAAAAGTAGCTTAACCGATTTAGAAGGATATGATATTCGAGATTTAGGTACTGTAATCTATCAAACTAGTAAACAGGAGGAAACAAGATGTTAAAATATCGTTATCTTGCTACACTATTTGTTTTTACCCTCCTTTTTCTAGCAGCTTGTGGTAATACCAACACTGACCAAGCCGACGCAACAGAGAAAAAGGCAGAACCTGCTGAATTAATCTTAGCCACTACTACTAGTACACAGGACAGCGGCTTATTAGATGTATTACTGCCAATCTTTGAAGAAGAAAACAATGTAAAAGTAAAAACCATTGCAGTTGGTACAGGACAAGCATTAGAAATGGGCGTTAAAGGTGAAGCAGATGTCCTTTTAGCTCATGCTCCTAAATCAGAGGAGGAGCTCGGTCACAAGCGGTGATGCGGTTAATCGCAAACGCGTAATGTACAATGATTTTATTTTAGTCGGACCACAAGATAATCCAGCAAGTGTAAGCGGGGACGATATTAACGCAGCTTTCAAAACGATTTCTGAAGTAAAAGCTAATTTTGTTACCCGTGGCGATGACTCTGGTACACATAAAAAAGAACTGGGAATTTGGGCGGCTGCCGGTATTCAGCCGACAGGAGATACCTATATTTCAACTGGTCAAGGAATGGGTGCTTCTTTACAAATCGCCAATGAAAAAAATGGGTATATATTAACGGACCGTGCTACTTGGTTAGCGCAAGAGAAAAACTTAACTAACCTCGAAATCGTTGTTGAAGGCGGTAAAGATTTAAAGAATATCTACCATGTCATGCAGGTTAATCCAGAGAAGCATGACATGGTAAACAGCTTGGATGCAGAAAAGTTTGTAGAGTTTATGGTCAGCAGTGAGACACAAGATGTAATCGAAAGTTTTGGTAAAGAAGATTACGGACAATCATTATTCTTTAAATACAGAGAATAGGAAAAATGGGAAGGGTGCAGGCGGTATGGATCTAATTTTTGATGGCTTCAGGAAAGCGATAGAGATGATTCTTACAGGCGATCGAGAAATTCTCGAAATCACTTGGCTGACTCTAAAAGTCTGTTTTATGTCCATCCTCATTAGTTCCCTTATTGGTTTGCCTCTTGGGATGTTACTTGGTTTAACCAGATTTAAAGGCAGAAAAATAATCCTTACAATTATCAATATCGGGATGGGTTTACCCCCTGTAGTTGCCGGGTTATGGATTTCCATGCTTTTATGGCGCTCTGGTCCTCTTGGTCATTTACACTTGCTGTATTCCCCAACAGCCATCGTTATGGCACAAGTGCTAGTCTCATTACCAATCGTCACAGGTTTAACGAGCTCCGCCTTTCAACAAATCAATGAAAAAATGCTTTTACAAATAAAAGCGTTGGGTGCAACAAAGATACAAACCATCATGATTCTTTTAAAACAAACCAAAATCGCCATTGTCGCTGCGATTATGGCAGGCTTTGGCCGTGTAATCGCAGAGGTTGGTGCTGCGATGATGGTTGGCGGAAATATTCAGGGAGATACGCGGATTTTAACCACTTCGATTGTCATGGAAGTTTCAAAAGGTGATTTCGATGTAGCCCTTGCGATTTCCTTTATTTTATTGACTGTTGCATTATTGATAACGGCAGCCTTAACACTCCTGCAGCAAAGGAAGCGAGTATCATGAAACCATTGATTGAGCTTAAAAACATTACTTATCGAGCCCATGATAAAAACATTCTCTCCATCCCCCATTTCCAGATTCCAGAGGGTGAATTACTAGGAATCATGGGGCCAAATGGTGCTGGGAAAAGTACATTGCTAAAAGTAATGGCTTTGCTTGACAGCCCTGCTAGTGGTGAAATTCTCTATCGTGGGCAAGCCGTACCAAATGGAACTCCCTCCCTTGACCTGCGAAGAAAATTTTCAGTGGCCCTGCAGCAATCACTACTTTTAGAAGGCACGGTTTATCAAAATATTGCGATTGGCTTAAAGCTAAGAAAAGTACCCAAATCAGTAATTAAAGAGAAGGTTAATTTATGGATGGAGCAGTTCCAAATCAGCCATCTAGCGAAAAAAAATGCCCATTTCCTGTCAGGTGGCGAGGCACAGCGTGTAAACCTTGCAAGAGCCATGATTGTCGAACCAGAAATTCTTTTTCTAGATGAACCCTTTTCCGCATTGGATTTTCCAACAAAAATTAAGTTAATGGATGACTTTAAAGGAATTATTAAAGACTCGGCAACCACAACCGTTTTCGTCAGTCATGACTTGATGGAAATCAATTATCTAACGAATACCCTTGCTATTATCGTGAATGGTGAAGTGAAGCAATATGGACCTACTCAAAGGGTCTTAGAACATCCCAATTTGGCCACTTCCCCCTTTCTTAATGAATGGAAGAAATTTTACCCAATGAGCTTCAGACATGAAAAGCCGCTATCCCTAACGAGATAGCGGCCGTTTTGTCTAGCTTTTGCGCCCGGGGCTGAAGCTTTTCTTAATCGTCTTCTTCAGGAAACCATAAAATTATGCTTGTACCCTTATTGATTCGGCTTTTTACCTTAATCATTCCTTTATGAGCCTCCATTAAGGCTTTCACAATCGATAATCCAATTCCCGCTCCGCCTGTTTTTCGATCGCGTGATTTATCACCACGGTAAAAGCGTTCGAATATATGTGGTATATCATCCTCTGCCATACCGGAACCTTCATCCTCTATTTTAAAACCAACATATCCTTCTTTTTCAGTTAATATTGATATGGTTACATTCTTTCCTTCTGGCGTATACTTTAGGGCATTGTTTAGAACATTCGAGAGAATTTGCATTAAGCGGTCCTTGTCGGCTGGAAAAATGAGTTCCTGATCAGGCTCTTCAATATGAAGGAATACACCTTTTTGCTTAAACAATGGTACAAACATCTCCCATAATGCAGCTAAAACACTGCCTGCCTCTATCTCTACTTTTTCCAATTTTATTTGTGGATTTTCGGCAGCAAGCAGCTTTTCAAGCTCATTCACTAGCCTTACTAACCGCATCAGCTCCTCATGACTGGATTGTAATCGCGCTGGTGTTGGCTCCCATATTCCATCCTGATATGCTTCAATTTGACTTCGTAACGTAGCAAGTGGTGTGCGGAGTTCATGGGCTAAATCTCCCGTAAATTGTTTCCTTAACATTTCTCCCTTTTCCAATGATTCTGCTAGGTTATTAAAGGATATCGCGAGCTGCTTAACCTCCGTAGGTAATCCAGTCAGCGGAATTCGGATAGAAAGATTATGCTGCTGGAGCTCATTTGCTGCAAAGGAAACTTTATTTAATCCTGAGGTTATTTTTTTAGAGAATAACATACTAAATAGAATTGATAACAGTATTGTTAAACAAACGGCTGCATAAATGTATAACTGAATCGTTTGTAAAAAATTATACTCGTCATCGATTAAGCCAATTGGGTATATGGCAACAAGTTTACCGATCACTTTATTGTCTGCTCTCAGCGTATAGGAAGTAGAATGCCACTCCTCATCATTAGGTTCGGGTTCAGTTAATCCCAAGCTGTTCAAATATCCCACAATATTAGAGGTCCCCATTTGCAATTGACCGCGGTTATCATACAAATCGAAATAAAGCTGATCGGTCATCGCATGCTCATGGAGGAAACCAAAAACCGGATCCCTGGTAAAATGTCCATTTTTCTGATAACCCTTTTCAATTTCTGTTATGATTCTATCAATCTTCTTTTCTCGGTTACGATCAAGATAATTCTTAAAGCTTTCTTCAAATCCCCACTGCATAAAAAAACTGACAAAGAGGATCCCAATCATGGAGCTGAGTAATAAATAAAAGAGAATCCTAGACCGCAGTGTTTGAGACATCTAGTAACCCTCCAAATTTATACCCCATCCCAAACACTGTCAGGATAAACGTTGGCTGTCTAGAATCTAATTCAATTTTCTTACGGAGATTTTTGATATGCGTATCGACACTGCGCTCGTAGCCTTCGTAATACATGCCTTCATCCTGAATTTTTTCTAGTAAATCCATCCGGCTGTACACTCTCCCCGGATTTAATGCCATATTCGTAAGCAGCTTATATTCAATTGGTGTAAGAATAACATCCTGCCCTTTAACTGTTACTTCTTTTTTACTAAGGTCAATTGCTAGTTGTTTGTTATTGAATTCAATTCGTTCCACTTTCTCTGTTTTCTTCACTCTTCTTAAAATAGCTTGTACCCGTACAACCACTTCCCGCGGACTAAATGGCTTGGTTAAATAATCATCTGCACCCATGACAATCCCGTTAATACGGTCATCTTCCGCAGATTTTGCTGTCAACATAAGAATTGGAACATCCGATTCCTTTCTTACTAACCGGCATACCTCTTCGCCAGAAATATCCGGAAGCATTAAATCTAATATAATCAAATCTGGATTGATCGTTTTCGCTTTTTTCAAGGCATCAATTCCGTTATCTGCACAATGAATTTCATAACCTTCTCTCTCGAGATAGGCTTCGAGGACTTCTATTATTCTTTTTTCATCATCAACGAGCAGTATTTTCATCGTTTTCACTCCCCTTAACTATAATATATCATGTTGGGGAATCGCTTTTTTCATCTTCACAAATTCATCACAAGTTCTTCATAACATCTACAATATTTCTCGATAAGATGTACCTGTAGCAATGAGAGAGGAATTAAACTCTCTTAGGTTATTTGATATTAACCTCTTGCTCTCCCAATTTAATCTCTCTTTTTTTACATATGGGTTCCCTCCGTTGGGGAATCCTTATTTTTTTGCACAAAAAGATCCTTATCATAAATTGACAAGGACCTTCTTTGTTTAGTTGTCAGTCTTTTTAATGGTATCTGTTGGTGCTTCAATGCTTCGTTTTACATTTCCTTTTCCTGCTTTGTTTGCTGCTGCCTCCTGCTCAACGGAGTATCTGTCCGCGTCCGCTTTTTTCTTTACTTCTGAATCATATTGACGTTCACGGCGCAGAATTTCTTTTTCTTCAAGTTCAATTTGCTTTTGGCTCCCCAAAAATACACTCGTCCAACACTTACTTTAGTATGTGCTGTGAACGATAGAGACCTGGGGTTGTTCCGATATTTTTCTTGAATACTTGATTAAAGTATTTTTGATTTTCGTAGCCTACCTGTTTGCAAATCTCGGATACCTTTAAATTTGTGGTTCTTAACAGTTTTTTTGCATTATTTAATCTGACCTTTGTAATATATTCAAAGATGGTGTTACCAACTGCCTTAGAAAACAAGCTGCAAAGGTAGGCAGGGTTCTTATGGAACAGCTTGCCTAAATCATCTAAAACGATTGGTTCTTTATAATTAGCATGAATGAAACTTTTTAAATCGATGATTAATTTTTCATTATAAGACACGTGGTTTTCATTTAAAAAAGCAGTTGATTGCTCAATAAATTGTTCAAGCCAACCTCTGATTTCTTCCAAAGACTGTAGTTGATTTAATTCTTGGTAAATTAAATATTGTTCGCCGCCGCTTTTATTTACTTCATATTCACTTTCAATATATTCTAAGAAATGATTAACGATTTTAAAACAGACGTATTTTGATTTTTCTGGAGGCAGGCTGCTCTTTTGGCAATCGCGAAAAACTTTGTCCATGAAAAGATTCATTCCGCTAAGAAGGTCCGGGGCATTTTCATTAAAAAATGTATCAATTTTCTCAATAATACGATTTCCAAAGGAATGATTGAACGTTTCTAATTCTTTATAATAGGTTATTAAATGGTTTGAAAAAATACCACTTTTCAACGCTTCTTTTGCTTCACTATAGGCTTTCTTTATGTCCGAAATAGTTTCATAGATATTGCTTATTCCAACCATCGGACTTATTTTTATATCATGAAGGATCATTGACACAAGATTCTGAACCAAGTCCTTCTCAATCTCTGAACCAGCGTTTGAAAACATGATGACGATTTCACTATCAATCGTATAGATAAAGCTATCTATCTTCCTGTTTTCCAATAGGCTTTTTACACCCTCTAAGGAAGCATGAATTTTTTCAGTGGCATTTGAATCTTCCCAGGCAAACCCCTTCAATCCGATGTTTAAAAAAGAAAAACTATGTAGCTTTTGGTCCTTTTCCGGCGCATCAAATCTTTGGCCTAAAATGTAATCAAGAACACGCTTTTCTTCAAAAGCCATATGATATTCATTAATCCGCTCAGTTGCTTGTTTTGCATTTTTAAACTTTTCTATTTTTAAAATGGCATTTTTAATAGAATGAATAATTTCTTCTACTTCAATAGGTTTAACTAGGTAGTCGATTGCCTCGAGTTGAATAGCCCTTTTGGCGTAATCAAACTTTGTATACCCACTTATAATGATAAAAACAGTATCTAGATTAAGAGCCTTTGTTTCTTGAATTAAATCCAATCCATTTAATTTAGGCATTCTTATATCTACTAACACAATATCAGGCTTCTTATTCATAATTTCTGTAAGTGCTTCTTCTCCGTCTGAAGCAGATCCTACAATTTCTATCTGATGCTCCTGCCAGTTAGCTGCTGATTTTAAGCCTTCAATTACAATTTTTTCATCATCAACAATTAAAAGCTTATACATAATAGAAAACTCCTTAAAGATTGTCATGGATGATTTCGTCATTCTTTAGGCCAACCTTGAGATAAACCGTAGTTCCCTTTCCTAATTCACTCTCAATCTTTAATCCATATTCTTTTCCATAATAAAGCTTCAATCGTTCATTAATATTTTTTAAAGCATAACCCTTTTTGTTAATATCTACGACATTCATGTCAAATCCTTTTCCGGTATCATGAATAATGAAAAGTAAACCTTCCTCGACCTTTGTGCCTTCAATCATGATGGTTCCGTTTTCCTGATGTTCTAACCCATGGTAAACAGAGTTTTCTACAATAGGCTGTAACAGCAATTTAATGATATTTTCTTCCATGATTTCAGGTTCAATCGTAATTGTGTAGTGGATTTTATGGTCAAAACGAATATTTTGAATATCCAGATAACTTTTTACTTGATCCATTTCATTCTTTACGGAGGTAATATGATTGCCATCATTTAGGGTAAGCTTAAAGATTTTTGACAAGTTAATCGCAATTTTTGCTATTTGTTTCTCCTTTACTTTCTCTGCCATCCAAAAAATAGTGTTCAACGTATTATATAAAAAATGCGGATTAATGTGGCTTTGCAAGGCTAAAAGCTCTGCTTCCTTTTCCTTGATCTGTGATTTATATAACCTTTTTGTTAAATCATTATTCCAATTATAAAGATGAACAATCCGGTTCCCAATCACTCCAAGTTCATCCTCATTATTAAAATGAATACCGAGCACAGTCTCTCTTTTTTCCATTTTTTCCGTAACCATTCTCAGCAAACTTAACTGGTTTGTAATTCTCCTTGTTATAAATAAGGCAATAATTAAGGAGATGATTAACGCGATCACTAATAAAGAAATCGTTACCAATCGAAGTTGATTGACCTCACGAACAATATTTTCATAGGGGATAATACTGACGACATCCCAATTTGTTGTCTTATTTGTATGATAATTAATAATATATTGCGTTCCATTCATTACTTTTTTAAACGTTCCGCTTTTCTCACGACCTTGAATGATTTTAGCTACCTGAGAGGAAGAGAAACGATTGCTGCTAGAAAACAGGATTTTATCCACATCCAATATTAAAATATCGCCTGGAGGGTTACTATTTTTAAACATATTTTCAAAATAAGATCGGTCAAGATCGATCAGGACAAACCCATTTTGTTCCTTCGTTCCAAGATCTCGAATATTTCTTCCATAAAGTAAGGATTGGTTACTATCTTTCACAAGTTCTAAATTACTGCCATTTAACCATTCACCCTGCCACTGGCTATGGAGTAAACGCGGATAAATATTTGACTTTTTTACCGCTTGATAGATGTCACTTTTCAAATTTCGTTCTCCGCGGTTTACTTTCAAAAAGCCGTGATTTTCATTCCCAACGTAGATGGCATTGATATAGGGGCTATTTACCACTGTAATATTATTCAAGTTTTCTAGAGATGACGTTTCTAATCTGTATAACTTTGCATCTGTTTTTTTATAGGTTAAATAAGACTGTATTTCATTTGAAAGAAAGATGTTATTCGATAAATTCTCAACATTGCTTGCAAAAGCATTAATATTCCAATCGACAATAGTTAAAAAGTTATCAATCGTGGTAGAAACTTTATTTTCTATTACTTTACTAAAATAAATGAAAGTAAAAGGACCAATAACAAGTAAAGGAATTAGTGCTGAAAACAATGCTAATAAGATAATTTTACGCTTGATTGGAGAGTCGATAAGTCTCATTATTTTAGCCATTATGTTTCTCCAGTTTTAAGAATTTTGTCCATGGTCGTGCTTACTCTGGAAAAGTGGTTGCACCCGAGTTTCTTCTATCAATCTGCAATTCCTCTTTTTCACCATTATATCCTATCACCGTTTCTTTTTTAGCTGATTTCAACATTTATGCCAAATTCCCTTTGCTTTTTCAAACTAAAATTCCACAATCATTTAGTCGTTATTCTTTCACTGCTCCTAAAGTCATGCCGCTTACAATATAACGCTGTACGAAAAAGGAAAATATCATAACAGGCAGACTAAATGAGATGGCCGCGGCAGTCATTGGCCCTAAATCAAGATTATAAGCAGTTAAAAATTCTGAAATTCCTACTGTCGCCGTTTTGGCATTGGTACTGGTCATGAGTAACGAGAACAAGAAATCGTTCCAAGCTAACATAAAAGTAAAGATAGCAGTCGTTGCCAGTCCAGGAAGTGACACTGGAAGAATAATTCTGATAAAGGCCCCGATCCAGCTGCATCCATCCACCCTTGCCGCTTCATCAAATTCCTTTGGAACCGAGTCAAAAAAACCTATCATTAACCAAATGGCAAATGGGACATTTAAGCTGGTATACACCAAGATTAAGGCAAAATGGGTATCAATCAATCCCATACTTTTTACAATCATATACATCGGAATCGCAATACTAATCATTGGTACCATTCTGATCACTAACGTAAATAACAAAAAGTAACTTCCTGTTATGGAAGAAAACCTAGAAATCCCATATGCAGCCATGGCACCAAAGAATACACTTAAAATGGTGCTGGCACCGGCGGTTATTAAGCTATTAAAGAAATATTTTCCTATAGGCAAATAATCGAACATTTTAACATAATTTTCCATTGAAAATTTCGAGGGCCATAAAGTCGGTGGTACCGTAACTGCCTCAGCAGATGGTTTCAATGATGTTAATAGTAGATAGATATATGGGCCTAAGAATAATAAAGCCAGCAAGCATGTGACTACCAATACAATCAGCGTCCATATTTTATGTTTAACATGAAAATTTGCAAACTTTACTGGTTTTTCAAGTATCGTTTCTTTTATTGGCATGTTGGTCATTATCTATTTCACCTCTCCTATCATGATGAATGTCTCCTCCTAGGTGACCACATCTTTGTAATGAAGAAAGAACTTAAGACTAATAATATGATGATAAAGATGACTGCCATGGCACTTGACTCTCCAACTTCTCCATATCGGGTCAATGTTTTATACATATAGGTACTTAACAATTCGGAAGAAAAGCCTGGCCCCCCTTGTGTAAGCACCCAAACAATATCGAATGTTCTAGCAGCATCAATAATGCGAATTAATAAGGCTACTGTTGCTACTGGGATAAGAGAAGGAAAAGTAATATATCGGAACTTATGCCATTTATTGGCCCCATCCATTTCAGCAGATTCATATAAACTAATGGGGATTCCTTTTATACCTGCTAATAGAACGAGCATAATGAAAGGCGTTGTTAACCAGATGTCTGCGATAATCGTCGAATAGAGTGCAAAACGGGAGTCTGATAACCAGAGTATTTGATGCGGGTCAGAAAGTATGCCTAGTTTATAAAGTCCCCAGTTGAAAATGCCGAATTGATCATTAAGCATAAATTTCCATATAATACCTGTTACTAAAGGTGCCAGCATTAGTGGACTTAACAATAGGGTCCGAATAAATTGACTTCCTTTAAACGCATTACTTAGAAGTAAAGCAAGTATAAGCCCAATAAAAAACTCTAAACCCACCGCTACTCCTATATAAACAACTGTGTTCCAAAGCGCTTTTAAAAAACGTTCGGAAGTTAATGAGTTTGTATAGTTTGCAAAACCAACAAATTCTCGTAAAGAAGGATTAATTATATCAATCTTATAAAAACTGTCTCTGATTAAAAGCAAGA
Organism: Neobacillus niacini; assembly: GCF_030817695.1. Classification (GTDB taxonomy): domain Bacteria; phylum Bacillota; class Bacilli; order Bacillales; family Cytobacillaceae; genus Neobacillus; species Neobacillus niacini_F. Next base: position 1,343,564 of record NZ_JAUSZQ010000002.1, on the reverse strand, counting down.
TTGGGAAGACCAGAAATACGAGCATAAAAATCGCCGCAGGAAAGAAAAAGATTGTCGTTAATGCCCCATTTTTCAGTTTCATGAAAACATCTCCTTTCTATCAAAATGGCAATCTTATATTTATTAGAACCTCTTCATGGATAACAAGTAGCATAAAGAGGTTCTATTAAAAATGTTTAAGATTATTGTGGCGGCAATAAATCTTTGATTACATCCGCTGCCCAATCAAGTGCCTCTTGAGGTGTTTTTTCTCCTGAAAGTGCATATTGCACGGCTGGAATAAGTGCTTCACTTTCAATTTCCTGCCATTCATTAATTGCAGGACGATTTTGTGTTTGAGGTCCACTTAATGTCGTCATCAGTGGTTTCAAATGTTCATAGCCTTGCTGCGTGCTATAGCTTTCAAAAACAGATTTTCTTGCTGCTACACCCAAGGACTTCATAAATAGTTCATTCTTTGCATAAATGAAGTTGAGGTACTCTTTGGCAATTTCCTGCTTTTTGGAAGAACTAGGGATAACCTGATACCATGGCCCTGGTACAGCACCTATTCCTGCTTCGCCGCCGATCATTGGTGCACTACCTACTTTTCCTGCTACCTTTGATTGTTTAGGATCATTCGAAGGGACATAGAAGTGACCCCAAGCGAGCATCATAGCAGATTTTCCATTCCAAAATAGCTCAGAAGTTTCAGCAGATGCCATTTCAAGTGCACCTGATGGAACTGATTGATCTTTCTTCAAAAGGTCAACTAAAAATTGTAAAGAATCAACATACGGTTTCGTATTTACAAGGATTTTGCCATTGTCACCAACTACCAATGGTTTCGCACCTGCTTGGGCTGCATGATCAAGCCAGCTAGCTACCGCATCCCCATTGTTGGCACCAAATACCGTGGTTCCGTAAATATCCACTTTTCCATCATTATCATTATCTTTAGTAAAGAACTTGGCAACATCACTATATTCATCCCATGTTGTTGGAGGATGTAAGTCATATCCATACTTTGCTTTGAAATCGGCTTTATTTTTTTCATCTTCGAAAAGATCTTTACGGTAAATTAAATTTTTTGCATTCGTCCATACAGGCATTCCATAAACCTGATTCTTATAACTTCCGCCTTCAACTAATCCTGGGAATAAATCATTTTTAAGGTCATCTGTCATGAGATCCTCTAACGGTAAAAGTCCGCCAGCAAGCGCAGGAGACCAAAGGATATCGATGGTTGCAACATCAAATGCTCCTGCCTGTGAAGCTACCTCAGCTTTAAGTTTGTCATAGACTCCGGTATATGGAACTGATTCAATTTTAACTTCGTATCCTGTTTCCTGTTTAAATTCCGCTGCTGTTTCCTTTGCAACCTTAAAGGCAGGGCTTCCCCCTTCAACAAGAACCGTAATGGTTTTATCACCACCTTTTGTTTCTGAACTTCCTGTTTTTTCTTCCGAACAAGCAGATAATAAGGAAGATAATACTATAAATAATGAAACAATCGATAGGATTCCTTTTTTCTTCACCTTAACCATCCTCCTTGATTCTTGAATAAAAATTATCTATCCCACAAACCATGTTCAGGCCATCTTCCTAGAAGACGATCTTTTACTGGAGGAAGCTCTGGCAGTGGTTTATGAGGCTCAAGCACGTTTTTAACTTGTATTCTTAATAAATGGTAATCCCCCTAATGGGCTATTTGGGTGCCAAACATTCATTGATCATTCTCCTTCATTTTTTCTATTTTTTAAAAAAATGTTAACGGTTACATTTTGAAGTAAACACGCTTAAACTTTTATTTCTTATTGCCCCCTCTTACGTTTTTGTAAATCTTCTTTACACTTTTATTGTAATTCCAAATCTATTTTTAAAGTATTCTAACTTTTTTAGAAAAGGTTATATATATTTAGAACTTTTTCAAGAGCCCCAGGTTCCCATATCATCTTCTAAAAATTGAAGGGTTTTATAATCCTAGAAGACCTCATTCTGCCATTGTCATGCTTTCTCCAAACTTAAAAGAAGACATTTTCTGGCAGTCTTCCTAAAGAAACATTCCTTTTTTCTGTCTACTTTATTGGCATTTATCCAAATATGGGAAACACTATAAAAAGAGGCACTTCCATCGCTAGGAAGCACCCCAAAAATTAAATGACAAACGAAATTCAAGTGTCTGACTTGCAATTGAAACTTTGGAACAAAAACTACCACAAAAACATAGTTGAATATATTAGTTATGCTCCTGGCGTTGGAGTGGCTCTGAATGCATTTACAGTCTTGTCCATAACAACCTGTGCATCACTTCCCGAATCAAGAATCGTATTTTGAAGCGATTCTTTTTCTACCAATACTGTTGTTACGGTAAGCGGCTCTGATGCTTCGGTAGTCAACAAAGCGTCTACTTGCGCAGAGAAACAAGAATCACTTATCTTGGCATGAACCTCCATGGCAACAACATGATTATTAGAAATATAATTTCCATTACCCGAAACAATACGTATGATTACAGGTGTTGTACCTACCGGCTTGATGTTCTGAGTATTAATTACTTCAGAAAAGTGATTAGCAATTACAGAATTATTATTGCCACTGATATAGAGGAGACCATACAAATCATCTAAACCATTGTCTATTCCCACAAAAGGAGTCCAAGGTTCATGGTCACGTAAAAAGTGATTTGAAGAGACCAAGTTTTCCGAACAATTTTCCCTGAATACCACCATTCCTGGATAAAATGAATGAAGTCTATTATTTGTGATACTGGAACGTGTCACACCATCAAAATAGATACTGCTCGCACCTCGTGGAAAAACATTATTCGCTGTAATCAAAAGTCCACCAAAATTTTGAGCGTAAATAGAATATCCTTTAAAACCGGCTCCTATCAAGTTATCGGTTATTTTTGAAGCCTGTCCCCAACCTCGTAGTTCTATACAGTTACCACATTCAGCTATGAAATTATCATGTATAGTCAGTGCATCTGCATGATAAATAGTAATTCCATGCTCTAAATACACAAACCCCATGCCTGTAATCCGAAATGAGTCACAAGCACTTGCAACATAAATACCTGTTTTCCCGTTAATGTATGTGTTTTCCGGATTTGTTACTCCTGAACCATCTTCAATAAAATGCAAACCATCAATACAAAAGTCAGAAAACTCTACCGAACTTATTCGGGGATTTCCACTTCGTTCAACATAAAATGCAGCTCCTTTATATTCCTCGTCATTTACTTCTAGGGGAATATCTACGAGTATGCGACTTCCTCCCGGCCACAATTCATGCAAATCCGCCCATTCATTCTCAGAAGTATTAAAACGAATACTCGAAGATGTAAACCCGTGTCCAGAACCCATAATTTTAAGATAACTGATGTCTATAACTACTTGACTGCCAAGATGATAATCTCCCGGTGGAATATAGATAACCGCACCCGGCTTTCCGCCTTTATTCACATCAGTGTCCGTTTGCCTACTTTTAATATCTGCTATAATGCTATTGATTACCTCACCAATATCCTCATACGGATCACCGACAGGCCACTCTGTTACGTCGTAATAATTTTTACTAGCCATAAATAAATTCTCCTATCAATTTAGTGTGTTTGTTCATAAACTACTTTTTCCTTGATATAGCTGGAAGTAAAGCAATTATCATAGCCTTTTATTAGAATTTGTCGGCAACTTGGAATAGAAAAGCCTCCAAATATTATTATTTGGAGGCTATAAAAATATCAGCTCTTTACTTTCGTTTACCAAATTCTATTTTTTGCAGGAAGAAAGTCAGAAAATATTGTTAATACAGCTTACGTTTTGAAGATTCCTACTTAAGGCTTTTCTTCAATTTGAACTGGAACATTTACATCATCTAAATTAATGTGGCCCCAACCACCAGTATGCTTATCGACTACTTGAATATATAGGTTTTTACCTTTATATTCTGATGCATCCCAAATGACACGCCGATAGGATTCACCATTATGACCAGTGGCTTTCATTAAAATTTCATTTGTTTCTGCATTTACAAGTGCAACATAGAGAAGCTGCTCATCTGCCCCTCCGGAGGTTAAGAAATCAATTTGACCATCCCCCCCAAGAGTAAAGTTTTCAGATTTCAATACACCTGTAGCAGAATCTCCACCATGATCAGGGTTAAAGCCCCATAGATGGTACCTATTTGGGTCTACCGATGTTGTTGCCTGCCCGAATGGACCACCCCAGCCCCAATCGATTTTATTTGTAACATGGTTATCAGTGAACGTATTTCCTTCCACAATGGTCCAGCCTGACAAATCACCAGTTTGAAAATCATGATTTGTTAATTCACCATGTGGAATTTCTTCATGTTCGGATTCATCCCCATAATACGCCGGGACGACGTTGTCACTATAAGCTGAGCCCATCTCATTTACTTTCATCGATACAATTTTAGCTGTTCCATTTTGACTCCACAGCTCGATTCCTAAAGCGTCCGCTCTCGTTGGATATGCTCTTGTGGTGATGCTTTTTTCGCCATTAGCATAGGCTTCAATCATGGATCTGTCTAGGAAGATATGAAGCTTTATATTTTCCCCGTCTAAAGAAAGGGTTCCGGCGCTGCTTGTTTTAGAGATGTCAGGATCTAAACTCATTTTAGAAGCATCTACACCAAATTGTTCGGATGATTCATCAAAATATAAGTTTACTTCTTCCGATGAATCAGAAGATTGACGTACTTTAATACCATACTTTTCATCCGAATTCGCTTTAATCTCAAGTGTGATTTCTAACATATCACCTTTGATTTTCGCTAAACGCTTATTCGCTTTTGAAATCGTTGAGTTTCTAATATTTATAAGTTTTTTACCACGAAGTGTCTCTAGTTCCTTAATCGGTTCCACTCCAAGCTCACCATTATCTAATAAAGACAATTCTAACGGTAAACCCGCGTTATGGGCCCATCCAGCATCATAATGCTGCGCATCCGTTCTTCGGTCTTGCGCAATGCTATAGAGAATAGAACGTCCTTGTTCATCAATCATCCCGCTGGGTCCTGTAAAATGTTCACCGTAATCAAATAATTTGGGCTCTTCGTGATCCGGGATAAATTTATTGTTTACTTTGTCCCATGAACCAACCCAATGGAATACATATTTTACGTTATGTTCACTATAGCTTTTGAACCAAGGATTGATAAAGAAGGCATACTTTTGTTCACCATTTTCATCTTTTCCAATTGGAAGGAAGACCGGCAATTCCCATACATCACCTGTTTTCGGATAAGCCTTGGAATCTCCAGTAAAGAATGGACCAACGTACTCCCAATTTTCCAAATCCTTTGATTTGTAAAGTAATGCTGACCCACCAACATTCTCAATACCGGAACCAACAATTTGATACCAAGTATCTCCGTCCTGCCAAACGAATGGATCACGGAATTGACCATACATCACTTTTCCTTCCTCTGCTGGTAAATCAGGCTGTTGGATTGTGACAGGTTTTTCGAGCATTTCCCATTTCTTGAGCATTGGATCTGTCACATCCACAGGCTTTGCTAAGCCTGTCATTTGATTCGGAGTCTTGCTATCATCTCCTGCGGTAAAAAATAATGCTGGGTCGCCATTTTTATCAAAAGTTGCCGAACCTGACCATACACCGTCTGGTGAAACTCCTGAAGGTGCTAAAGCAACAGGTGCATCTTCCCAATGAACCATGTCATTACTTACGGCGTGACCCCAATGGATTTGGTGCCAATATGGCCCCTGTGGATTATGCTGATAAAAAATATGATATTTTCCATTGAAATAAAATGGAGCATGTGGCTCATTCATCCAATGACCTGGTGAAAGAAAATGATACTGTGGTCGATAACGATCTCCATCATACACACTTCGATCAAACGATAAATCTGGACTACGCAATTGACTATTTTCAAAGCTGTCAATTACTTGAGAATAATTCGTTTTAATTTCTTCATCAGATAATGCTTTATTATAGATTTTTAATTCATCGATCATGCCGTTAAACATATTAGCTGTGAACGCGCTTATTACGGCAGCTGTATTGTGTTTTCCTATAAAAAGATCGTTATCAGAAGCGGTGATCGTTGCATTTCGCGGAGTATCCACTTCTCCTGCTAGTTCACCATTTAAAAACAACTTCATCTTTTTCGTGTCTTGATCAAAAGTGGCAACAATATAAGACCATTGATCTTTTTCAAGCACTTTATCTTCTTTTGCCCACACTTCTTTCCATTCTCCGTTTAGACCTGCCTGAAAGGACCATTTACCATGTCGGCCCATTCCTAGAATAAAGCCTTCCCCGCGTGCTTTGTTATGCTGATTAACGATAGCAGAAAGCTGACCTAAATCTCCCCATTCATAGGAACGCGGTGCTACCCAAGCTTCGATTGTAATGGCATCACTAGGCTGGGCAGATTTTTTTACAGCCTGCTTCATATAGGTAGAATACCCATCAAATAAAAGCGCATTATTGACCACCCCTTTCCTCCAAAGAGGATCGGTAGAAGGCTTATACTCTGCATCATTAAAGACATATTCAACCTTTAAATTCTCATTTTTGACTGTATCAAGAGCGGTATTCCCTTCTTTTTCGTCAAATTTCAAATGACTTAGAATTCCACGGCTTTTCACTTGAAAATCATCGAGGTTTAAATGGCCAAATCCTCCAGGATGTTGGTCAACTACTTTAATAAAGACCTGTTCCCCTAAATAGTCTGCCGCATTCCAAGTAACACGATTGTAAGCCTCAGATTCCGGTCCTGTCGCCTTAAATAACTCCTTACCATCCGAAGCACGGACGAGCGCAACATATAAGTCGTATTTTGTTCCGCCATCCATTTCATCTCCTCCTCCTAAAAGGAACGAGATTTCTCCATTACCCGATAAAGTAAAGGTATTTGATGTTAGACTTCCCGTTCTTCTATCTGTTTCTTCAGGGACGGCACCATGAAAGCCCCATAAATGATAATTTCCTTTATGTCCAAACGGAATTTGAGTGTCCCAATAGGTTGATTGATCAGTGACAGTTCCATCAAATGCATTTCCTTCCGCTGACCATCCTGTTAGATCTCCAGTTTCAAATCCTGGGTTTATTAGGTCATCTGGAATTCTCTCATCTACATTGTAGACATGAAAATCATCGACATTAATATGGCCAAATCCTCCGGAGTGATAGTCGACAACTTTGATATAAAGAGCTTCACCAATATACTCTGAGGCATCCCATGTTATTCTGCGATATTTTTCGGTATTTGCCCCCGTTGCCTTCATTAGTTCTTCGCCGGTGGCTGCATTGACAAGTGAAACATATAATGTATTAAGATCCTGTCCTCCACCAACTAAGAAGTCAATAACTCCATTCCCCTCAAGGACAAAAGTAGATGACTTCATAATTCCTGTTCGTAAATCAGACTTGTCATCAATTGTCGCTCCTCGGAACCCCCACGCATGATAGGTACCTTGGTGCTCAAATGGACCACCCCAAAAATCAGTAATATTAGAGACTGGTGCTCTAAACGCAGAGCCCGTAACGGTCCATCCGGATAAATCCCCCGTTTCGAAATCAGGATTTTCAATTGTATTCGGAAGGTTATCAACATCTACCTCATCTACATACCTAGTAAAATTTGCATCTTTCAACGGATAATAGGAGAGCGAATTTATCGTTACTTCTCCGTCTTTTGCATATAACTCTATATTTTTACTGGATTCGCTTGGGAAGATTTGATTGGTAAATACGGTTGTACCTTCTTCAGCAAATACCTCGACAGATGAGCGGTCAACGAGAAGTTTCATATTCAAGATCCCGTCTTTTACGGACAAGTTCGTCTGCTGGATAGAAGGGAAGCCTGGATGAAAATCTGTCTTACCTGACTGTGTTCGGTCTACAGATAATTTGCCTTCTGCGATATTATAGGAAATCGTCGTAGCCTCTGTTTCACCTTTACGCACATGAAATCCCAATTCGTTTGCTGTCGTTTCATTAAGATTGAATTCTGCCTCAATCTCAAACATATCAGCATGAATATCTTTTAATAGATTTTCAGTAGTAATTTTCTTGTTCACAATTTTTACTTCATTCGCTGTATCTCGTAAACTCGTTAATTCTTCGATTGGCTGTTGTTTTAAAAAGATCCCTTCCTCTTTCTGGACTAACGATAGCTCACGAGGAATGGTGGCAGAACCACGCCAGGTTGAAGTTGGAATTTGTCCAGCATATTGAGCAGGATTATTCATCCACCCAAGCCATATCCGGCGACCATCTTCTGGTTGGTTAACGGTATTGCTCCATGTTACAGCCGCGTAAAAATCAGCTCCGAAGTCTGCCCACTTTAATTCTTCCGTGGTTTCACCAGGAGTAAATGTAGTTCCATTGAAATCTCCAACATAGTAGTGCATACCGGTTCCACCAGTTGGTGTTGGATTGATACTTACCGTTAAAACCCATTTCGAGCCGGTTTGGTTTCCGTTAGCGTCATATACTGGCAGCTCGAATAAATCCGGACATTCCCAAAGACCTTGTTCCGCTGCTTTTGGATCGGAAAATTCACTTACTTTTTTCCAATCTAATAGATTACTAGATGAATAGAAATCAATTCGTTTCCCACTCGTTATGGCAAAGATCCATTGGTTGCTTTGCTCATGCCAAAAAACCTTTGGATCACGAAAAACACCTGAGCCCCCACTGCTTGCCTTAAGATCATTAGGCATTGTTAGAACTGGATTTTGAGAAAGTGTTGTCCAAGTTCTGCCATTGTCCACACTATAGGTAGCGCTTACATGTTGGTTATCACCGCCAAGTTCACTTGTATAAAGTGCTACCATTGGTGGATTTTCTTTTGTCCCCAAACCAGATGTATTTTGATAATCCACTACAGCACTACCTGACCAAGCAAAACCATTTTCATCTGGGTAAATCGCAATTGGGTAATGCTCCCAGTTTACTAAATCTTTACTAATGGCATGCCCCCAATACATCGGTCCCCACACTTTATCAGTGGGATTATGCTGATAAAATAAATGATATTCTCCGTTATAATATACCATTCCATTTGGATCATTCATCCAGTTTTTTATTGGTGAAAAATGATATCCTGGCCGATAGTTTTCGTTATTTTCCACCGGAAGTGTAGCAGCTTTAACACTTGTAAAATACGGTATAAACGATTGAATCGTCAATATAACAATAATAAACACATGGAGAATTTTGTTCCCCTTTATGATTTGATACATGCCATCACCTTTTTTAGGAAATTTTTCATTACGTTTTGCTCTTTCCTGCTGTGCTAAATATCACAAATCGCGGTTAGATTTCTTCAGGTCAAGGATCTGATTAAACCATATTTGGCATAGGTAATAAATCGCGTAGGCTGTGAAACTACCGATGAATAAAATGGTAACTGGATAAAAATAGATTAGCGTGAAACACACTCCCACAATGACCAATAAAAGAATCGTTAAGACTGGATTCATAAGTGAGAAGAAAAAAGCATTCCGAATAATGAGTTTCCAGTTTAGTTCAAAATGGACCATAATCGGAAAAAGATAAATGGATAACGAACAGAACAACAAAATGCCAATAACTAAGATGATATAAAGAATAAGTTGAATAATCGAGGATTCTGGCTGAATGAGACGATAATCAAATAACAAGAAAATGCCGATCACAGTCCAAAGGACCGAAAGGATTGAACTTTGTTTAAAATTTTCCTTCAACATTGCAAAGAAATTTTTAAACATACCGTCCGTCTCGTTTTGTATAATTCGTTTTCGAACAACACCAAACAATGCTGCAGTAGCTGGGAAAAAGGTAATTAAGGGAAGCGAAGTAATGAACCATAAGAAATTTAATAGAAATAAGTCTACAACTGTATTCAATGTCTGAAATAATCTGCTATTAAAAATTTTCATTCTAGTATCCCCCAATTACCATTCTCATAATTACCGCCAAATTGATTTTAAAATATATAACTCTAACGAATGTAACTTAACTTCACCATTTTTCACAAAGAGTTCCATTTGTTTATTTTCTTCGTTTGGAAAGATTAGGTCGGTGATTACAGACTCTCCGTCGTTTCCAAATAATTCTATCGAAGACCGATCAACAAAAATATGAAATTTTATCATTTTTTGAGATATAAGATTGCTATCATGTTTTCCTGCGAAGGAATCGTGGAAAGATGCCTCTCCCGAATTTGTTCGATCAACAAAGAAATTTTTGTTTTTGACATCATAACCAATAATCGTTTCTTCTTTTCTTCCCTTACAAACCTTGAACCCAAATTCCGTAGCAGAGCTCATTTCAAACTCAGCAATGATTTCGAATGTATTACTATTTACATTGGATAAAAGATTTACTCCGGGTACGACTACTTCGTTTCGGATTGAAATATTTTCAACACGAAGACCTTGTAATTCACGAATCGGGTTTTGTACAAGACGAACACCTTCTTCGGTTGTCTTTAATGCAATAACTCTAGGAATAGTCATTGCACTTCGCCATTCTTTTGTGGGGGTTACATTTGCATAACGCCAGTTACTCATCCAGCCAATATAAATCCTTCTCCCGTCTTCGGCTGGAACATCAGACCAACTAACTCCCGCATAATTATCACGCCCATGGTCAATCCATAAAATCGTTTCCTGAGAGGAATCATTTACAAACGAATTACCATCAAAATTACCAATAAAATATTGCGTTCTAGAGCCTTCCTGTAAGCTAGGATCATCACCTATACTGACAAATAGCACCCACTTTTTCTGATTATCATCACCATCAACAGGTAGTTGAAATAGGTCGGGACACTCCCATACACCATCATGTGATCCATGTCCTTCACCAAACTCACTGGCAAACTCCCATGAAGTTAAATTTTTTGAAGTATAAATTCTAATGGTTTGGCCAGCTGCTAATACCATTACCCAACGATTGGTGTCACGGTGCCAGAACACCTTTGGATCACGAAAGTCTATTATACTTTCCTCTTGAAGAACAGGGTTTCCGACATATTTCGTCCATGTACGTCCATTATCTTTGCTAAATGCAATACTCTGACGTTGTCTTGGATGATTAGAATCTGGATAAGTATCTGCATGTGTGAAAATGGCTACTAATCCTGATTTCCCATCAAAAAAGCCACTAGAGTCGTTCCAATCCACGACGGCACTACCTGAAAAAATCATTCCATTCTCATCTGGTGCCAGACCGATTGGAAGGTGTTCCCAATGAACAAGATCTTTACTTACAGCATGTCCCCAATGCATTGGACCCCATGTAGTTCCATTTGGATGATATTGATAAAATAGATGATATTCTCCGATATAGAACACCATCCCATTTGGATCATTCATCCAATTACTCGCTGGTGAGAAGTGATATTGTGGACGGTATTTTTCGAGATAATTCTGTTTTTCTATGACATTATTCATATAATTTCGTTCTTCCTTTCATTAATAGTCATTCAAAAATGAATAACTATTATTCTTTTTCAAAAAATCAACCAGTTGTTCCCTTGATGGGATACTCGGGATTCCACCTTTCCCTTCTGTTGTAAGTGCTCCTATTGCATTTGCAAACGTAACCATTTCTTCAAAATCAGCATGATTTAATAAATCTAAAGATTTATTCATAGTAAGTAGTTTATATAAGGCACCTCCAACGAAGGCATCTCCTGCTCCCGTTGTATCCACTACATTTGCTTTAAATCCCTCTTTATTGCCATAAACATGCTTATTTCTATAAAAGCAGCCATTAGCTCCTAATGTTACAAAGATCAGAGATGTACCATATTGTTCCTGTAAAATGTCTGTCCCTTTTAGCACATCACGATAACCTGTCAAAAATTCGAGTTCTTCCTCAGACAGTTTCACGATGTCTGCATACTCAAATCCCTTTTTTATTTGCTGCTTTGCCTCATCAAGAGATTTCCATAACGGTATACGCAAATTAGGGTCATACGAAATCAATACTTTATGTTTTTTTGCAAATTCTACCGCAGTAATAGTTGCTGTCGCTGACGGCTCATTTGTTAATGATAATGATCCAAAATGAAAAATCCGAGATTGTTTTATCGTCTCCTCATTGATTTCATTTTTATCTAGCAAAATATCCGCTCCAGGATTTCGGTAAAAACTAAAAGATCTGTCACCTTTCTCGTCTAAATGAACAAAGGCTAAGGTTGTATTTACCGTTTCAGAGAATAACAGATTACTAGTATCAATGTTTTGGTCCTGCAGAACAGCCTTCAAAATGTGACCAAATTGGTCATTGCCCACTTTCCCGATAAACGCCGTTTTCATATTTAATCGGGAGAGTACAACCAATACATTGGCTGGTGCTCCTCCAGGATTTGTTTCAAATAAGATATTTCCCTGATCAGAATGGCCTGTAGGTGTGAAATCAATTAATAATTCTCCTAAAGCCGTAACATCATACATATCTATCATCCTTTTTCTGCTTATTGAAAAGAAAAGCCAGACGGGTAGGAAGTCTGGCTTTATAAGAATTATTGTTTGTTATAACGATCCAAGCCTTTTTGGTAAACATCCATTAATTTTTCAAGTCCCATATCGTTTAATTGCTTAACATACGCATCCCATTCTTTCTCAATTCCACCCTCTATCAACCATTGAGCTTCTTTTTGCTTCACAAATGTTTTGATTTCTGGCTCAATCGTGTTAATAATTTCAAGTTCCTCAGGGGTAAAGAAGATAGATGGATAGTTTTCTTGGACCATATGTGGTCTGTAATACTCATCTAGAATGGCTAATCTTTCTTTTGCTCTTGGCTCCATGTCTACCACACTGCCAAAGTGATCTTTCAAGACAACAAATGGACCACCTGGGGCAACCTTTTGACGCAATTCACCCATTGCAACGCCGGCAGGGAGCTCTTTATTTACTAACATACCATTTGCATCTTCCTCATAAATTTCACCGATTGGACCCCAGTTAATTTGAGCAGACATTTTTGGTTCATACAATTCATCTACCCAACGCATAGTTAGCTCAGGGTTTTTGTTCGCTGACGTAATAACGAAGGCATCTCTACCATACTCAGAATAATTTGAACGACCGATGACAATCTTGCCGTCTTTACCCTTTAAAGGTGGTAAAACAACGTAATCTTTCACTCGATCTGTTCCCACTACTTCAGTATTTTCCCACCAGATGAAAGAGCCTAACGTTGGATCTTCTGTCTTCCCTTTTGCAAAAATTTGTTCTGTTTTTTGCGTTGCTACTTCAGGGTCAATTAAACCTTCTTTCACCCAGCCATTATAATAATTGATCGCTTCTTTAAATTCGGGCTGTACTGCTGCATAGATTACTTTTCCATCTCTCACGACGCGATGATCTGCTTCAAAAGATGAATCTGGCAAGCCAAATAATCCAATTAGGTCTCCCTCGTTACCGCACCAGCCGTTATACCAGAAAGTTAAACCAATTTCGTCTTGCTTTCCGTTGCCGTTCGGATCCTTTTCTTTAAATGCTTTTAACACATCATGGTATTCTTCCAATGTTGTTGGCATTGCAAGACCAAGTTTATCTAACCAAACTTTATTAATAAACATAATGTTAGGCATTCCAACTAAATCCATTTCTTCCGCACGTGGTAAGGAATAAATATGTCCATCTGGTGCGGTTACAACTTTTCTCAAATCCGGTCTTTGCTCAAATAGTTTCTTTAAATTAGGTGCATATTTGTCGATTAAATCTTCTAGTGGTATAATAGTGCCATTCTGACCATATTGTATGAGGTCATGATCACTAAATCCTGACGCATAGAACGCATCTGGCAGGTCGCCACTTGCCAGCATTAAATTTTTCTTTTCTTGATATCCATCTCCAGGGATATTATTCCATTTAATCTTAACGTTCGTTGCTTCTTGAAGTTGATCAAAAATGACCATTTCTGAATAATCAGGTGCTAAGGCTGCCTTTGGTGAAACAATGTTTAACGTAACTTGCTTGTCAACAATCGGTAAACCTGTTTTATTAAAGGCAACCTTTTCTGCTTTTTTTGAGCCAGCTGACTCATTGTTAGTACATCCTGTTAAAGCGAGCGAAGCAGTTAAGCCCAGAACCAAAGCCATTGATATTTTCTTCTTGTTCTTCACCATTCTCTTCTTCATCGATTTAAGCATTTTGTTTCCCCCTCAATTTTATAAGTTTTTTATTAACCTTTAATTCCGCCAATCATAACACCTTTAACAAAATACTTTTGGACAAAAGGGTATACGATTAAGAGCGGAACAGAAGCAACAATAATTACACCATATTTAATCAATTCAGAAACTCTTTGTTTCGCTGCTAACGAATCTAGATCACTAATCATCATGGTTGATGCCTGATTTTGAATTAAGATATTTCGTAATATTAACTGCAGCGGATATAAGTTTTCATTATTCAAGTAGATTAGTGCATCAAAATAGGAATTCCAGTGGCCAACTGCATAGAATAACACCATTACGGCAACAATCGGTTTGGATAGTGGCAGGACAATCTTCGCGAAAAATTTCGCATCGGAGCATCCGTCCATTTTTGCTGCCTCTAATAGTTCATTTGGAATGCTTGTCTCAAAATAGGTTTTGGCTACAATCACATTCCAAACGGCTACTGCCTTTGGTAAGATCAGCGCCCACATGGTATTCAGCAAGCCTAAATTTTTTACTACTAAATAAGTAGGAATTAATCCTCCTGAGAAAAACATCGTCATCAGAAATAAGAACATGAACACGTTTCTTCCATATAAATCTTTTCGAGATAAGGCGTAAGCAGCCATTAAAGTGAATGCTACATTTACGAACGTACCAACAACCGTATAGATAATTGAGTTCTTGTAACCAAGCCAAATCTTACTGTCTCTGAATATCCGTTCGTATCCTTCGAAAGTGATTTCCTTCGGCAGCAACCATACCTTCCCTTCGTAAATCATATTTGGATCACTAAAGGAGGCAATGACGATAAAATACAAAGGATACACTACCAATATTAAGATCATCGCGGTTAAGAAAACATTGATGATATCAAAGACCCTGTCTTCCTTCGATCTTCTAGTAATCTTCTTATTCTTCAAAGCTAGTAAACTCATAATCGTTGCACCCCCTTACCATAATCCTGTCCCTGATAATTTTTTCGCGAACTTATTTACCGCTATTAATAAAATTAAGTTTATCACTGCATTAAATAATCCTACTGCAGCAGCGAAGCTATATTGTGCTTGTTGTAACCCCATTTTGTATACATAAGTTGGGATAATTTCTGCAGACGGCTGATTCATAGGCGTTTGTAAAAGGTAAGCCTTCTCAAAGCCGATATTCATAATGCCGCCTACGGATAGGATTAATAAAATAACGGCCGTTGGCATGATTGCTGGTATATCGACATGGAATATTCGCTGCCATTTATTTGCTCCATCCATCACTGCTGCTTCATGCAGTTCAGGACTTACTCCTGCCAGTGCAGCTAGGTAAATAATTGCGGCCCATCCTGTTTCCTGCCAGACTCCGGAAGCTATGTATAATGGTTTAAACCATTCTGGTTTTGCCATAAACGATATCGGATCTCCGCCAAATAACAGAATAATATTGTTAATCAAACCGTTATTCGAAAAGAAAACAAAGATCATTCCTGCTAACACTACTACCGAGATAAAATGAGGCGCATATACGACCGTTTGAACAAAACGTTTGTATTTCTCACTTCTAATTTGATTTAACATAAGTGCTAGGAATATCGGAAGAGGAAAACCAACGATTAATTGAACTACACTGAGTCCGAGTGTATTTTTAATCAGCGTCCAAAATTGAAAGCTATCAAAAAACCTTTCAAAATGTTTAAAGCCTACCCACGGACTTCCCATAATCCCTTTTGTGGCCACAAAATCTTTAAATGCAATTAGAATGCCATACATTGGGAGGTAATGAAAAACAATAAAATAAATTAATGCGGGTAATAGAAATAAGTAGAGCTGATAATTACTAAGGATCTTTTTAATCTTTAATCCTTTTTTTACTTGGGCAGGTGTATCAATAACAGAACTTGCCTTCCTAGCCATTTCCATATCTTTGCCTCACTTTCATGTTTAATTTGTCCTTTTACATATTTTACCATAAATGAAACGTTTCCATAATCATTTAAAAATTTTTGGTCTGTAATGTTATTCTCACAATTTATAAAAGGTACTCGCTCAAACTACAATCCTTACAAATTGAAGCGTTTCCATTAAAGACCAAAATATAAAACCCTACGTCGTTTCTCCTCTTCTATACATGACAGGAATTCGATAAATCTCTTGCTCTAACAATTCACCCTCAATCTTTCTTAAGAGTAGTTTTACAGAAATCCTTGCCATTTCTTCGACTGGCTGTCGAATCGTTGATAAAATAGGACGAAACAGTTTATTATCTTGAATACCATCATATCCGATTACTTTAACATCCTCTGGAGTTCGTAATCCATATAGCTTAGCTTTATCAATATATTTAGCAGCAAGTATATCAGTATTAGCAAATATTCCATTTACGTTCTGGTGGTGAGGCAGATTAAAGAAATTTTCAAAGAATGAATCGTCTTCATATACTTCATCATGTTCCTCATAGGTACTAAATTCGATCCCTTGTATCTTTGCCTCATCAATAAAACCTGACTTCCTTAGTAAAACTTCACTATAAGCTGAACTGGTTACTCCTAAGTAAGCCACTTTTGTAGCCCCGGCCTTCACTAGCTCCTGTAAAGCAATTCGACCGCCTGTATAGTTATCAGAAGTGACGCAAGTGATTTTTTTTCCCAAATGCCGGTCCAAGCTAATAATCGGAATATCTGTACTGACACTATCTTCTATATCATTATAGGTAATCCCTATAATACCGGCTACTTTATTCTGATTGAGCATATCTAAATAATAAAGCTCCTTATCAGGCCTGCCACCACTATTGCAAAGCATCAATTTATAGCCTTCCCGATCCAGCTCATCTTCAATATAATAGGCAAGTTCCGAGAAAAATGGATGCCATATACTCGGAAGCAATAATGCAACCATTGTTGATTTTTGCATTTTAAAGTTTCTTGCTACTTCGTTTGGAATATAATTTAATTGTTTGATTGCTACATTTACTTTCTCACGTGTTTCGGACTTTACGGCTGGATGATTGTTAATGACTCGTGAAACAGTGCCAACTCCAACTCCCGCTAGTTCCGCAACATCTTTAATACTTGGCACTACCTTACCTCCAGTAATAAAGTGATTTATTATTCTTATTTTGGAAACGTTTCACCATTTCCATAAACCTATAATATCACCATATTGGAAACGTTTCAACGGTTTTTTCAGAAAAATAAAATAAATTCCATTTTATGATAGGATGTATTTTTTTAAAGCCTCTGCAACACCGTCCTGATCATTAGAAAGTGTGATATCATCCGCAATTTCTTTAACTTGTATTGGTGCATTTCCCATAGCAATGCCTAGTCCAGCGAATTCAATCATATTTATATCATTATAGTTGTCGCCTATAGCAATAATCTCGCTTCTTTGGATACCAAATTCTTTGCACAAAAAATCGATGCCAGAGGTCTTGGTTGCGTGATTGGGCATTATTTCTAAATATGTAGATTTTGAGGGATAAATATTTAAATGACTAGAAAGGTATTCTTTCAGTTTTTCCTCCAACTTTTGTATTCTTTCAAAATCAGCCATACATAAAATTTTATTTGCTCCCGTATTATTTTGCTCCCATATTGAAAATAAATTTCTAAAATCAGTGATATTCGGAGTAATTTTTGTTATTTCACTCTCTTGTTTGACCCATTCATCAAATTCTTCTATAAACCACTCATCATCCTTGTATAAACTAATATGGATGCCCAATCTTTTAACTATGGTATATAACATCTTTACCTTTGAAACAGGTATTGTAATGTTCAACGGTTGGTCACCATGATTCCAAATAAGAGCACCACTATAACAAATAATCGGCTGTACAATATTTAGCTCTTTCTGTAAAAACAGAATTCCTTTAGGCATTCTTGCAGAAACTAAGATAATCGGAATTTGTTTTTCATTTACGACTTTACGAATGACTTGTTTTGTGTGTTCCGTAATCTCATGCCTCGAATTCAATAAAGTTCCATCAATATCTAAACACACCATTTTGAACGTTTTCAAAAGAAAACCTCCTTGTTACTAACAGAATACGTTTAATCGGAAATTAATTCCCATGTTTACTAATACTTTATCATTAATCAATTCTCGGGTAATTTTTCAACTCTTTTTCTCATATCATAAAAACGCCTCTTACATGTGAATCCCTCTCGGTTTAGTTGAAATTTTAAGCCAGAAGCAGGCTCTTCTGGCTTTGTGTGTTTGAAGTTAATCTAAGTTATGTTCTGCTGCGTAATCTATCAAGTAATACGGCAATTACGATAACTATGCCTTTTACAACTTGTTGCCAGTAAAAATCAACGTTAAGCAAGGTCATTCCATTTGTTAATACAGCTACAATTAAAACCCCAATAATCGTACCTTGTATACGGCCACGGCCACCTACAAAACTAGTGCCCCCCAGAACAACAGCTGCTATCGCGTCCAGCTCAAATGCTATGCCTACCATGGGCTGCCCTGAAAACAAACGTCCTGCCATAACAACACCACTTATACCCGCAAGTAAGCCACTTATGGAATAAACATGGATCAATGTGCGATTAACCTTAATTCCTGTAAGAAGCGCTGCTTCCTCATTACCACCAATCGCATAAACATGTCGTCCGAACATTGTGTATTTCAAAACGATGAACATTATGATATAAACAATTAACATGACATAAATAGGGGTAGGTATCCCAAGCATTTTACCTGCTCCGATGAACTTGAATTGCTCTGATGCCAAAACGACAGGATATCCCCCCGTTATAACATAGGCCAAACCTCTCAGGTAGGTCATACTACCAAGTGTCACGATAAAAGAAGGCAATTTGGGGACAGCCGTTAAAAAACCATTTATGGCCCCTGCTACATATCCAACTGCTGCACCTGCTAACATAGCCACAACTGGAGGAATTCCAGCGTTTGAAAGTAATACAGAGATGACACCTGTCAACGCTAAGGTTGAGCCTACCGACAAATCAATGCCGCCTGTTAATATAACGAGGGTCATCCCAGCTGCTAGGATGGCAGTAATCGAGCTTTGCTTCAATACGTTCAAGATATTACTTGAATCCGTAAAATTTGGTGCAATAACCATCATAATGATTATCAATAAAGCAAGAATGATTAACATGCCCAGCTGATTAAAAATCTTTTTTGAACGATCCTTGAACGAAACTACAATTGGACTAGACGTTTGCATGTTTGTATTCATCATTTAACCTCTCCTGTAGCATAGTACATAATTTTTTCTTGTGTCGCTTCATCACGAGACAATTCAGCTCTAAGTTTCCCCTCATGCATGACTAAAATCCGATCACTTACTCCTAGAACTTCGGGTAATTCAGACGAAATCATTAATACCGCAAGCCCTTGATCGGCTAGTTTACTGATAATTTTATGAATTTCTGTCTTCGCTCCTATGTCTACACCACGTGTCGGCTCGTCGAGGAGCAGTACTCTAGGACCGATAGACAGCCATTTAGCAATGACAACCTTTTGTTGATTTCCACCGCTAAGGCCCATTATGTTTTGTTCCTTTGAGGCCGTTCTTACACCTAATTCTTTAATATATCGATCCGCATCCTGATTCATTTTCTTATACTGCAACAATTTAAATTTCCGATACGTTGGTAATTGTGCCATCAGAATATTTTCTTTTACAGATAAATTCGGTAATAACCCCTGCTCCTTCCTACTCTCAGGAACATGGGCAATGCCAAGTTTCATGGCTTCAATGGGACTTTTTATATGGACCTGCTGGCCATTTATGATGATTTGACCATTTGACAATTCCGATAAGCCAAAGATGGTTCTTATAAGCTCCGTTCTTCCGGCACCGACAAGACCTGCTAAACCTACAATTTCACCAGGGTATAGTTTCAATGATATATCTTTCACAAACTTTTTGTCAGAGACACCTTTCAACTCAAGCACTGGTTTCCGTTCCTCAGACCTAACCATACTATTGTTTTTTTCTCTTACAAACAGCTCATTTAACTCTCTTCCTACCATAAGCCTTACTAGGTTCTTGGGATTTGTTTCCGATATCGGACCACTAGTAACCCACTGCCCGTCTCTAAGGACAGTAAAGCGATTTGATATTTTAAATATTTCATCCATCCGATGTGAAATATATACGATCGCTACGCCTTTTCGCCTTAATTCTTCAATAATACCAAATAGCTTTTCTATTTCTTTATCCGTCAGGGAGGCTGTAGGTTCATCCATAATTAAAATCTCAGAGTTAAGGGATAAGGCACGGGCGATTTCAACCATTTGTTGTTGTGCTACACTTAGGGTAGATACATCCGCTCGAGGATCTAAAGTTGATCCGATTGATTTTAAAACCTGCCCCGCATTTTCATAGATTTCATTCCACTTGATTAGACCAAACCTATTTTTCTTGAAGGTTGTACCCATCATAATATTCTCGCCAATGGACAAATTGGGTGATAGGCTTATCTCTTGGTGAATAACACTAATTCCCTTATTTCTAGCCTCCATTGGATTATTCCAATGCACTTCTTGACCTTTATATACAATAATTCCAGCATCAGGCTGATACACACCTGCCATGATCTTCATTAAGGTAGATTTCCCTGCACCATTCTCTCCCATTAGTGCATGAACTTCCCCTTTATAAAGTTCTATATTAACGTTTTGTAACACCTTAACACCGGAAAATTGTTTGTTTACTGCCTTCATACTCATGATAGGTGATCGTGTTTGTGATTGACGATTGGTATGTTCCTGCATTTGAGATACTGCCATTTATTCCACTCCCTAGGTCACTTTTTATGTTTTTTCCAGGATGTAAATATAGTGCTCTAGAAAGAGCACTATATATTAATACACCACTAAGGGGTATGGATTACCATCCCTTATAGGAATCAACATTTTCCTGAGTGATAAATTCAGTTGGAATAAGAACCTCTGACTCAACTTTCTCTCCATCAATGATTTTTAATGCCAAAGCGACACCATCGATCACCATCTGGTTAGGGAATTGTGCGGAAGTACCCGCAAAGCTTCCACCTTTTTTCAAAGCATCCACCGCTGCAGGTGCGCCGTCCACACTTACCACGAAGAATTCATCTTGTCTGCTTGCTTGTTCTTGAGCAATTTGTACTCCGGTAGCTTCTTCATCATTGATGGTAAAAACGGCATTGATTTCTTTATTTGCAGTAAGGATACTTTCCATTACCGTTAGTGCCTTTTCACGGTTTCCTTCACCGTTTTGTTTTGCAACAACCTTAATGTCTGGATATTTGCTAATCACTTCGTTAAAACCTTTTATTCGGTCTGTTACTGCAGAAACGGGAGGACCATCAATAATTACAATGTTACCCTTTCCATCAAGTTGCTTCACAAGGTACTCTGCCGCTAATCTGCCTGCTTGAACGTTATCAGACATAACGACTGTGTCAATGCCACCCTCTGCAAATCCATCAAGAGCCACAACCGGAATGCCTGCTGATTTTGCTTGAGCAACCGCACCTGCAATACCAGCAGAATCAAATGGGCTCAACAAGATTAAATCAACTTTCTTTGTAATGAAATCTTCGATTTGTGCTGTTTGTTTCGCGAGGTCATGATCCGCACTTACCGTGATCACTTCCGCATCATACTTAGAAGCCACTTCTTTAGCACCTTTGGACATTGCTACGAAGAACGGATTACCTAATGTTGGAACAGTTAAACCAATTTTAAGTTTTTTATCAGTATCATTATTTTTATCTTTATTATCAGAACTAGAAACGTTTTCATTATTGCCACATGCACTTAATAAGAATAAAGTGACAATTACTAGTACAATGCTAAAAATTTTCATATTTTTCATAGTGTGCAACCCCCGAATAATAGTTAGTAAAAGATTTTTAAATAAGTCAATCCTTGTAAAAAAATCAGTTATGCTCTACTATGAAAATGAGTGCTAAAATTTTATTGATTTTAGTTAAACTCAAGCAAAGGTGTGATTTAGGGCTAAATTCCATTTGGTCGTGGGAGCCTGAATCGCATCTTTTTTTGTGAATTTTTCTCATTTTCATACCTTATGAAAGAGCTGTTCCTCTTTATAGGCCTCACCTCCTAAACTTCAATCAAACCCCTTTAAACCGCTTTCATCTTCAAGCGCTTTCATTTATCTTGTTAGTTTATTAGGCCACCAAGATTAGACAATATGAACCGTAATACCCGCTTCATTAATGCGATTAACTACCGTCTTAGGTGCTGCACTATCAGTTATTAAAAAATTTATGTCATGAATATCCGCAAACTTTGAAAAACTTACCTGACCTATTTTGGTATGATCTGTGATGAGAATTACCTTTTTCCCGCAAGCGATCATCTTCTTTTTTATTGCTGCCTCTGTTAAATTTGGGGTGGTTAAACCATTTTCAACATCAACACCATTCGTTGCAATAAAGGTTTTGTCTACACGGATTTGGTCAAAACAAATCTCAGCTAAAGGACCGACTAACGCTAGAGTTTCAGCGCGTAGACTTCCTCCACATAAAACCACTTCTATTCCTGGTACATCCTTTAACTCGTTGGCACAGAGGATTGAATTCGTTACAACCCGTAGGCTTGAAAAGTTTCGTAGTTCTTGAGAAAGATAATAAGTAGTAGTACCCGAATCAAGTAAAATGCTTTCTCCGTTTTCAATAAACTTAGCAGCTTCCTTTGCTATAGCCTTTTTCTCTTCCTGAAAAGTCACTTCTTTCTCATTGTAAGTCGGTTCAAACGTCACACTTTGGAATAGGACAGCACCACCATGTGTTCTTTTTAACAATTGGGCTTCCTCTAGTTCCTTTAGGTCCCTGCGTATTGTTGATTCAGACAAATTGAAGTATTGGCTTAATTCTTGCACATCCACCCTAGAATTTTTGTTAAGTAAATCTAAAATGGCAGATTTTCTTTCTATACCGTACACAAAATCAATTCCCTCTTATTTTTTTAGAATGTAATGATTATTTCAGATGATTTATTTGAATGAATTTGCTTAATTATGCTCACTTTTGATTATATGTGTATTTTTCCCAAAACACAATATAAATTTGGAAGATTCACAAAAATCCAAAATGTATTTTCACAATTTTTAATGACATTAGATTTTGTAACAGGATAATTGAAATACATCATAGATATAGCTTTATTAATTCCGAAGCTGGAGAGCCCCAACTAAACGTTGTATCAAATATCTATTAAATTTGTATTACCACATAGATTTTGTGTCAAAGATTATAGAATCATGTATAAAAGCAAATGAAAAATCCTCCCCCGAGTAAGGAGAGGATAATGAAAATGGACTCCTCGTATAGGAGCACAGTCATTCGATGATTGTAATCATTTTCGACATCATATGAAACCAAATGATTTTTGGCCAACCGCCTTAATAAAGCTTGATACATTTCAATACTTAATGGCAGCTTGAACGGTAGTGGTACCAATCGCAGCAGCTCTTAAAGGTAAATTAAACAATGAATGTACCCTAGCTTTTTGTGAGTGGCCTAAAAAAGAACGAATCGTTGTCGTACCCCATCTCGATAACTGTCAATATATTTGAGGAATTGAGTAAATTATATTAATAATGTTAAAGGTTAACTTTTCTCCCTATTTACAACTAATTACTTTTTTTAACTCCCTTTGCGTTTTTAAACTTATTAAACTTTAATTCTGTCGATTTCAAAAAACATTTTATAAAAAAATTATTTTTGTGAATCTCAATGTGAAGATAAAAATTTTTAAAAGATAGTTACATAAGAATTGCAATAAAAAAAACAAAATATTTGAATAATCCAAAAACTGTGTAGGTAGGTGATAAATAATACTGTTTGTTTTATCTTTTAACCCAATCCATATATGGTTATCGAATTATTTGCAACTAAATTTTACCTAAATAATAAAAAAAGTGCTCTGACTTTTGCCATAGCACTTACTGAATCATATTTAAAAATTTCTTTGTCCGCTCTTCTTTTGGATTGGTGAAGATTTCTTCTGGTTTGTTTCTCTCAACCACCACACCTTGATCCATAAATATAACCTCATCTGCCGCCTCTCTAGCGAAGCGCATTTCGTGTGTAACGACAATCATCGTCATGCCTTCGTTTGCGAGATCCTTCATGACTTTTAAAACTTCCCCTACCAGTTCAGGGTCTAAGGCAGAGGTCGGTTCATCAAACAGCATTACCTTTGGCTCCATTGCTAATGCCCTGGCAATTCCAACCCTTTGCTGCTGCCCTCCTGAGAGCTGTGCAGGGTAAAAATCGATTTTATCCCCCAGCCCTACCTTTTCTAAAAGTGTTTGAGCCTTTTTTCGAGCGAAATCCTTATTCTCTCTTTTTACAATTATCGGTCCCTCCATCACATTTTCAATGGCGGTTTTATGAGGGAATAAGTTGTAGCTTTGAAAAACCATCCCTGTTAATCTGCGAAAGGATGCAATGTTTTTTTTCGGTACAGTCCTTGAAAAGTCAAGGGTGTTCCCCTCAATTGAAATAACTCCTTTAGTTGGTGTTTCTAATACATTTAAGCAGCGAAGCATGGTGGTTTTCCCTGAGCCAGAAGGTCCTATAATTACTACTACATTCCCTTTAGCTACCTCTAAGTCTATCCCTTTTAGAACCTCTAATTTACCGAATTGCTTATATAATCCTTGAATGGAAATCATGTAGTCTAGCCTCCCTCCTATTACACGTACCGATCGAGTTTCTTTTCAAAGTATTGTTGGATAATGGAAAGGATAAAGCAAATTACCCAATAGATCAGTGCCGCTTCAGAATAGACTAATAAAAATTCATAATTGCTTGCAGCTATTTCCTGGGCTTTGCGAAACATCTCAGATACAAGCACTAGGGAAGCAAGGGAAGTGTCCTTTACGAGACTAATAAACGAATTGGAAAGTGGAGGAATCGATACTCTAGCTGCCTGTGGCAGAATAATTCTTCTTAGCACTTGAGAGTAACTCATTCCAATGGAATAGCCTGCTTCCCACTGCCCTTTCGGAGTTGAAAGAATCGCAGCACGAATAATTTCAGACGTGTACGCTCCAACACTTAATGAAAAACCAATAACTGCTGCTATGTAGGAATCAATAATGATTCCAATATTCGGAAGACCATAAAAAATAATAAAAAGCTGTACTAATAACGGTGTTCCACGAATGGCTGAAACATAGACTCTTGCAATGATTTGAAAAACCTTCACATGAGAGATTCGAGCCAAGGCAGTTAAAATCGCTAAAACCAAACCCACAATAAAAGTTATGATGGTTAACGGGATTGTATAAAAAATAGCCCCTTTCAAAAGGGGCAGAAAGGAACTTTGAGCAATTTCGATTAATCGTGCCGTTCGCTCTGGGTCAGTAAAAATACTATTTAAGTACATCTTCACCAAACCATTTCTCAGAGATTTTTTTGTATGTGCCGTCTTCAACCATTTCTGTTAAAGCCTTATTTACTTCGGCAACAAGCTTATCACTGCCTTTTCTAAACATAAGCCCGCTGGCAGACGCATCTTCACTTGTCGCGGCGATTTTTATTGGCGCCTCTGGTCTTTGCTTTGTATAATCTAAATACGAAATTCGATCGTTAATTGTCACGTCAACACGCTTAGAAGCAAGTAGTTCAACAGACTGAGTAAAGCCTTCGACACCAACTAAATTGGCACCATATTTTTTTGCCATGTCTCCATAGTTACTAGTCAGCGATTGAGCAGCGTTTAAGCCTTTAATATCCTCAAAAGTCTTTACCTCATTATTATCCTTGTGAACAATGAGAACAGCCGCAGATGTAATATAGGGATCAGAGAAATCGTATTTTTCCTGACGGTCAGGACGAATTCCAACCTGGTTCGCAATCATGTCAAATCGCTTGGCATCGAGTCCTGCAAAGATGGCATCCCACTGCGTCTCTTTGAACTCAGGTTTTACCCCTAATCGTTTTGCAACTTCTGTTGCAATCTCAACATCAAATCCGGTAAGATTACCACTCTCATCATGAAAAGTGAAGGGTGCATATGTACCTTCTGTTCCAATTAGCAGCTTTCCCTCATCCTTAACTTTAGCTAATAAATCTTGGTCCTCGGCTTTTTCTGCGGTCTTCGTGTCTTCTTTTTTATCTTCCTTCGCTTTTTCATCTTTACCGCATGCGGAAAGAATCAAAAGAGTGCTGAGTAAAAGTGCGAGTATAATCATTGGTTTCTTCATATTAGTACCTCCTATATAAGTTCTGGGCAAAACCAATACAATATAATGTTATCGTTCCCATAAAAATCATAAAAATGTAAAACACCTGCCATATAGACAGGTGTTCTCACACTTTTTATTAAGCTGACAATAATTTTTTTTGTTCTTGACCTGCAGTACGCTTTTTCTTGAGGGGACCATAGAAGAAAATTCCGCTTGATAAAAGTACTATTCCTAATATAAAGGTCTTTAGGTCAGAAGTTCCTGAAATAATCACCCAAACTGAATAGATGGTAGCAACAGTTGCAATGACTCCATCTATCATTCTTGATTTTAAATTGTTGTTGTAGGATTCACCTGTAATAACTAATTTCAACTGATAAACAGAAGCAATAAAATAAGGTACTAAATAGGCTAGCGTTGCAATGACAATAATAAAATCAAAGGCTCCTGAAATCGACTTTGATACAGTTGAAAAGATAAAGATCTGTGCGATTCCATTTGTTAAAACTAGCGAAAAGATTGGCAGTCCTTTTTTGTTTTCTTTTATGAAAGCAGGAAGAAATAATCCTTGCTTTGCCGCTTGATAGGGTACTTCAGCACTTAACATTACCCAGCCAATCGTGGAACCAAATAAGCTGACTAAACCAATTGCTGCTAATACTTTCCCACCGATTGGTCCCATTACTGTTTGAATCGCATCAATTAATGGTTTTTCGGAATGGATAAGTGTATTTTGGTCCAACATCCCCATCACGAGTGTGCTAATCCCAATATAAATGCCTAACGCGATAAAAAGCCCAACAATCGTTGCCCGTTTAACATCGATTTTCCTCTTCGCACGGGACGCAAACACAACAGCAGATTCTAATCCACAGAATGCCCATAGTGTCACCAATGCCGCATTGTTAACCTGTGACATTAAACCAAATGTTTGACCTGAGTCACTTATTCTCGTGTCTACCATAGGCAAGATATTTGTTTTATCAAAGGCAAAGAGTCCAACAATGATAAACAGTAGAAACCCTGTGACTTTTGCAGCTGTTGCTGCGAAATTTAATTTCCCAGCACTTTCTAATCCGCGTAAAATAATAAAATGTGTACCCCATAATAGAACGGTACAAACAATAAATGTTAACCCATTGCCAACTTTTAGCGTATAACCGCCAATTGTAAACCAATCAGCCTGACTAGTTAGGATCGGAAAAAAGGTTGATAAATATCCGGCAAACGTTGTAATAATCGCGACATTACCAGCTACGTTCCCAATCCAGTAACCCCATGATGCCATAAAACCTGAAAGGATTGATGCACCCGATTCTGGTTTAAAAAGCTCCTTCGCATAAATTTGCGGACCGCCCGTTAAATCTGGTTTCCGAATAGCCAAGTTACCGAAAACAAGTGCAATCATTAGTACACCAATTCCAGTAAGAAGCCAAGCTAACATAACTCCCCCAGGGCTTGCTGCTTCAGATAAAGAGCGTGGAAGCATAAAAATACCTGAGCCGACCATATTTCCGACGACTAATGCCGTTAATACCCAAAAGCCTAATTTATTTGAAATCCCCAAGATGTAACCTCCTATTAAGTAATACGGATTAGTACCAATAATTATTATAGCAATGTAATAATACGAACTACTGCTATAACAGTCAATGGAAAAATATATCCACACAATAGTATTTAAACATAAAAAAATAGCAAAGTAATCCTTCGTGTTGATTACATTACTATTTTGAAATAAATTGGCATTAACATCGCAAAAAAAGAAGGGTGGTCCCTTCTTTTTACTTCCACCAGTGGTCAAACATAGTTGCTGGCAACTGACGTTTATGTTCTGTAGCGAGATAACGCTGTTCAATTTTTTCAGCTATGTTTTTAGAAACAGGTTTTCCTTCCAAGTAATCATCAAGGTCATCATACGTAATTCCCAATTCTGTCTCATCTGCTTGACCTGGCTTTTTATCGAGCAAATCAGCCGTGGGTACTTTTAAATAAAGCTCTTCCTCTGCCCCTAGCTCTTTTAGTAATTCTCTGCCTTGGCGTTTTGATAGTCCGCTTAACGGCAGGACATCTGCTCCCCCGTCACCATACTTTGTAAAAAATCCTGTAACGGCTTCAGCTGCATGGTCTGTACCGATGACAAGAAGTCCTTCCATACCTCCGAAGGCATATTGCGCAATCATTCTCATTCTTGCCTTCACGTTTCCTTTATGGTAATCACTTAATGGCCCGCCATTCGTAACGGAATTATATTCTGCTTGAACACCGTCGACCGCACCTTGTATGTTAAATGTATACTCACGGTCAGCACGTATGAATTTCATAGCACGGACAGCGTCTGCTTCATCCTGCTGAACCCCATAAGGTAAACGAATAGCAATAAATAACGCATCATTTCCTTCCTGACGAAGTTCTTCAACTGCCAATTGGCATAACCGCCCAGCAAGCGTTGAATCCTGTCCTCCGCTAATTCCCAGCACATACCCTTTTGCCTTTGTCTTTAACAAATAGCTTTTCAAAAATTGGATTCGATTCCGAATCTCCTCTTTTGGATTAATCTCAGGTTTTACATTTAATGTCTGGATAATTTCTTTTTGCATCGTCATTACTTAACCCCCATCCTATGTATTCATATATGTAATTTATCATAATTGCTTATTGTCCGCTTATTTCTAGCCTCTATTCTTTTCCATTTAAATGATTATATAATATAATTCTAGTTTAAAATATATTTATCCTAGGTAATGGAGGAAGAGAATGGACGCAAAAACATGTAATGAATCACGAGTGGTTCGGACGGGCAGAATTTTCCCGAATGATGTAAATAATCATAATACCTTATTTGGGGGCAAGTTAATGAGTGACATGGACATGGTTGCCTCCATTTCAGCTGTACGACATGCTCGAAAAGAAGTTGTTACTGCCTCAACAGACTCTGTTGATTTTTTAAGTCCGATCACTCAACAGGACTCTGTATGTATTGAATCTTTCGTTACCTATACCGGAACGAGTTCAATGGAGGTTTTCGTCAAAGTGATTGCAGAAAACCTAATAACGGGTATTCGAAAAATTGCAGCTACCGCTTTTTTAACCTTTGTGGCGTTGGATGAAGATGGAAAACCAACAAAGGTTCCTGGGATTATTCCTGAAACGGAAGAAGAAAAAAAGCTGTTTGAAACAGGAAAGGATCGAGCTGAAAAACGTAAAGAACACCGTAAAAGCAGTAAGGAACTAGCAAGTTATTTTACAACCGAAAAACCATGGGAATGAAGATAGGCTGCTATTTTAGCTAGCCTATCTTTATTTTTTCACCATGGATTCATTGTTCCACGTCCTTACTCCATCTTCTTCATCAAACTCAATTGTGACATCAACTACGCCTTTTTCTGCCATTAATTTCTCCTGTAAACGGTCTTTAATATCATCTGCAGCCGCTATCGTTAGACTCGGGTCAATCTCAATTTCCAATTCCACATGCAAATCTTCCCCTTCTTTAATTACTGCAAGGTCTTGGATATCTGTAACATCAGGGTCAGACATCACTAATTGACCAATCTTCTCTTCCATTTCCTCATCTGCCCTGCCAAGAACACCTGCAGCATTATCCAAAAATACTCGACCGACAACGAAGAACATCATTAGACCAATAAGTATCGAAGCAGCTCCTTCAACCCAATGGATATCCGTAAAATGTGAAATCACAACTGCAATAATAGCGAGTAAGCCCCCGCTTGTCGCGACTAAATCTTCCATGAATACAAGCTTTGTTGCTGGCTTCGCCCTGCCAAGATGGGCAAAACTTTTAAAAAAGACACTTGGACCACTTGCTGGTTCACCAACCTCATGCAAAACTTCCTTCATTGCCTTATAAAGAACATAGATTTCAAGTATTACGGCAAATGCGAGTACACCTACATTAATGAAGAACCCTTCTGATTCAGCAGGGTGAAGAATATGATGATAACCTTCTTGGATGGTTTCAAAAGCCATGATACCAACGATTAAGACCGCACCCAATAAGACTAAGTTTACCAAGCGGCCAAATCCGTTCGGAAAGCGATTGGTTGGCGACTTCTTGCTTAAGGCAGAACCAATGAATACGAAAACCTGGTTTGCCGCATCACCCAAACTATGCATCGTTTCTGCAAACATCGCAACATTTCCAGTAAACATATAGGCAACGCCTTTAGCGATGGAAATAATCGTGTTAACGATAGCTGCAATCAAAGCGGACTTGTTACCTTTTCTTAATAAACTAAATAATTCTCCCACTATATCCCTGCTTTCTCCTGCATGTTTAGTTATCTTTACTATTTTCAAAAAAGAAAGATTTCATGAACAGAGCCGCTTTCCTAATGAGGGAGATTTCTCCAAAAATAAAAACCCCCATCGCAGGAGGTTAAGATGTTATACATTTTTCAATACCAAAAACAATCGGTTATTTCTCTGATTCTTTTCTTCTTCTGAAGCTAAATCATATTTTTTTAATAAATGAAACACTTCATTTAATAGATCTTGTGTATGTTCTTTAGTTAGGAACTGTTCAAACAATGGCTTCATGTCTTCCGGAAGAAACGCTTCTTGAGATTCAAACTTACTTCTTACATCTTCTTGTGAATGATTAAGTTTGCATTCGCTCATTACAACACCCTCTAAACTTTCTTATGATCTGTAACTTCTAAAACATCCAATATGAAAACAAAGACCGGAATACCGATGATTAAACCCCAAACTCCGAAGAAATGTTCAGAAAAGATTAATACTAGGAAAGTATAGAAAACCGGTAAGTTTGTTTTGGACGACATTAAATTCGGATTCAAAATATAGGCTTCGATTGCATGGATAATCATAATCGCAATAAAAACATATAGTACGGTCATAATGCCGCCAATACTATACCCTATGATAACCAGTGGAATCAAAGAAATGATTACCCCGGCAACCGGAATCAATCCCAGGAATAGAATCATGATGGACAGTCCACCCAATTGCGGGAAGCCAAAAATCCATAATGCAATGGTTGTCAGAATACAGTTAACGACGGCAATGATTAATTGCGCTTCGATTACCTTCCCGAAGGTACCGACGAATTTTAGTGAAAAGAATTCTATCTCTGCATAAATAGATGCCACTTTACTCGTTTTAAATTTTTTCGTAAATTCAATTAAACGAGGTTTTTCTAATAGGTAAAATAAGCTCATTAACAGAGCAATTAGGATTTGCAAACCAAAGGTACTAATATCTGTAAAATAGGTAATTAAAAAGGTAAAGCCTCTCTCCAAATAATTTGATATCTGAATTTCCTCAAGACGGCTTACCAAATAATTTAATATAATGTTATCGTGCTCTTTCGTATAAAATGCTGTAATCTGTTTTATTAATGCTGTTATTTCTCCTATTATCATTGGTAAGTATTTCACAATACCGTAAGTGAGAAGGCCTACAATGGTGGAATAGGATGCGATAACAAGTATTTTTCGGTTGAGTGGTATTTTTCTACTCAAGAAGATCACTAACCGGTCCATTAAAAAAGTAAAGATAAAGGTAAATAAGATCAAATTGATCATATCTTTTAGTCCGTAAAGAACTAAAGCAAGTAAGACAAAAATCGAAATTCTTTTAAAACCGCTGCTTTTAATTAGATTATTTATCATATTAATTTACCAAACCCCATTTTTATGTCCTAATGAACTATGTAATAACTTTATTATAACAAATAAGTACATGATTGTTACTTTTAAGAATGAATCTTTTTATAAAATTGGATTGATTCTATAGACCCAGGAATCGATAGAAATTTATAAAAGCAGACAGGCAAATTATCCTTCCCCTTCACATACATATCCAAAGAGCGTGAAATTAAATAATTGGTGGAATTTTTTATACGGAGGGGATTTATTTGTCGAGAGGTCAAAGAGCACTTTTATACATTTTGTCCTTTATCATACCAGTTGTGGGAATAATCCTTGGGATCGTTTGGATGAATGATCAAGATTTAGACAAGAAAGCCATCGGAAAGACCTGTTTAATCGTTGGTATTGTTTCCATTGTCCTTAGTTGTATTTGCTGGTTTGCCGCTTCAGCCCTATCCGTAATCCCTGCCTTTATGACATACTAAATTGAGAGAGAACCCAGTTTATACGAATGAATTGGGTTCTTAATTGTAGGAGTGGTTGGATTGCTTCATGAATTTTTGCATTTTTTCGGTAGGGCGATATGTCATCAGTTAGAAGAACGATCGCTCCAAGTATCCGGTGAGGCCCTAGCAGTTTGCGCGAGAGATACTGGGATTTATATAGGTATATTTTCTACGCTTATTTATTTGCATTTTTCAAAGCGAAAACAAAGTATTACGATTCCTTCTATTAATATAAGCTTTTTGCTTCTGTT
Organism: Neobacillus niacini; assembly: GCF_030817695.1. Classification (GTDB taxonomy): domain Bacteria; phylum Bacillota; class Bacilli; order Bacillales; family Cytobacillaceae; genus Neobacillus; species Neobacillus niacini_F. The sequence goes on along the minus strand of NZ_JAUSZQ010000002.1, from coordinate 1,310,852 downwards.
ATTTCTCGTTCCATTAATAATAGACGGTCTAGGGTCGTATACACACCTATTTGAATCCAATAATCCTCGGAGATTATTGACTGGGATTGCCTTTGGGCTCGTATTACCTTATTTTATTTATCCGCTGCTATCAAAGAGATCCCTTGAACATGGAAGTGTACCTGTTCTAGGCAAGATTAAGGATTTATTTATTCCACTTGTGCTGAGTATTTTTTTAGGTGGACTATTTTACTGGGGACAACCTTCTCATATCGTACTTGATTGCTTTATTATTTTTTCAGTCATAAGTTGGTTTTGTATAATGGCTACCTTTCTAGTTTCGTTCATTCATAGAGTTTGGTTAAGGCTTACTTTTTCAGTACTTGTTAGTTTATCATTCCTCAGCATTCTCTCATTCGCAAATATACTGATACCTTCATAACTCCTTTAAACTATAATTTTGGGGAATTCCCATTAATTGGAGTATCCTTTTTCGTTAAAAATTGACCAGAAATTCCATTGACAATGATTCTCATTATCTATAAAATTATGAGTATAAACAACTTTGGAAATGAGGGATCATCATTATGTTTAACATGCTATTTGGGTTAAAGGATATTCATACGGTAATTGCGAATCAACGGAAAATTGGTGGTGCTGCAGAAGCAGACTCTATTCGTCTTTCTTCCGGTGAAACCTATCTAAACCCAGTGTTTACGAATGTTGATTTCTCTAAAGGACAGTATATATCTGTTGGTTTTATTGATGGAGAGGGACAAAACATCATTGCCCATGTGGACCAAATTGCAGTTATTAAAGGACTAGAGCATAAATTAATCTGCCAGCTGAATAACACTTATATCAAACAAATGCTCGTCCGTGATACTTTACAATACCTGCAGAAGCTATGCGAAGTTAACGCTGGATTTGTCACAAAGACGTTTAAAAAAGAAGCATTGAGACTTGTTCAGGATATTAGTGTAAATGAATTAAACAAACACAATATCTCACTTCCATTCCCAGTTGAAGATAAAATAATAAAATTAGCATAAAAAAAACGAGGTCCTGTTAAATGGACCTCGTTTTTTTGAAAGTGATTAATCCTGCTTTTAATCGGAATTTTTTATAGTATTTCAGCCTGACAAGCCAAGCGGTAACCGTTGGTTATCTCATTCTTTAGCTTCTTCTTCTCCTGTTCATTTGGAGCAGATATTCCGGGACCTTTTAACACTTTGACCGTACACTGACCGCACGTTCCTTTGCGGCATTTATATTGAATTGGCTTACCTTGATTCAAGGCAGCATCCAACAACTTTCCTTTTACTGGCTGAATTTCCATCCTTTTTCCGTTTTGCTCTACAATAACGCCTTCTGTTTTGACTTTTTTACTCTCGGTTTGCAATGGTGCTGGTGGTTTTACAATCAGCCTTCCTGGAATAAGGGATCCGACTGTTAATACTCGGTTCTTCATTAATCCCCCATAGATTCCAATGTGCAAATGGCAGAAGGCCGCTTTATTCGTAAAACAACGGTTTCGTAAACACGGAATGGATGGTTCATCCCTTCTACACCCAAGTAAGCTGTATCAAAGTCCTCTGAAATAGCCAAATCGAGATTGTTTCTTCCTGTATTTAGCAACACTCCAGATCTTCCTTTTAAAACAGGTGATTGGAACACTCCATCCGTAACCAATTCCCGTATATGTTCAATTTCTAGGACATTCGTATCACGATGAACACGATGAACTAGAGAATACAACTGCGGCGACAGCACAAGGGCAAATGGTCCATTGTGGTTCATCTCAAGCAATTTATTCCTTGCATCAACCACATCCTGAAAGGCATTTCCAGATTCATACCATTCACCGATTAAATGTGTTAAGCGCCCAGGTACATTCATTAAACCTGGAATATCAAATTCCTTCGTGCCGTGGAAAATCATTTGATCCTCTAGAATCGCTACATCTCGGGCTGCATTGGCTGCCGCGGAAAAATCAATCGGGATATCTAATACCTTTGCCTGGTCTATATCACGCCAATATAATACGAAATCTTTATAAAGCAATGGAATGGTGTAGTTCACCCTTTTACTATTCTCAATATCGGTATCGAAGGAACCCTGAAAATCCATTTTTGCTTCTAAGTTTTCTGAGAAAATGTCATTAAAAATGCTTTGTACACCACGACCTAATGGGCCATATAATTCAATAAAGCGGCGGCCTACAAGCTGTCTTCGAGCTGCTTCAATCACTGTTTGATCCAATTGCGTAAACTCTTGACTTGATAACGGTGAATCTGGGTATAATTGTAATTTATTCATTAGTCTGTCCTCTCTTTTCCTTATATTAAGCTTCCCACCGAAAATCCTCTTCTCTGTTTAGTCTGAGGAGTATGGGCAATTACTGTTACAGCAGCTGACCGGTCTAAATGATCATGGTGCTCATCATGGTGGGCATGTGGATCCACATAGTTGGTGTCAAATCGACTGTTAATATCGAATAGCATTTGTTTTACTTGCTGGTAATCCTTATACGATACTTCCCTTAAACCATTTAGTAGGCTGCTCCGCTCTTGATCGGTGAAACGAAATAGCGCCAAATCAAGATGTTCGACAAAATTATGTAAACCGAATTTTTCAAGATTAAGCTCTTGTAAAAGTCGATTGAATTCGTTGTTGGTTGGAGAAAACTCTTTCTCATCTTTGACTTCTTGAAACTTCTGAATATGTGGGATCAGTACGACTAATCGAGATAGACGCTGTTCCTCTTCTTCATAAATATGGTGATAGTACAGTCTTTCATGTTCATCAGCCGCATTTTGAATAACTGGATCAAGCATATTCATAAATTTTTCAATTGCGTCTTTGGTTGTGGTAAATATCTGATAAAAAATCCTTAGTTCTTCTTGCACTTTTCACGCACCTCCTAATACTCACTACCTGTCATTATTGACGATTTTTTTTTTTCTAAAACCTTTAGGTTACAATCTTTTGAAAAAATTGTTCAAGTGAATAACTCTGGTCAATTGATACATAATAACAATGGCTATTATAATCAATTAGGAGGAGAAAATTATGATGCAAAACCAGCAGGGACAAATGCACCAAAACATGCATACAGGGAATGTACCTCCACAACTTAATCATGGAGGTCATGAGGTAATCGACTTAAATGAAGTTCTAGGAGCAGCTATTGGAACCATGAATTCCTACATGTTACTACGCCAATATGTAAAAGACCCTGAACTATTGGACATTCTTGACCGCCAATATAAATTTATGCAGGATGAATATAACATCACGTTAGAGTGCTTTAAGACAGGTCAAAACCCATCTCATCCAACTTCCAAATATATGATGAATCAAGGAAATGACTTTATTTATGGAATGAAGCTTTCTCAGCCGAAGAAGCCTTTCCAATCTGTGTCAGAGATTAATGATGAATACATTTCAAGCTGTATGCTTACATCTTGTAAATCTGGAGCTTCGATGAAAACGATGGCAGCACTAGAAACAACGAATCCTGTTGTTCGCCGTGTGCTGGCTGATTCTATACCAAATTGCATAGAAATGGGCTATGAACTCTCTATTTATCAAAATAAACACCATTACTATCAAGTACCTCAGCTTGCAGAGCAGGATATGAATACCTACCGGAATGCATTCGCACCTGCACAAGGGCAAGCAATGGGACAGCCAATGGGGCAAATGCCAAATAATAATATGAATATGAACAATAATATGCCACATTAAAACGAAAAAGCTATCCCTTCTTCATGAAAGGATAGCTCTTTTACAAATAAAAAAGACCAGCGTCAGCTGATCTTGTTATCCACCTTATGTATGGTGGAGACGGCGGGAATCGAACCCGCGTCCAAAGATATCGGCACTTAAGCTTCTACGAGTGTAGTCGACATATTGGCACTTCGCTGATCCTTTTGCCTATCGACAGGCGTCCGGTCAGCTAGTCTGGTTGTTCTCTTCCTTCGCCCTCAGACGGTGGACTCCGGCGTAGCCTACTAAGAGTGAGTCCGCTACCCTACCACATAGGCGATGGAGGGGCGAACAGCTATGCAGTTATTAAGCTGCGAAAGCTAGGTTGTTGTTAGTTTTGCCAGTTATAGGCGTTGACGTTTTAACGAGGCCGATCCCCTCGACTCGCAACCCAAGCTCGAACTACCCCTGTCGAATCCGTAGCGCCCCCATATAAAATGAGCTGAAATCTACTTAAAGATTAAAGCTGCAGACGTTAGGATGCTCAACAATAGTTTGAGCAAAAGTTATCATCGCTCCTTAGCGACAAACTTATTATAACACACTGAGCGAATTTTTCAATTGTAAGTATTTGTAATTATATTTTCTGACGGTCGCGGAAGGCACGCTCGATATCACGCTTTGCCTCTTTTTGCTTAAGAACCTCACGTTTATCATAATTCTTTTTACCCTTTGCTAACCCTAATAAAACCTTCGCAAACCCATTTTTCAAATAAATCTTTAATGGGATCAGTGCATAACCAGCTTCTCTTGTTTCTCCAAAAAGCTTATTAATTTCCCGCTTATGGAGCAAAAGCTTTCGCTGCCTTAATGGGTCATGATTATAGCGATTCCCTTGTTCATATGGGCTTACATGCATATTTAATAAATGCATTTCACCATTGTGGATTCTTGCATAGGAATCCTTTAAATTCACTTTGCCAGCGCGTATTGATTTGATTTCTGTACCTTGAAGAACAATACCAGCCTCATATGTTTCTTCAATAAAGTAATCATGGTATGCCTTCTTATTTTGCGCAACAACTTTTCCTTCACCTTTTGGCATGTCTCTCACCTCGTTATGGGTTCATTTTAGCAGAAAACTGTATTCATAACAATTGAAAGAGGACCTCGTATAAGGCTAACAGGTTCCGTTAACTACCGCAATTAAAAATGTAATGCAAAACGGCCATCAAATTGTATGGTAATTTGGAGGTCTATTTTGTTGATATAAAGGGATTTCGATAATTATTTTGGGAGAATTTGTAGTGCAATTGTATATTAAAATGTGGGGGTAAAATAGCCAGTTAGCGCAGCAAAATTCAAAACATTTTTACTTGCAAATAGATATAAGCTGTTGTTTTTTTTAGGGTTAGGCTCTGTTATAACTGAATGTTGATTTTACTGAATATGAAAAATAAACGGAAAAATTCCGGCTAAATTGGGAAATACCCATATTTCCTTAAAAATAAGGGGAGTTTTTCCGCTTATATTATCCAAATCTTTGGATTTTGTCTTTTTTAAAGCAGTTAACCGGAATATCTCCGCTTATATCTGTTTCTTAAGCTTCCCCTATATAGATTAGCAGGAATTTCTCCGCCTATGAATTCTCATACCAACACAAAAATCTACACTGAGAGGGCGAGTATAAGGCCCTCTCCTAAATTATCTTTTCTTATTTTTACGTTTAGTGCTTTTATTCTTAGGTACATTATCGTAAAATTTCTTTTTCTTTCGTGTGCCAGATCCTTGACCTGTTCCGCCTCCACGTGCTTCAGACTTTTGCCCATCGCCTCGACCTTCTTGTTTATTACGGCGCGGCTTCTTCGTATCGCTGCCTGTTTTAAATACTCTCGGGGTCTCTGAACGCTCTCGGCGTGTACCTTTCATACCAACGACCTCAAAGTCGATGGAACGCTCGTCTTTATTGACTTTTACCACGCGTACAGTTATTTCATCGCCAATTCGGAACACATTCCCTGTCCGCTCACCAATCATGGCAAAATGGCGCTCGTCGAATCGATAGTAATCATCTGTCAAATAGCTGACATGAACGAGACCTTCAATGGTATTTGGAAGCTCAACAAACATCCCAAAATTGGTTACCGAGCTAATGATACCATCATACTCTTCACCAATCTTATCTTCCATATATTCGGCTTTCTTAAGCTCATCCGTTTCACGTTCTGCATCAACAGCCCGGCGCTCCATTTTCGATGAATGCTGAGCAATTTCAGGCAATCTGGCATTCCATTTTTCCCTCGTCGCCTCATCTATCTTGCCTTCAATTAAATACGTCCGGATTAAACGATGGACGATGGTATCCGGATACCGTCGAATTGGCGATGTGAAATGAGTATAAAACTCTGTTGATAATCCAAAGTGACCTAGGCTTTCAGGATCGTATTTTGCCTGCTGCATGGACCTAAGCATAACAGTCGAAATAACCATCTCTTCTGGTTTCCCTTGGACCTCTTCAATAATTTCCTGCAACGCTCTTGGATGGACATCATTCGCTGTTCCTTTTACAATGTAGCCAAAGTTGGTGATAAACTCGAAGAATCTTCTAAGCTTATCTTCTTTTGGATCTTCATGGATTCGATAAATAAACGGTACTTCCATCCAATGAAAATGCTCTGCAACTGTTTCATTGGCCGCAAGCATAAATTCTTCGATTAATCTTTCTGCCACTGAACGTTCACGAAGAACAACATCTACCGGTTTACTATCTTCATCGACCAAAACCTTAGATTCTTTAAAGTCGAAATCAATCGCACCGCGCTTCATTCTCTTCTCGCGCAAGATTTGGGCGAGTTCCTCCATTTGTTCAAACATCGGAACAAGTGATTCATAGCGGGAACGTGTTTCCTCATCTTTATCAACTAAAATCTTATTTACATCAAAATAAGTCATTCTCTCAGTAGTCTTGATGACACTCTGAAAAATCTCATGATTAACAACTTGACCTTCTGGATTAATTTCCATATCACATGATAACACCAGCCGGTCAACTCGTGGATTTAGTGAACAAATTCCATTTGATAACCTGTGTGGAATCATTGGAATTACTCTATCCACTAAATAAACACTTGTGGCGCGTTCTTCTGCCTCAAGGTCGATTGGCGTTCCTTCTTTTACATAATAGCTGACATCTGCAATATGTACGCCAAGCTTATAGTTGCCATTTTCAAGCTTCGTTACAGTAACCGCATCATCAAGATCTTTCGCGTCAGCCCCGTCTATCGTAACAATCGTTTGATTCCGTAAATCACGGCGGTTCGCCAATTCGCTTTCATCAATCGTATCAGGTGTCTCATTTGCCTGCTTTAATACTTCATCAGGGAAAGCCATAGGCAGCCCATGCTTATGAATAACAGAAAGAATATCCACACCCGGGTCATTTTTATGGCCCAATACAGTGATAACTTCTCCTTCAGCACTTTTACGGCCTTCCGGATAGGTAGTAAGCTTAACCACCACCTTATGGCCTTCTACCGCACCTTTAGATGCTGACTTTGGAATAAAGATATCACTTGCGAATTTCTTATCATCCGGGATTACAAAGCCAAAGCTTTTGCTTTCCACATAGGTACCAACGATTTGCTGCACGCCTCTTTCCAAAATGCGAATAATACTTCCTTCTCTTCGCTGTCCGGAAGTTTCGGAGGCTATTCTGGCAAGAACCGTATCACCATGCATGGCATTGTTCAGTTCATTCGGCGGTATGAAAATATCATCCATACCCGGTTCATCCGGTATCACAAACGCAAAACCTTTTGCATGACCCGTAAGCTTACCGCGAATAAGGTTCATTTTTTGCGGAAGCCCATAACGGTTGCTGCGCGTACGGACAACAAGTCCTTTTTCCTCCATTTGAACTAGTGCTTTTACAAATTCCTTAAACTCGCTCGAGTCGGAAATTCCAAATGCTTCTTCCAGTTCCTGAACTGTCAAGGGTTTGTAAGCCTCGTCCCTCATATATTGTAAAAGCTTATCAACGTGCTGTTGAATATTATCTTCCAATAAGATCCCTCCTCAAAGGATTAATTCTGCCAATCCAATTTTTCTAAAAAGGCGTAAATATCTTCATGAAGCTGATCACGTTCTTTATCTAACGTAATCACGTGTCCCGATTCCTCATACCATTTAATTTGTTTGTTTACGGACTCAACTTCATTGTAAATGATGTTTGCACTATCTGTGTTAATCATATTATCGTGGCGTGCTTGGACGACAAAGGTTGGAGCATAAATCATATCCACATGGTTGCGGACGTCAGAAATTAAAGATTGCAAAGCCTTTAAGGTTTTCATTGGCGTTTTTGCAAACTCATTCATTTCTAATTCAATTTGATCATCCGTTTTCCCTTCCCGTACTTTATATTCGCGGGCATAGTCGAGAATTCCTTGATACATCACTTCTTCACTTTTTATATACATAGGTGCACACATCGGTATAATACCCTTTATAGGTACAGTGTAACCCAATTTCAACGAAAATACGCCGCCTAGTGAAAGTCCTCCAACTGCAATTTCCTCATAGCCTAAATTTTTCAAAAAATTATAACCCTTTATAACGTCCTGCCACCAATCTTCTGGTCCCGTATGTACAAGCTCCTCTGGCGGGACTCCGTGTCCTTTATAATGGGGAGCATGACAGGTATATCCCCTTTTTTCTAAAAAGCGCCCCAACATCCGAACATCAGCAGAATTACCGGTAAAACCGTGAAGCAATAGAACAGCTCGTTTACCTCCTTTAAAGGTAAAGGGCTGAGGTGCTGCAATCTTCATCATAAAAACTCCTTCAACTCTAATCAAATCCATTACCTTAGTTTAAGCAAACAATTGGGTAACATTCCAGAAAAAAGCCTTCGTTTGTTTTTTTATGCATAAAAAAAACCTGACATAAGCCAGGTTTTTGAGCATTCTTTATTAAACTTCGAAGTATGCAACTAACACTGCAAGAATAATGAAAAGAACCGCTAATACAACAGTAATACGATGTAAAATTAAATCAAGTCCTCGTGCTTTTTGCTTACCGAATAATTGTTCAGCACCACCTGAAATGGCACCAGATAATCCAGCACTTTTACCTGATTGCAATAAGACAACTAGAATAAGTCCAATACTAACAATTACTAATAATGTTACAACCAATGCATGCATGAAAGACACCTCCAGTAGTACGTACATTTCACAGTATTTTTAATGTATCATAAAATTGGTCTTTTAACAATACTAGTGTTTGTGTCAGCTTTTTGGAGATTACCATTTAGATTATATGCCTTCCAGAACGGTACCAGTGCCCCATCGGACCCTAATACCTTTTCTAGCTAGCATTGGGTCGTTTCAGCACCTCTGCATTGCACCCTAATTCTTTTTCCAACTAACTTTGGGTCACTCCAGCACCTCTGCGTTGACCCAAGACCGTATCCAACTAATATTGGGCACTCCAGAAAAAGAAAGGCACCCATTCGTCAATGAGTGCCTGTTCTTTAGTCATTATTATTTTTTAAGGTTATAGAAAGATTTTAAGCCGTTGTATTGTGCTGTTTCACCTAATTGGTCTTCGATACGAAGCAATTGGTTGTACTTCGCTACACGGTCTGTACGTGAAGGTGCACCTGTTTTAATTTGACCTGCATTTGTTGCAACAGCGATGTCAGCGATTGTGTTATCTTCAGTTTCACCAGAACGGTGAGAAATAACTGCAGTGTAACCAGCACGCTTCGCCATTTCAATTGCGTCAAAAGTTTCAGTTAATGTACCGATTTGGTTAACTTTGATAAGGATTGAGTTGCCGATTCCTTTTTCAATACCTTCAGAAAGCTTCTTCGTATTTGTAACGAATAGGTCATCACCAACTAATTGAACTCTCTTACCAAGACGTTCAGTTAGAAGTTTGTGGCCTTCCCAATCGTTTTCATCTAAACCATCTTCAATAGAGATGATTGGGTATTTATTTGAAAGCTCTTCGTACCAATCAACCATTTCAGCAGAAGTCTTAACAACGCCTTCACCTTTAAGATGGTATTTCCCATCTTCTTTGTTGTAGAACTCAGAAGACGCAGCGTCCATTGCTAAGAATACTTCTTCACCAGGCTTGTAGCCAGCTTTTTCGATTGCTTGTACAATCGTTTGAAGTGCTTCTTCGTTAGATCCTAGGTTTGGAGCAAATCCACCTTCATCTCCAACAGCTGTGTTAAGTCCTTTTTCTTTAAGAACAGACTTTAAGCTGTGGAAAATTTCTGTACCCATGCGAAGTGCTTCTCTGAAATTAGGAGCACCTACAGGCATAACCATGAACTCTTGAATATCAACGTTATTATCAGCGTGCTCTCCGCCGTTAACGATGTTCATCATTGGAACTGGAAGCTGCTTAGAGTTGAATCCGCCAAGGTATTGATATAAAGGAATATCCAAGTAGTTTGCAGCAGCATGAGCTACAGCCATAGAAACACCTAGAATCGCATTTGCACCTAATTTACCTTTGTTTTCAGTTCCATCAAGCTCGATTAAAGCTTGGTCAACAGCAACTTGATCTAAAACGCTGAACTCTTCTCCAACAAGATGTGGAGCAATAATTTCGTTCACGTTATCTACAGCTTTTAATACACCTTTACCAAGGTAACGCTCTTTGTCACCATCACGAAGTTCTACTGCTTCGTATTCACCAGTAGAAGCACCACTTGGAACTAAAGCACGGCCAAAAGCACCGGATTCAGTAAAAACTTCTACTTCAACTGTTGGGTTACCGCGGGAATCTAATACTTCACGTGCGTATACATCTGCAATAAATGGCATTTAATTTCTCTCCTTTTAATAAAAAAATTTTATTTAATTAATGAATTTCCTGTCATTTCTTCTGGCTGTTGTACACCAAGCAGCTTTAACATCGTCGGAGCTAGATCTCCTAGGATTCCACCTTCTCGTAACTCCACATCATTTTTTGTGATAATAACGGGAACTGGATTGGTGGTATGGGCTGTCATTGGCTCGCCTTCAAGAGTCATAACTTCATCTGCATTACCGTGGTCAGCTGTAATAATAGCCGTACCACCTTTTTCGAGAATTAAATCAACGATTTTACCTAAGCATTCATCCACTGTTTCGATTGCCTTCACAGTTGGTTCAAGCATTCCTGAATGCCCAACCATATCAGGGTTAGCAAAGTTTAGGATAATAGCGTCAAATTTATCATCTTGAATTTCTTTCAGTAGAGCATCTGTAACTTCATAAGCACTCATTTCAGGCTGCAGGTCATAGGTTGCAACTTTAGGTGAGTTAATGAGAATTCGCTCTTCTCCAGGGAACTTGTCCTCACGACCACCGCTCATAAAGAACGTAACATGTGGGTATTTTTCGGTTTCAGCAATTCTTAATTGCTTTAATCCATTTTGCGATAATACTTCTCCTAAGGTGTTATCTAAGTTAGAAGGCTTAAACGCAACATATCCATTTACCGATTCACTGAAGTGTGTTAAACATACAAAGAATAGATCCCTCGGGTGTTTCTCACCACGGTCAAACGGGCGGAAATCTTCATTTGTAAATACGTTAGAAATTTGGATTGCCCGGTCTGGACGGAAATTATAGAAAATGACTGCGTCATTGTCTTTAATTGTCGCAACAGGTTGTCCATCTTCCTTAGTAATTACGGATGGAATCACGAATTCGTCAAAAATTCCATGTTGATAGGAATCTTCTACTACGTCTAACGGGTTGGTATAGGTTGGGCCATCGCCATAAACCATGGAGCAGTATGCCTTTTCAACACGCTCCCAGCGCTTGTCACGATCCATTGAATAATAACGTCCAGAAATCGTAGCAAACTCACCAATGCCATACTCATTAATTTTATCCAAAGTCTGCTGAATATATTTAGCCGCTGTTTTCGGACCAACATCACGTCCATCAAGGAAACCATGAATATAAACCTTTTCTACGCCTTCTTCTTTTGCCATCTTCAAAAGAGCAAACATATGGTTAATGTGGCTGTGTACGCCGCCATCTGATAATAAACCAAATAAATGAAGGTTTGTTCCATTTTTCTTCACATGATCCATTGCGCTGCAGATGGTTTCATTTTTTACAAATTCACCTTCACGGATCGCAATATTCACACGTGTTAAGCTTTGGTAGACAATCCGGCCAGCACCGATATTTAAGTGGCCAACTTCCGAGTTACCCATTTGACCCTCTGGAAGACCAACTGCCTCACCGGAAGCCGTTAAATGTGAGTGTGGAAACGTACTCCAATAACGATCAAAATTTGGCTTTTTTGCATGAAAGACTGCATTCCCTTTTTGTTCATCCCTGCATCCAAATCCATCGAGAATGATGAGGGCAACGGGAGACTTACTCATAACTTCCTGCCTCCAATAACTGCAGGAATGAATTTGGCTCAAGGCTTGCTCCACCAACTAGAGCACCATCAATATCAGGCTGTGCCATGTATTCCTTAATATTTTCAGGTTTCACGCTGCCGCCATACTGAATTCTAACAGCATTTGCAACTTCTTCGCTGAATTGCTGAGATACCACTTGACGAATATGAGCACATACTTCATTTGCATCTTGTGCGGTTGAAGATTTGCCTGTTCCAATCGCCCAAATTGGTTCGTAAGCAATAACGGTTTGCTTTACTTGCTCATCTGTTAAACCAGCTAAAGCTTTTTGAATTTGTGAACCAACAAGTTCATTTGTTTCACCGTTTTCACGCTGCTCTAATGTTTCACCGCAGCAAACGATTGGCGTTAAGTTATATTTAAAAGCTGCAAGTGTCTTTTTATTAACACTTTCATCGGTTTCATTAAACATTTCACGACGTTCAGAATGCCCAAGTATCACATATTGAACCCCGATTTCAGCAAGAGGTTTTGGGCTGATTTCCCCAGTAAAAGCTCCGCTTTCTTCGAAATGCATGTTTTGGGCACCAATTTTGACATCGCTGCCTTCTGTTAGTTCCACAAGACTTTGTAAAAATAAAGCGGGTGCACAAATAACAGAATCCATTTTTTCATGATGGGGAACAAGACCTTTTACTTCCTCAGTAAAGCTTTTCGCCTCAGCTAATGTCTTATTCATTTTCCAGTTACCTGCAATAATCGGTTTACGCATTGTTACACAACCTTTCAAGATAGAAAGTTCTTATTATTTATCATTTAAAGCAACTACGCCTGGAAGTTCTTTACCTTCCATAAATTCAAGTGAAGCACCGCCGCCTGTTGAAATATGACTCATTTTTTCTGCTAAATTAAATTTCTCTACTGCTGCAGCAGAGTCTCCGCCGCCAATGACTGAATATGTACCTTCTGCTTCTGCAAGTGCTTCAGCAACAGCCTTTGTACCACCAGCAAATTTATCGATTTCAAACACACCCATTGGTCCGTTCCAAATCACTAATTTTGACTTTTGGATTACCTCACGATAAATTTCTCTTGTTTTAGGTCCGATATCAAGTGCTTCCCAATCTGCTGGTATTTCTTCGATTGCTACCTCTTTAGAATTTGCATCCGCAGAGAAATCATCGGCAACGATCGCGTCAACCGGCATATAGAAATTGACACCTTTTTCTTTAGCTTTTTCGATAAAAGAATTCGCTAAGTCGATTTTATCTGCCTCAAGAAGAGATTTACCAATTTCATGACCCTGTGCCTTAATAAAAGTATAAGCAAGACCGCCGCCAATGATTAGGTTATCAACCTTTTCTAATAGGTTTTCAATAACACCAATCTTGTCCTTCACCTTTGCACCGCCAATAATCGCGGTAAATGGACGTTCAGGATTAGATAGAGCTTTTCCGAGTACATCAAGCTCTTTTTCCATTAAAAGACCAGATACTGCAGGAAGATGGTGAGCAATACCTTCTGTGGAAGCATGTGCTCTGTGTGCTGCACCAAATGCATCATTTACATAGACGTCAGCAAGTTCTGCGAAAGATTTTGCAAGTTCAGGATCATTCTTCTCTTCACCTGGGTAAAAACGAACATTTTCAAGAAGAAGAACATCGCCTTCATTCATAGATTCAATGATAGATTTAACAGAATCACCGTATGCTTCATCCGCTTTTTGCACGTTCTTGCCAAGAAGTTCAGATAGTCTCACACCCACTGGAGTTAAACGCATTTCCTCTACTACTTTACCTTTTGGTCGTCCAAAATGGCTCGCTAAGATGACTTTAGCACCTTGATCGATTAGATATTGAATAGTAGGTAATGCAGCGCGGATTCTTGTTTCATCCGTGATTTTTCCATCCTGCATAGGAACGTTAAAATCAACACGGCAGAAAACGCGTTTTCCTTTTACATCTACATCTTTTAATGTTTTTTTGTTCATGTGAAAAGCTCCTCCTTATGTATTGACAGCATATTCCACAAAAAAAGGGAAGGGGGGAATGTTCCCCGCTCCCCTTTTGAATACCCTAAATCATTATAGCTTTTTGATGAAGAATTTTCCAACCTCAGCTAACTAAAGATTAAAGTCCTTTTTGAGCGATATAACCAATAAGGTCAACTACACGGCTAGAATAACCAACTTCGTTATCATACCAAGATAATACTTTAACCATATTACCTTCAAGAACCATAGTTGATAAAGAATCAATTGAAGATGAAGCTGGGCTGCCATTGTAATCTGTAGATACTAATGGAAGTTCGCTGTAGTGTAAAATTCCTTTTAATGGACCTTCAGCAGCTGCTTTTAATGCTGCATTTACTTCATCAGCTGTTACTTCTTTGTCTAATTCAGCAACTAAATCCACGATTGATACGTTTGGAGTTGGTACACGAACAGCCATACCATTTAATTTACCTTTAAGTTCTGGAAGTACTAGAGAAACTGCTTTCGCTGCACCAGTTGATGTAGGAATCATGTTCTCAGCAGCTGCACGAGCACGACGGTAGTCCTTGTGTGGTAAATCAAGGATTTGTTGGTCATTAGTATAAGAGTGGATTGTAGTCATCATTCCACGCTTAATTCCGAACTCATCATTTAAAACCTTCGCAAAAGGAGCTAGACAGTTTGTTGTACATGAAGCGTTCGATAATACATGGTGGTTTGCCGGATCGTATTGATCTTGGTTAACACCCATTACGATAGTGATATCTTCGTTATCAGCTGGAGCAGAAATGATAACTTTCTTCGCACCTGCTTCAAGGTGTTTTGCCGCGTCTTCACGCTTTGTGAAACGTCCAGTAGATTCAACAACTACTTCAACACCAAGTTCTCCCCAACCTAATTGAGCTGGATCGCGTTCAGCAATTACTTTTACCTTTTGGTTACCAACAACTAAATATTCGCCGTCAACAGTAACTTCTTGTTGAAGAGTTCCATGAACAGTATCGTATTTTAAAAGGTGCGCAAGCATTTTTGCATCTGTTAAATCGTTAATTGCTACGATTTCCATTTCTGCATTATTTAATGCCGCACGGAATACGTTACGGCCGATACGACCAAATCCATTAATACCAACTTTTACTGTCATTTTGATTTCCTCCTTGTATTGAAAAAAGGTTTTTTATTTTAAAAAGGAATTAACCTTTTAATAACTTTCTTGCTGCACCCTCATCGGTAATTAAAATCGTCGAGGCAGGTGCTTGTTTCATATAGGCCTTAATAGCTTTCGCCTTAGAGGCTCCGCCTGCAACAGCAATTACATTGGGAATCTGTGCAAGGTCTTCTAGCTGAAGTCCAATCGTTAAAACCTTGTGGACGATTTCACCTTTTTCATTAAAATAATAGCCGAAAGCTTCCCCTACAGCGGCATTCGCTTCTAGCTTCTGGATAACCTCGGGTCTCGATTTTCGTCGTTCAGCCATTGTAATAGCATCCCCAATTCCATGAAGAACCATGCTTGCAGATTTAATTAAATTCAAAACTTCATGGATTTCAGGTTCTTTTATCAGGGATTGATAAATTTCGTTACTAACCTGATCGGGTACATAGAATACACGGTGCTTAGACTGTGTATTTTTCGACATAATCGAGCTTATTGTATTTGCCTGGTTCTGGACATCCTCACCAATCCCGCCGCGTGCCGGTACAAACAGCAATTCCTTTTTCCCAATCTCAGGTGTAAGCACGTTTGCGACAGCAGCCATCGTTGATCCGCCCGTTACAGCGATAATATTTTTCCCAGTTAGATATTTTTTCATGCAAAAGGCACAAGCCTTGCCTAAATCCTCTCTTTACCATCTGGGATTCATCACTGTTTCCAGGAACAATAATAACCTTTTGAATCTTAAAGCGGTGTTTCAGTTCCAATTCCATTACGTCAATACCGATTAATTCTCGGATTAGTCCTTCTAAATCCTCTAGCAAATTTTTCCCTTCAGAAGTTAAACTCATTCCAATATTGTTGATTGAAACAAGATTTTGTTCCTTAAGGAAATCAACCTCACTTCGAAGAACTCTTTCTGTGTACCCAAGGTTGGAAGCAAGACTCCTTCTTCCCACTGGCTGCATAAAACCGATATGTCTAAGGATAGAATATCGTTTATGTAGTACTTGAAGGAGATCAGGTAATAATCTTTTTTGAATATCGATGAGTGATTGCATAATGTCCTGCTCCTTTATTATATGTAGCTGGCCATAAAATGTCCACCGTAGACAAATTATGTCCCACTCCATCGAAAAAAAATCACCCCTGCTAACAATTTACATTCTAACAGGAGTGAAAAGCTATTTCAACTTAAAAGTTTTCCGATTTTTCTTGCAAACGTTTACTTATGTCGTTTTTGTTAATAATACCAAAAGCAACTTCTTCCCCTTCTATTTGGACAACCGGAATCATAATTCCGTAAAGTTCTGTTAATTCATCACTTTTATCAATATCTATTTCTTCTAATGTAAAAATCCAGTCTTCCTTAAGTTCAAGGATGGCCTGTTTTGCTTTTTCACATAGTGAACAGCGTTGTCTTGTATATAAGGTGATTATTGTTTTCGCCATGTTTGTATCCTTTCAATCAAACCTTTTTCTTTTAGATGAGGAAGCTATCCCCAATTGGTCCCGATATTTTGCAACTGTTCTTCTTGAAACAACGATTCCCTGATCTGTCTTCAGTTTCTCAACAATATCCTGGTCTGATAATGGACATTGTTTATCTTCACTGTCGATCATCGAAGTGATTGCATTTTTCACCTGACTCGAAGAAGTGCTTTCATTTGACACTGTTTGAATGGTACTCGTAAAGAATGATTTCAACGGGAAAGTACCAATCGGTGTCTGCACAAATTTTTCTTTCACTGCACGGCTAACCGTTGATTCATGGATTTCAAGTTCGCCCGCTACCTCCTTCATGGTCATCGGAACTAAATATTCCTTCCCATTTTCGAAGAAACGAGTTTGCTTTTCTACGATTTTACCAACAACCCTCGTTAACGTTTCCTTCCTCTGTTCAATACTTTTCATGATCCATTGATAATCCTGCACTTTTTCCTGCAAAAAGCGGCTTACTTGCAAATCCTTCGTGTTAGTCAGTTTTTGATAATAATGATCGTTAAAACTAATTTTGGGAAGAATGTCATCACAAAGCCTGACGGAAAATCCATCCCCCAAGCGTTCTACAATGGCATCAGGGATAATGTAGCAGGCATTTTCCTGTTCTAACAGTGTGCCTGGTCGTGGATTTAGCTGCTGTACACTATCAAATATTTCTTGGATTTTCTGTAATGGTATCTGTAGTTCCTTTGCAATCTGTTTCCATTTCTTCTCGGCAAATGGAATGAAGTAGTGAGTAAGAATGGTTAGCGCCAAATCATCCTTTAGGTTCTCCCGTTCAAGCTGAATTAATAAACATTCTTGAAGATTCCTAGCCCCAATCCCAGCGGGTTCCAAGGTTTGAATCACAATAATACTCTCTTCTACCAGTTCTACGTGGACACCTAATTGATCTGAGATTTCCTCTTGAGTAGAGGTTAAGTATCCGTTTACATCAAGGTTTTGAATTAAGTGCTTAATTATTTTCAATTGTATACTAGAAAATTTACGAAGATTAAGTTGATTTAGCAGCTGGTCTTCAATAGAAGATGACTTTGCTGCAATTTGCTCAATCCAATCATTTTCCGTATTTTTCGCATGTTTCCGCCGATTGCGGTCTATTAATGGATTAATAGGCTGAATATTGTTATTCTCAACCTGGAGCAGGGGATTTTCAATTGCTTTGTTTTCTAAGAAAGCGGAAAGCTCTTGTGCTGAATATTGTAAAAGCGCAATGGCTTGGGTCAATTCCTGCGTCATTGCCAGTTTCAATGATTGTTGTTGCCATAAACCTGCTTTTAAGTCCATTTCCTAACCCCCCTTTCCCTATTTTACAGGATAAAAGAGTTTTGGTGAATGGAAAAAATCTAGGTAAATTGACTTTAGAGGAATATTACAATAATTAAGTGACTAAAATCGAAAAAGGCTGTCACGTTGACAAGCCTTTTTGATTCTTATTTCATATTCTCAAGTTCTTTTCGATTGGGTGCCATTGGAGGCTGCTGGCTCCAGCCACGATCAACCAATAAATTAAACCCTTTTCCTGCATATACCATAATTTCTGATATGTATTTTTGATAATGGGCCACCAAGTCTGATCGCATTGACACGGACATCGCATGCCCAATCAACGTTATATCGATGGCATTCAAGGAGGTAAATGAAATAGCGGATATTTTTTGAATATGGCCTTCAGCATTCTTAAGCGCTTTTTCCAGAAGAGGTTTTATTTCTTCATCCTGATTGTGATAAAGAAAGTATTTTAACAAACAAATAGTCATACTCTCTAGGATATAGTTTGCCCATAAGCCGCCAATCTCCGCACTAGATAACCTTATGCTATGCTTAACCATTATAAAAGCCTCCTTTACCAGTCCTATACGAAAGATTCCCTGAGGGCAGGTGTTTTATTCATGGTTCAAGGCAAATGCCTCAACAATAAAAGAACCCCCACGCTTTTAAAGCGTAGGGGCTGCTTTTAATTATGACGCGCTCGGAGGGAATCGAACCCCCATTTTAAGAACCGGAATCTTACGTGCTATCCGTTGCACCACGAGCGCATATATGCGACTTTAATATTATATGCTATTTTGTGAAACTTTGCAAGTTAGATAGGTTTAAAAAACTTCTCAGCGGGTATGCTTGTATAGGGAAAGTTGTCGAACAAATATTAAGCGAATTGTTTGACCTTAATTGACCATCAGTGTATCATTAACTATACATATTAAAATCTTTCATACTTAAAGGAGGAAGAAAAATGAATTTGATTCCTACAGTAATTGAACAAACAAACCGCGGAGAAAGAGCATACGACATCTATTCTCGTCTTCTAAAAGACCGTATTATCATGCTTGGCAGTGGTATTGACGATCATGTAGCTAATAGCATTGTAGCTCAATTACTATTTCTAGAAGCAGAAAACCCTGAAAAGGATATATCCATTTATATTAACAGCCCTGGCGGCAGTATTACAGCTGGTATGGCGATTTATGACACCATGCAGTTCATTAAGCCGGATGTTCAAACAATTTGTATCGGTATGGCCGCTTCAATGGGTGCTTTCTTACTTGCAGCAGGAACAAAAGGCAAGCGTTACGCGTTACCAAATGCAGAAGTAATGATCCATCAGCCACTCGGCGGTGCACAAGGTCAGGCTACTGAGATTGAGATTGCAGCTAAGCGTATTTTATTCCTACGTGAAAAATTGAATGGAATCTTAGCAGAGCGCACTGGCCAGCCACTGGAAGTCATCCAAAAGGACACTGACCGCGATAACTTCATGACAGCGGAAAGAGCAAAAGAATACGGTCTCGTAGACCATATTATCACTAGAAGCCTTAAAGAAGATAAGAAAGAGAAGTAATATACAAAAAGAGTTTGACCCATTATAAGGTCAAACTCTTTTTATTTTAATGTTCGTTTTGAACAAAATTAGATAGTGCGTCAATTGCTTTTTCTTCATCATCGCCGTCAGCAACAATATTAACTAAAACGCCTGAACCAACAGCTAAGCTCATAAGCCCCATAATGCTCTTTGCATTTACTTTTTTACCATCTTTCTCTAAAAAGATATCCGCTGAAAAACGGTTCGCTTCCTGAACAAATAATGCTGCCGGCCGTGCTTGAAGACCCGTTTTCAATTTAACTTCCACTTGTTTCTCTACCATTACAAAATCCTCCTTATGTTTTCCTCTATTTTCTTGGAGCTAAGTCACCAATACGTAATTTTTCTGCGATTTCATCTATTTTTCTTAACCGATGATTAATTCCCGACTTACTAATTGTACCTCCGGAAACCATCTCCCCTAGTTCTTTTAGGGTTACATCCGTATAGTGGAGTCGGAGTTCCGCAATTTCTCTTAACTTTTCCGGCAAAATATGCAATCCAACCGTTTCGTTAATATAGCGAATATTTTCGACCTGTCGGATAGAAGCGCCAATTGTCTTATTTAAGTTCGCTGTTTCACAATTTACCAGACGATTAACCGAATTGCGCATATCTCTAACAATCCGCACATCTTCAAAGCGGAGAAGAGCATTGACTGCACCAATAATATTCAAATACTCGGTAATTTTTTCTGCTTCCTTTAAGTAAGTAATATAGCCTTTTTTTCGCTCGAGTGTCTTGCTATTAAGGCCAAATTTATTCATTAATTCACACAAGGAATCGTTATGTTCCTTGTAGAGTGAAGCAATTTCCAAATGATACGATGAAGTTTCCGGATTATTTACGGATCCTCCAGCTAGAAACGCCCCACGTAGATAAGAACGTTTACAACATTTCTTTTTCACAAGATCACTGGCTATGTCATGGATGAAGGTAAATCCTTCACCAAGGATTTTCATATCCTCTAGTATTTCCTTAGCTCGTTGCGACAAACGGACAATGTAAACATTGTTCTTTTTTAATCTCATTTTTTTCCGAACAAGCAGCTCTACTGGAACATCATAGCTCTTTTTGATTAACGTATAAATTCTTCTTGCAATGGCTGCATTTTCAGTCTGAATATCAACAATTAACTTACGGTTGGAAAAAGACATAGAACCATTCATTCGGATGAGAGCAGAAAGTTCCGCTTGCGTGCAACATGGCTTTATTTCTAAATTCGTTAATTCTTTTTTCGTTTCCGAAGCGAAAGACATCCCTTCACCCCCTTTGCCCCTTTTGCACGGGCATTAGTATTTACGCTTCATAACGCTGTTTGGTTTCACTTAAAAGTAAATTATATAAAATTTTTGCCACTTTCTTTGGGTCATGCCGTAGTGCTCCGTTTTCCTGGATGGCAATGTCCGCATGCACCACTTCAAGTCCAAGTTCAAATATGCGCTCTAAATCATAATCGACAGGGTCAGCAAGCTCTTCATTGTAGCGGAGCTGGATGTCTTCAGGAATTTCTTTATCGTTCACTAGAATCGTATCCATAAATGCACAGGACATATGATCATATATAGCTTTTACATGGTCACTTGCCGTGTATCCGTGCGTTTCACCCGCTTGTGTCATTAAATTGCATATATATACCTTTTTTGCGCGGGAGCGGCAAACTTCTTCACCTAATCGAGGTACAAGCAGATTAGGAAGGATACTCGTATATAAACTTCCAGGTCCTATAATAATTAAATCCGCTTGTCTAATGGCTTGTATCGATTCTGGCAAAGGAGTGATAATTTCTGGTGTTAGGAAAACTTTTTTTATTTTTTTACCTGAGTAAGGAATTTTTGATTCACCGGAGACTACAGTCCCATCCTCCATTTCCGCATGAAGCACAACACTTTGGTTGGCTGCAGGCAGAACTTTACCGCGAACATTTAATACCTTACTCATTTCTTGAATCGCGTGAACAAAGTTCCCGGTAATCGATGTCATCGCCGCCAAAATTAAATTACCGAGCGAATGACCCGATAGTTCATTGGAGGTCTTAAAACGATGTTGAAACATCTCTTCCACCAGTGGTTCAACATCCGATAATGCAGCTAACACATTTCGGATATCCCCGGGCGGTGGAATTTGCAGGTCGTCACGGAGCCTTCCTGAACTGCCGCCATCATCAGCAACCGTCACAATGGCGGTAATATCAACTGGATACTGTTTTAATCCTCGCAATAAAACTGGCAATCCTGTTCCTCCGCCAATGATGACGATTCTTGGCTGTCCTAACTCCCTCATGTTGTCTGATCCTTTCTCCTCTCAATGTCACGGTGTGAAACAAATGTCTTGTAATCATTTTCAAAGTATTTAGCAAGATATTCTGCGAGAGTTACGGAGCGGTGCTGCCCTCCAGTACATCCTATTGCAATTACGAGCTGTGCTTTTCCTTCCCGCTTATAATGTGGAAGCATAAAGCTTAGCAAATCTGTAACCTTCTCTATGAATTTATGCGTTTCATTCCATTTTAAAACATAGCTTGAAACCTCTTCATCTAGTCCTGTCTTAGGCCTCATGTGATCAATATAATGAGGATTTGGCAGGAAACGTACGTCAAACACGAGGTCAGCATCGATTGGAATTCCATACTTAAATCCAAATGACATGACATTGACGGTAAAAATTGATTTTTTATTCGTAGTGAATTCGGTTATAATCTTTTCGCGTAATTCGCGCGGCTTCATTTGTGAAGTGTTGTAAATAAGCTGGGCTCTGCCCTTTAATTCATCAAGAAGCTCTCGCTCTAATTTGATTCCTTCTAATGGCAAACCTGATTGTGCCAGTGGGTGAAATCTTCTTGTTTCTTTATATCTTCGCACTAAAGTAGCATCGTCCGCGTCTAAGAATAAAATTTGCGGGCTTACCCATGAGGTTTCTGCAAGGTCATCAAGCGCTTTAAACAAATGATCAAAGAACTCTCTTCCCCTAAGGTCCATAACCAATGCCACTTTATTCATTTTATTCCCAGATTCCTTCATAAGTTCAAGAAATTTTGGCAGCAGAGTGGGCGGCAGATTATCCACACAGAAAAAACCTAAGTCCTCTAAACTTTGGATCGCAACCGTTTTTCCAGCTCCAGACATCCCCGTAATGATGACCATTTGTGTTTCATTTGTTGATCCGGTACTCATCTATTTTTCCCCCTCAAATTAACTTGGATCTAATCGATAACTGATTAGCTGGAAATCCTTGGTGTAAGTAAAAGTACCGTAAATAATCCCATTTCCATGAATCATGTAATCGATAATATGATAGTCTCCCGCCGCCATTGGCAGGTTTTTTAGTTGATCAAGGCCCTGCCACTCAAGCTTACCTTCATCTGATTCATCGAAACCCAGTCCATCAGAATCAGTTGCAAAAAAGGAAAACATCATCCATTCCGATAATACTTGATCATTTTCTTTCATAATAAACGTAAAAATACCCTTCAACTGCGGGTTTTTCAAGTAGATTCCGGTTTCCTCCCGGTACTCACGGATACAGGAATCTCTTACTGACTCACCGGGCTCCATTTTTCCTCCCGGTGCTACCCACCAGCCGCGGCGCGGTTTTTTTAACATTAATACTTGATTATCTCTAATTAATACGCAATTGGTGACTCGCTGCACTACAAACACCTCTAACAAGAAAAGCGAAAGCCCCTAGTGGCTAGAGCTAGACAATTCTCAAAGTTTAAATATTTTTTTCTCATCTATATAACAAGCTCACAGTAGTATATTTATTCTTTTTATTATACTCCTTTTGGTAAGCGGTCACAATGAAATCGGTTTTCTTTATTCTGTTAAAAATATGTAAAAAAATAGCACAGGCATTTTCAGCCTGTGCACCAAGTGAATATTTTAAAGGGGGTCAATTCTTATTATCATAATACCTTATTAATATTTCACCACTGTTACAAGAGAATTAAAACCGGATTACGTTTATGAAGAAATTGTAAATTTACTTCTTAATTTTCAATTCTTCTTTCAGTTCCTCTACATAGTGCTGGGCACTTTGTGCAGCGATACTGCCGTCACCAGTTGCCGTAACAATTTGTCTTAATGTTTTCTCGCGAATGTCTCCTGCTGCAAAAATTCCTGGTACTTTTGTTTCCATTCGCTCGTTTGTTTCAATATAGCCATTTTCATTAGTAATTCCCAGATTTGTAAATGGTTTAGACAGTGGAATCATACCGATATAAATGAACACTCCGTCTGCAGGCAGCTCCTGTTCCTCTCCAGTCTGGGTAGAAACAAGTGTAACGCTTCCCACTTTTCCTTCTTTATCATTAATCGATTTAATCGTGTGATTCCAAATGAAATCAACTTTTTCATTGGCAAATGCACGGTCTTGAAGGATTTTCTGCGCACGAAGCTCATCACGGCGATGTACAATCGTTACCTTAGAAGCGAAACGAGTTAAATATACTCCTTCTTCAACAGCTGAGTCCCCGCCGCCGATGACAAACAATTCTTTTTGCTTAAAAAATGCTCCATCACAAACAGCACAGTAGGAAACACCGCGGCCGCTAAGTTCCTTCTCACCTGGAACGCCTACTTTTTTATATTCCGCACCTGCAGAAATAATGACAGAATAAGCTTTATACTGCTTTGAACCTGCGACAACTGTTTTAATGTCACCATTATCGATAATCTCTTTAATATCGCCATAAGCATATTCAGCACCAAATTTTTTCGCGTGTTCAAACATTTTTGTGGATAAATCTGGGCCAAGAATACTTTCAAAGCCAGGATAGTTTTCAACATCCTCCGTGTTTGCCATTTGACCACCCGGCATACCACGTTCAATCATCAATGTAGAAAGGTTTGCACGAGATGTATAAACAGCAGCTGTCATCCCAGCAGGACCAGCACCAGCGATAATCACATCATAAATTTTTTCCTCAGACATTTGGGGTTCACTCCTTATATAAAAAAAAATACGATTAAGTTTAGTATTACCTACTTAATCGTATTAAACAATTGCTATATAGTCCAAAAATCTGCTCAATAAAAAGCGGAGGCGCCGCAGCTAGACATTAATTTAGGTGTTGAGTCACTAACTTTACATATTTGCCAATGGTTGCCGGCGAGATATCGTAGCGTTTGGCAATTTCTTGCTGCGATACCTTTTCATTGCTTGCCTTATACCAGACATATTCCATTGCACCTGCCCAAGCCCGTTTATTATTCAAGTTAATCTCAGACTTAGACAATTCAACAAACACGGAAAACCACATTAAATATAAACCTGATTCAACCGTTCCGATGGGCTGATGTTTTTCATAAAGGACCTCGGCAATTTCCTGTGCGTCAACAATCGCTGAAGGAGTTCCCGACTTTATTAAAGAAACATAATTTTTTTCTAAAACAGTAAGCTTTTGATTTTGATAAAAACGTTTGGAAGTAGAGATTTCATCTATTTTTCCTGAGACAGTAGCTAGGAATAAAGCAAATAACCGCTCCTCCAAGTACTCACTTTCTAGTTTTTGAAAAATAGAACCCGAGTGTTCTTCAAACCCATTTACAATCGGCTTTTCCACATTCCATGGTTCAAACCCGTCTTTATCCGGGGTATGCTCAAGGACAATTTTCCAAATGCTCTTCGCAAAATTCTCATGGCCTGTATGATAAGCGGAATACGACAGCCAATAATAAAAAGGACCATCGCCCTGAAAACCGTTTTTATACAGCTTTTTCAGCCAAAAGTATGCAGACTCATATTCACCAATTAACGCAAAGGTTGCGCCTAGCTTAAATTGATGATCAATGAGCATAGGCTGAATCTTCTTTAACGAATCAAGTAAACGTCCCACGGCTTTTGTCTTACCTTGGTAATGGGCGAACACAAGTCGATTACACAATGCGTGCAGATTTCCAGGATTTCTTTCTAACACATCATCAAGAATCGATTCTGCTTTTTTTGTTTTACCTAAATAAAAATAAGCGAGCGCTAAGTTATTATAGGCAGACCAGTACTCCGGATATGCCTCCACAACGTCATTCAACAGTTCAATGGCTTTCGGAAAATACCCTGATTCCAATAAGTCACGAGCCTGTTCCTGCTTTATGATAAGATCGTCCTGTTCATAAAGCTCATCTTCTAAGCCCTCCGCCTCAAACGAAAGAAGCTCTAGGAGGTCGTGTGTATCTTCATTAAAATCCCCGTTCGGGTCCAATTCCAAATACATATTTGCATGATGATACGCATCTTTAAAGAAACCCATATGGGCGTAATTATTTGCTAAAAAATAGTGACATTCTGCCATATCTTCATCAAGATCTTCAAGGATTAAATGCAAGAGTCGATTAGAATTTTCGAACTCACCCAGCTCTGTTGAAACTATGGCAAGCTGACAGGTTATCATCGGTTCACCCGGCTCCAGCTGCATCGCCCGTTGAAGATATTTTTTAGCTTTTTTAAAATCACGGCGATGGTATGCCTTAATACCCTTCGTGAAATAATATTCCCCAGTCGGAACAAATGACAGAATCTTTCCCTTTTGAATTCTTGCTTTCGAGTCTTTAACCATGGAGACCTCCATCTATACACAATAAACTAACTTATGTAGTATACCACAACCAAAGCCCAGACGAGAAGGGATAGAAGAGCTTTGCTAAAATTGGGAAATTCCAAATATGCAAAAACACGCTGCATAACAGCGTGTTTTTGCATATTTGGTGCCTGTCACCGCACCAAATTATCTTTTATGTCTTTCTTCCAACGTTTTCAATACTTCTTTAAATGGAAGTCCTTGTTCGACTAATAATACTTGCAGGTGGTAGAGGAGGTCGGCGGCTTCCCATTTGAGTTCTTCTTTGTCGCGGTTTTTGGCAGCGATGATGACTTCTGAGGCCTCTTCTCCGACTTTTTTCAAGATTTTATCGACGCCTTTTTCAAATAGATAGGTAGTATAGGCTCCTTCTGGGCGTTCTTTTTCCCGTTCGATAATCAACTTCTCTAATGATTGCAGGATCTGATAGTCTGCAAGGCTTGTGGCAGTCCTCTCAGTTACAACGCCCTCTGTGAAGCAGCTAACTGCTCCTGTATGGCATGCAGGCCCCTTCGGCTCAACTAGTACAAGGACTGCATCCTGGTCACAGTCATATTTAACGCTGACTACAGACTGAGTGTTTCCGCTAGTCGCGCCTTTATGCCAAAGTTCCTGACGAGAGCGGCTGTAAAACCATGTTTCACCGGTTTCCAGCGTCTTTGTCAGAGATTCCTGATTCATATACGCTAATGTTAATACCTCTTTTGTTTCTACATCCTGGACGATTGCAGGTACAAGCCCTTTTTCATTAAAACGAATGTTCATCGCACCGTCACTCCTCTCTCTAGCAAATAACTTTTTACTTCATGGACTGAAGTTTCTTTATAGTGAAAGATAGAAGCTGCGAGCGCCGCGTCGGCTTTTCCACTTACAAATGCTTCCTCAAAATGACCAGCGTTTCCAGCTCCGCCTGAAGCAATCACTGGAATCGTCACGGCTTCACTTACGGCTGCAGTAAGATTGAGGTCAAAGCCATTTTTCTCGCCGTCGCTATCCATACTTGTCAGCAGTATTTCACCAGCACCTAGTCGTGCTGCTTCCTTTGCCCACTCAATCACCTTACGTTCGGTCGGTGTCCTGCCGCCATGAGTATAAACACGCCAAGTTCCAAGCTCTTCATCATACTTCGCGTCAATTGCAACGACAATGCATTGGGTACCAAAATAGCCTGCTCCCTCAGAAATGAGTTCAGGATTCATTACCGCTGCTGTATTCAACGACACTTTGTCAGCACCAGCACGGAGAATTCGTTTCATATCCTCCAAGGAGTTTATCCCGCCGCCCACAGTAAAAGGAATGGCAAGTTCTGAAGCAACTGACTTAACCACTTCAACCATGGTTTTTCGTCCTTCAACAGAGGCAGAGATATCAAGGAAAACGAGCTCATCCGCTCCTTGCTCATCATAAAACCGTGCCAATTCAACAGGGTCTCCAGCATCCCGAAGCTGAACAAACTGAATACCTTTCACAACTCTTCCTTCTTTTACATCAAGGCAAGGGATGATTCGTTTTGTCAGTGTCATTTTCTCACCTCATCCAGCGCTTCCTTCAATGTAAAACGGTTCTCATAAAGAGCCTTTCCGACAATCGCTCCTTGGACTCCTTCTGCATTCAAAGCACGCAAATCTGCTAAACTGCTTACACCGCCAGAGGCGATGACAGTTTTCCCAGTCACCTCAGCCATTTCACATACAGCAGCAATAT
The DNA here is from genome assembly GCF_030817695.1 of Neobacillus niacini. Lineage (GTDB taxonomy): Bacteria > Bacillota > Bacilli > Bacillales > Cytobacillaceae > Neobacillus > Neobacillus niacini_F. Next base: position 1,282,983 of record NZ_JAUSZQ010000002.1, on the reverse strand, counting down.
TAGGCCCTGATAGGGTACCATCTGTAGCAATATCAGTAAAAATAAACGTCTCAGCACCTGCATCAGCAAAGCGTTTGCTTAGTTCAACGGCCTTAACTTCCGAAGTATTTAGCCAGCCATGAGTAGCCACATAGCCATTTTTCGCGTCAATTCCGACAACAATTCGCTTCCCATATTTCTGAATCATTTCAATCGCAAACTCTGGATTGGAAACTGCGATACTTCCAATAATAACGCGAGTAATTCCATTTTCTAAATAATGCAGGATGTCGGCCTCAGAACGAATGCCCCCGCCAATTTGGACCTTCACCTTAAGCTGCTTTGCTGCTTCAATAACAAAACGGTCATTAACCCGATGCCCATCCTTTGCACCGTCAAGGTCGACCATATGTATCCATTCTGCCCCATCCGCTGCAAACACTCGAGCCATGTCAAAAGGTGAATCGCCATAAATGGTTTCCTTATCATAATCACCTTGCAGGAGGCGTACGCAATTCCCGCCGCGCATATCAATCGCCGGATATATTGTCAGTGTCATCGTAACGCCTTCCTTTCATCAACTAATTTCAAAAAATTACTCAGCAATGCCATTCCAAGCTTGCTGCTTTTTTCAGGATGAAATTGCATTCCAAATATATTATCTTTGCCAACAACAGCAGAAACTTCTTCATGATAATTGGCCTTTGCCAGTAATACCTCCGAGTTTTCTGCACTGACATAATAAGAGTGAACAAAATAAACATAATCTTCTTCTAGCCCTTTTAACAATGGAGAAGAATTTACAAATTCAAGTTTATTCCAGCCCATATGTGGTACCTTGTATGTTTCACCTGCAGTATTAGTACCAGAAAACCGTCGTACATGACCAGGTAATAACCCGAGACCTTTCGTAAACCCATTTTCATCGCTATCTTCAAACAATAGCTGCATACCAAGGCAGATCCCAAGAAGTGGTTTTCCACTTGCTGCAAACTCTTTAATCGTATCAACCTGCAACACTTCCATCGCGTCCCGAAAAGAGCCTACACCCGGAAGCAGTAAGGGCGTCTGCACTTAGGAGCTCCTCTTTGTCACCTGATATAAAATAATCTGCATTCAACCGTTCGAGGGCTTTACTTACGCTAAACAGATTGCCCATACCATAATCAACAATACCGATCATCTATAACATCCCTTTCGTTGATGGAACTCCTTTAATGCGAGGGTCAATGGTTGTCGCTTCGTCAAGCGCCCGGCCAAGTGCTTTAAAAACAGCTTCAATCATATGGTGCGTATTTTGTCCGTAATGAACAATAACATGAAGGTTCATGCGCGCCTCGAGAGCAAGCTTCCATAAAAATTCATGAACGAGCTCCGTATCAAACGTGCCCACCTTAGCGCTCGGGAAATCTGCCCTCATCTCAAGGTGCGGGCGATTACTTAAGTCGACCACTACCTGCGCTAAAGCTTCATCCATCGGTACAAAGGCATTTCCATAACGTTTAATCCCTCTTTTATCACCAAGGGCTTCTCGCAATGCCTGTCCTAAAACAATGCCGATATCCTCCGTAGTATGATGATCGTCTACCTCAATATCCCCTTTTGCATCCACGGTAAGGTTAAATTGTCCATGTTTCGTGAATAAATCGAGCATATGGCTCATGAATGGAACCCCTGTTTCAAGTTCAGACTTTCCTTCGCCATCTATATCTAATGATAAACTGATTTGAGTTTCATTTGTTTTTCGTTCAATACTTGCGTATCTTTCCATGGAATGGCCCCCTAGCAATAAATTATTGATTTTCAAGCCTTAACTCTACCGCACGCGCATGGGCTTCAAGACCTTCCATGCGGGCGAACTTTGCGATTTTTTCTCCATTCTCTTTTAAAGCTTTCTCGCTATATATAATTACACTTGATTTCTTTTGAAAATCATCTACATTCAACGGACTCGAAAATCGAGCTGTCCCATTGGTTGGTAAGACATGATTCGGTCCAGCAAAATAATCGCCAACTGGCTCAGAACTATAACGTCCGATAAAAATAGCACCGGCATGCCGGATTTTCCCGAGCAGTTCGATACCATTCTCAGTCAGGATTTCAAGGTGCTCTGGTGCCAGCTGATTAACCGTTTCTACCGCTTCTTCTAGAGAAGAAGTCACGTAGATAACGCCGAAATCCTCAATCGACCGAGAGGCAATATCCTTTCGCGGCAATAGAGCCAGTTGCTTTTCGACTTCGACAGCTACCTCTTCTGCTAATTTCATTGAAGGGGTAACGAGCACACTGCAAGCACGCGCGTCGTGTTCTGCTTGTGATAACAAGTCAGCAGCGACCTCATCGGCACGAGCAGAATCATCGGCAATGATTGCTATTTCACTTGGACCGGCAATCATATCGATATCCACATCACCGAAAACCTCTCGCTTTGCTAAGGCTACATAAATATTTCCGGGGCCCGTAATTTTATCAACAGAGCAAATCGATTCTGTTCCGTATGCTAAAGCACCAATGGCCTGAGCCCCGCCAACCTTATAGATTTCTTCCACTCCCGCTTCTTTCGCTGCAACAAGTACAGCAGCAGGAAGTATTCCCTCGCTGTCTGGTGGTGATACCATCACAATTCGTTCAACGCCCGCCACTTTTGCAGGAATAACATTCATAAGTACCGAGGAGGGATAGGCCGCTGTTCCTCCGGGGACATATACACCTACGGAATCAAGCGGTGTTATTTTTTGACCGAGAATAGTGCCATTTTCCTCGGTCGTCATCCATGAAGGCCGCAATTGTTTTTCATGGAAGCTCCTAATATTGTCAGCTGCTTCTCGAACAATAGAGATAAACTCAGAGTCAACTTTCCCATAAGCTTCATTTATTTCATTTTCGGTAACCAAAAACGAATCTAACTTTACACGGTCAAATTTTTCAGTGTAATCACGTAAGGCGTTGTCACCTGAGGAGCGAATGTCCGAAATAATATTTTTAACCACGGCTAACTGTTCAGTGGTACCAGATTCAATCGAACGCTTTATAGAGATATGTTCGTTCACTTTTACGATTTTCATACTATTTTACCTCCAAGGAGACAACGGTGCTTAATCTTGTAACCAATTCGTTAATGCGTTCATCTTTAATCCGGTAACTAACAGGATTAACGATAAGCCTTGATGTAACATCTTTAATTCTTTCATATTCAACAAGCCCGTTTTCAACCAGCGTTCTCCCAGTCGAAACGATGTCAACGATTCGGTCCGCTAATCCAATTAACGGTGCAAGCTCAATCGAACCATTTAATTTAATGATTTCGACTTGTTCACCTTGCTCGCGGAAATAAGCAGCCGCCACATTCGGATATTTCGTTGCCACTTTCGGTGCCACATCGTTCATCTGTGTCCCAGGGAGGCCGGCAACTGCCAGATAGCAGGCACTGATTTTCAAATCCAGCAATTCATAAACATCTCGTTCTTCTTCAAGTAATACGTCCTTACCTGCAATACCTACATCTGCAACCCCATGCTCAACGTATGTAGCCACATCCATAGGCTTTGCTAATATGAAACGCATGTCTTCCGCTTCAACATCAAGGATTAATTTTCGTGAATCATCGAATTCAGGAGGCAGATTGTAGCCTGCTTTTCGGAGCAAATCTAAAGCTTCTTCAAAAATTCTTCCTTTTGGCATCGCAATCGTTAATTTTGTATTCATCTTAAGCCCCCCCGATTAAAAAGGTGGTATTGGCAAACTTCTTTGTAAAAGCATCGAGATTCTTCACACCATTAATGTCTTGCAGAACGGTTTTCTTTCCCTCTGCCTTCATAGTTTCAGCCAATTGAAAGGCTTCCTTTCGTCGTTCCTGGCTGAAAAAGATACACTCTACAGAATTGCTGACCTCTTGTGGGCCCATAGCCTCCAAAAGTTTATCGAGTCTAACTGCAAAACCAGTTGCACTGGCTTTTTTTCCAAACTTCTCTATTAATCCGTAACGTCCGCCATTTCCAATCGGAAAACCGACATTCCCTGCATATGCCTCAAATAAAATTCCGGAGTAATAACTCATATGGCTGACAATCGTAAAATCAAATTTCACGTAATCTTCGAGACCATAATCCGTGATTACATCCCATAATTCCTTCAGTTGTATAAGTGATTCTTTTCCATAGCCATCTTCAACGATATCAAGAGCTTTTCCAATTACCTCAGCGTCGCCTCTTAATTCGAGCAATTGTAACAGTCTTTTTTTATCAATTGAAGATAGTGAATAAGAGTTTACTTGCTCACGATAACCAACAAAGTTCTTTTCATATAAAAACCTTCTGAGTGCGTTAGCACGTCCATTGGTTCCTAAAATTTGCTTAAATAATTCTTGTGCAAAGCCGATATGTCCTACAGAAACTTGAAATTGACTCAATCCGGCCTGCTTTAACGAGGATACGAGCAAAGCGATTGCTTCGCCGTCGCTTGAAACCGTATCGTCATTAATATATTCCACACCAATCTGCTCAAACTCTGCAGGTCTGCCGCCTTCTCGCTGCTGCGCGCGGTATACATTTCCGGCATAGGCCAAGCGAAGCGGAAGATCATTTTCTAACAGACGTGAAGCTGCTACCCTGGCAATCGGTGACGTCATATCAGGGCGAAGTACGAGGGTATGCCCATCTTTATCAAGTAATTTGAAAAGCTCCGAGTCAAGGATCGCGGAGGCTGTTCCAACGGTTTCATAATATTCTAGGGTAGGTGTTTCGATAAATTGATATCCCCATTGTTTAATCGCGTCTTCCATCAAAGTACGTACACGGTGCTTTTTTTCATATAGTTCCGGAAGCGTATCTCTCATGCCTAAAGGCTTTTCAAACATAAATAAACGGCTCATTTCAATCATCCTTTATTTTCAGAATCCTTTAGTTCGCTAATATGCTAATAAATTAAAGTTTACCTTTTTGGATAATATCCGTCAACTGAAAACTGATAATTCGCGGGTTTATGTGATTATTCCCGCAGTTTCATGAATGAAATTCCCGCGAGAATTGGGCATAATCCTGCGATTTTTGGATTCAATCCACGTATACCCGCAGAATCCATCATTATGTAAAAAAAAGCCAGGTTCAAAAACCCAGCCTCACGTTTCATTATTTATTTTTCCCATAAATCGGGTCTTCTGCCCATCTTTTTTCCATTTCTTCTTTTGAGTAGATGACCCGCATAGGGTTGCCGCCGACGAATGCACCAGCAGGGACATCTTTATGGACGAGTGTACCAGCAGAAACGATGGCACCGTCACCAATCGTTACCCCAGGGAGGATGGTTGAATTCGCACCAATCATCACTTCACTGCCAATATCAACAGGACCAAGGCGATACTCTTTTATTAAATATTCATGAGCCAATATCGTTGTGTTGTACCCAATTACTGTGTTGCGTCCGACACTGATTTTCTCAGGAAACATCACATCGAGCATGACCATTAAGGCAAAGGATGTTTGCTCGCCGACCTTCAGTCCTAAAAACGTGCGATAAAGCCAATTTTTCATCCCTAGAAATGGAGTGTAACGGGCAAGTTGAATGACAATAAAATTCTTTACAACCTTCAAGAAAGGAACCGTTTTATAGACATGCCACAAGGAGTTAGCCCCTTCAACAGGGTAGCGGGTGGTCTTCCTCATTCTTATCCCTCTCCGAGAATTGTTAATAAATCCCTCATATTCTCTAACATGTAATCAGGTTCATATTTAGCCAGATACTCTCTTCCTTTTATCGACCAAGAGACACCAGCTGTTTTCGTCCCTGCATTTTTCCCAGCTAGTACATCATGAAAATTATCGCCTACCATTAAAGCTTCCTCTGGCTTTGAATCTAACTTTTCAAGAGCCAAGAAAATCGGTTCAGGGTCTGGTTTAACTTTTTTCACATGATCGTAAGCAATCATGACATCAAAAAAGGGATCTAGTTTCATCAAGCGAAGTCCTTTAAAAGCTACATCCTCACGTTTCGTTGTTACAATTCCCAGTTTGTAACCCTTTTTCTTTAATGTCTCAATGGTTTCCATAACTCCCACAAATTCTTTCACCAATGCATCGTGATTGGCTAAATTGTAGGTGCGATATTCTATCACCATTTCCTCCACTCGCTCTGGATCCATCGCTCCAAAAACTTCATGAAGGGTTGGGCCTAAAAATGGCAGGACATCTTCCCTTGTATATTTACCTGGAAAGTATTTTTCAAGTGTGTGTAAATAAGTGGAAATGATAAGTTCATTGGTATCAATTAACGTTCCATCTAAATCAAATAGTATTGTGTTAATATTACTTTTCATATGTTGGTTCTGCTCCTTTTCTACTCATGATGCCTGACCGTTTCCAGATGAACCCGACGATCAATGTTAAGGCAATGGCTACACCCAGCCGTATTAAAAAGAGCGGCCAGACCGGAATACCCAGCGGGATAAAGATAAGCGTATCCTCGACTACAGCATGGCAGGCCATTAGAAAAATAAAAGCAAGTGTTAAATCCTTTTTACTCACTCCATCTTCCTCTACTGCCTGAATGACAACACCTGCACCGTAGGCAAGCCCAAATAACAATCCAGCTGCCATTGTGGTAGAAGTATTTTCATTCATCCCTAGACTCCTAGTGATGGGCGACATCCCCTTTGAGAACTTCTTGAGCCATTGCAGGTCTTTTAAAATTTGAATAACAATCATTAACGGAATGACAATCAGCGCTAACTGCAGAATCCCAAGTCCCGCTTTTTCAATCGCTGCGAGTAAAATGGAACCAATTCCTGAAACTTGCTCATCACTTTGCGCTTGGATCATCCCATACTTAGCAGTTTCACTGCCTCCCTGCCAAACTAGGTTAATCACAATTGCAGAAACAAACGCAAGCCCCAGCCTTGTAACCAATACAAGCCAAAGCTTAATACCAACCTTCAGAGCAACGCCAGATTCAACAATTAGATTATGAGAAAATGAGAGCATTACAGCTAATATAAAAACTTCCTTCACCGTTAAATCAAGTGTTAAAATCGCTCCAATGGAGGCATATAGGTTTAAGAAATTCCCCAAGACCAGTGGTATTGCGGCATCTCCTGACAATCCAAACAGCCTCATCAGCGGCGCTATTAATTTAATAACCCACGGCAGGATAGGCGTATACTGCAGCACTGCTACAATAAGGGTTACTGGAAAAATAATTTTCCCCAAGGTCCATGTTGTCTTAATCCCCACCTGAAAACCCTTTTTAATCGAGTTAATCATTTCTCCAAAATCTCCTCTTTAGTGCGTAAAAGCTTGATTGTTTTTGTCTAAGTATCTGTCTTCTGCTAGATTCTTTTTGCGGCGGTATATCAGGATGATCACTGCACCGATAATCAACGCGATGGAAATGGTTTGTGCCATTCGAAGTCCGCCCAGCATTAAACTATCTGTTCTTAATCCTTCTATGAAGAAACGGCCAATAGAATACCAAATCACATAAGAAAGGAAAAGTTCTCCGCGACGCAGATTCACACGTCTAAGGACTATTAATAGAATAAATCCTAGGATATTCCATACAGATTCATATAAAAACGTTGGATGATAGTAAGCGCCATTTATATACATTTGATTAATAATAAATTCAGGCAGCTGCAGATTTTCGAGGAAAGTTCTAGACACTTCGCCTCCGTGTGCTTCCTGATTCACGAAGTTCCCCCAGCGGCCGATGGCTTGACCTAAAATAATACTAGGCGCTGCAATATCGGCAATTTTCCAGAAAGAAATCCCGCGCTTTTTAGCGAAAACATATGCTGTTGCGACTGAACCAATTAAAGCTCCATGGATGGCAATGCCGCCATTCCATATCTGAATGATTTGCCCTGGGTGCTCGGAATAATAGCCCCATTCAAAAATAACGTAATATAAACGCGCTGAAAGGATGGCAATCGGGATCGCCCAAAGCATTAAATCTGCAAATGTATCCTTTGGGAGCCCTCTTCTATCACCTTCCCGAATAGCTAGAAACAGTGCCAATGCTAAACCGCAGCCAATAATAAGGCCATACCAGTGCACTTGAATCGGTCCTAAGCTAAATGCAATTGGATCAAGCGGCTGTATAGTTGAATTCATTCCTTTTCTCCTTTATAAAATTAGTCATCGTGGTCTCCATCTTCAATAACATCAGATAAACGCTCTGTAAATTGCTGGGCCGCATTCACGCCCATTCTTTTTAAACGATAATTCATTGCAGCTACTTCAATGATAACAGACAGATTTCGCCCAGGACGAACTGGAACGGTGATCTTTGTAACTTCCGTATCAATGATTTTCATTTTTTCTTCATCTAAACCAAGGCGGTCGTATTGCTTACTGGAATCCCAAATTTCAAGGTTAATAACTAGAGTTATGCGTTTATTACTGCGGACAGCACCAGCGCCAAAAAGAGTCATGACATTAATAATGCCGAGTCCGCGAATTTCTAATAAATGCTCTATTAAATCTGGTGAGGTTCCAACGAGCGTATCTTGGTCTTCCTGACGAATTTCGACACAGTCGTCAGCCACAAGGCGGTGACCGCGTTTAACGAGTTCCAATGCTGTTTCACTTTTACCAACGCCGCTTTTTCCAGTAATTAAAACGCCAATTCCATAGATATCAACTAAAACTCCATGAACCGCTGTTGTTGGTGCCAGCTTACTTTCTAAAAAATTCGTTAGACGGCTGGAAAAACGAGTTGTTTTCATGTTTGAACGAAGTACCGGTACAGATTCACGCTCTGAGGCTTCAATCAGTTCTGGCGGTATATCCAACCCTCTAGTAACGATGATCGCAGGTGTAATGTCTGTACATAAACGCTCCATCCTTGAGATACGTTCATTTTCTGGTAATTCTGCAAAGAAGGAAAGTTCCGTTTTTCCTAATAGTTGAATTCGTTCTGCGGGATAATATTCGAAGTATCCAGCTATTTCAATTCCAGGCCTCGAAATATCACTCATCGTAATCGGACGATTAATTCCTTCTTCACCGCTAATCAATTCCAGTTGGAATCTTTCAAAAATATCCTTCGTACGTACCTTTGGCAAAAGTTTTCCTCCTTATCGAAAAGCTTCTAGCACTCATCGTGCAACAGCTTGACAGTTATCATGCTAAAGTTTAATTTAATTTCTTCCTATTTTAGCACTATTTAATTTATTTTCATAACCATATGGAAGGTTATTCTTTTTTCATATATTCTTTATTTTTCGGAAAAATAAAATAGAGTACAGCGTATAACTGGTATAGACAACTATTCCACTAGGAACTATAATAATCTCATAGAGGTAATTCTTTTGAAATGGAGATGAAAGATGTTGAGCCTACTTTTACTGGTTCATGGCAAAGCAGTACTAGAAAATGAAGTGGCAGAATCAATCTATGTTTTTTTAGAAAATGGCAAAATTCAAGAGATTGGTTCGATTAATGCCCTTCCTTCCCATTTAAACAAGGTAAAAAAAATAGAAATTGCTGAGAATCAAACTGTCGTTCCAGGCTTCATAGACGTACACATTCATGGAGCTGCAGGTGCGGATACGATGGATGCGACAATTGAGTCCTTAACAACTATGGCTAAAGCACTCCCCGCTGAAGGAACAACGAGTTTTTTAGCGACGACGATTACCCAAAAACACGACAATATTGAAAACGCCTTAAAAAATGCGGCACATTATCTTAAAGGTGATAATGGTCCTGGTAAAGCAGATGTACTCGGTATTCATTTAGAGGGACCCTTTATTAATAAAAAACGTGCCGGCGCACAGCCGAAGGAATATATCATTGATCCTGATATTGAATTATTTAAACACTGGCAAGACCTAGCTGATGGCAGCATTAAACTGGTAACCGTCGCTCCTGAACTAGAGAATGGGACAAATTTTGTTCGTTATTTACATGAAACGGGTGTTATTGCTTCTATCGGTCACAGTGATGCAATCCACGAGGAAATGGAAAAAGCCGTTCAAGCTGGTGCAAAACAGGTGACACATTTATTTAATGGCATGCGCGGGATACATCACCGCGAACCAGGTGTCGCCGGATCTGCTCTTATTTTTAAAGAACTAATGGTTGAGCTAATTGCAGACGGGATTCATGTACGTCCTGAGGTTATGAGGCTAGTTATCAATGCTAAAGGAACTGAGGGTATGATTTTGATAACAGACGCTATGAGGGCAAAGTGCCTTAAAAACGGGATCTATGATCTTGGTGGACAAGATGTATCTGTTGCAGATGGAAAAGCACTTCTTGAAGACGGAACACTGGCTGGCAGTATTTTAAAAATGAACGAATCTATCAAAAACATCCTGGAAGCAGCAGAGATTACGTTATCACAAGCTGTTCAAATGGCCAGTGTGAATCCTGCCAAACAATTAAACGTCTATGACCGAAAAGGCAGTATTTCGGCAGGTAAAGATGCAGATATAACGATTCTTTCCAATGAATATCAAGTTGAAATGACCTTCTGTCGTGGGGAAATCGCATATAAAAAGGGGTAATGACGTGAAATTAATTCGTACAGAAAATTATGAAGAAATGAGCATAGAGGCTGGAAAAATCATTGTTGATAAAGTCCGCTCTAACCCAAGCCTAACGCTGGGATTGGCAACCGGGAGCACTCCAAAAGGTGTATATAATTATTTAATTCAAGATCATAAGGCGAACGGGACTAGTTATCAACAGGTGAAATCTGTCAACTTAGATGAATATATTGGCCTGAAAGCACAGGATTCTAACAGTTACCATTATTTCATGAGACAAAATTTGTTTAATCATTTGGATTTCAGTGGAAATCATACACATATTCCGAATGGAGTGGCCAATGATTTGGAACTGGAATGTCTTCGCTATGAACAGCTAATAAAAGAGCTTGGAGGGGTTGACCTTCAAATTTTGGGGATTGGGCAAAATGGACATATTGGTTTTAATGAACCAGGTACATCATTTAGCAGCCGGACACATATCGTCACGCTAGCTGAAAATACTAGAGAGGCAAATTCAAGATTTTTCAACTCTCTTGAAGAAGTGCCTACACATGCCATAACAATGGGCATTGCTTCCATACTTGAAAGCAAGGAAATTCTGCTGCTAGTATCCGGAGAAAGAAAAGCAGAAGCACTACTCAAATTCATAAACGGAGAAGTAAGCGAGGAATTCCCTGCTTCTGCATTAAAGCACCATCAAAATGTCACAGTAATTGCAGATAGAGAAGCGTTAAAATATATCTAGTCCTTTTCGCAAGGAGTGTTTTGGATGATCAATAAAAATTCACCGGTCCCCATCTATCATCAACTTGAAGAACACATTAAACAACAAATCGAGAGTGGTATTTTACAGGAAGAGACTGTCATTCCTTCGGAAAGGGAATTTGCAGAAAGATTCCAAATTAGCCGCATGACGGTCAGACAAGCAATCAACAATTTGGTCTCGGAAGGTTATCTAAAAAGACAAAAAGGCAAAGGAACATTTGTAAATAAGAAAAAGGTGGAACAAGAACTTCAGGGAATGACAAGTTTTACAGAGGATATGCTTTCAAGAGGTATGAATCCGAGCAGCACTCTTTTGTCTTTTCAAATCATCCCTGCTGACAAAAAAACAGCTGGTGACCTTAGAATTGAAGAAAATGACTCTGTATATAAAATCAAGCGGATTCGTTTAGCTGATGGTGCTCCAATGGCACTGGAAACGGCCTATATTCCAGTTGAGCTTGTTCCCGGACTGACAGCAGAAAACAGTAATCTCTCTCTCTATCAATACATTGAAGAACATTTATCTCTCTCCATAAGTGAAGCAACTCAGGAAATCGAAGCTTCAATTGCTAATAGTCATGACGCAGAAACACTTGGAATTACAATCGGGGATCCCATCCTCTTGATTGAGCGAATATCTTATTTACAAAATGAAGTTCCTTTCGAGTTGGTTAAATCTACTTTTCGAGCAGACCGGTATCGATTTGTTCATACGATGAAACGTTAAAAAAGCAAATGGCCCGCCATTTGCCTCAAGTCTTACCACAGTCCTATAAAGTGTTAAAAAGCAAATGGCATAACCATTTGCTTCTTTATTTTTCTTTGGAGGATTTAAGTATCGTTTTGTTCAGAACCAGCGTGACAATCGACATGATGACTGCTGCTAGGAGTGCCATTCCAAAACCTGCGATTTCAAACGAATCACCCATTAAGTAATCAGTTATTTCTAGGGTTATCGCATTGATGACAAACAGGAAAAACCCTAATGTTAAAACAGTTGCAGGTAAGGTTAATATAACTAGAATCGGGCGGACAATGATATTTATGATTGAAAGTAGGAAGCTTGCGCCAACTGCAGCCCCAAAGCCTTCTAATACAAAACTCTCAGAAAAATAGCCCGCTATTGCCATGAACAATACCGCATTTATTAAGATTCCAATGAACCATTTCATTTATCATGTCTCCTATTAATTGTTAACCTCATTGGATTTATGAAGTGTAATGGATCCAGTTTTGGTATCGACAAATATCTTTAACATGTGATCTGGATGATCAACCGACTGAAAGCGAAGCAGTTTTTGAATCATTTCACTTTTTTCCTCAAGAACCTGAATTCCATCGAGCTTAATATTGAAGCCGCCAAGATTTGTCTTTAACTCACCGCTCGCCGCCACTCCATCGGGAATAAACAAATCAACCCCGCCCGTAGTCGCTTTAGCCGCAATGAATTCACACCGATTTCCGGTTAAGTTATAAGCAGTATTTCCATTTAAGGTCTGTGTTTCTACCTTTCTAAAGTCGCCATCAAGCTTAATCGCGCCGTTAATCGTTTCTACCTCAAGATTATCGATCGTGCTGGTTTGCACTGTAATATGGCCATTAGCTGTTTCGACTTCGGCCTTTTTTCCATTTAAGCGTGATAGCTCAATTTTTCCATTAGCCGTTTTCATGCGCAAATCACTAATCGTTAATTCTTCTCCTGAAATTGGACCATTAAACATTCGAATACGAACACGCTCATATTCTGCCTGTGGAACATAAACCACTGCGTCGACTTTCATCCATTTTTGCTGTGTCATGAACCGCAGCTTTTGACCATCTATCGCAAACATTACATCCTTTAAAAAGTTTTCCCGTGCTTTGTCAGCGTTTTCTACACGGTACACTTTTGCTTGGCACTCAATTCGAACATCGTTTTGGTCCCATGGAACCAGTTTAAGTGATCCGTTGGCGAGGTCAATATCCATATCGCGTAAGTATACATCGCCCTGATGAAAAATGTGTGAAATTTCCACAGACTGACCAAAATTCAAATCAAAATCAAGGTCCTTAATTTTTTTCAACGCTGTGTCGACAAAATCAAAAATCTTTTCCTTTGTTGAGTGAACTTTGCTTTGCGACGCTTCTTCTTTTTTTGCCTCTTCAAATTTAAAGGCTGTTGTAATCTCTTGAGCTATTTGTTCTTGTTTTTGTTCCATACTTTGGCCAGCCTTTTCAAGCTCCTCTAATAGTGTTAACGCTTCGTCAACGTTCAACTTTCCTTCTTCCACCATCTTTAAAATTCTTTTGCGTTCTTCCTTCATCTTTATCCACCCCAATAAATGTATTCTTTAAAAATCCTATTCCATCATCAAGGCTTTTACGCCTTTTATCACATTCCAGATGGTGACAATAAGACTAACTAAGATCATAATCCCTGCCGTAACAAGTGCAAAAACAGGAATTCCGTCATTGTTAACGGTATTTATATCACTAAATATAGCGAATAGTAGAAGCGGTACTGGAATCAGTGGTATTAAATGAGATAAAAATGCTTTTTTCGCATGACTTTTTGTTACATCATCCCCAGAAGCAAACATGACAACAAGTGGAAAAAGAATTCCTGCAAAGAAAATACTAAAGTAACATAATCCTGAAAGAACTTTTCTAGTATCCATCCTTCATCACTCCCCTTAATCGTTATTTACGTATAGAAATGGAGAAAGATTCAATTTTTTTACAAATAAGCTTTGTCAAAGCCTGATGTTGATTTACTGTGTTTGAAAAATAAACGGAAAAATTCCGGCTAAATTGAAAATACCCATATTTCCTTAAAAACAAGCGGAGTTTTTCCGTTTATATGATCCAAATCTTTAGTTTTTGTCTTATTTAGAGCAGTTAACCGGAATATCTCCGCTTAAATCTGCTTCTTAAGCTTCCTCTATATACATTAACCGGAAATTCTCCGCCTATGAATTCTCATACCTTACACGAAAATCAACAATGAATCATAACAGAACCTACAAATAAAAAAGCTAAAACTCAAGGTTTTAGCTTTTTCCGATGGTTTCTTTTTCATGTATTTGTTCTTTCATTCGTAACCGATCACGCTCTAAGATTGGTTTTAAATATCTGCCTGTATATGATTCTGGCACTTCTGCCACCTTTTCCGGTTTACCTGTAGCCACAATCGTTCCACCTTTGTCTCCACCCTCTGGGCCGAGATCAATGATATAGTCCGTTGCTTTAATCACATCTAAATTATGTTCAATCACTAGGACGGTGTCACCATTTTCAACGAGTCGCTGAAGTACAACTAACAATCTAGAAATATCGTCGACATGAAGTCCAGTTGTCGGTTCATCTAAAATGTAGAAAGATTTGCCATTTGAACGTTTATGAAGCTCAGAAGCCAGTTTCACACGCTGGGCTTCCCCTCCTGATAAGGTGGTAGCAGGCTGACCAAGTGTAATATAACCTAAACCAACATCTTTAATGGTTTGCAGCTTTCGACTAATTTTAGGAACATTCTCAAAAAATTCTACTGCCGCTTCAACGGTCATATCAAGAATTTCAGAGATATTCTTTCCTTTATACTTCACTTCCAGCGTTTCACGATTATAGCGTTTGCCTTGGCAGACCTCACATGGTACATAAACGTCAGGCAGGAAATGCATTTCGATTTTAATAATTCCATCGCCACGGCAAGCCTCACAGCGGCCGCCCTTCACATTAAAGCTAAAACGTCCTTTTTTATAACCGCGTACCTTCGCTTCGTTCGTTGTCGAAAACAAATCACGGATATCATCAAATACCCCCGTGTAAGTCGCCGGGTTAGAACGAGGTGTTCGGCCAATTGGAGATTGGTCAATGTCAATTACCTTATCTAAATGCTCAATACCTAAGATATCCTTATGTTCACCAGGCTTTGTTTTCGCACGGTTAAGCTTTTGAGATAGTGTTTTAAGGAGAATTTCATTGATTAAAGTACTTTTCCCTGATCCCGAAACGCCCGTCACAGCGATAAATATCCCTAAAGGAATCTTTACATTCACATTTCGCAAATTGTTCTCAGCAGCACCCTTAATCTCGATATACCTTCCATCAGGCTTACGACGTTCGATTGGCAGGGGAATAAACTTTTTACCAGCTAGATACTGGCCTGTTAATGAATTAGGGTCAGCCATTACTTCTTGAGGTGAACCAGCTGAAATGATTTGCCCGCCATGAACCCCAGCGCCTGGTCCAATATCGATTAAGTAATCGGCCGCAAGCATGGTGTCTTCATCATGTTCAACCACAATCAACGTGTTTCCAATATCCCGCATGTTTTGAAGTGTCCCGATTAAGCGGTCATTATCACGCTGATGAAGCCCAATCGACGGTTCGTCTAAAATATAAAGAACTCCCGTTAACTTAGAACCGATTTGAGTTGCCAAACGAATCCGTTGTGCTTCTCCACCGGAAAGGGTCCCAGAAGCTCGCCCTAAGCTCAAATAATCAAGTCCTACATTCATTAAGAACCCGAGACGCTCGTTAATTTCATTTAAAATTAATTTGGCAATCTGATGTTCTTTCTCGGTTAAGGTTAGTTCATTAAAAAAGTGGTGAGCTTCTTCAATGGAAAACCCTGTTACGTGGGAAATATGCCGTCCTGAAATTAACACAGCTAACGTTTCTTTCTTCAAACGATGACCTTTACAGACATGGCATGGCTGCTCACCCATGTATTTCTCCATTTGCTCCCGGATCCAATCAGAACTAGTCTCTTTGTAACGGCGTTCTACATTCCGTATGACACCCTCAAATTCTATATTCCCCTCTCGGATCTGTCCAAAATCATTTTCATAGCGGAAATAGATTTTGTCACCTTTGGAGCCATAAAGAACTTTATCGATCAGGTGTTGAGGAATATCCTTGAACGGCATGTCCATATCGACACCATAATGGTTGCAAACTGCTTCAAGCAGCTGCGGATAATATTGCGAACTAGTTGGCTCCCACGGAGCAATGGCATGTTGTTTCAATGTTAATTCCTTATTCGGAATGACAAGATCAACATCTACCTCAAGCTTCGACCCTAGACCATCACACTCAGGACATGCACCAAAAGGGCTATTGAACGAAAACATTCGCGGTTCTAACTCTCCGATTGAAAAACCACAATGTGGACAGGCATGGTTTTCACTGAAAAGAAGTTCCTCTTCGCCAATTACATCGACAATCACCTTTCCTTCTCCAAGCCGTAGGGCCGTTTCGAGAGAATCAGCAATTCTTGCTGTAATTCCTTCCTTTACAACAATCCGGTCAATAACAACCTCAATCGAATGTTTTTTATTCTTATCTAAAACAATTTCTTCACCGAGGTCTAGCATTTCCCCGTTGACACGAACACGAACAAACCCCTGCTTTTTAATATCCTCGAAAACCTTAACATGCATCCCTTTTCGTCCGGAAATGACCGGAGCAAGGATTTGCATTTTGGTTCGCTCTGGGTATTCCATGATTCGGTCAACCATTTGTTCAATCGTTTGGGAGGAAATTTCAATATTATGGATTGGACAAGTTGGCCTGCCAACACGGGCAAAAAGTAATCGCAAATAATCATAAATCTCCGTCACCGTCCCCACAGTGGAACGTGGGTTTTTACTTGTTGTTTTTTGATCAATTGAAATCGCAGGAGATAACCCTTCAATGGAATCCACATCAGGTTTATCCATCTGCCCTAAGAATTGTCGCGCGTATGCAGATAGTGATTCCACATAGCGGCGCTGCCCTTCTGCGTAAATCGTATCAAAAGCAAGTGAGGACTTTCCAGAACCAGAAAGTCCCGTTAAAACAACAAGCTTATCTCTCGGAATGGTGACATCTACATTTTTCAAGTTATGGGCTCTGGCGCCTTTAACAATCAATTTATCCATCGCCATGGTTACGTCATCCTTCCGCTTTTAACTCTAGTAATAAATCACGAAGCTCAGCAGCACGTTCAAAATTAAGCGCTTTCGCTTCTTCTCTCATTTCTTTTTCCATGGTTGCAATTAACTTATCTCTTTCCTTCTTCGACATCTTACCAAAAGCTGCTGATGGTTTGTATTCTTCCTGCTCTTCAGCAGCATGCGTGGCACGAATTGCCTCACGAATTCCCTTTTGGATTGTCATAGGCGTAATACCGTGCTTTTTATTGAATTCCTCTTGAATTTTGCGGCGCTCTCTTGTTACATTTATTGCGATTTCCATCGAATTGGTTATTTTGTCCGCATACAAGATGACATGCCCATTGGCATTACGGGCAGCACGTCCGATGGTTTGGATTAAGGAACGTTCTGAACGGAGGAAGCCTTCCTTATCGGCATCGAGTATCGTTATAAGTGAAACCTCAGGGATATCAAGTCCTTCTCTAAGCAGGTTAATCCCGACGAGAACATCATACTTACCGAGCCGCAGTTCGCGAATAATCTCAATGCGTTCAAGTGTTTTCACTTCTGAATGCAAATATTGGACTTTAATTCCAATTTCTTTTAAATAGTCCGTTAAGTCCTCTGACATTTTCTTTGTGAGCGTCGTTATAAGCACCCGTTCATTCTTCTTGATTCGCTCCTGGATTTCACCAATGATGTCGTCGATTTGCCCCTCAATCGGACGCACCTCAATCGTTGGATCCAACAATCCAGTTGGCCGAATGATTTGCTGAACCATTTCCGGAGTATGCTCTAGCTCAAATGGACCTGGTGTTGCTGAGACAAAGATGGCATTGTGAATATGTTTTTCAAATTCATCAAAGGTCAACGGCCGGTTATCAAGCGCAGATGGCAGACGGAAGCCGTGGTCAACAAGCACCTGTTTCCGTGCTCGGTCACCATTGAACATTCCTCTTACTTGCGGCAGAGTAACATGTGACTCATCGACGACCAAGAGAAAATCTTCTGGAAAATAATCGAGCAGGGTATAAGGTGTGGAACCTGCAGGTCTCAATGTCAGATGACGTGAGTAGTTTTCAATCCCTGAGCAAAAGCCCATCTCACGCATCATTTCAAGATCATAACGCGTCCTCTGTTCGATACGCTGTGCTTCGAGCAATTTATTATCTGCACGGAGCTCTTCTAGCCGTTCTTCGAGTTCTTTTTCAATGTTCTCAATGGCGATTCTCATTTTTTCTTCTCTCGTTACGAAGTGGGAGGCAGGAAAAATCGCAATATGGTCACGTTCGCCGATAATTTCCCCCGTTAAGGCGTCTACCTCACGAATGCGATCTACTTCATCGCCAAAAAATTCGACGCGAACACAATGCTCATCACGTGACACAGGGAATATTTCCACCACATCCCCGCGAACTCGGAACGTACCACGTTTAAAATCAATATCATTTCTTTCATATTGAATATCAACCAAACGGTGCAGAAGATGGTTGCGTTCAATCTCCATACCTGTCCTTAGTGACAGCACCATTTCCCGGTATTCTTCAGGTGAACCGAGACCATATATACACGATACACTGGCGATAATAATAACATCTTTCCGCTCAAATAAGGCGGATGTTGCCGAGTGCCGAAGTTTATCTATTTCATCATTAATACTGGCATCTTTTTCAATAAATGTATCTGTCGAAGGCACATAGGCTTCCGGCTGAAAGTAATCATAGTAACTAACAAAATACTCAACAGCATTATTTGGAAAAAACTCCTTAAACTCGCTGTATAGCTGACCTGCTAACGTTTTGTTATGAGCAATAACGAGTGTCGGCTTATTTACCTCTTTTATCACGTTTGAAACCGTAAATGTCTTACCTGTTCCAGTGGCGCCAAGTAATGTTTGATAACGTTTGTTATCCTTTATTCCTTGAACTAACTGTCGAATCGCTTCAGGCTGATCTCCCTGAGGTGAGTATTTCGAAACTAATTCAAATTGATCCTTCACTGATTTTCCTCCCGAAAAATAATCATTTCTAGCAAAAAACGTGCAAGTGGACCGGGATGGCGCTAGAAAAGGTGTCCTGAAATTCTAATAGTATCATTCTAACACAATTCCTCCAAAACAAACCACTAATATGCGAACGAACATTCGATTTTTTTGTGTAATTTGGTATTTAATTGAAAAAATGCAATTATTCGCGAAATCGCCAAGTTTAATTGACTCGCGAGCCCATTTTATCTAATAAGCAAAAAAGCCTGTCATATAGTTGACAGACTTAACATCTAAGATGTGTGTTTACGTTTTTTTGAAAACTCGTGGTTTCATTTTTTCAGCTAGCCAGAATCCAGCTGTAAGCGAAAAAGCATCGACTACGATGAGCAGGAATGTGTTCGTATAGCCTTTATAAACAGAAGCAGCAATGAGTCCAACGGTTAAGGCTAAGCCAATGAGCCGATTGTATGTGACCCGGGTAAATAGCAATACGAGTAAGCCAGGCAATATAAGTGCCGATACATATTCAATAGCCAAGGGGTCCACCTCATTCATACATTACTGTGTATATATTTTAGAAATTAATTCACAAAATTGCAACAAAAACATGTTGAATTTTATCAGTTACATGTTCCATGCGGACTAGGGCAACCAACTTCTGCTTTTTCGACTTGTATTGTACTATGTTCGATATGAAATTCATCATGAAGAATTTTTTGAGAACGAGCGAGTATTTCATCATGGACTGCTTCATCTAAAATGGTAATATGGCAGCTCAATACTGGATAGCCTGAAGTTATCGTCCAAATGTGTAAATCATGGACTTCTTTCACGAATGGGATTGTACTCAATGCCTCTTTAACCTGCCGGGTATCAATTTGTGTCGGTGCACCTTCCATTAGGATATGGAAAGAATCTCTTGTAACACGGAAACCACTAATAATGATTAAAACAGCGACAATCACACTGGCAATTGGGTCAGCAATACTCCAGCCGAAAAACATGATCAGCAAGGCGGCTACAATCGCTCCGACAGATCCGAGCATATCACCAAGCACATGTAAAAAGGCACTTCGGACATTCAGGTTATCATCCTTGTCACCACTCATTAAAATCCACGCAGCGATGATATTTACCACTAATCCTGTAATAGAAATCATTAACATTCCCGTACTTTGCACTTCAGGAGGAGCAAAGAAACGCTGAAATGCTTCATAAAATATATATAAGGAAATAACGATTAGGGTTATCCCGTTTAATGCAGCAGCAATGATTTCGAAGCGCTTGTATCCGTACGTTTTTTCCTGTGAAACCTGTTTTTCCCCAAGCTTAATCGCAAAAAAGCTAAGTCCAAGTGCGGCTGCATCACTCAGCATATGTCCCGCATCAGATAATAAGGCTAAGCTATTGGTTAAAATCCCCCCAATGACTTCGACTACCATAAAAGCGGCAATCAAAATAAATGAACTTAACAGTGCCTTTTTATTACTTGTATGTGAATGCCCGTGTCCATGAGAATGTCCATGGTGGTGATGGTGTCCCATAAATATCTCTCCCAACTAGCGTTGTCTCTTAGTTTTTTCTTATCTCTATTTAGTGATACGTTTATTTTCATTTACTCTCGACCTGCAACCTCCTGTTGATGTTCAAAGGCAATGTGAATGAGTTGCTTTACATGATCATCATCAAGAGAATAATAGACTAACTTTCCTTCCTTACGATATTTTGCAAGTCCCATACTTTTTAAGTGACGTAAATGATGGGAAGCTGTGGCCGTTGTAGCACCCACAATAGTGGCGACATCACATACACAGAGCTCATCTTCAAGTGTAAGCGCATAGGCTATTTTCATGCGTGTTTCATCGGACAAAGCTTTAAATATCTTGGTTACCTCAGAAATATTGCTTTTTTCAACTAAGGGCTGCAGTCTTGTAGTTTTATGGTCATCAACGCAAGTTACCTCGCAAATATCGCGGTCCTTCATTCTATCACCTCATACATTCAAATCTTTATTTGATTATATGATATTCAAATCGATGTTTGAATGTCAAACAAAATTATTTTTTCAAAAGGCTCTGTTATTATTCATTGTTGATTTTCGTATAGGGTTGAGAATTCATAGGCGGAGAATTTCCGGCTATTGTATATAGAGGAAGCTTAAGAAGCAGATATAAGCGGAGATATTCCGGTTAACTGCTTTAAATAAGACAAAATCCAAGGATTTAGATACAATAAGCGGAAAAACTCCGCTTATTTTTAAGGAAATATGGGTATTTCCCAATTTAAACGGAAATTCTCCGCTTATTTTCTAAACGCAGTGAAATCAACATTCAGTTTTAAAAGAGCCTTTCAAAAAAACACTCCTTCTTTATTGAGTAGAAGGAGTGAATTGATTATTGTATTGGATTAGGTGACTCTGCTTTATCTAGGGCTTGGATAGCGTGTCTGCGAATGGACAAAGCCAGTTCAGCTATGAAATATAAGATAATCGCTGGCCATATCCAAGTCCACAATATTTCAGCTGCTCCATAAAAAGAAACAATAGCAGGGTGAACCCACTTTAAACAGGCGAAGGATAGCAGGATCCAGCAAAGAGAAAATGGCAGACAAATATGTCCGTGTATTTGCATCGGCATATCCGAATAGTCCCACCACTGACGTTGAAAAAACTTCTGAAGTAATGCACCACTTATATACTCGATCAATGTAGGAATAAAAAAACACAGCAAAAGGACAAAACCCCAGTTTGTTTCAGGACCAATTAGATAAACCAAGATAACAGGGGCAAAACCATACATCGGCTTAAAAGGTCCATGAAAAAAATTCGGCTTGAAAAATTGACGCTTAGTAACATAACTATAGCTATTTTCTAATAGCCACCCCATCAAGGAATAGACCGTAAAATAAAAAACAATTGCTGAAACTCCTTCAAAGTTAATATTCACTGGAGTGTAAAAGTCTAAAAAACTAATCATATGGCTAAACCACCTTTCTTGGATATGAATTTCCCATTTTAGGTTTAGCTCTCCGGTCTCCAAATATACCGTAAACATGCTGGTTTAGAATCCTATTTCGAGAAAAAAAGCCAAAGAACTATCATCCTTTGACTTCATTCTTTACCCTATTTTTTCATCATATTTCTTTTGATCTTGTACAAACAGTATACCTAACTCGTAATGGTCACCTTCATACAATGCACGTTGAACAAAACGGACCTCGCCATTTATATCTAACACCTCAAGCTTACAATGGGCTCGATTTTTTTGTAATGCTTCATAAAAAACTTGTTCATCACGAATAGCAACACCATTAACTTTTGAAATTAACTCTCCTACCTGAAGTCCCATTTTATCAGCAGGTGATTCAGGAATAATCCCAATAATCATTAAGCCGTTGTTTTTCTTAGAAAAGTAAAACGGTAAATTATCATCCTTCAATCGCTGCATTAATGAAATGAGTTCACGACCGATAATCGCAATAGCTGCCACTACAATAGAGATTAGCGGGTACCAATAACCGATAACAGATAGTATCAATGTTAAAATTCCCAATGTTATTACTTTACGTCCATGATGTTGAATAGACTGTTTTGGCAGCATGCCTTGAATTTGCTGGTTAAAACCGACAGCAAACGGAACAAGGATCAGTGAGTAGGACTCCGCTCCAATATGGAAGACCGGCCAGAACGAAAATGGCAGTGTCAGAACATCCCCGGGGATAAGCAGAAACACAGGCACCAGCCAGAGTCGTTTCACTTCATGAGCACCGACACTCTGCCCTCGCTTGCTCTTTACCAGTTTGGGAGAGGATCCAATACTTGCATTTCTACTAATAAGTATTCCTTCAGAAATTAATAGAAGTGCCAACAGGATCACCACAGAAGGATAGACCTTTTCATCTATACCTTGAAATGCCTCTTTAAAAAATGGAACATTCCAGTCATATTCAGCGATTAAAATAATTCCGAAAAATGCTGCACCCACCGTGTAGACTGGCGACATTAACCGGGTATTAGTTGTTAAACTCCATAATAGCGTAAAGACAACGATTAGAAGGATGGCTGCAAATGGAACGCTAAGACCAGCGGTAACTGTGACTATGGAGAGCACAAGACCCAAAATTAAACCTAATGGGAACAGCTGCCGAAGTTCAAAATAAGCATCAAAGGTCCTTGTATGGAAATTTTTCCGCTCCCTTTTTACCCTTGAAACTCCCAGAATTCCGGAAAGGAAAATGAGATAGTAAAATACAGGATGAAGAAAGAGTCTTCCCGTCCCTTTTAACAGCTCAAAAAGCCATAATTGCACCAATCTCTGCCACCTGCCTCTATCATAAATTCTACGAATCTAGCTCTAATGATTATTTTACCAAAATACAGGAATAAAACCTATTGCTAGTTTCTTGAAAAAATAAAAAAATGTCGAAATATCAGGAGAAATAGGATATATTTATGTTTAGTTTATCCTGGTTATCTGTTCATTCTTTGGTATTCAACAATATTTCCACGGAAATTCTCGACATATTCAACTAGTTTCTTAGTTTTTTGTCGCAAAGAAAAACAGAGACATATTGTCCCTGTTCGCTAGTTTATTTTGAGATTAGTCTCAATGCCGTTTGCAGCTGAATGTCGTTTTTCTCTTTTTTCATTTCTTTTATTGCCTCTTCTTCAAGCTTAGCAGCCGTTTTTGCGTCAATTTTTCCGGTTGGCTGCAAATCGTGATTCTGCTGGAAGGCTTTTACTGCTGTGCTTGTTTCAGCACTAAAATAACCATCAGTACGTCCAGGAGCAAACCCTAAACCTTCTAATATCTCTTGCGCATTTTTTACCTGCTCATTGTTCATATCCTCTTTAAGCGGTTCTTCAATTTGAAGAGGATGTGTATTAAAGATGGCTGGTTGTTTAACTTCAATGTCCGGTTTAATCCCTTTTTTGTGAATCCAGTTTCCATCCGGTGTCAGCCATTTATATAGAGTTAGCTTAATATTGCTGCCATCTCCCATCGGAACAGCCTGCTGTACCGTTCCTTTACCGAAAGTGGTTTCTCCGACCAATTGGTAACCACCGGCTTCTTTTAAGGCTCCTGCTAATATTTCCGAGGCTGACGCACTGCCTTTGTTAATGAGGACGGCTACTGGATATTCTTTTTTCTCCGTAAGAGTAGAGAAATGACGTTCCTTATCTCCATTTCTTTGTTCAATTTGAATAATTGGCTTATCTTTTGTAACAAATTCTTTTAGGATATCCTCAACGCTTACAAGCAAACCACCAGGGTTTCCACGGACATCTATGATTAATCCCTCAATATCTTTCTTCTCTAAGGAAGATAGCTCCTCTTTAAAATTGGCCGAAGTATCTTGAGAGAAAGAAGTAATTTCAATGTATCCGATATTTTTCCCATCTTGTTTTTTAACAGAGGCATGAATGGTCTCAAGTGGAATTTCATCACGAGTCACTTTAATGGTAAGAGGTTCCTTCAATCCCTTCCGTTCGATTTCCAGCGTTACTTTTGTTCCTTTTTTTCCGCGTATTTTTAACGTCGCTTTATTGAGGTCAAGACCTTCAACACTTTTGCCGTCTACCTTCAATATCTCATCATTCGGCTTCAGTCCTGCTTTTTCTGCTGGGGAATTTTTAAATGGTGAAATAATGACAATTTTTCCGTCCACCATCCCCACTTCTGCTCCGATACCTTCAAAAGAAGATTCTAAAGCTTGATTGAATTGCTGAGCTGTTTCCTTATTCATATAAACAGAATAGGGATCATCTAAGACGGTGAGCATTCCTTGAATGGCTCCCTCCACCAGGGTGTCACTATCTACCTTTTCAACATAACGGCTTAAGATTAACTCGTACGCCTGATTGACCTTTGCAAGGTCCTCCATATCAGCCTGACTTGTTGCAGGTGTTTCTTTTTCCGTTTTTGGTAACGTTTGTTCAAGGGCTGTGTTACTATCTGTTTGATCAAACCACTGCATTCCTGCATATGTGCCCCCTGCTCCCGTAAGCAGCGATCCAACCATCATTAGGGCAATCCATTTACGATTCATCCTGTTCCCCCTCATGTGCAGCATCTATTGACTATCATTATTGAAAAAAGTGACTCTATTCCTGCCCGTTTATTAACTATTATGTAAGGGATGGACGAGTTATGCCTTAAAGTTGAGGTCCAGTTTTGGGCACAAAAAAAGGAAGAAGCGTGGCTTCTCCCTTGAGTTTATTATGGCATCGGTACAATTCCGACTGGATTGATTGCGTTACTCTTGCTTGCATTCCATTGACCTCTATGAAGTTCAAAATGCAAATGTTTACCAGTAGACTCACCAGTGTTACCCATAATTCCAATTTGCTGCCCCTTACTCACAACCGCTCCGGAGCTGACAAAACGTGTTTCCATATGAGCAGAAACCGTGGTATAAGTCTGTCCATTTACAGAATGGGCAATAAATACGACGTTACCATAACTGCTAGAATAATAGGATTGAATCACAACGCCATCAGCAGCAGCAAAAATCGGAACACCTGCAGCACTATTCGCTATATCAATACCGTAATGCATTGTACCCCATCGAGCTCCAAAACCTGATGTAAAGGTTCCATTCGCTGGCATTGTAAATGCCCCGCTTGATACAGCTGGTGCTGGTGCTGGTGCTGGTGCTGCTGTACTATTCCCTCCTTCACTACCTGATCCGGAGTTATTATTTGCAGCAGCTGCTGCGGCTGCTGCTGCGGCGGCTGCTTCCTCTTGGCGTTTTTGCTCAAGTGCAATGGCCTTTTCGATGGCTGCGGATTGAGCTGCAAGTAATTGTGCCTCTTCCTGAAGTTCCATTTTGTGCTCATGAATTTCTTCCTCTTGGTGTTCAAGATTAGCCAATAACTGGTCCTTTTCAGCTCTTTGCGCATTCAATTGTATGTTCATTTTTTCTAATTCAGCCAAAATCGTTTGGACGCTAGCAAGCTCTTTTTCTAACTTAGCTTGATTTTCTTCTAGACTCTTTTTATCCGCTTCATGCTGTCTTAAAATATCCTGGTCTGCCTGCATAATCGTTGCCACCGCACTAGCACGGTCAATAAAATCACTAAAGTTCTGTGAACCCATTAATACATCCAGGTAACTAACCATTCCGCCTGTTTCTTGATAGTTTCGGGCGCGATGCTTCAAAAGATCATTTCGCTTTTCAATACGCTCTTTGGTAACTTTTATTTCGTCTTGAAGTCTAGTTATTTCTGCCTTAGTTTTATCCAATTCAGCCGTTTTCTCGCTAATTTTTTTATGCGTATCACCGATGGCAAAATCCAGGCGTGTCATTTCTTCTTTCACATGTGACTGCTGTTCATTTAAACTATTAATCTGTTGATCGGCATTATTTATAGTAGATGATAATTCAGATTTTTCTTTTTCAATTTGATTTTGCTGGTCCTTTAAACTTGATATAGAAGCTTCAGCAAATCCTCCAAAAACACTGCTCAACAGAATCGTTCCTGTAACCGTAAAAGTTAGTATTGATTTTTTCAAAGTCCGATTTCCCCTCCCTATGTACGTGTAAATCCATAAGAGTAATCAGGAAGGACATTGTTTTCACTGCCCTTCCTGAATAAATTTAATTTAAACCTTTAAGAACTTTCTTACTGACATAACACTTCCCCAAACTCCGATCAGAGCGCCCATTAAAATAAGAACTCCGGATACCTGGTACACAAACGGATTAAATGGAAGAATTTGAATAAAGTTCCCCACTAATTTTGGTGCTAGATATTCATAAGCGTTATAGTATGCAATCGAAATTAAAACAATTGGCAAGATAGCACCAAGAATACCAAGCCATAGTCCTTCTAAGAAGAATGGCCACCTAATAAAATTATTCGTTGCTCCTACCAGTCTCATAATCTTAATTTCTCTACGTCTAGCAATAATGGTAATTTTTATTGTATTCGAAATTAAAAAGACTGCGGTAAAGAATAACCCTGCGATTAATACAATGCCGACATTTCGGCTTGCTTTAATAAAGTTAAATAGTTTTTCAACTGTTCCCTTACCGTAAACAGCTTTTGTGACATACTCAAGTTTTCCAATTTCCTTCGCTGCCTTCATTGTATCCTGTGGATTTTTCGTTTTTACGATAAATACATCGTTAAGTGGATTGTCTTGTTCAAATAGTTTAAATGCTTGTCCATCCTCACCCATACTCTTAATGAGTTCCTGAAGTTCCTGCTCCTTGGATGAAAACTTAACACTCTGAACTTCTCGAATACTTTCAATCTCACCTTTTAACTTTTGCTGGTCTGCTTCATTCGCAGCAACGTCGATGTGAACGCGAATTTGTACATCCTCTTCAATGGTTTGGGCCACTTTATTGAGATTCATCATAATAACGAAAAAGACACCAACTAAAATGAGCGTTACCGTTACGGCACTCACTGAGGCGAAGGTCATCCAGCCATTCCTGCCAATACTCTTAAAGCTTTCACGCGCATGACGGCCAAGAGTTCTAATTTTCATAACCGTATTCACCTCTTTGTTCATCACGTGCAATTTTTCCTGCTTCTATCGCAATAACACGATGTTTGATTGTGTTAACAATTTCTCTGTTATGTGTTGCCATGACGATTGTGGTACCCCTGTTATTAATTTCTTCAAAGATATTCATGATTTCCCATGATGTCTCCGGGTCAAGGTTACCTGTAGGTTCGTCCGCTATGACAATCTTAGGCGAGTTAACAATGGAACGTGCAATCGAAACACGTTGCTGCTCCCCTCCGGATAACTCTGTCGGAAGCATTCTAGCTTTATGCTTAAGGTTAACGAGATCAAGGACTTCCATTACGCGCTTCTTAATAAACTTAGGCTGAGCTTCAATAACCTCAAGCGCAAAGGCCACATTCTCATAAACCGTTTTCGTTGGCAATAGTTTAAAATCTTGAAAGACAACACCAAGGTTGCGTCGGAAAATAGGTACTTTTTTATTCTTTATTTTTGCAACGTTAACCCCATTCATCGTAATCGTTCCTGAGGTTGGAATCTCCTCACGATACATCATTTTAATGAACGTAGATTTCCCTGCACCACTTGGACCAACCACGTAAACAAACTCACCTTGATTAATCCTTACATCTATTCCATTTATCGCTGTAACCCCATTTGGGTATTTTTTAAATACATCCTGCATTTCTATCATTTAGATCACCTTTATAAGTTAGTTTCGAAACAATATTATTCGACAACAACCTCTTATTTTCTTGCACAAAAACAAAATCCTAGACAAAATACTGCAGGATTTCGCACAATTAATTATAACACTCTATACCCGTAATAAAAGCGGTAAAAATATTACAGTTTCTTTTCAAAACCTACATAAATTGTTATTTACACCCAATATTTTTCGACAAAAATTAACAATATCTTAATAAAGTAACATAGATTCACAAAAATAAAAAACGTTCTGCTACTTTCACAGAACGCTTACATCATTTACTTTTTCGCTGCCAACCAGTCAGCAACCTTGTCTAGTTCATCGCCTTCAATTAGGCCTGCTGGCATTCCGCCATCAGTACCATCCTTAATAATGCCGGCAATTTCATCTTTTGATTTACTAGCTCCAACTGCTGTTAGGTCAGGTCCCATACCACCCTTTAAGTCACCGCCATGACAGCTTGAACATTTTTGCGAATAAATTTTTTCAGCATCCCCCGCTGCAGCTGTTTCGCCTCCAGCTTCGTCATCGCCGCCCCCACAAGCAGCAAGACTCATAACAAGAGCAGTTCCCAATAACATGTTAAGCAGCTTTTTCTTCATAGCAAATCCCCCTCAGAAAAATTTTCCATACGGGGATATTATAGCAGTATTACGCCCTTTTGAAACCTTCTCCCAACACTTCCGAGGCATCCATAACGACGACAAATGCAGACGGGTCAAGGGATTTAACCAATTGTTTCAATTTTGTGAACTCCCGCTGATCGACCACACACATAAGCACCGGACGCTCATTATCGGTAAAACCGCCATAAGCCGATAGTTTTGTCACACCTCGGTCAATTTTATTCAATATCCCCTCACGTACTTCTTCCTGCTTGTTTGTAATAATCATTGCTGTTTTCGACCTGCCAAAACCAACCTGGACTAGGTCTATGGTTTTACTAGTTACATATAAGGCAATCAATGCGTATAACCCTCGTTCAATATCGAAGACAAGAGCTGCCGAAAGGACGATAAGTCCATCAATCAAAACCACGCTCGTACCAAGAGTAAGCCCTGTGTACTTTGTAATAATTTGAGCAGCTAAATCGGTACCGCCGGTTGAACCGTTCCCTCTGAAAACAATTCCGAGTCCGAGACCTACCACAATTCCGCCAAATAGTGCTCCAAGAAGGGCGTCATTTGTCCAAGGAGCAATATTCTTTGTTAAAAAAACAACAAAAGGTAAGAATATGGTTCCTGCAAGTGTTTTTACTCCAAATTGTTTGCCTAATAAAATAACTCCAGCTATAAACAATGGAATGTTAAAAGCCCATTGTACATAGGCAGGCTCCCATCCGAACACGCTTAATAAAATCGTACTAATACCACTTACTCCTCCTGACGCAATTTGATTTGGCAGGAGAAAAACATTAAAGGCGAACGCGATAATCGCGGATCCGATTAAAACGTTTATGTATTCTAATGTACTTGCAAATTTTGGTGCAGGCTGACTAATTCTTCGTTTATTCATAGTGGTATTCCCCTCTATATTACCATTTCGCTATAATTTTCTTACTTTACCGAAGTGAGTATAGCATGGCAATAATTTGCTGTAAATGGCATTCAGATAACGCATTAAAGGGATAAATTTTTATTAGTATTTGTCAATAAAATAATTTTCATAAGGGATTCTAAGAATACGATGTTATTTTAAAAATGATATAATTGTCGTATAGAGGAGGTGAAACAATGGAACAACAATTAATGAAAATGATGGAACAAATAAATAAACAGTTTGATAAAATGAATCAACAATTTGAAGCCATCGATCAAAGATTCAATTTAATTGATAAAAGATTTGAAGTAATCGACCAAAAATTTGATGGCATGGATAAAAGATTTGATGGCATGGATAGAAGGTTTGATGGTATAGATAGACGTCTTGATAAGGTAGAGTCGAGAATGGAGTCTCTCCAAGAAATAGTTGAAAACAACGCTGTTGAGTTTAGAAGTCATTTTAGACATATTGAAGAAAAACTCGACCACCATGATAAAATGTTTGAATTAGTCTCCGGAGAATTGAGCAATAAAAGGTGGTTGTGATTTATTTATAGAATCACACATGCTACAAACTTTCCATAAAATCCTCATTTATCCACCACGAGCGGTAAACAAAAATCCCAATAGTAAAGCCTTTGCCGGCTCATTGGGCAAAGGCTTTTCAAATTTATTAAGAAATTCTTGAACGAAGGTAAGCGTCTATAAACGGATCTAAGTCTCCATCCATAACTCCTTGAACGTTCCCGCTTTCGGTATTTGTACGGTGATCCTTCACCATTGAATAAGGGTGGAAAACATAGGAACGGATTTGGCTTCCCCAGCCGATTTCCTTTTGTTCTCCGCGAATTTCTAACAGTTCTTTTTCCTGCTGTTCAATTTCACGTTGATAAAGCTTGGCTTTCAGCATTTTCATGGCTGCTTCACGGTTCTTAATCTGCGAACGTTCTGATTGACAGGTAACCACAACTCCCGTTGGTGTGTGGGTAATCCTTACAGCAGAATCGGTTGTGTTGATATGCTGTCCACCGGCACCGCTCGCACGATACGTATCTATTTTAAGATCCTCTGTACGGATATCAATTTGGATTTCATCATTAAATTCAGGCATCACTTCGCATGATACAAACGATGTATGGCGGCGTCCCGAAGCGTCAAATGGTGAAATCCTAACCAAACGATGAACACCTTTTTCGGCTTTTAAATAACCGTAGGCGTTGTGACCTCTTATTGCCAAGGTTACACTTTTAATCCCGGCTTCATCACCAGGCAGGTAATCAAGCGTTTCTACCTTAAAGCCCTTTTTCTCAGCCCAGCGCGTATACATGCGCAGCAGCATAGAGCCCCAGTCCTGTGACTCGGTTCCGCCGGCACCAGGATGCAGTTCTAAAATCGCATTGTGTTTATCGTATTCTTCACTTAGAAGAAGCTGAAGTTCAAAATCATTTAGCCTTGAGGTTAGATTCGTTAATTCTACTTCAAGCTCTGCCTGCAATTCCGCATCACTTTCTTCTTTTACAAGCTCGTAGCTCACTTCTAGATTCTCAAATGTTTCATACATCTGGGTAAACTCATTTACCTGATCCTTTAATGCGTTCGCTTCACTAATAACCGTTTGCGCTGCCTGCTGGTCATTCCAAAAATCAGGATGAAGCATTTGATCATCCAGCTCCGCTATACGCGCTTCCTTATTTTCAAGGTCAAAGAGACCCCCTAAAGTCCGCTAAACGCTTAGCTGTTTTTTCAAGTTCATTTCGAATTTCTGCTAATTCCATTTTCTTCACCTCTATAAAAATTCGGTTTCTACCGTAGTTTATGTGTTTTATTGTCGTAAGTACCTTATCCATTATAGCCTGACAGACGGTTAAATTCAAAAATTAGTCTAACATCCCTTACTCGTACCATGTGGATAACTCGACTTATCAACAAGTTTTACTTCTCTCAAAATTGTTTCGTTGTGGATAATTGGTACTTATCTACATCCTTTAAAGAATTATCAGAAGATTCTATCCACATATCTACAAATCCACAGGACTTATCTACAACATTTCGCAAAAAACACTACTGAATTCTACTTATCCACAGAAATAAGAAAATCCCCTCCGATTTTAACAGAAGGGATTATTAATGTTTATTGAACAGGTTTAATAGGCGCATGGGCTGCCCGTCTAGCCTGTTCTATTACTGTTCCTGTTCCACCATGACAAGAAGAGCATGCACTCTTATTTCCATCTTCATGACCTTTGACAGTTTTATTTAATACACCCGTAATTCCATAAACAGCCGTTTCACCATTGTGACATTTAATACAGAAATCTCTTTCTTTTATGGAATCCCAGTCACCGGTTGTTGCATTATAAGGTTTAGGATTTTCATGCCCAATTTGTGTTTTTAATTGTTTAATATTATTCGAGCCATGTGTATCATGACATTCAGCACATGGGAGATGTCCGGCTAACGGACTTCCATCCTGCGCCTTAATGATATGACCTGAGAAGCTTTTCTCTTGTTTAGATATATCTCTTTCAGAATACAACGTACCATTTTCCTGTTCATATTGTTTCCGGGTCGTTTCTGTCAAATTATTATAATATCCTGCAATAACAGGGATACCTTCATATTTATTTTTAAATTCTTGGTTATGACAACGAAGGCAGAGATTATAATCTTCGTATATTCCAATAGATTTGGATGACTTATTATAATGGAATAGACGATTTTCAACAGCAGGATTTGACAGTTTCTCATAAAGTTCTGAATCATGACATGACTCGCACAATTGTTCTTTGCTGCTGGTTGGTATCTCCTCATTTGGTACTTGATGTTCATATACGATATGATCTTGTGTTAAGTTAGGATTTTCCTCTGACCAATCCAGATGGGGGTTGTGACAACTAGCACATCCGCTTCCGCTTGGAGTTCCGTCAATTCTGACTGCCGCATCATGTACATGAGAACTCTCCATGTTCTCGGGCATAGGTACCACAGTTCCATCATGACATGCCATACAATAGTCATCGGCTGAATTTTTACCATCAACTGTTTCCGTTGTATTATTAACCTTTAACAGGTTGGGATTACTTGATATATGAGTACTATGGCAGTTCACACATGTATTCTCATTACTAGCATAGGCACCATGAGGGTTTTCATGTTGGGCGGAAAACATGCTTTCCGTTGTAAATGACCAAAACCGCGGGAACGCTCTATTACCGGCAGAATCAATTAACCCTAAAGGGCTGATAAACACCTGATACTTTTTACCCTTCAATAATGGTTCTAAAGGAGTAAAAATTACTTCATTTGTATTAGAGTTATGTACCGCTTCTCCTGGAATTGCCTCTCCATTTTGAGTTAAAATAATGCTATTTTTTAGCGCTTGTTCATTAATTAGTGTCCTATCCAAAATCCGAATCTTAACAGTAGTATCCACCGAAACCTGAGTCACATCTTGTTTTGGGAAGAACTCAGGTGAGACAATGGGCCGTGTCCTATCAATTGTAAAAGTAATATTTTTATTAACAATATTTCCTGCACTATCGGACACACTTGCATAAACGGTATGTATGCCCTCTGCTATTTGTGTATCCTCATATGACCATTTTCCATACTCATCAGTTAGGACAGATATCCAATCTCCCATAACTTGACCTTCCGAATTTTTCATACAATCTACACATAGTTTGACGGTTAAATTAGATTCACTTGTTCCTTCAATTTTTGCTGAATTCGTATAGCCTTCATCCTTTGGAGTTGTAAATGAAATCGTTGGTAAATTTGTATCCAATGTAAATTGGACATTATTAGAAGTGCCTGCCGTACTTTCAGAGTCAACTGCCTTTGCATAAACATTATAAGTACCATCTGACAACTGGACAGAAATACTCCAAGCATTTTCATTCACCTCACTGATTGTTCCTAATAGATCTGAACCATTGTATAAGGCAATTAAAATGCCTGTTGCGAAATTCTCCACAGTACCGGATATAATAACTGCTTCTTGATTTAATGTTGACCCCGTTACCGGAGATGTTACGGATACTTTAGGCTCTGTATTATCTAATTCTACAGCCTGTACAGCTTTTAGACTTAAGAAAGTATTAGAACCCGGTGCTTGGATAAAAGAAATAAGCATAATAAGTATGAGCAATTGAAATTTATGCAGGAGTACTCGGATTCTCATAGTCCCCCTCACCTCTGCTTTTCTGTATTTCATATTAAAACCTATAATTCTATTCTAAAACGATTGTAGTCAGGGTACTAGTGAATACCTGTATTTTTCAACAAATATACATATATAGAAGTTTAATATGGAAAGAATAGGAGATTGAAATCAGAAAAGTAACCTGATTGAATTTGGAAGATTGTCAAGATAGAAGATATTCACTTCCTAAAAATATAAGCGTTACTTTTTCAAGTTAATTGACATTTATTCTTTATTTTAGTTAGAATTATTCTAACTAAAATAGGATGCTATGCAAATGCATAACACCCTATCTCTACACATTTTTTCTTAGCTAACATTTAGTTCCCGCTAATGTTAGCTACTTTTTATTTATAGCTCTTTGTAGATGGATCAGGTATCATACCGTCTGGGTGAAGCTCATCCCGGTTTGTGTTTTTCAATGAAGCAGCTTTTGAGCTATTGTGACATGCCCAACATCCTGACAAGTTGGTAAATTTCTTAAGTGCTGAAGATGGGTTCTTGTCCATCATATATTCTTTTGCTACTGGCTCAGTCCAGCCTTTACCTAGTAGTTCAGTTGTAGGTTTTTGTAAGTCATGAATCGTAGCACCATCAGCGTCTTCCATGATTTCAATATCTGTTCCGTGTGAATAGTGACAGCGTAAGCAAGTATAGGACGCACTATTAGTAGTGTGGCCATAGTATTTCTGATTATTATAGTTTCCATTTTTACTTACAGCTCCATTCCAGTTTGAAGCAAATAAGTAATCAGTATGACATGTTGAACACCACTGAGATGTTGCTACTCCTCCAGTTGAGTTAGAACCCCATAACGATTCTACATTATGTGTAGTTACAACGTTAGAAACAGCACCTGGAACTGCTTGTAAATCAAATTGTACAGTGTATGCACGGCCGATATCAGCAGATTTAGCGCTATTTAACAAGGTCTTACCTGCTTCAGTAGCTGAGTAAACTAACCCTTTATCATATTTAAATTTAACTGGTGCACCAGCCTTACCATTTTGATAGTCATTTTGATCAATAACCTTATTTGACCAATGATACGCATCATCAACAGTAGTAGGGAAATTATTAATTGTTCCATCTTTCTTAAGTACGCTAGTTGTCGTTTCTTTGCCTGTAGCCGGATCTTCTACATAAATTTCATTTGCAGGTACTGTAAATAATCTTGATTGATAGTTACGACCATTTGATGTTGAGCTATAACCATATAACCAAGGATTTGTTGATTTGGCATATGCTGTATTTGCTGAATTCTTTTCGTAAACCATAACAACTACCGCATCAGCTGGGATGCTGTCATACTTCGCATCAGTCAAACCATGCTCAACTTTTGTTCCACGCACTCCTTTGAATTTAGGAGCAGCTGCATTAACATTTAAATTACGTTCTGCAAAATTAACAACATCGATTTTTACTGCTTTATTACCGCCTAATTCCGGAGCGGTGTTACCCATGTTTGCTGGGTTGGAATGTAATAAACGGCTGCTGTATGAACCGTGCGGTGCGTGACAGCTTGCGCAAGTAAAGTTACCGCCCCATGAAGAAGTATCAGCTTGAGCTGCAGCAGTTTTGTTACCGCCCGGTGCAGCACTCACTTTTAACGCACCCGTTGCTAAGTGAACACTCATATTACCTGAATGAGTACCGCCGAATGTACCGGCTGTATTTTCAGAATTAAAGTATTCCTTACCGTTCTCAAACACATTATAAAATCCTAATGTACCATCATGACAAGCTACACAAGTATTGTATGTACTGTCAGCAAACAATAATTGTCTAGCTTTTGAAGTGTGCGTCTGGTGACAGCTAGCACATGAGTTTGTGTTATTTTGGTATGAACCGTGAGTTTTTTGGTCTCCTGCTACACCGTGATTGTCACGCATGCCATCGGATTTGATAACTTGATTAAAAGTAGAACCATCTTCCGTATCAATGCCACTTGTTGTTGCATTAGCGTTTGGATTCCCCGGTTCAACTGAAACTTGTGGATTAAGTAACTTGTTATGTTCGGATTCTTCTGCCGAAGCCCCTGCCGCAAAAATGCCTAACAGTAAAAAGACAAATAATAAACTAAAACTAAACCTTTTCACTCTTAAAACCTCCCTATAACTCTCTCTTTTTTCTCTCTCTCTTTTTCTCTTTTTTTTAGATGTAAGGATGAACCAAACTCGTAGTTTTTCTATACCACCCCCTTTAAAGAACGTCATAGTTTGTTATCTTACTTAAAGACCGAAACCCTTTGATTTAGAGTATCGGTAATATAAACATTGTCTTTATTGTCAATAAATAGTCCATTTGGTAAGTAAAATTGCCCATTTGCTTCGCCCATTGATCCAAATTGGAAGACCTGTTTTCCGTCTGTATCAAAGCCGTATACGATATGCGTTAGATTACTGACTACATAAAGGGTCCCACGGCTATCAATTCCAATTCCTCTAGGATTAACAAAAGGTGATTCGCCTCCCCCATTGGACCCATTGATAATTTTTATAAATTTACCTTTTTCATCAAAAACCTGAACCCGTTGATTACCAGTATCAACAACGTAAATATTTCCTTCCTTATCAGCAGTTATAGCATTGGGTGCAATAAATTGGCCGTTTTCACTACCTGGTTTACCGATTTCTAAAAGTAATTCTCCTTCGATACTAAAGACAAATGCTCTACTTGCTTCAATATCAGTGACATAAACTTTATCATCTATAATCCGTAATCCCGCAGGTGTTGTAATTAATTTATCGTTCGTATACTTCTGGGCAAAATACTCAATAAACTTTCCTTTTTTATCAAAGATTGAGATGTTTCCGTTATATAAGTCAGCAACAAAAACTCGATCTTTTGCATCTGCTGCAATTCCATATGGGAAATTGAATTGACCCTCTTCCTTTCCTGCCTCTCCGAAATGGTAAAGCAGTGATCCTCCTTGATCAAAAACCATCACGCGTTTATTGTTTGTATCTGTAACATAAATAAACGAATCTGTTACTGCTGCATCCATCGGCTTATTTAAAGTGGTATCAAACTCACCATTCAACTGAAGGCTGAATTGTGGTGCTCCTGAAGGGTCAAGAACATTCTGTAATCCAGTTGGAACAGCTTTACTTTCATTCATAAATAGCAAGGTAAACACTGCTGCAGTAACCAATAATATAAGTGCCATTCCGATATAAACATTACGTCTTTTCATTGTTACTCACCTTCACCTTCAGCTACAGTATCAAATTTTTCAAGTCGATCAAGTGCAACTACTGCATCTTCATATAGTGGATCATACTGCAAAGCTTCCTTATAAATATCAATAGCTGTTTGATATTCGCCTTGGTCTTCCGCTACCAGACCAATTTGATAAATGATATCAGAGTTTGCTGGGTTTAACTCGTTTGCTTTACTTAACGTTTCTGTTGCCTCTTCATACATATCTAGTTGTCTATATGTAATGCCTAATTGTACATGTCCTTTAAAATCCTTTGGTGCAATCTGTATGGTCTTATCAAAGGCGGATAGTGCCTCGTTGTAACGTTTCTCGTCTAAGAAAACTAAACCAAGGTTGTAATAGGCATCATAGTAATTGTCATCTTGTTCAATTACATAATCAAACTCTCTTATTGCTTTTTCATTCTGACCCTTTAAAAAATACGTATATCCCAGGACAATCCTATTTTCTAAATTTGCAGGATCTAGTCTTACTTTTTCCTTATAATAATCAAGCTGTTCATTTACTCTTTTCATATCAAGGTCATTCCAAAAGTAAAAGTGACCCAGAGTATAACCTGCTCCTGATGTCACTACTAATGTGAGCAATAACAACAAGATACTTTGAAACTTAGTAAAGGTCTTAGGTGTTTTTCTTGCTGATTTTTCCTCCACCTGTTCTGGTGTTCTTTCTGCTTCCATGTTCATACTCCTCTCGTAACCTTATTCTTGCTCTTTTTGAGTACTGCTAACATTACTATGACACTTGCTGCACGTCTCTTCGACATGACATAGCAGGCAGGAACGGTCAATTTTTTGATTTTCAGCCAATTTAAATGGATGTCTTTCTTTCCACTGGCCACCTTTGTGTGAGCTTGGGTGGCAGGAAGCACAGGATACATTTGTAACAGGACTCTCACTGGTAATACGATTATCATGGCAAGTAAAACAGGTGTCTGTTTCCTTAGAGTAACGCCCATGCTCAGTGGTAAATGATACCCGCTCATGGCTTTTCGGCTTTTGTCCATGACAGTCCTTACAAAACGTATTCGTTTTAGCATACTCTGAAACTGTGACACTATTAGAGTTTGATTCATCTTGATTTAAATATTTTGTATAATTCGCATCCTCTTTAAATAAATCATTGGGTTCAGACATATAGGAATGACACTTATCACATGTTTTTAAATCAGCAGACTGAATCTTACCATGATCTCCTACTTTAAATGTTTCGGATTGATGATTATCAGGAATCATTGATGATTCATGACAGGCAGTACACTCCATCGGGGCTTTACGCACTTTATGACAGTCCATACAGGTTTCCATTTTGGGACTAATATACTTCTTATCACTCATGAGCGATGCCCCAAGCTTCTCATTCCATTTTTCATAATCACTCTTATAGGTCACTTTTCGGTCTGATATTTCTCCATGGGCTGTACCACTATGACACTGAACACACTCAATCCCCTCCTCCTGATGTTTATCATGAGGAATGATGATATCTCCAGAAGGAGTGACTTCTCGAGAAGTGATACTGTGACACCTTTCACAGGCCTCATCAGGGATAAGTGTAGGCATTTTTATTGGTGCAATATAATTATCCGTTTTTGTTTTATACAATTGGGCTATGCCATTCGCCTTTGCCTTCGCATAATTTTCAGTTCCCGGTTCAATGTGGCAGCTAACACAATCTACCTCACTGTGACTAGAGGCTTTCCATGTATAGTATTGCGGCTTCATCTCATGGCAGGAGGAGCAGAACTCTGAGCTTGAAGTGGTTTCTACTCCTATTAGTCCGAGTGAGAAGAAGACGACGATAAAAAACACTGCTGCAGTTAAATATTTATATACTTTGTAGCGGGTCCGGGGAGGGTTGGTATGTTCTATTCGTTCGTCTTCCATTCAACTTCCCTCCAATTAAAAAAATAATCATTAATTCTTAACATCATCTTTAAAGCCAGTTCTATGGCAATATTGACAATAAACATCTGTTGGTGCTTTTACATCAGGAGATTCCGCTGTTGGTTTTTCACGATCGTGGCAAACCAAACATTGTGCTTTCTCTTCTTGTGTGCCTGCTTTACCTGAGTGAGAAGTTAACCATTGATCACTTTCACCATGACTCGTCGGGCGTTCGGAGTGACAGGCACTACAGAACTTATTTATTCTTGATTGCTCTCTAACAACCGTTATATTTGGTTGATATTTATGATCTTTTTGCTCTTCCTCAACCTCAGCCATTTTTAATAGAGAGACAAGGTCTTCCTTAGGAATATCTCTAAACCATTTAGAATCTTGATGGCAGTCTACACATTTATCTAATTGGTTAAGGGCCGTTCCTCCATGATTTTGATTCCAATCTGCCGCTTTGTGGTCTTCTGGGATGTTTACTTGCTCGTGGCAAGTGGCACATGCCATTGAAATTTTTACATCCTTCTGCTGTTTTCCAAGTGCTTCAAGAATAATTTTTTGAGTTTTCTCGTCATGTTGCGCTGCTGCTTCTTTTGCTTCTTCTTCAGTATTTGCCTCATGTATTACTGCATTTGATTTTTCCTTAGTTGCTTCTTCTTTAAGGTGCTCTGGATTAGGCGGTACAAGGTATGCTACATCTTTCCAAGGCTTTTCACCGTTGTTTACTTTATCGTGACAGTCAATACAAGTTCCCATGTTTGGAGCCAAGTATTTCTTTTCCATCATTTGTTGTGCAACTTCTTTTGTCCAATGACCGCGAACTTCTTCGGTGTTTATTCCGCGTGCTGCAATTTTTGCGTGTGCAACGCCGGCGTGACAGCTGATACAAGGGACACCTTCTTCTATGTGTCCTTTATGGTTAACAATTAAGTCACCAGACGCCGAAACAAGTCGGTTCTTCGAGTGACATTGTAAACAGTTTTCATCTGAAACCGCCTCATGTTCGGTTTGAACAATTTGTTCAGGTATTCCCATCACGTGGTGGTAAACCTCTTTTAATGAAATTACTTTGTGTGTAATCATGTTCATAAAACCAGGTTTGATATGACACTGAACACAGGTTATTTCGCTGTGGGCACTTGCCGTAAAAGTTGATACTTCAGGCGCCATTTCGTGACAATTAGCACAAAAGGTCGGCGAGTTTGTAAAGGAAAGAACACCGTATCCTCCTCCGAAAATGACAATAGACCCTATTAGGGCGACAAATAATGCTTTCCATCTAGTAACTGGATCCTTCCAGTCTATGTTTCTAAATTTCTGCCAGAGTCTACGAAAAAGTCCAGGCTTCTTTTTACTCTCTCTAGATTCGGGTTTCTCTTTATCTTTCTTCCCCCAAAAAGCCACTTGACTCACCCTTCCCATTCTAAATTTTTCTCTCTCTATATTTATCTAAGTTTAACCTCTCTAATGGTAGTATCTAACATTGCAAAAGTATTTTCCAATGTACAATTTGTGAATATTTTATCATAAAGTTTTCATGAGACCTTCTTCCTAAAAACAACATGAAAACGTTGATAATTAAAGGTTCAATTAACAATATAATCAAGTTGTAAACCTCTAATGAGTCTAATTTTTATACGTAACTATGAATGTTTATACAACACTAATACTCATTTAACTTGAAACATGTATTACAATTGCATACAAGTAATTGACAATTTTGAAATAGGAGAATTAAGCAGCTCTGATAGACTTAACTGATTCACCCTTTGTAAATGTGGCTAAAACGGTAACAATGTTGTCACTCTATTTACGAAGTGGTAAGATATAAAGGATATTTATCGATGTTTTTGATAGGATTTTTTTGTTTATATAGCGAATTTCTTAAGTAAGAAAATCAGACATAAAAGGAGCGTTTCATCATATGATGGGGATTTTAAATAAAGTGTTCGATCTTAATAAACGCGAGCTGAAACGACTGGACAAAACGGCAAATCAAATTGAGGCACTGGCACAAGAAACGGAAAAATTAAGCGATGACCAGCTCCGTGAAAAAACAGATGAGTTTAAGCTTCGCTATCAAAAAGGTGAAACACTTGATGATTTGCTAGTTGAGGCCTTTGCAGTTGTTCGTGAAGGAGCACGCAGAGTACTCGGTTTATATCCATACCATGTTCAATTAATGGGGGGGATTTCTCTCCATGAAGGAAATATTTCTGAGATGAAAACTGGGGAAGGTAAAACCTTAACTGCTACCATGCCGGTCTACTTAAATGCGATCTCTGGAAAAGGTGTCCACGTTGTTACCGTCAACGAATACTTGGCAAGCCGTGACGCCAACGAAATGGGACAATTATATAAATTTCTCGGACTTACTGTTGGTTTAAATTTAAACAGCCTATCTAAAGAGGAAAAACAAGAGGCCTATGCCTGTGATATTACTTACGGTACAAACAATGAGTTTGGCTTTGATTATTTACGAGATAACATGGTCCTTTATAAGGAACAAAAAGTACAGCGTCCTCTGTTCTATGCGGTTATTGACGAGGTTGACTCCATCTTAATCGATGAAGCGCGTACACCGTTGATTATCTCAGGTTCTGCTCAAAAGTCTGCCGTTCTTTATATCCAAGCAAATGCATTCGTACGTACACTGACAAGAGATCAAGACTACACCTATGATGAAAAAACAAAAGGCGTTATGCTCACAGAGGATGGTATCAACAAAGCGGAGCGCGCATTTGGGATAGAAAATCTTTTTGATATTTCGCACGTAACCTTAAACCATCATATCAACCAAGCCTTGAAGGCAAATGTCAGCATGCACTTAGATGTTGATTATGTCGTGCAAGATGGTGAAATCGTGATTGTTGACCAGTTTACCGGCCGTTTAATGAAGGGCCGCCGTTACAGTGAAGGCTTGCACCAAGCAATTGAAGCAAAAGAAGGGTTGGAAGTTCAAAACGAAAGCATGACCATGGCAACCATCACCTTCCAAAACTACTTCCGTATGTATGAAAAGCTTGCTGGTATGACCGGTACAGCGAAAACGGAAGAAGAAGAATTCCGTAATATTTATAATATGAACGTAATTGTGATTCCAACAAATAGACCCATCGCTCGTGATGACCGTCCAGATTTAATTTACGCTTCCATAGACGGTAAATTCCGTGCAGTCGTTGAGGATATTGCCGAGCGTAATCAAAAAGGTCAGCCTGTACTTGTTGGTACGGTAGCAATTGAAACATCAGAACTAATCTCTAAGTATTTATTGAAAAAGGGAATCAAACATAATGTCTTGAACGCAAAAAACCATGAGCGCGAAGCAGAAATCATTGCGGAAGCAGGTCATAAAGGCTCTGTTACCATCGCAACCAACATGGCTGGTCGTGGTACAGACATCAAGCTTGGTGAAGGTGTAATTGAATTAGGCGGTCTTGCTGTTATCGGTACAGAACGTCATGAAAGCCGACGCATTGATAACCAGCTTCGTGGACGTTCCGGACGTCAAGGAGACCCAGGGGTCACTCAGTTCTACCTATCAATGGAAGATGAACTAATGCGCCGCTTTGGTTCTGACAACATGAAAGCGATGATGGAACGCCTGGGGATGGATGATTCCCAGCCGATTCAGAGTAAAATGGTTTCAAGAGCGGTTGAATCTGCACAAAAACGTGTAGAGGGTAACAACTTTGATGCCCGTAAACAGCTTTTACAATATGATGATGTTCTTCGTCAGCAGCGTGAAATTATCTATACACAACGTGATGAAGTATTAGAATCAGAAAATCTGCGAGAAATTGTAGAAAAAATGATTCTATCAACCATTCAGAGAAATGTGGAAGCACATGCGAATAAGCATGAGGATGAAGACGAATGGAACCTTCAGGGTATTATTGATTACGTGAATGCCAACCTGCTTCATGAAGGTGATATTACGATCGAGCAGTTAAAAGGGAAAGATCCAGAGGAAATCACAGAAGCCATTTTTGCAAAGGTGAAAGAGCGTTACGATGAAAAAGAACAAATTCTTTCTCCAGAGCAAATGCGCGAATTTGAAAAAGTAGTGACACTGCGTGCTGTAGACAGTAAGTGGATTGACCATATTGACCAAATGGATCAACTTCGCCAAGGTATCCATCTTCGTGCGTATGGACAAATTGATCCTCTTCGTGAATACCAGCATGAAGGTTTCGCGATGTTTGAGGCAATGGTTCTCTCGATTGAAGAAGAAGCTTCTATGTATATAATGAAGGCTGAAATCCGAAACAACCTTGAGCGTCAAGAAGTTGCAAAAGGACAGGCGGTTAATCCGAAAGAAGACGGAGAAGCTGTTAAGAAAAAGCCAAAAGTAAACCAAATCGACATCGGCCGTAATGACCCATGCTATTGTGGCAGCGGGAAGAAATATAAAAACTGCCATGGTGCAGGGAAATAAATTGTTAAGGGGGCTGGCGAATTGCCAGCCTTATTTATTTATCTAATTCTAACTTTCTGATAATCAAGGTTCTTCAAATGTAATAATATCTAGGATCTAGTAATTTGAGGTGGACTTTGGCTCCCTATAATAGCAAATATGCTACTTTGCGGTAATCAAAGATGAGTTTTGATTCCCTTCAACGGCGAATATGCTACTCAGTGGTAATCAAAGACTTTGTTACCCAAATCTTACCTGCTTCTGGTTTCTGGCACTATAAACCTTCTAAAGGTACCCAACTCTCTTTCCTTTGCAGTTTTCGGTCACTATAAGATAAAAAAATCGAGAGGTCGTCCCTCTCGATTTTTTAAAACTTCTTAAGCCATTCCTGCAATCCCTCTACCTTCTTCCATAAATGCAGATGTTCCTCTACATAGATGACTGCTTCGTTTTCATCGCCCCAGCCGTGATATTCTGGTATATGTTTAGGCAGACGTTTTTTTCCTGTTAGGAGTGGAATTACATATGGATTTTGCTTTTTTGCCTCTTTCAGCATTTTGGCTGCTTTTGTAGTGAAACCATTTTTTAATACTTCAAGCAAAAGCTTGTTGTAAAGTCCATGGGCGGATTCCTCTTCATATTGATTCAGAAGTTTCTCTGCTTTAGACAACTCTCCCTTGTCCAAATAAAGTGCAAATAAACTATATCGAGCTCCAAGGTTATCATTTGGATTTAATACAAGGATTTCTTCATATTGCTGTATAGCCTCAGTAATTTTCCCTAGCTGGTATAATGCACCTGCATATTGTGCTTTCGCACGCATATAGGGCCTCGTTTCAAACAGTCCCCAAAAATGACCTTTATTTTCTACGAAGAATGCTTTTCCAAGTTCCTTCTCGCCGATTTTCATTGCTTTTTCGGATAGCATTAACGCTTCTTGCAGGCTTGTTGAATTTTCAATGAGAATCACATAAGCATCCACACAGTTCGGATCTAGCTTGATCGCTTCCTCAGCAAGTTTATAGCGTTTAGGACCTTGAACTTCCATTGCATCATATACCAGTTGCTGTGCACGCTCTTTATTCGTTTTTGATACTTTTTTTGGAGTTGGGCTATTTAATTTCTTCTTTAAATAGTCATTTATTTCTTCAACTGTTTCAAAATTTTGTTTTTGAATGTCTGCCAATGCTTCCTGCATGACCTGCTCTGTCGGCATTGGTCCCTGCAACGAATTAAATGGGTACGCAGTAAATGGGCTATCTAATTCATCTTCTTCATAGGCAATGTCAATAACTTTATTTA
This sequence comes from Neobacillus niacini, assembly GCF_030817695.1. Taxonomy (GTDB): domain Bacteria; phylum Bacillota; class Bacilli; order Bacillales; family Cytobacillaceae; genus Neobacillus; species Neobacillus niacini_F. The sequence goes on along the minus strand of NZ_JAUSZQ010000002.1, from coordinate 1,238,101 downwards.
TCTCTTCCTCTAATTCGTCATCCATTTCTCTATAGGTGGAAGAAAGGGAGCCCACCGGTACATTATACAACTTGGCAATTTCCTTTTGAGTAAGCCCGGAAACCATATTATTGAATGTTGTAAGTAAATAATGTAGTGAAGCGGCATATAAGTTTGGCTTTTTTATCTTCTTTTGCTTTTTCTCACAAAATTGATACCAAAGAATGATACCTAAATCAACAATCGGCGAGGCTTCACCAAGTGACTCCAAGTTTTTCTTAAGTAACTCTGCTACTTCCTTATAAACAGGCGCCGCCCACTCCATACCTTCAATATCTACTAGGCCACCGATCATCGTGAGATCTCTCATTAACTCCATGAAAAAGTCAGTGAGAAACTCCTGAGGAGAGTCATAACCGGCATCTCGACTTTTTTGCTCAATAAAATCAATTGCTTGCTCAAGAGGTAATTCCGGCAAATCAAACGGCGCAGGGAAAAAGACATGTTTTTGGTCAAATGGAAGAATAAACCCAATAAAAAATGACCCTTCTTCAAATGGTCTTTTGTTGTTTGTTAAAACCACCTCATATTTTTCAGAGGTGAATCCATCAACCACGATTAGTGCATTATTTCCAACATGATTAATTTCGCCCGCAATCGTCCTTGCTTCTGTCCAAGATTGCAGGATCTGCTTCAATTTCGGTCTTTTTAGTTTCCTTACCTCTGAAGAAATAAAGTCTTCTAGAATCGTATCCCCATCTTCCAATACATGAAACAGCGAAAACCAGATTGTATATACAAATTCGTAAAACTGGAGTTCCTCCTCCTCAATATCAAAGTAATCTTGATATTCCTCAAAACCACTAAAAACTTCATCTTCATAATGATTAAGTGCATAGTGAATCAGTTTCTTTTGCAAATCATCGATCTCATTTTCAATAACATGTGTAATCGACACAGCTTCCTTTGCCCCACAGCACTTTTTATATTTCTTTCCACTCCCACATGGACAAGGTTCGTTCCGACCTATGTTTTCAGTCATCAGCACTCGCCCTCTCTTCCTCTATGTATCATATTAGTCACAATTAAATAGTACCATTTTTGACAGATTAGTATGGAATATACTTTATTATTTAATTTTTGAGACTTTTTATTTGAATATATGATTGTAATAAAAAAGCACACATGAAGGGGATCATGTGTGCAAAAATGGTTTATAGCGATACGTTTTTATCAGAATTGTAGTTTGAATCTTTCCTCACATATTTAAAAACATTAACAGTAAATAAAATAACACCAATTACCACTGCAAATGAGCCAATGATGGCTGCTGGAAGAGCTGCAGAAACTCCCAATACTTGGAGTGCAATCCCTCCGAGCATGACCGGAACCCCAATATTGTGTAACCAGAACTGAGTTTTAGCAAGCTTTGAATTTGCAGCATTGGGATAAAAGTGATAAATAAGTCCAAATAATGCCATGGTTACCCAGCCAAGTAAATTAACATGCGCGTGAACAGATGTAAAACGGAAATCATGGATAATTCCCATCGTCAGCCCGGCCAAAACCCCAATCGTAAAATAAACAGTTGCTACCTTTAAATACACCTTTCCTACTTTGTACCTACCTCCTTGTATTACAATTTACAACTATTATACTATATTTCAATTAATTAACAATATTACCATTATATGAATAGTGTTTTTAGCATTAAAAAACCTCCTAAAGAACTAGGAGGAAAAACTATTATGATTTTTTCATATTTTGATTATCATCATTTTCTAATTATAAAAAAATATTAGAATAATAGAACATCATAAAAATGCAGCTCCAATGACTCGGAACTGCGTTGTGTGTCTTATTAATGTGTTTCAATTAAGCCGTAACGGCCATCTTTACGCTTATAAACTACGTTTGTACGGTTAGTCTCAGAATTGTTGAATACATAGAAGCTGTGTCCTAATAGATTCATTTGAAGAATCGCTTCTTCACTGTCCATTGGCTTCAGATCAAAGCGCTTGGTACGAACAAGTTCTAAGTCGTCTTCATCATGATCTACAGCTTCAGTATTTTCAGAAGTTGCAAACGTAACCGGGAAATCGCCTTTTTCTCGGAATTTACGATTAACTTTTGTTTTATGCTTGCGGATTTGACGCTCTAACTTATCTGAGATTAAATCAATTCCAGCATACATATCAACATTTGTTTCTTCTGCTCGAAGAACCAGATTTGGAAGCGGGATAGTAACCTCTACTTTTGAACTTTTATCTTGATTGAATCTTAGATTCACATTTACCTTTGCTTCAGGCGCTTCTGTGAAATACCTTTCCAATTTAGAAATTTTCTTTTCAACGTAATCTCTAATTGCTGGAGTTACCTCAATGTTTTCACCACGAACGTTATAATTCATTTGTGGATTCCTCCTTTATATTCCTATGTATTACATTTCTATTTTACCCTTTGATTATCCTGCCAAAACACAACAGAAGTTTTGTCGAAATTTTGACAAAAACACAGGGAAAATAGTAACAACTAAAATTAAGACACCTCAGTTAACATTTTAATGTCCTACATCTTTAGTCTATTATTATCAGGGACAATTTACCACTTTTATCTCTTATGAATAAAGTACTGAGATGAAAAATGACTGGAGGAGTTATACATGGAACAACAAGATAGAAGAACACTCGCTTGGCATGAAACATTAGAACTTCATGAACTGGTCGCATTTCAATCTGTAGGCTTAATGAAGTTAAAGTTATCGTATAGAAAGGTTCCCGATCAAGAGCTAAAGGAAATCTATAGAAAATCCATTCACGAACTTGAACATAACCTTAATGAGCTATTAAAATTTTATCCTTCTGCCCCAGGTTATCAAGGCAGAGATGACGACGATGATTTTAGGGAGGATGTTGGTTTTTATGCCGGTGACCTTCTAAGTCTTTCCAAAGCGTTAGTACGGAATTTGTCTGTTGCCATTACGGAAACAGCAACACCGGCACTAAGGAATGTGTTAACAAAGCAGTTAAACGCCGGAATTAAAGGGCATGAACGGATTTTTAATTATATGTACAGAAATGGGCTATATCCGTCGTATGATTTAGGCCGCTTACTTGGAAATGATATTGAAAATGCCCAAAAAGCCTTAAGGATGAAGTATTAATATCGGTCATCGGGCGAGCGTTAGGGACTGAACCCTTTCCGCTCCCGATTCTTTTAACAGCTTTGCCGCATGCCGTAAAGTTGAACCTGTCGTATAGATGTCATCGATTATCAGAATACTTTTTCCTTTTATTTCAATTTGGTGGTCGACTTGAAAAACCTGTGGAATATGAATTCGCTCTGATCGTGATTTCTTCGATTGTTTTTCTGAATGGACTCGATTTAGAGGCATTGTTGGGGTTAAGCCAGACTCAATCAACAGCGCTTCTGCTTGATTAAATCCCCGCTCATAAAGACGCTCCTGACTCAATGGGATTGGTACAAGTAAGTCCGGCTGGATTTTTCTAAGGAGGTCCTTAATTTTTTGAGTAAAAATTTTAGCCAATACATAATCACCTCGATATTTAAAGGTAGCCATCACTTCCTTAAAAAAGTCATTATACAGGTATATAGAGTAATTGGAATCAAGATAGCCCTTCCAATCCTTATCCTCCTCCCACCGTTTGCAGTCATGACACATATTACCATGACGAAACCTTTCTTCTAAGAATTGAAAAGGGCGGTTGCATACCCTGCATTGTTCTCCTTCAATTAAGTCAAATTTCCCCTCACAAGCTGGACATAGATTCATCTCTTTTTCTTCTGAAAAAATAGCTTTCCACCCCATTTTAGGCTGGATGATTTCATGGCATACTAGACATTGAGCTTGAGAGAATAATATCATTCGTCGATTAGCCCCTTTCTCACTCCTTCATGATTCATTACAGTAATTTGTTTTCGTGCCTTCAGCATTGCCTCCGTTTTACCAAAATGAAAAAATGTTACTACTCCATTAGGGAAATCCTTACTCCTGCCTGCCCTACCGGCAATTTGAACAAGTGCGCTTTCCGTAAATATGTCATCTTCTGCACCAACAACAGCAACATCGATGTTGGGAAATGTTACACCCCGTTCTAAAATGGTTGTAGTTAGTAATAAAGGGATAACTTTTTTTCGCATTTTTTGAACCTTTTCTTTACGATCTGGGTCCTCGGCGTGGACTGCCTCTATCTCGGGAGCTAACTTTCGGAGGACGGGGAGGGCTTTTTCCATTAAGCGAATATGTGGGAAAAACAATAAAGCTTGCTTATTATTTTCGAGCCGTTTTTTTATCCAGGTAAGAATATTGGCTGGCAGCTTCTCTTTTTTCAATTGCTTTTGCCAATTGCCGCACCATGTGAAATGAGGAATGGGAAGGGGATGACGGTGGAATCTGGCTGGGATGGTGGTGAAGGACCTTTTTCCTGTTCTGCACTCTCTTTGCCATTTTTCATTTGGTGTCGCAGTTAGGTAAATCATGGATGATTCTGGCTTTCTTGCCTGAACGGCAGCATACTGAAGAGATTCCTCCGCGGTATATGGAAACGCATCGACCTCATCCAAAATAATCGTATCAAAGGCGTGGTAAAACCGTAGCAGCTGATGTGTTGTGGCAATTGTAAGCGGGGCATAAAGGTGGCGGTCCTCACTTCCGCCATATAGTGAAGCAACACTAATTCCAGGAAAGGCAGATTTCAGCCGGGGTGTAAGCTCTAGGACAACATCTGTCCGGGGTGTAGCAATACAAACTCTCTTTTGGGCTGCTAGGGCAGATTCAATTCCAGCAAAAAGAACCTCGGTTTTTCCCGCACCGCAAACCGCCCATACGAGCAGATCGGTCATGTTCTTCACTGTCTCTACTACTCTATTCGATGCGTTTTGCTGACCAAGCGATAACTGGCCTTTCCATCGGAGTATATTTTCAGGCAAATGGTGCTCTGGTGCTGGTCCGTTCCAACCAAGTAAAGGGGTGCATGCACTGATTCTTCCCATCATCAGGCATTTACGGCAATAAAGGCATATTTCTCCACACCTGGCACATGGAAAACGTGCAAACAGATTCTCTGCCATGTTACCACAACGTGAACAAATTGGTTTATTTCTTCTAAATTCAATCCCTTTACGATAGGTAATATAGCCATTTTCATAATGTTCTTGGATTTCTTCGAGAGGGAATGTCAGGTCATCCAGCAATAGCTGTTTGCCTGTAAGAAGGAGCTGGAGATTAGGGTTGTAGGGAAAAGTAGGATTTAATAATGGTTGAAGGATGGTTGGGATTTGTGAGATGGGAAGTGAGTCCTCACTATCTCTAAGGGGAACTAAACAATTGTCTTTTACAAGAAAACGCACAAAAACAGCACCCTTCCTTTTGTTATTAATTGCTTTTAAGTAAGTTCAACAAGAGTTGTCAAAATACCTGCTTTATGTCGAATAATATTATTTTAAAATGGCACACTTAACAAAGTTGAAAAGCCAGACTTTCTGCCTGGCTTTCACACACGTTATTTTTTCATCCAGCCTAGACCCATGGCGCCTTCTCCTAAGTGAGTTCCAATGACAGGACCAAAGTAGCTCATGGTGAATTCGACGTTTGGATACAAGGTTTCGAGCTCTGATTTCCATTCGTGTGCTTCTTCTTCGCGGTTAGCATGGATAACCGCGGCTTGGTAGGGCTCGCCGCTTGCTGCGTCTTCTCCTAAAAGACCAACGATTCGTTTCATCGCTTTTTTCCGGGTACGGATTTTTTCAAATGGAACGATGACCTTGTCCTTAAAGTGAAGAACGGGCTTGACTTGAAGCAGGCTGCCGATAATCGCCTGTGCGCTCGAAAGACGTCCACCACGCTGTAAATGGGACAAGTCGTCCGCCATAAAATAGGCACGTGCCGTTTTTTTTAATTCCTCAAGACGAGACATAATTTTATCAGCCTCTTCCCCTTTTAAAGCCATTTTTGCAGCTTCGATTGCATATAATCCCTGCGGCATACAGCTTATTTCAGAATCAAACGGATAGACTTTAATATTTTCAACCATGGTGCTAGCCGTTACAGCTCCGGCAAAAGTCCCGCTGATCCCGCTGGAGAGGTGGATACTGATGACAGCATCATAGTCTTTAGACAATCGCTCAAACAGCTCGACAAACTGGCCAATTGGAGGCTGTGAGGTAGTTGGAAGGTCTTTCTCTTTCACCTGTTGGTAAAATTCTTCTGCTGTAATATCTACTTCTTCCTGGTAAGCCTCATTACCAAAGATCACATTTAACGGGATCATTTCAATCTTCCATTTATCTCGTATTTCTTTCGGTATGTATGCGGTACTATCCGTAACAATTGCGGTTTTCATATTGGAACCATCCTTAAATATATGTTTTGTTCTATTCTATCTAAAAAACAATGAAAAAAACAGAGAGCACGCCCATTTCTAGAGCGTGCCCTTCCTATAAAACTTATCGAACTTCAACCCAGCCGTTTTTAATGGCTACTACAACAGCTTGCGTACGATCGTTGACGTTCATTTTTTGTAAAATATTACTTACATGGTTTTTTACCGTTTTTTCACTGATAAATAAAGCTTCTCCGATTCCACGGTTACTCTTACCATCAGCCAGCATTTGCAGTACTTCGCATTCGCGGCGTGTTAACAGGTGAAGCGGACGGCGTAATTCAAGAGTTTGAACAAAGGCGCCGCCACCAGTACGTCCTGCTGTCAGCTTGCGATATTCGTTTACTAAATTATGAGTTACCTTTGGATGTAAATAACAGCCGCCTTCGGCCACAACTTTAACTGCCTCAATTAAAGCATCGGCGTCCATTTCCTTCAGTAAGTAACCTCTTGCCCCGGTTTGCAGTGCATGAGTCACATAGTTCTCGTCATCATGGATGGATAAGATGATAATTTTCGTGTCTGGGAATTTCTCAGACAGCTCACGAGTAGCTTCGATCCCATTCACGTTCGGCATATTTATATCCATAATCACTACATCCGGATTATAGGCATTTACGATCGTTACAGCATCACTTCCGTCATCACCTTCGGCAACAACTTGGAATGCTTTTTCGAATTCTAGAATTCGTTTAACCCCTTCTCTGAATAGCTGATGGTCATCGATAATTGCAATCTTCGTCATCATTTATTTCCCCTCCTGCTCCAATGGCTAACATATCTTTTAATTTAAGACGGTAATGGAACGACAATAAAAACGGCTGTTCCTTTTCCTATTTTAGATTCAAACGTTATATTTCCTTCAAGTAGCTCTACACGTTCTCTCATTCCAATGATTCCAAATGACTCGGGCTTTTTTTGATTGGTATCAAATCCTGAGCCATTGTCCTTAATGAGAACGGTTAATTCTTTTTTGGTCATTTCTAATCTGACTTTTATTTCACAAGCATTGGCATGCTTTAATGCATTTTGCACCGATTCTTGAATCAATCGGAATAACCCAACTTCATACTTAGGAGGCAGCCTGCGTTCTATGCCAACGGGAATAAATTCTATTTTAGACTTATTATGATATTCTTCGATGGTTTGTAAATACTTTCTGAGGGTAGGAACTAGGCCTAAATCATCAAGCGCCATCGGGCGAAGGTCATAGATAATTCTGCGGACCTCATAGAGTGCAGCACGAACCATTTTTTTGAAGCTTCCAATCTCTTTAAAAGCCTCCTCTGGTCCTTGCTCCCGATAAACCCGATCCACTAAATCAGACCTCATAATCACATTAGCAAGCATTTGCGCCGGACCATCATGAATATCTCTGGATAATCGTTTTCTCTCTTCTTCTTGAGCTTCGATAATTTTTAACCCAAAGTCCTGCTTGGCTTTTGCATTCTGTAACTCTTCACCCATAAGTTTCAAGTCACTCATGAGATAATTCATAACCACCGAAATCTGCGAAATAAGCTGATCGGCACGATCAATCGTTTCATCCAACCCCAGCAGTCTGCGTTCGAGGTCCGCTCGTTTATCCAATAGCTGTTTTTTATACTGCCAATTAATCGACAGGTCCATTTGCAGCTGATGTGCTTTCTCATAAGCTTCTCTAACCTCAGCTTCGGTGTATGCTTTAAAATTCATACTAAGCTCTGATAAGGTTAATCTCGCCTTAAGTACCAGTTCTTCCAAGCGTTCCTCTTCAGCATTCAATTTCACCATCATTTCCTTGATGGTGCGTAATTCAGTTGTCATATCTTCATAGTCTTTTCGGCATTGTTCACTTATTTGAAATATATCACTTTTACTGCTCGTGACAGTTTCAATCATCTCTTCACGGATTTCATCAATCGATTTTACATTAATCTTCTGAATTTTGGCCATGCTCTCCTCCAGAGACCTTTTATCTAGTTTATCGCGGATTGTAAGATTTTACTATCTCTAAGAATTAAATCAAAAAATTTCCCAACTGTATAGTGCCTAAGTAGTATAATGTTTAGTAGCAAAACTACTATTTTAAGAAAATGGATTTTCACTATCTGAACATTATTTATTATAACACGGGAAAATTATTTCTATATTAAAGTTATATTACACCCATGTTTTTTTTATATATTTGCAACAAAAATTGGGAGGGAGAAACTATGTTATCTCGGTATTATACAGTGGGAAAAGAAGTTTCTGAACATGAAATTATCATACAAAAGTCGCGTTTTATTGCCCATATTAAGAGAGCAGAAAATGAAGGGGAAGCTCAAGAATTTATCCAAACTTTGAAGAAAAAACATTGGGACGCCAATCATAATTGTTCTGCCTATTTGATAGGTGAAAATGACCAGATTCAAAAAGCGAATGATGACGGTGAACCTAGTGGGACTGCTGGTGTACCGATTCTTGAAGTGTTGAAAAAAAAGAAACTGAAAGATACAGTGGTCGTCATTACCCGCTACTTTGGAGGAATTAAATTAGGGGCAGGCGGACTGATTCGTGCGTATGGGAAAGCGACTTCAGAAGGTTTAGAAACAGCAGGAATTGTTGAAAGAAGACTTGTTCAGGTTATTCATTTGAAGATTGATTATACATGGCTTGGGAAAGTTGAAAAAGAACTCAGGGAGTCAGAATATATCATCAAGGAAATTCATTATCTGGATATTGTTGAAGTAGAAGTATATGTGAACGAGGACCAAGTGAGTGTGTTTGTAGATTGGCTAACTGAGCTTACAAACGGACAGGCCGACCTCAAAAAAGGGGATACAGATTACTTGGAAGTGTTACTCTAGAAAAGGCTTTGTTTAAGCTAAATATTGATATTTGCACCTGTTGATTTGCGCGGAAGGCACGAAGACTCCTGCAGGAGTACGGAGCAGGTGAGACCCCACAGGCGCTAGCGCCGAGGAGGCTCACCGCAACGCCTGCGGAAAGCGAAGTGCCTGGAGCGCATTTAGAAAAAAGTGACTGACTCAAATGCCACAGCATGTGCCATTTTGAGTCAGTCACTTTTTTAGGATCGATCCTTTGCCGTCGTAATTCCAAACATACGCAAAACCTTTAGTAATGGATGAAAATTGTTCCCCATCAAACCAATTTTTTCAGCAATAAACTCCATTAATAAAATAAGCAAGCAGATTAAGAAGATGGAGACGCCAATTCTCGCCTGAGAATAAATAACAGCCACTACACCAAAGAATGCAGCCATTGCATAAATCAGTAGCACCGTTTGCCTGTGCGTGTAACCAAGCCTTAACAGGCAGTGGTGCAGGTGTGATTTGTCAGGAGCAGATAAAGGTTGGTTATTAATGATCCTTCGCATAATGGCAAAAAAAGTATCAGAGATTGGGACTCCGAGGATAATTACCGGGATGATGAAGGAAATAAATGTTACGTTTTTATAACCAAGCAATGAAAGAACAGAAATAACAAACCCTAGAAATAGTGCTCCAGTGTCTCCCATAAAGATACTGGCCGGATGGAAGTTGTAGAATAAAAATCCAAGTGTACTCATTAATACAATTACCCCGACAATTGCTACATATAAGCTGCCTTGCATAAGTGCCATGCCGGAAATAGCGACCAGGGCAATCGAGGATACACCAGCTGCAAGTCCGTCTAGGCCGTCAATTAAATTAATAGCATTCGTAATCCCAACGATCCAAAGAATCGTAAAGGGAATGCTTAGATAACCAAATTCAAGCTGTCCTCCAAAAGGTAAATTAATAAAAAACACTTGAAGATCGCCTAAGAAAACAACTGTAAAGGCAGCGGCTAACTGTCCAATTAGTTTGTACTTAGCAGGAAGCTCAAATAAATCATCACAAATCCCTGTAATAACAATTATGACGCAGCCGAATAGAATCGCATTTGAAGCTGGGTTTTCAGGTTGTAAAATTACCATACCAATAATAAAACTAAAAAAAATCGCTAACCCACCTAATCGAGGCATTGTTGATTGATGAACTTTTCGGCGATTTGGTTTGTCCGTCGCTCCAATGAGAAAAGCTAACTTTTTTACCATTGGAGTAATTAAAATTGAGATGGTAAAACATACTATCAAGGTTATAAACAGCATAGCGAACCTCCCTCGATAGTATCTTGTCCATAAAAGTAATTTCGAAAACACTTTAGAATTGTAAAACACAGGAAACTTAAAAAAAGAATTTTTCAAATAAACAAAAAGCCTAAAACGTAGGTTTTAGACTCTGTCAAAGATAGAGCTATCTATTTTTTACATTAACTGTCTTGAATCCTTTAAGAAAATTCAAGAGAGGTTTATAATCCTCACGAATAAGTCCTATACTCTCAACAACTAACTCTATAGTAATTAGCAACGCTAAAATGACGATTATAGATCCCCAAACTGTTGCTTGTGAGAAAATGAAAGCTGCTAGGCCAAAAAGGGCAGCCATAAGGTAAATTAACAAGACGGTTTGACTATGGGTAAATCCTGATTTTAACAGGCAGTGATGAAGATGCGATTTGTCTGGTGCTGATAAAGGCTGCTTATTTACAAGTCGGCGAATAATCGCAAAGAATGTATCAGAAATCGGAACACCCAGAATAATAATAGGAATAATCAAAGAAACAAATGTTATATTTTTGTATCCCAATAATGATAATACAGAAATGATATAACCTAAGAATAAAGCTCCTGTATCCCCCATAAAAATCTTTGCGGGATGAAAATTAAAGAACAGAAAACCTATTGTACTCGCAGCTACAATTAACGCCATAATTGTTACGTAAGGACTACCTGTAACCAACGCCATTCCGGCAATTGAGATTAATGCAATCGAGGAAACTCCGCCTGCTAAACCATCTAAACCATCAATAAGATTTATGGCATTGGTAATCCCTACAATCCAAATCATCGTTAACGGTATACTTAAATAGCCAAAGTCAATAATGCCGCCAAATGGTAGGTTAATAAATTCCACTTGCAAACCACCATAAATAACTACCACAGCTGCCGCTGCAATTTGCCCAAGTAGTTTAACCTTTGGTGATATCTCCTTAACATCATCTAACATTCCTGTCAAAATGATGATAAAGCTTCCAATAACGATGGACAGATGGTATTCTCCTAATAATTCATTAGAAGGATTAAAAATGAGAATCCCAATTAAAAAGCTTAAAAAGATTGCTAATCCTCCTAGACGAGGCATGATACGTGAATGGACTTTCCTTTGATTTGGTTTATCTGTTGCTCCAATCTTAAATGCTAGTTTCTTAACTAACGGAGTAAGTAATATTGACGCAAAAAAACAGATAGCTAGAGTAATATAAAGCATATGCCCCTCCAAGGTTTACGTATCTATATTTTTATTACATTAGTAGTTTGTTTATTTTTAACATATCCTTTTGGATTATAGCATAGTCGATTATAGAAATAAACTAGGATATCCGACAATTATTTCACTTTTAATAGGATTGAAATATAGGCGAAACTGCGATAACACTTATGTAATAGGAATGAAAGCGGAACCATCACTCAGAAAAAAGTTCACAAGTATGACAAATTACAACATTTATTGTAATCAACCTTCCACTGTTATAGACGTTAACCATTATAGGAGGTTACATTTACGTTCTATCTTTAACAAAATTCTTTTTGATAAAAAACCCCTTTCTTTATGAAAGGGGAATAACAATTCTCAGTCCATTAAACGTTTGATTCGGCTAAATAGGCAGCAAGTGCCTCTTTCCAATCGCGAAGAGGTTTAAGTCCCTGCTTTTCAATCCTCTTCTTGCTTAAGACTGAGTATTTCGGACGTGCAGCTGGGCGTGGAAATTGGTCAGTTGTTAATGGATTAACGGTTACTTTCATATTTGCCTGCTTGAATATTTCCACCGCAAATTCATACCATGAACAAATTCCACTGTTCGTGGCATGATAAATGCCATATTTATCTGTCTCCATTAACTCAACCATGAACCGGGCTAGATCGACAGTATAGGTTGGTGAACCAACCTGGTCATGAACGACACCAACTTCTCCACGTTCTTTACCTAGACGAATCATGGTTTTAACAAAGTTATTTCCATGAATACCAAACACCCAAGCTGTACGTACAATAAAAAATTCATCCAGTTGCTTTTGCAACAGCTGTTCACCAGCTAATTTTGTCCTGCCATAAGCACCAAGAGGTTTTGTTGGCTCATCAACCTCATATGGTTCAGAAGCACTACCATCAAAAACATAATCTGTGCTTACATAAAGCATTTTTGCGCCAATCTGCTTGGCCGCTTTTGCTAAATATTCTGTACCTGCAGCATTGACTTGATAGGCAGCTTCTTCGTTCTCTTCTGCAGCGTCCACATTCGTGTAGGCGGCACAGTGCAGAATCACATCTGGTTTTACTTCACTAATAAAAGCAAGAACGTCCTCTTCTTTGGTAATATCTAATTGCTGTCGGTCTGCTCCGAATGCTTGATGATTCTTTCTTTCTAACTCCAAAAGAACATCCTGCCCTAATTGACCTCCTGCACCTGTTACAACAACCTTCATTATTCTACCTCTAATCTGTCGCCATACTGGGATTTCACATAATCTTGGTATTCCCCAGAGATAATGTTTTCCCACCACTCACGGTTATTTAAATACCAGTTAATCGTTTGTTCGATACCAGTATCAAAATTATATTTTGGAGACCAGCCGAGTTCAGTACGAAGCTTCGTTGCGTCAATCGCATAACGACGGTCATGACCAGGACGGTCCGTAACAAACTTCATTAAGGACTCTGGCTTATTCAAATGCTTTAGAATCGTTTTTACAATCTCAATGTTAGTACGTTCATTGTTGCCGCCGACATTGTACACTTCTCCATTACGACCTTTGTGAAGCACAAGATCAATCGCCTGGCAATGGTCTTCAACATGAAGCCAATCACGAATGTTCAATCCATCTCCATAAATAGGAAGTTCCTTATCATGTAAGGCATTGATAATCATCAATGGAATAAGCTTTTCAGGGAAATGGAAAGGTCCATAGTTATTTGAACAGCGTGTAATATTAACAGGCAGACCAAATGTCTCATGGTAGGCACGGACTAGAAGGTCTGCACCAGCCTTACTAGCACTATATGGACTGTTTGCTGCTAAAGGAGTTTCTTCCGTGAAATAACCTGTCTCACCTAATGTACCATAGACTTCATCTGTTGATACTTGAAGGTATTTTGTAACTCCAAAAGTCTTTGCCGCATCAAGTAACGCCAAAGTTCCTTGAATATTTGTTTGTACGAAGATTCCTGGATCCGTGATACTGCGGTCAACATGGGATTCAGCTGCAAAGTTCAATACATAATTAAAATTTTCCTCTTGAAAAAGACCATTAATAAATTCACGGTCTGAAATATCTCCTCGAACGAATTTATAGTTAGATGCATTCTCAATATCCTTAAGATTTTCAAGATTTCCTGCATATGTTAACAAGTCAAGGTTAACAATTTGATATTCAGGGTATTTATTTACCATATAACGGACAAAGTTGCTGCCAATAAAACCCGCTCCGCCTGTAACTAATAACTTCATATCTAAGCCTCCTATTTCTCGAACACAAAATTTAGATGGGATGCAGCACTCAATGTTGGGTGCTTTGTATCTTTATCAGAAAGAATTGGATTTGTTGTAGGCCAATCGATACCTAATTCTGGATCATTCCAGAGAATACCGCCATCATGCTCTGGGGAATAATATTCATCAACTTTATAAGCAACAGTAGTGTCAGGTACTAACGTGCAAAAACCGTGAGCAAAACCCTTTGGAACTAAAAGCTGGCGCTTATTATACTCGCTTAATATCACACCCACCCATTGTCCATATGTAGGGGAACCGTTTCTAATATCTACTGCAACATCATAAATTGCTCCGGTAACACAACGGACAACCTTCGTCTGCGCCTTAGGGTTCAATTGAAAATGTAACCCGCGCAACGTACCTACTGGAGCCGAAAGGGATTGATTGTCTTGGATAAAATCAAAATGTAAGCCCAGTTCTTCAAAAATATTCTTATTATAGCTTTCCATAAAGTAACCACGATGGTCACCAAATACCTTAGGTTCTAAAATTTTCACACCTGAAAGTTTCGTTTCAATAATATTCATTCGTTATACCTCATTTCAATCCTTGAGTTGCTACTTTTACTAAGTATTGACCATATTGATTTTTCATCAATGGCTCCGCTAACTCTAATAACTTATCTTTTGTAATATAGCCCATTTTATATGCAATTTCTTCTAAACAAGCAATTTTTAATGATTGCCTTTTTTCAACCGTTTCAATAAATTGTGAAGCTTCTAACAATGAGGCATGTGTACCTGTGTCTAACCATGCATAACCACGGCCGAGCAACTCCACATTCAGTTCACCCATCTCTAAGTATGCCTTGTTAATATCCGTAATCTCAAGTTCACCACGGGGAGACGGCTGGATATTCTTTGCAATATTAACTACACGATTATCATAGAAATATAAACCCGTGACAGCATAGTTTGACTTAGGAACCGTTGGCTTTTCTTCAATGGAAACAGCTTTACCTTTCTCATTAAATTCAACAACACCAAACCGCTCTGGGTCATTTACATAATATCCAAATACGGATGCACCAGTTTCTCGTGAAGCAGCTTTTCTTAATAAATCAGTTAAGCCGTGACCATAAAAAATATTGTCACCAAGAACTAGGGCAACATTGTCGTCTCCAATGAATTCTTCACCAATTAAAAAGGCTTGTGCCAACCCGCCTGGGTGCGGCTGAATCTTATACGAAAAATTCATCCCTAAATCTGACCCATCACCTAAAATTTGTTCAAACCTTGCAGTATCTTCCGGGGTGGAAATAATTAAAATATCCTTAATACCAGCTAACATAAGAACAGAAAGTGGATAATATATCATAGGCTTGTCGTAAACTGGTAATAATTGTTTTGACACAACTTTTGTTAATGGATATAGACGTGTCCCACTTCCACCAGCTAGAATAATTCCTTTCATTAACAAGACAACTCCTCAATTATAAAATGAATTTTACAAATAAATACAAATTTCGCCATACTACCTCACTTATTATATAGATATCACCTTAAAAAGACAAAATTTTTTATGTCATCCGTTTACAAGGAAAAAAGCCTGCGAAGTGTGTAGGCTGCAATTTTTTTATTTTTTTCTATTAAGATTTGTCTAATTAATCGCCTCACCATAAGCTTCTTATAAGCGGGGAATAATTCCTTGCGATAATTTTTATAATACTTAATTTCTGAATCTAATATGCTTCGATATCGGGCGCTGGAAATACTACCAAAGTCCATTACAGATAATTCGTGTTGTAATTCTACACCATCAAGTAGTAGCACTTTATGTCCAGTATTGTAAATTTTATAAAACAACCAATGATCTAAGTAATCTAAAGGAAATTCTTCTGTGAATCCACCTATTTGTTTAAGAAAATCAATTTTAATAAGTGCTCCAGAATTTATTGCCATTATAGGTGAAGTTTGTAACCCCGGAGTTGGTCTTTCTTCTAGCAACGGAAGGAGTGAAAGACTCGTAACAGGAGAAATCATGATATTTTTGCTTACTACTTTTGGGACTACAGCTGCAATTTGATCCGGAATGGATTTATCAACTTTTAATATTGCTTTCACATAATCCTCATTCAATGTTGTGTCATGATCCAGGAGCAATAACCATTCGCTTTTATTTTTTAAACTGAGTTGATAGGCAAAGTTATATGCTGTTGCAAGCCCTAAATTCCTTGGATCGTGTACATATGAAACTTCTAACGCTTGATTATTTGTAGGCAATTCCTGTTTTTCTGGACTGTTATCATAAATAACAATACTTAAATCTTTTTTTAAAGATTGATTATTATTTAATACTGATAACAACGATGTATATGTATTTGAATCTTCTAACTTGGATTTATAGACAACGAGAATGATGGTTGTTTTCATGTAACTTACCTCTTGGGTTCGTGTATTGAGTATTTATTTTATTTATATAAAATATCTTTTACTATACTTCTGTAACCATTTGAATACTTCGAATAATGTAGTAACCCAGCTTCTTTAGCAACTTTTAAAGTCCTTTTAAAAAAATTCCCAGGAAGATTATTACGATGCTCGGTGTGTTTTTGCTTGCCTTTTAGCATTTGTAACACATTATCCTTAACATTTACCTTGTTCTGAATTAAAAATTCTTCAACATCACTATATTGTGTATTTTTCATTACTTTTTTTGTTTTCGCATCTGCGATTTTTTTCTTTAAGTCCCTCTTAACTGCTCCAAGCTGATTATTTGAGTGCTGTCGGTACATAATCAACGGTTTATCAATAATTTCAATTAATATACCTTTACTTGCTGCGAGAATAATAGCCATCCATGCATCATGAATCCACTCTTCACTAAAAGGCATCATCATATCAGTATATTTGGATCTAAATGCCATAGTTGCACCTGTAACAACATTTTCCCGAATAAAAACATCAAAGGCATTAGTAGGGAATTGCTTTTGTGCTTTTGGGGTAAAAGAAATAGATTCCCATAAAGTATTCCCTAAATAGTTAAGATTATGGTCAACCATTGCCGCATCAGTAAAAACCATTCCTACCCTGTCATTTTCAATAAATTTTTCTTCGATTAGAGATAATTTTCTTTTATCCCATACATCATCCTGATCCGCCAGAAAAATGATATCACCTCGGCAATGTAATAATGCCTTTTCAAAATTTTTCGTACTCCCTAGCTGTTTTTCATTGATAATTAATTCGACCTTAAATGGCGCTCTCTTCTCAAACTCTTTAATAATTTGAATAGTATTATCATTCGAACGATCATCACAAATTATCAATTCGTCAGGCAATCGTGTTTGATTTAAAAAACTATCTAATTGCTCCCTGATAAATTCTTCGCCGTTATACGTACACATTGCAATAGATATTTTTAATTGTAAATTTCCCTTCATATTTAAAAATCCTCTTTCTTTTCAATTAACTATCGTTTTTCAAGGCGTTATTATTTTCTTAGCAATGTTTTATATATAAAACCTCTGATTGAATTCGGAAGCAACCTTACTAATCCTCTAGTAGCAATATTAAAGAGGAAAATTTTCCTATCAATAAAATTCATTTCTAGAAATGTTTTCTGTAACTGCCGTTCACTTTGAATATATCTTAATCCTCCGCGTCTTTTAAACATGTCTGAACCAGCACGTGCTAACACCAAGATTTCAGGTATATTCATCATTTTAAAACCCTTATTTAACATACGAACCCACAAGTAATAATCTTCATTCATCAATAAAGTTTGATAATTCCCCGCCTCAATGACACAATTTTTCCAATATACAACAGTCATATGATTTAAAGGAGATCTGGTTTTTGCATATTTAAGTATTTCGTCATATTCAACCGGAACTTTTCTAACCGATTCTATTACCTCTGGATCATGTTCAAACTCCCCAATCCAGGAGCCAAGTACTTTAACATCTGGATTTTTAACCATAAAATTAATTTGTTTTTCAAACCTCTCGGGAACACAGATATCATCGCTATCCATTCTTGCAATTAAATCATATTTACAATTATTGATACCAAACTCTAAAGCCTTCCCTAATCCTACATTCTGTTCAAGCTGGATGGTATTAATCAAACCGGGGAACTTTGTTTTATATTTATCTAATAAATCATATAATTCCGTTGTTAGTTTACCATCTAAAACGATTACGATTTCATTTGGTTTTAAGGTTTGATTGATGGTACTCTCAAGTGCCTTGTCAAAAAAATCTGGATTCTCTTTATAATAAACTGACATAAGAACAGAAAATTTCATGGTCTCATCTCCACTCTCTATGTAAAAACAAATTCATTATCCTACTATCTTGGTCTAAAAGAAAGAAAAAATCAAATCATCAATAAATCAATTTTCATCAATTAATACTATAATCGGCACTTCAATATATATCAAGGAGGTTTAATCTATCGTTGAAATCATCAAAAAAAATATGTTATAACAAATTAGATTTGTGCAAAAAGTTCAAAAGAACCATGATATGAATATCAAGGTAGCTTTTTAAGTTACTAAATGTTAAATTAATGTGATGAAGAACCATTTATTAATTAGGAGTAAATATAAAGAGGCAAAAAATTCAATAATTTTACTAAAGTAAATAATTTTTGTTTTTATGAAAAGGAACTTGTTTATGAGCAAATTAATATCAAATTATCTCTTTAACTCTTTTTATCAAATACTGATTCTTATCATCCCATTTATCACCATGCCATACGTAGCAAGGGTTCTAAGCCCTGATGGTCTTGGAGTAAGTGCGTACTCTCTTTCTGTAGCCCAAATTTTTGTACTTTTTGCCGTTTTAGGAATTCCCCTTTATGGAAGTAAACAAATTGCTATTGCAAAAATTCAAGGGAAAGAAAAAATTTCAGTAGAATTTTGGTCAATTTATTTAATTCAACTTATTGCATCATTACTTTGTTCATTGATATTCCTTTTAATGATTCATATATTTTTTAAAGACCAATCTTTAATCTATTTTTTACAATGGTTTAATATCATTGCTGCTATGGTAGATATTTCCTGGCTGTTTATCGGGTTAGAGGAGCTTAAAAAAACAGTCATAAGAAACACCCTTACAAAGGTAGCAGGAGTTGCTTTAATTTTTATCTTTGTAAAAGACCAAGATGATTTAATAACATATATCGCTATTAATGCCCTAACTAATTTGATAGGGCAATTGATTCTATGGGTTCAATCCAAAGAGTACATAGGCTTACCCAGATTTGGGAAAAAAAATGTATTACTTCATTTAAAACCTATCTTTGTGATTTTTATACCTCAAATCATCATTCAATTGTATGTTGTTTTAGACAAAATAATATTAGGTACACTATCCAATGAGGAAGAAGTGGCAATGTATGATCAGGGTTTAAAAATTGTAAAAATGTCATTAGCATTAGTTACTTCGGTTGTAACAGTGATGTTACCAAGAATTTCTTCGGAATTTAACCAAGGAAATAAGGACAAGTTTAAATATTACGTCGACTATGTTTTAAAATTTATCCTATTTATGACGATTCCAATGTGCATTGGATTAGCATGTATTGCTAATAATTTTGTTGGGTGGTTTTTCGGACCTGGTTACGAAAAAGTAGGATTGATTTTAATTTTATTAAGTCCCATTGTTATCATAATTGGACTTTCATCTGTGTTTGGAATGCAAATATTATTACCTACAAACCAACAAAATAAGTTAACCATTTCAGTTACAATTGGTGCAGCTGTGAGTATATTAACAAATATTGCGTTAATTCCCTTTTTTGACAGTGTAGGTGCAGCTATTGCTACCGTCCTTGCAGAGATTACCGTAACCATTGTACAATTTATTTTTGTTAAAGAATACATTCATTTAAAGCAAATTATTAAAGAGAATTCACCTTACCTTTTTTCTAGTATTGTAATGGGGGGTGTCATACTATTATTAGGAATATATGTAAATGTATCACCTATATTGAAAACAATAATACAACTCGCAATAGGATTAGCCACCTATTCATTATTACTTTTAATAATGAAAGATAAATTCCTTTTAGATGTAAAAAATAAAATCTTTATAAAAAGGTAGGATTATACTATGTATGATTATTTAATTGTTGGAGCAGGATTGTTTGGTAGTGTTTTTGCTCATGAAGCAACTAAAAGAGGAAAGAAATGTCTAGTAATTGATAAACGTTCGCATATAGGCGGAAATATTTATTGTGAAAATACCGAGGGAATTAATGTACATAAATATGGAGCTCATATATTTCACACAAATAATAAAAAGATATGGGATTATGTAAATAATTTCGTGGAGTTCAATCGTTATACTAATTCTCCGGTTGCTAATTATAAAGGTGAAATTTACAATATGCCGTTCAACATGAATACATTTAATAAATTGTGGGGTGTAATTACTCCGCAAGAAGCAAAGGATAAAATTGAAGAACAAAAAAAAGAAGCTGGTATAACAGAACCACAAAACTTAGAGGAACAAGCCATTTCACTAATCGGAACGGATATTTACGAAAAGTTAGTTAAAGGATATACAGAAAAGCAGTGGGGACGCTCTGCAAAGGATCTACCAGCATTTATTATTAAAAGGCTTCCGGTAAGATTTACTTATGATAATAATTATTTTAATGACCGATACCAAGGTATTCCAATAGGCGGCTATAACAAAATTATTGAAAAGATGCTCGAAGGCAGTGATATCCGACTTGAAATTGATTTCTTTGAAAATCGCGAAGAGTTAGAAGCTCTTGCGAAAAAAACACTTTTCACAGGGATGATTGATCAATATTATAATTATAAATATGGAGTTTTGGAATACCGCAGCCTACAGTTTGAAACTACAATAGTAAATACTGAAAATTATCAAGGGAATGCTGTAGTCAATTATACTGACCGAGAAACTCCCTATACAAGGGTTATTGAGCATAAACACTTTGAATTTGGAACACAAGAAAAAACAGTTATTACGAAGGAATAT
The DNA here is from genome assembly GCF_030817695.1 of Neobacillus niacini. GTDB lineage: Bacteria > Bacillota > Bacilli > Bacillales > Cytobacillaceae > Neobacillus > Neobacillus niacini_F. Next base: position 1,217,143 of record NZ_JAUSZQ010000002.1, on the reverse strand, counting down.
CCAACTGAATGGAAGTCAGGAGACGAACCTTACTATCCAATCAATGATCAGAGAAATAATGAACTATATAATAAATATAAAGAATTAGCCGACGAGGAAAAAAATGTAATTTTCGGCGGAAGACTTGCCACATACAAGTACTACGATATGCATCAAGTAATCGGTGCAGCACTAACCACTGTTGAAAAAGAATTTGCGGATAAATAAATAAGAATGGAGGAACCCAACATTAAGGGTACCTCCTTTTTTTTATAAGTAAAAACATCAACCCCAATTACAAACATTGCCTAAAAGAATTTAACTCTATCAATTGTTTAGTTCGACATAATTTGCTATTATTAATTTTGTAATATTTTTGATAGATTAATTTAATATTAGGGGGGAGCTTCAAATTAGCAACAAAATAACTAAATATTTTCTGTTAGTTTGCTTTTTTACTATTTTAGTAGCTTTTGATAATAGTAAAGTCCTAGCAAACAGCCAACAACTTCCAACTATAGGTTATCTTGATTCACCAGTATCCGGTTCTACGGTTAACGGCATCACCAATGTACGCGGTTGGGTTTTAGATGGCAGTGGCGTTGCCAAGGTTGAGGTTCTAGTGGACGGTAATATTGTTGGGCAGGCACAGTACGGCCTTCCAAGGCCAGATGTTTTAAATGCCTATCCGGAATATCAAAACGCTAACGCTGAATATCAATATAATCTCGATACAAGAAAACTAACCAACGGATATCATTCATTAACTGTTCAGGAAACAGGGAATAATGGAAATGTCACTGTGATAAAAAGTGTATCAATAAATGTCGGAAACTTGCCAGCTGTTGGTTGGATGGACGATCCCGCAACTGGGACTACAGTAAGTGGAAATTCTACTGTACGCGGATGGTTGATAGATGGTAGTGGCGTTGCTAAAGTTGAGGTTTTAGTCGATGGCGATGTTGTCGGTCAAGCTCAATACGGCCTCTCGCGGCCTGACGTTCTAACATACTATCCAGAATATCAAAACAGTAATGGTGGCTATGAATTTACCCTTAATACTGAGAATTTATCTAATGGGACACATTATATCACGGTTAGATCTACAGCATTGAATGGCACCACTAAGCACCTACAAGGTGTTACAGTGAATGTTCAAAATTTGATCAATCTGCCGGGAATAGGTTTTATTGATTCACCTGTAGCCGGCTCTACAGTTAAAGGGACCACGAGTGTACGCGGGTGGGTTTTAGATGGCAGCGGCGTTGCCAAAGTTGAGGTTCTTATTGACGGTAATATTGTTGGACAGGCTCAATATGGTATTGCAAGGCCAGACGTACTAAAGGCCTATCCTGAATACCAAAACGCTAACGCTGAATATCAATATGACCTTGATACAAAGAAGCTTACCAACGGGTATCACTCACTAACTGTTCAGGCAACGGGTAACAATGGAAAAATCACCGTATTAAGAAGCGTGTCAATAAATGTCCAAAACTTACCTGCGGTTGGTTGGTTGGACGAACCCGTAACTGGGTCTACAGTTAATGGAACTGCTACTGTACGTGGATGGTTTCTAGATGGTAGTGGAGTTTCCAAAGTTGAGGTTTTGGTTGATGGGAATGTTGTGGGTCAAGCTCAATATGGCGGTTCCCGGTCGGACGTGCTTAAATACTATCAAGAATATCAAAACAGTAACGGGGGATATGAGTTTTCCCTTAATACTGTAAATTTTTCTAATGGTATTCACAACATCACAGTTAGATCTACTGCTACGAATGGCACTACAACACAACTTAAAGGTGTAAATGTGAACATTCAAAATCTAATTAATATGCCTGGGATTGGTTATATTGATTCGCCAACTGCTTCTTCTATCGTTAATGGAATTACCTCTGTACGTGGATGGTTTTTAGATGGCAGTGGCGTTGATAAAGTTGAGGTTTTGGTTGATGGAAGTATTATTGGACAGGCGCAATATGGCTTTTCTCGGCCAGACGTACTAAAAGCTTATCCAGAATATCAAAACGCAAACGCTGAATATCAGTTTAACCTTGATACTAGGAAGCTTTCAAATGGCGATCATGTCATTACAGTTCAAGCAACAGGTAAAAACGGAAAATTAACCGTTTTAAGAAATATACCAGTAAGTGTTCAAAACTTAGAACACTTGCCAACAATCAGATTCCTTGATTCTCCAAAGGCTGGTACAACTGTTAATGGGATAACCAATGTCCGAGGTTGGTATTTGGATGGTAGTGGAGTTGCAAAAATCGAAGTATTAATGGATGGTAAAATTATCGGGCTTGCAGATTATGGTATCTATCGTCCAGACGTACTAAATGCCTATCCGGAATACTTCAATGCAAATGCTGAGTTCCAATTTGCATTAGATACATTTAGTTTCCCTGATGGACAACATACTTTGACTGTAAGAGAAACTAGTAAAAATGGTAATACTAATAGTATTTCTGCTAATATTACAATTAGTAACGGAAACCCTTATCTAGCCTTGAATTTAAAGAAACCATCTAATATTACAGCAAATGATATTATTAATTTCTTTAATTCCAAAAATTATGCCAACAGTCCTCTTAAGCTTTATGCTCAAAGTTTTATTGACGCTCAAAACAGATATGGGGTAAATGCCCAATATTTAGTCGCGCATGCAATTTGGGAAACTGGCTGGGGCGGTTCAGATTTAATAGGTTACAAGAATAACCTTTATGGATATGGAGCCTATGATTCTTGCCCATTTACTTGTGGTTACTATTTCCAGTCTGTACCAGATAGTATTTTTAGAGTGGCATATCAAGTTAGGGTTGATTATCTAAATGAATCAGGAAAGTGGTTTGAGGGTCCAAATTTAGCTGGTATGAATGTACACTATGCTACGGATCAAAATTGGAAGAATGGCATTGCTAATCTTATGAGGAGCATGAAATCATATGATAGTTCATATTATTCCAATACAAGTGAACTTGGAATGTCTTCAATCGCTCCACCTCCTTTAGTCCGGGATATACCAGCTGGCCTTCCTTATCCGGAGGATACAATTATTAACTTTCCAAGTGGTATTGTTGCAAATATAGTTAACACTACATCTCTAAATATGAGGTCCTTACCTTATGTTACATCCTCATTAATTAGTTCTGTATCTCAAAATACTAAGGTAAACATCCTAGGATACAATACTGACGTTTCTTATAATCCTGGAAGTACAGGAAATTATGCCTTCCATTGGTTTAGAGTCAATGTCAACGGACAAACTGGTTGGATGTATGGTGGATATCTTTCAGTTGAAAATTTACTACAAGTCAACCATGGTATCGGTTCATTAAATATTCGCAGCAGTGCTACTACGAGCTCAAGCGTACTGGCAAGTACTGTTGCAGGGACATATTTAAAGGCTGTTATGGTCAATGGTGTACCTGTGACACAGAATGGATGGTATAATGTATATCTTCCAAATTCTACAACTACAGGTTGGGTGTCTGGAGATTTTATTAACAGAATGATAAATTAGATAAATAAAAAGAAAACTGCACTCCCATTGTAATGTTGGGGTGCAGTTTTTTATGATAAGTTTCTATCTAATCGCGTAAAAATAGCCCCTCATTTAAAATGCGGGGCTATTTTTACGCTTTAATTATAATTCCATGTTTATAACATTCACTGTTTTTTTCTTCAACTTATGTTTAAGTAACCATACATTAAATAATCTTTCACTAATAAATCCATAAATTCTTTTTTGGTAACTATCGTAGGAAGTAATATCTGTGTTTGCTTCGAGTTCAAATAAGATATTAAACATCCACTCGCAATAATCATTAAAACTTTTCTTATCTGTTATAAACATATTGTAAGCGTAAATTTCCTTTTTTGACATTACCTCTTCAAACTCACTCATATACTCGGGATACTTATTCTTTATTATTTTTTTTACATTTTCAAGATCTTCAATATTATGAAATTTATTATAGTGTGCCCATACTGTATCCCCACCGAGATAATATTCTTTAGGAACTATAATTTCATACTCTTTAAAAGCTCTTTCAATTTCATCTTTTGATAAGATTAATTTAAACTTTTCATTTTTATAAATTTTTTGTCTAATTCTTCCTTTGCTGGTGAAATATCTTCTATAATGGCACAATCCCACGTAATCAGCATCTAAATTTTTCCACGCCCAATAAAGAGCAGTAAGTTCGCTATAATTATCATTTTTGGTTGAAATGTTTTGCCCCGTATTATCTCCTTGATATCCAAGATTTTCTTTACCTTCCCTACCTACATGAATTGGCAAATAGATATCTTCATTAGGCATAGTATATAATTTGTGTGTGGCAACTAGTATTTTAATAAACACTATCTTTAAGCTCCTTTTTTCTATCATTTAAATCGATATAATAGCTTTTTTAATATCTCTCCAGGCTCATGGATTATTCATTAGCCTGTACAACCCCAAATACTCTTCCTGCTAATAATAGTAATAATCGAAATATAAACAGGTATAGTGCAAGAGGGAAAAATAAATCATCAACTAATAACTCATATATTTGTATCGAACCCTTTTTAAAAACAAAGTATAATACATAACCAACTAAACAAACCAAGAAATAATAAACTCTAAACACATCAAGGTTCCCGATATGAATATTTAAGCCAAACCGTTTTTTGCTGCCATATTCGATTAACCTTTGTCCACAAAATAAAATGAATAATAATAGTAGTAAAGATAATGATTGATTGAACGGTATGAACAACAAAATAATTGAATAGTGTTTGAAGATAACTAAACCTAGAAAGGTTAGAATATTGAACTTATTTCTAATTTTATTATGAATTAAGTATATGACCCTCAATATTAATAAAGAAAAAATAAACTGATAAATGTACAATTGTATATTTGCACTCACCATAATTACTATAAAAAGAATAAAAATTAACAAAGTAATAGTATACTTCAATAGTATTATTTTACTATAATTTTTTTCAAGAAAATTATGGCTATAATCGTCTAATCGCTTGGTTGGATTCTTCTCGTTTTTGGTAGTAATAATATCATTTTCCAAATAACCAACTTCATAAATCGACATCATTGCACATAAACCGAAAAAGTATAGTATTAATAGTAAAAATGCACTTATATCCGAAATCATTGCACAAATCCATAAAATTGGAAATACATTTACAATCGACCAGGATACTTTTTTAGGGATTGAATTTATTCTTGTAATAAAATAATACAGAAATGGAATGGAGAACTTCACCTAACTACCCACCTTAATAAACTGGACATCACCAAGATCTTTTTTAGACCAAAATGCCATATCTCTTTTATTTGTTATTACATATTTATTTTTAGCTAACTTAAATAGCTCATAGTCAGTTTTATTATCAGATACAACAATCAACTCTTCGACATCCTTAAAATTGGATTGAAAGATTACATGTTTTTTATCTAGAATATCATCTTTATATCGGCCAGTATATATCCCATTTTTTGTTTCCAATGTTGAAGCATAATAATCATCTACCCCATAAAAATTTGCAACTTCTTTTACAATGAAATCATATGCCCCCGAAATAAAAACTACTTTCCACTTATCACCTTTATACTGATTGAGTAAATTTATTACATCTTTTCTTTCTTTAGGCTTAAGATGATTCAGAACAAATTCCTTAGACAAATTCGCTATAAATTCCTCTGAATGATTTCTTAGAAATCTAGTAGTTACTTGTTTAAATAAATCATAATTAAAGAATTTGAAAAGAATTTTGTTAATTATCCTCCCTGGTATAGATTTTAGTATCTTGTATATTGTTCTATAAGTTCGACTATATTTAATAAGAACGTTTTCTATAAAGGCAAAGGATGTGTTAGCATCATATATTGTACCGCATATGTCAAAGATAATATATTTCATATTTATACTCCTAATTCATTGAATTTTCCCTTTAATTCCTACCAAACCATGTTTTAACCCTTTGAACATAAACTTGACTCTCTTTAATCTAGGGCCTACAAATATCGGTATAACAACCAATTCAATCATTTTTTCAGTGCAGCTTCTTACCTTCCAATATTTTGGAACATAATTTCTTGGAAAAAGGATAACTAAATTACGATATTGATAATAGTGTCTAATAGGGCTTGGGATGATTAATTTAAAGATTCCCAAAATGGAAATTGACCTCTGCCCAAATCTATGCTCCATTGCGCACTTTCTTAGAAATAAATGATTTATATCCTTTTTGCCTGGCACGCCAGCACCATTCAAAATCTACAACGTCAATAAACAACTCATTTTCTAATCTTCCTACATCTTCATAAACCTCTTTTAAAATGATTGATCCTGAACTAATTATGGCGTCTTTCTCAATAAAATCAGAAATGTCTTTTCCCTTATTAATTAAAGATTTATATTCACTGTTTGAATCCCTGTTATAGACCATTGGACCGATGGTGGCCACTTTACTTCCTTCGTTTTCCAACTGTGTTATTCCATTTAACAATTCCACTACAAGATTTTTAGGCGGTTTGGAGTCTTGATCTAAGAATAGAATCGCCTCAAAATTATTTTCAAATGCCTTTTGTATTCCAATATTTTGAGCTGCAGCAATTCCAATATTTTCTTTTAATTCTATGAGTTCTATTTTGCTATCCAATTGAATTATACCAGTGTTTATTAAGTATGACTGTTTTTCGGTATTATCAACAATATAAAGCTTATCTATTTGTGGAATAATTGATAAAACACATTCTTTTAGCTCTTCAATATTAGGGTTATAACATACTAATACCCCAGCAATTTTTTTATATTTCAATATTATTTACCTCACTAACCATTAAAATAAGAAAAAAGTAATAATTGTATAATATACAAAGTCTTATTATAGCATAGGTTATTCCACCATTGTCTAACACTTATAATATTTACTTAAACTTAGCTACAAATACAATGAGCACATTAATTAGTTCAATCCAGGAACAAGATAAAACCCGAATATTGAACAATATTGAATACGTCCATTATCCGGGTGTATATTATAACTTTATTTATCCACTAAATCCCCTGTTTTTAAATAATGTTTTCTTAATGAACTTAGCACAATTAACACTAGAACATTTGTAGTATCAAATAAATAGGGATTAGTGAAAGCATATACTATGTATGAAACATATAGTAAATAAATATATTTATTTCCCCAAAACTTAATTGCAAAGATTATTTTTGTTACTATGAACAGCAAAAAGTATAGGATACCTACTTGGTTTAGTATATATATACTTTGCAGTTCAAAATAGTAGTTATTTCTATAATCACGATAATCTGATATGACATTAATTACATTACCTAATCCCTGACCAAATAATATAGTTTTAGTATTTTCCGTTAAATCCCCAATGAGGTGGAATACCTGATCAAAGCGGGTTGGGATAGAATAAATCATTTTTCTTACGAACACTTCATATAAATATGGATATATAGCGGCGATAGCAATCATAAATATCAATAATAAAGAAACTGACACCGTTATAATCCTTTTTCTAGTACTAAAAAGCTTTTTAAAGAAAGCCAATGCTGTTTTATTAGAAAAAAGTAAAATAAGACAATACATACCAATGAAGAATAAGATGGCAAGAATAAAAGCTAAATTTCCTGCGACTACTGTCCCGACAAATAAAAGAGAAGCCGTTGAAATTTTAATTCTTTTAGATTGAACAGCAAATAAACTTACTAAAAAGGCAATCGGTAAAATAGCATTTCCCTTAACTTGAATTCGATAAAAATATTGATTATAAGTATAGACATCCCCCAATTGTAAATTTATTACCTTCGCCCGAATTGCTGCTGCAATAGCAGGGTCTGCAAATAAAACAAGATAGATTTCAAAAACAATTAAAACGACACTTTGAAGAACAGCTAATAAAAGAAAAATGTTAATATAGGCTTTTTTCGGAGGTAAATAAAATGCTGCTAGTATTAAAAATAATATTATAAAAAATCTAATCGCTAAAGAAAGATTATTGTGTTGAATAAAAATTGAATATATCAGCATTAAACCTAAACATACAGCATTTAGGATAAATAAATATTTAACAGTTTTATTACACTTAATAAAATTCTTAATGAGAAAAGGAATTGAAAATAAAAATACAAAGATCAAACTAATGCTAATTAATTTTGACAACTGATAAAACGGAAATTGCCTTGTTACAGCTAATACGCATAAAAAGAATGAAAGAATTGATAATGAAGTTAATCCAGATACAAAAAAACGCTTATCCTTTATAGCAAACTCCTCCTGTTCCAATCAAACCCATAAATCCTTAACCCTATCTATTATATTATTTCATTATAGGTAATATTTATTTTATTTCATTATAGGTAATATTTATTTTATTTCATTAAAATAATAACTTAACATATGTAATCTCTTAATCGAATTTCAGTCCAAAATGTATTGTAGCATATTTAACCATTAATGATAAACATAATTAAATAAATTAAATTCATAAAGTTGAGTCGAAATCGATCAAGGCCTTTAAGGGAAGAAAACAAATAAAAAGGATATTATTCCTAGCTAATTAGGATTATACCCTTTGAATTGGTTGCGATTATTGAAATTATTGGAAAGACGCCCACTTATATTTAATTTGGCCTAATCCAGAAACATCTGGATTAATTAAGTTATCTTTTTGGAGCCAGTTATATGAATAAAAGTAAAGCGGAATAACCGGCATCTGATCTATCAAAACTGCCTCTGCATTTTTTAATAGATCTTGACGTTTGGTAACATCTAGTTCTTTTTTTGATTGTTCTAAAAGTGATTGAAATTTTTTGCTTTCCCAGCCTGTCCCATTGTTTCTATACTCTGCTTCCCTATACATGTCAAGGAAATTTATCGGATCCTTAAAGTCTCCAATCCATAAATCTTGAACAACTTGGTATTTTAGAGCTTGAACATTCTGAATATGTTCTTTCAATTCCATATTTTTAATTCTTATATCAATACCTAAATGATTTTTCCACATTTTTTGGATTGCTTGAGCAATAGCAATATCTTCTTCAGTTGCACCGATAGATAATGTAATAGCTGGAAGTTCTGAAACATCCTTGTACCCGAGCTCCTCTAAGCCCTGTTGCATGTATTGTTTTGCTTTACTCACATCACTATCATTAAAAAGGCTATTACTACCTAGTGACATATTTGGCGGTACGATTGACATAGCAGGTACCTTGCCCTTTAGTGCAACAAAATCAACTAATTCCTGACGATTAATAGCTAAAGCAAATGCTTTTCGTATATTAACGTTATTGAAAGGTTCTACTGTTGTATTCAATTTATAAGAGTAAATTCCAGCAACTTCCCTCGTATTTAATTCTTCTTCACCATAAACTTCCATCACTCCACCCATAGGCAGAAAACCCGTAGGAGAGCCAGCCCAATCAAGCTCATCATTGTTATACATAGATAATTCTGTGATTGGGTCATTTATCATTAACATAGTAATTTCTTTTAATTTTACAACATTAGAATCCCAATAATTATTGTTCTTTTTAAGAAAGATTTTCTCTCCATGATGCCATTCTGACAATTTAAAGGGCCCGTTAGATATGTACTGATTACTTGACCCGTTTGCCCAAGATGGATTTTCTCTAGCAACTTTACTATGAATAGGAAAAAAAGCAGGCGTTGCCAGTAGTTCTAAAAAGTATGGAGTTGGATTGTCGAGTTTAACTTGCAATGTGTTGTCATTAATTGCGTTAACCCCTACTTGATTTGCTTCACCCTTTCCTTCATTAAATGCTTTTGCACCTTTTATGTAAAAGAGTTGATGGGCATTTGCTGACTGATTAGCGGGGTCTAACACCCATTTCCAAGCATATTCGAAATCAACCGCCGTAACAGGGTCACCATTTGACCATTTTGTATCTCGAAGAGTAAAAGTATATGTTTTTTGATCATCAGAAATTTTTATAACCTTAGCCCCTGCATTAATAGTTTGACCCCAGGGGTTAAAACTGGTTAATCCTTCAAATGTTTGAAGGAGGACTGATTTAGAAATTGAATCTGTTACTAAACCAGGGTGTAACTGCGGCGGCTCTGTACGGATATTAATGCGAAGATTTTGCTCCAAAACTTCAGTGCTTGCCCCCCCAGGAGCATTTTCATTATTAATTACAGTATTTTCTTTTCTGCCAGTAAATGCAGCATAAAACATACTAATAAACATTATCAAAATAAGAAACATACTAAAAAAGAGTATTAAATTTTTTTTCACTTTTATACCTCCACTTTTCAACAGTACACCTTCAAGCAAATAATTTAATAATTAATAGAAGACTTGTAAAGAATTAATTTATAAACACAATCAGTCTTTTATATTTTATCCTAATTTTTAAGTACTATAAACTAAACACCTTCTCAGGGTATCTATAAAAAATGATTTACAGTTATTATGTAAGCTTTTTATTGCATCTTTTAAACATTAAGCAATTTCTCTTACTCCTTATAAATGCATAAAAAGGGGGTGCCCTTAAGGCTCTTAGGACACCCTCTTTAAAGCTATTTATTCTTCATTCGATTCGCTAGTATCTTTTTGTGAAATCAACTTATCATCATTAATAAATGAATTTATTGCTTGTTTATTTACATCAAAATCAATTTCAAGGACTGAACCTGCATGTTCATAACTTCCCATTGTATATGATTTATCGACGGGAATCCGTAATGTTTCAATATCATCTGGAGGATTTAAGAAAATGTCCTTAACAACTGCAAGTAGGTCAATTCCTTCTAAATTTGAATCAATGTACGGCTGAATTGTCCCTACTAATTTTGGTATTTTGGCAACACCATTAACACTAATAATCTCATCCTTTAATGCATTCATAACCTTTTGTTGACGTACTACTCGACCAAAATCACCACTAGCATCGCTTCTAAAACGAGCATAGCCTAGTAACTCTTTTCCATTTAAGTCTTGTATGCCTGGTTGTAAAACGACACCAATTTTCTCGGACATTCTTTTCTCAACATCTATTTCAATTCCATTTGGAGCAACCGTATCTACAGCCGCTTCAAACCCCTTAAAGTCTATAACTGCGTAATAATGAATATCAATATCGAAATTTTGCTTAATCGTTTGTCTAAGTAATTCAGGTCCACCTAGAAAATAGGCGGTATTTATTTTATAATTTTTATTGTTTGGAAAATCTCTACATAGATATCCCTCATAAGAGAAACTAGTTTAGCCTTATGATTTTCCGGGTCATATTGGGCAATCATGATAGTGTCAGTTCGTGACTGTTCCTCACCCCTGGAATCTACCCCCAATAAAAGGATATTAACCTTATCCATCTTCTCTTTTTTCGCACCATTAAATTCTGTCTTTACTGTTTCATCAGAAGAAACCGTAGATTTACCTGATGCTTGTTGTAAACCTTGTGAATATTGAAAGTATATATAACCTGAAAGACCTAAAAGTAGGACTAAAAATACAAGTGATAATTTTTTATATTTAAACTTTTTTTTCTTATTTTTAAGGTATAGTTGTCTATTCATTAATTCCACCCTTTTAGAAAGATAGATATTCCAAAATCCAATTATACATTTTTTGTAGAAATTTGTACATCTATCTTAAGAAAACATAAACAGAATTGAGCAAGTCAAGATCTTTACAAAAAAAACATAACCCTCCTGATTTTTATGTACTGGAGAGTTATGTTTTTATTAGTTTATATATTTTCAAGCTTTTTTGCCATAAATTTTAATAAATCATCCCTTAATTCTTCCTTTTGGAGTGCAAATTCAATTGTAGTTTCAATAAAACCCAGCTTTTCTCCAACATCATATCTTTCACCTTCAAACTCGTAGGCAAAAACACGTTGAATATGATTTAAATTTTGTATGGCATCTGTTAGCTGTATCTCTCCACCGGCCCCGATTTCCTGCTTTTCTAAGAACATAAAAATTTCAGGGGTGAAAATATACCTTCCAATAATAGCCAAATTTGATGGAGCTGTACCTAATTGCGGCTTTTCTACAAAATTTTTAACCTGAAATGAACGCCCATCTTGATGAATAGGGTCAATAATTCCATATCGATTTGTCTCACCTTCTGGTACTTTTTTAACCCCGATAACGGAAGAATGCGTTCGATCGTACTCGTTAATTAGTTGTTTCAAACAAGGAGTTTCTGCTTGTACTATATCATCTCCCAATAGCACAGCAAATGGTTCATTTCCAATAAAATTGCGAGCACACCATACAGCATGGCCAAGCCCTTTTGGTTCCTTTTGTCTTATATAGTGAATATCAACCATTCTCGATGGTTCTTGGACTTTTTCTAATAGTTCCAACTTTCCTTTGTCAAGCAAAGTTTGTTCAAGTTCATAAGCATAATCAAAATGATCTTCAATAGCCCTCTTCCCTTTTCCTGTCACAATAATAATATCTTCAATTCCGGATTCAATAGCTTCCTCAACTATATATTGTATCGTTGGCCTATCTACAATGGGTAACATTTCTTTTGGCATTGCTTTGGTAGCTGGTAAAAAACGTGTTCCAAGTCCAGCTGCTGGGATAATGGCCTTTCTAACCTTTTGCATATTAACCTCTTCCTTTCTACATGCTTATACATTGTAAGTATAAGATAATGGTGCATCTTTCGCAAAATTACAAGATATGTTATTTTTTTCTCCCAAATCCTGATTTCTAGTTTCTCTAAAGAATGTCAGGCTTGTTAACACATTTTCATATAATTTCCCTTCGGTGTAAATAATAAATTGTATTCATTTGTCAGTTTTTCTGTTATTCTGAAATTAAATGTAAATTTATGTATAAATCCTTGGAGGCATAAAATGAGAACTCAAAGAAAGAAAAAGAAAGCCTGGCTAAAGGTTACAGGTATTATCGTCCTTATACTTTTAATTGCTGGCGGAACTTACGGCTTGATTGTCTATAATTCACTTAAAAACGCTGTAGAAACGATGCACCAACCAATTGACCGAGAGCAATCTAAAAAACGACCGGAACCCATTGCGCTTAATAAAAAACAGCCATTTTCTGTTTTAATGATGGGTGTAGATGAACGCCAAGGTGACAAAGGTCGATCAGATACCATGATAGTTTTAACAGTAAACCCCAATACCAAATCTGTAAAAATGCTCAGCATTCCGCGTGACACTCGAACTGAGATTGTTGGAAAGGGTAAAGAAGATAAAATAAATCACGCCTATGCTTTTGGAGATGTTCCAATGGCAATGGATACAGTTGAAAAATTCCTTGATATTCCACTTGATTATTATGTCAAAATTAATATGGAAGGCTTTGAGGATATTGTTGATGCAGTGGGTGGAGTAGTAGTTCAAAACGACCTGGATTTTTCTTCAGATGGTTATCATTTTCCAAAGGGTGAAATAATCCTAGATGGTAAAAAAGCTTTAAGCTTTTCTAGAATGAGATATGAAGACCCTCGAGGTGATTTTGGTCGACAAATTAGACAGCGTCTAATTATTCAAGCTATTATTAATAAAGGGGCTAGCCTTTCATCCCTAACAAAGTTCCAAGATATTTTTAATGCACTGGGCGATAATGTAAAAACGAATTTAACATTTAATGAAATGGTGGATATCCAGGAAAATTATAAAGATGCTAGCGAGAGTGTTGAGCAAATAGAAATAAAAGGAAGCAGTTCAAAAATAAATGGAATCTATTATTTAATTATTTCCCCTGGAGAAAAACAGAGAGTACAAAATGAACTAAAGGCACACTTAGAGTTAAATTAACAAAGAACTAACTGATTGGATACTTATCCAATCAGTTTTTTTATTGCCTAGACTATCATTTATTCATTGGTAAGAATTAATTTTGAAATTACAAAAGTAAATGGTATGGCCAAAACAGAAGCTAATAACGGGGATATATTTTCATCTAGTTTCAATAAAACAACAAAAATGTAAATGGCAGTTGATGAAACTGTAATATTTACTATATACGTAAGCGGAAATTGAAGAAATTTCTTAAGTGTTGGCTTTATTTTATAAGTAAAATAGGAGTTTAAATAAAATGAACCTACCATGCTAATTAAAAAGGAAACAATATGTGCAGCCATGTAATGAAGAGGTACAATATTATTAAAGAATAAAAACAGTACATAATAATTACCTGTATTAGTAAATCCAACAATCACAAATCTCCAAAATTGAGCAGTTAAGAAAAACATTTTATGTATTCCTTCCTTATCAACAATATAATACCGAAGTCCATTGGTTAATGGAAGTTCTACCGTTTATATTCTCCAATAATAGCCAAGAAGATTAACTATATATACCACAAAAAACAAAAAAATAGGCGTACTCTTTGAGAAGCGCCTAATAACAATATTGTCTAAAGTCAATTGGTTTTTCGCTTAATAAATTAAAATGATATAGTATTGCTTTTACAATTCTTTCGGAAGCCAATCCATCCCCATAAGGGTTGGTTGCTTTCGCCATCAGATTGTGTGCTTCTACATTCGAAAGAAGTTTATCTGCAAGCTCATATATCATTTCTTCATCCGTTCCAGCTAGCTTTAACGTACCCGCCTTAATCCCTTCAGGACGCTCAGTTGTATCTCTTAAAACGAGTACAGGAACTCCTAATGACGGTGCTTCCTCTTGGACACCACCAGAATCAGTCAAAATTAAATATGCCCTTGAAGCAAAATTATGAAAATCGATTACATCTAACGGTTCAATTAGGTGTATACGATTATTATCCCCTAGGAATCTATTTGCGATTTCCCGAACAACTGGATTCATATGTACGGGGTAAACCACTTGTATATCTTCATGCTTTTCCACTAACCGTTTAATCGCATTAAACATATTCTCCATTGGTTTACCGGTATTTTCCCTGCGGTGTGCGGTCATCAGTACTAACCGATCATCACCAATATTATCAAGTATAGGATGGGAATAATGTTTACTAACAGTAGTTTTTAAGGCATCGATGGCAGTGTTTCCAGTTACAAAAATGGATTCTGCTGGCTTATTTTCAACTAATAAATTTTCTTTTGATTGACTTGTCGGGGAAAAATGCAAATCCGCTAATACTCCAGTAAGCTGACGGTTCATCTCTTCGGGATATGGTGAATATTTATTCCATGTCCTTAGACCCGCCTCCACATGCCCAATGGGGATAGAGTTATAAAATGCAGCCAAACTTGCTACAAACGTAGTAGTGGTATCACCATGAACTAAAACAATATCAGGCTTTACCTCCTGAAATACTTTATTTAATCCTTCCAGACTGCGTGTCGTTACATCAATTAAGGTTTGACGATCCTTCATGATATTTAAATCGTAGTCAGGCTGGATTTCAAATATCTTTAAAACCTGATCAAGCATTTCTCTATGTTGTGCCGTAACCGTTACAATGGATTGAATTTTATCATTATGTTTCGCTAATTCCTTTACAAGTGGAGCCATTTTAATCGCTTCGGGTCTAGTCCCAAATACAGTCATTACCTTTAACTTACTCTGCATAAATACCTCCAATTCATTGCTATGTTAATCCTTCTCTAATTTTTTGAATTATCTAAATAATAACAAAATTATACCCTAAAAGCACTAATTGTTTATTCTTTAATAAACAAAAATACCTAGATAGATTACATATTTTTTATCAATAAAGTTCTACAAAAAAAAGAAGTCACCTGATTAGGTAACCTCCTCCAAATTTAATTGGCTATATCTTCTGAAACCACTATGTTGCTTGTCTTTTGATTCTTTTCTACTACAACTAAAATTAGGTATATAGGTAAAAGAATCATAGCTGTTATTTCAACGATAAATTCAAAGTAATACCATGATAGCGTTGCGAGGATATCATATATGGAATGCACCAGAACCGTCACCCACAGATTTCTTGTCCATAATAAGATTAATCCAAACAAGAAACCCATATTGGCAAAGGTAACTATCGCTCCAATTTCATATGGCCAGGAATCAACGGTGCTTAGGGTATGATCAATACCAAATAGTACTGAGGTAACAAAGATCGCAATCAGGACAAAAATATCACGCCGTCCTTTTTCCCAGCGCTTTGGGAAAATATTTTTAAAAACAAACAGGATGAGTATGATATACGCCAATCGCCAAACTTCTTCGAGACCGGCAAGGATATCCGTATAAATATCGTATCCTACAGTATCAATTTCATCGATAACTTCCCACATTTTATCAACAGGTTCACTAGGCTCATTTGACTCTACTATATCGCTATCATCCGATACCACTTCTGTATAGGTCTCAACATATTGATCATAATCATTGCTAAAATCTTGAAAGGCGTAAGATGAATAGATATTAATAATGGTACTGCCGAGAATAAACAGCAAAAAGGCGCCTATAAATTGTCGTATATGCTGCAGCTTTGTTTTTCGGGTTCCACTACTAAGTCTTCGATGAAGCTTTAGTCCAATAAAAAAGGAAGACACCATAATGGCATCATAGATGGTACCCGCTAATTGGCTGTAGCCGCTTAAATAGAGGAGTAATTCAACTCCTATCGTAATCGTGAGAAGTCCAAACAAAAGTTGCTTCGACATTGGTGCTGTTAAGTTAGTTGTCATCTTTTATCATCCCTGCCCTTAAAATGGGTTACTCTCTTATTTTTCAAAAAGCTGTACAGCTAAAATTCCAAATCCATTTAATAGCAGTAAGAAAATTAGGCATGCAATGATCCATTTCCATTTTCTCGACAAGGGCTTATCTCCTTTAAGGTTAATTAGTAATAATTTATCATATTAATAGAGAATAAGCACCAGTGATAATCTCTCCAATTGTATTTACAAGCATATCCCTCCCGCTTTATACTTAAAATAGGTGAAAATTAACAATTATTAGAATAGGGGTTGAAAATGAAAAAGGTCATTTCTATTATCCTATTGATAGTCATTGTATTTGTCTTATCAGAAACAAACCCTGGGCGTTCGCAATACGTGGAATGGATGACGCATGAAGCGATGGATCAATCTTCGAATATTCTAGAAAAAGGGATTCTTTCATTAGCAGGTGAAAAGGTTTTCGATATGGGAACAACGGAAAAAGATTACTTCATTTTTTCAGTCTACAAAACTGATTTTTCCGAGATAGGCTTGGGGCAGGTCACCTGCATCGGTATTTTTAATAAATTTATTCCTATTTCTAAAAATGAAAAATAAGAAGACCAGAGCGGGTCTTTTTATTTTTATATTAAAATAACTAATATAATAGTAGAAACTCATAAGGGAGATAAAAACATTGAGCCAGCAGGATAATACATTAGAACACTGTGGATTGAGTGAGTTCTATGAGAAAAACCATAAAGAAGATGTGATGGATATTTTTAAAGCTGTGCTGGAATCTAACGAGAATGCCCTTAAAGATGAAGAGCTTGCCTTTATTTTGAACACCCTGGAATATTATCAGGATCAATCATACTTTCATGAATTATGGAGGATGATGGAGAATTACGATCATACATATAAACAGGTAATAGAGTTTATTAATCTGAATCAAGATTACACAAATCTTATAAAGACATATCTGGATGAAAAATTCAAACTTAGCGCTGTCGTAGAAATTTTAGCGCAAATTGATAAACTACTTGAAACTTCACCTTTCTTACTTAAAAATCGTTATTTTCAGAAGCTTGCCATCCAAAAGACCGCACATGCCGTTAGCAATTCTTATGACTTATTTGTAGCGGCTAGTTTTGTAAAAGCATTTCAGGTGACAAACCCTGAAGTTGATTTTTCAAAAATAAAAGACAAAATGATGGTTTATTGTGAAATGGCATTATTAGACGAGCTTGAATTACAGAAAGTAACCCTCAAGGATATAGAAACATACACACATATTTCAACAGGTAAACTTAACGAAAAGGAACTTAAGGATAAACGGCGTATCAGCAAATACAAAGTTTTGAAGGTCCTTCAGGAACTATTTCACACACCGGTCGTTTCTGCCGGGCTGTCTCTTCAACAGTTATCACCTGCTAACAGAGAAGAACTTCAAGAGGTTTTAAAAAATATATTACGGAGTAACATTTCTGAGGACTATTTCCATCACATACTAGCAGCGTTTGAGGATGAGGATGGTGGTTACCATTATCCGCAGCTTTTTGCTTATTTGAGTAAAAACGCGGATGAGAAGCTGATGTTATCGTTTATTATTTGGACTGCGAAAAATCTTCAGCTTGACCACCATTACAACCGAGCACTAAAGGCTTATTTGAAATCACATCCAAGGTCGATTTGGAAGAATAAAAGTGCTCGAAAAGAGCTGAGCATGATTTCAACGAGCAGCTTTCGGAGATTGGTAAAAGAAGTTGAGAGCGAAAGTGCAAGTCCAGTCGTAAAGTTTATAAAAAAGTATGGTATTCAAGTAAGCTGTGTGTTGCTCATTACCCTTACTGTTGGTGTCGGACTATATTTTGGTTATCATCTCCTTACTGATAACAAAGATAAGGCGGTTGTTTCAAAGCCGAATAAAGTTGTAGCATCAGAGCCGGTTAAAAACCAAGATTTAGATCCATTTAAAGAATGGATTAGTGAAGAGCCCTTTGTTTTCAATATAAATGGAGAACCATTGAAAATAACCTTTGGGGGTGCAAACCCAACGGGAGGCAAGAGTCTAGTATTGATAAACAGCCAAAATATTGAAACTCCTTTTGATTTGGTGATGGATTCAGAGGCTTTACCTTTTGATGAAAAGGGTGTACTGAAAGAAGGTTTTTCCCTCTATCACACAGAATACGATTTCGATTCCAATGGGAATCCAGAAGTTGTGATGATGGCGCTCAGTCAAACATTTGAATCGTTTGTATGGGTATTCAGTCCGATTTCCGAAAATGGAAGTGTGAGTATGCGTGCAGTTCTGGCATTAAAAGGGATGTCTGCTGCAAAATTAGCGGATAATACACTGAAGCTGCTGGGGGATCAAGGACAGTCAGAAACCTATGCCTATTTGAATCAGCAATTTGTAAAACAATAAGAGACGTAAAAGGTATGTGGAAATTCAATCGCTAGTCGTTCTTTTTGGAGTGACTAGCGTTTTTTCTTTTGAAGGATATGGTAATTTTTATATGAGTTCTATGTAGTATAATTGAATCTAATACACCAGGCACCGTGGTTACTTTTCAGTATTGTCTTCTGTTTTGTTGTTTTCAACGATTTGTTTTATTTCACCTTCATCACCTTTGGCGTTGATGATTTCGAAGATTTGGTTGAGTCCTTCGCTTGTTTGATCTTTTTCTTTTTCCATGGTTTCCTCCATTGGTTATGTTATTTTTAATATGCCCAATTATTTCAAGTTATCAACGAGTTCCATTGCTTTTTTTAATGAAACAATTTTTAGGTTGCTGTTATCTATTCTTATAGCTGTGCCGAATTGAACACGGTTTTTTTACTATTAATTACTTATTTTACTTAAATAACTTATAAATATTATTAATTGTTCAATATTTCACAAAGTGTTCAAACAATTCAAAATAATGAGTGATTCTGATCACTAGGATGTCGAAAAAGCATCGGAATTCATGTCCAATGCTTTATATGTGAAGGTGTCTTTCTCTGGAAAAAGTTATCAACAATCATAAAAAATCGCTTATAGTTATCCACAATTAAGGGTGCTTTTGTCTATCTGGTTTTCTTTTATCCACAAAACACCGTAAGTTATCCACTTAATCAACATGTTTATTCACAACTGTTGATTACTTACTCACATTTCTCATTTAGATATCCACAATTAAAATGACAAAAAGTCTGAGGAATCCCCAGACTTCTTCTATATTCTAGCACCTAATTCTATTGCTTTACTATTATGGTACAAAGACTTTACCTTTAGTTCGCACTTTAGTTCGTCGCATAAGCAATCATACTGCATCAATTCAATGTGACGGTACTGAAATAAATGATAATAGTATTTACCTTTTAAAAACATATTTTTTAACAACACAAAAACCTCCTCAATTTATTTACATAAATCGCAGAGTATCGTGTTCGGTAACTGGCTGGCATCGTTCTAGAAAACATTAGCCCCTTTAGTTTTGCGTCACCATTTTTCAATAGTTTTGCCGTTTCGTACGATTTATGTGTTTAATAGAACTATATGATACTACCACATATTAATAAAGAGTCTTAGGTCCTACTTTGCTATGGTATCCTAAAATATCCTATAGGCTGCTCTTCCTATTTTTTTAAAAAAATCGTAGTAGGATAGCGAATAATGTAACATAATGTACTATATTGAAGTCTAATTCAATTTTAAAAAGTCCATTATGAAAACGCATTCTTCCCTTTTTGTGAGTTAAATTAATAAAGCGTCAAGCTCCATTATGGGAACTTGACGCTTTTCTTATTTACCTTTGATTTCCAATAGTTTTAACCTTAGGTCATTTTCCATATTTGCTAGTTCTTGCTCTGCCAAACGGCGTTTGTGGCGCCCTTCTTCTTGAATGCGCATAGTCTCTTCTAGCGTGGTAATTAAATTTTCCTGAGTCTTCTTAAGTGTCTCGATATCGACGAGTCCGCGCTCATTTTCTTTAGCTGTCTCAATGGTATTGGTTTTTAGCATTTCTGCATTTTTCAATAACAGCTCATTTGTGGTTTGTGATACCTTTTTCTGAGCTTCGACTGCATGGCGTTGACGAATGAGTGTCAGTGCGATTGCAACTTGATTTTTCCACAGTGGAATCGCCGTCATGATGGACGATTGTATTTTTTCGACAAGCGCTTGGTTTGTGTTTTGAATCAGACGGATTTGCGGAGCACTCTGAATCGTGATCTCCCGGCTCAATTTCAAATCATATAAACGTTTGTCCAAACGGTCAGCAAACTGAATCATATCGTTCACTTCTTGGACCTTCATTTGGTCATTTGTTGCCTCTGCTGCCCTTTTCATTTCTGGGATTGTTTTTTGGTGCAGCTCTTCCAGCTTAATTTCTCCTGCCGCAATATAAACATTTAGAGCATGGAAATATTCTTTATTTGTTTCATAAAGCTGTTCCAATAATTTTATATCCGACAACAGCACGTTCTTGCTGCGGTCTAATTTCACACTAATCCGGTCAATTTGTGCACCTGTCTTTTGGTATTTGGACAACACTTCTTGAAGCGAGTGGGTAATTTTTCCAAACATACGTCCAAAAAAGGACGGCTTCCCCTCCTTCAGTTCATCCGGGTTAACCTCATCAAGTCGCTTCATTAAATCACTAATGATTTCGCCAACCTCGCCGATATCCTTTTTCTGGACATGTTCAAGCATGGTGTGCGAAAAACTTAAGAGTTTCCCTTGTGCCTGGGTACCGTACGTAATCATCGCCTGGTGATTTCTTGGGTCAATTTGTTCAGCAAGCTGATAGGCTTTTGCCCGGTTCTCTTCTGGAATGATATCAATCAGCTTTGTAGGCTTGGCTTCCTGAAGCTGTGGGGCCGGCCCCGCTTGCGGTGTTAGCTCTTGATTCTCACCAAACGGATTGGCTAGAATATCATCTAATAAATTCCCAGTTTTCTTTAACTGCGGTGAGTTATTTTCGCTCATTTTAGCCTCCTGCTTTCGTCTATGGTTTTAGTATCATTAAGTTTTTTAATGGAATGTTTAGCTACGTCAATTTCAAAATTCAAGGAATCTAAATCGTCCGACACGACATGATAGAGATCCTCTTCCAAAGCCTTCGTTAGGTCCGTTAAGGTCTGGCGGGTCTCGTATAAAGAAACATCAATCTCATGACTCTTCTTAGGCTGCTGGGATAAAAAGCGATATTTCTCTGTTAACTCAACTACTGAATCCAAATGGGAAAAATAAAATTTCTCAGCTTTATAAAAGCGCCTTGGTTCCGTTTGGGTCATGCTATGAATTTTCCTAGTTATCCGAAGTACATCAAGTCTTTGCTTTATCGTAGGAAGATCGCAAATGGAAAACAATGATTTGTTTAGTTTGTTAATTTTTTGTTTCGCTTCATCTAAATTCTTCTTTATATAACGATATTCTTTTCTAGTAAGCTGATGTTTTTTCAAAAAGCGCGATGTCATGACCGCGGATGTAATTTTGTAAACAATAGCACCGCCTGCTAAAGAAATGGCGGATGAAGCCAAAAATGTTAGGTCAAAAGCAAAATAGCTTAAAAACCATACCGTGACAGCAGAAGGAACAGTCACAACACTCTGAATTAGAAATGATAAAAATCGGTTCATCATAATCGACTCCTGACTAAAAATCCTTTATATTCATACGAATCAACAACAAAAATGTTTCACCAAATAAAAATACAAAAAAAGGAAAGACCCCTCTCACTACTTCAACAATACACCATAAAACTCCTGCTTTCCATAGACCACAAACGTAAACAAGACTAAGACCTAAGACGTATTTTTTGATGATGGTTGATGAATATGGTGACAGGCACCGCTCGTGGACACTTTCCACCTCAGGCGGACAGTAAGCCCCAGCTTTCTTTCTGTTTCAGATGTTTTCTAGGCTTTAGTCCAAGAGGTTTACCCAGTTATACATAGGATATGAGGGTATCACTTTAATATATTTTAAATATATAGATGAGGAGCGCGATGAGAAGAATGTATCAACCATTTGAAATGCCCGTTGATTATCGATTTGGACATCAAGGAGGACAGCATGGCGGTGGTCATCACGGCGGTGGTCATCATGGCGGCGGTCATCATGGCGGCGGTCATCACGGCGGTGGTCATCATGGCGGCGGTCATCATGGCGGCGGTCATCATGGCGGCGGTCATCACGGCGGTGGTCATCATGGTGGTGGCTTTAATTTAGGGAATGTTGGAGCTGGATTACTCGGTCTTGGTTTAGGTTATTTGGGCTCAACTATTGGTGGTGGTTATGGTCCTGGATATGGTTACGGCGGTTATGGAACTGGATATGGATATCCTAGTGGTTATTCTGGTTATGGACCTGGTTATGGTATGTACGGACCTGGTTATGGACCAGGTTTTGGTGGTTATAGCGGTGGATTCGGTCCAGGTTATTAATCTTTTAATAATAAAGAAATAAAGCATGAGGTCCTAAGGAATTTTCAAGGACCTCATGCTTTTTTATATTTTTTTAATTATTTTTAATGTTTTTTTGTTTCAGACGGTGTAAAATGTTTCTCAAAGGAAACATTTCTGTGTTCGTGCATATATAATATTATTCAAAACTTTCAAACATAAAATTAAACATTAATAAGTAAAGGGAGAAGAGACTATGACGGAGAATCTGCTATTAGCGTTTGGGCTGACATTATTTGCAGGCCTTGCAACAGGCATAGGAAGTCTGCTCGCATTTTTCACATCACATACGAATACAAAATTTCTATCAGTTACCCTTGGATTTTCGGCCGGCGTGATGATTTATGTGTCAATGGTGGAGATTTTTGTAAAAGCAAAGGTAGCACTGGTTGATTCCTTGGGAGTTGTTCAGGGGAACTGGTTAACGGTTGGAGGTTTTTTTGGAGGCATGGTTCTAATTGCCGCAATCGACAAATTTATTCCAAAGCAATCAAACCCGCATGAATTGAAAACGGTAGAAGATATGAATCAGCCAGGTATTATTGACGGGAAGAAGCCGGACCTTTTAAAAATGGGAACATTTACAGCACTTGCGATTGGTATTCATAACTTCCCGGAAGGAATCGCTACCTTCACCTCTGCTTTACAGGACCCAGCACTGGGTATTGCCATCGCTGTAGCAATAGCGATCCATAACATTCCAGAAGGAATTGCCGTTTCGGTTCCAGTTTACTTTGCGACTGGTGATAAGAAAAAGGCTTTTAAGCTATCATTCCTGTCAGGATTATCAGAACCAATTGGTGCACTCGTCGCCTATTTATTCTTAATGCCTTTTTTAAATGATATTATGTTCGGAATTATCTTTGCGGCAGTTGCAGGGATCATGGTGTTTATCTCTCTGGATGAATTATTACCTGCAGCAAAAAGATACGACGAAACCCACCTATCAATCTACGGTCTTATTGCCGGTATGGCCGTCATGGCACTTAGCCTTTTACTATTCATCTAATCACAAATACGAACAATAAACTCGGGAGCCAGCAGAACTGCTGGCTTTTTGCTTTTATAAGCTTGTACTGTCCACCTGAGGTGGAAAGTGTCCACGAGCGGTGACAGGCACCAAAACATAATTATTTTGAGGTACAAAGTTTCATTATTTGAATGGGGGCATATATTAGATGGAATTTCCAATATTCATGGAAGCGGGTGAATTTATTGATGAAGAGGGCCCTATTTACAATTCCGCTTTGTTTGATACTTATCGGGGTGATTGTTACTTCTTTTGTTCTAATGGGTATTAAACCAAGCTCTTCGAATATTTCTCAAGCTCAAAAGCTAGCGGAATACACGAAGCCAGCGGTTGTTCGGATTCTTGGCTACTCTGTTGTTGGATGGCAGTTTAACAATCCATATGACCCTGAAGTGGATGCCATACTAAGTCAGCTAAACTACCAATCTGTTGTGGGTGGCTCTGGATCTGGGGCGATTATTAGTTCAGACGGTTACATTGTTACCAATGCCCATGTTGTAGAAGCGGCCCAGATGGAAGACGAGGATATTGCCAATGCTGCATTTGATCAGCTTGTTACAATTATTGCTGATTATTTTCAGGTAGATTATGATACAGCGTACGAATATATGCTGACTTATACGCAATACACTGGGATTCAAAAAGTAATTAAGGTGATTTTACCAGGCGGAGATATCCTTGACGGGGAAGTGAAAAGTTATGGAGCACCTGTCAATGAAGGGAAAGATGTAGCGGTACTTAAAATTGAAGGGAAAAACCTTCCTACATTAAAACTCGGGAATTCCGATGACATCCAAAACCAGGATAATATTTGGGTAAGCGGCTACCCAGCAGCAGCAGATTCTGATTTGCTTTCTCCTGATTCCTCTCTTGTATCTTCTATGAACGCTGGGCAAATTTCTGCTACAGATAAGAAAACGGAGCAAGGAAGCCCAGTCATCCAGATTAATGCAGCCGCTACACATGGTAACAGCGGTGGACCTGTAATCAATGAAAAAGGTGAAATCATTGGATTGCTTACCTTTAGAGGCGATACCGTAAATGGTCAAGAGGTTCAAGGTTTTAACTTCTCAGTTCCAGTGAATACCGTTAAGGAATTCACAAACCAAGCAGGAGCAAAGAATACTTCCAGCAGCACAGATAAACTATACAAGGAAGGGCTCGAGCTCTATTGGGGTGGTTATTACAATAATGCTCTTGAAAAATTTGAAGCAGTCCAAAGGCTATATCCAAACCATTCTGAAATCAAAAAGTTTATCACGAATTCCGAGCAAAGAGCTGGAGACAGTAAAACATTGTGGTCCGACTATAAAACCATATTCTACATTGTCGATGGAGTAGCAGCATTACTGATCATACTTCTTTTGATATTCACCTTTGTCAGAAAGAAGAATCGACCAGTACCTGTACCTGCAGCAGCACCGCAGCAGGCACCACCAGCACAGCCAACCCTACCAGAAAACACCATTCCAGACTTAAACGGCGATGGCAAAATCGACGTCCAGGACATCATCCTCGCACTCCAAGAACAGCAAAAGAAACAACAGAAAAAAGACGACGAATAAGTGACACCTACAGAATATGCAATAATGGACGCATAAATGAAAGAAAATGAATAAATGGTGACAGGCACCCCCTCAAATTAGAAAGTATAAAAGGTCATAGGAGTTAATATCTATTTATAAATGTCAATTTTTGAGGGGGAATGTCTTCTGAGAGGGATTTTACGGTTGGTGGGTTTCCTCGTTTTTATTTTTGGTGTTTATCTTATTTTCACTGAACAAGTATTTTTTGGGGTACTATCCATTATAGTAGCTTTTTTGATTTTCCCTAATCGAAGTAATAGCAGAGGTCGTCATCATAGCTACGACAACGATTATAGCAACGATCACTCCTACAGCTCAGATAGTGATTCTGGTGGCGGTGATTCCGGTGGTGGCGGCGGCGGAGATTAATAAATAAACATCCTCAATCACGAGGATGTTTATTTATTAACGTAATTTGAATTCACGAAGTATATGTGAATAATCAAAAAATCATATTATAATGGTAATAAATTCATTTTTTCCAAATGAGTGCCAAGAACCCACAAAGGTTGTGTTATAGAATGCTATGGTTGTATTTTATTATTTCCTATTTAATTGGAAGTATAATGTTTGGCTTTCTTATCACGAAGATTATTTATCGTAATGATATTCGGAATCAAGGAAGCGGTAATGTCGGTGCTAGAAATGCCGGCCGCCTTTATGGCAAAACAGCCTTTGTGCTCATTTTTCTCGGGGATGCACTGAAAGGTGCCTTGGTTATTTTAGCGGCACGCTACCTGCAATTTTCGGAATCTATTCAACTACTAGGATTAGCATTAGCCATTTTGGGTCACATCAAGCCCATTACCCTGAAATTTAAGGGTGGAAAAGGGATTGCAACCTTCATTGGCGGAATCATCACCTTTGAACCAATCCTGGCTCCTGTAATTATCCTAGGATTCGTGGTGCTCTACCCTTTTATGAAAAGCTTTACATTAGCTGGGTTAGGGGCATTTCTATTTATCCCAGTGGTACTCTTATTAAAAAATAATGATTGGCTAAGTTGCATTATTGCATTAGGTATTATCGCTATGCTTTACGCAGCGCATGCAGAAAATCTCAAGGAAAGGCTGAAACCAAATGAGTAAGCACGAGTTCTTTTTCAAAATTGCCACCACAGCTGATGAATTTGAACAAATTCATCGCTTAAACTATCAAACCTTTTCAGAGGAAATCCCGCAGCACGAAAAGAATGAGGAACAAAAATTGGTGGATCCTTTCCATGCTGAAAATACATATATCATTTGTATAAAAGAAAATGAAGTGATTGGCATGACAGCCATTCGTGATAATCGGCCATTTTCGCTTGATCGAAAAATTGGACCTGTTGAACAATCACTCTCATTTCCAGTCCACTCACCCTGTGAAGTTAGACTATTATCCGTCAAAAAAGAATATCGGAATGGCCAGGTCTTTTTAGGTCTCGCACAGTTTCTCATAAAATACTGCTTAAAAAAAGGGTACGATATTGCTTTCATTTCTGGAACAGTCCGCCAATTAAAGCTCTATGGTCAGTTAGGTTTCCAGCCTTTTGCGCATCTAACCGGGACAAATGAAGCACTCTTTCAACCAATGTATTTGACAAAGAAGACCTTTGACGAATCGATTGCGGGCAGAATCCTGCCGAAGACGATTCCATTCTTACCGGGACCTGTTCAAATTTCTGATAAGGTCATAAATGCATTAAGAATGATACCGATTTCTCACCGCTCAGATCAATATAAAGAAAAAATAGCTAAGGTAAAGGATGTACTCGCCAAATTAGTGAACAGCAAATATGTTCATATTTTCCTAGGGTCTGGAACACTTGCAAATGATGTGGTGGCAGGTCAGCTATCTTTAGAAACTGGCCGAGGGCTCATTTTAGCCAATGGAGAATTTGGCAGTCGTTTAGTTGAACAAGCTAATCGATTTGGTCTCCAATTTGATGTACTTCAAAAAGACTGGGGACAGGCATTCTCCCGTGATGAAATTGTATCTAAGATTTCGAACACAACCGGTTGGATTTGGGCTGTTCACAGTGAAACATCTTCTGGTATACTTAATAATCTTGAGTTGTTAAAGGAAATAGCAAGTAATCATCAACTTAAGCTTTGTCTTGATTGCATTAGCTCTTTAGGGGCAATCGAAGTAGATTTGGATGGTGTGTTTTTAGCAACGGGTGTAAGCGGAAAAGCCATTCGTGCTCTAACTGGTCTTTCATTCGTATTCCACCACCACGAGGTGCAGCCGTCATCTCCAAAATATCTTGACCTAGGAACATACATGGCTAAAGACAGCATTCCTTATTCCCACTCTTCCAATCTTTTAGAAGCACTTCTAGCAGCATTAGAGGATATTAATCGAGAAACGTTTGAAAAAGTGGTAGAAACACATACCTATTTAAAAGATCAGCTTAAAAAATTTGGGCATACCATCATAAGTGAGGAGAACAGCTCACCGATGATTCTTACCATTGAAATCCCTGGTGTTATCTCTTCCGCTGTGATTGGGAATATCCTCTATAATCATGGCTACCAGTTGCATTATGAAAGTGACTATCTACAGCGTAGAAATTGGATTCAAATTGCCTGCATTGACCATTATGATAAAGCTGACCTAGAAAGGATGACCAATCTCTTAAATAGAGTAATAACCTATGAACAAACTACTATCCAACAAGCGCTAGTGAATGGTAAATAGGATAGAATTTAAGTCACTGCCAGAAGAGCCTGGCAGTGACTTTTATGTTTACCAACTGTCCGCCTGAGGTGGACAGTGTCCACGGATGGTGCCTGTCACCATCGTATTGTCACCAACCTGTGTCATTTTCAACGAAGATTTACGGCTTCCCATATACTTTGGTTAGTAATGGAGGTTTTCCCTTCTAGGTCTGAGATGGTTCGAGCTAATCGAATAATTTTTATTTGTGTGCGGTTGCTCCAGTTTTTTTTCGCCGCAAGATGGTGGATTATTTTGTGTTGTTCTTGAGTTAATGGGCTTGTTTTTTGTAGGATGTCATAGCTGACTCTACTATTACATAACTCCTGTCCATAACGCTCATACTGCCGGCTCCTTGCGGCCTCCACCCTACTTTGAATAATTGAAGATTCCTCTCCTTTTAAGGTGTCTCTATCAAGAGCTACAGGTTTTATCGTGAGACGAATATCAAATCGATCACGCAGCGGACCTGAAATTTTATTTCGATAGTTTTGAGCCTGCCTTGGCGTGCAGGTGCAATAATGAGTATTTGAACCCACATAGCCACATGGACATGGATTCATGGCAGCAAGTAAGATAAATGTTGCAGGGTATGTAAGAATAGCATGTGTCCGGCTTATCGTAATTTTGCCACTCTCAAAAGGCTGGCGAAGCATATCAAGGGTTTTTTTCGGAAATTCAGCGATTTCATCAAGGAACAAGACACCTCGATGAGCTAAGGAAATCTCTCCCGGTTTTGGATAGGTCCCGCCGCCAATGATGGAGATTCCAGAAGCAGAATGATGAGGATTTCGGAATGGAGGGATATTTGCGTTTAGATAGCTGGTCCCACTTAATTGGTGGAGGGCAATGATTTCAAGCCGCGCTTCTTTTGACAGTGGAGGTAAAATAGATGGAAAGCTTTCAGCTAGCATACTTTTTCCACAGCCAGGCGGTCCCGTCATCAAGACATGATGTTCCCCGGCAGCGGCCACTTCCAATGCCCTTTTCGTATCAGTATGACCAATGATCTGCTGAAAATCTATATAGCTACTTTTAGGTGAACTAATTTCTTCTGTTTTTGGGGAAAAATGAGGCCTTCCTCTTCCCTCTAAATTTTCAATCACTTCCCTTAAACTAGAAGTATATATGATTTCAAGCCCTTCAATATTGAGGACTGGCTGCCTTTCGTCATACGGCATATAAAGCCTTTTTAAGCCGATCCTTTTAGCTGATAAAATCGCTGGCAGCATACCTTCTACTGGCACTATCGCACCATCCAGTGACAGTGCTCCAATAAATCCATAGTTCTCTGGAATTGAAATGTTCAGTTCATCCAGACTTATTAGCACACCAATCGCCATAGGCAAATCAAACATGGGACCACTTTTCTTCTGTTCTGAGGGTGAAAGGTTTATGATGATTTTCTGGCCATTTATCGTATATCCTAATGATCTCAAAGCTGCACTAATCCGTTCCTTCGACTCTTTGACTGCAGCATCAGGTAACCCTACAATTCGAATCGAATCGTTCCCTACAAACGTTTTTACTTCAACATTTAAACGATAACCCTCCATACCTTTTAAACCAATACTCGTTACTTTCGCACACATGGATTTTCCTCCGTCTTTCTTGGTATCATCATAACTTTACTATTGTCGAGTAAATACAAATCCACTTTTGGTGTTTTTATATATTCTTCATAATGCCTGGAAGCAGGAGCAGGGAAAAAAGAAAGTAGATGTTTGGTATCCACGAACTCGTTTACTTCACCATTCACATAAGCATTGTAACTGCTCCATGGATAGTACTCTAGTTCATCGACAAGTCCAGCCTTCAATGGATTTAGGTGGATATACTTGCTGACATCAAATTCATAATCCAGCGAATCTAGTAATTCGGCGCCATAACGTTTTTCAAATACATGGCCGGTGAAATCATATTTCTTATTAAAATACTTGGCAAATTTGGTGTTGAAGTGACTCATGATAATAGTTGGAGAAGTGTCTGAAGTTTCAATTTGGAGATGAGTGTGATTACTCATTAAGCAGAAAGTGTGGAGCGTAAAAGGGAATCGAACCATGGTTTCTTTTAAAAAGCTTAAATACTTCAAGCGATCCTCATCATCATAAAAAAGGGTAGATTTGCGATTACCTCGACTCATAATATGATATTTTGCACCCGGAAACCAAGCACGGCGTTTTCGACCCATAGCGGTCACTCCTATTCAATTGAAATTTTAGAATTAGTAGATTGGATGAGGATAATACTGAGGAAAAAAGGATAGCAGAGATTCAAATAATAACATTCGACACCATTCCCAAAATTCCTCTCGAAACCAAATAAAAAAATCACACCCACTGTCCACCTCAGGTGGAAAGTGTCCACGAGCGGTGACAGGCACCAAGTACCCTGGCATGATTGAGGCATTTATGATATTGTTAAAGGACTCTAATTAAACCCTAATAGACGTAGCCATACTTTTTATAGCCCCTTCAACTTTACCTTCACCCAAGACCTTAATACAATTTTCTAAAACAAAAATGGAGGTTTTAATTTGAAAAAATTATTAATTGTTTTATCTACCTGCATGTTATTGCTGCTAGGCGGTTGTTCATTTCTAAATGACGCACAAGACACGATTACTTATGTTAATGAAGCAACAGACTATTTAGCCGCTGCTACTGACTTTGCCAGTGACGCCCCGGCTCTTGCCCAACAAGCTATCACTGACCTGCAAGCAGCTGAGGATCTCCAAACTATGCTGCAACAAATGCAACAAACTGCGGAAGCATTTAATGACCTGCAACCACCCGATATTGCGGCTGAGCTTCACCAGCAAATTATCGAACAAAACAGTGCTATCATAAGTGAAATTGAAACATTCATGAACAATTTCCAAGACGGACTGCTTGATCCTGCTATTCTTGAAAATACAGAGTTGTTTCAGACCGTTCAAGAAGTCACCGGCATTATTGACCAGATTCAACAGCTCGGTGGTGAGTAATTCGTCTCAAAACCATAGGGGTAGAGCAAAATGAAAAAACTTCTAATCTCTACCTTTATTCTATATTTCAGCATCTTAGCAGGTTGTAATGTTAAGGATAATACAGAAATTAAAGGCACGGTTACAGTAAACGGTGAACCTGGTATAAAAGGAACAGTTAACGAAGTTCAAAGCAGCAGCATTTTAGTAGAGGATGAGAAAATAGGTTTAATCAGGCTCTCATTACCTGATGGAACACATAGCCAAGACTTCGAAACAATACAGGACTGCCTACTACCCATGTTAAACCATGGGTAGTAGGCAGTCTTTTTTATTATTATAACTAGTGATAATTTTTGCTCTTATCAATGTACTTCCAAAAATCTTTTGCTACTATTTGCTAAATGAATCTTGCTTATTTGCTAGAGCAATAATCCTGTAGTTTCCAGTAATTAAATATTTTATATCACTTGCTCCACCTTCCAAGCTGTCATATCATGAATAAGAATATACAATGATGTATAAATGGTGCCTGTCACCCAAAGGAGGCTCGATATGGAGAAACAAGGGGTTTTTAAATCGGTCTGCCCGCTCGATTGTCCAGATCAGTGTGGTTTGCTTTTACATAAGGTTGATGGGAGAGTTGTGAAGGTGGAAGGTGATCCGGATCATCCGGTGACGAAGGGGAATATTTGTAATAAGGTTCGTAATATGGCGGAACGGATTTATGATGAAAACCGCTTAAAATATCCCATGAAGCGAATTGGTGCTAAAGGTGAAGGTAAATTTGAACGGATTAGTTGGGATGAGGCCATAGCTACAATCACTTCCAAGTGGAAAACACTTATCGAAAAAGAGGGACCAGAAAGTATTCTCCCTTATAGTTTTTATGGAAACATGGGACTGCTGAATGCGGAGGGGATGGATCGCCGTTTCTTTCACCGCATTGGAGCTTCGCAGCTGGACCGGAGTATCTGCTCTTCTGCCGGCTCTGTTGGCTACAGATACACGATGGGTGGCAGCTATGGAATTGATCCAGAAGACACTATTCATTCTAAGTTGATTATTTTTTGGGGGATTAACGCGGCTAGTACCAATATGCACCAAGTGGCGCTTGCTCAGAAAGCCCGCAAAAACAACGGTGCTAAAATTGTTGTCATTGATGTTCATAAAAATCAAACTGGCAGATTAGCAGATTGGTTTATTCCAATTTTACCAGGGACGGATAGTGCTCTTGCACTTGGAATTATGCATATTTTATTTGCTGAAAATATGGTAGATAGCTCCTTCTTACACCAATATACAGTAGGACATGACGAACTTCGTGAACACGTTGTGCAATACGACCCTATTAGAGTAGCAGAAATTACAGGGGTTCCTGTTGAAGATATTTATAAGCTTGCTAGAATGTATGGAAATACCTCTCCTTCTTTTATTCGGATTGGCAACGGACCGCAGCACCATGACAATGGCGGAATGTTTGTCCGAACTGTTTCATGTCTGCCTGCCTTAACAGGTCAATGGCTAATTAAAGGCGGCGGTGCGATAAAAGGAAATTCAGGGTATCTTTCGGTCAACACAACAAAACTGCAGCTACCAAGGTTATTGAAGAATAAA
The DNA here is from genome assembly GCF_030817695.1 of Neobacillus niacini. Taxonomy (GTDB): domain Bacteria; phylum Bacillota; class Bacilli; order Bacillales; family Cytobacillaceae; genus Neobacillus; species Neobacillus niacini_F. The sequence continues at coordinate 1,184,207 of NZ_JAUSZQ010000002.1, read as the reverse complement.
CAAACTAGGGTAATTAATATGAACCAGCTCGGAGAAGCCTTGTTAACCGTAGACCCTCCTGTAAAGTCACTGTATGTATACAGCAGTAACCCTGCCGTAGTTGCCCCAGAGGGAAATAAAGTCAGAAAAGGTCTTGAGCGGGAGGATTTATTCGTCGTTGTTCACGATTTATTTTTAACAGAGACCGCTAAATACGCTGACATTGTATTGCCTGCAACATCGTCCTTTGAAAATACAGATATATACACATCCTACTGGCACCATTACATTCAGATTCAGCAGCCAGTACTAGAAGCATATGGAGAGTCAAAATCTAATGTTGATGTTTTCCGACTGCTTGCGAAAGGCATGGGATTCGAAGAATCTGCATTTGATGACACAGAAGCAGAAATGATTGCCCAGGCCCTTAATCAACCAGCCAATCCGTTTTTGGAAGCAATCAATTATGAAAAGTTAGTAGAGAATCAGTATGTAAAAGCGAACGTAAAGCCATTGTTCCCAGGCAAGTTGCGAACACCAAGCCGAAAAATTGAATTGTATTCCAAGCGGATGAAAGCAAATGGCTATCCTCCACTGCCAACCTATATACCACTTTTAAAAGACGGGGACGGGGTTCATCCATTTCAATTTATACCAGCACCAAATCATAATTTCTTAAACTCTACCTTTTCAAATAACCAAAAACACGTCAGCCTCGAGAAAGAACCACGCCTCCATATGAATCGTCAAGATGCCGAGGCGGCGGGTATTGAGGATGGCGAACAAGTACGAGTCTGGAACCAGCGCGGAGAATGCCTGCTAAAAGTAAGCGTAGGAGAAACAGTCCTCCCAGGAGTGGTCGTCACCCAAGGACTATGGGCAGATTCAGAAGGAATCAAACAACTCATAAACACCCTGACACCAGATCGAATCGCCGACATGGGCGGCGGAGCCACCTTCTTCTCCGGACGGGTCAGCGTGGATAGACTGTAAAAAAAACAGAAAATTATACAGTGATGTATAAATGGTGACAGGCACCGAAAAAAGGAAGCAGTGTTAGTTAGGGGATCCTATCAACCGCTTCCTGAGTTTGGTGCGTAGTTCCTGTTCTTATGGATATGATTGCAGCTGTCATCAGCAATATGAATGAAACGGTAAAGACGGCTTTTATGTCTATCTGTCTAGAAAAATAGCCAGCTATGACTGGTCCTAGCACGATACCCACGGAATAGATAGATTGGTAGAATCCCATGACGGTTTTTGCGGCTCCACCTTGGTTGATTAAATAAACCTGATTGAGCAGGATTGGAAAAACAATCCCCAAAGAGATGCCTAATAGTGCATGAAGCAAACAGTAAACCAACCAATAACCTGCTATCCCCATTAATAAGAGAGCGCCAGCACCGACCCCAAAACAAAGTGCCAGCACAAAATAGGGGTTACCAAGAGAACTTTTTTTCCTCGTTAACACAAGAGGAGCAAGTGCGTGGGGGAGCATAAATGCAATAACTAGAAATATAATCGCAGCAGTGTCCCCATTCAATTGATTAAAGTATGCCGAAGAAAAGCCAAAAATTGTGGCAAACAAAACAGCATGAGCTAAAAGTGATAAAAGGCTCAGCAGCCATAAATTTCGCTCTTTTACGACCATCCTAACTAGGGATCCTTCCCTCTTTATTTGCTTACTTTCTAAGACCCCGCTTGGCAGCAGGAGAACAAGAACAAGCCCAATCACAGCAAAACTGCCGCCAATCCAGAATAAACTAATAAAGCCGAATAACTCAGCAATATAGCCGCTTATTGCCATACTAATAAATTGAGAACTTACCATTGTTGTTTGCAGGATGCCCATCGCTTTTAAAGATCGCTTCTTATGAAAATTTGAACCATACCATATAGTTAAAACGACCCACATGGCAGCGGTAATACCGGCAAAAAACCTTCCAAAAAAAATCGGCAAAAAGCTGTCCCACAAAGCGAGTAGGATTGCACTAATAATAGATGCTATAAACCCGATGACCACAAAGGCTTTCCCGCCAATCCTAAATTTATCAGCTAGCAAGCCTAGAGGAAATCTAATGAGAATTTGCATAATCCCATAGCTGCCCATAATCAAACCTGCCGAGTAAAAACCAATATCCAAAAAATTTAAATATACACTAAAAGCTGGAATATAAATAAATGTTGAAAACCAAAAGCAAAAAACTATGCCTAGAAAACAAAAATGGTAATATTGTAGCTGTAACCATTTGACCACCCCTGACTTTTCTCCCATGGCTTCAGCCCCCTTCTTATAATCATCAACCATAATTAAAAACCTGCGAATACTTTCTAGAAATAATCGCAGGCAGATGCTTTATTACTTCTCTGGCCAGATTTTCGCCCCAGACTCAAGAAGCCATTTATGTTCCTCTTCCATAATACGGTCTGTCCATGGATTATTATCTAGGTGCCGAATCATCCAGCAGAAGTACATCGCATATCCCGGAGCAGTTGCTTGAGGATGATCAAGTTCTCCCGGGATGGTTATGTAACTGTTGTGCTCTACGCGATAAGCTTCTGGACCAACCATCGCACAGCCAAACCCTTGAGGCTTATCAAAGCGATAGTAATACACTTCCGGCTGATCATGATGATGCGGCGGGTAACTTGACCAGCGCCCTGGGTAGGAAATGACCTCACCAATAACAAGGTTTGAATATGGCGCATTATTATAATCAAAAATGGTACGGATTACCCGCTCCGCAGTACCATTCCAAACACCTTCCCCAGCAATCGTGCTTCCACAATCTTCTGGGGTATATAACTTCGCTTCAAAGTTGTTTTCGTTATTCGTCTTTTGGACAAGTACCTCACTATCTTTAAGTGCTGTTACCTTTACATCTATACCTTTAGGGACATGTAGGCACCATGGATTTTCTTCAAAAATGAATTCCCTACTAACCTCCACCGATTCACCATTCCATTCAAGAAGGACTGAGCCTTCAAGAAGAAGAACTGCCATTTCTTTTTCACTATCTGAAAGTTTCTCAACTTTACCCGCAGTCAACCTATAAATGCCAATATCCTGAAGCATGTCAGGATGCTTGCTAGTCATGTCGGTAATCGTTGTATAACCTTCTTTCAGTTCTCCAAGCTTTTCATACATTTCTGTTTTCCCCCTTATACGCGCCCAGTGCTCATAAACATTTCCATATGATGCTTTACATTTACAGCAGCTGCTTCCATAATACGCTGTTGATAAGAAAAATAGTTTTCAAAATGCGTATTTTCATTAATCACTTTAACAACATTATTAAAAGTTGCAGTCGCGACATTTATTTTCCGAATACCATGGCTTATACAAGTGTGGAAGTCCGATTCCGAAATACCTGAACCTCCATGTAACACAAGTGGAATCTCAATCTCACTATTAATTTCGGCCAAGCGGTCGATTCGTAAATTTGGCTCCCCTTTATACATGCCGTGAGCATTGCCAATTGCAATTGCCAGGGCATCAATCCCTGTTTCAGCTGCGAACCGTTTTGCTTCTGCTACAGAAGTAATTAAAATTTCAAGGTCAATCGAGCCGTCCTCACTTCCGCCGACTTGACCGATTTCCGCTTCTACTGTCGCACCAAATTCCCGTGCCATTGCCGCCATTTTTTTCGTTTCATTAATATTTTTTTCAAGCGGATAGTGCGAACCGTCATACATAATAGAAGTAAAGCCAATTTCTAAAGCCTCACGGATTTTCCCCTCCGTCAAACCATGGTCAAAGTGGACTGCTACTGGCACAGTTGCTCTCTTTGCCGCTTCCACCATAACAGGGCCGATTAAATGAAGTGGAGAATGGTTTAATCGAACTTCGGCAATTTGCAAAATAAGCGGGGAACGGAGTTCTTCTGCAGCCCATACTGCCCCCCTCACCATTTCCATGTTAGCGACACTAAACGCACCAACACCATAATGATTTACTTCAGCTTGATCAAGAATATCCTTCATTTTTACTAAAGTCATCTATGTTCTCCTTTAAACTCCGCTTATCTCACGGATATACTGGCGTGCCTTCAAAGCATATTCAAATGGGTTTGCAAGCGCCGGGTCCTGCTCCGCTTCCACAACAAACCAGCCTTCGTATCTAGCAGCATCAAGTGCTTCAAAAACCGGCTTGAAGTCGATTACTCCATCTCCAGGTACAGTAAACACTCCGTCTTTAACCGCTTGTAAAAAGCTTAATTTCCCTTCACGAACCTTATTAGCAACATCGATCCTGACATCTTTTAAATGAACATGATGAATTCGGTTCATATGTGTGTTAAGTACATGAAGAAAATCTTCACCTGAAAATACAAGGTGGCCTGTATCATAAAGAAGCGATACCTTTTCAGGATCCGTTTCTTTCATTAACCGGTCAATTTCCTCTGTCGTCTGGATCCCCGTCCCCATATGGTGGTGGTACACAATTCTCATATTTTTTTCTGCAGCAAGATCACCAAGTCTCTCTAAGCCATCCAAAAGACCAGCCCATTCTTCCTCAGTAAAAACGGGTTTATTTTCAAACAACGGGACCTCCATCTTTCCCTGAATACTGTTTCCCTGTTCAGAAACAACAATCACTTTTGCTCCCATTTCATGTAAAAAGTCTCGGTGTTCGATGAAAGCTTTGGCGGTCTCTTCAAAAGGTTTTGAGGTTAAAAAAGTACTGAACCATGCACTTGCAATTTCTAAGCCTCTTAACGATAGTGCTTTTTTTAAAATTTCTGTTTTACGCGGGTATTTATTACCGACTTCACTTCCTGAAAACCCAGCAAGGGCCATTTCACTAATACATTGCTCAAATGTTACTTCGCCGCCGAGCTCCGGCAAATCATCATTTGTCCAGCCGATTGGCGCAATCGCCAATTTTACATGATGGTTATTAAACATAACGGTTCCCTCCATTAATATGCACGTGCTTTTTGTAAATTTGATACCTTGCCTTCATATGCTGATTGGATGCCAACTTTTTCTGAAACTTCCGCAACACCGACATGCCACCAAGAATCATATCCGTGTGTCATTGTTTTTGGGAGCACTTTAATGTCTATCAGTGTGCTGACTGTTTGCTTTTTGGAATCAATGATTGCTGCTTCAAGCTCCTCCATATTACGTACAGAATAGGTTTTTACCCCATAACCTTCAGCTGCTTTCGCAAAATCAATTACCATGACAGGGCCATCTAATTTGCCTGTTTCGGGATTTCGTTTGCGGAATTCCGCCCCAAAGCTGCCCATCCCATTTTCCATTTGCAAATTGTTAATACAGCCGAACCCAGAGTTATCGAAAAGAATTACATTAATTTTTTTTCCTTCTTGAAGACTTGTAATCAGTTCTGAATGAAGCATCAGGTAGCTTCCATCCCCGGTCAGCGCATAAACTTCCTTGTCCGGTTCAGCTAGTTTTGCACCTAAAGCACCGGCGATTTCGTAGCCCATACAGGAATATCCGTATTCCATATGATACGTGTTGCGTGTTTTTGATACCCACATCCGCTGCAGGTCACCCGGAAGACTGCCGGCTGCTCCAACGACAATCGCACTGTCATCCAACAGTTCATTTACTTTACCGATGACACTGGTTTGCGTAAGTTCACTTTGTAGCACTTCTTTATATTCAGGTAAATTACCATCTAAATGACCAGCAATTTCAGGTATGAAATCTTCACCAAAGTTGATAGCATAAAGACGGTTCATTTCATCCTGCCAGCCTTGTTTTGCTTCTTCAATTTCTTTTTCATAAGTAGATTGATAGCCTACGAGAGAAGCCTCAATCGCTTCGAGACCTGCTTTTGCATCAGCAACGACCTTTACCGCCTCTAATTTTGAAGCATGGAATTCAGATATATTGATCGTTAAAATGTCGGCCTTGGTAAATAGTTGTTTTGAAGAGGTTGTAAAGTCTGTAAAGCGAGTTCCGACACCAATAATCAAATCTGCATCTTTGGCAATTGAATTAGCTGCCGAGTTACCTGTTACTCCAAGCCCCCCCAAGTTCAGCGGATGATTACTTTCCACACCGCTTTTTCCAGCTTGAGTTTCGCCGAATGGAATATTGAATGTTTCAGCAAATCTCACAAAGGTTTCGGCTGCTTCCGAATAACGGACACCTCCGCCTATAATTAACATAGGTTTTTTCTTTGACTTTATCAGTTGGACTGCATCAAAAACACTTTCAGCAGAAGGAAAACGACGCTCAATCCGGTGAACACGCTTTTTAAAGAATCTTTCTGGATAATCCCATGCTTCACCTTGAACATCCTGAGGAAGGGCAATCGTTACAGCTCCTGTATCTGCTGGATTTGTCAAAACACGCATAGCATTAAGCATAGCTGACATCAACTGCTCCGGCCTGCTTACCCGATCCCAATATTTACTTACTGGACGGAACGCATCATTCGTTGAAATCGATAAATCATGTGTCTGCTCGATTTGCTGAAGCACTGGGTCAGGCTGGCGAGATGCAAATACATCACCTGGAAGTAGTAAAACAGGAATATTGTTTGCAGTCGCTGTCGCTGCAGAAGTAATCATGTTTGCTGCACCTGGTCCGACTGATGAAGTACATGCTATAATCTGTTTCCGATGTTTCTGCTTAGCAAAGGCCATTGCAGCATTCGCCATTCCCTGTTCATTACGTCCTTGGTATACTTCTAGATCCCCTGGGTTTTCCTCAAGAGCCTGCCCAATTCCCAATACATTTCCATGACCAAAAATCGTAAATATTCCTTTAACAAAACGTTCTTGTTTTCCATCAAACTCTACATACTGCGCATTTAAAAATTTCACAAGTGCCTGTGCTGTTGTTAAACGAATCGTTCTCACCTAATCATTCTCCTTTCTGAATAAGCGAAAGGGAAGCGGCACGGACCTCACCGTCCCTCCTCTCCCCTCCCATTAAGTTACTTCACGTAACGAGCCGTCACCATTTTCTTTCTAGTATAAAATTCAACTCCGTCAGTTCCATTGGCATGCAGGTCACCATAGAAGGAATCCTTGTAGCCTGAGAACGGGAAGAATGCCATTGGCGCCGGGACACCAACATTTATTCCGAGCATTCCCGCATCGATGGTCTCACGGAACTGGCGGACAGCTGAAGCACTATCCGTATAAAGGCATGCGCCATTTGCGAAGGAAGAAGCATTAGCAACTTCAACCGCTTCAGCAAGGCCATTTACACGAACAATGGAAAGTACTGGGGCAAAAATTTCATCCTGCCAGATTTTCATCTCTTGTGTTACATGATCGAATATCGTTGGTCCAACGAAATAACCATCGCCCTTTACCTCTGAATCTTCACGGCCGTCACGTACGAGTGTTGCTCCCTGCTCCACACCTGTTGCAATATATCCTAGTGTACGCTTTTTGTGAGCCTCACGAATAACGGGTCCAAGGAAGACACTTTCTTCTAGACCATTTCCGATTACCATTTCATCGGCAGTCTTTTTCAACCTTGCTATTAATTCGTCAGCTACAGACTCTTCCACTGTCACAACAGCCGCAGCCATACAACGTTCACCAGCTGAACCAAAGGCCGCACCGGAAATTTCCTTTGCTGCAATGTCAAGATTTGCATCCTTTAATACGATGGAGTGATTTTTTGCACCAGCTAATGCTTGAACACGTTTCAAGTTTGCAGAACCTGTTTTGTATACATATTCAGCAACTGGTTGAGAACCAACAAAGGAAATAGCTTTAACAAGCTTATGTTCAAGCAGACCATTTACCACATCATGGGCACCATTTACAATATTCAATACACCTTTTGGCAGGCCGGCTTCTTCAAATAATTCAGCAAGCCGTGCTGCAAGAATTGGCGTACGTTCTGATGGTTTTAATACAAAAGTATTTCCAACAGCAATCGCAAGCGGGAACATCCAGCAAGGAACCATCATTGGGAAGTTGAAGGGTGTAATTCCGCCAACAACCCCAAGTGGATAGCGGTACATACCAGATTCAATATTTGTTGCAATATCTGGCAGCTGTTTACCCATCATTAAAGTAGGTGCTCCTGCTGCAAATTCAACACACTCAATTCCACGAAGCACTTCACCACGTGCTTCCGATAAACTTTTCCCGTTTTCCTTTGTCACGAGTTTTGCAAGTTCCTCCCAGTTTTCTACGAGAAGTTGCTGATATTTAAATAGGATACGTGCCCGTTTTGGAACAGAAACTTGGGACCATGCTTTAAATGCTTCGTTTGCTGCCTGAACAGCACGGTCGACATCTTCTTTTGTTGAAATAGGAACTTCAGCAAGTGCTTCACCGGTCGCAGGATTAACAACGATTTCAGTTTTTTCTGAAAGTGAATCAACCCATTCCCCGCCAATATAGTTTTTCAATCGTACTACTGTAGTTGTTTGAGTCAAGTTAATCTCTCCCTTTCTTTATCCGTGTTGAGCTAGTTCGTAATAGGCCGTTTCCATATGATTTAGTAATTCTTCTTCAGTCGGCATTGCATCAGAGCAACTGTGGCGTGAAATAACAATTGAAGCTGAAGCGCTCCCCATTTTCATCGCTTCAGACACTTCTTTTCCTTTCATCAATCCATATATGAACGCTGATGCATAAGAATCGCCAGCACCAAACGTTTTTAGTACATTTGTTGGAAAAATCCCGCTCCGGTGTGACATTCCATCTTTTGTATAGGCAATTGATCCTGAACCCCCATGCTTGATAACAACGAGCTCTGCACGATATGAGAACCAACGGGACGCTGTATGACGATCATCCGATTCTTCGATATTTAACAATTTTTCCATCATATCGAATTCCTCACGCGTACCGATTATCACATCACATTTTTCTGCAGCCAGGTTATAATAAACCGCAGTTTCTGCCTCATCCACCCATGTATATGGACGATAGTCTAAGTCAAATATCACTGTAACTTTATGCTTTACTGCATATTCAAGCGCTAGAAATACTGCTTCACGGGAAGGACTTTTTGCAAGAGCCGTTCCGGAAACCAATAATACCTTTGATTGCTTAATATACTCTTCGTCAACTTCTTTAGGATGCAACTTCAAATCTGCAACATTATCACGGTACATCAAGATACTGCATTCACTTGGGCTTTTAATTTCCGTAAACGCAAGGCCAGTAACAGCTCCTGTACGATCAACCGTTATACCCTTAGTGTCAATAGAATTTTTTTCTAGGTAGCCGGTGATAAACCGGCCCATTTGATCATCTGCTACTTTTCCAATAAACCCCGTTTTTTGACCGAGCCGTGCGGAACCAATAGCAATATTTGCTGGAGATCCGCCAACATACTTTGTAAAAGTATTTGTTTCTTCCATTGGACGGTTTATCTCATTGGCGTTTAAGTCTATACATAGTCGGCCGATTGCAATGATATCAAGCGGCCTAGTTGTTTCAAACTTAAGAGGATTCATTATATCGTTCCTTTCCTTTCAAATTCCTCGACTTGATTAAACAGTTGCTGTTTCTACTTGCTCTAATCGAACTGGGGCACCCGTTTCAAGAGACTTTTTAGCAGCTTTCGCGATACGTTCAGCCTGTAAGCCATCAAATCCGCTGCAAGTTACTTCGTGGTTTTCAATACAAGCAGCCACAAATTCTAATACTTCATCGATATATGCCTGAGTATATCGCTCTAAGAAAAAGTAAAGTGGTTTTTCTTTTGATACATTTGCAGCTGTAGAAATTTCAACATTGGTTGCACGATTGTTATCTACCTGTGCGGCCCCCTTGTTACCGAAAATTTCAAGACGCTGATCGTAACCGTATGCTGCACGGCGGCTGTTATCGATAACTCCTAAGGCGCCATTGGCAAATTTCAAACTGATGATGGCAGTATCAATATCACCAGCTTCGCCAATAGCCGGATCAACAAGCACAGCACCATATGCAGAAACCTCAATAACTTCACTTCCCATGATGTAGCGGGCCATATCAAAATCATGAATCGTCATATCCATAAACAGACCGCCAGATGCTTTAATATAGTCAACACCAGGTGGCTGTGGATCTCGTGATGTGATTCGTAAAATATGCGGTGTACCAATTTCACCTTCTTGAACAAGGCTGCGAACCTTACGGAAGTTTGGATCAAAGCGGCGATTAAAACCAACCTGAAGCTTTACTCCGGCTTTTTCAACAACAGCAAGTGCTTCCTCTGTCTGTTCAACGGAGAAACTAACTGGTTTTTCACAGAAAATGTGTTTCCCTGCCTCGGCTGCTTTTTTAATAATGTCTGCATGTGTATTTGTCGGAGAACAAATAAATATTGCGTCAATTTCTGGGTCATTCAATAAATCAAGGTAATCCTCAGTCAAAACAGCAATTTGTTTTTCTTTTGCCCACGATTCAAGATGATTTATTGCAACATCTGATACGCTTTTTATTCGAATTTGAGGTAACATTTTCAAATTATCTACATGTAATTTGCCAATTCGGCCTGCTCCGATAATTCCTACAGTAAAAGTCATTAGTTGATTCCTCCCTTTTATTTAACTCAGACCAACAAGTTGGTTAAGCATTTTCTTAAATTCATTTCTTAATTTTGGTGCTTTTTTTCTAATAAAATTAATCTATAAATCTGTCAAAAATATCTCTTTTTGATTAAGCGCTTACCCTAAAAGGTTAAGAGCTGTCGAAATATATCAACAAGCTCAATTATGATTATTTTCATTATTAATATCACGTACAGACTCACGAATAATTAGATTTGGTGTCAGCATAATGCGGCTTCCAGTAATGTCAGGATTTTCAACTGACTTTAACAATTGATGGATCGCATAGTGCGCCAATTCAGAGATAGGTTGTGCGATGGTCGTTAATCCTGGATCAACTATTTCAGCATGAATGGTATTATCAAACCCAATAACGGAAATATCATTTGGAATTGAGATATTCGCCTTACGTGCTTCATTAATAAAGACTGCAGCAATTAAATCAGTTGAAGCAAATACTGCTGTTGGTTTTTCCTGCAAATTTAAAATATACTGAGCAGCTTCTTTAGCCTCATCAATCTTAGATCTTGAGTTAACAACCAAATGATTATCCAAGGTAACACCTGAATCAGCAAGCGACTGCCTAAACCCTTCTAGTCGTAAGCGTCCACCCGGTCGGTCTTTTTCATTGATCATTGCCATTTTCCGATGTCCTTTTTCCAGCAAATAACTTCCTGCAAGATATCCACCTCTGATATCATCCGTCGTAACAACATGATACGAAGAGGACAAATGATCAATTGTAAACAAGAGGAAAGGCATATGCCGCTTGTGTAATGTTTTGTACATTTGCAAGTCGTTTGGATCAGTGGCAATAATAATGCCATCTACCTGTTTTTTAAAAAGCAGTTCCAAATAGTCATGTTCTCTTTCACGCTGATAATCAGTACTGCACAATATTATCGTATAACCCGCTTCACGGGATGTGTTTTCTAATGCCCGCGCAACCTCAGCAAAAAACGGGTTTGCTATATCAGGAACAAGAACACCTAATGTGAATGTTTTCTTACCAGTTAATGCAGCCGCTAAACTGCTTGGCTGGTATTCAAGCTCCTGCATTATTTTCGTAACCTTCCGTTTTGTCTTATCGCTTATACGGCCAGTATTGTTAACCACTTTTGAAACTGTGGCAATCGAAACCCCCGCCTTTTCCGCTACATCATATATAGTAGGTTTCATTTTCCCGAACTCCTTATTAATGTCTTTTTATAATTGTAGCATGAGAACAAGCGGGGTTTTTTACAATTTTTTATTTTGAAATACTCTTTAGGAATTCCAATTTTCCCTTAGCATTTTCACTTGTAATAATATCGACCCCGCTGTCAATTCGACTTTCTATTTTTTCCCCTTTGATTGCTTCCAATGCTTTTTTAACACCTTCAAATCCCATATTGTAAGGACTTTGTGCGATTGTACCTGCTAGCTTTCCAGCTAAAATGGATTCAACAGCTTCTTCTGTTCCATCTGTACCAATTACTTTAATATCTAATCCTTTTGCTTCAACTGCACGTAATACTCCAAGTGCCATATCATCATTTGCAGAGAATACCCCTTTTACATCAGCGTTTTTCTGAAGAATATTTTCCATAACAGACATTGCTTTCGTTTTATCGCTCTCTGCCGGCTGCTGGGCGACAACAATCATTCCTGCTGCTTCAAGTGATTCTTTTGCACCTTTAATCCTTGCGTCAGTCGCAGAATTTCCAAGAGCTCCTTCAATTAAAACTACTTTATCACCTTTTTGAAGCATTGAAGCTAGCAATTTGCCGCCTTCCTGACCTGCTGTAAAGTTTTCTGTACCGATAAAAGTTGTTTTACCCTTAAAATCCGCATCAGTATCGATAAGAAGAACTGGCAATTTAGATTTAACAGCAGATTCTAAAACTGGTACTACCGTTTCAGGTTGAGATGGAGCAACAACAACTGCACCTGGTGCCTGACTTATTTGATCCTCAAGCATGTTAACTTGCTCAATTACTTGTGATTCTGCCGCTGGACCTACTACCGTTACCTCAACACCCAGCTCTTTACCAGCAGCTTTAGCACCTGCTTCAACATACTTCCAGTATGGACTTGACAAAGTTTTTAGTACGACAGCCACACTTTCTTCCCCACTTTTTCCACTACTGGCTTTACCACTGCAGCCAGCCACTAATATCACACTTGTTAACGCTACTGCGATCCCCATAAATTTAAACTTTTTCTTCACTTTCCATTCCCCCAATTAATTTTGATTAAGCGCATCATCAAAGATGATTTTAACCAAGATGAATTAACTAAGATGAATTTGCTTGATGAAACCAATAATGATTTATCCCTTTTTACTTTTGCGCTGGCGAAGAACATCAACATAAACAGCTGCGATAATTACTAGACCAATAACGGTCATTTGGAAATCGGCAGAAACATTTAAAAGATTTAAACCATTTCGAAGCACAGCGATAATCATGGCCCCAATCAATGTACCCCATACAGTACCAACACCGCCAAAGAAGCTTGCTCCTCCAATAATAACGGCTGCAATCGCATCAAGTTCAAACGAAAGTCCAGCAAGCGGGAATGCAGAGTTTACCCGTCCTACCATAACAAGACCAGCAAGACCAGCCATTAAGCCACTAATGGTATACACAATAATTAATACTCTATCAACATTAATACCGGACAACCGGGCAGCTTCTTTATTCCCGCCGATTGCATATATGTACCGGCCTGTTTGTGTCCTAGTTAAGAAAATGTGAAAAATGACATATACTGTAATTACTAGTAAAAAACTCACGGGAATCGGACCTACAAATTCACGGCCTAAAAATTGGATCATGTAAGGAAATCCAGCAATTGGTGCTGCCGCTGTGACAATCAGTGCAATCCCACGTGCAATGTTCATGGTTCCTAGAGTAGAAATAAATGGATGAGGTAAGCGCAACTTTGTTAACATCAAGCCGTTTAATAAACCAAATGCCGCACCAACAGCAAGACAAACAAGAATTCCTATAAATGGACTCATGCCCATGTTAACGGTTACAATTCCCATTACCATAATAGCAAGAGCTAGAATGGACCCAACTGACAGGTCAATTCCTGCAGTTAAAATCGGCAGCAACATACCAATGCCAAGCAGCGCATTAATTGAAGACTGTCTCGCAATATTCATGACATTGTTCATCGTCATAAACTTATCAGATAAAAAAGTCAGTACTGTGGTTAAAATAACGAGACCGATGAGTGGTCCAAACTTACTTACATAACTTTTTAGCGATTTCTTTTCGTCGACTTTCGTTTGTGATTTTTCAACAACCATTTCACTCATTATTTCATCCCCCTGTAGCCGCTTTCATAATACGTTCTTGAGAAGCTTCTTTAATCGTAAGATCCGCTGTTATTTTCCCTTCACTCATAACTAAAACCCGGTCACACATACCAAGAATTTCTGGAAGGTCCGATGATATCATCATCACAATAGCGCCACTTTCAACAAGCTGGTTCATTAAACGATAAACTTCTACCTTGGCACCAACATCAATACCTCGAGTCGGTTCGTCAAAAATAAATATACGAGCTTTTGTGCACAGCCATTTTGCGATAACCACTTTTTGTTGATTTCCTCCGCTTAGTTTTCGGGCATGGAGGTCTATGTCATCTGGACGGACTTTTAATTCCTTTATATATTTCTCAGCTTCATTTCTGATTGCCTTTAAATTAACCAGCTTGGATTTATTTTTAAATTTTTTCATATTTGCCATCGCAATATTGAAATCGAGAGGCTGATCTAAAAGAAGACCTTCACTTTTCCTGTCTTTCTGTAATAAAGGCAATCCCTGCATTGATTGCATCTCTTGGTGACTTGATTTGCACTTGAATTCCATCAATAAAGATTTTGCCAAATTGACATTTATCTGCTCCAAAAATCGCTCTCGCTAATTCTGTACGCCCTGCACCAACAAGCCCGGAAATTCCAACAATTTCTCCATAGCGGATGGTAAAATTAACAGGCTCTGAAGTTCCTTCTACTAGTAAATCTTCAACCCGAAACCCTTCTTTACCGAGAGTAAAGCTTTGCTTTGGAAATTTTTCCTCAAGCGCCCGCCCAACCATCAGTTCAATCCAATAATCCGTTTCGGTTGTTTTGACCGGTAACGTACTGATTTTAAATCCATCACGGAGAATGGTAATACGATCACCCATTCTTCTAATTTCCTCAAGTCGATGTGAGATAAACACAATGGCAATCCCTTTTGCTTTTAGCTGTTCTACACATAGGTATAATTGTTCTACTTCTGTTGAACTAAGGCTGGAGGTCGGCTCATCCATAATAATTAATTTAGCATCCAGGGCAAGCGCTTTTGCAATTTCTACTAATTGTTGCTGACCTATTCCCAGTTCTCCCAATTGTTTATCTGCTAATTCCGGACTCTGACCAAGCAATTCAAGGCACCGCTCAGCTTCTTTGCGCATTTTCTTGTAATTCAACAGGGACATTTTTCCTCCAAGCTTTATTTCCCTGCCAAGAAAGATATTCTCATAAACTTTTAATTCTGGAATTACATTCAACTCTTGGTAAATGGTTGCGATCCCGAGTTTCATGGCATCCACTGGGTTATGAACTTGAACCGGCTTGCCTTCCCAAAAAATTTCACCAAAATCCTTATAATAGGCGCCAGTTAAAATTTTTATCAGAGTAGACTTACCTGCTCCGTTTTCACCTAGTAAAACATGGACTTCTCCAGGCTTTACTTCAAAGTCAATTCCCTTCAATACATGATTTTGATTAAAGCTTTTCTTAATATTTTTCATCTCAAGGAGGCTTTCTACAGAAGTAACCACTTACAGTCCCCTTTCCGTAATGTTCTCATGTTAGGGAAAGCGCTTTCCCAACTTACTATAATTATAATCTACTAATTAATACGTTAGCAATGTTTTTTTATTTAAAATTAAAAATATTGAAAATTTTAATTTCCGTAGCGCAAGTTAACTGCATTATAAAAATAACCATTCCCTTGTTACCTTAAGGCTAACTTTGAAAGCTCTACCTTTCGCCCCGTTTGGTATGATTCCCTAGCGGCTAACGAAATCTCGAGCGCTTTTACACCGTCATTTACTGTTACACGAGGTGTGCTATTCTCATTCACAACCCGATAGAAGTCAACCAGCTCCAAATTGTAGGCATCAACAAAACGTTCTGGAAAATCCGGAAGAATATCATGTGTTACACCCGCTTTAGTCAATATATGGATATCATGATGACGAAGATTTCCGATAAAAATGGATCCTTCCGTTCCAATTACCTCAGCACGAATATCGTACCCGTAATAAGCATTGCGGCTTGCCTCTGCATCTCCTGCTGCACCTGAAGCAAATTCAAAATAAGTAAGTGATTGATCAACATCGCTATACTTTTTCACAAATGGATATTTCAATACACTTCCATTCGCATTTACAGATGTTATCTCAGAATTCATCAAATAGCGCGCGATATCAAAGTCATGGATGGAAACATCAACAAAAATACCGCCACTATGTGCAATAAATGCTTCGTGCGGGGATTGTGGGTCACGAGAAATACCACGGAAGTAAATCGGTTTACCAATATCACCTGCAGCTATTCTCTTTTGGGCAGCATCGTAAGCTGGATCAAAACGTCTCATAAAACCAACTTGGCAAATATTCTTGTTTTTTTCTATAATAGCTTGAATTTCAAGTGCTTCATCGAGATTAAGTGTTAACGGTTTTTCAACAAATATCGCTTTTCTCGATTCTGCTGCCTTTTTCAATAAATCAAAATGCGTGCTTGTTGGGGAGGCAATAATCACTGCTTGAATACTATCGTCCTGAAAAATTTCATCTGGATTTGCAGTATAAAATGAGACTTCTAATTCTTTTGCCACTCTTTGTGCCGATTCAAGATTCATGTCACATACAGCAGCTAGCTCAGCATTACGGATTCTTGATACGTTTACTGCATGCCAATACCCTAGTCGTCCAAGACCAAATACGGCTGTGCGAATTTTATTTGTCATTTTGCTTTCCTCCTATTTATTAACATCTGTTAAAAAAGATTGATTTTGAAGTGATTGATATGCCTTTTCTAAATATCGAGCCATCTCAAGAGAGTGGCCGGCATTATAGCTAGGCAAACCTCCTGTTAAAATACAATCATGAAAATGTTCAACCTGATTTAAGTATTGATCGTCTTTAATTCTTTCAAAGCAGATAACATTGCTATTGCTATCTTTCACGGTTATTTTTCCGAATTTATCATCAGATACGTCCGGTCGGAAAGAAGAATCGACAGTTATAGAACCCTTCTCCCCAATAATTTCATAGCGATTAATAAATGGAAGCTCTATTGAAGCTGATACTTCGGCAATCCGATTTTTATTATCCATTAATACACAGGTTGAAGTTGTATCCACACCATATTCTGGGTGAATACTTCCTGTCATCGAGATTTGAATGGGTTTAAAACCAACAATTTGTGTAACTGCATGTAAACCATAACATCCGACATCACGCATGGCACCTCCGCCAAGCTCACGATTTAATCGAATATCACCCCCATCATCCAGCATCCAGGAAAAATGAGCTTTTACATGACGGTATTCGCCAATCACACCAGATTGAAGAAGTTCTTTTGCTCGTTTATGCTGACGGTGAAATTGGTACATAAATGCTTCCATAAAAACTACATTGTTGTTTTCAGCAGTTTCCTTAATAAAGTTCATTTCGGCTTCTGTTAGCGTTGCCGGTTTCTCAAGTAAAACATGCTTCCCTTTTTTCATTGCCTCTACTGCCCATGTCGCATGAAGAGAATTAGGAAGCGGAATATAAACCGCATTAATGGAAGAATCGTCCAAAAGCTCTTCATAGTTATCGTAAATAACAGGTGGATTAAATCGCTCTGCTTTACCCGTGCTTTTAGATGCAACTGCTGCAACCTCTGCCCGCGCTGAACGGCGCAGTGCCGGGACTAATTCGTCATATGCAATATTTGCTGCACTTAGAATCCCCCATCTTATCTTCGTCATAGTAACTACCATCCCTTTTAATTTTTAATAATACTAAGCTATTATATACTCGGGTTTAAGGTAAGCGCTTTCCCTAATATTTTATCCCACTTGTTTTTGTTTATCAACTAAATTTTCAGCAAATTCAATAAATTATTTTTAACTATTTCATTTATTGGATTCATTTAAGGTTGATCTAAGATAAAAAAGATTATGAGGAATAAAGTTTTGGGAATGCGCTTTCCTTTTATATCTTTTTAAAAATAAACAAAGGAACTCCATAATTGTTGGAGTTCCTTTGTTTATTCAAAGATCCCTTTCTGGAACAAAGTCGTTAAAATACAGGGGAAAATTTAATCTTTCAATTAGTTCTTCTCGTTGAAAAAGACAGCTTTTAACAATCATCTTGCCAACCTCCTTTTCTAATGAGAGAGTTCCCCAACGTTATGAAGAGATGTATCAGCTTCCTTTTTCCCTTCTACTTTAATTGAGCCAGTACTTACCCGTGTGACATTTTGAAGAACACCTTTTATTTTCTTTTCACGTACCTTCACCTCACCCAAGATATCCAATGTTGTTACCTTCGGTCGGATTACCTCTTCGCTTACATCTCCATCAAGAGTGAGCTGATCAAATTGCAATTATACCATTTACTTCCAGTTGACTTTTATTCTCATAAACTTTTAAAGATTAAGATCCTCCGCAAAAGTAAGCACTCCATTCCTCACTAAATATAATGACTCATCAATCGATTGCAGGAAGGAATTCGTCAGTGTTAATTTACCATTTTCTAACCTAGGCAAGGCACCAGGATAGGTTTCAACTGATCTGACCCCTTTGCAAGCATTTTACCCGTAATACCAGAGAGATGTGCAGGATTATACACCATCCCGTTTATTATCAAATTTAATTGCATCTCTTGAACTTGGTCCGCTTGAACATTTTTATCAATAACAACAATGCCGTTTACGAGGAGAAAAATGGCCTTTCATAAAAATCACTCACTTCCACAGTCACATCAATCGCTCACTTTAATTGATTTTTATTTTATCAATTGAAAATCTTTGTATTGCTTTGAGGATTAAAAGGTGGATTTTTCTATAGATTAAAATAGAAGAAAGTTTGTGCCAAGTAAAAAAAGACAAGTTCCATATGTTGATGGTCCCTGTCTTGGATCACTTATCATCTAAATCTAACGGTCTTAGCTTCGCTTCAATCTCCGTGCGGCGGGGTTCCAAAAACGGCGGAAGTGCAAGCTTTTCCCCTAATGTTTCAATGGGTTCATCTACGTCGAAACCAGGGGTGTCGGTTGATAATTCGAATAGAATATGATTCGGTTCTCGGAAATAAAGTGCTTTGAAGTAATACCGTTCAACTTTACCAGAATTCATCAGTCCTGATTCGGCGATTCTCTGTGCCCAATAGTCGTATTCTTCCTCATTCGGAACGCGAAAGGCAACATGATGGACACTTCCCCGGCCAGGGCGCATCCTTGGTAAGTCAGGTCTAGTCTCGATATGTACCTCTGCTCCAGACCCGCCTTCCCCTGTTGAAAAAACCATAATATCCGGGAAATCCCCTGCGAGCGATGGATATGTGCCAGACTGTGTAAAGCCCATAACATCTGTTAAAACTTGAACCGTTTTGTCAGGCACACCTACGGTTAAGGTTACTGGACCCAAACCAATAATGGCATGCTCCACTGGTACATCGGTCTTGTCCCAAGGAACACCAGCAGTAACTCCTTCTTCACCGTTATCTGCCACTAACACTAAACTAGTTCCCTCAAAATCCTGAAACGCAAGAGTATTACGATTGTTTCTCTTCTCAATCTGCCCATGTTGAATCCGAAACTCCTTAAAACGTTCCTCCCAATAGTGGAGTGCATTCGTGTCCTTCACACGCAGTGATGTGGAAGAAATACTACCAATGCCGGGATACGTATGCCCTAATCCAGGGATGTCAAAGAAGGTAATTTCTGTCCCCGGACTTCCCTTCGCGTCACCATAAAATAAATGGTAAGATTCCGTATTATCTTGATTGACTGTTTTCTTTACCAGCCTAAAACCTAAAATCTTTGTATAAAATTGAAAGTTCCTCTCTGCCTTACCCGTTAAGATTGAAACATGATGTAAACCTAACAGCTTCATCTAAAGGCCTCCTAAGTGAATTTCATTAATGTTTAATTATCTTGAATTCGAGATAATTATAAACAAAAAAACCCCCTCCGTCAAATATCAGTCATACAAATATTACTATCCACGGAGGAGTACCAGGTACCCTGATTATTGGTTATAATCCCAAACGATTTTCCACTCGTCTTTTTCTTGAACAGCAAATACCTCTTGCTCTAGGTCAAAGTTTCCATATATTCCTTTGTAGGTTTGGATGACGATGATTTTGTAGACATTTTTCATAGCTGGTCCTGTTTTGGACATTTTCCATTGGTCCATTTTTTCAGGTTCACTCATTGTAAAGTCAAATGTTTCAACGCCAAAGTGGTTCATGAACACGTGGGCTCGGTCTTGAATATAATGCCCTTTACCGAATTTTTCTTTCATGGTGGAATGAAAAAGATCCCAGGACGAAGCAAATTCCCCCTGCTGTTCATACAAATAAAACTCTTCCACTACAGCCACTGCCTCTTTATCGGGTGAAAACCAAGCACCCCTGATTAACATAAAAACAGTAACAATACAGACCAGCAGCATTATTCCCAATATAATTCCTTTAATCGAAGTGGATTTTCTAGACATGGACCTCTCCTTTAGTACAGACTCCCCATACTAAAGACTATGTCCATCCACGTCCAAATATTAATGAAGTTCGACTTTCAAAGTGTCCGCCTCAGGTGGAAAGTGTCCACGAGTGGTGCCTGTCACCATGGGCACTTAACGAAATTCTTCCTCGATGTATTCTAGTTCTTCCTGAGGAGTAAGAAGC
The DNA here is from genome assembly GCF_030817695.1 of Neobacillus niacini. Lineage (GTDB taxonomy): Bacteria > Bacillota > Bacilli > Bacillales > Cytobacillaceae > Neobacillus > Neobacillus niacini_F. The sequence continues at coordinate 1,163,789 of NZ_JAUSZQ010000002.1, read as the reverse complement.
CGGGTGGCTTTGCCGATGTTTCCGTTTTGGTAGGACCATATACGATTGTGGGCGCTTACGGCGTTGGTGAAGTCTTTTCCGAGCCACGGTTCTAGGATTTCTAGGAGCATTGATTTCGTGCTGCCGTTTTTGAAGTTTTTGTTTTTTATAACATCATATAATTTCTGGACTTTATCGGCGGTGATTTCGGAGGATCCCCATTTTTTGTCGGCCTCCACCTTCTGATGGGTCATATTGTGCACTTCCTGGATAAGTTTCCCATCACTCATCGTTTCATATTCTTCCATTACCTTGCTTGAAATTGGGGCCTCAAAGCTCTTATCGATTTTTGTTTGTGCCTCTTTGGCAGCAACCGGATCATTTTTCTTTAGATTCAATTTCAACCCACTATCTTCGCTCAAATAAAAATAAACTCCCACGATACAAGCTAGAATCCCAATGATAAGACCCCATACCTTTAATTTCTTCATTGTGCTCTCCCCCATAACTCTAATCTATTAAAACTCATTTTTGGCAAAAGCCCAATTTCTATTAATTATACAAAATTATCCCAGATACTTGTACATTATTGTTTACCATGGATATCACGAATGAATGTGTCCCTTTCAAACCTTGGGGTATTTATTTTTAAAAAAACAATCGCAAATTGACTGATAATTAGCGAAAATACAATTTCAGCTAACTAAATTCAATTAATCGCAGAAAACGTGATTGTTCTGACAATTTCCACGTAGTTTCGTAAATCAACGCTATTCGATGCGCATTACGTTTCCCTATAAGGTAGAGGTACCCGGGAATAAATTGGCGGAAAGGAGCGCGCGATAAATTAAATTTAGCCATGGGACGTAATCTGAACTCCTAAGCCTAACTAATAAGGTGCCTTCCATAATAAAAATGGTTAGGCACCTTTAAATGAGGACAACGAGCCAGTAACAATGGAGGAAGAATATCAGGGTATAAAAGCTTGAGGCAAAGACCGTGAGTCCCTTTGTAAGGGAGGATGTTGGTACTTTTTTAAAAAGAATAAACAAATAAAGGCACATCGAAAATGCCATCTTGGTAATCAGAAACAAAGCCGGATCCGCTTCATAGATTTTATTCATGAGCGGGTTCATTTCCTGTATCAATGAGTTTTTCAATCCAAAATAAGTAACGAAAGCGTCAAATATGTTTAAGAGAGATAAATAATGAAAAAGCAAGACCATGATACCCATACCTCCTGAACTGTTGCTAATAACGAATTTCCTTTTTGATAGCAGGATATCCTTCTTAATAGAAAAATAATCGTTAGACAATTTCCCCTATAATCTCCTTAATATCAACGTAACAACCATAGTCAACACTCTCTTGATATTTTGAAATTGACATTATAGGTCGAGTTTGAAAAAGAAAAATCGAAAGAAAGCACCTGATGCCTAATCGTGTTAAAATGACGATAGATCTATATAAGGGAGGCTGGTTCAATATCCCTTCAGAAAATCAGCGGGTGAAGGAAACAGGTATCATGATATTTCTTTTTCAAGAAGGTAAAGTCAAGGAGCTCTGGTGTGAAAATAGTGTTGCAGCAATTCTGTATGAATTAGGTGCGTTAACAAAGAACGCCCATACAATATATTAATCGAGTAGGAGGGGGGACTAACTCCCGTCATCTCAAACCTCCTTACGTACCGTGCGGAGTATAGTCCTCTGATAGCGGACTTGTACATCTAATTAATGAACCATGCCAGGCACAATAAGGCCAACACCCGGATTTAGATGTTGGCCCCTTTCCTATTCATTAACTTGCTTGTATCTTAACCATTTATTTATAGAAAAAACCTTTAATAGCATAACCAATATTTTGCGGCCTTTCAGCGAGGCGGCGCATGAAATAACCGAACCAGTCATTACCAAATGGCACATATATGCGTACGTTGTATCCCTCTTTTACAAGGCTTAGTTGAAGTTCGGTACGGAATCCGTACAGTAATTGAAATTCAAATTCCTTTACTTTTCCATGATCGTATGGTCATGACTGGCAATCGCCGTATAACTTTCGCTTAGCAAATGTGCTTTAATAATCTTCAGATAGTTAGCATCTACTTGATGTTTCTCTTGAAACGCGACATCCGCAGGCTCCTTATAAGCCCCTTTAACAAGTCGAAGCGAAATTCCTGACAAGTCTTTTATATCTTTCTCAGATCGGTATAAATAGGCTTGGATAACGGTGCCAACATTAACATATTCCTTTCGCCCAAAACCGTGTACCTAAGTGCTAGATAAGATTCAATTTTACTTCCTATATAAACCCCGATCCCCCAGCCAACACAATAAGCAGCAATATTAAGCGGTTTATCAAGATTATCAAGAACAATTGTCAAACCCATCAAATAAACAAATACTTCCCCCATTGATGGGATAGATGCAAGCACCTTGAAGCCTTTAATGACCAGAATGACGCGTAAGGTAAATAATGAAACATAGATAATATTCATCCCAATAATAACGAGAATAATCGATGGCATAACTTCGTCTCCACAAAATGGCAATCTTGTTTAAAACATGAGAGAGTCAATATCTCTAGGGTATTGGGTAATAGAATAGCTTCCATTTTTGGTTAAAATCACCGTATCGGAATGCCGGTATCCCCCAACCCCCGGAACATAAACCCCAGGTTCAATCGTATAGACCATCCCTTCCTGTAAAACCAACTCATTATCAAATCGCAAGTACGGTTCTTCGTGCTCAGATAATCCCAGCCCATGCCCGACCCGATGGTTTACATATTCACCGTAACCAGCCTTTTTAAAAACCTCATAGGAAGCTAAGTCCACTTCCCTTGCTGTAATACCTGGCCGAATCAAGTCCATAGCAACCCTCTGAGCTTCAATGGCTAACTTTAAAAGATCCTTTTGTTTTTCAGAAGGCTGGCCGATAAAAAATGTCCGTTCATTTTCAGCGCGGTAGCCATTGAACCATACTTGGCGGCTATGAATGACCACATCCCCATCCTCAAATTTTCTCGTACTTGAATACAAATGCGGCATTTCACTCCTTCTTATCCCTGAACACGTCCAGTTTTCATAGCCAATTAACTCCTCTGCATAGTCCTTTGATGCAATCTCTAGTAATAAACGATCGCCGTAAGAATCAAATTCTAACTCGCTGATTCCAGCTCTTGCATGTTTTAGGGATTCTTCAATGGCATAATCGGAAAGCTTACCGGCAACTTTGAGCCTTTCGATTTCAAATTCATCTTTGATCGCCCGCATATTGACAACCTTTTGACCGATATCCTCTAACTTGAATCCAAATTCCTCCAAGTACAGATACACACTTGAAGGCAGGACTCCTATTTCAACCCCAATCCTCGTGCCAGAAGGGTATTTTTTTAGTATTTTTGATAAATGGTCAAGATACGAAACCTCACGATGTCTCATATCTATTTGCTCATAATAGACATATAGTTTATCTACATTGGCTTTTTCAGCAGCATGAACCTCTTCTAGTCCAGGAACAATAAGTTCCGTTTGCTCGTGGCTGATAAGTGTAACAATTGGGCGAGAGTAAGTAATCGCCCGAAAACCACTTAGATAATATTGATTGTCCGGCTCCCAAATCAAGCTTAACTCAATTTGATTTTCAGACATAAAGCCTCGAAATGTCTCAAGTCGTTTTTTAATATTCAACAGAAAAGCCTCCTTTTTTTTTAAAAGCAGAGAAAAGCCCCCTGAAAAAAACCCTAGAGTTTTACAGAGGACATCTTAAAACCTATCATTCAATTACTCTATTAAACAAAGTCTCGCGGGATCTCAGAATTCCACTTTTTCGTGAAAACCTGTTTCTGACCCTCAAACGCTGTAAATTCATTTGTTATAAAAAATCTCTCTTTATCCGCCTTCATCGTACTTACACTTTCGAGACGGGTCTGCCAGTCGCCGCGTCCTACATCCAACGTCCACTCACAGCATACCTCTGCGGATAAAGGATCACCCTCAGAAATCGAATACGTATTTCGATTGGTGCTTCCATACTCGACCCCATTGGCCAAGAGACGACGTGCACCTTCATCAGAAAAGTCTTCAAGCACCCATACACCTTTTATAAGGTCGTGGTGAACCTTGCGGGTACGGCTTTCCTCGCGTAAAATCTCCCGTTCACAAACCGCAGCAGTCTCAGGTACCCCGAATGCCGGAAGTTCATAATCCCTTTCCTGCGGTGGTCGAACAGGCAGAATGAGGCGGGTTTTCTCATTGCTGAATACCTTTAACGTGACAGGTTCAGGCGATGGCCACGCATGCGGCCAGTAGTTTGGCGACAATGCAATCTGCCAGCGGTGTCCAGCTGGAAGTACATGACCAATTGCATTGAGACGAACATTAACACTGTAACGTTTTCCTGGTATCAAAGGTGTTGGGTGCTCATGGCTGTCACGATGAGTGAGATTGAGCAGCCCCCAGCTTACCAAGGTTGCTGCCCCGTCTGGAGCAACATCGCATAGACGTACCGCAAGCAGCGCGTTCGGCTTGTCAGACGCCAGTTCAACCGTTACCTCCGGAAAGCCGAGAATCTCCATTGGTGATTCAAGCGGTTCCGATGTAAAGCATACAGACAGCCCATTTTCCAAGCGCTGATCGGAGGCTAAATCACCAGGCTGCCCAAAGGGACACCAAACACCCGCATAAAGTCCGTGCGTCTGTACGCTTGGTACTATTGTCTCCTCTTCACCTGCAGGAGTTTCATGTAATTGCTGGCCTTTTAACCAAAATTCTGCCGGAGCAATATTCGGTGACGGCCATTCATTTTCTGCCACCCAGCGACCTGGGCGTTCTGGGTAATCGACCTTTGGCGGGACATAATCCTGCATCCAAGCCCGGAGCATCGGTTCCTCCATAATTCCAGTATCTATCCCTTTTAGCCACTGATCCCACCATCGCAGGCATTCCTGAAGGAAGCCAATTGCCGGTCCTGGCACTGCGACCTCTGGATACTCGTGTGCCCATGGTCCAATTAAGCCTTTGCGCGGCCCTGGCAGCCCCTCAAGCAGCCTGAGAATCGCATTGGTATAGCCATCAGCCCAGCCGCCGACTGCAAAAACAGGAATAGTGATATCAGAGTAGTTTTCACATACCGAACCGTGTTTCCAATAGTCATCGCGACGCTGGTGCTTCACCCATTCCTCCACAAATGGCGGTGTTTTCTCAAGCCGTTCCAGCCAAGTCGAGCGCCACTGCTCACCAACAACAATCGGGTCAGCCGGCCGGCCATTATAGACAAGCATAGTGGATGCCCACCACTGCATATCAGAGGCTAGAAGACAGCCGCCCATGTAATGGACATCATCTGCGTAGCGGTCATCCGTAGAACAAAGCGTGATGATTGCTTTTAAGGCAGGGTGACGGCGGGCAGCCACCTGCAGTCCATTAAAGCCGCCCCAAGACTTGCCAATCATTCCAACAGTACCTGTGGACCACGGCTGTGACTCAATCCAAGTTAACACGTCTAACGCATCATCCTGCTCCTGTGGCAAATACTCATCGTACAGAATACCATCTGAATCACCAGAACCACGGATATCCACACGAATACTGGCATATCCATGACCTGCAAAATACGGATGACGGATTGAGTCTCTTAAGGCAGTAAAGTCATTTTTACGGTAAGGAAGATATTCTAGAATTGCGGGCACTGGATTCTGCTCTGCATCCTCCGGAAGCCAAATTCGCGCTGCAAGCCTAGACCCATCTGACATCGGAATCCAAACATGCTCAATTTCACGAACCTTCCGTGGAAATTCAGTCTTAATCTTCAGGAATGAATCACGTACATTAAAAACCATGTTATTACCTCCAAACTATTGTCACACCTTCTAAAATAGCCACTATCACCCAGCCTTTTCTTCTAAGTCCTTATCCGTTGCTGAGACCTGCTTGTGATCTTGCTTCAACCATCTCAACAGTGACACTGTTAATAAGATATAAATGATAATTACAGGTACTGACACGATAACCGATGAGGTTTGAATGACATTTAAACCGCCAATCATGAGTAAGGCAATCGCCATTACAGCTAAAATTGCTCCCCATAACAGTCTGTGCCAGCGGGCAGGCTCTTGCCCATCCTTTAACTCCTTCGTCGCAATGGCTGATAGAATGTAAGTCGCAGAATCCAAGGATGTTGCCAGAAAAATAAATCCTAAGATGACGAAGAATATCAATACAACCGTACTAATTGGCAGCGTTTTCAAAACTTCAACTACAACAGCCGGTCCACCCTCGGCGTCTAGTATTTGTGTAATTGGGAGAATGTCATTTAATTGCAGATGCATAGAATAACCGCCAAAGACAGCAAAATAGAGCCAGCTTCCTAATGAACCCCATAAAAGAACGGAGCTGATTAATTCTCGAATCGTCCTGCCTTTTGAGATTCGGGCAACGAATAAGCCCATAAATGGAGCTGTCGCTGCAAACCAAGCCCAATAGAACACGGTCCATGCTTGCGGGAAGCCGCCTTTATTAATCGGATCCGTATAGAAGCTCATTTGGACAATATTTTGAAGCATTAAGCCTAAACTGTTTGTAAAATAGGATAAAATGAAGAGTGTTGGACCAGCAATCAGAACGAATAATGCAAGTGCTAATGCAAGGTAAACGTTGATATCGCTCAATTTTCTAATACCTTTATAAAGTCCCAAATAGGCACTGGAACAGTAAATCACTGTCCAGATTAAGATGATGATGATACTTAAACCTAGCGATTGTTCCATTCCAAAAATTTCACCAATCACGGCAGAAATCATCGGAACACCTAACCCTAAAGAAGTACCAAGACCGCCGACCAGGCTCCAAATCACCAGGATATCAATGATTTTCCCAACCCAGCCATCCGCATATTTACCAAGTGCTCCGCGGCAGGCCGTACTGATTTTTAACGAATGTTGCTTTTTTACAAAAAAGGAATAGGCAATCGTAACAGTAGGCAAGGCGTATAGCGACCATGCCGAAATCCCCCAATGGAACAAACCATATGTAACTGCCCATTCTGCAGCTTCATTGGAATTCGCTTCAATCCCAAATGGCGGTCCGATATAATAGTAGATTGGTTCCATAATAGACCAGAACATGATACTGGTTCCCATCCCAGCACAAAACAGCATAGCTCCCCAACTAAAGGAAGAAAATTCAGGCTTCCCTTCACCCAGTTTAATTTTTCCATAGCGGCCAAAAATCAGCCAAATCAGGACAATGAATAAACCTACGGTTAATAATTGAAAAGCCCAATCCAATTTAAAGGTGATATCTGACATTAAGCTGCTTAACACTGGTTCTGCCGTTTCGCGGTTAACAACCAACAACAAAGTGGCAACAACAATCACAATCAAAGATGACCAAAAAACGACCGGATCAATTTTTACCTTATCCAACTACCTCAACCCCTTTTTAATAAAAATATTTTCCAACTTTCCCCTTTTCATGATATGATTGATTTACTAATCATGATTATTTTATAACTATGATTATCTTACCATGCAAGTTATTTTCTGACAATGTGAATTTTTTAAAAATTCAATATATAATAAAAGTTTTCGAAGAGGAGATTAGTATGAAAAAAAAAGAAATTCAGATGAGCCGGATGTGGAAATATTTTGTTGATGCAACCGCTGAAATTATCGAGGAAGAAGGCATTGATAAGATTACAATTAGGAAAGTAGCGGACCGGGCAGGCTATAATAGCGCCACGATTTATAACTATTTCACCGAACTTTCCCATTTAATCTTTTTTGCTTCGATGAAGTTTTTGAAAACATATACAGATGAAGTCGCTGTCTATATGGAGAAGGGGAAAAGTCCAATCGATAAATATCTATTGGCCTGGGAATGTTTTTGTAAGCATTCCTTTAAATCACCGCAAATCTTCCATGCAATTTTTATTATGGATTTAGGTGAACACCCCGAAGATTTATTAACAGAATACTATAAGCTTTATCCAAACGATTTAATTAACATCCCAGAAGGATTAAAACCGATTCTCTTTGAGCGAAATATGAACAAACGAGGCCTGACCTTATTACAGGCAGCAGCAAGCGAAGGCAATATAAAAGAAGAAAATATCAATGCCATCAATGAACTAACTATACTAATCTGGCAAGGAATGCTGTCAAATATCCTAAACAACCGGACACACCTTGACATCGAAGCAGCCGAAAAAATAACCATGAATTATATAAATGAAATCGTCCGGAATCAACACCTATTTGACTTTCAAAAACCGTTTTTGGGTTGACCTCATGGGTCAGGTGACAGGCCTAATTTATTTTATTTCAAGTAAAAAGAGAAGTGCTTAGCACTTCTCTCTTTACTTTTTACAGTTTCCATTTTGGAAAGTCTTTTATCTTTTGTTTTTCATACTCTGTCATTCTCGAGTACGAGTGTGACAGTTTTGAAAGGATGTACCCCTGAGGGCTGGCAGTTTCTTCGTGATCGTTAACCTCTTGTAGTTTAATATTCGTAAACATAATGGCGATTTGAGCCAAACTCTCGATTGTGTCCATCAATTCAGGGTTGTCATTGTAATTTTTCTTTGCAATGGCATAAACTGTATCCAGTCTGCTCCTTATGTGCTTAAGTGTTTCAGCGTCAAATTGGTCTTTTTTCATTACATTTCACCCCTTATTACTAAAGCATATGGAATTTCTGGGGATGTGGAACGTACAAAATAAATAAATATTTTTAAGAATAAATCCGTTTTAATAGAAAAAAGGCATTTTCCCTTTGGCAAATGAGAAAACACCTTCGTCACCTATCGTAAAAAGTATTGATAACAGACAACCGCCTCTACCTGTTTAAAGCCTTCCTGAATATATAGCGCCTGTGCCCGATCATTCTCTCCGTTTACACTAAGGATAGTGCGTTTATATCCTTTTTCCTTGGCAAACCTTAAAGAAGCTCTCAGCAGGCTTCTTCCTAATCCGCGGCCTTGATACTCAGGCAAAATAGCGACAGGACCTATGTTCATAATAGGTGCCCCGTCATATTCATCATGCGCTCCTCTAATCACACCAACTGGTTTTTCCTGATAGAAAAGAACCATCATACCTCCTTCAAGGTAATCATCATAGGTTAGCAGCTTTTTTACACCCTCAGTCGTAAGAGGTGTTTCACTGCCTTTAAGTGTTGAAAAAGCAATATTTCGTACCGTTAACCAATTATTTTCATCCTGCCGTGGACGGAAAGTTCTGAGCTCGTAACCCTCTGGAAAATGGATTTCTGGTACGTCTAGATCCTCTCTTACAAGCAGGAAAGCATATCTTTCCACAGAAAACTTTAATCCCTCGACCATCTCAATTAATTTACTGTTAACTACAGGGATAAACAGAAAAACTTTATCTAGGCCAGCAGTATGTTTTAAAACTGCCTCAAGCAGCTGTTGATAGCATTGAATATCTTGTGTTTTACAATGAAAAATCCGAAACCGAGCCCTTTTTCCACGATTATGATAATCATCCATGACCAGCGAAGCCACTCCGATTATTTCATCCTGCTGATTTATTGCAAGATATGTAGGATTTTCATCCCTTATCTCAAACTCCAATAAATCTGAATCATACAAATAGGAGTCATCAATTTCATTTCTATGCTTCTTACAATAAGCAACAAAGTCGAGGACTTTCTCTTTTTCTAAGCCTTCTACTCTCACCTTTGGCCCCCTCCTATTCACTCATTCTATTCTATTCTATTCTATTCGGATGCAGGCTGAAATAACTCCAGAGTCTCCCCATCTGGACCCTTAAAGAAAATATATTTGCTTCCATTTGCCAAAGTAGAAAATGCATCATTTGTAAAATGTACCTTCAAACTTCTAAGACGTTCAATTTCTTCCTCAATATGGTCCACCGTAAAGGCAATATGATGAACCTTCCCTTCATCAGGAAAAGTATTGACCTTCCCACAAATAAGTTCAACAATAACCTGTCCACTAGCACGATCTCCTAAAAAAGCCAACCCAGTCGATTCATTCGCTGCAAACCTATCCAGCAAATCCAACCCTAACACCTTCTCATAAAAATCAATCGAAACCTCCAAATCACTCACCATCACACCAACATGCTCCAACTTCTTAATAGCCATAAAAATCCTCCTTATTATGGTGCCTGTCACCATTTATACAAATTGTACCATTTATACATTCATTTATGTATGAAACCTCTTTCAATCGTTCAAACTGTGGTTGAAAAAAGGGGGACGCAAATATGCGAAGTTTGTTTATTTTTGTTTGGTGTGTAGCCATTTTGATTTTTACTTGTACCTCCAGTTTTCATGATTTAATCCAATTGGGTGTGCTGAGGTTTCGTTTGGAGAGTCAGCCAACATTTTCTGATTTCCTGTCACCACTCCCCTATGAGCTTAGCAAGGAATTCCTTTTGCAAAAGGTTGGACATATACTCGTTTTTCAAGTTCTTACTATTCTGTTGTTAATGAAGTTTAAATCTCATCTGATGATCCTGGCGATGGCGGCTTCCTTTGCGGCTCTAACCGAGATTCTCCAATTATATTTCAACCGGGGTGGAAGGGCTTTTGATTTTGGATTTGATTTAATAGGTATCTTGATGGCATTAGGAATCGCGGGTTTCTTTAAGATTAATCGTTCCCAACAAATCAATTTGAAAAATTAAGGAATCCACTTCCTTTTTTCTTGATTCCCCTCCCTATATAGGCAAAAATAAGTAGATTAGACATAATAAAATGAGGTGTGGTTTTGTGGAGTGGAAAATCAACAAAGTTCAAAAAGACCAAGTAGACCGATTTGAGATTATTCAGGAAGATGTAACCCTTCCAAACCAAACAGAGATGCATTTCTCTTATGTGAATTTTTCAAAGGGTGTTTGTATACTGCCGATAACGGAGGACGGAAAGGTCATTTGTATTCGGCAATATCGTCATGCAGTTAAGGAATGGGAATGGGAGTTACCTGCAGGAGCGATAGACCCTGAAGACAAAGACCCTCTTTGGGCAGCAAAAAGAGAACTTGAGGAAGAAACAGGCTGTCAGGCAAGTAGCTGGATAGATTTAGGCAGTGTCTACCCCTCCCCGGGATCTACGAGTGAACAAATTTTCCTTTTTGCTGCAACCAGCCTGACTAAAAAAGAACAGCAGCTAGAAGCGACCGAACAAATAGACTTACATACAATTGAAATGAATGAGTTAAAACAGCTAATAAATAGCGGGGAATTCAAACACGGAGCCGGACTCGCAGCTATCCTTCGTTACCTCATAAAGAATGATTAAATGAAAATACCTGACTCATACTGTCCGCCTGAGGTGGACAGTGTCCACGGGCGGTGACAGGCACCATAGAAAATATTTTATTTATTCTAACTATGATGTATTATAGTAATATTAAATTTGAACGTTATGAGGGGGATTAAGTATGAGGTTGTCTGGTGAGGAGTTGGAGGTTCTTTCGGTTCTGGAGGAGAATCATAGGATTCCTGTTGAAGATATTGCGTTGATGGTGAATTCGAGTGTGGAGGATGTTACGGGTATTATTAAGAAGTTGGAGGATGAGAAGATCATTGTCAGCTATCCTGCTTTGATTGATTGGAGCAAGGTGGTGGGCAAGGAGAACATCGTCGCGATGATTGATGTAAAGGTGACCCCGAAACGCGGAGTTGGCTTTGATGATGTAGCGGAACGGATTTACCGTTTTCCTGAGGTTACTTCTCTTTACCTTATGTCTGGTGCCTATGATTTATCGATTACAATTGAAGGAAAAACAATGAGTGAGATCGCTAGATTTGTTTCGGAAAAGCTGTCGACGATCGATAATGTGATTTCTACAACCACTCATTTCATGTTAAAAAAATACAAGCATGATGGCGTCATTTTTGGCGAAGACAATGAAAAAGATCGTCGGATGGTGGTTTCACCATGATGAAACAACATCAACACTATTTATCTGAAATGGTAAAAGAATTAAAACCATCTGGAATCAGGAAGTTTTTTGATCTTGCTGCCTCTATTAAGGGTGTCATATCCCTAGGTGTTGGGGAGCCAGATTTTGTCACGCCGTGGAGCATTCGGGAAGCAGCCATTTTATCTTTAGAAGAGGGCTATACTTCTTACACTGCGAATCCAGGCTTACTTGAATTAAGACAGGAAATCACAGCCTACTTAAACAAGCGGTTTGGGGTAGAGTATAATCCTGTCGACCAGGTGATTGTAACGGCCGGTGCCAGTCAAGCCATTGACCTGACCTTCCGCGCCATCCTAAATTCTGGTGACGAGGTACTGATTATTGAACCGGCTTTCGTTTCATATGCACCATTAGTTACGTTGGCAGGCGGGAAACCAATTCCGGTCTCAACAGACCCAAGTAATGGCTTCAAGCTTACACCTGAACAAATTGAAAACGCCATTACGACTAAAACAAAAGCCATTTTGCTTTGTTCTCCCAATAACCCGACGGGAACCTATTTAAATAAAGAGGAACTTACAAAAATTGCAGCGGTCGTAGAAAAACACGACTTACTTGTGGTCTCCGATGAAATTTATGCTGAACTGACTTATGATGAAGAATATACAAGCTTCGCATCCATCGAGGGCATGTACGACCGAACAATCTTGATTAACGGCTTCTCCAAAGGCTTTGCAATGACAGGCTGGCGACTAGGTTTCTTAGCCGCTCCTAAGCCATTTACGGAGCAAATGGTGAAAATTTTACAATACACGACGATGTGTGCACCTCATATGCTGCAGCACGGTGCGATCGAGGCTTTACGAAATACGTATCACGAAGTGGAAAGCATGAGAAGAAGTTACCGTAGAAGACGGAATTACATCGTTCAATCGTTAAACAATATCGGGTTGGACTGTCACACTCCTGGTGGGGCGTTTTATGTCTTCCCTTCTATTAAAAGTACTGGCATGACCTCGGAACAATTTGCCGAAGAGCTTTTACTAGCAGAAAAAGTAGCCGTTGTTCCTGGAAGTGCTTTTGGCGAGAGCGGCGAAGGGTATATCAGATGCTCCTATGCCACTTCGATGGAACAACTCCAAGAAGCAATAAAACGAATCGGGCGGTTTATGGACTCATTAGAATCGAAAGGAAAACCGGTCCAAGAGCTATCTACAAACATTTAAATACTTTTAAAAAAACGTCAACCCTAAGGGCTTGACGTTTTTCATAATGGTTTCATTTAAAGGAAGGAAAAAATTTTTGAAGTTAAGTTGCAGCATGTTTTCCATTCTATCTAATCTTTCATTTTCCATTTCCCTCATCTCTCCACGTTATTATACATCATTCTTCCGAAATATCGACACAATCCGATTCATTTCCTCCTATGTATGGCTGGTGAGTTTTGTTAGTATCTGGAGAGCAGCATTTATGGTAAGATTCTTGTATATTTTATGAAATGAAAAGAGGATAGAAATGAACCATCAAGATAACTCCAGATCTATTGTTTTGCCGCTTACGATTTCTATTATTGCCATATCGTTTTCAGCCATCTTTGTAAAATGGTCTGACGCACCTGCTTCGATTTTAAGTATGTACCGCATGTTGCTAGCAAGTTTATTAATGCTTCCTATCGTCTGGAAAAACCGCGAAGAATTTAAAAAAATAACAAGAAATGATTGGGTCTTATTATTTTTTTCAGGCCTATTTTTAGCCTTACATTTTGTGCTTTGGTTCGGTTCGTTAAAATTAACCACTGTCGCAAGCTCAACCATCATCCTTGCCTTGCAGCCAATTGTCTCTTTAATAGGCGGTTACTTCCTTTTTAAAGAACGAACAACAGCTTCCGCGTTGATGACAATGGGAATCGCCATTATCGGCGCAATGATGATTGGCTGGGGCGACTTTGCTTTAAGTCAGGACGCCATCCTTGGAGATATCCTTTCCTTCTTAAGTGTGATTGCGGTTGTTGGTTACTTGATGATTGGCCAAAGCATTGTTAAAAAAGTATCCCATTGGATCTACAGCTTTAGTGTGTTTTTCATTGCAACGATTGTTCTATCAATCTATAATTTTAGCACCTCAGTCGCTTTCGGCGGCTATCCAGCCAAGGAATGGGGAATTTTCCTCTTGCTCGCAACGGTTCCGACGATTAGCCACATTATCAATAACTGGCTCTTAAACTATGTGAATGCTACAACTATTTCAATGAGTATTCTAGGTGAACCTGTGGGTGCCACGATATTGGCAGTCATCTTATTAAATGAACACCTTGCCAGCTGGCAAATTGCCGGTGGACTGCTTGTGCTTCTTGGTGTGTTTTTCTTTTTAACGCAGCAGCAAAAAAGAATTCATTTTAAAGGAACCGTTAACAGCGGGACTTGAATGAAACCTCCATTAGGGGGTTTTTCAACTTTTACAGGCGGTTGTCCGTAGACACCCCTGTCTTCTTCACATAAAATAGAGTATTTGCTGGATCTTTCAAATCTAGGGAAAATGCACAGAAACGAGTAGCTTTTCTGCGTTCAAAAGGAATCCAATCCTTTATTGTATCCACCAACATTTATGGTGAAACTTGGTTCCGGGTACAAGCAGGCTCCTTTTCAACGAGGGATAACGCAGAAAAAACTCGAGAACACTATCAAAAGCCAGCATAAAGCTTGTCTTTTGTTTTCCACTGCCAGACCATGATAAATAAGCCTTTTATACTAATTCTCTATTAATTTTTTAGCCATTCATGATATGATAATAACAAATTCAGATAATTAGAGGAAAATGTATGAATAGAATAGGGCAAATTACTCTAGTGTTAATATCGGTGCTATTTTCCGGCTTCCAAACCGTTGTGGAGCATGAGCGTTTTTTTACCGTTGACTTTCTTATTTTTACAGCGATTGCCTGGCTGGTTGGGTGGCAATATGACCGGGTACGGTTCTTTGGGAAAAAAGCGCGTGATAGTGAAGAAAGCTATAGACAATTAATAGATTCATTGCCAAAGGCTGTCATTATTCACCAAGATAAAAAGGTAGTTTATGTAAATAAAGCGGCCGTCACGATGATAGGCGCAAAACGTAAGGAAGACGTTATAGGAACCTCTCTTTATAATTATCTTTTTCCGGACTATAAGGATAGACTTGAAGAACGTTTGAAACAAGTAAAAAAAGAAGTACACCCATTAAACAACATTGAATACAAATTTAAAAAATTGGATGGATCTGTATTTGTCTTTGAAGGCTCTTCCTTGTCCATTACATTTGGTGGAAAAGAAGCTGTCTTATCAATCGGAAATGATATCACAAAAAGAAAAGAACAAACGGAACAACTCCTCCAAAAATCTGAGAAATTGGCACTACTCGGTCAAATGGCCGCAGGTATAGCCCATGAAATCAGAAATCCACTTACCTCCATTAAAGGCTTCATTCAATTATTCAAAAGCTCGACACATAAGGAAGAATACTATGATATTGTGTTATCAGAGCTTGACAGAATCAATAACATCGTCGGAGAATTTCTTGTACTCGCAAAACCAACCGCTGCTGTTTTTGCCGAAAAAGATGTAAAAGAATTAATTAAAGATGTTGTAACCTTAATTAATACGCAATCTATCTTAAACAATGTCCAGATCTTCGTAGAATTTGAATGTGATTTACCCAAAATAAGCTGTGAAGAAAACCAATTAAAACAGGTCTTTCTAAACCTGCTAAAGAATGCAATAGAAGCTATGCCTACCGGCGGAAATATAGATGTAAAGGTTAAGGCAAAGGAAGAAGGGAAAATTTCTATTCAAATTATCGATCAGGGGATTGGTATTCCAAAGGACCGAATTCCGACCCTCGGTGAACCTTTTTATACGACAAAAGAAAAGGGAACGGGCCTCGGCCTTATGACGTGTTATAAAATTATTGAAAGCCATAATGGTCAATTAACGATTGATAGTGAAGTAAATCAAGGAACGACAATCGAAATTATTTTACCAACCATTACCCAGCGAGTCTTTAGTCTTACTTAGGGAACTCTCAAGTTTATGAGGGTTTCTTTATTTTGTAGTAAAATAATTGACAAGGAGGCGGAGAGCTTTGGACAATAGAGAAATTATTTATCTAAGTAAGGGTTTGCCTAAAAATATGGTTTATAAGGATGAGGCTTACGAGTCCGGAATCTGGAAAGAACAATGTGAAGAGCTGTTTGTGGGTTTTGATCAGATAAATGGCGATCAGGTGGCCAATCCTGAGTATCATGGCGGTTCAGACCGTGTTGTCTGCGTATATCCCTTTGAGCATTATGCACATTGGGAAAGTGTCTTTGGAAAAACATTGGAGCCTTCTGCATTCGGGGAAAATTTAACTCCTATTGGTATGAGAGAAGATCAGGTTTGTATTGGAGATATCTTTCAGATTGGCGAGGCCGTACTGCAGGTTTCTCAAGGCCGGTATCCTTGCTCCACCATCAATAAACGGAATAATAATAACCTTTTATTAAAAAGAATCGTGGAAACTGGGTATACCGGGTATTTTTTCAGAGTGCTGGAAGAAGGAAAAATAACAGCAGATTCTCAGATTAAAAAGTTGGATTCCCATCCTGAGCAAATTACCGTCTCGTCTATCCATCATCTCTATTTCCATGACCCCTCACCATCCGTTGAAGTGATTGAAAAAATAGTGGGGATTGAAGAGTTGGCACCTAAATGGAAAAAGTATCTCCTTGAGAAGATTGAAAAACTCCCAGGCTAAGCCCTGGGAGTTCATTACGTAAACAGTTTTAAAAACTGTCCATAGCCTTGTTCTTTAAGTTTATCTTTAGACACAAACCGGAGTGCGGCCGAGTTAATACAATACCTGGCACGGTCCGGACCGGGTCCATCATCAAACACATGCCCAAGATGGGAATCAGATGTTTTGCTGCGAACCTCAATCCGCCTCATTCCATGGGAAGTATCGAACCTTTCCTCCAATTCATATCGCCTTAGCGGCTTCGTAAAGCTTGGCCATCCGCAGCCTGCGTCATATTGGTCAAGTGAACTGAAAAGCGGCTCACCCGAAATGATATCGACATAAATTCCTTCTTCTGTGTTATTCCAATATTCATTTTTGAATGGTGGCTCGGTTGCATTTTTCCTAGTGACCTCATATTGAATCGGAGTTAATTCTTTTCTTAATTCCTCATCACTTTTACGCCTTTTCCAGTTTTCACGTATGAATTTTGCCCTGCCTGAACCCTCACGATAATGATTATAGTGAAAAGGCATTTTTTTATAATAGTCCTGATGTTGTTCCTCTGCTCGATAAAAGGGACCAGCGGGCAGGATTTGTGTGACAATCGGCTTTTGAAAACGTCCACTTGCAGCGAGCTCTGCCCTTGAGTCTTCTGCCATTATCCTTTGTTCTTCAGTGTGATAAAAGATCGCCGTCCGATACGATAAACCGCGATCATTAAATTGTCCGCCCTCATCCGTTGGGTCAATTTGCTGCCAGAATATCTCCAGCAATTTTTTATAGGGAAAGATGTCAGGGTTAAATGTAATTTGTACCGCTTCATAATGCCCCGTAGTATCCGAGCAAACCTCCTCATAGGTCGGGTTTTCCTTATGTCCGCCTGTATAACCTGAAATCACTTCTTTGATTCCAGGCTGCTCATCAAACGGCGATACCATACACCAAAAACAACCACCCGCAAACGTTACGACTTCCGTCATTGGACCAACTCCTTGTATTTTCTGCTATCTCCCAGTATTCTGCGCCATCCGCCAGTATTTCTTGCCATCCGCCAGTATTTTCTGCTATCCGCAAGTATTTCTCGCTATCCGCAACTAATTCCTGCAATCCGCAACTAAATCCAGCCTATCCGCAACCAATTCCTGCAATCCGCAACTAAACCCAGCCATCCGCAATGAGGAGATGCTGAAATTACTGAATGATGGGGTCGGCATGATGCCGGGCGGACTATTATCAGAAGATGAGTCTAAAACAGTTACCAAATGGCTATTAGAGCAATAAATGGAAGAGGTTAGGAGGATCCTAACCTTTTTCTATTAAGTCCTTATCAATTCACTAAATGTTTCGGTGTTTCGCCCTGAAGACCTTGCAGTAAATTTTCTGCAGCGAGTAACGCCATTTTTAGTCTGGTGTTCACACTAGCACTGCCGATGTGTGGCAGGGCAACAACATTTGGAAGGCTAAGCAGCGGGTGGTTTGTCTTCACCGGCTCTTCTTCAAATACATCGATGCCGGCGCCCCAAATATCCCCATTCTTCAAGGCGTCATAAAGGGCCTCTTCGTCAACAATCCCTCCGCGGGCAGTATTAACCAAGACAGCAGACTGCTTCATAAGTGATAACTCTGCAGCACCAATATAATTCTTCGTTTCTGGTGTAAAAGGCATTAACACACATATGAAGTCAGATTCCCGTAGTAATTTTTCTTTATCTACGTACTTAATACCAAGTACCTCCTCGACTTCAACCTTTCGTGAACGGTTATGATAGTAAACTTTCATATCAAATCCTTTTGCTCTTTTGGCGAGCGCCTCTCCAATCCTGCCCAATCCGAAGATTCCCAAGGTCGCGCCATATATATCCTGCCCAGTTAGTTGCATTGGCGACCAGGTTTTCCACTTCCCCTCACGCAGATAATGGGAGGCTTCTACCAATCTCCTGCTTGTTGCCATTAGCAGCGCAAAGGTTAAATCCGCAGTCGTCTCTGTTAATACCCCGGGTGTATTGGTGACCATAATCCCCTTTTCTGTTGCTGCAGCCACATCAATATTGTTATAGCCAACCGCCATATTACTAACAATTTTCAATTTTGTTCCCATATTTAGAAGGGGTTTGTCAATTCTCTCCGTTAATAAACAGTAAAGACCTTCCACATCCTGAATCTCCTTTTCAAGGATCTCTCTAGGAACGGGTTCTTCTTCTTTCTCCCACATTTTTATCTCACAAACTTCTGCTAACCTTGTAACAATCGGGTCCGGCAACTTCCGAGTTATGTATATTTTTGGTTTCAACTTCGTATTCACTCCCTATATTCTCATGTTAATGGTAAAAATAAACAAATGCTACTTATTCTGACATTTTTCGACAACCTCCTGCACTGCTACATGGTAAAATAGCCTTACTTTTATTCAAGTAAAATGGAAATATATCTGATTTCTCATAGGAGTGTCATGGATGGATTGGTTGGTTAGAAAAAAGCTATATATTTACTATACACTTTTACATACTCTGGGCTTTTATATCTTGCTTTACTTCTGGAAAAGTAACGATGTTGTCAATACAACTGGGGAGAATCTATTTGTACTAGCTGCCCCTCTAACTTCATCTATTATTCTACTTTTCGTTTATCGAAGACAGAAAACGAACCGTAATTACCTATGGCTTTTTTTTTCGCTTGGATGTTTTTTCAACTTTATGGTTACGCTCACAAGCCGTTATTTTTTACAAAAAGAACTTCTGTCTTTTGAATGGAATCATCTCTTCTATATCATTCAAATCGTATGTTTTGTTATGGCGTTTATTTACAAAATTCAAACGAAAGATGTAAACCGCAATCTTATAAAATTTACCTTTGATACTAGTATTATTATGACTGCAGCTATTGCATTTAGCTGGCATTTCATCATGCATGATATCTTAACTCAAAATTTATTTATAGGAATTCCAATCGGGGATTTAATCCTACTTTTCGGTGCCCTGATTTTCTATTTTGATTTTGGGAAATTATCCCTTTCCAATATTGTAATACTTTCAAGTTTATTGATTCAAGTGATTGCAGACTCTTCCTATCTTATTTTTACGATAATGAATATCCCTTTTTCAGAAAGTTTATTTCTTCCGTTATGGTCACTTTCACCTTTATTAATGGGGATTGCAGGGACACTTGCGATAAGTAATGAAGATGTATCTCCTGTAAAGAAAAATAAGACTTTAAGAGATTCTATTACTCTACGATTATTATTGCCTTATATAAGCGTAATCCTTTTATTTATGGTTATGACCTTTTACACTCATGATTCAAAAAGTTTAATGATTGGTTCAGCAGCAGCGTTTCTTTTGCTGATGGTACGTCACATCATTGCCTCCTTTGAAAATCAAACATTGCTGGGTAAATATCATGAACTAACAGAGGAATTAGAGCTGAAAATTGGGGAAAGGACAGAGGAACTAAGCTTTAAAAACCAGCAGCTTCTTTCCGCAGCACGGAAAATGAAACATATGGCCTACCATGATGTACTAAGCGGGCTGCCAAATAGAAGGATGTTTTTGGAACGGCTGAAAACGGCAATGGATGAGGCGAAACGCAATCATTATAAACTAGCGGTAATCTTTATCGATTTAGACCGGTTTAAAAATATTAATGATACACTAGGTCATGAATTTGGCGACTTACTATTAAAGCATGTTACCAAAGAAATGGCTAAAAGTGTTCGGAAAATCGATACAATTTCTCGGCAAGGCGGAGATGAATTTACTGTTCTTTTAAATCGGATCCGTACGGAAGAGGATGTCATCCCATTAGTAGAACGAATTCGATCGATTGTGGCAAAACCGATTACGATTCAAGGTCAAGAACTACATGTCTCCATGAGTATCGGGATTGCTTTTTACCCAAGTGATGGAAAAAACACCGAAGAACTAATGAA
This sequence comes from Neobacillus niacini, assembly GCF_030817695.1. Taxonomy (GTDB): domain Bacteria; phylum Bacillota; class Bacilli; order Bacillales; family Cytobacillaceae; genus Neobacillus; species Neobacillus niacini_F. Next base: position 1,143,221 of record NZ_JAUSZQ010000002.1, on the reverse strand, counting down.
GAATGCAGACATGGCCATGTATCGCGCCAAGGAAGAGGGAAGAGATAACTACAAATTCTTTACTATGGATATGAATAAAAGTATTTCAAGAAAAATGGCACTCGAAAACGGGCTGCGAAAGGCGCTAAAAAACAATGAATTTGTTTTAAATTATCAACCACAGGTAAGTTTACAAACGGGGGAAATTGTCGGAGTAGAAGCATTACTTCGGTGGAATACAATGGAAGCAGGTATGGTATCTCCAAATCAATTTATACCGGTTGCCGAAGAGTCGGGTTTGATTATTCCTATTGGGGAATGGGTCCTAAAATCTGCTTGTATGCAGGGAAAAGCCTGGCATGATAATGGTCAAAGCGCCTTAAAAATTGCTGTAAACCTTTCTCCTGTTCAATTCCTTCACGAAAATTTGGTTGAAATGGTCATTAAGGCTTTAAAGACATCTGGCTTTAATCCTAATTATTTAGAGTTAGAAATTACCGAAGGCGTGGCTTTTACGGACGCGGAAGCAGCTATAAAAAAAATGCAGACACTGCGGGATTTGGGCGTGAGAATATCCATTGATGACTTCGGTACAGGATATTCCTCCTTAATGTATCTTAAAAGGTTTCCAATTAACACCTTAAAAATTCCAAAACCATTTATCCAAGATATTATGGGTGGTCAAAAAGACAAAGCCTTAGTAGAAACGATTATTTACATAGGCCACAGCCTGGGATTATCTGTGATTGCGGAAGGAATTGAGAGTAACGACCAGCTGTTATTCCTAAGAGAACACCATTGTGATGTTGTTCAAGGTGACTTGTACAGCAAACCATTAACAGTTATGCAAGTAAGTGCCCTGATTGAAAATAAAACGCCAGCAAAAATCTCATAATTCATTTAAAGTTCCTTTTGACGGTGACAGGCACTGTCCACCATAGGTGGACAGTGCCTGTTTCGCTCAATTTGTGTATAAACCTTCCTTTTTAGCAAACACTATTTTTATCGTATGTTAAAAGGAGACTGTATTGTGAAGCCGTATGAGATAACCAACATGATTATTGATGATGATTTTGATAGTGAGGAATATGTAACAGCAGAGTTTACCCACAATCAAACGAATTACAGCATTACGTTTAAAAAAGCAGACCTGGAAATCATTAATGCTTGGGTATATACAGATGGCACATCCCTGCCGGCTAATTTATCAGATACCCTTATTGAATCCATTAGAGAAGATGTAAAAAAGCAAATTTAACACGTTGCTGATTGAGACCCCAATCAGCTTTTTTAATTGCGATGCTAATAAAATAAAGGTGGACATCAGTCCACCTAATTTATATCATTTGCTTGATTAATTCCTTATTACGCTCTTTAAAAGCCTCATTGTGGGAAGAAACCATCGCGACTTTAGCAGCATCCGGCTGAATAAACTTCTTCGCTTTGTTTACTGCATTTGCCGCATCCTGAAAGGCACCGGCGATGAGATTGATTTTCCCCTCGTACATAAGGATATCCCCTGCGGCATAAAGACCCTCAATGGAGGATTCGCTTGTTGCGTTTCCGGCGATATAATAATTATCTACCCTATCAATAGTCAATTCACTATTTTCCAATAGAGTTGCGTCCTGTTCATACCCATGACTAATCACCACTTCATCTACTGCCAAATATGATACCTCACCTGTTTCGTGGTTCGTTAATTCCACGGTGGCGATTTCATCGCGGTCTCCATTGGCAATTAACTTGGTAATCGAAGATTGAAAGAAACATTCTACTGAGCTTTCAAGCAGCTTTGTTGCCTGTGCTTCTTGTCCATGCCCCCCCAATTCCTCTTTTCGATAGGTTAAATAGACCTTTTTCGCAATTGATTCTAATTCATTGGCCCAATCTACAGCAGAATTCCCGCCGCCTGATATGATTACCGTCTTATCCTTAAATTGTGCAAAGGATTTAACAGTGTAATGTAAATTTGATACTTCAAACCTCTCTGCACCTTCAATATTTAGCTTTTGCGGATTTAAAATGCCGCTGCCAATCGCGACAATCACTGTTTTTGAGTAATGCTTTTGACCTGAAGACCCTGTTAAAACAAAGATTCCTTCTTCATTACGAGCAATCGACTCTACTTTTTCATTCAAAACAAGTGTTGGACTAAAGGTTAACGCCTGTTCAACAAGCTGTTCCATTAATTTTGCTCCCGTAATTGGTGTTAAACCTCCCACATCCCAGATCATTTTTTCTGGATAGACATGAATCTTTCCGCCTAATTGCGGTTGATATTCAATGACCTTTGTTTTCATTTCCCGGAGTCCACTATAAAAGGTGGAATAAAGGCCTGCGGGTCCACCGCCAATAACCGTCACATCAAACAATTCTTGTTGTTCCATTTCCGTCCACTCCCTAACCAACTGTAATTGATTATCATTATCAATAAGAGTAATGGATTTTCCTTCGATTTACAATAGGTATTTTTGAAAATTCTGTGGCTACAAAATTTGTCGATTTTTTGACAGATAAAAATATACTACAAACCTATATTTCATAAGGAAATGAGACTCTTATAAATAAACACTATGAAACGCTAACAAATTTTTCACATATTTGTAATTGACAATCATTATCACTCACCTTTATAGTTATGTCATAACAAAACTGATAATCATTATCAATTATGAACTATCAACTGAAACAAAAGGAGGATTACAATGGTTCGCCTTTCTACTGATGACCTAAGCATTGGCTATGGTGAACGTTTAATTGTCAAAAGTTTAAGCATTGAAATTCCAGATAGAAAGATCACAACCATCATCGGTCCGAATGGCTGCGGAAAATCGACACTTTTGAAAGCAATTACAAGAATCATCTCGCACCAATCTGGGTCTATCCTTTTGGACGGAAAAGATATTTCAAAAGTAAACACGAAGATTCTAGCGAAGCAAATGGCTATTCTTCCGCAAACACCAGAAAGTGCAAGTGGACTAACTGTTGGAGAGCTTGTATCTTATGGCCGCTTCCCTTATCAAAAAGGGTTTGGCCGCCTAACCAAAAAGGATTATGAAGTGATTGACTGGGCCCTGGAAGTAACAGGAACCATTGATTATAAGTTCCGTCCTGTTGACGCCCTATCAGGCGGACAGCGTCAGCGAGTATGGATTGCGATGGCACTGGCACAAGAAACGGAAATTATTTTCCTGGATGAACCAACGACCTACCTGGATATGGCCCATCAATTAGAAGTTTTAGAGCTTCTTCAAAAATTAAATCACGAGCAGGAGCGGACGATTGTCATGGTCCTTCATGATTTAAACCAAGCTGCACGTTTTGCCGATCATATTATTGCCTTAAAAGACGGTGAAATTGTAAAAGCAGGAAGTTGTGAAGAAGTCATCAGCCATAAAGTGCTGAAAAAGGTATTTAATATTGACGCCTTAATCGGTCATGATCCACGTACAAAAAAACCAATGTGTATAACCTACAATCTACTAAAGGGAGAAACAAAAGATGAAAAAACTACTACTGCCATTTATTCTGCTCTTAGTGTTAATTATTAGTGCCTGCGGTACCGAAACAACCAAAAAAGAGGAAAATGCAGCACCAGCTGGAAAAGAATCTGAAACGATCACTTATCAATCTGAAAATGGACCGATTGAAGTTCCTGCAAATCCGAAACGTGTCATTATGCTTTCCGGTTTCACTGGTAATGTCATCGATTTAGGCGTGAATGTGGTTGGTGTCGATACTTGGTCAAAGAATAACCCGACATTTGAAAAAGAATTAAAGGATGTTGCAGAGGTATCCGATGAAGACCTCGAAAAAATTATTGAATTAGAACCAGACTTAATTATTGGTTTATCTAATATTAAGAATGTAGATAAGTTAAAGGAAATTGCTCCTACTGTCACGTACACTTGGGGCAAAGTTGATTATTTAACACAGCACTTAGAAATTGGAAAACTATTAAATAAAGAAAAAGAAGCGCGAAGCTGGGTTGACAACTTTAAAAAAGAAGCTGAAGCAGCCGGAGAAGAAATCCGTGCAAAAATTGGTGAAGATGCAACCGTATCCGTTATGGAAAGCTACGGTAAAGATCTCTATGTATTCGGAAGCAACTGGGCACGCGGAACAGAAATCCTTTATCAGGCTATGAAACTAAAAATGCCTGAAAAAGTAAAAGAAGTTGCTGAATCATCAGGCTACTTTACTTTATCTGCGGAAGTAATTCCTGAGTATGCAGGGGATTATATGATCTTGAGTAAATACTCAGACGCTGATACTTCCTTCCAAGAAACCGAAACATACAAAAACATTCCGGCCGTAAAAAACAATCGCGTTTTTGAAATGAATGGGCAAGGTGCTTCCTTCAGTGATCCAATCACACTTGAAAAACAGCTAGAATTCATTAAGAAATCATTTTCAGGTAATTAATATTAGAAAAGGAATCCTTTGGACAGGATTCCTTTTCCCCCTATTCTATGAAAGAAAAGATGAGAGAGTTATGATGAAAGAAAACCGACGTTCCATTCCTTTTGGCTTTAAACTGATAATCGGATTGCTTGTATTTGCCGCGATGTTTGTCCTATCCATGACCATGGGAGCAGCAGATATTTCTCTCCACCATGTATGGCAGGCTCTATTTTCGGATGCAAAGGGTGAAAAGATATCCATCATTCGTGAAATTCGTCTGCCCCGTGAAATCGCTGCCATCGTCGTTGGGGCTGCCCTTTCCGTCTCCGGAGCAATTATGCAGGGAATCACTAGGAATCCACTTGCTGATCCAGGATTACTGGGTTTAACCGCTGGGGCAAATGCCGCACTTGCATTCATCATTGCTTTTATACCTTCAGCAAATTATTTCAGCGTCACCATTGCCTGTTTTATTGGAGCAGCGGCAGGAACAACCATGGTGTTCGGTATCGGTGCGATGAGAAAAGGCGGCTTTTCTCCGTTAAGAATTGTCTTAGCCGGAGCAGCCGTTTCTGCTTTTCTATATGCCATTGCAGAAGGAATTGGTATTTATTTTAAAATATCGAAAAATGTCTCGATGTGGACCGCTGGAGGTATGGTTGGCACGACATGGGGGCAGCTTCAGATTATTGTTCCCTTCATCCTGGTTGGGTTACTAGTTTCTTTCTTTTTATCAAGGCAGCTTACGATTCTTAGTTTAAATGAAGAAGTCGCGGTTGGATTAGGTCAAAAAACAACACAAATAAAGGTGATTCTCTTTATCGCAATCATTTTATTAGCTGGTGCTTCTGTTGCCCTCATCGGAAATATGGCATTCTTAGGCTTAATGGTTCCCCACGTTGTTCGAGCAATGGTCGGGACCGATTACCGTTTTATTCTCCCAATGACGGCGATTTCTGGAGCTACCTTTATGCTTTTTGCCGATACACTTGGCCGGACCATGAATGCTCCCTTTGAAACACCTGTGGCGGCGATTGTGGCAACCTTGGGTTTACCTTTCTTTCTTGTGATTGTCCGTAAAGGAGGTAAGGCATTCTCATGATCCATCCCTCGTTACTAAGAAAACAACGTATCATTTTAGGAAGTTTATTTGCATTAATTATCGTAACGCTCGTGATTGGGATGGGGTTAGGTTATGCTTCTCTGTCATACGACAGGCTGATTCCTGCCCTTCTTGGTCAAGGTACGTTTAAAGAGGAATTTGTGTTATTTTCGGTTCGATTACCGCGAATCATCATTACCCTCTTAGCTGGAATGGCACTAGCTTTATCAGGGGCTATTTTACAAGGAATCACCCGTAATGATTTAGCTGACCCTGGTATAATCGGGATTAACTCTGGTGCGGGTGTTGCTGTCACTGTTTTCTTTCTGTTTTTTCCAATCGATTCAGGTTCGTTTGTCTACATGCTGCCGCTAGTTGCGTTTGTCGGAGCATTGCTGACTGCCATTCTTATTTATATATTCGCGTACAGCAAAACAGAAGGAATGCAGCCGGTACGGCTGGTGTTAATCGGGGTCGGATTTTCCATGGCACTTTCCGGAGCCATGATCGTCCTGATTTCTTCTGCTGAACGCGAAAAAGTCGATTTTATTGCTAAATGGTTAGCAGGGAATATTTGGGGAACCGATTGGCCATTTATTTGGGCACTCCTCCCTTGGCTGGTTGTACTGCTTCCTTTTACCTTATACAAAGCTAATCGATTGAATCTGCTAAGTCTAAGTGAACCCGTTGCAATCGGAGTCGGAGTTTCGATTGAAAAAGAACGGATTGTTCTTCTTATAACTGCCGTTGCCCTTGCTGCCTCAGCGGTTTCGGTTACGGGAGGAATTACCTTTATCGGCTTAATGGCGCCGCATATGGCAAAAGCGTTAGTAGGACCGCGAAATCAATTATTTATTCCGATTGCCATTCTCATTGGCGGCTGGCTGCTCGTATTTGCCGACACTGTGGGAAGAAATATTATGGAATCCGCGGGTATCCCAGCCGGTATCATGGTTGCTCTAATTGGAGCACCGTACTTTGTCTATCTATTATTGAAAAAATAAAGGCGTTATCCTTGAAAAAAGGATACGCCTTTTTATTTTAAATGTTCATTTAGTACGTTTTCTTCTAAGACATCCAAACTTCCATACACTTTGGCAATATGTTTTTCTCCCCATGTGCAAAGTGAATTTAAGATCCCTTCTAAACTCCTGCCATACTCACTTAACTCATACTCCACTTTTGGAGGAACTTGATTATAAACGATTCGGTTAATGACTCCATCTTCCTCTAATTCACGTAATTGCTGCGTTAACATTTTCTGCGTTATATCAGGCATCAAGCGTTTCAATTCACTTGTTCGTTTTTTGCCGTAGGTTAAATGACAGAGAATCACACACTTCCACTTGCCACCAATCACTTCTAATGTTGCTTCAACAGATATATTATATTTCTTTTGTTTCATACGTAAATTTCCTCCTCACTAATAGGAACTTTTTGGTACCTATATTACCTGAAAGTATCTATATCACTTTAAAGTGCGTACTTCACTAATGTTTCACTATATCCCATAATAACATTTATCGATTGAGCTGTACCAAGCAAATCGTTCAAAAATTTTCATAAGGAGGAGACAACACATGTCTTTCAATAATAAACAAAGTTTGTTTGCACTGCTGGCATTAGCCATTAGTGCCTTTGCAATTGGAACCACTGAATTTATCAGTGTCGGACTTTTACCGTTAATTGCAAATGATTTAGAAATACCCGTTACAACTGCCGGTTTAACGGTTTCCTTATATGCACTAGGTGTAACCTTCGGAGCACCGATTCTGACATCTCTTACTTCTAGTATGTCACGGAAATCATTATTACTGTGGATCATGGTCATTTTTATTATCGGAAATGGTCTGGCGGCAAGTGCAACGAGCATCGGCGTACTCTTGGCGGCGCGCGTTATCTCTGCCCTCTCACATGGTATTTTCATGTCAATCGGCTCTACCATCGCAGCTGATTTAGTACCAGAAAATAAGAGAGCCAGTGCAATCTCCATTATGTTTACCGGACTAACCGTTGCCACGGTAACTGGTGTTCCGTTTGGTACCTTTATAGGTCAACAATTTGGCTGGAGAATGGCGTTTATTCTGATTATTGTTGTCGGAAGCATTGCATTCCTTGCGAATAGCATCCTGGTTCCGTCGTCTTTACGAAAAGGTACTGTTTCATCTTTTCGTGATCAAATCAAAATAGTCACAAATGGCAGACTTTTACTTGTATTTATCATTACAGCTTTAGGATATGGAGGAACGTTTGTAGTGTTTACTTATCTATCTCCAATCCTGCAGGATATCACAGGCTTTAAAGAAGGAACGGTAGCTGCCATTCTACTTGGTTATGGGATTGCGATTGCGATTGGAAATATGATTGGAGGAAAGGTATCTAATCAAAATCCGATTAAGGCCCTATTCTATATGTTTATCGTCCAAGCTGTTGTTCTATTTATTTTAATGTTTACCGCACCATTTAAAATAGCAGGATTAATCACGATTTTCTTTATGGGGATACTTGCTTTTATGAACGTACCTGGATTACAAGTGTATGTGGTGATGCTGGCAGAGCGGTATGTGCCAAGTGCTGTAGACGTAGCTTCTGCCCTTAATATTGCTGCGTTTAATGCAGGGATCGCGAGTGGTTCCTATTTGGGTGGAATCATAACTGATTCAATTGGATTAATCCATACCACTTGGATTGGATCCCTGATGGTTCTTGGCGCTGTCTTCCTTACTGGCTGGAGCCGAAAGCTTGAAGAAAAAGACAAAACCGTTATTGATAACCAGTGTTTATTTTCAAATCAAAAAATGGAGGTTCAATAAGATGACAAAAAACTTACAAGCAACAACTACTTTATATAATGGTGTAAAAATGCCTTGGTTCGGTCTTGGTGTATTTAAGGTAGAAGAAGGTCCTGAATTAGTTCATGCTGTGAAATTTGCGATTAAACAAGGTTACCACAGTATTGATACAGCCGCTATTTATGGTAATGAAGAAGGAGTCGGACAGGCAATTCGTGAGGCAATCAACGAATACGGTATTACGAGAGATGAATTATTTATTACCTCAAAAGTTTGGAATTCTGATTTAGATTATGAAGCAACCATAGCCGCATATGAAGCAAGCTTAAAAAAACTAGGTCTCGACTACCTTGATCTATACCTCATTCATTGGCCTGTAGAGAATAAATTTATAGAGGCATGGCGGGTATTAGAAACTCTTTATAAAGAAGGCAGAGTCAGAGCAATTGGTGTTAGTAACTTCCAAGTTCACCACTTAGAAAAATTAATGCAAGTTGCCGTAGTGAAACCCATGGTCAATCAAGTTGAATACCATCCACGGTTAACTCAGCAGGAGGTCAAAGCCTTTTGTGATCGCAATGGAATTCAATTTGAAGCCTGGTCGCCTTTAATGCAGGGTCAATTATTTGATAACCCTTTACTAAAGGAACTAGCCAACAAATATAACAAAACTGTCGCTCAAGTCATTTTACGCTGGGATTTACAAAATGGCGTTGTAACAATACCAAAATCCACCAAAGAACACAGAATTATTGAAAATGCATCCATATTTGATTTTGAGCTTTCAAAAGAAGATATGAACAAAATTAGTGGTCTAAATGAAAATCATCGAGTAGGTCCAGACCCTGACAACTTTGATTTTTAAAAAGATTTATGGCGCTCCTTAAGAAGGGAGCGCCATAAATCTTTTTATATATTTTTAACAAATTCAGATTTTAAACTCTCCCTAATCTTTTATGGGATTCATGCCCCCTTCATGAGGACCACTTTCATTTTCCCAAGCTAAGTTTGGGCTTCATAAATCTTTTTAATGAATTCAATCTCTTGACATTGAGATAAATCTGTTATATATTTATCTCGAATTAAAAATAATAAATTTGAATATATTTTAATTCAAATCACTTAAATCAAAAAAAACCTAAATAAAATAAAAAATAAACAAAAGGGGTGGACATCATGGGTTTTTTTAACAAATTATTTGGTACAACAACTACTAAGGAGGAAGAAACAATGACAAATCCAAAATTAAAAATCGGTATTATCTTAGGAAGCACACGTCAAGGACGTGTTAGCCCGCAAGTAGGAGAATGGGTAAAAGGAATCGCAGACGGGCGCGGAGATGCAGATTATGAAATCGTTGATATCGCAGATTACAACCTGCCTTTCTTAGGTGCTACTGATGGAACAGAACCAGGAATTGCTGCTTGGAATGAAAAGCTTGCGAGTTTAGATGGATTCGTATTCGTTGTTCAAGAATACAACCACAGCATTACTGGCGCATTAAAAAATGCAATTGATTTTGCACGTGAAGCTTGGTACAACAAAGCTGCTGGTATCGTAAGCTACGGTTCAACAGGCGGAGCGCGTGCTGCAGAACATTTACGTGGAATCCTTGGTGAAGTAAAAGTGGCTGACGTTCGTACACATCCAACATTGTCTTTATTCACAGACTTTGAAAACGGAAGTGTCTTCAAACCTCAAGATCTACACCAAACCAACATGACAGCAATGCTTGATGAAGTAATCGCTTGGAGCGGAGCTTTAAAAACACTAAGATAATTTTATAAATATGGTTCTTAAAATGCGCCACAGTCTTTATTGACTGTGGCGCATTTTCTGTTTTTACCAGTTTGTCCAAGCCTTGCCTTTCAAAATGCATACCTTATTTTTAGAGGATTATAAAATTTAGATATTATTTTGAAAGGAGAATGACAATTGCCTAAAGTAATCCATTTAAACCTAAGGGTGGACCCGACTCAATATATTCCCCAGATTCGGGAAGTCCCTGGCTATGATTATATTCATTTAGTCAGGCAGCCGAAGTATATGGTTAATCTGCCGCTTCTAAACGATAAGGTTCACTATCTAAGTGAAGTTTTCTCGCCAAAAGAATATGTAGAAGAAAACAAAATATCATTGATGCATGCCCACCATGGCCAATTAGGTTTATTATTACTACCATTTAAGGAAGAAACCAATCTGCCGCTCGTAACCAGCTTCCGTGGCAGAGATGCAACCCTTGCCAATCAGCCAGTCGGCTATTTAGATGGCATGAAAATGCTTTTTGAACAAGGAGAGCGCTTTTTCCCAGTTTGTCAGTATCTAGCACATCGTATTCATTTATGGGGATGTCCCGCGGAAAAAATCAGGGTTCTCTATGGAGGAGTAGACCTTAACCTTTTCCCTTATAAGGGGCCAAATCTACAAGGCTCACAAAACATTGTTTCGATTGGAAGATTAGTAGAAAAGAAAGGGCACCATGTCTTAATGCAGGCGTTTAAAAAGATTAAATCCAAATTCCCAAAAGCTACCCTTACCATTATTGGCGGCGGTGAGTTGGAAGGCTATATTAAATCCCTAGCCGCGCAGCTGAATTTAGGTACATCCTTCCGCCTCCTAAATCGTGTGCCAAAAAGCCAAGTTCCGGAGTTAATGGGAAAAGCTGATATATTTTGCGCCCCAAGTTTAACGGCATCTAATGGAGATGTAGAAGGAATTCCAAATACCATTAAAGAAGCTATGGCAACTGGTATTCCTGTTCTCGCCACGAATCATGCTGGTATTCCGGAAATCATCACCAACAATCAGGATGGTATTTTAGTACGCGAAAACGATGTTGACCATCTTGCTCAAGCATTAGAATTTATGTTACTGAATAGACACCTATGGGAAGGCTATAGCCTAGCCGCTCGTCAAAACGTAGAACAAAATTTTGACCAAAGTAAGCAGCTTCTCTTGCAGGCCAAATATTATGATGAATTGTTAGGGGGATCATAATGGCAGATTTCAGATTAATTAAAGTAACCAAAGGACCAAAAACACTATTAATCGACAACCCCACTAACTATCCTTTAATCGGAATGGGTGCTCTGGGTGCTGTCTTTAAATTATCCGAAGAGCGCTGTGTAAAAATTTATTCTAATACCCTGCAGGCCCAAATGGAATTAGAAGCATTAAAAGCAGGACAGCACTTATCGTTCTTTCCACGATTATATGAATATGGTGAAAACTATATCGTCATGGAATACTTTAATGCACCAACGTTGAAGGAATACATCCGGAATTGTACCTTTATCCCAGAATCGATTACAAGAAAACTTCTGTATATTTTAGGTGAAATGAGAAAGGCACAGTTCACAATGGTTGATGCTCCGTTACGGGATATTTTCGTCCTTGAAAATGAAGAACTTAAGGTAATTGACCATGTAAATGCCTTCAAGCGCATACATCCGGTACCACTTAAATTATTGAGAGATTTAAACATGATGTTACTAAAAGAATCCTTCCTATCTCAAGTAAGAAAATTAGAACCGGACACATATGAAACATGGCAGAGATATTTTGATGAAAACAAAATAGATTACCGAAACATTCCCGTCTTCTCAGGAGGAGATGGTGAAAGAGTAAAAGTGGATAGTGTCATCTCGCAAACATTAATTGGTGCAGGTCATCAAGGTGCGGTCTATCGTATTGCTGAGGATAAATGCGTAAAAATCTATGGAAAACCAGGACATTGCGAAATGGAAAAAACCATTTTATTGGCTAATCAGGACCTTTCCTTTATTCCAAAAGTTTATGAAAGCGGAAATAACTACGTTGTCATGGAATATTTTGTGGGACCAGACTTAAACACCTTTCTAAAGAAACAAACCACCCTTCCACCCGTCGTGACAAAACTCTTATTAGACATTCTAACCTCCCAAAAACAGGCTGGATTTAAACAAATAGATGCCCCTTTACGACATGTATTTGTCACTAACAATGGTTTTAAAATGGTTGACCATGTCTACTCATACTCTCGTCTGCAAGAAAGACCTCTTGAACTTTTTCAAAACCTTCATGAAAGAGGTTTCCTGACTGATTTCCTTGAGCAAGTAAAGGTTCTAGATGCTGCCACACATGCGGAATGGACGAAAACGCCTATCCCACTTACCGAAGAGGAAGTACAAATGGAAATTAAGGACATTCCTACTGTTTTGCCAGTAATAAAAAATCGCAGCAGTAAAAAAGGGAATGGCCATAAAAAGGACAAGGGTCATGGTAAGGACCACGACCATAAAAAAGGGCATGATCGTAACAGTCAAAAAAGGGAGCACGGCGGTAAGAGGGATAACAAGGATATAAAAAAGGGAAATGATCGTAAAAAAGGATCGGATAAAAAATGAACATTTTAGTGACAGGTGCGGCAGGTTTTATTGGGTACCATCTTTCTAAACGTTTGTTAGCCGAAGGTCATCACGTAATCGGTGTGGACAACCTTAATGACTATTACGATGTTCGTCTAAAAAGTGAGAGGCTAAAACAGCTGGAGAATGACGAAAAGTTTACTTTTTACAAAGTAGATTTAGCCGATTCAGCAGGCTTAAACAAAATTTTTGAGAGTCATACTATCCCCATTGTGATAAATTTAGCTGCGCAGGCCGGGGTCCGTTATAGTCTCACCCATCCACACTCCTATGTTCATTCCAACCTAGTAGGTTTTGTGAATATTTTAGAGGCCTGCAGGCATTATCAAGTGGAGCACTTGCTATATGCGTCTTCTAGTTCTGTATATGGAGCCAATACCAAAACACCATTCTCTACCCAAGACCCTGTTGACCATCCGATTAGTATCTATGCGGCTACAAAAAAAGCGAATGAATTGATGGCACATACCTACAGTCATTTATTCAATATCCCGACTACTGGACTTCGTTTCTTTACCGTGTATGGACCTTGGGGCAGACCAGATATGGCCTATTATTCTTTTACAAAGAATATAATCGAAGGGAATCCGATAAAGGTGTACAATAATGGCGACATGCGCAGGGATTTCACCTATATTGATGATATTGTCGAAGGTATTCTAAAATTACTAGAACAGCCGCCTGAGCCAGATCCAAACCGAGACCTTGACCCAAGTACAAGTCATGCTCCCTACAAAGTCTATAATATTGGCAACAATAGCCCCGTCAGATTAATGGATTTTATAAACACCTTAGAAAATATCATTGGAAAAAAAGCAAAGATTGAATTTCTCCCTATGCAGCCTGGAGATGTAAAAGAGACCTATGCAGATATTACCGACCTGCAGAAAGCGGCCGGTTTCTCCCCTTCTACCCCATTAGAAATCGGGTTGGGTCATTTCGTAGAATGGTATAAAAAATACCATAAATAAGATCTTTCTCAAATCAAGAGACCGGTTATTTAATCGGTCTCTTGTCTATTTAGTACATAGAAATGTAAAAAATATCAAAGTATAGTATTATACTGCTTTATAAAATCGTTAGGAGGTTGAACCTGTGCAGAGGAAAGCAATCTTGAAGATATTGCTGATTATGATTTTTCTAACTGTAACATCTTTAGCCAATAGCGATCAAAGTAAGGATATTCAAGCATTTACTAACCAGGTACTCCAGCAAGGTTCCTCGGGGGAAGATGTGATTGAACTGCAATCACGCCTTTCCTATAATGGCTTTTATAAAGGTAAAATTGACGGGGTTTTTGGATGGGGTACATATTGGGCAGTTCGGAATTTTCAAGATCAGTTTGGTCTTCCTGTTGATGGGATTGTCGGGGCACAAACGAAGGCCATGCTTGTAAAAGCAACAAAATATGAAAAGCAAGGCAGTTCAGGTAGTACTAGCGCCAATGTTCCTAATGGGTACAGTCAAAACGATATCCAATTAATGGCGAACGCCGTATACGGAGAATCACGAGGAGAACCCTATATTGGTCAAGTCGCTGTGGCCGCTGTTATACTAAATCGAGTTCAAAGCGCTTCATTTCCGGACACCGTTGCCGGCGTTATCTATGAACCAGGAGCCTTCACTGCTGTTGCCGATGGACAAATTAATTTAACACCCAATGAAACGGCAAAGAAAGCCGTTTTGGATGCAGTAAACGGATGGGATCCTAGCGGAAACGCCATTTATTATTTTAATCCGGATACAGCAACAAGCAGCTGGATATGGAGCCGCCCTCAAATCAAGAAAATCGGTAAACATATATTTTGTAAATAAAAACAGGCTGACTCATTTCCAACCTTAGAGTCAGCCTTATTTTGTCTATTAGAAAACAATGGTTTTATTTTGATGGACAATAATCCGGTCTTCGATATGCCATTTAACCGCCCGAGCCAAGACACTTCTTTCTATTCTGCGGCCAATCTTTTTCAGATTATCGACATCATCACGATGATCGACACGGGCAATATCCTGCTCAATAATTGGTCCTTCATCAAGGTCATTGGTTACATAATGAGAGGTTGCTCCAATTAACTTTACACCGCGGGCATGGGCACGCTCATAGGGTCTTGCCCCAATAAACGCCGGTAAAAAGGAATGATGAATATTAATGATTTTCTTTGGATTGGCAGCAACAAATTTAGGAGTCAGAATTTGCATATAACGCGCTAATATTACTAAATCAATCTCATACTCTTTCAACAGTTCAAGCTGCTGGGATTCGACCTGTTCACGAATATCCTTATTTGCGGGAATATAATAAAACGGGATATTCAATCCTTCAACCGCCTCCCTTGCCTCCTCATGGTTACTGATGACAAGCGCAATATCCGCCATTAAATCACCGCTTTGCCATTCCCAAAGTAATTCAAGCAAACAGTGAAGCTCCTTCGACACAAAGATTGCCGCTTTTTTCACATGATAGACATGCGCTAATTTCCAATCCATCGAAAACTTCTCAGCAATCGGAGCAAACTGCCCTTCCATATCCTTTGCCTTTTCCTTTAGATTCGGGCATTCAAATTCAATTCGGATAAAAAATTCTCCTCCTTCCGGATTGGTTGAATACTGACTAGATTCGATGATATTGGCTTGATACGAAAATAAAAATTGCGAGATGGCTGAAACAATCCCCGGCTGATCCGGACAGCTGACAAGCAAACGGCCACGATTACGGTTCTCTTGTTGGAACTGTTCTAATTGATCCTTTATGTATGAATTCATCATCATAACTCCTCTATTTATTATTAGAAAAGATTATACAGCAGACAGCCTAGAGAAGCGAAGTTTTTATTGAAAATTCTAATTTTATTTCACAAGTAAATAATGGTAAAATTTTTAAAAAGGAGGTTGTCTTTGCTATGAAAATTGCTTTCATTTCTGATATACACGGGAATGCCATCGCCCTTGATGCGGTACTTGCGGATATTGAGAAGCAAGGGATTGATAAAATTTATGTGCTGGGTGACACTTGTTATCGCGGACCAGAGCCTAAACGTTCTCTTGACCTAGTCCGCTCTTTACATACGGAAGTAATAAAAGGAAATGCCGATGAATGGGTCGTGCGTGGTGTTCGAGAAGGTGAAGTGGCTGATAAGGTCCTAGAGTTAATGAACCTTGAACGCCAATGGATTGTGGAGCAGCTAGAACCATCAGACATGGATTATTTAGAGAGCCTGCCTACTCAATTAAATCTAACAATCGAAGATATTGCGATTTCAGCGTTCCACGCCACGCCAACGAGTTTATTTGATATCGTACTGCCTAACGCTGATGACAACCAAATCGAAACACGTTTAATGCAGGCACAAAATGTACAGGTATTCGTTTATGCACATATCCACAAACCATATATTAGATACCTAAATGGCAAGGTCATTATCAACATCGGCAGTGTGGGTTTACCATTCGATGGCCTGGCAAAAGCATCCTATGGACTGGTTGAAGTCGAGGACGGACATATCAAAACTTCTATTAGAAGAGTAAGTTATGATCTCGAAAGTGTCGTGGCACTCTATCATGAAGTTAATTACCCAAATGCAGAAATGATGAGTAAGGTTATTCGGAATGCAAAAATTTAAAGATAAAATCGCTGTTCCCTTTTTGACAGCGGTTTTGCTTTTTAAAAAAAAGTGGAGTTTAATAGGGATACAACAGAATTTATTACGATGGATAAGATTTATTAATAAATAAGTGCCGAAGACTTGAACGATCTTCGGCCTTATTTAAATTTGCCCTGTAAGCCCTTTTGGTCAGACGTAAAGAACGTCTCTACCAATTCAACACTAGTGGGCCTGCTAAAATAGTAGCCCTGCATATTATGGCAGCCAATACTGCATAAGAATTGATATTGTTCTAACTCTTCCACTCCCTCTGCCACCACATTCATCCCTAGGTTCCTGCCCATTGCCACTAATGTCCGACAAACAGACCGCTGATTTTTATTGTCTAAACCTTCAATGAAAGACTTATCTATTTTTATCGTATTAAATGGATATTGAACAAGATAGCTAATGGAAGAATAACCAACCCCAAAATCATCGAGGATAATATCCACCCCAATATCCTGTAATTCTTTTATCGTGGTCAATGTTTTCTGGATATTCGTCATCGCTGTTCTTTCGGTGATTTCAATCTTTAACAGATTTGCTGGCAGCTGATGCCGTGCTAATGTTTCCTTAATACCTTCAAGGAACGATTTCAAATTAATTTGTCTTGCTGGGACATTAATCGATACATAAAATGGCGGCAAGTTCATATCCGCCCATATTTTTCGCTGTCTACTTGCAGTTTCCAACACCCAATTGCTTAACTTAATAATTAAATCTGATTCTTCGGCAATTTCGATAAATTCTCCGGGTGTGATGGCCCCTAAAATAGGATGCTGCCAACGGAGAAGAGCTTCTACCCCAATCACTCGTTTTCCGTAAACATCAACAATTGGCTGATACACCAGATATAATTCATTTTTTTCAATGGCTTTATGAAGATATTGCTCTAGCAGCAATTTTCGTGATAGACTTTTCGCCATTCCTAATTCATAGGACTGAAACCCTATCCCGCTTTCCTTTGCAAGGTACATCGCTTGGTCTGCCTTCTGTATTAATCCTTCTGTCTCGTACCCATGATCAGGGAAAATACTCATCCCGATACTGGCGCTCAGTACAAACTCATTACCAAGCAGCCGGATTGGTTCTGCTATAATCCCATTTATTTTTGCTGCCGCCTCATGAAGCTCCTCTTTTGTGGAAAGGTTTTTTAGCAAGATTACAAACTCATCCCCGCCTTGGCGAGTGATAATATCATCACTTCTCAAACTGCCCTTCAACCGGTTTGCAATGGCCTGTAAAACCTTATCGCCCATTTTATGACCAAGAGAATCATTGATATATTTAAATCGGTCGAGATCCAAGAATATAACCCCGACCTTCTTTTTCTTTTCCTTTGCTTCTTTTAATACTTTATGAAGCTCATAATCCAATTTCCTCCGGTTCGGCAGACCAGTCAATGAATCATGAAAAGCTAAAAACGTTAATTTTTCCTCAGCTTTTTTCCTTTTTGTAAAATCGGCAACAGTCCGATCAATCCTCTTAATACCAGTAGAAATAGTATCCCAACTCCAAGGGATGGAATGTAAAAAATTATTTTCATTTGATACCCTGGTCATATAGCCAAATATACCGATAATTACACCATCTACTATTACCGGAATGGAAGAGATATTTACATCTGTCACATGACCGTTCCGATTTCTAATCCTCGTTTGAACACTTTTCTTTTCTCCCTTAAGGACAGCATTAATATGCTCAATCGTCTTGTAAATCTCCTCTTCTTCAATTACCGTGACAAAATTCCGTTGATAATCATGATGTCGTTCATAACCTGTTATTTCTTGAACAGCTCCATTCGAAAAAACAATACTGCCCTCCAAGTCCATCAAATAACACGGAAATGGAACGTTTGAATGTAAGAACTTACAAATCTCTACAAAAGAACTTATATCTGGCTTTTTGATATCATACCTCAAGAGAGAAATCTCCTTTCCATGAAAACTGAGGATTAAACACTACTTATAGTGACCTTATACCAAACGTGCAAAAATAGCTGTGATTGATATCAACAAACTCAGACATTATTTTCACCTTTTACTACTAATCAAACGATTGCTTACTATTGTCTCAAACCCTTAGGAAAAACCAAATTATATCGATTTCCTGGAAAATATTCTGTCGAAGATGGTTTTCCAAAAGTCGAAAAAAACTCTATTTGAGAGACATGCTTTTCTTTTTTTCTCAACCTCTTTTTGGCATCTTTTTACTATGGCAGTTAACACTATGAATTAAGTAGTTTGTACCATTGTCATTGAAAGCGCTTTACTTTATAATGAATGAAACCAATCGGAAACTAAGAAAAGGATAATCTACAACTACAATAGGGAGTGGATTTCATGGACGAGCAGGGTAATTTTGCTTATGGGCTGGTTTGGGGTACTTCATTAAGTGTACCGCTATGGATTGCGTTTTTCGGTTGGATAAAGTTACTCCTTCGAATTCTATTCTAGTGATATAAATACCCTTGCCAACAGCTGCTGACAAGGGTATTTTTTTTAATATTGTTGTTTTTTATGCCATTTCCAGGCATCGCCAATAATCTGTTCCAAATTCCGCTCTGCTTTCCAGCCTAATTCACTGTAAATCTTTTGTGATGAAGCAACGAGCCTTGCAGGATCTCCTGCACGCCGGTCAGCCATTTCAACATTTGCATTAACCCCAGTAACTCTCTCACACGTCTCAATGACCTCTTTTACGGAATACCCGAGACCATTTCCTAAATTGTAGACCTCAGCATTTTTCTTCTCACTTAATAAAGCCTCAAGAGCAAGGATATGTGCGCTGGCCAAGTCAGTAACATGAATGTAATCACGAATACATGTACCATCCGGAGTATCATAATCAGAACCAAAAACGGAAACTTTTTCACGCTGTCCTAATAGCTGCTGTAGAATAATTGGAATTAAATGTGTTTCTGGGTCATGACTTTCACCAATCTTAGATGATTCATGTGCGCCAGCGGCATTAAAGTAACGAAGAACGACATAGTTTAGGCCATATGCTTTAGAAAAATCAGCAAGCATTTGTTCAATCATTAATTTAGAATGACCATAAGGATTAATCGGTGATGTGACTGTTTGTTCATCGATAATCTCAACATTTGGAATCCCATATGTAGCCGCAGTTGATGAAAAAATAAAGTTCTTTACCTTGTTTTTCATCATTACCTTTAAAAGCGTTAACGTAGCTGCTACGTTATTTTCATAATACTTGAGCGGATCAACCACAGACTCTCCTACCAAACTGAATGCTGCAAAATGCATAACCGCCTTAATTGGATAACTGGAGAAAATCATTTGTAAGTCTTCTTCATTTCCGAGGTCGCCCTGTACAAAAATAGCTCTTGTATCAACTGCCTTAAGATGACCTGTAGACAGGTTATCTAACACAATTACCTCTTCTTTTTCCACTAATTCCTTAACAAGATGACTGCCGATATAACCGGCACCGCCAACAACAAGAATCATCGTCATTTCCCCTTATGTAAAAAAATTTTCTTATATGTTTTATTTTATCACAAAATCATTGTAACAAATTCACCCCCAACTACGTCCAAAATTAATTTTCGAAAAAAAGGCACTAATCCTTGTTCCTATAGTAGTGGATTAAATTTCCAAAAAGATAGTTATATAGGACTGATTTATTATTATGGTAACTAAACAACTCCCTTTATGAATATTAATGAATTAACCCCACGAAAGGAGTGAGTATGCAATGAGTGTATTAGAACGTAGTCCTTTTTTATATTTACTTTGTGTCATCGCTGGTTTTGCCTTATTAAGAGTACCGCTAACCGGATTTTGGGCCCCTCTTAGCCCATTAGTTGTTCTAATTGGAGTCCTCGCGATCCTTATATTCTCTCTTGTATTAATCATCCAAGGGGTACTTTCTTTAGTAAAAAGAAGGTAGTTTGAAAAATAGGCAACTTTGAAGAGAGCGATTTCTTTTGCTCTCTTTTCCTTTATTTGAAGACTGCAAAAAAATTTTTATATTTTATCAAATTACCTATCTATAGAGGATGATAACGCTTCAACTAGAAAAGATTAATTATTATTTTAAAAAAGGGATTTGACTTTTTACTATTCCTACAGTAAATTAATTAACAAGTTCAAAAAATGAATAAAGTAAAAATACTTCTTATCAAGAGAGGTTGAGGGACTGGCCCTATGACACCTCGGCAGCGGAATATCTGATTCTGTGCCAAATCCAGCAAGTGCGACTTGATAGATAAGAAGAGGACCTATGATTTTTTAATTTGCCCTCTTCTTTTACAAAGAAGAGGTTTTTTATTTTTAACTGAATAATATTTCTTATCCAGAGAGGTTGAGGGACTGGCCCTATGACACCTCGGCAGCGGAATATTTGATTCTGTGCCAAATCCAGCAAGCACATGGCTTGGGAGATAAGAAGAGTTTTTGCTATTGCTTTTCATTGGCATACCCTCTTCTTGTTTCTAGGAAGAGGGTTTTTTACTTTTTATAAAGGAGAGATAAACCATGATCGAATTTCAGAATCTTAAAAAGGTTTATGAAAGTGGCGGACAGCAGGTTGCCGCACTGAACGGAATTGATTTGAAGATTAATAAGGGAGAGATTTTCGGAGTAATCGGGTTTAGCGGTGCCGGTAAAAGTTCACTTATCCGCTGTGTAAACTTACTAGAGCGTCCTACTTCAGGTAGTGTAATAGTCGATGGTCATGACCTCACTTCTATGTCCGTTAAAGAAGTCCGTGAGATTAAGAAAAATATTGGAATGGTTTTTCAGCACTTTAATCTATTAAACTCAAAAACAGTGTTTGCAAACGTGGCAATGCCCCTGACACTTGCCAAGGTTCCCAAGGAGGCAATTAAGAAGCGCGTTCAGGAACTACTAGAATTTGTCGGATTAGCAGACAAAGCGGACTATTACCCTGACCAGCTTTCAGGCGGACAAAAGCAGCGAATTGGCATTGCAAGGGCCTTGGCAACACAGCCTTCGATTCTGCTTTGCGACGAGGCCACATCTGCACTTGATCCACAGACAACCAGCTCGATTTTGCAGCTGTTGAAAAAAATCAATAAGGAATACAACATCACGATTCTCATTATCACCCACGAGATGGCGGTAATTAGAGAGATATGTGACCGGGTGGCTGTGATCGAAGCGGGAAAAATTATTGAAGAAGGCACGGTGTTCGATGTCTTTTCAGCTCCGAAAACACAGACAGCCAAAAACTTTGTAAGCACCGTCATGAATGACCAGCTGCCTGATTCTATTAAGGATATCATCCAAAAGCATGATGGAATGCAGAGGATTTTCCGGATCAATTTTGTCGGCAGCACTGCGGGTCAGCCGTTATTATCAGAACTGGCCAAACAGTTTGATATTCATATCAATGTCTTGTTTGGCAATATTACAGAGCTTCAAGGAACTCCTTTTGGAAACCTCATTGTTGAGTTCCAAGGCTCTGACAAAGAAGTCATCCGGGCATTAACCTATATTAATCAGAAAAATATCAGCATAAAGGAAGTGGCTGCACATGCTAGTTAATTCAGAGCAAATTATCTCTGCTTTAATTGAAACGGTCCAAATGGTCGCTTTTTCACTCTTGTTCTCAACCATCCTTGGTCTGCCGTTAGGAATCTTGCTTGTCGTTACACGGAAAGGTCACCTGCTTCAGAATCTGCCGTTTTTTAATATATTAAATGGAGTTATTAATATTTTCCGATCCGTTCCATTCATCATTTTATTGGTGGCGATGATCCCCGTTACAAGATTGATTGTTGGAACTTCGATTGGAACCGCAGCAGCAGTTGTCCCTCTCGTTTTCTATGCAGGTCCCTATATTGCTAGATTGATAGAAAATTCATTACTAGAGGTTGATCCTGGTGTCATCGAAGCAGCAGAGGCAATGGGCGCAACCCCATGGCAAATTATTACTAAATTTCTTATTCCAGAGGCACTCAGCTCACTCGTTCTTGCCCTGACTATCGCGACCATCGGTCTTGTTGGTGCTTCGGCAATGGCTGGCGCAGTTGGCGGTGGTGGAATTGGGGATTTGGCCATTACATATGGCTACCAGCGTTTTGATACCGTCACGATGATGATTACAGTAGGAATTCTGATTGTGATCGTACAAGGTCTACAGTCATTTGGAAATATAGCAGCAAAAAAAATTAGACGAAGATAACTAGGAGGAAACATACCATGAAAAAACTATTACTATCCATCATTATTATTGCATTAGCCATTATTGGCGCTGGCTGCGCTGAAGAAAAAACATCGGAGGGTAAAGAATCCACTACAGTTAAGCTTGGTGTTAGCGGAACCGATACACGTATTTGGGATTTTGTAGCGAAAAAGGCTGAAAAAGAGGGAATCAATATCGAAATCGTTTCATTCTCTGATTACGTTGCTCCAAACACTGCTCTAGCAGAAGGCGAAATTGATGTTAATGCATTCCAAACCGTTGCCTATTTCGATGTATTTATTAAAGAACACAATTTAGACCTAGTGCCTATCGCGACAACCGTCCTTGCTCCAATGGGAATTTACTCTGAAAAATACAAAGATGTCAAAGACATTCCAGATGGTGCAAAAATTGCGCTTCCGAACGATGCATCTAATCAAGGCCGTGCATTATTACTTCTTCAAGAAGCAGGACTCATTGAATTACCTAAAGATTTCGATCCAAATGGTGACTTAACGCAAATAAAAGAAAACCCTAAGAACATTGAATTTGTTTCTGTTGTACCGGCACAAACACCAAGAGCATTGCCGGATGTTGCCGCTTCTGTAATCAATAACGGGATTGCGGGCGATGCCGGTCTTAGCCCATTAGAAGATGCGATTTTTGTTGAAAGTGAAACAGCTACCCCTTACCTAAATATTATTGCTGTCCAAGCAAAGGACAAAGACAACAAAACTTATAAGAGAATAGCAGAACTTTACCAATCGGAAGATACAGCAGAATTTATTGAAAAAGAGTACAAAGGCAACATGATCCCTACATTTGTACCATTAAGCAATATTGGATGGTAGAAAGAAAAGCTCCAGCGCCTTGCTTAGGCGCTGGAGCTGGACAATCTAAGGAGGAGAAATGATGTCAGAAACTCTTAGGTCGATTACAACATTAAAAGAAACAATCATTGAAAATGTAGAAAGCAATAAAGAGCTTTACCTTTCAACTAGCCATAGAATTCATGAAAACCCTGAAATCGGCAACGAAGAATTTTTTGCTTCTACCCTTCTGACAGACATTCTTTTAAAAGAAGGCTTTGAGGTTGAAAAGGCAGTTGCTGGACATGAAACGTCATTTATCGCTCGTAAAAAGTCAGACAAACCAGGCCCTTCTATTGCATTCCTAGCTGAATATGACGCCCTTCCTGGTCTAGGGCATGCCTGCGGACATAATATTATCGGAACAACTAGTGTCGCTGCAGCGATTGCCTTGAGCAAGGTTTTATCAGAAACAGGCGGAGAAGCAGTTGTTTTCGGTACTCCGGCAGAAGAAGGCGGTCCAAATGGCAGTGCAAAAGGCAGCTTTGTTAAACATGGACTAGTGAATGGGATTGACGCCGCACTTATGATCCACCCGAATGCTGAGACGCGGTTAACCAGTTCATCTCTTGCTGTAGATCCACTGGACTTTGAATTTATCGGAAAACCGGCACATGCCTCGGCCAACCCGCATGAAGGAATTAATGCACTCGACGCAGTCATTCTGTTGTTTAATGGAATCAATGCCTTAAGGCAGCAGCTGCCGGGCGATGTTCGAATTCATGGAATCATCACCCATGGCGGGGATGCACCAAATATTATCCCTGAATATGCAAAGGCAAGATTTTACATCCGAGCTGCTACAAGAACTGGTTTGAACGAAGTTACCCAACGAGTAAAAGCAGTTGCAGAAGGCGCGGCATTGGCTACAGGGGCAAAGTTAAACGTTATTGCCTTCCAAAATGAAGTTGATAACCTTCTATTAAATAATTGTTATAATGCTGTATTCAAGGAAATCGTGGAAGAACTTGGTGAAACCGTGGTTGAAAGTGGGGACAAAGGCATCGGCTCAACAGACGCAGGAAACATCAGTCAGGTTGTCCCAACTATTCATCCCTATATAAAAATTGGTGCCAGCAGCCTTATTCCACATACGGTACCATTTAGAGAAGCAGCAGCATCCCCTAAAGGAGACCAAGCTTTGATTACGGGTGCAAAAGCTCTTGCACTAACTGCGTTAAAACTGATTACAGACCCTGGTACATTAGCTCAGATTAAAGCGGAATTCAAAGAAAGAAAAGCAGCAGAATCCAAATAAAAAGACGCTCAGAGACTGAAACTTGTCGCTGGGCGCTTGTGTTTATAATTTTCTCATTTTGAACATGGATGATTCATTTCAAAACATCTTTAAAACTTCTCTCAAAGCAAACGAGTGGTATGCCTCTTTTTTCGTAATGAGGCCAAGTCTCCAGTGTAATGTTGGTTCTGCTATTGGAACAATTTGAACGTTTGGGTTATTTTGCTTGCTGTAAATAGACCTTGGCAGTAGAGTTATGCCAAACTCGGATGAAACAAGCTCCAGTATTAAATCCCACTGAGAACTCTGATAAGAGACCTCCGGAATAAAACCTGCCTCTATACAAACATTTTTAATATAGTCATGAAGTGTAAACTCATCTGAAAAAAGAATAAACTTCTCTTCTTTTAATTCGCTTATCTCAACGGTGCTCCGCATCGCAAGCGGGTGCTTTTTATGTACATAAAGAACAAACTCATCTTTGATAAATGGCTGCACATTAAACTTTGAAGTATCAGCCGGCAGCACGATAATGCCGAGGTCAACCTGACCGTTCTCAACAAGCTGACCGATTAGTTTTGCACCCCGTTCCACTAAATGCAAAGAAACGTTAGGATATTTTTCCTGAACTCGCATTGCTATATTCGGAAAAAACAAGGTGCCAATTAGCGGTGGAATCCCTATTTTTATTTCACCTGATGTAACGTTCTTTAAGTCATCAAGGAGGTTGGTGATTTCAGACAATGACTCTAGTGCCTTTTGAGCTTGCTCATAAACAATTTGTCCGGCATCAGTTAACCGTAAATGACGGGTGGAGCGGTCGAACAATTCTACGTTCAATTCTTCTTCTAGCTTTTTCACAGCCTTACTGAAAGATGGCTGTGAAAGATAGGAATGTTCCGCCGCTTTTGTAAAACTTTGATGAATCACCACTTCAATAAAAGATTTTAAATCCCGAAGTTCCAAATTAGCCCCTCCATTTATTCCGGAGATTCATATTATTTATTCTTTTTATGTATTTTACTTATAAATCACCTGCATGTAAACTAGTAAGTAATAGAATATTCAGACTAAAAAGGGGAGAATATTGATGAAATCTACTAAATTAGTTACTTCTTTTTCGGAAGCGGTTTCAGACATTCAGGATGGTGCTACTTTAATTGTCGGCGGCTTTGGTTTGTGCGGTATTCCTGAGTTTGCGATTCAAGCTTTGAGGGAAAAGGGGACAAAAAATTTAACGGTGGTCAGTAACAACTGTGGTGTGGATGACTGGGGTTTAGGGCTGCTCCTAGCAAACAAGCAAATTAAGAAAATGGTGTCCTCGTATGTAGGAGAAAACAAAATTTTTGAACAGCAATTTTTAAGTGGTGAACTCGAAGTAGAATTGACGCCACAAGGCACCTTAGCTGAACGTATACGCGCTGGCGGTGCAGGTATCCCAGGTTTTTATACGGCAACAGGTATGGGAACCCTGATAGCAGAAGGAAAAGAAGTCAAGGAATTTGATGGAAGAACCTATCTGCTTGAACGCGGGATTGTTGGGGACTTTGCTCTTGTGAAAGCGTGGAAGGCAGATACACTTGGCAACCTCGTTTACCGTAAAACATCACGCAATTTTAATCCACTTGCTGCAATGGCAGGTAAAATTACGATTGCTGAAGTCGAAGAAATCGTTGAGGCCGGTGAGCTAGACCCAGATGAAATTCACACACCAGGTATTTATGTGCAGCGTATTTTAGTTGGCAGCAACTATCAAAAACGGATTGAACGGCGGACAGTAGTTCAGGCTTAACTCGAGAAAAAAGGAGCGAATGAAAATGAGAGACACTCGTTTAACGATTGTGAAAAGAGCGGTGCAGGAAATTAAAGATGGAATGAATGTTAACCTAGGAATCGGAATGCCGACACTTGTTGCCAATGAGATTCCTCAGGATTTCAACGTATTATTACAGTCGGAAAACGGACTGCTTGGTATTGGACCTTACCCGATAGATGGTCAGGAAGATCCAGATTTGATTAATGCAGGAAAAGAAACGATTACAACCGTTCCTGGATCTTCTTTTTTTGACAGTGCTGAATCCTTTGCGATGATTCGCGGCGGTCATATCGACTTAGCAATCCTTGGAGGCATGGAAGTGTCTGAAAATGGTGATCTTGCGAATTGGATGATTCCAGGAAAGATGGTCAAAGGAATGGGCGGGGCTATGGACCTTGTCAATGGAGCCAAACGGGTCGTCGTGATTATGGAACACGTCAACAAACACGGAGAATCTAAAATAAAGAAAGAATGCACTCTTCCACTTACTGGTAAACAAGTGGTACATCGTCTCATTACTGATCTTGCCGTTTTTGATTTCACACCAAATGGTATGGTCCTAATTGAGACTGCTAGTGGAGTCAGTGTTGAAGAAGTTAAGCAACAAACAGAAGCCACATTCACAGTGTCAGAACTACTCACTGAAGTTCGATAGATAAGAAAAGACGATTCGAGGGGGACGAATCGTCTTTTTGCTGCCTATTATTATGCTGTTACTTTTGCTTTATTTTTTCTAACGGTTTTGTTGATGAATGGAACTACCCAGTAGTCTAAACCGAATTTACCTGCATTAAAGCCTGCAGTTAAGATGATGAAGCCTAAGAAAATATCTGTTGGGTTATGAGAAACTGTTCCTGCTAAGAAAAAGCTGAAGTTCATTACTAGACCAAAGAACATTGCTGCTGTTGTTAAACATCCAAGCATAAGTCCTAAACCGATTAATGTTTCACCCCAAGGAACGATGAAGTTGAACACATCAATGTTTGGTAAAGCAAAGCTTTCTAGAAAGTTAACGTACCAGCCGTAGACCATATTGCCGTCTGGACCAGTTACTGGTTTGGCAATCGCTCCTTTTAGGAATCCTGAAGCGTCAAAGCCGCCTGTAATTTTATGAAAACCAGCCGTGAACCAAGAGTAGCCAAGGTATAAACGAATAATAGTTAAAATAGCTGCAGAGATTTTATTTTCTCTTAAAAAATTGTTAAACATAAGTCATTCCGCCTTTCAAAATTTGTTTGCTCTTTATACTTACACTATACTCGGTTTCTAACTTTTATAACATGAAAATGTGAATAATTTCACAATGTGTTCAAAATGATTTGACAGAATGTTGAACAGCATTTATCGAGACCACATAAAAAAGGAAAGGTTTCCCCCTTCCTTTTTTTAAGAAAACCCTGCAACTGTAAAAAGAATTGCCAATCCAACGATTAGAATTAGCGCTAAATATCCAATAATACTTAGAATGGTAACAATCCAGCCGACTACCTTTCTATCTGTTTTAATTAAATAAATCCCTAAAGCAATCGCACCAAAAATGAAACCAAGTATTCCCCATAAAACGGGGTTTTTGCCATGCTTTTTAGAATCAATCACTAAATAAATGGTGAGGATGATATTTAAAGCCAATCCAAAAAAACCTTCCAAAATTCCCTCTCCCTACTATGTATATTCGTTAAGTAAAATATACCAAGAAACCATTAAAAAAGCATGTTTTTGGCAATATTCCTGCCAAAAACATGCTTATTTTATCCGACTTGTTCTACGCTCTCCTGCTCTAACTTTCCTCGTTTATGATATCCCTTACCATAATAGAAGGCTGTTAAGATCCCAAGCCAAAGTGGTCCAACGATTAACGCGACTCTAGTATCTGGGAAGAACGCCATTAATCCTACTACTAGAAGTAAGAATGCTAATGAAAAATAAGATGTGAATGGGAATAACGGCATCTTATATTTTAGACCTCTCAATTGAGTTGGCGTTAAACTCTTACGATACTTGATTTGTGATAATAAAATCATCGACCACGTCCAAATCGCACCAAACGTTGAAATTGCTGTTACCCATGTAAATACTTTTGCTGGTACTAAATAGTTAAGAACAACACCCACTAATAGGGCACCCGCTGTTACTAAAACAGCTTTACTAGGAACACCATTCTTGTTTAATTTACCTAATCCCTTTGGTGCCTCATCATTTTCAGCTAAGTTAAAGAGCATTCGTGCAGTACTAAAAATACCACCGTTACATGAAGATAGCGCAGCCGTTAAGACAACAAAGTTAATGATTCCAGCTGCAGCCGGGATTCCAAGCTTATCAAAGGTCAAAACGAACGGACTGCCTTGAGCGCCGATTTCGGTCCAAGGATAAATCGACATAATGACAAACAAGGCACCTACATAGAAAATAAGAATTCGCCAGAAAACGGTATCAATCGCTCTAGCTAATGTTTTTTCCGGATTCTTTACTTCCCCGGCAGTAATCCCAATCATCTCAATACCTAGGAAAGCAAACATAACCATTTGTAAGGACATTAATACCCCAGTAATCCCATTTGGAAGGATTCCTCCATTCTCCCAAAGATTGCTGATACCAGTTGCAATACCGCCATTACCAATCCCTAAAACTATCATTCCAAGACCACTTACAATCATAAATATAATGGTAATAATCTTAATTAACGCAAACCAAAATTCAAGTTCACCATAGGCTTTTACGTTTAAGAAATTGACGGAAGCCATAATGACGAGAGCTGCCAGCGCCCAAATCCAGCGAGGCACTTCTGGGAACCAATACTCCATGTAGATTCCTGCTGCCGTAATCTCAGCCATACATGTTACAACCCATAAGAACCAATAATTCCATCCTGTCAAGAAACCAGGCAACGCACCTAAATAGTCACGAGCATATTGACTAAAAGAACCGGCCACAGGTTTTTGAATCGCCATCTCACCAAGAGCCCTCATAATAAAGAACATAATCATTCCGGCAAATGCATAACCGAGAATAATACCAGGTCCCGCAAGCTTAATAGCAGTTGCTGACCCTAGAAACAGACCTACCCCAATCGCTGCTCCTAAAGACATAAGCGTAATATGTCTTTCTTCTAAACCTCTTTGTAATTGATTTGAATTTTTTTGCATAGTCTACCCCCTATAGTTGAATTCTCCTATTTCCCTTTTGCGCTAAAAAAGATACAATATTATTCGAATAAAACCTACTGCTTCTATTTAAATAATATCCCCCTATTCTTTTTTTGAATTGATAGCGTTTACAAAGGTTTCTAAAATATTAAAAGTTAAAACTTTGTGACATTAGTATAACATATCTGTGAACATTTTATATTGTAGTATAAAAACAAATCTATTAAAACATTATTGTTTTAAATGACAAATACGTTACATTGTGCACAATCTCATTGATAAAGGTGGTAAGTGAAATGAAAAATGATCCGTTCCGCGCAAGTTTTGATAGTTTAGAAGAATTTGCAGATATGGTAAGTGAAGTCTTACAATGTCCAATAACAATAGAAGATGCGAACCATCGTCTCCTCGCCTACAGTACCCATGATGATCGAACCGACCCGGCACGGATTGCCACGATTATTGGCCGCCGGGTACCGGAAAAAGTGATTAATTCCTTATGGAAAGAAGGGGTCATTCCTTCTTTGTTAACCAGCCGTGAGCCTGTCAGGGTTAAGACGGTGGATGAGATTGGGTTAGGAAATAGAGTTGCCGTATCGATTTGGAAAAATGATGAAGTACTCGGCTTCATTTGGGCGTTAGAGATTGAAAAAACTTTAGGCGACGAAGAAATCGACTGTTTAAAGCGAGCTGCGGACGCAACCAAAAATAAACTAATACAACTTCAGAACCGTAAAAATAAAAAAGAAGAGCAATTTCAAGAGTTTTTCTGGCAGCTTCTAACGAGTCATCTTTCTTCCACTGAAGAAATTACTGATAAGTTTCTAGCGCTGCAAATTTCGCCTCCTACACTATTTGCGGTAGCCGTTTTTCAATTTTCAAAGGAGTTAGGAAGAGACGATGAAAAGCAAATTGCCTATCTATTAAAAACCATTCAGCTGCCAAAGATATTGCTGTACACCATTGACCATCAACAATTAATCTTGTTTATTTCTCTAGATGGAATTAGTCAGCCAGTGTATAAACTAAATGCATTTTGTGAGCTGTTCGTAGCGAAGATGAAAGAGCGTTTTGGAATTGAATCCATCGTTCAGGGCTATAGCAGTGTTTATAGTGATTTAGGAAAAGTGGAAAAATCGTACAAAGAAGCTCGAACTGTACTATCCGTAAAAAGAAAATTCCCTAGTGAAGCAAAGGATATCCATGGTTACCAAAGCTTAGGAATTTATAAATATATTGATGTTTTAATAGAGAAAGCAGGTACAGACCAAAATGAAAACTATTCTCTTAAAAAGCTTCAAGACTATGATAAAAAAAATAACACCGACCTTGTAGCCACATTAGAAGTTTTTCTAAACAAAGACAGCAATGTCCACGAAGCAGCAAATGTGCTAAATGTACACACCAACACCTTAAATTACCGGCTCAAACGCATAGCAGAAATAGGAGAAATAAACCTACGAGACCCAAACCAAAAAATAACCCTCTACTTAGACCTTAAGCTTGAAAAGTATAAATAACAGAAGGTGCCTGTCAACGGTGACAGGCACCTTCTGTTTGAATATTTCAACAAAACTATATTTTATTTTTCTATTTGTTATCCCTCTCTCTTTTCCTTTTATATCAAGGTATTTGTGAATGTTTTGTGTAATTTCACAAATTGAGTTCTGTTATTTCTGCTTTCTAAACAAAGAAAAAAAGCTTGGAAAGGATTATTCTTAAGTCAGAAAAAATCACTTAAGACTTCTAAGGGGGATAACGATAATGATTATTGGCGTAGTGAAGGAAATTAAAAACAATGAAAACCGTGTGGCATTAACTCCAGCTGGGGTAGTTTCATTCGTTCAGGCTGGACATAAAGTCTTAGTTGAAAAAGGGGCAGGAATTGGAAGCGGTTTCGTAGATGTAGATTATACTCAAGCGGGTGCTGAATTAATAGAATCAGCAGCTGATGTTTGGAATCAGTCTGAAATGATCATGAAAGTGAAGGAACCACTAGCAAGTGAATATAAATACTTCCGTCCAGGTCTAGTATTATTTACTTACCTCCATTTAGCGGCAGAGCCTGCTTTAGCACAAGCACTTAAAGACAGCGGTGTAATTGCAATTGCCTATGAAACGGTATCAGTTAACCGTACGCTTCCACTTCTTACTCCAATGAGCGAAGTAGCTGGTCGTATGTCTGCACAAATCGGGGCACAATTTTTACAAAAATTCAATGGCGGTAAAGGGATTTTGCTTGCAGGTGTTCCAGGGGTTAGCCGTGGTAAAGTAACAATCATTGGCGGCGGTATTGTTGGAACAAATGCAGCAAAAATGGCGATTGGTTTAGGCGCAGATGTAACGATTATTGACCTAAGCGCAGACCGTCTACGTTACTTGGATGATATTTTCGGAAACCAAATTAAAACATTAATCTCAAATCCTTTCAACATTGCTGAAGCAGTGAAGGAAGCAGACTTAGTCATCGGTGCGGTATTAATTCCAGGGGCAAAAGCTCCTAAACTAGTAACCGAAGAAATGGTTAAAACGATGAAGCCTGGTTCTGTGATCGTTGACGTTGCGATTGACCAAGGAGGAAGCGTTGAAACGATTGACCATGTAACCACTCACGACAACCCAACTTTTGAAAAACATGGTGTTGTTCACTACTCGGTTGCTAACATGCCTGGGGCAGTTCCAAGAACATCTACAATGGCTCTTACAAATGCAACCGTTCCATATGCATTGCAAATTGCGAATAAAGGTGTTGTAAAGGCCATCTCTGAAAATCCGGCATTAAAGCTAGGAGTAAATGTTGCGAACGGCGAAGTTACCTATGAAGCGGTAGCAAAAGACCTTAACTATGTATATGTACCAGTGGAAATAGCATTGGAAAAGGAAGTTGTATTGAACTAGCCATTTTGGTACCCTCAAGTTTATCTTGAGGGTTTTTTCATAGGGGATTTCAGGGGGGGAGAATTGTGAATCAACATAGTTATCGAGATACATGGGCGGAAATTTCAATAGCTTCCATTAAACATAATGTTAACCAATTTAAAAAATATATCGGGTCGTCCGTGAACTTGATGGCGGTGGTAAAAGCCGATGGTTATGGCCACGGGGCAGTCCAGGCTGCTAAAGCCGCTATAGAAGCGGGTTCTGATTACCTGGCGGTGGCTATTTTGGATGAAGCGATTGAACTGCGTGAGGCAGGGATAACTCAGCCAATTTTGGTTGTTGGGATATACCCCCGTTCGCTCCATTCGGCAGGCAATGATCGCCGGGGTAGATATTACTGTATTTAGTGAGGAAGTACTTGATGAAATTATTTTACAGTCTATTGCGCTTCAAAAAACGGTATCCATCCATTTAAAAATCGATACCGGTATGACCCGAATTGGTGTGCAAACCCGCGAAGAAGTACTGGTTTTAGCCGTCAAAGCATTGGAGTCACCATTCATTGTTCTTAAAGGTATTTTCACTCATTTCGCTAACGCTGATAGTGAGGACCCATCCTATACACGACAGCAATTCGAACGATTTCGTTCTGTTACTGCCTATTTAGATGACAAAGGAATTTCGATTCCTTTAAAGCATTGCTGTAATACTGCCGGGACAATGAATTTCCCCGAAATGCACCTAGACATGGTCCGTGTTGGAATTGGATTATACGGTCTGTATCCGGACGTGTCGTTGAAGGAACATCCCATTTCACTTCAGCAAGCGATGACGCTTTAAAACGAAAATTGCATGGCTTAAAAAAGTTTCCAGGTCGCAGCCAATTAGTTATGGATGTACCTATACTCCATCAACGGAAAGAATAATTGCCACCCTTCCCATTGGTTATGCGGACGGACTATCGAGACTCCTTTCCAACTGCGGTCAATTCCTAGTACATGGACAAAAAGTTCTAGTGGCCGGCCGTGTCTGCATGGACCAAACGATGATTGATGTAACAAGCGTACCCTCCTGCAAGCAGGGAGATGAAGTAGTTATTTTTGGGGGAAATGACGAAGTTTTTCAATCTATTGATGAAATGGCACTTCTTATGGGGACGATTAACTATGAAGTTGTGTGTTTAATAGGGAAACGTGTTCCACGTATTTATACGGTTGCTGCAGGAAACGAGATTCAGGGTCAAGTCCTGCAAACGGTTGAATATATATAATTCTTGAAAAAACAGGTCACATCAACTTTGGATGTGACCTGTTTTAAACTATAATTCTATCTTTGAAACAGGTAAAAACAGCTTAATCCCGCGTTTATTAAACGGCAGTATTTTTAAATCAGCAATTAAATGACTAATGTACCCCCCAAGACAAGCATAGAAAATACCATCCATACCAAGGGAGCCTTCTAATTTTGAAGCTATTACCCCAAAGAAAATAACGCCCAAGATAGAATGAGTATAGCTGCGGTGAGCGGTAATCGACGCTGCGACGATATAAACCCCAAGCAAAATTAACCATATTTCAGACAACGAGATTCCCCCTGTAAGCACAGCAATTCCGGTGATGGTTAGCATATGCTTTTGTTTGATTAGTGATGAGACAATCATTATCGCCAGTCCGATTCCGATACCAAACCATTTATCTACTGCGCTGCCCTCATAAAAACTATAAAACACCATCAAGAGTCCTATAAATAATGCAGCCAACCGAATTACCTTATGGGATAAGGTAATTTTACCGCGAAGCTTTCCATCGATATCTAAATCAGGCATTAACCCCGAAACCGCGCCTAGTCCAACGAGAATGATTGTCTCAGTAGGAGAAGAATGGAAGGTGTTGGCCGCAATAAATCCTGTTGCAGCTCCAATTGCTGTATGTGCGGTACCATTCAAAGTTACATCCACCTCTATTTTCATAGTAACCTTTATCATACAACAAAACATTTGTTCTGTTTAGGAGTTTCCGATAAAATCCTACTATTATCCTACTAAAGTCATCCTTTCCCCAAATATTTTTCAAGGAATTCCGCCATCTCCGTATAGGAAGTTAATTTATTTTTGAGTTTCATCATCGTATGACCTTCCTCTTCAATGCGGATATACCGGACTGGATGATTTCTCGCCTTAAGTTTCTTAACAATTTGATCCGATTCTTGGATTGAAACGCGAGGGTCATTTACTCCATGAATAATCATTAGCGGTGCTTTAATCTTATCCGCATGATTCAAGGGGTCAATTTGGTCAAAAAAATCGCCATCCTTTTCAATGGTTCCATATTCCGCCTCTCGCAGTTTTTTTCTCCAAGGGCTGGTTGTTTGCAGGAATGTTCGGATACTCGACATACCTACGATATCAATGGCCGCTGCCCACAATTCGGGAAAATGGCTGATGGCAGCGAGTACGATGAATCCGCCATAGCTCCCTCCGACAATCGCAGCCTTATCTACATGAATATCCCCTGTTTTTTTCAGCCATTCCATTAAAAAAATAACATCCTTTACCGCGTCCATTCGTTTTCGCCCATCATCGAGATGTGTATAGGTTTTTCCATATCCCGTACTGCCGCGGATATTTGGGGCAACCACCGCATAACCCTGGTTTAAGAAATATTGCAAAAACGGGCTGTACACCGCACGGCTTTGGCTTTCCGGTCCCCCATGAATATAGACAACCACCGGGGATTTCTCAAGCTTACGATTGGGCTTATAGTAAAAGGCTGGTATTGGAATCTGGTCAAAGGACGGGAACGAGATTTGTTCAGGCTCAATTAGTTTTTCCTCTAGAATCGGTGTACGCGAGATATAGGTAAGCCGCTTTGCTTGGAGAGTCTTGATGTCCACCTCCCAAATGTCAGGAGGATGGGCGGGTCCATTTAATACAAACCCCAGCTTTTGTTGATCTGGTGAGAACCTGATATTATAAATCACTCCCATGGGTGTATCCCACGTGTACAATTTACTTCGGTCCAGGTCAACAAGGTAGCCTTTTGAAATTCCCCCCTGATTAACGGAAAAAGCTAATTTATTTTTATCCTTATTCATGGCTAGATCTTCAAGATCCCATTCTTCCCTCTCCAGCCAGGTAAAGCGTTTGGTAGATATCTCTATCAATGCGAGTCCAAAGAACTCACTGTCCTGATTGGTCAGAAGGTAGAGATGATCTCCTTCCTTATTAAAATGAAAATCCTTATAACTGGCTTCACCTTTATGTTCAGTAATCCAGTCCATTTTTCCCGTAGAAAGTGAAAATACCCCTAAATCATGATCAAGGGGAGAGTTTGCTTTTTTTACTAGCAGCGTTTTTCCATCAGGAAACCACTTTTCCACCATATACGTTCCGTCTTGGGTAAATACCCGGCGAATTTCCAAGGTCTCTAGATTCTGAATATAAATATCTAAATAAGCTTGATTCCGGCGGTTACTGGACCAAGCAATCCATTTCCCATCTGGTGAGCTGTCGCCAAATAAATGAAGATGTTCTGGCGAGTTGGTCAAAGGAATTTTGTCACCGTTCTCCTTTAATAAGTACAGCTGCTCTTTTTCATCGCCATCTGCGTCCATCCCAAAAACTAGGTCAGACGTTCCAGCAATATATTTAATAAAGGTGATTCCTTTCATCGTAAAAGAAGTTTGCGCCGGCCACCTGTGCTCCCGATCCAGCTCCCATACCTGTGGGACCCCTGTAAAATCCGAAATAAAGCTAATTTTCTTTCCCCTCGGGTCGTATTCAAAACTTTTTACCATACGAACGTGGATATAAGGGTCAATGGTTATTTCCTTCATTCCATTCCCACCATTCACAATAACTTTAAAAAAATTTCCTTCTTTCATTCTATTGTGTGATGTTTCGTATCATTCTGTATTTATTTAGAATCGAGTAACCAGCAAAAATAAAATAAGCGGAGAATTTCCGGTTAAATGCAGAATGGAGCTCTTTTCGGGGAAATTAAGCGGAGGTTTTCCGCTTAATCAAAGAAAAATCCCACATTTTCGAATTTTCCGAGCCAATAGGCGGAATATCTCCGTCTATTTAAGCCTTTTTTTATACTAATTGCTAAATAAGCGGAATTTCTCCGCTTATTTAGCAACTCAGGTGCTTAACTAGATTCCTCAACCGGTAAGGTCCTCTAGCTTTTATGGCAAGCATTTTTCTAAATATCTTCCACAACAATATAGGTTGCTTTAATCGGTCCATGAACACCGACAACCAGGATCATTTCGATGTCTGCTGAGTTGCTGGGTCCAGTGATAAAGTTGATGCAAGATGCAACTTGTTCTCCATTTTTTACTTTTTCCCTGATGATACGTGCAGCCTGTGTCATTCGGGGAACGATACTGCTTTTCGGAATGATGATTACAGAATTTGTTGGTAAGAAGCTAACTGTTCTTCCTTTATCCTTGCTGCTAAAAAGCACGGCCGTTCCAGACTCTGCTAACGTAATATCACTAATGGTAATTCCTACATTAGCATGCTCAGCGATATTAATATTTTCTTCACCTTTTGTATAATCCCAAACATGAAGATCGATCCCTTCTTGCGGCCATTCTTCCTGCATAAGGTTTGTTAGACCGAATTGATCGAAGCGTTCATCCTTCCAAGCTGTAACCAATCCTCCACCATACTTATTGACCACTTGTTTCAAAGAATCAGACAGCTTCCCTGTATCAGTAATCACAATTTCAGTATGAATATTTTTACATTGCTGTTTTAGAACCTCCAATAATTCATCCTGGTTTGCATCTTTTAACACTTCATCCTGGGGATTATAATTCCACTTTGGTCTTTCCAAGTGCGTTATTCTATCACGACCTAAACGATTAGCAATTTGACCTAAAAAGGAATCACGGTTTTGTATGGTTCCAGTCATTACTGATCTCCTCCCTTTGGACGATTTGTAAACCAATCGCGGAATCTTTCTTTAGTTGGTGCCGGGAACTCTCTAGCTTCTGTCCAAGCTTTTAAAGGTCCTGGTCCGTTTGATATTTTATCGCCATTTTTAAATGGTGACATCGCTGTTGGTGCAAGTTTTGAACCGAACTTATAAAGAGTCGGTGACGCGGCACCGATACCGAACGCTTTCATTAAAAGCTTTTCAGAAATAGGAGCTCGACCTTCCTTTTCGACGATTACCTGGCGATGTTTGTGAAGAAGCTCATGTAATGGAATTTTTACCGGACACGCTTCTGTGCAGGCACCGCATAAGGTAGAAGCATAAGGCAGTTCTTTATAGTCATCATAACCGCCTAATAATGGTGATAAAACAGCACCGATAGGACCGGAATAAATGGATCCATATGAGTGTCCTCCAACATGTCGATACACAGGACAAACATTTATACAGGCCGCACAGCGAATACACTGTAAAACGGATTGGAACTCTCCGCCAAGAATTTCCGACCTTCCATTATCCACAATCACAAGATGAAACTCTTCCGGCCCGTCAACATCTCCTTCATCTCTTGGACCTGATAATACGGTGATATAGCTTGTCAGCTTTTGTCCTACTGCACTTCTTGTCAATAAACTAACGAGAACTTCCATCTCTTCAAAAGTTGGAGCAAGTCTCTCCATCCCCATCACCGTAATTTGTGTTTTTGGCAGGGCGCAAACCAAGTCTGCATTCCCCTCGTTTGTTACCAGGGTAATGGAACCTGTTTCAGCAATAGCAAAGTTACATCCTGTTATCCCGATATCAGCGGTCAAATATTCTTGACGCAGTTTTTCACGTGCATGTAAAGCAAGCTCTTCTGGTTTTTCTGTCTGCTGATATCCTTGCTTTTCTTTAAAAACATCACGGATTTGCTCTTTATTTTTGTGCAGGGCAGGAACAACAATGTGGGATGGAGGTTCATGGTCATCCACTTGCAGGATGTATTCCCCCAGGTCCGTTTCAATCACCTCACACCCAACTTCCTCAAGGGCGGCATTTAAATTGATTTCTTCCGTTACCATTGATTTTGCTTTTACGATTTTTTTAGCGTTTTTCTTTTGGGCAACACGTTGAATATATTCCCTTGCCTCTTCAGCCGTTTGGGCGAAGAAGACATGCCCTCCTCTATTTGAAACATTCTCGCTTAATTGGTATAAATAATAGTCTAGATTTTCAAGAACATGCTGGCGGATTTCTTCCCCGTGTGAACGCCAATCCTCCCAGTTCCCCAGTTCTTCTGCAGCGGTAAGACGACGAGTTTGGAAACGTTCTTGTGCACTTGAAACCGCACCGCGCATAAAGGTATCATTCAAACCTTTATCAACACGGTTAGTGAACTTTTCAGAGCTTATTTTCATTGCCATATGTGATCCCCCTTTTCTTACTTGTTAATCTTGTAGTCTATTTGTTTATAATTGACTGTTAAGTACCTCTGCAATGTGCATAACTTTAATTGGTTTGCCTTTTCTGTCAATCCGCCCACCTATATTCAATAAACAGCCTGCATCAGCGCCAATTAAAATGTCTGCCTGAGTTTCTTCTACATGTTGAACTTTTTCATCTACCATCTGCTCTGATATTTGTGCCATTTTCACAGAAAAAGTACCGCCAAATCCACAGCATTTCTCTTTCTCGGGAAGTTCTGTAACCTGCAGCCCTTCTACATTGCTTAATAATTTCATAGGGGCTTCTTTTACCCCCAGCAGCCTTGTCATATGACAAGAAGTGTGGAAGGTTGCTTTCCCCTCTAGCTTGGCTCCAACGTCTTCTACTTTTAAAACTTCGACAATAAATTCAGTTAATTCATAGGTTTTATTAGCAAGTGCTTTTGCTTTTAGCTCCCAAACTGGATCACCTTTAAAAACGTGTGGATATTCTGTAAACATGTAGGCACAAGAGCCTGATGGCGCTACAACGTATTCTGCATGTTCAAACGTCTTAATCATTCTTTTCATTGCCTCTTTCGATTCTTTTACATAACCGCTGTTATAGGCTGGCTGCCCGCAGCATACCTGTGATTCCGGGAATTCTATTTCACATCCAAGTCGTTCCAAAACCTCCACTGTTGCCTTTCCAACATCCCCTTGAAACATATCTACTAAACAAGTAACAAAAAGAGTTACTTTCATTTTCCCCAACCCCCTAATAGGTAATTTTTTATTACGAATTTTGGATGTAACATCCATATTGGTGAGCAGGTCATCTGATGACCAACTTTTAGAATGTTTATTCACAATGTTTATACTACTACAAACAATCCATTTTTTGAAAGAGGTTTCATAAAAAATATAAAAAAGGAAAAAAGTGTCTGCTAGAAAGACAATTTTTCCCTTTTGGACCTTTTTTATTTAGCTGCCGGTTTCTTCAAAATATTTTCTTAGAATCTCTTCCACATTCTCCAGGTGTAAGAGCATCGCCTGTCTTGCCTTTTCTTCGTTTTGTTCTTCAATCGCGTTATATATTGCAAGATGCTCTTCATAAAGCTTTTCAATCGATGTCTGTTTTGAAAACAGCCATAGCCGACGTGTTTCCTTCATTGTTTCCACCATTAGCCCAGAAACATGCTCCAAGAGCTTAGATAAAAGCGGGTTTTGAGAGGCAGCTGATAAAGCCTGATGAAACGTATAATCAGCTTTCTCTCCTAATTCCTCGTCCCCTTTAACCTGTTTCATTTCTTTTAGAGCTTGAGACATCGCTTGTAAATCACTAGCATCGCGATTTCGGGCAGCTGCAATCGCTGCTCCCGTTTCAATTATTTTTCTGACCTCTAATAAATGAGCTACATCCTCTTTATTCATAAGGATGGCTGTTGATAATGGAAAGGTAATCTGCTTAGCTTCAAAACCCTTTACAAAAGTACCCTCACCCTGCTTCATTTCAACAAGTCCCATCGCCTTTAAGGCGGACAATGCCTCTCTTATCGCAGATCGTCCTACTTGAAAATTTTCGGATAGCTGCTGAACGGAATCAAGCCGATCGCCGGGCTTTAATTGTCCGGTTCGAATCATTTCATGCAACGTTTCTGCAACTTCCTCATATATTTTTTTCGGTTTTATCCGTTTATATTCCAACTATTTCCACCTCATTAATCCCTTTATACATAAAATGTGCAAGGCGCCTGGTAATAGACAACTGTCTAACTACAAAGATTTATCCCTAATTAGTAAGGAAATATACCCTTATTATACAGTAAAATTTTCGAACTCACTCTTTTATTATGCTTTTACAGCATGGAAATAATTTTATTAAAAGTATTGAATTTTTTATATTCACAAAATATAATTTGATTGTGCAGGTCATCTGATGACCTTATCATCATGTTATCTAAAAATTTGAAAACGATTACTTTTTAAGGGGGATATGTTTTTTAGGGGATTTACCATTTTTATTATAGGGGGAAGAGACTTTGACATTCACACAAAACTTTACAGTCGTTGGTGACAATCTTGCTTTAACTGCTATCGTTGCACTGATACCAATTCTATATTTCTTCTGGGCCTTGGCCATAAAAAGAATGAAGGGTTATATAGCCGGGCTTACCACTTTACTTCTTGCTTTAGTACTTGCTGTATTCGCCTTTAAAATGCCTGCTGTGACGGCTGTTATGTCAGCCACCCAAGGAGCTGTTTATGGTGTATTGCCAATCGGCTGGATTATCATTACATCTGTTTTTCTTTATAAACTGACCGTGAAAACCGGACAATTTAATATTATTCGCAGTTCTGTCTTATCGATTACAGAGGATCGACGCATTCAAGCTTTACTCGTTGCCTTCTCTTTTGGAGCCTTTCTTGAAGGTGCCGCTGGATTTGGTGCACCGGTTGCTATCTCGGCAGCCTTATTAGTTGGCCTTGGATTTAACCCTTTATATGCAGCGGGTCTTTGTTTAATCGCAAACACAGCTCCAGTTGCCTTTGGTGCAATTGGTATTCCGATTATTGCGATGGAAGGTCCAACAGGCATTCCTGCTACGGAAATTTCTAAAATGGTTGGCCGTCAGCTTCCGTTCCTATCCGTTTTTATTCCTTTTTATCTAATTGTGATTATGGCTGGCTTTAAAAAGGCCTTTGAAGTAATGCCAGCAATCTTAGTTTCTGGTCTGACTTTTGCTGTTACACAATATTTATCTTCTAACTTCTTAGGGCCTGAATTGCCAGATGTTCTTTCTGCTTTAGTATCACTATTTGCCTTAGCTATCTTCATGAAATTTTGGCGGCCAAAAACGATTTATCGTTTTTCTGCCGAACAGGAAATGGCTGCAACATTGGCTGCGAACGCTTCAATTCCTAGTAATAGTACATTCACTGCCGGTCAAATTTTTAAAGCATGGTCACCATTCTTAATTTTGACAGGATTTATTTCTCTGTGGGGTATTCCAACTATTAAATTAGCTTTAACTGGTCATTATGAAGGAACAAATGCTATTCTAAAAGCAATAAATACCATTGGTCATGCGCTCACGTTTGTACCTGAAGTTCCTTGGCTTCATAACAAAATCATTGGTGCTTCAGGTGCACCAATTCCTGCTATTTACAAGCTTGAAATTTTAGGAGCAGCTGGGACTGCGATTCTTTTAGCGGCCATCGTTACGAAATTTATTGTCCAAATCTCTTGGCGTGATTTTGCCATCACATTCGGTGAAACATTGAACGAACTAAAATATCCAATCCTAACAATTGCATCTGTTGTAGGATATGCTTATGTAACAAACGCATCCGGAATGAGCACGACTCTTGGAATGGTCTTAGCAAAAACTGGGGCACTCTTCCCATTCTTCTCTCCATTCCTAGGATGGATTGGCGTATTTATAACAGGATCAGATACATCCGCAAACCTGTTGTTTGCAAAGCTTCAGCAAGTTACAGCAACATCGATTGGAATGGATCCTGTATTGGCACTTTCCGCTAACGCATCTGGCGGCGTAACAGGTAAAATGATTTCTCCGCAATCCATTGCCGTTGCTTGTGCCGCAGTTGGACTAGCAGGGAAAGAATCTGATTTATTCCGCTTTACCGTTAAGCATAGTCTTTTCTTATTACTGCTTGTCGCAATCATTACATTCCTGCAAAGCAATGTATTATCGTGGATGATTCCTTAACAGTAAAGCTCTCTCCGCCATTGGAGAGAGCTTTTTCGTTTTAAGTAAGCTTTTCTATTAACTAGTCGAGAAATTCAATAAACCATTTCACACATTGATAGGTTGTTTCCCAATCGGCTAAATCTTCTACACCCCAGCATGCGTAGAGTGTTCCTAGTGCAATGGCAGCTTTTAGCAGTCGCTGGCGGTCTAGTCCTATCTGTTCGCTGATTGTATCGACACGAAGCTTAAGAATGCTTTTTGGATCAGGCTTTGACTCTAATTGATTGATTAAAAAAGAAATCACATCAAAATAGGGGTCTCCAGCGACACCTTTAGGGTCAATCGCCATCCAGCCCTTATGTTCCGAATAAAGAATATTTTCATGGTGCAGGTCGCCGTGAAGCAGCTGGGGTCCTTCTGATGTTTCCATTACCTCTTGAAAAAACTTCTCTGCTAACTCAACATGCTCCAATGAGATAGGACCCTCACCGGTGTTTCGGTAGCGGGATAACCCCTCAAACCAGTGGGTGAGCGATGGCGTTGAGGTTCCATCTGGTACAGGTCTGCGAATTGCCTTCCAAACTTTTATGTAATTCTCTAACACAACCATTTCATCACGTTCAGCTGAAAGCATTGTCCCAGGGATGAGTCGTTCCAGCAGCATTACGCCATTTTCAGGGTCAGACTTCAAAATCTTGGCACACCCTTCTCCACTATAGGCGTGAAGCGTGACCATCTCATTTCTGGTGTCAAAGTTTGGAACACCCAGTTTTAACATCAATGGAGTTCCATTTGAATCGGTAACTTTTAAAACAAAATTATATGAAAGATTATCAACAGGTCCTTTACTGGTCAGCTCCCATTTTTGTAGATACGTCTCGACTCTGTGCTCTAAAGAATCTATCTCGCCTTTCCAGCGGGGCCAAAAGCATTGGTGATTTTTTTCTTAAATTCACTAGAAATACTCATAGTTAATTTCTCCTTATTTTTACAATTACCAGAATTATCAATTCAACATGTCCCCGCTCAATTCCTTTTTTTAACACAAAAAGACGATTCGGGGGGAGCGAATCGTCTTTTTGCGCCTACTAGTTAGGCTGCTGCTTTATGTTTTGAAGTAGTAGTTTTAGTTGTTTTACGAATAAATGGAACGACCCAGCGGTCTAAGCCGTATCTGCCTGCGTTGTAACCTGCCGTTAAGATGATGAAGCCTAAGAAAATGTCTGTTGGGTTATGTGAAACGGTTCCTGCCAAGAAAAAGCTAAAGTTCATTACTAAACCAAAGAACATTGCTGCTGTTGTTAAACATCCAAGCATAAGTCCTAAACCGATTAATGTTTCGCCCCAAGGAACGATGAAGTTGAACAAATCGATGTTAGGCAGTGCAAAGCTTTCTAAAAAGTTAACGTACCAGCCGTAAACCATATTACCATCTGGCCCTTTAACCGGATTCGCTACCGCATTTTTCAAGAAACCAGCAGCGTCGAAGCCGCCCATTAATTTTCCAAAACCTGCTGTGAACCACGCGTAGCCAAGGTATAAACGAATAATAGTTATAATAGCCGCAGAGATTTTATTTTCTCTTAAAAAGTTGATAAACATAAGTCATTCCGCCTTTCAATTTTGTTTGTTCTTTATATTTACACTATACTCGGTTTCTAACTTTAAAAACATCGTTATGTGAACAGTTTCACAATATGTTCAAAATGATTTGACAGAAGTTTGAATAACCCTGCACTTTTTAGACTGTTGCTTTTGCTTTGCTTTTTCTAACAGTTTTGTTAATGAATGATACTACCCGGTAGTCTAAACCGAATTTACCTGCGTTGAAACCTGCAGTTAAGATGATGAAGCCTAACAAAATGTCTGTTGGATTATGAGATATAGTTCTTGCTAAGAAGAAGCTGAAGTTCATCACTAGACCGAAGAAAATTGCAGTTGTTGTTAAACACCCTAACATAAGCCCTAAACCGATATTTGTTTGTGTAAATCCTTTTGAACCACTTAATCCGGGGGATTGGGGACGATCGGACGCTCCTCCTATAAGGATTTGTCCTCAAGCCGGGGGATTGAGGACTAATCGCATACTGCGACCAGAAAGATTTGTCCTCAAGCCAGGGGATTGAGGACTAATCGCATACTGCGACCAGAAAGATTTGTCCTCAAGCCGGGGGATTGAGGACTAATCGCATACTCGACCAGAAAGATTTGTCCTCAAGCCAGGGGATTGAGGACTAATCGCATACTACGACCAGAAAGATTTGTCCTCAAGCCGGGGGATTGAGGACTAACCGCATACTACGACCAGAAAGATTTGTCCTCAAGCCGGGGGATTGAGGACTAATCGCATACTGCGGCCAGAAAGATTTGTCCTCAAGCCGGGGGATTGAGGACTAATCGCATACTACGACCAGAAAGATTTGTCCTCAAGCCGGGGGATTGAGGACTAACCGCATACTACGACCAGAAAGAT
The DNA here is from genome assembly GCF_030817695.1 of Neobacillus niacini. GTDB lineage: Bacteria > Bacillota > Bacilli > Bacillales > Cytobacillaceae > Neobacillus > Neobacillus niacini_F. Next base: position 1,098,237 of record NZ_JAUSZQ010000002.1, on the reverse strand, counting down.
TTGTCCTCAAGTCGGGGGATTGAGGACTAATCGCATACTACGACCAGAAAGATTTGTCCTCAAGTCGGGGGATTGAGGACTAATCGCATACTACGACCAGAAAGATTTGTCCTTAAGCTGGGGGATTGAGGGCTAATCCCACGGCTCCGACTAAAGGATTTGTCCTTAATCCAAGGGATTGAATTGCCAATCTACCTTCCGTTTACGTTGTAGATATCTGGGTTATGATACCCGCAATGCTGATTACCTTCAATTAAAAAAGACAATTCGAGGGGGTACGAATCAAGTTTGAACAACAAATGTGGATATCAGGAAAATCGAGTTAAAACGTCTTCTATCGTTGGTATTGCAGTAATTGCTCCTACCTTAGTACATACCAAGGCACCTACTTTATTACTAAAATAAATAATTTCTTTTAGTTTTTCAAAGTCTTCTATCTCGGGGTTATCTTTTGCCAATTGGTATAAGGTTGCACCAACAAAGGCGTCACCAGCACCAGTGGAGTCAATGGATTTTATTTTTACACTTGGAACCATTTCGCTATTTTGCCCATTTGACAGATACGTTCCCTCACTCCCTAATGTTACAGCGACTATTTTTGCTCCTAATTCATGAAGAGAATTTGTTCCCTCAGCCAAGTTATTGATTCCTGCAATCAGTTTGAGCTCCTCATCACTCACTTTTACAAAATCAGCTAAGGCGATCCCTTTCTTTGCCAAGTCGATAAATTCTGGAATTCTGTTTTTCCATAGATCTTTTCGGTAATTAGGATCAAATGAAATAAATTTTCCTTTTTCCTTTGCATTACGCATTACATGAAAATAAGTGGATTGAAAGGGATCGCTTAATAATGCAGTGGCAGAGCCAAAATGATGGATTGCGGCCTCATTTAGCTTATCAATATCAATTTCTTCCTCGACTAAAAAGGCGTCAGCTCCGCGATTAAATACAAAATCTCTTTCGCCATTTGCCTGTAAGGATACAAAGGCCAATGTGGTTGGGTGTAAATCATCGAATACGACCATTGATGTATCGACATGGGCGTCCTCAAGAGTCTTCTTTAGAAATTGCCCAAATGGGTCATTCCCAACCTTTCCACTAAAAAGAGCTGTACCTCCTAATTTCGCAATCGTCGCACAGACATTAGCCGGTGCTCCCCCAGCTTGTTTTTGAAAATTTTGTCCTTCTACTAAGTTAATGTCCACATCGGTACAGAAAAAATCGATTAATAATTCACCCATGCATATAATTGATGAACTCAAACCAAACACCATCCTTTTATAAAATAAAGCTCTAACCAATTGAACGATTAGAGCTTCCATACTTAACTTACTTGCTCCAAATGGAATCAAGTTCTGTTACGTTTAATTCCAGCATATTTGTAGTTCCTTCGTTTGAAAATAATATGAGTTCTTGCCCAGTTTCAGACGGAAAAATTAAGCTTGTAATAGCAGCCTCACCATTGTTTGCAAATACCTCAATGGAGGAAGTGTCTAAAAACAACTGGAGTTTCAACCTTTGATCCTCCAACTTTAACGGTGCTTCTTGTACCGCTGCGAAGGACGTCGAAAAGCTATGTTCTCCAGATTGTGTACGGTCAACAAATAGCTTTTCTTCTACTGCATTATAACCAATTACGGTTTTTTCTTCCTCAGAGTGCCGTATGATTAATCCAAATTGGCTTGAACTTTCTTTTTCAAACTCAATCGTTATTTCCATTAAAGAATGAGCTAACGGGATTGAAACACCGTTTCCTGTTTCAACTGATATTTTTTGATATGATTCCGTTCCTTTTCTAATCTTACTAACCTCAGCAACTGGTATTTGGAATAAACGGATGCCAGCCTCAGTGGTAGCTAAGGATAATTCTCTTGGTAACGTCATTGCGCTTCTCCACGCTTCAGTTGGGACTTGATTCGCATAGCGCCAGTTACTCATCCAGCCAAGATAAATACGTCTTCCATCTTGGATATCGGACCAGCTCACACCTGCATAATTATCCCGGCCGAAATCTAACCAAAGAATCGTCGAATCGTCATGGTCATTCACAAAAGTCGACCCATCAAACTGGCCGATAAAATATTGTGTTCTTGAACCTTCTGCTGATTGGCCGTTATCACCGATACTAACAATCATTACCCACTTTTCTTGTCCGCCAACTACTGGTAGTTTGAATAAGTCAGGGCATTCCCATACGCCATCATGTGAACCGGCAGTATGTCCAAATTCACTGGCAAACTCCCACTCTTTTAAGTTATAGGAAGTATAAATCGTAATCGTTTGGCCCGTAGCCAGCACCATCACCCATTTATTTGTCTCTTCATGCCAAAAAACTTTAGGGTCACGGTAATCGGTAATGTTCACGTCTGAAAGGACAGGATTGCCTTTAAACTTCACCCACGTTCTTCCATTGTCCTTACTATAAGCTAAGCTTTGTTGCTGAAGCGGTCTATCAGAATCAGGGTAAGTGCCGGCACTGGTATAAATCGCAACCAATCCTGGTTGATCTTTTTCAAAAAAGCCTGTGGTATTCTTCCAATCGACGACTGCGCTCCCTGAAAAAATGGCACCAATTTCATCCGGATATAAGGCAATTGGCAGGTGCTCCCAATGAATCAAGTCCTTACTTACCGCATGTCCCCAATGCATTGGTCCCCATGTTGTTCCAAATGGATGGTATTGATACAACAAATGATATTCATCATTAAAAAAGACCATTCCATTCGGATCATTCATCCACTTTTCTTCCGGTGAAAAGTGAAATTGTGGACGATACTGCTCTTTATAGGTTTGTGTCATTTTTTATCGCTCCTTCTTTCTATTAAGTTAGTAAAAAAGGCTGTACATTTGCCAATGCACTTGTACAGCCTCAGACTAATTTCCGGGTACTATTCCTGATTTCGATCGTAACCTTTTTGCTTAATATCCAGCCACTCTTGTAGACCAAGTCGATCTAATTCAGCTAGATAATCATTCCATTCTTTTTCAACTCCGCCATTTGCAATCCATTCCGCACGTTTTCGCTTAATATAAGCAAACATATCCGTTTCGATAACAGAAAGTCGATCTAGGTCCTCTAGCGAGAAGAATACACGTGGGTAAATATTATCTGCCTCCATGTAAGGAACCATAACTTCTTTCATTAAGTTCAATCTCCAAGCAGCGTCTTCTGGTTTCGTTGTCACAGTACCATAGTAGCTATCTAAGATGGCTAACGGTCCGCCGACAGATGTTTTTTCTCTCAATTCAACTGGTGCAGTACCTTCTAAAGGAAGGTGTTTTAACATTTTTGTTGCCTCATCCATTTCAAAGATATTTTGTTGCTTTTCATCCCCATACGTGCCCCAGTTATTTTGAACGGATTGAGATGGATCATAAAGCTGGTCAATCCACTTTGCTGTTAATTCAATGTTTTTATTTGCTGATGTTACCACTAAGCGTGAGCGGTCAAAGCCCATTCCATTTGTTCTCGCAACATTTTGATGTCCCTCTGGACCTTTTAATGGAGCTAACAGATCGTAATCATCGCCCATGCCAGTGATATTCCCTTTATCCCATGTGAAGTACAAACCATATTTTTTGTCTCTGCCTTTTGCAAGATACGTGTTCCAATCATGCTCAAATGCTTCGATATCGATTAATCCTTCATTGTATAAATCGTTGAACCAGCTAATGGCCTTTTTATAGCTTTCATCAGCCGCTGTAAGTTTTACTTCTCCATCATTGGTGACAACCGTGAAATCCCAGTTATCGCCTAGGCCAAATGCACCGAATAATGAATGTGGATCCTGTCCGCCATCATTAATGATGAATGACATTGGGATCTCGTCCGCTTCACCATTACCATTTGGATCCTGGGTTTTAAACGCAAGTAATACTTGCTTTAACTCTTCTGTTGTTTTTGGAACTTCTAACCCTAGTTTATTTAACCATTCCATATTAATCCAAGGGAAGGCGTCAACAGAGTGAATACTTTCTTTGCCTTCACCTAGCTCCTCTATCCATGGGAAAGCATAGATATGTCCATCAGGAGCCGTCATCATTGATTTATACTGAGGTGCTTTTTCAAGGACAGCTTGTAAGTTCGGCATATATTGAATCATATCTTCAACAGGAACAATAACACCATCCTTCGCATGCTTCAGTAATTCATAATCACTAAAACCTGCATTTAAAATAGCATCTGGTAATTCACCACTAGCAATCGCTAAATTTCTTTTTTCATTAAAGATATCCGTTGTATAGTTTCTCCAATCAATTTTTACACCCGTTTGATCTTCTAAGCGTTGAAAAATTAACTTCTCATTTGGATCCTCTGGTGCTAATGGTGAACTCGATGTCATAATCTTTAAGGTTTTTTCCTCTTTCAATGGGAAGGTTACATCCTTTAGCCCATAATCCTTAGAAGAGAAACTTTCGCTGCCGCCGCTTTTACTGGTACAGCCAGTTAGAAGTAAAGACCCTGAAAGCAGCAGCGCTGAAGCCATTGTAAGCATTCTTTTTTTCATCATAAACCCTCACTTTTTTTTATTATTTTAGTGAACCAACCATTACTCCCTTTTCAAAATACTTTTGGAAGAATGGGTACATAATCAATAACGGTAAACTTGCAATGACAATCGATGAATAGCGGATCATCTCTGAAATCCTCATGAGCTCGTTCCTTGCCTCTACATCCGCAACCATTCCAGGTTGTACTTCGTTTTGTATCAGAATCGAACGTAATACTAATTGCAGCGGATGTAATTCTCGATCATCCAGGTATATCATCGCATCGAAGTAGGCGTTCCATTGTCCAATGAAGGCATATAAAGCTAGTACAAAGATAATCGGTTTCGATAAAGGTAAAATGATTTTAAAAAAGATTTTTAAATCGGAGGCGCCATCGATTCGCGCAGCCTCCTTCAGCTCATTTGGAACCGCTTTAAAATAAGTTCTGGCAAGAATAATAAACCAGACATTAACAGCACCAGGCAGGATAATCGCCCAAATCGTATTCAGCATCCCTAAATCACGAATAACAAAATAAGTCGGGATTAATCCTCCTCCAAAAAACATGGTAAATAGGAAGAAAACCATAAATACTTTTTTTCCAACTAAGCCTTCTACGGATAACGTGTATCCGGCAAAGAGACAAACGAGAACGGTCACAATCGTAAATCCAGTTGAATAAAGAAGTGAATTTATAAATCCTCTCACAATGGTGTCATCCGTAAAGAGACGCGTATAACCTTCTAATGACCAATCAGAGGCATTTAACGATAGTCCTTTTCGAATGATTGCATTCGGTTCTAGGAAAGACGATAAAAAGACATATAATAGTGGCCCTACTATGGCAAGGACGATAATTGTTAGTAGAATATTATTGGTCAAAAGAAGAACTCGGTCGCCCTTTGGATGTTTGATTTGGTTGTTCATACTTTTCCTCCTTCCTTAAACAAGTCCTTCGCCTTCGTTTAGTTTTTTAACCACTTGATTGACAACTCCTAGTAAAATCACATTTACAACGGCATTAAATAATCCAACTGCGGTTGCAAAGGAATAATCACCTGCAAGCAGCCCTCGTTTATAAACGTAAGTGGCGATAATTTCTGATGATGGTGAATTCATTGGTGTTTGCAATAAATAGGCTTTTTCAAAGCCGATTCCCATAATCCCTCCAGCCGCCAAGATAAACAAGACTGCCATGACTGGCTTAAGTGTTGGAAGATCGATATGCCAGATCCGTTGCAGGAGTGATGCCCCGTCAAGTGTTGCTGCTTCATGAAGCTGCGGGTCAACGTTCGCAAGTGCGGCAACATAAACGATCGAAGCCCAGCCAGCCCCTTGCCAAACTCCCGACCAGATGTAGATGGATCTAAAATAATCAGGGTCAGACATGAATGAGATCGGCTTATCCAAAAAGGTAGATAACAACGCATTAACAGGTCCAACCGGCGATAGAAAAAGAAACACCATCCCCGAAACCACTACCACTGATATGAAATGCGGTGCATAAAGGGCTAACTGAATATTCTTTTTCACACTCGATTTTCGGAGTTGGTTTAACATAAGAGCCAATATGATTGGAATAGGAAATCCTATTAACAATTCAAAAGAACTTAATTTAATCGTGTTCATTAATATTTCAATGAAATTAGGCGATGTTAGGAAACTGGTAAAATGTTTAAACCCTACCCACTCACTCCCCGTAATCCCCCGGATCGGACTAAAATCTTTAAAGGCTATTGTCGCCCCGTATATGGGGATATACTTAAATATAATTGTAAGAATAACAGCAGGAGCAATAAGCAAATAAAGAATGTAGTTCTTTTTAATGTAAGTTAAATTTTTGCTTAGTTTTGTAGTTGCTGCTGGTTTACTAACCGGTATGGTTTGCTCTGCCTTTACTATTTCTTCCACTCTCTTATCCTCCTATTCAGATAATCTGTTGAAAGCACTTTCAACTTGGGTTAAATATAACAAAATGGGGGGAAATAAGAGTTTAATATTTTTGGTTATAACAGTTTAAAATTTTCGGAAGTTTGACATCGCTTTCACTCTACTTTTTCGATATGATGGGAAAGAGAAAGGATGTGGGATATGCCATACAAAGCACGAAGTGTATCATTTGTATTAAAAGTTTTACGTATTTTGAACAAACGAATGAAATTAACTGAAGATGATCAGAGGTATTATCAAAACCAAGAGAAAGGTTTTCAAGGGGAAGTTCAGTTCGATGTATTGACGGAGAAACTTAAACGTAGCAGCTATATTTTGAATGATTTACAGCTGGAGCATAACAAGTCTAGTTTTCAACTGGATTCATCCCTTATTTTTCAAGACACCTATTCCCTCTTTGATGTGAAGAATTTCGAAGGCGAGTTCGTTTATGACGCTGAGTATTTTAAAACACACAGCGGAAGAGATATCCAGAACCCGCTAGACCAACTGAAACGAAGTAAGTTACTGCTTAGCAATCTTCTTCAATCGGTAGGAAGTAAACTAACCGTTGAAGCATACGTTATTTTCATTAACCCCCAGTTTACGCTATTTCAAACTCCTCCTGACCTGCCTTTTGTACTTCCAACCCAGCTTGACCGCTTTATGAAAAAATTAGACCAGAAGCCATCACGGCTTAATCAGTCGCATAAAAATCTAGCGGACCAACTCATTTCCTTACATCAACTAGTCCCACCTATTCTACAGCTCCCTGCCTATAATTATGAAGAGATGAAAAAGGGGATGACCTGCTCCAAATGTAACTCATTTTCCGTAACGATAGTTGGGAAGAAATTGATCTGTAATAACTGCGGTTGTATAGAATTGGTAACAGTTGCGGTCATGCGCAATGTTGAGGAATTCAAGCTTCTGTTTCCAGAGCAAAAAATCACGACAAACGTTATTCATGAATGGTGTGGCATAGTCGATTCTAGGAAAAGAATAAGCAGGGTTCTAGGAAAGAATCTTAAAATTACTGGCCTTGGCCAATGGGCCTTTTATGAATGAATGTAGCATGATTCTATTTTTGTCCTTAAGACATTGTCTTAAGGATATTTTTATATTCTTGATATTTTGTAGATTGATTGGAGACATATCTTATTGCTACCTCTGGTTTTGACACTCAATACCTTTTTGTTGAGCACGAATCCTCTTTGGGCACTTATTAGTTTTGTCCTCAATACCCCTGATTGAGGATGAATCCTCTCTGGGCACTCATTAGTTTTGTCCTCAATACCCCTGATTGAGGACGAATCCTCTTTGGGCACTCATTAGTTTTGTCCTCAATACCCCTGATTGAGGACGAATCTTTATTGTGCACTCATTAGTTTTGTCCTCAATACCCCTGATTGAGGACGAATCCTCTTTGGGTACTCGCCTGTTTTGCCTCAATACCCCTGATTGAGGACGAATCTTTATTGGGCACTCATTAGTTTTGTCCTCAATAACCCTGATTGAGGACGAATCCTCTTTGGGCACTCTCCTGTTTTGTCCTCAATACCCCTGCTTAAGGACTAATCGAGCAGTTACATGAAAAGTATTGTCCTCAAGAACGTGTGTACACTAGGAATTCATGCTCACATACATAGCAAAAGTCCCCTAGTTACTAAACTAGAGGACCTTATTTAATATCTTTTAAACCATTATTAATCTTTTCCGTTGCTTCATTCGCAGCGATTCCAACATCCTTTCCTTCCTTACCTACTTCCTCGAACAAATCCTTAATCGCTTCGCTGAGGACCGGATAGGCAGGAGTTACCGGTCGATTTTTCGAGTAGTTTTGGTCTTGTTGGACAAAGATATTTTTGGGATATTCATTGAGTTCAGGGAAGTCTTTTGCAACTGAATATCTCGCAGGTAAATCACCGGAGATTTCGACGAACAACTTAGCACCCTCATACCCTGTAGCGAATTTTACAAATTCCCAAGCTTCCTTCGGATGCTTGGTCTTAGATGAAATCCCAAGTGCCCAGCCGCCATTCGGGACAACTTGATATTGCCCCTTCGGCAGCGGGGCGACCCCATAATCTTCTCCTAACACAAAACCAGGAGTTTGTTGCAATTCCGATATCGCCCAAGAACCCAATACCGTCATCCCAAGCTTATCTGTTTCAAAAGGAGCAGGAGGCATATCAACCGCCGCTACCCCATGCTTACTATATAAATCTTGATAAAATTGCAAGGCTTCTAGCGCTTCTTTAGAATTGAGATACCCCTCAGCAGTTGACCTATCTGGACTAAGAACATCCGCTCCGAACTGCCAAAGGATCGGCATTTTAAAATAAGCAGGGCCTTCTCCAACCCCAAAGCCTTGCGCTGGGTCTATCCCTATCACACCTTTTTCAGGATTGTTTATTTTTTTGGCAATTTCCAGCACTTCATCCCATGTCATGGGATTATTCGGATTTCCTGAAGGAAAGGGGATTCCGGCCTCCCTGAAAATATTCATATTGTAAAATAAAGCAATGCTCGATTCCACAATTGGGGCTAGGTAAATTTCATCATTATAAGTTAAACCCTTTAATACTCCTTCAGGTATATCTTCAATATTCCCTTCCGCTTTCATATAGGAATCAATCGATAATAGTGAACCGGAGTTTGCGTAAAGAGCCAGGTTAGGGCTATCAATAGCCATAATATCAGGATGGTTTCCTGCCGCCAGTTCGGTTCGAAGCCTTAATTCGTATTCACTTCCCCAGTGCATCGATTGCATATTAATCTTAATATTGGGGTGTGTAGCTTCAAAAGCAGCGACCACCTCTTCATAGGCTTGATTAAACGCTGGATTCGCTAAATTTCGTAAAAAGGTCAGCTCGACTTGTTTTACCTGTTTCTCTTTATTTGGACTTTCACTTGGTAAAGTAAAAAAATAAAAAAGGGCCAAACCCGCTATACTTAAAAGAATGATGAGCGTTAACCATTTCCTCACCTTAATACCCTCCTCCCTACAACCGACCTATCGAGTTACGAAATTCTACAGGTGTTTGTCCAAAGTGTTTTTTAAAGACCGTACTAAAATACCCAGAGTTTGAAAAACCAACTAAATTACTGACATCAATGATTTTCAACTGTTTATCTTTAAGCAATTGTTTTGCCTTATTCATCCTCAAATTAACCAGATAATCGCTGAAGTTCTGTCCCACATGATGTTTGAATGTTTCCGATAAATGGGCACTATTAATGTGAAATAACGTGGACAAGGTGGTAAGGGATATTTCACTAGCATAGTGCTGGTCCAAATAATGGCGGATACTATCGATTAACTTCTTATTGGAAAAACGAGCAAGACGCACTTTTTCAATGATCAATGAGGCTAATTGAATCAGGTCCTCTTTCACTTTATGTTGGGAATAAAGCTTCCATATATTTTGTTGGCAATTCCAAATCGTATTTTGAATGTCTTTCGTCTCGACATCGTACTTTTTGGCTAATGAACCTAACATAAATAACACTTGGTTGGCAGCAAAGGAAAACGACATAACCGAACGGCCTTCTGACCCTTCAAGAACAATCTTTAGGTTATCTTTAAATGCAGCAAAATCCACATTTTCAATTGAATTCGTTATCCGTCTCTCAAAATCCGGAGAAAAGTCAAACACTTCTTCGCTTGCAGCAGTTTGATCCATAATCTGAGACTTTGATCCAAGTTGACTTTGGCTCCAAGCAAGTAAACTGGATATATATCCGCTCCTATACTCTGAAAGTCCATTCACAATCGTACCAATACCAATAACTGTTTCTAATTTTAGCAACTTGTTAACGGTTTGTTGAATTTGCAAAACGAAATGATTGGTCGTTGAAGAATTTGAATCAATTAGCTGTAAAAATTGAACCATATTCGGATAGCTTGGATCCGTAAATACATATGTTGATTTCTGCAGTTGAGCGATTTCCTTACACAACAATTGAAATGGAACCCTGAGTTCCTCAAGACGATTGGGATTGTGGCTTTCTCTAATTTCTACTGTTAAAAACTTTACTTTTGCATTTTCATTTGTCAGTTCTTCTAGCTGAAGCTGCTGAAGCCTTTCAGTTACAATGGGGAGCTGTAATCGTTCTTCTTTTGCTAAATGAAGGATAAATTGTTCCTGCAATTCTTGTAAATGAGAATGAACTAGTCGGCTCATTTGCGCGAGTTCCATCTGTTTTCTTTTCTCTTCCTCTATTTCTTTCCGAATCTTCCTCAATGCTTCCACTAATTCATCAGGCGCAACAGGTTTCAATAGGTAGTCTTTAACGCCTTGCTGCAGTGAATTCCGCACATAATCAAAATCGGAATAACCTGATAAAACAATGACTTTTACATGAGGAAACTCTTGATGACAGTGTTTGGCCAATTCTACTCCATCCATAATAGGCATTCTCATATCGGTAATCACTATATCGATATCCTTGGTTTGGAGGATTTCAAGAGCTTCTTTCCCATTTGAAGCCTCTCCTGCAAGTTGAAATCCCTCTTCTTCCCAGTCAACCTTTAAGCGTAATCCTTTTCGAATCTGAATCTCATCATCTGTGATTAACACCTTCATCCTGTCTATCCCCCCTTTTCATATCAATCAGTAAAGAAATCTTAGTGCCTTCATTTTTAGTAGATTCAATACGGTAGGAAAAGTCATTTCCATAGGTAAGCTTTAAACGTCCAAGTACATTTCTTAGCCCAATGCTGTTCCCTTTGCTTTCCAATACGTTTAGGGTTTCATCTGCTTGGGATAATAAATTGGAAATGATTTCTTCAGACATCCCCATCCCTTTATCTGCCACTGACAGACTAATTTGACTTCCAATCTTTTCTGTTTTTATAAAAATATCTGCATACGTCTTTTCGCTGAAACTATACTTCACAGCATTTTCCACGAGTGGCTGTAAAATGAATTTTATTACGGGAATCGTTATGGTGTCAGGATCTACATCCAATTGAACCGTGATCATGTCCTCATATCTTAACTTTAATATGTTCGTGTAACTTTTGATATAATTTACTTCTTCACCTAACGGCACAATATTGCTTTTTGTATTTAAGGAATATCTGAGCATTTTCCCTAAATAAACGCTAACATTCATAACCTCTTTATTTTTCTCTTGAAGCGCTAAACTTCCAATAATCTCAAGCGTATTGTTCAGAAAGTGAGGGTTGATTTGTAATAATAAGGCTTTATATTCCGCATCTTTCCGGCGTAAATTGGCTTCATATTCGGTTTCAATTAAATTCTGTAATTGGTCAATTGTATGTTCCGTAACATTGATAAGGTAATCAACTTCATTATTTTGAGATTTAATGTGCGGCATAAAACGTTTCGCCCCTGAAAAATCTCCCCGTTTGATAAACCCAAGAGCTTTTGCCAGTTTTCCTAAAGGACTTGTAATATTGTTTGACAGAATGACCGATGCTACAATCGTTATGAAAAAAAGGACTGCACTCGTTAGCAGAAGGTTCTGCTGTAAATGATTGGCCCTTGCGAATAAATCGGACTCTGTCACTGCACTCATTAAGATCCAATCCCCTACTGGCAGCTTTTGAAAGAAAACTAAGTACTTCTCCTTCTGATAAGCGGCTTCAATTAGCCCTTCTTGGTCATCGCTAGTAGTGATTTGCTTTAAACTTTGTTTCAGGATTGAATTTGGGGTCTTTACCTTCCCTGCCAAAATGTTTTCACCCTGCTGATTTAACAAATAGGTATGTCCATTTTGTCCAATCGTTATTTTATTTAGCGCCGTTTCTAGTAAAGCAGATGGGAAATTCACCTTAATGACCCCTGCTGATATCATTGTATTGGTATCAATGAGGGGCAAAATATAGCTGTTGATCTTCTTTTGTTGCATTTCATGACTTTGCTGAAACGGATCTAAATGCGACTTAACATAGTCCTGATTATGTTGGGTAAAGTCCTGATACCAATCTGTTTCATGAAGTGAGGAATGAACACCCCAAGTCCCGGTCCCATCATCAAGCATCACTGAAATCGACATCGCATTAGAATTGTTAATCATGATCGAGGATAGACCCTGTTTAAGTTGATTCATTAATGAATCGATTTCTTCCTTGTCAGCACCTTGTCTATTTAATCTAATCCATTCTTGTGTGGTCTGGTTAACAAGCACCTGTTTGCCCAAATCCTCTGCCTGAGTAGTAACGGAATCGACATAAAGTGAAAACTGATCCATCATTTCTATCGTCAACTCTTGAGTCTGTTCTCGAATAACAGACGTAAAAAAGCTAGGAATTATGATTGATAGAATAACAAATGGAATCGTCAGCAAACATGTAAAAATGAGTAATAAACGATTGCGTAATGAAAAAAACATGCCACCCTCCTTCAAAAAAAGAAGCTCAGAAAACCCTTACATTTTTTTATTAATAGGAATAATCCATTATAGCACTTAAATATTGCTAGACTCTAGTGCATGTAAAACAGGAATTTACAGGGAATTTGATAGTGAATTTTGATACTTTTATGCTTATGTGTCAAAATAGGTAGGAATATCCATGTGGTAGTTTCCATGCTAGAATACTGATGTACCCAATTTTTTTAAAATGGAGGACATAGATAATGAGAACAATGAATCTAGGAAGCAGTACATTAGAGGTACCGGTTGTAGCGGTCGGCTGCATGCGAATCAATTCACTTGAAAAGAACGAGGCTGAACGCTTTGTCCAAACAGCGTTAGAGCAAGGTGCGAACTTCTTCGACCATGCGGACATTTATGGCGGTGGAGCCTGTGAGGAAATCTTCGCCGACGCTATACATATGAATGCAGACATCCGTGAGAAAATCATCCTGCAATCAAAATGTGGCATTCGGAAAGGGATGTTTGATTTTTCAAAGGAACATATTTTACATTCCGTCGATGGAATTTTGAAACGGCTGAACACCGAATATCTAGATACGCTGCTCCTGCACCGTCCAGATGCACTTATGGAACCTGAGGAAGTCGCGGAGGCATTCGATATCCTGGAGACCACTGGAAAGGTACGTCATTTTGGCGTTTCCAACCAAAATCCAATGCAAATTCAGCTGCTGCAGAAATATGTGAAGCAACCCATTGTAGCCAACCAGCTGCAATTAAGTATCACAAACGCGAACATGATCTCCAATGGATTGAACGTGAACATGGAGAACGACTCAGCAATTAATCGTGATGGCAGTGTGCTTGATTTTTGCAGACTGAACGACATCACCATTCAGCCATGGTCACCGTTCCAATACGGATTCTTTGAAGGTGTATTCCTTGGGAATGAAAAGTTTCCAGAGTTGAATCAGAAGATCGATGAAATTGCCGCTAAGTATGAGGTGAGCAATACCACCATCGCGATTGCGTGGCTGCTGCGCCATCCAGCCAAAATGCAGCCAGTTATCGGTACGATGAACGTTGATAGGTTGAAGGAATGTTGTAAAGCAAGTGAAATCACTCTAACACGCGAAGAGTGGTACGAAATCTTTCGTGCTGCTGGAAACATCCTGCCATAGTATAAAGCACAGAGGAGTGCCGTTAAGGGCACTCCTTCTATTTTGTGGTGATATGCCAAAAGGGTTTAACCCTTATTCATCATCAACTTCGTCATCACCGATTTGATCCTCTTCCTCTACATCCTCAATCTTTTCCCCTTCTTCCGGCTGCTCATCATTTCCACACCCCGTTATAGTGAAAAGAGAGAAACCTAAAAGTAACATCATCAATAACCTTTTCATCTTCATTCCAATCAACCTCCTTTTATCCTTAGCCTTTCCAGATCTACCAGCAATATGACAAAATAAAAAAAGCAATTTGGTGCCTGTCACCACCCGTGGACAGTGTCCACGAGTGGTGACAGGCACCATTTATACATCACTGTATATTTTTTACACCTTACGCTATTCTTCTTCACTTTCTTCCTCTGTTTCTTCTTCCGTTTCTTCTTCCGCTGTTTCTGCTTCGGGTTCTGCGTCTTCTTGTGCCTTTTCTGCTTTTATTCTTGTGATTTCTTCTTCGAGCTGTTGAAAGGCGTTTAATCGATAGTTGGCACAGGCCAGCAGGTCATCTATGATTTGAAGGAATTTTTCATAGGGAACTCCATGTTTGCTGCATCCATTGATCAATTTGAATAGGTCTTTTTCAAATAAATGATAGCGTTCTTTAAATGTTTTTGGATCCATGGTTAAGAAATATTCATCATCGACAACAAATTCGTTGAAGACTTTTTTGGTTAGACGCTTTTTTGTTACTTCTATCTCCTGTTTGTCCTGGTCATTGTCGTAATGGGCTTCGTCCTCATACTCAGAACAAAGTGTATTATAAATCTTCTCGAGCAGCTCGGTCGGGTTGAGATATTTCAAATCATCCATATAATCCCCTCCTTCCTTTATAATTGCCCAAAAAAGGTACTTTTCGACATCCATAACAAAAAAAGCACACACAGCAAGCTGTGTGCACTTTTCCGAAAAACGTATTATACCAATACGCCTTCTTGATACTTTTTCGTAAGCGTTGGCCAGTATTCTTTATTAGCCTCAATTAAATCATCGAGAATTTTCTTTGCCACAATCGCAGATGGGATCGTCTTATTAAGCGTAAATGCTTGTAATGCTTTTTCATAAGAACCTTCAGTAATGGCTTCGACTAAGATTTTCTCAGAAGCAAGCTGCTGGTCAATCATTGCTTTGTGGAAGTATGGGATTTCACCCACATATTCAGGTACTGGACCTTTGCTCGTGATTAACGCAGGTACTTCAATCATCGCATCCGCTGGCAGATTAGGAATGGTTCCTTTATTCTCTACCATTACTAGATAGCGTTTTGCTAGATTCTGAGCAATCGAAATGGTTACATCGACGATAAAGATTCCATGAACACCAACGTGGAAGGCGTCATCTAAAATACCTGTTTCTTCAAACTTCCTAACCGTTTCAAACAATGACTGTTCACGACCGTCCATCACTTCATTGGCACGAGTATATTCTTTATTAGAATTCTCAACAATGTAGTCTGGAAGTAAATAATATTGCAAGTATGGATTTGGAATATAATCCGGGAAGAAATCCATAATCGGCTTAATATTTTTAAACGTTTTAATCCAAGAAGCATCGGCATGACGATAGTCAATTTTTGAAATATCTTCTGTCAAAAGACCCCACTTACTAATGTGCTCACGAAGCTCTGGAAGACGGTCAACACCATCGACCTCAACTTTTGTGAACCAGCCGAAGTGATTTAAGCCAAAGTAGTCAACCACTAGGTCTTCACGATTAACGCCAAGGATTCCCGCCATGTTACGCATTGTTGCTACCGGCATATCACAAATATTGATGACTTTTGCATTTGGACGAAGCTTGCGGACACCTTCAGCGACGATAGAAGCAGGGTTAGAGTAGTTCACAATCCAGCAAGATTCTTTTGCATATTTTTCAACAAAATCAATTAATTCAACCATTGGGAAAATGGTTCTTAGTCCATATGCTAGACCGCCAGGACCACATGTTTCTTGACCTACTACACCATGTGAAAGAGGAATTTTTTCATCAAGCTCTCTCATCGCATATTTACCAACACGCATTTGTGCAAACACAAAGTCTACATCATCAAATGCTGTTTCCGGTTCCGTTGTATCGATTACCTTAATTGAATCAGTGTATTCAGCGATAACGGCCTTCGCTGCTACTACTACCTTTGATTGACGTTCGCCATCAATATCGTAAAATCTAATTTCAGATAAAGGTAAATCTTCTAATCTATCCATTAAGCTTCGAACAATACCTGGTGTATATGTGCTTCCGCCGCCTGCAATCGCTAATTTATATGTTTTCATAGTTAAGTCCTCCTAATTTTTGATCGACTTGGTCTCGAACAGACTTCACATTCAATCCATAAACTACTTGAACATTGTTTCCTGACTTAATAACACCCTTTGAACCTGTTTCCTTTAGCAGCTGTTCATCTACTACATTAGGATCTTTCAAAACAAGTCGTAATCGTGTATAACAGTTATCCACATTTTCAATATTTTCACTGCCGCCAAGTGCTGTGACAATCGTTTCACCAAGTGGAGAAGCATTTGTGCCTGGCGCTGGTTTTAATTTCAATTCACCTGGTACTGCTTGTGGTGCTTCCGCTGCACCTTCTTCACGTCCAGGAGTTTTAAGATTCATTTTTACAATTAACGTTCTGAAAACCACAAAGTAAACTGCAAACATGATCAATCCTACTAAAATAAACATAGGCCAGTTTGACTTCGTTGTTCCTAATGGCAGGTTGTAAAGTAAGAAGTCAATGACACCATTGGCCCCAATGGCATGGACACCAAAGATATTTAATAACATCATCCCGGTACCTGCTAACACTGCATGTGTGAAGAAAAGAATAGGTGCAGTGAATAGAAAAGCAAACTCAAGTGGCTCTGTTACACCAAGTAAGAAAGAAGTAACTGCCGCTGGTAAAAGAATCGCTTTTGCCATTGTCTTATTCTTTTTATCCGCTGTTACATACATTGCTAACGCGGCACCCATTAAACCAAACATTTTCGCTAATCCGCGAGCATCCCAGTTAACCGTACTGCTTAGTACCGCCACACTTGGGTCAGCCATTTCAGCAAAGTATATGTTTCTTGCGCCGTAAACCACTTCGCCAGCAACTGTCGCGGTTCCACCAAGTTCTGTATATAAGAACGGTGTATAGACTAGATGATGAAGTCCCGTTGGAATTAAGATTCGCTCTAAGAAACCGTAAATAAGGAAACCAACATCGCCTAAGCTTCTGATTCCATTAGCTAATGCGGTAATACCATTTTGTACGAACGGCCAAAACTCTGCTGCAAGTGCTCCTAGGATCATCGCACTTGGAATCGCTAGGATCGCTACAAAGCGGTGACCAGAATAGA
This sequence comes from Neobacillus niacini, assembly GCF_030817695.1. Classification (GTDB taxonomy): domain Bacteria; phylum Bacillota; class Bacilli; order Bacillales; family Cytobacillaceae; genus Neobacillus; species Neobacillus niacini_F. The sequence continues at coordinate 1,080,908 of NZ_JAUSZQ010000002.1, read as the reverse complement.
TTTGCATAACACCTTTAAACTCGGTATCACAATATTTATTGTGCAGTACGCCAACAAGCGCACCGATTAAGATTCCTGCAAACACACCCATTTCTAAGACTTGGACATTTAATACGGTTGCCTGTCCTGAAAGCTGCATTGCTTCAGGAGCCACTAATCGCTCAGAAAGCTTTAAAACCTGGTGCATAGCATTGATAAAAATAACGAAGGTTACTAATCCTGTTAAAGCGGCATAACCCTTATCCTTTTTCGCTAATCCGATTGGAATCCCAACCGCGAAAACGAGTGCAAGGTTTTGTAAAATCGAAACAGCGGAAGAGGAAATAAACTTTCCGATATTTTGAATAGCTGGATTTTCAAGTAACGGAACGTATTGTGCTAAGTTCCCATTTCCAAACACATTACCAAAGGCAATGAAGAGTCCGATAATCGGCAATATCAATATTGGTGCAAACAAAGATTTTCCAAATAACTGGAGACCATTTATGACTTGTTTCATTTGCAGCCTTCCTTTCTTTTTATAGGTAAACGCTATCATTTACAGTTCACAGTATAGCTTGGATTTTTCTGTCGAGGAAGGGGAAAAGGCGATTCTGTAGCATGTTAACAAATAACGTAACATGTTACATAAAGGGGGTCTAATATTCCTTCATAATCCCTCTTTTAATCGCCAAAATGAGGATAATATCAATTAACATAAACATATTCGATTCAAACGAAGTCACCTGAAACTCCCGCTGTGACTCGATAGTGGGATCAAGAACGGAGAAAACAATGTCCGCCATTTGGGCGGTGGTACTCTTACTATTGCCAGTAAAAAGAACTGTTTTTAAGCCTTTATCTTTTGCAATCTGTACCTTTTCAATCACTTTACCCGTTTCACCAGAACGAGAAAAAACAATTAGCAGATTGTACTTTTGAATATTATTGAAAAAGATTGCTCGGCTGTCACTTGTAGAAGCGTTCGATACGTAGTAGCCAAACAATTCTAGTTTCTTTGCCAGATAGTTTGAAAATAACGTAGAAAATCCTGCACCGTAAAAATAGACCATCTTATTCCGTTCGATTTCATGTAAGAAATCCTCGATGTTCTTTTCCCCGATGGCTTTAAAGGTAATCTTAAAGTTTTCACCAAACTCCTTTAGGGTTTGTTCGTATGGTCCGTGGATGCCGGCAATTGTTTCAGATTCCGAATCGGCCATTTGCGTCACTTTTAGACCTAGGTTGTAAATGAATTCACTATAACCACTGAAACCGAGCTTTTTACAAACCCGAATAATCGAAGTCGTCGAAACGAAAAGATCATCGGCCGCTTTCCGAATACTTAGCTGCTTATTTTCAAACTTTTTCTCGATCAGATAGGACAAAATATCCTTTTCCGATTGGTTTAAGTCCTTATCATGTATGTAATCCAAAAAAAATTTCTCTGACTTTTCCATTTTTCAACCTCATGTCTTCACGATTTCTTATTAGTATAACTCCTAGTTCTTTTACCATTACATTGCCGTCGTCACCCCAAAAAAAAGAATCCTAATCGGATTAGATATGGATTCTTTTTTTATGATACCTTATTTGCTAGGATTGTAACTAACGTACTTCGTAAAATCGTAGCAATCATTATATTAATGTAAAGTAAGTTTTTCCTCATTTTTTTCTTGCGCATTAATTCTTCCGGTGTCATCCACATACTTTTCGTATTGATTGGCTACCTGTTTTCTATTCCTATCTAATTTGGTTCGCCTATAGTCTCCATTATCCAGGGTTAGTAAAACAATGAAAATTCAACCCTTAATTATATCATACAGTAAAGCTGCTTAATCGATCTTCCATTTGTTTTCTAGCGTCGTTCATCATTCCATCAAGCAGTTCTTTCACGGTTGGAATATGTTCAATGAGTCCGGCCACCTGCCCGCTATTCATGAAACCATTCTCAACATCCCCCTGGATTGCACCAGCAATGTGGTGGTCCTCTGATGTCATGTCACGGTATTGTTCCGAGGCCAATCCGCTTTGTTCCAAATCAATAATGCGAGTAGCATATGGTGCTTTTAAAACGCGTCTTACTTGTCCTACTGAACGTCCTAAAATAACGGTTTCGGTATCCCCTGCGTCAAGAAGCCTTTGCTTATATAATGAATGAAAGGGTGCTTCTTTCGTTGCAATCAATCGGGTTCCTAACTGTACGCCGGCAGCACCGAGCATTAAAGCTGCAGCCAGACCTTGACCATCTCCAATGCCACCCGCAGCCACAACCGGTATTGTGACATGGCGGCTTATTTGTGGTATGAGCGTAAATGTGGTTAATTCCAGACTTGAATTAATACCGGCAGCCTCAAACCCTTCTGCCACCAGTACATCTGCCCCTGCAGCTTCTGCCTTTTGAGCTTGTTTCATCGATGCAACAACCGCAATTACTTTTATGCCTTTTTCATGCAAGAGTGGAATAAAAGGAGCAGGATTACCCGCCGATAATGATACAATCGGTATGTTATGCTTTAACACAAGTTGAATCATTTCTTTTGTATAAGGACTAACATTAATTGGTATATTCAACGCAAAACTGTTATGCGTTTTGTCTTTCGTTTCAAGAATAATGGCTTCGACCTGCTCAGGAGTCATCGTTCCACAACCTATTGTTCCAAGACCTCCAGCTTTAGATACAGCTGCCGTAAGCTGTGCATTACTTATATTCCCCATTCCCCCCTGAATGATTGGATATTGAATAGAAAAAAGTTCGCAAATATGTTTCATTTTTTCAACCCCCTATTAATTTCATGTTATACTATTATCACTAGAAAAACAATTCTGATTTTTTAAAAGGAGCGAAAGAAATGATTATCCCATTCAATGGCATAACCCCTGCCATTCATAAAACAGTTTTCGTGGCACCTGGCGCTTACTTAATTGGCGATATTACGATTAAAGAAGAATCCTCCATCTGGTTTAATGCTGTTTTACGAGGGGATGAGGATTCCATTATCATTGGCGCAAAGTGCAGTATTCAAGATAACTCCACCATTCATTTATTCGAAGGATGTCCTGTTATCATTGAAGACGAAGTTACAGTAGGGCACAACGTTATTTTGCACGGCTGCAAAGTAGGGAAACGTTCCATTATTGGCATGGGCTCTACCATATTAGACAATGTGGAAATCGGAGAAGAATGCATTATTGGCGCGAACACACTAATCGCCGCGGGCAAAAAAATACCTCCTCGCTCACTTGTCGTTGGTTCGCCGGGAAAAATCGTCCGGGAGTTATCAGATAAAGACCTAGAACTTATTCGCCTATCTACTGATTCATATGTACAAAAAGGACGGGAATTTAAAGAGATCCTTAAATAAATAATTTAAGGGCCGTATACTGTTGGTTTTTAGAAAATGAAAAACTGCACCGGATTTCTAACTCACTTCTTCACAAAAAAAGCTGCCTCAAAAGGTCTTACATCAATGACTTTTGAGGCAGCTTTTATTTTTTTGAATGAATAATTAACGGATGATTTTTCGCGTCATAGGAATGATCCTTTCTGCGTAAATCATTATCCGCTTCAAAGACATTTTCAAAAAACCTGCTGGCTGGTTCCGCTAAAAGTTTATAATACTGACTAAATAGCAGAGCCGCATGATTACCACTCCACTTTGGCGGCAAAAGTTCCTTTGGCAGACCTGGATCAATGAACAGAAATTTTCTGTATTCATGAACTAGATTTGTTCTCTCCACAAAGCACTCTGAGTCGGACATTTCTCCTTTGCTTAGCACACTTTGATGTACAATGAATTGCTTACTGTACTTTGAGATGAACTCCTCATACTTATTCTCGATTTCCTCAAGCGGCCAGCTTTTTTCCACAAGCGATTGACTATCTTTTGGCCCTTTATAGTCCGAGACGAAGAAATCAACGTATTCTCTAATATCATACTTTTCGATTAAAAGATTCACTTCTTTTTCAAGGTTATTCGGTGAAATCCAGCAGGCATTAGCGAAACTGCCAAATCCACTCCACAATAGTTCCTGTCGAAGCTCATCACGAATCTGTCGTTTTTCTTCAGGAATCGAATACATTAAAATACGCCATTTTCTGTCCCATTCATGCGGGTTCAGTTTAAAAATCCGGTTGGCGGCCTCATCCATCCGGGAAACACCTCGTCCTGTCAAAAAGTAAAAACTTTTGTTTCCCTGCTTTTCCGACTGAATCCACCCTTGCTTCACCATTCGGGAAACCGCGACACGAACGCCCTGTTCATTATGCCCAAACTCTTTCAATAATCGAACTAAGCTGCCAATCCAAATTTTGTTTCCATAATGACGTAAATAATCTCCATAAATGGTGAAAATCATCGATTGTGTGTTTGTACCCATAACCTCTTCACTCTTTCTTTTTCCCTGTCCATTACATATTTTGAACGAGACGTTTTTTTCTATTATATCATAAACGTCAATTTTATCTCCCTGAAAATTGAGGTTTTCTCCGCTCACTAAACGCATTGAGCGCCTCGATCCGGTCTTCCGTTGGAATCGTCAGTTCATACGCTTTCGCTTCAATCGCAAGCCCCGTTTGTAAATCTGTGTTCATTCCCTGAATGATCGCATATTTCGCCTGTTTTAACGCAACAGGACCATTTTTCATCATGTTTTCAGCAAATTGTTTGCATTCTTTTGAAAGCACATCATGTGGCACCACTTTTAATACAATACCAAGGTCGAGCGCCTCCTCTGATGAGATTTTTTTCGCTGTTAAAATTAATTCTTTGGCTTTCATTTCACCAATCAGTCGGGGAAGACGCTGGGTTCCGCCTGCACCTGGAATGATCGCCCAGCTTGTTTCGGTCAACCCCATGGAAATACCTTGTGCCGCAATCGCAAAGTCGCACGACAGCAGCCACTCAAATCCTCCGCCAAGCGCGTAACCATTAACCGCTGCGATTGTCGGCTGTGGCAAGCTTGCAATACTATTAAACACATCCCGAATCGCTTTTACATTTCTTCTTACTTGTGCCTCATTCAATGTCTTTCTTTCTTTCAAATCAGCACCGGCACTGAATGCTTTTTGGCCAGCTCCTGTAAAAATAACAACGCGCACTTCAGGATTTACATGAATGGAATCAACAGCCTCCTGCAGTTCACGTAGTGTATCATAGTTAAAACAATTTAATACGTCCGGTCGGTTTACTGTTACATATCCAATATGATCTATCACTTCATATAATACGTTTTCCATGGTATTTTCCCTCTCTTTTTTAGGCTCTTTTCTTATACATTGTTGTTTTTTGGAACAAAATTTAATGATTGTGCTAAGTTTTTGCAGGAAAATAGAATAAATTTAATAAGAAAAGAGCTGCAAACTAAATTCTAAAGCGCAAAATAACTCTTTCCACGTTAAAATCGGCTTTAGGATTTTAACAACAATCATTACGAAAACAACCTTTTTTAAAAATAAAGGCCATCTCTCTTATTCGAGACAGCCTTTGAAATTCCTAGTCTATATTTTCAATAATTGCCGCTATCCCCTGACCGACTCCCACACACATTGTCGCCAGTCCATATTGAACATTTTGTTTTTTCATTTCATATAGAAGCGTCGTTAAAATACGGGCACCACTTGCACCTAAAGGATGTCCGAACGCGATAGCACCGCCGTTTACATTAACCTTTTCCTGATCTAACTCAAGCTGGCGGATGCATTCCAGCGCCTGTGATGCAAAAGCTTCATTTAGTTCTACAAGACCGATATCGTTTACCGATAAGTTTGCCCGATCAAGCGCTTTTCTCGTTGCATATATTGGACCAAGGCCCATAACAGCAGGCTCAAGACCGGCAACCGCTCCAACCACATATTTTGCAAGGGGCTTCAAACCAAGTTCTTTTGCCTTATCTGCACTCATTAATAATAAAGCGGATGCACCGTCATTTACTCCTGATGCATTACCAGCTGTTACAGTCCCGCCTTTAAAAATCGGACGCAGTTTAGCCAGTTTTTCAATCGTTGTATCTGGACGTGGATGCTCATCTTGATCGAAGACAACTTCGTTTCCTTTCCGATCATGAAAACGAACTGGTACGATTTCTTCCGTAAAACGATTGGATTCCATTGCTGTTTTTGCCCGCTGCTGGCTTTGAAGTGCAAACTGATCCTGATCTTCCCGTGAAATCGAGCAGCGTTGCGCGACATTTTCAGCTGTCTGAGGCATGGAATCTGCTCCATACATTTCTTCGAGCTTTTTATTCGTAAATCGCCATCCAATCGTTGTATCTTGAAGCTCCATCGATCCCCGAGGGAAGTCACTCTCAGGTTTGGCCATGACATATGGTGCTCTAGTCATACTTTCCGTTCCCCCTGCGATGTAAATATCGCCTTCTCCTACAGCTATGGATCGTGCAGCATACATAACCGCATCAAGTCCTGATCCGCACAAACGATTAATCGTTGTTCCAGCTACGTTCACTGGAAGACCAGCTAAAAGTGCGGACATTCTCGCTACATCTCGATTATCCTCTCCTGCCTGATTCGCATTTCCGAAGATGACATCTTCAATTTGTTCCGGTGGCAGCCCTGGATTCCGCTCTGTCAGCGCTTTAATTACAATTGCTCCGAGATCATCTGGACGTACACTTTTTAAAGCTCCTTTATACTTCCCGATAGGTGTTCTTACCGCATCAACAATTACAACGTCCCTCATTTTCCCACCAGCTCTTCAATTTTTGTATAGTCGTACACACCTTTTCCAGACTTGCGGCCCAGCCTTCCCGCTTTTACATACTGTTCAAGAAGTGGCGCTGGACGGTATTTTTCACCAAGTTTTTCATGTAAATATTTTAAATTATTTAAACGGGCATCTAGTCCTACTAAATCCCCCAGCTCAAATGGCCCCATCGGATAATTCAACCCAAGCTTGATTGCTTTATCAATTTCTTCAGGTGTTCCTAACCCTTCTTGAAGCATATAGAACGCTTCATTCCCAACTAGGCAGCTGATCCGGCTTGTTACAAAACCCGGAAATTCGTTAATGACTACTGTCTCTTTCCCCATTCTCTCAGCGACCTTTTTTATGACTGCTGCTGTATCATCACTCGTTTCGAGGCCGCGTACAATTTCGACCAGCGGCATTTTCTGTACAGGATTGAAAAAATGCATCGCAATCGTTTTTTCAGGACGCTTCCCATAAGAACCAATTTCTGTCGGGCTCATAGTGGAAGTATTAGTCGCAAAATAGCAGTGTTCTTGTGCATGCTCTTCAATTGTTTCAAATACAGCCTTTTTAATTTCTGCACGCTCTGGAACGGCCTCTATGACTAAATCAGCTTTAAAAGCAGCTTCTTTTAAATCGGAAGAATATAATAATCGATTTTTTGCTGAATCCGCTTCTTCAGAAGTGATTTTTCCGTAACGTACACCTTTTTCAAAAATAATATCAATCTCTTTTTGTGCGCTGTCTAATGCAGATGGATTCACATCTACTAATGTGATGTCAAATCCTCCGGTTGCTCCTACATAGGCGATCCCTCTGCCCATTACTCCAGAGCCTACGACTACTACGTTTGTAATCATTTAACTCTCCCCTTTTAAATAATAGAGGCTGGCTGCGATAGAATCAGATTAGCATCCAGCTATACCCGAATGATTTTTCTGAAATATTTTCAGCCAGCCTTTATTCAATATTTTTTTGCGCTATTTATTATCTATCAGCAACAGGCCCCCCTGATAGAAGTTTTACATTATTGAATGCCGAAAGGATTTAATGGGCGGCTTCCATAATAGGAAATAAAACTTTTCGTTTCAGTATAAAGATCTAATGTCTCAATACAAAGCTCCCGTCCGAACCCTGATTGTTTATAACCGCCGAAAGGTGTTCCTGGGAAAGCTGAGAATGGGCAGTTTACCATGACAATCCCTGCTTGGATTTGGTTACCCACACGAGTTGCACGGGCACCATCTTTCGTCCAAATGGCTGAACCAAGACCGAACTCTGTATCATTTGCTAGTTTAATAGCCTCTTTTTCATCTTTGAACTTCATAATCACGACAACTGGTCCAAAGATTTCTTCTTTTACTACTTTCATATTGTGATTCACATTACCAATAACCGTCGGCTCATACCAATAACCGCCTTCGAATCCTTCAACTACTGCCGGCTTTCCACCTGCTAAGATTTCAGCTCCATCTGCAATAGCTGATTGAACATAGCTATCAACAACATCTAATTGACCTTGATCGATAACGGATCCAACATGTGTTTCTTTATCTAATGGATTTCCTAATTTAAGCTTTTTCGTTTTTTCTACGAATCTAGTAACAAATTCATCATAGATATCTTCATGTACATATAAGCGAGATCTCGCCTCACAAGATTGTCCTGTATTATAGAAAATACCGAATAGTGACCCATCTACAGCCGCTTCAATATCAGCATCCTCGAATACGATATTCGGAGATTTTCCGCCAAGCTCCAATGTTACACGCTTTAATGTTTTAGAAGCCTTGCCCATGATATCTCTGCCAATTGGCGTCGAACCTGTGAAAGCTACTTTATTTACATTCGGATGTTCAACAAGATAATTTCCAACGTCAGAACCAGAACCAGGAATAATATTAACAACTCCCGCTGGAACTCCTGCTTCAATACAAATTTCTCCTAAAACAATGGCTGTTAACGGTGTTAACGAAGCTGGTTTCACAATGACAGAACATCCAACCGCGATTGCAGGTGCAATCTTCCACGCCGCCATCATCAATGGGTAGTTCCAAGGAATAATTTGTGCACATACACCTACAGGTTCTTTCTCTGTATAGTTATGGAATTGACCTGCCATATTATTTACGGAGCCGCTATGTCCTACAATGGCACCTGCATAAAATTCAAAAACTTCAACAGCTTGCATAACTTGACCTTGTGCTGCTGAAATAGATTTACCGCTATTTAATACTTCCAATTCAACTAATTCATTAAAACGGGAACGCATAATTGCTGCAATTTTATTTAAAATACGAGAACGTTTATTAATGGGGAATCTTTTCCATTTTCCGTTTTCGAATGCCGCAAGAGCTGCTTGTACCGCTCTTTCTGCATCTTCTTGTGTAGCTTTTGCAACCTTGGCAAGGATTTCACCAGTGGCAGGATTGTAAGCATCGATAGTCGCTCCATTAGAACTTTCAACTCTTTCGCCATTAATAACTAGATGGTAATAATCACGCTTCATTTCTACTTTTTCAAATATTGGTGCTTCTTGTACTTTTACCATTTAATCCCACTCCCTTTTTTATGTTATTCACCTATAAATTGAGCTTTGCGTTTCTCTGTAAATGCCGTTACCCCTTCAACATAATCTTTTGTTAAGCCGGCAATTCGTTGTCCTTCCGCTTCTTCTTTCAAATATTCTTCAAAAGAAAGATGGTAGGAGGCTTCTAAATATCTTTTGATTAACCCGATTGCTTTCGTTGGTCTGCTTGCAATATTTTCTGCAAAGGCTGTCACTTGCTCGTTCCAGTCCTCTACACCAATTACTTTTGTAGCAAGACCCATTTTTTCTGCCTCAGCAGCAGGCACTTTTTCACCTAATACAGATAGCTCTAATGCTTTTGCATGACCGACAATTCGTGAAAGGTAATACAGATTACCCGAATCAGGAATTAACCCAATATTGACAAAGGCATTTAAAAAGCTTGCTTTCTCAGAGACAAGCCGGAAATCACAGGCTAACGCCAGACTGAAGCCTGCCCCTGCAGCCACACCGTTTACCGCTGCAATAATTGGTTTTTCACATCTGGCGATTTCCTTCATCATCGGACCGTAATCGTCACGGAGCATTTGCCCTAAATTCATGCTGTCGTCCACATCTGCTAAGTCTTGGCCGGAACAAAAGGCCCTTCCTTCTCCGGTAATGACAATCGCACGTACTTCATGAGAGTTTGATGATTGTTTCATTGCCCTTTGGATTTCTTTATTCATTTGTGATGTAAAAGCGTTCAGTTTATCAGGTCGGTTTAGACTGAGCCAAGCTACCCCGTTTTCAATCCGATAAGTAATTGTTTCGTACATAGCATAACTCCTTATCTGCCTGTAAAATTAGGCTTTCTTTTTTCTACAAACGCTGCCATGCCTTCCTTTTGATCTTCTGAAGCAAAGAGCAGGTAGAAATTTTTTCTTTCATATTGCATTCCTTCATATAAGGAGTAATCCACTGCCTTATTAACAGAGTCTTTGATCATTCTGACTGCTAAAGATGGCTGTGCCGTAATCTTTCTTGCGAAAGCTATTGCTTCCTCCATCAATAATTCAGGTGCGACAATTTTATTAATAATGCCATATTTTAACGCTGTTTCTGCATTGATCCTTTCGGCGGTCAAGATCCATTCAAGTGCCTTTGTTTTACCCACTAACTTCGTCAGTCTTTGTGTCCCTCCTGCTCCAGGCATAACTCCAAGTGTTACTTCCGGAAAGGAAAACAGTGTATCTCCTGCAGCTATAAGTAAGTCACATGATAAGGCAAGTTCAAAGCCACCGCCGAATACAAAGCTTTTGACTGCACCAATGATAGGCTTTTTAACGAGACTTAACCGGTCCCAATCAGCAAATTGATTTAACAATTCCAACCTAACAGGATTGTCATTGGCCATCTCATCAATATCCGCCCCAGCAGAAAATGCTTTTCCATGACCGGATAATAAGATGACTTTCACTTGGGTATCACGGTCAAATTCTTCTGCTGCAGAAACAATTTCACCGACCATCGTTCGGTTCAGCGCATTTAATTGTTTCGGCCGATTTAAAGTGATAAAACCAATTTCATTCTCGACAGAAGTTTCAATATATTGAAACAGTCCCATCCTTATACTTCCTCACCAATCATCATGGTAACGAGTTTCCCAGCAAAGCCCATCAAGTCTTTTCCTGAAGCTCTTCCTTCAGGGGAACGCATACCTTGTTGAAGCGCTTCGTGATTTTCATAATACATTTCACATAGAATGTGATATTCAGAGTCTTTCCCCATTGGTGTTCCGACTATCTTCGTAACGACCATTTTTTGAAGACCTGGGATTTTTTCTGTGATAGGACCGTGAACATTGAAATAATGTTCATCAAATTCTTCTTTATTTTCCGGCTGCTTATATAGAGCAATTAACTTTACCATTTTATTCCCTCCGTAATTTACATAAATTTAATCATTGGTTTCATTGCTTCAAATGGGTTTTTACATGATTTGCAATATAAAATGCTGCGGCACGCTGTTGGTCCGAATATGTTTTCCATCGTGACATACGTGGATTCACAATACGGACAATCTATATGCCACGATCCATCTTCTTTTATTTGTCGGGGGGGAGGGGAGATACCGAATACCTTTAGCCCTGCTTTCCCCTTTTCTGTAATCCGGTCAGATGTCCAGGAGGGGGAACGCAGGAATTCTACGCTCACTCCTTCAACGCTTGGCAGCTGTTTAACGGCTGTTTCAACATTTTTTTGAATGATAGGCAGAGCTGGACAACCTAGAAAGGTAGGCAGTATTTTTACTGAAACATCTGATCCTGATATCTCCACATTCTCCACCATTCCTAAATCAAGGATGCTGACTGTATTAATTTCAGGATCTTTTACGTTTTCCAGTAGTTTATAGATTTCTTCTGATGTTAATAACACGGCAGACATAGTACCCCTCCCCTTTTCCTTTTGTATTACCAGGAAGCTGCTTTATTACTAGCGTATACTTCACATAAAGTTTCGAGTGCCTTCTCTAAATCCTCTGTGTGCTTCCCATTTCGTCCATCGCCTTGAGCCATTCCTACTTCAATGGGCCCTTCTAGCCCAACACTTTTCAATACAGGTGCAACAGCCTGATTCCACTTAGTCAGTAAAACCGCTTCGCTTTCAATTAAACCTTGTTGCACGATTTTATTTCGATGTTCTCCAAGAGAGAAAACACCTTGGAAATCCTGCAGCGTTTTTTCAATAGCTGCTTTCATTCGGGAAACAGCTTCTTCATGGCCTGAACCTAAAAGTTGAACGAACCATGTTTTCCAGTGCATTAGATGATAGTAAAGTTCCATTTGTACCTTTGCTGCAACTTCAGCCAGCGGCTCATATGAACTTGACTGTAAAGATTGAATCTTAATCGCTTTAGCTTCGGTATAGAAGTAATTTCGCACAACCGCAAAAGCCCAATCATAATCCGGTTGTTCCATATATGATCCAGGTCCATTGACGAGTTCCAAGATAATCGCATTACGCCTTTCATTTGCTGGACGGTCATGGGCCAGTTGATTGGCATTCCCTTCACCGAGTTCCTCTAGCAATTGATAGAAGATGGCCGCGTGACCCATTGTATCTTGTGTAATAGAGGAAGTAGCTATGTCTTCCTCTATGTGGGGCGCAAGACCAAGCCATTCAGATCCACGATAGGAATGAATAAAGTCATCGTCTGCTAATTGAAATAACAACTCTTTAATGGCCGTATTCTCTACTGATGAATTATTTGCCACTTTTCACACCTCCAGCCCAAGACAAAATTTCCTTTTCGTCAAGCATTTCTTGTTCGTACTTTCGCCATTTTTTCTTTAAATAGCCGTATCCTTTTGTTTTGCGGTAGTCTTTATTATCTAAACGTTGAAGCGTTTTCTTTTCTTCCGAAGTCATTTTACGTATATTCTGACGTTTTACAACCCAGATATCATCCACTGTTTCACGTCGCATAAAATTTTCCTGCGCCATCAGGATTGCGATATCCTCATTAGGCGCGAGCAAGCTAAAATGATATTGTACTGGTGCAGTTGGGGTCTTGCGGCTAAATACTTCAAACTCCTCAAAATAAGATTCTTGCCTAGTTTCCATGTCCTTTCCCCTCCCTTAGACAGTCTTTGGAGACAATGCTTCACGTACCCATTGGTTATTTTTGTAAGAAACTCTTCTAAGATTCAAGCGCTCTTGTGAACGAGGTCCTTCATTTCTAGCAATCTTCTTCAATTTATTCCAGTCAGGCTGTTTATAAATCCATTTTTCCGTTTCCTCATCAAATCGCAGCGTTTCATCTGGAATGGTAAAACCAAGGGAATGAATCCGCTTAATATATTTGCTAAAGAAAGATTGACGAAGTCCTTCATTCGTGCCCGTTCTGATTCTATACTTTAGGGTAACATCTTGTTTTGAGGCACCCATTTCATTCTTGCTTGGCGGTCCGAAGAAAAGCAGCAAAGATTCCCACCAATAATTAAGTGCGTCTTGCACCATTTGTCTCTGTTCTTCTGTACCTTCAGCCAATGCCATAATAATGGCTTCTCCATGTTGCGCGTGGAAAACCTCTTCTGCACAAATTCTGTGTAAGGCACGGGCATATGGACCGTAAGATGCACCAAGCATATCCGTTTGAGTGATAATGGCCGCTCCGTCAACTAACCAGCCAATCAACCCTGCATCTCCCCATGATTTAGCTTCCATATGGAAAACATTATGAAACTTCAAATCTCCATTAAAAAGATCCTGCATCAAATCGTCCCGCTTTTTGCCATACGGTTTTAATAAATCTTCCACAACGCGAAGCAATAATTGGCCGTGTCCCATTTCGTCTTGTACCTTCGCCATAATCCCGAGCTTTCTATTCAAAGTGGGAGCTTTAGGTACCCATTCCTTTTCAGGAAGTGCTCCCATTATTTCGCTCATACCATGCATAGATATCAATTTGATTAATGTATTCCTATATTCATCGGGCATCCAATCATCGGCTTCAATTTTATCTCCAGCTTTGATTCTAGCAATAAATTGCTCCAGCTTTTCCTGTTCTGTTGTTTCATTTAAAAGAACGCTCATTTCAAATCCCCCTTTTCGCAAAATACATATAACGTTTATTTAACGTAATTATATTTTATGGTTATATTAAAAGCAAGAATATTGCGTCATTATTTTAAAATAAAAAAATGAGGAATATTCTCTAAACCGTGACGACCCTACTTTAATCAATCAATTTTGGATTAAGAAACGTGCATTGTAATCTGCGGCCGCAGATTACAATGACGGAGGGAATGGCATTTGTTCTTCTTGATAAAAATGTAGAAACAGAATGCACTATTCCCTTCTGTGATAATGACAGTTTCATTATACGCTGATCAAAGCACTGTTTCGCTTATCAACAATGCGAATAGCTTTTCCTTCTGAACGCGGGATGCTTTTTGGAATGTTAACAACGATATCCATTGTCACTAGACATGTGTTTTTCATATGGTGCTGGACCGACTTCTTCAGTTTCATAACATTGGCATGTGATAAGTCTCCATCAATCTCTGAGTAGAAATCGCTTTCAATTTCAACATGTAATTCAACACTGTCCATTGCACCTTTCTTAACAAGGTGAATCTGATAATGAGGAACGAGTCCCTTTACTTGCAACAATGCCCGTTCAATTTCTGAAGGGAAAACGTTTACACCTCTGACAATGATCATGTCATCTGTTCGACCTTTTACCCTAGACATTCTTGTTGTCGTACGTCCGCATATACATTTTTCTCGGGTAATAGCGGCAAGGTCCCCTGTTCGATAACGAATAATTGGCAGCGCTTCCTTCGTTAAGCTAGTAAAAACAAGTTCTCCAACTTCACCATCTGCTACTGGTTCGAGCGTTTCTGGATGAATAACTTCAACCAGGAAGTGATCTTCTGCGATATGAAGTCCGTCCTGCGCTTCATGACATTCTATCGCGACACCCGGTCCCATAACTTCACTTAGGCCGTAAATATCAACCGCTTTCAATTTTAGTTTCTTTTCAAGTGTCGCTCTCATTTCTTCCGACCAAGGCTCAGCGCCAAAAATACCATATTCGATTCCATATTCAGCAGGGTTCATCCCCATTTCTTCCATCTTTTCAGCAATATTTAGAATATAAGATGGCGTTCCACAAATACCCCTCGGTTTCAAATCATTAATAAGTGTAATTTGTCGATCTGTGTTTCCCCCCGAAATTGGTAATGTTGCCGCGCCTAACTTTTCTGCTCCGTTATGAAGACCAATCCCGCCTGTAAACAATCCATAGCCGTAGGCATTATGAAAAATATCTGATTTCCGTCCGCCAGCAGCGACAATGGCACGGGCAACAATCACTGACCAGTTTTCAATATCATTTTTTGTATATCCTACAATTGTCGGCTTACCGCTCGTTCCAGATGATCCATGAATGCGGACAACCTCATTCATGGGAACCGCAAATAGACCGAATGGGTATTGCTCACGAAAATTCTGTTTTTTGGTAAATGGAAGCTTTGTCACATCGCTTAACTGTTGAATATCTTCTGGAGTAATACCTAGTTCATTAAATTTCTCCTTGTAAAATGGTACATTCTCAAATACATGACTAACCGTTTTCTTAAGACGTGTCAGCTGCAAACTTTCCATTTCAGTACGGGTAGCGGTTTCAACTTCTGGATTGTACATTGTTTCAGTCCCCCTCATTTGCTTTTCATTTTCACAAAATATTACATAACGGAATTAAAACGAAAATAAAAAATCTAGTAATATATTTTCAGATTAATACGACATTTCCACGTTGTCAATAGTGTTTACTAATAAACTTAATAGAAAATTCGTGATTTTTTAATAATTTATAAATTTTAGTTTACTTAATTTTCTGTTTATGATAGTTTTGACAATAGTGATATATATCACTTTATAGCCCCACCGTTTTAAAATCGTATTATTCAAGAGGAGGTTACTATGGAATCACTAGTAATTAAAGGCTATTTAGCCGAGGAACATGTCGAAAAGAAACCCTATGATCAATTGGTTGAGAGCAAAGATTTTAAAGATTTACTTCAAAAGAAAAAAGCTTTTATTATCCCGGTCACTACTTTCTTCCTAACGTTTTATTTTGTTCTGCCTCTTTTAGCTGCTTATACAGATGTATTAAAAGGAGAAGCTTTTCTGAATATTACATGGGCATGGGTATATGCACTGCTACAATTTGTTGTCGTTTGGATTGGCGGCATTGTCTACCTTAAAAAATCAGAGAAGTATGATGAAATGGCCCAAACGATTTTAACTAAATATAAGAAGGAGCTTGGCGGATGAGCACATTATCTCTAATACTTTTTTTAGGCATTATATTGTTAACGCTTACAGTAACGTATTATTCCTCTAAGAAAACGAAAAACGCGAGTGATTTTTATACAGCTGGCGGTGGGTTGACTGCATGGCAAAATGGATTGGCTGTGGCTGGTGACTTTATGTCCGCTGCTTCTTTCCTCGGGATTACAGGGGCTATTGCACTGATTGGTTTCGATGGCTTTTATATGAGCATTGGTAACCTTGTCGCGTTTCTCGTCTTATTATACTTTGTTTCGGAGCCGCTTCGTAATCTTGGAAAATACACGTTAGCCGATATGATCTCTGCACGTTTTAAGTCAAAAAAGGTACGTGGGATCGCCGCAGCAAACACCCTCATCATTTCTATTTTTTATATGATTGCTCAACTTGTCGGTGCTGGTGGATTGATTAAACTGCTGCTTGGAATCGATTACGGTCTTTCCGTTCTTCTCGTTGGTATATTAATGACAATTTATGTTATTTTCGGTGGGATGCGGGCGACAAGCTGGGTACAAATAACTAAGGCCGCTCTCTTGCTTGGCGGTTCTACAGTATTGACGTTTATTGTATTTTCCCGATATAACTTTAACATCGCAGAAATGTTCAACCATGTTAAGACAGCAACACCTCTCGGTAATGACTTTTTAAATCCAGGAAATAAATACACGAATGGACTCGATATGATTTCATTTAATATGTCACTTGTCCTTGGCGCAGCAGGACTACCGCATTTACTTGTCCGCTTTTTTACGGTAAAAGATGCGGCGACGGCAAGAAAATCTGTTGTATATTCAACATGGTTTATTGGCGCATTTTTTATTATGACGATTTTCCTAGGGTTCGGTGCTGCTTCATTCGTCGGTTTTGACCGCATTGTTGAAGCAAACCCAGCTGGAAACATGGCCGCACCACTTCTCGCATTAACCGTAGGCGGCGAATTTTTGTTCGCCTTCGTCTCAGCAGTTGCATTCGCTACTATTCTAGCGGTAGTATCCGGTCTTGTTTTAACGTCAGCATCCGCTTTTGCTCATGATATTTATGGAGAAATTATTAAAGACGGGAAAATGACCGAAAAGCAGCAAGTTCTCGTTGCACGTATCGCGTCAGTTAGTGTAGCGGCTATTTCAATCGTGATCGCATTATTTGCGCAGTCTCTGAATGTTGCTTTCCTTTCTGTACTGGCATTAGGTATCGCAGCTAGCGCAAACTTGCCAGTTATTCTTTGTACAATTTACTGGAAACGATTTAATACAAATGGAGCTATCTGCGGTATGTTATTTGGGTTAATCAGCTCGCTTGTATTAGTTATGCTTAGCCCAAATGTTTGGAATCCGCAGCCTGGAATAGGCATTTTCACAGGAGACCCTATCTTCACAATGAGCAACCCGACCATTTTTACCGTCCCACTTGGTTTTATAGGTGCATATTTAGGTACAGTATTGTCTAAAGCAAAAGAAGACGAAAATAAATTTGCGGAAGTACTGTTCAAATCAAACACTGGATATGGCATAAGCACTGCAAAAGATCATTAAGCAAAGGAGAATTCCATGACTATTCAATTAGATGATAAGGCAATTCATGATTTACATTACAATGAAATTAAGCAAGTTCTAAAAGACGAACCCTTTGCAGCTTTTCTTGGCATGAAGTTAACAAATCTCGGACCTGGTACAGCGGAAGCTGAATTAGTTCCGGACGACCGCATGCTTAATGCCCATGGAACAGTTCACGGGGCAATTATCTTTTCACTTGCAGATTACGTTTTTGCCGCAGCGAGCAACTCATATGGCAAAACAGCAGTGGGTGTCACAACAAATGTTAATTTTATATCTGCTGGCAAACGTGGCAGGACCCTAACCGCAAAAGCAAAAGAAATAAAGAAAAATCACAAACTCGCTTGGTACAAAATCAATGTCCAAAGTGAAAATGAACTAATCGCAACAATGGAAGCGATGGTTTACAGAAAGAGTCATTATTTTGTAAAACAGGATAAATAAAGCTTTTATACCGGATGTGCAAGTAATCGAACAGGGATTATTTAATAGATTAAGAGACCGGCTTCAAATTGAAGCCGGTCTCTTTCCACAAATCTCAGTTTTGTACAGGGGCGTCCCTCCTTGAAGAAAGAAACAAAGAAAACAGAAACCGTCAAAACGGTCAAGCTTACAAAGCTTGACCGTTTTTCATTGATTCATAATCTTATTTCTTTGCCATTTCTAGAGCCATGTCCAAAACCGCTCCACCGTTCATGGTTCCATAAAGAATGGAATCAATAACCGCAACGGGAATTCCCTTGGGTTCTGCCTCACTTTTTACCTTATCAAGGGCATAACGAGCCTGTGGTCCTAACAGTACAACATCCGCTCCATCTAGTTCATCATAGATTTCTGTTGCCGGCATAGCACTAATATTAGCCTCAATTCCACGTTCCGCAGCGATCTTCTCCATTTTACTGACCAGCATACTTGTTGACATACCTGCAAAGCAGACTAAAATGATATTCATCTTTTGTTCCTCCTATTTCTCTATTAACGTAAAGAGTTTTTTTAGTAAGTCCTCACTTATATTCTTAAAAGGAGAACTCTCGACCCTCACAGCGGTACCGAAATGATATTCAGGGGCACAAGTTGCTTCCATGATTTCCTTAACATTTTCAAAGTTCAAGCCCCCTCCAACCAATATCTTGATATGACCGGAGTGAAGGACCATTTTTCGGATGATCTCCCTATTCTTACTCAAGCTTCCTTTCCCGCCTGATGTCAGAATTCTATTTATGCTTTTATAGTGTGAAAGAATTTTTACTCCTTCTACTGGATGTTCTAGTTCATCGATTGCTCGATGAAAGGTAACCTCTAGACCATATGCAGCTTCTAAGAGTCTGTTAAGGCTTTGTTCACATATTTGTTTTTTTTCATTAAGAGCGCCAATCACGACACCATTGGCTCCAAGCTCCTTGGCCATTTTAATGTCCTGCCTCATCGACTCAATCTCTTCATTCGTATAAACAAAAGATTGCGAATGCGGTCTTATGATCACATTGACCGGGATGTTGACAGATTCGATCACAGATTTCATGAGCCCATAGCTTGGCGTTAATCCGCCTTCTGAAAGAGCACTGACAAGCTCAATCCTATCGCCTCCATAGGCTTCAATCTTCTTTGCATCCTCAAAAGTAGCCGCAATAAGCTCAATCTTCACTACATCTCCTAATGAATCAGCACGTTTTTCCTCACGATTCTCAGCAATATTCTCACTCATGACGAAACGCTCATTTTCCCTTTTGAATTCTTGCTATCAGGAACACCTGCTTCTTCGGCTACCTTTTTCTTATCCATCACGGCGATGAATGGCAACCAAATGAGCATGACGATGACGATATCGACTAATTGAAGCAAGGCACCTGACCAATGTCCTGTTATCAGGAATCCTTGGATTAAAGGTGGTGTTGTCCATGGAATAATTACTCCTGTCGGCCTAGCGACAATTTCAAGCGCCATCGCTGTGTAGTTAACGATGGTGATCACGATCGGTCCAAGGAGTAACGGAAGCATCAAGACTGGATTTAGAACCACAGGTAAGCCAAACATGATGGGCTCATTAATATTAAATAACCCCGGTGCCAGTGACATTTTTCCAAGCTCCTTGTACTGCTTTGACTTTGCCTTGTATAAAAGCACCAAGACCACCGCAAGCGTTGCACCTGCACCGCCAATCCAGATCATATCAAAGAACTGCTCAGTAATGATATTGGGTGCCACTTTCCCGGCTTCGATTGCGGCCAGGTTTTCGTCTTGAAGCGGTACCCAAAACGGTCTCATGATTCCATTTACAATGGTTCCGCCGTTTAACCCCAAACACCAGAGAAGACTGATTGCAAATACCGTCCCGATGGCACCAAAAATATTATTAGCGACCAAACTCTGCATCGGTAATGAAACTACTTGGTAGATAAAATCATGGATATTTTCGTATGGTGTTTGCATGAATAACAATCTGACCAAAAGCATAACAACAATGATAACAAATCCCGGTAGAAGTGCCGAGAATGCCCGTGATACCGCTGGCGGCACACCATCCGGCATCTTGATGATGATTCCTTTTTTGATAAAAAAATTGAACATTTCGGTTACCACTAGAGCAGTAATAATGGCTACAATAATTCCGTTCGTACCGTACCAGCCACCAACTGTGATGACCTTTTCCACTACATGTGAAGTCCCATCAATGTCAATGGTCGTGGTAATAGGTGTTAACAAGATAAAGGCACTAATAGACAACATCGAAGCCGAGAAGGCATCAATCCTGTAAGATTGTGCGAGTTTATAGGATATCGCCGCAACAATAAAGATCGACATGATATCATAGGTTACCCGCTTTGGAAGAATAATAAATTGATTAAAAAATTCCCCGAAGAGTTTGACCTGCAGCTCCTGCCAGCCTGGTGCAGGAAAATCTTGAATAATGATAAAGATGGAACCGATAATTAAAAATGGAATAAACGAGATAAATCCGTCTCTGATTGCAGCAAGATGTCTTTGCCCGGCTACCTTTGTTGCAGCAGGCAAAAGCTTGGTTTCAAGGAATCTTTGAATTTTTTCCATATACTGTACCCCCTTTTATACTAGTTAGGGACCTAAAATCCCCGAATGCTGTTTACTTCCCTGAATTTCTATTCAACAGGACTGGTAATCCGCTTGGTGTAGGCTTCAAGCCATTCCTCCGATGCCGGTTCGCATACGGTTTTGTCTCCTTTTGGATAGGCCACATATACCATTGGCATTTCTTCTGAGGTGGCAGCGGCAAAGGAGAACTCCACATTGGTGCCGACTCCCCACTGACCACGGTTGTTCATGGCAACCACTGACATGGCTCCTGCTTTTCCGCTTTTCTCTGTCAGATAGCGGGTAAACTGATACACTACACGCTCGGCAGCAGCCTGAGGATGCATGCCCTCTTTCATCAAACGGACCACTTCATAGGATACACAGCCCTTCATCAAATCTTCGCCAAGCCCGGTTGCGGAAGCTCCGCCTATGTTGCTGTCAACGTAGAATCCTGATCCAGATAGCGGGGAATCCCCCACTCTTCCTCGTTTTTTCATAAACAGTCCGCTTGTGGATGTGGCGGATGCCATCTGTCCCATGGAATCAACGGAAACCATCCCGACCGTATCATGGCCGTCATAAGGGCTCAGGTTTTTCTCGCGAATCTCTTTGACCCGTTTTTCCCAAAGTTTTCTTGCCCTTTCCGTCAGCATATTCCTTCTTTCAAAACCATTTTTATGGGCATATTCCTCGGCACCATCTCCCACAAGGAAGGTATTAAACCGTTCTTCACTCAGTCGTCTTGCGATGGACACCGGGTTTTTATAGTCCTTTATCCCAGCTACAGCACCGATTGAAAGTGTATCTCCATCCATAAACGCGGCGTCAAGTTCAACCTCGCAGTTTTCATTCGGAAGCCCGCCATAACCCACTGATTTATAAAGGGGATAATCCTCTACCATCCCTACGGCTGTCTCCACTGCATCACCTGAACTTCCGCCTTCCTTCAGCATGTCACTAGCGGCTTCCACACCTTCTTTCGCCATCCGCCAGGTCGCAATAATACCCCACTTCACCTTCATCCCTCCTTATTTCTCTTCTAATCTTTTATACAAATGAAGCATTTCACCGATTAATGTTTGAGATAGTATGGCATTCATTAAATGATCCTGTGCATGAACCATAATGATTGAGTATTTTGATTTATTCCCTTTTGATTCCTCCACGATCAAACCCGTTTGGGCATTATGCGCCTTTGCTAGTGACGTTTTTGCTTCATTCATAAGATTTTCTGCTTCTTGAAACTTCCCTTCTCTTGCACATTGAAGAGCACTCAACATCATGGATTGGGCATCACCTGCGGATGCGATAATCTCAAATGCCGTTTGTTCGATTTCTACCACTAGCTTCACCTCCTTGATACAAAAAATAGATTGCCTTACTTACTTTTTATTATAATTTTCCATCCTGTTCCTTCTCCAATAAACATTTTCCTATCAAATAGGAAAATGTTTATTGAAGGTAATACGGAAACAAAATGGCAAAAATGCTGAAGACAACAAAATCCCGGCACAAAAGCCGGGATTACTATGCATCATAAGATAAAATTCTTGAGATAAAGTCATTATAATTTTCAGATTTGATTAAGTATTGGACTCCTTCCGGTTTCTCAACGATTTCAATAATATGCTTATATAGTTCATTTAATTTTTTTCTGTCACTTTCCTTAAGGGCAAACATAAACACAAGCTGGACCTTGTTTTTTCCCCACATCATCGGTTTCTGCAGAATCTTTACTGCAATAACCGTCTCATACGCATTCATAACAATCGGATGCGGTATCGCAAGAAGATTCCCAAAAGACGTAGAAGAAATCTTCTCCCTTTCCATCACAAGGTTGACATATTCCTCTGGCGTATACCCCTTTGTAGAGAGCTGATTCCCAAGATATTCAATAACTTCCCATTCATTCTTAAACATGTTGCCCTTAAAGAAAAGATCCTTTCTGAAAAAATAATGAACATCATTCAAAAACCGGGATCGCCCGATATCATTTCCATAAAGATATAAATGTTGATTAATCTTTTCAATATCCTTCTGATCAAGAAATGGTGATACCTCAATCACTTTGATGTCCATTTCATATTCAAACTTAACAGTAGAAAGGATAAGGTCCGGCTCCTGCTTCTGCAGCTTATCCAACTCCATAAAGGAAAATGTTCCAAGAATCTCAATCTTGTCTTGATACACGGAATACAGTTTTGACTTCAACAGCTCACTTGTGGTGTAACCGGTCGGGCAAATGAGGGCAATTTTCCGTTTGATGGTTTGGTTGCCATTAAGACTATCAAAGGCTGCACCGAGATGAAGAGCAATAAATCCAATCTCGTCTTCCTTTATGACTAGTCCCGTTATTTTGTAAAATTCCTTCGAAACAAAAACAGCAAGTTCAAAGATAAATGGATATTTAATTTTTAGCTCATCCAGTAAGGGGTTCCGCAACAAAACATGGCTGTTGACCCTTTCAATCATTCTTTTAGTGTGTAGACATAATCCGATAAAGAGGTTGTCGTCCTCTATAAAGCTGATGCCGAATTCCCTGTTTATTGAAGCAATCAGCGCCTCCGTAAGGCTTGCTATCTGAGGGTCGATGATCCCCTCAAGTTCTTTTTTCTCCTTATATCTATTTTTAATGATGCTTTTCCCTAAGATAAGGTAAGAAATATAGATGATATCTCCTCGAGGGAACTTGACCCCAAACGCATCTTCTAACTGGCCACAAAGCTCTTCAGCCATTTTATATTCCCGCATTCCCAACACCTTGTCCAATTCCACTTCCATATCCAGGATATTTTCACTTTTAATCCTGTCAATGGTAATCGCGATATGGATGACTAGATTGACCACGGCCATTTCATTGAGATGAATGCGATAGTTCTCCACCGCCTGCATGAGCTTTCTTTGAATAAGACCCAAGTCGAGGTGATGGAAGTACCGTTCATATTTGAAAATATTAAAAAAGTTTCTGTTCGTTTCCTTAAATAAAAGCTCACTAAAAAGGGCTCGTTTATCCTTTTCACTTCCTGCCAACGAGATGGATGCTGCCTTCCTTGATAAGCTCAGGTCCCGGTTATTTTCAGAAATCAGCTTCTTAATTTCCTTAAGGTCAAGTTCAATCGTTGCATCACTGACCAGAAGCATTTCCGAAAGTTCATATAGATCTAGCTCCCTGTTCCGAAAGAGGAGGTGTTTCAAGATATAGTTGATCCGCTCTTCAGGAAGAACAGGAATCCCTTCTCCATCATTCGCGACAATCTCCCTGGCTTTAACGTAATCCGATAATTGATAGCCTTTTTTATTTTGAGACACGATCAGGTCCATATTTACTACGGAATTAATATAGGCGATATCGTTTCGTACCGTCCGATCCGATACCCCAAGCTCAGCAGCCAACTCTCCTCCTTTCATCACTGCCTTCTTTTCATAGAGCATTTTTATAATCGTTCGTTGACGGGGATGAAAATTATCCATTTAGAGTCACCTCCAGACAAACCGCGTTGTCGTAAACCATTTTTCATCTATTATATCAGAACCATAGGCATTCCACAGGGACAGTTTCAAGTGATCAATTGATAGTTTTGTGTGCCAACCAATAGGTTCATAGAGTCTAAAAAAACCATAAAGGAGGGCGATGAGGAACATCGTAATATAGCGTATAATTATTTTTTAGTAATAACTTCCTTCTATCTATTTACCTACAATCTTGTTAATGTATTCTCTCCGTTTGTAGGTGAAATCACTGTAAACGTAGGGAGCATTACCATTCGTTAGAATACGTAAAGAAGATCCTCGTGGGATATGAGATGGTAAAGGAAGTTATTAAAGAGATTTCCCATGAACATAAAGGTCGTTATGGGAACCGTCGAGTCACGAAAGAATTATATACACTATTATAATCGCAACGGATGAAGGCAAAATTAAAAGACCTGAGTCCGGCGGAATACCGAACTAAAGTCTTAAAGGTTGCATAAAAATATTTGTCTAACTTTATTGGGTCAGATCAAAATGAGGCAGTTCACTTTATCCATGGATGAATTTCACCTTTTGTCCAGGTTTGAGGTAGGACAGAAGCACGATATCTTCCTCAACAACTCTTCCTACCACATTCACCCGATCATCAGCAGGCAGGTCACACAGGGTGATTTGAACCTCACCACGGTAACGGCCATAACGGTCATTATCTCTAGTAATACTCCCAACAAAACGTTCAGAAGTATTTTCAGGCGCGACAGGATCCACACTTCTTGTATCCATTAATCTTAGGACATCACGGGAAAAATCAGGGCGGAGCTTGAACTCTCCTTCTTGAAACCCTTCAATCCGAATCTCGACACAATTGTCAAGATCAAAATCGATTAATCTCCTAAGAAGCGCCTCACTTACCTCTGGATCACCAATATAGATATCTTTAACTCCATAATGGGATAGCTCCAATGCCGCTAAAAACGGATCCATTTCGCGATGTTCTTCGAGTGTTGGCAGCCCTTCAAACAACGGACCACGTTTTTCCCCATCACCTGGAATATAGGCACTAACAGGAATTCCATACTTTTTAAAAAGTTCATTTTGTCTCTCAAAAAACAAATCAGATAGCCCTGTTTCAACCCTTGGATAAAAATTATGCCAAGCCAAAAGCTGACCCGCTTGTAAACCGCCATCCAGCAGTGCACGAATATCATCCTCAAATAAAATGCTGGCATTCAACGCAAGCTTGAACTCTTGTGCAAGCTTCAAGATCAACTCCGGCTCAAAAAAGTCATCGAGTCTGAGGCCGCTGACCCCAAGTGATTTTAAATCAAACAAGCTATCTAATCCCAAGTGACCAGGGGTTTTTAACGACACATCTGCATACACTTCTATGCCCGCTTCCTTCGCACACTGAAGCAGCGTCATGGCACGACTCGCTAAATCACCAGATTCTTCTGGTATGTGAAGCGAGGTAAACGCCCGCTTCACACCCATATTTCCAGCCATGGCAATTCGTTCTTCTGCTAAAGGATCATTTAGATAGAAGGAGATACCGATCAATCAAATTCACCAGCCATTTCGTCTTTGAAACCGAATAAATACGTGAACAAGAATCCTGCTGCATAGGCGATTAATACCCCAACTAAATAAAGGAGAACTTGACCTGTAACGACAAGGAAGGCAAGTGGTAAACCAGATACACCGATTGCGACTGTTGCGATTCCAAATGCTGCCTGGAACGCACCGCCGACACCAGCACCTAAACATGCTGTAAGGAACGGACGACCTAATGGCAGGGTAACACCGAAGATTAACGGCTCACCGATCCCAAGAATACCTGCTGGCAGACCACCGCCAATCGCTCTTTTTAAGCGAGTTTTCTTTGTTTTAAGGTAGATGGCAAACGCAGCACCTACTTGACCTGCACCACCCATTGCTAAGATTGGTAAAAGCGGGTCATCACCGATTGTATTAATTAACTCTAAGTGAATTGGTGTTAAACCTTGGTGTAAACCAGTTACAACAAGCGGAAGGAATGTTGCACCTAGAACGAAGCCGGCAACAACACCGCCCATATCAAGTAAGGAAGTTAATCCTTTTGTGATAACATCTGAAACGAATCCACCAAGCGGCATAAAAACAAGATAAGTAACAATACCAGTAACCAATAAAGCCACAGTTGGTGTGATGAAAAGATCAAGGCTTGTTGGAACAAACTTACGCACTCGCTGCTCAACTAAAGCAATAAAGATAGCGGCAAACAGAACCCCAATTAAACCACCGCGTCCAGGTAGCAAATCTTCACCAAACAAATGAATACCTGCAACAGCCGGGTTAATAATTAAGATACCGGCAATCGCACCCAGTGCTGGTGAACCGCCAAATTCTTTCGCTGCATTTGTACCAACTAAAATTCCAAGATAACCGAATAATCCGCCGCCGATAACAGACAAGATGGTTGCTAGCTGTGAATCCCCTGCTAACCAGCCTGCTTGGACAATCGCTTTTGTAATCCCTGTAATTAAACCTGATGCCACTAGAGCTGGGATTAATGGAATGAAAATTCCGGCGATTTTACGTAAAAACATCTTAAATGGTGTTGCATTCTTTTTGTTGATTTCTGCCTTTGTGCTTGTTGCCTTTTCTTTTAAATCAATTCCCCCGTCAGCGTCGATCAACTTGCCAAACTCTTCCGTTACTTTGTTTACTTTTCCAGGTCCAAGAATGATTTGAAGCGTTTCTTCCTCCACCACTCCAAGAACTCCGTCTATTTTCTTAAGCGCTGCTTTATTGACAACAGACTCATCCTTCGGTGTTACGCGAAGTCTTGTCATACAGTGTGTGTAGTTGCCAATGTTAGTGGAGCCGCCTAATTGCTCAAGAATCTTTTCAGCTAATATTTTATTTTCTCCAGCCATGAATTTCCCCTACTCTCTGTTGTATTTTTAAACCTGAATCACGTGAATCTATTTCCCCATCTAACAAGGTGTAAATAGTGTTCACATCACCCCCTGCAAGCTTTAATTTCCTTCTTTAATAAACCGAATCGCTTCCCTTGTTTGATCAATGGCTTGAATCGTATGCTCATACTGAACAGTTGCCATGGATAAAAACAAAATATCCATCATGTATAACTGAGCAAGCCGTGATGATGTCGCCGCACTTCGGAAAGGTGCTTCCCCAGAATAAGAGGTAAACAGTTTAATATCTGCTAAAGACGCAACCGAGGACTGTCCATATTTAGTTAGACTAATCGTCTTTACGCCGCGCTCTTTCGCGAGAGCCATCACTTTAACCACCTCAGCGGTTTCCCCTGAATGAGAGATGGCGAATACCACATCATCCTTGCCCGCATTCGCAATCAATGTTGCAACAAGATGTGTATCGGTAAAAGCGGTTGCATTTTTTTGAATCCGCAGGAACTTCTGCTGCGCGTCCTTTGCAATAATATTAGAAGCGCCAATTCCAAAAAAGTGGACATTCTGAGCAGGGAGCAGCGTTTGAACCGCCCGCTCCAATTCCTCATAATTGATAATCTCCTCGGAATCACGGATGCTCTGAATACTATTACTAGTTGTCTTTTGAACGATGGAAAAATAAGATTCACCCGGTTCAATGTCACGATACCCTTGTTCTGCAGGCTTGACTAAATCGCCCGCAATTCTTACCTTTAAATCTTGAAAACCATTTAATCCGAGTGACTTACATAAGCGAATGACCGCAGCCCCGCTCGTTTTCGCTTGAGTCCCGATATCATTAACGGTACTGTTTAAGATACTTCGTGGATTTTCAAGAATATATTGTGCAATTTTTCGCTCGGAAGCCGGAAGCTGATCCAGCATGTTTTGGAGCATTTTTAATCCGCCTGCTGCCACACTTATTACCACCTTTTCATCACAATCATTTTTTCTGGATGGCGATTTTTACATAGCCATTTGCTGCTGCTAATAATTCTTCTGCTTGCGGTTTTGTTGTTTCAGTCATAATCATCACAATCGCTGTTTTAACTTGCAGATCTGAATTTTCTAATGTCTCTAAAGCCACTTCATAGGAAACGCCAGTAATTTTGCGGATAATCCCAATTGCGCGTTCCTTTAACTTTAAGTTACTCACCTTCACATCGACCATTAAATTCTCGTAGGCTTTTCCTAAAAGAATCATCGATGAGGTGGAGATCATGTTCAAAATCATTTTATGGGCTGTCCCTGATTTCAAGCGAGTTGATCCCGTTAGAACCTCTGGACCGACAATGACTTCAATCGCTTGGTCAGCTTCTTTACTAATCGCGGCATTTTTATTACACGAAAGCGCTACGGTATTCGCTCCAATGCTTCGTGCATAGCGAAGGGCGCCAATCACATAAGGCGTTCTTCCACTAGCGGCGATGCCAATCACGGTGTCATTTTCAGTCAGTTCCAATTGCTTTAAGTCATTCACACCAAGTTCAGGGTCATCCTCTGCTCCTTCAACAGCTTTCAAAAAGGCGCCTTCTCCTCCGGCCATCAGACCTACCACCATTTCAGGGTCGGTGCTAAAGGTTGGCGGACATTCAACAGCATCCAGTACACCTAATCTCCCGCTCGTACCGGCACCTAAATAAATCAGGCGGCCGCCGTTTTTAAAGGATTCAAATACAAACTGAACCGCTGCCTCTACTCCTGGTAAAACTTCTTTGACAGCAAGTGCGACCAATTGATCTTGTTCGTTCATGATTCGTAATATATCGGTGGCCTCGGCCGTATCAATCTGCATGGTTTCTTGATTTCGGGACTCGGTCGTTAATAATTCGAGATTTTCTTCGATCATTCCCTTATCCTCCTGTTTGTTTTTTCTAGTTGTAAGCGATTTCCGTAATTTTATTATAACGCCGTTGAAATAATAATTCAATAATTTTATTAAAATTTTAAAATATCGTTTCAAAACCTATTTTAATAGATAACGTCGGATCGCCTGTGCAACCCCTGCTTCTTGATTGCTTCCCGTTACCTGATCGGCAAGCGCCTTTACGTCATCTGGTGCATTTCCCATCGCTATTCCAAGTCCTGCAGCGGTTAGCATCAGCGAATCATTATAATTATCGCCAATCGCAGCCATTTGGGTGATAGGAATTTCGTACTTTTCACTTAGTTTTAAAAGTGAAGAAGCTTTGCTAACTCCTGCTGGTGAAATCTCCAAATTTAAAAAATTGAGACTGCTGCTGACTTCCATTCCGCCAACCTGCTGACCAATCACTTTTGAAAAATCAGCAAGCCTGCCCTCTTCATCAAAAACGGCAATTTTCGTGATATCTGGTTGATTAGCCTTAATATATCGATAAAAATCATCGACGATTTTCACCTGGCACTGCCCCCGAAAATTTTTTATATCCACTCCTCTTCCGCCTGTTTTTTCAAGAGAAGGGATATTATTTTCAATCCAGTTCTTATTCCATTTTGTTTCTTTTGGAACAAGCAATGTATCACCCTCGTAAAAGTGTGCGTAGAAGCCTTCCCCCTCACACAATTCCCAAAAACTCATCAAGTGGTCATGCTCGAATACGGCCTGCTCACTGATCTCGCCATTTTCATCAAGAATAATCGCCCCATTATAAGCGATGATTGGTTCCCCTTTTAGACCTATCGTATTGGCAATCCACCGTGTTGAAAGTGGAGAACGTCCGCTGCAAATAACCACCCTTCCTCCTTGTTCTCGAAAGTCGTGGATCGCTTGAATGTTTTCCCTATCAATTTCTCTTTGTTCATTTAATAAAGTCCCGTCCAAATCGGTTGCTAATAATTTATATGCCAACTTACTCTCCCCTTTGCACTATTTTTTCAATATGTTTATAGTATTTATTAAAATATCATTTTAATCAATGGCAGGTGATGCTGTACATGCTTCAACCAGAACTCGCTGAAAAAATTGTCAAGGAAGTCCAGAGATTAATAGCAGAAGAAATCATTGTCGTGAACACAGAGGGCATCATCATGGCCAGCACCAATCGAGATCGAATAGGTAACTTCCATGAAGGAGCATTCATTACTTCACAACAGAAGAAAAAGCTGATTATTACTGAAAAAGATACCCCACAATTAAAAGGGGTAAAATCCGGAATCAATCTCCCAATTTTCTTTCAGCAACATGTCATTGGCGTCATCGGGATTACCGGTGACCCTGAAACCGTCACCCCCTTTGGTGAAATTATCCGCAAAATGACCGAGCTGTTAATCAGCGAAAATTATTATGGTGAACAGTTTGACTATCATTCCCGGGCGATGGAAACCTTCGTTCTCGAATGGCTCCAGGCAAAAGAACCAAGTTCAGATTTGCTTGAACGTGCTCGAGCACTGACAATAAATCTTGAACTCCGCCGCACCGCAGTCATCATCGAGTTTGAACAAAGAGAGCACCCATTATCCAGGGATGTGTGGTCTTCTATTTTGAATGCCTTTTCTCAAAATAAAAACGATGTGGTCACAAGGTCAGGAAACGAACGAATCATTGTATTAATCGATTGCTCCGAATCCATTAAACCAACGTCCATCAAAAATCGACTAGAATACTTTCTTCTATATATTAAAAATAGCTTTGGGATAACTTCCTATGCCGGCGTTGGTCAATGTGCTGCACCACACAACCTGCACCATTCCTATGCACAGGCCGAAAGAGCGTTAAAACTGGCTAGGCGAAATAGAGGGATTATTTTTGACGAAGAATTAATCATTGAAATGGTTACAGGAGAACTAACGTCAGATATTAAAGCTGAATACATTCAACGGACGATCGCACCGCTTTTAACAGAAAAGGACCTTTTGGAAACCTTAGTAGAACTATTTAAACAAAACCATTCTTTAAAAAATACGGCCCAATCCTTACACATTCATATCAACACACTCCATTACCGTTTAAAAAAAATCGAGGAACTGACACATTTAAACCCAAACAGTATCCATGATTTGTTTTGTCTGTATCTCGCTGTTTTATTTTTAGATGAATAACCAAAATTTGAGCGCAAATATGTTAGTATTTTAGATGTTTCTCCATGGCAGGCTTAGGCCTGTTTTTTTTATACTTTAAGAAGCAAGCAAATAGTACGAATTGGGGGAAATAGCATGCTCTCGAATGAGGTAAAGGAAAAATTGATTTCTATCGTTACTGAAAAAAACTTCGATGATTCTAAGATTGAACGTTTAGTCTATTCCTATGATGCAACACCTAACTTCCAGTCAATGCCGGAAGCGGTGATCAGTCCGCAAAATACAGAGGAAGTATCTGAAATATTGAAGATATGTAATCAATACGGAGTTCCGATTGTTCCACGGGGGTCTGGGACAAACCTTTGTGCGGGAACTTGCCCAACGGAGGGCGGGGTTGTCCTGCTTTTTAAACATATGAACAAAATTCTTGAGATTGACGAAGAAAATCTAACAGTTACGGTTCAGCCTGGTGTGATTACGCTCGATATGATTCATGCGATTGAGGAAAAGGGGCTATTCTATCCACCCGATCCAAGTTCCATGAAAATCTCGACAATCGGCGGCAATATCAATGAAAATTCAGGCGGTTTGCGCGGACTCAAATATGGCGTAACCAGAGATTATGTCATCGGACTGGAAGCCGTTCTGCCAAATGGCGATATTATTCGCACAGGCGGTAAGCTGGCAAAAGATGTGGCCGGTTACGATTTAACTCGTCTATTTGTCGGTTCTGAAGGAACGCTTGGTGTCATTACAGAAGCGACCTTGAAGTTGATTCCAATGCCGGAAACGCGGAAAACGATGCTCGCTCTTTATCAGGATCTTTCCGCTGCTGCTCGTTCTGTTTCAAAAATTATTGCCAATAAAATCATTCCGACCACGCTTGAGTTTTTGGATCAAGCTACTTTAAAGGTAGTCGAAGATTACGCTCAAATCGGACTGCCAACAGATGTTCAAGCGGTTCTGTTAATTGAACAGGACGGTCCGCCTGAAGTAGTGGAGCGCGATATAGCTAAAATCGCAGAGGTATGTAAACAGGAACATGCTGTATCGATTCAAATCGCGGCAACCGAAGAGGAAGCCATGGCGCTTAGAACGGCAAGACGCGCGGCACTTTCGGCAATTGCTCGTTTAGCACCGACAACTATTTTAGAAGACGCAACCGTTCCTCGTTCAGAAATAGCCAATATGGTTAAAGCCATTAATGAAATTACTGAAAAATATCAGTTGACGATTTGTACCTTCGGTCACGCTGGTGACGGCAATCTCCACCCTACCTGTGCAACGGATGCAAGAAATCACGAAGAAATGGAACGCGTCGAAAAGGCATTCGCGGAGATTTTTGAAAAAGCAATTGAATTAGGCGGAACGATAACGGGGGAACACGGAGTCGGCGCGATGAAGGCACCATATCTTGAATGGAAGCTGAAAAAAGAAGGAATCGCTGCCATGATGGGGATTAAACAGGCATTTGATCCGAATAACATCATGAACCCCGGTAAAGTCTTTGCGAAAGACAGCAAGAAACGCGTGGTGATTACAAGATGACAACCTTACTGGAACAAGAAAGAATTCAACAGCAATTTAAAGAGCGGATGAACGAGGATGAGCTCTTAAACTGTATGCGCTGCGGCTTTTGTCTTCCAACCTGCCCAACGTATATCGAATCAGGTTATAAAGAATCCCATTCGCCGCGTGGCAGAATCGCGATGATGAAAGCGGTCGTCGACGGAATCGTTGAACCGGATGAGGATTTTGAACGTTCACTCGAGCTTTGCCTTGGCTGCCGTGCCTGTGAACCGGTCTGCCCTTCTGGCGTTAATTATGGTCATTTATTAGAAGAAGCAAGAGACATTATCAATCAGAACAAGAAACATTCTTTACCTGTTAGAGCCGTTAGAAAAACGGTTTTCGAAGGTTTATTCCCTCACCAAAACCGTATGCGAACAATGGTCGGTTTACTTGGTTTTTATCAGCGTTCTGGGATTCAAACCCTTGCGCGCAAAACAAGATATTTAGGGTTTTTGCCTAACAATTTAGCCACTATGGAAAGAGTGCTTCCGAAAGTTCCAACGATGAAAGAAATGAAAAACCGGCCTGAACATCTTCCAGCATTGACGGAAAAAGTACACAAGGTTGCTTTTTTCAGCGGCTGTTTGATGGATACCATGTTTATGAAAACAAACGACGCTACCATGAAATTATTGCAATTAGCTGGCTGCGAGATTGTAATTCCAAAGCAGCAAACCTGCTGTGGTGCTTTGCACGGGCACAGCGGCGAAAAGGATGCAGCGAAGGAGCTTGCCAAGAAAAATATTACGGCATTCGAAGACTTGGGTGTCGACTTTATTATTACCAATGCCGGCGGCTGCGGCGCCTTGCTTGTTGATTATGATCACCTGTTGAAGGATGACCCAGTTTGGAAAGAACGCGCCGCTCAGTTTAAGTCGAGAATCAAGGATATTTCTGAAATACTCGTAGCGGTTTCTTTTCATAAAAAAGTGAAATTAGAACTTCCTGCTCAGGTGATTACTTACCAGGATTCCTGCCATTTACGAAATGTGATGAAAACTGCTTCTGCACCGCGAACACTGTTGGGTTCGATAAACGGGGTACAGTATCAAGAAATGAAGGAAGCTGACCGCTGCTGTGGGTCTGCGGGAATCTACAATATTGTCGAGTCTGAGATGTCCATGGTTATGCTCGACTATAAAATGGTCCAGGCAAAAGCCACACATGCAACTACAATTGTAACCGCCAACCCTGGCTGCTTACTGCAAATGCAGCTCGGGATCGAACGCGAAGGCTTAGCCGGTAAAATACGTGCTGTTCATATCGTGGATTTGTTGGCAGAAGCGGTGAAATAAACGTTTTTTCATACAGTCTTCCGATATATTAGCGTTATATAGATTATATCAGCGATAAACCGAATATATCTGCGTTGCTAAACGAACCAACAAAAAAAGACGATTCGAGGGGGAGCGAATCGTCTTTTTTGTTGCTGCTCGCTATAGTTTGAATTGATTTGACGGAAGTTTGAACAACATTATAAACGGTTAAAAAGGCTTCCTATTGGTGTGGACAAGGATTCTTTATTCGGTAAAAATCCCTCTCCGGAAGGATTGAGATTTCCTTTAGCCTCATTTCCAAATATTGTGCTATACTTTAGAAAGTTTGTTGATGTGAGAGGGGCTGCCTTTTTGGAACTTTTAGAATCAAAAGCGAATACGAAATCAACTTATATATATTTTTTTATTGTCGGGATTGTCCTGATTGCCTTTAATCTGCGCCCGGCCATTACATCGCTAGGACCGTTAGTAGGGATGATTCAGGAGGATGTGGGACTTGCCCATTGGAGTGCAGGGTTATTGATGAGCTTGCCTTTAGTGGTTTTCGCTTTCATGTCTCCACTCGTTCCCAAAATAGCGAATCGATTGAGTAATGAAGTGACGTTAATTATTGGCTTAACATCCCTTCTAATCGGTATTGGTATCCGGTCCATCCCTATGACCTTTTTCCTTTTCAGCGGGACTCTGTTGGCGGGATTGGGAATTGCAATCGGAAATGTTCTGTTGCCAGCCGTCGTGAAGGACAAGTTTCCGTACAAATTTGGTTTAATGACCAGTGTTTATTCAACATCAATGGGATTAATCGCTTCCTTAGCATCTGGAATCAGTATTCCTTTAGCCATCAATTTAAACCTAGGGTGGCAGGGTGCCCAATTCGTATGGACGATACCTGTCGTAGTGGCAATCGTAGTGTGGCTTCTTCTTCGAAAAAATAACGTAAGGGACGATTCGAGAGGCATTATGCAGAAGCAGGGTTCTGCCACAAAAACAACAATGTGGCGTACTCCCCTTGCCTGGCAAATCGCGATTTTTATGGGATTTCAGTCTTTTTTATTTTACGTAACGATTTCTTGGTTACCTGAGATCTTGCAAAGTCATGGCATAAGTATAGAAACTGCTGGCTGGTTGCTTTCCTTTACCCAGCTAGTTGGATTACCCGCTAGTTTCATCATTCCCGTCCTCGCAGGACGTGCTCAATCACAAGTATGGATTGCATTCATGTTAGGGATGTGTGCCATTGTTGGTTATAGTGGATTACTGTTGGGTTCATCGTATCCGGTTTTAATCGTGAGTATTGCCTTAATCGGATTCGCATTGGGAGGAGCCTTTCCTTTAGCGCTAAGCTATATCGGGCTTCGTGCTCGCAGTGCCCATCAAGCAGCTGAGTTATCTGGAATGACGCAATCAACAGGTTACCTCCTTGCAGCGGTTGGCCCGTTGTTTATTGGCTATTTATATGATATGGCGCATTCTTGGACCCTTCCCATCCTTACCCTAATTGTAGTTTCAGTGGTCATTGTGGTATTTGGAATGTTGTCCGGCCGGAATAGATATGTTTAAGGATAGCAAAAAGACGATTCGCGTGGAATCGTCTTTTTTTGTCATCTCTAATCCGAAGAACATAGCTGCAGTTGTTAAACATGACGATAAAAAACCGAAGGAAAACTCCTTCGGTTTCTAATGAATATAGATTAGTTTTTTAGGTCAATTTCAACCACAGCATCTTCTTCAGTTTCAACTTCGACAGCTTGATCATCAGTCACTGCATCTTCTGAAACCTCTTCAGATTGAACCTCAACATCAGCTTCAACCTCTACTGTTTCTTCAACAGATACTTCTTCTGCTACTGCAAGTACAGCCGAATTAGCAGCCGCATGTGCCTTGGCAGTATCACTTGCTTTTACACTTGCTTGTGCCTTAGCTTTGTTAGCCGCAGACGGGTTTACTTTTTCAACCTCATTTACTTCTGCCTCTTCTTCAACTACTTCAGTTTCTTCTGTTTTAGTTTCAACTACTACTGCTTCTTCATCAGCCGCTACATCTTCTGCAACCTCTTCAGATTCAACTTCATTTTCTACTTCAACAGTTTCTTCAGCAGGTACTTCTTCTGCTACAGTTAGTACAGCTGAATTTACCGCAGCATGTGCTTTAGCAGTATCACTTGCATTTACACTTGCTTGTGCCTTTGCTTTGTTAGCCGCAGACGGGTTTACTTTTTCAACCTCATTTACTTCTGCCTCTTCTTCAACTACTTCAGTTTCTTCTGTTTCAGTTTCAACTACTACTGTTTCCTCATCAGCCACTACTTCTGCTGCAACCTCTTCAGTTTCTACTTTAACAGCTTCTTCAGCAGGTACTTCTGCTGCTACAGCTAGTACAGCTGAATTTACCGCAGCATGTGCTTTAGCAGTATCGCTAGCTTTTACACTAGCTTGTGACTTTACTTTGTTTGCTGCAGATGGGTTTACCTTTTCCTCTTCTTCAACAGCTTCAGCTTCTTCGTCATCTTCATTTTTTACAATTGCGTCTGTTTCAAAATCGATGTTTTCAGAATCTTCATCCTCATCATCTTCTTCTTCATCTTCAATTCTTACAACTGAGTCAGAGTCAGTATCTGTTTCTTCTTCCTCTTCTTTTGCCGCGTCATCCTCATCTTCTGTTTTTACAGTAATATCGTTATCAACGTCAACTGCTTCTTCAGATTCAGAATCAGCAGTGGTATCTGCTTCAGTTACATCCGTTGCAGCTTCGGGTTCAAGTTCAATGACAGGTGTTGTTTCCTCAACTTGTACTTCTTCCTCTACTTCCTCTTCCACAACCACATTTTCAGGGTTTTCTCCCTTTCCATGTACAGCTGAATTTGGTGCTGCATGCAATTGTGCATTTTCGCTTGCATGTACGCTCGCCTGCGACTTACTAGCCTTTTCTTCATAAGGCTTTACTTGTACGCTTACTTCATCCTTTGCCTGTACAACTGGTGCTGCTGGAACAACTGGTTTAACATCCACATTAACCTTTGCGTTAGTGGATTGTTTCACCTGAACCGTTTTTTCAGCTTTAGCTTGATCTGGGCCTGCTGCTGCGGTAAATTGACCTCCAGCAAAAATTCCAAACGATAATGCTCCTGCAAGTATAAAAGATTTAGCAACTTTATTAGGGTTTAAGTAATGTTTCATTATTATTTCGCTCCTTTTATTATCATAATCCGTGGCTTTTAGCTTCGGGTGACATTGGTTAATAAAGGAGCTGCCTGCGGTGGTGGCGAGGGCGGAGCATTCACCCATTGAGTATTCATCAAGGCTTGCCGCGAAAGGTATGGCTGGACAAGTTTGATTTCAAAGTAGTGATTCCATTCAAACCATTTATCCAAAAAGCTTAAATTATTTATCCCATGATTGACCCGATCATTTGATGGACCCCCAGAGCTATTGCTTCTCTGTGTTTGATTCAGTACTTGGTTCACCTTAGGTATCTCTTCCTTGCTAGCAGGATCTTTCTTTGGCTCCTGCACAACGGATCCTGATTTTGTTATGTCTACGTCTTCGCCTTGTAAATAGACAGTATTATCTGCTTTTTCGACTTTAACTTCACTATCAGTATCTTGGATAGAATTTTTAGGATTCAAATTTTCTACTTTATGATTTGCCTGGACAGCCTCTGCTTGTTCGGGGACATTGACCTGAACAACCTTCTCAGCCTTCTTTACCACCGACTTCGCGTTTCCATTTGCCTGCTCTGGCAAACTTTTATCCAACGCAGCCTGATTTGGAGTATTTTGGGCTGGGAGCTGTTTGGCTTGTGCTTGGTTTTCACGAGCATGTTCAGGAATCGTATTGTTCAGCGATTGCGCCTCTTCAGCTTTTGCTGGTACCGCTATTGTTGCAGGTACTGAGGTTGGTGCCGGTTCTGGTATTGAAGCATGCTCCGGTATTGAAGTTGGAGCTTGTCCCTTTTGAGGACGAAGTTCATTCTTCTCAGCAAAAGCATTGTCTGGAAAAACCATCGCCGCACCAACCAGTAGGGCCGCTATAAAATATTGACGGAAGTGCACGATTTCACCCCCTTTCTTCACGGACAAAATTCGAGAAAAATAGTCATTTTTTGTCGTCTTTCCATATAAACGATTCTTTTCACCCAAAGCCCACGAAAAATATGGGTAATTTATAACACACAAAAAAGACGATTCGGGGGAACGAATCGTCTCTTGTACCTACCAGTTAGGCTGCTGCTTTATTTTTTTCAGTATAAGTCTTTGTTGTTTTGCGGATGAATGGAACCACCCAGCGGTCTAAACCATATTTACCTGCGTTGAAACCTGCTGCTAAGATGATGAAGCCTAAGAAAATATCTGTTGGGTTATGAGATACGGTTCCTGCTAAGAAAAAGCTGAAGTTCATCACTAATCCGAAAACAATAGCGGCGGTTGTTAAACATCCAAGCATAAGTCCTAAGCCAATTAAAGTTTCGCCCCAAGGAACGATGAAGTTGAACAAATCAATGTTTGGCAGTGCAAAGCTTTCTAAAAAGTTAACGTACCAGCCGTAAACCATATTGCCATCTGGACCTTTTACCGGATTTGCTACTGCATTTTTCAAATACCCTGAAGCGTCGAATCCACCTGTAATTTTACCTAAACCAGCTGTGAACCAAGCATATCCAAGGTATAAACGAATTACGGTTAAAATAGCTGCTGAGATTTTATTTTCTCTTAAAAATTTGTTAAACATAAGTCATTCCGCCTTTCAAAATTTACTTATTCTTTATACTTACACTATATTGGATTTTGCTAGTTAGTAACATGGGTATAGTGGTAAGTTCACAGTTTGTTTGAAATGTTATGACGGAATGTTGAACAGCTGATAAAAATGTTATTTTCTAAGCCGCCTCAATCTTAATCTGCTAATCTTTCCAATCCTCTGCTAATGGCGGCTATAGTTGGACCTCATACAAAAATTGTTGCAATTTAGACGTTATTACAAAATAACTTATTTTTTGTCGAAATCATGTCAAATTAGAGGGTGTTTACAGCAGCAA
Organism: Neobacillus niacini; assembly: GCF_030817695.1. Taxonomy (GTDB): domain Bacteria; phylum Bacillota; class Bacilli; order Bacillales; family Cytobacillaceae; genus Neobacillus; species Neobacillus niacini_F. The sequence continues at coordinate 1,041,942 of NZ_JAUSZQ010000002.1, read as the reverse complement.
GATATATCAATATCATTTACCCTTTTCTCAATTTTCCTACTATTTAAATCACTGTTCACAGCTAAGATATTCTATGTTACTATCGGAAAGGCTTTGGAAAAATGCTAACCATCATAATATTCAAGCACTTGGAAATCAAGTCATCGCACCTTCCAAACCACAGTACAAAAAAACATACGAGGTGTATGATGAAAACAATCAAATTGACCCAAAACGAAAACAAGGAACTTTTAATGGACATCGTGGAGTTAAAAATAAAACTAAGTGAATTATTTAACCAAACTGGTCCTAATACTTCCGAATATATAAGTCTATCAATCAAACTCGATTGCCTGATGAATGAATACTTTAACGAGAAAATAGAACAACTAATCTAACAGGTGAGAGACCAGCAAAAATTTGCTGGTCTCTTTTATTTCTAACAGATTTCTCATCTCGGTCACTCCAGCTTGAATTTATTTTTTCGGACCATGTCCTTTTGGCCTACTTTTCTATATATAAAGGGTGAAAGGAGGTGATCGACAATGGCACAGGCAGTGGTAACATCGTCTAAATTACGTTTGGTGTTTCAAGTAGGCATGGATGACGAAGGAAAACCCATTTTAAAAGCGAAGACACTTAGTAACATCCAGAAATCCGCGACTGCTGATCAACTTTTCCAAGCAGCACAAGCATTGATTGGCTTGTCCAACGATACTCTCAGTAACATTGAGAGAGTCGACAATGCAGATTTACTAGCTTAATGGAAAAATAAATCGTGATAGGAGGTGAATGAAATGGCTAAAACATTAGAGTTGGAGTTTACTACCGAGTTTGGTAAATCGGCACGGTTATCAATCGATAACCCTAAGGAACCGATTGACGGATCTGTGGTAAAGGCCGCGATGGAAGAAATGATCGCCTCAGGAGTTTTCACATCTACAAATGGTAATTTTGCTGCTGTAAAAGGAGCCCGCGTGATTGACCGCAATGTAACAGAATATGAAATCATTTAATAGCGTAGAAGGAGGCCGGTTCCAATGGAAGCCGGTCTTTTATTAAAGAAAGGAGTGAAATCTCGTGGAGCAAATGATACCTCTCATCAGTGAGGTAGGATTCCCAATCGTTGTGACCCTCTATTTGCTATATCGGATTGAGTCGAAGCTAGATATGGTAGTCCAATCGATTCAAAATCTTCCCGAACGCATGAAGGCGTAGAAGCTTAAAGGTAGATGTCACTGCCAAATTAATAGAACCTTAAACCTTTGTTCATAGTTTGTTCATATTTTGGGGGTAAGATAAGTACATGAAGAGGACAAACTTTTTTCTCTCTCTTCCATAACCCCCTTTTATAAGATTTCTTTTTGGATTCGGCAACTGGCCGGATCCCTTTTTTTAGGCTCTTTTTTCTCTGTTTAAAAAAGGATTTTGTTATGCTGGGTGAGAATTGTAAACTCTGCAGAAAAATATTAAAGAGGTTTTTGATGGGGATGTCTTATTAAAAATATCTCAATATCATTTGAAGTAAGTCGAAAAAACACCTTGTATGGATCAGATTTTCCTAAAGATATTAAAAACATACGTAAATCAACAGGGTACTTTCTAATAATCACTGTTCTACCTGGAATATGAATGGTGAAGTCTTTGTTTTGGAAGTAACTCTCGATTGATAACCTAAGTAATGAGGCAATTGGGGGCAAATCAACTGTAAATCTCCATCTATCAAGCTCAATTAATGATTGAATCGCTGACTTTCTCCACAGTACTTTCATATTTTATCATTCAACATTCTGTTGATTTCCTCTTCTGATAGTACAGGATTATCACTTTTCAAAGCCTCTAATAATTTTTGTTCCTCTTCCGGGTCAACTACTTCGTATACATTGGGTTCATTTATTTGCTCAACTTCAAATAAAATAAATTTTCGATCACCGACTTGAAAATAGGACTCACCTGAATAAACTGCCCTTTTAAACTCTTCATCTTCCACTTTAATTGGTTTCATATTCATAGCCCTCCTTATTTTAGATTACCAATATTGTACCATTTTTTAACCATATTGAAAAATTAATTCATTGAATTCATTTGCGTATGGATTTAAATTGAGAATAAATTTTCTAATTTCCTTCCCTTTCTTCACCGTAGCAGCGATATGTACTTATCTATCATTTTTGGGACTCAAGTAATATTAAAAGCAGTGAACATTCACTGCTTTTGCCTTGCTATTCAAATACCTTGATGGAAGGCGCCTGGTAGTTTAAAAATTTATCAAGTAATGCTGCTGGCTCTTCCTCAATAATCGCCATCTTTCGGAACTTTTCTTGCAAAAACTTTTGGTCAATCATATGATTAAACAGGCTGATTAATGGGTCGTAATAATGGTTAATATTGAGAAGACCGCACGGCTTTTTATGCAAGCCAATCTGACCCCAGGTAAATACCTCAAAAAACTCTTCAAGAGTCCCGGTTCCCCCAGGTAAAACCACAAAACCATCAACCAAATCTGCCATTTTTGCTTTTCGTTCATGCATGGTTTCAACGGTTATTAACTCCGTTAACCCTTTATGAGAAATCTCTCGTTCCTCCAGTAACTTCGGTATCACCCCAATGGCTTGGCCGCCCTCTTCTAACACCGTATCCGCGACAGCTCCCATCAAACCGATACTTGAACCGCCGTAAACTAAGGTAATATTCCGCTTTGCCAGTTCTTTCCCCAAATGAATAGCTCCTGTTTTATATGCCTCAGAAGCACCCAAACTTGAACCGCAATAAACTGCCACTCGTTTCATGTTGCTGCCTCCCTAAAGGTAAGTTTTAATATAATTATAGTGAATGCTGGAAAAGAAGACAAAAAACAGGAAGAATGAATTTCCTGCTTTTTAAGAAAAACCGCGCTCCTGCAGGGTATAAATGTAATTATGGAACCGGCAATCAACGCCCATTCTTATGGAATCTTTATTCGTAAACTCCTTCCCATTACTACACCTCCCTTTTTTAAAATCTTATGAAGTTCGTTACCTTATATGTTATGTCCCAAGAATAAACATATAAAACACACAAAAGGTTTTTGACTAATGTTAACGTTTTTCGAACACGATTCTCAAACGTTTTGTTTACCGTTCAAGGTTGTGATTAAGCTTGAATTTGTAATATGATAGAGTTAGAGATACCATGATATTCCATATGTAAAAACGGAGACACAAAAGCAGTCCTCAAGTTTTAACAAACTACTGATTAAATGGAGGGAAAAGTATGTATCCAAATATTTTAAGACACCCAGGTCCAACCCCAATACCGAAAAAGGTTCAGCTGGCTATGAACCAGGACATGATTAGTCATCGAACAGGAGAGTTTGTACAGTTATATCAAGAAACAACCAATCGCGTGAAACCCATTTTCGGAACCCAACAAGATATCCTGCTTCTGCCATCTGGCGGTACCGCAGCATTAGAAGCGGCAGCTGTAAACACGGTTTCCCCTGGTGAAGAAGTCGTGGTAATCACTGTCGGCGCCTTTGGCAATTATTTCGTGTCTATTTGTGAAAGATACGGATTTAAAGTACATAAACTTGAAAAAAGTTGGGGCGAAGCATGCACGGCGGAAGACCTTACTCAGTTTCTTAAACCTCTATCGAATATAAAGGCCGTTTTTGCAACCTATAATGAGACTTCGACAGGAATCCTAAACCCTATTGAAAAATTAGCAGAGGTTGTTCGTACTCAAACCGACGCTCTGTTTATTGTTGATGGAGTGAGCTGCCTCGGCGGAGCTCCTGCTGAAATGGACCAGTGGGGAATTGATATCTTAGTAACTGGTTCACAAAAAGCAATGATGCTCCCTCCTGGACTTGCGCTTTTAGCCGTCAGCGAAAGGGCATGGAAAGTAATCGAGGAAACAAATAAACCTGCTTATTACTTAGATTTACTAAGCTATCGTGAGTGGGCTTCGAAAGGCATGACGCCTAACACCCCTGCCATCTCATTGATTATGGGACTTTCTGCTGTCTGTGATTTGATTGAGGAGGAAGGTGGATTTGCACAAACCGTTGCTAGACATGAACGACTGAAGAATATGGTTCGCGAAGCCATGAGAGCCCTTTCAATTGAACTACTTACATCCGATGAGTATGCGTCACCAACCATTACCGCGATATGTGCTCCAGAAGGGATAGAAGTATCCTCATTTATAGGGCATTTAAAGGAAAAGTATCACCTTGATTTTGCTGGAGGACTTGGTCACCTCCAAGGCAAGATATTCCGATTTGGGCATATGGGCTATTGCTTCCCAAGTGATATCCTTCAAGCTGTTTCACTGATCGAAGCTGGATTAAAAGATTTCTCGTATAGCTTTGAGGCAGGGGCAGGGGTGGCTGCGGCACAAAACGTTTTCTTAACTTCTCTGCAGAAATAATAATACTTTTTCGAGGCATAGTCTTATTGGATTGTGCCTCTTCCCTTTTATAGGACTCCTGTGCATTGACCCTATTGCCTTATTCTCATGCTCTTGGGTCACTCCATCCTCTCCGCTTTGACCAAATACTTTTTTCTTAACGAAATTTCAACGAACTAAATGAACCATGGATACCGCCATTAGGTGGTATCCTTTCAGATATTCCTCATTAAAAGACATCATTCTACTCATTTCTCTACTATATCCTACTAACCAAACGATTGATTAAAAATGCCGAAATCCCTTTTATAAAACGAACGTAATATTGTTTCCCAGGAAATTTATTGTCGAGGAATGGTTCTAGTTTGATAACACATTACGCCAATCCCCGTCAAAAAAATGGTAAATAGATTGCCGGTTTTAGTTTAATTCATAATAACTGCATACAACCTGGCCAACTGCTTTGGCAGCAACTAGGAGTGCGTCTTCATCAATATCAAATTTTGGATGATGATTGAAATAAGGTTTTTCTACTCCTTTTGGTGTACAGGCAATGTAAAAGAAACAGGCAGGGAATTTCTCCGCATAATAAGCAAAGTCTTCGGATGGAGACAACGCCGGAAATTCTTTGACTTCTTTAATATCAGGATCATTCATGCTTCGTAAGCTTTCTGCCGCCATCGCGGTAAGTTCGGGGTCATTGTATAAAGGCGGGTAATCTGGTGTATACGTAAGTTCACAGGTTACGCCAAACTCTTCTTCAATTCCTCGTACAATCCGCTTCACTTCTTTTTCAATCGTTTCTTTTGTTTCTACCGTCATATAGCGAATATCGCCTTCGAGTTCTACACTGTCCTTGATGACGTTGAATGTCCCTTTTCCATCAAACGATCCAATCGTAATAACACCTACATCGAAAGGACTTAATCTACGGCTAATGATGGTTTGGGCTGCCGTAACAAAATGTGCTGCAGCCACAATGGCATCGTTCGCGAGATGCGGCGAGGAACCATGCCCGCCTCTTCCTTGCACTTTCAATTTCATGTAGGCTCGTCCATTGAAGGAATACCCAGCATGATAACCTACTGTACCAGCTGGTCCCATTGGCAGCAAATGAATACCAAATACGGCATCTAAATCGTCAATCAAACCAGACTCAACAATACTTTTCGCTCCGCCTGGCGGAACTTCTTCCGCATGTTGGTGAATGATTTTGATGGTGCCTGGGATCAACTCTTTTAATTGAATCAAGCAATCAGCCAAAACTAACAAGTACGCCGTATGTCCGTCATGTCCGCACGCATGCATGACACCTTCATTCTTTGACTTGAAGTGCACGTCCGCTTCTTCTACGATTGGAAGGGCATCAAAATCCGCACGAAGACCAATGGTTTTTCCAGGTTTCCCGCCTTTAATTGTAACGATAATGCCGTACCCATTCCCAACATTCGTTTGAATGTCAACATCTTTCCCTTTATAAAAATCCGCAATATACTGAGCCGTCTTCTCCTCTTTAAAAGAAAGTTCAGGATTTTCATGTAAATGGCGGCGGATTTCGATGATTTCTTCTTTACGTGATTCTAACATGCCCATTAGATCGCTTTTCATCGTTTTCATCTCCCCTTCGATACAAAGATTATTCAATTAGTGACTTTCTCTCGGTGTTGGTGTTGGTGTACGTCTTGGTTTTTTTGCTGGAGCCTCAGAAGTTTTTCCTGCACTATTCGGAACCATGAACATAATTGAAAGAATGGAAAGTACCCCAAAAACCACGTTAACGATGATCCCTATCGACGCCGCAGTCGCTACATTTCCATTCGCTGCAACCGAACTATATACGGTTGCGGAAATCGCAACACCGAATGCACCGCCAAGTGAGCTCGCCATTTTATAAATCCCAGCTGCTTCACCTACTTTGTTTGATGGGGCATTGGATACGGATGTATCGGTAGACGGCGTCGCATATACCCCAAGACCAAGACCGAATAAAGCAAACCCAATGAATACAACAACCGTATAAGCAAAATCAGGCAAGAAGGTTAAACCCATTAGGGCTACACCCACTGTGGTGATAATCGCGCCCCAGATCATCGGTAATTTCGCACCTGCTTTTTGCAGGATTTTCTCTCCGACGCGAATCATCGCAAGCACCGCGACTAAGTAGCCAATCGACAGCATTCCTGACTGAAAGGCAGTGAATCCCCGACCGACTTGAACATACGTATTCGCGACAACGAGCGTTCCGGCTACTGCATTTAACAAAAAGTTAGAGTATGTGGCACCCGCGTAGGGTTTATTTTTAAATAATGAGAAATCAATTAGTGCAATTTCTTTCCTTTTTTCAACTTTGAAGAAAACAAAAGCTCCAACAATAGTAACAATAGCAGCGATAATGGAAGTTGGACTTGTCCAGCCTAAGTCCCCGCCGAAAGTAATAAAAACGTTTAATGCAAGCATGGTCACGATAAAAATCGCTAAACCACTATAATCGAATTTAAACTTACCGGTTCCTTCCGCTTTGCTTTCAGGTGTATCTTTAATCAGCCACATGGCGAGAAGGGCAAATACGATAGAGAAAATAAAGATCCATCTCCATCCCATATACGTTGCAATCGCCCCACCTGCAAACGAACATACTCCCGAGCCGCCCCAAGATCCAATCGACCAGAAACTAAGGGCACGTTGTCTGTCTTTTCCTTCGAAATAAGCTTTCATTAAGGCAATCGTTGCGGGCATAATACAAGCTGCGGAAAGTCCTTGAATGATACGTCCGATAATTAACAATGTCGATCCTTGCGCTATTACTAGGCAAAGGGAACCAACTACGCTTAAAATTAACCCGAGGTAGGTGATTTTTTTTCGGCCAATTTTATCAGCTAGCCCGCCAGCAGCTACAATAAACATTCCAGAAAATAAGGCTGTTAAGCTAATCGCTATATTTAGTGTTCCGGATGAAATCCCTAAATCTTTTTGAACCGCTGGGACCACATTAACCATTGCTTGTGCAAAAAGCCAAAATGTGATTACGCCGAACACAATCCCGGTGATCATCTTATCTGTACCTTTATAACTTGTCTCCATGATTTGCCTCCTATATTTTTATTAGGTACCTGTTAAAGTTAGAATGCACTAACCCGAATAACATTAGTCAAACAGGAACCCTAATGTTTCTATACCCTTAATTATAAAAAGTTACCCATCATTAACAGACCACGGAGCATAAAAACAATGATGCGTTCATTAAAGTCAACACTTTGAGACAATTACTTTTCATCTTATTAGGGGTAGAATAAAGACAGATTTACATTCATAAATAGACGAGGATGAAAAAGATGGAGCTAAATAAAGATTGTATGTATTGCATGAAGGATGAAAGACGGGACAACCTTATGATTGAAATTTGTGATCTCGAGGTTTCCACGGTTTTGCTTTTTAAAGAACAGACATATACAGGCAGATGTAATGTTGTATATAAAGGCCATATAAAAGAACTATATGAACTGGATAACCAGGAGTTAGCAGCTTATATAAACGATGTAAAAAAAGTTGCAGCAGCTGTGGACAAGGCTTTCCAACCTGGGAAAATTAATTACGGGGCGTATGGTGATAAAATGCACCACCTACATATGCACATTGTGCCAAAATACGTAGACAAAGAAGATTGGGGTTCCACTTTTGTAATGAATCCGGAGAAAACATACTTAACAGAAGAAAAATATAAGGAAATCATCGAGAAAATTAAAGAATTACTTTAATGTAAAAGGATGGTGCAACAGTGCACCATCCTTTTACATAGTTACTTATCGGTGACAGGCACCTATAGCACCTTGCTTAAGAAAGCTTTCGTTCGTTCATGCTGCGGGTTGCCGAATAACGCATTCGGTTCATTTTCTTCCACAATATAGCCGCCATCCATGAAAATAACACGGTCTCCAACTTCTCGGGCAAAGCCCATTTCGTGGGTAACAACGACCATTGTCATACCCTCTTTCGCAAGCTGTTTCATAACTTCTAAAACATCACCGACCATTTCAGGATCAAGTGCAGAAGTCGGCTCGTCAAAAAGCATAATCTTAGGATTCATGGCTAGTGCCCTTGCAATCGCAACACGTTGCTTTTGTCCACCGGACAGTTCGCCCGGATAGCTATTTGCTTTTTCTCTTAGTCCTACTTTATCGAGTAACTCAAGCGCTAATTTTTCCGCTGCTGACTTCTCTGTAGAATGAATCTTAACAGGACCCAATGTGATGTTTTCTAAAACAGTCATATGAGGGAATAAATTAAATTGTTGAAATACCATTCCAACCTCTTGTCTAACCTTGTTAAGATCGACCTTTTTGTCCGTAATATCATGTCCATTAATGACTACCTGACCGCCAGATATCTCTTCCAAGCGATTTAAGCAGCGCAGGAATGTACTCTTACCTGAACCAGAAGGACCGATAACACAAATAACCTCTTTTTCCTTCACTTCTGCATTAATATCCTTTAAAACCTCTAGGTTACCAAATGATTTACTCAAGTTTTTTACCGTGATCATACTCATCGAAGTTGAAACCTCCTCTCTACGAAATTAGCAAGAAGTGTTAACAAATAAATAATGATGAAGTAAATAACACCGACAGCAAGCCAAATCCTAAAAGCTTCAAATGTGGCTGATGCTTGAATCTGTCCTTGCTGTGTTAAATCGGCAATACCAATGACGGATAAAAGCGAAGTATCTTTTAAGCTAATGATGGATTGATTCGTAATGGTTGGCAGCATTCTTCTAAAAGCCTGCGGAAGCACGATATAGCGCATCGTTTGTGCACCAGTAAAACCAATCGACCTTGCTGCCTCTGTTTGTCCCTTATCAATCGATTGAATACCCGCTCTTATAATTTCAGCAAAATAGGCCCCTGCATTGATCGCAACCGTAATGATCCCAGCAGTTGTACTGTTTAAAGAAATGACCTGTAGTGAATTTAAACCAAAATAGATAAAGAACAATTGAACAATAAATGGCGTTCCTCGAATGGCATCTACATAAACCTTTGCGATCCAGTTTAAGACCTTAAGTGGTGAAAGGCGCAGCAAGGCAATGACTAAACCTATTAAAAAACCGAGTATGATAGCAATCAAAAAGATATAAAGTGTTACTTGAAGCCCTTTTAATAACATAGGCAAAGCAGAAACAATAATATCCACGTTGTTCATCCCCTTTCATTTCAAAAAGAAGACGCGCTCGCTTTAAGCACGCCTTGTCCTATTATTTTATTCAGCAAGATACGTTTTTATAATTTTATCATATGTTCCATCTTTTTTAAGCTCAGCAAGTCCGTTATTAATCTTTTCTAATAACTCCTGGTTTTCACCTTTCAATACAGCAATTCCGTACTGATCTCCATTTAAACGATCTCCCACAAGTTTTAATCCTAGATCCTTCTGGGCAATAGCATAAGAGATAACAGGGTAATCTTCAATTAGGGCGTCTGCATTTCCATTTGATACTTCTTGGAACATGGCAGGACTATCGTTAAATTGTACCACTTCAAGTCCTAGTTTTTGAGCGTTATTTACTGCATATGTTGCACCGGTCGTACCTTTTTTAACCGCAACCTTTTTTCCTTTAAGGTCATCAACAGATTTGATCGTTGTATTATCTTCTTTAACAACAACGATTAAACCAGCGTCAAAATACGGTGTTGAGAAATCGACAATCTTTTTTCTTTCATCTGTAATACTCATTCCTGCAATAGCGATATCAAGCTGGCCCGCTTGCATTGCTGGAATAATACCGCCAAAATCCATTGGAGAAAGTTCAATTTCAAACCCTTGGTTTTCCGCAATCGCATTAATTAATTCGATATCGATACCCTTATACTCGTCTCCTTCTTTAAATTCAAACGGAGGATAAGTTGTATCTACACCAACTTTATATACTTTTTCACTATTACCAGTTTCACTTGCATTTTTATCGGTCCCACAGGCCGCGATTAATAAAGTAAGGACCAAGAACAACGTAAATAGGCCAAATTTTTTCATTTCTTTCACTCCCCATTTAAAAGTAATATTACCGTAGTAAAATTGTGACTTAAATAATATAGCATAAATTAAGATAAAAGTAGTAGTGGCAATTATTGAAATATAACAAATTAATCGAATTTAAACGATGATTATCCCGATGTACGAATCTATTATAAATCTAAAAAGCTATTTATATCAAAATAAAAAAGGCATTGGAGATGATTAACAAGGAAAAAATTACACATGCAATAATTTTTATAATTTGAAATTCACCTGCCCAAATAAACCACGCATTTTGACAGCTCCCTGCTTTTTCTTACCTATTAATAAGGTGCATGGTGGATCTCCTAACTCATTATATTATTTTCTGATTACTAGTTTATTTCAGAAATATTATTGCAATATAAATGCCACGGATGTAACGTAACTAACACCTCCCTGTTCTTTTTCTCAGAAAATTCTATGTTACGATGGTTAAAAATTAGCAATCAAAGAACATGGAGGGTAAAAGAAATGCTTAAGAAATTTGTTTCAATTTTAGCAGTTGCTGTACTCTCAGTAACTGTAAGTGCTAATGTACAAGCTGCAAGTATTACCGTACAAAAAGGGGACACCCTTTGGGCGCTATCACGCGCAAATAATATGTCATTAGAAAATCTCCAAAAGATAAATAATCTTACTACAGATTTAATACATCCTGGGGACTTATTAACCGTTGCACCTGAAAAACGTTATACTGTAATACAAGGTGACACATTATGGGGTATAGCCAATAATCATCAGGTAACAGTTTCGCAAATTAAAGATTGGAACCAATTACATACAGATCTTATCCATCCCGGTTTAAGTCTAGTAATTTTTGAGGGTTTAGAAACTACTAATATAATTTTATCAGAACGACCAGAACAGCCTGTAGAAGTTCAAAAGGATAGTGCTCCTGTAGCAGAAGCGGTTCCAACACCAGCACCGGTAGTAGAAGCAGCAGCGCCTGTACCAGCAGTAGAAGCGGCAGCACCGAGTTCAAAGGAAATTACAGTTGAAGCGACTGCCTATACCGCTACTTGTGAAGGCTGCTCCGGTATAACTGCGACTGGAATTAACCTTTTAGAAAATCCAAATCAAAAGGTCATCTCCGTTGACCCAAGTGTTATACCGCTCGGCAGTAAAGTTTATGTAGAAGGCTATGGTGAAGCAATCGCTGGAGATACAGGCGGTGCCATTAAAGGAAATAAAATTGATGTCTTTATTCCTTCTAAACAAGAAGCAATCAATTTTGGAAGAAAACAATTAAAAGTAACGATATTAAACTAAGATGAATACACTGTAAAACCTTATCAAATAAGGAATTGCAGTGTTTTTTGTTCAGTAAAACGCTGAAAAAAAACGCTATCGTTTATTCCAAAATGCTCACAATTTTTTATCTCCCCTTTTATACTAAAGGGGAACTACCAAAAAAAGGAACAAACTCGAGATAAAAAAAATTAAATTCTCTATTGCGACGCTATTTAGATTCTGATAATATGAAATAGCGTTGTTAATGGAAAGCTGATATTCAATATATCCCTCGAGTCTTTCCAGCAGATAATTTTTGACCACTTCCCTAAAGAAGTTAAGGCCATACGGACAGCCGGGTCAAATGCCGATTGGCAACTTTAGTTGCCTTATTGATTGAGTTAAAAGCTCAAATTTTATAAGTTGGTTACTTTACAACCAGTGCAGATGCACACAACTTGTGAAACGGTCAATAAGAGTAGTAAAAGTAATTATTTGCTATATAGACTCTGATCCTATGATGATATATTTTGAATATTAGAGAGCTTTCTTTCATAATGTCCTAGGACTTTTATGCTAAGGGTATACTTATGCTTTAAGGTATACTGTGCTTAATAATATTGATTATATCTAAACAAGTGTTGTGCGCTGTCAAGCGTTTTTTCACTTGTTTTTTTTGTTGGAAAAAATTTATTAAGTTGGGGGTTACGAGAATGGGAAAAGCACTTATTATTGGCGCCGGCGGCGTGGCATCAGTTGCAGTTCATAAATGTGTTCAAAACAGTGACGTATTTGAAGAGATTTGTATCGCTAGTCGTACAAAATCAAAATGCGATGATTTAAAGGCAAAATTAGAAGGTACCACGAAAACAAAAATTACGACTGCTCAAGTAGACGCAGACAATGTAGATGAGTTAATTGCATTAATCAATGAAGTAAAACCAGACATCGTAATGAACTTAGCATTACCATATCAAGACTTAACGATTATGGATGCTTGTCTTGCAACAAAGACACACTATATGGATACAGCGAACTACGAGCCAGAAGATACAGCAAAATTTGAATACAAATGGCAATGGGATTACAAAGAGCGTTTTGAAAAAGCTGGCATTACAGCACTTTTAGGCAGCGGCTTCGACCCAGGTGTAACTGGAGTATTCTCTGCTTATGCGTTAAAACATTATTTCGATGAAATTGAGTATATCGACATTCTTGACTGCAACGGCGGCGACCATGGCTATCCGTTTGCTACAAACTTCAACCCTGAAATCAATATCCGTGAAGTATCTGCGAACGGCCGTTACTGGGAAAATGGTGATTGGGTCGAAACAGAGCCAATGGAAATCAAGCGCGTTTATAACTTCGCTGAAGTGGGCGAAAAAGATATGTACTTGCTATACCACGAAGAGCTTGAATCTCTTGCGAAAAACATGCCAGGTCTTAAGCGTATCCGCTTTTTCATGACATTTGGCCAAAGCTATATTACACACCTTAAAGCGCTTGAAAATGTAGGAATGACTTCTATCGAACCAATTGAATTCGAAGGAAAGCAAATCATTCCGCTTCAGTTCTTGAAAGCAGTATTACCAGATCCAGCTTCACTTGGACCACGTACAGTTGGTAAAACAAATATCGGTTGTATCTTCCAAGGTAAAAAAGACGGAAAACCGGTTAAGTATTATGTTTACAACGTATGTGACCACCAAGAGTGCTATAGAGAAGTTGGTTCTCAAGCGATCTCTTATACAACTGGTGTACCAGCAATGATCGGTGCAGCAATGGTGATGACTGGAAAGTGGAATAAACCAGGCGTATTCAATATCGAAGAATTTGATCCAGATCCATTCATGGAAGAGTTAAACAAATGGGGACTTCCATGGGTAGAGGACTTCAATCCTGTTCTAGTTGATGAGCCAGTGAATGATAAAAAGTTGGAGTTTGTTCGATAAAATGCGATTCGAAGAATTACCAACACCTTGTTATGTAGTAGATGAGGGTCTTCTAGAGAAGAACCTCAAAATCCTGAACGGTGTCATGGAACGTACAGGAGCTAAAATTGTTTTAGCACAAAAAGCATTTTCTATGACAACAATGTATCCCCTCATTGGAAAGTATTTAAGCGGTACAACAGCAAGTGGTTTGTTCGAGGCACGTCTTGGTTATGAGGAAATGGGCAAAGAAAATCATGTCTTTGCCCCTGCCTATCGTGATGATGAAATCGACGAGATTATTTCCATTTGCGATCATATTATTTTTAATTCCTTCTCACAGCTGGAAAAGTTTAAAGATAAAGCACTTGCAGCTGGCAGAAAAGTCGGTTTGCGCATCAATCCTGAATGTTCAACGCAAGTTGGCCATGAAATCTATGATCCATGTTCACCAGGTTCTAGATTCGGTGTAAGACAGGAAGATTTTCGTCCTGATTTACTTGATGGTGTTTCAGGATTGCACTTTCATACCCTTTGTCAGCAAAACTCTGACGATTTAGAGACCACTCTAAATGCAGTCGAAGCAAGGTTTGGCGAGTGGCTGCCACAAATGGAATGGATTAATTTTGGCGGCGGCCACCATATTACTAGAGAAGATTATGATATTCCTAGACTGGAAAACTGTATCAAAAGAATGCAGGAGAAATACGGATTAGAAGTATATCTTGAGCCCGGTGAAGCGATTGCGCTAAATGCAGGGTATTTAATCACTTCTGTACTTGATTTACATCGAAATGGAATCGAGATTGCGATTCTTGACACTTCTGCAACCTGCCATATGCCTGATGTATTGGAAATGCCTTATCGTCCTCCATTGTTTGGATCAGGTGAAAGTGGCGAAAAGCCATTTACCTATCGTCTTGGTGGACAAACCTGCCTTACAGGTGATGTAATCGGCGATTATTCTTTTGACCAGCCATTAAAGAGCGGCGATCGATTAGTTTTCGGTGATATGGCCATCTATACAATGGTAAAAAACACTACCTTCAACGGTATGCCTTTACCAGCGATTGCCGTTCAGAATAAAGACGGCGACTGTCGTATCGTCCGTGAATTCGGCTATCAAGATTTCAAAGTGAGATTAGCATAAATAGCAATTAAAACCAGATTCTGTTTCAGGGTCTGGTTTTTTTATGAAAATCATTCCACAAAATAGTAAAAATATTTTGACGCTTTAGTTCGTTAATGAGTTATAATAGAAAGAAATTGGAAAAAGAAGATGATATTTTGCTATGTAAAAGCCTGGAATTCAAAAATACTTTTGGACAAAAGATTAAAGTCATAGATATCCCGGTATTAGAAATAAACAATGGGTACTATTTTCCGATACAAGCTCGTTTACAGCGATTTATTTCACTTCTCTATAATAAACCCCAAGAAAATTGCTGCCATTCTTTCCGGGAACATTTGAAACGAAAAATGAGTTGGACTGACTTCAAGGATTTATACAAAATAGAAGATTTTCGAAATAACGCTTAATCTTTCTTATCTATAAAACATTACATAAAAAATTAACTAGATGTTCAAAACAAATGGTCAGCCCCCACTATCTTAATCGTAGGGCTGACCTTTTTGGCTTAATCTCCATAAAAATTAATAAATTTTTACTAGTCCTCTACTATTTCAACTAAGCATTAACAATCATTAATTCTTCCATCCAGAGAACATCTGATACTGGCTGGGGATTGCGTTTGTACAGTTCACCGGCTTTAAAAGCGTGTACTTCATCATATATAGCTTTCATTTGGTTATACACCCAATCTTCCGTTCTATGTACTGGAGACCAACAGAAGATGTCCATTTTATTCAACTCATTTGTTACCATATGGATTCTTTCATAACGAATCGATTCCATCTTTAGAAAACCATTTTTTTCATAAAATCGTATTCGTTTTTCCGAGTCAGGGTCTATCAGAGTTACTGGCTCCACCTCTAATATGATTGCTTTTCCCTTTCTTTTCAACTGATCAAGGATCTTACTTCCTCTCCCATTCCCGCGGTTGTTTCCGGTCACTAGGATATAATCTATGAAGATAAAATCTGAATGTTCGAAGTATACAAGCACATGGCCTGTGCTTTCTTCTAATTGATAGATTCCTTGCTTTTCATGAAAAAGTACTTCAAAATGCCTTTTGGATTTCATTTCTTTTTCTGGAAAATAATCAGTCAATCTAGTATACCAGTGGCTCATCCTAATACCCCTTTGACAGAATTTTTTTCAATTTTCATCAACTTCCCTTCTTATTTTAGTGATTTAATGTAAATTTTTTATTAAATTAGTTTTAAGTATTTGTACTTTTTGTGTAAATCTGAAAATTCTAATTTTTATTTTGTTAAAATAATGCTGTTATAATCTTGTCCACATTCAAAATAGGGAGAGTTATGCAGATGAAAGAGAGCAAGGGTACAGTAACGGCATTACTTGGCTGGAGTCTTCATGCAATTGAAGCGATTGACAAAATGAATCGACCTTTTGTGGTGGTGGGTCCACCTGAATTTCAAAGTTTTGCTGATACCCATGACATCCAGTTTGTTCCATGGGTATTCGACCACTTAGAGGAACAGTCGGATGAACTTTATGAAATATTAAAGAACCTGAATACAAAAGTAGCTGTACCGATTTATGAGGAAACTGTTGAATGGGCTGGTGCTCTTAATGCAAGGCTACGAAATAACCCGCGCATTTTCAATAAATCACTGTTACTTCGGGACAAAGGGTTGATGAAGCGTAAAGCACAAATGGCTGGCATCCGTGTAGGCGTATTTGCAGAAGCAGAAAACAAAGATGACATTTATCGGTTCTTAAATAGAGTAAATGAGGCATTAATTAAGCTGGATGGCGATCTGAATGACCCCATCCATGTAAAGCCTTTTAATAAAGCAGGAACAGTCGGCCACCGGATGATTCGCGATCGACATGAGATTGAACAAATTTGTGATTCAGAGTTTCCGCTTCTTATGGAAAGCCATCTGGATGGTCAGGAATTCTCCTGTGAAGCTTTTATCCATAATGGCAAGGTGAAGTTCCTAAATATTACCGAGTACGTTAAGCTTGGTCACTCCAACTTTGTGCCTGCTTCTCCTTCTCTTGAAGAATGGCGGCCGCAAATTAAGGAAGAGATTGAGAAGCTTGTAGAAGCTTTTGAAGTCGAATACGGAGTTATACATCCTGAATATTTCATCTCCCCGGATGGAACATTGAATTTCGGCGAGGTGGCTGCCCGTGTTCCAGGTGGTCATATATTTGAATTGATTGAAAAGGCATATGGCTTTAGTGCGTTTCAGGCACAGATTCTTTGTAGCGACCCAGATACAACGGAAGAAGAACTTGAGGCCTTTTTCCCTGAAGAAGTGGTCTCTGCAAAGGGTTATGCCGGCAGCCTGATGGTATATCCAAATGTAAAAGTCATTGAAAAACTCAGTATGCCTGATGAGCTTAAAAATCATCCTTATTTCGAAAGACATGATATGTTCATACCTGTTACTTCCAAAGTGGCAGAACGAGTGGGCTTTGGAAATCATTATGGAACGATTTTCTTTTCTGGGGATGACAGCCAAATCATGAGGGAGCTCATGAAAAAATATGAAAAGCATGATTTTTACCTTTAAGGAGGGAAGAAACGGATGACGAACCAAACAAAGCGGAAAAGAATGAGTAAACTAACAGCCGCATTAAAAAATAGATTCGAAAATGCTCTAAACAGACTCGACGAAGCAAAATCATTCGCAAAAAGCATGTACCAGACAGAAGTCTTCCAACTTGCGATTGAGCTTTCCCGTTCAGATGATGGGCTGTCCATCCTCTATGGGAATGCCCATCGGTTTGACCAAGCGGGTGTGTTCCAAGAAGGTCCGTGGGAAGATCCAGCAAAAATGCAGCCTCCCTTGGCCGGCGGTTCATTGAAGCTTAAAGGTGTCCAATCCATTATCGAATTGTTAAGTGAAATGAGAATGCTTGCCATCGCCAAAGGGGATTACATACACGAGGGCGTTACAGCTGAAGAAGCACACGTATTTTTAAATGAAGTCCTTGCTCTTAATCTTGACCTGTTATTTCCGCCGGAAAACGAGGAAAACCGTATTCAGCTGGATGATCATATGATCCGGGCACAGCACTTGTTCCGCTACCTGGGTCAAGAGCTTTCGTTTAAAGCAATCGCTGATAAAATTGCTCAGGAGATTGATCGCCTAACTGTTCAGCGCCCGATTATGACGGGACGGATTCTAAACATGATTGCCATGTTTGAACCACTAATGGAAAGTGTAGAAGATGAAAGAACAGCGGAAGCACTTAAAAAGTACTCACGTGCAGCCAATGCCCCTACACCACTAAGTAAGGATGCGTCCTCTCAAAGAGAGTATAGGTTGAGAATAAAGGATGCCTATAGTGATGAACTTGAGGCTGAGGCTAAGATCTTTGCTGGTTCCATGAAAGATACGGGGCTTGTTTCACCCCATCATGCCGTACTGCTGAGATTCCTTAACCGAAAGAATCCTGACTTAATTCCAGCTGCCCTTGATTTAACAGAAACAGGGACAGCCAGCTTTAATGCCAATAGAGAATTAATTCACGATATGATTCAACTCTCTATTTATCCAGAAACAAGGCAATCTATTTACGGCCTTGCAAGAATGCTTGACCGCGGAGTTCTTTCCCAGGAACATGTGGCACCAGCCATTCGCCGGCTGTTCGAGCTCCCGATTCACGCTCAGGTAAAACAAATCCTTTCAAAGCCTGAATATGAACGGTGCGGGATCAGCCTGAACGGTGTGCTCGTTGCCGGGGTCATTAGTGTACTCGGTCAGCCGCTTGGAGTGGGCCAGGGTCTCAATCCAACTTGCCAGTCTGCGAGAGCCATCTCCCTCTGGTCCCAGCATGGAATTGGACAGCTGTTGGAATACATTGCCCGCGCGGCTCGTGATCATGATATTGACATGACTTTTGAAGGTGAAGCAATCCATTCAAGCCTCCTGGCTGACGGAGTTGCTGGAGAAATTCACCAAGAATTGGATCCCGTATCCATTGTTCTTGTTTCCCACCTCGATAAAATCTATAACGAAATGATGAAACGTACACTCCTTCGTGGAGAAGACGGTCATAAGTGGGTAAACCCCGAATTCTATGGAGAGTGGATACCAAAGGGCTTTATAAATGTGATCGATCCACTAACACTGAAAGTGACAAATTATTCCACCTTTGTCAGGCTATTCTATGCCACTCACCATCCGGACTATAATGAGGGGTACGAATTGATTTATCCAAACCCAGTTGGCATATTCACGACTAACGTACACGGGACGCTGCTCGGTCTGCATGCGGTATCGATTCAAAGGATTCATAAAGATCAGAATGCAAATTACCGAATCTATTTTTACAATCCGAACAACGACAGCGGTCAGAACTGGGGGCAAGGCATTAGCCCCAGCGTTACAGGTTTCGGTGAAGTTGAAGGAGAATCTTCCCTCCCGCTTCATGAGTTTTTATCAAGGATGTATGCCTTCCATTACAACCCATACGAACAGGGAGACATCTATATGGTTGAAGATAGTCTTGTAGAGGAAGTAGAAACTTTGGCAAGGGAAAGCTGGGGCAAAACGTATCTTTGGGAATAACAAAATAGGCATGTTTCGGGGAGGTCACTCATGCAAGTATCAATAATCGGTACTACTGGATATGGCGGTGGTGAACTATTTCGCATATTACATCACCATCCCGTATTTAGGGTACAATCCGTTCATACGACAAGGGATGAGATTCCTTTATCAGAAGAGTTTCCACATCTGAATGGAATGACAAGCTTAAAACTCGAGCACATCAATGCTGAAAAAATAGCGAAGCATTCAGATATTGTATTTATTGCTGCGCCATCAGGGGTATCTAGTAAACTAGTCCCCGCCTTCGCACACACAGGTATTCAAATCATCGACTTATCTGGTGACCTGCGTCTTACTGATGGAGAACTATATAGGAAATGGTATAAGCACGAACCTATAGGGAGCAATCTCCTTGAAAAAGCTGTTTATGGGTTAAGTGAATGGAACAAACAAAAAATTATCGATTCTAATTTAATTGCCAACCCTGGCTGTTACCCTACAGCAACTCTATTAGGTCTTGCACCAGTAATAAAACAGAAACTGATTAATCCGGATATGATTATCGTTGATGCAAAATCCGGTGCTTCCGGTGCTGGTAGATCGGTATCTAAAAACCTGCTATTCTCGGAAATCAATGAAAACTTCCGAATCTATAAAGTAAACGAACATCAGCATATTCCTGAAATTCAACAGCAATTGAACCTGTGGGATGCCGAAATTTCACCTATCACTTTCAATACCCATTTGTTGCCAATCACGAGAGGAATCATGGCTACGATTTATGTAAATCTTACAGAAAATATCAATACTGATAGACTTATTGAATTATATAAGGAACAGTATTCGAATAATCCGTTCGTAAGGATTAGACAGAAAGGTAATTTCCCATCTGTCAAAGAAGTATCTGGATCAAATTATTGTGATATTGGTTTACATGCTGACGAGCGAACAGGAAGGTTAACGATCGTTTCTGTTATTGACAATCTCATGAAAGGCGCTGCCGGCCAGGCGGTTCAAAATGCCAATTTAATGAATGGATTAAATGAGAAAACGGGATTAGAGTTTATTCCTATGTACCCTTAAGGAGGATCATGAATGCAGTTATTGTTAAAGGAAAAAATTGTTGAAATTGAAAATGGGAATATATTATCACCACAAGGATTTACGACCGCAGGGGTCCATGCCGGACTCCGCCATGCTAAAAAGGACTTAGGAATCATTATTAGTGAAATCCCGGCTTCAGCTGCAGCAGTTTATACCACAAACCAATTCCAAGCAGCTCCTTTAATAGTAACGAAAGAAAGCATTGAGCGCGAAGGTCTCTTACAGGCTGTTGTGGTAAACAGTGCCTGTGCCAATGCGTGTACAGGAGTAAGAGGACACAAGGATGCATTAATCATGCGCTCCTTAACCTCTGAAAAATTCAACCTTAAGGAAAATTATGTGGCTGTTGCTTCGACTGGTGTTATTGGCAAGTATTTAGATATGGAAAAAGTTTCAAACGGCATTCAATCATTATCTCCAGGTAAATCAAACAGTGATGCAGTTGATTTTCAAACTGCTATTCTCACCACCGATATCGTGATGAAAAGCTGCGGTTACTCAAGCATAATCGACGGCAAAACCATTACCATCGGAGGTGCGGCCAAAGGTTCTGGAATGATTCATCCGAACATGGCTACCATGCTTGGTTTCTTAACATGTGATGCAGCGATCTCGCCTGAGAATTTATCGGCAGCCTTAAAACGGGTAACCAATCATACATTTAATCAAATTACCGTGGATGGTGATACCTCTACAAACGATATGGTCTTGTGTTTGGCAAACGGGCTGGCAGGGAATCATCCGTTAACCCCAGAACATCCAGAATGGGAAACATTCGTTGAGCTTTTGAAGAAGGCTTGTGAAAACCTAGCCAAGCAAATTGCGAGGGATGGCGAGGGAGCTACAAAGTTAGTTGAGGTAGAGGTACTAGGGGCGAAGGATGATGAGGAAGCAAGATTTATTGCCAAACAAATTGTTGGGTCAAGTTTAGTAAAAACCGCCATCTTCGGTGCCGATGCCAACTGGGGACGAATCATCGGCGCGATTGGCCAGACAAAAGCGGCGATTAATCCTTATACAGTCGATATGGCCATCGGTCCTATAAAGATGCTGGAAAATAGTGTGCCCTGTGCGTTCTCAGAGGACGAAGCACGCAATTATTTAAATCAGCCATTTATCAAGATTTTAGTTGACCTTCATGTGGGTAAAGGTGCCGGTAAGGCATGGGGCTGTGACCTATCTTATGACTATGTCAAAATCAATGCCAGCTATCGCACGTAAGGCTAGGAGGAAAATAGGATGAAATATATTGTGATCAAATGCGGCGGCAGTGTTTTGGACGAGTTAACATCCTCTTTTTTTACAAGTCTCTTCGAATTGAAGAATGTTGGTTATAAACTGGTTTTTATCCATGGCGGCGGACCTGATATAAATGAAATGCTCAAATTGATTAATGTAAAACCTCAATTTGTCAATGGACTTCGTAAAACGGATGAGCAGACACTTAAAATTGCGGAAATGATTCTAGCAGGACAGACAAACAGAAAACTTGTGGCAATGCTTCAGCATCACCACTTCTCCCCTATCGGGATAAATGGAAGTGATGCGAATTGTTTACAGGCGGATTATGCAAACCGTGCGGAGCTTGGTTTTGTTGGAGAAATCAGCAAGGTTAATACAGAATACTTAGAACTCGCTGTTAATGCGAACTACATTCCGGTTATTACTCCGATAGGAATTACTGAAAGCGGCGAAAAACTTAATGTTAACGCAGATTATGCGGCCGCAGAGGTAGCGAAAGCCCTTCATGCCGAACAATGCCTGTTTGTCACCAATGTTGATGGTGTCTTGATTGAGGGTACAATCGCCCGTTCCCTATCAAAACAAGAGGTGGATACTTATATTGCCAATGGTGAAATTAGTGGAGGGATGATTCCGAAAGTTCACTCCGCCTTGAATGCTGTGGAAAAAGGCATTGATAGTGTTATGATCGTTTCCGGTAAAAAGACCTTTTTTGAAAATGGCACCTGGAACGGGACGAGAATTTATCATAAGCAGTTGATCACAAATTGATTCACTTAAAGGACCCCGAAAGATTTTCCGGGTCCTTTCTTATTTTTGCCTAAGTTGAAATATCAACTATTATATGTTAAATTAAGGTAAATATTATTTTTAGAATATTCACTAAATTACTCAAACAAATCTGCTTAAACCCTGCAATCGAATCTCTTCTGGTCCACTGGTAAAGTTGAAGAACTCCAATCCCAGCCAAATTTCCATCACTTTTCTATCTGAATGAAGCCTTGTGTGTTTTTTCTTATAATAAGTAATTCTCTTTGTATTTGGTCAATATTATATTGTAAAGGCAGTATGCAGGAAAGGGAAGGGATAAATGGGACTTTTTCTTTTTACTTCAGAGGATTCATTTCAAAAAGCCTTTTATCAGTTATCAAAATCTTCTATATTAAATAAAAGTTTATTTCAACAGAAAGTTTTGGAAGAAGCGGTTGAACTACTGAAAGAGCCGAACGGATTGGCAAAGATTTATAAGTATGCCCATCTCTTTGACGAAACCGGGGTATTTGCAGGGAAACCATGGGAAAATGTCCGTAAACTAAATCCTGTTCTCGTTAGAGGTACTTTACATGCCGGCGGAATCACGGCAGCAGCCGAGACATTGAGCAATCTGAGAATTCTCGCCATTGCCAGGGGTGATTATGTACATCCAGAAATGTCGGCGTATGAAGCAAATGAATTTTTGACAAAGGTTTTGGCTTTAAATATGGATCTATTATTAATGAAGGAAACGGAAGAAAATCGGGTAAAGCATATCTATGATGATAAACAGGCGTCGGATATTTTGAGATTTATTTCAGACCATTGTTTTTCGCCGGTAGTTTTTCAAAGCTTATATCAAGAAATCCATAATCTTGCTGTACAAAGGCCAATTGTAACAGACAAAATACTGAAATTAATTGCCAGTGCAAAAAAATTAGCCGGCGGCCAGAAAGAAGCTGATTTAAGCTTGATGCATTACGAAAACGCCGTATTCTGTCCATCTGATATATCCGCTGCGACTTCGGTTGAAAATTATGAAAGTAAACTGAAAGTCAGCAATGACTTATTATTAATTCAGGAAGCCTATCAGCTGAAGTCATCAGTAACGAGTACAGGACTTGTTTCGCCTTTCCATGCGATTTTTTTAAACTATATTAATAAAGAAAAAACGGATTTGATTCAATATATACTCGGTGGGAATGAAACAGCCAGAGAAAACCTGCGGTTGAATCTACCTTTTGTTTCCACTCTCATCGATGCAGCGGTTACAATCAAAACCAGAAGATGCATTTATGGTTTAATACGCCTTTTGGAACGAGATATTTTTACAAAAGAATTTGTAAAAGAATTAGGAAAGCTTTTAAAAGTACCCCTTCATGAAACGATTAAAAAACGGCTCGCCGCACATCATAAAATCACAGATACACAAGTTCTTCGTACTCTTCTTGTCTCGGAAATGATAAGTGTTTTAGGGCAGCCTCTTGGGATCGGCCAAGGATTTAACCCCGCGTGCCAATCAACAAGAGCACTCAGCTATTGGTCACAGAAAGAGCCTATCATGCTGCTTAAAATGTTTAATCATTTTTTAGAAAATGGGAAAATCACGATTTATTTTGAAGGTCGACCGATTTCTTCAGATACGCTTCCACAAGTCACATTAAATGATGAGGAAAATATTGATACCGTCTCACTGCTTTTGATTCCTCACCTTGATTCAATCTATTTTGAAATGTTAAAGGCTTCCGAAGGGCGCGGGCAGGATCCCCATAAATGGATCAACCCTTCTTTTCATATAAAAGGAATATGGACCGAGTTCTCAGATGTTTACAGTGACTTACAGTTTAAAACCAAATTCCACCTGCACTATCACCCTTCAAACAAACCAAATGTTAATGATGGTCTCCCCCAGCCAGCTGGTATTATTATATACAACCATTCTGGTCAAGCGCTTGGAGCCCATGCAGTCCTTATTCAACGTATAGGCGCTGACCCTTCTGGGTGCATTCGCGTGTATTTTTATAACCCAAATAACGACAGTCTGCAAGTATGGGGGAACTCCATCAGAACCAGCGTTTCCGGAAATGGCGAGCAAGAGGGCGAGTCCTCCCTTCCATTTGATGATTTCCTGCACTGCTTATATGCATTTCACTTTCCTAAACTGGATTGATAAAGATTTACCACCACTTATAAGGCCTTGATTACTCCCTATGCGGAGCGATCAAGGCCTTATACAGACACAAAATGTGAAAAAACTCGTCAACACAGACGAGTTCTTTTGAGCATTTACCAGCACCATGATTTCTAATTTTCTAGAGTTAACTTCTACTTTAATAATCCACATAATTCCAAACCTTTTAAAATACCATCTTCGTTATGTGAATGGGTTACATGTTTTGCCGACTGTTTTACAATATCTAACGCATTCCCCATTGCAATTGGATGCTGCACTAGTTCAAACATCTCCAAATCATTTAATCCGTCCCCAAATGCATATGTAGCTTCTAAAGGCAGGTTTTTCAGGGTGAGTAAACGCTCAATGCCAGAAGCTTTTGAAGTTCCTGCTGGGTAAATATCACAACCGTATGGAGAGTTCCTTACAAATTGGAAATAGGGGAATTTTTTCTGATAATAAGATTCTTCCCCTTCTTCGCAGAATATCAGCATTAAATGGATGGATTCATTTAGATATAGACTGGCATTTATAGGAGGATATTGACCGCCAACGCGGATATAATTTTTTGTAATTAACTCTGACCCTTCACTTGTGACGGCTATTTTATCTGCGTTGTAAAAAGCCAATTCATGACCATTACGTGACGCTGCCTCATGTAATCCTATTACTTCCCTTACATCCAATGGATTTTCATAGATTACTTCCCCGTCATAGATGACATATTGACCGTTCATAACAACACATGAACGGATGCCTGTTTCCTCTAGTATGGAACCAATTTCCGCTAATGTTCGGCCAGTTGCAATAACTGGTTCTACTCCTTGCGCCTGTAACGCATGTATTGCTTCAATAGAGCTGCTTGCAACCTTTAAATCACTTGTTAAAAGTGTACCGTCTAAATCAAAGAATACTACTTGTTTCATGGTTTTCTCCTCTCCCCCAACTTATCAATTAATACGATCTACTCCATAAGCTTTCTGCCATTCCTTTTTAAAAACTGAAACGTCAGTTGCTGTAGCAGGGAAAGCAATAAATTTTTCAATAAGGTCAGGACCTGCCGTTACCGATTGTGCTCCAGCGAGACAGACATCATGGACTTGCTGAACATTTTTAAAGCTGGCAGCAACGATTTCAGCTGGTAACTGATACGTTGAAAATAACTTGGCAATTTCAGCGACTACTTTTACACCATTCCCTGTTAAATTATCGATACGATTCACATAAGGAGCTACATACTTCGCACCAGCCATTGCTGCCATTAGCGCTTGAAAAGGAGTATAGATGGTTGTCGCGAGTGTAGGTATATTTTCTATGACCAGCATTTTTATCGCTTTTAACCCTTCTTCTGTTACAGGAATCTTTACAATAATTTTTCCAGGAACCTCGCGGGTAATAAACCTTGCTTCATCGACCATTTCTTCAGCTGTCTCCCCAAGTAACTGTACAAATAATTCTTTCTCTTCACCGATTACTTCTCTAATTTCTTTAAGCTGTTCCAAGAAAGGACGATTTTCTTTTACTAGAATAGACGGATTTGTGGTGACACCGGTAATCGGAAAATACTCATTCAATCGGCGGATTTGTTCTACATTTGCTGAATCAATATATAATCTCACTTATTTCTCCTCCTCAAAAAATAGAGACTTAACCTCTTATAGATTAAGCCTCTTGTTTCCTATCAGTAGCAGAGGTTAATATCTGCTGAACATAACTTAACTATTCACTTACGATTTTAAGTTTTGTACCTAAGTAAATGGACGGAATGTCTTTATTTTCTAAGTATAAAGTACCCGGTAATTCAGGTGTTGTTGTCCCATCAAATCTTAACGTAATATGACCTAGGGTAGTTAAATTACGTTGAACGAGATTACCAACTGCAGTAATGTTAAACTCTTCGTTGTTGATGTAAAGCTTCTGCCCTTCTTGAATTTCCCCATCTGCATTAACAACATCAATGTTGTAGCAAAAATCTTTTAAATCCTGAGGAGCCTCAGTACCGAATAAAATGAACATTTTTTCTTCCAAGAACGTACCCGCCATCGAACCAATATTTTTTACTTTGTTTTCATAAATAGTTTTCATAATCTATGGCATTAACAATGAGTTATGCCCCCATGCCTCCTTTTAATATCTTAGTTGTTCGAATACTTGGTGTATCAATATAAAGTTATTTAAATATGATATTTTTTTCTTATTCATACAATCCAAAGCTGGCCAGCCATGCAACAAATACCCTCGGAACACCGATTAAGAATCGGGAATAGAGAACAGATGGTACACCTACTTCTACTGTTTCCGGCTCTGCATCAGCTAACCCAAGTCCTACTGGAATAAAATCACAGGCATTTTGAGTATTAATTGCGAATAAGGCAGGTAGAGCTAGGTTTGGTGGTATATTTCCCTTACCAATTTCGACCCCGATTAATGTACCAATAACCTGTGCAATAACGGCACCTGGACCTAGCAATGGAGATAAGAATGGTAATGAACAAATAAATCCAATTAAAAGTAGTCCGCCAATATTGCCTGCAAGAGGTGCCATTATTTTCGCAAAAACGTTACCGATTCCGGATCCTTGGATAATTCCAATCAACAGTGAAACAAAGGCCATGAATGGTATGATTGTCGTAATCATGGTTTGGACGGCATCACGTGCAGCTTGATAGAAAGTATTAATAACTTTACCTGCACCAAGTCCAAATTTAGTTACGATACTTTTATTCTTTTTTGCAGCGAGAGTCTGAGAAATTTTTTGATCCGCACTATATTTGAATTCTCTTTGAGGCGCCTGTTCAGGGAGCTTCTCCGCAGCAGCTGCCACAAGTGTTTCTGCATCATAGATAGGTTGAATCTGGTCAACATCAACGGCAGACACATAGATATCTTCCGTGATGAACTTAGCCAAGGGACCAGTTTTTCCTGTAGGCATAATATTAATTGTTGGAATTCTTTTTTGCGGGTAAATTCCACAGCGTAATGTACCTCCGCAATCAATGATTGCCACCATGATGGTCTCATCAGGTACCGATGTTTGAAAACCATTGACAGGCTCTGCACCTGTTAATTCGGCAATTTTATCGACGATGTCTGGTTTTGAACCGCCGCCAGTAATGTAAACAATTTTATTTTTTTGTGCAGTTGGAGTAATGGTCAGCGGACCTCCATAACCGCCGCTGCCTTTCACAACTTGAATGGAACGATATTCAGTCATCTTGTAAACCCCCTCTTTATCTTAGTGATGTAATTTCACTTCTGTTCTTAATGTAATGCCTTGCTGTTTTTCTACCATTTTTGTTGTAAAATCAGTAATCCAGCCTGCAAAGAAGTTCATGATTAATCCGACTAGGAGGTAACGGACAGCCAATTCTGCTGTACTAAAACCGAGTGTCTCGATCCCTGCTGCGATTCCGAGGAAGATAAACAATTCTCCTGGGTTGATATGTGGAAATAAACCATTACTTGTATGACAAAAATAAGCACCTGAAGCATAATAACTTGGCTTGTACTTTTCTGGTAAAAAACGCCCTAATGATAATGCCATGGGATTACCTAGCATAAACGATCCAACAAATGGCAGAACCATATATCTTAATAGCGGGTTTTTCGTTGAGGCCTTTGCCAGATTGTTAATCCGTTTTTCCCCAATGATTTGAATTAACGTATTCATCGCAACAATTAATAGTAAAACAACAGGGACAATTCCTGTCATCCAAGAAATAAATACATCTGCGCCTGTTTGAAACAATTTCATAAATCCTTCGGCAAATTTAATGATAAAATCCATACTCTTTCACCTCTTATTATTTTTTAACAGCAACTGCACGTTCTGCTTTTAGCATCATGTTTTTAAAAGGACTATACTTTTCCGGAATAACGCCTCCACTCATGATTGTCTTGTAGTTAGACACAGCATCTAGAATGGCTAATTTAAGCAGCTTATTACAATGGGCCATATCTTCTTCTTTTAAGGTTCGAATATTCTTATCCTCAAACCCAGGCAGGTCCTTGACTGTCGCCATTACGGTAACCCCTTGCATTTTCTTAGCCTTTAAGATTTTACCGCTATTTGACACAGCAAAAAGGACAATGGTTCCTGCACGGATTCTTCCTGGCTTCTTACCAATCGCTACCTTCCCAATTCTTCTCAGTTCTGCATACGCTTTCGAAAAATGCTTGATTTGTAGAAACCCTAAACCCATTTGAACCACAAATGCTCCGGCGATAAAAATCATAATCACAATAATATTCAATGCTTTTCACATCCTTACGTTTGTTTCAAAAATTATGACCTACTTGCATATTCAAGGCATTTCACTAATTTTTCATAGCTGGATGATTGAGCCAGTTGATCAATCAACTGATCATTGGAAGCAATCTTAATAATTTCATCGTATATTTTCACTAAAAGACTGGCGTCATAATCGGTTTGTTTTGGAATTCCTAACAGAAAGACAAGTTTAATTTCTTTCCCATCTGCCAAAACCGTTTCAGGAAAAACACCCAGTGCTAATTCAATTTTATTGGTTGCGGCATTACTAGTATGAGGAAGGGCTATAAAACGATCAAATACCATCGATCCTTTTGCTTCCCTTTCACTTAGCCGTTCTTTAAAACCTTCATCCAGGCAGCCTGTACACACTAACTTGTCTACCATTCCATTTACATTTTCGTGATAGCTTTTACTGCTATCCAATCGAAAAAATTTCTCTTCTTTCAGTAACAACTTCACGATTGAATTATGATTGCCTTCATCTTTAAGCTTAAATTTTTGTAAATAGGTCACTTTTTCGATTTGCTTTGAAACACTTTTTTCATCGAATATTTCATTAATGATGATGATGGGAGTATTCGATTCAAATCTTAGTTTTACGGTAGTAAAAACAAGATCGTAATGGTTCAATAACTCTTTTGTTACCTCTGTTTCCGAAAAAAGATCGATTTGAGTATTTTGATTAAGGAGACTCTGCAGTTGAATCGATACCAGTTTGGCCGTTCCTCTTCCTGTACCGCATATAACTGCAACCTGCCGCAAACGTTTCGTGTTTACATCACTTTGTGCAATGAAAACTCCGAAATAAACGGCCATAAATCCAAGTTCATCTTCAGAAGGTGTTAAGCCATATTCCTTTTTTATTACTTGACCAGCCATTTCTGCCATTTTAAAAGCAACAGGATATTTTTCCTTTACATCAGCCAATAATGGATTTTTAATCCTGATATCAAACATCAGCCGATTCAGCAAAAAGGTTAAGTGATAGTGTAAATCCTGAAAGAAAGTTCCATTTTCTTTAATAATTTCTTTTTCAAAGCCAAGCTGCTCCATAATCATTTCCAACAGTTTTTTCACATCATCCGTAATGGTAATGTCAGCAATTGAACGATTATTAGTTGGTGTTCTCCTGCCCGCAATGGGTAAAGTTATAAATAGAATTTCTGGTTCTGGAATCCTAATCGGAAGTTTACTTTCGATGGCACCAACGATTTCAAAAGCTATCTGATAGTCTTTAGTGTCAAGCAGCTTCCTGTGTTTATCACCCATCTCTTTAAGAGGGCAGCCTTTTAATAGGCGGTCAAGCATAACAATGACTGACTTCATTAGCCTATTTTGAGTTGAGGATTCCAAGTCATGTTCGTTAGCAATTGCCAGGATAGCTTCTTTTATATCCTCATCTAAGGGATAGCTGCTATAGATATAGTCATATACGTTATCAAGGATAAAGTAGCGTAAATCTAGTTCATTTCCACTTAAATATATTCCGCTGTTTTGTTTCCCAAGTATCGATAAGTTGTATGTTTCTAAAGCAACTGCTGCTTTTTTTAATTCATTCACCAGCGTCGTCCTGCCAATATTCATAGCAAAAGCTAGCTCATCTAAGGTATTCTCTTCATCACTATTTAGTAAGCGGTCAATGATAAAAGCAATCCGTCGTTGGGGTGAATCCTGCATATTTTTTTCTGAATAAATGCTTCCAATCAAGTTCAAAAACAACTGCTCATCCTCAATTTCCAAATGGAAGCCTTTCCCCCGTTCATTCTCTATGACTGCTATTCCCTTAAGGTCACTATTTAGCTGCTTAATATCATTGCGGATGGTTCGGGTACTTACTCCAATGGTTTCTGCGAGATAATCCAATGGACAGTATGTTTTCTTCCTGATCAACTCAATGATCTGTACGATTCGATTATCCATATTTAATTCAGACATATTCTCACCACCTTCTTCGTAAAAATGGATGATATAGATTATATCGGAATAGTTTCAGTAATGTGTAAATTTTTTCTCGGCTCCGAATCAATCATCCATTAAAATAGCTTTTACTGACGATTCATTTTTGGTTATTAACCTCTGGATTTACCACCTGAAATATTAACCGTTGTCCCTGTAATATAACTGGAACGGTCCGAAGCAAGGTAAGAAACCAAATCGCCAACTTCTTTCAATTGCCCCTCCCGTCCCAGCGGAATCGACTTACTATAATCTGTATTTAATCCTTCCACCGTAACGCCTCGTGTATAGGCCAATGCTTCTTCATAGGCAGGAGTTCTTAATCCTGTTGTTTCCAAGATACCAGGGGCTAAAGCCACCACTCGAATGTTGTATTTCCCTAACTCCTTTGCCCAGGCACGAGTAAATGAGATGACGGCACCTTTCGTAGCAGAGTAACAGCTTTGACCAGCAGAACCTTCTTGACCTGCTTCCGAAGCAACATTAATGATAACTCCCTTATTTTGTTTGACCATTTCTTTCGCCGCAGCCTGTGAACAGAGGTAAGGTCCTTTTTGATTTACCGCTACCATAAAATCGAAGTCTTTCTCACTAAGTTCATATTCTGGTCTTTCCCCTACAACATCAACTAATAGTCGCGGCAGGTTGACACCAGCGTTATTTACTAGGATATCCACTGAACCAAACAATTCAACCGTTCGGGCAACCATAAGGTTAACGCTTTCTTTTTTTGTCACATCACAGTTTATAAAATACGATCCATCAGCCTGTTGTCCTTCATCACCATTAATATCAGAGACAACGACCTTTGCTCCGTTTTTAATTAATTCTTTAGTAATATGTAATCCAATGCCAGAAGCACCACCCGTGACAATTGCCACTTTCCCTTCTAAATCAAGCCAAGAACCACTCATACTTTACTCCTCCTATATAAAGCGATTTCATTTATGATTTAAGTATAAGTAGATTAATAGACTAGATTAATACACTCTTTTTCACAAAAACGTGAAAACGAATGCAAATAAAAAATGTCTGCTCCCAATACATGGATTTCCAATCTTCGACAGAACTCGGTGCCTGATAGGGAGCCTTTTTATCGAACTTTGTTTTGTAAGGTTTTCTTCCAGTTATAAAGATAAATGAAGTTGAAACTCTTTCCATTTCACTGTTATTTGCAATTCAAATGAGAGACTATCTAACAGAAAGCAGGACACGTCAAAATTTGCTGTGATATTATGTATTTACCCCCTTCTTTATAAGAACGCTTACAAAAAGCGTCCTAACTAAAAAACCACCTTTAGTTTAAAAAGGTGGCTTTTTAGCGCAATGATTTAAAATAACTATCTCAGCGTGATCTTCAATTTTTTAAAATGTTTTGCTGAAAAACTGATAGTAATGTAATCTTTCTAGTTGACAAGGTGATAGTTCTATAAAATATTGTTTTCTAAATATGGTGATACAACCTATTACTTCATTTTCCAAACAGTAGCTATATTAGCAGCGGTTCTCTCTACGTACTCTTCTGCATGTTTAAACGCATCTTCTAATAAAATTACACCAGGGACAATACTGAATATGGCATCAATACCATGTTCATGTACAACGTCACTATCCTTTGATACGTTTCCGGCAATTCCAACAACAGGGACTCCATATTTTTTAGCCGTTTTAGCAACACCAACTGGAGTTTTGCCAAAGATAGTTTGTCCGTCAATCTTACCTTCTCCAGTTATGACTAAATCTGCATCCTCTACGATTTGAGATAGACCAGTAGCTTCAATAACAATTTCGACTCCTCGCTTCAATTCCGAGGGTAAAAAGGCCAATAGTCCTCCCCCAAGACCACCTGCAGCACCGGAACCAGGTACTTCATTTATTTTTTCACCAAGATCTCGCTCAATTATGGCAGCATAATGACCAAGATTCTGATCCAGTAGTGCTACCATTTCAGCAGTAGCCCCTTTTTGTGGTCCAAAGATAGCAGATGCTCCTTTATCCCCCGTCAGCGGATTATCAACATCACATGCAACCTCAATTTTAATATTTGCTAACCGCGGGTCAAATTCTGAGAGATTGATAGAGGCTAAGTCACAAAGAGAGCCGCCTCCTTCTCCTATTTCTATGCCATCCTCATCAAGTAGATGTGCCCCAAGCGCTTTAGCCATTCCTGCACCGCCGTCATTTGTTGCACTGCCCCCTATACCAATAATGATATGGTTAACACCGTAATCAAGAGCGGCAGCAATTAGTTCGCCTGTCCCTCTAGTTGTGGTTATGAGAGGATTTCGCTTCTCTGCTGGTACAAGGTGTAAACCTGAGGCAGCGGCCATCTCAATTACAGCTGTCGTTTTATTTCCAAGAATTCCAAAGAAAGCACCTACTGGTTCGCCTAGTGGTCCTGTTACTGTTTTTGAAATTATTTCACCACCTGTTGCATCGACTAGAGACTGTACCGTACCTTCGCCACCATCAGCCATTGGTACTTTTATATATTCAGCCTCAGGAATTACCCTTTTAAAGCCCTTTTCAATTGACTCCGCGACCTTTAGTGCTGATAAACTTTCTTTAAAGGAATCTGGCGCAATGACAATCTTCATCTTTTTCCTCTCCTATCTAGTTGATGTTAACCAAATATATGAAATACACCATAAATTAAAGTAGAAATGATAGCTAACGTTAAACCTACGAGTGTTTCGTAAGGAAGCACTTTTAGACGTTCTTTAATTTCCATATTGACACTTCCACCTGTTGCATGGAAGAAACTTCCGTGTGGTAAGTGATCTAGTACAGTTGCACCCGCATGAATCATAGCAGCACCAGCAATAGCAGAAACACCCATACCTAAAATCGTTGAACTAAATACCTGGCTGGCTACAGCTGTACCCGCAGTTGTAGAAGCCGTTGCAGCAGACATGAAGATACCAGAAACTGGTGCAAGAACATAACCCGGAAGTCCAATTGCATTTAATCCTTCGATTAAAACATCTTTCAATCCAGAATTAGCAATAATTCCAGCTAGTGTACCTGTCCCAAGAAGCATAATTGCCACACCAGACATTTTTCCTAAGCCTGAAATAGCATAGTCGTTTATCTTTCTTCCTCTGCCCATTACAATTGCTCCCAAAATACCACCAACAGGTAAGGCGATTAACGGGTCGATATTAATATCGAACAACGGTCTTAAGGCTAATAATATAATCGTTACAATAGGGGCAATAAGGGCTGCTAAGAATGAAGGAAGCGGCCCGCCATTATGAGTTTGAATTTCTTGCATTTGAACAGTTGAGCCTTTTTTCACAAGTTTTTTAGCAATAATATACGTTACGGCAAGTCCGAAAATGGCTGGAATAATACCTGCAGCCATAATGGATGTTAAAGGAACATTAAAAGCATCGGAAGCAGCAATGGCATTTGGATTTGGTGACATAATGTTACCCGCTTTACCTCCACCTATCATCGCTAGTAAAATAGCCGTTTTTGAAATTCCAGCTCTCTTAGCTATTGCTAGAGCAATTGGTGAAACCGTAATAACAGCAACGTCGATGAAAACACCAACTGTTGTTAAGATCATCGTTGCGATAGCTAGTGCAAGCAACGCTCTTGTTTCTCCTAATTTTTTTACAATCGTTTCAGCAATTACTGCCGCAGCACCTGATTCAATCAGAACTCCAGCTAAAACACCTGCAGCCAAAATTCGTAATACGGCTGGAATAATACCTTTAGCACCTTCCAACATTAATGTTACTGTATTGGTTATATCGACTCCTCCGACAAGACCGCCGACTAACGCACCGGCAATCATTCCATAGGCAGGCGATACTTTCTTTAAAATTAGTACAATTGCAACAACAAGTGCAATCACTGCACCTAAAGCGCTTACTTGAATCTGTGGATCCATTGGTGAGTCCCTCCTTGATTATTGTACATTCATTGTAAGCGTTTCCCCATCTAATTACATTGTTCAGTCCATCAAAAAAAGGCTTAGGATAACTAAGCCTTTTTGTGCATTTGCACAAAATTATTTAATTTGATTTTGCAAAATAGAAAGATAGAGCTCAAGTAAATCCTTAACATTACGCGGGTCCTTGTTTGTCAATTCAGCAATCCGTTCCAACCGGTATCTAAGGGTGTTTCGGTGAATAAAGAGCCTTCCCGCCACTTTATTAACATCTCCATTTTCTTCAACATATACCATCAATGTTTCCAACAATTCCCCTTTTTTATCTTGTTGTTTTAATTGTTGAAAATATGGACCAATCTCCCCCCCAATCCCAAGTTGATTAGCTCGCGCAAGAAAAATAGGCAATTTATATTCGTCAAAAAAATAAATGGTTTTATGAGGGTCTAGTTTCTCCCCCACATTCAAAGTATAGACTGCCTCTCGATAAGACTCGGAGAGCCCTTCTAAATCTGGATGGCAGCTTCCAATTGCAATTTTGCAATGCAACCGTTGATATTTTTCTAACCCAGTAGCCCATTTTTCCATTTGGTGTACAGTTTGGGAATAATCCCATTCTTTTTTCGTCATACCTACTTTTTTTAATAGAACTATGTGGTCAGGATGCATTACATATAAGTCGTCATTTTCCAGTTTATCGCGAATCCATTTATACCCATTTGGTTGGTTTTCAACCGTTAGGATAATAGCAACTCGTGGAATATCTAAGTTTATTCCGAGTCGTTTCATCCTTTCAAAATATAATGAATTTAATTTTTCCGTTCCGTGCAATAACTGGCTGGTTAATTCTTCTTTTAATCGTTCATCCCACTGCATTTCATCAATTAGTACAGCTTGCTGAAGAATCATTTCTGCTGCCATTTTGACCAATTCCCCGTAGTTCCGAATCTCCTCGGGTGTCCCTGTAATCCCAATGACTCCCACTACTTTATCATGAAAGTTAATCGGCAGGTTAATTCCCGCCTTAACTCCGTAAAGTTGTTGCGCTTCCGCTTCACTAATTTCAAAACCAGATTGGCTCTCTATTACCCTAATAGCTCCTTCATGAATAGAATTTATCCTTTTCTTATCGCCTGAACCAATAATTACGCCCTTCTCATTCATGACATTAATATTTCGGTTTATAATATTCATTGTTCGATTCACAATTTCCTGAGCCAAGGATTGATCTAAATATCTCATATAGACCCCTCATTTCTTTCTATCTATGCTACAAAAAGACTGCTATAAATATATCATTATTATTAGAAGTTATACTTTACTGCCTGCGGGGTTATATTCGGTCATAAACCAAATTTTAAATCGATTTGTCTGAAAAGGCTAATAAAAATGTAATCTTTCTAGTTGACAAGTGGGTAGCTTTTATATAATAATAAACATTGTATTAGAATTATTCTAATTTAGTTATTAGTATTTGATGTAAACCATTCTCACATTAATTTTAGGAGGAAATACACAATGTCATTAATCGGTAAAGAAGTACAAGCATTCACAGCAAACGCATATCAAAATGGAGATTTCATCACTGTTTCAGAAGCAAACTTTAAAGGTAAATGGAGTGTTGTTTGCTTCTACCCAGCAGATTTTACATTCGTATGCCCTACTGAATTAGAAGATTTACAAAACCAATATGCAACTCTAAAAGATCTTGGCGTTGAAGTATATTCTGTATCAACTGACACTCACTTCACACACAAAGCATGGCACGATCACTCACCAGCTATCAGCAAAATTGAATATATTATGATTGGTGACCCATCTCAAAAGCTTACTCGCGCTTTTGATGTACTTGATGAAGAAGAAGGTCTTGCACAACGTGGTACTTTTATCATTGATCCAGACGGCGTGGTACAAGCTATGGAAATTAATGCAGGCGGAATCGGCCGTGATGCAAGCACAATCGTTAACAAAATTAAAGCTGCACAATACGTTCGCAACAATCCAGGCGAAGTTTGCCCAGCTAAATGGCAAGAAGGTTCTGCAACACTTAAGCCAAGCCTTGACCTAGTTGGAAAAATTTAAGGAGTAGATAAAAATGTTACTAGATGCAGATATAAAAGCTCAGTTATCCCAGTATCTTCAACTGATGGAAGGCGATATCCTTCTTAAGGTTAGCGCAGGAACCGATGACATATCTCGCGACATGCTGCTTTTGATAGATGAATTGGCGTCCATGTCATCCAACATTAAGGTTGAAAGAACAGAACTAGAGAGAACACCAAGCTTTAGCGTAAACCGCATCGGTGAAGACACGGGCATAACGTTTGCTGGTATTCCTCTAGGACATGAATTCACTTCCTTAGTATTGGCTCTCTTGCAGGTTAGCGGAAGAGCACCAAAGGTTGATCAAAAAGTCATTGATCAAATCAAAGCCATCAAAGGTGAGTATCACTTTGAATCTTACATCAGCCTGACTTGCCACAACTGTCCTGATGTTGTACAAGCCTTAAACTTAATGAGCCTTCTCAACCCTGGTATTACCCATACCATGATTGATGGTGCAGTTTTTAAAGCTGAAGTTGAAGGCAAAAACATCATGGCGGTTCCAACTGTTTTCCTAAATGGAGAAAGCTTTGGCGGCGGCCGTATGAGTATTGAAGAAATTCTTGCTAAAATGGGTTCTGGTACAGATGCTTCCGAGCTTTCTGATAAAGAACCATACGATGTGCTGGTTGTCGGCGGCGGACCTGCTGGTGCAAGTGCAGCGATTTACGCAGCTCGAAAAGGTATCCGTACAGGTATTGTGGCTGAACGTTTTGGCGGTCAAGTAATGGACACGATGGGTATTGAGAACTTTATCGGTACGAAATATACAGAAGGTCCGAAACTTGCTGCAAGCCTTGAAGAGCATGTGAAAGAATATGGCGTGGACGTTTTAAACTTACAACGTGCAAAACGTTTAGAAAAGAAAGATCTCATTGAAATTGAACTTGAAAACGGTGCTGTTCTTAAGAGTAAAGCCGTTATCCTTTCCACTGGAGCACGCTGGCGTAATGTTGGTGTCCCAGGCGAAGCGGAGTTTAAGAATAAAGGTGTAGCATACTGCCCACACTGTGATGGTCCATTGTTTGCAGGAAAACGCGTTGCTGTTATTGGTGGCGGGAATTCTGGTATTGAGGCTGCAATTGATCTTGCAGGTATCGTAAAGCATGTAACAGTTCTTGAGTTTGCAGCAGAGTTAAAAGCTGACTCAGTGCTTCAAGATCGTCTTTACAGCCTGCCTAATGTAACGGTTATTCTGAATGCTCAAACAAAAGAAATTACCGGTACTGACAAGGTAAATGGTATTTCCTATATGGATCGTGAAACAGAAGAAATTAAGCACATCGAATTAGAAGGTATTTTCGTTCAAATCGGTCTTGTACCAAACACAGATTGGTTAGAGGGTACCCTTGAACGCACTCGCTTCGGTGAGATTATTGTGGACAAGCATGGTGCTACAAGCATTCCAGGTGTATATGCGGCTGGTGACTGTACAGATAGTGCTTATAAGCAGATCATTATCTCTATGGGATCAGGTGCAACTGCTGCCTTAGGTGCATTCGATTATTTGATTAGAAATTAATCTCACAATAAAAAATGTCGCTGTACTATCTTGACCGATAGTATGGCGGCTTTTTTCTTTTTCCCCAGCTGAATCCTTTTTCCACCTTCCCTTCCCCTCGCCTTCTAACAGAATAGTATCTTCAATTCTAAGACAACCTAATAATAGAATTAAATTTTCTTCTTACAATTTTATCATATAGTGTTGTTGAAGGGAGATTGATCTGTGAAACTGTATCAAGTGAGAAAAGGACAATTTGTTTATTTTAACAATGAGTTGCATAAGGTATATGGAGTAAAACCCATGTATAAACTTTCCGTGCATCTTATTAAGCTTAGAGACTTAACACAGCAAATCACCAATGCCGCAAGCGTTGAAAAATGCAAGCCAATGGAATATGACAGCTTTATTTTTAATCATAAGGCATATACACTCAGAAAAGACAGAAATGCGGAAGCAGGAGATTATATCCTTATAAACAACCCAATGCCCGATTCCCTTGATACCTATTCATTAAATGAAATTGAATTGGTTGAAACGGCAGATAACAAAGGGGTTATCACGAGTAATTCTCACGGGGTTAAACATAATGAGTATTTATTAATGGTACCTGGCCGTGCGGCTGGTAGTAATCCTATCGATTATAAAGACAAGGCAAATGATGAAGACGAGAGCTTGAACGACATCGGAATCCTAGGTCTGCCCAGCAGCGATCAGCTGCCTTCGTTAGGAGACATCTATAAAAAGAAGGGCAACGACTCTGTTGTTGAAGCAATGGTGGTCGCCATCAGTGACCAAACCGTTTACCTCGGAGGCGGATTAGAGATTACTCAGGTTGAGTTGATGAACACGGAAAAGTGGGAATTTCTATATAACCTCCTTGATAAGTGATGATTTTTAAAATAATATATCTGACACCACGTTTTACTAGGAGGATTCCATGGACAACAAAAAGAATATGGGAAACAGTGTATTTATCATATCATTAATACTTACGCTCATTTTTATTGTTTGGGGAGTTTTTTTTACCGATAATCTCGCCAAAGTTACCGATATTATTTATAACGGTTCGATCGATTACCTTGGTTGGGTGTATCTTGGTGCTACCCTATTTTTTGTTATTTTTTCAATTTATTTATTGTTTTCTAGATTTGGTGATATTCGGCTGGGTAAGAAAACAGACCGTCCTGATTTTAACACTGCCTCTTGGCTTGCCATGCTATTTGGTGCTGGGATGGGAATCGGAATTGTTTACTGGAGTGTCGCCGAACCTGTAACGCACTATACAACCCCTCCTTATGGAGAAGCTTATACGGTTGACGCAGCCAATACGGCGATGAAATATACATTTTTCCATTGGGGCCTTGATCCTTGGGCCATTTATACGGTAATAGGGCTGGCACTTGCTTTTTTTCAATATAACAAAAGGCTTCCGGCAGCCATAAGTTCGGCCTTCCATCCGATATTAGGAGACAGAATTTACGGACCGATTGGAAAAACAATTGATATCCTATCCATCTTTGCAACAGTCTTTGGTATCGCAACTTCTTTAGGCCTTGGTGCCATGCAGGTGACAGCCGGAATGCATGACATATTCGGTGTTCCTAATCAGTTATTTGTCCAAATGATTGTAATTGTGGTGGCAACAGTTATTTTTATTATTTCTATTAATACAGGATTAGAAAGGGGTATCCAGTACTTATCCAATGCAGCGATGATCTTATCTTTTACGATTATGCTGCTAATTCTAATCGTAGGTCCAACGCTGACTGTAATTAAAGTCTTTTTTAATACAACAGGTCTTTACATTAGTGACTTTATACATATGAGTTTAAGGCTAAAGCCCTTTGGTGAAGGAGAATGGATTGCCTCTTGGACGCTTTTTTACTGGGCATGGTGGATTGCCTGGGCACCATTTGTGGGGATGTTTATTGCCAGGGTTTCAAAAGGAAGGACAGTAAGGGAATTTGTTATTGGCGTATTGGTTGTTCCCACCCTCGGAACCTGTCTCTGGATGTCCATATTTGGAGGCTCCGCGCTTGAGCTTGTTCAAAACAAAGGCAACCATGACCTGGCAAAAAATATTACTGAAAACGTTTCATTGTCTATCTTTACATTCTTTGATTATCTACCATTAAGTTCGGTGTTAAGTATTTTAGGGTTTGCGGTTGTAGCGATTTATTATATAACGGTCGCCGATACCGCAACCTTTGTTTTAGGAATGCTAAGTGAAGGCGGTACATTAAATCCCTCAAATAAAATAAAAATGACATGGGGTGTCATTCAATCGGCTTTGGCAGCTGTTTTACTTTTGGCTGGCGGGTTGAACGTATTACAAACAGCTTCCATTGCTGCAGCACTCCCTTTTGCGATTATCATGATCGTCATGTGCTTCTCATTAGTGAAAGGGTTAAAAAGTGAAGTCGAAGTACAAAGAGGAAATAAAAGAAGTACGTACCATTCCTAAAGGGATATTAAATGTAGATTAAGTCGCACTGAAAACCCAAGGCGGTATATAGACAAAGAAAACCCCCTTTAAGAATTTAGCTATTTTCTTAAAGGGGGTTTTGTTTTATGTATGAATATCAAATTATTTAAAGTTATGGCTCCGCAGGTAGGACTCGAACCTACGACCGATCGGTTAACAGCCGATAGCTCTACCACTGAGCTACTGCGGAACAATGGAAGTTATTTTGCTGTCGCATATATTCTAACGATTTTGCTTCGCAAAAAGTTCTAGTGGGCCTAAATGGACTCGAACCATCGACCTCACGCTTATCAGGCGTGCGCTCTAACCAGCTGAGCTATAGGCCCTTATTTGGAGCGGGTGATGAGAATCGAACTCACAACATCAGCTTGGAAGGCTGAGGTTTTACCACTAAACTACACCCGCATATTATTAAAATTTGGAGGCAGCACCCGGATTTGAACCGGGGATAAAGGTTTTGCAGACCTCTGCCTTACCACTTGGCTATGCTGCCCAACTGTTAAAGAGTTA
Organism: Neobacillus niacini; assembly: GCF_030817695.1. Taxonomy (GTDB): domain Bacteria; phylum Bacillota; class Bacilli; order Bacillales; family Cytobacillaceae; genus Neobacillus; species Neobacillus niacini_F. The sequence goes on along the minus strand of NZ_JAUSZQ010000002.1, from coordinate 1,000,709 downwards.
ACTCTTTTTATCAAGATAAATGGGGCGACTGATGGGAATCGAACCCACGAATGCCTGAACCACAATCAGGTGCGTTAACCACTTCGCCACAATCGCCATATTGGTTATTTTCACCTTCGTCAAAAAACTTTGGTTATTTTCTAATGAAAATAACTTGGTGGAGGGGGACGGATTCGAACCGCCGAACCCTGAGGGAGCGGATTTACAGTCCGCCGCGTTTAGCCACTTCGCTACCCCTCCATATATATAAGAACAATAAGATCCTAAAAAAAATGATGGCTCAGGACGGAATCGAACCGCCGACACAAGGATTTTCAGTCCTTTGCTCTACCGACTGAGCTACTGAGCCATACAAACTATATCTATATCAACAGTAGAGTTACCTACTGATATAAAAATGGCGGTCCGGACGGGACTCGAACCCGCGACCTCCTGCGTGACAGGCAGGCATTCTAACCAACTGAACTACCGGACCAATTTGAAACTAGCTAACACTAATGGCGGAGGAAGAGGGATTCGAACCCCCGCGCGGTTTAACCCGCCTGTCGGTTTTCAAGACCGATCCCTTCAGCCGGACTTGGGTATTCCTCCGAATAAGTGGAGCCTAGCGGGATCGAACCGCTGACCTCCTGCGTGCAAAGCAGGCGCTCTCCCAGCTGAGCTAAGGCCCCATGTATATTTAATAGGCTTGCATGGTCGGGAAGACAGGATTCGAACCTGCGACCCCTTGGTCCCAAACCAAGTGCTCTACCAAGCTGAGCTACTTCCCGTAATATATGGCGCGCCCGAAAGGAGTCGAACCCATAACCTTCTGATCCGTAGTCAGACACTCTATCCAATTGAGCTACGGGCGCAATATTATAATAACTATTAGCTTAAAAAAAATAATGCCTCTGCACTACTTCCGCATATTTTACAGTTAAAAAAACCTAAGTGCGGGTGAAGGGAGTCGAACCCCCACGCCTTGCGGCGCCAGATCCTAAGTCTGGTGCGTCTGCCAATTCCGCCACACCCGCATATAGAAAGTTATTTTGCTGGGCAAAAAACTTGGTGAGCCATGAAGGACTCGAACCTTCGACCCTCTGATTAAAAGTCAGATGCTCTACCAACTGAGCTAATGGCTCATACAAATAGTTCTTAGATGTAAGAAGCATGGTGCCGGCGAGAGGACTTGAACCCCCAACCTACTGATTACAAGTCAGTTGCTCTACCAATTGAGCTACCCCGGCGTATATGGTAAATTATTTTCACTTTGAGAAATATTGAAAGTTATTTTCACTATCGTGAAAAAACTTTGGTGGAGGATGACGGGATCGAACCGCCGACCCTCTGCTTGTAAGGCAGATGCTCTCCCAGCTGAGCTAATCCTCCACATAAATGAATGTTCTTAACGCTGGCTTGAAAGGAAAGTTAGTTTCGCTAACGTTAGTGGAATGTTATTTTTCGCTATCGCGATGGAACGTTATTTTCTCTATCGCGAAAAAACGTTGGTGACCCCTACGGGATTCGAACCCGTGTTACCTCCGTGAAAGGGAGGTGTCTTAACCACTTGACCAAGGGGCCGTAATAGATTTTGAGCAAAAAAATAGCCCCAAAGGGGTAGCCTGGCAACGTCCTACTCTCACAGGGACAAAGTCCCAACTACCATCGGCGCTGAGAAGCTTAACTTCCGTGTTCGGTATGGGAACGGGTGTGACCTTCTCGCCATTGCTGCCAGACTATTAAATTGAGGTATCATTCCCTCAAAACTAGATAATTTCAGAAGAAGTTTGTAAAACGAGTTCACCTTAAATATTGTCCAGCTGCGGCTCCTAACTTCTCGGCCGTTTCAATCCGTCCCCGCAAATCCAAAACCGGGATTTGCAGTGCCGGCTCTCCAACGTCTATCGAAGTTGAACAGTCGCCTCCGCTTTTCTATTTGGTTAAGTCCTCGAACGATTAGTATCAGTCAGCTCCACATGTTACCACGCTTCCACCTCTGACCTATCAACCTGATCATCTTTCAGGGTTCTTACTAGCTTGACGCTATGGGAAATCTCATCTTGAGGGGGGCTTCATGCTTAGATGCTTTCAGCACTTATCCCGTCCGCACATAGCTACCCAGCGATGCCTTTGGCAAGACAACTGGTACACCAGCGGTGCGTCCATCCCGGTCCTCTCGTACTAAGGACAGCTCCTCTCAAATTTCCTGCGCCCACGACGGATAGGGACCGAACTGTCTCACGACGTTCTGAACCCAGCTCGCGTACCGCTTTAATGGGCGAACAGCCCAACCCTTGGGACCGACTACAGCCCCAGGATGCGATGAGCCGACATCGAGGTGCCAAACCTCCCCGTCGATGTGGACTCTTGGGGGAGATAAGCCTGTTATCCCCGGGGTAGCTTTTATCCGTTGAGCGATGGCCCTTCCATGCGGAACCACCGGATCACTAAGCCCGACTTTCGTCCCTGCTCGACTTGTAGGTCTCGCAGTCAAGCTCCCTTGTGCCTTTACACTCTGCGAATGATTTCCAACCATTCTGAGGGAACCTTTGGGCGCCTCCGTTACTCTTTAGGAGGCGACCGCCCCAGTCAAACTGCCCACCTGACACTGTCTCCCACCCCGATCAGGGGTGAGGGTTAGAATTTCAATACAGCCAGGGTAGTATCCCACCGACGCCTCCACCGAAGCTGGCGCTCCGGCTTCTCAGGCTCCTACCTATCCTGTACAAGCTGTACCAAAATTCAATATCAGGCTACAGTAAAGCTCCACGGGGTCTTTCCGTCCTGTCGCGGGTAACCTGCATCTTCACAGGTACTATAATTTCACCGAGTCTCTCGTTGAGACAGTGCCCAGATCGTTACGCCTTTCGTGCGGGTCGGAACTTACCCGACAAGGAATTTCGCTACCTTAGGACCGTTATAGTTACGGCCGCCGTTTACTGGGGCTTCGATTCAGAGCTTCGCTTAGCAGCTAACCCCTCCTCTTAACCTTCCAGCACCGGGCAGGCGTCAGCCCCTATACTTCGCCTTGCGGCTTCGCAGAGACCTGTGTTTTTGCTAAACAGTCGCCTGGGCCTATTCACTGCGGCTCTTCGAGGCTATTCACCTCAAAAAGCACCCCTTCTCCCGAAGTTACGGGGTCATTTTGCCGAGTTCCTTAACGAGAGTTCTCTCGCTCACCTTAGGATTCTCTCCTCGCCTACCTGTGTCGGTTTGCGGTACGGGCACCTTTTATCTCGCTAGAGGCTTTTCTTGGCAGTGTGGAATCAGGAACTTCGGTACTATATTTCCCTCGGCATTACAGCTCAGCCTTAATGGTAAGCGGATTTTCCTACTTACCAGCCTAACTGCTTACACGCACATATCCAACAGTGCGCTTACCCTATCCTCCTGCGTCCCCCCATCACTCAAACGATAAAGAGGTGGTACAGGAATATCAACCTGTTGTCCATCGCCTACGCCTTTCGGCCTCGGCTTAGGTCCCGACTAACCCTGAGAGGACGAGCCTTCCTCAGGAAACCTTAGGCATACGGTGGATGGGATTCTCACCCATCTTTCGCTACTCATACCGGCATTCTCACTTCTAAGCGCTCCACCAGTCCTTACGGTCTAGCTTCAACGCCCTTAGAACGCTCTCCTACCACTGACACCATACGGTGTCAATCCACAGCTTCGGTGTTACGTTTAGCCCCGGTACATTTTCGGCGCAGAGTCACTCGACCAGTGAGCTATTACGCACTCTTTAAATGGTGGCTGCTTCTAAGCCAACATCCTGGTTGTCTAAGCAACTCCACATCCTTTTCCACTTAACGTAAACTTTGGGACCTTAGCTGGTGGTCTGGGCTGTTTCCCTTTTGACTACGGATCTTATCACTCGCAGTCTGACTCCCACGGATAAGTCTTTGGCATTCGGAGTTTGTCTGAATTCGGTAACCCGATGAGGGCCCCTAGTCCAAACAGTGCTCTACCTCCAAGACTCTTACAACGTGAGGCTAGCCCTAAAGCTATTTCGGAGAGAACCAGCTATCTCCAAGTTCGATTGGAATTTCTCCGCTACCCACACCTCATCCCCGCACTTTTCAACGTGCGTGGGTTCGGGCCTCCATCCAGTGTTACCTGGACTTCACCCTGGACATGGGTAGATCACCTGGTTTCGGGTCTACGACCACATACTCATACGCCCTATTCAGACTCGCTTTCGCTGCGGCTCCGTCTCTTCAACTTAACCTTGCATGGGATCGTAACTCGCCGGTTCATTCTACAAAAGGCACGCCATCACCCATAAACGGGCTCTGACTACTTGTAGGCACACGGTTTCAGGATCTCTTTCACTCCCCTTCCGGGGTGCTTTTCACCTTTCCCTCACGGTACTGGTTCACTATCGGTCACTAGGGAGTATTTAGCCTTGGGAGATGGTCCTCCCAGCTTCCGACCGGATTTCACGTGTCCGGCCGTACTCAGGATCCACTCAGGAGGGAACGAAGTTTCAACTACAGGGTTTTTACCTTCTATGACGGACCTTTCCAGATCGCTTCATCTACCCCGTTCCTTTGTAACTCCATGTTGAGTGTCCTACAACCCCAAGAGGCAAGCCTCTTGGTTTGGGCTATGTCCCGTTTCGCTCGCCGCTACTCAGGGAATCGCGTTTGCTTTCTCTTCCTCCGGGTACTTAGATGTTTCAGTTCCCCGGGTCTGCCTTCAATACCCTATGTATTCAGGTAAAGATACTGCTCCATTACGAGCAGTGGGTTCCCCCATTCGGAAATCTCCGGATCAAAGCTTACTTACAGCTCCCCGAAGCATATCGGTGTTAGTCCCGTCCTTCATCGGCTCCTAGTGCCAAGGCATCCACCGTGCGCCCTTTCTAACTTAACCTAAATGGTTATACTCTTATTAAAATAAGAGAGAAAAACTAAAATGGCGATTCTCGGTTTTACTTTGACTTCTTCTTACGATTATCTAGTTTTCAAAGAACGATTAAAAAAAGCTTTGAGAGAATTACTCCCTCAAAACTAAACAAACAAGTAACAGTCAACGTTTTATCAGTCCACAAGGACTGCATTATCCTTAGAAAGGAGGTGATCCAGCCGCACCTTCCGATACGGCTACCTTGTTACGACTTCACCCCAATCATCTGTCCCACCTTAGGCGGCTGGCTCCTTGCGGTTACCCCACCGACTTCGGGTGTTACAAACTCTCGTGGTGTGACGGGCGGTGTGTACAAGGCCCGGGAACGTATTCACCGCGGCATGCTGATCCGCGATTACTAGCGATTCCGGCTTCATGTAGGCGAGTTGCAGCCTACAATCCGAACTGAGAATGGTTTTATGGGATTGGCTAAACCTCGCGGTCTTGCAGCCCTTTGTACCATCCATTGTAGCACGTGTGTAGCCCAGGTCATAAGGGGCATGATGATTTGACGTCATCCCCACCTTCCTCCGGTTTGTCACCGGCAGTCTCCTTAGAGTGCCCAACTGAATGCTGGCAACTAAGAACAAGGGTTGCGCTCGTTGCGGGACTTAACCCAACATCTCACGACACGAGCTGACGACAACCATGCACCACCTGTCACTCTGTCCCCCGAAGGGGAACGTCCTATCTCTAGGAGTGTCAGAGGATGTCAAGACCTGGTAAGGTTCTTCGCGTTGCTTCGAATTAAACCACATGCTCCACCGCTTGTGCGGGCCCCCGTCAATTCCTTTGAGTTTCAGCCTTGCGGCCGTACTCCCCAGGCGGAGTGCTTAATGCGTTAGCTGCAGCACTAAAGGGCGGAAACCCTCTAACACTTAGCACTCATCGTTTACGGCGTGGACTACCAGGGTATCTAATCCTGTTTGCTCCCCACGCTTTCGCGCCTCAGCGTCAGTTACAGACCAGAAAGCCGCCTTCGCCACTGGTGTTCCTCCACATCTCTACGCATTTCACCGCTACACGTGGAATTCCGCTTTCCTCTTCTGTACTCAAGTCCCCCAGTTTCCAATGACCCTCCACGGTTGAGCCGTGGGCTTTCACATCAGACTTAAAGGACCGCCTGCGCGCGCTTTACGCCCAATAATTCCGGACAACGCTTGCCACCTACGTATTACCGCGGCTGCTGGCACGTAGTTAGCCGTGGCTTTCTGGTTAGGTACCGTCAAGGTACCGGCAGTTACTCCGGTACTTGTTCTTCCCTAACAACAGAGCTTTACGACCCGAAGGCCTTCATCGCTCACGCGGCGTTGCTCCGTCAGACTTTCGTCCATTGCGGAAGATTCCCTACTGCTGCCTCCCGTAGGAGTCTGGGCCGTGTCTCAGTCCCAGTGTGGCCGATCACCCTCTCAGGTCGGCTACGCATCGTCGCCTTGGTGAGCCGTTACCTCACCAACTAGCTAATGCGCCGCGGGCCCATCTGTAAGTGTCAGCGTAAACCGACTTTCAGCTTTTCCTCATGAGAGGAAAAGGATTATCCGGTATTAGCTCCGGTTTCCCGAAGTTATCCCAGTCTTACAGGCAGGTTGCCCACGTGTTACTCACCCGTCCGCCGCTAATCAAAAGGTGCAAGCACCTTAAGATTCGCTCGACTTGCATGTATTAGGCACGCCGCCAGCGTTCGTCCTGAGCCAGGATCAAACTCTCCAAGAAAGTTGATTTAGCTCATTTGTTACGTTGGCTTAGCTTTTAATAAAAGCTAAAAAAATTTGTTTGTTGACGTTCTTGTTTGTTTAGTTTTCAAAGAGCAATTTAACACGTCTTAAGCGACAGTGATACTATCATATCACCGCTCTATTATTATGTCAATATAATAATTTAACTTTTTTGTTCTCACTTTTAACTAGTAAAATCGGCGTTAAAAGCAACTTCCCAATAATAACACCTTTGATTCTCTTATGCAATAGAAAGTTTTCTTTTTTTCGGAATAACATTTCTTCAAAACCTTTCTTAAGAAAACAATATCTGTTCATTTTAAGCAATAACCAAAACTGAGTCCATATGAAGTCAAAAAATAAACTTACAATATAATTACTTTGATTAATATATGTCGTGGCATGATTATAGGAATTAAAATCTTATTATGAAGAGAAAATCTATTATTATATAATTAAATATACAATTTGAAGAAACATGTTTTGGTCTTGCCATTTAATATGCTTCACATTAAATGATAGTTTGTTAATTAGAGAGGAAGTTTTTTATGTTAGCCGAAATTTTTGCCACGCTTTTTGATGTGATTGTACCGCTCTCTTTACCTGTCATAGCTGGGGTCTTGCTTAGTAGGTTTGGGAGGCTGGAAATCAAGCCGCTTTTAAACTTTACCTTATATTACATAACTCCGTTCTTGATTTTTGATACATTAATGGAGTCGCGACTATCGCGTGAGGATGTCTATTTGACTCTTGCTTATTCCCTATTAAATCTTATTTTACTTGCAGTTGTTGCTAACCTTTTAGGCAAATTACTCAAACTGCCAGCCAATGATATAGCTGGGTTAACCTTGATTTCCTCATTCACCAATGCGGTCAACTATGGAATCCCACTCACCTTGCTTGCTTTTGGTCAGCTGGGGCTTGAAAAGGCCTCCGTTTTCATTGTAATGCAGATGGTCATGATGCATACGTTAGGAATCTTCTTTGCAGCACGATCTCATTTTACAATAAAAAATGCGTTAAAATCGGTGTTTGCCCTACCGGCTATTTATGCCGTATTGCTAGCCATGGTGTTACGTACATTTGATTTAACCCTGCCAGGTGGTCTGTCCACCGGAGTTTCCATGATTGCAGAAGCCTACCCACCCATTGTTCTAGCTGTCTTAGGAGCACAAATGGCCAATGTAAAAACAGAAAGTATCACCAGGAATACACGGATCACCTTTTGGACAGGCATGGGCATGAGATTATTAATCGCCCCGCTGATTGCCTTATTATGCTTACATCTATTAAAAATTGAAGGAGTAATGTTCTCCACTCTCTTAGTATTATCATGCATGCCCGTTGCGATCAACGCAGGCATTCTAGCAGAAAAGTTTGACGCGTCACCAAAAGTATTAACTACAACGATTCTTTGGACAACCCTATTGTCCTTTTTCATATTACCGGTATTGATTGTTTTGGTGAAGTAGCTTTAGAGATAAAACTCATGTCTTGTCCTTAATTGAGTAACCAGTACAGGTAAAATAAGCGGAGATTTTCCGGTTAAATGCAGAATTGAGCTCGTTTCGGGGTATATAAGCGGAGGTTTTCCGCTTATGCAAAGCAAAATCCCTCATTTTCGAATTTTCCGAGCCAATAGGCGGAATCTCTCCGTCTATTTAAAGCCTTTTTTAAAAATAATTACTAATTAAGCGGAAATTTTCCGTCTAGTTATCAGCTCAGGTGCTTAATCTAATCTAACCTAATCCCCCCAACCGATAAGTGTGCCATTTCGTAGAAATCAAAAAGACGTATAGCAATTCTTGTGTCTTTTAATAAGGAAACACCGAAAACGGAGCCCTTTATCGGAAACCGTCTCCTGATTTTCTATGATCCCTCCCCCAACATCTTTGACAGTTTTCTGCTTATCCATTTATTCATTAAAGAATATAGCTTCTTTAGAAAATAAATGGCTATCAGAAAGATAAATACAAAGTATTCGGGAACCTCCATGACTCGAAATGGGCTTACGGCATTACGTAAAGCAGTTTTCATTTCAAATCCCAACAAAAGATCGATTCCAAAGGAACAACTGATTAATATGGTTAACATCGTAATTGTAATAAAAATTATTTTCATTTTCTTATAATTCCTCATTCCTGATGAAAGCCCACTGGTACTTTTTAGAAAATGAGGAATACCTTTTTAAAATTAGTGGAAAATAAGAAAAAAGCAGGAAAGGTTTAGTGACAATGTCTCTATTTTCCCTATCCAAAAAAATGAAAAAGTTAAAAATACAAAAGAAACAGGCAGAACATAACGAACAGCCATCCAAAGCCATTCATAGTTCTATACAGGATCAAATAAACTACATAAAAGAAAAAACAGGTAATAGCATTGATGTTGTCATCCGAAAATTACAGCTTGGGGATGGCAAAAGTGCAGCGGTTGTTTTTGTAGAAGGGATTGCAGATAGTAAGGCGATTAATGATTTTTTGATTGAATCGATTATGAAGCATCGTCCCAATCACAACAGCCGGCCTATTTTTGAAATCCTATTTGAAGAGGTAGTAGCCCTGGGTGATGTAAAAGAAATTACGGATTGGGACAACTTGTACCTGTCTTTAATGTCCGGTGAAAGTATTATTCTGGTTGATGGTGCAAAAAAAGCACTTAGTGCCAGCACCAGAGGCGGGGAGCAGCGTTCCATTCAAGAACCTGGCAGCCAAGTAACCGTTCGGGGTCCGAGAGATGGGTTTACCGAATCCATTCGTACCAATACCGCTTTAATTCGAAGACGTATTCAAAACCCCAATTTATGGCTGGAAAATATGAAGATTGGCAGTGTCACGAAAACAGATGTTTCCATTATGTATATAAAAGGCATTGCAAAGGATGAAATTGTTGAAGAGGTCCGGAATCGATTACAAAGAATTGAAATCGATAGTATTCTTGAATCTGGTTATATTGAACAGCTTATCGAAGACCAGGCATTTACGACATTTCCCACCCTCTATCATACAGAAAGGCCGGATATGGTCGCAGGTAATCTACTTGAAGGCAGGGTTGCGATCATTGTTAATGGAACACCATTTGTCCTGATTGCACCGGCTGTTTTTATCCAATTTTTCCAGTCGGTAGAAGATTATTATGGCCGGGCTGATATTGCAACTGCACTAAGATTCTTAAGGATTTTAATATTCTTTATCTCAATTATTGCACCGGCTGCTTATATCGCGGCGACAACCTTTCACCAAGAGATGATCCCAACACAGCTGTTGGTTGCGATCGCTGCCCAGAGGGAAGCAGTGCCTTTTCCTGCGTTGTTCGAAGCATTGATTATGGAAGTGGCTTTTGAAATCCTCCGTGAAGCAGGGGTAAGGATGCCTAGAGCTGTAGGTTCAGCCATCTCAATCGTTGGTGCGCTAGTTATTGGTCAGGCAGCGGTACAAGCAGGTATTGTTTCCCCTGCAATGGTTATTATAGTTGCCATTACTGCAATAGCCAATTTTGCAACTCCTGCTTTTGCGGTGGCTATCTCCGCACGATTAATCCGCTTTGGATTTATGTTTGCCGCTGCAACCTTTGGTTTTTATGGGATCATTTTAGGGGTCATTATTTTAGCTGTACATTTATGCAGTCTGCGATCTTTTGGGGTACCATATTTAACCCCTATGGCTCCCCTTATCCTGGCAAACCTCGGCGATACCATTGTCCGTCTGCCAATGTGGGCACAAAAAAAACGACCAAAGCTTTTTACCAGTGATAATGAGCAGCGGGTAGGAGATAACCAGAAACCTCAACCTCCTGAAGGCAGGGGGATGGTCAACTCTGTTATAGAAAAAGGTGACCGAGATGAACAGTGAACGATTATTGCTTTTCCTAGTTTTTATCGTTAGTATCCTCCTTTTATCAGGTTGTTGGAGCAGGAAGGAATTAACCGACTTAGCTATTGTGGCTGCCATTGGAATAGACAAGAATGAAGAAGGCAGATATGTTGGCACCTTGCAAATTATCAATCCAGGTAACGTTACTGGCGGCATGCAAGGCGGCGGCGGAAGTCAAGGACCTCCCGTTTCCGTCGTAACGGGAACAGGAGATAGTATTGTCGAATTAAGCAGAAGGACATCCCGTAAATTGTCAAGAAGACTGTATTATGCGCATACCAATTTAGTTGTCATTGGTGAAGACCTTGCAAAAGAGGAATCCATCAGCGACATTCTTGATCCACTTGAACGAGATGCGGAGTTCCGGAGTACAGCCATTATTGTGATTGCCCAGGGATCGAATGCTTCCGACATCGTTAAAGTGTTGACAGCAATAGATAAAATCCCAGCAAATAAAGTAATCAAAACGTTAAAATTCACGGAAAGAACATGGGGAGAAAATATCTCTGTTAATATGCAAGATACAATAAAGACACTTGTCTCGCCTGGGAAGGAACTAGTTGTTTCGGGATTTCGTGTAAGCGGAGATACAGATAAAGGGGGAAAAGTGGAGAATACCCAGCAAACAGAACCCTCCTCCTTAATTTACGCAGGGAGTCTTGCGATATTTAAAACCGGGAAGTTAGTCGCATGGATTGATGGTGAGACTGCAAGAGGGTCTGTATTCCTCCTCGACAAATTAAATGCATCTGCAATTGCTATAAAGTGGGAAGGAAAAGACGAGGCGATGATATATGAATTAATCAGACAAAAAACAAAGGTAAGTGTAAAAATGGAAAAAGGAAAGCCCCGCGTATCAATTGATGTTCGTGCGGAGGGAAATATTGGTGAGGCAAGATTACCCATAGACCTTAATAACCCTGATGTTCTTTTAAAAATAGAAAAAGTAATTGAAAAGGAAATTAAAAAAGAGATTAGTATGGCTGTAAAGCAGGCCCAAAAAAATAAATCTGATATTTTTGGTTTTGGAGAAGCTCTTCATCGAACAAACCCTAAGGAATGGGAAAAAATGGCAACTGAATGGAATGATATTTATTTTCCAGAAGTTAAAACAGATATCGTTGTTGATGCCTTTATTCGTCGTACAGGATTGCGTAACAACCCCCACCAGGTTAATAAGTAGGGCTATATTCGTAAAGATTGTTAAAATCTTAAAGCCGATTTTAACGTGGAAATAGTTATTTTAAGCTTTTGAATTTAGTTTGCTGGCTCTTTTCTTTTAAAATATTTCTGATTTTCTGCAGATGCTCTAGCTTCAATCTTTAAATTTTGTTTCAAAAAACAACAAAGATAAGAAAAGAGCCATAAGTAATAATAAAAAAGGATGAAAAGGATGTGACAAAAGCGTGGAAAAGGCAAAAATAAGCTTATACCAGCTTTTTGTCCTAATCTTGTTATTTGAACTCGGCAGCGCAATTTTGGTACCGTTGGCAATTGATGCCAAACAAGACGCATGGCTGGCCATTCTCCTTGGAATGGTAGGAGGTCTATTCTTATTCTGGGTAAATTACCGTTTATTTCTTTATTATCCAGAGCTAGTGCCCCCGGAATACATGCAAAAGCTTCTTGGGAAAATAGTAGGTACACTCCTTGCCTTTAGTTATATTATTTTCTTTATGTATACGGCGGCCAGGGTACTTCGCGATTTTGGAGAAATGCTCCTGACCTTTGCCTATCTTGAAACACCCTTATTAATTGTAAATGCTTTATTGATGCTGGTTATTATTTATTCTGTTAGCAAAGGTATTGAGGTAGTTGCAAGGACCGGAGAATTATTTTTTGTTTCTATCTATTTTCTTGCAATTACTGGTTTTATACTCATTGTCTTTTCTGGGCTGATTGATATGAATAATTTAAAACCTATACTAGAGGAAGGCATTTTTCCTGTAGCCAAAGTAGTATTTACTCAAACCTTATATTTTCCATTCGGTGAAGCCATTGTTTTTTCAATGATTTTCCCCTATATAACAAAAAGAAAAAGTGTGAAAAAAATAGGTTTATTTGCAATCTTGCTGAGCGGAATTAATCTTACCATTACCATGGCGATTAACATTGGTGTATTGGGTGTTGACCTTGCTTCTCGTTCGCAATTTCCGCTTTTAAGTACCATTCAAAGCATACAAGTGGCAGAATTCCTTGAACGTCTTGATGTTTTTTTCATGATAGCTCTGGTCATCTGTATCTTTTTTAAGGTAAGCATATATTTTTATGCTGCCGTTGCAAGTACCGCAGTTATTTTCAAGATAAAAGAACCTTCAATGTTAACCTATCCCATGGGGATGGTTGTTTTGTTCATGTCTGTCACAATCGCAAGCAGCTATGCTGAGCATTTAAAAGAAGGGTTAAAATTTGTTACACGCTATTTGCACCCGTTCTTCCTTGTTGGTGTACCCTTACTGCTCTTAGCAATTGCCTTTTTAAAAAATCGGAAACGTAGTAGTCATTAAAAAAACTAGTAAGGACAAGGGGCTAAAAATCCCTTGTCCTAATTTTTTTAACATAGAGCGCCTTTTTCACTGAAACGATGCACGGAAAAAGAACTCGTCTGCTGACGAGTTCCCCTCAAATGTGCTTACAATGCATCGCTATGCTTTCTTTGAGTTATTTTATTCTTTACGGTGACTGGCTGTTCATTTTTCGCTGACATGATTTTCAATTCGTTTGTCAGCCCTTTATAGGTAGAATAACACATAACTAACATGAGGACTGCTAGCGGTATCGATGTTGCCACGAGGGCTGATTGTAAGCCAGACAAACCACCTGTCATAATTAACACAGCGGAAACTGCTGCGATGATGACGCCCCAAATGATTTTAGTCGTCTGAGTAGGATTCGGATTACCATTTTCACTAATCATCCCAAGTACAAAAATAGCTGAATCCGCGGATGTAATAAAGAAAATTAGCACAAGAACCATCGCTAGTATACTTAGGAATGTACTCATCGGGAAGTATTCAAAGAATTTAAACAGTGCAGATGTTACATCCGATGATACAGCCTCCGCAATGGCCGTTTTACCCTGATTTTGGATGAGATCAAGAGCTGATCCTCCCATAACAGCAAACCACAAGAAGGAACCAAGAACGGGGATAAAGATGGCCCCCATCATAAATTCTTTAATGGTTCGTCCCTTAGAAATCCTCGCCACAAAGCTTCCTACAAGCGGTGCCCAGGCAATCCACCAGCCAAAATAGAATAGTGTCCAGCTTCCAATCCATGATCCATCATTATAAGGCTCCGTTCTGAAGGACATACCAATAAAGTTTTGGGCATAATCCCCAATCCCTTGTAAAAAGATTTTTAAAATCGATTGAGTTGGTCCAAGTACCAGCATAAATGCTAATAAAAGAAAAGCGAGAGCCATATTCAAATTAGATAAGTATTTCATGCCGCTTTGCAGCCCTGAAACAGATGATCCAAGATAGAGTGCCGTTACGACGACAATGATGATCACCTGGGTAAGAAATCCTACCGGAATACCCCATAGATAATTCATCCCGCTATTTACTTGTAAGGTTCCAAAGCCCAGTGATGTTGCAATTCCAATTACGATCGAAAGGGTAACAACGATATCAATAAATTTGCCGAACCTGCCTTTAATTCTGTCTCCTACCAACGGGTAAAAGGTAGAACTTAAGGAAGAAGGCAGTTTTTTTCGAAATTGGAAGAATGCTAGTGAAACACCTACAACCGCATAACAGGCCCAGGCTGAAACACCCCAGTGCAGGTAAACAAATTGCATCGCAAGCTTTGCCGATTGTTCGGAGGATGCCTTTCCGAACGGAGGATCAATATAGTAGGATACAGGTTCAGCAACTCCCCAAAACACGAGACTAATCCCGATAGAAGCGGCGAATAGCATGGCAATCCATGTACTTGTTTTAAATTCGGGGCGATCCGTATCATCACCTAAGCGGATTTTCCCAAACCTCGATAACCCAATATGCATACAAAAGGCAAAGAAGATAAAAACACTGCCGAGAATAAACCATCCTAAATTATTATAGATAAAGTTTAGCGAAGAGTTTGAAAAGTTCTCCAATTGTTTCGGTGCAAAGATCCCGATACTGATTAAGGCTAAACTGATGGCCAATGAGAAATGGAATACGGTTTTCTTACCGTTCATATAAACACTCCTTTTAGATTAGATTTTTTCAATGTAAGCGATTTCTAAATATGGTAAAAAAACGTATATATCGAAAGAATATTTTGAAAATTTGAGTTGGCGTGATATCACATGAGGAACGATCATCACGTGATATCACACATTTTACACGTTTAACGTGTTTGATGGAACAGTAGATTCAATGATTTCAATAATCCTGTCCGCTACTTCAGAGGTTGAAGCCGTGCCATTCATATCAGGTGTTAAGACTTGCCCTTCTGTTAAAAGCTGTTCAATGGCATCAAGCACCATCTTTCCATATACTTCATAGCCGAAGAAGTCGAGCATTTGACTTGCTGACCAAATTGTCGCTAATGGATTCGCAATCCCTCGACCCGCTATGTCTGGTGCTGAACCATGAATAGGCTCGAACATGGATGGATAGTCTCTTTCCGGATTAATATTTGCCCCCGCTGCCAGTCCAATTCCTCCGGCAATAGCAGCACCTAGATCAGTCAATATGTCGCCAAACAAGTTGGATGTGACGACCACTTCAAATCGCTTCGGGTCTTTTATCATCAGCATTGCCGCTGCATCGACAAGATACGACGCCGTTTTTACTTCAGGATACTCCGCACTCACTTCTTCAAAAACTTGATCCCAAAAAACCATCGAATAATTCAAAGCATTTCCCTTCGATATACTCGTCAGGGACCTTCCTTCTTTTTTGGCCGTTTCAAACGCATAACGGATAATCCGCTCTGTTCCCTTTCTGGAAAAAACACTGTTTTGTAAAACTACTTCGTGTTCTTGCCCTTTAAACAGCCAATCTCCAGCACCGGAATATTCCCCTTCACTGTTTTCACGGATAAACAGCATATTAATATCCTCCCGCTTCACATCGTTTAAAGCGGTTTTTGCTCCTTTTAATAATGTCACAGGGCGTATATTCACATACTGATCAAAGCTTTTTCGAATCTTCAGCAATAAATCCCACAAGGAAATATGGTCAGGGACGCCAGGAAAACCAACCGCTCCCAAGTATATCGCGTCAAACTCTTTTAACTGCTCAATACCATCATCATCCATCATTTTTCCATGTTTCGAATAAAACTCACAGCCCCATGGAAAATAGGTGAACTCAAATTTGAAGCTTGAATCGATGCCGGCCACTTTATTTAAAACGTTGATTCCCTCATTAATCACTTCCGGCCCAACACCATCACCCGCAATTACCGCAATTTTTAATATTTTCATGACGTTAACTCCCCTTATTTTTAACTATGATTCCAGACAACTAATTTCATTTCGGTCATTTCTTCGACTGCATATTTAATACCCTCACGGCCTGTACCACTTTCTTTTACACCGCCGTATGGCATTTGATCCACACGATATGTTGGGATGTCATTAATAATAACACCGCCTACATGTAATTCCTGCGAAGCAAAAAGAGCATTTTTTACACTATTTGTATAAATACCAGCTTGAAGTCCAAAACGGGAGTTATTTACTTCTTTAATCGCTTCTTCTACTGATTTTACTTTGTTCACAACCACAACCGGTGCAAAAGCTTCCTGGCATGATACCTTTAAATCGTGGTCTGCATCAGTAATAATCGTTGGCTCAAGAATACCGTCCTTCAGCTTTCCTCCTGTTGCGATTGTGGCAGTGCTGCCCTCCGTTTCGTCAATCCAGCTTAATACACGATCTGCTTCTCCTTTTGAAATTAATGATGAAATATAAGTTTCCGGGTCAAATGGGTCACCAATTTTCAATTGCTTCGTTGCTGCGGTAAATTTCGATACAAATTCTCCATACACCTCTTCATGGGCATACACGCGCTGTAAGGAAATACATACTTGTCCTTGGTTAGAGAATGCTCCCATGATACAACGATCGATAATTTGATCAATGTCAGTGTCTTTATCAATAATTAAGGCAGAATTGGAACCAAGCTCCAATGTTGTCTTTTTTAATCCAGCTTTACTGCGGATACCAATTCCTACACTTGGGCTTCCCGTAAAGGTAACCATGTTCACTCGATCATCTTCCACAATCGCTTCACCCACTGTACCACCAGGGCCAGTCACCACATTTAGGGCACCTGCTGGAAGACCTGCCTCAAGAAAGAGTTCTGCAATAAAGAGCGCAGAAAGTGGTGTCTGTGATGCAGGTTTTAATACAATCGTGTTTCCTGCCGCAATCGCAGGCCCCACTTTATGAGCAACAAGGTTCATCGGAAAGTTAAACGGTGTAATGGCTCCAATTACGCCAATCGGTTCTCTTAGCGTATATCCGAAACGGCCGACACCGCCTGTTGCCGCATCAAAAGGAATCGTTTCACCATGAATTCGTTTTGCTTCTTCCGCGGCAAACTTATACGTTTCAATGGTTCTTGCCACTTCTGCCTTTGAAAACATAATGGGTTTGGCGGATTCACGGGTAATAATTTCAGCTGCTTCATCCGCTCTTTCTTTTAAAAGAGTAACAACCGTTTCCAAAATCTCTGCCCGTTTATAGGCCGGCATTTTCGCCATTACCCCACGCGCGTTGTAAGCAGCTTCGATTGCTTTTTTCGTAAGCTCTGTATCTGCCATCGCGATTTGGGCGATTTCCTCACCAGAATAAGGGGAGTACAGTGGTGCAAATTTCGCTGCTTCTACTTTTTGTCCATTGATCAATAGGAACTGTTTCGTCGACGTTAATTCACTCACATTTTTACTCATTGAGGGCCTCCAATACCATTTCATGAAATTGTAATATCGCTTTTTCTGAGGATGAATATCTGCCTTTATTAAATGCACGGGACCGGAAGCCAATTTGCTCCAGCTCTACAAGTTCAATATCCTCCTGGCGAACCTGTTCTGCAAATGCCACTAAGTCTTTTTCTTCTTGCGTCAAATTTTCATCACGGAAATAATAGGTATAAACAGCCATAGAGGTTTCGTGATCAATTGGAATCATTTGAATGGTAGCCATATTACCAGGTCCCGGATAAATCGTCACCATCAAATTCGGCCACAACCAGTAAAAAGAACCGCCTTGCATTTCAGCTTCATCTAGATTAACCGTCCCATACTTTTTATCTGGTTTTACAATGGTACCTTGGATCGAATAATTGTCACATGTGATAATTTGGTAATTATTCATATCCAGGGCTGCAACGAAACCTGGATGGGCAACATGGCAATGGTCACATTCTAAATAGTTGTCGATATAAGCCTTCCAGTTTGCTTTTATCACACGTGTTCTTTGGTGAGTTCTTTTTAACTCACTTAAGAATGGGAACTTGCTCAATTTTTCAAAGAAATCGCCAAATGACTCGCTTAATGGCTTTGCGTTATCATCAAGATTCACGAAAATTAAGGATTCCATAATACCGATGGAGACAGATCGTAAACACGCATCTTTCACACAAGCCGCATCTTCCCCGCGAAAGTTAGGAGCTTTATTCAACTGACCATCAAGTTTGAAAGTCCATCCATGATACCCGCATTGCAAGATTTTCTTGTTTCCAGCCTCTGTTCTTTCTAGCTTTGTCGCACGATGGGGACAAACATTGTAAAAAGCGCGTATCACTTCATCTTTTCCGCGGTTTACAATAATCGGCTCACCGGCTACATCAACGGTAAAAAAGTCCCCTGGCTTTTCTACTTGACTGACATGACCAACAAGCTGCCATGATTTTGAAAAAACAACATCCATTTCTTTTTCCAATACTTTAGGGTCTGTATATTTGTCATATGGTAACGTTCTTTCAAATGTACGATTCGTTGCATTTTGCACTTTGTTATAAGCCATCATTATTTCCTCCATCAATAGATTGTTTTTTTTACTATTAAACTCTTACGATCTGTTCTTTATTGTCTTCCCTGCTTTTGTCTTTTTTCTCCATCATGCTCGTACTGTGAAGGTGCTGCACTTTTGAATTTGGATCAAGGTAAACCTTAGCATTACTCACAGCTGTCGGCGCTTCCCCAAAACCGCTTGCAATCAGCTTTATCTTTCCTTTATACGTACAAATATCCCCTGCGGCATAAATCCCTTTTACAGATGTCTCCATTTTGGAATTGACAACAATCGAATTTCCTTCGATTTCTAAACCCCAGTCCTTTATCGGGCCAAGTGAGGAGACAAATCCATAATTAACAAGAACATCATCTACTTCGACTTCCATAGACTCGTCAGTGTTCGCTTCTGTTAAAACCACTTTTTCTACCTTGTTTTCTCCTAGTAGTTCGACTGGAACGTACGGCGTTAAAACCTCTACCTTTGATTTTTTCAATAATTCAACACTGTGTTCATGGGCACGGAACTTATCTCGTCTATGAATCAGTGATACTTTTTCGGCTATTGGTTCAAGCATTAACGCCCAATCAACCGCAGAATCACCCCCGCCAAACACAGCGACCCTTCGTCCGGAAAATTTACTTAGGTCCTGAACGAAATAATGGATATTAGCGCTTTCAAATTTTCCTTCGCCCCGCAATTTCAGCTTCCGTGGCCGGAATGCACCATTTCCAGCAGTAATAATGACTGCTTTCGTAAAATGAGTTCCTTTGTTCGTTAAGATCGCAAAAGACTGATCTGAAAGACGCGTAATACTTTCAACTGATTCCTCTAAGCAAATAGTTGGTTCAAACTGATTCATCTGCGTCACCAAATTATCAATGAGCTCGCCTGCTCTCACCTTTGGAAGCCCAGCAATATCATAAATATATTTCTCAGGGTACAACGCAGACAATTGTCCACCTAATTGAGGAAGACTTTCGATTACTTTTACGGAAGCTTGGCGCATTCCCGCATAAAAGGCAGTAAATAAACCAACTGGCCCCCCGCCGATAATGGTAATATCAAATGTTTCTAGTTGCTCTCCCATACCTTCCCTCCCAATTGTTTTAAAACAAAATAATAACTGACTCATATCTTTTCTAATGCAAGTACTGTGCCAATGTTGTTAAATCAAGAAGTAGACAGAAAACCAGTAAAAATTTGCTGAATATTATGAATAAATGAGTTAAAATTGACTCAATGCCAATTAGTTTGAAGCAAAAATAACTCACTTTGAAAGATGAGGGCTTTTCCATGAAAATATCGAATTACACAGGCAATGTTGAAATGACAGTACAAACCCTATTAAAAATTCTTGATCACTCCTCTGACGAAATCTTCGTCCTTGATGGAGAAAAGCGAATTCTTTATGTCAATCAGGTTTGCGAAAAGCACTATGGGCTAAAACCAACAGAGGTCATTGGAAAATTTAATGTCGAACTGTTTGAAAAAGGGTATTGGAAACCTTCGATTGTACCCGAGGTTTACAGAAGAAAAGTCCCCTGTTATATGAGGCAGGTCACAAATATTGGGGCGGAGTTAATGACATCTGCAGTCCCGATATTGAACGAAAAAGGAGAAATTGACCTCGTTGTCATCACATCAACTCAAGTAGAAACGATTAAAATGATGAAGGCAAAAGAAGAGAATGGTGAGTCAAAATCCACTCACGAGACTGCTGATGATGCTCATATCGTAACAAATAGCGGCAAGATTAAGAGGATCTTAGAGTTTTGCAAAAAAGTAGCTCCTACAGATTCAAATATTCTTATTCTAGGAGAGTCAGGAACAGGGAAAAGTGTGCTGGCTCAATATATTCATAAAATCAGCAGGCGGAAAAATGGACCATTTCTAGCCATCAACTGTGCCGCCATTCCTGAGGAATTATTAGAATCTGAACTGTTTGGCTATGCAAAAGGGGCCTTTACCGGCGCAAGTAAATTGGGGAAAGAAGGTCTAATCGAGGCTGCAAATGGCGGTACCTTATTTTTAGATGAGATTGGGGAAATGCCTCTATCTGTACAAGCAAAACTTCTCCAGGTCATTCAGGAAAAACAGTTTATCCCTGTCGGAAGTAATAAAATAAAAAAAGTGGACATTCGGATTATGGCAGCAACCAATAAAAATTTATCGGATATGGTGAAAGACAAAGCCTTTCGCGAGGATTTATTTTACCGCTTGAATGTGATTGATATTCACTTACCGCCGTTATCTGAAAGAAAAGAAGATATTGTTCCGCTCATTTACAACTTTTTAAATAAATTTAATCAGAAATATAATGAAAATAAGGTAATATCCGATGAATGCCTGAATATACTTATTCACTATTCCTGGCCGGGCAATATACGCCAGCTTGAAAATTTAATTGAACGTTTGGTGATCATAAGCAATTCCATTATTCAGCTGGCTGACTTACCGGATATTATCAATGAAAATGTCGGACAGGTTACACAGCTTGCTCTTCCAAACTCCTTGGATAAAGCGCTGGATGAAACAAGGAGGACCCTTATCAGAAGATCTTTTCAAACGTACAAATCTTCTAGAAAGGTAGCCAACGACCTCGGCATTAGCCAAACGAAAGCATCGAACCTAATTAGAAAATATTGCTCAGATTTACTAAACGGGTGAGAATTTTTGAGTAAAAAAAGTGTAAGGCCTAGAAACTTTACACTTTTAAAGCACCTTAATATTCTACCAAGAACAAAACAAGAGGTTGTCAGCAGCTGACAACCTCTTGTCTTATGCAACCATTAGTAACTGACCCTAATTTCTGCCTATATTAATTTGCTTAATCCATGTATCTGTTTTACCGATAGATTCATTACCATAATTTAGAAAAAATAAATAGTTAAATTTAATACAAATAACGACAAAGTTTACGCTATACTATCTTGTAGACTTGTAATGAAAGATTAATATAATTGTAAAATATCTGGAAATCTATGGTAAAATGGAGATTCAAAGAGTTATGTGGGGGGAACAAATGTGGGAAACGCTTTAGAACAATCATTTGGGGATAGTAGCCATTCACGCAAAAGACCAGCTACTTGGTACAAAAACTGGAAATACGTTACAGCTATTATCATCACTGTTATTGCACTTTTATTAGTGGGAATTAACATGTATCAGGCAAACCACTTTAATGCGAATATAAAGATTAATGGCATTAAGGTTAGCGGCTTAACTGCTGATGAGGCTCTCAAAACATTACAATCAACGGTCTTAAAAAACGATATCTATCTAGGAAATGACCTACTAATTGACGGAAATGATACGAAAATGGGATTGACTGAGGATGATCTCCCTGGAGTTAAAAAATTATTAAAAAGCCAGTGGACATTGTTTCCTTCATTTAAAGAAAAGGAATATTTTTTAACACCAAGTAAAGACGATCAATACCGAGTAGCAGGCTTGAAAAAAGAACTTGAGCAAAAGCTCAACTCCATGAATGAGAATTTACAAGCTCCTAAAGATGCACAGGTAACCTTACAAGAAGGTAAAATAACAATCGTAAATGGTATGGATGGTACTCAATATAATGTGCCTAGTTTAATAAAGGATTATGAAAAACAGCCATTGACGAGTGAAATCCGTCTGAATCCTATTTTGATTCAACCAATTGCGAAAGACAGTCAAATCTTAAAAGATCAAGAGAAAAAACTGCAGGAACTCCTTCAACATACTGTTGACTATAAGGTGCAAGATAAGGTTCATTCATTAAAGGGCAGCGATGTAATCCAAAATGCCTCTGTGTCAAAAGATATGAAGGTTTCAATCGATTCAAGCACGATTAAGAATAAAATTACGGAAATTAATAATGCTCAATCCACATTAGGCAAAGATTTCACCTTTACAACCCACTCCGGCTCTGTGCTATCGGTGAAAGGTGAGGGCTATGGCTGGGCTCTAGATGTCGATAAAGAAACGGCACTCGTTCAAGCCGCTTTTGAAAACGGGGAAACCTCTGTTTCTGCTTCTAATATCCATGGAAACGGCTGGAACAAAGAGGGCTACGGTTACGAAACCCTCGCAAACAATGGCATTGGCGGTACTTATGCTGAAGTATCAATCGCCGAACAGCGTATTTGGCTTTACAGAGATGGAAATTTGGTATTAACGACGAATGTAGTCACCGGTAAACACAGTACCGGTGAGGATACTTCACCTGGTGTATGGTATATTCTCTTTAAGCGGACACCTTACACCCTTAAGGGCAGTGCAGTCGGTAAAGCTGATTATGCCGTCGAAGTCGATTATTGGGCTCCATTTACCAACAGCGGACAAGGCTTTCACGATGCCAGCTGGCGAACAAACTGGAACAGCAACGCCTATCTTACACAAGGATCCGGTGGCTGTGTCAACGTATCCCCTAGTGTGATGAAAGCCGTTTATGATAATCTAAGTGTCTACCAGCCAGTAGTTGTTTATTAAAAGAACATATCATCAGAATAACCTGTATTTCTTTGAAACACACTACACATGTGTGCTCAAAGAAATACAGGTTTTTTATTGTAAGGCTGTGTAAAAGCTAATTTTTATTTAGTACCCTGTTGATTGGAGCAGAAATCAACAGGCCAATTTAACACAGCCCATTTTAAAAGAAAGAAGGTGTTGGGATGAAGTATGAGCAATTAGCAAAAGACATCATACAAAATGTCGGCGGAAAAGAAAATGTGAACAGCGTTGTTCATTGTATCACTCGTTTACGTTTTAAATTGAAGGACGAAGGAAAAGCGAATACGGATGCGATAAAAAACATGGAAGGCGTCGTCACTGTGATGAAAAGCGGTGGCCAATATCAAGTGGTTATTGGTAATCATGTGCCAGATGTCTACAAAGCAGTGGTAAACGTCGGCGGTTACCAATCACAATCCCCTATCGATGCGGACGATGGTGGTGACAAGCAGAAAGCAAGTTTTATTGATATTATTTCTAGTATTTTTACCCCAGTTCTTGGAGTCCTAGCCGCAACCGGGATGATTAAAGGTTTAGTGGCCCTGTTCGTTGCACTAGGATGGCTAGAGAATACAACAGGGACCTACCATATTTTAAATGCAATCGGTGACTCTCTGTTTTATTTCTTCCCGATTTTCTTAGGCTATACCGCCATTAAAAAATTTGGTGGATCCCACTTTATCGGGATGGCAATTGGTGCTTCTCTTGTTTATCCGACCTTAACTACGTTAACAACTGGTGACCCGATTACCACTTTATTTTCCGGGAGTGTTTTTCAGTCCCCTGTTTATATTACTTTCCTAGGGATACCTGTTATTTTAATGAGCTATGCCTCTTCGGTTATCCCGATTATATTGGCTGCATATTTTGGAGCAAAAGTTGAGAAATTTTTCAAAAAAGTCGTACCGGATGTTGTAAAAGCCTTTGTTGTACCATTTTTAACGCTATTAATTGTTGTACCGATTACGTTCCTTGTCATCGGGCCAATCGCAACTTGGGCGGGGGTCCTTTTAGGTCAAGCCACTCTTTGGTTATATAATCTCAGCCCGATGATTGCAGGCCTTTTTGTCGGCGGTTTATGGCAAGTATTTATTATCTTTGGGCTGCATTGGGGTCTTGTCCCTATTGCCATTAACAATCTTACCGTGCACGGCGCGGACCCCGTCCTTGGTACGATGTTTGCAGCTTCCTTTGCTCAGATTGGTGCCGTACTTGCGGTTTGGCTACGGACCAAGGATCAAAAAATAAAATCATTGAGTTTACCCGCTTTTATTTCCGGTATTTTCGGCGTGACCGAGCCGGCCATTTATGGGATTACCCTGCCTCTAAAAAGACCGTTTATTATCAGTTGTATCGGTGGTGCCGTGGGTGGTGCCATTTTAGGATTTATGGGCTCCCAAATCTATATGGTTGGCGGCCTGGGTATCTTCGGAATACCTACCTATATCAGTCCTACAGGAGGACTGGATGCTGGATTTTGGGGATCAATCATTGCCATGATCGTAGGGTTTATCGTTGGCTTTATTTTAACTTGGCTGTTTGGGATGGGGAAAAATAATACATCGAACCAAAATACGAAAACTGATGAAACCAAACCTACTGGCCAAACTAAATCAAATCCGATTCAGGGCAGTGAGGTTCTTTTTAGCCCATTCACTGGTAAAGTAAAAGCTCTTTCAGAAATTAAAGACCAGGCCTTTGCTTCTGGTGCACTTGGACAGGGGGTTGCGATTGAACCTTCTGAGGGAAAGTTGTACTCCCCTATTTCTGGTACAGTCACCGCGCTTTTCCCAACTAACCACGCGATTGGGATAACCTCAGACAATGGTGCAGAAATATTACTCCATATCGGAATGGATACCGTTCAACTGGAAGGTAAATTTTTCACCTCTCATGTCTCTCAAGGAGCGAGAGTAGAAAAAAGTCAGTTACTGATTGAATTTGATATTCCAGGTATTAAAGGGGCAGGATATGTTGTCACCACTCCTGTGATCGTTACAAATACTGATCATTATCAACCACCGATTATAACGGACCAAAAGCAAATAAAAGCTGGTGATCGATTATTTGAGTTGAAAACGAAATAAAGAGATATTCGGCTAGGGCAAACTAATCGTTGAGACACTTTAAGAAAATGTTCAGTTTAACGCAAATTAAGTTAAGGGGTGAATGGGATGAGTTCACAAACAAGAAAATTCCCTGATGGTTTTTTATGGGGCGGAGCGGTAGCAGCTAACCAATTGGAAGGTGCCTATCAAGAAGACGGAAAAGGGCTATCCACTGCAGATGTTTCACCTAACGGGATCATGAGTCCTCCTGATTTTTCGATGACTCAATTTAATTTGTATCATGAGGGTATCGATTTTTACCATAAATATAAAGAAGATATTGCGTTATTCGCCGAAATGGGATTTAAGGCGTTCCGTTTCTCAATAGCCTGGACACGAATTTTTCCTAATGGCGATGACCAAGATCCAAACGAAAAGGGCTTGCAATTTTATGATGATATGATTGATGAGTTACGCCGATATAATATTGAACCCGTTGTGACGATTTCTCACTATGAAATGCCGCTTGGGCTAGTTAAAAATTACGGCGGTTGGAAGAATCGTCAAGTCGTTAATTTTTATGAAAAATTCGCTCGCACCATCTTTACCCGCTATAAAGACAAGGTAAGATTTTGGATGACCTTTAATGAAATTAACGTTCTCCTTCATGCACCGTTTACAGGAGGCGGGCTGCTTTTTGAAAATGGCAAAAAAAACGAACAGGACATTTACCAAGCTGCCCATCATCAATTTGTTGCCAGTGCTCTTGCTGTAAAAGCCGGGCATGAAATTATTCCGGTATCGCAGATTGGCTGTATGATTGCGTCGATGATCACGTACCCGTATAGTTCTAGACCAGACGATATGTTCGCAGCCTTAACCCAGGACCGCAAAACATTATTCTTTTCCGATGTTCAATCCAGAGGCTATTATCCAACCTATATGACGAATTACTTTATCGAAAATAATATCGATATCAAAATGGAGGATGGAGATTTAGAGCTTCTGCTTGAAAATACGGTTGATTACATTGGCTTTAGCTATTATATGTCCTTTGTGGCGAGTACCGCACCTGAGCATGAAGCCGCCAGAACAGCTGGAAACCTGTTTGAAGGTGTAAAAAACCCTTATCTAAAAGCCTCAGAATGGGGTTGGCAAATCGACCCGAAAGGCTTAAGAACGGTATGTAACCAGTTATATGACCGCTATCAAAAACCATTATTTATCGTTGAAAATGGATTTGGTGCAGTCGACAAAGTGGAAGAAGACGGTACCATCAATGATGATTACCGTATTGAATACCTTCGCGAGCATATGAAGGAAATGAAAAATGCGATTGGGGATGGGGTTGAAATCATGGGTTATACCTCATGGGGGCCAATCGACCTTGTGAGCGCCTCTACCGCTGAGCTGAAAAAACGCTATGGCTACATTTATGTGGACCGTGATAGTCAAGGGCAAGGCTCGAATAAAAGAATCAAGAAGAAAAGCTTTGATTGGTATAAACAGATTATTGCTACCAATGGTGAAGACCTATAATTTAAAAAGGGTAGATTCTGCAAACTAAAGGGTTCCGTTTTCGGGAGCTTCCTTATTAAAAGACACAAGAATGGACGTATGAATTGGCATACGTCTTTTTCTTTTTTTTCAAAGTTTCAATGAAATTGCGCACTTATCGGTTGGGGAATTAGGTTAGATTTAGCACCTGAGCTGATCAATAGACGGAAAAATTCCGCTTAATTAGTAACTATTATTTAAAAAGGCTTAAATAGACGGAGAGATTCCGCCTATTGGCTAAAAAAATTTGAAAATGGGAGATTTTGCTTTGCATAAGCGGAAAACCTCCGCTTATATACCCCGAAACGAGCTCCATTCTACATTTAACCGGAAAATCTCCGCTTATTTTATTTTACTTTTTTTTCATTCTTACCTGCAAACTATCACTTCACGGGTAAATACCCCTTTTTTCGCAACTGCCCGGTCTACGATCTCAAACCCCGCCTCTATAAGAATCGAATCAACGGGTTCCACGGTTACGACTACAACCTTATTAGCAAACCTTCGTGCACTTTGGAGCATTTCCAACTGCTCTTCAGGCGAGATAACCGAACACAAATTATAAGGTAAATCGATAATCGCGACATCGTAATGTTTTTCGATATCACGCATATCTTTAAACGTTACTTCTCCAGTAAATCCAAAGTGTGCAATGTTCTCCCTTGTCCCCGCGAGAATGACAGGGTTGTTGTCGCTCCCCACGATATCAATCCCCATCGACAGGGCTTCAATAAGTACGGTCCCTATTCCACAACAAGGGTCAATCGCACTTATCCCAGTTGGGTTCGGACAGGCAATATTCACCACTGCCCTCGCCACGCGTGTACTTAGCGCAGTGGAGTACTGATGCGGCTTCTGCTGATGGCGAAACCAAACAGACTCACTTTTCACATAGTCACCGAAAACCCATCTTCCGTTTAAATGCATAACCGCTAACAAACGCTGCGGATTCCGAATATCCGCAACACCCTTAATACGTTTGCCTGCTTCACGCTCAATCGCTCTCCGCTTCTCAAATGGTTCCTCGCCATTTTTCACACAAATCACTTTAAAAGTTTCTCCAGTTACTTGGAAGGCTGCTAATTTTTTGAGGAGTTCCTCCATACCCTCTCCTTCAAAAATCACACCAATTCTTTCCTTTATAAACGGACTTCGGCTGGGATCAATTTTTACAGTGCTTTCCAAGATATTTGTTTGTGATTCGGTCCCAAACAACGAGCGCATCTCCAGAGCACGCAAGGAGCGTTCATCCTCATAACCAGCGTAAATATAGATATAGGTCGTTTCATTACAATCCAATTCATTCTCACCCTTTTTTTCAAAATATGACAATAAAGTTAATTCTCCATTTTCACCTCTTAATGGAACGCTTTTGCATATACTAAAAAAAGGCAATCTATAGGGGGTGTTGATGATAACCAGTATTCAGGATGTAAATGAAGTGCTCTCCAGTTTTCAACATCCATTAGCCCAAAAGTGGCTAGGCAACGATTTTATCAAAAAAACGATTGCAGTCAGTTATGATTATTGGTTAGAAGATACCAATATTCCCATGACCTTAGATGAATTTGTTTTACAGTACCTTGACCACGCAGCGTATCTCGGTGAAATGTTTGATGACGATTAACACACCTAGCTTGCTATTAACATTCATATAGTTCTATCGGCATCCCATCTGGATCCGCAAAAAAGGTAAATTTCTTTTGTGTCCATGGGTCTATCCATATGTCCTTTACTTCCACTTGCATTGCTTTTAAATTGTGAACACCCTCTTCAATATATTGTCCACTTCAGACGCCAAATGTCTTAATCCAGCCGCTTCCGGATAATTGACCCAATGCTTTAGGATGTGTATCTCATCGATTGGTTCAACGGTTACGACTATATAAAAAAAAAGCAATAGGTCTCACCCTACTGCCTTAAGAAATCATCTAAAAAACACTTTGTCGATATTGTACTTCGACTTTAATTCATTAATAATGTAGGTCTCATAAATTTCTCTATGTGTTGGGTCTTCAATCACACAAACCTCAATTTTTGTAACTTCATCCCTGTGGTTTTTGATTGGAGACACCGTATCCTCAAAATGTTTTTTGATTCTTGGTCGTAACTTTCTTGCCTTACCAACAAACAATAGCTCATCATTCTTGTTATAAAACATAAAAATACCACCCTTTTCACGAGTGATAAGATGAAAATCAGTAAATCCATAAATATTACTCAGCTCTGGATTGTCCTGTTTGGTAATAGTAACATCTGGTTTTGGAACAGTAATGTTGATCACGCAAACTCACTTCCTTCTTCTATATCGCTGTTTATACTAACATATATCTACATATATTACTATTTCCCTACAAAAACCTTTTAAAACTATTTTTCCATTAAGTTTGATTTGCATTTTATCCCTAAATTAAAAACTCCTAGACCATTTTGGTCTAAGAGTCTGTTTTAAATTACAGATTCAAACTGTGACTGCTGTTTATACAGATACTAGGTCTGCAGTTACAGAGATACAGTCCATTGGTTTAATAATTCATCTAGTGTTTTACTGAGTCTAATCGTTTCTGTAGAGGTAAACCCTTTGGACATCCCGACAGAAATCATGATTCTTCTTAAGCTTTCGATTTGTTCTATTAATTCTTCTCTTATCATCACGAATACCCCTTTATGTAAAACTTTTGGCTTATAAAAATAGTATCACTTGAAAGCGGATACAACGAATTAGTTTCTATCATCAAATCTCGACAGGCTTCTGCCTGTCCCTGTATGATTTCATCTTAGATTGTCATTTAATGTAGGAATCCCCATACCTTAAAAGAATTTGTATTGCAATATCTTGACCATGCAGTGTATCTAGGTGATTTTTTTGCTGACGATTAACACTCCTATTCCGACAAGTTCCACCTTGGACACCTAGTAATCAAACGTTTGATTAAAATTAGGAAAAGTCCCTCTAAATTAACTTTTTTCTTTCGAGAATGGTAAAAAGAAAGTCGAACGTAACGGGAGATTTACTCCCATTAAGTTCGACTAGTATTTAACATTCATATAGTTCAATCGGCAGCCCATCCGGATCCGCAAAGAAGGTAAATTTCTTTTCTGTCCATGGGTCTATCCGTATGTCTTCTACTTTCACCTGCAATTCTTTTAAATGATGGACAGCCTCTTCTATATTGTCCACTTCAAATGCCAAATGTCTTAATCCTGCAGCCTCTGGATAATTAACCCGTGCTGGCGGGTTTGGAAAGGAAAATAACTCAATTTGGTATTGTCCATTTACCTCAAGGTCCAGTTTATAAGAGTCCCTTTCCTCGCGGTACACTTCCCTAATAGGCGTTAGACCTAAAACCCGCACATAAAAATCTTTTGAAACTTCATAGTTGGAACAAATAACTGCTACGTGGTGTATTTTTTTAAAATTCATTTCCTCTTCTCACTTCTTTCGCCTTTTTACTAAAGTATAACATTCCAAATAAATTTTCCATCACCCTGTCCTTTTAGCCCTGTTTTCTATATATAAAGGGTGAAAGGAGGTGATAAAAATGGCACAAGCAGTTGTAACAGCGTCTAAGTTACGTTTGGTGTTCCAGGTGGGAATGGATGATGAGGGCAAACCGATTCTTAAAGCAAAGACATTCAATAATATCCAAAAATCCGCCACCCCAGATCAACTTTTTCAAGCAGCACAAGCCCTTATTGGTTTATCCAATGATACTCTCAGCAATATCGAGAGACTTGAAAACGCAGATTTACTAGCGTAATCGAAAAATAAATCGTGATAGGAGGTGAATAAAATGGCTAAAACACTAGAATTAGAGTTTGTTACCGAGTTTGGTAAAACAGCACGCTTATCTGTAGACAATCCGAAGGAACCGATTGACGGTTCTGTGGTAAAGGCAGCGATGGAGGAAATGATCGCGTCTGGAATCTTCACATCTACAAATGGTAATTTTGCTTCTGTAAAAGGAGCAAGAGTAATTGACCGCAATGTTACTGAATATGAGATGGTTTAATAGAGTAAGAGGCCGGTTTCAGTCGAAGCCAGCCTCTTTTTTTTCATATTTAATTAATAATACCTTAAACCTTTATTCATAGTTTATTCATGAATACTAGGTAAGATATAGACATGAGAAGGACCTCCTATTAATCTTCTCTCTTTATCATATTCCCCCTTTTTGATGATTCGGCATTTTGCCGGATCTTTTTGTATTCAAAAAAATAATCCTACTCAAAATACAAGGAGTAGGATTATTTTTATTACCAGTTGGTATGAAAGATTCCTGGCATATCTCTGCGTTCGTAGGTGTGGGCGCCGAAGTAATCACGTTGTGCCTGTAGGAGGCTGGCATTTGAAGTACCTTTCCGATATCCATCATAATAGGAAAGAGAAGCACTTAAGCACGGAAACGATATACCAGCAGTAATGCCATCACAGACCACTTTGCGCAGTCCTTGTTGATACTCTTTCACCTTTTCAGCAAAATAAGGAGCAATCAGCAAATTTGCCAGATTGGGCTGTTCTTGATAGGCTTCGCTTATTACATTTAAAAAGTCTGCTCGAATGATACAGCCGCCACGGAAAATAAGGGCAATATCCTTTAATGGTAAATCCCATTCATACAAATCAGATGTCGTTTTATATTGAGTAAATCCTTGAGCGTAGGCACATACCTTTCCGACATATAATGATTGTCTAATGTACTCGATCCACTCATCACGATCAAAATTCCGCTCATCCAGCTCTGGTCCCGCCAATATATCCGCAGCCTGAACCCGTTCTTCTTTTAAAGAGGAGAGATAGCGGGCAAACAATGACTGTGTAATAATCGATGCCGGAATCCCATTATCGATGGCTTGCATGCTCGTCCATTTACCGGTACCTTTTTGTCCTGTTTTATCCAAAATCACATCAATCAATGGTAAGCCTGTTATCTCATCCTTTTTACGAAGAATCTCTGCCGTAATTTCAATTAAATAACTCTTCAGTTCACCTTGATTCCAAGTTTCAAAAATATCAGCAATTTCATCAACAGATAAATGTAACCTTTCTCTTAAAAACGTATATGCTTCCGCAATTAACTGCATATCTGCATACTCAATTCCGTTATGTACCATTTTCACAAAATGACCGGCACCTTTTGGACCCATATAAGCACAGCAAGGGGTATTGTCTACCTGGGCTGCTATTTTTGTAAGAACCGGTGCTGCTTTTTCATAGACGTCTTTATCGCCGCCTGGCATGATCGATGGTCCTTCCAAGGCCCCGACTTCGCCGCCTGAAATTCCAATTCCTAAATACCCAATTCTTTTAGATTTTAACTCATCATATCTACGTTCGGTATCTTCGTAATGGGAGTTACCGCCATCCATAATGACGTCGCCTTCTTCAAGATGTGGCACTAACGCTGCGATCACCGAATCAATTGCTTTTCCAGCTGTCACCATCACAAAGACTTTTCTTGGAGTCTCCAACGACTGTACAAAATCTTGAACTTCATAGTAAGGGGTAACCGACTGTCCATCAAGTTTCTCCACAAACTGATCGGTTAAATCTCTTGTGTAATTATAGACCGCCACTTGTTCACCATTATTAGCCATATTTAAAGCGATATTACTGCCCATAACTCCTAACCCAATGACGCCAATTGTATTTAACATGTATCTCTACTCCCTCTATCTAAGATGAATAGGCAGTAAAACCTAAGAGATTTTACTGCCTGGAATGAATTAAACAAATAAGCTTAATAAAAGTACGAATCCTAATCCCGCTACGGAAATAATCGTCTCCAGCAACGTCCATGTTGCAAAGGTTTCTTTCATGGTTAATCCAAAGTATTCTTTAAACATCCAGAAACCTGCATCGTTTACGTGGGAAAGAATGACGCTTCCGGCACCTGTTGCAAGAACAACCAGAGCAAGGTTAACATCCGATTGTCCTAACATCGGAATCACTAATCCAGCTGTTGTTAATGCAGCAACGGTAGCCGATCCTAATGCAATACGTAAAATCGCAGCGATCACCCATGCCAGAATAATCGGTGAAATCGCAGTTCCTTTGAATAATTCCGCAACATAGTCACCTACACCGCCGTTGATTAAAACTTGCTTGAAGGCACCGCCCCCACCGATGATTAATAACATCATTCCAATATGCAGAATCGCTTGTGTACAAGACTCCATAACATCCTTCATCGGAATCTTTCTTGCGATACCCATGGAATAAACAGCAAATAATAGCGAGATCAGCATAGCCGTACCCGCTTCACCGATAAATCGAATAACAGCTAATAAAGTATTATCTTCGAAGCCTAATGTTTTTTGCAGCAAGGTAATAATCGTCGCAATGGACATTAAAATAACAGGAAGTAACGCAGTAAATACACTGATACCGAATTTAGGTGTATCTTCAAGTTTAAATGTTTTTAATTCGCCTAATGAAGCAATACTGCCCATTTTTGTAAAGGATTCAGGTACAAGTTTTTTCGCAATCTTTGTAAAAACTGGCCCAGCTAAGATAACCGTAGGGACAGCAACAATGAAACCGTAAAGTAAAACTTCCCCAATGTCCGCACCTAGTTCACCGGCAATCGTCGTTGGCCCTGGGTGTGGCGGCAAGAAGCCGTGTGTAACCGATAAAGCAGCTGTCATGGAAATACCAAGTGACAAGATCGAAACTTTTAATTCTCTTGAAATCGCAAATACAATTGGAATCAATAATACTAAACCTACTTCAAAAAATAACGCGATACCGATAATGAATGAGGCCACTACTACTGCCCATTGCGTATTTTTTTCACCGAATTTTTTTACAAGCGTCATCGCAATTCGCTGCGCACCGCCCGAATCAGCGATTAACTTCCCGAGCATAGCTCCAAGTCCAAAAATTAAACCGATATGTCCAAGTGTTCCACCTAATCCGGCTTCAATCGTTTTAACCACTTCTTCTAATGGCATTCCAAGGGCTAACGCAACACCAAACGATACGATAATTAAAGAAATAAAGGTGTTTAATTTCAATCCCATGATCAAAATAAGTAAGGCAATAATTCCTAACGCTACAATTACTAATGGCATTTTAATTCCTCCGTATTTTTTCTAGTTGTGTGGTGTAAGCTTTCTTTGATAATTGGCAATCCGTGTATAATCTTCTTCTAAAACTCTTGATAAGTGGATAAAGATCGGCAGCAATTGCCTGTATTCTTTTGCAGAAGCTTCTTCAGGTGCATGTGTAAAGGTACTGCCCACCATTTCAGAAACAACTTCAAATGAATCGATTTTTCCAGTTGCATAAAGTCCTAGAATACAAGCCCCTAGGCACGAACTTTCGTAGCTTTCGGGAACGACTACTTCCGATTCGAAAATATCGGACATCATTTGCCGCCAAACCTCCGACCTTGCAAAGCCTCCCGTTGCTTGGATTCGGGTAACAGGAGCTTCCATACATTCCGTTAATGCTAAGAAAACGGTGTATAAATTGTAAATAACTCCTTCTAATGCTGCTCGAATCATATGTTCCTTCTTATGCGACAAAGTTAAACCGAAAAATGAGCCGCGTACATCAGGATTCCATAATGGTGCACGTTCACCAGCGAGGTATGGATGGAACAACAATCCATCTGACCCTGGTCTTACTCGTTCGGCAATCTTGGTTAATACTTCGTATGGATCAATTCCTAATCTTTTTGCAGTCTCAACTTCCGAAGAGGCAAATTCATCACGAATCCAGCGAAGAACCATCCCGCCATTGTTTACCGGACCGCCTATGACCCAATGCTTTTCTGTTAAGGCATAGCAGAATATTCTTCCCTTTTCATCTGTTTGCGGCTTTTCAATAATCGTGCGGATCGCACCGCTTGTCCCAATGGTGACAGCAATCTCACCTTTTCCAATCGCATTCACACCAAGATTGGAAAGGACTCCATCGCTGGCTCCAATAACAAAAGGAGTTTGTGGATCGATACCCATTTGTTTGGCTATGTCAGGATCACAGTTGCTGAAAACTTGCGTTGTTGGAACCAGTTCAGATAATTGATCACGCGTTACACCTGCAATGTTTAATGCTTCTTCATCCCAATCCAAGTTTTTGAGATTCATCATACCCATACATGAGGCGAGGGAATGATCGACAACATATTGATCAAAGAACTTTTTAAAAATAAATTCCTTAATTCCGATATATTTTTTCACTTTGACAGCGATTTCAGGTCGGTCATTGACAATCCAAGCGATTTTGGCTAATGGCGACATTGGATGAATCGGTGTTCCAGTCCGTTTGTAGACTTCATGTCCGTTCAACTCATCCTTTATTTTATGCGCCCAAGCTTCACTCCGGTTATCTGCCCAGGTAATACAAGGTGTCAGTGGCTGGTCGTTTTCATCCATCGCAATGACACTATGCATGGCGCTGCTAAAAGAAATGAAGGATGGCTTTTTATCAGGATGAAGTTTCGTGATATGAGTAATCGCTCCCAAAACAGCCTTAAAGATCTCTTCTGGGTTTTGTTCAGCTGTTGATATATCTGGTGTGAAAAGCGGATACCCGATATTCTCTGTTTGAATTACATCGCCCTTTTCAGTAAATAAAACGGCTTTTGTACTGGTAGTACCGATGTCTACTCCTAACATATAGTTAGTCATTTTGTTGTTCGACTCCTTTTGAAAGCAGCTGTTGAGACCTCCATAAGTCCTCAACTTTCTCTTGAACATCATCAAAGTTTTGATGTAACGATTTGACCATAAGTTCTCGATCTTTTGTTTCGATCGCATCAATATAAAGTTGATGATTATTAATAATCCTTGAAAAGTCTTCATACTTTTCTTTAAAACGACTACGCATAGATAAAAGAATCAAGCTTTCCATCACAGGTTTTAAATTATCCCAAATCATTAGGATATAAGAATGATCAATAGCTCGAATAATCGTTTCGTGGAATAGGACATCCTGATACGAAAACTCATCAGCATCCTGGTATTTTATGGCAACTTTCATCATTTCTAGTATTTTACTAAGTTCCTTTACTAATTCAGTCGTTTCCACCCTTACAAGCCGTTCAAATACAAATGTTTCGATAAGGATACGCACATCATAAATTTCTGAATATTCTTTTTCTGTTAAACCTACTACAGTGGCTCCCATTCTTTCTAATCGGATGATCTTTTCAGCTGCAAGTACTTTTAATGCTTCACGGATGGGGGAACGGCTAACAGCAAAGTCTGAAGCTAATTTGTTTTCCGATAGGACGGTACCGCTTTCAATCATACCCGAAATAATCCGCATTCTAAGCTCACTGGTTACACGATCTCCAGTTGAAGCTTTTGAAAGCCATTTTGTGGGATATAAAAGTTCATTGGTTTCTGTCATTTCTTCACCTTCTTTTGAAATACGAGAATACTTGTATACAAGTATTATAAACAAGATTTCTAATTTTGCAAGCGCTTTTCTATTTCCAATATTTAGTTACACTTCACTATTAAAATACTAAAAACTTAAACCGTATTTTGGAAGAGTTTACGGTAAATCCATAACGAAGTGTGCTTTTTTCAAAATCTACTGACCTGCCAAATTAATTACACACTCAAACTAAAAAAGCCATGCCTCGGCATGGTTATGGTAATTATTTTTCTCTGAATGAAGCGTATAGATATAATAACTTCAATAAAAAAGACTTGCCCACATTCCAAGAGCAAGTCTGCACATTACTTCATGATAAAATACAAAATCATCATTAAAACCGAGACTCCCTGCCCAACGGCCAGGCCAATCAGCCACTTTTTAAACAGACTTTCTCGCTTTACACCACTTTCAACGCTCTGTTTCCACTTCGCTTCCCACTTGTCCTGAGCGTCCTTCTGGACTTGTACCACCTGCTGTGTCAACTCCGCTATTTCCGCTTGATACCTGTCTTCAAGGGCCATAATCTCTTTTACTATCAACCCTAATCGATCGCTCACCACTTCATATTTCACATTCAAGGCGGAAGACTGCTCACTCATGGCTTCCTGCAACTGCCTAAGGTCCGTCATCACTCTATCTGTTTCCCCAATGATAAACGCTTGATCCTCCTGCTGAAATCCTTTTACTTCCGCTAACAGTTTTTCCGTTTTCTCCAGATTTTCTTGATATTGCTGGTGCCAAAAAGCAATCTTCTTTTCCAACACCAGGATATTCTCATCAAACCTGTCCATTCCACGATTAAATAACTCGTTCTGAGGGTCAATCACCTCTTCCCTCAACCGCGCACTCACCTGCACGGGGAAACCCTGCATTGATTTCTGCATGTTTTCAATAGATTCATAGACTTCTTCATTCAAGGCAGCAATATTTTCTTCACGGTCTTTCATGAGCTTTTTCAAGTCATCATAAAAAAGTTCATTATTAATTTTCTTAAGTGATTGAATGGCCTCAGTATATTTCTCATCAATAGTATTAGAAGTACTCATTTCCAATTATCCTCTCTGCTTGCTTTAAAATAATTTGGCAGTACTGGTGATAGGCCCAACGTTCCTCATCAGAAGCATTCTCCGAAAATAACTTCTCCTGCCAGCCTGACACAGTTCTCACAAACTCTTCTTTTAGAAACTCATCCAGCACGTTTGGCCGCAGCAAATCCTGCTCCCATTCCTGTTTTACCCTAATATATTGATCTTGAAGCTCAATAAAACGTTTTTCCCTTTGATGGATGTTTTCCTGCAGCTCTTGTACCTGTTCTTCCGCTAATCGTCTATACTCATTCTTATGGTCAACAAGCCGCATCATTTCTTCTCTACTATTCTTTTTAAACTGGGTAATCTGGTTATCATAATACTCATAGACAGTATTGTTATTCATTTCTAATGTATCATGAACAATCCGATAATCCTCTTCAAAATTTCCTAATATCAAGTATTGATCCAGACCTCTTCCATGGTTCAAACGAAGGTCCACTACTGGAGGATTGGTTTCAACATCGAACTTGGCATGAGGTAAGATGTTCTCCATGCTGTTTTTAAACATCAGCCAACAGTTCGAAAGCTGCCTATGGTAAAAATCCAGCATGTCACCCTCGACCATTTCATAGCCTTCCAACAACTTGGAAACCTTCCGCTCCTTAAACACCACTTGATCCTTTTTATCAAAAGTAAACTGATACTCAAGTAAGAATTGGAACTTCTCCAACTGGACCCGTTCTAACCTCTTATCTGCATCGTCATAAATCGCCAATTCTCTTTGCAAACTTTCAATAGTTGAAACAAGGTCCTCAAGCCTGCGCTGTTCATCCACCTTACCTGCTTCCATCGTTTTGATTTCAGTCTCCATCCTCTCAAGATTGAGAGTCGTCTGTTTACGAAGGCTATCTAGGATATTTTTCATTTCCAAAACTTGATCCTCAAGCGTTCCTGGCCCATCATACCTTTGACCGCCAAAGCCTGGAAACCGCTCATTAAAACGGGCAACTGCTTCGTATATCCATTGGTCCTTTTCATCTTCTAACCTAGTAAGCAAATCCGTGATCATGCTTCACAACCTCTATTAATAACTTTGTCTATCTTTCCAGAACTAGATATTTCCATTTTACTATAACTGCAAGCAGACTTCGACACTTCTCTGCAAACTTCCTCTCAATCAAACGTTTGATTAAAACCATCACAACCCCTTTTGAAAAACATACTCCATCTTCATTCCAAGAGAAAATCTTGTCACTTTCTTTTAAAAACAAATGACAATTTTCAGCCTCTCAGAAATGTAAGATTCGTAATGAGCCATTTGCACTAAATGGGCAGCAATTGAATACCTTGTTAAAAAGTTTTTTAAGGAGTGATTTTCCATGGATATTCCTGTTTCTGGTTTTATGTATTCTTCAGATGGTTCAGACCCTATGCATTCTCATCGAATGTATATTACTTCTTGGGATGGAAGGCCCGTTCATGTTCACGGCTTTAGCGGCATTACCTCTTTTGATGATGGGCATAGCCATCAATACGCTGGTACGACCGAACCTGCACCCACCGGGGTCCCGCATACCCATCGATATTTTACCTTTACTTCTGTTGATGACAGACATAGACACCAAATTCAGGGAGTAACCGGACCTGCGATTCCGCTTCCAAATGGCGGACATTATCATGAATTTAATGGTGTCACCACCGTCAACGGAGCCCGGCCGCACAGACACTTTTATAGTGGAAGAACAAGTCTGTAAGTTCAATACATGAAAAAGGGAGCTTTCTAAAGTATAGAAACGCTCCCCTTGAAAATTTACCAACATCTACATCCAAATAAACAGCCAATATTTCTGCATGGTCTGCGTTTATTATAATCATTGTTTTGCTTTTTATAATGATTCATTTGACCACATTTGTTGTCTTGTTTTTGACCACAGTCATTCTTTTTGTATTGATTATATTTGTTATAGTTGTCTTGCTTGTTGCAGCCACAATCATGGTGATAGTC
Organism: Neobacillus niacini; assembly: GCF_030817695.1. Lineage (GTDB taxonomy): Bacteria > Bacillota > Bacilli > Bacillales > Cytobacillaceae > Neobacillus > Neobacillus niacini_F. The sequence goes on along the minus strand of NZ_JAUSZQ010000002.1, from coordinate 961,746 downwards.
ATTCTTGTCTTGTTTATGACAATCATCATGCTTGTTGTTTTGGTCTTGCTTTTTACAATCACGGTGCTTGTTGTACTTATCTTGCTTTTTACAGCCACAATCATCGTGATGATTGTTGTTCTTGTTCTGCTTTTTACAGCCACAATCATCGTGATGATTGTTATCGTCTTGCTTCATACAATCATCATGCTTGTTGTTCTTGTTCTGCTTTTTACAGCCACAATCATCGTGATGATCGTTATCGTCTTGCTTCATACAATCATCATGCTTGTTGTTCTTGTTCTGCTTTTTACAGCCACAATCATCGTGATGATCGTTATCGTCTTGCTTCATACAATCATCATGCTTGTCGTTCTTGTCCTGTTTATTGCAGTCATCTTGCTTGCCGTTTTTATCCTGTTTATTGCCGCCACCATGCTTGTCGTTTTTGTCCTGCTTATTGCCACCATCGTGCTTGTCGTTTTTATCGTGCTTATTGCCACCATCGTGCTCGTGTTTTTCCTTATTGTCATTCTGGTCTTTGCCATGATGGTGCTTATGATGTTTTTTCTTACCTGGCATTTTCCTTGCTCCCTTCTTAACAACCTTATTTATATAGTTAGTTTATTAAGAAATGGAAAAATGGCTTGGACGAACATCCATCATTTGACTATTTTGTAGGACTCGCTTTGCGAACACATACAGCCATGGTGGTTTTCGGATACATATAAATGGATAAAAAAAGTGAGGAGACATAAAAAAATGAATTGCAAATGGAAAATTGCATGCTATCTGCCAAAATTTCTCCTCTACCTGCATTATTTAATTGTTTATCTGCCTGATTAACGGTTCTATCTGCCAAAATTTACCCTTTACCTGCTTATCTGTATCGAAGGCATACTGCATAACAGAAAAAGCCAGGCGGCAGCCTGACTTTCGTAATTAAAGGGTAGAAATTGAGTTATATACTCAAGGGAAGCAGGCAGACCTTAATTACCTACTTTCATTAAAAGCCTCTTACCTGCAAAAACTTCCCCTCTACCTGCAAAAATCAGGCATGAACCTGCATAAATTTCTTGAACACGAACCCAATATAGAAAACATCTATTTACGATTCACACCAGCATAGAATCGGTCTCTAACTCGTTTAAGCCTTGCATGGTAGTTAAGGATATCCAGTCGTGCCTTTTCTGCTTCAGGAGCAATCGGTCTAAGGTTCTCAATGTCCCAATAGTCAACAATCACATCCAGCACTTGATCAAAGTATTCAAGCGGCCCGTAATTGGCTTCCTTTGCAATAATGGCCATCCGATCATCAAAATCAGGCATGACTGTACCAGGCATCTGAAAATTCTTAATCACATAACCCAGATAGTAGCAATAATTCGGTTCCAGTTGCAGGTGTAATTTGATGACATCGCGATAAAACGCATAATGCAACGTTTCATCCTTTGCGAGTCTTCTAAGGAGCGTAGCCAATTCTTTATCATGAGGTCCCGCTACTTTCGCAACATTATAATAAAAAACCATCGTTGCAAGTTCCTGGAGCGACGTATAGACCATCGTCTCAAATGGGGTATGAAAATCCGGCTCCCATCCTCCTTCTACCGTCATCTTGTGCAATTGACGAATGCGCTTAGGGTCTGCATTCCTTGTAATCAAAAGATAGGTCTCCAAAAGATTTGAATGCTGATCTTCTTCCGCTGTCCAGGTATGGACAAATTCCTTAATAACAGAAAGCGACCCTTTAAAAGTTTGATCTAAATGGGAAGTGAACCAAGGTAAATTAACCTCCGTCAGAAGTGCCGTTTCTACTGCTGTTACCACACCTGGAGGCAATGTAACCTGTTCAGGGTTCCAAGGTACCCTGCGGAAATCCTGCGCTTTATCCCAAGGCAAAAAGTCATGATAACCCCAATCTATTTTTGCAGCCCTTCTCTTATGTTCCTCATATAATTCCTTTAACTGCGGTTCAAGTCTAAAGTCCAAATGATTCGTTAGCATTTATCTCCCACTCCTTTTAACACACTTTTACGTATTACTCTATTAAAACATATAATTTACAACATTCCGACTTTATAGACTTCATTTTTAAAAAAGTTTATCAATATAGATTCTTCCTATATTTTCCCCTGCAATGCAAAAAGCAAACCAATTTATAGCCATACCATTAGACAAAAAAAAGTGGAGAGCTCAACTCTCCACACTTTCAGGGACGGTTCTCATGGTTTTTTTTGTTAACTTTGGACCACAAGAACCGTCCCCATGTCCCCCTACCCATTGACCTTTAGCTTCTTTTTTAATCGGATTGCAACAATTTCCAGAAGGATGGCAATGGCTAGGATGAAATAGGTGATGGCCCCGATTTCCCTTATGTCTAAGTAGAAATTGCTGGCCATGAACATGTCAAAGCCGATTCCACCAGCACCTGCTGCAGCTCCCATTGCGATGGCAACCGCGAAGTTAATTTCAAATCGAAGGAATGTCCACGAAATCATATACGTGAGAGAGGACGGAATAACAGCTTGAAAGATAATCTGCCACCAGTTTGCTCCGCTCGCTTGAAGGGCTTCGATCACTCCCTTGTCTAATTCTTCAAAGGACTCAGAATACGCCTTTACTAAATAGCTGACTGAATGGAACGTCATTCCTATGACAGCGGCCACACTCCCAAGGCCTGCCGCAACCGCAAAGATTAACACCCATAAAACGGTCGGAACGGCTCTTATAAGAGCCACAAATCCCTTAATCACAGTAGAAACTCGTTTATTCGTCAGATTTTCAGCAGCTAGTAATCCCAAAAATACTGCGATGATCGCTCCAAACAAAGTGGTTAAAAAAGCGAGACCCAATGTGACAAAAACTTGATAAAGCGCGTGGGTAAAGGTAAAATGCTCAAGATGTGGCTCTAGAAACATTGCTTTTAGGTTCGCAAAAGTGGATAGAACCGCTTCTCCAACATTGAGCTCTTTGTAGTCGAAACTATAAAATGCGTAAATGGATAGAAGTGTTAGGACGACAATGGTGCTTCTTAAAACAACAGACGATTTCGTCACCGTTTTTATTCTAATTTTTTTATGCAGGTGTGGCTCCAGTAATTGTTTTGCTGAGGTTATTTGTTCATTTGCTTCCATTACAGAACCACCCTTCTGACGTAATTCGATACAGTTTCTATGAATAATATTGCTGCGATAATGACGACAACAACCAAAGCGGCGACATCATAGTTTAAATTCTTATAATACAAGTTAAAAGTAAACCCAATTCCTGAGCCAGTAAGCAGCCCAATCAGGGTGGCACTTCTTATATTTGTTTCAATCATAAATAAGATCCAGCTGATCATTTGTGGAAGGCTTGATGGAATCACCGACTGAAAGATAATCGAAAAGTAACCCGCCCCAGTCGCTTGTAACGCTTCAACCGAACCGCCGCTGACCTCATCAATTGTTTCAACAAAAGCTCTTGTTAAAAAGCCAAACGAACCAAAAAACAAGGCAAAATAACCTGTTAATGAACTTTGACCGAATGAGAATAGTAGAATCATCGCCCAGGCCGCCACATCGATATTTCGAAAAATGGTCGCAATTCCTCTGCTAATACTACCAAAAAAGGCATTGACTCTCGTTGTATTCGAGCCAAGAATCGCAAAGAGTAAAGCAAATACAGCACCCGTAGTCGTTGCTGCAATCGAAACCAACAGCGTTTCGATTAGCTTATCGAGAATATCAGGCAGTTTCGTTAATGACTCCTGCGTTGGATAAAAGTTCGCCAAACCCCATTCCACTGCTTTTGGTAGAGAAGTAAAGCCTTTGGCGACATTGTACTCAGTGATGATAATGGCTAGTACCGTGACAACTCCTAAAATGGATAGGAACCCCAGGGTATTTCGTTTCTTTTTTGCAAAGTAATCAGCTTGCATGGATGCCTCCTACATCAAAAATAAGATCCTCAGCTTCCGATCCGTAAATTCGCTGAATATCTTCTTTTGTTATGTTTTTAGGCGAGCCATTATAAACAACTTGACCATGGTTAACCCCGATGATTTTATCACTGTACTTCAACGCCACATCCACTTGATGGAGATTTACAAGAACGGTAATGCCCATTGTCCTTGAAATGTTTTTCAAGTGATCCATAATGGTCTTGGCAGAATTGGGATCAAGTGAAGCAATGGGCTCATCACACAATAGCATCCGAGGATTTTGAATCAGCGCACGAGCGATTCCAACTCGCTGCTTTTGACCGCCGCTCAATTGATCCGCACGTTTATAAATGTGTTGTTCTAAACCAAGAACTTTTAGAAGATTAACTGCCTGCTCCTTTTCTTCTTGATTATAAAGACCGAAAACTCCAGCCAATGTTGATTTTTTTCCTAAATTGCCATGAAGCGTATTTTCGATCACACTTAAGCGATTGACTAGATTATAGTGCTGAAAAATCATTCCAATTTTCGTGCGGATCAATTTTAAGTCCTTTTTCTTCAGATTCATCACGTTCATGTTATCAAAGATAATTTCACCGCTCGTTGCATCAATCATCCGATTAATACAACGAAGGAGAGTGGATTTCCCCGCTCCAGATGGACCGATGATCGAAACAAACTCTCCTTCATGAACGGAGAAGTTAACATCTGATAACGCCTTCGTATCACGCCCAAATTGTTTGGAAACATGATTTACTTCTAATAAGACTGTCATAGGTTAACTCTCCTTACTATTTGGTTACTTATTTAGAAAGCTCACGAATTGGGTTGAACCAAGCATCCTCTACTTCTACTAAGCGCTCGTCTGCCGTTTTCTTAAACAAGCCTGAAAACTCAGAATCCTCTGGAACGAAGACTTTTTCGTTGTTCGTAATCTCATCCGATGTCATCACTTCAAGAAGTTGAGCTTGAAGATCTTCATTCACAGTCTCTGTGTTGATGACAAATGGTGCATTTAGAACTGGAGTAACAGAGATAAGAGAAAATTCTTTTCCAACTACGGTGTTAAATGGTTCCGCTGCATCACTTTTTACCTTATAAACCGCACCAGGACGGTTCACTTCCCCATCAGCTAGTTCTACATAATTGTTCACACATGTATCACAGAAAGCTGCTACATCCGCTTTTCCTGATAAAAGATTGACCGCTGAACCTTGGTGTGAACCACCGTATAAAACTTCGCTAAAGAATTTATCCTCGCCGCCTTCAAGCAAATCTTCTGCTGTTAAGTCTTTGAACTCACCCATTTTACTGAAGTAATCAACGATTCCTGTTGATGGAACTTTAAAACCAGATGTTGAACTATTAGATACAAATGAGAATTTCTTGCCTTGAATCGAGTCAATCACAAACTCATCGCCATTCTGATATTCATCGACATTGTCTTTATTTACGGCTAACCAGCTATAATATACCGCATCATCCAAGGTACCAGAAGCACCAGATGGAACTACCAAAGGAAGAACTTTGTCATTTTTGTTATGTGCTTCAATGTAGCCTTGTGCTCCTAAGAAAGCCAAATCCGCATTTCCATTGGCTATTGCTTCAATCGCAACAATATAATCTGTCGTTGTTTGATGCTCGACCTTTTTACCTGTTTTCTCTTCGATTATTTTTCCAATTTCATCACGAGCTTCGGTAAGATCTGCCCCAGATTCATTTGGAAGCCAAGCGATGGTGAGGGTATCTTTATCTCCAGCTCCCGCAGAAGCTGAACAACCCGCAAATACGACTAACATAACTAAAGAAAGTAAAAATAATAACGTCTTTTTCATCATCAAACTCCTCGCTCTTTTTTTAAAATTTGGCTACTTCCATACTGTAACAACAAATTGTCAAGCTGCTATTAATCTTATATAAAGATTTGTTAAGAGTTGGTAAAACTAGTAGAATGAGAGAAAATTCCATTTTGCATGTTGTACTCTTGATTACATAAATTATTCATAAACTCAAGGTCATGAAAGATTCCAAGCATCGTTGTTCCTTCCTTCATGAGCTGTTCAATGAGAAGTTTCACCTTTAGTTTAGAATCATGATCCAAACTTGCTGTAGGTTCATCTAATAGCAATAATCTCGGTTTTTTTACCATCGCCCGTGCGATATTAAGCCTCAGCTTTTCACCTCCGGAAAAAGTGGTTGGGTAGCTGCCCCATAATTCTTCATCCAATTCAAAATGCGCGAGAATCTTCTCCGTTTCTTTTTCCGCCAAGTCATGATCGTCCCCCATTTCAAGGATGGCTTGTTTCACAAGCTGCCGAGCCGTCGTTCGCGGCATGACATTTAAAAATTGGGATACATAGCCGATTTCATGCTTCCTTAAATAAAGCAGTTCTCGTTCCGTTGCCTCTGCTAAATTAATTCGCCCGAACTTTTTTGAATGGTACCAAATACTCCCTTGCTGGATCCGATACGTTCCATAAATACATTTTAAAATGGTCGACTTGCCGCTTCCGCTTTTCCCCGTAATCCCGACAAATTCTCCTTCTTTTATCTGAATATCCACACTGCTGACAGCCCGGATATGTTTTCCCAAATTATGAAGGTCAAACGATTTGGATAAGTTCTTAATCTCTAGAAGGGTCTTCACCCACTCACCTGCTTTCTAAAATAAGCGTTAAATTCGATAATTGGTCTTTTGAATCAGTTTTCCGTCCACAAATACTCCCGTAATCACTGGAAAATCATCACTAATTTTTTCAATGATCAGTAAGTCTGCTTTCTTTCCTTCACGGATTGAGCCAATTTCTCGATCCATTTTTACAGCTTTTGCAGGGTTAATACTGACAAGCTTTATCATGTCAACTAAATCCATCCCATAGTTTTCAACCAGCTCAAAGATGGAATGAAGCATCGCGGCCGGATAGTAATCACTGCACAAGATATCAATACATTGGTATTGAATCGCTTCAGCTGCGCCCAAGTTTCCACTGTGAGAACCGCCAAGGAGGACATTTGGAGCACCGGCAATCGTATACATGCCAAGCTCCTTCGCTCGGCGTGCTACCTCTAACGTGATGGGAAATTCACTAATGGTCGTCCCAAAGCTGGAAATGAGTTCGAGCTTTTCAAGGCTATCGTCATCATGGGAAGCAACGGCAATATGGTGATCATGCGCAAGCTGCGTGATTTCCTTTATATCTTCAATCGACAGCTTCTCCTTCGTTTGGTGATTATGAATGAGTACATCAATCGATGAATCACTGAGATTGTTATAGCTTTTCACGGTATTTCGGTAAATTTCCAGGTGACGATACTGACCCTGTCCAGGAGTATGATCCATAAATGAAACTAAATGGACTTTGTTCTCTTTTATATAGCCTTTGAGATTTTCTACTTCTTCCACATTATCAATCTCAAATCTTGCATGGAATCGATGGCGGACCAGGTGCTTCATTCTGTGGGTCCGGTCGATTAAATCAATAAACTTCCGAACATTTTCAGGCTCACGAATCGGCTTATATTCATAATCACTCCCTTTGAACAAGGAAAGAGAATGGAACATCGTCGTAATACCATGAGAGATAAGCTGTTTCTCTGTTTCTCGTAAAGCCAAATCAAAATTCATCAGTGAGGTCGGTCGAGGTGCAGCCATATGCTCAATGTAGTCCGAATGGATATCGATAAATCCTGGAGAAATATAGCCTCCTGCTGCATCAATTACCTCTATCTGTTCCTCAAATTTAATCTCACCTTTAGGAGCAATTTTCGTAATTCTATCCTCTTCAATTAACAGATCATAGCCATGCAAAACCGCTTCTTCGGTGATTAATCTTCCATTTGTAATCACAAACAAACTACTTCCCCCTAAATTTCAGTATGGCAGCCTTACAGCAAGGAATGAACAAGCTGCTGTGTATATCGGTGCTGCGGGTCCTCGAGGATTTGATCCGTTAACCCTTGCTCAATCACCCTTCCCTCCAACATCACGAGTGTTCTGTCTGCGAGCATACGAATAACGCCTAAATCATGTGAAACGAGAACAATACTGATATTTAATTCGCGCTGCAGACTTTTAATTAAGTCGAGGACACTCGCTTGTACCGAAAGATCCAACCCAGTCGTTACTTCATCTAGTAAAAGAAGCGGAGGGCGATTGGAAAGAGCTTTGGCAATTTGAACCCGCTGCTGCATTCCCCCCGAAAAGTTTTTCGGCGCCTCTTTTCGGCGATGCACAGGGATGTTTACTTTATTTAGAAGTTCCGTCCCTCTGTTTTCCATCATGCCAACATGTTGGTGGCCAGCTGCTATCAGCTTCTCGGCAATATTCCCAATCGATGAAAAGTTCATTTTTAAACCCAATAAAGGATTTTGATAGACTTTCCCCATGATGTTGTTACGAATATAGCGTTGCTGCTGAGAGGACTCTTGAAACAGATTCTTCTCACCATTATGGTAGTCTGCTAGATAGGCCTCTCCTTGTGATACTTCCTGGTCAAAGTAAAGGCATTGCATCAATGTGGATTTTCCACTGCCACTCTCTCCGACAATACCAAGAACTTCTCCGGGAAAAACATCAAAGGATACATCTCTACAGGCATAAACCGTTCCACAAATCGGACAATAATTTTTAACGAGAGTTTCTCCGTCTTGGCAATGTAAACATCCTTTACCAAACTGCTTATTTAAGTTTTTAATCGACAACACCGGTACTTCAAATTCAGCCATTTATTTCACTCCAAATGGTTCGACTTCATTTAATGTTTCAATACAATAGCTTGTATCATTACATTGATAGAACGTTTCATTGGTTCCTTCATCTACAAGCTCATCCAAAAAGACCCCCGTTGAACCACATAACCTGCACTGCTTGTCAAGAAAGGACTCCGGCTCAAACGGATAATCTTCAAAATCGAGCGATACGACCTTTGTATACGGCGGGACAGCGTACACTTTCTTTTCACGACCCGCTCCTAACAGAATGAGTGCTTCACTTTCATGCATTTTCGGATTATCAAATCGCGGAATCGGACTCGGTGCCATTACATATCGATCATGAACCATCACAGGGTGATCCGCACCTGTTGTCATACTTCCATATTTCATAATCTGTTCAAACAGCATTAACCAAGCACCACTATATTCTTTCTCTGCGTGAAGTTTTTTCGTTTCATTCTCGCTCGGCTCATAATAGCGGAGCGGTTCAGGAAGCGGCACCTGCAAAATGAGAATTTGATCCTGTCTTAGCGGCACCTCGGGAATTCGATGTCTCGATTGAATAAGGGTTGCAAGAGCGGTATGGTCCGTTGTTTCCACCCCAGTCGTATCAGAAACGAGCTTTTTAATATTGACCGCATTAACGGATTCATCCGATCCTTGATCAATGACTTTTAGAACATCCTTTTTGCCAATTAACGATAGCGTTAACTGCAAACCGCCAGTTCCCCATCCTCTGCCAATCGGCATTTCTCTTGAGGCAAATGGAACTTGGTAACCAGGTATACCAATCGCCTTTAGCGTCGCTCTTCTAATTTCTCTTTTTGAACCTTCGTCAAAAAAAGCAAAGTTATAGGCTGTATTCATCACCTTTTCACCTCTTGTTTTTCCTCATGTTTCGACCCTTCTTTCTTCGTTTTCCGTACGCTGTCAAGCTTGGATTGGAAGGTAACATAATGAGGCATTTTCAAATGCGAAATAAAGCCCGTCGATTCCACTGAATCAATATGATAAAGAACAAATTCTTCATTATGGCTAGGAAATTCCAGCGATGGATGTTCAAGACAATTATCTAAAATACCCATTGCAATCGCCTTTGTTTCATTTTGGCCAAACACAAGGCCGTAGCCGATTTCAAACTCTAATTCTTTTTTTCCGTATTCTTTTTCAACCGTAACCGGCATGAGCATTTCCGTTTCGGTGACCTTTACTTCGCCAATATAAAAGGCATCATCCTCATCACCTGCATCGGTTGGATGATCAATCGTAACGGGCAAGGTGCCAACGCGAAGCTCGCCGACAGTCGGATGCAAGGCTCCATATCCCCTAATGACCGCATAAGCAAGGGAAGTAACAGCCCCTGTTTCACCTCTTGTTAAAATTTGCAGTCGTTGACTTCTGCTCGAAGGAAATTCCAGACTTTCTCTCGTTACATCATCCGGTTCAATGTCGTTGTTTTCGCAAGGGGGGATTAAGCCCTCTTTACGCAAATAATCGAGCACCTTTGGTAACGTCAGCCTTTGCTCATCGCCTGGAAAGCTTTCCTTTAGATAATGATGAAGCCATTCCTGGACGTCTGCGTCACTTTCATCCATTAAGTTAAAATCGAGCAGCCGATGGGTATAATCAGTTGTTGCCCCAAGGATTTGTCCACCGGGGATATCTTTAAAGCTTGCCGAGATCCGGCGCTCCACATTCATTTGTTCTGTTTCGATTACTCTGGAATAATGCTTTCGAGGGACCGTCGAACGATAAGCTCTTAACAGAAAGACGGCCTCTTCTGGATTTCCTTCTGCTTGTTTGATCGCCAGGGCAGCCAACGTCTCATTGTATAAACTGCTTTCGGACATCACCTGATCAACCAATCCGCGCATACCGGCTTTAATTTTTTCTACTTCTAAAGTTTGTCCATGACGGACTCTTTCATATTTCAAAGTTTTGATTGACTCTTCAATCGCACGCGTACCACCTTTTACGGCAACATAACCCATTAACCCATCACCCGATTCCTAGTAATTTGTGTGGTTCTAGGCAATGCGATTAGCTGATGATGTTGATCGATAAAAATCAAATCAATCCCTAACGGATATTCCTTGTTTTTTTCCTGGCGGCTTTCCACCCAGGTTTCATTGACATCCATATGAATAAGTTCTGTTGTATGAATTCCTGGCCCCTTTAGCAATAGGGCTTCTCCGCTTGTCACAGATTTTGCTTCAACGATAAGGAAGGCAGATTTATGTGGGTTTTTTAACGTCCCAACCTTCGCATGGTTAATGGCCTCTTCAAAACAACCTTTCTCAGCATCTTGAAGGATTAATAGAAAATCAGCCTTCTTTGCTTCTGTCGGCTTTGCATAGGTTAACTGATTAATAGTCTTCGAAACACTATCTGCTTGAGGTGAAAAAACCTTAAAAGAAACTTCCTGATCAAATAAGGTTTGGGCTACCAATAAAACAGAAGCACTGCAGCTATTTTTATCCTCTTCTTCTACTAAAGCTGCCTCCTTCCTCAAATCGGAAATGAGTCCTGGTCTTGAAGTAGAATCCACCAATTTTCGATAAACAGATTGAAGATCGTGAACGATATCTAGTGTCAAAATCTTTTCCTCCTCATTAAACATCCATCGTTTCAAAGTTTACTTTTGTTTTTAAGATAGAATGGCTGGCAGCAGCTTTCTGCTCCTGAATGACTTTCTCCTCGTTTTCAAGCAGCAACTCCATCCACCTAATCGTTTCAGGCATCATCGCTTCAAACGCGGCGTCAATCACAGCGAGATGATACGAAAGCTCAGGCTGATCTCCCGCCACGATGCCAATTCCAATGTTTCCTAGTATTTGAACCTTACATTCTGTTACCAACACTTCACCGGGATAAAACAGGCTTTTTTGGGAAGTTTCTCGGACTTTCAACATCACTAAGCCACTTTCTGGCTCTTGAATGACCTTCACCTGGTATTTATCTTGTATACAATGGGCCATGTCCTCTGCTAGTTTTTGAGAGCCATTGATTAAAATCTCTGTTCTTCGTCTTCTTTTCATCTAAGGCCTCCTACTGTCTTTGTTCTACATGTTTAACTCTATCTTGTTGCCAAGTGAGCGAACGTAAAAGGATGGTTAAGTTTGTATGGGTTTTGTAAATGACGTTTGAATTGTTTGCTTCTGTAAATAAAAAAATCGGCTTCTTAATGGCCGATTTTTTTAAAAGGCGGTTTTCGCATTGATTGTTGTTTTTTAACTGATTTAACTTAGGGCTTGAGGACAAATCTCATGAGTGGCCAGAAAGATTTGTCTTTAATCGAGGGGCTTGAGGACAAATCTCATGAGGTGGAAAGAAAGATTTGTCTTTAATCGAGGAGCTTGGGGACAAATCTCATGAGTGGCTAGAAAGATTTGTCTTTAATCGAGGGGCTTGGGGACAAATCTCATGAGGTGGAAAGAATGATTTGTCTTCAATCTAGGGCCTTGGGGACAAATCTCATGAGTGGCTAGAAAGATTTGTCTTTAATCGAGGGGCTTGAGGACAAATCGCACAAGGTGGAAAGGTAGATTTGTCTTCAATCGAGGGGCTTGGGGACAAATCGCACAAGATGGAAAGAATGATTTGTCTTTAATCCAGGGGCTTGGGGACAAATCTCATGAGGTGGAAAGAAAGATTTGTCTTCAATCGAGGGGCTTGGGGACAAATCTCATGAGGTGGAAAGAATGATTTGTCTTCAATCAAGGGGCTTGAGGACAAATTTCATAAGTGGCCAATAAGATTTGTCTTCAATCGAGGGGCTTGGGGACAAATCTCATGAGGTGGAAAGAATGATTTGTCTTCAATCAAGGGCCTTGGGGACAAATCTCATGAGGTGGAAAGAAAGATTTGTCTTTAATCGAGGGGCTTGAGGACAAATTTCATAAGTGGCCAATAAGATTTGTCTTCAATCGAGGGGCTTGGGGACAAATCTCATGAGGTGGAAAGAATGATTTGTCTTCAATCAAGGGCCTTGGGGACAAATCTCATGAGGTGGAAAGAAAGATTTGTCTTTAATCGAGGGGCTTGAGGACAAATCGCACTAGGTGGAAAGAATGATTTGTCTTTAATCGAGGGGCTTGAGGACAAATCGTACGCATGCCCCTTCTTTCGGACAGGACCTAACAACACCTTTAGATCACATAAGTAAAACAATCACTGCGATACATAATCTTTGAATATTCAAGCACTGTCCCGGTTTTCTGATCTACACAGCCTGATTCTAAGAGTAAAAGGGGTACCAGGCTGGGACATTTCAATAGATCTCGTTCTACTTTACTTGGAAAAACAACACTCAATTGGCTGCGAGTCGATTGAAAACCTGTGTAGCCTTGTTGTCGATAATAGTGAAAAATTGAGTAAATTTCCTGCCCATCCTTATCAATATTTTCAAAAAGAGATTGAGATAAGTATGATGTATGAACAGCAATCGGACAGTCATCAACGATGCGTAACCGACTAATCTTATACACAGCGTCTTCACGGTTCACTTGTAAGGTATGATAAATGGAAGAATCGTATGGAATTTTTTCACAGGATAGATTGATTGTCTTAGAATCATGCTTTAATTCCTTCATTTTTTCAGTAAAACTCACATCTCCGGTTAAAATAAGCGGTATTTGTAGTTTCTGATTTTGAACATAGCTGCCTTTTCCTTGCTTCGAAAAAATATAACCAAGCTCCTGCAAGCGCTCATATACCTTTCGAATCACCATTCTTGGTACTTTATACAGATCGGCCAGTTCATTTTCCGATGGTAATTTGTCATTAGGCTTATATTTGCCTTCTCTTATTTCCGAAATCAACCGATCTACTAATAAAGTTTTTTCAGACATCAAGGCTTGCCCCTTTCGACACGAACTCTATGTCTAGTATATCGTCTGAATATAAAATTAAGGTTAAGTCTATGTAAATTATTAGAAAAAGCCCTAATCCAGGACTAGGACTTACCCGTGCTTTTTTAGGAAGGCGTCTACATCGTTTAATTCATCAAAATGGGCTTCAAGTTTTTTCCTTGGCCAATCCCACCAGGCAATTTCAAGCAATCGATCCGCTACTTCTTTTGAAAACCTTCTTTTAATGGGCTTGCCAGGAACCCCAACGACGATCGTATACGGCTCAACGTCTTTCGTCACAACCGCCCCCGATCCAACGACAGCTCCCGTACCAATCTCTACGCCTTTCATAATAATCGCACCATGACCGATCCATACATCATGACCAATTTTCACGGTTTGCGTCCTCCGCCAATTAAAAAGGCCTTCATCATCCTCATCAGCAAAGTCGTATGCCACCTTTCGATAGGTCATATGGTGCTGGCTGACTCGGTCCATTGGGTGCTGAACCGGATTAATACATACGTGGGACGCAATCGAACAAAACTTACCTATCTCCGCATAGTTAACCGTCACATCATCCATCGTGTAGGTATAATCACCAAAGGTGGACTCAATGATATGATTATTTTCTCCAATAGACGTCCATTCCCCTGCGTAACTATTGATAATATGACTTGAATCAGCGAAGCTTGGAGTGATGGATAGCTTCTTTTCTTTTTTGGGCTGATAGATAAATGGCATAGGAATGGTTCAGCTCCTTATTGAAATGAATTGGTTTTTGCAGTCCGCCCTCTTCTCGCTAGTAATGCTTCAAGAGTCTCCATTCCAGGGCTTTTACTCCCAAGCAGCACAGGTTGTTCTCCATACTCACCATGAAAGTCAGAACCGCCTGTCATGATAAGGTCATATTTCCTTGCCAGCTGTCTGGCTTGTTCTTCATGTTTCTCATCATGCAGCGGATGCCAAACCTCGATGCCCTGCAATCCAGCTTCCACTAATTCAGGCACCAATTCAAAGTTGCCATACTGACCCGGATGAGCAAGCACGGGTACTCCTCCAGCAAGAAGAATAACCTGAACAGCTATTTTGGCCTCCATATATTTCATTGGAATAAAAGCAATTCCCTCCTCCTCACCATTTTGTCCGCGATTAAATAATTTTTTATAAAGCAGGCCATAAATGGAAGTGGTATATCCTGCTTCAATCAATGCATGCATGATATGCTGCTTATAAACGCCTGTTCCTCCATGAGCAATTTCCTTACAACGCTCCCATGAAATCTGATACCCTGCAGCGATTAATCTTTCAACCATTTCCTCAGAAGCTTTGTGTCTTTGGTTAACGAGTGGTTGACAAATCGTTTCAATCCCCTCATGACTGCCAGGTTCAATAAAATAACCGAGAATGTGTGCACGCCGGCCTCTTTTAAAATCAAACCCTGACATCTCAATACCTGGAATGACTTCAATTCCATATCTCTTTCCTGTTTCAACTGCCTCTTCAAGACCTCTCGTGGTGTCATGGTTCGTAACCGCTAAGTGTGTAACCCCTTGTGCAAGAGCTAACTCCAATACTTCATCAATCGACAATGGACAATCTGAAATATTCGTATGACAATGTAACTCAATTTTCACGTAGGTCCCTCCTTTATCTATGCTTTAAGAATAACTTGGTACCAAGTTAAAAGTGTTAATTGCGGGTAAATTGTTTGTAAATAAAGTAAGGGGTCTAACCCAATGTCACTAACATTGTGGTTGACCCCCTATATGTGCTTCCCTATTCCCCAGAGAAAAACTCCATTGGAACAGTTACTAATTCTGGAATAAAGATTAATAAGAAAAGAATAGCGACTTCTACGATGAGGAACGGGGTGATGGCTCTAATCAAACGTTCCATACTTATTTTACCTGCACCAACCGCAACATTTAGAACGGTTCCAACTGGCGGGTAATAATAAATTTACGGATAAATTTTGCGCACAGGAAACTTTTATGTGAAGAGGAAACATTTTAACCTATTTGACATACAATTCATTAGGGAAAATACTTAAACAACTTTTAGTGCTTTTTTAACTAAAAAGTTTCCTTAGGGCAAAAAATTACTTAGGAAAAATAAAGGAGAGAAATTTTATGAAAATAAAAAAATGTGTAGGATTGTATCCATCACTTATTGTTTTAATGCGCATTCTTTTTGGAGTAGGTTGGTTATTAGCAGGAGTGACTAAAATTACTGACAAGTTATGGTTTAACCAACCAGGTTTATTTTTGAAGGATTATCTAATCAGTTCATTACAAAGGTCCAATGTCCCACCCTTTTATAAAGTTTTTTTAGAGAATATAGCTTTAGAACATGTAATGATTTTGAACTACGTTATCCCAATTGTCCAAATTATGCTTGGTATATTTCTTATAGCAGGTTTATTTACCATACCTTCCATCCTTTCTTGTCTCTTTATGCACATTAATTTTATACTTTCTGGAAATATAAATTTAATTAGCCTTATTCTTTATACAAGTGCATTTTCATTAATTATTTTTAGGTCAAATATATATCACTTCAGTCTCGATAAATATTTTAAAATAGATACTCTGTTGGTCATCAATAAAAAAGAAGGCAAAAGAACTATCTCCATACCATCTAATAAAGACAAAAATTATAGTAGTTCTTAAATAGTGCTTTTAGTTAATATGTCTTTTAACATTGTACCTATCCAATAGAGCAAGCCTATAATATTAAACAAAATAAAAACATATAACATAATTGTTGTAATCTTCAATGTTCATTCCCCCATACTACTTAATTTTGTGCTAATAACTTTATTTTAAATTAACTTCTAAAATACCACTTGAATTTTATTAAAAATTAAAAACCGTCCTTAATGTGACGGTTTCCTTTTGTACTTCATTGATCTTGTTCAATTTATGATACGGTTAACCGTACTTAATATGGAACCAGCCTCCCTGTTAGCTGAATTATGAAAAAAGGACCGCCGCAGCAATCCCCGTTCCTTCAACTCTTGCCCCCGTATTTCTTCACAAATACAATTTACCCCCATTTACTATTAATCCTAAGCAATAATTATTTTTATTAAAATCATTACTTTAGGTTAAAATAAGTGAATAAAAAGAGGAGGATTTAGCATTATGACTTCAAGGGATGTTCCAATCACATCATCAGAATTGGCAAATTTATGGATGACCTTTCAAGAAAAAACCATGATTATCAGAATGTTAGAGCATTTTATAGAACACGCCGATAATGCAGAGAAACAACTTTTGCTAACTCATTATAATAATGCTTCTAAAGCCATAGATATCATTAAAGGTATTTTCCAACAAGAAGAGGCGGTTATTCCTATTGGTTTTACAGAAAGTGATGTACAAAAAGGAGTTCCAAAGTTGTTTGATTATCTGTTTGATATCATGTATTTGCATATGATGACTAAAGTGGAAATGAGCCTTTATTCACTTTTTTGTGGTATGTCCTATCGGAAAGATATTAATGATTTTTTTATCAATTTGACAGCAGAAGCCCAAGAGATTAACTGCCAAGCAACTCAATTCCTTTTAGAAAAAGGGGTATTGGTACGTCCAGCTTTTGTATCAATGCCTAAAGAAGTTCATTTTGTAGAGAACAAAAATTATAGAAATAGTTTTAATTTGTTTAGTGAAACGAGATCCCTAAATACAATAGAAGTTTCTCTTATCCATCATGCCATTGAAACAAACCTTGTAGGAATGCAATTAATGATTGGATTTGCCCAAGTTGCTTCAAATAAGGACGTGCAAAACTATCTTGTAAAAGGGATGAAATTGTCAAAGAAGATTGAAATCGATTTAGGTGAATTTTTACGCCAAAGTTATATTGAACCACCAGCTACTCATGCCGGTAAAGCAACTACTTCAAAAATCCCACCATTTTCTGATAAATTAATGATGTACAACACCAGTTTGTTAACTTCATTTGGTCTCGGAAGTAATGCATTAGGAGGTGCATTTAGTTTACGAAATGACCTACCTGCAAAAATGGCTCTGCTTGCAAAGGATATTTTTACTTTTGCTCAAGATGGAGGTAAAATTATGATCAAAAATGGCTGGATGGAAGAACCCCCACAGATTGAGGATCGAAATCAACTAACCAAATAAACGTTTTATAGAAAAAACAGATAACTAAAATGGAACAAAAGTAAGATATTTTTCGTCTTAATGAATCGTAAAATTGTTTATAGGACTTCCCTTTGATAAGTTATAAAAATCCTTAATAAGTTATTCGCCTCTTCCTTCACATTGTACAGAAAAGAGGCGATTTTTATTTTTAAAAAAGGAAGGTTTTGAATCCAATAGAGAGGTTAAACAAATACGTGCGGCAGGACTTGCTTTAGGACAAACAGGAGACTCCTACGACCTACCTTCTAAATACAAAAACGGCGAACTGACACTCACCCATCCATAAATGGAGAGGGTTCCACCTTTAAAAAACTTAAGCTCTCCCGCTTCTAAAAGAGGACTTCACTTTGGTCTAAAAGGCTTCTACAGCCGAAATCGTTCTAATGCAAATAATCGAAACAAGACTATTTACATGGGCTCGGATTTCCTTGCCACTCACAACTTATTGACTGTTCCGGGGTATGTCTGCACCGAGAGATTTAACCTATTAATCTCATAGGAATTTATAAACCAAATGTTGATATGATGTTCTTTCCGACTTTCTATTTTTCAATTTTGATATGCATTCCTCTAAAACCCTTGAAATTTGAAACCAATCTTTTTCAGCCTTTTGAATATTTACATGATCTGATTTCGATACATACCTTGCTAAAAATGCACTGTATAAATCTCGTTGTGCATGAACCCCACAATCACAAGTATGCCAGCGATCTTTCAGTCTTTTTTTCTTAATGGCACCACAATGACAAGTTTGCGATAGTTTGGTCGAATAAGTCGGAAACTCTCGGAAGGTCCCGCCTTGTGATGTGACTTTTCGTTTTAACATTTTTAAAAACATACTGGGTGCTTTTCTGCTAATACTTTTGCCGAATATCTTCTGAAAGGCTTTATAGGAGAGTTTTTCTGTTTGAATGGAAGAGGCTTGTTGAAGGATTTGATTGGTATCTCGTCCATGGAGATGTTTTCTAACCTCTTTAATTTTACGTTCCAATTCTCTATGTTCGGAACGAGTCTTTATGTATCTCTTTGAATTAACCCACTTCTTTTTCCCCTTTTTTACAACGCCATTGCTTTGATAGTTATTGGGGTTATTTGCTCGTCGTTGTCGGTCCATTTTGCGATTTATTCTTCTTTTTTCTTTATCAATGGTAACTACTTCTTCACAAAATTCCTTTAATTCAGCTTCTGATTCCCCTACGATTGCAATTGTGGAAGGACCAACATCTAACCCAATCCCTTCTTTACCTATTTCATATTTACGATAGGGGTGTCCTTCAAGAATTAATTGAACATAAAACCGGTTTTTCCCTTTTACTTCCTTTTTGATAATCCGACAATATTTTATTTTATGCTTTAAGGCATTCTGCATCCATTTATCTTTTGGGTCGAATAGGCATTTTAATGAAAGGTTTTTACCAACAAAAACAAACCCATTGGAATAGGTTAAAAAGGTCCTGTTGTTTTTTCCCTCTAATGAAACAAACTCACCTTTGCGTTTAAACTTAACTTTTTTCGCTTTCTTAAAGGCGAATTTTTGAACTGCTTTAAACGCTCTGGTAGAAAGTTTTTGACAAATGTGCGTTCCTAAATGATTGGCAATAAACTTCGAATCATTTTTCGTTTTTGTCCCAAAGGATTGAATCGAGTAATCCGTAAAACGGAAAGTCTCATTGAGATATTTAAAGTTAGCTCTTCGCTTTTCTATATCTGTTTCGGAAGTTCTTGATAATCGGATGGTTTCCTTATATAATTCAGTGTTTTGAATAGCCTTTAGCCTTTTCAAACTTTCCCCTAAACAAGCATTGTACAGCTGTCTGCCACAATCAGACAACATCAAAAGGTGTTTTTCTTGCATCATATTGGTCTTTAACCGAATTGTTGCAATAAAAGAGGGAGTCTTTCTTTTGATGCTGCCATCGTTTTACACTCCTTTTTGGTTTTCTATGTACTGTTTTACTACTTCCAGAGTAGTTCCGCCGACAGTGGAAACAAAATAGCTATTTGTCCAAAGCGATGGAATTCTACTCTTTAGCCAAGGAAATTCATTGCGTAGATAACGAGAACTTCTACCTTTCATCATTTTAATAAGTTTATTTATGCCAAATTGAGGATCGCATTCAACGAGCAGATGAACGTGATCAGGCATAATCTCCATTTCGATTATTTCAGAGCCCGTTTCTTCAGCTACCTCAATAAGAATAGATTTGAGCCGTTCATCTACTCCATCAATCAATACACTTCTTCTATACTTCGGACACCAAACTACATGGTACTTGCAAGAAAACACTATGTTATTATTACTTTTATATTGAATTAGACTTTTCATACCTTTATTATATCAAATAATTCTATCTATTAGCAAATTTAAAAGGAACATTTGTTCTAAAAATATACAACCTTACCCCATACATGAATGTAGGGGCTTGCAGTTGTTTGATTGGTCATCTTTAAACATAATTATGAACTAGGATTGAAGGAATACGAAGAGCAACAAAGCGATAATCAAAAAGCGGCTGTTGGTGGTGTCAGTAGACTAGCATTAGTTTGGTTAGGCAGAAGATTTTATGTCATGAAAAAATGATAGGTTAACAGAGGAGAATAGAAATGGGCATGTACCGAACCATTAGTTATAAAGTAGAAGATTTATTCATTAAGCTACTGTCAAAAAAACAAGACTCTGAAATGATCAAAGAAAAAGTAGCTACATACCGTATAAGAAATGAGGAGGTCCGCAATCAAAAGAAAATAAATAAGAAATCCAAGGCTGTTTAAGTTTCTAGTTTGCTTATCTAGCACTTAAACTTCCAGTGGAAATCGGCCACCTCTTCACCCCGAACTTTTCACTGTTTTTTCAAACTGGGTAATCTAGTTATCTGTTAAATTTAAACGTTTCTATTATGTAAAAATATCCAGGATTCGGTAATCGGCCGAATCCTTTTTGTTTTTCAGAGCTTCTAGTCAATCATTGACCAAATCGAGAGTGACAGGCACCTATTCAATACATATTAACTTTTTAAACAGGAAAACTAGACTTGTTAGTAGACTAGGGACAAAGGAGATATGTATATGGACTACAGGATATTTAGAGCGATTAATCAATTTGCTGGTCGTTATCGGCTTTTGGATATGATGGTGATTATCTTTTCTCAAAAAGTTCGTTATTTATTTCTATTTATTTTAATCTTCATGTGGTTTCGAGATAACTCACATAAGAAAATCACTTTATATGCAATCATTTCGGCTGGGGTATCGATGGTTTTAAATAAAATCATTAAATTGTTTTATTTTAAACCTCGCCCTTTCTTGAATCTTGGGACCCATTTATTATCCCCATTTCCATCAAAAAAGAACTCTTCATTTCCAAGTAAACATACCGCTCTAGCGTTTGCAGCAGCAACCTCTGTCATGTTTTATAAGAGATTCTTAGGTAGTATGATGTACCTTTCCGCTATCCTAACAGGACTCTCTCGCATTTGGATGGGACAACATTACCCTTTGGATATTTTAGCTAGTTCATTACTAGGAAGTATAACCAGCATAGTAGTAAAGATGACAGGATGGTTATGGAATCCGATCATTGATCGGATAATACAGGCTTATCATGATTACTGCTCGAGAAAAAATCATCAAGGGAAATCCTCAAATTAAGGAGGAATTCCCTTTTTTGTTTAACAGTTTGATTACTCCCATTTTTTTGTATCGTCTTATTTGGTATTTGGTTTAAATCAACCGTTGAAAAAGAAAATAATCTGCTTTTTTTGACCGACCTAGTTTACTACTTGCCTATCTGTTAGTTTGTTTACCACCTTTAATAACTTCATTAATTGGATATTCTTGCCACAAATAAAACTTTAGACCTAGAAGATAATATATTTGTCTACCTGAGGATTACAAGTAGATACACTTGGAGGTGCATTACCATAAATGGAATGTTATTCTTCATAGTTCTTTTGTTGGCTATTGCTATAGGGGTGGTTATCTTTATGGGCAAAAAGAGAAATAACCCTATTCCTGCAATAGAAACAACACCCAAACCATTTTCAAACAATCAATTTAAGGAGGAATTTGCTATGGAAGAAAAGACAAAGGTTATTAAAGAAAGAGTTAAAACTGCAGAAAATGCAAAAATTGAACGGGTGGCAGCTGCAAAGGCTGAGGAGGAAATTGCTGTTGAGCTTGCACCGTTAAGAAGCCAAATTCAATCGATTCAAAATACCCTAAATCAACTTAATTCAGCTAACGACCAAACTACAATGTCTTCTGGAGGGCAGAATCAAAATCAAAATCAGAATCAGAATCAATCAAATGACCTATTAAACCAACTGCAACAGTTTAGTTCACAAGCTCAACAACAACAGCAAAAAACTTTTCAACAATTGCAACAATCTGTTCATCAAGCTGCTCAAACGTTAACTGGTGTAGAACAATCAATACAATCCATTAATATGTTAAACCAAATCACTCAACAAATTAATCAAACACAACAACAATTACAACAGCAACAAAGTCAAGGACAAGGTCAAGGTCAAGGTCAAGGTCAAGGTCAAGGTCAAGGTCAAGGCCAAGGTCAAATGAATTATAATCAAACACACTAAAATCAAATTTGTAAACGTAGCTGATATCTCTTTGCTATCAGCTACGTTTACTTTCCAATGATTGTAGAAAAAATGATTATTGGCATTACTATACCCACAAATATTTGTTTAATGTATTATTCGCAATGGAAATTACTGGGGAATCCTTCTTACACTTATAAGTTTTTACTCTGTAACATTGTCCTGAAAAAGCCCCCTTCGAATTTACGAAAGGAGCTTTACATGTTATTGCTAATAATCATAAAAATATGAAAATTAAAGTAGGAACATAATTCCGGCTTATCCTGGGTGTGAGTGGGTAAGCGAATTATACTGTCTGGAGTTTCTTTGCATGGTGCCTGGCACCCGGACTTGACAAGCTAACAGTTCCCACCGCAAACCTATATGGTTTAGTACCGGCCAAAAGAACCGTCCCCATGCCCCCCATAGCAGACATAATCTCATCTAATCGGCAATGTGGTATTTTACTTTCCCCTCAAGCCCATTTATTTTTTTATCCGTTATTAAAATACACTGATTTAATTCAAATGCCTTACATAAGGTGCTTTCATTATACTTGGAGCTATCTGCCAATACATAGCACTTCTTAGAATTGGTATTGACGATGGTTTTTTTGCTAGCTTCTCGGATGTCAGGTGTATTAACCCCCATTTCATTGCCAAATCCGCTTGCTCCAAGAAAGGACCGATCGAAATACAGATTTTTTAAAGTATTGTCGGATAAAGGACCACTTATAGAATCTAAATTCTTATTAACGTCTCCGCCAATTATGATGCAGCTGGAAATATTCGGGTTATCTAACTCATTTAAAACTAAAGTGTTTGAAGTAACAATACGAACGTCTCTAGCTTTTATATATTTTACAATCGCCGCACAAGTTGTCCCTGAGTCAATATAAATGACCTCTTCATCCTTAACAAAAGAAGCTGCGTATTTGGCGATTTTTTCCTTCTCATCCATATTCAGAAACTTCTTTGTGCCAACCGGCAACTCGAATGTGTTAACCTTTCTTTTAACAGCACCGCCTCTAAGGACAGTGATTTGGTTTTCTTCTTCTAGATTTTTTAAATCTCTTCGAATCGTGGATTCTGAAACATCTTCAAAGATACTTACAAAATCCTCTATATACATTAAATCCTTTTTTTCTAATTCTTCCATTATTTTTTCTCGTCTTACATAAGGAATCATATTCAATACCTACCTAACTAACATCAATCTATACATCAAAACTAGCTAAAACTTCCTCTAAATGAGGCATAGCGTCCTGGCCGCCAATTTTCGTAACGGTTTTTGAGCTAACTTTCGATGCGAATTTTCCCATTTCCTCTTTACTTAAACCATTAATCAAACCATATGCGATTGCACCAATATACGAATCTCCAGCCCCAGTTGTCTCCACTACATTTACCTTTTCAGGTGAAATGCAAAACGTATGGGTTCCATCATATAGAAGGCTGCCTTTTTCACCTAATGTGATAATTAAGAGTTCTCCAATCTGTTTAAATAATGAATCACAGCATTGTACTGCATCCTCAACCGTAGAAATCTCTCGCCCCGCATAGAAACTTGCTTCGGACTCATTTACAACCAAACAATCAATTAACTCCATGACATCTTCTGAGAGATTGTAACTTGGTGCTGCATTTACGATCACATAGCAATTATGTTTCTTTGCTAATTTTATTGAATACTCGACTACATCCCTTGGAATTTCCAATTGTAAAATCACAATTTGACTTTTCTTTATAATTGACTCTGCCCGGTCAATATCCTCAACGGTTAGAGAATAATTAGCACCTGTTGAGATAGTAGAAAGCAGTCTCCCATCAGGAAAAGAGTTTACAATTCCAAGGCCGGTATGCGTATCGGCTAAACCGATATAATCCGTTTTCACATTATATTTCTTCAATGAATCAATTAATATAGTCCCAAAATGATCATTACCTACTCTGCCTACCATGTATGTCTCAAGGCCCAGTTTTGCACATTGAACGGCTTGGTTTGCCCCTTTTCCGCCGCCACAAAATGAAACCCCATCCACCGTGATCGTTTCACCAATTTCCGGTAATCTTTCCTGTTTTAATACGATATCATAATTAAGGCTTCCAATTACAGCTACTTTGTTGTTTTCCATAGCGTCTACATCCCTACACTTTTTGGATATTTTGGGTTTGTATTTTTATTTTTAACCGCACGAAGTTTTTTAAATTTATCTTGGATGACTTCAGAATAAGCTGCAACGACGATAATGGCACCGGTTGCAATATATTGCCAGAATGAGTCAACTCCTACTACAACTAACCCTACTTTTAATGCTGACAATAGAATTGCACCAAGTAAGGTAGCAATCATGTTCCCTTTACCACCTGCTAAACTAGCCCCGCCAATAGCAGCAGCGGCAATCGCATTTAATTCATAGCCTTGTCCAGTAGCAGGTTCACCTGAACCGAGACGTGCTAACAAGATCATCCCAGCTAAAGCAGCTCCTACACCACATAATGCATACGTTAAAATCTTAGTTCGGTCAACATTAACGCCCGATAATCTTGTTGCTTCTTCATTTCCACCAATAGCAAAGATATACGTTCCTAATTTAGTATACTTTAAAATAATGTGACTTACTATTGTAAACGCAATCAAAATAAGGACAGAAACTGGAACATCTTTAACGACGTCTCCTGCAAGCATGGATCTAAAATTATCAGGAATGTCCAATACTGGCCAACCACCAGTATAGATATAAGCAATACCTCTATATGCACTCATGGTACCTAATGTGGCAATGAATGGTTGTAATTTAAACTTAGTGATCAATAGTCCATTTACTACCCCTAGTACAAAACCTAAGACAACACCTACTGTAATGGCTAAAACGGGGTTCACACCTCGTACCAGTAAGTCCCCAGTAATAACAATGACGACAGCAAAGATGGAACCAATCGATAAATCAATTCCTCCAGTAATAATGGCATACGTAATACCTATAGCTAATAAACCATTTATTACGGTTTGATCAAAAATGTCTAATAAATTTCCACTACTTAAATAAACGGGTTCTATTGCAGAAAAAATAATGACCATCAAGATAATGGCAAAAATCAGACTGGCTTCACGACTAAATAGCTTGGCTTTCATCTTTGTTTACCCCCATTGCATATTGAAGTACATCTTCTTCTTTAAGTCCTTTATTCATTAACTCTATTACTTTACGACCTTCCCTCATGACGATAATTCGGTCCGACATGCCAAGTACTTCAGGTAATTCTGAAGAGACGATGATAATTGATTTACCTTTTTCCAATAGCCCTTCCATCACACGATAAATTTCCGCCTTTGCTCCAACATCAACACCCTTAGTAGGCTCATCTAAAAATAAAATATTTGCATCAGAAGATAACCATTTAGAAATGACTACTTTTTGCTGATTACCTCCACTTAGTTCATGTGTTAAATAGTGCGGATTTGCAGGCCGTAAATTGATTTCATTTATATAGCTCTCGCAGTTTTCTGTTTTTTTTCTATGGCTAACCAAACCAAATTTGGTGAATTTCTCGAGTTTCGTTAAAGCAATATTATCAGCATTATTAAAGAATTTAAGAAATCCCTGTGTTTTTCGATTTTCTGGAACAAGGCCAAGCCCTAACTTTACAGCCAGCTGGGAAGACTTTATATCAACCTCTTTGCCATTCAGCAGGATGGTACCATTTGTTTTCTTTTCTGCGCCAAAAATAGTGCGAATAACATCGGTTCTTTTCGAGCCTACTAGTCCAAAAAAGCCTAGTATCTCTCCTTTTTTTAAATGAAAAGAAATGTCTTCATACACGTTATTAATCGTTAATCCTTTAACCTCTAACACAGTCTCTTCCCCGATCATACCCTTTTTATTTCTGACAGCAAAAGAGGAAACGTCCCGGCCAACCATTTTCCTGATTAATTGCTCTTTGCTTACATCTTTAACATAAAAGGATTCAATAAAAGTCCCATCACGAAGCACAGTTGCCCGGTCACAAATTTCAAAAATCTCTTCTAATCGATGACTGACATATAAAATCGTAATCCCATTTTGTTTTAATTCATTTATGATTTCAAACAAGGAGTCAGTTTCAGATCTAGATAAAGATGCTGTAGGTTCATCAAAAGAGATCACTTCAGCCTTATGATAGAGCGCCTTTGCAATCGCAACCATTTGCATTTCCCCTGTACTTAACGATCCTGCCTTATCTTCGCTTTTAAAATTACATCTAAGTTTTGATAGAATTTCATTTGCCTTTTCATGAATAGATTTATGGTCCAGTAACATACCCTTTTTGGGTTCGTACCCCAATACGATATTTTGACCAACGGTAAGTTCTGGGATTAAACTTACTTCCTGATGTACTTTAGAAATTCCGTGATGGATAGCATCATTTGCATTTTTGAATTTTACAACCTGATTATTCAGATGTACTTCCCCATCATATTCCGTATATACACCATGAAGGATATTTAATAAGGTTGATTTACCAGCCCCATTTTCTCCTAAAAGGGCATGGATTTCTCCTTTTTGTATCTCAAAACTAACATGATCTAATGCCTTTACACCTGGGAAAACCTTAGAAACATTATGAAATTTTATGATCTTTTCCACTTGGTCCTTCACTATAAAATTCCCCTTTTTATTACTATAGCCGAATCATCAGCAGATTCGACTATAGTCATTTTAATCAAATTTATTGAGCAAGTTCAGGTTCATTCCAGCCAATAATTTCTTCAGCTGGTGTATCGACATTCGTCGAATCTATTAATGCCTGTGGTGTCCAAATCACTCGAGGTAATTCTTGACCGCCGATTTTTCTAATCATCATCTCGACTGCAATTTGTCCTTTATATTTAGGGAAGGAATCAATGGTAGCGTCAAGCTCACCCTTACGAATAGAATCATAGGCTTCACCAATTCCATCTACACCCATAACAAGAATATCTTTTCCGGATGCATTAACAGCTTCTTGTACGCCTAATGCCATTGTGTCATTGTTAGCAAAAATGGCTTTTAAATCAGGATGTTTTTTAATCCAAGTTTCTGCTGTATTTTTTGCTTTTTCGCGATCCCAGTCAGCATTTTGTTTTTCAACAATTTCAATTCCTGGTGCGTTGTCTTTAATCCAAGATTCAAATCCCAGCGTACGTTGTCGTGCAGCAAAAGCTTTAGGCATACCTACAACAATGGCAACCTTTCCTTTTCCATTAAGTTTTTCGGAAACCCATTCTGCCACTTTTTCGCCATTTTCTACAGCTTTAGGTCCAACAAAATGAGGAGCTTCCGCAATAATACCATCATTAACGTTAATAACGGGAATATCATCTTCTACTGCTTCTTCTACCCCAGGAACGAGATTACTATCAGATATTGGTGATAACAACAATCCTGAATATTTTTTATTAATCATATCCCGAACGATAGACAATTGGCCTTCTTCATCCGCTTCCCCTTGTGGAGATTTAACATCGGCGTTAATGTTATAACCATTGCCAGAGAATTTATCAGCACCTATTTCCATGCCTTCCTTTAGTGTTCTCCAGTATTCATTTTCAAAAGCTTTTGCGACACCGCCAAGGTTCAATTCATCCGTAACCTTTGGTACCGGACCTAGCTCATCTCTAATTTCCGAATAGAGTTTTCCATTTTCTTTATCAGGATTAAAACCTGTGTTCTCTTTTGCTTCACCACCACTTGCTCCATTATTGCTGCTGTTAGCACTGCACGCACCCAAAATTAAAGTAGCAGATGTCAATAATGCAAGAATTGTCTTTTTATTCATGATAGATTAACCCTCCTTATATTTACCTTCTATTATTAATTTGTTGTTACGGTCGGATTGACACTTTGCAAGAATTGCAAAAATAGTTGTCTTGCTTCAATCGCACTATTCTTACTAATTACATTCTCGATATGACTCATTCCCACAGAATCAATCAATCTATTAATCTCAAGAATCATTTCGACATTTTGTTGAATTTCTGCTAAAGGTTCTTCTCTTACCGGAAATGTATCAAAGTAAATAGCGCTTTCATAATTACCTTTCTTAAGGTAATACATAAATTCCAATGTTTGCATGAATGAAACCGTTCCAACCATTAGGCCATCATCGTGTTGGCCATATCCGTCATTAATATGGACGCCAAATAATTTATTTCTCTCTGTTGCGATACTTAAGCCATATGCTGGATTTTCTCTTTTCATCAACATATGACAATAATCAACCGTTACACCCACATTTTCTCTATCAATTTCACTAACCATTAACATGGTAGAACCGATACTATCAATGAATGCATAAGATCTTTCTTGATAAGGCTTATATTCAATACTAATCTTTAAATCAGGAGCATAATCTGCAATTTTTCCAATAAAGTTTCTCACTTGATTCCATACTTTTGGGTAATCTATTTGGAATGGATAATCAAAACCATCATAGCCTAACCAAAGTGTTATGACTTTACCATTAAGTTCTCTACAAGCATCTACTGCTTGATAACATAACTTTAATGCATCCTCTGCAATCTCAATATTGCTATTTCCTAATTCTCCGTTTATAAAATGTTTGCGAAATCTTAAAGCTAGTCCATTAACCTCTAACCCAGTTTCTTGCAGTTTGTTAGAAACTTCAGAGACTGTATACTGTTCAAAGTGCTCCGGAAAATTAAGGTCAACAGAAGTGATACCATCGACTTTCGAAACCAAATCAATTGCCTTTAAAATATCACCATTGACTGTTGGGAGAATTGAATTAATCCTTGTTGCTAACTTCATTGATAACCACTCCAAAAATGAATTTTAGAAAACGCTTTCTGATTAATACTTTAACAGCATGATTTCAAAGATTCAATAACTTTTTTCATATTTTTTTAATTTTTTTCAAAAATTTTTATACAATCTACAAAAATATTTCATAAATTATTTATTTTATATCATTATTTTCCATATTATTTCATTTCTTTTAATGCTTTTTAGAAATCAATATATCTCAATTACATATATAAGAAAAGATCACACTTGAAAAAAATTGGGTAGAAAGGGTGGTGCATTTTTGTGAATTTGAAATCAGGCAGAATTGAAGGGTTTGAAGGGTATTCGCAGTTTAATAGTGTGAAGGAATTTAATACTCATATAGAAATGTGGTTAGCGGTGAAGAAGCAAGAGTTCTCGAAGGGAGAGCTTGTCGGTTTGAAGGGGCTGGTTCGTTATACTGCAAAAGTAAACGGCTAATCTACAAAGGATTAGTCGTTTCTATGGTTTTTAAATTAAGTTGCGGCAGGGACTCTAGCAAACCAAAATTGGCAAAAATGATGGCGGACCTTTCTATTGCTCCAATTTTACCAGACGGTAATACCTCTACTGCGGCACAAATGATTGGGTTGAATGCAGTGCGTTTTATTCAAAATGAGCCGGACCAATTTGTTGTGGACGATAGTGAATTGGTGGATTTTTTATAACTGCTTCTAACCAGTAAGATGAGCATTGAAGAGGTAACCTTCACAAAAAAAACCGCTTTTGCGGTTTTTTTGTGAAAAACATTAAGGTACATTCGAATGTTACAGTACCCAATCCATGTCCCGATTGCTCTTATAAAATACTGGCAGGGATATCCCGGAAGCAATTATGCGTTATTATACGCTTGCCCGTAACCTAGCGATACCAAGTAAGCTTGCTTATATACAGTCAGCTGACATGGATTTGCCTTGAAAAGGAATCTATCATTCCTTGTTACCGTGAATATCCTTTAAAACTTTGTGTCGGACGTAATCAAGATGTAAATACATTTGATGAAACGCCTCGAACGGATCCCTTTTTTCCAATGCCTTGTAAATCGCCATATGGTGCTCGATGGTTCGTTCTTGTTCTCGAACTTTTATTTCACTGTTGATTTTGACAAGAGTGACAATTAATGAATCTACCATTCCCTCTACAATCTGGTTATTGGCACTTAAGGCGATGATTCGGTGAAATTCAATATCTGCTTCTCCATAGTTTTGATCTTTACTGTTTTCAATGATTTCAATCGTTTGTTTTAATCTTTTGAGATCTTCGTCGCTAATTTTCTCAGCCGCAATGGTAATTAAACCTAATTCCAATGCCATTCTCGCTTCCACCATTGCTTGCAGATTATCATGTGCAAGGGATAACATAATGGAAAAGGGATGGCTGCTAATTTTATTATTAAAAAAAGTACCTTCTCGTGTTTTTCGGTTAATAACACCCAATGATTCAAGAGAGCTGAGTGCTTCACGTAACACGGGACGGCTGACGTTAAGTATTTCCATTAATTCCATTTCCGTAGGAAGTTTATCTCCAGGTTTCATCTGTCCACTAATCAATAGTTGAATAATACTTTCGACCACCTGCTTGGATAAAGTATTACGATTTACCGACTCAACTATGATTTTTTTAGGAGTTTCGTCCATTTTTAGGCCCCTTGTTTTCGCATTTTTGTAAGCCCATTATATTATATTTCTGCCCTGCTTCACCAGCGGAAAAAACGCTGCTAAATGTCAGCAGCGTTCTAAATCACTATATCTTCAATACTCGGCAAATATTTTCGGCCGCAAATGCTAAGTTCGCTTCTCCCGAATCAAGTGCTTCCTCTAATGTAGTCACACCTTTTAAGATTCCAATAATGACATTAAATCCGTTATCGTATAGCGGTTCCACTCCATTGCCAATTCTGCCGGCAAAGGCAATAACAGGGACAGAGTATTTTTTAGCTACACTCGCGACCCCGTAAGGAGTTTTGCCAAACAATGTCTGGGCATCAATACTGCCTTCTCCCGTAAAAACATAGTCTGCACCTCTGATTTGTTCCTCCAGCCCAGTATACTCAATGACAAGGTCAATTCCTTTTTTTAGCTCGGCATTTAAGAAGGCCATTAACCCCGCACCAAGGCCGCCCGCTGCACCAGCACCATCCAGATGGGCAATATCCTGGCCTAATTGCTCTTTCATAACATCAGCAAAATGAGATAAGTTTTGGTCCAGAACGTGCACCATATCAACTGTTGCTCCTTTTTGCGGGCCAAAAATAGCTGACGCACCATTGTTACCGATTAGTGGATTGGTGACATCACAAGCTACTTCAAATTTTACATGCTGAATTCTTTCATCCAGCCCGCTTACATCAATCGTATGCAAACGCCCCAATGGGCCGCCGCCAAACGAGAGCTCTTTACCATTTTCATCTTTAAAAGAAACACCAAGCGCTTGGAGCATCCCTGCCCCTCCATCATTTGTAGCACTGCCGCCAATTCCGATTAAAAACCGGCTGACACCTTTGTCTAATGCATGTTTAATTAATTGTCCGGTTCCATAAGAAGTGGTCAATAAGGGATTGCGATCCTCAGGCTTAATTAATTCTAATCCACTTGCACTTGCCATCTCAATCACTGCAGTTTGCCCCTCTCCCAAGAGACCGTATTCTGCAATGACACTTTCTCCTAGTGGTCCGAGCACCTCTGTCTTAATCATCTCGCCATTTGTCATGCTTACAAGAGATTCAACGGTGCCTTCCCCGCCGTCCGCCATAGGGACAACTACACATTCTGCATCAGGGAAAACGGCTTTTACACCTTTTTCCATTGCAAGGGCAGCCTTCCTCGCCGTCATACTTTCCTTAAATGAATCGGGAGCTAGTACAAACTTCATGATAATCTGTCCTTTACATTTAATGAGTTTAATCGTTCTAAAAAAGGGCTCTGTTATTATTCATTGTTGATTTTCGTGTAGGGTTGAGAATTCATAGGCGGAGAATTTCCGGCTATTGTATATAGAGGAAGCTTAAGAAGCAGATATAAGCGGAGATATTCCGGTTAACTGCTTTAAATAAGACAAAATCCAAGGATTTGGATACAATAAGCGGAAAAACTCCGCTTATTTTTAAGGAAATATGGGTATTTTCCAAATTAAACGGAAATTCTCCGCTTATTTTCCAAACACAACATTCAGTTTTAAAAGAGCCAAAAAAAGAAGAGTGACACGCATAGCCACCCCAATATTATTTAGCGTACAAGACATGGTTTCTTGTTATCAAATTTCCAGCCAGGGATGTAGAACTGCATACCGACTGAGTCGTCACGAGAGTTAAGCTCCATATTTTTATATACTTCATGTGCCTTTAGGATTTGCTCCATATCTACTTCTACACCTAAACCTGGCTTATCTGGGATGTTCAAGTGTCCATCAACAATTTGGAATGGATCCTTCGTTAAACGTTCAATGCCTTCCTGCCAAATCCAGTGTGTATCAATCGCCGTAATTTCACCCGGAGCAGCGGCAGCAACATGGGTAAACATGGCAAGTGAGATATCAAAGTGGTTATTCGAGTGAGATCCCCATGTTAGACCCCAGTCATTACACATTTGTGCTACACGGACAGAACCTTGCATCGTCCAAAAGTGTGGGTCGGCTAGCGGTATATCCACAGATTGCAGCGAAATGGTATGACCCATTTGACGCCAGTCCGTAGCAATCATATTGGTTGCCGTCGGCAGACCCGTTTGTCTTCTGAACTCAGCCATGACTTCACGGCCCGAGTAACCATTTTCCGCACCACATGGATCCTCTGCATAGGTTAGAATTCCGTGCATATCTTTGCAAAGCTCAACCGCTTCCACTAATGACCAGGCACCGTTTGGATCAAGGGTAATTCTTGCATCTGGGAACCTTTCTTTTAATGCCTTGATTGCTTTGATTTCTTCTTTCCCCTCTAAAACGCCGCCTTTTAGCTTAAAGTCTTTAAAGCCGTAAAGTTCTTGTGAAGCTTCAGCTAGACGTACAATTGCTTCCGGTGTTAACGCCTCTTCATGGCGGACGCGATACCATTCCACTTCAGAATCTGGATTGCTATAATACGGTAGATCTGTCCGATTACGGTCGCCAATATAGAACAGGTAACCAAGTGTTTTTACTT
This sequence comes from Neobacillus niacini, assembly GCF_030817695.1. Lineage (GTDB taxonomy): Bacteria > Bacillota > Bacilli > Bacillales > Cytobacillaceae > Neobacillus > Neobacillus niacini_F. The sequence continues at coordinate 928,578 of NZ_JAUSZQ010000002.1, read as the reverse complement.
TATCCCTCTGCTGGCCTTCACCAAGAAGAGCTGCAACCGGCACATTTAAGTGCTTCCCTAATAAATCTAATAGCGCTGCTTCAAGGGCAGTAACCGCATGAATGGTAATCCGTAAATCAAATGTTTGTAAACCGCGGCCTGCTGAATCGCGGCCGGCAAATTCTTTTCGAACCTTATTTAAGATATTGTTATAATGACCAATGGATGAACCGACTACAATCGCTCTAGCATCTTCAAGCGTTTTACGGATTGCTTCGCCGCCGGGTACTTCGCCTACACCCAGATTACCATTGCTGTCCTTTAAAATTACAATGTTTCTAGTAAAATAGGCACCGTGCGCACCGCTAAGATTTAATAACATACTGTCACGGCCGGCAACAGGATATACTTCCATTTCAGTCACAACTGGAGTAGCGTTTATCACTTTCTCAACTGTATTCATGGCAAATTCTCCAATCAATTTTATAATAGAGAGAACGCAAGACCGCGTTCTCTATGAAGTTTTTTTAAAGATTTAACGAGAAACTTCTGTATTCGCTAATTTTTCATAGTATTTTACTAGACTGCTATGGTCCTCAAATTCATACCCATCTACTTTCAATGCATACATCATTTCCAGAACAGCTGCCGTTAATGGAGCTGGAGCACCGAACTCATGGCTGGCTTCCAGTGCATTTGTTAGGTCTTTCATATGCAGGTTTATACGGAAACCAGGATTGAAGTTACGGTCTAACATCATCGGTGCTTTTGCATCCAATACCGTGCTTCCTGCTAAACCGCCGCGGACGGCTTGGTAAACAGCATCCGGGTTCACACCTGCTTTTTGCGCCAATACAAATGCTTCCGATACCGCAGCAATGTTTAATGCTACGATGATTTGGTTTGCAAGCTTTGTAACGTTACCTGCACCGATTTCGCCCACGTGCACAACCGATCCAGCCATCGCTGCTAATACATCCTTCACTTCTTCAAAAACTTCCTTTTTGCCACCCACCATTACAGAGATTGTGCCGTCAATTGCTTTTGGCTCCCCGCCGCTGACAGGAGCATCTAACATTTCAACGCCCTTTTCGATTAATGCTCGATATACTTCTTGAGAGGCAGCTGGGGCGATAGAGCTCATGTCCACATAGATTAATCCTTCATGCGCACCTTCAATAATTCCGTTTTCTCCTAAAGCAACTTCCTTTACGTTTGGAGAGTTTGGCAGCATGGTGATGACGATATCTGATTTTTCAGCAATAGCCTTTGGTGTTGATTCTACTTCTGCTCCTAATGATACTAGTTCTTTAATTGCCTCTATATTAAAATCACTAACAATCAATTGATACCCCGCTTTGAGCAAGTTTTTGCTCATAGGCTTACCCATAATTCCTAGTCCAATAAATCCAATTTTCTTCATTATTCCTTCACTCCTACAAATTCTTTTTCATTTATCCAATAAACATATTGAGGATTAATACACCGAACAATCCAAGGATACCGAGTGCGGTTGTATAAGTGGTTCTAATCTTAATGGCTTGGCCAACGGATAGGTTGAGATATTCTTTGAACATCCAAAAGCCAGGGTCTGTCACGTGGGAGAAAGCAATACTTCCACAAGTTACAGCCAGAGTCATTAATTCCAAGCTAATACCAGAAGCTTGAGCGATTGGCAGAACCACACCAGCTGCTGTCATAACGGCAACAGTGGCAGATCCTAGAGCAATACGCAAGATTGCCGCAATTAACCAAGCAAGGACAATCGGAGAAATATCCCACCCGTTTGTTAACTCTTTGATATAATCAGCAATACCACTGTCTACTAATACTTGTTTGAATGCCCCGCCGGCACCAATTACCAGGATAATCATGGCCATCGGCTTTACACTGCTAGAACACGATGACATAACGTCCTTTAAGGACCGACCAACCCTAGTTCCAAGCAAATAGAAGGAAAGCAATAGCGTAAGCATTAAGGCAATCGTAGCGGAACCAAAGAATTCCATAGCATGTCTAAAGCTATTCGTTTCGGGTAACGCAACCTCACAGGCGGCAGATATTCCAATGAGTACCACTGGGACAAGTGCAACCGTGATACTGGATAAGAAGCTAGGCAGTTCTTCCTCTTTAAAAATCTTCGTACTGCCAATCCCTTCAGGAATAGAAGGATTAATTTTTTTTACAAATGGCAGTCTTGGCCAAGTCAAAGCGATGAAAACGCCTACAGGAATGGCAATAATCAAGCCATACACTAAGGTTAAACCCATGCTTGCACCGAATGCGTCTACAACCGCTGCTGGTCCTGGGTGCGGAGGCAGAAAGCTATGTGTAGTCGATAACCCAACCGATGTCGGTATAGCTACCCAAAGTAAATTTAACTTTGTTTGACGTGCAATCGTGAAAACTAATGGAATTAATAAGACAAAGGCAACTTCGAAGAACATCGTAATCCCAAGGATATAAGCAGCAATCAACATCGCGAATTGAACCCGTTTGATTCCCATTTTGTCTATTAGGGTGGTGGCAATCCGTTGAGCTGCTCCAGCATCAGCCATAACCGTTCCAATCATGGCTCCAAATCCTAAAATCAAAATCAATTCATCAAGCTGCCCACCGATTCCTCCATAAATCGACTCCAGTAATGCATCCCCTGGCATCCCTTGGAGAAAGCCCACAAATAAAGCAGCAATGATTAAAGCAATAAAACCATTTATTTTTAATGGAATCATCAAAACCAAAATAAGAGCAACAGCTAATCCAACATAAACTAATGGCATAGTCAACTTCCTCTCTCCGAGAAATTAGATAGTTTGGTAGAGCTCTAAGTCTTTTAATACATTAGCTAAAACTTGCTTGCTTTCTGGATTCATTTCGGCTGCAGGAGCTAATGCATAACCCACATCAATTCCTACCATTCGTAAACCTTCTTTTAACACGACAGGGAATGTTGCTTTATCCACTGCTAAACGCAAGGGAGCAAGTTTAAACTGCAATTCTAGTGATTTTTGATAGTCGCCTGCAACAAACGTATTGTAAATATCGGCTACCAATTTAGGTGCAATATTTCCTGTGCTCGCGATCGCACCAGTGGCACCATGACATAAACCTGCATAAATGAGTGTGTCGCGCCCAAGTAACACGGAAAATGATTCGCGAGGGGTTACTCGTAAGTACTCAGCAGTTTTCGTCATATCTCCGCTGCTATCTTTAATTCCAATAATGTTATCAACCATACTAAGTTCTTCGCAAGTCTTCACATCAATTTTCACTTGTGTACGAGCTTCATTCCCATAAAGAATAATTGGCAGATTTGTTGACTTGGCGATTGTCTTAAAGTGCTCGGCCAACTCCGTTTGGGTTGGTGACATAAAATACGGAGTTAAGACAGATAATGCTGCAACACCGCCAATTTCTTCTACCATCTGTGCGGTTTGAATACAGTCTCTAGTAGTAATCTCACTAGCACCACAATAAACGGGAACTCTGCCAGCGGTGTGATCGACTGTTACCTCTACAACCCGGCGCTTCTGCTCTTTCGATAGACCGTAAATTTCACCGCTGCTTCCTAGAACAAATAATCCATGAACACCACCTGCGATTGTGTAATCAATTACCTTTCGCAGGGCATCTTCCATCAAGTTACCATTTCTATCTAAAGGTGTGACTAATGCAGGAATGACCCCATTTGGTTTAAACATTGTTTTAACTCCTCTCGCTCTTTCATTATTTAAATTTACTGAAACTCCCAAAAATGATGTCAGATTCCTAGAATGTGTAGGTAAAGTTTATCCAGACTATTTTAGGCAAATGAACAAGTGAATTAGATTTTATTAGAATCTAAAATAGTCAAGATTCTTCATATGATCGTCTTATTACAATAAATCAAACATTTTTTGAATTTTTCTGCAACTTTTGGTAACCGCTTACAAGTTTTATTGTATAATTGTCTTACAAATAAAACAATCGTTCAAATTACTAAGAAACTGTTTTTTTTTTTAGGCAAATAAACAAATCTTTCAAATAATTCTAGTATTCAAGGGGATTGGCAGATGAAAATTAATAAAGTTCTAGCCCAAGAGATTGCAGATAAAGTAATGACCGTTATTCCCTACAATGTAAATATTATGGATGAAACAGGGATAATTATTGGAAGTGGGGATGCAAATAGAAAAGGCAAATTGCATCAAGGAGCGATTGCAGCAGTCGAACAAAATACCATTGTTTGCCTCTATGATTCAGAAGGTCCCTCCATGCCTGGTGTAAATATCCCGATCCATTTCAGAAAGAAAATTATCGGCGTGATTGGAATAAGCGGAGAACCAGCCATTGTTGAACCTTTTGCTGAATTAGTCCGCGTAACAGCAGAACTATTAATTAACCAGGAATATTTATATACAGAGCGTAGAATACGAGAGCAAATGAAGGAAGAATTTTTATATCAATGGGTTTTTCGTAAAGATCAATATGATGCTGTTTTTAAGAATAACGGGGAAGCAATGGGGATTAATCTTACTATGGAAAGAATGGCCATTATCGTTAAGGGTGAAACCATTAAAGAACCCTATTTAAAAGACCAGGAATTTTCATTCAAACTAAATCATTCTTCGTTACTTTTCATTGTGCCGGCCGATAGTGATATCTTAAAAAGATTGGAACAGATGAATACCCATCCTCGTACGAAAATTGGAATTGGAGGCAGTAGTACACTTGTATCAAAATCCGTGCACGAAGCAGAACGGGCGATTGATATCGCTGAAAAACTAACACTGCCTTCAACTTTTTGTTATTATCAAGAGCTAAAGTTTATTGATTATTTAACGAATAAAGATTTGTCATTTAGTGAAATCGGTGATTTTTTCCAGGAGTTTGAGGCTACACCTAAAGGACAAGAGCTCATTGAAACACTTCTTTGCTATATAAAAAACAGTGGTGATATGAACGCAATTTCAAATGAACTTCATATCCATCGGAACAGTTTAGCCTATCGCTTACAAAGAATTGAAATATTAACTAACAAAAATCCTAAAAAGTTTACAGATTTATTTCAACTCTATACTGGATATGTCATATATAAAATGAAGCATTCAAAGTAATGTTTGCATCAAAATCAGCCCTCATGCGTAAAGCATGAAGGCCGATTAGGTTGGAATCTATGTTTCAACCAATATATGAAATTATCCATTCCAATTAATTGATTTTAGTTAACGATATCCAATGTGTAATTTAGCGTTTTTAAAACATACTATATTTAGAGGTGATATAGAATGGAAAAAGGAACAGCCAATGAAGAAAAAAATGATCAAGTAATTCATTCAAAAATTTATGAACAAGTGAAAAGAAACAATCTTATGGACTGGGGTGAAATCGAACTAATAGAAAGCGTCCAACAACAAGTGATAAAAAATTAGTCGAAGTTTGAAAGGTGAATTTTTCGAAATTCCTGTTAGTGATCAAGAATGATAACCCTCCTCGTATCGGTCATTCACCAAGTCAGCCCTTATTTTAATATGTAATTCTATATCAGACAAAATAATTTGAGGGAGACGATTCCATTCGTCTCCCCCTTTTTCGTATCCTGAATGAAGCTTATTTAAGAACACCGTTATAAGTGCCTTTTAATCGCAGAAACAAAATGCACCAATAATGATTAATAAAATAAACAGCACGATTATAATGATAAAACTATCGCAACCACGTGTTTGAACACATGGAGCCGCATAGCCATAATGCATTTGAGGCTGAGGAAGTACGTTAGCCCCCATAGTTTGTGACGGAATCATATTATCCATTGTAACACTTCCTTTCGTTTGCATAGAGAGCAAGTTTACCAATTCACTATATAATACACACGGAAAGGAAATTCGAGCCCGTCTAGATAAAAAAATATGGGGAAAAATGAATAATGTCCAAAGACACATCTTCAGTTTAAATCAATTGGTGGAGGGAGTAACATGAAAAAAATACTTTATATGATGTCGGTTGCTTTACTACTCTTAGCAGGGTGTAATGCAGGAGAACCAAATAATAACCAGTCAACAAATGAACCAATAGAGGAGACTGAAGAAAAACCTAATGAACCAGAACAAGTACTGACAGAACAACAAAAAGCAGATCATAAAGAGAAGTTAATTGAACTATCTCAAGAAAGTCAACCACGAGAAACACCACAACCGCTTACAGAAGTGCAGGTGAAAGAAATTATTGACCATTATGGAATTGGAGAAGGTGACAAGTTAACGAATGTGTCTTTTGTAAATCGTGAAATTAAAGCAACAATTGATTTAGCTCCAAATGAAATGTTTCCTGCTAAGGAAATGGCAGTTAATAGATATAGTCAATTATCAGATGAATTATTAAAACATGAAGGCTGGGAAATCTTATCGATTACATATCCTAATATTGGGACGATCAGTATGAATCGTAATGAAAAGGAAACAAATGAATTTGGTGATTATTTCCCAACGATGGTAATCGAAGAAAAATTAAAGTGATAAACTTTAAAAAGATAGAAAAGAAACTTGATGAATTGCTGCGTAAATAATGAAAAGGCATTCTACTCTTTTTTATCACTAGCGATTCTCACTAATACTAATAAATTATAATTAACGAAGACACCTATAATAATCAGAGTTGTCCATATTTATGGCAGCTTTTCTTTTTTTTGTAAAAAGCCACTGTATTTAAACGTGAAACAGTGGCTTTTACTTGTTTGTTTTGGATTTGAAACCAATCAAAATGTCTGAAAAAAAGTATTTACAAAAGCTTTCTCCATAACTTATAATCCATATAAGATTACTTGGTATTGAGGAGGTTGAATATGAAAAAATTAATTATTTTTTCTGTAATAGGTTTTTTAGCACAGCTTGTCGATGGTTCTTTGGGTATGGGATTTGGGGCAACCTCCTCCTCATTACTATTAATGTTCGGAATAGCTCCTGCAGCAGCCTCTGCTTCGATTCATATGGCTGAGATTGCCACCACTGCCGCGTCTGGTGCTTCACATTTATGGTTTAAAAATGTAGACAAAAGGATTTTATGGAAACTAACCATCCCTGGCTCGATTAGTGCGTTTATAGGGGCGGCTTTTCTAAGCAGTTTACCTGGAGATAAAATTAAACCATTTATCTCAATCTTTTTAATCGTACTAGGGCTCTATATTCTAATTCGTTTTCTGTTTTTCAATCATTCTTCTAAGACTCAAGGTTCAGCCATTTCAAGTAAATTCTTAACACCACTTGGTATGGTTGGCGGCTTCTTTGACGCAGTTGGAGGCGGAGGCTGGGGACCCATCACAGCTCCCGTATTAATTGCAAAAAATGGGATTTCCCCTAAAAAAGTAATTGGAACGGTAGATACAAGTGAATTTGCCATTGCTGTATCAGCGACATTAGGATTCATCTTATTTCTAGGGGTGGACCAGTACCAATGGCAATGGGTCATCGCGTTTATGATTGGCGGAGTAATTGCAGCTCCTATAGCAGCTTGGCTTGTAAGAATCGTTCCTTCTTATATGTTAGGGGTGTTAGTGGGCGGTTTTATTATTCTTACCAATTCAATGACCATTATTAAAACCGTTGCATTACCTGTTTCTTTAGCGACCCTAGCATACGTTCTCATTATCGGATTATGGGCGATTGCTATTTTCTATCAATTAAAGAATCGGAAACGAGCTCTAGCGGTTCATCAATAAAACATTTACAAAACCTTAACTCCAAGGAAGTAAACTTTTTACAATGATGTATTATTCTAGTAGTAGTGGGGATAGCATGCGTGGCTATCATGGTATATGGCGAAGGTGGAGCCAATACAGAAGAAACAACAGAGGAATTAAAATAACTGATTAAGGGAGCTGGGAGAACCACACTTATCAACGATTCGGATGAAGAATTCTCGAAGTATCTGTATATACGTTATATGGGGTATTTTCACTACATAATATCCTCCAATGAAGTGTGAAATTACTTTGCTGCACATCCTCTATCATGGTCTGTTATGACGCGGGTTTGCACTCACAGAAGTGGTCTTAATTGATTTTATATCTCATTGGCCATCACCCTTTTAATAATCATTTCTACTGATTCGGCATTTTGCAGGATCTTTTTTTTGTGTACACAAATTTGTATCAGTCTCCTGCACTGTGCTGGATTAAAAATTAAAAAAGGCCGCCAGCCAGTTGGTTTCACCGACTACTGGACAACCCCTTGCATTACTACTTCATCATTAATTCATCGCTGCACGATATTCGTCAATAATTCCTTGTATCTTCGGATCTGCCGGAACATTTGTCACGTCGTAGAGGAATCCATCAGACTCTACCAACTTCATTTGACCGTCAACGACTTCAAAAGTCAAATCCAAGCGACCTAAATAATTCTCTTGTTCTCCACCGGCTTGAGTAATTGGCACCATTACCTCTCCGTTGAATTCGTATTCAGGCGTTGTGATGACTTTGTGTGTATCAGCGCCGATTACCGCAGAAACTCCGGGAACCTTAGCCAAATTGTGGTCTTCAGGGTTTCCGGCATGAGAAAGGACAACGTTTATGTCCGACTTTTCACTTACTTCAGGAAGCAAGGCATTTAGCGCTTCAACCGGTTCAATAAAATCAAGGTCTGCAACGTCATTCCAGCCGCGAATTTCCGGCTTCATCGAAGTAAGACCAATTACCCCGACTTGAACACCCTTGTAAGTAAACCCCTTCCAAGGCTTGACATTCTGTATGTACTTTCCTGTTTCCTTATCAATGACATTACCAGTAAGGATTGGGAAGTTTACGTTGCAGTGGTAATTCTTTAACTGTTCATAAAGGCTATACGGTGTGCCCTCTCCTGCAGGGTAAACGCGGAAATCGTTGTTTCCGAGAACCATCGCATCATAGTCGATTGCCTTCAAAAGAGACGTCTCCAACTCTCCTTGACCGCTCTGAAACTCTCCGCGCAGAAAGACATCCCCGCCATCCACAAGTAACACATTCTCCTCTACATTGCGAACTTCTTCAATGATCGTAGCATACTTCGCAATTGAATTGTGATGAACAGTTCCATCTTCTAGTGTGACAATGTCATCCACATGACCATGAAAGTCATTCGTCTGGAGTATAGTGAGTTCAAACTTCTCTCCCTCCTTAAGCTTTTCCTCGGCATCTGCCGTAACAGGTGCTGCGACAAAAGCAGCAGCCATCGCCAGTGAAAAGCAGCCCGTCAATAAATTCTTTCTCATTTTACTCATACTCTCTCCTCCTATTCAGTACTCTATTAAATTGTAAAACTAGAATGTAAAGTTATTATGAACTTCTGATTAAAATCACGATAAGATGGAGAGTTTTCCCTTCCATACTGCTTTGTTGGAAAAAACTAAACACATAGAATTTCTTGGTTTCCAATAATCTCTTTTATGTTGGCGGGAATCATCTTCTTATTATTGCCTCTGTTCGATATAAAAGGTGTTCTTCAACATCTTTTTGTCTTTATTGGTCCACTAACGCTATCCTTTGTTTTTTTAGGTTACTCCTTTTATCTTTTAAGCAAAAGAAAACAGGGTAAAGGGTTCTTTTGGGATGATGAAGGGGTTGTCATTGACCTAAATGGCAATATGGTTTATTGGGATGAGATTGAAGATATAAAGATTTTTCAAAGCAGTGTTACGCATATGAGGTCTACCGTTATTTATCCTTATTATACAAGTCACGAAAACATAAGAATTCGTCGTAAGAGAACACTGCCCACTCCCGAACATTCAATTGATTTGTTTTTAATTAAAAAGCCAAAGGAACATCATAAAAATTTAATAAAAGTTTGGGAGGAGAGACAAACGAAGACCATCACTTGATGGTCTTCGCGGCTTTTTGCATTGGTTTAAAGAATGATTTTATCTAACATGCATGTCGTTTGGCTGAGGGCCTGCGCATCGAATACGATTCGTTTCATCGTCGTTCGTTCAAAATCAAATCGAACTAATTACTTTGTAGCCGGAATCCGTATAGAAGGTTTTCCAACTAATCCATAGTATGATAAGACCGCCAATAAGCTAGCTGAAAACATAATTATCCCCATTGGAATGGCTGAATATTCTCCGGCAATCCCTACGAGTGGCGCCGTTAATGAGCCAAGTACAAAGGGAAGGAGCCCTAATAGTGCAGAAGCACTTCCCGCAATATGTCCTTGTGTCTCCATTGCTAATACAAACGAAGTGGTACCCGTGATACCGATTGAAGCGACAAAAAAGAAGATGGGGATCGCAACCGCAATCAGTGGTGCTTTGACTAGAAAAGCTACCAGTAAAGCAAAACCTGAAACGTTCGCAACCAATAACCCGATCTTTAAGAACGTTTTCTCTGATAGAATACCTGCAAAGCGGCCAACTACTTGCGTTCCGACAATAAGTGCAATACCATTCACACCGAACAATAGACTGAACACTTGGGGAGTTACTCCATAGATATTCTGATAGACAAACGAAATACCCGAAACATAAGCGAATATTCCTGCAACCATGAAGCCTTGACTAAGGGCATATCCCGTGAACTGGCGATCTTTTAACAAAGAGCCAAAATTATTCAAAATTTGTGTAATATCACTTGGGACACGGTTTTCCTTTGGTAATGTTTCTTTCAGTTTCCATGAAACGATGAGAACCAATACCAGCCCTATGCAAGCCAAAACAAGAAAAACACCTGACCAATTTGTAAATGCGAGTATCATCCCACCGGCAATCGGTGCCACGATCGGCCCGAGGTTTCCCACTAACATCAATAAGGCGAAGAACTTGGTGAGTTCCCTTCCACTGTACACATCGCGAACAATCGCTCTTGAGATAACGAGCCCGCCTGCTGCTGCAAAACCTTGCATGAAGCGTGCCACGATAAATGTGTAAATATTGGGTGAAAACGCACATATTACAGAAGCGACCAAATACATAATGAGGAAAATTCGCAACGGCTTGAGGCGGCCTTGAACATCACTCATGGGTCCAATAATCAATTGTCCTAATCCCAAACCTAATAAGCAAGTCGTTAAGCTAATTTGTACTAAAGAAGCAGTTGTGTTGTATTCCTTTACGATGGTAGGAAAAGAAGGTAAATATGTATCAATGGTAAAAGGACCTAATAATGAAAGTGACCCTAAGAGTAAAGCTAGTTGCAATCGTTTCGTACCTGTTAATTTATTCACTATTTCTGTCCTTTCTATTCACTGTGAGCGTCTACTTTTGGTTCATTTTAAACCCTGCCGATTTATGCGGTAACGGCTGACTGGCGATTTTATAATGAATGGATTATTAAAAGTTTATGCATTCATAAAACTTAGCATAAGGAAAAACACTTCGTCAATCGAAACGAATTCAACAAAAAACTCTTGTTCCGTTTTTTAGACAAGTTTCAAAATTCCTATCTATGAAGATATATTCAAAAAAAATGCTCAGATTGACTGAGCATTTTTTATAACTATTGCATATTAGCCAAAATTTCATGGATTTTTTTATCTACTAGAGGATGAATATTTAATGAAAAGCTAGGAGATAAAACAAACGAAGACCATCACTTGATGGTCTTCGCGGTTTTTTGCATTGGTTTAAAGAAGGATTTTATCGAACATGCATGTCGTTTGGCTGTGGGCCTCTGCGTCGATTGCGATTAAGTTTATTTATTTGGTCCATTTCATTTGCGGTAAGTTCGAAATCAAATACGTTAAAGTTTTCTTCGATTCTTGATGGTGTTACAGATTTCGGAATGACGATGGTGTTATTTTGTAAATGCCAACGTAACACTACTTGTGCTGGAGTTTTGCTGTGTGCAGAAGCTATCTTTTGAACCACTTCGTCTCGCAGCACCTCTCCTCCTTGTTCAAGAGGACTCCAAGCTTCTACAAAGATATTATGCTTTGCACAAAATTCTTTAATCTCATTTTGAGCTAGGTAAGGATGACACTCAATCTGGTTCAATACAGGTACGACTTCACACTCTTTTAAAATGCGCTCTAAGTGTTCAATTTCAAAGTTACAAACCCCAATCGCCTTCACCCGGCCATCATGATAAAGCTTTTCTAATGCCTTATAGGTGTCAACATACTGGTCAAAATTAGGAGTTGGCCAGTGTATCAAATATAAATCAACATAATCAAGTCCTAATCTGTCCAGGCTTTCCTCAAATGCACGTAAAGTTTTTTCATAGCCTTGGTCAGAATTCCAAACCTTGGTGGTAATAAACAACTCTTCACGAGGAACGGAGGATTCAGCGATCGCCCTTCCCACGCCTTTTTCATTCTTATAAATCATCGCTGTATCAATTGAGGTATAACCAACTTTAAGTGCGATTTCAACCGCCTCTGTCGCTTGTTCGTCTGGAACCTGCCAAACACCAAAGCCCAGCTGCGGCATCTTTAAACCATTATTTAGCGTAACAAAATTCATCCTATATTCTCCTTTGACAATCAATATGTATTAACCTTCATACTTGAAAATAGTATCATACCTGTTAATTTATACGCTATTTCTTGCATTTCTATTCACGACCAACAGGGATGGTTCTCATGGTTTTTTATGGTTAGTGCAGACCACGAGAACCGTCCCTATAAGCTTTTTAATGGTGAAATTATTTTGAAAAATTTGGAGAGAATACATGTGTTAGACTATCTTATTCAACTTAGGGAGTGTATGGATGATTTCTTTAAAAGGTAAAAATGCAATCATTACTGGAGCAGGAAGAGGAATTGGCCGAGCTACAGCCATTGCTTTAGCGAAAGAAGGCGTAAATCTTGGATTAATCGGCTTAAACATGTCTAATTTGGAAAAAGTAGCAGATGAGCTGGCTTCTTATGATGTCAACGTTTCTGCCGCAGCAGCTGATGTATCAGACTTAACTTCCGTTCAGCATGCTGTAGAGCATATACAATCAGACCTAGAGTCTATTGATATTTTAATAAACAACGCAGGTATAGCGAAATTTGGCGGCTTTTTAGATTTAACCCCGAAGAGTGGGAAAACATTATAAGTGTTAACGTAATGGGTGTCTACAATGTTACGAGAGCTGTCTTACCGGGAATGATCGAACGGAAATCTGGTGATATTGTCAACATATCTTCGTCGGCAGGGCAAAAAGGAGCTCCGGTTACAAGTGCATATAGTGCATCCAAATTCGCTGTTCTGGGGCTAACAGAATCACTCATGCTAGAGGTTCGAAAACATAATATCCGCGTAACAGCATTAACACCAAGCACAGTAGCAACGGACTTAGCCTATGATACAAATCTAATTACTGGAGATCCAGAAAAAGTAATGCATCCGGAAGATTTAGCAGACCTGATTGTCTCTGGTTTAAAACTACACCCAAGAGTTGTCCTAAAAACGGCTGGTCTTTGGTCAACGAATCCATAACATGTAAAGCCCATACTAAACTTTACTGGAATGAATATCACAGTTTAAGTGGAGATGTAATTCTTCACTTTTTTTGCGGCTTATCGGAACATTAATAGGAAGGCGCTTTTTATAGATTAGTATCTTACCAATCTATCAACCTTTTGAGAAAAATCCAAAAGTGACTGGACGGGTATTTACAGGGTCCAGCATTGTTTTTTGTCGGAATATTCCTATTCCTCCCACTTATACTTCGACAAATATATTTAAGGGCTTGTAATAAAATCTAATTCTACGTGTCTCACGTAAAAAATTAGATATAAAGGGAGGATTTAAATGAAGAAGAAACTAGCTGTACTTTCTATTTGTTCTGCTCTTTCATTTTCACTACTGGTTGGGGTTCTACCGAACAAAACAAAGGCTTCATCGGAACTGGAGCATTATGTTGTAGCCTATAAGGGGAAACTTCCATCCAATTTCTCTGAGAGAATTGAAAAATCAGGCGGGAAAGTAGAACGAATCATAGAAGAAATTGGCATTGTAGAAGTTGCATCTGCGAACCCTACCTTCCTTACTAATGTAAAAAAAGATTCAAACGTACAATCAGCAGGAAGAGAACTTGAAGCTTACTTAGAAACAGATCCAGATACCAAAGTTAATTTTAACGGAGGAACTCCTAATGGTGCGAAGGTTACTTTAGATCCAAACGAAGCTAGCTATTGGGATAAACAATGGGACATGCAGCGTCTTACTAACAATGGGGAATCTTATAAATTAAATGACGGAAATGAAGATACGGTTGTTGCCGTAATTGATACCGGTATTGACTTTAGCCATCCAGATTTAGCGGCAAATGCAGATGAGGATGGATCAAAAACATTTGTTCCAGGAACTAAAGATTCTTGGGACCAAAATGGCCACGGCACACATGTTGCTGGGTCGATAGCTGCGAATGGAAAGGTAAAGGGTGTTGGTCCGGATTTAACTGTCAGAGCTTACCGTGTTTTTGGCGCAACTGGAGGAGCACAGCAATCATGGATTACCGATGCCATTGTAGCAGCTGCAAATGACGGCGTTGAAGTTATAAATATGTCCATTGGCGGCTGGCGCTGGATGGCTTATAACCTAGAAGAGAAAGGGGATTCCGCTTCTATGGTTGCTTATCACCGTGCCGTTCAATACGCAATTCAAAAAGGAGTGACAGTGGTCGTATCTTCTGGGAACGACTCAAAAGACCTAAACAATTTACATGATATGCAAGCCTATTGGAAGGCTACTTACGGCATAGACATTAAGGGGCCATCCCGTGTAGTTCCAGCACAAATTCCTGGGGTTATTACGGTTTCTTCATCTAATCAATGGTCAGAAAACAATATTGCATTCTACTCAAATTACGGGAATGCGATAGATGTGGCAGGCCCTGGCGGAGATAATGGTCCAGTTTATGATGGCTTGTATCGTCAAAATCCAGCAGGTAACTATTTAGACAGACGTGATTTCACCTATCGTACATTATCTACTTATCCTAGTTATCCAGTAGGTGGGGGAAGTAATGCTACAACGCAGTTTAGCGACGGGCAATGGCATGGGTACTCTTATTTGCATGGTACTTCCATGGCAGCGCCGAAAGTAGCTGGAGTTGCTGGTGTCATTAAAGCCGCACACCCTGAGTATACTCCAGCTCAAGTAGCAGCTGCCATCAGACAAAGTGCCAATGACTTTGGAAAAGTTGGAGTAGATCCGCTATACGGAGCAGGCGAAGCCAATATTTATAACTTCTTGTTCAATGATAATTCTAGTAAGTAACTGGCAGAACCACTGAGTTTTATTCTCAGTGGTTTTTTGATGATTAGGATATGAACGTTACCTTGATCCAATTAAAAAACTTTTTTTGACTATTTAACTAAAAAAAGAGAGGTTTCTAAACAACTAGAAATCCTCTCACTTCTTGCTACCATGAAACGACAATCCATTCATCCTGCTTTACGATTGAAAAATCATCGCCAAATTCTTGCGGACCTGCCAATTGAATACTTTCTCCCGTGTGAGCCACATGTTTGATACCCTCTATTATGATACCTGCAGCTTCTCCCTTATCTGACATCAATTCACATAGAATATCGATATGGTTTGGCGAAGCACTTGCAACCCCAGTACTCATACTGACGAGCACCTCCCCATCCTTCACAATAGCAAAAACATCAGAATATGGAATAGCATATAGAATTGCCCCATATTTCTCCGCAACACTTATCCAATCCTGAAATTTTTCTTCATGCATTAAATTAATATATTCCGTACCACCGATTATAATAGAATCCTCAGCAGGTGTTTCTCCCTTCTCCTCCACTAGAGATTCCGTAGGTTCCTGTGATTGGATTTCAATTTCATCTTCCTTTTCTTCTACTGTCTGAGATGAATTTAAAAGGGAACTTTGCGTGTCAACGCTGTCATTATGTTCACTGTTTATTAGTTGAATTTCTTGATTGCTCTCATTCACTTCTTTTTCAGTAATCGTTTCGGTTTCTTCCAAGGTGATAGTTTGTGGAGATAAATCTTTGGTAGTATAAATCTTCCTTTGAGAAACATCTTCAGAAGAACATGCAGTCATTAACATTAATAAAGTTATCAAAATTAAACCATGCTTCATCTTTTCATTACCCCCCAAAATGATCCTATACCTATTAAAACATTTTATAATTGCAAATGTTCCATATTTTCTAAAAAATAGTTCAAAGGTTACAATCCTGGAAAATCTATCCACTCCAAAACGACTACTAAAAAATACTAGTTTAAATTCGCGCATTAAAAGGAAGTTTCTAATCTACTTTTTAATTACCCACATCTACATTGAACTAAACTAAAATATTTCAAAAATTGTTTTATCAACTGGGACGGTTCTCATGGTTTTTTATATGTTCAGTGTAACCCACAAGAACCGTCCCCATTATAATAGAACATACAAAGTAGTAGGCAGTTAATTCAAACCTACTGTTTTTTATATTAAAATGAATTGAGCCTTGTTAAATTTTCTCGATTGAATTTGGTCAGGAAGGGTATAAATAAATGGAGGTGATATAATGAAGGTTACTATAACGATAGACGCAAAGCAGCAGCTTATAAATGTACTGGGAGAAGAGCCCACCATTAAGCTTAATGAAATCCGAACGACTGGTTGAGGTGCCACGTATATGTACGAACTTGCTCAGGTTGAGCAGATAAATAATGATGAGATTTTTAAAGTCGATGAAATTACAATCCTAATCGACCCATTGGTGATTAACCGTTTAGATGGCGATATCATCATCGACCATAAAAAGAATTATGGATTTATTCTTAAAAATAGCTATGAGATTTTAACTTTTGGAATGAAATTAATTAAAACATAGTAAAAAAGCCGAATTCTAATTTAAAATTGTAGCAACAGTTAAAAGCCGGAACATAATCATTCCGGCTTTTTTTCTATCTATTCTAATGCTGCTTTTACCAAACACTTCATATACAAATCGATAGCGTGACCCTTGACCAATTGGCTGAAATCCTCCTCAACTTTTTTATACAAGTAGGGGGCGAACAGTTTAGCTATCGGGATAAATTTGTCCGAGGAACTATTATAAAGAATTATTTTTATAAGGTTTTATATATAAATACTCAGGGAATGTATAGGGCAAGCACATGAAAAAATGATGTACAACTAAAGGAGTGGATATTTATGGACAAACAGTTAGATGAGAAAACAATAGAAAACCAGGTATACAAAAACGGAGATTCGTTAACAAGTTTTGATGATTTCAGGGAATATCTTAGTGGAAAAGTTAATTTAGGAAAGAAACTTGGTATGGATGAAGAGCAATTAGCCAACTCGGCTCAGAAAGTAGCCGATTACCTTGCCCATAAAGAGCCTCCTAAGAATACCGAGGAGCGTTTATTGCAGGAACTTTGGAACGTGGGGACCGAGGAAGAACAGCATAAACTGGCTCATATGCTGGTCCGTTTAGTGCAACAACCTTAGACATAACAAGAATTTACAGTTTAGAGGCAATTTGTAAGGCTAGAGAGATTAATTAGCAAGGGTTTATACCCTTGCTATTTTTGCTTTTAATTGCTAATTCTTCGGATTGCGCCGACGAATTTTACTCAAAACATTTCCGCCCTCTCCCTATCAATTTTTGTATAGGTATAAGAATTCATAGGCGGAGAATTTCCTCCTAATGTATATAGGAGAAGCTTAGAAACTGATATAAGCGGAGATTTTCCGATTAACTGCTTTAAATAAGACAAAATCCAAAGTTTTGGAGAATATAAACGGAAAAACCTCCCTTATTTTTAAGGAAATATGGGTATTTCCCAATTTAGCCGGACTTTTTCCGTTTATTTTTCGTTTGCTCCGAATCTACCTCAAGTTCCTCGGACACCATTTGGTTTTAACAGTTTTAGCGTCTTCACCATTTTTAATAAGACTTAATTCAAACTCTCCCATTACATAGGATTAGATAAGGATGGTAACCTCTATAATTCAATTTCTCCTTTTCTTATGATTTCCACTTACAAAATTTTGGATATACTCAAGCTGCTCATCACTTGGGTTTGTCTTTCGTATCTCAATAAATCTGGTGACAGCTTTATCAAGAGAAACCTCATTACCCACGATTTCCCCTATAGTAGTTAGATCATCAAAGAATGCCCACATTTCTTCATGCGTTTTTGGATCTTGATGACCGGTTACATAGCAATTCACATCATATTTTTTTATTTTTTCTAATAAGACAACGAGTTCGTTCAAGTTATAGCTCCAGTCACCGCTATAAAAGTCTTGATAAATACAATCTCCTAGAAACATTACCTTTTCATTAGGGATATAAATAATGGAAGAATCCTGTGCATGGACGCCTCCCACATGTTCAACAATACAAGTCACGCCACCCAGATCCAATTCAATCGTATGGTTAAATGTTATCTCCGGTACCTTTAACTCCAAATGATTCCGGGCAGGCATTTCACGTTTTATCATAACACTGCAAAACTCAATTTCTTCACCCGTCTCAACTCTTGCATCTAATGAAGCATCATCCCATTTTAACGTTCTCAAATATTCCAATTTCTTCTTTGTTCCCTCATGACTAATCGTTAAAAAGCCCATTGTTTTCATACCAAAAATATGATCCCAATGCCAATGTGTAATGACAACAAACTTCACCGGCGGTATATCCATTTTTTGCACGAGGTTGAGAAAATCCCTTGCATGTGCTGGGGAATTCCCTGAATCCACGATTACGCTAAAGGTATCTCCACAAATTAAACCTAATGAGGGACGATCAGTTTCTGAATAATGAGGCATATAATACACTCTATTTGCTAGTTTTTTTAACATTTAATTGTCTCCTTAGAAAAAAAGTCTGCCTCTAGCTATTATAGGCAGACTTTTTTCCATTTCAATCATATTACTCTGCTTAGAAAATGTTCTAAAAATCGATCTGCTTCTACTTCTTTACAGACGCGAATCTTTGGCTTACCTTCAACATAACCGACTGTTCTCCCAACCTCTTCTCCCTCTGTGACAACCTTGACGTTCATCGTTTCTGTCACCACAAAACTTGAATCAATCGCAACACCCACTGCGAGTGGGTCATGAAGAGCACAGCCGCCAATTCCTGGATAAAAAGATTCATAATATCCGATATAAAACTCGGTCATGTCTGCAAAAAAATGAGCTGTATCCTTTCCGGTAGCACGCCACTCATCGAGCTTCGATAGTGGCAATAATGTTTTCATGGTGACATCAAGTCCTACAATGGTAACCTGTAAACCTGAAGAGAAAACATATTCGGCTGCTTCGGGATCAGAGATGATATTTGCTTCAGCAAAGGCATTCACATTCCCTGGTACTGTTACAGCACCACCCATCACAACAACCTCTTTAACAAGCGGGATTATTTCCGGTGCTCTTTTCACTGCCAAAGCAAGGTTAGTCAGCGGACCAACTGCAATGATGGTTATTTCATGCGGGCGATTTTTTACCTGCTCGATAATAAACTCTGGTGCAAATTGACTTTCCGCTTGAGCAATGGGATCGTTGTTCAAGGTATTTCCTAACCCATCCTCTCCATGTACATGTTTTGCCCAGTGATCTTTTTCCCCGCGCATGAATGTTTGATCGGCTCCTTGGTAAACAGGAATCCGCTTCCCTACTTTTTCTAACACTGCAAGTGTATTACGCGTCGCTTCCGCTACTGATACGTTGCCGAAGCAGGTCGTAAAACCAAGCACCTCTAGTTCTGGAGAGTTTAATGAGTAAGACATCGCTAAAGCATCATCAATCCCAGTATCAACATCAAATATAATTGGCTTCAAATCTAATCACTCCATTCAACAGTTAAAATTATTTTTCGGAATATACTTTTGTATAGCTATTAAGTGCCTCGATTACCATATCCCAAAACTTAGCATGATCCAGCTTCATTGCTACATTTACATTTGGTTCAAGCCCGGTTACACCATGTACATCTACTAATGTCATGCCGTAAGTTAGTTCCCCTTTTGTCTCCACATCCACCCGCAATTTTTTCGCCTCTACAACAGAAGGATCTATACAATACGCTACACAACAGACGTCATGTACAGGTGGATGTTCGAATCCAAACACTTCTAAATAGGTTTTTCGGAAAAACACGAGTAAGTCACTGACAAACTTTGCAGCAGGGTTTTCAATCGCAGCAATGCGTTCAGAAACCTCTTCCGTTGCTAAAGCTTGATGAGTTAGGTCAAGACCCATCATCGTAATAGGCACTCCACTCTCATAAACAACCTTCGCAGCCTCCGCATCCACATAAATATTGAATTCAGCTGCTGGAGTCCAGTTGCCAAACGTACCTCCACCCATGATGACGATTTCTTTGATTTTGGATAAAATAGCAGGTTCACGCCTCATTGCCATCGCAATATTGGTTAGCGGGCCAGTAGGAACAAGTGTAATATCCCCATCTGATTCCATCAGTTTTCGGATAATAAAGTCAACCGCATGTTCCTCTTCGACAGTCCTCGTAGGCTCCGGCAGTACCGGGCCGTCCATACCGGAATCCCCATGAATATCGGGCGCTGTTTCTCGTTTTCTAACGAGTGGCTGACCGCTTCCTTTTAGTACCGGAATATCATAAATACCAGCAATCTCACAAACCTTTAGCGCATTATTCGTTGTTTTTTCAACTTCAGCGTTCCCCGCAACCGTTGTAATGCCGACTAATTCGATGGTTGGATTACCTGCTGCGAGTAGAATGGCTATTGCATCGTCATGTCCCGGGTCACAATCTAGAATAATTTTACGTTTCTTATTTTCTTTCATTGAAAATCCCTCCTAATTTATTATTTTGTCGTCACCGCACTGAAAGAATCTTGTTTTCTTTGCTTTCGTATGGCATATATGACTAGTGCCAAAATGGTTACAACATAGGGAATATCTGCACAAATAGAATATATCCCTTACCTTTTTTCCATGAAATGGAGCTAAGTTTTAATACTGGCTCCATTTTTTGTACCTCTATTTATAGTAAGGTTCACCGTATAGTATCTAAGTGTAAAAATTACATGAAAATACCCATAATTGTTCCTGAAATGACAGATGCTAATGTCGCACCTAATAATAGTTTCATAGAAAATTTTGCAACATAGCTTCCTTGTTTTTCACTGATTGACTTGATTGAACCTGCAACAATACCCACAGTTCCAAAATTTGCAAAGCTAACTAAATAAACGGATACAATGGCAATGGTTTTATCGGAAAATTGGTTTGAAATTTCACCAAAATTCAACATCGCCACAAATTCATTTGTTATAAGTTTAGTAGCCATAATTCCACCTGCTTGTACAGCTTCTGCCCATGGAACACCCATTAAGAAAGCGATTGGTGCAAAGACATAACCAATAACGGTTTGGAAAGAAACCTGAAATACCCCTAGAAAAATTACATTAATCAATTCCATCAAGGAAATAAACCCCAACAACATAGCTGCAACAATAATAACAATTTTAAATCCATCCATTACACTTTCTCCAACCATTTGAAAGAAAGGAACTCTATCTTTTTTTTCTATTTGAACTAGATCTTCATCATCGTCTAAATCATATGGGTTAATAATATTAGCAACGATAAGTGCGCTAAAAATATTCAATACAACAGCTGTTACAACAAATTTTGGCTCTAACATTGTCATATAGGACCCAACCATCGCCATACTTATTGCACTCATTGCTGAAGTACAAATTGTGTAAAGTCTTTTTGGTGATAGAAGCGGAATTTGCTTCATAATCGTTAAAAACACTTCTGGTTGTCCAAGGGCAGCTGTAGATATAGCAAAATAGCTTTCTAGTTTACCCATTCCAGTTATTTTACTTAGCATTAACCCTAAATATTTGATTATGACTGGTAAAACTTTTATATAATTAAGTATTCCTATTAAAACGGATATGAAAACTAGCGGTAATAACACGCCAAGGAAAAATGAAAATTCGCCTTCATTCAACATACCGCCAAATACAAATTGAATTCCGGAATCAGCAATCTTCATTAATTTTTCAAAAAACACGCCCACTTTGGTAATAACAATTAGACCTATACTGGTGTGCATCATGAAGTAAACTAAGAAAATTTGCACAGCTAACATGATCAAAATACGTTTATAATTTATTTGTTTTCGATCATTACTAACTAAAAAACCAATAACAAACACAAGCATAATTCCTATTAGTAAGAAAATAAACCTCATATACCGTCTCTCCCTTTATGTGGCAACGCTTTCACTTATATTAAAAAACAACTTCTATAAAGCTATAGTTGTATTGATTATTGTAAATAATCTCCATCTTTAACTTTATAGAAGTTGAGTTTATCTCTATGCATTCGAGATCAAATAGGTATTACTTTGTTTTATTGTTGAAACTAACTGCAAGTTGGGTTCCAACTTTAGCATTATGTTTTACTAATTCAATGTTGGCTTCAAGGCTTTTCCCGTCAGTTAATTCTTTAATTTTCCCTAGCAGGAATGGTGTACTATCTTTACCGATAATATGATTTTCTTCAGCTTCTTTGATTGCTTGGTCGATAATTCCATTGATATATTCTTCGTCCATTGCATGTTCTTCAGGAATCGGATTCGCGATTACTACTCCACCCTTAAGGTTTAATTCCCATTTCGTTTTTAATGTTTCAGCAATTTCGTCGATGGAATCAGTAGAGATATTCAATTTATGTTCACTTTTTCTTGTGTAGAATGCTGGCAGGACTTCTGTCTCAAATCCAATCACAGGAACCCCTTTTGTTTCAAGATATTCTAGTGTTAGAGCTAAATCTAGAATCGATTTTGCACCAGCACATACTACAGCTACATCCGTTTGCGCTAACTCATCAAGGTCAGCTGAAATATCCATTGTTGTTTCAGCACCTTTATGAACGCCGCCAATACCGCCAGTTACAAAGATTTTAATGTCAGCTAAATCAGCACAGATCATTGTGGTTGCAACAGTCGTAGCACCTAGTCTTTTTGTTGCTACAATGTGTGCTAAGTCACGTCTTGATACTTTCGCAACATCCGGGCTTTTACCAAATAACTCTAATTCTTTATCTGTTAATCCAATTTTAATTTTGCCGTCAATGATGGCAATTGTTGCTGGGACTGCACCGTTTTCGCGAACAATTTGTTCAACTTCACGAGCCATTTTTACATTTTGAGGATAAGGCATACCGTGAGAGATAATCGTAGATTCCAATGCAACGATTGCTTTTCCTTCAGCTTTTGCTTGTTGTACCTCTTGTGATAACTCAATATATTGTTTCATTTTATTAGTTCCTCCATATCAATCATAAATTGTTTTTGTGATAATTCTTGTCTAACTGTATAGTTCGACATAATTGTTTTATGCGCATTGACCAAACCTGATTTAATGATAAAATCTATTTCTTTTTTTTGTAACCAAGAATAAATTACTCCTGAACAAAATGCATCTCCTGCACCTGTAACATCCACAACCATAGGTGTTTCGATAGCTGAAAAATGTTGAATCTCACCATTTTCCACACCTGCCATGACACCTTTTGATCCGTTCGTTACAATCACATTTTTAACCCCTAGCTCTAACCAGCTCTTTACTGAGTTTCTCCATTCTTTTTCATCATTGATTTTAATATTCATAAACGTTTCTGTTTCATCTTTATTTACAATGAGCCAATTCACTGCACTCAACGTTTTGGGAAGACGGTTCATCTTAGGAGACGAAACAGGGATAATGACTAATGGAATATTATATTTAGATGTGAAAGAAGAAATATAATCAATCGTTTCGCTTGGACAGTTCAAATCCACTACGATACATTTAGCTCTTCTAAGAAAGTTACTGTTTTTTATCATCAACTCAGGAGTAATTTTTTCATAAACATCCATGTCTGCTAACGCGATTGATAAATCACCATTCTTATCTAAGACCGCTGTATAGGATCCTGTTGATGAATTTTCAAATTGAGCGACATGCTCTAAATTCATAAAAGGTGACGATAAATTGTAAATCTCTTCCCACGCTGAATCCTGACCACTTGCTGAAATTAGTATCACTTCCTCGCCTAATCTTCCTAAGTTTTCAGCAATATTTCTTGCAACTCCACCAACCGAGCTAGAGGATTTAACTGGATTCGACGTTCCATTCGTGATTTCATATTTTGCATAGAATTTTCTATCTACGTTAGCTCCCCCTATGCAAATAATAGGGTTTGTTTCATTCAAGACGTAAGCCTTGCCCAAAACATACTCTTTCTTAATTAGTTCAGAAATAATAGTAGCAATTGACGATCTTGAAATCCCTGCAACTTCTGATAACTCCTGTTGAGAAATAAATGGGTTTTCCTTAATCTTGCCTAATATTAATTCTTCTTTCTCATTCATATCACTTGTCATTTTCACACCTCACTTTACAACAAAAGTTTATTTGTTAAACATATGTTTAGTGTACGCTTCCAATTTAGGTTGTCAATAGAATTTTTATAAAATTAATATTATTTCAAACAAAACGATATTACCCACAGCTAACCACAGTCCTATCCGACTCGGCAAAAAAACCTCATCCGCTATACTCTCCCGGATGAGGCTCTATTTTTCACTTTTTGTTTTGCAACTTTATTAATAATCAACAGCCTATTACTATTTAGCATGGTTGGTAACCCCATTCCGAGAAGAATGATTACTATCCCTGCGATTTGCATTGTAGTCACCGTTTCACTTAGTAATATGACTGACACCATCACCGCGATTGGCAATTCTATCGCACTCAATATGGATGTCATACCTAATCCAACTTTTGGAACTGCAATCGTAAATAAGAATACTGGAATAATCAGCCCAAACAACCCCAAAGCTAATCCATAAATCCAAAGTCCTTCGTTAAACAAAGTCCCATTCCATATAATTTCTGGAGATTGAAAAACAGCAGAAATCATAAACGCAAAGAAAGAAACCAATACTAATCGGTTCGTTGTATTCATATTTGTAGTTACCCGATCATTAACAAATAAAAATAGAGAATAACTAAGAGCCGCCGCTAACCCCCATAACCACCCTTGAAAAGGTATCTGAGAAATGTCAACATCAATCAGACCAGCTGCTGGTATGGTTCCCGAAACCAATATTAGTAAAGAAATAAAATCAACTCGACTAGGAAGTTGGCGTTTTGATAAACAAGAAATCAACATCCCTATCCAAGTAAATTGAAATAATAGTACAACGGCCAAAGAAGCAGGTAAATAGTTCAAAGAGCGCCCATATAAAATATTGGTTAACCCTGTTAAAACGCCTGCAATGATAAGAATGTTAACCCCCTTTAAGCTAAATTTTGCTCTGTTCGTTAGAATGAAGATACTTACAGCAATGCAAAAACCCATAAAAAATTGACTTGTGACTGCTTCTGAGACCGAAAAGCCACTATGCATAGCTAGTTTTATAATCGTTGAAACTACACCATAACTACTTGCCGCAATAATTACCAGCAGAGGGTACAGATACATCTTGATCATTCTACTTCCTCCAATAATGATTAATTAGTATGATTTTTCAATTTTCCTCTGATAAAAAAATCATAGTCTCCACTATAAAACACAGATTGACTTTTTTGCAATCTATTTTTTTTGTTATAATGGAATTCTAAGAATTCAAGATTGGATTCATAATTAAGCGTTTACAAACATTTGTTTATTTGTTAAACTATTGTTTAAGGGGAAATGAGGTTGTTTCATGGATAAAGAGAGTCAAATTTTACATTACATAAAAATGAATCCTTTCATTTCACAGCAAGAACTATCAAGTAAGGTTGGATTATCACGACCTGCGGTTGCGAATTATATTGCTAACCTGACGAAACGCGGTGAAATCAAAGGACGTGGCTATATTCTTCGCGAAGAATCAGCGATCGTGTGTATTGGAGGAGCAAACACAGACAGAAAAGCGCGAACAGAGCAAAAGGTGCGTTTATATTCATCTAATCCAGTAAAAATTACTGAATCTTGTGGCGGTGTAGCACGCAACTTTGCCGAAAATTTAAGTCGACTCGGGCTTAGCACTTCTCTTATGACTTGTATCGGAGATGATAAAGAAGGTCACTGGTTATTGAAGGAAACGAAAAGCCAAGGCGTTGATATTAGTCAAGTATGGGTGTTACCAACAGAACGAACAGGGACCTTTACTACTCTTCTGGATATTAACGGTCAAAGTATTGTCTCTATGGCTGATATGAATATATACGAAAAAATTACAACTTCCATGTTTGAGGAAAAATGGTCCTATATCATTGCCTCATCCGCGGTTTTTTTGGATACAAATATCCCAAAGGATTGTATCAGTTATATAATTAAACGCTGCAGCGATGTAAACATCCCTATTTACATTGACCCTGTATCTCCTGTCAAGGCAGGAAAACTTCCTTTTCGCCTTGACGGTGTAGAACTGCTTGTTCCTAACCGGGAAGAAGCAGAAATACTTGCTAACATAAAAATTGACTCTATCGAGGATTGTCAATCAGCCTGTGAAAAAATTAGACAGCGTGGGGTTCAAAACGTGATTATTACACTGGGGGACCAGGGGGCTTATTATTTCTCTGATGAGGAATTTGGTCTGCTGCCTCCTTTCAAAACGGATGTGGTTGATGACACAGGAGCTGGTGAGGCATTTGCCTCATGTGCAATATATGGAATCATGAACGAAGAATCGCTTTTTAATGCTTGCCAATTAGGACTTGCAGGTGCTGCTCTTACCCTTCAGACTGAAAAATCTATATCACCATTTTTAAACCCTGAAAAACTTCATGAAATAGTAAAGGAGTTTTCGTGACAGGTGAATAAAAAGGTTATTTGGTGACCTTAAGTGGTAAACATTCTAAGAAGAGGGAATCAAATGTGTTTGTGATTCCCCTTTCATATAAAAAAGGTCGCTTGATTAGAGGCGTTATTCGTAACCATTTTCTCTTCATACCTGTCTGAATGGGCATGAATAGCTTCTATTCGTTCCCTCTTTTGTTAATAACGTCACTCCACGGTAACGATTAACCGATAATTGTTACCTTTCTCAATAAAAACGTCACCGCACGGGCACGATTACACAACGATCGTTCCCTCATTCTATAGATAACGTGACTGCAGCTGCCATAGACCATTCCATCGCATTTTATTTAGTTGTTTAGTACTAATTTTTCAATCGCATAAGCCACTCCATTTTCATTATTAGACAATGTATGGAACTGGGCCGCTTCTTTGACGACGGATTCTGCATTAGCCATTGCCACTCCACAGCCCGCATATTCAATCATACTAAGATCATTTTCGCCATCCCCGATGCAAATGACCTCTTCCTGTTTAATCCCAAGTTTTTCGGCCAGTTGTTTGACTGCATTTCCTTTGCTGACACGCGGGTCAAGGATTTCTAAGAAGAACGGAGTACTTTTAACAAACGTATACTTTTCCCAGAATGATTCAGGTATGTTTGCGATGTTTTGATTTAAACGCTCCGGTTCATCAATAAACATCACTTTCGGAATCAGCATGTCCACTGGTACCTCATCAATTGGCCGATAATGGATAGGAATTTGATTGATATGGGCTTCATGAACGGTGTACCGGTTGATTTCTCGACTCGGTGTATAAAGATTTTCGGTATCAAAAAATTGAAGCGGTGAATGGAGCTTTTGGCTTAATTCATATATTTCTTTTAAGTTGTCATAGGTTAAAGTGATTTGTGATTCTACATGCTTGTTGAAAGTATTTTGCACAAGCGCACCATTAAAGGTAATCACATAGTCATCTTCATCGTTTAATTTCAATTCCTCGATAATCGATTGGACACCAACGATCGGCCTCCCCGTACAGATAACCACCCTTACTCCCTTAGCCTTAGCAGCCTGAATGGCGTCATTTACCTCTTTTGTAATTTCTTTTCGGTCATTCATCAGCGTTCCATCAATATCGATTGCAATTAATTTATACAACTCTTCTCCTCCTATATCTGGTTGTCAATAACGCATATTACCATACTACTAGAAGGACAAATATTAATCCAGAGGAGTACCACAGGGACGGTTCTCGAGGTTTCATAATGGGCAAATCTGACCATAAAAAGCCTTGGAAACCGTCCCCAAAAGAAAAGGTGTTAGTTTTTAAGAAGAGTTAAGTGCCCGACCATTTCTTTCGCTTCAGATTTCACCATAGGCGGAAGTGCAATAACAGTCAAAGAACCTGATTTAATTTCGGTTAAACCACTGTCACGAATACTGAAAAATCCTCTTTGTTCTAACTTTTCAAGCTCAGCTTGCTTACCCTTTAAAATAACTTTCTTCATTCCATTCTGTATCCATTCTACAAAATCATCATGCCTTTCATGAAAAGATGATTGCGAAGACATCAGGTTAACAGTACTTAGAGTTGCAGCATGAGCCACTTGTGCAGCTGTTTTACCCGTCGACATTTTTAAATCTTGATTTACAATAAAATATTGGACAAGATCTCGTTTATCCATCTCCATTATCAGTCCTTTAAAGATTAATTCAAAGTAAATTGTACCCGTTATGATTATCGACAATTTTCTTCCTGCTAAACAGGAGCAAATACAGTATTAACATCACTTTATGCAATTCTAATCAATCGATTAGTTAACTACAATTTCACTAATCAAACGCTTGATTAAATAGCGAATGTACCCTTTATTATAAGGGATTTTGCTTGTTTTCAAGAGAGGAACTTGTCGAAAAAATTCGCTACCATAGGGACGGTTCTCACGGTTTCATAATGGGTAAAGCTGGCCAAAAAAGCCATGAGAACCGTCCCCAAGGTGTTCAATGGCTTTGGCTCAAGAAGTGATAAAGTGCTCCATATAGGTTGGCATCGTTTTGGAATTGGCATGCTACGACTTTGGGATTTGCCATATGCTGTGGGTTAGCTTTTTTGATTTCGGCAATGGCCCATTGAATGCGTTCGAGTAAAATGGGCTGTGCACTGATTCCGCCGCCAATCGCAAAAACATTTGGGTCTAAAATATATTGTAAATTCAAGATTTGCGAAGCTACGTAAAGACAATATTCATTAAAGATCGCATTAGCTTCCTCGTCGCTTTGGTTAATATAGTCAAATACCTTTTCTCCATCATTCAAATCATCGAGATTCTTGAGTTCAGCAATGCGACGGACCATTTTCACTGCAGACCCGTCTAAACCAAAAAAGGTTGCCTCTTTTGTTTTGATGTCCAGTTGGTCCATCACGAAGCTGACTTCCCCAGCAGAGAGATTTACTCCGCGGTGAAGTTTTTTGTCAATGATAATGCCCCCTCCGACACCGCTTCCAAGAACAAGGACAACAGAGTCCTTTGCCTCCTTCACACTTCCAAGCCATAATTCAGCTAAGGCGGCACATTTCCCATCATTTTCAATACACACCTTTTTCCCATATTTATCTTCAATAATCTTAGGTAAATTCACGTTGTGTAAAAATGGAAGTGAACCGCCGTAGTAAATCATTCCTGTATCAACATCTATTGTACCTGGACAACTGATAGCAATACCTTTAACATTGGATAAATCATGTTGATCAATAATAGAGAAAATCACTTGTTCAAATTCCGTTAAATTGGTTCTTGGGGTTGGACGTTTTCCTTTTGCTGATATATGGCCTTCTCCGTCCATTAATGCATATTTCGCAAATGTTCCTCCAATATCGATGACTAAATACATAATTTTTCTCCTACTCTATTAAATTTATTACGACTAAATTCCAAGGCTGGACACTTCAAGAGAATCCTCATTCTGGTGCTGTTTTTTTGCAATGGTTAAAATCATATATCCAAGATAAATGTGTTGAAAGACTCAGGCTCGAGTGTAACACGATAGGTTTCATGATTATTTGATAGCAAGAGTTCTCGTTGGTCTTTAAACGGATTAGCTAGCACTACTACTCTAGAACCATTCGGATTTTGAAATGCCACGCTATTACCAGTCCATGCTCCTGTGGTTTCGATCCTTACTGCATTGGAATGGACAAAATGAGAAAAATGTTTCATCACATAATACTCAGGATTATAAATACTTTCTCTCGTTTCAGGATCGACTGTAATCATCGAATTTTGTTTCCATCCCCATGTACTAAGGCCAAACGGTTCTAAGACCATATTCCAATAAACATAGGCATTGGCACCATTCACAAAGTAATGGCGGAACAAGTTAAAGACGTATTGAGCATAATCCCATGTGTTTTCACCGTCTCCACATTCATTTTCTGTCTGCATGTAACGTAGTTCTGGATAGCTTTGTACCGTTTGTTGGATGGTATATTTCCCTGCCCACTGATAGCCGACACCTTTAATGTGTTTTTTCGCTTCAGGGTCACTGAGAACGACATTCGCCATCTGATCGTAATCAGAAGCTGATTTTTGAAAAAGCTCGTTCACAATTCCATTGATCGTTCCAAGCCAAATCTCCGTATCGATATTATGTTTTTCAAAGGCTGGTCCTAAATAATCGCGGATAAATTCTTGAAGTTCTTCTCCGGACCATACACAAGAAGGGAATTTTTGGTCGGCAACCACCTCATTTTGCACATGAATTTGGTGAATCTTGATACCTTCTTGTTCATAAGCCTCTATAAACTTTACAAAGTATAACGCATATGCCTCTAGTATTTCTTTTTCCCACCGAAGCTTTCCATAATTATAAGCTTTAGGGAACTTCATCCAAGTGGGAGGACTCCATGGAGAAGCAAATAGTTTCATATCTGGATTTCGCTTCAACGCTTCTTTTATGTAGGGAATTAAATAGGTACGGTCACGATCAATGTTAAAATGCTCCATATGATAATCACCATCTACCTCATTATGACTATACCATTCCAAGGCATAATCGCTTGCCCCAATCGGCAGCCTGCAAATAGTGAATTTACACGCACCATCAGGTGAAAAAAGTTCATCATAGACCTTGCTTCTTTCTTCTTCTGGCAAGTTTTCTAATGCAGTAAAACCAAGTTCATTAAAACATCCGCCAAAACCGTCAATAATCCGCCCGGTTTGATTAGTCAAAGACAAATTGGCAGGACCAGCCACCGTTTCAACAACCTCTTGCTGGTTCCAATAAGCTTCCTTTGTTGTTGACACCCATTGAATTAATTTTTTCTCCATCAGTATCCCTCCAAAATTGACATATAATAAAAGGTCCCGATGTGAATCACAACAGAACCTTTTATTAACATCAGTAATCTATGACTCTTCTATAATAACTACGCCCCAAGGTTCAATATCTAAGGTTTGGCCGGTCTCTGCCTTACTTTCCGTTAGCAATTCCCTTCCCTGCTGATGAGGATAAGTAAAGGAATGTTGGTCCTCGGAATAATTAAAGTAATAATGAAGCAGCTTTCCGTCTTGATTTATCCCTTCCTTGATAATTAGCGGGAAGGAAAGTTCCTGATTAATGCCCCATAAATTGGCTTTTTTCACCGCATGCCGTAGTACTTCTTTCATAATCGCTTGGCTTGGTATACAACCGATGTAGGTTGCCGTACCCTTGCCGTACCGGTTTTCCGTGATTGCTGCATATTTCCCCCAATGCGTGTGGTCATAATAAGCGAGAACCTCCGCTGTTGTTGGAGTAAGAAGTTCCATCCAGGTATCAACCGTATTATTTTCAGGTCCCACCTGGAAAGGATCATCTTTTAACGAAACATTTTTCGGTTCTACAAACATACTGTAATAAACACCGCATGCTTGATTAATAATCCCAGGCTGATGGGTGGTTCTTACTTTTACATGTTCATCCGTAAATCCACTCTTAAAGGTGTAAACAATATGTCCGCCGTTTAACACAAATTCGTTTAAACGTTCTAGTAAGCCATCAGGTGCCGTATACAAGGCAGGGACAATCAACATCTGATAGTCTTCAAAGTTTTCACTCGCTGGATTCACAAAATCGCACTCAATATTCATTTTATAAAGTTCGTCATACATCATTCGAACGATATCATTGTAGCTTTTAGAACTTTTACTATTGAATTTAAACCAATCAATTGCGCTTAAAGACTCATTGCTAACGAGTATCGCAACTTTATTATTTTTCTTAAGATTAACGAGATGTGGAGACAGTCTTTCAAAATCACTGCCAATCGTTTTCGCTTCATGGTAAACGGGATTCGGTTCAAAATCGTGGCTTAGTAGCCCTTTCCAATAGGTTTCAAACGAATTGTGGATAGAATGCCAGTGCCAGTAGGCTACCATATTCGCTCCTGAAGCGAGATGAGAGAATGCTTGCAGCCTAAGTTGACCTGGGTATGGCGTCCAATTTGTAAAAGCTTGCGCCTCTGTTTCGACCACAAGATAATTCGTCCCCTTTGTTGAACGGGCAACGTCACCGCCAAAGGAAATCTCAATTCCGGTTAAATCGTCTTGGGATGGATGATAGATATCCACTCCGGTCACATCAAAAGCCTTCGATGCTTCAAAATGATTCACCCTTGGTTGAATCCCGAAGGAATAACCTCTCCATTCAAAATCAAAGTTCTGCATCACAAACTGGTCACTGCGCTTGTATTCATTTACAATCGAAACCTGCCACGCTAGAAAATCGGTAACAAGCTGCCGTTGAAACCTAGCAAACTCTGACCCCAAGCTGCCATTAATCGTCCCAACAACAGAAGGGAAGTCTTCCCAACTATTAATGCGATTACTCCAGTAATCAAGACCAAACTTCTTATTTACAGCATCAAGCGTTTTAAACTTTTTTTTCATGTATTTTACAAATAATAACTGGACATTAGGTCCTGATGTGTCATAATGCTTGGTTTCATTATCTGTCTGATAGCCAATAACAGCAGGATGATTTTTTACACGATCAATCAATTTTCGAATGATTCTTTCCGCATAAAAAAGATAGGTAGGATTCGTAATGTCCATAATCTGACGGGCTCCATACTTTCCCGGTCCCCTTGGGGTAATGGCCAAAACATCGGGATGTTCTTTCACCATCCAAGTAGGAATGGCATAAGTGGGTGTTCCCACAATGACTTTCATTCCCGCTTTATTCATCGCCTCTAATACACGATCTACGGATGAAAAATCGAAAACGCCGTTTTGTGGCTCGTGGGTACTCCATGTGGACTCTGCAATACGAACGACATTAATTCCTGCATCTTTCATCATCTGGATATCTGTTTCTAATCGATCATAAGGCATGTATTCATCGTAATACGCCACCCCATATAACAATTTCTTCATAACCTATACTCCTTCTAAATAACTAGTCTATAAAAATTATTTAATCGCTCCATCTGCAATTCCTTTAAGGATGTATTTTTGGAAGATTGCATAGAAGACTACCACTGGCAGGGCGGTGACAATAAGACCAGAAAGGATTTTCGGCCAATCACTATTGTACTGCCCAAATAACATATTTACCGATAACATAAGAGTATAATTATTGACATCCGTTAGCATGATCAACGGAAGTAAGAAGTCATTCCATAGCCATAAAAGATCTAAAATCAGGATGGTCGCCGTGATTGGCTTCAAGAGTGGAAAAATGATTTTCGTAAAGATTTGAAAATCATTACATCCATCAATCCTGGCTGCTTCCTCAAGCTCCTTTGGGATTGTTTTCACGAAGCCGTGGTATAAAAAGATCGCCATGTTAACGCCAAGCCCGATATAAATTAACCCCAACCCCCATAAGGATCCCTGAACGTGCATACCCTTAGCCACTTTGGTCAAGGTAATCATGATCGAATGGAAAGGAACAAGCATTGAAGCTAAAAACAATGTAAAGATAAAATTACTTAGTTTACCTGGAGTTCTAGCCAGCTTATATCCTGCCAGCGATCCACAAAGCACGATCCCGGCTAATCCAATCACCGTAACAATCACGGTATTTCCAGCGCTATGAAATAAGTCAAGCTGCTCAAATACTCCGGTGTAATTCTCAAAATGTAAGGTAGTCGGCAAATTCAAAACAGAATCGAAAATTTCCCCTTGGGTTTTAAAAGAATTAATAACAGCCATATAGATGGGGAAAAACGAAATGGCCGCAAAAATAGCCAGGATGAGTGTAGTCATAACCCCAAACATTCTTTTCATTATGCTTCCACCTCCTTCTTTTTCAACATTCTTGTTTGAATTAACGTAATGACTAATACGATGAAAAAGAGAATCATAGCCTTGGCATTGGCATAACCATACCGAAAATTATTGGAAAAGGCTTCTTCATAAATATTCAGCGCCATAACCTGTGTCGATCTTCCTGGTCCACCTGCTGTTAGTGCATATACCACATCAAACACTTTAAAAGCACCATTTAGAGTCAAGAAGGCACAAATCGTGATCGCATGCATGATCATCGGGATCGTTATGTGAATCAGTCGTTGGAAAGGATTAGCCCCGTCAATCATCGCTGCTTCTTTCAGATGTGACGGAACTCCTTGAAGTGCGGCCATATAAATGACCATCATATAACCGATTCCGTGCCATAATGAAACAATGAGAATGGAGTAGAATGAAAATCTTGCATCACCAATCCATGGTTGATCGAGAAAGTGTAACATCGCTTTCTGCGAAAGTTCAGGAAGGACATTTGAAAAAATAAACGAAAACATTAACGCACTAATAATGAGGCTTAACATATTCGGCATAAAGAAGAGAGTTCGGAAAAACCCCTTCGTCCTTACCCGCGTTTCAATAAATAAAGCAAGGAGCAGCGCAATCACATTTTGAAAAACAAACATGAAAGCCGTATATTTTAACGTAAAGAAAAACGAATGACGAAAATCAGGATCATCTTTGAATGCTTCAATATAGTTACTAAAGCCTACAAAACTATAAGTTTGAGATAACGCATTCCAATCAGTGAAACTGTAAAATCCTGCCCCAACCATTGGTATGAGTAAGAACACAAAATAAAAGATAAATGCTGGTAGAACAAATAAAATCAAGCTAAGCGTAGCTTTTTGATTCTTCGTGCTGAGAGTTGCTTTCGATTTCACTTTATTCGGCACCTGTTTGATTACCATTTCACTGCTTTGTTTACCTAGCTGTGACATTTCCCCTACACCTCGCTTAAGGATGTTTTTTGATAATGATAAAGACAGCTTGAAAGCTGCCTTTATCGTTGGCTAATAATGATTCCGTTTTACTTATTATTCTTATTGAATTGCTCCCAGGCACGGTCTAATCCTTTGATGACTTCATCCTTAGAAGCATCACCTGCAAAATAACTCTGGAACAATTTTTGCGACTCATCCTTAACAGCGATAGGGATAGCTGGATCTTGCACCGCTTTTCCTTGTGATACATATTCCGTTGATTCTGTTAACCATGGGAATGGTTTAAACGTATGAACATCAGAAACCGCATTAAATCCTAGGCTTTCATAAAATGCACTTGAATCTTGTTCATCTAGAACATAATTGATAAAATCCTTGGCAACTTCTTTATTCTTACTCATTTTGGACACAGCAAGAGATGTTGAAGTACTAAGATTCAGCAAAGTAGCTTCTGGATTGTCGTTAATCGGCAGTGGTGCTACCCCAAATTCAAAGTCCTTATTCGCTTTTAAAATCGATTCCGCCATCCATGGCCCTTGTACCCACATCGCTGCTTTACCATTGGCAAAATCAGATGCACCTTGGTCTTGGCCATTTTCAAATGCGCGGTCTGTACCGTTTTCGTTTGTTAAATCCATAATGGCAAACATGTCTTTGATTTCTTCAAATGAACTTTTACCCTCATTCATACTCTTTATAAAGTCAGGTGCTTCCGTACCAATCGTTCCACCTACCGTTAATGGTAAGAATAATTGCGGGATATAGGCATCCTTATACGTTAACAAAAATGGTGTGATATTATTTTGTTTTAATACTTCAACCGTTTCTTTCATTTCAGATATCGTTTGTGGAATTTCTAAACCTAAGTCATTAAAAATCTTCTTGTTGTATAAATATCCCCACTGAAGTGTTTCCAAAGGAACAGCAACCACTTTTCCATCCGTAGTGGTAACAGCAGGCTTAACCGTGTCATAAAGTTTATCCGCAAATGGCTCATTTGATAGATCTTCTAAATATCCAGCTTTATGAAATAGCGGGATGTCATTGACTGCATGTAGACTGAATACGTCAGGACTATCTCCAGAGGCAAGTCTTGTTTTTAATAGCTGTGATGCTTGGTTAACGTTTGGTAATTCCAGCTTGATGGTGACATCAATGTTCTTTTCTTCCTTTTCCTTTTTCACAAACTGGTCCAAATAGGTTTCATATTGCTCTTTAAATCGTGGTTGTCCAATAAAAACTTTTAATTCTACCTTTTTTCCTTCTTTACCATCACTGCTGCCAGAAGCAGTGTCTTTGGAGTTACAACCTGCCAACAATCCAATGGCCAGCAGTGAAACAAGAAAAACAGAAAACGCTTTCTTCATTTTTACAACCCCCTGATTAATAATAAGCTCATACCTAATATTAATCATTTATTAGTAACCTGAAAATTGAAAATATTAGCGCTTACATTTGGACTTTTTTAACCTTGCCTCATTTCACCCGGAGAAATTTTAAAGTATTTTTTAAATACACGGTAAAAATACGTGACATCCTCATAGCCAACCATGGCCGCAATACTCTTGATTTGCAGTTCATTATCCTCTAGTAACTTCCTAGCCTGTTCCATGCGCCGGCCAACGATATATTCTGTGATATTACATTGATACATACTTTTAAAGGCTTTACTTAAATACTCTTTACTTACGAAAAACTTGTTAGCTAAAACCTCCAATGAAAGATGTGAATCGGTAAAATTCCGATCCATATATTCTTTTATTTCCTCCAAATCTACTCTACTTTTCTTTTTTTTCAAATGGAGCATATACTCGATATAGCTTTTTCCAAGAACCATATGTTTCTTTATGATGGAATCAAGCGTATGGCCGCTTTCATTCATCAGGTCTTTATTCTGTTCAAACACTACTAAGACATCGCAGTTATTTTTGATGATTTGTTCTTCTAATAGTAAAAGAATTTCATGTTCAATTTTAGCCAGGACACTAGTGTCAAGACCTTCCACTTTTTGCAGTACGCTGGAAAAACGCTGCATACTGTTTTCAAAACCTTCCAGGTTTAATTCGTCCAAAAAAGACGTGATGGTTTTTTTATACTCTAAGATCACAGCAGAGAGATCCTTGCTCACAAACGAAAGCGACTTTTTTAATTGAAACCTTAATTCATTTTTCACTTCATTTGTACACTTTTCTAGAGCAAGATTTAATTCCCTGGCATTAATCGGTTTCAGTAAATATTCATTCACTTTGGAAAGGATGGCCTGTCGCATATAATTAAAGTCGTCATAACCACTCGCCACGATAAGCTTTATCTGTGGGTACCGTTCTGCCACGATTCGAAGTAATTCCCGGCCATCAATACCTGGCATTTTCATATCTGTGATAACAATATCCGGTGACATTTGTTCAATGAAGCTTAACGCCTCTTGTCCATCAGCGGCTTCCCCCATTATTTGGATTCCGTACTGCTCCCAATGACCAAACTCTTTTATGGTTTCACGTGTCCATTTCTCATCATCCACAATTAATACCTTAATCATGCTGTAGCCTCCCTTGTCATCCTAGCAGGAAATCGAATAATGACTTGTGTCCCTTTTCCAACTTCACTTGAAATATCAAAATATGAATCTATACCGAAATAAAACTCAACCCTTGCAGCAACATTTAAAATGCCGATGCTGCCTTTGGTTTTTAAAGGCTGTGATTGATGATGTATTTGCTGTTGCAGTTCTGACAATCGGTCTTCCGGTATCCCCATACCATTGTCTGAAATAATCATTTCAAGCTCATCAAAAACCTTTTGGACCTCAATCGATAATTTCCAGGTTCCCGTTTTTTGCTCAAATCCATGAATAAAAGCATTTTCCACTATAGGCTGAATCATCAGCATAGGAATCATATACTCTTCTGTTCCTTCTTCTACGAAAATATCAATTTCTACTTTCCCTTCAAAACGTTGCTCTTGAATAAAGAGGTAATTTTTAATATGCTCGATTTCATCGGCGATTTTGACCAAATCTCCTTGCTTCCCTGTAATGTAGCGAAACATATCACTTAGTGCACCAATGATTAAATAAATATTCGTGGTTTTACGAGCAACGGCCATTCCGCCCACTAATTGGAGTGTATTGTATAAAAAGTGAGGGTTAATTTGTGCTTGTAATGCCTTAAACTGAGCTTCTTTCGTAGCAATTTCACTTTTATACTCTTTATCTATCAACTCTTTTATTCGATAAACCATGGCGGTGAAATTCTTTTCCAGCAGCCCAATTTCGTCATTTCGGTCTGTTTTTATGTGCACATCAAAGTTATTTCCGCCAACTTCCTTCATGGCATCCACTAATTGAATAATTGGCTTAGTGGTTTTCAATGACATATAAATGGATAAAAGAACCGTAATAATGATAGAAATAATACTAATCATGATTCCATAGACAAAAGTCTTTGTTACGCCGTCCATAATGATCGTCATTGGAATTATTTTCATGATTGTTACCTGACTGTTAAAAGCCTTTTTGAAAAAAACATAATGACTATCCGTTTTTAAGTAGTTTTCATTTTCACTAGTATTGATTTGTTCGAAGAGTTGGTCCGTATTTACAGTTGGTTTGTCTTTCCCGTTAGGGTTATAAATGATTTGCCCCTCTTTGTTTAGTAAGTAAACGGAGCTTTCTTGTTCGGTTTTCAACATTTCAATCACACTGTCGACGACATTCCAGTTAATGTCAATCGAAATCCCCCCGACGATTTCACGATCCTCAAATCGTATAATGCTCCGAGTCAGAGAGAAATTTTGTTGTGGCAGCCCACTATTAAAAACATAATGAGGACTAACTCTTAATTCCCCCCAGTTTGTCCCCTTCACATTGGATATACTTGACAAAAGGAATTCATCTTCTTTTAACATATATACTTTTTGAGTTTCCTTCGCATAGATCGAAATACTATCAATATAGTCATTGCGATAATAGGTAGAGTACAATTTGTCCTGGATATAATCGAGGGTATTATAATCCATTGGAGTATCTCCCTCACCGCTTTTGCTAATACTTGGTATTAATTTTTCATCAAGCAGACTCGAAAACAAGAGTTTATCACTTTCATTTAATTTCTCATCGATATACTTCCCCGCTAAAATAATTCTCGACTCATTGGAAGTTACCACTTCTCTTTCATAATTTCGCTGCGAAACATTAATCGAAAAGACAATTAAAATAAGTAAAGGCAGAATCATCGCCAAAAGCATTAAAACCATTAACTTATAACGAATACTGCTCTTAAACGTAAGCAAAACATTCTGAAAAATCCTTTTAACTTTCAACATAACGCTCCTTTCCTCCAGACCATAGGGACGGTTCTCGCGGTTTCATAATGGGTAAATCTGGACAAAAAAGCATGAGAACCGTCCTATTCTGAGAGTTTGTTAACTTCCCGAGCGGTTTCTTCCAGTATGTAGACGACCGGTATTTGGGTGGTGATGTTTGAGTTTTTGTACCATTCTTCGGTGACGTAATAGGATATGTTGATGTCCGAGATTTTTGCGATGGTACTATGTTTGTTATTGGTAATACTAATA
Organism: Neobacillus niacini; assembly: GCF_030817695.1. Taxonomy (GTDB): domain Bacteria; phylum Bacillota; class Bacilli; order Bacillales; family Cytobacillaceae; genus Neobacillus; species Neobacillus niacini_F. The sequence goes on along the minus strand of NZ_JAUSZQ010000002.1, from coordinate 889,094 downwards.
ATTTTGCTGCCTTTTTCTTTAAGCTGATTTAAGTGGGCAATCGTAAAACCATTTTCCCCATTTACGGATAAAGCAATGGTTGTACTATTGTGAAGATAATTGGCATGGATTGGAATATAAGGATCCTTCACATACATAGAAAACTTTCCTAAGCTTGAAAAATATCTTGCACCATATTCCGCTAAAATTCCTGAACTTCCGGAACCGATAAAAATAAGGTTATCAGATTTCACAATCATTGTCGCTGCTTGTTTGATTGCCTCATCAAGGTTCCCCTTTAAGGTCCTTTCCACAAATTCTGAAAGGCTGTACTGCGTACTTTTAATATTCCTCTCTTCACTTTCATCTAAATAAAGCTTTAATTTCACTTTAAATTCCGTAAATCCTTCACACTTTAATTTTCGGCAAAAACGGAGAATGGTAGATGTAGAGACATGCGTTACATCTGCCAAATCTCGAATTCGCATGTAAATGACCTTCTCACTATTTTTACAGATGTAGTCGTATAAAGAAGTTTCTAGCTCATTAAAGGTAGCAATGATTTCACTTGAGAACATGGTTTGGCGCCCTCCTAAATCTCTTTGGAAGTATCATATCACATTTTGTTGGAACAACGTGTTACTCATTTGTAACACGTTGCTTTCCATAACACCCTTGCCTAAATCCCTCAGGGTCATTTACTCCATCCCCCTCACCCAATAGAATGAAATGGAGAAAAGAAAAACTAAATTACTGGAGGTTTTCCTAAATGTCAAAAGGCGTTAAAATCGTAACAATTGGCGGAGGATCTAGTTATACACCTGAGTTAGTAGAGGGTTTTATTAAACGATATGATGAGTTACCAGTGAGAGAGCTTTGGTTAGTTGATATTGAAGCGGGAAAAGAAAAATTAGAGATTGTTGGTAATCTTGCAAAACGGATGGTGGCAAAAGCAGGTCTTCCAATTGAAGTCCATTTAACATTGGATCGAAGAGAAGCATTAAAGGGCGCAGACTTTGTTACCACTCAATTTCGTGTTGGACTTTTAGAAGCGCGTGCAAAGGATGAGAAAATCCCATTAAAATACAATGTGATCGGTCAGGAAACAAATGGACCAGGCGGTTTATTCAAAGGCCTTCGTACCATCCCTGTTATTCTTGAAATCTGTAAAGATATCGAAGAGCTTTGCCCGGAAGCATGGCTAGTCAACTTCACAAACCCTGCCGGAATGGTAACAGAATCGATTCTACGTTACAGTAACATTAAAAAGGTAGTCGGCTTATGTAACGTGCCAATTGGCATGCGCATGGGGATTGCAAAATCATTGAATGTAGAGCCAGAGCGTGTTCAGGTGAACTTTGCTGGTCTAAACCATATGGTATACGGCCTTGATACATTCGTAGATGGAGTAAGCGTACAAGAGCAAGTGATTGAAGCGATGGCAAATCCAGACAATGCGTTAACGATGAAGAACATTTCTGGTCTTTCATGGGAGCCTGACTTTATCCGTGGATTAGGGGTCATCCCATGTGGATACCATCGTTACTACTATAAAACAGATGAAATGCTGCAAGAGGAAGTAGAAAAGGCAGAAACTGAAGGAACTCGCGCAGAAGTCGTTCAACGATTAGAAAAAGAATTGTTTGAACTCTATAAAGATGAGACGCTCGATATTAAGCCTCCTCAATTAGAAAAACGCGGCGGGGCTTACTATAGTGATGCCGCTTGCAGTCTGATTAACTCTATTTACAATGACAAACGTGACATTCAACCTGTCAATACGCGCAACAACGGTGCCATTGCCAGTATTCCTGAGGACTCAGCAGTAGAGGTAAACTGTGTGATCACAAAAGACGGCCCTAAACCAATCTCCGTCGGCGACCTGCCCGTTGCAGTAAGAGGATTAGTACAACAAATCAAATCCTTCGAGCGAGTAGCAGCCGAAGCAGCGGTAACAGGTGACTACAACACAGCACTACTAGCCATGACCATCAACCCGCTCGTCCCATCTGACAAAATAGCAAAACAAATCCTAGATGAAATGCTAGAAGCACACAAAGAACACCTGCCGCAATTTTTTACGAAAATAGAAGCATAAATTTTTAACAAAAAATACAGGTGATATGCTGATTATATCACCTGTATTTTTTCATTTAGAACTTTACCGGCGTTAAACTTGTGGGGGTCTGACCCCCAAATTTGCACCGTATTTAGGAAGAATTGTATCCTTCGTATAAACATCCACTTGACGAAGTGTTTCAACGATTGACGGCATGTCCAATGCCTTTACTAGTTCATTAATTGCATGGACACCCGCCTCTGCATGTGTTTCTCTTTGTTCAGGTGTTTTCAAAAGTGGTGTAGCCATATGATCAGATGGTTCATTAAAGTAAGAGCCCACTGCGCCGGATTGGTAAGCATATTTCCCTAATAGATTACCAGGATTCTTCCCCATTCCTGCTAACATATGCCCGACATCATAGGTAACAGAATGAGATTCTGGTACATTCAACGGAACATCCTCTAATCTGCCTAAAACTTTATACGCACCAATGGTCATATCATGGAATGAATCCATCAAATTGAAATTGGCTGCTTCACCTGCTTTTATAACATCCATATACAAGATCGGCACCTTTGTTTCATCAAAGAAATCACGAACCATACCACTGACTGTCATGTGAGCTGGACCATGACTGGTAATATAGATTTGTCGTCTAAATCCTTGGTTTAGTAATGACTTGGCTATCTTATCTAAATAAGCCATTCCATCTTTTACACTCATTTGAACCGTTCCGCGTCCAACAATCGTTCCTCCTGGAAAGAAATAAGGTAAATTGTGCAATACAAGCCCATCTGACTCTTCAGCCATTTTTAAAGCAATCGCTTCAGCCAAAACCGTTTCAGAATCTAGCGGCAAAGCTCCATGAGTTTCGGTTACCCCAACTGGAACATAGATAATATCATTTCGATTTAAATACTCTTCGACTTCCCCATTCGTCAGTTTTGAAAGGAATCTAGTACGCAAAGTAAACCTCTCCTATCATTTTTGGAATCTCTTTATTATTACGAAGCTCTTCTTTCTTTTAATACCGCATACATTTCATTTGTGCTCTTTGTATTTAGGTTAAAGATTAAACCTACACCGATTAGAATGAGAATAAATGCGACAACCGGCATACCTGTGTACATTTTTAAGATCCCTTCAGCCACTTCTTGTGGTTGTGATTTTGCACCAGATACAAATCCAACCCAGCCTAACGAGTAACTTCCAACCGCTGCTCCTAATCCCATTCCTACTTTACGCGCGAAAGAATAGAGGGAATAAAGGGTTCCTTCAATTTTCTTTCCAGTTTTATACTCTGTATAATCAATACAGTCTGTAACCAATGCCCAAACAAGAATAACGAACACGGATGAACCGATTGTTGCGATATTGTATAATGCCGCAAATACATATACATTTTCAAAAGTAACAAAAGTCATTAAAGCGGATGTAACTAAACTGAATGCAGATGTAGCAAGAACCAAGTTGCGTTTATTGAACTTTGCTACAAGTTTTGGAATGACAACAAATAACACAAGGATAATTCCCATGCTAATGAAAGAGTTGATCGCAAATGCACCAGGCATATTGTAATATTCCGCAAATACATAAGCAGCTAAAGTAGCAACGCCTGAAATAATTAAGGTAGAACCGAGAGTTGCAACCATCATACCGATTAATGGTCTGTTGGAAAATGCCTCTTTAAATGCATCCTTGAAATCGTAATCGGGCTTAGCACCAACAGACTTTTCGTCACGAATACGTTCAGTTGTTAATTTTACAAGCCCAGTATAGGATAATAATGATAAAATACTAAATACAATAGCAATATAGAAGAATGCCTCCGGAACGATATTTCCAGCTTTATCATAGATGAACATTGGAACGAAAGATAAGAACCCAACTCCTACGATCATGCCGCCGATGGAACGGGCACGAGATAATTTCGTACGTTCAACAGGATCATTTGTGATAACAGAAGCTAATGAACCATATGGAATGGCATCAGCAGTATAGGCAACACAGAAGAATAGATAAGCTGCTACTACCCAAATGTGAGTCGCGGTAGATCCCCAACTAGAGATGTCTGCAAAAGCGATTAAACATGCTGCTGCTAGTATCCATTTAGAAAAGCTGATCCAAGGCAAGAATTTATCTCCACTTTTTCCTATTCTGTAACGGTCAGTAATGGTTCCCATAATTCCAGTGACAATGGCATCGAATATCTTTCCGACTAAAAACATCGTCCCCATAAAGTAAGGGCTTACACCTAAAACATACGTACAGAAGACAATAAAGAAAGAACCAATATATAAGTTAACAAAACTTCCTCCAACATCCCCCAGCATATATCCAACTTGATCTTTTACTCCAAACTTTTTCATGAATTTCCCTCCCTATTTAAATCGTTTACATTTTTATTAACTTCACTTTTTGTAAGCCCTTTCTCTACACTTCATAAGTATACATCGAATAAAATAACTACTTTTGCACTACAATTGCATTGTTTTTGCACTATAATTGCATGAAATTTTATCCAAAAAAGGTAATAGACGCAAGATTTCTCCTGCGTCTAGTTGGTCATTTCTTTCTATTCTTTTTAAACTCTACAGGGGTGATCCCTTCAATCTCTTTGAAAAATCGGGAAAAATACTGTGGGTTGCTAAACCCAACCATAATGGCAATATCAGTCATGGAAAGATTAGAAAACAGAATTAATTCTTTTGCTTCTTTTATTCTTTTCAGATTTCGATAATGACTGATGGTGATTCCTTTTTCCTTCTTAAATACACGCATCAAATGCGAAGGATGAACATGTAATTTCCCTGCCATTTCCTCCATTGAGATGTCCTCTGAAAAGTTCATTTCTATATAGTCTTCTGCCTTTTCAACAATGGTTAACTTGTTACTTTTAGATTTACGAATAGCAGGGTCGGAATACTCTCTCATCATATTTGAATGAATCATATCTAGTTCAGAAAAAGTTTCGGCATGCTCAATCATGATGGCATATTTTTCTGAGATAAAGTGGCATTGCCATGCACTTAACCCTCCCTTTTCAGCAGCATAGCTATAAAGGGTATTGTGTGACAAGAGAATATTTTTATAGGATCGAACCTTATTATTTGGAACTCTGTTAAGAATGTTTAATTGATTTCCTTGCAATTCATTAAATATGTCTTTTTCAAATTGTGCTATCGATTCTTGGTCACCAAGTTGAATCCCATGAAGTAATTTTTCCCTTAGCATATGAATCGTTTCCATGTATTCAGGAGTAAGCCCATTTCGATTTACAGATGAATTGGAAGGATCGGCTTGCTGATGTTCTTTCATCTAAAGTCCCTGCCTATTTTTTCCTAAGATTTTATTTTACTATTCTTTGCTTCTTTTTAGCTTACTATTAACCACATACTTATGAAACAGCTCACCCGTAGCATCACATCAGCCTTAAAAACCCGTCTCGTGATGGTTTTCATCTCACTTTCTTTTAAATAAGAAGTCTTGTCATAAATTGAGTATCCAACGAAAAGAAAATAAGCGGAGATTTTCCGCTTATGCAAAGCAAAATCCCCTATTTTACCATTTTTCAAGTCAAAAGGCGGAATTTTTCCGTCTATTTATCAGATTGGGTGCTTAACCTGATCCCCCAATCGATAAGAGCGGACCCTCATGCCCCTAGATGCAGGACCCAGCATCTTTTTATCGACTAGTTGAGAAAATACTTTTTTTACCGAAATGTACCTTTATTATTATACCCTTTTTTCGATAGTTTTCTTTCTACTGCGGAGCACCAAACCCTGTATTAACAGCGCGTAATGTAATTCTAATCAATCGATTAGTTAACTCCAATTCTACTAATCAATCGTTTGATTAAATAGTGAATGAACCCTTTGTTATTAGCGTTTTTGCTTGTTTTCCAGGAGAGGAACTTGTCGTAAAAAAGTGATGTTTTTTTTGATTGCCCCTTCGAACTGACAATAGAAACTAGAAAAATACCCAACCAGATAAATTTCTACTTTTGAAAATACCACTTAGACGTTTGATTAAAAGTCCCACAAACCCATTTAAGAAAGAACCTTTACTAGTTTTCTATTAAAATTATTGTCGTTAATAAAATTCCCTTTAAACCGACTGGAAATTCTCTGGATGGTACCTCTATTCTGACGATCCTTTATTGAAGGGGTATATAAAAAAGCCTCCCATAACCAAATGAGAGGCTGAAATTATTAGGTATTCATTTATATAGACTATTTTTCTACAAGTTCCCAGCAGTCATTTTCACTTTTCGTCCAACCAATACCCAGTACAGGAATAAGCTGAATGCGGTAATGAGTACGAGAACAAAAAGGATATTACTAAACACGGAAGCATCCGGATGGCTTAAATACCCAAGAATGTTGGAACGCATTGCGGAATGGTCCATCATCGCCGCAGTATAGGCAATTCCAATCGACATCGCCACATTTAGTGTTAAATTATAAAATCCAATGGCTGTCCCCGATTTATCTTTCCCAATTGTTCCAATACAGGAATCCAGCATTGGTGCGTACATGAACGCAAACGAACTCGAAAATACAATCATCGATAGAACAAAGATAATGACGGAGGTGTTTACAAAGAAACCGCCCAACAACAAACTGCCGATAATTCCAGTCATGGCAATCGTGATACATTGTCTGCTTCCCAGTACCTTTGCAATTTTTCCAGAAAGTGCTCCTACGATCGCAGCCAATAGATAAGCTGGAATCAATAATAGCGAAATCGTATCCAGCTTCAAGCCATAAAGCTTTTCAAGCAAAAATGGAAACAAGAAAATATAGGCTAATTGGACAGAATAAATCACGAAAGCAACGCCGAGTAATGAAATAAACTGTTTATTTTTAAAGAATGCTATACCAATGAATGCTCTTGAATTCTTGCTGATATAAGCAAGGAATAAAGCACCCGCGGCAACAAACACTAGAAGATAAACCCAATTGAAATCGGTAATATACAGTAGCAGGGAGGCGGCAATGCCGGCAACCAGAAATAACCCTACTACATCCACATGACTGTTTTTCGTCTCTTCCTTAGGAAGGTATTTCAGAATAAACGGAAGGGTGAAGAGAGTCACTAATGGAACTAGAAAAAGAGTTGTCCAATGAAAGTACGTAGAAACATATCCCCCCGTTAAAGCACCGATAACCTGTGATAAAGCAAAACTGCTTGTACTTAACCCCAAGAACTTCTTTTGTTCATGTACAGGCAAATGTTTGGTGACGAAGATCACATATAAGGTTTCAGCTGAAGCCAAACCTGCTGTTTGGATGATTCGTGAAACCACTACGAGTAAAAACGAATGTTGAAAAAGATAGCCCATTACAGAGCCAACACAAATTAAAATAATCCCGATGGTTAACAGCTTTCGAATACTTATAGAATCCGCCAAAGCAGCGTAAACCACCGCTCCAATTCCAATGACTAGCCCGGCTAAGGTTGCCTGCCAGCTCACTGTTGTTGCAGAAATATGAAAATCCTTTGCCATATCGGTAGAAATAATTTTAAACGAATTATCAATGATTAAACATAATAGAAATAACAGGAGCATCACAGGCACAGCTTTCTTCACACTATATTCCTGAGTTTCCGTCATGCTCGCATTTGCGCTAATGGTTGTCATTGCCGCTTCCCTCTCTTTTGGTCAATTCGATATCGTATACGTCTGGCATTTGGTCACGATTCACTGCACCACATTTACGTGACATTCTTGCCTCGTTTCGTACTCAAATGCTTATTGTCGTGCGCTTAAGCAAGTTCCAAGGCGATTTCCATCATATTTGTGAATGCGACTTGTCGTTCTTCCGGTGTCGTTTGTTCATGTCGAATCATATGATCACTTACCGTTAAAATCGTAAGTGCGTTAACCCCTGCATAAGCTGCATTCATATAAAGACCAGCCGTCTCCATTTCTGCACATAAAATCCCCATTTTGCGCCACTTTTCCACAGCTGTTTCATCAGCGTTATAAAAAATGTCGCTTGTCAGGACATTTCCAACATGAACGGGAAGTTCCTTTTGATCCGCTACCTTTTTTGCTTTTTCTAATAATGCAAAGGAGGCAATGTTAGAAAATTGGCCAGGGAGATTGTATTGATGTACGTACCGTGAATCTGTTGAAGCACCCATGGCAAAAACAATATCATATAAGTTCATATGATCCTGCATTGCGCCGCAAGTACCAATACGAATCAAGTTTTTCACACCAAATACATGGATTAGTTCCCAAGAATAAAGGCTCATACTCGGCATCCCCATTCCTGTTCCCATAACGGATATTTTTTTCCCTTTATACGTTCCTGTGTAGCCAAACATATTTCGGACAGAATTGAATTGGACTGCATCCTCTAAATAGGTTTCAGCAATGAATTTTGCTCTCAATGGATCCCCTGGCAAAAGTATCGTTTCAGCAATCTCTACCCCATTTGGTTTGATATGCGCGGTTTCTTTATGTCCGTTTGTATTCATCTGTTTTCTCTCCTTTTAATCTTTTTTGGTAGTCTTTCAAAAAAATTCCCACTTGTTTCCGCTTACAACTGATTGTATAAAACTCATCTAAAGTTAAAAAGTATTGTATAGTTGTATAAAAACTTGTATACATCACAACAATAAAAATAATAGCATACTATCATTTGGTTCACAACTACCTTGTTACTAGAAATATGTTACAAAAAAAGAAGCAATTTCCCATCCTGATTTTGATGAGAAATTGCTCCTTATTTATTGAAACCATACCACTGTCTCTATCTGGCTGCATTAATGGTTATTTGGCTAGATTCTGTTGGAATATAGAATTTATTATAAACAACAGGATATTTATCACTTATATATACACTTTCAACGATTAAATCACAATCTTTATCGTTAGGTATCTCATATTTTAGTGAAGGGATGGAATCCGAACGTTTCAATTCAATGGTCGCAGAGTTTGCAAGCTCGTATACTTTGTTGTCGATCATATCTAATAATTGTGACTCATCTTGTAAATCTAAATTTAATTCCGATACAGCTTCAATGGCCATGACTGTAAAAGCAAAGGCTACGGCTTGATCATTTCTTTTATACCAACGTTCAATGGCAACAACGGCGGTCATATTTCGATTTAGAACCTGCTTGGCGTAATCGGTTATGAGTTCAATTCGAAATTGCATTTCGACATCATCAATTTTTCCTGAAAGGCATTTATATATAGGGTTTCCGAGCTTTTCTAAGCCAGTCATGTTTTTATTATCATGAAATTTTGTAATAAAATTTCCTTTTCCATGGATATTCTTAACCAAACCATCTTCCTGCAATCGTGATAATGCATGCCGCAGTGTCATCCGACTGACGCCAAAAAGCTTGGCCAATTCCGGTTCTGTCGGGAGCCTGCTGTCAGGAGGAAAAGTTCCATCCATAATAAGTGTATACAATTTATCATAAATAACTGCAAATAATGGCCGCTTGGTTTTTTGAAGATCCTCCGGTTTAATATTCATTCTCTTACACACCTTTAAATAAACTATTGACCTTCTTATTATTAATACCAAATAAATATAAACTATTTTCCGCTCATTAATCAACTATACCACAGGGACGGTTCTCACGGTTTCCATAACGGGTAAATCTAGCCAAAAAAGCGATCGGAACCGTCCCCATAATCCTAAAACTCTTAATATAACAAAATTCACATCAATTAAATAGAAGAAAAAACTACTTATTTTTAAAAAAACTTAGGTATTTCCCTATATTATAATTGTCAAAATATTATGATAAATTAAAACGATATACAGGCTATTACCCCTGTGTGAAAATTTATAGGTTAAAAAAGGAGGAATGTATAAAGTGAAAAAAAGGACATTAGCAGTAACTGTATTACTCATACTCTCCCTTATTACGGTTACAGTGGTTGGAGCAAAATCGTTATATGTAACAAAGCCAGTGCCAAAAGAGGAAAGACATTCTATTTCCGAAATTGTCCATCCTAGCAGTCAGTGGGAAAAGGTGGCTGTCGGACGTGGATTTATGGAGGGCATTAATTTCGACCGCAGCGGGAATATTTGGATGGTCAGCCCGCCTACAGGCGAAATTATTAAGGTCGAAGACGATAAGCTTTCAATCGCAGAAACATATGCAGGGGACCTCCCTGTAGGGTCAAAGTTTCACAAGGATGGACGCCTTTTTATCACAGATGTTACTGGAAAACTTTACGCCTATGACCCTGTTACTAGAGAGCGCACCACAATTGTGGATTCTTACAATGGACAACCTTTAAATGGACTAAATGACCTCGTATTTGACCAATCTGGTGGACTTTACTTTACAGAGCCAATGGGATCCAGTGCAACGAAACCAGTAGGCCGTGTCTTCTACCTGCCGCCGAATAGTGAAGAACCAGTACTCTTTCAAGAAGGTATTGCTTATCCAAATGGGATTGCGATTTCAGCGAACGGTCAACGTGTTTATATCTCTGAATTCGCTACAAATCGAATTATCTCTGTACCTTCAAAAGAGGCGAAAGACGCGCGTGAAACACCATTTGTCTTCGGTCAATTTGAAGGCGGAATCGGTCCAGATGGCTTGGCCGTCGATACGGAGGGCAATCTTTATGTAGCCCATTTCCAAGCTGGCGAAGTTGTCGTACTTGACGCTAGTGGATTTAAATACGGTACCATTCGCCTGCCTGAGGATGCAGGGACTTTTACCACCAATCTGACTTTTCATAATGGATACCTTTATGTAACAGAGTCATTGAAAAATGAAGTCTGGCGAATTAAGGTCAAAAAGGAAGGTTTGCAGCCTTACGGGTTACAATAGCTATCAATATATTACGAACAAAATCTCTCTGATTTTCTGGGACTGACACAAAACTTGTGACAGTCCCCTATTTTTTCCTTCAAAAAAGAGAGAGACAGCTAAGGAGTATCGTCCTCGGTTATTTTGGCACCATTATTTTTATTGGTTTTCTCTTAGGATTAGCTGTCATCCAGAAGAGGCAAAATAAGCGGAGATATTCCGGTTAAATATAGAACGGAGCTCAATTAGGGGTAAATAAGCGGAGATATTCCGCTTATGCAAAGCAAAATCCCCTATTTTCCTATTTTTCGAGTCAATAGGCGGAATCTCGAGACTGTCGATTAACTCTTAAAAAATCTCCTTTTTCACATACTTTTTCTAAATTCTTAAAATTACTCATCACTACACTCCATATGTACGATAAAATTAAGATATATCTTATGTATGGAGTGATCGTGATGGACTATATTCAATATAAAACATTTGGTCAGTTAACCTTATCAGATTATGAAGTCTTCTCTTCGGTTCCTCCCCATCCTTTCTGGAACCGAGTGGACCAAGTGGTTGACTTTTCCTTTGCAGATAAACTCTGTGCGCCTTTGTATTCCCCCAAAGGACAACGTCCTTATGCCCCTTCCTTAAAATTAAAGGTTCATTTTGCGCAACGCTATCACAATTACTCTGATCGTGAAATGGAAGAGGCCATTCTTTATCATCTTCATTTAAAACGTTTTTTGGGAGTACCCGTAGCTTTTAACGGATTCGATCATAGTACCTTGGGGCTCGACCGAGATCGCATGGGTTCTGCCCTTTTTGATGCGTGTCATCACCATATTCTATCCCAAGCTTTGGAAAAAGGGCTATGGGGGAAAGATGATGATCGTTGGCTTATTGATTCCTTTCATACGTATGCCAACATTGCGAAGGTGGGGGCTTACCGTTTAATCCAGCAAGGAATCCTTCAAATTATTCAACACATCAAACGTGGTTCAACCTTTATTCTGGACATGGGAGAAAGCTAAACAGCAGCTTCGTTGTTTGGAGCTTCAAGCGACCCTCTATCAAATTTTACAAGAGAACACGAAACCGATGGTTTCGAATAAACCCGAAGGTGCCGAACAGGAACCACTCCACTACCAAGAATTATCGAAAAAAGAAAAACCACAAGATCGTATCCGAAGTGCCTATGATCCAGAAATCCGGAGTGGATACAAATCGAAATCCTTGAAGTTTACTGGAGATAAAATCCAAGTCTTAGAGTCAAGAATACACGGATTAATCTTGAATACTGAACCCATTCCAGGTAACGAATGGGACGGAGATCGTCTTGCCCCGATGGTGGAGGAAGTGATCAATCGTCACGGTATAGTACCGAAACAAGTCGTCGGTGATACGGCCTATGGCACAGGTGAAAATCGCAAGAAAATACAAGAGATGCAGATTTTACTGACCGCTCCTATACAAAAATATACAAACCCAACGGGATTGTTAGAAAACGATTGGTTTGTTTATGATGCAAAATTGGATGAGGTCACCTGTCCTCTAGGGTACTCGACTTCTAAAAAAGTGCGAAATAACCCGAATCAGGGGCATCAATTTAAATTCGATGCAAAAACTTGTAAAGCTTGCCCACTATATAAACTATGTACAACCAATGAAAATGGTCGAACCGTCTTTATCAGTGATTATTATGAAATCATGGAACAAGGAAAATCCTATAATCAAACCGGAGCTGGAAAGAGTGCATTAAGTGCTCGGTACGATGTGGAAAGAACGAATCATGAAGCTGCCAACCATCATGGACTCAGGAAACCAAGAACAAGAGGGAGGGAATCATTAAGGATCATATCCAAATTGACGGCCATGGTCATCAATTTGAAAATAATGGTAAAGAAATTAACTGAACCCATCCAGCCCTTTTATCGTTTTAAAAAATACGAGAATCGGATGAAGGCCCCCGTCTGCCCAAATTAGGGAAATTAGGACAAATAGAAGGCCTTAATAAGGGAAAAAACATAAAAATTAATAAAAGTTTGTGAAAAAATTCTATAAATTTCACAAATTATGTGAAATAAGATTAAGAAGTGGAAGAAACTACAACTTAATCGACAGTCTCATCTCTCCGTCTATTTATGCTAGTTTTAATGAGATTTTCTAATTAGGCGGAATTCTTCCGTCTATTTTTCAGATCGGGTACTTTGAACATGGGCAATAGTTCATTACATTTTTGCTCCTGGGTAAACTGAAAGAGGAAATTTTACAGTGCATACATTATGAAAAATAAACTACATAAGAGCGATGACGAATCCTTTAATCTTATTGACTTCAAATAAAATTCCATAAAAAAAAAGTAGAGTAGGCGCATGAAAAATTCATGCGCCTATCTCAATACGGGACGTGAGACTCTCATTTCACCCAGCACCCATTATTCAGCGGCGGGCTTAAAGATACAACCTCCTTAGTCTACACCGCTTTTTGGTTTAAACGATTTGGCGATCCCAGTGACGGTGAGCAGAAATAGATTTTACAAATTTCTCTGCAAACTCTCTCATATTATCTCCAATTAAAACGCCGGGACTGTTAATCAAATTCCCCGCTTGCAGCCATTTTTCGCCTTCGTGTGTGGCACCAATCGGCTTGAAGTGAGAGTATGCCTCGTTAATGAAATAGGCTGCGTTTTGGTTAAACTTCTTACATTCACTATTTCCACCAACCGCATAAATTGCATCAAATAATACGGAATCCGCCGTTAAAAAAGTATGGTTAACTTCCAGCTCTGTCCCATCAAAACCTTTGCATATTCCGAGTTTGTCGCTAATGATTTCAACTTGAATGCCTTCTGCTTTTAAGGCTTTTAATACTTCCAATACATCAGCACCGTTATAACCGTTGCTAATAATCACACCTACTTTACGTGTTTCCGGCCGTGTCTTTGTATTTATCTGGCTAAGTGCTGGAGATGATTTCATTACTTCTGATTCTGAGACTTCTCCTTGGGGCGGGGTTGCACCGATCCCATCCGCAATGGCCGTTGAGAGCTCTAAACTAACGCTAGCAAACATATCGACCACTTGCTGCTGCACATATTTATTCTTTACTTTTCCAAGCTCAAAACGGAACGCGTCAAGGATATGCGCTTTTTCAGTTTTACTCATACTGTTCCAAAACAATCTAGCTTGAGAGAAATGATCTTTAAAGCTTTCGCTGCGGCTTCGTACCTTTCTGCCTTCTATTTTTTCCTGATAATGAACATACCCACCTTCTTCTTCAGTTGCGGGAATTGGTGTATTTGCCGCTAGTGAATTATTATGGTAGCTAACTTGCCCTTTGTTAATGGTTTGACGTCCAAAGCCATCACGCTGATTATTATGGAACGGACAGACAGGTCGATTAATCGGCAGCTCATGAAAATTTGGTCCTCCAAGGCGAATTAATTGTGTATCTGTATAGGAAAATAAGCGGCCTTGAAGCAAAGGATCATTCGTGAAATCTATACCCGGTACAACATGACCTGGGTGAAATGCTGCTTGCTCCGTTTCAGCAAAAACATTATCGACATTACGATTCAATGTCATTTTCCCAATGATTTTTACCGGTACTACTTCTTCAGGCCATAATTTTGTCGGATCGAGTACATCGAAATCAAATTTAAATTCATCTTCCTCATCTATCATTTGGACACCTAATTCATACTCAGGAAAATTGCCGTTTTCAATTGATTCCCATAAATCACGGCGATGGAAATCAGGATCTTTACCTGAGATTTTTTGCGCTTCGTCCCACACTAGTGAATGAACGCCCAATATAGGCTTCCAGTGAAACTTTACAAAACGCGCTTTACCTTGATGATTAACAAATCGGAAGGTGTGAACGCCAAATCCTTCCATCATACGAAGGCTTCGTGGAATCGCACGGTCTGACATATGCCACATGATCATATGGGCAGTTTCCGGATTGTTCGCTACAAAGTCCCAAAATGTATCGTGAGCTGTTGAAGCTTGTGGAATCTCATTATGAGGCTCGGGTTTGAGAGCATGCACTAAATCTGGGAATTTAATGGCATCCTGAATAAAAAAAACCGGAATATTATTGCCAACTAGATCATAATTACCTTCTTTCGTATAAAATTTTGTCGCGAAACCACGGACATCTCTGACGGTATCAGCTGACCCCCGTGAGCCTGCTACAGTTGAAAATCGGACAAAAACAGGCGTTTTAACAGATGGATCCTGCAAAAAATTTGCCTTTGTATACTCTTTCATCGACTCATAAACTTCAAACTCACCATGGGCAGCGAAGCCGCGTGCATGCACAACACGCTCTGGAATACGCTCATGATCAAAGTGCGTCATCTTTTCGCGAAAATGAAAATCCTCCATTAAAGTCGGACCACGTTCACCTGCTTTTAAGGAAAACTCATCCTCCGAAACCTTTAACCCCTGATTGGTCGTCATTTGCTTGCCTTCGTCATTAACCCGGAACTGCTCCAGCTGCTCATTTTTACTGTTTTCATTCACTTTCTTCCCCTTGTCGTTCATTATCGTTCCTCCCTATAGGTATTTATTATGTAAAAACATTACAGTATTCCGTACCCTAGTAAGAGTTAGATTAAACTTGTTTTTGCAAATATCTGTCACTATGATTCTCGAAAAATCTCGTTTCACAAGACAAGATAGTAAGATGAATGAAAAAGGAAGCTTTACAGTGGATTAGCTCTCCCTTTGTTGCCAGGCATGGTTTTAGTTGTCTCCTCCCCATTGTCAAAAAGCCATAAGAACCGTCCCCAAAATACAAATTTACTGAAAATTAACACTTTTAGAAAAACCTTTATGATATTGTAAATTTTATCAAGGTATTCACAGTACATAACTGTGCACGAGGAGTAAGTTGTGTTAGTGGAAAAGAAAATATACAAGGAGGTGCCCAAGATCTATTTAGGATATTTAAACTTAGACCTGTAGCTGGGGATTAAGTGCTATTTTTTTAATATCAACCTTATTTCAAAGAAAATATACCGGCTATTTCCTCATCACTTTTACCTTGTGTTCAATCTTTTCTTGCCTATCTATTTTTCTACTAATTTGATTTTCTTAAAACCAATAGGAGGTTATCGCTATATGTCTGAAAACGGTTCTGTACCAAATGCAAATTTATCAAAAAGGGGCAAAGAAAGCATAATGAAAAAGGTAGCCATTCTTGTTTCAACGTGCCTCGTGTTTTTAGGTGCGATAACGAATGTAAATATTTCACCCGTACAAGCTGCTGTAGGGACGAATGTGGTAATCAGTGAAGTTTATGGTGGCGGGGGCAATAGTGGCTCTTCCTATAAAAATGATTATATTGAACTCTACAATCCTACAAATTCTAGTGTTAGCTTGTCTGGATGGTCTGTTCAATATGCCTCTTCAACGGGCTCGTTCAATAACATTACTAATTTAACAGGCAGTATTGGGCCACAACAATACTATTTAATTAAACAGGCTAGCGGCGGCGGCGGAACGGTTAATTTACCGACTGCTAATGTGACTGGTACCATTAACTTAAGTGCAACCAGTGGTAAAGTTGCATTAGCAAAAGTCACGACAGCGGTAACGGGGTCAACTAGTTCTAATGTTGTCGATTTTGTAGGCTACGGTTCTGCCAATAATTCAGAAACTTCTCCAGTTGGTTCTCTATCTGCTACTACAAGTGCAGAACGTAAAGACAATAACGGTGGAACCGTTCAGGGCCAAGGTAATGGCTGGGACACGAACAATAATTCAATGGACTTAGTGATTACAAGCAGCTTGGCCCCTCAGAATTCATCATCACCAGCTGAACCTACAACAGAAACTGACCCTGGGACAGATCCTGGAACAGGGACAGGTGTTGAGGATGATCATATAGGACTAGGGAATCCAAGTGGGGCTACTGCCGTTACAACCAACTCCAATAATTATCTGATGGCTAAGCTGCAATATACACTATCGTATAACAATAGCAAACACATACCTAACTGGGTTAGCTGGCATTTAGATTCATCTGATATTGGTAATACTCCGCGTCAGGATGACTTCCGTGCGGATACCACATTACCGTCGGGATGGTATCAAGTTACGGCTAGTGAATTTTCAGGAAGCGGATTTGACAGAGGGCACATGACTCCTTCTGGCGACCGTACATCTTCCGTAGAGGCCAATTCAGCAACATTTCTGATGACCAATATTATCCCTCAAGCTCCAAATAACAACCAAATCACATGGGAAAACTTAGAATCCTATTCACGTAAACTGGTTTCAGCTGGTAACGAATTGTATATTATTTCCGGTGGTTACGGCAGTGGGGGAACCGGGGTAAATGGATATAGAACGACTGTAGGGAATGGAGTTGTCGTTCCGGCAAAAGTGTGGAAGGTTATCGTTGTATTGCCTAAAGGAAATAATGATATTAGCCGTGTATCCACTGCAACTAGAGTAATCGCTGTAATGGTACCGAATGATCAAACAGCTTCCAGTCAACCTTGGGGCAACTACAGGGTAAGTGTTGACTCTATTGAATCGATGACTGGTTATGATTTCCTATCTTCAATTTCGACAAGCATCCAAAGCAGCATCGAAGCCAAAGTTGATAGTGGTGCTACCAACTAAGCCCCGTCGAGGATTCTTCTGGCTTTTATTCCCCTAACCTGCAGATAATTAGAGTGCCAATTGGGATAGCAATGATCAACAAATAAATCCAAAAAGCTGTCTAAAAGATGGTTTTCAAAATGATTTTTTGGGCAGCTTTATTCTTAAAGATTTTTCCTGTCACCATAACGATTACAACGGCAAAAAATCAGGAAACTTTATAGATTCCTGATTTCTTAAAATAGGGTTTACTTATGAAGTTAACTAGATACATTTCTAGTGATTATACAAGATGCCAAAAAACTAACAATAAAAGCAAATTTGTTCCCTCACTTCAATCTAAAGTAAAGCTTGCTGCCACTTCATTCAAACTGCTATATAATTCTTCAATCTCCCTTGCCGGCAAAGGTTTACTAAAATAATAGCCTTGTACTTCATCACATAAATGCTGCTTCAAAAATAGAATTTGGTCAACGGTCTCTACACCTTCAGCGATAACATTTAGGTTAAGATATTTGGCCATCGTAATAATCGTACTAATAATTCCCGAATTATCTAAATCATTTATAAATGACCTGTCAATCTTCAATGTATCAATTGTAAATTCCTTTAAATAGCTAAGGGATGAATAGCCAGTACCAAAATCATCAATAGAAATCTTGACCCCTATCTGCTTTAAATCTTTTAGTTTTGAAATAACATAATCAGCATTATACATAGCAATACTTTCTGTAATTTCTATTTCTAAAAATTGCGGGTCTAAATCGATTTCTTGTAATATTTGTTCAATCACTTTCACTAGTAAATGTTGGTGGAATTGAATAGCTGATAAATTTACCGAAACTCTCATGTTAGGCATAATTGTTTCCTGCCATTTTTTATTTTGTATGCATGCTTCCCTAATGACCCATTCTCCTATTGGGATAATTAAATTTGATTCCTCTGCTAATGGAATAAATTCATCAGGTGAAATTGAACCTAGCTCTGGGTGATTCCAACGAAGCAATGCTTCCATACCAATCACCTTACCACTTTTTAAACTGACTTGAGGCTGATAATATAGTTCAAGCTCCCCGCGCTGTAAAGCATAGTGTAAATCCTTTTCAAGCTGTGCTCTTTTAAGAGCAGCAGTCTTCATATCTGATGTAAAGAATTCATACGTATTTTTTCCTTTTTCTTTTGCCCGATATAGCGCAATATCTGCACTCTTTATGAGTGATTCTATATCCGTCCCATCCTGAGGATACATACTTATACCAATACTCGGTGTGATAAAGATTTCATTTCCCTCTAATGTAAAAGGCTGCCCAAGGATTTCAATGATCCGCTCTACCGCTTTAACTGTCTGACTATAGTCTGTATCAAATAAAACAAGGATAAATTCATCTCCACCAAAACGAGTAACGCTATCATTGGATTCAAAATGCCCATCCAATCTTTTTGCTACTTCTTTAAGTAACTGGTCTCCTATTGTATGCCCAAATAAATCATTTACCGGCTTAAAACGGTCTAAATCTAAAAATAGAGTAGCTAATTTTTTATTATCCCTTTTTGATTCTTCAATCTTAAGGTTAAATAACTCATGAAGTCCGTTTCTGTTTGGTAATTGAGTAAGTGCGTCATAATAAGCTAAATATTTTATTTCCTCATTTTTATCCTTTAATTGCTTCGTATAGGAAGCAAGGCTATCAGACATAGTGTTGACTCGTTCTGCTAAAACACCCAATTCATCTTTTCGATTAAGGGCGATACGGACACCAAAATTCCCGTCCGAAATCTCATCTACACACCTCAAAATCTTATTTAACGGCCTTACAATATAACCTGCCAAAAAGTAACTTCCGAAAAACACCATAAATAGCAATAAAATGGAAATTACCATATTATTAATCAATTGTTTATTTAATATATTCTGAATAACATTATAATCGGTTACTAAACCAGTAACATACGGATTTTCCGCTTGGATAGGAACAAAATTTTTAATCACTTTCTTACCATTTATTGTAGCAACATAGCTTACAGATTTACCTGTTTCGTATGCCTTAACGACACTCTCTATATCTTTCTCTAAAGATTCAAATGAGTTTTTTCCGAAAAATAATGGCCTATTCCGTAATTCGATAAACCTTTCTCCATTTTGATTTGTATAAATAGCCTCTTTGCCAAATGTTTTGGGATTAAAACCAGTAATATCTAATATCATATTGCTTTCAGCCAATATCTTATTAACTATGGAGCTGGAACTAGTGGTTTCAATGAATTTTTGGTACAATTGGTCGTCTTTAATATACGGGTTAATAATATAATCTGTTGTCCCATCGTAATAATAGCCCCACTTATCAATCGAACCTGGATCTGAAGTAGACACATCGAACGGACCCGCCCAATAGTTAGGAAGCTTTTGCCCCTCTTTAATCGTAACCTGCTGGTTGTTTAGTAATTGTTGAAATGCTTCAAACCAGTATCCCCATTCTTTGGTACTTAATTCAATTTGAGTCGGATCAGAAGATTTCTTCCCTACGATATCATCACCAACCTGTTGAAAAAGGGTAATATGGGAAACACCTAATTGTTGACTTAATTCTACTAGCTCCTCGTTACTAATATTTTCTAACTTGGGGTCTAGATTGCTTTTAGCATATATGGCCGCGTAACGGAGTTTTTCTCCAATTAAGTCCTCAATATATTTTGAACCAATATCAGCTTGCTCAATTGAAATTTTTACCTCGTTTGCTAATAAATCCATTTGATGTTTTTGGTCGTTTTCCAAAAGATCCTTTGTAAAAAAATAATTTAGTGCGCTACTTACAATAAGAATGATGGAGACAACTGAAGAAAAAATAATCGAAAGCTTTGATTTAATCGACAAAAGAATCTCTCCCAGGATGTTTATTCATGATCGTGCCCATAATATTCAAAATAATTTTTATCAGTTTCCCAAATTCCTATTTTATATAAACCTGAAATTTCATCTTTTAAAAGATCCCAGATGACATAAAGCAGCATTTCAGAAGTAGGGTTTTTATTTTCAAACATCTCTAAGTCAGCATTGATATGTTTATGATCAAATAAATTGACCACACGCTCTTTTACAATATCCTCAAAACTCTTATAATGGATCACCGCTCCTGTCTTTGGGTCAGGTCTTCCTTTTACAGTAACCTCCAACTTATAATTATGTCCGTGGCCATAAAGGTTGTTGCACTTGCCAAATAGTTCAATATTTTCTTCCTGATTTAAAAAATTACTATGTAAACGATGTGCGCTGCTAAAATGGAAAAGCTTTGTTACATATACATTCATCTTATCGTTCCCTCCTATTTCTCCGTATATAAAAGGTGTCTGTTGAATCTTTATTTTATCCAATTCTGCATCGATAAAAAGCCCTTCTAACTCATTCCAAAAATAGATTAATAGATTTTCTAGCGAAGGTTTGTTTTCCCTAAAAAACTCCAACTCATCTAATAGATTTCCATCTATGTTTTGCATAACGGTTTGAATCATCTCATCAATATGAACAATATTAACAACAATCCCTGTTTTTTGATTTAAATTCCCCTTTACGGTAATATCCAATTTATAATCATATCCCATTGTTCGCTCCGAGACAGCTGGTGAAGAATCAAGCAAATGGACAGCTCCAAAAAAAATGGTTCTGGTTAAATGCATCACTTTTAAAAATCCCCTTTCTTTATTATAGGCTCTGTTAAAACTGAATGTTGATTTTACTATGTTTGGAAAATAAACGGAGAATTTCCGTTTAAATTGGGAAATACCCATATTTCCTTAAAAATAAGCGGAGTTTTTCCGCTTATTGTATCCAAATCCTTGGAATTTGTCTTATTTAAAGCAGTTAACCGGAATATCTCCGCTTATATCTGCTTCTTAAGGTTCCTCTATATACATTAGCCGGAAATTCTCCGCCTATGAATTTTCAACCCTACTCGAAAATCAACAATGAATAATAACGGAGCCTTATTATAAAATCCCTTTTGGTGGAGTTAAAGTAAGTTCATCGATCCGAACATGGAGTGGAGTTTCAGCTATAAAAGAAACAACGCGAGCCACATCCTCAACCCTCAACATATCCTCTTTAGAAAATCCCTCTAGCTCTTTCCAAATATCCGTATAAGTAGCACCAAGATGTATATTTGTTACACCAATTGAATATTTAGACCACTCTTCCGCTAACACCTCTCCAAAGCCTTTCATTGCCATTTTTGATGAAGCATATATGGAATTATAAGGGAGGGCCCTTTTAGTCGCAATTGAGGATATTTGAATAATTCGTCCGCCCCTTACTTGAAGCATTGGAAACACTTCTTGGGTGATTCCCATTGTTCCGATAATATTTGTTTTAATCACTTCTTCCCATTTATTTTTGTCTAAATCTTCAAATGGGCCGAAAAGTCCAATCCCAGCATTATTGATTAATAGGTCTAATCTCCCTTGTTCTTTGCTTATCTGATTAATCACACTTTTATAATCCATCTCGGATGTAATATCCATTCGTATAGGTATGATATTTTCATGCTTAAAATTTTTATTAGGAGTTCTAGATGTCGCATATGTGATAAAGCCATCTTGGGCAAGCTTTTCACAAATGGCTTGTCCAATTCCTTTTAACCCGCCAGTAACTAACGCAATTCTCATCTCCATTTTAGTTCCTCCCTGAATAAATCGGGTGTAAAGAATATATTTAGTACAATAAGCCTATTTTATCATTTCATCAATTATACTAAAAATTATAAAGAACTGCCTCTATTAAAAAGTACTTTTACCTGTTTCTTGTAAAAGTCTTTCGATAATAAATTACCTTTTAAACGGACTGGAAATTCTCTGGATGTTGCCCGGCACCCGGTGCACCCATATAACAATAAAAAGGCTGTTGATTTTATGCAACAGCCTTAAAAGTTAATATTTTAGTCTAATTCCAATGCATTCAGGCCCAAGGTTTACTGCAGCCATCAGGGTACAGCGAATGCAAACTTACCTAAAACCATATCGCAGTAGTATATATATTTTTCTTACAGTCTGTTTTTTAAGAACTGATATGCCATTTGATCAGCTTCAATTCCCATCGTTGGGCCATGATTAGCCTGGGAAGACGATAAATACATCGCGTCCGCATTAGAAGACACTAGGGCTTTGTAAAGACTCTCGCTTTGATCAATAGGCACGAGAGGGTCCTTGCCACCGTGCAAAATCATCATTGGTGGACAATCGGCACTTACATATGTAATAGGACTACATTTTTTTGCTAGTTCTATATACTTCCAATCTGGGTCACCCGTATCGCTGCTTTCTAGCAATTGATTCAAATCTAATAACGATTTTCCAGGTTCAGTATATCCAAGAATTTGGGTTATCACATTATCCATGGATTTGCCAGCATTATCGACTTCTGTTCCAGACAGACTCTTTATTGCTTCATTCGCGTCGTTCCTGAGGAGTGCGACTAGGTCGGTTGGAGCATAAAAAATTGTGGCTGCCTTTACCGCGCTCGTATATTCTAGGTTACCGCCGACATCGCCTTCCATTTCACTGCAATTTGCGCTCATTGCGACCATTGCGGCTAGATGCCCACCAGCAGAATTTCCTAACACTCCAATCCGTTCGGGATCGATATGAAACTTTTCTGAATTTACTTTCAAAAACCGCACTACTCCCTTGCAGTCATGGATACACGCTGGGAAAACAGACTGACTAGCCAAGCGATAGGATGGAGATACAACAGTAAATCCTTGCTCTACCAATCTTATAAGTTCCCGGCAATATACTGCTTTTTGAGTAACCTGCTTGTATTCTCCATACATCCATCCCCCTCCGAAATAGTAAATAATGCATGGGCCTGGCGTTTTCTGGTTAAGATCTTGATAGATATCCATTTTCAGAGTGTATGGCTCCCCATTATCCAGGGTTACCTCCGCAAAGGGAACATCTTCGTAGCGCGGCGGGCGCCCCGGTGGACATAAAGGTTTTACTTTAGGTAGTTGTTGTTCCATACAATTTTCCTCCCTTATAAAAAGTAAGAATAAAGAGACCTTTGCCATCTAATTAGGCAAAGGTCTGGCTAAGCATAGTTATATGCCAACAAAGCCGATGGAGTAATCCATGTAATAACGACTTTGTTTCAGGTTATACCTGACGCTATTCCCCAGTCTCTGTAGTAATTCTGCAGCTCGACCCACTTAATCCAACTGCCTCTTCTATCACTTTATCAGCTTACAGGGAACATAATAATAGCACCTATACATAGCGCAAAAATACGGATCAGGTACATAGGTACTGCGAACAACCAGAACTGTGGTAGCTTATATTTACCCATGCCTAAAATCATTGCAGGCATACCATCGACCGGCATGTACCCGCCGTTCCATCCAGCTATTACAACTGCAGTTGCGGCTGCAACAGGATTTAATCCCAAACTCAAGCTGGTTGCAATAGCAATTGGTGCAAAGATGAATACAGAACCCATACTTGAACCAGTAAAAGTAGCACAGGTACTAGTTAGTAGTGCGAAAATGAAGATAAGAATGAATGGATTGATATTTGTACCCAATGAATCCGCTACAACCTCTCCGATCATAGCCGTAAATCCTGAATTAGCCAGAGCGTCAGCAACACCGATAACACCAGCCATCATAAGGATTACAGGTGCACCCATATTATCTCGAACTTCCCTGAAGTCAAGTACGTTGATGATTAACAAGAATGCCCCTGCAAGGCCAGGGATTACATAGGCAGCATTGCCCAACACGCTCATCAGCATCATACCAACAACACTGAGGATAAATGCAGTGATGGTGCAGTATTCTTTCCAAGCAGGCATTACCTCAACCGCAGCCGCCACCTCATCAAATTCAGATGCTTCCGAAATTGGATGGTCCGGTAGAAGACGATAAGCAGCCAAACTCCATGCCAAGAAACCAAGAGCCAGGATGAAATTGACTACAGCAAATTTCGACATAGAAAGCCCGGCGGTATAACCTGCCGTCTCCAGTACGCTGACAGTCACACCATAGAAGAGTGCTACATTGAAAGGAAGCAACGGGTGGTTAGTAGCAAACCCCAAAGGCATCATCAGTTTGGACGTAGGCATTTTTTTATTGTAAGGGATAGTAGATATCAATGATAGAATCAGTACATAATAACCAGTGGCACCGGCACCTGGAAAACTGGCACCAAACATAACTACCACGAGCAAAAGAGCATAGCTCTTATAACCGCCCTTCTTTACCAAAGCGAGCATAGAGGACTGAACCTTACCAATCAAGCTAGTCCTCATTAATCCCGCCATAACAACCATAAAGCCAGCGATCATGATAACGCTTGGGTTCACGAAGCCTGCAAAAGCCTCCTGAACGGTGGATAGACCGGTTACTACTAGCAGAAGGCAGGCCAGGATTGGTGGTGCGCCAAAGGCAAATTTATCTGACATGATCATTACAATCATCAAGGTCAAGATACCAAGGGCAAGAATCATTTCCAATGTCATTTTTTGTTTCTCCTCTCATAAATGATGACACTTTGCTATCATATTGTAGACTGTCAAGGTCTCTTAGTGAGCCTGAGTCATTTATTGTGTAAGATTCTGTCTAAAGCCCGTTTTTTATGAATGAGACTATGGAATATAATTATGTGATAACTTATTATCTAACTAATTTCTCCAGATGTAGGATTGTAAACCCCTTCATTTTCGCGCTTTTCACCATATATATCTTCAACTGAGAAACTATTATATTTAACACATATTCTATTCTTATATGCGTATACTAAATGTAAAAGTCCTTGGGCGTCTTGATAAATAGTAGGATATTCAAATTGTGAATTATTGGTTTTATTTTCTGTTCCAATAAAACCTTCTGCGTGTTCAATAATTCGACCGATTGGCCAAGTATTTCCGCCATCTTCAGACACTGAAACCACTACCGGGTTTCTTAATCCAGGCCATGCTACTTTACCTTTTTCAGGATTATTAGCAGAGTTTGCATTATATGCAATAGCAATTGCACCGTTATCCAGTTTGATTGCACTTATACTTGAATTATTATTTGGTAATGTTGTTGGCTCAGGTACTGTCCAAGAATCTCCATAATCTGTTGACTCACTTCTATAAATATAATCCGCAAATCTACTTCTCATAAATGCCACTAGATGGCCATCTTCTAATTCAACAACATTGGCATGTACTCGTCCGTTACTTTCAGGCATGCGTACTTCTTTCCATGTTAGACCTTCATCATCTGATACTTGAAATACTGTTGGATCGTTTGTAAGACCTAATTCTGAATCTTCACATACCCACGTGCTAAATATCCATCTACCATTACTTAATACTTGAATAGTTTGTCGAGCAAATGTACCAGGCTGGCTAAATAATACTTCTGGTTCAGTCCAATTTTCACCATTGTCATATGTTTTCTGATATTTAATAATGGACGTAAACTGCATATTATCTTTATCTGGTCGCCGGCCTTCCTGAGAAGTATAGATTAACCATACTGATTTATCAGGTGCATGGAAAAATGATGGGTTTTGCTCACTGCGCGTATCATCCTTGGAGATAATTTTCGGTTCATTCCACTCCCCCGATTCATGATTAAATTTTGATAATACAATTGAAATATCGGGACTGCCTTCAAATGAACCTGCAAACCATGCACATAATAAATCTCCATCTTCTAACTTAATAATCGATGGTGCATGTGCAGTTGGAAAAGGACCAGACGGAATTAAAGAAAAATCAATATTTGTATAAGCATCATGATATAATTTACCGTTTGGAATTGACTCGTTAATTACTAATTTATTATTACTCATACTAATCAACCTAATCACCTTATCTTTCTAATTAAATTTCTATCGTAATTACCGCTTTATATATTTATCTCCAATAAGTAAGGGGTTACATTTTTCATATAAGCTATTCTTTTGAAAAGCTTTGATTGAGATTTCAGGTCCAATACCCATGGCCTGTGTTTTCTGGGGGAACTTAAAATTATCCCTACGTGCTAAATGTCCGAATGACCTAGAATCAATTCACATTACACGAGGAAATTTTTCTTTAAGCCCCCTGAAAACTGTTTTTGCATAATGGATTTCCTAATTCTTAATTGAAACTTCTTTTGGAGACAAATCAGCAGCAGATTGGATGGCTGCAAGCATACTTCTTTCATCAGCTATATTTTTTCCGGCAATATCAAATGCAGTACCATGATCTACAGAGGTACGAATAACACCACCATTTAAACCAACCGTGATATTAACACCCTCTTCCAAACCTAATACCTTTATTGGCACATGGCCTTGATCATGATAACAGGCAACGATCAGATCGAAATCACCACGAACCGCTCGGAAAAACACGGTGTCTGCAGGGTGTGGACCGCTTACATTTATTCCTTCAGCAATTGCTTGCTCAATTCCCGGAACTAGTTTTTCTTCCTCTTCCCCTTCTCCAAACAAGCCATTTTCACCCGCATGTGGATTAATTCCGCAAACTGCGATTCTTGGATTTGTATAGCCCGCACGTGTTAATGTTTCGTGGGCAAGCTTCACCACTTTATACGTCCGTTCTGGCGTAATAGACTGAATCGCTTTAATCAAGCCAACATGTGTGGTCAAATGAATGACCTTTAATTTGGGTGAAGATAACATCATTGAATAATCCACCGTTTCCGTTAATTCTGCAAGAATTTCGGTATGTCCCGGATATAGATGTCCTCCCTTGTGAAGGGCTTCTTTATTTAATGGCGCGGTACAGATCGATTGAATCTCCCCATTCTTCGCCAGTTCAACAGCTGTCTTCAAATATTGAAAGGCAGCATCTCCCGCTTGTGGTGATAATTCTCCAAAAGGCAGGTCGGCTGGCAGTAAACCCAGATCGATACAATCAATTCTGCCAAATTCAAATTTGCTTTCAGTGACAGATGCAACCGTTGCAACGGTTAATGGTGATTGAGTGATACGAATGGCTCTTTCTATCATTTTCGCATCACCGATTACAACTGGTCTGCATATCTCGTAAACAGCTGAATGGCCCAAGGCTTTCACGATGATTTCAGGACCCACTCCTGCGGCGTCGCCCATGGTAATCCCTATAATCGGCTTCATCATATTCCCTCCCATGAAGTTTATAAACGGCTTTCAACATGACTTCCTTTGAGCCAAAGTTCCCAGCCTTAGTAACTATTAATAACTCTTTGTCTGTGGATACCCGACCAAGCGGGATACCTGATTCTACTTCGTCCAGTACAATAAATTCATTCGCATTTAATTGAAGGAAAACTTGCTGAGCAGTATCTCCTCCAGTTAAAAATAGATACTTTAAATCATGAACACGAATTATTTCTGCCGCCAATTCACCTAATACCATTGAAATGATATTACTGATTTTAACAGCATCATATCCTAGTTGCTCTCCCATTTTACGAGTTTCAATCACATTATTCGAAGAGTATAAAACTACATTTTTCCCTTGCAAAATGGCCTCTTTAGCCCCAGACAGGATTCGCATTAATTCCATTGCCTTTAAGTCTTCGTCCTGTAAAACTTTTGCCGAATCCATCTCCAGTCCAACAGTATCCGAATAGTTCAAAAGATGTTGCAACTGGGACCTCCCTGTTTCACTCACACTGCCAACAACTAAGAGAACAGGTTCATGATGAATAGGCAAAGGAAGCGTTTTTTGGACTTGTTTCATCCCGTAGATCTCCGGTAAATAATTCATTAAACCGGCAGAACCCACCCAAACAACTGAGAAATCGGTCTGGTGAATCAACTCCACTAACTTTTCCAAATCCGACTCTTGAACAGAATCAACCGTAATGTAAGAGATCTGATCGTTTTTACAGGAAACCAGTTTGTCCATGATTGTACCATATCCTTGATGAATCTCTTCGAATGTAATATGCTCTACCTTCCGCTTCGATTGATTCTCTATTAATCTTTTAATCTCTGAATCCCTGACAGGTGTTTTTGGATCCTTTGCAACCTCGGTATTCTCCAATTTAACGTGATTCAGATAATGAATCCCATTGATGACTTTACGCCCATTCACCGGAAAGGCAGGGGCAATAATCACGAAATCCGGGGAAAAAGAATCATAGATAGCATTGATTTCCTCCCCAATATTCCCTCTCATGGTCGAATCAATCTTTTTATAGACCAAGTCAACTGGTCCTGATTTTATCGTGTCACAAACCTTTTTCACTCTTTCGTAAGCCTCAAACCCGGTAACAGAGCGACTGTCTGTATTGTAAATAACTGCGTCAAAGTCATTATTATTTTTAGAATGTTCCTGCACCACAACGGACACCTTTAAACCAAAACGGACTAGCTGCCCTCCACAATCACTTGCCCCCGTTAAATCATCCGAAATGACTGATATTCTCATAATCTTGTATTATAGCAGCTGGCGATAAATCGCTTCTATATCTGCTAAACCTAATTTTTTCGGATTATTATTTAATAAACGGGTGACTTGTGAGGCTGACACAGAAATTTCCGGCAATTCTTCTTCTTTAACACCATAGTTTTTAAGATCTTGAGGGATTTCCAACACATCGGTCCACTCAATGATTTTTTCCACAACTTTTTCTGCCAATTGGCTATTGGAAAGACCTTGAGCACTGATTCCCATCGGTTCAGCAACTAAAGCCAATCGGTCCGTTATCGCATCCATATTGTATTTCATTACATGTGGAAGGAGCATAGAATTTGCCACACCATGAGGAATTTTATATTTTCCTCCTAAAGGATAGGCTAGAGCATGGACTGCCGCTGTTCCTGCACTTGTTAATGCCATCCCGCCGTACATAGATCCTACCAACATTTTTTCTCTTGCCTCGATTGATTCTCCATTTTGATACGCTTCCACAATGCTAGAAGAAATTAACCGAATCGACTCTAACGCAAACATATCACTGATCGGATTTGCCTTTGTTGAAATAAAGGATTCTAAAGAATGAGTAAAAGCATCCATCCCTGTTGCAGCCGTGATTGGCTTAGGTAATTTTATCGTGAGAACCGGATCAAGAATAACAAGGGTTGGCAGTAAGTACTTACTTACAATCCCAATCTTTAATTCTTGGTCCGGAAGGGTGACAATCGCATTTGGAGTAACCTCTGCACCGGTTCCGGAAGTGGTTGGAATCAAAATCGTTGGAACCCCTGGATTCGCCACAAGGTCAGTTCCCAAAAGCTGCTCAACCGAAGCATCGTTTGTTCTTAACACGGAGAGAATTTTTGTCGTATCAAGAACACTTCCCCCGCCAATACCAATCAATACATCATACTTCTTACTTGCGGTTGCTTCAAATACTTGTTCAATGTTTTCTAATGTTGGTTCTGGCAGAATGTTCGTATTCGTATCAACTGAAATTCCTTTTTCTTCCAATTGGCTAGCGATTTGTTCAACAAAGCCCAAGTCCACCATCGGCGGCTGTGTAATGATCAGCGCTGATGTTACTTCCACTCCCAGTAAACTCAATTTTTCTCCAAGCAACTGGAGTGAGTTTGGTCCTGCTACAATATTCTGTGCGGTTTGAAATTGATAAATCGTTTGCATTTCCATCCACCTTTCTAATTCCGTTATGTTGTGATTAACTATCGTTATTTAACAATCGATACTTTTTGTTGTTTATACAATTCCACCATTTCTGCGACCTTTACTAGCGCATCTCCTGTTACCTCAGATACAGGCATTTTTGGCGGTCCTACTGGAACACTATAAAGTTCTACCGCTTTCTTTAATACAGAAGGCAAGGTGCCGTATTTAAATGCGTCACGAAGAGGCAGTAATTTTTCCTGATATTCCTCCGCGGCTTCTATATTTCCCTCTAAAAATTTGTTGTAAATTGCAACTACAACATCCGGAACCATATTGGCTGTCGCAGCAACTGCTCCTTTTCCACCAGCCTTTAAGGTTTGGAGAATCAAAGAATCTGAACCGGCAAAAACGGAAAAATCTTCATCCTTTGTTGCATGGATGTAATTCTCAATGTTAGCAAAGTTGCCACTGCTATCTTTAATTCCCACAATATTTGGCACTTTAGCTAGTCGTACAACGGTTTCAGGCTCAAGATTAACCCCTGTTCTAGCCGGGATATTGTATAAAAGAACTGGCAGGGAAATACTCTCCGCTACCTTTTCGAAATGAACCGCCATTTCCTCTTGTGATGTCGGTATAAAGAACGGAGTAATTAAGGATAAAGCATCCGCGCCCAGCTGCTCCATTTTTTGGGATAAATCAATTGTTTCCTCTGTGCTAATACCACCCGTACCCACTATTACAGGTACTCTTCCATTTACTTCCTCGATGACAATCCTGGCAACTTCTAATTTTTCTTCGGTATTCAATAGGTGAAATTCCCCGTTTGTTCCAAGAATGAAGAGTCCATGTACACCTGAATCAATCAAATGGTTTGTTAATTGTCTTGTAACAGATTTGTTGACCTTTTGTTCCATCGTTAATGGAGTCAACATAGCTGGAATGATTCCTTTAAGTTCCATATCCTTACACCTTTCTATATTAAATGTTTATTTTTTAAACAGTTATAATACCGCTTACATGTTGAATTATAGATTATTATGTTTATTTTTACAACTACTATATTCAATAAAATTATAAAAACACCAAAACTGTTTAATTTTGAAACAATTTTGGTGTTTTTATCTACAGTTCCTTTAATTTTCTCCATAAAGTGGTTCGGTTAATCCCTAGCCTTTCAGCCGTTTTGGTTTGATTCATGCCTTCTTCCAGCCAAACCTGCTTGATGATTCTCTGTTCGATTTCCTCTAGAGTACCCGTAAGAACCAGCTGAGCCATTTCGGTTTCCTTTACCTTTGTTTTTAAAATATAATTGATATCTTCTTTTTCAATAAAAGGTCCATTTGCTAACAGCACGGTTTCATTTATCACTTGTTTCAATTGGGTTATGTTTCCCGGCCAGCTATAATTCTCTAACTCCCCAATGGCTTCATTCCGAATCCCGGCAATTTGTTTCCCGTATTTTGTATTAGATTCATTAATAAAAATACGAGCGATATGATCAATATCTTCTTTTCGCTTTGATAACGGCGGAAGACTTAAGGTCAATTGGGCCAGCAGATAATACAAATCATATAAAAAGGCACCACTTTCAATCATGGTTAAAATATTCTCACTTGATGATGCAATAATGCGGGACTTTGGATTATTCTTTATGAGATAGGACATCAATTCCTTCTGATTGGATAAGGCAATGGAATCGATATTTTTGAGAAAAATAGTTCCTTTATCATTAGAGGCAAGCAGGCCTTCTTCTTCACTCAACAACAAGTTCCACTGTTCTGCCGTTAAAAGAGAACAATTAATTGTCATTAGGGGAAAGGAGCGATTGGAACTGCGATAATGGATATACTGAGCTAATTTTTCCTTCCCTGTTCCTTTTTCGCCGCTGATCCAGATCGATTCTTTCTTTTCACTATATTGTTCGGCTGATTGTATAACCATTTTCATCTCGTTACTTTTTATAAAAGAAGATTTGATCGGGCTGGAATTCATCAGTGAAGAAATAATGTTTATACTATCAGAAAGCCTTTTTTGATTGGATTCCACTCTTTTTAATCGAAACAAAACTAGTGATATTTCAAATCCTTGTAATTTGGTCCCCTTTACCTTCCAAAAGACGTTGTTGTTTTCAATTAAAGATGTATATTCGCCTTTTGAAATAACTTCTGTCACTGCCTCTTCGATTTTGATTGAAGCCTTAAAGGTTTTATTTAATTGTTCAGAGAAACATGTATTGGAGTAGACACTATTGAATGTTGTGTCAAACACCACAAAGCCTTCTTCTTCTTCTTGAAGAATTTGTTGCGCAATCGATAATTTTCTTCTAAGTATGGAAAAATAATTGTGCATTTTTTTAGCATTTTGAAAAGCCTTTAGGAGGCTTTCTTTTCCCGAAGTAATTAATACTCCATTTAATCCAAGGTTTTCTGCTTCCTTCACGGTAATTGCATCACCAATAATGACTTCATATCCCTTTTCAAGCAACTGCTTTAAAGTTGGTTTTACTTCCTCCTCCTTTGAAATAACATAAGGGGAAATATCAATTTCAAGTAGCTGACAAACGGTTGCTGCTCCTTCCGATATTGGTGGAAAACCGACAATCGCGGCCTTACCAGGATAGTCTCTTACAAGAGTTAACACTCGGAGCATATCATATCCGGAAACTTCAATTTCAATAACAGGAATGGATACTTTCTTTTGGATGAGTTCTGCAGTTCCCCCACGGCTAATAATAATATCGAACCCCTGATCTACTGCACGACTGGCGAGCTCAACTCCTTTTTCTAAATCTCCAACCTCCACATGTATCTCAAAATCTTGATCACGTCCTAATTCTATGATTAATTCTTTTAACCCATCATAGGGGGCAATCGCCAAAACCTTCATTTAACATCACCTTCTGTTGCATTATTAAACAATCTTTATCTTTACTATACCAAAAATAAATCAAACTGTTTATTTATTAAATATTTTAGCAAATCACACGGCAAATAAAAAATACCTTTGATCTATAAGATCAAAGGTCAAAGTTGAACTTAGTGGTCTAGGCTAAGTCCATTATAGGAGGTCTAAACTCAGAAGAATTTAAACTTATTATTATAGTAACATAGATTGAATTTTTATTCAATATGGTAAATATTTATGCAAGCGCTTTTTTAGTGGCTTTTCCGTCCATGGGTAAAATTCGGTGTCTTTCACTACAACATACGATAAACACCCTCCTTTTGCCCAGAAGTCTTCACCATTTCTATAGAATCTCTTTTCGACAATTTCCTTTCCAATATTGAGGATAAAACTCATATTTTACAGCATTTAAGGCTATTCTAATCAAACGTTTAATTAACTTGGATTCAACTAATTAATCGTTTGATTAAATCGTGGATAAGCCCTCTTATCAAACGAACTATTGCCTGCTTTCAAGAAAATTAATTGTCGTATAAAGGATTGGACCTTCCGGAATTTCCTTCAAAATTGACAAAAGAAACTAGTAAAATACACACCCTGACAAACTTCTTCTATTTGATATACCACTTAGACGTTTGATTAGACATGCCGCAAACCATTCTGAAAAAAGAACTTTTACCTATTTTCGGATAAAAATCTTGTCGATGATAAATCCCCAATGGTTCCAATGGGTTAATAAATTTAGAATAGGATTGGAATTCTAAGCATCTCTAATTGCAAGAATTCCAAACCTATTATTGGATTGAATAAAACTCTCAGGGGACCACAAGAACCGTCCCTACGGACTCCTTTTGTGATGAACTTTCTTTTTTAATTCAAGAATGTATTGAATCCCATATAACAAAGGAGCTTTGTAAAAGAAATATAGGAAAAGTTGAAAATTATTTAATCGAACTAATTTGGCAACCTTTAACTTTTCCATTAACGTTACTAAAATAAAAGCAAAGAAAGCATTAACAGTGGCATTAAGAAGCATAAACTGTTTAAAATTCCCATATGTCCATTTTAATATCCACATTGAACCTACCAAGAACGGGCCAATATTAAAAGGGAACTCCCCAAATAAGTATGATTTTGGTTTATTATAAAAAATCCACCACTTACGTCTTTTCCCAATTTGTACATTAATACCTTCTATAAGTACAATAATTAATGCAGCGGGAAGAAACCTTCTTATGTTGTGAAACCTTAAAAAAGGGATTGTTAACCATGCTAGTAAGACCATAGCAACATTAACTATTCTTTGAATTTTTATTGGCATAGTATCATCCTTCTTCCAAAGCAAGCTAGCACATTTCTTGTTACCATATCCAATTAAAAACATTTATATGTGTAGTTTCTTAATCAAAACTGCCTATTTCTTCAAACTTAAATTTATTATTGGCTTTTTTTACAAAACATTTACCCTATATTCACATTAGTTATACAAATTAATGTTATTTTAGAATAGTTAAGACATCTGATAAACCCTAAAAATAGTGGGTTTTACGGAAATGAGGAGGACATCATGAAAAACTTAAAAAAGAAACTAGGTTTAGCACTTGCTGTTACTTTGTCTACTGTTACCTTTGCAACAGCGTATTCAACAACGGCAGAACCAACAACTGCTGCAACATCTGAAAATGTTAATGAAAACACTATAAGAAATGATGAACCTACATCTGATAGAATCAATCAATTTAAAGATATCGCTATGTACTATTACTGGCATGGCGGGGATATTCAACAAGCAGAGAAAGACATATTTAAGGGAATCACACTTAAGGGAAAATATGATGTGGTTGAAAATGCATTTAAAGAAGCAACACTACTAGATCCTTATGATCTTGATTTGAAACTTTCACTTGCTTCAACACAAATCATTCAGAAAAAAACACCAGAAGCTTTACAGACATATAAGCAGATTTTAAATTTAGATCCAAATCATTTCAATGCAAATCTGCTGTACGGCGTTTACTCAAAAGTAAATGGTGACAATTCTTCCTATAAAAGCTCGATTTCAAACTTAAAACAAATCGATGCTAAAAAAACGAACGAATATCTTCAAAAATTAGAAACGACAGAAACGATTTTAGATGAAAATTTAAATACTTCAGCTCCAGCTGATTTACCACAAAAAGATCATGCAATTGTAATTCTTGGATATGCACTTGCCGAAGATGGATCAATGAGAGAGCCGCTTATTGAACGCTTAAAAGCAGGACTTGCCATTGCAAAACAATATCCAAATTCAAAGATTATAGTAACGGGCGGAGTTCCTAAACAAGGAATTACAGAAGCTGATGCAATGAGTAATTGGCTGATTTCTCAAGGAATTGAAAAAGATAGAATTATTCTCGAAAATAAGTCAACAGACACTGTTGAAAATGGCCTTTTCTCAACCGCCATTCTGGATAAAGAGGGAATAAAGGATGTGACGCTTGTTACAAGTGCAAGCCACATGAGAAGAGCATTAACTGTATTTAAAGAAGCAAGCGATTTTTACAATAAAATGAATGGTAACAACATCGACAGAAACTTCACAAATGTAGTTTATTTAGATTATCCATCCTTAGAGGAAGCACACAAAGTATCTAAAGATGAAATTCTTGTTATCTACCGCGACCTAATTAGAACTTCTGGAATCTGGCAATATCCTGGGCTTCAAAGATAAACCAAAAGTTCCTTTAAACATTCTTATAAGAAGTGATCCCTTCTGTGTAGACACAGGAGGGATTATTTATCTTTAACCAAAGTAAGGTAATACTTCTTCTATTGAACTCCCTCAGTTTGATACGAATATCTCTCGAATGCTCACTTATTCGCAGGATTTCATAACCCTTGTTATTGGATTTCCGGGTAATTGAAATGAGATCAGATCATTTTGGCTTCGTGAAGGCATAGTTAAATAAAGGAGTCAGCTACCACTCCATATTTTACCATATAATGTACATCTCCACGCCGCCCCTGGAGGCTTTCCCTCCCATGTCTCAACGGGTCAATTGCCCTATCATTCCTTCGTCATGCCTATCCAAGGGGTGGAGGCCAGTTATGCTAAACTGATGGGTCACAGTGCCCTTTTGTTCAATAAACCTGGTACTCCGTACATATTTGAAATCCTACGAATAAGACAACATTCAAAATAAAGTTTTACTATTTTAAACCATACATTATATATAACTTATGTTTTATTTCTATGCTGCTAAAGGGATTAATACATGGACTTTATTTGGACAGTAAGTCTCGTTTCGTCGTGCTATACCTACAAAAATCCTCGCAAGTTTACCTATCAGTTTCATTATTGACTTCATTTTCTTTATCTTCTTTACTTTCACATTATGGGAATGGACGGCTTTAAACTCAGGGTTATTCATCACAAGGCTCATAGTTGCTAAGTAGAGGAAGCGTCGTAGTCTTGACCTTCCACGCTTTGAAATAACAATCTGACCTTTCCATTTGCCTGAACTTGCTTCAGCTAGATGTAATCCCGCATGACGTAATAGAGAGTTTCCGTGAGAGAATCCACTTAAATCTCCTGACTCACCTAGTATCCCAGCTAATGAAATTTCACTTATTCCTTTAATCAAAAGTAGTTTTTTTGCAAATGGTATTTTATTGAGAACTTCTTTAACTTGTTGTTCAACTCTTTCGAGTTGTTTTACAGCGAGGTCATATTCTTCTAATAATTGTTCTAGATGGAATTTATAAGCATCGAGTGCTTGTCCAGTTCCAATAGAAGATTTTGCAAGATTGATCAGTAATTGAGCTTTTTTAGACCCTGGTTGTCTTTTCATTAATGACTTCCACCCCCTCATGACATCTAATGGCTCCATTGAAGATATTTCCTCTGGAGTTGGAAATAAGCGAAGGGTTGCGATAGCTCCTTTGCACGAAACATCTTTAAACACTTGTCGCAGCTCTGGGAAGACAACATCTACCCATCGATTTATTTGATTAATAGACATTACGAGACGTTTAACAATCACATCACGATTAGACATTAGAACTCTAAGCTTCTCAAATGATTCTGATGATGGACGAATAAAGGAATAGTAGCCGTTTTTGACCATATCCGCGATAACGAGCGCATCTTTTTTATCACTCTTAGATTGGGTATTATCACGATTCTCTTTATTCCTTTTTACTAAGTGGGGATTGACTGTTACAACCTCAATGTTTTGGTTATATAACCATTTTGAAAGGTTAATCCAGTAATGGCCTGTAGGCTCCATACCTACTATTGCGGCATCTAAGCTTTTTAATCTTTTTAAATCATGAATCCAGTTTAATAGTTTAAGGAACCCCTCTTCATTATTTTCAAATGTAATAGGGTCTCCAACTACAATTCCACGGAAGTTAACTGCTCTTGCAACGTGTAATTGTTGAGCGATATCAACACCAACAATAAGATGTGTATCGGAAATTCTTTCAATTAGTTGATTTTGTTTGTCTTGCATTTTAAAATTCATAGTAGGACTCCTCCTTAAGAATATGAGTTAGATTGGTCTCTATACTCGTATCTTACTGAGGGGTTCTATTTTTTTCAAACCTGAAATTTAAGGATCTACAGGAATGCTAAACTATATTTGTTCAAACACCCTTTTACGACTATCTTTTCCCCACATTTCACTTCTACTCTTAATTTATGCTCCACTTGTTTGAGAGTCAGAGTTACTCGGTCCCCCACATAAACAGGAGCGATAAAGGTAAATTCATAATGGCCCAACAACTCTTGAGGGGTGAGAACTTCATTTGAAAGCACACTCAACACTTTGGCCACTGTTAACATTCCATGCGCAATTTTATTAGTGAACCCTTGTTGTTTCGCTGCCTCTAAATCTAAATGAATTGGATTATGATCTCCTGAAACTAAAGCATATTGCTCAACGTCCTTTTCGGTAATTTGAAAGGTAATCGCATTCATGACAATCCGCCCACAATCAAATCAGACACTCCCTCAAAACAAAGCTTTCCATGCTTATTATATAAATATAAAGTTTGTTTAATAAAGGTAAGATTTTGACGTTGAAATGGATCTGTAACTTCAACTATCGCTCTATAAATCTCATCAATGTATATTCTTTGATGCTGGATACATTTCTGTTTTCGATGAATAATAGGTTGTTGAAGCTCCCATGGGAGGTCCAGCCATTTATAAGCCATCATTGGCATTGTTGGAGGAAGAGGAATCGTTTCGAAACCATATTCTTTTGCCCTCTCTAAACTCTTATAGATAGGATTTCGATCATCAATCAATTGAACAAATTGTTGCACATCTTCTTTATTAAAAGTAATACCCTGTTCCTTTGTTTTCATGTTACCACCTCGAATAAAACCGCTACTCCGATTCCTCCCCCACTTCCAATCGCGGCCAGTACATATTTAATACCCTTCCGTCTTTGTACTTCGTAGAAAAGCCTCGTGATCATTATACTTCCCGAAGCTCCATAAGGATGTCCTAGCGTTAAAGCTCCTCCGCAAACATTTAGCTTGTCATAAGGAATGGAAAGTTCTTTTGCACAAGCAACAATCTTTGAAGAAAAAGCCTCGTTTATTTCAATAAGATCAATATCTGTAATGGTTAAATGGTTTCTTTTTAATAAGTCTTGAATAGCTGGAATAGGAGCTGCTCCTGGATAGTTAGGATGTACACCTGTGACTTCACTATCCAAAAATCGTAAAATAGGCTGAAATTCATTGTTTAATGCCATGTTTTCTTCCATAACAAGCACAGCTGAAGCCCCGTCATGGATCCCACAACTGTTCGCTGCGGTAACCGTGCCGTTCTTTTTAAATATAGGCTTCGCCCTATTTAAAAGTACTTCCATTTTTCTTTTCCTAGAAAGTTCTTCATCTTGGTGGAAGTCCCCAATTTGAATGATCTCTTGATTAAAATATCCTTTATCGTAAGCTTTCCAGCTACGTTTATAACTTAATAGAGCATATTCATCCTGCATTTTCTTTGAAATGGTATATTTTTCAGCCACGTATTCTGCTGCAACGCCCATATCTGGGTCGCCGATTTTTTCAGGAGAAAATCTCGCTCTAGATGGCAACGGAGATGTACTCGAGCTTTCAACACCACCAGCAATGTAACAACGGCCAGCTCCACCTTGGACTAGGTAACATGCCATTCGAATTGCTTCTAACCCTGCACTACATTGTCGGTCAAGTGTAATTCCCGTTACAGAAAGGGGAAGTCCTGCTTCTAATGCAGCAACTCGAGCAACGTTTCCACCTGGTCCAACTATATTTCCTAAAATGATATCATCTATCTTTTCTGCCACTCCATTTGTTAAATGTTGAAGAAGAGGTGCAGCAAGCTCATGCGGCTGAATGTTTCGAAGGATTCCACCCTTTTTCCCAATTGGTGTTCGTTTCGCTTGGACAATTACCGCTCTTTTAATGATTGGTCACCTTGCTTTCCATTCGTTTTATTAGCTCAGCACGGGCTATCTTGCCACTCGTTGTATAGGGCATTTCAGATAGGAAAAACCACTTACGAGGAATTTTATAAGAAGATAAATGTGTCTTACAAAATCTTTTTAACTCTAATGGGTTACACTTTCCTTTTACTACCGCAGCCACAATCTGTCCCCAATACAAATCTGATAGGCCAATTACGGCAACTTCTTCGACATTTGGATGAAGGGAAATCACTTTTTCTATTTCTTCAGGAAAAATATTTATTCCTCCATATAAAATCATATTGTTTTCACGACCTACTATATATAAAAACCCATCTTCGTCTAAATAACCCATATCATGGACCGTTGCCCATCCCTCGTCATCTTGAAAAGAATAGATGGTCCTGCCATCCTGATCAAAGTACCCATCTATCACCAATTTGCTTCTTACATATATTTTTCCTGTCTCATTCGGCTTTGCTAATTCCTGATTGGGTTGCCGAATTTGTACCTCTACACCATAACAAGGCTTTCCGACAGTTGTAGCCTTCTGAATACCTTTTTTATCAGAAAGTACAGTAATAAAGCTTAATTCACTAGCACCATAAAACTCGTACATGGCCATATTAGGAAATATATTACGAATGTTCAATTTTGACTTTTCAGACCATTTTGCACCAGACGAAATAATTTTTATAGCCCTATCCATTTGGTTGCCTTCTTTCAGAAATGCTTCTAGCATTGTCGGAACTACATATATCGTTGTAATTCGAAAAGAATGTATCCATGCCAGTCCTTCGATGGGAGAGAATTTTTCTAAAAGAAAGACGGTTCCACCCAAATACAAAGTGCTAATGGCTCCATACAGAAAATGAGAATGAATTAAGGCACCACAAATTAGAACGTGATCAGATTCATCTAACCCGAAATCAAAACGATTGCAATCAAAGCTAGCTACCCATGAATCTTGGGAGCGAACAAATGCTTTTGGGTTTCCGGTCGTACCAGAAGTAAATCCAATGTAAAAAGGCAGATTTGCTTCCGCTTTCCTTAAAGTTGTTGAATCGAACTGAGGGATCTCCTGTAAAAGATCATCCAAAATCATTACATTAGGAATTCTTTTTTTGATTTGAGAGAAAATTTCTCTAGTTGTAACAATGATAGAGGGATTTGATAGTTGCACCTTTTTTTCCAACTCAGTTATGTTCCATTTCATATCATAGGGAACAGCAATCCAGCCTGCCTTGGAGGCACCAGCAAAGAGCTGTAGAAAAGGGATACCATTTGGCAAAAGGATTCCTATTGTTTTATTTTCTGAATGAAGAGAATGAAGCCAGTTCGCTGTTTGATTGATTAATTCATACCATTTTTGATAACTGATTTGTTGATGATTCGTACGGATTGCAATTTTGTTTGGGGATGATTTTGCGAAAGTCTTATATGATTCTGTAATGTTTCCCATGACTTACCTCCTCTATGAAAAAAAGACACACCATGGTGCCTCTTATGTTTATATATTTTTAGTTAAATGACTAGAATCACTAGTTGCTAATGAGCGTGAAAAAACTGGGTGTTTTCTTAGTTTGTAAACTAAAATAGAAGCTAGTATCGCTTTTAACACATCTCCTGGGATATAAACTAAACTTAGTTTTACAGCTTCTAAAACAGGAATTTCCATCATAAATGCTTGGACAGGAATTCCAATTAAGTAGATTAATAAAATTCCAACTGTCAGATTAATTAATAAAATATATTGTATTTTCAGAGCTTTTAATCGTGATATAAGGTACCCGATACAGAAGGCCGTAATAGGCCATGAAATTAAATAACCAGCACTCGGTCCGACAAATACACCTAGTCCACCTCGTCCTCCAGATAAAAGAGGCATTCCAGCAGCGACAATTAATAGAAAGACTGTTTGGCTCATCGCCCCTAATCTTGCTCCTAATACTCCTCCCGCAAGAATGACACCTAGAGTTTGTAATGTAATAGGAACTGGTGTAAAGGTTAGCATAATAGGCGGAACTAATCCTAATGCACCCATAACAGCAGCAAACACTGCTACAAAAGTAATTTCTTTAATTTTCATTTTAATATCTCCTAATAATAGAGTTGTAATATTTACAATTATCATAATAAATGAATTACATTATTTAAGTCAACCAACTTTTAAATATAGTTAACATTTAAGTCTTATCATGAATAAGCACAAAAAATTAACTTACCCTAACTCCATATGGAATTAGGGCTTTAGTAAATTTTTGACCATTCAAACATTAGAAACTCCTTTTTATTATTTTAAGATAACTAGAAACAAAATAAAAAACCCTTTTAACCCCCCCATGCATTTCATTAGAAGAAACCTGTCGAAGAATGTGTTCTTTATTTGGACAAAAATAGCCGATCAATAAAAAAAAATTTACTTTTGACCCTGTCCTTTTGCCCTCTAGATTTATATATAAAGGGTAGAAAGGCTGGTGCATTTTTGTGAATTTGAAATCAGG
Organism: Neobacillus niacini; assembly: GCF_030817695.1. Taxonomy (GTDB): domain Bacteria; phylum Bacillota; class Bacilli; order Bacillales; family Cytobacillaceae; genus Neobacillus; species Neobacillus niacini_F. Next base: position 847,239 of record NZ_JAUSZQ010000002.1, on the reverse strand, counting down.
CAGAATTGAAGGGTTTGAAGGGTATTCTCAGTTTGAAAGTGTGAAGGAGTTCAATACGCATGTCGAGATGTGGCTGGCGGTAAAGAAGCAGGACTTCTCAAAGGGGGAGCTTGTCGGATTGAAGAGGCTGGTTCGTTTTTCTGTGAAAGTACCTGGGGTTTGTAATGCAAAGATTGGGACGTTGCTAAAAGCAATAAATGAAGAGTATCAAGGCAACGGAATCTCTCGTTCTACATTTAAGCGGATGACGATCAAAGCCAAAGAATTAGGAATCCTCACCATCCATGAAACTGAACGAAATAATGGCTCCCAGACGAGTAACTTATATTGTTTTAATCGGTTCCCACAAAGTGAACCACCCAAAGCCGAAAAATTGAACCACCCTAAAGAAACTAATAATCTTTTAAAAACTAATCATCAAAAGAATTCTAAACGTAACGAATCGCCGATTGAACTCGATCACACGTTTGTTAGTGATAAAGTTCCACAAACATTTGTCCAGCTCGTAAAATACTTCTTCACTGATGCGAAGACGATTGAAGAATACTGGCATATGGTCCAAATCGCTGCGTTTCGATTTGAATGCCACCAACACACAGAGGACGTTCTCGCTATTGCTATTACGTCTTTCAAACAGCTGGTCCGTAAGCTTAAATCTACTAAAACAGTAGCAAAACCGGTGGCATTCTTTTATGGCATTCTAACAAACAAATTAAAACAACTGTATCTAGATCAATTGCCTGAACATAGAAATGAGAGTCAGCCGTTACGCTATGTGCTCGCAACAGGCGAAGTCATGTATTATGATTGGCTGCACACCGAGTCGTAAATTTGAGAGCCATCCTACAAACCTTCGACAAGGTCCGTCAACCTTATTTCCAATTAATCGTTTGATTAAAACAGCCTTTAACCCTTTAATTAAACAAAATTTTGGTTGTTTTTAAGAAATTTTTTTTGTCGAGGATTAGGAAATTTTCTAAAGTCTAGGTTCCATATCTTTTACCAAAGTTGAAGTTGAATACTTGTTCAATTTCAAAAAATGTGGAGTAAATGTAAAGGAAAGAGGCCAAGAAAAACTAGAAATTCCCTGGATGGTTCCTGGCACTCGAAATGCCATCGGAATCGTCCCCAATGTGCGCCAATGTGCGTTTATCTGAGTGGGGGACTGACCCCCCCAACTCACTTTTTCTCACTATTTGATTATTAATTATGAAAGTAATGGAATTCTTCCTCTATATTTCTCTACTAAACTATTATTATGGTCATCTGCGCCATCGATGTTTCCACTTAGGAAAATGGGCGGTTCCAATCCTTTATCTGCCATGATTTTAATGGCTTCGGCAAAGATAGCATTTAATATGACGGCTCCCACTACGGTCGAAGTCGGGGCAAACGGTACTGCCACTTTTTCGTAAGATAACGCCGCGTCGCCCTTAGTAGAGTGGTTGTCAATCACTAAGTCAACGGAGTTATATAAGTGTTTGCCGCTTTTATGTCTTGACGGCTGGCTTTGAGAATATTCCAATGATGTAATTCCAATGACATACGTATCCTTTCCTTGTGCAGCCTGGGCAACATCGACTGGCACCGGATTACGGCCTGATGTTGATAACACGAATACTACATCTTCCGGACGAAAGTCCTGTTCTTTCAGAAACTCCTCTGCAAGATCGTTTTGACGTTCGAGTTGAGAAGATCTCAGCGCACCCTCGTGAAGCATTAACGGTTCAACAAGAATTGGCTTAATCGGCACAAGCCCTCCTGCACGGTAGAAAACCTCTTCCGTTAAAATATGCGAGTGACCACAGCCAAACAATTGAATGATTCCGCCATTTTGAATGGCCTCGGCGACTTTTTCTGCGGCTAATCGTAAATATTTCTTTTGTGTTTGTTCAACTAAATCCAATTTTTCTTTTGCTTTATCAAAATATTGAGATAGCACTATTGATCAACCCCTTACTGCTGCAAGTATTTTTGCAACTTCTTCTGGAATGGTTTGGCCTGTTTCCTTATCAATTGTGGAGCCAAAGATATGCGGCATAAAGACCGGAATACCTGTGCCCCGCACAGCGTCAACAATCACAGCAATATTGTCTGCGGAGATTCCGCCTGCAGGTTCAATCGCTGTAATCCCCTTTTCAGCCGCAATTTCACACAAGTAAACGAGTTCTTCTAGGTGAGTCGTTCCTTTTAAAGGCATGAATTTGATAGAATTGATTCCCATCGATAATGCCAGGTCAACCAAGTTTTCGACCTTGATTTCCATTCCTGCCACCTTCACATATCCTACTTTTCCGGCAGGAGCAACAAGCCCGTTAACAATCTGGTCGAGACCTTTCGCTTGTAAATAGCCGCACGAATAGCTTGATTTTTCAAACGGCTGGTTGATATGACCTGGACTCGAGCCTTCAGCAATTTCAAGTACCTTGTCCCAGTTTGCCGGATTCCCATTATCCCCTAAGCCAATGCTGACAATCGGTGAAACCTCTTTCAATTCCTCAACTTTCCTAATACCTTCCTCGATTTTTTCAAAATCAGAAGAAACAATTCCAGGGACAATATAACCTTCTCCAGCCTCGATGATTTCCTTCACATTTTCTTGATCCTTTGCCAAAAAGTTAAACAGCAAAAAGTCATCGATTTTCCTAAGATCCTTTAAGTTCATTTTTTGCACCTTCTATTAATGTAATCATGTTCGAAATGGCCACTTCGATTATTTTTTCACCTTTTTCCTTTGTGGCCAGTGTCGCATCGCCAAGTACCGCAGAGCTGGTGAACTCTTCCCACGGGGTCGGTGTAACATCGGCACTCATTGGAATGTTTGGAATGTCCGATATGGCCTTTGACATATCCACATATTCTTCAGCAAGGTAAAGCATGTAGGAGGTTTCGATTTCACAAGCATGGAAATAGCTGGCATGAGAGGACTTTGTCTTGCGAACCTCATCTGTCACCTGTTTCACACCTGGGTAAAATAAGTATAGGATTTTAAAATCCGGATATTGGCTGTATAGCTTACGTGCCGCTTCTTTCATCGCAGCCGCATTGCCAAGATGCCCATTGATCATCGCAAAGATACGGAAGCCCTGTTCATAAAGGCTTATCCCGATATCCACGATAAAATTGATTAATGAATCATTGCTGATCGTGATACTTCCGGGAAAGTTCTTTAAACTCCAAACCTGGCCATAAGGCAAGGTTGGCAGCACAAAGGCACCTGTCCTTTCAGCAACACGCTCGGAAAGACGTTCCGCCAAATAGTTATCCGTGCCAAGCGGCAAATGCGGGCCATGTGCCTCCACTGCCCCGATTGGCAGAATGGCAACACGGCTTTTATCAATTTTTTCCTTGACCTCGAAGGAATTTTCATTTTGAAAAATCATCCTCATTCCTCCCTACTTTTTGAACGTAAAGCATCTGGCAGGATTTTCAACAAAGATTTTATGAATCAATTTTTCTCCGTCAAAGCCTTGGCGGTTTGCATCGTCAATAAAGCGTGGAACCCATTTGGCGATGATATATTCAAGCCCTAAACCGTAATCATAATGCTTATAGTAGGTTTTTCTTGCCGTATCGCCGCTGACAAGGATTTGATTTTCATACCCTTTTCTGACCAGCTCTAAAATGCAGTGAATCCGAGTGCTTTCGGGAGCATATTTAATCTTGGCAATCCCGTCAAAACAAAGGTAGGCACCAGTCTTAGCGATTTGCTCGTGATAATATGGATCGGGGTTGCGGTCCATATGGCCAAAGCTCATATAAGAAAGGTCGACACCTTCACTTACTAACAGTTCAATTTGTTCCAGCCCCATTGTTCCTGCTTCTGTATGGGAATGCAGCGGAGCTTTTGTTTCGTGATGTGCACGTGCCACTGCTCGTAACGTTTTTTCTTCCAGCGGTGTGATGCGATTGTACCCTGTTCCAAACTTTACCTGACCCGCCTTAAACGGAGTGCCTTCAAGTCCTTCCTCCACTTCCCTGATGACGAAATCGGTTAATTCATTGATGCGTGCTGCATCAATCCACTCTGCATAGGTTTGATAATTGCCGATGATCGGTTTTAACTCTTCCTTCACTTTTGCGTCCCAAAGAAAGCTTTTATTAAACCCTGCTGTCCCGACAATATGGATATCCAATTCTTCGGAGATTTCTTTAACCGCTTGAACATCACGGCCATAATCTATGGCTGTCGCATCGACAATCGATTTACCGCCGTGCTTTTTGAAATCCTCAACATCGAGCTTCGATTTTTCCTTATCATCCAATAGTAGATCGTCCGCGTTCCGTTCTGCCCAGAATGCCGGACGACATACAATATGCTCATGTGAATACGTGAAACCTAATTCTTCCGGTGTGATATCTCCTCTTAATGTTCGAATGAAACTCATGGTTGTTCCTCCTTCAATGGCAAATGACTAAAGGGCAATGTTTAGTTGCCCTTTACTCAAAAAGATTTAGTTTAAAAGAATAGTTGAGCAAGGAATTTAACGATTGGTCCTAAAATGAACATATCACTGTCAGCAGCCCACATCGCTGTATCTGGAATCGTTTTAGAAATGAGCATTTTAACCATGATATATTGCCCCCAGGCAACAACGGTTGATGTGATGAAGCCGCCAAGCAACGCTCCTCTTACACCACCAGTGGCATTTCCAAAGACACCGGCTGTTGCACCATGGAAAAATAATACGATCATCGTTGGTACGAATACATAGCTGACCGTGTTTCCTAGAACAACCAACCAAATTAGGGCACCTGCAAATGCTCCAAGGAAACCGAGGATAACCGCATTTGGTGCATATGGGAATACAATCGGGCAGTCTAAGGCTGGCTTGGCACCAGGCACTAATTTCGTCGCAATACCGTTGAAGGCAGGAACGATTTCACCAATGAACATTCTTACCCCTAGTAGAACGATGGCAATACCACCCGCAAAGGTAAACGATTGGACAATAGAATAGATGATGAAGTTCTGTTCGCCTGCTTTTGCCATTAATTCTTCAGCACCAGGGGTTCCTTTTATAGAAAGGATGATCGATCCAACCAAGAATAGAATCCCCATCGTTAACGCAGTGATGACGTTTGAATCTCTTAAGAATTCAAGACCCTTAGGCAATTTGATTTTTTCTGAATCATTTTCTTTATTGCCAAGAACTTTACCTGCTAGCGCTGCTAGTAGGGCAACCGATGCAGATGTATGACCAAGGGCAATGTTATCGTTCCCAGTAATCTTACGCATGAACGGTTGAACAACGGCTGGTTGGAATGTCCAATATAATCCCATAAAGATAGCTAAGAAAATCACTAACTTTCCGAAAGAAACATCACCGACAGCTTGAATGATCACTCCTGCGAAGATAGTTGTCGTCCAGAACATCATGTGACCAGTCAGATAGATATATTTAAATTTTGTAAATCTCGCAAGTAATACGTTTATTAAGAAACCTAGTGTCATTGCAAGCGTCACGGCGCTTCCGTATTTGGCATTAAAACCTTCTTGCCCCATAAATTTCCCTAAAGACTCTCCCTTAAGGTTAAATACCTCTTTCCACATTGGCTCGAATACCAATAAGGCGTTCACAATAACGCCGGCACCGGCACCGATAATCAAGAAACCAATAATCGCCTTAAACGTTCCACTGACTAGCTGACTTGTATTTTTCTTTTGCAGCAATAATCCTATGAATACAATAAATCCTAGTAAAATCGCCGGTGTACCGAAGACGTTGGTGGCAAACCATTTAATCGCTTCCATCCCAGTTCCCCCTCTAAATTCTTCTCTAGTTTAGTTGGCCTTGTAGAGCAGTTTTAATCTCATTTAAATCAAAATAATTATTTACGATAATAACTTTTGCCGAGGTGCCGGCAAGTGTTTCTGCCAATTCATTACTTGTAATAATGCAATCTGGAGACATACTTGAAGCAGTGGATACATCTGTATTTTCCACATCTGCCGATACACCTAAATCTCTTAATACTGTCTCAACATTCATTCGTAAAATTAAGCTGGTTCCTTGACCTAATCCACATACGCATAAAATTTTCATAATTCAATTCCTCCCAATGATTTCATTGATTTCTAGATAGCTTGTGAGTGTTGTTAATTTTTCAATATTTTCCTGATTATTTAATAAAACTATTAACCTTTGTAAAATCTGTACATGTTCATCACTTGATGAAGCACCTAAGGCAAAAACAAATTGAACAGGATCATTTGCTTGATTGCCAAAGACCACAGCCTTTTTCAACCTTACAAACGATACAGACGCTTCATTCACACCATCCTCCGGCCTTCCATGCGGGAGGGCAATCTTGGGAGCCAGTACAAAATAAGGGCCATTTTTTTGATAAGATGCCACCATGGCATCCACATAACGCTCCTCTACTGCTCCACCCTCTACTAGCAATTTGCCTGCCGCACGAATCGCCTCTTCAGGGGAAGAAACCTCGACATCCAATGCCACTAGATTCTCTTCTAAAAACTTCATGTTAAAAACCCTCTCTGTTACTTTTTACTTTTGTTTCTATTTAATTCGAATATGCTTCGATTAACTCGAAAATCCGGTTTGTACGTTTGGCTTTGAGAATTTCTTTCATATTCGTCTCATTAGAGAGCATAGTCGTCAGCTGTGATAATGCCTTTAAATGGGTTTCCCCATCAATGGCAGCCAAGACGATTACCACTTGGACATTATGTTTTTCATCATCAGAAAAGGGAACACTGTTTTCGAGTTTCAATAAACTCATTCCTAGTTTGTTGACTCCATCCTCCGGTCTGGCATGAGGAATCGCTACTTTAGGCGCAATGACAATATAAGGACCCATTTTCATAATGGTTTGAATCATGGCTTCAATGTAATTATCTGTCACCGAGCCATTTTGTTTAAGAGGCTCCGCAGCCATGCGGATCGCTTCCTGCCAATTCTTTACCTCATTTATGATTTGGATATTGTCGGTTTTTAAAATTTCCTTCAGCGATGGTTTTCTTGTTTCTTTTATAACAGCCGCAGGTTTAGCCAAATATTGCTTTAGATCCTTCTGAAGTCCTTCCTCATTATGGATATCTGCATATTTTTGGATGATGTTCATTAAGGCTTCCATAGATGTTGCTGGTTTTGAAGTAGTATCTAATTCGGCGTTTACCTTTTTTAATAGACTCTCCTTTTCGGCCTCCGTTAGAATCGGGCTCACCACAAATACCGGTTTATCCTTTTCCTCAAGCGGGATGGTCGAGATGATAAAATCAGGGTCATACTGATGATTCTTATACTCTCGTAATGATACACATCCACTGATATCAATGGTTGAAAAGAGGCCTTCCAACTGATTTTGCAGTAATCTTGATGTCCCAACCCCGTTCGTGCAAACAATCAGCGCTTTCTTACGAATGGCCGGTTTCGCGCCGGCTTTCCTCATCCACCCACCGAAATGCATGGCTATAAAGGCAATTTCATGATCGTTGATCTCTTTTTTTACCAGCATCTCAAGGTGACTGATGACCTTTTTGGTAAGGAGAAAGATATCATGATAGTTTTCCATAATGGTTTCTGTCAACACGTTCTCTAATTCAAGTCCGTATTTGATCCGATAGTAAGCAGGTTTGATATGCATAAGCAGGTTCTTCTCAATTTCTTTGCGGTCTTTGAAAAATACACAGGCATACTTTTGAAAATCACTTACCATATCGGCAACGACTTCATTCAGCGCCTTACTACCTTCGCATTCATGCTGTAAATCCTCTTCGGACTGTACGCGAGACCCTAGCAGGTGTTTTGTAATATAAAAAATTTCATCTTCTGGAAAGTCTAAATTAAAAAAACTCGAAAGCTTCTGGGCTATATTTTTTGCAGCCTGATACTGTTTTGTCTCTGTCAGGACTTCCCTTTCAATAGGGTCAATCGAAACATTTTTCCCCTTTGAAAGTCTTTTGGCAAACATCAACAGTCGAAAAGCAAAACCATCAAGAAATTCATCCGTAAATTTAATATTCAGTTCTTCTTCACTTTCGGCCACGATGTCGTGAACCGCTTTCAAATTTTCAAAATCAAAAAGGTCAAAATGGCCGGTTTTACTAAGGATTATGGGAATCTTAGTCAAGATTGTCTGCCAGCTTTGATCAGGAAGTACCTGCTGAAGATAATAGATTATCGCTTTTCGTTTATCATCCTCATTGCCATGGATGACATATCCCAACTTACGTTCAAACTCCAACTTTAATCGAAAACGTACCAGATCATCCTTTAACCTTTTCATATCCTCAATCGTCGTGTTGCGGCTGACCCGGATTTTTCCCATCAAATCCTCGAGGAACAACGGTTTATCACGTAATGAAATATGAATTGCCAGGAGTGCCTTCCGCTCTTTTGCGGAGTATTCATAATGCCAGGTTTTAATCATTCCGAGTTTTTCCGGAACTTGAGCAGCAGCCTCCTCTTCAAGATAGAAGCCCGCCGACCTTACATGCTTCACAGCCGGAAGATGGTTTTCCTCTAACCAGCCATTTATTTTTTCAATATCGTAATAAATCGTTCTTCTTGAAATATGAAACTTCTCTGTCAGCTCTTTAACAGGTACATATGCTTGTGCCTGAACGAGATGGGACAAAATGGCAGTACTGCGTTGGTCAAGTGACATCTTAGAACCTCCTTTGCACATATAGTTTGTGCAAAAGTGTACTTTATTTGTACTTAGCAATTGCTTGATTAAAATATACTCCACTAAGTGTGCAATGTGGAGACCAAATACCACGCAATCCATTTGTGCAAAGTTGCACTCTTATTTTTTTATGGTGCAAATTTAGGGACGCAGCATGTATAACACGTAAATGCAATTCTAATCAAACGATTAGTTAACTCTAATTCTAAAAATTAATAAAAAACGAAAATAATATACTTTATTAAGAACGAATAGTATAATATGTGTTTTTTATAAAAAATTTATAAAAAAGGAGAAAGGGAATTTACGAAAAAAGGGAGATGGATAGTTGGAATTGGAGCTGCAGTAATGAGTATGGGGATCTTGGGATCATCTGCACTAGCTAGTAATGGTCAGTCAGAACTGCACAGATAAGAAAGGCTATCGTGAAATATCACAATGTTGAAGCAGCATTAGTTGATGACCATTAAAAATATTGGCTTCTTCATACGTGTGAGAATCTACAATAAACACATATACAACAGTCTACGACAATATAACCGGTTAATAAACGATTAGTTAAATGTAATAGGAATCCTTTCTAGATAAGGATTCCCACAAAAAAATAACAAAAAATGTAAAGTATTAGCGAAAAATCAGGCAAAGCTTACGATTTGCTGCGAAGTATAAAGCGATAGTGAAAGCCGTAGGAACCGTCCCTTCGGCCGCCATCTCTTATACTCGATTAAAATCATCAGGATCAGCAAACATACGTTGGTCCTGGTTAAGCGCATTGATTTTATCCATATCCTCTTGTGTAAGTTCAAAATCAAAGACATCAGCATTTTCAGCAATACGGTGAGGCTTTACTGACTTTGGAATCGTCACTACTCCGGTTTGTATATCCCAGCGGATGATGATTTGAGCTGTTGATTTATTATATTTTTTTGCAATTTCCACTAAGGCTGGTTCATCAAGCAGACCTCCTTGCATTAACGGAGACCATGCTTCAAGCTGGATGCCGTGCCGTTTACAAAAATCGTGTAATTCTCGTTGATTGAATCTTGGGTGATATTCTACCTGATTGACCATCGGTATAATTTCACAGTTTGCGATAATCTCTTCAAGGTGATGAACGTTAAAGTTACTTACACCAATGGCACGTACACGTCCATCCTTATAAAGCTTCTCAAGCGCTTTCCATGTTTCTACAAATTTTCCTTGAGAAGGAAGTGGCCAGTGAATTAAATAAAGGTCTAAATAGTTTAATCCTAGTTTTTCCATACTCAAATCAAAAGCCGCAAGCGTAGCTTCATAGCCATGATTGGAGTTCCAAACTTTTGTGGTGATAAATAGTTCTTCTCTAGGTACAGTTGATTCAGCAATCGCCTTGCCGACTCCTTCTTCATTTCCATAAATAGCGGCAGTATCAATGCTTCTGTAGCCAACTTCAAGAGCGGTTTTTACTGAATTCACCACTTCCGCTCCGTCCTCGACCTTAAAGACACCTAAGCCCAGCCAAGGCATTTTTACACCGTTATGTAAGGTGGTTGTACTTTGTAAACTATTCAACATATCTTGTCACTCCTTATATAAAATATTTAATAGCTAGAATTATAGGTTTACATAATTTCGCCACTTATGAATAGGCTTCCAATTTAGAAGTTTCTTAGCCTTTTCATTGTTTAACAGTGGTGCAAAGCCTGATAGGTCTTTTCTAAAATCTTTTACGTCCGGGTAGCAAATTTCCATTAGCTGTTTGCTCTCCATATCCATACTTGTTTCATCTGCGCCAATATTAAGGGCAACAGATCCTAGCCCGTCTGTCTCAATGGCCAATCGATAAGCAGTCGCCGCATCCCGTGTATCAATATAACTCCACAAAATCGTCTTCCGCTGCTCAGGATTATGGATGAAACCAGGGAAGTTTTGATACATCTCGGGAGAAATGACATTTCCCAATCGGAAGGATACGACCTGCATTCCCGTTCTACGGTGGATCATATCAGCTGTTTTCTCATTGACAATCTTGGATAAACCATAGCTTTCCTCCGGTAATTGCGGGTGGTCCTCATCAATTGGTACATAGTGTGGTTTTAAATTTTGCTTTGAAAAACAAATACCATATGACGACTCGCTTGAAGAGATGACAGCCTTTTTAATCCCTAAATTCCCTGCTGCTTCTAAAATGTTATAAGTGGATATAACATTATTTTCAAAGGTCACTTCGTTTGGATGGGAGTACGCAACCGGTATAGCTGCTAGATGAACAACGGCATCTGCACCTGCTAATACCCCATATACCTCACCAAGATTCGTTAAGTCTGTGATGACCGTTCTGCAAAGCGCTTCTTTCGGGTGCTTCACATCCGCATTTACGACATCATAGCCATGTTCCAAAAACTCTTTGATGACCTCTCGACCAAGCAGGCCACTTCCACCTGTTACAACGACCTTCTTCTTCATTTACAATCCTCCATCTATTCATGCTAGAACAATACATTCCTGCAAAGAGAACTTTGCATTGAACTTTGTTTGTTCATTATATAAACTAAGTATAGGTAAAACGTTTTCAATTTTCAAGTAATACCTGTTGGCTGACAAGAAAAGTTTGGAGGAAATTTACGATGATTTCATTCAGTATTATTGGCGGCGCCAGTTTTCGAGCGCAATATTATATAAGAATAGCCCAGGCTCTTCCCGAACAATTCCGTGTATGTGGAATGGTGGTCAGGGATGAAGACAAGGGGAACCTTTTAGAAAAAAAGTGGAATGTCTCTACATACCGGAATATGGCTCAACTCTTGGAAAATGAAAACCCTGACTTTATCGTCGTATCCGTTAGCGGATCAGCAGTCCCAGATTATTTGCTTCAATTGGGCGAACTTGGTATACCCGTACTAGCAGAAACTCCTCCCGCTCAATCAATAGCAGACTTGGTAACCCTTCATGAAAAACTCACTTGTAGAGGAGCTAAAGTACAAGTCGCCGAACAATATCATCTACATCCCATCCAGCAAGCAAGACTATCCTTTATTGATTCCGGAAGATTAGGAAATGTCACACAAGCCACTGTTTCTATTTCCCATTTTTATCATGGTTTAAGCTTAATGAGGAAAATGCTCGGGATTGGTTTCGAGAATGCTAGCATTAGAGGAATGAGATTTGAAGCGCCGATAGTGGCTGGACTAGATCGCAGCGGCCCTCCAAAGGAAGAAAAAATGATTTTGGCTGAACGGGACTTGGTTTGGCTTGAATTTGACGGTAAGTTAGGAATCTATGATTTCACAAAAGACCAGCATCGTTCGTGGATTCGTTCAAATCATTTGTCCGTTCGTGGTGACAGGGGAGAAATATTCGATAACCGATTGACCGTATTGGGGGATTATTCAACACCTGTTTATTTAGATTTAAAGAGAATTAACAAAGGAGAAGAGGAAAACCAAGAAGGGCACTACCTAGAAGGAATCATGGCAGGAGAGCACTGGGTTTATCGGAATCCTTTTATTCCTGGAAGACTTTATGATGATGAAATAGCCATCGCTTCATGCTTACAGAAAATGAAAGCCTATATAGCGGGTGGCCCGAGTTTTTATAGCCTTGCTGAGGCCTCTCAGGATCAGTATCTATCTTTAATGATGGAAAAGGCCATCTGTACTGGGGAAGTTGTAAAGACTGTTCGGCAACCATGGGCTGAGGGTTAATCGAACCAGTGGGGACGGTTCTTGCGGCTTTTTGACTTTGGCGGTAAAAATTGCGCCTTACAAATACGTTTAGGTCTAAATACAAATTAACTACTCCTGATGTGTAAATAAGATATACATAAGCGCATCAAATAGCTAACTTTATGTCCGCCTATCGCAGTTTGCTAGACAGGAAAATTGGGGGACTTTCTACAGTATTTCCATAGATTGATGATCTAACAAAGTTTAAGAAAAGAGCCTTTTCAGCTAACTAAAAGAATGCTAGTTTAAAAAACCGTCACTTCTATTTAAATAGAAGTCATATCTTTAATTAAGTAACCAGCGAAAGTAAATTAAGCGGAGATTTTCCGGTTAACTTCTAATGGCGAGCTCGTTTCGGGGTATATAAGCGGAGGTTTTCCGCTTATGCAAAATAAAATCCCCCATTTCCACGATTTTCGAGTCAATAGGCGGAATCTCTCCGTCTATTTGAGCCATTTTTTATTTTATTTACTATTTAAGCGGAATTTTTCCGGCTATTTATCTGATCCTGATCCGGTGGGTGCTTAACCTGATCCCCAAGAATTAGGAATCATCACCGTCCATGAAACAGAACGGAAAAATTGCCCCCAGTCGAGAACCTTTATTGTTTCAACCGTTTTCCTAAAAGTGAACCACCCTAAAGAAACTAACTGTTTTCTAATAAAATTCTGGTCGAGAAGAAAGCTTTGTCCTCGCAGTCAATCTACAGTACCCATTAAGAAAGAAAAGGAGTATGAAATCACAAGAGATCTCATACTCCTTTATGCCTTTACATTTAAATCCATTGCTTTATTTCTCTACTGTACACTAACAAACTCTTCATATAACTTTTCAGCATCATTTATTCCAATTAATGATTTGATTCTGTCCTCACTGGAAATAATTTCTGCAATTTTTTGTAGCGCACCTAAATGGCTCTGTGAATCTTCAGCAGCTATGGTAATAATAAGTCGGACTGTATCACTTTTCCCCTTGAAAGTTACAGGTTCCTTTACTAGCGTTACGGATAACTGCCTGCGAATGACACCATCCTCCGGGCGTGCATGCAGAAGTGCTACATCAGGACACAGAACATAGTAGGCACCATGTTTTTCCGTCAGCTCAATGATTTTCTTAGGGTAACTTCCTGTAATGTACCCTTGATCTATTAAGTTTTTTGTAGATATATAGACAACCTCTTGCCAGTCAGTAACACAATCTAGAATTTGAACGTTTTCTTTTTGTAACATATCTGAAATCATCACATAATACCTTCCCTTACATAATATGTTTACCGCATTAAAAGGTGGATAGGCTCAGTTAAACGCTTTCAAAAAATTCCACTTTTATTTACGATTTACCAAATAAGCAGATAACTTCGTTTCAAGTTCATGGATATCTGTCAATCTATCTAGCGGAATCGTATCCCCTGCTTTCAAACATTCTTCATATACATCAGAAGAACAGATATATAAGTCTGCGGCTCCAGGAAAAGCATCATAAATACCAGCATGATTTACTTCTACATCACTCATGTTTAACTTATCCAATACCTTCTTTAAATTCATTTCAACAATAAAGGATGAACCCATACCTGAAATACAGCAACACAAGATTTTACGAATTTTCATATAATTACTTCCCTTCAGATATATTTTTCTCAGTAATACCAGGTCTGCCAGAGGTCATTAGTGACCAAACAATTGGAGCCAAGGAAAGGAGAATAATAACAATGAATAGTCCAAAACTAGAAATGAATCCACCTATTTGTGTATTAAAAATACCTATAACAGCTGAATCCCCTCCGCCAAATGTGGTTCCTTCAACAAACACTTTACCAAATTTAATCAACAATGCCGGGAATAGGGCGATGATAAATCCGGTAAACGCTGAACCAATTACTACACCTCTTAAACCGCCTTCCTTATTACATAGACACCCTGCCGTTGCACCATAGAAGAAAGCCGTAAACAACGTAGGAAGAATCAAAGGAAGTTCAAAAATAGTTCCAATTAATAGAATCTGAACAAAAAATGCTGCCAGACCGCCTACCGTTGCACTTATGAAGCCAATTAAAACTGAATTTGGCTGATAAGGAAATAAGATAGGAATATCTATCGCTGGTATGGCATCCGGTATAAACTTTTCAGCAACACCTTTGAATGCCGGAACAAGTTCTCCCACCACCATCCTAACCCCTGCTTGAATTAAGTAAATAGCTACGGCAAACTGTGCACCATACGTAATCGAGAAAATGAAAAAGTTTGTACCAGCAAAAGTCTCTTTTGCTAAATCTGGAGCTAGAATCATAGATAATATTGACACTACGATGTAAACAATAACCATTGCCAAAGTCAAGGAAACTGTTAAGTCACGTAAGACATTCCATGTTTTTGAAATTTTCATATCTTCTGCAGATTTTTCTTTATTTCCTGTTAGACGACCGACAATCACAGCGAGCCAGTAAAAGACAGTTCCACTATGTCCAATTGCTAAATCCTTAGTACCTGTTACTTTACACACTGATTTGTAAATTAACGCAGGGAAAACCGCCATATAGGTACCTGTTATTAAACCGCCGCTAATGATGATCTGCCACAATGGCATGTTTATTGCATTTAAAGAAATCGCACAGACAGTTGAGATCCACATGATCTCATGTCCTGTTAGGTAGATAAATTTAAATTTAGAAAATCGAGCTTGAATGACGTTAACAACTAAGGCGATTGCCATTATTCCTGATAATGCTGCACCAAACTGGGCGGAAGCAACAGCAAAAGCAGATTCATTTACTGGAAGAGTACCAGATAAATCAAAGGTACCTGCCATCAGCTTATCCAAAGGTGTAAGTGACCCAATAACAACGCCAGCCCCTGCGCTAATGATACTAAAACCAACTATGGTCTTAATGGTTCCTTTCATAGTATCAGCTGCTGGTTTTCTCTGAATAATCAGACCGACCATTACAATTAAAGCAATGAGAATAGTTGGGTTGGATAAGAATTGTACGATAAAATTCAATATAGCATTTAACATAATCGAACCATCATCCTCCACTAATTTACTATAAATATGCATATTTATTAATTACAGTATCGCAAGAATAAAGTAGAACGAATAGTCCAATCTATTTCATTATTATTTGTGCAAATATTTTGAGTATTTAGATCAATTTTATTCCGCATCCATAAATGCTTTATTTAGTATCCATAAAATTTCTTTTTCATCCTTTGCATCAACCAAAAGGTCTAATACATCTGGTTTCTCAGCAATAAATGCAATATTCTGCAAGATATGCAAGTGGTCACTTTGATTTGGTGATGCAAGTACAAAAAGAAATTTTATATCCTTTTTCCCCATAATATTTAATCCGTTCTTATAGATACTTAATGCCACACCTAATTTAGAAACTCCATCTTTTGGCTGGGCATGAGCAATGGCAATCTGCGGACTAATGACAAAATAGGGGCCATACTGATGGGCCAAAGAAATAACTGCTTCTATATAATTTTTACTTATACTATTGGTCGCAAACAATACTTCTGCTGTTTTTCGAATCGCATTTTCCCAGTTTTCTCCAACCTCTTGATGTACTTGCACACCATAAAGTTCAATCATATTGATTAGTGTTGCTTGAGGAGTAATTGGGGTATTTAGTAGGGAACCCCCTGAATTTAAATATTGATTTAACTCTTTTCTTATTTTTATATAAACATCCTCATCTACGTTCCGTTTAACAATATCAAGGAGTATTTTTAATTGTCTGCTATCCGTGTTAAATTCAATGTTCAATAGCGTCATTATAGAAGCAATATTAGCCTTATCCTCAGCAGCTAAAATAGGGTTTACTAGAATAATTGGATACTTACAGTCAAAGTTTACGGTTGAAATTACAAAATCGATTTGTAACTCTCCAGCATACGAATTCACTTCAGTAGGTTTTATCGTATCAATTACCACAATATTTTCGAATTGGTTCTCAACTTCTGTTTTTAGCAATCTGGAGCCTGTTATTCCATTTAGACAGGAAAGCAGGACATTCGCATATGTTTTATTCTTTTTCACCTTTTGCATCGACGCACCAAAATGCATCGTTAAATAGGTGATTTCACTTTCAAATAAAGGATAGGGAAATTTATCCTTTAACTTCATGCAGCAAACGTGGGTCATTTTAAATAAATCAGCATAATTTTCTTTTATTTCATTCTGCAATGGATTGATAGTAGGCAGGGATAGAAGGTAATTATAGTAAGAAAGTTTCAAATGTGCATAGATGGAATTTACTAATTCCTCATGTTGTTCAAATTTCAAACAGGAAACCAACTCAAATGTCCCAATGATTTCCGCTGCAAGTGCTAGCAGGTAAAATTCCTTGTCTTCATTTTTTATCAAAAAATCCCTGTTATTTGTATAGTTTAAGAGATAAATCATTAAATAAATGCGCTCGTGCGTGTAAAGTTCTGTAAAATATTGATCGATAATCTTTAATTCTTTCGAACCCATAATAAAATTTTGGTTAACCACATTAAACTGATACGTATCAGGTAACTCGCGGATTAATAATAATAGGTAGGAAAGTGCTACCAGATCATTTTCATGAACTAGTAAATTCAGTTCCATTGATACCTTTTTTAAATTGCTGATGTACAGATCAATGGTTTCACGATTAAAAATATCTAAACTAGCATAGTTATTATTCTTTAAAAGCTGTGTAAGGTAATGCAAAAAAACCGACCTTTTTCGAAAGGTATCTCCGTCCACATAGTAGCCTTTCTTTTTAGAATTCCTTAATTTCAGCTGATAGTCTTCCAGTATTTTTTTTGTCTCTGCTAAATCATAAAGTGTTGCATTTTTAGAGATTTCAAATTTTTGTGCTAATGATTCTAAGCGTATGATGTTGTGAGAACTGATTGTACTGCATATAATATAACCGATGCGGTCGTCCTTATTGAGAATTGTATTTTTTTCAGTTAAATAGTTTTTGACTACTTCAATTTGCTCAGGCTGAAGGAAATAGGCTCCCCCATTGCTCTCCAATTCACCCACGCCCAGAGTTTTTAGCAAATATCTAACATTCTCCAAATCATAGTAGACCATCCTTCTTGATGCTTTTGTAAACTTAGCGATTCGATCAACAGACATCGGCATTTCTTCGTTAATCAACACCTGCAGAATATTCCTTGTACCTTTTGATGGTATGTAAACCGACATAATACCTTACTCCTTACCTTCCA
Source organism: Neobacillus niacini (assembly GCF_030817695.1). Lineage (GTDB taxonomy): Bacteria > Bacillota > Bacilli > Bacillales > Cytobacillaceae > Neobacillus > Neobacillus niacini_F. Next base: position 829,667 of record NZ_JAUSZQ010000002.1, on the reverse strand, counting down.
AATCGGAAGAAATTATGCTATCAAAATGAGTTCATTCTTCTAACAATTAGCCTAGGAAAAACTACTTCCATACCACACTTGATTAATATCTGGAATATAACTTTTTAATATCGATACTCCCATATCTCCCCCCTTTCAGTGAGTGCTGTTTCAAATCCACTCTACTTTTCTATCAGCACATGATTCTCTAATAATTAAATGTGCATTAAATACAATTCTTCTTTCCCCAAGAGCATTAGATTCAACATCTTTTGAATGAATTATTTCTATTAGTTTTTCAGTAGCAACCGTGCCAATTTTTTCTGTATCTTGTGTAACCATTGTCAAAGGCGGATTGACTATCTGAGCGAGTTCAAAATCATCCCACCCTACTACTGATAGATCGGTTGGAATACTTAACTTCATATCATTGATGGCTTTCAGCATCCCTGTCACTAGCTGATTATTTAGTGCAAACATTGCTGTCATATCTTGATTATTTATTAATAAATCACTAGTAAATTGTCTGCCCTCTTCTACTGTTGCTTTTTCTCCAAACCGAATAAATTTTTCCTGAGGCTCAATGTTATTGTCCATCAGAGCCCTCTTATATCCCTCTATCCTTCGGTGCATGGTACTCGTATTTGTACCCGCAATGATTCCAATATTTCTGTGTCCCTTTTCTATTAAATATTCAGTAGCTTTATAGGCACCAAAATAATTATCGGTCAGGACACATAGCTCTTGTAAGAATGGGAGTTCCCTGTCAATATATACGGTAGGAATACTTCCTGAATAAAACTTTTTAGAAGCAGCATCCAGCACGGTATCAGGACTTAGTGTGGTCGCGATGATAATCCCATCGATTTGTTTGCTGTATAATGTTTTCAAACATTCTAATTCTTTTTTCGGATCCTCATCTGTATTAGAAATGATAACGTTATATCCTAATTTGGCTCCCGCTACTTCAATGGCATTGACGATTTCACTGAAAAAGGGATTACCAAATCTTCCAACCACAACTCCAATGGTTTTGGTCCGCTTATTTTTCATACTTTGTGCGATCGAATTCGGTACATAATTTAATTCCTTTACTACTTTTAAGACTTTTTCTTTCGCTTTTGAAGAAACGCTCCCATACCCCCCTATCACTCTTCCAACAGTCGCTTGTGAAACGCCTGCTTTTTTAGCGATATCCTTTATGGTCACTTGCTTATTTAATTCTGTATTTCTCGTATCACCCATTTGGAACACCTTTCTTAAACATAGAATTGGTAACGCTTTCTCTACTGATTGTAATAGTTTTTCTATGCAAGAACGCATTAATTAACAAATTACTCAACAATTTTAACTTGAGTCATGCATTTTGATAACGTTATCTTTTTAAAAAACAACGATTATCGATTCACTTTTAAGTAAGTACTGTAACTTAAGATGTACTAGGCTCTTAATTTTAGGTAATACTTACCATAAAACTAAATGAATTATCTGTTCTGAAATGAAAAAAAGAGAGATTGACGATTACTTGTGTGGATGGTTCTGGATGATTGTGAATGTTTTTTGATAACGTTATCATTTAAAGTAAAAAATATAAAATGTTATTCTCATTTTTCGTCTAAAGATGACTGGTGGATTATGTATAAAGTGGTTTTTTTCTGTAAATTTATAATTTACTATAAATTATTAATATATTCTAATATTATTCCTAAGTCAATATATAACGTTATCAAATTTTCATTCTAAGAAATCGAGCAGCTAGGATAACCTTGTCATCTTAGCTGCTCTCACTATTAAACTTCATTAATGCTTCTATTAAACTCCAAATTTACTTCTGCGAATTTGTTCATTTTTAGTGAAGTTATTGACGGGTACATAATCTTTTAACGGCATGATTTTTTCATGAATGGCATCAATAATCCAATCTGCCTGCGGGAAGAAATGATTCTCATATTCATAAGCAGGAGTAATCCAGTTTCTCGCACCGATGACTACAGGGGGTGCATCTAAATCATCGAAAGCCATATCCGTAATATTGCGGGCAAAATCATTTATAATCGATCCCCGTTCTACTGCATCACTGACAATAACGATTTTCCCTGTTTTCTTAACAGATTCAAGAACTTTTTCATAATCAAAAGGAACTACAGACCTGGCATCAATGATTTCAGCTGACAACCCAAACTTTTCTTCTAAAATTTCAGCAGCGTCCACTGCTTTGTATAAAGAAGCACCTACTGTTAGGATGGTGATGTCCTTTCCTTCTCTCTTTACATCTGGTACACCAATCGGTATTTCATAATACTCCTCAGGAACTCCTTCAAGATGGAACATCTCGCCAATATCATAAAGGCTTTGACTTTCGAAGAAAATGACTGGATCCGTTCCGTTTAAGGCAGCATTTAACAAACCTTTTGCATCATACGGTGTAGCAGGATACACTACCTTTAATCCAGGAATGTGTGCCACCAATGATGTCCACTCCTGAGAATGCTGAGCTCCATATTTAGAACCAACAGAGGTGCGGAGCACAACAGGCATTTTCAGCGTTCCAGCGCTCATTGCCTGCCACTTAGCCAACTGGTTGAAAATTTCATCCCCTGCACAACCGATAAAATCAGCATACATGAGCTCAACCACTACCCGTCCGCCAGAAAGAGCATAACCTACTGCTGATCCAACTATGGCTGCTTCAGAAATCGGAGAATTGAATAATCGGTGATATGGAAGAGATTCGGTTAATCCGTTATAGACAGCGTATGCACCGCCCCAATCACGATTTTCTTCTCCATATGCGATTAAAGTCGGATCTGTATAAAATTTATCAATTAGAGACTCGAATAGAGCATCTCTAAGCTGGAGTGTTTTCAGTTTTGATACCGGTTTACCATCCTGGATACCTACCCTTATTTTCTTTTTAATCTGTTTTACTCTTGGGTTTTCTTCCTTAGGAATCAGTACCTCACATTCCCGTTCCTCCATTTTTTCAATGCTTTGATTTGAAAACATAAGGCTTGAAATATCATCTGGATATTGGATTAAATCCATTTTTGGTGAAATCTCTTCATCAATCGCTAATTTGTATAATTTTAACATAATATCTTTGATATTTAGCTCAATGCCCAAAAGGTTGTTTTCATTTTCCACCTGCTCAAGCACAAGCTGCTGCTTAAAATGAACAATTGGATCCACTTCCGCCCATCTTTGGAACTCTTCTTTACTGCGATATCCTTGCGGATCAGAAGGCGAATGTCCAGTCAAACGGTAAGTCAATGTGTCTAATAGTACAGGACCATTCCCCTGCGCAAGAATCTCTTTTTTGCGCTTGATGGCATCAATAACAGCAAGCGGGTTATATCCATCTACTCTCTCTGCATGCATTTGCTCAGGATTGACGGCCGCACCTACCCGAGCTAAAAACTGATAACCTGCTGTTTCTCCAACAGGCTGGCCGCCCATTGCGTAAAAATTATTGAAGAAGTTGAAGATAATTGGAAGACCGCCGCGATACTCCTCATCCCAAAGTAACTTAAACTGGTCCATAGCCGCCATGTTCATAGATTCCCAGACTGGCCCTCTTGCCATAGAACCATCGCCGATATTAGCAATGACAATCCCCTTTTTCTTATTTACCTTTTTATAGAGCGCAGAGCCCATCGCAATGGGTGCAGAACCGCCAACAATTGCATTGTTAGGATAAATGCCAAATGGTGAAAAAAAGGCATGCATGGAATTACCCAATCCTTTTGTCAATCCTGTTTCCTTTCCAAACAATTCCGCTATCGTACCATAAATAAGAAAATGTATAGCCAATTCTTTTGTGTCCTTGACATCTTTACAATGCTTTTGAACGATTCTTAGTATTTTGCCATCAAAAAAGTCCTCCATGATGTTCATTAATTGCGTATCAGACAATTTTTCAATCGCGGATAAGCCTTTTGCAATAATTTCACCGTGACTGCGATGGGATCCAAAAATAAAATCGTTCTCATCTAACAAATACGACTGGCCTACTGTAGCCGCTTCCTGACCGATTGATAAATGAGCGGGACCGCTGTATTTATAAGAAACTTCCTGATAAGAGTTGGTTGTTCTTAAAGAGAGAAGCATCGACTCGAATTCACGAATCATAAACATATCACGGTAAATTCTCACAAGGTCCTCTTTTGAATACGCAGATTTTTCTTCTGCGAAACTCTTATTATATTGATTTATCGGAATCGGATTAAATTTAATTTCAAGATTACTCCTCTGCTCCACTGGATCAAGCAATAAATTTTTTGGCATATCTATTAACCTCCAATTTTTATATACTGATGGATTGCGTCCTTAATCACTTCTGAAACAGAAGGATGCGGAAAGACAAGCTGTTCAATATCACTCGTTCGCATTTCGGTTTCTAACATCATCGATGCTCCATAAATGATTTCAGAAGCGTAATTACCTAATATATGAACACCAATGATTTGATTATATTTTTTATCAATGACAATCTTAATAAAACCATTGCGGTCTCCCTGTTCTACTACATAACGCCCGCTATAATTTAAGGGAAGATTCACCTTGGCATAATCAATTCCTTTTGCTAATGCCGATTCCTCCGTTTCACCGACAAAGGCTACTTCTGGTGTTGTATAAATAACTGCAGGAATGGTGTGGTAACGCATCTGTTCTTTTTTTCCTATTATGGTTTGAATACAAACCTCAGCTTCACGATAGGCTGTATGAGCAAGCATTGACTTCCCATTAAGGTCTCCAACTGCATACACATTAGGTATATTGGTTTGCCCCGTCTCATCAGTAGAAACACAGCCTTTAATGGTTTCTACTCCTATAGCCTCAATTCCCAGGTTTTCAATGTTTGGTTTTCGGCCCGTACAAACTAAAATGTATTCGGAATCAACACGAAATGTTTTTCCCTGTTTTTCATACGTCACTTGGTGATGATCAATCGACTGGACCTTGGCATTAAGCTCAAATAGTATTCCCATTTGCTTAAGTATTTTCAGAAAGGTGGTGGAAATTTCACTATCTATTGGACCGCCAATTTGATTTTGCATTTCAATCACCGTAACCCTGCTGCCCGTCTTAGCAAAATACTCCGCCATTTCAAGACCTATAACGCCGCCTCCAATGATGGTTAAGGACTCAGGGATATGCGGAATATCTAATATTTCTCTGCTGGTAAGGGCAATACCTTGACCAATTGCCTCCTTTAAACCTGGAATCGGCGGGATAACAGGACTTGCCCCTGTTGCTAAAAGCAGCCGCTTACCTTTCACCACTTCTTCCCCAATGCTAACGAGGAAACCATCTGCCTGCCGCCTTAAAATTTGGCCATAGCCTTCAATCACCTCTACACCACTTACCTTAAGCTGGCCGCGGATTCCGCTTCTTAATTGGGCAGAAACTTCGTTTTTTCTTTTCAGCACTTTTTCATGATGATATTCGACATTGCTCGCTGTAACACCAAGATCCTCAGAATGCAAGGCATGATGGTAAACCTTAGCGGATTGGAGGAGGGTCTTTGTTGGGATACAACCTTCGTTTAAACAAACCCCGCCTAATTTTTCCTTTTCTATTAAGAGTGTTTTCAGATTATGAGAAGCTGCCTGTAAAGCACCATGATATCCCCCAGGACCGCCTCCGAGAACAATCAAATCATATACCATTTTTGTCATCTGCCCCTCTTTAACTATGAATATATTACTTGGCTAATAATAGGTCGAAATGTTCAAGATTAGTTATTAAATCCTTAAGGAATCTTGCAGCTGGTGCACCATCTAATGCCCTGTGATCAAAGGTTAAGGAAAGCCCCATTGCTGGATACGTGATGTCTTTTCCTTCCGATTGTTTCACACGATAAACAATGGTGTTCACGCCAAGAATTCCGACTTGCGGCGGGTTAAGTACAGGTGTAAAGGACTCGATTCCAAAACTGCCAAGATTCGTAACGGTAAAACTAGCACCTTGCATCTCATTTGGCAAAATCGTTTCATCCTTACATTTCTGTACCATCTCATTACTCGCTTTTGCTAATTCAACTAATGACTTTGTATTGGAATCCACCAAAGTTGGAACGATTAAACCTTTAGGAGTATCGACAGCCATGCCTAAGTGGACGGAGTCAAATACGAGTAAATCATTATCGACTAGATGGGCATTTAAATCTTTGTGATTCATAAGTGTCCTAGAAACAGCAAAGAGAATCATATCGTTAAGAGTCACGTTTTCGAGACCAAGACTATCCTTTTGCTTCTTTACTTTGTTCCGGTAGGCAAGAATTGTTGATGCGTCAAAGGATGATGTTAAGGTTAATTGAGCAGTATTATGTAAGGAATTCATCATATTCTTCGCAATAACTTTTCTCATACGACTTAAAGGCTGAACGTTGTAACCTGGTTTTTCGTTAGTTGCCGGCTCTTCTACAACTTTTTGTTCACTTGGTTTCGTTGAAGCAGTGCCAGAAACATCTTGAACGGTTACTCTTCCACCTAAACCAGTAGCTTTATCATTCCTATCAACAAGGATTCCAGCTGCTTTTGCTGCACTGGTATACCTAGGAGCCTTTTCAAGTAAACTTAATACATCTTTCTCAATAATTCTTCCTGAAGCACCCGATGGCTCTGCAAACCGATAATCAAGATGAAGTCTTTCTGCTGTTCTCTTTGCTCTTGGAGAAATTTTTAGACTAGAAGTTTCAACTGGTTCCAGGTTCTGACCATTTGCAGCTGCTGTTTGTTGTGCCTGAACAATCAAATCTGGTTGATGTTCTTTTTCATCTTTAAGTGGTTCAGAGCCTGCAGGGTCTTCATTTAAAAGTTTTGAGAAATCCTCCCCTTCTTCTCCAATAACACCGATAGGAGTCAGAACCGGTACCTCATCACCTTCTTCATAAAAAACCTCCAGCAGCACCCCTTCTGCTTCAGCTTCCACTTCAAACGTTGCTTTATCGGTTTCAACGGTTAATATGGATTCACCTACTGAAACCTTATCTCCTTTTTTCTTAATCCACTGACCAATCAAACTCGTGTCTCCCGACAAACCCATTTTCGGCATTTTAATGGCTGTTACCATTTTTATAATTCTCCTTATCTATAAAAATATTTTTTCAGAACGACTTTAAAGGATAGATAATTGCCGTACAAAATAAAACATAATAACGTAAGAATGTTAGGTTGTCATTACCACCATACTTAAAAATTTTTTTCATAAAATATACGTTTGCATTTTATACGTTCTAATGTCAGGTTGTCATTACCACCTAATACAAAGTTTAGAGCAATTCTTATATTCCGTCAACAAAATTTTTTGAAAATTTCAACGTTTATATAATCTGTGCTCTACTCCGTGCAATCATACTATTTATTAAATTTTAATTTTGCTTTAAAACTGCTTAAGTCTCCGCGGAACCTTGAAATGGAGTATTCAAACACATCGCCATTTTCAAGAAAAGCAATAGTTTTCACTAACTGGATAGGTGATTCAGGTGAGATTCCGAGATGTTGATAATCATTCTTGTCTACAATCACTGCTTCCAGACTTCGTTCACCATAATCAATGTTTAAATGATAACGATTATGCAAAATATCATATAATGAATTTTCTGTAAGATTTTCCTTCTCTAATTCAGGTGCAAGATTACATGGAATATATGTAGATACGAGAACCACTGGCTGCTCTTCTACATAACGTAATCTTTCAATATGATAGTATTGGTTATGACTTTTTCTAAACAATGAATTTAGTTCCATCGTTCCTTCAATCAATTGGATAGTAAGAACCGTTGTTTTTGTTGCTAAGCCCTTTTTTTCATTTTCTTCTGAAAAGCTCGTAAGACTTTCAAGATACCATTGACTTCGTTTCGGTTTATTAACAAAGGTCCCATAACCTTGTCTTCTTACTAATAGCTGGCTGTTAACAAGCTCATTAATAGCTTGACGAACCGTTGGCCTGCTTATTTGATAGAGTTCGATTAATTCTCGTTCTGATGGAATCATTTCTCCATCTTTAAGTTCGCCTGATTCTATTTGATTTTTTAAAATTTCTTTCAGTTGGTAATATAGTGGTACAGGGCTATCTTTTTGTATGGTAGAGATTTTACTATTCCACATCTGGATACCTCATTTCCCCACATAAAGACATCATGTGGTTATTACCACCTTAATTTATCTTTTATTATTTGATCTGTCAATAGGGAGGCAGAAAAGAATTAATCCCTAAAGGTCAATCTAAGATCCTAATTGTTCTAGCACCGCGTGGTAGGTTATTTCCTAAAGTCTTTACTAGTAGGAAAAGAAAAGCCTAGTAAATCAATTACTAAGCTCTTAACAATTTTTCTTAACTCTCAAATTTTCAATTAGTCTTTTTGTTATCTTAGAAAAAAACAGGGAGGGTTGACATTATTTTATAATTGGTAAAATCTATAAAAGGCAACCAGAACCGTCCCCATGAGCCGGTCCTTATAAAAAGACACTAATTTAACAAGTTCCTTATCATTAGAATACAAGTCTTTAATAACTTCATAACATTCTTCCCAAGAAATCCATCCTATATGCTCACTAAGTTTGAAACCCCTTCCTTTATGTCTATATAGTAGTCAAAATGACCTTTTTTCACTAAATCATCTCTCGACAATTTTCTTCCTGCTAGAGAGAAGCAAACGCTGTATTAACGGCACGTAATGCAATTCTAATCAAACGATTAGTTAATTCAAACCCTATTAATCAAACGCTTGATTAAATAGCAGATGAGCCCCTTTGTTATTTGGTTTCCTTCTTGATTTCAGGCGAGGTAGTTGTCGAAAAATAGCCAAGATTTTTAGATTGCTCCTTCAAAAGAACAAGAGAAACTACTAAAATACACAACCTGACAAACTTCTACTATAAAAAATACCACTTAGACGTTGATTAAAAACACCTAAAACTCCATTAAAAAAGAACTTTTACGTGTTTTCTAGGAAAAAACGTGTCGATGAAAAATTCAGGGTGACAGGCACCGGAATTTACGCTCCAAACACCTGCACTTGGTTGCGTCCCTCTCGTTTCGCAGTGTACAAAGCTTTATCCACTTTATTCAAAAGCTGGTAAAGGGTTTCGTTTATTTCATTCTCCTGATTAGTTGGTTGTGGTGACTTCATTAGACCAAAGAGAACAATTTGCGGACCAAAAAGGAAATTGCATGTGAGCTTTTACTCAGTGAAGCAACAATAAAAAAGCATCTATCCAATGTATTCGGGACTCACTGCAGTTTCTTATATGAAATATCAAACGATAAAAAACCCTATCCAACTGGCTATTGGATAGGGCTTGCTTAATAGCTAAAAAAATACCGTACATCATATCGAAATCATTGTTGTACATTAAATAGCATTTCTGTCCGTGCTTCTAGGGATTCACCTGAACCAGGTTTGCCCTTTTCTTTACCAAGAACAATAATCGTGTAACTGCCTGCACTCGTTGGTATCCAAGTTACTGTACCATTGCTGTTATACTCCTGAAGAGTGGTAAGTACTCCCTTGTCATCCTTGACCAAGAATCGGTACTCAGGTTGATTGCTTCCTTCAGATGTTGCTGTTAAAGTAATCGGTGTTTCAACAATTGTTGATGAAGGCTGATTTGCTTTAACTTGAACACTTGTTTCTTTTCCAGCTTTCATCTTATAACTCATTTCAGTTTGAGCTTCAAATAATTCTTTCGACCCCTTGTCCTTACTATAAACAATTACGGTGTAGTTGCCTTTACTCGTTGGTGTCCATGTAAAGGTGTTATCATCACTATACTCCTGAAGAGTGGTTAGATTTCCCTTGTGATCTCTAACATAGAAAAGGTACACAGGCTCGTTGCTTCCTTCAGATGTTGCCGTAAACGTAATAGGTGTTCCAATAACATTTTGGGAAACTTGATCCGCTTCAGCCTGTACGCTTGTAACTTTTCCAACATTAATCGTATAGTTTATTTCATTTCGGGCTTCATAAAAACTAGCGGAGCCAGTTTTGTATTTATCCTTTGCCTCCACAATAATGGTATAGTTACCTGGCAGAGTCGGTGTCCATGTTATAGTATCTTGACTGCTATACTCCTGAATAGTTGTAAGGTCTCCTTTATCATCGCGGACATAGAAACGATACTCTGGGTTACTGCTTCCTTCTGAAGTTGCCTTAACAGAAATAGGTGTACCTACAATTTGCGGACTTGTCTGATTAACTTCAAGATTTACTGAAGTCACTGGTTCACTTTCGTTTTGGTCGACATATAGTGGCTGAGGGAATGTGTCATATACAGTATTTCCTGCTCCATCTGTTGCCGATACTTCCAATCTCCATTTTCCTGTGTAGTCAACTGAAGTAATGGTTTTACTTCCAACCCAGACGTTTTCATTAGGGTCATATTCTAAGTCGATACTTTCAAAGGTACCGCCAAATTCACTTGCATTCCAAAACTGTCCTTCCATGAACATAACACTGACACTCTCAACATCTGATCCTGCATCTGTCGCTTTTACTCTGATAGAAATTGAGTCACCTAATCTAACGGTTCCCGGTGTAAAGCTCAATTCTTCAAAAACCGGTTTGTCATAATCAGGAGTATCATTCAAAATTAGAATTTGATTGCCCATCCAGGGTCCAGATCCCCAATTTCCCGCCTGGTCTACAGCGTATAAATATATAGAATGTAATCCTGCAGAGGAATAGGCTGGAATGGTATAGGATCCTACCCATAGGCCACGAGTTTCATCATAGGTAAGTGTTACATTCTTCCATCTAGATTCAGAATTGTTATTCTGACTGAATTGAACGTAGACACTATTAATTCCTGATTGATTGTCGCTAATCTTCGCTTCAAACCGAATAGTATCACCAGGTTGTGCTATCGTTTTATCAAAGCTAAAGGATTCAACGGTAGGTGCATTTGTATCTTGATTTGGATTATTGATTTCCATTTGATAGCTGGTATTAGACTGAACATTACCGGCGAAGTCACTTGCCATGATTTCAACATTCCATACACCAGACGCATCTCTTTGTTCCACTGTGAATTTCCCTATCCATTTCTTTGTCGTTTGATCAAGGGTAAGGGGAATATATCGGTTACTAATGTTATCCATATTCAAAAACGCATTGACAAAGCTAATACCGGAGCCGATATCGGATGCTTCTACTTCAATCGTTACCTCATCACCAAAAGTTGCTACATCAGGGGTAATCGTCACGTTTTCGATTACTGGCAATTCCGTATCAGCATTTGGGTTATCTACAGTAAAAGTCTGCCCTGCTGAAAAATAATAATGGTTTCCTTTTACATCTTTTACATTAAAGTATACATACCATTCTCCAGGTTTGTCATTTGCAGGAACAGGATAGCTTCCATTCCATGTTCCATTTTCTGAATCATAAGTAAGTTCTACGTATCTGTTGAGATTTAATTCATCAGTAATTCTTGCTGTCACACTGTTAACTACATTTTCATCATTAGCAAATTTCGCTTGAATTTGAAGATTATCGCCTGCCATAACAGTATTTGAAGAAAATTCAACGTTTTCTAATGTGAGCGGAGTTGGGTTGGATACATAAAATGGTTGTGATAACCATTCATACCTTTTATTCCCCTTGAAGTCGATGGCTTCTACACTATGAATAAAGATCTCTCTTCCATCTTCAATAGAATTAGGAATCGTTACGGCTGCCGTCCACTTTCCACTTTCAGGATCATACTTGAATGGTACATTACCTAAGTAGTCCAGAGAAGCTTGAACATAGGCAACACCTGATTTGTCATCTTCTACCGTTACTGACAATGTCACTTGTTCACCAACAGTTACATTTGTCGGATTAACTTCTAAATTTGAGATTGTAGGAGCTGTATAATCCCCATCAGGATTGATGACAGTAAAATATGGTGTATTGTAACTCCAGCTGTAATTATCAAAATTGTCCGTTGCATGAACAGAGAAATACCAATCACCATCATGTGTAGTTTCCTTTGCAGTGAAGGTACCTACCCATTTGTTTTGTTCTTGATTGTAGTTCAACTTTACTGTTTCATATTGCTCGTAGTTAGATGAATGAAGATTAGCTGATACTTCGCGAACTCCTGATTTACCGTCGCTTACATCAGCAGTTATCGTAACAGTTTCTCCTACTTGAATAGCAGAAGTTGAAACCTCAATATTTTCAATAACTGGTGCCGTAAAATCTCCACCTTCATTATTGATATAAAGAGTTTTAGACGTATCGATCGTTCCATAATTACCTGCTGTATCTTGTGTGTCCACCATTAAGGTACTTAAGCCGGGACTGTCGTTTTTTTGTACAGTATATGAACCAAACCACTCCTCTTTTTCTTGGTCATATTGTAAATAGACATAACGATTCGTTCCATTAACAGAATGCAGATACGCATTCACATAAGAAATATCAGACTTATCATCGGTAACCTTCATTGAAATATTAACAACGTCCCCAACATTAGCTGTAACCGGATCAATGACAACGTTTTCCACTGTTGGAGCTGTAAAGTCTCCCTCAGCGTTGTGTATAGTGAAGGCCTCTGAAATATAAGCCCAGTTTGAATTATACATGTTGTCAACCATGTGAATTTCCTCTAAAACCCATTTTCCAGGTACATCATTCACCCCAACTGTATAGGTCCCGATCCAATTAGATGATGTAGGATCGTAAACAAACTCAATGTGCCGGGCACTATTAGGCTTAGATTTGTCTGCAAAGTATATCATGGCAGATACACTTGATATTCCGGAAATGTCATCCGACACGGAGGCTGTAAAAACAATCTCTTCCCCTACATTCACCTCTGTCGTAGATAGTTGAACGTTATTAAGGGTAGGTCCAAGATAATCAGACTCTGTTGTTTGATCATCTGTACCGAATGTCTCAGCCATCGTCATTAGTGGATTAGTCATTAACAAAAAGATTAGCAAGAATACTAGTGACTTGTTTTTCAAAAGCTCCACTCCCAATTATTAAGTTCTCTCTCTTTCTATCACTTTCTAAGGTTAAACAAGCTTTTTAATTTCCTCCTTTAATCTCAATAAGCGATCTAACTTCTTTTGTTCGTACACTCGCTTATACTCTTCTTCCATTGAAGCAGGGAGGTTATTTTCAAGCATGTCTGATTCCAGTTTATCTAAAAAGATTTGAAATTGGCTGTCTGCTTCTTTCTCTTTTTCTTTTAGAATCGCCTCATATTTTATAGGAATGATAGATAGATCCATATTGCCTTCTTTTTTCAACTTTTACTTCCTTCTTGGCCGTCTCTAGTAAAGCAGTTAAGGTTACTTCTGCCTCCTGTGTGATTCTATTAAACTCAGCCTTAGATTCAAATTTATCTTCAACCAGTGTTTTTTCCTCATATGATTCCGTTTCGGCATTTACAGTTGCAGAATGGTGAACCCTTGATTCGACTTTTGCTGTTGTAGCTTCTTGAACCTTTGTTTCCTTCAGATTCTGTTCCTTTTCTACTACACTCTTCCCCATCTCTTTGCCAGCCATTTGAAACGATTCCTTTGAGTTTAATAGAGAAAAAACCAGTACCAAAAGAGCCGCCAAAGTGCAGCCAAATAATAGTCCTTTTTTCATTTGCTCCCCTCTCTACAATGATTTTCATACAAAATATTATATTCTTTAAATGGGAAATTTGAAAGATACTAATGTAAGAATTTTACTTATTTTGTCGATTAAAAAATTAATTTGTATGAAAAAATCCCTATTTCCTTTACTTCAAATAGCAAGAAAATAAAGCCGGCTTACCCTTTAAATCTAAGAAGAGCGTTTTTAATGTTTTTTCTAGGCGTTCATTTATACTGATGAGTAGTGAAGCAAAATAATGCTACATGAAAGAAGGGCCTCAATGCTATTTTATATCATATCAATCCTAGTTGTATTGACTGACCAACTTACGAAATATCTAATTCGTACCCACATTGAAATTAACGAAGAATTTAGCTTGTGGGGATGGCAACTCACACATATCGAAAATAGCGGGATGGCCGGAGGTTTATTTCAGGGCTATGCACGGCTTTTTGGAGTTATGGCTGTGTTGTTTGTGATCAGTGTATTATATATTCGCAGAACCGAAGAAATGAAGGGGACTCTCATTGATAGTAGTTTCGGATTTCTTGTCGGGGGAGGAATTGGAAATGGTATTGATCGGCTTTTGTTTGGGCAGGTGACAGATTTTATCCCTCGTGCCGGTGGAGTACTTAATGTGGCCGACCATGCTATTGAAATAGGTGTTTTACTACTTATTATTTATGTAATGTTTAGTTGGTTGAAAAAAGCGCGCTAGTTTCTCCAGTCATAATCTATGAATGGTTGAACCCGGAAGTATAGGTGCATTCTGGGTTATCCGACAATTTGCTTCATTAATCTTCCTAAATCAAACGATTGATTAAAAGGTCATCAAGACCTTTTGAAACAAGTACTTTGAGTGATTTCCTAGGGAATTTTTTGTCGAATATAATGCTTGGTTTGAAAAAAATTGTGATATTGCATGAACGACTCCGCACTTATCACAAGGGGATCTTACAAGCATTATAATATCTTCTAATAAAAGTGCATCATATCTAATAAAAGAGAGTCGCTAGTGATAAATCAGACCTTTCATAAAAGGTAGCTTTTCTTCGCGGCTGCACAAGAAAACAAAAAGGACCTTTGATTTTTAAAATCAAAGGTCAAAGTTGAACTTAGTGGTCTAGGCTAAGTCCATTTTAGGAGGTCTAAACTCAGAAGAATTTAAACTAGTAATATAGTAACACGTCATGAATATTTATTCAATATTTTAAATATTTATGCAACCGCTATCATCAGTTACTTTTCCTTCCTCCGATAAAAAAATAGCCTTCTACAATGGAGACTGCTGGCAGTTGCTCCCTAATTAAGAACCCTAAAAATTAAAGCCGAGAGAACCGTCCCCATTGATATCCTAGACAACTACATAGTTTGAACCAAGACAATTTCGTCAATAATTGGGATCTCTTTTTTTAATAAAGCTAAGACAGTTTCTTCGATTTTATTGTCAATTTCGCAAACCGTTATCGCAGGACCATTAATTTTTGAACGCTCATTAGCCATGCGAGCAATGTTACACCCTTTTTGATAAAGAACCCCCGATAACTCTGAGATAACCCCTTTTCGGTCGGTATGACGGATCACAAGTGTCGGCCGTTCGCCGGAAAATTTTAACGGATAATCATCCATTTCCTGAACCTCCACCTTGCCGCCGCCTAAAGAACTGGCCAACACCTTTACAGTACGCGAAGCCCCTGATAATTCTACAAGAACGGTGTTAGGGTGATAACTTCCAAGCATCCTTTTCGTAAATTCATATTGTAAGCCCTGTTCTTCGGCAATTGCCTTTGCATTTGGAATGCCATCATCTAAAGTCGATAATCCCATAACACCTGCCAACAGCGCTAAGTCTGTTCCGTGTCCTTGATAGGTTTCAGCGAAGGAGCCCATTAATGAGAACCTTGCAAATAATGGTTTTTCATTCAACAGCTGGTAGGCAATATTCGCAATTCGAACAGCCCCGGCCGTATGCGAACTTGAAGGGCCAACCATTACAGGGCCGATAATTTCATAGGCACTTTGGTATTTTGCTGGACCACAGCCACTAGCTTTTTCTCTGAAAATCTGTTCTTTTAATTTCTTTCCTGTTGGAGTTCCGGCAAGACCGCCTATCCCCGTTTCTCTCAACGAGTCAGGCATTTGCTGTCCTACCTCATGCATCACATGGACTACCTCATCCGGAGGGATGGTGCTGACTACACCTGCTAACGCCATATCTGCCGCGGCTTGTGCAGTAATCGCATGTAAACCGTTACGAATGATACACGGGATTTCCACCAGGCCGGCCACTGGGTCACAAACCAGCCCTAGTGAATTTTTCAAGGCGATTCCAACAGCATTTCCAACCTGCGTCGGTGTACCGCCGGCCAGCTCCACAAGGGTGCCGGCTGCCATGGCTGTGGCAGATCCGACTTCGGCCTGGCACCCGCCGGCGGCCCCTGAGATTGACGCTTTATTTGCAATAACTATGCCAAGCGCGGAGGCAGTAAACATGGACTCGACAATTTGCTTACGGGTAAATTTTCCGCTTTCAAGGGCATGAACCAGTACAGCCGGCAAGATTCCTGCGGAGCCTGCTGTCGGTGTTGCCACAATCCGCCCCATCGCCGCATTTACCTCTGAAACGGCGAGTGCATTCGCTGCAGCATTTAATGTCGCAGGGTTGACAAAGGTATTACCATTTTCAGCATATTGGTGAAGGCGGTGCCCGTCCCCGCCTGTCAAACCGGTCCGGGACATAACGGGACTCATCGTTCCTTTACGGACGGCCTCCTCCATCACTGCAAATTGCTCGGCCATTTTTTCGAGTATCGTTTCTCTAGGATCACCTTTCTGTTGTACCTCTGTAGTGATCATTACATCCGCAATGGTTGTTTTCTCGTTTTCAGCAAGTTCCATTAATTCTCTTAAACTCGTAAAAGACATATGCTCACTCCCTTTAAAGAAAACGGTCCTTATGCCTAAAAGCCATAAGAACCGTCCCCTTTGTTTCTTTTATATTGTTTGATACACCTTTTGTTTATTTTTCGGAGGTGTAAGCCCTTTTGGGATTAGCGACTCATAGGTTTCACCATCAAGCCTTTCTACTAATTCCTTCTTTGCCTTTTCAAGTAATTCTGGGTTTTCAATAGCCGAAATAGCGGTACATGCCATTGCTTTTCCAGCTAATAGCATGGCATCATGGGCATAGCTTTCTTTACCTTGTGCCACAGCCTGCCAAGTATGAAACGGTGTTCCAAACGCCCAGGTGGAAGTTACACATTGTGCTGTTGGAACATTCCAACTAACATCGGCAACATCCGTAGAACCTCCCATAAATGTTTCTTTTTCAGAAAAAGGAACGATAAAGTCGGCAATCGGTCGTTCGGCTAATTGAGAAGCTCCCTGTTTTCCAACTTGTAAAGCTGCCGCACGCTTCTCCTCGTCCGTCAACGTTTCATAGATGGTTTTTGCATAGTTTATATCCTGTTCAGTAGCAAGAGGAGCTCCTATTTCTTGCATATATTGGTGCATTACCTTTTCAAGGGTCAGGTTTGGAATTAAATTATGGCAGGAACCTTGAATTTCGTAATCTACCTTCGTTTGCGTCATAAGTGCCGCACCGCGGGCACAGTCTACTACCCTGTCATAAAGCTCTTTTACTTGATATGGTTTCGGTGCACGGATTAAATACGTCACTTCCGCCTCAGCTTGAACGACGTTTGGAGCCAATCCCCCTGTATTGGTTACAGCATAATGAATCCGAGCTTCATCAATTGTGTGTTCTCTCATATAATTGACTCCAACGTTCATCAGTTCGACTGCGTCTAAAGCGCTTCTTCCTAAATGTGGTGCTGCACCGGCATGGGCACTTCTCCCTTTAAATTTAAAGTGTGCATGGATGACCGCATTAGCAGTGGAGTTCATGACAGCATTCATGGTGGCAGGATGCCATGAGAAGGCAGCATCCACATCTTTGAAAAAACCGTCTCTTGCCATAAATGTTTTCCCGTATCCACTTTCTTCGGCCGGACAGCCAAAATATCGTACAGTTCCAGCAAGCTTATGTTCCTTCATATAATCCTTAACCGCTATAGCTGCCGCTAACGAACCTACTCCCAGCAAGTTATGTCCGCAGCCATGGCCATTTCCATTTTTCAGAATGGGCTCAAACTTATTGCTGCTTGCTTGTTGGCTTAGTCCTGCCAAAGCATCGTATTCACCGAGAATCGCAATTACCGGATGCCCAGATCCATAGGAGGCGATAAAGCCTGTTTCAAGACCAGCTATTCCCTTTTTTACTTCAAACCCTTCCTTTTCCATTGCTTCCGAAAGCAATTCAGCTGAACGGAATTCCTCAAATCTGGTTTCTGCAAACTCCCATATTTGATCACTTAGCTGTGTAAATAAGGTTCGTTTATTATCTATTAAATTTGTAATTTTTTCTGATAGAGCAGTCAATTTTTCCATCTCCTAACTAATATTTTCATTGAAAGTAGGAACCTCTTTCTTAGAGCCTATTAAAAATAAAGATATAGCACACATTAGTGCAAACATAATCAGCATAATAAAAGCAACCGTATAAGAACCGTCAAAAGCATCGACTAAAAATCCTATTAGCATTGGAGTAAGTACACCAGCGAATTGTGCACCTGTATTAATAAAACCATTTGCCGTTCCTACTACCTCTTCTGATAACATTTTTAAGGGAGCTGAGATGATGAGAGTAATATTAAACGACATGAATACAGTAACCACACTTTGATAGACAGTAAACATGGCTATGTTTGGCGCAAAAGCCATTAGATATAGAAAAATTGCTGTTAATACAGCAAATATCGCTGCAATTACCTTATCTTTCCCTTCATGTAATTTATCTAAAATATACCCACTAGCAAGCATCGCAATAATTCCTGTAAACGCTGGAATAGCTGAAATATACCCAACGGATGTTAAATCAAGATTACGTGCCTCTACTAAATAAGTTGGCATCCATGCCATTAATCCCCATTGCACGGCATAAATCGCAAAATAGGCAATGAACAAATTCCATATAATCGGGGTTTTCAAAACCTCTCGTAAAGGCGCTTTACTTTTAGCAGGATTTTCAGTAATTCCAGTAATTCCAGTAATTCCTACAGTTGAACCTTTCCTCTCTTTTAAGAAAAAGACGTATAGCAAGACAAATATAATTCCAATGGCACCCGCAATATAAAAAATCATTCTCCAACCGACACTTTGCATGGATTGGGTACCAATGATTGGTGTTAATACTCCCATTATCGCACCGGAAGTGAGCATGAAGGACATGGCACGGCTCCGTTCATTTTGCGGAAACCAACTAGCAATACCTTTTGAGGCGGATGGAAAAAAGCTGCCTTCCCCAAGCCCAAAAAGAAATCGAATGAGAATTAAGGATATGAAGGACCATGCCATTCCTGACATAATTGTGAAAACGGACCAAGCAAAAACAGCGATGATAATGATTTTTCGGAAACCAAAACGATCTGCGAGCCACCCACCCGGAATTTGCATTAAGGCATAACCTGCAAAAAAGCTACTTAAAACAATTCCTGTCTGAGAGGCACTTAATTGGAGATCCTTTGAAATACCTAAAATCGCATAATTCATGAAAAATCGATCAAAGTTTCCAATTGACCACCCTAAAAATAGCAAGATGATAATGACATACTTCCAGTTCTGCGATGATTTGGATACCATATAAAACCTCCTAGCTAAATTTGTTGAATTCTATTTAATTATAGAAAATTATAACTATTCAAACAATGTTCAGTCCTATATAATTAGGATATAAATTATGTGGAGTTCTACATAGTCCTATGGAGGGATTGTAAAAGTGGAGACATTGATGAAATTCAAACAATTTTTAATAGATGACTGCTGCCTTTCACATTTTCAGGTGTGGCAAAGTATAAAGGGATTAGATTTTTCACTAGTATTATCCCATCATTTTGACAAAAAAACTCCCACACCAGAAAGATTTTTCAATGAAACTATACGTACCGATGAAGCTTTCACCGATATTTACTACCATTATTCCCATCATACAACCATTGTCATTAGAATCAATAAATCTTCCGTACTAAACAATGAGCATGAACTTAAACCGATCATAGATTTACATTACTTGCAAGTAATGCTAGATCGAGAAAAATATATCAGGAACAAAATGATGGAAAGTATCCGTGATATCTCCGTCCTCGAAGATTTAGATAACCTGTTAAAAAAAATATTAGAAAATGCCTTATCTGTTATTCCTGCAGCAGATATGGGAGTTCTATGGATGTACGAACCAAGCTTAGATGTGCTATTTCCTAAAGCTTGGACGGGGGGTCCTAATGAAGAAATCAAAAAAATGCGGATGAAGGTTGGCGAAGGAATTATCGGGAAAACATTTAAAGATAAAAAGTCTTTTATTCTTACAAATATAGAAGACATTATCTCAGAATCATCTAATATTTCATCTGATAATCTTTTTCATCTGAATAATTCTGTCCAATTGGACGATTTGAAATCTATTATTTCAGTTCCAATAAAGGTTGAGGAGAGTACTTTATGTGTATTGATTGTCTACCAAAATGGTCCTTATCCCCTTTTAACGAAAGATGATCAACAACTGTTAGAAAGCTTTTCTGATCAGGTCTCGATTGTATTAAGAAATTCGAAACTCTACCAAAATCTCAAAAAACAAAATGATCTTTTAATTCAACGAGATACCATACACAATACGTTAATAAAACTGTCGCTTCAAAGTAAGGGTTTACAAAAAATCGCGAATGAAATAAAAAAGATGATAAATCATCCATTAATGATCGTAGACTTAACAGATCATCAACAATACTCAAGTCCAA
This sequence comes from Neobacillus niacini, assembly GCF_030817695.1. GTDB lineage: Bacteria > Bacillota > Bacilli > Bacillales > Cytobacillaceae > Neobacillus > Neobacillus niacini_F. The sequence goes on along the minus strand of NZ_JAUSZQ010000002.1, from coordinate 809,252 downwards.
CCCAATGGAAAAGGGAACTGCCTTCAGAGATAAATACAAAATTAAAAACTCAATCTTTTTTTACTGAGTCTTTTAATAGTCAGTCATTGTATATTCACCCTATTATTGCAATTGACGTTCCGATTGGAATAATCGCAGTAGAAATGGAGGAAGATGATTTTTTCCCTTTAAATAAAATGATAATGGAACAGGCAAGTTCCGTGATTGCATTAGAGATTATCCGAAAACAAACATTAGTGGATTCTTATTATCAAAAAACAAATGATCTATTTAATGACTTCATTCAGTGCCGAGAATATAACCTGATACGAAAGAAGGCGATTGAGCTTAGAATGGATGATCATCCCTATTATATGGCAGTCACCATTCATATCCATCCTCACGCTGACTTTCACTTTCTTAATATGCAAATGCATAAACTAATTGCCCAAATTAAAAAACTTTTAGGAATCTATGTTTCAATCATTTTTGGTTATGGAAATAAAGTGACGTTGGTATGCCAATTTAATCACTATGCAGATCAGGAGTATGTAAAAAAGAAACTAGAGCTTATTCATTCCAACTGGATGAATGTTCATGAAGAATCGCTGAAAATAGGGATTGGTACTTGCTATCCAAGTATGGATAATATAGCAAAAAGTTACTCCGAAGCGGATAAAGCCCTTTCCTTTCTAATCTCGAGGCAGCTTAAAAATATTGTAAATTATCAGGATATTGGCATTAATCATCTTTTTATTCATCAACCCATGGATGACCTGAACTCGTTTGTTAATGAAGTTTTTAATCCCCTCACATCTGATAAAGATGGTACTTTGGATTTGGAACAAACCCTGCTTGCCTATATGGAAAATGATCGTCAAGCAACACAAACAGCCAAACTTTTGCATATCCATGTTAATACTTTATATCAAAGGCTAAAAAGAATCGAAGAAAAGCTTCAAATTTCCTTTTCGAACCCAGAAGACATTTTAAAAATTCAGCTTGCATGTTATTTAAGAAATTCAATCGTCTCACTAACTTGACTACCGCACTTACTCGGATTAGTCTTTCACCATCTAGCAATAAACAGCTTGACAGGTACGAAATATAGTAAAACAGATCACTCAATTTAGTCAAGCCCATAATTATGTGTAAATTCATTCCTATGAAAAACAATGTTAAGCAGCTTATTTATTTTTGGTGTACTGGAAGGGGGGTACCCCCCTTCTTTGCTAGAGAAGGAGTATTATAAACTGCACATACGCCAAGTTTCTGCTGCTAATACTGCTGAATATAGAGTAAAGTGGGTAGTTTCAGATCAGATTAGTAACAAGTTACAAGTATATCTACAAAACTTTGATAATCTGCTACATTCATGATTCGTGATACATTTCCTTCTTCGGTCAAGATCGTTGCAAGCGAATCTACCACCTCATGGAATAATTTCCTATCTTCCCTATTCACTGAAAAAAGTAAGATGATGTTGACGGATAAATCGCCCCACTCTAAGCCTTTTTTATTGATTAAGGCAAACATGCCGGTCTTTTTGGCATTCATTTTAATAGCGTGTGGAATAGCAATACGGCCAAAAGCAGTGGAAGACATGGTTTCACGTTCAATAACGTCTATAAGGAAATTGGAATCTACAAACTCTTTTTGTTCCATGATTCCACAGATCATTGTAAGGGTTTCCTCTTTTGTCCCTTCCGAATGAACAATTTTAAAAAGTTGTTTGTCTGTGATTGCATCAATATTTCTTTTAAACGAGGCCTTCCGTTTCACTTCTTTCAATTCATGAATTTTATTCGCCACTTTGTTGCTATCACCAGCGGTGAAAAAAGGGTTAACGATAACAAACGGCTTTTTTGGTACAAAATTAAGTTGTACCGCTGAAATGACTAATTCACTGTTTAACGTGTCCAAATCACTCTCATTGGTGACAATGTGTTGAATCAAAAGGTCTTCCCCGAACTGATTGGTAAGCCTCTCTGTTAGTTGTACGTTGTAGTTATAATAAAAGGGAAAAAGAATCGAACAAGTAATTTTGGTATTGGCTTGCTTTTGCATCTCTAACGCATAGCCAAGATGAAAGGCCACATAGGCAATTTCATCATCATTCATCGTGTAGCCTGTTTCTTCCTTAATGGTATAGGATACATGCACGGCGCAATCATAAATCGCAGGAGAATTCAGCTTAATAGAAGAAGTCAACGGATTCTTGCTGACAAAGCGATTCTCTAAACGCATCAGTAAATTTTTGACATGAAGGGTGAAACGCACCAAAAAATCCGAATCATTAATCTCTATATAATAATTATTCCGTAAATCTTCTAGGATCTTCTCGACTAAATTTAGACATCGTAGCCCGGCTACATCCTGAAGCTCTGAAAGTTGGAGGTGCATAAAGTTAATACTGGTGCCGCTGCTAGAAATAAGTAGTGCAAGCTCACGTATTTCTCCTTCTGAATAAGTAACATTAAATTTTGCCTCTAGTTTTTTAGCAACATCAGTCGCTATTTTGTATTCCTTTTCAAGGTTAGCTTCCCCATCCAACTGTTTTGGATAAATAAAGCCGTTTTCCATCCGGTCAATCGCAATCGCAATATGCAGGATTACATTCGTTAGCGAATAATCATTGGTAAAGTAGTGATAAATTGAAAATACCTCAGCAATGACAGCACGAATATAGTCGATATCAAACCCCTCAAAAGACTCCTTAAGCTTATCGATATCAAGGAAATTACTATTAGATTCACTATAAAGAATGGAGCTCATCAATTTCCGCTTACTTTTTTCATTTCCGATCATTTGAATCAAGTCCCCGGAAACCTTCAACTCTAAATCATTATCCGCTAAGCGTTTTTTGACTTTACGCAAATCACCTTTTAAAGTGACTTCACTGATATATAATTCATCACTTAAATCAAAAACATTAAGTGGCCGGTCTGCATTTACTAGGCATTTTAAAATATATTCCACCCGTTCTTTTGGTGTCTGGGGAATGGTTGTATTCATTGACGTTAAAAATGGGTTCAATTTTTCTAAATTGACCTGATAACCCTTTTTGGATGAGGTGATCAACCCTTGTTCCATAGAGTTAATATCCGCGATATAGGTTTTCACACTTCTCTTGGAAATTCCTACTACATTGGCAAGCTGGCCTGAAGGAATCCAGTCATTTTGAGTACTTAAATAACGAAGAATATCCTTGTATTTACTATTCATGAATCCAGCCACCTTTCAAAGTGAGAATAAATCGTTATGTATTTGCACTATTAAAAATATTCTGTTGCACCACCCTAGTGTAATTAAATATTTGAGAGATGTCGAGATTAATTTTATAGTAGGGTTGTAGAAATGATAGCGCTATCAATTTAAAAAACGGAGGAATAAATTATGAAAAAACTAAACGTATTACTAGTTTGTGGGTCGGGTGCAAGTTCTGGATTTATGGCATCGAATATCCGAAAAGCAGCTGCAGCTCGTAATCTCGACATTAGCATCAAAGCACGCGGTGAAGCAGAAATTGAAAACTATATTGATGAAATCGATGCCTTAATGGTCGGTCCTCACCTAGCTTATATTTTAGACGAAATTGAAGAGTATATTGGTGACAGTGATGTAAAAGTTTTACTGATGCAACCTTCTTACTACGCTACTCTTGATGGAGAGGCTGCTTTAGAAGATTTATTAAAGGAATTTTAAAAAATTGAGACAATGAATCGAGGTAATCACTGTGAAAAAACTGATTAATTGGTTAGAACGTGACTTCTCACCTAAAATGAACAAAATTAATCATAATGTTTGGGTCGTAACGCTAAAAGACTCGATCATGCAACTACTTCCTTTTATCCTATTAGGTTCAGTATTCTGTTTGTTAACCATTCCAGGGGATTTATTCCAAATTAAAAATTACCCTAACTTCTGGACACTATTCGGCTGGACCATGGGTATGTTATCTCTACTAATTTCTTTCTTAATTCCCTTTAACTTAATGGAAAAGAAACGCTTCAGGAAACAACGTTTTATCGCTGGCTGTACTGGTATTATTTCATTCCTACTAATTATTACGCCACAAGTCGTTAAAGATGAAACGATTGGTTTTGGTCATGAAGCATTAGGTGCTGGTGGTATGTTCGTAGCCATTGTAGCTGGTGTATTTACGGGTTATGTCATGGGGCTATTTGGAAAGTTCTCTTTCTTTAAGGAAGATTCAGTAATTCCAGATTTTGTACGTGCATGGTTTGATGCTATGCTTCCAATCGGTATCGTCATTGTGGCCGCTTGGTTAGTTGTAGATATTGTACAATTTGACTTATATAACACTATCCTAAGTATCTTTATGCCTCTTGCAAAAGCGATTGAAACACCTTGGGGATTTGCACTGATCATGTTTATTTACTGCTTCTTATATACAATGGGTATTTCAAGTTGGGTGCTAACTCCAGTGGCAAAGCCTGTTCTCTTAGCAGCTATTACAGCCAACGCTACAGCAGGAGCTGCTAACCTAGTAACCTCTGAAACAATCTATTCTGCTTATTTGTGGGTTGGTGGGATAGGTGCCACCTTACCTTTAGTACTAATGTTAGCTTTCTCGAAAAGTGCAAAACTAAAGGCGCTTGGAAGAGCAAGTGTAGTCCCTGGAATCTTTAACATTAATGAACCAGTGATCTTTGGAGCAGTTGCTTGGAACCCAATTCTAATGCTGCCAATGTGGATCATCGGGATTGTTTTGCCTATCATCGTTTGGATCGGAACAAAAGTGATAAATTTTGCACCGATTCCAAAAATGGTATTCGATATGTGGTATGCTCCATTCCCAATTTCAACATGGATTACAACCGGAACCGTTTCAGGTATCATCCTAATGCTTGTCTGTGTGCTTGTAGCAAGTGTGATTTGGTACCCATTCTTTAAAGTTTATGAAAAACAAGAAATCGCAAACGAATCAAATGATCTAACAAATACAACCGCTAATAAAGGGACGAATAAATTACAACAAGCGAAATAAGGAGATTTAAACATGATTGATGAAAAAACTGCCCAAAATGCCATGCAAATTATCCTCCATGCCGGAGATGCACGTGTTCATTGTATGAATGCATTAAAAGCCATTGAAAACAGCAACTTTGATCAAGCAAAAGCGGAGATGAAGTTGGCCAATGAAGAAATTGTCAAAGCCCACCGTATTCAAACAAATGCAATTTCAGATGAGACACAAGGTGAAAATGGTGACTATTCGGTCCTTTTTGCCCACGCGCAAGATACATTAATGACGATTTATAGCGAAATTAACATTGCGAAACGAATGATCAAGATTTTTGAATCCTATGACGCTCGACTAGAAAAATTAGAACAAGCTTTAAAGGAGAATGTACATGAGTAGAATACCTGCGGGTTTTCCTAAAGATTTTTTATGGGGCGGTGCCATTGCAGCAAACCAAGCGGAAGGCGCATTTGACGTAGATGGGAAAGGATTAAGTGTAGCGGATATTAACGAATTCCGTACCGATATTCCGATTGACCAAAAAACAAACCTTGAAATGGATACACGGTTCATTGAAGAAGCCTTAAACAGCACGGATCGTATTTTTCCAAAACGCTGGGGAATTGACTTTTTTCATACGTACAAAGAAGATTTGAAATTATTAGCGGACTTGGGGTTTAAAACCTTTAGAACCTCGGTTGCCTGGACACGCATCTTCCCAAAAGGAGATGAATTGGAGCCGAATGAAGCAGGTTTACAATTCTACGATAACCTATTTGATGAAATCATCAAAAACGGTATGATTCCGATGATCACCATCTCCCATTATGAAATGCCTTTACACTTAACAACTGCTTATAAAGGCTGGTATTCTCGTGAAATGATAGACTTCTTCAATCGTTTCTGTAAAGTGCTGTTTGACCGCTACCATGAAAAAGTGAAACATTGGATCATCGTCAACCAAATTAACTTAATCGTCCATGAGTCATTCAACCACTTAGGAATTGCAGAAGACAGGGTCGATAATCTTCTTGAAGCAAAATATCAAGGTGTCCACAATGAAATGGTCGCATGTGGTCACGCAACAAAATATGCACATGACAATTATCCAGATTTACAAATTGGTATGATGTTATGTGGCGGCCCTGCGTATGCGGCCACTGCCAACCCTGAAGATGTATTGGCAACAGTTCGTCATAATCAAATGGAATACTTCTATTCAGATGTATTACTACGCGGGTATTATCCTGGCTACGCATTCAGATATTTTGACGAAATTGGCATCAAGATTGAATTTGGCGAAGGTGACGAAGAATCGCTAAAAAACACCGCTGACTTTATGTCTTTCTCTTACTACTATACTCGGGTTTGCGATGCCGAAAGTTACGAGGATGGTAACGAAACTCACCGGAACCCAGAATTGAAAGCAAACCCTTGGGGCTGGTCCATCGATCCAGTTGGATTAAGATCTTTTCTAAACCTCTTCTACGACCGTTATCAATGTCCGATCTATATCACCGAAAACGGGGTTGGATACTATGACAAATTGGAAGATGGTAAAATTCATGACCCTTACCGAATTGACTATTTTCGGGCACACATCGAGCAAATGAAAGAAGCCATTAAGGACGGGGTTGACCTGCGAGGTTACTATGCTTGGGGCCCGATTGATATTATCAGCTGTTCCTCATCGGAAATGTCAAAACGCTATGGCTTTATTTACGTAGACCAAGACGATTATGGAAACGGCAGCAAAAAACGCTATCTAAAAGACAGCTATTATTGGTATAAAAAGGTTATTGAGACAAATGGAGAAGATCTAAAATAAACATATACTAATAGAAAAGCCCTATCATTATTTTGATAGGGTTTTTTAAAATTTCCTTTTCGGGCAAATAGAGCCTCCCGATTTCACACAAAAATTTATGATATTTCAACACCAAATGCTTGTCTTGCTAGAAAGGAGATATTTTCCTTCATCACCGTACTGCTTACCCATAAGATTTATGAAAAACAAATATAGTATGACTGTCTTCCGATTTTAAAATCGCCTCTATTTATGGTAAGGTTCGCCCCGGTTTATCCGAGACACTCTATAAACCTACTCTCCCAAAATCAGTTTCATCATTTAATTACCAAGACGAATTATTCCTGATATACCTACTCCCCATCTTCTGTGTAATTACCATCTAGAAAGGTTCCTTTGAACATGGTTCCGTCTGGCACCAAAATATATTTCAGATAACAAAAAGAATGCTAATTTAAAAGACCTGTCACTTCCATTTAAATAGAAGTCCTATCTTTAATTAAGAAACACGCCAAAGTAAAATAAGCGGAAATTTTCCGGTTAAATCCAAAAGGGAGCTCGTTTCGGGGTAAATAAGCGGAGGTTTTCCGCTTATGCAAAGCAAAATCCCCTATTTCCACGTTTTTCGAGTCAATAGACGGAATCTCTCCGTCTATTTGAGCCATTTTTTATTTTATTTGCTAATTAAGCGGAATTTTTCCGACTATTTATCTAATCCTGATCGGGTGCTTAACCTGATTCCCAACCTTGCCTAAAAACCTCATTTACTTATGATACGGTTCACCCCTGTTACATACCTTCTACCTCTTAAATTAAAAAAAAACCGAAACTTTACGTCAGAATGATAGAATCGGCTTGTTCAGTTTGCACTGGTGCATATTCCACTATAAGAACAGCGAAAGACAAGGTTCCTATGGATAAGTTAATCATTAACAAGCTACTATTTCGTTAGCCATCAACTGATCAATCGCGATGACCACTCATATTAACTCTTATACTTTTTAAAAAACAAACTGAATGAGGGAGTAGTTTGTTCCAATTTGAATCGAATTTTAGCCTTTAAATCTATTATTCTAAGTTAAATGTGTTTTTCCTGAATTCGAAGATTTTCTGGGAATCGATTATGGTAAAGCTACCTAGGAATTAACCGGAAGCGCGCTGCCTGAAAGGCACTACCAGTGGAGAGCTATGACCAATTAGTCGTTCAGTATCAACCAATGATTCATAAGATTATCAAATCATTGCACATTTATAAAAATGAGGATGAATTCTATCAGACTGGGCTTATTGGACTTTGGGAAGCAGCACAAGCCTTTGACGAAAAAAAGGGCAACTTTTCGAATTACGCCTACACCTTTATGAAAGGCAAGATGTTGTTACAGATGAACCAAAATAACCACTATAAAGAAAAACATATTTACCAACAGCAGGAATTCTTCGACGCAATGGATGGTATAGAGCCCCTTCCTTTTCTTGAGAAGGAAACCATTCAAAGTTATTGCGAAGGGTTAACGGAAAAGGAAGCAAAATGGGTAATCGCCATGTCTCTAGATCAATTATCGATTAAAGAAATAGCGGAAAGGGAGAAGGTTTCAATATCAGCTGTTAAGCAGTGGAGATCGGGTGCCATCAGAAAATTAAGAGAAACGATTGCTACTTATAACTAACATTTTTATTTCAACCTGGGCAGCGCAGTCCTTAACTGTCCAGGGTCCACCCAATATTCGACACTAAATGATATTCTACACAAACCTCTTTTCTTACTTGTTAATCATAAAACATCTGTTCTTCACTTCAACCAAATATTCGAAGTTTCATTACCCATTTAGTTGGAGTACTGATCCATTTTCTAACTGCTATCAAATTAAAAATTCGATAGAACTAAAAATTTAGGAGTGATGTTTTGAGTATTGAAAGGTACTACATAATTAATCCGCATATGATGTTCATGTTTGGGTTGCGTGATCGAAATGCAAAAGTTTGTACGCTAGTAAGAGAGCTCCACCGTGTTTTCATTGTTGATCGATCTCCTTTGGAAATACTGGACGATAGTCTCCGATGTATTGGCTTTAATTTAAAAGGAGCCATGGATACTTCCAAAATTATTATGGGGAATAACACCATGTGCCCTGTCATGCTCAACCATATACATAACATTTGTGTCTTTCCCGATAAATCACATAAACACGAAGAGACGATTTGGTTTAATCCCAACCAAATCTTAAGAACTCATAGCTTGAGACGAAAAACTCAGATCAAGTTTCGAAATAGACTGATACTCATGAACGACTCTAAATTGTTTTCTTTTAATAACAAATGGATCAAATTATTACTTTTGAAAAAATTGTAGACTAACCAATCACAATCCGCATTCGGGGTCATTTTCTGCTTTAAAAAATTTATTTCTTCCAAATGGCATTTCGCGTACTACAGTACGTGGATGAGTTTTGATAATCAGTACTAAATTATGTTTAAAATCATATGAAACCATACCAGCGGATATTTACTACTAGGGGAAGCTTAGCATGTTGAGGTTCCCCTTTCTTTCGGTTTGAGTTTCCTTCTCATAGCAAATAAAAGACTCCGTCATTTTCTGGTCGGCAAAAACATTTGAGACCTTTTAACTCTTTTCCACTTATCCCTTAATCGACAAACTACACATCTCTTTTAAAACACAAATGTTGATATAACAACTGTTGCAGCGAATCTAATCAAACGTTTGGTTAGCCATCAAATTACTAATTAAACGTTTAATTAAAAGTCGGTAAAGCCCTTTTGTTTCTAGAAAATCAGCTGTTTCTTTGAAAAATTTTCTGTCGATGGAAGGTCTCAATCTTTAATCTCATTCACCAATAAAAATGAATAAAAACCAATAATCAACAAAAAACCACTGGTTTCGTTGCTAATCAAACGATTGATTAAAGCAGTCACTACTGCACATAACTAAAGAGATTTCATTCATATCTTGGTAGAAAATTGTCACTAGAAGGCATAGGGTCTACTCTATGGTCCATGTAGTGAAATCGGGAGCCAGGGGGAACCGTCCCCTTGGTCACACTTTCACCCATAAGCAATTAACAGCTTGCTGGGCACGCAAAAAAATAAAAACCTCAGGGTTGAGGTTTTTATTAACTCACTGTTTTGGAGGCCAAATAAGCAACAAGTACATACCGTTCAGGCGCTGATCCAATAAACTCAAACGGATAAATCGGGGAATGACAGGCACTGGAATTAATCACGAACATCTGAAACTGGAAAAAGGGGGAATTCCTGAGCTAGATAAAATGATAGACCCGTTAGTACAACAAAATAACCAACAAAGACAACATCAAATTTCGAAAACCCTATTTTGTAATAAAATGTGCGTTCCTTTGAGTAATCAAACCTCTTTGCTTCCATAGCGACTGCTATACGAAAAGCTCTCCGGATGCATTGAGACAGCAATGGAATCGAAGTGATTTTGAATAGGTGAAGAAGAGCATTCATTCCAGCACCAGTTCTCACGCCTCTCACTTTTTGAGCACTGCGAATATGTTGAAATTCTTCAATCATGATCGGCATTAAGCGAATTCCAGCCATAAAACTATAGGAATATTTGGGATTAAGCTTTAACTGCTGCATCATCGAATAAAATAAATACACAGGCCTTGTTGTAAGGGCAAACGTTAAGCCCAGCAGTGCATAGGTTAAAGCCCTGAATCCCAAGTGAATTCCTCGAAATAAACTTTCTTCTGTTACATGGACGAGACCCCATCTAAAAATAGTAGTATCCCCTTTACCAAAAAAAATCATCGAGGTGGCCGTCGAGATGAAAATAAATAGGAACGGTATCGAAAATAGCAAAATTCGCTTATATGGATGACCTGTAAAAAATACAAATAGGATCATCGTCACAATAGTAAAAAGAATCATCTGATTAAGATTATGAATAAAAATCACCAGGATAAACAAGAAAATCATCGTCAGGAGCTTCAGACTTGGATTGATTTTATGAAGCCATGTTTCTCTGAAATCAAATGTAGTGTGCATAAGTCACTTGGTCCTTCCCCTGATGTACATGTTCGTTTTTCCAATCTTTAACAACCTTACCGTTATCAATTTCCCAAACTCTTGTCGCGAAACGCTTAACGATTTCCGAATCATGCGTGACCATGATAATGATGCACCCCTTTTGCCGTTCCCTCTCTAACAACTCAAGCAGATGGAATGTATTCTTGGAATCCTGCCCAAACGTAGGCTCATCCAAGAGCAAAAGCTTTGGATTTTCTACAAATGCAGTCGCCACACTCAGTCGGCGTTTTTGCCCTATAGAAAGATGATAGGGATGGTGGTTCTGTTTTTTTGATAATCCAAATATGGCTAACAGCTCATCCACCCTCTCTTTAATGATCGAGGGTTCTTCCTTTTTCACAGTGAGAGCATAGGAGATTTCTTCATAAACAGAGTTTGTGATAAATTGATATTCAGGATTTTGAAAGACAAAATAAGCTTTCTTTTGGAGTTGTTTGATATTCTGTATAATTTCCCCATTCAATACATAGGTTCCTGACGTTTTTAGAAGCTGCATCAATGATAATAACAAGGTACTTTTTCCTGCTCCATTATCACCAACCACTGCGATCCATTCCCCCGATTGAGCAGAAGCGTTATCAAGTTGAACTTTTATTTCTTTTTTCCGGTAACCCTTAAAGTTCTCTAAAATCAGCGAGTGGTTGTAACCGTGTCCAGCATCCGATTCGAAAGACAATGAGTAATCATCCCAAACCCCCGGGTACCAGATACCATATTCTTGTAGTTGTTTACGATAAAAGGAAAAAACGGTATTCACATCATCATCTGCAATAATCACCCCGTCATAGTTAAAAACAATGACACGATCAATAAAATCCAAAATGTGATCAATCTTGTGTTCGACAATAATCACCGTTTTATCTTTAGCGACGCTCTTTACACTATCCCAAATTTGTTTAGTGCCTTCCTCATCAATCAGCGCAGTTGGTTCATCTAAAAATAAACATTCAGGATTGAGTGCTAATACAGATGCTAACGCAAGTCGCTGCTTCATGCCTCCAGATAGAGATTGGATAGAAGAATGATAGAGGTCCAATCGCAGCCCAACAGCGGACAATAATTCTTCAATCCTATCAGGCATTTCACCTCTTGGCACATTAAGATTTTCTAATACAAATGCAAGCTCTTCATCGACATACGGCATACAAAATTGCGAATCCGGATCCTGGAACACGTAGCCCCAGGATTCGGGATATTGAATAGTTCTATACTTGATCGGCACTTCTATAGACTTTGGAATTAATCCTGAAAGAGTTTGTAAAAGAGTTGATTTACCGCATCCAGAAGGTCCGAGTAATAAGACCTTCTCACCTTTTTTAATGGTAATCGATAAATCTTTGAACAGCAGGTTGTCGTCTCCCGGAAACTTTAATCTAAGCTGTTCGACCATCGCTATATTTGTCACGTCTTCACCCCTGATTATCGATTTAAGGCGTCGTAATCTTCTTTGGAAGCAGGACGAAGTAAATTAGTAACTCCTGTTGCCTCCAGTGCCTTCGCAATGCCAAATGCCATAAACCCAGTAAAGATAACGGACCCAATCAACCTGAAACCAATGAGCAGCATCAAGTTCCATGTTGACAAATCACCCATATATCCTTTGTAGTAATCCAAAAATATGGACCCAACAGCCGCACCAATTCCAGCTAAGCTAACAACAAGTAAATCAAAGCGCTTATACCTAAAAGCCATTATGACAAGTTCAGCAAACAACCCCTGCACAACACCATATAAAAGAACCTCCAGTCCAAATTCAGACCCCATTAGAAACTCTCCAGAAGAAGCCGCAACTTCCGCAAGAAATGCCACACCAGCTTTGCGTATGATTAGGAACGCAACGGTCGCAGCAATAAACCACATTCCGTAAATCAGCTGGTCAAGATGTAATCCAAATGGTTTTACTGCGTAATAAAGCGGTCCCCAAATTTTGTAAACAATCCCAAATGCGATGGATATCACGATGGTTACTAAAATGTCTGTTAACTTTAACCCTTTTTTCATTGTTTCATTCTCCTTTTTTAGCAAAGGGGAGAACTCACTCCCCTTTCCCGAACATGATCGTCCCTTATTTGTTAATGCTAAGTTGTTCTTGGGAATTCACTTCAATCGGCCATTTTTCGAATGTATATGCCATTTCCCAGAATAAGTATTCGTATTGACAGCTAATTAAGAAATGATCAATCATTCGACTTTTTTCTTTTTCGGAAGCGGTTTTTGCTAGCTCATCTAGACGATCCAATTGCTCCTGAACCAATTCGCCAAACCATTCGCCACCATAGGCCGCAATCCATTCCTGATAGATCGGTTCATCCGGTGTCGCCCCTTTTAACTGCTGACCGATATCATAATAAATCCAGTAGCATGGTAGAATAGCGGCGATTATCTCTCCTAAACTTCCAGATGCTGCAACACGATACAGATGGGAAGTATAGGCATAAGCCGTTGGTGCAGGCTGGAAGTTTGCAAGCTCCTCTGATGTAACGTGCAGCTGTTTGATGAATTTCTCATGTAAGCTTAACTCTGCTTGTGAAGTGCCTTGCGCATGAGCAGCCATTCTTGCTGTAGTGTTTAAATCTTCTGCTCTCGAAGCACCAATCGCTTGAACACGAGCAAAGTGTGATAAATAATAGGAATCTTGTAATACGTAATAGCGGAAACTTTGTAAATCTAATTTTCCACTAGCAATTCCTTGAACAAATGGGTGTTCTAGATTCGCATCCCAAATCGGAGCTGCTTTTTCTCGTAGAATTTCAGTAAATGTAGACATACGATACCTCCATTTAATTAATTGCTTCGTTTTGAAAAACATACAGTTAATACTTTGTTAGATTGATTGTAAATACATCCTTGTTTGCCGGCAGCGGACGTATTTTTCCAATAAAAAAACCACTTTCTGTTGGAAGAAAGTGGTTGTATTGGAAACCTGTTGAAACATAAGGAGTTCCCGTTACACCACTTCCCTACGCTGGTATAGTCCAGATCAGGTTCTAAGAGTCTTAAAGTTTCACTTTAATCTCAGCCTTCTCAAAAGGCACCCCTAGTGGTATTTTTTATGAAATTAATTTTCTGATTATTATGTTATCACTATCCACAAGATAGTCAAACATTTTATTCAGAAAAAATTGTGCCTATGGTCTTTAGAAGAAATTAAATCATTAATATTTCGAGTAAAAAATGATGGGGTTCGTGCACCGTAGGTGCAAGAACCCCATCATTTTAATTAGTGTAAGTGACATTATAGAATGCAAATCTTACGATTTGCTCGTTCAGTTTAAATTCAGTACCGCACGGGAGTTTTCAAGAACACTTCCACCAAAATTGCCATCGGAACCGTGCCCAATGCCACAATTTCGACACATAAGGCCGATTAATAAAAATAATTTAGTTTTGACCCTGTCCTTTTGCCCCTTTTTTCCCTATATAAAGGGTGAGAAAACGGTGAGCACTTCGAGGATATCAACTGCGATGTTTTCACTGTTTCGATGATAAGAAAAGGAGAGGTTTGGATGAGTACTTTATTGATTAATGAAGCCCCATTGATGATTGTTCCGTCTTTGGCTGTGAAGATTGGAATGAATGAGGCGGTGGTTCTGCAGCAGATTCATTATTGGTTAAGTATAAGTAAGCATAAGATTGAGGGCAAAAAGTGGGTCTACAACACGTATGAGGATTGGCAGAAGCAGTTCCCCTTTTGGTCGATTAGTACGATTAGGCGGACGTTTTACTCACTAGAAAAAAGCGGCATTGTCGTATCGGATAACTGGAATGCTTTGCAGCTGGATAAAACGAAATGGTATACGATCGATTATGAGCAACTGTTAAAAATCGAACAACGATGTGAGCCGTCCACGACTCAATCTGAACCAGCGGAAGTTTCAGAACAGACTCCTATGCAGTTCAATTTGAACCAAGCAATACCAGAGAGTACTTCAGAGATTACTACAGAGAAAAAGACTATTCCGTATGCTGACATCATTCTGTACCTGAATGAAAAGTCTGGCAAGAGCTTTAAAACCGATTCTCGTAAAACGAAGGACCTGATTCAAGCAAGATGCAAGGAAGGCTACACGATGGAGGATTTTAAGAAGGTAATCGATTTAAAGTCAGTGGAATGGCAGGATGCTCGATGGAGTAAATTCCTCCGCCCTGAAACACTGTTCGGAAGCAAATTTGAATCATATCTCAATCAGAAGCCTGAACAAAAAATGTTGTTGGAGGAGGCGTTTAACCTTGAAGACTAAGCGAGAGACGTACACACTCCTGGAACAAATCTATCTTTATTACGAGCCTATCAGCTGTTATTTATGACGCTGGCTCAGGATTTGAATGTAAGTGTGTTTGCCTTTTCCCAGCTGAGCCAGGGCGCCGAGTCAGCAAAGGAAAACAACCTATGCTTTCTAATCTTCGCGAAAGCGGGGAAATAGAACAGGAAGCAGACACGATTGATTAATTGCGGAGGGAATTCCTTTTTGGTAAGGATTCCCTTATACAATTTGGACAGTGACACTGGCACCCTCATTAAATCAACTCTTATTCTTAATAATTACTTCTGTTACAGTAATATTTTTTCGAGGTTTCGTGTTTTCAATTATAATGTCGGCTACATCATCAGGATTCATAAAGTCCTTTATTCTTTCTTCTGATAAAATACCATCCCAGAATGTAGATTTCATTCCGCCCATATAAGCACCAAACACCCTGATCCCTGTTTCATTCAGTTCAAGAGAAAGACTCTCCGTGAATCCTCGCACACCAAATTTACTTGCACAATAAACTGTCTCGTTAACTTTACCTTCAACTCCAGCTGTCGATACAACGTTTACGATGACTCCTTCATTTCGTATTTTCATGCTGGGAAGTACTTCTTGAGTACAGAATATCGTGCCCTTTAGATTAATATCAATCATATCATGAACAGACTCTTCTACTATGTTTTCAGCCAAATCAAAAACACCGAGTCCAGCATTATTGATTAGTAAATCAACAGGGCCAACTTCTTCTTTAATTGATTCTAAAACGTGTGCAACCGCCTCTTTAGATGTCACGTCCACTTCGTAAAATCGAATAGCTGTTCGATAATAGTTCAGCTGACTGCTTAAGCTTTGACCCCGTCCTTCCCAACAAACATACATGACACCCCATATCAGAATATTTCTTAGCCAAAGAAGCCCCAAGTCCACTTCCGGCACCTGTAATAACAACTACTTTAATAACCATTTCTCATTCAACCTTCCTATTCTGCACCTTTATATCAAAGATCCATATCAATTTCCGAAAAAAAATAAGCAAATAACAGGTTTAAAAAAAGTAGTGTACAAAGTGAGAGAACCTTCCCTCTGCCACATTTTCTTTATCCCAGATACTGGATTGCAAGAGCTATGTAAAATTTAATTGATTCCAAATATTTACTGATATTCACCCACTCATCAGGTTGGTGGGCAAGCTTTGGTTCTCCGGGTCCATAGATTAATATAGGTACATCAGGTAGTTGTACTTTATAAACTGAACCATCTGTATAATAATTCACTCCACCGAGCGTAAGCTCTTCCTGGCCATTCAGTGACTGTGCTGTTCCTAGCGCTAAATTGATAAAAGGATCATTGGAAGGGGTATGAACACATCCCATGTTATTAATTACCTCTATATCAAAGGACACATTCATCACCATAGAAACCTTTTGTAAAATATTTTTTATATCTTCGGTAATTCCTGAATGCGATTGTCCTGGTACTGTCCTAATATCAATGGTTATTGTACATTCGTCTGGAACGACATTCGTTCCAACTCCCCCTTTAATTGTACCAATATTCAAAGAGGAACCGCCTAATATGCTGTGTTCATCATAACGAATCACATAAGAATTAAGTTCATTAATAAAAGTGTTCATTGCTAATATCGCATTTACACCCTGCGAAGGCATTGATCCATGTGCTGTTTTTCCAAACGTAGAAACTTTAAGCCACAATACTCCTTTATGAGCGATAACAGGCTGATTTGAAGTCGGTTCACTGATTACAATAGCCGTAGCTTGATCAATTTGTCCCCTACTAACTACAGTTTTAGCACCTATACAATCTACTTCTTCCCCTACAGTACCAATAAATTGAAGTGTCCCATTCAACTTAATTCCCGCTTTTTGGATACAGTCCATCGCTATAATCATAGCTGCTACACCGCTTTTCATATCTGTAGAGCCCCGTCCATAAATGCGATTTCCCACTCGCCTTCCTTCAAAAGGGGGATAGGTCCACTCTACATTTCCAATTGGAACGGTATCAAAATGACCGCTGTATATAAGTGTTTTCTGCTGAATAGACAATAATTCTTCATTTATATATGATACAATTAAATTTTCTCTATTTTTCTCAACCAAATCTGACTGAATCAACAAACAAGTATTTTCTAAACGTTGTCTAACCTTATCAGCCAGTGTTTTTTCCATACCAGGTGGATTGATTGTATTTACTTGGATTAACGACTGGAGGAATTGTATCGAATCTTTTTCATCAATATACTGAAATACATTTTGGATATCCATGATTAGCTACACTCCTGCTTATAGAGAATAAGGCAATCCTTTTCTAGCACCTGTTTGGGATACAGCACAAGCCCCAAGTTTAATCGCAGTCCGTAAGATAGCCTCTTGTGGCCATTCTCGGATAATTCCGAATAGGGCACCTACGGCAAAAGCATCACCTGCACCGGTTGAGTCAATGGAATTTACCTTCAAAGATGGCAAGACAAGCTGATTTTGGCTTCCTGCTGTAATAAAACTCGACAGTGCACCCTTGCTTCCTAATTTAACAAATATTTGGTTTATACCTAAATCGTGAAGCGCCTTGATAGAGTAGTCGATATCATGATCAGGGAACAAATCATTTAACTCAGAGCGGTTTACAAACAAAATGTCTGTTTTTGATAAAAAAGGCAGTAAATACGTCAAACCTCTCTTTGTTAATAAAGTACTTGGATCAAAAGATATCCTAAGTCTAGGGCATCTTTCTTTCCATTGAAAGAATGTTGGGGCCAGACTCAAAAGTGGACTGCTTAAATGCAGCAAACCAATACTTTCATTAAATTTCTCCGGAACCAAGTCCGGATTATAATCTGAATTTGCTCCAGGGTATGTATACATTGTCCTTAAACCTGCATTATTTACCAATACCATCACAGTACCTGAGGTTTTCCCTTGTACTGTTTGAATATAGTCAAGTTTGACCTTTTCAAAGCTCTCCAATAGAAAAGTAGTATAGGAGTCTTCACCGATTGCCCCCAAAAAATATACTTCCTCCCCCAAGCGTGAGAGACCGACAGCAACATTAGCTGCCGATCCACCCGGGGTTACTTGTAAGTCACTGCATTCCATTTCCTGATCAATTTCTGAGAACTGATCTACAAGACCAACTAAATCCACATTAATAAACCCATGCACCGCAACTTTTACCACGTGTTCACTTCCTATTCTATCGGAGTGAAATGACTTGATCCATGAACCGTTTGACTCTGTCACTATTTACTCTTTCCCACCAATTTCCGTTTTCCTTTAAAGAACTTCCTACAATAGCTCCATCAGCTATAGAGAGAATCTTTTTTGCGTTTTCAATTGTCATTCCACTTCCGATAATGACTGGTAAACTAGCAGATTCCTTAATCCCAATAAGCTCGTCTAATGATGTTTCGTCACCAGTTCTGTTACCAGTAGCAATTAATATATCTGCATCAAAGAACTCATTATCCCTTGTTTGTTCTGCTAAGCTACGGTCCGCAACGATTGAATGGCTTCCATGTTTGACATGAACATCAGCCATAATTTTAATATCGTCACCGAAAAGATTTGCTTTATATCTCATCGCTTTTGCCGATGCACCTTCGACGATACCTTCATTAGCGACATAAGCATTAACCCATTGGTTAGATCGAACCCACTTAGCGTTACATGCTTTTGCAATTGCAATAGCCGGAATGACTGCATTAGCTAAACAGTTAACTCCGAGAGGTAAATTCGAGACTTTGGCAATTTCTACACCTATAGCAGTCATTGTGGCTACTGTTTCAAAGCTAAAATCTTCAGGCTTTGGAAAGGGAAGGTCCCATGCATTTTCTATTTGTAATCCATCAACCCCTCCTTCTTCCAATCGTCGAACATCCTCAAGGGCAAACTCGATAATCTCTTCGATACTTTCTCCTTTGTAATGTGGAGCTCCTGGAAGTGGTTTTAAATGAACCATTCCTATAATTGGCTTAGTAACACTAAATATATTTTCTAAAATAAGTTTCTTTTCTGGAAATATTCCGCCACCAATCATCATATTCACCTACACACTCGCCTTCTTTCTTGCTTTAATTGAATTCAGCCAAACTGCTAACAGAATTACGACACCTTTAATCATCAATTGATTATAGGAAGAAACATTTAATAAATTTAGCCCGTTATTCAAAATGGAAATAATCGCTACTCCCATTAGAGTTCCAGCAATTTTCCCTTCGCCCCCAAAAAGATTTGTTCCACCTAGAACAACAGCAGCTATAGCGTCTAATTCTGAACCTGTACCCGCATTCGGCGATCCCGAAGAAAGACGAGAGGCAAGGACAATACCAGCGATTGCTGTAACCGCACCGCCAAAAGCATATACGCCTGTTTTAACCCATTTCACATTAATACCGCATAATCTGGCTGCTTCTTCATTGTCACCAATCGTATAGACATATCTGCCAAATCGAGTATGCGACAATAATATATGACCAATAATGGCAACAACAATCATAATGATGATAGCCGTTGGTATTGGTCCAATATAGCCCCGGCCAATTTCACGAAAAACAGCATCAGTTATAACTACCGGAGTACCTTCCGTATAAACAAAAGCAATACCACTTAGAATGGTTGTCATTGCTAAAGTAACAATGAATGGAGGAATATTCTGTGTTGAAATTACTGTTCCCATAAAGAGACCGATCAACCCTCCAACCAAAACAGTAATAAGAATCGCAATGGGAATCGAGACACCAGCAACGATTAATCCACTCACTACTACCCCACTTACAGCCAACTGTGATCCTGCACTTAAGTCAATTCCTCCCGTGATAATAATGAAGGTCATAGCAACGGCCATAATACATAAAACAGCAGATTGACGCATGACATTAAGCAAATTGTCGACGGTTAAAAAATCGGTTGTAATAATAGACATGATGATGAATAGCAGCGCAAGTCCTATAGTTGTACTACCCTTATCAAAAATCACATATAGTTTTTGTTTCCAGTTAGTAGTTTGGGTAGTTTGATTAATATTCACGTTTGTCGAAGTATTATTAAGCACCTATTGCACCCCCAAAGGCCAATTTTAAAATATTGTCAGAAGTTATCATGTCTTTGCCAAGTTCACCTGCAATAGAACCTTCTCTCATGACGAGCGCACGATCACTCATCCCAACGATTTCAGATAATTCAGATGAGATCATAATAATCCCGACTCCTTGTTCAGCTAGTTTACTAATTTGCGCAAAGATTTCCGCTTTTGCCCCTACGTCTACCCCACGGCATGGCTCATCTAAGATAAGGATACGCGGTTCTTGAATCATCCAACGAGCAATAATGGCTTTTTGCTGATTACCCCCACTTAAAGTAGAAACCTTTTGCTCAATAGTGTTTGCCTTAATATTTAATATCTGCTTGTACTCTTCCGAAACTTTCTTCTCTGCTTTTTTATTCACAATTAAACGTTTAGTAAACTTCCTAAGATTTGGAAGAGATATGTTATCTCTAACTGTCTGCTTTAAAACCAGTCCTGTTTCTTTACGGTTTTCTGTCACAAATCCAATGCCAAGCTTGATTGCATCACTCGGGTTGTTAATTTTCGCTAATTTATTATTAATCAGAATTTCACCCGTATCTTTCTTTAACAAACCGAATAGCGCCTGAGCAATTTCTGTCCTTCCTGAACCTACCAGACCGGCAATCCCAAGAATTTCACCTCTTCGCAATTCAAGATTAATATCTTTAAGGAATCCGGTCTTTGAAAGATTTTGCACTTTCAATATAGGTTCACCGATAGGAACTTTTATCTTATTAAAATAATCATCCATCTTTCGGTTAACCATTAATTCTACAAGTGTATCGACATTTTTGACTTCACTCATTGGTAACGTTTTAATATGGGTACCATCCCTTAAAACGGTAACAGTATCACATATCCTGAAAATTTCATCCATTCTGTGTGAGACGTATAGTATGCTGACACCCTTGTTTTTTAGTTCTGTTACTAAAGATAGTAATATCTCTGTTTCTCTTTCTGATAAAGAGGATGTTGGCTCATCCATGATCAAGATTTTTGCTTCCTGTGAAATAGCACGTGCAATCTCAATCATCTGTTTTTGCGCTATACTTATGTCTTTCGCAATCTGTTTAGGATTAAGATTAATTTGCAGCGATGCAAAAATCTCCATTGCCTTTTCATTCATTTGCTTCCAATCGATAAGACCCGTTTTTTTGACAGGTTGACTGCCAAGAAAGACGTTCTCTGCGACAGTCAGGTAGTTTGCCACATTTAATTCTTGATAAATACAATGAATCCCAATTTTCTTTGAAGTTTTCGGATCGATATTCTCAATGGTTTCACCTTTATAAAGAATTTCCCCACTAGTTTTTGAATAGGCACCCGTTAGAATTTTCATTAAGGTAGATTTCCCTGCACCATTTTCCCCTACAAGGGCATGTACACTCCCTGGGTAGACAGTAAGGGACACACCTTTAAGTGCTTTTACACCGGAAAATTCCTTCGTAATATTTTTTAACTCAATTATTGGTGAGTTCAATTAAAAACTCCCCCCTATCATTTGGTTATAAAATCAGGGAGATAATCTCCCTAATTTATTTTTTGAAATGTTCATCTACATTTTCTTTATCTACAAGAATGACTGGAACACTAATATTTTTCTCTAACTTCTTGCCACCGGCAGCTTCAAGAGCTGCTTTAATAGACTCTTCACCTATTTTGACAGGCTGCTGTTGAATCATTGCAAGAATATAATCACCGCGTATTCCTTCAGCTGCTTCTTTGGTTACATCAAAACCAACGATTTTTGTATGCTTGTTATTAGCTGATTCAAGAGCGGCTAAAGCCCCAAGTACACTATTCTCTGCGGTAGCATAAATATAATCGACATCAGAATTTGCCTGAAGAATATTTTCAACTGTTGCCATTGATTTCTGACGGTCGTATCCAGGCTGGCTATTCAGAATTTCTACACCCTTAACATCTTTTAGAACTTCTTTTAACCCATCTAACCTTTGTTTTTGAACAAAAGATTGTTCATGAGTAACAACAGCAACTTTTACATCTTTTCCTTTCGCTTCAATATCTTTCTTTAAATACTCACCTAACTGCTTTCCAGCTTCATAGTTTTCAGTTCCGATAAATGTATCAACACTTTTACTATCCACAACAGCATCAGCGGTAATAATAGGTATCCCTTTATCCTTCGCCTCTTCTATAACAGGAACAACTCCAGCATTATCTACTGCTAAAACTACTAGAGCGTCTACTCCTTTTTGCATATAATCTTCAATGGAAGATACTTGTTTTGCTAGATCTAGGTTAGGGTCATTTACCAACAATTCAACTCCAGCGTCTTCTGCCGCCTTTTTCATCCCATCATCAATATCAATAAAGAATTGGTGTCGGAGCGTTGCTGTTGTAACCCCAATCGTTAACTTTCCATCGTCTTTCTTTTCGGACCCTGCTTTTTCATTAGATCCACAAGCTGATAATACAAGTAGCATGGCTGCAACAATTAATAAGAATACTTTTTTCATTCCTTTTCCCTCCTGATTTAATAGTTTTTTAATCTATTGATTCTATACCACACCAAGAAATAATAAATTGAACATAGATTTCTATTAGAGATAGAAACTGCGACACAGGCACTGATTCATCAACACAGTGACATTGCTTTGGATCTCCACACCCCACAATGATCGTTGGAATGTTACCGAAACCGGCTAATAAACGGGCATCACATCCTGCTGGCATTCCTTCTATGACAGCCTCTTTGTCCAATACCTCTTCTATCACTCTCTTCATCTCATGAACCAATGGATGAGAAATTGAAGTCTCGAAAGGATATCCTTCCTGATAGACACTTACTTTAGGAGGATGCCTTTCTAACCATTCATCCCCTTTGGTAACCCTTTCAATTACCTCAAGAACTTCCCCATTCACGCGATTTCTCGTTTGTTCATAGGTTTCTGATTGCTTTGGCTGATAATGAAGGCAAGTTTTTAATGTACAAGAGTCTGGAACAACTGAACCCGCTATGCCCCCTTTTATCTCTCCAAGATTAATAGTGGGGCCTGGTAAAAGCGAATGTCTTTCTGTCATTAGCCAATGATGTTCCAAGTCTTTTAAAGCTTGGTAGATTTTAATACCCTTATCAATAGCATTAACACCATTCCAAAGTTGACTGGAATGAAGACTTTTACCTTCTACAACAATTTCATGGAATAAGAAGCCCATATGTGCAGGCTGAACGTTTAATTGAGTTGGTTCGCCGACAATCGCGGCATCAGCGGCGTAGCCCCGTTCTATACATGCAAGGGTTCCATTCCCGCCGCCTTCTTCATCTACAACAGATTGAATAATTAGATCACCTTTTAATTGGTAACCCATGGCTTTGATTGTTTGTGCAGCCATAACCATTGCAGCTAATGAAGCTTTCATATCGGTTGATCCAAGTCCATAAAGAACATCATCCTGAACTTTGCCAAGGAAAGGGTCATTAGACCATTTCTCCCGATCACCAAAAGGCATTGTATCGATATGACCGTTTAGAATTAAAGACCTCCCGCCGCCTGCTCCTTTTAAAGTTCCAACAATATTTGGGCGATTACGATTATCATGACCCAAATTAGCACCAGGATATTTTTTGATTTTTTCATCTTCGACCAAAAATTCATCAATTTCAAAGCCAAGGTCTTCTAGTTTTTGCTTGATGATTTCCTGCCCTGCTCTCTCATTTCCTCCTAACAGTCCGTGCCCAATAACTTGAGTATCCGTTTGAACCAACTTTGATAAGAAACCGATATACTCTTCTTTGTTTAACTGAACAATTTCATCTGCTCTCATGTTTATTCACCAACTTGTTGTTGTTATTTTTGAATATGTTCTAAAATACGAACCCATAAAGGCTGATAATATTCCCAATCCATAAACTCTTTTGGGCCCCAATGTGGTGCACAATCACTGGCAAAACACGCCGTTTTTCCATTGCCATATTCCCCAACTACAAGGAGTGGGTCCTCTTGAATGTTAACAAGTACCTCAGCTCCATCCTTCACTTTGAACTTGTTATAGCCAAGGAAGTTTGGCCAATTTTCCATCCCCTTTGTAATAACATGATCTTTGATTGTTTCAGCTCTGATTCCTTGAGGCATTTCTACACGGTCGTCTGTATCGAGCATTTCAACAGGAAGCACCTCTGCTAGCACTGTATTCTTGTAATTGGCCTTACCTTCAATACCCATAAAGGATAGGTAGCCGCCAATCATTAGTAAGCCTCCACCTAGGGCAACATACTCTTTAAGCAATTCTAATGAATTAGGAATTATTTCCATTTGGTAGAAAGTCGAGTTTTGCAACAAGAAAGTATTGGCACCTATATCACTTAGAACAATTGCATCATATTGTTGAAGGTCTTCCAATTTCTTAGGAAAACGTACCTGAACCTCATGGGCAGGCATATAATTCACTTCAACATTTGCCTCTCTTAAACTATTAAGTAAGAATGTAGCTCCTTCTTCATATTTAGTAGAAGTAAAACTGTCATACCCCTTTACATGAATCATATGAACCATCCAAGATTCACCTATAAACAATACCTTCATTTCGAATCCTCCACTATTTCTTATATTTATATATATTTTAAAATTTTTACTCCTTTTATCCCCTTGAATCATGTTTACCTCTTATAAGGATTTTTTTTCTTCAAGGGGAGCAGATATTAATTTCAAACGTTAATTAAAGAATCTTGTGTTTCTTTAATTAACGCATCCACTTGTTTTAAGTATGGAATGGAATTTTGTGAACCCTCTTTCGTAACTGTTAAAGCAGCTGCGGCCGCTGCATATTTTAAACTATCAGCAACATCATTATTAAAACAAGCGCTTACAAACGCACCAATAAATGTATCACCAGCCGCCGTAGTATCAACAGTTGTTACATTATAGGCAAATGATTTGAAGAAGGAGCCATTTTGATCCATATAAATAGCTCCTTGTTTTCCTAAAGTTATAATGACTTCAGAAACTCCTTTCTCAATAAGCCATAATGCTGATTTACAAGCACTTTCTATGTCTTTAACTGGAATATTAGTCATCTCAGACGCTTCAATTTCATTTAAAATAAGTAAATCTATCATTGGAAAATATCTATCTTTTATAGTTAAAGCCGGTGCAGGGTTAAAGACAGTTTTAATATTTAATACAGAAGCTTTTTCTAAGATAAATGCATTTGTTTCCCAGGGTATTTCATTTTGCATAAGAATGGCATCGTATTGAATTAGCTCAACATCTAGAAGATCCTCTGGCATAAATTTGCCGTTTGCGCCTTCATTCAAAACAATATTATTTTCTCCACTATCATCAATTGTAATAATAGCCATCCCTGTCATAGAACATTTCTTTTGAACATGCTTTAAATTAATATGGTCATTTAATAGCAATCTAGAAATTTCATTACCAAAAAAATCTCCACCTAATGCGCCTGCCATAGTTACCGTTGCACCTGATCTTACAGCTGCAACTGCTTGGTTTGCTCCCTTACCTCCTGAAAAAAAGGATGTGTTTAATCCATGAATCGTTTCACCCGGTAAGGGATGTCTATTTACCCTAGTCACGATATCCATATTCATGCTGCCGACTACCAAAATATTAGGCATTAATTTCACCTCCTAGATTCTTCACAGAACCGTATTTCAAAAGTTCAACCCCTAGTGTAAGCTTCCTAGGAACCAAGTCTTTTTTTTCTCCTTGCTTTAATCTTTGAAGCAGCATTTCAGCTGCATGAATACCCATTTCATATGTTGGACGTTTTATAACAGATACTCTTGGATTTACAAAATCAGCTAAAGTATTTTCATCAAAACCAACAAGGGATACATCTGACCCTATCTGTAAATTTAAATCTCTTATTGCTTTAATAGTTCCTTGGCAAATCATATTGTTTGCTGCAAACACTGCAGTTGGTGGATTACTAAGATTCATTAATTCTTTCATTGATTGATAACCATGATCCTCAAACCAATCGCCTTGCTTACTATATTCAGGAATAAAATCAATTTCGTAATCTTTTAGCGCTTGTTGATAACCTCTGTACCTTTCGATTCCATCATTAAACGTTTGCGGACCAGAAATAATAGCAATTTGACGATGACCATTTTCAATTAAATACTTAGTGGATTCATATGCTCCCCTAAAATTGTCAATTACCACTCCATCAAGGCCACTACCTTCAATGTAACGATCCACTAAAATGACTGGTTTATTAATACTTTGATAAAATTCCGGATTATTATGAGCCCCAATTAAAACAATTCCATCAACATTTCTTTTTAGAGAGCTCATAAAAAAAGCGGCCTCTTCCTTCTCATTATCATTGGTTGAAAATACAACGGTATGGTATCCCTCTTGACTTGCAACATCTACTGTCCCTTTTATAACTGCTGTATAAAATGGATTTTCAAATACAGGAACAACAACTGCCAACATTTGCGTTTGTTTAGTAACCATGGATACTGCCATAGTGTTTGGGACATAATTTAATTCCTTTACCACTTTTTGTACCTTTTTGCGTGTTTTTTCACTGACTCTATCGAGCCCATTCAGGACTCTTGAGACTGTTGCCACTGATACATTTGCTTGCTTCGCAACATCTTTAATTGTTATTTCAGAAGCCATTTTAATCCTCCATGTCAAATCTATATGTAAACGTTATTACAAATTAAATATTGATATAGTTGCAGGTTTTATGTATTGAAACAAAAATTTGTAATAACGTTTACATTTTGTAGTAATGTTGGCTTTTTAATTATTATTAAAATTGTCCGTGCTGATTTCTTTCTAAAACTAAAAACTGTTTTCATAAAAAATTAAGTTTGCTATCATTAAAAGTGTAAACGTTTTAATAATTAATTTATATGAAAATTAATATTTATTTTGCTACTATCTGAAAGATTTGCGTAAACGTTTACATTTTTTATTTTATAAAATATATTTATCATTTGCAACAGAAAAATTTAAATAATTAAAATATTCTTACGAGTTTTTGAGTTTTTCGGTGGGTCCATTTTGTATCATAGATTCAAAAAATCTATTAATTTAAGAAACCGGACATAGCCCGGTCTCTTTTGCCTCTTTACTCTAATAATATTTTTCCACATCAAAGTTCTTTTATCTATTACACAACATCTTTTTTAGATAGCCACTAGCACTTAATCAGCTAACATACTAACAGGAAGTATAATTTACCAAAATAAATCCCAACGGGATTTCCAAGAAATTAAGTCTATTTGGTATACCTGTAACCCAATATCTTATAAACTCCCGGAAATTCACCGAGCTCATGAGAATTGGAATTTCACCGGATGGTAAAAGGTTCCCTTTATAGTTGTACCCACCACCATATTCCAAAAACCATGAGAACCATCCCCTTTGTCGCCAGTAATGATAGTTCCCATTTATATATCATGTATAAACCCAAATCCCAACAAATTTTTCAGATATAAAACGCCTAAAAACCTTAAATAAAAGGACATACAGCGTATTTAATCAAATGATTGATTAACACTTTACTCAACTAATCAATCATTTGGTTAAAAGTACTAAAAATCTTGTTGTTAAAACAATCCCATCCTTTTCATTAGAAAAAACCTGTCAAAGAATGCGTTCACAATTTCGACACATAAGGCCGATTAATAAAAATAATTTAGTTTTGACCCTGTCCTTTTGCCCCTTTTTTCCCTATATAAAGGGTGAGAAAACGGTGAGCACTTCGAGGATATCAACTGCGATGTTTTCACTGTTTCGATGATAAAAAGAGGAGAGGTTTGGATGAGTACTTTATTGATTAATGAAGCCCCATTGATGATTGTTCCGTCTTTGGCTGTGAAGATTGGAATGAATGAGGCTGTGGTTCTGCAGCAGATTCATTATTGGTTAAGTATAAGTAAGCATAAGATTTAGGGCAAAAAGTGGGTCTACAACACGTATGAGGATTGGCAGAAGCAGTTCCCCTTTTGGTCGATTAGTACGATTAGGCGGACGTTTTACTCACTAGAAAAAAGCGGCATTGTCGTATCGGATAACTGGAATGCTTTGCAGCTCGATAAAACGAAATGGTATACGATCGATTATGAGCAACTGTTAAAAATCGAACAACGATGTGAGCCGTCCACGACTCAATCTGAACCAGCGGAGGTTTCAGAACAGACTCCTATGCAGTTCAATTTGAACCAAGCAATACCAGAGAGTACTTCAGAGATTACTACAGAGAAAAAGACTATCCCGTTTGCTGACATCATTCAGTACCTGAATGAAAAGACTGGCAAGAGCTTTAAAACCGATTCTCGTAAAACGAAGGACCTGATTCAAGCAAAATGCAAGGAAGGCTACACGATGGAGGATTTTAAGAATGTAATCGATTTAAAGTCAATGGAATGGCAGGATGCTCGATGGAGTAAATTTCTCCGTCCTGAAACGCTGTTCGGAAGCAAATTTGAATCGTATCTCAATCAGCAGCCTGAACAAAGAATGTTATTGGAGGAGGCATTTAACCTTGAAGACTAAGCGAGAGACGTACGCACTCCTGGAACAAATCTATCTTTATTACGAGCAGTTTCAAATTAATCAGCAAAAAATTGATAGCTGGCATCAGGCACTAAAGGATTTCTCTTATGAACAATTACATAAAAATCTACTAAACTATGTGACGCATTCAAGCTTCCCTCCAAAAATTTGTGATCTTATTTCAACTACAGGCGGAGTGTCACGCGCAATCCCAGACGCGGCGGAGACCTGCACACAGTTGATGAATGACCAGCCTCAAACGAATAAGGAAGTAGTGAAGCTTGAGCTGGCGAAAATACGAGAACTTCTTGGCATTCAGAGGGTGGACTAAATGGAAAATTACGGAGTCAATAGTGAAGCCGTCGAAGAGGCCTTTGTTGGATCGTTCTTTTTAGACAATGGGCTGGCGCAGGGATGCTCGGTTCAACCGGAACAGCTCTCCTCCCCCGCCTTAAGAAATCTCTATAAGGTGATTCAAACGTTATCAAAGAAGGGAAAACCGATTGATCTGGTAACGGTTCTCGAAGAGATGGGTGCAGAACGAATTGGCAGTGTCGGAGGGATGAGTTATATCGTTCAACTTCAAGGAAGCGTCCCTTCGATTGCCCACTTCCATGCGTATGAAGAAGCTGTCCGCAGCCATGATAAGCGCCGAAAAGCCCTAGCCTGTTTGGAGGAATTCCAACTGAAAGCCGTGGATGGGGACATTGAACAGATAGTCCGTGAAGGGATACAACAGTTAATGGAGTTAGAAGACCATCAAAATGACGAGGAAGATTCCGGAGAAATTTCCCCTTGTTTAATTGAATTATATGGTGAAGGTGAATCTGACTTCGGTGACATACCAGGATGCTCCTCCGGCTTTACGAAGCTAGATCAGCTGACAGGCGGCTTCCAGGAATCTGACTTGATGATCATTGGTGCTCGCCCAAGCGTAGGAAAGACCGCCTTTGCTCTTAATCTAGCACTTCACCATGCTGTTCAAGACGTTAGTGTCATCTTCTCGCTCGAAATGTCCAAAAAGCAATTGTTAAAGCGCGCTGTCTGTATTTGTGAAGAAATCAGTTCGGTGAAACTCCGGAATCCCTATCGTTATTTTTCGGAAGTTGACTGGAGCATATATACAAATGCGCTTAGGAGGATTGCGGGCAGCCAGCTGCATATTTTTGATAAAGCCGGTATGGATGTGAACTATATTTATTCGAAGGTACGCACGCTGCGAAAAAGGTATGGAGATCAGGCACGATTACTCGTAATCATTGATTATCTCCAGCTTATTGATGGGGATAGCAAGCATAGAGGAAACCGCCAGGCGGAGATTAGTGAAATCAGCCGGTTCTTAAAGAAGCTGGCACGGGATTTGAATGTCAGCGTGATTGCTCTCTCGCAACTGAGCCGGGGCGTTGAGGCTAGACAGGATAAACGACCGATGCTTTCCGATCTCCGCGAAAGCGGCCAAATCGAACAGGACGCAGACACCATCGCCTTCCTCTACCGCGATGATTATTACAGTAAAGACAGCAAACAGCCAAACAAAATCGAAATCATCCTCGCCAAACAACGCAACGGTCCAATTGGGACGATTGAGCTGGAGTTTAAGAAGGAATACGGGAAGTTTGTTGATAAGAGTTGAGTGATTCTATTAAAGTGTACCCTGAGATTTCCTTTTTACCTCTACTACCTGACATGGATTGACTTCATTCAACACGTTAAAGTCAATCAAACGTTTGATTAGAACGGGAATGAACCCTTTTGAAAAACGAACGTTGGACAGTTTTCCAGAAAATTTATTGCCGGTTGATAGGTTCTAGGTTTCGCTATGAATCTACAAACAACACATAAACGACGGTCTACGACAAAATAACGGGTTAATTAAACGATTAGTTAAGTGTAATAGTAATCCTTCCTGGATAAGGATTAATGCAAAGAATAACGAAAGAAAAATGTAAGGTATTAGCGAAAAACCGGGCAAATCTTGCGATTTGCTGTGAAGTGTAAACCATAATCAAAAGCCGCAGGAACCGTCCCCTTGGTCGGTTGGTCGTGAAGAAATTAAAATTTTAATAGAAGAAAGGCAGAGGTTAAAGATGGTAGAGTATGCAATGGTAAATGATGATTTTTGGAGTACTCCTGATAGCGTGATGAGCCCGCAGGATAAGTATTTTTACTTTTATCTACTGACGAATTCAAATATAAACCATATCGGAATCTATCAAATTTCGAAAAAACAAATGGCTTTTGATTTGGGTTATTCGATTGATGTAGTTCACATATTAATGGAACGGTTCATTAAGCATTACAAGTTGATTCGTTATAATCCTGAGATGCGAGAACTCGCCATTAAAAACTGGGGGAAACATAACGTTTATAATGACAGTAAACCTTTGTTGGATAGAATTTACTCCGAATTAAAGAATGTAAGTGACCCTTCACTTATTCATTATGTGTCGGAGTCGATACAAGTCCAGAAAATTCGTAGCTTATATGAATCATTTGGGTGAGCAAAGATGATGTCTTTGAAGTAATGTTTCATTTTGCAAAGATTTCAAGCTGGTCAAAATTGGTAGAAAAATATCGATTGATACCGATTTAACGGAGATATACAATGAACAATAGGAGATTATATGTTCCCATAGAGGAATATGTGTATCTTACATACAATGCAATATTTAGGGGGATATGAAAATGGGTGTTATTAGTAATCTAGTTGTTGCTGCATCCGTAACAGGTGTTTTGACTGTTGGGGCTCTTACTTGGAATGGAAGTGAAAGTCTATCAGCTGTAAAAGGGTATGCAGAGTCCATGAAAGAAAATGTAGAAAACTTAGCAGGAGACATTTCTTTCTTGAACACCACCATTTCCGGAAAAAACGGTCAAATTGACCACCAAAAAGGGAGAATAGGAGACTTAGAGAATACCATCGCCACATTGACGGCCGAAAAAGAAGCTCTTCAATTGGAACTGGATAAACTAACAGCTGAAAACGAAAAAATTCCTGGATTGGAAGCTCAAATCACAAACTTGCAAGCAAAAATCACAGAATTGGAAACGCAAACGGCCACTCTTCAATCTCAATTGACTTCTTTGCAAGCGAACTATGACCGTGCGATTGCAGATTTAGAAAAAGCAAATGGAGAGATTGCAAAAGCGAATCAAGAATCACAAGAGTTAAAAGCGTACATAGCGACGCTAGAAGCCGAAACGACTAGTACATATAACACAGCAAAGGTAGACCAAACCAATCCGATGTATGCAGTTGAAACTCCAAGTTCCGATCCAATAGCCTCTATACGAGGTCTTCACTGGACTAGCCCTTTAGAGGCATTTTACGATAATGCTGTGTTCAACTTACTGGGAGAACTTATGCAAACAGAGCCTGTTGCTGGGACTGGTGATGATGGAGTGGTTGATACTTATACAGTTGACGCCCCTGTTTTAAATGATGGAAAAATGGATGCCTTAATCGAGTATATTGCAAAGAATTCTGATCTTGCTGCAGACCTACCAGTATTAACCCTTAGATTCGGTAATGTACATGCAGCTGACGGGGAATCTCGTCATATATATGGTGGTTATATCTTACGTGCGGATGATGCAACAGGTCAGTATGTTGTAGAAAAGTTTTAAAAGGAATGACAAATACATTAAGCAAACCACTTATGAGCTAAGCAAATAAATATGGCGATGTTAATTGATAATTTGACAAACAGTATGAAAATAAACGGACTATTTCAGGTCCTTTATTTCTTTTTTTAACAAATGCATCTTAGTGCAGTAAGCATCATTTACAAATGTGAACAAGTATTGCTGTTTTTACAGGGTTATGTAATGATTCATAAAGATTAATAATCATCCTGCTCAACAAACATCAGTTTATTGCCGGAAATTCGCTGAAAAAATGAATGCACTTCATCCTTCCAGTTGGTATTGGTGAGTTTGAACTAGATGTAAATGCAGAATTTATAGTTTCTCATACCTGTCCTTAGCGTGAATTCATATTTGAATTCACGCTTTTATTTTTATATTTAACTTTGTCTAATCGCAACTGAATGGTGTCACCGATAGTAACTCTTATACTTTTTTAAAAACAAATCATATTTTGGGACCACTTGTTCCAATTTGAATCAAATTTTACCCTTTAAATCTATTTTTCTAAGTTAAATTCGATTTTCCTGAATTCGAAGATTCTCTAGGAATCGATTATGGTAAATCTACCTAGGAATAAAACGGAAGCGCGCTGCCCTTAAGGGTTTTACCAGTGGAGAGCTTTGACCATTTAGTCGTTCAGTATCAACCTATGATTCATAAGATTATCAAATCATTGCACATTTATAAAAATGAGGATGAATTCTATCAAACTGGGCTTATTGGACTTTGGGAAGCAGCACAAGCCTTTGATGAAAGAAAAGGCAACTTTTCGAATTATGCCTACACCTATATGAAAGGCAAGATGTTGTTACAGATGAACCAAAATAACCACTTTAACGAAAAACATATTTACATGCTGCAAGAATTCTTCGATGCAATGGATGGTATAGAACCCCTTCCTTTTCTTGAGAAAGAAACCATTCAAAGTTATTGCGAAGGGTTAACCGAAAAGGAAGCAAAATGGGTAATGGCCATGTCTCTAGATCAATTATCGATTAAAGAAATAGCAGAAAAAGAGAAGGTTTCAGTATCAGCCGTTAAGCAGTGGAGATCGGGTGCCATCAGAAAATTAAGAGAAACGATTTCTACTTATAACTAACATTTTTATTTCAACCTGGACAGCGCGGTCCTTAACTGTCCAGGTTCCACCCAATATTCGACAAAATCACATAATATTCACAAAACATCCACCAATGGTACGCACAGGCGGAACAAGTAGTAGATTAATAAATGGTATTTTTTTAGTAAGCACAAATGAAATAGCTCAATACACACTTCTAGAATCAATTTCAACCATTATTCTGTTCCTTACCACTAAATGATATTACTACACAAACCTCTTTTCTTACTTGTAAATCATAAAACATCTGTTCTTCACTTCAACCAAATATTTGAAGTTTCATTATCATTTAGTTGGAGTACTGATCCATTTCTAACCGCTATCAAATTAAAAATTCGATAGAACTAAAAATTTAGGAGTGATGTTTTGAGTATTGAAAGGTACTACATAATTAATCCGCATATGATGTTCATGTTTGGGTTGCGTGATCGAAATGCAAAAGTTTGTACGCTAGTAAGAGAGCTCCACCGTGTTTTCATCGTTGATCGATCTCCTTTGGAAATACTGGACGATAGTCTCCGATGTATTGGCTTTAATTTAAAGGGTGCCATGGATACTTCCAAAATTATTATGGGGAATAACACCATGTGCCCTGTCATGCTCAACCATATACATAACATTTGTGTCTTTCCCGATAGATCACATAACCACGAAGAGACGATTTGGTTTAATCCCAACCAAATCTTAAGAACCTATAGTTTGAGACGAAAAACTCAGATCGAGTTCCGAAATAGACTGATACTCATGAACGACTCCAAATTGTTTTCGTTTAATAACAAATGGAAAGCAGCCGAGCAGTTAAGTAGAATTACCACCGAAAATGCGAATAAACAAGTATTTTTTATTTCGAAACCACCAAAGAAAGCCGGAAAAAGAAAAAGGAAAGGCAAAATAAGGTCGGAAAGCACATGTGACTAAAAACAAATTTAGAGCCACGATAATTAGCTTGACGGTATATTTTATCAAATCGCTTTTTAGAAACAGCCTGATGAATGATTAAACAGGCTGTTTCTTCCGCTAATCCCTAAGCAAAAAGACTGTTTGCAGTAAGAAATCCCTTCCTTAAAGGATACAAACTCGAATCATCCAATCATATTTACTAAAAAACATATACTTTGTGTCCAATTTAGCAACAAATCAATCCAAATTTATAATAGGACTTTTTCCGTATTGCAGTACGTGGAGTAAATCTTAAAGTCATTATGTAATAGAATTACAGCTACAACTTTATGTAAAAACAAAAACTAGTAGAAGAAATGCCTTTTATCTTACGTTGTAGCGTAATTTTAAAAAAAAACGGATTGGGAGTAAGGAGAACTATGGGCAGAGTGGTTGTCATAAAATTAAAAGAACTGCTTTTAGACAAGGGTATGACCATAAGAAAATTATCCCGTCTAAGTGATGTCCGTCATGCGGCTTTAAGTGAATTGGCCAACCAAAAGAGGATCAATGTCCACTTTCATCATCTAACCCGTATTGCGGATGTGCTGGAAATTGACGATATGGATCAAATTATTACGTTTGAAAAAATTGAAGATTAACCAATCACAACCGCATTCGGGGTCTTTTTCTGCTACTTTTAAAAATTTATATCTTCTAAACGTCATTTCGCGTACTACAGTACGTGGATGAGTTTTGATAGGCAGGATGTAATGGTCTTAAAAAGGAGAATCCCTTTTGAAAGAGACCAAAATTTACATCGGAATTGGATTAAAGCGGTTAAGAAAAGAAAAAGGTTGGACGATTGAGGAACTTGAATCAAAGGCTAAGTTAACCAGAAAATACATCTATGAACTTGAACATAATTTGAAATCACCATCCGGTACGACCCTCGATGACCTTGCAAAAGCATTTGAGATGAAGTTTGGGGATTTTATTAATGAAATCGATGATGAGATAATCTGAAGGTAATGTTCTGGCTGAATTCCTCAAAAGTAAATGAGGGTTCGCATATTATGAGCATGAAGAATATTGAAAGTTGTTAAACTGGATATTTGGAGAAACCTCGAGAATTGTACTACAGACATATGATTGCCGGTCGGAATAGTACTAAATTATGTTTAAAATCATATGAAACCTTACCAGTGGATATTTACTACTAGGGGAAGCTTAGCATGTTGAGCTTCCCCTTTCTTTCGGTCTGACCTTTTAACTTTTTTCCACTTACCCCTTAATCGACAAACTACACATCTCTTTTAGAACACAAATGTTGATATAACAACTGTTGCAGCGTATCTAATCAAACGTTTGGTTAGCCATCAAATGACTAATTAAACGTTTAATTAAAAGTCGGTAAAGCCATTTTGTTTCTAGATAATCAGCTGTTTCTTTGGAAAATTTTCTGTCGATGGAAGGTCCCAATCTTTACTCGCACTCACCAATAAAAATGAATAAAAACCAATAATCTACAAAAACCCACAGGTTTCGTTGCTAATCAAACGTTTGATTAAAGCAGTCACTACCGCACATAACTAAAGAGATTTCATTGTAATCTTGGTAGAAAATTGTCACTAGAAGCCATAGGGTCTACTCTATGGTCTATGTAGTAATAACGGGAGCTATGGGGAACCGTCCCCTTGGTCACACTTTCACCCATAAGCAATTAACGGCCTGCTGGGCACGCAAAAAAATAAAAACCTCAGAGTTGAGGTTTTTATTAACTCACTGTTTTGGAGGCCAAATAAGCAACAAGTACATACCGTTCAGGCGCTGATCCAATAAACTCAAACGGATAACACGTACTAACAGTTAAGGTTTCACTTGGCTTCGGAACAATCACGGTACGATCGTTTTCATCGACAATCCGTACCTTGTTGACTTTGTAGGTAAACTCCCCTGCGGAAGTGCGAACGATTAGCACATCGCCTTCGCCTACCTCTCCCAGCTTTCGGAATACGGTATCTCGATGACCGGAAAGAACGGAATTGTCATTTTCACCTGGCAGCACACTTCCGGCAAAATGCCCCACTCCTTTTTCCAGCTCATCTTCGTTTGTTCCGTGATAGATTGGAAGGGTTGCATTTAATTTAGGGATATACAACTCGCCTATTTCTTCCCCCATTTTAGGGCGCGAAGAATACAACTCCTCATCGGTCTCTTCTTTACTTGGCTTAGTAACTTCTACTACTTGCATAGTAGCAGCATCGGTCTTATTTGCAAAAAATCCTTTTGAAAACTTATAAAGATTGCTGCCAGAAAACCAAAGTCCAAACCCAATGACAGCGAACGTAAACGAAAGAAGAATTATCCGCTTTTTGCGATGCTTAAATGGTTTCATCTTACGCCTTCCTTACTTTTCGTAAAATCAAGATTCCAATCAAAACAACAGCAAGTCCTAATAGTGCATTCGGCAGGTAATCAGAAGCGGTCTTTGGAAGTTTTGCTCCTTTCACCGTCTTAAACTCCGATTTCACATTAGAAATGCTTTTTTGTGGTTTAACGGCAGCTGATTGTTCAACGGTTTTCGTTACTTCTTCAGCAGACTCGTTTATTTGTACACCTGTTTCAGTAACGGTTCCAGAATCGACCATTTCACCCGTTACAATGAGATCCGCTAACAATTGCCTGTCCGTACTGAAAAAGGCCACTTTTAACTTAGCATCTTTTAGTTCTTCCATGTTCAGTAAGTCCCAAAAAGAAAGTGTTTTCTCTGATCCGCCTTGCACCAGAGCATACTCTGCCTTCAGCTTAAAGATAGAAAGAAATTCATCATAGATGGATGCCATCTCAGCAATTTGCTCGGCTGTTAGCTCGGCAGCAACATCAAATTCCTCGAACGCCATCATCCGGTTACCCAAATCCTCAAGTCTTTCTAGAATGGCAGGATCAGAGAGATGTTCCTCCAAACTCATCAAATGGTCTTCAATTCGTTGGAGCTCCTCATCGGTAAGATCGATTTCTTCCTGAAAAATAGGAAGTAGATCTGCAGCTATTTCTTCATCCATTCCAGGAAACAGCTCATCACCAGCATATTCCCAAACAGCCTGCTCCAAGTCATCGATATATACATATTGATTAATGTCATCGCCATTTTCCTCTAACAATTGGAATAAAGCCGGTTGATCCAACTGATAATTTTTGTAAAAGTAATCTAAATTACTAAAATCTGCCTTAATCACTTCAGCGAGAAAACCGCTTAAATCCTCTACGGATTCAAACTCCTCCAGTTTCGTTTCATATAAAGCAAGAGACGCTTCTACATCTTCCTTCGTTACTTCAAATCCTCTTTCTTCACTAACCGTGGCTAAATACTCCACAAAGTCCAGTTCAAAATTGGGATCGTGCTCAAAAACCCCGTCTTCTGTATAGAAGTAAACAGTGGAATAGAGATTATCAACAAAAATATAATCATTTACTTCCTCGCCAATTTCTTCTAACAATTGATGTAGTCCCGCTTCATCTAGTTCAAATTCCTCATAAATAGAATCTAAGTTACTTAAATCGAATTGAATCACTTCACCTAAGAAACCACCAATCTCTTCAACAGATTCATAGTTTTCAAGACTGTCTTCATATGCGGAAAGAGATGCTTCGATATCTTCCCTAGTTACCTCAAAACCTCTTTCTTCACTAACTTCGTTTAAATACTGTATAAGATCCTGCTCAAACATCGTGTTTCCAGCAGCGTTTGTGAATTGTGGAAATAAACCGATTAATAATAAAAATGAAAGTAAAATTGCCCCCAGTTTTCTCATAGCTCGCTCCTTTATATTAAATTTCTAACTTTACAAAAATTATAATTTAATAGTAAAAAAGTAACAATGAGGATATTGCTGGCAATTAAGTATATTTTCACATCCCGACATGCTTTTTACCTATTAAAACCATTAAAGCCCTACATCACAGGAAAAACCACATTTTTAATCAAACGTTTGATTAGGACATTTTTTCCTAAATAAACGTTTGATTAAAAACCGGGAGAGCCCTTTTGAAAGAGTCATTTAGCTGATCTTGAGGCAGCTGGTGCCACAATGGTTGAAATGTCCGCAGCGCCGAGTGGTGGCCGCAGTCCTTCGGGAGACAAGACAGAAGAAGGATGGGCACGCTACATTGAGCTTCACCATGATTTCCCTTTTGCTGATGGGGATGCCATTTATGCCTCTTCACTAAACTTGCCATACAATCAGAGCAATTCGGATATACCTCGTATGACGACGGAACAGGTTGATGCTTGGCTCCAATACCGTGCGAATTATAAAAAGATTATTGCTTGAATGGATGGACCACTACGATGTCGATGCCGTGGTTTATCCAGGCTTTATCAGTGATATGTACAACAATGGAGGTTCTGCAGCTCAATCGAGCTCTGACCGAGGAACCGGGGTATTAACTTCTAATGTCGGTCTACCTACCGTTGTTGTACCTGTTGGAACCAATCCGAATGGATATTCCATTTCTATGCAGCTTGTGGGCCGTGCGTGGACGGATGCCGAGATTCTTGGAATGGGGTATGCGCTTGAGCAGCAGGCAAAAGGGCAACAGTTTACTGCCTTTGTACCTGTACTAAAGTACAGCCCAATCCAACGCCCAAGCCACTCCTATGAAAAAGGCCGTCCAAGTCACTCCTACGAAAACGGCAGTTCGAGCAATAGTGTGAAAACTGAACGCCGTTCTGCGGAGCAGTTGGATCAGTAGGATAATAGGTAATAAAGTCTCCTTTTTGGGAGCGGCTTTTTATCTGTCTAGGTGGATGTTTTCCGCTTTTGGAACAATCCAGCGATACGATTAGGTTTTGAGGTAGTGAACCCATAATTTCAAAATATCAATCGTTCCTAATCCAGCCTTTTCGTTTAAACCAATTCATCATAACTATTCCGATCAATAACATGATTCCAAGAATAAGAAAATACCCATATTGCGATTTAATTCGGGCAGGATTTCAAAATTCATCCCATATATTCCTGTGATGAAAGATTAGCACATTGGTTCAATGACAAAGGCAGTAGTGAAGAAGTTCCTCTTTCCATTAGATCTTAACTTTCTGTTTTTTTTAAAAGAGACCGGCTTCCCGTTGGAGCTTACTTTAAAAGTGATGGTTTGGCTGCTTTTTTTGAAGTTGAATGATTGATGTTGAATGCTGTCAATAGCCTGAATAGCTACCTTTGTTGGATCATGGTCATTAAAAAATTATATAGTACCTTCTCCTGTTGCATTGACTGTAGCCACACCAGCGCCCTACCTGCTAGTTACCTTCGCCATTCTGTTGATTTTAAAAAAAAGACAGAGTCCACTAGTAGGACTCTGCCTCAACTTGCTATAGACGTTAAGCAGCTGTTTTCGTTTCGAGTGTTTGTTGCTGGTGGCTGCGTATTTGGTAAATATACCAGAAGGTAACTGCCAATGTAATGATGGATCCGATGATCATGGATAGCTGATAGCTTAGTTTTAATCCTTCTGGTGCGTAGAAAATATATGTGCTGACAACTCCTGTCATAAACAATGCGGGTATACCGCATATCCAATGGAATTTACCGTTTCGTAAACAGTAGACTGTTGCTGTCCATAATGTCACTGCCGCTACAAGCTGGTTGGACCACCCTACGTAACGCCATAAGAATGAATAGTCAATGGTTGATAAATATAAGGCTGGAAGGGAAACAGGAATGGAATATAGTAATGCTTGCTTCCAGTTTGTTTGCTCATTTGCACCAACCATCTCACTTAAAATCATACGCGAGGAACGAAGTGCTGTATCTCCTGTTGTGATTGGCAAAATAATAACACCTAAGATCGCTAAAATTCCGCCCAGTTTACCTAAAAGAGATGTAGAGATTTCGTTTACTACACCTGCAGGTCCGCCAGCCGCTATTGCGGCTTGTAAACCTTCTGTGCCATTAAAGAAAGTCATTCCCGCAGCGGCCCAGATTAAGGCTATAATCCCTTCACCAATCATTGCTCCGTAGAATACTTTGCGGCCGTCACGTTCATTTTTCAACGTTCTTGCAACAATTGGACTTTGTGTGCAATGGAATCCGGAAATGGCTCCACACGATACGGTAACCATTAATAAAGGCCATATTGGCAGATCTTGTGGATGAAGATTAGACAATGTAATATTTGGAATTGGTTT
This sequence comes from Neobacillus niacini, assembly GCF_030817695.1. Taxonomy (GTDB): domain Bacteria; phylum Bacillota; class Bacilli; order Bacillales; family Cytobacillaceae; genus Neobacillus; species Neobacillus niacini_F. Next base: position 768,732 of record NZ_JAUSZQ010000002.1, on the reverse strand, counting down.
GTCTATAAATAAAAGGGCTCCTGCAATGGCTACAGCCATAAAAATTAATATAGCGCCAAAGAGAGGATAGATTTTTCCAATCACTTGATTAACTGGTAAAATGGTTGCCAATAAGAAATAGGCAAATATGATAATAAGTGCTGTTCCGAAAGACAATGGAGTCACTTGTGCAATCAATTGTGCAGGCCCTGCTGTAAAGGCAGCTGCTACTAGAATCATTAAAACTAGTGATACGACATTAATGATAAATTTCATGTTCTTACCTAAATAACGACCGACAAGAGATGGATATTGTTCACCATTATGACGAAGTGACAACATTCCGGAAAAATAATCATGAACTGCTCCACCAAAAATACAGCCCACCACAATCCAAATGAAGGCTACAGGTCCATATAATGCACCCATTAAGGCACCAAAGATGGGTCCTAATCCAGCGATATTTAATAATTGAATCAGCCAGCCTTTCCACCACGGCATAGGAACATAATCAAGGCCGTCTTCTTGCGTATAGGCAGGAGTTTTACTTGTCGGATTTATTTTAAAAGTCCGCTCAACCAACTTTCCGTAAAACATATAGCCTAAGAGTAACAGAGCGATTGCTGCTAAAAATGTTACCATGATAAAACCCTCCTGATGTCAGTTACAATAGTATTCTGAAATATGTTTACATACTAACAAAAAACGATACAATCATCAATATATTTTTCTGAAAAGTGAGATGATTCAAATAAAATTGGCGACGTAATGGGAAACGGGTGCCAGGCACCATCCAGAGAAATTCCATCTAATTTATTAGTTTGCAGGAGGGTAAAGTGGTTGATTCTTTCTGCACATAATATTGTTTATGTGTTTCGATCCATCCTTGACCTACTAGATTATAGGAGTTTTATATGCTTAAGAGGTATAATTTAGGTTATATTTCAATAGAAGCGCTTGCTTCATCTGTTGATAAATGGTCGTACTTAAAAAATGCCTTTAGCGAAGGGGTTGCTGATGACCATGCCTTACCGAGTTCAATCCGGGAACTTTCTCAGGCACTATATCAAACGGTCAGTGAGGAGAACATTCTCACTATCACAAAAGCGCTTTCGTTGTTGATTGAAGCATAGAAAATCCATGTACTGGGTGTACGCGTTTCGAAGGTTGCTGCTTTATATTTTGATTTGGTACTGAATAGTTTTAAAACGAAGGTCCAGCAATTAAGCTATGATAAAACTCCTAAGTATCACAACTTTTATACGACAATTAATTCTCTTGAAAACAGGCAAAAATCCGTTTGTTAAAAAGGGCTTATCCGTAATTTAATCAAACGGTTAAATAGTTGAATTGGTTTTAACTAATCGTTTGATTAGAGTAGCCTTAAATGCTGCCACACCTAAGTTTAATCCTCCTTTGTAGGAAGGATATTGTCGAGAAGTGGATCTAATAAAAAGGTGGTAGGATTTCCGAAAAATGGATGCCAAACGAAATAAATACCTGTCACTGTTTACCTTGGATTTTCTCTTTTTGTGTTTGGAGCTTTCAACAGGTGTGATGAAAAGGAAGAGAGATAAAAGTAGGTGAATTTATGAACAAGTGTGAGCGCTGTGGTTCTAATAAAGTGAAAGTTACTTTAAAAATGGAAGAGATAAACATAGATTTATGCACGAATTGTTACGATGAATTCATGTCAGAGGAAATTGAAGTTGATTTGGAGCAATTGGTGGAGACTTTTTCATTGAAGAATTATCAAGGCATTAGTCGTACCTTTTATGTAGAAAGACGAATATGTCCAATGGGAATATACCTTGAAGCCGTGGAAAACATAGAATTAAGGTATGACAGCAATCATGCCTTTTTAGATATGTAAGCTATTATAGTAATAGATATCAAAAAAATCGATACATAGTCAAAAATGAGTTTTTCCAAAAGAATAGACCAATCAACATAAAAAGAGAGGATAATTCATTTTCTCTGAATCATCCTCTCTTGTTTAGAAGAATAAGAATCCTAGTGAAATGACTACACCGCTGACAACAAGGACCATGACAAGGTAACCCATGATGTCCTTCGCCTTCAGACCAGCGATTGCCAGTGCTGGAAGTGCCCAGAATGGCTGGATCATGTTCGTCCAGGCGTCGCCCCATGCAACTGCCATCGCTGTTTTTGGAAGTGATGCACCAAGTTGTGTCGCTGCATCCAGCATAATAGGACCTTGAACTGCCCATTGCCCTCCACCAGAAGGAACGAAGAAGTTGACAATACCGGCACTCAAAAAGGTAAGCATTGGGAAGGTAAATTCATTTGAAATGGAAATAAACGCGTCAGATATGACCGCAGCTAATCCTGAGGTCGTCATCAATCCCATTAATCCAGCATAGAAAGGGAATTGGATGATAATGCCGCTCGTTCCTTTGACCGCGTTCAACACAGCGTCCAAGAATTGTTTTGGAGTACCGTGAAATAGAATGCCAAGGAATAAAAATAAGAAATTGACGATATCGAGATTTAGCTTAAATCCGTTATTAGCGAAATAATAGAATAGGAAAACAAGGCCAAGTAATCCAATTAATAAAGAAATAAGTTTGCTGTTTTCAAGTTTGTCAGCAGGTGTTAGAGCTTCTTTTTCAATGGCCGCTGCCTGGATATCACCCTCCAAGAGTGCAGGGTCAACAGTTATCGTTTGTTCCTTTGAGGGCATACTTAAGCGGTTGATAATAGGAATGGTTACAAGCAATCCTATTACGATCACGATATTAAAGGTTGAAAAAATCGTTTCACTTGTTGGTACCACACCGATTAGATCTTCTGTAAAGTGTCCTGGAGTGGCAATTGTCAATGGGACAGACCCTGAAATTCCTCCATGCCATACGAGAAACCCTGAGTAAGCGCTCGCAATTAGCAGCCTGTAATCAACATTTTTTACTCTTTTCGCTAATTCCTTTGCAAACAAAGCGCCAATGACAAGCCCGAATCCCCAGTTAATTAGGCTTGCAATCATCGATACGATCGTGACGATAACAATCGCTTGGCCTGGTGATTTGGCAAATGAAGCAAGAGATCCTAGCCCTTTTTTAAAAATATGGCTGCTAGCCAAGACATGTCCTGTTACTAATACGAGGACCATCTGCATTGTAAAGGATAGAAGTGCCCAAAAGCCATTTCCCCAGTGCTGGACCATTTGGTATGGACCGTTATCTGTGAAAATAAGGCCTAATCCAAATACAACAAAAGTTAAAATGATGACGAATATAAATGGATCTGGCAAGTACCTCTGCATGATGCGGTTAAAAAATGATACCAATACTTTCATAAAGTTCTCTCCCTTTGATGTATTATTCCAACAATAGTAATTATTTTACAAAAATTCTGAAATCCCTTCTTTTTTATGTAAATTTTTTGTAAATTTGGGTAAAAGAATATCGAAAAAGGTAGAGACCATCGGGACGGTTCGAGACCAGTGAAAAAGTCTCCAAATTTCTAGTATAATCAGTTTTTATTAAAAGAGAGGGGATGGTCTGAGGGCTGGGTATAAATACTATTTTGATATCAAGCAATGTAAAACTTGTCCTTTGCACGATCTATGTGCCAAAAAACAGGCAAGGAAAATCCTCGTCGTCGGATTAAACACTGCTGAATTTTATGAGATTTCTCAATATCAAAAGATAGAGGAGTTCAAAGAAAAATATAAGAAGAGAGCTTCTATTGAAGGGAAGAATTCGGAGCTCAAACGATTTCACGGCCTCTCCCGAGCCAGGGGGTATGGTCTATTAAGTGTGTCTAAACAATCAAAATTGGCTACGATTGCAGTTAACTTGAAGCGGATAGCAGCTCTTGCATCCGCTTCTTCTACTAAATAGAGGGGAAATGGAATACCCATTCCCCTTCAAAAGTAAATAAGTGTAAAAATTATCTAATTTTTTGAAGTCCAATTTAAAATTTCGAAGAAATGAGGACTGGGTTCGAAAAAACATCTACTTTTTCTGGTGTCGAACCGTCCCCCTAGCCCCCTTTAATTAAACTTCATTATATATTCGGCTTGGAAAGTTTCTCCTGCTTCAAGCTTATTCACTCCAAACTTCTCCTTAAAGTTCCCTGTTGTATCATATGTATCTGCTATGCCGTACCAAGGCTCAATGCAAACAAACGGAGCTATGGTCCCATCTGTTTCAAAATATTTCGACCAAATTCCAACAAACGGAAAACTTTGAAATAGTACTTCTACAACATGACTTGACTGAGTAGACACCAAGGAGACTTTATCGATATTGCTATAAATAAGAGCATCATAGGTAAATAGAGATTTTGTGAGTTGAATCGTTGATAGATCATTGGCTGTCCCTTTCTCATGAATGAGGGAATTCTTTAGCTCATATGCCATCACATTCTTATTTGCTGCAGGTGTAAAGTGCAAATCGTAATCTTCAATGGTTTCATTTTCTACTAGTGGAACCTTAAATGCAGGATGTGCACCAATGGAAAAATACATCTCTTCCTTGTTTACATTCAGGATTTGCCACTGAACAATCAGCGAGTTTTCCATGAGACTATATCGAATAATCGCTGTGAATTCGTAAGGGTATACATGAACTAAGGAGCCAAGAGACTCAAACACAAAAGAAACGGTTGTTGATGTCTGCTCAGCCACATCGAATTCAACGTCACGCAGAAAGCCATGCTGCGACATCTTGTAGGTCTGGCCATCCAGTTGATATTGATCTTCCTTTAACCGTCCCACAATCGGAAATAAGATAGGAGAGACGCGTCCCCAATATGCCTCATCCCCTGTCCACATATAATCCAGCGCATTTTTCTTATGCGTCACCTTACGTACTTCTGCTCCTTGTCTGACAATATCAACCTTCAACCAATCATTTTCAATGACAATCATCTTTTTTTCCTCATCTCTATGTTCTGGCATTTCATATTCTTATTATCCACATAAGGACATGCATAAATCCTATTAATTAAATCTTTATAAATACAATGAAAAGTAATCTGACAAGGTAATTTACAAAAATGTAAAAGTTTATGTAATGCAACCTTTTAATCTAACGTATAAAATAATCGAAATTCCATTACAATAAAATAGTTCTAGATATGCTTGTTACTTAAGTGTTCGAAATGGATAAGTAAAACCAAAGGCAACTACCAATTTCATACCTGGTAGTTGCCTTTGAGTTGTCCCTATACTCCATCAAGTGGATTTGTTTTTAGTTTAGTATAAACGATATACCGTTGTGGTGCGTCACCGATAAAATTGAACGGGTAGCAGGTGGTTAAGGTTAGTGTCTCGTAATCTGTCGGAACGGCTACGGTTTCATCGTTGGCTTCTACTATTTTAAACTCAGTAGCTTCGTAGATAAAATCACCATAAGGAGTACTAAAGGTAATTTCATCTCCAACCTTCAATCCCTCTAGTTTCCTAAACACAGTATCAAGATGGCCACTTAAAAGGACATGTCCACCTTGCCCAGGTAACATACTCCCTGCCATATGTCCGATCCCCTTTTTAGTTCGTTTTCATGGGTGCCTTGAACAACGGGATAATTTAAATCAAGGGAAGCGATGGACAAGTCGCCTAGTTGGGAACCAGGTTCCGGTAACTTAATCCAAGCTTCTTCTTCGAATGTTCTATTTGGCAGCTCAGGTTCGTATGGCTTGACCACTGACTTGGCTAAAAGGCCCGTTTCCTTTGTCATTTCCCATCCGAATATACCTATCACGGCTATTCCGGCGGCAATGAATAAAGTAGGAATACTAAGCAGTACCCATTTCAACCATTTTTTCTTTTTTCTTCTCTTTTTCTTACGCACTTCCATTTGATTAAGCTTGATTCTCCATTCTACGAACTGTTTTCATTGTAGGGACAAATGCAATTCCACCTAGGACAACTAAAAGACCTCCTAGAGCAATACCTATTGGAAGATCAGTAGCTGTGTTTGGAAGTGGTTGAGAAGGCATTGGCACGAATTCACCAGTCTTTTCAAGCTGCTTCTTTTCCTTAACGGCATTATCCAAGGCTTTTATTTTAGTATTTAATGCAGCTGGTGCGAAGTCCGCTAATGTAGGATTAATAGTAGCTAACACATTACCATTAAGATCCTTTACTTTAATAAAAAATGATTTTGCATTTTCTAACGTAAGGCTTGAAAGTTCGAGTGCCTTTCCATCTTTATCAACAAATGCTATTTGTAAATGTGCTTTTTGTTAAAAAGAGACGGCCAACTTTCGCACGTTCGGCATCAGAAAGCATTTCAGGTGACGAAACGCCTGATAACATCTTAGAAACTTCCTTAGCGTTTGCTACAATACTATTATACTCTTCATTTGTCAGCTCTACTGACTGCAAGTAAGCATATAAATAATCAACCTGGTCAAGTCCTAAAGACTTTAAAGAGTCTACTAAATCTTGTGCTGCCGTAGGTTTTGCAGCTGCTGCTTCATTACTAGCAATTGGAGCAAAAAGTGAAACTGAAAGTCCTAGAGCAGCAATGATTGTTCCTTTTTTTAACGTATTAAATCCCATTCTAAAAAGCATTCCTTTGTATATGTATTTTCTAAAAAAAAAACATAATTCGACCTTTTAATCTATGTTTGTAGTCAAAAATTAACAAATGAATCTCTTTCATTAAATCAGCAAACTGGAAATTCCCTGGATGGTACCTGTGAATTGCGCCCATGATAGTTGACACGAATATTTCCGGAATTCTATGACCATAATGGTCATAAAGGGAGTGATTTAAGTGTCAACGAAAAGAAAAAATAAATCTTATTCATTTGAACTAAAACTAGAGGCAGTTAAACGAATACAAGCCGGCGAAAGTGTACAAATTGTAGCCAAACAGTTGGAGGTTTCAGATCCAGATTATATTTATGAGTGGATTGATAAATATAAAACATATGGTGAGGTAGGATTAAAACGAAAAAAAAGAATGAGCCTACTTAACGATAAAGATAAAATTAAGGAATTAGAAATGGAGAACGAAATATTAAAAAAGTATCTTCAAATTCTAAAGGAGGAGGAAAAAAGGCAAAGTTTAAAGTAGTAGAAGAGTTAGAGTCTAAATACCCCGTCTCTAAAATATGTGAAAAACTTGAGGTATCTCGAGCGGGATACTATAAATATATAAGAAACAAAGGAAAGGTGAAAAAAGAAAATAAAACCGAGACAGAATTAAAAGATTATATCACTATAATATTCCATGAACACGATAAGAACTATGGTTATCGGAAAATACATGCAGTATTGGAAGATAAGTATAACCTTATTGTTGGGGAGAAAGTAGTGCGAAGGTTAATGCATGAGTTAGGTTTTAAAAGCCAAGCACGTAAAAAAAACAAGAAATCAGTCTCTAAAATAGGGTGAATAATGGGGCTGGTCATATTTATCCTAACCTATTAAAGAGAGATTTCACTACATCTAAAACAAGTGAAAAGTGGGTTACTGATGTAACAGAATTTCCTATTGGAAATACTAAACTATTTCTTTCTTCATTAATGGATTTACACGATAATTATATTCTAGGATACCAATTATCTGAATCACATGATGTTCAACTAGTAGAAGATACACTTATCGCCGCATTAAAAACTAGAAAAAAAGAAGAAGGAATTATTCTGCATTCTGATAGAGGGATGCCCTATCGATCAAATAGATGGAAAGAGTTAATGATTGAACATACTATCATTCCAAGCATGTCCAGAAAAGCAAATGCACTTGATAATGCATGTGCAGAAAGCTTTTTCTCCTTTTTAAAATCAGAACGTAAACAACTGAAAAATATAAAGAATATTGATGAAGCTAAACAGATTATTCATGATTATATTGACTATTACAATCATAATCGAATACAAGGGGTTTTAGATTACAAAACACCCAAACAATATGCGGCGGCGTGTTAAGAGACAGCCCACAGGGCTAGTCTTTCTCCTTCGCATCTTACAGACTAATTCTCAGAACCCTGGGAGTCTGTCAAGTGCCTTCCTTGACAGGCTCCCAGGGTTCTGAGACACTGCAAAAAGATGGGAAAGAGCAAAGGAACCAGAGTGATGTTAATTATCACTGATTCCTTTAATAGATCCGGTTTTATAGTGTGTACTATTGAAGGCGCAACGCACTGGCACCCGTTAGTTTCAAATTTAGATTCTTCCATTAGATATTTGCTTTCGATACTGAACGACGGTTAGTAGTTTATAACCTTTAAGCCTAGGAATCATGTTTTCTAGCAACTTATCCGCTTCTTCCTTTTTCCCTTCATATATGGCTTGATCCACTACTAACATCTGTAAAAAGAAGGTGTCCTTAATCCTCTCTTTATTTTGTTTGAATGCTTCCACATCACCTTCCTTGATGGCGATATCTGCTAAAGCGTACCACTTTGTCTTTTGCCCGCCCATTTGTGCAAGCAGCTCTTTTGCTTTTTCGTATTGTTTCCGCTCCATAAGCAGCATACATTCGGAGTATAGTCTTGTTTTTTTGGAACGGATTTTTCCTGCTGCACGCTCGGCCTCTAATAGGTCTCCTTGCAGAAAATAGTATAGAAATTGCATATATGGAGCCTTTGATTTTTTTAGATACTCCATAATCTTTTCAGCATCTTTCCCAAAGATTAGAGGGTTGCGAGACAGAACAATAAGAAACATAAGAATCAATACAACATACATGATCCAAATTGGAACTTGAAAAATCCCCATCAAAATAGCCAAAACAAAAGAAAATAGTAAAAACCAAATCATAAAATTCTCCATTCTTGGGTTTTATTCCTATTTTAACATACCATTATTTTAAAGAACCGGGTCTGACCTCAATATTTTGAGAAAGTTCAATAAAAAATGAGCGCTTTTTTATCTGCAAAATGGCTCGTTTGTGAACAAAAATTTGGGAAATATAAAAAGCACCTCGTAAGATGCCCGGTTAAACAAGATCAATTAACTCATTATTATGGTAGGCAATGTTTTTTTTTCAAAGGGTATGCAAAAAATAAAATGTAATGTCATATAGTAATAGAAATAGCATATAGGGGTTGAAGAAATGAGACGAAGGAATAGTGTATTATTATTTATTGTCATTACTATACTAAGCGGTTGTTCTGGAAGCAGCATACCTGAAGACATTTCCAAAGAATATTATAAAATGTTTGTAGAAAGCTATGAATTGTATGAAGAAAGAGTACAAAGGTATAACGGTCAATTTGTCGATGATAATGGCGAATTAATAGATTTTGGCGAAGAGGGTATATTTGTAGATTCTAGTATAATGGAAGCAGCTTGGGAAGATAGAAAAAGAAAAGAAAACGGTGAAGAAGGGATATTAACCGAGAAAGAAGAACAACTTAAAAACGATTTTATTGCTTTATACTTGATTAAACAATTAGACTTCATGACCGAAGACTTAAAACAAATGTTAATGAATGAAAATCCAGAATACTCTGACCCTTTACAAGCCGCCATTAATTTAGAAAAAAAAGTCATTCATACTCTCAAGCTAGGTAAAAAGCCAGTAACCGCTAGCTTGATAACAGAAGATAAAGTTGACCCGAACGGAGAAGGACAGAAGGAATTTAACGAAGAAAATCAGGATAGGTATCAAGGTGTACCTAAAGAGGAAAAAGGTAAAGGATCAACACCAGAAGAATCTCCACCTATACAGGAAAATGAACCATCATCAACTGAACCTGAGTGGGATAAAGAGGAATACTTATTCCCTATTTTACAAAATATTTCAGACTCATTAACCCAATTGCGACAAATTAATGCAGCTGCTCTGTCTTTAGATCTTAATGAGGCTCGTGCAAATCAAACCCTTGAATTATTAGAAACATACAAGATTGATTTAGGTTATATACTAGATGATCCAGAAACGAACCAATTTCTGAATGATAAAGAGTTTAACAAAATTAATCATATAATTGCAGAAATAGATGAAGTAATTCATACAGAACAGGTAATGATAAATAATCCTTCTACCCAAAATATAAGAATTGCAGAAAGCGTTGTTGAAGGTGCTCAAGGTACGATTGATGCAATAGTAATAACAGGGATATTTTAAAAGAGGCTATCATAAGCCTAATTCCTCGCGTTAGGCAGAAGGAGCCCCTTCTGCCTACCTGTTATCCTATTATTCTTAAGGATTCTTGCACAAATGCCGGTATGTCTTCCGGCCGTCTGCTAGTGACCAGCTGGTTCTGGCAAACGACGACTTCCTTGTCATGTAAATTAGCGCCAGCATTTTCTAAATCAACATGAATCGATTTATAGCCTGTTACGTCACGCCCCTCAAGCGTTTTCGCTGTAATAAGCAGCTGAGGTCCATGGCAAATGGCTAATACAGGTTTTTTAGCATCCATAAATGCCTTTACGAAACGAACAAAACGCTCGTCGGCACGAAGAATATCTGGTGAAAATCCGCCTGGAATGAAAAGTACATCAAATTCCTCATGGGATACATTATCAATGCTTTCATCGATAACGACTTCGGTTTTCCCCTGCTTTCCTGTCACGGTTTTTCCCTTTTCCGTCTCGATTATGGTTACCTCATGCCCCTTTTCCTTAAAGGCCTGTACAGGTACGACATATTCGGAATCCTCAAAATCATTCGTTACTAAAACAGCAATTTTTTTACTCATTATCATCAACTCCTCACCCATACAGTACCCTTATCTTCATTGGGTGAAACAATCAATCAAGCCTTTCTAGCTTAGCCATATAATCCTTCAATGAAAAAACGTTTCTACCAGAATCTTTTAACGATTTACTATAAAAATTATGTTAGAATTGTATTTTAATTAATTTTTCTGGGAGGATATATATGTATATAGCATTGGGTACTATGGCTAAGGTTACTATAGCAGGAGTTATAGCAGGTGGGGTCCTTATTACAGGCATCACTTATCAAGGAGATGGCTCAGTTACAAATATTAAGAGTAAAGTAAACAATATGAAAAATGAACTTACTCAGGCTATCTCAGATAATGACTACCTAAAAGGTCAATTTAACAGCTTAAAAGACATCTATAATAATGCTGTAACAGAAGCAAATGGTACTATTGGAGCTCTCAATACAAAAAAGGCAGATTTAGAAGCTGCTATTGTAGAACTAAAGGCAGACCTGACAGCTAAGACAGCAGAGCTAGAGGCACTACAGGCTGAAACTTTAGCAAATGCAGAAGCTCAGGCAGCGGCACAGGCAGATACACAGAATGAGATTAATAGACTTGAGACAGAATTAGATAAAGCAAATGCTCAAATTGCAGAATTAGAGGCGTATGTAGCAGAGGTCGACAGTTCAACCACTTATACAGCTATTGATAAAAATGCCTATGATGTACAAGCTCAAGACGTTACTGATGCAGATATCACTCCTGCTACGACAGATTATCTTCCAGTATCAGACTTAGCATGGACTACGGATCCTAATGGAGTAGTGTTAATGAATGATTTGGCTACTGTAAAGGCTATTGAGTCAGGGTATGACAATCGAATTGATATTATTCAGGTTATGTCTTATAACAATGGTGCTACATCTAAGTTAGCTTATAATATTGCATCAGATTCTCAGTTAGCTTATATTGGCACAACAGCTCCTGTAGTAGTACAAAACTTGAGAAATGCTTTAGGATATTCAGAGCTTGACTTTATTTATAATGGTAGAGTAGTAATGACAGTAGATATAAATGGTACTAGAAAATATTAGGTATTAATTAAGGGATTAGCTATGGCCTAGTCTCTTTTTTTATTACAATTACTCATTGTTTAATAGTGTTTGATAAATTCTCTGTACCAGATGTTTTTGTTTTAGACCATTTTAACCATGTAATCATCTATAAAATTCCTGGGATAATGCCTAGCACCAAATCCATTTCTACAAAACTTACATATTCAAAGAATGCCGTAAGGACGGTTCTCATGGTCCAATTCTGGGATAGTGTCATAACCAATAATTTGTTCAATGATCAATACCAAAACCATACAGAACCGTCCGAGACCACTGAAAAAGTGGTGGTCCTAAACAATAAACATGAATTTACATCAATATACAGAAAATAAAAGAAGGCGTTTATCTACATATAGTAGGTAATTGCCTTCTTATTTTTAATAAATGGGCTTTTCAGTGGCTTCGAACCGTCCCCCTGGTATCCGAACCACCCTTTTGCTTACGACGGGGCGCAGGGTGGTTTTCCTGTTTTCTAGAACGTTCTCCGAACGCTATACGCGCTAAGTTCACGTATCATACCCTTCAGAACTTCTCTTAGAATTTCAAGAAATGTTTCCATGATTATCACCTCCTTTCCGAATCGGAAAGAAGCGTAAAAACCAACCGCCCTAACAATAGGTTCAGCCTTTATTAATATCTGAAGAACCCCTATACCCAAATACTTTAAGAATCAACCTTTTTCAACTATACAGGTAATCCAGTGGTTAAATGACTGGAAATTCCCTGGATGGTGCCTGGCACCTGGTTTTTGCTTCCCACAAATGTACCAGGTTCTCTTAGCGAAGATGAATACCAAAAATCACGTTTAACCATTTGATGTGGCGGGTATTAAATAAAATGAGAAAGCATAAAGGAGGAATGAGCATGAATGTTGCTGAAGTAATGACTACCAATATTGATAGCTGTAGTCCTGAAAGTACTTGTAAAGAAGTAGCCATGAAAATGAAGAAGCTTGACGTTGGGGCCGTTCCAATTTGTGAAAATGAAAAGTTAGTAGGAATTGTAACCGACCGAGATTTAGTGATTAAGGGATTCACCAATGATTTCTCGGGTGAATCCACGATTTCTGAATTAGCAACCAACAATGTTGTAACAGGTAGCAAAGAAATGTCAGTGGAAGAGGCTGTAAGAGTAATGTCGCAGCACCAAATTCGCCGTCTTCCCATTGTGGAAGATGACAAATTAATAGGAATGGTCTCCCTCGGTGATTTAGCTGTAAATAATCAGTCGAGTGACAAAGCAGGACAAGCCCTAAAAAACATTTCGAATCCTGCCGAACCCAAAAATTCACACTCTAATTAGAACGTCCCTTGTTTCCGATACCTAAGGTTGGATGAATAAGATTAAAAGGAGTGTCAAAAATGCCGTTATTAGAAATTAGTATTGTTCCAGTTGGAACAGATTCTCCAAGTTTCAGTTCACAGGTAACCGATGAAGTACGGGTAATTAAGGAAAAGAATTTAAAGTATGAGGTGACACCTACTGCAACCGTTTTAGAAGGCGCTATCGACGATTTGTGGGAAGCGGCCAAAGAAATGCACCAAAAAGCACTCGAAGTGGGCCTGGAACGAATCGTTACCAATATTAATATTGACCATCGTACAGATAAACAAATGGATATGAATAAGCAAGTTGACAAGGTTGAGAACCAATTGCGTTAGAAAATCGCATATCCAAGCAGAACCATATATGTATACCGTCAAACAAAATACTTCAACTACTAGTTCTTTTGATCGAGTAGTTCAAAATGAAATCAAATAAGTAAATCAGGCCTCTACGATCCAAGACGTGTTTTATGTTTTGGAGTAGAGGCCTTTTTTCTTGCCTTCGTCAGCGCAGGGTGGTTTCCTTGTTTCTAGAACATTCTTCCGAAAAATATGCACGAACTTCACGCACAATTCCCTTCAGAACTTCTCGTAGAAATTTTAAGAAATGTTTCCATGATTATAACCTCCTTTCCTAATTACGGAAAGAAGACCGAAAACTCCATTCTATTACTGTTTTGCTATCTAACAACCTATCAACCTTCGACGGAGTCACCAATATTTGTTATCAAAAATTATACAAAGAGTGTCGCTCATTAAGGCAGAGCTTGCACTGAAATTGTCGTCTAAGGATAGTTCTAGGCACCAGGTTTTGTTGCAACGCACTGGTACTGCCTGGCACCGTTTTTTTGTCACACTAATGTGGCAAACCTCCATCATAGTACAACCTAGCAGCATATTAACCATTCAAACTTCGACAAAATCCGAGGAGTGACATTGTACCGATCTTAAAAAAGCCACCAGAACCGTCCCCCGGCCATATTCAATTGAAAATCCACCCAAAATGCAAAAAACGCTTTCAAAAGTCTTTTTTTAAGGCGTTTTTTGACGTTTCGCCCTAAAAATGCCCTCAAAAGTAGAAAGGGGCAGTTCGATTTACTTAGCCAATCTCGTTACTGTAGAAGTGCTGGTCGTGAGCCCTTCACATAAAGTTCTCACGAAGAAAAACTTAAAACTTGGTGATAAGAGGGTGTTATTAATCGTGAGTATAAAATCGGGTAATACTGAAGAATTTAAGCAGTTCTCGCAATTTAGTTCCCTACAGGAATGTTAATCAACATATGGAAATGTGGTCATTAGAACACAAGCATGATTTTACTAAAGGGGAGCTGGTGGGATTAAAAAGGCTTGTTCGATTTGCAGCCAAAGTTCCCGGTGTATGCAATGCCAAAATCGGAACCATCTTAAAATCAATTCACGCACAATACCATGATAACGGCATATCAAGGTCTACCTTTAAACGAATGATTTTGAAAGCAAAGGAATTTGGGATCATTACGGTCTTTGAAACAGAGAGGAAAAACGGTTCGCAGTCTAGCAATTTATATCAGTTTAATCGTTTTCCATCGAATGAACTACCCAAAGGGGAAAAAATGAACCACCAATATGAAACTAGTAATCTTTTAAAAACAAATAATCAAAAGATAAATAAACGTTACGAAGAAACGTCAACATTAGATTATTCCTATGTAAACAGCCGAGTACCACAACCTTTTGTCCAGCTGGTAAAATGCTTTTTCACCGATGCAAAAACCATTGAAGAATATTGGCATATGGTGCAAATTGCTGCTTTTCGCTTTGAGTGTACGAATGAAACAGAAGATACACTAGACATCTCCATCCAGGCTTTTAAACAACTGATTCGAAAAATAAAAAGGACCAATCTTGTAAAAAATCCGATCGCCTACTTTTATGGAATCTTAAACAACAAATTCATGACATTCTATTTGGAAAAGATATCTGCAATGGGGACTACAACGCCTATAACCTATACTTTTATTGATGGCATAAACCCAGACTGGGATTGGTTACAGCCAAATGAATAAAGGATTTTATTGCCCTCGGAGGACATGAAAGGAACCAATTTGCAAAAAAGTCGTATTTTTGTCAAAATTCACCCGAATTATGACATATCCTGTTTACTATAGTCTGCAGTAAAAAAGTCCTAATTAGCGTTTAATAGATTTGTGGGGTAACCGCATACATCGCATTAATTAAGGAGTGGAGTACGATTATAATTAAAAATTTCTTTATTGATAAGAAAGTGATACTTGTGATGGGTGAATATGATCAAAATGGAAAGCTGTGTTCCAGGATCATGGTAGAAAAAACGACTTTACTGGTGGACAGAGCGCCACTACATTTATTAGACGATACATTAACATACATAGGCTTTGATTTACGGGGAGCAATAGCTGGAGCAAAATTTATTCTTAATAAGACGGTTAAGTGTCCAATCATTGTAAATCCCTATCAAAGCGTTTGCCTTTTTCCGAGCAAATCTCCACAAAATCAAGACTGCATCTGGTTTAATCCCGACCATATTGTCAACACCAAAGCAATTGGCAACAAGACCGAGGTAGAATTAAGCAACGGTCATTTCCTGCTTGTCGAAGCAAAATTAACTGCTTTTAACAATAAACTACAAACAGCCAATCAATTAAAACGAATCACTAAGGAAAGAGGGATTCAAGCTAGTCCCCTCCTCTTATGTCTGGAACCGCCAAAAAAGCATCAGCTTATTAAGGAGAAATCAGGCAAGTATAATTTTGACATTTTAGAAGAAGAAGAAAAATAAAAACCCCTTATTAGATATCTACTATTCAAAGGAGGAGTTCCTTGGTGGATTATTATTCGCACCTAGATTTTGGGAAGGCATTAAAAAGACTGCGAAAGGACCGGAAATTATCGCAAGAGGAACTTGCGGACCTGAGCGGGTTAGATCGATCCTATATTAGTATTCTTGAAAGAAATCTTAAACTGCCCAGTCTATATACCATATTAGCCCTTGCTTCCGGACTTGGTATAAAAGCTTCAGAATTTATGATGGAAATGGAAAATCAAGTTTTCGATAGAGTGAATGCACCGTTCTAAAATACAAGGGAAAAATCCGTGCCTATATAAGAGATTTCATCCTATTAAACCAAAATAGTCTGGCAACCGATCACTCGGATTCAGATTACAACAAAGCTCACTAAATTAGTGAACCATTTTTTAGTAAACGAGGTGTTTTGTAGGCTATAGCCCGTAGAGTAATAACATTCCTAGGTTTGTAATGGTCATAAAAGGAGAATTCTCTTGAAAGAAAAGACCATTTACATAGGAAAAGTAATTAGACCATTACGAGAAGAAAAAGGTATGACTCAAGAAAAGCTAGCAAATGAAATCAACTTAGATCGGAGCTATTTAAGTGAAATTGAAAGAGACCTAAAAGCTCCATCAGTCTATACCATCTTTAAACTTACTAAAGGCTTAGGCATACCTCCAGGAGAACTTATTGAAAAAATCTACGATTGTATAGACTTTGACAGTTTATTCGAACAGGAGTTCACTTGTCCAAAAAGAGACAAAAAAAATTAAGACTCTCGTTCCAGCTAGGAAAAATAAATGAAAGGTTTAGTTGAGGAGAATAACGGAAGGCTCATTATTCTACTTCTGTGCCCTTACACCTAGTTCCACTAGTATGAACCTAGTAGTCTCTGGCAGAAATTATCCTTACGTAAAAGAGGGTTGGCAGATGAACAAGAAGAATATTGAAGTTGTTAAAATGGATATTTGGAGAAACTACGAGTACCAGGGTGAATTGTACTACATAGAGGTTTTCCATTATATAGACGGTACCATACAAGCGTTTGCAAATAAAAGGTCAGGTAAAGTCCAACATATTTCAGAAGAGTTCCCAATAGGCATTGGTCAGGATGACCATAATCCAACAAAGGCTGCAATTCAAGGTATTAACAACATTCTAAATCAATAATTCAAGCGGTTAAAAAGCTAAGATTATCCTTTCGTTTTTTATGAATTAATTAAATAGTGTCCAATCTTATCTGGCAGATATTGTTTGATTACTATTTAGCAAGTAAATATTATAGGAAACTATCAACCTTCGTCAAACTCGGGGAGTGACTGGCACCGAAATTTTATGTCGTTGTTGGAGAAGTGGATGTAACAAAATCTTTATTTTTAGCGTGGAGCGAAACGGGGACGATTTTTGATTTTTGTTTTGGTATAAGAAAAAGCACCTCTTTTAATTGTACATGTATCGTACCAAGAGGAGCTTCGGGTTTATCTGCGTTGCTTGATTGGGGGCTTATGAGGTGGTGTTAAAAAAATAGGGTGAAACTAAAAGAAATCCCTCTCGAGATTTCAAACTTATATCTATTTATTGCATTGTTTCTTATTATTATCATCACATGTGGAACAATTCTATGAAACAAGATTATTCAGGGAGTGACAGGCACCGATATAAGGGACTTTTTTAGTGCCCTCCAGTTGGTCTAGTCCTTTTTTCGCATCGATTGATTTTTGTTTTTTAGAATGTGGTACTGCCTATTATTTTCAATTATCTGTTTTAAACAGTTTGTGCAATACCAATGTCACGGCCCCCAAGACCATGCCTGTCTTTCCCAATGTGGAACAAACGACGGAAATTTGTTCATGGGGACTTTTAAAGGTATACTTCTCAATCATTTCTTTGAGTGGTGATACTATAAAATCCCCTTGTTCAAATATATAACCTTCTAAAATTAGTTTGGAAGGCTTAAGAATATTAATCATATTTGCTGCTGCTAATCCGAGAGAGCGTCCGGTTTCTTCTAAAATCGATATAACAAACGGGTCGCCTTCCTTGGCAGCTTTAAATACCATATCTAATGTGAGATTTGTTTTGCCAACCTTTATCCATTCGTGAATGATGCTCTCCTGATGATGTTCTAATTCCCTTTTTACCTTTTCAAATATAGCTACTTCAGATGCATAGGCTTCCAGGCAGCCATTATTCCCGCACTGGCATTTTGGTCCATTCACTTCGAGGATGGTATGTCCAATCTCCCCTGCAGTGTTAAAGGGACTTTTATAGATTTCATCTTTAATAAAGATTCCGGAACCAATACCAAGCCCTACACTAAGAACAACAAAATCAGAGATACCTTGGCCTTGTCCAAACCAACTTTCAGCAATGGCCAACGCCCGAACGTCATTTTCAACCATGACAGGAAGTAGGAATTCCCGTTCCAAGGTTTCTTTTATTCGGATATCCTCAAGATGTAAATGCGGAGAAAAGATAGCCACCCCTTGATCCGGGTCAACTAATCCATGCATGGCAAACCCGATTCCGAGAATTAACTCTCTTTCTATCTGTGAATGATTGAGTACATGGTGGATATTTTCAATAATTATGTCCATAAATTCATCTTTTCCAGGAAGTTCAACCATTTCCTTGCTGTAGTCGGAAACGATTTTCCCATCCATTGTACTCAAAATAACCCGCACTACCTCCGCGGCAGCATAGACTCCGATGATGTAATAAGCTGAATAGTTAATACGGAGCAAAAACGGCTTTCTGCCACCCGCCACCGTCGAGTTAGCCGCCTCTTCCTCTGTAATCAGGTTTTTTTCCATCAATTCACTGACCATGGAACTGACAGTTGGTTTCGTTAGCTTTGTTAATTTGGCAATATCAGCTCTCGAAATTGGTTCTTTTAACCGAATCATATTTAAAACCCTTGATTGGTTAAACTGCTTCATTCTTTCGAAACTACCGGTTTTGGTATCGTGACTCAACGAACTTCACCCCTTTTCCAGCTATAATACAAAAACCTCTCTTAAAAGAGCGTTCATTCACTAAATTAGCAAGTAGTTTTTGAACGCCTTTTTTGAAAGGATTCTATTAATTACAAATGCTATATTATAATTTTACAATATTGGAGTGCCACATATTGTTGATTTCTCTAATTTTTGATAGTTCACATTTTGGTCCACGGTTATAAGATAATAGTCCATTAATCTCTTGTTCAACATCGGTTAACTGAGTATAGCAGTAACCGTGCAACGCCTTAGATGCATAAACCGCTTCCATCACCCTAAGATAATCGGAAATAAACTCCTGCTCATCTTTAACGGATGTATAGCCCCAGCCATTATCTTCTCCGACTTTGAAGCCAATGCCTCCAAATTCAGTCAGCAAGATTGGTTCGCCTTTATGCTCAAATCCATCAGCATAGATTCCGCGATTGGCCGGTTTGGATTCAAGGAGACTTTCCTTCGTGGATAGCGATTCCTTAAATGCTTCGTATTTGGCCGTTTCATCTGCTGAACCATGATTATAGTTATGAATTGCACAAATATCCGTTTCTGTCAGCTCCCAACCATCATTGGAGATTACCAAACGAGTTGGATCAAGAGAATGAATCAGATGGTACATGGCTAAAGAATGGTGTTGCTGCTGCTTATTCGCCTTAATAAATGGAACTCCCCAGCTTTCATTAACTGGAACCCAAGCCACGATGGACGGATGATTATAATCTCTTTCAATGATTTCAATCCATTCTTTCGTCAACCTGGCAGCAGCATCCTCACTATAGGATGGAGATGCAGCACATTCTCCCCAAACAAGGAACCCTAATTGGTCTGCCCAATAAAGGAAGCGCGGATCCTCTACTTTTTGATGCTTTCTACATCCATTAAAGCCCATTTCCAAGGCTAGTTCAATATCTTTTTTTAGATCCTCATCCGTTGGAGCGGTTAATAATCCCTCTGGCCAATACCCTTGGTCGAGGACTAATTTTTGATAGTATGGCTTGTTATTTAAATAAACCATTCCATTTTCAATATGAACCTTTCTCATGCCGAAATAAGAGTCAATCTCATCATAGTTAAATTGATCATCTACATCTGTTAGAGTCAGCTTGATATCGAACAAGTTTGGATTTTCAGGTGTCCAGTTCCAGCCGTCATGATGGAAAGCTGTTCTGAAAATCTTACGATTATACAGATTGATCGCACGTTTATGAAACGTTTCGAAAATTTCGATGGTATCTCGCGCAACCCGTTCACCCTGGAAACTGACTTCGATTTCTGCCTTCTTACCAGTAATATCACCTGAAACCTCAAACTCAACGATCACATCTCCGCGGTCAATATCCGGAGTTAATCTAAGTTTCGCAATCCTTGTTGGGCTTACCGGCTCCAACCAAACGGTTTGCCAAATGCCAGTTGTTCGGGTATACCAAATGGAATCCGATTTTTCCATCCAGAATTGCTTTCCTCTAGGGATGGTTTCATCGGTAGATGGATCTTCGACTTTTACAACCACAGTCTCATTACCCCAGGTTAAATAATCGGTAATATCAAGGGTGAAAGAAGTATTCCCTCCTTCATGAAAACCAGCATACTGGCCATTTATATAAATCCACGCCCGATAGTCTACCGCTCCAAAATGTAACATGATTCTCTCACTGTTCCAACTTCTTGGGACCATAAATTCCCGTCGGTACCATACATAATCATGAAAAGTCGGATCCTGGATTCCGCTTAACTTGGTTTGGTAAGCAAACGGTACCGTAATCTTCCGATCAAACACATTTTCTTTTTGAAACCATTTATCCTTTACACCTATATTTTCATCATCAAATGCAAAATCCCATTCGCCATTTAAATTCATCCAATCTTTCCTGACCAGCTGCGGTCTTGGATATTCATTACGAGGTACTGACATGATTTGTTCTCATCCCTTCCGAAACGGTTTTATCGCCTGTCTAAATTATTTTATCCCGGTTTGATTTACTCCTTTAATGAACGAGCGCTGGCCCATGATAAACAAGAGAACGGCCGGAATTGTTGCAATCGAGGTTAAAGCCATTAACCTTCCTGGTGAAGATACGAAGCTGCCTTGCTGCATGATGGCAATACCGGTTGTAATGGTTCTCATTTCCGGAGAGTTCGTTGTAACAAGTGGCCATAAGAAGTCGTTATAGATGCCCATGAAAGTAAAGATGGCTAGTGTCCAGATAACAGGACGGGCGGACGGCAGAACCACTTTTACGAATACTTGCCATTTATTTGCCCCATCAAGGAATGCTGCTTCTTCCAACTCCTTAGGAAATCCGTGAAAATATTGATAAAGCAGGAACACACCAAAAGCGTTTGCGGAATAAGGAAGAATCAATACCGCATAAGTGTCCAAAAGTCCAAGGGCACTGAATTCCATATATAAAGGCAGGAACGTAATAACCCATGGAATCGTCATTGATCCAATAAAAATGCTGATCAATGTCTTTTTAAACGGTACATCTAGACGGGCAAGTCCATAGGCTGCCAATGTATCGACGAAAAGGACAATGAGCGTTCCAACAAACCCAACAAACAGCGAGTTCCCCATCCATTTCAATACTGGTGTATCGGTATTACCCGCTAACGTATACTGATAATTTTCGAGTGTAAATACTTCTGGAAGCCACTTAATACCCGCCGTAAATGCTTCCTGATCCGTCTTAAAGGAAGTAGCCAGCATCCATAAAATCGGAACGATAAATATCAAGCCAACAATAATTGCCACGATAACCATAATAATCTTGAACGTTTTACTTTGCATGCGGATCTACTCCTTTCGATTGGATAATCGGAATTGCACGACCGAAATAATAATCATGATTAATGCCATTAGCAGCGACATAGCTGCTGCATTTCCCAATTGCCGCTGTTTGAAAGCTTCATCGACAATGTTCATTAATAACACCTTCGTTTCCGTTCCCGGGCCTCCCCGTGTCATTAAGTACGGCTGACCGTAGATATTAAAGGAAGCGATGGTTGAGGTTATCACAACAAACAGCATCGTAGGTTTAATGCTCGGCAACGTGATATGAATAAAACGCTGCCAGCGGTTTGCACCATCAAGCGAGCCAGCCTCATAAAGTTCCTCCGATACATCATTTAAGGCATTAATGAAAATAACCATGTTAAAACCAATTGTCCACCAAAGTGTGGCTATGACGAGTGAAACCCAAGCCCACGGAATTTCTGTCAGCCACGGAATGATTGGCAGGCCCCATTTTAGCAGGTATTGATTGATTAACCCGCTGTTCGTATCCAGAATCCATAACCAAATAATCGCTACTACCGAAACAGAAACAGAATAAGGAATAAAGTACACCGTACGGAAGATCCCTTTGAATTTTCCGGGCAGGGCGTTCACTAATATAGCCAGCCCTAATCCTACAGAAACTAATAACGGCACACTATAAACAACGAATTGGAACGTATTTTTTAACCCTTCAAAAAATAAGTCATTTAAATAAGAGTCAGCATCAAAGATATTCAGGTAATTTTTGAATCCGACAAATTCATGTACCGGATTTAACAAATCCCAGTTATGAAGACTCATCCATGCTCCATAACCAATTGGAAATAATAGAAAAACAACAAACAAAAACAAGTAAGGTAGAACAAACAGACTTGAAGTCAATTGTGATTTCCAGCTTGATTTACTCATTCATCTTCCTCCTTTCGATTTTAAAAATAAGAGAGACGGACTGATGAAACATCCACCCGTCCGCCTCCCATGCTAAAATTACTTATTTAATAATTGTTCGGCCTTTTTATTGGCATCATCCAATGCTTTTTTCGGATCCTTCTGACCCAGTAAAGCAAGGTTCACTTCTGCCCAAAGAGGTTCGGATAATTGACCCCAGTTCGCAATGACAGGTGCAAATTTAGCATATTCAAATTCTGATGCTACAATTGGCTGCTGCTTCATTTGTTTGAATTCTTCGTTTTGCTCATAAATAGCTTTTGAAGTAGGAGCTTGTCCTGATTTAGCCCATTCCATAGTGTTCCCAGCAACGAATTTCAAGAAGTCGGTAATACCCTCTAACTTTTCTGCATCTTTAACAGATGCAGGGATAACGAAATTATGTCCATTTGCATAAACAGCTTGTTGCTTGGTTCCAAGCTGTGGAACTGGTGCTACACCATAGTTGATGCCCGCTTTATCCCATTGTTCCATCATCCATGGACCATTTAGATGCATAGCATTTTTGCCTTGCAAGAATAAGGTAACCTCACCATCTTGTTGAACATTTTTAGGCGAAACTTTTTCTTTGTGAATCAAATCACTGTAGAACGTTAAAGCTTCAACCGCTTCCGGGCTGTTGTAGGTTGGCTTACCATCGTTCATAAGTTCGCCGCCATTTTGGAATAAAATCGTTGGGAATATAAATTGGTTTGGCCAAAGTGTTGGTACGACAAATCCGTATTGATTCTTAGACGAGTCAGTCAGCTTTTTAGCAGCTGCAACGAACTCCTCCCGATTGGTTGGCGGATTCTCC
Source organism: Neobacillus niacini (assembly GCF_030817695.1). Lineage (GTDB taxonomy): Bacteria > Bacillota > Bacilli > Bacillales > Cytobacillaceae > Neobacillus > Neobacillus niacini_F. Next base: position 745,387 of record NZ_JAUSZQ010000002.1, on the reverse strand, counting down.
GGGTCTAAACCGGCCGCTTCAAACAAATCCTTGTTATAATACATAACTAGCGGATGGATATCCAAAGGAATCGAATACTGTTTATCATTAATATTCCCAGCATTCCAAGCCGTTTCGGAATAATCCTCTGCTTTAACTCCAGTCTTTTCAATCGTATCGCTTAAGTCTTTTAATAAATTCTTATCAGCATAGTTTTTCATTTGATCTGTATGCATCACTAAAACATCAGGTGCATTCTTTTGACCGGATAAAGCAAGGTCAACCGTTTTATAGTAATCTGACTGAGGAACAACTTGAAAATCCACTTCGTATTGATCCTGCGACTTATTATAGTTTTCCACAATTGTTTTCATCCGTGGACCATCAGCGCCAGAAAATGGAGCCCAGTACGTAATTTTATTTCCATTTGCTCCTTCAGTGTTCGTGGTTTCCTCTTTAGCTCCTGCACAACCTGCTAGAGATCCAAGTGTAAGAGCCGCAGTCATTGCAATACCTATCCATTTCTTTTTCAATATTGTCTCCCCCTTAGGCGAAATTGTTTTTAACTAACTAGCAGGAAACGTTTTCATTAATTCCTCACTTGGTTAGTTAATTTAATTTACCAACTGATTAAATCATATTACTGAAAGCGCTTTTTGTCAATTATTTATTCTAATAAATTACTATCTTTCTAAATTAAGCTTCTAGGTAAAAAAGCATTCACTTAATCTAAATATTCTCAAATTCATATAAAATTTAAGGATATGTCACAGTTGAATGTGCCCTGCTAATGGTCACCTCTCCTGTCTCCAGTGGCTGTCTGAGCATATCAAGGGTCTTTTTCGTGAATTCTGCAATTTCGTCCAAAAATAACACACCACGATGTGCCAGCGAGATTTCACCCGGTTTCGGACTTGAGCCTCCACCAATAATTGCTACCGATGAAGCGGAATGATGAGGATGTCTATAGGGAACGGTTTGGTAGTGGCTGCGTTTTTCTCCTACAAGCTGATAAAGACTCATGACTTCTAGCTGTGCTTGATCCGTAAGGGAAGGCAGTATCGAGGGGAATGTTTCAGCCAGTAAACTTTTTCCACAGCCTGGAGGACCGCTCATCAACACATTATGTTCACCAGCGGCGGCAATTTCTAATGCTCGTTTTGCCTGCTCATGACCAATAACGTTACTGAAATCCTTATGTACTGCTTCATAAAAAGGTAGTTTTTGATCGGTAATTAGAGGATTGGTGAGAAATGTAAGACTTTCTTGTCCTTGTAAATGCTGAACAACTTCTTTGATATGCTTAACAACAACAAAATTTAAACCATGTAGCATGTTAATTGGTATGGTGGGATCATCGGGGATGTAAATCAGCTTTAGACCAAGGGCTTTCGCTGCGATTAAGGCTGGCAGCAACCCCTCCGCACTCTCGATCGTTCCGTCGAGTGCTAACGTTCCAATAAATGCTGTATCTGGCTTGATTTCTTCCTTGATAACCTTTAGCTCTTCAATGCCGCAATCGCCATCGCTACATCAAACAAAGGTCCATTCTTCTTTTGCTCAGGTGGTGAAAGATTAACGACAACCTTTTGATCGGTAACATCTTTGCCAAAGTGACTAAGGGCAGCTAACACCCGTTCCCTAGACTCCTTAACTGAAGCATCGGGCAACCCTACGATCACCATCGATTCCTTACCTGGTGATATCCTGACCTGCACCTGAACTCGATAACCTTCAAGTCCTTTTAAACCAATATTAGAAACATTGACCGTCATATAACAGCCTCCAAACATAATTTTTTTATTGTTAGAAAATCGCTCTTTTCGGAGAGATTGTTGCTATTTTTAATATATTTTTACTATATTCTTAATAAATGTTTATAATAGTAGTAATTAGACTAAGAGCTACTATCACAAAGGAGTTGTGTTGTTTGTTTCTTTATCATTTAGGAATAGCACTTATGATGTGGTTATTTGTCGGTTTCGTTATAGGATTAAAATCCATTCTTTTCGATGGGGTAGCAACCAGAGAATTCTACGAGCAAACAATAGGAGAAGATTACAAAAATAGGTATATCAGAAGCAAAGGGGCTCTTCTTGCCACCTACACACTCGGAGGATTGATTTCTGTAGTCGGAGATATTTATTCGATGTTTAGGAAAGATTAATCCCGTGAATTTTTGGGACCTGTTTATATCAGTGGTCGCCTTTTTTAGTAAAAAACAACATTCTATGGGAAAGAGCCTAGAAAATAAATACAGGCTTAACACAAAATGTCTAAGGAGATATAGTTGAATAATGAATGAATTAAAATAACAGCGGTTTAGTGATGAAGATATTGAAGATATAGTTGAAGAATTATACGAAGTATTTCTTTTCTATAATTCTACAAAATAATCGAAAATCCTGCATTGCTATGGAAAAAATAAAATAAAATGGCACTTAAATAAATGTTTCGTTTTTAAAAAAGGCTATCAATCCTCGAACATAATCCGAGGAGTCACAGTGATGGAGACGAGGTTGAATCCCTTCTCTACTGGAATAATTTTGTGTATAATGGACATATAATAAAAAAGAGAAGTGCTGGTAACACTTCTCCATACAGTTTCTACCGTCAGGGTAGTGGTTGTCAATGTTTATATTTTATCTGAACCACCCTTTTGCTTGCGACGGCGTAGGGTGGTTTTCCTGTCTTCTAGAACATTCTTCCGAAAAAAATATGCGCAAACTTCCCGCCCCATTCCCTTCAGAACTTCTCGTAGAATTTCAAGAAATGTTTCCATGATTATCACCTCCTTCCCTAAAAACGGAAAGAAGACGACAACCACCACCCCAATAATTTTCAGCTGCAACTACATTCTAACACTGTTTAGTTATCTAAAAACCTATCAATCTTCGTCAAATATCGGGGAGTGACAGGCACCGGAATTAATATTGTGAATTAACTTGTCTTACTCCGTATTCAGATACCCACTCTTTAACTTGATTAAAGTCTTTAGAGAAAGATAAAGATAACATTAATAGAATACGAGCATGTTGCGCGTTTAAATTGTCTCCTGAAACAATTCCATTTTCACTTGAATAAACGCTACCAGACCCCGTACGTGTAGTACTCATGAAAATAACACCTTTTTCAATCCCACTTTTTCTCTCAGCTGATTGCGCGGATGAAATACCACCTGCTCCAGTTCCTGCTGTAACTATTCCCTTGACACCAGCATCTATAAATGCCTTTATTGCTTCCCCTCCAGCACCTTGGTACGAATAGACAATTTCTACCCTAGCTAAGTTTTCTTTAGAAATTCCATTTAAGTTAAATGGTGTTTTCCATTCATTTACCTTAGCTAGTGCACGAGCAGGCGCTTCATAGATTTGAATATTATCTTGGTCGATATATCCTAATGCACCAGATTGAGATTCAAATGTGTCTACTCTATAACTGTTGGTTTTTGTTACATCTCTTGCAGGATTTATCGTATCATTCAACATGACTACTGTCCCAAAATTATTTGTTTTATTACTTGCTGCTAGTTTAATAGCATTAAATAAATTCGCCTGTGCGTCACTACCAATTACAGTCCAAGGTCGCATTGAACCTGTTACAACTACAGGTTTATTGCTTTGAACAGTCAAATCAAGAAAATACGCAATTTCCTCCATTGTATCTGTTCCAGAGGTTACAACAACACCATCATTCGTTTTCAATTTTTCATCTACTAAAAGAGATAAGTCATACAGATCCTGCATGGAATAACCTGATGAACCTTTATTTCCAAATTGCGTTGTAGCAACATTTGCCATTTTTTCAACATTAGGCAATTCATTAACCATATCTTGAATAGCTAAACTACCAGATTTATAATTAATAAAGCTCGTTTCATCCGTTGATTTACCTGAAATTGTTCCACCAGTACCAATAACCTCAACCCTTGGTAAATCACTGACCTTAGTCTCTTTTTCTTTTTCCTCTTCTGCTGCGTATGTAATATTTTGAGTTAAAGTTCCGTTAACAATTGAAGTTGTTCCTACAAGAATTAAAGATGCCACTGTCATAGCAGCTAAGCTTTGTTTTACTTTCTTCCCTATCATTTTCTATTCCTCCATATATTTATATTTATCAAAACTCTTAAACTCGTGCCTCCTTTTTGGTAGTATATTTTTATTTCTTCCTTAACTCTATTGCATTAATTTACAGAAGTCTCATTTTGTGTCATATATTCTAACGTGAAATATGATAATTTTACCAGAATATACAATTTTTAGAAGTTGATATTAATTTTTTTATCGATATATGTATCAATACCTTACAACCGTCCATTACAAATCAAGTTTTTAATGTTGAATTTTTCTTGGGATTAGTATTCTTTAAAGTTGATTTATTTGAAAATATTGAAAAGAAGAATCTAGGTAGTGCTTGCTGATTTTGGCGAGAATTTATTAATAGGATGATACCCTTCCTGCACTTATTAAGAGAAGCTGCGCAAGTTAGTGCAATGGTCGCTCATAATCATCCAAGTGGGAATCCAAATCCTTCAAGAGAAGATATTGACTTCACTAAGCGCCTAAGTGAATTTGGCAAAATAGTCGGTATTGAAGTACTCGACCATATCATAATAGGAACAACCTACTATTCATTGAAGGATAAAGGTCATATGTAAACAACAAATAAAGGTTTAAAGGCCGTGTGGTTGGGCTATAAGGAGTACTATCCTTTCCCTAAGGAATTAAAGAAAAAGCTTTTTGATATATATGGGAAAGAACCTTTTCCATACACTTGGACTGAACAGGACATCCACGAAGGATTAAGGAAAATCATAATAGAGTTCTTCAAGGCTTAACCAAATGTTTTAAATCAAAAAAACTCCTCCCCATTACATAATAGTAATGAGAGGAGTTTTTAATTGGTAAAGAGTTGGCGAGTCCTGGTAAATTCTTTGTCAAAGAGTGGTACAAAAGATGGCACAGGTGGTAAATTCCTATGGCCGTAATCACGTTATCATTCCCCTTCTTCAGCAGCAGCAATTTCTAGTGCCCGTTTCGCTTGCTCATGACCAATAACGTGACAGAAATCTTTATGTACTGTTTCAGAAAATTGAGGTGTTTGATTAATAGTCAGAGGTTTAGGTAAAAATAAAAATCTTTCTTGTCCTTGTAAGATTGCTTGGGGAAGAGAGTTGAATAATGATTGAAATAAAAGCGGTTTAGTAATGAAGATATTTATGATATAGTTGAGGATTTATACGAAGTATTTCTTTGATATATTTCTACAAAATAATCAAAAATCCTGCAGATTATCGATATCAAAAGAATTTACGGAGAATATCTGAGGGGACACCAGGCACCGTTTTTTAGCATGCGACGGTGAGGTGTGGTTTTCTTATCGGGGAGTGAATTTCAAGAAAAGTTTCCAGGAGTATCACCCCCTTCCCTAAAAAGGAAAAGAAGATCGACAACCCAGCCACCCTCACAATATACAGCTGCAACTCCATTCTATCACTGATTAGCTATCTAACAACCTATCAATCTTCGACAAAACTCGAGGAGTGACAGGCATCGATATTTTTTACCACCTGTAAATCGTAAAAATAGTCTATTAGAAAACAATCCGGAGTTGGCTGTGGAATGGGATCTAAACAAGAATGGCGCATTACTCTCTGAGCACGTATCTTCATCTTCGCACTTATACATTTGGTGGAGATGTAAATATGACCACTCTTGGCAAGCCCCAGTATATACAAGAATTAAAGGTCATGGGTGTCCCGTTTGTGCTGGTCAAAAAGCTACACTGGAAAACTCCATAGCTACAATCAATCCAGCCTTAGCCGGTGAGTGGCATCCAATTAAGAATGGAATACTTACACCTGAATACTTTTTACCTAATTCAAATAAAAAAGTATGGTGGATTTGTAAAAACCACCATGAGTGGGAAGCAGCTATAAATAAAAGGACTATAGGGCGTGGCTGTCCTTATTGTTCTAACAAGAAGATAAACTCTACAAATAACTTAGCAGTTAGAAATCCACCCTTGGCCCAGGAGTGGCATCCTACTAAAAACAAACCTTTAACACCAGATCTAGTAACACCAGGATCAGATAAGAAGGTCTGGTGGCTTTGCAAAAAAGGACATGAATGGGAAGCGCATATCTACAGTCGAAACAGTGGGCGGGGTGTAGGGAGTGTTATAAAGATAGAAAAGGGTAACATTTTTTATAATAAGATAAATTTGTAGTTTGACCTCGTTAACATGAATAATTTGGGGAATCCATGACGATAATGTCACGTCTTTCTTTGCTTCTGAAGCATCTGTATAGCATTATTCCTGCTACCAATTCAAACTATAACTATTGTCTACTATTCTACAAATCTTGACATATATCGGGGAGTGACAGGCACCGATATTTACTACAACGAAAAACGAACCCAGTATAGAATGGGATTCGTTTCTCCTAAAATGTATTATATAAATTACCAAAATGCATCATATATGTCAAATTTATTGATGTCTATTTTTGGGGGCTTGACCACAGGAACGGGAATTTATAAAACAAGAATATTAGGGAGTGACCGTAATAAAAACAGGATGTTATTAGCCCTCCTACCTACCTACCTCCAAGGTATACTTTGATATATCCTTTATTCGGTGTTTGCCTGTAATTTTTGTAATCCTTTTTATCACGCTTACTGCTGTGTTGATAACCTAGTTCAGTAAGCACCTTATCTAGCCTCAGTTCCCATTCTGTAGTTCGTTCGTTGTTCATTTGTCCAAGTAATATTTTCCTTTTAAGAAGGTGCATCTCTTTGTGAAGAGACTCTTTTTCAAGTATGATGTTTCTTTTAGACAAGATTTTATTCACCTGCTGGATTGGGATGCTGGATATATGCTTCCTTAGATTCTCCTGGGATACTTGATGAACCTTTCGAATAAGGACGGCCGATTGGTCTCTCAACCCTTGTGGTTTTCCGATTGTGAAAATCGCATCTTTATTCTTTCCAGAACCTTTTTTCAAAGATATAATCTGAACTGCTGTTATCATCTCTCCGGTTACGTCAATGACCAAGGCTGGGACCACTTTGTCAGTAACTTTCATAAGGTAAATGTGTCCAATCAAGGTTCTCCTCGCCTCCCCTAAGTCTGATTCCTTCCGTGATGGTTCCTTCTATTTTTTCATTTATTTCTACTGAATTGCTGTAGTTTCATTATACAATATCACTCAAAAAAAACTTCCTGATTTGCAACAATGTATTTGCTAATCTAAAATTGTACCACTTATAATCAAACGCTAACCAAAAAATTGACCACCTCGTAATACTCTACTGTATTCTAATAAATATCCAGATCATTAGCTTCAGGAGGAAAGGTATGTACGAGATGGCTGATTATGAGTTTATCAAAAAGGTAATTTCTGGAGGAAATACCTTTCGACATTTATTATCTAATACACCAGGCACCGAAATTCGAATTTTAGCATTGACGCTCTATATCATTTAAAGCTTGAAGAAAGTCTTCTCTTATCCAACTACATGTTTTTGACTGTTTAAATGCCTGTATGCATTCCTTTAACTGATTCTTCTCTTCAGAAGTGGTAGTTAATGTTTCTGCCCTTAAATAATTCGGAACTCTTTTTACCACACACATTAAATTTTCATGTGTTTCACTGGCCAGTACAGGAAATGTAACTTCTAATGCAATATCCATAGATGTTTTAAAGGTAAAAGGGTTAAGAATGGTAAGATTTGTTTGCACAATAACATCCTCCTCCACATGTTTAACCTAATCATAAGAAGAACAGAACAAAAATTGTGTTATATTATGTTAAAAATAGTAAAAATTTTTGTCTAACATTTCCTTTTCCCAATTTCCTCAAAGTTAGACTGAACAGAATATTTTTGAGGTTCCAGAAAAATGAACAACAATTACTTCGATAACAATTCTAATTAACTAATTGGCGGACATTGGTATAAAACATGTCAATGGGGTAAAGTCTAGTGGCCATAATCAGTACCTACATTTTACCACTGTGTTAGTTACCTAAAAACCTATCAATCTTCGACAAAACTCGGGGAGTGACAGTGGTTGACCCCCTTATAATAGACATATAGAGTATGATGAAGATACGACATATCTGGATTTCTTTGGGGGAAAATTAACATGAGAAAAAAACAATCATTACATAATAGTGTCGAAACTAAATTGGAAGCAGTGCGTCAAGTGCTGGAAAATAAAAGGCCCGTGGCTGAAGTTGCAAATGAACTGGATTTACACCGGGATACAGTGAATCGCTGGGTAATCTTGTTACTGACACCCTGTTATGACAAGAAATTGACGTACGTATTTGTCCAAATTCTGACGGAAATGTTGGCCGATAGAAAGGGGAAGCACGCATTAGCTTCCCCTTTTACTAAATACTAACCTGATAAATTTCATTTGGTTTTAGATAAAACTTCGTATCATTTTGTCCAACAAGAATGTACCAGTCACTACCGAGTTCCATTCTGCACAAAAGGTGCACCCCATTGCCAAGATGCAGTTCGAACGAATCCCCGCATCGAATCTTGTAATCACTCTTACTTTCGTCCCAAAAGATCATCCAACAATCAAGAAAATCATTGTATACCATGTTTCTCCATCGTTTTTTCATGTCAGTTCACCCTGAATGACATGCTTAATCATATGGTCATCAATTATTCGACGTCCGTTTTGTGCTCCGTAAAGGAGGCTATGTGTACAAACCTTATTAATAAGTCTCGGGGTGCCACCAGAAAAACGATGTATTTCTTCTAAGGCACCGTCTGAAAAGATTTGTTGGTCAACTCCGGCATATTCTAGATGTCGAGAGACATACTGATCCACTTGTGATCGATCATAGTGACTTAATTTGAACTGAATATCAATTCTTTGGCGTATGGCTGCGTATGATTGAAGACGGAGACGATCCCATAATTCACTTTGTCCTACAAGGATAAGGGCCATTGGGCTTTGTGCATCCATCTTAAAATTGAGTAAAAACCGTACTTCCTCAAGCATCTCACGGTCTAGAAGATGTGACTCATCGACCACAACGACTGGCTGGATTCCATGAATACCCCTCATTAACTCAATTTCTCGATGAAGCTGTCGTTTGGCATCGCCTCTATAAAACTTTGATTCGGAACCTAGCTGTTCTAACAATCCTTTATAAAAATGCCTAGGTGTCAGTTTGGAATCAGATAAATAAAGCACTTGGAATTTCCCATGATCTAGTCCATCGACAAATTTCCGAATCGTGGTAGTTTTACCTGTACCACAATCCCCTGTTAAAACTGCAAATAACTGCCTTTCTGCTGTATACTTTAAACGACCTAATACTTCCTGCATCGTAAAGGAATCATACAGTTGAGCAGTAGGTACATCCCTGGTGAAAGGAGTTTGCTTCATTCCGTAAAAAGATTCAAACATCCTCGCCATCCTCCTTCCAGACAGCACGGAATGACACAGCCGGAGCTTGTGCAACTTTTCGGTCTTCATGTTTTTGTTCGGCTGCTTTTAGTAGTCTAGATGAATCCGCTTTATGTGCTTGTAGATGCGAAGGTAATGTTGGCCGTTTTCCAGCCTTTTCACCTATTACTAGCTTTTTAGCCTTCCACGGAGAATGTCCTTCATATTCAATTGTTAATTCCTCAAGATCCGCAGGATCATATACAACATCCACTTTGCGCCCAATGAAGGAAAGTCCCACTTCATATTTCTGATCCATAAAACTAATACATCCCGATTTATCAACTTTTCTTGTTTCACAATGTAAGAAAGCATTAGCCAGTTTATCTGGATCTATAAAGCGAAGGGCCTTTTTATCACTTCGAAACGCAGCTTCAGGACTAATATTGTCAAGACCCGAGTGTGGTTTATTTTGATAACACTCTGATAACCATACTTGAAAAAGCTCATTTAACCGATCTAAAGAATTAGGCTTTTCTAGGGCTATTTCTCCTAAGAACGAATCTACGATTCTATTAAACCGTTCAACCTTGCCTTTAGATTCTGCCGCATACGGTTTGGCAAAAATCAGTCTTGTCCCTAATTTGGAACAGGTACGAGACATCCATTTGGTCCGATACTGTTTTCCATTATCAAAGTAAACAGCTTCAGGTAATCCATATTTTTGAATCGCATTTCGAAAGGCATCCTCAATAATCCTAGAATCCAATGTCGGATAGAACGCTCCATGTAAAATAAATCGAGTTGCATCATCAATTATTGCGACTAAATAAACCTGTTTTTTTGTGCCATTTGGCCCTATGGGCAAATATGGTCCAAATTTAATATCTGATTGCCACAGCTGATTACGATGACGCTTTTGAAATCGTCTAACAGCTACTCCTGTTTGAGAGTAGAGCTTCATTTGGCGAGTACTGTATCCTCTCTCGGTTAACTTTTCCTGAAGAGTAGAACGTTTAATCTGCCCTGGTTGGGCCAACCCCTCCCACTCAAGAATTTGAATAATTTGGGCAACACTTCTAGTAGGAGCTTCTTTCCTAAGTAGTATCGCCTGTTCTAATAAATGAGGAGGGATGGCCTCTTTTTTCCCTTTTTCCGATATTCCTTTTGGTTTTAATCCTCCGAACCCTTCATTACGGTACTTTTCAATGTAACGTCTAATTGTCCTTTCAGAAAGACCGCTGGTCCTACATAATTGGTTTTTTAATTCTTTTGCTTTCCCAGCATCTAAACCTTCCTCCAAAAGAGGGGCGATCAGCTGGAACCGTTGAACTGCAATTTCTTCTGCCTTTTTATGATCTTTCATGATAACACTCCTCTACATATGTGATTATCATGAGTGTAAATCAGCTATCTGCGGACAAGAATGCAGAACGGGTATGTAGCCACAAATTAATATTCACTATTGGACGGACAATTCTTTCTAGCCATCTCGGGGCATTCCCCACCAGTCGTCCTATTCTATGAAGTGCAGTCTCTGAATTTGCGGACGTCAAATTCAAAGGGACCTTTACCTGTTTCGTTCGAAGCACAATAGATATGAGGCAATTAGCCCAATAATCCACGAAATGATTAAACCATTCAAACCAACGAAATAGTGTAGACTCATCGGCTGGAACATCATGTGTAGAAGGGTTCGTAAGAACCGACTCAATGCATTCAGCCTCATACCTCTTATATGGAACTAAGAAATCTGGTAATTCATGATGAATCCGGCCACATTGATCACAACGCATTCGCCGAATATTATATAATTTTGTCTCTCCAGACCTTTCTCTAGATTTTCTATCTCTAGTACCAATAACGCTCATACTTTTCCCGCAACAGGGAGAAGGAATCAACCCTGCACCCCTAACAAAAAACTCCATTGTTTTCAATTAATTTATAATCTGATACAATAATCATATAGTTTCTTTTAGAGGACGTCTCCCGTATATCTGTTGGCGCAGATATACATTATGGGAGGCGTCTTTTCCTTTCTCCATAATTATAAATGTCGAAATGTTTCGAATTATATACTGACATTATAATCGTCAAATTCTGGACAGGCAATACCGTCAACTTTAGGTCATTTGGAGAGGGCAATAACAGTAATCTCTTTTAAGGGTAAGGGTGAGCAGGGTCTAGTGAATCCACGCTCTATTTCGCAGCCTTCTCAGTCAAAAGATTTAAAGCAGACCCGGGAGTTGGAGAAGAAATTAAAAGAAAAAGAGATCGAGATAGAAATCCTAAAAAAGTTCCAGGCCTTTCTGAAAGAGAACGAATAAGCAAAAAATTCGAAGCTATTTCTTATTTGGAAAAGGATTACCCTGTCAATCTTTTATGCCGTATACTCGGGGTTTCTTCAAGTGGTTATTTTGCATTTCTTAAACGCCCTAAGCGCCAAACATCTGGAGAAGAACGCTAAGATTTAAAACAGATAAAAAGAGTTTATTTCCTTCACAAGGCTACGTATGGAGCCAAAAGAATATCCCGAGCTTTAAAAGCCGAAAGCATAATAATAAACCATAAAAAAATAGCATGACTCATGAATGAGGCCAATTTGAAAGCAAATGTGAGGCAACCAAAAACTACTCATGAAACGAAGAAACAATCTGCAGGCTATGTCTATAAAAATCTATTAGATCGGGATTTTGACGCCGTTCATCCCAATCAGAAATGGGTAACGGATATGACTGAGATTTTGATGGGACAGGAAAAGTTGTATATTTCTGCAGTTGTGGATTTATTTAACCGTGAAGTGATTGCCTTTGAAATGAGTTCAAGCCCTAATAAGGAATTGATAAAAGCCACCATCAAGGCAGCACAGAAAAAGAGAAAATTGGATACATTGGATGGCGTTCTGATCCATAGCGACCAAGGAAGTGTTTACAGATCCCACATGTATCGCAATCTAAGTAAAGAGCTACACTTCATACCAAGTATGTCACGAAAGGCAAACTGTTGGGATAACGCTGTTATTGAAAGTTTTTTTTCGCAGTTAAAAACGGAATTCCCTTGTTTTTATCCCAACTGCCCAATCGATTCTTTTCAACAAAATCTAAAGAAATATATTCGTTATTACAATGAAAAACGAATCCGAAAAAGAATGGGATTCGTTTCTCCTAAAATGTATTATTTTAATTACCAAAATGCATCATAAATGTCGAATTTACCAATGTCTATTTTTCGGGGGCTTGACCACAGGCACCGAATATTTGGAACATTGTTTTTGGAGGGAACTACAATCAGGCTGAAAAAGTAGGGCTATTCTCTTACAAAAATATACAACGAAAAACATGAACGCAAGGCTGCGGTTTATTCCTTAATAGTATTTTCGACAATCTGAGACAAGTTTTTAATGAACTAGTAAAAATTGTTATTCCCCTGTATTATTACTGTTGGAAGATGATAACCAATTAACGGGGGAGATTTTTTGAAAGTTGGAGAGAAATTATTTAATAGGTATATATTTACCGTTAGAAAATTGAGAGGATTTAATCAATTTGGAAATACTGGTTATTCACTCAATGATAGTCCTTCAATAAAAGGTAAATTATATGTTAACAAAATTGGCGAACTTACTATAGGTAAGCGTTTAGGCATCGTTGGCCGACCGTGGTCTACACAATTGACTGTAGAAAAAGATGCTGTGCTTACTATCGGAAATGACGTCTTTATTAACGCAGGATGTGGTATTGCCGCATCCAAAGAAATCCGTATCGGTAATAATGTTTTAATTGGTCCGAGAACGAGTATTTTAGATAGTGATTATCATTTACTAGATGCAGATGTCACTAGTGAACAATTAAAAAAACCTATTATAATCGAGGATAACGTTTGGATTGGAACTAGGTGTACGATCCTTCCGGGAGTAAAAATAGGAAAAAATTCAGTTATTTCAGCTGGTAGCATTGTGAATAAGGACATACCGCCAAACGTAGTTGCAGGGGGAGTTCCAGTAAAAGTAATTAGGGAGCTTAATACTCCTGATGGATGGATTAGACGATAATTTTTTATTCGTAATTGGAATCAATCTTGACATAACTACTAGGAGGCTATCTAAATATACTAAATTTAGACTCATTTCAACAACCTTTGGAGACTGGGATAACAGCAGCAACATTGTATAGTATAAGTGGAGGAAAGATGCTCGTGCTGCAGGAAATGCGACACCTGGAGATGGGCAAGGATCTGAACACCGCGGTCACACCATCAAAAAGTAAAGAACAGTCAATAAAAAAGTAGACTGTTCTTTATTAATTCATTATGATTCTACTAATACCTTACTATCATACCCATTCGGATTCTTTTCTTGCCATCTCCAAGAATCTCGGCACATATCTTTAATTCCCTTTTCAGCAGTCCAGCCTAGTTCGTTTTTTGCTTTTGCTGGGTCTGCATAGCAGACTGCTACATCTCCTGGCCTTCTATCTACGATCCGATAAGGTACTTTCTTACCAGATGCTTTCTCGAATGCTGATACTATTTCTAATACACTATAACCCGTTCCGGTTCCTAAATTATAGGCTTCTACACCATTTGAAGACCTTGCTTTCTCAAGAGCTTTTAAGTGTCCATTAGCAAGGTCCACTACATGAATATAATCTCTTACGCCGGTTCCATCTACTGTTGGATAATCACTACCAAACACTTGTAGTTCTTTCAATTTACCTACAGCTACCTGAGTAATAAAAGGCATTAAATTGTTAGGGATACCATTTGGATCTTCTCCAATTATACCACTCTCATGTGCACCAATTGGATTAAAGTATCGTAGTAAGGCAATGCTCCAGCTGTCATCCGAAACATACAAATCACGTAAAATCTCCTCTACGATCAGCTTTGTCCGACCATAAGGATTGGTTGCTCCAAGAGGGAATTCCTCCGAAATTGGTACTCGCTCAGGCATACCATAAACGGTAGCAGATGAACTAAACACCAAGTTCCTTACTCCATACTTCTTCATAACATCACAAAGAATAAGAGTTCCAGTGATATTATTATGATAATAATGAAGTGGTACCATCATTGACTCTCCAACTGCCTTCATCCCTGCAAAATGTATAACTGCCTCAATATCATTGTTTGAAAACACATCTTCAAGACCAATTCGATCAAGCAAGTCAACCTTATAAACCTTAAAGCTTTTTCCTGTAATCTCTTGGACTCTATTTAATGATTCGGGTTTACTGTTTGAAAAATTATCTAATATGATTAATTCATAGCCAACGCTCAGCAGTTCAACACACGTATGACTGCCGATATATCCGGCTCCGCCTGTAACTAGTATAGCCATTTGTATAAACCCTCTCTAATTTTTATAAGGAGGAAAATTGCTTAAAACCATTTCTCTCCCTTTTCCTCTACTCTTCTATTCTTTTTTATTATCTTAACCGTCAGACATCCGATATCTAAGTAAAACCTATTGTGTAAAAACTCTATGAAATAAATATATTCGGGGAGTGACGGGCACTGATATTTTATTATTCCATTTTAATAATTTAAAAATTATCAATGATAATACGTTCATAACCTATATTAAAAACAAATATAACTACCCAATGTAACCGGCTCCATCTATAAGTAGTATAGCTATTTAGAGAAATTCTCTAACAAAAAAATTTTTCCGGATTCTTTCCTTTAATTTCGGCAAAACTCAACTTTTTGCAAAATTAAATACTCTGTTAGTTACTTTTTTTATGATTTTATCCAATACATATCTTATATTAACAAGTGCAAATTTATTGTATTCTCCATCTTCCCCCGAGATAGACTCTATAATTGTAGCACTTTTATGTTTAAACCAACTTTTAACCTCTTCTTGCTTTGTCTGCATCCCCGATGCGTTCATCCAAGCGTCTCCTGACCTACCACCATAGTGGAAAATCATATTATTATGACTAAGAATTGCTGTTATATTATAATTTTCATTTAACAATTGTCCCTGTAATTTTGTAACAGACCACCACCATTGATAACTTTCATCCAGTTTATATTTTTCATACAATTCTTTATCAATAAGCAGGCAATAACCATCAGCTCGTGGAATAATCGAATTTACCACTCCGTAAGCAGTCGCACCTTTCTTATGATTTTTAAGTAATTTCTGTAACCAAAAACTATCTCTTATTTCAACATCTGAATTTAATAATAAAATGTACTCACTGTTTACATCGCAAAGCTTAGAGGCAGTGTTATTTCCCTTGGCGAAAAATGTATTTTCCTTTTCAAAAATTAATTTATCAATAAATCCTTTTTTTTGTAAACTAACTAACATTCGTCTTGTTTTTGAATCGGAAGCATTATCTAAAACAATAACCTCATAATCTATACCTTTTGTTTTTCTTAGTGTTTTTAGAGTATGTTTGGTATATTCACGTGCATTATATGATAATATTAAAATACTAATCATTTTTCTCCACCTTTTGTTTACATAAGAAAGTAATTGAAATATCTAACAATAATTCACTTCACAAAGCTTTAAATATTATTTTTTAATGTTTTTATTTTATGTTAATACCATTTTAAAACCACTTGTTCTACGATAAACCATAATAACTGTTATTAATGTTATCAAACACACTATAATAATCTTAATAAAAAATTTATACCAAGTATCTATAGTAAAAAAATTAAACAAAACTTTAAGAACAACTATCAACAAGATTGTAATTAATAGGTTTATTACCAATGGGATATAATATTTTTTAGCTTTCTCTTCAAAATACACCCTAAATAATAAATTGGGTTCATACCAAAAGTAAGTTACTAATCTTGAAATGGACGATGCAAAAATAATTCCAGCTAACCCTAAATATTTCCCCATAAGTACTGATAAAAAAATATTTAAAATTGCAGCAAAAAGCATAATATACTTTGTCTGTACAAATAATCCAGTTGCTTCACGATAAGACCATATTGGGTGTATTACACTTCCTAAATAAAAATTGAAAATAATTGATATTAAGATTAAATCATCTAAAATATAATCGGGCCCTAACCAAATATTAATTAAATCATTGATTAGCATATATAAACAAACTGTAACAAAGCAACTAATAACAAGACTAACTGTCTGCATTGATTTGAAGATTTCAAAAAGCTTTTTGGGTTTTTCTGTTACTATTACATTCCCAATGCTTGCAGTTACAGAGGAATAAATTATATTTATGAGGCTATTTATTGCAGTTAAGACCAAAATATAATTAGAATATATACCAACCCAAATAGTTCCTATCATCATTGAAATCAATATATTATCGGTTCCAGTTAATAGGACACCAGATATTTTATATATAAATATTGATTTCATATTTTCAAATATATGTTTTTTCTCATTCCTATCAAGTTTTTGTCTTGAATTTATTAGATATGGATATAATTTATCTGCTAACCGTGAAATTATTATGTTATTAATAAATGTAGCTATTACCTGAATAAATAAATATAATAAATAGTTTCTAGTTAAAAGTAAAATTAATGATTGAAAAACAGTCCTATAAAAATTCACCTTCATCTGGTATTTAGAAATAAGATAATTCTTCTGATCAGCACTTATAATTGATGCCTTATACACAAATAAATAAGAAATTACTGTATTTGATAAAAAAAGTAAATAGTAAACTTCTAGATAAGCGATTGGACTTTCTAAATTAACTATATATCTAAGAAATGGCACTAATGTCAATCCAATCACGAATACACAAGAAGCAATAATACTATATACTTTTCTATAGAATTTAATTAGTGCAGCTACTTTTTTATTATCATTTTCTGCTAGCGGCTTATAAAAGCTATAAATCATTGCAGTCCCAAAACCTAAATCTGCCAAGGAAAGCATCATTAATATATCTGAAAAAAGACCATTAATACCCAAGTATTCCGGACCAAGTATTTTTATAAATATGGTTCTGTTAATAAAATTTAGCAATAATGTAACTACCTGATTAAGTGTTCCAAATGTAATATTACGTGCAGTATTTTTTGTTCTACTTTCACTCATAATATATCCCACATACTTTCAAAAGCAAAAAAATGCCGTTTTATACTTTTATAAAATTTAATTGATAAACTATTAAATACTAGTTTGCTTATGATTTAATACTGTTTATTATTTCATTATAGTATTTCATTGCAAAATTATTATTATATTTAGAATGATTTATTTTCATCATTTCGTTTATTTGATTATAAATATCACTCTCGTCTTCTACAAATTTTATATATGGAAGATGTTTAATCCAATTATAAGTGCCTTTAACTTTTTGATTATAATTACTAAGTGCAATACATGGTGTAGAAGTAATAGCTGCAAACACCATTCCATGTAATCTATCTGTAATAACCAATTTTGACTGTCTGATAGATGTCCAAATTTTGTTTAGTTCCTCTTCTCTTATATCTTTGTTTATAGGAAAACTAACAACAGTATCAGTTATTATAATATTATTCTGATTTGATAGCTCATTATATAATTTCTTCTTTAATTCAGAACTAATTACCTTTTCAGTATCATCTCTGAAACAAAATAGAATATCTTTTCTCTCCCTAGTAAATTTATCTTCATTTAGATACATCACGATATCTGGTGTTAAAATTACATTATTCTGTGTAAATATACCTCTCATCATTTGAAGCGATATTTCTTCTCTTGCAATTATTGTTAGATTTGGATGCGAGTTATAAATATTAATTGTTTTTTTGAGCTCTTTTTTACCGAAGTCTGTGTTCCCAAAATAAATGGTTTGTGGAAATGAAATTATCTTATTGTCTTTAAAATTAACAATAACCCTTCTTCTTAATTCTTCCTCCCGGAGATACTCAACGCCCATATTCCCCCCACCGTGTAACATTATAATATTTTTAGGTTCAATAACTTTCGTCAATGCTTTAAAATAATAGGTAAAATCATCAAATTGTATTTCAAAAATATCGAAATCCTTACAATTTTCCTCTAAGAATTTCATTTCTGCATGCGCAATTGCCTGATCTCCAAGATTCCCATGTTTAGGGGTCCCAATTAAAAAAATCCTATTTTTATTGCTTTCCTGAATGAATTTATCCAACTTCCTTCGCGCTTGCTGTGATTCCCATATTTTCAATAAAGCTTTTTTAATTGTTAATGGAATAAACCTTTTTATCGATTTAATAATAATCACCTCTAGTATTTTTGTCCATTTGTTAAAATTACCCTTTTCTTTGATTTAAAACTCTAGTAATATTCATTCTTAAAACTATTATTCTATTTAATATTTTTACGATACCTATGGGACAATATTTTAATAAATAAGATATCAGTTTCCTATTCCCAACCTGATCCAATTGGTGATAAAAAAAATGGAAATTATTCCGATAATAATTTACCAAGAAATTAAAAATTTGTTCCTTGTTAGCTAAATCTGAATTAAGGACAAGTATCATATATTCTCTAATTAAAGATTCTAGTCTGTTTAAAGCAAGCTTTTTTAAATCAAATAAATTTTCTTGGGTATAAAAAGAAATTTGATTAGAGTATGCCTCCAAAACATCAAGCCGCTTGCTATTAAATTTTTCTCCCATAATGCTATTCGTTCTTTGCAAATAGTAATATAATGGAATTTTAGTTAAAGCCAATTTCTTTGATTTGTATAATAATTGATACGTTGTAAACTCGTCTTCATGTATTTTACCTACAGGAAACCTTATATTATCAAATAATTCTTTCCTATATAACTTGTTCCAAACAACCACAGAAACAACATAATCTTGATTAAATAAACTGGTAAGAGATTCGATCTTATTTAGTATATTTTTGTTACTGGTTGGTACTATTACCTGATTCTTAATATTTCCCTTTATATTTTTTTCTTCGTATACCTTTGTAAATCCACATTGGGCAATTTCTGCATTAGTTGAAATAATCATGTTAAATAATATTTCATAAAACCTTTCATGAATGTAATCATCCGAGTCTATAAAGCTAACATAATCCCCTGACGCATTATCTAACCCTATATTTCTTGCTTCAGAAAGACCTCCATTATCTTTATGAATGACTTTAATCCGATTATCTTTACTTCTATAGAAATTACAAACTTCCCCACTGTTATCAGGAGAACCATCATTTACTAATATTACCTCTAAATTTTTATATGTTTGATTAATAATACTTTCTATACATTGAGGTAAATATTTTTCAACATTATAAATTGGTACTATAACACTTATCTTTTGATTAACCATTTGATCAACCTCAATTCAGAAACTTTATAAATAATTTATAAATTCTTCAATTAGCACATTTAAATTGTAGTGAATCGCATTGTATAATAACAAGCGAGAATTGCATTAAATTGTTGTTTTACAAACCAGTAAATAACGCGTTCCTTAACAGGCAACATATTCAATGGAAAACTATGAAGGGCGTTTTGGAGTCTGTCATTTTCTGTGATTCTTTTAATTGTCTGTAACTTTTCAATAAAAGTATTAGTATTTTCACTTCTGCATTCATTTACTATGGATTCAAGGGCATAGCTTAATATATTAGTATTTAATTGCTCTCTGCATTTAGAAATTAATCCTTTATTGTGTAAAAGATGATAAATTTCTTCATGTAAAGCAAGTAGGGTATCCCACTTATTTTTTCGGTATTTCTTTACTAATGAATTATTATTAATTCTATAATTATAAAGTGGGGAATCTACTACACTAAGCTTCTTACAATAATAAAGTGATTCAATATTAAATATTAAATCTTCGGCAAAATCTCTTCTTTCCTTTTTAAAGAATATACCATTCTCAATAATGAAATTTCTTTTATATATACTCCAACAAACACTCCCCATTACGGTAGGTTTATTTATTTTTGAGTACTTTTGACCAATCATTTGAAATAATACTTCAATGGCACTCTCTTTATTATATGTTCCATTTGGTAGAGGTGAATTGATAATTTCCTTTATATTAGTTGGTAAAATACAATTGTATCCAGACATGCATATTTCAGCAAAATATTTATTAGCAAAATTATAAAGTTCTTCATACATATTAGATTCAATCCAATCATCTGGATCCACAAAACCAATATAATCTCCTCTAGCTGCATTTATTCCTGCATTTCGAGCCATACCTGGCCCTGAATTTTCCTGATGAATTACTTTTATTCTTTTATCGATTTTCGCGTATTTTTCTGCGATATTCCCGCAATTATCAGGTGAACCATCATTTACTAGTATTATTTCTATATTTTCCAAGGTTTGTTCAATTATAGTATCAATGCATCTGTGAATATACTTTTCGGCATTGTGAATTGGAACTATTATGCTTACAGCTGGTAACATTATCTATCCTCCTATTAATTCATACAATTTGTTAACTTCATTTTCGTTCCCGGAATAATAAGAGAGATTCTTTGAAATTTCCTTTGTTAATTCTGGTTTATTTAATACCTCCTTAATCCCTTTTGCAATACCATCTTCACTAATAGGTACAATAACACCGGTCTTTTTATGTTTTATTTGATCATAAACGGTTTGATAATTTGTAACAATTATTGGCTTTGATAATGCCTTTGCTTCTTCAATTGCAATAGATTTCCCTTCTGTACGTGAGGGTTGAACATATATATCTGCCGCTGCAACATAGGGGTACGGATTAGAATTTATACCTAACAAAATAAACCTGTCCTCTAGATTATACTTCTTTATTAACTTCTCAATTTCTTCTCTTTGTGGCCCATCACCTATAACATACCACCGTATATCATATCCTGCCTTTACCACTAAATTACAAGCTTTTATAGCAATATCAATGCCCTTTTCATGAGCAAGCCTTCCTAAAGTAACAATACGTTTCCCTTTAAAATTATCGTCAGAAAATGCATTAACCTGATGTGCCATATGACGGATTACAGAAGGAGAAATAATATTTTCTATAACTTTTATTTTTTGTTTTGAATCAGGAAACATGCTTTCTAAAACATGTCTACATTCATCAGAAATAGTTACCCAATGGTCAATCAAAGAAATATATTTACTTTCTACGTTTATATTTATTTCAGTTTTTGAAAGATTACAATGATTCCAAGCAATCTTAACGTTAGATTTTGTTTTTTCAGCCATAAAATATTTTATCCAATGATCTTGATAACTTATTACTGCATCATATCTATTTTCTATTGGTGGTACATACTCGGAAAATGCCGACCAAACCTGTTGCGCTGCATTTGCCAAGGACATTTTAAATTTATAGTTAATTGGGTATCTTAGTCTTGGGAAAAATAGTGTAAAGTGCTTTTGTTTTAATAAGGATATTAAAGAACTTTTAATAGGCATAGTCAATGCACTTAATATCTTAATTGTAGGTAAAACGTTAACCTTCTCTGGTATAAACTTCATAAACATTCCGCGTTGAAGACATAAAAATAGGTCAACATCATATCTATCGTAGTCTATTTGTTCAAGTATATTTATAAGACTTTTGGATGCACCATCTACCCCTAAGTCGTATGTTACAAATAATATCTTTTTTTTCATAACGTGCTCCCAATAGTTTTTTTATAAAACTAATTCTCACATATTTTCTCATAATTTCTCCGAGACTTTTTCGTATATTAATGTGTTTTAATTTCCTTTTCGCAGCATTTAAACCAACATTGAATTTGCAGCGATAATTATTTTTTTAAAATCTTACTATGTTAATATGGAATGAATCACATATATTGTGCTTAAATCGGTGTCCTTGGAATAAGTTATTTAGAGAATATACTTTTATAAGGTAAAACATTTGAATCAACTGGAAGTAACATGTAACTATATACAAAAAAGCAAACTGCAAGGATAAAATATATTAATGTATTTGTTTTTTTATCAAATAATCTTGTAAAGATTGGAATTAATAGTAATTGATATAGACCAAAATAAATACTAAATCGTGCAAATATAAAATCCCTAGTAGCCAATAAACCAAATAAGAAGTTTATAATACATAGATTCACAACATAATCGCCATCTGGCCAAATTTCCCTTATCTTATTTCTATAAAGGTATGAAATAACAAGCGGTATTAAAAGAACGAAAATTTTAATTATATTCATACCATTTGAATTGTTTGTGAACCATTCTTCATAGTGTCCGTACTGTGTGTTTTTTATTAAAAACATTAATAAGGAAATGAATTTATTATATAACATTGCTGCTAGGACAAAACACAATGTAAGGACAAAGGTAAAACTTGTCCAAGCTTTTCTACGAACAATGAAGTATACTGGTATCATAATAAGCGCAGATGCATGAAAGGTGGAAGAGAGGATTATTATCGTAAAATACTTTTTCCAATTTCCTGTAATAAGATACCTGAATGACCAAAAAATAACAGCTGCGACTAAGTACTGCCTTACACCATTAAAAGTAGAATAATAATTAAAGGTACAAATATATAAAAATATACCTAATTCAAATGGTTTTACATAGTCACGAAGAGTTCTAACAATTAAGATGTTAGTAATAAGAGCTGTTATCAAAAACATTAATTGAGGGTTATCGGTTATTTTGTTTAAGACCCATAGAAAAACGATAAACCCCACATCAGAATCTGAAGCTGTTTCGGATTCTCCCCAACCAATAATATCACCAAGATCCCTTATCCCAGCAATATTGTATAAAAGCGAATATGTCCAATAATCTGTACCTACTCCATACCGTAAACCTGACACAAGCACAAGTGATACTATTGAGATATAAACCATTAAATTATTGGGTCTATAACCAATTGGCAATGATATATCTTTCTTTCCGTAAAATGATGATAACCAAGACCAAAAGTAAACAAATAAAAGATTAAACATGTAAATACTCATTTATCATTATCCTGACTTTATTTATTAATATGATATAAGTCATCTAAGATGACAATATTGTCCTGAACATTATATCCTCGCTTTGAAAGATTCATATGAATTTTTTCCCAAATGGGTCTTTTTAGCTTATTAATATTAAGAATTTCAGTTATCCATTTTTCTAATGGCTCATTTAGTTTTCTTTTAACGATTAAACCAAGACCTAAATCAGCTTCATCTGTAACGACATCTGATACTAAACAGGGGGTACCTATCGCTTGGGACTCTACTAATACTACTGGTAAACCTTCAAATAAAGAAGGTAAGATAAAAACATCAAATATTCTCATTAACATTGGTACGTCATCACGAACTCCTAAAAATTTAAAATGGTTATCAAGCCCTTTGTTAACTACCCTTTTCTCTATATCAGATCGTAAAGGGCCATCACCAACTAAAAATATTTTAAAATTTAAACCCCTTTTTTTCATTTTCTCAGCTAAATTTACAATAAAAACATGATTTTTTTGCTCATAAAACCGTCCAACGTGACCAATTAAAATAGTATCATCTGATATTCCAAATTGTGCACGAATATGTTGCCTATCTGCATCATAGTATTGTTTAAAAAGTTCAAGATCAATGCCATTTTGCAAGTATCTTACTTGCCCACTATTATATACATAATCACTAAAAAGAAAACGAGCTGCTTCATCACCACAAGCACAATATGAAGTAGCATTCGAGGAGATTAATTGCTTACAAAACCAAAATAATACATTATCTCTCATTCTTAGATTTGGTTTCCAAGCTGTGTTGTGTGAATGGCAAATTCTTACTTTCACACCTGATAATCTTGCAGCAAGAGCAGCAAAACCAGTTTGGAAGTCCGTATGAGCATGAACTGCAGTAAAAGGTCCATTTTTTTTCAATATATTACATAAATTTTTTGTATAAGACACTGGTCCCGAATGCCCGAGACTTGGAATCTTATATATTCGTCCTCCCAGTGATAGTATTTCGTCATCATAAGCACTTTTATCCGTTACATGGGAAACAAAATCAAATTGAATTTTTGTTCGATCTATCTGACGATAAAGATTCATTATCATTGTTTCAGCACCACCACGATTCATACTACTAACAACATGAAGAATTCGTTTAGGGTTATTTTCAAAATACATCTTCAATCCTCCAAAATTAGCAACCATATATGTCAAGTCTTTGATTTCATGTTTAAAATAATTTACTTTGATAAGGTAATGTTAAGTTTGTTATATTTTTTGTCTTGCAATTTCTAAAATCCCTTGAGGTATAAGACCAACAACTAAAGGCTTAATAGTATAAAACAAACCTATAGGCATCAAATGCAACATTTTAAATCCTCTAAATCTTACTTTTGCTTCATCAATTCGATATTTATATTTCCTTCGCTTATATGCATCATGATCGACACGAACTTTTAGTAACCTTTCTTGGATATTATGACCTTTCAAACCCATAGCATATAGTCTCATAAATAAATCATAGTCTTCACATCTTAATGTTTCTTTTTCTACTCGATATCCTTCTAATGCCTTCATTACACTTTTTCGAATTAATATAGATGGATGAATAAATGGTGGACCGAATAGAAAGTTGTTTTTTTCTGGGTA
The DNA here is from genome assembly GCF_030817695.1 of Neobacillus niacini. Classification (GTDB taxonomy): domain Bacteria; phylum Bacillota; class Bacilli; order Bacillales; family Cytobacillaceae; genus Neobacillus; species Neobacillus niacini_F. Next base: position 720,484 of record NZ_JAUSZQ010000002.1, on the reverse strand, counting down.
TTGGGGCATTTCCCTATAACCCCAATCACTTTTTTCATCAAACAATATTGCATTACACCCTACCAAATCATAATCCGAATTGTCATCTAAGAAAACTACTTGCTTTTCAAGTCTATCAAGTAAAGAAATATCATCAGCGTCCATTCTAGCTATATATTCGCCTCTAGCTAATTCAAAACAATTATTTAAAGACTTTGCTAGACCCATATTTTTTTTGTTCCTTATTAAAATAACCCTATCATCATGTTTTGTAAGACTTTTTACCAATTCGTATGTCCCATCGGTTGATCCATCATCACATATGATAAATTCTAAATCTACGTAAGTCTGATCTAAAATTGAATTAATTGCAGGTTTTACTATTTTTTCATTGTTTGAATTATATACCCCCATGATTACTGATATACGTGGCATTAAAAATCTCCATCCTCACTTTTTATTATTCAATTTCAATAGCTTTTTTATTTCTTTTTAACATGTTTATTTTAAGTACCTAAAGTATAAATTCTCCATTTCTTCTAATACGTTATTAAGTGAATATTTTTCAACAAGTTTAAGCCCTGCTTTACCAAATTTCCCTATTGATTCATCTGATTTATATAACTCTTCAATCGTTTTAGCAAAACTTTTTATATCTTCTTTTTTTATTAGGTAGCCATTTTTATTATGAATTACTAAATCACTATTCCCCCTACAATCAGTAACAATAACTGGTAATCCTGTGGCCATTGACTCCATAATATTAACCGGTAAACCTTCTTGCCTTGATGAAGAAACAGCCATATCAGATAAACTCATTAGGTTGCTTATGTCATTACGAAAACCTAAAAATTCTACGTTATCATTTAATCCTAATTTATTTACTCTTTGCTGATATTGTAATTGTAGAGGTCCTTCACCCACTAATAAAAGTTTTAAATTTGGTATTTTATTATTCAATTCTCCAACTGTATCAATAAGCAAATCCTGGTGTTTCCTATAACTTAGCTCTCCAACATAAATTAAAATAAAGTCACTATCATTATATCCATATTTTTTTCGTAGTTTTTGTTTAATCTCTTGTGTTTGAGGAGAAAATTTCTTTGTATCTATTCCAACTCCATTTACTTTGAACACGTCTCTATCTTTTTTCATTATCTTTTTTGCCGATAAATAATCCTCTTCGTTAATTGTGATTATCCCATCGGTCCATTTTGCAGATAATTTTTCAATGGGATAATATATTATCCAATTTTTCAGTGGAGCTCCTTTAAAAAAATGAAATCCATGTGCTGTATATAACATTTTTAAATTAGGAATATTTCTACAAGCAAATCTTGTTAAAAAAGAAGCAACTGGAGTATGTGTATGGACTAAATTATATCCTTCTTCCATAACTATTCTTTTTATTCTTTTATAAGCAATAGAATTACTTTTCCCAAATGGTGATCTTTGAAATTCAATGTTGTGTATTTTACAATTCAACTTCTTCAACTCAGGACTTACTTCTTGAACTATGTTACAAGCTATATCAACCTGATTTCCTTTTTCAATTAATAGTTTAATATGCGGTATCAAAAAAGCATTTACTGTATTAGATATTGTTGTAACATATAAAATCTTCAACTCTTACTCCCCACATTTGCTAGTTATTTCATTTCATCTTTCTCGCCGGAGTCCCAATATAAGTTCCAGCATCAAGTATGTTATCTACTACTACAGCACCAGCACCGATTATGCAGCCACTACTGATGTTTAGGTTATTAATTACTATACTACCTATACCCAACCATGTACCATTACCAACTTTCACCTTACCAGCCAAATGAGCTCCAGGTGATATATGAACAAAAGCTCCAATTAAATTGTCATGATCAACTGTAGCTCCAGTGTTGATAATGCAACCTTTACCAATTTTGGTACAGCTATTAATTACTACTCCAGCCATAACAACTGTACCGTAGTCAAATTCAACATTTTCCCCGATAATAGCTTTAGGGTGAATTAATGTTACAATACTCGCACCCGCATCTTTAAGTTTTTCCATGATCTTTTGACGAGTAGAATTATTACCAACTCCTACAAATATGTCATATTCATTCAAATAACTAATCGCACCGATTGATTTCCCTATAACCTCTATTCCCATTGATGACTTGACACTTTCATCATCATCTAAAAAAGCAATAGTTTCCCATCTATTCATCTTTAAAGCAATGTCAGCACAAACTTTACCATGTCCACTTGCGCCAATAATCAAAAGTTTATTTTTCATAATTCTAATCTATCCTTCTTTGGAACCCTTAAAGGGTTCCATTGTCGTTGAAGTTTCTGAATTAATACCTTCTCTAACAAAAACCTTTTTAATCGTTAAAAAGATAATTTTCCAATCTTGTATGAAGCTAATATTATTAACATACTCGACATCAAGGTTAAATTTATCTTCCCAACTGATAGCATTTCTACCACTAGATTGCGCAAGCCCTGATAAACCAGGCCTTACTTCATGTCGTCGTTTCTGGCGTTCATTATATAAAGGCAAGTACTGGACCAATAATGGTCTCGGACCAATTATGGACATGTCACCTTTTAATATATTAAAAAGTTCCGGCAATTCATCAATAGACGAGGACCTTAGCAATCTTCCAAACGTAGTCAACCTAATACTATCCGGAAGTAATTCCCCATTCTCATCCATTTCATCCGTCATCGTTCTAAACTTATACATCACAAAAATCTTCCCATTTAAACCAGGTCTTTGCTGTTTAAATAACACAGGGCTGCCTAGCTTTTTTCTTACAAGAATAGCAACGATTAAAAGGACCGGACTGAGAACTATAATAGCAATCAAAGATAAAAGAAAATCCATCGGTCTTTTTATAAACCTACTATAAATACCACCTTTGGTATTTTTCATTACTTTAACCACAACCCCTTAACAATTTCTACAACTCTCTCCAAATCCCCATCCGTCATCTTAGTATCAGACGGCAAACAAACACCTTTATCAAACAATTTCTCCGATACATCAGTACCAACAAAATCATACTTCTCAAAAAACGGCTGCTTGTGCATTGGTTTCCAAATAGGTCTTGACTCAATATTTTCTTTTTCAAGAGCTTCCATAATATCTATCGGTCTAACATTACCGGTTAAAATCATTGAACTCAACCAATAGTTAGGTTCATTCCATTCATTGCTTGGCATGAACTCCACACCATCAAGTCCACCAAGTTGCCTTTTGTAAAATTCATAAATATAATTTTTCTTTTCAACTCTCTGATCTAACACTTTAAGCTGCCCTCTACCAATCCCAGCCACAACATTACTCATACGATAATTAAATCCTAATTCACTATGCTGATAATGCCTTGCTTGATCCCTAGACTGAGTTGCCCAAAATCTCACCTTAGCAACCTTCTCTTCATTATTAGAAACCAACATCCCACCACCGGAGGTGGTAATAATCTTATTCCCATTAAAAGAGAAAATCCCATAATCACCAAAAGTCCCAGTATGTTTACCTTTGTAATAAGTACCCAAAGATTCCGCAGCATCTTCTATTACTACTACATTATGTTTCTTACAAATTTCCATAATCTTATCCATATCTGCAGATAATCCATAAAGATGAACAACAATCACGGCTTTAACATTTGGGTATTTCTCAAAAGCTTCTTCTAATGCTTTAGGGCACATATTCCAAGTCTCATAATCACTATCAATAAAAACTGGAATTGCATTTTGATAGATAATTGGATTCGCTGTAGCAGAGAATGTTAGCGTTGGACAGAAGACAATATCCCCTTCCCCCACTCCAGCAGCTTTAAGAGCTAAATGAATAGCTGCTGTTCCTGAGGATAGTGCCGCTGCAGATTTAGAACCCACCATAGCTGCTAATTCTTTTTCAAACTGATTCACGTTTTCTCCAAGAGGTGCAATCCAGTTTGTATCAAAAGCTTCCTTCACATATTTCATTTCATAACCTTCATCACTCATATGTGGTGATGAAAGAAATATTCTATCTCCCATTGTCAAAAAACTTCCTTCCATTGTTAAGTTACACCTATTTTTATTGTTTTTAGTCAACTAGGACTAAATTGGAATCTCAGTATTACTTTTTTCCAACCAACTACTAATTAACCAAAATTTAATGAACAATAACCCCTGCCCATATTAATATCGACATGACAAATGAACAGGGGCTTATATAAGTAAATTTTTTATTTCACTTTAATATCATCCATAATCTCTTCAAGATAAGTAAGCAATTCCGTTCTAATTTCTGGATTCTGCAGCGCAAACTCAATCGTAGTCTTCACAAACCCAATCTTTTCCCCAACATCATACCGCTTACCCTCAAAATCATAAGCAAACACCCGCTGAATCTGATTCAATTTCTGAATCGCATCCGTCAACTGAATTTCACCGCCAGCACCCGCTTGCTGCTTATCCAAGAACATAAAAATCTCAGGCGTAAGAATGTATCTTCCCATAATGGCAAGGTTAGAAGGAGCTGTACCTGGTGCAGGCTTCTCTACAAAGTTCTCAACCTGATATCTTCGACCATCTTGAACTGTAGGGTCAACAATCCCATAACGATGTGTTTCGTTATCAGGAACAGTCTGGACTCCAATTACCGATGAATGCGTTTCTTCATATATATCCATCAATTGTCTTAAACATGGAGTTTCACTTTGAACAATATCATCACCTAAAAGAACAGCAAAAGGCTCATCACCGATAAAGTTTCTAGCACACCAAACAGCATGGCCTAACCCTTTTGGTTCCTTTTGACGGATATAATGGATATTTGCAAGATTTGTAGAGTATCGAACCTTGTCCAACAAATCTAGCTTTCCTTTTTCCAACAGATTTTGTTCAAGTTCTGGTGCAAAATCAAAATGGTCTTCGATCGCACGTTTCCCTTTTCCAGTCACAATGATAATGTCTTCAATACCTGATGCAACCGCTTCTTCAACAATGTATTGAATGGTTGGCTTATCAACGATTGGAAGCATTTCTTTTGGCTGGGCTTTCGTTGCTGGCAGAAATCTTGTTCCTAGACCTGCAGCTGGAATAATTGCTTTTCTTACTTTTTTCAATTCTATTCATCCTTTACATTCTGATATTCTAACAAGTCGTTTATATAATTTTTATATCTAATAGTAAGTATAATAGTCTAGTTCACAACAAACATAATACTTGAAGGGTCAAGTTTATTATTAGCCACGCCGATTAAGGTATCATGCATGTCCTTTTCAGACATCTCTAGTAGTTGATTAATTAACCTGCTTACTACAGCTATATCCATTACCTTTGCTTTCCCAATATGAATTTTCGGAAATATTTGCTGTGGATGTATTTCTCCTTCATTCAGTAGCTCTTCATACATCTTTTCGCCTGGGCGGAGCCCTGCAAAGTCAATCCCGATTTCTTCTATTGTATATCCTGACAGTCTGATTAAGTTTTTAGCTAAATCCACAATTTTTACCGGTTCACCCATATCCAACACAAAGATTTCGCCGCCTCTTGCCAATGCTCCCGATTGAATAACCAGTCGAGACGCCTCTGGAATCGTCATAAAATACCTTGTCATATCAGGGTGTGTAACTGTTACAGGTCCACCTGCTTGTATCTGCTTTTTAAATAACGGAATAACACTGCCTCTGCTGCCAAGTACATTCCCAAATCGAACCGCAACAAATTTAGTACTGCTAGTTTGAGCTAAGCTCTGGATGACCATTTCCGCAAAGCGTTTCGTTGCACCCATCACGTTAGGTGGATTAACTGCCTTATCAGATGAGATCAGGACAAATGTATGAACACCAAATGTTTCTGCCGCTTCAGCCACATTTTTTGTTCCAAAGATATTATTTTTTACAGCTTCTCTCGGATTGTATTCCATTAATGGTACATGCTTATGTGCCGCCGCATGATAGACAACAAACGGCTTATGTTCTTCCATCACATCAAACATTCTTGCCCGATCTTGAACATCACCAATCATTGGAACAATCTCAATTTGTGCGCTATATAAGTTACGTAGTTCCATATCAATTTGATAGATGCTGTTCTCACCATGCCCTACTAAGACAATTTTTCTCGGATTGAACTTAGAAATTTGTCGGCAGATTTCGGAACCTATCGATCCACCAGCACCCGTAACCAACACGGTTTTTCCTGATACTTTTTCTGAAATACTGCCAATATCTAACTCCACAGGATCTCTTCCTAATAAATCCTCAACCTGAACTTCACGGAATTGATTGACAGAAACCTTCCCCGTCATTAAATCCTCCAGCTTGGGAATAATTTGCGTTTTTGCTTTTGTTTTTGCACATTCCTCAAAAATCCGCTTTAACTCTTTTTGCTTTAAAGATGGAATCGCAATCACAATGTTTTCAATTTGATATTTTTCAACCGTTTGTGCAATTGAGTCCGAACAACCAACTACAGGTATCCCAAGAATATCTAATTTGTATTTCTTTGGATCATCATCGATAAATGCAACAGGCTTAAGGTCAATGTCATGATTATTTAGTAGCTGCCTAGCTACCATCGTGCCGCCTGAACCAGCACCGATGATCAGTGTTTTTTTGATTTCTTTTTGTTTGTTCATAATGTTGTCTCGAAACATTCTCCATGAAAACCTTGAACCACCGATTAACAGCACATGTAGCATCCAGGTAATCAGTAATGCTCGTACATACGTATTATGAAAAACCAACATCTGCATGGCTGATGTTGCCGCAATCGAAAACGTAACAGCTTTGACAATCGCAATAAGTTCACCGACACTCGCATATTGCCAGGCCTTATTATAAAGATGATAAAAAGCAGCAAATAGATGATGGCAAACTAATAAGGTAATCGCCGTAACAAACAGCATCTCAACTTTAAAGATGTGGATCCACGGATTTAGCGTCCAATAGCTTATGTAGATAGCCGTTAACACAATAATAGAATCCAGTATGGCAAGTGTCGTTAATCTTTTCTTATATGTCACCTGAACATTCCCCCTTTATCTCTTTATTTAGTTAAACTGAATTTTTGACAAAAAAATAAATACCTAATGGAAACTCAGTTGACACCTCACCTGGCCTTTCATTAGATATTTATTATTTTTTTCTATATTTATTTGTTCCAGGCCTTTAACCCAACCTCACATCATGCCATTGACGACAGGCGTCTAAGGATTTGCTGATTGTTTCCCACAGCACAATTGAGTGCCTCCATGTATAACGGACAGAGAAGCCTCGCCGTTCAGGATTTATCCCTGAAATGATGTAGATATAATTTTTCGTTCAAAACCGCTTAATTAAAATAGTTTAAATAACTTTTTCTTTTTGATGTGTTCAGGATCTTCTTTATAGACATACTTACCTTCAATAAGCAGTTCAGCATTTTCCTGGAATAGGAAAACAGCATCTATCCCATACTTTTTTTCAATCACTTCAAATGCTTCACTCATTTTAAAGCTGCGGTTTTTAATATTATGAGCATCCGACGCAATCAAGTGAGTTTGATTGGCTTCCACTAATTGCAGTGAGAAGTTCCTAATTTTCTTACCAAAGTCTCCGCATACACTTGCGGCTGTGATTTGGGTCAAAGCCCCTTTTTTTACAAACCGATATAATAAATCAGGATTTTCAATGATTTCCTGATTCCGTTCGGGATGAACAATTACAGGTATAAGACCATTCACCTGCAGGTCATAAAACAGCTTTTCCGTATACCTAGGCACATGGTTCGATGGAAACTCTACTAGTATATACGGCGTGTGATTAACGGGGAGGATTTCGCCCCTCTCATACCCTTGCAGCATTTCACCATGAATCCGTACTTCTTGTCCTGGTAAAACCTCTAACTCTATCTTTTCTATACGTAAAGCCTCATTTAACTCTTTCACTCTCTCAATAATAGAGTGTTTGGGATTCTCATAGGAATTATTTAAATGGTGAGGTGTTGCTACAATTTTACGAATCCCTTGATCTACTGCCATCCTAGCCATATTAAGGCTATCGGAAAGAGATTGCGCACCATCATCTGTATTAGGTAATATATGACAATGTATATCAATCATAAGCAGCACTCTCTTTCCAAAAAATTGTTATTTTTCTACGACAATAATCATCATAACACCGCCGAAAGGCTAGGTAAAGGGTGGAAATTTGTCGAAAATTAGTTATTTAGCACCATAATAATAGTAGTATTCATTATTCTTCAATTCTTTATGGTTTAAAACGACACCAACCAATTTACTTTGTGCATTTTGTAGCAATTCCTTCGCTTTTTTCGCTTGGTCAATTTCTGTTCTGCCGCTATAGACAACAAAAATAGAGGCATCCACCTTGTTTGCTAGAATTTGCGGATCTGCTACCGCTAATAATGGTGGTGTATCAAATAGAACATAATCAAACTGTTCTTTCGCTTCTTCAATAAATTGTTCCATTGATTTCGAGCTTAATAACTCAGCAGGGTTTGGTGGAATAGGTCCACTTGTTAAAATGTATAAATCCTTTTCTTCTGTATCAAGAACGGTACTAGCAAGTGTTGCTTGCTTTGTTAATACGGTAGTAAAACCGAATAGGTTGTTGACGCCAAACGAACGATGAACCGTTGGCTTACGAAGGTCAGCATCCACTAACAATACTTTTTTCCCAAGCTGTGCAAATACCACCGCAAGGTTTGCTGCTGTAGTTGATTTTCCCTCTGCTGGTCCAGAAGAAGTAACCATCAAGGTTTTAAGTTCTTTATCAATAGAAGAGTATTGAACATTCGTTCGAATCGTTCTATATTGTTCAGAAATGGGTGACTTCGGATCAAGGTTTGCGATAAGCTTACGGCTTGGGTCTGTTGTGTTGAATTTCTTTTTTCTTTTAAACACCATACGTCTCACCTCTTCCTGCCGATCTTGTTGCTGCTGCTTTCCGCTTTTTTAACTCTTCCATCTTTTGATCATCAATTTGCGCAATGACACCAAGTATCGGAAGTTCTAATATTTTTTCAATATCATGTTCATTTTTAATTGTATTGTCAAAGTACTCCAATAAAAATGCTAGTCCCACAGCTGCCATCAGTCCAACAACAACCGCAATTGCTACATTCATGACTGGCTGAGGTTTAATTGGAGATTGATTGTCGGCTACCGTTGCTTTTGCTAGGATACTTACATTATCTACACTCATAATTTTCACAATTTCTGTTTGAAACACTTCAGCTATTTTATTGGCTATTTTTGCTGCCATGTTTGCGTCTGGATCTTGAACAGATATATTGACAACCTGTGAATCTTTTTCACTGCCAACTGTGATTTTTCCATTTAATTGACTAGACGTCATATCAAGTCCTAATTGGAAAATTACCTTATCAAGAATAGCCGGACTTTTGATAATTACATTGTAGGTGTTGATTAATTGTAGGTTGGTTTGAACTTCACTTGGGCTGTATACTGATTGTTCACTTTTTGCCTGATTAACGAGAATTTGTGTCGAAGCCTGATAGATTGGGGTTAGAAAAAAGTAACTAACGACTCCGCTTACTAAGCCTGCCGTCATCGTAATAAGTAGTATCATAACTAGCCGCTTTTTTAACGTCGCTAGCAACTCTTTTAAGCTAATAGTTTCTTCCATAATTTCCTCCTGTATTTGCTCATTCAAAATAAGAGTATTATACCATGAATGAATGTCGATAATTGTCACATTGTGACGAACGATGAAAATTATTAATCATTGATGGTCTTTTTTGTGTTTTTATAGATACATTTTACTACAGTAATAGTTAAATCTTAGCGGTTCGAAGTGAATTTTACATAAATTTTACATATCTATTTATGTAATTAGTCACGGCTTGACTAGTTTATTTCCACTGCTATTTATTTATTAGTTTGTAGTTATTTGGAAATCACCTAAATAATAATACCATGTTTTTTGTAAATATTTGTAGATAATTTATAATTGGCATAAATTTCTTATTGGTGTTTTGCTATAATAGTTAAAAGAAATGTATTTGGAGGAAGAAAGAATGAAGTATTTTTTAACAGCTGTTTGGGCCATTATATGTATAGGTATCCTTGCCTATGGGCATATTCATTGGAATCAGCAAACCGCTGTAAAGGCAGTTGTTGAACCTGATCTTAATCAGGAGACTAGTGAGACTGACTATGCTGACTATCTAGCGCTGGCAGCAAATTGGCCGGAAGAGGCAAAACAGCAGTTCAAACTAGCTCTAGAGGAAGAGAAGCCCTATAAAATTCTCTTTGTTGGCTCTGCAGCCATGGAATGGGAGAAAAGCGTTACTCAAAGTTTAAGTGAAAACTTTGGCAGTGACAGGGTTATTACTGCAAAACATACATATAATCTGTCATCAAAAGATATTGTTGCCGAAAATAAGCAGGTTGAACTCGCTGCTGAACAAGGACAGCTGGTCGTGATTGAGCCATTTCTATTTAACGACAATGGCAAGTTAAAAATTGACGTTACGTTATCCAACTTAACGAAAATCATTGAGGATATTAAGGCAGCTAACCCAAACAGCACCCTCATCCTGCAGCCATCGTATCCGATTTATCTTCCAAAGTATTATTCAACACAAGTGGAAGCTTTAAAAGAATATGCGACAGCGAACAACATGACCTATCTCGACCACTGGGCAGCTTGGCCAGCAACCGACAATCCAGAAATAAAGAATTTTTTAAATGAGGATCAAAGTGCTCCTAACGAACAAGGCTATCAAGTTTGGGGACAGTTCCTAACTGATTATTTTGTTAATAAAAAGGCAAACTAGATTTAATGTCTAGTTTGCCCTTTTTTCTCTATATTATTGAAGCGTTAGCTTTCTAAGGTCATTTTTCAAATCAGCAAGTAGTTGTTGGACAGTCATTCCGCTATCATTTATTCCGCGTTCATAGGCTTTTTTTACAATGGCCGAGAATTCATTCGAAGAAAACTCTTCCTTGTGTTTCTTTTCTCCCATTAGGCAAATTTCTCCTCTCTTCGAGTCCTTTCGCCCATTCTACTAAACTTCTTCAAAATTGTAAATATATTGGCAAAACTTGAGATTTGTAGATTTTGTGTATTTACTATTGTAAATATCGGTGCCTGTCACTCCCCAATATTTGTCAAGATTTGTAGAATAGTAGACTCGAATAGTTATAGTTTGAATTGGTAGCAGGAATAATGATGCATTTTATTTTCAGGTCTTTTTTTCACAGAACAGAGAATGCTTTTAGAAGGGTTAAAGCGGATTTTTCATTATATTGGTGGAGTTCCGAAAGCTATCCGATTTGATAATCTTGCCCCAGCCGCAAGGAAGACTAGCGGATATCCGCTAGTCTTCTGTTTATTGCAAAATAAAAGTGCAGACATTTGCAAGTAAAAAATGCAGAGTCCTGCACTTTATTTTATAGGTGCACAAAAAAAGACTTGCCAGCCACCCCAAGTCCCTCTACTGTATAGGTGTCGAATCAATACAGAGTGGAGGATTACGAAAGGATGCTAGCAATGTCTGATATTAATTGTATCAAACACCTGAGAAACAAAAAAGGATTATCCATAACAAAAATTAAGGAAACATTAGGGATTAATTGGAGGACAGCTAAGAAATATGCAGATGAAAATCAATTACCCGAATCTAAAATAAAACAACCCAATGGCATGATGTATACAGATAAGTGGGGAGAAATAATTTCGGATTGGCTATTTGAAGATAGTAAGCTAAAGAAGAAGTTACGTCGAAATAAGAAAGCGTTGTTTAAAGATCTACAGGCTCTTGGTTTTAATGGTTCCTATCGAACAGTTTGTTATTTTATTTCTGACTGGGAGAATAGCCATAACGAGGAAATTGATAGAGGGCATGATCGTTTAGAACATCCTCCTAGTGAAGCTCAAGTAGATTTTGGGTTAATGGAGGTTGTTAAAGATGGGGAGTTTGTGGATACCCATGTTTTAGTAATGTCATATCCACATAGTAATGCAGCATTTGCTGTACCATTACCGTCCGAAAACCAAGAATGTTTTCTTCATGGGTTGAAACTGTTATTTTCACAATCTGGTGGTGTCCCAAAAAGAATTAGAATTGATAATCTGACTCCTGCGGTAAAGAAAGTAAGGTCCAAAATCGAAGAGGCCAAATTAACAGATGCTTTTATCCAATTCCAAAACCATTATGGTTTTGAAGTACAAGTATGTAATCCACGTAGTGGGCATGAGAAAGGAAGTGTGGAAAATAAAGTCGGTTACATTCGATATAACTTTTTCACAACATCCCCCGTTATGAATAACTTTGAGGAATTAACAGAATCACTACGTATACAACTTCAGAAAGATAGGCAAAGGCTTCATTATGAGAAAGAAGTAATGATTGAGGACCTCTGGGACAAAGAAAAGAGCTTCCTACTTGAGTTGCCAACGGAGGATTATCCGATTTTTAAAGAAGTAGAAGCAAAGGTAAATAAGTTTAATGAAGCAAAGTTAGATGGTTCATTAATACATATTCCTAAGGCTTCAAATTATCCATTTATTTACTTTGTATTAAATTGGGATAAGTTTAAAGCTGTTTCCCCCGATGGGGAAATCTTATTAGAAGATTTTCGGCCGTATATGAACAAAAAAAGAGCTATACCATGGATTTCAATATTCAAAGATTGGATACGGAAACCAAGGGTAGTTCCTTACTCAAGATATCAAAAGTATCTACCGGGTAGAGTAAATGATTACTTGATGGTTGAAGATTTAGTGGTTCGAAAAGAGAGATTACTAGAAATAGTGAATTTACTTGTAACACATGATATGAAAAGAATTAATGAGGAATTTTACGATTTAATATCTGGTAAGAATGAAAACCCCTTCGGGCTAGATTGGTCAGAATATGACTCGTTGGCTCCTTTAGAAAGGAGTGAGTAATTATGAATGAATCTATCCGTTCTATGTGTAAGTCATTGAGATTGGCTTATGTGGCTGAGATATACGAGACAATCCCTTTTGACTCTCCAGACCAATATTTAGAAGTATTATTTATGGAAGAATTCCGCTTGCGCGAGAAGGCAAAGGTGCAGCGTCTCATTAAAAATGCTAAATTTTTAGATTCTAAGAATCTAAGCAACTATGAATGGAATGAAAGAATACGTTTTCCAACACATATTGATAAAGATGGTTTAATTAGCCTAGACTTTATTAAGCAAAAGCAGAATGTAGTATTAATTGGATCGCCTGGGACCGGAAAATCGCATTTAGCAACGGGTTTAGGAAGGAAAGCATGTGAGTTGGGGTATGAGGTGAGATTCTATCGTGTATCTCTCCTCATAGAGCAATTAGAACAGGCATTAAAGCAGGATAAGTTGCCATCGTTTAGGAAAAGGTTTGAAAAGGTAGATTTAATTATTCTTGATGAAATGGGTTATCTACCTTTCAGTAAGGAAGGATCGGAATTATTGTTTCAACTAATTGCAGAATGGTATGAACAAAAGAGCTTAGTCATTACTTCAAATCTTGAATTTAGCCAATGGAATAGAATTTTTATAGACTCTAGGCTAACAGCTGCGTTAGTAGATCGATTAATTCATCACGCTCATGTACTAACATTCAATGGTGGAAGCTACAGGCTCTCAAACGCATTATCTAAGGCTAGGTAGTTTTAATATTTGGGTGGCAAAACTCTGCAAAAAGTCTTGCGCAGTTATGCACTTTTTTCTTGCAAAATACATCTTCCTTATAATCAGTCCTCATTTTTCAACTGAAGCTTACGTTTCTTGATATATAGCACCAATGTTTTCTCAAGCTGCTCTAACTTCTCTATTGACTTCACATCTTGATTGATATAGCGCAGTGATTTCTTTATCGATTTTGGTAACTGTTCAAAAGCGATCATTACGTCACCGTCCTTAATGAAATTATTCTATATGATAATAAATGAAGCAATGATTAATTGATCATCATATTCTTCAAATCAGCTTTCAAATCCTCAATAATCTTATCAAGTGTTAATTCACTTTCATTCAAGCCCTTTTCATAAGCCTTCTTCAATAGCTTTGAAAAATCAGCCTGTTTCGAGCTATTACACTGTGCTTTAACATTCACCTTCTGCCTGCCTCCCATAACTTCTCTTTAATTAAGTATTCTAATAAATTACTAGTTAAATGTAAATGCATTTCCAGTCCTATTATGTGGAAAAATAGTGTAATGTAAGAAATAATGTAGGTAATAAACAGAAATTTCTACAAATTTTTCACTCCACTAATTATTCCATATTATATCCACAAGTTCCATCTATCCTTTTTCCCGTTTATTTGGTAGTTGAATATTGCATTAAAAAGAGCCATGTATGCCAAAATTTAGAGCCAATAGTGCCTTAGTTGGGGACAGTAGTGCCTTAGTTGGGGTACAGGAGTGACAGGAGTAGGGCCATATACATCAAATTGTAAATGGAGGATAGTAGTAAAGGCAAGGGTAAGGGGGACGAGAGTGAAACACAGAACCACCCCATAAGTAATGGCTCTGCTATGCGCTGATTCTAGTCGTTTTATGGAATACTTATCAGCTAGTTTGGTTAAGGCCATGCAAGATTTAATGGCTTGTTTTTCAACTTATAAGACAAATTAGATACAACGACAGCAGAAAAAAAGCTGATTGGGGACTTCCCCAATCAGGTTTTTTGTTATGAAACCTTCTTATTCAGTTGAATTTCAATGTCATACAGGGCATTTTTAAAATCTTCTCTCAGCCAATGATAGGTTTTTGTTTCTTTGAATTTAACCAAACAACACTTTAAGCTTTCTTCTACTTCCGATGTGGTCTCCAAGCTTACCCAGCTGACGCTACTGGGAATAGAATCAACAAACTCTCTTAATAAACCATCATCAATCTCGGAGAGAACCTCTAAAGAAATATCAATAGATGCTTTAAAACATAAAGGATCTTTTACGTATAGCATAGTCAACTACCCCATTCTCGTTTTATACTTTATATTATTTCATAAGGTCCGTAAATATTATGTTGAATTCTGGAATGCCCGTCAATATTATTGTCGAATACTTATAAAACTTCTATGACTTAAATCACATAATTCAAAAAAAAGAATGAACCCTGAAAGTCAGGATTCACTCTATTCATCTAGGTCTTATTTTAGTGATTTTGCTAAATTCACTTCTTTTAAATAACTCTACTTTAATTCATGATAGTTTGACATTAATTCTCTAACCTGATAATACTCTTTCCAGTCGTCAGGTGTAAATGGAATAACTCCAGCATTTCCTAATTTAGATAGTAATCCCCCTACAAGTTCCTTTGGAAAATTCTCTATAAAATTTGTGTTTAATCTTTCATAAAACATTAACGATAAATTATCAGCTGCTTTTACTACTTCATCCGGAATATCCATAATGGTATGTGAAGCTATATCCAAACCAGCATGTTTGATAATGTATAAAGAGAGAAAGTCAGCAGATAGATTTTGTCCAAATTTAAAGTGTGGCCTTGGAGGTGTATCAATAATAGTTAGATTATAATCCCTTTTTGCTTTTTCAGATGCAATTAGAGATAATACTTGTTTTCTATATCTTTTTTCCTCAACAGGATCCGCTAAGGAATCTAAAGATGGCGCAATTAATTCAGGCTCATAATGTCCAATTACCTTTAGCGTACCTACCTCTGTCAAACCCAAAACATAAGGAGCATTCTCCATTCCTGCTGCTAAAAAAGGCGGGAAACTATTATTTCGTGCAGCTGCAGGGGAATCAGTAAAATTATTGGGGCTTACTTCAAATATACTTCCGAACGTATGAAAGTCAGTTGCTAAATAGTCACTATATAAAATAGAAGCAATTCCCATCATTGACCAAGAATTTGATTTTAAAGGAGTTTCTAACAAATTTGTAGTCACGATACAGGTATCAAAGTTCTCAAAAAACCTACGTTCTCTAGAAAACCTGCCACCAAAGTCCATTGAAACTAAATTTGTACTTTCTGGCATTAAGCACTTAGCAGCAAGACTGTCAAATCCACCGCTAAAATTTAATGTAACGTTGTTTCTTTTCCTTCTTTGAACTGAATTATCAAAACTGAAACTTGCTGTAACAACAGCAGAAGTAAATTTTGAAATCGCATATATAATTGACTCGCTTACATTCGTATCAAAATGGATACTAGAGTATGTTTTTGCGCATAACGTTGATAGCGCTAGTGCAATTAGATCTGGTCTTGGTTTAATAGCTGGGAATAGATTAAAGTAAATCCTATTAGATGACAGGTTCTCGCCTTCACTATTAGTCTCAGTATATGTAAAACTCACTTCTCCATCTATTGTAATGAAGTCTGAAAATATTATTTTAATTTCGGACATAACTACTCACCTCTTCTTAAGATTAACATTTTCCATTTTACAGGATTTAATTACTTGCAATAATGTACCACAGACATTCTAATTATCTATTTTTCCAAACGACTTCCAAATCCCTGGTTTTCCTTCGCTAGTGCAAACCCACCCTATATTTCCTCCCAGGCTCAGGTGCCTCGTTATAAATGATATCTCCTCTTTTCCATGAACCAGAAGTGGGTGGACCGAGCATGTAAATAGGATTCAATGGAATCCAGTGATTCTTGGAACTTTTTATAACCAGCGTTTCTTTAGACTCTCCATAAGGTTTCCATTTCACTCCATCAGTATAAGCAATAGTCCCTTTGTTAGCATTTGCTGGGGGATTCTCCCTTACTTGAAATTGATTATATGCAATGTTATTAATTGGATTGTTACGCATATCCATAGATGATCTCCAACCACCACCTGAAAAATGCGATAAGTACTTGGTATTAAGTGAACCGTTATCCAGATGAATTAGTGAAAAGGAGGTAATTAGTGAAAAGGAGGTAGAGTCATTTTTTAATGGTGACTTAACATTAGAAAAGAAGTTTCCAAACGAACCATTATTAATACCACCTGGTGCCTGGTAAACTCCAATCCCTTGAGCGGGACCCTTTGCATTTTCAAATCGAGTACCGAAAATAGAACACCCTGCACCAGCTAAAAATACGCCTGTATCGAATTGTTCAAAAGCCGATCCAAATACAGAAATGTTATTTGTATAATCATCTTCTACGTAAACACCAATCCTTACATAGTTGGTACGACATCCAAATAATCTCCATGAGTTCCCTGATGTTTTAAATTCAAAACCCTTCATCAATCCTTTTTCGCCTTTTATATCACCTTGAATAGATACATCACTATAGGTGTTATAGTAAGCCGAATGAGAAACACCATCTGCTGTTAATACTCCGACTCCCTTTGAACCATTTCCCATAATGGTTACACGATCTAATTGGGAAGAATGTATTCGTGAAAAATTCACCCCAACCTTTATATAAGGATTTAATGTTATCGTTATGTCACTTAATTTGATGCTACCGATACTTCCGGAAATTGGATTTTTTATTGCTGAACCTTTCTCGGTAAATTTTAAATTTTTTGAGTATCTGGTTTCACCACTAATTTGTAGGTTATTTTATAGATGTAAAAAGGACACTAAATAAGTTCCTTTTGGAATCAGCACAATTTCACTATTTGAATTAATGGCAGCTTGAATAGCAGCTGTATCATCATACTTTACCATCACCCACAGCACCAAACTGTTTTACACTTACAACACTTTCTGTTTTTTTCATTAAGAGACTAATTTGTTTAGCCTTTTCCTCCAACTGTTCGTTTATAAAATTTATACTCTTAGAACCAGGAATTTATCATCTATATTTATTCTAGAATTTTGATTTTCTGCACTTCCGATTTTATATCCAAAAAAGAAAGATAATATCCAAAGTATAAAAGTTACTATGAAATTCCTTCGTTGCACCTCTTATAAAGCTAAACCTATAATCTTTTATGAAAAAGTTGAATTGCATATTAAATCCCCTTACTAAAAAGAAGGGGATTGTTATATTTTCCCATTTTCATTAATGCTATCGTAATAATTGATGGAAAAATAAGGTCCTTCTATTTATAGTTACAATTTTATTTACAACATTTTGGTGTACTAGACCTTTAATCTAGGCGTAATATTAATGGATATTTTTCCGTTTTTATCTTTAATGAAATATTGGACTTGGTAACTTCCGGATTTTTGAACTGGGAAGCGCAACTCATTATTCTTTTGGTACATTATTTTCTCTTTGATACTACCATTTTCATATATATAATAAGCATAGGTTAAATCATTAGTATCTGTGTTAATCTTTATTTCAATTTCATCGTCTATAGCTCGAAAATCTACACTATTTAATTCATAAACTCCTGCTCCTATGAACCCTTTGAGGAGTTCTTTTTCATAAACAATTTTATCTTCTTTTGTGACTTGGAATATTAGTGAGTAAAATCCAGGATCAGTTGGGGTATATTCAATAGAATCAATACCTTTTAATAATTCTTTCTTTCCTTCTTTTACTACTAAATTTAATTGAATGTCCCGGGAGTCATATATACTTTCAATTTTCCCACTAATTGTTTCTTTATTTACTATATCTGTTTCAATAGCATTCAATTTAACTGAATAAAATATATTTAGGAGATGTTTTATTAAAAAAGTCTGGAAAATGTCTGCCGATATCGCTGTGGTCAACCATCTCTTCACATTCGTAATATAGGTAGGGTATTTGTTTCTCTTCCAAAGTGTTCAGAAACGGCTGAATATGTTCCGGGTGCTGCCAATCTTTTTTACTTGATATTAGATAAAGCTTGGTGAAAATTTCTTTGTTTAATTGTTTATAAATAATGTTATTTAACATTTGATGACCTGTTGGGTTTGGTTCTTCACCCAGTAAATACTTATATGCTTCAGGACGACGAAAACTGATTAAATCTGCTATTTTTGATTGAAAAGCACCTGCAAATACAGCACCAAAATTATATTTTAATCCAAAATAAAGTGCTGCACTTCCACCTTTAGATGAACCCGCAGTTATTACATTTTCATATCTAATTTTATTTTTTCTTATAATATTGGTGATCAGAGACATTACAGAGGATTCTACTTCAAGGTTCATATTTTCTCCAAAATAATAGCATCCCGTTGGACCATAATTATCAAGGATAAACAACTTATTACAATCTAAATTTTTTAAAGGGGTCATGTAATTGTAAGCATGTTTCCTCTCTGCATTAATTTCACTAAAACCCGAAAATACAACTAATAAATAATCCTTATTTATTCGTCCTTCTTTAACTATATACTTTATTGGAAGATTCGAATTGTACATTTTTTCATCCTGTAGCAAAGCGCATTCATTCCTTTAGAATATTTTAATTTATTTAAAAACTAGATCCCTTAAAATATAAACAAGTAGTATTTATAGTCTATGGATAAAAATTATCTATAAATAAGATATTCATCTAAACTGGTAATACATTGTGTAATCAATTAACTCTTAACAACTAATTATCATATTTTTAAAAAGGCCTGTTTGGATTTTCCAACAGACCCTTATTTCCTATACCTCACCTAAGTCACTAGGCCTTGCCTCTCTTAACTCCTTATAATATAGAATGGCTTCTACAATCCTTTTTGAAGCATTACCATCACCATAAGGATTTGAGGCTTTGGCCATTTTATCATGTGCTTCTTTGTTACTTAAAAGCTCATCAGCTAGGCTAAAAATAACGTCTTCATCTGTTCCTGCTAGCTTTAATGTTCCTGCATTTACACCTTCAGGACGTTCTGTTGTATCTCTGAGTACTAAAACCGGTACACCTAAAGATGGTGCTTCTTCCTGTACACCGCCAGAATCGGTAAGGATCAAATATGCCTTAGAAGCGAAATTATGGAAATCAATTACATCTAATGGTTCGATTAACTGGATACGATTATTATCACCTAGAATTTTGTCTGCAATCTGTCTTACCACTGGGTTCATATGTACTGGATAAACCACCTGAACATCATCATGTTTTTCGACAAGTCTTCTTATAGCTCGAAACATATTTTCCATAGGTTCACCAAGATTTTCTCTTCTATGTGCGGTCATCAATACTAACCGATCGTTCCCCAAATTATCTAATACAGGGTGTGAGTAATTTGGTTTTACAGTCGTTTTTAAAGCGTCTATTGCAGTATTCCCTGTAACAAAGATGAATTCATCCTTTTTATTTTCCTGTACTAAATTCTGTTTTGAAACACTAGTTGGTGCAAAATGTAAATCAGCCATAACACCTGTTAACTGTCGGTTCATTTCTTCAGGATATGGAGAGAATTTATTCCATGTACGCAAGCCCGCCTCTACATGTCCAATTGGGAGGCTATTGTAGAAAGCAGCCAAACTTGCTACGAACGTGGTTGTAGTATCACCATGAACCAAAACGATATCTGGCTTTGCCTCTTGCAACACTTGATTTAAACCCTCTAGAGCGCGAATGGTAACGTCTGTTAAGGTTTGGCGATCTTTCATAATATTTAAATCATAATCTGGCGTTATCTCAAAAATTGATAACACCTGGTCTAACATTTGACGGTGCTGAGCTGTTACTGTCACAATTGATTCGATTGTTTCACTGTTTTTTTCTAGTTCTTTTACAAGAGGGGCCATTTTAATGGCTTCAGGTCTAGTTCCGAAGACAGTCATTACTTTTATTTTTTGATCCATTGCTTGCTCCCTTCATTTTACATATCTTTTAAAAAAATTGGCTCTGCATCATACCAGCGGCATCCTTTATTGTGTTAACGTATAAAGCAAAAATTTGTGTAATAATTTTGTTTTATTTACAGATACCTTGCCTTTTTGATCTTTAATGTAATACTGAACTTGATAGTTACCTATTCCATCTAGCGGATATCTCAAAATGGAATGATTTTGATACATGATTTTATCAATGATTAAACCATTTTTATAAATGTAAAATGCATATTTTAATTCACTGGAATTATAAATAATTTATGGCAGTCAAAGTTTTTAAGTGTTCTCATGTAATTGTATGCATGTTTAACTTTAGAGGTATTTTCTGCAAAACCCGAAAACATTACTAGTAGATAATCTTTATTTTTTTGACCTTCTTCAAAAATATATTTAATCGGAAGGTTTGTTTGATATGTTTTTTCATTTGACAACATTTCGTATCCGCCCTATATCTTTGTTGTTTCTTTATTTTTTTACCTGTTTTATTGTACCATTAAAGGAAATGTAATAGAATGCAATGTCTACTAATTCCAACATTAGAACTATATCTTTATCATTATTATTCTCTTATAAACTGGTTATAATATAAACGTCATAGGTCTTTGAAAGGAGTATCAATGTTTAACATTAAAGTTCATCGCGTGTTTTTTTGGGCTATCATGTTTTTTTTACTTATTTTCTTTACAATTACGATGATTCATACTCAAAAAAGAAATCTCCAAGATGGGGTAGATTCAAGTAA
Source organism: Neobacillus niacini (assembly GCF_030817695.1). GTDB lineage: Bacteria > Bacillota > Bacilli > Bacillales > Cytobacillaceae > Neobacillus > Neobacillus niacini_F. The sequence goes on along the minus strand of NZ_JAUSZQ010000002.1, from coordinate 699,112 downwards.
GCAACACATTAATGTTGATGAAAAACTAGATCCTAGAGACTTTGGTGCAGTAGGGGATGGTATTACAGATGACACCAAGGCTCTTCAAGCCTGGTTAAATGCCCCTGGGAAAAATAAGGTATTAAAAAATGGTGTATTTAAAATTACATCAGGTTTACTATCTTCTAAACCTGGAAGTACCATTACGTCAGATGGAGCTGTAATCTTGGCAGGTTCACCAAATATCATTATGCTTACGGTTAAAGGTAAGCATAGTCTAGTATCCGTTGAATTAGATGGAAACAATCAAGCTGCAGGAGGGATTTTGATACAGGGTGCCGAATGTACAGTAAAAAATAGTAAAATTACCAATTTCTATGGAAGTAATCAAACTGCATACGGAATTAAGTCTCAAACATCAGAGGGCATTCTAATTGAAGACAATACGATTAGTAGCATAAAAGGTACAAAAAACGGTAAATTGGGGGATAATATTGGGGCATCCCGTGCTATCCTAGTTACATCTAAAGAAGCTGCAACTAAACAGAATATAGTAAGAAATAATACAATTTCTGGAGTAACAGGTGAAGAAGGCGATGCTATACAATTTCTTTTTAATAACGGTGAATCTCCGTTCCTAAATGCTCAAGGAATTATACAAGGTAACACCATAAAAAACTCTAATCGACGCGCTATTAAAATACAAGCATCAAATGTGAAGATACTCAACAATAAGCATGTAAACACTTTAACTATAAAACTTTTACCAAATGCTTCTAATTTAATTGATATAATACAATCAAATAATATAGTGGTTCAGGGAAACACACTCGATGCTACACATTTCTTAGGAATTAGTATAAGTGGTAAATTTAATAATAAAGCCTCTGGCATCTTGATAAAAAGTAATGTTATAAAAGGTGGGGTAACTCTCTCGGGTGGGAATAGAGTAACAACTAACGGTATTTATTGGAATAATATCAAAGATAGCTCGATATTGTCTAATTCTATATCAGGAACAGTGTTCCCGATTTCTGGTTCAAATGGTACTAATCTGATTATCTCAAATAATCGTTTTTGGGGGGGGGTCAAATCAAACCCTGCAATTAACATAGTTTCCTCTAATTCTAAAATAACAATCTACAATAATAAACAAATGTCTAGTAATCGTTTGGAATTTATTAAAAACTATGCCCAAAATTGAAAATGTTTAAATAATAATTACACTTAAATTTGTGAAAGTCGTTTAATGCAAACGTAAATCCTGTACAAATGTAATTATTTTATGAAACAGTTGTTTCAATTAAATACAAACTCCTTACAAAAAGATTATTAAAATAGTTTTGGATTCTTCAAAGGATTTCTATTTGATGAGCTTTTTCTTGAGGACTTAATTAGTCCTTTTTGTTTTTTGTTTTGGAGGAATTTACGATAACTTTGAGGCGGAAGGATTGAATATAATATAGTTAATTTAATTTTAATGAATTATTATAAACATCTAGTTTGACAGGAGATGCAAATATGATATTATTTTCAAAATTAATACAAAAAATTAAAGTCAATGAAGAAGATCTAATATTAAATTCCTTTACTAATATCGAGCGGAAAAATGCTTTTACATCCATAGAGTATGAAAATGGTGGAAAATATGAATTTGAAACAGAGGCTAATTCCTATATTCAATTATTTTTGCAAGCTGAGGAGAATTACAAATTTTTCTGTAGAAAAGATGTAATTGAGTACTTTCTGAATGAAAAAAAGGTTGCAGAATTTCAAGTAGAATCAAAAGATCTCGAAAGTATACATCTACTTGGAGAAAAAGCAGAGAACGTATTAATCAATTTGTTTGGAAATAAAATTAATTGCATAATTAACAGCGAAATCGATGAAGAAAAGTTTCGCTTAAAAACACTTTTTTATCCAGGATCACATGAAAGAGTTTGGAATTCTCATCGTGATATTAGATATCACTATATAGAAGCAAAAGAGAACCTCCTAAATAATCAGTTAATTGTTATTTTTGCCGGTATGGGAAGGATGTTTGAATATAAATATAATTACTCCAAAGCAATATCCGAAATCAATTGTCACAAGCTGTTTATAATAGACGATTACGGAGCTCGTGGAAGCTATTATTTAGGGAATAATGGTGACTCTCTAGTAGAGACTTCGGTTATTAGCCTAATTCTCAACATTGCTAGTAGTAATAATGTCCCATTAAATAATATACTGGCAATGGGTTCATCCAAAGGAGGTTTTGCAGCACTCTACTATGGAATTAAGTATTCTTTTGGAAAAATAGTTGCGGCAGCTCCTCAAACATTGTTAGGTAATTTTTTGCAAAATTTTACTTTAGATATGGTAGAGGATATAACTAATAATCGCGAAAAAGCTGATATTTCGTTTTTAAACCAAAAACTATTTAGATTACTTGAAGGTAAACGAATCTATCCAGATATACATTTATTAGTTGGTAGTGAGGATAACCACCATCAAAATCATTTACGCCCATTAATAAATAAATTACAACAGGCGCAAGTCGAGTATAAGTATGAGGTTATTGAAGGGTACGGACATAATGCTTTAGCTTTATTTCAAAATTATTTTACACAAAAAGCCAATTATTTAGTTTTAAATAAAGATCCTTTAATGTACGTTAAATCAGTTGAATTGAAACTTGAAGCGGATAATCAATTAATATGTGAAGTGAATTGTGATCAAGCCGATAAAGTTGACTTTGCTTACTATTGGTATAGAGATAAAGAGTGTATTGAAAAACAGTTTTACTCCAAAGGTAGAGCTCAGTCTTTAATGACGACAGGAAAAGTTAAGGGATCCTATTCTGCAATTGTTTTTGTAAAGCTGAATAATTCAATTATCAAATTAATATCTGACAGTATACAACTGAAATAAAAGTAAAAAATGAGGGGCTATCTAAAAAGTCCCTTAAAGAGTAAAGAAGCTGTGAAAACAACATTTCGTTTTTCTACAGCTTCTTTTCCGTTGTATGTATTGGGATAATCCAATTTAAAGTTGTCTAGGATTCTAAACTATTTTTTAGGATAGAAATGGGTATATTACATTTTTAATGATATAGTAGCTTCCATGTTAATTATATCAATTACTATTTCATACTCGTCAGTATTAAAATAATAATAATTTGAATCTTTTGATATAAGTGATGCATATCCCTTTAAATCTTCCCATTGATCGCCGTTTATATCGATATTATTAATTGTAATCGATTCTGCAATATTATCCTTATTCACATTGTAATGAGCGCTATAAACGGAATATCCTAGGGTTTATACCCGTTATCTAATTCAACCTCACTCGTTAAACCGATCAAATTTGCTTTTACTTCCTCAGATTCAGCAATTAGGAAGGTGAGGAAGTAAGCCTAAGCATTTGCAAAACGTTCAGGAAACAATGGAAGAAATTCTGATAATACCCTCTGTGAATCAGGTATTGATTCTTCTAAAACTTTAATGTTTCCAAGATTCATATAACCAATAGTATTATCTTTTGTTCTAATTTTATAAGTTTCCTCAACTTTTATCTATTACAGTGATTTCTTCTAAGAATGCTAGTTGTTCTTCGGAAGTTTGTAAATCTTTATCGCTATAGAGGGCTGCTTGACCCTCCATAACAATTCCAGCAAAATTAATTTCTTCAGCAATAGATTCTTGAATAGTAACCTCGTCAATTTCTGGCTTTTTTATTGTTGGAGGATTGTCTTTAGGTAAATACTCACTAAAATATTTTTCAATACCTAATACTGGATTTGCACCAAACATGAATGACGCACTAACGAGAACCGCTAAGACCAAAAGTACACATTGGAATGTAAATAAGATATTGCCTTGCTTCTTTACGGGTGGCTTTCGATGTGCTTGTCTACTGATAGAATTATTCGAGACATTTTCATCCTTATATTGGTCTTCTAACATTTGTTTTCGGTAATTTTTCTTTTCAATCTCCGTTAAGGAATTAAACCAATTAATAAATTTATTATAATCTTTTAAAACTTCATCCGATTTATCAAATTTTTCAAGTCTGCCAAAATGAATCCACATAACGCGATCACAGAATTCTTTTATTTGTGAGTGGGAGTGACTTATAAAAATAATCGTCTTTCCCTGACTCTTAAATTCATTCATTTTATTAAGACATTTTTCATAAAAAGTTTGGTCACCAACTGAAAGAGCCTCGTCCACAATCAATATATCGGGATTCGTGTGAATTGAAATGGCAAACCCCAGTCGTGACTTCATTCCACTTGAATAATTTTTCACAGGCTGGTTAATAAATTTGCCAATATCAGCAAATTCAATGATATCGGCCATCAATCTTTGAACTTCTTCCTTCTTTAACCCATGCATTAAACACTTTAGTTCGATATTCTCTAAACCCGTTAATTGATTATTTAATCCAGCTGATATCGCAATTAAAGAGGTCTCTCCATTTATGTCAATAGAACCTGACGTGGCAGGTATAATCTGTGCCAGTAAATTCGAAAGTGTCGATTTTCCGGAACCATTCAGGCCAACAATTCCTATTGCTTCCCCTTCAAAAATCTCAAATGAAAGATTATGAAGAGCATAAAAACTTTCTTTATTATCTTTAAAAGAGATAATTTCAAGTAGTTTATCAGATTGCTTTTTATATAAGTTAAAACTTTTTGAAACGTTAGAAAAAACGATTTTCGGCCTCATTTTTTAAAGCCTCCAATTAAATATAGTCAACAAATTTATGTCGGAATTTCAAATGGTAACGTGAACCAATAAATAAAATCAAAAGGGTAATAAACCAAAAATAGAATGTATAATCCAAGTCATAAAAAAACCATTCTCCGCCTAGTAATGAATTTCTAAATCCATCAATAATATAATAAAGCGGGTTAAGCTGAAGTAAATTTACAAAAAAGGTTGGCAGGCTTTCTACATTCCATAGAATCGGTAAAGCATACATCATCATTCTCATAATCGATTGAACCATTGTTTGTATATCCCTGATAATGGTTGTGAGTGTTGATAATAATAATGTTATACTATACAGCAAAATATATAGGCATAATAAAAAATATGGTAATTGCAGCAGGTAAATCCCCGAGAAATAACCATTTAGTACTAGTATCATGACTGTAATAATCATCATTGCAATAAAGGAAAAGGAGTTTTCTACTATCTTTATAGTAGGAAGGACACTCACTGGGAACTTCATTTTGGAAACTAAATTTATCTTTGAATAAACACTATTTGAACCTTGTGTTATCGTTGGGCTTATAAAAAACCATGGTACGATACCGCAAATGAACCAAAGGAAGAACGGGGTCTCTCCCACAGAAGAGCCCCCCCTAATTCCAATGCCAAAAATGAACCAATAAATGCCAATTTGTATCACTGGATTTAAAATTTGCCAAAATGCGCCTAAATAATGCATATTGTATCGACTTTTTTCTTGAAACATACTTAATCTGAATATCAGATTAAGATTACTAAATTGTTCTTTCAGGATTTGCCAAACAAAGTTCATACAAGACTTGCTTCTTTCTTAAGAAATTCATATAGATTTCCATAATTCATATATTCAACATCTCCTGAAACTGCGTTAACTACATTTTTAGTATCGAAAATTCTCTTATTGTTCATTTTCGATAATGCATTTCCTTCGATTATTTTGAACTCATTATGATCAGATAATATTAAGAGTAAATCAGATCCATTTACTGCTTCTTCAATGTCACTGATCACCCAGTCTAATTGAACATGCGGATCAAATGCTCTTACTTCGAATTGGTTCTCTTCTTTTAGCATTGCGTAAATTTCCATTGCTGGGCTTTCACGAATATCATCAACGTTTCCTTTATACGTTAAACCAAATACTGTTACCACTTTACCGTCCACATTTTCCATTAACTTATTCACGTTTTCTACTACATAAGCAGGCATAGAGGTATTAATCGAACGTCCAAGGTTAATTAACTGAGCTGTTTCCGGAGCTTTTGCTACGATAAAGTATGGGTCAACAGCCAGACAGTGTCCGCCTACACCTGGTCCAGGAGTATGCAGGTTCACACGTGGGTGCTTGTTCGCCATGCCGATAACATCTAAAGCATTGATTTCTAACTCGTTACACACTTTTGCAAGCTCGTTCGCTAAGGCAATGTTCACATCTCTGAATGTGTTTTCCATTAACTTAGACATTTCAGCAGTTTTTGCGTTTGTTTTGATGAGTTCACCTTTAACAAAGGTACCGTATACCATTGCGCCGGCTTCTGTACATGCTGGTGTAATCCCGCCGACAATACGATTGTTGTAAACTAGTTCGTGCATAATTTGACCTGGTAATACACGCTCTGGGCAGTGTACTAAGAAGATGTCTTCCCCTACAACAAATCCTGCTTCTTCTACTAATGGCTTTACCACATCATCCATGCTGCGTGGACCGATAGTAGATTCTACGATTAATACATTTCCTTTTTCGATATAAGGAAGAACTGATTTAGTCGCACTTACTACATAGGATAAATCACAAGATTTATATAGGTCATCATGGTTTGGAGTTGGAACCGCAATAATGAAGGCATTAGCTTTTTCAGGTGTTAATGAAGCTCTGAATGTACCTTTTGCAATTACTTCTTCTAATGCTTCTTGTAAACCTGGTTCTTCAATATGAATCTTTCCATTATTCAATGAATCTATTACTCTTGGACTTACGTCTACACCGACAACGTCCACGTTATGCTTTGCAAACATAATAGATGTTGGTAATCCGATATATCCTAATCCTACTGTACATAATTTCATTATAAGTTCCTCCTAATAATTAATGGTTATTTTTTACTCTAATTATCTTTGACTTATACAGAAACTGTTTTATTCTTCTTATCACTAACTATTTGTTCAAAAACACCTGTTGCTTGTTTAATATTTCCTAATTCTGATTTATAAGCTAATTGATATCCACTTAATATACTATTCTCTTCATAAATCCCCCAGATATTAGTGCCACTTCCTATGTAATCACTTAATTTAGAAGGTAAATATGGATTTATTGCTTTACTTTGTTTTGTCTTTGCGTCATTAACAACTAAGCAATCAAAAGAGGTTGTTAGATTTAGAAATTCGTTATAATTAACATATGGATTAACCTTTACATTTTCAGCTAACATACTGCCTTTTAATTCTTCCTCAAGTGAAGCGGGATTAGCAGTAAAAATATGTAGTTTAACATCTTTTCTTAGTTCCTCTGTTACATTTTCTAAACCGCTGAAAAGGTCATCTAAGTTTCTTGTTTGATAGAATGTACCAAAGTATGCGATATTTACTTTATCTTTTTCTAATGCATAATTGCTTTCGTTACTATTATAAAATTCCATTGGTAAGGTAGGCTGTGGAGAAATAACAGCTTTCTTCTTGATAATATTTTTTACTTTCTTAATTGGAAAATTATCTAACATATATTTCAACTGATTTTCATTCGTGAATATTAACTCATCAGCAAATAGATATGGCAAATATTCACACCAGAAGAATAAGTTTGAGTCAGAAACAGGTGGTATTTTATACTTTTTGGCAGCCATTTTATTAGCATTTTTTAGAAAATCAGGGTTTTCAATGTTGGCTTTTCTAGTTTCACCATGGATATCTAGTAATAAAGGATCAGAAAACTCTGCTACCCATTTTACCTTCGGGTTAAGGAGTTTATATTGGTAAGCCAAAAAGTGAGATCCAGGCCACATGGCACGACTATAAATTTCTTTATATGTTTTTGTATTTCCGAGTTTGTCTATACCTAACGTACAAAAGGCTTCAATTGCTTTCCAATTAGAGAAACTAGGATAACTTGGAATCTCAAATCTTTCATCGATGACATCTTCAACTAAAGTATTTAATTTAAGATCTTTCTCTCTCACTTTATCCATTTTATTGTAAACAACATCCACAATTTGGTTCATATTTCGAATCCGTTTTGCCATTACATTGCCACTCGTATCAACATATGGAGGGAAACAGAAAGAGATAACTAGCTTATTGGCTAATCCTCTATTGACAATAGAATAAGGCATATATGAGAGGTTTTGCTTTTTAATTTCCTCAACAACTTGTTCCCTATCATTAATAGTTTCTTTCAAATATCTATTAATAAATGATGATTGTGCGTTTATTTTTTGTTTAATAAACGTTTGTTTTTGAGTATTTGTAGTTTGACCAATCAATTTATCTAATCGTTTAATGACAGCTAATCTTTGATTTACATAGAAATCGAATGTCATCATTTGTCGTGATACTGAGTTATCACGCAAAACTCTATAATAGATCACTTGTTTATCAATAGGGATAACTTTAAATTTTAAGTCGTTTTTGACGATTAGTTCAGTGAAGAATACTACATCTTCTCCACTCTTTAATCCAGAATCATACTGTATCGGCTTTAAACAATTAGTAGGCACAAGCTTACATGCATTAATTGTCGCAACCATGTTTAAAGACATAAAGTCGTTATGTTCTTTTTTCTCGACATTTATGATTTGTTGATTAATTGAATTATTAGGGTCAACATTTCCAGCTTGGTCTACGTTAACTATTTGAGAAATAACGGTTGTATCAGGGCTGGCATAATTAAACATTTCTTCTAAGAAGTTGGATGAAGTATAGTCATCATCATCTAGAAAAACTGTGTATTCCCGCTTTGCGTGTTGTAAACCTATGTTTCTAGCTGAAGAAGCACTTGGCTTTGATGAATATAATACGGTAATGTTATTCATTTTTGTTTTATTAATAAAATCATTAATGATTGATTCTGTAGAATCCTTTTCACCATTCATTATGATAATCACATCAAATAATTCTTGCTTTAATGTTTGTTTATGAAGAGATTCTAAGCATGTAAGAATTACTTTTTCGCCTTTATAAGTTGGAATAATTACGCTTATCCCTTTTTTAAAGTTTGATTTATTTACAGGGACAGCTGGTTTATTTACTACAGTAACCGGCTTGTTTACTTGAGTTTCAGTCTTATTAACTAGTATGCCTCCTGGAATTACAGGTAAAGAAGGAGTGTTTAACGTACTTACTTTTTTCTTTATTTTTTCTATTTCCTGTAATCTTGCTAGTATTTCTTCCTTTTTCATCGTATTAATTGCTCCCTGCCTTTTTTGTATATTTACGTTTGAGCTGCCAATACTTTAAATGTCATGGAACCTAGCTTGGAAGTTTTCAAAGCCATATATTTTCTTTCTAACTTACTCAATTTAGCCTCTATATTTCTAACGAAGGTTTCCAACTTGCTGTATTCTTCTTTTTCCTTTAGGTTGTTTTTTAGAGATTTTTCTTCATGAGTTAAACTAGTAAGTAATTCAGCTTTCAACATTTCAACATGTTTGTTTAAGTCCATTATCAGATTGTCTCTTTTCTTAATTTCATCGTACAGCCTAGTATTTGGATGAATATCAGGTGTAGTACTATTCTGCACCTTTTGCTTGATTATGAAGTTTAATTGCTCTTTCTCTTGATCCTTAAGTTTAATTTGCTCTTTATACTTTTCAAGACTTCCAAGATGTTTCTTCACTTCCTGTTGAAGAGCCGAAATCTGTTCAGCTTTTTCCTTTTCTCGTGCTAGAAGAATTTGTTTACTTTTTCTTTCTTCCTTAATCTCTTCTAAGTTTTTAGCCTCATTTATTTTTAGATTATTAATATTTTGCTTTAATTCATCAATAATAATATCTTTTTGAAGCAATTCCTCTGTATTTTTTTCTTGTTCAATTTGCAGATTTACTAGTTTTACTTTTAAATCGTCTACTTCTTTTTCCTTTGTTTGAATTGCCTCTTTAAACTCTTCAATATTTATTCGATGTTGTTTTTCTAAATCATGAATCAATGATTTATATTCAATCAATTGGGTGTTAGCTTGGTTCAATAGATTCTTATTTTTCTCTTTTTCTAGTTTAATTTCTTCTAATTTCTTTATTTGTTGGTTTTGGTAATCAATTTCTTTCTTCTTTAGGGTTTCTAATTCTTTTTCTTTATGTTTTATGTGTTTTTTAAACTTTTCAATTTCCAACTGATGTTGCCTTTCAACTTTTTTAATTGATGATTTATATTCCTTCAATTCATTGTTGAATTTGTTTAATAGTGTCTTATTTTTCTCTTTTTCTTGCTTGATTTCTTCTAATTTCTTTATTAAATCAACTTGTAAATCAAATTCTTTCTTCTTTAGAAATTCAACCTCTTTTTCTTTTTGTTGAATTTGTTCTAAAAGCTTGTTGTTATTCTTTTTTTCTTCTTTAATTTCTAATGTTTTGCTAAATTCTATTTTTTCGAGTTCATTTACTCGGTCATTTAGGATTTTAATCTGACTATTACGTTGTTCTAATTGTTCTTTCAAACTTTCAATATATTGAGAATGTTGAGTTTGTAATCTTTTTACATATTCATTTTTTTGTTTAATCGTAGTTTGGAAATTTTCTATTTTAATTACTAATTCGCTTTCTAAGATGTTAAAAGCATTTTCTAACCTTTGGATTGCTTCGCGACTAAATTCTGCTTTTTGTGGTTGGGCAGTAAGATCATTGTTCCTTTTACAAATAACACCAACCCAATTTCCTAGGTATTCAATTTTTTCAATCGTAAAGAAAGCCGATAGATGGTCATACAATTCTAAAAAGTAATATGTTCGTTTATGATCAAAGTAGTCATTAATTCCAAAAGGAACAGTTACTACTGCACGGCCTTCTTTATCTAAGTGATCATGTATCTTTTTTAAAAATCTTAACGGATCAGAGATATGTTCTAATACTTCTGTCAGAAGGATTGTTTCATATGTTAGTTCTAATTGTTCCTCTGTCATAAAGTTTGACACTGTAAAGTTAACATTCTCTTGGACTGTTACATGCTCATTCTTTAAGTCGGCTATTGCATATTCAATGGATTCTTGAGCAATATCTAGAGCATCAACTTTTTTACCTTCACGCCCCAGAATAATTGGGACTATTCCTTGTGAACACCCTATATCCAAAATCTTGTTCCCTTTAACATGATTAACAATCCAATTTATCCGATTTCTGGTTTTTTTACCGAAGTCCTCTCCCATATCACCTTTATAGGCTTCAGCAATTCTATCTAATGGCTTTTTAGTCATGTTAATCTCCTTATCTACTAAGAAATTCATTATAGACAATATTCCACTAGTGGATTGCATAATGCAGCCCGTAAATAACGGCTAAATTTCACCTGTCCCTCGAACAATTGAAGATTTTGAGTATTTTTAATAGTGAAACTTAATTAATGCAATACTAGTGACAATATTTTCGATAAACGTTAAGAAATTCTTGCTTTTCTTCTTCCCAGTTATAACTATTTCTTGCGGCAAAACTGTTCTTACTATATTTCTCTCTCAATGTTGGGTTTGATAGTATTTTATTAACTGCATCTGCTATTTCCATAGGATTATGAGAATCAACAGTAATCCCAGTTTGTTCCTGATCTACAACTTTTTTTATCTCTGGAAAATCACAAGCTACAACAGGCACACCTGCCATCATATATTCAAAAAGCTTATTAGATGAAGCAGAATAGTGATTAAAACAGACGTTATTTAAAACCTGAAATCCTATATAACCATTCCTCGTAAATTTAGGAAGATCTTCAAGAGGTACTTTTGGATGGAACTTCACCTTTTCCTCAAGGTTCATTTCCTTAACCATCTCTTGTAAATCTTTCTTTATTTTCCCATCACCAACGAGTACCAATACTCCCTCTTTAAACATCGGTACAGCTTTAATTAGCTTGTCCAAACCTCTTCCTGTTTGAATTCCACCTTGATATAGTAGAATTTTCTCGTTTCTAGGAATGTTTAGGATTTCATGTAAATCTACCTTTTCATTACTTTGACTAAGCTGTTTGAAAGGATAATTATGAACAACATGAGGGTAAAATCCATATAAATCTTCGTTATATTTCGCTCTTGTATCATTTTCAACCATCATCTCGTCGATTTTCTTTAAAAGAAAGGCTTCCATTTTCCCATGGATAGGACTTGAATATCCAGTTCGACTTGTTTGAACTTCATGTGAATCGTAAATCAATTTCTTCGGCTTTAATCGCCACTTAGCACTGATCCAACCTTGAGGAAGTGTATTTAAATCATTGGAATGATATATATCATAATTTCCACTATACCCTTTCAAGATCATTCTAAATATTAAGCTGCATCTTACCCATAACACTCTTACCCTTATTTTAAGTAGTAAGATTACCACGATAGTAAGCGGGATAACAGAGACAGGTGCTAAAAGGGTAAGGATTGCCCAGATAATCAGACAAAAAGCCCCAAACAATTTATTCTGTAAGGAGTAGCGGTAAAACTTCTGCACTAGTTCTAATAACACTGGATATCTTCTTAGTCGATATACTTTAAAATGGTCATTCCTTTGCTCAAACCTTGGCAGGTTGACGTCTTTTGGATCATGAATACAAATTAGATCCACCTCATACCCAGCCTCGGACAACGCCGTACACTCTCTTAATACCCTGGCATCATTGGTAAAATGATTCCAAACAAACATACCTACTCTTCTAGACATCTTACTCCTCCTTTCCTTCAAGCTTCTAATTCATATACTCAACCAATTTCTTTATGTTGGTTTCCCAGTTAAAGTCGTTAAGAATGACTTGCTGCTCTCTTAGTGACATTTCCTTCCTAAGTTTTTCATCGTCTAGTAACCATTTAATATGTGAGAGGATTTGCTGTGGGTCATCACATTTACTTGTAATCCCTACTCTCTCTTTTTCGACTATTTCCTTGGCGTACCCATCTATTACACCAACAATTGGCACCCCACAGGTCATATAATCAATAATTTTCCCTGGCAGGACCGTTTTAAAAACTTCTTTATCCTTCAAGGTAACCAAACCTAAATCATGCTCTGCAATAATCTTAAAACATTCCTTTCTCGTCAAAGGCTTTATAATGGTTACATTCTTATACTCTTTTATAGAATTTAACAGTTCTTTTCTATTCACTCCGTAGCCTATAATCGTTAACTGTATTCCCTGTTTTTCTAGAAGGGGGACCAGTTTATTGATTAACTCTGTATTTTGAGCTAAACCAAGATTTCCGGCGTAGATAATTTTTTTAGGTTTGTTTTGTTCCTTATTAAAAAAAGCTATCTCTTCCTTTACTGCACCATTTGGAATAAAAACGATTTTCGACTTCGGAATTTTCGCCTTCTGTTGGATATATTCTTGAAACCCTAAGCTATTAATGACGATTTTATCCGATTTCCTATAGAGTATTTTTTCTAAAGCTCCAAAGAATTTTAGGATTAATGGATTGTTAAATACCCCCACACCCTTTAAAGATTCCGGCCATAAATCCCTTATATCTAAAATAAAATTTGACTTGTATCTATATTTTGCGAAAAGGCCAACAAAACCCGTAAAGATTGGAGGAGATGTAACAAGGATAAAATCATATCCTCGCTTATCCTTGATAATTAGAAGGACAAATTTCAATGCGACTTCTAAATAGTAAAACAATCGGTTAAGAATACTGTTTGAATATTTCCTGTTGCTAATACTGATTCTAACAATGTTATCCTTTTCACAATTTAACGAATCCTCATCCCAAAATTCTCCGTTTTCATAGATCTTTTTGTTAGGATAGGAAGGTTCAGAAGTGAAAATCCTTACATCGAAGCTTTCCTTCTTTAATTGCATATATAACTGCTTAATGCGATTTGCATGACTCCCTATTTCCGGGTAGAAATGCTGTGATATGATCAATACTCGCTTCACTAACGGGCTACCACCTTTTTCATATTAAATATGTAGTTCTTGTCGCATATTGTAGATAAATGTAATACACTTCGATTTATAACATTACTGCTTCATTCTGTTTAACAAGAATCACAATCTATGACAATATCGATATATTTTGACTTACAAAATTATATAAAAAAAATAAATATCTAATGGTGCTTAAGTGTTTTGACACTTACTCTTTCATTAGATATTTATTAAAATTTAACTAGACCAATCAAAAAACTTTTTTAAGTTTATCACTTTTACTATTAGTGGTGGTAGAGTCAAAAGTTCTACGAAAACCCCATTAGGAGCCCAGGTTCCTTTCCACTTATTAGGTGGATAGACCCGCAATCGCTCTTGACAAAAACGCCAATGGTAATCTCGACCATCGGGCAGCATGGCTAGCAATCGACAATCCGGAAATAGAGAATTACTTGAATGCGGATCAAAGCGGCCCCAACGAAGAGGGCTATCAGGTCTGGACACAGTTTCTTGTTGATTATTTTATTAACAAAAGGGCAAACTAGTATCCTAGCTTGCCCTTTTTTCTCTATATTATTAAGCGTGAGGACCCAGTTGATCTTATAGAAAAAGATCCATTCTCGGTGTTAATGCTTGGACGGGTGAGGAAGCATTGCCATACGTAAGAATGCGTAAGGAAGATCCTAATGGAGACTTTGGTCGTAACACAAGACAGCGGCAAGTCATTCAAGCTGTTATTAAGGAAGGCGCAAGTGTTTCAAGCTTAACCAACTTCTCTACTATTTTTAAAGCTATCGGCGATAATGTTAAAACTAATTTAACCTTTGAACAAATGGTTGATATTCAAAAGAATTACAAAGCTGCCGGAAGCAACATTCAACAAATGGAGATTAAAGGTAAGGGTACTACTATCAATGGTATTTATTATCTTCAAATTCCACAAGATGAACAGCTTCATGTTCAAAATGAATTAAGAGCATAATTAGAACTAGAATCATCTACAGCTGCAGGGATCTAAATTAATCTATACAAAAAACTGATTGGGACCTATTCTCCCAATCAGTTTTTTTATGACTTTTTTTGCATATCAATGTACCCATTTGTAATTTTGTGTAACCATTTGAGGGAATTCATGGTAGAATATGTTTAAAATACCAGAATAATAGAGGTGATTACTAGGTGAAGAAAACAATCGTTCGAGCCGTTTCGACTGCTGCCGTCCTCTCAGCTGTTTATGCTGGGTCCGCTTATGCGAGTACCTATACCGTACAAAAAGGGGATACACTATCAAAAATTGCTTCAAAACATCAAACATCTGTCCCGAAAATTAAAGAACTAAACGGCTTAACGTCGGATAGGATTTACCCAAATCAAACACTTACGGTTTCGGCAACTAACGAACAAAGCCAGCCTGAAGTAACTCCATCTACATCAACTAGTGATTATGTAGTTAAAAGCGGTGATTATCTTGGGAAAATTGCTAAGCTGTTTAGCACAACCGTTGCGGAGTTGATATCACTTAATGGGTTAAATTCAGACAGGATTTATATTGGACAAACACTGAAGGTTTCAGTCGTTTCTGTACCAACCGCTCCACCTCCTGCTGAAACGCCAAGTGCACCACCTGCTGACACTTCAGCCGTTTCTGTCTATACAGTAGTTAATGGTGATACTTTAAGCAAAATTGGTTTACAGTATAAAATGAGTGTTCAGGAGTTAAAGAGTCTTAACGGCTTGAATTCGGATAGGATCTATATCGGGCAGAAATTAAGTGTTAAGGCACCAGTAGTAACGACGCCTACACCACAGGCACCTGTCGCTCCTGCAGCTCCGGCAGTCACACCAGTAACTGGAGAATTTGCTGCAGCATTCGTTAATGCAGCATATAGTGTTATGGGTATACCTTATGCATGGGGTGGCTCCTCGTTAAATGGATTTGATTGCAGCGGCTTTATCTACTACGCAGCCAATCAAGCCGGCAAGAAAATCGGCCGCTATTCAGCAGAAGGCTACTACAGCCGTACCTTCTACGTTGACCAGCCACAGCCAGGCGATCTTGTATTTTTTGAAAATACATATAAAAAGGGTATCTCTCATGTTGGTATCTATATTGGTAACAACCAATTCATCCATGCCGATGAGAAAAAGGGTGTTTCGATTGCAAATCTAAGTAACCCTTATTACACTGAGCATTTTGATGGTTTCAAACGATTCTATTAAACCTTTTAAACTATTAAAGCCAGGCACAATTTGCCTGGCTCATTTTGTTGAAAAACAATTTAATAAATCAATTCCCCTTTCTTATAATTTTTTAAAAGAGTAAGTCCCAAATCATTTCTTAGGGCACACACCTGTATTGTAAATATTTCAATTTGATCATTTAGGGAACACAATTCAGCATACATTTCATTGATTACTCTATTATTCGATGAATTTTTCTCAATAAATCGAAACATATGGTCATCAAATATTTAATTCATTTCTGAACTATGTGTAAAGCACCAGACTTTAAGCCATTTCGATTACTATCCCTCATTCGACTGTATTAGCTAAAACCAAACCCGATGCATTTCTTGTAGGACCTGTTCTGTAATCGGAAAACCGGAGCTTTCACCTATCACCGAATCTATCCCACAATAAGGGCAAAGCGCTGTATCGTCATCATCGATCCACTCCGTGATTTCCGCAGGACTAAAGATCTTAGTGCAATAAAAACAACCACATATTTTATCCTTTTCAAGTTCCTTCCGATGTCGGCTGCTAAAACGATGAGCTTCTAGGTAGTTGTGTTCCAACTTTGTTCGCCCCTTTCTATTAGTTTGGCTTCAGGACTACTGGTCGCATGTGAAAGACTGAATTTTGCAGGTAGAGTGGTTAATCAGGCAGGTAAACAAATCTTTTAGGCAGGTAGGGCTACATTTTTTGCAGGTAAGTTGTGTTCCATGAAAAAAGGTACTCTAAAAACATACTTCGGCCCATGATTTAAGCTTCATTTCGACTCATTATATCCATTTGATTACCAGAGCTAGGCTGCCGCCTGGCTATTTCAGCTATGTAGATCTGCCTTCGGTCCTCGTTGGCAGGTGAATCTTGAGTTTTTGCAGTTAGAAGGGTTAATTAGGCAGATAAACTAACCTTTTTGCAGGTAGAGCTTCACTTTTGGCAGGTATGCTGGGGTTCATGAAATAAGGACTTTAAGAACAGGCCTCCTCACAGGAGTTAAACTTTATTTAGTACCATTTTATCCATTTAATTACCACAGCCAGGCTACCGCCTGGCTTTTTCTGCTATGTAGATTTGCCTTCCAGACTTATTGGCAGGTGAAGCCTTCGTTTTGCAGATAGAATGGTTAATCAGGCAGATAAACAAAATTATTTTAACACTGGACCTTTCCTTTTGGTCCCCACTTTAGTCCCCTTTTTCTCCGCATTTTTTTGCAAATACAAAAAGATGTCTGTAATAACTTTTGATAAGACGAGGATTACGATATAGCTTAGAAACAGGTGAAAGTAGTTTACCCATGCGTTGAACTTGAACAATTTGTGCATGACAAAAATAGGTTTTAGAATAAATGAAAGAAATAAACTTAATAGCAGTGTATATAGGTAATAATTTTTCTTATGTTTAATCGTCCATTGGTACACCAGCATGAACGATACCGGGACAAGCGATGCGTCCAATCCGACACTATGTGAGATAAAGGGTATCATTTTATAAGGATACGTCCACAGTGCTTGGGTCGCACCAAAATCATCAATATAAGCAAACCACATATGGACGTTGAATCCATAAAAACCGAGCTGGAGTGCCCGTTTCCAGTCCATCGCAAAATAAAGAACGATTAGCGGGGACACAAACATCACCACATGAAACCAAAATTGCCACGTATCAAAGGCTGAAAACTCTTGCCAATATTTTAGCCATTGCACGGCTCCCTCTTGTTGTTCTTTTATTAACTTTTTTAAAGCCTCTTTTTGAGCATCACTCATCGAATTCCCTGCCTTGATCATATTTTCCTCTTAATTTACCCAAAGTATTGGTAAAAAAATGGATGATAGAAAAATTTTTGTATATAGAAAAGGAATTAAGGCGATGACAGTAGAATGGTTACTTACATGAGGAGGTATGAAATGTGGAGAAATTCGGGATTTACGGTAAATTAATTGCTAAAGAAGGCGAGCGCGAACAGTTAGCAGCGATCCTATTAGAAGCGGCTGAATCGCTGCAAAAGCATGTAGAATGCGAGTTATATCTAGTAAGTGTGGCACCTGAAGACCCTAACGCTGTTTATGTTTATGAGGTGTGGAGCAGCGAGAGTGCCCATCAAGAATCATTAACATTGGAGTCTACGCAAACATTGATCCAGCGTGCGAAACCAATCCTTGCTGGCATGGAAAGGATTTCGACGCTCGTTCCTAGAGGCGGAAAAGGATTATAGGTTAATCCTTTTCCTCTAGATTTAGTTGCTTCACCATAGATGTGACAAGCGCATTCAAAGGATTGATAATCGTCCGGGAAGTCTCACGCTCTACCTCTTGTGCAGCCCCAACCATCGATAACTGCGCAACAGAAACTACTCTCTGCTGATGATTTTTCAAAAAATCAAACACTGCTTTTTGGTACTCATCTTTTTTTCCGCTCATGATTAATTCAAAGGTATTCTCAATAACCTGAACCTCGATATCGAGCGTTTTCTGCCGGGATTCTCCAAATTGCTGAAGCCGGTTCATCGTGCCAGAGACCGTATCAGGGTTCGTAAACACAATCGCCTGCGGCTGGTCAATTTTACAAAGAGCTTCAAAATACGGTTCATCCATCTTAATAATCGGCACGTTTGTTGCAAGCTCTCCCAATAAGGCAATATAGTTCGTACAGGTGATAAGGACGGCGTCCACACCCGATTCTACCACCCATTCTATTTGCTCCTTCACTTTCTTCTGCGCATCAGATTCCGTGAAATTCGGGTCCGTCATCACACGAACCATCAACCCTGGGTCAACAAAGTGACTTAATTCGACGTTATAGGTCGAAAGTGCTATTTCTATATATTCTATGTTCGAATAATGTGCATGCAGACAGCCAATTCTTTTCTTCAAGCTCTCATACCTCCGTTTTTAATGGGTCAAATATACCGTTTATATATGCCAAATACATATTTTTCACATGGGATGCCATCATAGTAAGACACATAAAGGGGGTGCTTACATGAAAAAGCTTCTAGTTTGTTTTTTGATACTTTTTAGCTTTAACAGTGCCTATCTACCTCAATTCGACGATACTGCCTATGCCCAGCAGAAACCGACTCCTCCCTATGCTAAGTGGAGTAAGATAGCATTGGACAAGACAAAGGAAAAGTATCCGAATGCCGAAGTCGTTGATTATCTTTATGTTGGAAGACAAAATGGAAACCGTACCTCAACTGAGAAATTCAAATTATGGTTAAAGGAAAACCAGAAAGAATTCGGTGTTTATGTAGACATTGAATTTATCAAGGAAACTGAACAAGTTGTGAATGTTACTTATACGGAAACGGCTAGGTAATAGTGGCCGGCCAGGGGTCCATGTTTATTTTTTTGCTTCATAATGCAATTCGGCAAACTGTTTAAACGAGCGAACATCGACCAGCGTGAGTTTGTTTTCCTGGTCCCCTGGCACGAACAACGGAATTCCCTTTCCGATGATAGTTGGCGCAATCCTGGATAATAAACTCATCATAATTTGAATTAGTCCTATTAGAATGATAGCCATTATAGTATTAATGATTATAATTGCAGTCCCACTGCGATGGTATAACTTCTAATTAAAGTAGTAGCCTCACACCTTTCTCATGTTCAATAATTCTATATTCATTTACTTTTCCCTTTATTTGATAAGAGTGTAACCCTTATCCAACCGATTGAATAAACTATATAAGACGCGAGGAAGCACCTGGTGTCACATGGACTGACTTTTTCAAGTCAGCTTTTTTTGTTTAGGCATTTTAAGTGCCGAATCTAGTACGACCTCAAAATTATAGCAGGATTTTCCACTTTTATAACGAATAAAATGCTAGTGAAAAAAAGGAGGTATACATATGAATCGTCGTCATGAGGTTTTGTTTAACCAATTAGAAAGCTATCGAAGCTATATTTTAGGGGTCCTAGAAAATGTAACAGAAGATAAGGCTGCAGTGATTCCAAAGGGATTCAATAATAATATCCGCTGGAACCTTGGGCATATTTATCTTGATCAATACTTATGGATTCAGGCTGTGACGATATAAAATCCTTCATTTCCAGTTGTTGAGATTAAGTGAACACACGAAATATTACTTAGTTAGCAAGTAAATACTCCATTATTTTTTTGGCTATTCCTTGTTTTTGAAACTCTGGATATACTAAAACGTCGTATATGGCAGCATTAAAAACTCCATCAGTCATAGCTCTTCCAAATCCAACAACTCTACTATTTACAGTAACAAAAGCAAAGACATTACTTGCTTCGAATACATGTTTAATAATCTCATTTGAATGCTTTGTCCACCCAACAGAAACATATATATCTTTCATTTCATCAAGATTTACCTTAGTAAAATCACTATGTATCTCTAAATCCATAAGACCCCCTCCTTTATCCATCCTATGTGTATTCTACATTCATCTTGCTTGCTCCTTTTTAAATTAACCTGCTGTTAGTACAAACAAAAAAGAACGCGGCAGCGAACTCATATTTTTCTTAATCATGGTAAAAGCTAGAAGAAACCGAGGTGAAAAAATAGGAAAAATACATAGTTTCTCTGACTCAACGTTAAACTGGATTACCAATACCATAAAATAATCTCTGAATAATAAATTGGAGGCATTTCTTTTGGATATTTTCAGGAAAACAAAAACCAACACTTTAACCGCTGCCGAAGTATCTGCTCTTTGGCTACAATATACAGGTGATAGTATGGCAATCTGTGTTTACAAATATTTTCTTAACATTGTTGAAAACAAAGAGATAAAACCCATTATGGAAATCGCATTACAGCTAGCTGAGAGCCATGTTACAAAAATCACTGAATTCTTAAAAAGTGCTAATTTCCAAATCCCATTAGGATTTACAGAAAATGACGTGAATGTTAATGCTCCTCGTCTTTTTTCTGATCAATTTTTACTTTTTTATTCCTATATTATGACCATACATGGTTTAACCGCATATAGCTTAGCGATTACAAACTCTGAGCGACAGGACATTCAAAATTATTTTTTTGAATGTATGGCTTCTACAAAGGACTTGTTTCAAAGAATCGTGGAATTGGCTAAAGACCAGCCAAAATTTAAAAGTGTTCCCTCCATTCCTTCTCCTCATGGGGTGAAGTTTATGGAAACACCAGGATTCATTTCTAATTTAATTGGAGACAAAAGACCATTAAATAGTTCGGAAATCAGCACTCTATTTTTTAATTCAACGAAAACTGGATTTATCAGTTCGTTAAGTTTAGCTTTTAGTCAGGTAGCAGTACGTGAAGACGTTCGTAATTTTTTGTTAAAAAATGTAAAATTAGCAAGGAAAGATGCTGAAAGCTTCGATGCCATCTTACAGGAGGAACATTTACCAATCCCTGAGAAATGGGATGCCGAGATTACCGATTCTACTGTAAGCCCATTTTCTGACAAATTGATCATGTTTCATGCAGGTTTTTTAGTCAATGCAGCCCTTACTTACTATGGTGCATCATTAGGTTCCAGCTTCAGATCGGATATACTCGTAAACTATACTAAAGTATTTACGCACGCTATGGAGGCTGGTGCTTTTTCTTACAATATTATGGTAAAACATGGATGGTTAGAAAAACAACCAGATTCTGAATAATCGAATGGTCTCTGGTCCAAGGATGATCTAACAAAAGAGATGACAAATTATGCGTTGTACGATGGTACAACGCATTTACTATTTTCCTAATGATTCATTTTAATTTTTGTTTTACTTTTAAAACTTAAAAGACATTAAAATATCTTTTATAGTAAACTATTAGTATTTGCAAGGGAGGCTTAATTTTATGAATATTTTACTTTTAGGTGCTACTGGGCGAGTTGGAAGTCAAATCGTTACTTATGCTCTTCATGAAAAACATCATGTTACTGTATTAGTTCGCACTCCGGAGAAGGTTCAAATAAATAATGAAAATTTAACGATTATTCAAGGGAATGTTTTAAATAAATTTGATATCGTACGTGCCATGCATGGGATGGATGTCGTTATTAGTGCACTAAATACTGATGGCACAACCACTCTATCAGAAAGTATGCCACTTATTATCGAAGCAATGGAAAACGAAGGTATAAAACGAATCATAACGATAGGAACTGCAGGTATTCTGCAGAGTAGAACTACACCGAGTTCTCTGCGTTATCAATCAAGTGAATCAAAGCGTAAGTCAACCCGTGCAGCGAAAGAACATCATAAAGTTTACGATGTGCTCAAACAATCAACTCTCGAATGGACAATTGTCTGTCCTACGTACTTGCCGGATGGAAAAAGGGTGGGCAAATATCGAATCGACCGAGATTTTTTGCCGGAGGGTGGAGTTGAAATATCCGTACAAGATACAGCAGAATTTACTTTTAAACAAATAAAAGCAAGCGATTATATAAAATCACGTGTAGGTATCTGCTACTAATCCTATTCTTTTACTAGAAGAGGTTTAAAATCCGAATTCACACCCGTTTCCTTTAAGAAGATGTATAATGGAATACGAGATTAACGGATTTACGGAGGTAATGATGAAGTTTTTTGTAAAGTTAAATACGATTAGTGCTTTATACGCCTTAGCGTTGTTTATCGCCATTGAACTCATTATCAATGTTTCTCATATTAGTGAATTATATGGCTTTGAATGGGACCATGTTTACATTGTCATTGCTATTATTAATGTTATTGGACTTCTTCTTTCAACCCTTATCTTTTTTAGCTTAACAAAAAAATGGATGTTAGGCAGGAAACACCATTATTGGACACTTATTCTGTGGGTACCTTATTTTATTTTCTTATTCTACTTTTTCACCGTCTTCGTTCCTCTTAATACAGGAGTGACGCTATTTCCTAGATTTAGTTTATTAATTTTTGGGTCTTCCTTGCTGTTTCCGGTCTACATATTATTTATTAATGTCATTGCTTCACCTATAAGTACAGAGGGAACGCACTACTAATAAATTTTAAAAATAACGCGAAAAAGGAATCTGTGCAGGTAAGTGAATAATATTCGCAGGTTAAGATACCTTTTTGGCAGGTAACCCCACACCCTAATAAAAAACACCGAGTCCGCCTCCTACCGCGAACCCGGTGTTTCCACAATCTTATGCTGCTTGCTCCATCATATGAGCATTAGCCTTACTTCTTTTAAAACGAATCGTCAAGTAAGTGAATGTCACAACCATAAACCCAGCCATGTAGGCAAGCAGGATTAAGTTGTTATGCCACATATAGGCTAAGTTCCCGCTTGAAATCACTGCTTTAAACGCCTGAACGCTGTACGTCATTGGGAAGAACGCGTTAAATGGCTGCAGTGCCTCTGGAATTAACGCAAGTGGGAAGGTGCCCGCGCTTGTGGTTAATTGCATGATCAAGATGAGAATGGCGATGAAACGGCCCACATCCGCAAGCGTCGTAACAAGCATTTGGATTAATGTTACAAACACCATGCTGGTGATAATCGTTGTCACAATAAACAACGGCAGACTCTGTACCTCGATGCCTAAACCCACTAGTAACACAAAATCCACCAATAGTGCTTGAACAACACCGATTATCGTGATGACTCCTAATTTACCGAGGAACCATTCTCTTGCAGACGCCGGTTGAACGGCAGGTTCTCTTAGTCCAAAAACAATAGAGATAATCAGTGCACCTACAAAGAGGCCAAGTGAGATAAAATATGGTGCGAATCCGGTACCGTAGTTTGGCACGTTGTTAATCTCATTTTTATCAACCTTTACTGGCTCGCCCATCATATCATAGGTGTCATCATCCGCTTGGACACTGTTTGCGGCTTCCGCACCCTGTGATAGCTTCTCGTTTAATTCGGAGGTGCCATTCTGAAGTTTCTCTGTGCCTGCTTGTAATTCTGTAGAACCTTCTGCAAGCTTACCGGTACCTTCAGTTATTTTATCCGCACCAGCAGTTAGTTCTCCCATCCCAGCTGTTAGTTGGTTGGCGCCCGCATTAAGTGCAGTGGACCCCGTATAAAGCTGGTGGATTCCTTGTTGTAATTTCACCTGGTTAGCATTGATTTCACCGATTCCTCCAATTAATTGGTCAAAGACTGGATCAGTTTGCTTTTTCAATTGTGACTCTAAACCAGCAGTCGCTCCCTGCAATTGTCCATTTACCTGTGACTTAAATTCCGTGAAACCCTGATGTAATCCAGGTGTGATTGCTTGAGCAACCTGCTGTTGGACTTCTGCCTTAGTTGGCGCAGTTTGCTGAGCCATGACTTCAGATACTGTTTCAGCTGGAATGCCCTTGGCCATTAGCGCACCAGCAAGCTCCTGCATTTTTGCCGTTTGCTGCGCAATCATTTGGTCCGCAATCTGTGCAGACAAGCGCGCATTCAACTGCTTTTCAAACTGATCAATACCCTCATTCAATTCTTCCGTACTTCCAGCTAACTGTGAGGTAATCCCAGCTGCAATTCCCGCCGGCAGCTCTTTTTTAATCTGCTCTGCTCCCGCTTGTGCTTTTTCGGTGCCTGTCACCAAAAGTGACAGCTTGTCATCCGCTTCTTGTAATCCTTGCTGGATGGCGGCTGTTCCTTTGGCGACTTCGGTTGTACCAGCTGCGGCGCTGTTGATGCCTTTTTCGAATTCAATTGATTTGCTTGCTAGGGTTTGAAGATTTTCTTTGATTTGTCCGGCACCTTCGTTTAGTTTTGCCGAACCGTCATTGAGCTGGCCGGCTCCCTCACTTGCTTGCGCTAACCCGTCGCCCATTTCGGTTATTTTTTCAAAAATGCTTTCGGAATACGTGGCGACGATTTGTTTTGAAATCTCGGCTTTAATTTCCTTCATCGCAGTTTCCCCAATTTGCGCGGATAGGAAGTTTGCTCCTTCATTCGGAACATATTTAATTTGGAGCTTTTGTGGTTGATCCTCAAGCAGTGTTGTGGCATTTTTTGAAAAATCACGTGGAATTTCCACTAGAATATAATACTTTTGATCCTCCAAGCCTTGGTAGCCCTGCTCTTTGTCCACTATGTCAAAATCAAACGTATTGCTTTTCTTCAGATTATTGACCAGGTCGTCGCCAATCTCAAGCCTCTGTCCGGCCAGTTCCGCGCCCTCATCCTGATTGACAATCGCCACAGGCAGGTCGCCTAAATATTTATACGGATCCCAAAACGCCCACAAAAACATCCCGGCATATAGAACCGGAATAAAGAGAGGATGGCGATGATGGGAACTAATACTTTGCGATTGGTAAAGATCGATTTTAATTCTGCTTTAAGTCCTTTCATGTTTGTTACCTCCGTCTGACTGTTTTATTCAATTAGTCACTTTTGTTTATAAAATACTGACCGCTTTGTTCAAATGGTCACTCTTCTGCCAAAATAAAAGGCTCATGCTAACAAGCCTTTTAGTAAGTAGAGTTCAAAAAGCTTAGCGATCTCTTCTTTTTTTAAAGGTGGATGGTTCCTTTGCCAGTCAACCACCAAGGAAAAGTACATCTTCAGCATTACAAAGGCTGTCACCTCTGGATCGCAGGCTTTGATTTCACCCTTATCGATTGCTTTTTGAATAATCGCCATCATGTATTGGATGATCGATTGCTCCACCCGCTGCATCGCTTCAACGACCGTTTGTGTGCCCATATCTCGTTCTTCTTGAATCAATTTTATCGTCAATTGGTGCGATTCCCGAAACTCATGAATCCTGGCTAACACATTGTTCACATTATCAAGAATCGTGGCTGATTCGTCTAGAGTACTCTCCACTTCGAACCTGATATCAGCGATAAGCGAATTGATAATATCATCAAATAACTCCTCTTTTGTCTTAAAAAAGGTGTAGATTGTTCCCTTCCCCACATTGGCTAACTTCGCAACCTGATCCATCGTCGTCGCCTTGTACCCATACAAGGAAAAGGACTTCGCTGCCGCCTCAAGAATCAACTTCTTCCGATCAATCACTGCCAATCCACTCACCTCCAAAAACTGACTAAAATACTATTTTGGTCATTTATACAAAAAGTACTATATCATATTGATTTTAGAATGGCAACATAATGAAAATTTCCGCGGATTTTGTCAAACGGTTTTATGGAACCAAATACCGTTTGCTAACGTCTTATTGAGTAGAGATAAAAGGAATAACTGGGGGATCACTTCGATGAAAAGGCTTTTAATTGCGTTGTTTATTGCGCTTGTTTTGTTTTGTGCTACAGGGGAGTTGGATCGGTTCGCAGAGGATGTGAAAACACAGCAACCTGATGTTTCCCAAGAGATCGATTCAGTCGAAAGGTTATAGAAAAAGGTTGCCAGTCCTGCACTGCAGGGCTGGTTTTTGGTGTATCGCCGTGGCAAGTTTTCTCATTTTGACATACCTTGTAAGTGGACAAGAAATTGAAGGTGGTGGGAAATCGCCGGATTATTGTCAGCGACTCGAACGTGTGATAACTTGGCTGGCACATCAGACCGAGCGGCAACAACGTGAATTCAACGAGCTGAAGCATAATGCTGCTGTTATGAACAGGGCACACGATTGAAGAATAACTAGTTTGTTACTTCCGATTTGCTGATATTTTTATGAAAGATTGTTTTTTCAATAAAATGTCCAAGCCAGGCACCTAACAACCCAAAAAGCAGACCGCTGAACACAGGCATGTTAAAAATGCTTAGAACCATAAACTGATTTAAAAATGGTAAATTATGCCAAAACAACCCAGCATCCATTCCAACAACCAGTCCTATAAAAAAACCTGTCAGATGGGTTCTTTTTTTCAACACGTTCTCTAAAAATCTATCATTGTAGGCTTTTGCTGAGTTAAACGCTTGCCAGATGGAAAAAGCATAGAGTGACGGGTAAAACATTCCCCACCTGTAATTAAGGACGCTGTGAGCCTGCGCGAAATCGCCAGTGAAAGAGTAAACGAGTGCTAGATTTAAATTTGAATTTAGATTTATCAGAAATTCAAAACCGATTAAAACCAAACCGATTACGTAGTCCTTATTATAAAATTGTCCAAAACCGGGTAACATCATTGACCATACCGCTGCTGCATATGGGGATTTGTACTCACGCCTCTGTCTCATCCTGCTCATCCTCCCTACCCATAGATTATCTTTTCAACCTGTGTTTTTGGGGGTTTTCCAGAAAAATTCACAGAATATGGTATATAAGTTATGTCAAGATAATAACTGAACAGGTCGTTGGAACTAAATTTATTTTTTATGTATAAGAGAATGATAGATTGGTAAAAATGTTGATAGAAAGTAATCTTAAGGGGGAACGAAACCAATGGAAGAATCTAAATTGCTATTATCACAATTTGCTAGTGAAGAAGGCTTTGAGCTTAGTAAATATATAAATCACTTGTTCGAATATGTCTCAACACAACTGGGACAGAATCCACCTTCGACCACAGAAGCGGAAAACACTTAAGCCCAGGCGCTGCAAATGCCTGGACCTTTTTTATTTGTGGGAGGACGAAACTTGGTAATTGCACGGATGGCAGGTGCTTTTCTTTTAAATGGAAACAAAAATATGCGACGATTTTTTTCATAAAAAAGCCTGTATTACATAGAATCCTCTTTTCCCTCCTCTAATGGTCAATTATTGGGTATAATATAGGAATATGGATTTTTCTAAAAAAGGGGGTCGTGGCTTTGGAGGCAACGACTGCTAATGAACGGATTGAACTTTTGGCAGAAGAGATTAAAGATTTGCTGCATCCGCATGCGGTCGATGATGTTACGCTCGTTCAAAAGGGCTTAATGCTGTACCGGCAAGGGATGGTCAAGCAATTACAAATATGGAATGCCCAAATTACCGCGATGGTACAGGACGTGACGCCCTGCCATGTGAAACTGAATTTTTCACATTTGTCGTTAAGTAGTTGTACCTGCCCTCATGAGGGACTGTGCCGCCATCAAATGGCTGTGTTTTTTGCTGCTTATTCTAGAGTCGGCAGTGTCGCCGAGTGGGTGGCGGAATGGCGCGAACCGATGAAGGAGAAGAGTGACGTTGCGAGCTGGGGGCTTCAAAAGGCAAAGGATTTGATTAAGGCTAATGGTGTGATGAAGCCTGATTACGACCGCTGGGTTGAATCATTCGAAGTCAGCTTCGACACAATTCTTAATTCGAAAAAATATTCAAGCCCTTTTATTATTGCGGAGCTCTTCAATATTTACGAACGGCGGATTAAAGCGAGTGCTCCAGTGGAACAGGAATGGCGTCTGCTCTATGAAATGGTCGGGATTGTCGTTTCCTTTAAGAAGCTTGCGGTCTTAACCGTGCAATCTGGGTTTGCTGAGGATGTGGTCAGACGTGCCTACCTCTCTGTGTTTCATAACTTAATTGAGGACGCCGATGAGGTTGTTTTGAAAATTGGTGTTCAATCGCTCCCGTTTGACTTTGATCAATTTATTTTAAAGTTAAAGGACGAAGTGTTTGAGCTGTTGACTGTGTGTTCGGACCTTGAACAGGAGCGTATCTACCTTTACCGTCTCCTTTGGACCAATCTTTTTAAAAAGAAAGAATGGCGTGAGCAAGAAATTATCCTGATTAATGACCGGCTGAAGTCTTTGGAGGATTGGGAAAATCCTAACCCGCTGATGGTTGCTGGGATTCATATCAGCTTTTTGCAGCAAAAGGATGAGCTGGCGCTTGACTTGATTACTAAAATCGATGATAAGGTGATTACACCCTATATGCTTCATTGGGTTGACCTATTGTCACAGTCAAAAGCATGGAAACGAGTTGGACCGCTACTTGAGCTGTTTATCTCGAAACTTAAAGGCTATTTAGATTTTCTGCGAACGTACCATTCCTGTGCGTCGTTTACCCGGGCGTCGCTTAAGGCGATCACTCCTTTCGTTACGGAGAATGGGAAGGTTGAATTATATGAGCGCGCGTTGCTATCGACTCTGCCATACAGTTATACGGAATACGAATTTATGCTATTTGAACGGAAGCAGTACGACAAATGGGGCGATCTCCAGGCGTTTATGGGCTGGAATTTTTATGACCTGCCAAAGGAACGCGTTAAGATAATTGAAAAAGAAAAACCAGAAGTCCTGCTCGGCATGCTGCACCAATCCGCGCTGAACGAAATCAATCAAAAAAACCGTTCCAGCTACAAAGCAGCCGTCCGCCATTTAAAAAAACTGCGTACCCTATACAAAAAAACCAAACGCGTCGACGACTGGCAATACTTCCTCGACACCCTAATGGAAAAAACCAAAAGACTCCGCGCCTTCCACGAAGAATGCCGACGGAGCAAACTCATAGAGGAATAGAGTGGTTGGTAGTTGGTGCCTGTCACCGCTCGTGGACACTGTCCACCTCAGGCGGACAGTAACCCCAAAAATTCCATTAGTTTTTTAGTAGTTGGACCTAGGATTTGTTTTGGACTATTTTCCGGGGGTTTTGGACTTTTTTTTGAGGGTTATGGACCTTTTTAGAGTAGTTATGGACTATTTTAGAGTAGTTTTGGATGTTTTTTAAGGGGTTTTGGACTTTTAGACAATAAATGGAAATTAAGATCCTTATTTTCTCCACCCCACCCTAGTAAAAGGAGTAACATTACGATGCTGAAAACTAGATTTGTTAAGCTTCTGACAATTAAATTAGCTGATGGCCGTTATCTTTTGGCTGCTGAGGATGAGCACGGGTACGGTTTACCCCCTTCTGAGTGGAAAAATGTGTTGTTCAGCCGCCATGATGAGAGCTATTTTGGCACACTTCTGGAGAACGAGTCAGTTGATGGCATCGAGGGTGTTGTGGTGACTGGCTGGCACCTTGTTTCTCTTTTTGCGAAGGAGTCGTTCAACCGGTTTATTGACT
This sequence comes from Neobacillus niacini, assembly GCF_030817695.1. Lineage (GTDB taxonomy): Bacteria > Bacillota > Bacilli > Bacillales > Cytobacillaceae > Neobacillus > Neobacillus niacini_F. The sequence continues at coordinate 669,321 of NZ_JAUSZQ010000002.1, read as the reverse complement.
GGGACTGGAGTGAGCAATCCGAAATTTGCCTCGCCGCTGCTCACACTCTTCATGAAGGGATACTCGAGAAAGATTGGCTCCCGGACTTCTCGGTTTGGGAGAATGGCGACTTCCGCTGGCAGCTCCCCGTTCGTGTCATGGATGAGTTTGATCCTTCTTTTTGGGACCAGGAAGTTGATCCACGAGTTTCTGGAACCGTACAGGAATTTATCTCCGATTTATACAACGATGCCCTAGACGCATATTTAACCCGAAATGCTTCAATGAAAGAGTTGTTTGGACCAAAGCTTGCTTTATTGAGAAAACAAGGTATATCCGGTGCGGAACTGGCAAGCTATTTTGATGAGGAAACCTGGCTTGAATGGGTTGGAATCAAGGAGAGTGACACCCCTTTCACGATTGGATTGAGGTTAGAGGAACCTCTGGATGGAGAAGGTCCTTGGAACCTGGATGTCTTTTTGCGTGGTAAAAAAAATGTCGATGATGTTTATGGCTTGGATGCAAAGATTCCTGCGCGATGGAAACCATTTTTGGAAAGAGTCGACCGTGAGCAAGGGCGCTGGGCAAGGTTAATACCGTGGCTAAGTGAGGACGGTAACACATTGAAATCAGGACTAACAGAGGAAGAAGCTTGGATGTTCTTGACCGAGGCCAGTGAAACCCTTGTGGCGCTGGATGTTGAGATCCTCCTCCCTGCCTGGTGGCAAGCAATGAAGAATGCCAATTTAAAGGTGAAGGCGTCCTTAAAAGGTTCCTCCAGCCACCGTCCGTCATTTGTCGGCCTGCAGGCTATGCTTGATTTCAACTGGCGTTTTTCCATGAATGGTGTCGACCTGTCCGAAGAAGAATTCGGCCAGCTTGTCGAAGAAAAACGTCGACTCGTGTTTATTCGCGGGCGTTGGGTGAAGCTCGATCCAGGCTTTATTCGACAAATTCAGGACCTGATGAAGCGTGCTGAGAAAGAAGGCCTGCATGTAAGGGATTTGCTTGAGCAGGAACTGGTTGAGACAGCTCCGACTGAAGATGAACTTGAAAATCCAAAAGCATTCGCGAAGATTCAAATTGAATTAAATAGCCAATGGAAAAAAATGATAAAGCAGCTATCTGAAGCGCATGAGATACCATTGGAAGAAGTTCCTGCAGGGCTTCAGGGTGAACTCCGCCCTTACCAGCAGCTGGGAATGAGCTGGCTCTGGTTCCTGCGTCAATATGGCTTTGGTGCCGTCCTTGCCGATGACATGGGGCTTGGGAAAACAGTACAATTAATTGCGTACCTTTTGAAGGTAAAAGAAGAAATCGGGGCTATTCCTGAAATGGTGACAGGCACCGAGGACGGAAGTGATTCTAAAGATAGTATGAAAAAGAAGCCAGTTAAGGCCGCTTTGATTATCTGCCCGACTTCGGTTCTAGGTAACTGGCAAAAGGAACTTGAACGCTTTGCTCCTGAGATGAATGTGTATTTGCATTACGGTTCAAACCGCTTGAAGGAAGACGCTTTTAAGGAAAAGATCAAAGATGCCGATGTGGTTCTGACTTCGTATGGATTAAGTCATATGGACTCTGAGGAGTTCGAGTCCATCCTGTGGAGTTCGATTTCCATTGATGAGGCTCAGAATATTAAAAACGCTGGGACGAAGCAGTCGCGGGCGGTGCGGAGGCTCCGCGGGGGACATCACATCGCCTTGACGGGTACTCCGATGGAAAACCGTTTATCCGAGTTGTGGTCGATTTTTGATTTTACCAATCATGGCTATCTCGGCAGCTTGGGGCAATTTCAAAAGAAATTTGTCATTCCGATTGAAAAGGATGAGAAAAAGGAAAAGGTCAATGAGCTGCAATCCTTTATTCGTCCATTCCTAATGAGGAGGACGAAAAAGGATGAAGAAGTGGCACTCAATCTTCCTGACAAACAAGAACAAAAAGAATACTGTCCGCTTACAACCGAGCAGGCTTCGTTGTATGAGCAGCTGGTCCGTGATACCTTTGCTGAAATCGAAAAACTGTCAGGCTTTGAGCGTAAGGGGTTAATCCTGCAAATGCTCAGCAGGCTAAAGCAGCTTTGTAATCACCCTGCTCTCTACCTAAAAGAAAAATCAGCTGACAGGCTGCTTCTAGATCGTTCAAATAAATTGGAGAAGCTTGTCGACCTTGTTGACGCTGTATTAGACTCTGGCGAAAGCTGTCTCATATTCACGCAATACATCGAAATGGGTGAAATGATTCGTTCGACAATTAAGAAGAAATTTGGAGTTGAAGTGCCGTTCCTAAATGGAAGCGTGCCAAAGATGCAGCGGGACGATATGATTGAGCGGTTCCAAAATCAGGAGTTTCCAGTGTTCTTGCTTTCCTTGAAGGCAGGTGGAACCGGGCTGAACCTGACTGCGGCCAATCATGTTATCCATTATGATCGATGGTGGAATCCGGCAGTTGAAAATCAAGCAACAGACAGAGCGTACCGGATCGGTCAATCCCGCTTCGTTCACGTCCACAAACTGATTTGTACCGGCACACTAGAAGAAAAAATCGACGCCATGCTTGAGAAAAAACAGCACCTAAACGACCAAATCATCCAAAGCGAAAACTGGATCACCGAACTCTCCACAGACGAACTCAAAGACTTGGTGTATTTAGGATAATCGGGAATTTTTGGTTAATTATACAGTGATGTATATTTGGTGCCTGTCACCACCTGCGGTGGTGACAGGCACTGCAGCTTCAACATATAAAAAAAGAGATCTAACATCAGATTTGTTCCGATGTCAGATCTCTTTTTTCATTGCTTAGTTTAAGATGGAGATTTTGACGGTTTTTCTGCCCCATGCGATGGCATGTGCATTGTCTGGCATAACTACGTCAATTTTATGGCCTTTGATTGCGCCGCCGGTATCTCCAGCAATCGCTACGCCATATCCTTCTACCCATACTTTAGATCCCAATGGGATAACAGATGGATCAACCGCAATTAATTTAATATTTGGGTTTTCTTTAATATTATGGCCCATGTACGTAATATTTCCTGCAGATTGCCAGCTGTAAGCGGTTGCAGTGACATACATTTCTCTGCCCGCTGTACCCGTTGGTGCCGGAGCTGGAGCTGCTGCTGGTGCAGGAGCATTAGCCGCTGCGATGGCTCTCGCTGCTTCTTGTTCTTGACGAACCTTCTCTTGCGCTGCTTGCAGCTGTGCCTGAATTCCTGCCATTTCTTGATTCACTTCACTATATCTTTGTTGCATTACCGTTAAGGATTCTTGTCTCTTTTGTAAATTTAAATCAAGTTCAGCCTGTTGTTTGGCAAGATTTTCTTGTTCCACAGCCAGCTGTGCTTCTTTCTCAGCAATTACTCTTACATTTTCTTCAATTTGCATAAGATCGTTTTCTTGATCCTTGATAATATCATTATCTGCATTAAACAGAGTGGTTACTGCGCTTGCACGTTGAATAAGATCTGCCACACTTTTCGATTCTAGAATGACATTGATGGCAACATTTAGTTTTTCATCCTCTTGTAAAGCCACTAACCTGCTCTTCATCACGTCTTTACGGTTATGGATTTTATCCTCAAGGGCAACAATTTCTTCTTTTTTCTGTTCAATCAATTGGCGTGTTTCGTCAATTCTCTTCTGAGTTTCTGCTAAGGCTTCTCTATTTTGTGTAATATACGTTTGTAATTCTTCCATCTCTTTATTAAGCTTTTCAATTTCTTGATTAATAGAGTTCTTTTCATTCGCCTTTTGTTCAAGCTCTTGCTCCACATTATGTAGCGCTTCCTTACTTGATTCTGCATGTACCACAACAGTACCTGACACCAATATTACGCATGTTAGAAACATGAAAATCATACGCCTTACAAGTTGCATACGTTTTCCCCCTTCTCTATTAATCTATTTATACCATGACAATGTACCAGTTATATTACAAAAATATTAAAACTCTATCACAAATTGTCATATAACAGTGGAAAACAATATGAATAGATGAAAAATAGCGGTGCCTGTCACCACTCGTGGACATTTTGCCAATTTTGTCCGTGTGGAGTGGACAGTTTGTTTCAAAATGTAATTTTTACGCCATGGTATGGTGAGATTATGAGGATTTTCTAAGTGTAAGAGTGGAAAATCAAAATTTTATTGTCTAAATTGTGAAACGAATGGTGAATGTTGGGTCAATAATCCACTTGGTCACAATAAAAAAGGGTCCCGGATTACACCAAAACCCTTTTTTCGTGTTAAGTTGTCATCCGTTTGTAACAATAGTTTCAAATTTTTTAACAAGACCAACTATAACAGATAGAAGAACTTAGACTTCTACTTCCTTTTGAACAGACAAAACCCTTGGGTTTCCTTTTTTTCGCAGTCCGATTTCTTTTCTACGTGAGCGCATAATGAAAGCAACTTTGTTGTCTTCCATAACTGCGAAGTTAGTGAAGATATCGTAAGCGTCTTCCTCGGAAAGCGGCTTCTCTCCTTCGATCAGCTGCAAGGATTGGTAGTGACAGTTGAATTGAGAGTTAGTCTCACGGATGTGGATGGTAACTCTTGATTGGTGAAGAGGGATAGAATGATAAGATAGGTGTGAAGCTGGGTTTTTTGAGAGTAGCAAGGCATCGTAGAATTCTGGTTTTCCTTTGATATACATTTCCATCTGACTAGGTCGTTCCCCAATAAATATTAATGATTTTGGCATATTTTTAAATAACCTCCAATGAGACAAATATTTACATCAATATTTATTATTCGACAATAGTTTTCATTTTCCTTTTTTTACAAAGCCTGATTTGAAAAAGAATTTACTAGATATTTATCTTTATCTCATGCCGCCCAAAAGGCGAGCGTTTTTTTGTCGATTTATTAACCTATCAGATTAAAGCTAGTAAAAAACATAAAAATATCTAAAAAAGTAGGCCGCTGATCGATGATCAGCGGCCTTGAAAAATAAAACACAGGGGGTTTTGTACTAGTTTGCCCGACAGAAGAAAAATTATACACTTTAAATGAACAAAAAAAACTCCGGCGCTGCTTGGCCGGAAAATGGGGATTTTTTTGAATGGTATTGGTTTTTTCTTTTAACAAAGGAACCACTAATTACGGGGGAAATTTTTAAAATAGGAACCATTTTAGTTTTACCAAAATAATCCGAGTTACGACGTCAGCAGACGAAGTTTTTCAAAAATGTGAGATATGGTCGTGAATTTCGGATGGTGTATGTGTGTGGTGATGTGTGGGGTAGGTTCTGATTGGGCTCCCATCTCTTTCCTTTAGCTGCCCTTTCATAATCCATTCTAGCTGGCTGATTCTCATCTGGAGACTGTCCATGTTTTCATTCATCTGGTTGATCTTTTTTTGAAGGTTGTCATTATTTTTATTGGCTCGGCCCACCATTTTTATCAAACTTTCAAGCAGCTGCTCTAAACTTGTGGCGACATCATCATGATTTGTCAAAATGGCAGCTCCTCCTTCGTAACTGTAACCGTAACGGTTGGCGGCGGTTCAGCCTGGGCGTAGTTTGGTTTTGCGCCCAAGAAACGGATTGATTCGGCCACTACTTCTGTTACATAGACACGCTTACCTTCTTTGTTATCATAATGCCGGGTTTGCAGCCTGCCGGTAACTCCTACAACAGAACCCTTTCGACAGTATTGGACCGTATTCTCAGCAGGTTTTTTCCAAATTGTGCACTGGACAAAGTCTGCTTCAATTTCTCCATGCTGGTTTCGGAATTGGCGGCTAACCGCCAAGGTCACAGTCGTAACAGGAAGCCCATCACTTGTTTTTCTCAATTCTGGATCTCGCGTCAGTCTTCCTACAAGCGTGACTTGATTGATCATACCCTTATCTCCTCTCCTTTTGATGGCTTAATCATAGACCTTTGCTTTCCTGGTGTAAAATGATGAAATATCAATTTTGATAGCATTTTTTTCTCCAAAATCGAAATTTCAATGTTTTAAAAAACGATTTTGGAGGCACTATTTCTCACCAAAATGTGAATTTGCAAAATCCGACAAATATTTTTCGACATTTGTTTCCTGAACTAATGTGTTATAATTTAGAAAATATAATCGAGTAAGAGGTGGTATTGCCGATGAAAACCTTTAAGTTAGTCGCTTTAGAAGTGGTGGAGGATGGAAATTCCGTTGAAATCCCATTAGAAGATGGATTAATTATCAATAAAGAAAGCGAACGCGCTAGCTGGCTCCTTGAAGCTTATACAGATTTATCCCTTTATGACTACTTCCAAAAAATCCACGAACAAAGCCGCGAGGTAATCGTACAAGCGGTGATTACTAAGCGCGAAAACGATCCCGCCTATTTTCAAACCAAAATTGCTTCATTAAACAAATTTCAGAACCACATAAGTGTCCTGTTTGAAGGCCGATTACGCCGTAACAGAAGTGATTACTCTGAACTCCTGCTCGACAGCCTGCTAGAAAAGGGCCTCGGCGGTCAGGCTTTACTCGAGGAATTTAGGGACAAAATGAAGAGAAAACCAAAACTAAAAATGAAACACGATTAGTAAAAGGGCAGGCTGCTTCAGCCTGCCCCTCCTAATGATTATTCGTCTTTATTGTCACGGTCGTTTGCATCGCGATTATCTTCGATCATTTCTTCGCCACGAGTATTTCTGTCTCTCATTGGGTCATTATCGTTACCCGTGTTAGTATCATTGTTTTGATAACGTGTGTTTGTGTTGTTTAACCCGTTATCATTATTACCATTGTTACCATTGTTGCCGTTGTTGCCGTTGTTGTTGTTACCATCTAAGTTGTTATCGTCGTCAAGTGGTGTATCTACTTCATCGTTGACTGGCGGAGCAGGATTTTGCTCATCATTATTATTATTACATCCCACTAACACTGACCCTGATAGAAACACACTTGCGAGTAATAAAAACAGCTTTTTCTTCAAACGTAAAAGCCCCTTTCCATGTGAAAAATATTGACCCTTTTATCGGTCTTCTGTTATTTTCCCCAAGTATGAAAGGACTATTACAAAAAAAATAATCGGAGAAATCCCCGACTATTTTCCTAATGCAAACGTAATTTCAGCTTCACATGCCACTTCTCCGTCCACAGTTGCCACTGCTTTTCCTTTTCCAATTGGCCCTCGTAAACGAATAATTTCTACCTCAAGTCGCAGCTGGTCACCAGGCTTTACTTGTCTTTTAAAACGACAGCCGTCAATTCCAGCAAAAAATGCCAATTTACCGCGGTTTTCTTCTTTTTTCAAAACGGCAACCGCTCCAACCTGCGCAAGTGCCTCGACAATAAGCACACCTGGCATGACAGGATAGTCAGGAAAATGGCCATTGAAAAATTCTTCATTTGCCGTTACATTTTTGATTCCGACAGCCTTTACGCCTTCTTCAACTTCTAAAATTTTATCGACAAGCAAAAATGGATAACGATGGGGAATAATTTCTTTAATTTGCTGTACATCTAACATTTTAGTACCTCCTCATAGGAACAGATATATATATTTTACTATTAAGAGCATACAAAAAGGAAGGGCTTGTAGACCCTTCCACGTTTATTTTTTTTCAACTAAATCAATAATATGTGTCCAGGTTGAAGCTTTTAACACATCTCCCGGATTCCCATCACCGAGCACACCATAGCCAACCGCGGCACCCGCTGCCATAAAAACCCCAGTAAAAATGACCAAAAGAAGTATTCTAAGCCAAATTGGAATCAGACGGATCCGAATCCGCTTATCTGCAACTTCTGCTTTTTGGGCTTTTTGAGCAACTGTAGAAGACTTTTTCGTGGCAGGGCCATTCTGCTCCTCGCCTTTTGTCTTTTTATACTCTTCCCTCGTCTTCACTTGGTTTAGATGATTTACTGACATCTCTTTATTCCCCTTTTACCGAAATCCATCTATAGTATTGGACATTTAGTTTGTCCATTCTTCTGCTACATTTTTCGTTTTACTTAATATTATACTCTATTTTTTTAAAAAATTAGGGAATATGCAGTAAAATTTCGCAGAAAAAGTATTACCATGGCAAAAAGTGGCGAAAATTCTTGGGTACACGCTAACCTGGGGTTTACGTGCCTTTATATAGGTTTACGTGCCGATTCTGTGATTTACGTGCCTAATTCCGTTTTTACGTGCAGATTTCACATTTTTCGTGCCCCAGATCCCAATTTTACGTGCTAACACGCAAGAGTACTATCCCAAAAATAAAAAAGCCCAATGATTGTGAGGTCATTAGACTATTATATTGGTAAGATGTCCTACCTTATTAGCCAAACTTTCGCTTTTGAATGCGGTCTATGTTGTCTAACATAATTCCTGTTCCGATTGCCACGCAGTCCATTGGATTTTCGGCCACTAGGACTGGCACTTTAAGCTCGTCTGCAAGTAATGCGTCGATTCCGTGCAGAAGGGCTCCCCCGCCTGTTAAGATAACGCCGCGGTCGATGATGTCAGCAGAAAGTTCTGGCGGTGTGCGCTCAAGAACGCTTTTTGCAGCCTGAACGATAACCGACACAGACTCGCGTAATGCACCTTCGATTTCTTCTGAACGAACCGTAATCGTACGCGGTAAGCCGCTGACCATGTCACGTCCGCGAATTTCCATTTCTTCCGAGCGTGATCCTGGAAATACGGTACCAATGTTGATTTTAATATTCTCAGCTGTGCGTTCACCGATCAATAGCTTGTACTCACGCTTGATGTGATTGAGGATTTCCATGTCGAACTTGTCGCCGGCCATTTTAATCGAGGAAGAAGTAACGATATCGCCCATTGAAAGGACCGCAACGTCTGTTGTTCCACCGCCGATGTCGACAACCATATTACCGCTAGGCTGAAAAATATCCATACCTGCGCCAATCGCTGCCACTTTCGGCTCCTCTTCCAAATAAATTTTCTTGCCGCCGCTCTTTTCCGCCGCTTCTCTGATTGCTTTTTGCTCAACGCTTGTGATATTTGTCGGACAGCAAATCAGAATACGCGGTTTTGATAAAAAGCCCTTTACGTTCAACTTATTAATAAAATGTTTTAACATTGCTTCTGTTACGTCAAAGTCTGCGATTACTCCATCTTTTAACGGGCGGATCGCGACGATGTTACCAGGTGTACGTCCGACCATACGGCGAGCTTCCTCACCAACAGCCAGGACACGATTCGTATTTTTATCTATTGCTACAACAGATGGCTCATTCAATACAATTCCACGGCCTTTTACGTGGATTAACACGTTAGCCGTTCCCAAATCAATCCCAATATCCCTAGCAAACATTCTCTTTTCTTTCCTCCTTGAAACGGTCATACTTTCCTAATTGTTAATTGTATCATATTCCTTAAAATTTCCAACCTGTTAACCCAAAAAACGTAGAAATTTGTCGGAAAAATTTTATTGCAAGAGAATGCCTGCCACTTTAGCCATTAAAAATGGCCCTTTCCCGACTTTCTTAGAATGCTCCAAGAAGTCTATGAAAATGGCCATTTTAAAACAATTTTTCTTGTCATACAGAGGTACCTTCTGAAAATTGGCCTATTTAACGGCCTCACCTTCTTTTTCTTCCTTCTGGTACTTCATTTTTGTCGCCTCTCCACCCCGGAGATGTCTGATTGATTTATGATAATCTAATATTTCTTTTACTTCATTTGCCAGCTCAGGATTTATTTCAGGAAGTCTCTCTGTCAAATCTTTATGGACAGTACTTTTGGACACGCCAAACTCCTTCGCAATAACACGAACCGTTTTTCTCGTCTCCACGATATACTTTCCAATCTTGATAGTTCTCTCTTTGATGTAATCGTGCACACCACTCGCCCTCCCTAAATTGGATGTGAGAAGTGCGAAATGAGACCCGCTTATCACTAAGACGAAATACTGAATCCGCATGACTGTCCACCTCATTGGTGGAAGTGTCCACCCCTGGTGGAAAGTGTCCACGAGCGGTGACTGTCACCATTTATGCAACTATGCGGCATTACGATGAATAATCATGTCCCCAACTAATTCTACAAAAGCCTCAAACGACTCTTCACCTCAAACACTCTCTTTTGTAAAGGTTTGTAACCATTTTATTAGCTTGGATACGAGAATATGCACGAATTATCCAATCAGGACAAGGTATCATGTAAATTTTTTGAAAAATCGGACACTTTTATTGGAAAATAAATCCCCCGTACCTATTTTCGACAGCGCTGCAAAAACGCTGTAACGTGCATGATAATAGGATTAACAGAGGAAATATAAAGCGACTGCCATTATTTCCTGAGAAATTTGTCGTGACCGAATGTCGAATGAAAATTTAACTGAAAATAATTTTATTTTATAATAGGACTAGCAAACAGAAAGGAAATGACCGATGCAGCCTTTTACAGAAAGAGTTATTGAGATAATAAAAGCGATCCCCGAAGGCAAGGTCATGACCTATGGACAAATTGCCAGAGAGGCTGGGAGCCCTCGTGCAGCACGTCAGGTTGTACGGGCCTTGCATTCGATGAGCAGGAAGCATCGCCTTCCCTGGCACCGCGTCGTTAATGCCAAGGGACAAATTGCCCTCCAAGACGATGAATCCTATCATGAGCAGCTTTTCTCACTCGAGAGTGAGGGAGTTCAAGTGGGACTGAACGGAACCATCGATCTTGGGAAATACCAATACCACCCATAAGCAATGGGTGGTATGTTAGATTTTTGTTAAACCAAGTGCAAGATGGTCCCATAATATTTTTTCAACCATTTCCCATTTGTTCTCCTCACACCGAACCATTAGGACAATTTCTGACGTGATATTTTTGCTTCCCCGTTTACTTTTTTTGAGCATGAGCATTTTTATTAAAAACCCCAAAAGTAGTCCAGAAACAGCTCCAATGATTCCCCAAAGAATCGGTCCCCATTCCAGTTCATATCCGTATATCGCTCCTAGCAGCATCAAACAGGTTCCTAGAATCGCAGGACCGTCAAATAAACTAAATCCATCAGAGTTATGAATCGTATCAAACAGATTTCTTGGTTCCTTCCGCTTATCAAGCGGGGCGGCTAAAATCAATTCCTTTGAGATTCCCTGCTGCTCCAGTGCGGTAATCGCTAGCTCAATATAAATGGAATTCTCAAATGTAGCAATAACAAACATCCACTCAACCCACTTCTTAAAAAGGAAATTTAAACTCTTTCTTTTGGTAATTTTCTCTTAAAAATTTTTTCATCTCTTTTTCAAATAGAATATTGTAATCAATCGCTCCTACGTAAGCGTCAAAATGGATAAAAAAATAGATGGAAGGTAAATACATGGCCCACTGCATGTGTAAAATTTGTTTAGCTACATCAAAATCTCCTATCATGGTAAGGTGAATGGCCTGTGGCAGATGCCCAAAATACAGGATTGCCACTGTGTAGGCAAAGATAAAAAATCCAACAATGACTTTATGAATATATAAATGCCCTAGGCCTGGAAACAACACCGACCACAGAACCGCGACCCACGGTTTTCGTTTATCTAAAAAGTTTATGTCCCATGCACCCATGGCAATCGGCCGCAATGGGGCGTCCTCTCGGTCGGCTAAAATGTATTGCTTATTCATGTCTACTGTCTGTCGATAACCATCCCAAATTCCAAACATATAGATGGCAACATAAACCATCAGCCATTGTTCGTCTATCACATCCATCGCTTTCGCAAAATCACCTGTTAACGTATAAAATATCCCAAGATTAATTTTTGCACTTTGATTAATAAAGGTTTCCCAAAGGATGAGGATAAATCCAGCTATGTAACGATGAAGCAATAAATGACCAAAGCCTGGGTAAGAAAATGAAAAAAATGCTACCACCCACGGGTTCCTTGGATAAAACACAGTAGTTGTAAATTGTGATAAGTGAGCCCTCTGTCTTCGGGCTTGAGGATATTCGCTCAATTTGGTTCTCCTGTCTTTTAAATATTATTTTGGCTTTTTCTAGTCCAAATATCCTAAAAAAAAACAGAAACCAAAGACTGGTTTCTGTTACTTTATTTTCATGTAAACATTTTTTACTTTTTTCACCGGAATCTGTGAACCGCCGCGATCCAAAACATTTTCGACCATCATGGCGACCATCAAATTTGGTGAGTTGGTGTTGTAGGCAATGAACCAGCCATTCTCCGTCCCTTTTTCACCCTGCTTTTGTTTGATTTCAGCCGTACCGGTTTTACCTGCGAGCGGGTAGTCTGCGATTTCTGCAGAATGCGCCGTACCTTCCGAGTCACCGACCACCTTTCTTAACAGTGACGAAACGTTTGTCGCAATTTCAGGCGAAACGACTGGTTTCTCCGTTTTTTCCACGTCCAGCAATAGGGATGGTTTAATCATATTGCCACCGTTCACAAATGGAGTATACGTTTGCAGCAAATGCACAATACTCATTTGAATTTGCCCCTGACCATAACCGGAGTCTGCTAAGGCAATCTCCTTATCCAAATTCCCAATTGTAGATTTTTCAAGCGGGAATGGATAGTCGGACTCTTCTTCAAAACCAAATTCCTTCAAACCAGCACTAAACGTATCTTTACCAATTCCTAATGCTGTCTGCGCAAAATAAATATTATCCGAGAACAGCATTGCTTGTTCTAGATTTACAGGGTTCGCTTCATGAACTCTCGTTACAAAATAATTGCCCCATGAAGCATCCTTTTGCCATTTTAATCCCTTAATATCCAGCGTTTGCTCTGGGGTAATAATGTTATTCTTAAGCCCGATAGACGCCGTTAGCGGCTTAAACACAGAACCTGGTGCATATGCCTTATTAAACCTGGTGGTCATCGGCTTTTGTGGATTTTCCTGTAATTGGTTCCACTCGTCACCTGAGAAGCCCAGGGTGGCCTGATTTGGGTCAAATGATGGGGAGCTGACAAGTGCCAGCGTTTCACCCGTTACAGGGTCTATCGCCGCTCCTGCGCCTGCCTCACCAACAAGCTCTGCATATAGGCTGTTCTGCAAATCAATATCAATGGTGAGCTTTATTTCCTGACCATTTTCAACTGCTTTTTCAGCAAGTAGTTCGGTGCTGCCATCAGGTTTCTTAATCGTAATTTTTACACCGCTTTTCCCTTTGAGCTGTTCGTCAAAAACTTCCTCAAGCCCTCTTTTTCCAATTAAATCTGTACTTGTATAACCTTTATCCTTAAGCTTTTCAAGCTCTTCCGCGGTAATCGAGCCAACATAACCGATTAAATGTGCCGCGGCTTCCTTATATGGATAAATCCGCGCTCCCACCTTTTTCGTTTGTACCGGTTCTAGGGCGACTAATTGAGCGATACGCTCCTGGTCATCCATTGAAACCTTCTTTAATGGCACGAACAAATCTGGCTTCACCCAACTGGCGGTAATGGCTTTCTCAATTTGTTCTGGTTTCATTTTTAACAGGCTGGAAAGTTGCTGAATCACAGGCTCCTTCTGCCCCTCAAGCTTACCCGGGACCACACCGACTTCATACACCTGTCCATTCAGAGCCAATCCGTTACCTGCACGGTCAAAAATTTGTCCGCGTGTTGGCGATGTATTGCTGATACCGATTTTGTCCCCATCCTTCAATTGCGGAAAAATATACGTCGTGTTCCAATCGACATACCAGTTATTCTCTTTGTCACGTTCTTCTTTTTTCAGCTTAGCTTTGTGTGTAAAATGGATTTCTCCGGCGATGCTGTTCATGGATGCAGAAAAATCATACATGACAGTGTCTTTATCCTTTGCCAGTTCTTCTTCTCCTGGTTTTTCGAAAGATATCTTGAGGTCTTTAATTTGCAGGTCATCGTAGATTTTTTGATAGCGGTTCGTGAAGTCTTCCTTCGAGATTACCTCTTTGGAACCCTCCGTTAGGTAATCGTACATCTTATCAAACTTCTGTTCATTCCATAGCTTTATGTATGCGTCTAATCGGTCCTGTGGTGTCGGCTCCTTACTGCAGCCCGCTGCGACTATTGCAAACAGCGCCACCATTAACAGCACCCCAATGATCTTTTTCAAAAAAACTCCCCCCTTTTTTACCCATTTTAACATATTTAGGTAAAGGTTGTTTTCGTAAAAATCGTTGTTAAAATCCTAAAGCCGATTTTAACATGGCACATACTATTCTGTGCATGAAATTAATATTGCAGGCTCTTTTCTTACGAAAAAGAGCCTAGGCAAAAAAAAAAGAGGAAGGTAGATTCCCCTTTCCCCTTTGTTACGATTAAGAATTTGTTTTTTCTGTAGACTCAGAAGATTCGTCTTCGGATGGAGTTTCGCCTTCTGAAGGAGTCTCATCTTTAGATGGTGTTTCATCTTTGGATGGAGCTTCCTCTTTAGATGGAGTTTCCTCATTTGAAGGAGTTTCCTCTTTCGCCGGAGCTTCTTCTTCCTCTATCATTTGCTGCTTTGCATTATCTTCTTTTCTTTGTTCCGTTGTAGTGTCGTCATGTAAATCACTTACTGGTTTATTAAAAAATTTAGTAGGATTAACCGCTACACCATCTTTACGGATTTCAAAATGTACATGTGTTCCAGATTCTTCATCAAACAAGCTTTGTCCAGCCATGGCAATCACTTGTGATTGTTTTACTTTGTCGCCAACCTCAACCTTCACATCTTTAACCGATTGATATTGTGTTACAATACCTTTATCGTGTTCGATTTCAATGACATTACCAAGGGTAGCGTCTTCTTCCACTCTCGTAACTGTTCCACTTAGGGCAGATACGACTTCGAATGTTTCGCCATCTTTGGATGTGAAGTCAACACCAGTATGCGGAACATACGTATTGTTGTAAAATACTAATGCGGCTTCTTGTTGTTCTTCACTTGCGTTGAAATCATAGAATTCCATTTTGACTGTCGTCTCCATTGGATCCTTCACAGGCATTTTTAAGTTTTCTAAAGCTGAGTTAACTTCAAGTGCCGGAGTATCGTTCTTCTTACCTGTTAGGTCTGAAGACTCGTAACCGTACTTGTCAGTTGCGTTGTCGCTGCTTTGATACCAAAGAACGGCTGTCAGAATGATTGCTGCACTTGCAATATAAATGGCTGGAAATACCCAACGCTTTTTGAAAAAGCGTTTAACACTGGAACTTTGAGAAGATCGTTTGTTTTCTTCCTCTCTCATTTTCATCACCTCAGCAATCATTCTGAACAGATAAGTAGAATTATATACACTAGCAAAAAAATTTTTTGCACTTATTTTTCGATAAACACAAATTTTTTATGCATCAAGGAGGAAATTTTTTTGAAATACGTATTACGATTACTTCCGATTGCCTATATGGCGGTAATTTGGATCATGTCGAGCCTTCCATCCAACCACTTTGTCGAACTCCCGGATTCCCAGATTGATCGCTTTATTAAAGAATCCCTGCATTTGATAGAGTTCGCGATTTTATATGTATTGCTAGTTTTGGCCTTCCTCACGAAGTGTGAACGGTTTAGTATGGGACTAAACGTACTCTGTGCCGTCGTAGCTGGACTATACGGTCTGACGGACGAGATTCACCAATCCTTCTACCCTTACCGTTCCGCGTCCTGGTTTGACCTCGTTAAAGACGTCACAGGAATACTAGTGTGCTTCTATTTTATTCGAGGCGCACTGTTTAAAGGTCGATTTGTGTGGTTAGGGAAGGTGCTTGGGTTTGTGAGGAAAATGTAGCCACTGCGTTCTGCGCGGTGGTTTTTTTATTTTGTTGTCGGCTGGTGATAGACTCGGCCTTTGAACTTCCCTGTACGTGGTAGATTCATTGTAGCAAGCAATTGATGAATGATTTTTCGGGATTTGATTTGTAGAAGTCTGCGAGCCTCTGCGTTCGTAATAGAAGGTTTAATGAGAAGGAAATAATCGAGAATTTTTTGGTGGTGGGCGATTTTAGACTTCATTTTGCATACGGGACAGGTCCATGTTCCTGCATGATATCTCATTTGTGAAGAACAGCATTGTGTTTTCTGACAACGAACTCCTGTCATTAGGTCATCTGAGGTCAATTTAAAATGTTGAAGAAGATCAGGATTATCTGGGTTATTTTTTGCTAATATAAGACGATTCAGTTTTCGTAGTTCCTTTTCTTCTAGCAGTTCAGTTTTATATTCGTTTTCAATTTGTTCAATTTTTTCAAGCAATTGCTCGCTGTTGCAAACACTTCTGCTGTATTTATGATTATAATCGATATGAATTTTGGATTTTTCATTACTATTTACAAAAAGATAAAGGATGGGTATATCGGTGAAATGGTGCTCTGCCAACCAGCGTTTTAGCTTTATCGACTGCACTTTTGCTTGGAGAATAGGATTTTTGGTCCGTTTGCCATCGACGGTAACCTGATTGAGCAGCTTGGCAAAATGCCAATCTTTTGATCTGTTTTTCACTTCATTCACGAGGATGAAACGGGGACATATAAGAAGAATATCAATTTGGAAAAAATATTTCCCTAATTGAAGACGGATATCATGATAAATCCTGTAATCCTCGTTGGAAGCTAGGTCTAGGTGAAACATAACCGACTCTTCCCCTCGAAAACCTAAAAGCCAGTTGTTATATTGGGTTAAAATTTCGTACCTTTGCCAATGATCATCCTCTACACTTCTAAGGAGCGCCTCAAACTTTTCTAATCTTAATGATAGCTTGCACTCTTTCATAATCAACTGCATCATTCCTTTCTGTTTCCTAACTAAATTCAGCTAATGTATCACAGAATCCTGCCGAAACTTGTGTCAGATTTATGATTATTTCGATTGGAACGTACCGATTCTGTGATTTACGTGCCAAATTTATAGTTTACGCGCCGTTTTCTAAATTTACGTTCCAAAATTCTTTTTTACGTGCCAAACCCACCAAAAAGCCTGGCGAACGCCGGGCTCAAGTCATTGTTTATGTTTTTTAAACATGTTCGAGGTGTTATCTTTGTCTTACCCATTAATTCTAGTTCAAAGATTTATGACCTTTTTTAAGGAAAACCCCGCTTACGTGCCGATTCTGTGATTTACGTGCCAAATTTATAGTTTATGTGCCGTTTTCTAATTTTACGTTCCAAAATTCCTTTTTACGTGCCAAACCTCCCCCACCCACAAAAAAACCAGACCCACAAGGCCTGGCTCCCAAATCTTATTTCTGCGCCGTAATCGTCGCAATCATGCTATCCGCTGAGGTGACTTCAACCCCCTGATAATAGTGCTTCACAATCTCTTGATAGTCCTTCCCATCGGCAGCCATGCCGTTTGCGCCGTACTGGCTCATACCGACGCCATGCCCGAAGCCGCGGGTGGTAATGACAATGTTGTTACCTTTCCGTTCCCAGTCAAAATCCGACGATCGTAAATCCAATTTTTCACGAATCTCTTTTCCCGTCAGAACCTTGCCGCTGAAATCGACTTTGGCAACCCGCTTGCCAGCCGTCCGCTCAACTATTTTTCCAATTGTCCCGCTTGACCCCAACTTAACCCCAAGTGCCGCTTCAAATTGTTTAACGGTAATCTCCTTAACAGAATTAAATTTTGGAGAATTTTTGTCCCATGGGCTTGATACGCTACGCAGGTACGGCATTTCATTGTTCCAGTAGTCCTCAGAGTTTTCGGTATAGCCATTACTGGTGGAGAAGAAGGAGGCGTCGATGGCCTCACCATCATAGGTTAAGATTTGACCGCTCGTGGCCCGAACGGCAGAAAGGATCTTCGCGTAGTTCGATTCAAACTCCATGCCCCAGTTATTTCTCATTTGCTCTTCGCTTAGATAGACCTGATGGAGCTGGGTGTCCGTTACCTGAGCACCTTCAGGGACATCAACATTGTCTTTGCTTAGCATTTTTTTTACGATATAGGTTCTCGCAGTCAGGGCTTGTGCCTTCAAGGCTTCCTCCTTGAATTCAACCGGCATTTCCGCGGCCACCACCCCAACAAGATAGTCTTCTAGTGGAACGTTATCGATTTGTCCGACAGAGGAGCGGTAAACTGCCACTTCGACTGCGGCATCGGCGGTAGATACAGTTTCGTTATTTGGGGCCTCGGTGGATAGGTCTTCACCTAATTTACCGCTGACCTTTCCATCCCCAAAAGGCAGTACTAAAACAGCTGGAATGAGTAAGGTGAGGGCAAATAAGAATGACGCTAGTAGGATGAGTGGTTTGAATTTTTTCATGTAGGAGCCTCCAATTATGAAATTTGCGCACCCCAACCTGGGCTGCTTTCTCATTCCATCATATGGAGGCGGACAAGCTTTTATGACTAAAAATAGATTCTAGAATATTCAGAAAACAAATATACATAAAAATAAAAAACCGAAGAGATACCCTCTTCGGCTCTTATAAATTACGCGTTCAAATCGCTAATATAACTATTTACTTCTGTAAAAACTTCCTCAGCTTCCTTGACACGTTCGATATCCGCACCTAATGAAGCTAATTTTCCATGGAAGTCAACGTAACCACGGTCTAAATGCTTTAGTTCCGTTACGCGTGTATTACCTTCAGAAACCAACCCTGTTAAAATCAAAGCCGCAGCTGCACGAAGATCCGTTGCAGAAACTTCAGCACCTTGTAAGTTAGAAGGACCGTTAAGAATGACTGAACGTCCTTCAATCTTAATATCGGCATTCATCCGGCGGAATTCCTCAACATGCATGAAGCGGTTTTCGAACACCGTTTCAGTGATCATTGATGTGCCTTCTGCACGAAGTAAAAGAGCCATCATTTGTGATTGCATATCTGTTGGGAAACCTGGATGCGGCATTGTTTTAATATCAACAGCTTTAAGCTTTTCAGGACCGATGACGCGGACGCCATCACCTTCTTCAATAATCGTAACGCCCATTTCTTCCATTTTTGCAATTAAAGAAGAAAGGTGTTCAGGAACAGCGCCTTGTACAAGGACATTTCCGCCCGTAATGGCACTAGCAACCATGAAAGTTCCCGCTTCGATACGGTCAGGAATGATGTTGTGGTCAGCGCCAAACAGTACATCAACACCTTCAATACGAAGAGTGCCCGTGCCTGCGCCGCGGACATTTGCGCCCATTTTATTCAAGAAATTCGCTAGGTCAACGATTTCCGGTTCCTTCGCTACGTTCTCAATGACGGTAGTACCTTTAGCTAACGTTGCCGCCATCATGATATTTTCAGTTGCACCAACACTTGGGAAATCCAAGTAAATCTTTGCACCCTTTAAGCGGCCGTCAACCTCCGCTTCGATAAAACCATTTCCAACTTTAACCTTTGCGCCCATTGCCTCAAAACCTTTAAGGTGCTGGTCAATTGGTCTAGAACCAATCGCACATCCGCCTGGAAGTGCCACACGCGCACGACCATTGCGCGCCAATAAGGATCCCATTACGAGAACAGATGCACGCATTTTACGAACATATTCAAACGGCGCTTCTTCTTTCAACACTCTAGATGCATCAACGACAACTGTATTATTGTCAAAGGCAACCTCAGCATTCAAGTTGCGCAATACTTCATTAATTGTGTATACATCGGAGAGTGTAGGTACATCACGAATTACACTTTTTCCGTCACTTGCTAATAATGTGGCAGCGAGTACAGGCAGGACCGCATTTTTTGCACCTTCTACTTTTACGGTTCCATATAGCCTTTGTCCGCCGCGGACGATGATCTTTTCCAAGAGTATTCCCCTCCGCGTCCATTTTCTCTATATTAATATTCAATCGTAATGATTGGTGTGCCAACTACAATGGTAGTCTTAGCGCCCAATCCTTCGGAGCGTATCCCAATTTGTAAATTCATGTCCCGCGCTATGGAGTCTGAAAAAATTGGCGAGTTCGCCGATACAGACATGAAATTATCCTCTTTTAACGCTTCGATTTCTTTTGCATCAAAAATTTCCATCAAGTCACTAGTTATAGTCGGAACTGCTTTATCCATCTTATCACTGATGCTGCCCTTCATACCAGAGAAAATTGTTGGATTTCCTCGAAATATGTCAGAAAGCCTATTTTTGACTTGATCCTTCGTGAAAAAGGACTCCATCTCCTTGTTCCACTCGTTACCGCTGACCCTATATACTATATACGCATTAACAGGTTGTTTTGTGTGGGTTGCCATAATCTGAAGCATTTCTGTGTGGTGTTTAGAAGTTGGAGATACTGCTGTTACTTCCCATTTTTCGCTGGTCTGACTTGTGGACCAATCCCAATCAGGAAACTTTTGCTTAAGCTCCTTAACATATTCCTGCACTTCTTTCTGTGTCGTCAGGTCAACCAAATGCTCCCGTGCATAATACGACCATTCTTCGAGCAAAATATCTTCTGTTTGAAAAGCGTCAGCGATTTTTACCAAATCAGGCTCACTACTTGCTGCCGTTAACCGACTGCCAAGCACCGCAATCAAACCAATCATCACCAATAAACTTATACTAAAAAGTACCTTTGTTTTTCTCTTCATCTCTACTCTCCCCCTTACTACCATTGTTACCAAGGGGAGGAATAGCATACTTGGGAAATGTCGACACTTTTGGACAAGCTTTTTGATGCAGAAGATTTTTTGGAAAAATTAACTAGTTCCTGCGTCAGATAGGTTCAAGTTTCTGCATTTCATTACTCTAGTACGAAGCCATTTTGATTTGCTTAACTGTATATCCATCTATTTTCTAAGTTGTTAACTTTTTCTTTAGATTGCACTTTTTTTCACACAAAGAGAATTGTACTCAATTTTTCACAAAAAAGATACATGTACGAAGACCTAAATTTTTACCAGTTGTATGTATTGTAAGATTAATGGTAACTGCCGCGACCAAGAAAGGTAGTCTAGGAAGAAGTTACTAACCGACGATCCAACCACAATCGCCAACAATATATAAAGTAATCGCGCCTGAAAAACATGATTCGGTTTCAGCAGCTTATCCAAGCGAATCGACTGCAGCGCCCACCACGCCAACGCAATAAACACCAGATGCGAAAAAATACTCAACAACGCAACCTGTCCAAAATTCTCCATCAAACCCCTCCTTCGGTGCCTGTCACCATTTATGCAAAAAACTGCGTTTATGCATAAATATGTGCATACCATACTGACGGATGAGAACTTTAAAAGTTTCGTTTTTATTATAGCAAATTTTTAACGCATTAACTGCCTAAACACTGGTTATGTGTATGACAATCAGTGTTTAGGCAGTTAATAGGTAAATTTGATGTTGTTTAGATTCCATTCCAAATCCTGCTGATTCTTAACGGAACGTATACTCTGTCGCCGTGGATCTCCTTATGAATAATTGGTTTTCTAAAATAATGCATGAGTGACTGGCTCTCGTTGTTTTTATGCCTCGCTCGTTTTCGAAATCCTTTTAATTTCTCAACACTTTGATTAGACCTCTTCATGATTATTTCACCTCTTTGATTTTTATTTAAGCTACTTTAGTTGCAACGACAACGACTTTTCCATGATCCATTTGTTCTTCACAACGTTCTGCCGCCGCTTCAGATAACCCTAGTGACTCTAACTTTGCACGAAGTTCATCCCCTCGCGAACGAAATACGTTGGCAATCGATTCGAAGAACCCCTGCTCCCCAACACCTACAGGGCTTATATCCAGTGCATCCGTTAGGTGTTCAGAACGGTTTTCGTCATGAGCTAATAGATAAATTTCATCCTTTGTGAATCCCTCCATCATAAAATTAGCGATTTCCCTTTTTGCCTCGAGTCCATTTTCTACAATCTTTACGTTTTCCATATATATTCCTCCTCAAAACTTATTTGTCAGCTGATGTGTCAGCTTGTACCTGTTATATATCCGCATCTTTAATCAACCAAACCTATTTTTTAAAAAAGTTTCAATCAACAGATATTAGGGTATTAAACTTTTAGTTATTTTAAAAAAGGATTATGGGAGGTATAAGATGAAGACAAAAGCAGAATTAATTACAAAGATTAGTTTGTTAAAACAGAAGATTGACCAGTGTCTGGATGACCGTGATCGCGAAGGATTTATTCGATTATCATACGAGTTAAAGGTTTGCCAGCGTTATCTGGGATCGCTTATGAACAACCCTGAGAACCGATTAAAGGGTCGTTTAGAACAAAATCGTGATAAGTTTTTTCATTTATAAGTTTAGCACCTAAAATTTAGGGTATTTAACAACCAAGCTTAGATGAAAAATAGAAAGGAGAGATTTTCATGGGATTTATTTGGTCATTACTTATTGGAGGAATTATCGGTTGGTTAGCAGGAGTGATTCTGGGGCGTGATGTTCCAGGCGGAGTAATCGGAAATATCATTGCAGGGTTCATCGGGGCCTGGATTGGTTCCGCTTTAGGCGGCTTTGGACCTGTCATTGGAGGATTTTACATCTTACCAGCCCTCCTCGGTGCGATCGTCTTTGTGCTTATCCTGAGTATTGTGTTAAGAATGATTAGACGAAAAGCATAATATAGAACGAAGGGAAGACTGCAAAATGCTGCAGTCTTCTTTTTTACGCTCTCTTCGAATTTGTTTTACCTTCCCTTATCCGATTTCGCACTTTTCATCTCAGTCACTCCAACCCCCTGCTTCCCCGCAATTAACTCTTATCCCCACATAAAAGGCACCTGTCATAAACAGATGCCTCCTCTTAGAGCAAACCCGAGAACAGCCGGGCAAAGGATTCTTTCCATTTAACCCTCAACCCTCTCTTATAAAATGCAACCGGCCTTACACGCCTGCATTCTTTAAGGTCCTCTTCAAAATGAGTAACAAGGTCGTCAATACTGCCTGAGCCTGTTAAAAACAAATTAACCTCAAAGTTCAAATGAAAACTGCGCAGGTCCATATTCGCTGTTCCAATCGTGGCCATATCTCCATCGACAATAATCACTTTTTTATGTAAGAAGCCTTTTTGGTAGGTGTAGAGTTCAACCCCTGCACGAAGGAGTTCCGGAAAGTAGGATTGAGTGGCATATTGGGTGAAGAAACCGTCATTGCTCTCAGGCACCATGAGCCGCACTTGAATGCCTTTTTTCGCAGCCACCTTTAGTGCTGTCATAATGGCCTGGTTTGGAATAAAGTACGGTGTCGCAATCCAAATCGATTCTATTGCACTCGAAATCAAGGCGTAAAAATGATCACCCATGTCCCGGGTTTCCGGTCCACTAGCGACGACGTGAACAAGACCATCCCCTTTAACCGGATCCGACACGAGATACCGGGGATCTTCAAACAATTTCTCTCCACTAACATACTTCCAATCTAATAAAAAAACAGCATGTAGTGTCTGGACCGCTTCTCCTTCCAGCAAAACATGCGTATCACACCAAAAACCAATCTTGTGATCCTCACCAAGATATTCGACGCCGACATTCAAGCCGCCGACAAATCCAACTTTCCCATCAATGACAATGATTTTTCGATGATTGCGGAAATTGAACTTCTGCGTAATCCATCCGAATTTAAGCGGCAGAAACGGGTGAATCTGAATGCCGGAGTCGGCCATTTTCCTTTTATCCTGTTCGGAAAGGGCGAAACTTCCGAACGCGTCGTAGATCAGCCTGACCTCGACCCCTTCCTTTACTTTCGCAGTCAAAATCTCCATCAGCTCCTGACCCAGCCGGTCATAGCGAAAGATGTAATACTCTAAATGAATAAAGTCCTTTGCTTCCCTTAACCTCTGTTTCACCTCTTCAAAAGTTTCTTCGCCATTTTTTAAAATTTTAGTACTTGTATTCTGGTTTTGATCGGTTAAAGTCACCCGTTCAAGATACCTAACAAAACCTCGTTGATGATCATTGAAAGTGGGCGGTACCTCTAAGGGACGCGTATTTTTACCGAGGGCCTCAAATAACTCGCGGTCGCTAGCACGCTTGCTCCTAAAAAGTTTCCCTTTAAAGAGTAATTGACCTGAATAGATATAGAACATATAGCCGAAAACAGGTACTAACATTAACAGGCATGTCCATAACAGCGTTTTCGGTACTGGCCGATTTTGAAGCCATAACTTCGCCACCGTGAATAAAATAATCCCTGCATACAAACTGATACATATGGCTTTCCACCAAAAAGGGAATCTTGTAAAAAGAACCATCCAGCAGAAAAAAAACATGATGATGACAAAGAAAGTCTCGATTCTTATTTTCATAGGAGTTCCCCTCACAGTCTTTTTAAAAGAAATACCCCTTCAATAACCCTATCAAACATTAAAAAAGATGCCTGACACAGGGTCAGGCATCTACTTTTTTCCGATATATTTTTTCATACGTATTAAATTCAACATATTTCATACCCTTTGGCATGCCTAGAATCGATTCTTTACTTCCCAGGCCAATGAATCCGCCGTCCGCCAGGCTGTCATAGAACAGGCCATGAACCTGTTGCTGCAGGGTGTTATCAAAATAGATCATGACATTGCGGCATAGTATTACATGAAATTCATTAAACGAGCTGTCACTCACCAAATTGTGCTGGGCAAAAATGAGGTTCTCGTTCAAGCTGGGTGAAAAATAGGCAAACTGATGGTCCGTTATATAGTACTCGGAAAACGCCATTTTCCCGCCCGCTTTCAAGTAATTCTTCGTATATTGCTGCATTTTTTTCAGCGGAAACGCTCCCTTTTGCGCAGCCATAAGGGCTTTCTCATTCATATCTGTAGCGTAAATTCTTGTTTTCTCCAGCAGACCCTCCTCCTGCAAAAGGATGGCCATGGAATAAACCTCCTCACCCGTCGCGCAGCCGGCATGCCAAATCCGGATCTCAGGAAGCTCCCGAAGCAATGGCACCACTTCGTTTCGAAAGGCGGCAAAAAAACTTGGATCTCGATACATTTCCGTCATCCGGATGGAGAAATCATTTAACAGCCGCTCCAATACCCCTGGTTCGTGGAGCACTTTTTCCAATAAAGCCGTAATCGTTGGAAGCCGCTCCGCCTTCATCCGGTTTAATATCCTCCGGCCAATCGAACCCCTGACATAGCCTCGGAAGTCATATCCATACATTTGATACAAGCCCTCAAGCAGCAATTTGATTTCGATTTCCTGAAGCTCATTTGGCTCCAACAGATTGATTTCTGTTACAATTTCCTTCGTTGTTTTGTTCAATCTTCATTCACCTGCTGTGTCAGCCATACTCGCATTAACGAGAATAACTGATTGATATTTAATGGTTTCATAATATAATCGGAAGCACCAGCTTCCATACACTTGTCACGTTCGCCTTTCATCGCCTTGGCCGTCAGCGCAATAATCGGCAGTCTTTCCATTTCCAAGTCCTGCCTAATCGCCTTCATCGCTTCATAGCCGCCCATCACCGGCATCATGATATCCATGAACACGAGGTCAAAATCTGCTTGCTCTTGTAACAATTCAATCGCCCGCTTCCCGTTCTCCGCGACTTGAACCTTCACTCCTTTTTTCTCCAGAGCAGCTACAAGTGCATATACATTCCGGCGATCATCTTCTGCTAACAACACTTTCTTCCCTTTAAATAACTGGTCATCAGAAGCCTCCGCTTCCACCACCTCAACCGTTTCTGATTCTTCTTCAATGTCAGGCTGCTGTTCCTCTGCCACCTCAACTACACTTACTGCCACCTCATCAAGCGCCAATTGGTTAAGCCGACGAGCATATTCGGCTGCTTCCAGTCTGCCAGGGATATACAGGGTAAACGTGCTTCCTTTATCCGGCTCGCTTTCAACCGTAATCGCACCGCCAAGTAAACGGGTAAATTCACGGCATATCGATAACCCCAAACCAGTCCCGCCAAATTGCCGGTTGGTCGTGCCATCCACCTGTTGAAATGCCTCAAAGATAATTTGCTGCTTCTCCTTAGCGATTCCAATACCTGTATCAGTCACAGAGATGGCAAGTACCATTTCCTCCTCATCCAGACCATGCAACAATTCCTCGACCTTTTCTGGCCTAGCAAGGTCAATGTTTACTGTTACGGAACCTTGTTCGGTAAACTTAAAGGCATTCGACAATAGATTCTTCCAAATTTGCTGCAGGCGCTGCCCGTCTGTTGTAATCACAGCAGGGACATTTGCAGCTGTATGCACCTCAAAGGTTAGATTCTTTTTTTCTGCAACCGGATCAAACATGTTCTTCATCATCTGTGGAATTTCCGTCACGTTCACTTCATCTTTTAAAATTTCAATCTTACCTGCTTCAATTTTTGATAAATCGAGGATATCATCAATCAGCCGCAGCAAATCACTTCCGGCCGTATAGATGACCCGGGAGGAATCCATCACTTCTGATGAATCCATTTCCCCGTCATTCTCCATCAGCATCTGAGATAGAATTAGAATACTGTTTAATGGCGTACGCAGCTCATGTGACATATTCGCGAGAAAATCCGTTTTATACTGCGAGCTCATCTGCAGTTTCCTAGAATAGTCCTCCAGTTCATCCTTGGCTTTTTTCAGCTCAAACGCCCTTTGTTCGGCGTAATGCTTCTGTTCTTCTAAATATTCATTGGTAATCCGCAGCTGTTCCTGCTGCATTTGCAGTTCTTCTGATTGGGCTTGAAGTTCCTCTGACTGTGCCTGAAGTTCTTCGGTTAACACCTGTGATTCCCCAAGCAGCCTTTCCACTTCCATCCGTCCGGCTACATTGGTAATCGCAGAACCGAACTTATCCTGAAGCAAATCCAATAAGGTTAAATGCTGTGCATTAAACGGTTGAAACGCCGCAAACTCAACTACCGCTTCCACCCTGCCATCGACTAAAATCGGCGCAACCAAAAGATTACGCGGAGATGATTCTCCTAGACCCGATGCAACTTTAAAATGTTCCTCTGGCAGCTTATCAGTCAGGAAGATTCTTTTATCCATTGCCGCCTGACCAATTAACCCTTCTCCTAACCGGAAACTCGCCGCAGCCTTTTCTTCAGTGACAATGGCATAACCGGCCTCTTTCACATATCGAACTTCACTGCCTTGATTTCTGCGCAGGTAAACAACGCCGTAGACCGCCTCCAGCATTGGAGTCAACTTGGTGATAAAAGCGTGCGTTAATTCTGTCAGGTCCGTCATTCCCTGGTACATGGTCGAGATTTCCGCTACGCTTTTCTGGACCCAATTCTGTTTCTCTAGATTGCTGAGAAGCTCGTTCATCGCTTCTGCTAGTTCGAGGGTTTCATCATGTGTGCTGACCTCGATTCTGGTGGAAAGGTCTACTTCAGTTTCTTTTGAATCCGTAACACTTTTAATCGTGTGGACTACCTGCTTAATCGTTTTGACAATCGAACTTGACAGAATTACCGCCGTTGCAATCGTAATCAAGGTAACCACTATGATAAGGGCGTACAACGTAATTTTTAAATTGTTATTATCCTGGCTCAACTGCTCCACACGCTGGTTTGTCAGCTTCGTTTGATTTTCAAGAAAGGAATCGAAATGCTCCCGAAGTTCATCCGTTTTCTGTTTGCCTGTATTATCCTTAAAGTACTCATCTATAGCAATCTGGTTATTTCTCTTTTTTTGATTAACCAAGAATTCTGCTGTACCGTTAGCGTAGTTCATAATCAGCGGTTTCATTTCATCTAATTTCCGCTGCTGCGCCCCGTCATCTGCCAGCAGGGAATGGAGTGTATTGTAGTTTTCAAGCCAGTTCCGGCTGGCTGAATTATAGGGCTCGAGGTATTCTTCATTACCGGTAATCACATACCCTCTCATCCCTGTTTCCATATCTAAGACATTTTTTTGTATCTCATTTGCTATATTGTGAACCTCCATATCATGCTGCGTTACAAAATCGACCTCTTTTTGCATCGCCGACATCCGATTCATAACGATCAGCAGGGAAAGGACTAAGCAAATCAAAATGAATAAATAGCCTGCAATAATTTTCGTATGGATATTGAAATGGAATCCCTTCATTCTACGCTTCCCCCTTTGTAAAAATTTAGCTGACTCTATCATATCGTTTCTAGCAATCTCACCCAATGGGAAATAGGACCCAACCTGCTGCTATAAAAATTTCACTAGTTTCAAATGGTGGTCAAGAGGGTATCTAAATAGGGACACTACAATAATAGGAGGCTAAAATTATGGCAACAACTACTAAAACGAAATCGAAAAACAATTCCGTAACCGATACTCTTAACAGGCAGGTGGCGAACTTTTCGGTTCTTCATATGAAACTGCATCATTTCCACTGGTATGTAAAGGGAGAGAACTTTTTCACTCTGCACGTTAAATTTGAGGAACTTTACAAAGAAGCTGCCTTGCATCTTGATACGATAGCGGAAAGAATGCTGTCGCAAAGGGCATTACCAGTGGCAACCCTTACGGATGTCCTGGAACTTACCACATTAAAAGAAGCGAAAGGTGATGAAGATGCCCAGCAAATGGTCCAATCACTGGCCGATGATTTTGAAACGATTTGTAACGAACTGACGGAAGGAATCTCGCTTGCCGAGGAAAATGAAGATCAGCCAACTGCCGATATGCTCGTTCATATTCGCACTTCATTAGAAAAACATAGATGGATGTTTGAAGCTTACCTAGGCGAGTAAAAAACATAATGGGGGTGTCAGCCAAAACGCTGACACCCTTTTATGATGAAGCATTTGTAGAAATCAATACGAGACACATATCATCTTTTGGAGGATTAATCCGCTCCCAGCCTGGCTGCAGCTGATGAAGCAACGCCGCAGGATCTTGCATATCCCCCGCCTCCAAAGCGCCAATCAGCTTATCCGTTGAATCCTCGTATTTCTCCTCCAGCCATTCTGATAACCCATCCGTAAAAAGGAGAATCCGGGCAGATTCGGAATAAGGAATGACCCCTTTGGTGACGTCAATCTCCTCAAAAAAACCGAGTGCGCACGAACCTTCTGTTAAAAGTTTCACTTCCTGGTCGACAATCGCAATCCCCACAGGATGACCAGCATTAACGTACTCAATCGTTTGTTTTTTTGTATCAAGGACAAAGTAAATCGCTGTAAAATAGTAGTTCATTAAACTATCAGGGGTATGAAGCTGAATCATCCGCCTATTCAGTTCCTTCACGACCTTTTCTGGATCTGCGATTCCCGTAATCGTATCTTTTAACGCAGAATATATGTACATCCCTACAAGAGAGGATGAAATCCCGTGACCCATCATATCAAGCAAAATGACGCCATATTGATTTGGGCTAATCTGATACCAGGCATAGAAATCGCCGGCAAGCTCAAAGGTAGGCCGGTACACAGAAGAAATGCTGATATCCTTTTCCTGAAGGGGGCCGCTGAGCATGCTTCTTTGCACCTGCCTCGCCAGGTCGAGTTCATATTGAATGCGCCGGTCCCGTTCCTTCCGCAAGTCTTTTTCTTGCTTTAACCGCAGAACGGATCGAATCCGGGCGAGTAGCTCGATTTTATTAATTGGCTTCATTACATAGTCAAGCGCTCCCGCATCCATCGCCTCGGCCATCTTATTGGAATCTCCCATCGCCGTTACAAAAATAATCGGCAGGTCGGAAAAACGTTCGTTGGCCAATACTGTGCGGCAGGCTTCAATGCCATCAATTTCCGGCATCATCATATCCATTAAAATTAGGTCTACCGGTACATCGCCGGGATTAGGTGTATCAAGCTGCAAATACTGATATAACTCCGCTGCAGATGACAGCATAAGCAACCTATTATAGCCAGCTTTCCTCAGGATTTTCTCGACAATTATTAGGTTTGTTTTATTATCATCTACAACGACAATCTTCATTGGCATTGGGCTTTCCCCCTTTTGCAAAAGATGACGCCTGACCTCCGTACGTTTTAAGGGTCAGGCCGTTTACTAGGTCGAACCGTCTTGTTTGGGGTTAGCAGCAAGAACCTTCCGCAATTTTTCAATCGCCTTTTTTTGCAGGCGGGATACATGCATTTGCGAAATTCCCAGGGATTCCCCCACTTCACGCTGGCTTTTGTTATCGATAAACGTCCACTGAATAATTTGCTTTTCCCTATCATCCAATACATGAAGGGCACTCTCCACCAGCAGCTGCTGATCGACTTTTTCATACCCTTTATCCTCTGAACCGATCACGTCTAACGCTGTAACCCCGCTGCCATCGGAACCAGTTTCAATCGTTTGGTCCACAGAGGCGGTTTGATATCCTTTTCCTAACTCCATTGTTTCGAGAACTTCCTCTTCAGAAATCCCTAAATACTCAGCAATCTCATGGATCTTTGGTGAGCGTTGATAGCGATTAGTCAGCTCGTCCACAGCTCCATTTAATTTTGGCCACGTTTCTTTTATTCGTCGCGGTACATGAACATCCCACGTCTTGTCCCTTAAAAATCGTTTAATTTCACCAATTACCATCGGAACTAAATAGGCCTCAAATGGATTCCCCGTGCTAGGGTCGAACCGTCTAATACTCGACAATAATCCAATCATCCCTACCTGCACGATATCTTCATGCAAATTCCTGCCCTTGGAGTATTTTCTTGCAATGCTTCCGATCAGATTGGTGTACTGCTCCACTAACTGGATTTGGGCAGTCTCGCTCTCGTTCTCCTGAAACTCCTGGATCAATGCATATATTTCTTCCTTAGTTCGTTTCGCGGTCTGAGGTGGCTTTGTCATGATTTTCACGCTCCTCGCCTAGATACTTCACCATGAAGACCGTTACTCCGGAAGTATTTGACACACGGACTTCATCCATGAGCGTTTCAATCAGAAACAGACCTAACCCTCCCTCTGTTAATTGGTCGACTGTACTTGACTCTGTATATGGGCCAAGTTCACTTTTTGTCTGTAAAAAATTAAAGCTCTGACCGCTGTCAGCAACCATCGTTTCTAATTTATCCTCATAAATGCCGAAGCCGACAATCACTTCTCCGCTTTCCTCATCCGGATAAGCATGCTGTACCGCATTTGTGCACGCTTCACTTACAGCAATTTTAATATCCTCAATTTGCTCATATGTATAACCCATATTGCTGGCTATTCCTGAAATCGTTAATCGAATCACACCAACATACTCTGGTTTGGCTGGAATCTTCATTTCGACATAATCCATCACTTGTTTCATCGTCCCCCATCCTCTTCAATGTTCATAATCGTACTCAAACCAGTAATTTTAAATAACCGTTTCAAGCGGTCTGATAACTCAACCAGTTTTAGTTCTCCCTCATTATTGTTCAACTGCTTGAGCAGCCCTACAAACACTCCAAGTCCAGTACTGTCCATGTAGGAGACATCCTTTAGATTCACCGTAATCACTTTATTCTTGCCCTCCGTAAGTGGCAGTAACTCCTCTCGAAGCTTCGGCGCTGTATACGCGTCGATTTCTCCAGAAACACTCACGAAAATTTTCTTATCATCACTCTGGTGTTTTTCTATATTAACTTTCATACCATCACCTCTGAAAATATTTATTGTTTTACATACCCTCTATAATAGAAAGCTAAACCTATTTTTTAAAAAAATATTTTTCTAGCATTATACCAGAGCAAGAAAGAGTTACGAATAGACACAAATTCCTAGTTGAATAGTAGTGATTTAGATAGATGAAAGAGGCTTGCACCGATTTGTGCAAGCCTCCTTATATAGTAAAGGTTGTGTATGGTAGATTAAGAATCAGTTACGATTTTAATAGTTACTTTTATTCTTCGATTCCGATCTCGAATCTTCATTCCCTTGCTGAAATTCTTTAGCAGCATTCTTGGAAATCGAATCACCATATCTTAGCCTGTCATTCTCTTGTTGGACATTTTCACCGCTTAAAAAGGCTGGGTCGCCATCTTTTTGCCCCTGCTGACGTGACATCTCTCGTAAATCTTCCACAATCTCATCGCCAGGGAACTCTTGCTTCATCGAAGGATCTTTACCGTCGTTATATCCCGTTCGTCCTTTTTCGTTATTGTCGATAAATTCATTTTCATCCTTACGGCGTAAAGATTCCAATTCCTTGTCATCTACATAATTTTTACCCATGTTAGTTTCCTCCTTTTCGATTGCTGTCTTTCATTCCTATCGGTCTTACCGAACATGCAACCACATACTTCAACCACCCTCTTTCTACTCTTTCGTGATGATCAGGTTAGCTAGTTTCTAACCTTGATAGTGTTGTACCCGATAGGGCAAGACTCAAACCTTTTTCAATGAAAAAAGGAACCTTTCTTTTTCCCTTTTAAAAGATCGCCTGTCCAGCCTTTTGTTCTTATGTATCCATAGAGAAGTACGGTCGACAAACCGATGGAAAGAAGTGCAACAAGGTAGCCATACTTCCACTCGAGCTCAGGCATATGTTTAAAATTCATTCCCCATAGCGCCCCTAATGCCATAATCGGAGTGAAAACGATTGTCAGGACCGTTAAGGTTTTCATAATTTCATTGCCCCGATGGGAGGATATAACCTCTTCTAAATGAATAATCGAGTCTAATTCCTCCTCATACTCCCGTATCAGTACCATCGCCCGGTCAATCCGCTTGCACGTCCGGGTAAAAATTTCTCCGTTGTTGACGTTTGGAAAATCCGTTTCGTCTATCGCCATTTTCAGCTCTTGGACTGGAATCAATAGATTTTTACAAACCAACAGTTCATGACGCTGATGAAAGACATGTTCCAAAATCCGCATTTCATTCCTCTTTTTCAAACCCCACATCAGTTTATAGAGTGACTCCTCAAACTGGTCAATCTCGGAGAGTAAGTCATTAACCAGCTCTCCCAGCAAAAATAAAAAGCCATCGACTGCATTCTCCGCTTTATTTAGCTGCCGCAGCATGACTTCTGGGTCCAGTTGTTTAAAAGTGGTAAATTCTAAATCAACCGTAAATAAGGTATTGCTAGTTATATAGAAATGAAAGATTTGATGGTCTTCTTCCTCATCTACATTTTGTCTATAAATAAGCGACCCATTCACAACCCTTTCCTCATCGATCAACCCATGCACTTTCACGCAATTGTTATCGTTTTTCCGAACACTCATTAACCAGTTTGATAGCATGGTCTCCTGATCCCACACTGCATTTAGCTCATTCTTATTTAATTGAACCCATTTCCATTGATCAAAATTGACATTTCTCTCCATCCTAATCCCTCCTCCCAGGTCAATCCTTTGATTCCCTTAAAAAGAGTAAATCAAACGTAAAAAAATGTTTCATAGAGAAATGAAACGGGTATGTAAAAAACAAGTCCAAATTCAAAGGAGGTTTTCATGATGAAAAAGAGCGTAAGTATGGGCTCACTGGTAGCAGTAGGAATTGGAGCGTCAGCAGTATGGCTATCAAACAAACCTAACCGAATTAAAGCCGAAAGTATGTTACGAGACTTGAAACGTAAGGTGATACCGAACGTATACGAGAAATCAGAGCAACTTCCAATCGAAAAGGCCGGCAATCCGCACCCGAAGGATCTTCCCGATAACGAAATGGTCAGTGAGGGTGCACAGTATGCCGTTCAATTTTACAATGAGAAAATTCAATAATAGAGCATGAGTTGGGATCCTTAGACCCCAACTCTTTTTTTATTTTCGATTATCTACCTAAAAATGTCTTCCTTTCTCTCGAAAAGAAGACATTTTTTATTTACGAATAAATTTTATGATGATGAATTTCCATGCACGCTTATTAGTTCATCCACGGTTTGAATCCGCTTATCTCCTCTTACATCTTCCTCCGGGGTTAAAAATGACGGATCCTCCGGAAGGCTAGCCACTTTCTCTTGCTCCTGCTCTTTTTGCGCTTCTACCGTTCGTTTGGCATACGGCAGGGCTTTAAGCCTTTCATAGGAAATGGGTTCGCCAGTATCGACACAAACGCCATAAGTTCCTCTCTTAATCCGCTCCAAAGCCTCATTCACTTCTTCAAGGAGATTGCTAGCTGTATCATGCAAAATCTTTTGTTTTTCTCGTTCTTCTAATTGTGTAGCCGTATCCGCAAAATGATTATCATAGCTTGTTAATTCTCCGTCATCCTCGAACGCTAAAGGCTGACTGGCTTCTACCATTTGGGTGGTTTCTTCTTTAAGCTGCAGTAATTTTTTCTTAAAATAGCTCAGCTCTTCTTTTGATAACATTTCTTTTCCCTCCCTAACGTATTTCCTTTTATTTACCCATTACTGTCTAAACTTGAAACTCTGTCATACAACTTGTTGATTTTATTTAAAGGCTCTGTTATTACTCATAGTTGATTTTCGTGTAGGGTTGAGAATTCATAGGCGGAGAATTTCCGGCTATTGTATATAGAGGAAGCTTAAGAAGCAGATATAAGCGGAGATATTCCGGTTAACTGCTTTAAATAAGACAAATTCCAAGGATTTGGATACAATAAGCGGAAAAACTCCGCCTATTTTTAAGGAAATATAGGTATTTCCCAAAATAAACGGAAATTCTCCGTTTATTTTCCAAACACAGTGAAATCAACATTCAGTTTTAACAGAGCCTATTTAAAATATCGCATCATTGTAGACTTGAGTCTCATCATGGTTTTCCCCGTTGATGATTTTATCCTCTATTGATTTCTCTTTTCTCAGCTTCCATAACCGATAGGTATGGTGGACGATCACCTTTATGACCGCATACACGGGAACTGCTATGATTAACCCGAGAACCCCTCCTATACGTCCCGCTGCAAGTAACAAGGATATAATCGTGAGCGGATGAATCTCTAGCTTTTTCCCCATCACCTGAGGTGAAATAATGTGCCCTTCAATCTGTTGGACGACAATCATAACAATGAGGACTTTTACCACCATAATCGGTGATTCGATACATGCAATAATCAGTGCAGGAGTAACTGCAAGGATTGGACCGATAAACGGGATGACATTGGTGAACATCGAAAAAATTGCAAGAAGAAGGGAGTAGTCAAGGTCAATAATCAAATAACCGATAAAAAGCATGACACCTATACAAAAACTAACAAGAATTTGTCCTTGGATATAAGAACTGAGCGCCTCATCTAAATCTGCTAATATCTTTCGTCCATTTTTCTGCTGCTGGGCTGGCAAGAAACGAAGAATATACTGAGGCGCCTTTTCGCCTTCCTTTAACATGTAATAGAGAATAAACGGAACAGTCACTAAGACCGTTACAATACTCGCGAGTATCCCGATGATATTCATTAAATTTGTTCCAATAGCAGCGAGACTTGAAGAAACCGACTTTTTAATCGCTTCGGAAGCCTTTTCTAAATTAACACTGTCATTTTCTTGTAACTGATTGATCCATTTATTCTGCTCGAGCTCAGTCACTTTGTCGGGTATGTCCTCCATAAGTTGAGGCGTGCTATCGACGAAACTCTTCATTTGCTCTTTCAGAACGGGGCCGCCAAGAAAGATTAATAATGCGATTAATACACCGAATAGTACATAGATCAACAGGATAGAAAATGTTCTTGGAATATTTTTTAACTGAAGATAATTTACCAGCGGGCGAAACAAGTAATAGAGCACCCCGGACAACAAGAAGGGGAAAAACAATGTTTGGACAAGTAAAAAGACAGGCTGGAAAATAAAATCAATTTTCATTGCTATAAAAATAATTAAAAAAATAAGCAAAAGACCGTAACCAAATCGAAACGCCTTCGTTTGCAGCATGTTCCTCACCTCCAATTAGCGAAACCCTTTAAGGGTAAATACCCGTTCTTTCATGAAGCTAATCCCACATTTACAAAATTGAGTAGGTATGCAAAAAGACATGCGGAGCACCGCACGTCTTTTGATTTTCTTATTTCTATTAGGAAATGTTTATTTCTTATTAACCGTAGGTGTAATGTTCAATTTTCCAAGTATATTTTTTACTTTCATTCTGTTGGGTTTAGACGCGAACCACTTTGCGACCGATACTCCCATTCCTAAAACCGTTAAAAGTCCTTTCATCGATAAAACTCGTTTCATATAAAGACCTCCTTTACATCTCATTTCAAGAAAAGAAGCTTGTAGAAAATCTGATTCATCATCAAGGTGAACGTGTAACCTTGTTTATGTAGTACCACCTAATGACCATTCTAAAACTCCTTTTTCTCTATTTAATCGTTTTGAAATACTCGTAATCTATCGAAATACTTTTAAAAAGTTATTTTAAAAGGTTTAAGGCAAGATATATCGGGTATTTAACTAGTAAGTCACACGAACTGTTCGTTTATTTAGGAGAAAATGCAGTGATAAAAAGGTTGGGGTGCTTTGTACCCCAGCCAATTTTTTGGATTCAGAGGTGAAAAAATGAATCTATTATTTTTACTCATCTATTTCATCATCATTACGGCTGTCATCGAAATTTTTGTGGTTCTTTTTCGGCTAACCGACCTGAAATTGGAGGTTTCCAGGTTTCAGGTTATTTCATTAATGACAGGTACTGGTTTTACGACTGGAGAGTCTGAGCTGATTTTAGGTCACCCGGTTCGCAGGAAACTAGCCACATTTCTAATCCTATTCGGGGCCTTCTCACTTGCTGTTATCATTTCATCGATTAGTGCGATTTTATCAGAGGGTCTTCGAACAAAAGAGATTTTCTATGGTGCAGGCGGTGTTCTGCTTGTCTTTGCTATTTTAAAGCTGAAAACTGTGCAAACTAAGCTGTCCAAGTTTTTTAAGCAAGAAATGAAACAGAATATTGAACTTGGTGATCTGCCAATGAGAGATATCTTTATGTCCGAAAAACAAGACAAGCTGCTAAATCTACATATCTATAAAGAATCTTCTCTCTTTCATAAACAGATCAATCAAGTGATCCATGATCATGACGAGTTAGAGTTTGTTGTATTGTTTATTAAAAGAGGCGAATTAAAACTTAGAAGAAATATCTATCAGACAAAAATACACGAAGGCGACCAAATTCTGTTATTTGGTGAAGAAGACGTACTTTTCAAGTTATTTAAAAATGACATTAAAATCATGGAGGAAAAGCTTAAAAATACCCAACATACGCCGGTTAATGAGCACCAATAACCATCATAAAGGCGGTTCGACCCAATCCCAATACGGAGATAAAAGGCACACGTTATCTAAAATGACGTGTGCCTTCCATTTGCTTAGCTGACAATTTTTTTTACATCTAAATACAAAATATGGTGACCAACAGCCTCACGGACTTTGAACAGGTATCCATCGAATTTAGCCTCTGTCCCAATACCAACGTCAAAGTTTTGTGTAAGAAACCAGCCGCCGATCGTATCGATTCTTTCGCCTGATATGTTTGTACCGAGTAAATTGTTAACATCCTCAATTAACACTTTTCCATCCAGTAAATAATGGTTTTCCTTTACCTTTTGAATCTTTGCTACTTCATCGTTATCAAATTCATCTCTTACCTCACCAACAATTTCCTCAATAATATCCTCAACTGTCACTAACCCAGATGTACCGCCGTATTCATCGACAAGGATCGCCATTTGCGTTCGTTCTTTCTGCATTCTCACCAATAAGTCATGGATCGGGATGGTTTCAATCGCTTTAATCACAGGTTTAATGAAGGGTCTTAGACTCCCTTCTTCCTTATGATTTTTATTCATTTCTTGGGCCGTTACCATCACTTTAACGTTAAGAATGCCTATAATGTTGTCTTTGTCACCCTCCATGACAGGATACCGGGAATAATGCTCCCTTCTTATCTTTTTTAAAGCCACATCAATGGAATCGTTAATCGATAACGAACTGATCTCCGTCCGGGGCACCATTATTTCTTTTGCCACTCTCTCATCAAATTCAAAAATATTGTTTACATAGTTTAATTCATTTTGATTGATTTCACCCCGCTTATAGCTTTCCGACAACAGCAAACGAAGCTCTTCTTCAGAATGAGCTAATTCTTGTTCGGATTCCGGCTTTAAGCCAAAGAGACCGACCAGCACCCTGGCAGAGCCATTTAGTGCCCAAATAAAGGGCCGCATTACCTTGGTAAACCCTATGATTGGAGCAGCTAACAGGAGTGACACCTCTTCGGCTTTATGAATGGCCACGGTTTTCGGGGCTAATTCCCCCACTACGACATGCAAAAACGTCACGGATGCAAAGGCAAGAATAAAAGAAATAATATGTGAAAGCGACTCATTGATATTTAATACAGAAAACAAGGGATGGATTAGTTTTTCCACAGTGGGTTCTCCCAGCCAACCGAGTCCGAGTGCCGTAACGGTTATCCCTAGTTGACATGCTGAAAGGTATTCATCTAGGTGGTTTACTACCTTTTTAGCAGAAACAGCACCCTTTTTCCCTTCCGCAATCAATTGATCAATTCTAGATGGACGAACCTTTACAATCGCAAATTCTATCGCCACAAAAAAGCCCGTTAGTGCAATTAAAAGGGCTATCAATAATAGATTTATAATTGTCATTGATTAGCCTTCCTCCCTTCTTATAAAAATAACAATCCGAAATCACGTAGATCCGGATTGTTACCTGATTGAATCTCTTATTCTATTATTTTATTATCGATTTTATTGTCCAGTTTACGCAGATATTTGGAAGCAAAGTCTTTTCCTCCAAGTCCAAATGCCAGTCCAAACGCTAATGCTAATCCGCCTAATAGGAGAATAAATGCAGCATTAACAATGGAGTGCGCTACACCCAGTTGATCTAATGCCATAAAGATGGTAATCGTAAAGATGGCATACTTCGCAACAGCAGCCAGGGTATTAGAATAGCTGTTCTTTAGGATATTTTGTAAGATACGCTGTACTAAGTTACCAAGATATAAACCGATGCCTAAGATAATAAGGGCGGCAAACAACATTGGTAAATACGAAATTACCCCTGTTCCAAGAACGACAAGGAACTCCAATTGAACAATTTGTAAGGCTTCGACCGTAAATAATAAAATAACAACAATTTTTGCTAGCATCCCAATAATTTGAGAAAGTGTGTAGGTGGATTGCTCCGGTTTCAGTGAGCCGAGACCCATATGGTTAAAGACATTATCAACCTTTAAGCGCCAAAGCATTTGTGAAACGACTTTCTCCACCCATTTTCCAAGCCAAATCCCGACTAAAATTAGAATTACCGCTACCGCTATGTTCGGTATAATCGCTACCACATCTTGAAGCATAGCAATTGCTGGATCAGAAATACCCTTTAACTCTAGCTTTTCTAAAGCCGTAATAATGGTTGGGATTAAGATTAAAATAAACACGATGTTTCCGATAATACTAGAAAGACTAATACTATCCTTCGTTTTTACAATTCCTAAACGTTGGCCAAGCTTTTCTGTTCCAATACTGCTTAAGAAGTTTGTTAGAATATCTCGAACTATTTTTGCAATCAGCCAGCCGACAAACAGAATAAGGGCGGCTGCAAATAGTTTAGGTATAAAGGCCAGTAAGGTTGAAAGCGTATCGGCAAATGGTTCTGACACTCCTTCAATCTGCAGGGCTCCTAGTACTCCAGGTAAAAACAGTAACAGGACGAAATAGAAGATTGCCTTTGCAATACCGTTTACCTTGTCTACCGCTTCACTTTGACTAATCGCGATTTTCCATTGAACGAAACGGCGTTCCAAATGAACCACAGCTGCTCCCTTTTTAAAAAGGATACGGAGCAGCGAAGCAACACCCCAAGCAAATAATAAAATAAGGGCAGCTTTTAGCAAGTTTGGAATCGCTGCTGTAATCATCGTCAGCATTTGTACGAGTGGTGTTGCAATTAAGCTTAAGTTAAGCATATTAAAAAAGATAATCCACACCACTACGAGTAAGATATAATAAACTATTTTTCCTATTATGATTTCAGAAGAATATTTCTTTGTTCCAACGTTTGCAAACAACTTATCATCAAATTTTGTTCTCCTGAGAAGGGCTTCCACACTTTTACCAATGCTTTTGGCAATCAACCAGCCAACCAATAAGACTAGAAGGGCAAATAATAGGTTCGGAAGCTGATAAAAGTACGAGGTCCACCCCGCCATCATTTCGTTTACATTCATTCTACCAATCTCCTTTTCTACTTTTTACTTGATTAGACACTAGTTTGTTTCTGGATTTTTGTTATCTTGATCATCCTTTTGTTCTCCGTCTGTTACTCCATTGTCCTGGTCCACTCCATCTCCACAGCCTGTCAGTGCACCAAATGTTAAAGCAAATACCATACCTGTCATGATTAATTTCTTTTTCCATGTTTTTTCCATTGTTATTTCCTCCTTTAATTTGTCTAGTATGCTTTTACCCTTTTAGTTAGTGACCTAAACAAAAAAATGTTCATTTTCTATCAAGCAAATGTTTTTTTAAAAAAACTATTTAATAGAAAGAAAACGGATTTCAAGCATTTTTGTCCTAAAAAAAGTTTCAGAACTTTATGAATGGGAATATAAAAAGGGCAGAACAAAACACGACGAAGGGAGCTAAAGAGGCATGAGTTTAATAGAGGCTACAAAAGCTAAATTATCACTACATTCCTGCAATAACTCGCTTTGGTATCAGGATTCTTAACAATAAAACCCTTATGCATCGTACAAAAGTTTCTTGGAGGTGTTAACCATGAAGAAAAGTTTACTAGTCGGTGGATTGGCCGTTTCCCTTACCTTTGCCGGATTAACGGGCTGTGGTGATGGAGTCGACCAAGATAATGGAGTCAGTGATGGAAAACAGAATGATGAAGTAGATAAGAACACAAAGCAAAAAGTGGATGAAACCGTCAATACAGTTGAAAAGGAATTAAAACAAGCACAAAAAGAGTTAGAAAAGAAAGTTGAGGATAACGGGGTTGGTGATGGTGTTAACCAATAGCCCTGGTGGGCAGTAAAAATAAAAAACTAGGAGGCTGAACAATATGAATAAAGATAAAATGAATGGATATGTAGATACAGTTAAAGGAAAGGCCAAAGAACAATGGGGTAAATTAACCGATGATCGTTCGACAGAAACTGAAGGCAAAGTCGATCAAGTTAAAGGTAAAGTACAAGAAGAAGCTGGGAAAGTAAAGGATAGATTATCAAGATAGTTATTGTGTAATACTGCCAAACTATCAATCTTTTTAAATAAACAAAGAGGAGGAATTAAAAATGGACAGGGTTGAAAGGAATGTTGTAGGTGTTTATGACTCCGAACAGGAAGCAATCATTGCGATTGAGGATCTTGTTAAACAAGGATACGACAAACAAGATATCTATGTCATTGGTAAAGACCTCAAAAATGTGAATTATATTGCGGATGAGACAGGTACTGTTGCTGAAGAAACTGCTGCTACAGGTGCGTTAGCAGGTGGAACCCTCGGAGGGTTAACAGGGCT
The DNA here is from genome assembly GCF_030817695.1 of Neobacillus niacini. Taxonomy (GTDB): domain Bacteria; phylum Bacillota; class Bacilli; order Bacillales; family Cytobacillaceae; genus Neobacillus; species Neobacillus niacini_F. The sequence goes on along the minus strand of NZ_JAUSZQ010000002.1, from coordinate 628,319 downwards.
GCTAGTAGGAGTAGGTGCGCTGGCAATTCCCGGAGTGGGACCAATTATCGCGGCGGGTCCAATTGCGTCTAGTTTAATTGGAGCTGTAGCGGGTGCCGGCTTAGGTGGATTAACGGGAGCACTGATTGCAATCGGAATTCCAGACGATGAAGCTGAATACTATGGGAACTCCGTTAAAGAAGGTAAAATACTGGTTTTAACGAAAAATAGAATCACTCCTAATCAGGATGACAGGAATACATTAGCGGCAGCAAACAATAGCTCAATGGCACAAGATTGGGATGAACTGAAGAGGCTTGGCAATGAAATGAAAAATAGTGATTCTAAGGATGACCTGCATGAAAAGAGACAAGTCCCAGATCCCATTCAGTAATAACCACAAAAAAACGGTCCCTTTAAAGGACCGTTTTTCTTGTTAAGGAGAGGCCCCCATGCCTCTTCTTTTACTATATATTGTTACCCCTCTTATTGACCTAGACCGGGTTCTTCCCCCAAAGTTACCGGTCTATTGTAGAAAGTCTGAGAATTGGTTAAAGTTTTCGTTCACGAAGTCAATCGCGATATCTGGGAACACACCAAACAGTATCGACGCTACGACCGTAACGATTAAGACAACCAGTATTCCGACTGGAATTTTGGTAAATTTGCTATCGTCCGCTGCTGGGCGGAAGAACATTTGTGTCATGATACCGAAGTAGTAGAAGTAAGACACTACAGTTGTGGCAATCATAACGGATGCCAGTACATAATGCGGTTCCTGCACCATGAAGGCACCGATAAAGATGTTTAACTTACCAATGAAACCTGCCGTACCTGGGAAGCCAGCTAAAGCGATTAACAAGATTCCCATTGTGACTGCTAACACAGGTGAACGTCGGTACAATCCTGCAAAATCAGCAATCTTTGTTGAACCAGTTTTTTCCTCCACTAATTGGATGATAGCAAAAGCCCCTAGGTTCATGAACAGGTAGGCTAATAGGTAGAACCAAACACTGTAAAAGAAGTTCGAACTCAGTGTTGTAAAAGCAACGAGGATGTAACCGGCGTGCGCAATACTTGAGTACGCAAACATCCTTTTAATATTGCTTTGTTTCAGAGCAACAACGTTTCCGATAATCATTGTAGCTCCGGCAACAACCGCGATATAGTCCTGCATGTTATAAAGAATTGGTATTGAGCCAGGGCCTTCTGTAGCTGCTACACCAAAGACCGATATTAAAATACGAGCAACAATTACGAAACCTGCTGTTTTTGAAACAACACTCAAAAATGCGGTAACTGGTGTTGGTGCTCCCTGATACACGTCTGGCGCCCACATATGGAACGGAGCTGCCGCCAATTTAAAGCCTAAACCAACGAAAATCATTAAGAATGCCAGTCCTAGCAAATACGCATGCTGGGCGTCAGCCAAGGCCTGAAGCGCTCCAGCGATAGCTAATAAATTTGTTGTGCCTGTTAAACCGTATACATAGCTCATACCGAACAATGTAATCGCAGTTGCAATCGAACCGTTGATAACATATTTCATTGCCGACTCGTTTGATTGCAAATTACGTTTGCGAATACCTGCTAAAATATAAGAAGAAATTGATAACAACTCTAACCCGATAAATAACGTGATTAAGTCACCGCTGGAAGTCATAATCATTCCGCCGAGTAATCCGGTTAGGAATAAATAATAAAATTCACCGCGGTATTCATCCATCCCCTCATCACCCTTGTAGGAGACTGCTAAAAATAGTACAAGTGCTGCCCCTGCAAGCAGAAGGAGTTTGAATGCTTTTCCAAAAGAATCAAGACGGAAGGTGTCCTCTAAAATAGAATCAGGCGCTGCACCAAGCAGTCCGACTAGGGAAACTATTGCGGCGAAAATCGCGGCAATAGCTATCCAACCGAGGATTCGGCGATCTTGCTTTTTCGGCATAAATAAATCGATTACTGTGAGAAGCGCTGCTACACCAACGATGATGAACTCTGGTGTCATGATGCTCCAGTTAAATGATGTTAATTCCTCAAGACTCATCCTTCATCACCCTCCTAACCCTAGCATAATCGTTTCAAGTGTGGCTTGAAGCGGTGAGCTTAGAACGCTTGGTACTACCCCAATTAAGACGATTAAAGCGATTAGCACGACAACCGGCACCCATTCGACACCTTTGATATCGACGACTCCGGTAAAGTCACGGTGTGCGTGTCCGTACGTAATACCGAGCACAGCACGTAATAAATAAACAGCGGTCATGATAATCCCGATCGTTCCGACAGCCGCAATCCAAGGCATTTCTTCAAATAAACCTAAGAACGCCATGAATTCGCTGACGAATCCGGACATTCCTGGCAATCCGAGTGAAGCCAATGCACCTGCAAGCAAGAAGCCAGAAGCAATCGGCATTCCCTTTGCCATTCCGCCAAGATTCTCCATAAGAGACGTGTCTGTGCGCTCATAAAAGGCACCGACTAAGAAGAACAATAGCGCTGAGATTAAACCGTGTGACACCACTTGGAAAATTGCACCTTGTACGCCTGCTTCATTCAGCGCCGCTAACCCGATTAACACGATTCCCATGTGAGAAATCGAAGAGTAAGCCAACACCATTTTAAAGTCTGTTTGAATGAACGCTAGGAATGCTCCGTAAAGAAGGTTTACCACTCCAAGGATGGCTAAGAGTACCGCAAGGCTTTCAAACTGCTCCGGAAAAATTCCCATTCCAAAGCGAATTAACCCGTACGCACCGATTTTCAATAGAATACCAGAGTGAATCATAACAATCGATGGCGGTGCCTGCACGTGGACCCGAAGCATCCAGCTGTGTAACGGAAAGATTGGCAGCTTGACGCCAAAAGCAACTAAAAGCGCAATCAATAAGCCTAGTTTTAAATCACTCGTAATCGGAACATTTGGATCGCTCATAATCTGCGTGAGCATTTCAATGTTGGTGGTTCCTGTTTTTGCAAATAGAATCATAATCACAATTAACAGTACGGCTGAGCCTAAACCGTTATAGATTAAGAAACTGTAAGCGGCTTTTTCTTTTTCAAAATAACCCCATTTTCCGATTAAGAAAAAGGTTGGGATTAAAGTAATTTCAAAGAATAAGAAAAATAGAATTAAGTTTTCAGCTGTAAATACTCCAAGCATTCCGATTTCAAGCAGCAGGAACAGCATGAAGTAGCCTTTCCATTCGTGTTTCACATAAATGGAGGCAATCGCAGCAAGTGTTGCCACTACTGCTGTTAGTACAACTAAAAGCATCGTAAAGCCATCAACACCAAGTTCATAGTTTACTGCCCAGAATCCAGCCTCCGCACCCTGAAGTCCGCCGAAGGTAATCCATTCTTTAGCAACATCAAAGTCACTCAAACTCTTGCCCCATAAATAATGGAGATAAAGTCCAACGGCAACTCCTAATGCTGGAAGTGTAGCTAGGAAGCCTACAATTTTTATACTCTTTTCTTCTGTTTTAGGCATGAACGCTAAAACGATAATTCCGAGTAACGGGGAGAATACTAATAGTGATAGAACGAAAGAAAGATCCATTTTATAAGTACCCCCCTGTTAACACAAAGATGACCGCAAGCAGTGCCAAGCCGATAAATGCTACAGCTGCATAGGTTTGCGTTTGACCGGTTTGCAGCTTCGATCCGGCTGCTCCAAGACCTTGAACAATGCCTGCAACACCCTTCATGATTCCTTCAACTAGGAAGACATCTATGAAGCGTAAGAAGTAGCTAATACCTTTTGTGACGGCAACTACTGTCATTTGATAAAATTCGTCAATGTAGTATTTGTTCAGCAAAATACTGTGAAGCGTATCGCCGCTGCCTGACAGCCAGTTGCGTGCGATGGAACGCTTATAGTAAATCAGGTAAGCAAGGTAGATACCTGCTAAAGAAACAACGGTTGCCGCAATCATAATCCAGATTGGTCCTTCGACATGTCCATGTCCTAATGCTTCGTTGCCATTAACAAGCCATTCGCCAAGATTGTGGTTGAATGGTGTTTGAACGTACCCAGCGATAACCGCTAACACACCAAGAACGATCATTGGGAACGTCATCATCGATGGTGATTCGTGTACATTTTTCATTGGTGTTCTCGGTTCTCCTGTAAAAACCATGAAGAACAAACGGAACATATAAAATGCGGTCATAAATGCCGCAGCAAGCGCGAGTAAGAACAAGACTGGATGTCCGCCTTCCCAGGCTGCGATTAAAATTTCATCTTTACTGAAGAACCCTGAAAATAATGGCACACCGCTAATGGCCAGTGTTCCAATTAAGAATAATGGTGCGGTAAGCTTTAGCTTTTTCCAAAGACCGCCCATTTCTTCGATGTTCTGAGTGTGTACCGCATGAATAACGCTCCCGGCAGCTAAGAATAGCAATGCTTTAAAGAAAGCATGTGTCATCAAATGGAATACACCCGCAACATAGCCTGCAGAGCCTAATGCTAGCATCATATAACCGAGCTGGCTGACCGTTGAATAGGCTAAAACACGTTTAATATCGGTTTGTACAAGACCGATGCTAGCTGCAAAAATGGCCGTAAATGCACCAATGATGGCAACAGTTAAAAGTGCTGTTTCACTCGCTGCGAACAACGGGAAAAGAGAAGCAACTAAGTAAACACCGGCCGCAACCATTGTCGCCGCGTGGATTAAGGCAGAAACTGGTGTCGGACCTTCCATCGCGTCCGGCAGCCATGTGTGAAGTGGGAATTGACCTGATTTACCAACAGCTCCGATGAAGATTAAAATGGCTGTTAACGTAATCATCGTGCTTGAAACAGCGCCAGACTCCACGGCACGGAAAATTTCACTGTATTCAAAGCTTCTTGTTTCCCAGAATAATAAAATCATCCCGATTAAGAGACCAACGGTCCCCGATACGGGTCATAATGAACGCTTTTTTTGCCGCAGCCTTCGCTTCTTCTTTGTAGAAATAGAATCCAATTAAGAGGAAGGAACCGACTCCGACAAGCTCCCAGAAAATATAAGTTTGCAGCAAGTTTGGCGAGATGACTAGCCCAAGCATTGCAAACGTAAATAGTCCTAAATAGGCATAGAATACTGGAAACCGCTCATCCCCGTGCATATATCCTTTTGAATATGTATGTACCAGGAAGCTGACGAGCGAGACAATTACTAGCATTAATGCATTCAATTGATTCACTTCAAAGCCCGCTGTTAAAGAAATATCTCCTATCCTGAGCCACTCCGTTGAAGTCTTAAACGTTGGTTCCGTGAACCTTTCGAACAACACCAACAACGAATATACTAGCGAGGCCAACGTAAGCAGAATACCCACGTACGCACTCGCATCCTTCAGCCGCTTACCAAATAGAAGAAGAATCAAAAACGATAATAGCGGGAAAAGCGGTATGATCCATGCATTTTCCATCATCATCACAATCCCCTTTTTTAGAAATGGTGCCTGTCACCTGTGGTGAATTTTTAATAAAATTCACTAGGTGAATTTTTTCTATAAAATTCACCGGGTGGACACTGTCCACTGAGGAAGTACACCAATAATTACCAATTTGTCCACCTGAGACGGACAGTGTCTTTCTGCGGTGACAGGCACCGCAGTGTTGAAAATTTATTAGCTACTAAAATTAGTTTTTCATTGTGTCCATATCATCGATGTTGACGGTTTTGCGGTTGCGGTATAAGGCCATTAGGATGGCTAGACCCACTGCTGCTTCTGCAGCGGCTACGCAAATCGTAAACAGAGCGAAGATTTGACCGGTGATGGATGGTGCTACACCGTATTTGCTGAAGGTTACCAGGTTAATATTAACGGCATTCAGCATTAATTCGATCGAGATGAGGACGATGACGGTGTTTCGTTTTGTCAATGCCCCGTATAAGCCGATACAGAATAGTATCAGTGCGAGTGCCAGGAAGGCTGAAGCAGGAACTGAACTCATTCCTTGTCACTCTCCTTCTCGTCTTTCTTCGCCAGAACAATCGCTCCAACAAGTGCCACTAATAGTAAAACAGATGTTAATTCAAATGGAATGACCCATTTAGAGTAAAGGGCTTCCCCTATTTTCATTGTATTGTCCACATGTAAGTCCGTTGGTACCTGTACCACGTTGAAATCATAGATTCCAATGTAGACCGCAGCTGCAAATCCGAGTATACCTAGAAATAATAGAACCTTTCTTCCTCTGCCTGTGGTGGTTTCCCCTTCATCATCATGCTTCGTTAACATGATTCCAAATAACATGATAATCGTGATCGCACCAGAATAAATCAAGATTTGAACCGCTGCGACAAATTCAGCTGACAGCAGCACGTAAATACCTGCAATGCTGACAAACGTAAAAATGAGGGCCACGACCATGTGCACGACTTTGGTAAGGTTCAATAACAGGACACCGCCAATGATGGCGACAAGGGCGAGGCCCATAAATGCGATAAACTCGCCTGTGATTGTCATGGTTTATTCACCTGCCGTACATTTTCGTCGTTCTCATCTAACCATTCAAGGTTTTTAAATAACATATCACGGCTGTATGACGCTAACTCAAAGTTATTGGTCATGACAATCGCTTCAGTCGGGCAAACCTCCGTACAGAGGTCACATAGGATACAAATCTCGAAATTGATATCATACGTATCAATGATTTTCCCTTTTTTCGTTGGATCCGGATGTTTTTTACCCGTTAAATTAATACACTCTGTCGGGCAAATATTCATGCACTGATTACACACGATACACTTTTCCGGATAGAACTTTTGAATACCGCGAAAGCGGTCCGGAAGCGGAAGCGGCTCATCAGGATAATTATAGGTTACCTTTTCTTTCGTCAGCTGTTTTAGGGTATATTTCAAGCCTTTTGTAAATCCAAGCACGTTTTTCACCCCTTTGTTTATTTAGAATTACTCTAATGTGGTGCCTATCACCCTAGAAAAATAATGTTTTGATTAACGCTGTTAAGAAGATGTTTGCTAATGCGACTGGGAATAGTACTTTCCACGCGAATTCCATTAATCGGTCGATTCGGAAACGCGGAAGTGTAGCCCGTAACCAGAAGTAAACAAAGACGACGATACAGAATTTGAGTGCAAACCATACTGCGCCTGGGATAAATCCTAATATATCCAGCGGCGGCAGCCATCCACCTAAGAAAATGACGGTGATCAAGGATGACATCGCAAACATGTAAACATATTCTGTGAGCATAAAAAATGCCCAACGGAATCCTGAGTACTCAACAAAGTATCCGGCAACCAGCTCGTTCTCAGATTCAGGAAGGTCAAATGGCGTCCGGTTTAATTCTGCAATCGATGCAATGAAAAATACGACAAACGCAACTGGCTGCAAAAGAATAAACCAAGCTGTTTCTCCCTGTTGTGCGACGATATCATTTAAGTTTAAGCTTCCGGTTAATAGGATAACTCCTAGTACAGACATAACGAGCGGTATTTCATAGGAGATCATCTGCGCGCCTGCACGCATGCCCCCTAGAAGCGCATATTTATTGTTAGATGCCCAGCCGCCGAGAACCATTCCAAAAATCGTCATACCAGAAACGGCAATATAATAGAGCAGGCCAACCCCGATATCAGCAAATTGAAATTTGTCGGTAAACGGGATGGTCGCCATTACCATAAAGGCCGGCGTAAAGGCAATGATTGGCGCTATGATAAATAACGGCTTGTCGGCTGCCTTTGGAATAATATCTTCTTTTAATAAGAGTTTAAGAACGTCGGCTGCCGTCTGCAACAATCCCCACTTACCGCCGAGCTGGTTAGGGCCGTGACGGGCCTGCATGTATCCTAAAACCTTTCGTTCAGCTAATATCGCATAGGTTACGAAACCTAAGACTACTAATAGTAAGACAACCGCGAGTAAAAAGAAGATTCCAAAGTTCATCAAGCCTGGACTGGATTGGAGTAAATCCTCTACCATTAGCCGTCCACCTCCCCAAGGACAATGTCAACTGCCCCTAAAATCGCAATCAAGTTTGCAATGTTTTCGCCTACTAATAATTTCGGGAGAATTTGCAGATTATAGAATGATGGTCTTCTAAACTTTAAGCGGTACGGTTCTTTTTTTCCGTCACTCGAAATATAGCAGCCAATTTCTCCACGCGGAGATTCAATTCTTACAAAAGCTTCTCCTTTTGGTGCTTTGATAATTTTTGGTACTTTCGCCATAATTTCGCCTTCAGCAGGGAATTGTTCACATGCCTGCTCCAGGATTTTCAATGATTCTTCGATTTCTTCAAGACGCACATGGTAGCGGGCTAAACAATCGCCTTCGTCCCTTGTGACGACATTGAAGTCAAAGCGGTCATAAATGGAATATGGCTCATCTTTACGAAGATCCCACTTCACCCCGGTACTGCGAAGATTTGGACCGCTGAGTGAATAGTTGATGGCATCCTCTTTTGAATAAACGCCAACCCCTTTTACACGGTCTAAAAAGATTTCATTTCCGGATACGAGGTTGTGATACCCCTTCAGCTGTTCGCGCAAATAAGGTACAAATTCCCTTACTCCGTCAACCCAGCCTTCTGGAGCGTCCCACTTAACCCCGCCAACACGCATATAGTTGAAGGTCAAACGAGCACCTGATAATTCGTTAAGCATATTGATAATCATTTCACGATCACGGAACGCATAAATGAATGGACTTGTCGCACCAAGGTCAAGGATGTACGTTCCCCATGCAACCAGGTGGCTGGCAATACGCCCTAATTCCATCGCCATAACACGAAGGAAGTCAGCACGTTCCGGAACTTGAATTCCCATCATCGTTTCAACAGCATGACAGATAACATAGTTGTTTGTCATCGCCGACAAATAGTCCATCCGGTCAGTATATGGGATAATTTGTGTATATTGCAGGTTCTCGGCCAATTTTTCCGTTCCGCGGTGTAAATAACCGATGACTGGGGTTGCTTCTGTAATGATTTCCCCATCAATCTTTACTACTAGCCGGAATACTCCGTGCGTACTTGGATGCTGAGGACCGACGTTTAGCAGCATTTCTTCAGTTCTGATCATTGGTTACACCTCCACATCATACTGTTCATAATCTTTACGCAGTGGATAGCCAACCCAATCTTCTCCTAGCAAAATCCGATGTAAATTCGGATGTCCAGTAAACTTAATTCCTAATAAATCATAAGCTTCGCACTCAGGCCAGTTAGCACCTGCCCAAATAGGCTGCAAGGACTCGATTGTTGGTTCATCGCGGTCAATCTTTACTTTTAACGCCACTGATTGGCGATTTTTGTATGAGAATAAGTGAACATAAATTTCCATATGTGTGACAAAATCAGTTCCATGCAGCTCAGAGAGATAATCAAACCCAAGGAGCTCATTGTATTTTAAAAATTGAGCTACTTTGAAATATGTATCTTTCTTCGCAACAAGTGTAGGAACATCTTTCGATAATTTATTAATATAAGAATCTTCTAAAACATCAGGGCCTAAGTTTTCCTCAATAACCTTCCTGTACTTATCTAAGAAAGGCTGATTTGGTGATGGTGCCGCCGCTACGGTCTCTGCCGGTGCTGCGTCGCCCGCATTTCCAGCTGCTTTTGCCTTGGCTGCTGCCGCCGCTTTGGCTTTTGCCACTGCTGCTGCTTTCGCCTTCGCTTTTTCATCATCGCCAGTCGCCGCAGTGTCCGCCTCACCGGCTCCAGTTGCTTTCGCTTTGGCTGCTGCTGCCGCCTTTGCCTTCGCTGCCGCCGCTGCTTTCGCTTTGGCTGCCGCGGCTGCCTTCGCCTTAGCGTCATCTCCTGCTGGTTCTTCAGATGGTGCTTCGCCGCCTGCTAGCTCCATCGCTTTACGTTTCGCCGCAGCCGCTGCTTTTGCCTTTGCTACCGCCGCCGCTTTTTTCTTCGCAAGATCATCACCGTCATCGCTGGTTTCAGCTTCTGCGGCTGGTGTTTCTTCTGCCGGCGCATTGCCTGCAGCTAACTCCATTGCTTTCCGCTTTGCCGCTGCTGCCGCTTTTGCCTTTGCAACCGCTGCTGCCTTCTTTTTCGCAAGGTCGTCTCCATCCTCTGGTGCTTCAGCCGCTGGCGTTTCTTTTGCAGCCTCGACTGGAACAGGAGTCTCTTCCTCAACAATCCCTTCACGCTTTTTCTTTGCGAGCGCTGCCGCTTTTGCCTTCGCCGCCGCAGCTGCCTTTTTCTTCGCTAAATCTGCACCATCTTCAGCAGGCTTACCCGCCGGCTGCTCTGCTTGGGCTGGCAACTCATTCTGACTAAAACCTTGTTCAGAAGGTTTGTCCTCCTGTTTCGGAGCACCTTGAGATTCTCCTGCTGCCTTCGCCTGACGCTTCGCTAATGCTGCCGCCTTCGCTTTCTCAGCTGCTTCTCTTTTTAATTGATCGAGATCCTTCTCCCCGCTCATCGGTTAGATCACCTTCTTCCCAGTCTTCGCCTCATAGCGAATCTTTTCCTTTAATTTATTAATTCCATAAATTAATGCGGCCGGGTTTGGTGGGCATCCAGGGATATAAACATCAACAGGGACAATTTGATCGACACCCTTAACAACAGAATAAGATTTCACATACGGACCACCTGCAGTTGCGCATGAACCCATCGCAATCACCCATTTCGGCTCTGGCATTTGATCATACAAACGGCGGACAATCGGCGCCATCTTCTTCGTAACCGTACCAGACACAATCATGCAATCCGACTGACGTGGCGACGTCCGGAAAATAGTCCCAAATCGGTCAAGGTCATAGTTTGCTCCGCCAGTACCCATCATTTCAATCGCACAACAAGCCAGACCAAATGTCATCGGCCACAATGAATTACTGCGTGCCCATGCTTTAATTTGCTCTAGCGTTGCAAAAAACACATTTCTTTCTAGTTCTTTCATTTCCTGTGGTGAAAGGTCATCTAGTTTTAAGTCCATCGTAGCACCTTCTTCTTCCAAGCGTAGATTAAGCCAATCAACAGCATAATTACGAAAATCAACATCTCAATTAACGCAAAAACTCCCAGCTTATCATAGGCAACCGCCCATGGATATAAAAACACAGTCTCTACATCAAAAATAACAAACATAAGGGCAAAAATATAATAGCGGACATTGAACTGTACACGGGAATCGTGAAATGGATCAATACCGCTTTCATATGTGGTATACTTCTCGACACTCGGCTTATGAGGACGCAAAAGCTTACCTAAATATAACGCCACCAACGGCAACAGCACCCCAAGACAGAGGAACACAAAAACTATCAGATAATTATTCTGATATAAATTCAAAAGTTCCATGCCCATCCCCTCCAATGTTGTAAATTTTCATAACAATGAAATTTGTAACCGATAACATTATAGCACTGTTACAACTTTGTGTCGACAACACCACCCCATTAAAATTGGAAATTCTATCGCCGCAAAACTTCTCAATTCAAGCGTTTGAGACCTCGCTCTCAAAAACGCCTTGAATTGAGAAGTTTTGCAAGCTTACGCGACAGCGGAAGCGCAATGTGCGTTAGCACATGGCGATAGAATTTCCAATTTTGTCCGCAGGCTGGTTTGTCGATACAAAGCCCCCACCCCCTGAGCGTTTGCGTGATCTCGCAGAAAAGGCTCCCAGAAATCACTTCAGAGATGACGCAAGAGCGAACTGCAAAACCTTGAACCTCATGCACGTGATCTGAAGCGGAGCGAAAGATGACGTGCCTAGCACTTGGCTCAAAAGAGCCAAAAGTTCCCTATATCGACATTAAATAACAAAAATATATAATTGTCAGTGAGAATTGTCATAAAAAATACACCAAATCGTACCCTTTAATACAAAAAACATCGATTTAAACTAGTCAAAACTCAATATTTAAATAACAAATCGTACAACCCACAACACCATCATATTCACAATAAACCAAATCATTCAAAACTTTCTATTAAAAAGGAATAAATATAATCAACATCCTACTAATTTCCTATAAATGCCAGTCGCAAGACTGGCCATCATCATTTTCTCCCTCAAAATACGCCTCAAATATCCACTTCACCAATTCGGGATACGCATAATACCTAGCTCCCCATCTCCTATCTGCCAATTCTCCTCCTCTACCCGCCAATTTCTCACTCTTACCTGCATTTTTCTTTCCTCACCTGCATAAACCATTTGTTTACCTGCCTAATTAATTCTGCCCTCTTCTAAACGCTGAAAAAGACAGTCGTAAGACTGGCTCAGGCATTTTCGATTCATGATTGATATGCATTCTATTCCTTCCCGTAATCTAAAGCAGTCATAAGACTCGTCCAGGTATTTATCTGTGATTTTGTCCCAGTTTGAGAGAGTTCCCTGGTTTTGTTCACTAACCAAAATCCTAATCAAATGACCTATTTTAAAGAAAACATCAAAATAATCGTACGATTTTATAATTCATGTGCCAAATTTACTTTTTATGTTCCAAATCAATCTTTACGTGCCAATACGTTTCCCCCGTCAGAAATTGCTCCAATGTATATACATTTACCAAATTGGCTATGTAAGTACTAACCGTCTGACCATAAAATTGAAGTAAAAAGAGGTAATTAAATAGTGAAGATTCTCCCTTTAATCAGTACCTTCTGTATCGTAATTAGTGCGGTTCTTGTTGCATTTGGCTGGTATTTTATTGTGAAAGGAAACAAATCATTACATAAGAGGATGATGGTTTCTGCAGCTGCCTTTGCCTTATTATTTTTCATAATCTACATAACAAGAACGCTCCTCATCGGAAACACATCGTTTGGAGGTCCAGCTAGTTTAAAACCCTACTACACAACATTCCTCCTCTTTCATATTTTACTGGCTATTACAGGGGTCTTATTTGGAGCTATAACGATTCATTCGGCACTAAATACAAGATGGCCGATACACAAAAAAATCGGTCCAGCAGCAGCCATTATATGGTTTTTCTCCGCCACGACAGGTATATTAGTATATCTGATTTTATACGTTTTCTTTGAGCCTGGACCGACGAAAAATATAATGAGAGCAATTCTTGGGATAGTAGAATAAGTGTTACATTTTTTACAAATCCTATCTCTACGGAGGTGTATGGGATGGGTAGTTTTGAAGGAAATATCTCGGTTCTAAAAGGGATGTTTAAAGAATGTGACGATTTCGTCTTTCAAAATATACAAATAGCTAGTAAAAAAGGATGTTTGTTTTATCTAAAAGAGATGGTCGATAACCAAACACTCCTTAAGGTTGAACAAGGTTTTTCAAGTTATATAGAAAATCATAAAATCAGTTCAGTTGATACGTTCCAGACATTTATTCATCAGCAATTTCCATTCTCCATACTAACAGTATCAGCGGGCTCTAATAACGCAGCGGAAAATATCCTAGCTGGTAATACCGTTTTAATCGTTGATGGACTGGATCAGCTCTTCATCTTTCAAACAAAAAAATCTGCCAGAAGAGAAATAACAGAGCCAACGACAGAACCCACAATCAAAGGCCCTAAAGAAGGTTTTGTAGAAGATATTGAAACAAATTTACTGTTAATTCGTAAACGGATTCGTACGTCCTCTTTAAAAGTTGAGCACCTTACACTTGGAGAGCAAACACATACGAAAATATGCGTCGTATATCTAAAAGGAATTGCGGACGACCAGATTGTAAAGGAAGTACATGAACGATTATCCCGAATCAAGATCGACGGGGTTCTTGAAAGTCAATATATTGAATCGATGATTAGCGATGCTCCTAAATCTCCGTTCCCAACAGTATATACTACAGAGCGTCCCGATCGGGTTTGCGGCAGTTTATTAGATGGGAAAGTTGCCATTTTCATTGACGGTGCTCCTTTTGTCATAACAGTCCCCGTCATGTTTGTAGAGTTTCTCCATTCGGGGGATGACTATTATACTAGTCCAATCGTTGCCACCGCAGTTCGCTGGATACGCTTTCTCGGGCTGTTTGTTACGTTAATTCTGCCCGCTTTTTATGTCGCATTGACAACCTTTCATCACGATTTGCTGCAAACACCATTGTTAATTCGAATTGCTGCCAGTCGTGAAGCGTTACCATACCCTGCAGTGGTTGAGGCGATTTTTTTAGTCATCACATACGAATTACTGCGGGAGGCAGGAATAAGAATGCCAAGAACTCTTGGCAGCGGTATCGTTACCGTTCTAGGACTCGTTTTAATCGGCCAGTCAGCTGTTCAAGCAGGGATCATTGGGCCGGTGATGGCCATCGTGATATCTGTTTCCGCGCTCACTTCCTTTATTCTTCCGAATTATCAGTTTCACCAAATTATTCGATTCTCAGGACTCCCTATCCTGATATTAGCCGGACTTTTTGGGTTTATGGGGATACTCGTCGCTTTAATGTTTGGTTTAACCCACTTAGTTAGTTTACGTTCCTTTGGAGTACCTTATTTTTCGCCTGTTTCTCCAGCGCGGAAAGAAGGCTGGAAAGATGTGTTTATAAGAGCTCCATGGTGGGCAATGGATACACGTGCCCCAGGACTAGACAGTGGTAATCAATATCGTGCAGGTGATGACAACTATGCCAATCCATCAAGAAACCAAAAGGAAAAGAAAGATGAATAAACGGAAACGGTTCCTAGCATTTTTATTAACGATTCTTGCGATTCTCTCAATCACTGGCTGCTGGAGCGCCCAAGAAATTAATAATCTTGCCATCATCCATATGGTTGGTGTTGATGAGGACAGCGCAGGTGATGTGACCTTGACGGTTTCTGTTGTAAAACCCAATATGCTTTTTTCCCAAGGAGCTGGTACTCCAGGGAATCCCGAAGAAAGTTTTCTTATCAATACAGCAACAGGTAAAAACCTTTTCGAGGCAATGGGTAAGTTATCCAGCGTCATTCCGGAAAAAATCTATCTGGGACATGTCAATGCAGTGGTTTTTGGGGAAAAAGCTGCGCGTAACCGAATGACGACCTCATTGGATTTTTTCAAAAGGCAAAATGATTTTCGCCCTAGTATACAGCTGTTTGTGACTAAGGGATTAGCAGAGGATATCGTCAAAAAAACACCAAGCTTAAATCCAACACTTGCTTCAGAATTATACGATTTAGCCTTAAACAGCCGGTTTTCTTCAACTAAGATGCTAAAAGACATTAGCAAATTTACCGACGCCCTTACCAGCGATACGATTGACCCGATTACCGCGGTAATCAATACTCCTACAGAGAAGCAGCAAATCAAGGTTGAGAAGACTCCTTCAAAAAGAGAACCAAACGCACCTAACAAACTGAGCCTCTACGAGACGGCTGCCTTTAAAGGTTCAAAACTTCAGGGTTTCCTTACCCAAGAGGAAACAAGAGGGCTTCTATGGATAAGAGGTGAACTAGAAAAAGGACATTTAATCCTAGCTTGTGGAAGCAGCGATCCCGAAGGTAAAGTAGGCCTAAATCTCAGAAAATCGACATCGACAATGATACCAACACTCTCGGATGATCAGCTAAAAATGGAGGTTAACATTCAAGCTGAGGCTGATATTGTAGAGGTTACTTGCAAAGACTTCTCTGGCGATACTGCTCAAATCGAAAAGCTAAACAAACAATTTGAGGCAAAAATCAGAGCAGAGTCATTAAAAACCTTATCAATAGCCCAACAGCAGTGGGAAACAGATATATTCGGGTTTGGTAGAGCCATATACCGAAAGTACCCAGCACAGTGGGACCATTTGGCACCTGGATGGAGGAAGGGTGGATTGAAAAGTTTGGATGTCGAGTTAAACGTTTCCGGAAATATCTCCCGCTATGGACTATTAAAGGAACAAAGCAAAGCAAATGAATCGAGGTAGCATATGAAAATTCTACTGAGTATATTATTTATTCTCTTAATCTTAGTGACAACAGGGACTCACCTTTACTTTGTCTGGAAAAGGAAAGAGTTTAAGACATTATTTGTCCAGTTGGGAATCATTGGAGGCGCAGTCATTTTAGGAATTATCACCATCTACGAACTTGACCCTCCTTCATTTTCTAAGCTTTTGAATACACTGAGCCCCTTTGGAACATGAAACGGAGGTACTATACATGATTGAGAGAGGTCGAATCAGTAATATCCAAGCAGCGATGCTGGCGATAACTTCGTTAACGATCATCGGGCACTTAATATTACTAACTGTTGTACTAAGGCAAAGCCGCCAAGACGGCTGGATTGCTGCCATTATCGGTACTGCCCTAGGTTTAATCGGAATTATCGCAGTGGTCAAACTAGCACAGAGATTTCCTGGTCTTACTCTGATTGAAATTTTGTTCATCCATTTTTCATGGGTTGGGAAAATAATAGGTATTCTGTACCTTATTTATTTCTATATCATGGTTGTGCTCGGTGTAAGATTATTTGTGGAATCTTATAAACTTATAATGACCGAAACACCGATGTGGGCATTTGTGACCATCATTCTTCTTTTAACAGCGTTTATTGTCTATTCTGGTTTAGAATCACTTGGCCGGCTTAACCAAATCATGCTTCCTGTGTTAGTCATCATTGCCATAGCGGTCGTCTTCTTAACGATGGGAGAAAAGAAGGACTATTCGAACTTATTGCCAATTCTCGGGAATGGGCTCCAACCTGTTGGACTAGGTGCTCTTTCCGTGATGGGCTGGTTTGGGGAATTTGTTGTGTTAGGGATGATTCTGCCCTATGTACAACAGCCAAAAAAACTAGTTAAAACGGGGATTTGGACAGCACTGATTACGTTAATTTTTTTCCTCGGCCCGATTACTGGGCCTGTCGCACTGTTCGGACCCGTAGAAGCAGCAAAAATGTCATTTCCAACCTTTTCAGAGGTTCGTTATATCAGTGCTGGTGAGGTCATAAACCGCTTTGACGCGATTGCCGTCCTGTTTTGGACAGTCGGCTTAATGATACGAATCTCGGTATTTTTCTACGGTTTAACGCTTGGCTTGGCACAAGTATTTAAGTTACGTACCTACCAGCCTCTGGTCATTCCCATGGCTTGGCTCATTGGTGTTGGATCTTTCTTATTTGCCAAAAATTACAGTGAACTAAACGAATTTCTGTTCCAGTCCTATGTTCCACTAAATATCATCATGGGAGCGTTTATCCCTGTTGCGCTATCCTTGACACCAGTAATCATAAAAAAAATTCGGGATAAAAAGAAATATTAGGAGGTTGATTGGAACCTCTAGTGAAATATCATTTTTATTTTTTAATTTACAAAAAAATGTTTTAGGCGCTTTAACAATTCATGCGCCTCTCGTTTCAACATACTCCCCTCCTTCAGCAAAAAAATATGGCAGAGAACTCATCTGCTCTGCCATTACTTTTTATTCTATTTTAGCTTGCCTTATACCCTTTTCCAATCACTTCCTGCACATGATGGACAGTAACATAAGCGTGCTCGTCAATTTCATTAATCATATTTTTTAACCGAACGACTTCTTGCCGGCTAATCACAATGTATAGGACTTCCTTATTATCACCCGTATAACCGCCGCGCCCCTCTAATACGGTAATACCCCTCGACATTTTATTCGTAACACTACGCAGCACCAATTGTGGAGAATTCGAAATGATGAAAACCGCCACTTTTTCCTCGAGTCCATCAACAATAAAGTCAATGACCTTAGCGCCGATATAAACGGCAATAAGGGTATACATCGCTTTTACTAACCCAATGATAAAGACAGAACCAGCTACTACGATGATATCAATCAGTAGAATGCCTTTACCCATGCTCCAGCCTAAAAACTGATTCGCCAATTTCGCTAGGATTGTTGTTCCACCCGAAGTACCTCCAGCACGAAAAATAATCCCTAAGCCTCCGCCAACTAAAAGTCCAGCAAAGATAGCTGCTAATAGTGGGTCATCGGTTATCCTTTTACCCGTCTCCTCCGTGATATACATAAAAAGAGAACAAGAAAAGATAGAAAATAACGTATAAATAATCGCCCTTTTTTCTAGAAATTTGTATCCGACCAACACTAGTACTGTATTGAGGACAAAATTCACCATCCCTGGGGACAAGTCAAAAAGATAATGTGCAATAACCGTAAGGCCGATAATACCGCCTTCTGACAACAGGTTTGGGATCGTAAAGTAGTTGATACCTACTGAAAAAATGACTCCACCAAATAAAATGTATAGACATTCTTTGATCGTTTTCCACATTGTAATCTACTTCCTCATGAAAAAAATTTCAGGTATCCCATGTGTGTCAAATTGTTTACCGTCCTATTGCTTTAAAATAAATTTATAACTCTCGCCAACGATATACTGCTTGCCGATGTGAACCGGCTTGCCGTTTTCGTCATGTACCAAAGTCTCCATATAAAACAGTGGTTCACCGCTCGCAACGTTTAGCAATTGAACTTCTTCTTCACCAGCCCTGACAATCTCCAAGGAAGTTTCACTGGCACCTGTTGGTTTTACATTTAGCTTTTCTTCCAAAACTTTATAGACCGACGCATCCAAATCTTCATTTAATAAGGGATGAAACTCTTTATATGAAAAATAGTTATTCTCGAGCATAATCGGTGAATCACTGGCATATCTTACCCGTTGAATAAACAGAAGGGCGTCTCCATCATCAAGTTGAAGCAGCTTTTGATCCCTTGGGGTAGGCTGGATAATTTCCTTTTTAATTACTTTGCTGCTTGGTATCAATCCGTTTGCCTTACAGGCGTCACTAAAGCTTAAAAAATGAACGATTTTCCTCTCAATTTTCCGCTTGTTTACAAACGTACCCTTGCCTTGTTTTTTAACCAGATAGCCTTCTTCCACGAGCTCAAGAATTGCTTTTCTGACCGTAATTCTACTAATTTTGTGCTCCTCGCTCAATTCTAATTCTGTTGGAATCTTGTCTCCATATTTTAATTCACCATTCACAATCGAGCTGCGAATCGATTCTTTCAATTGGATGTATAATGGAACTTGGTCATCCTGTTTTAACATATCTATCCACCTGCCTAATTTTCGATAAAGTAAAGGCTTACAAATAACCTCTCTACTTTATCCTTCGTACTACTAAGTATATAGCTTTTAAATCACACTATCAATTTGTTTCAACCATCTATCACATCTGTAAGGATCTTCAATGACCGTTCCATCGCTTCATCCGGATTTTGTACATATTGATAGGAAGTATATTCTAAAGTTAGAAAACCTTTATACCCAATTTCATTTAATTGACAGATGTATTTCTCCAAAGGTAAAACGCCGTCTCCCCAGACCAAATGACCTTCTGGCTTACCATCAATGAAATGGATATGAACTAAATCCTCACCTAATAAATTGGAATAGTTCTTAAAATCTTCATTTGCCAAGGCCATCGGAATCGTATCAATCATTCCTTTTAGATTTGGACTATTCACTTCATCTAACATTCTTTTTAAAGACTTAGAATCGAACACCAAATTGGATTCCACTCTTGTTAAAGGTTCAAATGCAAGGGTTAGGTCTAAATCAGCTGCCACTGTCGATAACTTCTCCAATGAATCTCTTGTTCTTTTCCACGCTTCATGTGGTTCTTCATTTTCATAGCCCCAGCCCGGAGTAACTAAAAGCATCGGTGCACCTAACTCCTTAGCTGCCTCGGCTGATTTAATAAAGTATTGAATGCTTTTCTTACGCAGCCGTTCTTCTTTCGCAGCTAGATTGATTGGGTAAACACACTGCTCGGGTGTGAAACAGACTACGGATAAATCTCTTCTATTAATCTCTTTTTTTATATTTCGAATTTCGTGGAGACTCAAATCATCGACATAAAAATGAGGAGATGCACCCCATAGTTCGATATTTTTACATTCATAACGAACCATAGCGTTTAGAAAGTACTCCAAAGGGTAGTGCTTATAATGAAAATTCATCCCAGCTACCTGATCCATCGTAATCTTAGCCATCATCCCAACCCCTTCTAAAAAATAGCAAAATATTAGAATTAATATAACATTATATTACGTTATATGTCAATTTAATATATTTTAATAAATTAAATGTTCTAAAAAGATTGACAATTAAAAAGGGGTGAATTAATATAATGTTATATAATGTTATATTATATTTTAAACCTTTCAAAATGAATTTAAGGGGGAAACATGAATGGTAAATTCACAAGTAGTTGTCGATCCGCAGGTTAAAAATGTATTAGAGGCATTGAAAGGACGTACCATTAACCACGTATATTTTGTAGCTTGCGGTGGTTCTTCTGCGATTATGTACCCAAACAAGTACATACTAGACCGCGAGGCAAAAAATCTTACATCAGATGTTTATAGTGCCAATGAATTCATTCATCGTAATCCTAAAAAACTTGGCGAAAACTCACTTGTTGTCCTATGCTCCATGTCTGGTACAACACCTGAAACAGTCGCTGCAGCAACATTTGCCCGCCAAAAAGGCGCTTTAACCGTTGGATATACAAATCAACCAACCTCACCTTTAGCTATTGAAAGTGAATTTGTGGTTAAATACGAATGGGGTACAGAATCTGTTGCCTTTAATACCAACTTAGGACTGCTTTACCAATTAACATTCGGTGTCCTAAACGTTTTAGAAGGTAATGACAAGTTTGATAAGGTCATCAACAGCTTAACAAACCTTCAAGCTGTATTTGAAAAATCAGATGTACAATATAAAGACCAAGCGTTCCAATTCGGCCAGGACTACAAGGACGAAAAAGTTATTTACACAATGGCAAGCGGAGCAAACTATGGAATCGCTTATTCTTACGCCATTTGTATCCTAATGGAAATGCAGTGGATCCACTCCAATGCGATTCACGCTGGTGAATACTTCCATGGGCCATTCGAAATCATTGATAAAGATGTACCTTTCATTATCCTTCTTGGCTTAGATGAAACACGCCCATTAGATGAAAGAGCATTAGACTTCTCGAAAAAGTACGGCGAGAAATTGGTTGTATTAGACGCCAAGGATCTCGATTTAACTGGTGTTGACGAAGACTTAAAAGGCTACATCGCACCGCTGGTATTAAACAACGTACTGCGCCGATACGCAGAACAATTAGCAGAAGCCCGCAACCACCCACTCTCAAAAAGACGTTATATGTGGAAAGTAGAATACTAAAAGTAAGAGCTCCTCGAGTTTCGACTCAGGAGCTTTTTTCTTTTTAGAATCCAAAACTGAGATTGAGGGGCAGGCTAGATTAAGCACTCGAGAGGATAAATAGACGGACAAATTCCGCTTAATTTTGAATTATTGTTAAAAAGGGCTTAAATAGACGGAGAGATTCCGCCTATTGGCTCAAAAAATTCGAAAATGGGAGACTTTTCTTTGATTAACCGGAAAATCTCCGCTTATATTCACCGAAACGGGCTCCATTGTTCATATAACCGGAAAATCTCCGCTTATTCTACTTTACTGGTTACTCTAAAAAGGACAAGACACCTTATTTAAAAAGTATCTAAAAAAATCCAATAGTACCTCATTACGATGAGATCTTACATTAAATAAGGTTTTTGTATTCCAAATAAAGAAACTCGCCAATTATGACGAGTTTACTAATAACGGTGTTAATACGACGTAATTTAGGAAAATCATTTCAAAAAGGAACCCAATACTCTACCAGCCAACAGGTCCCCTCCATCTAAATGCTAACAAAGCACAATTTTCCGCGCTCTCTTCTTCCCATGGCCAAATGCGCCAAACCGCTGGCAGGTTTCAGCAGCTGCTGCTGCACCTTTTTCCATCGCTTCCTGTGCATTTCCATTTACAATGTATTCCTTTAGGAACACAGCTACAAAGGTATCTCCTGCTCCGAGTGTATCAACTACCTCTGTTTCAACAATTCCTTGTGTAAACACCTGTTTTCCATCAGAGAATAGCGACCCTTCAGAGCCTCTTGTAACGATCACATTTGGTGTTCCCTCAGCATGGACCTTTTTAATCAAGGCTTCGCATTCAGAAGCTGATAAATCTCCACCAGAGAAAATTGCAAACTTCACATGCGGACAGACTAGCTGTAAATAGTCGTCATCATGGATAGTTGAAAAGTCAAACGAGATATTAACATACTTTTTTAATATGGGCAGTTCTTTTTCGATATGGCTAAATACGCTCGTATGTAGCAGTGAATAGGTGCCAATACTCTCTAGGTCTTCTTTTGTAAAATTCAATTTCAGGTGCTTTTGAATGCCGCCTTTATTTGAGCCGACAAATATCCGATCACCATGCTCATCCAAAGTGACAACGGCCTCACCTGATGGTCCAAACGCACGGCGTACCTGCGAAACATCGATATCTTCAACCTGTAACGAGTTGATAATATGCTCGCCTTCTTCATCATTCCCGATGATCCCTATGTAAGAAACCTCCTCGACACCGTAGCGTTTCCAAAAGACCGCTACATTTAATGCGTTTCCGCCTGGGAACATCTCCTGGCGATCATCGTAATAATCCACTACATTATCTCCAACCGCAATTAGCCTCATCTTCAAAACCCTCCCAATAAATTGAATAAGAGAAAGATACAATAAGTTTATTGTATCTTTCCTGTTCCTTTTAATAAGCTATTGATTTATGCTCCAGGCGCTTTGCCTTCCTTACGAATTAATAAGCCACTGTTCGATAGTATCTTCTAATCTCTAAATTATGATTTCGTTTATCCTCTAAATGAACACTTAATCTTTGCAGTAACGTAGACGTGACAATCGGCGATAGGTATTTTCTAAACTCTTCGCTGATTCCTGCTAACTCATACTCTGCAGTATCAATCACTGTTAATTTCTTTGTATACTTTTCAGCAAAGCGTTCGACACGCTCCATCAACGGACGAGTATCATCTTGGCCTTTTAGCAATAACATGCTCGTATCTTCTTCGACAATCTCCAATGTCCCGTGGAAAAATTCCGCTGCATGGATGGATTTTGTTTTAATCCATTGCATTTCCTCTAATACACACATGGCATAGGAGTAAGCGCGGCCCCAGGTTGTGCCGGAACCGACTACCATATGATAAGGCTCATCTTTGTACGTAACCGCAAAGTTTTCTGCTTTAGGTTCGAACTTTTCTTTTGCCTCTATTAACTTCTCAGGTAGAATTTCTAATTGAGCTGCAAACTCCTCATAGCGAGGGAAATCACCATTTTTATTCATAAGTTTAAAAATTAATTGATAAAGCACTAATTGGTTGGAATCGCTGGCAAAGTCATTTTCTGCAAAATTAACTAAAGGGTAATCAACTGTATCTGCAAGCGGCTGGTTGTATTCACCCGTTAATCCAATCGTCGTTGCCCCAAGCTGTTTACAATATTTTGCTGCTGCTACTGTCTCTTCTGTTGTACCTGACAACGAAGATAAGATGACAAGCGATTCTTCAGTTAATTGCTTGTTATTTTGCAATACAAGCTCTGCAGCAATTTCAGCGTAAGCTGGAATCGTTGATGTTGAGTTAATCATGTATTCGAACGGATAAAATGTAGCTACTGCCCCGCCAGATCCAATTAGAAAAATATTTTTAAATCCCTTTTCAAAAACCTTGTCTGCTACCTTTTCAATTTCTTCTCTTAATCCAATAGCTCCACCGGTTACTTTCAAATACTTTTCCCTGCTAAAATTCAACATCGATTCCACTCCCTTTTTATAATACGTTATATAACGTTATAACAATAATAGAATTATTATCCAATTTAGTCAATATCAGCAAACAAATTTTAACAAGGGGGGAAATCCCCCATCATTATCCTTTTACACTGCCGTCGGCTAAACCGCGGACAAAGTATTTCTGCATTAACATAAAGACGACAATCAATGGCAGCGCTGAGATCACCAAGCCAGCCATTAATACTCCCCAATTCGTATTAAGTGCATCTTTAAACACTAATAAACCTGATGTAATTGGCTTGACCTCTTCTGTCTGAATAAAGATCAAGGAGAATAAAAACTCATTCCAAGCATAATAAGCGGTTAAAATCACGCCGGTAAACAATATTGGTTTACTCATCGGCATAAATATTCTTCCGAATACATCCAAACTCGTTGCACCGTCTAGATAAGCAGACTCTTCCAGCTCCTTAGGAATCGATAGGAAAAAGGAGCGGATTAACAAAACAGTTAAAGGTATTCGATAAGCAGTAAAGGTTAGTATTAACGCCCAATGCGTATCAAATATCCCCATTTGCTGAATTAACTCATAAAGCGGAATTAAACTGCTCTGCGGTGAAAACATCAAGCCTGCTGAAACAAATAGCAGCAGAAATTTTCCGCCTTTGATTTGAAAGCGCGTCAAACCAAACGCACACAAGGCACTGATTAACACCGTTAACAGACAGGTGCCCACTGTAATAATTACACTATTAACAAAATAACTCGAAACACCCTGTTGCCATGCTGTCGCATAATTGGAAAACAACCATTCCTTCGGCAATCCCCAGCTGTCATTAAAAATGTCTGCCGTATTTTTAAACGAATTGATGACCATCCAAAATAACGGATAGGCAATCGCTATAAAATAGAGGAGGAGAAAAACAAAGATTAGTCCGACAACGACTGG
Source organism: Neobacillus niacini (assembly GCF_030817695.1). Lineage (GTDB taxonomy): Bacteria > Bacillota > Bacilli > Bacillales > Cytobacillaceae > Neobacillus > Neobacillus niacini_F. Next base: position 603,873 of record NZ_JAUSZQ010000002.1, on the reverse strand, counting down.
CGTCCCTGGATTACGTAATTTCGACTTCAGCTTTATCTGTGATAGCTTTACTTCCGGGCTGCTTGCAACCTCTGACTCTACCGGCTTCATTTTTACTCCTCCCCCGTTTTTAAGACCTTATTCTGAACAAAATAAAAGATTAAGGTAATCCCCAAAATCACATTGGCTATCGCTGAGGCGAACCCTGGTTCACTATCAATAAACGCCTTCTGATAGAGATATGTACTAAAGACTTGTGATGAGTTAGCAGGACCACCACTCGTTAATACATAAACCTCACTAAACACCAAGAACGATCCTGTAACTGTATAGATTAATAACACAAAGGTCATTTCTTTTACTTGCGGCACCGTTATGCTGAAAAAGGTTCGAAGTTTCCCAGCTCCGTCAATCGTAGCTGCTTCGTATAACTCCCCAGGAACCTTTTGGACTGCCAATACAAACAGCATGACCGCATACCCGATACTCTGCCACTGCGAAACAAATATGACTGCGAAGATCGCAGTTTTTGGATTCCCGAGCCAGCCTTCTGCCCATTCTCCTAACCCGATGGCTCTTAGAAAACTATTAAGTAACCCTACTTCAGGGTTATAGATAAAACTAAACAGAATCCCAATAACCGTCATCGAAATCAAAACCGGGATAAAAAAGGTTGTCCGAAAGAAGGTAGAAAATCTCCTAAATACCTTGTCTTCTAAGATAGCAGCAATCACCAAACCAAGCCCTACTTGAAGAATAACGGAGATCACGGCATAAAATAGATTGTTTTTCAACACCGTGTAAAAGACGGGATCTTTAAAGAGGCGTGTGTAATTTTCGATTGATACAAAGCTTCTATCTAAAGTAAATGGATTCCATTCATAAAAACCATTTACTAAATTTCGAACTAATGGATAGTACACAAATAAGGACAGCATAATTAAAGCTGGTGCAATATACAGTATCGGGATGATTCGTGTTCTCGGCATTTATACCCCTCCCATCAAACATCTATTAAAAGTCGGTTTATAGGAAACTATATATCTCATAAACCGACCATTTAATAGACTTCATCTTTCTCCTATTTTTTCACTTGTTTAGCTGCTTCTTGAACACTCTTCATTACTTCTTCTGGTGTCATCGTACCACCTAACATCGCTTGAACACCGTCGCCATATGGTTTGAACACTCGGCTGTCTAAAGCACTATCCGCCCAAATTAACATATCTCCTGCTTCGATAATCATATCCATTGCCTTTACTTCTTGTTCACTTGCAGTATTTTCATTTACAGCACCTTGAACCGTACTTGCAAAACCGGTATCCTTGATTAACTTCTCACCATTTGCTTTTGAAGTTAAGAACTTCAAGAATTTCATTGCTTCTTCAGGATGCGCGGATTTCTTCGTTACCATAAATCCTTCAGGTGCACCGATGATACCTTCTTGGTCACCCTTTGCTCCCTCAATGGTCGGAACTTTGAAGGAACTCCATTCAAACGGAGCATCATCTAAGAAAGAAATTTCAAGCGTTTCTAAGAGGATTACTCCTGCTTTACCGCCAATGAATAAGTTTCTAGTTTCATCATGCGCCGACGCGTTTGGATTTTCATTTAAGTATGGTTTTAATTCGTTCAACTTCTCTAACGCTTCCACATAACCAGGGTCAGTAAACTCTGCACCTTGATAACTAAAATCTTTATCTAATACTTCACCAGGCACTGTTCTTTGGTTTAGTGCAGTTACATAGTGTGCAGCAGCCCAAGGAGATTTGTTACCTAGAATTAATGGAGTTGTACCACTTTTCTTTAGTGTTTCAAGTACTGTGATGAACTCATCCCAAGTCGTTGGAGCCTTAAGATTTAACTTGTCAAAAACCTCTTTGTTGTAGAAAAATAACTTACTGTCGGTAAAAAGTGGCACGCCGTACACTTTTCCATCCTTTTTGAAATGTTCCACTTGTGACTCAATTAACTGGCCAGACCACTCAGTATCAGCTGCATAATATTCTGATAGATCTAGCGCCACACCATCACGGATAAACTTCTCGCCATATTCTCCTACCCAGCTGAAGAAAATATCTGGGGGATTCTTACTGCCAAGAATAACATTCGCCTTTTGTTTGTAATCATCATTTAACGCTGTTACTTCTTCAACATGAATATCAGGATTCTGTTTTTCAAACTCTGCAATAACTTGTTTGTAATAAGACTTATACGGCTCATTCGGCCAACGATGGAAGAAAGTGATCGTTGTTTTTCCATCCTCTGATTTTGAATTAGAGCTCTTAGATGAACATCCTATTAATAATGACATCACTACTAAAATACTGATTGCTAGAGTAAACCATCGTTTCATAAACATACCCCCCAATATTTCTTCTGTTTTTGATAGAATACTATAAAGCGCTTACATGTTAATTTTGTCCCGATCAACCTCCAGACTATTTTTCAGGATGTCCTCTTAGATGTAATGTTGTATTATAATATGATATTACATTATATAACCTTTAACGTCAATATCAAAATTGGGGGAACTTTCAAACAATTTATAATACAGTACGGCATAAACTAGAATGCCCGACCTTCTTTTCATTATAGGTATTCTACAATAGTTCATTATTAGCCTAAGTTACCATAAATTCAGACAAAGTAACAGATGAAATATTATCTTTATAATAATTTTTCTTTTAAAAAATAAAAAACCCCCGCCAGTCCGTCGACCAGCAGGGGGGTGATTGATAAAATATTACCTAAATAAACGACCGTACCACCATCAAAATACTTAATGCCAATCCGATTAGGGCTAGAAGTGAAAACACCACTAATTCTTTCATTTCCCCTTTTCGTACTAGCTGTGGAATTTCACCTGCAAAAATCACCCCGAAAATGAGGATCATCAATAAAATCTTAAGCATTCTTCATTCCTCTTGTCATTTAATTAAACCGATTCTTCTTACAAAGGCTTTAGAATGGATGGCAACCTTTGTTTGGGCAAATTCGTTCTCCCAGTTCTCTTTATAATGTGTATTCCATTCCTTCGGATATTTCTTGTAGACTGATTGACCAAAGCCAAAAATGTCTGACCCATACTCCTTTTGTGCCTTTTCTACGACCATTTCAACTCTCTTGCTAATTTCCTCCTCAGCATATGTTTGAATCTCATTGATCACCTTTGTTTCATGGAGTTTTAAATTCGAGTCATTTTCGATTACACTCAATTCGGTAACCACCTCCACATCCAGTTTTAATTTCCCTTGTTTGAGTATGGGAACAATATTCGTTTCTCCTCTTACGATTTCCATACTAATGTTTCCTCCGCCTTTTTCCTCAGGAATTTTGATGGTGATCACACCAGTTTTGATTTCATTACGAAGCCACAATAGTCCTCGCGTTTCAACCTCATCCATCCAGCCAACTAGCTTATCCCCTTTAAACACAGCGATTCCATCTACAGCCTGAGTCTCATCTGATTTATTTTTTGTATTCACTTCTAATGGCTTTAAGGTAAACTGTGAAGCAAATGGCTCTATCCCCTCTGACAGAAGCATATTCAAAAAATCCCTGACATAAATTTTTAACCCCACACTCATTTTAGCTAGCTCTCTCGTTTCTTCCGCCGAGACACTTTCAAATTTCGGCATACTATTGAGGATTTTAGAGGCTTTGCCCTTCGTAAACATAATAAAACTATTGATTCGGGGCTCAGCGTACCTTGTATGGAAATCAACAATATGAAAAACTCCCTTTTTAGCTAAATCCTCGCCAATCAAAAGGACACGGCTTTGGGAAAAAAAGATCCGTCTAGACAGCTTTCCTTGAATATTACGGTATGCTTCCGATACTGTTGCACCCGTTTCTGAAATGACAATGGTGCTTTTCCCGCCGCTTTCGCCTGTGCCTCCCGTTACTAACTTTGCAGGAATAGCCACCTGAAGTGTTAATCGGAGTTGATCGTCATCGACAAGATCTAAGCCAATCGCAGTCACAATAGCAATATCATTAATTTCAACCCGGTTCCAACAACCTGTCAGTAAAACCAGTATCATTCCCGATATTAAAAGCATTCTCATCACTTTCATTAAGACCATCCTGTCCTGTATAAAAGGGCTTTTCTCGCATATATTGTTGTTAAAATCTTAAAGCCGATTTTAACGTGGAAATATCTATTTTGCGCTTTAGAATTTAGTTTGCTGGCTCTTTTCTTAATAAATTTTTGTTCCAAAAAGCAACAAAGTTTTAGAAAAGAGCCTTAAAAAACGAGCTAATATTTAGGCTTCCGGGAGCTTAACCGTTTCAAATTCCTTTTTCCTGTTTCATGTGGACGTTCATTTATTTTCCACCATGGAGCCCGAATAAATATATCTTTAAGATTATTAAAATGAAAGGGAGCGATTGGTGCCATATAGGGAACACCGAACGACCGAAGTTGGACCATATGAACTGATATAAAGAAAATCCCAAGAAGAATCCCATAAAACCCCAGCGTCGCTGCTAAAAAAATCATAAAAAAGCGAAGGAGGCGAATCGCTCCTGTTAAGGGGTAACTCGGAAACATAAACGACGCTATCCCTGTCGTTGCGACAACAATAACCAATGGAGCAGAGACAATTCCAGCCTCAACCGCTGCCTGCCCCACCACCAATGCACCAACAATACTGACAGTCGATCCAATCGGTCTCGGCAACCTCAGCCCTGCTTCACGCAATGCCTCAAAGGTTATTTCCATTAACAATGCTTCAACCACCGCTGGAAACGGCACCTTTTCCCTTGAGGCCGCGACACTAAATATCAGATTGGTTGGAAGTAATTCATGGTGAAAGGTGGTCACCGCAATATAAATAGAAGGAAACAATAAAGCAACAGCTAAAAATAAATAGCGGATAAACCGAATAAACGAAGTCATGATAAACCTTCCATAATAGTCCTCAGGAGAATTCATCATTTCAAAAAAAGTGACCGGAACAATAAGGGCAAATGGGCTGTTGTCTACCAAAATTCCGACTTTTCCTTCGAGAAGATTACCAACCACTCGATCCGGCCGTTCCGTCTGCAGCACCTGGGGGAACAGAGAAAAGGGCTCATCCTCAATAAATTCGACAATGTAGCCGCTATCCTCAATGGCGTCAATCTCAATTCGATTTAATCGGCTCCGAACTTCCTCTACAATCGAATGCTGGGCAATATCCTCAAGATAGGTAATCATCACTTCCGTTTGAGAAAGGCTTCCGAGCTTCATATATTCAAATTTTAGTTTCGTTGTTTTTAACCGTCTTCGAATCATACTTCCGTTTGTTCGGATATTTTCGGTAAAACCTTCCCTTGGGCCTAAGACGACTGCTTCCGACACTGGTTCATCAACCGAGCGCTGCTCCCATGACTGCTCGCTAATAAAAAGAGCGCTTTTCCAGCCATTCATGAGTAAAATCGTTCCACCTGCTAAAATTTGATCAATCACTTCTTGAAAGGTTACCCCTTGCCTTACTTGGGCTGAACTAAGAACCCCTTTTATATTATCTATGGTTATTTCAGCATGCCTCGGTAATTTCTCGTTAGCCTTTAATAACGGATGAATGACATGCAATTCCATTCTTTCTACATTGACTAACCCATCTAGGTATAAAATGTTTGCCGAGTAAGCAGCGTTGATTTTAATTTCCCGATAAGCAAAATCGGCTGCCCCTTCAAAAAGCTGTTTGATCCGTTGAAAATCTTCCTCAAGATTGCCCGTTAAACCCTCGTTGTTACCTTGCTCTTGAACGCTCTGCTCTTGCATATGAGGTTTATTTTTAGCACTCAATCTTTTCATCTGCCGAAAAATTTTCAATGGCAGCACCACCTAATCATAAATTGATCCTATCGTTGACCCGATTTTTTGCGAATAAAAGCAATGCACAAAAATAGAAGCGGCAGAATGATTTGCAAAAAAGTATGTACATATGGAACATAAAAGTTAAAGCCTAATTCAATATGTTCCACAAAACTAGATGCTGTTACTAGCGATAGCGGGGGAATGATGGACCCGAGTCCAAGGAGGGCCGACCGAATCTGTTTTAACCTGAGTAACTGAGAAATTCCAACCGCCGCGGCAAAAGTAAACGCCCCTACCTTAAAAAACACCCCCGCCACCATCATTAAAATGACAAGTGCATCAAAACGCTCGAGAAAATCCGCAACCGAAACCATTTGTGTGGCGGCTAGAAGAGAAAAAATATCCCTGCTGTAAATTTCTGGTCCTAAAACGGAAATCATCATAATCGAGTTAACCGTTAATAGCAGACCACCAACCAGAATGATTGACATTCCTATCCTTCTTGCAGCCTTTTTATCGCCCAAATAAGGGAATAACATCATGATGACAATCGTTTCTCCAAACGGGAAATTGATTGCAACAGGAATAGCTTCTTTCAATACTGGCTTTAATCCGTTTCCTAGTATAGGAGTAAGATTTCTCATATCAAATTGATCTACGCTAAAGAGTAGAATCCAAATAAGAATGAGAGAAAATATATAAATAGGAAACACGATTTCCGCCATTCGGGCAAATGTTTCTAGACCACCCCGCAAGCAATAAATCATCAGCACCATAAAACTGGCAATGACAACAAAAATAGGAGTTTCAGATAGAATTGTTGTCACAATAAGATGGCCTAATTCCCTGCTAGCTCTGGCCGCAGAATAGGTAAAATGGGAAATATAAAGCAAAATGACCGGATAAGAAAGATACTTCCCGAGAATCTTAGGAAGTATCTCAACCAATGAATCCCCTGGATAATAGACAGCTAATTGCGTAAAAACAGCCATTATGACTAAACTGCCTGACATACCAACTAATATAAAAATCCATGCATCCTGCTTTGTATCTAAGCCTAACCCTAATATAATTGCCGTCCCTAAGACATAACCGGCCATTAAATAAAAAAGTTGGAGTCCACTTATTTTTTCCGTATTCATCCGTATTCACCCTCAAGCAGGCTGACCTATAATTTGGTAAAAACCTTCCAACACTTACTATTTTCCATTAAGTGAAAAGTTATGCATAGGACACAAAAAAACCCCCGCCAGTCCGTCGACCAGCAAGGGTTTAATTCTAAACTATTATTGTTTTCCGGTAACCTGTAGACGGTTGATGGCACGCTGCAGGGCTAGTTCAGCACGACGGAAGTCAATGTCTTCCGCTTTCTGATCTTGCATACGCTGCTCGGCACGTTCTTTTGCTTTTAGTGCACGTTCCACGTCGATATCCTCTGCCTTTTCAGCGGCTTGAGCTAGGATTGTTACTTGGTCAGGGCGGACTTCTAAAAAGCCGCCGCTCACTGCAACAAGATCCTCTTCTTTGCTGTCAGCCTTTAAGAGGCGTACAACGCCAATTTCAAGAGGAGCAACCATTGGAATATGTCCAGCTAAAATACCTAATTCACCACTTTGAGCCTTGGCAATAACCATTTCCACCTCTGACTCATACACCGGGCCATCGGGAGTAACAACACTGACTTTAATCGTCTCCATTTTTTACCCTCCTGGTCGGTATTAGGCCTCTACACCCATACGTTTTGCATTTTCCACTACGTCCTCAATACGGCCGACTAAGCGGAATGCATCTTCTGGAAGGTGGTCATACTTACCTTCAAGGACTTCTTTGAAACCACGAACCGTTTCTTTTACAGGTACATAAGATCCTGGCTGTCCAGTAAACTGTTCAGCAACGTGGAAGTTCTGTGATAAGAAGTTTTGGATACGACGCGCACGAAGTACTACTAACTTATCATCATCAGAAAGCTCATCCATACCTAGGATCGCAATGATATCCTGTAATTCACGGTAACGTTGTAATGTTGACTGTACTTGACGAGCAACATTATAGTGCTCTTCACCAACGATTTCAGGTGACAATGCACGAGAAGTTGATGCAAGTGGATCCACCGCAGGGTAGATACCCATCTCAGAAAGCTTACGCTCAAGGTTTGTTGTTGCATCTAAGTGAGCGAAAGTTGTAGCAGGAGCCGGATCCGTATAGTCATCGGCAGGTACATAAATCGCTTGGATCGATGTAACAGAACCTTTATTTGTAGAAGTAATACGCTCTTGTAATTTACCCATCTCAGTAGCAAGCGTTGGCTGGTAACCTACGGCAGAAGGCATACGGCCTAATAGCGCAGAAACCTCAGAACCTGCTTGCGTGAAACGGAAGATGTTATCCATGAAGAAAAGAACGTCCTGTCCTTGCTCATCACGGAAATATTCAGCCATTGTCAAACCAGTCAGTGCAACACGCATACGTGCTCCTGGCGGCTCGTTCATCTGTCCGAATACCATCGCTGTTTGCTTGATAACGCCTGAATCCGTCATTTCATGATAAAGGTCATTACCTTCACGTGTACGCTCACCAACACCAGCGAATACCGAAATACCGCTGTGCTCTTGCGCGATGTTATTGATCAATTCCTGGATTAATACCGTTTTACCTACCCCGGCACCACCGAATAGACCAATCTTACCACCCTTAATATAAGGAGCAAGTAAGTCTACTACTTTAATACCCGTTTCAAGAATTTCTACTTCAGTAGAAAGATTTTCAAACGTTGGAGCTTCGCGGTGAATCGAATCATGGCGCTCACTCGCTGGAATATCCTCTTTAAGGTCAATTGCTTCACCTAATACGTTAAATACACGGCCAAGTGTTACGTTCCCAACCGGTACAGAAATTGGAGCTCCTGAATCAATAACTTCCATTCCACGCATTACACCATCAGTGGAAGCCATTGCAATTGTACGAACCGTATCATCACCTAAATGAAGGGCTACTTCAAGAGTTAAGTGGATGTCAACTTCAGACTGACTTTGCGCTTTATAATCGATTTTTAAAGCATTATAAATCTCAGGAAGTTGGCCGTTTTCAAACTTAACGTCGATAACCGGACCCAAAATCTGAAGAACGCGTCCTTTATTCATCATTTTCCCTCCTATCTTACTTCTTCACAAAAGCCCTTTCTTTTAAAAAGGAACCTAGTGAAATCACACATACTAGTTATAGTCCTCAAATGAGCGCGGGAACGACGAATTCATTCCCTCAGCCAGGACTTATCAAGGCCCCTAAATGGGGTTCATTTTAAAAAATATAGATTGTCCAGCTTCAGCGCCCCTGAGCAAGGCGCTTCCGCTTTTCGTTCTACTCTAATGCCGCTGCTCCACCGACGATTTCGGCAATTTCTTGTGTAATCGCTGCTTGACGAGCACGGTTGTAGATAAGTGAGTAGTTTTTGATCATTTCTTTCGCATTATCAGTAGCATTTCTCATCGCCGTCATTCGGGCTGCATGCTCACTCGCTTTACTGTCTAAAAGAGCACCGTAAATTAAGCTCTCAGCATATTGAGGCAGGAGAACGTCTAAAATTTCTTCTGCAGATGGCTCAAATTCATAAGACGTTAGTTCTGAAGAAGTCGAAAGATCCGTTAGTGGGAGCAGCTTCTTCTCAGTAACTTCTTGAGTAATGGCACTTTTATAATGAGTGTAATATAAGTAAAGTTCATCGAAGGTTCCATCGGAGAACATACCTACCGTACTACTGGTAATGTCTTTCACGCTTTCGAAGCTCGGTTGATCGGAAAGCCCAATAATTTCGAGGTCGACATTGATGCCACGTTTCGCAAAAAAGTCACGGGCCACACGACCGATCGCAATAATCGAGTATTCGTCCTTCGATTTGTGGCGACTTTGGATTGTTTGGAACACACGACGGATCACGTTACTGTTAAACGCACCAGCTAGACCACGGTCGGATGTCATAACAATATAACCAGTTTTCTTGACAGGTCTAGATTCAAGCATTGGATGATTAACATCGTTACTGCCCATTGCGACAGCAACCGTAACTTCCTGGATTTTCTCCATATAAGGAACAAATGCTTTTGCATTCATAACTCCACGGTTCCATTTCGCAGCAGAAGTCATCTCCATTGCCTTCGTAATCTGACTCATCTTTTTTGTCGAATTAATACTATTTTTTATATCGCGTAATGATGCCATAGGTTCTCACCACCCTCTTACAAAGATTGTGTTAGTTAGGCTGCGGTGGTGGTAAAAGGGTGACAGGCACGCTTTTGTAGTGCCTGTTTCCCTTTTACCAACCACCTCCGCCATCAATTATTGTCAGACCCTACTTATTCGGAAACTGCGAACGTCTTTTTGAAGGCGTTAAGTGCAGCCGCCATATCGTCATCAGAAGGAAGATCCTTCGTTTTTGTAATATGGTCTAACAAGTCTTTGCGATTGTGGTCTAACCAATTAAGGAATTCTGATTCAAAACGACGGATATCTTCTAATGGAATATCATCAAGGAATCCGCGTGTTAATGCATAAAGGATTGCTACTTGCTTTTCAACAGAAAGCGGCTTGTGAAGGTCTTGTTTAAGAACCTCAACGGTGCGGGCACCGCGGTTAAGCTTCGCTTGTGTAGCTTTATCTAAGTCAGAACCGAACTGTGCAAATGCTTCTAGCTCACGGTATGAAGCAAGGTCAAGACGCAGTGTACCTGCTACCTTCTTCATCGCCTTGATTTGCGCTGATCCACCTACACGTGATACGGAAAGACCTGCGTTGATCGCTGGACGAACACCTGAGAAGAAAAGGTCGGATTGTAAGAAAATTTGTCCATCTGTGATGGAGATAACGTTTGTTGGGATATAAGCAGAAACGTCACCTGCTTGTGTTTCGATAAATGGCAATGCAGTGATCGAACCAGCACCTAGTGTGTCGTTCAATTTCGCTGCACGCTCAAGTAGACGGCTGTGCAAGTAGAATACATCCCCTGGATATGCTTCACGACCTGGAGGACGGCGAAGTAATAGGGAAAGCTCACGGTATGCAGCCGCTTGTTTTGATAAATCATCATATACGATTAGGACGTGCTTGCCGTCATACATGAATTCTTCAGCCATTGCAACCCCAGCATAAGGAGCTAAGAATAACAATGGAGCTGGTTGTGAAGCAGATGCAGTAACAACGATTGAGTACTCTAACGCACCATGCTTACGAAGGGTTTCAACGGCACCACGTACAGTTGATTCCTTTTGACCGATTGCAACGTAGATACAGATCATGTTTTGACCTTTTTGGTTCAAGATTGTATCGATTGCAACAGATGTTTTACCTGTTTGACGGTCTCCGATGATTAACTCACGCTGACCGCGGCCAATTGGCACAAGTGCGTCAATCGCTTTAATACCTGTTTGTAATGGCTCATGAACGGATTTACGAGCCATAACGCCTGAAGCTACTGCTTCAATCGGGCGAGTTTTTGTTGTATTGATTGGACCCATACCATCAACTGGTTGTCCTAAAGAGTTAACAACACGACCAATTAGTTCCTCACCTACTGGAACCTCCATGATGCGTCCTGTACGACGAACCTCGTCACCTTCTTTAATGTCAGTGAAAGGTCCAAGAATGATAATACCAACGTTATTAGCCTCAAGGTTTTGAGCCATACCCATAACGCCGTTTGAAAATTCAACAAGTTCTCCAGCCATGACATTGTCGAGGCCATGAACACGTGCGATACCGTCACCTACGGAGATAACTGTACCTACATCACTCACTTGAATTTCAGCCTGATAGTTTTCGATTTGCTGTTTTATCAGGGCACTAATTTCTTCAGCTTTGATGCTCATGAGTTTCACCCCTATCTACGAATCTTAGCTTAACAATTTACGTTCTAAACGGTCTAGCTTTCCGCGCAAAGAGCCGTCGTATATACGGTTTCCGATTCGGAGCTTAACGCCGCCGAGCAGTTCGGAATCCACGATATTTTCTATTCTTAATGATTTCTTGCCAACTTTCGCTGCAAATGTTGTAGAGATTGCTTCACGTTCTGCTTCTGTAAGCTCACGCGTGCTGAAGACTTCAGCTTCCGCAACTCCCTTTTCATCATTTGCCAGCTCAAAGAATTGGTTTGCTACTTCAACGATCTCGTCCTCGCGGTGGCGATCGATCAAGATCAATAGTGTATTCAGTACATATGGATTAACGTTCGAAAAAGCACCTCTTACAATCTCTTTTTTCTTATCAAGTGTAAGTTTTAAAGACTTTAAAACGGCTTTTAAATCGTTGTTGTAAACCATTACTTCCTTTACTACACGAAGTTCTTCTTCTACTACTTCAAGAAGCTGCTGTTCTTTCGCGATTTGAAAAAGAGCCAACGCGTAGCGTTTTGCTACCATGGAGTTGCTCATCGCTTTTCTCCTGCCTCTTGAATATATTCGTTAATCAGTTTATCTTGGTCTGCTGCAGTTAACTCTTTTTCAATTACTTTAGAAGCAATTAATACAGACAAGGAAGCAACTTGTTCACGAATAGCGGCAACCGCTTTTTCTTTCTGCTGCTCAATTTCAAGCTTAGCAGATTCTTTCATGCGTTCTGCTTCAGTACGCGCTACAGCAATGATTTCTTCACGCTGAATGTCGCCTTGCTTTTTCGCATTTTCAATTAAAACTTGTGCTTCTGAACGAGCTTCTTTTAAAAGAGAACGTTGCTCTTCTAATAGTTTCTTTGCTTCAACGCGACTTTGTTCCGCCGCTGAAATTTCTCCAGCAACATGCTCTTCACGCTGTTTCATAATGCCCATTAAAGGACCCCAAGCAAATTTCTTCAGCAATGCCATTAAGATGACAAACATAACAAGCTGGAAAATAATATCTCCCCAGTTTACACCGGAATGGGCTGCTGCTGCTCCTAATACAAAACTATTTGTTAACACCCGCGATTCACTCCTTTCAAGGTCTTTCCTTAAAACAACCTATATATCAGTCGAAATAATTGTCGAAATCAATCGTTAATGTTCATAAATAAACATAAACGAATGGCGAAGGTTCTCACGAATGATCTTCGCCATTTATATGAACACGGAAGTGCTCGATTATTGACCTTGAACCATGAACGCGATAACAACCGCGATGATAGGAATCGCCTCAACTAACGCAACCCCGATGAACATTGTAGTTTGAAGCATACCACGAGCTTGTGGCTGACGAGCCATACCTTCTACTGTTTTTGATACGATAAGACCGTTACCAATACCAGCACCTAGTGCTGCTAAACCAATTGCGATTGCTGCTGCTAAAAGACCCATTTGAAAATTTCCTCCTTTAAATGTATAAAAAAATGAATTCTTATTTTTTGTTCTTATTTTTTAAGAACGGTTTATCTTAATGGTCGCTGCTCACTTTATGAGCTAAGTACACCATTGTTAACATACAGAAAATAAATGATTGGATGGCGCCGACAAAGACTGAGAAGCCTTGCCATACCAGCATTGGGAGTGCAGCGGCGATTGTTCCGCCCACACCGGTTGCTAAACCAGCTGCGAGTAAGCTTAATAAAATTTCTCCCGCATAAATGTTTCCGTAAAGACGGAGACCGAGAGTCAGAGTATTCGCAAACTCTTCAATAATTTTGATTGGGAACATGAACCAGAATGGTTTAAAGAATTCCCTGCCATATGCTCCGGCACCTTTCATCTTGACGCCATAGAAGTGAGATAATCCCACGATCAATGTGGCTAACGTCAATGTTACAGCCGGATCTGCTGTTGGTGATTTCCACCAAAGTGTTCCGTCCACAACGACTGAGAATGGAAGTCCCAGCATATTCGAAATAAAGATATACATGATGATGGTGATTCCGAGAATATGAAATCGTCCGCCATCTTTCCAATCCATCGTACTGTTTATAATGTTTTTAACAAAATCCATAACCCATTCCATGAAGTTTTGCATTCCGGTTGGTTTCATGGCCAGTCTACGAGTGGATAGGACGGCTAACAAAAAGACAATTGCACTTGCTATGGTAATCATCAAAATGTTTGCCAAGTTAAATTGGAGCCCAAGAAACGTAACTATTGGAGCTTCGTGATGCAACAGTATTCACCTCGCTTCCCCCGCTATTTATCTGAAAATAAATTTGTGGATAAAAAAATCTATCATAATGACAATGTAGGATGTCATTAATCCTATAACCACACTAATGAGATGTAATTGCTCGGGATATCTCATTGTGATGACAATCGCTAAAGCTGCGCTTGCCAATCGTGAAAAAGATCCAAGTGAACGCACAGTTCTTCCTTCAGCCGCCGCTTGTCCAAATTTGTCGATTTTTCGAGCCATCAACCACAAATTAAAGAGGCTCAAACTTGTCCCAAGAATCAATCCTAGAAAGATTGATTGCTGCGCAGTGAACCCCCAACCAAGCACATAAAAAGACAATAAAAAAAACATCCACTTTCGCTGTCGGGCAAACATTGTTTGAAATTCTGGCATGGTTGGTTTAATCTCCTGAATAGAACTTGCGAATGGAAATGAGCATTGAGTAAATACCGGCCGCTAAACCTATAAACAGTCCAATTATTAAGAAAATTGGTTCTGTGCCCCACTGCTTATCGAGCCATCTGCCTGCAAAAATACCGATTAGAATCGATCCAGCCAGAGACGCCAGAATAGCTGACATTAGGGCATAAGCTTTTAATGGATTGCGGTTTTCATTACGCATACTTATCGCATCCTCACCTTAAGAGAATACATCAAAAAACGAGGTTTATGTACGTGTAAAAATATGTAGAATTTTCGAGAATTTTGCAGAATTACGTGAAAACCCTCTCATTTTACATCCTTTGTTAGCATACATCAGCCATTTTCCAATGTCAATGGATTTACGTGAATTAATCCACAAACTATTCTGAGTAATTCCTTCCATTTCGAGGTTTTTGTTAACACTATAATTGTAGTGTAATCACCCTGTATTTTAGCGGTGTAAATGTGTCAATTTTGTGAACAAATTTGACAAAGAGTGGGTAAATATGTCCCACTCTTATCGGACTACCTCTCCAATAACAAGCATCGTTTCAATAAAGTCTTCCTTCCCAGCCTTTTTGGCAAAGACCTTTGCAAGATAAACTCCATCAGGAGGAAGATTATCTTCTGATATCACCTTGCTGACCAATCCCTTCTTAACATTCTGATTGGTGTCTAGAAAGCCAACAAATCGGAAATCATCGGGATTGAAAAGGGCTATACCAAATTCCTCGGCACCGCCTGGCAGGTATACCTCATACCGATAAGTCCCCTGCTGGTCGCCATCCTTAAAGTCAAATCCCATTACTCTCGGATAATTTGGTTCTTCAAGAACATAAATATAGGGAATTTGAATTGGATTGGCCCCGGCATGGATGGTAAGATATCCATCATGTATTTTCCCTTTCAGTTCGACAGGATTCACCTCTAATTCAAGCTTTACATCCCGTGACCCGCCAGGCTGAAGTGTAAAAGCAAGCGGAAATCGCCAGTTCAAACCGTCTGCCTGCTTGGGTATGTCAAACGTATAGCGCACAGGTACATCACTTAAGTTCTCAACATGTAAAAAGGCTTTATGATTGTCCCCTTCACTTTCAAACTTTCCAAATCGGAGTGAACTTGGACTGACTAGTGATGTAGCTTTGACTGCTTCATTTACCTGAATTCTCCCTGCCCCCTGTTCATACGTCCGATATGGTTTACCGTTTTTTTCTAACGGTTTAGCTGTATTCATTAAGGCAGCCTTAATTTGGTCCGGTGTCCATTCTGGATGTGCCTGCTTAATCAGTGCACATGCCCCCGCCACATGCGGCGCGGCCATACTTGTGCCCTGCAGAGAAAGATAGCCGCCAGGAATAGTCGAGTTAATCGCGACACCAGGTGCGACAATATCAGGCTTTACTTCCCACGTGTCTGTTACCGGGCCCCTCGAACTAAAGTCAGCAAGCAAATCCTTCTCTTGGGTGACCTCGACTCTCGCTAACGAATTCGTTTTACTTTTTAAAAGTTCCCCATCCTTCTTTGTGATTGAACCGACCGGGAGATCCATCGGCACCTCTAGATTTCCCATAAAGCCGCCGCTTAAGTTATTGTAGATAATGACTGCTTTGGCTCCGGCCTCACGCGCATTCTTCGCCTTCTCGGTAAATGTTATTTTCCCTCGTTTAATAAGAACAACTTTTCCCATAACATCTTTTAATTCTGCTGCTGTTCCAAGACCGCCATCAACGATTGGATAGGAACGGTCAAGCCCCCAATTAGCAGATCCCTCCAGTGGTTGAATCCGTAATTTATTCCGCATTCCTTCTATTAAAAGATAGGGGACATCAATCGTGGGAGTGGAAGCGCCAACTGAAATTGCCTTTGAGGCTGTTCCAGGCGATCCCACTGTCCAAACATTCGGTCCAGAATTCCCCGAGGCTGCAATCGCAACAATTCCTTTATCGACAGCTCTGTTCAACGCCAGACTGATTGGCAGGTCTGGACCGTTGATATCATTTCCAAGCGAGAGGTTCATAATATCGACTTTATCCTTGATTGCCTGCTCGATCGCAGCTAACACGTTCTCGGTTGTGCCCCCGCCGCCAGGGCCAAGTGCACGGTAAGCCAGAATTTTTAGCTTCCGGTGCCACCCCCTTTAATTTTCCGTTTGCCGCTATAATTCCGGCAACATGAGTGCCATGAACGGTTGCTCTTCCTATTGTTTTCGTCTCCATCGGATCGGCATCGTTATCAACGAGATCACGTCCGCCAGCAAAATTTCTTCTGAGGTCAGGATGCGTATAATCCACACCAGTATCAATAACAGCTACGGTTACACCTTTACCCGTCAAGCGGTGATTATTTTTATCATAAAGGCTGCGAACATCTTCACCTCCAATAATCTTAACCCCTTCCTCGACCTGTGCCTTATACTGATTCACCGGAGAAACACTAATGATTTGCTTGCTATTTTGTTGCGCTAATTTCTCAATCGATTCCGGATTCCCCTCTACCGAAAAACCATAAATCGCTTCTTGAAAAACATGCCGAAGATGGATGTCTTTATAGGGTTTGATGAGTTGCTGAATATCCTGAGGGGTTTGCGGATGATCAAGAACCACAATCGCAACCCGTTTCTTTTGGCATCGGTGGTGTCTCTAGTGAACGAGCAGAAGTCGTCGTTTGGAGGGAAAAAATAAGTACAAATAAAAGTGTCCATTTTTTCATGTAAAAAATTCCCCTTTTTTCATATCGTTTTCATTTAAGGGGCAAAGTATGCAGTTTTTTGGGAGAAAGTATCTGGTGCCGCGTTTTGTGCCTATTGAGGGGAAATTTAACGAGAGAAGCAAATTTCTTGCTTTAACCGGATCTATTTGAAGAAATTTAGCAAGCTGTTTCCTAGTGATCGTCTGATTTAAAATTAGAAAATAATCCTTTATAGCTAACAGATGTGCCATCTTCGAAGTGAAATTACAAACCTCGCACCGCCAACTGGCTGATATGTACTTCATATTAAATGTACTGCAATTCGTACACTGAACGCCTGGCTTTATGTCAGATTGGGAAAGATTATATTTTTGGAGGACATCAGGAATGTCGATATGGTGCTCTTTCAGGAGGGTATCGGTTAGTTGGGTTAAAACTTTTTTGGTTATTCGAGGCTTCGTATATTTTATTTCTAACTCCCTTATTTTATCAATCAATGATTCAGCATAAATCAATTTTTGAAAGATATGTAAGTTATCCGGGGTTGTTTCTATAATCGTAGAAGTTTTACTGATAACGACTAGGCGCTCCACCGGTATCCCCTTAAATTCGTGATACTTTAACCAATTATTAAATTGGAGATGGTGCCGTTTGACCTGTTGAATTGGGTTATCCATACCTTCTTCCAGGTTATTTAATTCTCTAATCATCAGGTCTGAACCCTTTTTAAACTTTAATTTACCTGATATATTCTTCACCTCAATAATTAGAGCAAATTTTGCTGATAACAGCAGTAAATCCATTTGAAATGACGTTTTATCCTTCAATCGCAAACCATGAAATATGTAGTACTCATCTTCCGGTAAAAATGATAGATGGTAACCTACATTCAGTTCTCCATAATACCCTTTCAGCCACAAACGTAAATCTTTTTCAACAATTGGTCTTACTGGGTGCCCTTTTGGCATCCTTTTCAACAAGGCTATACATTGTTCCGCCTGAACCGGAACCATTAGATCTAATTTTATCACTTATTGTCACCTCTTTTGGAATTTACTGTCTAGATTCTAGAAAGATTGTCGAATTCCTTCGAGGATTATTAGAAGAAATGGTGAACATTTATGGGGGCTTTGAGTTTTGTACATTTTTCATGAGGTTTTGTACATTTTTCATGAGGTTTTGTACATTTTTTGGGGGCTTTTGTACATTTTTCAGACCCTTTTGTACATTTAGACATTATCTGGAAAAAACACAAAAAAAGCTAAGCAAACTAATGTCTACTCAGCCAAAAAAAATATTATTTCGTCCCAAACAACCGATCCCCAGCGTCACCTAATCCCGGTACGATATAGCCATGATCGTTCAACTTCTCATCTAACGCAGCAATATAAATATCAACATCAGGGTGTGCTGCCTTAACAGCTTCCACGCCTTCTGGTGCCGCGATCAAGCACATAAATTTGATATGCTTAGCGCCGCGCTTTTTCAAGCTTTCGATTGCCACATTGGCGGAACCGCCTGTTGCGAGCATTGGGTCTACGACGATGAATTCACGCTCTTCCACGTCACTTGGCAGTTTAATGTAGTATTCCACAGGCATTAATGTTTCTGGGTCGCGATATAACCCGACATGTCCTACTTTCGCAGCAGGAATTAACTTCAAGATTCCATCAACCATACCGATTCCTGCGCGCAGAATTGGTACAATTCCTATTTTCTTTCCAGACAATACCTTAGATTTAGCTGGGCAGACTGGCGTTTCAATTTCGATATCTTCAAGCGACATATCTCTTGTGATTTCAAATGCCATGAGTGTTGCGACTTCGTCTACCAATTCACGGAATTCTTTTGTCCCTGTATTTTTATCACGAATGTATGTAAGTTTGTGCTGAATAAGTGGATGGTCGAAGACGTATACCTTTGCCACAATGATCGCCCCTTTTATTAAATTTAACTCCGTCTCATTTTACAGAAAAACGATGTAAGTAGCAACTCAAGACCAAAAAGAAATCGACCCATTTCGAGTCGATTTCACAGATGTTTAATATTCAGGATAAAGCGTGAATTTACCTGTTAGAGCTTCAACACGAGCAGCAGCTTCCTTAAGCTTTGCTTCGTCTTCATGATTTTTCAAAGTAAACGCAATGATAGACGCGATTTCGTCCATTTCTTCTAAACCAAAGCCACGGCTCGTAACAGCAGCTGTACCAATTCGGATACCGCTCGTTACAAATGGGCTTTGTGGGTCAAATGGAATCGTATTTTTGTTAACGGTAATCCCTACTTCATCAAGTACCTTTTCTGCGACTTTACCAGTTAAACCAAGTGTCTGCATGTCTAAAAGAAGCAAGTGGTTATCTGTACCGCCAGAAACAAGTCTGACACCCTCTTTTTGCAAACCTTCAGCTAAACGCTTTGCATTGGCAATAATCTGGCCAGCATATTCTTTAAAGCTGTCTTGAAGAACTTCTCCAAACGCTACCGCTTTTGCAGAAATCACATGCATTAATGGACCACCTTGAATTCCAGGGAAGATTGATTTATCAATCTTTTTACCCCATTCCTCTTTAGTAAGGATCATTCCGCCGCGAGGTCCGCGAAGTGTTTTATGTGTAGTAGTTGTGACAAAATCAGCGTATGGTACTGGATTTTGATGAAGTCCAGCTGCAACTAGACCAGCAATATGAGCCATATCAACCATTAAGTATGCGCCCACTTCATCGGCGATTTCACGGAACTTCGCAAAATCGATTTCTCGTGGATAGGCACTCGCTCCAGCAACAATCATCTTCGGCTTGTGCTCACGTGCTTTCGCTAAAACATCATCATAATTAATGCGATGAGTGGTTTCATCTACACCATACTCGACAAAGTTATATTGAACACCACTAAAGTTTACTGGGCTTCCGTGTGTTAAGTGACCGCCATGTGAAAGGTTCATACCAAGAACAGTGTCGCCTTGTTCAAGGACCGTAAAGTAAACAGCCATGTTTGCCTGCGCACCAGAATGCGGCTGCACGTTTACATACTCTGCACCAAAAATCTCTTTCGCACGATTGCGAGCAAGGTCTTCAACAATGTCTACGTATTCACAACCGCCATAATAACGGCGGCCTGGATAGCCTTCTGCATATTTGTTGGTTAACACAGAACCCTGTGCTTCCATTACCGCTTCACTTACAAAGTTTTCTGAGGCAATTAATTCGATTTTCCCGCGCTGACGGCCTAATTCCTGTTGAATCGCTTCAAATACCTGCTTGTCCTGATTAGACAAATGCTTCATGGTAATACCTCCTGTATGTATGAATCTGAATTAACTTTTTGAAAATTCCCTCTATATAATAGCACGTTTCATTCTAAAAGAGAAATGGTGATTCGTAAAATCCTCACTTTTTTTATTTTACCCTATTAAAACGGTAAATAAAACAGTCTATTAACGAACATTAAATTAAATTTTTCACTAATCGTTCGTGTTCCCAATTAACTACAGCTAGAATTCTCCGATGTCTTTTCATACACCGCCCTAGCCCCGCCAATTAGTTTTGGCCGTGTTTTCGCTAACGTTACATGGGCATGTCCAACTTTTTTCTGCGTTACCCTAATGGGTACAGCAACATGTTTCAAGTGCATACCGATAAAGGTTTGGCCAATATCAATTCCTGCGTCTGCTTTTAAAAATTCAACAACAACGGCATCCGAAAATTTTTGAAATGCATAGGTTGCCATCGCCCCGCCAGCACTTCGAACCGGAACAACGGAGACTTCATCCAAACCGCGTTTGTCAGCCTCCACACGTTCGATGACCAATGCTCTATTTAAGTGCTCACAGCATTGAAACGCCAGCGCAACACCTGTGTCTTGTGCAAACAGACTCAATTGACGGAAAATCATCTCAGCAACATCACTTGTACCGGCTGTTCCAATTTTCTCACCAACTACCTCACTCGTACTGCAGCCCACAACAACCAGCTGCCCCGGCTTTAAAGAAGCCTGGGTTTGAAATTCCAAAAGAATGGTTTCAAGCTCTTTTTCCCATACTTGAATCATCGTCTCATCCTACTTCTGCTCGTATTCGCTGATTTTTCCAAGACGAGTAGCATGGCGGCCGCCCTCAAATTCTTCTGTCAGCCAAATTTTAGCAATTTCACGTGCCAGTCCAGGACCGATTACACGCTCACCCATTGTCAGCATATTGGTATCATTGTGGGCACGTGTTGCCTTTGCACTAAATGTATCGTGCACAAGTGCACAACGGATTCCCTTTACCTTATTTGCGGCAATGCTCATGCCAATGCCTGTACCACAGATTAAAATTCCTCTATCAAACTTACCGCTTGCCACCTTTTCAGCAACTGGCAGCGCATAATCCGGATAATCGACGGAGCCTTCACACTCACAGCCAAAATCTTGATACTCAATCCCAAGCTCATCCATTAAACTAGCGATTTCTTTGCGGATATTAACCCCGCCATGATCAGACGCTAATGCTACTTTCATAAATTATTACCTCCCTATTAATCCTTCCTTAATATTGACATACCCGTAAAAAAATATAAAGCCCTCAACACTGAGAGCTTTACATTTTTTCAATTGCTTTTGTTATTAATTTTTCGAGCTCCTGATAGGTCTCTTGGTAGATCGCCACGCTTCCTCCAAAAGGATCGACCACATCCACATCATATTCCTCACCCGTAAATTCTTTTAAAGTAAAAACTTTACCTGCTGTTTCGGGATATTGTTGAAGAATCGCACTCTTGTGGGAAGCCGTCATCGTTAAGATTAAGTCTGCCCAATGAACTGATTCGAAGGTTAGCATATTGGATAAATGATTATGTTCGATCTGATTTTCTTCCAGGACTTTTTTGGCATTTGCAGATGCCTCACTCCCCGTAGCGGCATAGATTCCCGCAGACTTCACTTCTAGACCGTCTATCTTTTTACTTTTTAAAATTGCTTCAGCCATAGGGCTCCTGCAAGTATTGCCTGTACAAACAAATAAAACGCGCTTCATGCGGCATGCCCTCCTTTTTCAATTATGTATCTATACTATCATTTCTACATCACCAATGAAAAAACCTTTCACCGTAAGAAGGAAAGGTTTTATAAAAAAGGATAAAGTAATTTAATCCCAAATGCGAGCAGGATACTTCCTCCAAGCGCTTCGCTATAGGAGCCAATCCAGCCTTGAGCCTTTTTTCCTAATAGTAAGCCAGCCCATGTTAAGATCGTCGCTACAATCCCAAAGCAAATAATCACCAAGATGGTTTTTGCTCCATATATTCCTAACGTAAGCCCGAGGGAAAAACTATCGAGGCTTACACTCGTCGCAAAGACTAATAAGCCAAATCCGACCGGTGTCATCACCGATTGCTCACCCTTCCTGAGGCTTGACCAAATCATTTGCACCCCGAGTACAATCAACAGCAATCCACCGACCACTGACGCAAAAGCACCAAATTTATCAGATAAGAATCGCCCGGCGAGCATACCTACTAGCGGCATCCACACGTGGAATAACCCAATCGTAATCCCAATTTTAAAAATTTGCCGCAGCCTTAACTTGAACATGCCCATTCCCAGACCAACAGAAAAGGCATCCATCCCTAGTGCAAACGCCATTAGTAATAGCGTTACAACTTCCCCAATCATCCCATACACGCTAACTCAACCTCCTCGGACTTGCCCTGATTTAACATATGCACGTCCAAAAGGATTTAGAATTAAGAAAAGCGCAAGGCGCCTGGAGCTGGACAAATCGAAAAAACAGGCCTCCTTGTCGGAGAACCTGCAGTTACTCAGTAATCATTTTGTTCCCGGCGGCCTTTTGTAATCGATTCATGATTGCATGACCTACACCGGTATTCGGAAACATTTCACTAAAGATGATATCCACTTTTTCCTGGTTAAACTTACGTAACGTCTCATAAAGCGCAGTTGCCACACTTTCAAGCTGACTTCTTTTTCCACAAGCGATTACGACGTCACTATGGTAGGACTCCACACTGTCCTCAGTCGCGAGGACTCCGACACGAAGCCCTTCCTTCTGCTTATCTTCTATTAAACTTTGCAGGAAAGCCCGACTTCCATTAACTAAATAGAGTGGTGCGTTCGGAGCATAATGCTGATACTTCATTCCAGGTGCCTTCGGCTTTGAGGCTTCATCAATCAGCGCAGCGTCGAGATGAACTTCACCTACGACAGCCTCTAGCTGCTCCTTCGTCACCCCGCCCGGTCTTAAAATAACGGGAATGTCCTCCGTGCAGTCTAAAACCGTTGATTCTACCCCAACACCCGTCGAGCCGCCGTCAATCACACCAGCAATTTTTCCATTCAAATCCTCAATAACATGCTGTGCATTTGTAGGACTTGGCTTCCCAGAGCTATTTGCACTCGGCGCGGCAATCGGCAGCTGGCATTTTTTCAACAGCGCCAATGCAACAGGATGATCCGGCATTCTAACACCGACCGTATCCAAGCCGGCCGTTGCCTTTTCTGACAGAACTCCATCCTTCTTTTTAAAAATAATTGTTAAAGGTCCCGGCCAAAACGTATCCATCAAAACGGCAGCTTTTTCCGGGATTTCTGTAACAAACGCGTTAAGTTGCTGTTTATCACCAATGTGGATAATCAGTGGATTATCGCTTGGTCTGCCTTTCGCAGCAAAGATCTTTTCCACAGCCACATCACTTTCCGCATTTCCCCCTAAGCCATAAACCGTTTCCGTAGGGAGTGCAACCACTTCATTTTCTTGTAAAAAATGAGCAGCATCCACAACCTGTGGATTATTTTCGAGGTTATCCACATATTTATCCACTTTCCAAACTTTTGTGTCCATAGTTATCCACCTTTATCAAAAGCGCAAATGATATCGAAATTTGCCGAATTTAGGCTCTTTGTCTCATATTCCATTTGAAAGTATAAAAGAAGGTGGGGATAAACACAACCCTTTGTCCACAATTTGTGTATAACTATTCCGAAAAAGTGGATAACTTTGTGGATTAATCCACAATTATAGTGAAAATTTCAAAAATAACGAGTTATCCACATTAAATACATGTCGAATATGCTCTAAGCTATACATTTCCACAGGTAATTGGTCCCGCGCCACCTTCTCAAAACCGAGTAGCTCAAAAAATGGCAATGCCACGCCTTTATTTGTCGCCAAAAACAAACTTCTCAAACCCTTTTCCTTCGCTAATTGCATCATCTGCGTGATCAACAGGACAATATCCTTTTCTGCTTGTCCCTTTGATACGACCAAAGAACGCAATAATCCACACTCTGCAAAGACTTCCATTCCAAGTGTACCCTTAATCGCCCCATCCTCATCCTCTAGCAATAAAAAGAACTCTATCGTTTCCTCAGTTAGCCCATCACATCCAAGGCTCGCCCTCGTCAGAAATTCTCTTAAACCGTTCAAATCCTCTTTAGTCGCACAACGAATAACCGCTTGCATTCCGATCACCTCTTTTATTTGATACTCTATTACTATGAAAATTTGAGAGAGTTAGAACTGGAACTTCTAGTAATAGTATCGAAAAAATAAATAACCAGCCCCATTTTCGGGACTGGCCAACTACTTTTCACTAGATATCTGCGTTAAGTTTGAGATATCTGCATTAATCCAATTATATCTGCGATACCCACTCTTATTTAAAAATACTCTCAAACATTTCTACCACAAAGAACTTTACTTTAACTGGTTCTTCGTCCTCTGCAGTATAAACCGGAGCTTCTTTTGATGTCTTTTTAACATGTGTTTGCTCTTGCTTTACTACTTCTACCTCAACTGGCTCTTTAACTTCAACTTCCTTTTCTACTACAACTTGCGTTACCTCTTCAACTTCCACTTCTTCTTGTACTTGCTCTTCTACTTCAACCTGTTCTTTCTTACTATCTAGATTCTTGTTCACGGAATTCGTAACTTTCTCTTCTACTTTTTCTACTTCTTCCGCAGCTTCTGCAACTTCTGCAACTTCTGCTTCCTTCTCAGCTGCATAAGCTTTATCTTCAAAACCATCACTTTGAACCGCTACTCCATTAGAAAAATCTAAGAAACATAATGGCGGGTAAAGCACACACCACCAATTGGCACCTGTTCCTTCACCCAATGTAATTAAGATTGCTTGATACTCACCTGCTGGGTATAAAAACTCACCATACAATTTTGTCGGAAACTGAACTTTCCCAAACTCGACATTCACACTTTGAGTCGACCCTTGCTCCGCAACAACCTTTTCTGCGATGGCTTGAACTTCTGGAAGCTTTGACGTAAGCACTGTTTTTGCTTTATCCAAAGACGTTAGATCCTGAACCCACAACGTGATTTGTTCATTGACTGCGTCACGGACCTTCCGTTTAATCTCTTGATCCTGTGCACTATCACTATTTGCCAGAATTCGAAGGCGAATCGCCTCTGCCGGAATCACAACCGAATCCTTCGCCACCGCTTCCGTTTTAGGCATATATAAATTTAATATCGTTCCTAACGATAAAATGATTAAATAAGACCAAACTAATACTTTACTGTTCATATTCTCGCACCGTCCCTTCACTATCCTCATTGTGGACAAATGCCAAGAATCTTAAACTAGTAAATTTAAAAAAACTAGATTTCTTTTTACAGGAAAGATCCAAAAGTAAAACCCGCTGCAACGAGCGGGTTTTTATGTGTATTAACGGAAAGTTCCGCCTAATTGCTGCTCGGCCATACTTACTAAACGCTTTGTAATTTCGCCTCCGACAGATCCGTTGGCGCGTGAAGATGTATCGGCTCCAAGCTGTACTCCAAATTCTTGCGCAATTTCAAACTTCATTTGTTCAAGTGCCTGTTCTACTCCTGGAACTAAAAGCTGATTGCTGTTGTTGCTTCTTGCCATTTTGTATCATCTCCTATTGTGTTATTGTATTACACTTATAGTTTGGAAGGGGATAGCTTAGATTATTCGTATTATATCTCTGGTAAGTTTTGGATTCATAGCCTTCCAAAAAGAATGCAAACTAACAGAGATGTTGGCATCTTTTTGGAGGGTGGTGAAACACATGTCTAAACAGAAAAACAAGAAAGTACAGCATAATCCTGCAATGCCCAAAACAGATGTAGAATTTGCGCATACTGGACTTGAAAAAGTCGCTTTAAAAGCCCAAGAACGACAACACAATAAGTAATCACATGATTAGGCGGTGCTTCGGTCACGAAGGATCGCTTTTTTTCGAGAGGCCCTGTTAAAACGGAATGTTGATTTTACTGTGTTTGCATATAAGCGGAGAATTTCCGTTTATTTTGGGAAATACTTATTTTAACCTTAAAAATAAGCGGAGTTTTTCCGCTTATTGTATCGAAATCCATGGAATTTGTCTTATTTAAAGCAGTTAACCGGAATATCTCCGCTTATATATGCTTTTTAAGGTTCCTCTATATACAATAGCCGGAAATTCTCCGCCTATTAATTCTCAACCCTACACGAAAATCAACAACGAATAATAACAGAGCCTTTCCATAAAAAAAAAGCAGAGCCATCACTCTGCTATTTCCGCAAACACCATCCGGTCCTTGCCGTTTATATCATTAAGAACTTCTACCTTCACATTCACAAACGCTTTTTTAAAAAGGTGTGCTACTACCTCTCCCTGACCGGCCCCAATTTCGAAGCCAACCAGCGCACTTGGTGCTATCACTTCCGGCAGCTCCACCATAAAGCGGCGGTAAAAATCGAGTCCATCCTCACCTGCAAACAATGCCCGGTGCGGCTCATGCTCCGTTACCACTACAGACATGGTTTCGATATCACTTACAGGAATATACGGCGGGTTGGAAATCACCACATCAAACTTTTGCCCGCGAAACGGCTGAAGTAAATCTCCTTGAACAAATTCAACATCAGCGCCCAGCAGGCCTGCATTTTTGCGAGCCACCTTCAATGACTCTTCTGCAATATCAGAAGCATATACCGTTAACGAGGGCTGTTCAAGCTTTAGGCTAATCGCAATCGCCCCGCTGCCCGTTCCGATGTCGACCACCTTTAGTTCCCGCTTATTGATACGTTTTAATGTTTCATAAACGAGCTCTTCGGTTTCAGGCCGCGGAATCAGAACCTCTTCATTGACCATAAACTTCCGGCCATAAAACTCTTCGAATCCGATTATGTATTGCACCGGCGTTCCTTTTACATGCTCGTAGACAGCTTTTTCAAATACGTCCCATTGGTCCTGAGGCAGGTCTTCACGAACATTCGCAAATAGCTGCGCCCTTGACATGCTAGTGAAGTGACGAAGTAGCAGCTCACCGGCGTTTTCATCACGATTTGCTTTTTTTAAAAAAGAAGAAGCCCATTGCAGAGCTTCATAGACTTTCTTACTCATCCGAACCACTTTCAAGCTTGCTTGTTTGGTCTTCTAGCGTTAACGCATCGATGATTTCATCAAGCTTACCTTCGATGATTTGATCTAGCTTTTGAAGGGTTAAACCGATTCGATGGTCGGTAACACGGTTTTGCGGGAAGTTGTAAGTACGAATACGTTCAGAACGGTCACCCGTACCAACCGCAGATTTACGAACCTGATCATACTCCGCCTGTGCTTCCTGCTGGAACTTGTCATAAACACGCGCACGTAATACCTTCATCGCTTTATCCTTATTTTTATGCTGCGATTTTTCGTCCTGGATAGATACCACAATTCCAGTTGGAATATGTGTTAAACGAACGGCTGACATCGTTGTATTAACCGACTGTCCACCGGCGCCACTCGAAGCAAATGCGTCAAAACGGATATCTTTATCATGAATCTCAACTTCAACATCTTCTGCTTCCGGCAAGCAAACAACGGTAGCGGTTGAAGTATGAATCCGTCCACCAGACTCAGTTTCCGGCACACGCTGAACACGGTGAGCACCATTTTCAAATTTCAATTTGGAATAAGCACCTTGCCCATTGATCATAAAGCTGATTTCTTTGTAGCCGCCAAGACCAGTTGGGTTCGCGTCGATTAGTTCCGTTTTCCAGCCTTGAGCTTCAGCATAACGGCTGTACATACGGTAAAGTGTACCCGCAAACAAAGCTGCTTCCTCGCCGCCGGCAGCACCGCGGATTTCAAAGATAACGTTCTTGTCATCGTTTGGATCCTTCGGAATCATCAGGAACTTCATTCTTGCTTCTAGTTCCTCGATTTGCTTTTCCAGTTCATTTACTTCTTCCTTGACCATATCACGCATATCGTTGTCGAGCTTCTCCTCAAGCATGGCCTTTGCATCCTTAAGTTGTTCGCGGACCTCTTTATATTCACGATACGTTTGTACGGTCTCTTGTATATCAGATTGTTCTTTTGAATATTCACGAAGTTTCTTTGAATCATTAATAATGGTCGGATCGCTTAAAAGTTCATTTAATCTTTCGTAGCGATCTTCAACGGATTGAAGACGATCAAACACAGTTATTCACCTCTAGTTTTTTTCCATAACATTCTAATTATAGTATAGGTGAAAACCCCCGTCAAAACCAAATTCATCCGGAAAAATTTTTTGGAGTGTTTTTTGAAGGTCTTTAGCACAAAAACGAAAAAACATGCCCTGAAGCCAGAGCATGTTATTGTTCTCTTATTTCAAATGAATAACGCGGTAGGGACTGTTTCAGTTTGGTACGAAGCTTGGCGATGGCGTCATCACGGTTTTGGCCATTCAGCCCTCCTCTGTTATCTACTGTAACGGTCATTCGATCACCTGCGTTGTTAATCCATATCGATTCCGATCTAAAATCACCGGTATCATTTACAATATCTCTGGCTATATCTATATCTCTGCCGGTATTGTTTCTATTTGAGGCGTCGTTCATTCTCGTTCCTGTCAAATTGAGGAAGTTCGGGTTTTGGTCGGACATCGGACCCACATCTTGATTGACACTGTTTGACATATAATTCGGGTTTATCGTGTCTTTACGCAAGTCATAGGCGGTATTCTCAGTGTCATTTCCTTTCATACAAGCTGTTAGCATGACAACAGATAACAACGAAGGGATTATCCACTTTTTCAAAGCTTACACCTCCTACAACTATCTTTCCCAAGAGGTTGAAGGAACGTTCTAGTAAGATTATTCCAAAAAACCGCCTGACGAATCTCAGACGGTTTCCAATCTTATTTCACCACAGGTTCATGTATGCGGTACGATGCAGTTTTAGGTACTTCATGATGGTGACGGCAGCGAGGCTCATATGCTTCTGCAGCCCCAACTAAGATAACAGGATCATGATAAGATGCCGGTCTTCCGTCAATTAAGCGCTGTGTCCGGCTTGATGGCGAACCACAAACACTGCAGACAGCCTGAAGCTTTGTTACCGTTTCAGCAACCGCCATTAAAGCTGGCATTTGTCCGAAAGGTTCGCCGCGGAAATCCATGTCCAGCCCTGCTACGACTACGCGATGTCCGCTGTCAGCAAGCTGTTGAACCACTCTTACAATTCCTTCATCGAAAAATTGCACCTCGTCAATGGCGATAATGTCGATATCCGCCTCTACATGGTGTAAAATCTCAATCGAATGGGAAATCGGCTTCGCATGAAAAGAGTTGCCATTATGAGATACGACAGATTGTTCGCTATAACGATTGTCAATTTTCGGCTTGAAAACTGCTATTTTTTGTTTAGCAAATTGAGCCCTTCTTACGCGGCGGATCAATTCCTCTGATTTTCCTGAAAACATACTGCCGCAGATAACCTCAACCCATCCGAGTTGCTTCATTAAATACATAAATCGGCGTCTCCTTCCTATGTACGAAACCTATTACGTCTATATTTTTAAAATTTAACATGTTTTATTCAATAAAAAACAGGCAAGTAAGTGTTTCTGCTTGCCTGTTTTGTGAAATTATTGTTGTTGCGCGTTTGGATCTTTAAGTCCGTATTTTTTGTTGAAACGGTCTACACGTCCACCAGCTTCAGCGAATTTTTGACGACCAGTATAGAATGGATGACATTCTGAACAAGTTTCAACGCGAATTTCTTTTTTCACTGAACCAGTTTCAAAAGTGTTTCCGCATGCACAAGTCACCTGTACCATTTTATAATTTGGATGAATTCCTGCTTTCATTCTTTTCATCTCCTTCCGCCCTGAATCATTCGAAACAGAGTTATATACATGCCTGTCTTAAAAATCGGCATCAAATACTAAAAACACACTGTTCACATTATAACAAGGTGTATCTATTTTGGCAAGTTGGGTTTTAATGGATTTAAACATTATTCAGCCTTATATAAGGCTGTTGATTTGTGCTCCAGGTGCTTCGCTTTCCGCAGGCGGTTCGGGAAGCCTCCTCGGCGCTAAAGCGCCTGCGGGGTCTCCCCTGTCCCGTCCTCCTGCAGGAGTCTCGCACCTTCCGCACAAATCAACAGGTTCTAAAACCAATAGTATTCCTTCTTAACACAGCATAAAATTCTACGATCTTCTGCCTTTTAATTCTTCCCCAATCTGTGCGAAGAACTCTTCGTTGGATTTGGTTTGTTTTAGTTTTTTCAAGAAGCGCTCGGCAAAGTCTGGTGAGTCGGACATGGATTTTCTGATGGCCCATAGCTTGTCCAGATGGTCTTTTGGAAGAAGCAGTTCTTCTTTTCTTGTGCCTGAGCGGCGGATATCAAGTGCAGGGAATATACGGCGTTCTGCAAGTGCACGGTCAAGATGCAGTTCCATATTACCGGTACCTTTAAATTCTTCGTAAATGACATCGTCCATACGTGATCCTGTGTCCACCAATGCTGTTGCCAGAATCGTTAAGCTTCCGCCTTCTTCTATGTTTCGGGCAGCACCGAAGAAACGCTTTGGACGGTGGAAAGCCGCTGGGTCGATACCACCGGAAAGTGTCCGGCCGCTTGGCGGAATGACTAAGTTATACGCACGAGCTAAACGCGTGATACTGTCCATCAGAATGACGACATCGCGTTTATGCTCAACCAAACGCATAGCACGGTCAAGGACAAGCTCAGCAACTTTAATATGGTTTTCTGGAACCTCATCAAACGTCGAGCTGACAACATCGCCTGCAACCGAGCGCTCAATGTCGGTTACTTCCTCTGGACGCTCATCGATTAACAGGACAATCAATTCCACTTCAGGGTGATTTGTCGTAATACTGTTAGCGATTTCTTTTAACAGCATCGTTTTCCCCGCCTTTGGCGGCGCAACAATTAAGCCCCTTTGTCCAAAACCAACTGGAGCAACTACATCCATAATTCTTGTAGAGATATATTTTGGAGTGGTTTCGAGTTTCATGTGTCTGTTTGGATAGAGAGGAGTTAATGCTGGGAAGTGAACGCGTTCTTTTGCTGATTCTGGGTCTTCACCGTTAACTGCTTCTACATGTAAAAGTCCGTAATAACGTTCGTTTTCTTTTGGAGGTCGCACCTTACCGGATACCTTATCCCCATTTCGAAGATCAAAACGACGGATTTGTGATGCAGAGATATAAATGTCTTCAGAACTTGGAGAATAATTAATTGGGCGTAAGAATCCAAATCCTTCTGACTGGATAATTTCTAGTACGCCTTCCATGAAAAAATAACCTTGCTGCTCCGCACGTGATTTTAAGATGGCAAAAATAAGTTCTTTTTTCGATAACTTACTGTAATACGTCACCTTAAATTCGCGCGCAAGCTCATAAAGCTCTTTCAGCTTCATGTTTTCTAAACTTGATATTGTTAATTCCATAGTACACCACACTTTAAAATTTTTACTCTATTCCGTTCCCGGAGTTACATTAAGTATAATAGAGGGTCTCATCATAATAAAAAAATTGAGGAAATTGTAGAAATGAATAGAATAGCAGAATCTTTTTTTGATAAAACACTATCTATTGTACCCTTAGTGTAAAAAAATAATCAACTGGAAATTTTCTATTTGCGGGGGTCATCTACTCTTATGGAGATAAGAGACTAGAATCTGCTTCTAGCCTCTTACTATAAGTATTTGCTATAAAAAATTATCTAATCACTAAATTCGGTTTCTTTTTCAAGCTGTGACGGCCTTCAACAAAACGAACGGTACCTGATTTGGCACGCATAACGATAGAATGGGTAGAGCCATATGACCCCTTAAATTGAACACCGCGCAGTAATTCACCATCGGTTACACCTGTAGCAGCAAAAATGGCGTCGTCTCCTTTAACAAGGTCTTCCATGCGAAGCACCTTATTGACATCTAGTCCCATTTTCACACAGCGCTCTAATTCGGCATCACTTTGAGGAAGCAATTTTCCGATAATCTCGCCGCCAAGACATTTTAAGGCAACAGCTGAGATCACGCCTTCCGGTGCACCGCCAGAGCCGAATAAAATGTCAACGCCTGTGTTATCAAACGCGGTATTGATGGCCCCTGCTACATCACCATCATTGATCAATTTAATACGAGCACCAGCTTCTCGTAACTGAGCAATAATATGCTCATGACGCGGACGGTTTAACACCGTTGCAACAACGTCTTCAACATCTTTGTTTTTTGCTTTGGCAACTGCCTTTAAGTTATCAAGAACAGAAGCGTTGATATCGATTAGACCTACTGCTTCAGGACCTACTGCAATTTTTTCCATATACATATCAGGTGCATGAAGCAGGTTGCCATTGTCAGCAATCGCTAAAACAGCTAAAGCGTTCCAGCCGCCAGCAGCTAAAATATTGGTACCTTCAAGTGGATCAACAGCCACATCTACACGAGGTCCGTATCCAGTTCCAAGTTTCTCACCAATATAAAGCATCGGAGCCTCGTCCATCTCGCCTTCACCGATGACAACTGTTCCCTTCATCGGGATTGTGTCAAACACATCGCGCATTGCTGAGGTTGCAGCACCATCCGCTTCATCTTTTTTACCGCGTCCCATCCAGCGTGCAGAAGCAAGTGCAGCAGCCTCCGTTACGCGGACAAGCTCCATTGATAGACTTCTCTCCATGTTCCAAGTCCCCCCAAATTTTCTATTATGTATGTCAATATAAATAGTATAACATATTCGGGGGATTAGTATAGCTTATTTACGTATTCTTTAGCTGTTCGACTTCTTCTTTTGATAAAGCTTCACGCCAAACGGTTGCACCAAGCCCATTTAATTTTTCGACGAGCTGGCTATAACCACGGTCAATGTGCTCGAGGCCAGTCACTTCCGTGATTCCTTCGGCCATTAAACCCGCAATAAACAACGCGGCACCTGCCCGTAGATCACTGGCCTTTACTTTTGCACCTTGAAGCTTCACAGGTCCGCTAATAATCGCTGAGCGGCCTTCCACTTTAATGTTCGCATTCATTCTTCTTAATTCATCAATATGTTTAAAACGGGCACCATAAATCGTATCCGTTACCACACTCGAACCTTCAGCTTTCGTTAACAGAGTGGTAAAAGGCTGCTGCAAATCAGTTGGGAAACCAGGATAAACGAGTGTTTTAATATCGACAGACTTCAGCTTATCTGAACCGTTAACAAACACCCGGTCATCGCTTGTTTCAATTTTTACACCCATTTCCCGAAGCTTGGCAATCAACGATTCTAAATGCTGTGGAATGACATTATCAATTAATACACCTTCACCAACAGCCGCACCTAAAATCATATAAGTTCCTGCTTCGATTCGGTCAGGAATAATCGTATGACGGCAGCCATGAAGACTATCAACGCCATCAATACGAATAACATCTGTTCCAGCACCTTTTATTTTTGCGCCCATATTTGTAAGAAGGGTAGCGACATCAATAATTTCAGGCTCTTTTGCAGCGTTTTCAATAATGGTCCGGCCTTTTGCTCGAACAGCTGCTAACATAATATTTATCGTAGCCCCAACACTGACCACATCGAGGTAAATACGTGCGCCGCGAAGCTCGTCCGCACGCAAATAAATAGCGCCCTGCTCATTTGTGACTTGAGCGCCAAGTGCTTCAAAGCCTTTAATATGCTGATCGATCGGACGCGGTCCTAGATGACATCCACCAGGTAAACCAATGACAGCCTTTTTAAAACGGCCAAGCATCGCCCCCATAAGATAGTAAGATGCACGAAGCTTCTTCACTTTTCCGTTTGGCAATGGCATTGAAATCATCGTCGATGGGTCCACCGTCATATCAAAATCATCCGAAAGCTCAACTTTCCCGCCAATTTCCTCGAGCAGGTCCTTCAAAATTTCCACATCGGAAATATCCGGCAGCCCTTCAATTGTTACCGGTGATTCTGCTAAAATGGTCGCTGGTATCAACGCAACTGCACTGTTTTTTGCACCACTTATTCTTACGGTTCCTTTAAGCGGATATCCGCCCGCAATTTTAAGTTTTTCCATTTTCGACTCCCTTCTATGCCATTGGGATGGAATGTGACCTTTTATTAAACAACTAAATTGATAATCCACTTGTCTTTAGGTAATTATTTCCAACAGCAACTTACATAATCCGACAATTTGTCTATCATCTAGTTTACACCAATATTTTATTTTCATGTATCAATATCAAAAAAAGTTTTAAAAAATGGTAAATTTAGCCGTCTTTCCTAAAAATTCAACAAATTTCACAAATTTTCAGTTTATTTATTGCATTTTGAAACCGCCCATTCGTTAAAGGGCGGTTTCAAATTTACTACCAATGTATCAACATAGGATAGTATTTTCAAGAGGACAATGTCCTCAAAAAATTATTAAGCTCTACCTGATGAACCGAATTCGCGCATTTTGCCAATAACAGTTGCTTTGATGGCATCGCGAGCTGGGCCTAAGTATTTACGTGGATCATACTCTTCTGGCTTCGCTGCTAATGTTTCACGAACTGCTTTTGCAGATGCAATTTGGTTTTCAGTGTTTACGTTAATTTTTGCTGTTCCAAGAGAAATAGACTTTTGGATATCATGTGTTGGAATACCAGTACCACCATGTAGTACTAGTGGTAATCCAGTAGCTTGTCCGATTGCTTCCATTTCTGGGTAACCAAGCTTTGGCTCACCTTTGTAAGGACCGTGTACAGAACCTAATGCAGGTGCTAGGCAGTCGATACCAGTGCGCTTAACAAGCTCTTCACACTCTTTAGGATCTGCGTAAATAACGCCTTCAGCAACAACATCGTCTTCTTGTCCGCCAACAGTACCTAATTCTGCTTCAACAGAAACACCTTTAGAATGAGCGTACTCAACCACTTTAGAAGTAGTTGCTACGTTTTCTTCAAACGGATGGTGAGAAGCGTCAATCATAACAGAAGTGAAGCCTGCGTCGATTGCTTCTTTACACTTTTCAAAGCTTGAACCGTGGTCCAAGTGAATTGCTACAGGAACCGTAATTTTGTAATCTTCTAATAAACCTTCTACCATTTTTACAACGGTTTTAAAGCCGCCCATGTAACGAGCTGCCCCTTCAGAAACACCAAGAATAACAGGTGATTTTTCAGCTTCTGCTGCTTGTAAAATAGCTTGGGTAAACTCAAGGTTATTTAAGTTGAACTGCCCAACTGCATAGCCCTCTGCTTTTGCTTTGATGAGCATTTCTTTCATTGAAACTAAAGGCATTTTATTTCCTCCTTGGTATGGTTTATATCCTCTCGAATTAGGGTTTCCTATTAAGGATTTCCTGACATTTTACTGATTATGTATATTCGAGAAAGATAAAGTGACAAGTAAAAGTTCATAAGTATCATACCAAACAGAATCGTAAAATTCCATTAAAGAAACGCAATTTTATAAACGTTCACAATGAAAGCGGCAACAGTTTTCGACAATTACTTTTTTATTGAAGATGCCTAATTTGCTTTTTGAGGAATGTGTTTTCTTACCGCTGCACGAATATCATCAATATCGAACGGCTTTGCAAAATGGGTAATGGCTCCAAGATTTCTTGCCTCTTGAATCATATCAAGTTCACCGTAAGCCGTCATAATAATCACGCGAATATCCGGGTCAATGACTTTCATCCTCTTTAAAATTTCAATACCATCCATACCCGGTATCTTCATATCCAATAGGACGAGATCTGGGTCATGCTTCGTAACAATATCGAGTGCCTGTATTCCATTTGCCGCCTGGAAGGTTTGATATCCTTCCTTTGAGAACACCTCATTTAATAAAATGCGGATCCCAAATTGATCGTCAACAATTAAAATTTTCTCCTTCATAACTCCACCTCTTTCACCCTAGTTTTATCTATAAATGATTCCTATATCTTCCACTAGTTAATCTTCGACATTACCGCTAAAAATCCTCTATTTGGTTTGAGGTATTTTATGGTAATTGTCTTTTCATTATAAACGGCTATAATATTTTTGTGAAGGAGGGGTTTTGATTGATGAAAATGTTTACGACCCAATTGACCGGATTATTTAAGCGGATTGAAGAAAAAGAGGAGTTTTCCTTTGAGGACGGTGCCCGCCTGCTCGCCCAGGGTCAGAATATTTATGTTGTTGGCTTTAAGGAAATGAAGGCAGTTGAGTTTGAAGCTTTAGAGGGCGCAGAACCATTAAAAGGCGCTTTAACAAATGTCGATGCTGCGACCAGTGCCGACAGGGTGATTCTGTTTACACGTCATTCCGATGACCTGGAAGCTGTGGAATTAGCTGTTGGGCTTCATGAAAAAGGTGTTCCCTTTGTAGCCGTATCCACATCGGTATCGGAGGACGGAAAACTTGAAGAATTAGCACATGTTCATATTAATTTACAGCTTAAAAAGGGATTGTTGCCCGATGATTTCGGAAATCGCTATGGATATCCGTCTTCAATGGCAGCTTTGTACGTTTATTATGGCTTAAAATTTACAATTGATGAGATTTTAGCGGAATATGAGTGATAAGGAACGACCTTGATGGGGTCGTTTTTTTGTTTTGGACTATATTTAGGGGGTTATGGACCATTTTAGAAGGGTTTTGGACCTTTTTTAAGGGGTTTTGGACTTTTTTCAGTATGTTTTGGACTTTTTTGAAAGGGTTTTGGACTTTTTAACATTTTATGGAAACAACAACCATAAAAAAGGCCAGTCCTCCGACAAAGAGAACTGGCCCAACTATCTTATTTTTGCAAAGAAGCTTTAATAAAATCACGGAATAGCGGCTGTGGACGTGTTGGTCTTGAGACAAATTCCGGATGGAACTGAGACGCAACAAACCATGGGTGATCTTGAAGCTCAATAATCTCAACTAAACGGCCGTCTGGGCTTGTACCAGAGAAGACAAAGCCTGCTTCTTCCATTTCTTGACGATAATGATTGTTAAATTCATAACGGTGGCGGTGACGCTCATATACCACTTCATCCTCATAGGCAGCGAACGCTTTTGTGCCCTCAACCACTCGGCATGGATAAAGACCTAGTCTCAATGTTCCGCCTAAATCTTCAACATCCTTTTGTTCAGGAAGTAAATCAATAATTGGATGTTTCGTTTCAGGGACAAACTCTGCAGAGTGCGCCTCTGAGTAACCAAGAACGTGGCGTGCATATTCAATCGTTGCCAGCTGCATTCCTAAACAAATACCAAGGAAAGGTTTTTTCGTTTCACGTGCGTAACGTGTTGCCTGGATTTTCCCTTCAACCCCGCGGTCACCAAAGCCGCCAGGAACAAGGACTCCATCCACGTCATCCAAAAGTTCTGCGACATTTTCAGCTGTCACATGTTCAGCATTAATCCACTTAATTTCTACATCGGCATCAAACGCATAGCCTGCATGCTTCATCGCTTCAACAACAGAAATATACGCGTCCTGAAGTTCAACATATTTACCAACAAGACCAATGCGTGTTTTACTTGAAAGATTTAAAACCTTATCAACTAATGCTTTCCATTCGGTCATTTCTGGTTCTGGTGTTGTTAGCTTCAAGTGGTCACAAACAATTTGGTCCATATGCTGCTCTTGAAGCGCCAATGGAATTGAATAAAGCGTATCTGCGTCACGGCATTCAATAACGGCTTTTGCATCGATATCACAGAACAAAGCAATTTTATCCTTCATATCCTGTGAAACTGGCATTTCTGTACGAACGACGATGATATTTGGCTGAATACCAAGACTGCGAAGCTCTTTTACACTGTGTTGTGTCGGCTTCGTCTTCATTTCGCCCGCCGCTTTAATATAAGGAATTAATGTACAGTGGATGTACATGACGTTAGAGCTCCCGATATCACTCTTGATCTGACGGATAGCTTCTAGGAATGGAAGCGACTCAATATCCCCTACTGTTCCACCAATTTCAGTGATAACAACATCCGCATTTGTTTCATTACCCGCACGAAAAACACGTTCTTTGATTTCATTCGTAATGTGTGGAATAACCTGAACCGTTCCGCCTAAGTAATCACCGCGGCGTTCTTTACGTAAAACAGTAGAATAGATTTTCCCAGTCGTCACGTTACTGTACTTATTTAAGTTAATATCGATAAAACGTTCATAGTGTCCTAAGTCTAAATCCGTTTCCGCGCCGTCACCGGTTACGAACACTTCGCCGTGCTGGTAAGGACTCATTGTTCCTGGGTCCACGTTAATATAAGGGTCAAATTTTTGAATCGTAACATTTAACCCGCGATTTTTTAACAACCGTCCTAAAGAGGCTGCGGTAATTCCTTTTCCTAACGATGAAACCACACCGCCAGTTACAAAAATATACTTAGTCATAAATAAATCCTCCTCTAAATCAGTTTGCGCAATCTTCATGTTGTTTAAGGCTTGTTTTATAAAAAAATTTTATTAGTAAAGATTGCCGAAAGAGCTGTGTATCATTGGCTGACAAAATAAAAAAGCACTCCGCTTACGCAATGTAAGGGGAGCGCTCAATAAGCAAATTATGATCCGTTCCTTTTAAAAGGAGCCCAAAAAAGATTCTACAAGCCGAGAGATAAAAAGTCAAGCCTATAATAGGTCGCCCTCTTCATCCTCAACTTCATCTAAATCTTCTTCCTCATCATCAATGACTTCGTCAAGATCTTCTTCTTCATCAAGATCGAATTCATCGTCATCATCGATTACATCATCGTCATCGTCCAAATCATCGACATCGTCGAGGTCATCAAGGAGATCGTCCTCTTCGTCGTCTAGGAGATCATCTTCATCGACGAAGTCATCCAGTTCCTCGTAATCCTCATCAATATCATCGAAGTCTTCAAGTTCGTCTTCATCGACAACCTTCTTCGCCTTTTTCTTCTTAGGTTTAATAACGGTAACCACTTCTTCTTCCTGTGTATCGATTGGATACCATACGCGAAGACCCCAGCGGTTATCACCTAATGAAAGAAAACGGCCATCGATATTTATATCTGTATAGAATTGTGCAATTCTTGATTTGATTTGTTCCTCTGTGATTTCTGTAGCTGCAGCAATTTCTTTAATTAAATCGTGGAAGGCAATTGGTTGTTTGCTGCCTTTTAGAAATTCATACGCCATCTCAATGAGGGATAACTCTTTTAATTGCTCTTTTGAGAAATTTTGTAAACTCAATATCGGCACTTCCTTTCTCTATTTAACACTCTATAAAATGAGTGATAACGGGCAAAAATTTTAGCACCAGAGTGCTAGTTTTTTGACATATTCTTCATTATAAACAATATTCTCCCGTTTATGCTAGTTCTATCTACTGTTTTGCTTGATTTTTTCCCGTTTTGGCTGGTTATCATCAGGTTTTTCCTCTTTTTTTAGCATTTTCAGCTCTTTCAGTGCCTTTAACAAGAAGAAAATTGCCAGTACTAGAAAGGAAATGGCACCTAATTGGTGTTGATAGAGATAGTATAACGGCCAGGCAAATAGTATAAAAAATAAAAACGTATTGTTTATCTTCATTGTCAACACCTGCCCCGGGATCCATTGATGTTCGTTCATCTATTATATAAGAAAAATAGCCAATTTTAGTACTAGTAGAAAAATTATTTTTACACAAAAAACAATGGCTTAGTTTAGCATAAGCCATTGTTATAAGAATTACATATTCCTTCTATATTGCCCGCCTACTTCGTATAGTGCTTTTGTGATTTGGCCGAGGCTTGCTACTTGTACGGTTTCCATTAGTTCTGCAAAAATATTTTGGTTGTTCACTGCTGCTGCTTTCAAGCGTTCTAATGCTTTTGCAGTTTCCGCTGAATGTGCTTGTTGGAAGGCACGTAAATTGGTAATTTGCAATTCTTTTTCCTCATATGACGCTCTCGCCAGCTCCATGCTGTCAATGTCTTCTTCTGAAGGAGGATTTGGATTTAAATACGTATTGACGCCGATAATCGGAAGCTCACCCGTATGCTTCTTCATTTCATAGTACATCGATTCATCTTGAATTTTTCCGCGTTGATACTGCGTCTCCATCGAACCAAGCACACCGCCGCGGTCATTTAAGCGTTCAAACTCTTGCAGAACGGCTTCCTCCACAAGGTCCGTTAATTCTTCAACAATAAAGGAACCCTGGAGTGGATTTTCATTTTTCGTTAACCCATGCTCTTTTGTAATAATCATCTGAATTGCCATCGCGCGGCGAACGGATTCTTCAGTCGGTGTTGTAATCGCTTCGTCGTAGGCATTGGTATGAAGGGAATTACAGTTATCGTGCAACGCCATCAATGCCTGCAGCGTTGTA
The DNA here is from genome assembly GCF_030817695.1 of Neobacillus niacini. Classification (GTDB taxonomy): domain Bacteria; phylum Bacillota; class Bacilli; order Bacillales; family Cytobacillaceae; genus Neobacillus; species Neobacillus niacini_F. Next base: position 563,343 of record NZ_JAUSZQ010000002.1, on the reverse strand, counting down.
CGGATATCATTAAAGTCAATCTCTTGTGCGTGCAAGGAACGACCGGATGTTTGAACATGATACTTAAGCTTTTGGCTGCGCTCAGCCGCACCATATTTATCGCGCATAACTGTCGCCCAAATGCGGCGTGCCACCCGTCCAATAACGGTATATTCAGGATCCAAACCGTTGGAGAAAAAGAACGATAAGTTTGGCGCAAAATCATCAATCTTCATTCCGCGGCTTAAATAATACTCCACATAGGTAAAACCGTTTGAAAGTGTAAACGCCAGCTGCGAAATAGGGTTAGCGCCTGCCTCGGCAATATGATAGCCAGAAATCGAAACAGAATAATAGTTACGCACCTGCTTATCGATGAAATACTGTTGAATATCGCCCATCATCCTAAGCGCAAACTCCGTTGAAAAAATACATGTGTTTTGACCTTGGTCTTCTTTTAAAATATCCGCTTGTACCGTACCGCGGACGGTTTTTAACGTATAAGCCTTTACTTGCGCGAATTCCTCAACGGTCAACACGCGGCCAAGCTCTTCTTCTTTCTTCTTCACCTGCTGATCAATCGCCGTATTCATGAACATCGCTAAAATAATCGGCGCAGGGCCATTTATCGTCATCGACACGGATGTAGATGGATGACAAAGATCAAAGCCATCATAAAGTTTTTTCATATCATCCAGCGTACAAACGTTGACTCCGCTTTCACCAATTTTCCCAAAAATATCCGGACGATAATCCGGGTCTTCCCCATACAATGTCACCGAGTCAAATGCCGTACTTAAACGTTTCGCTGTATCATCTTTTGAAAGATAGTGGAAGCGGCGATTCGTTCTCTCTGGCGTTCCTTCCCCGGCAAATTGACGTTTCGGATCTTCCCCCTCACGTTTGAACGGGAACACTCCCGCTGTAAACGGATAAGAACCTGGTACATTTTCGCGATACACCCAGCGAAGGATCTCTCCGTAATCTTTATACCTCGGTAAAACCACCTTTGGAATATCGATGCCAGAAAGACTCTTTGTTTTTAGAACGGTAATAATCTCTTTATCACGGATTCTCGTGACAAATTTATCCGCTTTATATGCAGCCTTTGTTTTCTCCCAGCCGTTGAGTATTTTTTTAGACTCTGGTGTTAATTTCTCTTCTGTTGCTTGCTTAATCGTCTCGAGGGAAGCAAGAACATCTCCGTTTGCATCTGTCTCTTTAACCGCCGCAATGGCGCCTTCGAGCTGAAATATTTTTCGGGCAATATTTGCCTGTTCTTCAGCCTTTTGATGGTAGCGGCGGACTGTATCCGATATTTCCCGGAGATAATAACGGCGGTCTGTTGGAATGATCACATTTTGTTTTTCTACTAACGCGTGTTTAGTAAAAGAGGTAACCCAATTGGTACCCATTTTTTCATTTACTTTTTCAATTAACGCCGCAAACAGGGCATTGGTGCCAAGATCATTAAACTGGCTAGCAATCGTACCATATACAGGCATTTCACTTGTGTCTTTTTCGAACAGCATATGGCTGCGCTGGAATTGCTTTTGCACCTGACGAAGTGCATCTTCAGAACCCTTGCGCTCAAATTTATTAATGACAATTAAGTCCGCAAAGTCAATCATATCAATTTTTTCCAGCTGTGTAGGTGCACCGAATTCACTGGTCATGACGTAAAGGGAAACATCACAAATTTCGGTAATCTCCGCGTCTCCCTGACCGATACCGCTCGTTTCGACAATTACTAGGTCAAAGCCAGCTGCCTTCACGACTGAAACGGCGTCTTTAATCGCAAGCGATAGTTCTGATTTTGAGGATCGGGTGGCCAGGCTTCGCATATAAACATTTGGATTAAAGATAGCATTCATTCGAATCCGGTCGCCTAATAATGCGCCGCCTGTTTTTTGCTTGGTCGGGTCAACGGATAGAATCGCCACTTTTTTATCCGGCAGTTCATTGATAAATCGGCGTATCAATTCATCGGTTAATGAACTTTTACCCGCTCCGCCTGTACCGGTGATTCCGACAACAGGAATCTCCTTTGTTAACGATTTTACTTTTTCAAGAAGGCTTTCAGCAGCCGCAGCCGCTTCCCGGTTGCTATCAACATGAAGCTCGGCAAGGGTAATTAATTTTGATATTGCATTAACATCACCAGTAGGCAGCTTTTCGATATGCTCAGCATGATCAGCCGTAACGGTCGGGAAGTCACATTCCTCCAGCATCCGGTTAATCATCCCTTGAAGCCCCAGCTTCCTTCCATCCTCAGGTGAAAAAATCCAGGCAATTCCGTAATCATGAAGCTCCTTAATCTCACGCGGGATAATGACACCGCCGCCGCCGCCATAAATGCGGATGTTCGGCGCACCCTTTTCCTTCAGTAAATCGTACATATACTTAAAGTATTCAACATGCCCGCCCTTGGTAAGAAGAAATCGCGATTCCCTGCGCGTCCTCTTGAATCGCCGCATTGACAACCTCTTCGACCGAACGGTTATGGCCAAGATGGATGACCTCTGCTCCGCTCGCCTGCAGAATTCTTCTCATAATATTAATCGAAGCGTCGTGACCATCAAACAAACTAGACGCCGTTACAAAACGAATATGATGCTTCGGCTGATAAACCTCCGTCGTGCTCATTTGTCTCCCCCTTTGTTTGGAAAAATTCACTTCGTAATCGTCCCTTTTTGCAATGCCTTACTTACTCCGTTAATCCCTGAAAATAAATACTCCGTTTGCATTTCAATGTATTCTTCTAAGGTAAATAATTTTTGCAGTGTCCAGCGGCGGAAACTCCACATTTGCCCCTCGACAATAATCGTATGAGAAAGGATTCTAATTTGCTTTTCAGACAAATTCAGTTCGCCGTTTTCCACACACAGAGTGATGAGTTTTTCGAACATCGCCGCCATTTCATTTTCCTTATTCAATACATAGGGAAGGGCATCCTTGGTGAGCGATTTGGCCTCTTGATACATGACCAAGATTTCCTCCTGCATTTCATCAATAACCCGAAAATAGTTGGCAATCCCATGCTTCAGGCTTTCCAGTGTGCCTTGCTTATGCTCAAGGTCCTCCTGAAGCCGCTCGCTTACGTGGTCATAAATACTATCACAAACTAGGTAAAGAACATCTTCCTTCGTACGAATATATTCATATAAGGTTCCTATGCTAAAACCTGCTGCCTTCGCTATTTCCCTTGTCGTCGTTCGGTGGAACCCTTTTTCTTTAAAAAGTGATACGGCCCCTTTGATCATCTGATCCCGTCTTCTTTGTACAAGGCGTTCATCTTTTACTGAAGCCTGCACTTCTCGCTTTTTCATCCCCGATACCACCTTGCTAGCTCCAGCGCCTAGGGGCTCGTGGAAAAAGAAAGTCGCTTTTTCCTCGGTCATAAGCCAATCCGTCAAGAAGGTTAAAGAACAACCTTCTCGCCGGCTCGTCTTATGCCTTTCGCCCCTGTGCACTAAGGAAAGCTACTTAGATTAATCCTCACAGGAACAAGGCTTGGCTTGTTCCGAAGGCGCTTCCGCTTTTATATTTATTTCGTTACCATTCTCGAGATAACGAGGCGTTGGATTTCCTGTGTTCCCTCGTAAATTTGCGTGATTTTTGCGTCACGCATGAATCTCTCCACTGGGTAATCCTTGGTATAACCGTACCCGCCAAATACCTGTACGGCTTCCGTAGTCACCTTCATCGCTGTGTCGCCAGCAAATAATTTTGACATTGCTGATTCTTTACCGTACGGCAGACCCTGCGACTCAAGCCATGCCGCTTGATAGGTTAATAGTCTTGCTGCTTCAATATTTGTCGCCATATCCGCAAGCTTGAAGGCAATTCCTTGGTTTGCAGCAATTGGTTTCCCAAACTGCTGGCGTTCTTTTGAATAGTCGACCGCAGCGTCAAGCGCACCCTGTGCAATTCCAACCGCTTGCGCTGCAATCCCATTACGGCCGCCATCAAGCGTCATCATCGCAATTTTGAAACCTTCCCCCTCTTCACCCAATCTGTTGGTGACAGGCACCTTGCAATCTTCAAAAATAATTTCGGTTGTTGGTGAAGAACGAATGCCAAGTTTCTTTTCTTTTTTCCCTACTGAGAAGCCTGGTGTATCACTTTCAACAATGAATGCGGTGGTTCCTTTTTGTTTGCTCGATGGATCTGTTAAGGCAAAAACCACGTAAATATCGGCTACTCCGCCATTCGTGATGAAAATTTTTGAACCATTGAGGACGTAATGATCGCCTTCACGTCTTGCTGTTGTTCTCATCCCGCCGGCGTCCGAACCGCTGCCTGGTTCTGTTAACCCGTACGCTCCGATTTTTTTTCCTTCCGCCATCGGACGAAGGTATTGTTGTTTTTGTTCTTCGGAACCGAATTTATAGATTGGCCAGCCCGCTAGTGAAGTGTGTGCGGATAATGTTACGCCTGTTGACGCACAAACTCTTGAGAGCTCTTCAACTGCAATACAATATGCTAGAAAATCGCTGCCGATGCCGCCGTACTCCTCTGGCCACGGAATCCCTGTTAAGCCAAGCTCCGCCATCTTGTCAAAAATCTCACGGTCAAACCGCTCTTCCTCATCACGCTCAGCCGCTGTTGGAGCGACCTCATTTCGAGCAAAATCCCGAACCATTTTCCGAATCATCTCATGTTCTTCCGATAAGCGAAAATTCATTATATACGTCCTCCTTAAGGGTAACTGCTCTCATTAACCGTACAGTTTTTACAAAAAAGCGTACAGTTTATTCAAAAAACCATACAGCTTCTACATAAAACCATACAGCTTCTACAATTAGCTAGAGAATCTATAGGTTTCAATACGATATCTACACATATGACCATATATCCACAAACTACTAATCTACCAATTAAAGATATTTACTAATCACTATCCGCTGAATCTCACTCGTTCCCTCATAAATCTCGGTCACTTTTGCGTCGCGGAAATAGCGCTCGACTGGATAGTCCTCTGTATAGCCATATCCGCCAAACACCTGAATCGCTTCTGTTGCCGTCTCCACAGCGGTTTTCGAAGCAAATAACTTTGCAATCGAAGCTTCCATGCCACATTTCATACCCTGTGCCCGCAGGTCCGACGCACGATAGAGTAACAGTCTAGCAGCTTCTACGTTCGTCGCCATGTCGGCCAATTTAAAGCCAATTCCTTGTTGTGCTGCTATAGGCTTTCCAAATTGTTGACGTTCTTTTGCATACTCCACCGCCGCACCAAGTGCCGCTTCTGCAATCCCTAATGCTTGAGCCGCGATCCCGATTCGGCCAACATCCAGGTTGGCCATCGCAATTTTAAAGCCTTCTCCTTCTTGACCCAGAAGATTCTCGACAGGCACGCGCATGTCTTCAAAAGATAGCTGTACAGTTCTTGAGCCATGAAGTCCCATCTTATGTTCATCCTTGCCAATCACAAGGCCAGGTGAGTTTTTTTCCACAATAAACGCCGAGATACCTTTACTGCCTAATTCAGGATTGGTGGAAGCAAAGACGATGTAAACATCCGCTTCGCCGCCATTCGTGATAAACATCTTCGAGCCGTTGATCACATAATGGTCATCCTTTTTAACCGCGCGGGATTTCATGCTTTTTGCATCCGATCCTGAACCCGCCTCCGTTAAGCAGAACGCCGCCAAATACTCTCCTGAAGCCAATTTCGGCAAAAACCGTTGCTTTTGTTCATCCGAGCCAAAATACAAGATTGGATTCGTTCCGACCGATGTATGAACAGAAAGAATGACGCCTACGGTCGCGCTGACACGGGAAATCTCGTTAATCGCAATGATATAAGAGACAAAATCCATCTCAGCACCACCGTATTTTTCAGGAACCGGAATTCCCATCAAACCGAGCTCACCCATTTTTCGAAGAACTTCACGTGGAAATTCGCCCTTTTCCATCCGCTCGACAAACGGGGCAATTTCTTTTTCAGCAAAATCGCGAACCATTTTCCGCATCATTTCCTGCTCTTCTGTAAATCTTAGATTCATAGTAACACTCCCAACTATTCGTATGTGTAGAAGCCTCGACCGGATTTCTTACCAAGCCAGCCAGCTTTAACATACTTTCGCAGTAGCGGGCATGGACGGTATTTTGTATCGCCAAAGCCTTCATGGAGGGTTTCCATAATATAAAGGCAAGTATCAAGTCCGATAAAATCAGCTAACGTCAACGGTCCCATCGGGTGGTTCATCCCAAGCTTCATGACTTCATCGATGGCTTCCTTCGTTGCCACACCTTCATACAGCGTATAAATCGCTTCATTGATCATCGGCATGAGAATTCGGTTTGAAACGAATCCAGGGAAGTCATTTACTTCAACAGGAACCTTGCCGAGCGTCTTGGTCATATCCTCAATCACTTGGTAAACCTCATCGGCAGTAGCTAAGCCGCGAATGATTTCCACTAGCTTCATAACGGGCACCGGATTCATAAAGTGCATGCCAATTACCTGTTCCGGACGTTTCGTTGCTGCAGCAATTTCCGTAATAGGCAGAGATGAAGTATTGCTCGCCAAAATCGCATGTACTGGCGCAATTTCATCTAACTGCGCGAAGAGTTTTGTTTTAATTTCCATATTCTCAACCGCTGCTTCAATCACGAGGTCAACCGTACGGGCATCATTCAGATCCGTAGAGGCAGTGATTTGATTCAGAACCTCTTGTTTTTGCTCCTCTGTCATTCTGCCTTTATCCACATTTCTGGATAAATTTTTGCTGATGACACCTAACCCGCGCTCCACGAATTCCGGCTTTAAATCATTGAGGTACACCGTGTAGCCAGCCTGGGCACAAACCTGAGCAATCCCGGAACCCATTTGCCCCGCTCCGATAACCATTACCTTTTCAACCTTCATTACTTCCCCTCCAATTAAGGCTTGAAATGCATTCAAGCCCCCTTTATAGTTCTAGTTTTTTGGGCATATTTGAGTTTTGGACCTTTTTCAGCGTATTTTGGACTTTTTCCAACGTGTTTTGAACCATTTTCATGACCTTTTGGACTTTTTTCTTGTCGTTATGGACTATTATTAAGCCCTTTTGGACAATTAGACATTTTCTGGAAATCCCTTAAACCCTCGGAACCTCAATCATCACCGCATCACCCTGACCGCCGCCGCTGCAAATCGCGGCAATCCCAATTCCGCCGCCACGGCGTTTCAATTCATGCATTAACGTGATAATAATCCGGGCACCGCTCGCGCCGATTGGATGACCCAACGCGACCGCACCGCCATTGACATTGACCTTTTCTGGATCAAGGTTTGCAATTTTTCCACTTGCTAAGGCAACAGCTGCAAATGCTTCATTGATTTCAAATAAGTCAATTTCTTCTACGGTTTTTCCAGTTTTTTTCAATAAGCTGTTGATGACAAGTCCTGGTGTTTGAGGGAAATCCTTTGCTTCAACCGCTACTGCTGCATGCCCTAGGATAACAGCTTCCGGCTTCAGGCCTTCGCGTAAGGCTCTTTCCTCACTCATTAAAACAAGAGCCGCCGCACCGTCATTGATTCCAGGTGCATTTCCTGCTGTGATTGTTCCGTCTGAGTTAAAAACAGGTTCTAATTTTGAAAGTCTTTCGATAGAGGTGTCTTTTCGTGGTGATTCATCATGCTCAACTGCAACCGGCGCACCTTTACGCTGTGGGACGGTGACAGGCACGATTTCTTCTGCAAAAATACCGCCTTCGATTGCGGCAATTGCTTTTTGGTGACTTCTTAAGGCCCACTCATCCTGCGCTTCACGACTGATTTCCATTTCTTTTGCTGTTGAATTTCCGTAGGTTCCCATATGGACCCCTGTGAAGCTGCAGCTTAAGCCATCATGAATCATTAAATCCTTAACTGATGAATCGCCCATTTTTAATCCCCAGCGTGCCTTTGGTAAAATATATGGGGCGTTGCTCATCGATTCCATACCGCCTGCAACAATTAACTCTTCATCGCCTGCACGGATGATTTGATCAGCTAACGTGACACTGCGCATTCCCGAAGCACAAACTTTATTGATGGTTTCTGTTTTTACTTCCCAAGCCAGTCCAGCCTCTCTTGCTGCTTGGCGTGAAGGAATCTGCCCCTGGCCGCCTTGTAAAACCGTACCTAAAATAACCTCTTGTACATCTTCAGGATTCACTCCAGCGCGTGCAATCGCCTCTTTGACCGCAATGCCGCCAAGCTGTGAAGCTGTCAGACTGCTAAGTGCTCCGCCAAATTTCCCAAATGGTGTTCTAACGCCGCTCAAAATAACTGTTTTCCCCATTCCACGCACTCTCCCTATTCTTTAATCCTTTAATTGACTGAACGCTCGCTCGATTTCTGTTTAAAAAAAATGTAAGCGTTTCACTACCCACTATCTATTTTACATAAAAAAGAGCAGAAGTTGAATTATTTTACACAAAATTCCTAAAATTTTATGAATTCAAATAACGGAATCAACTTCTGCCTTAAACAATTAAGCTACTTCCCCACAAACCGCTTTCTCTAGCAATTCTGCCACATCATAGGTTGAAATCTTTTCTTCTACCTCTTTTGCCTTTGTTCCGTCCGATAACATCGTTAAACAGTACGGACATCCAGAACTGATCACAGAAGGATTCACGGCAAGAGCCTGCTCGGTTCTGGCAACGTTAATACGGTGTCCGGTTTCTTCCTCCATCCACATTAAGCCGCCGCCTGCACCACAGCACATTCCGGTTTCCCTGTTTCGTTCCATTTCCACCAGCTGTACACCTGGGATTGATTTTAAAATCTCACGAGGTGGATCGTACACATCATTGTAACGACCTAAGTAACATGAATCATGGAAGGTAATTTTTTCGTTGACTGCATGTTTCGGAATAAGTTTTCCATCACGAACTAACTGATAAAGTACTTCCGTATGATGGTAAACCTCTGCCTCTAACCCGAAGTCCGGGTATTCATTTTTGAAAATATTGTAGGCGTGCGGGTCAATCGTAACAATCTTCTTAACCTCAGCCTTTTCGAATTCCTCGATATTCTTCGTTGCAAGCTCTTGGAACAAGAACTCATTGCCGAGACGGCGCGGTGTATCACCAGAGTTTTTCTCTTTATTTCCGAGAATCGCAAACTTCACGCCTGCTTCATTTAATAGCTTGGCGAAGGAAAGAGCAATTTTCTGGCTGCGGTTGTCGTAGGATCCCATCGACCCAACCCAGAATAAGTATTCGAACTCTTCGCCTTTTTTGTTCATTTCTTTTACCGTCGGAATCTCAACATCCTCGCGAACTTCACGCCAGCTTTCACGCTCTTTTCGGTTCAAGCCCCAAGGGTTACCCTGACGTTCGATGTTGGTCATCGCGCGCTGAGCGTCTGCATCTAACTTTCCTTCTGTTAAAACAAGATAACGGCGAAGGTCAATAATTTTATCAACGTGTTCGTTCATAACTGGACATTGATCCTCACAGTTACGGCAAGTCGTACACGCCCAGATTTCCTCTTCCGTAATGACATCGCCAATCAAGCTTGGATTATAAGCAAGCGTTGCTGCTGATTCTTGTGCACCTTGACCACTTGCAGCAAGTGCGATTTGGTTCCCCCTTGTGTTACCAAACGCAAAGGTCGGCACCCACGGTTGTTTGGAGGTAACAGCCGCACCATGATTGGTTAGATGATCACGCATTTTCACAATTAAATCCATTGGTGACAACATTTTTCCTGTACCTGTTGCAGGACACATATTGGTACAGCGTCCACATTCTACACAAGCGTAGAAGTCAATCATTTGGTGCTGCGTGAAGTCTTCAATTTTTCCAACCCCGAAGGATTCTTGTGACTCGTCCTCAAAATCGACCTTCTTCAACTTACCTGGTTTTTCTAAACGGTTAAAATATACATTTGCCGGTCCGGCAATTAAATGTGCGTGTTTGGATTGTGGAACATACACTAAGAAGGTTAGTAAGAATAATAAATGTACCCACCATGCCACATAAAAGATGACAATTGAAGCGGTTTCACCAATGCCTGAAAAAATAAGCGCAATTAACGACGCAATTGGCTCTGTCCAAGTAGCTTCGTGGCCGTGCCAGATAATGCCCATTCCGTTTCCTACAAGAACGGAAAGCATTAACCCGCCGATAAAAATCAACACAAGACCTGATTTAAAATTGCGCTTCAAGCGGACAAGCTTTTCCACATAACGGCGATAAAAAGCCCATATGACCGCAACTAGGATCATCAGTGTCACAATTTCCTGGAAAAAGGTAAACCCTGCATACAGCGGCCCAAGCGGTAAATGAGAGCCTGGTACTAATCCCTTCCAAATGAAATCAATCGCACCAAATTGGACAAGAATAAATCCATAAAAGAACATGACGTGCATGATTCCACTCTTTTTGTCCTTTAATAACTTCTTCTGACCAAAAACATTGACCCAGATTTTCTGCATTCGTTCTTTGACTTTGTTGTCAAACTCGACTTTTTTCCCCAGCTTAATGAATTCAATCCTCGTTTTAACTACATAAACGAATAGACTGACAGCGTAAGCGGTTACAGTTAGGAATGCAATAAGGTTCACCCATAAAAGCCCATTCATTCAATACGCCCCCTTTGTTTTTTCTATTCCTAAATTGTTTGTTTTAGGTAGAAAATTTCAAAACAATAAAATTTTCTGACTACTGTTACCACCATTATATAATGAATGAGCATTCAGTCAAATGGTTTTATTAAAAAATGATTCGACATTTATTGAAATTCATACTATAGACTCTGTTTGGCAAACCTAAAAGAAATGATTGGAGGAACGATACTGATGAATTTACCATCCATCGTCATTGCTCTTATACTTCTTATTATTGTATGGTTTTATCTCGATCTTACCTTAGGAAGAAAAAAGCATCGTTCAATTTTCAGCAAACGGGAAACGCCGATTTTGTACGGAGACTTTGATATTTTTCCGCATGGAAAAGGGCTGTTTGCTGATTACTTTCATGAATTGAAAATGGCACGAAGCCATATTCATATCCTCTTTTACATCGTTAGGGATGATCATTTTGGCCAGCAGTTTTTCGATATTTTAAAAGCAAAGGCAAAGGAAGGCGTCGAAGTTAGACTGCTGGTCGACCGGGTTGGCAGTTATCAGGTGAAAAAGCCGGCAATAAAAGAATTGCGTAATGCAGGAGTTCAATTTGCCTTTAGCAATCGATTACGGCTTCCATTCCTTTTCTATTCCTCCCAGGTGCGAAACCACCGTAAGATTTCCATTATTGATGGCAAAATTGGTTATCTTGGCGGCTTTAATGTTGGTAAAGAATATATCGATCAAGATCCGAAGCTGAGTCCCTGGCGTGATTACCATTTAAAGATTACTGGTGAAAGTGTGCCGTACCTGCAGCGTGAGTTTTTTGTTGATTGGAATGAGTACGCTTCTGATCATGTGATTGTAGATTCTCGTTATGCTCCTGAGCAGCCCAAAGGGACAATACCACATCAATTGGTTCCGACGGAGGCAGGACGCCTTGAAGATAAGTATTTCAACTTAATTCAAAACGCAAAAAAGTCGATTACCATTGGTACTCCGTATTTTATTCCAAGTAAAAAACTCATCCATGAACTGCTTCGTGCGGCAAAGCGCGGCATTAAGATTACCATCGTTGTGCCCTATATAACGGATCATATGCTTGTACAAGAAGCTTCATACCGATATTTACGTTTGATGTTGGAAGCAGGAGCACAGGCTTTTCAGTATAAGAATGGTTTTTACCATGCCAAATCAATCATTATCGATGATCATCTGTGTGATATCGGTACGGCTAATTTTGATAAAAGAAGTTTGTTTTTAAACAAAGAAATTAATTGTTATTTTTTTGATCCTGCCTTTGTGGATCGGTTTAGGGATGTCCTCCATAAGGATGTTCTTGATTCAAAACCATTGAAGCTGGAGGACCTCAATAAAAAATATTTATACAGGTCCGTAAAGGAAGTCATTGCCGGGGCTATTTCATTCTTTTTATAGTAAGGAGTGATTGCGATGAAGATTCGTTTCGGCTATGTTTCAACAGCTATTACTCTGTGGGATGCTTCTCCATCGAAGACACTTACGTTTACTCGATATCAGCAGTTATCTGAAAAGGAGCGTAAAAATAAGTTACTTGAGCTCACAAGGCTCAATTTAGCCCATACGCTCCGAATGTTCTATTTTAATCTCGCCCATGAAATTGAATTGTACCGGCTTTCGAGTTCAATTGTACCGTTAGCTACCCATCCAGACGTGTTATGGGATTTTGTTACACCCTTTAGGAAGCAGTGGAAGGAAATTGGTCAGCTAATCAAAAAGAATAATTTGCGTGTTAGTTTCCATCCAAATCAATACACGTTATTTACCTCTCCGCAAGCTAAAATAACCGATAATGCCGTGATCGATATGGAATATCATTATCGAATGTTTGAAGCGATGGGTGTTGAGGGTAGAGGTATGATGAATATCCATATCGGCGGTGCCTATGGTGATAAGGTGGAAACGATTGTCCGGTTTCATGAGAATCTTAAAAAGCTTCCGCCGCATATTAAACGTGCGATGACCTTGGAGAATGATGACAAAACCTACAATACAGAAGAAACCTTGATTGCCTGTGAAAAAGAGACCATCCCCTTTGTATTCGATTATCATCATCACATGGCGAACCTTTGCGAACCACCGCTTGAGGAGTTACTGCCGAGGGTCTTTAAAACATGGGATCATGTTGACTTATTACCAAAAATTCACATTTCCTCCCCCAAAGGCGAAAAAGAATTCAGGTCACATGCAGATTTTGTAGACCTCGAATTTATCATGCCGTTTATAAAAATGTTAAAAGAAATTGGACAAGATGTAGACTTCATGATTGAGGCAAAGGCAAAGGACCAGGCAACATTGAAATTAGTCGAGGATATTAGTAAGGTTCGCGGCTTTAAGCGAATCAGCGGGGCCACCATTGAGGTGAAATAACTCCCAGCATTTTTTCAAAGGGTAATGGTTAAAGTAACAACAGATTCACACAAGGAGGGATTTTCGATGGAAAGCACGGGCCAATTCGTACAAAAATTAGCAGAAAATGAAAAGAAGCAGAAGAAAAATCAAAAGCATGGCAACAACGACCCAGAAAGCAAATTACCAAACCATAAGCACTCACAAGGTGTTTAACCTAAAAGAGTCTCCCTTCGCAGGAGACTCTTTTACTCTTCAATTAAATTCAAAACTGGAACTTCTATTTCATTCTCCGGGTCAGACTTCGCATAAACCCGCGCCATCTTCGTGTTGTCATCCACATGCTGAATAATCACAGGCGTTCCCTCATACGTAACATTAATCATATCCATCGACTCAGCAATTTCCTTCGCTCTTCCCACATTCATCAGGGCCACTCCTCATCATAAAATTACCTCTATAATATTTGCCAAAAACCGGATAAATATTCAGTATGAATATTTGGTGATTTTCGGTGCCTGTCACCAAGGTGACACCTAAAAGGTGTTCACCGCTCGTGGACACTTTCCACCTCATATGGACACTACTACCCCAATGGGAATAGTAAAAATGGCTCCCCTAAAGGGAGCCATCAAATATTACATTTTTTCAGGTGCTGATACACCGATCAATGCGAGGGCATTGCGCAGTGTGATCTGAACGGTTTTGATTAACGCGAGGCGCGCCTTAGTGCGCTCTGGCTGCTCGCTGTCAAGTACTTTTTCGGCATTGTAGAAGCTATGGAAGGTTGACGCTAGTTCCATGATATAGTTCGTGACACGGTGCGGCACGCGCTTCAATGCCGCTTCACCTACAGCCTGCGGGAACTCTCCAAGTTTTTTCAATAACTCGATTTCTTTTTCTGCACCAATTAGTGAGAAATCGGCATTCTTATCAACTTTTATGCCCTGCTCTTCACCTGAACGAAGGATGCTGCAAATCCTTGCGTGCGCATATTGAGCATAATACACTGGATTTTCGTTCGATTCTGATACCGCTAAGTCTAGGTCAAAGTCCATATGAGTATCCGAACTTCTCATCGCAAAGAAGTAACGAGTGGCGTCGAGGCCGACCTCATCCACCAAATCACGCATAGTGACAGCTTTACCTGTACGCTTACTCATCTTCATCTTCTCACCATTTTTATAAAGGTGAACAAGTTGGATGATTTCGACCTCGAGGGCATCCGCCGCATAGCCAAGTGACTGAATCGCCGCCTTCATCCGTGGAATATATCCGTGGTGGTCCGCACCCCAAATATTGATGAGCTTTTCAAAGCCGCGGTCTAGCTTGTCTTTATGGTAAGCGATATCTGGTGTCAAATACGTATATGAACCATCCTGCTTAATCAACACGCGATCCTTATCGTCACCGAAGTCTGTTGAACGAAGCCAGGTCGCGCCTTCTTCCTCATAAATATAGCCGCGTTCACGTAGCACTTTCAACGCCTCATCGATTTTGCCATTTTTATAAAGAGAAGTTTCAGAGTACCAAACATCAAATGAAACACGGAAATCCTCGAGATCCTTTTGCAATTTCGCCATTTCGTATTTCAAGCCGTACTCACGGAAAAATTCAAAACGCTCCTGCTCATCTACATTCACATATTTATCGCCAAATTCTTCTGCCAGCGACTTTCCAATCCCAATGATGTCCGCACCATGGTAGCCGTCCTCCGGCATTGGTTTATCTTGACCAAGTGCTTGGAAATAACGCGCCTCAACAGACAATGCCAGATTATTAATCTGATTACCGGCGTCATTAATATAGTACTCACGCGAAACATCATAGCCAGCCTTCGCTAAAATATTGCAAAGCGAGTCGCCGACTGCAGCACCACGTGCATGGCCAAGGTGCAGGTCGCCCGTTGGGTTTGCTGAAACAAACTCCACTTGAACCTTCTGCTTGCCGCCAACCATAGTCTCTCCATACTTTTCCCCTGCTTCTAGAACCGTCGGAATTAAATCCGTTAAGTAAGCATTATTCATATAAAAATTGATGAACCCTGGACCTGCTAATTCGATTTTTTCAATGGAAGCTTTTGAGCGGTCGAAATTTTCAATGAGTGCTTCCGCAATCATTCTCGGCGCCTTCTTCGTAACACGTGCAAGCTGCATTGCCATGTTGGTTGAATAATCGCCGTGCGCCTTCTCCTTTGGGATCTCGAGAATTACATCTGGAATCTGTTCTTCTGTGGCAAGATTCGCCTTCACAACCGCTGCCCGGATTTCCTCTTTTAAACGACTTTGAACCTGTTCAACTATGTTCATTTCTTCTCCTCCTGAAACGCTATTTCTAACTGATATGTACTTGCCTCTGCACCCTCCATGGAAAAATCATAAAGAACACCGAAGTGGCCTTTACCATTTTCATAGGAATAATCTATTCTTTTTGCTTTTGTCACGGTTGCAAATTGGCCAAACGGCATTTCATAACTGCCATTTAACTTACGATTTAACTCAAACGGCAGACGCATTTTAATCGCACCGCCGCGTAAAATAAGGGCGTCATTATGGGCCATCTTCACAATCGTCCGTACATTTCCCTCATCCACCGCTTCCTCATATCGAAGATAAGCAGCATTTCCTTTTTCAAAGTATGTACCAAATACCATCAATTCAAAAGTCTCATCGTGATTAATGGTCGTTTTAACGTTAATTTTTACCGGTACTTCAGGGATTGACACTAAAACGCACACCCTTTTTAAAAATGAACCCTATGCAGGTCCTTAGAAAATTTATAGTAAACACACTTTTTCTATTATACCTATAGTATGTACACAATTCAAAACATGCCTGCCCCGCAATTGGGACAGGCACGAAAAAAGTTATTATTTCACCCAGCCAAGAAGCATTTCACGAATCAATTTGCTTGCAGTGTTCGCCGTTTGCTCAGATGGGTCGTAAATTGGAGCAACTTCAACAAGGTCACAGCCGACTACGTTCACACCAGAGCGGGCAATTTCATGAATTGATGCAAGCAGCTCACGAGAAGTAATCCCGCCGGCGTCAACAGTACCAGTACCCGGTGCATGTGCAGGGTCCAAAACATCGATATCAATCGTTACATAAACAGGACGTCCAGTAAGCTCAGGAAGTATCTCTTTCAACGGCTGATGCACTTCAAATTTTGAAATATGCATGCCGTTTTCCTTCGCCCATTGGAATTCTTCCCTCATCCCGGAACGAATTCCAAACGAATAGACGTTTTTCGGCCCGATATGTTCCGCAATTTTGCGGATTGGAGTGGAGTGGGATAATGGTTCACCTTCATAGTTCTCTCTAAGATCTGTATGGGCGTCCATATGAATGATCGCTAAATCAGGGTATTTCTTATAAACTGCCTTCATGACTGGCCAAGACACTAAGTGCTCGCCGCCCATACCGAATGGAAACTTTCCAGCTGCCAACACTTGGTCAACGAACTCCTCAATCAAATCCAAGCTCTTTTGCGCATTCCCAAAAGGAAGCGGAATATCGCCGGCATCAAAATACTTCACGTCTTCGAGTTCACGATCTAGGTAGGCACTGTACTCTTCCAGACCAATCGAAACCTCACGAATACGAGCTGGGCCAAAGCGTGAGCCCGGACGATAGCTGACCGTCCAATCCATCGGCATCCCATAAAGGACAACCTGACTCTCCTCAAAACTCGGATGACTCTTAATAAACACATTCCCAGAATAAGTCTCATCAAAACGCATGTTAATTCCCTCACTTCTATGTAATAACTAATCTATTTAGTCGCTCCGTTAACTGTCCGCCTGAGGTGGACAGTGTCCACGAGCGGTGACAGGCACCGAAAATTACTTCAATAAATCCCCAACAAACTTAGGTAACACAAATGCTGCTTTGTGCAGTTCTTTTGTGTAGTATTTGGTTTCGATTTCGTGGAAGCGGTCTTCGCTTACTTCGAGCGGGTCGTATTTTTTGGATCCGATGGTGAATGCCCATAGTCCGCTTGGGTATGTAGGGATGTTGGCTACATATAGACGGGTAATTGGGAAGATTTCACGAACGTCACGCTGTACGTGACGGATTAAATCTGCTTTAAACCAAGGGTTATCGGACTGTGCCACAAAGATACCATCTTCTTTTAACGCCTTCGAAATCCCAGCGTAGAATCCTTTTGTAAATAAGTTTACAGCTGGACCTACTGGCTCCGTAGAATCAACCATAATCACGTCATACTCATTTTCACTTTTTGCGATATGCATAAAGCCGTCATCAACGCGAACATCGACGCGAGGGTCATCAAGCTTTCCAGCGATTTCAGGCAAAAACTTTTTAGAATACTCGATTACCTTTCCATCGATGTCAACAAGCGTTGCTTTTTTCACACTTGGGTGCTTCAAAACTTCGCGAATAACGCCGCCATCGCCGCCGCCGACAACTAAAACGTTCTCTGGATTGGGATGTGTAAACAATGGTATATGTGCCACCATTTCGTGATAAACGAACTCATCTTTAACTGAAGTCATAACCATGTCATCTAATAGAAGCATATTGCCCCATTCTTCTGTTTCCACCATATCAAGCTTTTGAAATTCTGTTTGTTCTGTATGTAAGGTTTTATTGATTTTCATGGTGATACCAAAGTTTTCAGTTTGCTTTTCTGTAAACCAAATTGCCATGTTCATCATCCCTCCGGTTTATTTTCGTAAAGCCCTTATTACCATGAATTCATTCCATTTTTATGGTACCCAAACTATTGAATTACAAACATAAAGAAAAGTCTAGCATAATCTATCAAAATTTCTAGAAATATTTTCTTTTTGCTAGTTTAAAAACACTCTCTTGTTTCAATACTGTAACTATGGGCATTTTACAAATTGGCGAAGGAGGGTATTGCTGTGGAAGTAATGACGAATCATGGATTTCGGAAAACGATAAAATACTTGCGTGCGTTTATTATCATTAGTTTGATAGGCTTTGGCTGTATGCTGGTTGTTTTTCTTGGGATTCTAGGTTACGCCAAAATACTTGGTGCACCGCCGCTTGCTGTCCCGCAATCTACTCTGTTCTTTGCCAATGACGGGACGTTAATCGGTGAGAGCAACAGCGGCCAAAAGCGATACTGGGTTCCCCTCGAGGAAATCTCACCAGATTTAATCAATGCGACCATTTCCATTGAAGATAAAAACTTTTATGAGCATAATGGCTTCGACTATAAACGAATAGCGGGTGCCATCCTTGCCGATATCAAAGCGGGAGCGAAGGTTCAAGGCGCCAGCACCATTACCCAGCAATACGCTCGAAATCTCTTCCTTGAACATGATAAAACCTGGTCACGGAAATTACATGAAGCGTTTTATGCCATCCGGATTGAAATGAATTATTCGAAGGAAGAAATTTTGGAAGGCTATTTAAACACTATTTATTATGGTAACGGCGCCTACGGTGTCCAGGCAGCCAGCCAATTTTATTATGGAAAAAATGCTTCTGAGTTATCCTTGGCTGAAAGCTCGATGTTAGCCGGTGTTCCAAAAGGTCCTAGTTACTATTCGCCACTGGAATCACTAGAAAATGCTACAAAGCGCCAAGGAATTATTTTAAACGCCATGGCAGAAAACGGCTATATTAAAAAAGAAACAGCTCAAAAGGCAAAGGAAACTCCCCTTACATTTGTAGGCGAACATCCACATAAGCGGGTGGAGGCCGCACCTTATTTTCAAGATGCTGTTAAAAATGCCTTAAAAAATCAACTCAAGCTAGATGACCGGACAATCGCTCTTGGCGGTTTAAAAGTATATACAACGCTCGATCTAAAACAGCAGGAAGAAGCTGAAAAACAAATTCAAGATACCATCGCAAGTGAATCTGAGATTCAAGTGGGTCTCATCGCCATGGATCCGAAAAACGGTTATGTTAAAGCGATGGTCGGCGGACGCAATTATGAACAAAGCCCTTTTAATCGAGCCGTTCAAGCGGTTAGACAACCAGGCTCAACCATAAAGCCAATCTTGTATTATGGTGCAATTAGTCAAGGCTTTACGCCATCCTCTACAATGAGGAGCGAACTAACCACCTTTAAATTGGATGATGGCCAAACAGAATACTCGCCGCATAACTTTAATAACAAGTATGCTAATGGAGAAATTACACTGGCTCAGGCCCTTGCAGTATCTGATAACATTTATGCTGTCAAAACTCACCTTTTTATGGGCGCTGAAACGCTGATTAATAATGTTAAAAAGTTTGGTATCTCTACAAAAATGGATAAAGTCCCGTCGCTGGCTTTAGGGACCTCAGGCGTTCGGGTCATTGACATGGCAAATGCCTACAGTCTATTTGCCAACGGCGGAAAAAAAGTAACTCCTACATTGATTACAAGAGTAGAAGATTATAATGGAGATGTTATTTTTGAAAGTAATCAGGAAGCTGAAAGGATACTGGATCCTGCTAAAGCCTTTGTTATGACACACATGATGACAGGCATGTTCGACAAAAAGCTGAACGGTTATGCAAAAGTAACGGGTAACTCCCTTATTGATGAAATTACACGGACATATGCCGGCAAATCAGGCTCTACCGAAACAGACAGCTGGATGATTGGTTTTACACCACAGCTGGTAACTGCTGTTTGGGCTGGTCATGATGTGGGGAAACCGATTACCCTTACCGCGGAAAAAAGCTATGCCAAAAAGATTTGGGTAAACTTTATGGAGGAATCCTTAAAAGGTAAACCAGTTAAGGCATTTACCCCTCCGAAAGAGGGAGTCATAGGTGTTTACGTGAATCCTGAAAACGGCAAACTTGCTTCAAAGGATTGCCCGGTCCGCCGCTTTACCTATTTTGTCGCCGGGACAGAACCGACAGAATACTGTACCGATCATTTAGATCATAAAGAAGGTAAACCAAAAGAAGAGAAACAGGAAACAAAGGACCCTTGGTATAAGAGGATTTTTAATTGGGGTAATTAAATAGCGGACTAGGTGTTACAGCTGGATTAAATGGAAAAAGCTCCGGGGATTGGTCTCCGGAGCTTTTCCTGTCCTAGTCTTACAGTGTTTTCACACTGCATATATTTTACAACTTTTCGCCAAAAATTGCTATTGTAAAAAATGATTATTCGACTGCTAAGCCCGTTTTTAGCTCTTCAGCTGAATTGTCCCACATTTCCTGATTGTGGTTCTGGAGGAAATCGGATAAGATTTTTTTCGATTTAGCGTCCATATGGTCGACGATGATATGACGTTTCAATGACTTATCCATCCTATTCACGTGCTCAGGAAGTGATTTGTAACCGCGGCGGATTTCACGGTCCACCGTCATTTCGCAGGCCGTAACTCCAGCATAATAAGGACCCTCTTGCCTTCTGTCTACTGTCACCCACACCAGCCAGTACGGTTTCGCGTTAGGAACCTCTTCTTTGGTCTTAAGGAATTTAATCCCCTTTTCAACCACGCTGCGGGCATGCATTGCCCCAACATCAATGACCGCGTCACCAGCCTCGACATCAATAATCACCGGAGAAACATTATCAAGGCTTAACGCCCCCTTGCCAAAGCCTTTGTGTCCATCAGTCGGATCAGGTTTTATAATATTAAAGCCGATTTTTTTCTTATTTTCTTCCATTAAAGCTCGAAACCTCCTATGTTAAAAAAACAAATTATAAAAGAAATTATTTAGTCCCTGCCATACTCCAGGGATAATGAAATCAAAGATTGGCTGAATCGTGTAGTTGTCTAGAGGAGTAATGACCAGAATCAAAAAGATTAATACCCCGTATTGTTCGTATTGAGTCATTTTTGCCCGAATATGATTTGGTGCTAGATCCTCCACAATTCGATAGCCATCCAAAGGTGGAAACGGCAATAAATTAAACACAAACAGCACTAAATTGAGCCAGTTAAAGATCTCAAAAAACTCAAAAACACCTGGGAGATTTACTGCTAACCCTGTCCGCGCTAATCCGAATGCGAGTAAAAATCCTAGTGCTGCCAAAACAAGATTACTAAGAGGACCGGCTACAGAAACTAATATACCTGCCAGGCGCGGCTTTTTAAAGAAAAAACGGTTAACTGGCACCGGACGAGCCCAGCCGAATCCGGCAATAAAAATTAAAATTGTCCCAAATGGATCGAGGTGCTTCAGCGGATTCAACGTCAAACGCCCCTGCTTTTGTGCCGTATAATCTCCGAACTTATAGGCCACATAAGCATGTGCAAATTCATGAAACGTGAACGCAATCATTAACGTAATCGCTACATAGGGAATTTCCCTTAATGAATATGCCAGAAATCCTTCCAAATTAGTTTCCTCATTTCTCCTCTTTTTTCCTATAAGTATACCTTAAACTGGATATAAAATGAAAATGTTTGCTAAACTATCCTTGTAGTGATCAAAGGGAGGAATAAATCATGCCATATGTTACAGTAAAAATGCTTCCAGGACGTACAGATGATCAGAAAAGAGCACTTGTTGAGAAAGTAACGGATGCTGTCAGCGAAACAACTGGAGCTCCAAAAGAGGCTGTTGTCGTTTTCATTGAGGAAATGCAGAAGGAACATTACGGTGTTGCGGGCGTTAGAGCTAGCGACAAGTAATCAAAAAAGTGTCCGTATCTTTGAAGGCAGCCCTTCAAAAACACGGACACTTTTCTAATTTAGTTTTGCTTTTAGTGCCTCAATATAGGCATAGGCTTGGTCAATTTCTTCCTTTGTATAGCGCTGGCTGCTTTTTAACGTAAATACTTTCTCGGATACTTCTTCTTTTGATAGATTATCAAAATATAAAACCGTCGAAACTAGCTCGAGGAATCTAGCATTCTGTTCATTCATGTCCTCAAGGCAGTCTTGTAAAAATGGCATCTCAACTTCGTTTAAACTCAAAAACTCTTTTCCTGTGTCTGTCAGGGTATAGCGATATTGAAAATAACCGCCTTTTTTCTCCTTGATTTCATTGAGAAACCCCATATTGCACAGTTCTTCGACACGCAGCGTTAATTCCTCCGAATACGGGCCGTAAAAATGAAACTGAAACCGCTCATGGAACGGAAAGCTCACCTTTTTTGCAATATATATCATCTTCTGCAGCTTTTTTCTCCCGATGATTTCTCCGGATACTAAAACAGCCTGCATCAGCTTGGCATGATCTTTTAACAACACAGTCATCTCCTACTCCAGGGTTATATCTCTAATAGGGTACGTATTTGTTTTTTTATCTCTTTTTCCGAGGATTCGTCCGCTAAGAAATCACCAGGGTAATAAAGTTTATGGTCGGTTCTCCTCTTACCAGAGATGGCGTCCACAATCTCAGACTCCCGGGATAGTTCCTTTAATTCCCCATTGTTCATTAACAAATGAATCGGCAGACGTTCTTCTTCCTCACCAGGACGATAAAAATCGTAAGGTAAATCCGATGAAGAATCGACAACTAAATAATAGTCCGGGTCAATTCCTGCTTTTTCAAAAAGACGGTTCAATTCAGCGAGCTTCTTATATTCCTTGGCCGGATCAAACTCGGCATATTTAAAGAGATTACGATTCACAAATCGCCGGCAAAGATCGCTTAAAATTGCGTCGTCTTCGTCCTGCCAGATTTGAAAATAATACATCATAATCGATTCATCTAACTTTAAATAGTCTTCTAATGTTACCTGATCGGTAAAGAAGGAATAAAAGTGAATCGGGTCATTTTTAAAAGAATAGTTGTTTTCATATAATTGTTTGGTACGATGGAGGATTTTGGTCAAAAGAACTTCGGCACTGCGGGACACAGGGTGGAAATAGACCTGCCAATACATCTGATAGCGGCTCATGATATAATCTTCAACTGCATGCATACCACTCTTTTTTATCACCACTTGGTCTTCCTTCGGCCTCATGACACGAAGAATTCGCTCCATATCAAATTGACCATAGCTCACTCCGGTAAAATAAGCATCCCGCTGCAAATAATCCATCCGATCGGCGTCAATTTGGCTGGAAATCAAGCTGACCACCAGCTTTTTGGCAGACGTTTTCGCAATGACTTCAGCAACTTGCTGGGGAAAGTCAGGACTAACCTTTGTTAAAACGGCGTTAACCTCTGTATTTCCTAATACGATGTTCTGGGTAAAATCTTCATGGTCAAAATCGAACACTTTTTCAAACGAATGGGAAAATGGGCCATGCCCCAAATCGTGGAGAAGTGCGGCACATAGGGTTAGGAGGCGATCATCGTCATTCCATTCCGGTCTGCCTGCAAATACATCATCAATGATGCGGCGGACAATTTCATATACTCCGAGAGAATGGTTAAAGCGGCTGTGCTCAGCACCATGAAATGTTAAAAACGTGGTTCCAAGCTGTTTGATACGGCGTAAACGCTGAAACTCTTTTGTCCCGACTAAATCCCAGATTACCCGGTCACGTACATGAACGTAACGGTGAACAGGATCTTTAAACACTTTTTCTTCACTCAGTTTTTCCGCCGAATATACCATTGCTTTCCCTCTTCCTCTAAACTTTCTTCTATTATATCCCAATTTCCAGCAATTTTCCGCAGGATTTTTCGACAAGGGCATGAAAAGAAAAAATCACCTTAGCGCTCAGGACAAAGGTGATTATTTTAACTTTTTATTTATTTTCTCCATTAATTCCTCTTCCGTTAGGGCAGCAACCGGGCGGTTATTGACGAAGGCAAATGTTTTTTTCCGGCCAGGTCCACAATAAGATTGGCAGCCAATTTTAATTTCAGCTTCGGGATCCAATTCTTTCAAACGAGGGATTAATGTCTTTAGATTCACGGCCTGACAATCATCGCAAACGCGGAATTCATTTGACATTACTTCCACCCTTTCTTATCTATTCCTACTATTTTAGCCAATTTAATTATCGTTTAACTCCTTAGATATATTACAATTTCTTTCAATCCATTGCAAGTTGCTTTTCTTTTGAAATCCTAGTAACTCTTTCAGTTAAAAAAACTATTATCCTTGCAGACATTTTGGTATAAAGCTTGAAAAACTTGTCCAAGATAAGACTAGAACTTTTAAAAACTCATCTTGAGTTAATCGCAATTATTATTTAGGGAGTTGAAAAAATATGAAAGTACGGCAAGATGCATGGACAGATGAAAATGATCTTTTGTTAGCTGAAACCGTCCTTCGCCATGTACGTGAAGGCAGTACCCAGCTGAACGCTTTTGAAGAGGTGGGCGACAAGCTAAACCGGACCTCTGCAGCCTGTGGATTCAGATGGAATGCGGTTGTGCGCCACCGCTATGAAAAAGCATTGCAATTAGCAAAAAAACAGCGTAAACAAAGACAAAGAGTGTTGGGTAAGGACCAAGGTGGAAAGAAAAAGTTACTCTACAATCCACCAGTACCTGCTGCTGATGACTTTGAAACACTATCAGCACCACCAGTGGAAGTACCAATGGAAGCTTCCTCCTATGAAATGCCAGATTTAACGGCGGAAGCTGCAACTGAAACATATGTAAAGCCTGAAGTCTATGTAAAGCAGCCCGTTCAAACGTACAGACCATCGGCACCAGCAGCAGGTTTATCGCTTGATAGCGTAATTGATTACTTACAAAACTTTAATCATGCGAATCTGCAAAATGAAGCATTAAAAAGTGAGAATGAAAGATTGAAGCGTGAAATTGCAGAGCTGCGCAAGCAAAATGAAGAAATGGCAGCAAAAATTGAAGGTCTCGAGCAAAATACCGAAACCATCCAGGAAGATTACGAGACACTCATGAAAATCATGAACCGCGCTCGTAAGCTTGTATTATTCGAAGAAGAAGAAAGACCTGCGACAAAATTCAAAATGGACCGTAACGGGAACCTAGAAAAAGTCGCTGAGTAAAACGAAAAGCGGAAGCGCCGGACCCTTAAGCCGCTTGCGCTAGACAACAAAACTTGGGAGAAGAACAATATCCTCTTAAAAGAAGCCGTAAATCCAATTTAGATTTACGGCTTTTACATTTCATTCAATTTTTCATTTCTCTCCACAATCCTTTGGTAATACCCAGGGAGAACCTCCAGCTCAAACTCATTCAATTGACCAGCATAAAGATGGTCACAGTTATTTTTTAGTTGGTTTAATAGACGCAGCATCACATCCGAAATCGTTAAAGGCGTTGCCAATAGCTCAGATAGTGATGCCATTACGTCCGGTACAATTTCCGGATATGTGAATTTCGTGGGCTGCCCGTTTTTTGCAATCTCATAAAATTGCTGAATTACCTGAGCACGCTTACTGCCGCTGCCATTAACACATAAATAGATTTGAACCGCTACCCCTTTTTTGAGGCGGCGCTGCGAAATACCGGCAAATTTTTTACCGCCGATACTAAGGTCATAGCTTCCCGGGCAATAGGAGCCGACGATTTCTCTAGCTTCAACTGTGTCGTTGTAATCGGCAAACATGTTTTGAACAAGCTGCCACATCGTATCGTACCCGCGGTTAATGTCAATCCCTTTTTCCTTTTCAGGCAAAATCAATGAGATATTTAGAACCCCTTCGTCGAGAACGACGGCTAAACCCCCAGAGTTTCGGACAATAGACTGGTAGCCCTGTGCTTCGAGAAATTGCCTTCCTTCTTTTAAGAATGGCAGTTTGGTATCTTGTATCCCGAGAACGATGGTATTGTGGTGGACCCAGGTTCGTGCCGTTGCCGGAGCCTGTCCAGAACCGACTGAGGCACATAGAGTATCATCTATCCCAAAAGACTGTAATGCTTGAAAATGCCTGCCAGCAGTTGACTGATCGATAATTCGCCATTCTGGCTGACGCAATAAACCTTCCATATTGGTTTTCTCCTCAAAAGAAATAGTAAGCCTATTTTAACAAAAAGAATCTTAATAAAACAGCTGGCTTTGATTTCCATAAAATGTCTAATAGTCCAAAACCCCTTTAAAAAAGTCCAAATGGGTCTCCAAAAAGTCCATAACCAATCGAAAATAGTCCAAATCCACCTCAAAATAGTCCATAACCCTAGAAAAAAAGTCCAAAACCCCAAATTTAAAAAGCCAGCCCCCTAGGACTGGCTCTCAAAATCTTATTTTATTCCTTGCGCTGCAGTAATTAATGCCAATTTATAGACATCTTCTTCATTACAGCCGCGTGATAGGTCATTCACCGGCTTGTTTAATCCCTGCAAAATCGGTCCAACTGCTTCGAACCCGCCTAAACGCTGAGCAATTTTATAGCCGATGTTTCCAGCTTCAAGACTTGGGAAAATAAATACATTTGCATCCCCTTGAAGTGGTGAATCTGGTGCCTTCTTTTTCGCAACAGATGGAACAAATGCAGCGTCAAACTGGAATTCCCCATCGATGACTAAAGATGGGTCACGGCGCTTTGCTTCTTCAACGGCACCTGAGACTCTATCTGTTTCTGAGGACTTCGCAGAGCCTTTTGTTGAAAAGCTTAGCATTGCGATACGTGGTTCCATATCGAACATATTTGCCGTTTTCGCACTTTCCACCGCAATTTCTGCTAAATCATTGCTGTCTGGAGCAATATTAATAGCGCAATCAGCAAATACATATTTTTCATCTTCACGAACCATGATGAAGACGCCGGATGTTTTCTTTACGCCTGCTTTTGTTTTAATAATTTGCAATGCAGGACGAACCGTGTCAGCTGTAGAATGTGCTGCACCACTCACTAAACCGTCAGCTTTATTCAAATAAACGAGCATAGTCCCAAAATAATTTTCATCTAATAAAATTCTTCGTGCATCTTCTTCCGTTGATTTTCCTTTACGACGTTCAACAAACGCTGCTACTAGCTCGTCCATTCCCGCATAGCTTGCCGGGTCATAGATTTCTGCTGCGTCTAAGGAAACCCCAAGCTCCTGGGCCTTAGCCTGAACTTGTTCGATATTTCCTATTAAAATAGGGGTTAATCGCTTTTCCCCTGCTAGTCTGCTTGCTGCCCTAACAATTCGCTCGTCCAACCCTTCAGGAAAAACGATTTTCATATCACGACCAGATAATTTTTGTTTTAAGCCTTCAAATAAATCAGCCACATTAAATCCTCCCTAAATAATTCTACCTATTTTAGCATACTTTACCTGTTGAAAAATTCAACTTATGTAGCGGTTTCATGACAAATGTTCTTTTATTCAAAAAATTTCACACTCACTTACTATTTCCCTCTTTTTAAAAAAATATCCCTAGTGGTTTATTCAAGCGTGTCTTGGTCAAACTATGTTATAGTAAAGATTGTAAATAAGAAGAATGATTATTTAGGAGTGATTGTAATGAGTGAAGCAGCTCAAACGCTTGATGGCTGGTATTGTTTGCATGATTTCCGTACAGTTGATTGGACAACTTGGAAAATGCTTTCGAGTGACGAACGCCAGTCTGCGATTCACGAGTTTTTAAGTCTAGTTAAAAAATGGAATCACACGCAAGAACGTAACGAAGGCAGCCATGCTTTATATACAATTGTTGGTCAAAAAGCTGATTTCATGATGATGATCCTACGCCCAACAATGCAAGAACTAAATGAAATTGAAACAGAATTTAATAAAACAAAATTAGCAGAGTTCACCATTCCTGCTCATTCTTATGTGTCTGTAGTGGAATTAAGTAACTACCTGCCTGCCGGTGAGGATCCATACCAAAACCCGCAAATTCTCGCTCGTCTCTACCCTAAGCTTCCTAAAACAGCGCATGTTTGCTTCTATCCAATGGACAAGCGCCGTCAGGGCAGCGATAACTGGTATATGCTTCCGATGGAAGACCGCCGCAATATGATGCGCAGCCACGGAATGATTGGCCGTACATATGCAGGGAAAGTAAAGCAAATCATTACAGGATCCGTTGGCTTTGATGACTATGAATGGGGCGTAACGCTTTTTGCTGAAGATGTTCTTCAATTTAAAAAGCTTGTCTACGAAATGCGCTTTGATGAAGTAAGTGCACGCTTCGGTGAATTTGGTGCCTTCTTTGTCGGCAACCTATTAGAGGAAGAAAGCGTTGCTCGATTCTTACACGTTTAATACCAAAGTTCTCAGCTTATGCTGAGGACTTTTTTTGTCATTTTCATAAGTCATATTTCCCTTTTCCTCTTCATATTAATAAAACAGCGAGTCTTAAGTTTTAGCTCCGAATCAGCTCATATCTGGACCATTCCGATTGTCACCAATTAAGGGTTTGTGGAGTATGAATAGACTGTTGGGCATTCGTTTAGTCATTTTTTAGGAGGGAAAAAGATGAATCAATA
Organism: Neobacillus niacini; assembly: GCF_030817695.1. Lineage (GTDB taxonomy): Bacteria > Bacillota > Bacilli > Bacillales > Cytobacillaceae > Neobacillus > Neobacillus niacini_F. The sequence goes on along the minus strand of NZ_JAUSZQ010000002.1, from coordinate 535,221 downwards.
TTATAATCAACAAGGGTATCAGCCTAATCCCGTTAGACAGCAAGGAGGAAATCAGTTCCAAGGCCAAGGAGGATTTTTTCCTGGCCAGCAAGGGCAAGGATTTTTTCCTGGTCAGCAACAGCAAGGGTTTCCACAGTTTCCTCAACAAGGAGCTCCTGCAGGGACTCCTGGAGCTTCACTGCAGCAGGGGATGCTGCCAATTGAGCAATCGTACATCGAAAACATTTTACGCTTAAACAAAGGGAAGTTAGCATCTGTTTATGCAACATTTGAAGGCAACAACCAATGGAATGCCAAAAATTTTGTTGGAATTATTGAAGCAGCAGGACGCGATCATCTAATTTTAAGTGATCCACAAACAGGTCAGCGTACCCTCATCCCAATGGTAGCTTTCGATTACGCTACATTTGATGAAGAGCTTGAATACGAATATCCTTTTGGGGCTGGACCTGGTTTAAGTACTTTCCCGCCAAGATAATAGTAAAAAAGGCATTGGAACCTGTGTCCAATGCCTTTTACTATTTTATAAATCTTTTACTGTACCAATAATCATTAAGATCCATCCTGCTAAGAAGCAAACTCCGCCAAGCGGTGTAATCGCACCCAGCACTCCTACTTTCGTTAAGCTTAAAACATAGAGACTGCCGCTAAAAAGAATAATGCCGATTAGAAATAACCAGCCTGACCAAGTGAAGAATGTACTCGCTGCCACTTTACCTAGCAGGATTCCAATCACTAAAAGTGCAGTTGCGTGAAACATTTGATAGGTAACACCTGTTTTCCAAATATCTAGGTAATAGGGATCTAGCCTATCCTTAAGTCCATGAGCACCAAATGCCCCTAGCGCCACCGCTAAAAAAGCGTTTATCGCCCCGATGATAATAAATGTCTTCATTTACTCTCCCCCTTTTCTAGTTTCAGCGCCAAAGCGCTTACTCTTTTCAGTTAAAAATCAAATAACGAATCGCCGTTTGCTTCGTCTTCCATTTCTAGTTTTTTTGGTTGATTTAATGTTACTGGCTGCTGAAAGGATGGCTGTACGGTTACAGGCTGATAGGCAGGGACAGGATTTAGTGGTGCTTCCTGCTGCCTTTGTTTCTCATCCAGGATCAGCTCGCATAATATTTTAATAGAGTACACTTTTTCCCGCAAGTTTTCTTGCTTTGTGCTGTTTTTTGCCAGCGTTAATTCCTCTTCGATTTTTCTTAGCAATTTTTCCACCGATATATTCACGATTATAAACTCCTCTATTCCAATCTCTCTATTTCATCATACCAAATTTCCAGCCAAATAGAAATTCGACATGTTTCACGTGAAACATGTCGATTTATAAAAACTGCTCTGTTGATTAGTCTGTTGATTTGCGCTCCAGGCACTTCGCTTTCCGCAGGCGTTGCGGTGAGCCTCCTCGGCGCTAGCGCGCCTGTGGGGTCTCACCTGCTCCGTACTCCTGCAGGAGTCTTCGTGCCTTCCGCACAAATCAACAGAGTGCCAATATCAATATTTAGCTTTAGCACAGCCATAAAAGCCGCCAATCGAATCACTGGCAGCTTCCTTTCACATTATCCTAATATTCTTTGATAAATAGATTTAGCATGGGTTAGATCTTTTGTGCCGTGAATAAGAGCACGGCCGTCGTTGAAGATGACCATTCGCTCAGAACCCATTTCAACTGATAACAGATACGGATTACCCTTTACGGTATATCCGAGTGTGCTCAACTGTCCTGCGAGCTTCTCAAGCGATATTTCCCCTTGTGTGGACGGGCGAATTTGCACGGTATCCCGGCCGCATAAAACAGTTGTCTTTGTCATATTTTCCGAGTCTAGGTAAGGATAAGTCCTTTCCTCGCCGCACGATAAACAGCCGGAAAATTTGGCTTTTCCCATTTTCAAACTCGTATATTGGTTCCGCCATAAGTCAAAGCTAACAAACGAAGTTCGAACCGCATCCCAATCCTCGACAAGCATTTTCAGTGCCTCTGCACTTTGATGAGAAATTACCATTTGGACAGCCGGCGAAATAATTCCACCGGTATCACAGGTTAACCCTTGCATAGGGATGGTCCGCAACAAACAATTTAAACAAGGCGTTTTCCCTGGAATAATCGAAAAACTCATCCCATAACTGCCAACACACGCCCCATAAATCCAAGGTATCCTATATTTTTGTGAAACATCATTAATCGCCATCCGCGTTTCAAAATTATCAGTCGCATCAATGATAACATCCACATCCTTCACCAACTCCTCCAGCATAGAGGGAGTGGCATCACCGATAATCGCATTCACTTCCACGTCTGAATTGATTACCTGCAGGCGCTTTTTAGCTGCAGCCGCCTTCGGAAGCTTCTCAGCGACATCCTCTTCGGTATAAAGCTGCTGGCGCTGCAGATTGCTTGCCTCAACATAATCTCTATCGACGATTGTAAGCCGGCCAATCCCTGCCCGGGTAAGCACTTCTGCATTACCAGACCCAAGGGCGCCAGCGCCAATCATTAACACATGTTTTTCACTTATTTTATCTTGTCCTTCTTTTCCGATCCCTGGAAAGAGGACCTGCCGTGAATATCGTTCGTCCATGCTGTTTTCCCCTTTCCCAAAAACCGTATCAACCGCCGCTTACTGGCGGGATAAAGGCGACTTCATCACCATCTTGAATCACTTCATCATCCTGGGCAAACTCTTCGTTAACAGCCGTCATAACGGTATCTAATTTTGGAAGATTGTAATTACGAACTAATTCTTCTTTTAATTCAGCAACAGTCTTGCCAGCAGCATCTATCCGAAGGAATTCCTCCCCGACTGCATCGCGTAAATGAGCGAAAAATAATACTTTATTCATTTAAATCGTCCTCCTCAGGCTTTCCACTTGGATAAGCAACGGTTTCGAGCTGGTTGCCCATCCACTCTTCGCCATCTTCCCAATGTTCTTTTTTCCAAATTGGCACGATTTCTTTAATACGCTCAATGGCATAGCGATTTGCGTCATAGGCGTCAGCACGGTGGGGAGTAGAAACAGCAATAACGACCGCTATATCGGTAATATCCAGCCTGCCCACCCGATGGGTAATGGCTACCTGAGAACCTTCCCATCGCTCCTCGATTTCCCTGCCGATTTGCTCCAATTTTTTCACTGCCATCGCTTCATACGCATCGTATATTAAAAATAATGTCTTTTTTCCTTTCGTTAATTCACGAACGGTTCCAATAAAAGTAGTGATTGCACCAGCATTTCGCTGAACAACCTTATCTATTACAGATTGAATATCAATCGGTTCTTTTGAAATTTGAAAATTCATTTTATGCACCTCTTCAGACCAATTTCTTTGGCTCTGCCTTTTCCACCACTTCATAGCCGCCGATCTTTTCGACCTGCTGTTTAAAGTTTGGTGATTGGATAATATCAATTAACAGTTTGCCGCTTTCACTTTCATAGAAGCTCCGCGTCATCACTAAATCGTACTCTTCGTCCGCGACTGGAACAAAATCTAGGTTCATAGCTTTTGCCGCTGGATAGATTCCTAGTCCGGCTCCATGGCTGTCTCCGTTTACTTCTGCTGCTACCGCTAAGTGTGAAAACATTTCACGGTCGTAACCGGTAATCTCTTCTGATGAAATACCGTTTTCCTCTAGCAGTATATCGAAGAGAATCCGCGTGCCTGCGCCTTTTTGACGGTTAACAAAGCTTGCTTTTTTCTCAAAGATATCTGTGACCGTTTCAATACCCAGGGGATTTCCCTTTGCTAAAATCCATCCTTGCTTTCTTTTTAAAAATGGATAGAGTATAACATCCAAGCCAGCTAATATTTTCTTAACATATGAGATATTATATTGCTTTGTTTTAGGGTCAAGCAAATGAATGCCCGCTACATGGGCCTCTCCTTTTCGAATCGCCATAATACCAGCCATACTTCCAACATGGGAGGAGACTATTTTCATATCAGCACGAACCCTTTTTAATTGAGATGATAAAAGGTCAATGGTTAAATCATGGCTTCCAGAAAACATAATGGCGTTTTTAATTTCCTCAAGCGGCCTAAAAAGCTCTACCTCGGCAAATTCGCCTTGTTCATAGCCACTTACGCTGGCTGGTACGACTAGAAGGCCATCTGCTCGAACATAGGACATGGTTACACCTGCCGCTCTTGTCAGCGGGTTGGCAACAAATTGTCCATTCACATAGCCGATATTCATTCGTACAAAATCTTCCGCACCCATACCTGATACAATCCTGCGGCCAAGCTTAACTGTAACCGTTTGACGTTTTGGCTCAGGTATTTGCAAATACCTGCAAATCAATGGCCGGACAAACCATTCTAATGCTAAAAAGGCGGAGACAGGATATCCTGGAACACCAACGACAATCTTCTCGTTTATTTTTCCTAAAATAACCGGTTTCCCTGGTCTAGCGGCCACACCATGGGTAAAGACGGTTCCAATTTCACCAATAATATGAACGGTATAATCCTTTGAACCTGCCGACGATCCGGCATTGATAACGATAATATCGGAGTTATCGGCTGCTTCTAACAAGACAGACCTAATTTTTTCAGGGTCATCCTTCACAATCCGGTGAAGTCTTGGCTCGCCGCCCCACTCTTTTATAAAATTTGCAAATACCGTACCGTTAAATTCAATAATTTTCCCAGAAGAAAGTTCGCTATCGGCTTCAATCAGCTCATTACCTGTGGGAATGATCGCGACAACCGGCTTTTTCACAACAGGAATCTGAAGTTGCTGCGATGCTAAAAGAACGCCCAAATCCGCCGGTCTAAGAATATGTCCTTGCGGAAAAAGCATTTCCTCTTGTACAATATCTTCGCCAATAGGGCGGATATGCTGCCAAGGAGTTGCCGGTTCAATAATTTCAATCGTTTCCTCATCAATCATATCGACATGTTCAATCATGATTACCGCATTAAATGGAGCTGGAATGGCATTTCCTGTATCGACAATGGCAAAATCAATACCAAGCTTTAGCTGAAGCGGATTTTGCTCATGAGCGGTATACGTTTTTTCAGCGATTACCGCAATTCCATCCATGGCAGAGGCATGGTAATGAGGCATAGACACATTAGCGAAAATCGGTTCAGCCGTTACACGGCCAAGAGCATCACTTGTTGGTATCATTTCTATTTCAAGGGGCAAAGTAAACGCCTCAAGGATTTCTCGTTTCGCTTCCGATCGGGGCTTGTCCTCTAAATATATTTTCCGTTTATAGCGTTTCTGGTCCATCTATTTTCCCCCTCATCGTGTTGCAATCACAGGTACGTAATCTCCCTGTGAAATACCCTCTTTTTCTGAACTAATCTCAACAATTCCATCGCTTTTCACTAAAGTAGTAATTAAGCCTGATTTCCCAATAATAGGCTCCGCCCACCATTCTCCTTCTTTCTCGAACAAGCGGACACGTATATAATCAGAGCGGCCCGGTGCCGAAGGGATATTCTTTGTAATACGAGCAAAAATCCGATTAGGTTTTTTGTCGATTTTCTCACCTTTTAATTTTCGAAGGATTTTTTCGCCAAAAAGCATAAAAATAATCATCGCAGAGGCCGGGTGTCCCGGCAAACCAATGACAGGCTTTCCATTTGCCATTGCAAGAATAGTAGGTTTTCCCGGTTTGATAGAAATACCATGGACGAACACGCCTGGCGAACCTAGAGACTGAATCACGTCTGTAGTGTAATCCTTCGCACCAACTGAACTTCCTCCTGAGAGGATTAAGCAGTCAACCTGATCATAAAGCTCCCGGGCTTTGTGCTGGAACTCTTGAAAGTCATCCTTTACAATTCCGCCGTAAACAACCTCAACATTCCACTGTTTTGCGAGGCCGGCGATCGTCAAATAGTTAATATCACGGATTTGCCCTTCTGAAAGTTTTTCTGTTTGATAGGGAACAATTTCGTCACCAGATGATAGATAACCGACCTTAAGCCTGCGATAAACTGTAACATGACTAATACCAAGCGAGGCAATTGCACCTAACTCCTGAGGTCTAAGTATTGTCCCTTCCGGAAGAACAACTTCCCCTTCACGGATGTCTTCCCCTCTGCGAATAATATTTTCACCGGGTGCGACTGACTTGTAGGTGTTTAATAGACCATCATGGTCTTCACAATGCTCAATCATGATAACGCTGTCACTTCCTGGAGGAATCATCCCTCCTGTTGGCACATAGACTGCCTCCCCCTGTCCGACAGGAATGGCAGCACCCTCACCCATTTTCACCTCACCAACCACATTTAAAAACCCGGGCATAGAATCGGAGGATCCATACGTGTCTTTTGCTTTAACGGCATATCCATCAACGGTTGAGCGGTCAAAGCCTGGGACATTTTCCTTCGCGGTGACGCACGCCGATGTTATATAATGGAGAGCCTCTTCAAGCGAGCGCTCTTCGGTATCTTTTATAGCTGGAACGTTTTCTTCAATCATTGCAAATGTTTCTTCAACTGTTTTTACTTTGAAAAATTGCACTGTGTTTTACATCCTTCCTGTTTCATCAGCTGCCAGCCATTTTTTTGCGTCCTCATACTCATGCGGGTGATTCATATTGAAAAAGATACGCTCCATATCGAAGTGGCTATAAACCTCTAATTCTTTTTCCGTAACATAAAGTACGCTTAAATGCTCCAGCAGATGTTTTATTGGAAGACGTCCATTTTCAATACATTCTTCAATTTTATTTACCGTCTTCTTTTTAAAAACTGCACATAGGGTTTGCATTTTTCCATTAATAACTGGTACTAAGGCATCATAGTGGTCAATCTTTTTCACAAGTGTCGAAGCGAGTTCTCCAGAAATAAATGGCATATCACACGCTACAATGAAGTTTACATCATAGTCAGAAGCCAGTAAGCCGGCATGAAAGCCTGCCAGCGGCCCCTTTCCAGGATAATGATCTGCCACCATTTTTACCCCTAAGGATTGATAGGAATCCATATCATTGGTAACAAGAATGATGTCATCAAAATAGACTTTAAGAATATCAACCATTCTTTCTATTGTTGTTTTTTCATTTAATTTTAGGAGAGCCTTGTTCGTGCCCATTCTGCTTGATTTTCCACCTGATAAAATAATAGCTCCAGCTTTCATGAATAGCGCACCTTCTTAATTTGTTTGTTTTATCTGTCTAGCTACAGCGCCTAGGGGCTCGGGGTCATAAGCCCCTGGACAAGGCGCTTCCGCTTTTCGGTTCTCCCACCGCTTGATATCCCTGTTCTTGGGCTACGAAGTCGAGGTGAATCGTATTTAAGTCCAGCATAGCAGGTGACGGCTTGCTGAGATATTGTCTGGTATCTATCACTTTAATATATCCTGTACACTTTTCGCAAACCTGAATTTGAGAGGAAGTGTCACCTTCAATGGTTATAAACTGAATGGTGTTATGGTCATCATTGCCGCAGTGTGCACATTCAATCCGTTTTGCATTCCAATGAGCAAGACAGCGAGGACAAGTCATCACTTTTTTTCCTTCGTCTTCTAGAACAGCAAGTCTAGCTGGTTCTCCACAAACGGGACATCCTGCTCCTGGAACTGCATGAGTGATTTCGTGCTGGATTTTTTCTGCTGTTAGCTGCAGGTAAGATCTTAGTGCTGTTTCAGCAAGAAATTGCGGAATCCATTCCTCAAGTCCATTTTCATCAGCAAAACTTGCAAAATAAATACTGTTAAAAGAAAAGGCTTCGTCAATCCAGCGAATTGCTGTTTCTTCGTTTAATAGAGTGCTAATACCAGCTAACTTTGATTCCAATTCAGGAATGCTTTTGATTAAAAGTGCATTTATCTCCTCTATCCACTGTAAGAATAGTGTAATTTTAAAATTAATAGACGTTAACGCCGCCGCAGGCACTCCTGCTGACATTGCTGCTTTATCCGGGTTAGGAATAATAGATTCTGAATCTATACTCTTCTTCCAATTCTCTTGAAGGGTTAAAATATCCTTCTGCAAATTCTGATATTCTTTCGAAACAACAGATTTTTTCATTGCTGTACACCTCTTTTATTTTTTTGGCTCTGTTATTATTTATTGTTGATTTTCGTGTAGGGTTGAGAATTCATAGGCGGAGAATTTCCGGCTATTGTGCATAGAGGAACCTTAAGAAGCAGATATAAGCGGAGATATTCCGGTTAACTGCTTTAAATAAGAAAAATTCCAAGGATTTGGACACAATAAGCGGAAAAACTCCGCCTATTTTTAAGGAAATATGGTTATTTCCCAATTTAAACGGAAATTCTCCGTTTATTTTCCAAGCACAGTAAAATCAACATTCAGTTTTAACAGAGCCATTTTTTTAATAAAGGCTGTCCTGCAAGAGACAGCCTTTATCGTATTTATTTTTACTAGATTAAGCGCCTTTTCTCTTTTTCTTGTTTGGGCTAGTAGGTTTATGCGGGTCGTCTAGTTTAGGGAAGTTGCCCTTTTTGACTTCTTCCTCATACCATTCTGTATAGTGTTCATGTGCCCACCATGCAGGTACTTCACCTGTGATGACACCGGTATAACCTGGTTTAGAGTTTTTGTGTATAACAGATAGATAGATGTGTCCGACTACTACCGCAATCGCTAGGCCGAAACCGACGTTGTGTAATAAATATCCCCACTGAACAACCGCTCTTGGGAACAATTCAGGGAACCACATTGGGAAGCCTGAACCAATGATTAAGATTGCTGTGAAAATTTGAATGATAGAGTTAATCTTTTCACCAGCGTTAAAGAATGACTGTTTAACGTGCTTGAAATTGAAACCAAAAAGGTCCTTAACAAACTCGGTAAAGAACTCTATATCACGTTTTTTCCAGGTAACAAGTTCTTTGATCCATAGCTTAAAGCCTTTGAAGTCAAAAATGACCCAGATGAACGTTGGTAATAAGAACGTAACAGCAAATATCCTGTGGAGCAGACGTGCACCTTCTGGTCCGCCAAGAATCGGATATAACCAGTCAAAAAACTCTGTGTACATTGGCAATGCTGTGATATATAAGGCCAGAAATGAAATCGCGTTAACAGCATGCGCCCAAACAAATGCCTTTGAAAAACGTCTTACCTTTACTGCCGAATTTTGAGGTTTACTCATGGCGCTCACCTCCGTCTTCGTTTTTACCATTCTTTTTCTTACTAATAATCGTGTTGGTAATAAATGCTCCTACAACTGCCATTGTAGTTGCACCAATCATCATTTTACCAATTGGCTGTGCATAATCCTTCCAAACTACAGCAGAGGTTGGAACCTTAGGGTTTTCAGGTAAGCCGTATACAGATGGCTTTTCTGCCAGTACATAAACCGTATGGGTTCCGCCAACACCTTGTGGATTATAGACCATAGCATTTGGGTAACGGTCTTTAATTTGTTTCACACGATCTTCTGCTTTCTTGATCATGGCAGCTTTATCGCCAAACTCCATTGCACCTGTATGACAAGTAGTTACGCAGGCAGGCTGTAAGCCTTCTTCAAGGCGGTCTGTACACATTGTGCATTTATGGGCTTTTCTGTATTTATCTCCATTTTTATCAACATATTCCTTAAGTGAAATGACTTCAAATGGACAGTTATTTACACAATATCCACAGCCGACACATTTCTCTTGATCAATGACAACTGTTCCAAAATCCGTGTAGCTAATCGCATTTTCCGGGCAAACCTTTTCACAGGCAGCGTCCGTACAATGGAAGCAAGCGGAGTGACGGAAAAGATAGTCAAGACCACCCTTTGAGTTCTCATGCTCGATATATTGCAGTACATTCCATGTATCAGCGGTTGTTTTTGCATGTGACTGAGCGCTTCCGAGGAAATCTTGCGGTTCTGCTGGAAGGTCATTCCAATTCTTACAAGCCACCATACAAGCACGACAGCCATCGCATTTGGTTACATCGACAAATTTTACATATTCAGTAGCCATTAATCAGCACTGGTAACAAAAATCCGTAGGAACGCGCTACACTTCCTTATTTGTTACCAGGCCTCACCTCCTTTACTAGATTTTATAACCAATATGTTTTGGAAAAGCGCCATATTAAAGATAGTCTTGAAAGACCATATCTTTTCAGAATTTTCCCATCAATCGTGGTCATATTACATTGGTTCTTTTTTGGATAGATAGCTGTGATATATGCCAGATATGTTTCACCATTCCGTTTCGTATATTTAACAAAATCTCGATGATGAAAACCATTTGCAGACTCTATTTTTTTACTGGACCGTTTTCTCATTGTTTTTATGGTCCAATTTTTCAGTTCACATTGATCAGGCTTCACCTTTAAATTACAAATAACAATCCCATCATTTGCATGCGATTTATCAATTTCCCAATCAATCCGTTTATTAGCTGTGTCCCCTCCTGATGTAAGGGATAAAGGGGCTATTTTTTTCAACTCATTTTGGAGATAAGATTTTCCTTGCATTACATGCATGGCATCGTTATATGAAATATTTCTCCCCTTTACTTTTTTAAGTAACCTTCCACTATGGTGTAACTCATCACCTGTTACATGACCATGACAAGTTGAACAAAGAGTTATTAAGTTATTAATAGAATCGCTGCCATTTAATCGTCTCGGAATAATATGGTGAACTTCCATTCTAGTGTTTGTTATTCCACAATCCTGACAACAGTTGTGGTCGCGAAGCACAGCTGCTTTTCGAATGTTTTCATCTAGTCGATTGCTCTGATGATATTCCCATTTATAGGGTTTATGACCCTTTTCCAATGCGCGGATATCGATTAAGACATCTTCTAAAGAAACATGATGAATTCGAATCCATTTATTGAGTTGGTTAATCACTCGTAAAATGGAATCTTTCTTTTGCCTAATACTAGGGGCAAGCCGTCCTTCTTTTTTAGAAGATGATCGGTTGTTAAACCGAGCTGGCCGATACTTTTTTTGATATCTTCGGTAACGGCGATACCCTCTTCTTACCGTCATTTTATCTTTCACATCTGTTCTAAGTTCAATCGTTCCTTTGAAAAGGGGTTTGTTTTTTCTCTTGCATTCTTGTACCACAGCGATACCTACAAACTTCGAACCATCGTCAATTCCCAGATGAACGGGTGTCGAATCGATTTCAGCAACAGGGATTTCCTTTTTCAGTTGGATAACCATTGGGAATTTGTTTTTCAAAATTGCTTTTTGTTTCCGAATTAAGTACCATGCACGGTTTTCTTTTGTTGGAGATAATTTGCTGCCTTGTGCATCTAACACAAAACAATAGGTCATTTCTGACCAGCCTCCATTACGGGAATTTTCCTCCTTGCCAAAGTCAATGGACAGGACATGCTATTTTGGTGTTTGGTTTCCAAACCCTAGGAAACGGTCTTCCTCATAGCTAACAGAGCAGCAGACTGGTGGACATATCCGCAGGTGTTTCTTTACCTTATCCACTAACGTAGTTCATCGCGCTATTTCCTTTTCAGGAAACTACACTCACTGAGGCTAGAGAGCACGGACCAGCCATATACAAAATGATTGGGTTCCATTTTGATATAATTTAGATGTATTTTGATATGATTTTTCTACAACAGATTCGAGCTCCTTACGTCACAGAGGAATGCCTTATATTCAGGAATGGTTGTATTTGCATCCCCGATATGAGGTGTCAGGCGATTAGCTGTTTCCCCAGTTGCGATACCTTTGTAACCAAAATGCCATGGCATTCCGATTTGATGAACAACTTTGCCATCGATCTTATGAGGCTTAAAGCGTTTTGTCACCATCGCGTATGCTTTTACCTCACCGCGAGCAGAGCTGACAATAACCTCGTCTTTATTTTTAATGCCCTTTTCTTTGGCTAGCTCTTCGCTCATTTCAATATACATATGAGGTACAAGCTCCGATAACCATGCTTGGTTACGAGTCATTGTTCCTGACTGCCAGTGCTCACTTACCCGGTACGTTGTTGCGACAATTGGAAAGTCTGCCTTGAATCCGCGCTTGTTGAATTCACCGTCAAATAGTTGAATGGTTGGGTTTATTTCTTGGGTTGAGAATAGATTCTTGGTTGGGCTTTCAAATGGCTCATAGTGTTCAGGGAATGGACCATCATTCAATGTTGGTGCATATAATCCCCCAACTCCGTCATTCATCATGATAAATGGATCTTCAAAGCCGGCATCTCCCGGCTTTCTTGTTGCCACAAAGTCCGGAACGTCAACTCCTGTCCATTTGCCTTGTACAGCGTCATACCAGACAACAGCCTTTTCTTTGTTATATGGTACACCGCTTGGATCACATGAAGCACGGTTATAAAGAATCCGGCGGTTCATTGGCCAAGCATACGACCAGTTAAGGTATAAACTCATTCCTGTATCTTTTTTGTCACGGTTTTTCGCACGGTTCTTTCCTTCTTCAGGGTAGAATCCGCAATAAATCCAGTTACCTGAACATGTTGATCCGTCATCCTTCAGATTACCAAAACCAGCGATTAATTTTCCTGTATTCACATCATAGCCATTGATTTCTTTGCATACTAAATCGATATCGGGATGATGTCCTTCACCAAATTTCCAATACAATGCATTGATTGGGGCTGCTGCAGGACCTGATTCATTTTTATAAAGTGCCTTAATTCTTGTTGCAAACTCATTAACAATTTCTAAGTCAGCTTTTGATTCACCCAGCGGCTTAATTGCCTGCCAGCGGTACTGCATCCAGCGGGAGCTGTTTGATACGCTTCCTTCTTTTTCGTAGGAAGAACATGCAGGAAGTAGGAATACTTCTGTGTTGACCTTAGATGGGTCGTTGCCAGCCTCTTCTTGCCAGAAGGCAGCTGATTCTGTTTCCCAAAGATCGATCGCTACTAACCATTTCAGGCTGCCAAGTGCTTCTTTTTCTTTTCCGACATTTGGTCCGCCGACAACTGGGTTTGTTCCAAATAGGAATGCTCCCTCTATTGTTCCATCATACATCGCTTTAAATAGGTTGATGTGTGAGTAGTTCTTGTTACCTTTTGGCAGATATTGATAGCCAAATTCATTCTCGGCATGTGCGTTTGGTCCATACCATGCTTTTAATAAGCTGACGATGAACTTAGGTTTATTGCTCCAATATCCTGTTTTTGGTGTTTCTTTTTCCAAGTGGCCTGCAAGTGTTGCGTTCTCAGGAACTTTGGAAGAAGGGGCATTTAGGTAGCCAGTTAAGTTTCCATATAATAATCCAAAGTCTGTTGAACCTTGAACGTTAGACTCACCGCGCATTGCGTTCAATCCGCCGCCAGGTACACCAATGTTACCTAATAGAAGCTGAATGATTGCAAACGCACGAACGTTTTGTGTACCAACTGTATGCTGGGTAGTTCCCATTGCATACAAAATCGTTCCTGCTTTACCTACTTCACCCGTTGCGCAGAACGCTTCATATACCTTTAATAAATCTTCTTTTGGTGTTCCGGTAACTTTTACAACTGTGTCAACATCATAGCGAGAATAGTGCTTTTTCATTAATTGGAAAACAGATCTAGGATGCTCTAAAGTGGCGTCTTTGACTGGGTTTCCTTCGGCGTCTTTTTCAACAGCCCACTGTGTCTTATCATAAGAGCGCTTATCTGCAATATATCCAGAGAATAAGCCATCTTCAAATTTATAGCTTTCTTTTACAATAAAGCTTGCGTTTGTATATTTAGCAACATACTCTTTGTGGTAAAGATTATTTTCTAGTGCATATTTGATCATCCCGCCGATAAACGCAATATCCGTTCCAGAGCGTAATGGTGCATAAATATCTGACATTGACGATGTTCTAGTGTAACGAGGGTCAACGCTTACTATTTTTCCGCCATTTTCTTTCGCTTTTGTTAACCATCTAAAGCTGATTGGATGGTTCTCAGCAGGGTTTGCACCCATAATCAATGCACAATCGGTATACTGCACATCATTCCAACTGTTCGTCATTGCTCCACGACCTAATGAAGGTGCCAGACCGGCAACCGTAGAACTATGTCATATTCGTGCCTGGTGCTCTAAATAAGTGACACCAAGCCCTCTCATTAATTTTGAAATTAGGTATGTCTCTTCGTTATCAAGAGCTGCTCCGCCGATGCTTGCAATCGCCTCGGTCTTATTCACTGTCATACCATCTTCTGATACGACAAATGATTTGTCTCGCGTTTCTTTTGTCCGCTTAGCAATGGTTTCATACATCCATTCCCAATCTTTTTCTTCCCACTTATTGCTGCCAGGTGCGCGATAAAGCGGTTTCTTAATACGTCTATCAGAAGTGTATAATTGTCTGATTGTTGTTCCTTTACTGCATAGCTTACCTTCGTTAATTGGGTTATCCGGATCCCCTTCCGTATAAACCACTGTGTTGTCCTTTGTATGGACTAAAATTCCACAGCCAACGCCGCAAAAGCAGCAAATGGTTGGTGTAACAGTTGATTTGGCAATTTTGAATTCTTTTGTGCTGGCATAAGCTTTTTTCTCATTAAAACCTAGCTCAACTACCGCTAAAGTGACCGCAGTAGCACCAGACAACTTCAAGAATTGCCTGCGGTTTAAGTTGATTTCAACCATTTTTTATATCCCCTTCCCATTATTGATCAGAACATCCCTTTTTTTATCTAATATATAAACCTTGTCCTTTTGATTCCCCCCTTCAATGCATCTCTACAGCGGCTATTTCCACTAAATCATTTTCAACTCGACCTGTTGAGGTATAAATATTAGCCATTTTCCCTCGTAAATAGCCAATTACCTCTATATTCAAGAATTTAGCCAGTTGAACAGCCTGCTTAGTGGCCGCTGTTCGTGATCCAATAACAGGAAAGCCAAATTTCGCTGCTTTGGAGAGCATTTCATATGAAACCCTTCCGGTTGTTAATAAAACTAACCGTTCAGGCTGTAAACCCATTCGTATGGTGTGGCCAATGATCTTATCGACTGCATTGTGCCGCCCAATATCTTCACGGACGGTGATATTGCCTGCTTCGTCTATAATACAGGCTCCGTGCATACCGCCGGTTTCCAAGTAAAACGGTGAATTTTGGGCAAATTCACTTCGCTTTTTTAACAAATAACTCAATTTATAACGATGTTCAGAAGACACCTTTTGAAAATTTTTCACATCTGTCATTGAGAAAAAGGTAATTCCGCGGCCGCAGCCTGCTGTATAGTGCTTTTTCTTCGAAAACAACTCTTCTTCATTAAAGCCATTCAAAAGTGAAACATGAATACTGCCCGATTCTTCATTTATACTAATGGAACCAATATCACCCGATCCGTGAATAAATCCTTCAGAAAACAAATAACCATAGGCCCAATCCTCTAAATCATGTTTGGTTAGTTGAAATACGGCAATCTTATAACCGTTTAATACTAAGGTGATGGGATATTCATCAGGACATCCTTTGCGGTACATTTTTTTCCCTCCTTTCAGGCTTTTCAATTGTAATAATGTTACCAAGCCTTCTCAGCGACATTTGTCACAATGTTTAGCGAAACAAATTAGCCATTGTAATTAAATTTAAAATAAATACTGATGCCTTACCTTCATGACTTTGACGAATTTCGGTCCATTTTGTGTCGAATTATTGAAATTTTTTGCCTAACTCAACTGATTTGGCACTGCCGAATGCTTGTTATCTATAAGTTTGTAAGCGGTTACAATCAATAAATTGTATCTTTAGTACTATCGTACGATGAGTCCTTTTTCTCTGAAGTAAGATTTATCACATAAAATCTTTTAATTAGTGTAAAAACGCTCATTTGTCATTTTTCTGACAAAATCGATGCATTTGTAAAATTTCTGCTATATTTTCAGGTTTGTTTTATAATAGGAATAGTGAAATTCATCAACTCGTTTTTTAGGAGGAGTACATATGACAATCAAAAAGGTTATGACAATTGCTGGTTCGGATACGAGCGGAGGAGCAGGGATTCAAGCGGATATCAAAACATTCCAAGAGTTGGGTGTTTATGGAATGACTGCACTTACAACAATCGTTACGATGGATCCAAAGGATTGGCACCATAGTGTGTTTCCAATCTCCGTTGAGACCTTAAAGCCACAAATCGATA
This sequence comes from Neobacillus niacini, assembly GCF_030817695.1. Lineage (GTDB taxonomy): Bacteria > Bacillota > Bacilli > Bacillales > Cytobacillaceae > Neobacillus > Neobacillus niacini_F. The sequence goes on along the minus strand of NZ_JAUSZQ010000002.1, from coordinate 519,208 downwards.
CTGTCTTATCTGTAGGAATTGACGCAATGAAAACAGGTATGCTCGGTACCGTTGAGATCATTGAGTTAGTGGCCAAGGTTATTGATGAACGTAAACTAGAGCGCGTCGTCATCGATCCTGTTATGGTTTGTAAAGGCGAGGATGAGGTATTAAATCCGGAAACAACCGACGCAATGCGTGAACTTTTATTGCCGCGTGCATTAGTTGTGACACCGAACCTATTTGAAGCAGGCCAATTAGCTCAAACTGGACCGGTTAAAACGTTAGAGCAGATGAAAGAAGCTGCTGTGAAAATTCACGATTTAGGTGCAAAGTATGTTGTCATTAAAGGCGGCAGCAAGCTTTTAACAGAAGAAAAGTCCATTGACCTTTTATACGATGGTAAAGACTTCATGATTTTTGAATCAGACAAGATTGAGACTAACTTCACGCATGGCGCTGGCTGTACCTTCTCTTCCGCTATCACTGCAGAATTGGCAAAAGGCAGCTCTGTTATTGAAGCGGTTGAGGTTGCAAAAGACTTCATCTCAGCTGCTATCAGCCAAGGCTTCCGCTTAAACGAATTCGTTGGACCTACATGGCACGGTGCCTACCGCGGTGCAAAAACCGAATACTGCACAGATTGTTAAAACCTAAGCCGTTCACTTTGAGCGGCTTTTTTTTAGGCAAGGATTTCGCTTTTTGAATGTGATTTTAGTATGATAGTTACATTATTAAATAAACTTTGTTTTTGATTACATACCTTGCACAGGGAAAGGAGAAAGAATATGGAACCGATTAAGGATTATCGCCAGGTTCAAGAAGCGATTAACGCATTCGCGAATCAAGATGTATATATTCACCTGGAAACAACCAATGGTGCCTATGCATCTCATCATGATCAAACTTTCTTTTCAGCAGGTGCCTATATCCGCAACGCATTAGTACGATACGAAATTGGGAAAATCACGGGAAATGATCCCTATCGTGTTGGCTTAAAAATAAACCTTGGCTGGATTTACGCAGAGGGACTTACTCATTTTGAAGTGGATGAGCAAAACCGTTTGCTGCTAGCCGGTCATGATAACAAAGGAAAACTCGCGGTCGCTCTTGAAATCAGCGCTACACCGTTTGAGTAAAGAAAGGAGTAGCCTATTATGGAAAAAGAACGTCATGTATTAGTCATCTTTCCACATCCGGATGACGAAGCTTTTGGAGTGTCAGGAACCATTGCCACTCATGTACAGAATGGTACTCCTGTCACTTATGCTTGTTTAACCTTGGGCGAAATGGGACGCAATATGGGGAATCCCCCTTTTACTAATCGAGAAAATCTTCCAAAAATCAGAAAAGAAGAGTTAAAAGCAGCAGCCGCTGCCATCGGTATTCAAGATTTGCGTATGTTAGGGTACCGTGATAAAACGGTTGAATTTGAAGACGACGAAAAACTAGCGAATGCGATGTTGTCGTTAATAAATGAGGTAAATCCATCATTAATTATTACTTTTTACCCAGGATACTCTGTTCACCCTGACCATGACGCCACCGGTGCGGCCGTTGTTAGGGCAGTAGAAAAGCTTCCTGCCGCCGCAAGACCTAAACTGCACTGTGTTGCTTTTTCAAACAATTGTGTTGAAGAGCTCGGTGAGGCAGACATCATCCATAATATTAGTGCTGTTGCCGATAAAAAGCTCGCTGCGATTCAGGCCCATCGTTCCCAAACGGAGCAAATGTTTGGCGACGTAACTGAAAAATTGAAAAACCAAGACCCGCAAATGATGGTCTGGATCAACAATGAACGATTCTGGACATACAAATTCAAAAACTAACCCTTCGTCATTGACGAAGGGTTTTTTAATACGTTTGATTCATCAGCGCACAGAGCCGGCACATATCAAGGATGACAATTTTCCTTGATTTCATTTCGATGATTCCCTCTTTTTTCAATTTCGAAAATACACGGCTTACACTTTCTCTCGTTGTCCCCACAACAGTTGCAAATTCCAGTATCGTCAATGGGACTTCAATGTTCCATCTCGATGCGGAGGTATTAAATTTATTCCCTAACCGCTCTAACGTCTTCACTGTCTTCGCATAAACATCTAACAGCGCCACGTCCCTTAATGTTGACGTCATCTCGCGCAGCGAGTCACTCATATATTGAATCATTTGAACAGCAAGCTCCGGATATTCATGAAGACCCTTCTCTAATTCAACCTTATCCAAAAAGTAAAGCTGGCCATCTTGAAGCATCGTGGCAGTCGCCGGGTACAGTCCAGAGGTCTTTGAAAATAGACAAGCCTCCGCAAATACGTCACCCTTTTGCTTCATACAAACAATGATCTCATTTCCGCTTTCATCTTGTTTTGTTAGCTTTACCGCTCCGGCATGAATAAAAAATACTCCTTTGGCCGCTTCATCCTCACAAATAACTTGTACTCCTTTTTTAACGGATAACGGCTGAATCCGATTTGCGATAAGACGCAGAGACTCTTCAGATAAATCCCTAAAAACGACAATTTTCCGTAGAAAGTCCTCAATTTTCAACTCTCTTACTCTATCTAATGGCTGTTCTTCTAAAGCATGTACGGGATTCATTCGTGCCCCTCCTTCCTTCTATTTTTCGAAAATACTCTGATTCCGCCAATATATCCCTATTGTAGTTAAAATCTTCACAGTTTGTAGTGACAATTTTCACAAAACGTTCATCTTGTTGAAACCCCAAAAGGCATGCTGCAGCGCCTTGGGTTAGCCATCACCCTTTATCAGGATTCTAGTATTCTGATTCTTGATGAGCCTACAAGCGGGATTGACCCCATGGGACGAAAGGAGATTTTAGAAGTGTTAAAGTCGCTTCATGATAAGACCATCCTGCTTTCCTCCCATCATCTCGATGAAATCAGACAGGTTTGTACACATGTAGCGTATTTAAATAATGGAAGTATGGAGAAATACACCGTGGAGGAATTCTTACAAACACATAATCTTGGAGGGATAGAATCATGAAAATAGCGATAAGGTTGACCGCACTGCTGTTACTGGCACTGCTAACCGGCTGTAGTGCCGACCCTGAGTACAATATTGAAATCACAAAGCCAATCTACCAGGAGCAGGATAAAGAAATGCCTTTTGAAATTCAAGTTAAGGAAAAGGATGCGGGTGTAACGGGACTTGATGTTTCAGCAGAATTCTCGATGACCAATATGGACCACGGAATGACGAAAGTGGAATTAACAGAAGGTGAAGATGGGAAATATTCAGGTAATGTTGAACTTCCGATGCCCGGTAAATATGAAATCCTCTTTATCTTAGAAAAAGATGGCGAAAAGAATGAAAAGGTAATCAGTTATGAGGTGGAAAAACCCGAGGGTGTTGCATCGATTAACGGGGAGTGGATTACTCATGAAGACGTTGACTTTTATAAGTTTATCAATTATCTCCAGCTTGCGATCAATCGTGAAACAGACCAGAAGCGCTACACAGGCGATCAGTTGAAAGAAGCATTAGCTTACTGGGAGTCGCAAGAAAAGCTGGTTGAAGATCAAAATCAATTATTAACACAAATCATCCGCCTCCGCTCAATGGCCATGCTTGCAGAAGAAAAGGGTCACATGGCAACCGACGCGGAAATCGAAACAGAAATCAACAAGGTTCGCGCCCAATACGACCAGTTCGAATCGGCAAAAGCCATGATCAACAAATACGGTGAAGAAAAATTCTGGGAAACCGAAAAACAGCAATACCAACTCATCGTCCTCTCCCAAAAAGTACAAAAAGACATGATCGAAAAAGTAAAAAAAGAAAACCCAAACATGAGCCAGCAAGAAATCAACTTCCAAGCCCAGAAGCAATACGAAGAACTCCTAGTATCACAAGTAAACTCAATGAAAATAAAAATCCTTTAAATCATCAACTACCACCGCCACTGCCAAATATACAAAAACCGCTGCATAAACAGCGGTTTTTGTATATTTGGTGCCTGTCACCATTAATCTTCGGGTGTATTTATGATTTTTAGGGTTTTGAAGCCGAGGTTGATTTTGTAGTTTAGGTTCCAGTTTGCGCCATGGATTTCGATTTCGTTTTCTTGGAGGGTAAATCTGAGCATGACGTCATTGTCTTCGTCAATGATGGCATAGGAGTTTTTGTTCGTAAAGATTTGATACGTTGGATGTGATATCAGTGTCCATCCATATTGTAATTTATTGCTTTTTGTCGTCATAATTACACCAGCCTTTACCCTTTTACTTCAGATTCTTCAACAATACTCGGTACAATTTATCATCCTTTTCATCAGGATTTCCTCTGCCGTCTGTATTGTTGCTGACAAAATAGAGGTATTCACCCTCCACATACACATCACGTAATCTTCCTAAACCTGTAATAACTGGACTTGTCGTATTTCTTTCTAGGTCAAATTCCCGGATGGCATTTCCTCGTAATGTAGCTGCATATAACACACCGTCGTGCACCGCCATTCCTGATGGTGCCCAGGTTTCGTTACCAGACTGAAACAAAGGCGTCTCCATTCCGGCGTTCCCTTCATTCCCTTGGATTACCGGCCAGCCATAATTAGCTCCTGGCTTTATTAGATTTACCTCGTCATGTGCGGACTGACCATGCTCACTCGCATATAACGTTTCACCCAGCCACACCAGCCCCTGAGGATTGCGATGTCCATAGCTGTAAACATAGGAATTTTCAAAGGGATTATCCTCGGGAATACTGCCATCTAAATTCATTCTTAGGATTTTCCCATTCTTAGACCTTGTATCCTGCGAAAGTTCCGGCGTAGTGGCGTCTCCAGTGGTAATATACAACTTTCCATCGGGACCAATCTTCAAACGGCCTCCATGGTGGTAGGCGGCACTCGGAATCCTATCAAGAAGAATCCTTTCTTCTTTCCACTGATTCCCTTCAAGCTCCAATACAACCACTCTGTTAAACTGTCCCTGTCCATTTTCATACGTATAATAAGCAAATGCCTTTTGATTCGCAGGAAACTCCGGATCTAGTACAAAGCCAAGCAGGCCGGCTTCTGCAGCTTTCGCGAGCGGTTTTTCCAACTCCACTTGCTGCCGTTCCATTTTTCCATTATCAATTTTCACGATACTTCCTGTTCGTTCACTCACATAAAAAGTCTCATTGACCTTATTAATCGACCATGGCACACGCAGCGATTCAACAACTACTTCAATCTCTGGCTGCAAAACAATCGCTTCATCCTCTTGCTGGTCCTTCGGCTGCAGATTTTCTTTTTCTAAAGAAGAACAGCCTGATATCAATAGGAGTATTGACAATAAAATGGAACATACTTTGACCATCCATCTCTTCCTTTCCTATAAAACTTCCAGTATTGCCTTAGCTACTCCATGTTCATCATTTGTAGCAGTTATCACATCACAAAGAGCTTTTATTTCATAATCGGCATTCCCCATCGCAACAGCCCTGCCGACTCTCTCAAGCATGGAGATGTCATTAAAACTATCACCCATTGCCATTGTTTCTGCTATATCAATTCCTTTTGATTTCACAAACGTTTCTAACGCAATTCCTTTTTGAGCATTTCGATGAGTTATTTCCAGATTGTTATGGCCTGAACTGGAAACTGCCAACTCTGTTAATTCTTCAAGTGCGTTTTCTGCATCTTTACGTCTGTCTGAATCCAATGCAAACCCAAAAAGCTTGTATATTTGGTGTGTTTCATCATCAAATAAAACATCATAACTTTCAACCTGATGGACCAAACCATGACTAGTGCGCTCCTCTGCTCGTTTAACCACATCTTCTGGGTTCACGTCAGGATTGGCACTCACTACAATGTCAACTATAATGGCCACGGCTTTATTAGGATCTAGGGAGTATGTACCTTTGTTTGTATAAATTTCAAAATAGATATCCTTTTCCATTAGCTTTTCCGCAGCTTTTTTGGCTACTTGCTTTTCAATTGGTGTAGCAGATAAGATTTCCCCTTCTTTTGTGCGAACTTCTGCACCGTTTACACAAATGGCTGGGCAATATAAATCTGCTTCATCCAGGATATATCGCACCTCTTGATAAGACCTCCCAGTTGCTATTACTACTTCAATTCCCTGGGACTGGGCTTTTAGAATGGATTCTTTATTTTCCTGACTCACTTGCTGGTACGAATTTAATAAGGTACCATCCATATCTGACGCAATACACTTAATCATGCTGTTCACCTATTTCTATTTTTTGTTACTGCCATCTTATCAGATATCCACATGCATTTTCACCAATTTGCTCATGAAACATACTTACTTCCTTCTCTTACACTTAATGGAGCAAGCTTGTTTCCTTCCATAAATGCCTTAACTGATACAGGGTTAGTTTTCGAGTATTCTCTCAACGCCCAGCCAATCGCTTTTTGAATGAAGAATTCTTTACTATCCGCATTCTTAACGATGTAGTCATAGAGAAGGTCTTCATTGGTTTGCTGTTTATATTTTAATTGAAAAAGAATCGCAGTTCTCCGCAGCCAAAAGTTATCATGTACCGACCAACTATCTATAGTCTCTTCGATTACTTCAGGATACTTCTGGGCGAGCTCTCCCACTAGTGGGGCAATCGAATCAACACTATCCCACCAGGATTTGGTTGTAATTAACCTTTCTAAAAAAGGAAAGATGTCTTTAGGCAATTTTTTTATGAATTTCCCCATATATGTAATCGCGGTATATTGATATTCACGTTCATCTTTTTCCCAAAGCCCTATCACAAAGTCCTTGTTAAAGCCCTCTTTCAGAATCCCTGTCTCTTTAAAAAATTGCTTTTCAAGCTCTTTTCGTAACGGTGACTTAATTCCTAAAAAAGGGAAGTGGTCCTTCATATACTTTTTCATCGGACCTGCATTTTCTTCATTCCGATGTTTTTCATACAAATATGTCAGTTTCTCAATCAAAAAGGTACCCCCAAAAAAACTACTATAGTTCTATTTTAGCTCTCCTAGTAATTCTATAAACACATGCTATCCCCTCTATGAAAATGCATAAAGAATGTTGCAATTGCCAAACTATAATGTACCAATTGAAGGAAGGAGAAGATATCATGACCAAAAAGGTTAATAAAGGCAGCAAAAATCAAAATTCACCGCGCGCAGGACATGCTGAAGCTGAATTCGCCAGTGAATTTGTCAGCGGAGATAACAGCAAGGGAAATAAGCGAAATAAAGGTCAGCAAAGCAAAACCAATCCTCATGAATAGAAAAGCGGAAGGCGCCTGCTTATCGGCGACAGGCATAAGACGAGCCGGCGGAAAGGTTTGCTTTTTAACCTTTCTGACGGATTGTCAGAAAGGTGGAGGCGACTGCCCTGGGACGAAGGCATAAGACAAACCCTGCAAGAAGGCGCTCTTTGCCTTCTTCAGGGAAAAATGCGGTTCAATTTTTCCTAGGGGGTGGCTTATGACTCGAGTCCCAAGGAGCCGAAACTAGACAAGCTTATGACCCCGAGCCGATGGCGCCTGGAGCTAGACAGTTATCTAAGTTCAAGGTTTCATACTTATTTTGTAAAAAAGAGTCGACCTACCACTTAGGGAGGCCGACTCTTTTAGGTTTATTGAGGTGTAGAAATGGCTGCAGGAGAAGTACGTATATCTTTATTCCCATTATTATCGAACTGATTCTGTAACTCTATGTTGGCTCTTTCCGTTTCTGTTTTTGATTGTATGGGCTCATGAATACTCCCATCTTCCAATTGTTTATTGATTTTAATATTGGCTTCTACTGTGTCATTTGCTGAATTTGCGTCACTTTTCACGATAAATAGCTCCTTCTACAGAAAAATTTTTGGACATTATCGTTATCTTCCCCAACCATGTACATAAGTATCACATAAAAAACTGCCCCTATTCGGGACAGTTCTCATACATCCTTTTTTCCCTTTTTATTACTGAGGACTTTCAATTGTTTCGTGTTCTACTTGTCTGATTTCCTCTGAGATTCTTGCCCGTATATGTTCGACAACGGCAAAATCCATTGCTGGAACATAGATTGCTTCAAGCTGATCGTGAAGTTCTTTCGCTCTCGCTAAATACGAGATCGCTTCTTTCATTTTACCCTTATAGCTTTCTGCGATAGGCTTAATTTTATCTTCATAGATTTCGTCTGTCCCTGGGGTAATCAGCAGCTCATACATATCAATGATCTCATCGCCGGCACGGCTTGGGAAATACTCGTGCGGGGCAGTACTGTCAAAGATGGCAATGCCAAGTTCTCTAAAAATAACCATATCTAAGCTATTAGGGTCAAATCCACAGTGATATACCTCTGTATCAATTCCTCTCGCTTCTGCCGCTGCCGCGAGCTTTTTCAACATCGTTGATTTTCCGGAACCTGGGCGTCCTTTAATAAAGTACCGTTTTTCGATGTCCTCCGTTAAATTCGGGACAAAATCAACCGCACCTTTTGGCGTTGCCGCCCCTAAGAACCGGTGGCGGATATCGGATTGCTTATTTAACTTTAACTTACCAAAAAAGTTTTGAATTAATTTATTGGTCAGCTGGTCTGCCTTTTCAAAATCCATGTTATCGATATAAATTTTTTCCCAATCATCATGGATATCCAATGCCTGCTTAAAGGTTGAATAAGCTAAATTAAAGGACGCACTGATTTGTTTGGTTAAACGCTGAATGTTCGTTTTCTCACCAGCAAGTGCTTTGGCATCCCACGCTTCACCTAAATTAATATACTGTTCAACAGCACCCGGAGCTTTGGGTTCAATAACATGTGGAGCTGTTCCATCTACAATACCTACCTTTAAAGCACGAATAATCACTCCATCAATGGAATTGTTATCGGACGAGCAATGTAAGAACTCAATGTCATACCCTTTTTCGAGCCACTCATTACCGATGTTCTTCATTAAAGAGGATTTTCCTGTTCCAGGTCCACCTTTAAGAATGTAGAGCCGTTCTAGCCCTTGGAGATTAGAATCATAAAGGTTATGAAAGCCCTTAGCTGTATTGCCGCCTGCAAAATAATTTTTTATCTTTCCTGCCACTTGCGAACACTCCCTTTTACGTGACATAGCAAAGTATCATTTGTCTAGCTGCAGCGCCTAGGGGCTCGGGGTCATAAGCTCCTGAACAAGGCGCTTCCGCTTTTCATTTCACCATATCTTATGCAATGTCTATTTATAGGTGAATGCCCATTACATTATTTTCTAACATCAGATGTTTCAGCCTTTGTCAGATCTACTAACAATTTGGGGTCGATTACGATTTGGACGCCTATTTTTCCAGCGCTGACCACCATATTCTCAAGCTCTAAGCAACTTTCATCGATAAATGTTTTATATTCCTTTTTCATCCCAATTGGCGAGCAGCCGCCTCGAATGTATCCGGTCCATTTTAAAATATCTTTAACAGGAATCATTTCAACATTCTTTTCCCCGGCAGCCTTTGCTGCCTTTTTTAAATCTAATTCTGCTTCCACTGGTATCACATATACATAAATACTTTTGCTTGCCCCTTGGGCTACCAGCGTTTTATATACTTCACGAGCGTCTCTGCCTATCTTCACCGCAACAGAAACTCCGTCTATTTTTCCATCTTGATTATCGTATGTAAGCACCTCATAGGCAATCTTTTTACTATCGAGAATTCGAATTGCATTTGTTTTGACCTTTGCCACGTTCATCATCCTAAGATTTTTCCTTTATTATACCAAAAAGGAGGAGAGTTTTAACTCTCCTCCACCTTCTTATTGGAACCATGCCTGGTAATAGCGCGTGATTGCAACAGCATAATCCGCTCTTGTCACCTTTTTAGCTGGATTAAAACTCGCCTCTACCTTTGGGACTAAATCGTATGGACCCTGTGTCACTGAAAAGCTGGCATTTAGAATATTTAAATCAAGGGCTAATTGAACATAACCCTTAAGGGCAGCAGGAACGGAGGCACTATCTTTTACAGGAATTCTCTCATCTTTATATTGTACAGTAATATCCCCAGTGAAATCCTTTGCCTGTTTTTCTAAACCAAGAGCTTGAACAAGTGAATATGCAAGCGCCGCACGGTCGACCTCACCACTTGGATTAAAATTTCCTGAAGCGTCTAGCTGCATGACGCCGACCTGCGTTTGAACTCCATCACGGATTGCCGCTCCTTTTGTAACCACCGCTTTTGCAAAAGGTAAATCTCCTGTTGAAACATCCTTCACATTAACCGACTGACTTTGACGGATACCTGTCCCCATCACTAAGGAACGGGCTAATTCACTGCGTGTTAGATACTGCTTTGGCTTAAAGCTTCCATCAGCATAGCCGTCGATCAGTCTCTCACTTACAGCCATTTGAATCGCGGAAGCTGCTGGATTACCGGAGATATCTTTTAACCCAGAAAAACTGCCTACCTTTGAGAATGCTAAAGTACCATGAACCGTTTCGGGAAGCCCAACTCCGACAGGATTAGCTGCATCCCCATGCAACCCATCCACCTTCACCTGCCACTCTCCAGCTTGTGGAGAAGTGACGGACACGGTGCGGTCATAATAAAGTGGAAACAATAAGCTCACTCCAGAGCTATAGGATGTTCCATCTGGTGCGACAAGAATTAAATTTAACGGATTCCCGGTCTGCCCGATTAAACCAGAGGCGTCAATTCTTGCACTAATTTGTCCGACACCTTCCGCAACATTAAATGAATAAGCGTTCGATGACAGTAACAATGGGTTATAGTCCACCTGGAACTCTGAACGCTCTACCTCCACATTAGCATTGCTATTAAAGGTTTGATACGCATTGATTGTTTCACCGTAGTTTTTATCAAACATAACACCCTCAAGTGCTGCATATGCGTTCACATAGCCTGTTCCTACTTCCCATGACTCATACCCAGGCATATTAGTCGCGGAATCTTGTAACACCTTCTTAATTTCATCTGGTGAAAGAGTTGGGTCCGCTTCTAGTAAAAGTGCAACAATACCAGCTACATGTGGCGTTGCCATGGAGGTTCCACTCATCGATGTATAAAATGGCAGATAAGCCGGCTCGATCAGTTCAGCATCCGCAGTGATGGCTAAGCTTGAGACCGGAGCAAGGACACGCGTTGAGATAATATCCACTCCCGGAGCAGTAACGCTAGGCTCATCCTTCCATGTCCACGTCTTACCATCCATTTCAAACGTACCGCCCACTCCTTTTGTACCTCGGGATGAAAAGTCTGCTAACGAACCATCTTTTTCACCTGCCGCTACAGAAATTACCCATGGAGCTTTTGCATATGGATTATGAGTGTTTTCACCTGGTCCTTCATTTCCAGCCGCAAACAGCACTGTAATACCACGATCATAAGCTGCCTTACTTGCTATATTAATCGGATCATTTGGATCAAAATCACCTGAGGAACCCCATGAATTTGTGATGACACGGATATTGTATTGCGATTGGTGCGTAATAGCATAATCAAACCCGCCAATCCCGTCGAGAACAAAGAGGGCTGCTCCAGAACCATAACCGATTAAGTCTGCACCAGGTGCTACTCCTTCATATTTACCGCCTGAGGCAGCACCTGTTCCACCGACTGTTCCAGCTACATGCGTACCGTGCCCCGAATTTGTATCTGTATTTGGTACATTTTCTACATAAGTGATTGGCAGCAGGTCTGGAGACCATGCATTTAGGTTCGTACTGCCCATCACGTTCTGAACAAGATGGCTGCCAAACTGCAGGTCTGGGTGCGTCCCGTCTACTCCACTATCATTGACGACTACGCCAATTCCCTTTCCGGTTACTGGCAGTCCGCCATTTGCTTTTTGCATGGCTGCGTCCGTTCTTGCCTTATCTACTCCTGTTAGATTATTTGCGTCAAAGTTTGAATACGTCAACCTTTTATTTAAATAGATTGATTTAATACCCGGCGTTGCTGCGAGCTTATTTATTTGCTCCTTTGTGGCTAAAATCCCAGAAATCGGTAGTGACTTCATTGTGATTCCTGTTGAAATCCCTAATTGTTTTAATAGATTAAGATGATCCGCAGTTGGTGCACCCTCTCCTTCAAATGTTACAATCACTTGAAGTGGTTCAACAGCCGTTTCTAATGCCTTTACTAGGCTGCTATCTATAACAGCGGAAACGGTACTTGTATTGGCTTTTGACAGTCCAGGAACCATCAACATAAATAATAAAACTGCAGTTAGGAAAATTGATACATATTTTTTCAAATTCCATACCCCTCTCGTCTTTATATACCTATTTTCTAATATTTCAATAGGGCATACTATTCCGCAAAGGGCGTATTTAAGAAAGGTAGAAGTACTATTTTATCTCATACAAAGGTAGTAGTCTCTTGGCTAAAAAATAAGACAACCAATCTATTACTGGTCGTCTTACGATAATGGTACTAACTGATTTTGCACTGCATAAATCACTACTTGTGAGCGGCTTTTTACTTCTAGTTTTTTAAAAATATTACTTACATGGATTTTTACTGTTTTATCACTAATAAATAGATTTTGTGCGATTTCTTTGTTATTCATTCCTTTTACAAGGCAGAGAAGTACATCCTTTTCTCTTTCAGTCAGCAAAGACTCCTTTTTTTCCACTGCCACATTCTCTTTTATCGGAGAGGAAAAGTTTAAAAACTTTTTGGTCATGGAAGGATGAATAACAGATTGTCCCTTCGCTACAGCACGAATCGCATCTACGACATGATCTGAGGGTGCATCCTTTAATAAATACCCATCTGCCCCCTGACGAATGGCTGAAAGAAAATATTCTTCATGATTGTACATGGTTAAGATTAGTATTTTTATAGAAGGATAAATTCCTTTTATCAATCCGGTAACTTCAATCCCATTCCTTTCGGGTATATTGATATCCATTAAGATGACATCTGGCTTGAATTCTTCTACTTTTCCAAGTGCCTCAATTCCATTTACTGCTTCACAGACTACTTGAATATCTGATTCCATACCCACTATGTTTTTTAGACCATCCCTCAATACGGCATGGTCATCGACCAGCATAAGCTTTATCATGGATTATCGCTCCCTCTATGCCCATTCTAGGTACAGTTAACGTAATCTCCGTACCTGCCCCTTCTTTACTATCTACCTGCAGCGATGCTTGTATTTTTTCTGCCGCTTCATTCATGTGTAATATCCCAAAATGAGGATGATTTCGTGCTTTAATCATCGCCTGAAAAAGTGAAAATCCACTTCCATTATCTTTTACCTTTAAGAGAACATGTTCCTTTTGGAAGCTAATTAAAATATCAATCTTTGTTGCCTCTGCATGTTTCAGTGCGTTTTGGGTACTTTCTTGGAAAATATCAAAAATAATTTTTTCTACCATCGGACTGAGCTGGAACTTTGGCCCTCTTGTTTCTAACTTAATAATCACACTTGATTCCTTTTGGATGGCATTAATTTTTGTTGCTATCGCTGCTAAAAGTCCTTCTCTTTCTGTTGGGTATGGGCGAAGGGCATAAATAGACTCCCTTACTTCTTTTAGGCACTTTCGTAATTTCAGAGTACTCTCATTCATTAATTGACGAGATTCATCCGGTGTTTTCGTGAATTTTCGATTGGCTGTATCAAGGTTCATAATGGCACCGGCTAGTGATTGTGCGACACCATCATGAATATCTCTGGCAATCCGGTTTCTTTCCTCTAAGATTAACCTTTTTTCTTGTTCAGCAATCAGCCACCTTGTCTTAATTAATACAGCTAATTGATTCGCAAGGGTAGCAGCCGCCTGCTTATCTTCTTCAACAAAACTTTTCGTCCGGCTTCTTCCAAATATAAATAGTCCAACGATCTCCTCCTCCAACATTAAAGGCGCATATAATAAAGAACGAATTTCAGGGTCCAATAAACCATTAGCAGGACCCCCTGATTCTTTTGTATTCGGATAAACTCTTAAACTTTTTATTTTATTGAAACCCTGAGTCCTTTCATCATTTAAAGATAGATTTTCTTCTGCCAAACCTACCGCAAACTTTAAATTCCAACTTTCTCTATCCTTTTTTAACAATACCCATGCATCTACATCGATAAATTCCTTTAAATTGTCCTTCAAAAAATCCAGCCAATCATCAGCAGCCATCTTCTTATTTAGTTCTGAAGAAATACTAAACAGCGCTTTAAGTTTAGCCTTTTCCCTTTTTAAATTTGCAATAATGGAACTTAGTAAGGCAAAGCAAACAAGTGGAAAAAAGAAGAAGAAAAATGAAAATGCATCGATATCACCTCTGTTTTGATTCCCAAAAAGATGAAAGAAAAAGAGATAGATAAAAGAAATAATTAAACTATTAACTTCCTGCCCTGTTTTTTGCCTCCAATCCTGGAAACTATAGGTTTGCGGCCTAATAATTAAAAGGAGATCCGCAATTAAATTATTGATAACGTAAAAAGGAACCATAATAGAGGTGAAATGAATGATGCCTATTAGTACCCTTGGTTTACCATCTATAGAATAATGGGAAAACAATTGATCACCAATCACATAGGCAAAATAAAAACTGACGATTAATAAAGCAGGATTAAAAAAAACAATCCGAAGCGGCCGTTTCCTGAACAAATTTACAGCAAAAACAACAAGTGCATAGGTAATAATGGTATATGAAAGACCTTCCATAACATAAATAGCATAGACAAGAGGGAAGGAAATGGTTATCGTTCCCTTCCATACCGGAAGGGGAAACAGTTCCACAATGAATAGGAAAATGACTAGAAGTACCAAAATTATCAGCTCATTTGTTTCTGCTAATTTTAACAAACCATGCTTTACAAAAAACCAGCCGCCGACACACGAGATGACCAGTAAAAATAGTTTAGACCGACGTTCTTTTATCTGTAAGGCTGAAGACTCAATCATTTATTCCTCTCCCTATTGCCAAAAAGTTTTAATATTCTGTTAACAATATATCTAATACACCCTTCGTTAACAAGTTATTTTTTATAGGTGTAATTGGGAAATTATTAATAGCAAAAAAAGCCCAGACCGGTCCAATGACTTTCACTGACCGATACTGGGACAAACCGTTTTGGTTTGTTGTTACTATTATGGCAAAGGAATGGTTCATTTCCTATTCATCTAAAGGATTATTCTTCCTTACTACTTTTGTATTACATAGTTTTCCACGGAATCTCCACATTGTTGTTGTCACCCGTTCGTCACTCTATTAATCCATCATTATAGTAAGATAAAGGCAGTTAGAAAATAAAAAAAACGTGTGATTCACACGTCTTTTTAATGTCCGCCAAGGTAGGCCATTCTTATTTGGTCGCTTTGGTTTAGTTCATCGGAAGAGCCTGAAAGGACGATCTTTCCTGTCTCAATAACATAGGCCCGGTCTGCAATTGATAATGCCATATTTGCATTCTGTTCCACCAGCAAGATGGTAGTACCAGACTTGTTAATCTCTTCAATGATTCTAAAAATCGTTTTTACTAAAAGGGGAGCAAGTCCCATAGACGGCTCATCTAATAGTAAAAGCTTCGGACGTGCCATCAACGCTCTGCCCATTGCAAGCATTTGCTGCTCACCGCCTGATAGTGTACCAGACAGCTGCTTACGCCGCTCTAGCAGACGCGGGAACAGGTTGTAGACTTTTTCGAAGTCCTCCTTAATCCCTTGTTTATCTTTTCGTAAATAAGCCCCTAATTCAAGATTTTCTTCTACAGACATATTGGCAAACACACGACGTCCTTCGGGAACATGTGAAAGACCTTGTTTCACAATCGACTGTGCTACCTTACCTGAAATCGATTGACCCTCAAACAAAATGCTGCCGTTTTTTGGCTTTAGTAACCCGGAGATTGTTTTTAACAGCGTACTTTTTCCTGCTCCATTCGCTCCAATCAAGGTAACGATTTCCCCTTCATTAATAGCGAGAGAAACGCCCTTTAAGGCATGGATATTACCATAGAATACATTGATATCTTCAATTTTCAGCATTACGAAACTTCCTCCCCAAGATACGCTTCGATGACTTTTGGATTATTTCTGATTTGTTCAGGAGTCCCGTCTGCAATAAGCTGACCATGATCAAGCACATAAATTCGCTCACATACACCCATGACAAGGAGCATGTCGTGTTCAATCAAGAGAATGGTTAAATCAAACCTTTTACGAATTAAGGCAATTAGATTCATTAATTCTTCTGTTTCCTGTGGATTCATACCCGCGGCCGGCTCATCCAGCAGCAATAACTTTGGATTCGCTGCCAAGGCTCTAGCAATCTCTAGACGGCGCTGTTGACCGTACGGCAGATTCTTTGCCTTTTCATGTAAGACATTATCTAAATTAAAGATTTTCAAAAACTCAATTGCCTTTTCCTCCATATACTTTTCCTCTGAAAAGTGCTTAGGGAGACGGAATATCGAGCTCATAATCGAATGCTTTGCAAGAGAGTGGTAGGCCACCTTTACATTATCAAGCACTGACAATTCATTAAACAAACGAATGTTTTGAAAGGTTCTGCTGATTCCTTTCTTGGTAATCTTATAGGGTGCTAATCCATTTAATTTGTCACCATCCAACTCAATACTGCCTTCAGTTGGTACATATACACCTGTTAACAAGTTGAAGAATGTCGTTTTACCAGCACCATTCGGTCCAATCAAGCCGACTAATTCACCTTGCTTTAACTCGAGATTCACATCAGAAACGGCCTTTAACCCGCCAAAACGGATGCCTGCATTATTTACTTTAAGCAACGGTGTTTTTACTGCCATCGTTGACTCCTCCTTTTGCAGACTTTCCAATCTTAAAGAATGAGGTTAATTCTCTTGTTCCCATGATTCCTTGTGGACGATAAAGCATCATAATGATTAATACTAAGCTATATATAATCATTCGTAATTCAGGATAGCTTTGCAGGAAGGTAGAAACAATCGTTAAAAGGATCGCTGCCAATACTGCACCAGACATGCTTCCTAACCCGCCAAGCACAACGAAGATTAAGATATCAAAAGATTTTAAGAAACCGAAGTTTGTCGGCTGGATAATGAAAAAGTTATGTGCATATAAAGCACCCGCGACACCAGCAAAAAAGGACCCGATGACAAACGCAATAACTTTATAGTAAGTTGTATTAATTCCCATGGCATCAGCCGCAATTTCATTTTCTCTAACAGAGATACAAGCTCGTCCATGAGTTGAATTTGTAAAGTTCCTGATGACAAGAAGTGTTAAAAGGATACTTCCAAAAAGCCATGGCCATGTAGTGAGCTGCGTGACGGTCATTCCGCTTGCCCCGCCTACATATTCAATATTTAAAAAGACAATCCGGACAATTTCACCAAACCCAAGTGTGGCAATTGCTAGATAATCTCCTTTTAGCCGAAGTGTAGGAATTCCAATAATTAAGCCTGCAATCGCAGCCGCAACTCCTCCCGCCACTAATCCAAGCGAGAAAGGAAGCTCTAATTTCATTGTAATAATTGCAGAGGCATAAGCGCCTACAGCAAGGAAGCCTGCATGTCCAATCGAAAACTGTCCGGTAATTCCAATAATCAGATGTAGACTCGCAGCAAGTATAATGTTGATACCGATAAAATAAAGTGTGTTTACATAAAAGAAATTAATTATTTCTCCGGTAATTAAAAACTGCATGACCACACCAAAAACAATGGCTAAAACGATTGATGACCAAAAACCTTTCGCATTCTTGAGAATATTCATCGCTATAGCCCCCTTACACTTTTTCCCGTACATTTTTACCGAATAAACCGGCTGGACGGAAAATCAGGATTAAGATTAGTACCACAAACGCTACGCCATCCCGCCATAAGGAGAAGCCAGCAGCACTTACAAGTGACTCAATGACACCCAATAACAAGCCGCCAACCATGGCCCCAGGAATAATTCCAATACCGCCGAGTACGGCCGCAACGAAGGCCTTAAGACCTGGAATAATCCCCATTAATGGCTCAATTTTTGTATAGTACATTCCAAAAGCAACACCCGCTGCACCTGCTAATGCTGAACCAATCGCAAAAGTTGCAGAAATTGTATTGTTAACGTTAATACCCATTAATCTTGCAGCATCCATATCATAGGAAACTGCACGCATTGCTTTTCCAATTTTGGTTTTATGAACGATAAATTGCAATAAGATCATCAATACTACAGAAGTACCTAAAATCATCAAGGACTGACTGCTAACCTTCACACCCAAGAAATCGATGCTTGTTGCCGGGATAAGGTCACCAGGATAAGCTTCTGGCTGTGCGCCTCGTACATAAATTACTCCATATTCAATTAACAGTGATACCCCAATTGCGGTAATAAGAGCCGCAATCCTTGTGGCATTACGCAAAGGCTTGTACGCGATTCTTTCAATTAGAACCCCTAAGATGGCACAAGTAGCCATGGAAATGAGAAGGGAAGGAAAAAATCCTAAATCTAATATAGTAATAGAATAAAAACCGATAAATGCACCGACCATGAAGACGTCTCCATGGGCAAAGTTAATTAATTTTACAATTCCGTAGACCATTGTATAACCAAGGGCTATCAATGCATAAATACTGCCTAATGACACCCCGTTAACCAACTGTTGTAAAAATTCCATGTCTTGACCCTCCTAAAATTAGGAAACTATTATCTAATTAGGAATAGGGAGACTTTCATTCTCCCTATTCTTTTTCTCTATAAAATTACGGATTAACCTTTGTATTAAATTCTTGTTTACCTTCTTTGTATTCAAGGATTACGGCTGCTTTAACCTGATCATGGTTTTCGTTAACTTTTAGATTCCCAGATACAACCTGAAGTCCATCTGTTTCCTCTAGAGCTTTACGGATTTTCTCAGGGTCACCGCCGCCAGCACGCTTAATCGCATCTGCAAGGAAGTAAGCAGTATCATAACCTAATGCTGCAAAAGCATCTGGAGATTTACCATCATATTTACCTTGGAATGCTTTTACAAAGTCTTGTACTTTTGGATCAGAGTCTCCAGAAGAATAGTGGTTTGTGATGAATGTGTTATTCAATGCACCAGCACCAGCAATATCTACTAGAGTAGGAGAATCCCAGCCATCGCCGCCCATAACTGGAACGTCAATGCCAAGTGAACGAGCCTGCTTAATAATTAAGCCAACTTCCTCATAAAACCCAGGAAGGAAAATGAAATCTGGATTTTTAGCTTTGATATTTGTTAGGATTGCATTGAAATCAGTATCCTTTGCTACATAAGCTTCCTCAGCAACAATTTTGCCGCCGCTGCTTTCAAATGATTTTTGGAAAGATGCTGCAAGACCTTTTGAATAGTCACTGGAGCTGTCAATAATGATGGCTGCATTTTTAACCTTAAGATCTTTCGAGGCAAAATTAGCCGCTACAGTCCCTTGGAATGGGTCGATAAAGCAAGTACGGAATACAAAATCATTTAGAACCCCATCCTTGAAGGTAATCGTTGAGTTCGTTCCAGTTGGTGTGATTAATGGAGTCTTGTTCTTCTGTGCAATTTCTACTTGTGCCAATGTATTCGTACTAGTAGCTGCGCCGATAATAGCTGCAACTTTATCTTGACTAATCAGCTTAATGGCACCGTTTGTTGCTTCCGCTGCGTCTGATTTATTATCGAAGGTTACTAGCTCTAGCTTCTTGCCATCAATACCGTCTTTGTTAATTTCTTCAATAGCCAATTTCAGACCTTCTTCAATGGACTGGCCATATGAAGCTACCCCGCCTGAAAGTTCAAGGTTGGCACCGATTTTGATCGTTTCTCCATCCTTTTCACCGCTTGTACTAGATGAGTTACAGCCTGCTAGAACGCCTGCCGCCATCATAAACGACATAAAAATACCTGCTAACTTTTTCTTTCCTCACTGTCTATACCCCCTAATTTGTATAGTTCCTTTAGACCGATGATTATCCTCAAGATGTTTAAAAAAAGATAATATTCTGAAAACATTGTACAAAATAAACTCCTATACGTCTAGTAGGAACTGCATTATTTTAATATAATTCTGAAAAATCTAATATAGTTCTTAATTCCTACTATAATCATAGGGTTAAACAGTCAATTTTGAAGGCTTTCTCACGTTAAAGGGATAAACCCGTACAGTATTAAAAAGTAAAAGAGAGATTCTTCAAAAGAAATCTCTCTCATCTAAACATTATACTAATATTTTATTTTTTGTTTCTTTTCCTAAAAAGATAACAGCAAATGCAGCGATGAAAACCGAGATACAAAAGATTGTAAAAATGGTGGAAATTGGTGTACCTTGTGCAACTAGATATCCTACTAACAACGGACCAAGCACCCCGCCTAACCGGCCAAATGCCGCTGCTGAGCCTGAACCAGTCCCACGGATTATAGTCGGGTATTGTTCTGGAGTATAGGCATATAACCCGCCCCATGCCCCAAGATTAAAGAACGATAAAAGAATACCCGATGTGATTAACAGGGCTGTCGACTCTGCATTTCCAAAAAGAAAAGCACTAATAGCTGTTCCGATTAAATATACAGCTAAAACAAATTTGCGTCCGAATCTTTCAATACACCAGGCAGCTGTAAAATAACCAGGCAATTGAGCAAGCGTCATAATCAAAACATATCCAAAGCTTTTTATAAGGCTAAAGCCTTTCAACACCATCACACTCGGGAGCCATAAGAACATTCCATAATAGGAAAAGACGACACAGAACCAAACAATCCATAGCATAGTTGTTCTGCGGCGATATTCATTGGTCCATAGATTCGCGATACTTTGGAAAGCGGAAATCTTCTCTTTATTCTTAATCGTTTCAAATCTAGGTGAGTCCGGTAATCCAACACGCAAATATAAGGCATACAGTGCAGGTGTTGCACTAATTAACAAGGCCGTTTGCCAGCCAAACTTCGGAATAATAAAATAAGAAATGACTGCTGCAATCAGCCAGCCGGCTGCCCAAAAGCTTTCGAGTAATACAACAATTCGACCTCGTTTTTCTGCTGGGACGCTTTCCGAAACAAGTGTCGAGGCAACAGGAAGCTCACCGCCCAGGCCCATCCCAATAAAAAATCTTAAGATAAGAAAAATGGTAATCGACGTAGCAAATGCGGAAATTCCGCTTCCAATTGAGAATAATAATAAGGTAATGATAAAAACATTTTTACGGCCAATTCTGTCTGCCATTAAGCCAAAAAGTAATGCCCCGACAGCCATTCCAATCGATTGAATGCTGCCGATCCAGCCCATTTGTTGGGCTGTTAAATCCCACTCCACACTTAATGCCGCAATAATGAAGGAAAGCATCCCAACATCCATTGCGTCAAACATCCATCCTGTACCGGAAACCCAGAGCAATCTCCGGGTAGAAATCTCTTTTTTCATAACCAGCCCCCTTTTTGAATACCATTAGTGTCATTATTCCCTAATGATTTTTCATTATTTATCTACTGCTATTTCCACGTTTTTAAATTGATTAAAGAACATATTATAGTATCTGCCTTTCCGCTCCATCAGTTCCCCGTGATTACCTTGTTCTACAATCTTCCCATTTTCAATCACCATAATTCTATCCGCGTCTCGAATAGTGTTTAAACGATGGGCGATAATAAAACTTGTCCTGCCTTCCATTAGAGATAGCAGTGCCTCTTGAATATGAAGCTCGGTACGGGTATCAATACTGCTTGTGGCCTCATCTAATATCAATACTGCAGGCTTTGCGAGAATTACCCTGGCAATGGCAATCAACTGGCGCTGCCCTTGACTAAGGTTTCCGCCGTTTTCTGAGAGAATTGTCTCGTATTGATTAGGCAGCCGTCTAATAAAAGCGTCGGCATTTGCCATCTTCGCAGCAGTAATGACTTCCTCATCACTTGCACTAGGTTTTCCATACTTAATATTTTCCTTAATCGTCCCTGAAAAAAGATATGTATCCTGCAAAACAAAGCCGAAACAGCTTCTTAAGCTATCGCGGGTGTAGTCACGAATGTCACGGCCGTCTAACAAAATCCTGCCCTCTGTCACATCATAAAATCTTGTCAGCAAATTAACGATGGTCGTTTTTCCCGCTCCAGTTGGTCCAACTAACGCCGTACTGCTGCCAATATCACTTTCAAAACTAATATTTTTTAATATCGGTACATCGTCGCGGTAGCCGAAGCTGACATTTTCAAACACAACATGTCCCTTTGGATTGTCTAGCACAACGGCACCTTGCACATCATCTGGCTCCTCTTGCTCGTCGAGTATTTCAAATACACGCTCCGCACCGGCAACACCTGACTGGAGCATATTGAAAATTTGTGCAAGATCATTCAGCGGCCGGACAAACTGTCGAGAGTAGGTGATAAAACTCGCAATCGCACCTACAGTAATCATGTTTTCAACAGCAAGAAATCCCCCTGTTACGGCCACAATGGCAAAGCCTAAATTGTTGATTACGTTCATGATTGGCATAAGAAAGCCGGACCAAATTTGCGCCTTAAGACCGACCTCACGCAGTTTCTGATTAACCTCTTCAAACTCTGAAATCACTTTTTCTTCATGATTAAAAGCTTTCACTACCTCTATGCCTGAAATGGTTTCCTCAATTTGTCCATTTAGTTTTCCCAGCTGGATTTGCTGATCTTTAAACAGTACACTAGTTCTTTTTGCAATCGTCTTGGTTAACAAAAAGACAAGCGGAACTGTTACTAAGCTTGCCACCGTTAAAATCGGACTTAGGATCAGCATCATAATCAACGAACCGCTAATAACAATTACACCTGACATCAGCTGTGTCGTGGATTGTGAGATGGTACTACTAACATTATCGATATCATTTGAAAGCCTGCTCATTAATTCTCCATGTGTCCGCTTGTCAAAAAAGGCAACGGGCAGTTTTTGCAGCTTTTTAAAAAGTGCATCACGCAGCCGTTTAACGATGCGCTGCGATACACCAGCCATCAGCCAGCCCTGCAAAAACGTCAACACACCATCTAAAATAAATGCCGATATTAGAATCATCACCAAAATTTCAAGAAAATTAAAATCTACTTGTGTTTCAAGGCTTATCGCGTCAACGGCTTTTCCAATTAAAAACGGAGAAAGCAATGATAATCCTGAACTCAATAAAATAAACAAAAATACAATGGTCAGCATTTTTCGTTCATTACCAAAATAATGCCATAACCTTTTAATAGTTTCCTTAAAGTTCCTTGGTTTTACAATCGGTGCTCCCCGGCGATGGCCTCCAAAGCCGCCAGGTCTTCCCGGGATGGACAGAGGAGGAGGAGTGTTGTTTGTTTGATTGGCTGTTTTCGACATTAGAGGGCCACCTCCTTACCGACTTGTGATTGATAGATTTCCTGGTAAACCCTGCAGTCACTTAAAAGTTCTTCGTGTTTTCCAATTCCAACAATTTCCCCATGGTCCATGACAACAATTTTATCGGCATCGATAATCGAGGTAATCCGCTGGGCAATGAGAAGGCAGGTAAGACCTTTAGCATATTTTTTTAAACCCTTTTTAATTCTTTCCTCTGTGGTGACGTCAACCGCACTGGTACTATCATCTAATATCAAAATTTCGGGATATTTAATTAATGCCCTTGCAATCGAAAGACGCTGCTTTTGACCACCTGAAAAGTTGACTCCGCCTTGCCCAATTCTAGTTTGATACCCTTCAGGTGAGGCACTTATAAAGTCATGCGCACCGGCAATCTCTGCCGCTTTTATAATTTCTTCGGGTGAAGCGTCTTCCTTTCCCCATCTAATGTTTTCCTCGACAGTTCCGGTAAAAAGAATTGTTTTTTGCGGAACGAAGGCAATTTTTTCCCGCAGTCTTTTAGGATCAACAAGGTGTATCGCCTCACCATCCACCTTGATACTTCCGGCACTCACATCATAAAAAACGGGGAATTAAGCCAACAAGGGTGCTTTTCCCAGAGCCTGTTGAGCCAATAATTCCGACTGTCTCACCTGGTGAGATTGATAGATTAATATTTTTCAAAACGGGTTCACCGCTGGTTCCTTCATAAGAAAAGGAGACATTGTTAAACTCTATTCTTCCTTTTTCAATTGGAGGAGGGATTAGTCCATTTTCCCAGGTTAGATCATCCTCCTGGGAAAAAACCTCACTAATTCTGACGGCAGAGGTTTTCGCACGGACAAACATATTAAATACCATCGAAATCATCATTAATGAGAACAAAATTTGCGTCATGTAGTTAATAAAAGCAATAATATGCCCAACCTGAACATTGCCATTCGACACCCCGTAACCGCCAATCCAGAGGACGGCGACAATGCCAAGGTTCACTGTCAGCATAATCGCTGGGCTGAATACCGCCATTAACCGTATGGCAGAAATCGATTGCTTTTTAAACTCTTCATTTGTCTGATCGAACTTGTCCACTTCCACATCAAAACGGTTGAAAGCTTTCACTACGCGAACGCCCGATAAGTACTCCCGCATGACGCCGTTAACACGATCTAACGCTTTTTGTACTTTTGAGAACTTGGGGAATCCTAGTCTTAAATTTAGGATAATAAATAGCGCGACAATGGGGACAACGACTACCAATACAACAGATAGATGAAGGTTTAACCGAGTTGCCATGATTAAGCCGCCGATGGCTAAAAGCGGTGATTTTACAAAAATCCGCATTAAACCATTGGCAAAAACTTGTACCTGTGTCACATCATTGGTCAGCCTTGTGATGAGCGACGCGCGTTCAAAACGGTCAATATTTTTGAATGACAGCGTTTGGATTTTTTTATATAAGTCGGACCGTAACTCGGACCCAAAGCTTTGCGAGACAATACTGGCTAATATACTTCTGGTAGAGGCTGCTATTGCGCCAAAAAGGGTAATCAGGAGCATTAATCCGCCCATTTTTAATACGTAGTTTAAATCTCTGCCTGCGACACCCACATCTATTATTTTTGCCATGATCGTTGGCATTAACAAATCACTTATCGCCTCAAAGGTTAAAAATAAAACAGCTAAGCTAAAAGACTTCCAATATTTCTTTATGTATTTTGCTAAAAACCCCATGAACCTTCACCTCGAGGAAATCTTTTCAAATTTATGGATAAAGCTATTATAGCAAAAAAAAGTATGAGTTCTATGATAAGAACTCATACTTTTAATTAATCTTCCAGCGGGCGAAATTCATGAACCCAAACACGCATTTGTGGCAGCCATGGCATCCCAGGATGGTAGGATAGAATCGATTGCTTATATTCTTCGACCGTAGGGTAGCCCTCGCGGCGAGCGTCATCATCCGTTAATTCACCTAAGCTTTGTGAATATACGCGCTCAACGACAAATTGACGTCCTTCAAGCGTCATGATTTCACCTGGATCGGCATATCTTCCATTTCTGCGGGTCGCTGTCTTTTCTCCTGCAAGCACCTTTTTTACATCAGACTCCATCGTTACTAATTTTTCAATCGAGCATGTTTTTGGCGGTAGTGTAGTGTTTTCATTTTGGCTCATACTGTTATCCTCCTTTTTCCAATTGCACTTTCACTATTTTAACACTATAACCATGTTATTAAAAATGTTTACACATTTAAAAAAATAAATGTCGCGGCTGTCAGCGCAGCAATCAGGGCACCTGATAATAATGACCTGGTCCCTATTAGACAAGTTATGTTTTTTACAAAATTATGAACCTTATATAATTTGGGTGAGGGATGTGCTAGGATACGTGTGGAGGTGAAAAATATTACTACTAAAGAACAATCCGACTCACTTACATTAAGGGGCCTAATTGCGGCTCAAAGTAGATTACCTGCGAATCATCCAATGATAGTAGTACTGGCTTCAAAACAATCGATTATAGAGGCCGGGATTGACGGGGAGCAACAAGTAGCAGAAGTCCTCGACAGGTATAAGTTCCCATTCAGAAATAATATATTCCACGACTTATCACTCTCTTCAGACAGTTACTTCCAAATTGACCATCTTTTAAAAACACCCAATTATGGCGTAATCTTAGAAACCAAAAATATGGCAGGAAGTTTAGAATACAGGGATAATCCGCCACAGCTTATCCAAAAACGGGAAGACGGACAAATAAAATATTACGAAAGCCCTGTCGTTCAATTCGAACGCAATATCGAGCTTTTTTCGGCATGGTTGGAAGAGAGAGATATTGACTTACCTCTTTATGGCGCCATTGTATTAGCCTATCCGAAACAACATGTGGAAATCCCCCCTGCCAATACCAAGATATTATTCCCGAACCTGATCCCGCCCTTTATCAAAGGACTTCCACAGCAAGGGAAGAGGCTGGATACTTCTACTTTTAACAAACTGTCTGGTGAAATTCTAAGGTGTCATCAAACCTACATTCCAAAACCCATTTGTGAATCTTATCAAGTTCCAACCAGTGATATTCAACCAGGTGTGAGGTGTGAATCATGCGGGAAAATAGGGATGAAGAAATTACCTCGGACCTGGCATTGTCCGGTTTGTAAGGTAAATAACCATTTAGCCCATCGGGGGACTTTGGTCGAGTGGTTTTTAGTGGTAAAGAGAACGATTACCAATCGGGAGTGTAGGGAGTTTTTGGGGGTGGATATCTATACAGCAAATCGGATACTTAATAGCATGAATTTAGTAAGCAAAGGAACATTCAAAGACAGAGTCTATAGAATGGACTTCAGGAAAAATAAGTGATACTTGCTATTCCGCAAGTATTCTCGGCCATCCGCAAGTATTCTCGGCTATCCGCAAGTATTCTCGGCCATCCGCAAGTATTCTCGGCCATCCGCAAGTATTCTCGGCTATCCGCAAGTATTCTCAGCTATCCGCAAGTATTCTCAGCTATCCGCAAGTATTCTCGGCCATCCGCAAGTATTCTCAGCTATCCGCAAGTATTCTCGGCCATCCGCAAGTATTCTCAGCTATCCGCAAGTATTCTCAGCTATCCGCAAGTATTCTCAGCTATCCGCAAGTATTCTCAGCTATCCGCAAGTGTTAAACCAAAGATACCTATTTCAACACCCCTAACCTCCAATTTCCACCACCGTACCTGGCATGATATTATTAAGTGGTAAATAATTGAAAGGGGAGTGCTGCAATAGTGAAAAGCGAGATCATTGAAAGATTTACTTCTTATGTGAAGGTGGATACGCAGTCGGATGAGAGTAGTGAAAGCTGTCCTTCTACACCTGGACAACTTACGTTAGCGAATATGCTCGTTGAGGAGTTAAAGTCGATTGGCATGCAAGAGGTAACTATCGATGAAAATGGGTATGTGATGGCTACCCTTCCATCTAATACGGATAAGGATGTGCCAACAATCGGCTTCTTAGCCCACGTCGATACTGCAACCGATTTCACAGGCAAGAACGTGAACCCGCAAATCATTGAAAACTATGACGGGAACGATATCCCTCTTAATGCAAACGTCACCATGACAACGAAGGATTTCCCAAGCCTGCCTAGCTATAAAGGGCATACGCTGATTACCACGGACGGTACCACACTTCTTGGTGCCGATAACAAAGCCGGCATCGCTGAAATCATGACCGCCATGTCTTACCTCATTCAACATCCAGAAATTAAACACGGTAAGGTCCGCGTTGCGTTCACGCCGGATGAGGAGATTGGCAGAGGTCCGCATAAGTTTGACGTTGCGGCATTCAACGCCAAATATGCTTATACCGTGGACGGAGGACCGCTAGGGGAGTTAGAATACGAAAGCTTTAATGCTGCGGCTGCTAAAATCACGATTAATGGCACTAATATCCATCCAGGCTCAGCAAAAGATAAAATGGTGAATTCAATGAAGATTGCCATGGAATTACATAGCCAGCTGCCAGCCCTAGAAGCACCAGAACACACAGAAGGTTACGAAGGTTTTTACCATTTAATCTCCTTCAACGGTGATGTTGAGCAAACGAAATTGTACTATATTATCCGGGATCATGACAAAGAAATCTTCGAAGCTCGAAAAAAGAGAATCAACGATATTGTTGATCTGCTAAATGAAAGATACGGAAAAGATACCGTGCTATTAGATATGAAAGACCAATATTACAATATGGGTGAAAAAATTAAACCGGTTATGGAAATCGTCGACATTGCCCAACAGGCAATGGAGAGCTTAAATATTAAACCGCTTATTAAACCAATCCGCGGCGGTACGGATGGCTCTCAGCTTTCTTATATGGGGCTGCCAACCCCGAATATTTTTACTGGCGGTGAAAACTTCCACGGTAAGTTTGAGTTTATTTCCGTCGATAATATGATTAAAGCAACCAACACTGTCATTGAAATTACGAAACTTTTCGAACAAAAAGCATAAAATATAGCCCAACTGTTTAGGTTGGGCTTTTACATTTGGTAGCGATCCAATATTGAAAAGAAATCCTTTAAAAAGTCATAAAAAAGCCTGACCGTGGGGAGCATTTTACGTTCTCTTGGAATTATGACCCCAACCGTACGGTTAACATCAGGCTCAACAATCGGTACCTTTATGGTTGAACGAGGGAACCCATCCACTAACGTGATTTCCGGAATGAGTGTGATTCCCAGGCCAGCTGAAACCAACCCTTTTATCGAATCAATATCCTCACCCTCAAAGGACACCTTTGGTTGAAAACCCAGCTGTTCATAAGCTTGGACAATAATTTCTCTTAGGATGTAATCTTCTGGAAACAAGACAAAGGCTTCCTCACGAAGCTTGGGTCTAGGTATTCCTCAATTTCTCTTTGTGCCTCATTAATTACTTTCATCGCTTGTTCCATATGCTCTAGAAACATCTGCCCAATCATGGTTAATTTGACATTTCGACCCTCGCGGATAAATAAATTAACGCCGAGTTCTTTTTCGAGATTAAAGATTTGCCTACTTACGGGTGATTGTGCCATATGGAGTGCCGTCGCGGCCTCGGTAACATGCTCACGTTTGGCTGCTTCCATAAAGTATTGAATTTGTCGTAATTCCAAATGACCCACCTCGATTCATCTCATTATGAGATGAATGTTATCTATTATTAATATTGTTAAGATTATTATTTAATTATAGAATAATTGATATTAATAATCTAATTATTTAAAAAAATAATCATTCCCATTAAAGAGGTGGATAGCTTGAAAACAATTGAACAGTTAAAAATAGATGCCGAAGGCACAGCACTTCAATATGTGGATGAAGTGTTTAATAAGGTAGTATGCCGAAATGCATATGAATCCGAATTTCACCAAGCAGTAAAGGAGATCTTTGACTCCCTAATTCCTGTTTTTGCGAAACATCCAAAATACATCCAGCACAATATTCTTGAAAGAATCGTAGAGCCTGAAAGAGTCATTTACTTCCGTGTTCCTTGGGTTGATGATCAAGGTAAAGTTCAAGTTAACCGCGGTTTCCGTGTCCAATTTAACAGTGCAATCGGTCCTTATAAAGGCGGATTACGTTTCCACCCATCTGTAAATGCCAGCATTATTAAATTCTTAGGTTTTGAGCAAATCTTTAAGAATTCCTTAACTGGTCAGCCTATTGGCGGCGGCAAAGGCGGTTCTGACTTTGACCCTAAAGGTAAATCCGATAATGAGATAATGCGCTTTACACAAAGCTTTATGACAGAGCTTTACAGACATATTGGACCTGATGTTGATGTACCAGCGGGAGATATTGGCGTAGGTGCCCGTGAAATTGGGTATATGTTCGGACAGTACAAGAAACTTCGCGGTGCCTATGAAGCAGGTGTGTTAACGGGGAAAGGTCTTGGCTATGGCGGAAGTTTAGGACGTACAGAAGCTACTGGTTACGGTACTGTGTACTTTGTAAACGAAATGCTTGCTGACAAAGGTTATAGCTTTGAAGGAAGCACGGTTGTAGTTTCCGGCTCAGGAAATGTTTCCATTTATGCGATTGAAAAAGCTACTCAATTTGGTGCAAAGGTTGTAGCCTGCAGTGATTCTAATGGATATATATATGATCCATCTGGCATTAAGCTTGAGACTGTAAAACGAATTAAAGAAGTAGAACGTAAGAGAATCAGTGAATATGTCCTTGAGCACCCAGAAGCTCAGTACTACGAAGGCTGTTCTGGCATTTGGTCGATTCCTTGTGATATTGCTTTACCATGTGCAACTCAAAATGAAATTGATGAGGCTTCAGCAAAAATCCTCGTTTCTAATGGTGTAAAAGCTGTTGGAGAGGGTGCTAATATGCCATCTACTCTTGAAGCTGTTGAGGTATTTTTAGAAAATGATATTTTGTTTGCTCCTGGGAAAGCAGCAAATGCTGGCGGTGTAGCAGTATCTGCTCTTGAAATGGCTCAAAATAGCCAGCGACTATCTTGGACATTTGAAGAAGTGGATGCGAAATTACACCAAATTATGATCAACATCTATCGTAACAGCATGAATGCAGCCGAGGAATATGGCTATCCAGGCAACCTTGTTGTCGGTGCGAATATTGCAGGCTTCATTAAAGTAGCAGACGCAATGATTGCACAAGGTGTTATCTAAATAATAGTAAGGGTGCTCCGAAAGTGGGGCACCCTTCTTTTATGCCGTTTTCTTAAGCCAATTCCTGCCTTCAACCATTCTAGAAACCATCATTTCCGCAACATTATCTCCGCTTGTGTTGATTGCTCCATCATACTCAATTCCTTTACCTTTACCGGCCATGAACACATAAACTATAAAGGCCACAAAGAAATTATCAATCGAGACCATATAATACGTGATACCGGCTTTAATATAGGAATCTTTTTGCTCGATTTATATTTGCAATAGAAGAGGAAATTACTTAAAGTTCAAATAGTTAAAAAATAAGATCATTCCTTTTCTATGCTATAATTAGCCTAACTTCAGTTTTCTAAAAATAAAGGGGGAGAATGGATGGAAATCGGTTTACTTTCCATACTTGGTTTTGGATTTGTTCTTGGTATCAAACATGCCATTGAACCGGACCATGTTATTGCTGTATCCACCATCGCCAGTCAAAGTAAAAAGTTATTGCGGTCGTCTTTAGCTGGTGTATTTTGGGGGATCGGTCATACTGCAACATTATTTATTATCGGAATAGTCCTTATTCTAATGAAAGGTGAAATTCCAGAAAAATGGGCGATGTCATTAGAGTTTTTAGTAGGAATTATGCTCGTTTATCTTGGTATTACTACGATTCTTTCCTTTAAAAATATTCATTTACATAAGCACGAACAAAATGGTGAGTTACATAAACATCTCCATTCTCACGAACATAGCGGGACACATGAACATCACCATCAGCATAAAAAAGTTTCCTACCTAAAATCTATGTTGATTGGTTTAGTTCATGGACTTGCAGGAAGTGGTGCAATGATTGTTTTAACAATGAGCTCAGTAAAGAGTCCTTGGGAAGCGGCTGTTTATATCCTGATTTTTGGAGCCGGAACGGTAATTGGAATGCTTTTCTTTACTACCTTAATTGGAATTCCGTTTGTGTTTAGTGCGAAAAAGTTTAGCTTAAATAGAACCCTAACTCAGGTTACAGGTTTAATTAGTACAGTGTTTGGTATCTATTACATGTACAACTTAGGAGTAACGGAAGGATTATTTAAACTTTGGATTCAATAAAAATATGGACCCTTGTCACGGGGTCCATATTTTTTTACTTATTCATACTGGCTAAAAATCCACCCAGCAGGTCATCTAAATCAGGCTCTTCCTCAACCTTTTCTTCTTGTAACAAAGGTTTGGCATTTTCCCAATCAAACTCATCTAAATCATCATCCATATCGGATAAATCAATAGAAGCAGCAATTTCCTCTACAGCACTATCGTTATCTGGATAGGAGCTGATTTCAGGTTTCTCAGGAAATATTTCTTCTTGCAGGTATAAAGCTTCATCAATATCGACAGATCTGCTATTTAAACTTGCAAGCAGAGAAGTAGAACGGACAGGATCCGATATCAATTGATAGATAATACTTCCTAATAACGCCTCTGAATGTTCGTGCTTCAACCAGTCGCGTTGTGCTTTCGTCAGCTTTTTCGGCAGAGGAACGGTAATCATCTCGCGTTCTCTTGCATTTACATTACTGACACCTTCCATCACAAACTCAGCGATTTTGCTTGAAAAATTTCTTCTTTCGGTATCCTTTAATTTTTGCAGCTGCTTAATTAAATGGTCAGGTGTGTCAGAAGGGACACGGAAGGAAATAGCCTGTCCCCGCTGAATTTCAGTTGAACCAGCCTTCTTCATATCATCACCCTATTAATTGGTAACAGGTTTTTTCGTTTGCGTTTGTTCAACTTTTTGTTTCTCTGCTTTTCTCGCATAATCCATAATGAGCTTGTAATAGGCATTTGCCATCATCCAAATACTCTCTTTTTCATCTTCAAAGAAGTCAATATTAAAGCCATCGAGATTATTATTTAATGTTTTAAGATAATCCTTTAATACGGTCGCACCGCCGCCAACAAAATAGCAAATTTCTGTTTGGGAATTCTTTGACCAAACATTTCGCAATAAACGATATTGTTTCTTTGCCAAATCTAGCAGAATACGGTCCGTTATATCGTGAACACTAGTCCTGCTTCCTTTAACCATGATATGATTGCGGTCGTTTTTCTTCGTGATGATTTCAACAACATCTCGGCGGCTGTCTAGTTCAACACCGTGCTTTGTCCTAATTTCTTCACGGATTGCTTCTAATGATTCTGAAACCCCAAGATTAAAGCCCTGCGCTTTATCATCATCGACATTTCTATTTTTTATAACGGCGATATCTGTTGATAATCCACCGATATCTTGAATCAAGATACGCTTATCGATTAAGTCCTTATTAATGATTTTTGAGTTATTATCCATAACTAGGTTAATGTAAGCCGCAAATCCTTCAGGGTATACCTTTATTTCATCAAACTTAATGTTTACCTTTAAACCTTGGTATTTAGGTGTGACAAGAAACTCGACTTGGTGAACAGACCCGATTAACTTTGAACGATAGCCTGCATCCTTACCTTCTTTAACTTCACGAAGAGGAAGGCCCGTTCCAAGCGTGTAGTTCGCATCAATGACGTTTTTCGTTTGACGGAAATTATTTTTATTCCCTTCCTTAACAGCATCCAAAGCGAGCGTAGTAAAAAGAAGCACTAGAGTTTGGTCTTCCTCGGACTTGCTGCTGCCAGGGTCTAATTCTGTTCCATTAGGACTTTTAGTTGCGAGATTACCAACACGGTAAATAGCATTGTTGTCCTTCAAAGCAGGGGAGTGGACTTTGATATGAATGCCATCAAGAGGATCTTTGTCATCTAATTCTTCAATTCCAATTACAGGGCGGTCCTCCGTATCTCTAGCAATAATATTAGGGATATTAAGTTCATATTCCATTTCTCCAAATATTGCCTTAATCGAATCATTTCCAACATCAACGGCTGCAATTCTAGTATTATTCAAAATTGTCATCCTTTCATTCTCTAATTTTAGATGTTAATGAAGATATGTATTTAACACTCTAGCTTTAGATTATAGGAGTTTGATAGATTCTTCAATCATGAAGTCCTAAAGAAATCAAAGTGTAAAATTGTAAACAATACGTAATCGTTGTATACATTTTTCGTATACAACGATTACAAACCTGTACACATAGCTTAAAAACGGCATGTGTACAGGTTTGTATACTTGTAAACATTTTTGTAAACACAAAGTATACAAGATTGTAAACATGTGTACGATTACCGTAAACACGTAAACGTTTTTTGTAAACAAAAAAATAGACCCCCCATTCAAGAGAGTCTATTTCTGCTCCGTCCGTTTTTTACCTTCCTCTGTAACAGCAAAGGTTCGAACCATTTTCTTAATTTTTTCAGTGCTTCGGAACCTTAGTGCAGACCAGTCAGCGTCAATGGCGATTTGTCGTACTGGCTCAAAACCTTCTTCAGAGAGCATATACATAACTGTTTCACGGCTGCAATCTGATCCTTTGTAGGCTTTCGATGATTTCTTAGGATAACAAAGCCATAGTAAACCATCCTCTTTCACGTATGATACTGCGTTTTTGGCATGTGATTGAAGTTCTTGATTACTTGTTCCAAATACTTGAACAAAGTCATACTTCTCTAGCTCAGCCTGTTGATGGACCTCCCCTTCGAACGCTGCCTTAATATCATCATAAGACTTTGGAGCATTAATAACTAAAACGGGCTGTCCCTGATCCTTAAAATTCAACTTTTTCAATACAGGAGATGCTTCTGTCATTGGTAACCTTCCTCCCATTCTATTTACTCTCTATCTTAGCATAGGCGCGTTTTTAGAACATTATTATAGTATCTACAACCTTCCATCACTTTAGTCTATTCCTCAACACTATTACAAAAAAATGCTAGAAATTATATAACGGTGTTAAGCCTCCACCAGATCGCACCATGCAAAATGTCTATAATGTTAAGTGAAGCTAACCAAAAATATTATTCTACAAAAACCTGAGTCGATTTGGGCTCAGGTTTTTACCTTTCTCACCAGATGTAAACCCCTTCACTAATGTTTATAAAACGAATTTTTGTAAAATAAACACATTAATACTCGTATACTGTTGTCGTTTTAAGTAGTATTATTTCTATTTTTGTATTTAGTTATTTTAATATTTACAATATTCAATCTAAATTATATCATCATAGTACACTACTATATTCTTAGGGACTCGAACCATTTTAAGATTAGTAGATTCTTTTTGATAAGGAGGGATTAATACATAGAATAACCAGTCTTTTAAAGGGGTACAAGCAAAAAAGGGAGGTTCTATATGAAGAAGAGAAAAATACTATCCACTGCACTTACACTATCACTCGGTCTAGGATTGTTTAATGTCGCTTCATTTTCACCAAGTGTAAAAGCAAATGATATAACTGGAAAAATTACATCATCAGGTGCCCCAATCGACCTAGGAATTGCAAATGATGAGAGATTAATAGAAATGTTAAAAAAGAATGGGACAATAGCTACTAATGCAACCCCAGCAGAAGCTGAAATAGCATTACAAAAATATCTTAAAAATAAAGCTGCCGGTGCTTCAAAGGATACTGGTGAACTCCATAAGCACGAAAAGGAATTACAAAGCACTTTAAAGGAAAACCTCACAAATACAGGCTTAGTTAGCGGAAAAGGTAATAAGTTGGGTCAAACAAATACAGTTAAACCAGTTATAGAGGAAGCTTGGAATGGGAGTCAACGAACTGATAATGTATTAGTTTTACTTATTGAATATCCTGATTTTCCTGCAAGTCGAATTACGTCAGATGAGACAGATATGTTCTATGAAGACTATACAAAACAGCATTATGAAGATATGATTTTTGGTGACAATGGATATAAAGGACCTAACGGTCAAACTCTAGTATCTGTTAAACAATATTACGAGCAGCAATCTGGGGGCAGTTATACAATTAATGGTCAAGTTGCAGGTTGGTATAAAGCCTCTCAACCAGCTGCCTACTATGGTGGAAATGATTCAAGTGATAATGATAAAAATCCCCGTGGGCTGGTTAAAGAAGCACTACTAGCGGTTGCAAATGACAAAAGCGTAAATCTAAAAAATTACGATAAAGAAGATCGGTATGACTTGGATGGAGACGGGAATCTGCGAGAGCCAGATGGATTA
Source organism: Neobacillus niacini (assembly GCF_030817695.1). GTDB lineage: Bacteria > Bacillota > Bacilli > Bacillales > Cytobacillaceae > Neobacillus > Neobacillus niacini_F. The sequence goes on along the minus strand of NZ_JAUSZQ010000002.1, from coordinate 483,738 downwards.
ATCGATCATTTAATGATTGTTCATTCTAGTGTTGGTGAAGAAGCAGGAGGAGGTTCCCTAGGGGCTGATGCCATTTGGTCCCACCGATGGGATCTTGGGGCAGTAACCACACTTCCTCGTACAAAAGCAGACGTACGTTACTGGGGAGGTAATATGGCCGCCTATGACTATACAATTGAACCAGCAGATGGCGCTGCAGGTGTATTCGCACATGAGTATGGTCATGACCTAGGTCTTCCTGATGAATATGATACCATCTACTCTGGTGCAGGTGAGCCTGTAGAGTATTGGTCTATTATGTCAAGCGGCAGCTGGGCAGGTGATGTTTCCGGAACAGAACCTACTGGATTTAGTCCGTATGCAAGGGAATTTTTACAAGCTTCTATGCCTGGAAGCAACTGGCTAACGGGAACAACAATAAATGTTAACGATGTTTCTAGTAAAGGTACAGAAATCCTGCTTGACCAAGCAAACTCCAAAGGTACAAATAATGACGCTGTACGGATTGATTTACCTAAAAAGGTTACCATGGTAAACATACCAGCAGCGGGTGAATTTGAATACCATGGCGGTAAAGGTGATGAAGTCGATCATAAAATGGTTACCACTGTCGACTTAACAGGTACTGCTTCAGCTTCACTCGATTTTGACGCTTGGTATAATATTGAAGAAGATTGGGATTTTGCAATGGTCCAAGTGTCAACAGATGGTGGAACAACATGGAAATCCTTATCATCACCAAATACTACCTCTTCTTTAGTTGAAGGTGGATATCCAGCAATTAGCGAAAATCTCCCGGGTTACACAGGCTCAAGTAACGGCTGGATTCATGAGACTATTGATATTAGCAAATACGCAGGGCAAAAAATTCAACTTCAATTCCGTTCTATGTCAGACTGGGGAGCTAATTTAGAAGGCTTCTATGTTGACAATATATTAATAACCGCTGATGGAAAAGAAGTACTCTTTGATGGCGCTGAAGGAGATTCTAACTTTATTTTTAATGGGTTTAAAAAGGATAGTGGTAAAACTACAGCTGCTCACTATTACCTATTAGAATGGAGATCACACAACGGAGTTGATGCTGGTTTAGCACATATCCGCCGTGGTGCCAGCTTAATGAGCTATAACCAAGGATTAGTTGTTTGGTATGTGGATGAAACATATGGTGATAACTGGACTGGAATGCACCCTGGTGATGGATTCTTAGGCGTTGTCGACGCGGATCAACATACACTTTCTTGGAGCAATAAGGCCCTTGCATCCACTCGCTACCAAGTACATGATGCTGCTTTCAGTCTAACCAAAGCGGATACTATGTTTATTAACTATCCAGGTCAATTTACTTTGACCGATAACTATACTCAACTTAACCCACTATTCGATGACAGTGCAGACTACAGTAACCCTGGTCTAGTTGACGCAGGACGTAACGTACCAAACTACGGTTTAAAATTCCGAGTTGTTGGTGAAAGTTCTGATGGTACTGTTGGTAAAGTGTTAATCTTTAAATAAAATTGAAAATCTACTTTAGGTGACTCCGGTGCTTGCCGGGGTCATTTTTATAATAGGCTCTGTTAAAACTGAATGTTGATTTCACTGTGTTTGGAAAATAAGCGGAGAATTTCCGTTTATATTGTGAAATACCCATATTTCCAGTCAAGTCCTTGATTTTGTGTAAATTTGCTAAACAATGTTTTCAACCAAAATTTTGTTATGTCAAATATATATGATCAGCCGACTTATCCCCTTAACATTTTTCGAGCGTTACTTCCATGGGTTTCAATCTCCATATCCAGTCAAGGGTGTCAAAGGCGGTTTTTCCTTTGATAGCCTTGACTGGATATGGAATAATCCATAAATGGAAGTACGTTGAAAATTAAACAACTACCTTTTAATAGATTTCTGCTTTGAATAATTGGTTTCTTGATAATGCATTAAAACAGCTCCTACTAAACGAAAGGCAGATTGTGTATTTGGGTAAATACGAATTACCTTTTCTCTTCTTCGGACTTCCTGATTTAATCGCTCAAGAGAATTTGTACTACGGATATGACACCGGATTTCTTCTGGGTATTCCATGTATTGTATGGTATCTTCGAAACCTTCATCTAATATTTTCAGAGCTTGTTCGTATTTAGGATTATCCCCAAACTGACTCATCAGTTCACCTTTAAAATTCCGCATATCCTCAATTGTGACTGCTTCAAAAATACGCTTAATCATCATACGTATTTCCGCTGAATCCTTTTTTGGAAGCCTTTCTATGATATTACGTTTAAAATGGACGTTACACCTTTGCCAGCTAGTCCCAATAAATTCACGTTGAATCGCTTTTTGAAGCCCTTGGTGAGCATCTGAAATGACTAGCTTTGGGGATTGAAGACCACGTGATTTAAGTTGTTGGAGAAAGCGACTCCAACTTTCATAACTCTCCGCATGATCCACACTTAACCCAAGAATTTCACGTGTTTTGCTTTCAGTGATAGCAGTTGCGATATAAACAGCCTTAGAGACGACACGATGATGTTCACGCACTTTTATGTACATTGCATCTACGAAAACAAAAGGATAATACCTTAAATTTAAGGGCCGTTTGGCCCAGTCATTAATAATAGGATCAAGCTTCTGAGTAAGTGAAGAAACAAACGATTTTGACTTACTTTCACCACAAAGTTGTTCCACAATATGTGTAACTTTACGTGTAGAAACGCCATTGATAACCATCTCTAGCATAGAGAGAACTAATGCCTGGTCACAACGTGCATATTTCTCAAAAACCGAAGGTGAAAACTCACCATTTCGAGTCCTAGGAACCTTAAGTTTTATTTTACCGATACTCATCGTTAAGTCACGTTCGTAGTAGCCATTTCGGTAATCACGACGCTCATCAGAGCGTTCATACGCGGCAGCGTGTAAATAATCATTTCTTTCTTTCTCCATGTACTCATTCAAAACCAGAACAACAGCTGATTTAACAACGTTGTCTATATTTGAATTCATTACTGAGTCTTTTAAAATTTCCATATCTAGGCTAAACTGTAATTGGGTCATTTTTATTCCTCTTTTCTATGTTTATCGTCGTTGTTAAACATTGTAGCCAAGTAGGATAAAAATGACCCCTTTTCTTTTTACACAATTATACGGACTTAATCATATTTCCTTAAAAATAGGCGGAGCGTTTCCGCTTATTGTATCTAAATCCTTGGATTTTGTCTTATTTAAAGCAGTTAACCGGAATATCTCCGCTTATATCAGCTTCTTAAGCTTCCTCTATATACAATAGCCGGAAATTCTCCGCCTATGAATTCTCAACCCTACACGAAAATCAACAATAAATAATAACAGAGCCTTATAATAAAAAAACCGAACAATGACTACTCTAAAGTCATTATCCGGCCTTTATCTTATTTCTTCTTTGCAGACTTCTCTTTCAAATGTACTTCATATGAAAAGGCTACTGGATTTTTATCATCTGCAGGTGCTGCGTAAGAAGTAATCATATAGTTCTTTCCATCTTTGAATAACTGTCTTAGAGTCAATGCATCCTCTTCTGTTACATTGAAGGGATCAACTGTGATTACTTTGTAATTTGTTTTTGCACCCTTTTTATTACCAACTTCTTTTTCGTTGATAAATGTTACGGTGTAGTTTACATATTGTCCAGCAATCTCTTGTAAAGATTTGAAGCTGTCGATAGAGCTCCCATCATTGGTATAACCGATTTCTGGAATTTCAATGTTATCAATAAACCAGCCACTATCAGTGTGACCCCAGTCTGTTAAGTATCGGAAGGAAACCAATATCTTTTGACCAGCATACTCACTTAAATCAAACGATTCCTCTTGCCATTCTTTGATATTACCAGTAAAACCAGGTACGTTTTCTTTAATTTTCGGGTAGCCTTCTTCGACAACATCAGTGCGGGTATTTTCATTTGCTAAGCTCTTCCAAGTATCACCGCCATCAGTTGATACTTGAACCACTCCGAAATCCCATTGTTCTTCGATATCAAGGTAATGGTCAAAGTTTAATGTAGCTGAATCAACACTTGATAAATCCGCTTCAAGAATAATTGCATTATCTGCTTCGTCTCCCGCGTTGCCCCATAATACTTTGTTTGTAGCATCTTTAGGATCTGCAACTGATTTCCATGGAGTTGAAAGGAAATCCACTCCATCAAAGGAAATACTTCTAATCTTATCTTGGAAATCTAATTCTTTAAAATCTCCGCCCCATGCTGGAACGCCTTCTTTTTCAAATTCAACTGCATCTTCATAATCTACCGTCTTACCACGTTTTGTACCATTATTATCAACAGTTAGATCCCGAAGGTTAATGCTATCAAACTTATATACTCCATTACCCACTCTATCAGAGTCTAAAGCTAATGCAGTAATGAAGTTTTGATAAACTTGAGTGAAATCAAGATCATAACCATGTGCCTTTAAAACTTCGTTTACACTATTAATCCCTTGTGTATCCTTCAAAGCTAAGTCACGAATAAACTCCTGACCGAACTTGTCATTCATATATAACGTAAATAGATATACCTGACCATAGTCGGCAATTGTTTCTGGTCCTGTCTTAGCACCTACGTGCTCATCCCAATTTACTAGTGAATTCTCAGGATGATCTAAGTAAAAGTTAATAGACCTATCATCATGCCCATACCCACCAAGATATTCTGAGAAAGTAGACATTCCCTCATTTAACCAAGTTTCTTCAGCACCATCGTTGTCAGCATGAATTAAATGCTGTAACTCATGAATAGTAGTTCCAAAGAATGTAGACTCTAAACGAGTCTCCCAGCTATTTGTGTCGATGGTAATGATATTTCTATCAATATAGTTTTCTAGTGTTTGCCAGAAGAAACCAGCAACAAAGAATGGGTAAGAAGGGTTAGTATAACCTTCATCGATAATGTTATCTACTAGCATGATTACTTTGTCGCTGCCTTCATAGTATCCCTCTGGAAGTCCAACCATACCTGGTAAAGGAGAATGGGATCCATCATGAACATCTGGTGTACCAAAGAAAGATGTAGCTTTTGGATATATATTCGAGTCGAATTCGTCACGAAGCTTATCTACTTGTTCCTGTGTAACTACATGCGCAGGACGGTCATCAGGAAAAGATAAATCATTAGCAACCCAAATTTCAACGTTTTCTCCAACACTCCGAAGAGTAAATGTTTTAAATTCTAATAATCTGTTTAAAAAGTACTTTGTTCCCCCATCATATGTAAAAGTACTTTCTGCTGAATTATCCTCTGCTGCTTCAACCTTATTAAAATTAATTTGTGCACCTTGCTCAACAATCTTCTTTTCAGCTTGCTTTAGGTATGAAGAATCGTTACTTAGTAGATTTAGTTGACCATCAATATCCACTCGATCCCCATAACGCTCAACATCCCATTTTGGTGTTGTAGCTTCAGCAGCCGCTGCTTTTGAATCATTAGCTGATAATGGAGCAAAAAGTGATAGAGCTAATGCACCAGTCGATAGAATTGATAATAGTTTTTTCTTTTTCAACTTCTGATTCCTCCCTTTTATCTATATGTTTTCCAAATAATAGTAACATATTGAATTTTTGGAATATATAGTTAATTGGATACAACTATCTACTCCTAAAGTTCTGATTTTTATGTACTTTTTTTATTTCTTTTTACTCATAAAAGGAATATTCTAGGAGGTTTTCTCTCTAACAAAAGCACCATACTCCTATATCCGGGTAAAATCACTGATATTTTTGCAATTGAATTATTTCTGGGAAATAATTCATAGTTTAATTTTTGGAGCACATCCTAAGGAAAACTATGTAAACAGGAGGAAGAAATGTGAATGTAGATGATATTATCATTGCACGGGAGAAGATGAAGGGGATTGTCCATACAACACCTTTGGACTATTCTAAAACTTTTAGTCAGCTTTCTCATAATGAAATATATTTGAAACTTGAAAACCTCCAAAAAACGGGGTCCTTTAAAGCGAGAGGTTCTTACAATAAACTCATTTCCCTTTCACAGGAGGAGCTCCAAAAAGGGGTTGTGGCTGCTTCTGCGGGAAATCATGCTCAAGGTGTAGCTTATTCAAGTCAAATGCTCGGTGTAGACTGTACGATTGTGATGCCAAAGGGAGCACCCCTCAGTAAGGTGTTGGCTACAAAACAATATGGTGCACAGGTCCTCTTAGAAGGAGCTACATTTGATGATGCACTTGCCTATGCTTTGGAACTTAAAGAGCAAAGGGACGCCACCTTTATTCACGCCTTTGATGATGAGGCAATAATTGCCGGCCAAGGCACTGTCGGATTGGAGATACTTGATCAACTCGAAGACGTAGAGGCTATTATTTGCCCTGTAGGAGGCGGCGGACTGATTGCGGGAGTTGCTATGGCAGTGAAGGAGAAAAACCCTCATATCTCTGTTTATGGCGTTCAGGCACTGGCATGCCCAAGCATGAAAACGTCTTTAAAAGAGAAGAAACCCGTGATGGTAGAATCCACACCAACCATGGCAGACGGGATTGCTGTTAAAAAACCAGGACAAAGAACGTTTGAGATCATTCAAAAATATGTGGATGATATTTATTGTGTCGATGAAATGGAAATTGCAAGAACGATGCTTATGCTTTTAGAAAGAAACAAACTGTTAGTAGAAGGCTCTGGTGCCTGTTCACTATCGGCACTATTATATGAAAAAGTAAAATTGAAGGAAAAGAAGGTAGTTGCGGTTTTAAGCGGTGGAAATGTCGATATGAATTTTATTTCGAGGATTATTGAACGCGGCTTAGTTGAGTCCGGACGGTATGCTACTTTTACAATCACTTTAAAGGATAAACCTGGTGAACTTCAAAAAGTGTTAAGCTCTCTAACAGATTTAGAGGCGAATATTCAATCTGTTAATCTTAATCGCATGGGCAAAAATATTTATCCTGGATATGCCGGTCTTGATATTTCCGTAGAAACAAAAAACAACGAACATATTGATATGCTTTATAAAGTGCTAAAGGACAAAAATGCAAGTGTCGAGATAAAACATTTTTAGTCATTAAAAAGAGTATTGACCCGTCATAACGGGTTCCGTTTCCTATCACAAAACGTCAATTTGCACAGGAAAATGCAAACCATTTCCGCCCTCACCGTATCTATTTTTGTGTAGGTATGCGATTTCTTAGGCGGAGAATTTCCTGCTAATGTATATAGGGGAAGCTTAAGAAACGGATATAAGCGGAGATATTCCGATTAACTGCTCTAAATAAGACAAATTCCAAAGTTTTGGATGATATAAACGGAAAAACTCCCCTTATTTTAAAGGAAATATGGGTATTTCCCAATTTAGCCGGAATTTTTCCGTTTATTTTTCATACGCGCCGAAATCAACATTCAGTTATACAGAGCCTAACCTTAAATAAAAAAAACAATGTATATCAATTTGACGTAAAAATGTAGCGCTGCGGTAACAGGCTATGTACCCCCACATTATAATATAAAAATTGCACTATAAATTCTCCCAAAATAATGATCGAAATCCCTTTATAATCAACAAAAACAGACCTCCAAATTACATACAATTTGAAGGTCATTTTGCATTACATTTTTAATGTTTACGATAGTTAACGGAACTCGTTAGATTGGTAAAAACTCTTTTCTAATTGCTGCTTATTTATTTTTTTGCTCATTTTGGTATCTTTCAAATTCCTTTGCCGTACAACGTACAAAATGGCCAGGTGTAACTTCTCTTAGCCCAAATTCACCATCTGTGTCATGTACAGTTGGATCATAGCTGATACGTTTACGTGTGCGCTCGTATCTTGGATCTGGAAGAGGAATAGCTGATAACAATGATTTTGTATATGGATGAATAGGATTATTGTATAATTCATCACTTTCCGCTAGTTCTACCAAGTTACCCATATACATAACGCCAATACGGTCAGAAATATATTTAACCATTGAAAGGTCATGAGCAATGAATAAGTACGTTAATCCACGTTCTTTTTGCAGCTTCTTAAGCAGATTGACTACCTGTGCTTGAATAGATACATCCAATGCAGAGATAGGCTCATCGGCAATGATAAACTCAGGATCAACGGCTAGTGCTCTTGCAATACCGATCCGCTGTCTTTGCCCGCCGCTGAATTCATGTGGAAAACGAGTAGCATGCTCTCTGTTTAGACCCACGGCTTCTAGTAATTCTTCAACTTTCGCCTTACGCTCAGCATCGTTTTTTACTAGCTTGTGCACGTCTAGACCCTCGGCAATGATATCTAATACCGTCATTCTAGGATTTAAGGATGAAGATGGATCCTGGAAAATCATTTGCATTTTACGATTAAACTTAAGCAGTTCGGACTTATTTTTCTTGCCGTGAACATCTTCACCAGCAAATTTAACTTCACCGCCCGTTGCATCGTAAAGTCGAATGATGGTTCTCCCTGTTGTAGACTTTCCACAACCAGACTCGCCAACTAGACCAAAGGTTTCACCTTTATATACATCAAAGCTTACACCATCAACAGCCTTGATTGAATTATTTTTACCAACGGCAAAATGTTTTTGTAAGTTTTTTACTTCAAGTAGTTTTTCTCTTGTCACCGTTTTCCACCACCTTTAGTACCTGTTTGAGCAAAACCTTGCATCCTGTGCTTAACAGCTTCAGGCGGCTCAATTTTAGGCGCATCTGGGTGCAGCAGCCAGGTTGCTGCATAATGTGTGTCTGAAACCCTAAACATCGGCGGTTCCATGACCGTATCAATTTCTAAAGCAAATTGGTTTCTTGGAGCAAATGCATCCCCTACAGGAGGAGTAAGCATGTTAGGCGGGCTGCCAGGGATAGCAAAAAGCTCTTCGTCACTGCTATCTAATGTAGGCATAGAACCTATTAATCCCCAAGTATAAGGGTGCTTAGGGTTGTAGAAAATATCATCTACTGTCCCAATTTCTACAATTTTTCCTGCGTACATTACCGCTACTCGGTCTGCAACGTTTGCAACAACACCGAGGTCATGCGTGATAAAAATAATCGCACTATCCGTTTTTTGTTGAATACTCTTCATCAACTCTAGGATCTGAGCTTGAATGGTTACGTCAAGCGCAGTAGTTGGCTCATCTGCAATTAGAATCTTTGGATTACAAGCTAATGCAATCGCTACAACCACACGTTGACGCATACCGCCTGAAAATTGATGAGGGTATTGATCTATACGTACATCCGGTCTTGGAATTCCAACAAGAGTTAGAAGTTCAAGAGCTGTTTTTCTTGCTTCTTGTTTGCTCATATTTTGGTGCTTGATCAGACCTTCCATGATCTGATTTCCAATTTTCATTGTTGGATTTAAAGATGACATTGGATCTTGGAAAACCATCGAAATGTCTTTACCGCGAATTTTTTGCATTTCCTTGCTGGATTTCTTGGCTAGGTCTACTCCCTCAAGAAGGATTTGACCTTCTTTAATATAGCCATGCGGTTCTGGAAGGAGTCTCATGATGGCATTAGAGGTTACTGACTTCCCAGATCCAGATTCCCCTACGATCGCCAATGTTTCACCTTTATTTAAATCAAAGGTAACACCTCGAACAGCATGCACTTCACCATTGTAGGTGTTAAATGATACTTTTAAATCTTTGACTTCTAATAATTTACTCATTTATTAAACACCTACTTTCTTATTTATGCATTTTCGGATCAAATGCATCTCTCAAACCATCACCAACAATATTAAATGCAATCATAAGCACAGAAATTACAATTGCCGGGAACACAAGCATGTATGGATAAAGTCTGAGGTTATCAAACCCAAGGTCAATTAAAGATCCCAGTGAAGCATTTGGAGGAACAATACCTAGTCCAATAAAGCTTAGGAATGCCTCAAAAAAGATTGCTCCTGGGACTGAAAACATCGTGTTAATAATGATGATACCACTAATATTTGGAACTAAGTGTTTCCTAATAATCGTACCATTGGAAGTTCCTAATGTTCTTGAAGCTAAAACAAACTCTTGGTTTTTTAGCTTTAATACTTCACCACGGACAATCCGGGACATACCAATCCAGCCAGTGATCGATAAAGCAATGACAATCGAAATAATACCTGGCTTAAGAACGAGCATCATTAATAGAATAATAACTAGATTTGGAATACCAACTAAAATCTCAGCAATACGCTGCATGACATTATCGACTCTTCCACCATAAAATCCAGAAATCCCACCATAAGCGACCCCAATAACAAGGTCAAGTACTGCGGCAACAAAAGCGATGATTAGAGAAACCCTTGTACCTTCCCAAAGTCTTGTCCATTGGTCACGGCCTAAGGCGTCACTTCCAAACCAGAAATAGGTGTCTTTCATATCTTTCGCTTCATATATACGATAAGTTGCTTCAACCTCGGCAGAATTTCTAGTGCCGTCACCTTTATTTATGACTTCAATATCAATAAATTCTTCTTTATTATCAAATCTTGCATTCGCCTTGGCAGTAGCCTGCTGAACATCTTTCCCTTGGAAAGTTGCAGATAATGTTCCATCAAGACCAAGCCAAGAGACATTCTCTAAAACTGGTACACGCGGAGGCATTTTTGCCCTTTTTAAGTCCTGTTCATCTGAACCAAAATCATTCATCCATGGACCAACGATACTCATGATAATGATAAACAGGATAAGAATCATACTAAAAACAGCAGGCTTATTACCTAAAAGTGTTCTTTTCGCATCCTGAAAAAATGTTCTGCTCGGAGCTGAAATTTTATCGCTTGTATCCTCTTTGCGAACCAGAGGAACAAATAACTCTTTTGGTATATTATTATTCAGGTTATTTTTTTCCATTTTATTTACCTCCTGCTAGTCTAATCCTAGGATCAATCAATCCATATAGGAGGTCAATGATTAAGATAATCACAATAAAGCCGAACGCAAATAACAATGTTGTACCCATAATGGTTGGGTAATCATTTACCATAACAGATGTAACAAATTGTTCACCAATACCAGGAATCGCAAAAATTTGTTCGATAACCATAGAACCTGTCATCAAACCAACTGCCATTGGACCCAATACTGTAATTAACGGAATGAGTGCATTACGTAATCCGTGTTTTAATATAATTCCAGTTTCAGAAACACCTTTAGCACGTGCAGTTGTGATGTAATTGGAGTGTAACACTTCTACCATTTCTGTTCTGGTAAAACGAGCAGCAGTTGCCATCGGGTGGATAGCCAACGCGATTGTAGGCAAAATGGTATGTTCAAATTCACCCCAAAGAGCTACCGGGAACCATCCTAGCTTTACAGCAAACACATATTGCAATAATCCTGCAAATACAAACGAAGGAATCGACGTTCCTATAACCGCAATGATCGTCGATGAAAAGTCAATCGGACTATTCCGGAATATAGAAGCCATTAATCCAAGGAATATTCCCAAGATAGAACCTACCACTAACGCTTGAAAACCTAAAAGTGCAGATGGCCCGATTCTGTCAAACAAAATTGTTGTAACCGGTGTATTATCAAATTTAAATGACACACCTAAATCACCTTGTACAAGTCCGCCAAGATATTTGGCATATTGAACAGGTATTGGATCATTTAATCCATACTTTTCTAGAATAATTTCTTTTTGTTCTTCACTCAATTTATCTTCAGCGTTTAACGGACTACCCGGCAAAATTTTCATAAGAAAGAACGAGAAAGTCGCAATAATAAATAATGTTATTAACATATACCATACGCGACGGAGTAAATATCGAGTCATGTTTGCACCTCCTAAATTTATCTCTATTATATGTTATATCGATTCGATTATAAATTTTTGTTATAATCGGAACATTCATGTTCAGAAGCCGAAAGAGAGTATATGCTTTAAAAGCATACACTCTCTTCAATTTTATAATTTTAATACTATTTTTTTACTACTATTATTCTTCGGCACCAACGCTAGCCCACTTGTATTCGTAAGTTGCTCCGAATGCGTTTGTAAACACACCTTGTACTTTAGGAGAAACTAATAGAGCAGTTGCTCTTTGATATACTGGCGCAATTGCTGCATCTTCAAATAAGATTTTTTCTGCTTTTAAGAAGTTTTTATTACGCGCTTCTGCATCTTGAGCTAAAGTTGTGGCAGTTTCGTTTACTAACTTATCATATTCTGGGTTAGAGTAGCCCATCTTGTTGTTTCCGCCATCAGTTAACCAAAGATTCATATAAGTATATGGATCAAGGAAGTCTGGTCCCCATCCTGCAAACTGCATGTCATAATCCATAGCTGTGTCTAATTCTAGACGTTGTTCAAATGGTACTTCTTTTAAAGTAACTTTTAAACCAGGCAGGTTAGTTGATAATTGGTTTGCAAGGTATTGGTTCATCATTTTAGAAACTTCTGTGTCGCCGCCTAGGAATTCGACTTCTACTGTATCAGTTCCTAGTTCTTTTTTAGCTTGTTCCCAGAACTTTTGTGCTTCTTTAACATCAAACTTTACAAGATCCCCACTTGCTTCGCGGAAGTCTTTACCATCAGGAGTTGAAACGAAATCTTTTGGTACTAAACCGTTAGCAACGATAGAACCGTTGTTCAAGATTTCATCTACTAATGCTTCCTTATCAAATGCTCTAGAGATTGCTTTACGTACGTTTACGTTCTTAAGAGCTGGGTTTCTAGTTTGGTTCATCTTAATATAGAATACGGAAGTATCAGGTTCTACTGTGTAATCATCATGAGTTGAGTATTGGTCAACTAGGTCAGATGATAAACCAGCACGGTCAACTTCACCTTTTTCATATAAGTCAACAGCTGTTTGTGATTCTTTTACTACAACATATGTCATTTTTTCTAACTTTACAGTTTTTGCATCCCAGTAAGTATCGTTCTTAACTAATTCCCACTCTTGAGCAGTACTAGTCCAGTTAGAGAACTTGAATGGTCCGTTAGATAATAAAGTGTCAGCGCTAGTTGCGAATGTATCAGCTTTTTCTTCAACAAACTTTTGGTTTAATGGTAAGAATGTACCGAAAGTTGTTAAAGATTCAAAGTATGGAGTTGCATTTTCAAGTTCAACAACTAAAGTGTAATCGCCATCAGCTTTAACACCTAATTGATCAACAGGAACTTCCCCTTTGTTAACAGCAGTTGCGTTTTTGATAACGCCGCCCATCATGTATGGACCATATTCAGATCCAGTTGCTGGGTCAACTGCACGCTGCCAAGCATAAACGAAATCGTTTGCAGTTACAGGGTCACCATTTGACCATTTTGCATCTTCACGTAAAGTAAATGTCCAAGTTTTACCGTCATCACTTACTTCATGTTTTGTAGCAATACCTTCAGAAACTTTCCCATTTTCGTCAAGTCGATATAGACCTTCCATAGTAGCACCTAAGAATTGGAAACCATATTCATCAGTAGCTAAAGATGGGTCCATAGAAGGGATTGTATCACCATTGATAAAGTTTAATACTTGTTCAACTTTTGGCTTATCTGCTGTGTCTTTTGAATCATCAGCAGTTTTCTCTTCGCCGCCTGAACATGCTGCTAAGAACATGCTTAGTACAAGGCTTAGAGCTAAAAGCCAAGCATACTTTTTCTTCATAAAAAAATGACCTCCTATTATTTTATTTTTCTGTCAATTTCTTCTTAAAAAAGAAGCTATAGAAAGCATACTATTTTTCTACCACCCTTGTAAAGACCAAATATATTAAAGAGTCAAAAAATTATTATATCATTATAGATTACAATAACATTACAGTTGATTTATCAATACTTTTTGTCAGGTTATTTAACAAAAAAATTATTCTAAAATTAGAATGCGCTTTCTTAATATTTGGGGGAAATTGGATAAAGTATACTTTGTCAGCGTATTAGGTTAAAATACCCTTATTCTTTATTACATGTTTAAAATAATATTATAAAGATAAGGTGAAATTAAATGTTTAAAAATAAATGGAAGTTTTTCTTACTCAATCTTTTAATTGTCCTTTTGATCTTTTTTATTTATTCATCAGCCTATAATCTCCTTAACTTTATCAATTCAATTTTCTATCTTAGCTTTTTTTATCTCATTATCGTTTTATTTATGTACACGGCTAAAGGGGGATTTTTCGATGGTGTTACCTTCGGCTTTAGAAGATTCAATAATCTCATGTTTAAAAAAAACGACTATTTAGAATCATGGCGTGATAAACCATTGCCTTCGGAAAAGTTTAACGCTTCTCTCTATCAACGCCTTAAATTCCAAGCAATTTCAATGCTTGTTCTTCTAATCATTTTACTTGTCCTATACTATACTATGTAAAATATGGTTATACTTAATATATCTGAAAATTAAGTTTACCTTATGTAGGGGAGAAGCTATTAGACCGTATTTAGATAACGGTCTCTTTTTTTCTAATACCGCCCCATAATATGGAAATTTTGCTCCATTCACTGTAATCAAAATAGGGAAAAATAACCATTTTATCAATTATACTTGTCCAAATTCAGAATATTTAATATAATTAGCTTTACCACTGTCTCTGCCTTGTTTTTCTTGTGTTATTTGTAAATAAAAAAGAGTGCCCCAAATGATATCCTGGGACACTGCCTCATTTACCTCAGATTATTAGTTAGATCGTTTCTCCAGCCAGTCGGCGATCGTTGGGTAGGTTATCTTTACAGCTTGACTGCCAAATGTAATCGAAGTATGCCCAACTGGTAAACATTTATATTCTTTATCTCCACTAGAAATGGCATTCATCAATGCTTCTACTTGGTGCGGCTGGGCGATAAGGTCATTTTTACCCGCTAAATTAAGGACATTTGCCTTAATATTTTCAAGCTTGACCTTCTTACCACGAATAACCATTTCACCTTTTATCAATTTGTTCGTTTGATAGAAATCTCTAATCCACTGACGATACGCTTCACCTGGGAACTGAATACCGTCGTTTAGCCATTTTTGCAATAGTTTAAAACTCTTAATAAATTTCTCATTTTCGGCACGTTCATACAGACTAATAAATGGTCCATAGTTCGTTGCCATTGGATTGATCATTTTGTTCCCAAAATCAATCATTTCAGGCGGAATAACCCCTAAGGTATCTACTACTTTATCAATATTAAAGTAGCGTTCATCTAACATAGCACCATAAGACCCTGTGTTTTCAAAATCAAAAGGGCTTGTCATAAAAATAAGATTGCGTATTGGCAATTCTGGGTGCAGCGCTGCAAAGATAGACGTCATCGTTCCTCCCATGCAATAACCAAGGATCGAAACTTCGTCAACATTCGACTTTCTCAGTACCTTACGAACTGCACGCGGTATGTAGTCCATAATGTAATCATCTAGTTTCATATTTCGATCTTCGTAACCTGGTTCACCCCAGTCAAGGAGATAGACATCAAACCCGCGATTAACCAAATATTCTACTAAACTCCCGCCCTTTGTTAAATCCAATACATATGGTTTATTAATGAGGGCATAAACCAAAAGAAGAGGAATCTTATGTTTTTTTGGACTTTCTGAAATATACCGATAAAGCTTTGTTTTATTTCTTGTCCAAACAAGTTCTTTTGGAGTAGGTGCTACTTCCGGCTCGGCATCAGTGGTTAGTACTTGACTTGCCCTTACTGTACGTTGAAACACCTCTTTATATTGCTGTGGTGTAAATTCGATCAACTCATTCAAATCTGTTGGCATCAGTACGCTAATGACTGTTCACTCCTTACATAATTTATTTACTCTATCAATTTATTAATAAATCCGAACCTTCATGACAATTACATGTAAAGTCCGCCGTTAATATTTAACTGCTGTCCAGTAATATAGTCTCCATCTTTACATAGGAACACAACACCACGAGCAATTTCTTCTGGCTTACCTAGGCGTTTTTGAGGAACTTTTTCGACAATCCCTGCAAGAACTTTTTCAGGAATGGCTTGGACCATTTCTGTTCCGATAAATCCTGGACAAATGGCATTAACGGTTACATTACTTTTAGCCAATTCAAGTGCGAGGGATTTAGTATATCCAATTAGCCCTGCTTTTGCTGCAGCATAGTTTGTTTGGCCAAATCCTCCAGCTTGTCCAATAATGGATGAAATGTTAATGATTCGTCCTGCATCTGATTCAAGAAGATAAGGTAAAGCTGCAGATGTATTGTTGTAAACACTGTTCAAGTTAACATCAATTACTTTTCTCCAATCTTCTTCGTTCAACTTTTTAAATGTGCTGTCTCTGGTAATCCCTGCATTATTAACCAAGATATCTAATTTGCCATAATGCTTGATTGTTTCATGTACAAGGTATGTAGCTTCATTACTTTCTGAAACATCAGCTTGAACTGCGTATGCTTCTCCGCCAAATTCATTTATTTCTGCAACAACTTTATCTGCTAGTTCTTTACGGATATTATAGTTGATGACAACCTTTGCGCCATTTTTAGCCAGTTCCAATGCAATGGCTGCACCGATTCCTCTGCTTCCTCCTGTTACGATTGCTACTTTATCCTTTAAACTTACCATATTATCCATCCTCTCAATATATTATTTAATTTTTAAAGACCTTCTAGTTTTAATGAAAATAGGTAATGCGTTTCTATTTTGTTACTTCTTGTGATTTTAATAAGGTAAGAATTTGAGTCATTTTATTGTCTAAACTCCTCATATCCTTTTTTAAATTCGACAATTCTCTACTAACGGATTCCTGATTACCTTCTTGATCCAATTTCTCTTCTAATCTTTCTTCTAAATCATCAACCTTTGCATCCACATTCACGATCAATGAGGAAATGTTAGCAATGTCATTACGAGATGGTACGTTCATAAACTCCAGGTACTTCAAAGTTGATTCATCAATCATTTTTTTAAATTGGAGATTCATCTCCAAAACTTGTCCCATCCCTTCAGACGGGAAGTCCTTGCCGATTTGCTCATCAAACAATTTACTGCTTTGTGAATAATAATCCTTCCACATATCATAAAAGTCAAACCCTTGATTCATGTTTTTTCCTCCTTATTCTTCTTAGACGTATTCATCATACTAACTATACGGAAATAATTAAAGATTAAAAATTGAAAATTATCAAAATATTTTTCTTCCTTTTTTGACAAATTTCCTTATTATTTGCAACTTCCATAGAGAGAAAAATCCAACTTGATAGATAGAGAGACTTTTAAAAAGTAATTTCAAAAATTACCCAAAAACTTTACAAGTAAACAAGTTAATAAGTATAATCAATTTTAGAGTCTCAATTTTCAGTAGATAGATAATATTCAGAATTAAATTAATTAGGGGGAAAAACGAATGAAGGTCAAACATTGGTTATTGCTGTTAACATTTGGTTTATTTCTAAGTGTACTAGCAGCGTGTTCCGGCGATGAGTCGAAGGAACCAGCAGGTACAGATACAAAGGAGGAGGAAACGGGGGAAAAAGTTCTTAACTTTTTAAACCCAGAAGCTATTCCTTCGATGGATCCAGCGTTAGCTACAGATGAGTCTTCCTTCATCTATTTAGCTGCAACAATGGAAGGTTTATATCGTTTAGATGAAAAAACACAACCAACTCCGGGGATTGCTACAAAGCATGAAGTAAGTCCGGATGGTCTGACTTGGACCTTTACATTAAGAGAGGACGCTAAATGGTCAAATGGAGACCCAGTAACTGCTCATGATTTCGTCTATTCATGGCAGCGTGCGGTTAATCCTGATACAGCATCCGAATATGGACCATATATGATGAATGGCGTAATCAAAAATGCTGCTGCAATAAGCAAGGGTGAACTAGCAGTAGAAGAACTTGGAGTTAAAGCAGAAGGTGATTTTACTCTTGTTGTTCAATTAGAAAATCCAACACCATACTTTGAAACATTAACGACATTTGGAACATTCCTTCCATTAAATAAAAATTTTGTCGAAGAAAAGGGAGATAGTTTCGCAACTAGCTCAGAGAATTTATTAGCCAACGGTCCTTACACGATTGCCAACTGGTCTAGTACTAGTGATACATGGGAACTTGTAAAGAACAAGGATTATTGGGATACAAATACAGTAAAAATGGATAAACTGACATTCAAAGTCGTAAAAGATCCACAAACAGCTTTAGATTTATATGAAGAAGGTACAGTTGATCGTATGGATTTAACATCCGATTTAGTTGACCAATATTCTTCAAATGATGATTATTTGGTTTCAGCAGATACATTTGTCTACTTCCTGAAATTTAACCAAACAACTTCAGATGCTTTAGCAAATAAAAATATTCGTTTGGCTCTCAGCCGAGCATTTGATAAAGAAGGTTTAGTAAACGAAATTTTAAACAACGGTTCCATTGTTGCAAATGGATTGGTTCCAAAAGACTTTACTCCAATGCCTGAAACAGGTAAGGATTTCCGCGAAGTTAGCGGCGACCTTGTTAAATATGACCTTGAAGCTGCAAAAGAATTCTGGGCAAAAGGTTTGGAAGAGTTAGGTACAGATTCTGTTGAACTTGAGTTCTTAGCAGACGATGACAAAACAACTAAATTATTAGTTGAATATGTTGCCAACCAACTTTCAACGAATTTAGAGGGACTAAAGATAAACATTAAACAAGTTCCAAAAGAGCAGCGTCTTGATTTAGATTCCAATATGGAATATGAACTTCAACTTTCTAGATGGGGCCCTGACTTCCTAGATCCATTTACTTTCATGAACCTATGGACAACGGATAGCGGAAACAACTGGACAGGATATTCAAGTCCGGTATACGACCAATTAGTATTTGATACAGCTTCAAAACTTGCTACAGATAATGTGGCACGTTATAACAACTTCTTAGAGGCTGAAAAAAAGTGCTATTTGAGGACGCACCAATTGCACCTGTTTACCAATCTTCTAGGGCACAATTGATTTCTCCTAGAGTTAAAGGTGTGTTCGTAAACCCATTCGGTGCAACATACGAATATAAATGGGCAGATGTAGGGGAAGAGTAAAATCTTCACTTCAAAATGAGAGAGGGAGAAATACCATCCGGTATTTCTCCCTCTTTTTGTCACTAATCATTTCTTATCGCTAGATTTCATGATATCTGCCTCAACCCGGCTCATGAATTCATCTACTGCACTATATCCTTGCTGCTTTAAATACCAGTTGTTTGCTGCTGCCTCTATTAACCCTGCCACATCACGTCCGGGCTGCAGCTGAATTTCCATTGAAGGAATTTTAACCCCCATATAGTCGGTATAATAATATTCTTGTTCTAAATCATTATATAAAGCGTCCTTTTCCCACTTCGTCAAATGAATATCAAGTGAAATCCGTGTTTCGTCCTGGAAAGCCTTACGACCATATAAGCGGACCACATTTAGCAATCCAATACTCCGGAGCGCCAAAAATTCCTTTGTTTTCCCATCATGAGTACCCAAAATGGTTTGATTACTGAGCTTCTTTAGGACAACAATATCATCCGATACTAGCCGGTGTCCACGACGAATTAGTGTATGGGCCGTCTCACTTTTTCCTACCCCCGAATTACCACGAAGTAAAATTCCAATCCCTGACACATTCATACAGACTCCATGAATAGAAATCTCTGGTGCTAGTTCCTTTACCAAAAACGCATCTAATTTTGGGATAAACTCCGATGTTGTCTCTGGCTGGTTTGTTACTAACAAAGGGATACCCTGCTCAGTACAATGGTGAATTAAATAGGTTAGTCCTTCTTCGCCTGCCGTTATGATAAAACATGGTGGATGGTAGTGAACAATGTTTCCAATTCGAATTTTACGTTCCTCTCTACTTAACTTATGTAAATAGGTAATTTCCTTTTTTCCTAAAATTTGAACTTGTTCTGTAGGAAAAAAATCAAAATGACCGACAAATTCTAATCCCGGACGATGCACCCGCGGCTGTGTAATAATCTTTTGCAAGTGGTTTTCTCCAGCTAATACTTTTAATGAAAACCTTTGAACCAAGCTTTCTATTGTTACTTTTTTCAACCTATACTCACGTCCTATTAGCCTAATATACTAGCCATTATACTTAAAATTATTGGAAACGTCATCCATTTAAGAAATGCGGCCTAAATTCCATCGCAAAAAAACACCCTGTATATTCAGAGTATTTACCTGTTAAAAAGGATTATAGTTTGTGATTAAAACTTCGGAAGTCTTTGTTTTCTTTTGCTTTATTTGGTAATTAGAATTGGTGTAATTGTAATCCAAATGGTTCACAAAGTAGGTATCTTTATGTTCATCTGCCCAATTAATCAGGATGGTATTTTCCATCCCTTTATGTTCCAAGACATTAGATAGAGCAAATTTTACTCCTCTTTGGTGTAACTTATCCAATAGACATAACAAATCCTTTTCTTCCTTTTCAGTCCAACCATTCTGTTCGTTATAAGTAGCGGTTGAAATTAAATAGGGAGGATCTGCATATAGGAAATCTCCTTCAACTAAATGACTTGTTTCAACATCCCTAAAATCAATTCCGTTAAACTCAATAGATTTATCCTTTATTATCTGAATAAAGTCTTCTAATTTTGTACGGATATTTTCATTAAAGTCCCTTTTTCCAACAGGTATATTATATTGCCCTTTTTTATTGAAGCGAATTTGATTATTGAACCCAAAAACAGTTAATACATAAAAAACAATATCAAAAAATGGGCTGTCTTCTTGTCTTTTGTTATAAAACTCTCGTAACTCCAAGTATTTTTCTTTGTTATATTCGGAAAGTCTAATTCCTGACATACAGTTGTACTTTTCATATCCAAATCGGAATGTATTTGATAATCCAAATCTCTGTATGGTTGAATCTATTGTTTCAAACACCTCATTAATAGGCATTTCCTTTAATGTATTATACAGCCGTATAACTTCTTTTTGATTATCTATGCACATTGTTCCACTTTTAGCATTTGCATTGATGGCGACATTAGCTCCACCGCAGAACAAATCAACAAAATGGTCAATATGTTTTGGGAACAATGGCTCAATCTGCTTTAAAAGTTTGTGCTTTCCACCTGTATAATTAAAACATGATTTATAATATCTTTCCTTTTGTCCCATCATTTTGAATCCCTCTGTTCACTTTGCAAAGATACAATATTTCTTTATGATCATCAATTTTTGTTTTTCCCGTTGTAAAAGCATTAAATGCAAGGTCAAATGTTTTTACATCACCTCTTGTACCAAGAGTTTCAATTATTTCTTCTGCTGATATCTTCGCATTCGATCTTCCCACACCTTTTTGAGCCATGTTATTGAAAGAAACTAAGATATATATGCTGTCGATGTGAGATATTAGGTCAGCAAAGGCCGTGGGTGCTTTAGCCGTGCAGTAATCACTTTTAATTTGCAGGCGATCAATCATTTTCTTAGCTACACCTGTTACAGTGGGCTTTTTCCATTCAGCCACATTTTCTAATAGGTGATAGGCGTCACCATACTGGCGACTATTGTATGGAGTATCTATATATACCAAGTCTGCCTTTATCACTCTCACTAATTGATTTGCGTCTTCTTGAAAAATAATGTTTCCTGTATTTAATGTATCTTTGTATTCAGGTACAAGCAGTTTTATCTGCTTCGTACTATCCAATTTTCTTCTATATGCATCATAATGTCCTACGGTATTAGCTGCCTTATCCATTGCATACAGCAAAGAAGTAATGAGAATCGCTTTCTCTCTGAAACCCAAAGAATCATTAAGTTCCTCAATTCTTTGTCTAATAAATCCAATCTTTCTTGCGTTTTCCATAGTAAAGTAGGTATCACCAAAATGAATTGACATATAGTTGTCTTCGGTTACTTCTACCGCATTAAACTCGTTGATCATTTTTTCTATCTTTTTATAATCAACCTTTTCATCACTAAACCATGTCCAATATGAAAGGTAATTCGAGTATAGGATGTCATTAATCAGTATTTTCTTGCCTTCGGTCCTGAAACGATCAGCTACAACACCCGTACCTCCAAATATATCGGCTACTGTTTCAACATCACTACAATTCTCTTTAACTACTTCCCATATAAACTCTAACATTTTATACTTACTGCCTAAATATCGCCGATTTTTTATATTGAGCTTTGCTTCTTCCACTACAGGCAGACTCAATTGTTCTTCTCTTTTATTTATAGTGTTATTTATGTCATTCATATGTTGCTTTGTCCACATTCTCCAACCTCTCCAATCTTTTACAGGCGGGGTTACTTTCTCACTTTTTATCCAGTTATGAAGCGTCTGCCTCGTAATATCAAATTTCTCCAATATGTCCTTTGTCCTTATATACGTAACCAATATTAACACCTACCATACGCATCGTGGCATCTTAACCATTTTACTATTTTGATTATAGCATTTAGCTTGTCCTGGTTATATTTCAAATACGAGCAGTAACTTTAACTTTATTTAAAGTGAGGTCTTAAGTACTACGAGAGAAAACCCCATTATTTGGAGGTAAGTGATATGATATATGTATATAATAATAGGAAGGAACATCAGGATGGACCAGAACATTCTATTTCGGAATAATGTGAGTATTAAAGGCAAAGGTATACAATCAATCATTTTTGCTCCTGGCTTTGGCTGTGACCAAACTGTTTGGAAGTCAGTTGCCGAAGCATTCGAAAAGGATTACCAAACCATTTTACTTGATTACGTAGGTTCGGGTCGTTCAGACATACATGCTTATGACTCGAAACGATATAGTAGTCTTGCAGGCTACGCACAAGATGTACTTGATGTTTGTACAGCCTTAGAATTAAAAGATACTGTATTTGTTGGTCACTCTGTTGGGAGTATGATTGGTATGCTGGCGTCGTTGAGTCATCCTGAGTACTTCTCTCGACTCGTTATGATCGGCCCTTCTCCATGCTACCTAAATGATCCTCCGCATTATTACGGCGGCTTTGAAAAAGAGGAGATTTTAGGCTTAATTGATATGATGGAGAAAAATTACATAGGCTGGGCAAATGTTTTTGCTCAGGCAGTAACCAATAATCCGGAGCTGCCAGAGGTCAAACGCCAACTGGAAGAACGTTTTTGTTCCACTGACCCTATTATTGCACGTGAATTTGCGGAGGCTGCTTTTTTCGCCGATAACCGCTCCGATTTAAAAAAAGTAACAGTACCAGCACTTATTTTACAGTGTTCAAATGATATTATTGCTCCATTAGCAGTGGGAGAGTATATTCATCATCAGCTTCCTAATAGTATTCTAAAAATAATGGATGCAACGGGACATTGCCCTCATATGAGTCATCCCGAGGAGACTATTCGTCTAATCACCCAATACCTGAACGAAAAATCTGTATTTGTAGAAAGCAGCCCAGCGGGTAGAGGAGTTCATCTTTAATGGACGAACAATTAAATCATGCACCTTGTGGATTTCTCACTCTGTCAGAAGATGGTTTTATTATAGAGATTAATCAAACTTTGCTAAGGATACTCAATTACAGCCAAGATTCTTTAATAGAACAGCATGTCAATTCTATTCTCACTGTCCCTGCCCGTATGTTTTTACAGTTTTATTTTTTCCCGCTTGTAAAACTTGAAAATCGGGTAGAGGAAATGTATATTTCACTAGAGACCAGTAAGAGAGAAGAAATTCCCGTTCTTATCAACGCTGTCTCAAAGAGGGTAAAAGAGAGAACGGTATTGGATTGTATTATTATACCTATGCGTAAAAGAAACGAGTATGAAAATGAATTGCTTTTAGCAAAAAAGGAAACTGAACAAGCGTTAAAAGCAAAGCATAAAGCGATTACGGAATT
This sequence comes from Neobacillus niacini, assembly GCF_030817695.1. GTDB lineage: Bacteria > Bacillota > Bacilli > Bacillales > Cytobacillaceae > Neobacillus > Neobacillus niacini_F. The sequence goes on along the minus strand of NZ_JAUSZQ010000002.1, from coordinate 460,010 downwards.
AGAGACTACACTTAAAAAGCTGGAAATCCAAAAAGAAGAACTACTTGAACTGAACCAACAAAATCAAAAATATAAAATAGAGACAAAGAAAGAGTTAGAGCTCGCTAGAATTATTCAAGAAACATTATTAACCAATCCGATTAACAATGATAAGGTTCAAATGGAAGTATTCTATAATGCATCTGGTGAATTATCCGGTGATATCTACGGGATTTATCAAATTGACCAATATCGCTATGGAATCATTCTGCTCGATGTGATGGGCCATGGGATTTCTTCAGCTTTAATCACAATGACTCTTCATTCTCTGTTTCAAAGATTGATTTCAGCAGGACTTCCTGTTGATCTTGTAATGAAAGAATTGGATAGCCACCTTCACAAGTTGTTTCATAACAATGAGGAGGCAAGGCATTATTCTACCGCTATCTTTCTTTTAATTGATACAGAAAGCCAAAAAATTGACTATATTAATGCTGGTCATCCGCCTGCTTTATGGCAGGACCCAGACGGAGCACAATATGAATTATGTTCAACCGCCCCACCACTTGGAACATTTGAGGGTGTTGTATTTGAAACAAAAAATTTCACCTACCGAAAGGGAGGCAGACTGCTCCTTTACACAGATGGTGTTGATCCCCTTGCTTCAAACTATTTAGCTCCATTATTAAGAAAAACGGTATCATTACCTTTATATAAACTGAAAGAGGAAATTTTACTGTACCTAAATAATGAAAAAAATGTATATCATAAGAGTGATGATGAATCCTTTATTCTTGTTGACTTAAAATAAAAGTTCCATATAAAAAAACTAACTGAGCTAACTAGGGGATTTTTCCATAAAATATTTATCAATTTTCACGGTAGAAATAACCAGTACTCCCAATCTTGAAAAATATAGAGAATTATGATAATATAAAATAAATTTAAAAGACCATGTGTAACTGGCGAAACGCGGACAACCGCGAGGGAGCACATGGTGTCACAGCCGTTCGCCTGGGCAGAGGTAAGGGAATTATATCCCTTGCCTCTTTCTGTTTATTAAAGCAAAAATTAGGAGGAAAATCATGAGTACTATCACTTTAGAAAAAGTAAAAACGATTAAAACACTTAATAATATTGCAGAAAGTGGATTAAAGGTATTCAATAAGGGTAATTTTCAAATTGACAACGGCAGTGAAAATCCCGATGCCATCCTTGTTCGCAGCTTTAATATGCACTCAGTAGAAATCGGCAGTAATTTACTAGCAATTGCAAGAGCTGGTGCAGGTGTGAATAATATTCCGGTAGAAAAGTGTACAGAACAGGGTATCGTTGTATTTAATACTCCTGGTGCAAATGCCAATGCCGTAAAAGAGATGGTACTAACATCATTAATCTCTTCATCCCGTAACCTTTTTGCTGGTGTTGCTTGGGCAAAGGCGTTGGAAGGGGAAGGCGACCAAATTCCAAAGCTAGTGGAAGCTGGAAAAAAACAGTTTGTCGGAAAAGAAATTAAAGGGAAAACATTAGGTATCATTGGTTTAGGAGCTATTGGTGCGCTCGTAGCGAATGATGCGCTTGATTTAGATATGGATGTCATCGGGTTTGACCCGTTTATCTCTGTTGATACAGCATGGAATTTGTCCCGCAATGTACAACGGGCAATGACAATTGAACAGTTGTTCTCAGAATCTGATTATATTACTGTGCACGTACCATTAACCGAGGATACAAGAGGAATGTTTAACGAAGCAACATTTAGCATAATGAAACCGGGAGTTCATATATTAAACTTCTCACGTGGAGAGCTTGTAAATGAATCAGACATGGGAGCAGCTCTCGAAAGCGGGAAAGTTGGAAGGTATATTACTGATTTCCCAAATGAAACTATACTCAAAATGAAAAATACAATCCCAATACCACACCTAGGTGCTTCAACTCAGGAATCCGAAGAAAATTGTGCGATCATGGCCGCCCGTCAGGTAAAGGAATTTTTAGAAACAGGAAACATCAAAAACTCAGTGAATTTCCCCAATACTTCTCTTCCTTATACAGGAAAGCAGCGAGTAGTGGCATTTCACCACAATGTTCCAAACATGGTCGGACAGATCACATCCGCTGTATCAAGTTACCAGTTAAACATTGCGGATATGGTTAACAGAAGCCGAGGGGAATATGCGTATACGATGATTGATATTGATAATAAAGTAAATGGTGATGTTATTCCGCTTTTAGAGGAAAAAATCAGACAAATTTCTGGTATTGTAACTACTCGAGTTATTTAAACATTAAAGAGATAATAAGTTTCCCTAAAAAATGGAGCCAAGTTTCAATACTGGCTCCATTTCTTGTGCCTTTATTTATGGCAGGGTTCACCGTATTGTATCTAAGTGATATCTTTAATTTAACCTTTGAGAATTTGAATTTGGAAATAGCGTTAACACAATGGATTATAACTTTTTTGAAGCATTTGTAACCAATGTCTCAATAAAATTTACAAAAGCCTTCACGACATTCCATTCCAAGGATTCCTTATGGTAATACATCCATGTTCTGCGTAATATAGGATTTCCTTTTTGGTCCGTTAAAACTATTTTATATAGATCATCTATATCTTTAAGAATACGGCTGGACAAGAAGCCATATCCTAATCCATTTATAACCATCTCCTTACAAGTATCAACCTGGTCTACTTCTATACTAATAAAAGGCGACTGTGAATAGTTTTCTGCCCACCAATTATCAATTAATGTTTTTAGTAAGTAATCTCCGTTATAGTTGATTCTAGGGAGATTAGGCAAATCAACAATATCAATCTGCTCACTCGATGCAACTGAAACTGTTTCTTCAAATAATAAATGTTTCTTCAGTCCTCTGCTGCTATAGTCACCGCGAACAAAGCCGATATGAACATCCTTATTGTGTATAAGTTTCGTGATATCTTTACTCCAACCTGTAATCACTTTAAATTCCACGTGCGGATACTGGTTTTTAAATAATTTTAAAATATAGGGCAGTTCATAATTAGCAAAAAAGTTGGAAACACCCATTTTCAATGTTCCTACTACTTCATTACCAGACGTTTTATTCATATTCCTAACATGCTCTTTAATTTTGTTATATTGAGCAAGGATATCGTCGGCACACTGAACAAGATATTCTCCCTGTGGAGTAAAATGAACTCCTCTACTTTCACGGGTTACTATTTTGACACCTAATTCTTCCTGCATGTGCTTTAAACGGTTGGTTAAAGCAGGTTGTGTAATAAACAAAAGCCGTGCTGCTTTTGTTAGGTTCTTCTGACTATAGAGGACCTTTAGTATTTCCCAATCACGATAATCCACCATTTTCACCTAAATTTTCCCATATATTTTTTTTTTATATGTCATTATAATTTTTTAGCATTTTATATATTTCCATTATTGCATTATCATTAATCCGTAGCAATTAATAATTACTTCTTCAATCCCTGGATTGAAACTTCATTAAATCTGAATCATTTGTAAGGTTAAACACAACATATGTAATCTTTAGCCATAATCATTGAGCATCTTGTTTGCATGACATAAAGAATTTTATAAAAAATAGGAGGAAATTTTATGTGGATTATAACTCGTTATTTAGATTCAACAATATCCCTGTTTGAATTCGAAACTGAAGAGGAAGCAAGAGAGGCTCTCAAAAACATGAAGGGCTGTAACATACTCTCTGAGGTTTTATATTTCAACGATCCTTGTTTTCAAGTAGCTTAAAATATTTTTATTCTAGTGAAGGATTAAAAGTTGAAATTGAAGTTTTCCAATACTAGGTGATTCCCCTCCGTTGAATGAAGGGGCTGCCAAGAGTCTGTCTATACTGAAATAAGAGCCTACTATTTAGGCTCTTATTTTTTACCTCCTGGGTCAATTTCATAATTGTTTTTTTTAATTATTAGGCTGACCGAATTTTCATTACAATTTTTTGAAAAATTAGGCTGCCAACTTAATTCTTTCTGAAGCCGAACCCCTATACTAGGCATTACAGCCTACTCACTTTTCCACTCAAAAAGAGTGATACTACTATAAAGTTTACCGTACCTACTGAAGTGGTAGTTTCTTCATATTTATTACATGTAATAGTTACTTTAAAACCACAGCAGCCCAGAATCTTTTAGTATTACTGTACCCTTCCTTCTAGAAAACGAGAGACAGTAATAAATTTTTAATCCTTCAAAAATGCTTTTTTTACAGTACTATGGCAACATTGAAGTGGGAAGTACCCTAAAATTTGAGTCATTTATCAAGATTATCCCCACCATTACGCGACATTTCAATCCCACGATTTAACACTTTCGAGATCTTGATTAACTTTTGAAAATCTTCAACGGTAAAATCTTTAAGATTCATTAAATGCTTTCCGTATTCCTCTTTATCTAATTTTTTATGATATTCATAGACTATTTTACCTTTTGGAGTCAATTCAATAATCAATTCACGATAATTATCCGGATTTCTATATTTAACAACTAATCCCTTTTTGATAAGTTTATCAACCATTTGGGAAACAGCGCTTTTGGTACGGTTGGTTATTTCTGCAATCTCAGAGGTATTTGTTTTTATTTTATTGCCAATTAAGTTGAGTGTATGAACTTCAACCATATAGAGCTCATCTTCTGTTCCATACATCCTAGGGATGCTCTCGTAAGAACTAAGCAGTCTAGAGGTTTCGTAAAGTGTTTCCATCAGTTCGTTAAACACTTCCTCTTTTTCCAACCCTTCCACCCCCTCATTGTTTACTTAGATAACTATTATTGTATTGTAACATATTAGGAAATACAGTTTTAATTACTTTGATTTCCTCGTTAAATCCGTTAATTTTGTGAACTTTCAAAATATTATTGACTACTAACAGTTAAGGTGCTAAACTAAGTATACAGTTAAGCTACTGAACTGAGATAAATACTTAAATGTTAGCGCTTTAACATAATGATTAGGAGGGGGAAAATCGTGAGATATAATTTTGATGAAATTGTTAATCGCAGAAATACTTATTCATTAAAATGGGATGGGGAAGATTTGATTAAAGCAATTGGTTATACAGAAAGATACGACAATGAGACCATTCCTTTATTTACAGCTGATATGGATTTGCCTGTGCCTCAACCGTTAATCGATGCACTTCACAAAACAGTTGATCATCGTATTTTTGGATATTCTGTTTTCCCAGATGAGTATTATGAATCCATTCAGCATTGGTTTAATAAAAGGCATGATTGGAAAATCAATAGAGAAGAAATCGTATATAGCCCAGGAACGGTTCATGCCTTAAATGTAGCAGTTAGAGCATTAACCAAACCTGGAAACGGTGTCATTATTCAACGTCCTGTCTATCCACCGTTCACAGCTGCAATCGAAGGTAATGGAAGAATTGTTCGGAACAATGCACTGAAATGTGATTCAGAAGGGTATTACACCATTGACTTCGAAGATTTTGAAGCAAAAGCCAAAGAAGAAACGACAACGATGTTCATTCTATGTAATCCACATAATCCGACAGGAAGAATTTTTACTCAAGAAGAATTGAAAAGGCTTTCAGAAATTTGCGCGGAAAATAACGTTCTCATTGTCGCAGACGAAATTCATGGAGATTTGATCAGGAAAGACCAAACGTTTTATCCAATCGCAAAAGTAGTGAACAATACAGACCATATTCTCACTTGTACAGCAATCAACAAGACATTTAATGTCGCTGGTCTTCATTGTACAAATATGATTATTTCAAATCCTGAGATTAGGACAACCTTCAGTCAAGCAATGGGCATGCAGCTGCCATCACCGTTTACGGTTTCCGCCTTAATTGCTGCCTACAATGAAGGAGATGAATGGTTAGAACAGTTAAACGACTATCTTGATGACACAATGGAGTATGTGAAAAATTTTCTTGCAAAGAACTTGCCCACCGTTAAAGTCAGAATTCCTGAAGGAACTTACGTGATGTGGCTGGACTTTAGCGAATATGGACTGACATCTAAAGAGGTGCATAACCGCATCTATAACAAAGCAAATGTCCTGCTTGAAGACGGAGAGATGTTTGGAGTAGAAGGAGAAGGCTTTCAAAGGATTTGCATCCCAACACCTAGACCTATCATAATAGAAGCACTTGAAAGAATTGCGTTGCAATTTCAGGATGTTAAATCTAAAAATCTATGAAAAGCATAGAAAGTTTGTATATCCCATTCATAAAGAATCTAAATAAGGTCAAACAAGGGGGAAAGAAGGTATGGAAGAAAAACTAGCTGCAGTAACTACTCCGGTGTCAGAACCAAAAAGGTCTTCTACCAAAGATCTAAAAAGAGTTTTAGGCAGAGGAGACTTAATGTCGATTGCTGTTGGACAAATTATCGGGGCTGGGATTTTTGCATTGGCTGGGACAGCCATTGGTATAACTGGTAAGTCTGTAAATATTGCGTTTATGGTGGCTGCATTATTGGTTGTTTTGATGTCTTTAACCCAGATTGTCGTTAGCGGAACCGTCCGAATGAGGGGTGGATTTTATACAGCAGGAGCATTGCTGGTTGGAAAGCGATTTGCTGGATTCTATACCATTATCTTTATCATAACTAACGTTGCCATAGCCATGTATGCCTTATCCTTTGCGGATTATTTCTTAGCACTCGTTCCTGGGCTAAATTCAACGTTAATCGCTGCTGTAGTTCTAACCATATTTTATTTAGCCAATTTATTGGGGGTAAAAGAAGCTGCTAGAGTACAAAATTTAATGGTCCTTGCTATGGCGGTCGCGTTAACCTTATTCATTGTATACGGTATGCCTCAAATTCAGCCTGGTTATTTTTCTGGTGAAGATCTTATGCCTGGCGGAATGATGGGAATATTTACAGCTGCTGCTTTGTTAACATTTGCAACAGGTGGAGCCAATGTTATCGTAAACTTAGGAGCTGAAGCAAAAAATCCAACTAAAGATATTCCATTTGTAATTATTGTATCAACGATCTCAGTAGCAATAATTTATGCCTTAATGGCGACAGTTGCTGCAGGTGTATTGCCTGTTAGTCAGGTTGCTAATCAACCTTTAACGGTTGTTGCCCTTGAAATTTTGCCTTATCCATTATATGTATTCTTTGTCGTCGGTGGAGCAATGTTTGCCTTAAGTACCACTTTAAATGCAACATTAGGATGGGTAACCAAGCCTGTGCTTCAAGCTAGTATTGATGGATGGCTGCCTAAACAACTCGGAGCTATTAATGACAGATTTAAAACTCCACATGTATTATTGACAATTTTTTATTTCATTGGTTTGCTACCGATTATTACGGGCTGGGATATTAGTGGAATTGCGAGCTTTGCACTAATCTTAAATAATGTTCTATGGCTAATCATAGCCTTAGCTACAGTTAGATTGCCAAAGGTCCTTCCTGATATGTGGGAAAAATCAAAATTCAAGACCTCTAAAACAAACCTTTGGATTCTAAGTCTTGTAGCAACAGGGTCAAACGCGTTTCAAGTTTACTTATTATTTAGGGATCTAACTACACTGTTGATTATTGGAAATATTATCCTATTCATTCTAGCTATCTTATATGCCATTTGGAGAGATAAGTCAGGCAAAGTTGATATGGAAATAAGCTATGAAGAAGCTTAAGCACCATTTATGTGTTCTACATTAAATGTAATAATTGAAATCGGTCTCATTCAGATCAACTCGTTAGAAAAAAGAATTTAAATCCATTATTAACAATCTTAATTGGGGGTAAGCATAGTGACTAATGATAGTTTATATCAAAAATCATATATTCGTAGATTACCAGAACTCGCCAAGCTCGCACCAGATACATTCAAAGGATTTGCCGAATTTGATAAGCTGGCACTTTCTGACGGGCTGATTCCTAAGAAAACGAAAGAGTTAATGGCTGTGGCAGTTGGACATGTAACTGGCTGTCCTTATTGTATTGATAGTCACGTATCATCTTCAAAAAGATTAAAAGTTTCAAAGGAAGAAATGGCAGAAGCAATTATGGTTGCTACTGCCTTAAAGGCAGGGTCCGCGATGGCCCATGGTTTGAATGCATTGCAAGCATATGATGAAGATAATAATGAGGAACTCTATCCAAAATCGAATATGGCAAGATTCAAGGAATTTGCTGAACTTAGTCCAGAAGGCTTCCGTTCTTTTAACCAATTTGATAGGGAAGCGATGAAGCCTGGACTAATTAGTCGAAAAGATAAAGAGTTAATTGCAATTGCTATTGCCCACGTAACAGGTTGTCCTTATTGTATTGATATCCATACCAAAAATGCAAAGAGATTAGGTATTTCACGTGAAGAATTAGCAGAGGCAATTTTTGTGGCCACGGCTCTAAAAGCTGGTTCAGCTCTTGCGCATAGTGTTAATGCATTAAATGCTTATGACTTTTAATAATTCAGAAAAGGATGGATCTTAATATGACACAAACGATATTTACTGAAAAGGCCCCAAGAGCGATTGGACCTTATTCTCAAGGAATTCAAGTAGGTGATTTGTTATTTCTATCAGGACAAATTCCAGTTGATCCGGAAACGAATGAAGTAGTGGAAAATGACATTGTTTCTCAGACAAACCAAGTAATGAAGAATATAAAGGCTATTTTAGATTCTCAACGTCTTTCTGTAAAAAATATCGTAAAAACGACAATTTTTCTAAAAGACATGAACCAATTTGCCGTTGTAAACGAGGAGTATGGCAAGCATTTAGAAGACCATCGTCCTGCTAGATCAACGGTAGAGGTGAGCCGTCTGCCAAAAGATGTACTCATTGAAATTGAGGTTGTCGCTTCTTTAAAATAAATAAAAAAATAAAACTGCTTCGATAAAAAGATAAGCCGACTACTCCTGGTAAGCGAATCTTGAGCACAAAAACTAGGGGGAATGAGTACTCTTTTAGGTCAATCCAGTATAATAGTAAAAAACCTCATTTACTTATGATATGGTTCACCGTAACGCATCTAAATGAGGTTCTCTTGGATTTTTTTGAGATAACAAAAAGAATGCTAGTATCGATGCACCAAAAACCCACTTTCATTTAAATAAGAAGTCTTGTCCTGAAAGTAACCAGCGAAGGTAAAATAAGCGGAGATTTTCCGGTTAAATATAGAATGGAGCTCATTTCGGGGGAAATAAGGGGAGGTTTTCCGCTTATGCAAAGCAAAATCCCCCATTTTCACATTTTTCAAGTCAATAGGCGAAATCTCTCCGTCTATTTAAGCTATTTTTTATCTTATTTTCTAAATAAGCGGAATTTCTCCGTCTATTTATCAAATCGGGTGCTTAACCTGATTCCCCAACTTTAAGGAGAGGCTTTTGGCTAAAAACCTCATTTACTTATGATACGGTTCACCGTAACCTATTTAAACGGCCGTTTTTGTAATATAAAAGGTGATACAGTAATCTGTATCACCTCTATTAATGGCTTCTTTAAATACAGAGATAGATCTTCTGTTTCGGAAGTAGAAGATCCATCCACTTGCATTACTGGTTGATTTGGCCGCCATCAACTGTATAGATAGATTGTGAAACATAGGAAGCGTCATCTGATAACAAGAAAATTGCTACATTTGCCACTTCTTCTGCTTCTCCGTATCTTCCCATTGGGACTGCAGCACCAAATGCTTTTCTTGCTCCTTCAGCATCCTCAGGAACTGTATTTTTTTCAATTTGACGCATCATACGTGTATTGATTACTCCAGGTGCCACTACGTTCACTCTAACACCAAATGGAGCTGCTTCTAATGCAACCACTTTGGTCATACCAATCACTGCATGTTTGGAACTATTGTAGCCAACAAACCCCGGTGAACCAATTAAACCTGCACCTGATGCAGTATTTACAATACTGCCAGCCCCTTGCTTCTTCATCACAGGAACAATGTATTTTAGTCCAAGGAATGCCCCCTTAACATTGACATTGAAAACTAAATCAAAGGTGTCAGTTGGATAATCTTCTACATTTGCAGTAATTCCTTCTATCCCTGCGTTGTTGAAGAAGCCGTCAATTCTACCAAATTTTTCAACCGTTGCCTCAACATAAGCCTTGACATCCTCTTCTTTTGCTACGTTTGCCTGAAGAGCAATCGCTCTTGAATCATCAAGACCTATTTCTAATATCACTTGTTCGACTGCCTCTAAATTTAAATCCACTAAAGCAAGTTTCGCTCCTTGCTCAGCTAATTTTTTTGCAGTTGCTTTTCCAATACCGCCTGCTGCACCTGTCATTACTACTACTTTTCCATCAAATTTGCCCATCTCTAAATCCCTCCTAGGGTATAAATTCAAATATATCTGTTCGTTACTTCAAATTGATAAAAATTATAAGATTATTGTGCTGTATAACCACCGTCAATAATTAGGCTATTTCCAGTCATGAAAGAAGAATCATCGCTAGCCATGAAAAGTACTGCCTTTGCCATTTCTTCTGCTTTACCAAGACGTTTCATCGGAGTAATCGCAGATAATGCTTGTTTACTTTCTTCTGGAATAATTGGTGTATCAATGAACCCAGGGCATAATGCATTAATACGAATATTTTGTTCTGCATATTCTAGTGCAAGTGAACGTGTTAAGTTAATCACACCGCCCTTTGCTGCGTTATAGGCTGCTGACCCAGGTGAACCAACCAAACCGTACATAGATGCAGTATTAACAATTGTACCTCCACCTGTTTTTAACATTTCACGGATAGCTTCACGAGCTACTAGAAATACCCCATCTAAGTCAACATTTACTGTGTTACGCCATTCAGAGTACTCTAAATCATGTGAAGGATGAACGCGCCCGATACCAGCATTGTTGAACACAACATCTACTCTCCCGAAAGTTTCAACTGCTTGTTTAAAGACATTGATTACCTCTTCTTCACTTGTAATATTTGCTTTAACAAATAGAGCTTCGGCATTAAGCGCTTTCAATTCCTCTTCAAAGGCTTTCCCTTTTGCTTCATTTAAATCAACAAGAACTACTTTAGCCCCTTCTGAAACGAATAAACGTGCTGTCGCTGCACCGATACCAGATGCTCCACCAGTAATCACAGCTACTTTGTTTTGTAATTTTCCCATGATAGATTCCCCCTGTATATTTTCAATAGCACTATCAAATTTTCACTAGAATTGATATACTTAGCTAAAATTTGTGCTATTTTGTTCACAATTAAATTGTACTATTTTGTCCACATTTAACAATCATTAAGATTTTACAAAGTGTCTATCTAGTAGACACTTCAGGGAAATCTGTCTATTTCTAGGGGGGTTTTTTCATGAGTTATGAACAAAGCGTGTCTTCTAAACAACGAAATCGGACAAAAGAACATTTAAAACACGCACTAGTTGAACTCATAAAAGAGAAGGGTTACCATTCTCTTTCTGTAAAAGATATTGTAAATTATGCATCTTATAATCGCAGTACCTTTTATATCCATTACCAAGATAAAATTGAATTAGCTGAAGATTTACTCGATTCCATGCTTCAAGGGTTAGAGGATTCAGTAGGAAAACCATATGTACCTGGACAAAAAGTATATACAACAAATCTGCATGCACCATCCTTTAATATCGTTTCCTACATATATAAGCACCGGAATTTTTTTGAACTCATTAAATACGATGATACTTTACCAGGATTACATACGAGATTCCCGCAATCCATCTTAAAAATCTATAAGGATCAATTTATTTTCAAAACGATAAACAACATCCCAGTAAATATGGATTATTTTAAACGCTATACAGCCTACGGCTTTTACGGACTCATTCTGAATTGGATCACAATGGATTTTAAAGAATCTCAAGAGGAGTTTATCAAAGAAGTAATTGATTTAACGAAAACGCATATTTACTCGTTTGAATATATAGGAAAATAAAGTTTATTTCAAACCGGGACAGGGGATCGATTTTATAAAGAAGAATGAAGAAAGTGAATGAACAATTTGCTATATTGTATACCCTAAGCATCCCATACTAAAAAATAAGCTGGCCAATAAATCTCACAAAATGAAATGTTTTGGCCAGCTTATTTATTTTTGTAACAGAAAGATTCACATACAATCATTGTTCAAAAAAAACTGCCTCTATTTATGGTACGGTTCACCGCGATTAATCCGATATGCCCGATATATCTGCTCTACGAGGATTAACTTCATCAGTTGATGGGGGAAGGTCATTTTTGAAAAAGAAAGCTGTTCGTTTGAACGTTTTAAGACTTCATCACTTAAACCTAAAGATCCGCCGATAATAAAAGCAATCTTACTTTTCCCGTACGTTGCCAGTTTGTCTAGTATATGTGCAAGCTCCTCTGAAGATTGCATTTTTCCGTTAATCGCCAGCGCGATCACATATGTATCCTGACTAATCTTAGCCAAAATTCGCTCTCCCTCTTTTTGCTTAACCTGAACCATTTCAGACTCACTTAATTCTTCAGGTGCCTTTTCATCAGCTACTTCAATGACTTCGACTTTCGCATACGCATTCAATCGCTTTAAATATTCGTCAATTCCCATTTTTAAATATTTTTCTTTTAATTTGCCAACCGTGACAATTGAGATATTCACAATCCACAACCCTCTTTTTTTATGTTACAAACAGTTTACAAACAACTTATCCACAGAAGTTATCCACATGTCCACATTTTTTATCCACATCTTGTATGGAATCATTTGTTCGCCACAATATATACAGCTCTATTTTGGCAATACTCACAGCCTGTTGATAAGTTATCCCCAGTTACCTTAGATAAAACAGGAAACGTTTCAAACTCATCCACAACCATATCTAATGCCAAATCCACATGCTCCTCACAGCAATAAATCAATTTGGATCCCTCCTCTTATAATAACTATTTCTCTTATTATTTACCTTCCAAACCACTTCATTCAACCAACCACTATACCACAAAAAAACAGAAAGGGGAGGTACCACCTTTCTGCTTTTCGTATTAGGACCTGTCTTCAGCTAAAGTAATCGTGGTCGTTTGAAGCTTTCCTTCTCGATAATATTTGATCTCCATTTGGTCGCCAATTTTTGTCTCTTGATATAAATGCTTTCTGAGATCAATCACATCATGGATGGTCTTGCCGTCCATCTCTACAATAACATCCAGCTCTCGTAATCCAGCCTGTGAAGCAGGTGAATTTGGTACAACTTGACGAAGAGCTACTCCATAGGTGATATCCCTTGGTAATTTTAAAGCTTCCTCTTGATAATAACCTGGAATTTCAGCAACTGACTTTAAGTCAACTCCCATATATGGCCGTTTGACCTCGCCAAACTGTTCTAGGTCATTAATAATTGGTCTTGCATAGTTAATGGGAATCGATAATCCAATCCCCTCAACAGCATTTTGAGCGATTTTCATCGAGTTAATGCCAATAAGTTGTCCAGCAATATTAATTAAGGCTCCACCACTGTTACCGGGATTAATGGCAGCGTCTGTTTGGAGGACCTCTGCGTTCCAATCCATAATGCCGTCTTGATTGATGTCTACCGGGATGGTTCGATTAATCCCTGAAATAATTCCTTGCGTGACAGAACCAGAGAAGGTTGCACCCAGCGGGTTACCAATGGCCATTACCGGTTCCCCCATCTTTAAGGCATCTGAATCACCAAATTCAGCAATTTTTTTAATCTTGCCTGCGTCAATTTCAAGAACAGCTAAGTCTGTCCAAACATCCCCGCCGAGAAGTTTAGCAGGAATTTTTGTGCCATCATTTAAGGTGACCTCTAACTGGGTAGCACCCTCAACCACATGCTGATTGGTTACGACATAAGCTTTATCTCCTGCCTTTTTATAAATGACACCTGACCCTGTTCCTGCTGGCGCTTGGTTGTCGCCAGATTCATCGTCCCAAAAATTTGTTGTCTGGATATTATTAATCCCAACAACCGCATCTGCAGCCTTATCAATGGCTTTTGTCGTATCGGTTTGTACATCATAGGAAACCTGTTGTTGAATGACATTCTCTTGATTATCATCCGTCCCAGCAGGTTGAGTTTGATTGGGCTGTACATTGTAGGGAAGGAACCCTTGATTAGATAATGCCGGAATCGAAATGACAACTAGCATGGCCCCAAGTATGGCACCAACAATACTTGCAAGTAAAAAACTCCCTCTGTTCCCACTCTTTTTTTGGTTACGCCCTTGTGAATGATCATCATAGTAACCCATTTTCACCACGTCTCCCTTTCATAAGCAACTAATTAATATTTTGGCTTATAGTTACAATTATACTCTGCCCAAAACCATTTTATAAAAAAAGAACAAAGATACCAAATACGAGGTATCTTTGTTCTTAGAATGGTCTAGCTTCAGCGCCTATGGGCTCGGGGTCATAAGCCAATCCGTCAAGAAGGTTAAAAAGCAACCTTCATGCCGGCTCGTCTTATGCCTGTTGCCCCTGAGCAAGGCGCTTCCGCTTTTCTTTTACACCGCTGTTAAAATAGTTGGGACTTTAGGGTCTGTGTCATAGAGATCAAACCCCTCGCCAACAATTAGTCCCTGGCTTTGAAGTGTTTGTGCAACTGACATTCTTGCTAAGTCCTTCATATTGTTGTCGAGGCTTAAATGGGCAAGGTAAACCCGCTTGGTATTGTCTCCGATGACCTCACTCATAGCAATTGCCGCATCCTCATTCGAAACATGTCCAAGGTCGCTTAAAATTCTTCGTTTCACATTCCATGGATATCTGCCCATTCTTAACATTTGTACATCATGATTGGACTCAAAAATAAAAGCATCTGCATTTGAAATGATTCCTTTCATCCTGTCGCTCACATAGCCTGTATCAGTGATTAAGACCAATTTCTTACCCGAATGATGGAAAACATAAAACATAGGCTCAGCGGCGTCATGCGATACCCCAAAAGATTCAATATCTGTGGCCCCAAAGCTTTTTACACTTTCTGTGCTGAATATCATCTTTTGTTCAGCTGGAATTTCTCCAACTAATCGATCCATCGCACGCCAGGTGTTTTCATTTGCATAAACTGGCAGCTTATATTTACGGGCTAACACGCCAATTCCTTTAATATGATCACTGTGTTCATGGGTTACAAATATCCCTGATAATTTACTTATATCACGATCTATATGTTGGAAAAATGCCTCCATTTGCTTCCCGCTAAATCCGGCATCTACTAGAAAGGAATGCTCGTCTGATTCAACATAAAGCGAATTCCCCGTGCTTCCGCTCGCTAAAATGCTATAACGTAATGACATATGATTTCACTCCACATCTAATTTCCATCGCTGTTAAATTCTATAATCTGTCCTTCTAGCGCATTGACAAAAAGACTTTCATTATCATCCACCACAAAACGCCATGTGGGCGCTAACGCTTGCGAAGCAGAAAGCTGAATTAAAGATGAATAGCCGAGTTCAACTTTTGTAATTTTACTATTTGGCTTTAGCATGCCTTTTTGGTACAAAGTTTCCAGTGCCTTCAAAGGAGGGAGGATTTCCTCCTTTTCTGTCATTTTTTCAATATCCTCTAAATAGGTTTGTTCATATGAGACAATTTGATTTTTGTCGTCAATATGAAACGTAATCATCCCGCTCAGATTTTCATATAAGGTCATATTCTCATAATGTTGAAAGTAGATGATGGTATTCTTCTTATCATCCTTCTTCCAAAATTGATAGTGGTCTCCAAACAATACATTGTCCTTTATAAAAGGAGTAATATCAGCAGCCTCAAATTTTGCATTTAAAGGAATTGGTTTATCCAATTTCATCTGCAGTGACGTGCTAGGTTCCTTTAGAGCCGTTGTCTGCCCCTTTAGTTTGATAATATCATCCTTCGTAAACAGCTTTGGCCTTGCGCTTAAATACTGATCCTTAAATGGACCCTTTGGCAGTTCTTTATAGCTGATTTCATCGATTTTCAGCATTTCTTCGATGGAGGTTGGTGTAACATATTCATACTTATTTGCATCTCGGATCTTCATAAACTGAAATAAGAGATAGACGTCTAAAATTAAAAACGTGATGATAAAAATTGTTTTTATTTTACTCCAATCCACGTAACAATCCCCCCAGGTCTTCCTTCGTGATTTGTCCCCATGTCTGGTTATATCGATAAAACCAAGCCGGCTCTAGGAGGATCAGTCTATTTTCACTTGTATCCTTTGACATCCGGTATCCTAAAACAAGCTGTTCCAGTAATTCCGGTTTAAAACTCTTTCGGCTTTTGAGAAATTCCAATGCAGAAGATCCTGTTGGAAGGGTTACTTTAACCATTTCTGTAGTTAATGGAAGCTCTAAGGATATATTGGGTCTAACATATCTCGTTATTTCATCCCTGCCCCATACTTCTTCAATTTCTGACATTCCACTTTCATTAAAGACAGGATAGCCATCGATACTATATAAACGGAACTTAACAGATTTCCTTTTTTCATCCTTGGCCACATAACGATAAGGGTCTGTCCAGCCTCCATGTCCATTAATAAAATCAATGCTTCTCTTTAATAGATCATAAGAGTTGTCCACATAATTGGACTCACCCGTAGGGTTAACATAGAGCAGCATATTGGTGTCGTTATTAACGGTCATTTTACTTGAAACATCACTAAATTCCTCTACCCCAGAAACGGTGCCCCTTTGTACAAAATTCGGATCACTAAACAATGCTTCTTTGAAGGCCTCTGAGTTTAGTACAACAGGTAAATAGGTATATTCCATCATTTCCAGCTTTCCATCAGGAATATAAACCGTACGCTCAGCAGTCGCTTCAAATGGGATATAAGGCTGATATTGCTCTGCATTTTTAAAAAAGTTCTTATTAAATTCGATTAATAAACTCGGTGATATATGACTGACGTATACATGCTGATAATCAGAAGAAACAAAGTAAACCGTACCGTTTCCCTTTTCTGAATTCTCCACATTAACAACAATTCGATTAAAATTGAAGGCAGGAATTCTTTTCTCCTCAAACTTTAATACACTCCGATAGATTTCAATCGGGATATCGGCAGGAAATACAATTTCTGCATTTCCATTTCCATGGACTAATTCTTTAATGTTCTCCACATTCTCCGAATAATCTTCTACGTCATAAAAAGACCATTTCCTTAATTCATTCATCATTTTATCGAGGCTTACTGCATTAGTGGTTCCAAAATGCTGGCCGTTACGATGAAAAAGGACAAGATCAGGACTAATAATCTGGTGAAGTTCCCGTTTTTCTTTTAACGTTACCTCTTCAACATAATTGCCATTTTCCAACATGTCAAAATTGGGCTGGTACGTCCAAAGATTCCAAGTTAAAACAATACTAACCAGAACGAGAAATGTTAAGATCGCAGATTTACTATTCTCATATTTCATGACCATTCATCCTCTTCCGTTTGCTCGTATGGCAGTGAAAAGGAAATTTCCGTTCCCTTACCCTCTTCACTTACAGCCCAAATCATGCCGCCATGAACATTAACCATCTCTTTAGCGATGGCCAAACCTAATCCTGTACCGCCTAACTTTCTCGTCCTCGCTTTATCAACACGATAAAAACGGTCAAAAATTTTACTGATATTCTCCTTTGGAATTCCTACACCTTGATCCGAAACACTGACGATAATTTTATCTTCTTCCTCTTTAATTGAAAAAGTAACCAGACCGCCTTCAGGAGAATACTTAAGTGCATTCGAAATAATATTGTAAAGAACCTGGGTCATCTTATCTTCATCTATTTCTACAAAAATAGCATGAGTTGGCAGCTGCCTCTTGAAGCTGACATTTTGATCTTTCGCCATTTCGAAACGGTCAATAATTCGATCATAAAAATCAACAAAGTTGACCCATTCTTTGTTAAGCCGATAATCTGTGCTGTCAAGTTTCGATAGTTGAAGGAGGTCATTGACCAGACGAATCATTCTTTCTGTTTCAGTCCTCGTTACCTCTAAGAAATTAGGGGCAATTTCTTCATCCTTCCATGCACCATCTGCCAACGCCTCTAAGTAACTTCTCATCGTCGTGAGTGGAGTTCTTAATTCATGCGATACATTGGCAACAAACTCTCTTCTTTCCGCATCTATTTTCTCCTGGTCCGTTATATCATGAAGGACTGCAATCAAACCGTTAACAAATCCAGTCTCTTTTTGAATCACAGAGAAGTTAGCACGAAGGATATAAGGTTCCTTTTTTGTACTATAATCAAGAATTAACGATTCTTTTTCTTCTAACAAATCCTCAAACGTATTGGTATCTGTTAGCCCTAATAAAGAAACAATTGGCTGTGAGAGAACTGTTTCACGTGAAACATTCAACATCTCTGCCGCAGGATCATTGATTAATATAACTCGGCCTTTCCGGTCCGTCGCAATCACACCGTCTGTCATATACGATAAGACAGAAGAGAGCTTTCTTCTTTCCCCTTCCGTCATAGCCTGTGCTTCCTGGAGCTTTTTCGTTAAATTATTAAAGGTAACCGCTAAAGTCCCGATTTCATCCTGACCGTATACTTTTACTTTTCGTGAAAAGTTCCCCTTTGCCATCGCCAATGCTTGCTTTCTCATATCTACAATTGGCCTGGTGATCGTCTGAGCTAAAAGTATCCCTAAGATAGCTGTAATCGCTAAAGCAATCCCGGTTCCTGTTGCAAAAATACTATTGATGGTTTTCATTTGGGTAAATACATTTTCGATTTTCGCTTCTAAATAAATCGCACCAATGACAGTATTGCCTGATTTTATCGGAGTTGATAGCACCCAAATTCGATGGTCGCCTTTTCGATCGATTAAGATACTGCTCAAATCTTCTCCAAGATTAATCGACTGGGTAATGCGGAGATTTGTGTCTCTTTGACCAACGACAACTTGATTTGGATCGGAGGTTCCAATAATTTTCCGAGATTCGCCCTCAATCACCCTCACTTCAAAAATATCAGCCGATTCAAAATCACGCAGTATTTTCCTGATTTCATCTTCAAGGGTAGGATCTTCAGGGGTTCTTTTCTTTTCCATCTCTTCGACCACATTATAGGCCAGTAAATTTACACGTTCCTTTAAGGAATTTTGAAAATTTGTCCTTAATGTTTCTTCCAGCTGCCTGACAAAATAAACGCCAATTATCTGCATCGCCACTAAAATAAGCAGGACATAGATAATGACGAATTTTACGTGTATAGAGCGAAAAAAACTAACCTTATTCATGTGGGGCATTACTCCTGATCAGGGTTACGCAAATAGTAGCCCACTCCTCTGCGGGTAACGATCCACGTTGGGTGACTTGGATTATCTTCAATTTTTTCACGCAAACGGCGAACCGTTACATCAACAGTTCGTACATCTCCGTAATAATCATAGCCCCAAACGGTTTGGAGCAGGTGTTCCCTCGTCATTACCTGTCCAATGTGTTTTGCTAGATAATAAAGCAGCTCAAATTCACGATGAGTTAATTCAATGGTCTCTCCGCGCTTCGAAACCACATAGGCATTTGGATGAATCGTAAGGGAACCAACTTCAATTTCGTTCGTTTCTACTTCTTCATCTGCTTGTGAGACCACAACTTGATGACGGCGTAAATTTGCCTTTACTCGCGCGATTAACTCTCTCGTACTAAAAGGCTTCGTCACATAATCATCCGCACCAAGCTCAAGACCTAATACCTTATCTATTTCTGAATCTTTCGCAGTCAGCATAATAATCGGCATATCATATTTCTTGCGGATCTCACGGCAAACTTCCATTCCGTCTTTTAACGGCAGCATAATATCTAAGAGAATTAAGTCTGGCTGTACCTCTTCTACCATTGCCAGAGCTTCATTTCCATCATAAGCACTGTAAACATCGTAACCCTCTTTTTTTAAATTAAACTGCAAAATATCCGCAATCGGTTTTTCATCATCCACTACGAGAATTTTCTTTTCCATACCCATTGCTCCTTTGTTTTTAAATCTATTGAATACGTTAAATGGCATTTCTACTCTAGTTTACTTTACCATGGTTTCCGCAGTAATTCATCTATTAGTAGAATTTAACACCAAAAGAGCCTCTAGTACGCGACAAGAGACTCTTTTATATAAATGGTACTATTTTAAGTAGTTTGAAGGATTTTGAAGAGCTCCATTTTTGTACACTTCAAAATGCAAGTGGACACCAGTTGAGTTTCCAGTTGAGCCCATTACACCAATAGCTGAACCTTGTGAAACGGTTTGCCCGACACTTACACCAATGGAATCTAGGTGAGCATATACCGTACGCAGACCATTTTGGTGATCAATAACAATTTTGTTGCCATAGCCGCCATCATAGCCTGCAGAAACGACCTTACCATTATCAGCAGCCTTTATTGTTCTATTGCTAGGTCTTGCGATATCAATTCCTTTGTGGAATCTGCCCCATCTCTGACCTTGCTCGCTGGATATATAGCCTCCAACTGTTGGCCAAGCAAGATTTCCTGTACCGCGAGATGGAATCTCTTTTGTTCCTTTTACAACAATGTGTGGAACAGGTTCAGTAAGAACCATCTCACTTGTAACAACACTGCTGATGGTTGCTCCATTTTGTGTTGAAATACGATAGTTTACAGAGCGTTCTCCATTTTTACCTTCTTGCTGTACCTTTGTTTCGCCTTTTGGAATATTCGCATCTTCCACTACTTGATTGGCAAATGGAATCTGTTCTCTTCGGTTTTCTTCTTTTTCAACGATAATTTCAAAGTATGGATTTAAAGCCGTCACGTTAACCTCTTCACCAATATTAATAACAGAGTCTTCTGTAAGGTCTGGATTTAATGCAAGAAAGTCAGCCAAAGTTAATCCATGATTATTGGCAATCATTCCTAAAACATCACCTGGCTGGGCAACATACTTCTTTTCTTCTAACGTACCCTTTTGTAAAAAGGTAACTGCTTCTTCAGCAGACATAATTTTGTCTGGTGTAACTTTTTCTGAATCAAATGAAACATTTTTCGAAGCCTTTACGTCTAATATACGAGTTTCATTTTCATTTAGTGGAGGTAACTCGGCTGCAGGAGCAGACTTTCTTGCTTCTAGTGCATCTAGTTGCTCTTGCGTTACAAACTTAAGTTTAAGTTGATTAATAACATCTTCTGCAGCTTCTTGGTTTTCTAAGAAAACAATCGGCTGTCCATCGATGACAATGGAGGAAGCTTCAGCTTGAAGCTGAATCGAACTTTCAAGATTTTGGATGGTTTTTGTATCATTTGCTGTTGAGTGAAAAACCTGTTCTTTTATGTACTCAATATCTGGGCCAAATTCTAAGTTTAAATCCTGGATGGATTCTTGAAACTGAACTGCTTTTTCTTCGACAATTTTTTCAACAACCTCTTTATTAGAAACGGTGCCTATATATTGCTGATTATGGTATACATGGTATACCGTTGTTAACTTAATTGACTCAGCAGCAGTTGCTGATACACTGCTAAAGATTAACGCAGTTGCTGCAAACGCTGTCATAACAGTAGTTTTCAAGGATTGTTTATTCACAAATTTTCCTTTATTAAAAAATAACATTGGAACCTCCTAAATTACGGAAACAACTCTCTTAATCTAGCACTTTATAACCCCAAGTGAAATTTCCCTCTTTTTCTACTCTATAACTTTACCATAATTTTAAAGTAAATAACGATTAGTCTTTATAATGTAACAAAATTGTATAATACCTGACATTTTACTACATTCGTAGGAGTTGCTGGTAGATAAATTATCACTGTTTTCCTTAAGCCATTTTCCCTATATTTGTAGGTAAAACTTATTATATCAACGTTTCTAGTAGGTATTATACTTTGATCACCTTTTACAAAATAAGACAAGCTTCGATGTGGTCGTGTAAATATTTGGATACTTTATTGCAATAGCATTACGTTTCTGACAAATAAAAAAGAAGCTTACAATTTGCAAGCTTCTCTTTTATAATGGCTCAGGACGGAATCGAACCGCCGACACAAGGATTTTCAGTCCTTTGCTCTACCGACTGAGCTACTGAGCCATAAATATGGCGGTCTGGACGGGACTCGAACCCGCGACCTCCTGCGTGACAGGCAGGCATTCTAACCAACTGAACTACCAAACCATTTTTTATATTGATCGTCAGCAAGGAGACCGGACTTGCCAGTCACTTGCCAACAATCAAATACCATGACCCCTACGGGATTCGAACCCGTGTTACCTCCGTGAAAGGGAGGTGTCTTAACCACTTGACCAAGGGGCCATATATTGAAAAATTATTTGCATTCGCAAAATACTTATCTTGCTGTCGCAAATGGAAAGTTATTTTCGCTATCGCGAAAAAACTTTGGTGAGCCATGAAGGACTCGAACCTTCGACCCTCTGATTAAAAGTCAGATGCTCTACCAACTGAGCTAATGGCTCAAACTTAAAATTGTTACCTAAACTCTTTTTACTGAATGTGTCCCCGCCTCAGTAAGTAACGCAAGTAGCGGCTCGGCGTGTACAACTCGTAGCATATTCACGAAGCTGTGCTCGTCTCTACCAACTGAGCTAATGGCTCGTACTAGGTGTTTGTCGTTCGTGACGACGCTTTTTATAATAGCATGGTTTATACATATAGCGCAATACTTTTTTTAAAAAATTTTTTTAAAAGTGAAAGCCCCCGGAAATCGAGGGCTTATTCATTCTTAAATTTGTCTCCAAGGACTGCGAACCACATTGGTTTGATTACGATCTGGTCCTACAGAGAACGTCGTTAACGGTATACCAGTAAGCTGTGTTACACGCTCAACGTAATGGCGCGCATTCACAGGTAATTCATCTAATGATTTAACTCCTGTGATATCCTCTTTCCAGCCTGGAAGCTCTTCGTAAACAGGCTCACATTCACTCAATACTTTTAAGCTCGCAGGATATTCGGTAATTAATTCACCTTTATAGCTGTATGCTGTACAAATCTTCAATGTTTCAATTCCTGATAATACATCGATCGAATTCAAAGATAGATCGGTTAGACCGCTGACACGGCGTGCATGGCGAACAACGACACTGTCAAACCAGCCAATACGGCGTGGACGTCCTGTTGTTGTACCGTATTCACGACCAACTTCACGGATTCGGCTGCCAATTTCATCATGTAATTCAGTTGGGAACGGTCCGTCACCCACACGAGAGGTATAGGCTTTACAAACTCCAACAACATGAGTAATTTTGGATGGGCCCACACCAGAACCAATCGTAACACCGCCTGCAACTGGATTTGAAGAAGTTACAAATGGGTACGTACCTTGGTCAATATCCAACATAACGCCTTGAGCACCTTCAAATAATACTCGTTTTCCATCATCTAACGCGTCATTTAAGACGACGGATGTATCGCAAACATATTGTTTAATTTGCTGCCCATATTCAAAGTACTCGTCTAAAATTTCCTCTTTTGTGAACCCTGTTGTTTCATAAATACGTTCAAATAAACGATTTTTCTCAGCTAGGTTGCGTTCAAGCTTTTCTTCAAAAACGTCACGCTCAAGAAGGTCAGCAATTCTGATTCCAACGCGCGCTGCTTTATCCATATAGGCAGGTCCAATACCTTTTTTGGTGGTACCAATTTTATTGGCACCCTTGCTTTCTTCCTCCACAACATCAAGCTTCAAATGGTAAGGAAGGATTACATGTGCACGATTGCTAATACGAAGATTATCCGTTGTAATTCCCTTTTCATGCAAGTATGCTAGCTCTGCTACAAGCGCCTTCGGATCCACAACCATTCCATTTCCAATTACACAAATTTTTTCTTTATAAAAAATTCCTGATGGAATCAGGTGTAACTTATATGTTTCACCGTTGAACTTGATTGTATGGCCAGCATTATTTCCACCTTGATAACGAGCAATTGCTTCTGCATTCTCAGAAAGGAAATCAGTAATTTTACCCTTTCCTTCGTCTCCCCATTGTGTACCAACTACCACTACTGATGTCATAAAGGCACCTCCAAATTATATACGCATTTCTTTTTCCCACAGACAAGTTTAACAATATATAGTGCTAAAAGTCAATAAAACACGAACGATTTATATTAAGCAATTAAAATATGTTCGTAAAATATTAATTTATGAATCTAGCTTGTGTTGAATGCGGGTTTTCCATAAAATAGGTATTAGAGCTTTTTTAAAATAATGATAAGGAAGTGTTCTATGATATTTCGACCGCGTCCAGAAAAGTTGGAATTAGTTCTTTTACGATATTTAAATACTCGCATGGTGTTCAGCAGCAGTGAAGCGCTAAATTTTTCAAACCTAGAAAAAGGTTATAAAGGGGAGTTGAAAAGTGATGTTTGGCTTAGAGGACTAACAGAAGAGTGGTTAATTCTCAATGAATTATTACTCGAATATAATGGTTCAAAATTCCAAATTGATACGATGATTATTGCTTATGAGCTGATTTATCTTTTAGATATTAAATATTTTGAAGGGGATTACGCTATCACTGATAATAAATGGTATAACCCGGCAGGTGTCCTCCTAAAGAACCCACTACACCAACTAGAACGCTGTGAAACCTTGCTAAAAAAATTGTTGCACGAAATAGGATATGATCTTAGGATTGAATCCTATCTAATCTTCAATAACTCCGAGTTTCATTTAAACACAACCTCAATAAATCCTTCTATTATTTTTCCAACACAGTTAAATCGCTTTTTGAAAAAACTAAATACCCGGCCGGTAAAATTAACTAAAAAATATTTTCAATTAGCCGAACAATTAAACGCACGACACATTGTGGAATCTCCCTATAAGCGATTGCCACCATATACTTATGAGCAGTTAAAGAAAGGCATCAGTTGTCCGCACGATCAGACCTTTTTTACTGATGAGACATTGATATGTACGAAGTGCGGGTGCGTAGAGGCTGCTGAATCTGCTGTTTTGAGGAGCGTCAAGGAGTTTACACTGCTTTTTCCAGATAGGATGATTACTGTTAATGCTATTCACGACTGGTGTGGAGGTCTTAAGTCAAAAAAGGCAATTCGAAGAGTACTTTCTAAATACTTTGTTCTTATAAGCAAAGCAAGGGCTTCTCATTACATAAATTCTTAAAACAACAGAGAAAATTTACCTATTTATGGAAAGATCAATTCAGTATTGTTCCTTCATGCGTTCTTTTTAATTGTCAAAAGGGACGATACTTTTAGTATTGTTCCCTCATCTGCTCTTTATACCAACTCAAGGGAACGATTCTCTTAGTATCGTTCCCTCATCATCCCTTTTTGTCAGTCACAGGGCATGATTCTCCCAGTATCGTTCCCTCATACTCCTATTTTAACTACTTAAGGGCACGATTCTGCTCCATCACACACAAGAGACAGCGAATCAACCAATCTATTAAAAAAACTCAGCCAAAGGTTGGCTGAGCTCTCAAAAAACTACGCACTCGGATCGTATCGTGTCTCCAAGTTTACGAATTTATTGTATTCCTTTACGAACGCCAACGAAACGGTGCCAGTTGGGCCGTTACGCTGCTTAGCGATAATGATTTCGATGATGTTTTTATTCTCGGATTCTTTATCATAGTAATCGTCACGGTATAAGAAGGCTACGATATCGGCATCCTGCTCGATCGATCCAGATTCACGGATATCGGACATCATTGGACGTTTGTCTTGACGCTGCTCGACACCACGGGAAAGCTGAGATAGGGCAATAACCGGAACCTGAAGCTCACGCGCTAATTGCTTTAGGGAACGCGAGATTTCCGATACTTCCTGCTGACGGTTTTCGCCAGCACGGCCGCTTCCTAAGATAAGCTGTAAGTAATCAATTAGAATCATCCCTAACCCGTGCTCCTGCTTTAAGCGGCGGCACTTGGAACGAATATCACTTATTCTTACCCCCGGAGTATCATCAATAAAGATACCTGAGCTTGAAAGGCTGCCCATCGCCATCGTCAGTTTGCCCCAGTCATCGTCTGTTAGAGATCCGGTACGGAGCCTTTGTGCATCAATATTCCCCTCAGCACAAAGGAGACGCATAACAAGCTGCTCTGCTCCCATCTCGAGACTGAAAATAGCAATATTTTCACCCGTTTTGTGCGCTACATTCTGAGCAATATTTAAGGCAAAGGCTGTTTTACCCACAGAAGGACGGGCACCCACGATGATTAAATCATTGCGCTGGAATCCAGCTGTCATTCGGTCAAGCTCAATAAAGCCTGTCTCAAGGCCGGTAATTTCTCCAGCACGCTGATGCATTTGCTCAATATTGTCATACGTACGAACAAGGACATCTTTAATATTGTGGAACGCTCCAGCATTTTTTCGCTGAGCAACAGCAAGTATATTCTTTTCAGCCTCGCTTAAAAGTGCTTCCACTTCATCTTCACGAGAATAGCCATCTGAAGCAATCTCGGTTGCTGTCCGAATTAATCGTCTCAACAAAGACTTTTCTTCTACGATTCTTGCGTAATATTCAATATTGGCTGCGGTAGGTACAGAGCTCGCCAATTCACTTAAATAACTCACTCCGCCTGTATCCTCAATAAGTTTCGCTGCAGCTAACTCCTCGGTTACCGTTACAAGGTCTACTACCTTACCTTCGTCGTTCAGCTTCAGCATCGCATTAAATATCTTTTGGTGTGAGGCACGATAGAAATCCTCTGGTATCAAGATTTCGGAAGCCACCGTTAAAGCAGAGGGCTCTAAGAAAATCGCACCTAAGACAGCTTGTTCAGCTTCGATATTTTGCGGTGGCAGACGATCTGCATATACATCATTCATCTATCAAAAACCTCCTATTGTGAAGAGGATAAATTATATATATTAATAGTTTAAAACCTAAATATGTCCATAATGAAGAAAAGTGACCAGTCTCCACCGATCACATCACTTAGGAAAAATTGAAACTCCTATTTCCTGATTAACTTTTATTATTTTAACATGTTTATCTAAAATTTGAACTGGAAATTACTTTACCTCTTTTACATGAACCGTTAAGGTAGCTAGTACTTCATGATGAAGCTTCACAGGAACCTTTGTGTGACCTAGTGTACGGATTGCATCTGCTAATTCCATTTTACGTTTATCGATTTTAATACCATGTTTCTTTTGCAGCTCTTCTGCAATTTGCTTTGTCGTAATAGAACCAAATAAGCGGCCGCCTTCACCTGCTTTTGCAGATAGCTCAACTGTAATTTTCTCTAACTGTTCTCCTAGCTTTTTAGCTTCAGCTAGCTCTTCTGCCGCACGTTTGTCTTCCTTCTTCTTTTGACCCTCTAATGTGCTGATGTTTGCATTATTTGCTTCAATTGCTAGCCCTTGCTTTATTAAGAAGTTTTGTGCATAGCCGTCCGCAACATTCTTTATTTCACCTTTTTTACCTTTTCCTTTTACATCTTTTAGAAAAATTACCTTCATTCCTTTTTCCCACCTTCAAAATAATCTTCAATTGCTAGCTTTAATTGTCTTTCTGCTTCTGCTATGGAAATCCCGGTCAGCTGGGTGGCTGCATTCGTCAGGTGCCCGCCGCCATGGAGCTTTTCCATAATGACTTGAACATTCACATTGCCGAGCGATCTGGCACTAATTCCAATCAGCCCCTCATTGCGTTTTGCAATGACAAACGAGGCTGCTACCCCATCCATCGTTAGGAGTGTATCTGCTGCTTGTGCAAGAAGGACTTGATCATGAAGCTCATTTTCTTCCCCTTTCGCAATGGCAATTCCATCGCGGTAAAAAGCAACCGATTCAATTAATTTAGCCCTCTTAATATAGGTATTAATGCTTTCCTTTAAAAACTTCTGAACGAGAATGGTATCTGCCCCTTGACCTCTTAAATAGGAAGCAGCATCAAAGGTTCTAGCACCTGTGCGTAAGGTAAAACTTTTCGTATCGACCACGATTCCCGCTAATAAAGCAGTTGCTTCTATCATTTCTATTTTACCGCGTTTTGGCTGGTATTCAAGAAATTCGGTAACAAGCTCTGCTGTCGAAGAAGCATATGGCTCCATATAAACTAGAACTGGATTTTCAATAAATTCTTCCCCGCGCCGGTGATGATCAATAACAACCACATTATCAATTCTATTAAGAAGTCGTTCTTCAATCACTAGTGCAGGTTTATGGGTATCCACGATCACCAATAGAGTTTTTTCTGTTGAAATTTCCAATGCTTCTTCAGGACCGATAAATCGAGAAAATAATTGCTCTTGATGACGGATTTCTTCCATCAGCCTATGGACAGCGCCATCCATTTCTTGAAAGTTTAAAACTATGTAGGCATCTTTTTGGTTCATCTGCGCAACCTTGTAAATACCAATTGAGGAGCCAATTGAATCCATATCGGGATTTTTATGGCCCATAATAATAACCTTATCACTTGCGGTGATTAAATCTTTTAGCGCATGAGAGATGACGCGGGCTCGTACCCTTGTTCGTTTTTCAACCGGGTTTGTTTTGCCGCCGAAAAATTTCACTTTGCCATTTGGTTGTTTGATGGCAACCTGATCGCCGCCTCTTCCCAGGGCCAAATCCAAGCTGGATTGAGCTAATATGCCCAACTCAGGCAGAGAAGGAGTCCCAGCACCTACACCAATACTCAATGTAAAGGAGATATTTTGCTTAGAGGTCATTTCTCTTACCTCATCTAGGACGGTAAATTTTCCTTTTTCCAACAGCTGCAATATAGCCTCATTAAACACAGCAATAAATCGTTCAGAAGAGATTCTTTTTAGAAAAATACCATTATCCTGAGCCCATTTATTTAAGGTTGAAGTCACCATATTGTTAATGCTTCCGCGCATTTGGTCATCCATACCTTGTGTTAACTCATCGTAATTATCTAAAAAGATAATCGCGATAACCGTGCGCTCATCATGATACATTTTTTCAATTTCTTTTTGTTCTGTGACATCAAAGAAGTAAAGGAGCTTTTCCTCACTTTTAAGTATGACTCGAAACTTTCGTTCATGAAGAGTAATAATTTCTGTCTCTACTTCCTGTTTAATTAACGGTATCAACGTATCAGCTATTTCATAGAGCGATTTTCCAATAAGGGTATCTTCATCAAAATAAGAGGATAAAAAAGGATTTGTCCACTCTATAGAATACTCATCATTAATCAGCATGATCCCTATCGGCATTTCCATCAGTGCTTCTTCGCCGACCCTTTTCACACGGTATGAAAGGGTTGAGATATAGTCTTCCATCTCTTTCCTTTGACTGGACTCAATGATTATCATATAGTACAGCGGCGGAATGATGAGAAATAAGCCCACCAAGCTTAGTATCCAGTTATAGTAGGCCAGGACAATGAGCAGCACTACTGTAATGCCTATTAGCCCGTAAAAAGGGTAGCGTATCGAGCGTTTTTCAATAAATGCAGGCAATTTTTTCAGCTCCTAAGCAGTAGTCTCACTCTTTTTTATTAAAGCCTTTTCGTAAATCAAAGCCTAAATCAATTATACCTAATATCCCTACAATATAAAGGAAAATTGGAATGAGAAAAGAGACAATCGCTATTGTAATAGAAATAGCCTTTGAAAAACCCTTTTTGTCGAAATAATAAAAGATAAAGGTATAGCCTTGCAGGATCATCATAAATTGAAGGATATAGGTCATATTGATAATGGCCATATACCAAAAGGTGCCTTCTTCAGGTTTGATAAACATACTTACCAGCAAGGTAAGGAGAAAGTAATATAATAAACTTTTTGGCAAGGATATCTCTTTAAAGCTTTTCCATTTCTCTACCTTTATCCCGAATCTTTTAATAATCGGAAAGGATATAAGCTGCATGATGAATACAATGAAAAAAGACGAAAGAACAAATAAAGTGGGAATTAATGTTTTAATCAGGTTTAAGCCATTATTAAATTGTTCCAATACTTTTTCAGAATCCTGTGTATTCCCAAAATTCTTTAGTAAGTCAGCTGAAGTATTGAATGATTCCCGCATTATTTCAATCATTTGAGTAATCATATCGACTTTAAAGAGAACGATACTTGCTACATAAATAATAATTAAATTAACTAAAAAGACAAGAGAGCCCGTGATGAATAAAACACCCATGTTCTTCTGTTTCTGAATGAGGAAACCAATTACGACACCTGTTGTCGCATATGCCAGCGTTAATGGAAGTGACATAATCGTTCCTACAATGAACGATAGAAGAAGGGAGGCAATCAGAAAAACAATGATACTCTTGCCATCATTCTTGGCTGCAAACAGCATGAATGGTACAGCTAAAAATAAGTTTACAATCATCCCGAGAAACGGGACATAAATCGTTAGTAATAATAAAACCGCAAAGGCCGCTAAAAGGATAGCTCCTTCTGTAAGTTTACGAACATTTTTCACTACTTCACCCCAATTATTTCAAAAGCCTATTCCTTAATTTTAGCTAGTTACGCTCTCCTATTCAACAAATGTGCAAGGATAAAATAAAAAGACAGCAAGGGATGATCCCCAGCTGCCTTTAACATACTTTAGCTTCAGCGCCAAGGCGCTTACGCTTTATTATATTCTAGCTTCAGCGCCTAGGGGCGACTGGCATAAGACGAGCCGGCAAGAAGGTAAAAGGCAACCTTCATGCCGGCTCGTCTTATGCCAGTCGCCCCTGTCAAGGCGCTTACGCTTTATTATTCACCTGCAACGAATGGTAATAATGCCATTTGACGTGCACGTTTGATTGCAACTGTTAGTTTACGCTGATATTTAGCGCTTGTACCAGTTACACGACGTGGTAAAATCTTTCCACGTTCAGAGATGAATTTTTTAAGTAAATCTACATCTTTGTAATCAATACGAGTAATTGCGTTAGATGTGAAATAGCACACTTTACGGCGCTTCGCGCGTCCGCCTTTACGTCCTCCACCTGCCATGAAAATTCCCTCCTTTATGAATGATTAACGATCATAAAAAGTTTACGTTAAAATGGTAGATCATCATCGGAGATGTCTATCTGACCGTTACCTGCGAACGGATCATCATCCACTTTTGTAAAACCTTTATTATTGTTGTTGTTTTGATACTGTCGTTGATTCTGATTGCCGCCGCCATAAGGATTTCCTTGCGGTTCCCTTGGTGGGGCACCGAAATGATCATTGTCGCTTCTTCCACCGCCGCCAGAAGAGTTTTTAGGTTCTAGAAATTGGACACTTTCTGCCTGAACTTCTGTAACGTAAACACGCTTACCATCTTGTCCTTCATAGTTGCGGGTTTGAATGCGGCCATCCACTCCTGCAAGGCTGCCTTTTTTCAAGAAGTTTGCCACATTTTCAGCTGGTTTACGCCAAACAACACAATTAATAAAGTCTGCTTCACGCTCACCTGCCTGACTAGAAAACGGACGGTTAACAGCTAAAGTAAAGGTAGCTACAGGAACCCCATTTGGTGTATAACGCAAATCAGGATCTTTAGTTAAACGGCCAACAAGCACGACACGATTCATCATCAGAATCAACTCCTTTTCTTCTGGAGAATGTTTCATGTGAAACATTCAGCCAAAATATATTTATATTAAGCTTCTTCTTTAATTACTAAATGGCGAATGATATCTTCGCTGATTTTCGCAAGACGAGAAAATTCTTGTACCGCGTCAGCTGAAGATGTAGTTTTCACGATTTCGTAGTATCCATCACGGAAATCGTTGATTTCGTAAGCTAAACGACGCTTACCCCAATCTTTTGTTTCAGCAGTTTCCGCACCGTTTTCAAGAAGAATTCCGTTGAAACGCTCTACAAGAGCCTTTTTCGCTTCGTCTTCAATGTTTGGGCGGATGATGTACATGATTTCGTACTTATTCATCACAGTCACCTCCTTTTGGTCTAAACGGCCCAACTTTGGGCAAGGAGCAATTATTCATTACTCACAAGTTAAGATTTTATCATAGTTAATGACGAAAAGCAAGGCTGTTCACCATTTCTAGATATTGCCCTTAAAAGTCTGTCCATATAAAAAGCCTTGCAGACGCAAGGCTAGACATTTTATACATTAAAACGGAAGTGAATAACATCTCCGTCTTTTACTAAATACTCTTTTCCTTCTAAACGGACTTTTCCAGCTTCCTTAGCGGCATTATAACTTCCTGCAGCTAATAAGTCATCATATGAGACTGTTTCAGCACGAATAAATCCGCGTTCGAAATCTGAGTGAATGATACCCGCACATTGTGGAGCTTTCATGCCGTGTCTAAACGTCCACGCACGAACTTCCTGAACACCTGCAGTAAAGTAAGTAGCTAATCCAAGCAGGTTATAAGCTGCGCGAATTAACTGGTCAAGTCCAGATTCCTCAATACCGAGCTCTTCAAGGAACATTTGCTTTTCTTCGCCTTCCAGCTCAGCAATTTCTTCCTCAATCTTTGCACAAACTACAATTACTTCAGCATTATCTGCTGCTGCAAATTCGCGTACTTTTTGAACATATTCGTTGCCTGATGGATCTGCAACATCATCCTCACCAACGTTTGCCACATATAAAACAGGCTTAATTGTTAAAAGGTGAAGCATTTTAGCGATTTTCATTTGTTCTTCCGTAAATTCAACCGTACGTGCTGGCTTTTCAGCTTCAAAAGCGTCACGAAGCATGGAGAGTACTTCAAACTCAGCTGCTGCGTCTTTATCTTTTTGCTTGGCTAATTTTTCAACGCGGCTAATTCTTTTTTCAACAGACTCCATGTCTGCAAGAATTAACTCTAAGTTAATAACCTCGATATCGGAAATAGGATCCACTTTTCCTGATACGTGGGTAATATTTTCGTCTGCAAAACAGCGGACAACCTGGCAAATTGCGTCTACTTGACGAATATGTGATAAGAATTTGTTTCCTAATCCTTCACCTTTACTTGCACCTTTTACGATCCCTGCAATGTCAGTAAATTCAAAAGCTGTGGGAACTGTTTTTTTCGGTTGAACAAGTTCCGTTAATTTTGTTAAACGGTGGTCAGGTACTTCTACTATTCCTACGTTCGGGTCAATCGTACAGAAAGGGTAGTTTGCTGATTCAGCCCCAGCCTGTGTAATTGCATTAAATAGTGTAGACTTACCAACATTCGGCAAACCTACGATTCCAGCTGTTAATGCCATTTATTTCACTCCTCAAGATATATATCTATTTATAAAAATAATGTCCAAAATTATTAAAAAGCCTCTCACAATTATAGGCATTAGTTATTAAAAAGACAAGAACAACAAAAAGTGAGACGCCTTGATCAGGAACTAGATTACAACAAAAACTGGTGCCCTCGACACCAGTTAGTTGATTTTTTCTATATTCACCAGACAATCGTACAAGGTACTGCCTAGACCATTATCGGATTCCCCACTTGAGGTTAGGTTATTAACTGAACCGCCAAACCTTTTCCAAATTCCTTCATCGATATTAATCGTGTTAGGATGTGCTTTTTGAAGAATGGAAAGATATCCTTTAACTTCTCCGCGATTATTCCAAACTCGTACCAAATCGCCGTCCATCAGGCCGTGTTCATCCGCTATATTTTCGGCAACCTCAATCTTTAGCTGAGGTTCTTTTGGAAAAAGATGATAGTTTTGCGAGTGGTTTGACCTTAGTGGATGAATCGTTAATAGATTATATGGGAATTTCTCAGCAAGGGAGGGATTATTCCATTTTGATTCTTCCGGTAAAGCTAATTTAAGCTGCCACTCGGCACCTTTGTTTAAGGCTGTAAATTCATATTTTCCAGATGGCGTTTTAAACTTGAAATCCTCCCATGGTACTCGTTTCACTGGCAATTCTACGTTATGGTTTTCCTTCAGTTGATCCAGTGTTATTCCTTTTGCAGATAATGATTGTAAAGACATTTCCAGCCACTCATCTCTTGAAAACTGAAAAACTTCACCAAATCCAAGTCTCTCAGCTAGCTGTGTCCAAATCCATAAATCCGACTTAGCTTCTCCAGGGGCTGAAACCAACTTCGGTCCATAGTTAACATAATGATGGTACATAGAAGAATAATAAAGATCCTCTTCCTCAAAAGAAGTGGTGGTCGGCAGAATATAATCTGCTAATCGAGCGGTATCTGTCAAAAATTGCTCAATCACAACCAGTTTCGAAACAGATGAAAATGCCTTTTCTACAATTGATGAATCCGGGACCTGTGTTAACGGATTCCCACAGGTAACCACAATCATTTTTATTTCTGGATCAATGGCAGAAAGTACTTCCTCCGCCTGCTTCATAATTGAAAACTGTCTATGACTGCTCCTGCGTTCGCTCAGCGTTAAATTGGCAATATCAAAACTTTGACCCACTTGCAGGTTGGCATAATTAGCGCCACCGCCAGGTATTCCAATATTTCCGCTCACCGCTGCAAGTGCATCAATCATACGGATCGTATTTCCGCCATTTTTATACCGCTGCAGGCCAAGTCCCATAAAAGTAGAAGTAGGTTTATCAGCAAAGACTTTTGCTAATTGCTGATTCATCTCTGCTGACACTTCCGTCATTTCACTAATTTTTTCTAAAGAAATACCTTCAATCAGTTTCTCTAAATCCTCGAAGCCATAAGAATATTGGTCTATAAATTCACGATCTTCAAGTCCTAAATGAAGAATTTCCTTTATAATCCCTGCAGCAAGCAAACCATCCATTCCAGGTTTTACGGATATATATTCATCAGCTATTTTCGCTGTTGCATTATATAGTGGGTCAATCACATATATCTTCGCACCATTTTTTTTTGCTTCTAGGAGCTTTTCATAAAAATGCATGTTCGTGCGCGCTACATTTCTTCCCCAGATGATAATGTTTTTACTTTTTAGAACATCCTCTGGTTCATGACCATAAGCATCGCCAAAATCCCACTTCTGTGCCTCAATTCCGGCACCCCAGCAGAGTGAGCCATAAAGTTGTGTTACACCGCCATAAGCATTAAAAAATCGCTGATCCAGGCTTTTTAGTAACCCGTTGTTTGCATAGTCATGGCTATGGAGAACAGCCGTAGAACCGTATTGTTCTTTAATTTCCTTCAACTCAAGGGCAATTTCATCAAGAGCCTGGTTCCATGAAATTTGCTTGAATTCTCCGTTCACCTTTTTCAATGGATATAGAATCCGTTGAGGTGAGTTGGTCCTTGTTTCGAGCATTCTGCCTCTGCCGCAAATTTTCCCCTTGGTAATGGGGTGGGAAGGGTCACCTTCAACTTTTATTACTTTATCGTTCTCTACCGTTACATGAAAACCACAGCTGTCCCAGCAATTCAACGGACATGCCGATTTCACAATACTTGCCACTACTCCACCCCCAACAATCTCTACTTTTTAACTAGAATAATACAGTTAACCAAAAAAAAGAAGCATAAACTACTGTTCATGCTTCACCAATATTTTCTTCATTTTCCTTGAGAATTCACGTCTTGGAATCATTACACTATGTTCGCAGCCTTCACATTTGATTCGAATGTCCATTCCCATACGAATAATTTTCCAGCGATTGGTCCCGCATGGATGCTGCTTTTTCATTTCAACGACATCATTTAACCCAAATTCTTTTTCTTCCATTGAATACCTCTCCTTTTAAACACTAGGTTCATTGATATTTCCAGTATTCTTTGAGTACATGACCATGCGTGGATATGGAATTTCAATTCCATGCTCATCTAAACATTGTTTGATATCTCTCTTTATATCCCTTGAAACAGCCGCATGCTTCATTGGCAGTGTTTCTGCAACGATACGCAATACAACCTCTGATGGTCCTAAGGTTTGAACGCCTAAAAGCTCAGGAGCCTTTGTTAGTTCTTCGTATTGTTCAGGCATTTTTTCAAGTAAGTCCCTGATAATCTTTTGTGTTTTTTCAATATCTTCTTCATAAGCAACTGATATATCAATGATTGCAAGGCTGTTATTTAAAGAGAAATTCGTGACCTGGATGATACTCCCATTCGGCAAAATGTGAACTTCCCCTGTCCAGCTTTTTAACTTGGTTGTCCGTAAACCAATGGCTTGTACGGTTCCTTCAAATTGATCGATTCGAACATGGTCTCCGACTGAAAATTGATCTTCAAAAATGATAAAAAAACCTGTAATGACGTCTTTTACAAGACTCTGTGCTCCAAAACCAACGGCAAGGCCAACAACCCCTGCACCAGCAATTAATGCTTTTACATCAATCGTTAAAACAGAGAGTATCATCATAAAAGCAATAAAATAAACAACATATGTAAGAACATTATCGAGAAGCTTTGCTAATGTTTCTTCTCTTCGTTCTGAAGTCTTAAGGGGCGAACGAGTTCTTAGCTTGAAAACATTATCTATAGCCATACTTCCCAGCTTGATTAAGATTTTAGCCACAATCATAATCGCTATAATTTTTAGAAAACCTTCCCCAATAGCCAGCCATGTATCTTCATTTTGGAATTTATCAATAAATCTCTGAATAATTCTTTCTGTAGAAGTCATTTGAACATCCTTTCCTCTCACACTATTGAATCATTCTTATTTTATCAAGTTTCCTTTGTAGTTTATAGTATTGTGATTTATTCCCTTTTTCAACTGGAATATCTTTGTCAACCTACGTATAGATTTTCAAAATTTTCCGTATAATGTTAAAAGGAAAAAGCCAATGGTCACAATTAAGGGGTGTACTTATGAATCTAAAACCTAGTTTCTTTGATAGGAGGGCCAATACTGGACGGATACTCCATGATGATTTTCAAGCTGTTGAAAATTTAGCCATGGAATTACTGAAGTTCCTGCCACAGGCACGCAATCGTCCAATCGTATTTGTTTGCATCGGAACAGACCGCTCAACCGGAGATTCATTAGGACCACTTGTTGGATCACTTTTAGAGGAGAAGGACGTTTCTTCTTTTCATGTGTATGGTACGTTAGATGAGCCTATTCATGCAGTCAATTTGGGCGAACGGCTAAGAGAAATAACATTAAAACATCACGACCCCTACATTATTGGTATCGATGCCTGTTTAGGACGAATGAAGAATGTTGGGGTAATTCAGGTAGGTAATGGACCTGTTAAACCTGGAGCAGGTGTAAACAAAGAACTTCCAGCAGTCGGTGATATCCACATAACAGGGATTGTCAACGTGAGTGGATTTATGGAGTTTTTTGTTTTACAAAATACCCGGTTAAATCTGGTAATGAAAATGGCAAAAACGATTGCAAATGGAATATATCATGCAAGCATTCTCCATTCCAAAGGAAGGCTGCAGGAATTAATTCAAGAGGAGCAAAAAAAGACCAACTAAAAGAGCAACCGGGATCAGCCTAGTTGCTCTTTTCACTTGTGAATTGTAAAATTTTACAAAAATAAACGATATAAATAGAGAACTGTTACGATAAATCCTGTCATAACAATAGCAGGGAGGAGGTTGGCCACCTTTATTTTTACTAATCCGGTTAGATTGAGACCAATAGCAAAAATCATGACGCCGCCTGTCGCGGTCATTTCAACAATGAATTGATCCATCAACACCTGGGGTATAAAGGTGTTAATTTGGGTAGCGAATAAAGCAATCAACCCTTGATAGAGCATGACCGGAATAGCAGAAAAAATAACGCCGACTCCAAGGGTTGTTGTTAATATAATCGACGTGAAACCATCAATGAGCCCTTTTGTATACAAGACATCGTGATCACCACGGATCCCACTATCAAGTGCTCCAATAATGGCCATAGCCCCAATCACAAAGATTAATGTAGCCGTAACGAAACCTTCTGCAATACTACCTTTTCCTGTTGAACCAATCTTGCTTGAACCGATTTTCTTTTCCAGCCAAAGACCAAGTTGATTCAGCTTTTCTTCCAATTGCATGAGCTCTCCAAAAACAGCCCCCATAACTAAGCTAATAATTACAATAAGAAAATTCTCGCTTTTCAACCCCATCTGTAACCCTAAAACAATTACTGATAAACCTATTGCATACATGACTGTTGTTTTCATGCTTTCAGGAATTCGGTTTAAAAGTTTACCAATTAGCGTACCGATAATAATTAATAACCCGTTTACAAGTGTCCCTAATAAAAACATCTGCTATTCACCTATTCTTCGAATCTCGAAATTTATAATAGTATTAAACTATCACTTTTTACTAGAGTTGGAAAGTTATTTTTTTATATGGCTGTGTTACACTGGGCTGTTGATTTGCGCTCCAGGCGCTACGCTTTCCGCGGGCTCGCCCGTGAGCCTCCTCGGTCGTACCGACCTGCGGGGTCTCACTCAGCTCGTTCATCCCGCAGGAGTCGAGCGCCTTCCGCTCCAATCAACAGGTTCTAAAATCAACAGTCTTCATTAACACAGCCTGTTGAAAAAAAATAAACCATCCGGTGATGGTTTAAAGTGTTTCTTCTTTCCCCAGCATTTCTAGAATACGTTCTAAATCCTCTTTTGAGAAAAATTCAATTTCTATTTTGCCTTTATTTTTCGTCTGCTTAATGTTTACTGTCGTTCCAAACCGTTCGCGAAGGGAGTGTTCCCGTTCCTGGATAAACACATCTTTTTTCTTTTCAGGCTTTTTTGTTTCACGTGGAACATTTTCATTAAGATTTTGAATGATTTTTTCTAATTGGCGAACATTCAATGATTCCTGGATAATCTTATCTACTAACGCTGGAAGCTTTGCCTTTTGACGTAATCCCAAAAGTGCGCGGCCATGGCCCATCGAGATTTTTCCATCTGAAATCAGCTCTTGAATCTTGGGAGGCAGAGACAGCAGTCGGATATGGTTCGCAACATGCGGACGGCTTTTCCCTAAACGTTTTGCTACTTCTTCTTGTGTGAACTTTAACTTTTCCATTAACGTTTGATAGGCTTGACCTTCTTCAATTGGGTTCAAATCTTCACGCTGCAAGTTTTCTAAAACCGCTAATTCCATCATTTGCTGTTCGGTTAACTCTCTTACAACAGCTGGTACAGATGCAAGTTTTGCTTCTTTTGCTGCTCGGAAACGTCTTTCACCTACAACAATTTCATACCCTTTAATGCTTTTCCGAACAACAAGCGGCTGAAGAATTCCATGCTCTAAAATGGATTCTTTTAATTCATCAATGGCCTCTTGTTGGAAGGTTTTCCTTGGCTGGTAAGGATTTGGACGCAATTCTTTTAAACTTATTTCTTGGACAGTCTCTTCCTTACCGGCTTCGATATTTGTAAAAAATGCATTTATGCCTTTTTTTCCTAGACCTTTAGCCATTTGAGACCACTTCCTTTGCTAGATCTAAATAAACTTCTGCCCCGCGTGATTTTGAATCATACGTAATAATTGGTTCGCCATGACTTGGAGCCTCACTTAGACGTACATTTCTTGGAATAATGGTTTTATATACTTTATCTTGAAAATACTTCTTCACTTCTTCGATTACTTGAATGCCTAAATTCGTTCGGGCGTCCAGCATCGTTAATAACACGCCTTCTATTTTCAAGTCTTGGTTTAAGTGTTTTTGTACTAGCCTAACAGTATTTAATAACTGACTTAAACCTTCGAGAGCATAATATTCACACTGAACAGGGATTAACACAGAGTCAGAAGCTGTTAAGGAGTTTAGCGTTAACAACCCTAATGAAGGCGGGCAATCGATAATAATATAATCAAATTGGTCCTTCACTTCTTCAAGTGCACGCTTTAATCGGAC
Organism: Neobacillus niacini; assembly: GCF_030817695.1. Lineage (GTDB taxonomy): Bacteria > Bacillota > Bacilli > Bacillales > Cytobacillaceae > Neobacillus > Neobacillus niacini_F. The sequence goes on along the minus strand of NZ_JAUSZQ010000002.1, from coordinate 420,506 downwards.
TTCCCTTGAGATAGTAGGAACGAGTTCAATCTCCGCCCCAGCAAGCTGTATAGTAGCTGGAATCGCGTATAAATTTTCAACAGATGTTGGTTTAATAACATCCTTTGCTTCCACATCGTCTACTAAAACATCGTATATACACTGTGCTACATCTGCCTTTTCAATACCAATTCCGCTCGTAGCATTCCCTTGTGGATCAATGTCTACTAATAAAACCTTTTTCCCAATGTATGCTAAGCAGGCGCCTAGATTGACAGAGGTAGTTGTCTTACCAACTCCGCCTTTTTGATTCGCGATTGCAATAGTTTTGCCCACGATGTCACCTACCTTGTTTCAAATAAGATACAAAAAGTCTAGTTAAATAAACTAGTTAACCTGTCAATCTAGCAGGCGAACTAGTAAAGTAAAATTTCCATGCTATTTATTTTAACATGAATCTGATTTATTGTTCTTTTTTTTCATAAAATATTCATGACGAATCAAAGTAATTATTGCCATTATTTTACAGTTCAAGCATAACCCTAGTTCGAAATGTACAAAAATAAAAACCAAACTGCTTAATAGTCTGGTTCCATTTTGTGAATATTTTATTTTTTCTTTGGAATTTTTATTGTAAATTGATAGTACTCTTCAAACTCTTCTTCTTGTGAGTCGAGGTTGATTCCGTTATCAGACACCATGGTTAATGATTGCCTTATCGTGTTTACAGCAATTCTCATATCTTTGCTGAATGCTTTTCTTTTAGGTTTTGGTTTTTGATTCTTTTCTTCTAGCAGCCTGGTCACTCGATCTTCTGTCTGCTTAACATTAAGATTTTTATCAATAATGTCTTGTAGAAGCAAAACTTGTTTCTCTGGATTTTTAAGTGGAATAAGTGCACGGGCATGCCGTTCTGTTATTTCTTTATTTAACAAGGATTCTTGAATAGGCTGAGGCAGCTTTAGAAGCCGGAGCTTATTGGCAACTGTCGATTGACCTTTTCCAAGACGCTGCGCTAGTGCTTCTTGTGTTAAGTTATGCAGCTCAAGCAGCTTACCATAGGCAATAGCCTCTTCAATTGGAGACAGCTCTTCCCGTTGTAAATTTTCAATTAATGCCACAGAAGCCGTTTCAGTATCAGAATAATTTTTTATAATTGCTGGTGCTTCATCCCAGCCCAACTTCTTCATCGCACGCCAGCGGCGCTCACCAGCAATAATTTCATAATTTCCATCAAACTGTCGGACCACAATTGGCTGAATGATTCCGTGTGTATGGATTGTTCGTGATAACTCCTCTATTTTTTCATCGTCGAATACGGTTCGAGGCTGAAAACGGTTAGGAACAATACTTTCAATCGGAATCTTTTTAATTTCTTCATTTTTGGAAACATCTAGTTCTTGTTCTAGCTCTTTTTCTAGCTCTTTTTCAAGCTCTTTTTCTAACTCAACCTTTTGATCTCCCTTTTCGCCGAGGCCAAAAAAGCGTGAAAACGAATTCTTCATCCCCAACACCACCTTTACGAAACTCCCTATTACTTATTCTCTATAATACTGTTTTCTTCCTGCCAAACCTGCAGTTTTATTTATTACAAAAATATCCTTCATTATTCAATTGGCATTTTACCAGGTGTCCCTGGTTTTCGCGGATATTTTTTCGGCGTTTGTTTTTCCTTTTTAATCACAAGAATATTTCTTTCACTTTCTTCCATAGGTAAAGTGAAAGTATGCATTTGTTCTAATTTTCCCCCGAGAGTGGTAATCGCCTTCTGACCGACGGTTAACTCATCATTTGCATGTGCAGCTTTCATGGCAATAAAATGTCCTCCTACTTTAACAAGAGGAAGGCAAAGCTCGCTAAGTACAGACATTCTTGCCACTGCCCTTGCTGTTACGAGGTCATACGACTCGCGGTGAGCTGGATTCACACCGAAGGTCTCTGCACGGTCATGAATGAAATGAACCTTTTCCAATTTTAATACATTTGCTAAATGATTTAAAAAGGAAATACGTTTATTTAATGAATCCACGATGGTTACCTCTAAATGAGGAAAAGCAATTTTTAAAGGAATACTTGGAAATCCTGCACCTGCTCCTACATCACAAAGATGGTGGGGCTGCGTGAAATCAAAGTAAAAAGCTGCAGATATGGAATCATAGAAATGTTTTAAGTAGACATCTTCTTGATCGGTAATGGCAGTTAAGTTCATTTTTTCATTCCACTCCACTAAGGTGTGAAAGTATTGGTCAAATTGCTCTAGCTGCTTATCGCTAAGGGCGATCCCCTTCTCAAGAAGCATAGCTTTGAATTGTTCGATGTTCATCAGCAAAACTTCCTCTTTTTGTAAAAATTATAAATTGCTTGTTCTAGACACTTTACCTTGTTCCAAATACACAAGAAGAATCGATATATCGGATGGATTTACACCAGAGATTCTAGAAGCTTGGGCAAGTGATAAGGGTTTGATTTGTTTTAACTTTTGCTTTGCTTCTGTTGCAAGACTCGATATTGCATCGTAATCAATATTCTCTGGGATTTTCTTATTTTCCATTTTCTTTAAGCGTTCAACTTGCTGAAGTGACTTTTCAATATAGCCTTCATATTTAACTTGAATTTCAACCTGCTCTTTTATATCTTGGTCTAATTCCACATCGCTTGGTGCTAAACGTCCGATATGTTCATAGGTCATTTCAGGCCGCTTCAATAAATCAGAGGCAAGGATTCCATCCTTTAGCTCACTTCCGCCAGTGCTTCGAATAAGCTCCTGAACTTCTGTTGAAGGTTTTATTCTAATAGATGAAAGTCTTTCCTTTTCTGCCTCAACCGCTGCTTTTTTAGCCAAAAACCTTTGATAACGTTCTTCCTGTATAAGACCAATGGAATAACCAATATCCGTTAATCGCAGGTCTGCATTATCATGGCGTAAAAGAAGACGATATTCTGCTCTAGAAGTCAGCAGACGATACGGTTCATTTGTACCTTTTGTAATTAAATCATCTATCAACACACCAATATAGGCATCTGAACGACTTAGGATTAAGGGCTCTTTTCCCAGCGCACTAAGTCCCGCATTAATTCCTGCGATAATCCCTTGTCCCGCTGCTTCTTCATACCCGGAAGTTCCATTAATTTGACCAGCAGTAAAGAGGTTCTTTACCACCTTTGTTTCAAGTGTCGGCCAAAGCTGAGTTGGGTCAATCGCATCATACTCAATCGCATATCCAGATCTCATCATTTGCACATTCTCTAAACCTGGAATGGTTTTGAGGATTTGCTGCTGAACATCTTCAGGTAAACTTGTTGACAAGCCCTGTACATATACCTCTTGCGTTTTTCTGCCTTCAGGCTCAAGGAAAATTTGGTGGCGCGGCTTATCGTTAAAACGAACCACTTTATCTTCAATCGATGGACAATAACGCGGACCCGTTCCTTTTATCATTCCAGAATACATCGGTGAACGATGAAGGTTTTGGTCAATCAACGAATGTGTTTGCTCATTGGTATAGGTTAACCAGCAAGGAAGCTGGTCAGTAATATACTTAGTTGTTTCGTATGAGAACGCTCTTGGAACTTCATCCCCAGGCTGAATCTCCGTTTTACTGTAATCGATCGTATGACTATTAACACGTGGCGGAGTTCCTGTCTTAAAACGAACTAATTCAAATCCAAGTTCCTCTAAATGCTCTGATAACTTAATCGATGGCTGTTGGTTATTTGGACCACTTGAATATTTCAATTCTCCAAGGATAATTTCTCCGCGAAGATAGGTACCAGTCGTGATTACAACAGTTTTGGCACGGTAAATCGCACCTGTTTTTGTAATAACCCCAACACAGACTCCGTCCTCAACGATTAGTCTTTCAACCATTCCTTGAAGGAGTGTTAGGTTTGGTGTTTCTTCAATTGTTCTTTTCATCTCGTACTGGTAGTCTACTTTATCTGCTTGGGCACGCAAGGCACGCACTGCCGGACCCTTCCCCGTATTCAACATTCTCATTTGAATATATGTTTTATCGATATTTCTTCCCATCTCGCCGCCAAGTGCATCTATTTCCCGGACAACAATTCCTTTTGCTGGTCCGCCAATGGATGGATTACATGGCATAAAGGCAACCATATCGAGGTTAATGGTAATCATTAATGTTTTAGCGCCCATACGTGCCGCCGCAAGGCCCGCCTCACAGCCGGCATGACCAGCGCCAATGACGACAACGTCAAAATTACCTGCTTCGTATGACATCTCTTTCCTCCTCTTTCTATAGTACTTCTATTACTTTCCTAGACAGAACTGTGAAAATAACTGATCAATTAAACTTTCGTGTACACTATCACCGATGACTTCCCCAAGCAATTCCCATGTTCTTGTCACATCTATTTGGACGATATCAATTGGAGTTCCCATCTCAACTCCATTAATGGCTTCTTCTATTGTGTGCAAACTTTGCCCAATCAAAGCAATATGGCGGGTGTTCGATAAATAGGTCATATCGCCCGTCTCAATTGAGCCTGCAAAAAATAAGGAGGATATCGCCTCTTCAAGCTCATCAACACCGCGATCCTCCAATAATGAAGTCGTCACGATTTTATGCTCTGTTGCAAGCTCCTTTACACGTTCCATATCAATTTGCTGCGGAAGGTCTGTCTTATTGACGATGACAATAACATCCATTCCCTTAACAGCTTCAAACAGATTTTCATCCTCTTTTGTAAATTGATCACCGTAATTTAGCACTAACAATATTAAATCCGCTTCTTTTAAAACCTGTCTAGACTTTTCTACGCCAATACGTTCAACAATATCTTCCGTCTCTCTTATACCCGCAGTATCTAATAGTCTAAGCGGTACACCGCGTACATTGACATACTCCTCAATCACATCACGTGTTGTCCCAGGAATATCGGTGACAATTGCTTTATTTTCATGAACAAGACTATTTAATAACGATGATTTTCCAACGTTTGGGCGGCCAACAATAACTGTTGATAGACCTTCACGCAGTATTTTTCCTTGCTGAGAGGTTTGCAGGAGTTTTTTTAACTCATCTCGAACATAGATGGCTTTATCTAACAACATATTATGTGTCATTTCTTCCACATCGTCGTATTCAGGATAATCTATATTTACTTCGACATGCGCGAGTATTTCTAAAATTTCCTGGCGCAAGCCCCTAATTAACTTGGATAACCGGCCTTCCATTTGGCCCAAGGCCACATTCATCGCTCGATCTGTTTTAGCTCTGATTAAATCCATTACTGCTTCTGCTTGAGATAAATCAATCCGGCCATTTAAAAACGCCCGTTTTGTAAATTCGCCTGGTTCTGCAAGTCTAGCTCTATAGGCCAGTACATGCTGCAATACTCGATTAACAGAAACAATCCCACCGTGACAATTTATTTCAACTACATCCTCTTTCGTAAAAGTTTTTGGTCCTTTCATAACCGATACCATTACTTCTTCAATTACTTGCTCATTCTTGGGGTCAATTAGATGACCATAATGGATTGTATGTGTTGGAACCTCTGTTAACCTTTTACCGCCGATGCTTCGAAAAATTTGATCCGCAATTTTAATGGAATCATCACCGCTCAACCGTACAATTGCAATTGCTCCCTCACCCATCGGTGTCGATATGGCAGCTATCGTATCGAATTCCATTACTTTCACCACTCTTTATAAAATTAATCTATATAAAAACATATAAAAACGAAGTATTTTGACTCCAAATTATTAGAATACCACATCAGGTCTTCTCTGAAAAACAAGAACTCCCAGGGTTGATTTATCCACAACCTGAAAAATGTCTACCTATTATTTTAACTTATCCACATGTGAATAACAATAAAACAAGAGATTTCATATAATTGTTATAAACACGTACTTTTTAGATGTAAATTTAGAAAAACCGCAAAAAAAGACATCCTCGAAAAGGATGTCTTTAACTCATATTATTTAACCGGTGAAATAACGATATGTCTATGTGGATCTGAACCATCGGAAAAAGTTTTCACTCGTTTATTATCGGATAAAGCTGTGTGAATGACTTTACGCTCGTAAGAAGGCATTGGCTCCAACGCAACATCCTTGCCAGTTTTTACAGCTTTAAGGGCAAGACGATGGGCTAGTTGAATCAGCGTATCATTTCTTCGATTCCGGTAATCCTCCGCATCCAAAATAACCGTTAAGAACTGATTAGAAAAACGATTAATGATTAGCTGTGTTAAGTATTGCAGCGAATTTAACGTTTGTCCTCTTTTTCCAATTAAAAGAGCAATCTTTTCACCAGTCATAACAAATAGAACTTGTTTTCCATCACGTTTAATTTCAATCTCGATAGGAGCTCCCATTTGTTCACTAACCTGAAGCAGAAATTTCTTAGCCTCTTCAATTGGATCAATGATGACCGTAACCTTAACGACAGCAGGACGCGAACCAAATATCCCGAAAATTCCCTTTTTGCCTTCATCAATTATTGCTACATCTGCGCGGTCTTTTGTTGTATTTAACTGAGCTAAAGCTGATTCCACTGCTTCTTCGACTGTTTGTCCGGTAGCAGTTACTTGTTTCACTTTTTTTCACCCGCTTTACCGGATTCTTGCACTTTTTTCAAGTCCGGCCCTTTAATGAAATAGGTTTGTACGATCATAAAGATATTACCTACTACCCAATACAAGGAAAGGGCTGCTGGGAAACTAAAGGCAAAAATGACAATCATAATCGGCATCATCCAAAGCATCATCGCCATTTGCGGATTATGCTCTTGTCCGGCCATCATCATTTTTTGCTGAATAAACGTGGTGATACCTGCAATAATCGGAAGAAGATAGAATGGATCCTTATCTCCTAGATCAAACCATAGGAAGCTATGATCCGCAATTTCTCTTGTTCTTGAAATCGCGTGGTAAAATCCAATTAAGATAGGCATTTGTACGATTAATGGGAAACAACCTGCCATCGGATTGACTCCGTGCTTTTGAAAAAGTGCCATTGTTTCTTGCTGTAATTTCTGTTGTGTCTTCTGATCCTTAGAGCTGTATTTTTCTCGAAGCGCCTTCATTTCTGGCTGCAGCGCCTGCATTGCTTTCGAACTTCTTGTCTGCTTAATCATTAGCGGCAATATCGCTAATCGAATCAGTATCGTAACGACAATTAGTGATAATCCAAAGCTTCCGCCAAGTAATTCTGCACCTTTCACAATGACCCAGGAAAGCGGATAAACAATGTACTCGTTCCAAAACCCTGTACTTTCGGCACTTATTGGCTTATTAATTTCTGTACATCCTGTTAAAAACAAAAATACAGAAACGAAACCAAGCAAAAGTAATATTCGTTTTTTCAACCGAATTTTCCTCCTTGAACAATATATATATTATTTAGGTATGAATACCTTTTATTAAAATATAGATACTGGGAATATTTCATAGGTATTTTACCATCTTTTAGATTAATTTGCTTCTTAATTTTATTACGAATACAACATTATTTTGACAATCTATCTTCTTTTGAATACCTTACCAACCTTAAAGACATGAGTTAAACTTTTTTTCACTTCAAAAAAGTCCATATCCGCAGCAGGTTTTCTAGCAATAATTACGTAGTCGTTGCCTGGAACAATTTGATCTGATAGTTCAAAAATAGCTTGTCTTATGTATCTTTTTATTTGATTTCTAGTGACCGCATTTCCTATCTTTTTGCTGACAGAAAGACCAATTCGAAAATCTTCCTGATCTTCTTTCTTCAGACTATAGACAACAAATTGCCGATTAGCAAAAGATTTCCCCTTTTGAAATGCCTCTTGAAATTCTTTATTCTTCTTTACCCGTAATTCTTTCTTCATAGAAAACACCTTCCATCACAAAACTTTTCCATTAGAAAGATTTTATTAGAAAAAAGACCACTGATGTTTCAGTGGCCTAAGCTGATAATACTTTTCTTCCTTTTTGACGACGACGTGCTAGAACTTTACGTCCGTTTGCACTGCTCATACGACTACGGAAACCGTGAACTTTACTATGTTTACGTTTATTTGGTTGATACGTTCTTTTCATTATATGACACCTCCCTGAGGAATAGCTGTTAAAGACAGTCTAATTTATTATAAAGAGTGACCTCTATATTGTCAACCGCCCTTAAAATATTGTTCCCCGGTTCCAAAAATTTTTACGCCAAGATCCATTTTCATTCGCCAAAGGTTTTTAATGCAATCTTCCTTTTTAAAAATTACCTGTGGATATTTTTTTCGACTTTTTTTTCGTCGTTTCACAAGATATTGACAGTTTTTGCACAGGACCCACTACTTGTGGACAAGTTTTAACCACATCTTGTTACAGTTGTGGATAAACAGCGAAAAGACATTGCGCACCTGTCTTTTATCTGATATTATATTTGTGTTTTCACTCTGAATAACTTCGTCTTAAAAATATGTTATCCACAAATTGTGGATAAGGTGTGGACAAGTTATTCTAGCATACTGCAGAAACTTGTCCACAAGCCGTGGATATTGTCGAAACTCCACTTTATTTCCTATAATATGTTTTTCCACAACCATTGTTTCGTATATTTATAAATTAGTAGGTTGTACGGCTTGTATAACGTTGTTTTTTCACGGAACTTTTGCCCATTTGTTATGTGGTTGCGAGTCAAGGATACTTCACAACTCTTTGTGAAAAAATATCTATATATATGGAGTTTAGACAGAAACGAACCTGCAAATGCATTTGAATGAATAGATAGATAAAAAAAGGAGGGACAACCGTTGGAAAATATTGCGGATCTTTGGAATGCTGCTTTAGCCAATATTGAAAAGAAGATTAGCAAGCCTAGTTTTGACACCTGGCTGAAGTCCACAAAGGCCCATTCCCTTCAAGGCAATCTACTTGTGATTACTGCTCCTAATGAATTTGCACGTGATTGGCTCGAGGAGCGCTACTCCCAGTTAATTGCTGGCATCCTGTATGAAATTACTGGAGAAGAGCTATCTGTTAAGTTCATTATTCCGCAAAATCAAAAAGAGGAAGACCCAGACTTGCTAGTGCCCCCTAAAAGGGCAAAAAAAGAGGATGATCAACACGATTTTCCGCAAAATATTCTAAATCCAAAGTATCTGTTTGATACGTTTGTTATTGGTTCAGGCAATCGGTTCGCACATGCAGCTTCCCTTGCTGTAGCTGAAGCACCAGCCAAAGCTTACAATCCCTTATTTATTTATGGGGGCGTTGGTTTAGGGAAAACACACTTAATGCATGCGATTGGCCATTATGTTTTAGAACATAAACCAAACGCTAAGGTAGTTTATTTGTCTTCAGAGAAGTTCACGAACGAATTTATTAATTCTATTCGTGACAATAAGGCTGTCGAATTCCGCAATAAGTATCGAAACGTTGATGTGTTACTAATTGATGATATTCAGTTCTTAGCTGGAAAAGAATCAACGCAAGAGGAATTTTTTCATACTTTTAATACTCTTCATGAAGAAAGCAAACAAATCGTCATCTCAAGTGACCGTCCGCCTAGGGAAATTCCAACACTTGAGGACCGCCTCCGTTCAAGGTTTGAATGGGGATTAATTACGGATATTACACCTCCAGACCTAGAAACAAGAATAGCGATTCTTCGAAAAAAAGCTAAGGCAGAAGGATTAGATATACCAAACGAGGTTATGCTCTATATTGCTAATCAAATTGATACAAATATTAGAGAGCTTGAGGGAGCATTAATCCGCGTAGTCGCCTATTCTTCCTTAATCAATAAAGATATTAACGCTGATTTAGCTTCAGAAGCATTAAAGGATATCATCCCAAGCTCAAAGCCAAAAGTAATTACCATACTTGATATCCAGAAAACCGTCGGTGAGCAATTTGGTGTGAAACTTGAGGATTTTAAAGCGAAAAAACGAACAAAATCTGTAGCCTTTCCCAGACAAATTGCGATGTATTTATCACGGGAATTAACGGATTATTCTTTGCCAAAGATAGGAGAAGAGTTTGGAGGACGTGATCATACCACTGTCATTCATGCTCACGAAAAGATTTCAAAGCTTTTACAATCTGATCTTCAGCTGCAAAGGCAAATGAAAGAACTAAATGAACTGTTGAAAGTTTAAGGTAACTGTGAATAACTCGGACTAGTTTATGCACAGTCTGTCCACATGTGGATAGACTGTGTTTCCATTGCGTAAATTAAGTTATCCACATACTAACAGGCCCTACTAGTACTTCTACTGTTTTTTATTTAAAAAACTTATTATTATATGTTCTAAAAATTTCATTATGCGTACTTAGAATAAAAAATTGCCAGGAGGATTATGAAATGAGATTTATCATCCAACGGGACCGTCTTGTTCAAAGTGTCCAAGATGTTATGAAGGCTGTCACTTCGAGAACAACCATCCCCATTTTAACCGGGATCAAAATAACAGCTAGCAGCGAGGGAGTAACCTTAACAGGAAGTGATTCCGATATTTCAATTGAATCTTTCATCCCAAGTGAAGAAAACGGAGATGAAATTGTTGAAATCAAACAAACTGGTTCTATCGTCCTTCAAGCAAAGTTTTTTAGTGAAATTGTAAAAAAATTACCTACAGATTCAGTTGAGATTGAGGTACTAGGATCTTTACAAACCGTAATTCGCTCTGGGAAATCTGAATTTAATTTAAACGGCCTTGATGCAGAGGAGTACCCTCACCTGCCCCAAATAGAGGAAAATAATAAATTTCATATTGCAACGGATCTCCTAAAAATGATGATTCGCCAAACCTTTTTTGCTGTATCCACCTCAGAAACACGTCCCATCTTGACAGGTGTAAACTGGAAGATTGAAAATGGCGAACTAAACTGTATTGCAACAGATAGCCATCGACTGGCATTAAGAAAAGCAAAAATAGAAATTGAAAATAACGAAAGTTACAATGTCGTCATTCCAGGTAAGAGTTTGAATGAATTAAGTAAAATCATAGACGATTCCAACGAATTAATAGATATCGTTATCACTGAAAACCAAATTTTATTTAAAGCGAAACATTTATTGTTTTTCTCTAGGTTGTTAGAAGGAAATTATCCTGACACTTCTAGACTAATTCCAAGTGAAAGTAAGACGGATATTATTGTGAATACAAAGGATTTCCTCCATGCCATTGATCGTGCTTCCCTTCTTGCTCGTGAAGGTAGAAATAATGTTGTCAAACTTTCAACCATTGATGGCGGCGTAATTGAAATTTCCTCTAACACACCTGAAGTAGGTAAAGTCGTTGAAGAAATTCAAAGTCAATCAATCGACGGAGAAGAATTAAAGATATCTTTTAGTGCTAAATATATGATGGATGCCTTAAAAGCACTTGAGGGTACGGATATAAGAGTTAGTTTTACTGGAGCAATGCGCCCGTTTGTTATTAAACCGCTGCATGATGAAACTACATTACAGCTTATTTTACCTGTGAGAACTTACTAGGAATTCCGCTCTAATAGTCACCATGTTTTTTGGTGACTTTCTTTATTTTTTATTTTTTAGTAAAATAAAGTATTGAGACCATTTTTAGAAATGAGTGATAAACAATGCCTGAAGAAATAATGATAAATACTGAGTTTATTACGTTAGGCCAATTTCTTAAAGTTGCCGACGTCATCCAATCTGGTGGAATGGCAAAATGGTTTTTAAGTGAAAACGATATTTTTATAAATGGCGAACAAGATCAAAGAAGAGGTAGAAAGCTTCGAGCAGGAGATAAAATTCAAATTCCTGGCTTTGGGGAGTTTTTGATTACGAGTAACTAAAGGGTTGTGTCGTTTTCATGTATATTGAACAATTAGCATTAAGAGATTATCGAAATTATCAAAGCCTATCGGTTGAATTTGAAAATAAGGTCAATGTGATTCTGGGGGAAAATGCTCAGGGTAAAACAAATGTGATGGAATCTATCTATGTTTTAGCAATGGCCAAGTCTCATCGAACATCAAATGATAAAGAACTTATTCGCTGGGACCAGGAGTATGCTAAAATAGAGGGCAGGGTTCAAAAACAACACAGCTCTTTGCCGTTGCAATTAATTATTTCCAAAAAAGGGAAAAAGGCTAAATGTAACCATATTGAGCAGCAGAAATTAAGCCAATATGTCGGGAACATGAATGTGGTCATGTTCGCACCGGAAGATTTAAATTTGGTAAAAGGCAGCCCGCAGGTAAGAAGGCGGTTTATTGATATGGAAATTGGGCAGGTTTCGCCCATTTATTTACATGATATGAGTCAATATCAAAAAATACTTCAACAGCGCAATCATTTTTTAAAAATGATGCAAATAAAAAAGCAGACTGATCAAACCATGCTTGAAATCCTGACCGAACAGTTTATTGATATGGCTGTGAAAATTGTTTTAAAAAGGTTTGAGTTTCTCCATTTGCTTGAAAATTGGGCTAAGCCTATTCATAAAGGTATCTCTAGAGGGCTGGAATCATTGGAAATTGTCTATAAACCATCGGTTGATGTATTAGAAGACCAAGATTTGTCGAAAATGAAAGCAAGCTTTGAGGAAAAATTTAGTAAAGTTAGAATAAGGGAAATAGAACGTGGTACAACATTATTCGGACCACATCGTGATGATTTGTTGTTTTTTGTAAACGATCGGGATGTTTCGACATTTGGCTCACAAGGTCAGCAAAGAACAACGGCACTTTCTGTTAAGCTTGCCGAAATTGAATTAATTCATTCAGAAATTCGCGAATATCCCATCTTACTCCTTGATGATGTTTTATCAGAATTAGATGATTATCGTCAGTCACACTTGCTTAATACCATCCAAGGGAAGGTCCAAACATTTGTTACCACAACAAGTGTGGACGGAATTCACCATCAAACATTAAAAGAGGCTTCAACTTTTGAAGTAGAGACTGGTGTTATCAATAAAGTTAATTGAGGTGGGAAGTGTGTATATTCATGTCGGGGAAGATTTAAATATCAGGGCGAAAGATATTATCGCCATTCTTGATAAAGGGTGCGTAAATTCATCACATTTAGTCGAAGAGTTCTTAGAACAGCATAAGGAAAAGCTTGTTAACCTTTCGAAAAACCCCTTTAAATCTGTCGTCATTACATACGACAAGGTTTATTTATCCCCAATTTCTTCTGGAACATTAAAAAAACGTTCAAATTATAAGGAAATGCAGGAATTTTGATATTTTTATTTTTCACTTAGGTTAATAGAGATTTTTTGAATGAAAGTGCGGGGTGAATGATATGACAATGGAACAAAAAGTAGTCCAGGAACAAGAATATGGTGCGGATCAAATACAGGTTCTTGAAGGTCTAGAGGCTGTTAGAAAAAGACCTGGTATGTACATTGGTTCAACGAGTGGAAAAGGTCTCCATCATCTTGTTTGGGAAATTGTAGATAACAGTATTGATGAGGCATTGGCAGGTTATTGTGACGAAATCAATGTCATTATTGAAGAAGATAACAGTATAACGGTTAAAGATAATGGACGTGGTATACCAGTAGGAATTCAAGAAAAAATGGGCAGACCTGCAGTCGAAGTTATCATGACTGTTCTTCATGCCGGCGGTAAATTTGGCGGAGGCGGATATAAAGTCTCTGGTGGTCTGCATGGTGTAGGTGCTTCGGTCGTTAATGCCCTCTCCACTAACCTAGAGGTTTTTGTACACCGAGACGGTAATATTTACTCCATTAAGTTTGAACGTGGAGCTGTCGTTCAAGAATTAGAGGTTGTTGGAACAACAGATAAAACTGGTACGATTACCCACTTTAAACCAGATGGCGAAATTTTTACTGAAACATTGGAATATGAGTATGATATTCTAGCAACCCGTCTGCGTGAACTGGCATTCTTGAATCGTGGAATTAAAATTACCATTAAAGATAACCGTGTGGAAAATAAACAGAATGAATATTACTACGAAGGCGGAATTAAATCATATGTAGAACATTTAAACCGCACAAAAGAGGTTATTCATGATGAACCAATTTATATTGAGGGAGAACGCGATGGTATTAGCGTTGAAGTTGCTCTTCAATACAATGAGGGGTATACGGACAGCATTTATTCCTTTGCGAATAACATCCACACCTATGAGGGCGGTACGCATGAATCTGGATTTAAAACAGGATTAACACGTGTTATTAACGATTATGCAAGAAAAAGCGGTTTGATTAAAGAAAATGACACCAATTTGTCCGGTGAAGATGTTCGTGAGGGCTTAACTGCAATTGTTTCAATTAAGCATCCAGACCCGCAATTCGAAGGGCAAACAAAAACGAAGCTTGGAAACTCTGAAGTAAGAACAATAACGGATTCATTATTTTCAAGTCATTTTGAAAAATTCTTACTGGAAAATCCACAAGTAGCTAAAAAAATCGTTGAAAAAGGATTAATGGCTGCCAGAGCAAGACTTGCGGCGAAGAAAGCTAGAGAACTGACACGCCGTAAGAGTGCTTTAGAGGTTTCTAGTTTACCTGGGAAATTAGCTGACTGTTCTTCAAAAGACCCTTCTATCAGTGAACTGTACATTGTTGAGGGTGACTCGGCAGGCGGTTCTGCCAAACAAGGCCGTGACCGCCATTTCCAGGCGATTCTGCCATTGAGAGGGAAAATCCTCAATGTTGAGAAAGCTCGTTTAGATCGAATTCTCTCAAATAATGAAGTTCGGTCCATGATTACTGCCATTGGAACAGGTATTGGAGAAGATTTTGATATTGCTAAAGCTAGATACCATAAAATAGTCATTATGACGGATGCGGACGTTGATGGAGCACATATTCGAACGCTGTTGTTGACTTTCTTTTATCGTTATATTCGTAAAATATTAGAAGCTGGCTATGTATATATTGCACAGCCGCCATTATATAAAGTTCAGCAAGGTAAAAAGATTAGGTATGCTTATGATGACAAAGAGCTGGAAAAAATATTCGCCGAGCTCCCAAGTCAGCCTAAGCCTAATATCCAGCGTTATAAAGGTTTAGGAGAAATGAATCCTGAACAATTATGGGAAACAACAATGGATCCAGCTAATCGAACCATGCTTCAAGTAAGTCTAGAGGATGCGATTGAAGCTGATGAAACATTTGAAATGTTAATGGGCGACAAGGTAGAGCCGCGCCGTAACTTCATTGAAGCAAATGCCCAATACGTAAAGAATTTAGATATATAGATTTGTCTAGCTATAGCGCCTGGAGGCTTGGGGCGCTTCCGCTATTCAAAAAGGGATAGAGGGGTGACCACTATCCTCCTTTTTTCGTTTATCTTGATCTCGGCGGATGATGATTAAAGGCAGATTGTCGCCAAAATAGGAGGTACTAAAATGGCCGAAACACCGAATTCTCAAGTGAAAGATATTAATATCAGTCAGGAAATGAAGACATCGTTTCTTGACTATGCAATGAGTGTTATTGTTTCTCGTGCCCTTCCAGATGTTCGGGATGGTTTAAAACCAGTTCATCGCCGTATTCTATACGCCATGCATGATCTTGGAATACATGCGGATAAACCTTACAAAAAATCAGCTCGTATCGTTGGGGATGTAATCGGTAAATATCACCCGCATGGTGATTCTGCCGTATATGAAACAATGGTACGGATGGCGCAGGATTTTAACTATCGTTATATGCTTGTTGACGGACATGGAAACTTTGGATCAGTAGATGGCGATTCAGCAGCAGCCATGCGTTATACAGAGTCTAGAATGTCCAAAATTTCTATGGAATTACTAAGAGATATTAACAAAGATACGATTGATTTCCAGGATAACTATGATGGTGAGGAAAGGGAGCCTTCTGTTCTGCCTGCAAGATTCCCTAACCTATTAGTTAATGGTTCTATGGGTATTGCTGTTGGTATGGCTACTAATATTGCTCCACACCAGCTTGGTGAAGTTATTGATGGTGTATTAGCCGTTACTCGTGATCCAGAAATCACCATTCAAGAGTTAATGGAAATCATTCCTGGTCCGGACTTTCCAACCGGAGGGATCATAATTGGCCGAAGCGGTATTCGTAAGGCCTATGAAACAGGAAGAGGATCAATAACCATACGGGGAAAAGTGGAAATTGAACAAAAATCAAATGGTAAAGAAGTTATCATTGTTAATGAATTACCATACCAAGTAAACAAAGCGAAATTGGTTGAAAGAATAGCGGAATTACATCGTGATAAAAAGATAGAAGGCATTACCGATTTACGGGATGAGTCTGACCGTAATGGAATGCGAATTGTTATTGAGGTTCGGAAAGACGCAAATGCGAATGTCCTTTTAAATAACTTATATAAACAAACATCACTTCAAACAAGCTTTGGTATCAATACCCTAGCCCTTGTAAATGGACATCCAAAGGTATTAAATCTAAAACAATGCTTAGTCCATTATTTAGACCATCAAATAGTCGTTATTCGCAGAAGAACAGAATTTGAGCTGCGTAAAGCGGAAGCACGAGCTCATATTTTGGATGGTTTAAGAATTGCTTTGGATAATCTGGATGCCGTCATAAGCTTAATTAGAAGTTCGCAGACAACAGATATTGCGCGCGAGGGTTTAATGACGCAATTTAACCTTTCTGATAAACAAGCACAAGCAATCCTTGATATGCGCTTACAGCGTTTAACCGGTTTAGAGAGGGAGAAAATTGAGGAAGAATATCAAAGCTTAGTAAAGCTTATTGCTGAATTAAAAGCAATTTTAGCTGACGAAGAAAAGGTTCTTGAAATCATTCGTGAAGAATTAACTGAGATCAAAGAGCGATTTAATGATACGCGCCGTACGGAAATCGTAACAGGCGGAATTGAAAATATCGAAGATGAAGATCTCATTCCACGTGAAAATGTAGTTATTACTTTAACACATAATGGCTATATTAAACGTCTCCCTGTTTCAACGTATCGCGCGCAAAAAAGAGGCGGACGCGGTATACAAGGGATGGGTACCAATGAGGATGACTTTGTCGAGCATTTGATCACGACATCTACCCATGATACGATTCTCTTCTTTACTAATAAAGGGAAGGTCTACCGTTCTAAGGGTTATGAAATTCCTGAATTCAGCCGCACGGCGAAAGGACTGCCAATCATTAATCTTCTTGGAATTGAAAAAGGGGAATGGGTAAATGCGATTATTCCAATTGAGGAATTTGTCGATGACTGGTTCCTATTCTTTACGACAAAAGAAGGTATTTCTAAGCGTTCTCCATTAACTTCATTTGCACATATTCGTAATAATGGTCTTATTGCCTTAAATCTCCGTGAAGGTGATGAACTGATTTCAGTTCGATTAACCGACGGAACAAAGCATATGATCATTGGTACCAAAAAAGGAATGCTAATCCGTTTCCCTGAAACTGACGTTCGCTCTATGGGCAGAACGGCAACTGGTGTAAAAGGGATTACCTTAGACGCTGATGATGAGGTAGTTGGTATGGAAGTACTTGAGGAAAATAGCAGCGTCCTTATCGTCACTAAGAATGGGTATGGAAAGCGTACACCAGCAGAGGAGTACCGTATCCAAGGCCGAGGCGGTAAAGGTATTAAAACTTGTCATGTTACTGAAAAGAATGGCCCATTAGTTTCTGTTAGGGCTGTAAACGGTGAAGAAGACTTAATGCTGATTACTACAGGCGGTGTCCTCATTCGTATCGATGTAGCTGGCATTTCAACCATGGGGCGAAACACTCAAGGTGTTAAATTAATTAGTATTAAAGGCGACGAACATGACTATGTAGCAACTGTTGCTAAAGTCGAAAAAGAAGAGGTTTCAGAAGAAACTGAATCAGATGATACTGAAGGAACAGAAGGAGCAGAAGTCATAGGTGGAACAATAGAAGACAATTCAGAAATCGGGTTAGATTCTGAAGGCAAAGATTCTGATACTACTACTGAAGAATAGGCAGAATTCTATGGGACACCAAAATTAATTAGCAAGGGTATATACCCTTGCTAATTTTTGCTTTTAATTGCTAATTCTTCGGATTCGAATAAGAATTTTACTCAAACCATTTCCGCCCTCTCCGTATCGGTTTTTGTGTAGGTATGAGAATAGAT
>NZ_JAUSZQ010000002.1:380000-397500 GCF_030817695.1 Neobacillus niacini | reverse complement strand
GGCTCATCGCATCCTGGGGCTGTAGTCGGTCCCAAGGGTTGGGCTGTTCGCCCATTAAAGCGGTACGCGAGCTGGGTTCAGAACGTCGTGAGACAGTTCGGTCCCTATCCGTCGTGGGCGCAGGAAATTTGAGAGGAGCTGTCCTTAGTACGAGAGGACCGGGATGGACGCACCGCTGGTGTACCAGTTGTCTTGCCAAAGGCATCGCTGGGTAGCTATGTGCGGACGGGATAAGTGCTGAAAGCATCTAAGCATGAAGCCCCCCTCAAGATGAGATTTCCCATAGCGTCAAGCTAGTAAGAACCCTGAAAGATGATCAGGTTGATAGGTCAGAGGTGGAAGCGCGGTAACGTGTGGAGCTGACTGATACTAATCGTTCGAGGACTTAACCAATTTTTAAGGTGAACTCGGTTTTACAAAACTTCTTCTGATTATCTAGTTTTGAGGGAATGATACCTCAAAAACAGTCTGGTAATAATGGCGAGAAGGTCACACCCGTTCCCATACCGAACACGGAAGTTAAGCTTCTCAGCGCCGATGGTAGTTGGGACTTTGTCCCTGTGAGAGTAGGACGTTGCCAGGCACACGAAGCACAACCTGATTTGGGTTGTGCTTTTTTCTGTTGTCTGAAAGGACAAAATGTTGTAGGAAAGCTAACATAAGGTTAATTATGCCCGCGCGGCGGCACTTGTAGAAAAAAGGGTAACGAAAAGCCCCTAAACTATAACTCATGAAGCAGGTTTTTTTGAAAAAACTAACTCATCAAGTACTCATAAATCAAAAACGGTCCCTTCTTTAACGTGATATCCAAAAAGGTTTTTATAAATGGATAATCGCGGTTTGGCATCATTTTTGTAATTTCACTCCACCACTCTGTTTCATATCTTGCAATCATACTTAGATTATAAAGCAGAAGATAATGAACCATCAGTTCAGGGAACAGAAATAAATTCTCCTTTTTAAGCGGCAGTAAATAAGCACTGCTTTCGAGATTAAATTTAACCGGTGATATTCCAGTAAACGTCCTTTTATCGTATTGAAACATGAGTCCTTCACTTGAAAATTCAATCTGATTCCCAGACTTTGACGTAAAAAACTCTTTAAATCGATCCTCTGTCATATGATAATAATCCAATATTTTTTCTGGTACTACCATTTGCCCATTCTGAGTATATATGGGTGTAAAAGTGCTCTTCGACTCATGTACCACAAACAATTCATCCAATTCAGGAATGAGCTCAAGCAGCTCTTCCATCGTGATTTTATCGCCTTCCAATTGTTTCATGTGAAACATTTTTTCTGACATAAAAGGAAAGAGTCCATTTTTTTGAAACTTTACTTCATCTTGGAAAAATTGGTAGTTTTGCTTTTTCCTTTTTCTTGTTGACACACCGTGAGCTAAAACGGAAGTGGTTTCGGGATATGCTGGATCAACCGTTAAGATACATGCTTTAATTAAATGTACAAGACCATAAAAAAGCAGGATTGGTTTTATGATTAGGGGTGCGTTTTCTGCTTGTTGATAATAAATTTGACCATGCTCGAGATAATATAAAAAGGCATAGCAGTTTTCATAACTTTTTTGTTCAGGGTTATCAATATTCAACTTATTATAATGATTTTTTAGGTATAACTGGCAATGCTCTGCAGAGAAAAAACTTGCGTAGCTTTTCCAGCCTTTATAGTCAACAGTCAATGGTAATCACCTTTTTCAGAAAAGTTAGACTAAATCTTCTTCCTTGACAGTATTTTGTCCAATTGATAACCTACAATTAAAAAAATTTTTCCTGGAGGCCATAAAAATGTGGGAGAGTAAATTTTCAAAAGAAGGTTTAACATTTGATGATGTCTTATTAATACCTGGTAAATCGGAAGTACTGCCGCGTGATGTAAGTCTTCAAGTAGAATTATCGCCAAAGGTGAAGTTAAACATCCCAATCATAAGTGCAGGGATGGATACAGTAACGGAAGCCGAAATGGCGATTTCAATGGCTCGCCAGGGTGGTTTAGGAATTATCCATAAGAATATGACAGTTGAACAGCAGGCTGAACAGGTCGAGAAAGTTAAGAGGTCAGAAAGCGGGGTCATTACGGATCCATTTTACCTTACACCAGAGCACCAGGTGTTTGATGCGGAACATTTAATGGGCAAATATCGAATTTCAGGTGTACCGATTGTCAATAATCTTGATGAGCAAAAACTTGTAGGGATTATTACAAATCGTGATTTACGTTTTATCCAAGATTATTCTTTTAAAATTTCTGATGTCATGACAAAAGAAAACCTTGTTACGGCTCCAGTAGGAACAACATTAAAAGAGGCTGAAAAAATTCTTCAAAAATATAAAATAGAAAAGCTCCCATTAGTGGACAATCAAGGTGTCTTAAAAGGGTTAATTACCATAAAGGATATCGAAAAAGTGATTGAGTTTCCAAACTCAGCAAAAGATACGCAAGGTCGTTTGTTAGCTGGAGCAGCAGTAGGCGTTACAAAGGATACATTGCTGCGGGTTGAAAAGCTGGTAAAAGCTAATGTCGATGTTATTGTAGTCGATACTGCTCATGGACATTCAAAGGGTGTACTTGATACCGTTAAGGAAATAAGAGGTCAATATCCTGATTTAACGATCATCGCTGGTAATGTGGCTACCGCGGAAGCAACAAAGGACTTGATTGAAGCTGGTGCTGACGTGGTTAAGGTCGGTATTGGACCTGGTTCGATTTGTACGACCCGAGTAGTAGCAGGAGTAGGCGTACCACAAATTACAGCTGTATATGATTGTGCTACAGAGGCTAGGAAGCACGGCAGAACCATAATTGCTGATGGCGGCATTAAATATTCAGGCGATATTGTGAAGGCACTTGCTGCCGGCGGTCACGCGGTTATGCTGGGAAGCATGCTTGCTGGTGTTACAGAAAGCCCAGGAGAAACGGAAATCTTCCAAGGACGCCGCTTTAAGGTTTATCGCGGTATGGGTTCCGTTGCAGCTATGGAAAAGGGATCAAAGGATCGTTATTTCCAGGAAGATAATAAGAAGTTTGTTCCGGAGGGAATCGAGGGGCGTCTGCCTTATAAAGGACCTTTAGCTGAAACAATTTATCAATTAATCGGAGGTTTACGTTCTGGGATGGGCTATTGTGGCACAAAAGACCTAGAAGAGTTAAGAAATAATGCACAATTCATAAAGATGACTGGGGCAGGTCTAAGGGAAAGTCATCCTCATGACGTTCAAATTACAAAAGAGGCACCAAATTACTCATTATCTTAATAAAAAAACAGAGAAGCGCTGACTTCTCTGTCTTTTTTTTGTAAAAAGATAGTCCTATCCTCTGTCTATTATTTGAATCTCAGTTATGTTAAAATAACCAAAGTGTACAAAATCGTTGGAGGGTATTATTGTGAATAGACTTTTTTATCGGAAACTTATCGCCAGTTCCTTGGCAATGATCATGTTCTTTAGCCTTTTTGCAGGCATTAATAAAGCAGAGGCAGAAACTGCAGGATTAGATGTTAATGCATCTGGTGCTATATTGGTGGATGCTGATACGGGCATGATTCTGTACGAAAAGAATTCTGAAACCGCTCTGGGAATTGCAAGTATGACCAAAATGATGACAGAGTACCTACTTTTAGAAGCAGTAAAAGAAGGAAAAGTGAAATGGAATCAAGAGTATGTAGTTTCTCCTGAGCTTTCTAAAATGTCTCATGACAACAGTTTAAGCAATGTTTTTTTGCGTGTTGAAGCAAAGTATAAGGTAGAAGATTTGTATGCAGCCATGGCGATTGAATCCGCCAATGCAGCTACTATCGCCATTGCTGAAATTGTTGGTGGATCTGAGCCGAAATTTGTAGAAATGATGAATAAAAAGGCAGCAGAGCTTGGTTTAGAGAAATATAAGTTTGTAAACTCCACAGGTTTAAATAATCGTGATTTGTTGAAGCACTTTCCAGAAGTTGTGGGTGACCCTGATGAAGAAAATATCATGTCTGCAAAAGATGTTGCAATCTTAGCGTCGCGTTTATTACAGGATTTCCCAGAGGTATTAGAAACATCTAGTATACCCGGAAAAGATTTTTGCAAAGGGCACAGAAGATGAATTTGTAATGGATAACTGGAACTGGATGCTAGAAGGATATGAAGAAATTGCAGATAGATATCCTAATTATCAACAATTTGTTTATGATGGTTTAGATGGATTAAAAACTGGATCCACTCCTTTTGCAGGGTATAATTTTACAGGAACAGCTATTAGAGATGGCCAGCGATTTATATCCGTTGTTATGAATACAGGTTCCCAAATGGAACGTTTCAGAGAAACTAGAAAGATACTTGATTTCGCTTTTAATAATTTTAAAAAGGAAGAAGTTTTACCAAAGAATTATCAAGTAAAAGGGAAAAAGACTTTACCTGTTATAAAAGGAAAAGAAGACCAAGTGAAAATCCATACAAAAAATGCCGTTAACATGGTTGTAAAAAATGGAGAAAAGGATAATTTTAAAACCGTCTTAACACTGGATAAGAAAAAGGTTAATAAACAAGGTGAACTTACTGCACCTATTAAAAAGGGTGAAAAAGTTGGAACTTTATCCATTCAACCTAAAGAGGCTGGAAATTTAGGGTTTTTAACAGATAAAGGCCAGAGCAATATTACTGTAGACGTCATCGCAGCGGAGGACGTTGAAAAAGCAAATTGGTTCGTTTTAATGATGAGAGGAATCGGCGGATTCTTTGGAGATCTTTGGGGAGGCATTTCTTCCACCGTTAAAGGTTGGTTTTAATAGCAAGGGAATATTTAACAAAAGGATTCTTGTCTTGACAGGAATCCTTTTTTGTTGCTTTAATGATTTTATGGAAACAATAATTCCGATGAATTAAAGTTATTTCCTAAAAGCATATATTAATTTTTTTCAATATTTTAATATTACATATCAAGGGGGATTTATCATGAACACAGGTACAGACCGAGTAAAACGTGGAATGGCCGAAATGCAAAAGGGCGGCGTCATCATGGACGTTGTTAATGCAGAGCAGGCAAGAATCGCTGAAGAGGCCGGTGCAGTTGCGGTAATGGCTCTAGAGCGTGTACCATCTGACATTCGTGCAGCTGGCGGTGTTGCAAGAATGGCTGATCCAAGAATTATTGAGGAAGTACTAAATGCAGTATCTATCCCTGTAATGGCAAAAGCAAGAATTGGTCATATTGTAGAAGCACGTGTGCTTGAAGCAATGGGTGTTGATTATATCGATGAGAGTGAAGTTTTAACTCCAGCAGATGAAGAGTATCATTTGTATAAAAGTGATTTTACTGTTCCATTTGTTTGCGGCTGCCGCGACCTTGGTGAAGCTGCTCGAAGGATTGGTGAAGGAGCTTCAATGCTTCGTACAAAAGGTGAACCTGGAACAGGAAATATCGTTGAAGCAGTACGCCATATGCGTAAAGTAAATGGACAAGTTCGTAAAGTAGTTGGAATGAATGAAGATGAGCTTATGACAGAAGCAAAACTATTAGGAGCTCCATTTGAATTACTTCTTGAAATTAAGCGTCTTGGCCGCCTTCCTGTTGTTAACTTTGCAGCAGGTGGTGTTGCAACTCCTGCTGACGCAGCATTAATGATGCAGTTAGGTGCGGATGGGGTATTCGTTGGTTCAGGTATCTTTAAATCAGAAAATCCTGCTAAGTTTGCTAGAGCTATTGTAGAAGCTACTACTCATTACCAAGACTACAAATTAATTGCTGAGCTTTCTAAAGAACTAGGAGCACCAATGAAGGGCATTGAAATTTCATCACTGTCCCCAGAAAACCGTATGCAGGAACGTGGTTGGTAATGGTTAAGGTAGGAGTACTTGCCCTGCAAGGTGCCGTTCGTGAACACATTCGTTCGGTAGAGGAATGTGGTGCAGAAGGAATCGCGATTAAGAAGATAGAACAGTTAAAAGAAGTAGATGGTCTGATTCTTCCTGGCGGAGAAAGCACTGCAATGAGACGCTTGATTGATAAATATGGGTTTATGGATGCATTAAAGGAATTTGCTGCAGAAGGGAAACCGATGTTTGGAACATGTGCAGGTCTAATTCTTTTAGCCAAAAATCTTGTTGGCAATGAGCCTCATATCGGGGTGATGGACATTACGGTTGAACGCAACTCCTTTGGCCGCCAGGTTGATAGCTTCGAGGCAGACCTTGCGATTAAAGATGTAGCTGACAATTTCCCAGCAGTGTTTATCCGTGCTCCGCACATTGTTGAGGCAGGAGCGGAAGTAGAAATCCTTGCAAAGCACAATGACCGCATTGTGGCTGCTCGTGAAGGACAATTCCTTGGATGTTCGTTCCATCCTGAATTAACAGACCAGCATGACCTTACGGCTTACTTTGTTGAAATGGTTAAGGAAGTAAAGGCAAAACAATTTGCATAATTTGGTTGCAATTGGTAGATAATTATAGTAAATTATCTACAATAAATAAATATGTTAAAGCAATGAGAGGAACTAGTAACAGGAAGTTCATTCTAAAGAGAGCCGGTGGCTGGTGCAAATCGGTGTTTGAAGCTTGTGAATCCCTCCTCGAGCAAGGTGCGGAACACCCTATAAGGGTAAGTAAGTACTTTCGGTAAAAACCGTTAATTTTTTTCGAGGTGGACAGACTAAATCTGTCAACCAGGGTGGTAACGCGGGTAACTCTCGTCCCTGTTTTTGGGGACGGGAGTTTTTTGTATTTATTTTTATTAACCTAGCTGCAGCGCCTAGGGGCTCGGGGTCATAAGCCCCTGAACAAGCGCTTACGCTTTATAATAAAGGAGTGGAAGGTATGCTAGATATTAAATTATTAAGAGCTAATTTTGCAGAAGTGAAAGAAAAACTTCAGCACCGTGGTGAAGATTTAACAGACCTCGGTAAATTTGAGGACTTGGATCAGCGCAGACGTGATTTAATCGTCGAGGCAGAACAATTAAAAAGCAAACGTAACGAAGTTTCCCAGCAGGTTGCCGCTTTAAAGCGTGAAAAGGCCAATGCTGACCATCTTATTGTTGAAATGCGTGAGGTGGGCGATAGGATTAAAGTATTGGATGATGAGCTCCGCAGTGTTGAGGAAACGCTCGACCTGCTGTTAATGAGCATTCCGAATATTCCCCATGAAAGTGTTCCAATTGGTGAATCAGAGGATGAAAACGTAGAAATTAAAAAATGGGGTCAAGTTCGGGACTTTGAATTTGAGGCGAAGCCGCACTGGGATGTTGCTGACCATTTGGGTATCCTTGACTTTGAACGTGCGGGCAAGGTTACAGGCAGCCGTTTCGTGTTTTATAAAGGCCTTGGAGCCCGCTTAGAGCGTGCACTGATGAACTTTATGCTTGATCTGCATGTAGATGAACATGGCTATAAAGAAATTTTACCGCCCTATATGGTAAACCGTGCGAGTATGACTGGTACAGGTCAACTGCCTAAATTTGAAGAAGATGCGTTTTTAATTGAGAGCGAAGATTATTTCTTAATTCCAACCGCGGAGGTGCCTGTCACCAATCTCCACCGTGATGAAATATTAAGCGGGGATGAGCTTCCGATCCGCTTTGCGGCTTACAGTGCATGTTTCCGCTCTGAAGCTGGTTCAGCGGGACGCGACACGCGCGGCCTCATTCGTCAACACCAATTTAACAAAGTAGAGCTAGTGAAGTTTGTTAAGCCTGAAGATTCTTACGATGAACTTGAGAAGCTTACGAATGACGCAGAGCGCGTGCTTCAATTACTTGAATTACCTTATCGAGTGTTAAGCATGTGTACGGGTGACCTCGGCTTTACGGCAGCTAAAAAGTACGATATTGAAGTATGGATACCGAGCTACGGAACATATCGTGAGATTTCTTCTTGCAGTAACTTTGAGGCATTCCAAGCCCGCCGTGCTAATATCCGCTTCCGACGTGATCCGAAAGCCAAGCCTGAGCATGTTCATACATTAAATGGATCTGGCTTAGCAATTGGAAGAACGGTTGCGGCAATCCTGGAAAATTATCAGCAAGCGGATGGAAGTGTGGTAATTCCAAAGGTGTTACGTCCTTATATGGGGAATAAAGAAGTTATCGCACCAGAGTAAAAAAATAATTAATCATGTGTTGACAGGGATATTCAGAATGTGATATTCTATCTCTTGTCGATACGGAGGAATACCCAAGTCCGGCTGAAGGGATCGGTCTTGAAAACCGACAGGCGGGTTAAACCGCGCGGGGGTTCGAATCCCTCTTCCTCCGCCATCTATTTTATTAATAATCGCGCATAAAACTGGAGATAAAATCCGTCCAAGCAATTGGGCGGATTTTTTATATTCTATATGTTCTATTATTGTTAAAAAAAGCCCTATTGGATTAACCAATATGGGCTTTTGTCATATTTAAGACTTCTTTTAGTCGCTCATCCACTTCATGACATAATCTTAATGCATCTTCAGGGCGATTAACGACATCCGTATGATCCATGTCGACAATTAACACTTCGCTGGCGTTATAGTTATTGATAACCCACTCATCATAACCCTTCCATACTTCAAAGTAATACTCTTTCAGTTCAGGGTTAATTTCAAAGCTTCTGCCGCGTGCCATAATCCGATCAATTACAGTGTCAAAGGAGCCTTTTAAATAGACCATTAAGTCAGGTGCCTTTTTTGGAAGTTCATTTAACTCTTCCATCATGTTTTCAACAAGCTCTTCATATATTCTAAATTCAAGATCAGAGATTCTTCCAAGATTTTTGTTTACATAAGCAAAGTACCAATCCTCGTAAATGGAGCGATCCTGAATTGTGTAAATAGGGTCTTTCCAGCTTACACAATCTTTTACCGTCTTAAAACGTTTATTTAAGAAAAATAATTGCAAAAGGAAAGGAATTCTTCTAGCGTCTAGTTCTTCAGGTGTTAATTCATAGTAAAGAGGGAGAATCGGATTATCATCTACAGCCTCATAAAAAACCTTACTCTCAATGCCGCGTCTTTGAAAATGTGCATTTAATGTATCAGCTACACTTGTTTTACCAAGACCTATCATACCACCAATAACGATACTCACTTACATCCCCCAATTCTTATCGTGTGTTAGTCGTGCTGCTTTTCTTTAATGAGCCTATAAGCTTTTCAATTATAAAATGTAAATCATCTTCATTTTTAACAAAATCTAATTCATCACCATTAAAGCGAAGAACAGGTATTTCTGGATGTGATTGCTCAAAGCGCGTTATGGTATGGTCGTAGTCAAGCGATAGCTGTTCTAAATATAAAGGACTGATATTTTTCTCTACCTCGCGTCCTCTAATTTTAATTCGCTTAAGAAGAGTATCTAAACTCGCATTTAGATAAATAATAACATTTGGCTTTGGCATGTCTTCTGTAAGGAGCTGATATATTTTATAGTACTTTTGATATTCATCGGGGTTTAAAGTCCTCTGGGCAAAAATTAAGTTCTTTAAAATATGATAATCAGCTACAACAGCCTGACTTTTACTTAAGTAGTGGGTATTAATATCCCCTAATTGCTTATAGCGGTTGCAAAGAAAAAACATTTCCGTTTGGAAACTCCATTCTTCAATATTGTCATAAAATTTCCCCAAAAATGGATTTTCATCGACAATCTCTTTTAATAAAGCAAAATTAAATTGATCTGAAATGGCTTTTGCGAGAGATGTCTTACCTACACCGATCGGCCCTTCAACAGTAATAAAGGGAGTATACCCCATTTGCTGATCCTCCTTCTCCAACTGCCTGCAAATTCTATGTTAAACCAGCAATAAACCGGCAACTTTTGTCTAACGTTCTTATGGCACAAATTATATATTATCATAATCTGACACAGGAAGGGATATGGAAATTGTTGAAGAAGAAATTATAATGTCGAATATATGAAAAAACTGCCGAATTACGGCAGTTTATGTTAGGGCAATATATTAACTTCTTTTAACCACGTTAAAATTCTCGACAATTAACAGCCAATTTTGTGGAAATGCCAAGCCAAGCTTCCAATAACTCATTCCTCTAATACCTAATTCTTTTATCAAATTAAACTTTGCTTGGATGGAGCGAGCATCCTCGAACCAAACCTCATGCTGCTTTCCATCAGCTGCTGTATATCGGAAAAACGGTGCCTGGGCTTTTGTATCATACTGAATAGGAACATTGTTTGCAGCAGCGATTTCAATCGCCTGCTGCGGGCTGACTGCTCTTGCAACCGAACCTTGAACAAAAGGAAGTGTCCAGTCATATCCATATAGATTCTGACCCATTAAGATTTTATTTGGAGGCATTTCTGTAAGTGCATATTCTAAAACCCTTCGAACTTGATCGATAGGTGAAACTGCCATGGCAGGACCGCCGCTGTAGCCCCATTCATAGGTCATAATGACAACAAAATCGGCAATTTGCCCATGAGCCCGATAATCATGCCCTTCGTACCAATTGCCTTTTTGGGTAGCACTGGTTTTCGGGGCTAAGGCTGTACTCATTAACCAGCCTTCTGCGTTAAACCGAGTCTTGGCCTTTCGTAAAAAGCGATTATAGGCTTCACGGTCGACGGGACGTATGAATTCGAAATCAAAATGAATATCCCTAAAACCATATTTTTTTGCAGTGGCCACGATATTGTTTAAAAAGCGGTCTTGAATGGGAATATCATTTAATAAAATACGTGCTAACTCATCACTAAATTGATCGTTTTCCTGGTTATCTACCACCATCATTAACGTATTTCGATTGGCTCTTGCGATAGCTGGAAAATTATTAAGTAAGGGTTCTCTGAGTGACCCATCACGCAGTGCATGAAAGCTAAATGGTGCTAAGTATGTTAGATATGGAGCTGCTTCTCTTGCACTTGTTTCAAGTATTGGAGCAACAGAGGTTCCGCGTGGTTCAACATAGGCATTAAATTCTGCTCTTCTTTTTGGTGCCTGAGGGATATATAAACGAAAGCCGACATAAAGCTGTTGGGTTAACGATATACGGTTAACTGAGGCAATTTGTTGATAAGGGACACCTGTTTTTTGCCCGATGGACCATAGACTATCTCCCGGCTGTACATAATAAAAGCTGCCAACGATCGGAATGACCATTGCTTGACCGACGACAAGATTATTTGGATTAGGGATATCATTTGCGTCAACAATATCATTCACTGTTGTATTGTATGCCCTCGCAATGGTCGTTAATGATTCATTTCTTTTCACAACATGAATTTGCATATTCTTCCCCTCCTAAGCAAGAACGCTACATCTATTCTATGAGGGAGTTGATTGATTCATGATATAATGAGGAAAAATATCAATAGTGCGGGTGCAAATGATCATATAAGGCGGTAAACCTAATGACTATAGAGGAATTTTCACATGAATATTATATGAAAGAAGCTATAAAGGAAGCGAGAAAGGCAGAAGCTTTGACCGAGGTACCAATTGGAGCCATCGTTGTGATAAATGGGAAAATTATTTCCAGAGCGCATAATTTACGTGAAAGTAAACAAAGTGCGGTTGCTCATGCAGAAATCTTGGCTATTGAACAAGCCTGTCAGCTAGTAGGATCATGGCGGCTGGAGAATGCGACACTTTATGTCACACTTGAGCCCTGTGCGATGTGCTCGGGTGCGATTATCTTATCAAGAGTTAGAAGAGTGGTTTATGGTGCTGCAGATCCAAAGGGAGGCTGTGCCGGAACATTTATGAACCTCCTGCAGGATGAACGTTTCAATCATCAAAGTGAGGTAATAAGCGGTGTACTGGGGGCAGAGTGCGGGCAGTTACTATCAGACTTCTTTCGTAAGCTTCGAGAAAAACGAAAAATAGCAAAAAAACAATCCTTACAGTAATTTACAATTGATAAAGATTGATTTTTTCCTAAAAAGTTAGTATACTGAAAAAGCGTCAGATAAAGACGCCTTAAATTTGTTATCAACTTTGCCGTGCTAGGCGGGGAGGTAGCGGTGCCCTGTACTCGCAATCCGCTCTAGCGAGGCTGAATCCCTTCCCGAGGCTGGTATCCTGTAGGGTCCGCCTTAAGTAAGTGGTGTTGACGCCCGGGTCCTGCGCAATGGGAATCCATGAACCATGTCAGGTCCGGAAGGAAGCAGCATTAAGTGGAAGCTCCCATGTGCCGCAGGGTGGCCTGGGCCGAGCTAACTGCTTAAGCAGCGCCTATGGGTGCGGAGTCGACGGAAGGTGCACGGCAGTTTATAATGTAAAAATAACTCATTTCGAATACGAGATGAGTTTTTTTGTATTCTCTTTGATAAATAGAAAAAGGATAAGTTATAATGATTACATAGAATTTTTTGAAGGGGGCGATGTTTTGGCTTATCAGGCTTTATATCGTGTTTGGCGTCCTCAGCAATTTATTGATGTAGTAGGACAAGAACATGTGACAAAAACATTGCAAAATGCCCTGCTTCAACAAAAAATTTCCCATGCGTACTTATTTAACGGGCCGCGAGGAACAGGTAAAACGAGTGCAGCGAAAATATTGGCTAAGGCGGTAAATTGTGAACGAGCTCCAATTTCTGAACCCTGCAATGAATGTTCAGCATGCAAGGGAATTACCAATGGAACCATATCAGATGTACTAGAATTTGACGCTGCATCAAACTCCAGAGTGGAAGAAATGCGAGATGTTCTTGATAAAGTAAAGTTTGCTCCAACTGCTGTTAAGTACAAGGTCTATATAATTGATGAAGTGCATATGCTATCCATTAGTGCGTTTAATGCGTTGTTAAAAACGCTGGAGGAACCGCCAAAGCATGTAATCTTCATTTTAGCCACCACCGAGCCGCATAAAATACCCTTAACCATTATCTCTAGATGTCAACGATTTGATTTTAGAAGGATTACAGCACAATCAATTGTAAATAGAATGAAATTAATCGTTGAGGAAACAGGCGTTAAGTGTGAAGAAGACGCCTTAAAAATGATTGCTAGAGCGGCTGAAGGTGGGATGCGTGATGCTTTAAGTCTTTTAGACCAAGCTATCTCATTTAGTCAGGAAGTAGTAACAGTTGAGGATGCTTTAACAGTCACAGGTTCTGTTTCGCAAGGATTTTTAAATAAGCTTGCAAAAGCTGTTTTGGAAAAGGATGTAGCAAGCGGATTAGAAGCATTGGAAGAATTGTTGTTTCATGGGAAAGACCCATCAAGATTTATTGAGGACTTTATATTATATTATCGAGATATGCTGCTATACAAAACAGCACCAAATCTAGAAGAATCATTAGATAGAGTCTTGCTGGATGAAGAATTCCGTCAAATGGCTGAGGCTGTTCCTTATGATCAGATTTATCAGCTCATTGATTTATTAAATAAGACTCAACAAGATATGCGGTGGACGAACCATCCGAGAATTTTTTTAGAAGTTGCAATCGTTAAGTTATGTCAAACGGAAGCTAAGCAGATAGAGCAAATGCCTGCTGGGCAAATGTCTCAGTTGCTTAAAAAAATTGAACAGCTCGAGCATGAACTGCAACAGATAAAAACCAATGGTCCTGTTGTTGTTCAAGAAGCTGCACCACAGGCAGCGCAAAAGCCTGCGCAAAGGAGTTCTAGAAAAGGGTTCCAGCCTGCAGTTGGAAGAATAAATGAAGTATTAAAGAATGCAACAAAGAATGATATTAATTTAATTAAAAGCAAATGGGGCGAAATGAGAGGAAGGTTAATGAAATCTCATGCTGCTCTATTGAATGAAGCGGAGCCAGTTGCGGCTTCAGCCGATGCTTTTATTTTAAAATTTAAACATGAAATCCACTGCCAAATGGCAATGGATAATAATCGTTTTGTTGAGACGATTACACTTGCCCTGCAAGAATTAACAGGAAATAGATATCTCGTGCTAGGTGTGCCCGAGGAACAATGGCTATCGATTCGAGAAAACTTTTTAAGCACACAGCATCATGTCGAGGGAGAAGTTTCAGGAACCAAACAGGAAGAAGAGCCACATATAGTAGAGGCAAAAAACTTGTTTGGTGCTGAATTTGTTGAAATTATTGACTAATTAATTGGAGGTTGAAAGGTTATGCGTGGTGGAATGGGTAATATGCAAAATATGATGAAACAAATGCAAAAAATGCAAAAGAAAATGGCTGAAGCACAGGAAGAGTTAGGCCAAAAAAAGATTGAAGGAACAGCGGGCGGCGGAATGGTGACTGTCATTGTAACAGGACACAAAGAAGTGGTGGATGTTCAAATCAAACCTGAAGCAGTGGATCCTGATGACATCGAAATGCTTCAAGATCTTGTCTTGGCTGCAACGAATGACGCGCTGAAAAAAGTAGAGGAGCTCACAAACAATACAATGGGCCAATTTACAAAAGGAATGAATCTGCCTTTTTAAATAATGAAGATCCAGTGTATGCGCCTTTTCGAAGGCGCATATGCTTTTCTAGGAGAGGAATAATAGATAATGCATTATCCAGAACCGATTTCAAAGTTAATTGACAGTTTTATGAAGCTGCCCGGTATAGGGCCAAAAACGGCTGCTCGTTTGGCTTTTCATGTATTAAGTATGAAAGAAGATACTGTACTGGATTTTGCCAAGGCACTTGTAAATGCAAAACGGAATCTAACCTACTGCTCTGTCTGTGGTCATATTACAGATCAGGACCCGTGTTATATATGTGAAGATCAACGACGAGATAAAAGTACGATTTGTGTTGTTCAAGATCCAAAGGACGTCATTGCAATGGAGAAAATGAGGGAGTTCAATGGTTTGTACCATGTGTTGCAGGGTGCTATTTCACCTATGGATGGAATCGGTCCTGAAGATATAAATATTCCGGATTTACTAAAGCGTCTCCACGATGAAACCGTACAGGAAGTTATTCTAGCGACAAACCCAAATATTGAGGGAGAAGCGACGGCAATGTATATCTCCCGCTTGCTCAAACCATCAGGGATTAAAATTACCCGTATCGCTCACGGCCTTCCAGTCGGAGGAGACTTAGAATATGCAGATGAAGTTACTCTATCCAAAGCATTAGAGGGTAGAAGAGAACTTTAGTTATAAAATGGTACCGGGGGAATAACGATGTTTTTCCAGCGTAAAGGGTGGCTGCGGAAAGAATATGATCAAAAACTTTTAGCCCAGCTGCAAGAGTATAAAGAACAGTGGCAGAAACAGAAACAATTACTCGACAAAAGTTTTGACCCTTCAGAAGAAGCGATATGCCAGACAAAAATCGCCCAAGTAAAGTACTTCTTTCTATTAAGAGAAGCCAAAGAAAGAAATGTAAGTATTAAAAGGTAAAGATAAAGCTATTCCTATTCAAGGTCTATTTTTTATAACTTGTACATATGTTGTTATAAAAAGATGTTGAAGGGAGATAGCTTTTTTGGAACCAATAATGATTATTGCGATATCAGCCGGGCTCATACTTATTCTTTTATTTGCCGGGGCTCCCTTTAAGCCAGCTAGGTTTATTGGTCAAGCTGTTGTAAAGTTATTAATCGGCGCACTATTATTATTCTTTTTAAATACAGCAGGTAATAGTTTTGGTATCCACGTACCAATTAATTTTGCAACATCTGCTGTATCTGGTTTTCTTGGGATACCAGGTTTAGTAGCGTTGGCTGCCATCCAAAAATATATTATTTAATTAGAATGAACCGCTGAAAAACAGCGGTTTTTATTATTTCAAAAGAAACTATTGACCAATCTAATAATGTACTGTAATATATTAAAAGTCGTCACAAACGACAAAGTAACACAGTAAAAAAAGTTATTGACTTTAATAACTTGATTATGATATATTAATAAAGTCGCTTACGAGCGATTTGGAAAATTGATCTTTGAAAACTAAACAAACAAGAACGTCAACAAACAATTTTTTAGCTTTTTATAAAAGCTAAGCCAACGTAACAAATGAGCTATATCAACTTTCTTGGAGAGTTTGATCCTGGCTCAGGACGAACGCTGGCGGCGTGCCTAATACATGCAAGTCGAGCGAATCATAAGGTGCTTGCACCTTTTGGTTAGCGGCGGACGGGTGAGTAACACGTGGGCAACCTGCCTGTAAGACTGGGATAACTTCGGGAAACCGGAGCTAATACCGGATAATCCTTTTCCTCTCATGAGGAAAAGCTGAAAGTCGGTTTACGCTGACACTTACAGATGGGCCCGCGGCGCATTAGCTAGTTGGTGAGGTAACGGCTCACCAAGGCGACGATGCGTAGCCGACCTGAGAGGGTGATCGGCCACACTGGGACTGAGACACGGCCCAGACTCCTACGGGAGGCAGCAGTAGGGAATCTTCCGCAATGGACGAAAGTCTGACGGAGCAACGCCGCGTGAGCGATGAAGGCCTTCGGGTCGTAAAGCTCTGTTGTTAGGGAAGAACAAGTACCGGAGTAACTGCCGGTACCTTGACGGTACCTAACCAGAAAGCCACGGCTAACTACGTGCCAGCAGCCGCGGTAATACGTAGGTGGCAAGCGTTGTCCGGAATTATTGGGCGTAAAGCGCGCGCAGGCGGTCCTTTAAGTCTGATGTGAAAGCCCACGGCTCAACCGTGGAGGGTCATTGGAAACTGGGGGACTTGAGTACAGAAGAGGAAAGCGGAATTCCACGTGTAGCGGTGAAATGCGTAGAGATGTGGAGGAACACCAGTGGCGAAGGCGGCTTTCTGGTCTGTAACTGACGCTGAGGCGCGAAAGCGTGGGGAGCAAACAGGATTAGATACCCTGGTAGTCCACGCCGTAAACGATGAGTGCTAAGTGTTAGAGGGTTTCCGCCCTTTAGTGCTGCAGCTAACGCATTAAGCACTCCGCCTGGGGAGTACGGCCGCAAGGCTGAAACTCAAAGGAATTGACGGGGGCCCGCACAAGCGGTGGAGCATGTGGTTTAATTCGAAGCAACGCGAAGAACCTTACCAGGTCTTGACATCCTCTGACACTCCTAGAGATAGGACTTTCCCCTTCGGGGGACAGAGTGACAGGTGGTGCATGGTTGTCGTCAGCTCGTGTCGTGAGATGTTGGGTTAAGTCCCGCAACGAGCGCAACCCTTGTTCTTAGTTGCCAGCATTCAGTTGGGCACTCTAAGGAGACTGCCGGTGACAAACCGGAGGAAGGTGGGGATGACGTCAAATCATCATGCCCCTTATGACCTGGGCTACACACGTGCTACAATGGATGGTACAAAGGGCTGCAAGACCGCGAGGTTTAGCCAATCCCATAAAACCATTCTCAGTTCGGATTGTAGGCTGCAACTCGCCTACATGAAGCCGGAATCGCTAGTAATCGCGGATCAGCATGCCGCGGTGAATACGTTCCCGGGCCTTGTACACACCGCCCGTCACACCACGAGAGTTTGTAACACCCGAAGTCGGTGGGGTAACCGCAAGGAGCCAGCCGCCTAAGGTGGGACAGATGATTGGGGTGAAGTCGTAACAAGGTAGCCGTATCGGAAGGTGCGGCTGGATCACCTCCTTTCTAAGGATAATGCAGTCCTTTGTGGACTGATAAAACGTTGACTGTTACTTGTTTGTTTAGTTTTGAGGGAT
>NZ_JAUSZQ010000002.1:307500-375000 GCF_030817695.1 Neobacillus niacini | reverse complement strand
CCTGTATTAGTAGATGAGGCACATGGTCCTCATTTTATTATTGGTGAGCCCTTTCCGGCGTCAGCAATCCAGTTAGGGGCTGATATGGTTGTTCACTCCGCACATAAAACCCTGCCTGCCATGACAATGGGTTCATACTTACATATAAACAGTGATCGCATCAATCGCGATAAAGTGAAGGAATATCTGCAAATACTTCAGTCCAGCAGCCCATCCTACGTGATTATGGCTTCATTGGATTTAGCTAGAAACTATTTAGCAACATATCATCGAAATGATTTAGAATATTTAAGACAAGAAATATCAAATTTTAAAAAAGAGCTGTCAACGATTCAAAGCATTAAGGTACTAGAGTACCCTGAATCACTTGGGGACACATTAAAAGTAACCATGCAGTCAAGGTCTAAGTTAAGTGGATTTGAACTCCAGAAAAGATTCGAAGAGAAAGGAATCTATACTGAATTAGCAGATCCTTATAATGTCCTATTAATCCTTCCTTTATTGAAGGAAAACCAAGACTATCCATTAGCGGAGGCAAGCAGGAAAATAAAAGAGCTGCTAGAGGAGATACCATATTCTCCAATTGAGGATAAATTTCTAATTAGAACAGGAAAGATATCTGAGCTAGCAATCCCATATGAGAGCCTGTCCAATACTGAGAACGAAGTAATACCCATTTCAGAAGCAGCAGGGCAAGTATGTGCAGAGACAATCATTCCATACCCGCCGGGAATTCCCCTATTATTAATGGGAGAGTTAATTACGGAGGAAAAGGTGAAACAACTTACCCAACTAATGAATGCAGGGGCGAGATTTCAAGGAGGATCCTTCCTAAACAGTAATCAAATTAACATAGTAAGAACAAGTTATTAAATTGAAAAAATGATTGGAGAAGTTTATATGAGTTACTTCATTACCCTAGAGGGTGTCGAGGGATCTGGCAAATCAACGATAATTAGTTTCATTAAAGATTCTCTTGAGACCAGTGGAAAAAAGGTAGTGGTTACAAGAGAGCCAGGAGGAATCGATATTGCAGAGCAAATTCGTTCCGTTATACTAGACCCAAAAAACACTCAAATGGAGGGTAGAACAGAAGCCCTGCTTTATGCTGCAGCAAGAAGACAACATTTAGTGGAAAAGGTAATACCGTCTCTTAATGAAGGCTGTATTGTATTATGTGATCGGTTTGTAGATAGCAGCTTAGCATATCAGGGATATGCAAGAGGGTTAGGTATTAAAGAGGTCTTTTCCATTAATAAATTTGCAATTGGAGACCTAATGCCGGATTTAACTTTGTACTTGGATTTGGACCCTCAGATAGGGTTAAGTCGAATTGCCAAAAATAAAGAAAGAGAAATAAATAGATTGGATTTAGAAGAAATAAATTTCCATGTTAACGTTCGGGAAGGCTATGAAGAAGTAATGAGGATGTTTCCGGAAAGAATGGTTAGAATAGACGCGAACCAAGAAGTGGGAAAAGTAGTGGCAGATATCAATAAAGTATTGGCAGCGAGGCTGAAATAGTGCATAAAAAAAGCTGGCTTCAATTATGAAGCCAGCTTTTGTCTGCTTATCTATCTCCGTAAGGGTCAATCGTTTGGATCGTTCCATCTTCGTTATATTTAAGTTCAGTAAATTTCACAGAACGCTTATGGTTGACACCATTTGATAACTCGCAATCGTGATAGAACAGGTACCATTTATCGTTAAATTCAACGATCGAATGATGTGTGGTCCAGCCAATAACTGGAGTAAGAATCGTTCCTTTGAATACAAATGGCCCTTGTGGGTTTTCACTTACCGCATAAACGATTTTATGGGTTGTACCGGTTGAATAAGATAGATAGTAAAGACCATTGTACTTGTGAACCCATGGCCCTTCAAAATATCTTCTGTCTTCATCGCTTGCAAGAATCGGATTGCCATCTTCATCTACAATAGAAATTTCCTTCGGTTGGTTTTTAAATGTCAACATATCATCGTTTAATTCAGCAACTCTTGGTCCTAATGCAGGAGCATCAGGAGCTGGACCTTCCGCGTCTGGAACAAATGTACCAGTCTGCCATTTTTCCAACTGACCTCCCCAAAGACCACCGAAATAAACATAGGCCTTTGAATCTTCATCCACTAATACAGCTGGATCAATGCTGAAGCTGCCAGGTATGTAATTTTCCTCTGGCGTAAAAGGACCTGCGGGATTAGGGCTTGTTGCGACACCAATTCTGAAAATGCCGTCTTTATCTCTTGCTGGGAAGAATAAATAATACGTGTTGTTTTTGTAAGCTGCATCAGGTGCCCACATTTGTTTAGATGCCCATGGAACATCTTTTACGTGAAGCGCCTCCCCATGGTCGACAACAGGCGAGTTAACATCATCCATAGATAGGACATGGTAATCTTCCATTTTATATTGGTCGCCATTATCATTAGAAGGTTCATCGTGATCAAGGTCATGAGATGGATAAATATAAAGCTTTCCTTCAAAGACATGTGCGGAAGGATCTGCAGTAAAAATATGTGTAACTATAGGCTCATTTGGTTTTGAGTTTTTCTCCATAATATCTCCCCATCGAATAATATAGTGATTTACAAATTTATTATAACTGATGTTATTAAACTTTGTATATCCAAACAACTAACTTTTTTATATTTCTTAAAAGGGGAGAATCGGTATGGAGAATTATGAAACTTTAGATTCTTCTTTTATAAAGTTCTCAACCACAAATGCAGAAACACCTAATACGGTAGAATACTTTCCAAGTCCTGAGAAATTCAATATCACTTCATGTTGATGATGGGTGAGTGTATGATTTTTAATGGTATTTCGAATTGGCTCCTCAATCCATTCTTTTGTTAAAGCTAAACGATTTCCTACGATTACCTGATCAGGGTTAAAGGTATTAATAATATTATTGATACCATATCCTAGGTAATTACCAATTTTACAAAATAGATTCTTGACGGCCTCATCACTGTTATCTGCAAGGTTTATTAAAGTCTCAAGTGTATCGCCGGTCTCCCCAGCCATCTCCAGCAGAGCATGTTCAGAGGCATAGGCTTCCCAGCAGCCTCGGCTGCCACAGCTGCATGGTTTTCCGTCGATATCAATAATCATGTGTCCCATTTCACCAGAGAATCCATTTTTCCCTTGATATAATTCTTTGTTTAAAATAATTCCTACTCCGATACCAATTCCAGTACTAATATAAATAATGTTTTGATAGTCTTGACCTGCACCAAACTGTTGTTCACCAAAAGCCCCAGCGTTCGCCTCGTTTTCAATAATGACAGGGACTTGGAAAAGCTTCTCTAGGTCCATTTTCAACTGTATATTTGTCCAGCCTAAGTTGGGAGCAAGAAGGACAGAACCCTCTTTGTTTACAATTCCAGGAACACCCACGCCGATTCCTATCACACCATACCTGCTGCTAGGCATTTCATCGATGAGTGACTGAACCATGTTCTGAACAGTACTTAGAATCGTTGGGTAGGGGGTTCGATTAACTAGCTGATTTTTTTCAATTAAAATATTGCCTTTTAAATCAGTCAAGACACATAAAACATAGTTTACTCCAATATCAATTCCAATCGCATATCCTGCGACTTTGTTAAAATGAAGGATCACGGGACGTCGTCCGCCGCTAGATTCCCCTGGTCCTGATTCAAAGATAAGTTCTTCTTCTAATAATTCATTTACTAGAGAAGATACAGTTGCTTTGTGTAAACCAGATACTTGAGCAATGTCCGCCCTGGAGATGGGCTCTTTTTCCATAATTAATTGTAAAACAAGTGCTTTATTATTTTTTTTAACTGTTTGCTGATTCCATGTCATAGTTACCACTTATAAAAACTCCTTATTTGGTAGTATCTTAATAGTAACATAAACTTTGTTTACTGAATATACAATCATGCTGACTGGCGATATTATGGGCTCATTATTGCCTTTTATAAGGAAAAGCAATCACACTTAACCATAACAAATTTAAAGCATAATAAAATATTTTAAAAATCTTTGTTTATTCAATAGACAAACTAAGTTTACCTTGCTATAATCTGATTAAACAAAGGTTACAGATTAAGAGTAAAAAAATCTTGTAAGCATTTACATACTAATCTGTTGCCATAAAACCAACTAACTACTAGGAGGAATAACCAAATGGCTTATTTCGAAACAGTTAACAAAATTCAATTTGAAGGCGCAGCATCTAAAAATCCTTTAGCGTTTAAGTATTATAATCCGGAAGAAAAAATAAATGGTAAAACAATCGAGGAAATCCTTCGTTTCTCTGTTGCTTACTGGCATACATTTACTGCTGATGGTACAGATCCATTTGGTGTAGGTACAGCTATCCGTCCTTGGAATCATTTGAAAGGGTTAGATTTAGCTAAGGCACGTGTTGAAGCGGCATTTGAACTTTTTGAAAAATTAAACGTTCCTTTCTTTGCTTTCCATGATGTTGATATTGCACCAGAAGGAAGCACGTTAAAAGAAACGAATGAAAACCAAGATGTTATTGTAGGCATGATCAAAGAATATATGAAAACAAGCAAAACAAAATTGCTTTGGAATACAGCAAACATGTTCTCTAACCCACGTTATGTTCATGGTGCTGCAACTTCTCCTAACGCAGATGTATTTGCATACTCTGCAGCAAAGGTGAAAAAAGCGTTAGAAGTAGCAAAAGAACTTGGTGCAGAAAACTACGTTTTCTGGGGCGGACGTGAAGGTTATGAAACTCTTCTAAATACAAACATGAAGCTTGAGCAAGATAACTTAGCACGCTTCTTCCATATGGCAGTAGATTATGCAAAAGAAATCGGCTTAAATGTTCCATTCTTAATTGAGCCAAAACCAAAAGAGCCTACAAAACACCAATACGATTTTGATGTGGCTACAGGTCTAGCATTCTTACAAAAGTATGATTTAACAGACTACTTCAAGTTTAATATTGAAGCAAACCACGCTACTTTGGCTGGTCACACATTTGAGCATGAGTTAAGAACGGCTCGTATTAACGGAATGTTAGGATCTGTTGATGCTAACCAAGGTGATACACTACTTGGCTGGGATACAGATGAGTTCCCAACTGATCTTTACACAAACACTTTAGCAATGTATGAAATCCTCAAAAACGGTGGTTTAGGAAAAGGTGGATTGAACTTTGACGCGAAGGTAAGAAGAGGTTCATTCGAAGCAGAAGATCTATTCCACGCACACATCGCTGGTATGGATGCATTTGCAATCGGCCTTAAAGTTGCTAATAAGCTAATCGAAGATAAAGTACTTGATAACTTTATTGAAGAACGTTACAGCAGCTATACAAAAGGAATTGGCTTAGAGATCGTCGAAGGAAAAACAAACTTCCATGAGCTTGAAGCTTATGCCCTTGGATTAACAGAAATTAAGAATACATCAGGCAGAACTGAGCGCCTAAAGGCTTTAATCAATCAATATTTACTAGAAACACTTTCAAGTGTAACAGTTTAATTTATACTCAATATAAACATAAAAAAAGTGCTGGCAGCCTATTACTCCAGCACTTTTTTTAGAAAAGGATGATAAGGATGAAGTATGTAATCGGAGTTGACCTTGGAACGAGTGCGGTAAAAATCTTACTTGTAAATCAAAATGGTGAAGTATGCAAGGAAGTTTCTAAATCATATCCTTTGATAATTGAAAAATCTGGTTATAGTGAACAAAATCCAGAAGAATGGGTAGAAAAAACAACGGCTGGATTGGCTGAACTAATCGGTCAATTTGATGGAGACGTAAACGATATTGAAGGAATCAGCTTCTCCGGCCAAATGCACGGCTTAGTTTTATTAGATGAAAACAAGCAGGTATTAAGAAACGCGATCTTGTGGAATGACACAAGAACCACAAAACAATGTCAGGAAATTTATGACGTTGTGGGCAGAGAGCGTTTATTAGAAGTAACGAAAAATCCAGCGTTAGAAGGCTTTACTTTGCCAAAAATTCTTTGGGTAAAAGAAAATGAACCAGAAATTTTCCAACGCGCAAAACAATTTGTACTTCCAAAAGACTATCTACGTTACCGGCTTACAGGAAATATCCACATGGAGTATTCTGATGCTGCGGGAACGTTATTACTAAACGTTGCACAGCGGGAGTGGAGCGGTGAAGTGTTAGACGCCTTTGGTCTTTCAGCTAATTTGTGTCCAGCTTTAGTAGAATCCCATGCGTTCGTTGGTACGATTACGGCTGAGTTTGCGAAAGCAACAGGATTATCAGAAACTGCTAAGGTATTTGCCGGCGGAGCCGACAATGCTTGCGGCGCAATCGGATCAGGGATTTTATCGGAGGGAAAAACGTTAGC
Organism: Neobacillus niacini; assembly: GCF_030817695.1. Classification (GTDB taxonomy): domain Bacteria; phylum Bacillota; class Bacilli; order Bacillales; family Cytobacillaceae; genus Neobacillus; species Neobacillus niacini_F. The sequence goes on along the minus strand of NZ_JAUSZQ010000002.1, from coordinate 368,662 downwards.
AAGTATCGGTACCTCTGGGGTTGTTCTTTCTTATGAAGAAAGAAATGACCTCGACTTTGAAGGCAAGGTTCACTACTTTAACCATGGTGAAGAAAATACTTACTATACAATGGGTGTAACTCTAGCAGCTGGCTATAGCTTAAGCTGGTTTAAAGATACATTTGCGAAGGAAGAAGAGTTCGATCAATTTTTAGCAGGTGTGGATGAAATTCCGGCAGGCAGCAACGGATTGTTATTTACGCCGTATATCGTTGGCGAAAGAACTCCACATGCAGACTCAAATATTCGCGGCAGCTTTATTGGTATCGACGCTGCGCATGAGCGTAAACACTTTGCTCGTGCTGTCCTTGAGGGAATAACTTTTTCATTAAATGAATCCATTGAGATTTTTAGAAGCAGCGGGAAGACCATTGATTCCATCGTCTCAATCGGCGGAGGCGCTAAGAATGACACATGGCTGCAAATGCAGGCGGACATTTTCAATGCAAAAATTGAAAAGCTTACGAGCGAACAGGGTCCTGGAATGGGTGCGGCAATGTTAGCGGCATATGGTTGTGGCTGGTACCCATCACTTAAAGATTGTGCTGAGGAATTTATTCAAACTGCAAAGACCTATTATCCTATTCAGGAAAACGTTGAAGCCTATAAGAAACTATTTATAATCTATCAACAAGTTTATTCACAAACGAAGGAATTGAATGAGCAATTAAGAGAGTTTAGAAAATAAGAGGATTTCTAATGAAAAAATCCACAATAAAAAGCACCCCTCAGTTGGGTTTACTAGCAATTACTTGGCCAATTTTTGTAGAGTTATTTCTCCAAGTGATTATGGGCAGTACAGACACCATTATGCTGTCGCATATCTCGGATGATGCTGTCGCCGCTGTGGGTGTGGCAAACCAGCTTATATTTTTATGTATTCTCATCTTTAGTTTCGTTTCAAGTGGTACGGCTGTTGTTCTCTCTCAATACTTAGGTGCAGGTTTAAAAAATGAAACGAAAAAAGTAACAGCTATCTCTATAACCCTAAACCTTGTCATTGGCCTAGTTGTTAGTTTATTAATGGTTATTTTTAGAACAGAACTATTAAGCTTCTTTCACCTGCCGGAGCATAACAGTATCTTGCGATTGTAGGAGGAACAGTATTTCTCCAAGCAGTTCTAATTACTGTTTCTTCCATTCTCAGAGCGAATGGGTACACAAGGGACGCCATGATGGTTTCTATCACAATGAACGTTATTCACTTAATTGGAAATGCCATCTTAATCTATGGATTACTAGGATTTCCGGAAATGGGTGTAATCGGAGTATCCATTTCTACTGCAATTAGCAGGGCCATAGCCTTGGTTCTTATTCTAAAGTTATTGTATGATCGAATCCCGATTAATCTTAAATTAAGGGATTATATAACCATTGATGTTATTCAAATTAAACGGATTATGAAAATTGGAGTTCCGGCAGCCGGGGAACAAATTTGTTTCAACCTCAGCCAGTTAGCTATTACCGCTATCATTGCTTTGCTGGGTGCTTCCTCGTTAACCACCCGTGTGTATACTCAGAATATAGTGTCTTTTATTCTTGTGTTTGGCTTGGCGATGGGACAGGGAACGTAAATTCTAATTGGCTACAAGGCAGGAGCCCGGGATTTTGATGGTGCCTATCATCAATTACTAAAAAGCTTACGGTATAGCTTATTGATGACAGTGGCAATAGCGATAGTAGTAGCTATCTTTAGAGAACCACTGCTCAGTTTTTTTACTAAAGATCATGAGATTATTGCTATGGGGAGTACATTGTTATTACTTTGTCTTATTCTCGAGCCCGGGAGAACCTTTAACTTAGTGGTAATCAATTCCTTACGTGCGACTGGGGATGCAAATATTTCTCTTATAATGGCTTTTATCTCGATGTGGGGGATTAGTGTGCCGTTAGCCTATTTTTTAGGGATACACCTTGGGTATGGATTACCGGGAATATGGATTGCCTTTATTGTAGATGAATGGTTTCGAGGAATTACCATGTACTTTAGATGGAAAAGCAGGGCTTGGGAGAAAAAAGTATTGGTTCAAAATCAAGTCACAACCACTGTCTAATCCATCTTCAATACTTCTAGAGGGCTGACCTTAGCCAGTTCTCTTAAGCTAGGGAGGAAAGAGGAATGAAGCTAGACCAAGGTCAAAAACTTTTATTTATTGGTGACTCTGTAACGGATTGTGAACGAGCAAAACCAGAGGGTGAAGGTTTATTTGCTGCCCTGGGTAAAGGGTATGTATCTTATGTTGATGGGCTGCTTCAAGCTGTTTATCCGGAATTAGGAATTCGGGTAGTAAATAAGGGCATTAGCGGCAACACCGTCCGTGATTTGAAAAATAGGTGGCAGGAAGATGTAATTGATCAAAAGCCAGACTGGCTGTCCATTATGATAGGAATTAATGATGTATGGCGGCAATACGATACTCCTTTCATTAAAGAGTGGCATGTGTACATTGATGAATACGAAAAAACACTTAGGGAGCTCGTGTTAGAAGCAAAGCCAATTGTGAAGGAAATGGTTCTGATGACTCCTTTTTACTTAGAGGGCAATGAACAGGATCAAATGCGCCAGTCAATGGAGCAGTACGGGCAGGTGGTTAAAAAAATTGCGGAAGAAACAAATTGTTTATTTGTTGATACACAGGCAGCATTTAATAGTCTATTAAAAGACCTGTACCCAGCAACTATAGCTTGGGATCGTGTTCACCCTTCTACTGCGGGACATATGGTACTGGCTCGTGCCTTTCTTAAAGAAATTGGCTTTAACTGGGACCATTCTTAAGCTAGTGAGTTAGATTGAAAAAAGGAGCTGTGCAAAATGAATTATCGTGAGCTAGGTAATACAGGAATCATGATCAGTGAGGTAAGCTTTGGAACATGGGCAATAGGCGGTTCATGGGGCAGGACGAGTGATGTAGAAGCCTTGAAGTCTATAGAATATGCGATTGACCAGGGTGTTAACTTTTTTGATACTGCTGATGTATATGGTGATGGGCATAGTGAAGAGTTATTGGCTAAAGCCACGAAAGGCAGGGAAGACCGGATACATTTAGCAACCAAGTTCTGTCGTCAGGGTGATATTTTTGATCCAAAAAATTACAGCTATGAAAAGGTAAGTGCTTATTGTGAAGACAGCCTGCGCCGTTTAAACAGGGAAGCGATAGATTTGTATCAAATCCATTGCCCGGCAACAGAGATTTTAAGGGATGGCAGTGTTTTTGACGTACTAGACCGTCTGAAGAAAGAGGGAAAATCCGTCACTATGGTGTCAGTGTGGAAACTGTCGAAGAGGGACTGATTTGTTTGGAAAATCCTAATGTCAAAAGCCTGCAAATCATATTTAACATGTTCCGCCAGAAGCCATTAGAAAACTTAATACCGGAGGCTTATCAAAAAGGCGTCGGTTTACTTGTTCGTTTACCGCTGGCGAGCGGACTGCTGACTGGTAAATTCTCCACTGATCATGAATTTGAGGCAGATGACCATCGCCGCTTTAATGAAAATGGAGAGGCCTTTAATGTAGGGGAAACCTTCGCAGGTCTTGGATTCCGTAAGGGTGTCGAATTAGCTGATGAATTAAAGTGGATTGCAGAGGGCCGTAAATCAATGGCTAGTGCAGCATTGCGCTGGATTCTAGATCAGAAGGAAATTACGTGTATCATTCCTGGATTTAAAAATGTTAAACAGGTAGAGGACAATCTAGCTGCTCTAAATACGAAGTCGTTCTCTGCAGAAGAACAGAAAGAGATTCAACGTTTCTATCAGGAAAAAGTAAGGGAATTTGTAAGAGGGCCATATTAAGGGAGTGTCCATGATGATTAACGAAATTCCTACAGCACAAAGGGTAGTTGCCATTACATTTGATGATGGACCAAATCCAGTTTACACACCGCAAGTTTTAGAGATTTTCTCGGAAGCAAAAGGAAAAGCAACTTTCTTTATGATAGGTGAACAGATGAGAAATCATCCTGATGTTGTAAAGCAGGTTGCAGACCAGGGACATGAAATTGGAAACCATACTTTCACTCACCCAAAACTATCTGAGTTAAGCGAACAAGATTGTTTGAAGGAAATTGAAGAAACGGAAAAATTAATAGAGGAAATGGCGGGAAGAAAACCTGTTGTCTTTCGTCCTCCATACTTTGATTATAATCAGGATACGGTATCTTTAATCCAAAAGAGGAGATACCCAATGATTGGTGCGCTAAACTTAGAGGCTCAGGACTGGGAGCAGCCCGGAGTTCAACATATCCTGGGGAAATCAAGAGAGGCTGTAAAGAATGGAAGTATTCTAATTTTCCATGATGGCTATGGTGAACGTTCACAAACTATAGAAGCCGTGCGAATGCTTGTTTCCGAATTAACATCACAAGGCTATCAACTCGTAACGGTCAGCGAACTATTAGATTTAGCATAAAAAAGAGGAAGCACAACTAAAACGTTTGTGCTTCCTTTTTAATTTAGCTCTAGCAGATGTTTAAGCCGCTTCCGCTTTTTGAAGTTTCTTGTCGATTTTTTGAAAGGCAAGATAACAGGATGACATAATAATTCCTGCCGAGAGGCTTCCGCCGAAGAAAAATAACAGTGCTGGTAAAAACTTCATTACAAAGAATAAAGCCACAAACCCCATTAGCATTATTATACTTGAGAGTGGATTGACCATCATGATAAAGAATGCATTTTTAAACAGCTGAAAGAATGTAACATTATAGTGAACGTAAACAGGAAATATATACAAGATTGTCATAACGATTGCAAAAATAATGAGGTATAAAGGAATTTGAATAATCGAATCGAGTTTTATATAGTTCAAATCAATAAAAATAATATAGGCCAATAAAGCTATGACGATTCCTACTCCATTACCTCTAAGAAACTCTTTTTTATAGGAATTCCAAAAAGTTTGAAATATGGGAATATCACTTTCCCCCATGATCCATTTGCGTGTAATCGTAAACATGGCCACGGTCGCAGGGCTAATTCCAAAGGCCACAAGACCAAGAAGCGAGAAGCCAATCCATAAGATATTTACATAGGCAAATCTAGTGATCCATTCGGTAAGAGCATAGAGACCACTCATTGATACCTTATTCATAATCATTCCCCTTCTTATGGTGCTTACCTTTTATAAATATTATAGAACACTGGGCACATATTGAACATGGTTGATTTTTAAAAATTAACAGATTTTTGATATTTGAAAATAATATTACGGAAATCGACAAAATGCGTTATAGTAGAAAAAACTATCTTAGAAGGGCGATATTATGTTCTCAAGATTACACAAATGGAACACGTTACGAAATCAAATACTTGTCGTATTTTTAGTAGTGATGCTGATTGTTTTAGCAATTGTCAGCTTAATCACTTTTAATAGAGTATCAACCTTATTAAAAAATAATGCCGAAAAACAAATACACCAGACGGCGGTAGAGGCAAACGGAAGATTAGAATCTTTATATAAACAAATTAGCACCTCTTCTAAACTAGTCATGACAAATGATGCCATTCAAAGAACCTTAATAAAAGCATATCAAGGACAGACCATTAGTTTTGCTGAGCGGCAGCAATTAGACGGCATAGTGACCACAATTCAAGCAAATACGGATGGGATTTTTTCATTTGAACTTTATACAGATACGATGGATCGATTAATCCCGTTAGATGATACAAATTTACTCACGAGAATTGACAGTAATTGGATTCAACAGGCTGATTATGCAAATGGAAGCCTGGTCTGGATCGGTGACGACCCGCGTAACTCTGATAACATCCTTGCACTGCGACGAGTCAATCTATTAAACCGCGGCTTTGAGAATGGCGGTTATCTACTTATTAGTATTTATCGAGATTATCTTCAGTTTGTGGATCCGGATACATCCACTATTGAAAATCAGTATTCGATTTTGTTAGACCAGTACTCTGAGCCGATTCTAACAAACTATTATGAACCACTTGAACCGATTATTTCTCCTACGTTGACGTTGGACAACCAGGAGTATATGGTGACAAGACAAACGTCGGATGAAACCAGGTGGACACTGATAATTTTAACTCCGATTAAAGCCCTTACGGAAGGGATTACGGTTTTACGCTCAGGTATTATCATTGCCGGTATTATCGGATTTATTATCTTTTTAATCAGTACACTAGGTCTCTCGACTTTTATTACAAGACCGATTGTCAAGTTGACAAAAACGATGCAGCTGGCAAGCGCAGGCTCCTTAACCTTGAACCCTAGTGTTACTGCAGTTAATGAAATCAATGAGTTAAATAGTACCTATAACCAACTAGTAAAAGAAACGAACCACCTAATCAAAATGGTATACCAAAAAGAAATTACCCGAAGCCGGAGTGAATTAAAAGCATTACAGGCGCAAATTAATCCGCATTTCCTTTTTAATACGTTGGATGCGCTTAAATGGTCACTTGAAGATAAAGATGAGGATGAACTGGCGGAGCTTGTGGTGGCAATGTCTAACTTATTCCGTTATACCATCACCAAGCAGACGGATGGGGATTGGGTTCCAATCAAGGCAGAAATAAAACACATCGAAGACTATATGGAAATTATGAAAATGCGCTTCGGTGATCACTTAAATTGGAATCTAAACATGCCATGTGAAACAGGGAACGTCAGAATCCCAAAACTGTTGATTCAGCCGTTAGTCGAGAACGCGGTTCTGCATGGGGCTGGAAATACAATGAAGCCATGTACGATATCGGTTTCAATTCAACCTACGGAGGATCAGGAATACCTGGAAATTGTTGTAGAAGATGATGGCCCCGGGATGAAACAAGAAAAATTAGAATCTATTAAACAGGCGATAGAATCAGGCGGTGTAATCTCGAAAAATGGTAATGGAATAGCGATTTCAAACGTACACAAACGCCTGGAATTATATTATCAAAAAAGTGGTCTGACCATTAAAAGTAAAGAAAATTACGGGACAAAGGTTTCGTTTGTCATACCTGTGAAGGGAGAAGAAAACCATGTTGAATACAAAGACGATTTTGATCGTGGATGATGAACCAAGAACACGCCAAGGGCTGAAAAAGAACTTGGATACATGGGCAAATGGGAACTATCAAATTATGACCGCTTCAAATGGAGAAGAAGCCATCCAACTGATGAAAGAGCATAAGGTTCATATCCTCATCACCGACATCCGGATGCCGGAAATAACAGGATTAGAATTATTAAAAATCGCAAAAGAACTTAATATTTTTCCTGTAATCATCGTGATTTCGGCATACTCTGAGTTTGAGTATGCCCAGGAAGCCCTTCGTCTAGGGGTTATAAACTATCTCCTAAAACCAATCAGCAAAAAAGCGTTAATTGAGGCTGTAGAAGAGGCGCATAAAGAGGTTGAGAAAAAACAACGGGCGGGCTTGATAGAAAAAGTAGTCGATACGAAACTCGTGGATGCGAATACCCAAAATCCATCGAATCGAGAGCCAATCAGAGAAGCAATTGACTATATCAATAACAATCTCAAAAATGAGTTAACCCAGAAAGAAGTGGCAGACCATGTTCATTTAAACCCAAGCTATCTAAGCTCACTTTTTAAAGAACATGTGAAATTAACCTTCAGTGAGTATGTAACCCGCCGCAGAATCCAGCGGGCAAAGGAATTGTTGATGACAACCAATCTTCCAATTAATGATATTGCCGAAGAATCCGGCTATAAAACGGCGAAATACTTTATTAAAATCTTCAGGGAGTTAGAAGGTGTGACACCAAGTGCTTACCGAAAAAACAATAATGAAAAGGCTTTCTAAAAATAGTGGCATTTTTCCTAATCGTTGTGACCTATTTTTCAGAACTGTCAGAATGTAAGATATAAATGTAAGCGAAAACAAAGAAAAGGTCATAGGGGGAATCACAATTGTTTAATAAGAAAACGGTTGCAATCTTCATGTCATTCATTATGCTACTCTCTCTAGCACTTGCAGGATGTTCTTCTTCAAGTTCTTCAGAAGAAAGTAGTGCCGATGGTAAAAAGGTTATCAAATTCATGCATTTATGGCCGGAAGGCAGCTCAAATGCTCAGTTCTCTATTGTAAAAGATGTGATAGCAGAGTATGAAAAAGAGCACAAGGATATTAAAATCGAAACTGAAATCCTAAACCCAGATCAATACCGCGAAAAGCTTAAGGTATTAGCTTCTTCTAATGAACTGCCAGATATCGGTATGACTTGGTCAGATGGTTTTATCAAGCCTTACGTTGAAGGTGACATGTTAGCTCCACTAGATGATGTTGTTGATAACGATGCAGACCTTAAAGATGCATTTATCCCTGGTGTAAAAGAATCATATGCGGTAGATGGAAAAACATATGGTCTTCCACTTGAGTTAAATATTTCTTACGTATTCTACAACAAAGAAATTTTTGAGAAATATAATTTAGAAGTTCCACAGACTTTCGATGAGTATAAAAATGTTGTAAAAACTTTAGCTGACAATGGCGTTGTTCCTGCAACTGTTGGTGCGAAAGATGGCTGGCCAGCATCATTCTGGTTCATGTATCTAGCAGACCGTATTGGCGGGTCTACGATTCTAACAGACGTTATTAAAGGTAAAGCAAAAATGGACGACCCAGCGATTGTAAAAGCAGCTGAGGAAGTACAAAACCTAGTTGATATGGGCGGATTCGTGAAAGGTGCAAGTGCATTATCAAACGACGATGCAAAAGGTTATTTCATGAATGAACAAGCAGCGATGTTCTTAACAGCTACTTGGGAATTACCAAACTACACAACAAGCCCTGACGTAGCACAAGAATTCAAAGATAAGATTGGCTATTTCAAGTTCCCAACATATGAAGGCGGAAAAGGGGAAAGCATCGACAGCTACGTAGGCGGCCCTGGTGTTGGTTTGTTCGTAGCAAAAGATTCTAAAGTTCAAGAAGAAGCAAAAGACTTCGTTGGATACCTAGTAAAGAGATGGGGAGAAAAATCAGTAATCGACGCTGGTGTTATTCCTGCAACGAAAGTAGACACAGCTAGCTTAGATCTTGCACCAATGTATATTGAAATCCTAAAGGATTTGAGTGAAGCATCAAACGTTACAACTTACTTTGATACTCAATCCAGCCCGGCTGTATCTGAATTACATCATGATTTAGTAACTGCTCTCTTTGGAAAACAAGTGACACCGGAAGATTTTGTGAAACAACACAAGGATGAACTTGCTGAAGAGAAAAAGTAAAATGGCCTAATCATAATCTCAGTGTAGAGGGCATACAGGTTATGCCCTCTATCATTTTAGCCGCTTTTTCAAATAAGAAGGGAGTATAAACATGAAAAGTGTAATGTCGAACAAATGGATAATAAGCCTTTACGTACTTCCATCGTTACTTCTTATTCTTCTATTAATCTATATCCCAATTGTCTTAACTGGATATTATGGTCTTATGGACTGGAACGGCATCGGCAAGATGAAGTTTATCGGTTTAGAGAATTACATTGAATTAGCAAGGGACACAAAGTTTTGGCAAAGTGCATGGCATTCCCTATTACTAGGTCTTTTTTCCACTTTAAGCTTGGTTGGTTATTTAATTTTATCGCTAATCCTAGCAAGTAAGATTAAAGGTGCTAACTTTTTAAGAAAAATATACTTAATTCCAATGTTACTATCTTCTGTAGCAATAGGACAACTTTGGGCGAAAATATTTGACCCTACGAACGGAATGCTTAACAGATTGCTAGTGTTGATTGGCGTTGACAATCCTCCGCTATGGTTAGCGGATTCTAATATCGTACTATATGCGCTCTTTTTTCCAATCGTTTGGCAATATGCAGGTTTCTATATCATTATTTTCTATGCAGCATTAAAAAATGTTCCGGAAGAACTGATTGAGGCTGCAAAAATTGATGGAGCCACTTCCATTCAAATTGCTTATAAAATTAAGGTTCCTTTAATCGCAGGTGTAATCAAAGTCATGGTCATCCTGGCGATTGTCGGTTCGTTAAAGTACTTTGACTTGATCTTCGTCTTAACTGGCGGCGGACCTAACGGTGCCTCTGAGGTTATGGCATCATACATGTATACAGAAGCGTTCAGCAAGTATAACTTCGGTTACGGAAGCGCTATTGGATTCGGTTTATTGGTCATTTGTATTGTTGCAACATGGGTAATTCAAAAGTTACTTAATACAAAAGATGTGGACTATTAAAAAGGGGAGTGAAAAGGATGAGTAGAGTTGCACTAGAAACACAAAAAACGACCCTATCAGCTTCTTATAAAACGAGTAAAACACTAGGAAACAAAATTGGATATGGAATTCTTTATTTTATCCTAGGAGTTATTGCAATCATACAGGTTTACCCGCTAATATGGTTATTCCTGTTCTCCTTAAAAACAAATCAGGAAGTTTTCGGGATGTCCCCGTTTGCGCTTCCGCAAGATCCACAGTGGGGAAACTATGCGAAGGCATGGACAGCGGGTCATATCGATGTATACTTCTTTAACAGTGTTTTGTACACGGTCGCAGCGGTTGTACTTACTGTCATCCTTGCCAGCTTCGTAACGTTTGCAATTACAAGAATGGAATGGAAGTTAAGTGGATTAGTCCTTGGTTTGTTTATGGCAGGATATATGATCCCGCTTCATTCAACCTTAATCCCTTTATTTAATTTCTTTAAAACAGCAAATATGATTGATAATCCAATGTCAGTTATCTTATCGTATGTAGCATTTAACTTACCGATAACGATTATGATTTTGACAGGATTTTACAAAACCATACCACGGGAGATTGAAGAAGCAGCCGTTGTGGATGGGTGTTCCGTCCATCGAATCTTCTTCCAAATTACACTTCCAATGACAGTACCAGTGCTTTCAACTACTGTCATTATCAACATGATCTATAACTGGAACGAATTTGTATTCGTTAACACGTTCTTAAGCTCTGACAAATGGAAAACCATTACTGTTGGGGTAAACAACTTCGTTGGACAGTATTTAACTGACTGGGGTGCTATTGGTGCAACATTGATGATTAGTATTATCCCGGTATTGATTGCTTACTTTATTTTAAGCGATCGTATTGTTGAAGGTATTGCAGCAGGATCAGTAAAAGGTTGATGATAGAAAAAGGCTGACTTGAAATGGGTCAGCTTTTTTTGTATGTAAAGCAAATAAGGTAATTGGTTGGGGCTGCCCAGAAAAGATTTCAGACAACTTTCAAAAACAACCTCTGTCGAATATCAATGTAACAGGGACAAATACCTGTTATAATATAGAAAAGATAATTGAATGTTGACGAAGGGGTTGGTAGAGATGAAACTTATCATCGCTGTTGTTCAGGACCAGGATAGCAATCGGTTATCAAAAGCACTGGTTGATAATAATTTTAGAGCGACAAAGCTGGCAACTACAGGCGGCTTTTTGAAATCTGGCAACACCACCTTTATGATTGGAACAGAAGATATACGTGTAGATCGTGCCTTGCAAATCATAAAAGATAACTGTAAATCACGGGATCAATTAGTGGCCCCCGTTTCCCCTATGGGAGGAAATGCAGACTCTTTTGTTCCTTATCCAGTTGAGGTTGAGGTTGGCGGTGCTACTGTTTTTGTTCTTCCAATTGAACAATATATGCATTTTTAAATCTATACTAAATATAAGTGGGTGATGAACTTGGTGAAAACATGGGACCAGCTGGAAGAACTTCAGCCTGCCGTGCTAAAAATGTTAAAGAATAGTTTGTTGAAAGAGCGAGTCGCCCACGCCTATTTACTTGAAGGAATTAGAGGTACTGGAAAAAAAGAAATTGCCTTATTAATTACAAAAGCATTATTTTGTGAGTCTTTAATAGAAGGATTTAAACCATGTGAGGCCTGTCATAATTGCCGTCGGATTAATAGCGGTAATCATCCGGATGTCCATAAGGTTGAGCCCGATGGATTATCGATTAAGAAGCAGCAAATTCAAGACCTTCAGGAGGAATTTTCAAAAAAAGGCGTGGAATCATCAAGAAAGGTTTATATGATTAGTGACGCTGATAAAATGAGTGTGAGTGCGGCAAATAGTTTGTTAAAGTTTCTTGAGGAGCCCAACTCACAAACAACAGCTTTTCTTTTATCAGAGCAGCCTCAGCAACTGCTGCCAACTATCCTTTCGCGGTGCCAAATTTTATCATTTAAACCATTATCTCCATTAGCGATGATTAACCAACTGACTGAAAATGGCGTAAATCCAATGAAAGCGCCCTTATTAGCGCAGCTAACGAATAACCTTGATGAGGCATATGAATTAAATGTCGATGATTGGTTTGCACAAGCTCAAAAAATAGTGTTAAAATTATATGAGGTGTTGAGAAAAAATCCTTTAGAAGCAATGGTTACTCTTCAAGGAGATTGGTTCTCACATTTTAAAGAGAAAGAACAGATTAATCGTGGTTTAGATCTTTTACTTCTTATTTTTAAGGATTTATTATATATACAACTAGATAAACAGGAGCAAATCGTCTTTAAAGCTGAAAGTGACCGGTTAAGACGGTATGCTCTTGAAACATCCGGACGGCGGTTATCGGATCAAATGTCGGCTATTCTCGAGGCAAAAAGGAAGCTTGCGGCTAATATGAATCCGCAGCTAATGATGGAAGAGCTTGTGTTGAAATTGCAGGAGGGATCTTCATTTGTATGATGTTGTAGGAGTACGCTTTAAAAAAGCGGGTAAAATCTATTATTTTGATCCTGGAGACCTCTCAATTCAAAAGGACGACTTTGTCATTGTCGAAACAGTACGCGGTGTAGAATACGGAAGGGCCGTTGTTCCACGTAAACAGGTTGAAGAGCACGATGTCGTTTTACCATTAAAAAAGGTAGTGAGAGTTGCAGATCATAAGGATCGAATGATTGTTGAAGAAAATAAACAAGCTGCCCAAGAAGCATATGATGTTTGTAATGAAAAAGTTAATGGACATCAATTAGATATGAAACTAGTGGATGTTGAATATACATTTGACCGAAATAAAGTGATTTTCTATTTTACTGCTGATGGCAGAGTTGATTTTCGTGAGTTAGTAAAAGATTTAGCGTCGATTTTTAGGACAAGAATTGAATTGCGCCAAATTGGGGTTCGGGACGAAGCAAAAATGCTTGGAGGAATTGGCCCATGTGGAAGAATGCTATGTTGTTCCACATTTTTAGGCGATTTTGATCCTGTGTCCATTAAGATGGCAAAGGACCAAAATCTCTCATTGAATCCTACAAAGATATCCGGTTTATGCGGCAGACTTATGTGCTGTTTAAAATATGAAAATGATGAATATGAAGCTGCTAAGGAGCAGCTGCCTGATTTAGGCGAAATAATTGAAACTCCTCAAGGTCGAGGAAAAGTGGTAGGATTAAATATATTAGAGCGGGTACTTCAGGTGGAACTAAAGGACCAGGATCGAGTTCTGGAGTATACATTGGACGAAATCATTAAAGAGGGTGCCTTGTCTATACAATCCACAGATTAAGAGGTGTGCGACGTGGATAAAAAAGAGATATTTGAATCAGTAAGTAATATGGAAACACAAATTGGCCATCTTTACCAGCAACTCGGGGAATTAAAGCAGCATTTAGCCGAAATACTAGAAGAGAATCACTATTTAAAGCTAGAAAACGAACATCTAAGACGCCGTTTAGATGTAACCACGGACAAAGAAAAGAAAGATGAGAAAGTGAAAAAAGGGACAACTTCTCGCGAGTCTAACAGAGATCGGACTTTAGATATCGGAGAAGGCTATGATAATCTTGCTCGTCTCTACCAAGAAGGATTTCACATTTGTAATCTTCATTTTGGAAGCTTACGTAAGGAAGGCGATTGCTTATTTTGTCTCTCCTTTCTTAATAAAAAATAACTCAGTAGAGGTTGACTCAGGTCAGCCTTATTTTTTTACATATAATTAGAGGTGCATAAGTATGGTTATGTTAAAGGATGACGAACGCCTAGATAATTTGCTTGCTGAAAATCTAAGAATTATTCAAAGTCCCTCGGTTTTTGCTTTTTCATTAGATGCAGTTTTACTTGCTCGGTTTGTATATGTTCCAATTCAGAAAGGAAATATTATCGACCTTTGTAGTGGGAATGGTGTTATCCCATTATTTTTAAGTGCCAGGACAAAAGGAAATATTATTGGTGTAGAGATACAAGAACGTCTTTATGACATGGCAGTTAGAAGTATTGAATATAACCATCTTCAGGAACGCCTTCAGATGATCCATGGTGATATAAAAGAAATGCCTAAACAACTAGGTTATGGAAAATATGATGTAGTTACCTGCAATCCTCCCTATTTTATAACACCGTCAAAAGAAGAAATAAATCCGAATGAACATTTGGCTATTGCCCGTCATGAGATACTTTGTACTCTTGAAGACGCTGTAAGGGCTTCGAGTCAGCTGGTAAGACAGGGCGGAAAGGTGGCATTTGTCCATCGTCCGGGAAGGCTGCTGGATATCATTACGGTCATGAGGCAGTATCGTCTTGAACCGAAGCGCATTCAGTTAGTCTACCCCAAGCAGGGGAAAGAGGCCAATACATTATTAATAGAAGCAATCAAAGATGGCAGCCCAGATTTAAAAATACTTCCTCCCTTATTTGTTTATAATGAAGAGGGGGAATACACAGCGGAAATCAGAAAGATTTTATATGGAGAAGAGTAAAGGAGGTGTGTTTAATGTGGCAGCAGAAAAGCTTTGAGAACGAAGCACAAAAAGGAATACTCTATCTTGTTCCAACTCCAATCGGCAATCTTGAGGACATGAGTTTTCGTGCTGTAAGGATTTTAAAGGAAGCAGATTTGATTGCAGCAGAGGATACAAGAAATACAAAGAAATTATGCAATTACTTTGAAATTCAAACGCCAATTGTCAGCTATCATGAGCATAATAAAGAATCAAGTGGGGAAAAGCTTATACATAAAATCAAGGACGGCATGAAAATTGCTTTGGTAAGTGACGCTGGTATGCCAGCTATATCAGACCCAGGATATGAGCTTGTAGAGGCTGCAATCAGAGAAAAGGTAACCGTAGTACCATTACCGGGGGCTAATGCAGCCCTCCCAGCACTAATTGCCTCAGGACTTACCTGTCAGCCCTTCTATTTTTATGGTTTCCTAAATCGAAGTAAAAAAGAAAAGAAGGCAGAGTTAGAGGGTTTAAAGAAACAAACAGGAACTCTTGTTTTCTATGAGTCACCACACCGGCTTAAAGAAACCTTAACTATAATGTATGATATTCTAGGCGATCGCAAAGCAGCTATTTGCAGGGAGTTAACAAAAAAATTCGAAGAGTTTATAAGAGGAAACTTATCTGAGGTTTTGGCATGGTCGCAACAGGACGAAATTCGCGGTGAATTTTGTTTGATTATCGAAGGTGCGGATGAAAGCAAACTGAAGGAGGAAGAAAGTTCCTGGTGGGAAACCTTGTCGATCGAGGAACATGTAAATCACTACATAAGTGTAAGAGAACTTCCTTCAAAAGAGGCAATTAAACAAACATCGAAAGATCGCGGCATAAATAAACGTGAGGTTTATCAGGCGTACCATATCGACCAATAATCATTAAAAAAGCTTCTCCCTTTGCAGGAGAAGCTTCATTAATATTATATTATTTTACTAATTCAAATTGGCTTTTGATTTCATTTACTAGCTGTTCTGCACCTTCACGGCTAAGGATTAACTTTCCGCCAGCAAGTGCTAAGTTATCATCAGAAACTTCACCAGTAACTTGGCAAGTCATATTAGGTTTGTATTTCTTCAAAATAATGCGCTCATCGTCAACATAGATTTCTAATGCGTCTTTTTCAGCGATACCAAGTGTTCTTCTTAATTCGATTGGAATTACTACACGACCTAATTCATCAACTTTACGGACAATACCTGTAGATTTCATTTTAATAGCTCCTCTCATATTAAACCTATTAATTTATTTTTCTATCAATTCGTCATTATTCGACAATATTTTTATAAATTTATAATACCAGCCATTCCCATTTCCGTCAATTACTTTATGATAAAATGTAATGGCAAATATTATCATTTTGCAGGAATGTTGATATACCAGTGTATAATGAATGGTCATTCAGGTAAAATAGGTTTTTAATATTATTGCTGTGTTTATATTAGAAATTTGAACATTTTTATAAAATTCGACAAAAAACTACAAAAATCACCTATTTCATTAATATAAATTTCGCAGAGGTCTCGTTTTTTTTGGGGGGAGATGGAAAAAATGATAAAATAAATCTATTGTATAAATGAGCTTTATTGCACATTTATTGATTTTTGGGTATATTTTGATGATATAAGAGGATGAAAAAAGGTAATAATGTTTTAATAGAAAAGTCGATTGTTTACTATTAGGAGGGTATCAAATGCAAGAAAAATTAAAAACCTTTTATCTCACCACTCCGATTTATTATCCGAGCGGAAATTTACATATTGGTCATGCTTATACCACTGTAGCAGGGGATGCAATGGCACGTTATAAACGGATGCGCGGCTTCGACGTTATGTATTTAACAGGAACAGACGAGCACGGGCAAAAAATCCAGCGCAAAGCAGAGGAAAAAGGGATATCCCCACAGCAGTATGTTGATGAGATTGTGGATGGGATTAAGGATTTATGGAAAAAGCTTGATATCTCTTATGACGACTTTATTCGAACAACGGAAGAGAGACATAAGCAAATTGTCGAAAAGATTTTTGCTAGACTGCTTGAACAGGGAGATATCTACCTGGACAAGTATGAAGGCTGGTATTGTACACCGTGCGAATCCTTTTATACTGACCGTCAGTTACTTGAAGGAAATTGCCCTGATTGTGGCAGAGGCGTAGAAATTGTCAAAGAAGAATCCTACTTTTTTAAAATGAGTAAATATGTCGATCGGCTGCTGCAATACTATGAAGAAAATCCAGAGTTTATCCAGCCGGAATCGCGAAAAAATGAAATGATTAACAACTTTATTAAGCCTGGTTTAGAGGATTTAGCTGTTTCAAGAACGACCTTTGATTGGGGAGTAAAAGTACCTGGAGATCCAAAGCACGTCATTTATGTTTGGATCGACGCGTTATCTAATTACATTACAGCCCTCGGCTATGGAACAGAGAATGATAGTAAATATTTGAATTACTGGCCAGCAGATGTTCATCTTGTTGGGAAAGAAATTGTTCGTTTCCATACTATTTATTGGCCGATCATGTTAATGGCTCTAGACCTTCCACTTCCTAAAAAGGTTTTTGCTCACGGCTGGCTTTTAATGAAAGACGGAAAAATGTCTAAATCAAAGGGAAATGTAGTGGATCCAGTTACGTTAATTGACCGGTATGGACTTGACGCCCTTCGATATTATTTATTAAGAGAAGTACCATTCGGAGCAGATGGTGTTTTTACACCAGAAGGTTTTGTTGAAAGAATAAATTTCGATTTAGCCAATGATCTAGGTAACTTATTAAACCGTACTGTTGCAATGATTGAGAAATACTTTGATGGTATTATTCCAACATATTCTGGTTCCACGGGTGAATACGATGAGGCGTTACTTCAAGTAAACCGAGAAACGTTCTCGAAGTATGAGGAAGCCATGGAGAAAATGGAATTTTCAGTTGCTTTAACATCCATTTGGCAATTAGTTAGTCGTACCAATAAATATATTGATGAAACAAAGCCATGGACATTGGCAAAATCAGAAGAAGGTAAGGATGAGTTAGCTAGTGTAATGGTACATTTAGCCGAATCACTAAGAAGAACTGCAGTTCTGCTACAGCCATTCTTAACCGTGACACCGAATCGTATTTTTGAACAGCTGGGTGTTAACAATGAGGAGCTTAAAACATGGGATAGTTTAGCTGGTTTCGGTGCTATTCCAAGCGGAACAAAGGTTTCAAAAGGAAATCCGTTATTCCCGCGCCTTGAAATTGCAGATGAGGTTGAATTTATCCGCGCTAAAATGGGAGGCCCAGCTTCTGTTGCTGAGGAGAAACAAGAAGAAAAGCAAGTAGAAAAGCCAGAGGAAATCGCTGAGATTGCTATAGATGACTTTATGAAAATTGATTTGCGAGTAGCAGAAGTCATTCAAGCTGAACCAATTAAAAAGGCAGATAAGCTGTTAAAGCTTCAGTTAGACTTAGGCTATGAAAAACGTCAAGTCGTTTCAGGTATTGCTCAATATTATAAACCTGAGGAGTTAATTGGAAGGAAAGTAATATGTATTACAAACCTTAAGCCGGTGAAACTACGTGGTGAATTATCACAAGGAATGATATTAGCAGGATCGCAAGATGGGGCTTTGTCACTTGCCACAGTTGATCAAACATTACCTAACGGTTCAAAAGTAAAGTAGTTTTTTGAATGGAAATGTTCCACGTGAAACAAATTTCGTGGCATTTCCATTTTTTCTTTATTGGTTCGACATAAATCTGTGTTGAAATTCTACAAAGGAGTTTTAGTTATGTTATTTGATACGCATGTACATCTAAACGCTGAACAATATGAGGACGATCTTGAGGAAGTTATTCAAAGGGCTCAGGAAGCAGGGGTATCATATATGATTTGTGTGGGCTTTGACAGACCCACTATCAATAAAGCAATGGAGCTTGCTGAAAAATATGAGTTTATCTACGCCTGTGTAGGCTGGCATCCAGTAGACGCCGTTGATATGACAGATGAAGATTTAATTTGGATAGAAGAACTCGCTGCCCATCCAAAAGTAGTCGCAATAGGAGAAATGGGACTAGACTACCACTGGGACAAGTCTCCAAAAGATATCCAAAAAGAGGTATTTCGAAAGCAAATTCAGTTAGCTAAGAAGGTAAAACTTCCAATTGTTATTCATAATCGGGAAGCTACCGCTGATATTGTAGAAATTTTACAGGAGGAGGGAGCAGCTGAAGTTGGAGGCATTATGCATTGCTTTAGCGGAAGTCCCGAGGTTGCCGTCGAATGTCTAAAAATGAATTTTTACATTTCACTTGGCGGTCCTGTTACGTTCAAAAATGCCAAAAAACCCAAAGAAGTGGCAGCCGTAGTTCCAATAGAAAAATTGTTGATTGAAACCGACTGTCCGTATCTTGCTCCTCATCCTTATCGTGGAAAACGCAATGAACCTGGATATGTAAAGTTAGTCGCAGAGCAAATTGCAGAAATCAAAGGGCTATCCTTTGAAGAAGTTGCAGATGTAACGACTGCTAATGCAAAAAAAATATTCGACATAAACTGATAGACAAGCTTGTCGAAGTAAATAGAAGCTTGTCCGAATTTTTTGCTATAACTTAAAGTTCTACACGTCTCCTTTTCTTCATAGGATAACCGTGTCGATAAGTTTCCCTTTGCAAATTTCCCAACTATATGCATAATAGGAAATACGTTCACAACAAATGCAAGGGTTGACAGCCGACAGCATGGTTCTCAATAATCTCTCCGAGAGAAGGAGGCGTTTTTCATCGTATTCAAAAACATGAAAAACCTGTTTTCCAAGTCTTTGAGTAGTAAAAGGTTGGCGATCACTTTTGCTAGTTTTGTAGTTTTAGCAGCACTTCTTGGTTTTTCATACTATGAAGGATCTAAGAAAACGTTAGCATTAACTCTTAACGGACAGCAAAAAGTAATAAAAACGCATGCCAATACAGTTAAGGAAGTATTCGCACAACTTGAAGTACCACTCAACTCAAAAGACTACTTGTCACTTTCAGCTAACGCTAAGGTGAAAGACAATCAAGAAATTGTCTGGAAGCAAGCAAAGCAGGTTCAAATTGTCCAAGACAACGAGAAAAAAACGATATGGACAACAGCAGGTACAGTCGCTGAGCTACTAAAAGAACAACAAATTGTATTGAACGAACAGGATGAAATTTCACC
Source organism: Neobacillus niacini (assembly GCF_030817695.1). Lineage (GTDB taxonomy): Bacteria > Bacillota > Bacilli > Bacillales > Cytobacillaceae > Neobacillus > Neobacillus niacini_F. Next base: position 348,774 of record NZ_JAUSZQ010000002.1, on the reverse strand, counting down.
AAAACCCCAGGAAACGATTAAAAGCAAGATGGATATTCGCATTAAATTCGCTCTTCATCTTACACTAGTTGACGGCGGGAAAGAGCAACAGGTTTGGTCCACTTCGGCTACGGTCGCTGACTTTTTAACACAACAGGGAATTAAACTTAATGAATTTGACCGAGTTGAACCGTCATTATCAGAGACATTGCAAAGAGATGGCATTATTAATGTCATTCGAGTAGAAAAAGTCACCGATGTAGTGGAAGAACCAATTCAATTTGCCGTTATCACCAAGAAGGATGAGGGCTTAGAAAAAGGAAAACAAATAACTGTTAACGAAGGCAAACAGGGACTTGTTTCGAAAGAATATGAAGTCATCTTGGAAAATGGTAAAGAAGTTTCAAGAAAATTAATTGGTGAGCAGAAACTTAGAGAGAAACTCGATAAAGTTGTGGCTGTCGGAACGAAGGATTTAGCTATTCAAGTTTCCCGTGGAGCAGAAACTGGAACTGAGTTTTATGTTAATACTACTGCCTATACTGCCTATTGTAACGGCTGTTCAGGAACAACAGCTACGGGATTTGATCTGCGTGCTAACCCAGGTGCAAAAGTAATTGCAGTGGACCCACGAGTTATTCCGCTGGGGACGAAGGTTTATGTGGAAGGCTACGGCTATGCGGTAGCAGCTGATACGGGCGGTGCCATAAAGGGACACAAGATTGATGTTTTTTTCCCAACAAAGGCGGAGGCTTTCCGCTGGGGAGTCAGAAAGGTAAAGATTAAAATATTACAATAAGCTTTACCATTGCAGAGGTTTAATTTAGCCTCTGCATTTTGCTTTTTCTCTAATATTCTTTATACTTACATCATCGAACACATTAAGCTATTTACTAAATAATATGAATGGATTTGTTAATATAGACGATGGACATTACAAAAATGTTTCATTTATTTTTCAATTTATTTTAATTTTTTATCATTCATGTGCGGAGGAAAAAATGAGGATTAAGGAATTCATTGTGGTGGAAGGAAAAGATGATACTACTACAATTAAACGAGCAGTTGACGCGGATACGATTGAAACCAATGGTTCTGCAATTAATGAGGAAACCATTGAAAAAATAAAAAGAGCACAAGAAACCAGAGGGGTTATTATCTTTACAGACCCAGACTTTCCAGGAGAAAAAATCAGAAAGACGATAGCTGAAAAAGTACCCGGCGCAAAACATGCTTTCCTGCCAAAAGAAGTGGCTATCGCTAAAAACGGAAAAGGTCTTGGCGTGGAACACGCTTCTCTAGAGGCAATAAGGAACGCATTAAGAGACGCACAAACCATGTCAGAGAGTATCCAAGAGGAAATCACACAAGAAGATTTAATTATGGCCGGACTCGTCGGAGGACCAGGTTCAAAAGAACGACGGATCATGTTGGGAAAACTTTTGAAAATTGGTTATACCAATGGGAAACAATTATATAAAAGATTAATGATGTTCCAAATCAGCAGACAGGAATTTGCAGAAGCCCTTGCGGTTGTCATACAGGAGGAAAAAAATGAATAAAGACATTGCTACCCCGATTCGTACCCGTGCGATACTAGAAAAATACGGCTTTTCTTTTAAGAAAAGTCTAGGTCAAAACTTTTTAATAGATACAAATATCTTACATAGAATTGTTGATTTCGCTGAATTGGGAGATCATTCAGGGACAATAGAAATTGGACCTGGTATTGGAGCTCTGACAGAACAGCTTGCACGCAGGAGTAAAAAAGTTGTTGCTTTTGAAATTGACCAGAGATTATTACCAATACTGGCGGATACTCTTTCACCATATGAAAATGTAAAAGTGATACATAAAGACATACTGGAGGCCGACGTTCAGGAAGTCATAGAAAAAGAATTTACAAATACCGAAGACCTTATGGTTGTGGCTAATCTTCCTTATTACGTAACCACTCCGATTATAATGAAACTTCTGGAGGAACAAATCCCAATTCGAGGCATCGTGTGTATGCTTCAAAAAGAGGTCGCAGATCGCATTTCAGCAAAGCCGGGGACAAAGGAATACGGGTCACTTTCCATCGCTGTACAGTACTATACAAAGGCTGAGACAGTTATGATAGTTCCAAAAACAGTCTTTGTTCCTCAGCCAAATGTAGATTCGGCTGTCATTCGCTTAACAAAAAGGGAAGAACCAGCTGTTATCGTAAAAGATGAAACGTTCTTTTTCCAAGTAACACGAGCAAGTTTTGCCCAAAGAAGAAAAACGTTGCTAAATAATTTGACCAGCCAGCTTCCGGATGGAAAACAAAAGAAGGAAGAAATTATAAGTGCACTAAATGCAGCTGGTATTGAGCCGACAAGAAGAGGGGAAACCCTGTCTGTTCAGGAATTTGGCCGTTTGAGTGATGAATTGCTTCATTATTTCCAATAGACCTTTATGGTCTATTTTTTTTTGGCTATAGGAGGCCATTCACAAAATTCTGTGTAGTTGCATAGCCTATCACAGAGAAACTTTATTTGGAAGGCCTATATGCTGGTCTAATTGGAGTGACAGCAGTGAATATAAAGAAGATGGATATTGTCGGCAGACGGTCCTATAACTGTGATATTCTATTCCGAGTTATTGATATTCAAACACTAAATGGCCAGAAATTTGCAATCCTATATGGTGAGGATATTCGTTTGATGGCAGATGCACCTTACGATGATTTAGTAGTGATTAATCCAAATGTAAGGTCAAGAATCGTACAGGAATACAAAACCCTTGAGGAGCAATCCTTCCGTTTATTTGCACAGGACGTAGATTTACTAAAGCAAAGGCAGGACTATGAAGCAACGGGAGGCTATGTTCAGCCCGCCAATTATTTTCAAATGCCAGGCAGGGTTCTTCATTTAGATGGAGACTCAGATTACCTACAAAAGTGCATGAATGTATACGAGAAAATTGGTATTCCTGTCTATGGCATTCATTGTAATGAAAAGGAAATGCCTAATAAAATTGGCAGTTTAATCGATCAATACCGTCCTGATATTTTAGTCATTACTGGCCATGATGCCTATTCAAAGGCGAAGGGAAAGATAACAGATCTTAATGCATACCGCCACTCGAAACACTTCGTCCAAACCGTCAAGGAGGCACGCAGAAAAATACCCCATTTAGATCAACTCGTCATTTTTGCAGGCGCCTGTCAATCACACTTTGAGTCTTTAATACATGCAGGAGCAAATTTTGCTAGTTCCCCATCACGAATCAATATACACGCTCTAGACCCCGTTTATATCGTTGCGAAAATCAGCTTCACGCCGTTTATGGAAAGTATCAATGTTTGGGATGTATTAAGAAACACACTTACAGGAGAAAAAGGACTGGGAGGCATTGAAACTAAAGGAGTCTTACGGACAGGAATGCCTTATAATCCTGTCCAGGAAGAAGAGTCATAAGCCTTTAGGAAAGGCTCTTTTCTTATACTTTGTTGCTTATTGAAACAATATTTAAAGATTGTAGCTAAAGTTTCAACAGAAAACTACATTTATTTTATAAGAAAAGAGCCAGTAAACTAAATTCAAAAGTTCAAAATAACTATTTACACGTTAAAATCGGCTTTAGGATTTTAACAACCATCATTAGGGAAACAGCCTTAAAAAAAAAATAAAGGCTTATTTTTTTTATATACACATAATCCGCCCTTGTTAAGGAAACTATAATGATTGTTGAAAATTAGGAGAAAAAGTAGAAGAAAAGATATTGACAATCTTTTTGTCGGACTGATATAATTTTATGTTTTTATTTGACAAGGACTATGTCAGTGTGATATACTTTACACAGTGAGGTGGACCGAATGCCAAAAACCTTAGCCGATATTAAAAAGGCTCTTGATTCAAATTTAGGGAAAAGATTGTTGCTCAAGGCAAACGGAGGACGTAGAAAGACAATCGAACGATCAGGCGTATTAGCCGAAACGTACCCTTCGGTTTTTGTAATCGAGTTAGATCAAGAAGAGAATTCATTTGAACGAGTTTCATACAGCTATGCAGATGTTCTTACTGAGACAGTTCAAATAACCTTCTACGAAGACGCAGCAGGAAACATAGCTTTAAGTTAGAATATAGGGCAATTTTTAAGGCAGAAAATCATCCGATTTTCTGCCTTTTGCTTTTTCAAAATAAAAAAAACACTTAATACCATACTAATAGTGCCGTGAGTGTAAAAAAGGGGTTGTTTAGATGGCAAGAAGAAGAGGTGTAATGTCTAGTCAATTTAAAGAAGAACTTGCAAAAGAGCTAGGATTTTACGATGTCGTTCAAAAAGAGGGCTGGGGCGGCATCAGAGCTAAGGACGCAGGAAACATGGTAAAACGTGCAATTGAACTAGCCTCAGAGCAGCTGATGAAAAACAACAGAAACTCTTAAAACAGGCAGCAAGTTGAAAAGCAGCACTGCGCTTCTCAATGTTTAAACAAAACAAACACCACGGCAAGGCCAGGGGTAGAATCCCCCTGGCCTTTAGGTATGTAAAAGAATTCGTGAATGCCTATTCGAACAGGACAAGCCTTAGAAAAGCTGGAGCTGTCAGAATGCCGGTCTCATTCGGATAAGGCAATCCCCAAAAAAACTGAAGCTGTCCAAATACCTTTTTCATAAGGATAAGATTGAAAAAATTCAAAAAGCAACAAACATTGTGAAACAGCGTTAAATATTATTAATAGACTTTTTTCCTATCAGAAGTTTTGTGGTAAAATAGGAAAAAATATATGAACGATAGAAGTGTAGGTGTGCGTATTGAAGCTTTTAGTAAAAGCTCCAGCCAAAATCAATTTATCACTGGATGTTTTATATAAGCGTCCTGATGGTTTCCATGAAGTTGAGATGATCATGACAACGATTGATTTGGCGGATCGGGTTGAACTAACCTTATTAGAGCAGGATAAAATACATATTCTTTCCCACAATCGATATGTTCCAGATGATCAAAGGAACTTAGCCTTTCAAGCTGCACAATTGTTAAAGGACCGATATCAAGTAAAAAAAGGAGTCCAAATCACCATTGAAAAAACAATCCCTGTTGCGGCCGGACTTGCCGGGGGCAGCAGTGATGCGGCTGCAACTCTTAGGGGTCTTAACAAACTATGGGAACTCGGGTTAACGTTGGACGAATTAGCCAGTCTTGGTTCGGAAATAGGCTCGGATGTATCATTTTGTGTCTATGGCGGCACAGCTTTAGCGAAAGGCAGAGGTGAAATGATTACAGACCTTCCTGCTCCGCCAACATGCTGGGTCATATTAGCAAAACCGTTTATCGGGGTCTCGACAGCAGAGGTTTATCGCCGTTTAGATTTAAATGGAATGAAGCACCCGGAAATTGGCGAGATGGTCAAGGCGATTCAAAACAATGACTATGAAAGTGTATGTGAAAATGTTGGAAATGTCCTAGAGGATGTTACATTGAAACTTCATCCGGAGGTTGCGCAAATCAAGGAGCAAATGAAGCGTTTTGGTGCTGATGCAGTACTGATGAGCGGAAGCGGACCAACCGTCTTTGGTATTGTCCAGCATGATTCAAGAATGCATCGAATCTATAACGGGCTGAGAGGATTTTGTGACCAAGTATTCGCTGTGAGAATGCTCGGTGAACGACACACTCTTGATTAAAAACGTACATTAGTGATATCCTATAAATAGAATATTCGTCTTTTTGGAGGATTGCTATGAAGTTTCGCCGCAGTGAACGATTGATAGATATGACAAGCTATTTACTTGACCATCCGCGCCAGCTGGTACCGCTTACCTTCTTTGCCGAACGTTATTCTTCTGCGAAATCTTCTATTAGTGAAGACTTAGCAATAGTTAAGGAAACCTTCGAACAAAGAGGAATCGGAACGCTGCAAACTGTACCTGGTGCAGCGGGTGGGGTTAAATTTTTTGTAAATGTAAGTGATGAAGAGGCAAGACCATTTGTAGATGAATTATGTTCGTTAATTGAACACCCTGACCGGCTTTTGCCAGGGGGGTACTTGTATTTAACTGATATTCTCGGTGACCCATCTATTGTTCAAAAAGCTGGCCGGATTATTGCCTCAGCCTATGTAAATACTAAAATTGATGTGGTCATGACAGTAGCTACAAAAGGGATTCCACTTGCTTATGCTGTAGCTAGCCAACTAAATACACCTGTTGTGATTGTTAGAAGAGATAGTAAAGTAACAGAAGGTCCAACCGTCAGTATTAACTATGTTTCTGGTTCGGCAAAAAGAATTCAAACGATGGTTCTTTCGAAAAGGAGTTTGGCTCAAGGATCCAGGGTCTTGATTGTCGATGACTTTATGAAAGCAGGCGGAACTGTAATGGGAATGATCAGCTTGCTAGAAGAATTTAATGGCCAAGTTGCTGGTATCGCCGTTTTGGTTGAAGCTGAGAAAATTGAAGAACGACTTGTTGATGAATACAAATCACTGGTTAAACTAACGGATGTGGACGTAAAAGAAAAGAGAATTCAGGTTACAGAGGGTAATTATTTTAAACGCAGAACGGAGGAATAGTATGAAAGTTGTTCAAACAAACCAAGCGCCTGCCGCTATAGGACCATATTCCCAAGGAATCATTGTAAATAATCTTTTTTATAGTTCTGGTCAAATCCCGCTTACTGCAGAGGGAGTTATGATCCAAGGCGGTATAAAAGAACAGACTCATCAGGTTTTTAAAAATTTGGATGCCGTGCTGACAGCTGCAGGGGCTTCATTTGAAACAGTCGTTAAGGCTACTGTTTTTATTAAAAGTATGGATGACTTTGCAGCAATTAATGAAGTATATGGTGAGTACTTCTCAACGAATAAACCAGCGCGTTCTTGTGTAGAGGTAGCAAGATTACCGAAAGATGCATTGGTGGAAATTGAAGTCATTGCGCTCGTGAAATAATCGAGCGTTTTTTTATTTTATTCTATAACCACTATATTTAATACTAAAATATCTGACTTTTAAAAATGTTCACCATTTTGTCTAAAATATTTTTAAAATATTTAATAGATTAAGAAGGATTTACTAGAAACCATGTTGAATTAATAACACTAGCTTTTTAACATAGGAAAAGGGTGTGAGCACATGGAAGTGACAGACGTAAGATTACGCCGTGTTAACACGGATGGCCGAATGAGAGCGATTGCATCAATTACATTAGACAATGAATTCGTTGTTCATGACATCCGCGTTATTGACGGCAACAATGGTTTATTTGTGGCTATGCCAAGTAAACGTACTCCAGACGGAGAATTTCGTGATATTGCGCATCCAATCAACTCTGGAACACGTGGAAAAATCCAAGAAGCTGTCCTGGCTGAGTATCACCGCTTAGGTGAGTTAGAGGTAGAATTTGAAGAAGCCGGAGCTTCCTAGAAAGTAGTATTCAACTAGAGCCTACTACAACAAGTAGTGCTCTTTTTTTATGTCACCCCGATATATAACCTCTATTCCTTCCTTCCATCTTAATTTTTTCAAAATAACAAATTCGGACACTTTTCTTACATTCCTTGAAATGACTGACTAATTACGTTAATATTTTTAATGGATAAGGCTGTTTTTTAATAATGTTTGTTAAAATCTAAAAGCCGATTTTAAAGCTTTAGAACGAAGTTTACAGGCTCTTTTCTCATAAAGTGAAGGCTTTTCAATGAAAAGAACGCTCAATCATTAGTATTTTTTTCTAAAAGAAACAACATTTGAAAAAAGAGCCTTGGATAAAAAGGTAAATTGGAGGACTTGAACATGCATAATCGTTATGCTGTGATTTTGGCCGCAGGACAAGGTACTCGGATGAAGTCAAAGCTATATAAAGTATTACATCCTGTATGTGGTAAGCCGATGGTTCAACATGTTGTTGACCAAGTGAAGAAGCTAAATATTCAAGAATTGGTTACCGTGATTGGTCATGGAGCTGATATGGTGAAAGCTCAATTAGGGGAAGAAAGTCATTATGTCCTTCAAGCAGAGCAGCTAGGAACTGCACACGCTGTTATGCAGGCACAGACGATCCTTGAGGGTAAAGAAGGGGTTACCATTGTAGTTTGTGGTGATACGCCTCTAATTAAAGCAGAGACGATGGAGTCATTATTTAAACATCATGAGGAATTATCAGCAAAGGCGACAATTCTAACCGCAAGAATTGGTGACCCGACAGGATATGGTCGAATTATTCGAAATGAAAATGGCTTTGTTGAAAAAATTGTTGAGCATAAAGATGCAACAGAGACAGAGCGGGAAATAAATGAAATTAATACAGGTACCTATTGTTTTGATAATGCTGCACTCTTTGAAGCATTGAAGAAGGTTTCAAATGATAATGTTCAAGGAGAATTTTACCTGCCGGACGTAGTTGAAATCCTTAAAAATCAGGGAGAAGTTGTTACTGCGTTCCAAACGACTGATCTTGAAGAAACGTTAGGTGTTAATGATAGAGTTGCTTTGGCTGAAGCAGAAAGTATAATGCGCAGTCGTATAAATGAAAGTCATATGCGTAATGGTGTCACGATTATTGACCCTCAGAATACATACATCGAATCGGATGTTGTAATTGGTCAGGATACAATTGTTCTTCCAGGTACAATCTTAAAAGGCAGGACCGTGATTGGTGCAGACTGCCAAATTGGACCAAACTCAGAAATTGATACATGTGAGGTAGGGAATGAAACGGTAATCCGTCAATCTGCTGCTTATAATAGTTCGATTGGGTCTCTTGTTAATATCGGCCCATTTGCACATATAAGACCTGATTCCGATATTCATGATGAAGTGAAAATTGGAAACTTTGTTGAGATTAAAAAGGCTGTTTTCGGTAAGGGAAGTAAAGCTTCACATCTTAGCTATATTGGTGACGCAGAGGTTGGCAGTGATGTTAATATCGGCTGCGGATCAATAACAGTTAATTATGATGGAAAAAATAAATTTTTAACAAGGATTGAGGATGGAGTCTTTATAGGCTGTAACTCTAACCTAGTTGCGCCAGTTACCGTTGGAAAAGGAGCTTATGTAGCTGCGGGCTCAACCATTACGAAGGATGTCCCTGGAAATGCATTATCGATTGCACGTTCACAGCAGGTAAATAAGGAAAACTATGTCGATAAGCTTAATAAGAAAAAATAAGCATGAATATTGGAGGGCATTATGTCGAATCAATACTTAGATCCAAACTTAAAGGTATTTAGTCTAAATTCAAATCTACCTTTAGCGAGAGAGATAGCCAAGGTTATTGGTGTAGATTTAGGAAAAAGCTCTGTAACAAGATTTAGTGATGGAGAAATTCAAATTAATATCGAAGAGAGTATCCGCGGCTGTGATGTATACGTCATTCAATCGACTAGCTCACCTGTTAATGAAAACATCATGGAATTGTTAATTATGATCGACGCTCTGAAGAGAGCTTCTGCGAAAACGATCAATATTGTTATGCCATACTATGGCTATGCCCGTCAGGATCGTAAAGCACGTGCTCGTGAGCCAATTACGGCTAAATTAGTAGCAAACCTTCTTGAAACTGCAGGGGCAACCCGTGTTATCTGCTTAGACTTACACGCACCACAGATTCAAGGATTCTTTGAAATTCCAACCGATCATTTAATGGGCGTACCGATCTTAGCGGAATACTTTAAAAAGAGAGAATTTAACGGTGATATCGTTATCGTTTCTCCTGACCATGGCGGTGTAACGCGAGCTCGAAAGTTAGCTGAACGATTAAAAGCACCTATTGCGATTATTGACAAACGTCGTCCGCGGCCGAATGTTGCAGAAGTCATGAATATTGTCGGTAATATCGAAGGGAAAATTGCTATCTTAATTGATGATATCATTGACACGGCGGGGACCATCACACTAGCTGCAAATGCGCTGGTAGAGAATGGTGCAAAAGAAGTATATGCTTGCTGTACACACCCTGTTCTATCTGGACCGGCGATGGAAAGAATTCAAAATTCAAAAATTAAAGAATTAGTTATTACCAATTCTATCGTTATGCCAGAAGAGAAAAAGACAGATAAAATCATTCAACTTTCCGTGGCACCGTTAATGGGCGAAGCGATTATCCGTGTTCATGAAGAACAATCAGTAAGTACTTTATTTGATTAATAAATAGGCTGTGTTAACGGATAATCATGATTTTGTAACCCTGTTGATTTGTGCGGAAGGCGCGAGACTCCTGCGGGAGGACGGGGCAGGGGAGACCCCGCAGGCGCGCGGATGCGCCGAGGAGGCTCCCCAGACCGCCCGCGGAAAGCGAAGTGCCTGGAGCACAAATCAACAGGCCAAATTAACACAGCAAATAAATTCAATGTTTAGACCTTCCTGTTTTGGGGAATTTTTATAGAGACAGTTAAGAACAAAACTAGGAAGGTGACTAAACGCATGAGTACGGTTTTACAAGCAAAGGAACGTAAGGAACTTCGCAGTTCGGAGTTAAGAAGGATTAGAGAAACTGGTAACATTCCTGCTGTCATTTATGGGCGGAAGGTTGAAAGTAAACCTGTTTCTGTCAGCTCGGCTGATTTAACAAAGACTATTCGAAACGTAGGCAGGAATGGAGTAATTTCACTTGATATAGACGGCAGTAAGCATGATGTCGTTTTAACTGACTATCAAGAGGACTTTATTAAAAAGGAAATCATCCATGTCGATTTTCTGGCTGTTGATAAATCCTCGAAGATTAACGTAACCGTAAGACTAGTCCTAACTGGCGATGCAGCTGGAGTAAAGGATGGCGGTGTTCTCCAGCAAGCTGTTCATGAATTGTCGATTACCTCTACTCCATCAGAAATTCCACAGCAAATTGAAGTAGATGTAAGTAACCTCCAGGTTGGCGAAACCATGAAGGTTTCCGATATCCTTTATCAAGGATCATTTACGATTAATCATGAAGAAGATGAAGTTATCGCCAGCATTCTGCCTCCTCGACAAGAAGAGGAAATTAATGCAGGAGAGCAGCAAGAAGGCGGTCACCCTGATAACGAAGAAGGCAGAGAAACAGAACCTGTCGGCGAATAATAAATGCGGACGTAACCTAGATAAGGTTACGTCTTTGTCGCATTTATCTCAAAAAAGACGTATTATTAACTGGGAGAGAAAAAAGATGTTCCGTAAATTTTTAAACAGGTGGACTGGGCCGAAAGAGAGGGTAAGAATGAAATTAATTGTTGGTTTAGGAAACCCTGGGAAGCAATATGAAAACACGAGACATAATATTGGCTTTCATGTCATTGATGAGCTTGCGAATCAATTAGATATTCCTTTAAATCAATCAAAATTCAAGGGACTATTTGGAATTGGTTTTTATAAAGGTGAAAAAGTGGTGTTACTAAAACCCTTAACTTATATGAATCTTTCTGGAGAATCAATTAGAGCGATAATGGACTATTACCAGATTGAGTTAGAAGACTTTGTGGTCATCTACGATGATCTTGACTTGCCGGTTGGGAAAATCAGGCTTCGTCAAAAAGGGAGTGCCGGCGGGCATAACGGGATAAAATCAACGGTGGCACACCTGGGAACCCAAGAATTTAACAGAATACGGATTGGAATTGACCGACCAAGGAACGGTATGAAGGTACCTGATTATGTGTTAGGACGTTTCAACAAAGAAGATCTTCCGCTAACAAAGGAAGCTGTAAATAAGAGTGCTGAGGCATGTAAGGTTTGGCTGGAAAAGCCATTCTTACAGGTAATGAATGAATTTAATCAGTAAATGATTCATTAGATAATCCTTTCGTTCATAAAATAAAGAACGTATTTCTTTTGTTGAATAAACTCTCTCTTCATCGTAAATACTATGATTAATAGTAGAGTAGGGAGGGCACCTGAGTGGCCATTCATTATCACTGCCGTCATTGTGGCACAAACCTTGGTTCCATCGAACAGTCATCGATACACAGCGAAACACTCGGTCTTCATAAATTAACAGAGCAGGAAAGACAAGAGATGGTCGCGTATGATTTGTCCGGTAATATACACATTACAGCGATATGTGAGGATTGTCAGGAAGCATTAGAAAGAAATCCAGATTATCACCAATATGATTTCCTCATTCATTAAACAGCTTTGGAAGCACTCCAAAGCATTTTTCTATTTTTTAAAATACTAAGGTTAAGTTAAAGTATTAAAAAAGATTCAGGAGAGAGGAGGAACGGGCTTTTGAAAGGTTTAAAATCATTATTTCTAGATCAAGAGGATATTCACTCTATTATATCTGGAGTCCAAGAAGGCTTGAAGGAACAGCTTATTGCTGGATTATCGGGTTCATCAAGAACCGTCCTAACCGCTGCCATTTACGAGCAGATGAACAGACCGATTCTATTTATTACCCATAATCTCTTGCAAGCACAAAAACTCTATGATGATATTGTAAATCTATTAAGCGAGGATGAAGTTTTTCTTTTCCCGGCAAATGAATTAATAGCCGCGGAGATGAGTATTGCGAGTCCAGAGTTAAAGGCACAAAGGATTGAGGCCTTAAACCATCTAAGTAAGAAAAACAAAGGTATTATTATTGTTCCAATTGCCGGGCTAAGAAAAGTCATTCCTCCAAAAAACATCTGGAAGAAGTACCAGTTGAAATATAAATTAGGCGCTGACCTAGACGTAACAGAGGTACTAACAACCTTTGTTAAGATGGGCTATGTTCGGGTGGATATGGTTTCGACCCCTGGGGAGTTTAGCATTAGGGGCGGGATCATTGATATTTATCCACTTACAGAGAGCAATCCCATAAGAATTGAATTATTTGATACGGAGATTGATTCCATCCGCTATTTTTCCTTAGAAGACCAGCGTTCCATTGAGAAAACAAGTGAAGTTTTAATTGGACCCGCTACGGAGGTTCTTTTTGAGGCAGAGAATTATAGCCGGTTAATTGGCAACCTGGAGGATGGATTAGCTAAAAGTCTGAGAAAGTTGAAGGACGATAAAGCAAAAATTCAGCTCTCGCAAAATATCAGTTATGAGCTGGAACAATTAAAAAACAGTCATAAACCAGATCATGTATTTAAATATCTTTCACTAGCATACGAAGGTGGTACTAGTTTACTAGACTATCTACCTCCTAATGGAATGGTATTTATTGATGAAATAAGCCGCGTCCAAGAGATGAATGACTCATTAATAAAAGAAGAGGCAGAATGGTATACTGCCCTCTTAAGTGAAGGTCAAATTATTCATGATTTGGCTATTTCACATGATTTACACGGGCTCCTTCATAAAAAAGAGTTTCCGATTCTTTATATGAGTTTATTTCTTCGCCATGTTGCGAATACGAGTCCGCAAAATATTATCAATGTCTCCTGTAAACAAATGCAAAATTTCCATGGACAAATGCACTTACTTAAGTCTGAAGTCGACAGATGGAAAAAAGGAAATTATTCAATTCTCTTTTTAGGGCCAGATGATGAACGAGTAAAGAAATTAGAACGAGTTTTAGAGGATTATGAAATAGATGCCTCTATCGCAAAGAGTGGACAGCAGCTCTTACCTGGAAAAGTTCAGATTATGAAAGGGAACCTGCAGACCGGATTCGAGCTTTCGATTCAAAAACTTGCTGTCATTACCGAGGAAGAGCTTTTTACGAAACGTGTCAAAAAGTCGACTAACAGACAAAAGCTTTCAAATGCCGAAAGGATCAAGAGTTATTCTGAACTTAAAGTCGGGGATTATGTCGTCCATGTTAACCATGGGATTGGAAAATACTTAGGTATTGAAACCCTAATTATAAACGGAGTTCATAAGGATTATCTCCATATTCGTTATCATGGAACTGATAAACTTTATGTTCCTGTAGAGCAAATTGACCTTGTACAGAAATATGTAGCTTCAGAAGGCAAAGAGCCAAAAATCTATAAACTTGGCGGCAGCGATTGGAAAAAAGTTAAGAAGAAGGTTCAATCCTCCGTTCAAGACATTGCGGATGATTTAATTAAGCTTTATGCAGAACGAGAAGCGGCTGTAGGTTATGCCTTTTCTCCGGACGGGGATATGCAAAGGGAATTTGAAACGGCATTTGCGTACCAGGAAACAGAAGATCAACTTCGGTCCATCCACGAGATTAAAAAGGATATGGAAAGACCTAGACCAATGGACCGTTTGCTTTGTGGTGATGTGGGCTATGGTAAAACAGAGGTCGCAATTCGAGCTGCCTTTAAAGCGATTGCTGATGGTAAACAAGTGGCACTGCTTGTACCAACAACGATATTAGCCCAGCAGCATTATGAGACAATGAGAGAAAGATTTCAAGACTATCCGATCAATATTGGTCTGTTAAGCCGCTTCCGTTCTAAAAAGCAGCAAACAGAAACCATAAAAGGATTAAAAGCAGGTACTGTTGATGTGGTAATTGGAACACATCGAATCCTTTCGAAGGATATCGTTTATCGTGATTTAGGTTTATTAATCATTGATGAAGAGCAAAGATTTGGGGTAACCCACAAAGAAAAGATTAAAAAGTTAAAAACAAATATCGATGTTTTAACCTTAACGGCAACACCTATACCGAGAACACTTCATATGTCCATGCTCGGTGTTCGTGATTTATCGGTGATTGAAACACCGCCAGAGAACCGTTTCCCCGTTCAAACCTATGTAATGGAATACAATGGTTCGCTTGTCAGAGAAGCAATCGAGAGAGAACTAGCACGTGACGGACAAGTATACTTTTTATATAACAGAGTAGAGGATATTGAACGGAAAGCCGAAGAAATATCGATGCTTGTTCCAGATGCCCGGGTAACATTCGCCCATGGACAAATGTCAGAAAATGAACTGGAATCTGTCATGCTTAGCTTTTTGTCCGGTGAGTTCGATGTGCTCGTCAGTACGACCATCATTGAGACCGGGGTAGATATTCCTAATGTAAACACGTTGATTGTCTATGATGCCGATAGAATGGGGCTTTCACAGCTTTACCAGCTTCGGGGTCGAGTCGGAAGGTCCAACCGTGTGGCATATGCTTATTTCACGCACCGGAAGGATAAGGTGTTAACAGAGGTAGCGGAAAAACGCTTACAGGCAATAAAGGAATTTACTGAGCTAGGCTCCGGTTTTAAAATTGCTATGCGTGATTTATCAATTAGGGGTGCAGGTAATTTACTAGGGGCACAGCAGCATGGATTCATCGATTCAGTAGGATTTGACCTGTATTCGCAAATGCTGAAAGAAGCGATTGAGGAAAGAAGAGGAGATTTGAAGGCCGAGCAAAAAGCTACTGTCGAAATTGATTTAGAAATCGATGCCTATATCCCTGATACCTACATTAAAGATGGTCATCAAAAGATTGAAATGTATAAGCGTTTTAGAGGACTGCAAACGCTCGAAGATATTGAAGAACTTCAAGCAGAGATGCTCGACCGTTTTGGTGAATATCCTGAAGAAGTTGATTATCTATTCCAGGTGGCAGAAATGAAAGTTTATGCACTGCTGGCGGGTGTTGAAAGCATTAAGCAAGCAAAGCAGGAAGTAACCATTTTAGTCAATGAACGAGCCAGCAGCACGATTGACGGGCAAAAGGTCTTTGCGATCAGCAGTAAATATCCGCGCATGATTGGACTTGGAATGGAGGGCCAGAAACTAAAAATGACCCTTCAAACAAAAGGGACAGACACGCCACACTGGCTAAACATAGCATTTGAGATGATAAAAGGGCTTCAAGCTGCAAAAAGGGGTCAGGAAAATCCTGTATAACTATGTAGACTGGCAGGTATTAATTTATCCATTAATAGGATAATCTTCCTGTTTGTGAAAAAATATTACGAATGTGTATATAACTTTCCAGATGAAAGATACTAAGTTCAAAGTTGGTGATGATTCCATCTACAGGAAGGATTATCATAACCAAGTTAGTAAAATCATCAGATGAAAGTGAGGCAACATTGGATGAAAGCAACTGGAATAGTTCGTCGAATCGATGATTTGGGTCGTGTTGTCATTCCCAAAGAAATACGCAGAACGCTGCGTATCCGTGAGGGGGATCCGTTAGAGATCTTTGTGGATCGGGATGGAGAAGTTATCTTAAAGAAGTATTCACCAATCAGCGAGTTAAGCGATTTTGCCAAAGAGTATGCAGAAGCCCTTTTTGACAGCCTCGGAAACCCGGTTTTAATTTGTGATAGGGACAGTTATATTGCGTTAGCAGGCAGTTCTAAAAAAGATTATTTAAATAAAAATATAAGCGATTTAGTTGAAAAAACAATGGAAGACCGTAATTCGGTCCTTGTTACGCAGCAAGGAGATATTTCCTTAGCTGATGGTAATGATGAAACTATTTCATCTTATACAATTGGACCGATCATTGCAAACGGCGATCCAATTGGGGCAGTTATCATCTATTCAAAAGAAGGAACCCTTGGCGAAGTAGAGAAAAAGGCTGTTGAAACTGCTGCTGGATTTTTAGCAAGGCAAATGGAGTCCTAAAACTAATATTATTCTCACAAATAAAAGAGACAGCCTCCGCTGTCTTTTTTATTTGCCTCCTAACCAACCTTCTCGCCGGCTCGTCTTATGCCTGTCGCCCCTGGACAAGGCGCTTCCGCTTTATATTATGATATAATACAGTCGAGTTTAGGTTAGTTAGGAGAAAATAAATGAAGCACGTAAACCAATCGAAGGCTCTTTTTAGAGGGGCTTTTATTTTAGCCATTGCTGCACTGATAACAAAGATCCTAAGTGCTGTATATCGGATTCCATTTCAGAATATTGTTGGCGATGTTGGCTTTTATATCTATCAGCAGGTTTACCCGTTTTATGGTCTTGCTATGGTCTTGGCAACAACAGGTTTTCCAGTGGTTATTTCGAAGCTTTATGCTGAACAAAAGGAAAAAGGTGACAAGGAGAAAATAAGACGGCTTTTATTTGTCTCGTATATCATTTTACAGTTATTTGGAATTCTATGTTTTCTTATTCTCTATTTCGGTGCCAATCATATTGCTCTATGGATGAGTGATGCGAAGTTAGCCATTTTGCTAAGGGTTGTCTCTATTGTGTTTTTAGTATTTCCGATTACTTCTATTTTGAGAGGCTATTACCAGGGGAAGGGAGACATGGTACCAACGGCACTATCACAGGTGGGTGAACAATTAATAAGGGCTTTCACCATTCTCTTTTTGGCCTATGTTCTTACGAAGCTGGGATACTCACTGTATCTGATTGGCGGCGGTGCCATGTTTGGGTCAATTACGGGAAGTATGGTATCAGCGATTATTTTGTTTACTTTCCTTTGGATTCGTAAAGAATGGGAAATAATTGCTCCTCGAAAAGGAATGATGTCAGACTATTATCAAGAATTTGGTATTATTTTAAAAACCCTTGTTTATCAAGGTCTTACCATCTGTATCAGTGGAATGCTGATGATTTTGATCCAAATGGCGGATGCATTGAACCTTTACTCTTTGCTTATGGAGAATGGATATGGGAAAGAAATGGCCAAGGGTATTAAGGGAATATTTGACCGTGGTCAGCCATTAATCCAATTAGGGACCATTGTGGCTGCTTCCATGTCTTTATCACTTGTACCGTTGATAACAAGTGCAAGAATAAAAAAGGACCTTACTTTCTTACAGGATAAGGTTCAGCTGGCTATTCGTATCGCTGTCGTCATTGGTGTTGGGGCTTCTGTGGGTCTTTGGGCCATTATCGAACCAGCCAATATTATGTTGTTTGAAAATAATTCAGGTTCATCCGTATTAGGAATTCTTAGTTTTGTTATTCTCCTTAGCTCAATCATTACAACAATCATTGCGATTATGCAGGGTCTGGGTTCATTGCTTTTTCCTGCCGTTATAGTTCTAACAACCTTTCCTTTAAAATACGGTTTAAATAACCTCTTTGTCCCGACATTAGGAACATTAGGGGCGGCCTATGCAACTATCATCACATTAGTTTTCGCTTGCTGCCTTCTTTACATAAAGTTTAAAAAAATGCAGCCCATGACGCTGCTATCGTTTCACTTTCTTCGGACCCTTGTGATAGCTGCCCTCATGATGGTGCTCTTTTTGAAAGGATATCTTGCCTTAACGAACATGATTACGGTACCGGTTGGAACCGAGAGGATATTGGCTGCCTTTCAGGCGCTCGGCGGTGCGGCTTCCGGAGGATTCCTTTTCCTATTTTTTATAATCAAAGGAGGAGTCTTCATGGAAAAAGAATTATCATTATTTCCTTTTGGCAGCAAATTAAGTCTTTTATTACCTAAGAAGAATAGGAGTTAGAAATATATGGGTAAAACAATTGAAGTTCTCGGTTTAGGAGCGGGAGACCTTGAGCAGCTCCCCCTTGGTGTTTATAAAAGGTTAATGAATGCAGGTCATGTTTACCTTAGAACCAAGGAACATCCGGTTATTACAGGACTAGTTAAAGAAGGTCTGAGCTTTACATCATTTGATTCCATTTATGAAAAGCATGACCAGTTTGAAGAGGTATATCAAGAGATTGTCCAAAACCTACTGGAAAAAGCAAAAACGGAGCAGGTGATTTATGCAGTGCCTGGTCACCCCCTGGTTGCAGAGAGGACGGTGCAATTGCTTTTGGAAGATGGTCCTAAAGAGGGTGTAGACATCATCATTGGCGGAGGTCAGAGCTTTATTGATGCCATTTTTCAATCACTAAAAATCGATCCTGTAGATGGTTTCCAGCTTTTAGATGGAACCCTGCTCAAATCCAGTCAGCTGCAAATCGATCAGCATATTTTTATCAGTCAAGTCTATGACCAGTTTGTGGCTTCTAATATTAAACTAACCCTCATGGAAAGACTTCCTGATGATTATGAGGTTGTCATTGTTACTGCCGCAGGAAGCAAAAATGAACGTATTGATCGGGTACCTTTGTATGAGTTAGATCGTAAGGTAACCCTTGATAACCTCACATCTGTATATGTACCTCCTGTACAAGATGAACAAATTATGTTGAAAAATTTCTCCAAGCTTCGTGAAATTATTTCTGTATTAAGAGGTCCGAACGGCTGCCCATGGGATAAGGAACAAACACACGAGTCATTAAAAAAGTACTTAATAGAAGAAACCTATGAAGTAATTGAGGCAATCGATAGTGGTGATATTGACCATTTAATAGAAGAGCTTGGCGATGTCTTGCTGCAGGTTATGCTTCACGCCCAAATTGGTGAGGATGAAGGTTACTTTGCGATAGAAGATGTCATTGAGGTACTATCCGAGAAAATGATTCGCAGGCATCCACATGTTTTTGGAGTTGAGAAAGTAGAGGATTCTAAAGAAGTTCTTCGTAACTGGCAGGAGATTAAGAAACAGGAAAAGGAAAAGGGCGAAACGGAAACCTCTCTGCTTGAGGGTATTTCCAAATCCCTGCCGAATTTATTACGAGCCTATGAGATCCAGAAGAAAGCAGCGAAAGTTGGTTTTGATTGGAAGGAAATAACACCAGCTTTGGAGAAAGTGAAAGAAGAGCTTGTGGAATTTGAGAATGAGATAAAGCAGGAAAGTCTTATTTATGCGAAAAAGGAATTTGGTGATATTTTATTTGCTTTTGTAAATGTCGCAAGATTTTTAGATATACATCCCGAAGAGGCATTATTTGAAACCAATCAAAAGTTTATTCGAAGATTTCACTTTATAGAGGAAAATGTAAAGAAAAGCGGAAAGCCTATTGAGGAGCATTCACTTGAGGAGCTTGATCTATTTTGGGATGAAGCAAAATCTAAAGGACTATAGAAACGGGGGATCAATTAATGAGATTAGATAAGTATTTAAAGGTATCAAGACTAATAAAAAGAAGGACACTGGCAAAAGAGGTATCCGATCAAGGGAGAATTCTCATAAATGGAAAAGAAGGAAAAGCGAGCTCAACAGTAAAAGTTGGTGATGAGCTGACAATCCGTCTTGGACAAAGACTGGTCACAGCAAGAATTGACCAAATCCAAGATACGACTCGCAAAGAAGCAGCTGCGGAAATGTACACAATTATTAAAGAGGAAAGAATTGGCGAATCTCAGTTCTAATCGACGCCGCGAAAAGGCTTGTTCTAATTCATTTATCCCTTACATAAAATTGTACTAAATGGTTGTACAAATGATTGTGAGGGATGAATGATGAGCCAATATTATGAAACAAACCCTGTCAAAAGTACTGTTCCAGAGCATGATGTTATCATGAGAGGAAGAAAACTTCTCGATATAACAGGTGTTAAACAAGTAGAGAGTTTTGATAATGAGGAATTCTTATTAGAAACTTCTATGGGCTTTTTAGCAATTAAAGGACAAAACCTGCAAATGAAAAACCTTGATGTAGAAAAGGGGATTGTCTCCATTAAGGGAAAGATATTTGACTTAGTTTATTTAGATGAACAGCATGGGGAGAAAGCTAAAGGGTTCTTTAGTAAGTTGTTCCGATGACACTCTCTACTCAATTCCTAACCATGCTTTCGATGATTGGGATGGGCTCGCTGTTTGGTGTTATGTTTGATACCTATCAGCGTTTCTTAGACCGGCCAAATCGTAAGTCTTGGATTGTTTTTATTAATGACTTGTTGTTTTGGGTCATTCAAGCACTAATTATCTTTTACATTCTATTTATTGTTAACAATGGAGAATTACGTTTTTACATTTTTGTGGCCCTTCTTTGCGGCTTTGCGGCATATCAAAGTTTATTTAAGGGTATATACTTAAAATTACTGGAATTTATGATAAGAAGTGTAATATCACTTTATCAGTTTATTAGAAGGGCATTCCAACTACTTATCTATAAACCTGTCGTAGGCATCATTCAGTTGCTAATTTCGGTTGTTATTATTCTTGGCAGGGGGATTTATTCCCTTGTCAAATTTATTTTAAAGGTTTTATTATTTATCCTTAAGGTAGTATGGGTGCCTATTGTGAAGATATTAATAATTCTTTGGAAACTTTTGCCGAAAAGTATTAAAAAATACGTCGAGAAGTTATATAATAAAACGGCAGGAATTTATATGGAAATCAAGAACTATTTAGGTAAGTGGCTTAAAAAGTGGAAAAGACCAAAGAAGTAAGGAGGGATGGGAACTGAGTTCAGTAAAAGAAAAGAATATAGCCAAAATCCAATCAACTTATGTCCACCAGCAAGAAGTAGCAGAAATTGCTTCAGCTAGGAAAAGGAAATTGTTATATCGAAGACTTTCCTTGTTTTTAGTATTCGCTGCTGTCATGTCATATTTAATGATTACTAGCTTTATTTCCCAGTCCTCGACTCTAGATAAAAAAGTGGCACAAAAGAGACAGCTGGAACAAGAGCTGACGCAATTAAAAAAACAACAGCAAATCTTAAAAGAAGATATCGTAAAGTTAAATGATGATGATTACCTTGCTAAGCTTGCTAGAAAAGAATACTTTTTCTCGGAAAATGGTGAAAATTATCTTTAATATTCCAGAAGAAAATGAAGGTAAAAACAACCAATAACTAGTCTTATTGACACTTATTTTTCCCATTTTGTATAATATAAAGTAAGTATGATTTTTTTATTTCTTAAGGAGGAAAAATTTTTTTATGTCAATCGAAGTAGGCAGCAAGTTACAAGGAAAGGTAACAGGGATTACAAATTTCGGAGCTTTTGTGGAGCTGCCTGATGGCTCAACTGGACTCGTACACATCAGTGAGGTTGCTGACAATTATGTGAAAGATATCAATGATCATCTTAAAGTTGGTGACCAAGTAGAGGTTAAAGTCATCAATGTTGAGAAAGATGGGAAAATTGGACTTTCTATAAAAAAGGCAATTGATAAACCAGAGGCGCCGCAAAGATCCCGTTCACACTCAAACTCACATTCACAACGTCCTCGTCAGAGCAGGTCAAATGATCGGAATGCTCCCAAGGTTGAAACGTTTGAATCAAAAATGGCGAAGTTTTTAAAAAGATAGTGAGGATCGTTTAACTTCTTTAAAACGTCATACAGAATCGAAGCGTGGCGGAAGAGGAGCTAGAAGAGGTTAACTTGTTGCTTATTTATAAAAAAATATATTGCCTATTCAAGACAGGTCTAGCGGCTTGTCTTTTTGTTTGGAAAAATACTTATTGACATACCTTTTTGTTCTATGTAATATATAGTTTGTGTCTAAAATACTTGGCGGTGTAGCTCAGCTGGCTAGAGCGTACGGTTCATACCCGTAAGGTCGGGGGTTCGATCCCCTCCGCCGCTATAAAAAAAAGCGGAAGCCCCAGGTGTTACAACTAGATAAGGATGA
Organism: Neobacillus niacini; assembly: GCF_030817695.1. Classification (GTDB taxonomy): domain Bacteria; phylum Bacillota; class Bacilli; order Bacillales; family Cytobacillaceae; genus Neobacillus; species Neobacillus niacini_F. The sequence goes on along the minus strand of NZ_JAUSZQ010000002.1, from coordinate 326,603 downwards.
AGTACCGATTATAATAATCGGTGCTTTTTTTGTGTGTAAAAAACTATAAATTCCGACATCATTTCAATTTGTCAACATTATTTGAATAAATATAGTGGAAACCGTCGAACGAAACTTTGCATACGTTCACTAATTTGACAAAATTTTGAATCTATTAATTTTATAATAGTCTTTAACAAGAATTAATAGAGGAGTGTGACTTATGGAAAAACTAGAACGGAGTTTACTAGAACCGGTCGGAGAGGTTAACTTTCGATCCTCTAAATGGTCTTGGGACAGCGTCTTGAAGAAATTCCAATTAAAAGTTGAATCCTTCTTTCTTATAAAGGGCTACCTATTACTTATTGTAGGTTTCTTATTAGGAAGAGCTTTGATATTATCCACGCTTGCTCCCTTTAGTCTACCTTTTTTCGCTGCAGTCTTCTTAATAAAAAGAGATCGGTCTCCACTGGCTTTAGTAGGATTGGTTGCGGGCGCAGCAACTGTCTCCCTGAAAAATGCAGCATTTACCTTTTTGGTCTCCATCCTTTTTCTAGTCATATATCGGGTCAGTGAGAAATGGATTAGAAATGAACTGAGAATGATTCCATTTTTCGTTGCCATCATTCTAGGGTTAGGGAAATTAGCTGAGGCTTTTATTATTTCTAGGCAGCTGACGCTTTATGACGCAATGATGGTTGGTGTACAGGCAAGTCTATCATTTATTCTAACGTTAATTTTTCTACAGAGTATCCCCTTATTAATCTTAAACAAGCGCAGACAATTGTTGAAAACAGAGGAAATTGTATGCTTAATCATCATGCTTGCATCAATCATGACAGGAACGATTGGCTGGAAGATTTATGATTTATCACTTGAACATATTATGTCCCGCTATCTCGTTTTAGTATTTTCATTTATTGCGGGTGCAACTGTGGGGTCGACAGTTGGTGTTGTAACAGGTTTGATTTTTAGTTTAGCAAGTGTTTCAAGCTTCTATCATATGAGCCTGCTTGCGTTTTCGGGTGTATTAGGCGGCTTATTAAAAGAGGGAAAGAAGATAGGCGTTGCGATTGGTTTATTTATTGCAACACTATTAATTGGAATGTATGGGCAGGAGGGGGGTTCCGGCTCTTTAACTATTACACTAATGGAGTCCGCGGCAGCCATTGTACTATTCTTATTAACACCGCAGCTATTTACTTCTAAATTGGCCAAATATATTCCTGGTACACCAGAATATACAACGGAACAACAAAAATACATGAGAAAAATGCGTGATGTGACGGCACAAAGAGTGGCTCAATTTTCTAGTGTCTTCCATGCACTTTCAAATAGTTTTTCGCAAATGGAAACAAAGCCTAATGACCGAGAAGATGAACGTGAAATGGATTACTTTATGAGCCATGTCACCGAAAAAACCTGTAATACTTGCTTTAAAAAGGAGCAGTGCTGGGCGAAGAATTTTAATACCACCTATGGATATCTAGAAGAAATTATTCATGAGATGGACCAAAATGATGGCGTAGTTTCGCCTAAATTATCTCGTGAATGGGAGAAGCACTGTACCCGGTCAAAAAGAGTATATGAGGCAGTCGGACAGGAACTTACCTTTTATCAAGCTAACCAAAAATTAAAGAAGCAGGTTCAGGAAAGCAGGAAACTAGTAGCAGATCAACTTCTTGGTGTTTCCGAGGTGATGGATAACTTTGCAAAAGAGATCCAGCGCGAAAGAGAGAATCATCATAAGCAGGAAGAACAAATCCTAGAGTCCATTCAAGCATTCGGGGTTCAAGTTGAGCATGTCGAGATTTATAGTCTTGAGTCAGGAAATGTGGATATTGAAATGTCTGTTCCCTTTTGCAATGGACATGGGGAATGTGAAAAGTTAATCGCTCCAATGCTTTCTGATATCCTCGGGGAACAAATTATCGTTACCTCCGAAGAATGTGCTGCATACCCTAATGGTTTCTGCCATGTAGTGTTCCAATCGTCAAAGGCCTATACCGTAGAAACAGGAATGGCTCATGCTGCCATGGATGGCGGTTTTGTTTCAGGTGACAGCTATTCAACCATGGAACTTGGGTTAGGGAAATTTGCTATAGCTATTAGTGATGGTATGGGGAACGGTGAAAGAGCTCATTATGAGAGTAAAGAGACACTACAGCTTTTACAAAAAATATTGCAATCAGGTATCGATGAAAAGGTCGCCATAAAGTCAGTCAATTCCATTCTATCGCTTCGAACGACAGATGAGATTTTTGCGACATTAGACTTAGCGATGATTGATCTTCAAAATGCTTCAGCGAAATTCTTAAAAATAGGTTCAACCCCTAGTTTTATTAAAAGGGGAAATAAAGTAATCAAAATCCAAGCTAGCAATTTGCCGATAGGAATTTTAGAAGAATTTGAAGTGGATGTGGTGAGTGAGCAATTAAAAGCCGGGGATTTACTCATTATGATGAGTGACGGAATCTTTGAGGGTCCTAAGCATGTAGAAAATTATGATTTGTGGATGAAACGAAAAATACAAGAATTACAAACGCAGGATCCTCAGGAAATATCTGATCTAATATTGGAAGAGGTGATTCGTTCACGGGATAACTTGATTGGTGATGATATGACCATTGCGGTCGCAAAGATAAAGCACAATACACCTAAATGGGCGAGTATCCCTGTTACAAAGATGAAGAAACGAGCGTAATCAATTATTTTATCCGGTATATCCTTTAAATATGTATAAATCCCCTCCACAGTGTCGAAAATGGGGGTAACTCGAAAAGTGGAGGGAGAATGAGTATGTATACAGGGAAAATTCGTCAGATTTTATTAATAACAGACGGCTGTTCAAATCAAGGGGAAGATCCCATTGCCATGGCTGCACTTGCAAAAGAACAAGGTATATCTGTAAATGTTATCGGTGTAATGGAACAAGATGTGATTGATGAAAAGGGAATGACGGAAATAGAGGGAATAGCGATGTCCGGAGGCGGAGTCAGCCAAATTGTTTATGCACAGCAGCTCTCCCAAACCGTTCAAATGGTTACAAGAAAAGCAATGACACAGACAATCCAAGGTGTAGTAAACAGGGAATTACAGCAAATTCTTGGGCGTTCACAGACAATCGAAGATCTTCCTCCTGAGAAAAGAGGGGAAGTAATGGAAGTAGTTGATGAACTTGGAGAAACTGTCGAATTAGAGGTGTTGATTCTTGTCGATACAAGCGCAAGCATGAAACACAAGCTTCCAACAGTAAAAGAAGCCCTGCTTGACCTTTCCCTAAGCTTAAATGCACGTACAGGTGATAATCAGTTTGCCGTTTTTGTATTTCCCGGGAAAAAGAATGATGTCGAAAAAATTCTAGATTGGACGCCAAAGCTACAATCTTTGACAAGTATCTTCTCTCAGCTTACAACAGGGGGAATTACTCCAACTGGACCAGCAATCCGTACGGCTCTATCTTCATTTAATTCAAAACGTTCATTAAGGAGTCTCATGACCGGTGATGATGAATCATTCCTTGAAGAGTCGATGTAAAGTAGCTCCAGGCACTGTAATAACAGGGAAATGGCATTCGAATAAATATACAGTTTTAAAGGAACTAGGATATGGAGCAAACGGCATTGTCTACCTTGCAAAGTTTAAAAATTCGCAAGTAGCCTTAAAGATGAGCGATAACGGGATGTCCATTACCTCAGAGGTGAATGTATTAAGGTCGTTTGCAAAGGTCCAAGGGTCTGCCCTCGGGCCTTCTTTACTTGATGTGGATGACTGGAATAGTAACACAGGACAGATTTCATTTTATACGATGGAATATATTCAAGGACCGGACTTGCTGACTTTTATTCAGAATAAGGGGAAATCATGGACAACTGTCCTCTTTCTTCAATTATTAAATGACTTGAATAAACTGCATGAGAATGGCTGGGTATTTGGAGATTTAAAACCAGAAAACTTAATCGTTACCGGTCCAACACCAAAGATTAGGTGCATTGATGTTGGCGGCACAACGATTCAAGGGAGAGCAATTAAGGAATTCACTGAGTTCTATGATCGAGGATATTGGGGATTAGGAACGAGAAAGGCAGACCCTGCTTATGATTTATTTGCTGTTGCTATGATTATGGTTAATACCGTCTATCCAAAACGCTTTAACAAAACAACAGGTGGTCTCCCGCAGCTTAGAGAGGCCATTAGAAGACAAAAAGATTTACATCCATTCGAAAAGGTCATCGTAAAAGCCCTCCAAGGACATTACACAAATGCACTTCAAATGAGAATCGAATTAATGTCAATGACCCTGGGCAAACAAAATTCTGGATCAGTCCATAAATCTACACCAACCACAGCTAATCACAATCGTACCATTCAAACACAAAAGATTGTTCCGACAGGAAGTCAGCCAAAAACCCGGCAAAATTACCGAAAGAAAAAGAAAAAAAGCCGCTGGGCAGAAACATTCATCATCACGATGTCCATTGTACTTTTATACTTTTTGTATATTTTTCAAAAACTTCTTTAATTTTTGAAACTAATGGTTGTTTATAACGTATAAAAGTGAAGGAAAAAAAGACCTAATCCATTAGGTCTTTGTTTTTGATACTTTTGTCATAAAAGTGGTAAGCTAGGGATATTCAAAAAAATGATTAAAGAAACTTTTTAAGGAAGAATGCAGAATGGTAGAAGCAAAGGTAACAGCACTGTTGGATCGCCTTTCATTTGAAATTGAAAATAAAAAAGTGGTGGTTGGCGTTTCGGGCGGTCCAGATTCACTGGCATTGCTTCACTATTTATGGGGGCAAAGGGAAAGAAAAAATCTCTCCATTGTTGCAGCGCACGTTGATCATATGTTTCGTGGTCAAGAGTCATTTGAAGATGCTTTATTCGTGAAAGATTATTGTGAACAAAAAGGTATTCCATTTGAAATGGCACGAATAAATGTACCTGAGATTATTAAGAACACAAAGAAAAACTCGCAGGTCGCATCGAGGCAGGCAAGATATGAGTTCTTTGAAAAAGTAATGAATAAATATGGTTATAACTATTTAGCCCTTGGTCACCATGGAGATGACCAGGTTGAGACCATATTAATGCGGCTTACAAGGGGAAGCTCCAGTGCGGCGAGAGCAGGTATTCCGTTCACCAGGCCTTTCGGAAATGGATATATTTTTCGTCCATTCTTATCCTTAACAAAGGTAGAACTTGTGGAATATTGTCTAAAGCAAAATTTGGTGCCAAGAATTGACCCTAGTAATAAAAAAAGCACTTATAGCAGGAATCGCTTTCGAAAAGAGGTTCTTCCCTTTTTAAAAGCAGAAAATCAACATGTTCACGAACATTTTCAACGTTTTAGTGAAGAACTACAAAGTGATGAAGCACTTCTTCAGGAATTAACTGTCCAAAGAATGAATAAAGTAATGAAAAAGAGAGAAAAGAATAAAATTGCCATTGACATAATTCCATTTTTAGAAATGCCAATTTCTTTACAAAGAAGAGGGATTCAACTAATATTAAACTATCTTTACAAAGTAATACCAGTGTCACTTTCTGCTTTACATATTGATCACGTTCTATCTTTAATTCGACATCAACATCCTTCAGGAACACTTGATTTTCCCAACGGCTTAAAAGTCATTCGATCGTATTCACTACTCTCCTTCCAGTTTGAAGGAAGTGAATCACACACGTATTTTTTTCGAAATGATGGAACCGGGAGTAATAGAATTACCTACTGGGGCAAGTATAAAAATGGATGTTCTTGATGATAAGGAAAACATTGAAATAACAGGATATTATGCATTATTTCCTGCTGACAAGATTAAATTGCCCATTCAGATTCGTACGAGAAAAATGGGGGATCGCATGAACCTGAAAGGAATGTCTGGAACAAAAAAGCTAAAAGATATTTTTATCGATAGCAAAATTCCTCTTCAGGATCGTGATGCTTGGCCTGTAATTACTGACAAAAATGGGTGTATTCTTTGGCTTCCTGGAATAAAAAAATCAGCTTTTGAAGGCATTAATCATTCAACAAGTCAGTATATACTACTCACATATCATAAGTAATGATTCTTCTAGGAGGCACTATTATTATGAAACAGGATATTGAAAAGGTTTTATTTACTGAAGAAGAAATTCAGGGAAAAATCAAGGAATTAGGGGCTCAATTAACTGAAGAGTATCAGGATCGCTTTCCACTTGCAATCGGCGTCTTAAAGGGTGCTATGCCATTTATGGCTGATTTACTAAAACGGATGGATTGTTACTTGGAAATGGATTTTATGGATGTATCCAGCTATGGTACTGCCATGGTATCTTCTGGAGAAGTAAAAATTCTAAAGGATTTAGATACTTCAGTGGAAGGAAGAGACATTCTGATTATTGAGGATATTATCGATAGCGGCTTAACCCTAAGCTATCTTGTTGATTTATTCCGTTACCGGAAAGCAAAATCAATCAAAATTGTTACCTTACTTGACAAACCAACAGGAAGGAAGAGTTCAATTCAGGCAGATTATGTAGGTTTTATTGTTCCAGATGAATTTGTGGTTGGATACGGATTAGATTATATCGAAAAATACCGAAATCTTCCATATATTGGTGTTTTAAAACCGGAAGTATATAGCGATAATCTTTAAGTGAAAACTAAAAAGGCTATTGCAGGTGTCATTTGTCAACAATGCAATACCCAGTTAAAAACAGTAATTTAAGAATTGGAATGATTTTCTATGATACTATCTAAAAAAGTTTTTATCGCGGGAGGAGGTAAGAGATGAATCGGATTTTCCGTAATACCATCTTTTATTTATTGATATTTTTAGTCATTATTGGCGTGGTAAGCTTCTTTAATGGCAGCAACGAACCTACGGATAACATTTCCTACAATGAGTTTGTTGACCATTTAGAAAAGAATGAAGTGGATTCATTTTCTATGCAGCCTGAACGTGGTGTTTTCGAAGTTCGGGGGCAGTTTGAAAAAGGGGTAAAAGACGGTAAGGCCTTTTTAACGTACGTTCCAAATAGTGAAAAAATCTTAGAGCGAATTGATGAAGCAGGTTCCAAGGTAGAAGTGATGCCAGCTAAGGAAACTAGCGGCTGGGTAACATTCTTTACCTCCATTATCCCATTTGTAATCATCTTTATCCTATTCTTCTTCTTATTGAACCAAGCTCAAGGCGGCGGCAGCCGTGTGATGAACTTTGGTAAAAGTAAAGCGAAGCTTTATAATGACGACAAGAAGAAAGCACGATTCAAGGATGTTGCAGGTGCAGATGAAGAGAAACAAGAATTAGTCGAAGTGGTAGAATTCCTAAAAGACCCTAGAAAGTTTGCTGAACTAGGTGCACGTATTCCAAAAGGAGTCCTGCTTGTAGGTCCTCCAGGAACAGGTAAAACATTACTGGCACGTGCAGTAGCTGGTGAAGCTGGTGTTCCTTTCTTCTCAATTAGCGGATCTGACTTCGTTGAAATGTTTGTCGGGGTCGGTGCATCCCGTGTACGTGATTTATTTGAAAATGCAAAGAAAAATGCTCCGTGTATCATTTTTATCGATGAGATTGACGCAGTAGGACGTCAGCGTGGTGCTGGGTTAGGCGGCGGTCACGATGAACGAGAGCAAACCTTGAATCAATTACTAGTTGAAATGGATGGATTTGGCGCTAATGAAGGAATCATCATTATTGCTGCGACAAACCGTCCTGATATTCTTGACCCTGCATTATTACGTCCAGGACGTTTTGATCGTCAAATCACCGTTGACCGTCCTGATGTAAATGGTCGTGAAGCAGTCCTAAAAGTACATGCAAAGAACAAACCGTTAGATGAATCCGTTAACTTAAAAAATATCGCTATGAGAACACCTGGTTTTTCCGGTGCTGACTTAGAAAACTTATTAAATGAGGCGGCCTTAGTGGCAGCGCGTCAGAATAAGAAAAAGGTCGACATGGAAGATATTGATGAAGCAACGGACAGGGTCATTGCCGGTCCTGCTAAAAAGACTCGTGTTATTTCAAAGAAAGAACGCAATATTGTTGCTTTCCATGAAAGCGGGCATACAGTCATAGGATTAATTCTAAATGAAGCAGATATGGTTCATAAAGTTACGATTGTCCCTCGTGGTCAAGCAGGTGGTTATGCAGTAATGCTTCCAAGGGAAGACCGCTACTTTATGACGAAACCAGAATTACTAGATAAAATTGTTGGTTTATTGGGTGGACGTGTTGCAGAAGAGATTGTCTTTGGTGAGGTAAGTACTGGAGCTCACAACGACTTCCAACGTGCAACTGGAATTGCTCGTAAAATGGTTACTGAATTTGGAATGAGTGACAAGCTGGGAGTTGGACAGTTCGGTCAAGCTTCAGGCGGTCAGGTATTCTTAGGTCGTGATATTCATAATGAGCAAAACTATTCTGATGCGATTGCCTTTGAAATTGACTTAGAAATTCAACGCATTCTTAAGGAATGTTATGAAAGAGCTAAAACCATCCTTACTGAAAACAGAGATAAACTTGATTTGATTGCTAAGACTCTTCTTGAGGTCGAAACGCTTAATGCAGAACAAATTGAGTACTTAATTGCAAATGGGCGTATGCCTGAGTCCGCTTCAGAGTTAGAGGGTATTAAAGTGGATACGAAAAAGTCTGATGACATGAAAGTAACAATTAATACGAAAAAGGATGAAGATCCTTCCAGCCAGAATTCTGAGCAGGACAACAAGTAATTTTTCAAAGAGAGTGCTTACAAAAAGCACTCTTTTTTTTCACGAAAAAAAGTAATTGTGATATGATGTTTGCAGTGTGACAAGAAAAATCAGAAAAGTGAGTGATTCTTTTGATTTTCGTATTTGATGTAGGGAATACCAATACTGTTTTAGGTGTATATAAAGGGGAAGAACTTAAATATCATTGGCGGGTAGAAACGAACAGAAACCGAACAGAAGATGAGTTCGGGATGATTATTAAATCCCTTTTTGATGCTTCGGGCCTCTCGTTTTCCCAAATTGATGGCATTATCATTTCATCTGTTGTTCCGCCAATCATGTTTGCATTAGAAAGAATGTGTAAAAAATACTTTCAACTTACTCCATTGGTTGTTGGGCCAGGGATCAAAACTGGACTAAATATCAAGTATGAAAACCCTAGAGAAGTAGGTGCTGATCGAATTGTTAATGCAGTTGCTGCCATACATGAATATGGCGATCCTTTGATTATTGTCGATTTTGGTACGGCAACTACTTATTGTTATATCAATGAACAGCGTCAATATATGGGAGGGGCTATTGCTCCAGGGATTGGTATTTCGACAGAGGCCCTATATTCTAAGGCTGCAAAACTGCCAAGGATAGAGATAGCGCGTCCTGAAGGTGTAATTGGTAAAAATACCGTTAGTGCGATGCAGGCAGGAATTGTTTATGGATATGTTGGTCAGGTCGAGGGGATTGTTAAAAGGATGATTGAACAAAGCGAACAAAAACCTACAGTCATTGCAACAGGAGGATTATCTTCTTTAATAGCCCAAGAATCAAAAATGATTGATATTGTTGATCCATTTTTAACTTTAAAAGGATTACAGCTAATCTATAAAAGGAATATGGATACTATAAGAAATAGCAACTAGAAAGGAGTTACATAATGAGTGATTATTTAGTAAAAGCTTTGGCCTATGATGGTCAAATTAGAGCGTATGCTGTCCGTTCGACGGAAATAGTTTCAGAAGCTCAGCGGCGCCATCAAACATGGCGCACTGCTTCAGCCGCTTTAGGGCGGTCCCTGACAGCTGGTGTAATGATGGGGGCAATGTTGAAGGGTGAAGACAAATTAACGATTAAAATTGATGGGGGCGGCCCGATTGGCGTTATCTTAGTAGATAGTAATGCCAAGGGTGATGTTCGAGGGTATGTATCTAACCCTCAAGTAGACTTTGAAGCAAATGAGCATGGGAAGTTAGATGTTCGCCGCGCGGTTGGCACTGAGGGCACTTTATCGGTCGTTAAAGATACCGGACTTCGTGATTTCTTCTCGGGTCTAGTACCAATCGTCTCTGGTGAGTTAGGTGAAGACTTCACATATTACTTTGCTACTTCGGAACAGGTGCCTTCCTCAGTTGGAGTAGGTGTTCTGGTAAATCCTGATGATACCATCCTTGCAGCAGGCGGATTTATTTTTCAACTAATGCCAGGAATTAAGGAGGAGACCATTACCAAGGTAGAGGAACGTTTAAAAACAATTGCTCCTATTTCAACATTGGTAAAGCAAGGGCTTACTCCGGAAGAAATCTTGAAAGAACTCTTTGGGAAGGATCAAGTAAATTTCTTAGAGACAATGCCTGTTCAATTTAAGTGTGTCTGCTCAAAGAATCGTTTTGCAGATGCAATAGTAGGTTTAGGCAGAGGTGAAATAGACGATATGATTACGGAAGATGGACAGGCTGAAGCACACTGCCATTTTTGTAATGAAAAGTATCTATTCACAAGGGAAGAGCTTGAGGAATTAAAGAGTCAAGCAAAATAAGCAGTTCGGGGGGAGGAACAGTTGAGGCGGAAGCAGCTATGGATTGTGATTGCAGCGCTTATTCTGTTGAATTGTCTAACGCTTATCTTTTTCCTTGCTAAAGTGAAGGAGATAAGCGGGACTGCTATCAGTGAAGAAGTCGTCGCGTCAGTGGGGAAAAGTGAAATTACAAGGCAACAATGGCTCAATGAATTAGAGGTAAGATACGGAAAAGATGTACTTAAGGATATGATTGATCAAAGGGTCATAAAAGAAATGGCTGCTAAATATAACATTAAGGTTTCGGAAAAAGATGTGGAACGCGAATACAGAATCCTTCAAACTACATACAGCTCGCCAGGTGAAAATAAAAAGACAACCGAGAAGAAATGGAAAGAGCATATTCGAAACAGTCTTTTGCAGGAGGAAATTCTGACAAGAGATGTTAAAGTATCTGAGAAAGAAATGAAAGAATATTTTGAGGAGAATAAAGCACTGTTTACCATTCCCGATGCCTACCACGTATCACATATCATTGTGAAATCAAGTGATGAAGCAGAAAAGGCAATCAAGGAACTCGAGCAAGGTTCTAGTTTCTCGGCGCTGGCAATGGAACGTTCCATCGAAGAATTCTCTGCTAATGAGGGTGGAGATATTGGGTATTTAATGGAAGGGGAAGAACGCTTTCCTTCTGAATATTTACAAGCGGTAAAGAAGTTAAAAGAAGGTGCCTGGAGTGACCCCATCCAAGTAGAACAGGGGTTTGCCATTGTTAAGCTTGAAGGAAAAATAAAGGGAAAAAAGTATGCCTATGAAGATGTTAAACAACAAATTCGCCGCGAAATTGCTCTGGAACAAATGAAAAATTCAACGTCTGCCACAACCTTTTGGGAAGAAGCGAAGGTAGAATGGTTCTATGGGAAAACGTCAGCAAACTAAGAGGAAGCACAGAATCATTTCTGTGTTTTTATTTTAAATTTAGAATAATGCTTATTGATAAATTTGGGAATTTTGTACTGCAAAATGGTTGACAAAACTAGTGGAAAGCTGATAAATTTATTATAATACCAATAAAATTACTCGGAATTAAGAAAGAGGTGCTCTAATGGTACGTGTAGCAAATTCAGTTGCAGAATTAGTTGGTCAAACTCCTATTGTTAAATTAAACAGATTAGTAGATGAAAACAGTGCTGAGGTTTATTTAAAGCTTGAATATTTCAACCCTGGCAGTAGTGTAAAAGACCGTATTGCTTTAGCAATGATTGAAGCAGCGGAAGAAAAAGGTTTAATTAAGCCTGGTGTCGATACGATTATTGAGCCTACAAGTGGAAATACAGGTATTGGTTTAGCTATGATTGCAGCAGCAAAAGGATACAAAGCCATCTTTGTTATGCCTGAAACAATGAGTTTAGAAAGAAGAAACTTACTTCGTGCATACGGAGCAGAACTAGTACTTACTCCAGGACCTGAAGGAATGAAAGGCGCAATTGCAAAAGCAAATGCACTTGCAGAAGAAAATGGATATTTCGTACCGCAGCAGTTCGAAAATGAAGCAAATCCTGAAGTACACCGTAAAACTACTGGTAAGGAAATTGTCGAACAAATGGATCAACTTGACGCATTTGTTTCAGGTATCGGTACTGGTGGAACAATCACTGGTGCAGGTGAAGTTCTTCGTGAGAAGTTCCCAAATGTAAAAATTTACGCGGTAGAGCCTACTGATTCACCGGTATTATCCGGCGGTAATCCAGGTCCACACAAGATTCAAGGAATTGGAGCAGGTTTTGTTCCTGCAGTTTTAAATACAGAAGTATATGATGAAGTAATTCAAGTTCAAGCTGAAGAAGCTTTTGCAGCTTCACGCAGAGCAGCAAAAGAAGAAGGAATCCTTGGTGGAATTTCTTCAGGGGCAGCTATCCATGCCGCTTTAGAGGTTGCTAAGAAACTTGGAAAAGGTAAAAAGGTACTTGCGATTATTCCTGATAATGGAGAACGTTACTTAAGTACACCTCTTTACCAATATGAAGGCTAATTCATAACACGAAAGAGGTTATAGCGTATAGCTGTAACCTCTTTTTTTGCTTTAAAAAACAATCTTCTTGTATGATATAAAGAAGTAAACAAATTTTGTGGAGGTTTTAAATATGCATATATCTGGAGATTACAGCATTAAATGCGGACCATATGATTTGGATTTCAATAAAAAAACCTATATTATGGGAATTTTAAATGCAACTCCTGATTCTTTCTCAGATGGGGGCAAATATAACAATATTGAACAGGCTATAGAGCATGCAAAGGTCATGGTTGAAAATGGAGCTGACATCATTGATATTGGCGGTGAGTCGACACGACCAGGATATACCGTTATTTCTGAAGATGAAGAAATTGACCGAGTTGTTCCAGTCATAGAAGCCATCTCTAAGCACGTAAATGTTCCTATCTCCATCGATACATATAAAGCAAAGGTTGCGGAGCGAGCGATTGAGGCTGGTGCCCATATCATTAATGATATTTGGGGAGCAAAAGCAGATGACAAAATGGCGGCTGTTGCTGCAAAATACAATGTTCCTATTATACTTATGCATAATCGACATGACCGAAACTACTCCTTTTTTATAAGAGATGTGGTAAATGACCTTTACGAAAGTATTAACCTTGTAAAGCAAGCTGGGGTTAGAGACGACAAGATTATTCTAGACCCAGGTATTGGTTTTGCTAAGGAATTGAATGAGAATATTTTAATGATGCAGAACTTAGATACGCTCACCGCGCTCGGCTATCCAGTCCTTTTAGGAACATCGAAAAAGTCAATGATCGGACAAGCCTTAAATCTTCCGGTAGAGGAAAGAATGGAAGGGACAGGGGCAACGGTATGTTTTGGTATCCAAAAGGGTTGTCAAATCATTCGTATACATGATGTCAAAGAAATGAGCAGAATGGCAAAAATGATGGATATTCTAATGGGCAAAGGTGTCAACCATGGATAAAATATTCGTTAATCAAATGGAATTTTACGGCTATCATGGTGTTTTCCCTGAGGAAACGAGACTTGGACAGCGTTTTGCCGTAGATTTAATGGTCCATGTTGATTTAAGAAAAGCCGGCGAAAGTGATGAACTGAAGTATTCGGTAAACTATGGAGAGTTATATCAGGTGTGTAAAGAAGTTGTGGAAGGAAAACCTTATAAGCTTGTTGAAGCGGTTGCAGAAAAAATTGCGGAAAGTGTTTTGAAGCAATTTACTCTTGTTTCTGAAGTAACAATAAAGGTAATCAAACCTGATCCCCCAATCCCTGGTCACTATCGGTCCGTGGCAGTAGAAATAACGAGGAGAAGATAAATATGGAAAATACAGCATTTATTGCCCTTGGATCTAATATTGAAAACAGGTATGATTATTTATCGAAAGCGATTGAACACCTTGGAAATCATCCAAAAATTCAACTTGTAAGTTACTCCTCAGTCTACGAAACAGATCCTGTCGGCTACGAGGATCAAGATTTATTTTTAAATATGGTGATCGAGATTCAGACGGACATGGGTGCCCTTGAATTATTAGATTTTTGTTTGAAAGTTGAATTAGAACTTGGTAGAAAAAGGGAAATTGTGTGGGGGCCGAGAACGATTGACCTTGACATTCTTCTTTATAATCAAGAAAATATAAAATCAGAGAAACTTATTATTCCGCATCCAAGGATGCTAGAGCGTAATTTTGTCATGATTCCATTAATGGAGATTAAACCTGATGTAATTGTTCCAAATATAGGAAAACCACTTAAAGCATGGATCAAAGAATTAGCTAACAAAGAAGGAGTCCGAATATGGAAGCGGAAAAATGGGGAAGACGTATTCGAGCCTATCGGAAACTAAAGGGCTACACACAGGAGAGCTTCTCGAAGGAGCTTGGTGTATCAGTATCAATTATAGGTGAGATCGAAAGAGGCAACCGTATGCCTACAGGTGAGTTGCTTAAGAAAATTGGCCAAACCTTAAATATAACCATAGAAGAACTATCACCAAACGAATAGGGAGGTATGATTGTATGTTGAAAATCGGCGACATTGAATTGAAAAATCAAGTCGTTTTAGCACCAATGGCTGGTGTATGTAACTCTGCCTTCCGTTTAACAGTTAAAGAGTTCGGAGCTGGTTTAGTATGTGCGGAAATGGTCAGTGACAAAGGAATCGTACTTAAAAATGAAAAAAACGATGAATATGCTTTATATCGACGAACGCGAAAAACCACTTAGCCTGCAAATTTTCGGCGGCGAAAAGAAAACACTGGTGGAAGCAGCACAATTTGTAGATAAAAACACAAATGCAGATATTATTGATATCAACATGGGGTGTCCTGTTCCGAAAATTACAAAATGTGACGCAGGAGCGAAATGGCTGTTAGATCCTGATAAAATCTACGAAATGGTTGCTGCGGTTGTAGATGCAGTGGGTAAACCTGTAACGGTTAAAATGCGCATGGGTTGGGACGATGAACATATTTTTGCTGTTAAGAATGCTCAGGCAGTAGAAAGAGCTGGCGGCAAAGCTGTTGCACTTCATGGACGTACACGCGTTCAAATGTATGAAGGAATAGCAAACTGGGACATTATAAGAGAAGTAAAGCAATCTATAAATATCCCATTGATCGGTAATGGTGATGTTCAAACGCCGCAGGATGCTAAAAGAATGATCGATGAAACAGGTGTCGATGGTGTAATGATCGGAAGAGCCGCCTTAGGAAACCCATGGATGATTTACCGTACTGTACAATACCTGGAGACAGGAAAATTGATGGACGAACCAACAGTTCGTGAAAAAATGGATGTATGTATCCTTCATCTTGACCGCTTGATTGCCCTGAAGAATGAAGATATTGCTGTACGTGAAATGCGTAAGCATGCTGCTTGGTATTTAAAAGGTGTTCGAGGAAATGCAAACGTGAGAAATGCGATTAACGAATGTAATACTCGTGATGAATTAACAGGAGTATTAAATGGTTTAGCAGCAGAAGTAGAAGAAAAGGAAAGTCAAGTAATAGTAGGCTAAATTTGACTTTAACAACAAGCTTTTCTATAATATCCTTGATTAATGAGCACTGCCAGTGAAATAACTGGCAGTTTTCTTTTATATTTTGATGTCTGAATTGTGGTTATTGTGTAAAATAATAAAGTATGCATAAAAGTGAACTATTTATGGATTAAACCTAAGTTTACATAAAAAGAAGTAATTGGAGTTGATTAAGCATGAGTCAAGAAGAATTAAATGACCAGCTGAGGGTCAGACGGGAAAAAATGAATACGATGCGTGAAAATGGACTAGACCCATTTGGGAAACGCTTTGAACGTACTCATAATATCATTGAATTAGTAGAACAGTATGGAGAGTTAGAGAAGGAAGAACTAGAGGCAAAAAATGTTGAAGTCACTCTTGCAGGCCGGATGATGACTAAGCGCGGAAAAGGTAAAGCAGGTTTTGCTAATATCCAAGATCTCACTGGACAAATTCAGGTATATGTTAGAGTCGATGCAATTGGTGCCGAAGCTTATGAAGTATTTGATTCATCTGATTTAGGAGATATCATCGGTGTAACAGGAACTTTATTTAAAACGAAGGTTGGAGAATTATCCGTTAAGGTTCAAAACTATACGTTCTTAACTAAGGCGCTCCGACCGTTACCAGATAAATTTCATGGACTTAAAGATGTAGAGCAGCGGTATCGTCAGCGTTACTTAGATTTAATTGTCAGTCAAGAAAGCAGAGAGACCTTTATTACACGCAGTAAAATTATACAAGCTATGCGCCGTTATCTTGATGACAATGGCTATCTTGAGGTTGAAACTCCGATGATGCACTCTATCGCTGGTGGTGCATCTGCACGTCCGTTTATAACCCACCATAATGCACTTGATATGGAATTATACATGCGTATTGCGATTGAACTCCATTTAAAGCGTTTAATCGTTGGCGGACTTGAAAAGGTATATGAAATTGGTCGTGTATTCCGTAATGAAGGTGTTTCTACACGTCATAATCCGGAGTTTACGATGATTGAGCTATATGAGGCATATGCGGATTATCAGGACATTATGAGTCTAACTGAAAATCTAATTGCACACATTGCACAAGAAGTATTAGGTACAACTACTGTCCAATACGGAGAATATGAAGTCAACCTCAAACCAGAGTGGAAAAGAATCCATATGGTAGACGCAATAAAGGAATATACTGGAGTAGACTTCTGGAAACAAATGAGTGTGGAAGAAGCCCGCACGTATGCGAAGGAACATGGAGTAGAAATTACTGATCATATGCTTTATGGTCATATTGTTAATGAATTCTTCGAGCAAAAGGTTGAAGAAAAGTTAATACAGCCAACTTTTATTTATGGACATCCAGTTGAGATTTCTCCACTTGCTAAGAAAAACGAAGAAGATCCAAGGTTTACAGACCGCTTCGAATTATTTATTGTTGCGCGTGAACATGCAAATGCATTTACGGAGTTAAATGATCCAATTGACCAGAGAGAACGCTTTGAAGCACAATTAAAAGAGCGTGAGCAGGGTAACGATGAAGCTCATGAAATGGACGAAGACTTTGTAGAGGCATTGGAATATGGTATGCCTCCTACAGGTGGATTAGGAATCGGTATAGATCGTCTTGTCATGCTGCTTACTAATTCTCCATCAATTCGTGACGTATTATTATTCCCATTAATGCGCCATCGTTAATATAAAATAGGCAGAAGCACCAGGTTACTGGTGCTTTGTTGCTTTTAATGAAGAGTAATTTGAAAATTATTATTTTAGTATATTTGATAAATATATTGGAAAAGCTATTGCACTCATTCGGCAAAGATGGTATATTAATATCTGTTGTTGCGAGACAACGAGGTTTTTTAAAAAAGTTTTTAAAAAGTTATTGACATATAGTTAGTAACTTGGTAAGATAATAAAGTCGCTTTTGAGCGATATGATTAATTGCTCTTTGAAAACTAAACAAACAAGAACGTCAACAAACAATTTTTTAGCTTTTTATAAAAGCTAAGCCAACGTAACAAATGAGCTATATCAACTTTCTTGGAGAGTTTGATCCTGGCTCAGGACGAACGCTGGCGGCGTGCCTAATACATGCAAGTCGAGCGAATCTTAAGGTGCTTGCACCTTTTGGTTAGCGGCGGACGGGTGAGTAACACGTGGGCAACCTGCCTGTAAGACTGGGATAACTTCGGGAAACCGGAGCTAATACCGGATAATCCTTTTCCTCTCATGAGGAAAAGTTGAAAGTCGGTTTACGCTGACACTTACAGATGGGCCCGCGGCGCATTAGCTAGTTGGTGAGGTAACGGCTCACCAAGGCGACGATGCGTAGCCGACCTGAGAGGGTGATCGGCCACACTGGGACTGAGACACGGCCCAGACTCCTACGGGAGGCAGCAGTAGGGAATCTTCCGCAATGGACGAAAGTCTGACGGAGCAACGCCGCGTGAGCGATGAAGGCCTTCGGGTCGTAAAGCTCTGTTGTTAGGGAAGAACAAGTATCGGAGTAACTGCCGGTACCTTGACGGTACCTAACCAGAAAGCCACGGCTAACTACGTGCCAGCAGCCGCGGTAATACGTAGGTGGCAAGCGTTGTCCGGAATTATTGGGCGTAAAGCGCGCGCAGGCGGTCCTTTAAGTCTGATGTGAAAGCCCACGGCTCAACCGTGGAGGGTCATTGGAAACTGGGGGACTTGAGTACAGAAGAGGAAAGCGGAATTCCACGTGTAGCGGTGAAATGCGTAGAGATGTGGAGGAACACCAGTGGCGAAGGCGGCTTTCTGGTCTGTAACTGACGCTGAGGCGCGAAAGCGTGGGGAGCAAACAGGATTAGATACCCTGGTAGTCCACGCCGTAAACGATGAGTGCTAAGTGTTAGAGGGTTTCCGCCCTTTAGTGCTGCAGCTAACGCATTAAGCACTCCGCCTGGGGAGTACGGCCGCAAGGCTGAAACTCAAAGGAATTGACGGGGGCCCGCACAAGCGGTGGAGCATGTGGTTTAATTCGAAGCAACGCGAAGAACCTTACCAGGTCTTGACATCCTCTGACACTCCTAGAGATAGGACTTTCCCCTTCGGGGGACAGAGTGACAGGTGGTGCATGGTTGTCGTCAGCTCGTGTCGTGAGATGTTGGGTTAAGTCCCGCAACGAGCGCAACCCTTGTTCTTAGTTGCCAGCATTCAGTTGGGCACTCTAAGGAGACTGCCGGTGACAAACCGGAGGAAGGTGGGGATGACGTCAAATCATCATGCCCCTTATGACCTGGGCTACACACGTGCTACAATGGATGGTACAAAGGGCTGCAAGACCGCGAGGTTTAGCCAATCCCATAAAACCATTCTCAGTTCGGATTGTAGGCTGCAACTCGCCTACATGAAGCCGGAATCGCTAGTAATCGCGGATCAGCATGCCGCGGTGAATACGTTCCCGGGCCTTGTACACACCGCCCGTCACACCACGAGAGTTTGTAACACCCGAAGTCGGTGGGGTAACCGCAAGGAGCCAGCCGCCTAAGGTGGGACAGATGATTGGGGTGAAGTCGTAACAAGGTAGCCGTATCGGAAGGTGCGGCTGGATCACCTCCTTTCTAAGGATAATGCAGT
>NZ_JAUSZQ010000002.1:0-300000 GCF_030817695.1 Neobacillus niacini | reverse complement strand
CAACAGGTTGATATTCCTGTACCACCTCTTTATCGTTTGAGTGATGGGGGGACGCAGGAGGATAGGGTAAGCGCACTGTTGGATATGTGCGTGTAAGCAGTTAGGCTGGTAAGTAGGAAAATCCGCTTACCATTAAGGCTGAGCTGTAATGCCGAGGGAAATATAGTACCGAAGTTCCTGATTCCACACTGCCAAGAAAAGCCTCTAGCGAGATAAAAGGTGCCCGTACCGCAAACCGACACAGGTAGGCGAGGAGAGAATCCTAAGGTGAGCGAGAGAACTCTCGTTAAGGAACTCGGCAAAATGACCCCGTAACTTCGGGAGAAGGGGTGCTTTTTGAGGTGAATAGCCTCGAAGAGCCGCAGTGAATAGGCCCAGGCGACTGTTTAGCAAAAACACAGGTCTCTGCGAAGCCGCAAGGCGAAGTATAGGGGCTGACGCCTGCCCGGTGCTGGAAGGTTAAGAGGAGGGGTTAGCGCAAGCGAAGCTCTGAATCGAAGCCCCAGTAAACGGCGGCCGTAACTATAACGGTCCTAAGGTAGCGAAATTCCTTGTCGGGTAAGTTCCGACCCGCACGAAAGGCGTAACGATCTGGGCACTGTCTCAACGAGAGACTCGGTGAAATTATAGTACCTGTGAAGATGCAGGTTACCCGCGACAGGACGGAAAGACCCCGTGGAGCTTTACTGTAGCCTGATATTGAATTTTGGTACAGCTTGTACAGGATAGGTAGGAGCCTGAGAAACCGGAGCGCCAGCTTCGGTGGAGGCGTCGGTGGGATACTACCCTGGCTGTATTGAAATTCTAACCCTCACCCCTTATCGGGGTGGGAGACAGTGTCAGGTGGGCAGTTTGACTGGGGCGGTCGCCTCCTAAAGAGTAACGGAGGCGCCCAAAGGTTCCCTCAGAATGGTTGGAAATCATTCGCAGAGTGTAAAGGCACAAGGGAGCTTGACTGCGAGACCTACAAGTCGAGCAGGGACGAAAGTCGGGCTTAGTGATCCGGTGGTTCCGCATGGAAGGGCCATCGCTCAACGGATAAAAGCTACCCCGGGGATAACAGGCTTATCTCCCCCAAGAGTCCACATCGACGGGGAGGTTTGGCACCTCGATGTCGGCTCATCGCATCCTGGGGCTGTAGTCGGTCCCAAGGGTTGGGCTGTTCGCCCATTAAAGCGGTACGCGAGCTGGGTTCAGAACGTCGTGAGACAGTTCGGTCCCTATCCGTCGTGGGCGCAGGAAATTTGAGAGGAGCTGTCCTTAGTACGAGAGGACCGGGATGGACGCACCGCTGGTGTACCAGTTGTCTTGCCAAAGGCATCGCTGGGTAGCTATGTGCGGACGGGATAAGTGCTGAAAGCATCTAAGCATGAAGCCCCCCTCAAGATGAGATTTCCCATAGCGTCAAGCTAGTAAGAACCCTGAAAGATGATCAGGTTGATAGGTCAGAGGTGGAAGCGCGGTAACGTGTGGAGCTGACTGATACTAATCGTTCGAGGACTTAACCAATTTTAAAGCGAACTCGTTTTACAAACTTCTTCTGAAATTATCTAGTTTTGAGGGAATGATACCTCAATTTAATAGTCTGGCAATAATGGCGAGAAGGTCACACCCGTTCCCATACCGAACACGGAAGTTAAGCTTCTCAGCGCCGATGGTAGTTGGGACTTTGTCCCTGTGAGAGTAGGACGTTGCCAGGCAAAACGAAACACAACCTGATAAGGGTTGTGTTTTTTTGTTTTGTTCGGAATTACAGGATAGTAGAATTAACTTTTGATTCCCTTGAGCTTGATTTTTACCCGATAGAAGGAACTAAAACCTCTTTTCGTTGCCCTTAAATTAGACTTTTAAAGGATATAGGGAACCAAACCTTCCTTTTGATTACCTCAAACTTAATTTTCCTAGGAAAAAGGGAATCAAAACCCACAAAGCTTTCCTACCATTACTAACTACCTAAAAACAAATTAATAAACCAAAACAGGTTTCACACCTGCGAAATATGGAGAAAATCATTAGTAGCATGTTGATTGCAACTACATAAAATTTTCAGTATAATTAATGTCAAATATAGTCAAAGTCAGAAGGAGGTGGGAAGATGAGAAACATCTCCGATATTATTGAAAAGTATCTAAAACAAGTATTAGAAATGAGTGACCAAGAGCATGTGGAAATTAAACGCAGTGAAATAGCGGATAAATTTCAATGTGTACCATCACAAATCAATTATGTCATTAATACGCGCTTTACCATTGAACGAGGGTATATCGTAGAAAGCAAACGCGGCGGAGGCGGCTATATCCGAATCATGAAGGTTCAGTCCCATGATTTAGTCGACTTAATTGACCATTTGCTGTCACTCATTGATAAGCGTATCGCACAAACTACTGCAGAGGATGTAATTTACAGGCTAGTCCATGAGGAGATAATTACAAAACGCGAGGCAAAAATTATGTTGAGTGTTATTGACCGTTCAGTTCTTTATATTGATCTTCCATTCCGAGACGAATTACGTGCAAGAATGTTGAAAGCGATGTTAACATCATTGAAATATAAATAATCTATACCAGCTAGAGAGGTGAATAAAAATGATTTGCCAGGAATGTAATCAAAGGCCTACTGCACTGCATTTTACAAAAATCATCAACGGTGAAAAAACTGAGGTAAACCTTTGTGAAAAATGTGCCCAAGAAAAGGGCGAGATGTTTATGTTTACTGGAGGTTCTGGCCTTACTTTTAATAACCTATTGGCGGGTCTATTAAATATTGATCCTACTGTTCAAAAACAAAATCAAAATACGTTTCATCAAGAAGAAGTACTTCAATGTAATAGATGTTCCATGACATTTCAGCAATTTGTTAAAGTCGGACGTTTTGGATGTGCCCATTGCTATGAAACATTTAAAGAGCAGCTTCCACCCGTTTTAAGGAGACTTCACAGCGGGAATTGGTCCCATAGCGGTAAAATCCCAAGGAGAATTGGTGGAGGAATTCAACTCAAAAAACAAGTTGAAAATCTTAAAAATGAATTAAAAGAGTTAATTCAACAAGAGGAATTTGAAAAAGCTGCTATGATTCGAGATGAAATTCGTACACTCGAAAAAGAACTACCTGGCAGTAGTAAGGGAGGGGAATAACGTGTCGCTTGAACGTTTTATCAATCAAGCAGTCAGCTCGTGGATGAGCGAGGAGGGACCTGATTCTGATATCGTCCTAAGTTCCCGAATCCGTTTAGCCCGAAACTTTGAGAACTTTAAATTTCCGACACTATTTTCGCATGAAGAAGCACAATCGATTATTTTGAAAATGGAAGAAATACTGCGTGAATCCAACTTTACAAAGTTTGGGCAAATGGAATTATTGAAAATCGATGACATACAGCCTCTACAAAAAAGAGTTTTAGTAGAAAAGCATTTGATTAGCCCTAATTTAGCAGAAGACTCACCCTATGGTGCGGTTCTACTAACCGAAAACGAAGAAGTAAGTATTATGATTAATGAAGAGGATCACATTCGCATTCAGTGTTTGTTTCCCGGGCTGCAACTAACGGAGGCATTAGAGGCTGCTAATGAAGTAGATGATTGGCTGGAAAGCCACATTCACTTTGGTTTTGATGAGAAGCATGGCTATCTAACTAGCTGCCCTACAAACGTTGGAACAGGACTTCGTGCTTCAGTGATGATGCACTTACCAGGTTTAATTTTAACACAGCAAATCAATCGTATTATTCCGGCTATTAATCAGCTGGGTCTTGTTGTAAGAGGGATTTATGGTGAGGGGAGTGAAGCGCTCGGAAATATATTTCAAATCTCCAATCAAATTACTTTGGGGAAATCGGAAGAGGATATCTGCCGTGACTTAAAAGGTGTTGTAAGCCAGTTAATTTCACAAGAAAGGTCCGCTCGTGAAGCATTACGCAAAACTTCAAACATACAATTAGAAGACAGAGTGTTCCGATCATACGGTGTGTTATCAAACTGTAGGATTATTGAGTCAAAAGAGGCTGCGAAATGCCTTTCTGATGTTCGACTTGGAATTGATATGGGATACATTGATCATTTGCCTAAGAATATATTAAATGAATTAATGATTCTAACCCAGCCTGGATTCTTGCAGCAGTATGCAGGAGGGCATTTAAGGGCAAATGAAAGAGATATACGACGAGCAGCATTAATTCGAGAACGACTAAAAATGGAGCAGGATAAAAGGTGAGGAGGAATGGAATATGATGTTTGGCCGTTTTACTGAGAGAGCTCAAAAGGTATTAGCTTTAGCACAAGAGGAAGCAATTAGACTTGGGCACAACAATATTGGAACAGAGCATATTTTATTAGGTTTAGTCCGTGAAGGAGAGGGCATTGCCGCAAAAGCACTTTATGGGCTTGGATTAGGTTCAGAAAAAATTCAAAAAGAAGTGGAATCGTTAATCGGGAAAGGCCAAGAAGCATCCCAAACGATTCACTATACACCAAGGGCAAAAAAGGTAATTGAATTATCTATGGATGAAGCACGGAAACTAGGACATTCCTATGTTGGAACAGAGCATATCCTGCTCGGTTTAATCCGTGAAGGTGAAGGTGTTGCTGCAAGAGTTCTTAATAATCTTGGAGTAAGCTTAAATAAAGCGCGTCAACAGGTACTACAATTACTAGGCAGTAATGAATCTGGAGGTCATCAGGGAGGAGCATCAGTAAGTGCTAATACTCCAACCCTTGACAGCCTTGCAAGAGATTTAACAGCCATCGCAAGAGAAGGCAGTTTAGATCCTGTTATTGGAAGAAGTAAAGAAATCCAGCGCGTAATTGAAGTACTAAGCCGCCGTACAAAAAATAACCCAGTGTTAATCGGTGAACCGGGCGTAGGTAAAACTGCTATCGCTGAAGGCCTTGCACAGCAAATTGTAAATAATGAGGTACCGGAAATTCTTCGTGATAAGCGGGTTATGACGTTAGATATGGGTACCGTAGTAGCGGGTACCAAATATCGCGGTGAATTTGAGGACCGTTTGAAAAAGGTAATGGATGAAATCCGCCAGGCCGGTAACATCATTCTCTTTATTGATGAATTACACACGTTAATTGGGGCAGGAGGAGCAGAAGGGGCAATTGACGCTTCTAATATCCTAAAACCTTCTTTAGCACGTGGAGAGCTACAATGTATCGGTGCAACAACACTGGACGAATACCGAAAATATATTGAGAAGGATGCGGCATTAGAACGACGATTCCAGCCGATTCGTGTTGACGAACCAACGGCGGAAGAGTCCATTCGTATACTAGAAGGTCTTCGTGATCGTTATGAAGCCCATCACCGTGTTTCGATTACGGATGAAGCCATTGAAGCAGCCGTAAAATTATCTGACCGCTATATTTCTGACCGATTCCTTCCGGATAAGGCAATCGATCTAATTGATGAAGCGGGATCAAAGGTTCGTTTACGTTCCTATACGACACCGCCAAATTTAAAAGAATTAGAAGTGAAGTTAGAGGAAGTACGCAAAGAGAAGGATGCTGCCGTTCAAAGCCAGGAATTTGAAAAAGCAGCCTCTCTAAGAGATACGGAGCAGCGTCTTCGTGAGCAGCTGGAAGAAACGAAGAAAACGTGGAAAGAAAAGCAAGGTAAAGAAAACAGTGAAGTTACTGTAGAGGATATTGCTAGTGTGGTTTCAAGCTGGACTGGAATTCCTGTCTCCAAGCTTGCTCAAACAGAAACAGCTAAGTTACTAAACTTAGAGGAACTCCTCCATTCACGTGTGATTGGTCAAGAAGAAGCCGTTAAGGCTGTTTCAAAAGCTGTTCGTCGTGCCAGAGCAGGCTTAAAGGATCCAAAACGTCCTATTGGCTCTTTCATTTTCCTTGGTCCTACTGGTGTAGGGAAAACCGAATTGGCCAGGGCACTTGCTGAAGCCATGTTTGGTGATGAAGACGCCATGATTCGGATTGATATGTCAGAGTACATGGAGAAGCATTCTACTTCTCGTTTGGTTGGATCTCCTCCAGGATATGTAGGTTACGAAGAAGGCGGTCAATTAACGGAAAAGGTACGTAGAAAACCATATTCCGTTATCCTGCTTGATGAAATTGAAAAAGCACATCCAGACGTATTTAATATTTTATTGCAAGTTCTAGAGGACGGCCGCTTAACGGATTCAAAAGGAAGAACGGTTGACTTCCGTAATACGGTTCTGATTATGACTTCTAACGTTGGTGCAGAAGCGCTAAAACGTAACAAATATGTCGGCTTTAACATTCAAGATGGGGAACAGGATTATAAGGATATGAAAGGTAAAGTGATGGAAGAATTGAAAAAGGCCTTCCGTCCTGAATTCTTAAACCGTATTGATGAAATCATTGTCTTCCATGCTTTAGAGAAAAAGCATCTTGGAGAAATTGTTACACTTTTATCTGACCAGCTTGTAAAACGTTTAAAAGAACAGCATATTTCTTTAGAATTAACCGATGCAGCTAAGGATAAGATATCTATCGAGGGTTACGACCCAGAATACGGTGCTCGACCACTACGCAGAGCTATTCAAAGGCATATTGAGGACCGCCTCTCTGAAGAACTATTAAAAGGTACAGTATTAACAGGGCAGCATGTTATAATTGATGTTGATAATGGTGAGTTCATAGTTAGAACGGCAGAAAAAACAACTCTAACTAAATAACCAAAGCAAAAAGCCATGGGGACGGTTCTTGTGGCGACACTAACCACAGAAAAGCAAGAGAACCGCCCCCAAAAAAGGGGTACACGTTATAAGTCTCGACCGTGTACCTCTTTTTCTATTTAGAGTTAGGAGTAGATAGGAAATGGTCAAACGAAAAACGAAGTTCATGTGTCAGGAGTGTGGGTATGAATCTCCTAAATGGTTAGGAAAATGCCCAGGCTGTGGAGAATGGAACAAAATGGTGGAGGAAGTTGAGGTAACCGGTGGAAATAGAAGGGGCGCATTTGCTCATTCTCAGGGAGTTTCAACACTAGCTTCGAAACCAACGCCAATTACGGCAATTGAATCATTGTCTGAACCGAGAATTCTTACCGATCTCAATGAGCTTAATCGGGTTTTAGGCGGAGGAGTAGTAAAAGGATCACTGGTTTTAATCGGCGGTGACCCTGGTATCGGTAAATCGACTCTCCTTTTACAGGTATCCTCGCAGCTTGCGAATAAAGGGAATCAGGTTTTATACATATCCGGCGAGGAATCGCTGAGGCAAACAAAGCTAAGAGCTGAAAGACTAGGAATTAAATCTGACAATCTCCTCGTATACGCTGAGACCAATTTAGACGAGATTAATCGGACTATTGAAAATACAAACCCAAGTTTTGTCATTATCGATTCGATTCAAACTATTTTCCATCCAGAAGTAACATCTGCACCAGGGAGCGTTTCACAAGTTCGTGAATGTACATCTGAATTAATGAGAATCGGAAAAACAAAGGGAATTGCTATCTTTATTGTTGGTCATGTAACAAAAGAGGGGTCCATAGCTGGACCAAGGCTGCTCGAGCACATGGTAGATACTGTTCTTTACTTTGAAGGGGAAAGGCACCATACGTATCGTATTTTGCGTGCAGTAAAAAACCGTTTTGGATCAACCAATGAAATGGGTATTTTCGAGATGAAAGAATTTGGACTTGATGAAGTTGCCAATCCCTCAGAAATTTTCCTTGAAGAGAGGTCACATGGCGCGGCAGGCTCCACTGTGGTTGCGTCGATGGAAGGGACTCGCCCTGTACTTGTTGAAATCCAGGCTTTAATTTCTCCGACAAGTTTTGGAAACCCAAGAAGAATGGCAACAGGTATTGACCATAATCGTGTGCCATTATTAATGGCAGTTTTAGAGAAGCGGATGGGAATGCTGCTTCAGAATCAAGATGCGTATCTTAAGGTCGCTGGGGGCGTGAAGTTAGATGAACCAGCCATCGATTTAGCGATTGCCGTAAGCATTGCTTCAAGCTTCCGTGATAAACCTACACGTGCCACGGATTGTATTATAGGCGAGGTTGGGTTAACAGGAGAAGTGAGAAGGGTCTCCAGAATTGAACAGCGTGTTCAGGAAGCCGCAAAGTTAGGTTTCGAACGGGTTATATTACCTGCCAATAATTTAAGCGGCTGGCAAGGTCCTAAAGGGGTAGAGTTAATCGGAGTTTCTACTGTAGCTGAAGCCTTAAAAGCTGCGTTAGGGGTGTAGAACATGGAAAATAAAAAGCTGGGTGAACAAACTGTAAGTGAAGTATTACAGTTTATTGCCCCAGGTACACCTATTCGTGAAGGAATTGATAATGTATTAAGAGCAAATACCGGGGGGCTTATTGTTGTTGGTTACAATGATAAAGTTAAAAGTATCGTGGATGGCGGATTCCAAATTAATTGTCCCTTTTCGCCAAGTTACCTTTATGAATTAGCAAAAATGGATGGTGCCATTATCCTAAATGAATTAGGGAATACCATTCTTATTGCGAATGCCCAGCTTGTTCCTGATTCTGATATATCGGCATCAGAAACCGGTATGCGCCACCGTACAGCTGAACGAGTGGCGAGGCAGACAAAGGCCCTTGTCATTGCTATATCTCAAAGAAGAAATGTAATAACCTTATATCAAGGAAACTTTCGTTATGCCCTTAAAGATATTTCTGTGATCTTAACGAAGGCGAATCAGGCGATTCAAATGTTAGAAAAGTATAAATCTGTCCTTGAGCGGAGTATTGCCAGTTTAAGTATTTTAGAGTTTGAAGAATCTGTTACATATAACGATTTCTTACTCGTTCTCCACCGATTTGAAATGGTGCTAAAAATTAAAAATGAACTCATTACGTACTTAAACGAATTGGGAACAGAAGGCAGGCTTATTCGCTTGCAAATGAATGAAATACTGACAGATTTAGAAGAAGAGACTGCGCTGATTATTAAGGACTATGCCATTGACAGAGAGATCAAGGCGGTGGATGTCCTCAAGCGAATGCAGGTGTTAACGAGTAATGGAACATTAGATGATATCGCAATCCTGAAACTAATGGGGTATCAAGGATATACTCCTCTTGATGAAAGCAAACATCCTCGGGGATATCGGATTCTAAATAAAATTCCCCGTCTTCCAATTGTAATCATTGAAAACATTATTACTAGCTTTGGTGAGTTTTCAAACATCATATCAGCCTCTGTTGAAGAACTAGATGATGTTGAAGGAATTGGTGAAATCCGTGCAAAAAAAATCAAGGAAGGCTTAAGAATAATTAAAGAGAGATTATATACAGAGCGACATTTATAGATCTCTTTTAAGAAAAAGTAAGAGATTTACGTTTGTTTGACAGAGTATTTTTCCAGTGCTACCCTATGAAGTGAAAAATATATTTTACTATATAAAGTTAACTTTCATGTTTTAAAATTCACACTTTGACTAAAATAATCATTAAACGAAGGTTTCAATTTTGGGAATATGTTTATAATGAGTAGAGGAGGTGAAGGAATGTTAAAACGTATTGTTCAAGCATGCTTTCTAATAACCGGAGGTACGCTTGGAATATTGTTAATCCCACAATTGCTAAAAGTAATAAATTTTGACGACATTCCAATAATCAGTAACTCATATGCAGCGGCTATTATAGGTGCAATTATTTTTTATCTTATTACTTTTTGGGCAGTAGATTATGTACTAGAGTTTATTAAATGGGCGGAAGACTCACTGGTGAAAATCCCGGTAACAGACGTGATTTTTGGCAGTTTAGGATTAATCTTTGGCTTATTAGTGGCCTTTTTAATCGGCTTTGCTCTAAATGCAGTTCAAGTACCTATTCTTAATGCTGTGGCTCCTATTTTGCTGACATTACTATTTGGATACCTTGGCTTTCAGGTTGGATTTAAGAAAAGAGATGAGCTGTTAAATCTTTTTGGAAGCCGTGGAAAGAAGAAATCCGGAGAAGAGGACGCTGAGAAATCAGAGGGACAATCATTAAAGATCCTAGATACAAGTGTAATTATAGACGGCCGTGTCGCTGATATTTGTCAAACAGGATTTCTAGAAGGAACCATTGTCATTCCACGCTTTGTACTAGAGGAACTACAGCATATTGCTGATTCATCTGATGTGTTGAAGCGAAACCGTGGGAGACGAGGCTTGGATATACTAAATCGAATTCAAAAAGAACTAGCAATAAAAGTAGAAATTTATGAAGGCGATTTTGACGAAATTCAAGAAGTGGACAGCAAGCTTGTGAAGCTAGCAAAGATTACAAATGGTATGCTTGTTACGAATGATTTTAATCTCAATAAAGTATGTGAATTACAGAATGTTTCTGTATTAAATATTAATGATTTAGCTAATGCCGTAAAGCCAGTGGTACTGCCTGGGGAAGAGTTATCTGTACAGGTAATCAAGGATGGTAAAGAGTATCACCAAGGTGTCGCCTATCTTGATGATGGAACGATGATTGTCGTTGAAGAGGGAAGAGAATATATCGGAAAAAGAATAGATGTTCTTGTAACGAGCGTTCTTCAAACCTCAGCTGGAAGAATGATTTTTGCAAAACCAAAATTATTGGAAAAGGCTTTATAGCCAGAAAAGCGGAAGCCCCTAGGCGCTGTAGCTAGACATACATTAGACAGATAGAATAGAATGGAGTTTTATTATGGCTTATCAAGTCATTATTCCGGCCGCTGGTCAAGGGAAGAGGATGGGGGCAGGGAAAAACAAGCTTTTGTTAGAACTAAATAATATACCTGTATTAATCCATACCTTAAAGGTCTTCGATGAAGATGAATTATGTAACGGAATTATTTTAGCGGTTAACCCGCTAGATACTGCGGAATTTAAATCCTTATTAAATAAGTATAAGGTGAAGAAGGTGCTAGATTTAGTTCCAGGTGGAAAAGAACGTCAGGATAGCATTTATAACGCATTGAAAACTGTGAAGAACGATGGAATTATTCTTGTTCATGATGCCGCTCGTCCTTTTATTCTTAAGGAACATATTCACCGATTACTAGTTACAGCACAAGAAACAGGTGCAGCAATCATTGGAGTGCCAGCAAAAGATACCATGAAAACAGTACGTGATGATATGGTAATGGCAACTGTCGAAAGATCCAGCTTGTGGGCTGTTCAAACCCCACAAGCTTTTCGTTTTTCTGTTCTTTTTAAGGCCTATGAACAGGCCGAGAAGGAAAACTTTATTGGTACCGATGATTCCAGTTTGGTAGAACGAATTTCTCATCCAGTCACAATGGTGGAAGGAGATTATGACAATATCAAGCTTACCACCAAGGAAGATTTATTTTTTGCAGAAGCGATAGTAACGAAAAGACAAGGGAGTTTTTAAAAATGTTTCGTATTGGACAAGGCTTTGATGTGCACCAATTAACCGAGGACCGGCCGCTTATCATTGGCGGCATTACCATCCCCTATGAAAAAGGACTGCTAGGCCATTCAGATGCAGATGTATTATTACATACCATTTCGGATGCTTGTCTTGGGGCGATTGGTGAAGGGGATATAGGCAGGCATTTTCCGGATACCGATCCAAACTTTAAGGATGCAGATTCTGCAAAGCTTATGGAGCATGTATGGCAGCTTGTAAAAGATAGAGGGTATGAACTTGTTAATGCAGATTGTACGATTATTGCCCAAAAGCCAAAAATGGCACCTTATATACAGCCGATGAAGGAGAGAATTGCTGAATTACTTAATGCTTCTCCAGAACAAATCAATGTAAAGGCAACAACGACAGAGAAGTTAGGATTTACAGGCCGCGGCGAAGGAATTGCCTCACAAGCTGTCGTTTTGTTAAAAAAGGTTAACATATAGTCTTTATTGCAGAAATCCACAATGGTAAAATAAATCAGATATAATTTTAAACTTAGAGAATTGTCTAGCGCAAGCAGCCTAGGGGCTCTCAGGTCTAAGCCAATCCGTCAAGAAGGTTAAAGAACAACCTTCTAGCCGGCTCGTCTAGATTCACGCCCCTACGAAAAATTGAACTACATTTTTCCATGGGCAAGGCGCTTCCGCTTTTCTAATAGGAGGCATAGTAATGTCAAATGAAGTTCGTGTAAGGTATGCTCCAAGTCCAACTGGACATTTACATATTGGAAATGCCCGTACAGCATTATTTAATTATTTGTTTGCGCGCAGCAAGCAAGGCAAATTTATTATCCGTATTGAGGATACAGATAAAAAGCGAAATATTGCTGGCGGAGAAGAAAGTCAGTTAAAATACCTTAAATGGCTGGGTATGGATTGGGACGAAAGTGTGGATGTCGGCGGCGAATATGGACCATACCGTCAGTCGGAAAGAAATGATATTTATAAAATTTACTACAATCAATTACTTGAGAATGGGCACGCTTATAAATGTTATTGTACAGAGGCAGAAATAGAAGCAGAGCGGGAAGAACAGACAGAGCGAGGAGAAACTCCTCATTATTCTGGAAAGTGCCGTCATCTAACAGCTGATGAACGTGCAAAATTAGAAAGTGAAGGACGCGAGCCAAGCATTCGAATCATGGTACCGGCAGGAAAAACCTACACCTTTGATGACATGGTAAAAGGAACTGTTTCCTTTGAATCTGAGGGAATGGGAGATTGGGTCATTATCAAAAAGGATGGAACACCAACGTATAATTTCGCTGTAACCGTTGATGATTATTTAATGAAAATTTCGCATGTGCTTCGCGGTGATGATCATATATCTAATACTCCAAAGCAGCTAATGGTTTATGAAGCATTAGGCTGGGAGCCGCCGATTTTTGGTCATATGACACTTATCGTGAACGAAAGCAGAAAGAAATTAAGCAAACGTGATGAATCAATTATTCAATTTATCGAACAATATGAAGAATTAGGCTATCTGCCTGAGGCATTGTTTAACTTTATTACGTTACTAGGCTGGTCACCAGCAGGTGAAGAAGAACTTTACTCTAAAGAAGAATTTATTGAAATTTTCGATGCAAATCGCTTATCGAAGTCACCAGCTTTATTTGATACCAATAAACTTACTTGGATGAACAACCAATATATGAAAAAAATTGAGGTTGATCGCGTTCTCGAAGTATCCATGCCGCATTTAGTTAAAGCTGGAAGGTTAGGTGAGAACTTGACTGAAGATGAGCAGCGATGGGTAAAAAGTTTAGTCGCACTTTTACAGGAAAAAATGAGCTATGGTGCAGAGATTGTTGAATTATCTGATATGTTCTTTAAAGATGAAGCTGATTACGAAGAGGATGCCAAGGAAGTATTATCAGGGGAGACAGTTCCTCAAGTACTGAAGGCATTTGCTGAGGAGCTTGAGAAGCTGGAAAACTTTAAGGCTGACGAAATTAAGGCAGCGATGAAGGCCGTTCAAAAATCAACCGGTCAAAAAGGGAAAAACCTGTTTATGCCAATTCGGGCCGCTGTTTCAGGTCAAACCCATGGTCCAGATTTACCTCAGGCAATTGAGCTTTTAGGAAAAGAGAAAGTTTTAAATAGAATTCAAAAAATTATTGGTTAACATCCGAGCAAAAATGTAATATAGTAAAAGAAATAAACTTCTATATGAAAAAGTGTAGATGAGGAAAAGTAGAGTATGACGCTTTAAAGAGAAGACCATCACCGGCTGAAAGTGGTCTAAGCCCCTCATATTTGAAAATGCACCTCTGAGTCCCATTTTGAAAAGATGAAAATCTGTGTAGATTTGGGCGGAACCTTTCCGTTAACAGGTAGAGTGAGATCAACCTAAGCTTTATATCTGTAAGCTTATTGATCTAATCAGAGTGGAACCACGCGAACGCGTCTCTGTCGTTATGACAGGGGCGTTTTTTATTTTATCAGAAAACATGGGGATTATTTTACACATGAAGCTTCATTACATTTAAGGGGGAAATGAGAAATGTTCAAAAGGATGAAGGAGGATATTGCGGTTGTTTTTGAACAAGATCCTGCAGCAAGAAGTTACCTTGAAGTTATCCTAACCTATTCGGGCTTACATGCAATTTGGGCACACCGAATTGCACATGCTTTTTTTAAGAGGAAGTTTTATTTTCTTGCACGGGTCATTTCTCAAATTAGTCGTTTTTTCACAGGTATTGAAATCCATCCAGGTGCAAAAATAGGCAGGAGATTATTTATTGATCACGGTATGGGGGTTGTCATTGGAGAGACCTGTGAAATTGGTGATAATGTAACGATATTTCAGGGCGTGACACTTGGGGGAACTGGCAAAGAGAAAGGGAAACGTCATCCAACCATTAAGGATAATGCGTTAATCGCAACAGGTGCAAAGGTGCTGGGTTCTATTATCATTGGCGAAAATTCTAAGATTGGTGCTGGATCAGTAGTTTTAAAAGAAGTGCCGCCAAATTCAACAGTAGTTGGGGTTCCAGGACGGGTAGTAATACAAGACGGCAAGCGAATTGGCAAGGATTTAGACCATTGTGATCTTCCTGACCCTATTGCCGATCGGCTTAAAGATTTGCAAACTGAACTAACTGAATTGAGACATGAATTGATCGAATTGAAGAAAGAAAGGTAATAAAGTGAATGACCATACAACTGTATAATACGCTAACCCGTAAGAAAGAAGTATTTGTCCCGCTCGAAGAAGGAAAAGTAAAAATGTATGTTTGCGGTCCGACTGTCTATAATTATATTCATATCGGTAATGCTCGTCCGGCGATTGTATTTGACACCGTTCGCCGCTATTTTGAATACCGGGGCTATGACATACAATATGTATCAAACTTTACAGATGTAGATGATAAATTAATCCGTGCTGCTAATCAACTTGGAGAAGATGTTCCAGCCATCGCAGACCGTTTTATTGAAGCCTATTTTGAAGATGTAACGGCATTAGGCTGCAAAAAGGCGGATATTCATCCACGAGTGATGGAAAATATGGATATTATCATTGAATTTATTGACCAACTCATTAAAAAGGGTTTTGCCTATGAATCAGAAGGGGATGTTTATTTCAGGACAAGGAAGTTTGATGACTACGGCAAACTCTCACATCAATCAATTGATGACCTTCAAGTTGGTGCCCGAATAGAAGTCGGTGAAAAGAAACAAGATGATATGGACTTTGCCTTATGGAAAGCGGCAAAAGAGGGAGAAATCTTCTGGGAAAGTCCTTGGGGTATTGGACGCCCAGGCTGGCATATTGAATGCTCGGCAATGGCAAAGAAATACCTGGGGGAAACAATCGATATTCATGCGGGCGGTCAAGATTTAACGTTCCCTCACCATGAAAATGAAATAGCCCAATCAGAGGCACTTACCGGAAAAACTTTTGCCCGTTATTGGATGCATAATGGATATATTAATATTGATAATGAAAAAATGTCTAAATCGCTCGGCAACTTTGTTCTCGTACATGACATTATCAAAAAACATAACCCGCAGGTTTTGCGATTTTTTATGCTATCTGTTCATTACCGGAATCCGATTAATTACAGTGAAGAGTTGTTAGAAAGCACAAAGGCCGCCTTTGAACGCCTAACAACCTCTTATCAGAATCTACAGCACCGCAAGGAATCAAGTACAAATTTAACAGACAATAATCAGGAATGGCTAGAAAAGATAGAGGCATTACAAGATGAGTTTATCAAAGCGATGGACGATGATTTCAACACAGCAAAAGCAATTTCCGTATTATTTGATTTATCTAAGCTGGCAAATTACTATCTACTAGAAAAAAACACAGCTGTAGAAGTAATTGATAAATTTACCACACAATTTAACAAGTTATTCAATGTCTTAGGACTGTCACTTGAAACAACAGAAATGCTAGATGAAGAAATAGACGCGTTAATTGAAAAAAGAATTCAGGCACGAAAAGACCGTAATTTCCAGCTATCTGATCGAATTAGGGATCAATTAAAGGAAATGAATATTATTTTAGAAGATACACCACAGGGTACGAGATGGAAAAGAGGCTAATTCATGATTGATTACCAAGAAAAAATAAATGCCAATCAATTGAATAGTCTTGCCTTAGCATATATGGGTGACGCTGTCTATGAGACATATGTCAGACGTCACCTCCTGCAAAGCGGGAAGGTAAAGCCGAATCATCTTCACCGTGAGGGAACAACATATGTATCCGCAAAGGCGCAATGCCAGGTACTATTTCGGATGATGGACGAAAACCTCCTGACAGAGGAAGAGCTGGCGGTAGTCAAGCGGGGGAGAAATGCTAAATCAGGAACTGTACCTAAAAACACAGATGTCCAAACCTATCATTATAGCACCGCATTTGAAGCCTTAATGGGGTTTTTATATTTAACAGATAAAACAGAACGATTAGAGGAACTTATTGTAAAGTCCTTTGAGTTTGTTGAGGAAAAGAAAGGAGGAACAAGCGAATGAACGAAAATAAGGATTATATCATTGGGAAAAATCCTGTAATGGAGGCGCTTAGAGCCGAAAGGGATATCAATAAAATTCTGATTGCAGAGTCCTCACAGCGTGGTCAAATGCAGCCATTAATTCAATTAGCCAAAGAGGCTAATGTGATTGTTCAATTTGTCCCGAAGAAAAAAATTGACCAGATATCTGATGAAAATCATCAAGGAGTTCTTGCCTATGTAGCTGCTTACCAATACGCAGAAATGGACGACCTATTTGCAGCCGCAGAAAAGAAAAACGAACCTCCTTTCTTTTTGTTATTAGACGAGATTGAAGACCCGCATAATTTGGGTTCCATCATGAGAACGGCTGACGCAGTGGGAGCCCACGGAATTATTATTCCAAAAAGAAGAGCTGTTGGGTTAACGGCAACCGTTGCAAAGGCTTCAACAGGTGCAATCGAACACATTCCAGTGGTCCGCGTAACCAATATGGCTAGAACCATAGACGAATTAAAGGAGCGCGGTATTTGGATAGCTGGTACGGACGCAAGTGGAAAGCAGGATTATCGCGAATTTGATGGCACGCTGCCACTTGGTCTTGTCATTGGAAGCGAAGGAAAAGGAATGGGTCGTCTTGTTAGGGATAAATGTGATTTCCTTATCAACCTGCCGATGGCTGGAAAGGTGACATCATTAAATGCGTCTGTTGCAGCAGCGTTACTAATGTATGAGGTATACCGCAGGCGGCACCCTCTAGAGGGATAGAAATGGATATTTTGCTTGTCGATGGTTATAACATAATCGGGGCATGGCCGGAGCTAAGGGCATTAAGGGACCATGATTTGCCTGCAGCCCGAGACCGTTTAGTGGAACGGATGGCAGAATACCAGGCATTTTCAGGCTATCGAGTCATTGTTGTATTTGATGCCTATTATGTCCAAGGGACGGAGAAAAAATATAAGAACCATAAAGTAGAGGTTATTTTTACAAAAGAAAACGAGACAGCGGATGAGCGAATTGAAAAGCTGGCGATTTCCTTAAACAACAGGAAAACTCAAATACATGTCGCTACTTCCGATTATACAGAGCAATGGGCTATTTTTGGACAAGGCGCATTAAGAAAATCTGCCCGGGAATTGCTTATAGAAATGTCTTCGGTAGAAAAAGGAATTGAAAAAAAAGGTAAAAAAAATTCAAGAAAAAAGACCAGTCTCAAAAATACCGATTAGCAGCGAAGTGGCAGAAATTTTTGAAAAGTGGCGCAGAGGTGAAAAGTAAGCGTTGACGTTCAAAAGTTTTCGACAGTATAATAATACTATCTATGCTTGTTCGGTGGAGGGGGATCTTAATTGGGTACAGACTTCGGGGAAAAAAGCAGCGAGCTATTTTTTTCAATGGAAGACGAGGAAATTGTTGATCTAGTGCACCAGGGTAATAGTGAGGCATTGGATTATTTAATTCACAAATATCGTAATTTTGTACGTGCAAAGGCAAGATCCTACTTCCTAATCGGAGCAGATAAGGAAGATATAGTCCAAGAGGGTATGATTGGGCTATATAAGGCAATTCGTGATTTTCGCGAGGACAAGCTTACATCCTTTAAAGCGTTTGCAGAGCTGTGTATTACCAGACAAATTATTACGGCAATCAAAACAGCAACAAGACAAAAGCATATACCGCTAAATTCCTATGTATCACTGGACAAGCCAATCTATGATGAAGAATCGGACCGCACTCTTATGGACGTCCTGTCTGGTGCAAAGGTTCTTGACCCAGAGGAATTGATTATTAACCAAGAGGAATTTGATCACATCGAAGTAAAAATGACCGAATTATTAAGTGACCTAGAACGGAAGGTTTTGGCACTGTATCTCGATGGACAATCATACCAAGAAATATCAGAAGAGCTGAACCGACATGTAAAATCCATTGATAATGCCCTTCAACGTGTAAAAAGGAAATTAGAGCGCTATTTGGAAATTAGGGAATTTAGTCTTTAATTTTCAAGACAATGACAATTCTATGAATCCGCTCCCACGTGCTGTTGACAATGATTAGGGGTCATGTTACATTTTTAAAGATATAAAAGATGGATGATGAAGGTGTTTATTGATGAGTAAAAAGATTATTCTGGCATGTGCGGAATGTGGTTCACGTAATTACTCGACCCATGCAAATCAGCTGCAATCAGAACGATTGGAATTAAAAAAGTATTGCAAAACATGCGCCTCCCATACAATCCACAAAGAAACAAAATAAGTTTAGTCTATACTAGCAATGTTATTCCGATAGTTGGAGGGTTATAGATATGCAACGCTTAAAGAATTTCTTCAGTGATCTTTTTCGTGAAATGAGAAAAGTTAGCTGGCCAAAGCGTAAAGAGCTAACACGCTATACCATTACTGTGTTCTCAACAGTTGCTTTCTTCGCATTGTTTTTTGGTGTCCTAGATTTAGGGATTTCAAAATTGATTCGTCTTATTATTGAATAATAAAAGGTATTTCATGGTATAATGGTGAATAATACAGGAAATTTTATGTAAAGCCCGTTTAACGGGTTTTTTCATTTGTCTTAAAAACAAAAATGTCTATTCTTATAATAGTGTACGGGGAGGGATGGACGTTTAGTCCTCTTGAATGGAAAAGAATTGGTATGTATTACATACTTACTCAGGTTACGAAAACAAAGTAAAAGCAAATTTAGAAAAACGTGTTGAATCAATGGGTATGACAGATAAGATTTTTAGAGTTGTTGTACCAGAAGAAGAAGAAACAGAACTTAAAAACGGTAAAAAGAAAGTAGTAAAACGAAAAGTATTCCCTGGCTATGTCCTTGTTGAAATCGTTATGACAGATGATTCATGGTACGTAGTAAGGAATACACCAGGCGTTACTGGATTTGTTGGTTCTGCCGGAGCCGGATCAAAACCAACTCCACTTCTTCCTGAAGAAGTTGTCGGCATCCTAAAACGAATGGGTGTGGATGAGAAACGTATTGATGTAAACTATGAAATTGGTGAAACCGTTCGGGTCAAAGAAGGTCCATTTATGAACTTCACAGGAACTGTCGAAGAGATGGATAAAGACAAGTCCAAACTTAAAGTTCTTGTAAACATGTTTGGTCGTGACACCCCAGTAGAACTAGAATTTACACAGATTGAAAAGCTATAATTTTAAGAAATATTAATTGGAAATTGAAAAAAACTTGAAATCACTTTAAAAAAGTGGTAATATTTCATAGGTCAGTATGTCTCTTTGTGAGACAAGACTTTTGCTAAGATCTTTATCTTTATATAAAGACAGATACCTGAGTGGGAGGGTAAAAACCCTATTACCACATCACGGACTTTAAGGAGGTGTGTCTCGTGGCTAAAAAAGTAATTAAAGTTGTTAAATTACAAATCCCTGCTGGGAAAGCGAATCCTGCACCACCAGTTGGACCTGCATTAGGTCAAGCCGGTGTTAACATCATGGGATTCTGTAAAGAATTTAACGCTCGTACAGCAGATCAAGCTGGATTAATCATTCCTGTTGAAATCACGGTATTTGAAGACCGTTCATTTACATTTATTACGAAAACTCCTCCTGCTGCAGTTCTTTTGAAAGTAGCAGCTGGAATCCAGTCTGGTTCAGGCCAGCCTAACCGTAATAAGGTAGCAACAGTTAAGCGTAATACAGTACGCGAGATTGCGGAACAGAAAATGCCTGACCTAAACGCAGCAAGCGTTGAAGCAGCAATGCGCATGGTTGAAGGTACTGCACGCAGCATGGGTATCGTTATCGAAGACTAATCCATGTAAACTGTTTTTGTAATGAAGGGGGTTGCGTTACTTACGCAACCTTTATTCGTGACTAGCTGCGGCGCCTAGCCCCTCGGGGTCATAAGCCAATCCGTCCAGAAGGTTAAAGAACAACCTTCCAGCCGGCTCGTCTTATGCCTGTCGGGGCTGGACAAGGCGCCTCCGCTTTAATAAGTGGGAGTTATTAAACGTTAAAACCACAATCTAGGAGGAAATAAAAATGGCTAAAAAAGGTAAGAAGTATTTAGAAGCTGCTAAGCTTGTTGATAACACAAAAGCTTACCCAGTTGCTGAAGCAATTGAACTTGCAAAGCAAACTAACTATGCTAAATTTGATGCAACTCTTGAAGTAGCATTCCGTTTAGGCGTAGACCCTAAGAAAGCTGACCAACAAATTCGTGGTGCAGTAGTACTTCCGAATGGAACTGGTAAGACTCAGCGTGTATTAGTATTCGCTAAGGGTGAAAAGGTGAAAGAAGCAGAAGCTGCTGGTGCAGATTATGTTGGCGATGCAGAATACATCAACAAAATCCAACAAGGTTGGTTTGAATTTGATGTAATCGTAGCTACTCCTGACATGATGGGTGAAGTAGGTAAACTTGGTCGTACATTAGGACCAAAAGGTTTAATGCCAAACCCTAAAACTGGTACAGTTACTTTTGATGTAACTCGTGCAATCAACGAAATTAAAGCAGGTAAAGTTGAATACCGTGTTGATAAAGCTGGAAATATCCACGTTCCAATCGGTAAATCATCTTTCGAAAACGAAAAACTTGTTGAGAACTTCAAAACTGTATTCGAAACAATGTTAAAAGTTAAGCCTGCAGCTGCAAAGGGAACATACATGAAGAACGTAACTGTTACTTCAACAATGGGACCTGGCGTGAAGGTTGATCCTTCATCTGTTACAGTTAAGTAATTTATTACCAATTGACAATTATAGATACATTTTATATAATCTATTTTGTTGTTTAAATAAAACATTTGTACTGAAGACAGCAGGTGCGTTTACGCTTAATTTCCTGCCGAGGTAATGCGATAGAATTGGCTGAAATCTTCGGCTATTGTATGCACCTCCATGTCTGACTCTTGATGTGGAGGTTTTACTTTGCCTGGTATAAATGTAGAGAATCTACAGGAGGTGTAAAGATGAGCAGCGCAATCGAACAAAAGGTTCAAATCGTTGATGAAATTACAGCTAAGTTAAAAGCGAGTGTTTCAACAATCGTAGTTGACTACCGTGGGCTAACTGTTGCTGAAGTAACTGAACTTCGTAAGCAACTTCGTGAAGCTGGTATCGACTTTAAAGTTTACAAAAACTCTATGACTCGTCGTGCAGCTGATGCAGCTGGAATTTCAGAGTTAAACGCAGCATTAACTGGTCCGAACGCTATTGCGTTCAGCGCAGAAGATGTAGTAGCACCTGCAAAAATCCTTAACGACTTTGCGAAAAAGCATGATGCACTTGAAATTAAAGCTGGTGTAATCGAAGGTAATGTAGCAACAGTTGAAGAGGTTAAAGCACTTGCAGAACTACCATCACGCGAAGGCTTGCTTTCTATGCTACTCAGCGTACTACAAGCTCCAATCCGCAATCTTGCTCTTGCTACAAAAGCAGTTGCAGAACAAAAAGAAGAACAAGGCGCATAAGTTAAACCTTATCGCTTAACAAATAACGGAATGAAAACTAAGGAGGAAAATTAAAATGACTAAAGAACAAATCATTGAAGCAGTTAAATCTATGACTGTTTTAGAACTTAACGACCTAGTAAAAGCAATCGAAGAAGAATTCGGCGTAACTGCTGCTGCTCCTGTAGCAATGGTTGGCGGAGCTGGTGCTGCTGCTGTTGAAGAGCAAACTGAATTTGATGTAATCCTTGCTAGCGCTGGAGACCAAAAAATCAAGGTTATCAAAGTTGTACGTGAAATCACAGGTCTTGGTCTTAAAGAAGCAAAAGATCTTGTTGACAACACTCCAAAAGCTGTTAAAGAAGGCGTATCTAAAGAAGAAGCTGAAGAACTTAAAGCTAAACTTGCTGAAGTTGGAGCTAACGTTGAAGTTAAGTAATAAACTTATAGAAAAGCTCGCTGTATAAGCGGGCTTTTTTTTCGATACGTAAAAGCGAAAGCGCCTTGTACAGGGGCGACAGGCATAAGACGAGCTGGCGAGAAGGTTGTTCTTTAACCTTCTTGTCAGATTGGCTTATGACCCCGAGCCCCTAGGCGCTGCAGCTAGATATTACATTTTTTCCTCGGGTAACCTCATTAATCAACACTCCTCAGGAGGTGAGCTTATTGTCTGAGCATTACTATTCTCGCACTCAAAAGGTTGAAAGTGATCCAAAATATTGGGACTTTACCTTAAGGGATCAACTATTTCGTTTTAAAACAGATAACGGAGTATTTTCTAAGAAGGAAGTAGATTTTGGCTCCCGATTATTAATAGAAGTTTTTGAATTACCAAGTGTAGAAGGACCCGTTCTTGATGTTGGCTGTGGTTATGGTCCTATTGGGCTTTCGCTTGCCAAAAGTTATCCGGACCGTCATGTACATATGATTGATGTTAACGAACGGGCGATTGAGCTGGCAAAGGCGAATGCTGTGCAAAATTCCGTACATAATGTCGATATTTATGAAAGTGATACTTTGATAAATGTTAAGGAATATAAATTTGCAGCTATCTTAACTAACCCTCCAATCAGAGCGGGTAAAAAGACGGTACACGATATATTTAAGCAAAGTTATGAACATTTAGTTCCTCAAGGTGAGCTTTGGATTGTAATTCAAAAGAAGCAAGGGGCACCATCTGCTATTGAAAAATTAAAAGATTTATTTACCACAGTTGAAACTATTGACAAGTCTAAAGGTTATTTTATTATTAAGGCTGTAAAATAGTTGACTTGATTTTGTCAAGTGTGTTAGCATTATAAAATGCCATCATAATAATTTCCGAATTATTCCTGTAATTACTTATTTTTTTGGTATAAAAAAGGTTTAAGACGGAAAAGATGACAAAATAATAGTCAAAATGTGAAAATGTGGTTTTTTAGAAATAAAAACCCTTTTTCTTTTTTTGTCTCATGGATGGTCTATTTAGACCTTGCATAAGACCAAAATATATGTATTATAAAAACGCTTGATTTGAGGGGTGAATCAGTTGACAGGTCAACTAGTTCAGTATGGACGACACCGCCAACGAAGAAGTTACGCACGAATCAGTGAAGTTTTAGAATTACCAAATCTTATTGAAATCCAAACCTCTTCATATCAATGGTTTCTTGATGAGGGATTGCGTGAAATGTTCCAGGATATTTCACCAATTGAAGACTTTACTGGTAACCTATCACTAGAATTTATTGATTACAGCCTTGGCGAACCTAAGTATTCTGTTGCGGAATCGAAAGAGCGGGACGTTACATATTCTGCACCATTGCGTGTTAAAGTACGTCTTGTAAACAAAGAAACAGGCGAAGTAAAAGATCAAGATGTTTTTATGGGTGATTTTCCACTTATGACTGAAACGGGTACGTTTGTCATTAACGGGGCAGAACGTGTTATCGTTTCTCAGTTAGTACGTTCACCGAGCGTATACTTTAGTGGAAAACTTGATAAAAACGGAAAAAAAGGATTTACGGCTACTGTAATTCCGAACCGCGGCGCTTGGCTGGAATATGAAACAGACGCCAAAGATGTCGTATATGTGAGGATAGATCGTACTCGGAAACTGCCCGTTACGGTTCTTTTGCGTGCACTTGGCTTCGGTTCTGATCAAGAAATCATTGAATTGATTGGAGACAATGAGTACATCCGAAATACTCTTGAAAAGGACAACACTGAGGGAGTAGAAAAAGCGCTTCTAGAAATTTATGAGCGCCTGCGTCCAGGTGAACCTCCAACTGTAGATAACGCCAAGAGTTTATTGGTTTCAAGATTCTTTGATCCAAAAAGGTATGACCTTGCAAACGTTGGTCGTTATAAAATTAATAAAAAGCTCCATATAAAGAATCGTCTATTTAATC
Source organism: Neobacillus niacini (assembly GCF_030817695.1). GTDB lineage: Bacteria > Bacillota > Bacilli > Bacillales > Cytobacillaceae > Neobacillus > Neobacillus niacini_F. The sequence continues at coordinate 275,864 of NZ_JAUSZQ010000002.1, read as the reverse complement.
AGCGTTTGGCTGAATCTCTTGTTGATCCTGAGACAGGTGAGATTATTGCGGAAAAAGGAACACTTCTAGATCGAAGAAACCTTGATCGCATTATTCCTGCTCTCGAAAAGGATGTAAACTTTAAGGGCTTTAACCCTGTTGGTGGTGTAGTAGAAGAAGAAATCATTCTTCAAGGAATTAAAATCTATGCTCCAAATGACGATGGTGAAAAAGTAATCAATGTGCTTGGTAATGCATATGTTGCTGAACCAATTAAGAATATTACTCCTGCTGACATTATTGCATCAATCAGTTATTTCTTTAACCTACTGCATGGTGTTGGTGATACAGACGATATTGACCATTTAGGAAACAGACGTCTTCGTTCTGTAGGTGAATTGCTGCAAAATCAATTCCGTATTGGTTTGTCTCGTATGGAACGTGTTGTTCGTGAAAGAATGTCGATTCAAGATACGGCTACGATCACACCACAGCAGTTAATTAACATTCGTCCAGTTATTGCGTCAATAAAAGAGTTTTTCGGAAGCTCCCAGTTATCGCAATTCATGGATCAAACGAACCCGCTTGCGGAATTAACCCATAAGCGTCGTTTATCTGCATTAGGACCTGGTGGATTAACACGTGAACGTGCAGGATTTGAAGTACGTGACGTTCACTATTCCCACTATGGCCGTATGTGTCCAATTGAAACGCCAGAGGGACCAAACATTGGTTTGATCAACTCGCTCTCATCATTTGCAAAGGTAAATCGTTTTGGTTTCATTGAAACTCCATATCGCCGAATTGATCCTGATACTGGAAAGGTTACAGGCCGAATCGATTATTTAACAGCAGATGAAGAGGATAACTATGTTGTAGCACAGGCGAACTCTCGACTTGGTGACGATGGTACATTCATCGATGAAGATGTCGTTGCTCGTTTCCGTGGTGAAAACACAGTTGTAAAACGTGACCGTATTGACTATATGGATGTATCTCCTAAACAGGTAGTTTCTGCGGCGACAGCTTGTATTCCGTTCTTAGAAAATGATGACTCTAACCGTGCGTTGATGGGAGCGAACATGCAGCGTCAAGCCGTGCCGCTCCTGCAGCCGGAAGCACCAAGAGTTGGAACAGGAATGGAATATGTTTCTGGTAAAGATTCTGGAGCAGCCGTTATCTGTAAGCATGAGGGAATCGTTGAGCATGTTGAGGCGCGTGAGGTTTGGGTGCGTCGTATTAATACAGTCGATGGTCAAGGAGTTAAAGGTGACCTTGATAAATATAAAATGTTGAAATTCATCCGTTCTAATCAGGGAACTTGCTATAATCAACGCCCAATCGTTGCTGTGGGTGACCACGTAACAAAAGGCGAGATTTTAGCGGATGGTCCTTCTATGGAACTTGGAGAACTTGCTCTAGGTCGTAACGTTTTAGTTGGTTTCGTAAACTGGGACGGCTACAACTATGAAGATGCGATCATTATGAGCGAACGCCTTGTAAAAGATGATGTTTACACTTCTATTCATATTGAAGAATATGAGTCAGAATCACGTGATACAAAACTTGGACCAGAAGAGATTACCCGTGATATTCCAAATGTAGGGGAAGATGCCCTTCGTAACTTGGATGAGCGTGGAATTATTCGTACTGGTGCTGAAGTAAAAGATGGTGACTTACTTGTTGGTAAGGTAACTCCTAAGGGTGTTACAGAACTTACTGCTGAAGAACGTCTATTGCATGCGATCTTCGGAGAAAAAGCGCGTGAAGTTCGTGATACGTCGCTAAGAGTTCCGCATGGCGGAGGCGGTATTGTCCTTGACGTTAAAGTCTTTAATCGTGAAGATGGCGATGAATTGCCACCAGGTGTAAATCAGCTGGTTCGTGTCTATATTGTTCAGAAGCGTAAGATTCATGAAGGTGATAAAATGGCGGGCCGTCATGGTAATAAAGGGGTTATTTCTCGGATATTACCAGAAGAGGATATGCCGTATTTACCGGATGGTACCCCAATTGATATTATGTTGAATCCTTTAGGTGTTCCTTCACGTATGAACATCGGTCAAGTGCTGGAGCTTCATTTAGGAATGGCAGCTAGAGCTCTTGGAATCCACGTAGCTTCACCGGTATTTGACGGTGCACGTGAAGAAGATGTTTGGGGAACGATTGAAGAAGCTGGAATGGCTAATGATGCAAAAACGGTATTATATGATGGACGTACGGGTGAACCGTTCGATAATCGTGTGTCTGTTGGCGTCATGTATATGATTAAACTTGCTCACATGGTTGATGATAAGCTTCATGCTCGTTCAACTGGACCATACTCATTAGTTACACAGCAGCCACTTGGCGGTAAAGCACAATTTGGAGGACAGCGTTTCGGTGAGATGGAGGTTTGGGCCCTAGAAGCATACGGTGCAGCATATACTCTTCAAGAAATTCTGACAGTAAAATCAGATGACGTTGTTGGTCGTGTAAAAACGTATGAAGCGATTGTAAAAGGTGAAAATGTACCGGAACCAGGTGTTCCTGAATCATTCAAAGTATTAATAAAAGAACTTCAGAGTCTTGGTATGGATGTAAAAATCCTATCAGGAGATGAAAAAGAGATTGAAATGCGTGATACGGAAGATGATGATGACTTACAGCAAGTCGATACATTAAACATCGTACCAGAATCACCAGCATTTGAATCTGAGAAGGTTGGATCAAAGGAATAAGACTTAGCTGAAGCACTTAAGTGTGCTTCAGCTAATGATTGTCTAGATAGAAAGGGAGGTAGGCCCCTTGCTTGATGTTAATAATTTTGAGTATATGAAGATTGGTTTGGCATCACCTGATAAAATCCGTTCTTGGTCTTTTGGAGAAGTAAAAAAACCAGAAACGATTAACTATCGTACATTGAAGCCTGAAAAGGATGGTTTATTCTGTGAGAGAATTTTTGGTCCGACAAAGGACTGGGAATGTCATTGTGGAAAATATAAACGAGTCCGCTATAAAGGCGTTGTATGTGACCGTTGCGGTGTTGAAGTAACACGTGCAAAGGTTCGTCGTGAACGTATGGGGCATATTGAGCTTGCAGCTCCTGTCTCTCATATATGGTATTTTAAAGGTATCCCTAGCCGGATGGGACTAGTTTTAGATATGTCTCCTAGGGCGTTAGAGGAAATTATTTATTTTGCTTCCTATGTTGTAACGGAATCAGGAGATACAGCTCTTGATAAGAAACAACTATTATCAGAAAAAGAATATCGTGCTTACCGTGAGAAGTACGGTAATAAATTCCAAGCAGCCATGGGTGCTGAAGCGATTAAAAAGCTTCTTTCTGATATTGATCTAAATAAAGAGGTTGACGCATTAAAAGAAGAGTTAAAATCAGCCCAAGGTCAGCGTCGTACTCGTGCGATTAAGCGCCTTGAAGTGTTGGAAGCATTCCGTAACTCTGGAAATGAGCCATCATGGATGATTCTTGATGTTCTTCCTGTCATTCCTCCAGAACTTCGTCCAATGGTACAGTTAGATGGAGGAAGATTCGCTACATCCGATTTAAATGATTTATACCGACGAGTAATTAATCGTAATAATCGTTTAAAGCGTTTGTTGGATCTTGGTGCTCCAAGTATTATCGTTCAAAACGAAAAGCGTATGCTTCAAGAAGCAGTAGACGCATTAATTGATAATGGCCGCCGCGGTCGTCCGGTAACAGGTCCAGGTAACCGTCCATTAAAGTCGCTTTCTCATATGTTAAAAGGGAAGCAAGGTCGTTTCCGTCAAAACTTGCTTGGTAAACGTGTTGACTATTCTGGTCGTTCCGTTATTGTTGTTGGTCCGAATTTAAAAATGTACCAATGCGGTCTTCCGAAAGAAATGGCTCTTGAGTTATTTAAGCCATTCGTCATGAAGGAACTAGTAGAAAAAGGGTTAGCCCATAACATCAAATCTGCAAAACGTAAGATTGAAAGAGTATCTCCTGAAGTATGGGATGTACTTGAAGATGTTATTCGTGAGCACCCAGTACTATTAAACCGTGCCCCAACACTTCATAGACTTGGAATTCAGGCATTTGAACCTACACTTGTTGAAGGAAGAGCGATTCGCCTTCACCCTCTTGTATGTACTGCATACAATGCGGACTTTGATGGTGACCAAATGGCTGTTCACGTTCCGCTTTCGTCTGAAGCACAAGCAGAAGCTAGACTTTTAATGCTTGCAGCTCAAAATATCTTGAACCCTAAAGATGGTAAGCCAGTTGTTACACCTTCTCAGGATATGGTACTAGGTAACTACTACTTAACTCTTGAAAGAGAAGGCGCTGTCGGAGAGGGTATGATTTTTAAAGATACTAACGAGGCATTAATTGCTTATCAAAATGGCTATGTACATTTGCACACTCGTGTTGCTGTCCATGCTGGTTCATTAGGAAATGAAACCTTAACAGAAGAACAAAACAATAAGTTGCTTATTACCACTGTGGGTAAACTTATTTTTAATGAGATTCTTCCAAAATCATTCCCATATATCAACGAACCGACTAGACAAAACTTAGAAGTTGAAACACCTGCTAAGTACTTTGTTGAAAAAGGTGAAGATGTTCCAGCTAGAATTAAAGAAATGCCATTGGTGGATCCGTTCAAAAAGAAAATCCTTGGAAATATCATTGCTGAAGTATTTAAACGATTCAAAATTACTGAAACGTCTAAAATGCTAGACCGTATGAAGGACTTAGGATTTAAATTTTCTACAAAAGCAGGTATTACTGTCGGCGTGTCTGATATCGTGGTATTACCCGAAAAGCAAGAAATTCTTCATGAGGCTCAAGGTAAAGTTGATAACGTTTTGAAGCAATTCCGTCGTGGATTAATTACGGAAGATGAACGTTATGATCGTGTTATTGCTATTTGGAGTGCTGCGAAGGATACCATTCAAGGGAAACTAATGAAGTCCTTGAATAAAACGAACCCAATATTCATGATGAGTGATTCCGGTGCCCGTGGTAACGCGTCAAACTTTACACAGCTTGCTGGTATGCGTGGATTGATGGCCAACCCGGCTGGACGAATCATTGAATTACCAATCAAGTCAAGTTTCCGTGAAGGACTGACAGTATTAGAATACTTTATTTCTACACACGGTGCTCGTAAAGGTCTTGCAGATACGGCATTGAAAACAGCTGACTCAGGATACTTAACACGTCGTCTTGTTGACGTTGCACAGGATGTAATTGTCCGTGAAGATGATTGTGGAACCGACCGCGGTTTGTTAATCCGTTCATTAAAAGATGGTACAGAGGTTATCGAAGGATTGGACGAACGTTTAATTGGCCGTTATGCTCGTAACCCAATTAGACATCCTGAAACGAAAGAAGTGTTAGTTCCTGAAAATGGACTTATCACTGAAGACCTCGCTGAAACAATCGTTGGTGCAGGGATTGAAGAGGTTAAAATTCGCTCTGCCTTTACATGTAATACCCGTCATGGTGTATGTAAGAAGTGTTACGGCCGTAACTTGGCTACAGGTCAAGAAGTTGAAGTTGGGGAAGCAGTTGGTATCATTGCAGCCCAATCAATTGGTGAACCTGGTACACAGTTAACAATGCGTACATTCCATACAGGCGGGGTAGCAGGAGACGATATCACTCAAGGTTTACCGCGTATCCAAGAAATCTTTGAAGCTCGTAACCCTAAAGGTCAAGCGGTTATTTCTGAAATTGATGGTGTAGTTGTTGGTATTAATGAAGGACGTGATCGTCAGCATGAAATTATTGTTCAAGGTGAGATTGAATCACGCACTTATAATGCTCCATATACAGCGCGACTGAAAGTAGCCGTAAATGATCAGATTTTACGTGGTCAGGAATTAACTGAAGGTTCTATTGACCCTAAAGAGTTAATCAAAGTAAAAGATGTAAATGCTGTTCAAGAGTACTTGCTGCGTGAAGTTCAAAAGGTTTACCGTATGCAGGGTGTTGAAATCGGTGATAAACACGTAGAGGTAATGGTTCGTCAAATGATGCGTAAGGTTCGCGTAAGTGACGCGGGTGAAACAGATGTACTTCCTGGTACACTATTAGATATCCACCAATTCACAGATGCAAACGAAAAAGCATTGTTAGCAGGTAAGTTACCAGCTACTGGGCGTCCGGTACTACTTGGTATTACGAAAGCGTCACTTGAAACAGACTCATTCCTGTCTGCTGCATCCTTCCAAGAAACAACAAGAGTTCTTACAGATGCTGCAATTAAAGGTAAACGTGATGAATTACTCGGCTTAAAAGAAAATGTTATCATCGGTAAGTTAGTTCCAGCAGGAACAGGTATGCAGCGCTACCGCAAAGCAGAGCCAGTCTTAAGGGACACAACCTCCGAAGAAACAGTTACAATTGATTAAAAAGTAAAAATGAAGCGGTACTCGTGAAAACCCGAGTACCGCATTTTAAAGAATATATGTTATTATAAAAAAGTTAAAAGTTGTATTGACATCTATTTTTTAAAATGGTACTATATCAAAGGTGCTCCTATTCACCTGATACTTTGGAGGATATGATAAATGTCTTATGAAAAAGTATTACAGGCAACTAAGATTGCTATAGGAACTAAACAAACAGTTAAAGTACTGAAGGATGGAACCGCAAGTGAGCTGATTATTGCTAGTGACGCTGAGACGAACGTAACAGCAGCTGTAATAAAACTAGCTCAAGAATTGAACATCCCAATTATCTATGTTGACTCGATGAAAAAACTCGGGAAAACATGTGGAATAGAAGTTGGTGCTTCAACTGTAGTGATTATCCGTTAAAAACTGTTTTTGTAGATAGATGATCTGCAAAGACTTTGTTTTTGCACAAAAATGAACCACCTGGATGTGTGGGCTTACAAATAATGAAGGGAGGAAAAGTAACATGCCAACTATTAACCAATTAGTGCGCAAGCCTCGTCAATCTAAAGAGGAAAAGTCAAAATCACCTGCGCTAAACAAAGGTTACAACAGCTTCAAAAAATCACAAACAAATGTAACATCACCACAAAAACGCGGAGTATGTACTCGTGTTGGTACAATGACTCCAAAGAAACCGAACTCAGCGTTACGTAAATATGCTCGTGTACGTTTGACAAACGGTATTGAGGTGACTGCATACATTCCTGGTATTGGACACAACCTTCAAGAACACAGTGTTGTTCTTATTCGTGGAGGACGTGTAAAAGACTTACCAGGGGTACGTTATCACATCGTACGTGGTGCTCTTGATACGGCTGGTGTTAACAACCGTATGCAAGGTCGTTCTAAATATGGTACTAAGAGACCAAAAGCAGCTAAGAAGTAAAACAGTTTAAATAGAAAGCTTGTTTGAAAGGAGGAAATTAAATGCCACGTAAAGGTCCTGTAGCAAAAAGAGACGTGTTACCAGATCCACTTTACAATTCAAAATTAGTTACTCGTCTAATCAACAAAATGATGGTTGACGGTAAAAGAGGTAAATCACAAGAAATTCTTTACTCTGCATTTGAAACAATCCGTGAACGCTCTGGCAAAGAGCCAATGGAAATTTTCGAAGCAGCGATGAAGAATATCATGCCAGTACTAGAGGTAAAAGCTCGCCGTGTAGGTGGAGCAAACTACCAAGTACCAATTGAGGTGCGTCCTGATCGCCGTACAACTCTTGGTCTTCGTTGGTTAGTAAACTATGCGCGTCTTCGCGGTGAAAAGACGATGGAAGAGCGTTTAGCAAACGAAATCATGGATGCGGCTAACAACACTGGTGCATCTGTAAAGAAGCGTGAAGATACTCACAAAATGGCAGAAGCAAACAAAGCATTTGCTCACTATCGTTGGTAGAATTACCTTTATTATAAAAACTTTCATACTAGAAAGGAGAAAGACCCATGGCAAGAGAGTTCTCCTTAGCAAACACTCGTAATATCGGTATCATGGCACACATCGATGCCGGTAAAACGACGACCACTGAGCGTGTCCTTTATTACACTGGTAAGATTCATAAAATCGGTGAAACACATGAAGGTGCTTCTCAGATGGACTGGATGGAGCAAGAACAAGAACGCGGAATCACGATTACATCTGCAGCAACAACTGCATCTTGGAAAGGTCACCGCGTAAACATCATCGATACACCGGGACACGTAGACTTCACAGTTGAAGTAGAACGTTCCCTGCGTGTACTTGATGGTGCAGTAGCAGTACTTGATGCACAGTCTGGTGTTGAACCGCAAACTGAAACAGTTTGGCGTCAAGCAACAACTTACGGTGTACCACGTGTTGTTTTTGTAAACAAAATGGACAAAATCGGAGCAGACTTCTTATATTCTGTAAAGACAATCCACGATCGTTTACAAGCAAACGCACACCCAATTCAACTTCCTATCGGTGCTGAAGATGAATTCTCAGCAATCATTGACCTTGTGGAAATGAACGCAATATTTTACAGTAATGACCTAGGCACAGATATTGAAGTGCGTGACATTCCTGAAGAATACCGTGACCTTGCTGAAGAATGGCGTGAAAAGCTTATTGAAGCAGTCGCAGAACTAGATGAAGAGTTAACAGAAAAATATCTAAACGGTGATGAAATCACTAAAGAAGAGCTAAAAGCAGCTATTCGTAAAGGTACTGTTAATGTTGAATTCTACCCTGTTATATGTGGATCTGCTTTCAAAAACAAAGGTGTTCAGTTAATGTTAGATGCGGTTATTGATTACCTTCCATCTCCATTAGATGTTCCTGCAATCAAGGGCCATGCTCCGGATGATGAAGAAGAAGTCCTTGAACGTCACTCGAGTGATGAAGAGCCATTTTCAGCTCTTGCATTTAAAGTTATGACTGATCCTTATGTTGGTAAATTAACGTTCTTCCGTGTTTACTCTGGTACTTTAGAATCTGGATCTTATGTTCAGAACTCTACTAAAGGAAAACGTGAACGTGTTGGACGTATCCTGCAAATGCATGCAAACAGCCGTCAAGAAATCTCAAAGGTTTATGCTGGTGACATTGCTGCAGCTGTAGGTTTGAAAGATACTACTACTGGGGATACACTTTGTGATGATAAAAATCTTGTTATTCTTGAGTCAATGAACTTCCCTGAACCAGTAATTCAACTTTCTGTTGAACCAAAATCAAAAGCTGACCAAGATAAAATGACAACTGCATTGCAAAAGCTTCAAGAAGAAGACCCAACCTTCCGTGCGCATACTGACCAGGAAACTGGACAGGTTATCATTGCCGGTATGGGAGAGCTTCACCTTGATATCTTAGTAGATCGTATGCGTCGTGAATTCAAAGTTGAAGCTAACGTAGGTGCTCCACAAGTTGCATACCGTGAAACCTTCCGTGCTTCTGCACAAGTAGAAGGTAAGTTTGCACGTCAATCCGGTGGTCGTGGACAATATGGCCATGTTTGGATTGAATTCTCACCTAATGATGAAGGTAAAGGATTCGAATTCATAAACGGTATCGTTGGTGGTGTTGTTCCACGTGAATACATCCCAGCAGTTCAAGCTGGTCTTGAAGATTCCTTGAATCGTGGAGTTCTTGCTGGATATCCTTTAGTTGATATTAAAGCTAGATTGTTTGATGGTTCTTACCATGATGTCGATTCATCCGAAATGGCATTTAAGATTGCTGCATCTATGGCACTTAAAAATGCGGCTTCTAAGTGTAAACCTGTTATCCTAGAACCTATGATGAGGGTTGAAGTTGTAATCCCTGAAGAGTATCTTGGTGATATTATGGGTCAAATCACTGCGCGTCGCGGCCGTGTAGAAGGCATGGAAGCTCGTGGTAACGCTCAAGTAGTTCGTGCTATGGTTCCTCTATCAGAAATGTTTGGTTATGCAACAGCACTACGTTCAAGTACACAAGGACGTGGAGTATTCTCTATGCACTTCGACCACTATGAAGAGGTACCAAAATCTGTTTCTGAAGAAATTATCAAAAAAAATAAAGGTGAATAATTGATTTTCACCTTCTTATAAAGTATAACTACTTATGTAAGAGTGGGAACTGAGTAAATGGGATTATCTCATTTACAGTTCCCATAAAAATATACTTAACTTTTTTATATTAAAAGGAGGATTTTCCTAATGGGTAAAGCTAAATTCGACCGCTCTAAGCCACACGTTAACATTGGTACAATTGGTCACGTTGACCACGGTAAAACAACTTTAACTGCTGCAATCACTTCTGTTCTTGCTAAAACTGGTAAAGCAGAAGCTCGTGCATATGATCAAATCGATGGTGCTCCAGAAGAAAGAGAGCGTGGAATCACAATCTCTACTGCGCACGTTGAGTATGAAACTGACAACCGTCACTATGCACACGTAGACTGCCCAGGACACGCTGACTATGTTAAAAACATGATCACTGGTGCTGCTCAAATGGACGGCGGTATCCTAGTTGTATCTGCAACTGATGGTCCAATGCCACAAACTCGTGAGCACATCCTTCTTTCTCGTCAGGTAGGCGTACCTTACCTTGTTGTATTCATGAACAAGTGTGATATGGTTGATGACGAAGAACTTCTTGAATTAGTAGAAATGGAAATTCGTGATCTATTATCTGAATACGATTTCCCTGGCGATGACACTCCAGTTATCAAAGGTTCTGCTCTTAAAGCTTTAGAAGGTGACGCTGCTTGGGAAGAAAAAATTTATGAACTTATGAATGCTGTTGATGAGTGGATTCCACAACCAACTCGTGACACTGATAAGCCTTTCATGATGCCAGTTGAGGATGTATTCTCAATCACTGGACGTGGAACAGTTGCTACTGGACGTGTAGAGCGTGGAGTAGTTAAAGTTGGTGACGTTGTTGAAATCGTAGGTTTCACTGAAGAGCCAAAATCTACAACTGTAACAGGTGTAGAAATGTTCCGTAAGCTTCTTGATTTTGCTGAAGCTGGAGACAATATCGGTGCATTACTTCGTGGTGTTGCACGTGAAGATATCGAGCGTGGTCAAGTATTAGCTAAGCCGAAATCAATCACTCCACACACAAAGTTCAAAGCACAAGTTTATGTATTATCAAAAGAAGAAGGTGGACGTCATACTCCATTCTTCACTAACTACCGTCCACAATTCTATTTCCGTACTTCTGATATTACTGGTATTTGTAATCTTCCAGAAGGCGTAGAAATGGTTATGCCTGGTGACCACATCGAAATGATCGTTGAGCTTATTGCTCCTGTAGCGATCGAAGAAGGTACTAAGTTCTCTATCCGTGAAGGCGGACGTACTGTAGGTTCAGGTTCAATCACAACTATCACTGAATAATTTAAAAATCAGTTATATAAGAAGCAGCTGGATGACGATCCAGCTGCTTTTTCTGTGAAAATGACGTGTTTCTTCTATAATAAATATAGAGAGAAATTTCAAACAATAAAACGTTATTATAGGTTATTTTTGGAGAATGATGTTTTCTATTGAAATTGTATAAACAGGTCGCTATAATAATAAAAGTGCGCAAAACGTAACGAAAAATAAAATATTAAAAAATGTTGCGTTTGCCTAATGTTTTATGTATAATAGACAATGTTGGTCTTTGACTGCGATGATGTGAAAGGTTGCTGACACACCCGGCCGCTTTGCCATGGCGAGTGTGTGGGAAATTTTCACTGAGAATGTCTATTTTTAAAATAGGCGAATAAAGGAGGGAAAATAATGGCAAAACAAAAGATTCGTATCCGTTTAAAAGCTTATGATCACAGAATTCTTGATCAGTCTGCAGAAAAAATCGTTGAAACAGCAAAGCGTTCAGGTGCAGCCGTTTCTGGTCCGATTCCACTACCGACTGAAAAATCAATCTACACGATCCTTCGTGCGGTGCATAAGTACAAAGATTCTCGTGAACAGTTCGAAATGAGAACACATAAGCGTCTAATCGACATCGTTAACCCGACTCCACAAACAGTTGATGCGTTAATGCGTTTAGACTTACCATCTGGTGTTGATATCGAAATTAAACTTTAGTAAAAATAAATAACCAAAACTGTAGGAGGTGTGACTTAAATGACCAAAGGAATCTTAGGAAGAAAGATTGGTATGACTCAAGTATTTGCAGAAAACGGCAACTTAATTCCAGTTACTGTAGTAGAAGCTGCTCAAAACGTAGTTCTCCAAAAAAAATCAGTTGAAAGCGACGGTTACGAAGCTGTTCAAGTTGGATTTGAAGATAAGCGTGAAAAGTTAGCAAACAAACCAGAAAAAGGACATGTTGCTAAGGCAAACACTAATCCTAAGCGCTTCGTTCGCGAATTCCGCGGAGGGGACGTAACAGGATATGAAGTTGGTCAAGAAGTCAAAGTTGATATTTTCGCTGCAGGCGATGTAGTAGATGTAACAGGAATCTCAAAGGGTAAAGGTTTCCAAGGTGTAATCAAGCGTCACGGACAATCACGCGGCCCAATGGCTCACGGTTCACGTTATCACCGTCGTCCAGGTTCAATGGGACCTGTTGCTCCGAACCGCGTATTCAAAGGTAAATTATTACCTGGACGTATGGGTGGAGAACAAATTACTGTTCAAAATCTTGAAATTGTTAAGGTAGATGTTGAACGTAACTTACTATTAATCAAAGGTAACGTTCCAGGACCTAAAAAAGCTTTATTAAAGATTAAAAGTGCGGTAAAAGCGTAATATCTTCATAAGAAAGGAGGAGCAAAAGAATGCCTAAAGTTTCATTATTTAACCAAAACGGATCACAAGTTGGTGAAATCGAACTTAATGAATCAGTATTTGGTATCGAGCCTAACCAACACGTATTATTCGAAGCGATTGTTATGCAAAGAGCTTCTTTACGTCAAGGAACTCATAAAGTAAAAGTTCGTTCTGAAGTACGAGGCGGTGGACGTAAACCATGGCGTCAAAAAGGAACTGGTCGTGCTCGTCAAGGGTCTATCCGTTCTCCACAATGGCGCGGAGGTGGTACTGTTTTCGGTCCAACACCACGCAGCTACAGCTACAAATTACCTAAAAAGGTTCGTCGCTTAGCGATTAAATCTGCACTATCTTCTAAAGTGTTAGAAGAGAATGTATTAGTATTAGAAAGCCTTGCTTTCGATGCTCCAAAAACAAAAGATTTTAAGACAGTGTTAGGTGGTCTTTCTGTTGAGAAGAAAGCACTTATCGTTACTGCTGACCTTGATGAAAATGTAGCATTATCTGCTCGTAACATTCCTGGTGTAACAGTTGTAACTGCTGATGGAATCAATGTTCTTGATGTAGTAAATCATGATAAATTAATCATGACGAAAGCTGCAGTTGAAAAAGTAGAGGAGGTGCTTGCATAATGGATGCACGCGATATCATTAAGCGCCCCGTTATCACTGAACGTTCTACTGACCTAATGGCTGAAAAGAAATATACGTTTGAAGTTGATGTGAGAGCTAACAAAACTCAAGTTAAAGATGCGATCGTAGAAATCTTTGGCGTTGAAGTTGAAAAAGTTAACATCATGAACTATAAAGGTAAATTCAAGCGCATGGGTAAATTCGGTGGTTACACAAACAAACGTCGTAAAGCAATTGTAAAACTAACTGCTGATAGCAAAGAAATCGAATTCTTTGAAGCATAATAAAAACTAACAAGAAGAGGAGGGAATAAAATGGCGATTAAAAAGTACAAACCTACCTCTAATGGTCGTCGCGGTATGACAGTATCTGATTTCGCAGAAATCACAACTAGCACACCAGAGAAATCTCTATTAGCACCTTTAAAGAGAAAAGGCGGCCGTAATAACCAAGGTAAGTTAACTGTTCGTCATCAAGGTGGCGGCCATAAGCGTTCATACCGTATCATTGATTTCAAACGTAACAAAGATGGCATTCCTGGACGCGTTGCCACTATCGAGTACGATCCAAACCGTTCCGCAAATATTGCATTAATTAACTATGTAGATGGTGAAAAGCGTTATATCCTAGCTCCTAAAAACCTAGTAGTAGGTATGGAAGTTATGTCTGGCCCAGAGGCAGATATTAAAGTAGGTAACGCATTACCATTAGCAAACATCCCTGTTGGTACAGTAGTACACAACATCGAGTTAAAACCAGGTAAGGGTGGCCAATTAGTACGTTCTGCTGGTACATCTGCACAGGTTTTAGGTAAAGAAGGAAAATACGTACTTGTACGTTTAAATTCTGGTGAGGTTCGTATGATTCTTGCTGAGTGCCGCGCAACAATCGGTCAAGTAGGAAATGAGCAACACGAACTTATTAACATTGGTAAAGCAGGACGTTCACGCTGGTTAGGCAAGCGCCCAACAGTTCGTGGATCTGTTATGAACCCTAACGATCACCCACACGGTGGTGGTGAAGGACGTTCACCAATCGGACGTAAATCACCTATGTCTCCATGGGGTAAACCAACTCTTGGATTCAAAACTCGTAAGAAAAAGAACAAATCCGATAAGTTTATCGTACGTCGTCGTAAAAAATAACGGGGTTGAACTACGGTTCAAAGATAGAGCCGTAGAACAATCACGAAGGGAGGTTCATCCATGGGTCGCAGCCTTAAAAAAGGACCATTTGTTGATGATCATTTAATGGTTAAGATCGAAAAGTTAAATGAAACTGAAAGTAAGCAAGTTGTTAAAACTTGGTCACGCCGTTCTACGATCTTCCCACAATTTATTGGCCACACAATCGCTGTTTATGATGGTCGCAAACATGTGCCTGTATATGTTACTGAAGACATGGTAGGACACAAGCTTGGAGAATTTGCTCCAACTCGTGCTTACAAAGGCCATGGTAATGATGATAAGAAAACCAGACGTTAAGAGAGGAGGGCATCCAAATGCAAGCTAAAGCTGTTGCAAGAACAGTTCGTATTGCTCCTCGTAAAGCACGTTTAGTCGTAGATTTAATTCGAGGAAAGCAAGTTGGTGAAGCGGTGGCGATTTTAAATCACACTCCAAAGTTTGCTTCTCCAATCGTAGAAAAAGTATTGAAATCTGCTATGGCAAATGCCGAGCACAATTATGAAATGGACGTTAATAGCTTGGTAGTAACTCAAGCTTTTGTAGATGAAGGACCAACGTTGAAACGTTTCCGTCCTCGCGCAATGGGCCGTGCAAGTCAGATTAACAAACGCACTAGCCACATCACAATCGTTCTATCAGAAAAGAAGGAGGGATAACCTGTGGGTCAAAAAGTAAATCCAGTCGGTTTGCGTATCGGAATCATCAAAGATTGGGAATCTAAATGGTACGCTGGTAAAGACTTCGCTGAACTTTTACACGAAGACCTTAAAATTCGTGAGTACATCACGAAGCGTTTGAAAGATGCTTCTGTTTCTAAAGTTGAAATCGAACGTGCGGCAAACCGTGTGAATGTAACAGTTCATACTGCTAAGCCTGGTATGGTTATCGGTAAAGGCGGTACTGAAGTTGAAGCACTTCGTAAAGCTTTAAATCAATTAACTGGCAAACGTGTTCACATCAACATTCTTGAAATTAAAAGAGCTGACCTTGATGCGAAATTAGTTGCTGAAAATATTGCTCGTCAATTAGAAAACCGTGTATCTTTCCGTCGTGCACAAAAGCAAGTTATTCAACGCGCAATGCGTGCAGGAGCAAAAGGTATTAAAACAATGGTATCAGGTCGTCTTGGCGGTGCAGATATTGCTCGTTCAGAACAATACAGCGAAGGAACTGTTCCACTTCATACACTTCGCGCTGATATCGACTATGCTCATGCTGAAGCTGATACTACTTATGGTAAGCTTGGCGTAAAAGTATGGATCTATAAGGGAGAAGTCCTTCCTACTAAGAAGAAATCTGCGGAAGGAGGCAAATAATATGTTATTGCCAAAACGCGTTAAATATCGCCGTCAACACCGTGGAAAAATGCGTGGTAACGCTAAAGGTGGCACTGAAGTAACATTCGGTGAATTCGGCCTACAAGCTACTGAAGCTTCATGGATCACTAACCGTCAAATCGAAGCTGCCCGTATTGCAATGACTCG
This sequence comes from Neobacillus niacini, assembly GCF_030817695.1. Classification (GTDB taxonomy): domain Bacteria; phylum Bacillota; class Bacilli; order Bacillales; family Cytobacillaceae; genus Neobacillus; species Neobacillus niacini_F. The sequence continues at coordinate 259,920 of NZ_JAUSZQ010000002.1, read as the reverse complement.
TTACATGAAACGTGGCGGTAAAGTTTGGATCAAAATCTTCCCACATAAGCCTTACACTGCAAAACCTCTAGAGGTGCGGATGGGTTCCGGTAAAGGGGCACCTGAAGGCTGGGTAGCAGTTGTTAAACCTGGTAAAGTAATGTTTGAAATTGCTGGTGTTTCTGAAGAGGTAGCACGTGAAGCACTACGTCTTGCTATGCACAAACTTCCAGTTAAGTGTAAGTTTGTAAAACGTGAAGAAATTGGTGGTGAATCAAATGAGAGCTAATGAAATTAAAGACCTTACCACTGCCGAAATTGAACAAAAAGTTAAATCTTTAAAAGAAGAGCTTTTCAACCTTCGCTTCCAACTAGCGACTGGACAACTTGAAAATACAGCTCGCATTCGTGAAGTACGCAAAGCGATTGCTCGCATGAAAAACTGTGATTCGTGAAAGAGAAATCAGCGTTAACAAGTAATAATTGAGAGGAGGTTCACATAATGAGTGAACGTAATCAGCGCAAAGTTTACACTGGACGCGTGGTTTCTGACAAAATGGATAAAACGATTACTGTTTTAGTCGAAACATACAAAAAGCATCCTCTTTACGGTAAACGCGTTAAATACTCTAAAAAGTTTAAAGCTCATGATGAGCAAAATGAAGCAAAAATCGGCGATATCGTACGTATCATGGAAACTCGTCCGCTTTCAGCTACTAAACGCTTTCGTTTAGTTGAAGTTACAGAAAAAGCAGTTATTATTTAATTGTTCGGATTAATGCTCTATTCCGAAGGGAGGTTACACACATGATTCAACAAGAATCACGTTTAAAAGTTGCTGATAACTCTGGTGCTCGTGAGGTTCTTACCATTAAAGTTCTAGGTGGTTCAGGCCGTAAAACTGCGGGTATTGGTGATGTTATCGTTTGTACAGTGAAACAAGCAACACCTGGTGGCGTTGTTAAAAAAGGTGACGTTGTTAAGGCTGTTATCGTTCGTACGAAAAGCGGTGCTCGTCGACCTGATGGATCATACATTCGTTTTGATGAAAACGCATGTGTAATTATCAAGGATGATAAGAGCCCACGTGGAACTCGTATCTTCGGACCAGTTGCTCGTGAACTTCGCGATAACAACTTTATGAAAATCGTATCCTTAGCTCCAGAAGTACTATAATATAAATATTGCCTTTAAGGAGGTGCTTACGAATGCATGTTAAAAAAGGTGACCAAGTAAGAGTTATCTCCGGTAAGGATAAGGGCAAAACAGGAGTAATCCTAGCAGCCTATCCTAAAGATAGCCGTGTACTAGTAGAAGGTGTAAACATCGTAAAAAAACACTCTAAACCTTCTCAAGTGAATCCACAAGGCGGAATTATGAGCTTTGAGGCACCAATTCATGTATCAAACGTTATGCCTATCGACCCTAAGTCTGGTAACCCAACTCGTGTAGGTTACACAACGGTTGATGGTAAAAAAGTACGCGTAGCAAAATCCGGTGAAGTATTAGATAAATAGTCTAAATTTTAGAAGGGAGGTACAATAAGTGAACCGCCTAAAAGAAAAATTTGTTAAAGAAGTTACTCCTGCTCTAATGAGCAAGTTCAACTATAAATCAGTAATGCAAGTTCCACAACTTGAGAAAATTGTTATTAACATGGGTGTTGGTGACGCAGTAGCAAATGCTAAAGCTTTAGATAATGCTGTTGAAGAACTAGCTACTATTACAGGACAAAAGCCTGTAGTAACTCGTGCTAAGAAATCAATTGCTGGCTTCCGTCTTCGTGAAGGCATGCCAATCGGTGCTAAAGTTACACTTCGCGGTGAGCGTATGTACGAATTCTTGGATAAATTAGTTTCTGTTTCTTTACCTCGAGTTCGTGACTTCCGTGGTGTTTCTAAGAAATCTTTCGATGGTCGCGGTAACTATACTTTGGGTGTTAAAGAACAATTAATCTTCCCTGAAATTGATTACGATAAAGTAAGCAAAGTTCGTGGTATGGATATCGTTATCGTAACGACTGCCAACACTGATGAAGAAGCACGTGAACTGTTAACTCAATTTGGAATGCCATTCCAAAAGTAATCGTTAAATAATGGAGGCGAAAACGTGGCTAAAAAGTCAATGATTGCGAAACAAAAGCGCACGCCTAAATATGCAGTACAAGAGTATACACGCTGCGAACGTTGTGGCCGTCCACACTCTGTATACCGTAAATTTAAGCTTTGTCGTATTTGTTTCCGCGAATTAGCGTACAAAGGACAAATTCCTGGTGTTAAAAAAGCCAGCTGGTAAAACCCAATTCTGGGAAGGAGGTAAAAATAATGGTCATGACAGATCCAATTGCTGATTTGCTTACTCGCATTCGTAATGCGAATATGGTGCGTCACGAAAAGTTAGAAGTGCCTGCTTCTAATATTAAAAAAGAAATTGCTGAAATCTTAAAGCGTGAAGGTTTCGTTCGTGATGTCGAATTTATTGAAGACAATAAACAAGGTATTATCCGTATTTTCTTAAAGTACGGTGCAAATAACGAACGTGTTATCACTGGTCTTAAGCGCATAAGCAAGCCTGGACTTAGAGTATATGCAAAATCTACTGAGGTGCCACGTGTCCTTAATGGTCTTGGTATCGCACTAGTATCAACTTCAAATGGTGTTATAACTGATAAAGAAGCTCGTGCTAAACAAATCGGCGGAGAAGTATTAGCTTACGTTTGGTAATATAGTTTCTGAATGAATGGAGGTGCACTAAATGTCTCGCGTAGGAAAAAAACCTATTGAAATCCCTACTGGAGTTACGGTTACTTTAAATAATAGTACCGTTACTGTTAAAGGACCAAAAGGCGAACTTACTCGCTCTTTTAATCCAGATATCGAAATTAAAGTTGAAGAAAACCTAATTACGATCACTCGTCCATCTGACGTGAAAGAACACCGCGCATTGCACGGAACTACTCGTGCGGTAATCGCGAACATGGTCGAAGGTGTTTCCAAAGGCTTCGAAAGAAGATTAGAGTTAATCGGGGTTGGTTACCGTGCTCAAAAGCAAGGCAACAAACTTGTATTAAACGTTGGATATTCTCATCCAGTTGAAATTGAACCAGAAACTGGCCTTGAAATCGAAGTACCTGCTAATACAAAGATTACTATTAAAGGTACTGACAAAGAACGTGTTGGTGCATTAGCAGCCAATATTCGTCAAGTTCGTCCTCCAGAGCCTTATAAAGGTAAAGGAATTCGTTACGAAGGCGAATTTGTTCGTCGTAAAGAAGGTAAAACTGGTAAGTAATGCCGCATAGGTAAACGAAAGGAGTGACGTAAATGATTACGAAGCTTGACAAAAATGCTAGTCGCAAGAAGAGACATGCTCGTGTTCGTGCGAAACTTAGCGGTACTGCAGCTCGTCCACGTCTAAATGTGTTTCGTTCTAACAAGCATCTATATGCTCAATTAATTGATGACATGAGTGGAACTACATTAGCAAGTGCTTCTACTATGGAAAAAGATCTTAATCTTGAATCTACAAGCAATATTGAAGCAGCTAAGTTGGTCGGAGAATTAGTCGCTAAACGTGCGGTAGAAAAAGGTATCACTGCTGTTGTCTTTGACCGTGGAGGATACCTTTATCATGGACGTATCCAAGCACTAGCTGATGCAGCCCGTGAAAACGGCTTACAATTTTAATAGACAAAGGAGGGACACATAAATGATACGTCGTATTGATCCAAACAAACTTGAACTAGAAGAACGCGTTGTAACGGTAAACCGTGTAGCGAAAGTTGTTAAGGGTGGCCGTCGTTTTCGCTTCACTGCTCTAGTAGTAGTTGGAGATAAAAACGGTCATGTTGGTTTCGGTACTGGTAAAGCTCAAGAAGTACCAGATGCGATTCGTAAAGCAATCGAAGATGCGAAGAAGAACTTAATCGAACTACCAATGGTTGGAACTACTGTTCCTCACCAAGTTATTGGACGTTTTGGTGCTGGTGAAATTCTTCTAAAGCCTGCTTCTGAAGGTACAGGAGTTATTGCTGGCGGTCCAGTCCGTGCTGTTCTAGAATTAGGCGGGGTAGGAGATATCCTTTCTAAATCTCTTGGAACTAACACTCCAATCAACATGGTACGTGCAACGATCGATGGTCTTAAACAATTAAAACGTGCTGAAGACGTAGCCAAGTTACGTGGTAAATCAGTAGAAGAACTGCTAGGATAAGGAGGGAAATCAAATGGCAAACAAACTATTAATTACCCTCAACCGCAGCGTAATTGGTCGCCCTGAAGACCAACGCGCAACAGTTACTGCTCTAGGTTTACGTAAATTAAATCAAACAGTTGAGCACCAAGATAATGCTGCAATTCGCGGTATGATTACAAAAGTTGCTCACCTTGTAACAGTTAAAGAACAATAATTGATTGTTTTCTTTCATAAGGAGGTGCCAATATGAAACTTCATGAACTAAAGCCTGCTGAAGGTTCTCGTAAAGAACGTAAACGTTTAGGACGCGGTATCGGTTCTGGTCAAGGTAAGACTGCCGGTAAAGGCCATAAAGGTCAAAACGCTCGTTCCGGCGGCGGTGTCCGTCTTGGATTCGAGGGTGGTCAAACACCTTTATTCCGTCGTTTACCAAAACGTGGTTTTACGAATATCAACCGTAAAGAGTTTGCGATTGTAAACCTTGATGTTCTAAATCAGTTCGAAGAGGGTACAGAAGTTACTCCAGAACTTCTAATTGAAACTGGTGTAGTTAAGAATGAAAAAGCAGGAATTAAGATTCTTGCAAAAGGGAACGTAGAGAAAAAACTTACTGTTAAAGCTCATAAATTCTCCTCTACCGCCAAAGAAGCAATCGAAGCTGTAGGTGGAACTACTGAGGTGATCTAATGTTCCAGACAATCTCCAATTTTATGCGCGTGGCTGAAATTAGAAGAAAAATTATATTTACCTCTTTTAATGTTAATCGTATTTCGACTAGGCAGTTTTATTCCTGTTCCGAATGTAAATGCTGAAATTTTGGCAGCACAAGATAAACTAAGTGTATTTGGGATCTTAAATACCTTCGGTGGTGGAGCGTTGCAAAACTTCTCCATCCTGGCTATGGGGATTATGCCTTACATCACTGCTTCCATTATTATTCAGCTTTTACAAATGGATGTAGTTCCGAAATTTACGGAATGGTCAAAGCAAGGGGATGCTGGACGTCGTAAGTTAGCTCAGTTTACAAGATATTTCACAATTGTGCTTGGTTTTATTCAGGCTTTAGGTATGTCCTACGGCTTTAATAATATGTCTAGCGGTCAATTGATTGAAAACCCTGGAATTAGTACTTATTTATTAATTGCAGTTGTTTTAACTGCTGGTACAGCATTTTTGATGTGGTTAGGGGAGCAAATTACTGAAAAGGGTGTTGGAAATGGTATTTCCATCATTATCTTTGCAGGTATCGTTGCGAGTATACCTAACACTGTAAATCAAATCTATGTACAGCAGTTCGAAAATGCTGGTGAGCAATTATTCCTCCGTATTGTTACGGTCCTTTTAATTCTCTTAGCAGTAATAGCAATTGTTGTAGGTACTATTTTTATTCAACAAGCAACAAGAAAAATTCCAATTCAGTATGCGAAACAAAGAGCCATTAACGGACGTAATGCAGGGGCACAACAATCCACTCATATGCCGTTAAAGGTTAACGCTGCTGGAGTTATCCCTGTAATCTTTGCAGTTTCCTTTATTGTAACTCCTAGAACTGTTGCCTCATTTTTTCCAACTAATGATGTAACACTTTGGATTACAAGAGTATTTGATTATTCCCACCCAATTGGAATGACATTATATGCTGCTCTGATTATCGCTTTCACGTATTTTTATGCATTTATTCAGGTAAACCCTGAACAAGCGGCAGAAAATCTACAAAAGCAAAGCGGTTATATCCCAGGTATTAGACCGGGCAGGAGTACACAGGAATACTTAACACGCGTACTATATCGTTTAACGTTTGTAGGTGCTATTTTCTTAACTGTAATTGCCATTCTGCCAATCATTTTTATTAATGTGGCGAATTTACCGCAATCTGCTCAAATTGGGGGAACAAGTTTGTTGATCGTTGTCGGTGTTGCACTTGATACGATGAAACAGCTTGAAGCGCAGCTAGTTAAACGTCATTATAAAGGTTTTATTAAATAAATGGTTTCGGGGACTTATGTTCCCTAAACCAATAAATAGCACGAGGGGGAACACGTGTGAATTTAGTATTAATGGGGCTTCCGGGTGCTGGGAAAGGTACTCAAGCCGAACAAATCGTCGAACAATACGGCATCCCTCATATCTCTACTGGAGATATGTTCCGTGCAGCGATGAAAGAAGGAACAGAACTAGGATTAGAAGCTAAGTCTTTCATGGACAAAGGCGAACTTGTTCCTGATGTAGTAACAATCGGCATTGTTCGTGAACGGTTAATTAAAGATGACTGTATAAATGGCTTTTTACTTGATGGCTTTCCTAGAACGGTACCTCAAGCAGAAGCTTTGGAAAATCTATTATCTGATTTAGATAAAAAGATTGACTATGTAATTAATATAAATGTTGATAAAAGTATTTTAATGGATCGTTTGACAGGTCGTCGTATCTGTAAAGATTGTGGCTCAACATATCATTTAGTATTTAATCCTCCTGCAAAAGAGGGAACTTGCGACAAATGTGGCGGTGAGCTCTATCAAAGAGCAGATGATAATGCTGAAACAGTTCAAAATCGATTAGACGTTAATATCAAACAACAAGAGCCATTGCTTACTTTCTATGAGACTAAAGGTTACCTGCGCACAATTGATGGTCAGCAGGATATTAATAAAGTTTTTGCTGATATCCAGCAATTGGTCGGGGACTTACGTTAATGGCCATTAGTTTAATTGTGGATCGACTCTCGAACATCTCTTCAAAAGACGACAAAAGTATGTGGATGTAAATTGCTTTTCTATTGTACGGAGTATGTAGGACCGAGAGTTGGGCAAGACTTACATGTGGAATTTGAAAATCCATTTTATGTAGAATATACTTGCGGACAGAAGTCGAACATTATGTTAAAATTATAAGGTTGCTATTGTTTTGTACCTATGAAAAGGATTTGCGATACATTTTCGAATGTAATAATTGAAATGAGAAGGGAGACGAATTAATGGCCAAAGATGATGTAATTGAAATTGAAGGTAAAGTATTAGAAACTTTGCCAAATGCAATGTTTAAGGTAGAATTAGAAAATGGTCATACCGTGCTAGCTCATGTTTCTGGTAAAATCCGAATGCACTTCATTCGCATCCTTCCGGGTGACAAAGTTACTGTTGAGCTTTCTCCATATGACTTAACACGCGGAAGAATTACTTACCGCTTTAAATAGTTGCTTGCACTCCGTATTACTAAGGAGGTTAGGATAATGAAAGTAAGACCATCTGTTAAGCCGATCTGCGAAAAGTGCAAAGTTATCCGTAGACGCGGTAAAGTCATGGTTATCTGTGAAAACCCTAAACATAAACAAAAACAAGGTTAATCTTGAAGGAGGTGCGCTAACTAATGGCACGTATTGCTGGTGTAGATATTCCACGTGAAAAACGTGTAGTTATCTCTTTAACTTACATTTATGGTATTGGTAAAAATACTGCACAAAAAGTATTAGCAGAAGCTGGTGTTTCTGAAGATACTCGTGTGCGTGATTTAACAGAAGACGAATTAAACAAAATCCGTGATATCATCGACAAATTAAAAGTTGAAGGTGACCTTCGCCGTGAAATTTCTCTTAACATTAAGCGTTTAATGGAGATTGGCTGCTACCGCGGATTACGTCATCGTCGTGGTTTACCGGTTCGTGGACAAAACACGAAAAACAACGCTCGTACACGCAAAGGTCCTCGTAAGACTGTTGCGAACAAGAAGAAGTAATCGGCAAAGGAGGTTATTTAAATGGCACGTAAAACTAATACACGTAAACGTCGTGTTAAAAAGAATATTGAATCAGGTATTGCACATATCCGTTCAACATTTAACAATACAATCGTAACTATTACTGATGTACATGGTAATGCAATTTCTTGGTCTAGTGCAGGTGCGCTTGGTTTTAAAGGTTCACGTAAATCTACTCCATTCGCGGCACAAATGGCTGCTGAAACTGCAGCTAAGACATCTATTGAACACGGTATGAAGACTTTAGAAGTTACTGTTAAAGGACCTGGTGCAGGTCGTGAGGCTGCAATTCGTGCGCTACAAGCTGCAGGTCTTGAAGTAACAGCTATTAAAGACGTTACTCCTGTTCCTCATAACGGATGCCGTCCACCAAAACGCCGTCGTGTTTAATTTTTCTGTATAGAATTTGTATCGCTGTCTATAATGGGATATGATACTAATTTTTCCGTTCATACAGAAGATTTATTCCAGTTGTTGTGCACAAAACGGGAACGTATACATGGGGGAATTTCGATTAGTTAATGTACTAGTCGAGGTTTCGACGTTTTGAAGGAGGGTTATTTGATGATCGAAATAGAAAAACCAAAAATCGAAACGGTTGAGATCAACGATGATGCCAAGTACGGGAAGTTCGTCGTAGAGCCACTAGAGCGTGGATATGGTACCACTTTGGGTAACTCCTTACGTCGTATCCTTTTATCTTCACTCCCAGGTGCCGCTGTTACATCGATTCAGGTCGATGGGGTGCTTCATGAGTTCTCAACAATTGAAGGCGTCGTAGAGGATGTAACATCCATCATATTAAACATTAAAAAATTAGCTTTAAAAATCTATTCTGATGAAGAGAAAACTCTTGAGATTGATGTACAGGGTGAAGGTCCTGTTAAAGCTGCAAACATTACTCATGATAGTGATGTTGAAATCTTAAATCCAGATCTTCATATTGCTACATTGGCTTCAAGCGGACATCTCCGCATGCGATTAACAGCAAAGCGTGGTCGTGGTTACACACCAGCTGAGCAAAACAAGCGTGAAGATCAGCCAATTGGTGTGATTCCAATTGATTCTATTTTTACTCCAGTTTCTCGTGTGTCTTATCAGATAGAAAATACTCGTGTGGGTCAAATGACAAACTATGATAAGCTAACGCTTGATGTTTGGACAGATGGAAGCACAGGGCCAAAAGAAGCTATTGCTCTTGGTTCAAAGATTTTAACTGAGCATTTAAATATTTTCGTTGGTTTAACTGATGAAGCTCAAAATGCTGAGATTATGATCGAAAAAGAAGAGGATCAAAAAGAAAAAGTCCTTGAAATGACGATCGAAGAACTTGATTTATCAGTTCGTTCATATAACTGCTTAAAGCGTGCAGGAATCAATACTGTTCAGGAACTAGCTAATAAAACTGAAGAAGATATGATGAAAGTACGTAACTTAGGCCGCAAATCACTCGAAGAAGTGAAGGCGAAACTAGAAGAGCTTGGATTAGGCTTACGTAAGGATGACTAATTAGTTTAATTCCTACTTTAAAACTAATCCGTTTAATGACTTCAACAAAGGAGGGAACCCTTCATGGCATACAGAAAGTTAGGACGCACAAGCGCACAGCGTAAAGCTATGCTTCGTGATTTAACTACAGACTTAATTATCAATGAGCGCATTGAAACAACAGAAACTCGCGCGAAGGAACTTCGTGGTACTGTTGAAAAAATGATCACTTTAGGCAAACGTGGTGACTTACATGCTCGCCGTCAAGCTGCTTCTTACGTTCGTAATGAAGTTGCGGATGCTGAAAAAGGTCAAGATGCACTTCAAAAACTTTTCACTGATATCGCTCCTCGTTATTCAGAGCGCCAAGGTGGATATACTCGTATTATGAAACTTGGACCACGCCGCGGCGATGGTGCACCAATGGTAATTATCGAGTTAGTTTAATACCTTTAACAGACAACAAGGGCGCTGGACAGTTTAGTTACAAACTTGTTCTTGAGCCCTTTTTCTGTAAGCTGAACTTTATATAACTTACGAACCAAGCCAAAAAGAGTGTTATGATGAGCGTGACCCTTATTTAGAAGGGCACATGAAGGAGAATCTAATTCCTCCTTGGAAAGATGAATGTAAGCCTTTTACCTATCTTTTTCGCGTCTCGTCTAGCTCATGCACCTCCTCCCATTTCTTTTTAGAAATCCCGTTTAATCGGCAGAATTTATTCGTAATTCTGCCCATGAGGGGCGAGGTGCAGGCTTTTTTTGTATTCTTTTAGCTAAGCATAGATAGATATGGATAGGTGAGTTGAGAGGAGAAGGTTTGGATGAGGGATTCGGTTGTTTCCTTAAAGAATGTGTCTTTTCAATATGAGAACCAAAACAGGTACGCTCTTCAAAATGTAAGCTTTGAGATCTATAAAGGTGAATGGTTAGCCATTGTAGGTCATAATGGCTCGGGTAAATCGACGATGGCAAAGCTCTTAAATGGATTACAATTTCCGCAGCAGGGCGAGATCGTGGTTTGTGGAATTCCATTAAATGAGGAGTCCATTTGGGAGATTAGAAAAAAATTAGGAATGGTCTTCCAAAACCCTGATAATCAGTTTGTGGGTACAACTGTCCAGGATGATGTGGCTTTTGGTTTAGAAAACCATGGTATTCCAAGAGATGATATGATCTTAAGGGTTGAGGGTTCTTTAAAGAAAGTCAAAATGGACCATTTTCTTAATCAAGAGCCGCACCATCTATCGGGCGGGCAAAAACAGCGTGTTGCGATAGCTGGCGTCCTTGCGCTCCGGCCGTCTATCATTATCCTTGATGAAGCGACTTCAATGCTCGATCCAAAAGGCAGAGGTGAAGTTTTAGAAACTGTACGAGTTTTAAAGGAAGAGAAGTCCCTAACCGTCATCTCCATTACACATGATCTAGAAGAAGCGGCTAAAGCTGATAGAATTATTGTGATGAATCAAGGTGAGGTATATCGTGAGGGCAGCCCTGAGGAAATATTCTCATTGGATGATGAATTGGTTCATCTTGGGCTTGATATTCCATTCTCTATTAAAATGAGTAATGCTTTTCGTGCAAAAGGGATCGACCTATCAAAGCACTATTTATCGGAAGAAGAGTTGGTGAACGAGCTATGGACATTTCGCTCCAAAATATAGAGTACCGTTATCAAGCAAACACTCCTTTTGAACGTTTAGCCATAAAAGATGTGTCTATAAACATCCCAACAGGAACATATATGGCGTTAATAGGCCATACTGGTTCAGGAAAGTCTACCGTTCTACAGCATTTAAATGCCCTGCTGGTCCCGACAGAAGGTACTGTCGTGATTGGGAACCATGAGGTCAAAGCGAAGCAGAAAAATAAGAATTTAAAACAGATTAGGCAAAAGGTCGGGATTGTTTTTCAATTTCCAGAGCACCAATTATTTGAGGAAACTGTTGAAAAAGATATTATTTTCGGCCCTATGAATTTCGGTGTTTCAGAGGCAGAGGCTAAAGAGAGAGCACGATTTGCTTTACAACAAGTTGGACTATCACAGGAGATACTAGAAAAGTCTCCATTTGATTTGTCTGGAGGTCAAATGCGCAGAGTTGCAATAGCTGGTGTTCTGGCAATGGAGCCAGATTGTCTCGTTCTAGATGAACCGACAGCGGGTCTAGACCCGCGAGGCCGTAAAGAGATTATGGATATGTTTTATTCACTTCATAAAGAGCGAAATTTGACTACCATACTGGTAACACATAGCATGGAGGACGCAGCTCAGTATGCAGACCAAATTATTATTATGCAGCAAGGACAGGTTGTAAAACAAGGAACACCCATTGAAATCTTTTCGTCCGTTACTGAGCTGGTTGATATGGGGCTAGACGTACCAGAAGTTGTCCGTTTTCAACGAAGTCTGGAAGAAAAGCTTGGGATTACGTTAGGAGCAACCTATCTCTCCATTGAGGAGCTTTCATCTGCTGTTGCCCAGTTGTTAAGAGGTGCACACGTATGATGGAAAAAATGATTATTGGAAGATATGTTCCCGCAGAAAGTCTGGTTCATCGTATGGACCCTCGCTCAAAGCTTATTATTATTTTCTTATTCGTATGCGTTATTTTTCTTGCAAACAACTTTCTTACCTATGCACTAATTGGAATTTATACGTTTTTAATGCTTGGACTCTCACGAATTCCCTTTCGTTTTTTATATGCTGGTTTAAAACCAGTTCTCTGGTTAGTGTTGTTTACTTTACTCTTACAGGTTTTCTTTACAAAAGAAGGAAGTTTATTGTATGAGCTTGGTCCAATTAAGATCTACGAAGAAGGAGTCAGACAAGGGATATTTATTTCGATGAGATTCTTCTTCTTAATTTTGATGACCAGCCTGCTTACATTAACGACAACGCCAATAGAAATAACTGATGGGCTCGAAACGCTTTTAAACCCATTGAAAAAAATTCGTTTTCCTGTACATGAAATGGCCCTGATGATGTCTATCTCATTACGGTTTATCCCAACCCTTATGCAAGAAACCGATAAGATTATGAAGGCACAAATTGCTCGAGGCGTGGAGTTTTCAAGCGGTCCAGTGAAAGAAAGAATTAAAGCGGTTATTCCATTACTAATCCCCCTATTTGTAAGCTCTTTTAAGCGTGCTGAGGAGCTTGCCATTGCCATGGAAGCTAGAGGGTACCGTGGCGGTGAAGGAAGGACAAAATACCGTCTGCTGAGCTGGAAACTCGCAGATACGATGCAACTTTTAATTCTTGCTATTTTAACGATATTATTAATTCTATTACGTTCATAATGGAGCTTAACATGAATCGGTATAAATGCACTATTTCCTACGACGGGACTGGATTTTCCGGATATCAGGTTCAACCAAATAAACGTACCGTTCAAAGTCAAATAGAAAACGTTTTGGCTAAAATTCATAAGGGCGGCCATGTAAAAATTGCTGCTTCTGGAAGAACGGATGCCGGAGTACATGCAAAAGGTCAGGTGATTCATTTTGAATCGCCATTGTCCCTTCCTGTAGAAAAGTGGGAATTAGCCCTAAATTCTATGCTGCCGGAGGATATATCCGTTCTTTTGGTGGAAAAAGCAGATTCGTCCTTTCATGCACGTTTTGATGCCAGTGGAAAAGAATATCGTTATTTTCTATATCAATCTGCTAAAAGAGACCCCTTTCAGCGGAATTATGCTTTTCATTACCCATATCCTTTAGATCTAGCAGCCATGAGAGAGGCGTGTACCTATTTGCTGGGTACACATGACTTTTCTAGTTTTTGTTCAGCAAGAACGGAAGTAGAGGATAAGGTTAGAACGATAGAGACCATTGAAATTTTACAAGATGAAGAGCATCTTTGTTTCCGTTTTGTAGGGAATGGTTTTTTATATAATATGGTTAGAATTTTAGTTGGTACGTTAGTCGAGGTTGGTGCTGGGAAACGGCGGCCAGAGGAAATAGTGGAGATTCTTCAAAAACGGGATCGCCGCTATGCAGGAAAAACCGCACCAGGACAGGGTTTGTATCTTTGGAAGGTATTTTATGAAAATAAAAAAGTAAACAACTCATCCTAGTGTAACATTTTCTTGACTTTTAGCTCTAAAGAATTTATTATATTATATGGTTGTGTTTTTAATCCCACGATAAAGCCCCGGAAAGTCTTCATCGTGATTGAAAATATATGAACTTAAAAATTGACGCACAATGGCGTTACCGTTTATTCCCGGAACAGAACAAACGATAAGCGCTTATGAAGGTGCGAAAAAATAATCTTTTTATGGATTTAAATTAGGAGGGAAATTCATGCGTACAACGTTTATGGCTAACGCCAACAATATCGAGCGTAAATGGTACGTGATTGATGCTGAAGGCAAAACTCTTGGACGTCTTGCTTCTGAAGTAGCAGCAATCTTACGTGGTAAAAATAAACCAACTTTTACACCACATGTTGACACTGGTGATCATGTTATCATTCTTAACGCTTCTAAAGTTGAATTAACTGGTAAGAAATTAACTGACAAGATCTACTACCGTCACACTATGCACCCAGGTGGTTTAAAAACTAGAACTGCTCTTGAAATGCGTACGAACTATGCTGAGAAAATGATCGAGCTTGCTGTTAAAGGTATGCTTCCAAAGAATTCTCTTGGCCGTCAAACATTCAAAAAATTACACGTATATGCTGGCAGCGAACATCCGCACCAAGCACAACAACCTGAAGTTTACGAACTTCGCGGTTAATAAAGAGGGAGGGAATTAACTTGGCACAAGTTCAATATATTGGTACTGGTCGTCGTAAGAGCTCTGTCGCACGTGTGCGCTTAGTTCCAGGTACAGGTAAAATCCTAATTAACGGTCGTGACATCGAAGAGTATATCCCATTTGAAGCTTTACGTATGGTTGTTAACCAACCATTAGTAGCTACTGAAACAAAAGGCAGCTATGATGTTCTTGTAAACGTAAGCGGCGGTGGATACACTGGTCAAGCTGGCGCAATCCGCCACGGTATTGCTCGCGCATTACTACAAGCTGATCCTGAATACCGTCCAACATTAAAGCGTGCAGGTCTATTAACACGTGACCCACGTATGAAAGAGCGTAAGAAATACGGACTTAAAGGTGCACGTCGTGCTCCTCAGTTCTCAAAGCGTTAATTTTCAATCTTACAAAGGCTCTCAACCAATTTGGTTGGGGGTCTTTTTCTGTCCAGTTTTTTTCATATTAAGGGGAAGGGTGAAGGACAAATCTCAAGAAGCCAGCGGAGGATTTGTCCTTAAGAGGAGGGATGAAGGACAAATCACAAGAAGATTTATCCTGTCCAATCAATAGTTTTAGACAACTTGCTTTAGCGGGTTGAAACAGGTATCTTTTTAGAGAATTGTATGTAACCCCAATGTTTTCTGAAATGAAATTTCAAAATACCTTGATTTATTTTAAAAAATAATGCTAACGACCTGCCCCTTATGACCTGCAAAACGGTCTGTTATGAGACTTATGTGGTATGGACGATTGTGTACTATAACCGATATGCTTTTACTATATCCTGTAAGCGTTACCGGTATTTCCGTATACATAGGGGAAACCCGCCTACTATTCATTCAAGGAGGGCACATGAAAAGAAAAACATTTATGATAACAGCCGTTTGTACGATGCTGCTGGGAACATCCACTGTTTTTGCCAATAATGAACTTTCAAGTAATCAAACCATTGAAGAGAAAGAAAAACTCACTATCCCATCTAAGAAACCACACCCTGTCTTTACATGGAATTCCACTATCATTCCTGTTTCAAGCGTACTTCATCCAAGCTCTACACGAGGAGCTGGGATGGTGAAAGCTCCACTCCAACAAATCGATCAGATGATGAAACAAGCCATTTCACAAAAATTAATGCCTGGAGCTGTGGCATTTGTCGCGAGAGCTGGGAAAATTGTTAAAAATGATGCTTATGGCTATTCAGTTCAATACATCGATGGTAAGTTTACCGAAATGGAAAATCCTATTCCTATGGAAAATGATACAATTTTTGACTTAGCGTCGATCAGCAAGATTTTTACCGCTACGGCTGTGATGATTCTTTTTGAAAAAGGATTATTTAACCTGGATGACCCTGTATCAAAACATATCCCTGCATTTGCTGCTAACGGGAAAGAAAACGTAACGATTCGTCATTTGCTAACCCATACATCTGGTTTCACTGCTTGGATACCATTATATTCACTGGGGAGTTCAAGAGAAGAAAGGCTGAAGCTGGTACTAAACCAGCCATTGAAAAATGCATCAGGTGCGACATACGAATACAGCGATTTAAACATGATTACGTTAGGCATGTTAGTAGAGCACTGGTCTGGTACTCGCCAGGATGAATTCGTCCGGGAGCAAATCACAGAACCTTTAGGGATGAAGGATACGATGTACAATCCCCAGCTTCATTGAAACACCGCATTGCTGCAACTGAATACCAGACTATACCTAACCGAGGTCTCGTGTGGGGAGAGGTGCATGATGAGAATGCGTGGTCTTTAGATGGAGTGGCAGGGCATGCTGGTGTATTTTCAACAGCAAATGACTTAGCTAAACTTGCCCATATTTTTATTAATGAAGGTAAGTATGGCAGCAAAAGAATCTTAAAACCTGAAACGGTACAATTACTGCTGCAAAATCAGAACGCTGCATTCCCTGGCAATGACCATGGATTAGGCTGGGAGCTTGGTCAGGGCTGGTATATGGACGCTTTATCAGAAGGTACATTCTCCTTTGGCCATACGGGGTATACAGGGACTTCTATTGTAGTAAGCCCGAACAATAAAACAGTTGCGATTTTACTGACCAACCGTGTCCATCCGTCTAGAAATATGGGATCAATGAACCAAACCCGCCGTTTATTTGCTAGAAATGTAGCAGATTCAATTCCTGTCTCAATTCCTGGTAAGAGTGAAGCTTGGTTTGCAGGGTACGGCGATAAGCTTAATCGAATTATGGAAAGTGATCTAGATTTAACTAAGGATACAAAACTCACTTTCTCCACTTGGCATATGATTGAAAATGTTTGGGATCGTGGGTCTGTAGAGATTTTTAGAGATGGCAGCTGGCAGCAGCTTGCCTTATTGACAGGCACAAGTAATGGCTGGGAAAAGAAAGAATTGGCTATACCGAGTGATGTAGCGAAAATACGATTTGTCTATCAAACGGATGGATCTACAAATTCCCGCGGATGGTATATTCAGAATCCAAAACTCGATTCGGGAGATTTACTCTCTTTTACAAAAAATGAATGGGAACTAAGGGATTATTAAATAAAGCATCACTTGAGGAGGAGAAACATGCGAAAATTAGTAAAGACATTATTCACCTCGTTTCTAGCATTTGCGCTATTGTTAACAGGAATTCCATTGTCAGGTGCAGCAGCTGCTTCGGATATTGAAGATTTAGTGATAGACCTCAATGTTCCACAAGTCACACGAGAAGTAACAAATAACAAGCTTAATTTAAACGCCCTTCATGTTTATGAGGATGGCCGTTTTATGATGGCGTCTGAGAACTTAACTTGGAAGTCTTCCAATAAGAATGTTGCATCTGTATCTAACGATGGAGAAGTAACGTTATCTGGTCACAATGGTAAGACATTTATATCTGTCAGCGATGGTAGTTATAGCGATAGAATTTCGATTCAATTCAAAGGAAACCAAGAAAAAGTGGTTATTGAAAAAGAAGAAGGCGCACGCTATGACCTTATTGGTAATGCTATCAAGCATATGAGCATGGAAGAAAAGGTCGGACAAATGCTTATGCCTGATTTCAGAACCTGGAAGGGTCAAAATGTAACAGTAATCAACGATGAAATTGCCAAGCTTGTAAAAGATTATCATCTTGGCGGTGTGATTTTATTCCGTGAAAATACGGTGACAGCCGATCAAACAACAAAGTTAGTCAGTGCCTATCAAGACGCTGCGGAAAAGTATGGAATGTTAATTTCGATTGACCAAGAGGGTGGAATCGTAACACGTCTGCAGACTGGTACCGATATGCCTGGAAATATGGCTCTTGGGGCCACACGCTCAGAAGAAACGGCTGAAAAGGTTGGAAAAGCGATTGGGCAAGAGTTGAACGCTCTTGGAATCAATATGAATTTTGGACCTGTGCTGGATGTAAACAACAATCCAGATAATCCGGTAATTGGTGTCCGTTCATTTAGTGAGAATCCTGAGTTAGTTGGAAAATTAGGTAATGCCTATATTAAAGGTCTTCAGGAAACGGGGACCGCGGCAACTGCGAAGCATTTTCCAGGTCATGGAGATACTGCAGTTGATTCCCATGTAGGACTTCCATCGGTGCCTCATGATATTGACCGTTTGAAAAATGTAGAACTATATCCTTTCCAACAGGCAATGGATGCAGGAATCGATGCGATAATGTCAGCACATGTGACGTTCCCGAAAATTGATGATACAAAAGCTATTTCTAAAAAGGATGGAACAGAAGTCTCTGTTCCAGGTACGCTTTCCCACAAGATATTAACAGGTCTAATGCGCGAAGAAATGGGTTTTAAAGGAGTTATCGTTACGGATGCCATGAATATGGGTGCAATAGCAGATCATTTTGGTCCTGTTGATGCAGCAATACGTGCGGTTAAAGCTGGTGCAGACATTCTCTTAATGCCGGTTGGGATAGAAGCTGTAGCAAATGGCATTTATGATGCTGTTGCATCAGGCGATATTTCGGATGATAGACTAGAGCAATCAGTTGAAAGAATCTTAACACTAAAGTTAAATAGAGGAATCGTTAAGGCTGAAGTGGAAAAGAACCTCGACGAAAAGGTAGCGAATGCACTTAGAGTAGTCGGTTCAGCTGAACATAAAGCAGTTGAAAAAGAAGCAGCAGAAAAGTCCATCACTCTTGTAAAAAATGATTCAGTTCTCCCACTTTCTGTTTCTCCTGAAGATAAGATTGTCGTAGTTGGAGGTTCTGGATTCTCGATTAATTTGCTTGCAGATGAGGTTAAAAAGCATCATCCTGCTGCCGTTTATATCAATGCCTCTGATAAACTTACTGAAGCGCAGTTAGCACAAGTACAAGGAGCGAAATATATCATTGCAGGTACCTACACTTCTAGTGTTAGTGGCAGAGCACAAAATGCCAGTCAAATGGTGATGACAAGACAACTTATCGAGACCGGTGTACCTGTCATTGGGGTTGGGGCTAGGAATCCTTATGACATTATGTCCTATAAAAATGTAGATGCCTACCTGGTTCAATATGGTTTCAAGCCAGCAAGCTTTGAAGCAGCTGCAAACACCATTTTTGGTAAAAAAAATCCAACTGGAAAACTTCCAGTTACGATTTACAATCTTGATGGCAGTGTTTTATATGGGTATAATCACGGGCTAGGGTATTAAAGGTATAACTATAGATAGTTCAAAAGAGGAGGGGCATTTTTTGAAAAAGTGGTTAACTGGTTTATTGGTTCTCGTTCTACTACTGTCTACAGTTTCTGCAGCGATGGCCAAGAACGATAAAGATAAAAAGAATAAAAAGTTCCGTTTGGGTGTCGAGGTTTTGCTGCAGGATGAAATGGATTTGATTAAAGATAAACGCGTAGGGTTGATTACCAATCCAACAGGAGTCGATCAGAACGTTACAAGCATCGTAGATTTACTCTACAATAATCCCGATGTGAACCTGACTGCTCTTTACGGTCCTGAGCATGGTGTCCGCGGAAGTGCGCAGGCAGGTGCGTATGTTGAACAATATACAGATGAAAAAACAGGACTTCCTGTTTACAGCTTATATGGAAAGACAAAAAAGCCAACACCTGAAATGCTTAGCAATGTCGATGTATTGTTATTTGATATACAAGATGTAGGAGCACGTTTTTACACGTACATTTACACGATGGCGTTAGCTATGGAAGCGGCAAAGGAGAATAATATTCCTATTATTGTTCTTGACCGCCCGAATCCAATCAGCGGGACAAAAGTGGAAGGACCTGTACTTGAGGATAAATACTCTTCATTCATCGGTGAATATCCGATACCTGTCCGCCATGGGATGACAGTAGGGGAATTAGCAAAGCTGTTTAATAGTGAATTTGGTATTGGCGCTGATTTAACGGTAGTAGAAATGGAAGGCTGGAAGCGGAACATGTATTTCGATGAAACGCCATCAGAATGGGTCCTTCCGTCACCGAACATGCCTACTTTAGAAACTGCAGTTGTCTATCCAGGGGCTGCCCTTATTGAAGGAACAAATGTTTCGGAAGGAAGAGGAACAACAAAGCCATTTGAATTGATTGGCGCACCTTTTATTAATGGCGACAACTTGGCGTCAAAGTTAAACTCATACAAATTACCTGGTGTCACCTTCCGGGCCGCATCGTTTATACCAACTTTCTCGAAACATGCGAATGTCTTAAGCCATGGTATTCAAATTCATGTTACAGACCGAAATGCATATAAGCCGTTTGAAACAGGTTTGTATATCGTTAAAACGATCCACGATATGTATCCAAACGATTTCCAATTTAGAGCACCAAGTGCAGCGGGAATCTCCTTCTTTGATAACCTTGTCGGCAATGGCTCTATTCGCGCTGATATTGAAGCGGGCAAGACTGTTGAGGAAATGAAATCGGCATGGCAGTCTAGCTTAGATGAATTCAACGAGATTCGTGGAAAATATTTATTATATTAATATGTGTGAAGAGGCCTTCTTTTTAGGAGGTCTCTTTTTACAGTAAAATGTATTGATTAAAGTAGAAACCTGACTGGAAAAGTCGAAGTTTGTATTTTCAGGGAAATAATAAACTATTTTTGTTGAATTATAATATACGGAAATCGGACGGTCATGAAGTGAAATAACAAAACCTGTGTAAGGGTTGATCGGGAATAAAAAAAGGGCTTTAGAAGGCCCTTTATTCAATCAGTTAAATATCAAATTCTTTTCGAAGTACAATTATATAGGAACTGTCTACCCCTAGTAATTCTGCTAAAATCTTTTCATTCGCCTTTGGGTTCTCTTTCAGCAATTTTTTAAGCATTTTCTTTTGTGCTTTACGCTCTGTCTTCAACATCTTATTTTTTTCTTTATCGTTCGTCTCTGCTTTCAGCCCCGAACTTTCTACATTAGCTTCCGGCTCTGCTTTTAGCACCGAATTTTCTTCTGTAGTGTCCTTCTCTGCTTTCAGCCCCGAACCATCTTCAGCTTGTGATTCATTTTGTTGGCTGGTTAATAGTGATAATTCCCCGTTTAACAAATCAAGTTTTTCTTTGTACTCTCCAATCAATGTTGTTTGATTCTCATTGGTTGCATTCAACTCGTCAACTTTTTTTTGAAGTTCTGCGATTTCCTTTTTGCTGTTTTTTAGACTCACAGTAAATGACGTAATGATTTGTTCCTTGGTGCCAATTACTTCTGTTAGATTTTGCAGCTGCATTTCTTGATCAGCTACAAGACTGCTTAACCCCCCAATCAATGATTGGTTTTTTTCATTGGTAGCTTTCAATTCGTCTATTTGATTTTGAAGTTCTGCTATTTTTTTATTGCGGTTTTCAAGGCTTGCGGTAATTGAAGCTATATCTTCCTTTTTAGTTGCCAATTCTTCTTTTAAATAGATTTCTCGTTTTAACATGTAAGCCGCTAACTCATTTATACGAATCGTAAGTGCCTCAAGTTCAGAAAATACTTTATCACCGTTTGTTCCGTTTAAATCATGAATCTCATTATCTACATTGAAATTACTATCTGTCATTTCTTAATCTCCCCTTTTTGTTCACTATTTAAGTCTAAAATAATAATCATAGATTCAAGAGAATCTATCACATACTTATAATAAAATATGAAGTTAAAGGAAAATTGCTTGGACAAGTATCTAAAATTAATGATAAATAATAAAAGAATTTTGTTTATATTTTTGGTTATGAAAGTAGCAGCGAATGATAGGATGGATGTTTATCAAAATTCACTCTTACATGACAAATCACTTTAGATAATGTTATATCGATGGACTGCGCAAAGCTAGAGAAGAGTGCGAACAATAAGCCATTTTACGAAAAATTGGAGTTGGTGACAAAGAAATTAATATAACAAGGAGTGAAGTAAATTTTAAACGACTGGTTAAAGTAGAAAAATCAGTTAACAAGTCGAAGTTTGTATTCTCAGGGAAATAAAAGTCTTTTTTTAGCTGAAAATTCACAGATAAATATATTACGGTACTATTCATATTATACAATCGTATCGCTAGTCGATTTGAGTACATAAAAAATAACAAAAACCATTATATCGTCACGCGATACGGTCCAGCCTTAAGATAGTATTGATAGTGACGTTACTGTATTGATAGGATAGAGACCCTAATACAATCATAATGTCAATCTAAATGTTATTTAAATAGGATTACCGTCTCTTTTTTTATGTATCGCTAGTCGATTTGAGTACATAAAAAATAACAAAACCATTATATCGTCACGCGATACGGTCCAGCCTTAAGATAGTATTGATAGTGACGTTACTGTATTGATAGGATAGAGATCCTAACACAACCATAAGTCATTCTATATTAATAATCCGATTACCGTCTCTTCTTTATCGTATCGCTAGGTGATATGGCTCTTGCAAATTTATCTATAAACCTTCATTATTTACTATAAAAAAGGTGGTTTGAAATGCGAAATGATATTCAACCGTATGAACGCTCTTTCTCTTCCAAGGAAGTGGCTGAGGAAGCCGGGATTGCAACACCTACTGTTCGGAAGTATGGCCAAATCCTAGAGCGGAATGGCTATGTGTTTTTAAAAGAAGGAGATCGTCGGATTTTTGTTCAATCCGACATTGAAGCGCTTTTAGCGTTACGCGATACAGACAAGCCCCTAGACGATACGGCTAAAGAAATCGCCCGGAAACAAAAAGAAAGATTAGAAGGATTTAGTGAAACAGAGATAGCGGTAGCCGATACATATGAGAATTTACCTCAAGACCCCAATCAATTAAAAGAAATATTATCCTATTTAGCCAATGAACTTGCTGCCACACGTGAAATGAATGTCCAAGTGATAAACGATATGACAGATCTTAAAACTACCGTTTCGAGACTAAAGCAGGATCATCATGATTTAAGTGCTAATATTTCAAATTCAGCACAAAAAACTCAAACTAGGATAGATAAATTATCTGAACAAGAAAAGATTCATTACGAAACATTGCTAGAACAGGAAAAACAAAAGAGCGAATACTTACAAAAAGAATTACAAAATCTTCGGGAAGAAATGAAAAAAGAGTGGCTTTCACAAAATGACTTTAATAAACGTTTAGAGAAAGCTATTCAAAAACCTAAAGATAAATGGGAGTGGATTTTCTCCATTTTCGGTAAGAAAGGTTCTTGAGGCTAGAGGTAGTCTACTTTCAAAGACTCTCAATCAATTTGATTGGGGGTCTTTTTTATGTAAATATGCGTTTTTACACAGAAGATAGCTGTAGCATGAAAAATTTTTATAGACAGAAAGAAAAGAGCAATGTATATTATTATTTAAATATAATACTTTAGTGCTTAAAAGCGTTTTAGTGCAAAAGTAAATAAGTGCCTGCAGTTATAGTAGAATTATCATTAGCAGCAAAAAGAGACCGGATGAAGGTGAAAATTCGGGCAATGATAAATTTGAAATACAGCTGCCTTGGACGGGCAAATTTTTTAAAGAGGGCGGGAGCAATTCCTGCCAACTAGGGTGGTACCGCGAAGTTCCTTCGTCCCTATAGCCGAAGGGGCTTTTTTGCGCTTATTTCTAACTTCTTAGGGGGAGATTTTTATGGAGCAACAACAAAAGGTTCTGGTCATTCGACCAGTCGAAGCGGCATTTATTGCTGTACTCTTAATGGGGATTATCGGTTATCTAATTATCGGCATTAAAGTAGTTCCACAAATTGCAATAATCGCAGGGATCGCCCTGTTGCTTATATATGGTGTGGTAAAGAAAGTGAACTTTCTTGAGCTCGAAGCAGCTATGGCAATTGGAGCAAAATCTGGAATAGCCTCGATTATGATTTTCTTTTTTATAGGGATGTTAATCAGCAGCTGGATGGCAAGTGGTACAATTCCGACGTTTATTTATTTAGCTGTCGATTTAGTCTCGGGGAAATTTTACTATGCTATAGTTTTTGTAGTAACTTCTATTATCGGCGTTAGTATAGGAAGTTCCTTAACAACAGCTGCAACATTAGGAGTAGCCTTTGTTGGAGCAAGTACCGCACTGGGCATTTCCCCAGTAATTACTGCGGGGGCAGTCGTTTCTGGAGCGTTCTTTGGGGATAAAATGTCGCCTTTATCTGATACGACAAACCTTGCTGCGAGCATTGCAGGTGTAGATTTATTTGACCATATAAAAAATATGTTATGGACCACAATCCCAGCCTTTATTTTTTCGCTAATTGTTTATGTAGTGATTTCTCCAACGGAAACAGAACAAAACATTAAACAAATGGGAATCCTTAAAGGGGAATTAATCACTCTAAACCTTGTACACTGGTACTCACTTCTGCCCTTTATTATCCTAACTATACTGGCTGCCAAAAAAGTTCCTGCTATCGCGACGCTTTCCGCTGGCATTCTTTCCGCTCTTTTAATTTCTGTTTGGATGAATGGAGGAATTGACAGCAAAGGATTGTTTGATTTACTCTATTCCGGTTACAAATCTGCAAGTGGAGTCCAAGAAGTCGATTCAATGCTGACAAGGGGCGGAATGGAGAGTATGATGTTCAGCATATCAGTAATTTTGCTGGCACTAAGCATGGGAGGACTTCTCTTCAGACTGGGCATTATTCCGGCGCTTATATCGCTTTTACAAGTTGTATTAACCCGTGTTTCCCTTTTAATTAGTACAACTGCTGGACTTGCGGTAGCTGTTAATTTTATTATTGGGGAGCAATATTTATCAATCCTGTTACCTGGAAATGCTTTTAAAGAACATTTCAAAAAGGCTGGCTTAGAACCGAAGCATCTTTCAAGGGTGCTCGAGGATGCCGGAACGGTCGTCAATCCTCTCGTCCCATGGAGTGTCTGTGGGGTGTTTCTGGCTTCAGTCCTCGGGGTGCCTGTAGCTGATTACTTTCCGTTTGCATTATTTTGCTTATTTTCACCATTGCTAACATTAATTTATGGTTTTACAGGTTTTACCCTTCCTAAACACGGGAAAAAATACAGTTTTAAAGTTTCTATTCGTTTCCCACAGTTTTTAAAGCGTTAATATTAAAGAACTCCCGACCATTTTTGGTTGGGGGTCTTTTGTATTTTAAGAAAAATAGTTCTTTTTGAAATTATCCTGACTTATTTGGGCGTTAAAGTAATAGTACAAGGTTCAGCTAGTACTAGAGCCTAATAATGTCAGGAGGTAATATAAATGAATAAGTTAGTATTAGGGTTAACGGTTGCAGGTGTTTTATTACTGGGAGGTTATGCAACCACGACACTTGCGAATGATGACACAACGAGCAGCACAGGCACATGGAGATTTAATTTTAACCGAAAGTCGAAGCAGAGGAAGCACATTCTCATTAATTTGGAATAAAGAAGACCCGATACGATAAAAATTGGCAATCGAAAACGCTTTTGAATTTGAATTTCTTATGCCAATGGGATGAAGAATAGTCCTAAGAGGTGAAAAGCGAGTGACTGTCATTACTACCTTTAAAGAAAAGCGTCGCGATAAACAAATCAAATACGAGCGATCCGTTCTAAAGGACTTGTCTGTAAAAATGTTAAAAGAACGGGTGCAGCAATATTTTGGTTCATCCAAAATTGCTTCAAGTTTTATCATGAATACAGGTATTGAAGAAGCGTGTTATGATGTAGCATTAGAAGCCTACCTATTAGGTGCTAAATTTAGCAAATTTGGGTATTATGGTGAAAATATAGATGATGTGCGAAAACGTTGTTATAGAGAAGAGAAGCATTTAATTGATACACTCTACAATTTCCTCCTTTATTGGGGAAATGGTGAAGAAGGAACCATGAGCGAAACGCTATATTACTCCTGTGAGGGTTATATTGATGTGTGGTGGAAAGAAGGGTACGAAAAAGCTCAAAGACGCCGCAAACTGCGATTACATTAATAAAATGACTTAACATAGCACCAGGATGAACGATTATCCTGGTGCTTTACATTTCTTCCTGTTCTAAACGAGTCCCTTGTCCCATATAGTTAAGTGAATAGGGACGAGCGGGAAGGAATGATTTGGGTGTCAAAGAAAAAATTAAAGGTCATTGGTTTTTCTGTTGGCTTACTTCTTTTATTTCTGATTTTACAATATGATTTTGTAAAGGAAAATACGTGGGGCGACTCCTGGAGTCTTCCACTATCCGGCAAAATCATCTTACTTGACCCAGGACATGGCGGTCCAGATGGTGGAGCAGGAAATTCCAAAGCGTTAGAAAAAGACATTGCCTTGGATATTTCATTAAAAGTCAGAGACTATTTGCAGGAACAGGGAGCCTTAGTGGTTATGACCCGTGAAACAGATAAAGATTTAGCAGATAAAGATACAAAAGGATATAGTAGAAGAAAAGTGGAAGATTTGAAAAAGCGTTTAAAAATGATAAACAACTCTGATAATGATCTTTTTGTCAGTATTCATTTAAATGCCATTCCGTCAGCAAGATGGAGTGGAGCCCAAACATTTTATGCGTCTCATTTCAAGGAAAATGCCAAAGCAGCGAAATTCATTCAAGATGAGCTGATTGTTAATTTAGAAAATACGACGAGAAAAGCAAAACCAATTAATTCCGTTTATATTTTAAAAAATGCTAAAAAGCCTGGAGTGTTAGTAGAGGTAGGCTTCCTCTCGAATCCAACTGAAAGAGAGCAATTAAAAAAAGAGGCCTATCAGGAGAAGGTAGCAGCGTCCATCTATCAAGGTGTCCTTCGTTATTTTACTAATGAAAAAGAATTAAAAATCGAAGATGAATAAAGGTGTTTAATCACCTTCTTTTTTTTGAAACAATAATGGGTGTGATTCATTTAACTGATTCTTGAAAAGAATATGGTATACTGAAAACTGGAAACGAATTCATTAGGTGAGGTGTTTGTTTACATGTTAACAGAGTTAAAAGTACTTGAAGTACTAGGAAGCTTAAAAGAACCATTTTTACATAAAACCTTAGCTGAATTAAATGCGATTGAAGAAATAAAAATTAAAGAAGAGAAAAGCCATGTTAGCGTAAAACTGCAGATTGCAAAAACCGGTACTGCTGAACAACTGCAGCTTCAAACCCAAGTGGTTAATTTGCTAAAAGAAGCAGGTGCCCAAACAGTTGGAATCCGTTTTAGTGAGCTGCCAGAAGAGGTATTAGCGGAACATCGTTCTGCAGCAGGCGAATCTGAAGGCGAGGGATTGCTTTCTTCTAATAAAACAACTTTTATAGCAATTGCAAGTGGTAAAGGCGGAGTTGGTAAATCAACTGTATCTGTTAACCTTGCTGTGGCACTCGCACGACTAGGTAAAAAAGTCGGATTAATTGATGCGGATATTTATGGATTTAGTGTTCCCGATATGATGGGAATTACTAAAAGACCAGTTGTAAGAGGCGAAAAAATATTACCTGTTGAGCGCTTTGGAGTGAAAGTCATTTCAATGGGCTTCTTTGTAGAAGATAATTCTCCTATTATCTGGCGTGGTCCGATGTTAGGAAAAATGCTAAATAGCTTTTTTAATGAAGTAGAATGGGGAGAAATTGAGTATTTACTGTTAGACCTGCCTCCTGGAACAGGAGATGTCGCATTAGATGTTCATACCATGCTGCCTGCTTGTAAAGAAGTAATCGTAACCACTCCACATCCAACGGCAGCTTTTGTAGCAGCGCGTGCTGGGGCTATGGCATTACGCACCGATCATGAAATTCTAGGTGTTATTGAGAATATGGCATACTTTGAAAGTACGTTAACAGGTGAAAAAGAATATGTATTCGGTAAAGGCGGCGGTGACAAATTAGCCGAAGACCTGAACACAGAAGTACTTGGGCGCCTGCCGCTCAATCAGCCTGATTGGAATGATGATGATTTTGCACCATCAATCTATCAAGAAGACCATAAATTAGGAAAAATTTATTTAGAAATTGCAGAAAAAATGACAAGCCGTTTGAAAAGGTAAATGAAAAGAAATGCCTCTTCCAATAAGTCGGAAGAGGCATTTCTTTATTTTGCACTACGAGCTATTTTTTCTCTGCTGCTTGCTGTGTTTCTTCCGCTGCTTTTAAGAGTAATTCCTGCATTTTTACTTTATAAAGAGGGCTTTCAAGTGTTTCAGAAATGACGGTTTGAAGATGTTCTCGATACTCTTTGCTTTTTAGCGCGTCTGCCATTTCTTTTTGAATTTCAGGTTCTTTAAAAACCTCAATCATCATGGCTCGATACTCAGGGTCCTTCATTAAATCCTTTAATAGCTGCTCATTCTCGGTTCGCATGTTTTTTGCTACGCCTTCAGCAAATTTAGCATCACTAAAGGTTTTCTTCCAAATTTCTGTCGCAGCTTCAGAGGTTAGGGTTTGTTGAATGGTATCAGACACCACTTTTTGGTCCATTACTAGGGTTTCTTTCATTTTTTCATCAGACATTACCTCTTGAAGGGCTTTCTTGCCATCATCTGTTTTGAGTATATCAACAACCATTTTCTTTGTTTCTTCATAATCTATTTGTTCTCCGCCGCCAGCTTCAGGAGAGGCACAACTAGACAGAAGCATAGTGACCAGCAAGGGGAGTATCAGCTTATTTCCTTTCATCTAAAAAGCTCCTTTCACATAATAGTCCTTAATTTTTAGGATGAAGAAAAGCACCTTAGATTATGCGTACAGAAATGGAAAAGATGGATTTTTTATTATTGGATTGGTACAATCAGAATGGTATTTATTTTTTGTTATTGGAGGATAATTGTGTGACGAGTCGTATTTGGGTTAGGCTGTTTATGACTACGCTATTAATTGGCGGAATTACATCAGCAATTGTAGGTTTTATTATCAATTGGAATGATTATGTGCACTATTTTGCTGATTTTCGAGTTATCAATATAATATCCGCCTTATTTTGGTTTATATTATGGGGCATTCTTTATAGTGTTGTTAGTCAAATGGGCTTCTTTGCCTATCTAACAGTTCATCGCTTTGGCTTAGGTATCTTTAAATCCGTTTCACTTTGGAATGGAGTTCAAGCAGTTTTAATTCTATTCGTGTTATTTGACCTTGTGTATTTACGTTATGAGACCTTTGCGAAATCAGGGGACAGCCTTCTACCTTATATCGGACTGGCAGCCTTGTTGTTAATTCCTGCATTGGTAACGGCCTGGTACAAAGCGAAACAAACAAATCGAGAAGCGTTTATCCCAGCACTCTTTTTTATGATTGTGGTTACCGTTATAGAATGGTTCCCGGTGTTACGTGTAAATGACTCAAGCTGGATTTATCTCATGTTGTTTTCCTTGCTAGCTTGTAATGCTTATCAAATATTAATTCTTCATAAACTAAATATGCAATCACAGCAGCATAGAGAAAGTAAGCAATCTTCTACTAATAAAATAACAAAATCCCCAAAAAAACTAAGTAAAAAAACCGTCCAATGAAGTTAGTAAAGGCTTTCGTTTTCGGGTGCTTTCTTAATTAAAAGTCACAAGAATTGACTTATGAATGAAGAGAGTCCGCACTTATCGGTTGGGGGATCAGGTTAGATTAAGCACCTGAGCTGATAAATAGACGGAAAAATTCCGCCTAATTAGTAATTATTTTAAAAAAATGCTTAAATAAACGGAGAGATTCCGCCTATTGGCTCGAAAAATTGGAAAATGGGAGATTTTTCTTTGCATAGACGGAAAATCTCCGCTTATTTTACTTTTGCTGGTTACTCGAATAAGGAAAATCCAAGTAAACACCCATTTTGATGCATTACGGTGAGGTTTTATAAAAATAAGGTTTTTGTATTCCTAATAAAGAAACTCGCCAATGGCGAGTTTTACTTTTTTTATAACAATAACGACGCCAAAATGACTGTCATTTCGGACGTATTTTTAGAAAAGCACTTCTAAACGAACCCTTTATGAAGTTAGGCGGACTTTTTTTTATTCCTATTTGATTTCCTTTGACTCAACGACTCCATTAGCAATAAGCTGTGAGACCGTTACTAGCTTCAAGCCTTTTCCCTGTAATTCCTGGATAATTCCAGGTAAAGCATCTGCAGTCTGTTTAGCAGAATCTGAGGCGTGGAGAAGAATGATATCTCCTTTATCAGCCTTCTTAACATTTTCTTGAATTATTTTTACTCCTGGGTTGGTCCAATCCTTAGAATCTACACTCCAATGAACCATCGTGTACCCATATCGTTCCGCTACTTTTAAGGAACGTTGATCAAAATGACCAGTAGGAGCCCGGAGAAGCTTGATGTCTTTAATATTTAACTTTCTGAAGGCTTCCTTTGCTTTTGAAATATCTTTTCCAATCTTACCTTCTTCCAATTCTGAATAATCCTCATAGGCATAACCAAGAATACCAATTTCATATCCTTCTTTGACAATCCGGCTGACAATATCAGGGTGCCGCTCAGCCCACGAACCAGCTAAAAAGAAGGTGGCCGCTTTTACATTTTCTTTCTTAAGTGCATCCAAGATGGGTTCTGCTTTTTCATCGCCCCAGCCAATATTAAAGGTAAGAGCTATATCCTTTTCCCCTCGATAGACGGCCTTAGGACCGTCCTTTGTTGAAAAAACAGGAGATAAAGAGAGATTACCCATAAATAAAAACAATGCGGTGAAAAAAGCAGCAATTACTACTAGAAGAATTTGTTTTACAGATCTGCCATTTAACACAAAAAAGAAATTCATATATACCACCTCGTCCATTGCAATCCTTGTCTCATACCTATGCGTATTTTTAAATTAATATGATTAAGAAAAAATAATTATAAATTTTCCTAATTTGGAACAGACTACTATAACTACATAAATCATAAAGGGTGATTCAATGTTTGGGTTTCTCATTAATCAAAAAGAAGTAAAAGAAATGGAATATCTGATAAAGCGTGAGATGGATGAGATATTATTTGATTTAAAAGATGATCGTATTGACCATATAGTAAAGCGTGCAATGGAAGAGCGGTATAAAATTTTATTTACGCTTTTTAAAAGAGTAGCCTCACCAAATGAATGTTTAAAGTACATGAGAAGGGATAATAAGAGCAGGAAGAAAGGATAATAACCTTTTTAAAAAAGTATGAAACTAATTTAATATATTTTGTTGACTTTTAAATAATATGTTGGTATATTAATAAACGTCGCTGCTGACGTAAAATAATAACTTAAAAAAAGTTATTGACTTTGCGATGTAGTGATGGTATATTAATAAAGTCGCTTTTGGGCGACACGATGAATTTGTTCTTTGAAAACTAAACAAACAAGAACGTCAACAAAAAATTTTTTAGCTTTTTATAAAAGCTAAGCCAACGTAACAAATGAGCTAAATCAACTTTCTTGGAGAGTTTGATCCTGGCTCAGGACGAACGCTGGCGGCGTGCCTAATACATGCAAGTCGAGCGAATCTTAAGGTGCTTGCACCTTTTGATTAGCGGCGGACGGGTGAGTAACACGTGGGCAACCTGCCTGTAAGACTGGGATAACTTCGGGAAACCGGAGCTAATACCGGATAATCCTTTTCCTCTCATGAGGAAAAGCTGAAAGTCGGTTTACGCTGACACTTACAGATGGGCCCGCGGCGCATTAGCTAGTTGGTGAGGTAACGGCTCACCAAGGCGACGATGCGTAGCCGACCTGAGAGGGTGATCGGCCACACTGGGACTGAGACACGGCCCAGACTCCTACGGGAGGCAGCAGTAGGGAATCTTCCGCAATGGACGAAAGTCTGACGGAGCAACGCCGCGTGAGCGATGAAGGCCTTCGGGTCGTAAAGCTCTGTTGTTAGGGAAGAACAAGTACCGGAGTAACTGCCGGTACCTTGACGGTACCTAACCAGAAAGCCACGGCTAACTACGTGCCAGCAGCCGCGGTAATACGTAGGTGGCAAGCGTTGTCCGGAATTATTGGGCGTAAAGCGCGCGCAGGCGGTCCTTTAAGTCTGATGTGAAAGCCCACGGCTCAACCGTGGAGGGTCATTGGAAACTGGGGGACTTGAGTACAGAAGAGGAAAGCGGAATTCCACGTGTAGCGGTGAAATGCGTAGAGATGTGGAGGAACACCAGTGGCGAAGGCGGCTTTCTGGTCTGTAACTGACGCTGAGGCGCGAAAGCGTGGGGAGCAAACAGGATTAGATACCCTGGTAGTCCACGCCGTAAACGATGAGTGCTAAGTGTTAGAGGGTTTCCGCCCTTTAGTGCTGCAGCTAACGCATTAAGCACTCCGCCTGGGGAGTACGGCCGCAAGGCTGAAACTCAAAGGAATTGACGGGGGCCCGCACAAGCGGTGGAGCATGTGGTTTAATTCGAAGCAACGCGAAGAACCTTACCAGGTCTTGACATCCTCTGACACTCCTAGAGATAGGACTTTCCCCTTCGGGGGACAGAGTGACAGGTGGTGCATGGTTGTCGTCAGCTCGTGTCGTGAGATGTTGGGTTAAGTCCCGCAACGAGCGCAACCCTTGTTCTTAGTTGCCAGCATTCAGTTGGGCACTCTAAGGAGACTGCCGGTGACAAACCGGAGGAAGGTGGGGATGACGTCAAATCATCATGCCCCTTATGACCTGGGCTACACACGTGCTACAATGGATGGTACAAAGGGCTGCAAGACCGCGAGGTTTAGCCAATCCCATAAAACCATTCTCAGTTCGGATTGTAGGCTGCAACTCGCCTACATGAAGCCGGAATCGCTAGTAATCGCGGATCAGCATGCCGCGGTGAATACGTTCCCGGGCCTTGTACACACCGCCCGTCACACCACGAGAGTTTGTAACACCCGAAGTCGGTGGGGTAACCGCAAGGAGCCAGCCGCCTAAGGTGGGACAGATGATTGGGGTGAAGTCGTAACAAGGTAGCCGTATCGGAAGGTGCGGCTGGATCACCTCCTTTCTAAGGATAATGCAGTCCTTGGCGGACTGATAAACGTTGACCGTTACTTGTTTGTTTAGTTTTGAGAGTGCAACTTCTCTCATTATATGTTGTTCCTTGAAAACTAGATAATCGTAAGAAGAAGTCAAAGTAAAACCGAGAATCGCCACATTAGTTTTTCTCTCTTATTTAATAAGAGTATAACCATTTAGGTTAAGTTAGAAAGGGCGCACGGTGGATGCCTTGGCACTAGGAGCCGATGAAGGACGGGACTAACACCGATATGCTTCGGGGAGCTGTAAGTAAGCTTTGATCCGGAGATTTCCGAATGGGGGAACCCACTGCTCGTAATGGAGCAGTATCTTTACCTGAATACATAGGGTATTGAAGGCAGACCCGGGGAACTGAAACATCTAAGTACCCGGAGGAAGAGAAAGCAAACGCGATTCCCTGAGTAGCGGCGAGCGAAACGGGACATAGCCCAAACCAAGAGGCTTGCCTCTTGGGGTTGTAGGACACTCAACATGGAGTTACAAAGGAACGGGGTAGATGAAGCGATCTGGAAAGGTCCGTCATAGAAGGTAAAAACCCTGTAGTTGAAACTTCGTTCCCTCCTGAGTGGATCCTGAGTACGGCCGGACACGTGAAATCCGGTCGGAAGCTGGGAGGACCATCTCCCAAGGCTAAATACTCCCTAGTGACCGATAGTGAACCAGTACCGTGAGGGAAAGGTGAAAAGCACCCCGGAAGGGGAGTGAAAGAGATCCTGAAACCGTGTGCCTACAAGTAGTCAGAGCCCGTTTACGGGTGATGGCGTGCCTTTTGTAGAATGAACCGGCGAGTTACGATCCCATGCAAGGTTAAGTTGAAGAGACGGAGCCGCAGCGAAAGCGAGTCTGAATAGGGCGTATGAGTATGTGGTCGTAGACCCGAAACCAGGTGATCTACCCATGTCCAGGGTGAAGTCCAGGTAACACTGGATGGAGGCCCGAACCCACGCACGTTGAAAAGTGCGGGGATGAGGTGTGGGTAGCGGAGAAATTCCAATCGAACTTGGAGATAGCTGGTTCTCTCCGAAATAGCTTTAGGGCTAGCCTCACGTTGTAAGAGTCTTGGAGGTAGAGCACTGTTTGGACTAGGGGCCCTCATCGGGTTACCGAATTCAGACAAACTCCGAATGCCAAAGACTTATCCGTGGGAGTCAGACTGCGAGTGATAAGATCCGTAGTCAAAAGGGAAACAGCCCAGACCACCAGCTAAGGTCCCAAAGTTTACGTTAAGTGGAAAAGGATGTGGAGTTGCTTAGACAACCAGGATGTTGGCTTAGAAGCAGCCACCATTTAAAGAGTGCGTAATAGCTCACTGGTCGAGTGACTCTGCGCCGAAAATGTACCGGGGCTAAACGTAACACCGAAGCTGTGGATTGACACCGTATGGTGTCAGTGGTAGGAGAGCGTTCTAAGGGCGTTGAAGCTAGACCGTAAGGACTGGTGGAGCGCTTAGAAGTGAGAATGCCGGTATGAGTAGCGAAAGATGGGTGAGAATCCCATCCACCGTATGCCTAAGGTTTCCTGAGGAAGGCTCGTCCTCTCAGGGTTAGTCGGGACCTAAGCCGAGGCCGAAAGGCGTAGGCGATGGACAACAGGTTGATATTCCTGTACCACCTCTTTATCGTTTGAGTGATGGGGGGACGCAGGAGGATAGGGTAAGCGCACTGTTGGATATGTGCGTGTAAGCAGTTAGGCTGGTAAGTAGGAAAATCCGCTTACCGTTAAGGCTGAGCTGTAATGCCGAGGGAAATATAGTACCGAAGTTCCTGATTCCACACTGCCAAGAAAAGCCTCTAGCGAGATAAAAGGTGCCCGTACCGCAAACCGACACAGGTAGGCGAGGAGAGAATCCTAAGGTGAGCGAGAGAACTCTCGTTAAGGAACTCGGCAAAATGACCCCGTAACTTCGGGAGAAGGGGTGCTTTTTGAGGTGAATAGCCTCGAAGAGCCGCAGTGAATAGGCCCAGGCGACTGTTTAGCAAAAACACAGGTCTCTGCGAAGCCGCAAGGCGAAGTATAGGGGCTGACGCCTGCCCGGTGCTGGAAGGTTAAGAGGAGGGGTTAGCGCAAGCGAAGCTCTGAATCGAAGCCCCAGTAAACGGCGGCCGTAACTATAACGGTCCTAAGGTAGCGAAATTCCTTGTCGGGTAAGTTCCGACCCGCACGAAAGGCGTAACGATCTGGGCACTGTCTCAACGAGAGACTCGGTGAAATTATAGTACCTGTGAAGATGCAGGTTACCCGCGACAGGACGGAAAGACCCCGTGGAGCTTTACTGTAGCCTGATATTGAATTTTGGTACAGCTTGTACAGGATAGGTAGGAGCCTGAGAAACCGGAGCGCCAGCTTCGGTGGAGGCGTCGGTGGGATACTACCCTGGCTGTATTGAAATTCTAACCCTCACCCCTGATCGGGGTGGGAGACAGTGTCAGGTGGGCAGTTTGACTGGGGCGGTCGCCTCCTAAAGAGTAACGGAGGCGCCCAAAGGTTCCCTCAGAATGGTTGGAAATCATTCGCAGAGTGTAAAGGCACAAGGGAGCTTGACTGCGAGACCTACAAGTCGAGCAGGGACGAAAGTCGGGCTTAGTGATCCGGTGGTTCCGCATGGAAGGGCCATCGCTCAACGGATAAAAGCTACCCCGGGGATAACAGGCTTATCTCCCCCAAGAGTCCACATCGACGGGGAGGTTTGGCACCTCGATGTCGGCTCATCGCATCCTGGGGCTGTAGTCGGTCCCAAGGGTTGGGCTGTTCGCCCATTAAAGCGGTACGCGAGCTGGGTTCAGAACGTCGTGAGACAGTTCGGTCCCTATCCGTCGTGGGCGCAGGAAATTTGAGAGGAGCTGTCCTTAGTACGAGAGGACCGGGATGGACGCACCGCTGGTGTACCAGTTGTCTTGCCAAAGGCATCGCTGGGTAGCTATGTGCGGACGGGATAAGTGCTGAAAGCATCTAAGCATGAAGCCCCCCTCAAGATGAGATTTCCCATAGCGTCAAGCTAGTAAGAACCCTGAAAGATGATCAGGTTGATAGGTCAGAGGTGGAAGCGCGGTAACGTGTGGAGCTGACTGATACTAATCGTTCGAGGACTTAACCAATTTTAAAGCGAACTCGTTTTACAAACTTCTTCTGAAATTATCTAGTTTTGAGGGAATGAATTTTTTTCAAAAACCTCTTGAAAAATATCGAAAAAGACAATATAATAGATTTTGTCTTTGAGAAATAAGTCTGGTAATAATGGCGAGAAGGTCACACCCGTTCCCATACCGAACACGGAAGTTAAGCTTCTCAGCGCCGATGGTAGTTGGGACTTTGTCCCTGTGAGAGTAGGACGTTGCCAGGCTTTATATTATTCCGCAGTAGCTCAGTGGTAGAGCTATCGGCTGTTAACCGATCGGTCGTAGGTTCGAGTCCTACCTGCGGAGCCATTTTTATTTTATTGAATATTGGCTATGCTTCCATAGCTCAGTAGGTAGAGCACTTCCATGGTAAGGAAGAGGTCAGCGGTTCGAGCCCGCTTGGAAGCTTACCTTCTTATTAATCTATACGGCCCCTTGGTCAAGTGGTTAAGACACCTCCCTTTCACGGAGGTAACACGGGTTCGAATCCCGTAGGGGTCACCACTTTATTTCATTAATACGATAAAGATTTTCATATGGAGGATTAGCTCAGCTGGGAGAGCATCTGCCTTACAAGCAGAGGGTCGGCGGTTCGATCCCGTCATCCTCCACCATAAAACCTTATATATTTTATCTGTGCCGGTTTAGCTCAATTGGTAGAGCAACTGACTTGTAATCAGTAGGTTGGGGGTTCAAGTCCTCTAGCCGGCACCATTTTTTTAGAAAGTGGAGGGGTAGCGAAGTGGCTAAACGCGGCGGACTGTAAATCCGCTCCCTCCGGGTTCGGCGGTTCGAATCCGTCCCCCTCCACCAGTTATATTTTTATTAAATGTTGGACACACTAGTTAATGTCCTAAACATTGGGCTATAGCCAAGCGGTAAGGCATCGCACTTTGACTGCGACATGCGTTGGTTCAAATCCAGCTAGCCCAGCCAAGAGCCATTAGCTCAGTTGGTAGAGCATCTGACTTTTAATCAGAGGGTCGAAGGTTCGAGTCCTTCATGGCTCATCATTTTACAAACTGGCCCCAAGAGATTTATATCTCTACGGGTCTTTATCTATGAAAAGCGGAAGTAGTTCAGTGGTAGAACACCACCTTGCCAAGGTGGGGGTCGCGGGTTCGAATCCCGTCTTCCGCTCCATATGGGGCCTTAGCTCAGCTGGGAGAGCGCCTGCTTTGCACGCAGGAGGTCAGCGGTTCGATCCCGCTAGGCTCCACCAAGTTTTTTTGTGAAGCAAAAAAACCATCACACTACATAAAAAACATCGCCTTAAATCACTTCGATTTAAGGCTTTTTTATTTTTTGCTTTGTTTAAATGAACGTAATAAAAAGAAAGAACGGAAAGATGGTAACCATGATGGGATCATGATGACTGTAAACAAAGAAAAAACGAAAAAGTGGTAACCATGGAGTGTTCATGATGACCGTAATTAAAGTACGTTTCAAACCACTTTCTCCTCTTAAACCTAACACTTTAAATAAAACCAATCTACGTATATATATACATAATTTTGTCGAGTTGAGTCATTGCTTTGAAAACGGTTAAAATAGTAATTAAGAAGGGGTAGGAGGTAGAGAGAGTATGAGGAAATTATCTATAATTGGAATGCCGATGGATTTAGGTCAAATGAGACGTGGAGTTGATATGGGACCTAGTGCTATCCGATATGCGGGGATAAATGAGAGATTGAAACCACTATTTGACGAAATTCATGACATGGGTGACATTCCGATTGGAAGACCTGAAGTGGTTATCGATAAAGAATCTAACTTAAGAAATTTAGATCTTGTAGCTGAAAAAAGTACCTTGCTAGCAGAAAAGGTAGATGAAGTGATTCAATCTGGTTCATTTCCGCTTGTTTTGGGTGGGGACCATAGCATTGCCATTGGCACTTTAGCGGGTGTCTCCAAGCATTACACGAACTTAGGGGTAATTTGGTATGATGCACATGGTGATTTGAACACGGCCGAAACTTCGCCTTCCGGAAATATACATGGTATGCCGTTAGCAGCAAGTTTAGGAATTGGTCATCATTCTTTAACGGATATCGGAGGGTATTCTCCTAAGATAAAACCAGAGCACGTAGTTATCATTGGCGCAAGAGCTCTTGATGAGGGTGAAAAAATCTTAATTAAAGAAAAAGGGATAAAAGTATACACCATGCATGAGATTGACAGATTAGGGATGGCAAAAGTGATGGAAGAAACCATTGCCTATCTAAAAGAAAGAACAGATGGTGTTCACTTATCACTAGATTTAGATGGATTAGACCCAAATGATGCTCCGGGTGTAGGAACTCCGGTTATGGGCGGTATTAGTTATCGTGAGAGTCATTTGGCAATGGAAATGCTTGAAGAAGCGCGTATTATTACATCAGCAGAATTTGTAGAAGTCAATCCAATATTAGACGAAAAGAATAAAACGGCAAGGGCGGCTGTTGAATTGATGGGCTCCTTGTTCGGCGAAAAATTGCTATAATCTTTATGCAGGCAGCTTTCCTTAAAAAGCTGCCTTTATTATTCCCTTCCACTATTCCTTCCAAGAGTTGAAAAACTTTCAAGCTTCCTTTTATCCAAAATAGTTAATATTTGTTAATATAAAAAGTATGCAAGAAAGAAATTATTTATATTGAAACCTTTTTGCTATTGATTCGTAAGATTGTATAGCTGTATTGGAGCTGAGAAAAATAGATGGAAGCCCTTATAAAAAAAAGAATTAAACAGGTAATAAAAGGCGATCAAGATGCTTTTGCTGATATTGTTGAGATTTATAGTAATAGCATTTATCAGCTAGGCTATCGAATGCTGGGAAATCGCCATGAAGCAGAAGATATTGCACAGGAGGCCTTTATCCGTGCATATGTTAATATCAAATCATTTAATCAGGATTTAAAGTTTTCGACTTGGTTATTTCGGATTGCAACAAATTTGTGTATAGACAGGATAAGAAAGAAAAAGCCAGATTACCATCTAGATGCTGAAGTATCGGGAACTGACGGCCTCACCATGTATTCACAGCTTGCCTCCGATTCCCCTTTACCTGAAAATGAGTTGGAAAGTCTTGAGCTTCAAGAATCCGTTCAAAAGGAAATTTTAAAGCTTCCTGAAAAATACAGGTCTGTTATTGTTTTAAAGTATATTGAAGAGTTGTCTTTAAATGAAATAAGTGAAATTCTTGATTTGCCATTAGGTACAGTCAAGACGCGGATCCATCGTGGACGTGAGGCGTTACGTCAACAATTACGTTATGTGTGATAAGAGGTGAAACACGTTGAAGTGTGATGAAGAAATCGTTGAGTTAATGCATGAATACTTAGATGAAGAAATTGACCCCAAAAATGAGATGATTTTAAGAGACCACCTCAAAAGCTGTAAGGACTGTGAAACACTGTTCAATGAATATAAGAAGACTATTGCTGTTGTAAAAGGAACTTCTAGAATGCAGACACCGCCCAATTTTACAGCGAAGGTAATGGCCAGCCTGCCAAAAGAAAAGAAAAAGGTTAGCATGCAAAGATGGTTACGAAATCATCCGTTAATTGCTGCAGCATCATTATTTTTAGTCCTTATGACTGGAAGTGTATTTTCCACTTGGAATCAAGAACGTGAATTTTCCGTTTCGAAACAAGAGAATTTGGTTGTTCAGAACGGTACTGTGATCGTCCCGGAAGGGGAAGTAGTCAAAGGTGATGTCATTGTCCGAAACGGCGAGCTAAGAATTGAAGGTGAAGTGCAAGGCGATGTCACCGTAATTAATGGAGAACAGTATTTAGCTTCTGCTGGCCATGTAACCG
The DNA here is from genome assembly GCF_030817695.1 of Neobacillus niacini. GTDB lineage: Bacteria > Bacillota > Bacilli > Bacillales > Cytobacillaceae > Neobacillus > Neobacillus niacini_F. The sequence continues at coordinate 220,529 of NZ_JAUSZQ010000002.1, read as the reverse complement.
GACAAATTGAAGAGGTTAATGAAGTCTTCGATTGGATCTGGTATCACATGAAAAGGATTGCTTTTGAGGTAGTTGATATCTTTAATGAAGGTGAGAAATAATAGTAAGAAGTCACTCATAGTGAGTGATTTCTTTTTTAATGATATGTATAAGAATGTTTAATAATAAGTATATGTTTAATTTATGGTATAATAAATTGGTTATAAGTTAGACAAATTTACGGAGGAAAAACAATGCCGTTTTTTGAGGATTTTACTATATGGAAGTATTTAGCTAGTATTGTTGATATTCTCCTTGTTTCGTGGGTCATTTATAAACTGTTAAACCTAATAAAAGGAACAAAAGCTGTACAATTATTAAAAGGAATTGTTGTTATTCTCCTTATAAGAGTTGTTAGTGAGTTTTTTGGTCTAAATACGCTTAGCTGGTTAACGCAGCAGGCCATTGATTGGGGATTCCTAGCCATTATCATTATCTTTCAGCCTGAACTGCGGAGAGCCCTTGAGCAATTAGGCAGAGGGCGGTTTTTTTCACGAAGCAATGGTCCGGATGATGAGGAGCAAGAGAAAATGGTGGAAGCGATCGTTAAGGCCACAGACTATATGGCTAAACGGCGCATAGGTGCCTTGATTTCCATTGAAAGAGAAACAGGGATGAGTGATTACATAGAAACGGGTATTCCACTGGATGCGAAAATTTCTTCCGAATTACTCATAAATATTTTTATTCCAAATACCCCGCTTCATGATGGGGCCGTTATTATTCAAAAAAATAATGTAGCCGCGGCTGCTTGTTATCTTCCCTTATCCGAAAGCCCTTTTATTTCGAAGGAGCTTGGTACAAGACACCGTGCCGCTTTAGGAATAAGTGAAGTCACAGACAGTATTACCATAGTTGTTTCTGAAGAAACCGGAAATATTTCTTTAACCAAAAATGGGGAGCTTCATCGAAATTTAACATTAGATGCATTTAAAGAATTGATTTCTCATGATTTAATTATTGCAAGCACGAAAGTAAAACCGGCTTCTTCAGCTCGTTGGAACTGGAGGGGAAAAAATAATGGATAAACTGATGGATAATCCCTGGTTTATTAAAATACTGGCCTTATTAATGGCCGTTCTGCTTTATTCTGCTGTCCCGAATTCCGGAGGGAAAACAACAGAGATCAATGTGCCAGGGGAAAATACCACCGAGACCCTAGCTGATATTCCAGTAAAGGCTTATTATGATACTGAAAACCTTGTAGTTTCAGGAATACCTGATACGGTGGAAGTAACGATCGAAGGTCCAATGCCGCATGTTCAGTCAGCCAAGGCATTAAAAAACTTCGAGATTTTTGTGGATTTAACCAATGCTAAAATTGGTAATCAAAAGGTGAAATTTGAAGTAAGCGGGTTATCTGAAAAGTTAAAAGCAACAATCGAACCAAATTCTTTAATGGTAGCCATTCAAGAAAAGGTGACGACCGAGTTTACGGTAGAGGCCGAATTTAATAGTGACTTGATAAAAGATGGTTATTCAGCAGGACAACCTGCCGTTAAGCCAAAGAAGGTTAAAATAACAGGTGCAAAAGATGTAATCGATCGAATTACATATGTTAAAGCAACGCTTGAAGGCAGAGATCTTTTTGATACTACAGTTACTAAAGAGGCACAGGTACAGGTACTTGATAAGGATTTAAATAAATTGAATGTAGTGGTTGAACCTGCAACAGTAGAAGTTACCATTCCGATAAAAAGCAATGATAAAACTGTACCTATTAACATCATTGAAAAAGGAACACCACCAGACGGAGTCACAATTGAATCAATTGACTTGAATGTAAAAGAAGCTGTAGTTTCAGGTGCAGATGATGTACTAAAAGATACCGATCATGTACGTGTCGAAGTAGACGTTAGTAAGATTAATGAAAATACAACGATAACTTTACCAGTGATTATTTCAAATGGAATAACGAAGGTAACACCTGAAACCGTAGAGGTCACCGTTGTGGTTAAAAAAGAGCAAGAGACGACAGTATCAGATATCCCTATAAATATTAGGGGATTATCCGAACAATATGAAGCAGTTATTAATGACCCTTCCAATCAACTAGTAAATTTATTAGTCTTTGGAACAGGTCCTGTACCTACAGGTCTTGGACCGAACAATTTCAATATATTTGTGGATTTAACAGGCTTTACAGAAGGTAATCATAATGTTCCGATTCAAGTTGATGGTCCACCGGGTGTAAATTGGAAACCCGATAAAACGTCAGCAATAATTACAATAACGAGAGAAAACGCATAAAACACAGCAGTATACACGATAAGGAGCGATTTTTATAATGGGAAAATACTTTGGTACCGATGGCGTCCGCGGAGTGGCGAATAGTGAATTAACACCTGAATTAGCGTTTAAACTAGGGCGTTTCGGCGGGTTTGTATTAACAAAGGACAAGGACAGACCAAAAGTCCTAATCGGTCGTGATACCCGTGTTTCTGGGCATATGCTTGAAGGGGCACTGGTAGCTGGATTACTTTCAATTGGTGCAGAGGTAATGCGCTTAGGTGTCATTTCTACCCCGGGTGTATCCTATTTAACGAAGGCGCTGGGGGCTGAAGCGGGAGTAATGATTTCTGCTTCTCATAATCCGGTGGCAGACAATGGTATTAAATTTTTCGGACCTGATGGATTTAAGCTATCGGATGAGCAGGAAAATGAAATTGAAGAATTAATTGATATGACAGATGATCAATTACCAAGACCAGTTGGAGCTGACCTTGGCCAGGTTATGGATTATTTTGAGGGCGGTCAAAAGTACCTGCAATACTTGAAAAATACTGTGGATGAAGATTTCTCTGGTATCCATATTGCCTTAGACTGTGCTCATGGAGCAACATCTTCACTTGCTACCCATCTATTTGCCGATTTGGATGCAGATATTTCTGTCATGGGTGCTTCACCAAATGGCATTAATATTAATGCTGGAGTTGGATCGACACATCCAGAAGCCTTAGCGGCAATGGTAAAAGAGAAGGGTGCCGATGTAGGTCTATCCTTTGATGGTGACGGAGACCGTTTAATTGCCATTGATGAAAAGGGTAATATTGTAGACGGTGACCAAATTATGTTTATATGTGGTAAGTACATGAAGGAACATGGCCGTCTAAAGCACAGTACAATTGTTTCCACTGTGATGAGTAATTTAGGGTTTTATAAAGGTCTAGAAGTTCTTGGTATTCAAAGTGTACCAACAGCTGTTGGAGACCGTTATGTGGTCGAAGAAATGAAGAAGAACGGGTTTAACCTCGGTGGTGAGCAATCCGGTCACATCATTTTCTTGGATTACAATACCACTGGAGACGGCTTATTAACGGGGCTGCAATTAGTTAATATTATGAAAGCAACAAAGAAAACATTATCTGAGTTAGCAGCTGATATGAAAAAATTCCCTCAGAAGCTTGTTAATGTCCGCGTGACAGATAAGCACCATGTGACAGATAATGAAAAGGTAAAAACAATTATTGAACAGGTTGAAGCAGAAATGAATGGAAACGGACGTATCCTAGTTCGTCCATCGGGTACAGAACCACTTGTTCGAGTAATGGCAGAGGCACCAACAGAAGAATTGTGTGAATCCTATGTAGGTCGTATTGTTTCTGTAGTAAAAGCAGAAATGGAATTAAAAGAATAGACATTAAGGTAAATGCATAAGGGAACTTAACAGGTCCCTTATGCATATTTTATTATATAATTGGTAAAGGTAAACATCTTTACCTTTTATTATTTAGTTGACGAATATTGGTTCATCAGTTACGATTAATTTGCTTTGCTTCTTAAAAGCAAATATTTTCTAAAAAAGGAGGATACGGTTAAAAGAGTAACTATAAAAAGCGCCTGAACTAACCAAGGAGGGTTAGTTGACGAGGAGGAGGTTTATCGAATGTTCGGCGGATACCTCCCGGTTGAACGCACAACCGATTGTTTCTTCTTTAAAACATCGAGGCAACTTGGTGCACAAAGAGAAGGAAATGCGCATACTAAACATAGCAACAAAAAGAAAAGGGTATATACAGATACCTTTAAAAAAGACAGAGATAAGGGGGCAAGGTGAGCCTCCGAAAGCATTCTTGCCCCCTGTATCAGGGAGGAAAAGAAAAATGTGTGGAATTGTTGGATATATTGGATTAAATGATACGAAAGAAATTTTACTAAAAGGCTTAGAAAAGCTCGAATATAGAGGATATGACTCAGCAGGTATTGCTGTAATGAACGAAAACGGGGTTCATGTTTTTAAGGAAAAGGGACGTATTGCTGATTTGCGTGAGATTGTAGATGTGGATGTATTGGCGAACACCGGTATTGGTCACACACGCTGGGCTACTCATGGTGTCCCAAGCAGAACAAACTCCCATCCACATCAAAGTGCTTCTGGACGTTTTACATTAGTTCATAACGGTGTAATCGAAAACTATGACCTATTAAAGCGCGAATATCTAGCGGATGTTACGTTTGTAAGTGAAACTGACACGGAAGTCATTGTACAAATGATTGAAAAGTTTGTATACGAAGGCTTAGACGTACTAGAAGCTTTCCGCAAGACACTAGGTCTGTTACACGGCTCCTATGCACTAGCTTTATTGGATGAACAAAACAGTGATACGATTTTTGTTGCAAAAAACAAAAGCCCATTACTTGTAGGATTAGGTTCAGACTTTAATGTTGTGGCTAGTGACGCGATGGCAATGCTTCAAGTAACGAATGAATACGTGGAGCTAATGGATAAAGAAATCGTAATCGTGACAAAGAACGATGTAACCATTCAAAACCTTGCAGGGGAAACGGTTACGCGTACTTCTTACATTGCAGAATTGGATGCAAGCGATATTGAGAAGGGCACATACCCTCATTACATGTTAAAAGAAATCGATGAGCAGCCTGCCGTTATGCGTAAGATTATACAAGCATACCAAAATGAACAAGGTCAATTAACAATTCACAATGATATTATTTCTGCTGTGAATGAGTCTGACCGTATTTATATTGTCGCAGCTGGTACTTCCTATCATGCAGGTCTTGTTGGTAAGCAGTTTATCGAAAACATCGCGAATGTTCCGGTAGAAGTGCATATTGCCAGTGAATTTGTCTATAATATGCCTCTTCTAACGAAGAAGCCGTTGTTTATCTTTATTTCACAAAGCGGCGAAACAGCGGACAGCCGTGCTGTACTTGTGAAAGTAAAAGAGATGGGTTATCCAACGTTAACGATTACCAATGTTCCTGGTTCAACTTTATCACGTGAAGCGGATTTTACACTGCTGCTGCATGCTGGCCCTGAAATTGCCGTTGCTTCTTCAAAGGCTTACACGGCACAGCTTGCTGTATTGGCGATATTAGCAGAAGTAACGGCGAAAAGCCAAAATATCAATGTTAATTTCGATCTTATACATGAGCTTGGTATTATTGCAAGTGCAATGGAAGCTCTATGTGACTCAAAAGAACTTTTCGAGCATATATCAAGAGAATTTCTATCTGTAACACGTAATGCCTTCTTTATCGGTCGTGGCGTTGACTATTATGTCTGCTTAGAAGGTGCCTTAAAACTGAAAGAAATCTCCTATATTCAAGCCGAAGGTTTCGCTGGCGGAGAATTAAAACATGGCACGATTGCATTGATAGAAGAAGGAACACCAGTGATTGCACTTGCCACTCAAGAAAGTGTAAATTTAAGTATCCGCGGTAATGTCAAAGAAGTGGCAGCACGCGGTGCAAACACCTGCATCATTTCGATGAAGGGACTAAACATGGACGAAGACAGCTTCGTTATTCCTGAAGTACACGAATTATTAACACCACTTATCTCTGTAATACCAATGCAATTAATCGCCTACTACGCAGCTCTACACCGTGATTGCGATGTTGACAAACCACGTAACCTCGCTAAATCTGTGACAGTTGAGTAAGCGGTAAAAGTATTAAATGATAGACCGAAGCAAAATCGGATTTTTTCCCGGTTCTGCTTTGGTCTTTTTTCATGCGTTCATTTTCTAACAATTAACTCCTAAGGTATATGGACCCAAACATTGAGAAACACTACTTTTGTCTTTAGATAGGCGACAAAGTTAGTTTTTAACTTAATTGATACCGTTCTCTGTGTAAGATACGATGTAAGGGAACTAATTATTGAAGGAGAGAGAGTATATGGCTCAATCTAATATAAAAGTAGCTGTCCAGAAGTTTGGAAACTTCCTTAGCTCTATGGTCATGCCGAATATTTCTGCTTTTATTGCATGGGGTTTAATTACGGCTTTATTTATACCTACTGGTTTTATTCCAAATGAAAGCCTTGCCAAAATGGTCGGCCCAATGGTGACCTACTTGCTGCCTATCCTAATCGGGTATACAGGTGGTAAGCTGGTACACGAGCAGCGCGGTGCCGTTGTCGGTGCAATAGCGACGATGGGGGTCATTGCGGGTGCTGAAATCCCGATGTTCCTTGGTGCCATGGTGATTGGTCCACTTGGTGGTTGGGTAATCAAGAAATTCGACCAGCTGATTGAAGGAAAAGTTCGTGCAGGATTTGAAATGCTTGTAAACAACTTCTCTGCAGGGATTCTTGGTGCAATGATTGCGATTCTTGCTTTCTTAGGGGTAGGCCCTGCTGTTAGCGTTTTTACAAACTGGCTTGTAGCAGGTGTTGACTGGCTAGTTGGAGCAGGCTTGCTGCCATTGACAAGCATCCTAATTGAACCGGCAAAAGTGTTGTTCCTTAATAATGCCATTAACCACGGCGTTCTTTCACCAATTGGAATCGAACAGGTAAAAGATACAGGTAAGTCCATTTTGTTCCTTCTTGAAGCGAACCCTGGACCTGGTATCGGTGTTCTGCTTGCGTATATGTTTTTTGGTAAAGGAACTGCAAAGAAGTCTGCACCTGGTGCAGGGATCATTCACTTCTTTGGAGGTATTCACGAAATTTATTTCCCATACATTCTAATGCGCCCAATGCTTTTCCTTGCTGTTATTCTTGGAGGGATGAGCGGCGTGTTTACACTGGTTCTTTTAGGCGGCGGACTATTCGCTCCGTCCTCACCGGGAAGTATCATTGCAATTACTGCGGTAACACCTCATCATGCAGGTGCTTACATTGCTAACTATGCAGCCGTTCTGGTTGCTGGAGCTGTGTCATTTATTGCCTCATCCTTCATTTTAAAAACAGGAAAGCAGGATGAAGAAGATATTGAAGCGGCAACTCGTAAAATGCAGGAAATGAAAGGTAAGAAAAGCTCTGTAGCAGGTACCATCACTGCTGATCAAGGAGCAATGCCTGACAACGTAACGAAAATCATCTTTTCCTGTGACGCAGGAATGGGGTCAAGTGCCATGGGTGCATCCCTTCTTCGTAAAAAGGTAAAAGAAGCGGGCATGGATATTTCTGTAACAAATACAGCGATTAGTAACCTGCCGACCGACGCACAAATTGTCATCACTCAGGAGGAACTAACTCCAAGAGCGCGTAATAAAGTTCCAAATGCGTATCACATTTCTGTCGATAACTTCCTGTCCAGCCCAGAGTACGATAAGCTGATCAGCGAGCTGAAATTCCCGGCAAATTCACAACTCCATGAAATTGTGGATAATGCAGAAGATAATGGAACTGAAAACCAGGACCAGGATCAGGAAACAGCACATAAAGATGATCTGCTCCGTCCGGAAAATGTCTTTTTGAACCAGGAGTTTGCCAATAAGGAAGAAGCTATCCGCTTCGCCGGAAGAGCCCTGGTCAATGCTGGCTATGTAAAAGAAAACTATATTGAAGCCATGATTGAACGGGATAATATGACTTCCACATATATGGGGAATGACGTGGCCATCCCGCATGGAACGGAAGAAGCCAAGAAGGATGTCATTAAATCAGGATTTACCGTCCTTCAGGTACCGAATGGCGTTGATTTTGACGGTCAGAAATCTCGTCTGATATTCGGTATTGCCGGAAAAGATGGTACGCACCTTGAAATCCTGTCCGGAATCGCTGTAACATGCTCGGATATGGAAAATATCGAAAAAATGGCTGGGGCTAAAACTGCTCAAGAAATTATCGATATCATCGGCAAAAAATAACTTAAGGTCACTTAATGAATAGAAAAGCGCAGGTTCTGCGCTTTTCTATTCATTATTTTCTAGTCATTTCACTTAGGAATGAGAGGATTCCATGTATATTACCTCGAGGGAAAAAGCCATTATCGAACTGATTATTAAAACCTCAGGAAAACATACCGCTTTGTCGATTGCGTCTTCCTTAAATGTGAGTGCTAGGACGGTTCAGCGTGATTTAAAGTCAGTGGAAAAGATCATCCAGCAATTTGATCTTGAACTGACGCGCAACAGCAATCAAGGGCTTGTCATTGAGGGGAAGAATGAGCAAATATTCAGGCTGATCCAGCATTTGACTTCCACCGAGCTAATTGACCAGTCGCCACAGGAAAGAAAGTTGCGTCTATTGCTGGCCATCCTTGAGGAAGAGCACTATAAAACTCAGGTGCTGGCAAACTATCTTGGCATCAGTACCGCGACGTTGGCTGTTTACCTGGATGAGCTTGCACAATGGCTAAGTCATTTTCAGCTCCAGCTTATTAGAAAAAGAGGGGTCGGAGTCGAGCTGTATGGCAGTGAGGCAAACAAGCGAAGAGCGCTGGCACACTTTTTCCTGCAATATTTTTATGAAGAGTTAATCGAAAAGCTATTCCTGCTTGAAAAAGAGACCCTTACTGAAGAAAGGATTCTGCACTATTTTATTCCGGAATATCTTCGGGAAGTAAATTCACTTGTCAATGCTGCCTTTCATAGTTCACCTGCCCGTCCTGCAGATAGCGGGCACCTGGAAATTATTTTACATACTACTATTACACTACAGAGGGCAGAACTCCAATTTTACATGGAAAAGGACGAAACTCTCCCGGAAAGGGAAATCGCTTCTGAATTTGATGTGATGCTCAAAATCAGCAGGCAGTTGGAACTTAAATTCCATCCTGCCTTATCAGAAAGCGATATTTTATATTTGGCGCTAATCCTTAAAGGGACAAAGCTGCGTGAAGTGCAGGCTGTTCCTTATGACAGTATCGTGCTCGCCCAAAAGATTAAAAACATCATCCAGTCCGTTTCACTCCAGATTCATGTGGATTTGACGAACGATTTCTCCTTATTTCAGGGGCTGCTTGCCCATATGGAGCCTTCTCTGTTCCGAATCAAGCAAAAAATGGAATCCTTCAATCCCTTGAAAGAGGAAATCAAACGCAAGTATCCCGTCCTGTTTATGGCGGTTAAGAATAGTGTGGAAGAGGTATTTAAAGATATCGATCATTTCCCCGATGATGAAATAGCTTTTATGGTTCTTCATTTCGGTTCTGCGTTAGTGCTCCTGGAAGAGAATTTGTCCATAAGAGCACTCGTGATTTGCCCGACAGGTATTGGAACATCGAAGATGCTGGCGAGCAGAATTAAGAAAGAAATAACAGAGATTGATTACATTGACATAAAGTCAATTAAGGATATAACCGGGCGTGTGGACTTGAAAGCCTATGACCTGATTCTATCTACTGTAAGGCTTCCATTTATGAATGCCGAGTATATCCTGGTGAATCCGCTTTTGAGTGAAGAAAATATCACGACAATTAAAACCTTTTTAAGAAACAATCTTGAAACACTTACAAAAGGCAAGAGATATCAGAAAATTGCACAAGGGGCTTCATCACCGCCGACCACTGAACAAAACGTCGGGCTGACTGATTTGCTGCAGGACCTTAAAGTAGTTCAGCAGAGCATTGAGAATATCATTCATAATTTCCGGTTCTACCGGATAGATCAGTCGGCAAGCCAGGAGAAGATTTTACAAAAAATGCTTTTAAGAGCAGAGGCAGAAAATCTGCTGACAAACCCTGGGGCAGTACTCAATTCCCTAAGAGAGCGGGAAAAGAAGGGTGGACTGGGAATTCCCGAAACGAATATTGCCCTTTTCCATGCCAGGGATGAACATGTCCGTGAACTAATCTTTCAGATTACGCATCTGCCGGACCCATGCCTAGTCAAGGGGATGGACGGAAACGAAGTCGTGATGAAGAACCTGCTGCTCATGCTGGCCCCGGCGGAATTAACCCTTAGAGAGCAAGAGATATTAAGCCTGATTAGTACCAATATCATTGAGTCAGACGAGGCCATTCTGGTTTTTTCTTCCGCAAATGAGGAATTGATATATAAGAGGCTGGAATCTATTTTTGTAGAGTACCTTAAATCTAATTTAAAAATAAATCTATAAAGGAATGATACGATGAAAAAAGCAGTGCATTTCGGAGCAGGGAACATTGGCAGAGGATTTATTGGAGCACTATTTTCCCAGTCTGGATACAATGTGGTCTTTGTAGACATTGCCGATCAAATTATTAATCAATTAAATGAGGAAAAACAGTACAATGTCATGCTTGCAACGGATGAAAAGGAAACGATCACCATCCAGAATGTTTCCGGGCTGAATAATCTGAATCAAGAAAATGAAGTGATCGAGGCAATCAAGGAGGCAGCTTTCCTAACGACGGCCATTGGGCCAAACATCCTCCCAAGGATAGCGCCGTTAATTGCCAAAGGCCTGGCGGCTAGAGTACAGGCAAATGAAGAAAGGCTCTATGTCATTGCCTGTGAAAATCAGATTTCGGCGACCGATTTGCTAAAAGGCTATATCATGGAACACCTTGATGAGGCAGCAAAAGAAAAGGTTTTGGCAAATGTTTCGTTTCTGAATTCGGCTGTTGACCGAATTGTACCGATTCAAAACAACCAAGGTTCACTTGATGTCCTAGTTGAGCCTTACCATGAGTGGGTAGTGGAAACATCGGAAGGAATTCCCCATATCGAAGGAATGAAAATTGTCTCGGAGCTTGCTCCATTTATTGAGAGAAAACTGTTTACTGTCAACACTGGGCATGCCGTGATTGCATATTTCGGTTATCTTGCCAATAAGGAGACCATCGACCAGACACTTGCCGATGAGGATATCTATAATCAGGTGAAGGCAACGTTGGGAGAGACAGGCACATACTTAATCAATCAATACAATCTGGATCCAGAGGAGCACCAAAAGTATATTGATAAGATCATTAATCGTTTCCAAAATGCTCATCTAAATGATGGTGTAACAAGGGTCGGTCGTTCACCAATAAGGAAGCTTGGCCATAAAGACAGACTGGTGCGCCCAGCATTACAAGCCCAAAAAGCTGGCCATTCTTACACCAACCTTGCAAAGGCCATTGCGGCAGCCTTACTTTTTGATTATAAGGAAGATGAAGATGCAGTAAAACTGCAGATAATGATTCAAGAACATGGAGTGCCTTATGTCCTTCAAGAAGTGTGCGAACTGGAAGAGTCAAGCGAACTTGCCAAAGAAATTATCAGCCATTATGAAGAATTAAAGCGTTAATTTTTCTTTTGGGAAGAAAATTAGCATTTTCCAACTAGAGGCTGTCGAGGATTTACTCGACAGTCTTTTTTAGATTTTTCATCAAAAAACAATTTAGAAAATTCTTGACACTCATCCATTTGGGGTGATATTATTTTCCTCTGTGACAAAAAAGGAGGGGAAAAATTTGATAAAGGTAGAAGGCATGACAAAATCATTCAAAGTGGCAAAGCGTTCCACAGGATTGCTGCAAGCCACCAAGGCACTTTTTTACCGGGAACATACGATTGTGGACGCCCTAAAAGATATCACTTTCACAATTGAGCCGGGTGAAATTGTCGGTTACATTGGCCCGAATGGTGCCGGTAAATCGACAACGATTAAAATTATGAGCGGCATTTTAGTTCCTGATGGGGGAAAGTGCAATATTATGGGCTTCATACCATGGAAGAACCGGGTCGAGTATGTAAAAAATATCGGGGTCGTATTCGGTCAGCGCTCGCAGCTTTGGTGGGATGTTCCAGTGATCGATTCTTTTGAGCTATTGAAGGATATTTACAACGTCCCACAACAAGAATATAAAACTACGTTAGACCTGCTCATCGAAACATTAGAATTAAAAGACATCATCAACTCTCCGGTCAGGCAGCTTAGTTTAGGCCAGCGAATGCGCTGTGAAATTGCCGCTTCACTTATACATAATCCTCAGATTCTATTTTTAGATGAACCAACGATTGGACTCGATGCGGTTTCAAAAATAGCTGTCCGACAGTTTATCAAGACTATCAATCAAGAAAAGGGCGTAACAGTGGTCCTAACCACCCATGATATGAATGATATTGAAGCATTGGCCAACCGTGTGATTTTAATTGGTAAAGGCAGTTTGCTCTATGATGGGAAAATAGAGGAATTGAGAAAACGTTTTGGAACGCATAAGACGATTACGGCAGACTATCGTAAAAACACTAATTCTATAGTTATACCTGGGACCTCCATCATCCACTGGTCTCCGGAACACGCTGTCCTCAAGCTTGATACAGAACAAATCCTTACTTCGGAAGTTATTACCGAACTATCCAAAAAGGTGGACCTTTTAGATGTGACGATCGAATCACAGCCCATTGAAGATATTATCGTCCAGCTTTATAAGGAGTTCCAAATATGAAGGTATACGCTTCGGTGCTAAAACTAAGGCTGTTAATTGGTATGCAGTATCGTTCTGCTGCACTTGCTGGAGTAGCAACCCAATTCTTTTGGGGATTTATTTCAATTATGGTTTTTCAAGCGTTTTACGAGCACTCCTCCATAACACCGCCAATTTCATTAAAAGAATTAATTACATATATTTGGCTGCAGCAGGCGTTTCTTGCGTTTATTATGCTTTGGTTTCGTGATAACGAAATATTTGACCTGATAACAAGTGGCAATATTGCCTATGAACTTTGCCGGCCAACAGGTTTGTATGGCTTCTGGTATGCGAAACTCCTAGCGCAGCGGTTATCCAGCGCGCTATTACGCTTTTATCCTATCTTACTAGTTGCTTTCTTTTTACCAAAACCCTACAACATGACATTTCCTCCAAATACGATCACTTTGATATTATTTGTCATTACCCTTTTATTAGGCTTATTGCTCTTAGTTGCGATTTCAATGTTCTTATATATTTCCGTTTTTGTGACTTTATCTCCAATGGGTTCGCTTTTACTATTCGGGGTTACAGGAGAATTCTTTGCTGGTTTGATTATTCCCATTCCGCTAATGCCTCTGTGGCTGCAAAAAATTGCTTATATCCTGCCTTTTCGTTGGACTGCTGATTTTCCATTCCGGGTCTATTCCGGACATATTGCACAAAGTGAAGCGATAATAGGTGTCTTTATTCAACTAGTATATCTTCTTGGGCTCTTATGGTTAGGAAAATTAGCGCTGAACAGCGTATTAAAAAGAGTGGTCGTACAGGGGGGATAATCGGAATGAGTCTTTATTTTAAATATTTGCTTATTTTATTTAAATCACAAATGCAATACCGCACATCATTTTGGCTTTTATCAATTGGGCAGTTTTTCATCCCTTTCTCGGTTTTTGCAGGACTCTACTTTTTGTTTGAACGATTTGGACAAATAAAAGGCTGGGAATTTTACGAAGTTGCGCTTTGTTTTGCTGTGATTCACATGGCATTTTCGTTAAGTGAGTGTTTTGCACGCGGATTTGACACTTTTTCAAGTTTAATCATTAAGGGAGATTTCGACCGAGTTCTGGTACGACCCAGAAGCACATTCCTTCAGGTACTCGGTTCGAAATTTGAATTTACGCGGATAGGCAGGTTGCTTCAAAGTGCTATCGTACTAATTTGGGCTATAAATAATCTCTCTATTGAATGGAGCTTAGAAAAGGCAGTCACCCTGATTTTTATGATTACTAGCGGTGTATTAATCTTCACAGGCATCTATATGCTGGCTGCGACGATGTGTTTTTGGACGGTACAAGGTCTGGAGGTGGCAAATATTTTTACGGATGGCGGCAGAGAAATGGCTCAATACCCGTTAAATATTTATCAAAAATGGGTAGCTCGATTCTTTACCTATGTCATCCCTTTTGGCACCGTCAATTACCTCCCGTTATTGTTTATTCTCGGAAAAACAAAGGGAGATGAGATTCTTTATATGCTGACTCCTCTGGCTGGGAGCCTCTTTATTCTTCCTTGTTTTCTTGTCTGGCAAGTTGGGGTAAGGCATTATCGATCAACCGGTTCATAAGAAAGCAGCGGGGACCGCTGCTTACCTTTTTTTAGCCATATTTTCCTGTGCCATTTTGACAAGCTCACGGACCATGCTTCCGCCTAATCTGCCGCCGACCTTACCAGCTTGCTGTGAAGTAAGCTGGCCGTTGTAACCTTTCTTTAAAGGAACACCGACCTCCTCAGCGGCCTCAAATTTGGCGTTTTCAGGATCTTGCACCTTGACAACCTTAGCTTTTAACGCATCTAAACCATTCCTAGCCTCAGGGACGAGAATTTTATTTCTATTTCTTCTGGCCATGTTATCCCTCCTTTATGGTAGGATGCCCAATCTGAAAAATAATCAGCATCCACTGGATAAATCCTTTTTTATCCAGTATAATAACTACAATCAAGTCGGAAAAAATCAATGAAAAAGAGAGTAGTTCTCTGGGATGTCGAAGCGAGTCAGGGACGGTGGGAGCCTGGTATGGAGAAGAGAATGAAGCGCACTTTTGAGATGTTTGCCTGAAAACAGTAGGGTAAACCGGAGTAGTCCTCCGTTAACAAGCCAAGCTGGTTCCTTTGGAACAAGTAGAGTGGTACCGCGAGTTAACTCTCGTCTCTTCAACATAGAGACGGGAGTTTTTTGTTTTTAAACGAAAAGCTGAAGTGCCTTGGGCAGGGGCGACTTATGACCCCGAGCCCCTAGGCGCTAAAGCTGGATAAAGAGAGAATTAGGAGGTCTTAAAAATGAAGTATAAACAGGCGTTTGCAGAGATATTATTCGAAGCACTAGACCATGAAATCCCAGTGAAAGATCTAGAAGTGCTAATTGAAAAACCTAAAAATCAACAGCACGGTGACCTAGCCTTTCCTTGTTTTACCTTAGCAAAAGTAAAAAGAAAATCGCCAGCTCTTATTGCTCATGAGTTAAGTACAAAAATCCAATCAGCAACAATTGAAAAGGTGCAAGTGGTCGGGGCCTATATCAATATCTTCTTAAATAAAAAATTGGTTTCGGAAGATACAGTTGCTGAAATTATCAAGCAGCAGGAGAACTATGGTGCCTTAGATATAGGAAAAAACCGCCCTGTAACCATTGACCTCTCATCTCCCAATATCGCCAAGCCGTTCTCGATGGGTCATTTGCGTTCAACCGTCATAGGTAACTCTTTAGCGTTTATTGTAGAAAAATGCGGTTATAAGTCAATTAGAATTAACCATATTGGGGACTGGGGCACTCAGTTCGGTAAACTCATTACTGCCTATAAAATTTGGGGAGAAGCAGAGAAGGTCAAATTGAACCCTATTAAGGAATTATTAACGCTTTATGTGAAGTTCCACGATGAAGCAGAAAGTAATCCTTCACTTGTGGAACAGGGAAGAAACTGGTTTAAAAAACTCGAAGACGGTGACGAGGAAGCCACTTCGCTATGGCAGTGGTTCCGGGATGAGTCCTTAAAGGAGTTTTCCAGAATTTATCAATTGATGAATGTCCAATTCGATTCCTTTGCAGGAGAAGCTTTTTATAATGACAAAATGGACCGTGTCGTTAAGCTTCTAGAGGAAAAACAGTTGCTAATCGAATCTGATCAGGCTCAAGTTGTCGAACTAATAGACAAAGAGTTGCCGCCATGCTTAATTAAAAAATCCGATGGAGCTACCCTTTACGCAACGCGTGATTTGGCGGCAGCCCTTTACCGTAAAGAAAACTATGACTTTGATTTGTCACTGTATGTCGTTGGCAATGAACAGAGCCTTCATTTTAAACAATTAATGGCTGTGTTAGAAAAGATGGGATACGCATGGGCAAATAATATGGTCCATATTCCGTTCG
This sequence comes from Neobacillus niacini, assembly GCF_030817695.1. Lineage (GTDB taxonomy): Bacteria > Bacillota > Bacilli > Bacillales > Cytobacillaceae > Neobacillus > Neobacillus niacini_F. The sequence continues at coordinate 204,548 of NZ_JAUSZQ010000002.1, read as the reverse complement.
GAATGATGCTTAAAGATGGAAAGAAGATGTCGACTAGAAAAGGGAAGGGTCGTCTTATTAGAGGAAGTACTAAATGAATCAATCACTATGGCAAGACATAATATTGAAGAAAAAAATCCTAACCTCACAAACAAGGACGCGGTAGCGAAACAGGTAGGGGTAGGGGCGGTCATGTTCCATGACTTAAAGAATTTTAGAATGAATGATATCGAACTTTCACTAGAAGAAATGCTGCGTTTTGAAGGGGAAACAGGACCTTATGTTCAATATACCTATGCCCGCGCCTGCTCTATTTTACGTAAAGCTAAATGGAAAATAGAGCATGCTGACCAAATATCTTCCCCATCCTGGGAAAAAGAATGGAAGGTTGTAAGCCTGCTTACTGAATTTACAATGGCGATTAAAAGAGCATATGAGAATTTTGACCCATCCCAAATTGCCAAATATATCGTTGACCTTGCACAAGCTTTTAATAAATATTATGGAGATGTTAAGATCCTTGAAGACAACGCTGAACAACAGGCACGCTTAGCACTGGTCTATTCTGTGACAATTGTTCTAAAGGAAGGTTTGCGATTATTGGGAATTGAAGCTCCAGAAGAAATGTAAGATAAAATAGTTCAAAGAATGGGTTAATTTGGTATAAAATGAAGAAGTGTATAGGGTTAAAAAAGAGGAGGAAGAAGAGATGAGCGAACTTATATTTAAAAATATGGAGTTAACAAGAAGTTTCTTTATCAAGAATGTGGTTGCTATTGACAAGGATGTAATCGATGTACAACCCAAAGGATTTAACAACAACATTCATTGGCATGTTGGACATGTGTTAACAGCGACCGAAAGTTTGCTATTTGGTTTTCCCAAAAGTTCAACTAATTTACCAGTAAGCTATATGGAACTATTTGCAAGAGGGACGAAACCAGCAGACTGGCAAGGAGATGTTCCTTCTGTTGCTGTCTTGGTGAGTCAGTTAAAAGATCAATTAAATCGAATGAAGGAAATTCCTGTTGAAAGCCTCAGTGTGAAGCTGAAGGAGCCATTCCTAGGTCAGGAAACCTTTGGTGAGCTTGTTAATTTTGTTCTTCTCCACGAGAATTTGCACTTGGGACATATTCAAGCAATGAAACGTGTTATTGAAACTGAAAAAAATAGATAGATAATTCCTTTAAACATCCACCTTTTCGGGTGGATGTTTTTTTGTAAAAGAGTAAGAAAAAGGAGGGATGGAATAATAAAAAAGTGAAAAACCTGAATTTTACTACTATCTTTCAATCAATTGACAGAAGTAAACGGTACCATTATACTCGTTTTGGTGATTCAGGATATGTCGATACCTGTCGAAATTAATAGTATTTTCTATCTCTTTACATAACTGATAGAACATCAAGAATAGGAGAGGAATTTGTTTGAAGTATTTACTTTTTCTAGCAGCAATCGTTATCATTTTTTTATTAGCTTATATCGCAAGCAACAATAAGAAAATGATTAAGGTTAAACCGCTTGTCACTATGCTTGTATTACAGCTGATTTTTGCCTTTTTGCTGCTTAATACTGAGGTTGGATTTGTGATTATTACAGCAGTCGCTACATTGTTCGACCATCTTTTAAGTTACGCCGCAGAGGGAATTAACTTTGTTTTTGGAGGAATGGCGAATGAAGGTGCTGGACCATTTTTCCTAAACGTTCTGTTACCGATTGTATTTATTTCTGTGTTAATCGGAATTGCACAGCACATTAAGGTCCTTCCTATCATCATTCGCTATCTTGGCATTGTTTTAAGTAAGGTAAATGGTTTAGGTAAATTAGAATCCTATAATGCCGTTGCTTCTGCTGTTTTCGGTCAATCAGAGGTGTTTATCTCTGTAAAAAAACAGCTCCCTTATATACCTGAACACCGCCTTTATACATTATGTACGTCAGCGATGTCCACGGTATCTGCCTCAATATTAGGGGCGTATATGACGATGATCGATCCGAAATATGTGATTACTGCCTTGGTATTAAACTTATTTGGCGGATTTATGATTGCCAACGTTATTAATCCCTATGAGGTTCCAGCGGAAGAAGATATTATTAATATTCAAGAAGGAGAAAAACAAACGTTCTTCGAGGTCCTTGGGGAATATATTATGGATGGATTCAAGGTAGCCATTATTGTGGGAGCCATGCTAATCGGTTTTGTTGCTTTAATTAGTATGATTAATCATGTATTTGAGGCTATCTTCGGCATTAGCTTCCAGATGGTCTTAGGTTATATTTTCGCACCACTTGCCTTTATCGTTGGAATACCTGCAGTCGATATGGTGGAAGCCGGTACGATTATGGCAACCAAATTATTATCAAATGAATTTGTGGCGATGATGGATTTAGTAAAGATCACAGACTCTCTATCAAATAGAACAGTTGGAATTATTTCAGTGTTTCTAGTATCGTTTGCAAACTTTTCATCGATTGGAATTATCACGGGTGCAGTAAAAGGTCTGAATGAAGCGAAGGGGAATCAAGTAGCAAAGTTCGGACTAAAATTACTATACGGAGCAACACTCGTAAGCTTATTAACAGCAGCAATAACGAGCGTTATGCTATAAAACAAGGCTGCCTGGATTTATTCCAGGCAGCCCCCTTCTTATTCAGTAACAGGTTTAACGTCACGAATCTCTTTAATATATTTCTCGGCCTTTTCTGAATCAAATTGCTTTTCCCATTTTGACATGACCACAGCAGCCAGCGAGTTACCAATTACGTTTACTACAGTTCTAGCCATATCTAAGATTCGGTCGATACCAGCAATAAATGCCAAGCCTTCGAGTGGAATCCCAACTGACCCCAAGGTAGCCAATAAAACAACGAACGAAACACCCGGAACCCCAGCAATCCCTTTTGAAGTTACCATAAGTACCAGCATAAGTGAGATTTGCTGACTGATGGAAAGATCAATTCCATACATTTGTGCGATAAATACCGCTGCTAAAGCTTGGTAAAGCGTAGAACCATCAAGGTTAAATGAATACCCAGTTGGTATGACGAATGAAGTAATAGCCTTAGGACAGCCGAAGCGTTCCATTTTTTCCATTATCTTAGGCAGTACAGTTTCAGAGCTTGCTGTTGAATAAGCAAGAATTAGTTCATCTTTAAGAATACGAATAAGATTAAAGATATTAATTCCGGCAAGCTTAGCCGTTAAACCTAAAACAACTATAATAAAGAAAATCATTGCTCCATATACGGTGAAAACTAACTTACTTAGGGGAATTAACGAAGAAACCCCAAAGGTGGAAACTGTTACACCGATTAGGGCAAAAACCCCGAAAGGAGCAAATTTCATGATTTGGTTCGTTACATAAAACATGGCTTCTGCTGTTCCCTGGAAAAATGCTAAAACTGGTTTCCCTTTCTCACCAATGGCCGCGACTCCGAGACCAAAGAAGACAGAAAAGAAAATAATGGCAAGCATATCGCCTTTTACGAGTGATTCGAATAAATTCTGAGGAACAATATTAACAAATGTATCTGCGAAGCTATGGCTTTCCACTTGTTCTGTTGTAGAAATATATCCGCCGATATCCTTTTTGCTTAAATTGTCCATATCGATGCCAGTACCAGGCTGAAAGAGATTGGCTGCGCCTAATCCGATAATAATTGCGATGGTAGTAATGATTTCAAAATAAAGGATCGTTTTACCACCTAAAGATCCAAGCTTTTTTATATCACCTACACCAGCTACCCCAACGATTAGAGAGGCTACAACAATTGGGATAACAATCATTTTGATTAAACGGATAAAGATGGTACCTATTGGTTGTAAATATGTTTGCACCTCAGGGTTTCCGTAAAATATAGCACCTACAGCAATCCCGAGGATTAATCCGACTAAAATTTGCCAAGCTAAACCAAATTTTTTCAAAAAATCAATCCTTTCGACATATATCTATTGTTTTCGATAGAAAACACCCACGTTGTCTATTGTATTTTCTAACCTTATTAAATGTCAAATGAAGATTTAATGACAAAAAACAACCACCGAAATCAATCAGTAGTTGTTTTCTTTGTTTTTCTTTATTAAGAAGTAGATGACACCAAGAATAACGGCACCGATAATTATAGGCATTGTATATTGTGCAGCATATTCTTTAATATGCGACCAATTTTCCCCTAACGCATGTCCTAAATAAAGGAATAGGATAGTCCAAGGAATAACCGCTGCTACCGTATAAAGTGTAAATTTTGTCGCGGACATTTTAGCAATCCCAGCAGGAATGGATATCGCATGTCGGACAACTGGAATAAATCTTGCGAAGAAAATGACGCCTACTCCATATTTTCGGAACCATTCTTCGGATAGGTCAATTTGCTTCTTTTTAATAAGAACATATTTACCGTACTTTTCTAAAAATGGACGCCCACCGTAATAACCAGCCCAATAGAGAAATAACTGTGCAAAGGTTCCACCTATTGTTCCAGCAATGATCGCGCCTGGATAGCCAAGGATTCCCTCTGAAATCATATAACCGCCATATCCTAAGACGATTTCGCTTGGGATAACTTCTATCATTAAACCGAGTGCAATTCCGAAGTAACCTAACTCTGATAAAAACTCTAAAACAGAGAAAATAAATTCTTTCATAGTTCACCTTCACTTTTGTAAATGTTGTTGCCTTTATAAGTTTATAATAGTTTCAACAAGAAAGAAATAAAAACAGCGGAATTTCCCGCTGCTCTTCATTTAAATGCTTAAGGACCTTGAGGAGGAGAACATGTAGTTACGATGATGGAAGCGAATGCTGTAGACGATTCCCATCGCAAACATATTACCCATTAATGAACTCCCGCCATAGCTGATAAACGGTAAGGGAATCCCTGTAATCGGAAGAACTTGAATGGTCATTCCAACATTTTGGAATACATGGAAAGTGATCATAGAGATGATACCTGCACACACGTATGTATTAAATGGGTCATTCGTATCTAATGCCGTTTTAATTAAGTGATAAATTAATAGAAAGAACAGTCCGATGACAATACTACCGCCTACAAACCCATATTCCTCACCAATCACACTAAAGATAAAATCTGTATGTCCTTCAGGAATGTACACTTCCCGATTGCCGAATCCTTTTCCAGTTATCAGTCCAGACCCAATGGCACTTAATGATTTCAATAGATGATATCCCGAACTGCTTGAATGGTTAAACGGGTCAAGCCATGCATAAATTCGATTAAATTTATATTCTTGTACATGTAAATATTTTTCGAGTATTTCAGGCCTCTGAACGACTAAGTAAATGATGAAAACCGCCAGTGAAGCACCGGTACTAAAGATAGGCAAAATAATCTTCCATGTGATCCCCGATACTAAAATGAATCCCACCAAAATCGATAATAAGACGAGCGAAGTCCCTAAATCATTTTGCTTCATAATAAAGAAGATTGGCACGAACGTGGTAATAGATAATTTAAGCAATAACCAAAAATCTGTTTTAACTGTTTTCTTAAGATATTTTTCCTGATGCTGGGTTACGACAGTACTAAGTGCTAAAATGAGAAAGGTTTTGACAAATTCCGATGGCTGAATCGAACCAAGGGGAGTGATAAACCAGCTTTTAGCACCATTTCTAATGGGGGCAATGCTTTCAGGCGCAGCCAGGACACCGATAAGTAAAATAAGTCCAAATCCATATAAGTACCAGGAAAGCCGCTTATACTGAAAACTGTCAAAAAGAATCGTAATGGAAATGATGGCTGCTCCAACCACATACCAGAAAATTTGCTTAACTAGGAAATTTTCATCGTACTGTCCAGCTGTTTGTGCACTATAAATTCCTAAACAACTAACGAGAAAAAATAGAAACAAAATTAATGTTAACGTCCAATCGAAGCGGTCCACTTTTTTGGGGAAATTGTCCATATGCCACACCCAATTTTTGTCTGTTTGTATAGTGATATGCTAACAAAGAAAAGATTTGGTAACAATATATTTAGGAAATTTATTACAAAACCTTTACTAATATGACGATTCCGGTAAAAAATTTGATTCAAAAAAAATAAAAACACGGTCTAATGGACCGTGCCTACATGAGATAGTTTAAAAACATGGTTGCAATACCAAAATAAGTGAGTAAAGAAAAAATATCATTAATCGTCGTAATTAACGGACCAGAGGCAACGGCAGGATCAATATTTAATCGAAATAAAATAAGCGGAATAATTGTACCAGCAAGGGTGCCAATAACGAGCGTAAAGAAAAGTGAAACACCGACAACGGCACCTAAGATAAAGCTTCCCTGCCAGATGTAAGCAATGATTGATATAAGGATGGCACAGGTAATCCCGATGGTGACACCTACACCTAGTTCACGGGCAATTAAGCGAAGGATGACTCCTTTTTCAATATCATGAGTAATAAGACCTCTCACCACAACTGCTAGTGATTGAGTACCCGTATTACCTGTCATTCCCGCAATCATCGGCATAAAAAAGGCAATGGCGACAACCTGTTCCAATGTGTTTTCAAAGCTTGAGATAATGCTGCCGGATATCAGCCCAATAAATAAAAGCAGTATGAGCCACGGAAGTCTCCTAGCAGCAGCAACAAATGTTTTTGTATCAAAGTCAATCGATTTCCCTGAGGCTGATAATTTTTCTATATCCTCATTTGCTTCCTTGATGACGACATCAATAATATCATCGACGGTCACAATGCCGACAAGCTTATTACCCTCATCCACGACGGGAATCGCTAAGAAATCGTAACGTTCTGTCATTCGTGCCACTACTTCCTGGTCCGTGGCAACAGAAACCGAAATGACGCGTTCGTACATAATATTATTAATTTTTTCATTCATATCTGCTAACAATAAATCGCGGTAAGAAACAACACCAACCAGTCTTCTCTCACCATCGACTACGTACAAGTAGTTAATGGATTCAGCAAACTCAGCAAACGTTTTTAACTTTTCCACTGCTTCTCTAACACTATAATAACTTCGAATCCAGACAAAGCGATTGGTCATCAATCTTCCTGCTGTTTCAGGAGGGTAATTCATGATATCGATAACGGCCTTTGACTCTTCCACCTTCATACCAGATAGCAGTGACTCTTTTTTCTCTGGTGATAATTCATTTAAGAGCAGGGCCAAATCATCATTGTCCATTAAATCAAGGACCTTACTTGATTTCTCAATCCCAAGCTTATTTAAAACCTCGAGCTGTTCTTCTTTTTCGAGTTCCTGCATCAGGTCAGCAAGTACTTCATTGTTTAAAAATAAAAGAAAACGAAGTTTATGCTTTTCTGGCAAATCTTCATATATTTTAGCTGTATCATAAGGCTGCAATTCTTCGAGGATGCTAATAAAGTCAGTCTTTTTGTTTTCTTTTAATAATTTAATAATATGGAGAGTAATCTCGTCTTGCGTCATATCTTTAATCATTTGTTGCACGCTCCTTTCTAACGGTGCGTTTTATCTTCATTATACATGTATGTAAAAAATGATTTGTTGATAATCCTGCAGTAAATACTAGTACCAAGTTTAAAACTAGTATGTGTTATTCACAAGGTAATCAAGCTAACTGTTTCAAAAGTATCACAAATAACTTTTGAAATGTAAAAGAATTGAAATAAGCTATTTGGACTATTAATGATAAAATAGTGGAAGATTGGTTAATATTGGTTTGCACTTAACTGAGTACTTTATCATAGATATTATTTTCCTGATCGGAGGAGTTTGGCTTTGAAAAAGCATCATCAAGACATACAGGATCTAGTTTATGTCCATTTAAATCAAAATGATCAGTATGTACTATCCTACGGTATTGAATTTGCTGAATTTGCTGCTGCTTTTTCGGGTACATTGAATCATTTGTTATTATTGAAACATCGATTTGAAGACAGTGATTTTAATATGCACACTCTGCTTGAATATTGTCCGGACGAGAGAATTGATAAACTTGCTGCTGAAGATATCTATGGATACGGTGATTTTTGCTGGATTGACTTTGTTGAAGAAGAAGGATTAAATGAACTAACAGGACAGGAAATGGCCGAGATATTATATTTGGGGCATCAAAAGCAGCACTTAAAACTACCCTTCTATAATAAGCTTGGGAATCGTTTTGTTTATTTGGCACACGACGATGGTTTTTTTAATAAAATATATTATCGTAGTTTTAAGGATTTTTTTCATCTTTTAAGTCATGCGCTTTCCATTAAATTAGGAGAGTTGAAGCTTGAAAAAACACTTCTTGGACTTAGGAAAAAGCGTACATATCCACCTATTAATAAGGAAATTCTCCTATCCTTAACGCCTTTTATTAAGGAGGGTATTTGTATTTCCTTACGAGATATCGATCATCAGCGCAATAAGCTGGAAATTCCAATTTGGGTAATAGGTGATTTTGCTTCAATGGATGATATGTACGAGGAATATCAACAAATCTCGGTTGAAAACTGTCATGCGAAAATCATCTTTGATAAAAAAACAAAAGAATGGAAGCTTACCGTTATCTAATCTCTCCATTTTGCTGGGGAGATTTTCTTTGTGTTAATGGAATAGGTAGTTTTTAGCCAAGCTGTAGGTTTCATAAAATAATAAAAGTGATAAAATAAAATCGTGAATGAGAAAATGGAGGTTTAGTATGAAAACTAAAATTGGTTTACTATACGGAGGTAAATCCGCTGAACATAAAGTATCCTTACAAACAGCTCTTGCGGTCATTAAGGCGCTGGATCTTGAAAAATTTGAAATTCATCCGATTTACATAAATGTAGAAGGACAGTGGATAAAGGGACCTCAGCTTACGGCTCCTGCTGAAAATGTCAAGGCATTAGAATTTTCAAATGAAAATCAGTTATCACCTTTATCATTGGCACCAACTCTTTTCAGCAATAGTGAAAGACAGAATAACGAACCATTAGATGTCATTTTCCCACTGCTTCATGGACCAAATGGTGAGGATGGAACAGTACAAGGGCTATTGGAATTATTAAACCTGCCATATGTCGGCAATGGTGTTTTAGCTTCCGCAGCTGGTATGGATAAAGTAATGATGAAAAATGTATTTGCACAAGCAGGGCTCGCGCAAGTAAATTATGTTGCATTCATTCGAGCAGAATGGGAAAAGGCGAAAGAGTCAGTTTATGCAAAAGTGGAAGAGCAGCTTGGCTACCCTTGCTTTGTAAAGCCTGCCAACTTAGGCTCAAGTGTGGGAATTAGCAAATGTACAAATAGAAGTGAATTAGAAGCAGCCTTTGTTGAAGCTTTTCAATTTGACCGAAAAGTGATCATTGAGGAAGGTGTAACAGCACGTGAAATTGAAGTAGGTATTCTTGGCAACGACGATCCAAAATGTTCTGTTGCGGGAGAAATTGTTCCAAAGAAGGATTTTTATGATTATAAAGCGAAATATGAAGACGGAGATACAGCTTTAATTATACCTGCGGATGTGACCGAAGAGGAGTACCAGCAAATTAAGGAGATGGCCATTCAAGCCTTTAAAGCTTTAGATTGCTCAGGTCTTGTCCGTGCCGACTTTTTCTTAACAAAGGACGGTAAGGCGTTAATAAATGAAGTGAACACGATGCCGGGCTTCACACCATTTAGCATGTTCCCTCTATTGTGGAAGCATACAGGTGTTGAGTACCCACAGTTGATTGAAACATTGGTAAATCTTGCGAAAGAACGTCATGCCGAGAAGCAAAACATAAAATATACCTTCTAGATTACATGACACGGCTAGGTGCCGTGTCTTTATTAAAATTCCCAACCAACTGGAGGATTGACATGATAAATAGAACCTTAAAGCAGATATCGGAAATGATTTCTGTCAAAAATGAGATTAACTCATTTGCTGATACAGAAATCACTGGTGTTTCAATCGATTCTAGAAAAATTGAAATGGGAAACTTGTTCATTCCTTTTAAAGGAGAAAACTCAGATGGTCATCAATTTGTAGAGGATTCCTTGAAAAAGGGAGCAGCCGCGGCGCTTTGGCAGAGCGATGTCCCGAATCCACCCCTGCATTTACCAATTCTTATCGTTGAGGATTGCTTAGTGGCATTACAAGAATTAGCGAGAGAATATCGCAAACAGTTACAAGTAAAAGTAGTCGGAATAACAGGAAGTAACGGGAAAACAACAACAAAGGATATGACGTTCTCCCTGCTGTCGACCACCTATAAAGTTCAAAAGACCGAAGGAAACTATAATAACCATATTGGATTGCCTTTAACGGTCTTAGGTCTCGACGAGGATACGGAAATCGCTGTTTTAGAGATGGGTATGAGCGGCAGAGGGGAAATCGAATTCCTTACAAAACTCGCTTCCCCGGACGCGGTTGTGATCACCAATATAGGAGAATCTCACCTTCTTGATCTGGGATCAAGGGAAGGAATCGCCGAGGCAAAGCTAGAAATTTTGCAAGGTTTAAAAGACGGCGGTTTAGCGGTGCTTCATGGTGACGAGCCCCTTTTGATGGAAAGAATTAATCAATATAAAGGGAATGTTAACCTTCAAACATTTGGAAGAACGGACAGTAATGACTTTTTTCCTACAGAAATTGTTCAATTAGATCAAGGTAATAGGTTTAAAATCAATAAGTCTTCTGAAAGTTTCGAACTTCCTGTATTGGGTACACATAATATATTAAATGCTCTAGCCGCCATGATTATTGCTCATTACTTTGATGTGCCATTTGAAAAAATGAATGAAGGTTTAACCAGCGTTAAACTAACCAACATGCGGATGGAGTTAGTTGAAGGGAGTCATGGTGAAAAAATCATCAACGATGCCTATAATGCCAGTCCTACCTCAATGATGGCTGCGATTGAACTAGTATCAAATTTAAAGGGTTATGAGAAAATCATTCTCGTCCTTGGTGATATGCTTGAATTAGGGCCTCAAGAAGAACAATATCATCTGCAAATTGGTGAAGGGTTAAATCCTAATAAAATAGATTTGTTATTCACCTATGGACAATTAGCACAGCATATGGCTGAAGGTGCGCGAACAACTCTTGGAAAACAAAGAGTCTTTTCCTATACCGATAAAAATGAGTTGATTGAAGTATTGAAACAGCATGTAAACAACGATACGTTAGTTCTTGTAAAAGCTTCAAGAGGAATGAAACTTGAGGAGATTGTGACTGCCTTACAACAGAAATAAAGCTTTAAAAGTACAAAAATTAGACAGTATGCTAAACGTTGTTAATGGAACACTAAGAAAAATAATTCATTCAAAGCAAAGTAGGTGGAGAGTCTTGATTGGCTGTTTATGTATTCATGGATTTACAGGGGCACCATATGAAGTAGAGCCGCTTGCTGAGTATTTAACGAAGCAGACGGACTGGATATTCAGTGTCCCTACTCTTCCTGGTCACGGCGAAAATCTTTCACTTAAAGATATCCATTATCAACAATGGATAGAACATGCAGAGTTTGAATTAAAGAAGTTAATTGAAACATGTGATCGGGTTTATGTAATTGGGTTTTCCATGGGCGGCATGATTGCAAGCCTTTTGGCTGCAAAATACCCTGTGGACAAGCTTGTACTACTTAGTGCAGCTGCTTATTATCTAAACCCAAAACAGATGGCTAGTGAAATTAAGTCAATGATTGTAGATTTATTTAAAGGAAACTTAGAAGATAATGAATTTTTTCAGCGTTACAAAAGAAAAATAAAAGCAACTCCCATAAAAGCGACTTTTCAATTTCGCAGACTTGTTTCCTACATCAAACCACTTCTCCCTCAAATAGAAGTGCCAACGCTAATTGCACAGGGAGAATGTGATGGAATCGTCCCTCCAAAAAGTGCTGAATACTTATACCGGACTATTAATGCAAAAACAAAAAAGCTTACGTATATTAAGGATTCTAGCCATCATATTTGTCACTGTCAGGAAAAAGAGGCCCTATTTTCCCAAGTGTATGACTTTTTGATGGAGCGGTAATGCTGATATGGGACTCGTTAAAAAACCGCATTAATTGCAATCTGCTTGTAATAATGTTATGATTATCAGCAACGTGTCTAAAGAACGAGTAAAATAGGGCATACTCCTTTGGAGGGATGTCTTTTTTTTGGTAAAATAAAGATGTTACCTAATTACGGCATTTTGATGCGAATCATAAGTATTCAGCACATAGATAAAATTTTTATATAAATGAAGGAGAATGAAAACATTGACAAAGTTTGAAGATTTAGGCCTAAGTCAGGCAACTTTACAAGCTGTCCTTAAAATGGGTTTTGAGGAAGCTACACCGATTCAGTCAGAAACAATTCCTATGGGTTTAGCCGGTAAGGATTTGATTGGGCAGGCTCAAACAGGAACTGGTAAAACAGCTGCATTTGGTATTCCTTTGGTTGAAAAAATTGATGTAAGCAAGGACGCGATTCAAGGAATCATTATTGCTCCTACACGTGAGCTTGCAATTCAAGTTTCGGAAGAGCTTTATAAAATCGGTTCTGGTAAAAGAGTCCGCGTTTTATCCATTTACGGAGGACAGGACATCAGCCGCCAAATCCGCTCATTAAAGAAATTCCCACATATTATTGTAGGTACCCCTGGACGTGTATTGGATCATATTAATAGAAAAACAATGCGCTTAGACACAGTTAATACTGTAATCCTTGACGAAGCAGATGAAATGTTAAATATGGGATTCATTGAAGATATTGAAACGATTCTTGCTTCTACACCATCAGAGCGCCAAACTTTACTTTTCTCAGCAACAATGCCAGCTCCGATACAAAGAATGGCAGAAAAGTTTATGAAAGACCCTCAAATTGTCCGCGTTAAGATGAAAGAAATGACTGTGCCTGCGATTGAACAATTCTATCTTGAAGTGATGGAAAAGAATAAATTTGATGTCTTAACTAGACTTCTTGATATTCAATCACCAGAGTTAGCGATTATCTTTGGACGGACTAAACGCCGCGTTGATGAGTTATCTGAAGCATTAACCTTAAGAGGTTATACAGCTGAAGGGATTCACGGAGATTTAACGCAGGCGAAACGTATGCAAGTCCTTCGGAAATTTAAAGAAGGAACAATTGATGTATTGGTGGCAACAGATGTGGCTGCAAGGGGTCTAGATATCTCTGGCGTAACCCATGTCTATAACTTTGATATTCCGCAGGATCCAGAAAGCTATGTACACCGTATTGGTCGTACAGGACGTGCGGGTAAATCTGGTATGGCACTTACATTCATCACGCCGCGTGAAAAGTCTTACCTATCAGTATTGGAAAGAACAACGAAGCGTAAGATGGAAAGAATGACTGCTCCTACACTAGATGAAGCATTAGAAGGTCAACAACGTGCGGTAGTGGATAAGATTGTTCAAACAATCGAAGGAAATAACCTTCAGTATTATAAAAGAGCTGCCAACGAATTACTTGAAGAAAATGACGCTTCAACTGTCATTGCAGCTGTATTGAAAATGTTAACAAAAGAGCCAGATACAACTCCGGTTAAGTTAACAGAAGAAGCACCAATGCATTCTAAGAGGGACAGAAAGCCACAGGGCGGTGACCGTAGAAGAAGAGACGACAACAGAAGTTATAATTCTTCACGCGGCGGGGAACGCAGCGGCGGTGATCGTGATCGTAAAAAGGCACCTGCAAAGCCAAGAACAGGTGAAAAACGCACATCAGGAAAATCAAAACCAAGAAGCTTTAACCGATAATAATCATAGAGAGCATGGGACACAATGTCCAATGCTCTCTTTTTATGTTACAGGTGTGTATTGGGAATAATAACGGTAACAGTTTGTTAGGAGTGATGAGGATGATTGTCAAACTTGGATATGTTGCAATGAGCGTTGAGCTTCAGAATGCTTCCCCCTCCCAAACGATGACGTTTGCGCAATTTAGCAAAATAAAAGACCGTGATGCTGCTATTCGTAAACTAGAGCGAATTGCTGAGTCGAATATAGAGAATTGCCTGAGGTTATTAAAACACAACGCTGGAAATCAAATTCACTTTTTCCGACTAAGCTCCCGCCTTATTCCACTGGCCAATCACGAGGAGCTGTTAGATTGGGATTTTATGAAACCGCTGAAGGAACCGTTAAAAAGAATTGCTGACTATCTTAAAGAGCACCCAATGAGAATAGATTTTCACCCTGACCATTTTGTTGTACTAAATACTCCTAACAAAGAGATACTCTCAAACGCCCTAAAGACACTTGTCATGCATAAAAAATTGCTGAAAGGCATGGAAATCGATACAGAACATCGTTGTGTTCTCCATATAGGCGGCGGTTATGAGGATAAGGAAATGGCACTTGAACAGTTTATCCATAACTGGGGATACATCCCGCCAAGCATTCAAAAAATGATTATGCTGGAGAACGACGATACAACCTTTACTTTAAAAGAAACGCTCTATCTTTGTGAAAAGCTAGGAATACCGATGATATTTGATTATCACCATCATTTAGCTAATCACGAAGAAGTAGAGTGGCTCGAGGACTGGGAACGAATTGTCACTACCTGGAGGGAATCTCCGCTTCCGGTTAAAATGCATATATCCAGCCCACGTTCAGAAAAGGAATTTAGGGCACATGCTGATTTTGTAAATCCGGATATGTTTTTGGAATTTTTAAATTCCGTAAAGGGAACTGTACCAGAGATCCATTGCATGATAGAAGCCAAACAAAAGGACGCAGCTCTCTTTCAACTGATGGAAGACGTGCGAAATCGGAAGGGAATTAATGTAATAGACCAATCGAGCTTTGTCGTTGAATAGCAATGATGTTTCCTTATCGATTCCCGTGTATACTTAAAAGAAAGCATGGTGAAGTGGAGGGGAAGTATGATACTCGAGCCGCAAAAACGAATATCGGTAAAGGCATTAAGTGTTTGGAGAATCTCAGGCAGCTTAAAAATTTTCATTAGCTGGGTTTTAGCTGGTATTGCGATCTATCTATTACATATCTTTAATGGTCCATTTTGGATATCGCTTTTATTAATAGGTATTGAACTTATTTCTACGTATTTTTTTATTTTTTTATTACCATCACTTAGATGGCGGCGTTGGCGGTACGATGTTAGGGAGGAAGAAGTTGAACTCCAGGAAGGTATTTTTGTTGTTAAGCGAACGCTTATTCCGATGATTAGAGTGCAGCATGTAGATACTGTTCAGGGACCGATTTTACGCAACTATCAATTAGCATCTGTCATTATTAACACGGCTGCAACATCTCATGAAATTCCTGCATTAGAAAGTAGCGAAGCGGAAGAATTAAGGCGCTTCATTTCTAATCTAGCAAGGGTGGCCGATGAAGATATCTGAACCGAAAAGACTTCATCCCATTGTGATTGTATTAACGATTGGTAAACGTATAAAAGATCTTATTTTTTCATTTATCGCCCTGTTTTTTATCTGGAATAAAGGCGATGGTGGCAAGCTGTTGCTTTTTGGGGCTTCTGCTATTGCGATTATAGGGATTATTCTGGTTAGTATATTATCCTGGCTGCGCTATACCTATAGATTAGAGGAGAATGAACTTCGAATTGAATACGGTATTTTTGTCCGCAAGAAAAGGTATATTCCGTTGGAACGTATCCAAAGTCTTGATATTTCAGAAGGGCTCCTGCAGCGCTTATGCGGGATGGTAAAGGTTCAGATTGAAACAGCTGGCGGAAGTGGGAACGATGAAGCGGAGGCAGTCCTTTCAGCCATCTCTAAAGAAGAGGCACGCTATATACAAGAATATGTTGCGAGTGCTAAAAATCCTTCTATACAAAATGATGAATCTGTTCACGAAGATCCTAACCATATCGTATATAAAATTACACCGTCACAGTTACTTTTACTTTCACTTACTTCAGGAGGAGTAGGGGTTGTCATATCAGCTGTATTGGCATTTTTATCACAGTTAGATGACTTTATTCCTTATGAAAAGATATTTAGAGGAATTGAACAATGGGCTGTTAGCAATCTAATTTTTATAGCCGTTCTTATTTTTGCAGGTCTTATAATGGCTTGGATCCTTGCCCTTTTTGGGACCATGTTGAAATACGCAAATTTCCATGTCACGAAAACAGAACATGATTTGGTTATTTCTCAAGGCTTATTAGAAAAAAGGCAAATTACCATTCCATTAACACGAATTCAAGCGATAAGGATTAATGAAAATATCGTCCGGCAATGGCTGGGTTACGGGTCTGTCAGCGTTGAAAGTGCTGGTGGTTCAGCAAGTAATAAGGAAGGCTCGAAGGTATTGCTCCTTCCGCTTGTTAAGCTTGAGGACATTGAAAAGACTTTAGGGCCTTATCTGACCGAATACCAATTCACCTCAAGTTTTACGGCCGTTCCTAAAAGAGCCATGAATCGTTATATTTTTAGAAGCTGGTTTATTGTGGTTCCACTCGTTGTGGTTTTGATTGTTTTTCTCAAGGTTTGGGGACTCCTTTCGCTGATTATTCTTGCCCTTGTAACATTTTGGGGAGTATTAAAATATAAGGACGCAGGCTGGAGTTTGGAAGAGCAGCAATTGAGTCTTCGTTATCGATCCATGGTACGGACTACTGTGTTAATGAGGAAAAATAAAATTCAAAGTCTAGAAATGAAACAAAGTTATTTTCAAATAAGGAAAGATCTGGCAACACTTGAGGCGTTCGTGAAAGTAGGTTTTGGGGGTGCCGGAGGCCGTGTAGTCGATATGGATTTAATCGATGTGAAAAAGGTCTACACCTGGTTTTCGAGGGAATCCGAAAAAAGGGATTGAACCAACTAATGGCTCAACCCTTTTTTTTATTATAAAAAATAGCACCTAGTAAAAATCCACCTACTAAGCCAAATATGTGGGCAACAATATTAATATTAGGCTGTAAAAAGGTCATGATCAAGCTTAGGGCACAAATGGTAAGGATGATTTGTGAGTTTTGCTGTGAGAGCATATGCTTACGGAAGAGAATGATGCTAATATAATAACCGAATAAACCAAAGATCGCTCCACTTGAGCCAACGTGTACATAGGTTAATGGTTCGAGCAGCAGTGTAGCAACATTTGCTAGGATGCCCGAAACAAGATAGACCAAAATGAATTTACCTTTACCTAGCAGCCTTTCAAGCGCTGGGCCAAAAAGGACTAGCGAGAAGCTGTTAAATAAAGCATGAGTAAAACCGCCATGCATAAAAATAGGCGTTACCAGTCTCCAATATTCCCCTTCCATAATGTAGAGGTTTACCCCTGAAAAAGTGGATTTAAACCAAAAGTTTGGGAAGATAGGTAAAGCTGTAAAAAGATATAATAGGAAATGGATGGCAATAATAGTAGAAACGACTGGATAAAAACGGATAAATTCGCGAAAACTCTCTGTTCTCGTAAACATAATAACCTCCTGAATCGACTTATTTATATAATAGACTGAATTTTGGTCCTGTTGTACTATTATGCATTTTTAAATTTAAATAGAAGGGATACCTGCTTATGATTAAAGGGATTGGCATTGATATTATAGAGCTTTCCAGGATTGAAGAGATTGTTACAAGACAACGGAAATTAATTGACCGGATACTGACTGATAATGAAAAACAGACATTTGAACAGCTTCCGGATCGAAGAAAGATTGAATTTTTAGCAGGAAGGTTTGCTGCGAAAGAAGCCTATTCAAAGGCTGCCGGGACGGGGATTGGTAATGAACTGTCGTTTTTAGATATTGAAATCGAAACAGATTCGTTAGGCAAGCCCTATATAGTAAAACCTGACACGAATGGATTTCTATCTATTTCACACAGCAGAGAATATGCTGTTGCACAGGTAGTCATCGAAGAAAAATAATTTTCCACGGACTGTCTAGTTCCAGCGCCTAGCCCCTCGAGTCGCTTCGGACCTAACCATGAAGTCAAAAAGCGGACTTCATGGTTAGGTCCTCCAGCGCTTGTCGGGGCTGAACGAGGCGCTTTTACTTTTCTTTCAAACCTTTATCATATTCCAAAAGGTTGTCTCATATATTCATAGGGAAACGGGACAGACAAGTCTTCTTTATATTCATATGAAAATGAGACAAGAAGGGGTTGAAGGAATTGAAGAAAAGGTTGTTGCTTGTGATTACGGGGTTACTGGTCGTTTTTTTACTAGCAGCCTGTGGCTCTAAGTCAAAAGACGATGTGGTGAAAGAGTTAAATGGAAAACTAAATGATTTATCAGGTTATAAAGTAGACGCGAAGATGACATTGAAAATGGGTACCGATTCACAAGTGTATAACGTGGAGATTTGGCATAAGGACCCAACATTCTATCGTGTTAATTTAAAAAATGCTGAAAAAGACCAAAGCCAAATGATTTTGCGCAATAAAGAAGGAGTATTTGTATTAACTCCTGCTCTTAAGAAGAGCTTCAAATTCCAAAGTGATTGGCCGCAAAACAGCAGCCAGGCCTATTTATACGAATCATTAATTAAAGACATCGTTGAAGATAAAGAAGCGAAATTTTCTTCTACAAAAGAACATTATGTTTTTGAAACAAAAACCCGCTATCAAAACAATAGTATGCTGCCAACCCAAGAAATTAAACTTAATAAGGAAGATTTATCACCTGCGGTAGTAAAAGTGATGGATCCTGATCGAAAAGCTCTTGTAACAGTGGAGTTTTCTAAGGTTAAATTTAATGCAAGCTTCGATGACAGCGATTTTGATATGAAAAAGAATATGACTCGTGCTGACCTTAACCTGCCTGTGATGGCGGACAGTAAGGATACGTCATTTACAGTTAAATATCCTACTGCTGATTTAGGGGCAAAATTAGTGGATGAAAAAGAAGTAAAGCTTCAAAATGGAAAGCGCGTCGTCTTAACGTATGAGGGTGAAAAGTCATTTACACTCGTTCAAGAAAAGGTAACCGTGAAAGAAGCTTCTACATCACCGACATATGTGGAAGGAGATTTAGTTGATTTAGGTGTTACGATTGGTGCTGTTTCAGAAGGCTCGATTACTTGGACCATGGATGGTGTTGATTACATGGTTGCCTCAAACGACTTAACCGAAGAAGAACTTACTGAGATTGCAAGAACTGTCCAAGGTGAAGTTGAAAAATAAGATGTAAGCCTGCAGGCTCTGTATAGGGCCTGTTTTTTATGTTTGACAATTAAAATATGTAGTTTGATAATCAATAAGGTAAAATAAAAATAGGATAAAAGTGACTTTAGATAATTAGGAAGTGGAATAATGATAGAGCAGGGCTTTTTCTATAGAGATACATGGGCGGAAGTCGATTTAGATTGTATTCACGCAAATGTTGCCTCCGTAAAAAACCTTTTGCCGCCTAAAGTGGATATCATTGCTGTAGTGAAAGCGAATGCTTACGGGCATGGAGACGTTAATGTTGCCGAGAGTGCACTCGCAGCGGGGGCGTCCTATTTAGCAGTAGCATTTATGGATGAAGCAATTGCGTTAAGGAATAAAGGGATAGAGGCGCCCATTCTAGTCTTAGGTGCTACACGCCCAGAGGATGCCGCCCTGGCAATTAAGTTTGACATCACTGTTACAGTGTTTCAAATGGATTGGGTGAAAGCGGCTCAACGTTATCTCCCGCATGATAAGGTACTTTCCGTTCACATTAAGTTAGATACGGGGATGGGGAGGATTGGTATCCGAACCAAGGAAGAGTTAGCAGCGGTCGTGCAAATGATATCGAATGATAAGCGAATGGATATTGAGGGGATATTTACACACTTTGCAACAGCAGATGAAGTAGATCTTACGTATTTCGAAAAACAAATGCAGTTATTTTATGATTTATTATCTGTTTTAAAGGAACGTCCAAAGTACGTTCATTGCAGCAATAGTGCAGCAGCTTTACGCTTCTCAAAGGCCAATTTTAACGCCGTCCGTCTTGGGATAGCGATGTATGGATTAACACCGTCACCTGAGATTGAACCTGAACTGCCATTCCCGCTTAAGGAAGCTTTTTCGCTCCATTCAAAACTTGTTCATGTGAAAAAACTTGATAAGGGTGAGAAGCTAAGTTACGGTGCTACGTATGAGACTGAGGAAGAAGAATGGATTGGTACGATTCCAATCGGTTATGCAGATGGATGGATTCGTCGTCTCCAAGGTCAGGAAGTGCTTGTTGAAGGAAAAAGGGTTCCGATTGTCGGCAGGATTTGTATGGATCAGTGTATGGTAAGATTACCACATGCGGTTCCAGTTGGAACAACAGTTACTTTAATTGGTAAACAGAATAATGAATTCATATCTGTGAATGAAATTGCAAAAAAACTAGAAACAATCAATTACGAAGTACCTTGTATCGTTTCAACTAGAGTACCCCGTCTATACAAACAGGGTGGTAAAATTGTTGTATTAAAAAATTATCTACTTCACGAATAAGTGGGCTAATAATGAAAATGGTAACATAATTATGATAATGCGGAATTTTAGTGCATAAAAGGTAGTTCGATTGGTCTATAATACAGTAGTATTATAATTAGTCTATGCATTTTGGGCATTAAGTGTTATTATTAAATATGGTAGATAGAAAAATTGGTGTGTAGTGATGGTGGAGGTGTATGTTTGTGTCTGAATCCGGCGCAACTACGGAAATCTTAGTAAAATTACCGCAACATCTTTTAACCGAGTTAGATGGTTTTGTAAAATTAGAAAACGTTAACCGGAGCGAGTTTATTTATCAAGCAACTAAAATGTATTTACGCGAACGAAAAAAGAGACAAATTCGCGAATCCATGAGACGTGGATACATGGAAATGGCGATGATCAATTTAACGATTGCATCGGAAATGTTTCAAGCAGAATTTGAGGCAGAACACACAGTTGAACGTCTTGTAAGCGGAGGGTAATACCTTGATTGTCAAGCGTGGTGACGTTTATTTCGCGGACCTATCCCCAGTTGTTGGTTCTGAACAAGGCGGCGTCCGTCCTGTACTTGTCATTCAAAACGACATCGGGAATCGGTTTAGTCCCACAGTTATTGTTGCAGCGATTACAGCACAAATTCAAAAAGCGAAGCTTCCCACTCATGTAGAAATTGATGCGAAGCGCTACGGTTTTGAACGAGATTCAGTCATACTTTTAGAACAGATTCGTACAATTGATAAACAGCGGTTAACCGATAAAATAACCCATCTCGATGACGAAATGATGGAAAAAGTGGATGAAGCCTTGCGGGTAAGTATAGGTCTCATCGAATTTTAGCATGCATGCACGCTCTTTTTAGAAAGGGCGTTTTTTTATACGTATGCTCAGCCCTCATATTTGTTTCTGCCTTAGCAAGCTAATTAGCTTGCTTCTTTTTTTATTTAATAGGAAAGAAAGGGTCTTGTAATGAATCGGGTGGGGGAATTTGATACAATATGGTAATAGGAAATGGAGGTTTGTGTTGTGAACGATACAGTTGTGAAAGATGAACAGCTGCTTGGGAAGGTAGCTGCCGAATTAGCGATATCTCAAAAGCAGGTTAAAAGTGTTATTTCCTTATTGAATGAGGGAAATACCGTGCCATTTATCGCCCGCTACCGTAAAGAAATGACGGGGGCACTCGATGAAGTTCAAATTCGAGATATCCAGGAACGCTGGCAATACATACAAAACCTTGAGCAAAGGAAAGAAGAAGTACTTCGGACTATTGCGGAGCAAGGTAAACTAACCGACGAACTTACACATAAAATAACAAAGGCAGAAAAGCTGCAAGAGGTTGAAGATTTATATCGCCCATATAAACAAAAGCGGCGTACAAAAGCAACGGTTGCAAAAGAAAAAGGTTTAGAGCCATTAGCAGAATGGTTATTAACTTTTCCAATGACACCAATTGAGGATAAAGCCAAGGAATTTTTATCAGAGGAAAAAGAAGTTCTTACGGTTGAAGAAGCGATTGCCGGTGCAAAAGATATCATTGCAGAAATGATCTCTGACGACGCTGAAAGTCGAAAGTGGATTCGGAATGAAACCTTTAAGTCGGGTAAAGTGGAATCAACCGTAAAAGACGCAGACAAGGACGAGAAAAAAGTTTATGAAATGTACTATGAATATGAGGAACCTGTAAATAAAATCGTTCCACATCGAATCCTTGCGTTAAATCGTGGTGAAAAGGAAGATATCTTAAGGGTATCAATAAAAATGAATAATGACATTATCCTATCCTACTTATCAAAAAAATGGGTCCGTGCTCAGCATTCACCAGCTGCAGCATTTGTAATAGAAGCGATTGAAGATAGCTATAAGCGCCTGATTCAGCCTTCAATTGAAAGGGAAATTCGAAGTGAGCTAAATGATAAAGGTGAAGAGCAGGCCATTCATATATTCTCTGAAAATCTTCGTAACTTACTTTTACAGCCGCCATTAAAAGGGAAAGTGGTTATTGGTGTAGACCCGGCGTATCGGACAGGCTGTAAGCTTGCAGTTGTTGATGAAACTGGTAAGGTGCTGAAAATTGATGTGATTTATCCGCATCCACCTGTATCAAAGACTAAGGAAGCAAAGGAGAAGTTCATTCGCATTCTTCGTGATTATAAGGTAGAGATGGCGGCGATCGGAAATGGAACTGCCTCCAGGGAAACGGAACAGTTCGTCGCGGATATCCTTAAGGAAATGGAAGAAAGAAATCTATTACCTAATCGTGAATGAAGCAGGGGCCAGTGTGTATTCTGCTTCAGATATAGCAAGAGAAGAGTTTCCTGATTTTCAAGTAGAAGAAAGAAGTGCAGTTTCCATCGCACGTAGATTACAGGACCCGCTTGCGGAGTTAGTAAAGATTGATCCTAAATCAGTAGGAGTAGGTCAATACCAGCATGATGTTACCCAAAAACGTCTATCAGAATCATTGCATTTCGTAGTGGAAACAGCCGTAAACCGTGTAGGTGTTAATGTAAATACAGCCTCAGCCTCCCTGCTCCAATATGTAGCGGGATTAACCAAAACAGCTGCCCAAAATATTGTAAAGAAAAGGGAAGAGGAAGGAAAGTTTACGAGCAGGGTGCAATTAAAGAAAGTCCCGCGCCTTGGAGCAAAAACCTATGAACAAGCAATCGGCTTTTTACGGGTATTAGACGGGAAACAGCCGCTAGATCGAACTGGAATTCATCCGGAGAACTATGATGAAGTGAAGAAGCTTTTGACTAGTCTAGGTTTTTCCGCCAAGGATTTAGGAACAGCTGAATTGCGGGAGGCGCTAAGTGGACTCGATCTTAAAGCGGTGTCTGCTGAATTATCCATTGGGGAACTAACATTAAAAGATATCATCGATGCATTAGTAAGACCAGAACGCGACCCTCGTGACGACTTACCGCGTCCATTATTGAAAAAGGATGTCCTTAAATTAGAAGATTTAAGTGCAGGGATGGAGCTTCAGGGTACGGTTCGAAATGTAGTAGACTTTGGAGCCTTTGTTGATATCGGGGTTAAGCAGGATGGATTAGTTCATATATCGAAGTTGAGTAATCGTTTTGTAAAACACCCACTGGATATTGTATCTGTAGGTGATGTTGTAACTGTTTGGGTGGACTCAGTGGATATGAAAAAGGGAAGAGTAGCCTTAACCATGCTGCCTCCATCTAAATAAGGGAATACTAATAGAAGATGACCGTTCTTTACGGATGGTTATCTTTTTTTAGTTGATTTTAATTCGTACATGGCGTTCATGGTGACCAGAATCTAAAAGAAAATTGAGAAAGTGGTAACCAATAGAGGTTATTGGCTACCGAAACAGATAGTAAAAATGGTGATGTGGTAACCAATAGACCGTATTGGTACTGAAACTGGAATTCTTATGAAATGTGTTTTTTTCTGTAAAAAAACCAGCACTGGTTCAATAGTTTAATCTGGTATCGGTCCTTCTCGTAGAAAGCTCTTTTCATTTGGTTTTGGAACCAAGTCGGCATAGTTAACCCTCCCGAAAAGTAGATCATTAAAGGTATATACAATATATGCTATAATAGGTTGTCACGTTCGCTAAAAATAGGAGGGAATCTAAATGGAGGATAAAGAACTACAAAAACTAGTTGAAAAAGTCTCGATTGAATCTTTTGGTAAGCCATTTAGGCATAAAGCCTCCTTTAATAGCAGGCTGCGTTCAACAGGGGGAAGATACCTGCTTGGTACTCATAATATCGATATCAATAAAAAATACTTAGATCAACTAGGCTTAAACGAATTAATCGGGATTATTAAACACGAACTCTGCCATTACCATCTTCATCTAGAAGGAAAAGGATATCAGCACCGTGATTCCGATTTTAAAATGTTGTTAAAAAAAGTTGGCGCACCAAGATTTTGCAGTCCGCTGCTAGACAAACCTAAGAAACGTACCTCCAATAAAATCCTCCTTTACCAATGTACAAAATGCCATCAGCAATACAAAAGAAAACGTAGCATTGATATAAGTCGATACGTATGCGGAAAGTGTAGAGGGAAGCTAAAAAAGGTAATTGAGTTACAAGGACAATAAGGAAATAATTTGCAAGTCAATTTATCGAAAAATCGTATTGACTTTATAATATAACGTCATTATAATGTAAAGAGTCGACAAGGTGATGGTGCTTGTCCGGCAGATAAACATGATATTATTCCGCAGTAGCTCAGTGGTAGAGACGAGCAAAGCTTCATGAATAGGCTACGAGTTGTACACACCGAGCCGCTCCTTGCGTTACTTTCTGAGGTGGGGACACCCGGTTGCAAACAAGGTTTAGGGAACAACATCATATTATTCCGCAGTAGCTCAGTGGTAGAGCTATCGGCTGTTAACCGATCGGTCGTAGGTTCGAGTCCTACCTGCGGAGCCATTTTTATGGGGAAGTACTCAAGAGGCTGAAGAGGCGCCCCTGCTAAGGGTGTAGGTCGGGTAACCGGCGCGAGGGTTCAAATCCCTCCTTCTCCGCCATAGAATTAAGGCCCCTTGGTCAAGTGGTTAAGACACCTCCCTTTCACGGAGGTAACACGGGTTCGAATCCCGTAGGGGTCATCAGGGACGGGGGATGATTATAGCTCATTTCCTGTTTCTTATTTAAAATATCATTCGGTCTGGTAGTTCAGTTGGTTAGAATGCCTGCCTGTCACGCAGGAGGTCGCGGGTTCGAGTCCCGTCCAGACCGCCATTTTTATGAAACATGAAATTAAAAATATTGGGCTATAGCCAAGCGGTAAGGCATCGCACTTTGACTGCGACATGCGTTGGTTCAAATCCAGCTAGCCCAGCCAAGAGCCATTAGCTCAGTTGGTAGAGCATCTGACTTTTAATCAGAGGGTCGAAGGTTCGAGTCCTTCATGGCTCACCAAAGTTTTTTCGCGATAGCGAAAATAACTTTCCTTCCATTTTGCGCTAGCAAAATATTTTTCCATAAATGCGGGTGTGGCGGAATTGGCAGACGCACCAGACTTAGGATCTGGCGCCGCAAGGCGTGGGGGTTCGACTCCCTTCACCCGCACCAACCAATAATTAACTATTGAAAAACAATTGATAGTCTGGTATGATTGTAAATGTCGCTGTAACACATGCGGTCGTGGCGGAATGGCAGACGCGCTAGGTTGAGGGCCTAGTGGGGGCAACCCCGTGGAGGTTCAAGTCCTCTCGGCCGCACCAAAAAAGATGTTGACATATCAAATTGTTTCTGATAAGATATAAAAGTTGACTTTTAAATAATGCGCCCGTAGCTCAATTGGATAGAGTGTCTGACTACGGATCAGAAGGTTATGGGTTCGACTCCTTTCGGGCGCGCCATATTTTACGGGAAGTAGCTCAGCTTGGTAGAGCACTTGGTTTGGGACCAAGGGGTCGCAGGTTCGAATCCTGTCTTCCCGACCATTCGAAAATTTTATATGCGGGTGTAGTTTAGTGGTAAAACCTCAGCCTTCCAAGCTGATGTTGTGAGTTCGATTCTCATCACCCGCTCCAATTTATCTTATTTAATTGCTCCTGCGCCACAGCATATTCGAAGGTGTAATCCTTCAGCTCGTCGCAAGGCAGCAAGAAGTTATTCGATGATGTAGCCTTGCTCTTTGAAAACTAAACAAACAAGAACGTCAACAAACAATTTTTTAGCTTTTATAAAAGCTAAGCCAACGTAACAAATGAGCTATATCAACTTTCTTGGAGAGTTTGATCCTGGCTCAGGACGAACGCTGGCGGCGTGCCTAATACATGCAAGTCGAGCGAATCTTAAGGTGCTTGCACCTTTTGGTTAGCGGCGGACGGGTGAGTAACACGTGGGCAACCTGCCTGTAAGACTGGGATAACTTCGGGAAACCGGAGCTAATACCGGATAATCCTTTTCCTCTCATGAGGAAAAGCTGAAAGTCGGTTTACGCTGACACTTACAGATGGGCCCGCGGCGCATTAGCTAGTTGGTGAGGTAACGGCTCACCAAGGCGACGATGCGTAGCCGACCTGAGAGGGTGATCGGCCACACTGGGACTGAGACACGGCCCAGACTCCTACGGGAGGCAGCAGTAGGGAATCTTCCGCAATGGACGAAAGTCTGACGGAGCAACGCCGCGTGAGCGATGAAGGCCTTCGGGTCGTAAAGCTCTGTTGTTAGGGAAGAACAAGTACCGGAGTAACTGCCGGTGCCTTGACGGTACCTAACCAGAAAGCCACGGCTAACTACGTGCCAGCAGCCGCGGTAATACGTAGGTGGCAAGCGTTGTCCGGAATTATTGGGCGTAAAGCGCGCGCAGGCGGTCCTTTAAGTCTGATGTGAAA
Organism: Neobacillus niacini; assembly: GCF_030817695.1. Classification (GTDB taxonomy): domain Bacteria; phylum Bacillota; class Bacilli; order Bacillales; family Cytobacillaceae; genus Neobacillus; species Neobacillus niacini_F. Next base: position 177,901 of record NZ_JAUSZQ010000002.1, on the reverse strand, counting down.
GCCCACGGCTCAACCGTGGAGGGTCATTGGAAACTGGGGGACTTGAGTACAGAAGAGGAAAGCGGAATTCCACGTGTAGCGGTGAAATGCGTAGAGATGTGGAGGAACACCAGTGGCGAAGGCGGCTTTCTGGTCTGTAACTGACGCTGAGGCGCGAAAGCGTGGGGAGCAAACAGGATTAGATACCCTGGTAGTCCACGCCGTAAACGATGAGTGCTAAGTGTTAGAGGGTTTCCGCCCTTTAGTGCTGCAGCTAACGCATTAAGCACTCCGCCTGGGGAGTACGGCCGCAAGGCTGAAACTCAAAGGAATTGACGGGGGCCCGCACAAGCGGTGGAGCATGTGGTTTAATTCGAAGCAACGCGAAGAACCTTACCAGGTCTTGACATCCTCTGACACTCCTAGAGATAGGACGTTCCCCTTCGGGGGACAGAGTGACAGGTGGTGCATGGTTGTCGTCAGCTCGTGTCGTGAGATGTTGGGTTAAGTCCCGCAACGAGCGCAACCCTTGTTCTTAGTTGCCAGCATTCAGTTGGGCACTCTAAGGAGACTGCCGGTGACAAACCGGAGGAAGGTGGGGATGACGTCAAATCATCATGCCCCTTATGACCTGGGCTACACACGTGCTACAATGGATGGTACAAAGGGCTGCAAGACCGCGAGGTTTAGCCAATCCCATAAAACCATTCTCAGTTCGGATTGTAGGCTGCAACTCGCCTACATGAAGCCGGAATCGCTAGTAATCGCGGATCAGCATGCCGCGGTGAATACGTTCCCGGGCCTTGTACACACCGCCCGTCACACCACGAGAGTTTGTAACACCCGAAGTCGGTGGGGTAACCGCAAGGAGCCAGCCGCCTAAGGTGGGACAGATGATTGGGGTGAAGTCGTAACAAGGTAGCCGTATCGGAAGGTGCGGCTGGATCACCTCCTTTCTAAGGAATATGCAGTCCTTGTGGACTGATAAACGTTGACTGTTACTTGTTTGTTTAGTTTTGAGGGAGTAATTCTCTCAAAGCTTTTTTTAATCGTTCTTTGAAAACTAGATAATCGTAAGAAGAAGTCAAAGTAAAACCGAGAATCGCCATTTTAGTTTTTCTCTCTTATTTAATAAGAGTAGTATAACCTTTTAGGTTAAGTTAGAAAGGGCGCACGGTGGATGCCTTGGCACTAGGAGCCGATGAAGGACGGGACTAACACCGATATGCTTCGGGGAGCTGTAAGTAAGCTTTGATCCGGAGATTTCCGAATGGGGGAACCCACTGCTCGTAATGGAGCAGTATCTTTACCTGAATACATAGGGTATTGAAGGCAGACCCGGGGAACTGAAACATCTAAGTACCCGGAGGAAGAGAAAGCAAACGCGATTCCCTGAGTAGCGGCGAGCGAAACGGGACATAGCCCAAACCAAGAGGCTTGCCTCTTGGGGTTGTAGGACACTCAACATGGAGTTACAAAGGAACGGGGTAGATGAAGCGGTCTGGAAAGGCCCGTCATAGAAGGTAAAAACCCTGTAGTTGAAACTTCGTTCCCTCCTGAGTGGATCCTGAGTACGGCCGGACACGTGAAATCCGGTCGGAAGCTGGGAGGACCATCTCCCAAGGCTAAATACTCCCTAGTGACCGATAGTGAACCAGTACCGTGAGGGAAAGGTGAAAAGCACCCCGGAAGGGGAGTGAAAGAGATCCTGAAACCGTGTGCCTACAAGTAGTCAGAGCCCGTTTATGGGTGATGGCGTGCCTTTTGTAGAATGAACCGGCGAGTTACGATCCCATGCAAGGTTAAGTTGAAGAGACGGAGCCGCAGCGAAAGCGAGTCTGAATAGGGCGTATGAGTATGTGGTCGTAGACCCGAAACCAGGTGATCTACCCATGTCCAGGGTGAAGTCCAGGTAACACTGGATGGAGGCCCGAACCCACGCACGTTGAAAAGTGCGGGGATGAGGTGTGGGTAGCGGAGAAATTCCAATCGAACTTGGAGATAGCTGGTTCTCTCCGAAATAGCTTTAGGGCTAGCCTCACGTTGTAAGAGTCTTGGAGGTAGAGCACTGTTTGGACTAGGGGCCCTCATCGGGTTACCGAATTCAGACAAACTCCGAATGCCAAAGACTTATCCGTGGGAGTCAGACTGCGAGTGATAAGATCCGTAGTCAAAAGGGAAACAGCCCAGACCACCAGCTAAGGTCCCAAAGTTTACGTTAAGTGGAAAAGGATGTGGAGTTGCTTAGACAACCAGGATGTTGGCTTAGAAGCAGCCACCATTTAAAGAGTGCGTAATAGCTCACTGGTCGAGTGACTCTGCGCCGAAAATGTACCGGGGCTAAACGTAACACCGAAGCTGTGGATTGACACCATATGGTGTCAGTGGTAGGAGAGCGTTCTAAGGGCGTTGAAGCTAGACCGTAAGGACTGGTGGAGCGCTTAGAAGTGAGAATGCCGGTATGAGTAGCGAAAGATGGGTGAGAATCCCATCCACCGTATGCCTAAGGTTTCCTGAGGAAGGCTCGTCCTCTCAGGGTTAGTCGGGACCTAAGCCGAGGCCGAAAGGCGTAGGCGATGGACAACAGGTTGATATTCCTGTACCACCTCTTTATCGTTTGAGTGATGGGGGGACGCAGGAGGATAGGGTAAGCGCACTGTTGGATATGTGCGTGTAAGCAGTTAGGCTGGTAAGTAGGAAAATCCGCTTACCATTAAGGCTGAGCTGTAATGCCGAGGGAAATATAGTACCGAAGTTCCTGATTCCACACTGCCAAGAAAAGCCTCTAGCGAGATAAAAGGTGCCCGTACCGCAAACCGACACAGGTAGGCGAGGAGAGAATCCTAAGGTGAGCGAGAGAACTCTCGTTAAGGAACTCGGCAAAATGACCCCGTAACTTCGGGAGAAGGGGTGCTTTTTGAGGTGAATAGCCTCGAAGAGCCGCAGTGAATAGGCCCAGGCGACTGTTTAGCAAAAACACAGGTCTCTGCGAAGCCGCAAGGCGAAGTATAGGGGCTGACGCCTGCCCGGTGCTGGAAGGTTAAGAGGAGGGGTTAGCGCAAGCGAAGCTCTGAATCGAAGCCCCAGTAAACGGCGGCCGTAACTATAACGGTCCTAAGGTAGCGAAATTCCTTGTCGGGTAAGTTCCGACCCGCACGAAAGGCGTAACGATCTGGGCACTGTCTCAACGAGAGACTCGGTGAAATTATAGTACCTGTGAAGATGCAGGTTACCCGCGACAGGACGGAAAGACCCCGTGGAGCTTTACTGTAGCCTGATATTGAATTTTGGTACAGCTTGTACAGGATAGGTAGGAGCCTGAGAAGCCGGAGCGCCAGCTTCGGTGGAGGCGTCGGTGGGATACTACCCTGGCTGTATTGAAATTCTAACCCTCACCCCTGATCGGGGTGGGAGACAGTGTCAGGTGGGCAGTTTGACTGGGGCGGTCGCCTCCTAAAGAGTAACGGAGGCGCCCAAAGGTTCCCTCAGAATGGTTGGAAATCATTCGCAGAGTGTAAAGGCACAAGGGAGCTTGACTGCGAGACCTACAAGTCGAGCAGGGACGAAAGTCGGGCTTAGTGATCCGGTGGTTCCGCATGGAAGGGCCATCGCTCAACGGATAAAAGCTACCCCGGGGATAACAGGCTTATCTCCCCCAAGAGTCCACATCGACGGGGAGGTTTGGCACCTCGATGTCGGCTCATCGCATCCTGGGGCTGTAGTCGGTCCCAAGGGTTGGGCTGTTCGCCCATTAAAGCGGTACGCGAGCTGGGTTCAGAACGTCGTGAGACAGTTCGGTCCCTATCCGTCGTGGGCGCAGGAAATTTGAGAGGAGCTGTCCTTAGTACGAGAGGACCGGGATGGACGCACCGCTGGTGTACCAGTTGTCTTGCCAAAGGCATCGCTGGGTAGCTATGTGCGGACGGGATAAGTGCTGAAAGCATCTAAGCATGAAGCCCCCCTCAAGATGAGATTTCCCATAGCGTCAAGCTAGTAAGAACCCTGAAAGATGATCAGGTTGATAGGTCAGAGGTGGAAGCGTGGTAACATGTGGAGCTGACTGATACTAATCGTTCGAGGACTTAACCAATTTTAAGGTGAACTCGTTTTACAAACTTCTTCTGAAATTATCTAGTTTTGAGGGAATGATACCTCAAAAACAGTCTGGTAATAATGGCGAGAAGGTCACACCCGTTCCCATACCGAACACGGAAGTTAAGCTTCTCAGCGCCGATGGTAGTTGGGACTTTGTCCCTGTGAGAGTAGGACGTTGCCAGGCTGTATTATTTTTTAAATGTGTGCATATATTATCTGTTAAAGCATATAATATATTGGTTCACTAATATTATTGTCGCGGGGTGGAGCAGTCTGGTAGCTCGTCGGGCTCATAACCCGAAGGTCGCAGGTTCAAATCCTGTCCCCGCAATTTGGTCTGGTAGTTCAGTTGGTTAGAATGCCTGCCTGTCACGCAGGAGGTCGCGGGTTCGAGTCCCGTCCAGACCGTCATCTATATCTTTTAAAATGCGAAACGTTGTTTCGTTTTTTTTATGCCTTTTTGCTTAAATAGTGAAAGTTAGGTAAAATACATAGTGAATGGACATCCTTAGGAGCTATCCTAAGGTTTTTTTTTACAAAAATAAGGTAGAATGTAGATAGCGATAGCTATGTTAAAATAAAAGGTGATTATATGAATCAGTATGAAAAATATACAAAAGACCCCAGTGAAACATTCCAGCTGGCTTCTAATCTTGCAGGGCTCTTGCAGCCAGGCGATGTTATTTGTCTGGAAGGAGATCTAGGTGCAGGTAAAACTACCTTTACAAAAGGGTTAGCACAGGGACTGGATATAAAGAAAACCGTTAACAGTCCAACCTTTACCATAATAAAAGAATATAAGGGCAGACTGCCTTTGTATCATATGGATGTATACCGAGTGGCCGACTCCTATGAGGACTTAGGTTTTGATGAATATTTTGAAGGAGATGGGGTAACGGTGGTAGAATGGGCTCATTTAATTGAGGAACAGCTGCCAAAAGAGTTGTTAACCATCTATTTATATCACGAAGGTCCTGAAAAAAGAAAAATGGTGTTTGTTCCGAAGGGAAAAAGATATGAGCAATTATGTAAGGAGATTTTTCTAAATGACCATACTAGCGATTGATACTTCTAATTATCCATTAGGGGTTGCGCTTATAGAAGATAATCAAGTTCTAGGCGAATATATTACCAACTTAAAGAAGAATCATTCTGTGCGTATTATGCCAGCGATTCAGACATTAATGAGAGATTGCGAAAGAGTCCCAGCACAGTTAACTAAAATAGTGGTGGCCAAAGGTCCAGGCTCTTATACTGGCGTACGAATTGGCGTTACAATCGCCAAAACGATGGCTTGGTCGTTAAAGATTCCATTGGTAGGAGTGTCTAGTATTGAAATTATCGCGGCTGGGGCAGGAAGGCACTTTGATGGTTATATTTCACCCCTTATTGATGCGAGAAGGGGACAAGTCTATACAGGACTGTATGAATACCAAAGTGGGGAGCTTACAGCCGTTAAAGAGGACCGATTAGTTTTGTCAGCTGATTGGGCAGCTGCATTAAAGGAAGTAAAGAAACCGATTTTATTTATTGGGAACGACCTGCCACTTCATCAAACTGTAATAGAAAATACGTTAAGCACCCAGGCAGTGTTTGCGGCGATTACGGAGCATAATCCACGTCCTTCGGAGCTGGCTTTATTAGGTAAAGATAAACAGGGGGAAGACATTCATTCCTTTGTGCCTAACTATATCCGTTTAGCAGAGGCAGAGGCGAAGTGGTTAGAGGCAAATGGGAAAATTTTAAAAGGATAGGATTAAAGAAATATGGTAGATTCAGTTGTTTTTCGTTATATGAAGGAAGAGGATCTCGATCAAATTCTAGAGGTAGAACATGCCTCTTTTGCTACACCTTGGAGCAGAGAAGCTTTTTATAATGAAATATATAATAATAAATTTGCGGTTTATATCGTATTAGAAGAAGACGATAAAATTATTGGATATTGTGGTGCCTGGGTTGTAATCGATGAAGCCCATGTAACAAATTTGGCCATCCTCCCTTACTATCGAGGCAAAAAACTTGGGGAAGCATTGCTTCGTAAAATGATGACTGTGGCGAAGGATATGGGAGCAAGAAGGATGACGCTTGAAGTACGGGTGACGAACAATGTTGCACAATCTCTTTACCGTAAGTTAGGATTTCAAAATGGCGGCATTCGAAAAAATTATTATACAGATAATCAAGAAGATGCCTTAGTGATGTGGGTGAATATATGATAAAAGATCAGTGGATTATGGGAATAGAAACAAGCTGTGATGAAACAGCTGTTGCAATCATAAAGAATGGCAGGGAGATCGCTGCCAATGTCGTAGCTTCTCAAATTGAAAGTCATAAGCGTTTTGGCGGGGTCGTACCTGAAATAGCCTCTCGTCATCATGTTGAACAAATGACAATTGTGATTGAAGAGGCTTTAAAAGAAGCAAACCTTACACTGCCTGAGTTGGATGCCATTGCAGTAACAGAAGGACCAGGACTAGTTGGAGCCCTGTTAATTGGTGTAAATGCAGCCAAAGCCCTAGCATTTGCGCATAACATTCCACTTGTTCCTGTTCATCATATTGCTGGTCATATTTATGCAAACCGGTTAGTGAAAGAACTTACCTTCCCTCTACTTTCCTTAGTAGTATCAGGTGGACATACGGAATTAGTATACATGAAAGAACAGGGACATTTTGAGGTTATAGGTGAAACCAGGGATGACGCGGCAGGTGAAGCCTATGATAAGGTTGCGAGGACTTTAAAATTGCCTTATCCTGGTGGTCCACATATTGATCGTCTGGCTCAAGAGGGCAGTGATACGCTCAATTTGCCTAGAGCTTGGCTAGAAGAAGGTTCATATGATTTTAGCTTTAGCGGGCTAAAATCAGCGGTTATTAACACGGTCCACAATGCTGAGCAGCGTGGTGAAACCATCGCACCTGAGGATCTTGCAGCAAGCTTTCAGGAAAGTGTTATCGAGGTATTGGTGAAAAAGACCGTAAAGGCAACCGAGGAATATAAGGTTAAGCAGGTACTCTTGGCTGGTGGTGTTGCAGCTAATAAAGGCCTTAGGAAGGCATTAGAAGAGGCCTTCTCAACCAAAGCAGAAATCGATTTGGTGATTCCTCCTTTAAACTTGTGTACCGATAATGCGGCCATGATTGCGGCTGCTGGAAGCATTATGTTTGAAAAAGGAATTCGAGCAGATCTCTCATTAAATGCAAACCCTGGTTTAGACATTGAATTATATAATTAGAGTAAAGTCCTTATAGATAAGTAAAGGGTTCCGTTTTCGGGGGCATTCTTATTAAAAGACGAAGAATCGACGTATGAATTGGCATACGTCTTTTTTATTTATCAAGGTCTCTACGTTAGGGGAACAGGTTAAGCAACCGATTTGATAAATAGGCGGAGAAATTCCGATTAATTAGTAATTAGTATTAAAAAAGGCTTAAATAGACGGAGAGATTCCGCCTATTGGCTCGAAAAATTCGAAAATGAGTCAAGTCCTGATTATTGTGTAAATTCAAAAGTAACTGTTCTCAGCTTCACCTTTGCTTATTCTCTATCCATACCCTTTCATTTTTTTTGACGAAACTTCCATGGTTTTTTATCTACATATCCGGGGAGGGCTGTCAAAGGCTTTTCACTTTGACAGCCCTTCCCGGATATGTAATCATTCCATAATGGAAGTGAGTTGAAAATAAAAGTTTTATTTGTTATTAAGTATTATCTTTCTCTTGGAGTAGTCCTCCTGGTATTGCATGAGAACAGCACCTACCAATCGAAAAGCAGATTGGGTATTGGGGAAAATACGAATAACTTTCTCCCTTCTACGGACTTCCTGGTTTAAGCGTTCAAGAGAATTTGTGCTTCGGATATGAGGGTGCACCTTCTCAGGAAAGTTTAGGTATTGAATGGCATCTTCGAAGCCTTCATCTAAAGTTTCCAAGGCTTTAGCATATTTAGCCTCATCCCCAAACTGGTTCATTAATTCATTCTTAAATCTGCGGATGTCCTCCACCGTAACAGCTTCAAAGACCCGTTTAATCATTGTGCGTATCTCTGCGGAATCCTTCTTTGGGAGTTTCCCTATTATGTTGCGTTTAAAATGCACCGTGCACCTTTGCCAGGTAGTACCAATAAAATCGCGCTGTATTGCCTTTTGTAGCCCTAGATGAGCATCTGAGATGACCAGTTTTGGAGATTGAAGCCCACGGGATTTAAGCTGTTGGAAGAAACGACTCCAACTTTCGAAATCCTCTGCATGATCCACACTAAGCCCAAGGATTTCACGTGTATTCTTCTCGGTAATAGCAGTCGCAATGTACACAGCTTTTGAGACAACTTGGTTATGTTCCCTGACCTTAATATACATGGCATCCACAAAAATATAAGGATAATACATGACATTCAAAGGGCGTTTGGACCAATCATTAACAATGGGGTCAAGCTTTTGAGTAAGGGAAGATACAAACGATTTCGATATACTTTCCCCACAGAGCTGCTCAACTATATTCGTAACTTTCCGAGTTGAAACACCGTTAATGACCATTTCTAGCATGGAGATGACTAGGGCTTGGTCACAGCGAGCATACTTTTCGAAGACAGAAGTGGAAAACTCACCATTTCTGGTCCTAGGTACCTTTAGCTTTAGTTTCCCAATACCTAGGATCAATTCACGTTCATAGTAGCCGTTTCGGTAGTCTCGGCGATCTGGAGACCGTTCATAAGCAGCCGCACGTAAGTAATTGTCCCTTTCATTTTCCATGACTTCATTAAGGACTATGACAATGGCTGATTTAATCACCATATCCAGATTAGAATTGATAACGGATTCTTTTAAAAGGTCTAAATCTAGGTTAAACTGTAAGTGAGTCATTTTATTTCCTCTTTTCATTGTTTATCGTCGCTGAAAACAGTGTTGCCAAGAGTGAATAAAATGACTCTTTCTTTTTACACAATTATATGGACTTTATCCGAAAATGGGGAATTTTGCTTTGATTAAGCGGAAAACCTCCGCTTATTTACCCCGAAACGAGCTCCATTCTGCATTTAACCGGAAAATCTCCGCTTATTTTACTCTTGCTGGTTAATTATTAAGGGCAAGACATCTTAACTAAAACAGAGTGAGTTTTTCTCAAAAACATGGTCCACAATAATTTTCGCAGCACGATTTTCCACACTTTATGAGTGTAAAACATTCTTTTTTTGTGGATAACTTTTTTCAGAAAAATGTGCATTGCATGAATTATGTGGATAAGTAACCGATATCATGTGGACAATGTGGATAAGTAGGGCTTTTTCTGTGGATAATGTGGAAAAGTAGCCAAAAGGTTATAGAATAAAGTTTTTATATGTGCATAAACTTGTGGAAAAAAATATCTGGGATAAAAATATAAGAGTTTTTCACGAATTTTGTCGACTTTTAAGGTAATTTGTAGAGTTCTCATCTTGGGTAGTAAGTGAATATAGTAGATAAACAAGAATGTTAGAAAGTGGGGATAGGGTGAAAAGAAAATACTTATTAGGGATCTTCATCATTCTTTTCTTTGGATTAACTGCCTGTAGTATAGATATAAATATATCAACAGATGATAAAAAACCAGACGTGATTGATAATGGAAATAACCAAGAACAGGAAAACAATAAACAGTACCAAAATGAAGTCTTTAAAGAAGTGACAGTTTCAAAATCGAATGGTGAGGCAGTGATAAGAGGAAAGGCAAGGGTCTTTGAGGGTGTCTTTCAATATGCAGTAATCTCAGGAACGGAGATATTACAAGAAAATCATTATCAAACAGATGGTGCCCCTGCTTGGGGAAACTTTGAAATAACAGTCGAAAAGGAGCTCTTAACAAACGGAGAAGTTTCGATCGAACTATTTGTTTATTCCGCAAAGGATGGATCCAAAACTGACATATTAACCATTCCATTAAAATAGCAAAAAAAGGGCTTGGATATCGCTATCCAAGCCCTATTATTATTCTGCAAGTTCAGCCCATTCGTCCATTAATTGTTCGAGCTCTGACTTTGCCTTTTCATTTTTTAAATTGATTTCGAGCACTTTCTCGTGGTCCTGAAATATTTCAGGTTCACATAACTTTTCATCGTTATCCTGGATGAGTGCCTCCAACTCTTCTATACGTAATTCGATTTCTTCTAACTTTCTCTTCCGCTGACGTTCTAGCTTTTTACTTTCTTTATCCTGATGATACGAATTCTTTTCTTGAGCTTCGTATGGAGTCTGCTTTTTTATAACGTTTGCGCTCTCTAAAGCCTTGAGCTCCTCCTCCTCAAGCTTTTTCTCTAAATAATAGTCATAGTCACCTAGATACTCTGTACTGCCATTACGTCCAAGTTCCAATACCTTAGTGGCGATTCGATTAATAAAGTATCGATCGTGTGAGACAAAAATAATTGTTCCAGGATAGTCGACTAATGCATTTTCAAGTACTTCTTTACTGTCTAGGTCCAGATGGTTCGTAGGCTCGTCCAATATCAAAACGTTTGCCTTCTCGAGCATTAATTTGGCTAGTGCCAATCTTGCTTTTTCACCGCCGCTTAGTGTGGAAACAATTTTTAAAACATCGTCTCCTGAAAAAAGGAAGTTACCTAAGACGGTCCGTATTTCTTTTTCACTTTTTAAAGGCCAATCATCCCAAAGTTCATTAAGAACGCGCTTATTCGAGGTCAACTCTGCCTGTTCCTGGTCATAATACCCAATTGCTAGATTTGCACCATATTGAAAACTACCAGCCAGTGCCGGCAGTTTTTTGATGATGGTTTTTAAAAGAGTAGATTTCCCAATACCGTTTGGGCCGACTAAGGCAATGCTTTCACCTCTATAAGCCCTCAAGTTAATATTCTCAGATACCTTTTGGCCATTATAACCGACTGCTAGGGAGTCCACTGTGAGTACATCATTTCCGGTTTGTTTTTCAATTTCAAACGAGAAGGTAGCAGACTTCTCATCCCCTAGCGGACGGTCCATCAAGTCCATTTTCTCAAGCTTTTTGCGCCGGCTTTGAGCTCGTTTTGTCGTAGAGGCACGGGCTAGGTTACGCTGGATAAAATCTTGAAGATTAGCAACCTCCTGCTGCTGCTTCTCATAATGCTTTAAATCGCGTTCATAATTGGCCGCTTTTTGGTCCAGATATGCGCTATAGTTCCCGATGAATTTTTGAATTTGTTTACGTGAAACTTCATAAACCTGCGTTACCACTTTATCTAGAAAATAACGATCATGGGACACAATTAATATTGCCCCGTCGTAGCCTTGTAAGTACTGTTCGAGCCAGGAAAGAGTATCAATATCAAGATGGTTTGTAGGCTCGTCCAGGATTAAAATATCGGGCTTCGTTAAAAGTAGTTTCCCCAGAGCGAGGCGTGTTTTCTGTCCGCCGCTTAAAGAAGAAATCATGACCGTACTATCATGGAAATTTAATCCGTGCAGGATGGAGCGAATATCTGCTTCATACTGGTAACCGCCCTGTTCTTTAAATTTCACTTGCAGTTGATCGTATTCTTTAAGGATTCGCTCGTATTTGCTAGTGTCGTCTATTGCTTCAGGATCCGACATTTGAACCTCGAGTTGTCGAAGTGACGTTTCCATAGCTCTTAGTGATTCAAATACGGTTAGCATTTCATCCCATATCGACAAATTCGATTCTAGTCCGGTATTCTGGGCTAAATAACCAATGCTTACTCCCTTTGGTTTAATAATTTCTCCGCCATCATGTGACAAATGCCCAGCAATAATTTTTAATAATGTCGATTTCCCTGCACCGTTTCGCCCGACAAGTGCAACACGGTCCCGAGTTTGTAATTCAAGTTTTATATTCGATAAAATTAGGTCTGCACCATAGTATTTTGCTAGTTGATTAACTTGTAATAATATCATTGATTTTCACCTCAGTTACTAAAATAAGTGTACCTTATTCCAAGAATGTCGGCAATAAAGTGCCTTGGTGTTGGAGAAAATAAGAAAATATCTCGAAAGAAATAAATGTAAATTTTTCATCATTCGTTCAAAGTTTCACAGACAAATTGTGAAAAATATAGTATGATTTTTTGTGGGAGGATACTGTTTATGTCTGAATTTACTCATTTTAACGAAGAAGGAAGAGCGAAAATGGTGGATGTTAGCGATAAGCCAGAAACGGCCCGTACGGCACTTGCTCATTCCAGCATTACAGTTAGTAAAGAAATTTACGAAAAAATAACAAATAATGAAATGAAAAAAGGCGATGTTCTTGCAGTAGCTCAAGTGGCTGCGGTTATGGGGGCAAAGAAAACGTGGGATTTAATCCCGATGTGCCATCCTTTACCTTTAACGGGAGTAAATATATCCTTCTCATGGGAAAAAGAACACGAGTCTACTTATACATTAAATATAGCCGCTGCAGTTAAAACAAAAGGAAATACAGGTGTTGAAATGGAAGCGTTAACAGCTGCTTCCACTTGTGCATTAACTGTTTATGACATGTGTAAAGCAGTGGACAAAGGTATGGTCATTGGAAAAACCTATCTGGTTGAAAAAACAGGCGGGAAAAATGGGGATTTCCACCGAACGGAAAAAGTTAGATAAATAAGCAACTATTTATGAGGGGTGGGAGAATATGAGTAATGAAACAATGAAAATACCACAAGCGACAGCTAAACGGCTGCCCTTATATTATCGATTTTTAAAGAACCTGCATTCTTCCGGTAAACAGCGGGTTTCGTCAGCAGAATTAAGTGAAGCAGTGAAGGTGGATTCGGCAACGATTCGCCGGGATTTTTCTTATTTTGGAGCCTTAGGAAAAAAGGGATATGGCTACAATGTCAACTACCTATTAACCTTCTTTCGGAAAACACTAGATCAAGATGAATTAACAAAAGTAGCGTTAATTGGGGTAGGTAATCTTGGAACCGCCTTTCTAAATTATAATTTTTTAAAAAATAATAATACAAAAATTGAATGTGCTTTTGATGTGGATCCGAACAAAATGGGAACAACTATCCGGGATGTACCTGTGTACCATATGGATGAACTCGAGAAGGTATTAAGTGATGATGATATTCATGTTGCCATCCTGACGGTACCTGCTCCAGTGGCTCAGGTAATTACGGATCGACTTGTTAACTCCAATATTAAAGCGATACTGAATTTTACACCAGCAAGATTAAATGTTCCTACATCCATAAGGGTTCATCATATCGACTTGGCTGTCGAATTGCAATCACTTATTTACTTCCTGAAGCACTACCCTACAGAGGAAATAGAAGAATAAAAACAAAAAAGACCTTTTCACGAGTAAAGTGAAAAGGTTTTTTCATTATCCTACTTTTTTATTTTGTCTTTATATCTATTGTAAAAGAAAATCATTCTTAAACCAGATCCGAAATCGAAGGTGGCTAGTATTACGAGCAAGTAGCTGAAGAACCCCCATCCGTTTTGGGTGACATCCTCAACCGCAAAATAAGTAAATAAGCAGCCAAGCACAATATAAATGATTCCGGAAAACACAGGTGAACGTCTCATAGAAAGCCTCCGATAAAGTTTTGAATACCTTCTGCCTCACGAATAATTTGATCAATCTCATCTTTATAAACGGACTGAATGACAACAACTAATGTATTCATCGCAACATGGGCAAAAATCGGTACAAGGATATGTTTTGTTTTTACATAGAGAAATGCAAAAGTGAAACCCATGGCAGAATAGAGCAGTATATGATGCGGCTCCATATGGGCCAAAGCAAAAATGACAGAGCTGATTAACGCTGAGAAGAAAAAGTTAAGTCGTTTATGGAGAGTGCCGAAAATAATTTTTCGAAAAACAATTTCCTCTAATATTGGTCCAATTACGGAACTGACTAAAATCGCAAGCGGAAAGGACTCAATAATGTTGAGAATTTGCTGCGTGTTTTCTGAGCCCATTTCAACCCCGATAAGCCGTTCAATATTCGCAGCGAGAGCTTGGGCAAATAAGGCTAAGAAAACACCAATTACGGCCCAGGAAGCAGCATAACCAAAGGAACTGCCTCTTTTATTCAACCCTGGTTTCTTCATTTCTGTGCGTAATAGGAAAAGAATAATAATTAATGCAAGGGTGAAGCTGAAAATTAACCAATAGGGGACAACGAGCCCTTGTTCCATTCCTAAATAGCCAAATAGGAACATCAGTCCAGGAATTCCTACTAGGCTTGATAATTGCATGGCTATATAGACAATTAAAATAATCCAATATTCCCTTTTCAAATTCATAGATCTCCTTTAAGCAGCTAATGAAAATATTTTACCCTATTCTCCATTCTACTAATAATAGCAAGGTTGTTTCAATTTTAAAGATTATCTTTAAAAATTGATGTATATTCCTGCTTGTAAATCACATACTTGTAAGGTTGTAAAAAATTATAAAAAATTGCAGCTTCATACTTGCAAAATTTTTTTCCATTTATTATTATAAGAATTGTGTTAGCACTCAAGTTAAGAGAGTGCTAATAAGTCAGAATTACATATCTATTTGAGGAGGTTGTTTGATTTGTTAAGACCATTAGGTGATCGTATTGTCATTGAGCTTGTCGAATCAGAAGAAAAAACTGCAAGCGGTATCGTGTTACCAGACTCAGCTAAGGAAAAGCCTCAAGAAGGAAAAGTTGTTGCCGTAGGTACAGGCCGAGTGCTTGAAAGTGGCGAACGTGTTGCTCTTGAAGTTTCTGTAGGCGATCGTATTATCTTCTCAAAATACTCTGGTACAGAAGTGAAGTTCGAAGGAACTGAATATTTAATTTTACGTGAAAACGATATCCTTGCTGTAATTGGGCAATAAGGATTTTAAAAAAATTAATTAGTTTAAAAAATACGAGGAGGTTTTTTGAACATGGCTAAAGAAATTAAGTTTAGTGAAGATGCACGCCGCGCAATGCTTCGTGGTGTTGATGCATTGGCAGATACAGTAAAAGTTACTCTTGGACCAAAAGGACGTAACGTGGTTCTTGAGAAGAAATTCGGTTCACCACTTATTACGAATGATGGTGTAACTATCGCGAAGGAAATCGAATTAGAAGACGCTTTTGAAAATATGGGTGCTAAGCTTGTTGCTGAAGTAGCTAGCAAAACAAACGATGTTGCTGGTGACGGTACAACAACTGCAACTGTTCTTGCTCAAGCGATGATCCGTGAAGGTTTGAAAAACGTAACAGCTGGTGCTAACCCAATGGGAATCCGTAAAGGGATTGAAAAGGCAGTTGCTGTAGCAGTTGAGGGCTTAAAAGCGATTTCTAAGCCTATCGAAGGCAAAGAGTCTATTGCACAAGTTGCTGCTATTTCTTCTGATGATAAAGAAGTAGGTCAACTAATTGCTGAAGCAATGGAGCGCGTTGGTAACGACGGCGTTATCACAATCGAAGAGTCAAAAGGTTTCACAACTGAATTAGATGTTGTAGAAGGTATGCAGTTTGACCGCGGATATACTTCTGCTTACATGGTAACAAACACAGACAAGATGGAAGCTGTTTTAGAAAATCCATATGTCTTAATCACTGACAAAAAGATCTCAAGCATCCAGGAAATCCTTCCTGTTCTTGAGCAAGTTGTTCAACAAAGCAAGCCATTATTGTTAATTGCTGAAGATATCGAAGGTGAAGCACTTTCTACTTTAGTATTGAACAAACTTCGCGGAACATTCAATGCAGTTGCTGTTAAAGCTCCTGGATTTGGTGACCGTCGTAAGGCAATGCTTGAAGATATCGCTGCATTAACTGGCGGTGAAGTAATCACTGAAGAGCTTGGCCGTGAACTTAAAACTGCAACAATCGCATCTTTAGGACGCGCTTCTAAGATCGTTGTTACAAAAGAAAACACTACAATCGTTGAAGGTGCAGGAGATACAGCTGCAATTCAATCTCGTGTTAATCAAATCCGTGTTCAATTAGAAGAAACTACTTCTGAATTTGACCGTGAAAAATTACAAGAGCGCTTAGCGAAATTAGCTGGCGGTGTAGCGGTAATCAAAGTTGGTGCTGCTACTGAAACAGAATTAAAAGAGCGCAAGCTACGTATCGAAGACGCTTTAAACGCAACTCGTGCTGCGGTTGAAGAAGGTATTGTTTCCGGTGGTGGTGTTGCCCTTCTTAACGTATACAACAAGATTGCAGAAATCCAAGCAGAAGGCGACGTACAAACTGGTGTAAATATCGTATTACGTGCGATCGAAGAGCCAGTACGTACAATCGCTCACAACGCTGGTCTTGAAGGATCTGTAATTGTTGACCGCTTAAAGCGCGAAGCAGTTGGAACAGGCTTCAACGCTGCTACAGGTGAGTGGGTAAACATGATCGAAGCTGGTATCGTTGACCCAACTAAAGTAACTCGTTCTGCACTTCAAAACGCTGCATCTGTAGCGGCTATGTTCTTAACAACTGAAGCAGTTGTTGCTGACAAGCCAGAACCAGCTGGTCAGGGTGGAATGCCAGACATGGGCGGAATGGGTGGAATGGGCGGAATGATGTAGGTTTTAAGCCTTCATCTTGAGAAATAATTAAGCTATTTCTCAACCGATTTTCACTTCATTTTGTGAAGCTGTGATGTAAAAAATTTATATCTATAACAATAACCACTTCTCAATAAATTTGAGGAGTGGTTTTTTATGTTGTTAAAATTCGGTTATCAAGACTTTTTGGACGATAGGAAATTCAAAAACACAACCGAGACGAATATCAAAAATTATGAAATGATACTAGCCAAGTTTATTGAGTATTGCATTGAGAGCCAAGTAGTAAATGTTGAGGACATTTCTTATAGCCATGTTCGACAATATCTTATGAAATGCCAGGAAAAAGGAGATAAAGCCAGCACCATTAACACCAAGCTGATGAGGATAAGAGCTTTTTTAAATTACATGGTGGAATGTGAAGTGATTAAAAACAATCCAGCTCACAAAGTGAAAATGCAAAAGGACGATGTGAAAATTGATGTTTTCACTGATGAGCAAATACGGCAAATGCTAAACTTCTATAGAAGGATAAAGCAACGTGAAAAAACTTATGTTGCTTATCGTGATTACATGGTTATTGTTTTAATCCTAGGCACAGGAATTAGGAGGGGAGAAATTATCAACCTTCAATGGAGCGATGTGGACTTTGTAAATAAATCTATATCAGTATTCGGTAAAACCAGAAGAAAGGAAACTATTCCAATTACGGACAAACTGGCTAAGGAACTGGCTGGTTATCAAACATTTTGTAAGCAATATTGGGGAACAATGAGCGATTATGTCTTTGTCAAAAGGGATAACAAACAACTGACAGAAAATGCTTTAATGTTGGTGTTCCAGTATCTACAGAAGAAAATGAATTTCAAAGACGTTAGGGTATCAGCACATACATTCAGGCATACTTTTTGCCATCGTCTGGCTATGTCAGGTATGAGTGCTTTCGCTATCCAGAAACTCATGCGACATCAAAATATAACAGTTACGATGAAATATGTGGCAATGTGGGGGAATGAGTTAAGGGAGCAAAATGATAAATTCAACCCGTTAAATACATTAGACATTTAATGAAAAAATTTAAGAAAAAAAGAGATTTAGAGCACATATGTTCTGTGTTACGATAAAAATAAAAACCGCTTATTTCTCGCCCTGACCAAAGTTTGAGAAATAAACGGTTGCCAACAACTCACGAAGGAGCTGTCATGTTTATTTTAGCATGGCTTGCTCCTTTACTAAAAGGAGGAAAAATGTTAATGAAAATCAAATCGGAAATCAATTATTTGCAGAAACGTCTGCTTGACCGCTTAAACGTCAGAAAAGGAACGACGATGTTCACTATTATTGAGGCGATTACTCGTCAAGCTTACGTCAAAGAATCGTTTGTAGTTAGTCAGAAAAACTCTACACTTGCAATAAAGTGTAATGTTACGGCTTCCACCATCAGTAGAAACCTAAAGAAAATAAAAGAACAATGTAGTGATCTTTTAATAATCGAACAAAACAGGAACATAGACGAGCGATTTGCTTCACTGATATTTACTTTCATTCCACAAAAAATGTCAAACGGTATATCAAACGGTGAACAATCGGAGCCCGTTAAAGACTTCAACGAAAGCTACGAGGTAGCCAAATTCACTTCTAGTTTATCTACTAATCATTTAGTATTGAGTAAAAATATTAACATAGACTTACATACTAATATTGTTAACAAGGATGTTGACAATTCAAAAATCATTTATGAAATTTATCTTGAATATGCTTCAAAAGGCATTAGTAAAGCAGTATTTCAACGAGTATTAAATGAAATTGGGGATAAGAAAGGAATCAATAATTATATAGCGTATCTACGTGGAGTGTTGAATAATGTTGTTTATCATCGTGACTTGAGAAAGGGCAATTTTGACTTTAAATATGATGGCGACCTGCCATTTTATGATTGGATAAATCAATAATTTTTGAATATTAATATTCAATTTAACTGTGATTTTTACAGTTAATTAGACGGTCAGCCTTGACGATTAAATGTTTAGGGGATTAGTAGGTGCCTTTACTGTTTATCGGTCAATGCTGACACGTCCAGTGCATTGTGGTAACGAAAAAGGGGTTAACATCATGAGGTTGATTAAAGTTGTTTTTACACAGTTCGGTAATTTAAAGGTGTCAATGATATATATATAAAATGCAACTTTTGTTAAACCTCGGTTACCGATATGTATTTAAGAGAGTTGCATTAATATTGTAGAATGATTGTATTTGATATATAAATTTGGATAAAAAAAGCTAGGGAGTTCCTAAGCTCCCTAGTCAGTAAAATTAACATTTTATTTAATTTTGATAATAGCTGACTTGTCCTTGAGACCTCTTATTAGGTTTTATTTTCTGTTGATAACCTAATCTTAATAATCTATGTAACTCATCCTGTGCCTTCCCATTAACAATCGACACAGCATAAGTCTTGTCGATTGGCTCTCCATTTAAAGTAAAACCTTTATCATTTGCTCTTTTAGCCACTTCTACAAGGCTATTAGTAAACGCATATTCTTTTATTATCCATTTTTCAAGAGTATCTGCTTCATATGATTCAACCAGATCCACATAGTGTTGCAACCTTTTAATTTCTTTTTGTGCATTACTAACAGTAATTAATTTTGCCATATAACATCTCCTCTCTTAATGAAAGGATTCTTCATGCGTGGCAAACTTTCCCTTGTCCCAAATTGACAAATTAATGAACAATTTTTATTTTATCTGTATAATTTCATTTTCGAGCTTATATTTATAGATAAGTTCAACTAACGTGTGGCCGTCAATTAATGTGATTTCTTTCTCTTTTAGGCTGTCGACATATTTATAAGCCTTTTTTGCAAATTTACTTGTTGTAACAAAATATCCTCTTGTTCCATAGATACCTTCCAAAGCACCTACAAATTGTTGTATTGACGGAACTCCTATACTGCCCTTATTAAAGCGTTTGGATTGAAAATAAACTTTCTCTTTGTCGCTAAGATGGAGGATACCATCAATGCCAAAATCATTGGTTGGAGGCGTTATTTCAACTCTTTTCATATAGTCTAAATTATAGCCCTTCGACAACACTAGTCCTGTAATTTGTTCAAAACTACTAGGTGAAAGGCTTTTTAATTTCTGTAAATATTCATCATAGCTGTCTAAGCGGGCTTTCTTAGCGATCTCCTGCTCTTTTTCGATTTTCATATTTTCCTTAACCGTCGCTAAATCGTCCAAATATCGTTTGGTTATCTTTTTAGAGTTATGTTTTAATACTTGTCTAGCCTTATCAGTTGTTCTTAAAGGAATGAATTCCTTGAATACTAGTCCAGCTCTTACTAATAACATTTTAGAAAAGCTAACTTGGGAATAAAACTTTAGCCTGCCTGTTCGGACTCTTTGATTTAAATCTTCATGTGTTAAACCAAATTCTTGAGCCAAAATTTCAACAGCATCTTTCAATGTATTAATACGTTTATTATGTATTAACTTTAGTAGTGGCAAATGGATTTCATCGTATCTCGGTAATGGCATAAACAACATCCTTTCGACTTATTTTATTTGTAATCGAAAAATATTGTGTAATCATTTCCATTATAACCAGGATACCATAGCTAGATTAATTTTTAACACATAAAAAAAATCCCCAATAAGGGGATTTTAATTACTATCTGCACCTACAGGATCTTTCTCTTTGGAAGCCTCAGCCTTTCTAATATCAACAAGTCTGTTAACTGATAACATTCCGTAATCTTTTCCAGCTGCTAATACTTTCCCTTCAAAGTAAGTTAGTTCTTTATCATTTCTAAAGACATTGTCATTCTGTGTAAATACACCTCTGGTATCCTCATCTTCTAAGTGGATTTTGATAAGAGTAAAGGTTTTTTTAAAGCAATGTTCAAATGAAAATTCATGTAGTATATAATGATAAAAGCCATGGTCTTTTGTAATTTTTTCCATATTTTCTCTAGTCTTTAACATATCAGTTTTATAGATTTCTCCCAACTGATCTAAAATATCCTTACTATTAAAATTACTACATGTAACTTTCACTAAATATCCTACAATTTCATAATAACCCAGCTCATGTCCTTTAATCATAAGGTATAACAGGTTTCTGAGGTAAGATTCCTTGTGTTTATTTGCTTTAGATTGATTTTTTTCTGATAGATTACTAATAGCAGTAGTGAAATCTACTTTTCCGATTTTGGCTTGTGTATTTACTCGTTCATCTTTTGGTTCATTCTTTTTGTTATTGGTGTTTCGAAGAATTACAATAATTGTTTCCGTCAATACCTTAAGCTCATCATGAGTCGTAGCCCAAGCTGCCAAAGAAATCTCTAAATCATGTAATTTCTTTGTGAATTTTTCTATTGAATCTTCTCCTGTGGCAACTTCAATATCAATTTTTGATTTTACTACATTATAATATTCCTCTAAAATATATGAAAATTCCAAGTTATCATTTTTTATTGATGAAATAAACAGGTCAAATATTGCACCGAAAAATATATTCATCAGTTGTTCTTCATATTCTTCGAGTTTTTCATTCACATTTGGTTTGAAATTTTCCTTACTATCAGCAATGAGATATGTAGGTGTAAAATTAAACAATGATTGAATAAATTCCTTGTTTAATTTAGTAAATGATTCTTTATTACTTTCATTAATTAATTCCTTGATTCGAAAAATCAATGTTTGGTACAAATAAACTATTAATTTGAATCCTTTTTCTGAGTTCATAATTAAACCAACTAATTCATTGGTCTTATCATTGGAACTAAAATTAATAATGTTTTGAAAAATATCATCTGCATTCTTATGAATTAAGTTATAAGAATCAGATATAGAAGTTTGACTTGATTTTTTTAGATTTGAATGTAACAGTTGGTACTCAGATTCAATAATTGTACATAATTCTTCAATAAAATCAGATGGGTCTACCTTTATGTAGGACTTATAATAGTAGCCTTCTTTTACATGCTCATCTATAAATATTTCTTCTTCTTTATATTCTGTGTAAAGTGTATGCTGTCTTTCTGGATATGCTATATTTAAAGAATCAATTAAAAGTTGAGTTTTCTTTTTACTCATTCCATTAAGTCTAGACATAAATGAAGTAAAATTAATTGATGAAAAGAGCACTACTCCATAATAGGTCACTAAAAACAAAGCAATAAATGAAAGTATAATAATAAACAATCCATGGTTATTGCTGTTTAATGGAGAAAAAACATATAAGATAATTAAAAATAAACTCAGAAGCGAAATACTTAATTGACGATAAAAAAGGTCTGTAACATGATTGCTTTTAGTGCTATTGTAAAAGGCTTCCTTTCGTTCTCTATATGTAAAAACATAAAGTGTAACAGAAGCGGGAATCAAAAAGAGAATATATCGAAATACAAAGGAAGTAATTAAAGTTGGAATTTTGGTTGAATTTGAGAATTCAGGGAGTAAACCCGTTATTAAATAAAAGAGGGCCACAAGTCCACAGATAGCTGGAATAAATGCTTTCCGGAACTTAGCCCTACTCAACAGAAAGTGCCAGTTAGTTTTAATTTTAATGATTAATAATGATTTTTTAAACTGCTGCCACATAATTTTGTCGGAAATACTCCTCTATAATATTAGGGTTAATTTCTTTATTGTAATTGTTCCATGCTTCTATCCATGGAGTTTCTCTATGTGTCATTTCCACTAAAACATTTGCTGGTAATTGTCCTAATTGATCCCATGTATTCTCGATAGTATTTATTTCTCTTGGCGTTAGATTAAAATCTTCGTACCAGTAATCATCTTCAATGTCGGAATAGCCATACTTTTTAAAAGCGTCATAAACTTCTTTAATTACTGGACCGTATTTCCAAGCAGACACATTTTCATTAAATAGGTTTTCACCATTTGTCATAACCCTGTGCATACCGAATGCATAGTACAATAATTTCTGAATTTTCAAATTAGTCAGACTTGTTTGTGGCGCATTTACACGATTATTAAGGTGAATCATGTACCGAGCCACATCTAATGCTCTAGCCATAATAATACACCTCCTATTTTTTTGGACAACTTATAGTTACCCCTACCCTTATAATAACTTATTTAAGCATTTTTGGAAAGATAGGCAATAGATACATAGTTTGTCAACTTTGTGATTATTCTGGATTATACAAGATAAAGATTGCTATAAAAAAGGCATAAATTATTCATTATTTCTAGTATATGATGTTATTTAGTAAATTGTGCTTATTCCTCTAAACAAAAAAGAAGACAGAGCTTTGATAAAAAATTATCAAAGCCCAAAAACTAAATCCTCGGCAACGTCTGGTCGATTTACCTCATAAAGCTCGTTGCATACGTCCAAAGCATTTATCAGTGAATATACCATATCGGTCTTATTTTTGGCTGTTTTCACTTTTTCAACATAGTACAGATTATCAGTCTGCTTCATCTGAACTGCTCCCCATTCATGTATCATCATGGAGTTGTCAAAAAATAACCGATTCTGCATAACAGCTTGACGTAGCAATGATATGCCAAAGTGACGACCAGTTTTATTTTGCTGAATGATTTTAAATTCTGTATTGTAGAATAACTCTTTATCTTGAAGATTTTGAACCAAGTTACCAGCATTGTAATGGTCATAAGCAATATGGGTGATATCTACACCGTATTTCTTTGGCAAACTGATAATGAAATCTTCAATAGTTTTGTAATTTATCATCTTGCTATTGGAAGATCCATCAACAGTAGCAAAAACTTGCTTTTGCATAATCCAATTCCGGTAATCAATTTTTTCTGTGGCTTTTTTTTCATCAAGGCGACCTTCTGGCACGAAAGCCCATTGTTTAACATGATATTTTCCATTATCATGCGTAACTAAATTGATGGCGGAATTATCATCACCAAGTGACAAGTCGAGCCCTAAGATGCATTGACGACCATGCCAATTAAAGTCAGGAGTTGCCCTATAACACGCTTTCAGATTTTCAATTGGAGCAATAGATGTACCAGCATTTGTTGCTAAAAAGATGTTTAAACGTCTGGTTTGAAAAGCATTTCGTTTATGTTCTTGTTCAATAGCTGTTTTCTGGTCGCTTATTAATTGGTCACGATTGGTATACCACATTAATGGATTGGTCGCTTTCAATGCTTCATGGCTAGTCCATTCAAGGTTTGGCTCTTGAGCTGTATATAGCATAGCGAATAACCGTTGATCTAGATAATCGCTTTCTGGAGCCAATGAACTTTTAGCTGTTTCAACTTCAACTGACATACCAGAAGGATATTTTTCATAAGCAGTTGAAACGTAAAATAGTAATTGAAATGAGCCTGACATACCTTTTTCCAATGAACTTGCTACTGGATTGTCGACTTCAGCATCTCCGTTTTCATCAATGGCAGCGATAGAAGGGAGGGAGCCATCCTTTGGTTTTCCAGCTAATACTTTAAATTCACTATTGGAATGCAAGGTTTGAATAACATCACGATTAATTTTGAAATAACGACTGATAGCAGGTGAAGCCCCACAAATATTTTCAAACTCCTTACGAATTTGCATGGCTTGTTCTCGAGTGTTACTTGCTGAAAACAATTCACTTTCGTTTGGTAACAATATCAGGCCTAACATTTTCACAACTGCCACGAGCCAACTTTTTCCGTTTTTGCGTGGTATAAATAGTACAAATTTTCTGTAGCGATTTTCCGCAAAATCATCTTTCTTTCTCCAAGCAAACACATTCATTAACATAAAATATTGAAAAGGCTTCACATGATTGATAATGGAATCACCAATTAATGTTACGTCTTTGGCTGTTGCAAGATTGACTAAACGAAGGAAAATTTCAATCACTCGGAGCACATCAGCATTGAAATAAAATTCAAAATCAGGCTTAAATTGATTAACTGTAAAGTCCTCGATAAATTTCATTGCTTGCAACCGTATCCAGTAACATTCGCTTTTGTCCGTCATAACGTCATATGCGTATTTGATAGGCAAACTATTCAGTAAGTCGTTATAATCAATGCTGGATGAAATCCTTGTTTCTAGTGACCGTCCACTTTTAACAATGTGTTTCATTCGTCCAGAAGAAAGATAACCGTCCCATTGTTCCTTGTGGTATTTGTTTAGACCAAAAGCCATATCGTATAACAAATTGTCTTTGAGATCATATGTATTCATATAGTCACGACAAAAGCGTTTAATAGCATTGGTTTCCTTGTGGGTTATGCGGTTATCTCCAATTGCCTTTGCTTTTAATAAATAAACATATGAAGTAAATAAAAAATCAGCCATATTCTTGTCAGGAACATGACTGATTTCATTAGTTAAAGATTGATATTTAGTTTGAAATTGTTGTAGTTCTGCTTCAGAAGGAATACTATATCCTTCAAATATTGCTTCGTTTACTTTATATTCCAAAATTATTCCTCCTCATCATCAGTGAACAATGCTTTTAAATTATTTATCTCGTTATTTTCGTCATTTTCACGAGCCAAATTGACAATATCAACTGCTTTCATGCCTAAACGTGATTTAATAGCGTCAATTTCCTTCAGTGAATCTTTACGCATTTTTTCAGCAGGGTTGGCTTGAAATTTACCGTTTTCAAATACAACTGCTTTATATTTTTTAATAAGTCGATTGTATTCTTTAAGCTTTTCGTATTCATTTGCCATGTCTATCAAGTCATGAATGTGGTTGTTGCTTAAAACGGAAGATTTTGAAGCTTCTTTAGCTAAGGAATCATACAATTCTTTGGCGCCTATATTGATTAATCGCTTCATTTCTACTTCTTTCAGACCTTCAAGGCCTTGTTTCAAACGGTCATTGGCTCCAGCTGCTTCTCGTTCTTTCCGTTTCATCAATTCTATTTTTGCCTTGGAATTATCATGACCAGTTAATTGACTTGCTGGCTTTTTATGTGCTCCCATGCAATTTCAACTCCTATAGTGTATAATCAATTTTTTCTCTCAATTCTTTACTTCTATCCCAGTCAACAATGCCAGAATCTCCGAGCTCTATATTACAAGATTTGCAAAGTGGAACAATATTGTCTGGGTCTAGTTCGAGCTCTGGATATTTGCTACGGGGTTTTAGATGGTGTCCTTCCATGTTTTTATAAACGATTATTCTTTCGTTGATTAAACAGCGTTGACAACATAAAGCACCATCTTCTATGCCATACTCAATAAAAACCAATTCTCGTACTGCACGCCATTCTTTAGAAATATAAAAATTATCTTCTTTCCCTTGAACAGTGTTCATTTGTTTTCTGTATTTACTTAAACAGGAGCATTTTGTGCCATACTCGTATTTTTGATGACACTTTCTACAGGTTTTAATGATTGGCATAGTGTCAGCTCCTTTTGTAAAAATCGGATAATCGGACTGGCGAGGTAAATTCTCCCTTTCGATGTCCTTTGTGTTTTCAAGACGTTTTTCTATTTTTGAGGGGGCTCTGATTAATCAATTAGCTCATATTGAAATTTACTGCCATCAAATTTAACGTCATAAAACTGGCATTTATTAAAATCAATCTCGTAATCACTTATAATCACATTGCCTTCATAGTCATAAGTAACAATAACGTCCTCGTTATAGCCACTCATTTTAAATTGTAGCTTGTAGTCACTTTGGTTGCATGTCACATTATGATCTTGTCCCCAATCAAAATGATAACCATGTTGCTTGATGTATAGCTCAATACCAAAAGCAAATAAGTCATCAGCTGCGATCTTGGAAAATAGTCTATGAAATTTATAATATTTAGCTTCTTCTAATTTCAGTGTGTTCATAATTTAATATCCGTCCTTTTGCCATGATTAGCTTGTTGGGTAAGTATCATAACCATATATGGAGTTGGTTTTAATCCATTACTATCCGCTTTAATAACGAGCTCTTGATATACAGACTCAGGCAAATACAAGTGCACCTGTTTTTTATCTCTCATCTAACTCTTCCTTTCTGATTTAGTATCTATATAGTATCTATACAGTAC
Organism: Neobacillus niacini; assembly: GCF_030817695.1. Lineage (GTDB taxonomy): Bacteria > Bacillota > Bacilli > Bacillales > Cytobacillaceae > Neobacillus > Neobacillus niacini_F. The sequence goes on along the minus strand of NZ_JAUSZQ010000002.1, from coordinate 151,363 downwards.
TGTTAAAGAAGTAAGTATCGTTATGAGCAGGTATTAATAATTATCATTGGAAACACCATGTCTAATTCCTACTTTTTACTAGCATAGGAAATACCAGAGCTAATATAATTAAGTAAATATATCTATAGGAGGAATTGCTTATGATTCAGTTATTAAATGCACAAAATCAAGTAGTTCGTGAGTTTGAAAACTTAAAAGCTTGTAGGGAATATTGCGTAGCTAATAAGATATGTAATGAAGGATGGGTTAAACGGTCAGTGAAAACAGGTGAACGGATTTATCAGGATACCAAGCCATATAAGGATTACACAGGTTATGGCTATAAAGTCGTTAAAATTTAACTATTTACCTCCGGTGGGCCCAGACACAGCCTAGGGCTGGCGACAGGCAAGCTGTCCGCCTGAACTTCGCACTATCGTGCGAAGTTACAGTGGTTTTTTACCTGCCAACGGACATTAAGCGTCATTAGGATTGATTCTCTTATAGGATCTATAAGGAAGTTGATTCTAATGTCATTTGCTGTCCGTTGATTCTTTCGACAATCCAAACGGTTTTCTTCTTCTTATCAATCATCTGGCGTTTATCAGATACTACAAACCCATGAGCATTGATAATCTCATTAATGGTCGTCAAGTTAGCCAATCTATTATTTCTTTTTGAAGCTCCAAAATAATAGCTGATTTTGTCTTCAAATACACGCTTTTCATCATCAAACAGCCTAATGTCTTCCAACTTCTGCAAATACGGAACTAACTCCTCAGTGATTCTACGTTTAAATTCCATTTTGTTTTCCTCAGAAGCAATATACTTATTTCTCCAATGGATTACAGCAGGTCTATCGAATAATTCTTTGACCAGCTTTTGATAATTTTTTACAATGCTTTGGAGTTCATCAGTAGATAAAGCATCATCGTCTAGATCCACTAAGTATTTGCAAACCAATGGGGAAATATAATCCAACTGATAGCTTAGTAATTTGGCATATTCATCACTTTGAATAAGCTTTTTTTCTATTTTTAAATTCTCGGATTCTTCCCCATTTACATCATCATTAAAAAAGTAATCAACAGCCATTGACCCAGCTAATATTTGGATTTTTTCATCTGACTTGTTTTCGTTGCCAGGGAAGACCCTTAAACCATTTTTAAATTTTTCAATATTTTTATCTCGATAATTTCTGAACTTTTTAATAAAACCAATCTGAGCTATTATTAAGTCGTAAAAATTATCTAAAACAGGTTTGTTTTCAGTAGAAAGCCATACAGTTAGGCGGTCATTAGGATTATGAATATCAAACCGTTTACGTCCAACCATCTGTTGGATCTGAACATGGTCATACTGATTTAAAAGGATAATATGTTTAAAGTCAGGGTCAATTATGTCGATACCGTTATCAATAGCCTTATTGGCTATAGTGATTTGAGTATCAAATTTTTTGTTGCTAACCAGTTGTCCAACTTTAGCAGCCATTTCGGGTATTTTTAAACCATTAAATCTGCCATCAAGTGTTTTGACCCAAACGGAATGATAGAATTCAATTTTGTAGCCATTTTCCCGATATTTTTGGCACATCTTTGCAATCATTTTTCTGGAGGTCATATCAGCAACGAATACCATTATTTTTTCATTTTTATTAATTCCTTTGATGAGTTGCTCCAAGTCCTTATTAGTACAGATGAAGTCCATTCTGTCATTAAACCCAAGCACATCCCTGTAATCAAGTTCCTTATAAGTCAAACCTTTATTATTGAAATATTTTATGATTTGCTGTGGTGTAGCAGTGAAGAAAATAACGGGCTTACTATCAGATACCTCAAGAATTTTGTCCATGATAATACCAGTGGTGCCATTCCAAGCATCTGCAATAAAGTAATGAGCTTCGTCACACAGGATTATTTCTGCTTCATCTATCGCTAAAAGCATTTCATCATGGGATATTTTTTGATAGCTTGCAACAGTTACCCCTTTAGCTCTATAGATTCCCATTTCTTCACAAGCTCGTTCAACATCATCATTGAACTTCAGAACAACAGCAGTTCGATTAGCCATTACTAAAATTTCCTTACTAGCTAAATCATGATACTTTCCTTTACCGAAGCCATAGTTTTCATTTTCAAAATGGGGTTTGATAATTTCTTCAATAATGAAGGTAGATTTACCAGTTCCTGTAGGTGAAACGACTAATGTAAACCCTTCTTTGCTGTCCAACATCAATTTCAAATCAGCTTTGGTTAATATTTCCGTAATGTAGTTAAATTTTTTCTCCATTTCTGTTCTCCCTTTCAGGACAATAAACAGCATTAAGTTGAATTCTCTTATAGTGCTGGTAAAAAGTTGATTGTAATGTCGTTTACTGTCCTCGATATTTAAATTTTTTTGTCTTGTTCATGACACCGCTATTATATTGAGAAGGTTTTCAAATGTAAGGCAAGTGGGAGAAAAAAATTTTAAAAAATGCAAAAATCCAGTAATACCAAGGGCTGGAAATTTCTTCTGGACGGCATTTTTTTGCCATCTTACAATATAGTTAGTACATGTATTTGGGAGATGAAAACATGAGAGAATATCCCTTGGATATTATGGTTGAAATGTTAGTCGAACACTTCGAGATTAACACGATTGAAAATGAATACTTTCGTATGAACACATTAGAGAACCTTATTGATTTTGGTTTACTTGAAGATCTTCCGCTTTTAGCAAAGGAGATAAAACGACAACGAGGCGAAATATTATTGGAACCAATGAGGGCGATAAATGAAGAAGCTGTGAAGCAATTAGAATTATGGTTAGAATTTGTTTAACACCAATTGAGTGACGAGAGTAGGAAACAAAAAAGGAGGGAAACTAATGAAACAATTTGAATTAAATGTAAATGATAGAAAAACCTTTTTGGAGGATAAGTCACACGCTGGAATTTTTCGTCAATTTTGGGCTCATTTCATGAATCTAGATTTGAACAAAACTATTAAAACAATAGAAAGTGCAGGAATCCGCACTTCTGATTCTGAATATTTTGTATCTATTAACGGGAGTAAAAAGAAAAATATTTTCGTCAAAGAAGGATTTTGGATTTACACTCATTTGACTCCAGAAGCAATGCTAAAAGCATATGACAAGTTTATTACAGAATGGGAAAGGAATAGAGAGGGTGAACATATTGAGATCATAATCGAAGTTTCATTAGAAGAATCCGACGATGAAAAGAAAGCGCAAGAAAAACCTATGCTAAAAAATATTTACAAAAAGTCGATGGCAATTGAATTAATCAAGATGGGGAATGATTTACATCATACAATGAGGAATCGTGAAAATCCCAAGTATCAGGTATTTGTGCTAATTCATACTGATAAGCTAGATAGGGATATAGCTATACTGCAAGAGCGATTGGAAAGGGAACGTTCTGTATAAGAGCGTTTTTTTGTGGAAACTATCTTAATAAGAGCAAGAAAAGTGAAGGCAAAAATCAAGCCTTCTGCTCTTCTTGGATTTTCTTATAGAGGTCATCGTAATGCTTGATATATTCTTTCTCGTAATCTTCAATATTTACTAACTTATCAAAGAAGTTTTCTTTAAAGTATGGGTAGTATCGTAAAAAATCATCATCTACAGTTCTCGGAACACCTGGGTCTGTTTTTTTATAATATATTTTAGTCTTTTTAGCAAAATCGACTGGGAGGACTTCGTATATCAGGGATAAATTAGCAATGTTTGGATTGAATTGAACATCCAATATATTCCATGATTCCAATATACTTATTAATTCTCTTATATCCATAGACTTGCGATGTTTTAATTTCAAGGAACGCATTATTGAGTCTAATTCTTTGAAAAACAGTAAAGAAAAATTAACCCTCTCATCATCATAGCGATATGAAGTGTTTATTTCGAAATAACTTTGCATTAAATCCGGGGAAGCATATTTTATATTATCATTAAAAAAATTTAAAATGTCCCTCCATTCTCTATCCCTGTAAGAATTTAAATAATCTTCTTCTGTTATTTTTTTCCATGACAGTCGATAATACTCGCTGTCTCCTGACGTAATCCATCTATACAACCTCATACCTAAAGGACCGTATAAATTTTGATAACAATCTTTTTTGTATTTTTTTTCTTCCCTTTTTTGAGTTAACCAGTTATTTAAAAATTGTGCACAAACAGCTGCTATCAAAGCTACAGATGCTGTAATAATTGCCGGAATGTAAGGATTCAAATTCAAATTCTCCAATCTAACATTCTTTTAAATTATCTTTTGTTATTAGTTCAATTATACCAATATTTTTAAAAAAATGGTAATTTTCACTAAGTTTTTTAAATATTAGAAGGAAAAATAGTACCATATGTCGAATTATGGAAGGGGAGGTGAGTACTTTGGACGCAGAACAACGTGCTGAATATAAACGAAACGAATTGAAAAAATGGAGAGATGAATTAAAGAAAGAATTAGAAACAATGCAAGAAGAAATAGAAGATATGAAAGACCAATTAGAAAGAGCACAAATACGGTCTGAATATGCTGAAAAACTAGCATTAAATGTAAAAACATCAGAATTTGATACTCAAGTTAAAGAACCATTAAAAAAAGCATTTGAAGATTTACAAGAAGAATTAGCACAGAAAAAAGAGGAAAAAGAAAACAAGTATAGCGCTTGGTGGAGATTGTTTATAGAACTGAATGAAGAATTTAGGGATTAAGAGGCATCCATTTTGGGTGCTTTTTTGATGTGTTTTTGTTAAACTATTAAATTCTCATTTGCCGTAACCTATTTTTACTAGTGGTTTTAATTTGTCACAAGGATTTAGCTCTTATATGTCGAATATTGGAAAGTGGGAGGTGACATTATGAAGAACGGTGAAATTTGGTATGATACTGCTGAAATTTGTTTAAATGGACACGTAAGCAATGAATTTTCTATATCATATCCTGAATCCAATAAAAACTTTTGTGATAAATGTGGTGAAGAAACAATTACCGAGTGTCCTATTTGTGACGCAAATATTCGAGGATATCTTCATATACCAGGAGTAGGCTCACTTAGTAAGTTTAAGGCTCCTAGTTATTGTGATAATTGTGGCAATCCTTATCCATGGACTGCTGAAAAATTAAATGCAGCAAAGGAATTGGCGGATCTACTTGATGAGTTAAGCCCTGAAGAGCAAGAACAACTGAAGAAATCGCTTGACGACTTAGTTAAGGATGGACCTAGAACTGTTGTGGCACAAACAAGGTTTAAACGGATTTTAAGCAAAACAGGACCTGAAATCGTAACAGGTTTTAGGGATATATTAGTTGATGTTGTCAGTGAAACTGTTAAAAAAGCAATATGGGGTCCTTAAGAAAATATGAGGTGATAACATGAGTAATGACCCAATGGCTAATTTGAATCAGCATTTGAGAAATCAAATGCGGCAAATACAAGAAGTCGCTGACCAAATGACGGAAAATAAAAGAAGAGCAGAACAAGTACAAATTGACCAAAGGGATTATCTCAAGCAGATTTCCGAAAACACTAAAGGTATTAGTGAAATTATTGATTTAGTGCGGAAAAATAATGAGATAAACGAAAAAACATTTGAACTTTTTCAAGAGGTTTCTAAAGTAATGACAGCACAGACCCCTCAAGAAGCAGAAGGGATAATCCGAAATGTGATGAACAAGGCGAACCAAGCAAACGAGGATTTGGGTACTATACAAGCATTAATGGGATATGGAAAAATGCTAGGGAAATTAATCTTCCCTGAAGCAGATATATTTAACTAGAGCATTCCTTCGGGAGTGCTTATTTTTTTGTTCTATATATTAATGAAGAAAAAATTTTTTCAAAAAAGTATCCGAGGTACCTAACATATAAAAATTCTTCAATATAATAGTCGTGTAATCAAAAACAACAACAACAAAAACAAATCGGAGGAATTATAAAAATGAAAAATGAAATTATTTTAACAGAAAAAGACATCTATTATAAACAAGACTTAGTTTTTCCAGCAAATACAACTATCCCAATAGAAGCTGATTTTGTGAAAGTTTATCATGCTATATCTGAAGAATTAAAAAAAGAAATTCAAAAGCATTTCCCGTATGAAAATGAATTATACATTGGCTTTGGTATTGAAAAATATTTTGGCATGAAACTTTTTCATAAAGAACCTCAACACCCTTGGCAAGAAGGATATAAAGAAGAAGTTTTGGTAATTTCAAAAGATATAGTTATTGAAGATATGCCCGATTTTTAAACACATCACTAAACCGCAGGCTTGGACGAGCTTTGCGGTTACTTTTTAGAAATAATAGAAAGGTAAAGGTAAGATGAAATACTATGTTTATACACACTCTCTAAACGGAGAAATATTTTATGCTGGTAAAGGTTCAGGAGCAAGAGCAAGTCGACTCACTCGTAGGAGCGAACGCTGGAATCAAATTGTTAGGGATAAATCAGGTGATGTACAAGTTAATATTGTCGCTAGGTTTCACGATGAAATAGAAGCATATGATTTTGAAAAGAAATTAATTGAATTATATAAAAGCATAGGATTGTGTCGAGCAAACGAAAGCTTAGGCACAAAAATTACAGATCAAACAAAAGAGAAATTAAGCGAAAAGAAGAAAGGTCGTAGGAATGGTATGTACGGGAAAACAGGGGGCAAGAGTCCTTTTGCAAAACCTATGGTGGCTATATTCTCAGATGGTAGACGAATAGAGACAGCTTCACGACAAGAAATGGCTAATTTAATGAGGCGAGAATATAACATATCAATGGGCACGATTCAAAACATTATTAAAACTGGACGACCGTACAATCCTTACTTGAAGCAAAATAAGGAGTTAAAAGGATTAATAATAGAATATTCTGAACCACATCTTCACAAAAAGCAACCACCACTTTATAATGGAGGAAGTAGAAAAATTAAGAGAAGTGGTTGTTGTTAATTAAATATAAATGAATCATCACTATAAAACCCAGTAGTGGCGCACGTTGACCCAACTAAAGTAACTCGTTCTGCACTTCAAAACGCTGCATCTGTAGCGGCTATGTTCTTAACAACTGAAGCAGTTGTTGCTGACAAGCCAGAACCAGCAGGTCAAGGCGGCATGCCTGATATGAGCGGTATGGGCGGAATGGGCGGCATGATGTAAGGCTTTTAAGCCTTGCACTCGAAAAGTAGTGGAAGCTATTTTTCACCCTTTCTTATATCAATAGCAAAAACCACTTCCTATAAAATTTAGGGAGTGGTTTTTTGTGTTGTTAAAATTTGCAAGACTTTTTGGATGACATACGTTTCAAGAACAACCAAATGAATATCAAAAATCATGAAATGCTTTTATGGAATTTGGGGATTACTACATTGAGAATTAAGTATTAATGTTAAAGACATTATATACACCGCAGTTGAAGCTATGAAAATACAAATATGACCAAGGCTACATTCTATAGCAAGGGGAAAAAGGGTCAGTCCCCCATTCTGCTAAAGTGCTAATGTAGCGCGGGGGACAGACCCACTAGCCCCTAATAGATAAACTCTTTAGACACATCCATTAGAATCTATCAGTATCCATACTATTGCTGTCAGTTGTGGTTTCTTTGACCGAAGCGTCGCCCTTTTTGGTCACTTTTGCTTCCTCGCGCTTAATATTTTCTATTACCTGTTGGGTTTCAGAAACTTGTTTCTTGCCAATCACCAGTTCTTCAGCAACGACGGGTTTCTTTGTCACTTCTACTTTCTCCTCAACAATTGGAACGCGGATGGTTTCTTCATCGCCGATTGGTGTGGAGGTGTCTGCACCAGTATTGCCGACTGACCGTCTTTCCACATAGACCTCATCATGTGTTACTGGGACATTTACTGTTTTCTGTTCTTCAACCACATCTTTTTTTACCTCTACCTCACCTGTCTGAACAGGCTGTTTATTCACATCCAACTGTTCTTCCCGCAGCTCTAGTGATTGCTGCTTATTTGTATCGAAAGTATCCTCAAGACCTGTTTGATTACGAGCAAAATCTTCTGTAGAGATACGGTCGGCAGCGCTAACGTTCTCTAATCCTTTTTCAGCAAGAAGCAGAATCATTCCGGAGTTGATATCCTCTTCGTATTTTAACGCATCTGCTTCACTAATACCCTGAGCAATCAAATGATCATAATAGGTATTTCTGCCGTCATTTTGGGCGGTATTATCCACAAACGGGGTAAACAGGCTTGCTAAGAACGCTAAGTGATCTTCTGATGGTGGATTATTCCTTGTGGTTATCTCCTGAGAAGCCACCCCTGTTTCCTCTTCGATGGTGGAAGGGACATCTGCTGTATTGGCAATAATTGAAAAGTCCTTTCTGGAATATCCTTCGTTTTGGAATACCTCAATGGCCTGAATTACTTCTTCACTGGAATTATAAACCCCTAAAACTGTTTTACCCATAGTTATAGCCTCCATTTCCCTTTTTGTTTGCTGATAAAGCATACAAAATATACTTACCCGGTTTAACACCATTGCAAACAAATTTTCTCTGCGTGATCAATCCTCCATGGGTCTTTTAGATGATTGATCTTTTTGGGAAGATCTGTTGTTTTTTTACATTAAGGTGCCTGGCACTCTTATTGGTTCATCCTCTTTTTAACGGTACGGGGCTTATGTTTTACTCAAATCTTAATTAATCAATTTAAGGTATTTTCTCCCTTTTTGTGGATAGATCCCTTCGGTTTGAAACCACTCCCAGAGCAAGGTGCCTCTCTTTCGGCCAATACAGCCACTCATAATAAGTTCAGGAAAGATTAAATGGGTGGGCAAGCCTTTTACATAATAGGATATATTGGTGTTAAATTCTTTTATTACAGTAATCTGGTCATCAATAATACTTATAACCTCAAAAAGGCTATCCCATCTTTTCGTACATTGCTTGAAACTCTCGTTGGCTATTTCAATTTGTTGCTCGGGGCTAAAGCCTTTCTGATGGAGTTGTGGGAAGTCTCTCAAAAAAATAGTATTCAGTACTTGTTCACATACTTTCAGGTCGGAAATAGCCTCTTTTGAATACTTATCAACGACTGTAAACCATGTTGTTCCAACACGCTTATCAAGCCACTGGATAAACATTCTTAACTGGAAAAGGAAGATTTCTACTTGTTTTTGATCAGGGGTAATTCTCATAACATGAGGAAAGTGGGTGAAAATCAGTTCTTCCCAGAATGGCCGCTTGCATTTTTTCCATGAGGGTGGACAGTCATCTTCCAAAACGGTGGTCATGAAGTTTGATAAGATACGGAGAAACTCATTGCGGTCTTTGTCGTAGGGGCGTAAAAGTTTATAGTCAATAAAGTCCTTCCCATAAAATAAAAAGTGTCCTCGGTACCTCATTTCAAATTCAGCACTTATGTTGATATTTTTTAATAGATCTTCACGCTCTTTTGGATTTTCAAAATGCTTCATTAATACCTTCACTTGCATTTCATTCTCATCACAAATATCCTTCGTATTGTTGCTGTTCTTCATACAATCAACCTGCTTTCATCGTGAATTGTTTTGTTGGAAAAGAAAAGAGAGGGTTAAAGGAGAATTTTGCATGGGACTACTCCTATTATATCCTTCCCATAAACGTATAAAATGGTTGAATTATGTTACTTTTGTGAATAGATGCTAATATTTTGCTAATGCAATCTTATAAAAACGTTAAAATCCAGTTAAAGATGTTATGGTACTGATTATCAAAACCATTTTTTGATATACAATTTTTACGGACATCCGTATTTGAAAGAAATGGTTGGTACTTTCACAAGTATGGCTGGTGTTATTACCACGGGAGAAGGGGGAGTATAGTATACCGTCTACTGTCACTCCCTGAATATTTTTAGATTATAGATTTGTTCCCCAATCCTTTCGTCGATAGTAGAAATACAAGTGTTTCCTTCGACAAAAAGTTTTGCTAGAAAACGTGGAAAAGCCTATTTTAAAAGGGTGTGCTGCACTTTCAATCAAACGATTAGTTAGTAAAAAATATATTTCTATTTGTCAGAATATGCATTTTGCTAGTTTCTATTGTCAGTATTAAAGATGATTCCTTACACCCTCAACTTTTATACGACAATTAATTCTCTTGAAAACAGCCAAAAATTCGTTTGTTAAAAGGGCTTAGCGGTATTTAACCAAACGTTTAATTAGTTGAATCGGCATTAACTAAACGATTGATTAAAAATTCTTTAAACGCTGTCAAACCTGTGTTTATTCCTTCTGATTAGCAAGAAAATTGTCGAAAAGAGAATCTAGTAATAATGATGGAATGCTTTTGATAATATCGAATAATCCCCACCTAGTTTACTGGTGGGGATTATTTACTCTTAACAGATTAGTTACTAAATAGATGCAAGTTTACTAACTACTTCAAGTAATACATTGGCTCCAGCTACTAAGTCTGAATCGTTTGTAAATTCCTTAGGATGAATAAACTATCGTTAAAGATGTTACAGATGAAATTAGCATAACCTTGATTTACCGCACCTTTTGCACACCTCGTTAAAGATTTTACACACTCTCATCTTACGGGCGGCATGATGTAATTCTTCTCATAAGTTCACTAAACTTTTGAAAGGCCTCTTTTCATTTCCTTTTAAGAAAGCTGGTTTTAACAAAGAGACAAATACCCGTTTTATTTCAGCCAAAACACTTTTTTTAATTACAAATAGTGTCCTTCTGGTTTCAAGTACTATAATGAATTTTGACAAATTTCACTACCGAAGTGGAAGTGTGTTTGGGGAGGGACATCTTTGATAATCACACTTACAATGTTCTTAATAGGTATTTTACTAGGGTTTATTGGGGCAGGAGGATCAGGTTTTATTATTGCTCTTTTAACCGTTGTTTTTGGAGTGTCAATCCACACAGCGTTAGGTACGTCTCTTGCTGCTATGGTGTTTACTACAATGTCCGGAGCTTACAGCCATTACCGGCAGGGAAATGTTGATGTGAAAGCAGGAATTACTGTAGGTGTTTTTGGGGCGATTTTCTCCTATCTTGGTTCCAGGATTGCCGTATGGATTCCGGTCCATTCACTCCACTTTCTTACAGCGGGAATGCTATTTCTATCCGCTATTATGCTAATGATTCGCCTTTTTATTGTAAATAGGCTTAAAGAAACAAATAAAGGGGAAATTAAATCAACAGGCAGCTTTTTATTCAGGGCATCTGCAGTCGGTATAGTAACTGGTATTTTATCTGGTACGTTTGGTATTGGGGCGGCTCCATTCATCCAGCTTGGGTTGATGATTGTGTTGGGGCTTTCTGTACAAAAATCAGTCGGCACAACAATGCTTGTTATTCTTCCAATCGCTATGGCAGGCGGGACAGGCTACTATTTTGAGGGTTACTTCAACGTCCAGCTTCTGGTTCAGGTACTTATTGGAACCATGATCGGTTCTTATATTGGAGCTAAATTTACCGATAGTGTTCCACTGCCAATCTTAAAAAGTGCTATGGTTCTCACTCCAATTATGGCTGGCGCAATTTTGCTGATTCCATGATTTAAAATAGAGACTGCTTGAAGCTCATTTACTAGCTTAGCGGTCTCTTGTTATTTAATGGAATAGTCTTATACATATAATAACTTAGCAAATGCCTGGGGGATATCATGAAAAAAAAATTAAGCTTACAAGCCATCATTATTATATTTGTATGCATTGTCGTCGCGTTATCACTTGGAATAACTGATTTGCTAATAAGCAAAGGGATTATCTCCAGTGTGGAAGAAACACAGAAAGAAAAGGCCCTGAATGTTGCAAAGATGGTTGCCATTAGCCCTCAAGTGGTTGGGGGTCTTGAAGGGGAAAATAATCAGGAAGAAGTTCAAGTTTTTTCCAATCGAGTAAAAGGTTTAACGAAAGTTAACTTTGTTGTCGTTATGGATATGAAAGGAATTCGGCTTTCCCACCCGGATCCCGGTAAAGTTGGAAGGCACTTCAGGGGAGGAGATGAAGGGCCTGTCCTACAAGGGAAGGAGTACGTATCGATCTCAAAAGGCTTACTAGGCCCATCAATGCGGGCATTTACTCCAATTATGAATTCACACGGAAAACAAGTCGGTGCAGTTGCAGTAGGAATTTCATTAGAAAATGTAACAAAGGCAGTACATAAAGGTCAGATGGGTATGGTTATTGGTACCTTAATCGGAATAATGATTGGGGTAGTCGGTGCAGTGGGACTTGCGAGATACATTAAAAAAATCCTTTTAGGACTCGAACCATTCGCTATTGCTAAGCTGCTTGAAGAGCGTAGTTCCATGCTGCAGTCTGTGCGCGAAGGAATTATAGCTATTGACCAAGAAGGGAAAATCACCCTAGTAAACAGGGCAGCTAGTAAGCTTTTTAGAAAAGCTGGGCTTGAAGGAAATCCTATGGGGATGAACATTGAAGATTATTTACCAGAGACTCGGTTAACTCGCATTATAAAATCGGATGAAACGGAGTTAGACCAAGAACAGAACCTGCATGGGGTTACGATCCTAGTAAACAGGGTGCCGGTGGTTGTCGAAAATCAACCGGTGGGAGCAATCGCTACATTTCGTGATAAAACGGAGGTTCAAGTTTTGGCCGAACAGCTCACTGGTGTGCGCAATTATGCGGATGCTCTCCGCGCACAGGCGCATGAATTCATGAATAAACTTCATGTCATTCTTGGACTGGTTCGTACGGAACAATATGATACACTTGCTAAATATGTGAGTGAAACGGTAAACCACCGGGAGACAGAAATGGGCTTTGTAACGAAGAAAGTTCAAGATCCCGTACTTGCTGGATTTCTGATTGGCAAGCTAAGTTCTGCAAGAGAATCAGGAGCGTCACTATCATTTGATTGCACAAATAAATTACCCACGCCTGGAAACCCAGAAGTGACACATGAGTTGATTACAATCATTGGAAACCTGATGGATAATGCAATGGATGCAATTGCTGACAGCCCAAATAAAAAAGTCGAACTAAAACTGGATTACGCAGAGGATATTTTAACAATTGAGGTTAAAGACACTGGGATGGGCATGACGACGGCAATCCAAAATAAAATACTGGATAAAGGCTTCTCGACAAAAGGAGATAACCGCGGGTTCGGATTATATCTCTTGGCACAGGCAATTGAAAGATTGGAAGGGGACCTGATTATTTCGTCTAAACCTGGAAAGGGAACAAATTTCGCCGTGTATATACCTTATAATGCAGAGGATGAATAGATTTGATTAATGTAATGATTGTCGAAGATGACCCGATGGTAGCAGAGATCAATAAACAATACCTTTCCAAAATTGATGGGTTTCGTTTGGCTGCAACAGCAAATTCAGTCGATGAAGCTATCCGATTTTTGGGGAAGGAAGATATTCAGCTCATTCTTCTGGATATTTTTATGCCGAGTAAGCAGGGTCTAGAGTTACTTTCGTACCTTCGGAAAAATGAGCATGAAATTGATGTCATCATCATTTCGGCTGCCTCGGATCTGGAACGGATTAAGAGGGCGTTAAGGTATGGTGTTGTCGATTATTTAATTAAGCCTTTTCAGTTTGAACGGTTCCACGCTGCTCTTGCTTGTTACCAGAAGCATAATAGGTTTATCGATAAACAAAAAGAAGTTAGTCAACAAGAACTCGATGATTTTCTTTTACACAGAGAAGAAACAGTAATAGCAGAGGAATTGCCAAAGGGGTTAACAAAGGATACCTTAAAGCAGGTATGGGAAGCTGTTCAGGAATTGAAGGAAGGTCCTTTTTCCACTGATGAAATAGCAAATCTAGTAGGCATCTCAAGAGTCTCTGCTAGAAAGTATCTTAACTTCCTTAAGGATTTAGGAATCCTAGATGTTAAGGTAATCTATGGAACCGTTGGAAGGCCTGTTTATCAGCATGAATATAATCAATACAAAGAGCACTTAATTAAAAATTTTCTGTAAGCAGTGATGTAACTGCTTACTTTTTTTATTTGCCAAAAGAATTATTAAATTTTCACAAACTATGAAAACGGTTTACTTGGTAATATGATGAACATGTAATCAAACAAAGGGGGATTAAAAGATGGCACAACCTGCAAGAAAATTGGAACCGCTCTCTACAATGACTGGAGAAAGTTATAAAAATAGCCAAAAAAATAATAGTTTCTTTGCAAAATTAGCCAGCGTGAAGATTGGCGTTGTTCCACTTCCGCTTTACATGATTATAGCAGTAGTTGTCTATTTTGCTGCAGTTTATGAAATTCTTCCAGCTGATATGATTGGCGGCTTTGCCGTCATTATTACGATGGGGATTTTACTCGGACATCTTGGAATGAAAATTCCTGTATTGAAGGATATTGGGGGCCCTGCAATTCTCGCACTCCTTGTTCCATCAATTTTAGTCTATTTTAGTGTGATTAATGAAACTGGATTAAACGCTGTCACTCAGTTAATGAAAAGCTCAAACTTCCTTTATCTATATATAAGTATACTAGTAGTAGGAAGTATCCTTGGGATGAACCGTAAAGTCCTGCTCCAGGGCTTCTCTAAGATGTTCGTCCCGCTTATTCTCGGTACACTCGCTTCTGTAGGTGTTGGAGTATTAGTTGGCATGTTGTTTGGATACTCTGCAAAGCATACATTGTTCTATATCGTTGTTCCTATTATCGGTGGCGGCATCGGTGAAGGGATCCTGCCACTTTCCATCGGTTATGGTCAGGTTCTCGGAGCAGCTCCAGAAACATTTGTCGGCCAATTGATTCCGGCTGCTGTTATCGGAAATATTGCCGCAATCATTTGTGCAGGTCTCCTTTCTCGTCTCGGTCAAAAGAAACCACACCTTACTGGTAACGGTGTTTTGGTTAAAACAAAAGGCGGAGATGGTATTACTGAATCTGTAACCATTAATAAGCCAGTTGACTTCCCGCTGATGGGAGCAGGTCTCTTAATGGCGTGTACATTCTTTATACTTGGAGGACTAGGACACATGTTATTGGGAATGCCAGGCCCTGTACTTATGATTGTTGCTGCTGCACTGGTAAAAAGCCTTAAGCTCATGCCGGCAAAAATGGAACAAGGTGCATACCATTTGTACAAATTTGTATCATCAAGTCTTACATGGCCATTGATGGTTGGACTTGGAATGCTTTACATTCCACTTGAAGACGTGGTAAAAACCGTTACTCCTTCATACGTAATCGTTTGTGTTTCTGTAGTGCTTTCGATGGTCACAACTGGTTACTTTGTTGGAAAACTTATGAAAATGTATCCTGTGGATTCTGCCATTGTTACAGGCTGCCATAGCGGTCTTGGAGGAACAGGGGATGTTGCAATCCTCTCAGCTTCTAACCGTATGTCATTGATGCCTTTTGCCCAAATATCTACAAGGCTTGGCGGAGCATCTACTGTCATCCTCGCAATCATGCTGCTAAAGCTTTTAAGCTAATTTGAAATGAAACAAAGATTTAAAGCAGGCAGCGGTTTACTGTCTGCTTTGGCTTAGTTAAAAAACAGGGTAAATAAATTAAATAACCTATACCAAAAAGTGCAGAGGTTATGAACATGGAAAGGTAAGAAATGAATTTGTGAAAATTGTTGAACAGGTATTTTATTAAAGAAAGAAGGAAAATTCATGAATGTTCATGAGAATGTAATTATCACAACATTAAGAGGAAAAGAAATTCTCTCTAATCCTTTTATAAATAAAGGAACGGCTTTTACTAAAGAGGAAAGGGAAGAGCTTGGGCTCGACGGCCTGTTACCACCCCAGGTGCTCACCCTGGATGAACAGGTGAACAGAGCCTATGAGCAATATTCGATGCGGACGACGAATCTGTTTAAAAATGGAGTGCTTTATGATTTATATAACCGCAATGTTGTACTGTTTTACCGTCTTTTGAAAGAACATTTAGCAGAAATGCTCCCTATCATCTACACCCCCACTGTCGGGGATGCGATCCAGTCATATTCCCATAGCTACCGGCGCCCAGGTGGCTTATATCTTTCAATTGATGATCCTGAGGGCATTGAAAAGGCATTTTATAATCTTGGACAACCTAAAGATGGCATTGATTTAATCGTCGTTACCGACTCCGAAAGCATTTTAGGTATAGGGGACCAGGGCGTAGGTGGTATTAATATTGCGATTGGTAAACTTGCCGTTTATACAGCAGCAGCCGGTATTGATCCAAGTCGTGTTCTGCCAGTCGTCCTGGATGTAGGTACGAACAATCAGGATTTGATTAACGACCCTATCTATATTGGTAACAAATTCGCGCGTGTCCGCGGTGAGCGTTATGACGATTTCATTGATTTATTCATTCAGACTGCAAGAAAATTCTTCCCAGAAGTTCTTCTTCACTGGGAGGACCTTGGCAATGTGAATGCCCGTAAGATCTTGGACAAATACGGTGACAAAATCCTTACCTTTAACGATGATATCCAGGGAACAGGTGCGGTTAGCCTTGCTGCTGTTATGTCTGGATTGAAAGTAACAGGAGCTACTCTGAAGGATCAGCGAATTGTTGTCTTCGGACCAGGGGCTGCCGGCATCGGTATCGCTGACCAAATGGCAGATGCCATGGTTCTTGAAGGGCTAACCAGAGAAGAAGCCTATGACCGTTTCTGGGCTATTGACTATCGGGGATTACTCACAGATGAAACAACAGATGTCCTGAAATTCCAAATGCCTTATGTAAGGAAAGCCGATGAAGTAAGCGGCTGGGCAAGGAATAAGGATGGGATCATTTCATTAATGGAAGTAGTTCAGAGGGTTAAGCCAACCATCCTAATCGGAACTTCCGGACAAGCCGGCGCCTTTACTGAGGAAATTGTGAAAGAAATGGCCAAACACGTTAAGCGTCCAATCATCTTGCCTATGTCCAACCCGACTGTACTGTCTGAAGCAGTTCCGGAAAATCTGATCAAATGGACAGAAGGAAAGGCCTTAATTGCAACCGGCAGCCCGTTTGCCAATGTAGAATACAACGGCGTTTCCTATGAAATTGGGCAGTCTAATAATGCATTTGTTTTCCCAGGTCTCGGACTTGGCGCAATTGTTGCAAAGGCTAAAGTGATTTCAAAAGGAATGTTCGCAGCTGCTGCTTATACGGTTGCAAGAATGTCAGACACTAGCACACCTGGAGCATCCCTGCTGCCATCGATTGAAAAACTTCATGAAGTCTCAAAATACGTAGCCATTGAAGTAGCAAATGCTGCAATATACGAAGGAATTGCAAGGGCGGATATCCAAGATGTTGAGAATGCTATTGAAAGTGCTATGTGGAAACCTGAGTATAAAAAAATAAAGAGCGTGCGGTATTTAGACAAGAATTTAATAACTAAATAGTTATTCCATAGGTATTATCCCCGGAATGGTTCTTTTGCTTCCAACTGAAACAGCAGAACCGTTCCCGGGGTTTTTATCCATTTTTGAAAAAGTTTTCATCAACCTGTGGTCGTTAATTACAAAAGAATTTAATTAATTTAAAAATCTATTCAAGTGGTGTGTTGGTATATATGATTGGGTTATATTTATAGCTCTTAATTTTTAGGAAGCGTTTTAAAAGTTGGTATGTGAAATAAAGTACATAAACACTTTAGGAAAAGGGAGAGGTATCATGGACACATTGCGTGATAGAGCTTTACAAATGCACCGGGACAAACAAGGGAAATTAGAAGTGAAAGCGAAGGTAGCGATTAACAATGCAAATGATTTGAGTCTAGCGTATTCACCTGGTGTCGCGGAGCCATGTAAGGAAATATATGAAGATCGAAATAGAGTATATGAATATACAATGAAGGGGAATACCATTGCAGTTGTTTCAGATGGTTCAGCAGTATTAGGGCTTGGGAATATTGGCCCGGAAGCAGCGATGCCAGTCATGGAAGGAAAAGCAGCTTTATTTAAAAGTTTTGCTAACGTGGATGCATTCCCTATTTGTTTAAATACACAAAATGTTGAAGAAATAATTGAAACGGTAAAGCGTCTTGAACCAACATTTGGCGGAGTAAATTTAGAAGATATATCAGCCCCAAGATGCTTTGAAATTGAGGAACGTTTGAAAAAAGAAACAAATATCCCCATTTTTCATGATGACCAGCATGGTACAGCAATTGTAACTGTTGCTGGATTAGTCAACGCTCTAAAACTTGTAGATAAGAAACTGGAAGAAATAAAAGTAGTAATTAATGGTGCGGGTGCGGCAGGTGTTGCAATTGCTAAATTGCTATTAAGTTTTGGTGTGTATGATGTCATTTTATGTGATACAAAAGGTGCAATTTATGAAAATCGCCAGTTTGGTATGAATCCATTTAAAGATCAAATTGCCAAGCAAACAAACCGCAACAATGCAGAGGGAAGCTTAGAGGAAGTCATTGTCGGTGCAGATGTCTTTGTTGGTGTATCTGCTGCAGGTGCAGTAACAAAGGATATGATTAGAACAATGAGAAGAGATGCTATTATTTTTGCAATGGCAAATCCTATTCCGGAAATAATGCCAGATGAAGCAAAAGCTGCTGGAGCAAAAGTAATAGGCACCGGACGTTCTGATTTTCCGAATCAGGTGAATAATGTGCTTGCTTTCCCAGGGATTTTCCGAGGTGCTCTAGATGTTCAAGCAACACATATAAATGAAGAAATGAAAAAGGCTGCAGTATATGCGATCTCTTCACTCATTTCAGAAGAACAACTATCAGAAGACTTTGTGATTCCAAGTCCTTTTGATGACCGTGTTTCTTCAGCAGTAGCAAAAGCTGTTGCAACTGCGGCAGTAGAAACAGGAGTAGCGAGGAAATCCTTTGTAACCTTGTAAAAAATAATAAATTTAGGTGTCAGGCACAAAATTCAAAAGTATTGTTTGGAAATAAATTGCTAACATTTTGCTAACGCAATCAAATGGTGGCCTTTCTCTATATTGTCAGTCTATGTCATAGATGTTCATCATTGTTTGTATTGATATGATGAACTTTTTAAGATGTCTTGTAGTTGTATTGCTAGCAGTTTTTGCGATTAATGGACAGCCTTATAGTGAAGTAAAAGTTTTCAAACTTGTAATGATGTTAATTTTGCTTGAAAGGATGCGGGAACCTAAGGCTATATAAGTATAGGTTCCTTTTTTCCCTTTTTCAAATTAGAGTGGGAATGATAATGGAGAGTGGGGTAACAGGCACTCTCTTTTGTTTCTAGTCTCTTAAATATTCTGTTCAATAAATTGGGTAGGGTATTTAAAGTACCATTCATCATATAAATTTTGATTGATGATTTCTTCCATGGTTAGCCCGTCTGTAACTATTTTCTCAAAAACTCCGAAAACCAAAATCAGTCCAGTTGATAAAATCAATCAATGATTTTGTCCCCAATTTCTCTCACGGCAGTAATTCTTGATTTAATCGTAAACTACTCAATATCCAAGTGTTTCTTAACCATCTTAGACAGCTTTATCCGTTCTTCCTCAGGCACAATGTAGTAATAGATACCCTTTTCTTCCTTACCACTTCCATTTATATGGATTTGTTCGAGATTGTGACGCGTTTCAGAATAGTTTTCCTGAATGACTTTCATGTCCTCAAACGTTAAATTTGTTTTTACATTATCGCCAATTACCTCTAATATGCTTCCATAGTTTGTGAGAGTTTCGATTTGTACCGCTTCTTTGATGAAAGCTTGAATGATTTTACGCTGGCGTTCTTGTCGGCCTAAGTCACCCTGTGGGTCAAAAGCACGCATACGAGAATACTTCAGGGCTTCTTCACCGTTCAATTCCAGTTGACCGACAGGGAAGTCTGTCCTTTCATAGGAAAAGTCCAAGGTGTTATCCACGGTCACACCGCCAACAGCATCTACAAGATCCTTAAAACCATCCATATTTACTTGCACGTAGTAGTCAATCGGGACATCTAGAAAATTTTCTATGGTTTTAATGGACATATCAACTCCGCCGTATGTATACGAATGATTGATTTTATCCTTTATTCCCTTGCCGATAATTTCGGTGTATGTATCACGAGGAATGCTTACCATTTGAATAGATTTATCTCCTGGGTTTGCCGTTAATAGAATTAATGAGTCTGGACGCCCGCGGTCTCCCTCGCGCTGGTCCACCCCAAATAATAAGATGGAGATGGGATCTCCATCTGCTAAATTAATAACACGCTGCTCTGATTCTGAACGTTTCAGTGGTTCATGTGTTTTTTGGAGCGTGCCGGCAACAGAGTTATAAACGGAAAATCCGTATGCGCCGGCACCAATAATTAGAAGGAAAATGACTCCAAGTGTTATTTTTAAGCCCAGCTTCCTTTTTTTAGGGGGCGGGGATGTGTGTTCCGGTTCCATTTCAAACACTTCCTTTTCAGTAATCTCGTTTTATTTTAGCATCTAAAAAAATTTACAGGTATTCGACAAAATAACTAGAGGAGCGACAAAAAGACAGTAATCCTCCTTGATTAGTAGAATATACCTGGGCAGGAGGAACCTTTTTTTATTATCAAAACGTTTCTGCTATATTAAAGTTATATTACAAAAACATTAAGGATCGTTATTTTACTGAAACAGTGGCTGTAGCCGACTTGAAGTTACTGGGTTCAGCAATAAAAAGGAAACAGAACTAGGTAAATTGGTCAATAAATACTTATTTATTAGGTAATTATGCAGGGAAGATTCCTTTGAAGTGGTGATGTCCGAGAAAATTAGATAAATTAGCTTATTTCTTCTTGTAAATCCTCTTGTTACTGTTGTAATGATTGGAATACTGGTAGAATTTATGGCTTTGGTTATTAGCGGTTTCCTTTCAAAATTGAAAACTACGTTATTATTGTGAAAATGTGAACAAAATAGTTTGCTTAAATAGTGAGTAGGAAGTTCCTGGTAGGTCGTTCTTATGCAAGATAAAAAATAATATGAGGGAGGTAATAAAATGAAAAAAAGGACCTTCCGTTGCCGAGGTGAAAATAATAAAACACATTTGCACCTTGAGCCCGGCCAAAAAGATTTTATTTTTGAAAGTGAATCGAGTAAACGGTGGAATCTGCTGATTATTTTCTTTGCTCTTCTAGCTATTCTATTCTGTCTGGTGATCTTTTTTTCTGGTTTAGGTCTTTATGCTAACCCCCATCTTCCTAAATTGGAGACAAAAGAAACGGATGAATTTTCACACATCAGTCCATCTGCAACCATGACTTCCCCTAAGGTTGCATCTGCAAATATTGATGCGAATGAAAAATTTCTCCAGCAGGAAGTTGCCTATAAGGATGATGTTTTCGCATTCTATGTGAATTGGGACAGCAACAGTGAACAATCGTTAAGGGAAAATATTGATACAATCGATGTTCTAATCCCGCAATGGTTGAGTTTGAATGCTGAACTGGAGCTTGAGAGCGATATTCAGCCGGAAATAGTAGAGCTCGCCAAAAAGAATGATGTTAAGATCGTACCGTTAATTCACAACATACAGAATGGTAAGTGGAATCAGGAGACAGTTCATCAACTTTTAAATTCTCCTGAAGAAAAAGCGAAGTTAATTAATAAACTACATGAACTAATAAAAAAGCAGGGCTTTGATGGGATCAATATTGACTTTGAGAATCTAAACAAGAATGACCGGGATTTATTGACCGAGTTTATAAAGGAGCTGTACACGGTTTTTCATGCTGACGGTCTCTCTGTTTCAATCGATGTACCGGCTGCCAGTGAGGCGTTTGATTACAAAGAGTTGGAAAGGTACGTTGATCAGATGATTGTGATGGCTTACGATGAGAATGTGGACAATCCAGGCACCATTGCTTCTTCATCCTGGTTTAAAGAGATTCTCTCAAAATTATCCAAGGAAAAGCTGATAGTTGCGCTTGGGAATTATGGATATGACTGGGAATGGGAAAGCCAGCAGCCGGGAGAAGTCGTTTCCTTTGATGACGTCACAAGACTGGCCGAAAAAGCCAACTTGAACATCCAATGGGATGATATGAGCCATACTCCTTATCTTAAATATATGGAGAACAACAAAGTGCATGAAATATGGTTCCTGGACAGTGCAACCTTCTACAACCAATTGAAAATGTCTGCCGAGGCTGGAGCGCAGGGAATTGCACTCTGGAGGCTCGGATCGGAGGATCCATCTGTTTGGGATATTCTTAAAGGGCATAAAACGGAAGAATTGCTTACTGTCAAGAATGGAGGAAATATTTACAGCACAGGAGAAGGGAATATTTACCGGGCAAAAGAGAGTTGGAAAGAGGGGGAACGCAGCCTTCAGTTTGATGACTCTGGCTTTATTACGAGTGAAACCTATATTACCAACCCAATATCATCCGAATTTGAGCGTTTAAGCCAACCGGGGGAAAAAGAGATTGTCCTAACCTTTGATGATGGGCCCGATCCTAAATATACGGAAAGCATATTGGACATCCTAAAACAATACCAGGTTAAGGCTTCGTTCTTTGTCATTGGTAATCAGGCAATACACAATCAGGATATAATCGAACGAATTTATCAGGATGGCCATGAGATTGGTAACCATACGTTTTCCCACCCAAAAACAAATAAAATGTCCGATAAGGAGTTAAAGCTTGAGCTAAATAGTACTCAACGTATTATTCAAGGAATTACTGGACGTACCACCTCGTTGTATCGGTCTCCATATGGAGATGAAGAGGCAAAGTACATGCCAGCACATTTTCAAAAATTACTGGATGTGACCCGAATGGGGTACGTCACCGTCAATTATGATATAGATTCAAAGGACTGGAAGCTACGTGATAGCGAGGCCATTGTCGAGAATGTTTTGAGCCAGGCATCAAGCGGCGATATTATTTTACTTCACGACGGCGGCGGAGATAGGCAGGCGACCGTTGAGGCACTGCCTGAAATCATCGAACAGTTACAGAATAAAGGATATAAATTTGTTTCGGTCAGCGATCTAATAGATAAAGGCAAAAGTAATATCATGCCTCCTGTCAAAGAGGTGGAAAATCCGATTATACAAAGCTTCAAAGTGCTGCTGTTCAATATAGCAAACTTTAAAGAGGGTATTTCCATTTTGCTTTACAGTGTGATGTTCATTTTGGCTCTACGCATTTTGATTCTGGGCAGTTTAGCTTTTAAACATAAAAAACATGCCAGTCATCCGTTGAGGCAGTCTACACCGTTTGTAAGTGTCATCATCGCGGCCTACAATGAAGAGAAGGTTATAAGTAGGACCATCGAGTCAATCCTGAAAAGCGATTATCCTAACCTAGAAGTCATTGTTGTTGATGATGGTTCCAAAGACCAAACATCCTTGGTAGTATCCCGAGATTACGAAGCTAATAAAAAGGTACTTCTTTTCCACAAGAAGAACGGAGGAAAAGCTTCAGCCATCAATCTGGGAGTCAGGAAGGCAAAGGGGGACATTCTTGTTGCGATTGATGCAGATACCATTGTTCCTCCTGATTCGATTTCGATGCTTATTCGGCACTTTTCTAATGAAAATATTGCGGCGGTATCTGGAAATGTGAGGGTAGGGAACAGAAAAAACCTGTTAACTGCCTGGCAGCATATTGAGTATGTAACTGGATTTAACTTGGAGAAGCGTGCCTTTGCCACTCTTAATTGTGTCCCAGTCGTCCCAGGAGCTTTGGGGGCGTGGCGCAAACAGGTGGTTGAAGAGCTAGGCTATTTTACCGATGATACTCTTGCAGAAGATACTGACATGACATTAAAAATCCTCCGCCAAGGCTATAAAGTTGTGGTTGATGAACAGGCCTATGCCTATACGGAGGCTCCGGAAACGATTGGCGATTTTCTAAAACAGCGGTATAGATGGACTTTTGGAACTTTACAATGTTTTTGGAAGCATAAGAAAGCGTTTGGGGGAATAAAGCATAAATCACTTGGGTTCATTGCCCTCCCTAATATGATTCTATTTCAATTTATTGTTCCTTTCTTTGCTCCGCTTTTAGATATATTGTTTATTTTAGGAATTCTAGCAGGGGATGCCCAAAAATCATTATTGATTTTTGTCAGTTATTTTTTGGTCGATTTCCTTATTTGCTTAGTTGCTTTTAGGATGGAGAAGTTAAGCTTTACATCGCTCATTTCCCTGTTCTTGCAAAGGTTTTTCTACCGCTACTTATTGTTATGGGTAACGTGGAAATCCATTTTTGCTGCACTAAAAGGAACCCGGGTTGGCTGGGGGAAATTAAAGCGGGCAGGAAATCTGACGGTAGAGCCACGATTGAAGGAGAAACGTATCATCTAGATTTTCAAGGCGTCATCCTAAATATTCACAGGGAAGGTGAAGGACACCTTCCTTTTATTTTATATCTCAATAAAATGGACATTTCAGGAAAGAAATCCCCGAATCCTCCGGAGTCCTGAAATATAAGTAACATCAACCCGATTAACAAAGAAAAAATAGAGAACCTATATAATTAAGTTTGTTTGATGTAATTCCTTGTGAAGATATGAATGAGAAAAAGTAGCCCTTTACTTGGAAGAGCAGGAAAAATTACTTTGGTGGTTGCGATACTTAGGCTAATTGAAAATGCTCATAATTTTGCTCATACAATTTATATTTATAGATTTATTGTAGACTCAGAGTTGAAAACCGCTAATTCCAAGTTTTTTTAAAAACTTTTTTCCTTTATTTTATATAGTCATGAATGGGCGGCATGATGTAGGTTTAAAGCCTACATTATGCACTCAAAATGAGAAATAGTTACGGCTATTTTTCACCCGTTTTGTGAAGCTGGCATGTAAATAATTATCTTCAATATCAATCAACCAATCTTTTGTTAAGAGTTTACTACTTTTTATGAGGTGATCGTGGATGGGTCTGCCAGCGACTGTATGTATTTTTTCCGAGACATGCGGGAGAGCGGCCATCATTGAACATAATGGGGACGTGTATTCCTGTGATCACTTCATGTACCTGGATTATAAACTTGGCAATATTCAAGATTAAACGTTTAAAGAGATGATGGATTCAATCCAGCAAACTCAATTTGGCCAGGCAAAAAAACTACTTTACCGAAGTATTGCCTCGGTTGCCAAGTGAAATTTGCTTGTCACGGCGAGTGTCCAAAACATCGTTTCTTGACCACTCCAGATGGCGAACCAGGACTCAACTACTTATGCGCGGGTTACAAAAAATATTTTCATCACATCCATCGATATATGAAAGTCATGGTTCAGCTTCTTCAAAATGGCCTGCCTGCCAGTAAAATTATGGATGTAATCAAACATCCCATTATTATTAAAACATAAAATGAAAAAGGAACAGTTCCTTTTTAAATAAAAGAGTCGCTCTGACAAAATAAAGTTTCTGTCATAGCGGCTCTTTTATTTTTGCCTAGAATAATCGCATTCTTAGAAAGACATAGGCAACAATAAGGATATAAACATAAGACTGGACCGATTGATACGTTTTAGGAGGATGGAAATGAATTATTTCAATAAATTAAGTGTGTTGAGTACAGCTGCCGTAATGGCATCAACCTTGACATTTAATGGTGATTCACTAGCTGCAATACATATAGCAAAAGAGAAAGGTCCTTCTAAAAAGGAGAGTAAGTCATTAGAGAACAACAACAATGAAAAAGGACCTATGAATGTCATTTATATTGTCCTCGATGACTCAGGTTTTTCTGATTTAGGAAGCTACGGCTCTGAAATTCAAACACCAAATATGGATTGGTTAGCCCAAAATGGATTGCGGTACAATAATGCTCATGTTACGCCGCTTTGTTCACCAACACGAGCTGCATTACTAACAGGTGGAAATGCCCATGAAGTTGGGGTGGGAACAGTAGAGAATTTTGATTTAGGCCCAGAATTCCCGAATAAACGGGGAGGGACAGAGGCCGCAACGATTGCTGAGGTGCTGAGTGAGAAGGATTATAATACGTATGCAGTTGGGAAATGGCATCTAACTCCGACCCATCAGACCTCACCGGCAGGACCATTTGATCATTGGCCACTTCAAAAAGGCTTCCATCAATATTATGGCTTTTTAGAGGACTCATCACATCAATACAAGCCAGACTTAACGATTGATAACACGCAAATTCCATCCCCAATGGATGAGAATTATCATTTTTCTGAAGCAATTGTGGAAAACGCCAATCGATATATTACCAATCTAGAGAGTGCTTATCCCAATAAGCCGTTTTTCTTATATTTGGCTTTTGGCGCACAGCATAGTCCTCATCAAGTTCCGCAAAAATATATTGATATGTATAAAGGTGTTTATGACAAAGGCTGGGATGTTTTCAGACAGGAGCGTTTTGAGAAACAAAAAGAGCTTGGTCTGATTCCGAAAGATTCCAAATTACCTCCTAGAGCCGAAGATGTAAAGGCTTGGAATGAATTGAGTGGGACAGAGAAAAGGATTTTTATTCGATTCCAAGAAACGTATGCTGGAATGTTAACCCATGCAGATGAACAAGTTGGAAAATTGCTGGATAACCTACGTAGAACAGATCAATTAGACAATACGATGATTTTCCTTTTATCTGATAATGGAGCTAGTGCTTCTGGAAGGGAAACAGGCTTTCTTAATTTTACAAACGCCATTAATGGATGGTATCCAACGATTGACGAGTTAGCTCAGCATTATAAGGAAATTGGAAGTGGCAAAGTATGGCCTGATTATCCAAAGGGTTGGGCTCAAGTCAGTAATACACCTTTTAGAGGCTTTAAAAATTCTACCTTTGAAGGGGGAGTTCATGTACCTTTAATTGTCTATCATCCTACACTTATTAAAGATCCTGGTTCTATTCGCTCTCAGTACGTGAATTCGAGTGATATTACGCCTACCGTCTATGATATTTTAGGAATTAGCCCTCCAAGGGTCATCAAAGGTGAGAAAGAATTGGAATTGTCCGGTAAAAGCTTTAAGGGCTTGTTAATGAATCGGGAAGCAGCAGGAAGGGACACGCAATATTTTGAAACGTCAGGACATCGTGCGATTTATCATGATGGATGGAAAGCGGTTGCCGATCATAAAAAAGGTGAACCGTATGAAAAAGATCGATGGTTTTTGTTTCATATAGATAAAGATTTCTCCGAGTCCACAGATTTGGCGGAAAAGTATCCAGAAAAATTGAAGCACTTGCAGAAAATGTGGTTGAAAGAAGCCGAAAAATATGACGTATTTCCGCTAACTGATATTTTTGAGGAAGGATTTTTATCCATTCCACCCGATACGATCAGAGCCAAAAAACACTATACGTATTATAGGGGGATGGATCGACTCACAGATTCAGCCGCTGCTCCGGTGATCAATCGATCGTATGAAATTAAGATTCCGATCGAACGGAAAAGTCAACATGAAGATGGTGTACTTCTTGCCCATGGAGGTTTTGATGGCGGTTATACCTTTTATATATGGAAAAACAAGTTAGTGTATGAATATTCAATGGGGAACAGAGGTGGCTATAAAATCGTATCAGATATCAATGTACCGATCGGGAAATCGGTCGTGACCTACCAATTTAATAAAACAGGACCTGACGAAGGAAATGGTGTGTTGTATATCGATAGTCAAAAAGTGGGGGCAACAAAGTTAAAGGATACTCATCGATATAAGCTCTCATTTGAAGGCATTGATGTCGGAAAAGATACGAAAACACCAGTCAGCCCGAAATACGCAGACAAAGGAGAATTCGTCTTTAAAGGAGCACTAACAAAAGTTGAATACACCCTAAGAGATTAAGGGACCACGGGGGGCCGTGGGGACGGTTCTTGTGGCCTGAACTAGCTTCATTAAAAACCATAAGAACCGTCCCGGTGGCTTCGACAATTGAAGAATCTTGACTTGAGGGAGTAAATCTGTTATTAGAAATAGGTTATCGTAAGGGATAAAATAAGAGCCAACACTGAGTGTTGGCTTTTATTAGTTAAGAGCTTGTTTTAGAGAATCAATATTCTTTCTCATAATAACAAAATAATCTTCTTTTTTCTTAATGTTTTCATCCGAAATTGACTCCAAATTGTTTAACGTCAAGGCTTTAGTTCCTGTTTCATTTTGTACAATTTCAGCTACTTTATTCGTTAAGTTTGGTTCAAAAAAAATATATTGCAAATTATTTTCTTTAACAAGTTCAATAACCTCGGTTAATTTTTTTTGTGAAGGCTCGTCAGTTGGGGACAAACCACTTATGCCTACTTGTTTTAAACCATAGGTATTTTCCCAATAGCCATATGCTGAGTGAGAGACAATAAACGTTTTTGTTTTGGTTTGGGCAACCATGTTAGTAAACTCAGTATCTAACTTTTCTAATTCATTTTTTAAGGTTATGAAGTTATCTTCAAATGCTTTTTTGTTCTCTGGTTGCAATTCAGCAAGTGCATTTTTTATATTTTCAGCGAGGATAATCGAACGATTAGGATCTAGCCAAACATGAGGATCTATGTCAGATTCACCATGTTCTTCATGACCTTCCTCGTTATGCTCATCATGGGCTTCTTCTTCAGCATGCTCATCATGGCCTTCTTCTTCGGCATGCTCATCATGGGCTTCCTGATTGGAACTAATAAAATCTATGTTTTCAGAAGCACTCACAATTTTTACATCTTCTTTTTCCAACGAATCTGAAACCGAGTCTGCAAATCCCTCTACTCCTGTTCCTGTATGAATAAATGCATCACTTTCTGCTACTTTCATCATTGTTTTCGTACTAATTTCAACAGAGTGGGCATCTGATCCAGGGGGAACAATATTTTCTATTTTGACCAAATCCCCACCAATTCTTTCAGTAAAATATTGAAGAGGGTAAATGGTTGTAAAGACGGTTAATTGCTTTGTGTCTTCACTACTTTGTGTTTTTTCCGTTTGATTACACGCTGCTAAGAATAACATCAATGCTAAAACACTTAATATAGTAATAAATTTCTTTTTCATTTTATTAATCTCTCCCTTTTAAAAACTCTACATCATTATAATAGGAATCATTACGATTATAAATAGTAATAATTACGATTTACATGAAAAATTAATTGGGAAATCCCCCTATAGGGGATATATTATGATGATAAGGTGGAATAAATTATGTGCGGTAATAATGAAGAACATCTCATAATCATAAACAACGAAAAAATGTAATTAATCGTCTATCGAGAATTGAAGGACATATTAGAGGGGTAAAACAAATGGCGATCGACGAACGAGATTGTCCAGATTTTCTTTTGCAAATTGCTGCGATTAGAAAGGCACTTGATAACACAGCTAAATTAATATTGACGGACCATATAGAAACGTGTCTTGTTGATGCTGTACAGAAAGGGAACGAGCAAGAGGTGTTAAATGATATAAAGAAAGCATTGGATAATTTTATTCAGTAGGTGGGTGAAAACATGGAGGAATTTTCCTTGAAGGATAGCAAAACACCTAAACAGAAAATGGTTGTAATACTTGGTCTAGCTATACCAGCAATGATTGAAAACATTTTACAAACAGTTGTTGGCTTTGTGGATACATTGTTCGTTTCAAAATTAGGCTTAAACGAAGTAACAGCAGTTGGCGTAGCAAATGCTGTTTTAGCGGTTTATATAGCCATTTTTATGGCTATTGGGGTAGGAACTTCATCTCTTATCGCAAGGAGTATTGGTGCGGGAGATATTTCCAAAGCAAAATCAATTGCCCGTCAATCCACATTTATATCAGTCATTGCTGGAATCAATTTTGGGCTTATAACGATATTTTTTAGTGAACCGCTGCTGCGCCTTATGGGGGCTGAAGCTGAAGTATTACAAGACGGCATCACGTATTTTAAGATTGTTGGAGTTTCATCGATTTTTATTTCTCTCATGTTTACATTTGGAAGTATTTTACGAGCTGCAGGGGATACAAAAACGCCTATGAAGGTTGGTTGGTGGATCAATATTCTCCATATCGGATTGGATTATGTTTTAATCTTTGGATACATTGGTATTCCCGGTTTGGGTGTAGCGGGAGCTGCGTGGGCAACGGTGATTGTGAGAATGATTGGAACCATTGCTTTGTTTATTTACATTAAAAGGTCAAGTCTTTCCTTCACGATATTTGGCTCATATTCCCGAAAAGACTCTTATTTTATAATAAAATTATCAACTCCGGCAGCCATCGAACGATTAATCATGCGCTTAGGACAGGTGCTATATTTCGGGTTGATTGTTAAAATTGGAGCAGATATTTTCGCAGCCCATTCCATTGCTGGAAATATTGAAATGTTCGCCTATATGCCTGGGTATGGTTTAGCCATTGCGGCTACGACCCTTGTAGGACAGAGTATTGGTGCAAAGCGTTCAAAGGAAGCGTATGAATACGGTATGATTACATCCTGGATTGCAGTTGGTTTTATGTCATTTGTGGGGGTATTGTTATACTTCCTTTCTCCTTGGTTTGCTACATGGTTCACAACGGATGAAAATGCTGTTGATATGGTTGTTACTGCTTTACGAATTGATGCCTTTGCCCAACCAGCTTTAGCAATCGGTTTAGTGTTGGCAGGTGCTTTACAAGGTGCTGGTGATACAAAAAGTCCTATGTATAGTACAGCTATAGGGATATGGGTAATCAGAATCATTGGAGTATATATTTTAGGAATTCACTTAGGTATGGGGATAGCAGGCGTTTGGTTTTCGATAGCAATTGACTTATATATACGTGCTATTTTTTTATTGTATAGATTTAAGAAAGAAACTACAGTAGAGAATTGTCGGAAAATGCAATCATAAAAAATTTTTACGTTTAACTGTTTAGTAACCGTGTGGTATCTGGCAAAAGAAACACCTCCACCAAAGATGTTTCTTTTGCTATTGTTTATACTTTTTGGAAGCCTTTTTATAGTATTTCTCTTATTCCTTAATAAAACAGAGAAGGGGGATTACATGTTATTCGCGATACAATTATTAAATTGTTTCTCAAGTTCTTTCTTATTTAAATTTTTGCCAATGAATACTAGTTGGCTTAATTTTTCCTCATTTTCTTTCCACTTTCGATCTGGTCTTCCTGCGAAGAGCATATGCAGTCCCTGGAATACAAGTCTTTCTTTCATTCCTTGAATATAAAGAATTCCCTTATATCTCAGCAAGTCTTCCCCCTTTTCTTGAACAAGGTAACTCATCCACTGATTAACTTTTTCCATATCAAGAGGTCTTTCTTCTCTAAAAGCAATGGAGGATACCATATCATCATGATGATGGTGATGGTGATCTTCTAAAAAGTGGGGGTCAATTTCGAGTTTATGGTTAACATCAAACGTATTAATCCCCAAGATAGTAGTTAAGGCAACGTTGCAATTCTGCGCATGCAAGCATTTAGCTGTCGGGTTCATTTGGCTAATTCTGTTTTCTAACATATCCAATTGTTCATTAGAGACTAAATCGGTTTTATTTAAAATGATGACATCGGCGAAGGCGATTTGTTCTTGTGCTTCGTCATGACCATCCAAATGCATCGAGATATGTTTACTATCTACAACGGTAATAATGCTATCGACTTCAAACTTTTCTGAAAGTATACTATCCATAAAGAATGTCTGCGCTACAGGGGCAGGGTCTGCAAGACCAGTTGTCTCAATTAATACACGATCAAATTTTACTTGCCCTTGTTCCATAGAAAAAACTAGCGTCCGCAGAATACGAATTAAATCTCCGCGAACAGTACAACACCATATCCCTGTTGGATAGGTGATAACAACACACTTATCATGGCATCTTCCATTACACCGCGTTCGAGTGGTGTGAATCGAATCATCTAATTCTCGTTTAGAAATTTCTTTTCGGATTGCTTGTGGTAGTTCCTCTGCTCCCGCTCGATCACAGCTGCTACCGTTACAAATGAAGACGTGGTTTTTGGTGTTACTTAAATCCCATGTAGCCATATTCATGATCCTTCTTATACAAAACGAAATCATTACGATTTAAAGTTGATAATAATGACATTATTTGCCTTCCAAACGACTTATATTCATGTACTTTTTGCATGACCTACTGATTGATCTATACATTGAGTGAAGGGAAATACTGAAAAACCTACCAACTTGACTTTTTAACACCTGGAATCTGTCCTTTATGGGCCAATTCTCTAAATGCAATCCTAGACATCTTGAATTTTCTTAAAAACCCTCGAGGCCTTCCTGTGACTTCACAACGATTGTGCAAACGGGTTGGAGATGAATCCCTGGGTAGTTTTGCCAGTGCTTCATAGTCACCTTTTGCTTTTAATTCTTTCCTCAATTCCGCGTATTTGTTGACCATTTCTTGGCGTTGCTTCTCTTTTACTACTTTCGACTTTTTGGCCATATTATTTGCAGCCCCTTTCTTTGGTAAAACGAATGTTGAAAAGCGTAATCATTACGATTTGTGTTTATTTTAACTTAAGTTTAAACCATGTGCAAATTCTTAGTGATAAATAATTTTTTAGTATTCACTTTTTAACTCTAAATTTTTAAGTGCGTTCTGTAGATACTCACGATTTAATCTATCCCCAATAAACACGAGCGTGTTCTTTATGTTTAGTCCCGACTTGGTATGTAAAGGCATGCCGTAAGCGTACTGGAATAGATATGTTGCTTGTGTACCTAGAAATCGGATATACCCTTTAATGCGGTAAATCGAGTCAGGCATTGTTCGTAAGAATTCTTCAAATAATTCCTTATTAATAGGCTGAGAGAATGTATGAACGTACGTGTTAATATGCAG
Organism: Neobacillus niacini; assembly: GCF_030817695.1. GTDB lineage: Bacteria > Bacillota > Bacilli > Bacillales > Cytobacillaceae > Neobacillus > Neobacillus niacini_F. Next base: position 118,757 of record NZ_JAUSZQ010000002.1, on the reverse strand, counting down.
AAATTCAATAGCGTGTGTTTTTACATGTTCAGCCCGACCATTAGGATTCGTATTGTGCAGGCTAATGTCTATGTCTGCAAACATGGTTGGAAGAATCTTAGCAGATGGATTAAGAGTTTGCAGTTCATTCTCAATCTCTTTTTGTTTTTGTTCTGAAATTTTATCAACTTTATTCAAAAGAATGGTATTAGGATGCTTTACTTGCTCAATTATATTGCGCTTACGATTCTGTTTGCTGCCGTTCTAGCTCCTGAGATATTTCGGGCAGTAGGACCAATTTCTAATTCCGCAAGGGCACCTACTACAAAGAGTTTTTTTCCCCATTCCAAGTTTTTTGAGACAATTGGGAAGCCACATTCAGCACATAAAAGTTTTTCATGGTTAATTACTGGTTGAAGCCAGCTAAGGTATTCCATATTTGACTGAAACCCAGTAGCCAGAAGAATTCGTGGAGTCTCAATTTTTTCTTCAGAATTTTTTAGTTTCAATAGGAGTGATGATTCGTCACAATTTGAACAGCTTTCAATTTCATCATAGAACACTTTTAGCTTGTTTTTCTGGATTAAACGGGATAATGCCAGTGAAAGCTCTTTTGGAAATGATCCTCGATACCTTGCGTTTGTAATCGTTTGTCTTCTAGTTTTATAATCTTTTATTTTTAAAAAGGAGGTCATATTTTTTGGACCTAACCAACCGGGATCACTGTCAAAATCATGGACACGAAAATCATGTCTTGTTATTAATATCACCTGCTCATGTAATTTGCTAAGCTTTAAGGATAAGTGGGCAGCAGTAATTCCAGCTCCTACAATAACCAAGGGCTGACCCTCATTAAAAGTTTCAGGCACTTCCTTTTCAAAGATATGGCAGATGAGATGAGGATATCTTTCCTTCATCTCATTTGACCAGGATGGGTAGTTTAATGCTTCTGTAAATCCAGTTGCAATAGCAACATTTTTTGTATGTAACCAAGAGTTATCCTCAGTTTGAATCCACCATTCGTCATATTTTCTTTCGAGATTAGAAACTCTGCCTATATGCCATGATTGTTTCAGGTCAATTTCATGAAAAACGGACTCGCAATGTTGATGAAAAAGTGAAAGTGAAGGCCTTTTATAGTAGCCGTAAAAAGGCTGAGAGAATTTTGCCTTCCGGGCAAACCATTGGAGGCTAAACGGGGCTACATCTAGATGGTGAACAGATGGGGACCGTAAATACTCCATTTCAATCCTGTCTGTATTCCGTTTCCACTGTGAAATTGGTTGTTCGTGAGGATCAATGATCAAAAGCTTACGGGGAGAAACCTTTCCACTTTTAATCAATGAAATAGCAAGAGTACATCCTTGAATGCCGCCACCAATGATAATCCAATCGTACACGTAGATCAGCTCCTTTCTTACCTGTTATAAAAAAGCACCCATATTAGTCATGAATGCTCCATTAATAAATTATTTTGTTTCCCTATGAAGGGTTTTTCTTTTTAATCGAGGTGAATATTTCATTAATTCTAAACGATCCGGGTTATTTCGTTTGTTTTTTGTTGTGATATAATTTCGATCTCCAGATTCAGTACAAGCTAATGTGATTTTTACACGCATTTTTGTCACTCCTTATGTTTAAATCGTAATGATTACTATTGACGTTTAAATTTTAGCTGTTAAAATTGGGATTGTCAACTTAAAACGTAATGATTACGAAAGTAATTATTTACAATTGTTTAATAGCAGTATACAATATAAAACGTAATTATTACGATTTGAGTAAAATCTGCAATTTAACTGTGAATGTATAGCAATTAACATTCAGGTACATAGAGAACAAACTATTATTAGCAAAGGGGCTGACAGGTATGAAGAAAATCCCTGTAACTGTGTTAAGTGGGTTTTTGGGAGCAGGTAAAACAACGTTGTTAAATCATATTCTAAATAACCGTGAAAATTTAAAAGTAGCCGTTATTGTAAACGATATGAGTGAAATAAATGTGGATGCCCGTCTTGTCAAGGACGGAGGTTTTTCAAGAACAGAAGAGAAATTGGTTGAACTTCAAAATGGCTGTATTTGCTGCACATTACGGGAGGATTTAATCATAGAAGTAAAAAGGTTAGTAGATGAGGGTAATATTGATTACATTGTCATTGAGTCTACCGGGATTAGCGAACCGATTCCTGTAGCACAAACCTTTACTTACTATGATGAAGAGCTGGGAATTAACCTCTCAGATCGTTGCCAGTTGGATACAATGGTGACAGTAGTAGATGGTAATAGTTTCTGGCAGGATTATGTGTCAGGCGAAACCCTTTTGGATCGGAAACTGGGAACAGATGAACAGGATTACCGAGATATTGCCGATTTATTACTTGATCAAATTGAATTTGCTGACGTCATTCTTTTAAATAAAACAGATTTATTGGAGAAGGGAGATGTAGACGAACTAATCGCTTTTTTGAGAAAGCTCAATGGTGACGCCAAAATCCTTCCAACTTTATTTTCCCAAATTGATTTAAAAGAAGTGCTGAATACAGGCAGCTTTGATTTTGAAAAAGCAAGCCAAGCTGCAGGTTGGATTAAAGAACTAAATGAAGAACATATTCCTGAAACAGATGAATATGGAATATCATCCTTTGTTTACAGAAGAAAAATCCCTTTCCACCCTTCTCGCCTAATGGATTGGATCAACAATTGGCCGGTTGAGGTTGTCAGAGCCAAAGGGTTTATCTGGCTGGCTTCGAGAAATCAAGTAGCCGGACTTTTCTCTCAGGCGGGTCCAACAATCACGATTCAGGGGGCAGGAGAGTGGGTTGCAGCATTAACCATTGAGGAACAACAGGAGATTTTAAAGGGAGATCCTGAATTGTTAGAAAGATGGGATGAAAAATATGGTGACCGAATTAATGAATTAGTAATGATCGGTATTGATATGGACCGAACTCAAATCGAAGAGACGTTGGATAAATGTTTACTAACACCGGAAGAGCTTGTATCTGACTGGTCCTTATTAGAAGACCCCCTTCCTGCCTTTGAAGAAAGTATAAGTGAAGAGAATGGTCTGCAATGAACGAAAGAATCATGGAAATTTTTGCGAGAAATATTGTTGCTTCTTTGCCAAGGAGAAAAAAACGGATTTATCAATTTATTGAAAGTGTAGAAGATATGTTAGCTCAACAATCCGAAACCAGGGAGCAATTTTTAAACCTTCTCAAAGACCAGTCGCCTTACCACCAGGCAGCCAGCCGATTTAATATGACAATAGGTGAAACAGTTAGAATAATGCATGAAATTGAAGATGAAATAACTAAAAAGCTTGAATTGAAAATAAAGAATTATAAATGGATTGATTATACAAATAGGGTCAATAAATTCTGTACTAAGACAAATAATAACAAACAGTATTTTTTGATCATTTCTTAACTTACCAAGGCTGGTTCCGCTATTTAGGAAATCAGCCTTTTTATGTTATTTGAAAAAGTCAAATCAATAGATTACTATCTGGCAATTAACCCATATAATTAATGGCAATATGTTAGTTTCAGTTTTGGGTAGGTGCTTATCATACTTTAATTCATTATTTTTCCTGACTATAAATAGTTTACTAAATTGATGGAAGGCCTTTTCTACATTAATTTTCCCGCCTTTGTTAATGAACCAAAAAAGGTTTTATAAAGATAGACCGCTAGCTGTACTTTTAGGTAATCCTCAAAATGGCTAAAGTCCATATCCAGAATATCCTCAATTTTTTTTATGCGGTGATAGAGCGTGTTGGCATGGATATGAAGTTCCTTAGCAGTAGAAGTCATGGAACGGTTATTCTGTACATACGTGAAGAGTGTATGCAGAAGATCGTCCTTTTTCTCCTGTCCTGTCCATAATAGAGAAAACGTCTCGCGCAGAAATGAATTGATTTCTTCAGGGGGATGTTGTAAAAAAAGGCGGCTGATTCCAATATCCCTGTAATGAAGAATGCCTTTTTTCTTTTGTTTTTTCAAGTGAAGAAGGGCTTTCTCCGCTTTTAAATGATTTTCTTCCGCTTGGCCAGGATAGTAATGTCCTGTGCTGATTCCTGCCCGGGCGACTACTGAAAACCGTTCGTTCCACCATTTTATGCTGCTTTCGATTATTTTTGTAATATATGCTTCGCTGACAGCATCTCGGGCAGAAGAAAAAAGGGTAATTTTATTATTGTAACTAAAAAGAAGGCTATTTTCTAAAGTTATTTTCTCTTTCAGATGTTTTAGAAGAAGCAGTGCATCGTTTTCAAGTGAGTGTAGATCGACGTTTCCATCTAATTCAATTAATGCTGTTTGGAGAAAATAATGATGATGAATTCCTAATTCCTTTGCAGTAATCTCAGCCTGCTGAGGATTTTTTATTTTTAAGAAGTGATGATAGGTTTCATAGGTTTTCTTATACATGATTTCAGTCTGTGATCTAAGTTTCATAATTTCAAGAGAAAGAATAGGGGCTCCTTGTTCGATAATAAGTTTATCGAGTTGTGATAGAGGGGAGCTTCCTTCTACAGCCAGACAACCCAAAAGAACGGAGCCCGACCTAATCGGATAAATATAGCAATCAATCTGAACTGTGTCACAGATTGATACATAAGCTGGCTTAGTTTTACTAGTAAAGAGAAAGAAAATATCATCTAGACTTTTGGCAAAATGTTTAATGTGTTGTGGAACGTAATTCCCTTCAAGATAATCCGCATAGACAAGATTCCTGTCCATCAATTTATTCATTTCTATGATAATAGCTTTTAGTCCTTTTTTCTGGACTGATAACTCGGTGAGGTGATTGTGAATGTATGTTCGCTTCTCTAACAGTGCATTGGTTTCTTTAAGCCTCTGTGATAAATGGGTGACTTCATCTAGGCTTTTATGTACTTCTGTATAAAGTTGGGCATTATGAAGTGCGATAGCTGCTTGGGATGCGAAGCTTTGTAAGAGAAGGAGGTCTGTTTCGCTGAGACCATCTTCGATATCAAAGCAATGAAATGTCATAACGCCAATCCGTTTTGCTCCAAATGAAACGGGGACGGATAAAATAGACTTAATCTTTTGGTTATTATGGTGTGCCTTATCAATAAAGTCAAAATTCTCTTTGCTCAAATCACTCATACTATCATAAATCTCTTTCCTTGTGGTAATTAGCCTAAAACAGCCGTCTTCAAAAACTTTCCCTGTAATAGACTCACCAATATTCACTTTAAAGTGGCTGATGTTCTCATTAAAGCCAACATATGTCTTTATAATCAGTTTATTCAAAGACTCATCATACATTTGTATATATCCTGCCTCTGCGGTCTCGACTATATTTAAAGCAAAATGCATGATTTTTTTTAGTACTTCATCCAATTCAAGAGTCGAGTTGATTGCCCGAAAGCTTTCCATTAAATTCATTACGTGATACTGTGCCTTTTGATTTTCTTTACTTAGTTGTTGAAGAAATGCTTCTTTTTTTTCCATATTCCAACCTCCATTGTTGATAGCAATAATTGATATGTATATAAGTTGTTTAATTCCACATTGACCAATATATCTGAAATTATATAATATTTAATAAATAACGAAAAGTAAAAATATTAATTTTATGAAAACGCTTTCTGTTCAAAGGAGGAAAAGTTGTTATGGAAAAAACAGCCTACAAGGAATTAGAAAATATATTCGAAGATCTCGTTCATATTAGACGAGATTTACACATGTATCCGGAATTGTCATTTGAAGAAGAAAGAACCCCGACAATCATTGCAAACTATTTAAGAGATTGTGGCCTTGAAGTAAAAACTGAAGTAGGGGGACGTGGCGTCACTGCTTTGTTAAAAGGGGGGAAGCCTGGAAAAACGGTTGCACTCCGTGCTGATTTTGATGCATTACCGATTCAGGATGAAAAGGCTGTTCCCTATAAATCAAAAATACCAGGTGTCATGCATGCGTGTGGGCATGATATTCATACTGCTTCACTACTTGGAGCGGCATTTGCGCTCAGCAAAGTAAAAGAACATCTTCAAGGCAATGTGCTGTTTATTCATCAGTTTGCTGAAGAGGTTATTCCTGGCGGTGCCAAAGCAATGATTGAGGATGGGTGTCTTAATAATGTCGATGTCGTCTACGGCGCTCATGTTTTATCGAACCTTCCGGTAGGACAGATTCTATTTAAAGAAGAATACATGATGGCAGCTGGTGATAAGTTTGAAATTGTTATAAAAGGAGAAGGTGGACACGGATCCTCGCCACATCTCGCAGTTGATCCAGTCCTCGTTGGGAGCCAAATTGTTATGAATATCCAGCAGATAACAGCGAGCCGTATTAATACAACAGATCCGGCCGTTATAACCGTCTGTTCGTTTGATGGTGCAAGTAGATATAATATTATTCCTGATCAAGTGATTTTAACGGGAACAGTTCGCACCTTTTCCGAGGAGGCACGGGAGCTTGCCGAAAAGAATATTAGAAGAGTAGCAGAGGCTGCATGTAGCGGTGCAGGTGCCGAGTGTGTAGTAACCTATGAATATGGCTATCCTTCTGTATGCAACAATTCGGAGGAAGCACTTCGCGTTAAACGCGTTGGCGAGAAGATTGTCGGAAAAGAAAATGTTTCGGAGTCCTCTTTACAGATGGCGATGGAGGACTTTGCCTACTATGTAAAAGAGAAGCCGGGTGCATTTTTTAATGTAGGAGGTATGAATCCTGCTATTCAAGCTGTCTATCCTCACCATCACCCGAATTTTGATGTGGATGAGCAGTCTATTCTTTTAGCAGGAAAAATGTTTATTTCCCTTGTTTTTAATTATTTAAACAGCTCACACTAACATATTTAAGAAGAAATTAGTCGGTTTGATGTTGGTTACATGTAAATTGAAAAGGAGGACATCATTGTGCAAAATAACCAAATTAAAAATAAAAAGAGACATATGATTCTCGCACTGCTGTTTTTAGGATGGTGTTTATCTTATCTTGACAGGATGGCAATGAATGTTGGGATTGTGGAAATTGCAAAGGATTTTAATCTTAGCCCGACTGTTATGGGAGTTGTGCTCAGCAGTTTTTTTGCTGGCTACGCTTTAATGCAATTGCCTGGCGGTTGGCTTGCCGATAAATTTGGATCCAGAAAAGTAATTGCTATTGCAATTTTGTTTTGGTCACTATTTACCGTTTTAACAGGAATGGCATGGTCTCTTATGTCTATGATTATGATTCGTTTTATGTTCGGTCTCGGAGAAGGTGGATATCCTGCGGCAAGCTCCAAAGCAATAGCGGATGTCTTTCCTAAAGAAGAGCGAACTAGTGCCCAGACAATCATGATGTCTTCCAATTCACTTGGTGGAGTGATTGCCCCTTTAATTGCTACGCCGCTTCTTGTGTGGATTGGCTGGCAAAACCTTTTTATTGCCATAGGTTTATTGGGCGTTTTCGTTGCTGCTCTACTTTGGTATTATTTAAATCCGAAAAATATGCAGGTAGAAATAGTTGATGAAGAAACGGTACAAAAAGCCTCTTTTAAAGATGTTTTAAAGATCCGGACAAGCTGGCAGTTGGCCATTATGTGGTTTGGAGTAAGTACTGTCGTTTGGGGACTTATTTCATGGATGCCCCCTTATCTTGTAAATGTGAGAGGACTTGAATTGATGTCTATGGGTATGCTTTCGTCCATTCCGGCACTTGCTGGGGCTGTTGGTGTTATTATTGGTGGACAACTTATTAAGTCTTTATTAAGTGGAAAAGAAAAATATCTTGCAATTGTAAGCTTTATAATCATGATTGGGTCTCTTTATTTATTATTCAACGCACCATCTGTTTCGCTAGTTATTACGTATCAAGCTATATGTATGTTTTTTCATGGTCCAATTGTGGCTACCATATTTGGCCTTCCACATAAAATATTCTCAAAGAACGTTATTGGGTCTACATTTGGTATGATTAATCTTGGCGGGATGATTGGGGCATTCCTTGCACCAATGGTTATGGGATATTTAATTGAAGTTTTTAATGGGTTATATGTATCCGCCTTCATTTATATAATTGTCTGTGCTGTTTTGGGTATTGTTGCAGCAGCAGGGCTTCATTCGAAAAATAATCTTTCAAGCGAAGCTAATGTGGTGACTAGCAACAAAAAAATTATATGATATTAAGGTAAAGTTTGTGTAATTAATACTGCTTGATGAATGGGCGGCATGATGTGATAGCTGCTCAATCCCTTGATATATAAGGGGTTTGTAAAATTTACTAACATAATGTTAATTAAAGAGGCTCTCATTCGTTGACTAAACTTTTGAGGGCCTCTTTTTTCATTTTTTGCTTAACGTGAAGGTACACATTTTTCGTAATCTGACCATCGGTATGACCAAGCCTGTCCTTTGATGACATTGGAATAGTCCAATTATCCCTAAAAGGAGTGTGAAAACCGGCCCTACTCGTCCCTGAGTGTCCCGTTTTTTAACTTTTTAAAATATTGTAAAAAAACCCAGTATATGTTACTTTGTTTTTATGTTAGGTTACCTAACATTATATGTTAAATAATGTGTAACTTGGGGTATATTGAATGAAGGGGTGAAATAAATGAGGCTTACTTCGCGGGAAATGGAGAAACTGATGGTGGTTGTAGCGGCTGATTTAGCACGGCGCAGGCAAAAGCGAGGATTGAAACTTAATTATCCAGAGGCTATAGCTATTATTACATATGAAGTCCTTGAAGGTGCGCGAGATGGAAAGACAGTAGCTCAGTTAATGCAGTATGGTGCCACCATATTATCAAGGGAAGATGTAATGGAGGGTGTTCCTGAAATGATTCATGATATTCAGGTGGAGGCAACTTTTCCGGATGGGACAAAGCTTGTGACAGTGCATGACCCAATCCGTTAATAAGAGGAGGAGTAGTGAATGATTCCTGGTGAGTATGTGTTGAAGGAAGAAGTGATTGTATGCAACGCAAATAAACAATCGAAGAAAATTCAAGTTCTCAATAGGGGAGATCGTCCGATTCAAATAGGATCGCATTTTCATTTCTTTGAAGTCAATTCAGGTTTACACTTTGACCGTGAACAAGCTTTTGGAATGCACATTAATATTCCTGCTGGTACTGCTGTGCGTTTTGAGCCTGGAGATCAAAAGGAAGTAGAGCTTGTTGCGTTTTCAGGCGAACAAAAGGTCTATGGTTTAAATAACAAAACAAATGGACCGGTGGTAGGAAAGGAGGTAGAATAATGAGCTTTAAAATGTCCAGAAAGCAGTATGCTGATATGTTTGGTCCAACGGTTGGGGATGCCGTCCGTTTGGCGGATACCGAACTATTTATTGAGATCGAAAAAGATTATACAACATATGGAGACGAAGTGAAGTTTGGTGGTGGCAAGGTTATCCGGGATGGAATGGGGCAGCATCCCTTAGCAACTAGAGCCGAGAGTGTCGATTTAGTATTCACCAATGCCATTATTCTCGATTATACAGGCATTTATAAAGCTGATATTGGTGTGAAGGATGGTTATATTGCTGCTATTGGTAAAGCGGGAAACCCATTATTGATGGACAATGTTGATATTGTTATTGGTGCTTCTACTGAAGTAATCGCTGCAGAGGGAAAAATAGTAACTGCGGGTGGGATTGATGCTCATATTCATTTCATTGCTCCTCAACAGATTGAGACTGCCCTTTCCTCCGGGATTACGACAATGTTAGGTGGAGGTACAGGTCCTGCAACAGGAACAAATGCAACAACGTGTACACCGGGGCCATGGAATATTCATGGGATGCTTCTTGCTGCAGAAGAATACCCTATGAATCTAGGATTCTTAGGAAAGGGAAATTCTTCAGATGAGAAACCTCTTATTGAACAGGTAGAAGCAGGAGCTATTGGCTTAAAGCTTCATGAAGATTGGGGAACAACTGCCGCAACGATTGATACTAGTTTAAAAGTAGCGGATCAATTTGATATTCAAGTTGCTATCCACACAGACACCTTAAATGAAGGAGGGTTTGTGGAAGATACCTTAGCTGCTATTGATGGCCGGGTTATCCATACATACCATACTGAGGGTGCTGGAGGCGGGCATGCTCCTGATATTATTAAAGCAGCTGGTTATTCTAATATTCTTCCTTCATCTACAAATCCAACCCGTCCATTTACAGTAAACACACTTGAAGAACATCTAGATATGCTGATGGTTTGTCATCACTTGGATCCGAGTGTTCCGGAGGACGTTGCTTTTGCGGATTCAAGAATTAGAAAGGAAACAATTGCGGCTGAAGATATATTACATGACCTGGGTGTGTTCAGCATGATTTCATCAGACTCGCAGGCAATGGGACGTGTGGGTGAGGTGATTTCCCGTACATGGCAAACAGCCGATAAAATGAAGAAGCAACGAGGCAAGCTGCAAGAGGACCTCACAGTAGGGGATAACTTTCGGGTAAAAAGATATATTGCCAAATACACCATTAACCCAGCAATTGTACATGGTATTTCGGAATATGTGGGATCTGTGGAGGTTGGTAAATTTGCAGATTTAGTTTTGTGGGACCCTGCATTTTTTGGGGTGAAACCAGATCTTATTCTAAAAGGCGGGATGATTGCTCATAGTATAATGGGTGATCCAAACGCGAGTATTCCTACTCCTCAGCCTGTCTTATATCGCCCGATGTTTGCAAGTCATGGAAGCTTGAAATATCGAACATCCATAACGTTCGTTTCTAAGGCTGCATATGAAAACGGCGTTCATAAGAAGTTAGGACTTCAAAAAGAAATTAAGTGTGTTTCTGGAATCCGGAAAAATTTCAAAAAAATCAATGGTATTTAATGACGCAACACCAAATATTGAAGTTGATCCGCAAACATACGAAGTTCGTGTGGATGGAGAATTGATTACATGTGAACCAGCTGAGATTGTTCCAATGGCCCAGCGTTATTTCTTATTTTGAGGTGAAGGATATGATAATTGAAAAAGTGCTAGGTAATGTCTCGACGATTGAAAAAAGAACTCCACATGTTGAACGTGTTTATTTGGAAAGTGATTTATTGGTCAAAAGAATCCAGCGGGTTACTACAGACCATGGGAGAGAAATTGGAATTCGGCTAAGGGATAATAAAGATTTGGTCGATGGTGATATTCTTCATATGGATGAAAAAAACATGATTGTTATTTCGGTGAAAGAGGATGATGTGTTAGTGATCATGCCAACTTCAATTGGACAAATGGGTGATATTGCACATCAGTTAGGAAATCGCCATCTTCCAGCCCAATTTGAAGGCGATGAAATGTTGGTTCAGTATGATTACCTTGTCGAGGAATTACTTAAACAGCTAAAGGTGCCTTATAAACGAGAAAATAGAAAAGTAGGACAGGCGTTTCGTCATATAGGACATAGTCATGGATAATGATTTAATTCCTTTACTACAATTATGTGATTCTAATTTTCCTTCTGGGGCATTTTCGCACTCATTTGGTTTAGAAACATATATCCAAGAACAAGTTATTGTAGATAAGGAAAGCTTTAAAACTGCCATTTCTGCCTATGTTGATAAACAATTAGTCCTCTCAGATGGACTTGCTTGTAGACTATCATATGAAATCTTGGAATCTAGCAGAGGTATGAATGAGCTGCTCGAAATTGACCGTCTATTGTATGTGTCGAGTCTTGCGAAGGAAACAAGAGAGGGTAATCGCAGGATTGGGGAACGAATGGCGAAGTTGTGTATGGAACTATACTCTTCAACTACCTTAGGGGAGTATCACCGTTTTATAAAAAATAAACAGGGCTACGGTCATTCGGCACTTGTGTTTGCGTTTGTTGCACATCACCTGCAGATTGATAAGGAGAAAATTCTTTCAGCATACCTATTTTCCTCTGTGTCATCGCTTATTCAAAATGCAGTTCGAGGTGTGCCGCTAGGTCAAACAGATGGTCAAAAGCTATTGGTCGAAATGCAGGTAAAGATTCACGAGGCCAAAAATAGAATTATGAAGCTAACAAAGGATGATTTAGGTGCGGTAAGTCCGGGCTTGGAAATTGCGCAAATGCGTCATGAGAGGCTGCATGTACGATTATTTATGTCGTAATTAAGCGTTATGAAGGAGAGATCAAGATGGAACCGATACGAATTGGAGTTGGTGGTCCTGTTGGGGCCGGTAAAACAATGCTAGTCGAAAAATTAACGCGAGCATTGAATGAAGAGCTGAGTATGGCGGTTGTTACAAATGATATTTATACAAAAGAAGATGCGAATTTTTTAATTAAAAATGGAGTATTGCCTGAGGACCGCGTTATTGGTGTGGAAACTGGAGGATGCCCTCATACAGCTATTCGTGAAGATGCATCTATGAACTTTGCGGCCATTGAAGAGCTAACAGAACTGCATCGGGATTTAGAATTGATTTTTGTGGAAAGTGGTGGTGATAATTTAGCTGCAACCTTTAGTCCAGAGTTGGTCGACTTTTCCATATATATCATAGATGTTGCCCAAGGGGAAAAGATCCCTAGAAAAGGAGGGCAGGGGATGATTAAATCAGATTTATTTATTATAAATAAGATTGATTTAGCTCCATATGTGGGGGCGAGTCTAGAGATTATGGAAAGTGATACGATTGCAGCGAGAGGGGAAAAGGCCTATATTTTCACGAATTTGAAGGATGGAACTGGTTTAGATAAGGTCGTTGATTGGATTAAAAAGAGTGCATTATTAATGGGATTAGGTTCATGAGCTACACAGGAGTGTTAGATCTTTTCGCCTCTAAAAAGAATGAAAAAACGATTATCTCATCGTGCTATTATGAGGGTGCCTTAAAAATAGCACGTCCAATCTACCTAGAGGGTGATTCACCTTCTATCTATCTCATTCATGTTGGTGGAGGGTATGTTAATGGAGATTCTTATTTCACTCAAATACAGGTAGATGACAGTGCTCATCTCCTAGTTACTACACAATCGTCAACGAAGGTTTATAAAACTCCTACCGAACCTGTACGTCAGCAAACAAAAATAAAACTGGGATTTGGAAGTGTACTTGAGTACATTCCAGATCCTTTGATTGCATATGAAGAAGCTCGATTTATACAAGAAACAGAGGTTGAAATAGAACGTGATTCGTGTTTTTTTTATAGCGATATCATTACTCCTGGCTGGGCAAAAGATGGGAGTTTTTTTAAATATGAATGGATTCGGTCCAAACTTAAGATTTATAGAGACGGACAGCTCGTGTTATTTGATCATCTTTTTTTAGAACCCGATCATCAAATGAACGGAATTATGCAAATGGAAGGATATACCCATATAGGTACATTCATTCTTATTCATGAGCAGGTGAATAAAAAGTTTTTAGATAAGTTTTATTCTCACCTTATTGAAAACTTTCCCGATGTTCATTTAGGATTATCAGCATTACCTGATCAAGGGGGTATTCTGCGATTATTAGCAAATCATACCGGAATCATTGAAGCGATTATAGCAGAAGCCCAGACATATAGTAGGCGCGTGTTATTAAATAAAGAATCTATTCTTTGGAGGAAATATTAACGATGAGAACGATAAGCTCAGTTTAGGATGTTATGCTTTACTGCCATTCTTGGAATTCCGTTATTGAGCTTAATAGGTTGTAAGAAAAAAAGCACTTGTTGTCTAAGTTGGCATCAAGTGTTTTTTTTTTGATTTTGAAAAAATAAAAACCACGTCATATTACCTCACGTGTTAGTGGAACATCATTTGTAGTGTTGATATCATTTAGTTGTTGGGAAATTTTACATATGAAAATGGGGTTGAAAAAATGAAAATAAAACAGTTTTATCTTTTTTTACTAATGGTAGCTTTTACAATGATCATTGCAGCGTGTTCAGAAAGTAATGGTGCATCCGCCCCAGAAGAGGGAAACTCTGGATCAACAGAAGGTACTTCTGATTCAGAAGAAGATGTGATTGAAGTTGGAATCTTGCATTCTTTAAGTGGAACCATGGCGATCAGTGAAACATCTGTACATGATGCAGAATTATTGGCAATAAACGAAATTAATGCAAACGGAGGCGTTTTAGGTAAGCAAATTAAGCCAGTTATTGAGGATGGCGCATCAGATTGGCCTACATTTGCAGAGAAAGCGAAGAAATTATTACAGCAAGATAAGGTTGCAACCATTTTTGGTGGCTGGACGTCTGCGAGTCGTAAAGCAATGCTTCCGGTGGTAGAAGAAAGCAATGGGTTACTATGGTATCCAGTTCAATATGAAGGGATGGAAAGCTCTCCAAACATCTTTTACACAGGTGCAGCGCCAAACCAACAAATTGTTCCTGCTGTTGATTGGTTACTAGAAAATCGTGGTACAAAGTTTTACTTATTAGGATCAGATTATGTATTTCCAAGAACAGCAAATGCTGCAATTAAAGCACAACTTGAAGATGCGGGTGCAGATTTAGTTGGTGAGGAATATACACCACTAGGGCATACAGACTATAACACAGTCATTGCGAAAATAAAAAGTGAAAAACCAGATGTGATTTTCAATACGTTAAATGGTGATAGTAATGTTGCATTTTTTAAACAATTAAAGGATGCAGGTATTACGTCAGAAGATATTACTGTGCTTTCAGTAAGTGTTGCTGAAGAAGAAGTCCGAGGTATTGGTGCAGATGTTATTGCAGGTCATTTAACGAGCTGGAACTACTATCAAACGACTGAAACTCCTGAAAACAGTGAGTTTGTCGCAGCCTACAAAGCAGCTTATGGAGAAGATCGTGTAACAGCAGACCCAATTGAAGCAGGTTATTTTGGTGTTTATTTATGGGCTGCTGCAGTAGAAAAAGCTGGAACAACAGATGTGGATGCTGTAAAAGAAGCTGCTAAGGAATTAGAATTCGAGGCACCAGGTGGTCTTGTAAAGGTTGATGGTGAAAACCAGCATGTTTATAAGACAGTAAGAATTGGTGAAGTACAGGTGGATGGACAAATTAAAGAGCTATGGAATTCAGGTGAACCAGTAAAACCAGATCCATTCCTAAAGGGATTTGATTGGGCAAGCGGGTTAGCTGAAAGCTTAGGTCAGTAATCATTTTTAATAATGGCTTTTTTCTAAAAGATTGATATTTTAAATTAAATTAGGTAGAGGTTTGATTAGCCTCTATCTACTTTTTGTCCTTTTTCGTTTATTAGAAATTATAACTATATAACGATCTTATTTTTTTAAAAGAATAATTGTTTGATATTTACGATAATCGTTTTGTAGAAAGGAGCAAGGATATGAGTGGTACAATATTAACCCTTTTCAATGGATTAAGCCTTGGTTCCATTTTATTATTAATTGCTCTAGGGCTTGCTGTTACCTTCGGCTTAATGAAGGTTATTAACATGGCTCATGGAGAGTTAATTATGATTGGAGCATATGTAACATATGTGATTCAATCCCTTTTTTTAAAGTATGTCCCTGAACCGTTTTTTGATCTTTACTTTTTGTTATCCATTCCTATCGCCTTTTTAATTGCTGCAGGATTTGGGATTTTACTAGAGGTATCGTTGATTCAATTTTTATATAAACGTCCTTTAGATAGCTTACTGGCAACATATGGTGTTGGTTTAATGCTTCAACAATTAGCAAGAACGATTTTTGGTGCGCCTAACGTTGGTGTACAGAGTCCTAGCTTTTTAAATGGAGGACTTACGATAGGTACGCTTGTTTTACCATACTCACGCATTTTTATTTTAAGTCTTTCAATTTTATGTCTTGTTGCTATTTTTCTTTATTTTTATCGGACGACTAATGGTAGAAGAGTTCGTGCTGTTATGCAAAATAGACAAATGGCAGAATGCTTAGGTGTTCAAACAAGAAGGGTCGATTTAGGGACTTTTGCGATTGGCTCAGGTTTTGCTGGCATTGCAGGCTGTGCCTTAACCTTATTAGGTCCTATTGGTCCAACAATTGGGACATATTATATTATCGATGCTTTTATGGTAGTAGTTGTTGGCGGAGTTGGTGCTCTTGTAGGAGCAGTGGTTGGTGCATTTGGAATTGGATTTTTCAATACCGTCTTTGAATTTTTCACTTCAGCTACAATCGGGAAAGTACTGGTATTTATGCTAATTATCGCTTTTTTACAATGGAGACCTTCTGGACTTGTAAGTTCTCGATCAAGAGCACTTGACGAATAGAGATAAGGAGCGGTGACTTTATGGGGAAAATAATGAATCAATCGATATTTAATAAAAAAAGTCTTCTATTGTTGGGTTTTATCGTGTTACTTATAGCGCCCTTATTTCTAACAGATTTCCGTCTGAATCTTCTCGGTAAATACTTAGCTTTTGCTATTTTAGTAATTGGTTTGGACTTGTTATGGGGTTATACAGGTGTACTGAGTTTAGGACACGGGATTTTCTTTGGAATTGGTGCATATGCAATGGGGATGTATTTAAAGTTAGAGGCCTCCGGTACTACTAAACTTCCTGATTTTATGGCATGGAGTGGTGTGCGAGAGCTTCCATTCATTTGGGTACCATTTCAAAATCCAATCCTAGCAATCATATTAGGAATATTCATTCCCTTAATGATTGGATTGCTACTTGGACTGTTAACGTTTCGTAATCGTATTAATGGAGTTTATTTCACCATCTTATCTCAAGCATTAGTCGTTGTTGTTGTCACTCTTTTTGTAGGGCAACAAGGTTTAACTGGTGGAACAAATGGCTTGACGAGTTTCAATACAATTTTTGGATTTTCGTTAGCATCGACAACAACACAGACTGTTATTTATCTTATTACAGCTGCTGTTCTGGCAATTGTTTATTTTGCTAGTAAAGTGCTGATTAACGGACGCTTAGGGCAGGTGTTAATCGGTATTCGAGATGGGGAAAATCGTCTTCGGTTTTTAGGATATGATCCTGCCATCTTCAAAACCTTTATTTATGCTTTATCGGCTGGAATTGCGGGATTAGCTGGGATGTTATTTGTTCTTCAGGTAGGTATTATTTCACCAACCATGATGGGAATTATTCCTTCTATTGAAATGGTGTTATGGGTTGCATTAGGGGGACGTGGTACACTGATTGGTCCAGTGCTAGGAGCGATTTTAGTAAACTGGGCAAAAACAACCTTCAGTGAGTCCTACCCAGATATTTGGTTATATTTCTTAGGACTTATGTTCGTTATTGTCGTTGTGTTTTTACCTGACGGTTTGATGGGACTATTTAAGAAATTCCAAAAAAGATGGAGTGGTTTACATGATAAACAGCCAAACAGTGCTAGAGTCGAAAAAAATTACAGTTGAATTTAGTGGATTTAAAGCAATTAGTAATTTGGATTTTAAGGTAACAAATAATAAAGTTCATTTCTTGATTGGACCAAATGGAGCAGGCAAGACAACTTTATTAGATGTAATTTGTGGGAAAACTCAAGTAAGTCAAGGGAAGGTTGTGTATATGGAGGATCAAAATCTAGTGAAACTAAAGGATTTTAAAATCGTCCATATAGGAATATCTCGAAAATTCCAAACTCCTTCCATTTTTCAAAACTTAACTGTGTATGAAAATTTAATCATTGCCTTAAAGCAGGATAAGGGACTTTGGGCAACGATTACAGCAAAAATAACAAAAAACCAACAAAAAGATATAGAGGAGATGCTTCATTTAACCGGATTAATAGATGAAAAGGATCAGCAGGCAGGAGCTCTATCACATGGGCAAAAGCAATGGTTAGAAATTGCGATGGTTTTATTACAGGATCCCGGTCTAGTGTTACTAGATGAACCTATTGCAGGAATGTCTAAAGTTGAAAGAATGAAGACAGGAGAAATGATTCGAGAAATCGCAAAGGATCGAACAGTATTAATTGTTGAGCATGATATGGATTTTGTAAAAGAGTATGCCGATATCGTGACAGTGATGCATGAAGGCCAATTACTTTGTCAAGGTTCAATGGAAGAGATTCAAAATGATCCTCGGGTTCGTGAAGTATACCTTGGACGAAAGGTGGATTAATAAAATGCTAGAACTGGATAATTTAGAGGTTGGTTACGGTGAAAGCATGGTGGTAAGGAATATAAAGCTAAAGGTAAAGGAAAGCCAAGTGGTTTGTATCATGGGACGAAATGGTGTTGGTAAAACAACATTATTAAAAGCCATTATGGGAATTTTATCACCGAAAAGTGGTAGTATTCTTTTTAAAAATGATAATATCACAAAAAAAAGTCCTTCATATCGTGCAATAAAGGGGATTGGTTATGTTCCACAAGGCAGAGAGATTTTTCCGAAGCTTTCTGTCTATGAAAATTTATTAATCGGTCTAGAAGCTAGTGGTGGGACAAAGAAGAACTTAATTCGAGAGGATATCTATGAATATTTTCCAATCTTAAAGGAATTTAAGAATCGAAATGGTGGGGACTTAAGTGGAGGTCAACAGCAGCAGCTAGCCATTGCAAGAGCTTTGGTTTCTAACCCATCTTTCTTGCTATTAGATGAACCGACAGAAGGAATTCAGCCTAATATTGTTGCAGATATTCAAAGAGTTATTCGGGATATTAAAGAAAAAAGTAAGACATCCATGATTTTAGTAGAACAAAATTTAGACTATGCGAAAAGTGTAGCAGATTACATTTATGTCGTGGATCACGGATCAATCGTGTATGAGAGCTCAGTAGATGAGATAAAGGATGAAGACGTATATCGGTACTTGAGTGTTTAAGAAGGAGAAGAGGTTCATTTATAATCTTGAAAGAAACTTTAAAAATTAAATTCCAAAAACGGAATCACCAACAGACTTATGTGCTGAGGTGATTTTTTTATACCAAACAAACTCATAAAAGTTAACCTAAATGGCTCTAACAATACTATAACTCTTAGTTGCAGGCTCTTCTTTAGACGAGGAGGCTATGGTTGATAGAATAATAAAAGAACAGTAGACGAATTTTAAATATAATCTTTATGTTTCAAAATCTCTATGGTGGATATAGTAATAGATATCAACTTTTAAGGAGGCTTTCTAACGTGGAGAATCTACTTCAAAATCAGGTTGCTCTTGTTACAGGGGCTGGCTCAGGGATAGGAAGGGCTGCTGCTCTAAAGCTTGCTCAAAATGGGGGAAAGATTGCTTTAATAGATTTGCATAAAAAAAACGTGGAAAAAGTGAAAGATCAGATCGAGGAAATGGGGAGTGAAGCACTTGTCATAGAAGCCAACGTTGCTCACCCCAAGGAAGTGGAGACCTGTTACAAAAGGACCATCGATCAGTGGGGGAGACTAGATATTGTTTTTGCGAACGCGGGGATTAATGGGAAAGTTGCGCCCATAGAAGACTTGGAGCCTAAGGAATGGGACTTAACCATATCCAATAACTTAACGAGTACGTTTCTAACTGTTAAATATGCAATCCCTTATATGAAGCAAGAAGGGGGTAGTATCATAATTACTAGTTCAATTAATGGGAACAGAATCTATAAAAATATTGGAATGTCTGCATATAGTACATCCAAAATTGGCCAGATGGGCTTTGGGAAAATGGCCGCTCTTGAGCTTGCCAACTACGGTATTAGGGTGAACATAATCTGCCCAGGTGCGATTGAAACTAGTATCAATGAAAACACATGGAAAGAAAATGAACAGCTAAAAAAAGTGGAAATCCCCATTGAATACCCTGAAGGAAACCAACCATTGAAGCACAAACCAGGAAAGGCCGAACAAGTCGCCGACCTAGTACTATTCCTTGCTTCTACCCAATCAAACCATATAACCGGAAGCGAAATTTACATTGACGGGGCCGAATCGCTTTTATAAAGAAACGATGTCAGCGATATAGCTATAAAAGGTTACCTCACCATAAATAGATAGAACAAACAAACGTCCACCTGCTAGTGGACATTTTGTTTGTTCTATTAAAATTTTGGTCCATATCTATAATGTATCTTATTCATTAGGAAGGTAAGCCCAAACGGAAACGCAGCCACCATTAACCGGGAAAGTGGCATATCCATCATCTTCAATAGTTATCTGGTCATCCCTTGAGTTTGTTAGGTCGACCCATGTTTCTCCAGCTTTTCTTTCACCAACGTACATTCTTTTTTCGCGATCTTCCCCATTGGAGATGACGACCGCACACCCTGAGTGTTTAAACTCTTTACTACCCAGGCGAACCCAGCCAATGGTATTTGGATGGTCGAAGTAATCGTGTTGTTCCCCATATGCTTTCTCGTATCTGGCAAAGAGAAGGCGATCAAGGATTTCCTTTTTTCCTTCTGCTGGCTCCGGTCCTCCGATTCCGTAATAATCCCCATAGAAGAGACACGGATTTCCATCTTTTCTAAGTAGAATTAGGGCATATGCACTTGGTTTAAACCAGTCCTGTACCCATGATTCAAGAGATTCCTGGGGCTGAGTGTCATGATTATCAACGAAGGTTACAGCATTCTTTGGGTGGGAGTTTACAAGGGTACCCTCGAAAATACTGGTTAAATCGAAATCACTGCCTACGTTGGAGGATTGGTGCAACTTATAATGCAAGGGGACATCAAACAAATCTATCTGATAATCGACATGGTCAAGGTATTTTTGGCAGCCATGAAGTTCAGGCCTCCATACTTCACCGACGAAATAAAAGTCATCACCACGGTGTTTACGCATCTCCTCTACAAACTCACTGATAAAATAGTAATTAATATGCTTGATTGCATCAAGACGGTATCCATCACAGTTAAGGGTATCACTAAGCCATTTTCCCCATTCTATCATTTCTTTTTTTACTTCAGGATGTTCATAGTCAATATCGGCAAACATTAGATAGTCATAATTACCATATTCGTTATCTACATGATTACTCCAATCCTTGTCATCTCCAAGGATTTTAAATATTCCCGATTTCTCCGTCTTATTATCATAATCAGTTCCGGTTAAATGTTCGTGCCCCCATTCAAAAGAAGAATATTTTCCATCCCGCTCTGGAAATGTAAATTTAGTAAAAGCCTCAATAACAAAGGAATCAGATATTTCTTCCGTCCGGTCCTCCTGGTCCACTTCAATCACGTTAATTAATTCCGTCTCGTCAGCACCTGCTTTATGGTTCATTACAACATCTATGTAGACTTTAATTCCGGTATTTTGACATGCAGCTATTGCCTCTATTAGTTCATGTTTAGTCCCGTACTTTGTCCGGATGGATCCTTTTTGATTAAATTCACCCAGATCGTATAAATCATATGTGGCATAGCCATTATTTTCAGGAGAGATTGCTTTTGTCACTGGCGGTATCCAGATGGAAGTAATTCCTTTTTCTTTTAATTCTGGCGCCATTTCCTTTAAACGTCTCCAGTGGTTGCCATCCGGCTCTATATGCCACTCGAAAAATTGCATGATCGTGTTGTTTTTTTTCATATTCCTTTCCCCCCAGTTATTAATCTAAAGTATATGAATATTTACCCGATTTGATAGAAAAAAAACTAGTGAAATCAAATATATTTATCCTCGAAAGTTATAAGGTTTTACTATTAAGGGGCAGGGGGTTAGATCACTTGAACCTATAGGAGGTCTTTTGGTTGTTCTAAAAGCAATTAATAAAAGATGTTTAATTTAATAGAGGGCGGGAATATAAAGAGTGCAACACAATTCTAGTAAAATGAAGGAGGAATTTTTCTATGGCGAAGAATACCAAGAACAATCGCAGCGAAAACAATAATGGTAACATGACTGTCGAAGAAGCGGGACGGAAAGGTGGAGAAGCCACCTCCTCAAATCATGATAGGGAATTTTATGAAAAGATTGGGCAAAAAGGTGGAGAAGCTACCGCTGCAAACCATGATAGGGATTTTTATGAAGAAATCGGCAGTAAAGGCGGCAAAGCCCGTGCCAGACAACGTGACAACGACAATAGTTAATTATAAAAATTTCTAGTTTCTAGTGATATGGAACACAATGTATTAAAAAATGGAAAATATTTAAGGGAGGAATTTTTAATGAATAACAAAAACCGAAATAACAACGATAATGATAAAATGACTTTAGAAGAAGCAGGACGAAAAGGCGGGGAAGCTACCGCTAAAAACCACGACAGAGAGTTCTATGAGGAGATTGGGCGTAAAGGCGGCGAAGCCACTTCAGAAAACCACGATAGAGAGTTCTATGAGGAAATCGGGCGTAAAGGCGGCGAAGCCACTTCAGAAAACCACGACAGAGAGTTTTATGAGGAGATTGGACGCAAAGGCGGCGAAGCCCGTTCCAAACAACGTGATAATGATTAAATACGTAAGCAACACTCATCAAAAATAAACCGATATATTATCCAAAAAGGGGTGCCCCATACATTATGGCGCGCCCTTTTTTGCGTTGAATGCCTTTTATTTAATTAGCCCATTGATTCTTATTCCGAAATGACAGTCGTATTGGCACCGTTGAATAAGCGGAGATTTTCCGGTTAGATTCAGAATGGAGCTCGTTTTGGGGTAAATAAGCGGAGTTTTTCCGACTATGCATAGCAAAATTGCCCATTTTCGAATTTTTCGAGCTGATAGGCGGAATCTCTCCGTCTATTTAAGCCTTTTTTATTAAATATTACTAATTAAGCGGAATTTTTCCGTCTATTTATCCTCTCGGATGCTTAATCTAACCTGGTCCCCCAACCCTCTTTATCCCAGATGTGGAAATGAACAGCTTATGTTGACCAGCCTTATACTTAGTGTTACTTGTTGCTACGGAATTTATTTTGATATATATTTTTGATATATATTCATATAGTTGTGTGAAACTTCATTTAATAAAATATGTGAATAGAAGACTTCCATACTAATAATGAATTAGCGTAAAATAACTATATGCTTCAAAAGATATATTAAATGAGAAAGCAAGGGGAAAAATTGAACAATAAGGGTGGGAAAAACTGGGTTGAGCGATTAATCCAGTCAACTATAAGAGCTGTTGGAATAGATATGGAACTGAAGCAAAACCATACTGGGGTGAATATGAGCTATAATTTTATCCTTAACTATATAGGTTATGATGTGAAACGTATAGAAGAAGCAATAAAGGAAATGCAGGCTCAAGTTTCACTCGAATCGTATATTAAAGCTTTCACACTACATGAGTTAGGGCATGCGTTGGACCGGAAAGCTTTACTGGATTCACTGACAAAAACGCTTGAATTTTACGAGATGAAAAAAAATCATACAATATACGAACAATACAGTGATGGCAATCTTCTAACAATGTTAATCGAAGAGCATAAGATGAATATTGCGTTCGAGGAAACGGCTTGGGCGAATGCTGAAAAGTTGAATATGGAATACGGTATTGTTGACTGGGAAAGCTTTGAAAAAGTAAAAAATCAAGGAATGGCAACTTATTTAAATTTATATGCAAAGGATTTACAGATATATAACAAGCTTGTCTCGGAGCAAACCGAACAAATTGCTTAACAATGCCACTGGGGGTGGTTCTTGTGGCCTAAACTAGCTTCATAAAAAGCCATAAGAACCGTCCCCGTCGCCCCGTCGCTTTGGATGAAGCTATTGATAATGCTATAATCATATATGAATTTGAAATGTTATGAGGTTGAGGAAATGAGTACAATTTTAGATATTGCTAAGCTTGCGGGTGTGGCGAAAAGTACGGTTTCTCGTTATTTAAATGGCGGCTCGGTTGGGGAAGCCACAAAAAAGAAAATTGAACAGGCCATCAAAGAAACGGGGTATTCTCCGAATCCATTTGCACAGAGTTTAAAAGCGAAGAAAACGAATATTATTGGCACGATTGTCCCGAGGCTTGATTCCTATGCTTCTTCACAAACGTTGATTGGCATTGATGAACAATTAAAGAAAATGAATTATCAAATGCTTATTTCCAATACAAGTCAAAATCTAGAGAGAGAGATTGAAAGCATTTATAGCTTCGCCAATCAAAAGATGGCGGGGATTATTTTGCTTGCTACTGAAATCACAGATCAGCATATCGAGGCATTTGAGAGTGTTAAGGTTCCTGTATTGTTAATTGGACAAGAGCATGAGGACTTTCATAGTCTGATTCATGATGATTTTCAGGCTGGTTATACGATGGGGCGGTATGTACTTGAAAAAGGGTATCGAAAAATTGCTTATCTAGGCGTAACGGAACGGGATATTTCAGTAGGCGTGAAACGAAAGCAGGGTTTTAAAAAGGCGATACAAGAAGTAGACGATTGTGATGTTCGCTTCTATGAGACATTATTCAACATTCCAGCTGCACAGGCTAGTGCAAATGAAATTATCTATGAATTTCAACCTGACATCTTTGTTTGTGCAACCGATAATATTGCTCTTGGTGTTTTGAAGGCGTCCTATTCAGAGGGGATTATGATACCGCAGGACTTAGCAGTTACAGGTTTTGGCGGCTATGATGTTACAGGAATCATTCATCCGGGCATTACGACTGCGAAGTTTTTTTACAAAGAAGCAGGGGAAAGTGCTGCAAGACATATTGTAGAGTTAGTTAATGAACGCCCTGTGGAAAAATTAACCGTCTCTAAATTTGAAATTATTGAGCGAGAAAGCGTTGACAATCTCTTTAACCGTCCCCTATAATAAAAACAGCGAAATCGGTTCCAATTAAGAGGACCTATCCACTTGGTAACAAATGGATTAGGCTTCTCTTACAAATTTTTTTAGTTAACAGTGGAACCGGTTCCTCTTATGAAGGGTTTTTATTTTTTACTCTTCGGTGGAACCGGTTCCTATATCAAATGAAAAGAGAGGGATTAAGATGGATCATAAAAAAATTGCTCGGGAAGTACTGGATGCCATTGGCGGTAAGGAAAATGTATCAGCTGCAGCGCATTGCGCCACACGTTTACGTCTTGTTTTAGAAGATGAATCGGTCGTTAATCAAGCAGCTTTGGACAACATGGATGTCGTGAAAGGGACCTTCTCAACGGGAGGTCAGTATCAAATTATCTTAGGATCTGGAACGGTGAACGAGGTCTATAAACACTTAGCGGAGATGTCTGGTCAAACAGAAATGTCAACGAGTGATGTAAAAGATGCAGCGACGAAGAAACTAAATCCAATTCAGCAATTCGTCAAAATGCTGTCAGACATTTTCGTTCCGATTATTCCAGCGATTGTAGCTGGCGGTTTACTAATGGGGATAAATAATGTCTTAACAGCTCCAGATTTATTTTTTGAGGGAAAATCCTTAGTAGATGCCAATCCAGAAATGGCGGATTTAGCGGCACTTATTAATACATTTGCAAATGCAGCCTTTGTCTTTTTACCGATTTTAATTGGTTTCTCCGCAACGAAGCGGTTTGGTGGGAATCCTTTCCTTGGGGCCACTCTTGGAATGCTGATGGTTCACCCAGACCTATTAAATGGGTACGGTTATGGTGCTGCGGTACTTAATAATGAAGTCCCCGTTTGGAATATCTTTGGCATAGAAATTGAGAAGGTAGGCTATCAAGGAAGCGTACTTCCTGTACTTGCGGCGTCATTTATTCTAGCAAAGATTGAAACATCCCTACGGAAGGTTGTTCCTTCTGCTTTAGACAATCTATTAACACCGCTATTCTCTATCTTTATTACGGGGATTTTAACGTTCACTCTGGTAGGACCGCTGACACGCTCAGCTGGTAATCTTTTAACAGATGGAATCGTTTGGTTATATGACACAACAGGTGTCGTAGGCGGAATTATCTTCGGTTTGGCTTATGCACCAATTGTTATTACAGGTATGCACCACAGCTTCATAGCGGTAGAAACACAATTACTTGCTGATGTTGTGAAAACGGGTGGATCGTTTATCTTCGTTATCGCGGCGATGTCAAACATTGCGCAGGGAGCAGCGACACTTGCGGTACTAAAGACAACAAAAAATGGCAAGATCAAAGGAACGGCTTCAGCTGCCGGGATCTCTGCCTTATTAGGGATTACGGAACCAGCGATGTTCGGGGTTAACTTGAAATTACGCTATCCATTTATCGGTGCCATTATCGGTTCTGCCTTTGGATCGGGCTTTGTTACGTTGTTCAAGGTTAAAGCGACTGCACTTGGGGCAGCAGGTATACCAGGAATCATCTCGATTCGTCCAGATACGATCATTTCTTATATTATCGGTATGGCCATCGCATTTGTCGTTGCATTTATTGTCACGATTGTTTTAGCCAAAAGAGACGAAAAAAAAGCGGGTAAACAAACATCTGATCAAGCAGCAGCATAATAAAAAATGAAAAGGAGAATCCCGTGATTCTCCTTTCTGTATTAGGAGTGAACAGCATGGAATGGACAAAAGAGCAGCGATACAGAACCATGGAAGACGTGTCCGAAGAAGAAATCCAAAGGTTAGCCAATTTAGTGAATCAATGCCCATGGCGCCAGTCTTTTCATATTCAGCCGGAGACAGGATTATTAAACGATCCGAATGGATTTAGCTATTTTAATGGGGAGTATCATTTATTTTATCAATGGTTCCCGCTTGGGCCGGTTCATGGATTGAAACATTGGTATCATACGAAGTCTAAAGACCTGGTTCATTGGGAAAATGTTGGAATGGCCATTGAGCCGTCCAATGAGTTTGATAGTCATGGTGCTTATTCCGGAAGCGGGATTGAGCATGATGGCAAATTATATTTAATGTATACGGGCAATACGCGTGATGAATATTGGAATAGACACCCCTATCAATGTTTGGCTGTGATGAGCCCGGGTGGAAGTATTGTAAAAATGGATGCACCGGTGATTGCAGAAGTTCCGAGCGGTTATACCGATCATTTCCGTGATCCAAAGGTTTGGAAAAATGGGGATCACTTCTATGCGGTGATTGGGGCCCAAAGGGAAAATGAGACGGGTAGTGTTGTTTTATACCGCTCTAGGGATTTAAAAGATTGGCAGTTTGTGGGTGAAGTGAAGACCGGGTTAGGTGAAGAGTTCGGTTATATGTGGGAATGTCCTGATTACTTTGAGCTGGATGGGCAAGGTGTATTCCTTTTCTCCCCACAAGGGTTAAAAGCAGAAGGCGACCACTATCAAAATATTTATCAATCAGGGTATGTAATAGGAAGTCCGATAGATTTAGAGAATATTGAACTAAAACATGGTGCTTTTTATGAGCTAGATCGCGGTTTTGATTTTTACGCGCCGCAAACAACGGTGGATCACCAGGGGAGGCGGATTTTAGTCGGGTGGATGGGATTACCGGAAATTGACTATCCTACTGATAGAAATGGCTGGGCACATTGTTTAACACTTCCTCGTGAGTTAAAGATTAAAGACGGAAAACTGATTCAACAGCCAGTTCCTGAGTTGATCTTGCTTCGAGGGAAAAAGGTAGAAACCAGCCAAAGTGTAGAAAATGAAAATGTCCGTTTGGATAACTTTGAGGGAGACGTGTATGAGCTTCTTGCGGAATTCTCTGATAGTAGTGCCGAGGCGTTTGGTTTGGAACTTCGGGTGGGAGAAAACGAGAAAACCGTGATTAAATATGATGCGGTTGCCAAAAAGGTTGTGTTTGATCGGACTAGGTCCGGCGTATCTTTTGCTGAGGAGTTTGGTGCGATTCGGAAATGTACGTTGGACGCTAAAAAGATTTCGTTCCGAATCTTTGTTGATGTTTCCTCGGTTGAAGTGTTTGTAAATGATGGAGAGGAAGTATTTACTGGAAGGATTTTTCCTGGTAAAAATAGTAATGGAATCTCTGTGTTTGCTCATGGTGGACATACGAATGTAAAGGCTGTTAAATGGGATATCAAATAATCTGTTAGACATACTAGAGGTGACAAAATGGGAAAATTGTTTTCGATTGGTGAAGTGTTAATTGATTTTATTCCTCTTCAGAAAGGGGTTGCCTTAAAGGATGTTGTCGCATTTGAGAGAGCGCCAGGGGGAGCACCGGCAAATGTGGCTGCGGCTGTTGCCAAATATGGGCAGGAAGCAGCGATGATTTCTAAATTAGGGAAGGATGCGTTTGGCGACTTTTTAGTTGAAAAGCTTGTCGAGGCCGGTGTTGACACAGATAAAATATACCGGACTGGTGATGCGAATACGGCCTTAGCTTTCGTCTCGTTAAAAGAAAACGGGGAACGTGATTTTTCATTTTACCGTAATCCTTCTGCTGATTTACTGTTAAGTGAGGAGGAAATCGAGCCAGCATGGTTCCAAGCAGGGGATATTCTCCACTTCTGCTCAGTTGATCTGGTGGAAAGCCCGATGAAACAAGCTCATAAAAAAGCGATTGCCGCTGTTAGGGCTGCCGATGGCTTGGTAAGCTTTGACCCAAATGTACGGCTTCCGCTTTGGGAAGATCCAGAGGACTGTCGTAAGGCAATTCTCGAATTTTTACCGACTGCAGATATCGTAAAGGTTTCCGATGAGGAGCTTGAATTTATTACGGGTATAAAGGATGAAGCGGAAGCGATGCAATCGTTGTTCGTTGGAAACGTGAAGGCCGTTGTCTACACAAAGGGAGCTGCCGGAGCGGACTTGATTTTAAAGGATCAAAAGTTTGAATCGAGCGGATACTCTGTTGAAGCGGTGGACACAACTGGAGCAGGTGATGCCTTCATTGGCGGATTTTTATATCAATTACTAGAATTGCATGCATATCCGGAAAACATTGAAGAAATACTGCGAGACCACCATACTTTTATCCTGCAATTTGCCAACGCTAGCGGCGCTCTTACTACAACAGGAAAAGGAGCAATCTCTGCTCTGCCGACTAAGAAGGAAGTTGAAGAATTTATAGGATCATAATACTATTTCGTAGATTAAACGCAGGGCAAGGGTAAAATCACGTACCGTCATTGGTAAATCTTACGGAAGCGAGACTACTTACTCTTAACAATGCAGTAGTCTTTTTCTATATCAATACCAAAAACCACTTCCTAAAAAAATTAGGGAGTGGTTTTTTGTGTTGTAGAAATATGCGTATCAAGACTTAAAGTTTTTATATAAATTCTGTTGACAAAAACAAGAATAGAGATATACTAAAATCATAAGGTAACTTAGTAGACAAGTGGACAAATAAACAAATGTAAGCCTTTTAATTAAAATTTGAAAACAAGTCATTATTTAACGAGGTGCAGACATGAAAGATATTAGTATTGGAGAATTAAAGGAAAGAGCAATTGAACTAAGACAAACAGCTATTACGATGATTCACAAGGCACAATCTGGTCACCCCGGCGGTTCACTTTCTGCAGCTGATCTTATTGCAGCACTATACTTTAAAGAAATGAACATTGATCCAAAAAATCCTAATTGGGAAGACCGTGACAGATTTGTTCTTTCAAAAGGACATGTTTGCCCTATACAATACTCTGCCCTAGCTTTACTTGGCTATGTGCCATATGAAACGATCTACACTTTAAGAGAATATGGATCTCCTTTCCAGGGACATCCTGATATGAAAAAGTGCCCAGGGATTGACATTTCTACAGGATCCCTAGGTCAAGGGCTCTCTTGCGGGGTTGGAATGGCCATTGCAGGGAAAAGAGATAAAAAAGATTATCGAGTTTTCTCTCTAATCGGAGATGGTGAATGTCAAGAAGGTCAAATTTGGGAAGCTGCTCAGACAGCAGTTAAGTACCAATTAGATAATTTAGTGGTTTTTGTTGATAATAATCGACTCCAAATTGATGGCTTCACCGATGAAGTTATGCCGGTGCAAGATTTAGAAAAGAAATTTGAAGCATTTGGTTTTGAAACAAAACGTATTAATGGTCACTCGATGGAGGAAATTGTTGAAACGTTAGATGAAATAAGAGTTGCAAAAAATGGAAAACCAAAGTGTATTGTACTTGATACGGTAAAAGGTAAAGGCGTTTCTTATATGGAAGATGTAGCGGATTGGCACGGGGTTGCTCCTAATGATGAAGAGTATCGACTGGCTATGGAAGAAATCGCAGGAGGTTTAAAATGATGAGCATAATGGAAAGAGCTTTAACGGTAAAAAAAGCTACAAGAGAAGCCTTTGGTGATGAAATCGTAAAATTAGGTAAAGAAAATAAAAACATTTATGTAATTGATGTTGATATTGCGAAATCCTGCAAAACCACCAACTTTATAAAGCAGTTACCTGACCAGCATATTAACGTTGGAATTGCAGAACAAAATGCTGCAGGCTTGGCTGCAGGGCTTGCTACAACAGGTAAAATCCCGTTTGTAAGCACTTACGCTGTATTTGGTTCTTTAAGAATGGCAGAGCAAATTAGACAAGAAATCTGTTATCCAAACCTAAACGTAAAAATTGCCTGTTCTCATGGAGGTCTAACTCCAGCTAATGATGGCGGCAGTCACCAAGCTATCGAGGATATGGGTGTCTTAAGAAGCTTTCCAAATATGACGGTCATTATGGGTGCTGACTATTTTTCTACTAGAAAGTTAGTAGAACAAGCGGCGAAAATTTATGGTCCTGTATATCTTCGTTTTACTAGGGATACTGTTCCTATTATTTATGATGAAAATGAGGAATTTACAATTGGAAAAGCAAAGCAGATTAAGGATGGTAATGATATAGCTATTATTGCAAATGGTGATACTGTCCGCCTGGCCTTAGAAGCAACAAAGCAGTTGGAAGAGGAAGGGATTTCTGTAAAACTGCTAGACATGCATACTATTAAACCTTTGGACCGAGATGCCGTGGTTGAATGTCTAAAGATTGGTAAGATCATCACAATTGAGGATCATAATATTTTAAATGGTCTTGGAAGTGCAGTATGTGAAGTAGTAGCGGAAGAAGGTAAGGGTATGGTAAGGAGAATAGGGGTTCAAGATCAATTTGGTCAGTCTGCACCATACGAAAAGTTACTGGAGCTTAATGGAATTACTGTTGAAAATATTGTGGAAACAGCAAAGAAAATGCTTAACTAAGCAATCCGGAGGAGAGAGAATAATGTTTAGATTAGATAATAGAGTAGCAATCGTCACTGGAAGCGGTTCAAAAAGAGGGATTGGACGTACAATCGCATTAACACTTGCAAAACAAGGAGCAGCAGTTGTAGTAGCTGACCTTAATATGGACGGAATTCAAGACACAGTTAATGCTATTACTGAAGCAGGTGGAAAAGCTTTAGGGGTGGAATTGAATGTAACCAATAAGGAATCTATTGACAGCATGGTAGAGAAGGTTCTTGAGACATACGGCCGAATTGATATTCTAATTAATAATGCAGGAATTTCACAAAAAGTAACTGTTCAAGATATGACGCTTGAGGATATTACAAAGGTATTTAATGTTAATATGTTTGGACTATTCTTATGCTCCCAGGCAGTACTTGAAACAATGAAAAAACAAAAATTCGGCAGAATCGTCAGTCTTTCTTCCGTTTCAGCAAAACGAGGTGGAGGCGTGTTTGGAGGACCGCACTATTCTGCTTCAAAGGCTGCTGTATTAGGATTCTCCAAGAACCTTGCCCGTGAGGTCGCACTTGATGGAATCACAGTTAACTGTGTTGCACCAGGGCTTGTTAATACGGACATCTGGAAGTCCCTCCCTGAAGAACAGGCACAGAACGTTATTGCAGGAATTCCTATGGGAAGACCTGGAGAAACAGAAGAAATTGCAGCTACCATTGCATTCTTAGCTTCAGATGAAGCTTCCTATATTACTGGTGAAGAAATCGATATAAATGGTGGGTCACATATGGATTAATCATGGCATACATTTGCACAGGCACTCATTTTTTTTGGTGTCTGTGCAAAACTTATATGAATGATACTCTATACTGCCATCTACGATAATCATATTTATTTAAACTCTCCCAGCTCAGATTGTAACCAATATGTCCCCAATTCAAAACCTTTTTTTAATAATACTAACTTGATTCCACGAACACCAAAGACCCAAACTCAGATATAGGAATAGATTCTTTTTCGAATGTTAAACGTTTAAAAGTGGTATAAGAACGAGTAATTAGAATTAGCGATAAAATATTCGGAATCTTTTGATAAGGGAGTTTACATCATAATTTCATTTCGATATTTTTTATTGCCATTGGTAAATCGTTTTACTTCCATCAACAGGTTTTAAACAATTTTTTTATAAATGGAAACGATTTCCCCTGTTATAGGGATTATTTTGTAAATATTAAGGCCTTATATCGATATTTGAATTATGAAGAAACAGAGGAGGCATTTAGATTTGAGAGCAGCTTTATTTGATCATATTAAAAACATGACGATGATAGAAAAGGATATTCCTAAAATTGGTGAAAGTGAAGTATTGATTCAATTGACCACTGCAGGAATTTGTGGTTCAGAAGTTCATGCGTATGTTGGAACTCACCCGTTCCGAACACCGCCAAGTATACTGGGGCATGAAGTAATCGGAAACATTGTTTTAATTGGAGATAAAGTAACAACCTTGAACGTTGGAGATATGGTGACGGTTGAACCGCATGTTGGCTGTAGTCATTGTTCGCAATGTTTGGAGGGACGTTACAATCTCTGTAAAGAAAAAATCGTGCTTGGGACCCAAAAATGGGATGGGGGATTTGCGGAGTATATGACAGCTCCAGAGCAAGCTGTATACATAATACCGAAAACGCTTTCTCCATACCTGGCAGTTTTAACTGAACCTTTAGCAGTTGGAGTTCATGCTGTAAATATAGCGGATGTAAAAAATGGAGACAAAGTAGCGATTCTTGGTTCAGGCCCAATAGGTCTTGTAACAGCAGTTGCAGCTCATTATAAAGGAGCGGATACGATCTGCTTAACAGATGCTATCGATACCAATTTAGAGATTGGCAAAAGATTATGTGCTACTGATGTCGTTAATGTAAGAGAACAATCCCTGCAAAACTATGTTTCAGCAAATATTGGTGAATTTGACCATGTTTTTATTACATTCGGACATAAATCCGTTATAGACGATGCCTTCAATGTAATTAAGAGAAAAGGGAAAATTATCTCTATCGCATTATTTGAAGAAAGTGTACCAATTGACTGGAATAGGGTAATGATTTCTGAAGTGCAAATGTTTGGTTCATCCATGTATGTAAAGGAAGATTTCAAAATGGCAATTGATATCATTACTAGTCAAAAATACAACTTGGAGTCGTTGGTCACACACCGCTACCCATTCGAACGAATAAATGAAGCAATGGAGACAGCGGTAACAAAAAGCGGATATCCAATAAAAATAGTATTAGATTTACCATAATATAAAATTACTTTTTGTTAATTGATAGATATGAAATTAAAAGTAGTAGGTGAAAATCGCATACTGCCTTTGAAAAAAACGTATCTACTATTAAATAAATAAAATTTTCTACAAGGGGGAAATGGAATGAAACAATCTAGAAAGGTAATTTTCTTGGCACTGGTTTCTTTAATGATGGTTATTTTATCAGCGTGTGGCAGTTCAGATAAAACAAGTGCTGATAACAAGAAGCCTGATTCATCTGGGGGGGAAATTACAATTAAATTCGCACATAGCGCTGTAGAAGCAAACTCAAGACACACAGCAGCAATTAAATTTAAAGAATTAGTTGAGGAAAAATCAGATGGTCAGATAACAGTAGAGGTTTTTCCTAACGAAGTGTTAGGAAGTGAGCCTCAAATGGTAGAGGGGGTATCATTTGATGATATTCAAATGGTTGCTGCTAGTACCTTTGCGCAATATGAACCAAAAGTGGACGTTTTTGGATTGCCATTCCTTTTTGAAAAGAATGAACAAGCTTGGGAAGCATTAGATGGTCCTATTGGCCAAAAGGTGTTTGAACCACTTCTTGACGATAACTTACGTATCCTTGGACACTTGGAAAATGGTTTTAGAAACGTAACAAACAGCAAGAAACCAATTGAAACAGTAGAAGATTTAAAAGGTTTAAAGATTAGAACTCCGGAAATGCCTATATTGGTGAGTATCTTTAAAGAATTAGGTGCAAACCCTACTCCAATGGCTTTTGGTGAACTCTACATGGCGTTACAGCAGGGTACTGTCGATGGGCAAGAAAATCCTGTTTCAAATATCCATGCTAGTAAATTTGATGAAGTACAAAAGTATTTGAGTTTAACAGGACATTCCTATAGTCCAACGACAATTGCAATTAGTGACAAATTCTGGGGAACACTTACACCTGATCAGCAGGAAATCATTTCGTCAAGTGTAAAAGAAGTTTCTAAATTCCACCGTGAATTAGTTATGAATGAAGAAGCAAATCTCATTAAAGAACTTGAGGCTAAAGGAATGAAAGTTAATACTCCGGATAAGGCATCCTTTAGAAAAGCATCAGAATCAGTATATAAAGAATTTGAGGACGTATATGGTAAGGAGCTTATTGATAGTCTATTAGAGGCTCAAAAATAGTTTAGTTGAAAAGCAGAATCTATCCACTTAGGTGAGTTCTGCTTTTAATCATTACAGATGTTAGTTAAAAAAGAAAGCGCAATCTCGAGGGGGGAAAACATGAAGATTTTAACTTGGCTGGATGAAAACATTGAATCCTTCGTTCTTATTATACTAAGTATTCTAACCGTAGTTGTTATTTTTGTTCAAGTAATTATGAGATATGTAATGGGGTCATCCTTAGTTTGGTCCGAGGAGTTAGCTAGATATGCTTTTATATGGTTAGTTTATATTGGAGTGAGTTATGGAGTTAAAAGACAGGCACATATAAGTGTAGATGCGCTTAATTTGGTTTTTAAGAAAAAGGGCAAATTTGTCTTGGCAATGTGTGCAAACATAGCAGTTCTAGTATTTGTTGTTCTGCTGACATACTTTAGTTTTGAAGTAGTAACGCAAATAAACCGCATGTCTCCGGCTATGGGGATACCATTAAAATACGTTTATGCCGCTCCATTGGCAGGATTTTTATTAACGGCAATTAGAGTCATTCAAAATATGAGAATACAAACTAGTACATTTAGAACTGGAGAGTAGGTGATTTTATGACAGCAATTGTGTTATTTGGCAGTTTTGTATTCTTTTTACTATTAACTGTGCCAATTGGTTTTTCCTTAGGTTTGTCTACTTTAGTAACTATCATATATGCTGATGTAACTTCCGTTCAATATCTGGCACAGAGTTTAGTTGCATCAACAGATTCATTTCCACTAATGGCCGTTCCTTTTTTTATCCTAGCTGGAGAAATTATGGGTAAAGGCGGAATATCGGAACGTCTGTTTAAATTTGCTAATGTTTTTGTTGGTAACTTTACTGGTGGTTTTGCGATGGCAGCTGTTATAACTTGTATGTTTTTTGCTGCTATTTCCGGTTCGGGCCCAGCGACTGTTGCAGCTGTAGGCGGAGTTATGATCCCTGCAATGGTGGGATTTGGTTATGATAAAAGGTTTGCAACGGCAGTGGTCGTGTCCGCTGGTGCCTTAGGTATCATTATTCCACCAAGTATACCAATGGTTCTATATGGTGTTTCCGGTAGTGTATCGATAGGTGATATGTTTATAGCTGGAATTTTGCCTGGTATATTAATTGGTATAGTAATGATAGCCTGGAGCTATATATATTCAAAAAAGCAAGGATACAAAGGCAATGGCGAAAAATTCACGTTAAAAAGAGCGTGGGCTGAGCTTAATGAAGCAAAATGGGCAATTTTAGTGCCAGTTATTATTTTAGGTGGTATTTATGGTGGTATTTTCACCCCTACTGAAGCAGCTGTTGTTGCAGTTGTTTATGCTGCAATTGTTAGTTTATTTATTTATAAGGAACTAAATTTTAAGAGCTTTCCGGCCGTGATAAAGGATGCAGCGCTGACATCCGCTACCATTTTAATTATCATCGGAACAGCAAATGCATTCGGGAAAATTTTAACTTTGGAACAAATACCAGCAATGGTTGCGGATGCATTGTTGAGTATATCCTCTAATCCATTAATTATTATTCTTCTCATCAATATTTTACTTTTATTTGTTGGATGCTTTATGGATACATCGGCTGCTGTTATTATCTTAACACCAATTTTACTGCCAATTGCAATAAATATTGGTATTGATCCCATTCACTTTGGGATTATCATGATTGTAAACTTAGCAATTGGTTTTATTACCCCTCCGGTCGGAGTAAATTTATTTGTTGGGTCAGGAATCTCTGGACTGAGTATAGAGACTTTATCAAAAGCTGTTTTACCGTTTCTCATTTCGATGTTACTCAGTTTAATGGTGATTACTTTAATTCCTGAGTTATCATTATTCCTAATTCAATTATTAAAATAACATAATTTCTAACTTAATTCGCATTCCTCTTTATCGAAATAAAAATATGCAATTAAGTTATCTTTTCAGGTAAGTATACAAATACACAAGTTTATTGCTCTTTCATATAAATGTCTATATAATTATTTAATATAATAAATACTTAGGTATAATAGACACAATATGAGAAGGTGGTTACTATTAGTTTTAATCCAGTATCAAGCAAAAAGTTATATATGCAAATTTATAATCAAATTCTATCAGAAATTCAATTAGGTTCTTTTAAAATAGGTGATAAATTACCTGCTGAAAGGGAGTTGTGCGAACAGTTTGGTGTTAGTCGTGCACCTATTAGACAAGCACTTAGTGCATTGGAGTTAAACGGGATTATCTACTCCCGGCAGGGCGAAGGTATTTATGTTAAAAGCGACCAGGTTTTATCTGATACCTCACAAACGGCTATTGTTTTCAATTCTATTTCTCCAGAGGATATTATTGAAGTTAGGATGAATATAGAACCTCTCATTGTAAAATTCGCGGCGCAAAGGGCTACTGATGAAGATATAGAGGAACTTCGTTCGACCATCCAAAAGATGGAGGAAGAAACCAAGGCCGGGGTATATGTACCAGAAACAGATGATCAATTACATCGTGGTATTGCAAAGGCTTCTCATAATGAGTTATATATAAACATTATGGCGGCTATTAGTAACGCAATGAAACAACAGGAGATGTGGAAGTTTATTCGAGATCGAACCGTAACACGGCCGGATTACAGGGATATAAATTTTCAAGAGCATCAGTTGCTGATCAAAGCAATCGAAGAGCATAATGTAGAAAAATCAGTGGAAATTATGACTAACCATATGCAAAATTTATATGATCGTTATTGGAAAGATTAGACCAATTATACTGGTACCGAAAAAAACAAGAAAACTTTGAAAATAAAAACTTACACGCAAAAATCCCCAATAATAAATTTGGGGATTTTTTCTTTTTAGCTAAGGTATGCTGCTAATGTTATGAAAAAATAGTAATTCTGGAATCTCATAATAGTTTGAATAATCATCTTGACAACGATTCTTATAAAATATATACTCATATTGAAAGTAACTTAGTAGACAAGTGAACAAGTAGTTAAATAGTAAAACTAACTAGAAGTCTATTAATTTATAGTTGTTTAAAACAAAGAGTAGTTGGGATATTTTCATTAATTTTTTTCCCCTGAACATGTGTTACTATTAAATTTTGTTGAGAGCGTTTAATGTAAGGGGTTACGCCGTCTTGGTAAATAGGTATTGGTTTTGTATAAAGCTAAAAACAATACCATTACATAATTGAAAAATGAAAGCGTTAAAAATTTAGTATAAAAGACTAAGGAGGAATTATTTTGGATCAAGTAGCATTAGAGCGTTCCACTACGAAAAAAGTGACATTGAGATTAATACCATTTCTATTTCTATGTTTTATAATAGCGATACTAGATCGGGTTAACATCGGATTTGCTGCCCTGCAAATGAACGAAGATTTAGGATTTTCTAATGCAGTTTTCGGATTAGGAGCGGGGATTTTCTTCCTTGGATATTTTCTGTTAGAAGTACCAGGAAGCGCTATGATGGCAAAAGTAGGGGCAAGAAAATGGATTAGCAGGATTATGGTTACATGGGCTATCATTGCGATATTAATGGCTTTCGTACAAACACCTATGCAATTTTATGCAGCACGATTTGTGCTAGGGATTGCTGAAGCTAGTTTTTATCCATGTATGGTAGCTTACTTAAGTGGATTTTATCAAACAAAACATCACGCAAAAGCGATTGCAGGGTTCATGTTGGCAATCCCAGGTGCTAATGCTATAGGTGCTCCGCTCTCTACCTTTTTGCTTGGGATTGACTGGCTGGGTTTTGCTGGATGGCAATGGTTGTTTATTTTGGAAGCGATCCCAGCCCTTATTTTAGGTGTAATATGCTTTTTCTATCTTGATGATAAACTTGAAGATGTAAAATGGTTAAACAAAGAAGAGAAACAATGGTTAATCGATGTTATAACAAAAGAGAATTTTGAAAAACAGCAAGTAAAACATTACACTTTCTGGCAGGCTTTAAAGGACCGTGACGTTTTAATTCTATCTTTAGGATACTTTTGTTGGATGATGGGCTATTACGGAATAAACATGTTTTTACCGACTATTTCCAAAGGGTTATCAGAGACCACATCTCTTACTACTCAAAGTATTGGTTGGATTTTAGGACTAATGTATGCCTGTGCGATGGTTGTAATGATTTTAGTTGGGAACCATTCCGACAAAAAGAATGAGAGACGCTGGCATGTTGCAGTCTGTTTAACAACAAGTGCCGTTGCAATGATTATTAGTACTTATTTTTCTAGTTCATCCATTTTAATATCGTTTGTATTTTTAACCATTGCTTTATGTGGGACATTTGGGGCGTACTCTCCATTTTGGGCTATTCCGCCTTCCTTCTTAACTGGAGCTGCAGCTGGAGGAGCTATCGCAATGATTAATAGTATCGGAAACCTTGGGGGATTCTTTGGACCATACCTTGTCGGATATATTAAGGATACAACAGGATCCTTTAATACTAGTATGATTTTCTTAGGTATTAGTATGATCATTAGCTCTCTCATTATTGTTTTCTTGGTAAAACAATCAGGAAAGGCTCTGAATCTTGAAGAAAAAAAAGTGAAAAAAATTAGTTAAAAATATAATAATTTGCTTGAACCCTTAAAAATTCCGGGAGTTATGTTTATAAGCTCCTGGAGTTTCTTACTATTAAAATTCAAAAAAATTAAGAGGTGTTTTTTTCCATGAAAAAACTAGGGATCTTAACAAGTGGTGGAGATGCCCCAGGGATGAATGCCGCTATCAGAGCAGTTGTAAAAGCAGCCAATTATAATGATATTGATGTAATGGGTATTGAGGGCGGATATCAAGGATTAATTGAAGGTAGAATCAAACCCCTAACCTCTAAATTAGTTGAAAATATTGCTGATAGAGGCGGAACGATATTAAAAACATCTAGGTCTCCAGAATTTATGGAGGAAGCAGGGAGAAAAAAGGCCCTTAAGGTATTAAAGACCTTTGGTATAGATTCGTTGATTGTCATAGGTGGTGATGGTTCTTTAAAAGGAGCTCAAAAATTACATGAACTAGGAATTAATGTAATTGGATTACCTGGAACCATTGATAATGACCTGACTTATACGGACTATTCGATTGGGTTTGATACCACTTTAAATACGATTCTAGAGTGTATTGGAAAAATTAAAGATACTGATTATTCACATGATAAAACAACCATTGTTGAGGTAATGGGACGATATTGTGGTGATTTAGCCTTGCATTGTGCGTTAGCTGGAGGAGGAGAAATTATTTCAACTCCCGAGAAAAAGTTAAATTTCGATACGATATGTTCAAAATTAAGTTCACGGATAAATAGCGGGAAAAAAGATAATCTCGTAATCGTAACAGAATATATGTATGATCTAGCAGAACTACAACGTTACATTGAAGAGAAGTTGAACATGAGTGTTAGGACAACTGTATTAGGTTTTATCCAAAGAGGGGGAAACCCTTCGGCTTTCGACCGGATATTAGCTAGCCAAATGGGTGTAACAGCAGTAGAACTTTTGATCAATGGATCTTCTGGTCTAACAGTTGGAATTAAAGATAACAAAATGATTCAAAGAAAACTTGAAAATATTAATGATGAAAAGAATGATAGACAGGATAAGTATAGATTTCTAGAGCCTCTTTTACATTAGAAACAAGGGAGAATCTTAATTTGAATTTTATCTAGTTAAGGGGGTAAGGTAATGGCTGAGTATATAAATGTCAAGCAGGGTACAATTATCTGTCAAGATTGTGGGGATGTCATTGACAGCGTAGATAGCCCAGAAGGTGTTAAAACATGGTATGGCATTTGTACAGATTGTTCCAAAGAAAAAGTAGAGATAAAGTAATAGCATGAATTGCAATTAGATAGGAGCGGATAAAGTGAAAGTAGCCATTGCTTCGGACCATGGCGGTGTAAACATTCGAAATGAAATGATCGCTTTAATGGAAGAGATGAATATTGACTATATAGATTTCGGTTGTAATTGTAGTACTTCTGTAGACTATCCTGATTATGCTATAACAGTAGCTGAAAAGGTAGCTAGCGGAGAAGTAAATCGCGGTATTTTAATTTGTGGTACAGGAATTGGAATGAGTATTACTGCAAACAAAGTTAAGGGTGTTCGCTGTGCGCTGGTTCATGATACATTTAGTGCTAAGGCAACAAGAGAGCATAACAATTCTAATATATTAGCAATGGGAGAACGTGTCATCGGTCCAGGCTTAGCGCGGGACATTGCGAAAATTTGGTTAACAACCAATTTTGAGGGCGGCAGGCACGAAAATCGTGTTAATAAAATAACGATGTATGAATCTAGTAACCAATAAAGAGACCAGGACTGGGACGCTGTTCATTTATGTCTTCGCTTTTTGCCAAACTTACATTCTAGAGGTTTTCCATTAGTTCTTTGAACTTTTGGGAAGCCTCTTTTTTTATCTCTTTTGTCACATGGACCGCGGGGATGGTTCTAGTGGCAATAACTAGCTTTATTTAACCATACGAACCGCCGCATGGCAGGCTAAAAACAGCATTAAAGAAATATATAAACCGTGACTAATCCTCGACAAAAAATTCACTTGAAATGATGACAAGGTTTGTAATTCAAAAGGGTTATAGCGTTTTTAATCAAACATTTAATTAATTCGTATTCGTACTAATCAAACGTTTGATTAAAAACGTATTTTTTTCTGTGATATCTGGCTTAAATGGGTTTTGAGGGGTAAAAAGTTGTCGAGATATCCAATTTGGTTATTCTCCTAACTTTTTTGGTTTGGTTTTAAGTTTCTTTGTATCAAATATTAAAAAATGGTAGTCATGGAGTTTTTATGAAGCCAATTATTAAAGGGAATATGAAAAAGTGGTGCGCATGAAGTGTTCATGAGGCTAAAAATCAATGGCGCAAATCCCCATATGCCAATTAAAATTACACTTACATTTAGAGTAGCCAGGATTCATAAAAAACCACTTTTCTAGAGATAGCGAGGTGGTTTTTTTAGTGGATTTCTATTTAAAACTCAATGGTCCCATAAAATTCATTCACTGCAGGATAAACAATCCCATTATCCTACCAATTTTTCTCATGAATTTATAATCTTTCTCTTAATCTCTTTTAAGTTTCAGAGAGTAAATTCATATGTAGGAAAGCATTTTGGAGGTATGTTGAGATGAAAATAGTAATAGTACCATCAGGTTTTAAAGAATGTTTGGATGCTGAGGATGTAGGAGTTGCGATGGAACGTGGTGTAAGACGATTTGATCCGTCTATCGATTTAGAAGTCATCCCAATGATTGATGGTGGAGAAGGCTTCGCCAAGACAATTGTTGACATAAAAGGTGGAAAACTAATTTATAAAAAAGTAACAGGACCAGTTGGTAAAAGGATAAAAAGTTATTTTGGTATTTTTGAAGAGCGTGGAAAACGAACAGCAGTGATTGAAATGGCAGCAGTCGCTGGATTGAAACTAGTTCCAAGAAATCAAAGAAACCCATTAAAAACAACAACATATGGTGTAGGGGAGTTAATTCGAGCTGCACTCGATGAAAGTGTCGATCATATTTTGATTGGCTGCGGAGATTCCGGAACATCAGATGGTGGAGCAGGTATGGCACAAGCATTAGGAGTCCGGTTCATTGATAAAAAACAACGCCCTATTTTCATTAATGGTGGAGAAGGATTACTAAAGGCGGATGCCGTTAACATGAAAAATATTGATAAACGATTACAGCGTGTTTCCATTGATGTTGCGTGTAACTGGAAAAATGTTTTGTGTGGAGAAACTGGCGTAGCACGTGTATTTGGACCACAAAAAGGAGCAACGCCTGAACAAGTCGAACAATTATCGTTTGCATTGGAACATTATGCAACTTTAATTCAAGAGGCAATAGGAGTAGATGTTCGTTCATTACCAGGCAGCGGTGCATCAGGTGGGTTAGGTGCTGGATTAATTGCCTTTACAAGTGCAGTATTACATCCAAGATTCGATATTATTATGAATTACATCAATATAGAGGAAACAATATCAACAGCTGATATTGTATTTACGGCAGAAGGGAGTTTAGATTTTCAAACACCAAATGGGAAAATTCCTGCAGAGGTTGCCCGGATTGCAAAGAAGAATAATATTCCGGTCATTGCCATTACCGGTACAATCGGAAAGGGAGCAAAATTAAATTATGAAGCAGGGATTGATGCATATAGTAGTATCATTCAAAAACCTACTACGTTAGAAAAAGCGATCATAAAAGCCCCAAAATGGATTGAGGATAGTACGGAATCTGTTTTAAGACAAATTTTAATTGGTTTCGGCATTGCTAGAAGAAAGTATACTAAAGAAAGAGTTTATCAATCATGATGACAAGAATGGAGCTGCGAAGAATCGAAAGGCACGCACGTTTGAAAAACACTATAGCCCCTGTTTCTAAACCGTTTGTGCCGGTTGCTTTACATGTTTTGGTGTTGAGTATGATTGTTTTCATTAATGATTTAGATTACAAAGCAAAGGTTTCCCTATTTGCATTTCTATCAGCGATGATCTTATGGATTGCAACAAAAATTCCTGCAGGTTTTGTTGCTATATCGCTGATTATATTTATTATCATGATGAATGGTGCACAGGAAGATTTACTATATCAATCACTATCAGAGGAAGTTGTTTGGCTAATGGTTGGTTCATTTATCATAGGTGAGGCAGTGAAAGAATCAGGTTTAGCGAATCGAATAACTCTATTAACCTTAAATAAATCGAGAAAGAAAAGTAAACTTCTGCTAGGGG
Source organism: Neobacillus niacini (assembly GCF_030817695.1). Lineage (GTDB taxonomy): Bacteria > Bacillota > Bacilli > Bacillales > Cytobacillaceae > Neobacillus > Neobacillus niacini_F. The sequence goes on along the minus strand of NZ_JAUSZQ010000002.1, from coordinate 75,810 downwards.
TATGTATGGTGTTATTTTCAACCGCTATTTTCATTCCATCTACTTCCGGACGCGCAGCGTTATCCATGCCGATTCTTAATCAACTTAGCAAAAAATTTACAGATAAAGAAAAAGGTGTCCTTGCTCTAATAGCACCAATAATTATATTAATGAGTACTTCAGCTGTACTTATTGGGGCAGGTTCCCATTTAATTGGTATAGGTTTACTTGAGAGTACTGTTAATCAAAGTATTTCATATGTTGAATGGTTTATTTGGGCATTACCCTTCACATTAGTTATTACATTTATTTCATATCTAATCATCAAATGGCTTTTATGGCCGAAAGATAGTATAGACGAACTAGAGGTGTTTGAGGAAATTATACAACCAAGCAATTTCCAAAAAGAAATGACTAACAAAGAAAAAAAGACATTAACCATCATTACTCTATTATTTATTGGATGGGTAACGGAAAGCATACACGGATATGATATAGCATTTATTGCGATGCTAGGAGCAGTTATAGTCATGATACCAAAACACGGAATTATTAGTTGGAAACAGGGGATAAAGTCCGTATCTTGGAATTTAATCATATTTGTTGCGGCAGCAACTGCATTAGGCAGAATGTTAGTTGAAACAGGTGTTGTTCAATGGATTGAAGATGTCATGATGAATTTCATAAATTTATTTGTTTGTGCACCTGAATGGTTCCTTGTTTTTATTATTCTTCTAGTAACTGTTACAAGTCATTTATATATTACATCACATACAACACGGGCAATCGTTTTTATACCCGTTCTATTATTATTTAGTGAAACCATTGGTTTGAATCCTACAACGGTTGTATTTATGGGTTTAATAGGTATGAATTATTGTGTGACCGTTCCTGTAAGTTCCAAAGCATTATTACTCTTTTATGAAGAAGGAGAAATCTCATATGATGCAAATAATCTTTTGAAGATTAGTGTGATTATGATGCCAGTTTATATTCTAATCATGATGCTATTTTATTTCTTCTATTGGCAATGGATGGGGCTGTACCTATAAGGGGAGAACCTGGGTTTATTATCCATATGCAAGAGTTTTCTTCGACAATTTATTTTTCTTAAAATATAACGGCAAAAGATATTGAATCCAGCTGGGCAGGATTACGCCCATTAATTCATGAAGATGGAAAAAGCCCTTCAGAAATTTCACGTAAAGATGAAATCTGGACATCAGATTCAGGACTTATCACGATTGCTGGTGGGAAACTTACAGGCTATCGTAAAATGGCTGAGTTAGTAGTAGATTTGCTAGTAAAGAAATTTAAGGAAGAAGAAGATAGAACGTTTCCTTCGTGCCTTACAAAAACATTACCGATTTCAGGCGGGAATGTTGGAGGTTCAAAGAATTTCCAAAGTTTTGTAAATGAAAAGGTTAAAATGGGAATGGCTTATGGCCTGACAAGGAAAGAAGCCGAGAAGCTTGTAACAAGGTATGGCTCGAATATTGATAAGGTGTTTGAGTATAGAAAAGGTTTTGATGATAAAAGTGATTTGCCTCTATATGTATACTTACAAATTATCTATTCAATAAAACACGAGATGACTACAAAACCTATCGACTTTTTCTTCAGAAGAACAGGTACTCTTCTATTTGATATTCATTGGGCAAAAGAATGGAAGGACAAAGTGATTGATATAATGGCTTCTGTTTTAAAATGGGAACCAGAACAGAAAGTATTATATCAAAATGAGTTGGAAAAGCACTTAAACGGTGCAAATACAGCGATTGATGAGGAAGCTGACCAGAAGGTAAGTTAAGATAAATTTACAAAGCATGTGGGCGATTCTCGGACATAAACTAACTGCATTAAAAACCATAAGAAATGTCCAGCTTCTTGAATATTGAAAACCTTAATTAACCACTTCCTAATAAAATAGGGGGTGTTTTTTTGTGTAAAGATGTCTAATCGAGATTTTTTTATGGATAGATGTTTTAAGAACAAGAAATAAATGAATACTAAATTTATTATAAACATTTTTACATAATAGATCTTTTTAGGGATATACCCTAATGTTCGTGAAAACGCATACTATTTAGTAACTATTCGACTTTTTTATGATAGGGTTGTTTATTTTACGAACATTAATTGTAGAAAATAAAAAAATATTCGTAATTAGGGTTGCCAGCCATTATCTTATTCATTATAATCATAAAAGTATAAGAGATAGATTAAACTTGATCCTTGTACGTGTTAATCATCATTCAATAATAATTTTTTGAATTGGAAAGTGAGGCCAGAAATGACACAGCGAAGAATCCCATATCTCATCTTGGCTCCAGGAATGATTCTCTTGATTTTATTCTTGGTGTTACCTCTGATTTCCACGATTTTTCCGACGTTCTTTAATGGAGGTTTCACCTTATCGAATTATACTTCCTTCTTCTTGGATGAGTATAATTTTGGTATTTTTTGGCGGACGATTAAGGTTTCACTGATTGCGACGCTGATTTGTGTAGTGCTGGGAGTCCCAACTGCTTACTACATTTCCCAAAGTCCGAAAAAATGGCGCGGCTTGTTAATGTCGATCACATTGTTTCCATTGTTAACAAATTCAGTTGTGCGGAGTTTTGCTTGGATTACGATATTGGGACAAGACGGGATACTAAACAATGCTTTAATGAATATTGGTTTACTTTCTAAACCACTTACTTTACTTTATACAGAATTCGCGATCATCATTGGCTCTGTGTATCTCTTCTTACCTTTAATGGTCATTACATTAGTGGGAATATTAGAGAACATCGATTCCGAAATAATGGAAGCGGCAGAAACGTTAGGCGCCAATCGTTTGATTGCTTTTGTGAAGGTGATATTGCCATTAAGTGTACCGGGGATTATTGTTGGCAGTATTTTAGTTTTCACAGGAAGCATGACAGCATATACAACCCCGCAATTATTAGGCGGCAACCGAAACATCATGTTAGCTACCTTCTTATATCAAAGTGCAACGGCACTAGGGAACTGGCAAGGTGCAAGTGTCATTGCCTTGATTATGATTGTGGCCACTTTAATTGTGATGAAGTTATTCAGCTGGGTTGCAGGACGCATGGATAAAAGAGGTGAGGCAAATGCGTAAAAATATCAGCTTAAAAATCTTTGCAGGTCTAGTTTTTGCATTTCTTTTGGTTCCTTTGTTCATTATCATCGTGACCTCTTTTGGAACGAATTCAACAATTCAATTTCCCATTCAAGGTTTTACTCTTGACTGGTACAGTAAGGTATTGAACAACGAATCCTTTATGGATAGCTTCTTCCTAAGTTTACAAGTAGCATTTATTGCGACCCTCTTGGCGTTAGTTATTGGAGTTCCTGCTGCATATTCTTTGGCACGACACAGGGTGTTTGGGCGAAATTGGATTAAGAGCTTTTTCCTTTCCCCAACGATTGTACCGGGTTTGGTGGTCGGATATTCTATGTATCAATTTATTGTCATCAAGTTTCAGTTTCCTATCATCCAAGGGCTGTTATTAGGACATTTCTTGATTTGCGTACCTTACGTCATTCGAGTGGTTGGTTCAACAATTGAGCAGTTAGATTTTTCAATTGAAGAGGTTTCGTGGACGTTAGGCTGTACAAAGTTACAAACGTTTATCAAAGTGGTATTACCGAACATTACTTCAGGAATTTTTGCTTCCTTCATGTTGGCATTCATTAATTCCTTCAATAATATACCTGTTTCACAGTTTTTATCCGGACCAGGTGTAACCATGCTGCCAACTAGCTTAATGAATTATATTGAATACAACTATGATCCATCCGTTTCTGCTTTATCCGTTATTTTAATGCTTGGTACGATTGTTCTGATGTTTGTAATTGAGAAGACACTAGGATTAGCAAGTATTTCATAGGAACATCCAAGATGTTAACAGCGAAGGGGGTAACACAGCATTATGTCCTATGTTGAATTAAAAGATATTCGAGTAAGTTATGATAACAAAAACAATATCTTAAAAGATTTAAATTTATCCATTGAAAAGGGAGAATTGGTTTCCTTATTAGGGCCATCAGGCTGTGGGAAAACAACCACTTTACGTGTCATTGCTGGCTTAATAGAGCCAAATGATGGTGAGTTTCTTGTTGACAATCAAAACTTAACAAAGGTGCCCGTTCATAAACGCGAATTTGGGATGGTGTTTCAAAGCTATGCTTTGTTTCCTCATCTTACGATCAAGGAAAATGTCGCTTTCGGATTAAAATTACGCAAGGAAAAAAAGAATAGCATTGACAAAAAGGTAAAAAATATTCTAGAGATTACAGGTTTAGAAGCGCTCAGTGACCGCTATCCCAAACAGCTTTCAGGCGGACAAAGGCAACGTGTGGCTTTAGCGCGCGCTTTAGTGATCGAGCCGAAATTATTATTATTAGATGAACCTTTAAGTAACCTAGATGCGAAATTGCGTTTATCGATGCGTATTGAAATTAAACGAATTCAAAGCCAATTAGGCATTACATCTGTGTTTGTAACACATGATCAAGAGGAATGTTTCTCCATTTCAGACAAGGTGGCTGTTATGAATAAAGGTGTAATCGAACAGTTTGACACACCTGAAGAAATTTACAATAATCCAAAAACGGAGTTCGTTGCTCGTTTTATCGGGTTTGAGAACTTCTTTGATTTAACACAGACAGAAGACTGGAAATATAAGGCTGTTGATGGAACAGTTTTCACAAGTAATCGCGAGTGGGAACCAGGAAAAGGAACGGGAACCATTCGTCCAGATGATATCGAAATAGCAGCAAAGGCAACACAGTATACTACTAATTCGGTGTCAGGGGTTATAAAGGTCCGTACCTTCCTAGGTAAGTCTTATCAATATGAAGTTGAAACTTCCATTGGCACCTTAATCGCAAATAGAGCGGATGATGTGGTTTATCAAGTTGGTGACGCTGTAACATTATCCATTCCTGCTCACAAGCTAATCATCGTTTAACATCTAAGAAAAGGGGAGTACAAAATGAAGAAGAAATTAGGATTAGTAAGTTTAACTTTCGTAACAGCTAGTATCCTTGCTGCATGCGGCGGCGGAGGCGGCGGAGATGATAAATCTGCAAATAAGGAACCACAAACCTTGGTCATTTCAACGTTTGGTTTGGAAGAAGATAAAATGCAAGAAGATGTCTTCAAACCCTTTGAAGAAAAATACAATGTCGACATTGTGTTAGAAACGGGTACAAGCTCTGAGCGTTTAACAAAATTGAAAAGCAATCCAAACTCAACGGTTGATGTGATTGAATTGTCCCAGTCAAATGCGGCTGACGGTGTAACAGCTGGCCTATTTGAAAAAATCGACAGCAAAAATGTTCCTAACATGGACAACTTAATCGATAGTGCAAAAGATTTAGCTGCAGATGGTTCTGGCCCGGCATACACGCTAAACAGTATCGGAATCGTTTATAATAAAAAGGCAGCAGGTAAAGAAATTAAGGAATGGGATGATTTATGGGACTCTTCTTTAAAGGGGAAAATCTCGATTCCTGACATAACTACCACATTTGGGCCAGCGATGCTATATGTAGCAAGCGGTCATAAGAATGTTGATATTACAAGTGATAATGGAAAAGCAGCAGTTGAAGGAATCACAGATTTAGCTCCGAACGTTGTAAAAACATATAGCAAATCTTCTGATTTAGCCAATATGTTCCAATCAGGTGAAATTGCAGCGGCTGTTGTCGGTGACTTTGCTGTTCCGATTATTACAGAATCTAATCCAGATGTAGCCTATGTTGTCCCTGAGTCTGGAACGTACGCAAACTTTAATACGATTAACGTCAACAAAAACTCAAAAAATAAAGACTTGGCATATAAATATATCGATTGGAGACTAAGTCAGGAAGTTCAGGAAAAAACGGCAGTGTCTCTAAATGAAGCACCAACCAATAAAAATGTAGTCCTTGACGAGGAAACAGCTAAAAATAAAACGTACGGTGATGTGGCAGAACGTACAAATAAAGTGGATTCATTATTCGTAAATAAAAACCTTGAGTCTTGGATTAATCAATGGAATCGAATTTTGAACAAATAGTTTGAGGTTATGGAAAAGGGCTAAGAATCATTCTTGGCCTTTTTCTTTTAATGAAGTCCTTGAAAAGGGGGAAATGAAAATGATCGTTGATTTGGTGATTATAAATGCACAGGTATTTAACACATTTACTAAAAAATTTGAAAAGAAAAATGTGTTAATTGTTGAGGATAAATTTTATTTTATAACGGCTGACGAAATCGAAAATTATCAGGTTGTAGAAGTGGTTGACGCAAAAAATCAGTATATGATTCCTGGATTGATGGATATTCACATGCATATAGAAAGCTCAATGACATCCCCTTCTATTTTTTCAGAAGCAGTGTTAACCCATGGAGTAACAACGGTAGTCGCTGATGCTCATGAGATTGCAAATGTGTTTGGTATGGAAGGGCTAGAGGCGTTCTTTTCACAGCCAAGTGCCATGGATATTTTCTATGCCATTCCTTCCTCTGTACCTTCGACAACTCCAGAATTAGAAACAACGGGCGGCTATATCGGTGTAGAAGAAGTGAAGCAGCTCTTACAGCATCCGAAAGTGATTGCACTAGGGGAAGCAATGAACTTTAACGGTATTGTCAATGAACCAGACTCTTTGATTAGACAGATTTTACGCGCTGTTCAATCAGAGAGACCATTTATGCCTTTAGAAGGTCATGTTCCGTGTGTTTCGGGATTAGAATTAGCAAAATTTATATATGCGGGAATAACAGCCGATCATACCCAACAATCGCCTGAATCGATTTATGAGAAAATCACCAATGGAATGTTTTTAGAATTTCAAAAGAAATCCATTACTCCTGAGAACATACGTGTTGTCGTTGAAAATGGTTTCTATGACTATATGGCTATTATTACAGACGATGTGATGGCAGATGACTTGTTGGAAGGACATTTGGACGCCAATGTACGCTTAGCTATTTTCTCTGGGATGCCAGTAGAACAGGCCATATATTGTGCTACTTATACGCCTGCAAGAAGAATGGGATTCCAGGACCGAGGTGCGATTGTCCCGGGCTTTAAAGCTGATTTTCTATTACTGAATGATGTTGAAAACTTTGAAATTGGGTCGGTATATAAAGATGGAAAAATGGTATATAAACGGGGGAATGACATCCAATATCCAGCTTTGAAACCTGATTTTCCAAAACATTTCTATACGTCCTTACATTGCCGGGCACTGACATCAGAGGATTTACGGTTCAAGGTGAAAGCTGCTGAAAAGGCTGTCGTCAACGTGATTCAAATTTCAGAAGTAGGTACATTTACTGAACATGTTCAGCAAGAGGTTAGCGTGGAAGATGGTTTTTTAGATTGGGAAAATAGTGGGTTAGCCTTAATCGTTGTGATGGAACGATACGGGAAAACAGGCAACATTGCTTACGGCTTTGTCGATAGAGCTTTATATGAAAAAGGAGCTGTCGCTACAACTTGGGCGCATGATCATCATAATTTGATGGTTATGGGAACGAGCTTAGAAGATATGATAGCAGCGCAAAAACAATTATTGGACATCCAAGGTGGCTATGTCGTGGTACAAGCTGGGAAGGTGCAAGCCGTTTGCCCATTGCCAGTTGGCGGTATTATCAGCGATGAACCGATACAAGAACTAGGTGCGCAATTGAAGGAAGTGCGGCAAGCTATGAATAGGTTAGGCTACCGCAACAGCAATGAAATTATGTCCTTCTCGACTTTATCCCTGCCGGTTTCACCTGTTATCAAAATTACTGATAAAGGGATGATGAATGTTCGTTCGCAATTGATAATTCCATTGGTTGAGGGTGAACCAATTTGAAAATAGTGATTAAAAATGCTTGGATTTTAACAATGAATGAGCAAATGGAGCAGTTTCCAAACGGATATATCATAACGGCTGAGGAGAGAATTTTAGATGTTGGTTCGATGGAATCAATGCCAAATGACATCACCTATGACCAATGCATCGATGCGAAAGGGGCTATTTTACTGCCAGGTATGGTTAATACACATACACATATTGGCATGATACCGTTTCGTTCATTAGGAGATGACTATCCTGACCGTTTACGCCGCTTTTTATTTCCATTAGAAAATGAATGTATGAATGAACAGTTGGCATACGCGAGCGCAAAGTATGCCATCGCTGAAATGCAGCTTGCCGGTGTGACCACATTCTTTGATATGTATTATTTTGAACAACAATTAGCAGAAGCAGCTGAAGAAATGCATAGCCGTGGAATTTTAGCAGAAACCGTCATTGATTCAGTAACGGTTGATGTGCCTGAACCAATGGGCGGCTTACAGTATGCTCAACGTTTTATCCCTAAATGGCAGGAAAATAGCAGAATTCAAGCATCAGTAGCTCCGCACGCCCCATACTCAAATACAATAGAAGTACTCCAGCAAGCAGATGCATTGTCTAAAAGATACGATGTGCCATGGATGATGCATGTTAGTGAAATGGACTTTGAAATGGATAAATTTCGCAATGAACGCAATCAATCACCGATTGAATTTTTAGAGGATATTGGTGTATTGAGTTCAAGACTTGTCGCTGCACACTGTATTCTTTTATCAGACCATGATATTGAGTTACTGAAGAAGTATGATGTAAAAGTAGCTCATTGTATCGGGGCTAATACGAAATCTGCTAAAGGTGTAGCCCGTGTTCGGGATTTATTATCTGCTGGTATAGCGGTTGGGCTGGGTACAGATGGACCAAGCAGCGGCAATACCTTGGATTTATTTAGCCAAATGCGATTGTTTGCCAATTTTCATAAAACGTATTTACGGGATCGTAGTGCCTTTCCAGCTGATGAAATTGTAAGGTTAGCAACAATCGGAGGAGCCAATGTTTTAGGGATGCAGAAGCAAATTGGCTCAATTGAAGCAGGGAAACAGGCTGATTTCATCCTAGTTGAAACCGATTCAGTCAATATGTATCCTATTTTTGATCCGTATTCTGCTTTGGTGTACTCAGCTAATGCGGGCAATGTAAGTGATGTATTTATCGCTGGAAAGCAAGTGGTTGCAGGAAAAAAGTTAGTGGATTTTGATGAAGTGCAATTAAGAGCAGAGCTTGCCGAAGCCATGGAACAATGCCGATTTAAAACAAAAGCGTTAAAAGCAATGGAATAACACGGGGTCAGTTCTTATGGAATGAACTGGCTTAATGAAAATTATAAGGAACGTCCCTTAGAAGGGGCAATCAATAACGTCTGGGTCTTCAGACGTTATTTTTTTATAAATCCTAGGGAGACGAGCGGTACAAAATAACCAATTTCTTCTTTTTTATAGAATAATAAAAAAATAGCTTTTATAATAAATAGGAAAATAGAGGGAATCGGAAATTGTGAAAATCAATGGCCGTTTCGTAATAAAGCAGGTGATCAAGTGAGTATTAACGTTCATTTAGCCGCTTCGCAGGCAAATAAAATCAATGATTATTCCTCAAGACTACTTGAAGTTAAAAGTAACTTACAAAGGGTAAAAGGGAATCTCAACAACGGCTGGAACGCACAAGAAATGATCTACATAAATCAAACGATTGACAGTATAAATCTAGAAATTGCAGCCCTATCCTCAAAACTAAGCTCTATCGGATCGGATGTCCTCTCAGCTTCACAGCAAATTCAGCGTCAAGAGGAAGCTGAAGCGAAAGCAAAGGCGGAAGCTAAGGCAAAAGCGGAAGCAGAAAAAAAGGCAAATGCCGCTGGTAAATAATTTAATAGAGTACATGGAGGTGCTAGTAAATTGCCGCCCATAAGGATTCAAACAGATTATGTTAAACAAACTGGTGCCAGTATTGGTCCTATGTCACAAAAAGTATCAGATGTTAGTGATGGTTTAAGTGCTCTTAGGTATTCAATTGATCATGAGATTATGAATCGGGGGAATTTACGTTCCCGATTCAATGCTGCCATAACGTCATCTCATCAATTAGAGACGAAGTTGAGAGATTTGGATCGCTTTATAGCACAATCCATGGATAAGTATTGTCAGACAGAGACTGAACTGACGAAAAAATCGGAATCCGCATTAACTCCAGAATCTAAGAAATCAACCATCGCAAGTATCTTGAATGTCTTCGACTACATTAATGGAAAGCTTAGTGTTGGGGATGCCGCCTTAGTTGGCACACAACTTTTCACAATCGCACTTAGTACTGGGATTTCACGGAAGCTTAAAATTAATTACATAGGCGGAAAGCCAACGTTTTGGAAGAAAATTAAGGGTGATTATAAATTTACAGTAGGAGCTCATCCATCCTGGAAGAGTAGAGGAAGAGGAAGATATGACTCGAAGCTGGCTCGTGCGATTTACAATTTTTCAAAATCGAGCCCTACGAATCCGGTCGTAAAGCAACTTCAAAAGTTGGCTGCTTCTTATAATAATCCTTCAGCTTTATTAAAGCATGCGGCTGGTTTTCCAAAGAATTTGAATCTGTTAAAAGCGGATACTTTATCTGGTACATTCCAAAAACGTATAACAACCGGTACAAAGGAAATTGCTAAGCACATAATCGATGCCAAGGGTTGGACCAAAGTGGCAAAGAAAGTCCCATTGGTTGGCTGGGGAATATCAATCGCTGCAAACACTGCAGAGTTTGTTGATCCTGACAATGCAGGTAAGACCAGTGGTGAAAAAACCGGACGCGCAGTTGCTGGACTAGCCGCTGATTTTGTCGCAATAAGCGGAGGCGCTAAAGTCGGTGCGATGATTGGGAGCGTGGGTGGCCCTGTCGGAATCGTAGTTGGCGGTGCCGTTGGTGCCTTAGTTGGCGGAGTCGGAAGTATTGTCTTTGAAGACCAGATTAAAGCTGTTGGCGAAAAGTTTGGAGGAGCAGTTGAAGAAGGAATTAAAGATATAGGTGCGGGGATTAATAACACTTTTAAATCCGTTGGAAGCTGGTTCAACTAAAAACGTTTTATATGGGTACTTTTATATCTTCAGAAAAAATCTCTAAATAAAGGATAAGGATGAAACATGACTTTAGAAACGATGAAACTGATTCAAGGCTTAATATCCTATTATCTGTGTATTCAAATAATGTTCAGTACCTTGGTTTTTTTACTCGGAAGGATTGTGCTTGATGTTTATGAAACAGGTGTTTATGAAAATCCCAAAACGGTATTCCAACGGACGCTTACGTTTGTGACCAATGCTTTTCTTGGTATAGGACCGTATCTGAACAAGAAATTTTTAAAGTACTCTTTCTTAAAAAGAAAGTTCTTTATGTTGATTTCTATAGTTGTCCAAATTATTGCCTCTATTATTGTTTATTATGTGCTTAAAAATCTACTTCGGGCGATTTTCCTATAATCACTCGGGGACGGTTCTTGTGGCAAAGTTCGATTTACAAAAAACCGCGAGAACCGTCCCAATGGTTTCCTAATGGTTTCTAAGAAAAGGAATGTGAATTAAATGGATTATATTATGACTTGTACATCAGCGGAGCTAGCTCTCTTAGTAACACTTAGTGGATATCCTGGTGTAGCAAAAGGTATTGCAGAGGCTTCCGTAGGAGAAAAGCGTCAAAAAGAATGGGAAGCAATTATGGAAGTTACTACTCATCAATTAATCCTAAAGCAGCTCTGGGATGATGAAAAAGAGAGTAAGGGAGAGATCCCATTAAAAGATGAAATTCAGCAATTTATTCAGAGATATGTTGAATCGAAATGGATGATTCGCTGCTCAAATAAGGGACAATCGAACATTTTAATGTTACACCATATTGAAAACGATACATGGATGTCTCATATCATCGATCGTGATATTATCCACGAATTTGCCTATACCAAAGTTGCTGATATTCCAAGCATAATACGAAATTATTACTCTTTTACAGAAGAGGGGATAGAAAGAGCCCAGATGTTCTATCTCTCCGATCAGGCATTTGATTTGCTGAGTGAACATCAAAACATAAAGAAAGTAAGAAAAATAAGCAGTTTTTCACCTGAAGAAGAACAAAGCTTTCAATTGTTTCTCGATGATTTAGAATCCCAGGGCTGGTCTCTTTATAATATTTCAATGTTTTATAATCCAAGTATTGAAAGAGACCCTATTCTTGAAAATATTGTCTTCTTCCTTCCTTCCAGAAGAGGGATATGGGTGGTAGAATACACAGATCATCCGACTGCACCAGTCAAGATTGAATTAAATACATATGAGCAGTGGTGTGACTTGTTAAATGGTATTGGTTATGAAGCCTCAGGCGTGAATAGTTAATAACGTCCATATGAGAATTCTCATGTGGATTTTTATTATGGAAAATTTCCATTTGGTTCTTTATCCTTATGCTATTTTGTAAAAACATTAGGGATAAAGAACTGGAAGAGCGCTGTACCAATCATTGTGGTAATGGTAGTAGATATTGCCAAATTGTGTCTAAAGTATGACGGACCAAATTGAAAACTGCTTTATAATAACAAATATAGGAAATTGTTTCTACTTGAGCAGGGAGAGAAATGTTTTGATAGTAACGTTGTTTGATAGAGGTAAAGCATTTAATCTAGTTTTACCTGAAAAAATAACCGGGAGATACGTTCTCACCAGTGTTGATAAAGATGGTAATACAATTGATTTAATGGCTATTGAAGCCGAAAACGGCATGTGGTTTGTAAAATCAAATAAATATGCCTACCTAAAGGGCGCTGCTGGTGAAAAAGTTAGAAAAGTCCCAGTGGAGCCTTTTATGACGTATACCATCTACCGTGATCAAGATTCGACAGCGCTATTATATGTAGAACCAGCGAGTGATGGACGAAATGAGTTTACAAGACATAAGGTATCAGCCGATGTGATTAGGATTGGGCGAGCCAAAGATAACGACATTTGTTTTACCAACAAATTGGTATCCAGTTCACACTGTTCCGTTGAATATGATGGGAATGGTCAAGCTATAATCCGGGACAATAACAGTTCAAACGGTACATATGTCAACGGTGAAAGAATTAAGGAAAAAGTGCTCGCCATTGGTGACGTGATTTCGATAATGAGCTTAAGGATTATTTACAATGGACGATTACTGTCGTTAAATAATCCTCACCAATTAGTGCTCTTAAATCGAAAGACTTTTAAACCTTTTGTTGTTGACCAGCCGATTGTCCAAGAAGATGAGAGTCTCGATGATTTTCTAACCGAAGAGGAACAGGATGATTTGTTTTTTCGTTCACCAAGGTTTAAACGAGATATTGAGCGAAAGACAATTAAAATTGATCCGCCGCCCCAGCGAAATAATTCCGAAGAAACACCCTTAATGCTCATGCTCGGTCCATCGATTACGATGGGGATGGCGTCGCTGTTTACAGGAATATTTGCGGTTCAAAATGTAATGCGGACGAATGGAGACATTATGTACGCAATGCCTACGCTTATCATGTCAGTAAGTATGATGATTGGGATGATTCTTTGGCCGATTTTAACAAAAAGGTATGAGAAGAAACGGCGGATGGAGCAGGAGAAAATACGTCAGGAAAAATACCGCAAGTACATAGAAGAGATGAAACAGGTGGTGGCGGACGAATGCAGGTATCAAAGTGAGATCTTGCATGAAAACCATATTCCCCTTTACCTGTACTTAAAAAGGATTCGCAACCGTGAACGTAATTTGTGGGAACGTACACTAGGACAAAATGATTTTCTTAAGGTAAGAGTCGGTTTAGGCAATTTGCCGTTAAATGCAGACATTAAATATCCGGAAAAGAAATTTACGCTTGAGGATGACAACCTTCAGGATGAATTGTACCAGTGGGTAGAATCTCCTCAAATCTTAAGACAGGTGCCTGTCACCATATCGCTTATGGATGAGCGCGTAAGCGGGATTATTGGAAAAAGGGAAAGTGTTGTGGAGTTCGCTAAAGGGATTATTTTTCAATTAGCGGCCTTACATAGTTATGACGAATTAAAACTAGTGTTTATTTATGATAAAGAGGAACAAGAGTGTTGGAAGTTCGTCAAGTGGCTGCCGCATGTCTGGGATGATGGGAAAAATGTCCGCTTTATTGCCACAGACGCAAATGAAATTAAGGAGCTTTCCGCTTATTTTGAAAAAGAGATTACCCATCGAGCAGCCATGGCTGACAGTAATGATGCAGAAATAAAGCAGCATTATGTCGTTTTTTCGATGAGCAAAGAGTTAGCAGGAAAAGCTGAAATGGTGAATTTGCTTTTAAAAGAGAAGAAAGAGATTGGCTTCAGCTTGATTACTTTGTATAACAGTTTGGAAATGCTGCCGAAAGAGTGCACGAATGTCGTGGAGCTTAAAGACAAAATCAGCAAAATCTTCGATAAGGACGATATCTCAGGGAAGGTTCAAAATTTTACCGCCGATATTTTTTTACAACAGGACGCAGAACCTATTGCCGTAGAGTTGGCCAATATCCAGCTAGTTTCTTCTGTGAAATCCTACACACTTCCTGATATGATCACCTTTTTAGAAATGTTTGGTGTTGGAAAAGTGCAGCATTTAAATTCGCCGACAAGATGGAAGGAAAATAATCCGACTCAAACAATTGAAACGCGGATTGGTGTCAACCAGCAGGGAGAGCCTTTTAAACTTGATCTCCATGAAAAATACCATGGACCACATGGATTGATTGCAGGTATGACCGGTTCTGGTAAGAGTGAGTTTATTATGACCTTTATCTTATCGTTAGCGGTAAACTACCACCCAGACGAAGTCGCCTTTATTTTAATCGATTACAAGGGCGGCGGGATGGCCAATGCCTTCCTGAAACTGCCGCATTTAGCAGGGACGATTACCAACCTTGATGGTGCAGCCGTCAAACGTTCACTGATTAGTATTCAAAGTGAACTTAAGCGGCGCCAAGCCATTTTTAGTGAAACCAGCAGAGTGTTGAATGAGAGCAATATTGATATTTATAAGTACCAAAAGTTATACCGTGAAGGTGCCGTTTCAGAGCCATTACAACATTTATTCATGATTTCCGATGAGTTTGCCGAGTTAAAAACGCAGCAGCCGGAATTTATGGACCAGCTTGTCAGTGCCGCCCGGATTGGAAGAAGCTTAGGCATCCATTTGATTTTAGCGACGCAAAAACCTTCAGGGGTTGTCGATGATCAAATTTGGAGTAACAGTAAATTCCGTATTAGTCTTAAGGTTCAGGAAAAGGCGGACAGTATGGAAGTCATTAAACGACCGGATGCCGCTGAGTTATCACAAGCCGGAAGATTCTACTTGCAAGTGGGCTATAACGAACTATTTGAACTTGGTCAATCTGCTTGGGCAGGGGCGCCGTATTACCCTGCAGATAAGGTGGAAAAAACAAAAGATGATGGGATTACGGTCATTGATAATTTAGGTCGTGTAATGAAATCCGCTAGAATTGATAAGCGGAAAAATACAGTCAAAAACCCAGCGAGTCAAATTGATGAAGTCACAAACTATTTAGCAAATCTTGCAAACCAAGAAAATATTAAAGTAAAACAGCTTTGGTTGGATCCAATCCCAGCTAATATCTACCTAGATGAATTAAAGGAAAAGTATCGAGAGGATGTTTCGCAACAGTTTGAACTAAATCCTGTGATTGGTGAGTATGATGACCCAGCCAATCAACGCCAGGCATTGTTGAGGCTGCCAATCACCCAAGAAGGCAATTCGGTTGTATATGGGGTGGCTGGAAGTGGGAAAACAACCTTCTTGACGTCGCTTATCTATTCCTTGATGGAAGAACATACGCCTGAAGAAGTAAATCTCTATTTACTAGACTTTGGGTCAGAAACGTTAAGCTGGTATCGTGAGTCCCCGCATGTTGGCGATGTCATGCTGTCACATGAAGGAGAAAAAATCGATAATCTCTTTAAAATGATGAATCGTGAAATCGCAGCAAGAAAGAAACAATTCGCAAATTATGGAGGAGACTTTAAAACCTTCAATCAGCAGTCGAACGAAAAAGTACCTTCGCTTGTTTTGATAATTCATAATTACTCTGCTTTTTCAGAGATGTATGAACACCATGAGGAAGCCATTTCGTTTTTGACTCGAGAAGGAACGAAATACGGAATCTTTTTTCTAGTAACGGCGTTAAACACAGGTGCCATTCGATACCGGCTTCTGCAGAACTTCAAGCAAATGTATGTCCTGCAGTTGAATGATACAACGGAATATTCTGGTGTGTTAGGCAATGTTGATGGAGTTTATCCATCGAAAAATAAAGGAAGAGGTATTTTTAAAACAGAGAATGTTTATGAATTCCAAGTTGCGCAACTTTCAAAAGGAGCAGGAGACTTATACAGCTTTGTAACAGGTTATTGCCGTGAGCACCAGCGGAAATGGAATAAGAATTCAGCAAAACGAATTCCGGTTCTTCCAGATAAAGTAGATGTCGAATATTTGCAGGATGAAATCCGTTTTAATCAAACAAACAGAATACCGATTGGGGTCGAGAAGGATTCCTTAAGTATTTATACTTATGACTTTACTGCTCCAGAGGTTAGTCTCGTAACTTCGCTTACGGGTGATGAATCCTCAGCTTTCATGCAGGGACTTGCGGAAGTTATCTCGATGAAAGATCGGAGAGAGGTAATTGTCATCGATGCTGCTAGCAGCTTTTTATCTGACAGCAGCCGCACGTATCAATATGTGACAGGACCAAAACAATTAGAAGAGACGATTGTCTATTTATTTAATACATTGGTGTACCGCAACAACACTACAAAGGATGCAGTCGCGGAAGGCAAACCAGCACCGGTGTTTGAAAACATCACATGCCTCATCCATTCTTTCACGGAATTGAATGCACAGCTCTCTGAGGACGGAATGGATAAATTGAAGGTCTTTTTAGAACGAGTAAATGGACTGAACGTAACGATTATCTTCTCCGATGCTGTTGATAAACTTAGCTCATACACGTATGAACCGTGGTTCCAAAAACAAGTATCACTGAGTGAAGGTGTTTGGGCAGGCAATGGTATTGCTGAACAATACACGCTGAAAATCAATAAAATTACCAATGATATGTATGGTGAACTACCAGAGGACTTCGGCTATGCAGTGAACAAAGGGAAAGTAAAACTAGTAAAACTTCTCACTACTGCAGCGAGTGAAGAGGAGGCAGTGCAATATGCATAAGATTTTAGTCGAGATTTATAACCCGGCTTCAAACAACACTTATGACGTATTTATACCGCTGAAAAGTCCTGTATATGAAGTTGTCTATCTGCTGACACATACAATCTCCGACCTTTCACAAGGGGATTACAAGGCAACAGAGCAAACGGTTTTATGTGACCGAATTACTGGAAATGTATTTGATATCAACAGGACCATCGAAGAAATTGGTTTGAAAAATGGCTCAAAGCTGATGATTTTGTAAACTGGTGCTGATGGCACTTTAAAGGAGGTGAAAAGAATGGCAAGAACAATCACAGTTGATCCTGCAAAGCTAGACACTGCTGCTGCAAAGATTGACCAGCAATCCGCTGATTATGAGCGAGTTTATAAAGCTCTTTTCAACGAAGTTGAAGGGATGCAGGCTGCTTGGCAGGGTACTGATAACTTGGCTTATGTTAATCAGATTAAAGGATTTATGGATGATTTCAATCAGATGACGAATTTAATGAAACAATACTCTGAATTCTTGAAAGTAAGTGCCCGCACTTATCGTGACACTCAAAATGAGGTCATTAATGGAGCGCGACGTTTAACGAACTAATAGGGTTTTAATGAATGTGAGGTGGAAACGATGGCAGTAGAAGGAATCAAAATATCCCTGAATGAGGTTAGCAGTACAGCCAATCAAATCCGTAATTTAAACCAACAATTAACGGGCAGATTGGATGAGATTAAGAGAGAAATGAATGCTTTAGCGAATTCATGGAATAGTGATGCATCGAATACAATTCGAAATAATTTCAATGCACTTACACCAAAGTTCGATAACTTCCGTGAAATTGTTGATAGCTATGCAAAGTTTTTAGATCAAACTGTAAATGCCTATAACTCTACAGAAACCGCGGTCAACAGCAACGCGAGTGCATTTAAATAAGCCTGCAGGTTGTCCTGTTCCTAACTCTCTTTTTAGAGGAGAGTTAGGAACAACACCATTACGAAAGCAAGTAATAACGGGTAGTGTTGAAACCCTAAAAATGGAGACGATAGGATGAAAACCAACTTGGATAAGCTTTTTTCAGGGACGCTTACGAAAGTACAGCTGATGACCCATTTAGTAAACATTATTGACAGTTTAATGGAGTTAGAGAAAAGCAGTGTAGACCTCGAAAACATTTTGCTAGACAAGAAACATATTTTTCTTGATCACTTTTCAAATAGATTAGTATTTATGTGCCATCCCATAAAAGATAATGTCTTTGAAAAGGTATCAATGAGTAAATTTTTCAAAGAGTTAATCGCTTCCACATCCTATGATGAAAATGGCGATTTGCAGTTTTTTATCAAGCTTCATAATTACCTAGCGGGTACGCCGACATTCCAGCTGCAGGAGTTTAAAGAAAAACTGACTGAGTTTTCAGGCGGAGGTGGAGATAAAAACGAGGCTGTTCAGGTAACGAACTCCAATTTTTACAGTCCAGGTCCGGGATTCATCACGCGTGCATTAGCACTGGCGGATGAGGGGACTTTCGTGTTAGAGGCTTTTAACGAGCCGGACGAGTATGAAGAAGGTACCACAGCATTAGGGATAAACAATGGAAGTCTGCAAAAACCATTTCTTTTAGAGACGGAAACCGGTGCCAAAATACTCGTAACGAAAGAAGTTTTTAAAATAGGAAGAGACCCTGAACAAGCCGATTATGCTTCGAACAACAAAGTGATTGGGCGGATACATGCAGAATTGGTTACCTCTGATGGCGAATATTTTCTAATTGATAAACATTCAAGAAATGGCAGCTTTCTTAACGGAGTCAAACTGTCTCCAAATGAAAAGACCAAAATTAAACACGAAGACCGTATTAAACTTGCTAATCAAGAATTTATTTTCAAGTTATTTTAAAAGGAGGTTATCTGATGGCATTTTTAACAGCGCACCATACGGATGTTGGTATTAAAAAGAAGACCAACCAAGATGCCTTGTTACTTAAGACAGCCAAAACTCCGAGAGGTCCAGTAGGTCTATTTATCATCTGTGATGGGATGGGCGGCTTGTCGCACGGTGAGTTGGCAAGTGCGACGGTCATTAGAGGCATGGCAGAGTGGTTTGATGCGGAAATGCCGAGACTCTCGCGCTCAGAGCACATTGAGGAAGAAATCTATTCAGAAGTAGAAAAGTGCATTAAACAATTGAATGAGAAAATCCTCAACTACGGTGAGAACTCAAAAGCGAATTTAGGGACAACCCTGACCGTACTGCTAATCGTTCACAATAAATATTATATTGCACATGTCGGAGATAGCCGGGCATACAGCATTTCTACATCCACTAACCAACTCACAAAGGACCAAACATTAGTAGCAAGAGAAGTGGCCCGTGGGAACATAACGGAAGAACAGGCCAAAATTGATCCACGCAGAAATGTCCTGCTGCAATGTGTTGGGGCAACAAAAGAAATTGAAATTGAATTTTCCACAGGTGATGTCCAAGCAAACACAGTATTAATGCTATGTTCAGATGGATTTTACCATCAGATTACGGAGGAAGAGTTAGCGTTGAATCTCGAACCAGATACGATAACGAATGATCAGCAATTGAAAAATAAAATTGTCGACTTAGTCGAATTAGTCAAGGCAAGAAAAGAAGAAGATAATATTTCGGTTGTAGCAGCAAAAGTTTTGTAAGCAGCGGGGGCGTTTTACTTGATACAAATTGGGTCGTTAATCGATGAAAGATATGAAATATTAAAGGAAATTGGCCGCGGCGGGATGAGTATCGTTTATTTGGCGATGGATAATAGGCTGAACAAATCATTAGTCGTGAAGGATATACGGAAACGTGCGTCTAGTGATAACGAACTTCTAATCAACAGCTTGATTGTTGAAGCCAATATGCTCAAAGTACTTGACCATGGAGCGCTGCCAAAAATCTACGATATTATCGAATCTGAAGGCGATATCTATGTGGTCATGGACTATATCGAAGGCGAGTCTTTAAAAGAGAAACTGAAAAGAGAAAAGACGATTTCTGCGAATCAGGTAATTGATTGGGCAAGACAGTTGAGTGAGGTACTAGAGTACTTACATACAAGGAAACCGTACCCAATTATTTATCGAGATATGAAACCAGATAATATTATGCTAACTCCCGAAGGGAAAATTAAGCTGATTGACTTTGGAATTGCAAGGGAATTCAAAACCGAGAGTTCTACGGATACAACGAATTTAGGAACGAAATCCTATGCTGCGCCCGAGCAGATGTCTGGCAAACAGACAGATGCGCGCACCGATATCTATAGCTTAGGGGTTACCTTGTATCAACTTGTCACCGGTAAGAGTTTAAATGAGCCGCCCTTTGAGCTTAAGCCAATCCGCCATTGGGATCCAACCCTTCCTGAAGGTCTTGAACATATTATTAACAAAGCGACTCAGTCGGAACCAACCAACCGCTATCAGAGCTGCAGTGAACTATCCTACGACCTTAAAAATATTAACAAGCTGACAGCAGGATATAAAAATAAGCTGCGCAAGAAGCTCTCCATTTTTCTTGTACCGGTTGTTTTGTGTCTAGCATTTACGGCTACATCCGTGTTTGGCTATAAAGGCGTGAAAAATACGCAGTTCCAGGATTATATGAGCTTGGTCAATGATAGCACGGTTTATTTAATGGATGGCGAGGATAAAAAAGCTATTGAAATGTTAGAAAAAGCGATTACGACAATTGATAATACCCGATCAGAAGCGTATATCAATTTACTAGATTTATATAGCAATCGAAATGAGACGGATACAGGATTAACAAAGATAGAAGCCTATATTGAGGATGAGTACGGAGATATCCATGAGAATAATGAGGTCCGCTTTAAGATGGGGATGACCTATTTTGATATCAAACGTAATTACTCGGAAGCGTTAAAACATTTTAATCAAGTCGATCCAGAAGAAATTCCGGATGCGCAGTATTATGAAGCATTAGCGACAACGATGATTTCCATGAATATTGACTATAAAAAGTTCTCCGAAAATCTGCTTGAGTTTGAAAAGTATAATGATCGGCTGCCCAATGAACGCAGGAAAATTGATAACTATAATTCTTTAGCGAATATTTACATCTCGTATAAAGGGCAAATTTCCGACGCCAATACAAAAGCAATCGAAATCGTTGAAAAGGCCTACGAGGTTTTACATTTAGTCGAAAACGAGAACTTATTGATTAAGTATGAATTGGATTTTGAGCAAAAATTAGCGCAAGCCTTCTATAGCAGAGGTGTAAATTCAAAGGATAAAGTAACTGCAAAGGAAGATTACGAGCAAGCCATACAGCATTATCAGAACCTTTTGGATTTAAATGCAAGTAATGAAGCGGATATAGTAGTGAAAATTGGCGTCATATATCAAGAGATGGGTGAGCCAGCCCGTGCGGTTGAGCAATTCCAAGACGCGATAAAAAATGATCCGAAAGGTATAGATGCCTATGTTAAACTTGGAAATTTATTGTTAGATATCGAACAAGGTAAAGAAGAAGGCAGCCGAAATTATCAAGCAGCGAAGCTAACTTTTGAACAAGCAAATGCGCTGGAGGGAGCAGGAGAGAATGAAGCCTTTAAAAAGCTAAAAAGGAGGTTTGATAATCTTAGTATTAACTAGAAAGGGGAAGGAAAATGGAGTACCAGATTATGCTTTACGGAGGAATGGCCGGTGCAATGATTACCCTAATCATCTCAGTTATTCTCTACGTCAAAATGGGTATTGCACAAGTGGTCGAGGACTTAACCGGTATCAGCCTGCGGAAAAGATTACATAAAAAGAAAAGAGCCCAGGATGATTCGAATGAAAAGCGGCTGACAAAAGAAATTATGTTAAAAAAGCAATTTGCAGGGGAGGCAGCAGCTAGTCAAGAGACGGAACTTATGAGCAGTGAAATCGAAGAAACAGCCTTACTGGGTAATGGATATATCGAAGAAACTTTATTGTTAACAGCAGACCTTGATGAAACAACACTTTTATCGAATGATATAGAGGAAACTTCATTATTACTAGAGGAAGAAGATTTTTTCAAAAAAGAAGTAGATGTGATGGTTGTTCATTCCACCACGTTCATTTAAGGGGAGTTTAGTAGAATGGCAGACAGGATAGCTAGAGGGTACAACAGTAAAAAGAAGGTCATTTGGTTATTAACGGTAATCCTTTTGCTTATTTCAGTGTTTGTATTTAGCACAAATGCATTTTCGCTGGATGGGGCAAAGCGATATATCGTGTTTAATGATGACAGATGGGATATGGAGTCGAGTGTCCAGCCAGACTGGATGACGAATAAAGATAGTATTACCTTTAAGGTGGATTTAAAGGAAGACTTTGAGAATAACAGCCAGGGTGAAGGTGTTGCGGGGGCAGAAGCACCGTTTGCTGTTAAAGCTGCTTACCAAGGCAGTGAAATCACAACAGCAAAGGTTGAGGAAATAAAGGATCCTGAAGTAGGCTTTTTAGGGGAATATTTGGTTTCCGTCCCAGTACAGCCAGATAGTCCCGAGGGCAGTTTACATGTTACGGTGGAATTTGCTGAGGAGAACTCTTGGAATATCCCAGCTTTAACCAACACATTTACTATAATTCGAGATGCCGTAAAACCTGTAGTAAATGTTACACCTTGGTTTGAAGATGGCATTTTTTCAGATGGAGCGTTTACTAGCAAGCCAGTCTCGATGAGTATAAAAGTAACTGATAGCCATTTTATTTCTGGGAAGGATACGATTTCAATTTTAAAAGATGGAATTGCCTACGAACCTGTACAGGCGCCTGCCTGGAAAGAAAATGAAATGTTCCTAACTCTTGATAATACTGGATTCTATGAAGTGACGATTGCTGCCAAGGATAAAGCAGGAAATAAAAGTGAACCAGCAAAAGTGAGTTTTGGTATCGTGAAACAAGGTCCACGATTAACCATAAAGGATCAAAACGAAAGTGGTTATTATCAACAGGTTGAACTCAACATTGAAAGTGACATTCTCATTCTTGATGCAAGTGCAGCCATTGAAAAAACGGTTAATGGCGAAAAGACAACAGAAGTGAAAGGTTTCGAGAGAAAAGGTAAAAATGGTGTCCTTTCCCTGACAGAGGATGGTGATTACAAGGTAGGTGTGATAGTAAAAGATCGGCAAAATACGGATCCTGGACATCAGTTAGGAGTCACAAGCTTTACAATTGATCATACAGCACCGGTCCTAGCTATTAACGGTGTTAATGATCAAGGTGAATACAGTGAATCAAAAAATGCTGAAATCAGTGTGACCGACACGAATGTTGATGAAAGTAAAACACAGCTTAAAGTAACGGCAGGAAACCAAGTAACAACCTATACGGGTGAAGAAGCCTACAAAAAACATTCTTTTACTGAGGAAGGTGCTTATGAACTTGAGTTAAGCGCCACCGATAAAGCAGGGAATACCGCAGCTAAAAAGGTAACATTTATTATCGATAAGTCTGCGCCAACACTTGGAATCACAGGAGTGAATGCAGGAGAATATTACAACTCCGATAAAAGTAAAAAGGAAGTAACGGTATCGGTTGAGGATTTAACCCTTGATTTAACTCAAACCAGTTTAAAAGTTGAGAAAGACGGAGCAGCTTATCCAGAAGTGATTCAACTAAAGGCCATCTCAGACTCAAAGGCTGAGGCGAAACATACCTTTACCACTGAAGGAAAATATAAGCTTACCCTCACTTCAACCGATAAACTAGGGCAAGTCGCACCAGCAAAATCAGTTTCTTTTACAATTGATAATACCAATCCAAAAGCGGCGGTTTCCCTTGACGGTACGGTGATGGCAGAAGATGAACTAGTTGTTGATGGTGAAAAAACAGTAAAAATAACGGTAACCGATAAGAATCATGAGTTGTACAACGTATCGGTAAAGAAAAATGGCGAAGAGTATGGGATGGAACCATTCGTTCGGGACGGTGAAACCGTTACAGCACAGCATTTATTTAAAGAAGATGGTGTCTATGAAATATTAGTAGAATCTACAGATAAAGCTAAGAATGAAAGTGTAGTAAGGAAAACTATTACGATTGATACGAACCAACCAGATATCGAGTTTAAAGGGGTTAAACATCAAGAACATTATAATAGTGAGACGGTGGATGTATCCGTAATCGTAAATGATTACACGTTTGATAAAAACAAAACAACCCTTGAAATAACAAGAACAAATGGAAGTCAGGTAACCGAACTTAAACCAGGCAACTGGGACATCTATGATTACTTAAAGTGGCTTTATAAAGGTGAAATGAACCTTACTTTCGAAGAGGAAGGTATTTATCAACTAAAAGTAACCGCAGTAGACAGATTTGGAAAAGTAAGTTCTAGAACTGTAGTGTTTACCATCGACAGAACGGCACCAAAGGTTGAGATCACTGGAATTAATGATGGTACTTTTGTGAAAAACGGTGAGGTTGTCATTGGGGTTAACGAATACTACTATGAAACAAACAACGTAACCGTTATGGTTCAGAAAGATGATAGTGAGAAAAAAGAAACGTTTGTAAATACAGGAGAAAAATCTGAACTACCATTGAAATTTACTGAAGATGGAGATTATCAGATTACAGTAAGTGCGGAAGATAAGGCAGGTAACAAAGCACCCGACATGGGGTTATCGTTCACGGTTGATACAATTAAACCGGTAATTGATATTATCGATGTGAAAACCAACGAAGTGGTGGAGGACCAATCATACGACACTGAGAGCAAAAATGTTTCACTCGTAGTGAACGAACATAATTTTGCTAACAACAAAGTACAGTATGAGGTAATAGAAAAAAACACGGTTACAAATGAAAGTAAAAGTGTTTGGATTGGTGAGTGGAGGAACTTTGCGGAGCTATCTAGTCTTACCTACAATTTTAACGATGACTATGAGTATTTCATTAAAGTGAACGCGGAAGACGCAGCGGGAAACACTGCAGTCGAAAAAACCGTAACCTTTACCATTGATACGATTAATCCGATAGTGGCAACTGATGGTATGGAGAATGATCAGAATTACCAAAGTACGACAGCAGCATTTTGGGTAAAAGATACGAACATCGACTTATCTAATACAAAATTGAATGTGTTAAAAGATGGAGAGCCTTATAGCATTGGTGAGATTGCATTAAGCTATAAAACAGAAGGCGCACTTCGTTACACGTTTAAAGAAGAAGGAAATTATACTGTGACTTTGGAATCGAAGGACAAAGCGAAGCGAAAAACCGTCCACGGACCGATTCATTTTATTATTGATTCCACAAGGCCTGTTATAGAAGTGGAGGGTGTCGACAATCACTCCTTTAACCCGGCGAACAAAAACGTAACAGTATCCGTAATGGAGAAGAATTTTCCGACAAATAAAGTCGAACTAGCGGTAACAAAAGATAACAAGTCATATGATTTGGGTACGTTCATTACCAATCAAAAACAACTTTCTTCAATTAACCATAATTTCAACGAAGATGGGTTGTATGAAATCTTTGTGAAATCGACAGATAAGGCTGGCAATGGACCTGTCACTGTTAACAGGACATTTACAATTGATAAAACAAAACCCGCTATAGAAATCACTGGTGTGGAGCAGGATGCGTTTTATAATGTGGATAAGAAAGTAAGTGTGGCAATTCGTGACGTAAATTTAGACAATAACAAAATAACCGTTACAAGAGATGGTGCCCGTTATAATACCGGCGGCTTCTCTATCAGCAATAACACGGCATCGCTTAGTCATAATTTTAGTGAAGAGGGAGACTATCATGTCTCGGTAGAAGCTACAGACAAAGCAGGAAATAGCTTTATCCAGCAAGTCAGCTTCACAATTGATAAGACGAAACCAGTCATCACCCCTAAATTCAAAGGGCAAAGCAGAGTCATTAAAGATGGAGAATATATTAATGAAATTTTTACTCCGGAATTTGCCTTGGATCAGAAAGACGATACAATCGTTTCCGTTACATTAAACGGTGATAATGCCGGCAGAACGGCTCCGACTGCATCGAAGGAAATGGCGTATCACTTTAATGTCGTGGCTCGGGATAAAGCCGGCAATGAATCAACATTGGAAATCAAGTTTACCGTAGATACGACAAAGCCCGCATTATCGATTTCTGGCATTCTTGATGGTTTCTTTAATGAGAACCTGAAGCCAATGGTTGCGTATTCTGACATTCATTTAGATCCAAGCAGAACTTCTGTTACGTTAAATGGTGCTCCTTACAAAAACGGAACGAATCTAGAGTTGGAAAAAGACTATGTTTTCAAAGCAACGGTAACAGACTTAGCGAACAATGTTAGTGCGAGAACAATCGTCTTTACGATTGATAAAACGTCACCAGTCATCAAGTTTAAAGAACCTGTTTCGAATAATTATTTTAATAAGGATTTAATACCTGAACTGTTAATTGAGGACTTGAACGAATATGACATTATTGCGCTCACCTTGGACGGCAGGGAGTATAAGCTAGGCGATCCGATTACTTCCGAAGGTAAACATGTTTTGTTCTTTGAAGTAAAGGATAAGGCAGGTAATATTAAGCAATTAAGTGTCGAGTTTATTATTGATAAAAAGGCTCCAAAGGTAATTTACGATGGTATTAAGCAGAATGAGCTATACTTCGAGGCTGTTAAAGCAGAGATTACCCTTGATAATCCGCGCGATACCATCAAATCCATTCTGGTAAATGGCAAGTTGCATAACTTTGATGAATCAGCAGATGAGAATGGTGTTTCCATCTTTACATCTACTTTCTCAGAAATCAATTCATATAAAGTGGAAGTGACAGCGGAAGATGAAGCGGGAAATAAAACGACTACAGTCATTCCGTTTGAAATTGCCGAGAAGACAGCTTTAGTGAAGTTTTATGAAAACAAACCATTGTTTGCAGGCTCGTTAATTGGGATTTTCGGAATAATAGGAATTGGGATTACTGCTTTGGTTAGACGGAAGAAAACAGTATCACTTGAGGAATAAAGCTAGGAGGGCTGTGAATGATGAGAATATCATTTACAGCCTTTTGTTTTAATTAAAAATACTGCAAATTGGATTTTAATGGAGGCTTTTCATAAGTTGAGCAAACTTACATAAAGAAACTAACTTTTCATCTTTTGATCGTAATATTACCTTTCTTCCATGATTGGCAGTAATATGTTTTATGTCAGCAATTTAAGTACTGAAAAAACTATTTTAATGTTAAAAATTCAATAAATTGTTGTCACTTAACCACGAGTGGACACAATCAATCCATTTTTTAGTTGCAGGAGACATATTAGGTTTTGTAGCAATACCTATAAAACGAAAAGAATCCTTTTCTAAATTAAGAATATGAACGTTATTAGGGAGACGGGATAAAGTCATTTCAGGACGTATGCTGATACCTATATTATTTTGTATCATAGCAATGATTGCTTGATCATCTGATACCTCAAATTTCACATTTGGTTTTATTTTATTCTCTCTAAAAATTTGGCTTACCTCATTGTCCCAACCTTCTTTGGGCATAATCAAAGGCTCTGCTTCTATTTGTTTAAAGGAAATTCTATCTAGTTTATGAAGAGGATGCTGATCTGAGATAATACAAAGCATTTTATCCTTTTTTAAAGGAAGAACTTCCAATGGCTTCGGTACAGGTAAAGTGAGAAAACCGCAATCAATTACCCCGTTTAAAATCGACTGCTCTATAGTAGAATAATCGCCCTCAAACAATTTCACGTCGATTCCTGGATGTTCATTTTCAAACTGTTTTATAATATGGGGCAACCATTGTGCAGAGACACTTGCAAATGTTCCTATTCGGACTACACCTACCTCTAAACCGTTAATTGCTGCTGCCTCTTGCTTCATTCTATCGTTTAAGATCAAGATATCACGAATATATGCAAGCATGCGTTCGCCGTTGTTAGTTAAATAAATACCTGAACGCCCTCTATTGAGTAAGGTAAAGCCTAATTCGTTTTCAAGACTATTAATTGCATGGCTGATTCCAGACTGTGTTAAGTTTAACATTTCTCCAGCTTTTGTAAGACTTCCCAATTCGACTACTGTGTTAAAGACCTCAAAACGACTTATTGTCATCTTATTCTCCTTGTTTACATTAATCTATCTCATGTATAACATTATAAACAATCATTTTACTCATGCAAAGTTTTTAGAGTATACTGAAAATAGTTCATCTAACCCCCAAGAACGAAATTATCGGCCAAGCTATGATTAATTTAACAAATGAATAATTCTTATTTTTTTTAGATATTTATAAGCGCTTACAATTTGAGTTTTTCTTCTAAGAGGAGGAAGTTGTGAATGAACCTTGAGGTGAAATTATCGGTACAGGAGATTCTAAATAATAAACATTTTAGACATGCAAAAGTAATAGCGGGGAAGACAGGACTTTGCCGTCTCGTCCGCTGGGTCCATGTTATGGAGGTAACTTCTATCTCAAATCTATTAAATGGCAATGAGCTTATTCTCTCTACTGGAATTGGGTGGAGAGGGAATAAAGATACTTTTCGTTCTTTAGTTCAACAGTCGATTGATTCCAATGCAGCCGGACTGTGCATAGAATTAGGACCACATATTTCTCTAATACCACAAGAAATTATTGAATTAGCTGACGCCCACGACTTTCCATTAATTGTTTTCCAAAAAGAAGTGCGGTTTATTGATATTACACAAGAGATACATAGTCTTTTGATTAAAAAACATTATCAAATTCTTTCTGATTTGGAAGAGTATTCTAATAGGTTAAATCAAGTGCTTCTCTCCTCTAATCCACATCAAAAAATCTTACAACTTTTACATGAACATTTAAAGATGACAGTTTTTTATATTTCTAACCAAGGAAAAGTTCAAGTAATCTCTAAAAAACCACCAGAAGAACAAGATAAAATTTTTCAACTATTAAAAGGGAACAAGATACCTATACATATGAACGTAGCCCATCAATCTGTACAAGCTTTGAATCAGACTTTTGCCGACCTGTTTATCATATCTGAATCAGGTGAAATCACTGAATTTGAAACGCTAATTTTAGACCGTAGTGCTATTGCTTTAGCTCAAAGCCTTTTACGCGAATTATATATTGAAGAACAAAGGATGGCTAAAGAGGCGGAATGGGTTAGTTGTTGGCTTGAAGGAGGGAAAAGTAATGAACAAATTCATAAGTATCTTTCAGAACTTGAACCTAATCTCAAGCCGAATGGGTGTACAGTTTTACTCTGTAAAGCTGATAATCTTAAAAAAGTAATATCAGAATTCACTTATTTAAAAGTCTACTTTCGTTCTATTTTTGAACAACGAGGGATCTATCTATTAACTCATATACAAAAAAACCAGTTAGCTTTTATACTTGTTAATAATGGGAAAACTGATGATTTCAAGCGCAGGCTGCAAGAAGGAATAGATTGTTTAAAAGAGTCTGAATTTATAAAGAAGCAGAAATTTTCTCAACTTGAATTTGGCGTCGGGAAATTTACCAGTAATTTAAGCCATGTTCAATATAGCTATCATTCAGCAACAGAAACATTGAATATCCGAGAAAAAATGCCAAATGAATTAACTAGTTATTTTTATGAGGATTTATATATTTTTCGACTAGTTTTAGCAGCTAAAGAACAAGGAGTACTTAGTGAATTCATCTCAGATTATCTAGGACCTGTATTATCTCATGACCAACAAAACAATGGAGAGCTGCTTAAAACATTAAAAATATATTTGCAATGTAAGGGTGCCAAAAAGGAAACATCTGAACAACTTCATATTGTCCGGCAAACACTCTATCACCGACTTAATAAATTATATGAATTGATTGGAAAAGACTTCATGGATCCTTATAAGCGTCAAGCAATTGAAGTGGCGATATCTGCATATGAATATGCCACTGCGTCTAATACACCGTATGAATATACCTCTATTCCTAAATCATCATAAAAATGAAAAGAAACCCACAAGCTGGGTTTCTTTTTTTTTATAAGACAATAAGTAAATTGTTTTAGATGGTATCACTCGAAATGTAGAAAAAATTCGCAAAACATTTTACACACTGTCCAATGATGGTTTTTTTTTGAACAAATATAATTAGCTTAAAGGATTGTTATACATTCAAAAATAGGAGGCATTACAATGGAGTTAACACAAACTGTAAGAACATTAAAGAACTATGTCGGTGGACAATGGGTAGAATCTGCGAGTACACAAATGGAAGAAGTACCGAACCCAGCAACAGGAGAGGTTATTGCCCGTGTACCACTATCGACTAGTGAAGATTTAGATAGAGCTGTAGCGACCGCTAAAAAAGCATTCAAAACATGGAGTAAGGTTGCAGTGCCGAGACGTGCTCGTATTTTATTCCGCTATCAACAACTATTAGTTGAACATTGGGATGAGTTAGCCAAACTCGTTACCCTTGAAAACGGAAAAAGTTATGGAGAAGCTTACGGCGAAGTTTTACGCGGTATTGAATGTGTTGAATTTGCCGCAGGTGTACCTACTTTAATGATGGGGACTCAGCTTCCGGATATTGCTACTGGTGTTGAATCGGGTATGTATCGTTACCCAATCGGAGTTATCGGGGGAATCACGCCGTTTAACTTCCCTATGATGGTGCCATGCTGGATGTTCCCACTAGCTATTGCATGTGGAAATACTTTTGTATTAAAACCATCTGAAAGAACACCGTTATTGGCTAATCGTTTAGCTGAACTGTTTAAAGAAGCTGGCCTACCAGATGGCGTATTAAATATTGTGCATGGTGCACATGACGTTGTAAATGGCATTCTGGATAATGAAGATGTAAAGGCTGTATCCTTCGTTGGTTCTCAACCTGTAGCTGAGTACATATACAAAAGAGCTGCTGCCAATGGCAAACGTGTACAAGCTCTTGCAGGAGCAAAAAATCATTCAATCGTTATGCCGGATGCTGATTTAGACAATGCTGTAACCAATATTATTGGTGCTGCATTTGGATCTGCAGGGGAACGTTGTATGGCAGCTTCCGTGGTAGTTGCAGTTGGAGACGTTGCAGATGAATTAATTAGCCGACTAAAAAAAGCAGCCGATGAAATAAAAATTGGAAACGGTATGGATGAAGGCGTATTCCTTGGGCCAGTTATCCGTGAGTCACAAAAACAACGCACCCTTAATTATATTGAAATTGGTGAAAACGAGGGCGCTTCTCTTATTAGGGACGGAAGAAAGGAAGCAGAGAACGAGCAAGGATATTTTGTTGGACCGACGATCTTTGACAACGTGCAACCTGAAATGAAAATTTGGCAAGATGAAATTTTCGCCCCTGTGTTATCGATTGTTCGAGTAGAAACTTTAGAGGAAGCAATTGAACTTACAAATAAGTCAGAGTTCGCAAATGGCGCATGTCTATATACAGATAGTGCTAAAGCCATCCGTGAATTCCGTGAAGAAATTGATGCAGGTATGCTTGGGGTTAATCTTGGAGTTCCTGCGCCAATGGCATTCTTCCCATTCTCAGGTTATAAGAAATCTTTCTACGGTGATCTCCATGCAAACGGAAAAGATGGCGTAGAATTCTATACTCGCAAGAAAATGCTTACGGCTCGTTATTAAACATAAAAGGAAAGAATGGGGTTGATGATTGTGCAAGCGATAGAACAAACACAAAGTTTGCAAAAAACAGATGAAAAGTACCTTTGGCATGCGATGAGAGGGGCAAATCCGAATCAAAGTAATTTAATTGCCAAGGAAGCAGAAGGTGCATGGGTAACCGATATTGATGGAAATCGTTATTTGGATGGAATGTCAGGTCTTTGGTGTGTGAATGTGGGCTATGGTCGGAAAGAGCTGGCTCAAGCAGCCTATGAACAACTGATGGAAATGCCTTATTTTCCTTTGTCACAAAGTCATGTTCCGGCGATTAAATTAGCAGAAAAATTAAATGAGTGGCTTGGTGATGATTACGTCATTTTCTTCTCCAATAGTGGTTCGGAAGCGAATGAAACAGCCTTTAAAATTGCTCGCCAGTATCATCAGCAAAAAGGGGACCATGGACGAATTAAGTTTATTTCACGCTATCGCGCTTACCATGGTAATTCAATGGGGGCTCTTGCAGCAACTGGTCAAGCGCAACGTAAATATAAATATGAACCACTAGGTCAAGGATTCCTACATGTAGCACCACCAGATACGTATCGCAATCCAGAAGATGTTCAAACATTAAAAAGTGCTGAAGAAATTGATCGTGTGATGACATGGGAATTAAGCCAAACCGTGGCTGGAGTTATTATGGAGCCTATTATTACAGGTGGAGGTATTTTAATGCCGCCCGATGGATATATGGCTAAAGTAAAAGAAATTTGTGAAAAGCATGGGGCACTTCTAATCTGTGATGAGGTCATTTGTGGATTTGGCCGAACAGGTAAGCCATTTGGCTTTATGAACTATGGAGTAAAGCCGGATATCATAACAATGGCGAAAGGTCTTACAAGTGCATATCTTCCTCTTTCAGCAACAGCTGTGAAAAGAGAAATTTATGAGGCATATGTAGGCAATGATGAATATGACCGTTTACGTCATGTCAATACATTTGGTGGAAGCCCTGCATCTTGTGCTGTAGCGTTAAAGAATTTGGAAATTCTAGAAAACGAAAACTTAATTGAACGTTCTAAAGAATTAGGTGAACGCCTATTACTTGAACTTGAAGAAATTAAAGAACATCCAAACGTAGGCGATGTTCGTGGAAAAGGTCTGCTATTAGGAATTGAGTTAGTAGAAGATAAGCAAACAAAAGAGCCAGCAAAGATTGAAAAAGTAAACAAGGTAATGGCTCTTTGTAAAGAAAAAGGTCTTATTATTGGTAAAAATGGAGATACGGTTGCTGGATATAATAACATTTTACAACTTTCACCTCCATTAAGCATTACAGAAGATGACTTTACTTTTATTGTGAAAACTTTAAAGGAAAGTATCTATCAACTGTAGTAATTATACATGAAAAATGGAATAGTTTCTTTAAATGAAAACGATGGGCGTGCCCATCGTTTTCATTTAACATCTCTATGAATTTTACCATTCTTTGTTCAGGGAAAGGAGGAGTATTATATGGCTAGTAATATTGTGATTACAGGTGCAGGAAGTGGACTCGGTGCTTCATTGGCCAAAAAATATTCTGATCTCGGCTACTACGTATGCTTATTGGGACGAACAAAAACAAAACTGGTTCGAATAGCCGAAACATTAAAGAACAGTCATTCAATATATGAAGTGGATGTTTCTTCTAAGAAGGATGTATCAAGGGTATTTCCATTAGTTAAGGAAGAAGTTGGTCCAATCAATCTATTAATTAATAATGCTGGAGTCGGTGTCTTCGATTTAACGGAAAACTTATCTGAAGAAAGTATTCATCATATGATTGATATTAACTTAAAGGGAACCATCTTTTGTACGCAAGAAGTATTAAGTGACATGAAAGAGGAAAACCAAGGTACGATCGTTAATATTGTATCTCTATCAGGTAAAAGAGGTAAAGCGTTGGAATCTGTTTATAGTGCAAGTAAATTCGGGGTAAGGGGATTTACTGAGAGTTTAATTGATGAGCTGAAAGATACTGACATTAAGTTATTTGCAGCTTACATGGGCAATATGAAAACTGAATTATGGGGGAATGATGATATAGCAGAGATGTTTATTCATCCGGATGATGTGGCAGATATCATCATAGATATGATGAAACAGCGGAAATATATAGCCGTTGATGAAGTGATGATTAGAAATAAGTATTAATAGAGGAATTCTAGTAACTAAGATAATCATTTTATTCAAGCAATGGAAGGTCACTAATGATCTCCCCTCCTTTTTGTCATGTCATGACGGGGATTAAGCCCTATGAAAATATAAACAAATTATTATCAAGAGAAAGTACACCATCATAATGTAAAAGTTGCAGCTACCAATATTTAACAAAGTGTCTAATGAGCTATTATCAGAAAATATATTATATTAAAATAAATAGTACAAGTAACCAGTCACCTATTAAGCAAATGAATAAGGGTAGGAACCATTATATTTTAAAAAAGTGGGGGGAATAAGAAGTATGTCTATAGCCTTATGAAATTTACAAGGCTGCTATTAATAATAATATTCTCCAAATATTCAGACCAGGAACACACTTGATTAGGGGGAATTCGATGAATGCTATTGTTAATTGGTTAAATAGTGTCGTATGGAGCTCAGCATTGGTTTATATAATTTTAGGAGTGGGATTATTTTATTCGATTGCTACACGTTTTTTTCAAATAAGGCTATTAAAGGACATGATCAAGTTAACGTTTGCTAGAGACAGCTCGGCAGAGGGAGTATCTTCTTTTCAGGCAATATCTATGTCCATTGGAAGTAGAGTAGGTATTGGTAATATTGCTGGCGTAGCAACAGCCATTACTTTTGGTGGACCAGGTGCGGTATTTTGGATGTGGGTTATGGCCATTCTTTCAGCTAGTACTTCATTTGTTGAAACAACACTTGCACAAGTCTACAAAAGTAAACAAGATGGTCAGTATCGAGGTGGGGGCCCGTATTACATTGGAAAGGGGTTAAAATGGGAATGGTTTGCGGTATTGTTCGCTATTATTACCATGATTTCAATGACGATACTTGTTCCTGGCATACAAGTAAATACCATTGCTATTTCAATGGAAAGCGCATTCGGTATTTCTCCTGCCATTACTGGAGGCTTATTGGTTCTTTTACTCAGTGTTGTAATTTTTGGAGGGGTCAAGAGAATTGCAAAAGCTGCTGAAATAATCGTACCGTTTATGGCGATTGGTTATATACTGGTTTGTGCCTACATATTATTCACCAATTTTACACAATTACCTGGTGTTATTTCACTTATTTTTACAAGTGCATTCAGCACTCATGCTACATTTGGTGGCTTAATTGGTTCGGCCATTGCTTGGGGAGTACAGCGAGGAGCCTTTTCCCATGCCGCTGGATTCGGTAGTGAAACGTTTGAATCTGGAGCTGCAGAAGTATCTCATCCTGCAAAACAAGGCTTGGTACAAGCATTCTCGGTATATATAGTTACGTTAGTCCTTTGTTCTGCAACCGCATTCATGATTTTAGTTACAGGTATGTATAATGTAGAATCTCCAAGTGGCGAAAGTCTTATAAATAATATAGGTGAAGTTGAAGCAGGGGCTGGTAACGCACAACTAGCAGTGGAATCAGTTTTACCTGGATTAGGCGCTCCCTTTGTCGCCATTTCTATTTTCTTCTTTGCGTTTACAAGTCTAATTACCTATTCTTATAAGGCTGAAACCAGTCTTGCTTATATTAATCGTAATCGAAAAGTAAAGGTAACATGGCCATTAACCGTTTTAAAAGTTGCATTATTAGTGGGTGTTTTCTATAACAGTACGAATTCGGCTGAATTTGCGTGGGTGTTAGGTGATTTAGGATTTGGAGCAATGACTTGGTTAAACTTCATTGCGATTTTATTTTTAACGAAACCTGCATTAAAAGTATTAAAAGATTATGAAATACAGAAAAAGGCCGGGATTGATCCTGTCTTTAATCCAACTAAATTAGGGATTAAGGGAGCTGACTTCTGGGAAGAAGAATACCGGCAAAATGAAATCAGGGAAAAAGAATACGCACAAATCCATTATCATACTTCAATAGAAGAAAAAGCTCAATAACTGAAGTATTTTTGTGAAGTTATTCGAACATAAGAGTGAATTCAAAAAGAGCAGGGCAAATGGAGCAACGTCGTTTATCTAAACACGTTGCTCCATTTTTATTTTATTAGAGGTGTGAAATGTGCTTGAGCTTAATGAATGTAAAATAATTTGTTATAAGTGTTTAACATTATGTCCAATGTTAATATTCAGAATTTAATTTAAATTTAAAATATATATAAGTACCCTATTTTCTACAAAACATAAATAAATCCTACATTGTTTTTAGAGCATACTAAAAGCTTTAGAATAGTTTTTCAAAAGACTACTTAATTATGCTTTGTAGAATCATTGGTTACGAATTATAAACCTTTTTATTATCCTGCGTGAAATTGTTTTTATTTACAGGGGAGTGAAAAGGCTTTCAAAGACGGAGGTTGAAAAGAATTATAAAAAAGGGAGGGCAGATAGATTATTCATAGTTCTCGTTAGTATTATACATTTTGTGTTACAGATTAATGCCGAAATAAAAATAACAATAATCAGGGGGAAATCGAATGAATGACCTTGTTAGTTGGCTAAATGGCTATGTCTGGAGTCCAGTACTAGTTTATATATTTTTAGGAATAGGTATATTGTATACGATACTTACTCGGTTTGTACAAGTAAGGTTTATTAAGGATATGATTAAGCTTTCGTTTGAAGGAAAGTCTTCTAAAGCGGGAATCAGTTCTTTCCAAGCATTAACCATGTCATTAGGCAGTAGAGTCGGAACAGGGAACATAGCTGGTGTTGCTACTGCGATTGCGCTGGGAGGTCCGGGGGCTGTTTTCTGGATGTGGGTATCAGCGTTCTTAGGGGCAGCTACTTCCTTTATCGAGATTACTCTTACA
Source organism: Neobacillus niacini (assembly GCF_030817695.1). Taxonomy (GTDB): domain Bacteria; phylum Bacillota; class Bacilli; order Bacillales; family Cytobacillaceae; genus Neobacillus; species Neobacillus niacini_F. Next base: position 39,153 of record NZ_JAUSZQ010000002.1, on the reverse strand, counting down.
CAAGTATATAAAAGTAAAATTGATGGTGAATACAGAGGTGGAACACCTTATTATATTGAAAAAGGGTTAAGGATCAAATGGTTTGCCATTTTTTCAGCCATCTTAACTTTGATTGTCATGAGTTGTTTATGGCCAAGCGTACAGACCAATACCATGGCATTAGCGATGGAAAATGCCTTTGGTGTTTCACCATTTGTCACTGGAAGCTTTATCGTTATTCTCCTAGGAGTTATTATTTTTGGTGGAGTTAAAAGGATTGCCAAGGCGGCTGAGATTATGGTTCCATTTATGGCCATTGGCTACCTTGCAGTTTGTATCATTACCCTTGTATTAAATGCATCTCAAATACCAACCGTGCTTTCCTTAATTTTTACTAGTGCTTTTGATTTAAATGCAACGTTCGGAGGATTAATCGGTTCTGCGATCGCATGGGGAGTTCAAAGAGGGGTTTATTCCAACGCTGCTGGTTTAGGTAGTGAAACCTTTGAATCTGGTGCAGCAGAAGTATCTCATCCGGCAAAACAAGGTTTAGTTCAATCCTTCTCGGTCTATATTGATACCTTGTTAATCTGCTCAGCAACAGCATTTATGATTTTGATTACAGGAATGTATGATGTAAAGCCTGATGGGATGGACCCAATTGTGAATAATCTTGGCGACGTTGAACCATCTCTTTATACACAGTTTGCAGTTGAATCAGTTATACCAAATTTTGGGGCAGCATTTCTAGCTATTGCTCTATTATTCTTCTGTTTTACAACTTTAGTTTCATACTATTATAAAGCAGAAACAAGCCTTGTTTTCCTATTCAAAAACTCTAAACTTAAATCAACTTGGTTATATAATTTATTAAAAGTATTTATGTTAGTTACGGCATTTTATGGTTCTGTAAAAACAGCAAGTACTGCCTGGGCATTGGGAGATTTAGGCATGGGTACTATGGCTTGGGTTAACCTGCCGGCTATTTTCTTCCTCACTAAAACGGCCTTAATCGTATTAAAGGATTATGAAATGCAGAAAAAAGCCGGGCTTGATCCAGTCTTTAATCCGACTAAATTAGGGATTAAGGGAGCCGACTTCTGGGAAACAGAATATCGGGAAATTGAACAAGAAATACCAAAAGAAAATAAGACTATATCAATGTAGAAGTATTCAGTGATTTATTGAAAATGAGATTCTAATGGGAAAATAGGTTAATTTTGAGCAGACGTTTCTTGAAGCGAATCTGTTCTTTTTTTTGAGCATTATACTTCAAAATTCTAGTAAGAGGACAGTGTGTATAAAAGACCAATTTAGTTCAAGCAGTGTTAAATAAATCAAGCGATATATTTTACACACTGTCCAATGAAGAACATTGAAACCTGATGTATCTTTATATCAGTGGTATTTAAAAAATTCTTAATTTTACAATTTGTATAAATCGATGAAGAGGTGAATGTAATGATTTTAGAAAAAGCAGACATTGAATCAGTATTAATTAGCAATAGTACTACTCAAAAAATGTACATAAATGGTGAGTGGGTATTAAGTGAATCCAATCAAACTAGAGAAATTATTAATCCAGCAAATGGAGAGGTAATTGGAACTGTTACCGAGGGATCAACAGAAGATGCTAAAAAGGCGATAGATGCTGCCCGAAAGGCATTTTATGTGAATGGCTGGATGAATAGTAAAGCCAGACACCGTGCTGAACTTCTGCTCCAGGTGTCCAATAAATTAGAAGAAAGAAAAGAAGAATTTGCTTATTTAGATACATTAAATAACGGAAAAACATTAAGAGAAGCTCTGGGTGACGTGGAAGATGCTGTTAACCAATTACGCTACTATGCAGGTTTAGCCACAAAACCACATGGTCAGACGTATGATGTTCCGGATGATATTCAAGCCATGGTTGTTCGTGAAGCGATCGGTGTGGTAGGTATTATTGTTCCATGGAACTACCCGTTAGTTATGGCCAACCAAAAAATTGCGGCTGCCCTTGCTGCAGGTTGTACAGTGATTGTAAAACCAGCAAATATCACACCACTTTCGGTTATTCGTTTATTTGAGATTCTTGATGAAGTAGGATTTCCACCAGGTGTAGTTAACTTAGTTTTGGGCTCTGGACGTAAAATTGGGGCAGAATTGGTTTCCAGTCCGGATGTCGATAAAATCTCGTTTACCGGCGGTACGGATACCGGAATTATGTTAATGAAATCGGCAGCGGATACCGTGAAAAAGATTAGCCTGGAATTAGGTGGGAAATCTCCTAATATCGTGTTTGCGGATGCAGATTTTGATGCAGCTGTTGATTATGCCTTATATGCTATTTTTGCCAATCAAGGCCAAGTTTGTTCAGCGGGTTCACGCTTAGTGCTAGAAGAAAGTTTATATGAAAAGTTCGTGCCTGAATTAGTCAAGCGTGCCAAGAAGATCAAAGTGGGGCCAGGTTGGGAAGAAGGCATTGAAATGGGGCCACTGGTTTCAGAAGATCATATGAATACCGTACTTGATTATATTGAGATAGGAAAAAATGAAGGCGCTACCTTACTTTGTGGCGGCAAGCGAATGGTTGAGGGTGACTTTGCAAAGGGTTATTATGTTGAACCTACGATCTTTGGAGATACAACTCCGAACATGAGAATTGTTCAGGAAGAGATTTTTGGTCCGGTTTTAGTGATCCAAACCTTTAAAACAGAAGAGGAAGCCATTGAATTAGCGAATGGTACTGCTTTTGGATTAGCTGGTGCTGTGTTCACAAATGACGGTGCGAAAGCACAACGTGTTATTCGCCAATTACGTGCAGGGATTACTTGGATCAATACGTATCATCCAACGTTTAATGAAGCGCCTTGGGGCGGGTACAAGCTAAGTGGGATCGGAAGAGACTTGGGGACATATGGTTTTGAAGAATATTTGGAAACGAAGCAAATCAACATAAGCCTTAAAGTAGAACCATCAGGATTTTTTGAGGGCAAATAGCAGTAGAGAAACCATATTTTCTTAGAGGGGATTACAAATGAAAAGTTTTGATGTTGTGGTCATTGGAGCTGGTGTAATCGGATCTAGTGTAGCCTATCATTTGGTAAAAAAAGGCCTTGAGGTTGCATTAATTGAAAAAGGCGGTGTTGCCTCAGGCACTTCGAGCAGATGTGATGCAGTAGCCTTAATTTGTGATAAGAAACCTGGTATTGATACGGAGATAGGCTATAGAAGTATCCAGCTTTTTAAACAATTGGCGAAGGAATTTTCAGTGGATTTTGAATTTGCCTCCAGAGGAAGTTTATATGTTTGTGAAACAGAAAAAGAGCTGGAAATTGCCAGGGATTATGTTTCCCAGCAAGCTAAAGATGGTTATGATATGCGCATGGTTGATAGAACTGAACTGCAGGAAATTGAACCCTATTTAGCCGATGATTTAGCCGGAGGTATTTGGACGGAAGTTGATTCTTCCATGAATCCATATAAATTATGTTATGCGTTTGTCGAAGAAGGAAAAAAGCTAGGTTTGGAAGTTTATGACTATCATGCGGTACAGAATATTTCATTGGATGCTAAAGGAAGAGTTGAAAGCGTCGTAACGGACCGAGGCACCTTTAAAACAAAAAGAATTGTGAATTGTGCTGGCGTATGGTCGCCTAAAATAGCTGAAATGGTCGGAATTCACATACCGATTAAACCAAGAAAAGGCATGGTATTAATCTCTGAGAAAACACCACATAAGGTGGCGAGTCAAAAGGTTCATGAATTCGGATATATGTTATCTAAATTCGAAGATATTAGTTTTAAAAGAAATGTAAGTGAAATAGTAGAAAAACATAATGTCGCTTTTACGATTGAGCCTACTGATGCCAATAACTACTTAGTAGGAGGGCATCGGGCCTTCAGAGGGTATGACATTAGATCAGAAGTGGAAGTTATGCGTGCCATTGCGGAGAGAGCGATTCGCTTCTTGCCAATCTTAAAAGAACTTAACTGCATAAGAGCCTATGCAGGAGTTAGGCCTTGGGTGGAAGACCACCTTCCGATTGTGTCAGAAGTGGAAGAAGTGCCTGGGTTCTATATTGCCAGTGGACATGAAGGAGATGGTATTAGCATGTCTCCAATCACTGGAAGAATGGTTGCACAGCTAATTACAGGGGAACCAACTGATTTTAACATTGATCGATTAAATTTTTCCAGATACAAGAAAAAACAAGTTGTGAATATCTAAAACTAATAAATGTAAATAAAAACAATGGGTTAATAATAGGAGGAATTAATGATGACTACTGCACCACAAGGAATTTTTGTACCATTAATCACACCATTCCACGATGATGAAACGATTGATTTTCCATCTTATAAGAAAGTAATTGACTTTCAAATTGAAAATGGAGTTCACGGACTTCTGGTTGGAGGCACTACAGGAGAATACCATGTAATGTCATTAGAGGAACGTAAAAATTTAATTAAGGCTGGTTGTGAGTATGCTGCAGGAAGAGTACCTGTAATGGCGGGTGTTGGCTGCTCTACTGCCAAGGAAACCATCGAACTTGCTAATTATGCTGCAGAATGTGGTGCTAAATGGGGACTGGCTCTGCCTCCTTATTATCATAAGACAAGTGAAGAAGGAATTCTTGAATTTTTCAAGGAAGTAGCTGCAAAATCAAATGTTGGAATCGTCATTTACAATTATCCGGGAGCAACCAGCGTATGCCTTTCTCCTGAAATGATTTATGAGTTGAGTCAGGAAGAAAACATTGTAAGTGTCAAGGAATCTGCCGATTTTGGTCACCTATGTCAGGTGGTAGCTTTGACGAAGGATGTTGAAAACTTTACTGTATTTACCGGTGAAGAACACTTTATCCTTCCTACTTTCTCCATTGGAGGACAGGGTGCTTTTGGAATCCTCGTTAATTTGCTTCCTAAGGAACTTGTAGAGCTTTACGAACTTGCAGTTGAGAAGAACGATTTACCTGCTGCACGTGATTTGAACCGCAAATTATCAGGCATTTATGGCTTAATGGAGGCGGAAGGTAACCCATATCCGGGGCCAGTAAAAGCTGGTATGGACCTGATCGGAATTAAAGGTGGAAAAGTAAGAAAGCCTTTAACACAACCTACTGACGAGATAAAAGCAAAGCTTCAAGAGGAATTGATTAAGTTAGGATATGAAGTTGCTTTAGTGTAGGGTCAAAGAAAAGAGATAACAAGGTTCAGAGAATACAAATGTATTCTCTGAACCTATAAGGAGAGGTCATCATTGGAAACGAAAACATTAATTAATGAACGGGAATATGGTTATATAGGGAAGGAAAAAGAGAGTAATATTATAACCATGAAAAAAGGTCAATATGTAGCAGGATATTCAGTTGGAATCCTTTATTTAGATGAATGCTGGTACCCTGTCTTACCCGGAAATGTTGCCAATCTGTCTACATATGACTTTCCTGTAAGACTTAAAGTAGTACCAAATTGCAATCAAGAAAGAATTCATGTAGGTGATCCTACATTACTAGATGATATTATCAAAGCTGCAAAAGAATTTGAAGCAGAAGGAGCACGTGCAATTTGCGCGGCATGCGGGTTCTTTGGTAATTTCCAAGATAAAGTTGCAGCAGCGGTTGATATTCCAGTTTATCTTTCAAGTGTCGTTCAAGTACCTTGGATTAAGACAGGCTTAAAACCTAGTCAAAAAATTGGCATGTTGACAGCAGATGCCCATGGAATTACACCAAACTTATTTAAAAGTTGTGGGATAAATGATCCAAACAGCGTTGTAGTAAGAGATTTAGGCAGATTGCCTGAATTCTCAGCTATCATTGAGAGCCGAGGATCTTTCGATAACGAAAAGGTGAGAAAAGAAGTAGTAGAGGCAGCTGTAAACATGGTCAATGAAAATCCCGATATTGGAGCAATTCTATTGGAATGCAGTGATTTACCGCCGTATGCAGCTGATATCCAAAGGGCTGTTAAACTTCCGGTATTTGATTTCATAACCATGATCAGATGGGCACATTTTGCTACAAGTCAAAAACCATACTATGGTTTTATTTAAAAAAACATAGATTAAATGAATCGTAGCATGTAAACATTTAAACACCGCAGTTTTTCAAATAATATTCTCTGATGTGCTACTGGGATACGTATGAGACATCAAACGTTCTCTTCTGCGTAAAAATAGTTGGCTGCACATCTATTTTACAAAGAATGAATGTTGATGTCTCTTTACTTTGTATAATCGCTGCCATATCAATTTATGAATAATAGGAATGCTAGTTCCTTTTACAATAATAGATAACCTGGATAAAATAATAAGTTTAATTTAATCAAGAAATAATGGAGGAGAAATTCCATGAGTGATAATCAAACCGTAATATGCAGATGTGAAGAAATCACGTTGGGTGAAATTAAAGACACGGTTGAGCGGTTTCAATGTTCCTCACGTGAGGTAAAGTTACGAACTCGTGCAGGGATGGGACCATGCGGGGGACGTACTTGTCGCACGATGATCGATCGATTGGTGCAGCAATTAGGGGGACCAGCGGTTTCTAATGAAGTGTCACTTAGCTATCGTCCTCCTGTTCGGCCAGTTACATTTGGTGTATTAGGAGGCGAGTCAAAATGAGTTCAATGAGAGTTCACCATCATCCAATTCTGGGGGATATTGAGAAACGAAGAGAAGTTACGATTTATTTTGACGGAAAACAATATGAAGCTTATGAAGGAGATACAATTGCTTCTGCCTTGCTTGCATCTGGTGTTCGTACCCTTCGCTGTCACGAGGACAAGGGAACTCCACGCGGGATATATTGTAATATTGGTCATTGCTTTGAATGTCGGGTAAGAGTGAATGGGAAAAATACCGTTCGTGCTTGTATAACTCCAGTAGAAAACAATATACAAATCGAATCAGGCATCTCTCTCTCTACAATGTCTTTAAAGGGTGGTAAGTTATGATTGATCTTTTGATTGTAGGTGCAGGTCCAGCCGGGTTGGGCGCAGCCATTTCGGCAGCCGAATATGGATTAAAAGTGTATGTGATAGATGAGTTCGTTAAATCTGGAGGGCGCTTATTGGGGCAGTTGCACGAGGAACCTGATGGCAAGTGGGTGAACGGTATTGCCGAAGCCCAAAAACTCTATGAACGTGCCATTGGGCTTGGGGTAAAAATTCAATGTGGAGTATCCGTTTATGATTTAATAAAATTGGACAATGGGTGGTGCGTATATACCACTGATAAAGCCATTGAATCTAAATGTTTATTGCTAGCAACAGGTGCTTCGGAAATTCCTATTCCGATTCCGGGTTGGACTCTTCCAGGTGTAATGTCGGTTGGAGCAGCCCAGGTGATGGGAAATGTTCATCGTGTGAAGCCGGGAGAGAAAGGGATCATTATCGGTGTTAATGTACTCTCAGTATCAATTGCAAGGGAATTGCAATTATGTGGCGTTCACATTGAGGGTATATTGCTTCCAAAGCAGAGTCTTTTATCTGGGGATGCCGCTGATCCTGAGAAAATGATGGAATCACTTTTACGATTATCACATTTGGCACCTTCGCCTTTAATCCGGTTTGGAGGTAAATGGGTTAGCCCAAAACTTGGTGCGCGTTTGTATCCGAAAAATGGGTTTAAAATGTGGGATATTCCGATTCAACTGCGCAAAACAGCTCTTGAAATACTTGGAGAAAATCAAGTGAAAGGTGTGCGCATTGCCGATATTACCGCAACCGGGGAAGTTGTGCCTGGAACGGAAAAAGTAGTATCAGCGGATTTTGTCTGTATTGCAGGTGGTCTTACACCAATGTCTGAGCTTGCGGCTGTTGCAGGGTGCACTTTCTGCTATGTTCCTGAACTGGGAGGACATGTTCCTATGCACAATGAATCTATGCAGACAAATGTCGATGGTTTATATGTAGCAGGCAATATTACAGGTGTTGAAAGTGCTAAGGTGGCCAAGGCTCAAGGAACAGTAGCTGGACTTGCGGTTGCACGTGAACTTAAAGCCCTTGTTGACCGTGCTGATGAAAAAATAGAGGAAGCTATTGCAGGAGTTAAGGAAACAAGACGTAAAGCACTCATCCAATTCCAGCCAGGTATTGAAGAAGCACGCAGGAAACTTCATAGAGAGTTTTATGAAAATAGTGATGGGAAGACAGAAATAGGAGTGTTGTAAAAAATGAGGATATTAGTAGTAGGAGCGAATGGTACTATTGGATCTGCTGTTGTAAATGAAATGAAAGGTGATACAGAAATTATTAAAGCAAGTCGAAGTAATTCCGAAATAAAAGTAGATATTACTTCAACTGATAGCATTATGCGAATGTTTGAGGAAGTTGGAGAAATCGATGCGCTAGTAAGTACAACAGGCTCTGCTCATTTCGGGCCGATTGAGGGGCTTACCCCAGAACTAAATAGGATTGCAGTAAATAGTAAACTTCTTGGCCAAATAAACTTGGTTCTTCTCGGACTGCCATACATTCGTGATAAAGGTAGTATCACGTTGACGACTGGAATTCTTATGGACGATCCAGTAGTTGGGGGTGCCTCTTCTGCAATGGCTAATGGTGGTATTCGTGCTTTTGTCAAATCAGCTGCGATTGAATTACCAAGGGGAATTCGTATTAATAGCGTAAGTCCAAACATGCTTGAAGAATCAAAAGAAAAGTATGGTTCCTTCTTTGTTGGATTTGAACCAGTTCCGGCTAAAAGAGTTGCACTTGCATATAGAAAAAGCATCTTGGGTTCTCAAACAGGACAAAGTTACACTATTTACTGAGAAAAGCAAAACCTTTTTCCAAAGCGGAAGGAGGTTTTTTTATAATCCGAACTGTCGTATCATATCCAGCTTGTATTTTACACTGTGTCTAATGAAGTGTAATAAATCAAATATTATACTTGAGTTACAATTCTAACCGTAATCAAAATTAATGATAGTTTGAAAGGTTGGAGAAAAATTTTTGATAAGCAACTATTTAACTTAGGAGGAAGATTAAAATGATTATTGGAGTACCAAAAGAGGTAAAAAATAATGAAAATCGTGTAGCTCTTACTCCAGCTGGATTACTATCGTTTGTAAATGCTGGGCATAAGGTATTAGTAGAGAAAGACGCTGGGGTTGGAAGTGGTTTTACAAACGAAGATTACGCCGATGCTGGTGCAGAAATTATTGAATATGCTGCAGATGTATGGTCTCAGGCTGAAATGATTATGAAGGTAAAAGAACCTCTTCCAAGCGAATATGGATACTTCCGCGAAGGGTTAGTTTTATTCACATACTTACACTTAGCTGCAGAGCCGGATTTAGCTCAAGCTCTTAAGGATAAGGGAGTAATCGCCATCGCTTATGAAACAGTTGAAGCAAACCGTACTCTTCCTCTCCTTACTCCAATGAGTGAGGTAGCAGGTCGTATGGCTGCGCAAATTGGTTCTCAATTCCTACAAAAATCAAATGGCGGTAAAGGTATCCTTCTTGCTGGTGTTCCTGGTGTTAGTCGAGGTAAAGTCACCATCATTGGTGGTGGTGTCGTAGGTACAAATGCAGCAAAAATGGCAATCGGATTAGGAGCGGATGTTACCATCATTGACTTAAGTGCGGATCGATTACGTCAATTGGATGATATCTTTGGCAATCAAATTAAAACATTAATGTCGAATCCATTCAACATTGCTGAAGCAGTAGCAGAAGCTGATCTTTTAATAGGAGCTGTATTAATTCCTGGTGCAAAAGCTCCTAAGCTGGTAACCGAAGAAATGGTAAAAGCCATGAAACCAGGTTCTGTAATCGTAGATGTGGCTATTGACCAAGGTGGTATTGTAGAGACAGTTGACCATATTACAACACATGACAAACCAACATATGAAAAACACGGTGTTGTTCATTACGCAGTAGCAAACATGCCTGGGGCGGTTCCAAGAACATCTACCATTGCATTAACAAATGTCACGGTTCCTTACGCATTACAGATTGCCAACAAGGGTGTATACCAAGCAATTATGGACAATGGATCTTTAAAACTTGGATTAAACGTAGCGAATGGTGAAATCACATACTCTGCTATCGCAAAAGATCTTGGCTATAATTATGTTTCTCCAGAAAAGGTTTTTGAAAAAGAACTAACGGTTGTTTAAGAAAGGTTATTTTGATATTTAAATTTTTTGATAAAAGCCTTTCATCAGTTTACTGAACTGGTGGGGGCTTTTTTCGTGTTGGTAAGGTGAATTAGCAGGAACAAAGGAAAGGAATTCGGCTTAACTCCATTTGATACTGTATAATATAAGACTAAAAAGTATGAATAGTAAGGATGATTACATGGTCCAGTATAATTTGAGGAAATTGTTTGAGGAGAGATTGAACAACCACAAGCTAATTGCAGCAATCAAAGAACCTAAGTCGATTGAAAAAGCTATTAAGTATAAAGAGAATATTAGTGCAGTCATTTTGATGACTGGCAATGTTTTGACGGTTAAGGAGTATGTGGATGTACTGCAAAAAGCAGGATTACCTGTTATTTTGCATGTGGAGAAGATTGGAGGTTTAGCGGTAGATGATTATGGTATTGAGTTTATTAAGAAAAATGTAAAGCCATTTGCTATTGTAACAACAAAATCAAGCATTATTAAAAAAGCAAAGTCAAAAGGGATATTTGTCATTCAGCGAGTTTTTCTCATTGATACAGAAGTATATAATAACCTAGTAGATAATATAGAGCATATTCAATCCGATATTATTGAAATAATGCCAAGTCGGGCACCTGATTTTTTACAGAGATTGATCAAGGTTTCTCCTATTCCCATTATAACGGGAGGCTTACTAACAAATAGTCATGATGCGAAAGAGGCGTTAGCACATGGAGTATCAGCAGTTACAACCTCAAATACAGATTTGTGGAAATCGGATATAATGGATATAAATTAAATGTTAATTTACAATATATTAATATTCAATTAATGCTCTATTAACATAATGAATTTATAGTAAGTATTGTAAAGTAAATAGTATTAATTAGGCGCAATTAGAGAGGCTGCAAATTCCTGGTGTATGAAACATACACAGTTTATTTGCAGTCTTTTTGTTGTTTATAAAGAGGGGGGCTTCGCAGGGTAAATAGAACTAACCTTGAATGAGATTGCGATAAAATAAAAAAATGATATAACGGGAGGAATATTTGTGAAGAAAAAGAGATTGTTACCATTAATTTTAACTGCAATGATTTCACTAACAGCATGTTCCGGCAATCAGGAAGCCAATACAACAGCAGCTGAGGGTGGAACGAAAGATGGAGAAAAAATTGAATTAACATACTGGTACGCGTGGGGCGACAAAATTGGTGAAAATAATGAAAACTTAGTTAAACAATTTAATGAGTCCCAAGATAAGATTCAGGTTACAGCAGAATTTCAAGGAACTTATGATGAATTGCATGCAAAAACCCAAGCTGCTGTAGCCGCTAAAAATCCACCAGAAGTAACAATGAATGAGATATCTTTTATTGAAACTTTTGCTAAGGCTGGTATGACTCAAGACTTAACATCATTTGTAGAAGCTGACCCAGAAATTAATATGGATGATTTCAATCCTGGATTAATGGGGAACTCCTATGTGGATGGTAAGTTGTATGGTTTGCCATATTTAAGAAGTACGCCAATTATGTATGTGAATAAAACAATCTTTGAAGAAGCTGGTATTGATCTGAAAAGCATTGTTACGTGGGAAGATTTTACAAATGCAGCCAAGCAATTAACTACGAAAGATCGTGTCGGAATTTCAATGCCTGTTGATATTTGGTTTTTTGAAGCGTTTCTTGCACAGGCTGGCGGACAAGTGATCAATAAAAAAGGAACTGAGTTCACATTTAATAAAGCAGCTGGTGTAGAAGCATTGTCTTTATGGAAAAACATGTTTGAAGAAGGTACTTTACGCATTCCTGGTGGAGAGCCAAAAGCTGCGGCAGACCAAGCTAGACAGGATTTTGTCAACGGTAAATCAGCCATGTACTTTTCATCTACTGCAGATCTATCATTTATGCTTCAGTTAGCGGAAGAAAACAGCTTTGAATTAGATACAGCCATGATGCCAAAACATAAAGAGCAAAAGGTACCAACTGGTGGTGCTAACTTAGTTATGAGTGCTGGATTAGATGAGGAAAAGCAGCAAGCTGCATGGGAATTTATTAAATTTATGACAGCACCAGAACAAGCTGCTTATGCAAGCGAATATACAGGATACTTGCCAAGCCGTATTTCGGCACAAGAAACGGAGACAATTCAAAATCTTTATAAGGAAAAACCTCAGTTCAAAGTAGCCGTCGATCAATTACAGTATGGTAATGCACGTCCAATGGTTTCGGGTTACCCGGAAGTAGTAAAAATCGTGATTGAGGAAATTCAGAAAATGATACTTGACCCATCTATTGAGCCAAAAGCTGCTCTGGATGCCGCTGCTGAACGCGCCAATGCTGTCATAAAGTAAAACCCGATTTATATTAGACGTCCATGAGACTTTGTGAGGAGTATAGCTCTTTCTCATGGACGTTTTTTAAAAATATTAAGGAGCTAAACATGGACTGGATAAATAACATTAGAGTAATGATTTTTGATATGGACGGAACTCTCTATCAAGAAGATACCTTTTTAGGAAGATATTTAACTTACATGTTGGAAGATCGATGTAGCGAAAAGGAAATCGAAAGCATGATTAAGACAGCATACAACATTTTAAATGGTGAGCATTTCGTTTCTCTTGGCCAATATTACGATTTTACCACTGACAGTATTTTTACCCATACAGATTTAGTACCAAATCGTGCTTTCAGTTGGGAAGGCAATCCATTACAACAAGAATATACAAAGGATTCCAACTTATTCTATATTGGAGATCCATGGTGCATAGCACTTATCCTTGGAGAGAAGTTAGGGGTCAGCGAGGAAGTGAGAACGAATGCTTTTAATCGTGTAAGGGCAGAAATGTTAAACGCTGAATTTGCCATTCCAAAAAGTGAGGTGCTAATCCAAGCGTTTAAGCATATCGATGTGGAAGCGAAAATTCTTATTACAAATTCCCCTTTTGAGTCAGGAGAAGTATTTTTAGAGTATTTAGAGGTACTGCCTCATTTCGATAAAGCCATTTATAATGGAAAAAAACCACAAGGCATAGAAAAAACAATGATTGACCTAATAGAAAAAGGATATAAACCAGAAGAAATTCTTTCTATTGGTGATAACCCATTTAATGATTTGTACCCTGCCCGCAATAAAGGAGCCAGGACGGTTTTTATTTCAGATTATCGAAATTTAGATCAAACCCCTTGGGATTATAAAGTTAAAAATATTGAAGAATTGTCTTCGTTTTTACACAATTTCAGAAAAAAAGCAGTTAGCAATAAATAGGGAGGTCTATCTATAATGGCAAGCATTTCTTTAAAAGGTATTTCCAAAGTATATGATAACGAAAAAAAAGTAGTAGACAATATGGATTTGCATATTCAAGATGGCTCCTTTACTGTTCTAGTCGGTCCATCTGGATGCGGAAAATCAACGACATTGAGAATGATTGCTGGATTTGAAAAGCCCTCGGAAGGTGAAATATGGATTGGCGATAAAATGGTGAATAACTTAGCACCTGGAAAGCGTGACATTTCGATGGTTTTCCAAAACTACGCATTGTACCCGACGATGACTGTTCGCGGAAATATTGAATTTGGGTTAGAGAATATTGGAATCCCAAAACGGAAACGGAAAGAAATGGTGGAAGAAATCGCTGAAGTTGTTGGTTTAATGGAATATTTGGAAATGAAGCCGCAAAATCTATCCGGAGGTCAGCGTCAGCGGGTAGCGTTAGCTCGTGCAATGGTGAAAAAGCCGGAAGTATTTATTTTAGATGAGCCTCTATCGAACTTAGATGCAAAGCTTCGAGGACAAATGAGAACAGAGTTGATTCAACTTCATAAACGTCTCGGTACGACATTTATTTATGTTACTCATGACCAAGTAGAAGCTATGTCTATGGCAGATGAAATTGTTATTTTAGATAAGGGAAAAATCATGCAGCAAGCTGCGCCGATGGTTTTATATAATAACCCCAAAAATACTTTTGTAGCTGAGTTTATCGGTACGCCTGCTATGAATGTGCTGCCAGTGGAAGGAGTAAGGGATGATTTAAATGTAAAAAACCATCCGGAAATTACTCACTTTGGTTTTAGACCAGAACATGGGAAAATAGTATATTCAGACGATCCCCAGGTATTTACCCTTCGATACCCTAGTAAAATTATTACTCGTGAAACGCTCGGATCCGAAACTATTTATTTGATTGAGAACAAATTAGGAAGACAAAATATTAAAAGTACAGAAACCCCTTTTTCAGAAAATGCGAATGTGGCCTTATGTATCCCGGTCGAAAAAATCTATTATTTTGATCGGACGGGAGATCGAATCGAAAAGGATAAAGGCGTATTTCCATATCCGTTACAAAATCATGAAAAGGGTGGGATCAAAATATGACTCGGGATTATATCCGTCCATATTTAATGATTGCACCTGCACTTATTGTGTTTATATTATTTTTTCTTTTTCCTATCGGCTACATGATTTTTTTGAGTTTTCATGAATGGAACTTTATCAGCCCTGAGAAAACATATGTCGGATTGGAAAACTTCAAACGTCTTGTTACAGATCCTCTTTTTTTAGAGGTCATCCAAAATTCGCTTGTATATACGTTTTTATCGGTATTTCTCACCGTTACGATTTCTCTGGCTTTATCTCTTTGGATAAACAAAAAAGGGAAGATATACGGCATTATTCAAGGGGCAGTCTTCAGTCCGCATATTATTTCTCTCGTGTCTGTATCCATGCTTTGGATGTGGATTATGGAAGCAGATTATGGCTTGTTAAACTGGATTGTTACAAAACTAGGGTTTGAAAAAGTGCCTTGGTTAACAGACCCAAAATTTGCTTTAATATCACTCGTTATTGTATCTGTATGGAAAAGCGTTGGGTATTACACCCTTATCTTTATAGCAGGCTTACAAAGCATTCCAAATAATTTGTATGAAGCAGCGGCTTTGGATAAAGCATCCAAATGGAGAGTCCTTACTAAAATAACGCTGCCTATGTTAACGCCTACGCTTTTCTTTCTAACAATCATTGGGTTAATAAACTCAATTCAAGTATTTGAAACAATCAGTATAATGACAGGTGGAGGACCGGTCAACTCAACCAAAACATTAGTCTATTACATTTATGAAAATGGCTTTACTTTCTTTAAATTAGGTAATGCATCTGCAGCTGGAGTAATTCTATTAATTATATTATCAATCTTGACCCTGATTTATTTTAAAGTGCTAAGCAAAAAAGTGCATTATCAATAAAAAATAAGGAGGATGAACATGCCTAAGGTACAAAAAATTGTTAATGGCATAGGCTTAGCATTAGTAGTTTCTATTTTTGCTTTGCCTTTTGTATGGATGATTTCCACCAGTTTCAAAACACTTGCGGAAACTCTAGTTTTTCCACCTCAGTGGTACCCAAAAAACCTGATGTGGCAAAACTTTGTTGAGGCTTGGAACTCTGGTCCATTTTTAAAGTACTTTACAAATAGTGTGATCGTGGCTGTTGGAATCTTAATTTTTCAATTAGCAACGGTTATCCCTGCCGCTTACGCTTTTGCCCGCTATAACTTTCCGTTGAAAAACTTCTTTTTTGCGATAACGATGGTGACATTAATGATTCCAGCTCAGCTAATCTTTTTACCGGTATTTTTAAATTTAAGCAGCTGGGGTTTACTTGATACGCTTTGGGGATTGATTTTGCCATTCGCAACTAGTGCCTTCGGAATTTTTATGTTGAGACAGACATTTATGCAAATCCCTGAAGAAATAATTGAAGCAGCCAGATTAGATAACGCCTCTGAGTTGAAAATAATGAGAAGAATTATGGTGCCTATGGCCAAACCAACGTTAGTGACTTTTGGCTTATTCAGTTTTATTACACATTGGAATGATTATTTCTGGCCCCTGGTTATGACTACCAGTGAAAAATCAAGAACACTACCGATTGGGATCGCTCAACTGCGTCAAGTTGAAGGTGGAGCGACGTGGAATATTTTAATGGCTGGAAATATGATTCTTGTTATTCCAATTTTAATTATTTTCTTTATTGCCCAACGCCAAATTATTCGTGCTTTTGTCTATACAGGAGTTAAATAGGAGGATGAATTATGAATTTAATTGCTCATAGAGGATGGTCTGGAATGGCTCCGGAAAATACGATAGCAGCAATCAAAAAAGCTATTGAAAATGATGATGTTATGGGTATCGAAATTGATGTTCACTTAACTAAGGATGATGTGCCCGTTGTTATACATGATGACAAAATTGACCGGACAACAAATGGCCGCGGGTATATTAGAGATTTTACTTTAGAAGAGATTAGGCAGTTTGACGCCGGGAGTTGGTTTGGGAATGATTTTATAGGAGAAAAAGTACCGACTTTGAGTGAGGTTCTTGAACTGTGTAAAGGAAAAAAGAAAATATTGATTGAGTTAAAGCAAAAAGGAAATCATTATGAACTGTTAGAAGAGAAAGTAGCAGAACTTATCAAGGAAAAGAATATGTATCAAGAAGCGATCGCCATATCTTTTGATCACCGATCTTTAAGAAAAATCAAAGACCTTGATAAAAATATTCAAACTTGTTCTGTTCTACATGGATTGTTGATTAATTTAATCGATGAAATTAAAGCTACAGGAGCTTCTTTTGTGTCAATGAATTACCATTATCTAAATTTTGATATCATTCAAGAATTACTGGACGCTTCCATTGGGATTGTCACATGGACGGTAGATGAAATGGAAGTAGCTAAGCCTTTGTTTGAAATTTATGATGAGATATACTTTACAACCAATCATCCTGAAAAAATTAAAATCTAAAGGAGTGCATAGGAATGAAAATAGCGGTTATCGGAGATTTACATTATCCAAGTTCACTAGACTTAGATGAAGTAACCTTAAAAAATCGAGATGATTTTTTTTCAATGTTTATGGACAACTTTCTAAGTCAAGAAGCAGAGTATCATATTTCCGTTGGCGATTTAACAAACTTTGGCAGAAAAGAAGAATTGGATGGAATTTATGGCTACATTCAGCAATATCAAAGGTCATTTATCCATACATTAGGTAATCACGATTTATATAGCCAAACTCGGGAAGAGGTACTAAAACAAGTTGGGATGAATGGAAATCATTCTATTGAAACAGAGGAAGCTTATTTATTATTCCTAGAAACCGCTCGTGAAATGGATTTTGATCGATGGGACGGGTGGATAAGTGAAGAACAGCAAAACTGGCTGGCAGAAGAAGTTGAAAAATCAGGTGATAAATTAATGATTATTTTTGCACATCACCCGGTTTATGATACAACTGCAAGGTCTAATATTCCGATGTTATCTATTGAGCCAAGCATTGATGTATGGTCAATTTTAAGGAAGAAAAAAGGGAAAGGGATTTATGTCAACGGTCATAATCATATTGATTCGATTGTTAGTAATGAGAACTGGACATTTATTCAAATTGCTTCCGTGATGGACAATCAAAGTGTAAGAATTTTAGACGTCCAAGATGACCATTGTCATGTAACTGCCATTCATGTAGGAACGGAACAGTCAAGACAGCAAGCTGATATCATTGGAAAAGCTATTGATCACTTTCAACTTTTCCCGGAAGGTGCAGGGACTACTCTTGATCGTAACGTATCCATTCCACTAAAGTTAGTACAAACAGTTCGATAATTTAAAATAGCTACTTGGGGGCACTTTGGGGACAAATTGTCCTCTTTTTGTCCTCCGATGTTTTATAAAATCTATTAATAGATTAGAGGTATTATTTGAAGGTAGGTGACTTAATCAAAAAAATACCCACCAAGCCATTACAGCCTGATGGGTATTTTTCCTAGTTTTTACTTTCCGCCATTATAATAAGGTTCGAGTCTTTCCAATACAATTTCAGCTGTAATTGGCAGGTGATCGGAAGCTAATGTATTAATTACATCCGTTTCTACCGTTTTAATATCGGTTGAGGTAAAAATATAATCAATACGTTTAGTAGGCTTCGTAGCCGAATAGGTATAAGCTTCAGGCTGATCCGCAAATACGTCAAGATAATGTGCATACATCGGCTGCATTTCAATGCTTTCTGGGACAGCGTTTAAATCTCCCATAATTACTTTTGGTCCTTTGGATTCTGCTGCAATTGCAATGATTTCCTTCATTTGTATTTCACGCTCGGCTGTTGTTAAAGCTAAATGTGTATTATAAAAATGTAGGTGATTTCCTTTTACATTAATGGTAGCTTCAAGGAGACCCCGCTGTTCTGTATTTCCGATTCTCGTAAGAGAGTGGTTTTCAGAGTTCAAAATCGGATACTTACTCAAGATCGCTGTTCCATACTGACGGCGCGGTTCCCCTTCGTTTACTGGATCTCTGTCCAAGTTGGCAGCATAGACATAAAACATTCCAAGCCGCTCAGCCAACCATTTTGCTTGGTCTTTAAAAGCACTGCGTTCTGACCAGTGGTTGTCCACTTCCTGAAGTCCAATAATCTCTGCTCCTTCATCCTCGATAATCTTAGCAATTCGTTCCAAATCCAATACTTTATCAACGCCTTCAGCGTGATGAATGTTATATGACATCACCTTCACATTGACCGATACACCACGTTCAAAATCCGTTCCATTTGCTGTTGCTTTTGACTGTGTCCCAATTAGAGAACCCATAAAAAATGCAATAGACATCAGGCACATTACAAATTTAGTGAATTTCATTACTTATTTCCTCCCCTAGTAGATTCTATTAAATAGTACGGAAGAAATGTGAAGAAATAATTTCTTGAGTGTAAACGCCATATTAAGAAATGTTAAGAATTGGTGAAGTATTCAGTTAATGTTTTTCGTACGGAGTTCATGTATTTAAATAACCTTAGGCTTAAAAGAACCCTGGAACTAATAATCAGGTGTAGTTAGGATTTTTTTAAATTGATTTCTAGTAAAAATAAGACCTATTTACAATTCCTTATCATTCATTTACTGAATTTTTACAGGAATCCTACTTTTCCTTAAAACTTTCAATTTAATCTATTACTAGATTCATATTTAATAGTTGAGGAGAGATAGTCTTGAATAATGAAACTTCTAAAAATGGCTTGAACAGGAGAGACTTTTTAAAAGCGGGAGGAATGGGGACACTTGCCCTCACACTTGGCTCAACAGGGGTATTAGCACTTGGTTCAAAAGCGTTTGCAGATACGACGAATAATCCAACCGGCGGTTTTGGCGGTTACGGTCCTTTGGTGCCGGATCCGAATGGAATTCTCGACCTTCCAGAAGGGTTTCATTACAAAATTATCTCTAAAGAAGGCGGTCTAATGTCAAACGGAGCAATAATCCCGGGCGCCTTTGATGGGATGGCAGCTTTTGAAGGTCCAAACAATACGACCATCCTTGTTCGTAATCATGAATTAGGGACAGGTCCAGCATTTGGAAGCAATCCGTATAATGCAAATGCTCAAGGCGGTACAACGGCTCTAGTTGTTGGAGCTAATCGCGAAGTTATTAAAGAATATGTAACGTCTTCAGGAACAATGCGAAATTGTGCTGGTGGTGCAACACCTTGGGGCACTTGGCTGACTTGTGAAGAAAACCGTTCTACGGGACACGGATATGTATTCGAAGTAGATCCACAGCAGCCGGAAAACGATATGTCCAAAACTCCAATCAAGGAGATGGGCCGTTTTGCACACGAAGCCTGTGCAATTGACCCATCTACAGGATATGTATACTTAACTGAAGATGCGAGCCCAAGCTACCTTTACCGTTTTATCCCAAATAACACGAGCCAAAAGCCTGGCGCGTTACAAGAAGGCGGTACGCTGTATGCAGCTGCGATTGAAGCGGTAACTGATCCAGTTGCAAGCACTTTTAAAACAGGACAAACATTTAAAATTGTTTGGAAGCAAGTAGATCCTCATTTGTGCCGTGAGGAAGCTGCTGTACAGAATTGCATTAAGTTCTCTAGACTTGAGGGAGCGTTCTTCCAAGAGGGTGTTTTCTGGTTCGATGATACCTCTGCCGGCGACAAAAAACTCGGCCGCGTTTACCGTTATATTCCTCACACTAATACATTGGAGCTTTTCTATGAGGGAAATGATGCACGAGAAATGGAATATCCAGATAATATTTGTATGACTCCATGGGGCGACCTTTGGTATGCAGAAGATGGTTCAGGTGACGATAGACTTATGGGAATTACTCCAGAAGGCAAAATCTATCCATTTGCCCACAACCGTCAAAGTGGGTCTGAATTAGCAGGCCCAACGTTCTCGCCTGATGGAAACACGCTTTTTGTTAATATTCAAAGTCCAGGCCAAACTTTTGCGATCTGGGGACCGTTCCAACGTAGAAACTCTGCTCGCTCAAGAGAAATGTCCTACGCTGCTCCTGCCAATCTTGCACCGCAAGTTTCGGAAAAAGTGGCTAAGGCTGCCGAGGCGCAAGGTATGTCCGTTCTAGAAGCAGCTGCATTTGAACGTCATGGGATAGAGTTATAATTTAATTTAGTAATAAACAATTTAAAAACACCAAAAGAACAGAGATTAAGTATCATAAAAAGGTAAAACTCGCCATAGAATTGGCGAGTTTCTTTATTAGGAAAATAAGATTTCTTGTCCTTAATCTAGTAACAAGTAAAAGTTAAAATAAGCGGAGATTTTCCGGTTAAATGCAGAATGGAGCTCGTTTCGGGGTAAATAAGGGGAGTTTTTCCGACTATGCAAAGCAAAATCTCCCATTTTCGAATTTTTCGAACTAATAGGCGGAATTTCTCCGTCTATTTAAGCCTTGTTTAATAATAAATACTAATTAAGCGGAAATTTTCCGTCTATCTATCAGCTCGGGTGCTTAATCTAACTTATTCCCCAACCGGTAAGTGTGGACCCTCTTAATCATAAATGCGGGAATTAATCGACCAGCTTATAAAGATCAATAAAATTGCATTTAAAACGGCACTACAAATGACAGAAGTTTTGACTCTCTTTTTTAATGTACAATATTATTGTCCATCGTAATAATGATGTTAATTGTATGTCAAAGTTAATTAAATTTCGTGGCAACCTTGATAAATAAAGAAAAAGACGTATGCCAATTCATACGTCAATTCTTGTGTCTTTAATAAGGAAGCACCCGAATACGGAACCCTTTAAAGTATTCTAGGTCTCTGCTTTTTACATTCTTATAGTTCTTGCCCGTTTGTAGCAATCACGTTTTTGTACCAGAAGAATGATTTCTTCTTACTACGCTCAAGCGTACCACTTCCATCATCATGCTTATCTACATAGATAAAGCCATAACGCTTGGACATTTCGCCTGTTGACGCACTCACTAGGTCGATACAGCCCCATGGAGTATATCCCATTAAATTCACACCATCTTCAATCGCTTCACCCATTGCATCGATATGGCTTCTTAGATAATCAATACGATAATCATCATTGATTGAGCCATCCTCTTCGACTTTATCATAAGCGCCGAGTCCATTTTCTACGACGAATAATGGCACTTGATAACGGTCATATAATTGGTTTAGAGCGATTCGAAGTCCAGTAGGGTCGATTTCCCAGCCCCAATCACTAGCGCTTAAGAATGGGTTCTTAACGCCGCCAATTAGATTACCTTGTCCAATTTCCTCTGGTGTTTTATGCTTTTTATCTGTGCGTGACATATAGTAACTGAAGGAGATGAAATCAACAGTACCTTCCTTAATGATTTCTAAGTCACCCTCTTTAATTTCAAGGCTAATGCTGTTTTCTTTAAAGAAACGGTTTGCAAACGCTGGATAAGCTCCTCTAACCTGTACATCACCACAATAATTGTTAAATAGACGTTCCTCTTGTAGTGCATGTAACACATTTTCAGGATTGCAATCATAAGAATAGGTTGGTGCATAGATAAGCATACAGCCGATTTGACTTCCAGGAATGATTTCATGTCCCGCTTTTACAGCAAGGGCACTTGCTACAAATTGGTGATGAAGACCTTGGAAACTATCTTGTAACTTTGTTTCTTCCGTTTCTGGTGAGAAACCAAGTCCAAGAAGCGGCATGTGTGTTGCACCGTTGATTTCGTTAAATGTTAACCAGTATTTTACTTTGTTTTTATAGCGTTTGAACAATGTTGTTGCATAACGTTCAAAGAAACCGATCACTTCACGGTTACGCCAACCGCCATATTCAGTGATTAGATAAAGCGGAATCTCATAGTGAGAAATCGTAACAACCGGTTCAATATTATATTTTTCTAATTCATCGAATACACGGTCATAGAAAGCTAAACCTTCTTCATTTGGTTCTAATTCGGTACCTTTAGGGAAAATCCGGCTCCAAGCTATACTCATTCGATATGTTTTAAAGCCCATTTCAGCAAATAGTGCGATATCTTCTTTGTAACGGTGATAAAAATCAATGCCATCATGGTTCGGATAAACATATTTCTCGCTATCAATTTTAAAATCAAAACCGGGTTCTGAAATAACCTTTAATCTTACTTTTCCACCAGGCATGACATCTGCTAGATTCATTCCTTTGCCGCCTTCAAGATAGGCACCTTCTAATTGGTTAGCAGCTGTAGCGCCGCCCCATAAAAATCCTTCTGGAAATTGATATGTTGTTTTATTCATATAGAATCCCTCCATTTTTTTGGTTACGCTTACTGCTTACCTAAAAAAGCAAATAAAAAAACCTAAACCACGTAATGAAGACATAAGGGTCTCATAGAATACGTGATTTAGGTTTTGCCTGCATAACCAGTAACAATCCTAAAAGGTTGTTTGTTTAATTGCGTTTACTATAACATGATTTTTTTTAACAGGCAAGAATTTTTGTAACCGTTATTTTTTTGTATTTATATATATATAAGATGGTTTTCGGGTTTCAATTAATCTATTAATTTTTTTAAAGAGAAAGCGTTGACATATACCAAATACCCGTGATAAATTACACGTATCAAATAAAACTTAATAAAATTCCTTTGCAGGAATGTTACCTTAAGTGGGCATAACCTGATCTGATTAGAGTAAGACACGCTCTTTGCTATGAGTGTGTACTGTATCTAATCAGGTCAGGTTTTTTATTTGATAAAAATTAAATTCAGATAAAAATAAAATCAAATAAAGAAGGAAGGGTCAAAATATGAAATACGAACAGTTAGCAAAAGATATTCTTGCAAATGTGGGCGGAAAAGAAAACGTTTCCAGTCTTGTTCACTGTATTACACGTCTCCGCTTTAAGTTAAAGGATGAAAAGAAAGCTAATACAGAAGTGTTAAAAAATATGGATGGTGTTGTTACCGTTATGAAAAGCGGAGGACAATATCAGGTCGTTATCGGAAACCATGTCCCTGATGTGTATGCCGCTGTTTTACAAGTTGGAAACCTTGGTTCTGTAAGCGAAAACAGTGATTCAAGCAGTGATGAAAAAACGAGTTTGGGTGCGAAATTCATTGATATGATTTCAGGTGTTTTCCAACCAATCTTAGGCGTTCTTGCTGCAACAGGTATGATTAAAGGGTTTGCTGCCTTAATCTTAGCGTTAGGTTGGGTCGAAGCAACTTCTGGCTCTTACCAACTATTGAATATTGCTGGGGATGGACTATTTAACTTCTTGCCAATTTTCTTAGGATATACAGCAATGAAGAAATTTGGCGGTTCACCGTTTATCGGGATGGCGATCGCCGCAGCCTTGGTACACCCTACATTAGCAACATTAACAACAGGGGAAGTTTCCACGGTGCTTTTCAAAGGTACACTCTTTGAATCACCAATACACATTACATTCTTAGGGATTCCTGTAATAATGATGAGTTATGCATCAAGCGTTATTCCAATTATTCTATCAGCCTTTGTAGCTTCAAGAGTAGAAAAAGGGTTAAAGAAGATTATTCCAGATGTTGTAAAAACATTCGTAGTTCCATTCTTTACAATTGCGATCATGGTACCAGTAACATTCCTAGCAATCGGACCGATCTCAACATGGGCGGGCAGTTTGTTAGGTGCAGCGACTGTATGGATTTATGAGTTAAGCCCTCTTGTAGCTGGTTTAATTCTAGGCGGATTATGGCAAGTATTTGTTATCTTCGGTCTTCATTGGGGTCTTGTTCCAATCGCAATTAACAACTTGACTACTATGGGTAACGACCCAGTATTAGCAACAACCGTTATGGTATGTTTTGCACAAATCGGTGCAGTATTAGCCGTTATGCTAAAAACTAAAGACAAAACATTAAAATCACTTAGCGTTTCATCTTTCATTTCAGGTATTTTCGGTGTAACAGAACCGGCTATTTACGGTATTACATTACCGCTTAAAAAACCATTCATCATGAGCTGTATCGGTGGTGCAGTTGGTGGAGGTATCATCGGTGCAACTGCAGGTAAATTATGGATGTTTGGTGGAATGGGTGTATTCGTTTTCCCAGCCTTTATCAAACCAGGTGCAGGACTTGATATGAGTTTCTATGGATCGATTATTGCTTTGGTCGCAGGTTTTGCAGTAGCATTTGTTTTAACTTATTTATTCGGTGGAATTAATCAAGAGAAGACTTCAAAGGGTACAAATGAAACAACTACTGCTTCTAAGGAAATTGCAGCAACTAAGGTCCAAAATGAAGAATTGGTTAGCCCATTAAATGGGAAAGTACTAGCATTATCAGAAATTGAAGACGCTGCGTTTTCATCTGGTGCACTTGGACACGGTGTGGCAATTGAACCAAGCGAAGGTAAGTTACTCGCTCCTGTATCTGGAACTGTATCGGCATTGTTCCCAACGAATCATGCGATTGGAATTACAACTGATTCAGGTGCAGAAATTCTAATGCATATTGGAATGGATACGGTTCAATTAGAAGGAAAGTATTTCAAAGCGCATACTACTCAAGGTGAGTATGTGAAAAAAGGTCAATTATTAATTGAGTTCGATATCGAGCAAATTAAAAAAGCAGGTAAGCCGTTAACAACACCTGTTGTCGTGACGAACCATAAGGAATACAGCTTACAGTTAACAAATCAAAAGCAAGTAAAAACAGGTAATCAATTAATGAAACTAGTGACGAATTAATCATTTTTATTGAAGAAAGGAAAAGGTTTGCTTTTCCTTTCTTCCTGTGTTTAAAGAAAGGAAGGATAAAATGGCTTTTCCTAACGGATTTTTATGGGGCGGCGCGATTGCAGCTAACCAAGCGGAAGGTGCTTATTTAGCTGACGGAAAGGGATTAACAACGGTTGATTTATTACCAACAGGGAATAAACGCTGGGAGATTATGTTTGGGAATCTGCCTTCGTATGAACCACTTGAAGGTGAATTTTATCCATCACATGAAGCAATAGACTTTTTCCACACTTACAAAGAAGATATTGCGCTTTTTGCTGAAATGGGCTTCAAAGCATTGCGTTTATCTATCTCTTGGGCTCGGATTTTCCCAAATGGAGATGATGCCGCGCCGAACGAAGCAGGACTTCAATTTTACGACAATGTATTTGATGAACTCTTAAAATATGGTATCGAGCCTGTGGTAACGATTGCCCATTTTGATGTACCCGTTAACTTAGTGAAAAATTATGGCAGCTGGAGAAATCGCAAGCTGGTTAACTTTTTTGAAACATATGCTACAACTCTTTTTAAAAGATATAAAGACAAAGTAAAGTACTGGATGACGTTTAATGAAATCAATATGCTTCTGCACTTGCCGTTTGTTGGAGCTGGCCTTGTCTTTAACGAGGGAGAAGATAAAAAGCAGGTAAAATACCAAGCTGCGCATCACCAATTGGTGGCAAGTAGCTTGGCAGTAAAAGCTGGACATGAGATCATTCCTGATGTGAAAATTGGCTGTATGTTGGCAGCAGGTCAAACATATCCGTATTCATGTAACCCCGATGATATTTTTGATGCAATGGAAAAAGACCGTGATTCGTTCTTCTTTATCGATGTGCAATCTCGGGGGCAATACCCAGGCTATGCCAAAAGATTTTTCAAGGATAATAACCTGACGATTGAAATGGAAGAGAAGGATGAAGAGCTTCTAAGGAATCATACGGTAGATTATATTGGCTTCAGTTATTATGCAAGCCGCACAACAAGTACGGATCCAGAAATTAATAAGACCACTGAAGGCAATGTGTTCGGTTCCATTGAAAATCCTTACCTTGAAAAGTCTGAGTGGGGGTGGACAATTGACCCGAAGGGCTTCCGTATTACCGCGAACCAATTATATGATCGCTACCAAAAACCTCTATTCGTTGTTGAAAATGGCTTAGGTGCAGTCGATGTTCCAACAGAAGATGGAAGTGTTAACGACGATTACCGCATCGAGTATTTACGTAAGCACGTGGCAGAAATGTCTGAAGCGATTGAAGACGGAGTTGAAATTCTCGGCTATACCAGCTGGGGGCCAATTGATCTTGTCAGTGCTTCAACTGGTGAGATGAAAAAGCGCTATGGCTACATTTATGTGGACAAGGATAATGAGGGCAATGGGACGCTCAAGCGTTCAAAGAAGAAGAGTTTCGAATGGTATAAGGGTGTCATTGCAACCAATGGAGAAAAACTATAATATATACTATAAAGTAGGAAAGCTGTTATGGCTTTCCTACTTTCCAATCTCTAGATTTTTTAACGATCACTAAATCAGTTATTAAAACCATATCTAACATATATAGGTGGTCAAATGAAAATAGCTAAAGTATTTAATAATAATGTTATCAGTGCATTTAATGAGAAAAACCAAGAATTAGTGGTCATGGGGAGAGGTCTAGCATTTCAAAAAAAGCCCGGAGATACTGTGGACGAAGAAAAGATTGAAAAGACCTTTGTCTTAAAAAATAACGATTTATCTGAGAGATTCAAGACTCTTTTATATGAAGTGCCTATTGAATACATGGAAATAACGGAGAGTATCATCCAACTCGCTAAAAGCAGGTTAGGTAGAAACCTTAACGACAGCATTTATGTCTCTTTAACCGACCATATTCACTTTGCTGTAGATAGACACCAAAAAGGCTACGATATAAAAAATGCTTTATTGTGGGAAATCAAAAGGTTTTATAAGGATGAGTTTTTAATCGGTATGGAGGCATTAAAAGTAGTTAAAGAGAAAATAGGTGTCCTCTTGCCGGAGGATGAAGCTGGTTTTATTGCCATGCACATCGTTAACTCAGGCTTGAATGAAGAAATGCCAAATGTCGCTAATATTACGAGAGTCATGCAAGATATCCTAAACATAGTGAAATATCATTATAAAATTAGTTTTGACGAGGAATCATTAAATTATTTTCGATTTGTGACGCATTTGAAATTTTTTGCTCAGAGACTTTATAGCAAGAATTATATTGAAGACGATGATCCATTCCTGTATGAGTCCTTTAAGCAAAAGCATAAAGAGGCATTTATATGTACAGAAAAAATCAATGATTACATTGAAAATCAATTTGACTATAGTCTTACAAATAATGAAAAATTATACTTGGCAATTCATATACAAAGAGTGGTAAATCGCTAAAGTTGGTGATCTATAGAAAAGGCCTTTCATCAGTTATTAAAACTGGTGGAAGGCCTTTTTCGATTTTATTTAGTTTTTGAATATTGCGTTACTTTTTACAGGAATTTCCTAAAGTAAAATAGAATACATGAGATATAATTGTTCTATATAGATAGAACTGTTGAGGAGGATATAAAGTGGCCCGTGAACAAATGAACCCGATAATAGAAAAAATACTCTTAAACATTGAAAAGGTTATGATTGGAAAAAGGAATGTAGCCGAACTAAGCCTTATTGCCTTATTAGCAGAAGGTCATGTGCTGCTGGAGGATGTACCTGGTGTGGGGAAGACTATGATGGTCCGTGCTCTTGCCAAGTCTGTAAATGCTAACTTTCGGAGGATTCAGTTTACTCCTGACTTACTGCCGTCAGATGTTACAGGAATTTCGATATATAACCCAAAAGAAATGGAATTTCAATTCCGGCCGGGACCATTGATGGGGAATATTATTCTCGCCGATGAAATAAACCGGACGTCGCCAAAGACCCAGTCGGCGCTGCTTGAAGGAATGGAAGAGGCGAGTGTAACCATTGATGGCGTTACCCATCGGCTGCAAAAGCCATTTTTTGTTATGGCGACACAAAATCCCATTGAGTACGAAGGGACTTATCCGCTGCCAGAAGCACAATTGGATCGCTTTTTATTAAAAATGAAAATGGGCTACCCCGATGTAGATGAAGAAATAGAAGTTTTAAATCGAGCACAAAAAGTCCCGCCGATCGAAGACCTTTATCCAGTGATTGACCTAGAAGGATTAATCGCATTGCAAAAGGAAATCAAAGAAGTCTATGTCGACCCAACGATTAAACGATATATTGTTGACATCGTTAACCTAACGAGAAACTTTTCTGGAGTGTACCTTGGTGCCAGTCCAAGGGGATCCATTGCCCTCATGAAAACGGCACAGGCCTATGCCTTTATGTATGGCCGAGACTATATCCTTCCTGACGATATTCAATACTTAGCACCGTTTGTTTTATCTCATCGGATTATTTTAAAATCAGAAGCAAAATTTGAAGGAATTTCTGCAGAAGAAATTGTCACTCGAGTGATTGCGAGGATTCCTGTTCCAATCCAAAGGCTTGTGAAGTAACGATGAAAAAGTTATGGATTCCATTCAAAAAAGTATGGAAGTTTGTCGTCTTACTATTTTTGATTATGCTTACCTTTTCTTATGCCATGTTTCAAGGCGGATTTGTAAGCTGGTTTTTATTTTATAGCTTTTTGCCTTTTGCTCTTTATTGTATCTGTTTATCCTTCTATTCCTTGAATGAGCTGGAAATAACTCGACATATACCCCAAAGTGATTACAATGCCGGCGAAGCGTTGAAGATAACTGTAAATGTAAAGAGAAAATCACTTTTTCCTATATTTTATCTGTTCATTGAGGATCAAATAGATGACACTCTAACCCATAAGAAAGAGAAGGCAAAGACATTAGTATTGCCGGGGTTTAGGAAGAATTTTTCCTATGAATACGTCATTGATGAACTTCCACGGGGAGAGCATATATTTCACGGTTTTTTCGTCAAAACCGGTGATATACTCGGCTTAGTTGAGAAAGAAAAGGTACAGACAAATGAAAGTAAAATCATTGTCTACCCAGCTTATACTGACTTACTGTACCGCCCCTTTGAAACCCATTTTGATCAAGGGATGACAGCGTCAAGGGAGCGGGTACAGCGTGATACCACATTGGCGATTGGTGTCCGGGATTACCAGCCTGGTGATCGATTTTCATGGATTAACTGGAAAGCCTCTGCAAAGCGAAATGAAATCATGACAAAGGAATTTGAACAGCGTCAATCTCATGATGTGTTTGTGGCGATGGATTGCGCACCTGGTCAGCATTTTGAAGCAGTCGTTTCCTTTACCGCTTCTTTATTACGTGCTGTTTTGAAAAAAGGAGCACAAATTGGGCTATTGACCATTAGCCGTGAAAGAGCAACATTTCCTATAAGGGGCGGAGAAAATCAACTCCACCAGCTTTTCTATCATTTAGCAAAGATAGAAGCAAAGTGTCTTTCCTCGTTTGAAAAAGTGTTAGAGACTGAGGGGATGTTTGTCCAACAAACCGTATCCTTCTTATTAGTATCGGCTCATTTAACGAAGCCATTAATAGAAAAGGCTGGCTTCCTAGGGCAAAGAAAGGGGAAGATTACTCTATTTCTTATAAAAGGGGAAAAGGAGTCTCCAACAGAAGACGAAAGATCACTAATTGCACTGGCAAATGCACGAAATGTACGTGTAGTGATGGTTCATGAAGGGCAATTTGGTCATGCCTTTTCGGAGGTGAATTTGCGATGAAAAGAGATTTTCAGTCGTTTCTACTATACTTGTTTGGTTTTTTGCTGCTATGGGAATGGCTCCGTCCAATTGGGCAATTAACAACGACCGATCATATTGAAATGTTCGTCATTTTTATCCTCTTATCTTTTACATTGGCTTTTCTTAGGATGAAGTGGATTTGGCAGATGATAATAAAATTATGGTTTATCTTTTTCTCAGTTAATATGTTTCATTATGGGGAAGGGTTCTTTCAATTGGGTTGGTTAACTTTTTTTACCAATGAATTGACCACAAATTTTAGCAGGATAGTGGCTCGCAATTGGTTAGGGTTGACCAATGAATTTAGGACATTCTTGTTGTTTATTCTTCTTTGGTTAATGGTGTACTTAGTTCATTATTGGTTATTGAATCGGAAAAGAATTTTCATTTTCTTCTTTATGACACTCATTTATATTACCGTTTTAGATACATTTACACTTTATAGTGCAAAAACAGCCATTATCCGAACGGTTGTAGTTGGGTTTGCTGTGATGGGGATGTTAACCTATTACCGAATTCTCGGTAAGGAACAAGTAAATAGTGATTCCTTTACTACTCGAAAATGGATGAGACCGTTAGTTTTAATGATTGCTTCTAGCGTTTTCGTTGGCATTATTGCTCCAAAGTTCGCGCCGATATGGCCAGACCCTGTTCCATACCTAAAGGCTGCAGGCAATAAAGGTGGCGAAGATGTGGCAGGCAATGGGATTGCCAAAGTGGGTTACGGCACAGATGATTCCCGTTTAGGCGGTCCTTTTATTGGCGATGACAGTATCGTATTTCGAAGTGAAGCTGCAGAAAAGAATTATTGGAAGGTAGAAACAAAGGACCATTATACAGGAAAAGGGTGGATTCCTTCTGAATCGACTCCCTTCCGAATAGGAGGAGAGGAGTTAATACCTGTTTCCCCTATCCCTTCTAATGTTGAAACCCGGGATGAGAGTGCTTCCTTATTAATGTTTATGGATTATGATCACGTCATCTATCCGGCTGGTATCCAAAGGGTACAATTTCAACGTGATTATAATTTAGAAATCGACTCAACTAAGGAAAAGATCTCTATATTGAACGGTTTTGACTCTAGTCCAATTGCTCCTGATTCCTATTCAGTGGAGTATAAGGTTCCGAATTATAAGGCAACTGAGCTAAGGGAAACAACTGCGGCAAACCCGCAACAGATTCATGCAGAATTTCTCGCAAGATATACGCAATTGCCGGATAACCTGCCTGATAGAGTGAGGGAACTGGCTGAGAGTATCACAGAAAAAGAAACAAACTGGTTTGATAAAGCAAAAGCCGTGGAGCGCTATTTTGGCGGCTCTGGGTTCACTTACAGTCAGAGTGATGTAGCCGTTCCGGGAGAAAATGAGGATTACGTGGACCAATTTCTATTTGAAACAAAAATAGGGTACTGTGATAATTTTTCCACCTCGATGGCGGTTTTGCTCCGATCAATCGGAATTCCTACACGCTGGGTTAAAGGTTATACTGGCGGGGAGTTTTTAGAATACAGCGAAGATAATTCTTCGAAACAAATTTATGAAATCACCAATAATAATGCCCATTCCTGGGTTGAAGTTTATTTTCCTAATCAAGGATGGGTTCCATTTGAACCAACAAAGGGATTCACGAATAGTGTTTCAATTGATTTTACAAACAATGATGGAACAACTCCTGCTGCTGAAACAACGGCAACGCCGACACCAAAGCCACAGCGGAACCTGGACGAAGAAAGCGGCAGTTCCAAGAAGACAGAACAAACTTTTTCATTTAGTGGTTTCTGGCTTAGCATTAAAACGTTCTTCAATCAAAACGGGGAATGGATTATTGGTTTAGCTGGTGTAGTCATTGGTGCAGCTTGCCTAATGTATAGGTTACGAGGAAAGTGGATTCCTCGTTTATATTTACTTCAGTTCCGTTTAAGAAAAAAGGATGAAAATATTGGTAAAGCTTATCTTATCCTTTTAGAACAACTAGAGAGGTACGGCTTAAAGCGAAATGAGAATCAAACATTAAGAAATTATGCCCGATACATTGATACATTCTTTGCTTCTAGAGAGATGTCTAAGCTGACGGATAGATATGAGCAATATCTTTACCATCAGAAACTCCCCGAAGGAAGCTGGAAGGATTCACGGGAATTATGGGAAAATTTAATTAAAAAGACAATTGCTTGACCGATAAAACAACCTATTGTTACAATAAGGCGTAAATTTAATGAGTATTCCTTCATATATCCTCGAAAATAGGGTTCGAGAGTCTCTACCGGGTTACCATAAATAACCTGACTATGAAGGCAGAAATTTCGGCTATAGCAATTGTGAAAAAGCTAGAATTCTGCCTTCCTGGTCTATTTGGGGAGGAGAATTCTAGTTTTTTTTTGTTATTTAAGTAAATACTATCCTTATTATTTTGGAAGAGGTGGACGTGTTGATAAATACAGATATGATTGTAGTTTTAGACTTCGGAAGTCAGTATAACCAGTTAATTACACGCAGAATTCGTGAGTTCGGCGTATACAGTGAGCTACATCCGCATACCATTACCGCTGAGGAAATTAGAAAAATGAATCCAAAGGGTATCATTTTTTCAGGTGGACCGAATAGTGTATATGATGAGAACTCATTCCGCTGTGATGAGGAAATTTTCGAAATGGGTCTGCCTATCTTAGGAATTTGCTATGGGATGCAGCTAATGACTGTTCACTTTGATGGGAAGGTTGAAAAGGCGAAGAACCGTGAGTACGGGAAGGCGGTAATGAACCTTCAAAATCAAACAAAGCTTTTCCATGATATGCCAAATGAGCAAGTGGTTTGGATGAGCCATGGAGATTTAGTTGTCGAAGCACCAGCTGGCTTTACGGTTGACGGAACAAACCCACACTGCCCGATTGCGGCTATGAGTGACGAAGCAAGGAAACTTTATGCAGTCCAATTTCACCCAGAAGTTCGTCATTCCGTATATGGAAATGAGCTGCTTAAGAATTTTGTTTTTAATGTATGTGAGTGTAAAGGCGATTGGTCAATGGGGAATTTCATTGAAGTGGAAATGGCAAAAATCCGTGAGCAAGTTGGCGACAAGAAAGTACTTTGCGCACTTAGCGGCGGAGTAGACTCCTCTGTTGTTGCAGTCCTTATTCATAAAGCGATTGGTGATCAACTAACTTGTATTTTTGTTGACCATGGTTTACTTCGCAAGAATGAAGCAGAGAGTGTAATGAAGACTTTTGCTGAAGGCTTCCATATGAACGTGATTAAAGTCGATGCGAAAGAACGTTTCATGTCTAAATTAGAAGGCGTTTCTGATCCTGAGAAGAAGCGTAAGATCATTGGCAACGAGTTCATTTATGTATTCGATGATGAAGCGACTAAGCTAGAAGGAATTGAGTTTTTAGCTCAAGGGACACTTTATACCGATATTATCGAAAGTGGAACTGCCACTGCGCAAACCATTAAATCCCATCATAATGTTGGCGGTTTGCCTGAAGATATGCAATTTAAATTAATTGAACCATTGAATACATTGTTTAAAGATGAGGTTCGTGCACTTGGAACAGAGCTTGGAATTCCCGATGATATTGTTTGGAGACAGCCATTCCCTGGACCAGGTCTTGGAATTCGTGTCTTAGGAGCGATTTCTGAAGATAAGCTCGAAATTGTCCGTGAATCTGATTGGATCCTCCGTGAAGAAATCAAGAAGGCGGGACTTGACCGTGAAATTTGGCAATACTTTACGGTACTTCCAGACATTCGCAGTGTTGGTGTCATGGGTGACGCTCGGACATATGATTATACAATCGGTATCCGCGCAGTTACCTCCATTGATGGGATGACCTCCGATTGGGCACGTATCCCATGGGATGTGCTTGAAGTGATTTCAACCCGGATTGTTAATGAAGTAGCTCACGTTAACCGAGTGGTCTATGACATTACCAGCAAGCCGCCTGCAACCATTGAATGGGAATAAATTCAAAATAATACTTCTAAAAGCGAACGTTTTTAAATATATTTTTAAAAACGTTCGCTTTTTATATTTACAAAAAAAATAATCCTTGGTAGAATAACGGAGATGTAAATAATTTGTCGATTTAACTCGTATAATATTGGGAATAAGGCCCAAGAGTTTCTACCGAGCCACCGTAAATGGCTTGACTACGAGGCAGTGTTAAACGGAGGGAAATTCCTCTTATTACACTTGCCCCAAGTCAAGCGTTCCGGTAGATATCGGAGCGTTTTTTTGTTTTATACAGATTTATTCCTAGGGGGAAGAACCAATGCAAAAATATTTTATGTTTAAGGAATTAGGAACGAATTATCGTCGTGAAATTATTGGCGGCATAACAACATTCTTGGCTATGGCCTATATATTAGTGGTTAACCCGCTAACATTGACACTATCAAGTGTACCGGATTTACCAGATGCAATGCGGATGGATTACGGGGCAGTCTTTGTAGCGACAGCATTGGCTGCAGCGATTGGTTCCATTGTTATGGGACTTCTAGGAAAATTCCCGATTGCCTTAGCGCCTGGTATGGGATTGAACGCCTTCTTTGCCTATACAATCGTGTTAGCTAGCGGCATTCCATGGCAGCATGCTTTAGGAGCAGTATTCATTTCCGGTGTATTTTTCTTCTTATTAACATTAACTGGTTTACGTGAGAAATTAATCAATGCGATTCCGATTGAGTTAAAGCATGCTGTCGGTGCTGGTATTGGTTTATATATTACCTTTATTGGATTACAGAGTGCAGGTATTGTAGTAAACAATGATGCAACCCTTGTTGGATTAGGTGATTTGACAGCTGGGCCAACTTTACTAGCGATTTTTGGAATCATTGTGACAGTTATTCTAATGACTAGAGGGATTAATGGAGCAGTATTTTTAGGAATGATTATTACTGTTATTGTAGGAATGATCTTTAACTTAATTGAAACACCAGATAAAATCGTCGATTCTGTTCCAAGTCTAGCACCTACATTTGGAGCTGCGTTTTCTTCTTTAGGTGATAGTTCATTTTACACAATGGGTATGCTTGGAATTATCTTGACTCTATTGTTTGTCGATTTCTTTGATAATGCTGGGACACTTGTAGCAGTTGCGAATCAAGCAGGAATGATCAAGGACAATAAATTACCTCGTGCAGGCAGAGCGTTACTTGCTGACTCAGTGGCAACAACTGTCGGTGCAGTTCTTGGTACTTCAACAACTACATCTTATATTGAATCATCTGCAGGGGTAGCAGCGGGTGCAAGAACAGGGTTTGCTTCACTTGTTACAGCTGCATTGTTTATTTTATCACTGTTTTTCTTCCCTTTATTATCAGTTGTTACTGCAGCAGTTACAGCACCTGCATTAATTATTGTTGGCGCGTTGATGGTAGCTTCATTAGGTAAAATTGAATGGACAAAATTTGAAGTAGCTGTACCAGCCTTCCTTACGATGATTGCTATGCCTTTGACATATAGCATTGCTACAGGTATTGCAATTGGGTTTATCTTTTACCCAATTACCATGATTGTTAAAGGACGTGCGAAGGAAATTCATCCAATCATGTACTTCTTCTTTGTTATATTCATTCTATACTTCTTATTTTTATAACCTGAGTTAAAGAGTCTGTGATAGTCACAGGCTCTTTTTTTATGCTGCGAATAATTTCACGAAATACATTTACTTTGCTTGTATTTACGGTTGGTTTCTTTTTAATAGCATATAAGTAGGTGGTTGTCGAATAATGTCGTTGACTTCTTGTTTTGTCTCTTATAACATGAGAATACTAAGCTAATTTGGACAAAATGGGGAGGAAGGCAATGGCGAAGCTATTAATTGATAAAGTATTAAATAACAATGTTTTGATTGCTGCACACCCTTCCTATGAAGAAGTAGTCTTGATCGGAAAAGGAATTGGTTTCAATCGCAAACAAGGTGATTTTATTGAAACAGATTCAGTAGAAAAGCTCTTTGTGCTTAAAGATGAAAGGGAGCAGCAAAATTATCTTAAATTACTTCCTTTTATAGATACTGATTTACAAGAAGTGATTATTTCAGCTATTGAACTTATCAAACAAAGAACCCATACGCCGTTAGATGAGCATATCCATGTTGCGTTAACTGATCACTTAATGTTTGCAATCAACAGAATATCTAAAGGCCTGGAAATGAGTAATCCGTTTCTGGTAGAAACTAAAACGCTTTATCGGCATGAATATGAAATTGCTACCGAGGTTGTTGACTTTATCAATAAAAAAACTGGGATTGCTCTTCCTGTGGGGGAGATAGGTTTTATTGCTCTCCATATTCACAGTGCCATGACAAATAGGAACTTATCTGAAGTTAATCAGCATTCACAGCTGGTCAGCAGGCTGGTAAATATGGTCGAAGAGCAGTTTGAAATTGAAATTGATAAAGAAAGCATTGATTATATGAGGCTTGTGCGTCACCTGCGATTCACCATTGAGAGAGTGGTTAAAGGGGAAAAAGTAGATGAACCAGAAAAAATAAATTCCCTATTGAAACAAGAATATCCCGTATGCTATAATCTCTCATGGAAGCTCATTAAAGTGATGCAACAGACCTTGAAAATGAAAGTATTTGACGCAGAAGCAGTGTATTTAACCATGCATTTGCAGAGAATACAGAAAAAATTTAAATAGTTATTATTTTTTACGTGTTACTGATTCGATCAGGCATGAGTGAAAAGTATTAATTGAAACCAAGACTTTTGGGTAATCTATACCCGTAGTCTCATTTCAATTGAACTTTTACTCATGCCTTTTTTGTGTTTTTATGGTAAATGAAAACGCTTAATGAGCTATATAAAAAATGGAGGTTATATATTATGTTTAAAAAAGCTTTTGGCGTCTTGCAAAAAGTCGGTAAAGCGTTAATGCTTCCGGTCGCATTATTACCGGCTGCAGGTATATTACTTGCTTTAGGAGCGGCACTATTAAACCCAGCACTTTTAGAATTAGCACCCTTCCTAGATAATAGCACGGTTAAATTGATTGCTTCTGTGATGCAGAATGCCGGAAACATTATCTTTGGGAACTTACCGCTCTTGTTTGCGGTTGGTGTTGCTGTAGGATTAGCTGGCGGAGAAGGAACCGCGGGTCTGGCTGCGATTATCGGCTACTTGGTTATGAATGTAACAATGGGAACAGTACTTGGTATTACAGCTGAGGATGTTAATGGCTTAAGTTATGCGAGTGTACTTGGAATCCCTACTCTTCAAACAGGAGTATTTGGCGGTATTATCGTCGGTATTTTAGCAGCTTCAATGTACAATAAGTTTTTTGAGATTGAATTACCATCTTATTTAGGATTTTTTGCAGGTAAACGTTTTGTTCCAATCATCACGGCAGCAACTGCTCTAGTTTTAGGGATTTTGATGATTTTTATTTGGCCGCCAATTCAAAATGGCCTAAATGCATTCTCCCAAAACATGGTTCATGCCAACTTAACGATTTCTGCATTTATTTTCGGTGTGATTGAACGTTCATTAATTCCATTTGGTTTACACCATATTTTCTATTCTCCATTCTGGTATGAATTCGGAGAATATGCAACGAAAGCAGGAGAAGTGGTTCGTGGAGACCAACGTATCTTCATGGCACAAATCACAGACAATGTTCAAAATCTAACGGCTGGAACATTTATGACAGGTAAATTCCCGTTCATGATGTTTGGTCTTCCAGCGGCGGCTTTAGCGATTTATCATGAAGCAAAGCCTGAAAAGAAAGCAGTAATTGGAGGATTAATGGCATCAGCAGCCTTGACTTCCTTCTTAACAGGTATTACAGAACCAATTGAATTCTCATTCTTATTCGTAGCACCAATATTATTTGGTATCCACGCGATTTTCGCCGGATTCTCATTTATGATCATGCACATGTTAGATGTAAAAATCGGGATGACTTTCTCTGGTGGTTTAATTGATTATATTCTTTTTGGATTAATTAACCCGCAAACTAATGCGTGGATTGTTATACCAGTAGGTCTAGTATTTGCAGTTGTCTATTACTTCGGTTTCCGTTTTGCGATTCGTACCTTTAATTTAAAAACTCCAGGACGTGAGCTAGAGGAAGAAGAAAGTCAAGCAACAACAGGTAAAGCTGGTTCGGGTGATTTGGCTTCTAACATTTTAGAGGCAATGGGCGGTAAAGGAAATATTGCTCATTTAGACGCGTGTATTACCCGTCTTCGAGTGTCAGTTAATGATATTAAAGATGTGGATAAAGACCAATTGAAAAGACTTGGTGCTGCTGGTGTCTTAGAAGTGGGGAACAATATTCAAGCAATCTTTGGACCGCGCTCGGAAACCATTAAGGGTCAAATGAAAGATATAATGAATGGTAAAAAACCAAGCACAACGGTAAAAGCGCCTGAAAAAGGTGTGGAAAAGCAAATCGAGGAAATTAATCCGGAAGCGCTTCAAACTGCACGCGGGACTGAAGGTGAAGGATTTGTGGCTCCGCTAAAAGGTGAATTAAAACCAATTACAGAAGTGCCTGACCAAGTGTTTGCAGGTAAAATGATGGGTGACGGCTTTGCGATTGTTCCGGCAGAGGGTACAATTGTATCTCCTGTAAACGGGAAAATAGTTAACCTATTCCCAACTAAACATGCAATTGGAATCCTGTCTGATACAGGACGTGAAATTCTAATCCATGTTGGAATTGATACGGTAAACCTAAAGGGGCAAGGATTTGAAACATTAGTATCTGAAAATGATATTGTAGAACAAGGTCAGCCATTACTAAAAGTTGATTTAGATTACATTAAAGAACATGCTACATCTACCATTACACCAGTTGTCTTCACTAATTTAGCTGAAGGTGAAAAGGTAGTAATTGAAAAACCAGGTCAAGTTAATCTAAAACAAGCAGGAATTATTGAAATATCGAAATAAAGAATAAAGGAGCCGGCTCTCATTAGAGGGTCGGCTTTCTTCTATATAAAATAGTCATGTAAGGGGAATGAAAATAATTTAAATATATTGTTGACGTTAGTTGGTAACGGTGTTATTATATTTTAGCGGTCGTTAATACGAGTTAACAACACGCAAGCGTCGAAAACATTTTAAAAAAAGTGTTGACGCTAAGTTAGCTAAATGATATAGTAATAGAGTTGCTTCTGAGCGAAGTTGTTCATGAAGTGATTAGAGTTAGAATATTGCTCTTTGAAAACTAAACAAACAAGAACGTCAACAAACAATTTTTTAGCTTTTTATAAAAGC
>NZ_JAUSZQ010000001.1:22500-25044 GCF_030817695.1 Neobacillus niacini | reverse complement strand
CCGATGGTGTTATGATATAAAAGTCGCTCAGAAAACGACCTTATCAATTTTAATTTACTTCTAGTTAATTGGAAATATTTTATAATTGATATAGTAGTAGAAACGCGATATACTATTTATCCAGTCGCTGAAATACAAGCGACACATTGTTCTTTGAAAACTAAACAAACAAGAACGTCAACAAAAAACAAAAAAATTAGTTTCTTCTATAGAAACTAGCCAACGTAACAAATGAGCTAATCAACTTTCTTGGAGAGTTTGATCCTGGCTCAGGACGAACGCTGGCGGCGTGCCTAATACATGCAAGTCGAGCGAATCACAAGGTGCTTGCACCTTATGGTTAGCGGCGGACGGGTGAGTAACACGTGGGCAACCTGCCTGTAAGACTGGGATAACTTCGGGAAACCGGAGCTAATACCGGATAATCCTTTTCCTCTCATGAGGAAAAGCTGAAAGTCGGTTTACGCTGACACTTACAGATGGGCCCGCGGCGCATTAGCTAGTTGGTGAGGTAACGGCTCACCAAGGCGACGATGCGTAGCCGACCTGAGAGGGTGATCGGCCACACTGGGACTGAGACACGGCCCAGACTCCTACGGGAGGCAGCAGTAGGGAATCTTCCGCAATGGACGAAAGTCTGACGGAGCAACGCCGCGTGAGCGATGAAGGCCTTCGGGTCGTAAAGCTCTGTTGTTAGGGAAGAACAAGTACCGGAGTAACTGCCGGTACCTTGACGGTACCTAACCAGAAAGCCACGGCTAACTACGTGCCAGCAGCCGCGGTAATACGTAGGTGGCAAGCGTTGTCCGGAATTATTGGGCGTAAAGCGCGCGCAGGCGGTCCTTTAAGTCTGATGTGAAAGCCCACGGCTCAACCGTGGAGGGTCATTGGAAACTGGGGGACTTGAGTACAGAAGAGGAAAGCGGAATTCCACGTGTAGCGGTGAAATGCGTAGAGATGTGGAGGAACACCAGTGGCGAAGGCGGCTTTCTGGTCTGTAACTGACGCTGAGGCGCGAAAGCGTGGGGAGCAAACAGGATTAGATACCCTGGTAGTCCACGCCGTAAACGATGAGTGCTAAGTGTTAGAGGGTTTCCGCCCTTTAGTGCTGCAGCTAACGCATTAAGCACTCCGCCTGGGGAGTACGGCCGCAAGGCTGAAACTCAAAGGAATTGACGGGGGCCCGCACAAGCGGTGGAGCATGTGGTTTAATTCGAAGCAACGCGAAGAACCTTACCAGGTCTTGACATCCTCTGACACTCCTAGAGATAGGACGTTCCCCTTCGGGGGACAGAGTGACAGGTGGTGCATGGTTGTCGTCAGCTCGTGTCGTGAGATGTTGGGTTAAGTCCCGCAACGAGCGCAACCCTTGTTCTTAGTTGCCAGCATTCAGTTGGGCACTCTAAGGAGACTGCCGGTGACAAACCGGAGGAAGGTGGGGATGACGTCAAATCATCATGCCCCTTATGACCTGGGCTACACACGTGCTACAATGGATGGTACAAAGGGCTGCAAGACCGCGAGGTTTAGCCAATCCCATAAAACCATTCTCAGTTCGGATTGTAGGCTGCAACTCGCCTACATGAAGCCGGAATCGCTAGTAATCGCGGATCAGCATGCCGCGGTGAATACGTTCCCGGGCCTTGTACACACCGCCCGTCACACCACGAGAGTTTGTAACACCCGAAGTCGGTGGGGTAACCGCAAGGAGCCAGCCGCCTAAGGTGGGACAGATGATTGGGGTGAAGTCGTAACAAGGTAGCCGTATCGGAAGGTGCGGCTGGATCACCTCCTTTCTAAGGAATATGCAGTCCTTGTGGACTGATAAACGTTGACCGCTACTTGTTTGTTTAGTTTTGAGAGTGCAATTTCTCTCAAAAACATTTGCTCCTGCGCCAAAGCGTATTCGAAGGTGAGGAAGTCCCCTCAGCTCGTCGCAAGGCAGCATGATGCTAAAGCTCTGAAGTTTAATCACGATGTGATTGAAATCAGTAGCCTCGTTCCTTGAAAACTAGATAATCGTAAGAAGAAGTCAAAGTAAAACCGAGAATCGCCACATTAGTTTTTCTCTCTTATTTAAATAAGAGTATAACCATTTAGGTTAAGTTAGAAAGGGCGCACGGTGGATGCCTTGGCACTAGGAGCCGATGAAGGACGGGACTAACACCGATATGCTTCGGGGAGCTGTAAGTAAGCTTTGATCCGGAGATTTCCGAATGGGGGAACCCACTGCTCGTAATGGAGCAGTATCTTTACCTGAATACATAGGGTATTGAAGGCAGACCCGGGGAACTGAAACATCTAAGTACCCGGAGGAAGAGAAAGCAAACGCGATTCCCTGAGTAGCGGCGAGCGAAACGGGACATAGCCCAAACCAAGAGGCTTGCCTCTTGGGGTTGTAGGACACTCAACATGGAGTTACAAAGGAACGGGGTAGATGAAGCGATCTGGAAAGGTCCGTCATAGAAGGTAAAAACCCTGTAGTTGAAACTTCGTTCCCTCCTGAGTGGATCCTGAGTACGGCCGGACACGTGAAATCCGGTC
>NZ_JAUSZQ010000001.1:0-20000 GCF_030817695.1 Neobacillus niacini | reverse complement strand
TTCGATAGACGTTGGAACTCGGTTTTATTTGCGGGGACGGATTGAAACTTCTTCTGACAAACTTATCTAGTTTTGAGGGAATGAATTTTTTTTAAAAAACCTCTTGAAAAATATCGAAAAAGACAATATAATAGATTTTGCTTTGAGAAAACAGTCTGGTAATAATGGCGAGAAGGTCACACCCGTTCCCATACCGAACACGGAAGTTAAGCTTCTCAGCGCCGATGGTAGTTGGGACTTTGTCCCTGTGAGAGTAGGACGTTGCCAGGCTTATATATGGAGGATTAGCTCAGCTGGGAGAGCATCTGCCTTACAAGCAGAGGGTCGGCGGTTCGATCCCGTCATCCTCCACCATAATATCTTAATAAAATAAACTACAATATGTGCCGGTTTAGCTCAATTGGTAGAGCAACTGACTTGTAATCAGTAGGTTGGGGGTTCAAGTCCTCTAGCCGGCACCATGCTCCTTACTTCGTTGGTTCATATCAGCGGCAGCATAGAACATTAGTTATCATATAAGTGCCAATTATATGAGCCATTAGCTCAGTTGGTAGAGCATCTGACTTTTAATCAGAGGGTCGAAGGTTCGAGTCCTTCATGGCTCACCATTTTAAGCGATAACAATATGCGGGTGTGGCGGAATTGGCAGACGCACCAGACTTAGGATCTGGCGCCGCAAGGCGTGGGGGTTCGACTCCCTTCACCCGCACCAATTAATCTAATACGCGGAAGTAGTTCAGTGGTAGAACACCACCTTGCCAAGGTGGGGGTCGCGGGTTCGAATCCCGTCTTCCGCTCCAATGTTGCCGGGGTGGCGGAACTGGCAGACGCACAGGACTTAAAATCCTGCGGTAGGTGACTACCGTACCGGTTCGATTCCGGTCCTCGGCACCAAGTTTTTTGCAAAAGCAAAATAACTTACATTAAAAATATTGCGCCCGTAGCTCAATTGGATAGAGTGTCTGACTACGGATCAGAAGGTTATGGGTTCGACTCCTTTCGGGCGCGCCATATTTTACGGGAAGTAGCTCAGCTTGGTAGAGCACTTGGTTTGGGACCAAGGGGTCGCAGGTTCGAATCCTGTCTTCCCGACCATTCTTCTAAAATAACAAAATGGGGCCTTAGCTCAGCTGGGAGAGCGCCTGCTTTGCACGCAGGAGGTCAGCGGTTCGATCCCGCTAGGCTCCACCAAAGTTTTTTCACTTTAGTGAAAATAACCTACAATTTATTAAATATTTGGCGGTGTAGCTCAGCTGGCTAGAGCGTACGGTTCATACCCGTAAGGTCGGGGGTTCGATCCCCTCCGCCGCTACCAAATAATTTATTTATAGAACTTCTACTTGGACCTTTAGCTCAGCTGGTTAGAGCAGACGGCTCATAACCGTCCGGTCGTAGGTTCGAGTCCTACAAGGTCCACCAGTAATTTTATATAATATGGAGGAATACCCAAGTCCGGCTGAAGGGATCGGTCTTGAAAACCGACAGGCGGGTTAAACCGCGCGGGGGTTCGAATCCCTCTTCCTCCGCCATACTATTACTTCAGCAAAATGAAACAATTTTTATTGTCGCGGGGTGGAGCAGTCTGGTAGCTCGTCGGGCTCATAACCCGAAGGTCGCAGGTTCAAATCCTGTCCCCGCAACCAATGTAAGTTATTTTCAAGAAAAACACTTGAAAAAACCTCGGTCTGGTAGTTCAGTTGGTTAGAATGCCTGCCTGTCACGCAGGAGGTCGCGGGTTCGAGTCCCGTCCAGACCGCCATTTTTATTAAGATGGCAAAATATAGTGGCTCAGTAGCTCAGTCGGTAGAGCAAAGGACTGAAAATCCTTGTGTCGGCGGTTCGATTCCGTCCTGAGCCACCATTTATATTTAGATTGCAACTATTATGATGGCGATTGTGGCGAAGTGGTTAACGCACCTGATTGTGGTTCAGGCATTCGTGGGTTCGATTCCCATGCGTTGGTTCAAATCCAGCTAGCCCAGCCATGCTTAAAGGCAGCATAGCCAAGTGGTAAGGCAGCAGTCGCCCCATCTATTTATTTTATTTTTCGCGGGTGTAGTTTAGTGGTAAAACCTCAGCCTTCCAAGCTGATGTTGTGAGTTCGATTCTCATCACCCGCTCCAATTTATGGGCCTATAGCTCAGCTGGTTAGAGCGCACGCCTGATAAGCGTGAGGTCGATGGTTCGAGTCCATTTAGGCCCACCAGAATTTTTTGTGAGCAAAATAACTTTCAATTGTTCCGCAGTAGCTCAGTGGTAGAGCTATCGGCTGTTAACCGATCGGTCGTAGGTTCGAGTCCTACCTGCGGAGCCATTTTTTGTCTATGGGGAAGTACTCAAGAGGCTGAAGAGGCGCCCCTGCTAAGGGTGTAGGTCGGGTAACCGGCGCGAGGGTTCAAATCCCTCCTTCTCCGCCATATATATATGCGCCTTTAGCTCAGCTGGATAGA
Organism: Neobacillus niacini; assembly: GCF_030817695.1. Lineage (GTDB taxonomy): Bacteria > Bacillota > Bacilli > Bacillales > Cytobacillaceae > Neobacillus > Neobacillus niacini_F. Next base: position 17,550 of record NZ_JAUSZQ010000001.1, on the reverse strand, counting down.
GCATACGCCTTCTAAGCGTACGGTCAGAGGTTCGAATCCTCTAAGGTGCGTAAAAATAACAATGAAGAACAACTTAAAAGGTTGTTCTTTTTTTATTTGCCCCGAAGGACAAATGCGACCGATAAATAGTATATGGAAATTATCCTTTATTACTTTTGTAAACAATGAATTAATAATTTTATTCGTACCCGAAACAGCTCTATCTATAGTGATAATAGTAACGAATAGAGGGTAACTCATGCTCGTGCAGTTCTATTTTCAGGAAAAACGGTAACGAATAGAAGGTAATGGTGCCCGTGCAGTTTTAATTCCAGAGAAAACGGTAACCCAATAGCAGATAATCGAAAAGACGTACTTAGGTTTGTGTTAAGATAATATCTAGTTGAGATTTTTCAAATGGATTAATAGGTAAGTTTTTTATAGAAGGAAGTGTGTTTATTATGTCTAGTGCATTAGTAATAGACAACAATACTTTGAATAATTTACGTGCTGACTGTGAAAATTGCTTTGGTTTGTGCTGCGTGGCACTGCCTTATGCAAGATCAGCCGATTTCGCCTTTGATAAAGACAGTGGAACTCCTTGCCGTAATTTACAATCCAATTATCTATGCGGCATACATAATGACCTTCGGAATAAAGGGTTTCGTGGTTGCTCGGCTTATGAATGCTTTGGGGCTGGTCAAAAGGTATCTCAAATTACATATAATGGAAGGGATTGGCATTCAAACCAAGATGTTGCTCAAGAGATGTTTGATGTTTATCCAATTATGCAGCAACTTCATGAGATGCTATGGTACCTATATGAAGCATTAACAAGAGATGCTGCGAAATCAATCTATAAAGAATTACATTATGTTTTTGTAGAGACAGAAGAACTTGCTGCTAAAAGTCCCGAATTTATATTGAGCATAGATGTGAACGAGCATAGAGCTAAGGTAAACAAGTTATTGATTTGTACTAGTGAGTTAGTTCGCGCTGAAGTCCGGAAAAAGCAAAAGGAAAAACGGCGGGGAATGGATTATATAGGGGCAAAGTTGATGGGAGCCGATTTAAGGGGCACAAATCTTAGAGGCGCCTTACTAATTGCTGCAGACCTTAGAAACGCAGACCTTAGATGGAGTGATTTCATCGGAGCGGATTTTAGGGATACGGATATCAGAGGGGCAAATCTTATTGGAAGTATCTTTCTTACTCAGGCACAAGTGAATGCCGCTAGAGGGAATAAACATACTAAATTACCTGCCACATTAGTGAGACCAGCCCATTGGGGGCAAGAAGAATAATTTTTTTGGAATATAGATAATTAGGAAATATACTTGAATTTTTACTATAAGAAAGCCTAAAATATAAGAATGGAAAATTCACAACGATATTAATATGATAAAGTAGGGAAAACACATGATAGCAAAAACAGAAGAGGATATTCAAGCACTGAAAGAGATCGGCAAAATCTGTGCTGAAATTAGAGATGAATTGGTAAAAAGAACGGTTCCCGGTATAACGACAAAGGAACTAGATGATATAGCTGGACAACTTTTCCAAAAAGCCGGTGCCACTTCAGCACCAAAGGGTGAATATGATTTTCCTGGCTACACTTGCATAAGTGTCAATGAGGAAGTGGCCCATGGTATTCCAGGGAAGAGAGTCATCAAAGAAGGTGACATCGTTAATATTGATGTATCTGGTTCAAAGAATGGCTACTTCGCTGATACAGGTATTTCTTTCGTCGTAGGTGAAGGCGAAGAAATTTTAACGAAAATTTGTGATGTGGCAAAATTGGCTTTTGAAGCAGGTCTTAAGAAAGCAAAGCCTGGTTCAAAGAAAAGTGGACTGGGGAAAGCGGTCATCCAAACGGCGCGACAGCACGGATTAACAGTAATCATGAATCTAACTGGACACGGAATCGGACGAAGAATTCATGAAGCTCCAGATCATATTTATAATTATCATGATACGTGGGATGACGAACTTTTAAAGGAAGGCATGGTAATTGCATTCGAGCCTTTCATCTCAACCAAAGAAGAGGAAGTTTTCCAAGTAGAAGGTGACGACTGGACCTATGTAACAGAAGAGAGTTATGTTGCACAGTACGAACATACGATTATCCTTACAAAAAATGGACCAATCATTACAACATTATAAAAGCAGTTAAAAGTGCCAGCAGCCCATCGCTCTGGCACTTTTTCATTATTAGGATCATCTTTTCTATATATTTTTCATAAAGTAATAAGTATTTGAAATTTGGAGGGATGAAAGTGTATTATGCAAGGTTAATAACCTATAAATTGGGAACCAATCAAAGACGAGTTGCGGAGAAGTTAACAAATGAATTGGATAAAATCAGTAGAAAAATGTTTGGGTTTCGTGGTAGTGTCTACTTTTTCGATGATCCAACTGGAGAATATCGAGCATTGAACTATTGGGACACGAGGGAGGAAGCAGAGCAGGCAAATCAAGTTTTGTTTCCAAAATTAGAACAGGAAATTCAAAAATACGCGACTGAGAAGCCTACTGTAAAAATAGTTGAAGTATTCGAAGCAACGGACGATGATGATTTGTTGAAGTCTCACGTAAAATTATGGTGACTTGAAAAAAAAGCGGAGTCCCGAAGGATCCGCTTGATTTTTATTCCTTTTTAAATTTAATTGTACTTCTTACTGTATTAATTGGACGTACGAGTCGTTCGATTTGTTCTCGTTTTGACTCAAAGAATGGCGGTAAGGATAGTTTTTCACCAAGGGTTTCATAAGGTTCGTCTCCCATAAATCCAGGACCATCTGTTGCAAATTCAAATAAGATTTGAGGTGCCACTCTAGAGTATAAAGAGCCAAAAAAGTAGCGATCGACAAACCCAGATGTTTGGAATCCGAAGCTATGCAATTGTTGATCCCATTCCTCTAAAACTGAACGATCTTCAACCCGGAACGCGGCGTGGTGCACTGTCCCAAATCCTTGTCGTGCCTGTGGAAGAACCGCATTATATTCAACCACTACCTGTGCGCCGTTTCCTCCTTCACCTACTTCGAATAAATGAAACGGGCCTTCTTGAGCAATCTCTTTAAAGTGTAGTACCTTTTCCATCATTTCTTTAAAGTAATCAAAGTTAGCGATTCTTACAAAAATAGGACCTAACCCGGTAATCGCATATTCTAATGGAATTGGACCATTTTGCCAAGGTACACCTGAAGCAACACCTTCATTGTTTTCATCGGAAATCAATTGGTATTGTTGGTCATCAAAATCTACAAACGATAACGTTTTTTTACCAAATTGTTCTTTTATCCCGGTATGGTTTACGTTCAAGCGGTCGAAACGCTTCACCCAATAGTCTAATGAGGCGTCGCTAGGTACACGGAAAGACGTTTTTGAAATCTCATTGGTTCCATGAACACCTTTTGGAATTCCAGGGAAATCGAAAAATGTCATATCTGTCCCGGGACTTCCAGTGTCGTCTGCGAAAAATAAGTGATAGGTTTGTATATCATCTTGATTAACTGTTTTCTTAACAAGTCGCATTCCTAAAACATAAGTAAAAAATTCATAATTCTTCTCGGCACTGCTTGTTATCGCTGTTACATGGTGTATACCTTTTAAGTGATTCAAGTTTATTCCTCCATTTAGTATGTCTTGTTTATTTTTCCCCTTAATGTCCAATACACTCTACAGGAAAGGGTGAAATTGATATCTCGAAAACATTTATCTTTAATTCGAGATAAATATAACACGGATAAATACTGCTGTCAATTTCTTTGTCCATAATTCGTTCTTAAATTTATCACATTTATAATGTTTATTTCTGTACCAATGATGTTAATCACAAACAGACTTCTTAAAAGGTGTTATTTTATGTATGAGATTCATTAAATACCACATAAAAAGAGCAACTAGTGAAGGAGAATCCTATTATGAGTGAAATTATCAATAACCGTGAACTACAAACACCAAATACTACTAAACGACAATCGATATTAAAACAAATCTTTAAAGATCTTCATGACGGAAAAAATGTTAAAGAAGTAAAAGCACATTTTGATGCGTTTATCGGAAAGATCACTATCGATGAAATTTCACAGCTTCAGCATGATTTTGGTGATCTCTCCGTAGAAGAAATGCACCGGTTACATGCAAAACACACAGAAATTTTTAAAGGAGCAATTGAAGAAGCAGAAAAAACAAACAAGCCAGAGGAACAACCTGGCCACCCGATACACACTTTTGTATTAGAAAATAAAGAATTAGATAAATTGGTAAATACTCAACTTCAAGTACACTTAGGTCAGTTTGAGATTGAAGATAGTCAAGAAATTGTACTTCTCCTTTTAGAAGACATCAATTTACTGCTCGATATTGATAAGCACTATAGCCGGAAAGAAAATTTAATATTCCCTTATTTAGAAACCTACGGTATTTATGGACCAACGAACAACATGTGGCGGATTAACGACTTTATTCGTGACGCCATTAAAGATGCAAGGAAAAAATTAGCTTCTTATAATGGGGAGAAACAAGCTGTAATCGAATTGATTAATTTTGTTATTCAAGAAGTAATCACGATGATCTATAGAGAAGAAAATATTCTTTTTCCGATGGCATTGAACAACTTTACTGAAGATGAATGGCTGAAAATAGCACGTGAGAGTGATGAAATTGGATATTGCTTAATTGCACCTACAGAGGTATGGAAGCCTGAAAGACATGCATTAGATGAGAAAGCCATCTCAGAAGGGTACATTAAAATGGAAACAGGAATCTTATCATTAAAACAGCTAGAGCTGCTTTTAAATCAGTTACCTGTAGACCTCACGTTCATTGACCAAGATGATGTGGTACGTTACTTCTCTCATGGTAAAGAAAGAATTTTTGCTCGTACCAAGGCGGTTATCGGTCGTACAGTACAAAACTGTCATCCGCCAAGAAGTGTACATGTAGTGGAGGAACTGTTAGCTGACTTTAAAGCAGGCAGGAAGGATACAGAAGATTTCTGGATTAAATTCCGTGATAAGTATGTATATATAAGATACTTTGCAGTTAGGGATGAGAATGGTAAATATATGGGGACACTTGAATTTACTCAAAATATAGATCCGATTCAAGCGATTGAAGGGGAAAAGAGAATAATGTCATAATGAAGTATGGCGCGTGGGAACGATAGTTAGAGGGAACCAAAACAACTTTTTGATTCCCTTAAACTTGATTTTCCAATAGTATGGGGAATCAAAGTCATTTTTATTTGGCTATTCTTGATATGCTTTAGCACATGCATGCAGCGGATAAATGATATGTATTTTTATATATCGCAAACCAAATACTATAAATGATATTCCTGTAATATCGCATTTCAGAGTATCCCTATACTAACTATTGAGGTGATTCATTGTGAGTACTCAAGATCATTTGGATCCACATTCTCAAAAGTTCTTCAATAATTGGACAAGGCCTAAGCGTGCTAGTTCTCAGGTAAATGGACACACAAAAATTTCGCAGCATAACATTATCGCGAGATCAAATGCAAAGGCACATAGGTGGTAAAGGATACATCTGAGTAAAAAGAAAGAAGACGAAATTTGTCTTCTTTCTTTTTTATGAATAATGTTTGTTTAACAAATTTGATTACACGCTTTTGATTCCCACTAGCTCGTCTGCTGCCAAAAAAAGGTATCAAACAGCATATATTAAAAAAACAAACCAACAAGAAATACATAAATTGGAATAATAGTATAGCAAGATTTTACATATATCGAAAATAATTACTAATCCCTTACGAACATATTTTTTTTAAAAAAAGCGTTATAACAACAAGAAAGCGCTTTAATTTTTATAAAAAATAAAAAGTTCTGAAATATTGAAATAATATACTAGACTAATAATGAAAAAAGTACTACAATAACTTATGTTAATTAATTTAGCCTATAAACAATCTCATGGGGTCAAGAAAGATATCAAAACTGCGGTTATTGGTATCTGAAAATTCAATCAAAGGGGGAAACACCATGAAAAAGAAATTAGTAAGTGTGTTTATGGCTTCTACCATCTTTGCAGGAGTGTTAGCAGGATGTGCAGGAGGAGCGAAAGAAAGTTCAGGAGGAGCCAATTCAGATACCATTAAATTGGGTGTGAACTTAGAGCTTTCAGGAAACGTTGCTTCATATGGCGAATCAATGGCCAAAGGAATTGAAATGGCTGTTGAAGAGATTAATAAAAATGGTGGCGTTGATGGTAAAAAGTTTGATGTTGTGAAAGTAGATAATAAATCAGAAGCAGCAGAGGCTACAAACGGTATTATTAAGTTAACAAGTCAAGACAAAGTAACAGCTGTCATTGGTGCAGCAACAAGCGGTAATACAGTAGCACAGGCTCAGATTGCAAACGATACGAAAACCGTACTAATCGCGCCAGGTGGGACAAGCCCAACTGTTACGGTTGATGAAAAAGGGAAAGTAAGACCATTCGTATTCCGAACTTCTTTCATTGATCCTTTCCAAGGTACAGTGGCTGCGAATTTTGCAGTAGATACTTTAAAAATTAAAGACGCAGCGATTTTCGCTGACAACTCAAGTGATTATGCCAAAGGTTTATCAGACTCTTTCAAAGAAACCTTTGAAGCAGCAGGTGGTAAAATTGTTGCAGAAGAAGCATATGTAGCAAAGGATACAGACTTCCGTGCAACCTTAACTCGTATCAAAGCAAAAAATCCATCATTCATTTTTATCCCTGGATATTATGAAGAAGTTGGCCTAATTGTAAAGCAAGCACGTGAGTTAGGAATCGATGTTCCATTAGTTGGGGCTGACGGCTGGGATTCTCCAAAGTTAGTTGATTTGGCTGGAGCAGAAGCATTAAATAATACGTACCTAATCAACCATTACTCATCTGAAGATCCAGATGAAAAGGTGCAAAAGTTTGTAACAGCATTTAAAGAAAAGAACAAAGGTGAAGCACCGAACGCTTTCAATGCACTTGGTTATGACACAGTTTACTTTTTAGCGGATGCCGTTAAGCGTGCAGGCAGTACCGATTCTAGTAAAATTCAGGCAGAATTAGCAAAAACAAAAGATTTAAGCCTTGTTACAGGAGTAGTAACAATTGATGAAAATCATCATCCGATTAAGACAGCAACTATTTTAGAATACAAAGATGGAAAACAAGTGTTTAACACAAAAGTAAATCCTTAAAAAGCACTGCTTAAGTAAAATGGAAGGATGATCCTTCCATTTTACTTGTGTAAAGAGTTAAATCTGGAATAAATAGGAGTGAGAACAATGGAGTGGTTACAACAATTGATAAACGGAATATCACTCGGTAGCATCTATGCCTTAATCGCATTAGGCTATACCATGGTTTACGGAATCATCAAATTGATTAACTTTGCTCATGGTGATGTTTTTATGGTAGGTGCGTTTGTCGGGTTTTATGCGATTAAGGGATGGGGTCTAGGATTCTTTCCAGCATTATTATTCTCAATGGCATTTTGTGCAGTATTTGGAGTATTGATTGAAAGAATAGCCTATAAACGTCTTAGAAACGCTACTAGAATAGCGGCCTTAATAACAGCAATAGGAATGTCGCTATTAATTGAATACGGAGTAATTTATGCTCGTGGAGCACAGCCTGAGGCGTATCCTGATAATGTATTGCCAAGCACAAGCTTTAACCTTTTCGGGGCTCAAATTAGCAGCCAGTCCCTTTTTATCCTTGCTGTTTCCGTAGGGCTGATGATTATATTACAATTTATCGTTCATCGTACAAAAATCGGAAAGGCAATGCGTGCAGTATCACATGATATGGATGCAGCCAAACTAATGGGTATAAATGTAGACAGGACTATTTCCTATACTTTTGCCATTGGCTCTGCTTTAGCTGGGGCTGCGGGAGTTATCTTTGGTGTTTATTATACGAAGATAGAACCGCTAATGGGAATTATCCCTGGATTAAAGGCGTTTGTTGCGGCTGTTTTAGGTGGAATCGGAATTATCCCTGGAGCCATGGTTGGTGGTCTTATCCTTGGGGTTGTCGAATCAGTAGTTAGTGCAATGGGATTCTCATTATGGAGAGACGCTGCAGCGTTTATTATCTTAATCCTGATTCTTATTTTTAGACCTTCAGGCATTTTTGGAAAAAATACAAGAGAGAAAGTGTAGGTGAGATAGACAGATGAAAAAGGTAAGTAAATTCTGGCTATTTCTCATTTTAGCAGTACTGGTTTATGGAATTGGCCAAGGCTTGATTCAAACAGGTATATTAAATGCATTTTATAGCAATATGTTGATTTTAATGATCATTAACATCATTTTAGCGGTCAGTCTTCACTTGGTTATTGGGATTACCGGACAATTTTCAATTGGACATGCTGGATTCCTTGCTGTCGGGGCATATGTATCAGCGATTATTACCATGAAATTTGAACTGCCCTTCGTCCTAGCCATTATTATTGGAGGAATTGTTGCAGCATTAGCTGGTCTACTAGTTGGTATTCCGACTTTAAGGCTTCGTGGAGATTATCTGGCTATCGCAACTCTAGGATTCGGTGAAATTATCAGAATTGTGTTTTTAAATATTGAGTATGTTGGCGGCGCTGCAGGAATGATGGTTTCTAATATGACGACTTGGACAAGCGCATTTGTGTGTCTCGTTATTACCATTCTTGTGATATCCAACTTTACAAACTCACGGCATGGAAGAGCGTGTATTGCTATTAGGGAGAATGAAATTGCGGCAGACGCAATGGGGATTAATACAACTTTTTATAAAGTTGTTGCATTTGCCATTGGTTCTTTTTTCGCAGGAATCGCAGGAGGTTTATTTTCGCATAACTTTTACATTATCCAGCCAACAAACTTTGGTTTCTTAAAATCCTTTGATATTTTAATCTTTGTGGTTTTAGGCGGACTTGGAAGTATGTCTGGTTCCGTGATAGCCGCGGTTCTTTTAACGATTATTTCAACCTACTTACAGCAATATCCGGAGACTCGAATGATTATTTACAGTATTGTATTGGTTGTTGTTATGCTATATCGTCCACAGGGCTTAATGGGTACCCGTGAAATTACAGATTTCTTTGGTAAAAAGAAAAGCGTGAAAGGAGGAAATTAACGTGGGTGCTTTACTACAGGTTAAAAATGCTGGTATTCAATTTGGCGGGCTTAAGGCCGTTTCAGGCTTTAATATGGAACTGGGTCAAGGAGAATTAGTCGGTTTGATTGGTCCAAATGGTGCCGGGAAAACAACGAGCTTTAATTTACTGACTGGTGTATATGTGCCAACAGAGGGTGACATTTTGTTTGATGGAAAAAGACTAAATGGTCTTGCTCCATACCAAGTAACACGAAACGGAATCAGCCGTACGTTTCAGAATATCCGCCTTTTCAATGAACTATCTGTATTAGATAATGTTAAAGTGGCTTATCATTCTTTAGCGAAGCATTCCATTTTAAGTTCCATCTTTCGCCTTCCTACCCATTTCTCCGAAGAAAAGGTGATGGAAGAAAAATCACTGGAATTTCTAAAGATTTTTCAATTGGACCGCTTTAAAGATGAAAAAGCAAAGAATTTACCATATGGTCAGCAGCGAAGATTAGAAATTGCCAGAGCATTGGCTGCAAATCCAAAATTATTGCTTCTCGATGAGCCGGCTGCGGGTATGAACCCACAGGAAACACACGAGTTGATGGAATTAATCGCTTTTATCCGAAAACAGTTTGATTTAACCATTCTACTAATCGAACATGATATGGCGCTAGTTATGGGGATTTGTGAAAGAATCTATGTTTTAGACCATGGTCAGCTCATTGCAGCAGGAACTCCTGATGAAATTCGTAATCATCCAAAAGTAATTGAGGCTTATTTAGGAGAGGAGGTTACGAGTGACCATGCTTAAAGTAAATGAAATTAATGTTTTTTACGGAAACATTCATGCCCTTAAAGGTGTATCATTAGAAATCAATGAAGGGGAAATTGTTACCCTGATTGGCGCGAACGGAGCAGGTAAAAGTACTCTTCTTAAGACATTGTCCGGGCTGCTTAAGCCAAAGTCCGGGACGATTGAGTATTTAGGCAGTTCTATTTCAGGTAAGGCTCCCCAGTTGATTGTGAAGTCCGGTATTTCACATGTGCCAGAGGGGCGCCGTGTATTTGCCAATATGAGTGTAGAGGAAAACCTAGAACTAGGTGCTTATTTACGAAAAGATACAAAGGAAATTCGCAAAGATATTCAAAACGTTTACGAGCTTTTCCCAAGACTGGAAGAGCGTCGAAAACAGTTATCGGGAACCCTTTCAGGGGGAGAACAGCAAATGCTGGCGATGGGAAGAGCGATTATGGCAAAGCCCAAGCTGCTTTTACTCGATGAGCCTTCAATGGGATTGGCTCCGTTAATGGTAAAAACAATCTTCCAAATTATCGAGAAAATCAATCAGGACGGCACAACCATCCTTCTGGTTGAACAGAATGCGAATATGGCACTATCCGTTGCCGACCGTGCCTACGTTATCGAAACAGGCAGGGTTGAAATATCAGGAACAGCAGCAGAATTACAAGCTAGTGAAGAAATCAAAAAGGCCTACCTAGGTGGTCTCTAGAATTTCTTTTTGAAATTGAAAAATCTTTAAGTGAAAATGTAACTCCAATCTCCTTTTAATCGACTATTAAGGTAACTCGATTAAAAGGAGATTTTTTTATGCCAATTAAAATGATCATGATTGTTGTTTTACTAGTTGGGCTCTTAAGTGCTTGCGGTTCAGGTAATCAAACAAATGGGAAGGGTGAAACTGTGGAGAACAAGAATGAAGAGGAGAACCAAAAGCAAAATGAACTTCCAGCAAGCGTTCATCCATCCATTGAAATCAAAGAAGAAAACAACTCTACGATTATTAATTACAAAGTAAAAAATATATCTGGCGGTCCTTTAAAACTATCTTTTCCAAGCGGGTTACAGGCAGATTATATTGTCTATGACGAACAAGGGAAAAAAGTAAAACAATATTCTGATGAAGTTATCTCTACACAGGCGATTACTGAGATGACATTTGATAACAATCAAGAAATCCAAAACTCATTTACCATTTCTGACCTTTATAACGGAAATTATAAAATTGAAGTTTTCTTAACAGCAAAGGAGCAACAAGCTAAAGTGTTAATGGATGTAAAGGTGGAAAAATCGATATTTACAATGGCCTCTGGCATATACACAGGTCAAATGGATCCCCATTCCATTGAGGTGGATATGAAAGGTGAAAAAGTCGCTTTCCAGTTAAAAGAGGAAGCGATACAGCAATTGCCTTCCCTTAAAGAGGGCAATGAAATTTCATTTGTTTATACAGAAAATGAAATCCAAAAGAGTATCGAAAAGTTCTTACTGGAATAAAAACACAAAAGGATAGTATAGATCATCCAAACTTGCAGCAAAATACCAATATGAAAATTTTAGGGAGTTGGCAGGTTTGGGAAAAAAGGGGACACAAGTTCCAGTAAAAGAGACGTTTGAAGAAAATGTTGACTATTTAATTAAAGAATTACGGATAGGAAAAAGCTTTGATGTAATCCACCGCCCTTTGGAATGGGGAGAGCGTAAATTTGCCATGTTCTTGATCGATGGATTTGCAGCGGCAAATATCCTGCTCTTAATTATGAAAGAGATTGAAAAGCGTAAACCGGAGGATTTTGGTGACAATCCAATTGATAAGCTTTTTAAGACTTTCATTCCTCATGTAGAGGTTAATAAAACAGAGGATTTAGAAGAGGTTATCGCTCAAATCCTTGCCGGTCAAACGGCATTAGTGGCAGAGGGCGGTAAAGAGATTATCCTGATTGATTCTCGTGAATACCCGATTCGATCACCTCAAGAGCCGGATATTGAGCGTGTTGTACGGGGACCGCGGGATGGTTTTGTTGAAACGATTGTTTTTAATTTAGCATTAATTAGAAGGCGTGTTCGTGATCGCTCCCTTATCATGGATTACGTTCAAGTAGGAGAACGATCTAAAACGGATATCGCGTTAGTCTATATTGATAGTATTGTTGATATGGATCACGTAAAGATGTTAAAAGATAAGCTAGAGAATATCTCCGTTGATGGAATCTCAATGGGGGAGAAAACGATTGAAGAGTTTGTCTTTGGCCGAAATTATAATCCATATCCGCTTGTTCGTTATACGGAAAGAGCAGATACCAGTGCGGTTCATTTAATGGAAGGCCACGTCCTGATTGTTGTCGATGGATCACCGAGCGTAATGATCTGTCCGTCTACCTATTGGCACCATTTACAGCATGCTGAGGAATACCGTCAAAAGCCAATAATAGGTGTCTTCTTAAGGTGGGCACGATTTGTTGCTGTTTTGGCCTCCTTATTCCTGTTACCGTTATGGTATACCTATGCTTCCAATGAGCAGCTGCTATCAGACCGGTGGAAGTTTATTGGTGTGAAAGATTCTGGCGAAATTGGACTGATATGGCAATTTCTCATAGCGGAAATCGGGATAGAAATTCTCCGGATGGCAGCCATTCATACCCCGAATGCCCTTGCAACAGCACTAGGTATCGTTTCTGCTATTATTATTGGAGATGTAGCTGTACAGGTGGGGATCTTTACTCATGAGGTAGTCCTCTATGTAGCGGTTGCGGCAATCGGAACGTTCGCGACACCAAGTTATGAATTAAGTCTAGCAAATCGATTGTTCCGAGTTTTCTTTTTAATTATGGTTGCTTTACTTAAAGTCCCGGGTCTGGCCATCGGAATTACATTGTGGATAATTTTGCTAGCAAGAACAAAGAGTATGAATACTCCTTATTTATATCCATTCATCCCGTTCCATCCACAGGATTTTAGGATTATGCTTGCACGAACACCAATACCGATAAAAAATACTAGGGCAAGAATACTCAATCCACAAGATGCAACTAGACAAGCACATAAATAGACCTATCAGCAGTCGATGATAGGTTTTCTTTTATGTAGTTTTTCATGATGACTTTACACCTATGAAGATAAAACTTACCCCGAGAGCAATCCAGACGAATTTCATGATCGATATTTTCTCAACTAATCCAATTAACCCAATGGAGGTGGTTAGAACTAAAATAACGGGTCCGATAAGTGCTAGCGAAGAGTTAACCATAAGGGCTTTTTCTACCGTATTAAATTTAATCATGAGGATAGCGGCAAATATTTCAATACTTCCCGATATTAATCGTAAAAAAGCCATTCCGAGTACTACCTTTTCAATGATTATAAACATAATGACCTCCTGGAATTACCATTTCTAACATATGTATATGATTGGTTTTTCAAGACAAGGACAGGTTTTTCATTTTCATTAAAAAAAGAAAAAAAACACGGCAGCACCGTGTTTCTAAATAAGTTTAACACCACTAATCAAAATCATGATCGCCATAATCGTTCTTAAGGGTTTTGCCGGAAATTTTGAGGATAAGTTACTTCCAATCAGAACACCCGGAATGGAACCCAATAGCAGGTTCACTACCAATAAATAATCTACATTACCAATTCCGGCATGCATAAATCCAGCCGCAGTAACCAGTAAAAATGCATGTGCAATATCTGTTCCGACGAGCTCTGATGGACTCATTCTGTAAAGATAAAGCATTGCCAAGGCGAACAAAGAACCCGAACCAATAGAAGTTAATCCGACTATAAAGCCCAAGATAACCCCAATACCAATCGTTAAACCACGTTTCTCATGAAGAGGCTTCTTTTGAAGAGAATTTTCTCCTATTTTACCTGTAGCAAACGTTTTAATGAGAGTAGTCAACGCTACTAATATTAAAACGTATCCTAAGGCATGTTTGATCACTTGCTCTTGGTTATGAAAAAATGAGTCAAACAGCTGGAGCATCCCGACAGCACATATTGCACTTGGAATACTGCCAATAGCAAGATATTTCACCAGTGTAAGATTGATTGTTTTTTGTCTCCAATGTTGAAAGGATCCAAAAAGTTTAGTGATAGAATTATAAACCAGGTCTGTTCCCACTGCGATGGAGGGACTAATCCCTAATAATATTAATACGGGTGTTAACAATGCAGCACCGCCAACACCGGTCAAGCCAACCATAAATCCGATTAATAGCCCCATTAGAACGATTCCAATACTCATTAGGCCACACACTCCATATTTGTCTAACTGCTTACCAATAAGTTATGAAGTGGTTAAATGCCATGTTACTATTGCCCAAACCCAAATTAAAAGAGGACGGTCATTACCGTCCTCTCATGTTTGCATTATTCCTCTTTTTCTTCATCTTTTAGCTTTATTTTTTTACAGCCGACATACAGACAGGATAGAATATCAAGCCCTGGTTTAGCCTTTGCTAATCCTTTTATATAAGGAGTGACCAAGTCTTTAAAATCAGAACCCACTTCTTCATCTTCTAAAATCCCGTAAACAAACAATTTCTTTTCGTCAAATAAAAAGGCAACATTACCAACACCTTTATTATTTGAATTAACGACATTTAAGACCTGGTATTCAGGGGTAATAACTTCAGGTGAAAAATAAATTTGCAATTAAATCTTCTCCTTTATATCTTACATGTCTTAACTGAATTGTAATTTTTCAAATAATGTGTCACTTTCTTTATCTTCAGCTGGTTTGGTTTTTGCTACATGAATCAGTATCATACAAAGCAAGGCACAAAATAGCGTTAACCCAGCCGTAACTAAAAACATACCTGACCTCGACCATGCCATTAGGGAGCCGAATACTGGAGGACCAATCGCTACCCCTAAGAATCGTACAGACCCGTATAAGGAGGTTACAAAACCCCTTCGGTCTGTTGGAACAGATCCTGTGATAAAGCTATTGATACAAGGAAGAACAAGTCCTGTTCCAATACTGCTTACAGAAAGGACGGCGAAAAAAGCTACTAATTTTTTAAAGAAAATCAGTGAAGCAAATGAAGTCGTCATCAGCAATAATCCTATTATGATTAATGTTTTCATAAGCTTCATCTTTTTACCAATTTTACTTCCGGTTATATAAGAGGTGGTGGTCATGACTAGCAGCGGAATCGCTAAAATCAATCCTTTCATGACTCCATCAATTTGATGATCCTTTTCCAATATGTCTGAAATGTAAAATAAAATCCCAAAAAGTGTAAATAAACAGGTAGCTCCTGTTATATAAGCGGCAAATAACCAGCGTCCCTCCGTTTTAAAAACAGATACAAGACCCTTTACATATTTACCAACCGGAGGGGGTTCCTTTTTGGTTTTCTTTTCCTTAATGAAAATGATGGTTAATAACAAGGACATAAAACAGAAAATCGGAAAGGCGAAAAACGCTGCATACCAAAAGATTAAGGCTAAAAGCGATCCGATTATCGGGCTGATTACCTTTCCAAATCCATTAGATGCTTCGACTAATCCTAAGACTTTACTCTGTTGTCCTCCTTTAAATAAATCACCTGTTAAAGCCATGGCAATGGGGGCAGTTCCTGCAGCACCCATACCTTGCATAATTCTGCCTGCAAGAATCCATGTATAGGCATTGTCAAACCAAGCGGAAGCGGCACCAGCCAATAGCCCTCCACTCCCATATAAAATGAGGGCGGGGATAATAATCGCCTTTCGAGAAAACCTATCGGACAAATAACCTAATACTGGTATCGAAATGGCAGCCGCAATGGAAAAGGCAGAAATGACTAAACTAACCTGAAATTGAGATATATCCAGTTCAGATTTCATTTTAGGAAGAACAGGAATAAGCATCGAGTTTCCCAAAACAAGAATAAGTGGTATGGAACTAATAGCCAGAATCGTTAAGCCCGTATGTTTTTGCTTTGACAAGGATGTACACCCCTAACTGTGAGAATAGCCTTTTTATTGTTTCAAGTGAAGGCAGAGTTTATACAAGACAAATGCCTAATTTATGCTTTTCAAGCCTAATATCTACACATTCACCTATTTTATGAATAATCTATCCTAGAAAAATAGAGGAGGCGCTATAGGTATGGATTTTTTAATACTGCCAGAAAGGACGTCAGGAAATAGAACATACGGATTAACCTCGGTGATCGATTTCGGCACCCGATAGGTGAGTTAAAGCATATATTAGCTGATTATGGTTATCTCATTGATATTGCTAAGATAGGAATTGGGTCAGCTTATGTGACTCCAAACCTTAGGAAAAAAATTGAACTTTATAAGGAGTATCAGATAAAGCCTTATTGTGGAGGAACCCTATTTGAAAAATGTTTTTATCAAAATAAAGTTCCTGAATATTTAAGACATTTACGTGATTTAGGGATTGAATGGATTGAAATTTCTAACGGAACGCTGGATATTCCACTTCAAGAACGTCTCCAAATGATCTCGGAAATAAAAAAGGATTTTCATGTCATAGCTGAGGTGGGCTCAAAGGATTCTAATAAGGATATGGACATCTGTGATTGGAAGGAAGAAATAAACCTTTTATTACAGGCAGGTTGTGATTATGTCATAACAGAAGGGCGAGATTCAGGAACATCTGGGATTTATGAAAAATCCGGCAGTATTAGATCTGGTTTAATTCAGGAATTGATAAAAGATATCGACAGCAAGAAAATCATCTTTGAAGCTCCAACATCAAAACATCAAATGTACTTTATTAGAGAAGTGGGACCAAACGTTAATTTAGGCAATGTAAGACTTCAGGATGTTTTAGTATTAGAAACACAACGCCGCGGACTGCGGAGTGAAACTTTTTATGTGGAGGAAGATGAATGCAAATCACTGTGATTCGACACCTTCCAACGGAGTGGAATAAAAAAACATGGCTTCAGGGGAGGCAGGATATTAAACTTTCACAGGTTTCGGAAGAACTAGTAAAAGGAATTGAGGACAATCAAAAAGTACTTCAAGCGTTAGCACCATTTGACCTTGTTTTAGCAAGTACATTACAAAGAACCCACCAAACAGCAAACCTCTATGGATATAAGTATGAAATAGAGGGATTATTGGATGAGTTAGATTTTGGACCATTTGAAGGAATACCGAAGAAGAAACTGATTGAAAAATATGGAGAGGTTTGGTTTGAAAATCCAAGAGAGTTGGTGTTAGGTGAGAGTATAAGGAATTTAGAAAAACGGATTGTCATGTTTTTAGATAAATACCAAAAATATACAAATATCCTTGCGTTTGGTCATGGCTCTTGGATAAGAGCGATGATTTCATATGCCCAGTACGGCGATATTAACCAGATGAATAAAATTGATGTGGTGAATAATGCCTGTATCACGTTGTGCATTGAAACCCTAAGGGATTGAGAGAAATGGAGGTCCGGGGATTGTCAGAGATGTTAACGCATGATAAATGGGATGAAAAGAAAATTACATCCTTTATGGCTAGTCAGCCAGATTATTTAGATGTATTAAAGTGGGCTTATCGAGAATATAAAGACGAAATTGTCTATGCCTGCAGCTTTGGGGTTGAGGGAATCGTGCTGATTGATTTAATTTCGAAGGTGAATAAAGAGGCAAAAATCATTTTTCTGGATACAGGTCTACATTTTTCAGAGACATATGAATTAATTGAAAAAGTTAAAAATCGTTATCCTTCCT